>CAVSQL010000033.1:0-11749 GCA_963730065.1 uncultured Actinomycetes bacterium | reverse complement strand
GCACGATCTTCGTCACTCGTGCGCGTCGTTCTTGCTGGCGGCGGGGGCGTCGCCGCGGACGGTGATCGACGCCGCAGCAAAGGCGATCTTCGAGTGAGAGTCCAGGCGCTTGGCTTGGCAGGCGCTTGGCTGCACTCTTGGCTGCACAGGCCCTGCATGCGCCCGAACGGGCTTTCGCGCAAGCGACGCTGACCTGGGAGCCGGTGAGCGGATTCGAACCGCTGACCTGCCGTTTACAAGACGGCTGCTCTGCCTGCTGAGCTACACCGGCGGGAGACTCGGTGCATGGTAGCCCACCCCGGCCCTGACGTGCGCCTTCTGGCTCTGACCTGCCGAGTTGCTGTCTGGACTGTTGTCCGTTGGACGCAACGCCCGACGGCCGTGCGTCCGGCTGGCACCGGCCGAAGGTGGCTATCGGCGGCCCTCTGTGCCAAATACGTGCCAAAGTTTCGGGCCGGAAGCATCGGCTGAGCGGCAGCAGGCTGGCCAGGGCCTTCCATGAGCCTGGCGGTTTCTTGCCTGCGAGGAGCTGGGTGAGCCAGGGGCGGCGGCCACCGCGGACCCAGGAACCAGACCGCAGAGAACGAGCGCAGCCAGACAGCTCCACTACTCGGTCGAGTTCACATCACCGATGCCGTCCGGCTCGGCCGATCAGATCTCACCCCGGGCTTCCACCCACCCAGGCCCTCGAGGCGGTGAAGATCTGGCCGAGTATAGATCGGCAACTGCGCGGCATGGGCTGCCAGGTCCACGACCGACCAGCGGCAGGTAGGCGCTCTCACAGCGGCAATTGCGGACGCTCCTGTAGGTGACGATGTCGCATACTTTTGCAGCGTGCTGCGATCTGTGCGCACGACCTAGCCTCGTTTGGCCCGCAGCCGCTGCGGCAGCGGCGGGCGGCCGGCCCGTTTGGCCTGGCGTGAACTGCCCGGCGAGCTCAAACAACGCGAGCCAGTTACCCGCGGCGTCCGCGCGGCCACGTCTCACCCGGCGCGACACGACAACATGTTGCTGGCCGCCTGTGGGTCCACGGCCGGGTGAAGCGACGGCAGACAGGCACGGTCGTCAACGCGACCGCCTACCTTGCCCCAGCCTCAGGAGGTCACTGTCACGGTCACGGAGGCGCCGAACCCGCGCCCGGTCGACGGCTGCGTGGTCCAGCCCTGGAGGTTGTAGGTGCCGGGCGCCTGAGGCCTCAAGGTCAGCGTGTAGGTCTGCGTCTCGTGCCCGGTGAGGGAGAGGAAGCTGCACGTCGCCGAGCCTGCGATACGGCAGATCCCGGTACGCGGCGGCTGGGAGCTGACCACGGTGAAGCCCAGCCGGCGAATGCCCACAGTGATCCCGGACACCTGGGTGTTGCCGAGGTTGATTGCGCTCTCGGTCACGGTGAAGGTCGACCCCATCTTCACGGTGGAGGCCGACGCCCCTAGCGCACCGGTGAAGTCCCCGTCGGCGGCCTGGGCCGACGGCGCAACGGCCAGCAGTGCGGCCGCGGCGAGCGCGGCCACGCCAGCTAGCCGAACGGCGCGCCTTCCCGGCCAGATGCCACGCGATCCGGTCCTGCATGCGGTCTGGCCCATCGTTCTCCCCTTCCGGTCAGGCTGTGGAATCGATGACCCGGGCACCCAGGGGAGTGTCTGTGCTGGGCACAATCACCATTGCGGGCCCAACGATGCGCGGTCTTCCACCTGACTTACGTTATAGAACGTCCCGTCCGATTTCGGAAGGGCGTCGTTTCCGCCGGTCCGGCCTCCCGCGACGCCGAGAGCTCCTGCGCAGTTACGTTGCCGCGCGCAAGAGCCATAATTCGGGGTCAGCTCGACCGCTTTAGATCCCCCAGAACACAGTCAATGATCACCCGGCGCATGTGATGCCGTTGCGGGCGAGGCGGACAGGAAAGCATGCTTCCGGCCTCCTCTCAAGGTTGCGAGTGAATATGCCGATCAGCGCATAAGCTTGTATCCACGCAACACGCTCTCTTCGGCAATGGAGGGCGTCTCCTGCAGTTCGAGCCGCAGGAGACGCCCGTTTCGGTCAGGTGCCGGAGGCCATGTAGGCGGCCAGGACGTAGTTCGGGTGGCGGTCGAGGTTCTTGCGGGCCCGGTCGTAACGCATCGTGGTGCGTGGATCGGCGTGGCGGGCGGCGATCTGGACGTCGCGCAGGTCGACCCCGGCGTCGAGCATGGTGGTGACGAAGGTGTGGCGGAGCATGTGCGGGTGCGGCCTGGTGATCGGCACCCCGGCGTTATCGGCCAGGCGTCGCAGGCGGCGGGTGGCGGCGTGGCGGTCCATCCGGGCGCCGCGGCTGTTGAGCAGGATCGGGCCGTAGGTGCGGCTGCCGATCGACCGGTCGATGGCCCGCCCGACAGCTGGCGGCAGCGGGATCAGGACGGTCTTGGTGCCTTTGCCGCAGACGCGCAGTACCCGGTGCCCATGCTCTTCGCCGAGGTCGGCGATGTCCGCACCGGTGGCTTCGAAGATCCGCAAGCCGAGCAGCCCGAGCATGGCCACCAGCGCGAAGTCGCACGGGTTCGCTGAGTCCCGGCCTGCGGTGAGCAAGGCCTCGAATTGCAGGTGAGTAAATCCCAGGGTCGGTGACTCCGGAGGGACCGAGGGCCGGCGGACGTGCTCGGCGGGTGAATGCTCCAGCAGGCCGTCGATGACGCAGGTCCGGTAGAACCCGGCCGCTACCGAGAAGCGCCGCGAGACGGTGGACGGCTTGAAGCGGCGGACCTCTTGCATCCAGCGGATGTACAGCTCCAGGTGGGGGCGGCGCGCGGCCAGCGGGTCCAAGCTGCGTTCGGCACACCAGGCCAGGTAGCAGCGCAGGTCGGATTCGGTGTGCTCGCGGGAGGAGCCCTTGAAGCGGGCCAGGTAGGCCGCCACTGCCAGCCGCAGCTGATCAGTGAACGTCGCCGGCCGATCAGAAGGGAAGGACGCCAGGTCAGGGAAGTTCATCATGCCCAGACACTGCGCCCGACTCCGGCCGCCGCGAACCGCGCGAAACGTACCGGATGCGGCAGAAGAGTGCCCGGCGACCCTAGGCAGTCAAGGCGCTGGGGAACCGGGTCTCGAAATCCAAGATTCCCGCCCACTCAGGGGTGATGGCGATGCGGGCCATGGGCTTCCCCCGCAGCGTGGCCACCCAGGCTGGGCCCTGTTCCGGCCCGAAATACCGCGTCGCCGCCATCTCGTACTCCGGGCAGACATCCTCGATCAGCTCAGCGTCCGCCCTCCCGCGGACGAGCAGCACCTTGTACGGCCAGGCGTTGTCGTCGATGGTCAACGCCACCCGCGGGTCTGCGGCCAGCGCCTTGAGCTTCGGCGCCTTCGGCGGCGACCCGAGGACAAACTGCTCACCGGTCCAGTGAAACCAGATCGGCACCACCCGTGGGCTGCCGTCGGTCCACGTGTATGCCAGCCTCGCTGGATTGACCGAACCCAACAGCGCGCTGGCGACCGGATCATTCAACAGCTCCCGGCTGCCCTGCTGTGGCATCTCAACCCCCTTTCGCACTGCGAGCGGGGAGGTGCCGCATCACCGGACGACAATCGTACACCGCACAGCGAACCTGAGGCTGCCGGTCAGCAGGCGCACCCGGCGCTGATGAGAGGGCGGCCTGAGAGCGGCCCATGCCTGAGCTTTCTGGTACCTCGCGTTTAGGGTGACGGGATGAGTGTTATCCAGATCCCATACCACCTTGATGAGTACCTGCCCGATCTGGATGTCCCGCTGCCGCCCGACACGGTGATCACCGCGGATCTGGCGCCCGGTGATGTGTGGGCCCGGCTGGGCGAGTTGTATTCGGGCCTGGCTGCCACGGTGGCGGGTGAGGCCAGGCGTGGCGGCCGCCCGGTGGTGGTTTCCGGTGATTGCACGACGGCGCTGGGCACGATGAGCGGGCTGCAGCAGGCGGGCATCGAGGCCGGGATCGTCTGGTTCGACGCGCACGGCGACGTCCAGACCCTGGAGACGACAACGTCGGGCTACCTGGGCGGCCTGCCGCTGCGGCTGCTGGTGGGCTACCGGCCCGAGCTGATCGCCGCCCGGCTCGGGCTGCGCGCCGTGCCTGAGCGCCAGGTCATCCTGGTGGGCGCCCGTGACCTTGACCCGCCCGAGGTCTCCTATCTGGCGGCCGCGCAGATCCGCCGCAGCGAGGTCGGCGGGCTGGATGCCGCTGGCCTGCCCGGCGGCCCCTTGTATGTGCACCTGGACCTGGATGTGATTGATCCGGCCCAGCTGCCCGGCCTACGGTTGCCCGTCCCCGGCGGCCCCAGCCCAGCCCAGGTCACCGGCGCGCTGAACTCGCTGCTCGGCACCGGCCGCGTCGCCGCCATCGGGATCGCCTGCACTTGGTATCCCGGGCACTCGGCCGCGGCAGCAATCAGACAACACCTCGACGCCGCACTCGCCTGAACGACACGCCAAAACGCCCGCCCTTACTCCGACAGCGGCATGTGAGTGCGTCTGGCCTGTCGTGATAGACAGGCCTGCATGGCAAGGATTGTGGTCTCCGCTGAGGGCACGGTGGATGCGCCGGCGGAGACGGTCTACCGCTATATCGCAGACATGCGTGAGCACCATCCGCGGTTCCTGCCCCCGGCGTTTTCGGACTTCCGGGTCGAGTCCGGCGGCGTGGGCGCGGGCACGAGCACGCGTTTTAAGGTGACGGCGGGCGGGCGCACCCGCGAGTTCCGGACGAAGGTCGCCGAGCCCGAGCCGGGCCGGGTTCTCACCGAGTCCGATACGAACTCAAGCAGCGTCACCACGTTCACGGTCTCCCCGCAGGGCGCCGCATCGCTCGTGCGGATCTCCACCAGCTGGGACGGCGCGGGCGGGATCGGTGGTGTGTTTGAGCGCATGTTCGCGCCGAGAGTGATGCGCGCCATCTACGCGGATGAACTCAAGCGGCTTGACGCTTACGCGCGCGAACGCCGCTCCGCCTGAGGCGGCCATACCCTGTCGGCGGCATGACAGTGCATTGGCGCGTGTGCCAGCGTTAGGGCATGCAGGATGCCGCTACGGTCATTGAGCCGGTGTGTGAGGAGAACGTCGAGGCGGCTGTCCGGTTCATGGCCGGCTGGGTCAGTGCTGACGAGGCCGATGCGCGCCAGCACCTGGTTGATCATGCGGGGGAGGATGGCGACAGCCTGGCCGCGGTCCGCGGGCGGCAGGTGATCGGCATTGCCTCGGTCTTGTGGGAGTCCAATTATGTGGGTTTCGCCGAGCGGGGCATTCCGCTGTTGCATCAGCTGGCCGTGGCCGGGCCATTCCGCCGTCAGGGTGTCGCCATGATGCTCATGGATGCGGCCGAGAACCTGGCCCGTCGCCGTGGCGCCGCGGAACTGGGCATCACGGTGGGGCTGTTCGATGACTACGGTCCGGCCCAGCGGTTGTATGCGCGGCGCGGTTACCTCCCGGACGGCCGCGGCGCCTGCCGTGGGCAGCAGCCACTGAGCCGGAGCGCACAGGTGACCATGGATGATGACCTGATCTTGTGGCTCACCAAAGACCTTCGCTCGTAGCGCTGCTCATCGTGAGATCGCCATCAGCGGCAATTGAGGACGTTCACCTCAAGCGTGGCGATGCAAAAATATACGGACGTGGGCTGCCTTCGGTACCGATCCGGTGGCCCAGAGCCGAGGTCGCGGCGCGTGCCCCCAGGCGGCGTATCGTCACCATATGAGGTCCGGAGTGGCCGTTGTCCTTATTGCCGTCGCCGTCACGGCCATGGCGGCGTGTTCCCCCGCCGGCCAATCTGCGCCGCCACTGCCCTCCCGCCCACCTGCTATTGCCTTGCCAGGCGGTAGCGCTGCGCCGGTTAGCGCCGCGGGTTGCCTGGCTCGGCGGACCGGCGGGCCGCTGCCGGTATGGGCCCGGTCCGGCTTTCATCCACCCCGCATGCCGATCGGGCATGTGATGGGACTGCAGGGCGATATCGTCGCCATTCTCTGGGGCGGGCCAAAATCGTCGCTGTATGCCCCGCCGCTGCCTAACGTGGGAAACAAAGTCCTGTGGGTGTCGCGGCTCGCCGACAAGCCCGGAGCGCCGCTGAGGGTCCGTGCCATGCTCAACGGCACGCACCGCACCGCTGCCCTGGAGCTGCCCGATGTCGGCCCGTCATACGTCAATCTCCCAGCACCTGGATGCTGGACACTGGATCTGAGCTGGTCCGGGCATCGAGATCAAGTCGAGCTGTGGTACACGGCTACCTGACCCGGGAGGTTTGCCGGGGGTGCCTCCGCTAGTTGTGCCGGTTCCCTGAACGACACGGGCCGCGCCGTCAGCGGCAAAGTAGTGCGTCTCCGGCGCCAGCCTGGCATTGAACAATCATGCGACCGGGGGCGTGGCCGGCCCCCGAGTGCTAGGAGCAACTGGGATGTGCTGGGACAGATGGGTCGGGCTGCGCACAGTCGTCCTGGGGGCGCTACCAGCTGGCCGCCGAGAGGGCCGCGCGCACAGTGGCCTCGCCGGCTGGCGTTCCTGCTGGGTCGCTGACCGGCCCGTACGGGGCGCCGTACACGGGCGGGTGTAGCGAAGTGCCAGGAGATGTCTACCGTGGCCATTCCTTACCTGCGAGGAACACTGCCTGCCCGGTTCGGGTGTCCTTGCTAGGGGAAGGAAGGAGTGCAGCGTAATTGTGCAGGCAACAATGCCGGGGCCAGTTGCCCGCAGCCGAGGGAGGTCAAAATGGGGAGTCACATGGGCGAGCCGGGGCCGGCTGGCCAAGCGAGGGATGTGCTGGGTGGGCCGGACTCCGCTGGGGAGGATGAGCTCGGCGGGCCCGACCCGGCAGGCACGAAGGATGAGCTCGGCGGGCCCGACCCGGCAGGCACGAAGGATGAGCTCGGCGGGCCCGACCCGGCAGGCACGAAGGATGAGCTCGGCGGGCCCGACCCGGCAGGCACGAAGGATGAGCTCGGCGGGCCCGACCCGGCATAGCCTCGCTACGCGCTGCCCGGGCCGATTTGGCCGCAGCAGCCGACGGTGTGACGGACCTGGCGGCTAGTCTCGCGGCATATCGCGGAAGTTAGCTCTGACGGCCTAGCATCACCGAGCCCGGCCGGCCATGCGTTCGTGTTCGTGGAACCGGAAAGCGTCACGAACGAGCACCTGGGTCCTGTTCCTGCGCGGGAGCCCGCTGCCAGCCGTCGGCGTGTCTGGTCGAACTGCAGTGACGGATGAAGATGCTGGCAGATGCATAAGAATGCGGATATCCAACGCGCTCAATTCGGCATGTGAGCGAGTAGGTCCTACTCTCGCCGCAGCCTGTTCAGCCCACTCCGATGCCGTTACGCCTGCGTTCGCTGGGCGCCTTCGTGCCGCAAAAGCTCTGCCCCAGGGTAGAAGTGGAGCCCGGACGGGACGACCCGGGAGGATTGGCTGAACTCGCTACGGCTCACTTGTCAGGCTTATGGTAATGTCCGCGCTTCCTGGATATCTGTGCCAGTTGAGCCTGCAGGTCAGGGTCTTGCCTGACGGACCTCCTTCTTCGTTCAGTCTGCCCGGGCGGGCCGACAGCGCGGAGCAGATCACAGTGAGCGGTGTGCGGCTGAACAACCGGTTGACAAGGTAGTTAAGGGGCTGTGCCAGCCTCCGTGAGGCCAGGGTCACTCACGCTTGGCTCGTCCAGGTCGGGCGTGGTGATCAGACTGACGCTGATGACGGTGTCCTCGGGCGCGTCCAGGCCGAGGTCGGCGACGCTGCCCGTGCCGCTGGCCGCCATCTTGCTGGCGGCCAGGGCCAGCGCGCGACGCTCGATCCGGGACATCTCCGCCTGTCCCCAGTGCTCGATCGGATGGTGCGGGGGCGTGGTCGCCGGGTTGACCGCGAGACGGACCGTGAGCTGGATCACCACAGCGTGGCCGGTCGTGACCACGGTTCGCGTGTACCAGACCTTCCAGTCCCGGTCGGTCAGCGAGCCGGGCGCCATCTCCTGGAGGGTCTCGCGTAGCGACTCGATGACCTCCAGCGTGGCCCCGGCCCGGTCCGGCGTCCGCATGCGCACCCGCAGGAGCGGCTGCTTGTGGCCCTCCCCGAGCTGCTGGCGGCTCTGCCACTTGTCCAGGTAGACGATCACCTGACCGTCGCTTCCGGCCGGCTCCAGCAGTGCCTTGTCATGGCCACCGCGCCCGCCCGGCCGGTGGCCGAGCAGCAGGATGACCAGCTTCCCGTGCAGGATGGCGGTGGTCAGGCCGGCCAGCTCGAGGCCGGGGTCCAAGCCGTCCAGGACCCCGATCTCCTCCGCGCTGCGCCAGTCGGAGCAGATCGCTAGCAGCCGCCAGGTCTGCTCGCTGGCTTTCTCGGTCCGGTGCAGCCCGCTGCCCGCTACCACGTCCAGGTCGCTGGCCAGCACCAGGCGGGCGGGTCTGGTCTTGGCCTGCTCGGCGACCGGGCCGGGGTTGGCTGCTGCGGGCGGCGGATTGAGGATGCGCGGGATGCCCTCCGAAACGGTCTGTACGCCGATAACCAGGCCGGGTGCCACCGGCCCCACGGCGAGCGCTTGCATGTCGTTCAAAAATGAGGCCAGCCGCGCGTAATCACCGTCGCGCAGCCCGACCTGCACCCGGGTCCACTGCAGCCCGGTGTAAGCGACGGACGGCGCGGGCACCGGCAGCTGGATCTCCAGTATGGAAAGGCGGCTGTGGTCGCTCGCGGCTCGCAGCACGGCGGTCACCGGATGACCGGCGAGCGTCAGCAGGCCGGCGTCCTTCGGCAGGCCGAGGAATACCCCGACGACCCCGCTGACGTCCGAGGCGGGCGCTAGCTGGCTCGCGTCCAGATCGACCTGGTGCACTTCCTCGGTGGCCGCGTCCCAGTCGCCCTTCGGCTGGTCCCGGAAGACCGCGAACGTCACCGACTGCGCGATGGTCCCGGATCGCTGCAGCGCGAGGACGCTGGCCGGCTGCTCCAGGAGTGATGCGGGTGGCTCGCCGTCCGCCCCGCCCTGACCGTCGCTGGGCGGCAGGCCGCCCGCCCGGGGCGCGCCCGGATCCGGGCGACCGGGAGCGGGACCGTCGGGGCCACCCCGCGGCGTGCCTGTTGGCTGTGTGAGCTGGCCGGCCGCGCGGCGCAGCCGCCACCGCTCGGATCGCGATCCAGCCGACAGCGCCGGGGACGCCGGATCGTCGGCCGGGCGGCCACTATGCAGCAAGGACCGCAGCGTGGCGCCGTGCTGCCAGACGATATAGCCGTAGGCGGGCCGGCCGACCAGCAGGGCGTCCGCGGTAGTGCTGCGCCACCAGGTGCTGTGCAGCACCTCGGCGTGCGAGTAATCGGGGGTATCGGTGCGCAGCAGGTTGCAGAGCTGCATCCGCAGCGCGTCCGGCGTCTGGCCCTGCTGGCCAGTGTCCAGCCGCTGTCGCTGACTCAGCAGCCACTGCAGGACGAGCTGGAAGGCGATGGCGCCGAGGGCCCAGCACGCCACCCAGAGCAGGCCGCGCGAGAAGGCAAGCGCCACAGCCAGCACGACGGTGGGCAGGATCAGGATGCCAATGAGCAGGTTGCTTGCCTGCGCCAGCAGCCCGCGCAGCGTCGACCGGTCGGGCCGCTCCATCCGGCCGGCCTGGACGGCGGCGAACAGCGTCAGCACGAAGGCCAGCACCTCCGCGCTGACCTGCTGGCTGGCGATCCCGGACAAGCGTCCGATCAGGAAGAACGCGAAGACCACACTCATCAGCATTACGCTCATCCAGCCCGAGAACCGGGCGACCGAGAAATACTCGGAGTCCGTCACCGCGACCTGCACACCGATCGTGGCCTGGTACGGCGCGCCCCGCTGGGAGACGTCCTCGATCATGCGGGCCCGCGCGACCACGACGTCCGGGCTCACCGTGTCGGTCGTGGTCCGGCGCTGCATGGGCGTCCCGAGCCAGTCCTCGTGCTGTTCCCAGGCCTGGGCCAGGTCCTGGCGGGCGGCAGCGATCGGAAGGCCAGCGGAGATCTTGGACAGGATGTCAACGAGCCGGTCCAGGCGATCACCGACTTCCCTGGTGGGCAGCTGTGGCCTTGGGTCCGTCGGCTCGCGCAGGTGACGCGGCACCGCACGGTGATCACGCAGCGTCTCCCGGGTGGCTGCGGCCTTGGCGCAGGTCAGGTCGCCCAGGGCCCGATAGAGCTCGGCTGGCCACTCCTCTGGCGCTGCGGTTAGCTGGTCCATGAGGTAGCCGAGCTGGGTGACCGGCGGGGGTGGCCCTGCCCTGATGTCGAGTTCGGCCTGGCGGTCCTGCTTCTGCCATGGGTCGAACGAGACGCCGTCGGGGAGGTTAACCTGGACCTGCCGGTCAGCGTCGGCCGACGGCAGCAGCAAGTCGATCTCCAGCCGGGCCCGGGGCAGGACCCGGTTCAGGGTGGAGGGTCGCAGCCAGCGAAGCAGGCCGCGTGTACGCCGCTCCGAGGGCGGCGGCTGCTGCTCGCGCAGCGGACGGCTGGGCACCGTCACGGTCAGCACGGTCGGCGTGCGCGCCCGGTCGGCGGCCACCACAACGACCGCGGACTTGGTGAATGCGTCCAGAACCTGGACCGCCCGCTTGGTCAGCACGCGCGCGAAGACCCGCCGCTCCAGGGCGGCCTGGTCTGGCTCGGAGTCCTGGCCGGGTCGGGCACCGTTGCCCTGGCCAGCCGACGCAGCCTGGGCGGGCCCGGAGGGGACAGGCTCGAGCAGGCCAGCGTAGGACCCGAGCAAGTCGGCGAGCTCGCGCCGGGCCGTTCCGATCCGCTGCACGGGACCACCCGGCGCTTGCTGCCCCGCTGTATCCCCCGTCACGACCGCCTTGGGGACGTTCTCGCTGCGAAGCAGCCGGTAGATGGCCGCCGCCAGCAGCAGCCGCTGGTCACGTGAGGCGCTGACGCCGAGCCGACCGAGGTCGGGCAGCCGGGCGACGGCGATGTTCACGATGGTCTCGGCCAGTGCCGCCGCGACGCGATGCCGGACGTCGGCGTTCGGGAGCGTCGCTAGTAGTGCCCCGCTGGCGTCAGTCACGGTGCATGTCGCGAACGGGTCGGGCTCCAGGTACCGCGACTGTAGCGGCGGAAGGACCAGGACCGGGAGCCACAGCTGGCCGGTCCGGCCGCGGAACGCCTCATGTGCGATCCGGCTCAGGTCTACGTCGATCTTGATGGTCGTCTCGACCGTATCCGACCGGGCGGTATCAATGATCTCCGAGGTGGCGCGCGCCCACTCGTTATTGGCGATCAGGAACAGCAGCTCACGCCCGAGGGCTGAGTCCTGGTCATAATTGGCGTCCTGCCAGCGGAATTCCTCCGGGGTGATCTGCCCGATCAGGTAATCGAGCTTTCTCGCCAGGACCTGCTGCGCCGCGCGGTCCTTGTCCTCTGAACCTGTCGTATCCATCACGATGCCAGCAGCCACGGACGTTCTCCCCCTCGCGAGTCGCACCAGGCCACAGCCCGGTCGCTCCTGGTCACCAGGATGACACATCCGGCAGATATGCGGTATCGCGGCGGAAAACCGCGACAGCAGAGGAGAAAAACGGAAACCGTCACCGCAGAGGAAAAAGACAGACCGCCTGGAAATGACCAGTTCCGGGAACCATAGGCTCGGGTTATGACGGCTCCGGCGGCCGCCTCGACGACATTCAGCAGAGGCCAGCTCAGCATGGAGACCCGCCGCATCGGCGTGCTGCCGACCTCCATCCCGCCAGGAACCGCCGCGGCAACTGCAGCTGGTGAACCAGGAATCGTGCTACGACGCCGACGCCAATGACGATCTGCCGGTCAGCTTCCTAG
>CAVSQL010000032.1:0-201365 GCA_963730065.1 uncultured Actinomycetes bacterium | reverse complement strand
GCAAGCGCATCGTCTCGGCTGGTGTGCCTGGGCCGCAGGCCCACAGCCTGGCCTGCCAGGCACTGATAGCAAGCCCTGATCACCTAGTGTGATGAATCAGCCCGCCATTGGCACGGCAAAGGAGGCTCCATCAAATCGTCAGGCGCCTGGCTGAGGAGACAGGACGGCGGTGGGCACTTCGTAGTATGTTTCCTGCGCGCAGGTCCGGACCCCGCGAAGTGACGAGCGCGCAGGGCCAGGACCATCCGTGTGAAAGGCTGATATGACACATCTGACCTACCTTGAGGCTGCCGTCGTCGGCTTGGTGCAGGGCGTGACCGAGCTGTTCCCGATCTCCAGCCTCGGGCACAACGTGCTGCTCCCGGCCCTGCTGGGCGGCAGCTGGGCGGCTGACCTCAACGTCGCCAAGCCCGAGTCGCCCTACCTGGCCTACATCGTCGGGCTGCACGTCGCCACCGCGATCGCCCTGCTCATCTACTTCTGGCGGGACTGGGTCCGGATCATCAAGGGGTTCTTCTCCTCGTTCGGGCAGTTCGCCCGCCCGGCCGAGGGCACCAGCCGATGGCAGCTGCAAGACGCGAACCAGAGGCTCGCCTGGCTGATCATCGTGGCGACGATCCCGGTGGGACTGGTCGGGCTCAAGTTCGAGCACGAGTTCCGGGTCCTGTTCGGCAAGCCCATCCGGGCCGCCATCTTCCTAGTCATCAACGGCCTGATCCTGCTGGCCGGGGAGTTCTTCCGCCGGAAGGCGTCGCTGCAGGCGGACCAGGAGATCGCGCAGGAGCGTGAACTGGTGGCGGTCGGCGGCAGGCCGCGGCCTCCGGGCACCGCCCGGCACGCCTCCGGCCATCAGGCCGAGCGGGCGGCCGAGTACTCGCTGGCGATCGAGTCGGACCGGCGGCTGTCGGCGCAGGGCTATCTGTCCGCCTTCCTCATCGGCACGGCGCAGATCCTGGCGCTGCTGGCCGGCATCAGCCGGGACGGGGTGGCGATGGTGGCGGGCATGTTCCGCGGGCTGTCCCGTGAGGACGCCGCCAGGTTCGCCTTCCTGCTCGCCACCCCGGTCATCCTGGCCGCCGGCATGCTCAAGGTGCCCGACCTGATGGGGCCGCTGGGGAACGGCATCCGCGGCCAGGTCCTGGTCGGCAGCGTCCTGTCGGGCGTCGGCGCCTACGTGTCGGTGCGCTTCCTGGTGAAGTACTTCCGCACCCGGACGCTGACCCCGTTCGCGATCTACTGCATCGTGGTCGGCCTGGGCAGCGTGGTGTATCTCGGCTTCATCAAGTAGCCGGGCGCGCTACTCGGCGCCGCGGGCGCGGCGGCCACGCTCGCGCATCCGCTCCTTGCCGTCCAGCACGGCCTTGCGCAGCCGCACCGCGGCCGGGGTGACCTCCACGCACTCGCCGTCCGCGCAGAACTCCAGCGCCTGCTCCAGGCTCAGCACCCGGGCGGGCACCAGCCGCTCCAGTTCCTCCCCGGTGGACTGGCGCATGTTGGTGAGCTTGCGCTCGCGGGTGATGTTGACGTCCATGTCGTCGGCCCGGGAGTTCTCCCCGACGATCATCCCCTCGTAGACCTCGGTGCCCGGCGACACCAGCAGCGAGCCGCGCTCCTGGAGCGAGGAGCAGGCATAGCCGGTGACCGTCCCGGACCGGTCGGCCACCAGCGACCCGGTCGGGCGCGCCCGCATCGGCCCCGACCACAGCTCGTAGCCCTCGAACACGTGATGGGCGATACCGGTCCCCCGGGTGTCGGTGAGGAACTGGGTGCGGAACCCGATCAGCCCGCGGGCGGGCACGGTGTAGTCCAGCCGCACCCAGCCGGTGCCGTGGTTGATCATGTTGTCCATCCGGCCCTTGCGGACGGCCAGCAGCGCGGTCACCGCGCCCAGGTAGTCCTCGGGCACGTCGACGGTGAGCCGTTCCACCGGCTCCTGCAGCGCACCGCCGATCTGCCGGGTGACGACCGTGGGACGGCCCACGGTCAGCTCGTACCCCTCCCGGCGCATGGTCTCGACCAGCACCGCCAGGGCCAGCTCGCCCCGGCCCTGCACCTCCCAGGTGTCCGGCCGGGCGGTGGGCAGCACCCGCAGCGACACGTTGCCGACCAGCTCCCGCTCCAGCCGGTCACGGACCAGCCGCGCGGTGACCTTGGTGCCCTTCTCCCGGCCCGCCAGCGGCCCGGTGTTGACGCCGATCGTCACCGACACGGCCGGCTCGTCCACGGTGATCAGCGGCAGCGGCCGCGGGTCGTCGGCGTCCGCCAGCGTCTCGCCGATCATGATGTCGGCGATGCCCGCCACCGCGATGATGTCCCCCGGGCCGGCCGTCTGGGCCGGCACCCGCTCCAGCGCCTCGGTGAGGTACAGCTCGGTGATCTTCACGCGCTCCACCGATCCGTCCCGGCGGCACCAGGCCACCTGCTGGCCGCGGCTGATCGTCCCGCTGCGCACCCGGCACAGCGCGATCCGGCCCAGGTAGGAGGAGGCGTCCAGGTTGGTGACGTGCGCCCGCAACGGCGCGCCCGGTTCGTACGACGGTGCGGGCACCGTGTCGCGCAGCACGGTGAACAGCGGCTCCAGGTCCGGCGAGTCCGGCAGGGTGCCGTCCTCCGGCCGGGTGAGCGACGCGCGGCCCGCCCGGGCGGAGGCGTACACGATCGGGAACTCGATCTGCTCCTCGGTCGCGTCCAGGTCCAGGAACAGCTCGTAGCAGGCGTCCACCACCTCGGCGATCCGGGCATCGGCCCGGTCCACCTTGTTGATCACCAGGATGACCGGCAGCCCGGCCGCCAGCGTCTTGCGCAGCACGAACCGGGTCTGCGGCAGCGGCCCCTCACCGGCGTTGACCAGCAGCAGGACCCCGTCCACCATGGAGAGCCCGCGCTCCACCTCGCCCCCGAAGTCGGCGTGGCCGGGCGTGTCCACGATGTTGACGGTCAGCCCTCCGTGCCGGACCGCGGTGTTCTTGGCCAGGATCGTGATGCCCTTTTCCCGCTCCAGGTCACCGGAGTCCAGCACCCGCTCGGCCACGCGCTCGTTCGCGCGGAAGGCGCCCGACTGCCACAGCATCGCGTTGACCAGCGTGGTCTTGCCGTGGTTGACGTGCGCCACGATGGCCACGTTGCGCAGGTCATCCCTGGTGGCCAGGACCGGGACAGATACAGGCATGGGGAAGCCTCGGTAATGGTGCGGGTGGGGTACAGAAAGGTCAACCGTCAAGACCCCCGAGTCTATTTCACATGCATAACGGCGGTGCCAGCCGCGCCGGAAGCGCCAGCCGGCCCGGTAGCGCTAGCGGCCCGGTAGCGCCAGCCGGCCCGGTAGCGCCGCTGCCCGGCAACGGCTTCTTGAAGGGCTCTTCACGGGCTCTTAACGCATGTTCTGGTGGGATCAGGTCCCATGCATGACAGATACGAGCCTCCGACGCGCCCGCAGTCGGCCATTTCGCCGGCGTACCCCCGGCGGGGAGCGGGCGGCCTGTTTGCCGACCCTGACTGGGACCCGTTCTACCCGGCCGAGGCCGGCGGGACCGCCGACGAGGCACGTGACCTGGGCTTGCGCCGCCTGTCGATGCTGACCTTGCACGCCACCGGGCTTAGCGTGGTCACCGTGATCGGCTTCACCACGGCGTTCGCCAGCACCGCCCACCACCAGGCGAACACCGTGGTGGCGGCCAAGCCCACGCCGGGCCCGGCGACGGCATCCGGCACGCCGTCGCCGGGCCCGGCACCCAGGGCCCACAAGAAAAAGCGTCACCACCGGGCCGCCACGGCACCGGCCGCGGCCACCACAGCACCGGGCGCATCGGCCCCGGCGGCTGCCCCGGCGGCTGCCCCGGCGTCCGCTCCCACCCTGGCCCCGCCCGCCACGCCTCCGGCGGCGGCCCCCCCGGGCCCGGCCCCGACGCAGACGACCTCCTCCGGGTCCGTCCCGGCATGACGGCCGCGCCAGCCGGGGACATCGGCACCCGCACCTTCACCGCCCTGGGCACTTTCGCGTCGCTGCTCGTCACCGACCGCCGCAGCCTGGACCTGGCGTTCGGCCTGCTCGCCGGGGAACTGCTCGCGGTGGACCTGGCGTGCTCGCGCTTCCGCCAAGATTCCGAGCTCTGGCAGGTCAACCACGCCGGCGGCCACCCGGTGGGGATCAGTCGGCTGCTGACGCAGGCCCTGGCCACCGCCCTGACCGCCGCCCGGATCACCGACGGCGATGTGGACCCGACCTGCGGGCGGTCGCTGGCCCGGCTCGGCTACGACCGGGACTTCACCCACGCCCAGCAGGACACCACCGAGCTGGCCGCGCCGCCGGCGCCCGCGGCCGGCTGGCAGACAGTGGAACTGGACACCGAGCGGTGCACCGTCCGGGTGCCCGCCACGGTCATGCTCGATCTGGGCGCGACCGCCAAGGCGCTGGCCGCCGACCGGGCCGCGGCCCGGATCTCCGCCGCCGTGGGCTGTGGGGTGCTGGTCAATCTGGGCGGGGACATCCGGGTGGCGGGGGAGGCGCCCGCCGGAGGCTGGCGGGTCGGGATCCTCGGTGACCTGGTCTGCGCGGCCAGCGGCAGCCAGGCCGGGCCGGACGGGCCGGGCCGGGCGGTCATCGTCCGCGACGGCGGCCTCGCCACCTCCAGCACCCGCGCCCGGGCCTGGCAGCGAGGCGGCGTCCGCCTGCATCACATCATCGTGCCGAGCACCGGCCTGCCCGTGGACTCCTGCTGGCGAACGGTCAGCATAGCCGCCGCGACCTGCGTCGACGCGAACACGGCGAGCACGGCCGCGATCCTGCGCGGCGAGCGGGCGGTGCGGTGGCTGGAAGAGCTGCGCCTCCCGGCCCGGCTGGTGCGCCGCGACGGCACCACGGTCCTGACCGCTGGCTGGCCCGCCGATGGCGCGGCGGCCGCCGACATCGCTAACCCCGCCAATCCCGCCGATCCCACGGCAACGAGGGACCAGCCATGAGCGCCCTGTTTCACGGCCCGGCCCTCTGGTACGCGACCCGGGCCACCGGCCTGGTGACGCTGCTGCTGCTGACGGCCAGCGTCCTGCTAGGGCTGCTCACGAGCGGCCGGTTCGGCGGGACCAGCTGGCCGCGGTTCCTCACCGTCGGCCTGCACCGCAACCTGTCCCTGCTGGTCCTGGTGTTCCTGGCCCTGCACGTGGGCACCACGGTGATCGACACCTTCGTGTCCATCCCGCTGACGGCCGCTTTCATACCGTTCACCTCGTCGTACCAGCCGTTCTGGCTGGGCCTGGGCGCGGTCGCGCTCGACCTGCTCATCGCCCTCGTGGCGACCAGCCTGATCAGGAACCGGCTGGGGCTGCGGGCCTGGCGCTGGGTCCACTGGGCCGCCTACGTCTGCTGGCCGGTCGCGCTGGCGCACGGCCTGGGCATTGGCACCGACCGGAACACCGTGTGGGTGTTCGCGCTCACCCTGGCCTGTGCCGCGGCGGTCGCGGGGGCGGTCACCTGGCGCTTCGTCAGCACGGCCCGGGCCGGTGCCCGGTGACGTCCATCGCCCTGTCCGCCTACCGCGCGCCGGAGCTGCGGCTGCCCCGCCTGCTGGCCGGCGTGTCCTACTACCATCCGACCGGGCTGGCCGAGCACGAACAGCTGTACGGGCCGCTGCCGCGGCCCGCGGTGTCCCCGCACCGGGGGGGCACCGGGCGGCAGCAGCCCAGGCGCCTGATCGAAGTCATCGAGCGGTCCGGCCTCACCGGCCGGGGCGGCGCCGGCTTCCCGACCGGCCGGAAGATGCGCTCGGTCGCCGCCCGTGCGGGCGGCGACCGCAAGGGCCGCGCGGTCGTCGTCGCCAACGGCGCCGAAAGCGAGCCCGCCAGCTGCAAAGACCGGCTGCTGCTGACCCGCGCGCCGCATCTGGTCCTGGACGGGATCACGCTGGCCGCCTACGCGGTCGGCGCCGACGAGGCCCACCTGGTCGTGCACGGGAACGAAGCCGAGCTGCTGGACAGCCTGGAGGACGCGGCCGCCGACCGCGAGACGCTCGGCGTCGACCCGGTGCCGATCCAGATCACCGGCATCCCCGGGCGGTACGTATCCAGCGAGCAGTCCTCGATCGTCCAGTATCTGAGCGGCGGGCCGGCCAAGCCCACGTTCTCACCGCCCCGGCCGCACGAGCGCGGCGTGAAGGGGCGGCCCACCCTGGTCAACAACGTCGAGACGCTCGCCCACCTGGCGCTGATCGCCCGTTACGGTGACGGCTGGTTCCGCGGCATCGGGCCGCCCGCCGAACCTGGTTCCGCCCTGGTCACCGTGGGCGGCGCGGTCAACCGGCCCGGTGTCTACGAGATCGAGATGGGCACTCCCGTCGGCCACGTGGTCATGCTGGCCGGAGGGCCCTCCGAGCGGCTGCAGGCGGTGCTGGCCGGGGGCTACTTCGGGGCCTGGCTGCCGGCCGATCTCGCCTGGCCGGTGCCGATGACCCACCCGGATCTGCGCGCCGTGGGCGGGACGATGGGCGCGGGCATGGTGATCGCGCTGCCGGTCACCTCCTGCGCGCTGGCCGAGACGGCCCGGGTGGTCAGCTACCTGGCGGAGGAGAGCGCCGTCCAGTGCGGCCCGTGCATGTTCGGGCTGCCCGCGCTGGCCGACACCCTCATCGAGCTGGCCTACCAGGGTGGGTGGGGCCGGGCGGTCAAGGCGATCGCCACCCTGCTCCCGCTGATCGAGCAGCGGGGCGCCTGCCGCCACCCCGACGGGGTCTCCCAGCTCGTCCGCAGCGCGCTGACCACGTTCGCCGCGGACGCGCGCTGGCATGACCAGCACGGCCCCTGCCATGGGGTGAGCCGCGCCCCGCTGCTCCCGGTACCGGCCGACGAGGAGCGTGAGTGGGGCTGGACATGAGTGACCGGAATGCGAGTGGAGCTGGACGTGAGTGACCGGAATGCGAGTGGGACTGGATGTGAGTTACCGGCTGCGCGTCAACCCGATCGCCTGCACCGGGTACGGCCTGTGCGCCGAACTCCTGCCCGAGGTCATTGAGCTGGATCCGTGGGGATACCCGATCCTGCGGTCACCGGCCGTCCCGGTCAGCGTGATCGACCACGCGAGGCGGGCGGTCGACGCCTGCCCGACCCTCGCGCTGCTGCTGGAGGAGGTCACGGGCCCGTGAGGGCGGCCGTTGCGCTCGCCGGCCGGTCACCGCGAAGGGGAGCCGGAGGGGGCCCCGAGGGGGAAGCAGGAGGGGGAAGGACCGACGGAGCCGACAGGCACCGGCCAGCGCTACCCGTAGCCCTTGTCAGCGCCTTCCGTGGCCGGTGGCGGACCGCTCAGTCGTCTCCCCCTCCGCCTCCCCCTGGCCCTGAGTTGCCGCCTCCGCCTCCGTCATCTCCCGTGGCGGTGGGGGTGGCGGCGGCACCCGTCACGGTGGTCGCGGCGACCGGCACCCCGCCGGAGCAGGACACCGCCATGGTCACCGTGCTCGCCGTGGTGCCGAACACGACCCGCGCCGTGGTGGCCGGCCCACGGGCCACGCTGCTCGCCTGGAAACCCTGCTGGGGGCTCCACGAGAGCAGGAAGGCACCCGCCGGCGCGCACTGCGCCACCACGGTGCCACCGGACGAGGTCAGGACGGTGCCGCCGGTGCTGGCCGTCCCGCCTGTCCCGCCCGTGCTGGCGGCGCCGCTCGTTCCGCTCTTCCCGCCCGTGCTGCGCTGGGCCCGCGGTGCCGGCGTGGCGGACGGCTGCGCAACTGGCTGGCTCGCCTGCGCCTGCTCCGCCGCGGCCACGGGTGACTGCTGGCCGGGCGGGGCGGAGATGCCCTCGCCGAGCTCCGATACCACCAGCAGGCTGCCTGCGGTGGCCGCGGCCGCCCCGAGCAGCCACGCGCCAGCGCCGACGACAATGCGGGTACGCATGCTGCCACAGTCGCGGATGTGACGTTAAGCGCAAGTAAAGACCGCCTCAAGGAAACCGGGGTCCCCCGGGCCGCGAATACCGGATCATGCCCGCGGAACGGCCGGCACCGGTAACTTCATGTCCGTGGCACAGCTGTTGCTGGTCGAGGACGACGCCGCCATCCGGGGCGCCCTGATCAGGGCACTCACCGAGCGCGGCCACGCCGTGACCAGCATGCCCAGCGCCACGGACGCACTGCAGCACGTCCTGGACACGCCACCCGACCTGATCCTCCTCGACCTCGGCCTGCCCGGTCTCGGCGGGTACGAGGCGCTGCGGATGATGCGCGCCGTCAGCTCGGTCCCGGTGGTGGTGGTCACCGCACGTGACAACGAGGCAGAGATCATCCGGGTCCTGGACGCCGGCGCCGACGATTACGTGATCAAGCCGTTCGGCGCGGGCCAGATCGACGCGAGGATCCGGGCCGTCCTGCGCCGGGCCGCCCAGGGTGAGCCGCAGGACGGGGCCGAGCTACAGGTCGGCGGCCTGCGGCTGGACCCGCACGGGCACGAGGCCACCCTGGATGGGGTGACGCTGGACCTGAGCCGGCGCGAGTTCGACCTGCTGCACTACCTGACGCTCCACGCCGGCCAGGTAGTCACCCGGCGTGACCTGCTGACCCACGTCTGGCGCATGCCCTATGGCGGCGCGGACAAGACCGTCGATGTCCACGTCTCGTGGCTGCGCCGCAAGCTCGGGGAGACCGCGCAGCAGCCTCGTTACCTGCACACGGTCCGCGGGGTCGGGATCAAGCTCAGCGCGCCGGGATGAGACTCCGCGTCATCCTGCTCGTGGTGGCGACCAGCTCCCTGGTCCTGGTCTCCTTCCTGGTGCCGCTCGCGCTGGTGCTGCGCAGCTTCGCGGCGAACCAGGCGGTGAGCAAGGCGACCGCCCAGGCGCAGAACCTGGCTCCCCTGGTCGCCACGCTCCCCACCGATACCCTCAGGGGCACGGTTGACCAGGTGAACGCGGACAACGGGGGCAGCACGGTCACGGTTTTCATGCCCGGCGGCCAGGAGCTCGGCCAGCCTGCACCCCCATCCGCCACGGTCAGCAAGGCAGCCACCACCGCGAGCAGCTTCACCACCGTGGGACCAGCGGGCGCGGAAGTGCTGACGGCCGTTCAGGGCTTGCCCGCCGGAACCGCCGTCCAGAGCCAGCCCGCCGGGACCGCGGTGATCCGCATCTTCATCCCCAACGCCGTGCTGCGGCAGGGGGTGGCCAGGGCGTGGCTGCTGCTCGGCGGGCTCGGGCTCGGGCTGCTCGCGCTCAGCGTGGTGGTGGCCGACCAGCTCGCCCGGTCCCTGGTCCGCCCGATCGTGGCCCTCGCCCAGGCCTCCGACCTCCTGGCTACCGGCGACCTGACCGCCCGGGCCACGGTGGCCGGGCCCCCGGAGGTGCGCCGGGCAGGCACCGGCCTGAACCGCCTCGCGGTGCGGATCGGGGACCTGCTGGCGCACGAGCGGGAGACCGTCGCTGATCTCTCCCACCGGCTCCGCACCCCGCTGACAGCGTTGCGGATCGACGCCGAGTCGCTCCGCAACCACGATGAGATGGCACAGCTCTCGGCCGACGTGGAGGCGGTCGAGCGCACCGTCAGCGAGATCATCCGCGCGGCCCGGCGCCCGACGGGCGGTGGCGCGGGGGCGCTGTGCGACGCCTCGCTGGTGGTCACCGAGCGGGCCGCGTTCTGGCGGCCGCTCGCCGAGGACCAGGAACGCCCGATGGTGGTCGAGGTGGCCCTCGCGCCGGTGCTGGTCAGCGTCTCCGGCGAGGACCTGGCCGCCTGCACCGACGTCCTGCTGGAAAACGTGTTCGCGCACACCCCCGAGGGCGAGGCCTTCGGGGTCAGGCTCAGCCGGCGGGCGGGCGGCGGCGCATGGCTGGTGGTCGCGGACGATGGGCCTGGCTTCCCGGACACCGACCCGACCGAGCGCGGCCTGTCCAGCGGCGGTTCTACCGGCCTCGGGCTGGACATCGCCCGGCGGATCGCCGAGGCGTCGGGCGGGATCCTGACCATCGGTCGCTCGCCGTCGGGCGGCGCGGCCGTGACCGTCGGGCTGGGCCCGCCGGCCCGTCCGCCCGATAGCGCCCGCCGGCACCGGCGGGTCCGGGCGCGGATCGAGCGCGAGGACGTCTCAGGCGAGTGGGCCGACGAGGGGACGCGGTGGAGCCTGATGGGAAGCTCCCGAATCGACCGGTGACGCGGCCGCGCCGGCCCGCCTGCCGCGCGCCGACCTGCAGTTTTGCCTGCCTTAGAGCCACGTGCGTTCTTAGCTGCCGTGCGCGCCCATAGATAAGGCATACGCCTGATGCGCCGCCGGCCGCCTTAGCACGATCCTCGAAGGTGAACGGCCAGGAACCCCTGGCCCAGACCCGGGAGGGCACTGTGAACCCAATAGTGGCGCAAGCTCTGATGACTGAGCGTGTCAGGGACCTGCAGGCACGCGCCTGCTGGTCGCGGCTCGCCCGGCAGGCACGGCGCGCCCGGCACCACTCGGCCCATGGCCAGAGCATCGCGGTGGAGGGGCAGCCCGGCTGCCTGCAGGCGACCTACCTGCGCAGCGCGTGAGGTGGCTCCTCACCGCCATCTACCACACCAGCCCGCGACAGCAGCAGGTAGCTGCGCACCCGGCCGGGCCGGTCCGCCCGGGCGGGCCCGGCCGGCGGGCCAGATGGCGGCTCCGGTGAGCCAGGACATGCCCGGATGGCGCGACAGGCGCCGTCCGGGCATCTTCCGTGCTCGCCCATCCGAGAACTTGCCGCCCGCCTAGCGCCCGCCGCCCACGCCCAGACCCGCTGCTCATATCAGAGCCCCCGCCCACGCCCAGACCCCGCCGCTCATGCCCAGCGCCCGCCGGCCACGCCCTCCGCCTACGCCCAGCGCCCGCCGGCCAACATCTTTGCTAGAACGCCAGTTCGATAATCTGATATTGTTTGCATATGGTCGCGTATCTGCCACCCGGATGGCCAACCGGGGTTCACCCGCCGGGCAGCGAGGAGTTCGAGCGGACCGCCGTGGCGTGGCTGCTGGACGTGGTCCCGCCGGACTACCGGATGCACGGGGTGCTGCGGCGCCATCCCATCGCTCTCGCCACGCTGGCCAGACGGCACCTGGCCGCTTGCGTGGAGGGGGCCCGCCAGGGATACCGCACGGCCCGGACCGAACTCGGCGACGTGCTTCCGGTGAGCGGGCTGGACGCGGTGCTCGCCGCCTACCGGAGCGAGGGGAGCCGTCTCGTCACCACCGCGCGCGCGGCGGGCCTCGTGGAGCAGGCGCTGCGCGGGAAGGAGTTCACCCCGCCGCTGCATGACGCACCGAGCCGGCCCGCCCCGGCCCGCACGCCTGTGCCATCCCGCTCGCCTGCCCCCTCCGGACCGCCCACTCCATCTCACCCGGCCCAGCTGCCTGGCCCACCCGGCCCGGACAGCCTGCCCGGCCCATCCGTCGTGCGGCCGGGGCAGCAGGCCACGCCGGAGAAGCGGCGGCAGAAGGCGAGCACGCCGGGTAAGCAGCAGAAGCAGCCCACGCGAGGCAAGCAGCGGCGGGCGCAGCCCGTCAGCTAACCCGGGACCCGCAGCCGGGCGTTGTCCAGCGCCATGCCGATCCGGCACGCGAAGTCGGCGGCAAGCTCTGCCACCTCCCTGGGCAGCCGCTCGTCGCGCAGGTGGCCGACGGCGAACACGCCCGGGCCGTCGCCCGGGCCCAGCGGGAAGCACCAGGCGGTTTCGCCGACCGGAGCGCCAGTGCCGGCCCGGGCACCGGCGCCGGCCGGGGCCTGCGCCGGCCCGGCCGCCGTCAGCGACCAGCGCCACGCCGGGCCGGGGCGCGCCGGGGCGGCCGGCCGGGGCGGTTCGGCGCCCGCCCTCGTCTCGCAGACGCGATCGAGCAGCGACGCCAGGGCCGCCGACTGTTCCTCATCCATGTGCCGGGCGTAGACCGTCCGCAGGCCAATCCCATCCGCAGGCAGCAGCACCGCGCACCAGGGCACGAGCCGGGGCACCGCGGCCTCGCCAACGAGGGCCAGGACCTCATCGGCACCGGCGCCGCCGGCCAGCAGGCCCCGGGCCTGGGCCAGCGCGGCGATCCGCCCGCGCCTGACCCGTTCCAGCTCGCCCAGGCGCGCACGCTCGAGCGTGGGCCCCCACCGGTCAGCCAGCTGCTGCAACCGGCTCGCGTCGTCGTCGTGGAACCTGCCCGCCGTGGCCGATGCCACCGCCAGCAGGCCGGTCACCCGGCCATCCACGACGAACGGCATGGTGAGGATGGACGGTGCCGCGCCAGCTGCCGCCCGGACCGCCGCCAGCGACGGCACGCTCGTCCAGGCCTGCCCCGGCGCCCGGGCCCGGCCAGCTTGCTGCCCGGCCGGCCCCACCGGCCCCAGCGGCCCCGCCGGTCCGGCCCGCCTGCCCAGGCCGACCCGCGCGGCCCGCCTGCCCAGGCCGACCCGCCCGCCCCGGCCGGCCCGTTTGCCCGGCCGGGCGCTCCCGGCCTGCGGGTCTGGCGCGCCCGGCGCACCCGGCCCGCCCGGGCCCGGCGCCGGCTGAAGCCGGGCCCACCTCCATCGACGGGAAGCTGCCCGCCGCCGCCCGCAGCCGGAGTTCGCCGTCCTCATCGGGCACCATGGCGTACGCGGCGTCCGCCCCCACCGCCACGCGTGCCGACTCCACGGTGCTGGCCAGCAGCTCGTCGTAGCCGGGCTCCCCGAAGGGGGGCACCGGCCACCGGTAGGTGCCGTTCCCCGCCGACGCGCTGGCCGCTTCCACCAGGACCGCGGTCGGGCGAAGCGCCGGAAGGGTGGGGCGGCCTTCCCGCCCACGATCGGGTGCCGGGCGGAACCCGGTGCCCGGCACCGCCCGCAGGCCGCCCTCACGCTCGCCGCCCTGGTCCGGCCCGGGCCCGGGGGCGGGCTCCGCCTGGCCTATCCGGAACCACACCGCCTTGGCGGACTGCCCGTAGGTGACACCCCAGGCGGACGCGAGAGCGGCCGGGAGCAGCAGCCCGCGCCCGCTGGTGCGTTCGGCGGGGATGTGCTCGTTCTCCGGCGGCTCGGGTACCAGCCGGGCCGGGTGGCCGTCGCTGACCACCACCTCGACCCCGCCGCCGGTCAGCTTGCAGGTGACCTCGACCGGGGTCCCGGCGTGCACCACCGCGTTGGTGACGAGCTCGCTGGTGAGCAGCACCGCGTCGTCGATGAGCTCATGGCCCGCGATCGTGGCGCCGCCGATCAGCCAGGTTTGCAGCGTGTCGCGCACGAAACGGCGTGCCGCAGCGGCAGCCGTCGGCTCCGGCTGGTATGCCGCGGTCGCGACAAGACCGTCCAGTCCCTCCACGTGCCCTCTCCGCTGCCGGCGCTCCGCTGCCGCACGGCGTTCGCCCCCGGCCCGTGCCGACCGCCTAGCGGACCCGCCACTTCATCCATGGCGGTCATCCCCATCGTGACAGACAAGCGGCCATTTTCTGGCCGATCAGCCATGATCGCCGGTTATCGGCGTAGGTCGTGACCACCCGTTACCGGTCACGTACTCGCGGACGACCTTGGCGGGCACCCCGGCGATGACGCACCGGTCCGGCACCTGGCCACGGACCACCGAGCCGGCGGCGACCACCACGTTCCGCCCGATGCACGCGCCGGGAAGCACGATCACCCCCGCGCCGAGCCAGCTCCCGGCGCCGATGGACACCGCGGTGTTGCTCGGCCACTGCCGCCCGATCGGGACGTCGGGGTCGGCGTACGCGTGGTTCTGGTCGGTGATGTAGATGTTGGGGCCGGTGAAGACATCGTCCCCGACCACGATGGAGTGATGGGCGACGATGTGGCTGCCCCGGCCGATCACGCAGCGGTCACCGATCCGCAGCACCGGCGGCTGGTCTCCCAGGTCGTGCCCGGGGACCATCCCGGCACTCAGGCTGACGTGGGCAGCGATCATCGTGTCGGCGCCGACCGCGATCCAGCGCTGGCCGTACAGGGCGCCGGGAGGAAAGCCGATCACCGAGCCCGGGCCGAACGACGCGAACGCGCGCGCGCCCGGTGTGCCCGGGGTGATCGTTCCCGCCCGCTCGGCACCCCGCCAGAGCCCGTACACCAGCGGCCAGGCCACTGCGCGGCCAGCACGGCGGCTGGCCCGCGCGAAGGCGTTCTTGCCGGACATGACCGACCACGCTACTGGTCGGTGATCCCCGGCGCCGGCACCGGCGGTGCGAGCGTGAGTACCGGGCGGCCAGCGTTAGGCATATTCTTCGCCGCCAGCTGGCCGCACGCTCCGTCGATCTCGCGGCCACGGGTATCACGCACCGTCACCGGTATGCGGTGGGCCTCCAGGGCGGCCACGAAGTCCTGGGTCGCGGCCGGTGTGGAGGCGGTCCACCGCGAGCCCGGCGTCGGGTTGAGCGGGATCAGGTTGACGTGGGCCAGCCGGCCGGTGAGCAGCCGCGCCAGCGCCTCAGCCCGCCAGGGCTGGTCGTTGACGTCTCCGATCATCGCGTACTCGACCGAAACCCGGCGGCCGGTGGCGTCCGTGTACTCCCAGGCGGCGCCCAGTACCTCGGCCACCTTCCACCGCTTGTTGATCGGCACCAGCTCATCGCGCAGCTCATCGTCCGGCGCGTGCAGCGACACCGCCAGGGTGACCGCGAGCCGCTCGGCGGTGAGCCGCCGGATGGCCGGGACCAGGCCGACCGTGGAGACGGTGACCGACCGCTGGGAGAGGCCCAGCCCGTCGGGCACCGGCTCGGTGAGCCGGCGCAAAGCGGTGACGAGCTGGGGGTAGTTCGCCAGCGGCTCGCCCATACCCATGAACACCACGTTGGAGACCCGGCCGGGCCCGCCGGGAACCTCGCCCCGGGCGAGCGCCCGCGCCCCCGCGACCACCTGGGCGACGATCTCGGCCGCGGACAGGTTCCTGGTCAGCCCGGCCTGGCCGGTGGCGCAGAACGGGCAGGCCATCCCGCAGCCGGCCTGCGATGACACGCACATGGTGACGCGCCCCGGGTAGCGCATGAGGACCGACTCCACATAGGCGCCGTCGAACGTGCGCCACAGGGTCTTACGGGTCATCCCGCGGTCGCAGGACTGCTCGCGCTCGGCGGTGAGCAGCCGGGGCAGCAGCGCGGCCGCGAGCTCAGCGCGGGAAGCCGCGGGCAGATCGGTCATCTCGTCCGGGTCGTCGGTCAGCCGGGCGAAATAGTGGCGGGCGAGCTGGTCGCCCCGGAAGGGCTCGCCGCCCAGTTCGGCGACGGCCGCCCGGCGAGCGGATGGGTCGAGGTCGGCGAGGTGGCGTGGCGGCCGGGTTCGGGTGCCGGGCAACGATGCTCCGTTTGGGTGTCGACTCTGGGCGCTGGCGCGACAACCTGAAGAATATCTGCTCGCACGCATTCATGACCTGCGGCCAGTCAGTAGATTGCCGCCTATGGCAACGTTGCGCAGGGGTGCGGGCGGCTCACGGCTGGCCACGCCCGCCGGGCAGCCGGGAATCCTGCTGGACAGTGAGAGCCCCTACGGCAGCCGCCGCGTGGTGGTCGAGTACGACGGGGCCACGACCGCCGCCTACCTGCACGACGCCGACGCCATCGTGGGTGCCGCGTGGATCGCCAACCATCAGCAGGCGCCCACGAGCACCGATCTGTCACGGCTCAACGCCGGCCGGGCGCCGCTCATGCCCGCGGGCCACACCAAGCATCCTGGCGGCCGGCCACCCATCGACGCCCGGGCCCTGCGCGCCCTGTGGTTCGAGGAAGGCGACGGGGTCGCCATCATCGAGGGCGGGCAGCTCCTGGCCGTCATCCCAGGATGGTCCGACATGTCCCGGGGAATGCCCGGTTACAGCCGGGACGTCATGGGCCAGAGCCCGTTCGGCTGGTCCCTCGATGACGCCATGGAGGGGCTGGGGCCGCGGGCCGACCGGGCCACGACGTTCTGGCGGTGGCGCCAGCGCGAGGATTCGTGGGCGGGCTTCCAGCAGTCCATGCTGGGCCACCTGCTGGCCCGGCTGGGGCCCGGCGCGCGGTACTGGGACGTCGGCGGCGGCAAGCAGCCCGTGGTGGGAGTCTCCGAGCGCCCGGCCACCGACCAGCGGCCCTATGCCGTGCTCTCCACGGTCGGCATGAGCTGCCAGCGGATGCCCGTGGTCGAGCAGGTGATGGAGGATCCCAGCGGTTGCGCGCGGATCGAGCTGGCCATCGCCACCACCATGCCCAGCCCGGAGGTCGCCCGCATCTTCCTGTGGCTGGCCCAGTACCCGTGGCGGGCCGTCACGTGGTTCGGGGCCGGCCACAGCATCCGCTGGTACCACGAGCCCGCCACCTTCCCCCTGGGCGGGGGCAACGAGGGAGTGCTCCTGCTCGACGACCCCGGCCAGCTGATCGGTCCCGACGTGCCCGACCTGTCCGGGTTCTCCTTCGCCTCCGAACCGGTCCGGTGGCTCTGGATCCTGCCGATCACCGAACGGGAGCGGCAGCTGGCCAAGGAGCGCGGTGCCACCAGCCTGATCAATCAGCTCGCCGCGCAGCGCCGCAGCTGGGTGGTTGGCCGCTGACGCTCCCGCAGGCCGTCCGGCTGCCCCGGCCCGCCTAGTGCAGGTGGAGGCTCACCCCGAGCAGCGGCAGGAACCAGAGGAATATCGCCAGCAGTGCGGAGAGAACGCCCTTGACCAGGCCAACGGTGATGTAGCCGCTGGTCCACGCCACCACGATGCCAATGATGATGTAGATGAGAAAGACGATGCTTACCGGCCGTCTGAACATCTGCTCGCGGCTCCCATCCCCCCGAACGGTGAATGACGCCCGGCATCTCCCCATGGATGGGTGTCCCAAACGCCACACGATGGGCCAGAGGTACTCTTGTGACCGCCCGTCAGTGGGTGCCGGCCACCGGCACGAAGACGAGCAGGAGCAGCCACACCACCGGCGCGGCGAGCGCCAGCGAGTCGAGCCGGTCGAGGACGCCGCCGTGGCCGGGCAGGACCGTTCCCATGTCCTTGATCTCCAGGTCCCGCTTGATCATCGATTCGGTGAGATCCCCGAGGGTGGCCCCCAGGAGCGCGGCCACGCCCACCAGGAGCCCTTGCCAGGCCGCCCCGTGCAGCAGGAGCGGCAGCATGATGGCACCGGCCGCGGCGCAGGCCAGCGCCGAGCCCGCGAACCCCTCCCAGGTCTTCTTCGGGCTGATCACCGGCACCATCAGGTGGCGCCCGATGAGGATGCCGGTGACGTAGCCGCCGACGTCGCTGCACACGACCAGGATGAGGAAGACCAGGACGCGCCGTGACCCGTCGGGCGCGGCGAGCATGAGCGCGACGAAGCTGGCCATCAGCGGCAGGTAGCCGAGCGCGAAGGCGCCAGCGGTCACATCCCGCAGGTAGCCGGCTGTGCCGCCCGGCAGGCGCCAGGCCATGATCGCGATCATGGTCAAGGCCAGGCACGCCACCAGCGCACGGCCGTCCCACCAGTACGCCAGCACGATCGCCGCGACGCTGCCCGCGGCCACGGGCACCACCGGCAGGCGGATGTCCCGGGTCGCGAGGGCCCGGGACAGCTCCCACAGGGCGATCCCGACGGCGGCGGCCACGTAGACGAGGAAGGTGGCCTTCACCGTGAACAGGGTGACTATGGCGAGACCGCCGAGCAGCAGCCCCACTCCCACTGCGGCCGGCAGGTTCCGGCCGGCCCGGGCGGGGGGCCGGGCACCGGTGGTGCTGTCCTTTCCCGCCTCCGCCGAGTCGGCAGCTCCGTCCGCTGGCACCTCAGACCTCGAGGAGCTCGGATTCCTTGTGCTTGAGCAGCTCGTCTACCTGCCCCACGTAGGTGTGAGTGAGATCGTCGAGTTCCCGCTCCGCCCGGTGGACCTCGTCCTCGCCCGCTTCCCCGCTCTTGACCAGCTTGTCCAGCGAGTCCTTGGTGTTCCGGCGGATGTTGCGGATCGCCACCCGGCCATCCTCCGCCTTGTGCCGCGCGACCTTGATGTACTCCCGCCTGCGCTCCTCGGAGAGCTCGGGGAAGACCACCCGGATGATGACACCGTCGTTCGCCGGGTTCACCCCGAGGTCACTGTTGCGGATCGCCTTTTCGATCGCGCCCAGCGACGACTTGTCGAATGGCTGTACCACCACCATCCGCGGCTCGGGGATGTGGAACGACGCCAGCTGGTTGACCGGGGTCTGGGTGCCGTAGTACTCGGCCGTGATCTTGCTGAACATGGCCGGGTGGGCGCGGCCGGTCCGGATGACGCCGAACTCCTCCTTGGCGACCGCGACGGCCTTCTCCATCTTCTCCTCGGCCCCGAAGAGAATCTCGTCTATCACTGTGGCTCCCGTCGGTCCCTGGCAGGCCCGCCCGCATGTGCCTGCTGTTTACGCGCCGTCCGCACGACGTTACCCCTCTCCGCCTCGGCGAAGACACCAACAGGCAAGCCGCGTGTCGGCCCGCGGGCCCGCGGGCCGCTGAGCGGGCCGCGGCGCGGGACTCCCTCAGCCGGCCTGGCCCACCTGGAACCGGACGAACGCCGTGACGGTGACGCCCTGCTCCGACAGGACCTGCCTGATGGTCTTCTTCGGGTCCTTCACAAATGCCTGCTCGGTCAGCACGACGTCCTTGAAGAACGCACCCAGCCTGCCCTCGACGATCTTGCCGATCGCCTGCTCGGGCTTGCCTTCCTCGCGGGTGATCTGCTCCGCGATGCGCCGCTCATGCTCGACCACGTCGGCGGGCACCTGGTCGCGGGTCACATACTGCGGTCGCATCGCTGCCACCTGCTGGGCGACGTCCTTGCCCGTCTCCTCGGCCGGCGCGCCCAGTTGGACGAGCACACCCAGGGTCGGCGGCAGGGAGCGATCGGACTGGTGCAGGTACCTGGCCACGTAGCCGCCTTCGAGCAGGGCATACCGGCCGAGCTCCAGCTTCTCCTTGAGCGAGGCTCCCGCCTCCTCGATGAGCTGCTGGGCCGTCGTGCCGGGCCGGACCTCTAGCCCCAGCAGCGACAGCCGGTCAACGGGCCGGCGCGCTAGCGCGGTGGCCGCGATGTCCGCCGCCACCTGCTGGAAAAGCTCGGTCTTGGCCACGAAGTCGGTCTCACAGTTCAGCTCAATGAGGATCCCCGCGCTGGTGCCGTCCAGCAGCGCGGTCACCAGCCCGTTGCTCGCGGTCCGGCCGGCCCGCTTCCCGACGTCCTTGACGCCCTTCACGCGGAGGATCTCGACCGCGGCGTCGAAGTCCCCGTCGGCCTCCCCAAGGGCGTTCTTGCAGTCGACGAACCCCGCGGCTGTCGCGTCGCGTAGCCGCTTCACATCCGCGGCGGTGAACTTCGCCATGTCCTCTTCTCTCACTTCTGGTCAGTCAGGAGTTTGCGTGCGCGGGCGGCTAGGCGCCTTCACCGGCATCTCCGGACCCAGCCTCGGCCGCGGCATCGGGCTCCGCCCCGGCCGCGGGCCCGGCGGCTGCCTCGGGCTCGACAGCGGCCGCCTCAGGCTCGACAGCGGCCGCCTCGGGCTCGAGCGCCTCGGGCTCGACCGCGGCTGCTTCGACCGCAGCCGCCTCGACCGGCGGCCGCCTCGACCGCGGCCGCCTCAGGCTCGACAGCGGCTGCTTCGACCGCGGCTTCCGGCCGGGCCTCGGCCGTCCCGGCGGCGGCGGCATCGGCCGCCTCCGCGGTGGTGGCATCCGGGGCGGCACCGGCCGCCGGGGATGCGCTGTCGGCATGCTCGAGCAGCTCCCGCTCCCATTCCGCCAGCGGCTCCTCGGCGCCGAGCTCGCCGGGCCCCGCCGCAGCGGCCGGCTTGTCCTCGCCGTTCGAGGCCCCCGCCCGGGAGATCAGCCCGTCCGCGACGGCATCGGCCACCACCCGCGTGAGCAGGGAAACGCTGCGGATCGCGTCGTCGTTGCCGGGGATCGGGTAGGTGACCTCATCGGGGTCGCAGTTGGTATCGAGGATGGCGATCACCGGGATACCGAGCTTGCGCGCCTCGCTGACGGCGATGTGCTCCTTCTTGGTGTCCACCACCCACAGCGCGCTCGGGGTCCGCGACATGTCCTTGATGCCGCCAAGTGAGCGGTCGAGCTTGTCCCGCTCCCGGCGCAGGTGCAGGAGTTCCTTCTTGGTCATGCCGGAGCCCGCGACGTCTTCGAAGTCGAGCTCGTCGAGCTCCTTGAGCCGCTGCAGGCGCTTGTAGACGGTGGCGAAGTTGGTCAGCATGCCGCCCAGCCAGCGCTGGTTGACGTACGGCATGCCCACCCGGCGGGCCTGCTCGGCGATCGCCTCCTGCGCCTGCTTCTTGGTGCCGACGTAGAGGACGGTCCCGCCGTGCGCGACCGTTTCCTTGATGAACTCGTAGGCGCGGTCGATGAAATCCAGCGACTGCTGCAAGTCGATGATGTAGATGCCGTTGCGCTCGGCGAAGATGAACCGCTTCATCTTCGGGTTCCAGCGGCGGGTCTGGTGCCCGAAGTGGACGCCGCTCTCAAGGAGCTGCCTCATGGTGACGACCGGTGCCATGCCGGTGTCCCCTTCCTGTCATGCGCTCGTGTCCTCGGACACGAGCGCGCTCGGTTAGTCCTGGCGCCCGTGCGCACCTCACTGCGGTAAAGGACCCGCAGACCGATAAGGTGCGCCCACCGGAAGTCCGGCCGGATCTGCCTGGTGGCAGGCGGACGCGCGAATTGGGCCGGAAGCCGCATGCGCCACGGCGCACGGGACCTTCCCGACCGTCTGTGCAGTCTACCCGTTCCCGGCGGTCCGGGCCGCTTCGTGACCGGCGGTGCCGCAGGCCTACGCCCGGGGGTGGGCCTGCCGGTAGGCGGCAGTCAGCCGCTCGACCGAAACGTGGGTGTAGATCTGCGTGCTCGCCAGCGACGCATGGCCGAGGATCTCCTGCACGCTCCGCAGGTCGGCGCCGCCTTCCAGCAGATGGGTGGCGGCCGCGTGGCGCAGCCCGTGCGGCCCTGAGCCGGGCACGCCGGGCACCGCGGCCAGCCCGGCGTGCACCACCCGCCGGGCGGTCCGGGGATCGAGGCGGCCGCCTCGCGCCCCGAGGAACAGGGCCGGACCGCTGCCCGGCACGGCCAGCACCGGGCGGCCCGCCCGCCGCCAGGCGGCCACCGCCCGGACCGCCGGGAGCCCGACCGGAACCGTCCGTTCCCGGCCGCCCTTGCCGAGTACCCGGACCGTGTTCCGCCCCTCATCGAGATCGTTGACGTCGAGGCCGCACAGCTCGCTCACCCGGATGCCGGTGGCGTACAGCAGTTCCATGATCGCGGCGTCGCGGAGGGCCAGTCCCGTCTCCGGCCCCCGCCTGCCGCCCCGGCCGCCCTGGCCGACCTGGCCGCCCTGGCCAGCGGCGCCGCCGCCGCTCCCGGCCGCGGCCAGGACGGCGGCCATCTGGTCCTGGCGCGGCACCTGGGGAAGACGGCGCCGGCTCCTCGCGGTCCCGAGCAGCGGGCCGGGATCGCGGCTGAGCCAGCCGCCAGCGCAGGCCCACGCGGTGAACGTGCGGGCGGCCGCGGCCCGGCGGGCCAGCGTGGCGCGGGCGTGGCCGGTGCCGTGCTGGCCGGCCAGCCAGCGCCGCAACATTGCGATGTCCAGCCCGTCCGGCGTGCTGATGGCGTCGTGCGCCGCATGCTCCAGCAGGGACCGGATGTCGCCGAGATAGGCGCGGACCGTGTGCGGGGACAGCCCGCGCTCCGCCGCGAGATGGCGGCCGAATCCGTCCAGCGCGGCCTGCATGCGCTCCGGCAGCGGCTCGGGCTGCCTCCCTGGTGGCGGCCCGGGCTGCCTGCCCGGTGGCCGCTCGGGCTGCCTGTCCGGTAGCGGCCCGGGCTGCCTGTCCGGTAGCGGCCCAGGCTGCGTTACCGGCGGCGGTCGGCGTCCAGGCCCGTGCCCCCGCTCAGGCGCTGGCACGTCCATAAACCCCAGTGTGCGGTACCCGGCCGGTCAGTGGGCGGATGCCACGCTGGCGGGCAGGGCGCTGTCCACCAGGCCGTACCGCACCGCGTAGGCGGCCGCCTCCAGCCGCGAGCGCACACACCGGCTGACCGGTCCGGGCCGGCAGGCGGGCGGGTCCGGGCCGGCAGGCGGGTCCGGGCCGACAGGCCGGTCTGTGCCGGCAGGCCGGTCCGGGCTGGCAGGCCGTCCGGCCGGTGCGATCAGCGGGGCCGGCGTACCCGCCAGCCCTGCTGGCAGCGCTCGACGAAACCACCGGCCGCGAGCTGGCCCAGGCAGCGCATGACGGTGTCGAAGTCCACACCGGCCGCCACCGCAATCCGGGCCGGCCCCCACCCGGCGCGGGCCGGTGCCGCCTCCAGGACGCTGCGGCTCACCGGGTCCAGCGCATCATGCGGCAGGACCGGGCCACGGGGCTGGCCGGTCAGGTCGTCCGCCCCGAACGACAGATGCGTGATCACATCCAGGGCACTCGTCACACAGACCGCACCCCACTCACGGATGATCTCATGGCAGCCCGCCGACAACGGCGAGGTCACCGGCCCCGGCACCGCCATCAGCGGCCGGCCCAGGTCACGAGCGTGGCGGGCGGTGCTCAGGGCGCCGCTGCGCAGCGCCGCCTCCACCACCACGGTGCCGCGGCTGAGCGCGGCGATCACCCGGTTGCGGACCAGGAAACCGGGACGGGTGGGCCTGCGGCCCGGCGGCCACTCGCTGACCGTCGCCCCCTTGACGCGGACATCGCTGAAGAGCCCGTGGTGGCCCGGCGGGTAGTCACGATCGACCCCGCAGGCGAGGACGGCGACCGTCACCCCACCGGCCATCATCGCCATGCGGTGCGCGCAGCCGTCGATGCCAAACGCCCCGCCGGAGACGACCGTCCACCCACGCTCGGCCAGCGTCGCGGCCATCTCGGTACACACGTGCGAGCCGTAGGCGGTCACCGCCCGGGTGCCCACTATCGACACCGAGCGCAGGCACGCGTAGCGCAGGTCCCCGCGGCCACGCACCCACAGCCCCCACGGGCGGGCGTCGCCCAGCACGTCGAGCTGGCCGGGCCATTCGGGATCCCCGGGGCAGACCAGCCGGATCCCCTGCCGCCGCCAGGCGTCGAGGGCGGGCTCCGCCGGTGCCTCACCTAGCCGTCCGGCCCACCGGCGCAGCGCCCGTTCCAGCCCGAGCCGGGCATCCCCGCCTGGCCCTGTCCCGGTGGCGGGCACCGGCAGCCGCCCCTGGACGAGAGCGGTCACGATCTCGGCCGGAGCGCAGCTGCGCAGCAGGACGCCCATGACCGGATCGCCGGGCTCGGCCACGTAGGTGAGGGCGGCCCGGGCCAGCCGCTCCTGCCCGCTGACTTCGCTCACCGCCCCACTCCCAGCCACAGGCCCAGCGCGTAGCTGGTCTCATCCACGGTGGGCCTGGCCACGCCCCCGAGATCGGCCAGCGTCCAGGCCACCCGGATCACCTTGTCGACCCCACGGGCGCTGATCTCGCCCAGATCCATGGCCCGCTCCAGCGGCGCGAGCGCTCCCGCTGCCGGTGCGAAGCTGCGCCGCAGTTCACTGCCGGGAATCTCCGCGTTGAGCCGCCACGGGCTGAGCCTGAGCCGGGCAGCGGCCCGGTCGCGGGCGGCCTCGACCCGTTTGACCACCACCGAGCTCGGTTCGGCGAAGCTGCGGTCGCTGAGCAGTTCCGCCCGGCTCACCGGCAGGAACTCGATCTTGACGTCCACCCGGTCCAGCAGCGGGCCGGACAGCCGGGCCAGGTAGCGTCGCCGTTCTGTCGGCGTGCAGGTGCAGCCCGCACCCGAAGCCCGGCCTCTGGCGCACGGGCACGGGTTGGCCGCCAGCACCAGCGTGAACCTGGCTGGGAAGCGGGCCGTCAGCCCTAATCGAGCCACCACCACCTCACCTGACTCCAGCGGCTGCCGCAGAGCATCCAGCACATCGCGGCCGAATTCCGGCGCCTCGTCGAGGAACAGGCATCCCCGGTGGGCGAGAGACGCCGCGCCGGGCCGGATGGTGCCCGTGCCGCCACCCACGATCGCCGCTTTGGTCGCCGTGTGATGTGGCGCGCAGAACGGAGGCTCGGTGATCAGAGGGCTGCCAGCGGGCAGGGTCCCAGCCACGGAATGGATCGCGGTGATCTCAAGTGCGGCGGCACGGTCAAGGGTGGGCAGGATGGACGGGATCCGCTCGGCCAGCATCGTCTTGCCTGCGCCGGGCGGCCCCTGCAGCGAGAGGTGATGACCACCGGCAGCACAGATCTCGGCGGCACGGCGCGCGGCAGGCTGCCCAAGGACGTCGGCGAGGTCACGGCGGCCGCCCACCGGGCCAGAAAGATGGAACGGCCCGGCCGCACCTGCGAGACCCGCAGCAGCCGGGAGACCTAGGACATCCTGGCTGGCTGCCTGCACCGGCTGAACGCTAGCGCCCTCGCCAGACATCCGCACCGTAACCTCCCGCCCCGCTTCGCGTTCCCCCCGCAGCCACGCCAGCAGGGCCCCGAGCGTGGGCGCCCCGAGGACAATCAACCCTGGCACCAGGGTGGCCTCCGGCGCGCTGATCTCCGGGACAGCGACTTTGCCGAATCCGGCGGCAGCCGCGCCCGCCACGGCGGGAAGAACCCCACGGACCGGCCGCAGCCGCCCGTCCAGCCCGAGTTCACCCAGGAAGGTAACCCCCTCGATGGCGGCAACCGGGACAGTACCGGCTGCGGCCAGGACCGAGACAGCGATGCCGAGGTCGAACCCGCTGCCCCGCTTTGGGAGGCTGGCCGGCGAGAGCCCGACCGTGATCCGCCGCTGGGGCCACTGCTCGCCGCTGTTGACGATGGCGGCCCGGATGCGGTCACGGGCCTCGCGCAGCGCGGTATCGGGCAGGCCCACGAGCAGCAGCCCGGGCAGCCCGTTCTCAATGTCGCTCTCGATTTCAACTGGATGGCCCTCGACGCCGACCAGGGCGATGGAATGGGTGCGCGCCACCGGCACCTAGCCCACCCCCCGCACGTGCTCAATCTGGTAGTGGCCGGACTCGTCCCGGATCAGCCCGATCGCGTCGATGCGCACTTCGTCGAAGAGGATGCCGTGCGCGACCAGCCACTGGATCGCAAGCCGCCGCAGCCGGGCCCGCTTGCTCCGGCTGATCGCCTCAAGCGGGCTGCCGTAGCGCGTGCTGGAACGGGTCTTGACCTCGCAGATCACCAGCACCTGGCGCTCGGCCGCCACGATGTCGATCTCGCCTTCGGCGCACCGCCAGTTGCGGTCAAGTATCCGTAACCCGGCACGTTCCAGGTACTCCACCGCCACCTGCTCACCGTGCCGGCCCAGACTGTCCTTGGCGTTCACGGATCACCACCTCCGCCATCGACGCTGCCGGACGGCGGTGGCTGGCCGCGCGGTCAGTTGTTCCGCTGTGGAAGACGGGGCCAGCTGTGGATGACGGGAGCCGGTTTGTCGCTGCCGCTTGTTTTGATGGAGCGGGGAACTATCGTGCGGGGCCTGATCCCCGACGCCGTCGAGTGGCCGGCACGCGTTGAGCTAGGGCGTCCAGAGCATCGTCCGCCGGCGCACCTGCCCCGGCCGTGCCCGCCCTTGGCTCGGCGCCGTACCGCCAGGCCGGGTGGCCCGGCGGTACGTGCGGTGGCGCCTGCGGGTCAGGTCCCGTTGCGCAGCGTGGCGGCGTACTTCTTCCAGGGCCGCTCGATCAGCAACGGGTAGAGCATCCGTACCGGGGCCGGCAGGCTACGCATCATGTGGGCGCGGTCAGCCTCGTCGAGCGGTTCGAGCATCATCCCGAAGGCGATGCCCCTCTTGTCACGGGGGATCCACGCCGCCCCGTGCTTGCCCATCTCGTCCCACTCCTGCTGGGTGAACGTCACCGCGGCGAGCGGCACGATCTTCTGCTCCTCGTCGTCGAGGTGGGGCTGGACGACCATGTTGAGGTGACCGAGCGCAGCCGCCAGCGCTTCGCCGGTCTCGGCCGAGGGCCGCGCGCGCCAGGCCGCACACCCGGCCGACGCGGAGCCCAAGGCCGTCTTGATGAGCACGTGCTCGTGCTCGACCTGCTCGGTCATCGAGGCCTGCTCGGGCACCCGCTCGATCAGCCTCGGGTAGAGCAGCTCGTCTTCGCCCTCGTGATGGTGGTGCAGCGCCGCGATGGCGAAGTCGATGTGATCGGCCAGGAACGTGACCCGTGCTGGTGACGGCGCCGGTGCGGCCTGCACCAGCTGCGCGGATTCGTCGTACGCCTCGCGGAACGTGCGGTGGACGATCGCCATGTCACGCACGTCGATCGGCTGCGTCATCGACATCTACCTGTCCCCCTTCGGGCCCGATCGCCCGCGCCGTCGGCAACTGGCGACCCGCGGCCACCATGGCCGCCCTTCCCCCCTGGCCTGGGCGCCTGCCTCATGCCGCGTCATAGGCGCCATTGCAGCAGACCACTTCCATGTGAAGGCCGGCTGTCGGGCCTGTGGGAGTCACGTGAAGATCCCGGCAGCGGCCCGGGCCAGCCCGGTATGGAAGCGGTGCCCGGCATCACCTCGCCCGGCCGCACCCGCCCACGGCAGGTGATCGGCCCTGCACCTCGGCTGCCCGCCAGTCCCGCCTCCGGGCGGTCACCAACACGGGAATGATCAAGACGAGCGCCACTGGGATCCGGGCGTTCCGCGCTCCTTCGAGCCCGGCCCAGCGAAGCGGAGCAAATGATCGGGTTGCCCCAGTGGACGCGCAGCAGGCCGGAGTCCCCGGCGCGGGCGCATCGGCTTACTGGGGGTCGGGCAGCTCCAGATCGCTCTGGGCCAGCTCCTCCACGTTGACATCCTTGAACGTGACGACCCTGACATTTTTCACAAAACGGGCAGGCCGGTACATGTCCCACACCCAGGCATCCTGCATCGTGACCTCGAAGAAGACCTCGCCGTTATCGGCGGTGCGGACGTTCAGCTCGACGTTGTTGGTCAGGTAGAACCGCCGTTCGGTCTCCACCACGTGCGTGAATAGCTTCACCACATCCCGGTACTCGCGATAGAGCTGCAGCTCCATCTCGGTCTCGTACTTCTCGAGGTCCTCCGCGCTCATGGTCACAACTCCGATCAGGCAGCGACGGGAGCTCCGGCCTGGATGAGATCAACCATAGGTCAATTCTCCAGGTCCGTAGGATCGCCGGTCTCCAGGCCCGCGGGATCACCGGTCCCCAGATCCAGCGGATCGCGGGTCTCCAGGCCCGCGGGATCACCGGTCTCCACGCCCGCGGGATCGCGGGCCCCGCCACCGACGTTCGCGAAGGAACGCCGGTGCTCGGGGCACGGCCCGTGGGCATCGAGGGCCCGCATGTGACTTGGCGTGGAATACCCCTTATGCCGGGCGAAACCGTATTTCGGGTAACGCATGTGCAGGTCGCGCATGAGCCGGTCCCTGGTGACCTTGGCCACGACCGAGGCGGCGGCCACGCACGCGGCCACCTCGTCCCCTTTCCACATGGCCAGCGCCGGGATGCCCAGGCCACGCACGGGGAAGCCGTCGGTGAGCACGTACTGCGGCTGCGGGGACAGGCCGGCCAGGGCCCGGCGCATCCCGGCGATGTTGCAGACGTGCAGGCCTGTCCCGTCGATCTCGTCTGCCGGGATGACCACTACGTGCCAGGCCTGGGCCAGCGCGATCACCTGCTGGTAGGCCTTTTCGCGAGCGGGCGCGGTCAGCGATTTGGAGTCCGCGATACCGCCGAGGCCGGATCGCCTGCGGGGATCCAGCATGACGGCCGCCACCACCAGTGGTCCGGCGCAGGCGCCGCGGCCCGCCTCGTCGATCCCGGCCACCTGCGCGAAGCCGGCCCGGGCGAGCACCCGCTCGTATCCAGCCAGGCCCGCCACCCGCCGGGGGGTGTAGCCGGGATGCCGCACCGGGGGGACCAGCATGACGTCAGCCGCGCCCCGGCCGGCGCGGCTCCCGCAGATGCCACGATCGAGGCCGTGGCGGTGGACGGCTGCCCCGCAGCGACCTGGTCAGCCGCCGCCGCCGCAGCTGAAGCCAGGTGAGCGGGACCGCGCCGGCGAGACCGAACCCCAGCGGCAACGCCGCGGCCACCGGGGCGGACAGGACGGGCAATGCGGCCGGCCCGGCGGCCCGGGCCAGCTGGGGCTGCTGGAAGGTGGCCGGGATAGACAGCACTCTCCACCTGCTGATCGGGGCGACTATCACGAACGCGCGCCCGACCACCTTGTTCTCCGGGATGGTGCCGTTCCCGGGATCTGCCTGGTGACCGCGGGAGTCGTATGACACGTTGCGGTGATCACCCATCACCCACAGGCGGCCCGGCGGCACTGTGACATTGAACCTGACCGTGGACGGGGCATTGCCCGGGTAGAGGTAGGACTTCTCGTTCAGCGGGACCCCGTTGACCGTGATCCGGCCCTTCGCGTCACAGCACGCGACATGATCGCCGGGTAGCCCGATCACGCGCTTGATGTAGTCATGCACTCCCGGGGCGGTGCCGAACAGGCCGATGATCGCGTTCCACAGCCTCTCCAGCGGTGGCACGGTCTGGGACGTCACCGGATCCCAGGAGCCTTCCCCGTTGAAGACCACGATGTCGCCCCGGTGGATCGACCGGAAATCGTAGACCATCTTGTTGACGAGCACTTTGTCGCCGATATCGAGGGTGTTCTCCATCGACGACGAGGGGATGAAGAACGCCTGGACCACGAATGTCTTGATGACCAGCGCCAGCACCAGGGCGAACACCAGCAGGATGGGCAGCTCGATCCACCACGACCTGCTCTTCGAGCGCTTCGCGGGCGGGCGGTCGGCCACCGCGGCCCCGCCGCGCCCGCCGGCGCCCCCGGAACCGTCCTGGCCACGCGCTCCGGCCATCCCGGGAGCGCTGCCACCATGTCCCAGAGCCGGGCCGGCCTGATGGCCATCAGGAGTGCCCAGGCCAGCGTTCGGATCGGCCTGGGCACGTTGGTCGTCGCGCGTGCCCCGCTCTTCGTTCATCGGACCGAGCCTATCGCCGGGTACGCGGCGCTGCGACGCGGGCGCGGCCGCCACGGACCGCCCCATCCCCTGCGGGGCGTCATCCGGCCGCCGGCGGCCGCCGCGCCGCTGCCAGCGGCATCACCGTTCGGCGCCCGTGGCTGGCGGGATTACCGGTGTCCCGGCCGCACGATGTGGGGGCACCGAATGCTGGCGCATCAGGGACGGCCGGGCAAAGGTGGCGGGAATGGGCAGGGATCCCAGCTGGGAGGGTGGCCAGACGACCACCAGGGCCCGGCCCACCACCGCGCTCTCCGGTATGGTCCCGTCTCCCGGGTCGGCCGCATGATCGCGCGAGTCCGCCGAGTCCGCCCGGTGGTCACCCATCACCCAGAGCCGGCCAGGCGGCACGATCACATGGAAGGGCTGGTCGGAAGGCTGCTCACCGGGGTACAGGTAATCCCCCTCGTGCAGCGGGATCCCGTTGACGGTGATGAGCCCGCGGGCGTTGCAGCAGGCCAGGTGGTCGCCTGGCAGGCCGATGACCCGCTTGATGTAGTCCGTCCCGTTGCTCGCGAGACCCGCCGCCGTCAGCGCGTCGCGGTACCAGCGGGCCAGCGGGCCGGCCGCCGGCCGCGGTGACGGTCCCCAGGACCCGGTGCCGCTGAACACGACGATTTCGCCCCGGTGGACGCCTGTGAAGTGGTACGCCAGCTTGCTGACCAGCACCCGGTCGCCGGGGCGCAGCGTGTCAGCCATGGATCCCGTGGGGACCAGGAACGCCTGGGCCACGAACGCCTTGGCCAGGACCGTGAACATGATCGCGGAGCCGGCGATCAGGAGCAGATCCCGCACGAACCGGCGGCGTGGGCGGCCCGGCCGCGTGCCTGCCATCTCGCTGCCCGGGCCCCCGGCAGCGGTGTCCCCTTCCCCGTGGCCGGACATCCGCGCCCGCCGCTGTGAGGTGGCGGCTGCTAGTGCGCTGGCGTCTCGCGCCGCTCCCTGATCCGGGCGCGCTTGCCGCGCAGGGAACGCAGGTAGTAAAGCTTGGCCCGGCGCACCCGGCCCCGGGTGACTACCTCGATCTTGTCCAGCGTGGGGCTGTGGACGGGGAAGGTGCGCTCCACACCCACGCCGTAACTGATCTTGCGGACGGTGAAGGTCTCCCGGGCCCCGCCACCCTGGCGGCGGATGACCACACCTTGGAAGATCTGGATCCTGGACCGGCTGCCCTCGACCACCCGGACGTGCACCTTGAGTGTGTCTCCCGGCCGGAAGTCCGGGATATCGGAGCGGATCTGGGCCTGCTCCAAGTCGGTGATCGCGGTGTGCATGGCTGGCGTTCCTCATTGATCTTCACGCGCGCACGGGCGCGCGTGCAGTTCGGTCTTGGCGGTCGGTCGGTAGTCCTGAAACCCTGGCCCTGCGTCGCCGGGGGAGGCGCTCCGCTCGGCAAGCTTGTACGGGGCGGGTTTCAGTGTGCCATATCTTCGCCCCAAACCGGAAAGCCAGCTTCCGCCAGCACCTGCCGGTCGCGTGTGTCCAGGGCGCCAGCGGCGATGGCCGGCACCAGGTCCGGACGGTAGACGGCGGTGCGGCGCAACGCCTCGTCCCTTCGCCAGCGCGCGATGGCGGCGTGATCCCCCGACAGCAGGACGTCGGGAACGGCACGCCCGCGCCAGACCCGCGGCCTGGTGAAGACGGGCCCTTCCAGCAGGCCGGCCATGGGCCCGGCGGCGCCGGCCCCGAAGGAGTCGTCGGCCGCGGATTCGCTGTTCCCGAGCACGCCGGGCAGCAGCCTCCCCACGGCGTCGATCATGACCAGGGCGGCAGGCTCCCCGCCCGAGAGCACATAGTCGCCGAGGCTGACTTCGTCGACGGCCAGCCGGGCCCGGGCGTCCTCGATGACCCGGGTGTCGATCCCCTCGTACCGGCCGCATGCGAAAACGAGATGGTCGTGGCGCGCGTACGCGGCGGCCATCTCCTGCCGGAAGGGGATGCCAGCCGGGGTGGGCACCACCAGCCGGGTCCGCGGCGAGCCGCCGCTGGCCACCGCGTCGAGCGCTTCGCCCCAGGGGCCGGGCATCATGACCATCCCAGGCCCGCCGCCGAAGGGTGTGTCGTCCACGGTCCGGTGGGTATCGTGCGCCCAGGTGCGCAGGTCGTGCACGGCGAACTGGATGATGCCGCGCTCCGCCGCCTTGCCGAGCAGCGAGACCTGCAGCGGGCCGAAGTATTCCGGGAAGATCGTGATGATGTCGATGCGCACGGCCGGTCACCCGGTGGCCAGGTCCAGCAGGCCGGCTGGCGGGTCGATCACCATCTGGCCGCTGGCCACATCCACGTCCACCGCGATCGCGGCCACAAAAGGAACCAGAATCTCGCTGCGGCGGGGCGAGCCGACCGCGGGCTCGATCACCAGCAGATCCTGGCCGTGATGACGCACGTCGGTGACAACGCCGACCGGCTCCCCGGCCGCGGTCACCACCGTGAGCCCGACCAGCTGGTGGTCGTGGAACTCGTCGGGATCCTCGGGGGCGGTGACCTGCGCGGCGTCCACCGTAAGCCAGACACCACGCAGTGGCTCGGCCTGGGTGCGGTCGGCGATCCCGGCGAAGCTGACCAGCAGCCGCCCGCTGTGCCACCGTGCGGACACGACCGTCAACGGCCCGGCCGCCGGGGGATCGGTGCCCAGCACCGAGCCGATGGCGAAACGCTGGTCCGGATCGTCGGTCCGGACCTCGACCGCGACCTCGCCGTGGATCCCGTGCGGCCGGACCACCCGGCCGACGTCCAGTTGCTTGCTCAGCTAACGGACCTCGTCCACATCCAGCAGATCGACACGGACATAGCGCCCACCCGCCAGCGACCCGATGACTGTCCGCAGGGCCCGGGCGGTCCGCCCGCCGCGTCCGATCACCTTGCCGAGGTCGTCCGGATGCACGCGCACCTCCAGGACCCGGCCCCGGCGCAGGCCGTGGCTGTTCACCCGGACATCGTCGGGATGGTCGACGATGCCCTTCACCAGGTGCTCAAGAGCCTCCTCGAGCACCTCACGCCTCGCTGTCCTGCTGGTCGCCCGCGGTCGCCGCGCCCTCGGCGGGGGCGCTGTTCTCGGCGGGGGCGCTGTTCTCGGCGGCGGCGCCTTCCTCGGCGGCCGGGCTGTCCTTAGCGGCGGCGCTGTCCTTAGCGGCTGCGCCGTCGCTAGCGGCCTTGGTGTCCTTAGCGGCCTTGGTGTCCTTAGCGGCCTTGGTGTCCTTAGCAGCCTTGGCGTCCTTAACGGCCGGGCTGGCCTCAGCAGCCGGGCTGGCCTTAACGGCCGGGCTGGCCTCAGCAGCCGGGCTGGCCTCAGCGGCCGGGCTGGCCTCAGCAGCCGGGCTGGCCTCAGCGGCCGGGCTGGCCTCAGCGGCCGGGCTGGCCTCAGCGGCCGGGCTGGCCTCGGCAGCGGCGCGGGCCTCGGCGCCCTTAGCGGACCTGCCCGCGCCCGCGCGCTGGCCGTCCGCCTTGGCCGCCTTGCCGGATGCCGCCTTGGTGTCCTTCGCCTTTGCGGCGTCCGCCTCGGCAGCGGGCTTGCGGGCCCGGCTCTTGTCGGGCTTGGCCTCGGCCGTCTTGAGCGTCTCGGCAACCGCCGCGGCGAAGGCTACCTTCTTGTCCGCCTTGGCCACGGCGGTCTTCAGCGTGCCCTCGCTCCCGGGCAGGCCCTTGAACTTCTGCCAGTCACCGGTGATCTCAAGGATCCGCCGGACCGGGTCTGTGGGCTGTGCCCCTACCGAGAGCCAGTGCTGGGCCCGGTCCGAGTTGACCTCGATGAACGAGGGTTCTGCCTTGGGGTGGTACTTGCCGATCTCCTCGATCGCCCGGCCGTCCCTCTTGGTGCGGGCGTCAGCGACGATGATCCGGTAAAAGGGCGCACGGATCTTCCCCATGCGCTTGAGCTTGATCTTGACAGCCACGGCTGCAGTCTTCTCCCATGAAAGCTCGGTTGCGGGCGGTGAACACGCCAGGTGAGGACCGGCGGCATGGCCCGGACGGACCAGGGCCGGCGAGCGAGAGAGGGCGTCGCCGACCCAGGAAGGTGTAACAACCCTGTCATTGTGCCAGAGGAGTCGACCGCAGGCGTAATCGCTCACGGCCTCGGCGGGCCAGCCACTGGCACCCCCGGCGCCGCCGCGCCACCCCGCGGCTTCTTTGGCCGAGTTGACCTACCACGGGTTTGCGTCACGGGAACCGGGCGAAACGGACATGATCATGACGCAGATCCGTGGGAAGTGAGGCGTCCCAACGGAAGAAACGGACATATATGGAGATTTTGTCGGCTGGCGGGCGGCGGCCCGCTTGGCGGCCCGGCCCGTTGGGTGGGCTGACCCGGTAACAGCCCGGCCCGGTTGCCGGGCGGCTAGCGGTCGCCGCGCTTGCCGCGGCGGAAGCGGCTGAACCCGGCGGGCAGGTCCTCGGGGGCGGGCCCGTTTCCGGGAGCATCGTCTTCGGGCACCACGACGAACCCCGAGTTCCCTCTGGCCAGCGCCTCCAGGCCAGCCGCCAGGTCGTCGCCCGCACCCGGCTTCCCCAGCCCGGCGGGCAGGCCACCGGGCACGCCGCCCGGCAGGCCGCCCAGGGCTGGCCCCGGGGAGTTCCCTCCCCCACCGCGCAGGCCATCGGGCACGGTCCCCGCCTGGCCGCCACCACCGGCCGGCCGTGGGGGCGCGCCCGGGCGGCCGCTCTTGGGCTTCTTCTTCGCCGGTGCCTTCCGGCCCTTGGCCGCCTTCTTGGTCGCGCGCCGCATCCCCGGGATCGGCGGCATGCCGGGCATGCCACCGCCGGCGAACATCTGCCGCATCATCTTCTGGCCCTCCTGGAACCGGATGACCAGGTTGTTCACCTCGCCCACGCTGGTACCAGAGCCGCGGGCGATGCGGGCGCGGCGGGAGCCGTTGAGAATCTTAGGGTTGCGCCGTTCGGCGGGAGTCATCGAGTTGACGATGGCCTCCGCGCGGTCCAGGTCCTTGTCGTCGATCTGGCTGAGCAGTTCCCGGTTCTGGGCGGCGCCGGGGAGCATGCCGAGCAGGTTCCCGATCGGGCCCAGCTTGCGGACCATGGCGAGCTGCTCGACGAAGTCCTCCAGGGTGAACCCCTCGCCGGAGGCGAGCTTGCCGGCCATGGCCGTGGCCTGCTCTTCGTCGAACGTCCGCTCCGCCTGCTCGATCAGCGTGAGCATGTCGCCCATGTCGAGGATGCGCGACGCCATCCGGTCGGGGTGGAAGAGGTCGAAGTCCCCTAGTTTCTCCCCGGTGGAGGCGAACATCACGGGGCGGCCGGTGAGCTGGGCGATGGACAGCGCGGCGCCGCCGCGGGCGTCGCCGTCGAGCTTGGTCAACACAACGCCGTCGTAGCCGACGCCGTCGAGGAAGGCCTGGGCGGTGGTCACCGCGTCCTGGCCGATCATGGCGTCCACCACGAAGAGGATCTCGTCCGGGTCGGTCGCGTCCCTGATCGCCGACGCCTGGCGCATCATCTCCTCGTCGATGCCGAGCCGCCCGGCGGTGTCGATGATCACGATGTTGTGCAGGCGGTGCCGGGCCTCATCCAGCGACTCGCGCGCCACCGCGACCGGGTCGCCGACGCCGTTGCCCGGCTCGGGCGCGAACACCGGCACCCCCGCCTGCGCGCCGAGCACCTGGAGCTGCTGCACCGCGTTCGGCCGCTGCAGGTCCGCCGCGACCAGCAGGGGCGTGTTGCCCTGCTCGCGCAGCCAGAGCGCCAGCTTCGCGGCGAGCGTGGTCTTACCCGAGCCCTGCAGGCCCGCCAGCATGATCACCGTCGGCGGAACTTTGGCAAAACGGAGCCGCCGCGCCTCACCGCCGAGGATGGTGACGAGCTCCTCGTGGACGATCTTTATGACCTGCTGGGCCGGATTGAGCGCCGCGGACACCTCGGCCGAGGAGGCGCGTTCCCGCACCCGGGCGGTGAACTCCCTGACCACCGGCAGGGCGACGTCCGCCTCCAGCAGCGCGATGCGGATCTCGCGCAGGGTCCTGTCGATGTCGGCGTCCGACAGCCGGCCTCGTCCGCGCAGCGAGGAGAAGACCTGAGTCAGCCGGTCAGAGAGAGTCTCGAACACGCGTACCAGGCTATCCGGTGCCGGGGTGCGCGGCCGACCGCCCGACGGCAGCATGGATGGAACATTGGCGTCCCTGGATGAGCGGCACACTTGCCTCCACGGCGGCCGTGGCCAGGGCCTGCGCGGCTCATGGGACAGCGCGCGAGGGCCCTGGCCGGCCAGCACGCCCAGGGGCTTAGCCGGTCAGCGCGACCAGTACCTCCGCCGCGATCTTGCCGCGGGTTCCCGCGTCCCTCACCGGCTGGCCGCCGGCATCTACCACGTAGAAGACGTCCACCGCCTCGGCGCCCAGCGTCTCCACCCGGGCCGCCCGCACGTCGAGGCCGCACTCGCCGAGCGCGCGGCCGATCCGCCACAGCAGCCCCGGCGCGTCGTGCGCCCGCACCTCCACCACCGTGGCCGTGTCCGAGGCGTCGTCGACGAGCGTGACGGTGGGCGGCGCCAGGGCGAGCGCGGGCCGGAGCACTACCTGCTCCCGCTGGTGCAGCCGCTGGGCCACGTCAAGCTGGCCGGTCAGCGCCCGGCGCAGGTCGCCGGTGACCAGCGCCGCGTCGGGCGGCTCACCATAGTGATGCGCAACGGTGAAGGCGGTGACCGCCATATCCCCGCACGACGTCGCGTTCGCCGAACGGACCGCCAGCCGGTGGGAGGCGAGCACGCCCGCGGCCTGCCACAGCAGGCCGGGGCGGTCGGGCGCCACCACCGTCACCTCGGATCCGCTCATCATGATCGCGGGCTCGCCGCCCGCGGCGAGCGCGACCTGATCGGCGCGCAGCGGGAGCGCGGCCGGCGGCGGCTCGCCGCCGAGTGCCGCGCCGACCCGCCGCACCAGCTCACTCACCAGGCCTGCCTTCCAGTCATTCCAGGCGGCCGGGCCGGTCGCCTGGGCATCGGCGATCGCCAGCGCGTGGAGCAGTTCCAGTCGCGGCCGGCTCCTGACGGCCTCCGCGACCTGCGCGACCGTCGCCGGGTCGTCGAGGTCGCGGCGGGTCGCCGTCTGCGGCAGCAGCAGATGATGGCGCACCGCCCCGGCGACCAGGCCGGCGTCGGCCGCCCCGAGGCCCAGCCGGAACGCGGTGTCCCGGGCCACCACCTCACCGGTCAGCCGGTGGTCACCGGGCCAGCCCTTGCCGATGTCATGCAGCAGCGCCGCGATCAGCAGCAGGTCAGGCCGGGCCACGGTCCTGGTGAGCGCGGCGGCACGGGCCGCCGTCTCGACCAGGTGGCGGTCCACGGTGAAGATGTGCAGCGGGTTGCGCTGCGGACGGTTGCGCACCCTGTCCCAGTCCGGCAGCAGCCGGGTGACGAGTTCCTCCTGGTCCAGCGCCTCCCACACGCTGATCGCCGCCTGGCCGGCACCCAGCAGCGCGGCGAGGGCATCGCGTGCCTCATCGGGCCAGGGGACCGGCAGCGGCGGGCACCCGGTCAGCCGGGCCAGCACCCGCGGCGCCAGCGCGAGCCCGGCCTGGGCGGCCGCCGCGGCCGCCCGCAGCGGCAGCACCGGGTCGCCGGCCGGGTCGGCGGACCGGGCCAGCACCACCTCGCCGTCCTGCTCGACCAGGCCATCGGCCAGCGGACGGCGATGGGCGCTGACCGGGGGAAGACCACGCCGGCCGGGGCCGCCACTGTCCCAACCGGCACCGGGGAGGCCGAGACGGGCACGGGCCGACCCCGGGCGTACCGCCCCGCCTGCCCGGCCCGCCTGACCCGTCAGGCCGGCCGAGCCTGCCTGCCCCCCGCGGCTGCGCTGCGCCTGCCGGAACGACTGGTCAAGTGCGTAAGCGACGGTGCGCCCGGCCCCCGCCAGGCGGCGCAGCAGCACGTCGGCGTCGGCCAGCTCGAGCACCCGCGCCACCTCGTCCTGCTCCTGCAGCACCAGCCGGTCGGCCGGGCGCCCGGTCACCTCGTGCAGCGCGTGCCTGGTGTCGAGGATGAACTCATGCGCGGCGCGCACGCGGGGGCCCGGGCCCGGCGCTACCCAGGCGGCCGCGACCGCGTGGATCGCACCGGCGTCGCGCAGACCTCCCCTGGCCTCCTTGAGGTCGGGCTCGAGCAGGAAGGCGAGCTCACCGCTGCGCTCGGTGCGCTCCACGTGCATGGCCTGGAGCTCGGCCAGCCGGGTGCCTGCCGCCGCCCGCCAGTCGGCCAGCACACCCGCCCGGAGCTCGGCGGTGAGGTCGGGCTCACCGGCCACGTGCCTGGCGTGAAGCATCCCCAGCGCCGCCCGCAGGTCGGCCCGCGCCACGTCGCGGCCCTCGCGCGGCATGCGCACCGCGTGGTCGAGCCGGGCGCCCGAGTCCCAGATCGGGTACCAGATGCGGTCGGCCAGGGCGGAGATGTCCGGCCGCCCCGTGTGCAGGAGCAGCACGTCGAGATCGCTGCCGGGCAGCAGTTCGCGGCGGCCGTACCCGCCGACGGCCACCATAGCCACACCGGCCTCGGTGCCGAGCAGCGAGGCCAGCCAGCGGTCTGTCTCGGCGGCCCGCCGGGCACGGTCAGCGCCAAAGGTGCCCGCCCGTCCTCCGGGCGGGTCCGGCCGACGGTTCTTCAGAGCGCCCCCGGACCGCGCTCGCCGGTGCGCACGCGCACCACCACGTCCACCGGGACACACCAGACCTTGCCGTCCCCGATCCGGCCGGTCTGCGCCGCCTTGACCATGACGTCGATGAGGTCGTCGGCGTCCTCGTCGTCGCAGAGAACCTCCAGCCTGACCTTCGGGACCAGGTCCACCTCGTACTCCGCGCCGCGGTACACCTCGGTGTGGCCCCGCTGGCGGCCGTACCCGCTCGCCTCGGTGACTGTCATGCCGTGTACGCCGAAGGCCTGCAGCGCCGCCTTCACCTCATCCAGCTTGAAGGGCTTGATCACGGCGGTGATGAGCTTCATCCGACCCACCTCTCAGGGCACCCTGCCCGGCCTTACCCTCCCCCGGCAGCGTTTCCGCCGGCCGCCCGTCGTGTTTCCGGGCCGTGAACCACCGGCCCGGCATGTTACGGGCGTGTTTCGCTGGTCAGCGGGGCCGGCGGGCGGGACCGCGTCCGGCGGCGCAGGTGCCGCCGACGTGCCCGCATGGCCATTCAGGAGCGCGAGAATTCGCCCGATCGTGGCCGGGCCCTTGTGCCTTCAGGTTATCGCCAGCTGTAACTCAGCTTATGGCGGCCCAATCAGGTCTCTTCGATCGCTGAGGCGGTTCTCCGGCAATCACCGCCGCCGCCGGAATTTCTGCCGCCAGGTTCTCGCCAACCCGCTGCTGATCGCTAATGGCGCGCCATGGCGCCAAGGCTACGCATCACCGGCCAATTGGCCCGTCTTCATGGTGCAAATAACGATTGAATGTCGCAATTACGCTAGCCGCGATGGGCGCAACGTGCCCGCGGGCACCTCAGTCGCCCAGGATCGCGTCGACGAACGTCGCCGGATCGAAGGGCGCGAGGTCGTCCGGTCCCTCGCCCAGCCCCACCAGCTTCACCGGCACTCCGAGCTCCCGCTGGACCGCGACCACGATGCCGCCCTTGGCCGTGCCGTCCAGCTTGGTCAGGATGATCCCGGTGATGTCCACCGCCTCCGCGAACACGCGCGCCTGGCGCAGGCCGTTCTGCCCGGTGGTGGCGTCGAGCACGAGCAGGACCTCGTCCACCGTCGCCCGCTTCTCGATCACCCGCTTGATCTTCCCGAGCTCGTCCATCAGCCCGGCCTTGGTGTGCAGGCGCCCGGCGGTGTCCACGATGACCGTGTCCGTGCGCTCGTCGATCCCCTCCCGGACGGCCTCGAACGCCACGCTCGCCGGGTCGGCCCCCTCCCGGTCGGACCGGACCACCCGGGCGCCTACCCGGTCCCCCCAGGTCGCCAGCTGGTCGGCGGCGGCGGCCCGGAAGGTGTCGGCCGCCCCCAGCAGTACCGACTGCCCCTCACCGATCAGGGCGCGGGCGAGCTTGCCGCAGGCGCTCGTCTTGCCGGTGCCGTTGACGCCCACGATGAGGATCACCGCGGGCCGGTCGCCGTGCGGGCCGATCCGCAGGCGCCGATCCTGGGCGGCTCCGACCGCCTCGATGAGGTCGGCCCGCAGCAGCCCCTTGACCACGTCGCCGCGGGCGCCTTCCACCCTGACCTGGGTGCGCAGTTCCTCCACGAGCTGGTGTGAAGGCGCCACCCCGATGTCGGCGGCGAGCAGCGTATCCTCGATCTCCTCCCACGTCTGATCGTCCAGGCCGTCCCGGGAGAGCAGCCCGAGCAGTACCGAACCGAACCCGCTCTGCGACCGGGCGAGCCGACCGCGCAGCCGCACCATCCGGCCCGCCAGCGGCGGCGGGGCCTCCGCCACCGGGGTGGGGCCGGGCGCCAGTGGCGGCAGGCTGGGTGCCGCCGTCGCGGTGCCCGTCCGTTCCGCGGTCGCCGGGCCCGGGCCACCCTGTCCGGCCGTGGGTGGGGTGGGCGGGGCGGCCCGGCCCGCTCCCCGCCGCGGGCGCAGGAAGAACAGGCCGGCCACGATGGCGAGCACGGCGACAACGGCGATGACGATGATCACGTATTCCATAACGGCCCCAGTCTCGCAGATGCGGGCGCAGGCTCAGGCCTCCCTACCCAGCCCACCACCCGGCATCGCGGCGGGCGCTCAGGCGGGCTCGGGCTCCCGCAGGCGCTGGCTCACGACCGAGGACACGCCGTCGTTCTGCATGCTGATCCCGTACAGCGCGTCCGCGACCTCCATCGTCCGTTTCTGGTGCGTGACGATGATCAGCTGGGAGGTGTCCCGCAGCTCCTCGAAGATCTGCAGGAGGCGCTGGAGGTTGGTGTCGTCCAGCGCCGCCTCGACCTCGTCCAGGACATAGAACGGCGACGGCCGGGCCTTGAAGATCGCCAGCAGGAACGCGATGGCGGTCAGGGAGCGCTCGCCGCCGGACAGCAGGGACAGCCGCTTGACCTTCTTGCCCGGGGGCCGCGCCTCGAAGTCGATGCCCGTCGCCAGCATGTCGTCCGGCTCGGTCAGGATCAGCCTGCCCTCGCCGCCGGGGAACAGCCGGCCGAAGATCTGCTCGAACTCCCTGGCGGTGTCCTCGAAGGCCGCCGCGAAAACCTGCTGGACCCGGTCGTCCACCTCCTTGACGACGGTCAGCAGGTCACGGCGGGTCTTCTTGAGATCCTCCAGCTGGGTGGCGAGGAACGCGTGCCGCTCTTCCAGGGCCGCGTACTCCTCAAGGGCCAGCGGGTTCACCTTGCCGAGCTGATTGAGCTGGCGCTGCGCCACGGCGGCGCGCTGCTCCTGCTCGGCCCGGACGTAGGGGGCGCCAGGACGCGGTGGTGCGCCGCTGCCGGGCGGCGCGGCCGGTGCGTCTCCGGGCGGCGCGGCCAGTGCATCTCCGGGCGGCGCGGCCAGTGCATCTCCGGCCGCCGGGTCGCGGGACGCCGCGGGCGCGGCGCGGTCGTCGGTCCCGGCCTGGCCGGCCTGGGCGCCTGTCTCCTCAGCGGGCGGCGGGATCGGCACGTCCGGGCCGTACTCGGCGACCAGCGCGGCGGCGTCCACACCGAACTCCTCAACGGCGCGGGCGGCGATCTGCTCCAGGCGCATCCGGTGCTCGGCCCGGACGATCTCCGCTCCGTGCGCGCTGTCGACCACCCGGTCGAGCTCCCCGGCCAGCTCCCGGACCTGCGCGCGCACGGTCTTCAGCGCATCCGAGCGGCCTTCGCGCGCCTGCTCGGCCACCTGCCGGTCGGCGGCGGCGACCGTCAGCGACTGCTCGAGCCGGTCCAGCGCCATGCCCGCCCCCAGGGCCACGGCCCGGGCCACCTGCGCCTGCTGCTGCCGCAGGCGGCTGCGCTCGGCGGCGGCCCGCGCGGCCTGGCGCTCGCTGACCGCCGCCGCGGCCAGCGCGTCTGCCCGCCCGGCGATCGCCCGGAGCCGCTCCTCGGCGGTCCTGACCTCAAGGCGGCCCTCGGTCTCGGTCTCCCGGGCGGCGCTGGCCCGCCCGGCCAGCGCTTCCCGGTCCGGCTCGCCAGTGGCGCCGGCCGCTTGGATGCCCCCGGCGGCGCCCGGCGTCCCGCCGGCACTGGCAGACCGGCCGGCACTGGCAGATCCGGCGGTGCTGGGAGCCTCGCCGGCGCTGGCATACTCGCCGACGCTGGCCGCCTCGCCGGCGGTCCCGTCGGCTTCCTCGGCCGCCAGCCGGCCGCTGAGCTCGGTGAGGGCGGACTGGTCCCGCTCGGTCTTCTCGCGGGCCGCCGCTATCGCCGCCGCCAGCCGGGTGGCTTCGTCCTGGGCCGCCCGCGCCGCGCCGGCGAGCCGGCCGAGCTGCCCGGAGATCGCCGCCGCCGCGGCGTCCGCCTCCTGCACCAGGGCGAGCGCCCCGGCCGCCGCCTCGGCCGCCCGCTCTTCCTCCGCCACCACGATGGCCAGGCCGGCAGCGGCCCGCTCCCAGGCGCCGTCGGCCACGGCCAGGTCGGCCGCTGCGGTATCCGCCGCCGCCCTCATCGCCAGCACGCTCGGCGGCCGGGCCGCGCCGCCCTGGGCCCAGTGCGCCCCGAGCAGGTCGCCGTCGCGGGTGACGACCCGCAGCTCCGGATGGGCGTGCACGAGATCGCGAGCCTGATCGAGGTCCTCGGCGACCACCACCCCGGCCAGCAGCCCGGCGACCGCCGCGGACAGCTCCCCCGGCATCTTCACAAGATCAAGAACGGGCAGAACGCCCGGCGGGTAGCTGGCGTCGGCCCGCCCGGCCGGTGCTTGCCCGGGATCGTCGCCCACGATGACCAGCGCGGTGTTCCCGGCGTCCGCGGCCTTGAGATCGCGCAGGATCCTCACTGCCGCGTCGAGGCCGGCGACCGCCACCGCGTCGGCCGCGCCGCCCAGCGCGGCCGTGACCGCCTCCTGCGCCCCGTCGGTCACGGTCAGCAGGCCGGCCACCGCGCCCAGGACCTCGCCGGCCAGCACGGGGTCCGCGAGCAGGGCCGCCGACGCCTCCGCACCCTGCTGGATCGCGCCGATGCCTTCCTCCAGCGCCTCCTTGCGCGCGAGGAGCGCAGCCCGCTGCGCGCTGGCCCGCCGCTCGGTGGCCCTGAGCTCGGCGACATGGGCCGTGACCCCGCTGAGCGCCGTGACCGCCTGCTCGTGCACAGCGGCCAGGCCGCTGCGGTCGTCGTCGCGGCCGGCCGAGGCCTCCTGGAAATCCTCGTACTCCTGCAGGGCCAGCCGGGCGCGCGATTGCGCCTGGTCAAGGGCATCCGCCAGGCGGCCCTCCTCCTCCCTGGCCGCGGCCACCCGACTGCGGACCGCGCCCACCTGCCCCCGCAACCGGGCCAGCTGGTCGGCCCGGGCGGCGGCCTCGCGGGCCTGCGCGGCGAGCCGCCGCTCGGCCTCGGCCAGGTCCGCCTCGGCCGTCTCCCGCGCGCCGATCGCCGCCGCGAGCTGGGCCCGGGCGGCTTCCAGGCGCTCCCCCAGCACGGCTTCCTGCTCGCGCAGCGAGGCGGCCTCGGCGTCGAGTTCGTCGGGATCACGGCCGGGGCGCGGCGGTTCCGGGTCGGCCACGAGGTGGGAGTGGCGCTCCTGCGCGACCCGGCCGACTCCGCGGAGGCGCTCGGCGAGGGAGGAGAGCGAGAACCACGCCTCCTGCGCCTGCGCCAGCCGGGGGGCGTGCTCGGCCTCGGCGGTGTCGAGCGCGGACTCCCGCTGCCGCGCCTGCGCCACGGCCTGCTCCAGCTCGCTGCGCCGCGTCAGCGCGGCGGTCTCATCGGCCTGCCCGCGTTCCAGGTCGTCGGCGGCGGTGACGTAGTCGTCGGCCAGCAGGCGCAGCCGGGCGTCCCGCAGATCAGCCTGGATGGTGGCCGCGCGCCGGGCGAGCGCCGCCTGCCTGCCGAGCGGTCCCAGGCGGCGGCGCAGCTCGCCGGTGAGATCGACCAGCCGGGTCAGGTTGACCTGCATCGCCTCCAGCTTGCGCAGCGCCTTCTCCTTGCGCCTGCGGTGCTTGAGGACACCGGCCGCCTCCTCGATCAGCGCCCGGCGGGCCTCGGGCCCGGCCTGCAGCACGTCGTCCAGGTGGCCCTGGCTCACAATGACGTGCATCTCGCGGCCCAGGCCGGAATCGGACAGCAGCTCGGCCACGTCGAGCAGGCGGCACTGGTTGCCGTTGATCGAGTACTCGCTCTGGCCCGAGCGGAACAGCAGCCGGCTGATCGTGACCTCGGTGTAGTCGATCGGGAGCGCGCCGTCGGTGTTGTCGATGGTGAGCGTGACCTCGGCCCGGCCCAGCGGCGGGCGCGACGAGGTGCCGGCGAAGACGACGTCTTCCATCCGGCCGCTGCGCAGGCTCTTGACCCCCTGCTCGCCCATGACCCAGGAGAAGGCGTTGACCACGTTCGACTTGCCCGACCCGTTCGGGCCGACCACACAGGTGATGCCCGGCTCGAACCGCAGGGTCGTGGCCGAGGCGAAGGACTTGAACCCGCGCAGAGTGAGAGTCTTCAGGTACACCTGCGGGCTCTCCTCCTCGTCCGGCCGTCGGCCGCCCGGCACGCCGTCGCGGGAGCGCACTGCGGACTGATCCTCAGGCACCTTACCGCTATCAAGCGCTCTGACTGTGCCTCACGCGCCGCCAGGGGGCGGACGAACTCGCGGCCCGCGGCGCCCCTGCCGCGGGCGTGGGAAAACTGGGGCGGCTGGGACGGATCCGTGATCACACCGCAGGCAACGCAGAGGGACGCCGCTCGGCGGCGTCCCTGGTCGGTTGTGACGAGTGTGCGGGGTGCGTCAGGTGAGCGCGGGTTCGCGCTCGCGATCGGTGACGAGGAAATCGTGACTGACACCGGCAGCGAGCACGTCGTTCGCCTCCTGGAGCCTGGCGAGCTCGGCCTCCAGGTCCTGCACCCGCTGCTGGAGCCGGCGCATTTCAGATAGCATGCGGGGATCAGGCCCGCCGACGTGGCCGAGTAGAGCCTTCGCCATTGTAGTGGGTCCTCCACACTGAGTGACCAGAGTGGGCGCACGCGCGACGACACGCATAAGTGCGCGCAAGGTGACACATCAAGGATCGCACCCCCGCGGGTATCCGGTCAAGTTGAGCGATCTTGCAGGTCACGGGTGGCCCGCGCGGCGGTCCGCTGGCGGGGACGCGGCTGGCAGGCCGGGCAGCTGTAAGCGGACCGGTTCATGAACGGGTCCCGGCGGACCGGCGTACCGCACCGCGGGCACGGCTCGCCTTCCCGCCCGTAAACAGCGAGTGACCGGCTGAAGTACCCGCTTTCGCCGTTGACGTTCACGTACAGGCTGTCGAACGAGGTGCCTCCGGCGGCCAGCGCCTCGCCCAGGACCTCCCGCACGGCGGCCAGCAGCCGGCCCGCGGCGGGCCGGCTGAGCGATGCGGCGGGCGTGGCCCAGTGCCGCCTCGCCCGCCAGAGCGCCTCGTCGGCGTAGATGTTGCCGACGCCGCTCACCAGCGACTGATCGAGCAGCGCGGTCTTGATGCCGGTGCGGCGGGAGCGCAGGCGGCCGATGACCGCGGCCTCGTCGAAATCCGGCTCCAGCGGATCGGGGGCGATGTGAGCGATCATCGGCGGCAGGACCGCCCCGCCCGCCGCGAACGCCAGGTGGCCGAACGTCCGCTGGTCGGTGAATCGCAGATCGGGCCCGGAGTCGGTGAAGGTGAAACGGACCCGGACATGGGACGACAGCGGGCGCCCCGGGTCGCCCAGCAGTAGCTGCCCGCTCATGCCGAGGTGGGCGAGCAGGGCATCCTCCGCCGGCGACGGCACGCCATCCTCCGCGGGCGACGGGGCGCTCAGCGCCCTTTCCGCCACGGGCAGCCACAGGTACTTGCCCCGCCGGCGCGCCCCGGTGACAGTGAGCCCGCTGAGCGCGGCGGAGAAGTCGCCGGGGCCCGCCGCGTGCCGCCGGACCGCGCGTGGATGCAGCACCTGGGCCGAGCCGATGGTGCGGCCGACCACATGCCGTTCCAGGCCCTGGCGGACCACCTCAACCTCGGGCAGTTCTGGCACTAGGGCGTGTCCCGTAGATCTTGGCCGTCGTGAGCGGCCGTCATGAAGGGGGATGGGGAGGCGGGTGGGGGACCGCAAGGCGGAGGAGGAGCCGATAGCGGAGCTATCGGCGGCGACGACAACGCCGCGGGGCGCCGCCCGGCGGACGCGCAGCAGGCTGAAGATCTACGGGACATGCCCTAGCCGGCGCCCGTTCCGTGGTCCGCCGTGCTGGCCTGCCCGCCATTGCCTGGCGCGGCGCCGCGGGCGCGGCTACCGGTCCTGGCCCCCGCGCCGTTGCCGCCCGCGTGATGGCTGCCCGGGTGGGCGTCCGGCGGCCCCGCAGCGTCCCGGCCGGATCCGGCGTCGTCGGCTGGCGTCCCGGCCTCGCCGTTGCTGATGGCGCTCCAGGCGGCTTCGGCCGCCTGCTGCTCGGCTTCCTTCTTGGAGCGGCCCTTCCCCGAGCCGTACACGCGGCCGCCGACCCGCACCAGCGCGCGGAAGGACTTCTGGTGATCGGGGCCGCTCTCGTCGACCTGGTACTCCGGCACGCCCAGCAGACCGGCGGCGGTCAGCTCCTGCAGCGAGGTCTTCCAGTCCAGGCCCGCCCCGAGCCGGGCGGAATGGGCGATCACCGGGTCGAACAGCCGGTGGACCAGCGCGCTCGCGTCGCCCAGGCCCCGTTCGATGTACACGGCACCGATGACCGCCTCGAGGGTGTCGGCGAGGATCGATGACTTGTCGCGGCCGCCGGTGCCTTCCTCGCCCCGGCCCAGCCGGACATAGTCGCCCAGGTGCAGCCCGCGGGCCACGCCGGCCAGCGCCCGCATGTTGACCACCGCCGCGCGCAGCTTGGCCAGATGCCCCTCGGGCAGATCGGGGTACCCGCGGAACAGCGCGTCGGTGACGACCAGGCCCAGCACCGCGTCGCCGAGGAACTCCAGCCGCTCGTTCGTGGGCAATCCGCCGTTTTCGTAGGCGAAGGACCGGTGTGTGAGCGCACGCTCCAGCAATGCCGGGCTGAGGCCCGCGTCGAGGGCCCGCAGCAGAGCCGTGCCCTCCAGCTGGCTGCCTCGTCCCTCGTGCTCGGCCGCGCCTTTCATGCTGTCCTCCTCCCCCAGGGCTTGTCTGGGGGCGCGGAATCAATCCGCACTGCGCGTCAGGAAGGTGTGATCACCTGACGGCGGTTGTACGTACCGCAGGTCGGGCAAGCAGTGTGGGGCAGCTTGGGGTCCCGGCATTGCGGGCAGCGCACCAGCGTCGGGGCGGTGGCTTTCCACTGCGCCCGCCGCGATCTGGTGTTGCTCCGCGACATCCTCCGCTTAGGGACGGCCACGTCCACTCTCCTCACGTATCTCCGGCGCAGGCGAGCCGGCCGGCTCCGCCTGCGGCATCTGTTGCCTCAGCCCCGCCCATCGGGGGTCAATGGCACGCTCATGCCCATGTTCCGGGCCCGCCTGGGCGAGCAGCGCCCCGCACTCGGCGCACAGGCCAGGGCAGTCCTGGCGGCACAGCGGCGCGAGTGGAAGCGCGAGCACCAAGGCATCACGGAGCACTGGCTCAAGGTCGAGCAGGTCTCCGTCCAGAGAGTACCCGTCCTCGTCCGTGTCGCCGGCATCTTGCTCGTAACTGAACAATTCCAGGAAGCTGACCTCAATGGTCTGCGCCACTGGCTCCAGGCACCGGGCGCACTCGCCGGTGACCGGCGCCACCGCCTTCGCGGTGACGAGAACGCCTTCGGTCACCGACTCCAGCGTGACGTCCAGCCGCAGGTCCGAGTCCTCCCGCACACCGGCCATGCCGGTGTACAGGTCGGCGGGTGCGGGCACGGTCCGGGTCTCGGTGCGCACCGACCCCGGGCGTCGGGGGAGCTGGCGGGTATCGAACACCAGTGGCCCACGGGGGTCGAGACGCGCCGTGGACGTCCTGCGGGAATGTGGCATGGCAGCATGGGGTAATCGGGCTGGATCCAGAGTGGCCAGCTTACCCAGTGGGCTCGCGGATGCCCAACTCGCGCTCGGCCCCCGGCGGCGCCGCCCTCTCTCTGCCCTCGCCTGCCGCACTCGGCGTCCCACGGCTGCTCTCAGGATTGCGCCAGCCGGGCCAGCAGCTTCCCGTGGACGGGTTCCGGCACCAGCGACGTGACGTCGCCGCCGTACTTGGCGATCTCCTTGACCAGGCTGGAGCGCAGGAAGGCGTAGAGCGGGTTGGCGGCCATGAACAGCGTCTCGACCTCGGCGAGACGGTAGTTCATCTGGGCCATCTCCATCTCATACTCGAAGTCACTCACGGCCCGCAGGCCCTTCACGATCGCCGAGACCTTGTGCGCGCGGCAGAAATCGACCAGCAGGCCGGTGAACTTGTCCACGCCGACGTTGGGCAGATCGCTGGTCACCTCCCGCAGCATCGCGAGCCGTTCCTCGACGGTGAACAGGCCCTGCTTGGCCAGGTTCGCGCCGACCACCACGAGCACCTCGTCGTGGAGCCTGGCCGCGCGGCGGATGATGTCAAGATGCCCGTTGGTCAGGGGGTCGAACGAGCCTGGGCAGACAACACGGCGCACGCGGTCACGCCCTTCCCTTGTGACACTTCCGCTGCGGCGAGACCGTACCAGAAGCCCGGCCCGCCGCAGCGGCGGGGCGGGGCCGCGGCGATGGCCCGCGTCCCGGCCGCCGCGGTCAGGCCTTCTCCAGGAACTCGGCCTGCTCCTCGTCGAGCAGCGAGCCAATCGCCGTCGCCAGCGCCGGGTGGCCGGCCAGTTCCGGGTCCGCCTCCACCAGGGTGGTCGCCTCTTCCCGCGCCTGCCCGATCAGTTCCTCGTCGCTGAGCAGGGTGAGCAGCTTGAGGCTACGCTTGCGCCCCGCCTGGGCCGCGCCCAGCACGTCACCCTCCCGGCGCTGCTCCAGGTCCAGCCGGGACAGCCGGAAGCCGTCCAGCGTGCTGGCCACGGCATCCAGCCTGTCCCTCGCCTTCGTCCCCTCGGCGGCCTCGGTGACGAGCAGGCACAGGCCCGGCTCGCTGCCGCGGCCGACCCGCCCGCGCAGCTGGTGCAGCTGGGACACGCCGAACCTGTCCGCGTCCATGACCACCATGGCGGTGGCGTTCGGCACGTCCACGCCCACCTCGACCACCGTGGTCGCCACCAGCACATCCGCGAGCCCGTCGGCGAAGGCACGCATCGCCGAGTCCTTCTCCTCGGTCGGCAGCCGCCCGTGCAGCACCCGCAGCCGCAGGCCAGCCAGAGGCCCTTCGGCCAGCGCGGGCGCCAGGTCGAGCACGGCCAGCGGCGGCCTGCGCGGGCTCCAGTCCTCCTCGTCCTCCCCCAGACCCACCTCGGAGTCGCCGGTATCGGCGTGCGTGGCGTCAGTCGTTTTGCCGGCTGGTCCCGAGGTGTCGTCCCCGCCGATCCGGGGGCAGACGACGTAGGCCTGGCCGCCCCGGCCCACCTCCTCCCGGATGCGCTCCCACACCCGCGCCAGGTAGTGGGGCTTGTCGGCCGCGGGCACGACATGGGTGGCGATCGGTGAGCGGCCGGCCGGCAGCTCGGTGAGGGTGGAGGTGTCCAGGTCGCCGTAGACGGTCATGGCGACCGTGCGCGGGATCGGGGTCGCGGTCATCACCAGCACGTGCGGCCGGGCGCCCCGGGCCTTCTCCCGCAGCGCGTCACGCTGCTCGACCCCGAACCGGTGCTGCTCGTCGATCACCACCATGCCCAGGTCGGCGAACTGCACATGCTCGGTGAGCAGGGCATGGGTGCCGATCACGATCCCGGCCGCGCCGGAGGCCGCGTCGAGCAGCGCCTCGCGGCGGGACGCCGCGCCCTGTGAGCCGGTGAGCAGCGCGATCCTGGTCGCCTGCTCGGCGCCGTCCAGCCGTCCGGCCTGCCCGAACGGGCCGAGCAGGTCGGTGACCGACCGGTAGTGCTGCTGGGCGAGCACCTCGGTCGGGGCGAGCAGCGCGGCCTGCCCGCCCGCGTCGATCACCTGCAGCATCGCCCGCACCGCGATCACGGTCTTGCCGGAACCGACCTCGCCCTGCAGCAGCCGGTGCATGGGATGGGTGCGGGCCAGGTCGGCCGCGATCGTCCCGCCCGCGGCGCGCTGGCCCTCGGTGAGGCGGAACGGGAGCCGCGCGTCGAACGCGTCGAGCAGCCCGCCCGCCCGGGCCGGGCGGGCGGTGGCCGGCCAGGCGGCGGCGGCCCGGCGACGCTGAGCCAGCACGGCCTGCAGCACAAAGGCCTCGTCCCACTTGAGCCGGGCCCGGGCGCGGTCGGCCTCGGCCATGTCGGCCGGGCGGTGGATGCCCTGCAGGGCGGTCGCGAGCCCGTCCAGCCGGTGGCGCTGGCGCAGGTCCTCGGGGAGCGGGTCGTCCACCTCGCCGAGCACATCGAGCACCACCCGCACGCACTTCTCAATGTCCCAGGAGGAGAAATCCCTGGTCGCCGGGTAGACCGGGATCAGCTCGGCGGCGAATTCCGCGGCCTTGCCGGCCTCGTCCGCGGCGAGCAGCTTGAACTCCGGATGGGCGAGCTGCCGCTTCCCGGCGAAGGTGGACACCCGCCCGGCGAACATGCCATGGCGGCCCGGGCTCAGCTGGCGCTCCCAGAACTCCACCTTGTTGAAAAACGTGAGCGCCAGCCTGGCGCTGCCGTCGGTCACCGTCACCTCGAGCAGCCGGCCGCGGCGCGACCGCATCCGGCGGGAGGTGAGCTTCGCGACCTGGGCGAAGACCGTCACGTCCTCGCCGTCCCGCAGCGAGGCCAGGTCGGTCAGCTCACCGCGGCGGGCGTAGCGGCGCGGGTAGTGGCGCAGCAGGTCGCCCGTGGTGCGCAGGCCGAACGCCTTCTCGGCCCTGGTGGCGGCCTTGCCCCCCACCACGCCGCGCAGCGGTTCCTCCAGGCTCGCCATGGCCTATCAGGATAGGCGGCCAGGCGGTGGAGCCGGCGGCGCGGCCGCGGGCGCCGCGCTCATGGCGGGTTCCGGTTCGCGCCAGGGGCCGGGAGTCGGATATATTTCGACGGCTGGCCCGGGCGGCGCCCGGGCGGCGTCCATCTTCCGATCACACCAATGGAGCGATCCCGTGGCTGCGGTCTGCGACATCTGCGGCAAGGGGCCGGGCTTCGGCAACAGGGTCTCCCACTCGCACCGCCGCACCCCCCGCCGCTGGAACCCCAACATCCAGGTCGTGCGGGCCACGGTTGACGGGACGCCCAAGCGGCTGCACGTGTGCACCTCCTGCATCAAGGCGGGGAAGGTCACCCGCTGACGCCACGGCACCGCCCGGGCTCTGGCTGACCCGGCCGGCCGGGTCACCAGCCGAAGTGGTCTCCTGACGGCTGGGGACCTGGCTGCTGGCCCCCCGGCTGCGAGTGCTCCGGCTGCGTGTTCCCCGGCGCGGGCGCCCCGCCGGACCCGCCGGTCCGGCAGGCCTGGCCGTTGAAGGCACATCCCGACGGTGGTCCCGGGTGCCCGGAGACCACGACGACGACCTGGACGTGACCACTCCCGGCGTGGGTGTTCCCATCCCCGCCGTCCGGCGTCACGAGCACCGCGTGATCGCCGCTCGGGCTCCACCGGCCGCCCCAGACGCCGATGATGCGGGCCGGGTCGTAGGCCAGGCGGAGCTGCCAGTTGGCCGGTGCTGACCCGGAGAGATCGCTGATCGTGATCTGCCCGATGAACCCGCTCTCCCACTGACGCAGCGTCTGGTACTGCATGAGCGGCTGGCCCGCCGCGACCGTGCCAGGAGCGAACGGGGCCGTGGGATCCAGGCGCGTTGTCGCCGGTGAGGGGGACGCCAGCCGCGCGCCCGGGCCGGCCGTGGCCAGCGACCCGTTGCCGTCGGTACCGCTCACGCATCCGTCGGGCGTGCAGGGGGCTTCACCCGCCGGCGGCGTCCCGCCATAGCTGATGACGGTCTTCGTCATCGGGTAGGCCATCGCCGCCGCGATGACCACGCCCAGTCCCGCCGCGAAGGTAGGTGTCACCACGACACGGCGCACGGCCGTGCTGAAGGCGGTGGCCGACGCGGGGGTCGCCATCGGCCGCGCTGGGCGGTCCGGCGCCTGATGCCGCGGTGGCTGGTGCTGCGGCACCGCCTGGTGCCTGGGCGCCTGATGCCGGGGAGCCGGCCGCTTACGGTGTCGTGACATGAGGGGGTCGCCGCCATGCCTTCCGCTTGAGTTAAGAAGCCTAATCTAAACCATCTCACTGTCGAAGAGATAGATATGCGAATCTCAAGTGAGGTAATCCAGGCCCGGCCGGGCCCGGGAAAGTCTGGCCCGCCAGCCTGACCATGCCCCTGTTTCATCGGCACATTCACCAGGCTTCATGCCTCGTTCACCGGCCAGCGGCCGGGAGCACGGCCCGCGGTGAGGCCGGCCTCAGGCCGGCCCCCGGATGGGGGGCCGCACTTGCGTGCTGGCACAGTATGCCGCCACGGTCACCGGCCGGGGGTTACGGTAGCGTTGCCATTCCGGATCTACCCGGGAGGACGGCATGGTGCAGGCGTACATCCTCGTTCAGACAGAGGTCGGGAAGGCCGCTGAAGTCGCCGTTCGCATCGGCGCCATCTCCGGGGTGACTCAGGCGGAGGATGTCACCGGCCCCTACGACGTGATCGTCCGGGCCGAGGCCGAGAACGTCGACGATCTGGGCCGGCTGGTGGTCGCGCAGATCCAGGCCGTCTCCGGGATCACCCGGACGCTGACCTGCCCCATCGTGCACATCTGACCCGGCCGCTCTGACCCGGCCCGGGGTCAGGCCGCCCGCCGCCCGCCGGGCCGTCTCCCCGTGATCATGGTCCGGGCCCGTCCAGCCGCGCCGCGAGCGCGGCGGTGCGGGTCCCCAGCCCCAGCTCCCGCGCGCCGCGCAGGTCGGCCGGCTCGTCAACGTCGCGGCGCAGGCCAGCCAGGCCGGGCCGGGTGAGCTCGACCGCCCCGGCCGCCCGGTGCCGGGCGGCCGACCCGGGGCCGAACCTCGGCCGGAACGCGATCCCGGGACGCACGGCATACAGGGTGGTCCCGGACCCGTCGGAGTCCGGCACGAACGCCTGCGGCCACCGCGCCGCCGCGCGCAGGGCGGTGCTCAGCTCGGCCGGGCGCAGCGCGGGCAGGTCGGCGGCGAGCCCGCCGATCCCCGACCGCGGCCAGTGGCTCGCGGAGTGCGCGGCGCCCTGGCGCAGTGCCCGGTTGAGCCCCCGCCCGGGCCGCTCCGGGACGATGACGGCGCCCAGGCCGGCCAGCACCTGCGCCGCCTGCGGGTCGCCCGTCACCACGACCACCCGGCCCACCTCGGGGCAGCCCAGCGCCGCCGCCACCGTGTCGGCCGCCATCGCCAGCGCGAGCGCGGGCCGGTCGGGCCCGGCGAGGGCGGCCAGCCGGGTCTTGGCACGGGCAAGTACCTTGACGGGAACCACCAGGGACCAGCTGAGCGGTGCCCCGGCTGTCGGAGCGGGCATACCGTGATCCTGCCTCGACACCGGGGCGGGGCAACCGGGAGACTGGGCCAGATGACGATGGGGAGACGGCGCACATGAGCGAACAGCCAGGCCCGGGACACTCATCAGCTGTGCGCCGCGGGACCACGATTGTCCTGCCGCCGATCATCAAGGCGATGATGAAACGCGACTGGCACGGCCAGGAGCACATCCCCCGCGAGGGCGGCGTGATCATCGCCCCCAACCACCTGTCCTACGCCGACTGGGCCGCCGTCGCCCTGTTCACCCACCAGGCGGGCCGCTACCCGTTCTTCCTCATCAAGTCATCGGCGTTCGACGTGAAGCTGATCGGGCCGTTTCTGCGCAGCTGCGGCCAGCTGCCGGTGCACCGTGACCGGGCCGACGTGAAGCTCGTGGTCAAAGAGCTCAAGGACGCCGAGAACAGCCTGCGGGCGGGGGGCTGCCTCATCGTCTACCCGGAGGGAACCGCCAGCCGCGACCCGGATCTGTGGCCGATGGTGGGCAAGACCGGCGTCGCCCGGCTCGCGCTGACCACCGGCGCCCCGGTGATCCCGGTCGCTCACTGGGGCGCGCAGGTCATCCTCCCGTATGGGAGCACCAAACCACGCCTGATCCCCCGCCATCTGGTGCGGATGCTGGCCGGCCCACCGGTCGATCTGTCCGCCTACGCGGGCCGGCCGCTGGGCCGGGAAGTGTTGCGGGCCGCCACCGACGCGGTCATGACCGACATCACCGGCCTGCTCGCACAACTGCGTGGCAAGAGCCCGCCCGCCGTGCGCTTCGACCCGGCTGCCGCCCGCCGCGCCAAGGCGGCCCGGGACGGCGAAACGGGGCCGCCCGGCGGCGTGGCGGAGCCAGCCGGCGGACATGCGGAACCACCGGGCGGCCAGGCCGGGCCACCCGGCGACGGCCCGGACCGGAAGGCGGCGCCGGCATGAGCGCAGCGGTCATGGGGGCGGGCATGTGGGGGACCACCTTCGCGCAGGTGCTGTGCGACGCGGGGACCCCCGCGGTGCTCTGGGGCCGCAGGCCCGAGCTGACCGAGGCGGTCAACCAGCGTCATGAGAACCCGTACTACCTGCCCGGGGTCACGCTGACCGGCGCGCTCCGGGCGACCTGCGACCCGGCGGCGGCGCTGGCGGGCGCTGACCTGATCGTGCTGGCCATGCCCGCCCAGACGCTGCGCCAGAACCTGGCCGGCTGGGCCACGCTGCTGCCGCCGGGCGCGCTGCTCGTCAGCCTGATGAAAGGCATCGAGCACGGCACCCATCTGCGGATGAGCGAAGTGATCACCGAGATCACCGGCGCGGGCCCCGACCGTATCGCGGTGATCACCGGGCCGAACCTGGCCCGGGAGATCGCCGAACGCCAGTACGCCGCCACCGTGGTCGCCTGCGCCGACGACGCCATGGCCAAGCACCTGCAGCAGGCCTGCCACACGCCGTACTTCCGGCCCTACACCAACCCGGACGTGATCGGCTGCGAGCTCGGCGGCGCCGTCAAGAACGTGATCGCGCTCGCGGTGGGCATCGCGGCCGGCATGGGGCTCGGGGACAACACCAGGGCCTTGCTCATCACCCGCGGTCTGGCCGAGATGACCCGGCTCGGCGCGGCGCTCGGCGCCGACCAGCACACCTTCGCCGGCCTGGCCGGGATGGGCGATCTGGTCGCCACCTGCAGCTCGCCGCTGTCGCGCAACCGCACGTTCGGCGAGAACCTGGGCCGCGGTATGCCCCTCGCCGACGCCGCCGCGGACGCGTCCCAGGTGACCGAGGGCGTCAAGTCGGCCGGGCCGGTGCTGGAGCTGGCCCACGCCCATCATGTGGAAATGCCGATCACCGAGGTGGTGGCCGGGGTCACCCAGGGCCGGATCGCGATGGCGGAGGCCGTCATGCTGCTGGCCTCGCGCTCGGCCAAGCCGGAGCGGTACGGGCTGTAGCCCGTGCCGCCGGCCGCGCACCCGGAGAGGAGAACGACACTGAGCACCGAACGCAAGATCAGGGTCGCTGTCGTGTTCGGCGGGCGGAGTTCGGAGCACGCGATATCGTGCCTCGGCGCCGGGTACGTGCTCGCGGCGCTCGACCGCGACCGTTACGAGGTCGTGCCGGTCGGCATCGGCCGCGACGGCCGCTGGATCCTGGCCCCCGACGACCCCGGGCGCCTGGCCATCGCGGGCGGCGAGCTGCCGTCCGTCGAGGCCATGGCCGCCCCCGGCACCGAGATCGCCGCACGCCTCGACCCGGCCACCCGCGGCCTGGTGGTCACCGCCCCGGGTGATCCCCCGCGCAGCCTCGGCGAAGTCAACGTCGTGCTGCCGCTGCTCCACGGCGCGTACGGCGAGGACGGCACGATCCAGGGCCTGCTGGAGATGGCGGGGGCCCGGTACGCGGGGGCGGGGGTGTTCGCCAGCGCGGCCGGCATGGACAAGGAGTACATGAAGCTGCTCTTCACCGCGCGCGGCCTGCCGGTCGGGCCCTACGTGGTGGTCCGTGACCGTGACTGGCGCCCGCCGGGAACCGACAGCGCGGCGCTGGCCGCGGCCATGCCGGAGCGCAAGCGGGTGCTCGACGATATCGGTGAGCTCGGCTGGCCGGTCTTCGTCAAGCCGGCCCGGGGCGGGTCCAGCATCGGCACGACCCGGGTACCCGATCCGGCCGGGCTGGAGGAGGCGATCGAGATCGCCCGCGAGCACGACCGCAAGGTGCTCGTGGAGGCGGCGGTGCCGGGCATGGAGCTCGAGTGCGCCGTGCTCGAGGGCGCCTCCGGCGGGCCGCCGGAGGCCAGCATCCCGGCCCAGGTGCTGGTCGGCGGGGACTCCGAGTTCTACGACTTCCAGGCCAAGTACCTGGAGGCGGACACGGCGATGGCGATCCCGCCGCCCATCCCGGCCGACGCCATCGCGGAGGTCAGGCGGCTGGCCTGCGCCGCGTTCGACGCGCTCTCCTGCGAGGGCCTGGCGCGGGTGGACTTCTTCTACACGCCCGACGGCCGGATCATCCTCAACGAGATCAACACGATGCCCGGCATGACCTCAGCGTCGGCGTTCCCGCTCATGTGGGAGGCCACCGGGCTGCCGCTCCCGCAGCTGATGGACCGGATCATCCAGACCGCGCTGCGCAAGCGGCCGGGGCTGCGCTGAAAGCCCCGGCCGCGCCAGCCGGGCTACCCACCAGCAGGCCAGTCATGCAGGCCACAGTCCGCGGCTTCGACCCCGCGACCGGGTCGGGCAGCGTGTTCCTCGACGATGGGACCGTGCTCGGGTTCGGCCCCGCCGCCTGGGCCGGCTCCGGCCTGCGGCTGCTGCGGCCCGGCCAGCGGGTGGCCATCGGGTGTGACCCTGACGGCGCGATCGTGAGCCTGACGCTGGCCACGTTCCCGCTGCCCGGCGCGGCGGCTCAGCCGGCCACCGGGAGCCAGCCCGGCCGGTCACGCTCGTAACGCGAGATGTCGTCGGCGTGCCGGAGCGTCAGCGAGATGTCGTCGAGGCCTTCCATCAGCCGCCAGCGGGTGTAGTCGTTGATCTCCAGCGCCGCGGTGAGCGCCCCGGCCCTGACCTCGCGGCCGGCCAGGTCCACCGTGATCGGCAGCGCCGGGTCGGCCTCGATCGCGTCCTGGAGCGAGGTGACCGCGCCGGCCGGCAGGAGCACCGGGAGCAGTCCCTCCTGGATCGAGTTGTTGTAGAAGATGTCCCCGAACCGGGCCGAGATCACGGCCCGGAACCCGTAGTCGGCGAGAGCCCACACCGCGTGCTGGCGGGATGATCCGATCCCGAAATCGGGCCCGGCGACGAGGACGGTCGCGCCGCGGGCTTCCGGCTGGTTGAGCACGAAGCCGGGGTCCGTCCGCCAGGTGGCGAACAGCCCCTCCCCGAAACCGGTCCGGCTGACCCGCTTCAGGTACTCGGAGGGGATGATCTGGTCGGTGTCGACGTTGCTGCGCCGCAGTGAGACACCGCGGCCGGTGTGGGTGGTGAAGGGCTCCATCTGGCTGTCTCCGGTTGTCGGTGCGGGCCGGTGGGTGGTGCGGGCCAGCGCAGGTCGGCGGGTCGTCGGGGCGGGGCCGTCACAGATCGGCCGGGGCGGTCAGCCTGCCGGTCACGGCCGTGGCCGCGGCGACCCGCGGCGACACCAGGTGCGTGCGGGCGCCGTCGCCCTGGCGGCCCTCGAAGTTGCGGTTGGAGGTCGACGCGCTGCGCTCGCCCCACGCCATCGTGTCGGGGTTCATGCCCAGGCACATCGAGCACCCGGCCGACCGCCACTGCGCCCCCGCGTCGGTGAACACCTGGGCCAGCCCTTCCTGCTCCGCGGCGGCCTTGACCGCCATCGAACCGGGCACGACCAGCATCCGGACCCCGCTGGCCACCTTCTTGCCGCGCAGCACCTCGGCGGCGGCCCGCAGGTCCTCCAGCCGGCCGTTGGTGCATGACCCCACGAACACCGTGTCCACCGCGACGTCGGTGAGGGCGGTGCCCGGAGCCAGGTCCATGTAGGCCAGGGCGCGCTGCGCCGAGGCCCGGGCGGCCGGGTCGGTCATCGCGGCCGGATCGGGCACCGCCGACCCCAGCGGGGCGGCCTGGGCCGGGTTGGTGCCCCAGGTCACGAACGGGGTGAGGGCACCCGCGTCCAGCGTCACCTCGCGGTCGAAGGCCGCGTCGGGATCGGTCGGCAGCGACCGCCAGTATTCGACCGCCGCGTCCCAGGCCGCCCCCTGCGGGGCCCGGGGCCGCCCGCGCAGGTAGCGGAAGGTCGTCTCGTCGGGTGCGATGAGGCCGGCCCGCGCCGGCCTCGATGGACATGTTGCAGACCGTCATCCGGCCGTCCATGGACAGCCCGGCGATCGCGTCCCCGCGGTACTCGATGACATGGCCGGCCCCGCCGCCGGTGCCGATCTTGGCGATGACGGCCAGGATCAGGTCTTTCGCGGTCACCCCGTACGGCAGTTCGCCGGTCACGTTCACGGCCATGTCCGCGGGCCTGGCCTGCGGCAGCGTCTGGGTGGCGAGCACGTGCCCGACCTCGCTGGTGCCGATCCCGAACGCGAGCGCGCCGAACGCGCCGTGGGTGCTGGTGTGCGAGTCGCCGCAGACGATCGTCATGCCCGGCTGGGTCAGCCCCTGCTGCGGGCTGATGACGTGGACGATCCCCTGCCCGGTGTCACCCATGGGGTACAGCCGGATGCCGAAGTCGGCGCAGTTCTTGCGCAGCGTCTCGACCTGGACCCGCGACACCGGGTCGGTCAGCGGGCTGGCCGGGCCGCGCAGCGGCGTGTCCGGGCCGGTGATCCCGGTGGTCGGCACGTTGTGGTCCTCGGTCGCGACCGTCAGGTCCGGCCGGCGGACCGTCCGTCCCGCCGTCCGGAGGACGTCGAACGCCTGCGGGCTGGTCACCTCGTGGACCAGGTGGAGGTCGACATAGAGCAGGTCGGGCTCGCCGTCGGCGCTGCGCACCACATGCGCGTCCCAGATTTTGCGTGCCAGTGTGCGCCCCATCAGCGTTCACCTCTCACCGATCGCGTCTGGCCATCTTGCGTCTCGCATATCGAGACGGCAATATCGGACCATGGACAACTCTAGCGGAGTCGGGGTCCTGGACAAGACGGTAGCGGTACTTACCACACTCGAATCCGGGCCCGCCTCGCTCGCCCAGCTGGTGGCCGCGACCGGCCTGGCCCGCCCGACCGCCCACCGGATCGCCGTCGCCCTGGAGCGGCACCGGCTGGTCGGCCGGGATTCGGCGGGCCGTTTCGTGCTGGGCCCCCGGATCGCCGAGCTGGCCACCGCGGCCGGCGAGGACCGGCTCCTGGCCGTCGCCCAGCCCATTCTGATCCAGCTGCGCGACCTGACCGGGGAGAGCGCGCAGCTGTACCGGCGCCAGGGCGACACGCGGACCTGTGTCGCGGCGGCCGAACGAGCGACCGGGCTGCGCGACACCGTCCCGGTCGGGTCCGCGCTGCCCATGACGGCCGGCTCGGCGGCCCAGGTCCTGCTCGCCTGGGAGGAACCGGAACGGGTGAGCCGCGGGCTGCGGGGGGCCCGGTTCACGGCCACCTCGCTGGCCCAGGTCCGGCGCCGCGGCTGGGCCGCCAGCGTCGCCGAGCGGGAAGCCGGCGTGGCGTCGGTGTCGGCGCCAGTGCGCGGCCAGGGCGGGAAGGTCATCGCCGCCATCTCGGTCTCCGGGCCCATCGAGCGGCTGACCCGCTCCCCCGGCAGGCTGCACGCCGCTGCGGTGGTCGCCGCCGCGGAGAAGATCAGCGCCACCCTCCGGCGCGGCGCGTTATCACCCAGGGCCGCCCGGGCCCGGGCCCCACTGGCCGCATCCCTCCTACCCACTCCGGCCCCAGATCGTGATCATGAGATTAGGGTCGTTGGAACAACACCTAAGTCATGATCACGGGCCCGCTGGCGTCACGGCGATGGTGGTCTACGGCGCGCTGACCGCATCCGGCCGGCGCGGGCCGGGATTTCGGGCGTACCACCCGCACCGCCTGCCTCGCGATGGCGGGCGGTTTCGGCGTGCGCATACTGATGCTGTGCCTATCATGTGTCCGGACATGGTGCTAATGGCGGGACGTTCGACCCTGCTCATCTCGTTGCCTGAACGCGATGTTGCACTCCAGGTGACGCCCCCGGAAACATGAGGTCGCGCCCATGAAAGTCGCCGTCCTGAAAGAGACCGCGCCCGGTGAGCACCGGGTCGCCCTCGTCCCCGAGATGATCGGCCGGCTCAGGGGAGCCGGCCTGGACGTGCTGGTGGAGTCCGGCGCGGGAGAGGGCGCCTGGTTCGATGACGCGGCCTACGCCGAGGCCGACGCCACGATCGTGACCAGGCAGGAGCTGGTCTCCGCCGCCGACGTCATCCTGACCGTCACCAAGCCCGACGACGCGCTGCTCGGCGCGCTCCGCCCCGGTCAGACGGTGATCGGGATGCTCAACCCCCTCGCCGACCCCGCGCTCGCGGCCGACCTCGCCGCCAAGGGGGTGACGGCGGTCAGCCTCGACGGGATCCCCCGCACCCTGTCCAAGACCCAGCCGATGGACGCCCTCAGCTCACAGGCGAACATCGCCGGCTATAAGGCGGCGCTGGTGGCCGCCACCACGTTCGGCCGGTTCTTCCCCATGCTCATCACCGCCGCCGGCACCGCCCGGCCAGCGAAGGTGCTGGTGCTCGGCGCCGGCGTGGCGGGCCTGCAGGCCATCGGGACCGCCCACCGGCTCGGGGCGGTGGTCTCCGGCTACGACGTGCGCCCGTCGAGCAAGACCGAGGTGGAATCGCTCGGCGCCACCTTCATCGAGCTGACCTCGGTAGGCACAGCGGCCGGTGAGGGAGGCTACGCCCGCGCGCTCACCGACGACGAGCGGCAGGCGCAGCAGGCCGAGCTGATCGGTCACATCGCCCGTCACGACGTGGTCATCACGACCGCGCAGGTCCCGGGGCGCCGGCCGCCGCTGCTGCTCACCGAGGACGCGATCAAGGCGATGCCGGCCGGGTCGGTGGTGGTGGACATGGGGTCCGGGCCGCTCGGCGGGAACGTCGCCGGGTCGGTGCCGGGTGAGACGATCGTCACCGGGAACGGGGTGACCGTGATCGGCGCGGCCAACCTGGCCGCCAGCATGCCGACCGCCGCCTCGGCCGCCTACGCGCGCAACATCACCACCCTGCTGCTGCACCTGGTGGCCGACGGCGCCCTCGCCATCGATCCCAGCGACGACATCCAGGCCGGGGTGGTCATCACCCACGGCGGGTCCGTGATCCATCCCGCCACCGCCGCCCTGCTCGCCGACCAGCCCGCCGGAGGTACCTCCCAGTGACCGACGCCCTGCTCACCGACATCACGATCTTCGTGCTGGCCCTGCTGGTGGGCTTCGAGGTCATCAGCAAGGTGCCGGCCACCCTGCACACGCCGCTGATGTCGGCCGCCAACTCCATCCACGGCATCATCCTGGTGGGTGCGATGCTCATCGCCGCCTCCGCCAACAACGCGCTCGGCTACATCCTGGCCTTCATCGCCGCCGCGTTCGCGGCCATGAACGTGGTCGGCGGGTACGTCGTCACCGGGCGGATGCTGAAGATGTTCCGGCGCCGGCCCACGCCGGTCCCGGCCGGGCAGAACGGGAAGGCCGGGCAGGTCAGCCCCGACGGGCAGGCACGCCAGGTGGCGAGCGGCGGGACCTCGTCATGAGCGCCTTCGACTGGATCATCCAGCTGGTGTACGTGGCCGCGGCCAGCTGCTTCGTGCTCGGCCTGCACCTGATGAACACCCCGGCGACCGCCCGGCGCGGAAACCAGCTGTCCACCGGCGGCATGGTCGCCGCCATCGTGGCCACGCTCGCCATCATCATCCACGCCGGCACGATCAGCGTGACCGGCTGGATCGTCATGCTCGCCGGCGCGCTGCTGGGCGGGGGAGCCGGGCTCTACGCCGCCCGCACCGTGCAGATGACCGCCATGCCCCAGCTGGTCAGCGTGTTCAACGCGGTCGGCGGTGGCGCCGCCGCGCTGGTGGCCATCCACGACTACATCAACCTGGCGGGCGCCGCGGCGGGCGTGCCCGAGACCACCACCGTGCCCACCCTGCTGGACGTGATCATCGGCGCGGTGACCTTCTCCGGGTCGATCATCGCCGCCGGGAAGCTGCAGGGGCTCATCAGCGGGTCGCCGATCACCTTCCCGGGCTCACGGCTGGTCAACGCGGGCGCGGCCGTGGTCGGGATCGGCGGGGCCATCTACATGATCGTGACCCCGAGCGTCCCGGTGCTGCTGATCGTGATCCTGGCCGCGCTCGCGTTCGGTGTGACGATGGTGCTGCCGATCGGCGGGGCGGACATGCCGGTGGTCATCTCGCTGCTGAACGCCTTCACCGGCACCGCGGTCGCCATGGCCGGGTTCGTCATCGGCAACTGGGCCCTGATCATCGCCGGTGCGCTGGTCGGCGCCTCCGGCGGCATCCTGACCAAGCTGATGGCCGACGCCATGAACCGGTCGCTGCGCAACATCATGATCGGCGGGTTCGGCACCGGGGACAGCGGCCCGGCGGTGGAAGGGCCCGGCGGGGACGTGCGGTCGATCGCCGCCGACGACGCGGCCATCCAGCTCGCCTACGCGCAGAAGGTCATCATCGTGCCCGGCTATGGCCTCGCCGCCGCCCAGGCGCAGCACCAGGTGGCCGAGCTGGCCAAGACGCTGGAGGATCGCGGGATCGAGGTCAGCTACGCCATCCACCCGGTGGCGGGGCGGATGCCGGGTCACATGAACGTGCTGCTGGCCGAGGCGAACGTGCCCTACCCGCTGCTCAAGGAGATGGACGAGATCAACCCGGAGTTCCCCCGGGCCGACGTGGCGCTGGTGGTCGGCGCGAACGACGTCACCAACCCGGCCGCCCGGCGGCCGGGGACGGCGATCTCCGGCATGCCGATCCTCGACGTGGACCAGGCCAAGAGCATCATCGTGATCAAGCGGTCGATGGCGTCCGGCTACGCGGGCATCGACAACGAGCTGTATGTGGACCCCAAGACGAGCATGTACTTCGCGGACGCCAAGACCGCCCTGGGTGAGCTGACCGCCGCCGTCAAGACCCTGGTCGGCTGACCTCGCCGGCGAACTCCTCGAAGGCGGCGTAGGCGCGCGGTCCCCAGACCGTGCCCGGGCCGCCGTTCATGAGGATGGCCACCCCCATCGCCTCGGCCACCTCCGGCGCGGTCGCCCCGCGCCGGGCCGCGCCGCGGGCGTGCGCGACAACACAGCCGTCGCACTCCCGGGTCACCGCGATGGCCAGGGCGATCAGTTCCTTGACCGGGGCCGGCAGCGCGCCGTCGCCCATGGTGGCGTTGTGCAGCTGGGCGTAGCCGGCATACACACCAGGGATCGCCTCCCGCAGGCGACGGCCAAGGCCGATCAGCTCGTTGTGGTCCTCGCGGATCGAGGTCATGGACACTCCCCTGGGTATGGTCGGTCATTGGGGACCATTCAACTCCCGCCGGACGGCGGCGACAGGAGCGCACGGTCATGAGCACGGTGGACGCGGACGTCGAGACCCCGGGTGCGCTGCTCCAGGAGAGCGACCGGCCGGAAGGGCACACCGAGCTGACCAGCGCCCGCCTGGCGCGCGTGGGCGACGTCGAGGTGCGGCGGCTGCTCCCGCTGCGCCGCCGCCGCAGCGTGGGCGCCTGGTGCTTCGTGGATCACTACGGCCCGATGTCGGTGGACGGCGTGGCCGGCATGCAGGTCCCGCCGCACCCGCACATCGGGCTGCAGACGGTCACCTGGCTGATCGAGGGGAACGTGCTGCACCGCGACAGCCTGGGCAGCGAGCAGATGATCCGGCCCGGCCAGCTCAACCTGATGACCGCCGGGCGCGGGATCGCGCACTCCGAGGAGTCGCCGGCCGACCATGATCCGGGCCTGCACGGGGTCCAGCTCTGGCTGGCGCTGCCCGACGCCGACCGGCAGGCCGCGCCCGTCTTCGAGCACCACGCCGAGCTGCCGGTGCTGGGCCTGCGCGGGGCCGAGGTCACCGTCTTCGCCGGGTCGCTGGCCGATGTCACCTCCCCGGCCCGGACGTACTCCCCGCTGGTCGGGGCCGAGATCAATGCGGTGAGCGCCGGGGACATCACCATCCCGCTCGCCCGCGGCCACGAGCATGTGATCTTCGTCGCCCGCGGGTCGGCGGCGGCGAACGGGAACACCCTCGCCCCCGGCAGCCTGCTGTACGTGGCGACCGGGCGGGGCTCGCTCACGCTCGCCGCGCAGGCGGGTGCCCGGCTGTTCCTCCTCGGCGGGGAGCCGCTCGGCGAGACCCTGCTGATGTGGTGGAACTTCGTCGGGCGGACCCCGGACGACATCGCCGAGGCGGCCCGGGCCTGGGCGGCCGGCGAGCGTTTCGGGGAGGTCCGGGGCTACCACGGGCCGCCCCTGGCCGCTCCCCCGCTCGACCCGGTGCGCCTGGCCCGCCGGTCCTCCGGCGCCTGAGCGGGCGGCGGGCCACGGCCCCACGGGCCAGGCCCGGGTGGCAGGATGAGGCGCGTGGACGCGAGCATGGGCAAGCTGGAGATCGCCCCCGCCCTGGCCCGGGCCGACCTGCTGGCCCCGCCGGTCGCCGCGGCGCTGGCGGCGCTGGACGGGACACTGCCGGCCGACGCCGTGGGCGTGGCCGAGATCGACCCGGCGCTGGCCGACACGGCCGCGTTCTGCGAACGGTACGGGGTGAGCCCGGCCGTCTCGGCCAACTGTGTCGTCATCACCGGCCGGCGGGAGGGCCAGGTCCGTTACGCGGCGTGTGTGGTGCTGGCCACCACCCGCGCGGACGTGAACGGGGTGGCCCGGCGTGAGCTCGACGTGCGCAAGGCGTCGTTCGCGCCGGTCGATGAGACGGTCGCCGCCACCGGCATGGAGTACGGCGGGATCACGCCGATCGGGCTGCCGGGCGGCTGGCCCGTCCTGGTCGACGCCCTGGCCGCCGCGGTGCCACAGGTGGTGGTGGGCAGCGGCGTCCGGCGCTCCAAGCTCACCCTGCCGGGCAACCTGCTCGGCCAGCTGCCCGGCGCCAGGGTCATCGAGGGCCTGGCCCACCTGGCCCGCTGACGCGGGGCCCGGCCGGGGTATCGCCGCCACCGGACGAGGTGCCGGCCGCCGCGACCGCCGCCTGAGCCGGGCCACCCTGGTGCTCACCGCCAGCCCGAGCAGGAGGGCGGCGCAGATGACGGCGGCCAGGACGGCGAGCGCCGCCAGCAGGATCACGATCAGCGCGGCGGGAGAACCGTCGGACGCGGCATGGTCGGCGGCCGGGGTGAGCAGCAGGGCGGCCACCCCGCACAGGACTGTCACCGCACCCATGACCGCCGCCAGCCAGGCGGCGATCCTCCGCACCGGAACCGAGCGCCAGCCGCGGTCTTGCGGACTGCTCATGCTCCTATCATCGGGGCATGCTGGCGCGCGGCAGCGCTAGCTGACCTTTCATCGGGGCATGCTGGCCGACGGCCGTGGCCGCCGGGCACGGCCACCGGGCGGGTTCTGGGGGCGCGGCCCGCGGAGCACGGCGACCGAGCGGGGGCCGACGGTGATGCGGTCACCGGCGTGGCGGCGCGGCGCGGCGGCGGGCGCGGCGGGATCGTAGCTGTCGATCTCGGCCTGCCACACCAGCCCGGCGCGGGTCTGCGGGATGACGAAATCGAGCGGTTCCCACCAGGCGCTGAACATGACCAGGAAATCGTCATCGACCATCGCCGTGCCATCCGGCGCCCGGTCGGGGTCATCGGATCCGTCGAGGTAGATGGCCAGAGAGCGGGCGCCCGCGTCGGCCCAGTCGGCCGCGGTCATCGGCGTGCCCGCCGGGGTGAACCAGCCGAGCTCGGACGCCTCCGTCCCGGCCAGGAAGCGGCGGCGGCGGAACACCGGGTGCTCCTTGCGGAACGCGACCAGCCGCCGGGTGAAGGCCAGCAGCTCATCGTCCGTGGTGGACCAGTCGAACCAGGTGAGCTCGTTGTCCTGGCAGTAAGCGTTGTTGTTGCCCTGCTGGGTGCGGCCGCGCTCGTCCCCGCCGAGCAGCATCGGCACGCCGAACGACAGCAGCTGGGTGGTGAGCATCGCCCGCGACTGCCGCGCGCGCAGGGCCAGGATGTCCGGGTCGGTGGTGGGCCCCTCCGCGCCGCAGTTCCAGGAGCGGTTGTCGTCGGTCCCGTCGCGGTTGGACTCGCCATTGGCCTCGTTGTGCTTGTCGTTGTAAGAGACCAGGTCGGCGAGGGTGAACCCGTCGTGCACGGTGAAGAGGTTCACCGAGGCGGTCGGCCGCCGGCGTTCCGCGCCGCTGTAGAGGTCCGCCGAGCCGGCGAACCGGGTGGCGAACTCGCCGATCCCGATCTCGTGGCTGCGCCAGAAGTCGCGCATGCTGTCGCGGTACTTGCCGTTCCACTCCCGCCACAGCGGCGGGAAGCGCCCGACGTCGTAGGAGTCCATCTGGCCCACGTCCCACGGCTCGGCGATGAGCTTCGCCCGCGACACCACCGGATCCTGCGCGACGAGGTCGAAAAAGGCCGACATCTGGTCGAACCCGCCCTCCTGGCGGGCCAGCGAGGGCGCGAGATCGAAGCGGTAGCCGTTGACGTGCATCTCGGTGAGCCAGTACCGCAGCGAATCCATGATCAGCTGCAGGGTCACCGGATCCCCGGCGTTGAGCGAGTTACCGCAGCCGGTGGTGTCCACATAACGGCTGGGGTCGGCGGGTTCCAGCCGGTAGTACGCAGGGTTGTCCAGGCCGCGGAAGCAGAGCGTGGGGCCCGTCTCGCCGGCCTCGGCGGAGTGATTGAAGACCACGTCGAGCAGCACCTCGAGGCCCGCCGCGTGCAGGGCGTCCACCATGGTCTTGAACTCGGCGACCTGGCCGCCGGGCCGCCCGGCCGCCGCCGCCGCGGAATAGCCATTGTGCGGCGCGAAGTACCCGATCGTGTTGTAGCCCCAGTAGTTCGTCAGCCCGCGCTGGGGCAGGAAGCCCTCCGGCACGTTCTGGTGCACCGGCAGCAGCTCGACGGCGGTCACGCCGAGGTCCACCAGATAGCCGATCGCGGCCTCGTGCGCGAGCCCGGCGTAGGTGCCGCGCAGCCCGGGCGGCACCCCCGGGTGACGCATGGTGAAGCCCTTGACGTGCACCTCGTAGATGATCGTGTCGGCGTAGCGGCGCCGGAGCGGGCTGCCATCGGTCCACTGGAACTTCCCGTCCACGACGAGGCTGCGCGGCACCTGCCCGGCCGAGTCGAGCGTGCTCGGCGCGCCCGGGTCGTCCACCGCGTACCCCAGCACCTCCGGCCCGAACGTGACCTCGCCGCTGATCGCCCTGGCGTAGGGGTCGAGCAGCAGCTTGGCCGGGTTGCAGCGCAGGCCCCGGCCGGGATCGTAGGGGCCCGTGGCGCGGTACCCGTACGCCTGCCCGGGCCCGACCCCGGGCACGAAGCCGTGCCAGACGCCGGCGTCGTAGTCCGGCAGCGGTATCCGGGTCTCGGCGCCCACGTCGTCGAACAGGCACAGCGTCATGGCATCGGCCACGGCCGATGCCACGGCGAAGTTCGTTCCGCCGGTGCCCGGCGTCGCACCGAGCGGGAACGGGCTTCCTGGCCGTTCGGGAAGCGCCCGCACATCCTGGGTGATGGTCATCCCATGTCCTCCCCGCCGGTGCTCCTGACGATTTCGAAGATGGAGCGGACCGCGCCATGACGGCGGCGGATCACGTCCGCGATCAGCCCGGTCCAGCCGGTCTGGTGCGCGGCGCCGAGCCCGGCGCCGTTGTCGCCGTGGAAGTACTCGTTGAAGACGAGGTTGTCTTTCCACGCCGGGTCGTGCTGCAGGCGGTTGACCCACCCGAAACAGGGCCGCCGTCCGTCCGGGCCGACGGTGAAGATGGAGATCAGCCGGTCCTGCAGGTCCTTGGCGATCAGGTCGAGGGGGATCTTATGTCCCGAGCCGGCCGGGTACTCGACGGTGAGCTCGTCACCGAAGAAGCGGTAGTAGCGTTCGAGCGCGCTGATGAGCAGGTAGTTGAGCGGGAACCAGAGCGGCCCGCGCCAGTTGGAGTTGCCGCCGAACATGGCGACGGTGGACTCGGCGGGCTCATAGTCGATCGTGGCCCGGTACCCCTCGACGTCGAGCTCGTAGGGATGGTCGCGATGGTAGGCGGACAGCGCCCGCAGGCCATAAGGGGACAGGAACTCGCTCTCGTCGAAGAGCTTGGCGAACAGCTTCTCCAGGCGGTCGATGCCGACGACGGACAGCAGCAGCCGCTGGTCGCCGGGCTCACCGCGCAGCAGGCCGGTTTCGCTGAGCTTCTCACGGTCGGCCAGGCCGTACTTGTCGAGGAAGCCGGCGAACTGCTTGCCCATGGTGAGCGCCCGGTCGAGCATCCGCTCGTCGACGATGGCGGCGGTCAGCATGGGGATGACGCCCACCATCGAGTGGACCCGGACGGGCACGGCGGTCCCGTCCGGTGTGAGCAGCCGGTCGTAATACAGCCCGTCGGCCTCGTCCCACAGGCCCTGGCCGTCCATGGCCTCGGTGATCGCGGCGAAGTGTTCCAGGAACTTCAGCACCAGATCGGTCGTCGGCCGCCGGCCACCGCGGGCCAGGATGACGGCGATGCCGGCCATCGCGAGCGCGTAGAAGGACATCCAGCCGGTGGCGTCGGATTGCTCCAGGATGCCGCCGACCGGCAGGTGCGACCGGTCGATCGGGCCGATGTTGTCGAGCCCGAGGAACCCGCCCTCGAACAGGTTGTTGCCGCCCGCGTCCTCCAGGTTGACCCACCAGGTGAAGTTGACCAGGAGCTTGTCGAAGACCCGGCTCAGGAAGCCGAGGTCGCGGCCGCCGTCGATGGCGAACACCTCGAGCGCGGCCCAGGCCTGCACCGGCGGGTTCACGTCGCCGAAGTCCCACTCGTAGGCGGGCAGCGCCCCATTCGGGTGCTGGAACCATTCCCGGCACAGCAGGATCAGCTGGTACTTGGCGAACGCCGGGTCGACGTGGGCCAGGCTCACGCAGTGGAAGGCAAGGTCCCAGGCAGCGAACCAGGGGTATTCCCATTTGTCCGGCATGGACATGATGTCGAAGGCATCGAAGCTGCGCCACCGGGAGTTGCGGCCATTGTGGCGGGAGGCAGGCGGGACCGGCTGGGTGGGGTCACCGTCGAGCCAGCGGGCCACGTCGTAGTTGTACAGCTGCTTGCTCCACAGCATCCCGGCGAAGGCCTGCCGCATGACCATCGCCTCGTCGGCGCTGGCCGTCTGGGGGCTCAGCTCGGCGTAGAACTCATCCGCCTCGGCCCGCCGCTGCTGGACGACCCGGTCGAAACCGCCGCCGAGCGCGGCGGCCGCGGCCGCCCGCCTGCCGCCCGCCGGACGCAGCCGCAGCCGTATTTCGGCCGTGGCGCCCGGCTCGACGGTCAGCCGGTACCAGAAGGCGCACTTGGTTCCCCGCTCATCGGGGTTGACCGTGGCCGCACCGCTGATCACATGGTCGCCGATCCCGTCCTTGGGGTATGGCGTCACCGGCGGCGCACCGAACAGCCGCGCCGTGTTGGTCTCGTTCTCGCAGAACAGCGGGACCGGGGCGGTACCGTCCGGGCCCGCGCCAGCGAGCAGTTCCAGCGAGCCGAGGAAGGGGTGCTCGATCGTGACCCCCGGCCCGCCGGTTCCCGCGAGCTCCGGCTTGGGCGCATCCGCATCCCAGGACCAGGTGTTGCGGAACCACGCGGTCGGCAGCACGTGCAGCGTGTCGGCCTCCGGGCCGGCGTTGGTCACGCTAACGGTCATCAGCAGGTCGGTGGGGCCCGCCTTCGCGTAATGGACCTCGGTGATCCAGTAGCGGTCGCCGTCGAACACCCCGGTGTCGAGGAGCTCATATTCCGGGTCGTGCTTGCCGCGCCTGCCGTTCTCCGCCCTGAGTTTTTCATAGGGAAACGCTAATTGCGGGTAATGGTAACGCCAGCGGTTCCAGGCATGGCTGGGCACGGCATCGAGGTACCACCAATACTCCTTGACATCCTCACCGTGGTTCCCCTCCGCACCAGTCAGCCCAAAAGCGCGCTCTTTCAGTATCGGGTCACGGCCGTTCCACAGCGCCAGCCCCAGGCACAGGCGCTGCTCGACGTCACAGAACCCGGCCAGGCCGTCCTCACCCCACCGGTAGGCGCGGGAACGCGCGTGGTCGTGCGGCAGGTAGCCCCAGGCCTCCCCGTCCGCGCTGTAGTCCTCGCGGACCGTTCCCCACTGGCGCTCGCTCACGTAAGGTCCCCACAGGTACCAGTCGCTGGCCTGGCGGAGACCGTCTTCGAGCCGCCCGAACCCAGCCACCCGTTCACTTTCCGTACTCATTGAATTCTCCTGGTATCTGGCGACCGGTCGATTTCACGTGTGAAGCGCACCCGGTAACCTGCGCCACTTGCCAATATCTCTCCGCACGCACCGGCGCGCGTCACTCAGAACGGGTGATTCGGCGATTTCAGCCCAGGGACCGGTGATCTTTACGTGATGGGGAGGGTGATCTTTACGTGATGGGAGCAGGAGGAGGAGGTAAGGAACGAGTTACCCGCCCTATGCTCGCGGGTAGACCCTACGAGGCTGCTGGCAGCGGCAGACCCAGATGAGCGCTGCTGGCGCAGGCCAGCCAGGAGCTTCGCGAAGACGGAGGAGGCCCGCTGGTGATGGCCTACCTGCTGGACACGACCGACCCGCTGCCTGCCAGTCACCAGTTAGATCCGGGAACCGCCCCCCCGGCGGAGCGTGGCCAGGGACCTTGTTCCCTTCCGCCGGCCCGGCCCCAGGGCCAGACTGGAAGAGCGGCGAAAGGGGTGCCGCAATGAGCCGTGCCCACGGGAGCTCACGCATCGTCGTCGGCGTGGACGAGTCGTCAGCCTCGCTGGCCGCGCTGCGATGGGCGGCGCGGGAGGCGGGCCTGCGCACGGCCCGGCTGCAGGTGGTGTGCGCCTGGGAGCGCGCACGGTGGCGGCTCGCGCCGTACGCGTCGCGTCTCCACCTGCCGGGCCGGGACGAGGATCGCGCCGCGGCTGGCGCCCGGCTGGAGGGGGCCGTGCGGACCATGCTCGGCCCGGCACCGGCCATCCCGGTCTCCGTGGAGATGGCCGAGGGGCTGCCCACGCAGGTGCTGCTGGACCGGGCGGCGGGCGCCGAGTTGCTGGTGCTCGGCGGCGTGGCCTCCACCGGGCGGGACGCGATCGGCCCGGTGGCGCGCGACTGCCTGCGGCACCCGCCCTGCCCGATCGTGGTGGTCAGCTGGGAGAAGGCCGACCTCCCCGTGCCGGCGTGACCGGTGAGGCTCAGGCCGGCGGTTCGCTGGCCACGAAGATGCAGAACGGGTGCCCGGCGGGATCGGCGTACACCCGCAGCGGTTCTTCGGGGTCGCCGGAGCGGTCGTAGAGCAGCCGGGCGCCCAGGGCCAGCGCCCGCTCGTGCTGGGCGTCGAGATCGGCGGCCGTGGGGACGGTCAGGTCCAGGTGCAGTTGCTGCGGGACCGGGCCGGCCGGCCAGGTCGCCTCCGTCATCTCCGCCACCTGCTGGAAGGCGAGACCGGGGGCGCCGCCGGGGTCCCGCAGCACCAGCCAGTCCCGGCCCCGCGGGTCCGGCTCGCCGGCGGCCGGGGGTTCATCCCCGGGCCGGTAGGCCAGGCCCAGCAGCTGCCGGTAGAACTCAGCGAGCGCACGGGCGTCGGTAGTGTCCAGCACGACCTGCCGGAACCGCGGGCTGGCCTGATCCGCTCCCACTGGGCCGCCCCTACGGCTTCCGGGCGATCCCGCCGTACACCGAGACGGCGGCGTCGCTGGGGACGGCCTGCCCGCCGACCTCGATGGAATCGGGACGCCAGCGGGGCAGCGATACCACGCCGGGGTCGACGAGATCCAGGCCGGCGAAGAACCGCTCGACGTCGGGCTTGGGGCGCACCCGCATCGTCACCCCGCTGCGCTTGAACACCGCCACGACCCCCTCCCACGCCCCCGGGTCGAAGTCGCCGGTGAGATGCGACAGCGCCAGGAAGCTGCCGGACGGCAGCGCCGCGAGCAGCCGTCCGGCCAGGCCCCAGGGGTCGTCGTCGTCGGGGATGAAATGCATGACGGCAATTAACAGCAGCCCGGTCGGCCGGCTCAGGTCCAGCGTCTCGCGCAGGTCAGCGGAGCCGAGGATGGCGTTGACATCCCGCAGGTCGGCGTCGATGTACGCGGTCTTGCCCGGCGGGCCGGTCGTCAGCAGGGCGCGGGCCTGCGCGAGCACGATCGGGTCGTTGTCCACATACACGATCCGCGCCCGCGGCTGGATCGCCTGCGCGATCTCGTGCACGTTCGGTGAGGTCGGGATGCCGGTGCCGATGTCGAGGAACTGGCTGACGCCTTCCTCACCGGCCAGGTAGCGCACCGCGCGGCGCAGGAAGGCGCGGTTCTCACGCGGCGGGACCCGCGAGTTGGGATTGGCCCGCAGACCCGCCTCGGCCGCCTCCCGGTCGGCGGCGAAATTGTCCTTGCCGCCCAGCAGGTAATCGTAGACACGGGCCGGATGCGGCCGGTCGACCTGGAGGTCAACGGTCTGGTGGTGCACCTCATCCGGGCCAGGGTCGGCCCAGTCCATCTCCGCCACGACGGTCCCCTGCCCTCTGCTGTCACCTCAGCGGCGCGTGCCCTTGGTGGCATGATAGGGCCGCGCGGGCCCGGGATCGGCGGACTCGTGCTCGTTGGTGCAGCGCCATGGCCATCGGTCAATGGCATGGCGGCTTACCCGCCACGGCCCGCGCGGGTGAGCACGGCGGGCTGGCGGCAGCGCCGCAGCGCTAGTCGCGGGTCCGCCGCATCATGCCGCCCAGCCAGAAGAGGCCGGCGACGATCAGGGCCACCATGGCGATCAGGAACAGGAAGTGCAGCGCCGAGATCACCAGCGAGACCACGATGAACACGGCGAACACCGCGAGCAGGATCAGGATCAGACGTCCCATGTCTCCACGATAAGCCACCGCGGCGGCGGGCTGGGCCAGGGTCAGCGGTGAGCCGCCGGACCGGCCGGCCCGTCCGGCGCGAGGTAGGCGGCGGCGACGCGCTGGGGGACGACCATCCGCCAGGCGTCGAGGACCAGTTCGGCCATCTCGGCGCGCCCGATGGCGCCGAGCCTCACCAGCACCCAGTTGAACCGCAGGTCCGACTGGCCCGGCATCAGGAACTTGCCGGGTTCGGAGGCGACCAGCGCGGCGCGCTCTTCCTTGGGGAACCCGAAACCCATGATCGTCTCGTCCGCGGAGAACGCCAGGTAGACGATCCGCCCGACGCGGAACTTCACCCGGTCCCGGACCAGGACCTCGTAGGAGCGGGGCAGCCGGGAGGCGAGCGCCCGCACGTCATCGACGGTCACCATGCCGCGGGACAGGCTGGGGGCGCAGCCTCGTTATGCCGCTCGCTCACGACGGCTGGGCTCCGTGGCGCCCGGTGCCGGTGTGCTGGCGGTACATGCCAGCGACGAGGAACGCCAGGTCGAGGGACTGGCTGCGGTTGAGCCGGGGATCGCAGGCGGTCTCGTACCGGTGGCGCAGGTCGCTTTCGGTGATGTGCTGCCCGCCGCCCATGCATTCGGTGACGTCGTCGCCGGTGAACTCGATGTGGATGCCGCCCGGGTGGGTGCCGAGCGCGCGGTGCACCTCGAAGAAGCCGGTGACCTCGTCCAGCACGTCATCGAAGTGGCGTGTCTTGTGCCCGCTGGCCGCCTCGATGGTGTTGCCGTGCATCGGGTCGCAGACCCAGGCGACCGTGGCGCCGCTGGCCGCCACCTTCTCCACCAGCGGCGGCAGCGCGTCGCGCACCTGGCGGGCGCCCATCCGGGTGACCAGGGTGAGCCGGCCGGGCTCGCGGCCGGGGTCGAGCGCGTCGACCAGGTCGAGCACGTCCTGCGGAGCGGCCGACGGGCCGATCTTGACCGCGACCGGGTTGCGGATCCGGCGCGCGAACTCGATATGGGCGCCGTCGGGAGCGCGGGTGCGCTCCCCGATCCACAGCAGGTGGGCCGACAGGTCATACGGATGGCCGTTCCGTGAGTCGGTCCTGGTCAGCGCCTGCTCGTAGTCGAGCAGCAGAGCCTCGTGGCTGGAGTAGAACTCCACCGCGCGGAACTCCTCCGGATCGGCCCCGCAGGCGTGCATGAACGCGATCGCCCGGTCGATCTCTCCGGCCAGCCGCTCGTAGCGCTGCCCGGCCGGGCTGCTGGCGACGAAGTCCTGGTTCCAGGCGTGCACCTGGCGGAGATCGGCGTACCCGCCGCTGGCGAAGGCCCGGCACAGGTTCAGCGTGACCGCCGAGCAGTGATACGCATCGAGCAGCCGGCCCGGGTCGGGTGTCCTGGCCGCGGCCGTGAACTCCAGCGCGTTGACCGCGTCACCCCGGTAGGCGGGAAGCCCCACGTCGTCCCTGACCTCGGTCGCCGCCGAGCGGGGCTTGGCGAACTGGCCCGCCATCCGGCCGATCTTCACGACCGGCACGCTGGCCGCATAGGTCAGCACGACCGCCATCTGCAGCAGCATCCTGAGCCTGCCCCGGATGCTGTCGGCGGTCGTGCTGGCGAACGTCTCCGCGCAGTCGCCGCCCTGGAGCACGAACGCCTCACCACGGGCCACCGCGGCCAGCCGTTCCCTGAGCTGGTCGCACTCGCCGGCGGACACCAGCGGCGGCAGCCGCTCCAGGCGGCGCACCACCGCGCCGAGCCGGCCGGGATCGGGCCATGCGGGCTGCTGCAGCGCCTGCCCGCGACCGGGCTGCCCCCGGGTCCTGGCCGCACCCCGCGGCCCGGGAGAAGCCTCGGGCCGGGCAGCGCCCCCCGGCCCGGGAGAAGCCCCGGACCCGGCCGGGGCGCTGGACGCGGTCACCCGTCCAGGCTAACGGGCCCGGCGCACCGGCACTGGTGGACGATGGGGCGCATGGAGGATCAGGCGAGGCAGGGGCCGCTGGCGGCCGTGCTCGATGAGGCCGCGGCGGGCCGGTTCCCACCCGCGGACGGCGGCGTGACCATCGTGCCGCCGCCGTCGGCCCGGGACGCCGGCGTCATCGGGTTCACCGCGCATGCCGTCATCTTCATCGACGCCGACCCGGGCTGGGTGGCCGCCCAGCTGCCCGCGGGTGACCTGTCCGGGCCGCTGACCCCGGCGTTCCTGCAAGCGCTCTGCGTGCACACCAATCGCAGGGCGCACAGCACCGACATGCTCTGCGTCGCCCCGCCGCGGACCGGGCCGCCGGATATCGCCCTCACGCCCGAGCCCGACCTTGCCCATCCGCGCATCGCCCGGGCGCTGCACTACCGCGACGAGGTGCGGGCCTGGCGCGCCGACGGCGGCGTGGTGCTGATCGGCCGCGGCGTGGCGGGCCGCTGGGAGACCGCGGTCGAGGTCGACCCCGGGCGCCGCTGCCGCGGGCTCGGCCGGGCGCTGGCGGCGGCGGCCCGCCATCTGGTCCCCGCCGGCGTACCGGTGTGGGCGCAGATCGCCCCGGGGAACGCGGCCAGCGTCCGCGCGTTCCTCGCGGCCGGGTTCAAGCCGGTCGGAGCCGAGGCCCACCTGATCCAGGCCGGCCCGGGCGGGTGACCCGCACCCGCGCCGATGGGTCAGCCCTCGGCGCCGGGTTCGGGATCCGTGCCGGCGTCGTCGAGCCCCGGCTCAACCCCGCCCTCCCGGTGACGCTCTTGCTCGCGCAGCACGTCCCGCATCAGGGCCGCCTCGCGGGCGTCCTCGGCCAGTTCCGGCTCCCCGCCCGGCTCGTCGCCGGAACCGCCTGGCGTCGATGCACGGTCGCTCATGGCCATCACCTCCCTCACCATGATCCACCCGGGCCGCTCAGCCGTCGCGGTGGACGATGCCAGGGGCGAAGGCCGGCAGGCAGACCGCGATGTACTCGGCGCCGTCGTCGCCCGGCGTGCTGTAGCGCACCCATTCGCCCGGCCGGGCATGCACGGCCTGGCCGGCCTCAACGGTCATCTGGCCGCCTTCGAACTCCACCACCACGGCTCCCCGCAGCACGATCGTGAACTCGTCGAACTCCGGCCGCTGCCCGGGCTCAGCCCAGCCGGACGGGCTGCGCATGTGAGCGACGCTGAGCCCGGTGTCACCGGTGCTGGCCCGGCCCACATATTCATCGATCAGCTTCGGCGGCTGGCCGGCCGCGGCCACCCGGCTCGGTGCATCGATCAGTTCAGGCATGCTGGCCAGTATCCCGCAGGTGCCGCGCGGAATACCGGGTGCGCCGGCCGGGTGCGGGCGGCCAGGATGGTGCCGTGACCGAGGTGTGTACCGCCCATACCGCCGACCTGGACGCCGCCACCCTCGATGCGGTGCGGGCCCTGCTCGACGACGTCTTCGACGATATGACCGACCAGGACTTCGAGCATGCCCTGGGCGGCGTGCACGCCCTGGTGTGGGAGGGCGCCGAACTGGTCGGCCACGCGTCGGTGATCCAGCGGCGGCTGCTGAACGGCGGCCGGGCGCTGCGCACCGGCTATGTGGAGGGCGTCGGGGTGCGTGCGGGCCAGCGCGGGCGCGGGTACGGCTCGGCCATGATGGACGCGCTCGAGCGGGTGGTGCGCGGTGCCTACGAGCTGGGCGCGCTGGGCGCCACCGATGCGGGCGCGGCGTTCTACGCGGCGCGCGGCTGGCATCTGTGGCAGGGGCCGACGTCGGCGCTCACCCCGGCCGGTGTCGTGCGCACCGAGGAAGAGGACGGCTGCATCCATGTCCTGCCGCTGGCCGTCCCGCTGGATCTGACCAGCGAGCTGACCTGCGACTGGCGTGACGGCGATCCGTGGTAGAGCTGGCCACCGCCGCGACAGTTGCGGCGAGGATCCAGCCCGGTTCTGCCGCCTCTGGCCTGGCTGGTCAGAGCGGCCCGGGCTCTATTCGTGCGGTGCCTGCAAGCCGGATCGGGGCACCAGGCGGATGACCGGCATTTCCCGGTCGGTCTTCTGCTCGTACTGCGCGAAACGGGGCGCGGTGGCGGTGATCTGCTGCCATGCCTGGTCACGCTCCGCCCCGTGCAGCTGTTCGGCCATCACCGGGATCTGGCGGCCGTCCAGCTCGATCTGGACCTGGTCGGGATGGGCGGCGATGTTGTAGTACCACGCCGGATTGCCAATCGCCCCGTTCGCCGAGGCTACGATCAGCCAGCTGCCGTCTTCACCGGGAAACCAGCCGACCGGATTGGTTCGCTCGGTTCCGCTCTTGCGGCCGATGGTCGTCAGGACCAAGGCGTTGAAGCCCATGAACTTGCCGCCGCCCTTGCGGCGGATCCACCTGGCCATCAGCTTGTTCCCCCATCGGAACGCCCACCCGGCCGGCTGGCGGCCGCCGCGGGTTCCCGCAGGTGTATCGAAGCTCATGTGACCTCTCCATGGTTGTGCTCGTGGTCAGCCGGCCACGGCTTGATGGACGGTGCGCCGGATATTGATCTCGCGGTCGTGGGTGGACGGTCCGCACATACCGGTCACATGATCATGGCTTTGCCACCTCGTCATTAGCTTGATTTCTCCTGAAATACCTAATTACGCCGATAACTGTGAGCTGCGCGCTCTGATGTCCGGCACTTGTCAGCGACGTGACTATGCAACCCTCAGTCCGCCCGCAGGCCTCACTCAATCGGCTGCCTGGCGATCAGCGGCGGCTCGCGGCCGGCCAGCAGCCATCCGGCGGCGGCGGCGATCAGCGGCAGCCCGAGCAGCAGGATCAGCACGTCGGTCAGCGGCACGTCACCGAACATGACGGACAGGCTGCTGCGGGCCCAGGCCAGCCCGGCGATCACCGCGCCGGCCATGCCAAGGATGGCGCCGAGCAGGCCAAGCGCTGCGGCGGTCGCGGCGGTGATCATCCGCCGGGTCATGCCACTGGCGCCGGTCGCGGTGAGCGTGCGCAGGTCCTGCGCGGCCTCGCTGCGGATCAGGCCGACCGACATGGCCAGCACACCGAGCGCGAGAACGATGCCGAGCGCGGTGGCGCCGTCGGCGATCTCGCCGGGGCCGAGCGAGCCCGACTCGGTCTCGACCGTCGCCCCGTAGGTGAGGGCGAATTGCCGCGCGGCGCTGGTCTGCGCGGCGGTGAGCTGGGCGGGTGCCTGGATCAGCCACCCGCCCAGCTGAGTCTGCAGATGGTACTTGCTCACCGCGTACTCGGTGATCACCGTGTTCGGCGCGGAGGTGCCACTGGGCAGGCTGCTGGCCGTCTGCATCCTGGGGCTGGCCAGGCAGTCGCTGCTCAGCATGCAGCTCGGCAGTATGCTGTCTTTCTGCACCAGGCCGCCGGGGCCTTGCTGGACGCCGTAGTTTCCCCAGGTCAGCTCCATGTGCGGCAGGCTGGCCATGCCTGGCCGCATGGTGAGGACATCGGTGCCGGGAGCGATCTGGCCGGCCGTGATCCCGTACGTGGCGAGCAGCTGCGGGGTAGCCACGTACACGGTGCCGGTGAAGTCCTTATGGGCCTGCGCGCCCGCCTGGTGCAGCGTGGCGCCCGCGGATTCCAGCGGCACCGCGGTCCGCGCATGCAGGCGAGCGGCGAGACTGCTGACGTGCCTGCTCACTTCGGCGAGCTGGGTGCTGTTCAGCGGCGCCGCAAGGGGGCCGCCCTGCGGGGGCTGCGCGTAGACGATCAGCTGGCTGCTGGACAGGTTGGGGCCGGTCCAGCTGAGGACGTTCTCGAACTGGACGCTCGTGACGACGCAGATCCCCATGGCCAGGAACACGGCGAACGTGGTCGCCGCCAGCGCGGCACCGGACCGGGCCCGGTAGCGGACCAGGTCACGCAGCGCGATCCGGAGCGCGACCGGCAGCCGAGAGCTGGCCCGCAGCATGCTGATGGCCAGCGGGGCGAGCAGGACGATGCCGATGATCACGGCGACCAGGCCGGCCGCCAAGTGCAGCGCGGGAGGGCCCCCCTTGCCGCTTGCCCCGGCCAGCCCGCCGGCGGTCGCCAGGCACACGACGCCGACCGCGAACACGATGACGCCGGGCAAGACGGTGCGGTGCACCGCCTTCGGCGGCGCGGGACGGCCGGACAGCGCGGCCACCACCGGCACCGCGGCCATCGTCTTGGCCGGGCGGCGGGACGCCAGCACCGACGTCGCGATCGCGAGCACGGCCCCGATGGCGAACGCCCACCACGGCAGGTTCGCCGCGTCGACCACGTGACCGGTAGCCTGCTGCAGCGTCGGCGCGTAAGCGAACCAGGCGGCGAAGCCGAGCACCGCCCCGGCCAGCGCGCCGGCCACGCCGACGGCCAGGCCGTTGACGATCATGACCAGGCGAAGGTTGCGTTCGGTCGCGCCGATCGCGCTGAGCATGCCGAGGGCACGCAGCCTGCGCTGGGCCATCACCGAGAAGCCGGCTACCGACACCAGGCCGATGAACACCAGGCCGAGTACCTCCACGAGCAGGACCAACGTCGCCGGCGGGGGCCCGCTCGCGCTGCCGGCGGGGAAGGACACGGTAGCCGCCGGGACACCGGGCAGCGTTCCGTTGCCGCCGCTGATCGCCTGCTGCGCCGCGGCCGAGCCGAGCAGCATGACCACCTGGCTGGGGTGCCGGATCTGGCCCGGGGCGACCAGCGCGAACTCGTCCGCCAGGTTGCTCGGGTCTTGCACGATGCCGGTCACCCGCCAGGTGGTGCCGGCGGCCTGCCAGGTGCCGCCCACGTGCGTGTCGTACAGGGTCTCGACCTGGCTGGTCAGCGCGACCTGACCGGGGCCGGCCGGGTATGTGCCGCTGACCAGGCTGAGCAGCGGAGAGTTGTAGTGTCCGTGCGGATTCTCGGCGCGCAGTTGCACAGACTGGGTGGTGCCAGCAGCGATTTTCTGATCCTCAATGCGATCAGCCGGACCCCAATGGTCCTGGATGGCAGCGATGTCGGCGGCCAGGTGCGGGTCGGTGCCGGGCAGCGTGACCGAGGCGGCAGCGGTGCCGAGCGTCGCGAAGTTCGGGTTCGGGAGCTGCGTGTTCGTGACCACGCTGGCGCCCCAGATCGTCGCCGCGACCGCCACGGTGAGCAGGCCGAGCACGAGCAGCTGCTGGCGCCATTCGCGGCGGAACAGCCGCACCGCCCAGCGGATCACCGCCCGGCGGGCGACAATGCCGGATCCCGCGTCTGCGGACAGGTCGGGGGGGTCGCGCAGCGCGATACTCACCGGATCTCCCCGGGCGTGAGGAGGGATTCGGGGCCGGGCGGCCGGGTGGTCTGGCCGGTCACCCGCCCGTCGCGCAGGAATACCACGCGGTCGGCCCAGGCGGCCAGCTGCGCGTCGTGGGTCACCACCACCGCGGCCACGCCGCGCTGGCATGCCTCGTGCAGCAGCCGCATCACCTCGTCCGCGTTCACCGAGTCCAGGGCGCCGGACGGCTCGTCGGCCAGCAGCAGGCGCCGGTCGCCCACCACCGCGCGGGCGATGGCCACCCGCTGCCGCTCGCCGCCGGACAGCTGATCGGGGAATCGGCCGGCCCGGTCAGCCACGCCGAGCGCTTCCAGCGCGGCCAGCCCGGCCGCGCGCGCCTTCGGCACCGCGACGCCGTCCAGTTCCAGCGGCAAGGCGGCGTTCTCGGCGGCGGTCAGCCCGGGCAGCAGATTGAAATCCTGGAACACGTAGCCGATCACCCGGCGCCGCAGCCGGGCCTTGCGGCCCCGCGGCATCCCCGCCAGCGCCATGCCGCAGACCAGCACCTCCCCGCTGGTAGGTTCCTCCAGGCTCCCGGCGATGGTCAGCAGCGTGGACTTGCCCGACCCGCTGGGCCCCATCACCGCCACCATCTCCCCGGCCTGCACCGACAGGTCCACCCCGCCAAGCGCGTGCACCCTGGCCGGGTCCTGACCGTAGGCCTTGGACACGCCGCGCAGCTGCAGCACGCTCATCGCCGCGCTCCCGCCTTCCCCGCCCGGTCCCGGCCGGCTGACCGCCGTGCCCCCAGCCGGCGAAGCTGCGGGACCGGAGCGGGGACGGGGGCGGGCCGGGCAGGCTCGGCAGCGGCACGTCTGAGCCGCGTATCGGCGGCATCCAGCCACCGGGTCACCGCGTCCAGCCGGAACAACTCGGCATCCACTACCAGCGCCAGGCCCAGATCATCCCGGGCCTCGCCCTCTTTCAGCCGCGTCCACTGCTGCATCAGCTCGACCAGGTACTGGCGGTGCGCCTGGATCACCTCATGCGCGTCGGTACCGGGCACCCGCGCGGCCACCAGCACCTTCATCACCAGCTCGTCGCGGGGCGGGGAGGTCAGGTCCGGCGGCGTGCGCAGCCAGGCGGCCAGCGCCTCCTCACCGCGGGGCGTGATCCGGAACCGCTTCTGCGGTCCGTCCTGCCCGGTGCCGTCGGATTCAGCCAGCCCGTCACGTTCGAGCCGGCCCAGGGTCTTGTACACCTGACCCACGTTCAGCGGCCATACCTCACCGCTCCCGGCCTCGAACTCCTCCCGCAGCTGCAGCCCGTACTTGGGTCCTTCGGCCAGCAGCGCCAGGAGGAAGTGCGGGATACTCATGACATCACTATGCCAAGCATCATGTCAAGCATAATACTCGGCATACCAACCTCAGGCAAGGCAGACTTTGCCGAGCCGGATGCGCGCCGAGCCGTCGGCTGCCACAGCGCGCGCCGGAGCGCTCATCAGCAGGTCATTCCCGGCTCGACGTTGGGTTCAATGCCGAGCCCGGGCGCCGATCGGCACAAACGGGGCCGCAAACGCTGGATCGAACCCTTGGAATAGGTCGCCTAGGGGCGACGGCGGATGAACATCTGCTCGTCCAGCCGCCACGTGCGCCGACTATCGTCGGACACCTCTCCGGTCCAGCGGAACGAGTCCGGTGTGATATCGCGGAAGCCCCAGCGCTCGGGCGGGTCGTCGTCGAGCCCTTCGAGGACGATGTCGCCGCCGTCCGGGCGGCCGATGAAGCGGCGGACCCGCCCGTTGAGAGGATCGATCCAGGTCGATCGCCAGGCCGTGATGGCCGGGTCGTAGAACCGCAGCGTCGTCCCGCAGAAGGGCCGCAGGCCGGCCGGCGGCGGCCCGGCGGCCGGCACCTTCCACACATCCTGGACGGCCCGCCCGCCGAGGACCCACCCGAAGTGCAGCTCGCCGGTCATCGTGGCCGGATTCCCGTCCTGGCCGGTCCCGTGCCAGTCGATGTCCCAGGCGCCGACGAAACGCCCGAACAGGCTCAGGTGCTCCGCGTGCCCGGGATGTGGGCCGGCCGCGTGCAGCACCGCAGCAAGATCATCGAGCGGGGCCGGTATCCCGCCGCCGGGATGGTTCACGTGGCCCGCGCGGCCAGCGCCGCCTCGATCTCGGACCGGTGGTCGTCCGCGTGCCGGATCGCGATCTGCGCGAGCCGCTGGACCCGGCCGTCGCCAGCGTTCAAGTCGGCGGCGGACAGGTTCGCGACCAGCGCGCTGATGGCCGAGCCGCTGCGGCGCAGGTGGCCGGTGGCCTCGGCCCTGCTCACCGACGCGGCCGCCCGGGCGTGCTCGGCGTTGAGCGCGTCCACGACCTCGCCGTTGACCTCGACCGGCTGGCCCGCGACCAGCTGGCGCATCCATCCCGCGAGGTACTCATATGCGTGCGCGACGTGGTCCACAACGACACCGACCGGCCGGGGGTCGCCGTCGAGGGGCGCCGAACGCCAGTCGGCATCGGTGCAGCCGTCCACGAAGCCGATCAGCCGGTCCCTGGCTGCGTCGATGTCGGCCGCGAACTCGGCCGGGCCGCTCTCGTTCTGCATGCCGAAAGCGTACCGACCGGCGGCGGCGCGGGCCCGGCCTGCCCTCGCCGACCGTCAGCTGGGCCGGTTACCGGCCAGTTCGGCCTCGGCCGGCCGCGGGCCGGCGTGGCCTCGAACAGCACCGGATCCAGCCCGCGGGCGGCGCAGTCGGCGCGGCCGGCGGCGAGCAGGCCGGCTGATGCCGTGTCCGGGTCAGCTCAGCCGGGCCAGCAGGTCGGCGTAGGCCTCGACGTAGCGGGTCACGTCGGCGGCGGTGGTGGGGACGGGAACCGTGGGGCCCGCGCCCGGCAGCGCCTCCCACACGCCGCGGTTGGCGAGCCAGACCCGCATGAGCCGGGTGAGCAGGCTGTCGGTGAGCGCATGAGCCTGCGCCCCGGTGCGCGGCATCGGCCCGTACCACTGCCCCGACCGGGGCCCGAGCCGGATCACCGTCCACGGCAGGCCAGCCGAGCGGATCGCCGCCTCGATGCCATCGGCCAGCTCGCCGCCCAGGGCGGAGGTGTGCGCGTAAGCGGCGGGGACGAGCACCTCGGTCAGCGCCGCCTTCGCGGCCGCCGCCGACAGCGGGTTGCCGAACAGGGTGCCTCCGGTCGCGACGTTGTGCGCCGCGTCCAGCTGCTCACCCAGCTCGGCGGTCACCCCGTAGGCGCCCATCGGCACGCCGCCGGCGACCGCTTTGCCGATCGTGACCATGTCGGGCCGCAGCTGCCAGAGCCCGGTCGCCCCGCCGGGCCCGACGACGTGGGTGTGGGTCTCATCGATGGCCAGGAGGGTGCCGTGCTGGCGGGTCAGGTCGCGCAGCGCGTCATGCCAGCCGGGTTCGGGCAGCAGCATGTGAATCCAGTTGGTCATCGCGGGCTCGGTCAGCACCAGCGCGACGTCGCCGGGTTCGAGCGCCTGGCGCAGCGCGTCGGCGTCGTTGAACTGGGCGATCCGCACCCGGCCGGTGACGCCCTTGGACAGCCCGCGCTGCGTCACCACGACCTGGCCATCCTCGACGTTGACCAGGCCCTCCTCGAAGTGACCGTGGTAGTGGCCCTCGAACAAGACGATCGTTTCGCGCCCGGTGACCGCCCGGGCCAGCCGGATGGCCTCGGTGTTGGCCTGGGTCGCCGACAGCGTGAACTGCCACTGGGGAACGGGATAGCGGCGGGCGAGCTCCTCGGCCACCTCCACCGAGGCCTCGGTCGGCAGCAGGAACTGTGTGGACCGCGCCGCCTGCGCCTGCACCGCGGCCACGATCGCCGGGTTCGCGTGCCCGCAGAACATCGCCATGTCCGAGGCGTTGAAGTCGAGATAGGTGAACCCGTTGACGTCGGTGAAACCCGGGCCCTCGCCGTGGTCAATGTAGACCGGCTGGTCGTTGTCGGAGGCCATCCACGCCATCGGCGTGCCGTTGGGCATGTGCGCATGCGCGCGGCTGATCATGGCGAGCGACCGGGGCCGGTCCGCACGGAAGCGCGCCAGCTCCTGGGCGTGCAGCTCACCGATCTTCGCCCGGTCAAGATCACCCAGCGCGGTCACACCTGGATGGTAGACCGCCCGGCGCGGCCCGCGGACAGCCGGCCCACGGTCAGAGCGCGCCTTGGCAAACAGACAGCGGGCGCCCAGCTTCTGCTCATCCTCGGTCGGCACGATTTGGTCTGCTTCCGAGGATCTGTTTGAAGATGATCTGCTTTCACACCGTGCATGGGGCGGGGCACATGGCACAGGTCCGCGGGCCGGGGCCTGGTGAGGAGATGTTCCATGCTTCGCGGGATAACGCGCCGCCCAGCGGCGCCACACTCGGGCACCAGCCGTCCCCGCCACGCGCTGGTCCCAGCCGCTGCGGGCTGTGCGGCACTGCTGCTCATCGCCGGGTGCGGCCAGGCCAAGTCCTCGGCCGCCACCGCCCCGAGCTCGTCCAGCCCGGCGCGCTCGTCGATAACCGCCTATCTCACCTGCCTGCGCCAGCACGGCGTCAACGTCCCGACCGCCCGGCCGACCGTCCCGCCGACCGCCCGCCCGACGGCCCGCCCGACCGACGGCTTCGGCTCACCCAGCGCCGCGATGCTGAAAGCCCGGCAGGCGTGCGCGTCGCTGCGCCCGGCCGGCGGGTTCGGCTTCGGCGGCGGACGGTTCGGCGCGGCCTTCCAGGCGTTCCGCACCTGCATGGCATCACACGGCGAGGCCGTCCCGACCACCCGGCCATCGCCCCCGCCCACCAGCCCGCCGGCCAGCGGCGCGCCGCGGGCCGACCGCTTCCTGAACGGGCTGAACCCGAACAACCCGAAGGTGGCCTCGGCGCTGAAGGCCTGCCAGTCCAAGCTCCCCACGTTCCCCCGGCCGTCGGGCAGCCCCAGCGCGGCTTAGCGCCCCGGCGCAGCAGCCCAGCGGGACGGGAGGCCCCGGCAGCTTCACCGCCGGGGCCTCTCCACGCGGGGCCGGTCAGCGGGCCGCGTCGGCGCGCAGGAACGCGCTGGCTATCACCTGGTAGCCGACCTGGTTGGCGTGCACGTTCGGCCCGCGCGGGGGCGCCGCGCACTCCCAGGTCCACTGGCAGATCGCGGCGACGTTGCGCGGGAGCCGGCCGAACCCGGGCACGGTCACCGGCTGGCCGAAGTCTGAGGTGTGGAAGGCGCCAAACACGTCGGCCACCCGGACGCCGTGTGCCTGGTACACCCGGTTCAGCAGGATGTTGTAGCCGGCGATGGTCAGCTCGCTGACCCGCGCGACGGCCTGGCCGACCAGCCCGTTGCGCCACTGCGCGAGCGCGGGCAGGTAGTAGCTCATCGCGATGATGCGGCCCTTCGGGTCGGCCTGCCGCAGCTTCGTCAGGATCTTCGTGAGATTGGTGGTGACCTGCGGGACGGACTTGGTGAGGCAGGACGCGAAGTTGGCGAAGGAGAGCCGGGTGACGCACCCGTCGGCGTCATTGGCCCCGATGTCGATGGTGACCAGCGACACCCGGGCCCGGTGCGCGCGCAGGAAGCTGACGGCGTCCGCCAGCTGCGACCCGCCGGGATACCGGCAGATGCCGCCGTTCATCATGGTGACGGTGGTCTCGCCGGGGCAGCCGAGCTTGATCAGGCGCAGGCCGGGGTGGCTGCGCCGCAGCGCCGCGTACAGCTGGTCGGCGTAGCCGCGCCGGGTCTCGACGCTGGTGCCCGACGCGTCCGGCTGCACGCCCTGTGCGAGGGAGTCGCCCAGCGACAGGTAATAGCTGACCGGCGGCGGGCGGTGGCGCGCGGGCGGGGACGGCGCGGAGCAGCCGGCCACCGCCACGGCCAGCCCGGCGGCCAGCGCGAGGGCAGGCAGAACGCGGTACATGGCTCCCGTCCCGATCGGGGCCATCATTCTATGGATTGCCGCGCCCCGCCCGGACCAGCCCGGCCCGCCGGGTCACGCCCTGACCGTCAGCCCGGTCAAGCGGGTGACGTTGCCGCGGAAGATGGCTTCCTTCTCCGCCTCGCTGAGCCCGATCTCCTCCAGGTTCGCGATCGTGGCGCGGATGTAGCCGGGCCCGCGTTCCGGGTCGAACGGGCTGTCGGAGCCGAACAGGATGTGGTCGGCGCCGTAGAAGTCGATGCAGCAGCGCAGCGCGTGCGCGGCCCCGAACATGGCCGTGTCACCGTACATCTGGCGGAAATACTCGATCGGCCTGCGCGACAGCGGGTAGCCCTCGATATCGGCCTGCTGCCCGGGCGGGGTGCGCGCGCCGAGCTGGTCCCACCCGGGCCCGACCCGGCCGGAGAAATGGGGCACCATGCTGCCGCCGTGGTGAATCAGCAGCTTGAGATCCGGGTAGCGCTCCAGCACCCCGGAGAACACGATCCGGGCCATGAAGGCCGACAGGTCGTACTCCCATCCGAAGGTCCACCAGATCTCATAGCGCGACCGCTGCTCGGTGGGGTAGTCGGCCCACGCCGAGCTGCGGCAGGGGTGGACCTGCACCAGGCTGCCCGACCGGGCCGCCGCGGCGTAGAACGGGTCGAACCGGGCGGCGTCCATGGCCTCGCCGTGGACGTGCGTGTAGATCTGCGCGCCGACCGCGCCCAGCTGGCCGGTCGCGTACTCCAACTCGGCCACGGCCGCGTCGGGATCGTCCATCGGCACGCAGGCGCAAAAGCCGGCGAAACGGTCCGGGTGGGACCGGACCAGCTCGGCCAGGGCCTCGTTGCCGATCCGGGCCATCTGCCGGGAGATCTCCGGCGAGCCGAGGTCCTCCACCGGGGGCGCGCAGATGTTGATGAGCTGGCGGTAGTCACCGAACTCGTCCATCTGCGCAAAGCGCACATCCATGTCGACCAGGCAGGGGATGTTCGCTACCCGCTTGCGCAGGTTCGCGGCGTGAACCGTCTCGGGCAGCGTGAAAAAGCGGTCGTAATAAGGGCGCGGCATGATGTGGCAGAAAGCGTCGATCTTCACGGGTTGGTCTCCCTGTCGTTCCGTCACAGAAGCTGCCACCCCCGCCCCGCGCGTCCTTGCTATCACACGGCCTAGATGCCGATGGGGTGCCAGACCGTCTTGATCTCCAGGAAGGCCAGCATCCGTTCCGGCCTCGGGGGCGCCGTCCAGTCGTCGTCCGATGTGAACACGCGCTTCACGTTCCCGGCCGCCATCCGCGCCAGCCCGGTCCGGTCGGCCGTTGCCGCCCCGGTGAGGTCGATCGCGTTCACGTCCATGTGCGCGGCGAGCACCGGCGCGAGCTCGGCGGTGCGGCCGGTCAGGATGTTCACCACCCCGGGCGGCACGTCCGAGGTCGCGAGCACCTCGGCCAGCGTGACGGCCGGCAGCGGCACGGTCTCGCTGGCCACCAGCACGGCGGTGTTGCCGGTGGCGATCACCGGGGCGAGCACGCTGACCAGCCCGAGCAGGCCGGGGGCGGCGGGCGCGATCACGGCCACCACTCCGGTCGGCTCGGGCACGCTGAAGTTGAAGTACGGCCCCGCCACCGGGTTGGCGGACCCCGTCACCTGGGCGACCTTGTCGGGCCAGCCCGCGTACCAGACCCACCGGTCGATCGCCTCGGCGACCGCCCGCTCCGCCTCCGCCCGCGAGACCCCCTCATTCGCAACGGATTCCGCGGTGAACTGCGCGGCCCGGCCCTGGAGCAGTTCCGCGACCCGGTAGAGGACCTGCCCCCGGTTGTACGCCGTCGCCCCGGCCCAGCCCGCCACCGCCTTACGGGCGGCCACTACCGCGTCGCGTGCGTCCTTGCGCGAGGCCATCGCCACGTGGGCGAGCACGGCGCCGTCCGGCCCGGCCGCCGGGTAGGACCGGCCCGACTCCGAGCGGGGGAAGGCGCCGCCGATGAACAGCTTGTAGGTCTTGCGGACGTCGACCCGGGCACTAGCGGGGGCGCCGCCAGTCCGAGCGGAGCCGTCACCGGCGCGGGCGGATCTGCCACCGGCGCGGGCAGGCGGGCCACCCCGCACATTCGTTTGGCTGCCGCTGGCCGGGGTTTTCCCGGTCCTCGCTGTTTTCGGGGTTTTCCCGGGGCGGGCACGGTCAGGCATCGAGGTACGCGGCGAGCCCGGCCCGGCCGCCCTCCCGCCCGAACCCCGACTCCTGGTACCCGCCGAACGGGCTGGCCGGGTCGAACCGGTTGTAGGTGTTGGCCCAGATCACGCCGGCCCGCAGCCGCTGCGCCATCCACAGGATCCGGCTGCCTTTCTCGGTCCACACCCCCGCCGACAGCCCGTAGGGGGTGTTGTTCGCCTTCGCCACCGCCTCCTCCGGGGTGCGGAACGTGAGCACCGACAGCACCGGCCCGAAGATCTCCTCCCGCGCGATCCGGTGCGACTGGCTCACCCCGGAGAACACCGTCGGGGGGAACCAGTAGCCCTTGGCCGGCAGCTGGCACGGGGGCGACCAGCGGTGCGCGCCCTCGGCCTCGCCCGCCGCGACCAGCCCTTCGATCTTGTCGAGCTGCGGGCGCGAGTTGATCGCGCCGATGTCGGTGTTCTTGTCCAGTGGGTCGCCGAGGCGGAGCGTGGCCAGGCGCCGCTTGAGCCGGTCGAGCACGGCATCGGCGACGGACTCCTGGACGCAGCAGCCGTGAGCCCGCGCAGCACACGTGCCCCTGGTTGAAGAAGATGCCGTTGACGATGCCCTCGACCGCCTGGTCGATGGGTGAGTCGTCGAAGACCACGTTCGCGGCCTTGCCGCCCAGTTCCAGCGTGAGCCGCTTGCCGGTGCCCGCCACGGCCGCCTGGATCTGCTTGCCCACCTCGGTCGAGCCGGTGAAGGCGACCTTGTTGACCCCCGGGTGGCCGACGAGCCCGGCCCCGGTGCTGCCGTCGCCGGTGATGATGTTCACCGTGCCGGGCGGAAGCCCGGCCTCGGCGATGACCTCGGCCAGCAGCAGCGCGGTCAGCGGGGTGGTCTCGGCCGGCTTGAGCACGCACGTGTTGCCGGTGGCCAGGGCCGGCGCCAGCTTCCACGCGGCCATCAGCAGCGGGAAGTTCCACGGGATCACCTGCCCGGCGACCCCGAGTGGGCGGGGATCGGGGCCGAACCCGGCGTAGCCGAGCTTGTCCGCCCAGCCCGCGTGGTAGAAGAAATGCGCCGCGGCGAGCGGGACGTCGACGTCGCGGGACTCCTTGATCGGCTTGCCATTGTCCAGGCTCTCCAGCACGGCGAACTCGCGGGCGCGCTCCTGGATGGCCCGGGCGATCCGGTACAGGTACTTGGCCCGCTCCCGGCCGGGCAGCTGGCCCCAGGTCGCCTCGAACGCCTTCCGGGCCGACGCGACCGCCCGGTCGATGTCCTCCGGGCCGGCCTGGGCGACGCTGGCGAGCGTTTCCTCGGAGGCGGGGTTGAGCGTGGTGAAGTGCTCCCCGCTGGCGGGCGGGACGAAGTCCCCGTCCACTGAACAGGCCGTACTCGCGCTGGATGGTCACGATCTCGCGTGACTCCGGCGCGGGGGCGTACTCCCAGTCCGCGCCGGGCGTGGTGGTGCTAACGCTCGCCACTGTGCGCTGGCCTCCGCTCGTTCTCAGTCCAGGGTGGCTCGACACGGCGCCAGCGTGGCCGTCACCGCATCGCTCCGACCTGCCCAGCGTAGATGCATCTGGATTCTCTCAGGGAGATGCCCTGGTGCTGGCCCGCGCCGGGTGGCCCTGGCGTTCCCGGGCCGCTGGCCGCGGCCGGCAAACCCAGGCCAGCCCCCGCCTGGTGGACGGCAGGTCCAGCAGGAGCGCGAGCCCGCAAACCGTGCCGATCCCGACGGCGGCGCCGGCCACGGTATCGGTGAAGTAGTGAAAGCGCAGGCCGATGAGGCCGATGGCGACGACGACCCCCGCCGCGCACGCGGCGGCCGGGATCAGCACCCGTAGTGCACCTGCCCGGGCTGGCCGGGGCGGCACGAGAAGCAGCACGGTGACCGTCGCGGCCAGCGCGAAGATGGCGGTGGTATGCCCGCTCGGATAGGCGAGGTCACCCAGGTAGGTGCGGTGCACCAGGGGCTTGAGCAGGCCTTCGACCAGTCCATTGGCCACCGGGACGGCGGCTGCGGCCAGCAGGGCGCCGTTCAGCCAGCCAGCGAGCAGGCAGGCGATGGCGATGGCCGCGCTCGCCGCAGCCGCCGGAATCGGTGAGCCCGGCGAGATGAGCCACAGCCCGAGACCCAGATGTCCGCCGAGCCAGGTGATGAACTGAGCGTTGACGGTGTGATCAAGCCAGTCCGCCTCCGCCTGGTGCGCGAAGAGCACGCCGAGCCCGGTGACCAGGACCGCGCAGCAGGCCAGAAGCCCGCCAGCCCAGGGACGGGCGGAGGGAGCAAGCAGCGGCGGCCCAGGCCGTAGATGCACGGCGCCCACGCCCCTCCCCTCAGGTGCCCGTCCGCACGAACGCGGCCGAAGACCCCGGCCAGCCAGCCTACGTGCCCTGGGGCCCGCGCTAATCGAGGGTGAAGTAGTCCGGCCCGGCGTAGGCGCCGGTGAGCTGCTTGCTGCGCTGCATGAGCAGGTCGTTGAGCAGGCTGGAGGCGCCGATGCGGAAGAGCGTCCGGCGTCAGCCACTGCGGCCCGGCGATCTCACGGACCAGCACCAGGTAGCGGATGGCGTCCTTGGCGGTCCGGATGCCGCCGGCGACCTTGACGCCGACCCGGCGCCCGGTCGCGTCGGCGAAGTCCCGCACGGCGGACAGCATCACCAGCGCCACCGGCGGCGTGGCGGCGGGCGTCACCTTGCCGGTCGAGGTCTTGATGAAGTCGGCGCCGGCCAGCATGGCCAGCCAGGCGGCGCGGGCGGTGTTGTCCAGAGTGGCGAGCTCGCCGGTCTCCAGGATCACCTTGAGATGCGCGGTGCCGCACGCCTCGCGCACCGCACGGATCTCCTCGTAGACCTGCGCGTACCGGCCGGCCAGGAACGCGCCCCGGTCGATGACCATGTCCACCTCGTCGGCGCCCGCGTTCACCGCCTCGGCCACGTCGGCGAGCTTCACCGCGAGCGAGGCGCGCCCGGACGGGAACGCGGTCGCCACCGAGGCGACCGCCACCCCGCTGCCCGCCACCTCGGCGCGCGCCAGGGCGACCAGGTCCGGGTAGACGCACACGGCCGCGACCGGTGGCACGGCGGGGTCATCGGGATCCGGGTGGAGCGCCTTGGCGCACAGCCCGCGCACCTTCCCCGGCGTGTCCGCGCCCTCCAGCGTGGTCAGGTCCACCATGCGGACCGCCATCTCCAGCGCCCACAGCTTGGCCTCGCGCTTGATCGAGCGGGTGGCCAGGGACGCCGCCCGCTCCTGCGCCCCGACCTGGTCCACGCCGGGGAGGCCGTGCAGGATCTGCCGGAGCGCGGCGTCGGAGCCGACCACGCTCGTCCCGGCCGCCCCGGGGGTGCTGACCCCGCCGCTCACCCCGGCCGCGACGATGCCGGCCGCTCCCGTCACCACATCGGCGTTCATGCTCTTATTGTCACACCGTGATCCGGTCGATGACCGGGGCGATCTCCTCGGGCCCCTCCGGGCCGATCTCGATGGCATTCCCCAGGGCGGCCAGCGCCGCATCGAAGCGGGACTCCTCCTCGGTGCGCAGCTCCAGCAGCGGCTGCTCCTCCTCCACCCAGTCCCCCGGCTTGGCCAGGCACAGCACGCCCGCGGACGGGCTCACCGGGTGCTCCTTGCGCGCCCGGCCCGCGCCGAGCCGCCACGCGGCCTCCCCGACCGCCCGGGCGTCCTGCCGCACCAGGAAGCCGGTGGCGGGCGCGGCCAGCGCCCTGGTGTGCGGGGCCACGGGCAGCGGCGCGTCCGGGTCACCGCCCTGGGCGGCGATCATGTCGCGGTAGCGGGTGAGCGCGCGGCCGTCGGCCAGCGCCGCCGCCGGGTCGGCCGTGATCCCGGCCAGGGCGAGCATCTCGCGGGCCAGGGCGAGCACCACCTCGACCAGGTCGGGCGGCCCGCCCCCGGCCAGGGTGGCGACCGCCTCCTCGACCTCCAGGGCGTTGCCCACGGCGCGCCCGAGCGGCGTGTCCATCCGGGTCAGCAGCGCCGAGGTGCGCACGCCCTCCTCCTCGCCCAGGGTCACCATGGTCTGGGCCAGCAGCCGGGCGTCGGCGAGGTCGCGCATGAACGCGCCGCTGCCGACCTTGACGTCGAGCACGAGCGCCCCGGTGCCCTCGGCGATCTTCTTGGACATGATCGAGCTCGCGATGAGCGGGATCGACTCGACCGTCCCGGTGACGTCGCGCAGCGCGTACAGGCGCCGGTCGGCCGGGGCCAGGCCGGGCCCGGCCGCGCAGATGACGCAGCCCACGCGGCGCAGGATGTCCACCATCTCGGCGGGCGGCAGGGCGGCCCGCCAGCCGGCGATGGACTCCAGCTTGTCCAGGGTGCCGCCGGTGTGGCCGAGCCCGCGGCCGGACAGCTGCGGCACGGCCGCGCCGCAGGCGGCCACCAGCGGCGCGAGGATCAGCGAGACCTTGTCGCCCACCCCCCCGGTCGAATGCTTGTCCACGGTGGGCCGGGTCAGGCTGCCCAGGTCCAGCCGCTCACCCGAGTCGACCATCGCCGAGGTCCAGCTGCGCAGCTCGGGGGCGTCGAGGCCGCGGAAATAGACGGCCATGAGCAGGGCCGACATCTGCTCCTCGGCGACCTCGCCGGACAGGTAGGCGCCGATGAGCCAGCGGATCTCGTCGCCGGTGAGCGCCACGCCGTCGCGTTTGGCCCGGATCAGGTCCACCGCCGCGTACGCCGCCCGGGCGGATGGCGCCGGGGCGGGCCGGGCCGGTTCAGCCATGGTCGCCGCCCGCGTCGGCCAGGTCGGCCTGGGTGAACGGTGACGGCAGCAGGCGGCCGAGCTCGCTGGGCCCGGCGTCGGTGTCCACCAGCAGGCCGGGGCCGCCCGCCTCGAGCAGGAGCTGACGGCAGCGCCCGCACGGGAGGAGGCGCTGGCCATCGCCGGAGACCACGCTCACCGCGACCAGGGCGCCGCCGCCGGCCGCGTGCAAGGCGGAGACGAGCCCGCATTCGGCGCACAGCGTGAGGCCGTAGGAGGCGTTCTCGACGTTGCAGCCCACCACGACCCGGCCATCGCCGGCCTGGCCCGCGGCCCCCACCCGCAGCCGCGAATAGGGCGCGTGGGCCCGCTGCGCCACCTCGGCGGCGGCCACCCGCAGCGCGGGCCAGTCGATCGCCATCGCAAGCCTCCCGGCGGCAACGATAACAGCGCGGTCACATCGGCAGCGGCACCGCTTACGGACGGCCTAAACCGGGCCTCCCCCGGGTTGCGATTTTGCAACGGCCGCGAAGATCACTGCCCGCGTGCTTCCCCCGACGTCAAGGCGGGTCTAGCCTGCGAACATCCCGAGGCAGGGCAGCCGGGTTATTTCGTCCTGCCGGATTCGGGCGGATGGGGGGCGAGGATGCCAACGTCGACAACCGCTCCTAGAGCTAGCGGTGACCGGCGCCCCGTTAGAGGAGGTAACAGGTGAGGAAAGCTTTCCAGGCCACCGCAGCGCTAGGGGCGGTGGCCCTGCTCGCCGCTGGGTGTGCCAAGCCCAGCTCGTCGACGCCCACGAGCACGACCACGTCTCATTTCTTGGGCTGCATGGTCACTGACACCGGCGGCATCAACGACAAGTCGTTCAACCAGTCCTCCTGGGAGGGCATGCAGGCCGCCGCGGCCGCCAACAGCAACATCACGATCAAGTACCTGCCGTCGACCAGCACGTCGGACTACGCCAAGAACATTTCCGCGTTCGAGAGCCAGAAGTGCGGGATCATCGTCACCGTCGGCTTCGCCATGGGCCCGGCAACCCAGTCCGCTGCCCTGGCCGCCCCGAAGCAGAAGTTCGCGATCGTCGACTGCTCGTACGCCTCCTTCTGCCTGTCAACCAAGCCCCATCCGCCGATCGCCCACAACATCAACCAGCTGGTGTACAACACGGTCCAGGACGCCTTCCTGGGTGGCTACCTGGCGGCCGGGATGACCAAGACCGGCAAGGTGGCCACCTACGGTGGCATGAAGTTCGGCACGGTCACGATCTACGAGGACGGCTTCTGGGACGGGGTGCAGTACTACAACAAGCAGCACCACACCCACGTCCAGGTGCTCGGCTGGAGCGAGCCGAGCCAGAACGGCACGTTCGCGGGCAGCTTCACCAACGTCGCCGCGGGCCAGACCATCGCCAACACGTTCATCACCGATGGCGCCGACATCATCTTCCCGGTGGCGGGCGGCGTCGGGCTCGGCTCGGCGAAGGCGGTCCAGACCGCCGACTCCTCCGGCAAGAACATCTCCATGTTCTGGGTGGACACCGACGGCTGCGTCAGCGCCGCGACCTACTGCAAGTACTTCATCACCAGCGTGGAGAAGGGCATCACCGCCTCGGTGAAGGCCGCAGTGCTCAGCGCCGCCGCGGGCCACAGCGGCGGCAGCTACGTCGGCACCCTCTCCAACGGCGGGGCCGTGCTGGCGCCGTACCACGACTGGTCGAGCAAGGTCCCCGCGTCGCTCCAGAGTGAACTCAAGACGGTGCAGCAGGACATCATCAGCGGCAAGATCGTTCCCGTCACCAAGAGCCCTGTGTAGTCAGGGCACCAGGCAAGAAGTACCGTCAAGCTGGTCAGTGTCCCCGGCGCCACCGCAGGGGACACTGACCAGAGTCGGCTGGAGGGTGGCTGCCGGTGAAGCTTGAGTTGCGCGGCATCACGAAGCGCTTCGGCAGCCTCGTCGCCAACGACCACATCGACCTCGTGGTCCAGCCCGGCGAGATCCGTGCCCTGCTCGGTGAGAACGGCGCGGGCAAGACCACGCTGATGAACGTGCTCTACGGGCTCGCGCAGCCCGACGAGGGCGAGATCCTGATCGACGACAAATCCGTCGCCATCCACTCGCCCAGGGACGCGATCCGGGCCAGGGTCGGCATGGTGCACCAGCACTTCATGCTGGTGCCGGTCTTCACCGTGGCCGAGAACGTCACGCTCGGCGCCGAGCCGGTGCGCAGGCTGGCCACGCCCGCAATGAAACTCGGCGGGCTGCGGGTCCCGCCGCTCGGCCTGCCCTCGATCGGCCTGCTTGACCGGCGCCGGGCCCGCCGTGAGGTGCTCGAGCTCTCCGAGCGGTTCGGCCTGCGGGTCGACCCCGACGCCCTGGTGGAGGACCTGCCGGTCGGCGTGCAGCAGCGGGTCGAGATCATCAAGGCGCTGCTGCGCGACGCCAGCGTGCTCGTCCTCGACGAGCCCACGGCCGTGCTGACCCCGGGTGAGACCCAGGACCTGTTCCGGATCATGCGCGAGCTGCGGGAGGGCGGGCGGTCGATCATCTTCATCTCGCACAAGCTCAAGGAAGTGCAGGCGATCGCCGACAACATCACCGTCATCAGGCGCGGGAAGGTCGTCGGGGAGCGCCCGCCGTCCGCCAGCGGCGCCGAGCTTGCGTCGCTGATGGTGGGCAGGTCGGTCCAGCTGCGGGTGAGCAAGGAGCCGGCCGTGCCGGCCGGCGTGGTGCTCGACGTCGAGGACCTGAACGTGCACGGGGAGCGCGGCGAGCACTCGGTGCGCGGCGTGTCGTTCCAGGTACGGGCGGGTGAGATCCTGGGCGTGGCCGGCGTGCAGGGAAACGGCCAGACCGAGCTGTGCGAGGCGCTGATGGGCCTGCTGCCCTCGACCGGCTCGGTGCGCCTGGACGGCACCGATCTCAGCCACGCCTCGACCCGTACCCGGCTGCGGGCCGGCATCGGCTACATCCCGGAGGACCGGTCGGAGGACGGCCTGGTGGGCGACTTCTCGGTCGCCGACAACCTCGTACTCGACGTCTACGACCGGCCGCCGTACGCCAACGGCATCGCGCTGAACCTGGCCGCCATCCGGGACACGGCGGCCACCCGCGTGCAGGAGTACGACGTGCGGACCACCTCCGTGCAGACTCCGGCCCGGACGCTGTCCGGCGGCAACCAGCAGAAGGTCGTGGTCGCGCGCGAGATGAGCCGCGACGTCAAGCTGCTGCTGGTCAGCCAGCCGACCCGGGGCCTTGATGTCGGCTCGATCGAGTTCGTGCACAAACGCATCGTCGTCCAGCGGGACGCGGGCGCGGCCGTGCTGCTCGTCTCCTCCGAGCTCGACGAGATCTACGCCCTGGCCGACCGCATCGCGGTCATGTACGAGGGCCAGATCGTCGCGTTCCGCCCGCCCTCCATCTCCGAGCAGGAACTCGGCCTGCTGATGGCCGGAGCCGGGGCCGCCGGATCCACCGGCCCCGGCTCGCCGGATGACCCGGAGATGCTGGTGCAGGAGCCTGACCAGTCATGAGTGACGAAACCGAGGCCGGGGCCGCCGCCGCGGCGACCGCCACCGCTCAGGACACGGGCGCGCCCGCACCGGGCCAGCCGCGCGGCCGGCTGCCGATGACCGGCAGCATGATCATCCAGGCGGTGACGGAGGGACACTCGACCGTCATCTTCATCCTGGCGCTCTTCGTCGCCCTGGTGGTGGGGGCGGTGCTGATCGTGGCGAGCGACCCGGTCGTGCTGCGCGCCTGGGATTCCTTCGGCTACGCGCCAGGCGCCGCCCTGTCGGCCACCTGGAACTCGGTGGCCGCGGCCTACTCGGCGCTGTTCGAGGGCGCCATCTTCAGCCCGGCCACGATCAGCGCGGCCTTCCACGGCGGCTCGATCGCGGCGATCTTCTACCCGCTGTCGCTCACCGCGTTCGAGGCGACCCCGCTCATCCTCACCGGCCTGTCGGTGGCGGTGTGTTTCCGCGCCGGGATGTTCAACATCGGCGCGGCGGGCCAGTGGATCGGCGGCGCGCTGGTCGCGACCTGGCTCGGTTACGCGGTGAACCTGCCGATCGTGCTGCACGCGGTGGTCTGCATCATCGGGGCCTTCATCGGCGGTGCCGTACTCGGCTGGATCGTGGGCGAGATCAAGGCGCGGACCGGCGCGCACGAGGTCATCCTCACGATCATGCTGAACTACATCATGTACAACTTCCTGGCCTTCGTGCTGAGCAGCCACAAGCTGATGCAGGCACCGAGCCAGACCAGCCCGATCGCGCCGGGTGTCGCGAACAGCGCGATGCTGCCGCATGTCGGGGGGCCACCGCCGCAGGTCGGGATCGGGTTCCTGATCGCACTGGCCGCCGCGGGCGCGACCGCCTGGCTGCTCTCGCGCAGCACGCTGGGCTTCCAGTTCCGGACCGTGGGCGCGAGCCCGAGCGCGGCGCGCAGCGCGGGCATCAGCGTGGAACGGGCCTGGGTGCTCGCCTTCCTGCTCGCCGGCGGCCTCGCCGGGCTGTCGGCGTCCACGATCGTGCAGGGCCAGACGGCGCCGCTGACGACCAACAGCTACGGCACGTTCGGTTTCGACGGCATCACGGTCGCCCTGCTCGGCCGGGCCAGGCCGCTCGGTGTGGTCCTCGCCGGGCTGCTGTTCGGCGCGCTGGACGCTGGCGGCACCGTCATGGAGGCCGCGACCGGCGTCCCATCCGACGTCGTCAATGTCATCGAGGGCCTGATCGTGCTCCTGGTCGCCGCGCCACCGCTGATCCGGCTGCTGTTCCGGCTGCGCCGCGCCGGCGGCACCGGCCCGCAGGCCGTCGCCTCGAAGGGATGGTCGGGATGACCACTCTGACCACCCCTGTACGCGTGCCGGTCTCGATCAGCCGCCGGTACCTCGCCGCGGGCACGTTCATCGTGCTCGGCCTGATCGACATCTTCGTCTTCGGCTTCTTCGCCCACCGCGGCGACGCCGTCTTCGCGCTGTCGCTGCCCGGCGCCACGCCGCACCTGCCATCGATCCATGCGCCCGGGGCGCTGACGTCCTACGTGCTCGGCGCGATCTCGATCGGCCTGGGCATCATGCGGGCCGTCGTCGACGTGCCCCGCTGGGCCAAGCGGCTGTCCATCGCGATCGTGCTGCTGTGCTTCCTGCTGTCGCTGCTGGCCTGGGCGGATGCCGGCAACACGGTCGGCCCGCTCCAGGTCGTCGACCTGTTCCAGGGGACCCTGACCGCGTCCATCCCGCTGGTGCTCGGCGCCCTGGCCGGTTTGCTGGGCGAGCGGTCCGGCGTCATCAACATCGCGATCGAGGGCCAGCTGCTGTTCGGCGCGTTCACCGCGGCCGCCGTGGCCAGCGTCACCGGCGGGGTCTGGCTCGGGCTGATCGGCGGGTCGCTGGCCGGCGGCCTGGTCGGGGCGATACTCGCGATATTCGCGATCATGTTCCTGGTGGACCAGATCATCGTGGGCGTGGTGCTCAACGTGATCGCGCTCGGGCTGACCAACTACCTGTACAACCGGGTCATGAGCCCGTACGCCAACACCTTCAACTCCGGCAACACGTTCAACACGATCAAGATCCCCGTGCTCGGCAACATACCGATCATCGGCCCGATCTTCTTCGACGCGAACGTCTTCCTCTACATCACGTACGCGCTGATCCTGGTGATCCAGATCGCCCTGTTCCGCACCCGGTGGGGGCTGCGGGTCCGGGCGGTCGGCGAGCACCCGGTCGCGGCCGACACGGTCGGCATCAGGGTGCTGTGGACCAGGTACCGCAACGTCATCCTCGGCGGCCTGGTCGCCGGGATCGGGGGGGCGTACCTGACGGTCGGCTCGGTCGGCTTCTTCACCTCGGACATCAGCTCGGGCTTCGGTTACATCGCGCTCGCCGCCATGATCTTCGGGCGCTGGACGCCGCTCGGCGCGGTGGGGGCGGCGCTGCTGTTCGGGTTCAGCTTCCAGCTGCAGACCGAGCTGTCCGTCCTGCGGGTGCCGGTCTCCTCGTTCATCTTGCTGATGGCGCCGTACGTGGCGACGATCATCGCCGTGGCGGGGCTGGTGGGACGGGTGCGGCCGCCGGCCGCCGACGGCCAGCCGTACGTCAAGGCCTGACCGCATGACCGCCGACCCGTACCAGGCGGCGCGGGCCAGTGCCGCCCGGCTGGCGGAGCTGTCGGGCCAGGAGCGCCACGACGTGGCGGTCGTGCTCGGCTCCGGCTTCGCGCCGGCATCCGCCGCGTTCGGCCCGGCGGATGCCGAGATCCCGCTCGCCGAGCTCGGCGGCTTCCCGCCGCCCACGGTGCCCGGCCACGCCGCTGTGGCGCGCTCGCTGACCATCGGCCAGGTGCGGGTGCTCGTCTATCTCGGCCGGGTGCACCTGTACGAGGGCAACCCGCCGGGGGCCGTGGCGCACGGGGTCCGGACCGCGATCGCGGCCGGGGCCGCGGTGGTCGTGCTCACCAACGCGGCCGGCGGAATCAACCCGGATTACCGGGTCGGCCAGCCGGTGCTGATCAGCGACCACCTGAACCTGACCGGCAAGTCCCCGCTGTCCGGGCCGCCCCCGCCGGCCGGGTACGGCCCGCGGTTCGCCGATCTGTCGGAGGTGTACTCGGCCCGGCTGCGGGCGCTGGCCCGCGAGAGCGACCCCGGCCTGGCCGAAGGCGTCTACGCCGCGCTGCCCGGACCCCACTACGAGACGCCGGCCGAGATCAGGGCGCTCCGCACGCTCGGGGCCGACCTGGTGGGGATGTCCACGGCCCTCGAAGCCATCGCCGCCCGCCACCTCGGCGCGGAGGTGCTGGCCGTCTCGCTGGTGACCAACCTCGCCGCCGGGCTGGCGGACCACGGGCTGGACCACGGCGAGGTGGTGGCGGCGGGGGCGGAGGCCGCGGGCCGGATAGGTGCCCTGCTCGCCAGCGTCCTGCCGCAGGTCACGTCGGCGTGAGCCGGGCCCGCCCGACCAGGACGCACCGGCCCATGGCCGGGGGCAGGCCGTGATCTCGGCCAGCCTGCGCTCCCAGGTGGAGGCCTGGATCGGCGAGGATCCAGATCCCGGCGACCGGGCCGAGTTGCGGGCGCTGCTCACCGTCGCCGGCCGGGAGGGTGAGCCGGGCCGGGCGGCCCAAGCCGAGCTCGCCGAGCGGTTCGCCGAGCGCCTGCATTTCGGCACGGCGGGGCTGCGCGGGGCGGTCGGCGCGGGGCCGAACCGGATGAACCGGGCCGTGGTCAGGGAGGCGACCGCGGCGCTCGCCGGCTGGCTGCGCGAGCGTGGTCCCGGCGCGTCCCCCGGAGCCGGCCCGCTCGCGGACGCCGGTACACCCCCCGCCGCCGGTCCGTCCCGGGCTGGCGCAGCCCGGCTGACCGTGGTCATCGGCTGTGACGCGCGGCACCGCTCGGCCGTCTTCGCCGACGAGGCCGCGGCGGTCCTCACCGGGGCGGGCATCGGTGTCCACCTGCTGCCACGCCCGAACCCGACGCCGCTGCTCGCGTTCGCGATCCGCCATCTGTCGGCCGCGGCGGGCATCATGATCACGGCGAGCCATAACCCGGCCGCCGACAACGGCTACAAGCTTTACACCGGCGATGGCGCGCAGATCGTGCCGCCGGTTGACGCGCAGATCGAGGCGGCGATCGCCCGGCTGGGGCCGCTGTCGCAGATCCCGGCCGGGCCGCTGGACGGCCCGCTGGTCACCCGGCACGGCGACGAGATAGCCCAGGCCTACCTCGACGCCATCATCGCGGCGATGCCCAGCCGCGCCGGGCCGCCTTCAGGTGGGGCGCTCCAGCCGCGGGTGGCCCAGCCGCGGGTGGCCCAGCCGCAGGTGGCCCAGCCGCAGGTGGCCCAGCCGGAGATGGCCCGGCACGGAACGCCCGCACCGCCCGGCCTGCCGCCGCTGCGCGTTGTCTACACGCCCCTGCACGGGGTGGCCGCCCGCCTGGCGCTGCGGGCCATCGAGCGGGCGGGCTTCCCGGCCCCGGACGTGGTCGCTGCCCAGGCTGAGCCCGATCCCGACTTCCCGACCGTCGTGTTCCCCAACCCCGAGGAGCCGGGCGCCCTTGACCTGGCGCTGGCCCAGGCCCGTACGGACAGCGCGGATCTGGTGCTCGCGAACGACCCGGACGGCGACCGGCTCGCCGTGGCGGCGCCCGGCCCCGGTCCACCCGGCGTGTGGCGTGTGTTCACGGGGGATCAGGTTGGCGCGCTCATCGGCTCCTACCTGCTGGAAAGGACGGCCGCCGAGCCGGGGGCGGGGCAGCGGCTGGTGGTCACCACCGTGGTCTCCTCCACGCTGCTCTCGAAGATCGCCGCGGCCGCCGGGGCCCGTTACGCCGAGACGCTGACCGGGTTCAAGTGGATCGTCCGGGCCGGGCAGGGCGCACCCGGCAGCCGTTTCCTGTTCGGGTACGAGGAGGCACTCGGGTACGCGGTGGGCGACGTGGTGCGGGACAAGGACGGGATCAGCGCGGCCCTCGCCCTGCTGTCGCTGGCCGCCACCGCCCGGGCGGCTGGCCGGTCGCTGCTTGACCGCTGGGACGCCCTGGAGGCCGAACACGGTGTCCACCTGACCGCGCAGGTCACCTTCCACGCCCCGTCCCCGGCCGGCATCATGGGCCGGCTGCGGGCCGCTCCCCCGGCCGCGCTGGCCGGCCAGCCGGTGACCGGCTGCCACGATCTCTCCACCGGGGCTGGGGCGGCCGGGGGCACCAACGCTGAGCTGGCCGGGGGTGCCGACGCTGGACGGCCCGGGGAGCCCCGCCTGCCACCTGCCGACGTGCTCATCTTCGGGCTGCCCGGCGCCCGGGTAGTGATCCGGCCGAGCGGCACCGAGCCCAAGCTCAAGGCCTACCTGGAGATCGTCGAGCCAGCCACGCCGCGGACGCTGGCGGCCGCCCGCAAGACCGCGGCCGAGCGGCTGGAGCCCCTGCGCGCGGCAGTAGCTGCTCTGGTCGCCGAGAGCTGAATGAGCAGAACGAATACCGTCACAGGCACCGCCTGCGGTTGGCCTCATGCCGCCACCGCCCCGGATCACCGGCCAGGAAGTCCAGGCGAACGTGTGGTGCGCCCGGTTAGCTGACCTGCCTTGTATGCCCGGCCCAATACGGGGCCCGGAGCTCGCGCTTGAGCAGCTTGCCCGAGCCCGTGCGTGGGAGCTCGCCGGCGAAGGACACCGACCGGGGGCACTTGTACCCGGCCAGGTGCTGGCGGGTGTGGGCGATCACGTCCGCCTCCGACAGCGACGCTCCCGGAGCGAGGACCACGGTGGCGTGCACCTGCTCACCCCACTGCTCGGAGGGGATCCCGAAGACCGCGACGTCGAAGATGCCCGGATGCTGTTCCAGTACGGCCTCGATCTCGGCCGGGTAGACGTTCATGCCGCCGGAGATGATCATGTCGTTCTTGCGGTCGCAGATGTAGTAGTAGCCCTCCTCGTCCCGGTAGGCGATGTCACCCACGGTGTGGAAATCACCGCGGCGGGCGGCCCGATAGCTCTCCGGCTGCTTGTAGTACTCGTTGAAGACCGCGGTGGAGGAGACGTAGAGCTCGCCCGGGTGCGCGGGGCCGGTCCCGGTGACCTCGTTGCCGTCGGCGTCGAGCAAGCGGATCTCGACACCGGGGGCCGGCTTGCCGCACGAGCCGGGCTTGCGCAGCTGGTCCCTGGGCTCAAGGACGCAGTTCACCCCGAGCTCGGTCGATCCGTACATCTCCCAGAGCGAGCCCGCCGGGAAGTCGGCCAGGTAGGCCTGTTTGAGCGCCAGGCTCCACGGCGCGGCGTTGGCCAGCATGATCCGCATCGAAGACCGGTCGTAGCGGGCTTTGACCTCGGTGGGCAACGCGCACACCAGCCGGATCAGCGGCGGCGCCGAGAAGGTGGAGGTGACCCCGTACTTGTCCACCAGGCGCAGCCAGTCCTCTGGTTCGGCCTTCCGCTGGACGATGATCGTCTGGCCGAGCGTGAGCCCGGCGCCCATGAACGCCAGCGGGCCGCTGTGATACAGCGGCCCGGAGGTGAGGTAGATGTCGTCCGCCGTGTAGCCGATGAAGCCGATCAGCGCGACCGCTGTGCTCTGGTCGGTCAATTTGCGGTAGGCGCCCTTCGGCTTGCCGGTCGTGCCGGAGGTGTAGATCATGGTCGCGTTAGTGCCCTCGGTCGGCCCGGCCGGAGGCTCAGCCGATGCCCGGGCGGCGAGGTCGCCGCCGCGCATCCCGGCTGGGGCGGCGCCGCCGTAGACGAGCACATCACGCAGGTTGCCGGCGCGCCCGTCGTGGGGTGCCGGCATCAGGTGCGCATACTCCGCATCGACATAAGCGGCGCAGGCGTCGGAATGGATCACGATATAGCGGGCTTCCGCGGCCGTCAGGCGGTAGTTCAGCGGAACCGCGACCGCCCCCAGCTTCCTGGTCGCGTTGATGACCGCCACGACCTCTGGCGAGTTAGGGCCGCACCAGATGACTTTCCCGCCCGCGCCTACGCCCAGCGAGGCAAGCACGGTGGCCAGGCGGTTCGCCTCCGCCTCGAGCCGGGCGTAGGTCCACGAGACGACGTTCGCGCCTGGCCTGTCATCGATGACGGCCAGCTTGTCGGGCTGAGATGACGCGTAGACAGTCAGGAAATCTGGCCTATGAACTGCGCCCACAGCGGCCATCCTCGCTGGTGCCGCCGCAGGCCGCAATGGTGTCCCACGCCTGGGCGCCCGGCTCGGACTACGCGGCGGCTTTCGCCCGTGCGATGGCGGCGACGGCTCCCTTGCGCTGGTACAGATCGATCGCCTCAGCAAAAGTTCGCTCCGCCGGACCGCGACGGCCGAGCGAGCGCAGCACGTGCGTGAGCCCGAGACGGGCATCGGCTTGCAGTGCCAGCGAGTCGGTTTCGTCGGCGAGGGTCACCGCCTCCCGGGACAGCTGCTCCGCGTCGGCGGTCCGGCCGCGGTCGGCGAGCACCCGGGCCCGGACGCTGCGCCAGAGCACGCGGGAGAACACGTCGCCGCCTTCCGCGAGCTGTTCGCATTCTTCGGAAAGCTCGTACGCCTGATCGGCCCGGCCTTGCAGGTAGACGGCCTCAGCCAGCCAGGCAAGCACGGTGGACAGCCAACCGGCCTGTCCCATCTCGCGTAGCTTGTGGGCACCGGTTTGCAGCACGGTCTCGGCCGCGGCCGCGTCACCGGCCAGCAGTTCCACGACGCCGGCCATCTGGGTGAGCGGTCCGGCTTCCCAGAGCGTGAGGCCGACTTCCCGGCACAGTGACCGGGCCTGCGCGATCAGTCCGCGTGCCTCGTCGAACCGGCCAAGGTTGGCCGTCAGCGCCGCCCGCAAGAACAGCACCCCGGACATGCCTTTCCGATCACCCCGGGCCTGCTCGAGCAGCCGGTCGGTCCGGGCCAGCCCGGCCTCGACGGGCGTCGGCCCGGCCCAGCTGCCGACCAGCCCCCAGGTGAACGCGTCGAGTTCGTCGCGTCGCTCACCGGCCCGGTGTGCGTGCACCGCCGCCCGGGCCCAGGCTGTCTCTGCGTCGGCGAATCGTGCGGACACGATGTCAGCCAGCCCGACCAGCGACCAGGCCTTGGCCAGGCCGTAATCGTCGCCGATCGTCTCGAAGGTATTGATTGCCCCGCGAACGGTATCCCGGGCTTGCGTCGGTCCCCGGTCGGGATCGGCTTCCAGCCGCATCCACTGCTCCAGCACGCCCGCCATGGCCAGCGCCCGCTCGTCACCGGTCGCACCGGCTAGAAGTGAGGTCTCCTCGATCACCCGCGGCAGCCGGCGGAAATCGCCGGTTTCGATCAGCGCGAACGCCAGCCGGGGAAGCAGCATCAGCCGGTCGCGGTCCTTCTCCGGCAGCAGCGCTACGGCTCGGGACAGCAGCGAGACCGTGCTGAGCATGTCCTCTGACGCGAAGGCCCGCGCCGCGGCACTGTCCAAGTAGGCCGACGCCTGCCGGCCCAGCGCCTGGGCGGCGTCCGACGTCGGTCCGAGTTCGGTCAGCGACCGGCTGGCTCGTTCAAGGTGGTAGCCGATGATCTCGTCGTACTCGCCGGCCCGTGTGCTCATCCGTTTTGCCAGCCACTCGGCGGTCTGCTCGTGCAACTGGGAGCGGGCCGATTTCGGGATTCCCTCGTACGTCACATCGCGCAGCAGCGCATGAGTGAACCGGAACGCATCGTCCTCCGGTATCTCCGATGGATCCGGCGTGATGAACTCTTTGCGGATAAGGGCTTGCAGGTGCCCAGCCACCCGGGGGCGGACCTCGGCCGGGACCAGAGCGGTCACCAGGCCCCACCAGAAGACCCGGCCGGCCATCGCGGCGCACTCGGCCACCAGGCGCTCCTCAGGCTCGAGCCGGTCCAGCCGCGCGGCCAGCAACGCGCGGATCGTGGGCGGGATCGCGGTCTGGGCGAGACCGCCGGACACAGACCAGCCAGGTTCAGCGGTCCGCACAACACCGGCGTCGATCAGCATCCGGACGCTCTCGCCGACAAACAGGGGATTGCCCTCAGCCAAGGCCGCGATCCGCTCCCGCGGCTCATCTGCCAACTGGGCCCCGCGCAGCAACTGCCGGATGAGCTGGTCGGTCTCTGCCGCCGACAGCGAGCCGAGACTGAGCCTGCGTGCGTTCGGTTTACCCGACAGCCATCCGGGCCGCGCTTCGAGCAAATCGGGGCGGGCCACGAAAACCAGCAGCACTGGCGCCGCATGCACCCGGTCGACCAGGTACTCGAGCAGATCCAGGAGCGTCGGCTCGGCCCAGTGGATGTCCTCGAAGACGGCGACCAGCGGCCCTCGCCCGGCCATGTGCTCGAACAGCCGGCGGACCGCCCAGAAGGTTTCCTGAAGCCCAGGCGCAGCGCGGCGCAGTCCGAGCAGCGACTGGATCCGCGGCGCGACCAGTTCGCCGTCGGCCATGCCGTCGAGCAGCGCGGCGATCCGCCTACGAGCCTGGCTGATCCCGGTCCGCGGACCGATGCCCGCCGCTCGCCGGATGGCCCCATTGACCGGCCAGAACGTCACCCCGTCGCCGTACGGCACGCAATGTCCCTCGACCGCTGTCGCCCGGTCGGCGAGACCGTCGAGAAATTCCCGGGTAAGTCGCGATTTGCCCACACCCGCGGAGCCCACGACCGTGATCGCGGCGCACGTCCCCCGGTCGACCACCGTCCGGAACCAGCCCTCGAGCTGATCCAGCTCCGATGCCCGTCCTACCAGGTTCGAGTCGGGCTCTCGCGATCGCGCGGGCATCAGTTCGAGTAGTCGCCACGCGCGCACCGGTTCCCTTTTGCCCTTGACCGGCAACGCCGGCAGCTCCTCGGCCCGTACCGTGTCGCCGACCAGCGCCCTGGTCTGCTCACCGATCAAGATCTGTCCCGGTTCGGCGGACTGCTCCAGCCGGGCGGCCAGGTTGACCGCGTCGCCGACGGCCAGGGACTGATCGTCAGTCGGGAGTCCGGCCATCACCTCGCCTGTGTTGACCCCGACCCGAATCGCGACAGTGACCCCCCAGTCCCGGGCGAACTCCAGATTCAGCTCGTCCAGCTTGTCCCGCATCTCGACCGCTGCCCGCACCGCGCGGAGGGCGTCGTCCTCATGCGCCCGGGGCACCCCGAACACGGCCATGACCGCGTCGCCGATGTATTTCTCCACCGTGCCACCGTGGCGCCGCACGGCCCTGGCCATCTGCTCGAAGTAGCGGACCATCAGCTGCCGCAACGGCTCGGGGTCGAGCGACTCGCCGAGAGCGGTCGAGCCGACCATGTCTGCGAACAGTACGGTGACGGTCTTGCGCCTCTCCCCGCCGATCGTCATCGACCACCCCACCCCACCGACAGCTCATTGTGACCTGGGCCGGTCAACGCGGGCAAACTTGACAGCTGGGACGCGTGAGTATAGGCAAGCACCAGTCTGGAGAAGAGGGGGGACGATGGCGAGCGAGAACATCCTCGAGGTGCTGGGGGTACTGGACGACATCATCTGCGATCCGGTGAGGCGGCAACGGTTCGTCGAGCATCCGGACATCACGCTGCGGGACCTGGGATACGACTCAGGCGACGTGCCGCCGCAAGTCTGGGACGCACTCACCCGTATGACCTTTGACGAACTGAAGGCTCTCTCCGATCTGGCCTTCGCGTTGACCGAAGCCGGATTGCTCGATGGCAGCCTGTCCTGGCACCACGTCGTCTAGTTCGGTCCTGCGCGGCAAGATCGCGCTCGCGTTGCCACCGCTGGTGGCCGCCCGGCGCCGCCTCGACCAGCATCCGGAGCCCGCCGCGGCCTGGCTCGCGTTCCTGGGCGCACTGTACGGCTCGGTCCGGGCCAGCGTGCCGTTGCTGGAAACAGCCCGGGACCGCGCCTGCGAGCTTCCCGCCGCAGACCCGGTCGCGGCCGGGCTGGTCGACTACCTGCGCCGGCATGCCGAAGAGGAGCGCGGCCACGACGAGTGGCTGCTGCAGGACCTTCAGAGCGTTGGTGTGGCCTCAGCGGAACTGCTCAGCCGGCCACCTTCGGGCGCCGTCGCGGCGCTGGTCGGCGCGCAGTACTACTGGGTTCTGCACTATCACCCGGTGTGTGTTCTCGGTTACCTGATGGTCCTCGAGGGAAACCCGCCGAACCGGCGACGCCTCCAGGATCTCCAGAGCAGATCCGGCCTGCCGCCCAGCGCCTTCCGGACCATGCTCGAACACGCCGACCTCGATATCGGCCACGCTGCGGAACTGGATGACCTGCTGGACCGGCTACCGCTTTCGCCGGGCCATAACGAGGCCCTCGGGCTGTCCGCTCTCTCGACCATTGCTGGCCTGATCCGCGTTCTCCAGGAGGTGGGCGATCGGCTGGCCGCAGCTGGTTAGCATCTCGCACGGCTCCTAGCTGGGCACTCGCCGGAGCAGGAGGCCGAGAAGCAGCAGCACGCCGCCCGATGCCCAGCGCCGGCCTTTAGGCTGGCCTCGGTGGAGGCAGACGGGGTGAAGACGGCGTTCGTGCTGGGCGGCGGCGGTGTGCTGGGCGCCCACGAGGTCGGCATGCTCCGGGCGCTGTCCGAGGCCGGCATCGCGCCCGATGTGATCGTCGGCACCTCGATCGGCGCGATCAACGGCGCGTTCGTCGCCGCCGATCCGGCCGGGGCGGCGGAGCGGCTGGGCCAGATGTGGCAGGGCGACGCGGTCCAGCGGACATTCAGCGGGACCCTGTGGGGCCAGGCCGTGCGCCTGGCGAGTTCGGGCACCCACCTGCATGCGATGGAGCCGCTGCGCGACATGCTCCGCGATACGCTTCCCGCGGCCGACTTCGACGATCTTGAGCTGCCCTTCCAGTGCGTCGCGGCGAGCATCGAACGCGCCCGGGCGCACTGGTTCAGCGACGGGCCACTCGTGCCCGCCGTGCTGGCGTCGTGTGCCGTTCCCGGGCTGCTGCCGCCCGTTGAGATCGGCGGCGAGCACTTCTTCGATGGCGGCCTGGTCCATTCCATCCCGGTGGGGCGCGCCATTACCCTCGGCGCCAGCACCGTCTTCGTTCTGCATGTCGGGCGGATCGAGCGGCCGCTGACGGTGCCCCGCCGCCCGTGGGAAGTGGGCCTGGTCGCCTTCGAGATCGCCCGTCGGCACCGGTTCCACGAGGAGATGTCAGCGCTGCCGGACGACGTGCGGGTCCACGTCCTCCCCGCGGGGACAGACCGGCAGCCGCCGGATCTGTCGCAATTGCGCTACCGCGACAAGACTAAGGTCACGGCGAGCATCGAGCGTGCGTACGCCGCCTCCGCGCGGTACCTCGCCGAGCTTGACGGTCACTGATCCGGCCATCGAGGACGGGAGGAGCCCCATGCTCCCACCCAGGCTGCTACGCCGGGCCGTGCTGGCGCCGCTGGTGATCGTCCTCGCGGTCGCGCTGATCGCGCTCTCCCCGCTGATCGCCGTCCTCGCCTTGACGTTCAGCCTGGTCCGGCGGTCACGGTCCGGCCGGCCGGGCCGGGCTGGCCGCATGCGCGGGGTCAGGCTGCTGCTGTTCGCGCTCGTCTGGCTGACCGCGGAGACCGCGACGCTGTTCATGTGCCTGGGGCTGTGGATAGCCAGCGGATTCGGCGGGCGGCTGCACACGGAGCCTTTTCAGAGCCGCCACTACGCGATCATGCGGTGGTTCCTCGACCTGATTTACCGCACGGGCACCAGGGTATTCAGGGTGGGGGTCGAGATCGAGGAGCCGGAACTGACGGCCGGGGAAAAGGCGGCCCGGCTGGCCCGGCCGGTGATCGTGCTCAGCCGCCATGCGGGCCCGGGTGACTCATTCCTGCTCGTCCGCCATTTGCTGAGCGTCTACGGACGGCGGCCGCGGGTGGTCATGAAGGCGACGCTGCAGCTTGATCCCGGCCTCGATGTAGTGGCCAACCGCGTTCCCAATGTCTTCATCCAGCCGCGCCGGGCCGGCGGAGGAGTCTTCGTCGAGCAGATCGAGCGACTGGCCAGCGGGCTCGACCGGCTCGGCGCGCTGGTGATCTTCCCGGAGGGAGGCAACTGGACCCCGGGCCGCTGGCACCGCGGCATCCAGCGGCTGGAGCAGCAGGGCCGCGGCGATCTGGCCGCCCGCGCCCGGGACATGCCCAACCTGCTGCCGCCGCGGGCCGGGGGAGCGCTGTCGGCCATTGCCGCGTGCCCCGATGCCGACGTGATCTTCGTAGCCCACGCCGGGCTGGACCGGCTGGTCAGTGTCGGCGACGTATGGCGGAACCTGCCGATGGACCAGATCATCCGCGCGAAATGGTGGCGGGTACCCGCCGGCGAGGTGCCCCGGTCTCTCGATCATGCGGCTCAGGAGCGATGGCTCTACGACTGGTGGCAGCGCATCGACGCGTGGATCTCCCAGGACCGCCCGGGCGAAGCCGGGCCGCCGGCATCAGCCCCCCGGGCACCGGCCACCCCCCGGTCACCAGCGGGCGGCTGAGCCGCCCCGGATCACCGCGGCCGCTGTTTCGGTGCGCGTGGAGACCCCCAGCTTGGCGAAGATGTTCGACAGGTGCATCTCGACGGTCTTGTCCGTCACGTGCAGCCGCTGGGCGATGCGCCGGTTGGTCAGGCCCTGGCTGACCAGGGAGGCGACCTGCTGTTCCCGGCGGGTCAGCCCGGACAGCACGGTGCGGCCCGCCGGATTGTCCGGCGCGGGACCGCCACGAGAGCCGCGGGCGGCGATCCGCCGCCGGAGGCTGGCCGCCTGGCGGGCGAAAGGCCCGGCGCCACAGGACTCGAAAACCGACTGCGCCGCCCGAGCCTGGGCGGCGGCCTGGTCGCGGTCACCGTGAGCGGCCAGCGCCGCGGCACTCACCAGCGCCGCGCGGGCGGCGTCCAGGACCATCCCCGCATCATTCAGCGCGTCGCGCGCGGCGGCGGCGAAGCCGGACGCTGCCGGGGCGTCGGCCGCGGTAAGGGCCTGGGCCCGGGCCAGCAGGGCGAGCCCGGTAGACCCCGGCAGGTCCCGCTTGCGTGCGGTGGCCACGGCCGCGTCGGCCCACCGGACCGCTGCTGGCGGGTGGCCGGCCGCCAGCTCGGCCCGGGTCAGCAGCTCGTACCAGCCGACCCGCGCCCAGTCGGCGGCGTCGGGCGGCTCGGTCACGGCGGCGGAGGTGGCCAGGGCCAGGCATCCCTCGGGATCGCCCATGGCCAGCCGGGCGTCCGACAGTGTCCTCGCGGCGAGGAACGCGCGCCAGCCGCGCGGATGCCGGGGCCACTGCTCGGCCGCGACCGCCGCCGCGGCGCGTGCGGCCTCGAGGTCGCCGGTCCAGGTCGCCACCCAGGAGCGCAGGGCCAGTGCCGCGGTCCGGTGCTCGTCGTGGCCGGACAGCGCAGCGAGTTCCACCGCGTCCTCCGCGGCCGAGGACGCCTCGGCCAGCCGACCGGTGGCCCGCAGGGCCAGGATGCGGCCGATGAGCAGGGGCGCCACGGCGACGGCCCGGCCGCTCCGATGGACCACGGCCAGCCCGCGATCGAAGTGCCGCAGAGCCGAGCGGGGGCGGTCGAGGAGGAACTCACCCCAGCCGACCAGCAGCGCAGCGTCTGGACGCTGCTCCAGCTCGCCGTCGAGCATGCCGTCAAGCAACGAGGCCGCGACGGTGACGTGAGCGACGGCGCTGCCGGTGTCGCTGGAGATCGCCTCCGCCTTGGCTAGCAGCCCGAGCACGGCGGCCTGGAGCCCGGCCGACCCGCGGCGCTCAGCGGCGGCCAGTGCGTCCCGCGCCCATCGCCGCGATGCGGCCGGGTCGCCGGCGGCCAGCTCACCGCTGCCCAGCTCGAACTTGAGGGTTGCGGCCGCGGCGGTGTCGTGGTCGGTCATCGCCGACAACTCGGTCAGCAGCAGGGCCTTCCCCTCCTCGTGGCGGGACAGCTGCCGTTCCATCAGCGCGCAGAACGTGACCGCCTCGACCCGCCGGTCCGGCTGGTCGCTGCCGAGCTGGCCAAGTACCGTGTGCAGCGCGTCGCGGCTCTCCCGCGGATGGCCGGCGGCACCGAGCGCCAGCGCCAGGCGGAGCAGCAGCGCCGTCCGCTGCTGCTCCGTCCCGGTGTCGGCGGGAAGCAGCCGGAGTGCCGCCTCCAGCCACTGCGCGGCGGTCGCCGGCGCCTGCGGCTGGACCGTGCTTGCGGCCTCGGCCAGCAGGCCGACCGCCCCCAGATCACCGAACTCGGCGGCCCGCTCGATGTGGTAGGCCTGTGCCGTCAGCGGCGCCCCGCAGTGCCGCAGCGCGGCCGCGGCCTGGTCGTGCGCCCCCACCCGCCAGGCCGGATTCGCGCTCTCGTACACGGCGGACCTGACGATGGCGTGGCGGAAGGCGAACAGCCTGGTCGGCTCGATCGGGCGGATCAGATCCGCCGTGGCCAGCTCATCGATCGCGGCTGCCGCGTGATCGGGGTCAAGCCCTGACACCTGGCCGACGGACGTGACGCAGAACGGGTCGCCGATCACCGCGGCCGACCGTGCCGCCAGCTGCCCGGCGGGGGAAAGCGCGAGCAGCTCATCGATCAGGGCCGCGGCGACGGCCGGCGGCAGCTCGCCCCCGGAAGCGCTGCCTGGCTCGCCGTCGTCCACGGGCCCCCGCTCCTGGGCCCGGCGCGCCAGCGCGTCCAGGTAGAACGGGTTGCCGCCGCTGGCCTGGTAGACGGCGCGCCGCCACGACCGGCTGCCGCGCCCGCGGAGAATCGTCTCGGCCTCGGCCTCGCTCAGCGGGCCGAGGCTCAGGCAGGCCGGCGGGTAGCCACCCCTGGCCGCGGCCACCGCCGCGCGCAGCCGCGCGGGCGCCTGCCGGCAGCGGTAGGCCAGGGCGAGCAGAACGGGCCTGCGGGGCGGCTGGCGCAGCAACTGGGCGAGCAGCTCCGCGGTGTCCTCGTCGGCCCACTGCATGTCGTCAAGGAGCAGCACGAGTTCCGGCGAGGCCAGCGATTCCAGCAGCGCCCGCACCGCCCGGAACAGACGGTACCGCTCGAAGACAGGGCGGGCGTTCTCCTGGCCGGGACGCCGGAGCGACGGGAAGATCGAGCCCAGCACGTCGCGGTCGGCCTCACGAAGGCCGACGTCCAGCCCGGCGAGGTGATCGTCGAGCGCGTCGGCCAGGGCGTAGAACGGGACCCGTCCCCCGCTGTGCTGCGCCAGGCCCTCCAGGACCAGGAAACCGCGTTCGCCGGCCCGGCGCGCCAGCTCCGACAGTAATCTGGTCTTGCCGATCCCTGGATCGCCAGTCAGCTCGATGACCTGCGATGCGCCATTGGCAAGGCGCGCGAGCGCCTGCTCTATGACCTCACATTCGGCCTGGCGGCCAGCGAGCGTACCCGAGCGCCCCAATTCCGGATCTGCCGTTTGCTGAAGCATCGTGCCGACCTCCACGGCGTCACTACCGCCGCACCCGCTCCCATAGGCCCCTCGAATTCAGCTGTCGAAAACGGCCAAATTCGCCCTAACCACTTAACGGCAGCGGCCGCCAACCGGTTCATCGTTACCGCAGCGCCTTATGGGCGACAGCCGGTACCTGGCATTGCATCGCCGCGCCCGATCAACTGGAAAACGGCCAAATGATCCGATGCTAATGGCGATGACTACCTTAATGGTTTGGTAAAGGAAAACCCATGTGCAGGCCACGAACGGTGGAATATAGGGATTTCCCTGTTGCCTGGCTTGCCTCAGCCATCCAGGCTCGGGCTAGGACCGGGACGGGGCCTGCGACCCACACCTCCCCCAGCGGCCGGCGCACTGGGGACCGGAAGACCAACCGGCGGGGGACCCGTCGCCAGGGCGGCTCAACGGCAGGGCAGTCCGGGGAGCCGCCCTGGCCGACGGCGCGGCGCGGCCGGTGGCGGTGAGGGCACGGCGGCGCCTGCCCCCTTCGGCTACCGTGTGGGTCTGACGCCGGGCGCACCGCCACGCGCGAGCGCCGGACCCGGCCTGGCCAGCCCGGCGGGCAAGGAGGCGGCAGCATGACCGCGATGACCCCGGACCAGCTCACCGGGCAGGTGCTCGCCGCGTACGCGGGCACGCCGGACCCGCGTTTGCGCCAGATCCTCGCCAGCCTCATCAGCCACCTGCACGCGTTCGCGGTGGAGACCCGGCTGACACCGCAAGAGTGGCTGGCGGGGGTGGAGTTCCTGACCGCGACCGGGCAGAAATGCGACAGCGAACGGCAGGAGTTCGTTCTGCTCTCCGACGTCCTGGGCTTCTCGTCCGTGGTCGATCTGATCAACGCCGCGGACGGGGCCACCGAGTCGACGGTCCTCGGCCCCTTCTACGTGCCGGGGGCGCCGGCCCGCGCGATGGGCGAGCAGATCGGGCGCCCGGAAGACGGCCGGCCCACCCTGGTCCGCGGCCGGGTGACCGGCCGCGAGGGCAGGCCGCTGGACGGCGCCACGCTCGACGTCTGGCAGAGCGCCAGCAACGGGCTTTACGACACCCAGGACCCGCAGCAGCCACGGTTCAATCTGCGCGGGGTCTTCGTGACCGGGCCAGACGGCGCCTACCAGTTCCGCACGGTACGGCCGGTCAGCTACCCGATCCCGACCGACGGCCCGGCCGGCGGCCTCCTGCACGCGGCCGGCCGGCATCACTGGCGGGCCGCCCACATCCACGCGATCGTCTCCGCCCCCGGCCACCGGCCCGTCACCACGCACATCTTCGACGCGGAGAATCCCTACCTCGACAGCGACACCGTCTTCGGCGTGAAGGACTCACTGGTCAAGCGGTTCCGGCCGGCCGGGCCCGATGACCCGCCCGATGTTGACTACGTGACCGACATGGATTTCCGGCTGGCCGGGGAGGAGACCGGCTAGCCGGCTGGCCCGCGGCGGCCACGGGCACCGGCCACGCCCGCTGAGGCCGGTGCGCGCGGGCCGATCTTGAACCAGGCGGTCCGGCTGATTCCGTCGCCGGTAATGGACCAGGCGCTCGCCAGCACGCCGACGATGACGAGGCCGCGCCCGCAGGCGCGCTTGACGGTGTCTACCTGTCTCTCTATCGTATCCGAAGTTGTCCGGTAATTTTGGCGACAAAATTACCGGACAATATTGCCTGGATAACCTGGTAATACTCGGGACCCCAGCGAGCCACGGGATGCGTGTGAACAGCGGACGAACTGGCCTCACCGTGCGGCCGCGTCCTAATCTTCTACCGGGGCCGGATCATGGGCGAGCTGACGGTGCCGAGGAGCGGCCAGCACGCGGTGCTGGCGGCCATCAACACGGGCCAGGTGGCAAGGGCCTGCTGACAGGGGGGCGGTGATCTCATGCTGACCAGCACCACGCCCAGCGATGGGGAGATCGCCACCATGATCGTGGCCAACAGCCGGCTGCTGGCCGGCGCGGATTCAGCCCGCGCCGGCCACGATCCACGAGAGACGGGCTAGCCGTGGCCGACGAGAAAGGTGTGCTCGACGAGCTGAGGGCCGCCATCCTGGCGGGCGAGTTCGCGGCCGGCCAGCGCCTGGTCGAAGTGGATCTGTGCGAGCGGTTCGGCTGCAGCCGGTTTGCGGTCCGCGCCGCGATCCCGGTGCTGGCCAGCGAGGGGCTGGTGGACGTTCAGCGGCACCGGGGTGCCCGGGTCCGCATCATCCCGATTGAAGAAGCGATCGAGATCACCGAGGTCCGCCGGCTGCTGGAGGGCCTCATCGCCGGCCGGGCGGCGCAGCGCGCCACTCCCGTCGGGGCCGCGGAGCTCCAGCGGATCATCACGGAGATGAGGGAGGCGGTCGCCTCGGCCGAGCTGATGCGCTACAGCGACGCCAACGCCCGCCTGCATGCGCTGATCCGCAGCATCGGCGGCCACCAGACCGCGACCGGCATCCTTGAGCGCCTGCGCGCCCAGATGGTCCGGCACCAGTTCACGCTGGCCCTGGTGCCGGGGCGGCCAGCGGTGTCGCTGGCCCAGCACGAGCGCATCGTCGACGCCATCACTACCGGGGATTCGCCGGGGGCCGAGGCCGCCATGCTGGCCCACATCACCAGCGTGATCGAGGCGCTCACCGGCCTGGCCGCCGGGCAGGCCGGAGGGGAAGGAGCCCGGCCCGGGCCCAGCGACTTCAGGTGAGCGGGCGGATGTGCTCGACCACGTGGCGGACATCGGCGTCCGCTGCGCCTTCGGCGGCCGCCGTGCGCAGCGAGCGTGACCCCGCCCAGCGCGGCGCTGATGCGGTCTTTCCGCGGGTCAGCGGACGGTGTACGGCCCGGTGGAGACGCGGTGGTAGCCCTTGGCCCCGACCGCCCGGGCGAGCGGGCTTCGCGGGTCCTGGCCGGCTTTGAGCTGGTCGAGCACGGAGCGGAAGTCGTAGCGGGGCCGCCACCCGAGCCCGCTGCGAGCCCGCTCGTTGACGTAGACACGGTCGATCGTGGGGAACATCGCCCAGCCGCGCCGCGCGTACTCCGCCTCCTGGTCCGGGAAGAGCCGCCGCACGACCGCGGGGGCGTCCCTGCCCAGCCCGGCCAGGTCGCCGGGCGTGAACGGCGTGGTGGCGCTGACGATGTACTTCGCGAAGCCGATCGCGGGCGCCCGGGTCATGGCGAGCAGGGCCGCGTCCACCACGTCCTGGAGATCGACCCGGCGGTAGAGATACTCATTCGCCTTGAGATTGGCGTCGGGGTAGGCGGCGCGGACCTGATCCCGGTCGTCGGCCTCGGGGAAGAAGCGCGAGACGCGCAGCACCACGACGGGCAGGCCGTGATCCCGGCTGATGATCTCGCAGAGGTCCTCGGCGGCCGTCTTGGTCACCCCGTAGATATTCCTGGGAACCGGGGCGACGTCCTCGGTGATCCACACCGCTCCCTCACCCGGGAGCGGCGTGAGCGCCCGGCCGTAGACGCTGGTGGTGCTGGTGAACACGAAGCTCCCGACCCCGGCCGCGGCGGCCTCCTCGAGCAACGTCAGCGTCCCCGTGACGTTGGTGTCCACGAACGCCTGCCGCCCGTGCGACCCGATGTGCGGCTTGTGCAGCGTGGCCGCGTGGAGCACAGCGCCGACCCCGTCGAGGCAGCGGCGGACGACGTCGCGGGCGGTGACCGGCCCGGCCACCGTGGTGAACGGCGAGTCGAGCAGGTCGAGTCCCACCACCTCGCGTCCCTGGGCGCGCAGGACGCGGACCAGCGCCTCACCCAGATGCCCGGCACTGCCGGTCACCAGAACCCGCTCTCTCGGCACACGAAAATGGTAGGGGCCAGGCCGGGCCAGGCGGGGCCAGGCGGGCCACGCGGCGGTCGGCCACGCGGCGGTCGGCCGGACGACGCCGCCGCAGGGCCGTGGGCCAGCGGCGGTCAGCCCGGCGGGGCCGGGCTGGCAGGCGCCGCAGGTCGGCGGCGGTCAGCACGGTGGGGCCGTGGCCGGCAGGCGCCGCAGGTCGGCCGCGGTCAGTTGGCCCGTGGAGATCAGCAGCAGCGCAAGCTCGTCCAGCGCGCGCGGACCGCGCAGTCCCGGGAAGCCCATCCGCACGTACCGGTTCCTGATGTTCTCGCACCGCTTGGCCACCGCGTGGGCCTGCCAGCCGATCCGCTCCGCGGTCGCCCGGGCACTGCGTGGCGCGGGCTCGCCAGCATGCCGCCAGGTCAGGTACGGCTCGAACCGCGCCGCCAGGACCAGCCGGTCATCGTCGGTCAGCCGGACGCGGCGGCGGGCGGCGGTCACTGCGCGCTCCCCTGTCGCCGGGGGTTGCTGGCCCGGGTCGGGCACGTCATCAAGATCGGGCAGGCGCAGCCGCAGCGTGTACTGGCCCAGCGCGCCGTTCACGGTCACCTTGGCATGCCACTGCTGCAGCGGGGCCTCCAGCCCGGGCGGCAGGTTGACCCGGAATCCGCGGTCGCCCAGCAGGCACAGCACCGAGACGCTGCTGTCGTTATGCAGCCACCACCACCGGTCGTGGAAACGGAAGCTCCCGGCGGTGCGTGACACGCCCCGGTCGGCGGCGGGCAGCACGGCGGAGCACTCCGGCGCCCGCCCGAACGTGAACGGCTCGCCGGGACGGACGCGCCACGTCTGCGCCTCGTACATCACGATCAGCAGCACAGGCCCGGTGTCTCCTTGAGGCAAAACGGTAGGTACACCGCAGCGGCCCGTCAACGGGCGCTCCCCGTCCGGGATGGGGAGGCCTCCCCATGGCCATATCCAGCAGGCAGGCTGCGCACTCCTAATGAGTGCATGGGTCCGTAACCATCAAGCAAAGGGGGCCGCCATGCACCTCCCCACCACCCTCTCACCCCGGCGCCTGGCCGGCGCGGCCGCCGTCGCCTGCGCCGCGGCGCTGATCCCGGTGGCCTCGTTCGCCGCCACCGCCTCCCCGGCGGCACCCGCTGTTGCCGCCAGCGTCCCGGCCTGCCCCGCCGCCGGCCTGGTCGTCTGGATGAACAACGAACAAGGTGCGGCCGGGACCTTCTACTCCAACCTCAACTTCACCAACCTGTCCGGGCACGCGTGCACCCTGCGCGGCCATCCCGGGGTCTCCGCGGTCAACCTCGGCGGCGGCCAGATCGGCCAGCCCGCGGCCTGGCCCAACGCGACGCTGCACACGGTCACGCTGGCCAACGGGGCGACCGTGACCGCGGTGCTGGCCATCACCGACGTGGGCGTCTTCCCCGCGGGGGTCTGCCACCCGGTCACCGCGGCCGGGCTGCGGGTCTACCCGCCGAACCAGTTCACGTCCAAGCTGGTCCCCTACCCGTTCGGGGCCTGCACGACCGCCCAGGTGTTCATGCACGCCGGGGTGGTTCACAAGCCGTAGCGGCAGGCCCAGCCCGGCGGCGGGAGCGGCGCGGTGGCACACCGCCCCCGCCGCGCGCTGTCGTGCGCCGCCGCTAGGATCGGCGTGCGCCAGGCCTTCTGAACGGGGGGGATGCCATGCTGGGCTCGAGCGCTCTCATCGCCTTCGCGGGCACGACCGACCTGGGCCGGGCCCGGGTGTTCTACGAGCAGGTCCTGGGCCTGCCCATGACCGAGCAGAGCGACTTCGCGTGCGTCTTCGACGCGAACGGCACCATGCTCCGGGTGACCGCGGTCCCCGAAGTCTCACGCGCCGGTTATACGGTCCTGGGCTGGCAGGTCGCCGACATCGCGGCGACGGCGGGGGACCTGTCGGCCAAGGGTGTCGTGTTCCTGCGCTACGACAGCATGGACCAGGACGACAGCGGCGTGTGGACGACACCAGGGGGCGACAAGGTGGCCTGGTTCGCCGACCCCGACGGCAACATCCTGTCGCTCACGCAGTTCCGGTAGCGCGCCTGGTCCGGTCACGCACCGGAGTGTCGTACCCGGCTGGCAGCATCGGCACAGATGAGTTCGGCGGAGGGTGCCCGATGATCGGCCGGCTTTCCTCGGTGGTGTTCGACTGCCGCGACCCGCACACTCTGGCGCGTTTCTATTCGGAGCTGCTCGGGCTGCCGGTCACCAGGGTCGACGGCGACTGGGTCGACATCGGCGACGGCCAGGCCCGCATGAGCTTCCAGCACGCACCGGATCACCAGCCGCCGCGCTGGCCCGACCCGGCCTTCCCGCAGCAGGTCCATCTGGACATCCGCGTCAGCGACATCGATGCCGCGGAAGCGAAGGTGCTCGCGCTCGGGGCGACGCGGCTGCCCAGCACCGAGCCGGGTTTCCGGGTCTACGCCGATCCGGCCGGTCATCCGTTCTGCCTGGAAGAGGAGTAGCCGGCGGGCGCTCCGGCCGGCGCCGCTGCGGGCCGCGCCCGTGACGGCTCAGCCCGCGGCCACGTTCACGGCAGGCGCCGGGCCAGCAGGTACCCGCGGCGCGTCTCGTTCTCCTCCGGGTAGTTCGTGCGCTCCAGCTGCGCTTCCACCACGAGGCCCGCGCCTTCCATGGCCTCGGTGACATGGGCCGGCTCGAGGAAGCGGAAGTCGACGTCCACCTCGTGCCCCAGCCAGTCGGTCACGTGCCTCACCTCAGAGCCGATGTGGAAGGCCGCCAGGAGCAGCCCGGAGGGCCGCAGCGCGCGGTGGATCTCCGCGAAGGCGCGGCGCAGCTCGCCGGGCTCCAGGTGGATGATCGAGTAGAGCGCGACGGCTGCCCCGAACTCACCGTCGCCCGCTGGCAGCTCCAGGAAGTCCCCCTGGCGGAACTCGACCTCGGGATAGTCCCGGCGACCCACGGCGATCATGCCGGCGGACAGGTCGATACCGACCGCGGCCGCGCCGTGGCTGGCGAGCCAGGCCGACACGTGCCCCGGGCCGCAGCCGAGATCGGCGATCGGCGCACCCGGGCCGGTTTGCTCGATGAGGCAGACGAGGAGGGCCCGGTCGAGCGGCTTATAGGCGAGCTCGTCGCGGAAGCCGTCCGCGTACTTCTCCGCGACAGCGTCGTAGCTGCGGCGGATGGGATCGTGGCCCCCGGAACCGGCCATGGGCAACAGCGTCGCACGCCGACTGCCTCCGGCGCGGGCGGGAGCACCGGTGCCAAGGGACCCCGCAGAGACCCAATCCCGCCGGAACAGGCCATTAGCGCCCATCCCGGCCCGGCGGAACCCGGCAAATCCCCCCGAATCGGGCGCTCTCGCCGAACCCGGACATGCGCGTTCTGCCCCGCGATACGCGCTGGTTTCTTTACGGTGGTTTCCTGCTCAACTCACAGGACATCCAGTCCGTCCGACCCGGCGTCTAGTTTGGGGGCAAGTGCCGACGGCAGTCCCGCCGCAGGACTGCCGGAGCCACCGCATCCGGTGGTTGCGAAAGCTGCCGGGCCCCGGCCTAGATGATGCGAACGGAGGGGCACGGCGTGCGGGACGACGGCCACGACCGGCCTTCAGCCGACCGGGAGATGCTCGTCCGCGCTGCGATCGGCAGCTGGCGGGACAGCCTCATCAAGGCGACGGCGGCCAGTCCGCTGCTCGACCTCGCGCCGGGCAGGACCGGGATGCTCAGGCTGGTCCGCCCCTCCGCCGACGACCTCCTCTCCCGCCTGAGGTCGGGCGGCACGTGCACGTTCCGGTCCCTGGGGCCGAAGCCGGCCTGGCCTCTGCCGGGCGCGGGGGAACCAGCCGGGCCAGCCAATGGCCACAGCGAGCGGGCACCCGAGATCCCGCCGCCCGCCGCGGACATCCTCGATGCCGACGCTGGCCCGGACGATCTCGCCGCCGAGCTGCGGGCGCTCATGCGGCGGTCGAACCAGGAGTACCTCGACCGGGGCCAGTGGGTCCTGTACCTGGCATTCGGCGCCCTGACGTGGTCCGGCGAGAGCCGCGCCCGCTACACCAGCCCGGTGCTGCTGGTCCCGGTCCGGCTGGTGGCCACCGGGCCACGGCGGCTGCCGGCGCTGGAGCCGGCCGAGGATGACCCGGTCCTCAACCCCGCGCTCGTCCGGAAGCTGGCCCAGAACGGGATCACGCTGCCACCCATGGACGAGGCGGAGGAGGTGACGCTGGGCGGGCTGCTGGACACCGTCCGCGCGGCGGTCGCCGCCCGGGAGGGCTGGCAGGTCAGCGACGGCGTCGTGCTGTCGTGCTTCTCCTTCGCCGCCGAAGCGATGTACCGGGATCTGCTCGACCATGAGGACCTGGCCGCGGCCCACCCCGCGGTGAGGGCCCTGGTGGCGGGCGGCCCGGACGACCCGGCCGCGGCGGGGGCCGGCTTCGTCTTCGACGAGATCCCCGAGCACGAGATCGACACCCGGGCCGCCCCGGAGAGCACCCCGGTGATCCTGGACGCCGACGCGTCACAGCGGGCCGCCGTCGCGGCCGCGCTCGACGGCCGGTCGTTCGTGCTGGACGGGCCGCCCGGCACGGGCAAGAGCCAGACGATCGCGAACATGATCGGTGTGCTGCTGCACGCCGGGAAGACCGTGCTGTTCGTCTCGGAGAAGGCGGCCGCGCTCGACGTGGTGAGAGACCGGCTGGCCGACGCTGGCCTGGGTGCGTATCTGCTTGAGCTGCACTCGCACCAGGCGACGCGCAGGCAGGTGGCGGTGTCGCTGGGGAAGGCGCTCGACACGATGCCGGTGGCGCCCGCGCCGATGCCGCGCGCGGACATGGACACGGCCCGTCAGCGCCGTGAGCAGCTCAGCGCCTACGCCGAGGCCATGAACCGCCCGCGCGGCCCGCTCGGGTACGCGCTGCATGACATTCTCGGGGTGATCGCCACCATGCGCGCGGTCCCGGCCGCCCCCACGACCGGACGTGCCCCGGTAGCCGACCTCACGCTGGAGATGTTCGGCGAAATCCGGCAGACCGCAGCGACCCTGTCCCGGGCGTGGCGGCCGGCCGCGCAGGGAGGTTCGTTCGTGTGGCGGGGCGTCACCGAGCAGGGCTCACTCGATGACCGGCTCTACCAGGCGGCGTCCGCCCTTGAGACCCTGACCGGGATGACCCGGCCCAACGAGACGCTGGCCCAGGTCACCGGGCTGACCCGCCCATCCGACGCCGGTGTCCTGGCCCGGCTCCTCGACCACCTCCTGACCTGGCCGCCGGGCATGCCGGATGAATGGCTGACGGCGGGCACCCTTGACCCGGCCGACGCGGCGGTGACCCAGCTCGGCGCCGCGTTCAGCGAGATCGCTGCCTGCGAGGACCAGGCGGCCCGGGGCGCCGGGGTCCCCTGGTCGGCCATACCGCGATCCGGCATGCTGCCGGCCCTCGACGACTCGGCCCTGGCCAGGCTGACACCGGCCTGCGCCGATGCCGGGGGCCTGACCGTTGAGCAGATCACCGGGCTTTCCCAGGCGTTCTCGGCCGAGGCCGACATGCTGGAAAGGCGCCTGGGGACGCTGTCCGGCCTGGCCAGCACGCTCGGCCTGCGGGCCCCGGACACCTTCAGCGACGCGGCTGACCTGCTCCTCATCGCGGATCTGGCCGAAGAACCGGACAAGCCCGAACGCGGGTGGCTGTCCATCCCGGGTAGCCAGGAGGCCCGCGAAGCCGGGCGGGCTCTCTACGACGCCCACCAAACGCTCACCCGGGCGGAAGCCGACGCCAGCGCCTACTACACCCCCCAGGTGCTCTACGCCGATGTCCAGGGCCTGGCCGGCCGGTTTGACGGCGAACATCACCACCTGGGCAAACTGTCCGCGGAGTACCGGACGGACAAGAAGACCGTCGCGAGCTTCACCAGGGAGGGGGTCAACAGGGAAACGGCGTGCCAGCACCTCCCGCTCGCCGTGGCCTGGAAGCGCGCCGCACAGGCGCTCGCATCCGCCGAGGCCGCCGGCGCTCCGCTGCTTGGCCGCTACTACGCGGGCCGGGCCACCGACTTCGACCGGCTCGGCCACGCACTCAACCGCGCCACCAGCGCCATCCAGCGGGCACACGGGCAGGATCTCCGGAAGGCGGCCAGCTACATTTCCGCCGATGCGCGGCCGAACCTGGAGATCACCGGCCTGGCGGCCGAGGCACGCCAGGACCTGGCCGCCTGGCAGGCAACCCTGGCACCGCCGCCCACGACCGCCGCCCGCCCGGAGCTGCTGAACGGCCCGATCACCGACGCGATCGGGTGGCTGCGGGCCCACCTGGCGCCGCTGTACGCGGCCGCCGCGTTCACGCATACGGTCAGTGAGGTCGCGGGCCGGCCGCTCACTCTCGGCCAGACCCGGCGCCTGGTCGGCCTGCGGGAGGCGGCCGACTCCGCGCACGAGCGGCTGGCCGACCAGGATGCTGCGTTCCGGGACGTATGCGGTGATCTGTACGCGGGAGATCAGACCGATCTCACGGCGCTACGGGCCACGCTCGACTGGGCGCGGCACCTGCGGGCGATGATCACCGGCGGCACCGGCCCGCTCACCCCCGCTCACCTCAAGGCGGCCGAGAGCGCCGTGCCCACGCCCCGCCTGACCGTGGCCGCCGATGCCTGGCGCCAGGCCAAAGACGCCGTGATGGCGGCGTTCAGCCCGGACCGCCAGGACGAGCTCGCAGCCGAACTCGACGACTACACCGACACCGCCAATCTCATCGCGGTCATGTTCGACGACCCCAGCGGGCGGGATGAATGGCACACCTACCAGGCCGCCCGCGCATCGCTGGCCGCCCATGGCCTGGATGCGGCCGTCGATTTCTGCATCGCCGAGCACGTCGAGCCCGCCCAGGTGCCCCAGGTGATCGAGCGGGCGCGGCTGCAGGAGTGGGCCGAGCATCACCTCAGGACCGACCCCGCCCTGGCCACTGTCGGCGCGGCCGACCGGGACGCGCTGGTCAGGGAGTACCAGGAGCTGGACCGGGCTCTGATAGCGGCAGCGGCCGGGGACATCATCCGCGCCTGCAACGCCCGGCGCCCGCGCAGCGACATTGGTGAGTCGGCCATCATCCACCGGGAGGCGGAGAAAAAGAGAAAGCACCTGCCCGTGCGGGCCCTCATCGAGCGGGCGCGCCACGTGGCCCAGGCGATCAAGCCATGTTTCATGACGTCACCGCTGGCGGTCAGCCAGTACCTGCCCGCCGACATGCGCTTCGATGTGGTCATCGTCGACGAGGCCAGCCAGGTCGGCCCGGCCGCCGCCGTCTGCTGCATCTACCGCGGCAGCTCCCTGATCCTGGCCGGGGACGCCAAGCAGCTGCCCCCCACCAGCTTCGTCACCAGCGACGCGCCGGACGACGGGGACCAGCGTCCGGAAGAGCGGGACGGCTCCTCCGACTGTGAGTCGGTCCTCGACCTCGCACAGGGATCCGGCGCCTACCGGAACCTCACCCTGCGCTGGCACTACCGGTCCCGGCATGAGGCGCTGATCGCCTTCTCCAACGCCACGTTCTACTCCGGGCGCCTGGCCACGTTCCCCAGCAGGCACACCGACGGGCCCGACGTCGGCGTGGAGCTGTTCTGGGTCGAAGGGACCTACTGGCGCGGAACGTCGCGGGACAACCCGCAGGAGGCCATGCTCGTGGCCGAGCGGGTGATCCACCACTACGACACCCGCCCCGCCCTCAGCCTGGGCGTGGTGACCTTCAGCGAGGCGCAGGCCGACGCCATCGAGGCCGCCGTCAGCCGGGCCCGCCAGTACCGCCCCGACCTGGACAGGTTCTTCACCAACGACCGGCTGCGGGGGTTCTTCGTCAAGAGCGCCGAGACGGTCCAGGGCGACGAGCGGGACGTCCTGATCTTCTCCATCGGCTACGGACCGGACCAGACCGGGAAGATCACGATGAACTTCGGCCCGCTCAACCGGCCGGGAGGGTGGCGCAGGCTCAACGTGGCGATCACCCGTGCCCGCTACCGCAACGAGATCGTCAGCAGCATCCGCGCCGGCGACATCCCCGAATCCGTCACCAGCGAAGGACTGCGGCAGCTGCGCCGCTACCTCGACTACGCCGCCCGTGGCCTCTCCGTGCTCGCGCCCGGCATCAGTGCCGGCGGTGACGCCGAATCTCCGGTTGTCGAGTCCGTCATCAATGTCATCCGCTCCTGGGGATACGGCCTCACCCCGCAGGTCGGCACCGCTGGGTACCGCATCGATATCGGCATCCACTACCCCAGCCACCCTGGCGTGTACGCCCTGGGCGTCGAATGCGACGGCTATCAGTACCACTCCAGCAAAGCCGCGCGCGATCGCGACCGGCTCCGCGGGAAAGTACTCCGCGACATTGGCTGGAACCTGCACCGTGTCTGGGGCACAGCCTGGTACCGCGACCGGGCCGGCGAGGAGCGAAGGCTCCAGGCGGCGATCGAGCGTGCGATGGCCGCGTCCCCGCACGCCCTGCCCAGCGGCGGCACCGGGCCCGAGCAAGCGGCTCGGCCCGTCATCCAGACCAAGGCGGCCAGTCTCGGCCCAGCGCCCAGCTTCGACCCAGCGCCCAGTCTCGACCCAGCGGCCAGCTTCGACCCAGCGCCCAGTCTCGACCCAGCGCCCAGTCTCGACCCAGCGGCCAGTCTCGACCCAGCGCCCAGCTTCGACCCAGCGGCCAGCTTCGACCCAGCGGCCAGCTTCGACCCAGCGCCCAGTCTCGACCCAGCGCCCAGCTTCGACCCAGCGCCCAGCTGGGCGGTCCCGTATGTGACGGCGACCGTGCCCCCGCTGCCCCACTGGGTCGACCCGGCCGAGCCGGGCAGCCAGTTCACGATGACGGATGGGATCCGCGCCGTTGTGGGCACGGAGGCTCCCGTTCACGTCAGCATCCTCCACGAGCGGCTCCGCGACGGCTGGAACATCGGGCGCATCGAGACCCGCGTCCGCGACAACATCGACGCCGCGATCAGGCACGCCGACGTGATCCGTGACGGCGAATTCATCACGCTCGCCGATGCACCGACCCCCGTCGTGCGCACCCCGGTCCCGGCCTGCCAGCGCACCATCGAACAAGTCCACGACCGCGAGCTCGCACTGGCCCTGGTCAACCTGGTCCGCGACGCCGCGGGCATCAGCCGCAGCGAGCTCACCGCCAGGGTCGCCCATCTCTACGGCTGGACCGGTGACGAGCCGGACATCACCAGCCGCATGGGAGCGATCATCTTTGAGCTGCGCCGCAACGGCACCCTGGCCGGAGATCAGCACGCCACCCCGGCGGCGCACGCCGGCCCGCCGCGCCCATGACCCGGGCCAGGGTGCCTATCCTGGCCTCGTGCGCCTGGTCTCGCTGCTGCCCTCGGCGACTGAGATCGTGTACGCGCTCGGCCTGGGCGAGGACCTGGTCGGCGTCACGTTCGAGTGCGACGAGCCGCCGACCGCCCGGTCGGAGAAGACGATTGTGGTGGGCGGGCGGGACACCCGCGGGATGACCCCCCGCGAGATCGACAGCTATGTCCGCGCGCAGCTGGCCGCCGGGGCCGATCTGTACACCCTGCACGCCCGCGCGCTCGCGGACCTGCGGCCTGACCTGATCCTGACCCAGGACCTGTGCCGGGTGTGCGCACTGCCATCGGGCCACGTCGACGAGGCCCTGGGCTACCTGGGATGCCGGGCCGATGTGCTGTCGCTTGACCCGCACTCGCTCGACGAGGTGCTCGACTCGATCCTGGAGGTCGGGCGGCGGGCCGGCGTGCCGGACCGTGCCGCGCGGCTGGCGGGTGACCTGCGGGCCAGGCTCGCGCGCATCGCGACGGCGGTCGCGGGGCGCCGCCGCCCCCCGGTCGCGGTGATCGAGTGGGTGGACCCGCCGTTCACCGCCGGGCACTGGATACCCGACCTCGTCAGCGCGGCGGGCGGCCAGCCGGTCGCGGCCCGGCCAGGTGTGCCGTCAGTCCCCACGAACTGGGCTGCCATCGCCGCGGCGGCACCCGAACTCATCGTTGTGGCGCCATGCGGTTATCACCTGCCCGGCGCGATCGAGCAGGCGCAGGCCGCAGCCCAGGCGCTGCCGGGCGTACCGGTCTGGGCGATCGACGCCGACGGCATCGTGGTCCGCCCGGGACCCCGCCTGGTTGACGGCGTCGAGGCCATCGCCTCGATACTCCACCCCGATGCCGTGCCCGCCCAGCGGCCTCCGGCCGTGCATCGGGTCACGGCCGCCGGCTGACCTGGCCGGCCGCGCGGCCGGCCTCGCTATGGCCGGACCTGGCCAGCGGCCTGCCAGGCACGGGTTTCCGACCACCGCCACCAGTCGGCCGGCTCGCAGGTGCGTTCGGTACCGAGATCGGGATGTTCCCATCCGACCGACGGCAGGTCGTACAGCATCGCGGCCAGACTGGAGCACACCACGTGCCCGGGCAGGAGGTTGTGGTCCGAGGGCCAGCGCCACAGCGGATCGATCACCCCGGAAAGGTCCTCGACGTGGAGCGCGTCCGCCGCGTCCTCCCCAATGCCGACCCAGTCATAGGCGATGCCGAGTGACTTGGCCGCGCTGGCCAGGAAGATCGCGAGCTGCCCATGATCGTTGGGCTTCGGCTCGTAGTGGTTGGACATGGTCCGGACGTCGGACAGGAACGGCGTGCAGTCGACCGGCCCGACGCCACCCGGCTGCCCCTGGATCCCCATCCACCGGCCCAGCCTGTCCTGGTGCGTGATGACGACGACATGGTTGGCGACGGCCGGCTTGCCCCGCAGGGCCTCGGCCACCCGGATGACGTCCTGGGACAGGCCCTGCCCCGTCCATACGGCCAGGATGTCGCCAGGGGCGGCAGGCAAAGTCGTCATGGTGCGCTCCTATCTGGGTCTGCGGCAGTCACCGGCAGCTCGGCATGCCCCGCGCACGGGCCGGCCGACCCGGCACCGCCCCTCCCCATCTCGCCCGGTCATGGTGGCCGGAGACGCCGATCACATGGCGCTCCGGCTGACGGGCGTGCAGCCCGCACTATCCGGAGGCGGCAGCAACCCCCCTGATACATCCAGGCACGCTCCCCCGGGCATGACCAGCCCGGCGTCGCACCTGTCCGCGCGGCGGCGGCTGACCCGGACCGGTCCGGCGCGGCCGCCATGGGCCCGCGCATATAACAGCGCCGGGCAGGACCGGCGAGGGTCCTGCCCGGCGCTTACCCCGCCGTATGATTCTCAGGCCGCAGGGCCGGCCCCGAGGGCAACGGTCGCGGTGTGGGACTGGCCGGACTGGTCCGTCCAGCTGACGCTGATCTTGTCGCCCGGGTGATAGTGGCCCAGCACCGAGCCGATCTCCGAGGAGGACGTGACGGTATGGCCGGCAACCGAGGTGATCTGGTCGCCCGCAGTCAGGCCGGCCTGGGAGGCCGCCGATCCGGACACGACCCCGGCGATGGTGACGCCGCTGCCGCTGCCGCTGGCCGAGCCGCCACCGGTGCTGCCACCGAGGCCGCCGGTGCTGCCACCAAGGCCGCCGGTGCTGCCACCGAAGCCACCGCCGGTGCTGCCGCCGAAGCTACCGGGGAAGGAACCGCCGAAGCCGCCGGGGAAGAAGCCGCCGAAGCCACCGCTGCCACCGAAGCCACCGAAGCCACCGCTGCCACCGCCGAAGCCACCGCTGCCACCGCCGAAGCCACCGCTGCCGCCGATGGCGCCGGTGCCTGCCGGGGAGGTCTCGATGCCGAGGAACGCGGTGCGGCCGAGGTGCACGGTAGACGACGGCGTGCCCGCCTCGATCTGGCTGGCGATCGAGGACGCCCCGGTGATGGGGATGGCGAACGCCTGCGTCTGGGTTTGCGTCTGCCCGGGCTGGTTCCCGGCGGCCTGGGAGCTGGAGCCTGCGGTGTTCATCCCGATGACCTGGCCGTAGGTGTCAACCAGCGGCCCGCCGGAATCGCCGGGCTGGATGGGGGCGTCGTGCCCGATCATCCCCGTCAGCCGCTCGGCGTTGCCCGCCGACTCATCGGACGCGGTGATCGACTGGTTGAGGCCGGTAATTCTCCCGGTCACCTCGGACGGGGTGCCGCCCTTGCCGCCGGCGTTGCCCAGCGCGATCACCTTCTGGCCGGCCTGGAGGCCGACGGAGCTGAGGGAGACGGTCTGCAGCCCGGACGCGCCCTCCAGCTGCAGCACCGCGACGTCATGGGTCTTGTCGTAGCCGACGACCTTGGCGGTATAGGTGTGGCCGTTCCCGATGTCGGTGGCCTTGATCGAGGTCGCGCCGTCGATCACGTGGTTGTTGGTCAGCACCTCACCGGTGGAGGTCAGCACCATCCCGGTGCCAGCGGCCTCGCCCTTCTGGTATCCCAGCGTGGTCACCACGTCGACCAGGCCCGGGTCCACCTTGGACGCGATCTGCGACTTGGTCAGGGGGTGGGTGGCGCCCACCGCATTCGCCACGCCCAGCCCGGTGGCCACCAGCGCCGCTGCCGCGACCGAGGCACCACCGAGCAGGGCATAGCGCCGCCACGACCGGCTGCCGCGCCCGTCGCCCTGGCCGTCGTGCCCGCCCGGCGTACCGGGGCCGCCCGGCCCGCCTGGCATGCCCGGCCCGCTGGGGCCCGCTGGCCCGCTGGGGCCCTCTGGCCCCGCCGCCAGCCCGTCGCGCTGATTCTCTTCCGGGATGTTGAAAACCGGCTCGTAGACCGTGCCCATCGGGGTCCGTTCCTCCATGCGTGGTTATTCGTGTTGCCTGCTACCTGATGGTCAGGCTCCAACCTGGAGGAAATCTCCAAGGACCCTCGGCGCCTGCTCACGCTCTCATGAGAGGTTTCTGATGATCTTGAGCTAACCGGCCCGGCGGCCGGAATGCGGCCCGGCCGCCGGGCGAGCGGTCACGCCTTTAGAGTGTGTCCATGACGGGCGAGGTGTCGCCGCTTGGGCACGGCGATGACAGGATCCCACCCGCTGAGCTGCGCGCGTCCCACGAGGACCGGGACCGGGTCGTCGAGCTGCTGCGGGTCGCCGCGGGTGACGGCCGGCTGACCGTGGAGGAGCTCGACGAACGGCTGGAGAAAGCGCTGACCGCGCGCACCTACGGCGAGCTCGCGGCGCTGAGCCGGGACCTGCCGGCCGGGCCGGGCCTCCTCGCGGGCGTGACGGCCGAGAAGCCGAAGGACATGATCCGCATCGACTGCCGCAGCGGCAACGCGAAACGGAATGGCCGCTGGCTGGTGCCGTTGCGGATCGAGGCGCGGGTCACGAGCGGCCACGTAACCCTCGACTTCACCGAGGCGGTGATCACGCAGCCGTCGCTCCAGATCGACGCCGAGGTGCGCAGCGGCTCGCTGACGCTGGTGACCAGGCCCGGCATCGTGGTCGACACCGACGACGTGGCCGTCCGCAGCGGCAGCGTCAAGATCCGGGCGCCCTGGGGTCCCGGGGTGCCCGTCTTTCTGCGGATCCAGATTTCCGGGAGGGTCGGCAGCGGCCAGCTCAAGGCCCGGCCGCCGCGCCGGACCTTCTGGCAGTGGCTGCTGCGGCGCCCCCGGCCCTACGAGCTCAGCTCGGCGGCCTGACCGCGCCGGCGGATTCCCGGCCGGGCGCGCTGGCGTACTCAGCCCAGCGTGAACGGGTCGCGCGTGCCGCCGCTGAGCTCCACCCAGACCGACTTGTTCTCCAGGTACTCGTCGACCGCGGCGATGCCGTTCTCCCGGCCGAGCCCCGAAGCGCCGTAGCCCCCGAACGGCACACTCGGGGCGACGACCCGGTAGGCGTTGATCCACACCGTGCCGGCCCGGAGCCGGGCCGCCACCCGGTGGGCGCGGTGGATGTCCTTGGTCCACACGGCGCCGGCCAGCCCGTAGGGGGTGTCGTTGGCCAGCTTCAGCGCCTCGTCCTCGCCGGTGAACGTGTAGGCCGACAGCACCGGGCCGAAGATCTCCTCCCGGACCACGGTGAACTGCGGGCCCACCCCGGTCAGCACCGTGGGCTTGATGAAGAAGCCGCCAAGCTCGGGGTCGGCCGCCCCGCCGCAGGCCACCGTCGCGCCCTCCTCATGGGCGGTCTTGAGGTACCCGAGCACCTTTTCGTACTGCGGCCCGTTGGCGACCGGCCCCATCTCGGTCTCCGGGTCGTTCGGGTCGCCGAGCTTGATGGCCGCGGCCCGCTCGGCGACGAGCCGGACCACCTCGTCGTGCACGCTCTGGTGGACGATGAGCCGCGAGCCGGCCATGCAGGTCTGCCCGGTCGCCGCGAACACGCCAGCCACCAGCCCGTTCGCCGCCGCCCGCAGGTCGGCGTCGGGGAAGACGATCTGCGGGGATTTGCCGCCCAGCTCGAGGGTCACCTTGTTGAGGTTCTCGGCCGCGGCGTGCGCCACCGCACGGCCGGTCGCCGTCGAGCCGGTGAAGGCGACCTTGTCGACGCCGGGGTGGCCGGCCAGCGCCGCGCCGACGTCACGTGAGAGCCCGGTGACGGCGTTGAACACCCCCGGCGGGAACCCGGCCTGCTCGAACAGCTGGGCGAAGCCCAGCGTGGAGACCGGGGAGTGCTCCGACGGCTTCACCACCACGGTGCAGCCCGCGGCCAGGGCGGGAGCCACCTTCCAGGTCATCAGGAGCAGGGGTGAATTCCACGGGGTGATCGCCGCCACGACACCTACCGGCTCACGCCGGGTGTAGACGAGATAGTCAGGGTTCGGCGCCGGGATCTGCCGCCCCTCAAGCTTGTCGGCCAGCCCGGCGTAGTAGTGGTACCAGCTCCCGAGGCCGTTCATCTGGCCGATCATCTCGCGGTACAGCTTGCCGGAGTCGTTGACTTCCAGGCGTGCGAGCTCCTGCGCGCGGGAGGAGATGAGATCCCCCAGGCGACGGAGCAGCGCCGCCCGCGCGAACCCGGTCAGCCGTCCCCAGTCGCCGTCCAGCGCCGACCGCGCCGCCCCGACCGCGGCATCAACGTCCTCGGGACCGCCGTCGGGCAGCACCGCCCAGCTCTGGCGGGTGTAAGGATTCTGCGACTCGAACGTCCGGCCGGAGATCGCATCCGCGGCCTGGCCGCCGATGACCATCCGGAACCGGGCCAGATCCTCCGCCATCGGCCTGCCCGCCTTTCTCCGCGCCAGCGCTCCCGGTCCCCACGGCCAACTGTGCTACCGGGCCGGCGCGGCCGCGATCCGCGCCCGTGGCGAATCGTACGGGCCCCGGGCGCGCCGGGCTGTCTCGGGTTGCGCCACGGGCGGCCGCGGGACAAGGCCCGGATCCGGCCTCGGCCGTCGCCGGATCCGGGGCCAGGCTCAGCGCTGAGGTGGCGCCGCAGGCCTCAGCCGCCCAGGGCGCACACCCGCCGATCAGGTAGTTCTGCCGCTTCTCAGCCGCATGGCCCGGCCCGGCCAGGGCCTACCGCGAGATCATCGGGGGCCCGGTGCCGTCAGCCGCTGATCGCGGACCGGAAGATAGCCAGGTAGTCCCGCTGCAGCTTGCCGCTGACGTCGGCGTAGTTGTAGAGCCTGGAGTACTCGGCGGCGGTCGGCCACACCAGCTTGCTGGTCGCAACCTCGGTCAGCGTGTGCCTGGTCTCCCCGTGGGTCCTGGCCGCGTCCGCGGCAATGATGGGCCGTACGGCAGGCACGGCGGTGATGTAGTTGATGGCCGCGGTCAGCTGGGCCGCGATCGCGGGACGGTAGTACCAGTCCATCAGCATCATCGCGTCGACCGGGTTCTCCGCCCCCCGGGGAATCATCATGTTGTCGGTCCAGATGCTGCCGCCCTCGCGGGGGATCGTGAACTTCAGGCCGGTGCCCGACGTCAGGTTCTGCTGGAAGATGTCGCCGGACCAGGCCATGGAGATCCAGGTATCGCCGCGGCTCAGGGCGTCGATGTAGGACTGCTCGTAATAGCCCCGGACCAGGCCGGCCTGGCGCTGCGCGGCGAGCACCTTGGCGGCCGCCCGCCAGTCGGCCGGGGTCGACCGCTCCGGGTTGATGCCGAGCTTGATCATCCCGAAGTTGCCGATCTCCTGAGGGTCGGACATCATCCCGACGTGGCCCTTGTAGGCCGGGTTCCACAGCTCGTTGATGCTGGTCACGGGGGTCTTGATGTACTTGGGGTTCCAGGCGATGCCGGTGCTGCCCGACGCCCACGGGACGCTGTAGGTGTTCCCCGGGTCGAACGACCGGTGTTTGAACTTGGCCGAGGCGTTTTGGTAGAAGTTGCCCAGCATGCGCTGGTCGAGGGGCAGGAGCTTGCCCTCCGCCAGCAGCTGCGAGAACTGGAAACCGTCGGTGATGACCATGACGTCATAGCCGATGGCCTCGCCGGCCCGCAGGATTGGGTTGATCTTGGTAAACCAGGACGGGGTGTCCTGGATGACCTCTGTGTAGGTCACGTCTATGCCGGTCGTCGCGGTGAATTCATGCAGCGTCCGGTGGCCATCGTCGATGTAGAGCGGCCAGTTGGCGAAATTCACCTGGCCGTGCCTGCGCTGGCGGGCCCAGAAGCTGGCTGCCGAGTTGGCCGGCCGGGCGCGGCCAGGTGGCGTGCCGGGCGCGGCAGCACAGCCCGCACCGGCCAGCCCGGCAGCCGCCAGCCCTGCCAGGGTGAGTACCTCCCGGCGACGGTAGCTGGCGACGGGATCGCGCATCAGATGCTCGCCCACCACACCCCGCCCCACGTCAAACCTGCTCTCGCCAGCCAACCACGATGCGGGCCATCACACACGGGATTTGGGCACGGACAGGGCCCAGACCGGATCGCAGGCGCGCTACCGCGGCCGTATCTGATCCTCAAACTGGCCGGATCGGCGGTGCTGGCCGCGGACGCCGCGGCCGGATCGCAGTGGGGGTTCCTGCTGCTCGAGGGGGCGTGGGCGGTCGTGTCGCTGGCCGGCCTCGCGCAGCGTCTGTCACTGGGCCACCGCCGCCGCCCGGCGCGCCAGCCCGTCGACGAAGATGTCGATGAGCAGCTCGAAGCGTTCGTCGGCGTCGGCGAAGGCGAACTCGTCAGCGAGGCTGACCATGGCCGGGAAGTACTCGGCCGGCAGTGATGCGATGTAGTCACGGGCCATGTTCGCGGCTTCCTGCACGCTGGCGGGGTCCATCGGCCGGGCGTCCCCGCCAGAGTCCGCCGCGCCGGTGTCGTCGACGCCGGTCTCGTCCACGGTGAAGCCGTTGACCGCCGCGATAAGCAGCAGGTACCCCTGCACCGCCAGCCGGGGTGGCAACCCACCCGCCTGATCGCCGGCACCCGCATCATCCCCGAGACCCGGGACCCGGCTGCACGCCGGCCCAACCTGCCCGGCGCGGTGCTGCTGGCCAGCTCGCTCGTGGCCATCGTCTACCCGCTGCTCGAGGGCCGTCAGCTCGGCTGGCCCGGCTGGGTGTGGCTGCTGCTCGGCGCGGGCGTGGCCGGCCTGTGCGGGCTGGGCATGCTCGAGAACAGGCGCCGCGGGCGGCAGGCCGCGCCGCTGCTGCGGCCCTGGCTGTTCCGGGTCCCCGCGTTCGCGGCCGGGCTTGGTGTCCAGCTCGCGTTCTCGGCCGGCATGCAGGGCTTTTTCCTCGCCTTTGCGCTGTGGCTGCAGATCGGCGAGCACTTCTCGCCGCTCAAGGCCGGCCTGACCGCCGTGGCCTTCAGCGTCGGCAGCTTCATCGGCGCACCCGCCGCCGTGCCGCTCGCGCAGCGCTACGGCCGGCGCGTCCTGGCCAGCGGCGCCGCGCTGATGGTCGCCGGCATCATCGGGGTGGCCATGGCGGCCCGGCACGTTGGCGTGGACGGCAGCCCATGGCCGGTCGTTCCCGGCCTGGTGGTAGCGGGCGCCGGCCTGGCCCTGCTGGTCGTGCCGCTGGTCAACGTGGTGCTCACGGCCGTCCCAGCCGAGATCGCCGGCGGTGCGTCCGGCCTGTTCAGCACCGCGCAGCAGCTGGGTGGCGCGCTGGGCGTGGCGCTGCTCGGCACCGTGTTCTTCGGCTACCTGGACGGCCGCTCGTTCCAGGCCGCGCTGATCCACACGGCGCCGTATGCGATCGGCGCATTCGCGCTCTGCGGGGTCCTGTCGATGCTGCTGCCACGCACGGCAGTGGCGGAGGAGACGCTGACCGGATCCTGAACACCGCCCGGCACGCCTGGTGCTGCCGGATGACGGCGAATCCGGTAACAGATGATCAGGGGCCTGACCGATGCGAGCAGCGGTCAGGCCCCTGAACCGTTGCGGCTGAGGAAATCACGGATCGCGTACTCGCCGCGGGAGGCTGTCGTGCCCACAAGGACCGGCACCGGAGTGACTGGCCGGGCGTCGTAGTCGAACATCGACATCGGTGCGGCCCGGTCCGTCACGGATGCGACGGTGCCGACGGAGCACCCTCGCGTACATTGCCGGTGGGGATGCTGAGCACGTCAGACCGCCGCCAGCGCCTCGGATTTGGTCACGGCCCGGCCCAGGGCGCCGTATTCGTGCAGGTCGCCGAACATCTCGATGCGGATGGACTGGTCCAGGCCGCCCACGCGGACCGGTTCGTAGCCGCCGGCGCTGATCAGGTCAGCGACCAGGTCGCCCGCGGCGTCGTCGTCCGCGGCGTAGAACTGCACCGCTCGCTCCGGCTCCCGCCATGCGGCCGCGGACAGCGTGGGGGCTGACACCGTGCCGAACGCCTTGACCAGCCGTGCCCCGGCCGGGAGCAGGCCGGCCAGGATCTGGCCCGAGGACTCCTCCTCGCCGATGACCTTGCGGTAGTTGCCGTCGCTGTCCGGCCCGACCGGGTTGGTCGGGTCGACGATCACCTTGCCGGCGAGCCGCTCGCCGTACTCGGCGATGAGCTCTTTGAACGGGTCGAGCCAGACGGCGACCACAAGCACGTCGGCCCGGTCGACCGCCTCGTCGATGGTCACGACTTCGGCGTGGCCGCTGAGGGTGGAGGCGAGCTTGCGGGCGGCCTCCTGGTTGCGGCCCGCCAGGAGGAAGTCCTGACCACCGGTCGCGAAGTTCGCCGCGAGCCTGCCGCCGATGTTGCCGGTGCCGATGATGGCAACCGTGCTGTCGGAAATAGTCACTTTGGTCCTTCTTTCGTGTCGTAGTCTCCGCAGGAAGCCGGCTCGAGCCGACTCCGGTGCGATTTGTGGATCGGGTCGAGATGCATGCAGCCTTCGTTCATGTTCCAGCGCTGCTGCGCCGGGCAGCCGGTGGTGCCCCGGCCGCTTCGAAGGCGGCCGAGAACAGGTAACTGGTGGCGAGGCTGCGGTAGGGCCGCCATTTGTCGGCGATGGCCAGGACTTCCTCCTGGGTGGGGAGATGGCCGAGCCGGTAGGCGGTCTGGACGGCCTTGCGCAGCGCCAGGTCGCCGGGCAGGACGACGTCCTCGCGGCCGAGCGCGATGAGCATGGCGCCCTGCACGGTCCACGGGCCGATGCCCGAGATGTCGGTCAGCTGGGTCATGAGCTCGTCGTCGGGCAGGCCGCTCAGCACCTCGGGGTCCAGACGGCCGTCCGACATGCGCTCAGCCAGGTCGCGCAGGGTGGCGATCTTCCGCCACGACAACCCTGCCTCGCGTAGCTGGCCGGGGTCGACGGCCAGCAGTTCGGTGGGCGAAGGCAGATGACCGCCGAACAAGGCCTCGATCCTGGCCAGGGTCCGGCGGGTCGCCGCCACCGACAGCTGCTGGCCGGTGACCTGGAACAGCAGGGCACCGTACAGATCCATCGGCGGCAGCTGGGTCAGCCACGCCCGGGGATCGAACTCCGGCCGCTCATCTATCAGCCGTGCCAGCACCGGGTCGGCGTTGCGCAGGTAGGAGCGCGCATGCCGCAGCCACGCGGCCCGGCTGGAATCCCCGGTCACTGAACCCGCTCCTGGCTCGCCTCCGCTTGTGCCGTTGGCACCCCGCCATGTGCCGGGGACGGCGTGCGCTTCTGGCCTAGCGGCCCGCGGCGGAGCAGGGCGCCGCCGACGACCGCGCCGCACGCGAAGATGCCAGCGGTCCACCAGAACGCGGTGTCGTAACCGTGCGCGAGCGCCAGCCCGGTCAGCGCCTGGCGGCCGATGAGCCTGGCCGACACGGCGTGCGCGGCGAAGTATGAGGCCACGGCGCCGGCGAAGATGGTGTTCAGCAGCGAGGTGCCGACCGAGCCGCCGAGCATCTGGCTGACGGTGACGGTCGCGGAGGCGACGCCGGCGTCCTGGGGAGCTACGCCGAACGTTCCAGTGTTGATCACCGGCGCGATCACCATGCCCAGGCCGACTCCGGTCAGGATGAGCGGGCCGAGCAGGCCGGTGGCATAGCCACTGTGCGGGCCCAGCTGGGCCAGCCAAGCCGACCCCGCCGACGCGGCCAGCATCCCGGCTGCGATCAGCGGCTTGGGCCCGACCCTGGGCATCAGCACGATCGTGGACAGATTGGCCATGACGATGAGGCCGACGCTCAACGGCAGGAACGCGAAGCCGGCCACGAGCGGCCGGTAGCCCAGCGTTTGCTGCAGATAGTAGGTCAAGAACAAGAAGATTCCGAAGAGCCCGGCCGCGCCGATGAAGAACGACAGGTAGGCGCCGCCGCGGTTGCGGTCGAGCACCACCCGGTACGGCAGCAGCGGGTGGGCCGCCCGGCCCTGCCAGGCCGCGAACGCCACCAGCAGCACCACGCCGGCGGCCAGGAACCCGTAGGTGGACGGCGTGTGCCAGCTGTGCGTGGCCGCGTTGGAGAAGCCGTAGACCAGGCAGAACACCGCGCCGGAGACCAGCAGGGCGCCCGGGACATCGAGCCTGGGCTTAACCGGGGACGGCTGCCGCTGCAGCAGGAGCAGCCCGCCGACGAAAGCCACCCCGGCGAAGATCAGGTTCACGTACAGCGTCCACCGCCAGGACAGGTACTCGGTCAGCGCGCCGCCGAGCAGCAGGCCCACCGCGCCGCCGGCCCCCGCGATCGCCCCGTAGATGCCGAACGCCTTCGCCCGGTCCTTCGGCTCGGTGAACGTGGTCGTCAGCAGCGACAGCGCCGACGGCACCAGCAGCGCCGCGAACGCGCCCTGGCAGGCCCGCGCGGTAATCAGCATGGCGAAGTTGACCGACGCGCCGCCGATGGCCGAGACGACGGCGAACCCGACCAGACCGGTCAGGAACGTCACCTTGCGGCCGAGCAGATCCGCCAGCCGGCCGCCGAGCAGCAGCAGGCTGCCGAACGCCAGCGTGTAGGCGGTGACCACCCACTGCCGGTCCACGGTGGTGAAACCCAGCGCCCGCTGGGCCGACGGCAGCGCGATGTTCATCACCGTGAGGTCCAGGATCACCATCAGCTGCGCCAGGCCGATCACGCCCAGGCTGAGCCAGCGCCGGTCCGGGGCACTGCTGATGGAGGTGGCATCGGACATCAGAGTCACAGCCTCCTTCGCTGTTGTTACTTGCGTGGCGGGCCACGCTGAGAGCCGCGGCGGCCACAGGGGCGCTACTGCTCCTTCGCCAGGCGGTCGGTGACGACGATCTCGGCCACCCCTGGGGCCTCCGGGCGAGCCCAGTCGCGCAGAAGCTCGCCTGCGAGCGAGACCCAGCTGATCGGCTGACCGCCGGCTTGCATCACGCGATCAAGGCCGGCGCGGTGGGCCTCTGGCGAGGTGCCGCCGATCGCGTCGACGACGGGGTAGACCTCATACCCTTCGCGCAGCGCATCGAGGGCGGCAAAGGCCATGCACATTTCGGTCCACAGGGCGCAGAAGATGAGCTTCCTGCGGCCGGTCGCGTGGACGGCCTGGACGAATTCGATGTCCTCCCAGGAGTTGATCGTGGTCCGGTCGAGCGGCTTGTCGCCGGTCAGCAGGTCGGCGAGTTCGGGGAGCGTTGGTTGTTCCCGGCCGGAGGCGACGTTGACGGTCGAGTGCACGACCGGGACTCCGAAGGCCTTGATGGTCCTGACCGTCGAGACGGCGTTCTTGACCATGAGGTCGCGATCCATCGAGCGGACCCCGCCCAGCTGCTGGGGCTGGAAGTCGATGAGCAGGAACGCCGCGTTCTGCGGGGTGAGGAGATGGTCTGAGAGCGGGTCCCGGACTGGCGCACTGGTCATGGGAACGGCACCTTCTCGTAGCAGGACTTTGGTGCGGCCGAAGTTAGTAGCCATCAAGGTGAGCGGCTGTCACCTGATTCTGGTGATTTGCGGTGTGGTGTGAGCTGGCGGACCTCGAGCAGGTCCAGGCCGAGCGCCTCGACCTCGGCCAGCACGCCGTAGAGCGCCGACCGGTCCAGCAGGCCGGTGAGCACGGTGTCGGCGCCGTGGTGCTGCGGCGCCAGCGCCGGGAACGCCGACAGCACCATGGCGCCGAGGTGGCCGTGGATCCGGATCGCATACTGGGCGGGTGCTGGGTCCATGACGCCATCATCGAGCGCTGGCAGGTGAACGCTCATCACCAGGATCAGGTGAGCCGTGCTAACGCTTAGTGCCTGCCGACAGCAGCCGGAGATCTCGGGCGCGTTGCACCGCCGAGGAGCGGTCCCGGGCCTGGAGCTTGGCGTAGATGTTGCGGACGTGTGTGTTGACCGTGTTCACCGAGACCGATAGTTCGCTGGCGATCTCGGGCCTGGACAGGTTGGTCGGCAGATATCGCAGCACCCTGAGCTCGCTGGGGCTGAGCTCCCCCGCTGGCGGCGATGAGGACTGGTCCTTGGCCGCCAGGGATGCGCCGTGCAGGACGTCGAGGATGTCGGCGAGCAATGCGGCGTGCGCCGTCTCATGCCGCGGCAGCGCCTCCAGCAGCTCGGCTGAGCCCGTGATCGCGAACGGCAGGACCAGCCGGTCCGGCTCGGCGAGGGCGAGGGCGCGTTCGGCGGCCTGGTTCGCCGCCCGCTGGTCACCGAGCTCACGGTGGGCGAGCCCGGCCAGCAGCTGGGTCTCCACGAGCGTGACGTACCCGACGACCGGTGCCGTGCCATCGAGAACCTTGGCCAGGGCGTCCAGTGCTGCGGCTGGATCGCCCTCGACCAGGCAGATCACCGCGCGGGCGTTGCGGATCTCGCCCGCGTTCGCTCGCTCGTCGGTGAGGGCCTCAAGCGAAGCGCAGGCTTGGCTGGGCATCCCCGCGCGGGCTTGGGTGGCCAGCATCCAGCCGGTTACCTGGCTCGTCATAGCATGCGGCCCCGCCAATTGCGATTGCAGCTGTTCGGCCGCGCGGAGCTCCTCGAGCGCCTCGTGGTGGCGGCCGCGGCCGGCATAAAGCCTCCCGGTCGCCAGGTGCAGCAGCTGCCTGATGCCCGGTCCGGCGTCTGTTTGCAGGGCCAGTTCGGCGCGCTGCAGCCATCGCTCGCCTTCGTCGAACTCGCCCGTCCAGACCAGGTTGCCGGCCAGCGTGACCAGCGCGGGCGCGATCACCGGCTCGGCGCCCCAGCCATGCCGCTCGGCGAGCGCGATCGCCTCCTGACAGCGCTCCCGGGTGATGGCGAACGAGCGGATCCTCGACGCGAAACCGAGCTGCGCTAGGCAGGCGACCTCGAGGTACGGCCGTCCGATCTGCCGGGCCAGATCGGCGCCCTCCTGGAGGTGGCGTTCCGCGTCGGGCAGCCCCTGTGACCACGCCTCGACGATTCCCAGATTCATCAGTGCCACCGCCCGCAGTTCGCTGCCGACCGCGATGTCCTCGTCGGACTGCCCGGTCACCGGGGAGGCAAGGAACTTGGCCTGTTCGAGAACGCCGGCCAGGTGGCCGCGCCGCCTCGCCAGCGACAGCTTCAGCGACGCGAGCGCCACGTGGAGGCGGCGCTGGCGATCTGGTGGCGCCGTCCCGGCGTACGTCTCGGCGACCGCCAGGTGGGCGGCCGCCTCGTCTAGGCGTCCCTGGATAAGATCAACCGTTGCGTACACCAGGGCCAGCTCGGGGTGATTCGCGCCCGGCGGAAAGGCCTGCACGAGCGCCTGGATGGTCTGCGTCTGTCCATCGAGAGTCATGCTGAACGAGTAGTCGGCGAGCAGCCGGGCCGCGCGCGGCCAGTCGCCCGCCGCCTGGATATGCCGGATGGCGTCGACCACCTGGCCATGCTGGATTAACCAGTCAGCGGCCCGCCGATGCAGCCCCGGTACTTCTTCGGGCAGCGCCCGGCGCAGCTCCAGCCGCAGGAGATCCCCGAAGAGGTGGTGGTAGCGAAACCACGTGCGCTGGGGGTCGAGCGACACGACAAACGCGTTCGCGTTCTCGAGTTCCAGCAGAATCCGTTCCGAGCCGGGGCGGCCGGTCAGCAGATCGGCTAGATCACCATTGACGCGATCGAGCAAGGAGGTGCGCAGCAGCAGATCCTTGACGTCATCTGGTTGGCGCTCCAGCATTTCAGCGATCAGATACTCGGCGACCGTGCGGTCGCTGCCGGAGAACTCGGCGACAAAGCGCTCCGGGTCGGGGTGATCAGCCAGGGAGAGCGCCGCGAGCCGCAGGCCCGCGGCCCATCCTTCCGTCCGCTGGTGCAGCAGTACCGCTCCGGCGTCCGACAGCGCGATACCCGAGGCTTCGAGAAGGTCGCGCGTCTCGCGCTCGCTGAAACGCAGATCCGCCGCGCGGATCTCGGCCAGCTCGCCTGCCAGGCGTAGCTGATGCAGGCGCAGCGGGAGATCGCGGCGGGTGGCCAGCACCGCATGTAGGTTGCTGGGAAGGTTCGTCAGCAACCGGGTGAGCTGGGCGAGCGCGTCCGGCGAGATCAGCTCGTGGAGATCGTCGATGATCAGGATGAGGCGGCCACGCTGGTCGGCGAGCTCCGACAGCACCCGGTCCACCATCGCCCGCCCATTGAAGTCGGGTGTCGCTGCTGGCGGTTCCGCGCGACCGGTGGGAGCGGAGGCCTGACGGACCACGCTGAGCAAGGCCAGCCAGAACTGCTGGGCGTCTTGCTGGTCGCGTTGCACCTGCATGACAGCGATCCGGTGCGGCTGACCCGGACGTTCGGCCCACGCGCGCAGCAGTGACGTCTTCCCGCTGCCGGCCGGAGCCGAGATGATCGTCACCTTCTTCGCCACCGCAAGATCCAGAGCGGCGAGAAGATCACCCCGGCCGATCAGCCGGGGCTTGGCCCGATCCACCGTCAAAGGCCTGCCTTGGTGCCTGCGCCGGACGCCCAACCGCCGGCGACCCAGTCCTCTCGTTATCAGGCCAGCGCACGCGGTGTCAACGGCGCGAATCGCCAGGATCCGGTGACCACCTTTCACCTGCCTGGCGGCAAGCCTGGGTCCGTCAGGAAGGCTCGCACGGCTGCACACGGACGTGCCCAAGATTCAAAGGAGACGCTATGAGCCCTCACGTGGCGATCGTGGCCGGTGCGGGCGGTGCGCTTGGTCACGCGACAACGGTGACCCTCGCCGCCAGCGGCCTCACGGTGGTGGCAGCCGACCGGAACGAGCATGCGTTGCGCGACCTCCCTGGCGGTGTCCGCCCTGAGGTGGCCGACACCACCGATCCCGGCGCGGTGAAAAGCCTCGTCGACCGGATTGCCGGCGAGGTTGGGCCCCCTGACGTGCTGGTGAACACCATCGGTACATTCCGGACCGGAGACGCGCTCACCACGACTCCCGAGACGCTGCGGCTCATGATCGACGTCAACCTGGGACCGGCGCTGTGGCTGAGCCAGGCGGTCGCGCCGTATATGCAGCAGCGGGGCTCAGGTGCCATCGTGCACGTCGCCGCCCGCCCCGGGATTGAGCCATCCGGCGGCATGGCGGCGTACAGCGTGAGCAAGGCCGCCCTGGTCCACCTGACACGCATCCTCGACGTCGAGCTCCGCCCGCGGGGGATCCGGGTGAACGCGGTCGCGCCGCAGCTGCTCGACACCCCCACCAACCGGACCATATTCCCGGCCGAGGTGATGGCGCGCGCGGTCGCGCCGGAGGCGATCGCCGGCGTGATCGCATTCCTCGTCAGCGACGCCGCGGCGCCGGTCAGCGGAGCGGTACTGCCGGCGTACGGCGCATAGGGAGCCTCGCTCGCCACTGGCCGCCGCCGCGGCCCAGCCCGCCCGCCTCGCTGCGTCCGGCACGCCCGGCCCGCGGACGGTCCGTCATCGACGATGATGAGTGGATCCTGCGGGCCCTGAGCTGGAGAGTACCGCCAGGGTCCTGGTAGGGATAGGGGCATGTCTGCCGACACCCGCTCCATGACATGGTTCGTCACCGGAGCCTCGCGCGGCTTCGGCCGTGAGCTCACCGAGCAGCTGCTCGCCCGCGGGCACCGGGTCGCCGCGACGCTACGCCGGCCTGAGCAGCTGGATGACCTCGCCTCCCGGCACCAGGGGCGGCTGTGGGTCCGCGTCCTGGACGTCACCGACACCGCGCAGATGCGCCGCGTCGTGGCGGAGGCATTCGCCGATCTCGGCCGGGTTGACGTAGTGGTCTCCAACGCCGGCTTCGGCGTCTTCGGTGCCGCCGAGGACCTGACCGGCGACCAGGTCGAAGCCATGATCGCCACCAACCTGACGGCGTCCATCCAGCTCGCCCGCGCGGTCATCCCGCACCTGCGCGCCCAGGGAGGCGGCCGCCTGCTGCAGTTGTCGAGCATGGGCGGGCATATCGCCTTTCCCGCCTTCTCCCTGTACCACGCGGCCAAGTGGGGCATCGAGGGCTTCTACGAATCACTGGCCGCAGAGGTCGAGCCGTTCGGCATCCGCACCACGCTGGTCGAGCCGGGAATGATCCGCAGCACCTTCTACCAGGCGGCGACGCGCGTCCCGGTCAGCCCGCCCTACCGGGGCACCCCCGCCGACCGGGCACCGATCCCGCTTGAGCAGATGCCGGGCGATCAGGCCAAGGTCGTCGCCGCGATGATCGACGCCGCCCTCGCCCCCGACCCGCCGCGCCGTCTGCTGCTCGGCTCGGACGCCTACCGCCTGGTCCACGATGCCCTGGCCGCCCGGCTGGCCAGCGTCGAATCACAGAAGGACCAGGCCGCCACCACCGACGTCGACGGCTGGCCCCACGGAGGTTGAAAGGTCAGGGTCTGGTTCACGGTGGTTCGAGACACCGTACTCACCGCGCGCGGCCGAGAACGGCGAGAAGATCAGCCCCGTCGATCGGCCAGGGGTTTGCTCGATCCGCCGTCAAGGGCCGCCTTGGTGTATGGACCGGACGCCCTGTCGTCGGCGACCACGGTCCTCTCGCTATCAGGCCAGCGCACGTACTGCCAATGACGCGTGAATCACCGGGATCTGGTGACGGCCTTTCACCTGGCTGGCGGCGAGCCTGGATCCGTCGCGAAGGCACGGCCGCCAAGGCGCGTGCCCGAGATTTGCAGGAGGCTATCCGGCTATGAAGGTGGCACTCACCGGTACAACCGGGTACATCGGATCTCACGTACTAACCGAACTGCGCGAACACGGCCACGAGGTGACCGCGCTCGTCCGCGACGACACCCACGCGGACATCGTCGCCGCCCGCGGTGCCAAGGCCGCCGTGGTCGACCTCTACGACCGGCCGGCGGTGGTGAGCTTGCTGGAGGATGCAGACGGGGCCATCCACACGGCCAGTCCCGGCGACGCGAGCAGCGCAGACCTGGACTCCGCGATGGCCGATGCCGTGATCGATGCGTTCGCCGGCACCGGCAAGCCCTACATCGAGATCAGCGGTGCTTGGGTCTACGGGGCCAACACCTCCATCACCGAGGGGTCTCCCTTCCATGCGCCTGCGCTGGTGTCATGGAAGGAGCCGATCGAACGCCGGGTCCTCGGCGCCAGAGACATGCGCGCAGTCGTGATCGTCTCCAGTACCGCTTACGGTGACGGCGGGGGAGCGATTCCCGGAGCGCTTCTCGCCTCCCCCCGCGACGACGCCGGCAATTTGATCATGATCGGCACTGGGCAACAGCACTGGTCGACGGTGCATGTTGTGGACCTGGCGGCTTTCTTCCGGCGCGTTTTGGAAGATGACTCGGCTCGTGGCCGCTACGTCATCGGCAACGGAGTGAACTCGACCGTGGCCGAACTGACCGAGGCGGCCGCCGTCGCCGTCGGCGCGCCAGGAGCGGTCCCCGGTTCCGATGAGGAGGCCCGGGCCCGCCTCGGCGACTATTTCGCCGAAGTCCTCCTGCTCGATCAGGGCACCGACGCGGCCAAGGCCCGGGCCGGGCTCGGCTGGAATCCGTCCCATCCGTCGCTTACCGACGAGTTCCGCCAGGGGAGTTACCGCAAGTGACGGGCGGGTTGACCGCCGCCGCCGGCCGGAGGAGGCGCAGATCTGGCGATGGCCAGGTGCACCCTCCGGCCTCGGCGGCGCATTAAGTTGCCTTGTGTGGCGGCTGCTGATGTTCCCGTGCCGGGAACCCTGCCTACGGTCATCGGCGTGCGCGGGGCCCGGCACAACAACCTGCGGGACATCGACGTCAACGTGCCGCTGTGGCGGACGGTCGCGGTAGTCGGGGTGTCCGGGTCGGGCAAGACATCGCTGGCCATGGGCACGCTGTACGCCGAGGGCATGCAGCGCTTCCTGGAGAGCCTGAGCACCTACAGCCGCCGGCGGCTGACCCAGGCCCAGCGGCCGGACGTGGACCGGATCGACCACCTTCCGCCCGCGCTCGCCCTGCGGCAGCGCCCGCCGGTACCGGGGCCGCGCAGCACGGTCGGCACCATGTCGGAGGTGCTTAACGTGCTGCGCCTGATGATGTCGCGGCTGGGCTCGCACCTGTGCCCGAACGGCCACCGCGTCGCGCCATCCATCGCCGCATTCGATGAGGAGATCGTCTGCCCGGTGTGCGGCGCGCGTTTCGAGCATCCGAGCGCAGAATCCTTCTCGTTCAACTCCTACGGCGCGTGCCCGGCCTGCCAGGGCCTGGGCGTGCGGTCCGAAGTCGACGCCGCCACACTGGTTCCCGATCCGGGTAAGACGATCGAGCAGGGCGCGGTGCTGCCGTGGAATTCCGGCGGGCGGCGGCTGTCGATGTATGCCGCGGGCGAGCTCGGGGTGCGGCTCGACGTGCCGTACCGGTCACTGACTGACCGTGAGCGCGACATCGTGCTGCACGGTGAACCGGTTAAGCGTCAGGTGACACTCTCGGGCCGTAACGGGCGGACGGTGCAGCTGTCGGTCAACTACGACAACGCGGTCGCCGCGGTCGAGCGCTCGCTGCGCAGTGACAACGAGCGCACCCGCCGGCTGGTGCAGCGTTTCCTCATCACCCGCGTCTGCTCGGTGTGCCACGGCACCCGGCTGCGGCCCGAGGCGCTGACCTCACAGCTGGGCGGCCGCAACATCGCGGAGATCAGCGCGCTCGGCCTGGGCGAGCTGCGCGGGTTCGCGGCCGGCCTGCCCGCCGGGCTGCCCGCCGAGCTCAGCAGGGTGACCGGCGGTTTGCTCGCCGAGCTGGACGGCAGGCTCACGCCGCTGCTCGATGTGGGGCTCAGCTACCTGACTCTCGACCGGGCCGGCGCCTCGCTGTCGACGGGGGAGCGGCAGCGGATTGAGCTCACCTCGACGGTGCGGGCCAGCACCACGGGCATGCTCTACGTGCTGGACGAGCCGTCGGTCGGGCTGCACCCAGCCAACGTCCAGGGGCTGCTCAAGACGGTCACCGCCCTGGCCGGGAACGGCAATTCCGTGGTCGTGGTGGAGCACGAGCGGGAGCTCATCCGCTCCGCCGACTGGGTCATCGAACTGGGCCCCGGGGCGGGCGCCCAGGGCGGCACGGTCATCGCCCAGGGCACCCCCGGCCAGCTGGAAACCGACCCCCGTTCGATCATGGGCCCGTTCCTGGCTGGCGCCACGGCCGTGCCGCGTGACCGTCCGGCGCGATCCGGTCCCGGCGGGCAGATCACCATCGAGGTTGGCGACCTGTACAACCTGCACGACCTCGCCGCCGCGTTCCCGGTGCAGCGGCTGACCGCGCTGGCCGGGCCGTCCGGCGCGGGGAAGACCGCCCTCGTCCTGGACAGCCTGATCCCGGCCGCGCGGGCGCAGCTGAGCGGGTCGGCGCCGCCCGGGCACGTCCGCCGCCTGGACCTGGGCGGCATCCGCCAGGTGGTCCAGATCGACGCCTCGCCGATCGGCCAGAACGCACGGTCGACACCCGCGACCTACTGCGGGGCGTTCGACCAGATCCGGCGCCTGTTCGCCGGGTCCGCGTACGCCCGGCGGCGGCGCTGGAAGCCGGGGCACTTTTCGTTCAACACCCGCGAAGGCCAGTGCCCCACCTGCCGCGGGCTCGGCCACATCGACCTCGACGTCCAGTACCTGCCCGACATCACCGTCGGCTGCCCAACCTGCCACGGCGCCCGCTTCAACGACGCCACCCTGGCCGTCCAGATCGACGGCCTGACCATAGCCGACGTGCTCGGCCTGAGCGTGCACGACGCCCTGGAGCGGTTCGCTGACCGGGCTCCGGTCGCCGCGGCGCTGCGGCCTGTCGACGAGGTCGGCCTGGGCTACCTGCGGCTCGGCGAGCCCACCCCGTCCCTGTCCGGCGGCGAGTCGCAGCGGCTGCGGATCGCCTCCCGGCTGCGCAGCAGCCAGCGCGGCGCGCTATACGTCTTCGACGAACCGTCCACCGGCCTGCACCCACTCGACGTGGCCACCCTGATCGGCGTGTTCGACCGGCTGCTGGCGGCCGGCGCCACCATCATCGTCATCGACCACGACCTCGACCTGCTCGCCGCCGCCGACCACCTCATCGACATGGGCCCGGGCGGCGGCCCGGACGGCGGGCACATCCTCGCGGCCGGGACACCGGAAGACGTCGCGCGCTTCCCGGGCAGCGCGACCGGGCCATGGCTCGCCGACCACCTGCGCCTGCCGGAAGCCCGCCACCCCGATGTCCTGTCTCACCGCCAGAGCCGCCCGGGTCTCCCCAGCTGGGTGCCTGCGCAAGGACCGCCAACACGCTCGCGGGCACCGAGGTGAGCCGGTAGTGCTGCGGCAGCGGTTCGCCGGAGTGCGGCGGGTATGGCTGGTGACCATCCGAGACATACAGCAGCCTGCGGCCTGGCGCGAGCCGGGCTCACGGGCCGCCGAGCTGTTCTCCGCCCGCTACTGGGTGAAACCGGCCGTGGAGGCCGGGCACACCCTGTCCGGCGGTCAGGATCACCTGCGCTCGGCCAAGAACCGCGTGAGGTGCTCGATCACATCACGAGCGTCGTCCTCGATACCGTAAATGAACGTGGACTTGCGCCGCCGCAGCACGGGCAGCCCCAGCGCGTACAGTCCCGGGCTGCCGACCACACCGCCCTCGTGGTGCAGCTGGCCCTTGGCGTCGACCACGGGCACGTCGAGCCACCGGTAGTCAGGCCGGAAGCCCGTCGCCCACACGATCGCGCGGATCTCGCCGCTTCGCAGGTCAAGCTGCAACCGCGTTGACTCGGGCACGCGGGTCGGCGCGAAGCGCTCGGGAGGGTCGGCCTCAGCGTCATACCCGTCCGTCTTGGCCCACTCGTCGAACATGCCCAGCAGGCGCTCCATCTTGAGGTCCGCGAGCGAGAACACGTTGCGCAGGCCGCCGGAGAACAGCGCGCGGCCGTCACGTACCGTCGCCCAGCGGCCCACCAGCTCCACGCCCATCGAGGCGAGCGCGTTGAGATCGAGCGTCGTCCGCTCCGGAGTCCCGGCGAGCTGGGGCGAGGGCAGCCGCCGGGCCCGCGTGAGATCCTCGACCTCGTCGTACCGCTCGTCCCACAAGCCCGACGCGTCCATCCACCACAGCACATCGCGTCCGCGGTACGTGCGCGGCAACCGCACGTGCTCGCCCACCGAGAGGGTCACAGGCCGGCCCGACCGGCACAGCTCGGCGGCCAGCTGCACGCCGGTCGCCGAGGCTCCCACGACGAGCACGCCACCGTCGGGGAGCTGGGCAGGGTCGCGGTAGCCGAACGGCGTCAGTTGCCCGACGGACGCCGGTACCGCATCGCTGAACTGCGGCACCGATGGCTCATTGCAGGCGCCGCTCGCGATGACCACCGTCCGGGCGTGAATCTCGCCGCGGCTTGTCATCACGTGGTATCCGTCGCCGGCCCGCCGCACCGACGTGACGTTGACGCCGGTCCGCACGGGAGCACGCGAGACCTTGGCGAAGTGCTCGATGAACTCGGTCACTTCGCCCATCGTCATGTAGCCGTCTGGATCCGGGCCTTCGTAGCGAAGGCCCGGCAGGCGGCTCTGCCAGTTGGGTGTGAGCAGCCGCAGCGAGTCCCAGCGTTCGCGCCGCCAGGAGTTCGCCACCTCGCCGCGCTCGAGCACGACGTGGTCGATCGACCGGTCGCTCAGGAAATGGCTTGCGGCGAGGCCCGCGTGTCCCGCGCCGATGACGACCGTGGTGGTGCGCTCGATGGCTTGGTCCCTCAGGCGACTTCGACGGTGACGTTCGTCGGGTTCGTGAGCGCGTCGAACACGGCGGAGCGCTTCTGGGACTGGGCGACCAGCGCCTCGATCTCCTGCCTCGACGCGTCCGCGTCGATGGTGAATGTCACCTTGACGTCGTTGAAGCCGTTGCGGACGTCACTGTCGGCACCGAGGATCCCGCGGACGTCGTGCGCGCCCTCAACCGTGGACTCGACCGAGCGCAGCTGGATGCCGCGGTTCTGCGCGACGGACGCCACGCCCGCCGTCAGGCAGCTCGCCAGGCCGACGAGGAGATACTCGATCGGCGTGATCCCGTTGTCCTCCGCCGCGAAGACCTCGGGGTGGTCGGCTTCGAACGCCCACTCCTCCTTGTGGCTCTGCTCCTCCCCGAGGCCGAAGAAGCTCTGGACCTTGATCGTGCTGTGGACGCCGCTCGCCCACTTGGCGGACGCGCGCCAGGTGAACTGAGCGGCCTCCGGCGCTCCCTTCAGCACTTCCCGCGCTTCGAGCAGTGCCTGCACGTTGACTCCGTTGGCGACTGTAGTCATGTGGCGATCCCCCTCCGGCTCTTCCCTAGATTCCCTATGGAGATGGTTGACAATACACTGTCCAGACCCGGTTACCATAGCCCCCCATGGCGGAGCCAGCCTCGACACTCCGACACGCGGCCGATGGATGCCGATGTCTGTCGATTCCTGGCGGCCATGCGTGTCAGATGCGGCCGGTGGCGTGTTCGAGGATCGCCCGCGCCGACTGAAGGTGCCCGCGGATGGTGTCGTGATCCCCCGCTGTCGGCTACTCGCCGCCGAACTTCTTGATCTCCTCGAACTCGGCCTCGGTCAGATCCCGCGGCACGTCGTCCTTGGCGACCTTCGCGCTCTGCACGTGGTGCCGGATGTCCTCGACGATCTCGGGGTTGGCCAGGGTGGTGACGTCCCCGACGTCGGCGAAGTTGGAGATCGATGCGATCACCCGGCGCATGATCTTGCCCGACCTGGTCTTGGGCATGTCCGGGACGATCCACACGTTCTTCGGTCTGGCGATCTTGCCGATCTCGGTCTCGATCGCCCTGGTGACCTTGCCCTCCATCTCCTTGCCCGGCTCGAAACCGGGCTTGAGCGAGACGTACACCTCCACGACACGGCCCCGGATGTCGTCGATCACCGGTACTGCGGCCGCCTCGGCGACCTCTGGCACGGTGAGCGCCGCCGACTCGATCTCCTTAGTGCCGAGCCGGTGCCCGGCCACATTGATCACGTCGTCGACCCGGCCAAGGATCCGGAAGTAGCCGTCAGCAGCCTGCACGGCTCCGTCGCCGGCGAAATACGGCCAGTCGCGCCAGTCCTTGCTGTCCGGGTCCTTGTTGTACTTCGCGTAGTAGGTATCTATGAACCGCTCCGGCTGGCCCCAGATGGTCTGGAAGATGCCCGGCCACGGGTTGCGGATGCAGATGTTGCCTGCCTTACCGCTGCCCGCCGGGATCTCGTTGCCGTCCTCGTCGTAGATCACAGGGTAGACGCCGAGCACGCCTGGGCCGCAGCTGCCGGGCTTCATCGGCTGCAGAGCCGGCAGCGTGCTGCCGAGGAATCCGCCGTTCTCGGTCTGCCACCAGGTGTCGACGATGGCCGCTTCGCCCTTGCCGACCTCGGAGTGGTACCAGCGCCAGACTTCGGGCTCGATCGGCTCGCCCACCGTGGTCATGTGCTTGAAGTGATAGCCGTACTTCTTCGGCTCCTCCGGGCCGACCTTGCGCAGCATCCGGATCGCGGTGGGCGAGGTGTGGAAGATGTTCACACCGAGCTTTTCGGCGATCCGCCAGGGCCGCCCTCCGTCGGGATAGTTGGGTACGCCCTCGTAGATCACCGTCGTCGTGCCCAGCGCCAGCGGCCCGTAGACGATATAGGAATGGCCGGTGATCCAGCCGATGTCGGCCATGCACCAGTACACGTCGCCGGGGTGGATGTCCTGGTAGTACTTCGACGTCCCGGCCACATAGGCCAGGTAACCGCCGGTGCTGTGCACACAGCCCTTCGGGCGGCCGGTCGTGCCGCTGGTATACATCAGGAACAGCGGCGCCTCAGCCGGCATCGACACCGGCTCCACCACATGGCCGCGGTAGCCGCCGAGCAGCTCGTCGACGAAGAGGTCGCGGCCGCCGACCATGGGGGTCTGCGAGGCATACTGGCCGGCGTGGCGCCGCCAGACGAGAACCTTGTCAACCTCCTGGCCCTCCTGGCTGGCTGCCGCGAGCGCCTCGTCGGCCTTGACCTTATGGTCCGTCAGCTGGCCGCCGCGGTAGTAGCCGTCCATGGTGATCAGAATCTGGCTGCCGGAGTCGGCGATCCTGTGTCCGCAGGCGGTGCCGCTGAACCCGCCGAACACCTGCGAGTGAATGACGCCGAGTCGGGCGCAGGCCAGCATGGTGACGGCCAGCTCGGGCACCATCGGCATGTGCAGGGTCACCCGGTCGCCGGCCTTCAGGCCCAGCGAGCCGCGTAGCACCGCCGCGAACTCGTTGACCTGGCGATGCAGCTGCGAGTAGCTGATCTCGACGTGGGCGTCGGATTCCAGCTCCGGCACGAAGATGATCGCGGTCTTGTCCGGGCTCGCCATTGCATGCCGGTCTACGCAGTTGTACGAGGCATTGAGCTTGCCGCCGACAAACCACTTCCAGAATGGCGGGTTGCTGGTGTCGAGCGTCGTGTGCCAGGGCCCGTCCCAGGTGAGCAGATCCGCGTACTCCGTGAAGCAGTCGGGGAATTTGTCCTCGGTGAACCGCTCGAGGATGGCCGGGTCTTTGGCATTGGCCTGCTCGACGAACGTCGGCGGCGGCGGGTAGTACTCCTCCTCACGCCAGTGCACCGCGATCTGCGCCTCGGAGACCTGCGCCCCAGAATCCTGCGACTTCTGGCTTTCTGCCATTGTCTTGCCTCTCGTGGCTCTCGCCGGACGATCACTATCGGGGAACGGAGGGCAGCCTGCCTAAGCCTCCTTGAGCAGGCAGGCGCACACGCCGAACTCATGCAGCTCGGCGCAGACCGCCGCCTGGCGGGTGAACGCCGCTGTATCGCCCCGGTTCAGGGAATCCCAGCACAGGGCCTCGGCCAGCGTCAGTGCGCTCACGGTCAGCGAGCGCAGCGCCGGGATCGGTTCCGTCTCGGCCGAGTGCCGCAGGGACCACGCGTCACGCGTTGCCGCCTCTGTCGTGGCCGCCGCCTGCAAGTGCCCGAGGAGCACTGACAGCTCACCGGCCAGGTACTGCCGCGTCATTCCCATCGCCAGCCTGCCGGCTTGTCCGCCACACCCCGCGGATGTGGCGCGCACCGGCCCATATCCCACCCGGCACGTACCGCTGCCGCCCATGTCAGGCCGCCTCCCAGGCGCCGGGAGTGAATCCAATCTACAGCCGGGCGGCATCCGCCGCCATGGCCCGAGGGCGCCCCGTCCGTGTGACCGATGAGCCGGCGCCGTGGCGGCGATGCAGGGTGCGCTGGCCTCCGGATCTACCCGGCGGGTGCCGGCATCCTGGCGAATGCCGCCATGCCCCGAAGCCATGGACCCTCGCCAGGCGAACGACAAGGCGGGCGATGCTCCGGGACTGCCGACGGCGGCCGGGCGTGGCTAGTGAGGAAACTCCAGCTCTCCATACTTCCTGATCTAGCATGATTTTTCTAGAAATAGATTGCTAGTTTCTTGTTTCAGATGTAGGTTGAGGGCAGATACCGGGAACAGCTGCCAGTCCGGCCCTCTGTCGGCGGCTTGCGTTGCTGGTTGTCACTAGTTCCCTGAAGGAGCGACGACATGAAATACGTCCCGCCAGGCCTGCCCGGCAGCATCGTCTCCGTCGAGCCGAGGTATGAGAATTTCATTGGTGGCAAGTGGTTGGCACCGACGCACGGCAAGTACCGCCTGGACTTGGCCCCCGCGACCGCCGGCCCGATCACCGAGGTGGCTGACTCCACGCCGGAGGACGTCGAGCTCGCGCTGGACGCTGCCCACGCGGCGAAGGACGCCTGGGGCGAGGCGTCAGCGACCGAGCGGGCGAAGGTGCTCAGTGCAATCGCTGATGCGATCGAGAAGAACCAGGACATGCTGGCGGTCGCTGAGAGCTGGGAGAACGGCAAGCCGGTCCGCGAGACGCTGGCTGCCGACATTCCCCTGGTGGTCGATCACTTCCGGTATTTCGCCGCCGCGGCCCGCGCCGAGGAGGGGCGCTCGACTGAGATCGAGAAGGATCTGGTCGCCTACCACTTCCGGGAGCCGCTGGGTGTGGTCGGTCAGATCATCCCGTTCAACTTCCCGCTGCTGATGGCGGCGTGGAAGCTCGCGCCGGCGCTGGCGGCGGGTAACTGCTCGGTGATCAAGCCTGCCTCGCCGACGCCGTGGTCGATCCTGAAACTGATGGAGACGATCGAGGACGTCCTGCCGCAGGGTGTGATCAACGTCGTGACCGGTCCCGGTGCGGAGATCGGTAAGGCGCTGGCTGCGAACCCGCGTATCGCAAAGGTGTCCTTTACCGGTGAGACGGTGACCGGTCGGCTGATCATGCAGTACGCGGCGCAGAACCTGATCCCCTCTACCGTCGAGCTGGGTGGCAAGTCGCCGAACATCTTCTTCAACGATGTGATGGCTCATGACGACGAGTTCCTGGACAAGGCGATCGAGGGTCTGGTGCTGTACGCGTTCAACAAGGGCGAAGTGTGCACCTGCCCGTCGCGGGCGCTGATCCAGGCCGACATCTACGACGAGTTCATGGCCCGCTGCCTGGAACGCATCGCCAGCATCAAGCAGGGCAATCCGCTGGACACTGACACCCAGCTTGGCCCGCAGGTCTCAGCGCAGCAGATCGAGAAAATCGTCTCCTACGTCGACATCGGCCGCAACGAGGGCGCCGAGGTGCTCATCGGCGGCCAGCGCGCCAGCGTGGACGGGAAGGAATTCGCTGACGGCTATTACTTCCAGCCGACGGTGTTGAAGGGCGACAACAAGATGCGGGTGTTCCAGGAGGAGATCTTCGGCCCCGTGCTGGCGGTCACCACGTTCACCGACGACGCGGACGCGCTGGCGATCGCGAATGACACCCTCTACGGGCTGGGCGCCGGTGTCTGGACCCGAGATGGCACCCGGGCGTACAAGATGGGCCGCAGCATCAAGGCCGGCCGCGTCTGGACGAACTGCTACCACCAGTACCCGGCAGGTGCCTCGTTCGGTGGCTACAAGATCTCGGGTATCGGCCGCGAGAACCACCTCATGATGCTCGATCACTACAGCCAGACGAAGAATCTGCTCGTCAGCTACAGCACCAAACCGCTCGGGCTGTTCTGAGGCCCGTGATGTCCGAGTCGATTGTGCTGGCACGCATCACCGCGACCCCGAGCGCGCGCGAGGCGATCCGTCTCCTGCGCGCCGCCCGGGGTGGCCCGGTGATGTTTGTCCAATCCGGCGGCTGCTGCGCCGGCAGCACACCGATGTGCTTTCCCGTCGGAGAATTCCTCATCGGCGACATCGACGTCCTGCTCGGCGAGATCGACGGATGCCCGTTCTACATCGACAGGCGCCTGGACCAGGCCTGGCACCAGGAACAGTTCCTGCTCGATGTCGCCCCCGGCGAACCCGAAGACTTCTCACTACCAGCCGGGGACGACCTTCACTTCGTCACCCGCTCCCCCGTATGCGTCTCGCCGGGTGCATCCGGCGAAAACGTCCTTTCCGCCACCTCTGAATGGAGCACACCATGAGAGCAGCAGTTGTCACCGATTTCCACTCCCCCTTGCAGGTGCAGGATCTTCCGATCCCCGAGCCCGGCCCGGGGGAGGTACTAGTCCGGATCGATACGAGCGGGCTGTGCCACACCGACATCCACGCCGCGCACGGCGACTGGCCGGTCAAGCCGACACCGCCGTTCATTCCTGGGCACGAGGGCGTCGGTTATGTCGACAAGCTCGGCACCGGCGTGAGCACCCGTGCGATCGGCGACCGGGTCGCGATCGCGTGGCTCGGTTACGCGTGCGGTGAGTGCCGCTACTGCAACGGTGGGTGGGAGACGCTGTGTGAGAAGCAGCAGAACTCGGGCTACTCCGTCAATGGCACATTCGCCGAGTACGCCACCGTCCCCGCAGCGTTCGCTTCGCCGGTACCAGAGGGCATCTCCTCCCGGGACGCCGCACCGCTGACGTGCGCGGGTGTGACGACCTACAAGGCAATCAAGGTCGCCCGAGTCGCCCCCGCCGAGACGGTCGCGATCTTCGGCGTCGGCGGACTGGGACACCTCGCACTGCAGTACGCCCGCATCGCCGGCGGGTTCGTCATCGCAGTGGACATCGAAGACCACAAGCTCACGATGGCCACCGAACTCGGCGCCGACCATGTCGTCAACGCGCTGACTACCGATCCGGTCGAGGCGATCCGGGCACTCGGCGGCGCCGATGTGGCCGTCGCACTCGCGGCGTCGCCCGGGGCGTTCGACCAGGCCTACCGGTCGCTGCGCCGCGGCGGGCGCCTGGTGTGCGTCGCCCTGCCCGCTGACGACGCGACGCTGAGTCTGCCGATCTTCGACACCGTCATCAACGGCAAGACTGTCATCGGCTCGATCGTCGGCACCCGTAACGACCTCGCCGATGTCTTCGCCCTGCACGCCGCCGGCCGCACCAAGGTGATCGCCGTGGACCGCAAGATCGACGAGGTCAACCAATCCATCGACGACGTCCTCGCCGGCACTGTCCCGGCCCGTGTCGTCTTCCAGTTCTAATCGTTCAAGCCCGGAGCCGCCCGCAATGCCTGTTCTTGCCGCCGAATCACATGGCCAACTCTTACATGCATGCATCGCCGGCATATGGCCCACGCCCGCCCATCGTGTGGCCGCGAGCTAGTGCCACAGCAAGCCACGTTTGGCCCATCAGGTGGGGTTGGGCGCCGCGTCTGCTCCGCCGGGAACCGGGGCGGCCGGTTGATTGCGTGCACGCTGGAGCTTTATGGCCGCGCGCGTCACGACTGGCGCTTCAAAGGACGGAGCAACTCTGCTAGGGCGGGTGAGTTCGTGACCCGGGCTGCCGTGTCGTGGCCGAGGGCCCGCATCTCGGCGGCGGCGTGCCGCGTGTGCGCGGCAAAACAAAGCTCGCCCATCGGCGAGCCCATGGTCCGTGCCCAGTAGCGGACTGCAACCGGCCTGAGCAACGGGCTGTGCAGGACAGCGAGGTTGCGCGGCAGCCCTGCCGTGCCGCTGGTGCGCAAGGCGGCGAATGCCTCGGTGATGGCCCGGCACATGAGCGTCAGGGTCGCGCGGTCCCCGGCGAGACGGACGGGATCGGTCCCGCACCGGAAAAGGGCCGCTGCGATGCACGCGACGAACGCGGCATGGTAGGCGAGCCATCCGTCCATATCAGCTACCCGTTGGACAGCGAACCCGCGGTCCGACAGGGCCGCTTCGAGCGCTGCCAGCCGGGGATCAGATGTCTCCTGCAGAGCCGTCGGCTGCTGCCGTATGCGGACATAGTCGGCGGTCCCGCCACTCATGACGCCGCCGACGCCGGGGAACCCGAGGTAGACATCGCCCGGCATGTTGCCGGCGATTGCCGCCGGCCTGCCGGGTTGTTGCCGAAGAAGACGATGGCAGGCTTCCCGGCCAGACCGGCAAGCCCTGGGCATACTGAGGCCAGCTGATCACTCCGAACCGCGACAAGGACGACGTCGTAGTCCCCGCTGGCGTCCGGCACTACGGTGGTTTCCGCGCGGGCCCGCCCACCGCCGAGGACATCCCGGGCGGAAAGGCCTCCGGCAGCTACTTCATCGGTCCTCGGCCCATGGCTCAGCACCGAGACCGTGTTCCCCGCTGCCGCGAGGTGCGCACCGTAGACGGTTCCGATCACGCCCGCGCCCACGACGAGCACCTTCATGATTACCTCCCAAGGCCAGCTATCAACGTGTTACCTCGCTAACTCCCGGCATCTGCTGCAAGGGGGCTGCAGGTCATGTTCTCGCGGCAAGCATCCTGGAAACGGCACCGCCGCATGACGTTCTGCCCGCCGGATCGACCTGACCGCCACAGCCCGCCGCACCGGCCGGATCCCGCCCACGGACTCGGCCTGCGACCGGTGTGTGCGCTGAGCTGCAGCGCCGCAAACGACATCAGCACAGCTTTATGGAAGCGGAAAGTGCGCCAGGGTAATCTGCGTGCAGCCACCCGTCCAGCGGGTGCGCTTGCCAGCCGCCCCGATTCGGCGTGGCTGGTGCGCGATTCCAGCGCGCGCCTCGTGCTCAGCTCCGGGTACCTTGTGCTCGGCTCGGCGCGATGTTTGCGGCCAGCGTGTTTCCCCAGTCGCGCGCCCGGGTGGTCTCTTGCGGATCGAGCAGATCCTGCTTCGTCACCAGGAAGCTCTCCGGCAGTTTTGGGCACATACCGGATTGTCGCCGCTGGTGGGACGATGACGGTGCTGCGGGCTCCGGCGCGGCACGGGTTCGCGCCGTCGATGAAGGGATCCCGATGCTGGAAGATCTTGACCCGGCCGAGACCCGCGAGTGGGTGGATGCGCTTGACTCGGTGATGACGTTCGAGGGCGCCGACCGCGCGTTCTTTCTGCTTGACGAGGTGATCGAGGAGGCCCGCCGCAAGGGGGCACCGGTCCCGTACAGCGCCACCACGCCGTACCTGAACACCATCCCGCCCGGCAAGGAAGACCGGCTGGACCCGCAGGAGCTGGTCCTCGACCACCACATCCGGTCGCTCGTCCGGTGGAATGCGCTGGCGATCGTCCTGCGCGCCAACAAGGAGTCCTCGGAGCTCGGCGGCCATATCGCGAGCTTCCAGTCCGCGGCGACGCTCTACGACGTCGGCTTCCAGCACTTTTTTCACGCCCCGGCCGATCGGCACGGCGGAGACCTGCTGTTCATCCAGGGCCATTCCTCGCCGGGCATCTACGCCCGTTCGTTTGTGGAGGGCCGGCTCACCGAGGATCAGCTGAAGAAATTCAGGATGGAAGTCGACGGCGGCGGTCTCGCGTCCTATCCGCATCCGTGGCTGATGCCGGACTACTGGCAGATGCCGACGGTGTCGATGGGCCTCGGCCCGATCATGGCGATCTACCAGGCACGGTTCCTCAAGTACCTCGCCAGCCGCGGCCTGGCGGACACCTCGAGGCGCAAAGTCTGGGCGTTTGTTGGCGACGGCGAAACCGACGAGCCGGAGTCGCTGGGCGCGATCTCGATGGCCAGCAGAGAGAAGCTGGACAACCTCATCTTCGTGATCAACTGCAATCTTCAGCGCCTCGACGGCCCGGTCCGGGGCAACGGCAAGATCATCCAGGAGCTGGAGGGCATCTTCCGCGGCGCGGGCTGGAACGTGATCAAGACGGTGTGGGGCAGCGGCTGGGACCCGCTCATCGCCCGTGACTCGGCCGGCGTCCTGCGCAAGCGGATGGAGGAGTGCGTCGACGGCGAGTACCAGGACTTCAAGTCCAAGGACGGCGCACACGTCCGGGAGAAGTTCTTCGGCAAGTACCCGGAGCTGGCCGAGATGGTCGCCGGCATGACCGACGACGAAATCTGGGCGCTCAACCGCGGCGGCCATGACCCCAGCAAGATCTACGCCGCGTACTCGGCGGCTGTGCGAACCGTCGGCCAGCCCACCGTCATCCTCGCCAAGACCGTCAAGGGCTACGGCATGGGGGAGTCTGGCGAGGGCCAGAACATCACCCACCAGCAGAAGCACATGGCCGACGCCGCGCTGAGGCGGTTCCGTGACCGATTCGACCTTCCCCTCACCGACCAGCAGCTGACCGAGATGCCGTTCCTGCGCTTCCCCGATGACAGTCCCGAGATGGCATACCTGCGGGAACGACGCGCCGCCCTCGGCGGCTTCCTTCCGGCCCGCCGGACTCGGTCGAGCGAGTCGCTGGCGGTTCCCGAGCTCAGCGCCTTCGGTGGCCAGCTCGCCGGCACGCCGGGCCGCGAGATCTCCACGACTATGGCGTTCGTGCGGATCCTCAACACGCTGCTGCGCGATAAAAAGATCGGCAAGCGGGTGGTTCCGATCGTTCCGGACGAGTCCCGGACGTTCGGGATGGAGGGCATGTTCCGCCAGTTCGGCATCTTCAGCCAGGCCGGGCAGCTGTACCAGCCCGAGGATGCCAACCAGCTCATGTACTACCGCGAAGCACCCGATGGCCAGATGCTCCAGGAAGGCATCAACGAGGCCGGTGCGATGTCGTCGTGGATCGCCGCGGCGACCGCCTACAGCACGAGTGACGTGCCGATGATCCCGTTCTACATCTTCTACTCGATGTTCGGCTTCCAGCGGGTCATGGACCTGGCCTGGGCAGCCGGGGACGCGCGGGCCCGCGGTTTCCTGCTCGGCGGGACGTCCGGCCGCACCACCCTCAACGGCGAGGGACTGCAGCACGAGGACGGCCACAGCCACGTGCTGTCTGCGGTGATCCCCAACTGCGTGTCCTACGACCCCACGTATTCCTACGAAGTTGCCGTCATCATCCAGGACGGGCTGCGGCGGATGCTGGCCGAGCAGGAGGACGTCTACTTCTACATCACCCTGATGAACGAGAACTACGAGCATCCGGCGCTGCCCGAAGGCGCCGAGGCCGGGATCCTCAAGGGGATGTACCTGCTCCGGGAAGGCGTCGCAGCCGGCGGCAAAGGGCGGGCGGCGGGCGGCAAAGGCAAGACAGCCGCCGGCAAGAGCAGGGCAGCCGGCAGCAAGACCGGCGGTCCGCGGGTCCAGCTGCTCGGCAGCGGCACCATCCTGCGAGAGGTGCTTGCCGCCGCCGACCTGCTGGCCGCCGACTACGGCGTCACCGCGGACGTGTGGAGCGCACCGAGCTTTACCGAACTGCGGCGCGATGGTCTCGCGGCCGAGCGGTGGAACATGCTGCACCCAACGGCGCCGCCCCGGCGCAGCTACGTGGAGGCCTGCCTGGCTGGCCGGCCCGGCCCGGTCGTCGCTGCGACCGACTACATCAAGTCCTTCGCCGACCAGATCCGCCCCTTCGTGCCGCGGCGCTACCGGGTCCTGGGCACTGATGGATTCGGCCGGTCGGATTACCGCCGGAACCTGCGCCGCTTCTTCGAGGTCGACCGGCACTACGTCGCCGTGGCCGCGCTGGCCTCGCTCGCCGAGGACGGCACGGTGCCCGCGGCTACGGTCGCTGACGCGATCTCGCGATACGCGATCGACGCGGACAAACCAGATCCGTCCAAGGTATGAGCAGGCACCACCACACCAAAAAGAAGCCGGACCGGCATCGCGCCAGCCGTCAGGGGAGCAACTGTGCCCACTGCAACTGAAGTCAATGTTCCCGATCTCGGTGACTTCACCGACGTGCCGGTCATCGAGATCCATGTCGCGACCGGCGATTTGGTCAGCGAGGAGGACCCGCTGATCACACTGGAGTCGGACAAGGCGACCATGGACATCCCCTCGCCCGCGGCCGGCACAGTCCGCGAGCTCCGGGTCGAGATCGGCGACCGGGTCGAAAAAGGTTCGCTCATCCTCCTTCTCGACACTGACAGCGCACTGACTCAGCCGCCGTCACTGACTGATCAGCAGGAGCCGCCGACGCAGGAGGGTGCCGACCCTGTCGCCGCGGCGCAGGAGGCCGCCCGTCGCTCCGCCGAGGCGCTTCCGCCGCCCGTGGTAGAGACGCCGCCGCCGGTGACCGCCGCCGAGGCAGGGCCGTCGGCCGACTTCGATGGCGCGCACGCCGGGCCCGGAGTGCGCCGGCTGGCCCGCGAGCTCGGCATGGACCTCGCTGGGGTGTCCGGGACCGGGCCGAAGGGCCGGATCACCAAGGAGGACCTGCTCGCGGGCGTCCGCGGGGCCACTGCCGGGCCGGCTGCTGCGGTGGGTGCCGGCATCCCGGAGGTCCCGGCGCAGGACTTCTCGAAGTTCGGCCCGGTTGAGGTCCGGCCCCTGTCGCGCATTCAGCGGCTGTCCGGCCCGCAGCTGCACCGGTCGTGGCTCAACATCCCGCACGTCACCCACAACGACGCGGCTGACATTACCGACCTTGACGCCTACCGCAGGGAGCTCGACACTGTCGCCAAAGCCGAGGGCTACCGGGTGACGTTGCTTGCCTTCCTCATGAAGGCGTCGGTGTCGGGGCTTCGGGAGTTTCCGAAGTTCAACAGCTCCCTGACGGCGGAGAAGGACGCGCTGATCTACAAGAGCTACTACCACATCGGGGTCGCGGTGGACACGCCGGACGGGCTGGTGGTGCCGGTGATCCGGGACGTCGACCGCAAGGGCATCCGGGAAATAAGCCAGGAACTCGGCACCGTCTCGGCAAAAGCCCGGAACGGCAAGCTCGGCCTGGCCGACCTGCAGGGCGGCTCCTTCACTGTCACCAGCCTCGGCGGCATCGGCGGCACCGGCTTCACGCCGATCGTCAACGCCCCCGAGGTGGCGATCCTCGGCGTGGTGCGCTCCAAGACCGAGCCGGTGTGGGACGGGACGGCGTTCGTGCCGCGACTGATGCTCCCCGTGTCGCTCTCCTACGACCACCGGGTCATCGACGGCGCGATGGCAGCCCGTTTTGCCCGGCACCTGTGCCACCTGCTCGAGGACATCCGCCGGCTCGTGCTGTGACCGCGACCCGGCGCCGCGCTCAGCAGCCACCTTCCAGCCCTGGAGCCTGACGTGGACATTCGAATCCCGGACATCGGCGACTTCCGGGACGTGCCCGTCATCGAGGTGCACGTGGCCGCCGGCGACGTCGTGGCGCCCGAGGACCCGGTCATCACGCTCGAGTCCGACAAGGCGACGATGGACATTCCCGCACCGGCAGCCGGAACCATCGGCGAGGTGGTCATCCAGGTCGGCGACCGCGTCTCGAAGGGTGACCTCGTCGTGCGGCTCGAGGACGGGCCAGCGGCGGCTGGCCCGGGCAGCCCGGCGCGGCAGCAGGCCACGGCGTTTGAGGCGGCCGCGCCGCTTGCTAGCGTCGCGCCCACGCGGGCTCCCGGGCCTTCGGCGGCGCAGGGTGATGTTACTGCGGAGGTACTCGTCCTGGGTGCCGGGCCGGGCGGCTACTCGGCGGCCTTCCGGGCTGCTGACCTCGGCAAAAAGGTAGTCATGGTGGACTGCGGGCCGGCGCTCGGTGGGGTCTGCCTCAATGTCGGTTGCATACCGTCCAAGGCCCTTTTGCACGCCGCTCAAGTCATCGCCGAGACCAAGGAGATGAGCGAGCACGGCATCGCCTTCGGCGCGCCGGCGGTCGACGTCGACAAGCTGCGGGCGTGGAAGGACGGTGTCGTCACCCGGCTCACCGGCGGCCTCGCCGGGCTGGCCAAACAACGCAAGGTCACCACGATCCGCGGTTACGGCCGTTTCACCTCGCCGTACCAGCTGCAGGTGGAGCTCGCCGATGGCGGGGCCACGACCGTCGGCTTCGAGCAGGCGATCATCGCTGCCGGCTCTGAGCCGCTGACGCTGCCGTTTATCCCGCGGGACGACCCGCGGGTGCTCGACTCGACCGGTGCGCTGCAACTCGACGGGGTGCCGCAGCGGCTGCTCGTGCTGGGCGGCGGGATCGTCGGGCTGGAGATGGCGACTGTCTACCATGAGCTCGGCGCGAAGGTCACGATAGTCGAGCTGATGGACCAGCTCATCCCCGGGGCCGACAAGGACCTGGTCACTCCGCTCACCAAGCGGGTCACCAGACGGTACGAGAACGTTTACCTCAAGACGAAGGTGACGAACGTCGAGGCCGGGCCTGAGGGTCTCGTAGTGTCGTTCGACGGTGCCAAGGCGCCGGCGACAGACACCTTCGACAGGATCCTCGTCGCCGTGGGCCGACGTCCCAATGGCAGGCTGGTCGGCGCCGAGAACGCGGGCGTCGCGGTCGACGACCGCGGCTTCGTCCCGGTGGACAAGCAGCAGCGGACCAATGTGGCGCACATCTTCGCCATCGGTGACGTGGTGGGCCAGCCGATGCTGGCGCACAAGGCCATGCATGAGGGGAAAGTCGCCGCAGAGGTGACAGCCGGCAAGAACAGCTTCTTTGACGCGCGGGCGATCCCCTCGGTCGCCTACACCGATCCCGAGGTGGCCTGGGCCGGGACGACCGAAAACGAGGCAAGAGCCGCCGGCCTGAAGTACGGCAAGGGAGTCTTCCCCTGGGCGGCCAGCGGCCGCTCGCTCTCCCTCGGTCGTGACGAGGGAATGACGAAGCTTCTGTTCGACGACGTGACCGGCCACGTCATCGGCTGCGGCATCGTCGGGCCCTCCGCGGGCGAGCTCATCTCCGAGGCGGCCCTGGCGATCGAGATGGGCGCCGACGCAGCCGACATCGGCCTGACGATTCACCCTCACCCGACACTGTCGGAGACCATCGCCATGGCAGCGGAGGCATTCGAGGGCACCATCACCGACCTGTACCTGACGAAACGGAGATAGTCGCCGGCATGGCGTCGTGCCAGCCAGCCAGGAACAGGACTCCCGGCCTCTTCAGAGCGGATTCAGATGATGAAGAGTGCTATCGCAGCGAACTGGCACGTCGCGGCGGCGCAGACGTAGGCATGGAAGATCTCGTGGTAGCCGAACACCGACGGGTACGGGTCGGGCCGGCGGCGATGGTAAGAAAGCGCCCCGGCCGTGTAGAGCAGGCCGCCAGCGAGCACCAGCATTGCCGGCGTGACACCGGCATGGATCCATACCCCCGGCAGCGCCAGGCCGGCTACCCAGCCCAGCCCTATGAACGCCCCGCCGACCACAACCTCTGGTGCGCTCATCCAGGTCATGTGCACTGCCGCAGCTGTCAGTGTCAGTGTCCACATTACGATCAGGCAGACCAGCCCGAAGGTGCCACGGTTGGCGAGGAGGAAGGCGGGTGTTGCCGTGCCAGCGATGAGGAAAAAGATCATCGCGTGGTCCAGCCGCTGCAGCCGCCGACGCCAGGCAGCGGTCCAGTTGCCGCGGTGGTACAGCGCGCTGACCCCGAACAAGGCGCTTACGCTGGCTGCGTAGATAGCGGCTGCCGTGATCCGCGTGGCTCCGTGCGCGCGGGCAAGCAGCAGCGTGCCGATCACCACCGACATCCCGAACCAGACCAGGTGCAGCCAGCCACGCAGGACCGGCTTTGTGTAATAGACACCGCGCCGGGCGTCGTAAAGCGCATCCACCGCCGGTGGCCCATGCGCCCCTGGCCAGGCCGGCCTAAGGTCAGTGGAGCCTGCAGCCTTCGCAGCGGCCCCTGAGATCAGGCCGTACTCCGCTTGACGCAGCTTCGCCCACAGGATGGCGCCGGCTGCTGTGACCTCGTCTTCGTCCTGCTCTGCACCCTTGCGCCGCAGGATGTCCCGCCCGTCACCGACCGGTAGCGGAACCCGCCCGCGGATAGGTGCTGTCATAGCGCCTCACCTGGCTCACCTGCAGCCGTCAGGTGCTGCCGGGTCCAGAGCAGCGGAGCCGCGCACTCGCTATGCGCAGGCACACCGAGTGCGGTCTTCCCGATCGGGAGGCTACGCCCAATCCGCCGCGCCCGACAAGCCATCGCACCTGCTCGCCCAGGACAAAGTGCTCGGCGTTCGGCGGCGCTGACCTCGTGTAGCGGACCTTGATGGGTCTGCTCGGGCCTGTCGGCAGCTGTCTTCGCGGGGTAGCGTGAGTATGTTGCTCCAGACCCTGGTGACTGGTGCGTCCGTGATCAGCCGGCTGCACCCAGGGTCAGGAGCATTTCGTGTACAGAAGCGCCGCAGCAGAGACGAAACGGCAGCTGGCCTGGCTTGCGCAGGCCGAGTTCCGGAGACCGCGGCGGTTCTCTTCCGCCCTGTGTGAGGCGGTCACGCCGGAAACGGTGCGCCGCACGCGCCGGCGGCCGCCTGCGCTCGCGCGCCTGCCGGTCCCGGTGACGATTCGCCGGCCGCTGATCAAAGCCCGCCGCGGCGGTAAAGCCGGGAACGGCCGTGCGCCAGGCGCGATCCGTGTCCCCCAACTGGCGGCGTCGCTGCAGCCGTCCCCGCCTCCTGCCCGCGCCACTCCACCGCCGGTGAAAGACCAGATTGATCGGAGTAAGTGATGAGTCTGGCCGACAGCGAGCAACAGATCCTCGACGGCATGGAAACCGCGTTGCAGGCCGGGGAGACCCGCCTGACGTCGATGTTCGCGATCTTCACACGCCTGTTCAGGGACGAAGAAATACCCGGGACGGAGGAGCTGGCGGCCCGGCCCCGGCGGCTGCGGAGTTGGCTGAGGGCGCCGCGGGCCGCGGGCCGGCATCCCCGGAATGCCTGGCGGTCAACGTCCCGGGCCCGGTGGGCGACAGGCCGGCCGACCGGGAAGCTGCGCGCGATCGCGCTGATCCCGGTCGCGCTCGCGGCCATCGCCTCCGTGGTGCTCCTTGGCGTGAGTACGGCCAGCGTACGCTTGTGCAGGCCGGTGAACGCCGTGCACACCTCCGGGCTTGCGCTCAGCCGGGCCAGAACCTGCCAGCCATCGCCGCCGGCGCCAAGGCGCGGCCCCTGAGCAGCACCGTCACCCAATCAAAGGCAGAGCATCAGTGCCGGTTGCCCACACGTTTCAGGAGCTGGGAGATGAGCACCGTGACCGACATCGGCCGGCGCCGCGCCGACCGTCTGCGTGTCATGAACGCGATTTACGAAGCGGCCGAGGGCAGCCGGATGTCCCATGTCAGCGGCGGCTGGCTTCTGGAGCACCTGGAGCTGTCCGATGAGGAGCTCGGCGGCATCTGCAGGTACCTGGAGGGCGAGCACCTGATCACGGCCGGTCGGGAGTACTGGGGCTACCACACCCCGTTCATGATCTTGCTGACCCACGCCGGGATCGAGGAGATGCAGCGATCCCGCGAGACGCCGGACCAGGCAACCGAGCATTTTCCCCCGATCTCGGTGATCCACATCGAGGGTGATGCCATCGGTTCTGCTATCCACGTCGGTAGCCCCCGGGCCCACCAGGCTGTCTCTAGCGGCGACCTCAACCTGGACAAGGTTCGCGAGATCGTGGGCGAGTTCGAGGCCCAGGCAGCCTCGCTGCCTCTTCCTGACGGCGACGCCAGGCAGCTTCGCGCGGACATGGCGGCGGTCAAGGTTCAGACCGGCCTGCCCACGCCAGATCACTACACCATCCGCGGGCACCTTCAATCGGCGCGTGCGATCCTCGAACACGCCACAGACCGAGCAGCGGCCGCCGGCCTGCTTGATCTGCTCCGGAACCTGCAGATTTGAGCGGACGAAACGTTTTCTCTTCTATGTAGATCTACGGTGTTACGTTACCTTAGCTGCGGTGTTACTGTCGGCCAACAGCAGATGGCCACTGGGGTTTGTGCGCCTGTATCCGGTAGCGGATCGCGTCCGTCGATCGGGACAGATGCCGGTCAGGATTGATAGCGGGGTAGCCACCGGGTGCGGTTGATGGCCTGGTCGATCTGGTCATCGGTGAGCGCGGGTGCGGCGGCAGCGGCGACCGCGGCCTTGGCGACGGCGCTCGCCACGGCTGTTGCGGTGCCGGCGAGCTGAGCGCGGTCGGGCAGCAGTGTCCCGTGCGGGTCGCGGCGGATTGTGGCGGCGTCACTGACGGCGGCGGCAGCTGCGGTCATCATGGCGTCGGTGATGCGGGTTGCGCGCACGGCGGTCACGGCCAGGCCGACTCCGGGGAAGATGTAGATGTTGTTGCATTGGGCGACCGGGATGCTGGCCTCACCGACCTGCATCGGTGCGAACGGGGATCCGGTGGCGACAAGTGCGCGGCCTTCCGTCCAGTCGGCGAGATCCTGTGGCCGCGCCTCGCTGCGGCTGGTCGGATTGGACAGCGGCATGATGATCGGCCGCTTCACGTGTGCGGCGATGCGGCGGACGACCTCTTCGGTGAAGGCGCCAGTCGCGGTCGACAGGCCGATGAGTGCGGTGGGGTGCACCGCGTCGATCACGTCGGTGAGGCCGACTGGCCGGCCAGGTTCCCTGATCGGGACGGCTGCTGGCGGCTGGGCGAGGCGGCGCTGCGCCGGGCCGAGGTCCGGGCGGTCTGTTGTGAGCAGGCCGTTGATGTTGACCAGGAAGATTCTCGCGCGGGCGTCCCGCTCGGACAGGCCGCCGGCCACCATCGACCGCACGACCTGCTCGCAGACGCCGATGCCAGCCGACCCAGCGCCGAGCATCACCACGGTCTGGTCACGTAGCCGCGACCCGGTGGCAGCTGCCCCCGCGGACAGCGCGGCCAGGACAACGGCAGCAGTGCCCTGGATGTCATCGTTGAAGGTGAGCAGCTGGTCGCGGTAGCGCTCCAGGATGGGCAGGGCGTTAGGGGTGGCGAAGTCCTCCCATTGCACCAGCACACCGGGCAGTTCAGCCCGCACTGCCTGGACGAACCGGTCGACGAAGTCGTCGTAGTCAGCGCCGCCGATACGGCGGTGGCGCCAGCCGAGATACATGGGGTCGTCGAGGAGCTCGGCGTTGTCGGTGCCGACGTCGAGGAGCACCGGCAGAGTGCGCGCCGGGTCGATGCCTCCCAGGGCCACGTACAGCGACAGCTTGCCGATCGGGATGCCCATGCCGCCGATGCCCTGGTCACCTAGGCCGAGAACCCGTTGCCCGTCGGTGACCACGATGACGTCGACTTCTCGCCGGGGCCGGTTGCGCAGGATCTCCCTGATGCGGTCGCGGTCGGGATAGGCGATGAAAAGCCCGCGTGGACGGCGGTAGATCTCGCTGAAGCGCTGGCAGGCCAGCCCGACGGTGGGGGTGTACAGGATCGGCAGCATCTCCTCGATGTGGTCGGACACCAGCCGGTAGAACAACATCTCGTTGGTGTCCTGCAGCGCGCGCAGGTTAATATGCCGGGCCACGTCGCTGGGCTGCTCCTGGTAGGCCTGGTACCCGCGGTGCACCTGCTGCTCCAGCGTCTCCACCACGGCTGGCAGCAGGCCACGCAAGCCCAGCCGGGAGCGTTCCTCCTCGGAGAAGGCGGTGCCCTTGTTTGCCAGCGGGTCCACCAGCACCCGCACCCCGGGACCTTGATCGACGCTCATGGCCTCTCCCATTCACTTCCCCGGACCACCGTGTTGCTGTGACCGTGCCACGGCGCAGCGTGTCAGGCCATACCCTCCCGCGCGACGCCCGTGTCGTCGGTTGGCCAGCAGCCATGCAGGCATGCCGACGAACATCGAATAGGCGAAGTGCTGACTCTCAATTCGCCAGCCGCTACTGAAGGAGGATCGGTGCCCATCGTGAAACGGAGTAGGCCTGGTAAGCCTGCGAGAGGAAGACCTCCCGTGGGCTATGGCCGCGAGCGAGCCGCGGGTTGCACGGGCCCGGGCACGCTCGAGGTCATTGTGGCCGGGCTGGGGATGGGGCGGCGGAGGTGAGTCATTTCGGCCGGGGGGTCAGTGTGATGGCCAGTCCGGTGAGGAGGATGTCGAGTCCGCGTTCGAGTTCGGCGGCGCCGTCGTAGGCGGCCAGGGCGGGGGCGAGGCTGCGCAGCAGGGGGAATTCGCGGATCGGCAGCCGGTGCAGGCCCAGCCGCAGCAGGTCGTCGGTTTCGTCGGGGTTGTCGATGAGTTCCTGGAGCTCGTTGAGGACGTGGCCGTGCAGGAAGCCGAACAGGGCCCGGTAGATGTGCAGGGCGTCGGGTCCGCTGAACCCGGCGGCGGTGAGCAGGGCCAGGACGTCTTCGAGGGGGCGCAGGGTGCCGGGGGGGCGCAGCGCGAGCGGGGTGGCCAGCGGCCGGGTGACCAGCAGCGGCACCACGTGCGGGTGGGCCAGCGCGAGCCGCCGGTAGTGGCGGGCGACGTCGCGCAGCTGGGCGGCCCAGTCGGGGTCGGCCGGGTCGACCGTGAGCTGGGCGAGCACGGTCTCGGCGACGCCGTCGAGCAGGGCTGCCTTGTTCGGCGCGTGCCGGTACAAGATCATCGGGTCCCGGCCGAGGGCGCGGGCGAGGCGGCGCATGGACAGGGCCTCGGCGCCGTCGGCGTCGATGATCTCCAGCGCGGCGGCCAGCACCACCTCGCGGGTGATCTTGCCGCTGCCGTTGGCGGCGGCGTCACCGGTGGTGCGGCCGCGCGGCGGTCGGGTCATCGCTGTAACACCTTCCTTTTGCTGTGGACGGGGTCGGCGGTCAACTTGTTCCTGCAATGTATGTCTACACTGTTGACATCATTCTAGCTGTCGTTATTAACTGTAGACCTACACCGTACATCTCCGGAGTATGCCTTGATCGTTATCCTCGCGCTCATCATCGTGGCCGCCGCCGCGATCGTCGGCGTGGCCGGGGTTGCTGGCAACGGCGGCAGGCGGAACTGGGCGCGCACAAGAGAGGAAGCATGCGATGACAACTAACGGACAGACGCAGCCGGAGGGACCCGGGCAGGTACAGCCGCAAGGGCTGGGCAAGGTCAGCGACCGGGTGGCGCTGGTCACCGGCGGCACGCGCGGGATCGGTGCCGCCATCTGCCGCCAGCTGGCCGATGCGGGCGCGGAGATAGCGGCCGGCTACTGGCGCGACCACGAGGCCGCGGAGAAGTTCGTGGCCAGCATGACCGCCGAGTACCCGGGGCAGCGGATCACCGTGCACGAGGGGAATATCGGCGCAGCCGATGACTGCCGGCGGGTCCTGGGCGAGGTTATCGATCAGCATGGCCATCTCGACGTCCTGGTCAACAACGCCGGGATCACCATCGACCGGACTGTGGCCAAGATGACCGACGAGGACTGGCAGAAGGTGATCGCCGTCAACCTGTCCGGCGCGTTCTTCATGGCCCAGGCTGCGCTTGAGCACATGCTCGAACGTGGCACCGGCCGGATCATCAACATGTCGTCGGCTATAGGGGAGACCGGGAGCATCGGCCAGGTCAACTACGCGGCCTCCAAGTCCGGCCTGTTCGGCCTGACAAAGTCGCTTGCCAAGGAGGCCATTTTCCAGCTCAACCGGGCCCAGCGCCCGCCCGGCGATGGGATCGGGCTGACCGTCAACGCTGTGACGCCGGGTTTCATCGCGACCGACATGCTGGCCACCATCCCCGACAAGCTGCTTGACCGGATACGCGGGCAGATCCCGGTGGGCCGGCTTGGGCAGCCGGAGGAGATCGCCCGGGTGGTCTGCTTCCTCGCGGCGGATGAGTCCGCCTACATCACCGGGCAGATCTGGGCCGTCAACGGCGGCCTGGACATGTGACTGGAGGAGTCATGGAAGATCACAGGGAAGTCCTGGTCCTGTCCGCCGTGCGGACCCCGATCGGCAAGTACGGCGGCGGCCTCGCGGCTGTCCCGCCATGCGATCTTGCCGCGACGATGGTGCGCGAGGCGGTCGGCCGGGCGGGTGTGGAGCCCTCCGATGTGGGCCATGCCGTGTTCGGGAACGTTATCCACACCGAGGCACGCGACATGTACCTCGGCCGGGTCGCCGCGGTTAACGGCGGCCTCCCGATCGAGACACCGGCGTTCACCTTGAACCGGCTGTGCGGCAGCGGGCTGCAGGCGATCGTGTCCGCGGCGCAGGCGATCCGCCTCGGCGACTGCGACGTCGCGGTGGCCGGCGGCGCGGAGTCGATGAGCCGGGCGCAGTACTGGCTGCCCGGCCTGCGCTGGGGGCAGCGGATGCAGGACGGCGTCGCCGTCAACGCGATGGTCGGCGCGCTCACCGACCCGTTCGACGGTTGCCATATGGGCGTCACGGCGGAGAACGTCGCCACCGAGTACGGCGTGTCCAGGGCCGATCAGGACGCGCTCGCGGCTGAGAGCCACCGGCGGGCCGCCGCGGCCACGGAAGCTGGGTACTTCAAGGATCAGATCCTGCCGATCCAGGTGCCCGGCAGGAAGGGCACGGTCACCGTCGACGCCGACGAGCACATCCGGCCCGGCGTGACCACGGACGACCTCGCGAAGCTGAGGCCGGCGTTCAGCGGCGACGGAACGGTCACCGCGGGCAACGCCTCGGGCGTCAACGATGCCGCAGCCGCGGTCGTGCTAGCTGACCGGGAGTTTGCCGAGCACCACGGGCGGAGCCCGATCGGGCGGCTCGTCGCCTACAGCCACGCCGGGGTCGAGCCGAGGATCATGGGCATGGGCCCGGTGCCCGCGGTGCGCAAGGTGCTCGACCGCGCCGACCTCAAGGTCGATGACATCGCCCTGTTCGAAGTGAACGAGGCCTTCGCCGCGCAGGCCCTCGCGGTCATCCGCGAGCTTGGCCTGCCCCCGGAGCGGACCAACCCGAACGGCAGCGGAGTCTCCCTCGGGCACCCGATCGCCGCCACCGGCACCATCCTCGCCGTCAAGGCGCTATACGAGCTGCGCCGGACCGGCGGCAGGTATGCGCTGGTCACCATGTGCATCGGCGGCGGGCAGGGCATCGCCGCGATCTTCGAACGGATGTGACCGGCCTTGGACAATGTGCGCAGCGCCCGTAACCTGATGGCGCTGAGCCATCACTTGCCAGAGCCGCCAGGCGCTGCCGGGAGCACGACCGCCGCAGCCGCATGCGAGGACCGCGACACCGGAGGCGGCCGATGAATGCCCAGGAAAAGGCATGGCAGGAGGGAGTGGACGCGGCCGAGGCGCTCGCTCCAGAGACCGATCTCATCGCCCAGTTCGATCCGGCCGACTTCGGTGGCTCATTGCTCTCGGTGATCGCACGCGCCGCCGGGCGGCCGGCCGAGATCGCCGCCGCGGGCCTGCAGTTCGGCGTCACCCTGGCCAGGATCTGGCCGGTCGCGACCTCCCGGTGGCTCGGGTCTGAGGTGGCGCCGCCGATACCGTTTGATGCCAGGGACCGGCGGTTCGCCGATCCGGCGTGGGATGACAACCCCGGCTACTTCGCGATGCGGCAGGCATACCTGGCTGCCAGGCGGCTGAGCGAGGACCTGCTGGCCGCCGGACGGGGCGACCCGATGGCCGACCAGAAGGCACAGATTGCCGTCGGCTTCAGCTTGGACGCCCTGGCCCCGACGAACTTCCTGCCCACCAACCCGGCCGCACTCAAGAAGGCATTCGATACCGGCGGTGCCAGCCTGCTCGCCGGTGCCGGCAATCTCCTCAACGACGTTGCGCACAACGGCGGACGGCCGCGCCAGGTCGACACGGCACCGTTCGAGCTGGGCCGCAACCTGGCGGCAACCCCGGGACGGGTAGTCTTCCGCAACGACCTGATGGAGCTGATCCAGTACACGCCGCAGACCAAGCGGGTGCGCTCGGTCCCGGTGCTGGCCAGCCCGCCGTGGATCAACAAGTACTACGTCATGGACCTCGCCCCCGGGCGGAGCTTCATCGAGTGGGCGGTCCAGCACCGGCGCACGGTCTTCGCGATCTCCTACCGCAACCCGGACGCCTCGATGAGCGGCGTGACCCTCGATGACTACCTCATCCACGGCCCGAGGGCCGCGCTCGACGTGATTTCCGACATCACCGGCTCATCCAAGATCGACATCGTCGGGCTCTGTCTCGGCGGCGCCCTGACCGCGATGCTGGCCGCCTACCTCACCGAGATCGGCGACGACCGGATCGGCTCGGTCACGCTGCTCAACACCCTGCTGGACTACAGCGAGCCCGGTGTGCTCGGCGCCTTCGTCGACGAGCAGACCATCTCGCGGCTGGAGACAGAGATGGCGCGCACCGGCGTCATGGAAGGCTCCAAGATGGCCGGCACGTTCGACCTACTGCGGGCCAATGACCTGATCTTCAGCTATGTGGTGTCGAACTGGCTGATGGGCCAGAGCCCGCCCGCCTTCGACATCCTTGCCTGGAACTCCGACAGCACCCGGCTGCCCGCGGCCATGCACTCCTTCTACCTACGGACGATGTATGCGCACAACCAGCTCGCGAAGGGCGAGATGGAGATCGCCGGGCAGCTGCTGTCACTGGCCGACGTCAAGAACGACACCTACCTCGTCGGCGCGGTGAACGACCACATCGTGCCCTGGCCGTCGTCGTACAAGGCCACGGGAATGCTAGGCGGCACTGTCCGCTACGTGCTGTCCAGCGGCGGTCACATCGCAGGCATCGTCAACCCGCCGGGGCCGAAGGCCCGGTACGAGGCGGGCGAGCACAACCCGCAGACCCCGGCACAGTGGCGCGAAGCCGCGGAAAGACACGACGGCTCGTGGTGGCAGGACTGGGCATCCTGGGCGGACGAACGCGCCGGCCGCCTTGGGCCGCCGCCGCCGATGGGCAGCGAGCGCTATCCCGCCCTCGGCGAGGCGCCAGGCGATTACGTCCGCGGCTGAGCACGTTATTGGCTGGCGAACGCCTATGCGCGCGAGCCAGGGGAGAGTAGCATAATGGCAACGCCCCGGACCCAGGCAGCTGCCCGCCAACATTGCGCGTGCAGCTGCAGGGCCCGGATTTTTTTTATTCGTACGGACCGGTGCCGGGCAGACGCTACGGCCAAAGGACGGTGAGCACCCCACGGGAGAGTCCTCTCCCACCGCGATCTCTCCAGCATGACCGACCACCGCGTACCTCACCTGGTCAGACTGACTAAGGAGTGGGTTATGGGCATCATAGCTTGGATTGTTCTCGGCCTGGGCGCAGGCTTGCTGGCCAATATGCTGATCCCCGGCAAGAGATCGCAGGGCCTCATTATCACCTGTCTGATCGGCATCGTCGGGGCGCTGCTCGGCGGCTGGGCAGCCACCAAGTTGTTCCACATCCACAGCCTGCAGGGGTTCTTCAACCTGTCCACCTGGCTCACCGCCATCGCCGGAGCGGCCGTGTTGCTGCTCGCCTACCACCTGGTCACCGGGCGGTCCGGCGGCCGGTTCGCCCACCGCTGAGAAAATGGCGATCCGCCGGCCTGGTTTCCGGTCGGCGGATCGCCACGTCTTTCACTGTTGGCCTGCGACTTGAAGCCTCGGAGCCTGTCATGAGCATAATCCTCCGGCTCATCAGCCTGGTCGCGGGAACGCGGCGACATGACTCACATCCCCTAGGCCCGGCTGCGTTTTGAGCGCCATGGTATTGCCGGCGCTATTATTTCCTCGACTGCGGTCGAACGGGCTGCCACAGGAGCAGATATGAATACTCCCGCCCTGGCGAGCACCGGCTCCGGGGTGATCAACCTCGATCAGCCGGGTACCTACCTGCATTGGTCCATTTTCACCGTTTCGGTGGCGAATCTCGTGCTTATCGCCGTTATGGTGGTCATTTTCGGTGTGGCGCTGCTGCTGCCGTTCCCCAAGGGCCGCACCTACCCGGCGGAGGCGGACCTGCCACCGGGAACCGACCCCGGCACGCTCGCGGGCTCTCCTGGGCGGCGCAGTACGGCCGACCTGGGTGAGGACGAGGACAAGGACATGTGGTCGTCGCGGCTGCGGCGGCGTGCGCTCGCTCTGCTGCCGCCGGGCAAGCTGCTGCCCGACCGCCAGCCCGCCTACGTCGCCTCCTGGGTGTATGTGTTCGGCGTGGCCAGCCTGGCCGCGCTGGGGGTGGCGATCGTGTCCGGGTTCGCCCTGGCGCTCGGCGGGACCGACTGGTGGCACACCAACCCGGTGGGCCATTTCTTCAACAGCCTCCACATGTGGAGCGTCGAGCTGTTCATGGCGTTCCTGGTCATCCACTTGTGGGGGAAGTTCTGGATGGCTGCCTGGCGGGGACGCCGGGCGCTGACGTGGATCACCGGCGTGGTCGCCTTCATGGCTTCGGTCGTGGAGTGCTTCACGGGTTACCTGTCGCAGCAGAACTTCGACTCGCAATGGATCTCCGCGAGCGGCAAGGACGCCTTCAACTCGGTCGGCGTCGGCGCCTTCTTTAATGCGATGAACTTCGGCCAGATGCTGCTGTGGCACGTGGTGCTGGTGCCCATCGTGCTGGTCGCCATCGTCGGGGCGCACATCCTGCTGGTGCGGGTCCGCGGCGTCTCCCACCCGCTGCCCGCCCACTTGGGTGGCCCCGGCTCGGGGCGGGAGCGCCGTAAGGCCCAGAAGGCCGCCGACGCCGCGCCGTGGCGCGGCCCCACCCGGCGCTACGACATCATCAAGGAAGGCACCATCGCCGGGCTGGTGGTGCTGGTGCTGTCGGTGGCGCTGGCCTGGCTGCTGTCCTCGCCCGACGTGCCGTCGGCCACGGTGCAGAGCTGGTCCAAGACCGCGCCGGCCGACTTCCTGGGCACCGCGGCCACCGAGCTCAACGGCACCAGCGGCACCGCCACCTACGGGCCGCCCTACAACAACGCCACCGACGGCGTGCAAAAGCTGCTGTTCGCGCCCACCCAGATCACCGGCGTCACCCAGCCGATCAACACGGCACACGACTTCGTGCTCGGCCCGCTTGGCAAGCTAGCACCCACCAATCCGCAGCTCGCCACGGCCCTGGCCACCTACAACGCCGCCCCGCCCGCACAGCAGATGAAGTGGGCCAACGCCTACCTCAACGCCGTCGCCCACGTGAAGTTCGTCAACGGCACGCCAGTCGTGCCGGCCGCCGCCGACGGCCCAGTGCCGGCCATGCTCGCCAACGAGCTCACCATGGCGCGCAGCGGGGCGCTCGACACCGACCTGCTGGCCCAGCGGGACTTCTACGGCACCAACTTCACCAAGCCGCTGCTGTTCATGGAGGACGGCGCCTACTTCGAGGACAAGGCCACCTCCATGAACCTGTCCGGCGACCAGTGGGGCGTCATGAACGAGACGGGCAGCTACCCCGGCCAGCCCTGGCTCTGGCTGTACACGCTGTGGTACTACGTCCCCGGCTTCTCCGCCTCCGCCAACATCGACATGATCGCCGTCTACCTAACCGGCCTGGCCACGATCCTGCTGCTGGCCATCCCCTTCATCCCCGGCCTGCGCGACATTCCGCGCTGGATCCCGGTGCACCGCCTGATCTGGCGAAACTGGGAACCAGCGCCCGCTCAGGCAGGGGGCAGCCCAGGCCAGGCCGCGGTCACCCACCCCGATAACACGGCCACTCCTGGCTGATGCCCAAGCCGGCCCGCAAGCCGATTGCAGGCAACGAGGCAACCGTGCTCGGCAAGGCCGTGCTCCGTCGGTCAAGGCTAAAATCCCGGTTGGGTTCAGATATCGTCGTTCTGGAGTCCGGGGCGCATTCGGGCTGACGAACCGGTCGTTCTGGACCACGCAACGGCCGCCTTGCCTGGCGCCTTACCGGCACCTGTCCGTGCACAAAAGAAAACTCCGAGCCCTGTACAGCCGCCAATCTCGCGGTGGCAACTGCCGGGGTCCGGAGCAACGCTTTCAGCATACGCTGCGCCGGGTCCTGCCAATAGGGCATACTGGGCTCCGAGATCAGATCGCCCAGAAACCAGGTGACGAACGCTGGTGCTGGAAGATCACCCGGGTCGGGGCTCAGTCGATCCCATTGAACCCCGGGGCCGGACGTCTAGCGCGCCCCGCCCCGCGGGGTATGGTACTCGCACTCCGCCAGCTAGCCCGCCTCCGGGCTGCGGGCCCGCGCCTGCGGCTGCAGTCGGCCACGGGGCCCGGTCGCCGGAGATGGATTCACACATTATCGGGCGGCGACGGCCGGGAGAAGGCTGACGGCGGAATGCCCTATGCGTGACAGTAAAAGAAGAGTAATGTAAAAGGTATTGCTCCGGACCCAGGCAGCTGCACCTCCGCTATATTCGCGGTTTACGCAGCAGGGCCCGGATTTTCTCGTACACGGACCGGTGCTGGCCAGACGCCACAGCCAAAGGACGGTGACTACCTTCGGGAGAATTCCTCTCCCATCGCGATCTACCCTGCATGACTGACTACCGCGTACCTCACCTGGTCACTGACCTAAGGAGTCGGTTATGGGCATCATCGCATGGATCGTCCTGGCCCTGGCATCAGGCTTGCTCGCCAACATGCTGATCCCCGGCAAAAGATCACAGGGCCTGATCCTCACCTGCCTGATCGGCATCGCCGGGGCGCTGGGCGGCGGCTGGGCAGCCACCAGGCTGTTCCATATCCACAGCCTGCAAGGGTTCTTCAACCTGTCCACCTGGCTCACCGCCATCGCCGGGGCGGCCGTCCTGCTGCTCGCCTACCACCTGCTCACCGGGCGGACCGGCCACCGGATGGCACACCGATGAACAGCGCCGGCGACCCACCGGCCCAGCCGCAGCCAGAGGGAAGGCGCGCGATGGGCACGCGCACAGGCATCCTCCTGATCACGACCGGCGCGGTCTTGCGGTTCGCCCTGGCGGCGGGTTCCCCGCTCGGGCTCAACCTGCACGTCGTGGGTGTCATCTTGATCCTCGCGGGTCTCCTCGGCTTGCTGCTACCGCCATTGGCGCGGGGCCCGCTGAAGCCGGACCGGCTACGCCGCTGGGTCCGCCCTGGCCAGCCGGAGTCCTACGACCAGGCACCAACCGGAGTAAACCCGGGCGTCTACGACGATCGCTCGGCGCTGGTCCAGAACCACGGCGCCCCCGACGATCGCGGGCTAGTCGAAGACCTCGGCCACAACAATCACCCGTTGCCCTGAGACACTCACCGGCGATAGCACCGGGCTTGCCGCGGTGCCGGCGGCGCGTCCTGCGAATGGTTTGCGGCTTCCTGCGCGGCATCGTCATCCCGACGCGTCATGGATCGCCAGATGGTGACGCTGGTCACTCACTGCTCGGCCTCGTCTGCTTTGCCGCCGATCGCTGAATCGGCCTCGGTGGCGGTCTGCCTCGCGATTTCCTGGCGGCACCAGTCCTCCGCCTGGCTCAGGGTGAGCACGTCGGTCGTCTCAAGCCGGAAGCCAGCCCCGTACAGCTCGGGCTCGCCGACGAGCACGTAGTAGCGGTCATCCGCGTTGACGATCTTGACCAGCGCGCAATTCACCCTCGCCAGATCACGGCTCAGCGTGGACTCGCGGTCGGGGATCTCGGTCATGTCGTTCCTTTCGTTTCGCGCGCCCGACTGGGCGGGAGTCTTTGCCGCGTACAGCTAGTGTGCCTAGGCGAGCGGCGCCTGGGCCTGATGTTTGCTGTCCGTCTGCGCGGCCGGCCCGAGCAGCCGCTCGGCCTTCGCCGAGCCCACGGTGATGCGCGCTTGCTTGCCAGCGGTGAGCACCTGCTCGTGCTTCTGGTTCAAGCAAGGACTTCCAGCTCAACTGTGGACAGTTCGAGGGCCTGGTAAAGCTGATCATGGCTGGCCTTCTGAGCAGCGTCATAGGCGGCTCATACGTCCGGCGGCATGGACGCCACCAGCGAGGCTGCGTTCTATCTGCCTACAGCGTTACCCATCGGCTTGAGCCTGCCGGGTGGCCATCTCATTCGCAACGCGGCGTGGTTCCCTTGATCGGAGAACGAGCCGCGCTTGCGATTCAAAGGCACGCCAGCTTCGCTCCCACTGCGCGTCGCGCGGCGTTGCGAACGCGAACCTGCGGAGCAGCCCAGCCAGCGACTGCTCAATCTCGCGATCGAAGGCGGCCCGTGTCCGCTCCGACTCATACGAGGCCGCATCCACCCAGTCAGCCAGACCCCAGATGCACACATCGATGCACGGCTGCGGAGCATCAACGCCCCCGCAGTCCTGGCAGCGCCAGACGATCACGGTCTCAGCAGGTGAAAGCAGCCCATCATCGCGGCCCCCAGCTGCGGGCCTGAAATGTCGCAGCGCTGAACGCGCAGACTGCTGAAGCGCCTCGTACCCGACCCGCCACTCGCCCAGGCCTGGCTCTCTGCGCGCCAGTTCCCCGACGACAGCCCAGAGCCCCTCGATGCGAACGCGACAGGCCGCCGCGGCCGCCGTCAGCTCGTCGTAATCGCTGCCGTTAACGAGCTCCAGCCTGCGCTCGCGGCAGGCTTCCTCACAGCTCTCGTACTGCCTCATCGCTCCGCAGCCGATACAGCCTGGGATCGACAGGCGACGCGGCGGCTTCACGGAGTCAATATAAGCTCGGCGCTGGCATCTGGCGGTCTCAGCAGCTGGCCAATGCCCGGCCCAGCGCGTTCCTGCCCGGCCTGGCCATGTCGCTGGGTCCGGGCGCCGGGCACCCAGCGCGGCCCCGGCACCTCTGGCGGGGAGGTTGGGGCCGGGCGGGGTCAGCTGCTGTCGGCCAGGATGGGGCGCAGTGCGTTGAGGATGGCCGGGTCTTCGATGGTGGAGGGTATGGGTTCGTCCTGGCCGTCGGCGATGCCGCGCATGGTCTTGCGGAGGATCTTGCCGGAGCGGGTCTTGGGAAGAGCGGCGACCACATCGACCCGGCGGAGCGCGGCGACCGGGCCGATCTGGTCGCGGATCAGCTGGACAAGCTCGGCGGACAGGGCGGCTGGGTCGGCGCTGACGCCGGCCTTGAGCACGACGAACCCGCGTGGTATCTGGCCCTTGAGCTGGTCGTTCACTCCGATCACCGCGCATTCGGCGACGGCGGGGTGGCTCGCTAGCACCTCCTCCATTTCCCCGGTGGATAGCCGGTGACCGGCCACGTTGATCACATCATCGATGCGGCCCATCACATACAGGTAGCCGTCACTGTCACGGTAACCGCCGTCGCCGGTGATGCAGAAACCGGGATGCCGGGACAGGTAGGAGCCGACGAACCGCTGATCGTCGCGCCACAGGCTGAGCAGGCACCCGGGCGGCAGCGGCAGCCGCACCACGATCTCCCCGGTCTCCCCCGGCGCCACCTCGGCACCGTCGGCGTTGACCACGCGCACGTCGTAGCCGGGCACCGGCACGGTGGGCGAGCCGGCCTTGGTCGGCAAGGGCTCTAGGCCCATCAGGTCGGCGGCGATGGGCCAGCCGGTCTCGGTCTGCCACCAGTGGTCGATGACCGGGATGCCGAGCAGGTCGCCCGCCCATCGGTAGGTCTCCGGGTCGAGCCGCTCGCCGGCCAGGAACAGATACCGCAAGCCGGCCAGGTCGTGCTGGCGGGCCAGTTCGCCGTCTGGGTCTTCTTTCTTGATCGCGCGGAACGCGGTCGGCGCGGTGAACAGCGTCTTGACGTGGTGCTCGGCGATCACCCGCCAGAACGCGCCCGCGTCCGGCGTGCCGACCGGCTTTCCCTCATACAGCACACTCGTGCACCCCGCCAGCAGCGGGCCGTAGACGATATAGGAATGCCCGACCACCCACCCCACGTCGGAGGCGGCCCAGTACACCTCGCCGGGCCCGGTGTCGTAGATGTGCTCCATGCTCCAGCGCAGCGCGACCGCGTGGCCGCCGTTGTCGCGGACCACGCCCTTGGGCTTGGCGGTGGTGCCGGAGGTGTACAGGATGTACAGCGGGTCGGTCGCTGCGACCGGGACGCAGTCCGCTGGGCCGGCCCCGGCCATCGCCTGCTCCCAGTCCAGGTCACGGCCAGCCGTCAGGGCCGCGGGAGCCTGCGGGCGCTGCACGATCACGCAGCGATCCGGCTTATGGGCCGCCAGTTCGATGGCACGGTCCAGGATCGGCTTGTACTCCACGATACGGCTGACCTCGATACCGCAGGAGGCCGAGACCACCACCTTCGGTGCGGCGTCGTCGATCCGCAGCGCGAGCTCGTGCGCGGCGAAACCTCCGAACACCACCGAGTGCACCGCGCCGATCCGCGCGCACGCCAGCATCGCCACCACGGCCTCAGGGATCATCGGCAGGTAGATGATCACCCGGTCGCCCACGCTCACCCCCAGGCCGCGCAGCACGCCGGCGAACAGCGCCACCTGATCCAGCAGTTCACCATAGGTGAAAGTACGGCAGGCGCCAGTCACCGGGCTGTCATAGATCAGGGCAAGCTGGCCGCCGCGGCCATCACGCACATGCCGATCCAGCGCATTGAAGCAGGTGTTCAAGATCCCATCGGCGAACCAGCGGTAGAACGGGGGATTCGAGGCGTCCAGCACCACCGTAGGCTCCCGGTACCACTCGACTCCTTTGGCGGCCTCACCCCAGAAGCTTTCGGGATCAGCCAGGCTCCGGCGGAACACCTCCATGTAGCGGCCCATGATGACACTCCGTTCAGCAGTTGCGGCATCCAGCCTCATCGCTTGACCAAGGGCCAGACGGGCAGCACCTCACGCCTATAAGCAGCCTCGCACAGCTCAGCGCGAGACAGATAGGCGGCCAAGAGCCGCCCCAGCCGCCCTCAGCGCCGAGGACCTGCTAGCCCTCAGCCGCATCGGCACAGGTCGGCCGGTGAGACTTTGTGCCGCCTCGTGACGCCCAGTTCTGCCCACATTTTGACCTCAAATAATCAAGGCCCGGTCACCCGAAGCAGGGGACCGGGCCTCTGAGCTGCTACTTCACCAGTACCCCCGACCGGATTTGAACCGGCGCTGCCGCCTTGAGAGGGCCGTTTTCCATTCACATTTCTTTTCGGCAGGTCACCACGCTCTCCTGACAAAGGTTCCCCCATGGGGGTCGTTCTGTGTGCCCGAAGCCGACACGCATCGAGGCAACGCCGCCAGGTCGTCAAGGCCAGGTCCCTGCGGCTACTCCCGCCGGCCCAGACCCACTTCGCGGCGCTGGGCCGCGCGGTCGTCTGCCAACGGCGGGTCGGCGCGGCGGCAGCGGTCATCGACGGGCGTCTGATCGCCGCGCTTGGCGGTGAGCTCGCACCGCGACGGGTGCTGTCGCTACCGACCGGCGGCTCCGTTCTGCCGACTTGTCCGTCGATATGATCCACCGGAGAACCTTTTCCGCATGAACTACAACGTCCCGGTCCCCTAGACCGCCCCTCTTCATGCGCTGATCCCGTGCGCGACAGCCATGTGGTGGTGAGCCTCGTGCACCGCCTTGCGGTCTTGCTCCCTCGCGGTCGGCGCAAGGTCGAACACGACCTTCTTCACACTTCCCGTGAACGGGAACGGTGACTTGTCGCCGTACGCTTTGCGGTCGACCGGCAGGCCGTTGTCGCGGCCGATGTCCATCCCGCTGTAGCCCGAGAAGCGGACGGGGACCGTCTTGTCGAGGCGGCCCTCGCCGATCTTGTTGTCGTTGGCCCACAGGGTTACGGTGCCGCCGGTGCCTGGCTTGGGCTCGTCGGCGTCGAACTGCATGCACACCGTCACGTCGCCGGAGGGCAGCGGCTCCGTTGACGCCTGGCGGTAGGTCTCGACCCCCATCATGCTGTAGGTGTGCCTGAGTTTGCCGTCCTGGACGAACAGAGAGAAGCCGCCCATCTCGTCGGCGTTGGCGACGATGACGCCCTGCGCGCCCTCCGCCGGGATCTGAAGCTCGGCGGTGATCGCGTAAGAGTGGCCGTACACCCTGGGGATCATGCCCGACAAGACGTTCTGCACATCGCCGTAGAAGGTCCGCTTGGTGATGGTGGGCATCGGCGGCAGGATCCCGAAGAACACCGAGAAGCCAGCCAGCAGGGGCAGCACCTGGTACTTCTCGGCCTCCTGCCAGAACAGTTCCTTGAGCTCGGCGAGCTTGTCCGGGTGTTCGGCGGCGATGTTGCGGGCCTGTGAGAAGTCGTCGGGCAGGTAGTACAGCTCCCAGACGTCGTTGTCCGGGTCGTAGACACCGGGCGCGAACCGGGCGATGCTCGCCGGCGTGATGTCCCAGGGGATGCGGTCGAGCATCGAGCAGGCCCACCAGCCGTCCTTATACATGGCCCGGTTGCCGTAGATCTCGAAGTACTGCTGCGTATGGCGCTCGGCCGCGGTCGCGTCCTCGAAGGTGTAAACGAAGCTGGTGCCCTCAATCGGCTTTTGCTCCACGCCGTCGACGACCCTGGCCTCGGGGATCCCGGCCGCTTCCAAGATCGTCGGGCCGATGTCGATGCAGTGCGTGAACTGGCTGCGCTTGCCGCCGCCGTCCTTGATGCGGCGCGGCCAGGCCACGACCATGCCGTTACGCGTGCCGCCCAGGTGGCTGGCGACCTGCTTGCCCCACGGGAAGGGGCAGTTGCCGGCCCAGGCCCAGGCCGCCGCGTAGTGCGGCGCGGTGCCGTCGGAGCCCCAGGCGTCCAGGCCGCCGTACTGCTCGATCAGCGACAGCTGCTGGGCGGGGGTGAGCGGGATGCCGTTTTGCATGGTGAGCTCGTTGAACGAGCCGGTGATGGTGCCCTCCATGCTGGCGCCGTTGTCGCCCCAGATATAGATGACGAGGGTGTCGTCGAGTTCACCCATCTCCTCGACCGCATCCAGCAGGCGGCCCACGTTCCAGTCGGCGTTCTCCTGATAACCGGCGTAGACCTCCATCTGCCGGGCGTAGAGCTTTTTCTCATCGGCCGAGAGCGAATCCCAGGCCGGGAGCGCGTCCGGCCGCGGGGTGAGCTCGGCGTCGCCCGGGATCACGCCGAGCTGCTTCTGCCGGGCGAAGGTCTGCTCACGGTAGGCATCCCAGCCATCATCGAACCGGCCCCGGTACTTATCGCTCCACTCGGCTGGCACCTGATGCGGAGCGTGGCTGCAGCCGGTGGAGTAGTACAGGAACCAGGGCTTGACCGGATCCTGGGCGCGCACGGCATGCAGCCAGCCCACCGCCTTGTCGGTCAAATCGTCCGGCACATAGTACTCCTGGCCGTCCTTGCCCTCGGGCACGCCGATGACCGTATTGTCCTGGGTGATGACCGGGTCGTACTGGCCCGATTCGCCGGCCAGGAAGCCCCAGAAGTGGTCAAAGCCCCAGGAGTTGGGCCAGCGGTCGAACGGGCCGGCCGCGCCCTGCACGTGATCAGGCGTCATGTGCCACTTGCCGAAGCCCCCCGTGCTGTACCCGTTGCCCTGCAGCATGCGGACGAACGGCGCGCACTCTTTAGGGCGGGCCGCGGTGTAGCCCGGGAAGGGACCAGGCAGCTCGCCGATCGACCCGAAGCCCACGCTGTGGTGGTTGCGGCCGGTGAGCAACGCCGCCCGCGTCGGCGAGCACAGCGCGGTCACATGGAAACGGTCATAGGACAGCCCAGCCTGGGCGACCCGCGACATGGCCGGCGTATCGACCGGGCCGCCGAAGGTGCCCGGGTTGCCGAACCCGGCATCGTCGATCAGCACCAGCAGCACGTTCGGCGCGTCAGCGGGCGGCGATGGCGTCATGTTGATGGTCCAGTCAGGCTCCGACTGCGCCAGTGTGCGGCCGATGGTCCCCCCGAAGGACGGGTCCGGGATCGGCAGCACCGTACGGTCGGGGCTGAACTTGCCGGCGGCCGTGGCCAGCGCGTCCTTGAGCGCGCCCATGGTGTGGTGCTCCATCTGGGCGACAGACTTCATGGGCGAGCCGGGCAGCGCCTGCTCGGCCGCCAGGCGGTCGGCGTGGTTGACCACGGCGATGATGCCGGCCGAGCCCGGCGGGAGCTGCTCTCCGATCCCCGTCTGGATGCCGCTTTCGACCCGGTGCCGGGCGAACGCGCCCGCCACGCCGCCGGCCGCCGCCCCGACCACGGCCGAGGCGAGCAACGGCGGCGAGAACAGGCCGACCACGGCACCCACCCCGCCGCCCCAGCCAAGTCCCGTGCGCCCTAGGTGGTCGCCGGTCTCGGTTACCCGGACCTCGCCGTCTTCGTCGTGCTCGACCAGGATCACGCCTTCGGTTCGGACCCTCTTGTCCTTGACGAGCCGCACAAGCCCATCAAAGTCCTGCCGGGCCAGCCCGGTAGAGGGATAACCCGCCATTATCACGTCGAAGATGTCCGCCATCGTCCCGCTCCTCACATCCATATATCCATCCACGCCCCCGACGTCCAGCGGTCGCCGGGCGAGCCGCCAGTTACGCGCCTTCTCCCAAGTTGGCGACAAATTTGATGGCCGTTATGCTCGGCAGAAACACGTACGCAGCGGCCTTGGTCGTAATGAAGCCCGAGAGACCCGTAACCTCGATCGGCGGCCCTCCATTTGTCTGCGGTATGACGAAAATGCTTTCTGCTGGATTCTGGGTGCCGATCAGTGGATCTTTCGACTTTGGGTGAAGCCTGACGGCCCCGGCGAATTCGCTGTCATTGACCCACTGTCGCAGCACGAACTCGTATTGGTTTTCGATGTTCGAGTTGATGAAATGAAAGAGCATCCCGCGCTCGATGCCATCGTAGGGCTTACTTCGATCATAGGTCGGGCCGTACGGCAGACCGCGACGGATCAGCCGGTGGGAATTGTTGCTGCCGCCGGGCAGCCCCTGGCCCGCAACTGGCTGACCTCGTGGATTGACGCGGCGTATGTGTGCGCCGACGGGACAGCGGATCCCCTTCGGATCTCCCGTACCATCGGCATCGATATACCCGAAATTGTTTAGCTGTTCGGGAGATATCCCCCCCGCAGGGCTGTCCGTGTCCGGTGACAAGGCGAGAGGAACGCCGTTGCGCCATCGCCCCAAGATCTTGGCGGCCAGCAGTTCGGGATCGATCTTGTCCCTGTTCGACTGCAAGAAGTCTTCAAAGCCCACGACGTCAGTCTCGACCTTCTTGAAAACTGCAAAGCTGCCGTTCAGGCCGAGTTGTCGCGGCTCGGGTACGTCGTAGTTCTCCGCTTCTTCCCGCAAGACGAAGAGCCATGGCTCGCAGGGGCGCTGGTGATCGGGCCGATACTCTTCCGGGCCGCCGCGGATGGTGGGCGTAGTGATTCCGTCGGTATATCCGAAGTGAACTTTGGACGTAGGCACGGGTTGGCCGTTTTGCATGTCCATTAGCGCCATCCCGTCTTGGCGCCAGATTTCCCGGAAGGCGTTTCCTTCGGTAAACCAGGCGCACAGCCTGTCGCTGTATCCGTTCAGCGCTTCCGGGCTGATGGCGTGCAGCGTCACCAGGACGTGATCGTGCCCTTTTCCAAAACCGGCAATCCAGCTCCCGGGCGAGCTTGGCCCAGTTTCTCCGACCGACTCCGCCCGTTGCGCGGCTCCTTCGATGAACGCACCAAATGACCTGAACGACAGCGCTGGGACGCGCTCCTCCATCTCGAGCGCCACCAGTCCGGGCCACGTGACACCGATGTTGAGGCAATAGTCTGGCCTGCGGCGCGGGGCGGCCGCGGGATCGTCTCCCGGCCCGGGCGCGAACCCCACGTGCCAGTCCTCGGCAGTGGTGATTTGCGGGACGTCGGATTCGTCGCCGCTCACGAGCCGTCCGAGTTGCCTGCGCGCTTGTGCCGGAGTTCCTACCGTCAACAAGAAATGCCGCACCATCGGCATTCGGTAACCGCGGAGAATGAACCCCTGAATGTCAGCGAGGTCGAGCGCCGGCCCTTCCGCGGTCGCCGAACCGCCATCGGTCCCGTAAGGTTCATGCCGTCTTCGGCCAAGCAACCGGCGAAGTACCCCCGGGCCCTTCATCGCCGGCGCTCCTTGTGAGTTGTACTCCCGGGCCAGCGCCCAACCCGGAGTTGATTACGATTCGTGACCACGTGACGCCTGGTCCTATCCAGCGGTGGCCGGTGGTGATGTGCGATCGGCGAGCAGGGCTCGGATGTCTTGAACCGACAGGCCTGGATAGGCGCTGTAAAACCCGATCGGCGGATAGTTGTTTTCCAGTCCCCACTGATAGAACGCCTGGGCGTTCTTTTCCACCGGGGTTGGCGGCCCGCCAACGACACGTGGAAAGAGAGCATCGAAGACGAAGGCGGTCTTGTCTGCAAAGTCCTGGAAGTACTTCTCCATATCACCGTCGAAGACCGTGAAGAACCCTATGTGGTTGTGCTCAAAGGGCACCCAGTGGGAGACATGCAGTGTCCCGATGGCATCCGACGCTTTGTGTCCCTTGTCTCTCATCAGGGCCCCCGCGACCTGCTTCACGGCAAAGGCTTGCACACGTGACTTGAAGGAAATGTATGTCAGCAAGGTGCCCTGCCGGGTATTGCCAGTAAAGCCCGCCGCATGCGCGCTTTGCTTGATGTCCTGAACCGAAGCGTCCCCGTAAGCAAAGTACGTGTCTAGAGGCTCGCGGGCATGCCGCTTCAGCCATTTGGTGGCCCTCTCTGGGTTATCAGCCACGGGCGTGGGTGGAGGGTTGTCCACGTGTGTGAGGATGGCGTCAAATACCGGCCCGGCACTCTCCACGAGCCGCTCAATGTGCTGGTCGGTCTCGCCGTCGATGTCCGAAAGGAAGAGAAGCTTCTCGTCTCCCTCGACCATGAACCGGGAGAAATGCACAGTACCGAGATCGTCCTGCGCTGCCGCGAGATCGGGCATCAACGGGGGCAGCTCCCCGGGTAGCGCCTTGGCGCTGGCTGGACCCTTAATTGGGAAGTCAATGACGAGATGGCTCTGGCTCATAGCGTTCTCCTTAGCGGTCAGAATGGTCGTGGACGTCCTGCTCGACGCGGTGGTCGACGAACTTGCCGATGACCTCACCCGCAACAGCCCCACCCCAACCCCTCGCGACCGAGGTTGCCGCCCGTCTGCCGCACCGCCACACTGCCGTCTAGGGCGTGCGTCACCAGGATCACGCCGTCAATCGAGACCTGCGTGTCCCTGACGAGCGCCCAGCGACTCGAAGTCCTTCGTCCACCCGTCGATGTCCGGATAGCCCGCGACGAGCACGTCGGTCGGTGTCTAGCCATTACGATTCTCCCCGCAGGTCCGGCGCGAGAGGATTTGAACGAGGCGCAGATGTTCTGCCGCGAGTTCACAAGGTAACCGGCGCCGGCCTCGCGCACCTCACCCTTTATGGGTAAATCGACACCCGGAGCTACTGCGGCCCTCGAGGCAGGAACCACGGGCAGGCCGGGGGCCGCCCGTCGCGCGCGGCGCAACCCCCGGTGGCCGACGCACAAGCACCAGTGCGTGGGCGGCGGCGAGTGAGTACCTGCCCGGCGCCCTTGTGGGCGATGAGGCGTCAGTGTCAGCGCTCCTCGTGCGCCATCTGGTCCAGGACGGCTGTGACGGCCAGCATCAGCGCGGGGTTCTGCCCGGGGACGACTTCGACGCCGTAGGTATCAGCGACCCGGAACCACTTCTTGGAGACCTGGGCCACCGTGGACCGGTCGTCCTCGATGGTGTACTCGTGGTCGACGATGTTGCCCTTGACGTCGAGGTCCGGGCCGTCCGCCACTGTGACGGTCCACCGGTCGCGCAGCGGGGTGATCAGCGCCTTCTTCACCGTCGCGACGGTGTGCCCGGCCGGGTCCTCGATCTCCATCGTGTCCCGGACCCGGGCCACCCGCTCCTGGATCTTCAGCAGCTCTTTGCCGTGGCCATCTTCGAAGATCAGTGTCTGGCGCACCCGCAGGGCCTTGCCGTCGACCTTGAAGACCCGCTCGCCCTGGTCGTCCTCGATCCAGTAGTCGTCGCCGATGGACACCAGCTTCTGGCGCATGCGGTAGTGCGTCGCGCCGGTGCCGCCGCGGCGCTCCTCACGGCGGTCCTGCCGCCTGTCCCTGAACATATCTCCTCCTTAGGTAACTGCCTATGCCGAAGGCTGCCCTGCGCCCGCTGACCTGCTCCTGACCGGATGCGATGCCGCTGGAGGCGACCTCACCGCGGGACCAGGGCGGGCATTAACGGACATTGCCCCCGCGCCGTCCGCTCTCTCCCAGGAGAACCGGTTCATCGACGGTGCGGCATCACCCCCCGGGGGTAAACCGCCACGGCCGGGACGTGAGCCAGGCGGGCGCAACAACCCCCGGCCGAGGCAGCGGTGGCCTCGGCCGGCGGGGGTGGGCCCGGTGAGCAGCCAGGTGGCGTACGACGCTTCCTGCCACACCAAACCACTCGCCGGCTTCAGCGAAACCCATCCCCGGTGATCTGCCATCCCCCCAAACGGGTAACCCAGGCGCCCGATCAAGGGCGGCCAGGTGGGCTTCCGCCCTCTAGCCAGGTTCGACGATGAGCCTGGCACCCCGGGTGCCGAAATAGTCCTACCTGGGTAATGTCCTCTCGCCGCGGGCGCGACAAGATGGTGAGTTGGAGGGCAAGGGAAGGACTGGCCGCGCCTGGCGCCCCCTCGCTCCGGCCATGGCCGCGCACGAAATGTGCTCGCGGTCGGCGTCGGCAGCGTCATGTCCAGAACGGGAGGTGGGCCGGATGGCCGTGCGGAAGATCGCGCATCCGAGCATCGATGATCGCAAGGCCGTGGGCGTGGAGGCCCGGGACCGGGCGTCTTTGTCGGACCATACGAAGTGGCGCCCGGCCGCGGACCGGCCCGACCCGGTCGCGCTGCTGGAGGAGCAGGACACCACCCGCGAGCCGGACCTGGTGCCGGTGCGCCACGGCCGGATGATGGTCTCGCCGTTCACGTTCTACCGGGGCGCCGCGAAGATCATGGCGGCGGACCTGAAGGACACCCCGGTGGCCGGGCTTGAGACTCAGCTGTGCGGCGATGCGCACCTGTCGAACTTCGGCGCGTTCGCCTCGCCCGAGCGGCGGCTGCTGTTCGACCTGAACGATTTCGATGAGACGCTGCCGGGGCCGTTCGAGTACGACGTGAAGCGGATGGCGGCCAGCTTCACCATCGCGGCCCGCAACAACGGCTTCTCCCCGGCGGACGCGCGCGCCGCGACGCTGGCGTCGGTGCGCGCCTACCGGGAGGCGATGGCCGCCTTCGCGCAGATGGGCACGATGGACATCTGGTACGCCTACCTGGACGAGGACGAGCTCAGGGCCTCGATCCGTACTGCGGTGGCCGGGACGGTCAAGCAGGCGAAGGCGAAGAAGCAGGACAGGCGGGCGGGCAAACAGGAGAAGGCGGCGAAGCAGGAGGCGAAGGCGGCGAAGACGGCGCAGAAGCGGGCGGCGAAACGGCCGAGAAGGCTCATACCCGCGACAGCGTGCAGGCGCTGTCCAAGCTGGGCGAGCTGGTCGACGGTACCTACCGGATCGTCAGCCAGCCGCCGGTCGTCGTCCCGTTCCGCGACTGGACCGCCACCTACGGCCTGCCCGCCGATGAGGTCGACAAGGTGATCCGCGACCAGTTCCGCGCCTACCGGGCCACGCTGCAAGACGACCGGCGCCACCTGCTGGAGCGCTTCCAATTCGTGGACGCGGCCCGCAAAGTCGTCGGCGTGGGCAGCGTCGGGACCCGGGCGTTCATCGTCTTGCTCCAGGGACGCGACTCGCATGACCCGCTGTTCCTGCAGGTCAAGGAGGCGACCGCGTCGGTGCTTGAGCCCTACGTGGGCAAGAGCCGCTACCGGCAGCACGGTGAGCGGGTGGTGCAGGGGCAGCGGATGATGCAGGCGGCCAGCGACATCTACCTCGGCTGGACCAAGGGGGTAGACGTGCAGCGCCACTTCTACTGGCGCCAGCTGCGCGACATGAAGGGCTCGGCGGTGCCCGAGTTGATGGCGCCGGTCGCGCTCGAGTTCTACGCGGGCATCTGCGGGTGGACGCTGGCCCGGGCGCACGCCCGGTCCGGGGACCCGGTCGCCATCGCCGCCTACCTGGGCGACAGCGACGCGTTCGACAAGTCGATCACCGGCTTCTCCGAGCGCTACGCCGACCAGAACGAGCGGGACTACACCGAGTTCGTCAACGCGGTCCGATCCGGGCGGCTGAAGGCGGTCGAAGGCGTCTGAGGACAGGGCCCAGTGCAGACGCGATACGCCATCAGCGGCCCGGAGCGTGGGCCTCTGCCGCCCGGCTGCCTCCTGTTCCTGCGGGGCGTCCACGTTCCTGTGGGTGGAGGCGATTAGCGGGAGCGGGCCATAGAGCAAGGCGGGGGAAGGGAAGGCTGGCCCGCGGCGCCACACTCGTGCTGGCTGGGTTCCACTCAAACTCCGCCAGAGCTTGAGACTTTGGGGACGTTCCTGGGTGGTGTTTAGAGGTCAGGTGCCGGACTTCGCTGACGGCAGTGCCCTGGCAGCGCTGAGTCCTGTTGGTGGCGCCGTCTCGGGCGCTCCTTCGTCGCGGCGGACAGTTACGGGCTCGTTCTGCTGCTGGTCGTCGTGACCTATGAGGTGTCGGTGTCGGTGACCCAGACGTGGGCGGGATCTTCACCGTCTGCTGCCTGCTGTACCTGATCGCGCCGTTCTCCATCGTCCGCCATCTGATACTGCGGCGGGAGATCGACACCGAGACGCTACTCGGGGCCATCGCCGCCTACGTGCTGATCGGGATGTTCTTCGCCTTCGCCTACAAGACGGCCGGTGAGTTCGGGAGCATGCCGTTCTTCGGCTCCGCGGGGCCCGGCACGCTCAGCCAGGACCTGTTCTTCAGCTTCGTGACCATGACCACCGCCGGCTACGGAAACCTGGTGCCGACCGCCAACCCCGGGCAGACGTTCGCGGTGCTGGAGGCGCTGGCCGGGCAGCTGTTCCTGGTCGTGGCCGTCGGGAAGATCATCAGCAGCCTGCAGCCCCGGCGCGGCGGGCGATCCGGTTCCTGACACATCCCAGTGGTCCATGAGGCCAGCATGTGCCGACGTGCGCCCCAATCCTCGACGGCCCGGCCTCGTCCGGGGATGATCGCACCTAACCGTCCGGTTCCTCCAGCGCGGCCGCGATGTCATATCCGAGCGCGGTCGCCACGTCGGGGGCGGCAGAGACGACCCGGCCAAGCCCGGTCACTGGGGCGATCGCCAACAGCACGTCGGCGATCTCGTCCTCGCTCGCGCCCGCCGCCATTGCCCGGGCAGCGCTCCATTCCAGGCACACCGCCGGCGATCCGATGGCCACCGACGCCCCAAGCTGGAGCAGCGCCGCGGTCTTGGGATCCAGGGCAGATGCCGCGGCCTGGTCCATCCCGAGCCCGGCTTCGTCTTGGACGAAGCCTTCGTCGATCATCGCCAGCCTGCGCAAGGTCTCCTGGAATCTGACTATCTCGCTCAATGCACCTCCACTCGGCGCCTGAGCCACCATTCCACCTCGGGCGGGAGTGCGTTCCATCCCCCCGATTGGGTAAGACACCGATCGTCATCCCGCCAGCAGCCCAGCTCCACGGGACTGCACGGCCAGGTGCGGCAGGGGTCGCGCGGCGCGGCGGTCGAGCCCGCAGCACCAGCCCCCGGCCGGGACGCCCGGTAGCGACCTGCCCGGGTCGCACGGGCCTGAGCAGCTCAGAGCCCAGGTTTCATACCAACGGCATGATGCCCAGCCCCAACCGGCTGGCGTGTAGTGGTGAGTGAGGGCGAGACGCCCGGCACGGCGGCCCGCTGGACGGCCTGCCGGTATCGCGACGTGCGGTCTCACATGCCGAGCGGCCATCAGGCCGCTGGCGGAGGGAGGCAGGTCCCGATGGCGGCCGATGTTGGCGAACAGGTGGCGATCCCCGCCAGACGGCGGGCCCTACCGGCTGATGTCCCGATTCTGGCATCGAAGATCGCGGCACCTGCCGTGCCGGAGTGGGCGGTGCGGCGCCCGCGGGTCACCAAGCTGATCGCCGAGGGTGCGCGGTGGTGCCCGCTGACCGTCCTCACCGGCCCACCCGGCGCGGGCAAGACGATGGCCCTGGCGCTGTGGGCCGCAGCGGAACGGGGAGCGATCGCCTGGGTTTCGCTTGATGACTACGACAACCGGCCGGCAGTCTTCTGGTCCTATGTCGTCGCAGCCCTTGGCCGGTCCGGAGTTGCCGTTCCGCAGGCGGTATCAGCCGCCGCATGCGGGCGGGCAGCAGATTACGCGTTCTTGCTGCGGCTCGCATCCGCGCTAGCGGCCCAGGACCCGCCGGTCACGCTGGTCATCGACGACCTCCATCTGCTGACCGACCCGGCGGTCCACAGCGAGCTCCACTTCGTCCGCTGGAACGCGGGACCCGGCCTGCGCCTGGTTGTCTCCTCACGGGCCGATCCGCTGCTGCCGCTGCACCGCTACCGGCTGGCGGGCGAGCTGGCCGAGATCCGGGCCAGCGACCTGGCCTTCACCGTCGCCGAGGCCGGCCTGCTCCTGGCCCAGCACGGCAGCACGCTGTCGGCGGACTCGCTGGAGCGCCTCACCCGGCGGACCGAAGGCTGGGCAGCCGGCCTCCGCCTGGCCGCGATCTCCCTGGGCGCCCACCCCCGCCCCGGCCAGTTCGTCACGGAGCTCATCACCGATGACAGCACCCTGACCGGCTACCTGGTGGACGAGGTTCTCAGCGCCGTGCCGCCGGAGGTCAGGGATTTGCTGCTGAGCACGTCCATCCTGGAGCGGGTCAACGCCGAAGCCGCCAGTGAGCTGACCGGCAGCGAGCAGGCCGGCCGGATCCTGGCGTCCGTGGCGCGGACGAACGCGTTTGTCCAGCCGATCGGGTGCGGGTGGTATCGCTATCACACGCTGTTCGCCGAGATGCTCCGGCTCAAGCTGAGGCGCGAGTATCCGGACCGGGTGGCCGTTTTGCACCGAAGGGCGGCCCGGTGGTATGAGCGGAACGGCCCGCTCACCGACGCGGCGCAGCACGCCACGCAGGCTGGCGACTGGCAGCTCGCCGCCAGCCTGGTCGTCGACGGGCTGGCGATCAGCGAGATCATCGAGCCGCGGGACGGCCAGTCCCTGGCCCGCGAGTTCACCCGCATGCCAAACGGCCGTGCCTGGACCGGGCCGCAGCCCTACCTGGCCGCCGCCGCGGCCGCGCTGGCCGCTGGCCGGCCTGAGTCCTGCGCCGCCGCGGTGGAGGCCGCGGAAGGCATGGTTGAGCGCCTTCCTTCCGGCCAGGAGGCCGCGGCCCGGCTGGCCGCCGCGACGATCCGCCTCGCCGCCGCCCGCCGCACCGGGGACCTCTCGGCGGCGGAGGCAGCCGTCACCCAGGCGGAGGCGCTGATCAGCAGGATGCCGGACGAGCTGGCCCAGCGCCGGCACCTCCGGGCGCGCGTGCTGTCCGGCCGCGGGGCCGTCGCGCTGTGGTCGGGTCGCCTGGACGAGGCGACCCGCATCCTCGATTCGCGGTGTGGCCGCCGCGGCCGCATCGGGCGGGGAGCACGAGCGGGTCGGCTGCCTTGGGCATCTCGCGCTGGTGGAGGCCCTGCGCGGCCGGCTCCGCCGCGCCGCGAAACTGGCCAGCCAGGCGACAGCGGCCCTGGCCGCCCAGGAGCAGCGGCCGCCTGCCCCGCACCCGGACCCTCCGGCGCTCGCCGCTCTCGCCTGGGTGCACCTTGAGCGGGGTGAACTGCAAGAGGCGCGCAGCAGGCTCAGGCAGCTGGACGCCGCCCTGGCCGCCAGCCCGGACAAGCTGATCGGGGCGGTGGCCTTCCTGCTGGCGGCGTGCGGTGGACTGGCCGAGGGACACGGCGAAGCGGCCGCGCAGATGATAACGAGGGCACGGTCCGGGTGGGCTGTCCCCGCGTGGCTCGACCAGCGGCTGACCCTGCTCCAGGCGCGGGCATACGCGGCGGCGGGCGACATCACGGCCGCAGTCGCCGCGGCCGAGCGGGCCGGGCGCGACAGCTCGCCGGAGGCGGCAGTCGCACTCGCGCACGCATGGCTGGCGGCGGGGAATGACAACAACGCAAGGCGCGCGCTCGCACCCGCGCTGAGCGCCCGCAGCGGGGAGCCCGACCGGGTACGCATGCAAGCGGCGCTGGCCGAGGCCCGGCTCAGCTACCACAGCGGTGACGACGCGCGGGGCCGCCGATCGCTCGCGTGCGCGCTGCGGCTGGCCGAACGGGAGCAGCTGAAGCTGCCGTTCGTCATCGAGCGTGGCTGGATCGGGCCGGTCCTGCGGCGCGACCCTGAACTGGCCCGCATCCACCAGCATCTGTTCGCATCGGCCCCGCGCCACGATCAGCCCCGGGCCACGGCGGGCACCTCCGCCGCGGGCACGGTCCTGCCGGTCGAACCGCTCACCGAACGCGAACGGGAGGTCCTGCGCCACGTGTCAGGCATGTTGAACACCACCGAGGTCGCCAGCGAGATGTACATCTCCATCAACACGGTCAAGGCACATCTCAAGAGCATCTACCGCAAGCTGGCGGCCACCCACCGCGGCGAGGCGGTTCGCCGGGCCCGGCAGCTCGAGCTGATCTGATCCCACCCAGCCCGCGGGGCGCGCCGCCTCAGCCCTTCCCTGAATACGTTGTAGCGGCGGGGGCGGCGCATCAGCATGTCCAGGCCCGCCGAGGCCAGGGCGCACGCCAGGTCGCAACCCAGGCCTGCCCGCCGACCAGCAGCGGGCGGGTCACGGGCGTGCGACGCCGGCCCGCCGCGCGACCGGCACAGCCGTCAGACCGTACAGGGCGACCGTGGCCACGATCACCAGGAACGTGACCGGAAGGATCTTCGAGGCGCCGCTGACGTGCTTGGCGGCTAGCTGCGCCGAGAACGTCGGCGCGGTGGCCGCCGCGACGATCCCGCGCGGAGCCATCACGTTCCCCCTGGTCAGGTCGGCCGGAGGGTGGCCGGAATGCCGCTAGCGGCCGGGTGATCAGCACCAGGACGGCCACCCCAGCGTCGGCAGCACCAGATCGCTCAGCGACGCGGGTGACGGTGGCGGAGATGGACACAGACAACACCCGATGATCAGCTACACCAGCGTCTCGAAGAAGGGCCGCCGGGCCGGGATGTCGAAGCCATCCCGGTTCGCCACCGCCAGCCCCATGACGATGGCGGCCAGCAGCCCGCGTCCTCACGGGCTATGTCGCACGCGGCGGCCACGCCGACTACGCAGGCAAGCTGGGCGGAGGTGCCCAGCACCTCACCGAGCCGGAGCCTGCTGAGCAGCAACCACAGCAGCGCGACGCCGATGACACCCACCGCGAGGCCAATCCCGACAGTGATCAGGAACTCCCCCAACTTGAAGCTAGGGCAACAAGATGATCAGTGCCGGGATCCGCCGCCGGCTCGCCAGCACTTGAGAACCGACCGCAAGCATCAAGATCAGGCCGACCCGAACAAAACCTGATCTGTCGTCACCGTAGCTCACCGCTTCCAGATCAGACTGCCCCGCGTGAAGGGATGATCTGGACCTGGCCTGCCGACCGGAGAGTTTCGGCTTACCCGCGGCCGGCCCGCCCGTACTGGCATAGGTGCACTAGCCGGGTGAGGCCGCCGGGACCTTGGCCTTCTCGCGCTCGAACTCCCCGGCGGAGATGACTCCCCGATCACGCAGGCCGGCCAGCTTCGCCAGCTGGTCCGCCGTACTGGCCGGCGAGCCCGCCGCGGCCCGCCCGCTGCACGCAGCTGCGCAACTCCGCGTCCTACGGTTGAGCCCGTCCCGCCGCCCGCTCGCCCATCGAGCCGCCGCGCGCGATCAGGTACACCAGCACGCCGATGAGCGGGATGAACAGCACGAACAAGAACCACAGCGCCTTGCCCCAGCCGGACAGGTCACGACTGCGGAAGATGTCGATGAACACCCAGATAAGGATCCAGATCCAGAGCACCCACAGAAAGAAAATGACCATCGACCAGAAAAATGTTCAGCAGCGGATAGGACGAATCGGCTAGTGGCATTTTCCTGCTCCTTCACGCCAGGGAGTTGCCGGTAGGGACAGACGACGACTCCCGCACCTCACGTAGGCTCAGCATCCCCCTATGAGCGGATCATCGGCCATCACCCAGAATGGATAAAGTAAGTGACCTCAGACCACCCGGACGTGCCGCTGGCGATCGCGCCCGTAGCCCGGCTGGGCGGGGTCGTCGCCGCTCCCGATGTGGCGACCGCTCGGGTACGACATCGCAGCCGCTGGAAGAATCCAGCGATCTCCGACAGCTCCTAACTAGTCACGTCAACATCTCCACGCCCTCGTGGAGAAACCGGAACCTTACCCCATTGAGGTGATGCGGGCGTGCTGTGGCCAGTGTTTGGCTTGACCAGCGAGTTCCGTACCCGGGCAGGGTGAACGACCCCGGCGGCGGGCCCGCGTGCGGCGCAACTCTGGGGGTATCCAGCGCAAAGGAGGGAGGCTTGGCGACCCGTGATCAGCCCAGACACGGCTGGACGGTGGTTCTGCGGCGCCAGCCGGCCCGAATCGTGGACGGCCATACAGAAGGCCCCTACACCGACCTGTAGGAGATCATCTGCTGCGACTGCGGTAACGATCCCGACCTGGATTACTAGGAGGTCTCGCCCAGGCTTCAGCTGTTCCGCGGGCCATACCCGCTCGCAGTCGGCGTTGCCGCATACGAGCAGCACCTCCACCTGCGCCACCAGCCGCCACACGCCGGCCACGTGCGACACGCGACGGATGCTGGCTAACCGGCGATGAACGCCCAGTTCTTCGCGCTCGCGTTCACCGCGGCGCTGAACCCCAAGTTCCTGGCCGTTGACCTGCTGCTGATCGAGAACCGGCGCCCCCGGGCGATGTTTTTGTGCGTCCTGCTCGGCGGCATGACCGTGGCCCTGACCATCGGCCTGCTGGACGTGCTGGTCTTCCACGCCGACGCCATCAGCTCCCAGAAAACGGTGAGCGCAGGCGTCGACCTGGCCATCGGCCTGCTCCTGCTCGCCGTCGGCGCGCTGGTCGCCACCGGCCGCCTGCACGGCCGGCGCAAGGCACCAGTCCCAGCCGCCGATGGGGAGCCGGAGAAGCCGGAGAAGAAGGAAAGGAAAGACGGCTGGGCGGAGCGGGTGCTGGCTGAGCCCCGCCTCGGGCTGGCCATGCTCGTCGGCGCGCTGTGCGGCATCCCCGGCGCCAGCTACCTCACCGGGCTGCACATCCTGGTCACCAGCAAATCCTCCACCGCCAACCAGGTCCTCGGCGTCATCCTGTTCGTCCTCATCGAGTTCCTGCTGATCATCATCCCATTCGCGTTCCTGGAACTGCGGCCCGAGGCCACCAAGGCGGCGCTGAAGAACGCCCAGGACTGGCTGGCAGGCCACGCCCGCCAGCTCATGGCCTACACCGCTCTGATCCTGGGCGCCTACCTGGCCATCAGCGGCCTGATAGGCCTGACCTGACCTGTCGGAACGGCTACCGGCCACCGGCAACACCTGCATCCGGCCCCGGATCGGCCGAACCATCTGAGCAACTAAAACACAGCCAGGCGGTCTCACGGCCGAAGGCCCTCGGCGCCGAGCACCCTAATAAGAGCTAACAGGTCGGCCAGTCCGGCAGACTCGGGTCCGGTAGCTGCCGGCAGGTGAGCACTGATGTGCCCCGGGCTCTTTGGGGGAAGCCCTACGGCTAGATCGTGCCCCTGCCGGTGGCCGGGAGAGTAGATCGCTGCTGGGATGTCGTGCCCGCCGCTGCGGTGTGAGCACTCGTTTATTAGGTCGCTGACGGTTTTCCCGCAGGCTGCCGGTCTTGGCTGGGCGACCGGACGGGAGAGGGCATGCTGCTGGTGGGAGATGACTGGGCCGAAGATCATCACGATGTGGAGCTGATGGACCCGGCGGGCCGGGTGCTGGCCAGGGCCCGGCTGCCCGAGGGCGCGGCGGGGATGGCCCGGCTGCACCGCCCGCGCCTACTACGACCAGCTGCGGGCCCGCGGCACCAGTCACCGGGCCGCCCTGCGCCAGCTCGCCAACCGGCTCGCCGGCATCCTGCACGGCTGCCTCAAGACCCGAACCCGCCACGACGAAGCCACCGCCTGGCCGCAGCACGCCAGCCACGAAACCAAGACCGCCGCTTGACAGTCAAGCTCACAGATGTTCTAGCCGCAGCCTGTGCGGTTCAGTGCGCGACCGGCGCGATGACGCCGACCGAGGCCAGGCCGTCCAGGACCAACTGCACGCCGATCGCGGCGATCAGGAAGCCGAAGACCTTCTCGGTGACCAGCATGCGGCTCTCGTCGAGCTTGTCGCTGACCCGGTTCGCCCAGCGGAACACCGCCACGTCGATCAGCAAGACGACCGCCAAGATGGCGATCGCGACGGCGAAAACACTGACCGACTTGGACTCAGCGGAGATCGTCATCAGGCCGACGATGCCCACCGGGTTGAGCAGGTAGGGCACGGCCAGCGGGAATCGCGCGAGCTGCATCGGGTCTTTCCCAGCGGTGAGGTGACCGTCTCCGGACTGCCCGAGCACCATCCCCACCGCCAGCACAAACAAGATCACGCCACCGGCGATCGACAACGATCCGACTGTGAAGTGGAGCAACACGCGCAGCAGCTCGCCCAGCACCATCAGTATCAGGGCCACCGCCGCCGCGGTGACCATCATCTGGCGCAGCACCCGCCGCTTGGTCGCCGCGTCCAGCGACGCCGTGATCTCCACGAAGGGGACCAGCGCCAGCTTGGGTCCGACGCCGATCAGCAGCACCAGGAAGGTGTCGATCACACCCGCCGCGGTAATCGAGGCCTGGTCCATCACCGGGATACGCCATCGGTGTCTGTCCCCGCGGCGGCGGTCGGCCGCTCCGGGGCTGCCGATCCGGTGGTCTGCGCCGGTGTGATCCTGGCCGCGGCCACGTGGGCGACGACTACCGCCACGATTACCAGGGGCATGAGGGCCAGGCCGTCGGAGGCCAGCAGCAGCGTGGCGAGCAGCACAGAGGTCAGCGGCAGGGTCAGCATCACCACGCTCATCGCGCCGATGCCCATCGCGACACCGGCGATGGGCGGCAGCCCGGGCAGGTGGGACAGGGCCAGGCCCCCGGCTGCGCCGATGAACATGGCCGGGAAGACGGGGCCGCCCCGGAAGCTGCTCAGCGATACTGCGTAGGCGAGCCCCTTGCACACCAGCAGCAGCAGCAGCGCGCCCACCGAGTAGCTGGCGGCGTGGGTGATCAGCGGGTCGAGCGCGTTCTCTCCGGAGAAGAGCACGTCGGAGGTGGCCTTGCCGGTCGCCTCGGCGTAAATGATCGCCAGCAGGGCGACCGCCACCCCGGCCAGCGGGACCACGAGCATGGGCCACCGGTCGGCGGAGGGCTCCAGCAACAGGGCCAGCCGGCGGAGGGCGGGGCCGATCAGGGCGGCGGCCAGCCCGATCACGATCGCCCAGCCGAACTGGGCCCCGGTGGGCTGGCTGAAGCCCGGTATGCCGGGCAGGGCCAGTGAGAACGTGCCCAGCCCGGTCAGGTTGTCCAGGCCGATGAAGATCAGCGAGCCGATCCCGGCTGCCAGCAGCCCCGGCAGCAGCACCACTCCTAGTATCGGCCCGCCCAGCCCGGACGCCTCCATCAGCAAGAACGCGCCGGTCAGGGGTGATCCCAGCAGCGTGGCGACGGCCGCGAAACTCCCGGTGACACCCAGCACCCTGGCCGCCTGGTCAGGCACCTTGCGCCGCCGGGCCAGCCGGATGACGAGGGCAGCCAGCCCGCCGCCGAGCGCGATCAGCGGCATCTCCGGGCCCAGCACAGCACCGAAGACCAGCGTCGCCAGCGCCGCCAGAATAACGCCGGGCAGCTGCACCGCGGTCGGCGGCGCATGCACGGCGAAAGCGCCCGCCGCTGAGGGCCCGCCCTTACCCGGCAGATACCGGATGGCGAAGCCGGCCAGCACACCGCCCACCGCCAGCACGGGTAGCGGCCACCACACCGGCTCGGTGCTGTAACCGAGCCCGTGCGGAAGGTGGATGAAGATCTCCTTCTGCAGGTAGCTGACCAGGGCCAGGAAGCCGTAGGCGACCGCGGCGATCGGCGCGCCCAAGATCGCAGCCAGCACCAGCAGCCGCACGTAATTGCCGCTGCGCAGCATGGCCACCGGGTCCGGTGGGCCCGGGACGTCCGGTGAAACCGGGGCCGGGCTGTCTGCTGGCGTCGCCATCGGGCCATTTTCCCGTTCTGCACGGGGCAGCGGCTCACCTGTACCGGGTAACCTCTGCCTTCCCACCTCCGGTCGCGCGCCGCATGCGCAACTCGGGCGCCGCCGTCCAGATCGGTCCTTTGTGGACCACGCCGCACGGTGCTGAGCTGCAACCCGTGCGCGCCCTGCCGACGGCTGTCAGTGATCGTCTAGTTCCTCCACCGCGGCCTGGATGTCATAGCCGAGCGCGGTCGCCACCTCGGGCGCGGCGGCGACGACCCGGCCGAGCCTGGCTACCGGGGCAATCGCCAGCAGCACGTCGGCGATCTCGTCTTCGCTCGCGCCGCCGCCAGCGCCCGCCCGCTGCTCCATTCCAGGCACACCGCCGGCGACCCGATGGCCGCCGGCACCCCCAGCTGCAGCAGGGCTGCGGTCTTGGGGTCCAGGGCCGATATGCCGACCGGCCCAAGCCCGAGCCCGCCTCGTCCTGGACGAAGCCCTCGTCGATCATCGCCAGCCTGCGCAGCCTTTCCTGGAATCTCACCGTCTGGCCCATAAGCCCCACCCACCGTCAGGGCACTATTGCTCCTCGTGCCGGGGCGGATTCCATCCTCCTGATCGGGTAAAGACCCGGCCGTCACCCCTCCAGGAGCCCCAGCTCGCGGGCCCGGGTGACCGCCTGGCTGCAGGTGGTTGACGGTGTGGCGGGAGAGGGACAGCTCCTCGGCGATCTCGGGGAACGACAGGTGGGTGGATAGCAGCTGGCTGCGCTTTGCTGGGGATCAGCCGGGCCAGCGTGGATGGGATCGCGCGGTCGGCCCAGGAGGGTCTGGGCGTGTTGACGTGGCGCTGGAGCACGGCGATCGGGTGGCGCAGGACCAGAATCTGGGTGTCCTTTTGGCCAGGTCTGACGGGCCGAGCAGGGCCATCCAGCCGAGCAGCCACAGCACTGCCAGATAGGCAAACGCAGCGTCACCGGCGGTGACAGTGCCCGGGCATGAGCTGCTCGTGGAGCCAAACGCTGAACCATCGGCTCGCGGTCCAGTGCTGTGAGGCCAGATCAGGTCGTAGGACATGGTTTCGGCACCCACAGGCGGGCCTACTCGTTGGGCCCGGTGGCGCCCGCATCTTATGGCCGTCGCTGCCGGCCGCGTGTGATCGCGCCCAAGAAGATCCTGACCCCGAGCCCAAAGATGATGAGATCGACGATCATCTGCCCGGTTACCACGAGCCGCGCCGCTTCGGTCTTGGCGGTGATGTCGCCGAAGCCGACTGTGGTGAACACGGTCACGGTGAAGTACAGCGCGTTCGTGCGGGTCATGGGCTGGCTGAAACTGCTGGCGGAGATCGTGGCCATGACGACATAGGCGGCGGCGAACAGCAGCACGAACAGCGGGACGCTGGTGGCGAGGGCTTCGATGGCCCGCAGGCCCGGGAACGGTGACGCGATGATCGATCGGACCTGAAAGGCGACCAAACCGATGAGCACCACCAGCCCGATTACCAGCATCGTCACAGCAGCCCAGGCCGAGGAGTGGTCCAGGGGCAGCAGGTAGTAGATCACTACCAGCGCGGCGGTGGAACCCACGGCCCGCAGCAGAGCCCGCACGATCTTGCCGGGTGCGGGCCGGGCTTCCGGGGAGGCGTCGGGCTGCGTGCCGGCGCTGTCTGTCATGGGGAAAGGCTAGTGGGAGCGGCCCGGCACCCAGACGCTGCCGTTCTGGGCCGGACCGGGCGTGCTCAACCGGCCGGGGGGACCCAGGGCTGGGTATGGGCCGGGTTGGACAACCCAATCAGGGGGATGCCAGGGCCGCAGGCTGCGTCGCATTCTGCGGTCAGGGACATGCACGTTCGGAGCATCGTTGCGGCGAACGCAGGGGCGGCAGGCGATGTCCATCAACGCCCCCTGGCCAGGCCACGGCTAGCGCGCTGGAGCCCAAGACGCCGCCCTGATACCAGACCGGCGGGGCTGGGCACCCCGGCTTGTGATCATGCCCAGGTCGGCCTGATCGCCACGGCGCGCCGGCGCCAGGGCGCGCCCCCGCTGGGATGTCCGTCACGGAGGGTGCCCGAGCGCGCTGATCGCTGTCGCGATACGCCGACGGTTCATGGGCCAGGAAGGGTCTGCCTGGTTACCCGTTTGGGGGGATGGCAGATCACCGGGGATGGGTTTCGCTGAAACCGGCGAGCGGTTGGTGTGGCGGGATGGAGGGCTCGCGATGGTCCATGCGGTCACGCCCGCGGCCACCCGGAGAACCTGGGCATGAGACTCCGCTTCCGGGTCAGGCGTGACACGCTGCGCAAGGACGCCGTCGCCGGGCTGGTGCTCGGCGTGGAGAGCGTTCCCGACGGTCTCGCCGCTGGCCTGCTCGCCGGGGTCAGCCCTCTTTCGGGCCTTTACGCATACCTGTTCGGCACGGTCGGTGGCTCGTTTGTCACCAGTTCGGCCTTCATGGCGGTGCAGGCCACCGGGGCCATGGCTATCGTCATCGCTGATGTCCCGGCGGTTCACGCC
>CAVSQL010000031.1:0-118507 GCA_963730065.1 uncultured Actinomycetes bacterium | reverse complement strand
TTGCTGGAGATGCGCGGCGCCTGCTCCAGCTGCGACAGCCCGTTCCACGCCAGGTTGATCAGGTGGGCCGCGACCACCTCCACCTTGGGCTTGCGGGCGTCGAGCCACCACTGCCCGGTCACCGCGACCATCCCCACCAGCATCTGGGCGTACATCGGGGCCAGCTTCGGGTCGTAGCCACGGTCACGGAAGAAGTCGCCCAGGATGTACTCGACCTGGCTGGCGATGTCACTGATCAGGCTGCCGAAGTTGCCTGTGCCCGAGGCGGGGTGTGAGTCGCGCACCAGGATGCGGAACCCGTCCGCGTTGTCCTCGATGTAGCGCAGCAGCGTGACCGCGGCCGCCTCGAACTTCTCCCGGGTCTGGGCGCCGCCCAGGATCTCGGTCGCGGTAGTGAGCAGCCGCTCGACCTCGCGGTCGACGACGACCGCGTACAGCCCTTCCTTGCCGCCGAAATGCTCGTAGACCACCGGTTTGGAGACATTCGCCTGGGCGGCGATCTCCTCGATGGACGTGCCCTCGAAACCGCGTGCCGCGAAAAGCTTGCGCCCGATGTCGAGCAGCTGCTCCCGGCGTTCCGTGCCGGTCATCCGCCTGCGGTGGTTGGAGGTGGCGTCTGGAATGGTCACCGCCCCATCATGGCGTGGTCACGCGGCCATCAGGTCGTCTGGCTCGGCCGGGCGGCGCTTTGTCATCGAGCCGAGACGTTTGCCCCGCTTGCCGGTGAGCTTGCCCGACAGCCGCTCCTCCTCCGGCCAGCGGACGTCCCACGCCCAGCCGAGTTTCTCCGCGATCCAGATCGCGCGGGCGGTGATGTCGATCTGCCCCTTCAGCGCGCCGTGACGGGCGCACGTCGGGTCGGAGTGGTGCAGGTTGTGCCAGGACTCGCCGAACGAGGGGATGGCCAGCCAGGCCACGTTCCGCGACTTGTCCCGCACGTCGAAGTCCTCGTTGCCGAAGGTGTGGCAGACCGAGTTGATGGACCAGGTCACGTGGTGCAGCAGGCAGATCCGCACCAGGCTGGCCCAGAAGAACGCGGTGAGCGCGCCGGCCAGCGACATCGACCACAGGCCGCCGATCAGCGCGGGCGCGAGCAGCGAGACGAGGACCCACAGCGGGAAGGTGTTGGAGATCCGGCGGATGGTCTTGTCGGCCAGCAGGTCCGGGCAGAACTTCTCCTGCGAGGTCATGTTCGGGTTGAACAGCCAGCCGATGTGCGCGTACAGGAACCCCTTGGTGAGCGCCTGCCAGTCGTTGCCGAACCGCCACGGCGAATGCGGGTCGCCCTCCTTGTCGCTGTACTTGTGATGGCGCCGGTGGTCGGCCACCCAGACCAGCACCGGCCCCTCGATGGCCATGTTGCCGGCCATGGCCAGCGCGGCGCGCAGCGGCTTGGCCGCCTTGAACGAGGAGTGCGTGAAATGGCGGTGGAAGCCCATGGTGACCCCGTAGCCGGTGACCACGTAGAACGCGGCGGCGATCACGATGTCGTGCCAGCCGAGGCCCCAGCCCCACGCCAGCGGGATGGCGGCCAGCACGGCCAGCAGGGGAACCGCGACGAACAGGCCGATGAGGAACCGGTCGAGAGAACTGTTCGGCTCGGGCGCGATATCGGGACGTCGCGCACGCGCACGCGGCGCCCCGGCTGGGCCCGGGGCCGGCGGGCCGGGCGGGGCGGTGTCGGTGATGGCGGTCATCTGGGTCCTCGCTCTGCCTCTGGCGCCACGGCGGGAGTGGATACGCTTACGTCACCGTAACCTACGATACCGTAGGTTACGCAAGCGGATGACCGAGACTTCACCCAGAAGTGGCGTTGAAAACATCTGGCCGACGCGCGGCGTCTCACTATCTGAGAAAGTGCGCTGGCGCCCGGCGCCGGAATGTGGAGTGACGAGCCTGCAGTGGCGGCGGTCCTGACTCGAACCGGGCCAGCGGGGCCGGTCGTCGGTGCTGCGAATCGGCTGAAACCAGCGGGGCCCGGGATCAGGCCGGTCGCCGGTCGTCGATCCGGGTCCAGATGCGCGGGGGGAGGGCGTCGTCGGGCCTCGCCTCCAGCTCGCGCATCGGCTGCCTGATCGGTACGTCCCGGCCCCTATGGCACGGCTCTGACACTTTCCGCTGGAGATCCATTCCCGCTGGGGACATCCCTGCGGTTGCCGGCGACAGCGGCCGTATGGGCCCGGGCAGCCGTGAGCTTGCCGGTAGAGTCTGGTGCGGAAACGAACGCAGTCCCGGGTCGTCTAGCTCGGCAGGACGAGTGGTTTTGGTCCACTAAACCGAGGTTCGAATCCTCGCCCGGGAGCTCTGTACCACGAGAGGCCGGTTCGGCGGCTACCCGATTTCACCGCCATTCACTGGTTACGGTGCGTCATCCGGCCGCGTTCGTGGCCGCGCGCGCATTTCCGGCCGAGGCCCGCCTCCTTCGCCCAGCAAATGCGTGGCTAACGAGTGGCGCCACCCGCCCATGCCGGACACGCCCGTTCCCGGCTCACTGGGACGAGCCGAAACAGGTGAGAGAACTCGTCTCACGGTGTCCGCGAGGGCCTCGGTCAGGTGCCGACGTAGGCCGCGAGGTGCTCGCCGGTGAGGGTGGAGCGGGCGGCGACGAGGTCGGCGGGCGTGCCCTCGAAGACGATCCGGCCGCCGTCGTGGCCGGCGCCGGGACCGAGGTCGATGATCCAGTCGGCGTGCGCCATGACCGCCTGGTGGTGCTCGATGACGATGACCGACTTGCCGGAGTCGACGAGCCGGTCGAGCAGGCCGAGCAGCTGCTCGACGTCGGCGAGGTGGAGGCCGGCGGTCGGTTCGTCGAGGACGTAGACGCCGCCCTTCTCCCCCATATGCGTGGCCAGCTTGAGCCGCTGCCGCTCGCCGCCGGACAGCGTGGTCAGCGGCTGCCCGAGGCTGACGTAGCCGAGCCCGACGTCGGCGAGCCGGCCGAGGATGGCGTGTGCGGCCGGCGTGCGCGCCCCGCCGGCGCCGAAGAACTCCCGGGCCTCGGCCACCGGCATCGCGAGCACCTCGCTGATGTCCCGGTCGCCGAGGTGGTATTCCAGCACCGACGCGTCGAACCGCCTCCCCTCGCACTCCTCGCAGATGGTGGCGACGCCATACATCATCGCCAGGTCGGTGTAGATGACGCCGGCGCCGTTGCAGTTGGGGCAGGCGCCCTCGGAGTTCGCGCTGAACAGAGCGGGCTTCACGCCGTTGGCCTTCGCGAACGCGTTGCGGATCGGGTCGAGCAGTCCGGTGTACGTCGCCGGGTTGCTGCGCCGCGAGCCGCGGATAGCGCCCTGGTCGATGGACACCACGCCCTCGCGGCCGGAGATTGAGCCCTGCACGAGGGAGCTCTTGCCGGAGCCGGCAACGCCGGTGATGACGGCAAGCACCCCGAGCGGGATGTTGACGTTGACGTCGCGCAGGTTGTGCGCTGCCGCACCGCGGATCTCCAGCGCGTCGGCGGGGGTCCGGACCTTCTCCTTGAGGGCGGCCCGGTCGTCGAGATGGCGGCCAGTGATGGTGCTGCTGGCCCGCAGCCCCTCGACGGTGCCCTCGAACATCACTTCGCCGCCCTCGGTGCCGGCGCGGGGGCCGAGGTCGACGACGTGGTCGGCGATCGCGATCGCCTCCGGCTTGTGCTCCACGACGAGCATCGTGTTGCCCTTGTCGCGCAGCCGCAGCAGCAGGCCGTTCATCCGCTGGATGTCATGGGGGTGCATGCCGATGGTCGGCTCGTCGAAGACGTAGGTGACGTCGGTCAGCGACGACCCGAGCTGCCGGATCATCTTGGTGCGCTGCGCCTCGCCGCCCGAAAGCGTGGCCGACGGGCGGTCGAGGCTGAGGTAGCCGAGGCCAATCTCCACGAAGGAGTCAAGGGTCTGCCTGAGCGCGGCAAGCAGCGGTGCCACCGATGGCTCGTCGAGGCCGTCGACCCATCCGGCCAGGTCGCTGATCTGCATCGCACACGCCTCGGCGATGTTGACGCCCTTGATTCGCGAGGAACGGGCCGCCTCGCTGAGCCGGGTGCCGCCGCACTCGGGGCATGCGGTGAAGGTGACCGCCCGCTCCACGAACGCCCGGACGTGCGGCTGCATCGCCTCCTTGTCCTTGGCGAGCATCGACTTCTGGATCCGCGGGATCAGCCCCTCGTAGGTCATGTTGATGCCCGCGATCTTCATCCTGACCGGCTCGTGGTGGAGGAAGTCGTGCATCTCCTTCTCGGTGAACTTGCGGATCGGCTTGTCCGGGTCGAAGAAGCCCGACGCGCTGTAAAGCCGGGTGTTCCAGCCGCCTCCCGTATAGCCGGGGACGGTGATCGCGCCCTCATTGAGCGACTTGGAGTCGTCGAAAAGCTGGGCGAGGTCGATATCGGAGACCGTCCCCAGGCCTTCGCAGCGCGGGCACATGCCGCCGGTGATGCTGAAGCTGCGCCGCTCCTTGACGGTCTTCCCGCCGCGCTCGAACGCGACCGCACCCGCTCCGCTGATTGAGGCGACGTTGAACGAGAACGCCTGGGCCGAGCCGATGTGCGGCTGGCCGAGCCGGCTGAACAGGATGCGCAGCATCGCGTTGGCGTCAGTGGCGGTGCCTACCGTGGAACGAGGGTTGGCACCCATCCGCTCCTGGTCGACGATGATCGCGGTCGTCAGCCCGTCGAGCACGTTGACCTCGGGCCGCGCCAGCGTCGGCATGAAGCCCTGCACGAAGGCGCTGTAAGTCTCGTTGATCAGTCGCTGCGACTCCGCGGCGATCGTGCCGAACACCAGCGAACTCTTGCCCGAGCCGGAGACGCCGGTGAACACCGTCAGCCGGCGCTTCGGGAGCTCAACGCTGACGTCCTTGAGGTTGTTCACGCGCGCGCCGTGCACGCGGATCAGATCGTGGCTGTCGGCAATGTGCCGCGCAGGCGACCGCGTGTCCGTCCTCGTGGCCATGCTCATCGTGTCTCCATGAGCGCGGGAGCGGGGCCGGTGCTCATCGGTCCTGAAGCAGCCCGAGGACGTTGCCGTCGGGGTCGGTGAAGGTGGCCACCAGGCGGCCGCCGCCGACGTCGCGCGGGGGCTCCTTCACGGTGGCACCCGCGGCGGCCACCTCGGCCAACTTCGCCTCGATGTCCGGCACGTGCCAGTAGGCCACCGGTGAGGCCATGCCCTGCTGTGCACCGCCCGGCACCAGCCCGATGTGCTGGCCAGCGGCCTCGTAGCCGACGTAGTAGGACGCGTCGTGCTGCGGCTCAATGCCGAGCAGGGCGGTGTACACCGCCTTGGCCGCCGCCAGGTCGGACACGGGATGCAGCACGGTCTTGATTCCCTGGGTGGAAGAGCCGGTCATGGTCACTCCTGAAGTCGTGATGCCTAATGACGGTCATGCTAGGTGCGGCTCGGTGACCGGCGCTTCTCGATTCCTGCCCGGTCTGGTCACCTGTGCCGGTCAGCCGCCGGTTCCAGCCCGCCGGGCCTCCTGGACCATCCAGCCGGTGCCGTCGGGGTCGCTGAACGACAGGAACGAGTTGTAGTCGGCGCGTGCGGGGTCGGGGCCGGGCAGCTGATTACCGTCCTCGAAATGGAAGATCTCGCTGACCCGCACCCCGCGCCCGGCCAGTTCGGCCCGGGCGGCCTCGATGTCGGGGACGACCAGTTGCAGGCCCTTGACCGAGCCGGGCGCCTCGGCGTTCCGCATCAGGACGATCGAGCATGCCGAACCCGGCGGGGTCAGCTGCACGACCCGGAAGTCCTCCCCGGCGCTGTGGTCGACGTCCAGGTGGAAACCGGCCTTCTCGGTGTAGAAGGCCTTGGCGCCGTCCACATCCGAGACGGGGACCACCACGACTTCCAGCTTCCAGTCCATGGTCCTTGTCCTCCTTGGGTGCGCCGGAAGGCCCGGCGGGGCCCCGCCCACCTGGACTAGCCTAGGCACGCCCACGCTGGGTACACGGATGCGGGCCGGTGACGCTGAGCAACTGCTGGTGGGGCCGTGTTGCTCTCCTGACCGGGCGGTATCCTGCCAGGGTTGGGCACGCCAGCGGGTTTGCTACGCATTGTGACGTGACACTTCCGAACGGGAAAGCGGAGCCCGGCCAGCCGGGGGAGCAGCAACCGAGGAGCGCCGCTACGTGAGTGGTATCCGTCCGGCCGCCGTCATCATCCTTGCCGCGGGGGCAGGCACGAGGATGGGGTCGGACCTCCCGAAAGTCCTGCACACGATCTGTGGCCGGAGCATGCTGGATCACGTGGTGGGTGCAGCGCGCGAACTGGACCCGGCAGAGCTCATCGTCGTGGTGGGCCACGGCCGAGACCAGGTCGTCAGCCATCTCGCCGAGCATGCTCCCGACGTCCGGGTGGTCGTCCAGCACCGCCAGGGCGGGACCGGCCACGCGGTCCGCACCGTACTCGAAGAGGTCAGCCTCGGCCACGGCACCGTGGTCGTGACCTATGGGGACGCCCCGGTGCTGCGTGGGCAGACGCTGGCCGCGCTGGTCCGCGAGCACGCCGCCCAGCAGGCCGCCGCCACGGCGCTGACGACCGTGATGGACGACCCGACCGGCTATGGCCGGATCCTGCGCGACGCCGGTGGCGCCATCGTGGAGATCGTGGAGGAGGCCGACGCCACCCCCGAGCAGCGGGCCATCAAGGAGGTCAACTCCGGCGTCTACGCGTTCGAGGCGAGCCTGCTCGCCGACTCGGTGAAACGGGTCCCGACCGACAACGCCAAGGGCGAGGAATACCTCACCGATGTCGTGGCCATCTTGCAGGCCGAGGGCCAGCGCGTAGCCTCAGTGATGGAAGAGGACGCCACGGATGTCTTCGGGGTCAACGACCGCGTCCAGCTTGCCCAGGCGCGGCGGGTGCTCAACACCCGCGTGCTGGAGCGCTGGATGCGTGCCGGGGTGACGATCACCGATCCGTCCACGACGGCCATTGACGTAGACGTGGTCATCGGGCCGGACGCGGAGATCGGGCCGGGCACCCAGCTGGAGGGCAGGACGGTGGTCGAGGCGGGCGCGAAGGTCGGCCCCGGGTGCCGGCTGCGCGACACGACCGTGGGCGCGGGTGCCACCGTGACCCACACGGTCTGCGAATCGGCTGTGATCGGCCCGGGGGCGGCCGTCGGCCCCTTCGCCCACCTGCTGCCGGGCACGACGATCGGGCCCGGTGAGCACGTGGGAGGCACGGGCGGGACAACGAGCCGGGTGGGTGGCCCCGGCACGGCAACGAGCGAGGGAGCACACTTAGCGTGACCGGCATTACCGCGACCGGCGAGAAGAAACTGCTGCTCTTCGCCGGCCGCGCCCACCCTGCACTGAGCACCGAGATCGCGGGATGCCTCGGCATCGAGCCAACCCCCACCAAGCTCTCCGACTTCGCCAACGGCGAGGTCTACGTCCGGTTCCTGGAGTCGGTCCGCGGCTGCGACGCGTTCGTGCTGCAGAGCCACACCGCGCCGATCAACCACTGGATCATGGAACAGCTGATCATGGTCGACGCGCTCAAGCGCGCTTCGGCCAAACGGATCACCGTCGTCTCGCCGTTCTTCGGCTACGCGCGGCAGGACAAGAAGAACCGCGGCCGCGAACCCATCTCCGCCCGGCTGATGGCCGACCTGTTCGCCACCGCTGGCGCGGACCGGCTGATGGCCGTTGACCTGCACACCGCGCAGATCCAGGGCTTCTTCGACGGGCCGGTCGACCACCTGTTCGCGCTGCCCATCCTGGCCGAGTACATCGAGCGCAAGCTGGACCTCTCGCAGGTCACGGTGGTCGCCCCGGACGCCGGCCGGGTCCGGGTCTCCGAGCGGTGGACCGACCGGCTCGGCTGCCCGCTGGCGATCATCCACAAGCGCCGCGACCCCGACGTCGCGCACCGGGTGACGATGTCCGAGGTAGTCGGGCAGGTGGCCGGGCGCACCTGCATCGTGGTCGACGACATGATCGACACCGGCGCCACCATCATCAAGGCGGCGGAGGCGCTGTTCGCGCAGGGCGCGGCGAAGGTGATCGTCACCGCCACCCACGGCGTGCTGTCCGGCTCCGCGGTGGACGGCCTGAAGAACTCGCAGATCAGCGAGGTGATCGTCACCGACACGCTGCCGATCCCCGACGACAAGCAGTTCGACAAGCTCACCGTGCTCTCGATCGCCCCGCTGATCGCCCGGGCCATCCGCGAGGTGTTCAGCGACGGCTCGGTGACCAGCCTGTTCGACGGCAACAGCTGACCTTCCATCGCTTCCTACCTGCACTCCGCATGGCACAGCAGCGGGGCATGAAGTGCGCACCCGGGTCGGCCGGGTTGATTTGTACACGGAAACAGGGCTCTGGCCCGGACCAGCCGCGAGTGGCGCCCCGGCGGGCGGGCCGGCCACGATGGACACGCCATGACCCTCGCCGACCGGTTCCCCGACCTCCCCGACCCTGCCGACCCCGACGCGGTGTTCGGCGCCTTCTCCGGCTGGGCGGCGCAGCAGGGGTTCTCGCTGTACCCGCACCAGGAGGAGGCGCTGATCGAGCTCGTGTCCGGGGGCAACGTGATCCTGTCCACCCCGACCGGGTCCGGGAAGAGCCTGGTCGCCGCCGGCGCCCACTTCGCCGCGCTCGCCGCCGATCAGATCACCTTCTACACCGCGCCGGTCAAGGCGCTGGTGTCGGAGAAGTTCTTCGCCCTGTGCGACACGTTCGAGCCCGGGAACGTCGGCATGATGACCGGCGACGCCAGCGTCAACCCCACCGCCCCGATCATCTGCTGCACCGCCGAGGTGCTGGCCAACATCGCGCTGCGGCAGGGCGCGGCGGCCGACATCGGCCAGGTGGTCATGGACGAGTTCCACTTCTACGCCGACCCGGACCGCGGCTGGGCCTGGCAGGTGCCGCTGATCGAGCTGCCGCAGGCGCAGTTCCTGCTGATGTCGGCGACGCTGGGCGACGTCAGCCGGTTCGAGAAGGACCTGACCCGCCGGACCGGGCGGTCCACCGCCGTGGTCCGCTCGGTGCAGCGGCCGGTGCCGCTGCTGTTCTCCTATGCCGCCGTGCCGCTGCACGAGACGCTGGCCGAACTGCTGGCCACCGGCCAGGCGCCCGTGTACGTGGTGCACTTCACCCAGGCGGCGGCGCTGGAGCAGGCGCAGGCGCTGATGAGCATCAACGTGTCCAGCCGCGCGGAGAAGGATCTCATCGCCGAGGCGATCGGCGGCTTCCGGTTCACGGCCGGGTTCGGCAAGACCCTGTCCCGCCTGGTCCGGCACGGCATCGGCGTCCATCACGCCGGGATGCTGCCCCGGTACCGGCGGCTGGTGGAGACGCTGGCCCAGGCGGGCCTGCTCAAGGTCATCTGCGGCACTGACACCCTCGGCGTGGGCATCAACGTGCCGATCCGCACCGTGCTGTTCACCGCCCTGTCCAAGTTCGACGGCAAGGCGAACCGGCTGCTGCAGGCGCGGGAGTTCCACCAGATCGCCGGCCGGGCCGGGCGGGCCGGCTTCGACACCACCGGCTACGTGGTCGTGCAGGCGCCCGAGCACGTGGTGGAGAACGAGAAGGCGCTGGCCAAAGCGGGCGACGACCCCAAGAAACGGCGCAAGGTGGTGCGCAAGAAGCCGCCGCCGGGCCTGGTGTCCTGGGGCCAGCCCACCTTCGAGCGGCTGGTCGCCGCCGAGCCGGAACCGCTGAAGTCCAGCTTCAAGGTCACCCACGCGATGGTGCTGAACATCATCGCCCGCCCGGCCAACGCCTACGCCGCCCTGCGTCATCTGCTCACCGACAACGACGAGGACCGCCCGGCGCAGCGCCGGCACATCCACCACGCCATCGAGATCTACCGGGCGCTGCTGGCCGCCGGGGTGGTCGAGCGGCTGCCCGAGCCCGACGAGCAGGGCCGCTGCGTCCGGCTCACCGTGGATCTGCAGGACGATTTCGCGCTCAACCAGCCGCTGTCCACGCTGGCGCTGGCCACCGTCGAGCTGCTCGACCCGGCGTCGCCGTTCTATGCGCTGGACGCGGTGTCGGTCATCGAGGCCACGCTGGAGAACCCGCGCCCAGTGATCGCGGCGCAGCTGTTCAAGGCGCGCGGCGAGGCGATCGCGCAGATGAAGGCGGACGGCATCGAGTACGAGGAGCGGATGGAGCTGCTGGACGACGTCACCCACCCGCGGCCCCTGGCCGACCTGCTGGAAGCGGCCTACGACATCTACCGCCGGGGCCACCCGTGGGTCGCCGACTACGAGCTGGCGCCCAAGTCGGTGGCGCGGGACGCCTACGAGCGGGCGATGAGCTTCACCGAGTACATCGGCTTCTACGGCCTGGCCCGGTCGGAGGGGCTGGTGCTGCGGTACCTGGCCGACGCCTACAAGGCCCTGCGGCAGACCGTGCCGGAGGACGCCAGGACCGAGGAGCTGGCCGACCTGATCGAGTGGCTGGGCGAGCTGGTGCGGCAGGTGGACTCCAGCCTGCTCGACGAGTGGGAACGGCTGCGCAGCGGCGAGGACATCGTGGTCGGCGGAACCCGGCCGGAGGCCGCGCCGCCGCCGGTGACCGGCAACAAGCGGGCGTTCCGCGTGCTGGTGCGCAACGAGCTCTTCCGCCGGGTCCAGCTGGCCGCCCTGCGCCGCTACGACGAGCTCGGCGCGCTGGATGGCGAGGACGGCTGGGACGCCGAAGCCTGGGAAGACGCGCTGGAGCCGTACTTCGCCGAGCACGACGAGATCGGCACCGGCCAAGCCGCGCGGGGTCCGGGGCTGCTGATCATCGAGGAGCTGCCCGGCCGCTGGGAGGTGCGCCAGATCTTCGACGACCCGGCCGGCGACCACGACTGGGGCCTGTCCGCCCGGGTCGACCTGGCCGCCTCCGACGAGGCCGGTGAGGCCGTGCTGGCGGTGACCGACGTCGGGCAGCTCGGGTGAGCTCGCCGGGGCCCGGGACACCGGCCGTGGGCAGGCACTGGCGTGGCCCGCTGCCGGCTAGACTCTCGGCCTAGCGCGCCTGCGTGCGCGTCTGATCTGCTGCGCCGCCGCCTGCTGGGCCCGGCCCGTGGGCCGCGAGGTCAGCGCCTCGCGCCGACGCCAGATCTTCCGCATGAGAAGGAGTCGCCACCGTGCCTGAGGTCCGCATCGCCGCTGAGCCGCGCACCGAGTTCGGCAAGGGCGCTGCCCGCCGCACGCGGCGCGAGGGACGCGTTCCCGCCATCATCTACGGGCACGGGACGGACACCCGGCACATCACCCTGCCCAGCCATGCCCTGATGATGGCCCTGAAGACGCCGAACGTCCTCATCCGCATCGACGGGCTCCCCGGCGGCAACCAGCTCGCGCTGCCCAAGGCGGTCCAGCGCGACCCGATCAGGGGCTCCGTCGAGCATGTGGACCTGATCATGGTCCGCCGGGGCGAGAAGGTCACGGTCGAGGTGCCGGTCCAGGTGACCGGCGAGGTGTTCTCTGGCGGCCTGCTCGACCAGCAGCTGATCCAGGTCGCCGTGGAGGCCGAGGCCACCAACATCCCGCAGGCGTTCGAGGTCGACGTGGAGGGCATGGAGATCGGCGCGGCGGTGCACGCGGCCGACCTGGCCCTCCCCGCCGGGGTCACCCTGGTGGTGGAGCCCGAGGCGCTGGTGCTGCACGTGCTCGCGGCCCCGACCGCCGAGCAGCTCGAGGCCGATCTCGGCGAAGTGCCGGCCGCCGAGGCCGCGGAGGAGGTCCCGCCCTCGCCCGAGGACGCGGCCGCCGGGGCGCCTGCCGCAGAAGGGCAGGCGCAGGCGCCTGCCGATCAGTCCGGCTGACGTTCACGGGCACGGCGGGCCGGGTGCGCCTGGCTGGCCTGCTGCGCAGGAAGGGCCGTACCGGCATGACCGGCGACCGCTGGCTCATCGTCGGGCTGGGCAACCCCGGGCCCGGCTACGCCGGCCACCGGCACAACGCCGGCGCCATGGTGGCGGACGTGCTGGCCGAGCGCATCGGCGCCCGGTTCCGCGCGGGCAAGTTCCGGGCGGCGGTCGCGGAGGGGCGGCTGGCCGGGCAGCCGGTCACCCTCGGCAAGCCGCTGACCTATATGAACCTCTCCGGCGGCCCCGTGGCCGGCCTGGCGGGCTACTACCGGATCCCCGCCGGGCAGCTCGTGGTGATCCATGATGAGCTGGACCTTCCGTTCGGCACCATCCGGCTCAAGCGGGGCGGCGGCGACAACGGGCACAACGGCCTGCGCTCGGTGACCGCCTCGCTCGGCACGCGTGAGTACTACCGGGTGAGGTTCGGCATCGGCCGGCCGCCGGGGCGGATGGACCCCGCCGTGTTCGTGCTGCGCGACTTCTCCGCGGCCGAGCGCAAGGAGCTGCCGTTCCTGCTCGACCGGGCCGCCGGCGCGGCGGAGGCCCTGCTGACCGACGGGCTGGCGGCCGCGCAGAACGCCTTCCATGGCGGCGTCCTGCCAGCGGAGGGGGAGTGAGCGCCACCGGAGGTGCTACGTCCTGCTGCGCCCGCGGCCGGTCACAGCGACCCTGACCCGGCCCCTCGTTAAGAGCATCTGACCCTTGCCGTGCACGTTCCCGTTCGTTGAGCAGTCCGGGCGCCCGCGCACCTCTCCGCTGGCCGCGGGGCCACGCCGCTGAACGCGCGTCTACCGGGATTTGGCCGACGAGGGCTGGCCGCCGCCCGCCATGGCCTCGGCCGCTGGCGGCGCCAGCCAGACCCAGCGGCGGTAGGACCAGAACCTGAACAGTGTGCCGAGCCCGATCCCGAAGATCAGCGCGGCGTTGTACGCCAGCTTGCCGTGCATGTTCAGCAGGTAGTACGTGAAGCCGATGCAGGCCAGCTGGATTCCCAGCCCGATCGCGTTCAGCACGAAGAACAGAGCGTACTCACGGACCAGGGTGCTGCCTTCGCGGTGCCGGAACGTCCAGTAGCGGTTCCCGAGGAAGGCCACGCAGGTACCCGCGATGGTGGCGATCACATTGGACGTGAGCGGACCCTGTCCGGCCCGGAAGTGGAGCAGGTTCGTGCCAACGAAGGCGGTCAGGAATGCGACGGTGCCGACCACGCCGAACTTGGCAGCCTCATGGACCAGCTGCCGGAACCGCTCGTACAGTCCGCGGACAACAGTCACCAGGCGCCCATCCTGTCGCGTGTCCTCAGCAGAGTCATAATCGTGACTTTTGACAGTACCCCCTTCCGGGGGGAGGACGTGGCCAGGGTCACCGCGATGGCCGTCCGGCAAGAGCCTGGCCGGTGGGCGAGCGATACCTCGCTACATGAGGTAGATATGTACAAGCTGTAAAAGTTCTCAGTGCATGCTGTAGAAGTGAGGTCGTGGATACCGCCGAACTCCAGCTGCTGACCTCGCTGGAAGACCAGCACTGGTGGTACAAGGAGCGCCGCGCCATCCTGCGCAGGGAGCTGCGACGGCTGCCGGGCCCCGGCCGGGCCCTGGACATCGGCGCCGCAGGTGGCGGCAACACCCGGGTCCTGAAGGAGCACGGGTGGCAGGCCGTCGCGCTCGAGTACTCGGATTCCGCGGCTGACGTCGCACGCTCCAGGGGCATCTGGGTTATGCGGGCCGATGCCAGGGAGCTCCCGGTCCGGTCGGGGACCTGTGGCCTGGTGACCGCCTTCGACGTGCTCGAGCACATCGACCAGGACTACCTGGCGGCAGCCGAGATAGCCAGGGTCCTCCAGCCGGGCGGGACAGCCCTGATCGCGGTGCCGTGCGACATGGCGCTCTGGTCCGCGCACGACGACGCGGTCGGGCACGTGCGCCGCTACTCCCGGTCCGGGCTGGCCAGCCTCATCGAGAAGGCTGGCCTGACCATAGAAAGGATGTGGAGCTGGAACGTCCTGCTCCGTCCGGCCGTGGCCATACGGCGGAAATCCGCTACCGGCAGCGACCTTGGCGAGGTCTCCCCCCTGGCCAACGGGCTGCTGACCACCGTTGTCGTCGCGGAGCGCTACCTGCCCGTCAAGTCCTGGCCAGGCGTCTCGCTGATGCTGCGCGCCCGCCGTCCCTTACGGCGCCAACGGCGCCCCCTGCCGCTAGCAAGGCACCGTCAGCCTGCGTCAGGCGAGCCTCGCGGGTCGCGGAGCTCTCCGCGCGTGACCGTGTGCGAAGCTGGCTTCAGTTCCGAGCCAGGCCGAGGTCCTGCTGGCCGACGGGCTGACGGCCGCCCAGAACGCCTTCCATGGCGGCATTCTCCACGGTGGGCGGCGCCGGCTGCGCCCCCCGTGGTCCTTTGAGCGCAGCGCTCGTGCCGGGTGCGAATGTCGGCTGAGCGCGGTCGGCAAACTGCGGATGGAAGCTAGCGCAGACGTCATACCTCTGTCCCGGATTGTCTGACGCAGGCTCGATATGCGCAGCAGTGGATGCGCCGCCTACAGCTGCGGTGAGGCGCATATCGGTTTGCCTTCCGGGCATGCTCGACCCGGCCTGAACTGACCAGCATCGGCAACAGCTATCTACGGCCCCCGGCCAATCTGCCCGCGTCGGTGGCTGGTAACTTTAGGGGGCACGAGAGCCGCCGGTCTGGAACGGCCGTGGGGACGGCTCCCGGAGACATCGGGACGATGTCAGAGCTAGCGGGGGGAGTTCACGATGGTGGTGGCACCGCCGTTTCAGGCCGCCGTCCGTCCGCCTTTTCGATTCCATGTGTCTTCATGGTGCTGGGTGTTGGCCGGCAGGAGGTGAGGTTCCGGACAAGCCTGTGTCAGTGCTTAATGCGCGGCGCTATATCGCCGGGTTCGGTCAAGCTGCTCCGCGCAATTCGCTCCCGGGGAGGGCATATGTTTGCACGTCGCTGCCTTGTTACCCACACGGGCCGGTATCCGCTGGCCGCCGTGGCTACCGCGTTCGCGCTCGCGGCCGGCGTGCCGGGAACAGGCGGCCCCGCGCGCCAGCCGGCCAGCCACGCGTCCCCAACCGGAACGGTCTGGGCGGTGAACACGCTGGGCCGGAAGGTCCCGGTGACCAAGCCGACCTTCACCCCTACCCCGGTCCGCCCGGAAAGGCTCACCCACCCGGCTGCCGACTACATGGGGGCAGTCAACATGACTCATGCGCCGGGGAGGCTTTCGGCGCCGGTCAAGCTGGCCACGTCGGCGACGGTGTCCCAGCTTCCGGGGATAGATGTCAGCTCGTACCAGGGCAACATCAACTGGGCGTCGGTGGCGCCTTACATCGACTTCTCCTATGCCAAGGTCACCGAGGGCACCTACTACACAAACCCGGACTTCTACAACCAGTACGAGGGCCCCTACTACCGTGGAGTGATCCGCGGCGCCTATCACTTCGCTATTCCCAGTAACTCCACCGGCCAGGCCCAGGCCAACTTCTTCATCAAGCACGGCGGCGGCTGGTCCAGCGACGGCCGGACCCTGCCCGGCGTGCTCGACATCGAGTACAACCCCTACGGCAGCGAGTGCTACCGGCTGACCCGCTCGCAGATGGTGTCGTGGATCTGGAACTTCGTCCACGAGTACGCCTACAAGGAACATGCCTACCCGGTGATCTACACGACCGCCGACTGGTGGTCCACCTGCACAGGTAACTACGCCGGGTTCGGCGCCTACGACCCGCTCTGGATAGCCCGCTACGCGGCCAGCGCCGGCACGCTGCCAAAAGGCTGGGGGTTTTACACCTTCTGGCAGTACGCGCCCTCCGGCAGGCTGCCCGGTGACCAGGACGTATTCAACGGCTCCTACACCAGGCTCAAGGCCCTGGCGAAAACCGGCTGACCGGCGTCACCGGTTCGCTGCCTGCCGTCGCCGCGCCCCGTGAACACGATGACCTTAGGGGAGCGTCCACGCAGCAGCCGTGCTGGTTGGAGGGGGGCTGGTCGGAGGCGGGGAGGTTGGAGGCGGGCTGGTCGGAGGCGGGGAGGTTGGAGGAGGGCTGGTCGGAGGCGGGGAGGTCGGAGGGGGGCTGGTCGGGCGCGAGGAGGTCGGAGATGGTGCAGGTGTGGGGGCTGGCGACGGTGAGAGCAATGGAGGGGCGAAACCTGGCTGGGTGGCTGACCGCCTGTGCGGAGCCTTGTGCTTGTGCGAAGCCGGGTGCGTGGGCGGCGCGGAGGTGTGAGACCCCAGACCGTTCTGCGCTGGCTGGTGCCCGGTTCCCGCTGCGCTGGTGCCGTTGGCTGGCGTGGCCATAACCCGGGTCACAATCAGGCTTACCGCTGCGACCGTGCTGAGATACATGGCTACTATCACGAATATTCGCGCATAGGGACGGACCCCCGCGAGCAGGTGGGCCCATCTGCTCGTTGGGGCTGATGGAGCCCGGTACGTCTCAGCGGGCGCGTGGGCTGGGCCCCAGATCTCGTCCCTAACAACCGGAATCCCGTCCGTCGGTGTGTCGCTAAGCCGATCGAGACTCCCTCGGGTCTGCCATTCGCTCATGTTAGTGTCCCCCGATATCCTCCATTCCCATTCATCTGCACGCCCATTGTGCGCGCATATTAACGGGCCAGACGTGCCGCCATGATGCCATCTGCTCGCTCGCCATCAAACGGGAGCCCGATGGCCTTGTCAAGGCTCGAAGCGGAGGGATGACTCTTAGCGCATATCCGGGCACAGTCCGTTCTTCGAGCGGCGCATGCCCTTTCATCTCGTCCACGGGAGCCGTTTTGCTGCGGGTTGCGTCATCGTTGCCGCTGGCGGAGGAGCGCCGGGCGCGGCCGGAGGTAGCCGTAGCGGGCCAGCCAGGGAATCGTCAGCGTGGACAGGCGCGCGCGTGTGCGCGCGGGGAGGGCGAGCCGCCAGGTGTCATCTGCGCGGATCTCGACCCTGCCGGTGGCGAACCGCATCCGGTTTCCCGACACGGTGTGGGCGACACCAAGATCAGCCCATCGGGTGCGGCTGTCGCCGCCCAGGAAGCTAAGCCCGCCCGCCGTGGGCAGCCCGGCAAACGACGCGATCTCGCGCAGCGTCGCCTCGGGGGCCGTCACGAGGTCCTCGTACCTGACCCGCAGCATGGCCGCCTGCGTGGGCGCGAGCAGGTGCAGGCCGATGTTCTGGGTGTCCCACTGCAGCGCCGTTCTGCCTGCCCTCTGGGTCCGCATGTAGGTTCCGGCCACTACATCCCGGCTGACCCGCCTGGTCCAGGAGTAGGCGACGCCGCGGGGATCGCGCACCAGGTGAACGACCCGCACACTGAACGGGGAGCGGGCCAGGCAGAAGGCGAGCGAAGCGTGCTTGCTCGAATCGACCACCGTGTGGCAGCCAGTGATCTCCCCGATCGCCGCATAGACCCGCTGGTAGTAGGTGAGGTATTCGTCGAGAGCCCGCCGGAACCCGGCAGGCATCAGCGGTAGCGCAGCCAGCAGGGGAATGAACCGGGTACGGTCCACACGGCGCTGCAGCTCCTCGAAGCGGGCGACATCTATCTTGTCCCAGCCACCGAAGCCGGCTTCGCCGACCTTGTGCCAGAACGGGCAGCCTGAGAACCGCTCACCGCAGGCGCAGTGCTCATCGAGCAGGATGCCGCGGCGCCACATATGGACGACTTCACCGGCGGGCCACACGCCGGGCAGCTCGCCGAGCAGGCGTTCGGCCAGCGTGCTCCCACTGCGGCTCATCCCGCCCAGGTAAACGATCGTCGGCACGAGCATGACAGCGTCGGCTAACCCACCGTCGGTGGATTGCTCATCGCGGGCAACTCCTGAGCGCTCCAGTGACCCAGACTCTCCAGGCCAGGCGGTCCCCTGCCGGATTCCGCCACTTCCGTAACGCCCGATCATAGGGCTCAAGACGTGATCACCGACGCCCAATGGCCCATCTTGCCCCCGCGGGCCAGCCAGCACAGCGAGCAGCTAGTGGTCGTGACTGGAAGTATGCCGGCGTATCGGTGTGGGCTGTGCTGGCGTGTCGCGGGTGGGTTTTGTCGGTGGCGGCTGGTGCGCTGGGTGCATGCCACGACGCCGGGACCCGCGATCGCCGAAGGTGGTGCACCGGACCGCCCGGACGGGGCTGCGGGTCACCGGGGCCCAGCGGCGGCGGCTGGTGGGGTTGCTGGTGTCGGCGGGTGATGTGTGGGCGTGCGTGCTGGAGCTCAACGGCTGGCGGCGGGCCCGGCAGGACCGGCCGCTGGTTTCCTTCCAGGAGCTGTGCCGGGAGCTGGCCGCAGCCGGGCCGGGCTGCTTCGGAGAATTAGACACCACCGGGGCCCGGTCGGTGCTGCGCCGCTACTGCGATGCCTGGTTCGCCGCCGCCCAGCGCCGCCGCGACGGTGATCAGCGGGCCGGTTCCCACGGCGGCGGCGGGCACTGATGCCGCTGCGCTGGTACCACGGCACCTTCACCCTCACCGGCCGGCGGCTGCGGATCCCGGTCGCGCGCGGGCGGCCGCCGCTGTGGGTGCGGCTGGACCGGGACCTGCCCTACCCGCCGGGCCAGGTGCGGTCGGTGACGCTGCTCTACGACGCCGGGCGGCTGTGGGCCGATGTCACCGCCGAGGTGCCGGTCGCCTGTTACCCCGATGGCCGGGAGCCAGACCCGTCCCGGGTCGCGGGGGTCGATCTGGGCATCATCCACCCGTACGCGGTGGCCGGGCCCGGGGGCCAGGGGCTGCTGGTGTCAGGGCGGGCGGTCCGCGCCGAGCACCGGATGCACCTGGCCGACGGCAAGGCCCGCCGCCGGGCGGTCGCCCGCCGGGCGCCCAAGCCGGGGCAGAAGGGGTCGCGGCGGTGGCGGCACTACCGCCGCCGCCAGCGCCGGGCCGAGGCCCGGCACCGCCGCCGCGTCCGCCAGGCCCAGCACGAAGCCGCCACCACCGTCATCGCCTGGGCCGTTGACCGACAGGTCGGCACGCTGGCCGTCGGCGACCCGCGCGGCGTGCTCAAGCTCAGCGCGGGACGGCGGCACAACCAGCGCACCCGCGACTGGCGCCTCGGCCACCTGATCGCCGTACTCAAAGACAAAGCCGAAGCCGCCGGGATCAGCCTGCTGCTAGTGGACGAGCGTGGCACCTCCTCCACCTGCCCCGCCTGCCACTCCCGGGTACCCAAGCCGCCCGGGCGGGTCCTGGCCTGCCCGGCCTGCCAGTTCACCGGCCACCGCGACCTTTCCGCGGCGGCCAATATCGCCGCCCGATTCGGCGGCGGGACCACGCCGGCCAGCCTGCTGGCCGGCGTCACGCACCGCCGCGCCGGGGCGCACCTGCCCGGTGTCGCCCCCTCGCGACGTGACCCGCGCCGCCGCGCCCATCACCGCGGCGCCCGCGGGTCCCCTGGCCGGCACCGGCCCGCCCGCGCCAGCCCCACCCGGCAGGCCCGGGAGTCGCTCGCCACCCGGCGAGGAGCCCGCCATTCATACACGTAATTGCAGGCAGGTGCACTAGTGGACGCCGGACCAGATTTCTTTGGCGGCCTGTTCCGGCCCGATCGGTCTGAGCTGCGGGCCGCAAGGCCGCCACAACCAGTTCGGGTGATCCTACCGGGGACCTGGCCGGGCGCCCCGCGACCATCGCTGCTGCCCGCATCCAGAGCCCCGCTGCTTCGGCAGTAAGCAGGTCACGGCGTCGGTACGCTGCTCGGGACCCTGAGGTGCATCAGCGGACTTGTGCTGCCGAGCGCCCGGCTGAGCAGCCGCCCGAACTGCGCCGACCGCAACCACCACCTGGCAGGCCCGGCGCCGGTCACATTGCGGCAACCCGAGAGCTGGATGAGCACCGGATGGAAGCCGCGCCGCCCGGCAGCGAACACCAGCCGGACCCCCTCACCGAAGTCGGCCGGGCACTGCACCGTGCCTGGCATTGGCGGGAGCGCACAAAGCGCGACAGCAAGGGCACGAACTCGGGGCGCGTCCCTGATTATGATTCCGCGCGGGAGGATCTGATGGAGTTGGCTGGCCGGGTGGGCGGCCAGGCTGATGGCGACCCGGTCCACCTGGTGGGCAGCCGCGCAGAGCGGCACCCTCACCGGTGCGCTCGTGGTGGCTGCCGACGCCTTGAAGTGGCTGTTGACCGCCGGGGCCGGATGACCAGCTCCACCGGCCACCGCGCTGCCGCATGCCGCCAGCCCGATCAGGGCGCTGGCGGCGATTATGGCCAGCGCCGCCCCTCCGGTGGTGCCCGGCGGGCCGCCGTGTCTGTCCATCAGCCTGGCATGTCTCATGAAGCTCCAAGTCGCTGTCCGGGCTGGCTGACCTGAGCGGTCGGCCCAGGCTGCAGGGGTTGGACGGCCCACCGGCCGCCACGGTTCCCTTCCGCACATTCCCGGACGGGGACCCGGATTGCCTCCGGGCTCTGCTCATTCCCTGCCGGTGGTCAGGTTGGTCATCCGGGGCAAGGATGCCGGAAAGCAGGCGCCGTCTGTCAGCTGGACGGAGGCGCTGGTGAGGTGGCCCCATAGGCGACGGCGAAACCGTCGCTGTCGGAGTCGGGCAGCGACGGCGCAGCGATGGTCTTGGTCCCGGCGTTGTTGACCATGAAGATCTGGTAGACCGTCGCGCCCTTGGCCGCACTCATGGACGGGTGATAGACGGTGGTGGTGCCCGGCTCCGACGTGCTATAGGAACCCGGGTCCTGGGTGACCTTGCCGGTCTTGGCCAGGCTCGCGAGAGACCCGTTGACCAAGGGCCGCTCATGGATCACCTCGGCGCTGGTCCCCGGCGTAGCGTAAGAAACGGTCCTGGACCCGCTCTTGCCCGTGGTCAGGTCCTTCACCTGCATGAGCCAGGTGTTCGCCTTGGTTTCCTTGACCTGGGCGAAGATCTCGTCCCCGGCGTGAATGGCCAAGCCGGTGATCACCACCTCTGGGGCGGGAAGGATCTCGGTCCAGGCGTCGTAGACGGCCTTGTGGCCGACGTTGTCGGCCTCCGTGCCGCACTGAACCAGGCTGCTATTGGAGAACCCGTCGACTCCTACCCAGTCGGAGGAATACTGGCTGCCCGACGGCGTGGTGCTGACCGTGGGCACCCGCCAGGTGTCCTGCACCGCCGTGAACGTGGCCTTCGTGGCGGAATTCTGGGCGTAACCGGACCAGTTGGTCGCACCGACCTGGGTGGCCCCGGCGATCACGGCGTTGACCGTCCCCGGCGGCAGGCTAGAGCGGATCATCCGCCCGCCGGGGCTGGGATGGGAGGACGGGGGCTTGACCGAAGCCCCGGCGGCGCTGGCGACCGCCATGGAGCCTGCCACGGCAACCCCGGTGACAGCGGCTACCAGTCTCGCCCGGTACCGTCTCACCCTCATGCTTCCTCCCTCGTCCTGGAATCCCCTGCCGGGCCGGTGGGCGCACAGGTAAGGGGCGATCCGCTAGTGGCGTGGTCCTGGGGCGCACGACGCCGCGAGGACCCTACCACCAGACGCGCCACACGCAGCCGACGTTTACACAGGCCAGACAGCAGAGGTTAGACGGCAGGCCCAGGGCCACGGCCACTAGCCTGTGAGAGGGTGCCTGATAGCTTGCGAGAACTGACCGTACCGGAGACGAGAGCTGACGTACCCGGAGGGGAGCCTGCCCGATGCCAGCCAACGACGCCCGCCTTGCCACCGAGCTCGCCGAGCAGGCTGGCCGACGGCTGCAACGGCTGCGCTCCCGCGGCGGCGACCCGGACACTCTGCGCAAGGCGGCCGACGCGAGTTCCCATGAGTTTCTCTCGGCGCAGATCGCCGCCCGGCGTCCCGGCGACGCCATCTTGTCCGAGGAGGGCCGGGATGACGCGGCGCGGCTGACAGCGGACCGGGTGTGGATCGTGGACCCGCTCGATGGCACCAGGGAGTTTGGCGAGCCCGGCCGGACCGACTGGGCCGTGCACGTCGCGTTGTGGGAACGAGGCGAGCTCGCCGCCGGGGCGGTGGCCCTGCCCGCCCAGGGCCGGGTCCTCAGCGCCGCTGACCCACCTCAACAGCGGGAACTGCCGCACACAGCCGGTAACGGTGGCCGCCCGCTGCGGATCGTCGTGAGCAGGACCAGAGCCCCGGCCTTCGCAGCGCGTGTGGCTGAGGCGACCGGCGCCATCCTCGTGCCCCTCGGCTCGGCCGGCGCCAAGGCCGCCGCGGTGATCCTCGGGGAAGCCGACGCCTACCTGCACGCTGGCGGCCAGTACGAATGGGACTCTGCCGCTCCTGTGGCCGTGGCGTTGGCGGCTGGCCTGCACGCTTCCCGCCTCAACGGCTCCAAGCTGGAGTTCAATAAGACATCACCCTGGCAGCCGGATATCCTGATCTGCCCGGGGAAGCTCGCTGACCGGTTGCTGACCGCCGTCGGTGCCGTGAGGCCCACCGGGACCGAGTAGGGCTCATGCCCGTCAGCGCCACCCGTCCTGACCGACCACCCGGAGTCCGCCCGATGTCCCAAATGCATTCTGACTATTCGCTGTCCCAGCTCGATGCGCTGGAGGCCGAGTCCATCCATATCATGCGCGAGGTGGCGGCCGAGTTCGAGCGGCCGGTGCTGCTGTTCTCCGGCGGCAAGGACTCGATCGTGATGCTCGCGCTCGCGGAACGGGCGTTCCGGCCGGCCAAGATACCGTTCCCAGTCATGCACGTGGACACCGGGCACAATTTCCCAGAGGTGATCGAGTTCCGGGACCGCCAGGTCGCGGAACTGGGGGTGCGGCTGGTGGTGGCGTCCGTGCAGGACTCGATCGACGCGGGCCGAGTCGCCGAGGAGACCGGCCGCTGGGCCAGCCGCAACCGGCTGCAGACCGTCACCCTCCTGGACGCGATCAGCGACCACCGGTTCGACGCCGTGTTCGGCGGCGCCCGGCGCGACGAGGAGAAGGCGCGGGCGAAGGAGCGGGTCTTCTCGTTCCGGGACGAATTCGGTCAGTGGGACCCCAAGAACCAGCGTCCCGAGCTGTGGAACATCTACAACACCAGGATCAGGATGGGCGAGCACATCCGGGTGTTCCCGCTGTCCAACTGGACCGAGCTGGACGTCTGGCAGTACATCGCGCGTGAGGAACTGGAGATCCCGTCCATCTACTTCGCGCACCCCCGGAGCGTTTTCGAGCGCGACGGGATGCTGCTGGCCGACAACCCGTACATCCCCCGCGCCGACGACGAGCCGGTCTTCGAGGCCACCGTGCGTTACCGCACCGTAGGTGACATGACCTGCACGGGGGCAGTGGAATCGGCTGCGGCCACCATCGAGCAGGTCATCACCGAGATCGAGGCCACCCGGATCACCGAACGTGGCCAGACCCGCGCCGACGACCGCTCCAGCGAGGCCGCCATGGAGGACCGCAAGAAGGAGGGGTACTTCTGATGCCAGGCGCACCCGAGGACACTCCCGTGATAAGCCCCTGGCCGAAGGACCGGCACACCGACATGCTGCGGCTGGCCACGGCCGGCTCGGTGGACGACGGCAAGAGCACCCTCATCGGGCGGCTGCTGTACGACTCAAAGGCGATCTTCGAAGATCAGCTCGCGGCGGTGGAGCGCACCAGCCGGGCCAGGGGCGAGGACTACACCAACCTCGCCCTGCTCACCGACGGGCTGCGGGCCGAGCGCGAGCAGGGCATCACCATCGACGTGGCCTACCGCTACTTCGCCACCCCCCGCCGCAAGTTCATCATCGCCGACACCCCCGGGCACATCCAGTACACGAGGAACATGGTCACCGGCGCGTCGACCGCCAACCTCGCAATCATCCTCGTGGACGCCCGCAACGGGCCGACCGAGCAGAGCAGGCGCCACGCCTTCCTCGCCACCCTGCTACGTGTGCCCCACCTGGTGCTGGCGGTGAACAAGATGGACCTGGTCGGCTATGACCCGGCCGTGTTCGAGGAGATAAGCGCCGAGTTCAGCGCGTTCGCCGCCAAGCTCGACATCGGCGATCTGACCTTCGTGCCGATCTCCGCGCTGCATGGCGACAACGTGGTCCAGCGCAGCGAGAACTTGGCCTGGCACGATGGGCCGCCGCTGCTGAGCCACCTGGAGCACGTCCACATCGCCTCCGACCGCAACCTGATCGACGTGCGGTTCCCGGTGCAGTACGTGATCCGCCCGCACCAGGCCACCGACCCCGACCTGCACGACTACCGTGGCTACGCCGGCCAGGTCGCCGGTGGCGTGCTCAAGCCCGGTGACGAGGTGATGCACCTGCCGTCGGGGATGACGACCACCATCGCCCGCATCGACACGGCCCACGGCCAGGTGGACGAGGCCTACCCGCCCATGTCGGTCACGCTGGTGCTGGAAGACGACCTGGACATCTCCCGCGGCGATCTGATCTGCCGGCCGCACAACCAGCCGATGATCACCCAGGATGTCGAGGCGATGGTGTGCTGGATGTCTGACGCCGTCGCGCTGACGCCGCGCAGCCGCCTGGTCGTCAAGCACACAACGCGCACGGCGAAGGCCCTCGTCCGCGACCTGCACTACCGGCTGGACGTGAACACTTTGCACCGGGTGGAGGAGATCGACCGGCTGGTCCTGAACGACATCGGCCGCGTCACCCTCCGCCTGACGCAGCCGCTGTTCTGCGACCCCTACAGCCGGAACCGGCAGACCGGCGGGCTGATCCTCATCGACGAGGCCACCGGTGCAACCGTCGGCGCCGCCATGATCACCGAAGGCCGCTGAGCTGGCCCTGCTGCCGGGTGGGGGTAACTCAAGTAGTCCACTCAGCGCCAGACGAACATGCAGAGAGGTGTCCCGGCATGTGGGTAGGCCGCCTGTTGGCCGCGGGCCTGGTGGCGGCCTTCCTCACCACCGCCACCGGTGCCCATGCCGCCGAGCTGGGCGGGCACGCCGCCGCGTCGATTGATCTGTCAACCTGGGCCCCGACCAGGGCTGGGGTCTACTTTTTTGACCGCTCCGCTGTGGGGAATGGCTCGCCCGCCGATTTCTCCAGGCGCGAGGCCCAGTTCGGCAGAAAATTTGATGGCCACCTCTACTATGTCCCAGCCGACGTAACCCCGGCTGATCTCGCTGACGCCCACTGGTCACTGGCAGTCGATCGCGTTCCTTTCGTCACCCTGTCGTGGGCGACCGGGAATAACCCGAATACGATCATCCCCGACATCGTCGCGGGAAAATATGACCAGGACATCAACAATTTTGCCAGCGCGGTCAAGACGGAACTTTCTCCGTATGGGCATATTCTGATCCGGCCATTCTGGGAGTTCAACTTCACCGGGAGCGAATGGAATGACATACACTATGGCGGCAGGCCCAGCGAATTCATCGCCGCGTGGCAGCACTTCGTCAATATCTTCCGCAGCGATAATGTCGGCAACGTCAAGTGGCTGTGGAATCCAATTCGCGTCGGCGGCAGCCAGGCCCAGGACCCTGTGCCCTATTACCCGGGATCCAGCTACGTCAACTGGATAGGCATCGACGCTTATCCCAAGAATATGTGGCTGACGCTGCAGCAGCTGGCCACCACCAGTGGCGGCGGCAGCGGCTTCGACTGGTACGACACCTTCAAGAGCTACGGTAAGCCGCTGATGTTCGGTGAGGTGGGCATCATGCCAGCCAATATGTACGGAGCCGGGGCTCCGACCCGGGCGACCTGGTGGCAGGATGCCCTGAGCGAGCTGAGAGATCAGCTCCCCGCGGTGAGGGCCATCGAGTATTTCGACTCCAGCACCGGCCACGACTGGATGTACGACGCGCCCGGGACGGTGCCCGGGGACAGCGGGGCGGAGGCGCTGGCGGCAGCGGAGGGCTTTGCGTCGCACTGCTATATGGACGTGCTTTCTGCTGCCTGCGGCCGCCCCTCGCCCAAGCCATCACACTCGCGGTCGCCATCGCCATCGCCAAGTCCCTCGCCCTCGCCATCTATGTCGCTGAGTTTCCCGCCGCTGTCCGCACCGGCCTCCCATTGGCCGCCCCCAGGCGTTGTGCTGATCATTCTCGGCGTCATCTTGGGGATCGGGGGCGCGGTGTCCATGATCGTCTACAGGCGATTCAAGGCGAGGTGACCTGACGGGCTGGCCAGCCGCGGCCGCTACGGCGGCGCGCCCCGCGGTCGCTCGCCGCCCGGCCAGCGGAGGTCCCATGCCGGGCTGTCTGCGGGTATCGCAACGGCAATGCTCGCACGCAGATCGGGCGACTCTGCTGCCCGTGCCCTAACGTGTCCCCATGTCTTGCACCCGGGATCCTCGGCGCCGTCCGGCGCGATCGGCGGCAACGTGCATGGCAGCGATCGCTGTCACCGCCTTGGCCCTGGCCGGCTGCCAGGGAAGCACGCCGTCGGCCAAGCCGGCGGGCGGGCCATCGATTCTTTCCGGGCCGGCCCCGCCGACGCCTGCGATCAACCCGGCCATTCACAAGATCAAGCATGTCGTGGTGATCATGCAGGAGAACCGGTCCTTCGACAGCTACTTCGGGACCTACCCGGGAGCCGACGGGATCCCGACGCGGAACGGCGTGCCGACCGTCTGCCTGCCCGATCCCGAGACGGGCCGGTGCGTGCGGCCGTTCCACGACCGTTCCGACCTCAACCAGGGCTCCGCGCACGACGCGGTCGCGGCGCGGAAGGACATCGTCGGCGGGAAGATGAACGGTTTCGTCACCGAAGCACTGCGCACGCCGAACAGTTGCGGGCAGGTCAACAACCCGTTCTGCGCAGGTGGCAACAGGCCACTGGATGTGATGGGATACCACACCGGCGCGGAACTGCCGAACTACTGGGCCTACGCCCGCCACTTCGTGCTGCAGGACCACATGTTCGAGCCGAACGCGTCGTGGAGCCTTCCCGCTCACCTGTTCCTGGTGTCGGAGTGGTCGGCCCGGTGCAGCACTCACAACCCGATGAGCTGCCGCAACGCGCTGAACGACCCCGTCAACCCCGACCTCATCGCGAGCGGCGGACCCGTCCCCATCTATGCCTGGACCGACCTGACCTACCTGCTCTACAAGCACCACGTGTCATGGCGTTACTACGTGATGAAGGGCACACAGCCGGATTGCGCGGATTCGGGCGACGTCACCTGCAGTCCCGTGAAGCAGAACGCCAGGACGCCGGGGATCTGGAACCCGCTCCCCTACTTCGACACGGTGAAAGCCGATCATCAGGAAGGCAACATCCAGAACCTCAGCAGCTTCTACCGCGCCGCGAAGACAGGCACACTGCCCGCGGTGTCGTGGGTAACCCCGGCCCAGATCGTCAGCGACCACCCACCCGCGCTGGTCAGCCACGGCCAGACCTACGTGACTGGCCTGATCAACGCGATCATGAGGAGCCGCGACTGGTCATCCACAGCAATCTTCCTGACCTGGGATGACTGGGGCGGCTTCTACGACAACGTGAACCCGCCGGTCGTCAACGGCAACGGTTACGGGCTCCGGGTACCCGCCCTGGTGATCAGCCCCTATGCCCGGCGAGGTTTCGTCAACCACCAGGTGCTGTCCTTCGACGCCTACGACAAGTTCATCGAGGACGACTTCCTGGGCGGGCAGCGGATCGACCCGCGCACCGACGGCAGGCCCGACCCGCGGCCAGACGTCCGTGAGGACGTGAACATCCTTGGCAACCTGGTAGCTGATTTCAACTTCCATCAGCGGCCACGCCCGCCGATGCTCTTGCCGTTGCACCCGCACACCGATCTCATCCCGCCCCACCACCACGGCTGAGCCGGCTCCTGGACGGACAGCACGCCCAGGGATTACCCTCGGGAGATCGCGGCGGCCCAGGTCCAGGTCATCGCCGATCATCGAACGCCTTGCCGATAAGGCGCGCCGCCCCAGGACCCTTCGGCCAGAGCCTGCTCGGGCAAGAACGACCCGAGCCGATGTCAACCGTTCGGCAGGGATGCGCGTCGTTTAACAAAGGGTTAAGTCCGGGTGAGCTTGATGCGGCCGGGCTGGGTACGAGGGGATCAGCATGGGCGACTCTGCCGTCGAGGTGCGGCAAGCCAACTGGACGGCTAGCGTGCGCGAAGAGCGTGCCTCCTCGGCGTGGATCACCTCCTACCTGCGGACCGTCGTCGCGGCCGACGGCATCTGCGCTCTCACGGCGGGCCTCATCGCACTGATCGGCCGGTTCATCCACTGGTCCAACTTCCCGCGGGAATACCTGATCTTCACCGCCGTCCTGCCGGTCCTCTGGTGGGCATCGGTGGCGCTGGCGCGGGGTTACGATGCGCGGTTCATCGGCACCGGCTCCGACGAATTCCGCAAGATCGTCAACGCCGGGGTGAGCCTCACCGCCGCAATAGCCTTCGTCTCTTTCGCCACCAAGAGCGACGTCGCCCGCGGCTATGTGGTAATCGCGCTGCCCTGCGTGACACTGTTCGACCTGCTGGCACGATACGGGTTGCGCAAGAGGCTGCACCGGCGCAGGCGCAAGGGGGAATGCATGCGGCGGGTGGTCGCCGTCGGCCATGCGGCCGGTGTCGCCGATCTGATCAGCGAGTTGCGCCGCGAGAAGTACCATGGCCTGTCCGTTGTGGGTGCGTGCCTGACCGGGGGGACCATGCTCGCCGAGATTGCGGGAGTCCCCGTGCGCCGGGGGATTGGGGGCGTTCCCGCCGCCATCGCGGAATTGCAGGCCGATACGGTGGCCGTGGTCGCCGGCCGCGAGCTGACTGGACTGCGGCTTCGCGAGCTCGCGTGGGAGCTCGAGGCGACAGACACAGACATGTGCGTCGCCCCCGCTCTGCTGGACGTGGCGGGACCTCGCACAACAATCCGCGCCGTGGCAGGCCTGCCGCTGCTCCATGTGGACCACCCTGAGTTCTCCGGGGCTCGCTGGGTCATCAAGGGACTGTTCGACAAGCTGGTCGCCATCTCGGCGCTGCTCGTTCTCGCACCGCTCCTGGTGGGGATCGCGCTCGTGATCGCGCTCCGCGAGGGCAGGCCTGTGCTGTTCCGCCAGGCTCGCGTGGGCAAGGACGGGCGCCGCTTCAATGTCTATAAGTTCCGGACGATGGTGGTGGGCGCAGAGCTGAAGAAGGCTTTGCTTGCTTCCCAGAACAACGGCAACGGCCTGCTGTTCAAGCTTCGCAACGATCCCCGGGTCACCAGGACCGGTGCGTGGCTGCGCAGGTGGTCGCTGGATGAGCTACCGCAGCTCTTGAACGTGCTGAAAGGAGACATGTCCCTGGTCGGCCCGCGGCCGCCCCTGCCGGATGAGGTCGCGCGCTACACCGACTATGTGCGGCGCAGGCTGGTGGTCAAGCCCGGCATCACCGGTCTTTGGCAGGTCAGCGGGCGGTCGGACCTTCCCTGGGAAGAGGCGGTCCGGCTGGACCTGCGCTACGTCGAGAACTGGTCGCTGATCCTTGATCTGCAGATCTTGTGGAAGAGCTGGCCCGCGGTCTTCCACGGGTCCGGCGCTTACTAGCCGGGCGCTTGCTGAGGAGGCGACGGGTGCTGAGGACGGGCGGGCGCTTAGCCCGAAGTGACCCCATAGGATGCTGGTGTTGCCATAGTGGTGCGATGTCTTCAGGTGGATGGGATGAGGTTCCTGATGCTTCGTGAACCGGGGTCGCCGCGTGCCGTCGTACCGACTCGCTGTGCCCGCGTCCCGCTGGCGGGCCTCTGCTTCGACCGGCTCACCGAGGCGCAGGTTGTGGAGCACATCGTCACGGCCAGCCGGTCTGGCCAGGGCGGCTGGGTGGCAACGCCGAACATCGACCATTGCCGGCTGGTCTGGCGTGATGAGGCGCTGCGCCGGCTGGTTGCCAGCGCATCGGTGATCGTGCCGGATGGCATGCCGCTGATCTGGGCCTCAAGGCTCCGCGGCGACCCGATCCCGGAGCGAGTCACCGGCGCGTCACTCATCTTCTCGCTCACCGAGGCCGCTGCCCTCCACGGGTGCTCGATCTACCTGCTGGGCGGGCGGCCGGGTGTCCCCGGGCAAGCCGCAGACGAGCTGCGCCGCTGTTATCCGGAGCTGAAGGTGGCCGGGACGGACGCTCCGCCGGTTGGATTCGATGCCGATCCGCAGGCGATCGTCGCCGTGCATGAACGGCTCGCGGCAGCAGCCCCCGGCATCGTCTTCGTAGGGCTCGGGTTCCCCAAGCAGGAACGCCTCATCACCCGTCTTGCCCCGTCCTTTCCTGGCACCTGGTTCGTCGGCTGCGGCGCAGCGATCCCGTTCGCGGCGGGGGCGCTGCCCCGGGCGCCGCAGTGGATGCAGCGTACGGGCCTGGAATGGACGTTCCGGCTGGCCAGCGAGCCGCGGCGGCTGTTCAGCAGGTATCTGGTCCACGACCTGCCGTTCGCCCTCGCCTTGCTGGCCGTCTCCGCGGTGGACAGGCGGCGGCACCGGCGGGAGGATCCGGCCACATGAACCAGGACCGCAACCGGAACCCCCCTGTGAGCAGGGTAAAGGTTTCCTCAGAGCACCAGAAGAGCCGGCCGCCGGGTGTTAGGCTGCTGGCTCACTCGTCACGGGGAGCAGTAGATCATGACTAACGGACAATCGACCATCGACTTGCACCAGTACTGGGAGATTTTTAAATCGCGGAAGTTCGCGATCATCATCCCCACCCTCCTGGCCCTCGCGCTGGCAGGAGCGTACGTATTTGTGGTGCAAAAGCCTCAATACACAGCCCAGGCCAAGGTGCTTGTCAACGCGATAGTGACCCCGTCGACGACCACCGGCACCGCCAAGGGCAACGCGCCGGACATGAACACTGAACAAGCAGCGGCCGATTCCACCCCCGTTGCGGTCCTGGCGCGGAAATCGCTCAATATTTCCGGCACAAATGGCGACCGGCTTCTGAGCCATCTCACGGTGACTCCTTCCAGCACCGCCAACGTCCTCCAATTCCAGTACACCTCCTCCAACCCCCAGCAGGCCGCGCAGTACGCCAACGCCTTCGCCAGCGCTTACCTCACCTACCGCAACAGGACCGCGTTGCAACCTCTCGCCAACGCCATCACCGACCGGCAGCGCGCGATCTCGACCCTTCAGGCACAGCTCCCGAAAGCTGGCAAGGTCCAGCGGGGGGCGCTGGCGGGGGAACTGCACGAAGCCGCGGTCCAGCTTTCGCAGTTCCAGGCCGATGAGCAGCTGGTCTCCGCTGGCACTGTGATCACGGTCGCGGCTGCCCCGTCCTCGCCTTCCTCACCCAAGGTGGCCAAGACCCTTCTCATCGCCGGGGTGATTGGGCTGGTCATCGGCCTGTGCCTCGCATTGATCAGGGAGGCCATGGACAGGCGGATCAAAAACCCCGATGCGCTGGAGAGCCGCCTGCGGGCGCCGGTGCTGGGCGTGATCCCCAAGTTCGACGCCCGGTCCCCCGAAAGGTCGCTGGCGACGGTCACTGACCCCCGCGGTGCGGCCAGCGAGGCCTACCGGATGGCGGCCATCACCCTGGAACACCTGGCCGCACGGGACGGCCTGCGGATGATCATGGTAGCGTCGCCGCAGGACGGGGGCGGAGCGTCGACCACGGTAGCGAACCTCGGCGTGGTGCTGGCCCAGGCCGGCCATCGGGTCATCCTGGTCTCAGCCGACCTGCGGTACCCGTCGCTCCACCTCATCTTCGGCCTTTCCAACGGGCATGGGTTCTGCAACGCCCTGCGCGAGGGGATGGACCCGGAGAGGCTCCTGAAAGAAGTGGTCATCCCCAACTTGTACGTCCTGACCTCCGGCCCGGAGCCCAAGGACCCGGCAGCGCTCCTGGCCAGCCCCGCCACCGCGGAAGTCCTCAGTACCCTGCGGAGCCTGGGCGCGGACTTCATCCTGCTCGAGACCCCGGATGTTCTTTCAGCCTCTGACGCGGTGATTCTCGCGCGCCAGGTCGAAGGCACGGTCATCACCTGGAATGCCGAAGACTTCGAGGCCCCAGCGCTGCGGAAGGCGCAGGAGCGGCTCGAAGTGGCGGGCGCGAACATCATCGGCGGGATCTACGCGTTCGACCGAAGCAAGCCGAAGAAGGCCAGCAAACGGCGTAAAAAGTCCGCACGGCCCGAGGCACCCTTCGTTCCGCGCGAAACGCGGAAGGCGGCGGCGGGCAGCCTGAGCGACGATACTTTTGACCGCGACTCTGACCTGGCCGACCGGACGGCGGCGGGATCTTCCCGGTCGTCCCGGACCGAGGCAACCGGAAGGTCGCGGCGATGATCCGCGGCGGGGCCGGCTCCGCGCCCGGAGCGGGCGAGGCAAGCCGGGTCGATCACAGGGTGAGGGTATGAAGGCAGCCACCAGGGGACAGGAACTGCCGGAGGACACTCCGCCAAAACCGCCGGATGCCGCCATCCGGGTCCTGTACATCGGCGGATGGGGCCGGAGCGGGAGCACCCTCCTGGATCTCATCCTGGGCCAGGCGCCGGGGCTGTTCTCCGCCGGGGAGGTCCGCGAGATCTGGCAGAGCGGCCTGGTGGAGAACCGTCTGTGCGGCTGTGAACGGCCGTTCCGCGACTGCTCCTTCTGGCAGGCGGTCGGGGACGCCGGGTTCGGGGGGTGGGACCGGATTCCCCTGGACGAGATCCTCCGGCTGCGCTACTCGCTGGATCGTCCCTGGTCATTTCCGGCGCTGCCGCTGCGTCACCTGGCGAACCCGATAGGGGCCCAGATCCAGGCGTACACCAGGACACTTCAGCGTCTGTACGCGGCCATAGCGGAGGTGTCGGGAGCACGCGTCATCGTTGACTCATCGAACCTGCCCTCACACGCTTTTCTGCTGCGGAGCATGCCGGGTATCGACCTGCGGGTGATCCATCTCGTGCGCGACAGCCGCGCGGTAGCGTACTCGTGGAGCAAGCACATGGAGAAGCGGAAGTCGGCGGGGCCTTCGGCCTCTCTTCCACGCTATGATCCTGGCGCCTCGTCCCTGCGCTGGCTGCTGTACAACGGGCTCACGCAAGCCCTGCGGCCGCTGCACGTCCCGTATGCGTTCGTCCGTTATGAGGATCTGGTAGACGCTCCTCGCGACGAGGTCGGGCGCCTCCTCCAGCATGCCGGGGTCACCGGGAGCGCCGCTGAACCTGGGTATATCGAGGGCCAGACGGTGCGCCTCAAGCCCAATCACACTGCCGAGGGCAACCCCATGAGGTTCGTGAACGGCGAACTGGAACTGCGGGCCGATCAGGCGTGGCGCCGCCAGATGCCGTCGCGCGATCGCCGGGTGGTGACCGCGCTCACCCTGCCCCTGCTCGCAGCGTACGGCTACCGAGTGAACGGGCCATCACCTTCATGACCGAGATCCAGCCCCCCGCCGTCGCGCTCATCGGCGGTACGGGAAGGAGCGGCAGCACGCTGCTCGACCGGCTTCTGGGGGAGCTGCCGGGTTTCGTGGCCGTGGGAGAACTCCGGTACATCTGGCGCGAAGCCCTGGCTGATAACCGGTACTGCGGGTGCGGTGCCCGTTTCCTCGATTGTCCCTTCTGGTCCGAGGTCGGGCGCCGGGCGTTCGGCGGCTGGGACCAGATCGACCCGGGCGAGGCCGTGGCGCTTGAGCGGTCGATCGCACGGCACCGCCACATCCCCTTGCTGGCCATGGGCGAGGCTGCCCCCGACCGCTACGCCCGGCTGCTCGGCCGTTACCTTGAGATGCTGAGTCCGCTGTATGCGGCGATTCGCGACGTGAGCGGCGCGAATGTGATCATCGATTCGACCAAGGATGCCGCCTACGCGCACGTACTCCGGCGGATGCCCGGTGTCGATTTCCGGGTGGTGCACCTGGTTCGCGACAGCCGCGGGGTCGCCTGGTCATGGGCCAAGGTCGTCCGGTCTGACCCAGACCATTACATGCGGCGGTTCTCCCCTCCCGTGACTGCGTTGCGATGGGTGACCTCTAACCTCATGGTCGAATCCCTCGAATGGTTTGGCGTCCCACGGCTGCTGCTGCGTTATGAGACCCTTGTGGCGAGGCCGCGAGCAGCCCTCGCCGCGATCGCGTCGTTCATCGGCCAGCCGCTCGATCCGCAGGCCCTGGCATTCGCGCAAGGGGCGGGTGCCTGGCTTGGTTCCCATCACACCGTGGCCGGGAACCCGATGCGCATGGCAGCAGGCCATATCACCATCGGGCTGGACGAAGCGTGGCGTTCCTCCATGCCTTTCGTGCAAAGGGCCCAGGTCACGGCGCTGACATGGCCGCTTCTGCGGCACTACGCGCATGGGGCCGACGGCCCCTCGGCCGATGCCGAGAGTATCCCCGCGGCACTCGATCCAGCGGGCGGAAGGTGACCATGGCAAACTGGCCATCGGTCAGCGCGGTGGTCCCGACCCGGGACAGGCCCGAGTTGCTGGCTAGAGCAGTCCGCAGCGTTCTCGCCCAGCGGTATCCCGGTCCGCTGGAGTGCGTGGTCGTGTTCGACCAGCAGACTCCCCGGATGCCTGATGTGGAGGTGCCGGAAGGCCGGTCAGTCAGGGCCATCGAAAATGATCATCCCGCTGGCCTCGCGGGTGCCAGGAATGCTGGTGCTGCCGTCAGCCAGAGCGAGTTGCTGGCGTGGTGCGACGACGACGACGAATGGCTGCCGGACAAGCTGCGGCGCCAGGTCGAGGCGATGCAGGGCATGCCGGAGGCGGCCGTGGCCACGTGCGGCATTTGCCTGTGCGTCGGTTCCCGGCGTTACACGCGGAGTCCCGCACAGCACGTTGTGCCGCGCGAGGGACTGCTGCGTTCCCGCCAGAGCTGGGTCCACTCCTCCACCCTGCTGATCAGGCGGGACCGGTTCTTCGGCGATATCGGCCCGGTGGACGAGGCGGTCCCTGGCAGCTACGGCGAGGACTACGAATGGATCGTCCGGGCCTCGAAGGTCTCGCCGATCGTGGCGGTACCGGAGCCGCTGGCCCGCGTCTACTGGCAGACCTCGTACTACTCCGACCGGTGGGATGTCATGATCTCCGGCATCCGGTACCACCTCGATAAGCATCCTGAACTCGCCGCTGACGCGCGCAATGCCGCCCGCATGTACGGCCGGCTGGCATTCGCCTACGGCGCATCCGGCATGTCCCGCCAGGCCCGCCAGTGGGCCGGCCGGTCCATCCGCCTCAACTGGCGGCAACCCCGGGGGTATCTGGCGATGCTCGTCTCCGCGCACCTGCTGTCGCCGCGCCGGGTGATGTCGCTGGCGCATGCCGTGGGCAAGGGGGTGTGAGAAATGGGCGTTCACAGCATGGAGCGCACCGCGATACCCGCCGGCGCCCCCGACGTCCGTCCCGGCCAATTCCATCTCCCCGTGGGCTGGCCGATCCTCGCCGTTCTGGTGCTCTTTCCGCTCTGGTACATCCTCGGCCTGGGCGCATTCATCTGGATCATCCTGGCTGTGCCCATGCTCGCGCACCTGGTGCTGGCCAAGACCTGGCGGGTGCCCCGCGGCTTCATGATCTGGGTGTTCTTTCTCGTCTGGGTAGCACTGTCGGCCATCGAGATCTCCAAGAGCACCAACTGGCTCACCTACGCTTACCGCGCGGGCGGCTACCTGGCGGCGACCCTGGCCTTCATCTATCTGGTGAACACCGACGAGAAGGCGCTGCCGGCCAGGCGGATCATCAACGCCTTCACGGTCTTCTGGGTCGTCATCGTCATCGGCGGGCTCGCCGCCATGGCCGCTCCCCACCTCTCGTTCTCCACACCGACCCAAAAGCTCCTTGGCCATCTCGGATCCAACAAGCTTCTCCTCGCCCTGATCCACCCCACCCTGGCCCAGGCCCAGGCTCTTGGCGGCGTGCAGGCGATCGGCCACGCTATCGCCCGCCCAGCCGCCCCGTTCGCCTATACCAACTGGTGGGGAGCAAACTTCGCCTTCCTTGTGCCCTTCGTCATCCTCGCCATCCGCCAGGCACGTACGCGCCTGGTGAAGGTGAGCCTGGCAGGCACGCTGATCGTTTCCCTGGCTCCTTTCATCTACTCGATCAACCGGGGTGCGTGGCTCAGCCTCATCATCGGCGGTCTGTACGCTTGGGTACGGTTCGCGGCCCGGCGGCGCGGGCGGGCCGCGATTGGCGGGCTCGCCCTGCTCGCTGTGCTCGCAGTGGCGGTGTTCGCCACGCCGCTGGGTGGTGTGGTCAAGGCCAGGCTGGGGCATGAAGGGAGTGCGTCGCTTCGTCTTTCGCTCATCCAGCAGTCCGGGCAGAATGCCCTGGGTTCTCCCCTGGTGGGCTATGGGGTCCCGCTCCCGCCGCCCGTCAGCCAGTACTCGCTCCCGAACGTTGGGACCCAAGGACAACTGTGGCTAGTCCTCGTGTCGGTCGGCATACCCGGGACGGTCTTCTTCCTGCTCTGGCTGCTCTACGTGTTCTGGTCCTCCCGGTCGACCGACGACCCGGTTACTTTCGCCGTGCACGTGGCAATCTTGATCAGTCTGCCCCAGCTCCCGTTCTACGGATGGATGCCTACCGAAATGTTCCTGATCATGGTCGCCGCGGCGCTCGTCTGGCGCGACCGGGACCAGCCTGTCCCGGATCAGCCTGTCCTGGACCCGGGCTTCCTCCCGGCGCCGCTGCCCTCCCCGCGGCGCTGACCTGGTGGAGCGCCGGGTGACCGGGGTGCCTGATCCCTACCGGCCAGCCACCAATGGCGAGGACGGAGGCGCGGCGCCGCGCCCTGGCCGGGCCGGCACCAATGGCGAGGATGGAGACGGGGCGCCGCGCCCTGGCCGGGCCGACACCAACGGCGAGCGTGGGGTCCAGAGCCGCGGCCGGACCGGGACTAACGGAGAGGCGGGCGGCAGGGCCACGCATAGCCGGGCTGACCCGGGCCAGGTGCCCCGTCCTCGGCCACCCGATGCCAGCAGTGGGGGCGGCGGCAGCGAGGCATGGCGCCCCCACCAGCCAGGCAGGAACCGTGAACGGGGAAGCGGCAGGCGGGCCCCTCTGTGGCGGGACCCGTCGCCGCGTCCTGATCGGCCGGGCCCAAGCGGGGAGCCGCGTCCGCAGCCTGATGGCAACGGCAGACGCGGCGGCGAGGCATGGCGGCCGGAATCGGGCCGGGAGCAACGCCCCCAGCCTGATGGCAACGGCAGACGCGGCGGCGAGGCATGGCGGCCGGAATCGGGCCGGGAGCAACGCCCCCGGCCTGATGGCAACGGCAGACGCGGCAGCGAGGCACGACGCCCCTACCGGCCGGGCGGGAACCGTGAACGGGGAAGCGGCAGGCGGGCCCCTCTGTGGCGGGACCCGTCGCCGCGTCCCGGCCGGGCGGACCCGCGCCGGGCGCCGCGTCCCCTGTGGCGCGACCCGTCGCCGCGTTCCCGTCGGCACGGCCCCGGCGAATGGAGACGTCCTCCCCCGGCGCTGGACCGGCCGGTCATACACGATGGGTCACGATGGCGCGAGGACAGTGGGGTTCTTGAGCTAGGGCTCGGGCGCGCCACCAGCTCGAGCCGCCAGCTCTCCACCCTGGCCCGCGGCGGGGCTCTCAACTTGTTCGGGCTGCTGGTCAGCGGGCCGATGCAGATAGTCCTGACCGTCGTGGTGGCTCGTGGCGTGGGAGTGGGAGGCACCGGTGCCTTCTTCGAGGCAGTGGCGCTCTTCACCATCCTGTCCAACGTCGGCGAGCTGGGCGCCGACACCGGCCTGGTCAAGATGCTTCCGCACTACCGGGCGCTGGGCCGCAACCGGGACCTGCCCGCGGTCGTGCGAACTGCGCTATGGCCGCCTGTCCTCTTCTGTCTGGGGCTCGCGGCGGTAGCGTGGCTGGCCGCTCCCCAGCTCGCCGCGGTCATGGCCCATGGGCAGCGCGCTGCCGAGGTGGAGTCGTACCTGCGTACGTTCACGCCGTTCATACCGCTAGGGGCGATCACCACCGTGGTGCTGGCCGGAACCCGCGGCATGGGCACCATGGTGCCGTTCGTCTGGATCCAGAACATTGTTCTGCCCACCCTGCGGCCGTTGCTGGTCGAGGTGGCCATTGCCCTCGGTCTCGGCACGGTAGCGGTTGCCCTCGGCTGGGCCGCCCCGCTGGCACTGGCATTCGTTCTCGGATTCATGGTTCTCTGGCGGCTGATCCTGCAGGCGCGCGCCAGGGAACCGAGGTCGAGGCGGACCAGGCACCGGGCCATCACATCGGAATTTTGGCGGTTCGCCGGACCGCGGGCCATCGCGGCCGTGTTTGGCATCACGATCACCTGGCTCGACGTCCTGCTGGTCGGCGCGTTCCTGCATTCAACCCGGCAGGCGGGCATCTACGCCGCCGCCAGCCGTCTGTCCATACTCGGCGCGAGCGCCCTGAGCGCGGTGGGGATGGCCATCGCCCCCCAGGTCAGCCGGCTGGCCGCGCTGGGAAGGATGCGCGACGCGGAGTCGGTGTTCCAGACCGGGACGTGGTGGCTGATGGCGCTCACCTGGCCGGGCTACATTACGCTGGCCATCTTCGCGCCATTCCTGCTCCGGGTGTACGGTCACGGATTCGTCGCGGGCCACGCAGCGCTGGCGATCCTGTGCCTGGCCCAGCTGTTCAACCTGGGCACCGGCAACGTGACCATCGTGCTGCTGATGGCCGGCAAGAGCTCATGGAACCTGATCAACTCTGCCGCGGCACTGGCCGCGAACATCGCCATCAACATCTACCTCATCCCCAGGATGGGCATTACCGGGGCGGCGATCGCCTGGGCCGCTTCCATCGTCATCAATAACCTGGCGGCGGTAATCGAGGTGAACTACCTGATGAGGATCCGCCCGTTCGGCAGGGGCTATTGGGTGGTGGCCATATCGTCCACGATCTGCTTCGGCGTGACCGGGCTGATCATCCGGCAGATTGTTGGGGCGAACCTGACGGGCTTTCTCCTGTTCGTGGTGCTTGGGACGGTTCCCTACGTGGCGGTGCTGTGGCAGATGCGGGGGATGCTGCGCTTCTCGGCATTCCGGGGCGCCATTTCTCGTCGCCGGCCTGCGCCAGCAGGTCGCTGAGAGCCCGGTAGACGCGGCTGGGAACGGGCGCGCCGGCGGCCACCCCCTCCATCTGGCGGAGCGCCACTTCGAGTATCACCAGCCGTAGCACCGCGGGGCCCGCCTCCGGCGCGGTGCCGGAGGCGGCCATGGTCTCCGGGAGCGAACGCAGGGTCCGGGCCAGCGCCTGTTCCGGCGGCAGGTGCCGGATCCAGAGGTCGACCTGGAAACGGAAGAACAGCCCGTCGAATCCGACCGGGCCGCGGTTCCGCGAGCGCTCCCAGTCCCACACCGCCAGCGCCGAGCCGATGGTGGCCATGTTCCAGGGTGCCCAGTCACCGTGCATCAGGCCGAAGTCGAGTTCCCCTGCGGCGTGCCAGGCTTCCGCTCTCTCCCGCGCCCTCGCCAGCGCCGCCGCCAGCGGAGCGTCCAGGGCCTCCTGGACCACCAGGCGTTCCACTCGGTCGGACAGGTCACGCCAGAACGGGGAGGTCCCAAGCGGGCCCCGCTCCACCCCCAGCACACGGCCTACCCGCCATGTCGCGGACGCAGGCAGGCCCGTGCGGCGGCGGCGGTGCCACGGGCTCCCCCCGATGTCGGACACGGCCAGAACGTCGCGCCCGTGCCAGTTCCCATGGTGCAGCACCCGCGGCACCCGCAGGGACCCCACCCTTTCCGCTCCACCTGCCACATCCCCGTTGGCCTGGCCAGCCATAGTCCCGCCAGCCAGAGCGATCAGGCTCGCCGCCTCGTGGCGGATCAGCGAGCTTGTGACGGCATTCCAGCCCACCTTGATGTGCCCGAGCACCTGACCGGCCTGGGTCGCCACGTGCAGGATCGGTTTGATCTGAGGGCGAACCTGACCTACTGAAATCGCCACCGCCAGATCGCGGCGCCCGAATATCTCCGCGATGAGATCGGGCCAGGCACAAGACCCAGTCCGCAGGCCAACTGATGAATCCGGCACCGGGGAGGAGAAAACCACCCCGGCGAGGCCGGTCCTGCACGCCCACGCCATGAGTTCCTTGGCCACCCGGGCCTTCAGCGGGGCGGCATCGCTGTGCCGGCGAAGAGCCGCCCAGGCAGCCACCCTCTTGCCCGGCGAGACCAGCATCTGAGGACGCGAAGCAGAAGGCACCAGCACATAGCCAGATCGCTTGATCTCCGCATCGCCGTGCGGGATCGCACCAAGCGCCTGGCCAAGCCACATTAGCCCGGGCGGGGGCGGCCGAGCCTGCATGCCTGGCATCAACTGCCCCGGGGCTGGCGCCGGTCAGCTTTGTGGGGAGGGGTCAACGGCTGATCCGCTCCCAGATCTGGCTGGCGATGTGCTCGGTGAGTTCGGGCATGGGGCGGGTGCCATCCAGGCGGGTGACGCCCAGCCGGGCGGCCTCCTGGCGGAGCAGCATTTCTTGCTTTTTGAGCTGGGGGAGGTCGTATTGCTCGGGCTTGCGGGCCAGGGCCACCTCGCCGGGCACATCCAGCAGCCAGGCGGCGATGGGTGATGGGCACAAGATGCGGACCAGCGCCCGCTGCAGGGCGAACCGGTGCTCGGACCCGTAGAAGAACCGCAGCTGCGCCGTGGTGTCGAGGGCGAAGCGGTCGAAGATGATCAGCCGCCCCGACCCAGCGTGGCGCAGCGTGACCATCCGGTAGTGGCCCGCGCTGGCCAGGCAGACCAGCGTGGACCAGATGTGGGTGAGCGCGGCGTTTTGCCGGCCGCCCAGCAGCGCCGGGTTGGCGCCGGCGATCAGGGACCGGCCGGGCTTTTTCAGCTGGTCCAGCTGCCTGGCGTCCAGGCCGCGCAGCCTGGCGTAGGCACGCTTGATGACCCGGCGGGTGGCCCGGATCGAGGCGTTGTGCCCCAGCGGCTTCCACTCGGCGACCACGGCCACATCCAGCTGCTCCAGCAGGGAGGTCAGCGCCCGCACCTGCGAGCTCTTGCCCGAACCATCCAGGCCGGAAAAACCCACCACCCTGGCCCGCTGTGGCATGGCGGCCGCCAGCTTGCCCCCGGCCCTGGCCGCCGCACCACTCACTCCGGCGGCCCTGGTCACCTCGGCCAGCGCCCTCGCCCGCTCCGCGCCGGTGGGCGGCGGGCCGCCTTCGTGCATCCTCCACAGCGTCAGCAGGGCGGTCCGCACCCCCCAGTCCCCGGCCCGCTGCTGCGCCCGCTCCCAAGCCAGCGGATCGGCCTCGATCGCCGCCGCGAGTTTGCCCAGCCGGCCTGCTGACAGCCCCCCGGTGGCCAGCCGCCGGGCCATGATCAAAATCATGTGGTGGGGCGAGGGGCGGACAAGATGACGGAAACCCTCAATCGGCACCGCATCGGCCAGCAGGGCCCGCTGCTCTTCCGCAGGCAGCCCCCAGCGCCGCACCGGATTGAGATCGACTGCCAGCGCCGAGCAGCCCTCGATCAACACCCATTGTTTACTCACCGACCGGCGCGGAGCCACCTTCCGGCCCCGGGGCAGGAAACCCCGGCCCGCCAGCACCTGTGCCAGCCGCCGCGCCTGTTCCTCGCCCACCAGCAGGTCCAGATCACGGCCCTGCGGCGGCAGAGCCCCGGTGACGATCACATCCTCCCCGGCCGCCTCATCGATCGCTGCCACCACCGAACCGGCGTCCAGCAACCCCTCTGCAAGCACGATTACCCCTCGTCACTTCAGGAGAATTTGGTCTCGCATCGTCGCCAGGCGCACCGCGAGAGTCCGAGCATACGTCACGCCCCCGCTGCGCGGCCCTGAACCAATGCTGCGCCCGGCAGCGGCACGCGTCTGTGCCCCAGGCTCCATCCGTGCCGGATAGCTGTCAACCCAGGCCGCGTGCGGGGCGTCTAGTAAACGGGCCGCCTATGGCCCTTTGCCGCGCCGGTATGCCTGAATAACCATGCGGCAATAACCGCTAAGGCTGCGGCCGGCGCCATTGGGCGACGGTGGGGAGGGGTCATATGTCCGGGCTCGTGCGTGGTGCTGCAGGTGCCGCCGTCTTGTCGGCAGTGGTGGGGGGCATGGCGCTGGTCCCGGCCGGGGTCGCATCCGCGCAGGCGAATCTGCTCCCCAACCCGACGTTCGCCGGCGGCACCACCTCGGGGTGGAAGGGCACCAATGCCAAGCTGAGCGTGGTCACGCCCGGGTTCACCGGCGACACCTACGCGGGCAAGGCGGCGCTCACAACGGGGACGTCCTACAGCATGTTCGCCTCTCCCCAGCCGGCCACCAACGTGGCGCAGGGCACGCAGTTCCAGGGCACCGGTGAGGTGCTGGGCGTCGCTGGGCGGAGCGTGTGCCTGGTAGTGCAGGAGTCCACGACCGGCGGCACGAAGGTGCAGGCCCCGCAGTCCTGCGTGACGGCCAGTGGTAGCTGGCAAGCGATCGGCCCCACGGCTCTGACCACCAAGACAGCGGGCGACTCGGTGGGGTTCATCATCCGGCAGGCGGGAGCCAAGGCCGGGGACACCGTTCAGGCGGACAACCTGTCCCTGACCGAATCCTCGCCACCACCGCCACCACCGCCGCCGGCGGTGACCGGGAATGCCGCGAACTGGCCCATGCAAGAGACCTCGGGGACCACCATGACCGACACCTCGGGCAACGGCAACAACGGCACCCTGGTTGGCCCGGTGAAGGTGGGCCAGCCGGGGCCCGCGGGCAGCACGGGTTTCCCCCTCGCCTACAGCTTCCCCGGGTCCACCGCGAAGTCCACCGTGGACGTGCCCTTTAGTTCCACGTTGGTCGCCGGCTCGGCCAACATCGACATCTCCTTCTGGCTCAACACCACGCACCTGCCCACCTCGGGCGACTACGACCTGGTGCGCATGGGGGACTACCCGTTCCCGGAGTACAAGGTCGAGCTGGTGAAGCAGAACCAGATCGAATGCACGTACCACCACTCATCTACCGGCGCCTTCGCCCAGGGCGGCTCCAGCCTGAATAACGGGCAATGGCACTTCGTCCAGTGCGTCAAGACCGCCACCCAGATCCAGGTGTGGATCGACGGCACCGAGGTGGCGTCCACCAACGCGGCGATCGGGGATGTCTCTCCCAGCCAGGACGCGTTCATCGGGGCGCACGGACTGCCCGGCACCAGCGCTGGCTTCGACTGGTACCAGGGCAAGCTGGCGGATGTGGAATTCTCCATCGGCTGACGAGAACAGGAACCATGAACAGCATCAGGAACCTCGCCGCCGCCGCGGCGGCGGCCGCGCTGCTCGCCGCGTGCAGCAGCAGCCCGCATGGCTCCCACGCGGCAGGCTCCGCTCCGCCAGCGGCTGCGGCCAGCCGGTCGCCAGCCCCGGGGGGTAGCTCCCCGGGGTCTGCCGTCAGCGGCTCCCCAGCAGTCACCGCCCCGGCCGGCTCCGCGCCTTCGGGACCGCTGACGATGGCGCAGGCGGAGCGGGCCTACGCGCGGATCGTGGGCCCGGGCAACCTGCTCGCCAACAAGGTCGGCAGCGCCGCCAGCGGCACGGCGCCGTTCAGCGAGTTCCGCACCGACGCCCTCGCCTACGCGAAGGAACTGCGCGCGGAGATCGGCAGGTTCGAAGTGGTCCGCTGGCCGGCGAAGGCGCAGTCACGTATCAACGCGCTGATCAGGACGACCTACCCGGCTGACATCAGCTGCCTCCAGGCGGTGGCGGCGGCCGGCAGCAACGCGGGGGCGCAGGCCGTGAGCAACAGCAACAAGGACTGCCAGGTCGCGGACAACTCCTCGATTCCTACCACTCTCCAGTCCATGCTCGCCTAGCAGCCGGAGCCGGGCCTAGCAGCCCGGCTGCAGCAGGAGTGCCTTGATGGTCGCCGCCCACTCATAGACGATCTCAGCAGGCCACTGATATGTGGCGAGGGGCGCGTTGGCCACGTAGACATGGCCTGCGTAGCAGCGGCGCATCCGCAGCCGCGCGCGTGTGTCCTGCGGTGCCGTGGTCACCAGGGCGATCGAATGCCAGTGGTAGCGTTTCGCGAGCCGGGCGGCGAACTCTGCCTCGCCGCGGGTGGTGGCCGGATTCGGGTCGAAGCAGATCACCCGGACATTTGGTATCTTCGGCGCGCAGATGCTGCCGTGGCCCCAGAACGGCGAGCTCTGCGAGATCACCACGACGGGAGCGCGGCCTTCCCAGGCCAGCTTCAGGGCCGTATCGAGCCGGTCACCGGGCCCGTTCAGCATCACGATGGCATCCACCCGCGCAGGCATGCCATGCGGGGGCCACACGAACAGCCGTGCGGTCGCCACGCTTAGCACGGCGAGGGCGAGCGCGGCACTGGCGAGGGGGACACGCCACCGCCTGCCCAGGCGGCGCCGCCGGGCGGCCGGCGGCCGCGGGCGCACGTGCGACTCCTCCAGGGGGCGCTCAGGCCGAGGGCTCACCCGGCCGCCCACCTGGCCGGAAGGTTCGGGGGGCAGGGTCAATGGCTCATCCGCTCCCATATCTGGATGGCGATGCCCGCAGGCTCAGGGCTGGCGATACCCCGGCGGCTCAGGGCTGACGCAGATTGACAGGATTGAAGTAAGGGACATGCGCGATGCCGCGGAACGCCTGCAGCGCGGGGGAGCCGGCCTGCAGCGCGTAGCCGTGCTTCGCATTGGCGTCGAAGTAGACGAGCGCCTTGATCTGCGCGTTGTCCTGCACCGTCCGGGCCGCGCCCCACAGCCACTGCGCCCGCTGCTGCGGCCCGTAGGTATCGGGCACGCCATATTCGCCGATCATGATGGGCTTGCGGTGATGCGAGGCCCAGTCCAGGAACGGCTGGACAACGGTCGCGAACGAGCGGTAGGGCCCTGGCCCTGGGTAGGCATCGGCGCAGACCCAGTTGACCTCATTGTCCCCCGGGTAGTACGCGGCAGCCGTGCCGTTGGCGAAACCGTTGGCGGTCGGGCACCATACCCAGGCGACGTTGTCCACGTGCTCTTGGGCGAAGATGGACCTGATGTGGTCCCACGCCGCGATATAAGCGGCCGGGGAGTGAATCTGTGCCCTCAGCCCGGGACGGTCCATTTCCCAGCGCCATTCCAGGAAGATCCGCTTCCGGGCAGCCTTGATCGCGAGGGCCCGCTGCCGGATCAAGCTGTCGTACTTGCCGGAGGCGACGGCCAAGGTGTCGGTCCCGGACCACGACAGCAGCAGCATGCTGCCCTGGCCCAGGAAGGCCAGGTCGCTGCGGTCGGGGAACGGGTCCGGCCACATGTGGAAGACGTGCACGATGTTGAGCCGCCGCCCGATGCTGGCCTGCAGGTCGCGCACCGCGGCGATCTCAGCGGGCTGTGTGTCGACACGGGGGCGGACCCGGGCGCCGAAGTAGGCACCGTGCGCGGGCGGAACCGGCGCCGTGGCGGGATTGACGGCGCCGCCCTGGAACGTCGCTTCTGGCCGATACCGGCTGGTGACCACCTTCACCACCACGGCGGCGGCCACAATGACCAGGACGGTAGCTCCGGCTACTAGCGCTACGCGGCCCCGTGACCCTCTCATTCGTGCTCCGTCCTGTGGTTCCGGCGGGTGAGGTGCTCCTGGAATGGCAGTCGTAGCGGGGGAGGGGTCCGGCGATGACATGGGAAGCCCCTTTGGTCTCGGCACATGATAGGGGCAGCCGGCGAGGACTCGGCCCGGTATCAATGCGGCGGTTCGGCAGCTGCCGGCGGGCGCACGTTGATACGCTCGCCCGATCTGGCAGCCGCTGGAGCTGCTGGTGCAGAAGCGGCGAGGGAGCGGTAAAGGAGCGGGTGCTGAAATGAGGCGATGGAGGGCCGGCCTGGCGGGCACGGGTGTGGCCGCGGCGGTAGCGCTGCTCGGAGGCGCAGGACAGGCCGCCGCTACGGGCACCCTGGCTGCGCAGTGGCACATGAATGAGCTCGCGGGCAGCACGGTCATGGCTGATTCATCCGGGCACAACAACAACGGGACGCTGCACAATGTGACGGCCGGCGTGCCCGGGAAGGTCGGCACCGCCTACAGCTTCGGTGGCAGCGCCGTGAAGTCTTACGTGGAGGTGCCTGACTCGCCTTCGCTTAACCCGAACGCGGCCACAATCAACGTCTCGGTGTGGTTCAACACCAAGTCGCTGCCCACCTCCGGGGACTTCGACCTGGTGCGCAAAGGCGACTACCCAGGGCAGGAGTACAAGATCGAACTGCTGCAGGGCGGGATCATCAACTGTGAGTTCCTCGGCACCACGGGTCACGTGGTACTCCATGGCGGCTCGGGCCTGGCCAATGGCGCCTGGCACCACATCAACTGCATCGCCACTTCCACTGGGGCGAAGCTGGAACTCGGCGGCAAGGTCGTGGCCAGCTCCACCACAGTCGTAGGGTCCATCTCAAACACCGTTCCGGTGGATATCGGGGCGCACCCGGGCAGTGACTGGTACAAGGGCAAGCTCGACGAGGTGTCGATCACCATCGGCTGACGCGACCGCAGCCGGAAACCGCCCGAGCCCGGAATCCACGCGAGCTAACACAGGCCCCGGCGTCTGACCGCCGGGGCCTGTGCTCGTTCTGCTGGATCTGTTACCGGAGCAGAGGATCGTTGGCCAGCGCCCTGAACGCCGCGAGCGACTCGGCAGACGTGTCAACCCACCAGGGCCATCTCACGGTGGTGTCGAAGTACACGAAAGCCTTGATGTCCGGATGGGTGTGCAGCCAGGCGTCGGCGTTGTTGAACCACCCTGCCTTACGGCCCGGATCGGCGGGGTCCTCCAGGCAGCCCGTCTCGGTGATCATCGCGGGAAGGTGGTGCTGGACGCTCCAGGCGTAGAACGAGGAGAAGAGGGCATTCACCGTCCGCCACGGGGCACCGGGTTTCGCGAAGGCATAGTTGTAGCCGTCGGCGCCCGCGAAGTTGACGTACGAGCGGCCCGGGTACCAGCCGTCGGCGGCGCCTTCCCGGAACACCTCTGACCCGAGGATCCAGACCCAGAGGACGTTGGTTGCCCCAGCGGCCCGGAACCTGTCCACCACGTGCCTCCACGCCGCCACGAACTGGGCTGGAGTGCCGTATCTCGGGACGCCGTATTCGGGTTCGTGGTGGAACGACAACAGGATGGGGTGCTTGAAGGCCGCGGCTGCCCTGGCTTCGGCGTTGATGATCCTGTCGGCCTTCCCCGCCGCGATCTGGGACCAGGTGTAGAACGGGTCAGTCAGGTCCCAGTCCACGAGCGGTACCCGTCCATTGGCACGATCCCAGGCAAACCGCGCGTACGGGAAAGGCGTTCCCAGGTGGACAAAGATATGGTCGATGGCGACTTTCCTGCCGATCTCGGCTTCCAGGTTCAGCAGCGCGTCCTCATCGGGATCGCCGGTGACAACCGGGTCGGTGGGCCTGGGCTCGGCCCGGGCACCCAGAAGGATCCCTGATGAGGGCCGGAAAAAGATCTCGGTGACCCACACGCGCCCACCGGAGCTCACCACCGCGGTGCCACCCTGCGTCACGCACTGGCACAGGGCGCGGACACGATTCCTGTGGCCCTGCGTGAGCTCCTGGTAGACGGCCTGGGCTGAGGTGCCGGAGCCGACGGTCTCCTCGATGTTCCCCCACACCATCCGCAGTTTCGTGCAGGCCAGGCAACTCTGGCCGGATACCCGCCGCTCCCTGGCCATCGCAAGGCTCTGGAGGCGGGCCAGGTGGGCGGCGACGGAGGAGAACCGAAGCTGCGGCCGGCCCTGCCCCGCCCGGGCCCGGTTGACCACGACGAGTCCCTGGTCGGCCGGGCGGCCGCTGTGCACCGGCCGGGGGCGCTGCGCCGTCGGTGCGCTGGCCGAGGAGTGGACCACCGCCGCCGCCGCGGTGACGAGTAGCAGCCACAAGGGCACAAGCAAGAGGACGACCACATTCACACGTGACCGGCCCGATTTGCGCCGATGGGAGGCCCCCCCACGATCCGCGTCGCGCCAGCCGCCCACCCGCACCTCCATTACTCTCCAGGCCGCCTGCCGGGCCCAGATTAGCCCGCGTAGGTATTCTCCTGCGCAAACTCTCGCCAATATCGCTGCCAGCGGGACGGGCGGCCCTTGGCTGGCGCCTGGCCTGCCAGCATATGCGAGGCTGTCTAGGTGATTCGTGCCCACTTGGACAAGCGGCCCGGCGACGTCGCCGCCATGTTCGACAAGGTCGCGCCGCGTTACGACCTGCTCAACGACGTCCTGTCGCTCGGCCAGGACCGGTGGTGGCGCAAGGTTGTCGCCAGGGCCGTCGGCGCCCGGGTGGGCGAGGTGGTGCTCGACATCGCGGCGGGCACCGGGACCTCGTCGGTGACCTTCACCGCCGCCGGGGCGGCCTGTGTCGCGTGCGACTTCTCGCTCGGCATGCTCCGGGCGGGCAGGAACAGGCTCGGCGTGCCGGGGGAGCGGGCCCGGTCAGCCACCCCGGCCCGCGCGCCCAGCCCGGCCAGCAGGCACTCGGCCAGCTCGCCCGGCCCCGGCCCGGTGCGTTTCGTGGCGGGCGACGCGCTCCGGCTGCCGCTGCGCGATGAGTCCTTCGACGTGGTCACCTGCTCGTTCGGCCTGCGTAACGTGGCCGACCCCGATGCCGCGCTGGCCGAGATGTTCCGCGTCACCAGGCCGGGCGGGCGGCTGGTCATCTGCGAGTTCGGGCACCTGCCCTCACCCCGGCTGGACGCGATCTACGGACGGTACCTGATGGCGGCACTCCCGGCGGTGGCCCGGCGGCTGTCACCCGCGGGCGACGCCTACGAGTATCTGGCCGAATCCATCCGGGGCTGGCCGGACCGGGAGGAACTGGCCCGGCGGATAGCTGGTGCGGGATGGACGGCAGTACGCTGGCGTGACCTGACACTGGGCGTGGTGACCGTGCACACGGCCCGCCGCCGGAGCGGGCAGGGCGGGTCAGGGCCGCCGCGGGGAAAGGTCTAGACTCCGGGGAGAAAGCACTTGTGAACGGCTTCACAAGACGGCCTCACAGGCAGTGCTGCACATGACAGGACAATTTCGGTGACCCAGCACGGATCCTCCACAAGGCAGCCGCCTGCCCGCCGCACGGGCGATGACGCCGACGTCATCGTGGTCGGCGCCGGGCCCGGCGGCTCGTCGGCGGCCTACCACCTCGCGCGGGCGGGCCTGGACGTGCTCCTGCTCGAGAAGAGCACCTTCCCCCGGGAGAAGGTCTGCGGCGACGGGCTGACCCCCCGGGCGGTGAAACAGCTCGTGGGCATGGGCATCACCCTGGACTCCGGCGGCGGCTGGTTCCCGAACAAGGGGATCCGGATCATCGGGGGCGGGGTCAGGGTCGAGCTCGACTGGCCGGAGCTGTCCAGCTACCCGGGGTTCGGCCTGGTCCGCACCAGGCGCGGCTTCGACGAGATCGTGGCCAGGGCCGCGCAGCGGGCTGGCGCCCGGCTGCTCGAGGGCGTCACCGTGACCGGCCCGGTCCTCGACGATTCGGCCCAACGGATCGTCGGGGTGACCGCCCGTGACACGGCGGCGCCCGGCAATGGTGACGAGGCCGCGGAGCGCACCTACCGGGCCCGGCTGGTGGTGGCGGCCGACGGCAACTCCTCCCGGCTGTCGCTGGCCATGGGCCTGCGCAAACGGGACGACCGGCCGCTGGGGGTGGCGATCAGGACCTACTACACCAGCCCCCGCCATGACGACGACTACCTGGAGACCTGGCTCGACCTGTGGGACGGCAGCGCGCTGCTGCCCGGTTACGGGTGGATCTTCGGCGTCGGCGACGGCACCAGCAACGTGGGCCTGGGCCTGCTCAACACCAGCGCCTCCTTCGGCCATATCGACTACCGCGAGATGCTGCGCCGCTGGCTGGCGACGATGCCGCCCGAGTGGGGGTACACCGAGGAGAACCGGGTCGGCCCGGTCCGCGGCGCCGCCCTGCCGATGGGGTTCAACCGCACCCCCCACTACACCAGCGGCCTGCTGCTCGTGGGCGATGCCGGCGGCATGGTCAACCCGTTCAACGGTGAGGGCATCTCCACCGCCATGGAGTCGGGCGAGATCGCGGCGCAGGTGATCGTCCAGGCATTGGCGCGGCCGGACCGGGCCAGCGCGGAACTGGCGTTGCGCGGCTACCCGCAGACGCTGAAAGACGCCTACGGTGGTTACTACACCCTTGGGCGCTCGTTCGTCGGCGCGATAGGCCATCCGTGGTTCATGAAGTTCGCGACCCGGCATGGGCTACCACGCCCGGCGCTCATGCGCTTCACTATGAAACTCCTGGCCAACCTGACCGAGCCGCGCGGCGGCGACGCCGCCGACCGGGTGATCAATGCGCTATCCAGAATCACGCCCGCGGCCTAGCAGGGCGCGGCGGTGAAGGAGACGGGAAGGGAAGGCATGCGGTGCTGAGCCTGTACGTGCCGATCCTTGTGCTCGCGGCGCTGGCCGCGGTCTTCGCGGTCTTCTCTTTGGTCGCGGGGGCCATGGCCGGCCCGAAACGCTGGAACCGGGCGAAACTGCAGGCCTACGAGTGCGGCATCGAGCCCACTCCGCAGGCGCGCGGCGGCGGCCGGTTCCCGGTGAAGTACTACCTGACCGCGATGCTGTTCATCCTCTTCGACATCGAGATCATCTTCTTGTACCCGTGGGCCGTCACCTTCAATGCCCTCGGGGTTTTCGGGCTGGTCGAAATGGTGCTGTTCATCGCGGCGGTGCTGGTCGCGTACGCCTATGTCTGGCGGCGCGGCGGTCTGGAATGGGATTAGCAGATGGGTCTGGAAGAAAAACTGCCGAGCGGGATTTTGCTGACCACGGTCGAGAAGGTCGCCGGCTACGCGCGCAAGAGCTCGGTGTGGCCGGCCACCTTCGGCCTGGCCTGCTGCGCGATCGAGCTGATGTCCACCGGCGGCCCCCGGCACGACCTGGCCAGGTTCGGCATGGAACGGGCCTCCAACACGCCGCGCCAGGCCGACCTGATGATCGTGGCGGGCCGGGTCAGCCAGAAGATGGCGCCGGTGCTGCGGCAGATCTACGACCAGATGGGCGACCCCAAGTGGGTCATCTCGATGGGGGTCTGCGCCTCCAGCGGAGGCATGTTCAACAACTACGCCATCGTCCAGGGCGTTGACCACATCGTCCCGGTCGACATCTACCTGCCCGGCTGCCCGCCCCGCCCGGAGATGCTGCTCGACTCGATCCTCAAGCTGCACGACAAGATCCAGAACATGAAACTGGGCCCCAACCGGGAAGCGGAGATCGAGCAGCTGGAGCAGACCAGGCTGCGGCGGCTGCCGCTGGCGGTCAGCTCCGGCGGGCACGACTTCAGCCGGCCCGAGCCCCAGCCGGCCCTGCCCGAGCCCGCACCACCCCAGCCGTGGTCGTTCCTGGCCGAACCTGGCGAGGCGCAGCACGCACCGCGGGCCCAGCCCGGCTCGCCTGATCGGCCCGCTGGGTCCGAGCCTGAGCCGGGGAGCCACGGGTGACCGGCGAAAACCTGCCGGACCGGCCTGACCCGGCGGCCGTAGCGGGCCAGGAACGGCTGGCCGAGCAGGTCGCACGGACCGGGATGTTCGGCACCGAGACCACCGGGGACACGTCCGGTTACGGGGAACTGCGGGTCCGCCGCGCCCCGGTGCCCTCCAGCCCGCGCCCGTACGGCTCCTACTTCGATGAGATCGCCGACCGGCTGGCCGACGGCCTGGAGCGGGCGGATGCCGGTTTCGACGACGCGGTCGAGCAGGTGATCGTCGACCGGGGCGAGCTCACCCTGCGGGTGCGGCGCGAGCACCTGGCCGCGGTGGCCAAGGTGCTGCGGGACGAGCCGTCGCTCGCTTTCGAGATGTGCCTCGGGGTGAGCGGCGTGCACTACCCCTGGGCGGTCGGCCAGGAGCTGCGTGCCGTCTACCCGCTGCTGTCCATCACCCACAACCGGCGCGTGCGGCTGGAGGTCAGCGCGCCCGACGCGGATCCCCACATCCCGTCGCTGGTGGACATCTACCCGACCTGTGACTGGCACGAGCGAGAGACCTGGGACTTCTTCGGGATCATCTTCGACGGACATCCCGCGCTCACCCGGATCCAGATGCCCGACGACTGGAAGGGCCACCCGGGGCGGAAGGACTACCCGCTCGGCGGCATCCCGGTCGAATACCGCGGCGCCGAGGTGCCACCCCCGGAAGATCGGAGGGCGTATCAATGACCGCCGAGACCGAAGGGCGCGTCTACAACGTCGCCGGGGCGGACTGGGAGGAGGTTGCCGCCGCCGCCGACGCGGGCGACCAGCCGGGCGAGGAGCGCCTGGTCGTCAACATGGGGCCGCAGCACCCGTCCACGCACGGCGTGCTCCGGCTGATCCTGACCCTGGACGGCGAGACCGTCACCGAGCTGCGGCCGGTCATCGGCTACCTGCACACCGGCATCGAGAAGAACACGGAGTTCCGCACCTGGACGCAGGGCGTGACGTTCGTCACCCGGGCCGACTACCTGGCGCCGATCTTCAACGAGACCGCGTACTGCATGGCGGTGGAGCGGCTGCTGGGGATCGAGGCGGAGATCCCGCCGCGCGCGAACGTGCTGCGGGTGCTGATGATGGAGCTCAACCGGATCGGCTCGCACCTGACCGCGATCGGCACGATGGGCCTGGAACTCGGTGCCACCACCGTGTTCATCTACGGGATGCGGGAACGCGAGAAGGTGCTCGACCTGCTCGAGCTGATCACCGGGCTGCGGATGAACCACGCCTACGTCCGCCCCGGCGGCGTGTCGCAGGACCTCCCCATGGGCGCGCTGGAGCGGCTGCGCGAGTTCCTGGGCGTGATGCCAGGGCTGCTCGGCGAAATCCGGGCGCTGTTCGACGCCAGCCCGGTCTACCTCGGCCGGACGAAGAACGTCGCCTACCTGGATCTGGCCGGCTGCATGGCGCTCGGGGTCACCGGGCCGATCCTGCGGGCCACCGGACTGCCGTGGGATCTGCGCAAGAGCCAGCCCTACTGCGGCTACGAAGACTACGAGTTCAACGTGCCGACCGGGGATGGCTGCGACGCCTATGACCGGTACATGGTCCGGATGGATGAGATGGACGAGTCGCTCAAGATCATCGAGCAGTGCGTGGACCGGCTGGCGGCCAAGCGCCCCGCCCGCGACCCGGTGATGGTCACCGACGCCAAGATCGGCTGGCCGGCCCAGCTCGCGGTCGGCGCGGACGGGCTGGGCAACTCCACCGCCCACATCGCCAGGATCATGGGGCAGTCGATGGAGGCGCTCATCCACCACTTCAAGCTCGTTACGGAGGGATTCCGGGTGCCCGCCGGGCAGACCTACGTCGCCGTGGAATCCCCGCGCGGCGAGCTGGGCTGCCACGTGGTCAGCGACGGCGGCACGCGCCCCTACCGGGTGCACCTGCGCGACCCCTCGTTCGCCAACCTGCAGGCGGTCTCGGCGATGACCGAGGGCGGCCTGCTCGCCGACGTGATCGCGGCGGTGGCCAGCATTGATCCCGTGATGGGAGGCGTGGACAGGTGAGTTGGTCGGTGCGAATGGGAGGCGTGGACAGGTAATGCCGTTCAGCGACGAGACGCGCGCCCGGCTGGACCCGGACGCCGACCAGATCATCGCCCGCTACCCGCGCTCCCGGTCCGCCCTGCTCCCCCTCCTCCATCTGGTCCAGAGCGAGGAGGGGCACATCTCCGACGACGGCATCACCTACTGCGCCGGCCGGCTGGGACTGGCCGAGTCCGAGGTGGCCTCGGTGGTCAGCTTCTACACGATGTACAAGCGGCACCCGGTCGGCGAGTACCACGTCGGGGTGTGCACGAACACCTTGTGCGCCATCATGGGCGGGGACCAGATCCTGGCCAGCCTGCGCGAGCACCTGGGTGTCGCCGACGGCGAGGCCACGCCGGACGGCAAGGTGAGCCTCGAGCACGTCGAGTGCAACGCCGCCTGCGACTACGCCCCCGTCGTCATGGTCAACTGGGAGTTCTTCGACAACATGACCCCCGACACCGCGCGTGACCTGGTCGACGGCCTCCGGTCTGGCGCCAAGATCACCCTGCCGCGTGGCCCGGACCGGCTGTGCACCTGGCGGGAGGCCTCCCGGATCCTGGCGGGCTTCCCGGACGGCCAGGCCGAGCAGGGCCCGCAGGCCGGGCCGGCCACCCTGGTGGGCCTGCGGCTGGCCCAGGAGCACGGCTGGACCGCCCCCCCGCCGCCGGCCAGCGCCGCAGCGGGGGCCGGGCCCAGCGGGGGGGACCGGCAGTGACCGCCGAGCTCACCCCGGTCCTGTCCGCCCACTGGGACCAGCCGGATTCCTTCACGCTGGCCGGCTACCGCCGGGAGGGCGGCTACCAGGCGCTGGAGAAGGCGCTGCGGATGCCGCAGGATGACATCGTCGCCGCGCTGAAGGGGTCGGGGCTGCGCGGCCGCGGCGGCGCGGGCTTCCCCACCGGCGTGAAATGGGGCTTCATCCCGCAGGGCGACGGCAAGCCGCACTACCTGGTGGTGAACGCCGACGAGTCCGAGCCCGGCACCTGCAAGGACATCCCGCTGATGCTGGCGACCCCGCACATGCTCGTCGAGGGCGCCATCATCACCTGCTTCGCGATCAAGGCCGACAAGGCCTTCATCTACGTGCGCGGCGAGGTGCTGCACGTGGTGCGGCGGGTCCAGCACGCCGTTGCCGAGGCGTATGAGGCCGGGTACCTCGGCCGCAACATCCTCGGCTCCGGCTTTGACCTCGACATCGTCGTCCACTCCGGGGCCGGCGCGTACATCTGCGGCGAGGAGACGGCGCTGCTGGACTCCCTGGAGGGCTACCGGGGGCAGCCCCGGCTCAAGCCGCCGTTCCCGGCGGTAGAAGGGCTGTACTCCTGCCCCACCGTGATCAACAACGTCGAGTCGATCGCGTCGGTGCCGTCGATCGTGACCAACGGCCCCGGCTGGTTCGACGGGATGGGAACGCCGAAATCCACCGGGTTCGGCATCTTCTCGCTCAGCGGCCACGTCACCACCCCGGGCCAGTACGAGGCGCCGCTCGGCATCACCCTGCGCGAGCTGCTGGACCTCGCGGGCGGGGTCAGGGCCGGGCACCGGCTGAAGTTCTGGACGCCCGGCGGGTCGTCCACCCCGATCCTCACCGATGAGCACCTCGACGCGCCGCTCGACTTCGAGGGGATGGTCGCGGCCGGGTCGTTGCTCGGCACCCGGGCGCTGCAGATCTTCGACGAGACCACCTGCGTGGTCCGTGCGACCCTGCGGTGGACCGAGTTCTACGAGCACGAGTCGTGCGGCAAGTGCACCCCGTGCCGGGAGGGGACGTTCTGGATGGTCCGGGTCCTGGACCGGCTGGAGCATGGCCGGGGCAGCGAGGAGGACCTGGAGAAGCTGCTGGACATCTGCGACAACATCCTCGGCCGGGCGTTCTGCGCGCTGGGCGACGGCGCGGTCAGCCCGGTCACCTCGTCGATCAAATACTTCCGGGACGAATACCTCGAGCACCAGAAGGGCGGCGGCTGCCCGTTCGACCCGGCCGCCGCCACGCTGTTCGGGAGTTCGCGTTGACGCCGCAAGCGCCCGCGAGGGAGGCGGACCAGTGACCTTGCAGACCAACGAGGCGGCGGTGGCGCCGGTGACCGACGGGGTCACCGTCACCATCGACGGGTTCGAGATCACCGTCCCCAAGGGGACGCTGGTCATCCGGGCCGCCGAGCTGCTCGGGCTCCAGATCCCCCGGTTCTGCGATCACCCGCTGCTGGAGCCGGCCGGGGCGTGCCGGCAGTGCCTGGTCGAGGTGGCGGGACAGGTCAAGCCGCTCGCCTCGTGCACCACCACGTGCACCGAGGGGATGACGGTGCGCACCCAGCTCACCTCCGCGGTCGCCGAGAAGGCCCAGCGGGGGGTGATGGAGCTGCTGCTCATCAACCACCCGCTCGACTGCCCCATGTGCGACAAGGGCGGCGAGTGCCCGCTGCAGAACCAGGCGATGTCGAACGGGCAGGGCGACACCCGCTTCACCGACGCCAAGCGCACCTTCGCCAAGCCGGTCGCGATCTCCACCGAGGTCCTGCTGGACCGGGAGCGCTGCATCTCCTGCACCCGCTGCACCCGGTTCTCCGAGCAGATCGCCGGTGACCCGTTCATCGAGTTCTTCGAGCGCGGCCCCGACCAGTTCATCGGCACCGCCGACGGCATGCCGTTCGACTCCTACTTCTCCGGCAACACGGTCCAGATCTGCCCGGTCGGCGCGCTGACCGGCGCCGCCTACCGGTTCCGGAGCCGGCCCTTCGACCTGGTCTCCACCCCCAGCATCTGCGAGCACTGCGCCTCCGGCTGCCGCCAGCGCACCGATTCCCGGCGCGGGCAGGTGACCCGGCGGCTGGCGGGCAGCGACCCGGAAGTCAACGAGGAATGGAACTGCGACAAGGGCCGCTGGGCGTTCGCCTACGCCACCCAGCCGGACCGGCTGATCACCCCGTTGGTGCGTAACGAATCGGGGGTGCTGGCCCCGGCTTCCTGGCCGGAGGCGATCGCCGCCGCCGCGGCCGGCCTGGCGGCCGCCCGCGGCCGGGCCGGGGTGCTCACCGGCGGGCGTCTCACGCTCGAAGACGCCTACGCCTACGCCAAGTTCACCCGGGTCGCCCTGGGGACCAACGACATCGACCTGCGGGCCCGCCCGCACTCGGCGGAGGAGACGCAGTTCCTGGCCGCCGCCGTGGCCGGGCGCGGACTCCAGGTCAGCTACGCCGACCTGGAACGGGCACCCGCGGTGCTGCTCGCCGGGTTCGAGCCCGAGGACGAGTCGCCCATGATCTTCCTCCGGCTCCGGAAGGCGGCCCGCAAGGGCAGGATCGCCGTCTACTCGCTCGCGCCGTTCGCCAGCAGCGGGCTGGCCAAGATGTCGGGCACGCTGCTGCCCACCGTGCCCGGCGGCGAGGCGGACGCCCTGTCCCGCCTGGCCGGTGGGCCCGGCACGGCCGAAACCGGCGCGGCCGGCAAGGTGACAGCGGTAGCCACCCGCCTCACCGGCGGCCCGGAGCTGGACGAGGCCTGGGCGGCCGCCGCCGACGCGCTGGCCGCTGACGGTGCGGTGATCGTGGCGGGCGAGCGGCTGGCCGAGGTGCCGGGCGCGCTGACCGCGGTGGCCACCCTCGCCGCCGGGACCGGCGCCAAGCTGGCCTGGGTGCCGCGCCGCGCCGGGGAACCCGGGGCGATCGACGCCGGGGCCCTGCCCGGCCTGCTCCCGCTCGGCCGGCCCGTCTGGGAACCGCACGCGCGGGCCGAGGTGGCCCGGGCCTGGGGCGTGAGCTCGCTGCCGGACGGGCTGGGCCGCGACGCCGGGCAGATCCTGGCCGCCGCGGCCGGCGGGGAGCTGGACGCCCTGGTCATCGCCGGGGTCGACCCGGGCGACCTGCCCGACCCGGCCGCCGCGCTCGAGGCGCTCGACGCCACGCCGTTCATCGTCAGCCTGGAGATACGGGCCAGCGCGGTCACCGACCGCGCCGACGTGGTGCTGCCGGTGGCGGCGGTGGTGGAGAAGGCCGGCACGTTCGTGAACTGGGAAGGCCGCCCGGGAACGTTCGGCACCGTGTTCGGGGTGCCCGGGGTGGAGTCGGACCTGCAGGTGCTGGACCGGATCGCCGACGAGATGGACGTGCACCTGGGCCTGCCCGACGCGGCCGCCGCCCGCCGGGAACTGGCCGGCCTGGGCGGCTGGCCGGGGATACGGGAGCCGCTGCCCACCCGGCCGCCGGAGGCGGCCCCAGATCCCGGGCCGGGCCAGGCGGTGCTGGCTACCTGGCATCAGCTGCTCGACACCGGCCGGATGAGCGACGGTGAGCCCTTCCTCGCGGGCACGGCCCGCCCGGTGGTGGCGCGGATGTCAGCGGTGACCGCGGCGCAGGCCGGCACGGCCGACGGCGGTAGGGTCACTGTGTCCACGGCGACCGGGGCAGTCACCGTCGATGTGCGGGTCGCGGCCATGCCCGACCAGGTGGTGTGGCTGCCCGCCCACTCGCCCGGCTGCGAGGTCCGGCGCCAGCTCGGGGCCGGGCACGGCGCCCTGGTGACCCTGAGGAGCCCACGATGATCATGGCGAGCACCACGCCGCCGCCCGACCCGACGCTGGCCAGCTTCTACGGCCAGCCGTGGTGGATGATCGTGCTCAAGGTCGTGGTCGTCTTTGTCTTCCTGCTGCTCATGGCCCTGTTCCTGATCTGGGCCGAGCGCCGGGTGATCGGCCGGATGCAGCAGCGGCCGGGCCCGAACCGGGCCGGGCCGTTCGGCCTGCTCCAGTCGCTCATGGACGGCCTGAAGCTGCCGCTGAAGGAGGACATCGTCCCGCGGAGCGTGGACACGCTGCTGTTCTGGCTGGCGCCCGCGATCGCGGTGATCCCGGCGTTCATCAGCCTGGCCATCATCCCGTTCGGGCCCGAGGTGTCGATCTTCGGCGTGCGGACCCCGCTGCAGGTCGCCGACCTGCCGGTCGGCGTGCTGCTGGTGCTCGCCATGAGCTCGATGGGGGTGTACGGGATCGTGCTGGCCGGCTGGTCGTCGGGGTCGCCGTACTCCCTGCTGGGCGGCCTGCGCTCCTCGGCCCAGGTGATCAGCTACGAGATCGCGATGGCGCTGTCGTTCGTGGCGGTGTTCCTCTACGCGGGATCGCTGACCACCACCGCCATCGTCACCGCGCAGGCCCACGGCGCGCCGTTCCACCTGTTCGGCGTCACCCTGCACTGGCCCGCGTGGTTCGGGGTGCTGCTGATCCCCTCGTTCGTCATCTACCTGATCACGATGGTCGGTGAGACCAACCGGCTGCCGTTCGACCTGCCCGAGGGCGAGGGCGAGCTGGTGGGCGGCTACCACACCGAGTACTCCTCGCTGAAGTTCGCGCTGTTCTTCCTGGCCGAGTACATCAACATGACGACGGTCGCCGCGCTGGCGACCACCTTGTTCCTGGGTGGCTGGCGGGCGCCGTGGCCGATATCGGTGTGGCCGGGGGCGAACACCGGCTGGGTGCCGCTGATCTGGTTCCTGGCCAAGGTGCTGATCCTGCTGTTCTGCTTCATCTGGCTGCGCGGCAGCCTGCCCCGGGTCCGGTACGACCAGCTGATGAACTTCGGCTGGAAGGTGCTCATCCCGGTCTCGCTGGCCTGGATTCTGATGGTCGCGACCGTCCGGGTGGGGAGCCAGCACGGTTACAGCACCCCGGTCTACATCGTCGGCGGGGCGATCCTGGCGGTCCTGCTGCTGCTGGCGTGGCGAGCCGACGTGACCTACGAGCGGCGCCACCGTGCCGCCGGGGAGCAGCCAGAGGCGGCCGCCAGGAGTGGCCGGGCTGCCGGGGCGCCAGGCCCGGGCGGGCTGGGCGAGCCTGCGGGCGCTGGCTTCCCCGTGCCGCCCATGGACCTGCCCCACTACCACGGAGTCGGCGTCGTCGTCCCCACCGGGGAGTCCCGCGCCGATCAAGGTGTCACGGGGGCGGACACCGTCAAGGAGGTCACCGGTGCCTGAGTTCCTGGGGCCCGTCAAGGGCTTCGGCGTCACCTTCCGGCAGATGTTCAAGAAGGTGGACACCGTCCAGTACCCGGAGGAGAAGAACCCCACGGCGCCGCGGTTCCACGGCCGCCACCAGCTGAACCGCTGGCCGGACGGGCTGGAGAAGTGCATCGGCTGTGAGCTGTGCGCCTGGGCCTGCCCGGCCGACGCGATCTACGTGGAGGGGGAGGACAACACCGAGGAGGAGCGTTACTCGCCGGGCGAGCGGTACGGCGCCGTCTACCAGATCAACTACCTGCGCTGCATCCTGTGCGGGCTGTGCGTGGAAGCCTGCCCGACCAGGGCGCTGACCATGACCAACGACTACGAGATCGCCGATGACAACCGGGAGAGCCTGATCTGGACCAAGGAGCAGCTGCTCGCCCCGCTGGAGCGCGGCATGGAGTCGCCGCCGCACCCGATGCGGCCCGGCGCGACCGAACGCGACTACTACCTGCTCGGTTCCGCCGGCGTGGCCACGCCGAAGGCAGGCGTCGACGAGGACACCCCCGAGGGCTCGGCGAGCGTGCCGTCCAGGGATGAGATGGCCGCCGCCGGTGAGGCACCGGACGCGCCGGGCGATGCCGGCCGGCCGGAGGAGCAGCCGTGAACACGGCCGCGGTGCTGGCCGCCAGCAGCGTGGAGTCGACCACCACCTCGGTGGTCTTCTGGGTGCTCGCCATCGTCTCGGTGGCCGCCGCGCTGGGGCTGATCCTGTCCCCGCGGGCGGTGCACTGCGCGGTGCTGCTCGCGGTCGTGATGCTCTCGCTGGCCGTCCTGTATCTGACCGCCGGTGCGCCGTTCCTGGCGGCCGTGCAGATCATCGTCTACACCGGCGCGGTGCTGATGCTCTTCCTGTTCGTGCTCATGATCGTGGGGGTGACCGCGGCCGACTCGCTGCGCGAGACCATCCGCGGCCAGCGGCTCTGGGCCGGCGTGACCGCCATCGCCCTGCTGGTGCTGCTGACCCTGACCGTCGGCCACGCCGCGATCGGCCCGGCCGCGCCCGCCAGCCTCCGCTACGGGGCGGGCAACGTGAAGAGCATCGCCGTCTTGATCTTCACCCGGTACTTCTTCCCGTTCGAGGTCACCAGCGCACTGCTCATCACCGCCGCGCTGGGCGCCATGGTGCTGGCCCACCGGGAACGGATCAGCCCCAAGCCGACCCAGCGCGACCTGTCCCGGCTGCGGATCGCGGGCGGGCACCCGGCGCCGCTGCCGGGGCCTGGCACCTACGCCCGCCACAACGCCGTCGACTTCCCGGCGCTGCTTCCCGATGGCAGCCCGGCCGAGTTGTCGGTCAGCCCGATCATCGCGGGACGGCCCGGCGCGCGGGAGGCAGTGAGCGAGGCCCTTCGCGAGGCGGCCGGCGCACTGCCGGCCAGCCCCACCCAACCGTCCGGGCCGGCCGGCCCGGACGGTGCGGACACGGACTCCAGCGGGCAGGAGGGACCGCCATCATGAGCCCGGGACACTACGTGGCGCTCGCCGTGATCCTCTTCGTGATCGGCGCGGTCGGCGTGCTCATCCGGCGCAACGCGCTGGTCATCTTCATGTGCATCGAACTCATGCTGAACGCGGTCAACCTGGCGTTCGTCGCCTTCGCGCGCATGCACGGCCAGGTGGACGGGCAGGTGATCGCGTTCTTCGTGATGGTGGTCGCCGCCGCGGAAGTGGTCGTCGGGCTGGCGATCCTGATGGCGATCTTCCGTAGCCGCCGGTCCGCGTCCGTGGACGACGCGAACCTGCTGAAGTACTAGAGGGGATGCAGTGACAGGCATTCTGGCGGCTTCGGCCGCGCGAGCGGCCGCGGTGCCCACCGAGGTCCCCCTGGCCGCGGTCGGGGTGCAGCGCGCCGCGTGGCTGCTGCTGGTGTTCCCGCTGGCCGGTGCGGTCGTGCTGCTGCTCGGCGGGCGGCGCACCAACAAGTGGGGCCCCGTGGTCGGCGTCGCCATGCCGCTGGCCGCCTTCGTCTACGGCGTGATCGCGTTCGTCGCCATGCTCGGCTACCCGGCCGACCAGCGCAGCCGGGAGCTCACGCTGTACACGTGGATCCACGTGGCGCGCTTCGACGTGCCCGTCGGCCTGCGGCTCGACCAGCTGTCCATCTGCTTCGTCCTGCTGATCACCGGGGTCGGCTCGCTGATCCACATCTTCGCGGTCGGCTACATGTCGCACGACCCGGAGCGGCGCCGCTTCTTCGGCTACATGAACCTGTTCGTGGCCTCGATGCTGCTGCTGGTGCTGGCCGACAACTACCTCGCCCTGTACGTCGGGTGGGAGGGCGTCGGTCTGACCTCCTACCTGCTGATCGGCTTCTGGCAGTACAAGCCCGCGGCCGCGACGGCGGCCAAGAAGGCGTTCGTGGCCAACCGGGTCGGCGACGTCGGGATGTCGCTGGCGATCATGCTGATGTTCGCCACCTTCGGCTCGGTCACGTTCACCGGCGTCTTCGGCCAGGTCGGCCACGCGAGCCAGGGCGTGACCACCGCGCTCGGGCTGCTGCTGCTGCTCGGCGCGTGCGGCAAGTCGGCCCAGCTGCCGCTGCAGTCCTGGCTGCTGGACGCGATGGAGGGCCCCACCCCGGTGTCGGCGCTGATCCACGCCGCGACCATGGTCACCGCCGGCGTCTACCTGATCGTCCGGTCCGGCCCGATCTTCGACCTGTCGGCGAACGCCCGGCTCGTGGTCACCATCGTGGGCGCCGCCACGCTGTTGTTCGGCGCGATCATCAGCTGCGCCAAGGACGACATCAAGAAGGCGCTGGCCGGGTCCACCATGAGCCAGATCGGCTACATGATGCTGGCCGCCGGGCTCGGGGCCCGCGGGTACGCGTTCGCGATCGCGCTGCTGCTCGCGCACGGCTTCTTCAAGGCCGGGCTGTTCCTCGGGGCGGGCTCGATCAAGCACGAGATGAACGACGAGGTGGATATGCGCCGCTTCGGCGGCCTGCGCAAGGTCATGCCGGTCACCTTCGTCACGTTCGGGATCTGTTACCTGGCGATCATCGGCATCCCCCCGTTCTCCGGCTTCTTCGCCAAGGACTCGATCATCGATGCCGCGTTCGAGACAGGCGGCACCTCGGGCTGGGTCCTTGGCCTGGCGTCGCTGATCGGGGCCGGCATCACCGCGTTCTACATGACCCGGGTGATGTTCATGACCTTCGCCGGAGAGCGCCGGTGGGAGGAGGATGCCCACCCGCACGAGGTGCCGCCCGTGATGACCTCGCCGATGGTCCTGCTCGCGATCGGCGCGATCGGGTTCGGCGCCTTCGAGATCCTCAACGACCGGCTGGTCGACTTCCTCGGCCCGGTGACCGGCGCGGAGCCGCCCGGGCCGGGCGTGTTCACCATCGCCGGGACCGTGGCCCTGGTGCTGGCGATCGGCGCGATCGTCCTGGCGTGGGCGATGTACGGGCGGCGGCCGGTGCCCGTCACCGCTCCGGCCGGGCGGCCGCTCACGGTGGCCGCACGCAAGGAGCTGTACGGCAACACGGTCAACGAGTCCCTGCTGATGCGGCCCGGCCAGTGGCTGACCAGGCTGTCGGTGTACTTCGACAACCGGGGCGTGGACGGGCTGGTCAACACGGTCGCCGCGGCCGTTGGCGGCACGTCGGGACGGGCGCGCCGGGTGCAGACCGGGTACGTCCGGTCCTACGCCCTGTCCATGTTCGTGGGGGCCGTGCTGCTGGTCGGCGCGCTCCTGCTGGTGCGGATCTAGGTGAGGAGGCAGACGCTATGAGCACGTTTCCCTACCTGACCGTCACCATGGCGATCCCGGCCGTCGGCGCGCTGGTGCTCGCGGTCACACCCGCTGCCGCCACCGAGGCCAGCGACGCCGACTCCCGCGCCCGCAACGAGCTTGCCAAACGGATCGCGCTGCTGTTCTCGCTGCTCACGCTGGCCGTCACGATCGCCATGATCATCAGCTTCAAGCCGGGCGGCCCGGCCTTCCAGTTCGCCCAGACCTACTCGTGGATCCCGCAGTTCGGCATCCACTACGCGGTGGGGGTGGACGGCATCGGGCTGGTGCTCATCGGCATGACCGCGGTGCTGATGCCGGTGGTGGTTCTGGCGTCGTGGAACGACGCCGACCCCGGTCCCCGCCCGGCCGGGCCCGGTGCCCTGGCCGGCAACGGGAAACTGTCGGCGGACGGCACCGGTGTCCTTGGCGTTCAGCCCAGGTACAGCGTGAAGACCTACTTCGTCTGGATGCTGCTGCTCGAGGCGATGGTGATCGGGATCTTCGCCGCCACCGACGTCTTCCTGTTCTACGTGCTCTTCGAGGCGATGCTCATCCCGATGTACTTCATGATCGGGAGCTACGGGGTGGGGCAGCGCCAGTACGCGGCGGTGAAGTTCCTGCTCTACAGCCTGCTCGGCGGGCTGCTCATGCTGGCCGCGGTGATCGCCCTGTACGTCTACTCGACCCGCGGCGGGCACCCGGGCACGTTCCTGTTCAGCCAGCTCACTCACCTGGTGATCAGCCCCGAGGCGCAGAAGTGGCTCTTCCTCGGCTTCTTCGTCGCGTTCGCGATCAAGGCGCCGCTGTGGCCGTTCCACACCTGGCTGCCGGACGCGGCCACGTCCGCCCAGCCGGGCGCCGCAGTGCTGCTGGTGGGCGTGCTCGACAAGGTCGGCACGTTCGGGATGATCCGGTACTGCCTGGAGCTGTTCCCGGCAGCCTCCCGGTATTTCACGCCGGTCATCCTGGTGATGGCGGTGGTCGGGGTCCTGTACGGGGCGATCGTGGCGATCGGCCAGCGGGACATCAAGCGGCTGATCGCCTACACCTCGATCTCCCACTTCGGCCTGATCGCGCTGGGCATCTTCGTGCTGACCAGCCAGGGCCAGTCGGGTGCGACCCTCTACATGGTCAATCACGGGTTCTCCACCGGCGCGCTGTTCCTCATCGCCGGGTTCATGATCGTCCGGCGGCGGTCTCACATGATCAGCGACTACGGCGGGGTGCAGTCGGTGGCGCCGGTGCTCGCCGGCCTGTTCCTGATCTCCGGCCTGGCCGCCCTGTCGCTGCCGGGCCTGTCCACCTTCGTCAGCGAGTTCCTGGTCCTGGTCGGCACGTTCACCAAGTACAAGGCGGCCGCGGTGGCGGCGACGATCGCCACCATCCTGGCCGCCATCTACATCCTGTGGATGTACCAGCGCACCATGACCGGGCCGGTGCGCGAGCAGGTCAGGCACATGCCCGATCTCAGGGCCAGGGAACTGTGGGCGGTCGGGCCGCTGATCGCGCTGCTCATCTTCTTCGGCGTCTACCCGCAGCCGCTGCTGAACATCATCAACCCGGCCGTGCACCGGACCCTGGTCCAGGTCCACGCGACCGACCCGGTGCCGCCCCATCCCGCCCGGGTCGTCGTGCACGCCAGCCGGAATACGGGCGTCAGCAGCGCCGCCGCGGCGGGCGGCAAGCTGATCAAGAAGGGAGCGGGCCGGTGACCGCGATCTCCGGCGGGCTCGCGGCGAGCACGATCACACCGCCCCACATCGAGTACAGCCTGCTGCTGCCGATGCTGCTGGTCTTCGGTGTGGCCGTGGCCGGCACGCTGGTCGAGGCGTTCGTGCCCCGCCGCCGGCGCCGGGAGATCCACATCGCGCTCGCGCTCGGCGGGCTGGCCGCGGCGTTCGTGATCACCATCGTGGTGGCCGCCTCGTCGTCGTTGTTCGCCCACGGCCGCCCGGGCCATGTCGCCGCCCAGGGCGCGGTCGGGGTGGACGGGCCGACCCTGTTCATCTGGGGCACGATCCTGATCCTCGCGTTCGTCAGCGTCATGCTCATCGCCGAGTCCTCGCACGACGTGAGCCCGTTCGTCGCGCAGGCGGCCGCGGTCCCGGGCAGCGCCGAGGAACGCGAGGGGCTGCTGGCCGGCATCAGCCACACCGAGGTCTACCCGCTCACGCTGTTCGCGGTCGGCGGCATGATGCTCTTCCCGGCCTCCAACGACCTGCTCACGATGTTCGTCGCGCTGGAGGTACTCTCGCTGCCGCTGTACCTCCTGTGCGGCCTGGCCCGGCGCCGGCGACTGCTGTCGCAGGAAGCAGCCGTTAAGTACTTCCTGCTGGGCGCGTTCTCGTCCGCGTTCTTCCTGTTCGGCGTGGCCATGCTGTACGGGTACTCGGGCTCGGTGAACCTGGACTCGATCGCGGTGGCGGCCGCGTCGAACGTCGGCAGTTCCACGCTGCTGTATGCGGGGATCGCCCTGCTCGGCATCGGCCTGCTGTTCAAGATCGGCGCGGCGCCGTTCCAGAGCTGGAAGCCCGACGTCTACCAGGGCGCGCCCACCCCGGTGACCGCGCTGATGGCGTCCTGCACCGTGGTCGCCGCGTTCGGCGCCCTGCTGCGCGTCTTCTATGTCGCCTTCGGCCAGCTGACGTGGGACTGGCGGCCGGCCATGTGGGTGGTGGCCGTCCTCACCATGCTGGTCGGCGCCGTCATCGCCATCACCCAGACCGATGTCAAGCGGCTGCTGGCCTACTCGTCGATCGCCCATGGCGGGTTCGTGCTGACCGGCGTCATCGCCGCGAGCGTCGCGGGCCTGTCCAGCTCCCTGTTCTATCTGGCCGTCTACGGCTTCACCACCATCGGGGCGTTCGCGGTGGTGACGCTGGTGCGGGACCCGGCCGGTGAGGCCAACCACCTGTCCAAGTGGGCCGGGCTGGGCCGGCGGTCGCCGCTGGTGGCTGGCGTGTTCGCCTTCTTCCTGCTCGCCTTCGCCGGGATCCCGCTGACCAGCGGCTTCATCGGGAAGTTCGCGGTCTTCCAGGCGGCCATCGCCGGCGGGGCGCTGCCGCTGGTGATCGTCGGCGTGCTCAGCAGCGCGATCGCCGCGTTCTTCTACGTGCGGGTGATCGTGCTGATGTTCTTCAGCGATCCCGCGCCCGACGGGCCGGATGTGATCCGGCCGGGCGTGTTCACCGGCATCGCCGTGGCCTTCGGGGCGGTCACCACACTGGTCTTCGGCATCGTCCCGCAGCCGCTGCTCAACCTCGCGAATCAGGCGGCCTCGCACCTGTTCGTCCGCTAGGGCCTGCCCTGAAGCTCTTCCGGGGGTACCTGAGGGTTGGTGGCCGGGCGGCGTCATGACACCCTGGTGGCACGGTGCGCATGATGACTGGGAGCCCGAGTGGTCACTGCTGTCCCCTTGGAACTGGCCAATAGCACGCTCGAGACCGAGGTAAGCGAGGGCCTGAGCCGGGTTGAAGAGGGCCTGCGGGACGCGGCGCGGGCCGAGCAGGCCCTGCTCGCCCAGGCGTCGCGCCATCTCATCGACGCCGGCGGCAAGCGCTTCCGGGCCACGCTGGTGCTGCTGGCGGCCCAGTTCGGCGACCCGGCCGATGAGCGGATCGTGCCGGCCGCGGTGGCCATCGAGCTGACCCACCTCGCCACCCTGTATCACGACGACGTGATGGACGAGGCGCCGGTGCGCCGCGGCCACGAGAGCGCGAACTCCCGGTGGAGCAACATGGTCGCCATCCTCACCGGTGACTTCCTGTTCGCCCGCGCCTCGCGGATCCTCGCCGATCTCGGCGATGAGGCCATCCGGATCCAGGCTGACACCTTCTCGCAACTGGTCAGCGGGCAGATCGCGGAGACGATCGGACCGGCCCCCGGCGCCGATCCGCTGGAGCACTATCTGCGAGTGGTGCGGGACAAGACGGCGTCACTGATCGCCACCGCCGGCCGGTTCGGGGCGATGTTCTCGGGCGCCCCGGCCGAGGTGGTGAAGCGGATCACCCCCGCCTGCCACGCCCTCGGGGTGGCGTTCCAGCTCTCCGACGACATCCTCGACGTCGCCAGCGAATCCGAGCAGTCCGGCAAGACCCCCGGCACCGACCTGCGGGAAGGGGTGCGGACCCTGCCGGTGCTGCACGCGCTGCGCTCACCGGCCCGCTCCGACGGTCGGCTGGCCGAGCTGCTCAGCTCGGCCGACCTGACCGATCCGCTGCTGCACGCCGAGGCGCTCTCGCTGCTGCGGGCCCACCCGGCGATGGAGGCGGCGCGCGGCGACCTGCGGCACTGGGCCGCGGCCGCCCGGGCCGAGATCGCGGGGCTGCCCGACGCCCCCGCCCGCGCCGCGTTCGAGGCCCTCTGCGATTACGTAGTGCGCCGCACGGGCTAAGCGGCCGCGCGGCAGAATCACCCGTATGAGCGGACCCATCCGATGGGCTGAGGATTGGCCGCCCTCCGGCCGCTGATGCCGCCCCTGGGCGGCCGCATTCGTCGCTGGCGGAGGCCCGCACCGTCCCCCACGGGCCCGAACCGTCCCCCACGGGGCCCGAACCGTCCCCCACGGGCCCGAACCGTGCTTCGCGAGGGACCCGCACCGCCCGCTGGCCAGGTCTTCGCAGATTTTGTCGCCAATATTGGCTACAAGCTGGGCGTTGTGCTGTATGTTCATCCCGGCTGCTTCACGGCCACTTGTTATGCCATCTTGTCCCCGCTGTTACCTGCTCGAATGTCTCCTGGGATCCAGTTGACAGCCGAAGTTCCATCATGATTGAGTTCTGTATTGCGAATCGTTGTACGCTATGCGAACAAAATTGTGATTTTGAGTAACACTGTAGTCACAAGGCATGAGCTGGGTCCGGAAGTGGCCCTGTTTTACGGCGTTAGCGCGGGCGCTGGCGCCCAGGAGACGGAATGGAACGTCAGGAAGCGAAGGGGTGGCCGTCGAGCATCTGCAGGTCACCAGACGCTCCCTGGTGAAGGGACCGGCCCGGCTTGGTTGCGGCTGTGCGGTCCCCGCCGCTGCAATATGACCTCACAAGGAGATCGATGAAATATGAGTGACCAGACGGTGCATTCCGGCAGCAGCAGCCCGGTCGGCGGCATGGACCGGCGCAGCTTGCTGCGCGCGATCGGCGCTGGCGCAGTCGTTGTGGGGGGCGGCGGCCTGCTCGAGGCGTGCAGCTCCGGCATCAAGGGGGCCAGCTCGGGCAGCACCAAGAGCATCACGATTGGCTGGATCCACCCGCTGACCGGCCCTCTGTCCGGGTTCGGTGCGCCAGACAACTGGGTGATCTCTAAGATCAAGCAGACCACCCCGTACAAGAACGGGTTCAAGATCGGCAGCAAGACCTACCCGGTCACCATCAAGTCCTACGACTCTCAGTCCAGCCCCACCCGGGCCGGGGACCTGGCCCGGACGGCCATCCTGAGCGACGGCGTGGATCTGCTGCTGGCGTCGTCCACGCCGGAGACCGTCAACGCGGTGGCCAGCCAGGCCGAGTCGCTCGGCACGCCGCTGATCTGCGCGAACATCCCGTGGGAGTCCTGGTACCTCAACCTGTTCCCTAACGGCAACCCGCAGCACGCGACGGAGAAGGCGAAGTACGTGGTGATGTACTTCCTGGGCGCCGAGCACCTGGTCAAGTGCTTCATCCCGATGTGGGACCGGATCCACGCCCAGCTCCACACCAACAAGATCGTCGCCGCCGCGTTCCCCAACGACTCGGACGGCAATGCCTTCCGCGCGGTGTTCCCGCCGATCGCCACGGCGGCGGGCTACAAGATGGTCCTGTCCTCGCCCTACCCCGACGGGACCACGAACTACTCCTCGATGATCTCCCAGTTCAAGGCGGCCAAGGCCGACTTCTTCACCAACGTGCCGCTGCCGCCCGACTTCGCCACCATGTGGAAGCAGTCGGCGCAGCAGGGCTTCAAGCCGAAGCTGGCGACCGTGGCCAAGGTGCTGCTGTTCCCGCCCGACGCCTACGCGCTCGGCGCTCTGTCGTACAACGTCGCCACCGACGCCTGGTGGGCGCCGTCGCTGCCGTGGAAGTCCTCGTTCACCGGGGAGACCTGCCAGCAGCTGGCCAACGAGTTCGAGACGTCCGGCCACGGCCAGTGGAACTCCAACATCAGCAACTACAGCCTCTTCGAGGCCGCCCACGCGGCCCTCACCGCGGTGAGCGACCCGCACGACAAGGCCGAGGTCGCCACCGCCATCCACCAGGTGAACCTCCCGCAGGCGGTGGCCGGGCCGCTGAACTTCGCCTCCGGCGGCCCCGCGCCGGGCGTGGCGATCACCCCGCCGGTCGGCATCCAGTGGCAGAAGGGCACCAAGTACCCGGTAGAGGCCCAGGTCGTGGACAACACGCTGCAGCCGCAGGCGAAGATCACCGCCGACCTCTTGCCGACCAACCAGTGACCGGATGACCAGCCCGCTGCTCGAGCTCGACAGTGTGACGAAGCGGTTCGGCCGGGTCGTCATCGCGGAGGACCTGTCGTTCGCCGTCGGCCCCGGGGAGGTGGTCGGGATCGTGGGGCCGAACGGCGCTGGCAAGACCAGCCTGTTCGGCCTCATCTCCGGCGACCTGGCCCCGGGGGCCGGCGAGGTCCGCTTCGCCGGCCGCACGGTCACTAAGCTGAACCCGGCGGCGCGGTGCAGGCTGGGCATCGGCCGCACCTACCAGGTGCCGCGGCCGTTCGGGGACATGACCGTGTTCGAGAACCTGCTCGTCGCCGCCCAGCAGGGCGGCGGGCTGCGGCGGCGGGCCAGTTACGCGGCCGCGGTCGAGGCACTGGACCGCTGCGGCATGACCGGCCAGGCGAACGGGCCCGCCGAGCGGCTCGGCCTGCTGCAGCGCAAGCGGCTGGAACTCGCCCGCGCCCTGGCCACGCAGCCCTCGCTGGTGCTGCTGGACGAGGTGGCAGGCGGCCTCACCGACCCTGAAGTTGCCCAGCTGGTCGAGATCGTCCGCGGCGTCAACGCCCAGGGCACCACGGTGATCTGGATCGAGCACGTGGTGCGCGCGCTCACCCCTGTGGTGAACCGGCTGATCTGCCTGGCCGGCGGCAAGTTCGTCGGCGATGGCGAGCCTGCCACGGTGCTGGCCGAGCCCGCGGTCCGCGAGGTCTTCCTCGGCACCGAGGTCACCGCGGCGCTGGCTGGCGGGTCCCTGGGGGCACCCCCGGCGGTGGAGGGGGATGGGGCGACGGACGGGGAACGGGGCGAGCCTTGACCGTATCGGGGGACGGCGAGCGGCAAGAAACCGGCACGCCGCTGCTGGAGGTCCGTGACCTGGTCGTGCACCACGGGCAGCTCCGGGCCCTGGATGCCATCTCGCTGCGGGTGTTCCCCAGCGAGGTCTACGCGATCATCGGCGCGAACGGCGCCGGCAAATCGACGCTGCTGCGCACCATCGCCGGCCTGCACCACCCGACGGCCGGCTTGATCCTGTTCGACGGGACGGACGTGACTGGGCTGCGCCCCGAGCGCCGGGCCGCGCAGGGGATCGTCATGGTGCCCGAGGGCAGGCGGCTGTTCGGGTCGCTGTCGGTTGAGGAAAACCTGAAGGTCGGCGCGACGTACGCGCGGCAGGGCCCGTGGACGATCGATCGGGTGTACGAGATGTTCGACTGGATGCGGGAACGCCGGGGTCAGCTCACCGCCCAGCTTTCCGGCGGTGAGCAGCAGACGGTCGCCATCGGCCGGGCCCTGGTCGCCAACCCCCGCGTGCTGCTGCTCGACGAGCTGTCGCTCGGCCTGGCGCCCGTGGTCGTCCAGCGTATCTACGGCATGCTGCCGCAGATCCTGGCGACCGGACTTACCGTGCTGCTCGTCGAGCAGGATGTGAGCCAGGCCCTGCGGGTGGCATCACACATCCACTGCCTGCTGGAGGGCAGGACCACCCTGGAAGGCAGGCCCGCCGGCGTTACCGCGGACCAGGTCGAGGCGGCCTACTTCGGGCTGGCCACCACCGCAGGTGCCAGCCCGCCCGGAGAAGGGGGGGAGCCGTAGTGGCCTGGGTAAACGCCATCATCCAGGGGGTGCTGATCGGCGGGCTGTATGCGCTGTTCGCCTGCGGGCTGTCGCTGATGTTCGGGGTGATGAAGGTCGTGAACCTCGCGCACGGCGACCTCGCGGTGGTCGCGGGCTACATCGCGATCGGCATCATCGCGGTCATCCACATGCCCGTGCTCTGGTCCTTCGTCATTGTGGTACCGCTGATGGCGCTGCTCGGCTACCTAGTGCAGCGCACGATCCTCCAGGGCGCGCTCGACCGCAGCGTCCTCACCACGCTGATGGTCACCCTCGGATTGTCGGTGGTGATCGAGAATGGCCTGCTCCAGTTCTTCACCGCCAACAGCCGCGCGATCGGCACCGGGCTGGCCCTGGTGAGCGGCTCCTTCACACTCGGCTCGCAGATCCAGATCGGCTACCTGCCCGTGGTCATCTTCGCGGTCGCCGTGATGGTGCTGCTCGGGCTGCAGTACTTCCTTTCCTCGTCCAAGTACGGCCGCCTGATCCGCGCCGTGGCCGACGACAAGGAGGCGGCGCAGCTGGCCGGGGCCGACGCCCGGCACGTGTTCGGCATCGCGGCGGCGATCGCGTTCGGCACCGTGGCGCTGGGCGGCATCGCCTACGGCATGTACTCCCAGCTCTCTCCGACCACGGGCACCGACACGATCCTGCTGTTCGCGTTCGCGGCGGTGGTGATCGGCGGGCTCGGTTCCCTGTGGGGCACCCTGCTCGGCGGCGTGGTCCTGGGCGTGGCCCAGCAGGTCGGCGCCCAGATCAGCATCTCCGACGAGACCCTTGCCGGGTTCATCGTGTTCCTGGCCGTGCTCGCGCTGCGCCCGCAGGGCCTTATCTCCCGGGGAGCACAGTCGTGAGCCTGGCCACGGAAACCACCGCTCGCCCGGCAGAAAATTTCCGGGTCACCCGGTCGCGCAGAAACGTGGCCTGGACCGGGGCGGGCGCGCTGGTCGTCGTCGTCGTGCTCGCGTACTTCCCCTACATCGTGCACTCGGGCACCACCGCCATCCTGGTGCAGGCGTTCATCGTGCTCACGCTGGCGAGCATGTGGAACCTGCTGGCGGGATACGCGGGCCTGGTATCGGTCGGGCAGCAGGCGTTCGTGGGGCTCGGCGCGTACTTCGTGCTGATCCTCGCCATCAACGGCACCTCGCCGTTCGCCGCGCTGCCCGTCGCCGCGATCGGCTGCGGCGTCGCGGCGCTGCCGATGTGGTGGCTTGTCTCCCGGCTGCGCAGCGGGTACTTCGCGATCGCCACCTGGGTACTCGCCGCGACCATCATGCTCATCATCGAGAAGTTCTCCTCGATCGGCGGCGGGACCGGCATGCCGCTGCCCGGCCTGTCCGGGTTGAGCCCGGCGCTGCTCACCGCGTACACCTACTGGGCCGGGCTGGCCGTCACGGTGCTGGCGCTGGCCGCCATCTACCTGCTGCTGCGCGGCCGGCTCGGGCTGGTGCTCACCGCCATCCGCGACGACGAGGTGGCCGCGCGCAGCTCCGGGGCGCGGGTCGGCCTGGCCAGGATGCTGGTGTTCGTGGTGGCGGGCGTCGGCTGCGGCGCCGCGGGCGCGGTGCTGGCGATCAGCCAGCTCCAGGTGCAGCCGAGCGCGGTGTTCACCGTGCAGTGGACCGCGGAGATGGCGTTCGCGGCCATTATCGGCGGGCTGGGGACGATCGAGGGACCGATCGTCGGCACCGCGGTGTACATGGTGCTGCAGCAGACGCTGGCCTCGTACAACGCGTGGTACCTGATCATCCTGGGCCTGGTCGCGATCTTCGTGGCCCTGTTCGCGCGCCGCGGGCTGTGGGGCCTGGTGGACGAGCGCATCAACGTGCGGCTGTTCCCGGTCGGATACTGGCTCCGGGTGGGCGGGGAACGCCCGCACAGGCTGCTCCCGCTGCCGCGGCGCGGCTGAGCGGTCACAAGCCGGAGACGTTAGCATCCGTTCGAGATGAAGGTCGTCGACAACTCGCTCAACAAGGCCGTGAAGATCCAGGCCAGCCTCGCGCCGACGAACCCATAGTCCACGGCGGCCGCGCCCTGGCCGGCCGCGCCACCGAGAAAACGGGTGACGAGCTGTGGTTAATGGGGCCAATGGGGCAGTCACAAGCCGAGACGTTAGCGCGAAGTGGGCAAAACACGTCCTCATCCATGATGCACTATGACGGTGCTGCTGAGCGGCTGCGTCCGCGCCGCGTTCGGGCCGCACAATGATGGCCGGCCCGGCCGTCGGCACGCCCTGTGACGTTAAGTGCGAAGGAGTAGAAATGAGCCCTGAAAGGGGAGCGGGCGGACGGCCGCCGGAGCAAGGCCTCTCGCGGCGGTCCGTGCTGCGGGGTCTGGGTGCGGGTGCGCTGGCCGCCGGCGCGGGCGGCGTGCTGGCCGCGTGCACCGCAAGCGTCAAGGGCTCGCAGACCGCTTCCGCCACCAACACGATCACGATCGGCTACATCGCCCCGTTCACCGGCTCGCTGTCCGGGTTCGCGTCGGGTGACAAGTTCGTCATCAACACCATCCGCGCCACCAAGGCCTATGCCAACGGTTTCACGGTCGGTGGCAGGAAGTACGCCGTCAACATCGTGGTCGCCGACAGCCAGTCGAATCCCAGCCGGGCCTCGGACCTGGCCCGCCAGCTCATCCTCAACAACAACGCCGACCTGCTGCTGACCTCGTCCACCCCCGAGACGGTCAACCCGGTCGCGGTGGTGGCCCAGACCGAGGGCGTGCCGTGTGCGGCTACCAACGACCCGTGGGAGTCCTGGTACGCCGGGCTGGGCGGCGACCCGGCCAGCCCCACCTTGGCGTTGCAGTACTGCACGCTGTTCTTCTTCGGGTTCAAGCAGTTCCAGGGCTGCTTCGTGCCGATGTGGAACCGGATGTCGGCCAGCAGCAAGAACGTCGCCTGCCAGTACCCCAACGACGCCGACGGCAACGCGTTCCGCGCCGGGTTCATACCGCTCATCAGCACATCGGGCTACCACCCGGTCGACGGCGGCGCCTACGCCGACGGCACCACCGACTACACCTCGATGATCACCAAGTTCAAGAACACCGACGCCCAGTACTTCAGCAACTCCCCGCTCCCGCCGGACTTCAACATCTTCTGGAAGCAGGCCCATCAGCAGGGCTGGCGGCCGAAGCTGGCCACGGTGGCCAAGGTGCTGTTGTTCCCGGCCGACACGGTCGCGCTCGGCCCGCTGGTCCGCAACATCGCCACCGACTCCTGGTGGGGCCCGTACATGCCGAACAAGTCCTCGCTGGACGGCATGTCCGCGAGCGCCCTGGCCAACGCCTTCCAGGCGCAGACCGGCAATCAGTGGGTGCAGTCGATCGGGTCCACCTACAGCCTGTTCGAGGTGGCCCACCACACGTTCACCAGAGGCGTCAGCGACCCCCATGACAAGCAGGAGGTCGCCAGCGCGCTGCACAAGGTGCGCTACTCCGGGATGTGCGGGACGCTCAACTTCGCCGACGGCCCGGCGCCGGGCGTGGCCATTATCAACCCGGTCGGCGTGCAGTGGAAGGAGACCTCCGGCAAGTACCCCTTCGAGATGAAGGTCGTCGACAACTCGCTGAACAAGGCCGTGAAGATCGAGGACAACCTCGAGCCGACCAACGCCTGATGCCGTCCATCACCGACAAGTCCTTGAAGGCGATAGTGCTGGTGAGGATCGCGGGAGCCTGAAAGTCATAGGGACCGGGCGGCCAGGACGGCTGATGTGACCCGGACCACCGTCGTGGGGCGGCCTGGCGGCGAGTGAATTTGGTCCGCAGCGCTTCGCCTGGGAATTCGAAGACGCCGCCCTCGCCGCTGGGGTCAGGGTCGGCCGACCGTCATCCTGGTGATCGGGACCCTTGGCCTCTGCATTCCCGGCGGGTCGGCCTGGTAGTGGGCGGGCAGGGTTTCGTCCGTCCCGGCGGGGAGCTTCGCGAGCCGGAAGATGACGCTCAGCCCCGCTGCCACCACCAGGTTGATAACGAGCGCGGTGAGCGCGATGTACACGGTGTGATTGAGGCCAGGCACGTTCGCCGTGGACGCGCCGAAGTGTGAGCCGGGTACGCCCGGTGCGGGGGTGTTGTAGGCGGTGAGGGTGCCGTACACCATCGCCACCGCCCAGCCGGTGACCAGGGCCCAGCGGTGGAACCAGCGGGTGTAGAGGCCCACCACGATGGCCGGGAAGGTCTGCAGGATCCAGATCCCGCCCAGCAGCTGCAGGTTGATCGAGAAGGTCTTGCTCAGGGCGAGCACGAATACCAGTGCGCCCGCCTTGACGACCAGTGAGACGGACTGAGCGACCCTGGTCTGCTGGGCCCGGGTGGCGTCCGGCTTGAAGTACTCCAAATAGATATTGCGGGTGAACAGGTTCGCGGCCGCGATCGACATGATCGCCGCCGGGACCAGCGCGCCGATGACGATGGCCGAGTAGGCGATGCCCGCGAACCAGGGCGGGAACATCTCCTGGAACAGGAAGGGCACGGCCAGCTGGGCGTTGGCGCCGTGTGCCTTGACCTCCGCCGGTACCCTGGGCGCGGCCAGGGCCATGTAGCCCAGCAGGGCCACGAACCCGAGCATGAGCGTGTACGCGGGCAGGATCGCCGTGTTGAAGCGGATGGCGTTGCGGCGGCGCGAGGCCAGCACCCCGGTCACCGCGTGCGGGTACATGAACAGCGCCAGGGCGGAGCCCAGGGCCAGCGAGGAGTACGCCCACACGGCGGTGGGCCCGACGGTCAGCGAGCCGAACGGCTTCCCGGTCTTCGGGTTGGTCTGCGCCAGATGGGCGCCCGCGGTGGAGAAGATGTGCCCCCAGCCGCCCAGCCGCCCCGGGATGTAGAAGATCGCCACGATGATCATCAGGTAGACGAGGGTGTCCTTGATGAAGGCGATCAGGGCCGGCGCGCGCAGCCCGGACACCCAGGTGAAGGCGGCGAGCACCGCGAAGGCGATGATCAGCGGCCAGTCACCGTGCACCCCGAGCACGGTGAGCACGGCCTGGATGCCGACCAGCTGCAGGGCGATGTAGGGCATGGTGGCCAGGATGCCGGTCACCGCGACGGCCAGCGCCAGGCCGTGGGAGCCGTAGCGGCCGCGGACGAAGTCGGCCGGGGTGATGTAGCCGTGCACCCGGGACACCGACCACAGCCGGGGGGCGAACACGAACACGATCGGGAAGACGACGATCGTGTAGGGCACGGCGAAGAAGCCGAGAGCCCCGACCCCGAACACCAGCGCCGGCACGGCGATGAAGGTGTAGGCGGTGTAGATGTCACCGCCGAGCAGGAACCAGGTGATGACGATGCCGAAGCCGCGCCCGCCCAGCCCCCACTCGTTGAGGTGGAGCCGGTCCTCGGCCTGACGCCAGCGGGCGGCGGCGAAGCCGACCATGGTGACGATCGCGAACATGATGATGACGATGACGAGCGCGACCGCGTTGCCGCTCATGTCAGCTCGCCTCCCCCGGGACCTTGTCCGGGAACTGCCTGCTGGCGGTCCGCGTTGCCCCGCCGCGCCACCCTGCTGAGCAGGTAGGCGGCGGCGGACAGAATCGCGACGATCGGTACCCACATGAGCTGGTACCAGTAGAAGAAGGGGAAGTCCCGGAACGCCGGGAGGAGGTGGTTGTAGAACGGGATCCAGAGTGTTGCGATCACGGAGGCCGCCAATAGGACGGTGATCGCGATCCAGATGCCGACGGGCCTGCGCGGGGCGCGGTGCTGCGCCATTTGCGTCCTCTTCCGTACGTCGAAGATAGGATCAGGGACGCCCGCCCGGGCCACATCGCTGGCGGGGCGAGATGTGACGTATGTCGCGTATGGCGTATATGGTGCCATCACACGCAACGGTTTGTCGGCATGACCGCGAGACTGTATCGCTACAGTGAGCCGGACCTCCTCTATGCCCGTCTTCCCGATGGGTGCCGGGAAGCCGGGCAGCGTGGCGGCAGCCGCCCGCGCCGTGCGCTGCGCGGCACTGGGGCAGCGGGCCAGGCCTGCCGCCCGGTGACGGCGGGGTGGCTTACCAACCAGGCCTGGCACCGTGCAGCATGAGCACAGTGCAGCACGGAATCATCGCCCGTTTCGCCTTCTTTGTACCATTTTCCTTTGCCGTCATCGGCGGCCACCTGGCCACTGCCGGGCGCGGCGCGGGATACGGCCGGGGGCGCGATGCGAGACCCCGTTCCCTGGGGGATTCGACGAAGGGACGCCGATGGCCGAGTTCGACCGCGTGTATGACGACGCAAGGATCAGGGACGTCGAGGACGCTATCTGGCCACCGTCACGTTCGAGATCCCCAGCTCGGTGGCCAGCGACATCCTCCGCGGAGCAATCCATTATTCCGGCCATTATTCCGGCACGCTGTGCATACACTCCGAAGGCGCCACAATCCCGTTCAGCAAAAAGGCTCGACCGCCTCCCCGCGGCCGCCAGCGGGCCCACCGCCGAGCGTGAAACCGGGGGCGGGCGGGCCGTCGATGGCGTCGGGCCCGTTCATCACCCCGGCCGACACGCAGACCGTCGAAATCTGATCAAGGAACGCTCCGGTCTTGCCGACATCCCGCACACTGACGTTGGGCCGTTTATCTGACGCCGGCGCCGGCCACGACTGACCGGCCGGTGTGACGGACGTGCGGATCGTGATCCGCGGCGCACCATCGGGCCGTAGCTGGGAGTAACGCGCATGGCGCTCTTCGACCGTACCGGGGACAAGCTCGCCGGTACGCCACCCCGCGGAAGCTGCTGGCGGCGGGTGAGGGAGCGCCGGAGCCGTAACCGCCGGCCGTGCCCGGCCCGGGTCTCACCGCCCGCCGATGCCCCGGTGATCTTGCTGGCCAGGGCAGCCGTTACCCTGTCGGCCATGACCACCGACTTGATTCCGCCGTTCGCCGACGATGACTTCCGCCGGGTGCTGTGCGTGGTGGCGCACCCCGACGATGTGGAGTACGGGACGTCATCGGCCGTCGCGGCCTGGACGGCGCGCGGCGTGGATGTTGCCTACCTGCTCCTCACCCGGGGGGAGGCTGGCATGGACAGCAGCCCGCCGGAGCGGACCGCGCCACTGCGCACCGGAGAGCAGATCGCAGGCTCGCAAGCGGTCGGCGTTTCTGAGGTCGAGTTCCTTGATCATCCGGATGGCATGCTTGAGTACGGCCTGGGCCTGCGGCGCGACATCGCCCGCGTCATCCGCCGCCGCCAGCCGGACGCGGTGGTGGCCGGATCCTGGGAGGTCGAGGTCCGCATCGGGCTGAACCAGGCCGATCACCGGGTGGCGGGCCTCGCCGCCGTGGATGCGCTGCGCGACGCCGCCAACCGGTGGGTCTTCCCCGAGTTGCTCGACGAGGGCCTCGAGCCGCATTCGGTGCGATGGCTGCTCCTGGGCGGGGACGCGCAGCCCACGCATGGTGTGGACGTGACCGGGGAACCGCTGGAACGCGGCATCGCCTCCCTGGAAGCACATGCCCAGTACCTGGCCGGAATCCCTGGCCATCCCCCGCCCCGGCTGATGATCACGGGCATCACCCGCCTGCAGGGGCGTGCCATGGGCGTGCCGAACGCGGTCCTGTTCAGGGCCTGGGACTTCCACGCGCCGCCACCGATCGCGGCCGAGGCGCTGGCGGCGGCCCAGGAGGGCTGATCCGCGCCGCCGGCTCGCGACCATGCTGAGTTCCTGCGTTCCTGAGCCGCGGTAACGTTCCCGGAACGTTCCGCGCGTAGCGCCTGCTGCCGTGGGGGAGCGCAGTCAGCGGCGGGGCAGGCACCGCCGGCGGTCGCGCGCCGCGTCCGTAAGGCTGGCTGCCATCTGCACCGATGGCCATCGCTGGAACCTGACATGGGGCAAGCTTTACCAGGCTGCCCTTGCCAGCTGGAGCCGCGAGGTTTAAAGTCCCCGAACGAAAGGGGCAGTGGGTCAAACGCGATTCTCACGTTTCGTGCAGTCGCGATGACACGGGGACACTGAATCGGGGGGAATGCCATGCTGAAACTGCTACGGCTTGCATCGGTAACGTCACTGGCCTTGGCGATCATCGTCATGGGAGCGGGCGCGGCGGCGGCCGCCAGCACTCACCATGGGCAGCGCAACACCTGTACCGGCACGCTGACCGCACCGGGCGTGCTGGCCGGGACATTCCGCGGCAACGTGGTGATCAAAGGGGTCTGTGCCGTCAACGGCGGCGCCGCGGTGATCAAAGGAAACTTGATCCTCGCGCCCGGCTCGGTCCTGAACGCGACGTTCGCGCTCAACGACGTGGCCGGGACCGGCACGTCCAGCCTGACCGTGCGCGGGAATGTCAAAGTGCAGCGCGGCGCCACCTTGGCGATGGGCTGCGAACCGAACTTCAGTCCCTGCTCCGATGACCCGAACGCAGGGACCGGCGGCACCCTGACCGGCAAGAACCGGGTGTCCGGCGGCGTGCAGGCATCACGGGCACTGGCCGTCCTCCTCCACGCCAGCAAGATCGGGGAGAATGTCAGCCTGCGCGGCGGGGGCGGCGGTGTGACCTGCGCCGTCCCGACCAGCGGGATCTTCGCCTTCTTGAAGTCCCCGGTGTTCAGCGACGCCGAGGACAACAACATCGGCGGCAACCTGTCCATCACCAGGCTCCAGACCTGCTGGATGGGGGCGTTGCGCAATCACGTCCATGGAAATATCTTCACCGCCCATAACACGATGGCCGACCCGGATGCCAATGAGGTGCTGGCCAACCACGTCCGCGGCAGCATCGCCTGCTTCAACAACAACCCGGCGACCCAGTACGGCGACTCTATGAGTTCCCCCAACCGGGTTCAGGGCAGAGCGTTCGGCGAGTGCGCTTTCAACGTGAGGCAGCCCAACCCGGCCCCCTCAGGACCGCTGGCGCCGATCTCCGTCAAGGTCTGAACCACCCATCCCAACGAGCTCCGGGCCACCCTACGGGGTGGCCCGGCCCCGTTGGGCGGCGCGTGCGGGAGCGGCCTGCGGGACAATCGGCGCATGGTGATTTTCGGCTGGGGGCCGGATAAGCAGGAGGACCTGGGCGAGGTCGCGCCGGGCGTATGCCCGAACTGTCACAACCAGGTGTTCTTCCACCACGTCCGGTCGAAGAAGTCGGTGCGTCTCTACTTCGTGCCCGTCGTGCCGTAGGGGACGGACGAGTATCTGGTGTGCCCCATCTGCAGCCGGGGCCTTCAGCTCAGCGGCGCGCAGCTGCCTCACATACGTTCGATGTCCAGCGCGACCGCGTCGTTCCGCGCGGGGCGGTTCGCCGAAGCCCCGTACATGGCGCAGGCCGAGCGGTTCTGGCGGCAGCTCGGGGTGAATCCCGCAGGCCAGCAGCCTTTCGCCCCGGCCAGCCCCGGCGCCTCCGCGCCCGCCCCGCCGGCCCAGCCCGGCCGCCCCCGGCAGATCAGCCGCTCCCGCCCAGCCGCCACCCGGGGCTGCGGATGACGAGGGGTCGTGGATATCGCAGCTGCAGAAGCTCGCACAGCTGCACGACCAGGGTGTGCTTTCCGACGCTCACTATGAGGCGGCCAAACGGCGCGTTCTCGAACAGAAGTAGCAGCTATTGCTCGAGATCCCGGCGAAGCCGCTCGATGACCTCGTCCGGGCTCTCCGTTGAGACCCTGATCATCGCCCGCACCGCGTCCGCCAGGGCGACCCGCGGCACGTCCAGTTCGATCGCGGCCGAGTGCGCCCACCGGGTGAGCTGCCGGTAGAGTTCGGGGCTCAGGTCGAGGGTGATCCGGACCGGCTTTGACCGGATCGCCGTCTTGCCAGCCGGGCCGGCATCGGGCTCCGCCCGCCGCGCCGCGGCGGCGGCCATCTGCGCTTTGCGCCGCTCCCGCTCTGTGGTCATAACGGTACCTTCCCGAGAGGAACGCATCGCTCGATGAGGTCGTGGGCCACGCCGCGCCACACATCGCGGCCTATCTCGGGAATCGGCATGCCGAAGCTCTGGGCGTAAACCTCTAGCCGTGGCACGGCCGTCCGCAGCACGTCATAGCCTAGGCCCTCCAGCACCTCTCTGCCGTTAGCTGTGGAGTTCGCCCGGGTGATGCAGCGATTCAGCAGCACCGCCGAACGGACGGGGGTGTCCCGGATCGCCTCGACCTCGGTGATCTCGTCCCGGACGGGCGTGGTGCGATTGATCTCGATGGGGCTCGGCGCGCACGGGATCAGGATCTCGTCGGCGTACCGCATCGCCGACCGGGCGATACCGGCGTGGTCCTCCAGTTGCGGGGCGTCGATGATGACCACGTCATCGGCATGGGCGATCTCGGGCACCCGCTGGTGCAGGCCGCGAGAGGGCAGGGCCACAATCCGGAAAGGAAACGCCGCCCTGGGCGGCACCCCAGGGTCCATGGCAGCGAGATCGGACCACTCCAGGGCACTGCCGGAAGGATCCGCGTCCACAAGAAGCACCTGCCTGCCGGCCTGCACGAAGATGTGTGCCAGCCAGACCGCTGATGTGGTCTTGCCCGTGCCCGGCTTGAGGTTGAGCAGGGCGACGCTAAGAGCCGTCATCAACGCAGTATTGCAGTGCGTACGGCGTTACGGAAGCCCATCGCTCGATGCTGGTGGAGCGCCCTATAGTCAGGACATGACACGGGTTGCCTGTCTGGCAGCCGCGGTATGCGCCATCCTCGCCACGGCGTGCACGGCGGGTCATCCGGCCCGGGTGGCAACGGGCGCCAGCACCCCGGCGCCCGCCAGCAGCCGCAGCGCAGGACCGGCGGCGCCCACTGGCCCGCCGCCGGTGCGGGGCGCGGCGTACACCAGCGGCGGCTGCGGCGCGACCCGGCTGCTGCGGGGGGCCGCCCCGGGCTGGGCGTCCTCCGCGAATCCCCCGCCCATCCGGTATGCGCTCGCTGAGCGGGGACAGGTGGCGGGGTTCCTGTTCGGTTACCCGCTGATGGCAGGGAACCCGCAGCCGTACTCGGACAAGATCCTCTGGGTGGTCGCTACCCCCCGCGACGGCCAGCCCCTGCGGCTCACCGGCCATCCGGCCGGCGCCACTGCGCCCGTCGTGTCATCGGCCTGGCCGGCCGATTCGACCCCGGGTGAGATCTACCCCTCCGAGATCGTCGTCCCCGCGCCCGGCTGCTGGCAGTTCACCCTGTCCTGGAACGGGCACACGGACATCGTTGACCTCTGGTACGTCACGCACCGGTAGCGGTCACCGCCTCCGCTTGTCCAGCCGTCCCGCGAAGTACGTCGCCCCCACGGCGAACACCACCACGAGGCCGAGCAGGACGAAATCCAGGTGGGACGCGATGGCCAGGCCAATCAGCACGCAGAGCGCGGCCCCGGCCAGGACCACGACGGCCCAGCGGGCTGGACTCACAACACCCTCCGCAGGTACTCGCGGGCCGGCTCATGGATGCCGGGCATCGGCTCATCTATCCCGGCCCTGCTGGGTCAGCGAACCTCGGCCAGCTCGTCCGCCGCCGCGACACCGGCCCCGCTCACGGGCTGGGCTGCTACATAGACCATGGCATGCCTGGTCAGCGGGTGTGTGCCCTTTCAAAGGACTGGCCCGGCCGTCACCAGGGGGGCTGGGTTCCGGCTTTCAGCCGTCTCGCTGGGCGAATCCAGCGAGACCTCAGGAAGCCGGCCCAGGATCAGGCGCGTGGCTGGCCACCCCGCTCGACCACCACCGCGTGCCCGCCACCATGAAGCACCACCTTCCTGGACAGTGCCTGGTGGTCCGTGGCAGCGCGAAAACGCCGCCACCCGGCCGGGGCACCGGCTGTCGGCATGGCCGACGGGACGTGAGGGCTGATGGCCGCGGGCGCAGCGAGTGCCGCGATCGACGTGCGGCCGCCTGCCGGGAGGCCTGACCGCCCGGGCTCGCGCAGCCGCCTGGACGGCCGGGTGCTGACCAGCGCCGGCTACGACGACTCGATCCGGTGGCGGCCGGGCGACCGCCTCGAGCGGCTGTTCGAGCGCCGCTGTGACTGGATGCGCCAGGGGGGCCGGGGCAGGCACCTCGCGGTGGACGCGGTGGACGGGACGCTGAGCTACGCGGGGCTGGACGCGCGGGCCAACCAGCTGGCCCGGTTCCTGGTACGCCAGGGCGTGCGGCCGGGTGACCGGGTCGGGCTGCTTTCCGACCGGGCGGTGGACGGCTACCTCGGCATGCTGGCCGTGCTGAAGGCCCGCGCGGCGTACGTGCCGCTCGATACCGGGTTCCCGCCGGACCGGCTGTCCTACATCGTCGCCGACGCCGGAGTGCGGACGGTGCTGTCGCGCTCGCACCTGGCGGAGCGCGCCGGGCCCCTGGCGGGCCCGGCCAGGCTGCTGTACCTGGACGAGGCGATCGGGCAGATCGCCCGGCAGAGCTGGGACCGGCTCGGCGCCGGCGAGGTCGGGGAGCCGGCCGACGACCTGTGCTACATCATCTACACCTCGGGCTCGACCGGGCGGCCGAAGGGGGTGGCGGTCGGGCACGCCAGCATCTGCAACTTCGTCCGGGTGGCGGCGGAGGTGTACGGGATCGGCTACGCCGACCGCGTCTACCAGGGCATGACGATCGCGTTTGATTTCTCCGTCGAGGAGATCTGGGTGCCCTGGATAGCGGGGGCGACCCTGGTGCCCAAGCCGGACGGGGACCGGGTGCTCGGGCGGGAGCTGTTCGCGTTCCTGCGGGACCGCCAGGTCACCGCGCTGTGCTGTGTGCCGACCCTGCTGGCCACGCTGGATGAGGATCTTCCCGGACTGCGTTTCCTGCTGGTGTCCGGGGAGCCGTGCCCGCAGGATCTCGTGGCCCGCTGGCACCGGCCCGGACGGCGGTTCCTCAACGTCTACGGCCCGACCGAGGCCACCGTGACGGCGACCTGGACGGTGGTGGACCCGGGCCGGCCGGTGACGATCGGCGTCCCGCTGCCCACCTATTCCGTGGTGGTGCTCGACCCGGACTCCGACACGGCCCTGCCGCCGGGCGCGATGGGGGAGATCGGCATCGCGGGGATCGGGCTCGCCCGCGGCTACATGGGCCGCCCGGACCTCACCGAGCGGGCCTTCGTGCCGGACTTCCTGGGCATCCCGGACAACCCGCCGGGCCGGATCTACCGGACCGGCGACCTGGGGCGGGTGAACGCCGAGGGCGAGATCGAGCATCACGGCCGCATCGACACCCAGGTCAAGATCCGGGGTTACCGGATCGAGCTGACCGAGATCGAGTCGGTCCTGCTGCGGGTGCCCGGCATCGCGCAGGCCGTGGTCAGCACCTGCCAGCCCGCGCCGGATGTGGTGGAGCTGGCCGCGTACTACAGCACCCGGGCCGACACGCCCGCGGTGGATCCCGGCCAGGTCCACGCGGAGCTGCGCGAGCGGCTCCCCGCGTACATGGTCCCGGCCTACCTGGAGCAGCTCCCGGTCATCCCGGTGCTGCCCAGCGGCAAGGCCGACCGCAAGAGCCTGCCCGCGCCGCGCGGTCCCCGCCTCATGGCCGCCCGGGGTGACCACAGCGCCCCCGCGACCGACGCCGAACGGGTGCTGGCCGAGACACTGGCGCAGGTGCTGGCCGTCAACCGCGTCTCGGCCGACAGCCATTTTTTCACCGACCTCGGCGCCAGCTCGCTGCTGATGGCCCTGTTCAGCGCCGCTCTCCGCGAGCACGGCGGCCTGCCGCCGGTCTCGATGAAGGACATCTACCTGCACCCGACGGTGCGCAGCCTGGCCGCCACCCTCACTGGGGCCGGCCCGGACCACGGGCTGCCGGGGCCCGCTCCCGGCCCGGCCGCCGCGCCGGGAGCGCCCGCGGCCGGGGCGCCTGCGGGGGGAGCGCCCGGAGCGCGAGGCACGCTGCCCTATCTCCTGTGCGGCGCGCTGCAGCTGCTGGCGTTCGTCGGCTATCTCGTTGGCCTTTCCCTGGCGGTGGACGCGGGGTCCGCCTGGGCCGCCGCGGGCGGCGGGGCGCTCGGGATCTACGCCCGCCTGGTGGTCTTCGGTGGCGGCGGGCTGCTGGCCATGGGCACCGCGCCGGTCGTGGCCAAGTGGCTCCTCATCGGCCGCTGGAAACCGCGGCGCATCCGGGCGTGGGGCCCGGCCTACCTCCGCTTCTGGATCGTCAAGACGATGATCGTCGCCAACCCGCTGGCCCGGATGTTCGTGGGCACCCCGCTGTACGTGCTCTACCTGCGGGCGCTGGGCGCCAGGATCGGCCGCCGGGTGGCGATCTTCACCCGGCACGTGCCCGTCTGCACCGACCTGCTGACGATCGGCGCGGGCAGCGTGATCCGCAAGGACACGCTCATCAGCGGCTACCGGGCCCAGGCCGGTGTCATCGAGACCGGCGCCATCACCCTGGGCGCGGACGTGTTCGTCGGCGAGCACACGGTCCTCGACATCGGCACCGCGCTCGGCGGCGGCGCCCAGATCGGGCACGCCTCAGCCCTGCTCGCTGGGCGCGCTCTCGGTCACCGGCAGCCCGTTCCACCGGGGCGGCGCCGGTATACCGCTGACCCACGCCACACCGATGCCGTTCGACCACGCCCTGGGCGGGCAGATACCGGACTTCCTGTGGCTGGAGCGGCTGCTGGAGAACCGGGGCAGCGGGCCGGACAAGCCGGCCGCGGTGATCGTGGAGACGGTTCAGGGCGAGGGCGGCATCCGCGTGGCCCGCTCGGAATGGCTGCGCGGGCTGGCCGAGACGTGCCAGCGGCACGGGATCCTGCTCATCGTCGATGACGTGCAGATGGGCTGCGGCCGCACCGGCCCGTTCTTCAGCTTCGAAACGGCCGGCATCAGGCCGGACATCGTCTGCCTGTCCAAGTCCATCGGTGGCTTCGGCCTGCCGCTCGCGCTCACGCTGATCCGCCCCGACCTCGACATCTGGGAGCCAGGCGAGCACAACGGCACCTTCCGTGGCGTCAACCCGGCGCTGGTCACCGGCACCGCCGCTCTGCGGACCTACTGGCGGGACGACGCGCTCCAGCGCGGCACCCTGGCCTACGGCCACCGGGTCGCGGCGGCGCTGGCGGCCCTGGCCGAGTCCGTCCCTGGCACCCCGATCGAGCCGCGCGGGAGGGGCCTGGTGCACTGCCTCGCGTTCGAGTCCGGCGAGCTGGCCGGGAAGATAAGCACCGCCGCCTTCGAACGGGGCCTGCTGGTGGAAACCGCGGGCTCGCAGGGCGAGGCGGTCAAGCTGCTGCCGCCGCTGACGATCACCGATGCCGAGCTCGGCCAGGGGCTGGAGCTGCTCGCCGACGCGGTCCGCTCGGTCTGCTGACCGTCAGCGGCGCACCTGCCCGCCGCTCCTGGCCGGTTCCCCGGCGGGATCAGATCCGGGGCAGCTGCTCCTCGGGCGCCCGGAGGGCGCGGAGGGATGCCTCGAAAGACATCAGCCGGCTGTGCACCTGCGCAGCCTCCGGGCTGCCAGCCCCGCCTGCCCCGCCCGCGGCCTGCTCCTCCGCCATTGCGGAGCGCAGGGCCTGCAGGGAGGCGAGCGCGTCCGCGACCAGGTCGCGGTCTTCCTCACGGGGGGCGCTCTCCCGCAGCGAGTACAGCTCCTGGGTGAGGTCGTCCGCTCGGGCCTGGAGACCGGCCCAGCGGGCGGCGGCCTCCCCAGCGGCCGGCGCCCCGCGGGCCTCGGCGATGCGCAGCGCGTCGGCCAGCGCCTGGCCTTTCGCATAGGTGTTGATCACCCTGGAGTGCCAGCCCGCCGCGGCGGCCGAGCGCCGGCCAGAGGCACGCGCGATCCACACGATCAGGCCGATGACGGCGACCACGGCCAGCAGGATCCACAGCCACAGCAGCGACGAGCCGGACGCGGCCGCCGCGGCCGGGGAGGCGGCCGCCGGGTTCTCGGGCGCCTGGCTGGGGGCAGGCGCTTCCGCGGTGGGTGTCGGCGGCGCGATGCTCGCACTCCGGCTCGGGATCGCGGTCCGGCTAGGCGTCAGGCTGGAGATCGCGGTCTTGATGGCGCCGCTGACCGGGCCGCTGCCCCCGCATCCGGCCGCCAGGGACCCCATCACCAGGGCCATCGCGGCCACGGCCAGTCCCTTTCTCAGCCGGTTCATCCGGTCCTCCGATCGTCCCGCTCATGCTGCGTGCAGGCGCCCAGTCTGGGCGGCCGTGGGCATGGACCCGGCCGCAGGCCTGCTACTGGCGCACCGCCGGGTCCTCACCCGTCCTGGGGCGGGCCGGGCCAGCGCGGCTTGCGCGCCAGCGTCGCAAAGGCCAGGAGCGCGGGGATGCTTGCGCCAACAACCCCGCCGGCCAAAGCGCTCCAGTCCATCTCGCCAGTGTCCTCTTGCCCGGCCGCCGCTCTCTGGGTTTTCGAACATCACCTGTTCAGCGTTCGCGGCCGGGACAAGCAAACGCCAGCCACTAGTGCTGCATCAGGTTGGGTTTGCCCCGGTGAAGCGCGGAAGGGCGAAGTGCTCGATTACGCGCTCGGCGACCTCAAAGCGGGTCAGGACCATCGGGGGGCCCTTCGCCTCTGCCTTCACCCATCGGTGGATGTCACGGTGAAAGGGTCGAACGTTGCGGGTGGACCGGCCCGCTCCGGGAGGTCGGCCCACCCGCCTGGAGGTGGTTTCGATGCTTACCTGGAAACTGCGGATCACGGTCTTGTGGATCTTCCTTGCGGTCTGCCAGTCGGCCAACATGGCTCTGCTCATGCTCGGGCCCGGGGTGCTCCACGGCCTGATGGCCGGACAGCTGTGGGGATACAACACCCACAGTGCTGCGGTCCAGATCAACATCGCGGTCCTCTGGCTGATCCCCGCGGCCATGGCGTATCTGACGCTGGTCCTCAACGATGCCGCCAGCCGCTGGACGAATGCGGTGGTCGCTGCGATCTCCGCGCTGTTCGCGCTCTCCACCCTGATCAGTCAGCCAGCCGGGATGTCCGCCGGGGTGAACTTCGTCAGTACCGTCGGGATCCTGGTCGCGCTGCTGATCATCAGGCATGCGTGGAAGGGGCCACGCGAGGCTGACGTCACGCCGGTCACGCCGCCGCGGCAAACCCACGAGGCGGCGCGGCGCTGAGCATACGGTCAGCGGCGGAGAGGCGTTCTCGGTGTCAGAGTGCGGTCGTGCGCTGCATCATCGACCGGGCAAACATAGCTTGCTGCGGCACTAGCTGATGCGCTACGGCTGATGTGGCTCGTGCCGCGGCCGGTACCAGACCGGCCGGCAGCCAGGTGAGGGCCACGGCCCGCACCGGCCCCAACGTTGTCGCTGCGAGCCGTGGCGTCCTGGCCATCTACCCCAGCGGTGGCACATAATCATCGCTCGCATCGCGGCCTGTACCAGACCGAGCGGCAGCCCGGCGACGCCTCGCAGTGCACCGCCAGATGCCCCGGAGGACCCGGCGCACTACTCCAAACTCGCGGGGTGAGCGGCCGTGGTGTTGCCGAGACGCCTCGTTGGTCCGCGGTGATGAGCCAGACCAGTCCACACCGCACCCTCCACTTCACGCGGAGCTGGAAGTCGAGGGGCAGGGCAGTCGCCCCGGAGGATCCGTTTGGCAGCTATCTGGTTTAGGCGGGAGTGCCGCCCCGGCCCGCGCCACCGCGGAACCGGTTCACACCGTCGGCCATGCCGGGCGCGGCCAGCACCGCCATGCCGTGGCGGAACTCGTTGGCCATCGCCTCGTCCTCGGCGAGCCAGCCGCCCTCCAGCGTGGACGCCCGGTCGCTGCGCAGGCACTGCTGGGGGAGCGCGGCGATCTCGCGGGCCAGGGCCTCCGCCGCCGGCCGGGCCTGGCCCGGCGGGACCACCCGGTCGGCCAGTCCCATCGCCAGCGCCTCCGGGGCGGCGACCGGCCGCCCGGTCAGGATCATGTCCAGGGCACGGCCCAGCCCGACCACGCGGGGAAGCCGCACCGTGCCGCCGTCGACCAGGGGAACCCCCCACCGGCGGCAGAACACGCCCAGCACCGCGTCCTCCTCCACCACCCGCAGGTCGCACCACAGGGCCAGTTCCAGGCCCCCGGCCACGGCGTGCCCGGCGATCGCGGCGATCACCGGCTTGGCCAGCCGCAGCCGGGTCGGCCCCATCGGCCCGTCGCCGTCCGGGCCGGCCCGGTTGCCGTCCGGGCCGCCGAACGCCTTGAGGTCGGCCCCGGAGCAGAACGTCTCGCCCGCGCCCCACAGCACGGCCACGTGCGCGCCGCCGTCGGCGTCGAAGGCGCGGAAGGCCCCGGCCAGGGCGGCCGCGGTTGGCCCGTCCACCGCGTTGCGCACGCCCGGGCGGTCCAGGATGACGGTGGTGACCTGCCCGTCGCGCTCCACCCGGACGGTCATGGCGCCCTCCTCGGGTCAGCCCACAGCCACAAATCCCGCACAAGCGGCATAACGAGAAGCGGCGCAGCCGCCGACCGCGCGGGCCGGGCCCCGTTGCGGTCAGTTGACCTGCCAGGTGTCGGAGCCGGCCAGCAGCGCCGCCAGGTCGCCCTGGCCCTGGTTGGCCCGGGCGTCTTCCAGCTGGGCGGCCATCAGCTCGTCGTAGCTGGGGCGGGCGACGTTGCGGAACACCCCGATCGGGGTGTGCGTGAAGTCCGCGCCGCCGAGCCGCGACAGGGCGAACGCGTAGGCCGGGTCGGCCGTCTCGGCGTCGTGCACAAGCAGCGAACCCTCGCCGGCCCCGGCCACCTCGGCCGCTTCCAGCGAGCCGTAGCGGCCGAAACGCAGCCCCTGGCTGTTGCCCGGGCCGAACCGGACCGGCTCGCCGTGCTCCAGCCGGATCAGCAGGTCGCCGCTGGTCGCTGGGTCTTTCAGCGGGCCGAACGCTTCGTCGTTGAAGATCGGGCAGTTCTGGTAGATCTCGACGAACGCCGTGCCCCGGTGATCCGCCGCGGCCGTCAGCACGCTGGTGAGGTGCTTGCGGTCGGAGTCGATGGTGCGGGCCACGAAGCTGGCCTCGGCGCCGATGGCCAGGGACAGCGGGTTGAACGGGGTGTCCAGCGAGCCGAACGGGGTCGACTTCGTCACCTTGCCCTGCTCGGACGTGGGCGAGTACTGGCCTTTGGTCAGCCCGTAGATCCGGTTGTTGAACAGCAGGATCTTGATGTTGACGTTCCGGCGCAGGGCGTGGATCAGGTGGTTGCCGCCGATCGAGAGCGCGTCGCCGTCACCCGTGATCACCCACACCGACAGGTCGGGGCGGGTGCAGGCCAGCCCGCTGGCGATCGCCGGCGCCCGGCCGTGGATCGAGTGCATCCCGTAGCTGTCCACGTAGTACGGCAGCCGGGAGGAGCAGCCGATCCCGGAGATGATGACCAGGTTCTCGCGCGGGATTTCCAGCTCGGGCAGGAAGGCCTGGAAGGCGGCCAGGATCGCGTAGTCGCCGCAGCCGGGGCACCAGCGCACCTCCTGGTCGGACTTGAAGTCCTTGGTGCTGAGCTTCTCGTCCGCGACCGGCACCAGCGTGAGCGAGGCCGGGCGGTGGGCGGCAGCGTCGGCGCCGTCGTTGGCCATGCCGTTAGACATCGGTGATCACATCCTGGATGACGCCGGCCAGCTCCGCCGCCCGGAAGGGGAGGCCGCGGACCCGGTTGTACGAGATCACGTCCACGAGGTAGCGCCCGCGGAGGAGCAGCGCGAGCTGCCCGAGGTTGATCTCGGGAACCAGCACCTTCTCGTAGGCGGCGAGCACGTCGCCCAGGTTGGCGGGGAAGGGAGACAGGTGCCGCAGGTGCGCCTGGGCGACCGAGCCCCCGGCCAGCCGGATCCGGCGCACCGCCGCCCCGATCGAGCCGAAGGTCGAGCCCCAGCCGAGTACGAGCACCCGCGCCCGGCCGTCCGGGTCGTCGACCTCCAGCGGGCCCATGTCGCGCGCGATGCCGTCGATCTTGGCCTGGCGCAGCCGGACCATCTTGTCGTGATTGTCGGGGTCGTAGGAGATGGTTCCGGCCCCGTCGGCCTTCTCGATGCCGCCGATCCGGTGCTCCAGGCCCGGCATGCCCGGGATGGCCCACGGCCGGGCGAGCGTCCGCGGGTCCCGCTGGAACGGCAGGAACTCGATCTTGCCGTCGCTGTCAAACCATTCCTTGGGGCTGGAGTACGCGAACTCGTCCCGCAGCCGGGGCAGGTCGGGGACCTCGGGGATGCGCCAGGGCTCGGACCCGTTGGCCAGGTAGCCGTCGGAGAGAATGACCACCGGAGTGCGGTACTTGGTGGCGATCCGGACGGCTTCCAGCGCGGTGTCGAAGCAATCCGATGGGGTGGAGGGCGCCAGCACCGGGACCGGCGACTCGCCGTTCCTGCCGTACAGGGCCATGAGCAGGTCGGCCTGCTCGGTCTTGGTCGGCATGCCCGTGGACGGCCCGGCCCGCTGGATGTCACAGATGATCAGGGGGAGCTCGACCGAGACGGCCAGCCCGATCGTCTCCATCTTGAGCGTCATGCCGGGGCCGGAGGTGGTGCTGACACCGAGCGCGCCACCGAACGCGGCGCCCAGTGCGGCGCCCACGCCCGCGATCTCGTCCTCCGCCTGGAAGGTGCGGACCCCGAACCGCTTGAGCTTGGACAGCTCGTGCAGGATGTCCGAGGCCGGCGTGATCGGGTAGGAGCCGAGGAACAGCGGCAGGCCGGACCGCCGCGACGCGGCCACCAGGCCGTAGGCGAGAGCCACGTTGCCGGTGATGTTGCGGTATGTGCCCGGCTCGAGGTTGGCCGGCTTGATCTCGTACTGGACCGAGAAGGCCTCGGTGGTCTCGCCGTAATTCCAGCCGGCCTGGAAGGCCGCGACGTTCGCCCGGCCGATCTCGGGCTTGCTGGCGAACTTGGACTCCAGGAACTTGACGGTTCCTTCCACTGGCCGGTTGTAGAGCCACGAGAGCAGGCCGAGGGCGAACATGTTCTTCGCCCGCTCGGCTTCCTTGCGGCTGATCTTGAAGTCCTCGAGGGCCTTGACGGTCATCGAGGTGATCGGCAGGGCGTGGATGTTGTAGGCCGCCAGCGAGCCGTCCTCCAGCGGGTTCTCGCCGTAGCCGACCCGGGACAGGTTCCGCTTGCTGAACTCGTCGGTGTTGGCGATGATGTCGGCCCCGCGGGGCAGGTCGCCGACGTTGGCCTTGAGGGCCGCCGGGTTCATCGCCACCAGGACATCCGGCGCGTCACCGGGGGTCAGGATGTCGTGGTCGGCGAAGTGGAGCTGGAAGCTGGACACACCGGGCAGGGTGCCGGCCGGGGCGCGGATCTCGGCCGGGAAGTTCGGCAGTGTGGAGAGGTCGTTGCCGAACGCCGCGGTCTCCGCCGTGAACCGGTCGCCCGCCAACTGCATGCCATCGCCGGAGTCGCCTGCGAAACGGATGATGACACGGTCAAGATTCTGGACCTGCTTGGCCACAGTGAAAGGCCTCCTCGACGCGCCGCGGGCGGGCGCCGGTGTCGGCGTGGGTCCGTGAGCGCTTCCCTGGCCCTGGTGGCCTGGGCTCATGAAATCCTCGTTCAGGACGTGCTTCAGGTGGTTCAGGCTACTCGCGTCGCCGGGGCGCGGCAGGTCGTACACAACGCTTGGACTCAACTGTGACGCCCATCACACTGCCGCTGGCAGCAGCCCCACCTAATCCCCCGCGGACGTTTGTCTTATAACACTTCTACGTGCAATGTTACCTCCCCATGTCATATGACGTGGGGCGGTGACGCGCGGTTCGCGCCGCCGCCGCCAAACCTTTGCCCGGGCGCGTGATCTTGCGTTGCCCGGGGCCATGGGCCGGCCCGCGATCGTGCGCCCGGCTGGCGCGCCATGGCCGCCTGCTGGTCCCCTCGGTAGGCTGGCTGAATGGCCGCTGTGGATCTTCCGCTGCCCGGCACCCCGGCCCGGCCCGGGGCCGACGCTGAGCCGGGCGTCATCGCGGTCGACGCGGGCGGCGCCTACTCGCTGCGTGTCTTCGACGCGGGCCTGGCGTGCTGCGCGGTCGAGGTAGCGGCCGCCCTCCGGCGGAGCACGGCGCTGGCCGCGGCCGGCCAGGGGGGAGGACGCGGGGAGCTTCTGAACGTCTTCGTGGTGGCCGGGACGGTGACCGACAAGCTGGCGCCGTTCGTGCTCAGGGCGTTCCAGGACACCCCGCAGCCACGGCGGGTGCTCTCGTTCGGCGCGTGTGCCAACAGCGGCGGCCCCTACTGGGATTCCTACTGCGTGACCAAGGGCGTGGACCAGTTCATCCCGGTGGACGTCTACGTCCCCGGCTGCCCGCCCCGGCCGGAAGCGCTGCTGGAGGGCCTGGCACTGGTGCTGCGCTCGCCTGAGGAGCCGCGGTGACGCCGGAGGAGATCATCGCCGCGGTCTCCGGCGGCCTGCCGCCGACGGTGCGGTGCGAGGCCGATCATCACGGGATCATGCTGCGCGTCCCGCCCGAGCACTGGCTCGCGGCGCTGGCGTTCGCCCGCGAGCGCCTCGACTGTGACTTCTTCGACTGGCTGACCGGGGTCGACGAGGCCGGCGAGGGCCTGTCCGTCGTGGCGCACGTCTACTCGCTGGCCGGCCGTCACCATGTGCTCGCGGGCACGCTGCTGCCCCGTTCCGCGCCGTGGCTGCCGACCGCCACCGGGATCTACCGGGGCGCTGCGTGGCACGAGCGGGAGACATACGAGATGTTCGGCGTGCACTTCGACGGCCATCCGAACCTGGTGCCGCTGCTGCTCCCGGGCGGGTTCGAGGGTCATCCGCTGCGCAAGGACTTTGTGCTGGCGGCCCGGGCGGCCAAGGAGTGGCCGGGCGCGAAGGAGCCCGGTGAGCGGGACGTGCCGCGGGCCCGGCCCCGGATCCCGCCGCCGGGCGTGCCAGAGGGCTGGCCGTCATGACGGGCGAGACGCCGGCCGCCGGCCCGCCGGCCCGCAGCCGGGGCGTGATCGCGCTGCTGGAGGAGAACTGCACGGTCTGCATGCTGTGCGCGCGGGAGTGCCCGGACTGGTGCATCTACATCGAGTCGCACCAGGAGCCCGTGCCGGGGCACGAGTACGGCGCCGGCCCGGATCCCGCCCATGCCCCGGCCGGGCGCGGGCGGCAGCGGGTGCGCAACGTCCTCGACCGCTTCGCGATCGACTTCTCGTTGTGCATGTACTGCGGTATCTGCGTGGAGGCCTGCCCGTACGACGCGCTGTTCTGGTCGCCGGAGTTCTCCTACGCCGGGACCGACATCACGGCCCTCACCCATGAGCAGGGCCGGCTGCGTGAATGGATGTGGACCGTGCCGCCCCCGCCCCCGCACGACGAGGGGGCCCCGCTGCCCAGGGAGGCGCGCGGGCAGGTCCCCTGAGCGCCGTGCCTTGCGCCGGGACGCCGGGGCGGGCACTCAGCCTGGTTCGGCCCGTTTCCTGAGGGCCTCGTTGAGTTCACGGAAGCTGGTGCTGGTGTTGGCCGTGGTCCTGCCGGAGAAGGGCGCCAGCAGGCCACGGAAGCTTTCGCTCTGGACCAGCCGGGTGCCGCTGGTGATGGGGCTCAGCGCGAAGCTGTGCTCACCGCCGATGATCCCGGGCAGGCCCGCGGTCCAGCGCAACTCGACGCCGGGCTCGGCGACGACGATCTTGGGCTTGACGGTCATCATGCGGCCATTGGCCGGGTGGACGCTGCGCAGCGTGATCCTCTGGCCGACAGCGATCTCCCCGGACGCCTCGCGGAACAGCGGGTTCCACTCCGGGTAGCGGCCCAGGTCGGTGATGACCGTCCAGACGGCCATCGGCGGCGCGCCGATCTCGATCGCCGCGGAAATGATCCTCATTGGCTGGCTCCCGACTAAGCGCTTCGTGCCGGGTCGTCGCTGCCGGCGATGACCTTGCGGTATTGGCGCGATGTCAAGCCGAACCAGCGCTGGGTCATGCCTTCATCGCGCATCCCCAGACGGGTGGCGACCGCCTGGGAACGGATGTTGTCCGGATCGGTCAGGGCAAGGACCTGCTCAATCCCGGCTTCCGCCGCCGCCGCGAGGATCGCGCTGGCTGCTTCTGTCGCCAGCCCCCGGCCCTGATGTTGCGGGTGCAGGTGCCAGCCCACCTCGGTCAGGCCGGTTGGCCCGCTGGCGTCGGTGAGCGGCAGCAGCAGGATGGTTCCCACCGGCGGCGGCCGCTGCGTGCGGGGGGTGAGCGGGACGATCGCCCAACACCCCAGCGGGGGGTCAAGTCCTCGTTCGCGGGCGTGCCATCGGTGCAGGCGCCCGCGTGCTTCTTCCGTGGTGGTCAGAACACGGCGTGGATGCGGACCCAGCCACCGCATCACGTCCTCACGTGAGTAAAGGTCAAAGAATGCCGGGAGATCGGGCTCCTCCCAGTGCCGGAGCAGCAGACGCTGAGTCCGCAGCGATTCCACGTCTCAGCGGTAGTTGACGAACTGCAGCGCCAGGCCGAAGTCGTTGCCCTTGACCAGGGAGATGACCGACTGCAGGTCATCTTTCTTCTTGGACGAGACGCGCAGTTCCTCGCCCTGCACCTGGGCGCGGACCCCCTTCGGCGCCTCATCCCTGATGAGCTTGGAGATCTTCCTGGCGTCGTCGGCGGAGATGCCTTCCTTGAGGCCGACCCCGAGCCGGTACTCCTTGCCGGAGAGCCTCGGGTCGCCCGGATCGAGGGTCTTGAGTGAGACCCCGCGCTTGACCAGTTTCTCCTTGAACACGTCCAGCACCGCTTTGGCCCGCTCCTCGCTGTTGGCACGGATCTCGACGGCCTGATCGCCGGACCAGGCGATGGACGCGCCCACGCCGCGGAAGTCGAACCGGGTGCCGATCTCCTTGGCGGCCTGGTTGAGGGCGTTATCGACTTCCTGGCGGTCAATACGGCTGACGATGTCGAAAGAAGACTCGGCGGGCATCGGTTGCTCCTTTTCCGGTCGGGCAGTCACCGACGGTCAAGAGGCTACTGCGCGCCGGGCGGGGGCCGGGCCGTGGCCGGGCGGTTGCTGCTTGCCGACGGCCGATGCCACCGTGTCAACCGATCCCGCCGCTGGGGCGTCGATCTGAGGGGGGCCTACCGAGGCTCGCCCGGCGCCGGGTACTGCTCACTCCCGGCCGCGTCGTCTCCGCCTTCCCGGAGGCGCCGGTCAGCGGCAGTGATCTCCAGTGCCCGGCTGTCCGCCCCGTCCCGTCCGCCGACCGAGGCCGCGGGACGGGGCGGTACCGCAGCCCGGGCTGGGCGGGTGGAGCCCGCGCCGGCGGCCGATGCTTCATGACTGCCGGGGGCAGCACATGGTCGCGGCCTGCGGCCGCACGCAGCCCGGGGGTCCGCTATCCTTCACTGTGCCGTCCTGTAGCGGCACCAGGCAGGTTGCCCGAGCGGCCAAAGGGAGCGGTCTGTAAAACCGTCGGCTTCGCCTACGTTGGTTCGAACCCAACACCTGCCACTACCTGCGGAAATGGCCCGTGGCCTGGGCTTCTCGGCGTCGCGGGCTGGTGTTTTGGCCTGATGAGGTCCCGCTGTGTCCATGAAGGTCCGGCTGTTTGCAGCTGTGCACGGACATATAGCGGACAGCGTCCAGGCCGGACAAGTGGCCCGCTGAACCTCTTGTCCCCCGTTGCGCCGGTTATCCGGGGACCGTTTGGCGGGTGTGCCTGCCCGCTGGAAGATCATCGGTAGCCCTCGTTCTGACCCATGCATAGCCCACAACGCCCGTCGGTCGGGCGCGGCGTGTGGCCTGCGACAGCGGGATCTCGTGGCGGAATGGCGAGTTGTTGCCACCCTGGAAGTGCGGTGATGAGCGCTTCGCCGGACTGTGCGGCTTGTCGCCCTGGTCCGCGATGCCGTGGGCCCGGGGCCGGGCGCCTCTGCGCGCATCCGCTTGCCGCCGTGCCGGTCACGCTGTCTGTGTGGACCCTTGACGGACCTGCCGTCGACTTGTGGTGGACATGGGATGTACCTGGCGATCTGGCACCGAGACCACGGCACCGATGCTGGCGGGAGGTCAAATATTGGCGTCACCTGCGCATTGACACCGCCGAAGATCGGCGATGCCGTGAGGCTGGCCCAGGGAGGGACTGCCCGGTGTCACAGGCTGGCGGCGGGGGTGGCCAGGGAAGCCAAGAGCCGGGATCACTCACCTGGTCGGCGACATAGCTGGGGGTTGATGTCGGAGGGGGGATCGACCCCATGCCCCCACGCCAGCAAGTGGACGAAGAACTGTGTCTGCGGTTTGCTTGAAGCCGCCTGATTGGGCGGCGGCCGGGTGAACGGCGCCGTGATGCGAGAGCTGTGCCTGCTGGTGTGAGGAGAACATGCCGGACGGACCTGACCTGGGACACATGGTCCGCTTCTGCCGTGAGATCCTCCCGGGGATGCTTACCGAGGCATGCGGGGTTGCGGCGCCTGACGCGAGTCTCGTCGCGGAGGACGTCTTGGCCCGGGCTGAGGCGGTTGCGCGCCTGGCCCGCGCCAGCTGTGAAATCCTCGCTGCCCCGTTCTTCGAAGAGTCCTTCAGCCATGAGCCCGACGAGGCATCAGCCTGGATGAAGGCCATCACGACGCTGGTCATCCGGAACAGCCGGCTTGAGGAGTTGCACGCCAGCGGCCCGGTAAACGCCGGGGGCATCACCGCCGTGACGACTTACGGGCTGGGGCCGCTGTCACACTTCATCGCCGCGCGCCGGCGGCATCCTCGGCCGGCTGGCGTTCCGGATGATCCCTTTGCTGGCCTTGCTGACGTATACCCACGGGCATGGGCCTGCCTTGACGCGCTGCGGACTGCCCTGATCAGTGGTGGTGGCCGGGTTGGCTACCGGGCGCCCGAAGCGCCGGCTCCCGCCTTGCCGACCGCAGCGGAGGTGCTAGATGCGCAACCGGCGGGTCATCTTGACTTGCCGTCTGACGCATTCACGGCCGTGATCTTCAGCGGGATCGATCCCTGATTCGATCAGAACGCGATGGGATGGCTGCGTGCGGCCGAGGATGAAGAACTGCTTCTCGGCCTGTCCAGTCTCGGCAGGATATCCCGTAACAGCCGAAAACTGCTGCGTTTGCTGGAGTTCCTCCTCGCCCGTCAGGCCAGGATTCTTACCACAAACTACCTGCTCACCTGCAAGGACGTGTGCGTCCGACGACATGCGCTAGTCAAACCGGACTCGGAGCACCCGATGGCTGGCTTCCGTAATATGAACGGGCTCAATGGATCACACAAAAAAACACTTGACGCATATGTGAGCCAAATCTCCCAGGCCAAGGAGAAATCGCCAACGGAGTAGCTGCCGGCTCACGGCTTCGCCATCGTGCGGCGCATAGACCCGGATCTGGTTTAGCGGTCACCGGTCAGGGATGACCACATGATCAGGTTCGGGCCGGGGTAGAGCATGTGGACGGCGTGGCGCTCGGCCAGATGGGGAAGCGCACGTTGCCGGTACGCAAGAACGGGAACGTGCTCTTCGTCCTGTTCCACCGCGCCCGCGGGCGCCGATCGAACGTCGGATGTAGGCCTGCCGACTGGCCACCGCCACTATCGCGTGTTCCCCGCATCACACGCCGGCGCCGGGCATTGGCAAGCTTGCGTATGTGAGGGACCTGGTCAGGCTGCTCCGCCGGATCGCCGTCACCGTGGTGGGCACGGTGATCCTGGCCGTCGGCGTGGTGCTGCTGGTGGCGCCCGGGCCTGGCCTTCTGGTGATTGCGCTCGCGCTGGCGGTGTTCGCCGTGGAGTATGAATGGGCCCGGCGCCGTTTGGCGGCTGTGGCGGCCCGCGCGCATTCGGCCGCGCATCAGGCGGCCGCCAGCCGTGTCGCGACGGCTTGCGCCGTCTTGTTTGGCCTGGGGGCCATCGGCCTGGGCGCGGTGCTGATCTTCACCGACGTGCTGCCGTTGTCCGGCGCGGGAACCGGTGCCGGTGTTGCCGCAGCGGGCGTGACCGTGCTGGCCACCGTGGCATACGCCGTCTGGGAGCTGCGGCGCGCTGAAAAAGCCGATGAGGACAAGAGTGGCGGATAGGCAGGAGCGGCCACGGGCCGGGGATCAGGGGCCGCGGCCCATGAGGGAGCTGGAGCAGGCGCAAGACATAACTCGCTGACCAGCAGAGGCTGTTTTCGGGAACGAGGATTCCGGCTTGGTTCGCTCACCTGGTGTCCGGGCTGCCCGTCTGCGCCAGCTGGTGGCTGTCGCGCCCTGGGAGCGGCGCAGACCGCGGTGTTAGCCCCCGCCGGCCGCGGCCGCGCCGGCGGTGGTGGCGGCCACCGCGGCGATGATCTCGGCGATCGCAGTGCGGACGGCCTCAGATGCCCAGTTGCCTTGGGCGATCTCCTCTGCCCGCGCCCTGAGCTGCCGCTTCGACAGGCCGTAGGGCCGGGGATCGACGATCTGGTGCTCGCACCGGAGCGCATGCACCAGGGCGATCAGCGCGGCGCTTCGCGCGTCCGGTGCCTTCCGCTGCACGAGCACCTGTGTCAGCAGCAGGCGCACCTGCGCCTCGTGGTGGGCATCCTGGGCGGGCCAGGTGTGAGTAGGGAAGATGCCAAGGATCTTGCCCTGCCCGGCGCGGAGCACCCCGCTTGCGGCCAGCCGCTCATACAGCCTGTGCCGCAGGTTCTTGCTCAACGGCCGGATCACCGCAGACGGCTTGCTGCCCTGGTGCGCGATGAGGAGTTCCAGGGCCGCGTCGAGGACTTCGTCACCGGCCGGGGAGGGATCACGGACGACGATACGGCCCGCCTTACCCGCCTCGCCCTCACCTGACAGGCCCACCTTGTTCAGCAAGGTGAGCTCGGCGAGGTTCGCACCGCCCAGCCCGGCATCGACCTGGGCCGCGGGCGCCAGCAACCGGCCGCTGGCATCGTCGGTGACCAGCAGCAGAAGATCCTCGGCCAGCAGCACGCTCCCCACGATGCGCCGCCCACCGGGCGCCGGCTAGTGCCATTAGTCCCCAGGTAATGGCGCCGGGCTCATACCTCTGCCTCGACTTGGGATTTCCGGGAACCGTTCGCTGCCAGGACCGCTCGCAGCCCTCACCAGGCGCTGCTGAGGAACTCGCCCCTGGGAGCCGCGCCCAGCGCCTGGCGTAGCCGACTTGCGCCGGCCGCCGGAAGGTCCAGGACGTCTGCGGGCCGAATGGCCCGGGACGGGCGGGCGATGGACTCTGGGTAGGCGCCGCCCGGCGGGCAATGATCATTAACATGGCTGTCCGGCTTGCCCATCGTGGCCGCTGGCTGGCCCGGCATTCGGCGGTGGTGTTGCTGGCGCTGACGACGTCGGGCCTGGCGGCGGGTTTGGCCTTGTACCTGGCCGGGGCTGGTGGCGCCGCGGGTACCGCCTGGGCTGCGGTGGGAGTGTGCGGTGCGGTGTATGCGGTGGGGGCGATGGCAGAGGCGTTCGCCCACCGCCGGGTCGGGGTGGATGTCATCGCCCTGCTGGCGCTGGCCGGCGCGCTGGCGGTGGGGGAGCTGCTGGCCGCCGCGGTGATCAGCGTGATGCTGGCCAGCGGCCGGGCGCTGGAAGCGTGGGCGGCCGGGCGGGCACGCCGCGATCTGCGCGCGCTGCTGGAGCGGGCGCCCAGGACCGCCCGCCGGTACCGCGGCCGGGCGCTGGAGAAGGTGCCGCTCGATGCGGTCGCACCGGGCGACCTGCTGCTGGTCGCGCCCGGTGACGTGGTACCGGTCGATGGCGCCGTCGCGGGCGGGGTGGCGGTGCTGGATGAGTCGGCGCTGACCGGCGAGGCCCGCCCGGTGGAGCGGCCGGCGCAGGAACCGGTGCGCAGCGGGGTGGTTAATGCCGGCGGCCCGTTCGACCTGCGGGCGACGGCAGCCGCCGCCGACAGCACCTACGCGGGGATTGTCCGCCTGGTTTCGGAAGCTGAAGCCTCCCAGGCTCCGTTTGTCCGCCTGGCCGACCGGTTTGCGGTGTGGTTCCTGCTGGTGAGCCTGGCCGCGGCCGGGGCGGCGTGGGCGCTGGCGGGGGCCGGGCGGGCGGTGGCGGTCCTGGTGGTCGCCACCCCGTGCCCGCTGATCTTGGCCGCCCCGGTCGCCTTGGTGGCGGGGCTGTCGGTGGCGGCGCGGCGGGGCGTGGTGGTCAAGGGCGGCGCAGTGCTGGAGCGGCTGGCCCGGTGCACCACGCTGCTGCTGGACAAGACCGGGACCCTCACCACCGGGCGCCCATCGGTTTCTGGCATCATCACCGCCGGCTCCTGTGACCCTGACGAGATGGTGCGCCTGGCGGCGTCGCTGGACCAGGTGTCGGCGCACGTGCTGGCGAGCGCGGTGGTGGGCGCGGCCACCGCGCGTCGCTGTCAGCTGGTGCTGCCGCAACAGGTGGAGGAGGTGCCCGGGCAGGGGATCCGCGGGCTCGTCGACGGCCACCAGGTGGCCGTGGGCAAGGCCGGCTGGGTGGGGGTGGCGGGCCAGCCCCAGTGGGTGAAGGCGGCACGCCGCCGGGCGCGGCTCGACGGCGCCCTGACCGTGTTCGTCGCCGTCGACAGGGTTGCGGCCGGAGTCTTTGTCCTGGAGGACCCGGTGCGGCCGGACGCCGCCCGCACGATCCGCGCGCTGCGCGAGGGCGGGATCAGCCGGATCGTCATGGTCACCGGCGACCGCCCAGAGGTCGCTGACACCGTCGGCGCGGTGATCGGCGTGGATCAGGTGCTGGCCGAGCGCACGCCGGCGGACAAGCTGGACGCTGTCCGGGCCGAACGCGCCCGGGCGCCGGTCATCATGGTCGGCGACGGGATCAACGACGCCCCCGCGCTGGCCCTGGCCGACGTCGGGGTCGCCATGGGCGCCCGCGGATCGGGCGCCTCCTCCGAGGCCGCCGACGCGGTGCTCACCGTGGACCGCCTCGACCGGCTCGGCGAAGCCCGCACGCTCGCGCATCGCACCGTCCGGATCGCCCTGCAAAGCGTCATGGCCGGGATGGCCATGTCGCTGGCCGCGATGGCGGCCGCCGCCGCCGGGCTGCTGCCCGCGGTGTGGGGCGCGCTGTTGCAGGAGGCGATCGATGTCGCGGTGATTCTCAACGCTTTGCGGGCGCTGCGGCCAGCCACCCCCCACCCACACCTGGCCGCCACCGACACCGCGCTCACCGACCGGTTCACCCGCGAGCACCAGGCGATCTGGACCGACATCGGGCAGCTGCGCGTCGCCGCCGATGCACTCGCAACCCTTCCCCCAGCCGCGGCGATGACCCGCGTCACCCGCGCCTACCGGCTACTCGTGGACGAGATCGGCCCGCACGAAAAAGCGGAAGAGGATGAACTGTACCCGGCCATGGACCGCCTCCTCGGCGGCCATCAAGCCACCACCACCATGAGCCGGGCACACGCTGAGATCGCCCACCAGACCAGGCGGCTCGGCCAGCTCATCGACGACATCGGCACCGACCAGCCCGACCAGACCGACATCGCCGACCTGCGCGCCCTGCTCTACGGGCTGCACGCCATCCTCCGGCTGCACACCACCCAGGAAGACGAAAGCTACCTCTCGCTGGCCGGCGACACCCATCCCAGCCAGCCCAGCCACGGCCAGAACCCGGCCAGCCGCCCTGAAGCGATAACCACGCGGTGAAGATGGCGAGGCGATCACCAAGCTGACACCGGCCACGGCCGGGCGGTGGAGCTGCTGCCCCCTGGAACCGGCAGGCACGGCTCTCGGCTCAGCGAGGGTGGACTGGAACGCCCGGAACCGGCAGAAGCCGAACTGTGCGCCGTGGCCGGGGCGAACCGACGCTGGATCGCAGTCGGGCGGGAACTGGCCACCACCATCACGGCTGGACCCTGCCGACCTGCGGCCACCTTTCTGCGACAGCGAACTGTCCCCGGGAAGGGCCGACATTCAACCACCTCATCGAGCCGTCGGCCCAGACCCGAGGATCCCGCACCACGGATGCCCGATTGATGGCGGATTACTGCCGCGGTGTCGCTAACGCGCTCCCGCAGTTGCCGGCTCGGCGCGCCACCGGCCGCGACTTCCCGCGCGGCCCCGCGGCGATCTTCTCGATCCGGACCATGCGCGGGTTGTAGTCGGGCTGGTTGCTCTGATCGGCGACATAGTCAATGTCACCTCAGCCCACCCGGCTCGCCGCCTCCCCAGGTCGGCCGCAGTCTAAGCCTCGCTCACCGGCAGCTCACTCGCACCAACGGTGCTGCGGGTGGCCTTATCCATGAATGCCCCAGCCAAGTCCACACCACGTAAAACCGGGGTAAACCGCAGATACCGCCAGCGCGCATGGACGTAACGTCAAAAACCCAGGTGACCGGGGAGGTTGGGTGCTTCTTCTTGCCCGGCACCGGTCGGCTCGCGCTGCCCCTAGCGGGGAGGCAGCGCGGGCCGCTTCATGCTCACAGTCGGCCGCCCCTTTCGCCCGCCGTGACGGTCAAAGACATACCAGCCGGCCTTGATCTTGGCGTGGTCCAGGCGGATCACCGGCCCCCAGCGCAGCAACAGCCGGTACCCACCCTTGAGCCCTGCCAGGTAGCCGAGGTAGTCGCCGAGGACAGCGGCCACCATGGCGAGTACGAAGATCAGCCATACCGACAGCCGGTGAGTGTGTCCCGCATAAGCGGCGGCCAGGATAAGGGCGGTTTCCCCGGGCAGGGGTACCCCGAGGTACTCGGCGGTGATGAGCCCGAACACAGCCAGGTAACCGTAAGTGAGGATCAGGTGCGTCACCGGCCCCGCCGTTCTCCGCAGGCACGGCACCTCGTCCGCTCTGATGCAGATCCTGCCACCAACAGCGCCCCCCTGCCTGAACATGAACCACTGGGCGCGCAAGACAGGTGCCGCCAGCACCGCCGCACCGCCCGTCCTGAGACTCCATGTTCCCCGGTTTCCTCTCAGCCCGCTTTCGGCTTTCTATGAGTTTCCTCTCAGCTGTCAGTGGCTGGAAGCGGGCCATGGATCGTGCGATTTGGTCGCAAATCACGCTACAACGCCACGGTCCCACCGGCCCTGCAGAACGGCCTCGAACAACCCACTTGCCTGTCCCCGTTATTTGGCGGCAAGCCCCGGGACAGCATCTGAGACACAGTGCGGAGGCACTCGCCTCTCTGGTCCTTATGCGGGACACGGTCGGCCGCGTCATCGCGGCGGGCTCACCGCCGCGATGCTCATCACGGCGCTGGTGGCCGTTGCCGTGGCGAGCTTGTGGGTCACTTCCCGCGGGGCGTGGTCACTGGCCAGTCGGTGCGGCCGCGGGTGGTGGCTAGAAGAACCGCCCCAGGTACCGCTAAGGCGTGCGGCTTTGCACCGGCCGGACCCGGCCTGGTGGGGTGATCACGAATTGCCCGGGTTTCCGGGGCTGGGCCATGGCGGTGCCGTCCATGCCTGGCTTATCGGTGCCGGGCGCCTGTCTCGCGACCGTGCGCGCTGGAGGGCTGATCCACCGCACCGGGTAGATGCAACGCAGCGACGGCCCCGCCGCCGGGCCGGTTGGCCGCGGTGGCCCAGCCGCCATGAGCGCGGGCGATAGCGTTCACGATGGCCAGTCCCAGGCCAGCTCCTCCTTCGCTGCGCGCCCGCCCGGAATCAGCCGGGCGGGCGAAACGCTGGAAGGCGTGCGTCAGGTACTCGGCCGGGAACCCGGGGCCGCTGTCGCTGACCTCGATCAGCAGATCCTGACCGTCTGCGCTGGCCGACAGCGCGATGGGTGTTCCGGCGGGCGCGAACCGCAGTGCGTTGTCGACGAGGTTGTCGACGGCCTCCCTGATGCGGTCGGGGTCGATGACGGCGGCCAGGCCGACCGGTGCGTCCACGTGGCATGAGATACCGGCCGCGCGGGCCCGGCTGGCTGCGTGTTCCGCGCTGCGGGTAAGCAGCTCAGCGATGTTGGTCGGGGCCAGCTGGGGCGGGATCTTGTCCTCGTCGGCCCTGGCCAGGAAGAGCAGCTGTTCGGTGATGCGCGCCAGCCGGTTGACCTCCTCGGTGGCGTGCTCGACCGCGGCCGCGAGTTCGTCCCGGCTCCGCCCGGGCCGGCCGGCTAGTTCCAGCTCGCCGCGCAGGACGGCGAAGGGGGTGCGCAGTTCGTGGCTGGCGTCCGCGACCAGCGTGCGCTGCTGGCTGAGCGCGGCCTGCAGGCGGCCTAGCAGCTCATTCATGGTGGTGGCCAGCGCGGCGATCTCATCCCTGGTCCGTGGCACCTGGATGCTGGGTGCCGGGTTGCCGGCCGAGACGGAGGCCACCTGGCGCCGCATCCGCTCAACCGGCGATAGCGCCGCCCGGGCCAGCCCGTAGCCGCCTAGCCCGGCGGCCGCTACGAAGACGATGCCGCCGATGATCAGCTGCCGGGTGACGTCGTTGCGGGTGCCGTTGAACCCTTCCAGCGAGACCCCGGCCACGGCCACCCAGCCCGGGTGCTGGGGTAGCGGGGCTGCGATCAGGCGCTCCTGCTCGCCCTCGTCCGAGGTGGTCAGGATGATCCGCTGGGTACGCGCCTGGCTCAGTTCGGCTGCGCTGAGTATGGGGGTGGTGCCGGCGTCCGTGCTGCCGCCGCGCACCCGGCCAGCCGGGTCGATGACCTGCACGACGTATTCACCGGGCAGCGGGCTGCCCGCCCCGTCTTCCAGGCTGGCCCGCGCCAGGCTGGGCCGCGCCGGGCTGCCTGGCACCGGGCTCCTGTGCGCGGCGGCAGCTGATGGGGGGGCATAGCGCCCGGCCCGGTCAAGCTGGGCGGTCAGCTGTGCGTCGATGGTACCGAGCAGCGAGGCGGACAGCTTGGCCACGAACAGCCAGCTGCCGAGGATGAACAAGATGGCGGCCGCGACGGCGAACACGACGGCGAGCCGCAGGCGGATGGACATCCCTAGCCGGCTTCCTGGTGCCGCAGCCGGTATCCCATCCCGCGGACGGTCTGGATGTCGTTGCGGCCGAACGGCAGGTCTACCTTGCGGCGCAGGTATTTCACGTACTGGTCGACCACGTTGGAGGTGCCGTCGTAGGCGAAGTCCCAGACGGCCTCGATGATCTGGGACCTGCTCAGCACGGTGCCCGGGTGCCGCAGGAAGAACTCCAGCAGGGAGAATTCCTTCGGCGACAGTTCGATCTCGGTGAGCCCGCGCCAGGCCCGTTTGCTGGCCGGGTCCAGCTTCAGGTCCCCTTCGGCCAGCACGGCGGGGCGGCGGCGGTCATCGCGGCGCGCGAGCGCCCGGAGCCGCGCCGCCAGTTCCAGCAGGCTGAACGGCTTGACCAGGTAGTCATCGGCGCCAGCGTCCAGGCCACGCACCCGGTCACCGATCTCGTCACGCGCGGTGAGCATGAGCACCGGCGCCCAGACGCCTGCCTCGCGCAGCCGCCGGCACAGCTCGAAGCCGTCGAAACCGGGCAGCATGACATCCAAGACGATGGCCGCATAGGGATTCTCCGTCGCCAGCCACAAGCCATCCGGCCCGGTCCCGGCGACGTCCACGGCGTGGCCTTCCTCCTCGAGCGCGCGCTTGAGCAGCCGCGCCATCCGCACCTCGTCCTCGACCACCAGCACCCGCATACCGCCGAGGCTACGCAGCGTCCGATGTGAAAACGATGAGAGCCCGGGATTCTCCAGATGTGAGGTCTTACATGGTTCTCTCAACGTCGTTTCACCGGCGCGCGGGCACGATCGAGTAGCCGGGCAGAACCGGCCGCAGCAGAACCTGGAAAGGAGTACCGGATATGGATTCCGATCGTGAGGACCGCACCGGGCAAGTGCCGCTGCCCCGGTTCGGTGAGCCGGAGGCCGGCTACCAGCCGGCGCCGCCCCGCCGGGACAGTGTCCGGCACGCGCGGCGGATGTCGAACTGGACCCTGGCCGCGCTCATCGCCGGTACCGGAGCCGCGACCGTGGCGCTGGCGCATCATGCCTTCCCCCAGGTGGCCGCCACGGCCGGCGCCCCCACGACGGCGGCTACCGGTGGTCAGGCAGCTGTCAGCGGGACGAGCGGGCCGCAGGTGTCTCACTCGGTGGCGACGACCAGCGGGTCGGGCGCCACCGTGACCACCTCTACCCAGACCGTGAATGGCAAGACCGTGATCGTCCGCACCGTGCACCCGGCCGCCTACCACGACAACTGAGGGACGACGATGACGACGACGATGACCTCAGCGCCGGAGCTGGCCACGGCCGCGCCGTGGCGGCGCATCAGCACCGGCGACCGGACTGTCGCGGTGGCCCAGCGCGAGGCGCTGGGCACCACCGCGCGGCTGGCGGTGTGGCCACCAGCAGAAGCCGGCGCGGCCATGGCGGCGGTGGATGCCGTCCTGGCCGCGCTGGATCTGCAGGCGAGCCGGTTCCGGCCGGACTCGGAGATCTCCTGGCTGCACCGCAGCGCGGGCGGGCTGTTCATGCTGAGCGACGGGCTCGCGGAGGCGGTCCGGGTCGCGCTGGAGGCGGCACGCTGGACGGGCGGGCTGACCGACCCCACGGTCGGGGAAGCGCTCATCTCGCTGGGCTACGACCGTGACTTCGCGGCCATCGACCCGAACCGGCGGGAGCCCCCGCCGACTCCGCTGCCAGCACCGGGCTGGCAGCGGGTCCGGCTCGACGGCCCGCTGCTGTGGCTGCCAGCCGGCGTCCGGCTCGATCTGGGCGCCACGGCGAAGGGCCTGGGATCCGACCGCGCGGCCCGCGCTGTCATGGCCGCCACCGGGCACACCGGCGGAGTACTGATCAGCCTGGGCGGCGATATCGCCACGGCCGGGATACCGCCGCGTGACGGCTGGCCGATCCTCGCCGCCGGACAGTCAGGCCATGATGACGCCGACTCCCCGGGCACGGGTTCAGCGAGCAGCGGGTTGGCCCAGTTGGTCCGGCTGCCCCGCGGGGCGGTCGCGACCTCGTCGATCAGCTGCCGCAGCTGGCGCCGCGCGGGGCGGGTACTACACCACATCGTGGACCCGCGCACCGGGCTGCCCGCCGCCGGGCCATGGCAGACGGCCAGCGTGGCCGCGATGACCTGCGCCGATGCTAACGCCGCCGCCACCGCGTCGATCGTGGCCGGCGGCCAGGCCGTGGACTGGCTGACTGCGGCCGGTGCGCCCGCGCGGCTGGTCAGCCACACCGGCCAGGTGCGCCATATCGGCGGCTGGCCCGAGCATGACGGCGGCCAGATCGAGGTCCCCCAGCGCAGCTGGGTCTACGCCGGCGCGGGCCCGCGTGGAGGTGCACGATGAACATTGCTGACGTCGTGCCCGCGTCATCGGGCCATTTGACCCTCACCAGCGGCCCGGTGCCGCGGGAGCCTGTTACCGCCGGGCCGGTCAAGCGCGCGGCTGCCCCGAGGTGCAGCCATCCGCACCGCGGGGAACGGGCGGGGGGTGCACGATGAGTATTGCTGCCGCCGCGGCAGGGTCCCAGGGCCTGTGGTATGTCTCGCGGGCCAGCGGGCTGACACTGCTGATCCTGTTCAGCGCGGTGATCGTGCTGGGCGTGGCCTCGCGCCTGGGCTCGGCCCCCAGGCGCTGGCCGCGCCTGGTGTTTCCCGAGGTGCACCGCACGCTCGCGCTGTTCTCCGTGGCCTTCCTGGCGCTGCACGTGGCGACCGCGATCTTGGATCCGTTCGTCACGATCGGCTGGGCCGCCACGGTGCTGCCCTTCACCTCCGGGTACCGGACGCTCGCGATCGGCTTGGGCACGCTGGCTGTCGACCTCGGCGCTGCCGTGATCATCACCAGCCTGGTGCGCCGCCGGCTGGGTTTCCGTAGCTGGCGGGCGGTGCACTGGCTGGCTTACCTGGCCTGGCCGGTTGCGTTCGTGCACTCCCTGACTGCAGGCAACGACCTGGGGATCTGGTGGGTCGCGCTGATCGAGTGGGGATGCGCCGCGGCGGTTGCCACCGCGGTCCTGGCGCGCATCCTGGAAAGCGCCCGGCACCCCCGGCCGGCCAGCCAGCCAGGGGCCAGCTTTGACCGGATCACCCCCCCGAAGAAAGCGCTCCGCTGATGCGCGCCCCCCACAGCGTCCAGTACTCCACCCGGCTGGTCGGCCAGCCGCCGCCCGATCGGCTGCCCCGGCTGCTGCCCGCGGGCTTCGCCGCCGGCCCGGCCAGCCTGGCCGACCACCTTGCCCGGTACGGGCCGGCCCCGCCAGGCGGTCTGACCGGTCCGCGCCGGGCGGCGCTGATCAAGGAGGTGGAGCGATCCGGGCTCACCGGCCGGGGCGGCGCCGCTTTCCCCACCGCGCGGAAACTGGCCGCGGTAGCAGCCGGCCACGCACCGGTAGTCGTCGCGAACGGCACCGAAGGGGAACCCGCCAGCGCGAAGGACAAGATCCTGCTGGCCCGCTCCCCGCACCTCGTTCTGGACGGCGTAGCGCTCGCCGCTGAGCTCGTCGGCGCCCGCCAGGCGATGATCGTGGTGCACCACGCGGTCCGCGAGATCGTCGACGGGGCCCTCGCCGAGCGCCGCCGGGACGGCACCGACCCGATCCGGATCCGGGTGGTGACAGCTGCCGACCGGTTCGTAGCCGGCGAGGCCAGCGCCGTCGTGCATTGGATCGAACGAGGCATCCCCACCCCCACCGCGACACCACCCCGGCTGTCGACGCGCGGGCTGGGCGGAAAGCCAACGCTGGTGCAAAACGTCGAGACCCTGGCCCACCTGGCACTCATCGGCCGCTTCGGCGCGTCCTGGTTCCGCTCGGCCGGCACAGCGGCCGAACCTGGCACCATGCTGGTCACCGTCCTCGGTGCGGTGCGTGAGCCGTGCGTCCACGAAATAGCCATCGGCACCCCCGTCCGGGAGATCCTCAGCATGGCCGGCGGCGAGTCGGCGCCGCTTCAGGCGCTGCTGATCGGCGGCTACTTCGGCCGCTGGGCCGACGCGGCCGCGGCCGCAACGGCACCCTTTTCCTCGGCCGGGCTGGCACCATTGGGCGCCAGCGTGGGAGCGGGCCTGATCGCGGCCCTGCCCGCCAGCGCGTGCGGGCTCGCGGAAACCGCCCGGGTGGCCCGCTACCTCGCCGATGAGTCGGCGGGCCAATGCGGCCCCTGCCTGTTCGGCCTCGACGCCATCGCGGGGGAAGTTCAGCGGCTCGCCGAAGGCCGCACCTCGAGCCTGGCGATGCTGCGCCGCTGGCTCGGCCAGGTGAACGGGCGTGGGGCCTGCAGCCATCCCGACGGCGCCGTCCGGCTCATCAGCAGCGCCCTGACCGTCTTCGCAGCCGAACTGGACCGGCATGCCCAAGGCTGGTGCTGCGGCACCGCAAAGGCCGCGGTACTGCCCGTGCCTCCCCGGCGGCAGTCATGAAGCCGCGCCTGACGCTCCGGGTCGACCCCATCGCCTGCGACGGCCGCGCCGTATGCGCGGAAGTCCTTCCGGAGCTGATCAGCCTGGACGACTGGGGCTTCCCCATCATCCGGGCCGGTACTGTCCCCGGTCACCTGGAAGGGGAAGCCCGCGAGGCAATCCGGATCTGCCCCAAGCTCGCCCTCCGCCTCGACCGCACCTGACCAGCCGCCGCGACCCAAGCACCCAGGCGGCCAAGCCCAGTACCGGAGAGACCAGGACAGTCGTGCCCACCATCCCCGCCATGCTCCCGGCCACGGGCCCCAGGCTCGCGAAAAGGCACCTCCTCGTGTGAGCTGCCTGCCTCAGAGGCTGCGCAGAGGAAGTCTGCATCAATTGGCCAGCTTCGGCTGGCAAATTCGGCTCGCATGAGCGCGCCCACCGTCTACGGATCCGCCCTGCCCTCCGGCCGGCGGCGAGACCGTGCCACGGATACCCGCACGCAGCCGCCCCGGCCCCGGCCGGCGCTGGCCAGGACCGCCCTGGTGGTGGCCGGGATCGGGCTCGGCGCCACGACCGCGCTGACGCTCACCCCCGAAACCATCAGCCAGCTGCGCGCCCCGGGCGGCCCGGCAACCTTCGCCGGCAGCCTGACCGGGATGATCGGTACATACCTGGCCCTGCTGATGGTGCTGCTGGTGAGCCGCATCCCGGCGATCGAACGGGTACTCGGCCAGGACGGCCTGCTGCGCTGGCACCGGCGGCTGGCGCCGTGGCCGATCAGCCTGCTGGTGGCGCACGCGGTGTTCATCACCGTGGGGTACGCGCAGGCGGCCCGGGCCGGGCTGGGCCGCGAGATTGGTGTCCTGCTCACCAGTTACCCGGATGTCCTGCTCGCCACCATCGGGCTTGGCCTGATGTGCGCGGCAGGCGCGATCTCCCTGCATGCGATCCGCAGCCGGCTCCGCCGGGAAACGTGGTGGACCGTCCACCTGTACATGTACCTGGCGCTGGCCCTGTCCTTCGCGCATGTCCTCGTGCTCGGCCCGTCCTTCGTCGGGCACCCCCTCACCCGGCTGGTTTGGTCGGCTGTGTGGGCCGGTACCGCCGGGCTGGTGCTCGCCTACCGGTTCGGCCTGCCGGCCGTGCGCAGCCTGCGCCATCGCCTGAAGGTAGTCGAGGTGCGGCCGGAGGGCCCGGGCGTGGTCTCGGTCATCTGCGCCGGGCGGCACCTGGACAAGCTGCCGGTGGCCGGCGGGCAGTTCATGTTCTGGCGGTTCCTCAGCCGGGGCCGCTGGTGGCAGGCCCACCCGTACTCACTGTCGGCCCTGCCCGATCCTCCCTACGTCCGGCTGACCGTCAAGGCGGTCGGTGACCATTCGGCCTCCCTGGCCCACCTGCGCCCGGGGACCCGGGTCATGGTGGAGGGACCCTACGGGGTGTTCACCCATCACGCGCAGGTGCGGCCCCGGGCCCTGCTGGTGGCCGCGGGGATCGGGGTCACCGCCCTGCGGTCGCTGCTGGAAGACCTCCCCCGCAAATCGGCGCCCATCGTGCTGCTGCGGGCCAGCCGCCCGGAGGAGCTGGTCCTCGGCAACGAGGTCAGCGAGCTGGCCCGGCAGCGCCGCGGGCAGGTATACCCCCTGGTCGGCAGCCGCGAACGGGCCGGCATCGACGAAACGACGCTGTGCCGGCTCGTCCCCGACCTGCACCGCCGGGACGTGTTCGTGTGCGGGCCGGAAGGGTTCGTGGCTGGCATCGTCGATCTGGTCGCCGGCCTGGGCGTGCCGGACGAAGCCATCCACCATGAGGCGTACGCCCTCTGACCACCAGGAGCACACCATGAAAAGGGCACCTTGGTACCTGGTGGGAGGCGCGATCGCCGGCTTCGCCGGCGTCCTTGGCGTCCACAGCCGGACCGCGGCGCAGTCCCCGCCCGCCGCCGGCAGCATCGCCGGGCACACCCAGCCCAGCCACCAGCCGGGCCTGTCCGGCACGGGTTCCGCGGGCGGGGGCGGGTCCACAGGCAACCAGACCGCGACAGGCGGTGCGCACACCGCGACCGGTCCCACCGAGCAGTACGGCTATGGCGAGCTGGCCGTCAGGGTGACCGTCAACGGAGGCCGGATCACCAATGTCACCGTCCCCACCCTCCAGACAGCCGAGCCCTACTCCCAGCAGCTCGCCCAGCAGGTCATACCCATGCTCAGATCGCAGGTGCTGGCCGCCGACGGGCCCCACATCAACGGTGTCAGCGGGGCGACCTACACCAGCCAGGCCTATGCAACGTCGGTGCAGGCAGCCCTGGACAAGCTGCACGCCAAATGATCAGTGAACGGCACCTGCTCCCCGACAGCCGCTACCACGGTCAGGGGCACGTAAGACGAATACCGCGACTGCGGGCTGCTGGCGAGCGTGATAGCAGCCGCGGCCGGAGACCGGCACCTGACCCTGGCACCGTCAGGCCCCGATAGCACGGGCCCGCCGAACAGATGCTCCTTGAGCTGCCCCGGCGCGGCCCTGGCGGAAAAACGCGGGCAGCACCGCACCCGGGAGTCGGTACGGGGTGGGATGGCCGGAACCGGGTGACCCGGAGATGGACGCACGCTATACCCCCGCGGCCTGCCGCCGCTTGATCCCGCCGGGTTTTGCCACGGTCAGCCTGGGAAATCGGGTGGCCGGACATCGCCCGGCGCCTGGGTGTCAGCAGGCAGGCGGCCCGCCAGCATTACCAGCGCCGACATTGCGACGGCGCCAGCCATCAGGATCGGGTTGCCTGACACAATCCCCGGTCAAGACGCGATGTAAAGCATCAGCTGGAACTCGTAAACAGGTGTTGCCGAAGCCCGAATGATCGCCAGCGCCTCGCGTTGGGCACTTGACATGCGGAAACCATGCAGATCGGAGCTCGACAACCTGTGTTGTCCATGCCTTGTGCCAGTAGAGGCTGGACGGTTTCGTGCCAGGTGATGGTTGACACTGACCCTAGGAAACTGAGGGGACCGTCCACGGCCGGCCGGCTTTGATGTTACGGACGGGCGTGGTGGTGGTGCGGCGCACGACACGGGTTTCGGCGTCGTCGAGTTCGATGGCCAGGATGGTGTCGGAGACGGCAATGGTGAGGGTATGCCCGGCGTGGGTGCGGCCGAGGGCGATCTTCTGGCCGCAGACGACGATGACGCCGGTGGCGCTGGCGCGGCGCTGCACCCGGGCGGGCTCGGTGGGTGGGCGGGGCGGTGGCCGGGCGGGCGCCGCGCAGCCGGGCGACGTTGCGCACGGCGAGCTCCTCGCGCATGGCGCGGTCAAGCCAGTTGATTCTGGTCTGCGTGCGAGCGGACACGGCTGGACCGGTTGTGCGCTTCGGTGATCGCGCCGCGTACACCCTCCGAGCGTGCGGCGCGTCATATAACCGTCATCCGCTGGTAACAAGGGGGCAATCCGATGAAGGCAGCAGGACCGCCAGGCATCAAGCACCGGGCCCGCCCATGGCCCGTTGCCGCCGTTGCTGCTCTGATGTTGGCGCTGCCGGTCGTGGCCGCTACCGCGATGCCTGCCATGGCCGGACCGCCGGGGCCGTTCGTGACGCTGTTGTTCTCGCGCACCGAGCTGACCGCGGCCGATAACTGCGTCGCCAACAACACCAACGTCGCCCGGCTGGACACCACCGTGGCGCCGTACCTGGCCTCGCTCGGGATGCGCGGCACCGGCACGATCGTGACCAGCCGGACCGCCGCTGTCAATGCCGCCTGCATCCATTACAACTCGACCAAGAGCGCTTCCTGGTCGCAGGCGGCGGCCCTGGGGTCCAAGTATGGATGGTCCTTCGTCAGCCATACCGCGACCTACCCGACGGGCGACCTGTCCAAGCTGTCCCCGGCGCAGGCGTCCGCCGAGACCTGCGGTTCGGCGGACGCCATTCAAGCCCACGGCCTTCGCGGCGGCCATGGGCTCATCGCCTACCCGGGAACCGACACCGGCATCCTGGCGCTCCAGCAGCAGCACGGCGCGCAGTGCTTTGCCTGGGGACGCAAGTACGGGAACAACGGGCTCACGCTTCAGTCGGCGGCCACCACCGCGCCGTTTTGGCAGCGAACGATGGCCGTGGACGGCGGCAGCTGCAACGACCCCGCCGCCGCCTGCTACAACATCGCCGGTGCCACCAGTCGCTACCACACCCCGGCCAGCGTCATCGCCGCCATCAACGCCCTTCAGCCGGGCCAGTGGATGACCATCCAGGCCTATGTGCTGGTCACGGGCACCAACCCGCCCTACACCTCCAGCACGATCCGCTGGGATTGCACATCGTCCAACCCCGCCCTGCACTGGTCGAACGACAATGAGCGCTACTGCTACAGCGACTACAAACGCATTATCGCGGCCGTGGCCGCCAAGGGCATCCCAACCACCGATCCGCTCAGCGTGGGCATCGCCTTCGGGCGGCCAGCCAGCTACCCCTAAGCGGACATTCCTAGTGGCGGGTTAACATCCTGGTGTCCTCCTTCGGGTTACAGCCCGGCACAGGGCATGAGCGGTTGAGCGGATGAGCCAAGTGCAGTGCCTTGGCTCCCGCGTGGTTCCGAGGACAGTCTTTGCCCATCCTGTGTTGTCCAATGTGGTGAGAACTATCTTTACGTTTATAAATGGCGCGCCTTCGGCACGCCGGGCCGTCCGGCCTCAGCCGGGCTCTGGGCATGGGCGTGGGGTTCACCGAGGGAAGCGTTGGACCTGCGAGGGCTCGCGCCGTAGGCGGCTGGGGCTGGCGGGGGAGTCGCGCCGCTGGTGGGCGGAGCTTTAGTCGCGGGCATCGTCACGAGCCTCTCCCATCCGCTGATTGAGCGTGTTAGCGATCTTCTGATCGGCCTCGGCCGCCGCCTTGGCGGGTTTCTATCGTCTGCCTCAGCGACGGTCCGGCAGAGGGCGTCGAGCCGCTCAATGTATCGAGCTGGGTCGCCAGCCTGACGGCTGTTTCCAGCATCCCTGCCGGATATCGCGCAAGAGGGGCCGCAGTCTGGCACTCGCATTCGGCTCGATCATCTCGGCCAGTCGGCCGCTGTGGTGAGCAGGCGCATCGGCGCGTACTCGGCCGCCTCGTCCACTTGCGTCCGAGCGGTGGTCACCAGATAGGCCAGCAGCTCGACTCCGTCGCCCTCATCCAGCACGCGCACGGACTCGTCTTCGTCTCAGAGGTCGTGTGTGCCGCCCTTTCTTTCCTCACCAGCCAAATGCACGAACCTCTGACGGCGAGCTGGATGAACTCCAGGTTCAGCTACGCTCTTTCAGTGGGACGATGGAATTGCCCTGAGAAATACCTCGAAAGCCTCAGGGCCAACATGGGGATTGCCAGCAAAAGGATACTGCATATCTTTGATGAGGATAAGGGAGATCGTGATCAAAGCCGCGATCGCCAGCACCATCCCGATATGCACAACCCTGTTCTTCAGCCCGAAGAGAAGGCAAAACGAAATCGTTATGACAGCGCCAACGATCAGCGCCACCCAGATGGGCTCCGGTACCTCCTCGGTCATCGCATCCAGCCGGTCCCTGCGCGCTGCAGTCAAGCCGTTCACGCTCACCACTGCCTGCTCATAGAGGACCTGCTGCTGGCGGGTGCGGGGTGAGAACCGGAATACGTCAGCGCGGATCTGGGCCAGCAAGTCCTGCGCCTCGGGGCTGGTCTTGCCCTCATTCATCAGCGGCCATTCCCTGTCGATAACTGTATGCGCATATTTCAAGGCCAGGTCCTCGATGTCTGGTCCTTGAGGCGCAGGAAGGCTGCGCGCTATCCAGTAGATGTTGGAGAGCTGATCGGCTTCGGTGTAGGTCGTGGCGTGTGCGCTGTTGAGGGTTTCCCACCCCAAGATGACTACGAAGGCCAGCAGCACGGCGTAGAGGACCGCAACCCCGGCGAAAATGAACCCCGCGACCTCGGTGTGCTCCCGCCGCTTCTCATGCGCCCAGTACCGGTGAACGAGATAGACGCTCAACCCGGAAGCTAGCAGCGCCCCCAGGAAAATCCAGAGGTTTGGCAAGTTCATCGCGTCCCCCCAGGGCGGAAAGCCTGGTGACCAGCCGAGGGAATACTAGCTGCGGCAGCCAACTGCCGCTCCCGACCGGGTCCTGAACCGATACGTCTTTACCGGGCGCGGCCGTGGGCGCCGGCTGGGGCGGGGACCCGCGGGGTGGCGCGCGCCAGTTTCGAGGGCCACCAGTTGTAGCGCCCGCACAAGATGACGATCGCCGGGACGAGCAGGGTCCGGACGAAGAAGGTGTCGAGCAGCACGCCGAGGGCGATCGCGGTGCCCAGTTCCTTGATCTGGGTGGTGGCGCCGGTCAGGCCGGCCACGCCGAAGGTGGCGGCCAGGATCAGCCCGGCCGAGGTCACGGTGGTGCCGGTGTGGTGCATGGCGCCGGCGACCGCCTGGTGCAGCGGCGCCTTGCGTGCTTCTTCGCGGATGCGGCTCATGACCAGGATGTTGTAGTCCTCGCCGAGCGCCATCAAGAACACAAACAGCAAGAACGGCAGCACGAAGTCGAGGCCGGCGCCGCCCGCGGCGTCCTGGAAGATCAGGACCGCGATGCCCAGCGCGGCGAAGTAGCTCAAGACAACGGTCGCCACCAGGTACAGGGGGGCGATCACGCTGCGCAGCACCAAACCGAGCAGCAGTGCCAGCAGCGCGGCCACGATCGGCACGATCTCCTTCAGGTCGCTTTGGGACACGGTGCTCACGTCGTAGGAGGCGGGCGCGAGGCCGTTGACACCGTTGTCGACGGCGCCGACGGCATGCTGGACGCTGGCGACCGCGCCGCGCACGGCGGGGGTGGCGTTCAGGGCCGCGGTCGTCGCGGGGGCGCCGGCCTTGAGGGTGGTGTAGAACTGCACCGTCTTGCCGTTGGGGCTGACGAACTGCGTGGTGGCGCGGTAGGCGGCGTATTGCTGGGGCGGCACCGGGCTGCCCGGCGGCTGGGTCGCGGGCAGCTTGCCGGGCGGCCCGAGCTCCTTATACAGGCTTTCGAGCTGCTGGGTGCTGACCGCGGTGCCGTTCGGGTTGAGCAGGCCGTTGACCGATGCGAACACCGGCTTTTTGGCTAGATCGTTCTCGGCCTGCTGCACCGGCGTGAGGTCGGTCCACACCGAGGACTTATACACCAGCAAAACGACCGTCGGGTTGGCGACCGCGGCCGGGTAGTGAGCGTTGATGGCGGCCGTGCCCGCGGCCGAGCCGCTGCCCGCCGGGCCGGTGGAAGTGCCGCCAAAGCCGCTGGAGACGTAGGCGGTCGCGGCCAGGGCCAGGCCGCCCAGGAACACCACGCCGAGCACCAGCGTGACCACCGGGTGGCCGATCACCCGGTCGGTCAGCCGGGCCCACACGCCCTCCCGCTGGGCGTGGCGGATTGGCGTCGGCCAGAACACCGCCCGGCCGAACACCGCCAGCAGCGCCGGGGTCAGCGTGAGCGCCGCCAGCAGCATCATCGCCACCCCGACCGCCAGCGCCGGGCCCAGCCCGGAGTACAGGCCAAACGAGGCCAGCGCCAGGCACAGCAGCGCAACGATGACCGTCCCCCCCGAGAACGTGATCGACTCCCCCACATACCGGGCCGCGCGCTCGATCGCCGGCCGCGGCCCGGCCCCGCGCGCGATCTCCTCCCGCACCCGCAAGGTCAGGAACAGCCCGTAATCGGTCCCGGCGCCCAGCAGCAGCACCACCAGCATCGTCTCGGTGACCGTGGACACCTGCAGGCCGTGCTCGGCCAAACCGCCGATGACATGCTCAGACATCTGCAGCACCAGCACCGCCGGGCCAAGGGTCACCAGCGGGGCCAGCACGGCCCGGAACACGACGATCAGCATCACCAAGATCACCAGATCGGACAGCAGCGCGGTGAGCTTCTGCGCGCCCGCCTGGGAGTTCTGGTTATCCACCGCCGTGGGCAACTGCCCGGTCAGATAGCCGCGCAGCCCGGACGGCAGGTGAGCGCCGCTGATCGTGGCCCGGACGCCAGCCACGGCCGGCGACGCGTCTGGGCTCGACGTCGTCGCGCTGAACACCACCTGGGCCTTCTGCGCCTTGCCGTCGGTGGACACGCCCTGGTCGGACACCGATACGACATGATCGTCCTTGGCGATCTTGGCCTCGAGGCTGGCGATATCCGACTGATCGCTGCTGCTCAGCTTGGCCTTCCCGACCACCACCAGCGCGCCGGTGGTCGTCCCCGCGGGCTGGAAGGGCGCCGCCAGCACCAGCGCATGCTGGGTCGGCGTACTGGCCGGCAGGAACGTGCTGTTGTCGGTGTTGACCGACTCCGCCAGCGACGGCAGCAACAGCACACACAAGGCCGCCGCGATCAGCCAGCCGGCGATCACCACGTAACGGAAACGGATCACGACCCGGGCCAGGCCAGCCATGAAATCTTCCACCGCAGTCCCCCTAACGTGACCGGAAGCCTGCCGACGGACCGTGCAGCGCCAGCGCACGAGCCAGCGCGAAACCCCGTCTCCGCGCGGCCGGGCCCCCTAAGCAGCGCGTGCCCTCGACAGCCAGTCTGGCACGCGACGGCCTCGGGGCCACACTGCGGGTCTGTCCGCCGGGGGACAAACAGACTCTGTGGCGGGAGGCGATGATCTCCGGTCAAGGCAGGTAGGTCACTTGCGCGTAGGGT
>CAVSQL010000030.1:0-39580 GCA_963730065.1 uncultured Actinomycetes bacterium | reverse complement strand
TGTGCGCTCCTGATGACTCCATCATTCGCGCCAATAGCGGAGGGGACATCACCCGGAAAGGAGGAACTCGGCTCTCGGCCAGCCGAGGTCATCATGGAATACGGCTGCGAGGGAACCCAGCAGCCGGCTCTGGATGCGCGCCCGGGGCGGGCGCTTACCTCCAGGCGCCCGGGGAGACCGGTCACGTGAGGGCACACTGCGGCCCTGTCGCGGTGAGGTTCATGTGCTGGCAGGGGCCTGGTGGGGGCCACCCTGGACCGGCCGCAGGTGTTGCCGGTGGGTCCTGGCGGGGGCGCAGTGGCAGGTCAGGTCAGGAGCACTAGGCCGCTGATCGCCAGGTAGGCGCCCAGGACCAGGGCGGTGTAGGCCATGAGCTGGCGGGCGTGGCCCGCCAGCCAGTCCTGGGCGTTCTTAAGCGCCGCCTTGGTGGCCTCGGGCCGCAGTTCCAGGAACGCGAACGGGATGATGAGCAGCAAAAACTCGATGAGAACGAACAGGATGACGCCGACGACCTGGTTCGCGGTCGAGGATTTGCTGGTGACCAGGATGTGCAGCGCACTCAGGTAGGCGCCGCCGGGGATGCCGCACAGCGCGCCGACAACTATGGCCAGCCCGAGCCGGGGCTCGGCCAGCACTCGCTGCGCCCACCCCTCCTTCTTCTCTGGCTTGTCCGGCTGCCCGTCGCCGGCCGGGGCCGGCGCCTTGCGCCGGCCGTGCAGCCGCCCGGTGGCGACCAGCGCGCCGACGGCGAGCAGGACCAGGCCAAGGGCGAGGTCGACGCCCGCGCTCACCGTTTTCTGGGAGCTGATGGCGTCGGCGTGGAAGACCAGCACATCCAGCAGGCCGATCGTGATGCCCACGATCAAGCCGCCGAGCAGGACGCACAAAAACATCGCCCGCGGCCGCCGGTTCTCGATCAGCAGCAGATCGACGGCCAGCAGCTTGGGGTTCAGCGCCGCGACGAACGCGAGTGCGAAGAACTCGGCGTTCATCGCCGGTCAGCCGGCATCGGCCACCGCCTCCGGCCGGTGCGCCGCCCTGGCTGCTGGTGCAGCTTGACATGCCTCTTATACGCTGCAACGCCGTCCGCGATCAGGTACGGCCCGCGGACCAGCTGAAGCCCGGGTGAGACCTCGGAATAATCCAGGCCGGGATCATCACCGCAGTCGCAGCAGATGATCTCGAACGCGTCGGTGTAGGGGCCTTCCGCGCGGCCCTCCACGATGCGGGCCGGCTGGCGCCGGAGAACGGTCGTCCAGCCATGCCGGGGGTGATCACGGGTCTCCACACCCTGCCTCCTTGTGATCACTGCGCTGGCACTTCCCGGCGTTGGGCCGCAGGCGGGCCGCCCGCTAGGGGCCGTTCGTCCCGGACAATGGGACCTCTGTCCGTGGCATGGCCCCCTTGGGGGGCTGCGGCTGGCCAGGCGGCGGCTCACCGATGCCAGGCAAGCATCACTACGCAGGCGGCTGCATCCCCCGAACCGGGTAACCCCCTCGGCATCCCGCCCCCCGGGGGTGAGCACCTGCATGGATTGGCCTCTTGAGGAACATCCGGACCGGGAGGGAACGCCAGCATCCGTCATGAAAGGGTCCTCCCGTCGCGAGCGCATCGAAGACGCGGGCGGGCTGTTCCTCACCGGTGGCCCTGCGGGCAGGGCTGCGGCGGGTCAGCGTGCCGGCCTGCCCGGTGGTCTGCCTGGCCGGCGGCCCGCCGCTGGCTCGCCGTCGGGGTCAGGCACGCGTCACCAGCGGCAACCCCTTCTCCCAGCCCGCGCCGACCGGGCTGCGGGTGGACACGTCAGGCACCCCGCCGCGGCTCGCCAACCTCGGGTCCTACCGCTAAGCCCGCCCCGCCGCCCGCTCACTCATCGAGCCACCCCGGGCGATCAGGTAGACCAGTACGCCGATGAGCGGGATGAACAGCACGAACAGGAACCACAGGGCCTTGGCCCAGCCGGACAGGTCATGACTGCGGAAGATGTCGATGAACACCATGATCAGGATCCAGATCCAGATCACCCACAGGAAGAAAATGAACATCGTCCAGAACAGGTTCAGCAGCGGATAGGACGAATCGGCCAGTGACATTTCCCCTCCTTCACGCCAGGCAGGTTGCCGACGGCGGTCGGCTAACGAATCCCTGCGCCTCAAGTAGGCACAGTATTGGCCGGGAGCGGATCATTGGCATCACCCAAAATGGATAAAACAAATGACTTGCCCGCGTCCTTGGACCTGCCGGCTGGAGCCGCCCCGCGTTGAACCACCGGCCGGGGTTTAGCTGCGCCCTGGCCACCAGGCGGGCGCCTCGGCGGCCCCCGTCTGGACCGCGAGTGCGAGCGTGTCGAAGACCGTCCAGACCTGCGTGATCTTGCCGCCGCTGAGCGTCAGGAACGCGGTCCCCTCGACGTCGATCGCGCCGCCGCTGGCCGGCAGCTCGGGGGTGTCTCCGGTGTGGGTTCCGGTGATCCCGAACCCGATCGCGATCCGGTGCTTCTCGCCGATCTCCTGGGAGAGTTCCATCCGCAGGTCCGGCGCGAGCGCGCGCCACGACTCGATGCTCTGCCTGGCCATGGCCGGGCCGTCGTGTTCAGAGCTGAGCGAGAGGCCGTTGAGGTAGATCTCCATGTCAGGCGCGATGTGGTTGTCGGCGTCGCTGAAGTCGCCTTCGTTCCAGGCGCCGAGCATGAACTTCACGGCTGGATGCTTCGGCTCGAGCTCAGCGCTCCCGTCATCCTGCCCCTGCTTGTGCTTGAAGTGCCTGAGCGTCAGAGCCGTGAGCGCCGGGATGACAGCGAGGTGAGGGCTGGATGCCAGCAGGTCTTTCATGGGTCCTCCTTTGCCCCGATCTCTCATCAAACGCGGTCCGGGTAATACGGGCATCGCCCAAACCCGCCAGGGACATGACGCGGATCGGATGAGACGATCGACCGGCCTTCCCCGTCTTAGTGAGATAGACCCGCGATCTGCCTGGCGGTGGTCGTTTCAGCGTTTGCGGAGGGGCGGGGGTGCCCATTCTCCGTGGAGAACTCGCGCGGTTGGCAGGTAGAGCCGCATGCAGAGGCCGAAGGGAGCTCGGGGGGCGGGAAGCCAGTTCGCCTGCTTGTCCTGACCGGGGTGCTGGTTCTGGACATAGAGGTCAAGCGAGCCGTCGCCGTTGTAGTGGAGTGGGTCACGATCCCCGAGCGCGAACCGGTTGATCTCATTGGCAACCTGGTACCCGTCCGTGTCGTACACCGTTACCGACCAGAACGAACGCACGGGCGGCAGTTTGTCGGCATCGAAGTGCATGATGTAGTCGTTGTCGCCGCTGACAGCGTTGCCGTCGGCGTCGGCGAGCAGGATCGGATACGTCCCGTCCTCGGCCGCGTTCGAGCCAAGGCCGAGCATTGCGACGACCGCACGCTTCATGTAGAAGTTGCCGTACACGCCGATCGAGTTGATGTTGATCTGCCAGCCGTTCACGATGTTGGCCATGCGCGGGATCGCCTCCTGCATGGCCTGTTGCCCGGCCTCAGGTGCGTCTTCCAGCGTGGAGCGGACTGCGGCATCGAGGGCACCGAACTCCGCGTTGGCGACAAGGCCGATGCGGCGCATCTGCTGGATGACTGCCCAGTCGGTCAGGTGCGGCGGGTGCACGGCGAGCAAGCGCATCCCGTAGGTGAACAAGTCGGGCGCCTTCATCGCCCTCATCTGCAAGAGCGGCGGAGTGGCCATGTCGATGCTCTCATCGGTGACGGCACGCGCCGGCGGCGCCTCACCTCCCCAGTTCGCCAGCGGAGTGATCGAATAACCGTCTTGGATCGCGTGCACGGCCGCATAGTCGGCCGGCCCGTGGGTCTCGGTACGGCCGATGATCCACACGTACGGTGTGGATGAGTCGATGCGCTCAACGCCCGGCGGAAGCTCGCCGGTCCACCCGGGCGGCACGACCGCCCAGTTCCCGGCCTCGGTCCCGGTCGTGCGTGAGCCGGGGACCGCGAACTCGTCGGTCCACATGTCGTACATCGGCAGCTCGTAGTAGCGGCCGTCGGTGACCGCGGCTGAAGAGACCACGACCGGGCCGCTGGTGAGATCGAGCCACGCCAGCGAATACAAGGTGTCGAAGTTCGGCCGGACGACCCCCTTGAAATCGGCGGGCGGAAGCTCGCGAACATGAACGAACGTATTCACCGGACCGGACTGCATCAACTTGCCTCCGGCATTGACCGCCTGGCGGCGAGTCAGATCCATTATCACCAGCGGATACAGGTAGGTGTATGCCTCAACACCCAACTCGACGACAGCATCGCTCTGGTCGCTCACAGCTCCCCCTCTCGGGATACTCAATCAGCGCATATGGGCGGTAACGGGCGCCCGCGTGGCTGTCGCTCACCCGGCGCCGGGGAAGGGCGGAAGCGGCTTGATGAAGGGATCTAGCAGCTCCGCTGCCTGCTCGGTGGTGACTACCTCGGCGGGGTCGAGTTTGGTGAAGCTGTGGGCGGCGTCGTCGTATTCCCAGACGTCTTCGCCGATCATTCGCCCGCGGTCGTCGTAGGGCCAGATCATCGCGATGTTCGCCTTCGCGAGGTACATGGCGTCCTCATCGGCGTCGATACCAAGCGCCCGAAGAGCGGATCCCAGCTGCTGCTGGTAGAGGATTACCCTGGTGACGATCATGTTGTCGCCGACCGCCAGCGTTTCGTCCTCGGCGTAAAAGACGCTCTGACTGGTCTCTGCCCAGCCGCGATACAGGGCTACGACATCCTGCCCTTCGACCTTGAACGGTGGCAGCCCAACCAGAGCGAAGTGGTACACGGGATGCTCAACGGTCATCTCAGGAGTGAAGATCTCCTCGTAACGCCCCGCCATCTCCAGGTAGCGGTGGCGGTTGTAAGCCGTCAGCAGATAGCGATGCCGGGGATTCTGCGTCTTCTCGAGCAGCCGCTCAACCGCGACATTGGATTTGGTTATGTCGAACTGCGCCATGGACTTCTCCTTCTAGAAGGCAGGCTTCCCTGCCTAGCAGGCTGCTGGAGGGTGGCCGGTCCGGGTCAGCGGCGCCCGCCCTGGCCCGGTCTTGCCACGTTGGATGCCGTCTCGATCTGCACCGCTATGCAGACGAGCGGCATGCCGAACACGAACGCCTTCTAAGACGAGCGCGGCCGCTTCATCGGGAGACAACGTCGTCTGGTCAGGCTGCTCGCTCATTCCGCCATCACCTCTTGTGGTGGCAGACCGTCTCGGGCTGCACAACCACGGCCGCCGCCATCGCCACTCAGCACGGAAGCTAGCTGCAGCTCGGGGGGATGGCATTACCCAAAACGGGTAACAAGCCGAAGGCTCACCGCCGGGAGAAGCCCGGGCCGCGCGCCGCAGCCGACTCGCGGCGGCTCACGCGCCTCGAAGCAGTCGCCACCTGCTCGGCATAAGCCAGCTCGCTGGCGAGTCGTTGCTCTGGCGGATACTGACGAAGACCGTCTTGGTTGAGCACTATGGAAAGTCAGTCACGCCGACCTGAAACGATCCGGTGAGTCCGGAGGCTCTCCGGACTCACCGGCGCGATTCAGTCAGGCCCTTGACCTGGAACTTCGGAGAGTAGCCCCGACCGGATTTGAACCGGCGCTACCGCCTTGAGAGGGCGGCGTCCTGGGCCGCTAGACGACGGGGCCAGCCACTGCACCGTAGCGTACTCAGCCGAGCCCCGCCAAACCGGCCGACCCGGATCAGGCAGCATGCCGACCGGCCAGCCCTGACGCCGGCTGGTGACTGGGCGGGCGCATAGGTGGGCCCCGGCTGGGTAGCTGCCGCCCCATGTTGGCATTCATAGTTGTCTTGCTCGTCATCGGCCTGATTGCTGGTGCCATTGCCCGGCTGCTTCTGCCCGGCCGGGACCCGATCGGGCTGCTGGGCACGATCGCCCTCGGTGTGCTGGGATCCTTCGTCGGAGGGTTTCTGCAGAACCTGATCTTCTACCACACGCTGGCGATCAGCCGGATCCATCCGACCGGCATCATCGGCTCGGTCATCGGCGCGTTCGTGGTCCTGCTGCTCCTGCGCGCGTCGGGGCACGAACGCGGTCACAGCCGGCGCAGCCGCAGCCGACGTCGCTACCGCAGGAGCTGGATCTGATCGCCTGAGGCCAAAACTGGCTGTGGGCCGGCTGAAATAGGCCTTCTGCCCGCCCCGGCCGGGATGCACCGCTCCCGGCTGGGGTGTCCATTATCAGCTGGGGTACCAGGACTCGAACCTAGACTAACGGGGCCAGAACCCGTCGGGCTGCCAATTACCCCATACCCCATCGGAGCGGCCTTCCGGCCGCCCGGCCTGTGAAGTCTAGCCGAACGCGACCCGGCGGCCAAAGCGGATCAGAGCGCCCGGGCCGGTCACCGCCGGGGGCGTTCAGCCGCGGGCTACGGGGGCCCGCTGCCGCCGTCAGCGGGGTCACCGGCAGCGGCGATGACCCGCGCCCGGGCGAGGCGTCCGACGGTCCGGTCGCGGCCCAGCAGCTCGATCGACTGGAACAGGGGCGGGCCGGTCCGCCGCCCCGTGATCGCGACCCGCAGCGCGCCGCTGAACGCCGCCCGCGGCTTGAGGCCCAGCCCGTTCTCCAGCAGCGCGTCGCGCAGCGCGCGCTCGATGGCCTCCCACGTCCACGGCTCCACGCTGGCCAGCGCCGCTTCGGCGGCGGCCAGCACCGGCTCCGCGTCCGGGGTGAGCGCCTTCGCCCCGTCCACCGGGTCGATCGCGAACTTCGCCTCGTCGACGAACAGGAACCCGAGCATGGCGGGCGCCTCGGCCAGAGTCGCGATCCGCTCCTGGATGAGGGGGGCGCTGGCCGCGATCAGTCCGGCTTCGGCGGCCGTGGGCGGGGTGGCGACCAGTCCCGCCTCGGCCAGGAACGGGGTGATCCGAGCCGCGAAATCGGCCGGCTCGAGCGCGCGGATCTTGTCCCCGTTGATCGCCTCCAGCTTGCGCACGTCGAACTGGGCCGCGTTCCTGTTCACCCGGGCCAGGTCGAACTCGGTGGCCATCTCGGCCATCGTGAACGACTCCCGGTTCTCCCCCGGCGACCACCCGAGCAGCGCCAGGTAGTTGCACATCGCCTCCGGCAGGAAGCCCTGGCTGCGGTACCAGTTGATCGACACCACCCCGTTGCGCTTGGACAGCTTCTGGCCGTTCGGCCCCAGCACGTACGGCAGGTGGGCGAACACCGGGAACTGAGCCTCGGGCACCCCCATCGCCCGGTAGACGGCGATCTGGCGCGGCGTGGAGGACAGCAGGTCCTCGCCGCGCACCACGTGGGTGATCTTCATGAGCACGTCGTCCACCGCGACCGCGAGGGTGTAGAGCGGCGCGCCGTCGGCCCGCGCCAGCACGAAGTCGGGCACATGCGCATGGTCGAAGGTGACCTCGCCGCGGATCAGGTCGGTGAACGTGGTCGACCCGGGCGGCATCGTGAACCTGACCACCGGCTGGCGTCCTTCCGCCTGGTAGGCGGCGATCTGGGCGGGTGTGAGGTTGCGGCAGTGCCCGTCGTAGCCGCTCGGCCCGCCGGCCTTGCGGGCGGCTTCCCGCCGCTGCGCCAGCTCCTCCTGGCTGCAGTAGCAGTGGTAGGCGTGCCCGTCCTTGAGGAACCGGTCCACCCATTCGGTGTAGATGTCCAGCCGCTCGCTCTGCAGGTAGGGGCCGAACGGGCCGCCGACCCCCGGCCCCTCGTCCCAGTCCAGGCCGAGCCAGCGCAACGTGTCCTGGGCGGAGTCGATGTACTCGGGCGTCACCCGGGTCTGGTCGGTGTCCTCGATCCGCAGCACGAACCGGCCGCCCGCCGAGCGGGCGAACGCCCAGTCGTACAGGGCCGTCCGGACGTTGCCCACGTGCAGGTCGCCGCTGGGTGAGGGGGCAAACCGCACCCTGACACCACCGACCCCACCGGCCCGGCCCGGCGCGGCGTCGTGCTCAGTCACGGTTGGCCACCGGGTTGGTGAGCGTTCCGATGGTCTCGATGGTCACCGATACCTCGTCTCCGTTCTCAAGGGGGCCGACTCCCGCGGGCGTCCCGGTGAGCAGCACGTCGCCGGGGATCAGCGTCATCACGCTACTGGCATAGGCGACCAGCTCCGCCACGTCGTGGAGCAGTTGCGACGTCCGGGCGCGCTGGCGGACCTCGCCGTTGACCGATGTGACCAGCTCCAGGTCGGCGGGGTCGGCGTCGGTCTCGATCCACGGCCCCAGCGGGCAGAACGTGTCGAAGCCCTTGGCCCGCGCCCACTGGCCGTCCCGCTCCTGCAGGTCACGTGCGGTGACATCGTTAGCACAGGTGTAGCCGAAGATCACGTCGGCCGCCTGGCTGGCGGGAACCTCGCGGCACAGCCGCCCGATGATGATGGCGAGCTCGCCCTCGTAGTCGACGCGTTTGGCCAGCGTGGACGGATACCGGATGGGGTCCCCCGGCCCGCAGACGGCGGTCGACGGCTTCAGGAACAGGACGGGCTCCGCGGGCGGCTCCCCGCCCATCTCGCGGGCGTGGTCGGCGTAGTTCTGGCCGACCGCGATCACCTTGCTGGGCAACACCGGCGCCAGCAGCCTGATCTCGTCGAGCCGGTAGCTCGTGCCCGTGAGCCGGATGGCGTCGGGTCCCGGGCCGAAGGGGTGGCCGCCCAGCTCGGCGACGATCTGCTGGCCTTCGGCCCGGCGGGTGCCCGGGGGACCGTCGCCCCGGGCCTCGCCCACCACTCCATAGCCGACCTCGTCGCCGGCCGCGAATCTGGCGATGCGCACGTCTGACCCTACTGCTGGTAGCCCTCCACCTCCCCGACCGGGCGTGCCTGCGCCTCCTCCGGGTTCTCGCCGAACTCCCGCCGCGCCCGGCGCTGGCGCAGCAGGTCCCAGCACTGGTCCAGTGCGTCTTCGGCCGACCTCAGCCGCTCACGCTCCTCGGCGCTGGACAGCTGGCCGTTGGCGACCTTGGCCCGCAGGTCGTGCTCGGTCGCGATGAGGTCGTCGATATGGCTCAGGATCTCCTTGTCATCCATGCCGCCCACACTAGTGGCCCGGCAACGGGGTGTTCCTGAGCCGGGCGCGGCCGCTGCGCGCGGGGCCCGGTCCTAGACTGCGCGCATGACGATCCACCCCGACCGCACCGGCTCCCCCACGGCGACACCGGAAGCCCCGCCGGGCCAGGACCCGGCCCGGCCCGTGCCGCCCACCGCCCGGCGGGTCCCCCGCGAACGGACGTATCACGGCGACACCGTCGTGGACGAGTACGCCTGGCTGGCCGGCAAGGACGACCCCGAGACGATCGCCTACCTGGAGGCCGAGAACGCCTACACCGCGACGATGACCGCGGGCCAGGCCCGGCTCCGCGAGACGATCTTCAGCGAGATCAAGGGCCGCACCAAGGAGACCGACCTGTCGGTGCCGGCCCGCAAGGGCGGCTGGTGGTACTACACGAGGATCGTCGAGGGCCAGCAGTACGCGGTGCACGGCCGGTGCGCCGCCCGCCCGGGCCAGACCGCTCCGCCGCCGACGGACGAGGGCGGGCCGCTGCCCGGCGAGGAGATCCTGCTCGACGGCAACGAGCTGGCGGGGGACGCGCCGTTCTTCTCGCTGGGCGCATTCAGCGTCAGCCCGGACGGCCGGCTGCTCGCCTACTCGACGGATTTCACCGGCTCGGAACGTTACACGCTGCGGATCAAGGACCTGGCCACCGGGGAGATCGCCCCGGACGAGATCCCCGACACCCACTACGGCTGCGCCTGGTCCAAGGACGGGTCCGCGCTGTTCTACGTCACGGCCGACGCGGCGTGGCGTCCCTACCGTGTGTGGCGGCACCTGGTGGGCACCCCGGCCGCCGACGACGTGATCGTGCTGGAGGAAAGCGACGAGCGGTACTGGGTGGGTGTCGGGCTGACCCGCAGCGAGCACTACCTGCGCATCGCGGCGTCGAGCAAGCTGACCAGCGAGGTGTGGCTGCTGGACGCCGCCGAGCCGATGGCGCCGCCCCGGGTGGTGCTGCCACGCCGCCAGGGCGTCGAGTACTCGGTGGAGCATCAGGCGGGACCCTCCGGGCCGGGCGACCCCGGCCGCCTGCTGATCCTGCACAACGAGGGCGCGCTCAACTTCGAGCTCTCGGCGCTGCCGCTGGCCGGGCGGGCGGAGGGTGGAGGGCCGCTGGCCGGGCCCGCTGACCTGACCCCGTTGATCGCGCACCGCGACGACACCCGGCTGCACGACGTGGACGCCTTCGCCGGCCATCTCGTGGTCCACTTCCGCCGGGACGGGCTGACCGGATTGCGGATCATCGACGCCGGGGGCGGTGAGCGCGAGATCTCCTTCCCCGAGCCGTTGTACCAGGTGCTCCCGAGCGCCAACCCCGAATACGGCACCCGCGTGTACCGGCTGCATTACACCTCGCTGGCCACGCCGGACTCGGTCTACGACGCCGACCTCGGCACCGGTGAGCTGACCTTGCTCAAGCGCAAGCCGGTGCTCCCGCTGCCCGGCGAGGGCAGGTACGACCCCGCGGACTACGAGCAGCACCGCGAGTGGGCGGCCGCCACCGACGGCACCCGCGTCCCCATCTCCCTGATCTGCCGGAAAGGGACACCGCGCGACGGAAGCGCGCCGTGCGTCCTCTACGGCTACGGAAGCTACGAGATGTCCGCGGACCCCTACTTCTCGATCAGCCGGCTGTCGCTGCTCGACCGCGGCTTCGTCTTCGCCGTCGCGCACGTCCGGGGCGGCGGGGAGATGGGCCGCCGCTGGTACGACGACGGCAAGATGCTCCGCAAGACGAATACGTTCACCGACTTTGCCGCCTGCGCCGCGCATCTGGTGAGCCAGGACTGGACCAGCGCGCGGCGGCTGATAGCCCGGGGCGGCTCGGCGGGCGGCCTGCTGGTGGGGGCGGCCGCCAACCTCGCGCCGCAGGCGTTCGGGGGCATCGTCGCCCATGTCCCGTTCGTGGACTCGCTGACCACGATCCTCGACCCGTCCCTGCCGCTGACCGTGACGGAGTGGGAGGAATGGGGTAACCCGCTGGACGATGCGCAGGTCTACGCCTACATGAAGGCCTACTCGCCGTATGAGAACATCAGCGGCCGGACCTACCCGCCGATCCTGGCGATCACCAGCCTGAACGACACCCGCGTGCTCTACCACGAGCCGGCCAAGTGGATCGCCCGGCTACGCGCCACCGCCCACGGCGGCCCCTTCCTGCTCAAGACCGAGATGGTCGCCGGCCACGGCGGCCGCAGCGGCCGCTACGACGCCTGGCACGAAGAAGCCTTCGCCCTCGCATGGGTCATAACGACCGCAGGTGGCTGACCTCGTTACCCGGCCTGACCCCGAACGGGATTGCCGCCCGCTGCCTGGCTCGACCCCGAACGGGGCGGTACGTGGCCAGCCGAGGGCACTCGGCCAGCCCGGCCGGCGGCCGGCCGCAGCGCAGGGATCGCCTGGCTGGCGGCCGGCCGCCACGCGGGCTGCCGGTTAGGTGGCCGGGTCTCCCGCGGGCTCGCCTGGCTGATAGCCCGCACGGAGGAGGGCGTAGGTGACGGCTTCCTCCAGGGCGTGCCACGAGGCGGCGATGATGTTCTCGTCCACGCCGACCGTGCTCCACATGTCGTCCGCGGTGCCGGCGCCATCGCCGGACTCGATGAGCACCCGGGTCACGGCCCCGGTCCCGTGCGAGCCCTCCAGGATGCGGACCTTGTAGTCGGCCAGCTCGAGCCGGGCCAGTTCCGGGTACAGCCGCTCCAGCGCGAGGCGCAGGGCGTTGTCGAGCGCGTTGACCGGCCCGTTGCCCTCGCCGGTGGCCACGATCCGCTCGCCCTTGGCCCGCAGCTTCACGGTGGCCTCGCTGACCACCTCACCGCCCGTGCGCCGCTCGACGATGACGCGCCAGGACTCGACCTCGAAGTGGCGCAGCCGCTCCCCGGCCAGCTCGTCGCGCAGCAGCAGCTCGAACGAGGCGTCGGCGGCCTCGAACGTGTAGCCGCGGGCCTCCAGGTCCTTGACCCGCTCGACGACCCGGCCGACCGTGGCCTTGTCGCCGGACAGGTCGTAGCCGAGCTGCTTGCCCTTGATCTCGACCGAGGCCCGGCCCGCCATGTCGGAGACGAGCATCCGCATGTCGTTGCCGACCAGGGCGGGATCGATGTGCTGGTAGAGCATGGGGTCGACCTTCACCGCGGAGGCGTGCAGCCCCGCCTTGTGGGCAAAAGCGGAATACCCGACGTAGGGCTGGTGCGTGGCCGGGGTCACGTTGGTGACCTCGCTGATCGCGTGGGCCACCCGGCTCATCTCCGGCAGGCAGCCCTCCGGCAGCACCCGGCGGCCCTGCTTGAGCTGGAGCCCGGCGACCACGCTGAACAGGTTGGCGTTGCCAGCCCGCTCCCCGTAGCCGTTCGCGGTGCCCTGGACGTGGGTGGCCCCGGCGGCCACCGCCGTCAGCGTGTTGGCCACCGCGCACGCGGTGTCGTCATGGCAGTGGATGCCCAGCCGCACGCCGGTGGCAACGGCCACCGCGGCCACCACGTCACCGAGCTCGGTGGGCAGCATGCCGCCGTTGGTGTCGCACAGCGCGACCAGGTCGGCCCCGGCCTCGGTCGCGGTGCGCACCACCTCCAGCGCGTAGGCGGGGTCGGACCGGTAGCCGTCGAAGAAGTGCTCGGCGTCGAGGAAAACCCGCTGGCCCTCGGCGCGCAGGTGGCTGACGGTGTCGGCGATCATGGCGAGATTCTCGGCCGGGGTGGTGCGCAGGGCGAGCCGGACGTGCCGGTCGTGGCTCTTGGCGACCAGCGTCACCACCGGCGCGCCGGACTCCCGCAAGGCGGCGACCTGCGGGTCGTCGGCGGCCACCGCACCGGCCCGGCGGGTCGAGCCGAACGCGGCCAGCTGCGCGTGGGCCAGCCGCAGCTCGGTGCGCGCCCGCCGGAAGAACTCGGTGTCCTTCGGGATGGCGCCCGGCCAGCCGCCCTCGATGAACCCGACACCGAACTCGTCCAGCCGCCGCGCGATGGCGAGCTTGTCGGCCACGGTCAGGGACAGGCCCTCCTGCTGGGCGCCGTCGCGCAGGGTGGTGTCGTACACATGGAACGCATCGTCGGGCGTCATCTTCTGATTCCTCCGGGTAGGTGCTGGCCGCCTGCCGCCGCAAAGCAAAAGACCCCTCGCGGGATGCGAGAGGTCTTGCGCGTCGGCGGTGCGGGCCGCTGGCCCTGCTAGGTGCCGACGCGCCCGCCGATAATAATCCAGCCGCACGTCATGACCACAGTCTTGCACATTGATCACGCCACCGCGAAACAACCGTCTCATTATCCGGGACACCAGCCCCCCGCTCATCCCGTGCGCCGGGGTTGGCGTCCCGTGCGCCGGGGTTGGCGTCCCGTGCGCTGGGGGCGGCGTCGTGGCACCGCGGGCGTAGCGTTGCGGCGGTCAGCCGCTGACCAGCGCGCCTCGGGCACTACGTCGGGGCGTGCCCACCGTGGACTGCCAGCCCGCGGGGCCGCGATGACGCCCCCTCCCGCGGGGCCGCGATAATGCCCCTCTCAGCAGATCTTGTGGATCCAGCCGTGCGGGTCGGGGTGATCGCCGTACTGGATGCCCATCAGTTCCTCACGCAGCTTGAGCGTCACCGGCCCCGGCGTGCCGTCGCCGATGACCCAGTCCCCGCCGGCCGACTTGACCCCGCCGACGGGCGTGATCACGGCGGCGGTGCCGCAGGCGAAGACCTCGGTCAGCTCACCGGCCTCGCAGCCGGCCCGCCACGCATCAGCCGAGATCTTGCCCTCCTCGGCCTGGTAGCCGAGATCCCGGGTGAGGGTCAGCAGCGAGTCCCGGGTGACTCCGGGCAGCAGGGTCCCGGTCAGCGCCGGCGTCATGATCCTCGCGTCCGGCCCCGTGCCGTAGACGAAGAACAGGTTCATGCCGCCCATCTCCTCGACCCAGCGGCGCTCCGCGGCGTCCAGCCAGACGACCTGGTCGCAGCCATGGTCAAGGGCCTGCTGCTGTCCGGCGAACGAGCCGGCGTAGTTGCCGCCGCACTTGGCGGCACCGGTGCCCCCGGGTGCGGAACGGGTGTACTCCTCCGACAGCCAGACGGTGACCGGCTTGATACCGCTCGGGAAATAGGCCGCGGCGGGCGAGGCGATGAGGGTGAACTGGTAGGACTGCGAGGGCCGGTTGATACCGAGCCCGACCTGCGTGGCGATTATGAATGGCCGCAGGTAGAGGCTGTACTCGGCGGTGTCGGGCACCCAGGCGCGGTCCTGTGCCACCAGCAGCTCGATGGCCCGGACGAACGCATCCTCCGGCAGCTCCGGCATCGCCATCCGGCGCGCGGAGGAGTTGAACCTGGCCGCGTTCGCCCACGGGCGGAACGCGGCGACGGACCCGCCGGCCTGCCGGTACGCCTTCAGGCCCTCGAAGATCTCCTGCGCGTAGTGGAAGACCTGGGTAGCGGGGTCCAGCGTGAGCGGGCCGTAGGGCTCCAGCCGGGCATCATGCCAGCCGCGCTCCGCGGACCACCGCATGGTGACCATGTGATCGGTGAACACGGCGCCGAACCCCGGTGCCGTCAGGAGCCGGTCGCGCTCGGCGCTGGGCCGGGGATGGTCGCTGATGTGAACGCCGAACTCGATCTCGCCGCTCGGACTGAACGTGGTCATCACAGGTCCTTCCTCCGGGCCCGGCGCTGCCGGGCCGCCCGGGCCTGGCGCCAGTGCCCGGCCCGTGATTGCGGCGCGGCCCGCCACGCCACCATCCCATCTTGCCGCGTGGCGCGGGGTATTCGGTCCCCGGGCGCGGCTTAGCCGGCTACTCGCTCGGCGATGTCGTCACCGACCTCCGCGGTGGACCGCGCCGCCCACGCGCCCTGCCGCTCCACCAGGTCATCGGCGGCGGCCTGCTCGATCCTCGCCGCCTCGGAGCCGAAGCCGAGGTGCTCACACAGCATCGCCGCTGACAGGATCGCGGCGGTCGGGTCCGCTTTCTGCTGGCCCGCGAGGTCCGGGGCGCTGCCGTGCACCGGCTCGAACATGCTGGGTGCGGTGCGCTCCGGGTTGATGTTCCCGCTCGCGGCGAGCCCGATGCCGCCGGCGACGGCGGCACCGAGATCGGTCAGGATGTCACCGAAAAGGTTGTCGGTCACGATCACGTCGAACCGCTCGGGGTCGGTGACCAGGAACATCGTCGCGGCGTCCACGTGGCAGTAGTCCACCGTGACCCCGCCGAACTCCTTGGCCAGCTCAGACACGGTGCGCTGCCACAGGTCGCCCGCGTACTCGAGCACGTTCGTCTTGTGCACCAGCGTGAGGTGCTGCCGCGACCGCCGTGTGGTCAGGTCGAACGCGTACCTGACTACCCGGCCCACCCCGAACGCGGTGTTGAGGCTCTCCTGGGTCGCCACTTCGGCCGGGGTGCCCTTGCGCAGCACGCCGCCCGCTCCCGCGTAGGGGCCTTCGGTTCCCTCCCGGACGACCACCATGTTGACCGACTCGGGCCGGACCCCGGCCAGGGGGGTGGCCACGCCCGGGTACAGCCTGACCGGCCGCAGGTTCACGTAGTGGTCGAGCTCGAACCTGAGCCGCAGCAGCAGGCCCCGCTCCAGCACACCGCTGGGCACGCTCGGGTCGCCGACCGCCCCGAGCAGGATCGCGTCGTGGCCGCGGATCTCTTCCAGCACCGAGTCCGGCAGGGTCTCCCCGGTCCGGTGCCAGCGCTGGGCGCCCAGGTCATAGGTGGTCGGGTCCACGGCGACGGCGGCCGCCTTGAGCACCTTGAGCGCCTCGGCGACCACCTCGGGCCCGATTCCGTCGCCGCCGATCACGGCCAGCTTTATCGCGGAGGATCCCATGCGCGTACCTTACTGGTCGCGGCGGGCGCTGGAGTCTCCTCCGTTGTCACGCCTGTCCAGCGCCACCTGGACCGCCTGCGCGGCCGGGCTGGCAGCGCCGGCCGCCCCGGTGCCACGGCCGCCCGGCCCCGGGTGCGCCGCCCCGTGGGCGGGGCGGCGGGGGTGCCTGGTTCCCCTGACCGGTCGGCTGGGGTGCTTGGCGCCGTTCAGCGCCTGGTCGGGCTGGTCGGGCTGGTCCCAGTAATACATGTCGTACACGGCGGACTTCTCCTGCTTCAGTTCATCTCCAGGTCAACCGAGCGGCCCACGACCGCACCGATGGTCGCGGTGATGTCGTCGAGGACCACGGGCGGGATCGCGGAGTCCACGGTGAGGACGATCAGCGCGTGCCCGCCCCGGGCATCCCGGGCTACCTGCATGCCGGCGATGTTGATCCCTTCGCTGCCCAGGATCTGGCCAACGACGCCGACGATGCCCGGGCGGTCGGTGTAGGTGAAAAAGACCATGTGCTCGGCCGCCGCGATCTCCGTCTCGAAGCCGTTGACCTCGACCAGCTTCTCGATGTGCCGGTGGCCGGTGAGGGTGCCGCTGACCGATACCACCTGGCCACCGGGCAGCGTGCCGCGCACGGTGACCAGGTTGCGCCAGTCCGGGCTGAACGCGTCGGTGGCCAGGCTGACCTCGACACCGCGCTGCGCGGCGAGCAGCGGCGCGTTCACGTAGGTGACGGCCTCCTCGACGACGCCGCCGAAAACCCCCTTGAGCGCGGCCAGCTGCAGCACCCGGACGTCGTGGGCGGCGATCTCGCCCCGTACCTGCACCTCGAGCCGGGCCGCGACTCCGCCCGCCAGCGCGGTGAAGATCCGGCCGAGCTTCTCGGCCAGCGGCAGCCCCGGCTTGACGTCCTCGTGCACCGTGCCGCCCTGCACGTTGACAGCGTCGGGCACGAACTCACCCGAGAGCGCGAGCCGGACCGACCTGGCCACCTGGGTGCCCGCCTTCTCCTGCGCCTCGTGGGTGCTGGCGCCCAGGTGGGGAGTGACCACCACGTTGGGGAACCCGAGCAGCGGGCTGTCGGCGGGTGGCTCGGTGGCGAAGACGTCGATGCCCGCGCCGCCGACCCGGCCGTCCTTGAGCGCGACCGCGAGCGCGTTCTCGTCCACGATGCCGCCCCTCGCGGCGTTGATGATCAGCACGCCGGGCTTGACGAGCCGCAGTTCCCGCTCGCCGATCAGGCCGGTGGTCTCGGCGTTCCTCGGCAGGTGCACGGTGATGAAGTCGGCCTCCGCGAGCAGGTCCTCCAGGCTGACCAGGCGGACCCCCAGCTGCGCGGCGCGGGCCGTGGGCACGTAGGGGTCATAGGCGATCACCTGCATGCCGAACGCGGCCAGCCGCTGGGCGACCAGTTCGCCGATCCGGCCCAGGCCGAGGATTCCCGCCACCTTCTGATAGAGCTCGGCGCCGGTGAACTTCGACCGCTTCCACTCGCCGGCCTTGAGCGAGGCCATCGCCTGCGGCACGTTGCGGGCGGTCGCCAGCAGCAGCCCGACGGCGTGCTCGGCCGCGCTGACAATGTTCGAGCTGGGCGCGTTCACTACCATGACGCCTGCCTTGGTGGCGGCCTCGACATCGACGTTGTCCAGCCCCACCCCGGCCCGGGCGACCACGCGCAGGTTCGGCGCGTGAGCCAGCGCCTCGGCGTCGATCATGGTCGAGCTGCGGACGATCACCGCGTCCACGCCGGCCAGCGCGGGCAGCAGCGCGGCCCGGTCGGCGCCATCCACGTAGCGCACCTCGAACCCGGATTCGAGCTGCGCGATAGCGGCCGGTGACAGTTCTTCGGCAACGAGCACGATGGCGTCAGGCACAGAAACGCTCCCCCGGGCGTCGGCGTCGGTCGTCACAGCTTAACCAAGCTTGTGAAAGCCTTCACGAACTGCCCCGCTGGATGGTTCACCCGTTATCAGCCGTCCGCCTCGTCGTCGGCGGCCAGCCAGCTCATCAGCGGCCGCAGCTTCGCGCCCACCTGCTCGATCTGCTCGGCGTGCAGGGCCTCGCGCCGCTTGAGGAAGTTGGGCCGCCCGCTGTCGAACTCCTCGACCAGTTCGGCGGCGAACGAGCCGTCGCGGACCTCGCCGAGGATGCGCCGCATCTCCTCCTTGCTCCGCTCGTCGATCAGCCGGGGACCGCGGGTGTAGCCGCCGTACTCCGCGGTGTCCGAGACCGACCAGTACATCTTGGACAGGCCGCCCTCGTACATGAGGTCGACGATCAGCTTCATCTCGTGCAGGCACTCGAAGTAGGCCACCTCGGGCTGGTAGCCGGCCTCGACCAGGGTGTCGAACCCGGCCTTGATCAGCTCGGAGACGCCGCCGCACAGGACCACCTGCTCGCCGAACAGGTCCGTCTCGGTCTCCTCGGCGAACGTGGTGGCGAGCGCGCCGGCCCGGGTGCCGCCGATCGCCTTGGCGTAGGCCAGGGTGAGCGGCCACGCGTTCCCGGTCGCGTCACGCTCGACCGCGACCAGCACCGGCACGCCGCGGCCCTCGGCGAACTGGCGGCGCACCAGGTGGCCGGGGCCCTTGGGCGCGACCATGCAGACGTCGATCGCGGCCGGCGGGTCGATGAGCCCGTAGCGGATGTTCAGCCCGTGGGCGAAGAACAGGGCGTCGCCCTCGTCGAGGGCCGGGGCGATGGCTCCCGCGTACAGGGCGCGCTGGACGTGGTCCGGCGCCAGGACCATGATCACGTCGGCTTCCTCGCACGCCTGCTCCGGGGTCGTGACCCGCAGCCCCTCGTTGGCCGCGCGCTCCCGGCTGGCCGAGCCCTCCGGCAGCCCGACCCGGATGTCCACACCGGAGTCGCGCAGGGACAGCGCGTGCGCGTGGCCCTGGCTGCCGTAGCCGAGCACCGCGACGTGGCGGCGCTGGATGACCCCGAGGTCGGCGCGGTCGTCGTAGTAGATGTCTGCCATCGCTCGCCTTTGCTTTCTGGAGTTTGCTTACCGGGCCGGCTGGCTTCCCGGGCCGGGGCTGGCTTACTGACCCGGGCCGGCCGCGGCCCGGTCCAGCGGCCGCAGCGCCCGGTCGGTTATGGACTTGCTGCCGCGGCCGAGCGCGACCATGCCGGACTGCACCAGTTCCTTGATACCGAACGGCTCCAGCACCCTGATCAGGGCGTCCAGCTTGTCGCGGTTCCCGGTGGCCTCGACCGTGACCGCGTCCTGGGCCACGTCGACCACCTTGGCGCGGAAAAGCGCCACCGTCTCCAGCATCCGGGACCTGCTCTCGGCGTCCGCGCGGACCTTGACCAGCAGCAGCTCCCGCTGGACCGACACCCCTGGCTCCAGCTCGACGATCTTCAGGACGTTGACCAGCTTGTTGAGCTGCTTGGTCACCTGCTCCAGCGGATGGTCCGCGCAGTTGACCACGATGGTCATCCGCGAGATCTCCTCGTGCTCGGTCGGCCCGACGGCGAGCGAGTCGATGTTGAACCCACGGCGCGAGAACAGGCCGGCGGCCCGCACCAGCACCCCGGGCTTGTTCTCCACCAGCACCGACAGGGTGTGCCTGCTGGCGGCCGGATCCTGCTCGCGCAGGCGGGGAGCAAAGCTGCTCATTCCGTCACATCCCAGTCCGGCGCCAAGTTCCGCGCCACGATGAGGTCGTCGTTGCTGGTTCCGGCCGGCACCATCGGCCACACCATCGCGTCCCGGTGCACGACGAAGTCGATGACGACCGGCCGGTCGTCGATCTTCATGGCCTCCTCGATCACCGCGTCCACGCTGCCCGCGTCCTCGCACCGCAGCCCCACGCAGCCGTAGGCCTCGGCGAGCTTGACGAAGTCGGGGATCCGGGTACCCAGCGGCGCGCCGGCGTCCGCGGCACCGCCGCCGGAGCGGCTGGCCCGGTCCAGGTCGGTCTGGGAGTAGCGCTCGTTGTAGAACAGCGTCTGCCACTGCCGGACCATGCCGAGGTTGCCGTTGTTGATGACCGCGACCTTGATCGGGATACCCTCCACCGCGCAGGTGGCGAGTTCCTGGTTGGTCATCTGGAAGCAGCCGTCGCCGTCGATCGCCCACACGGCCGCCTCCGGGCGGCCCACCTTGGCCCCCATCGCGGCCGGGACCGCGTATCCCATGGTGCCCAGGCCACCGGAGTTGAGCCAGTGGCGCGGGTGCTCATGGCTGATGAACTGCGCGGCCCACATCTGGTGCTGGCCGACCCCGGCCACGTACACCGCGTCCGGGCCGACCATCTTGCCGATCCGCTCGATCACGTACTGCGGCGCCAGCGAGCCGTCCCCGGGCTCGGGGTACCCCAGCGGGTAGGTATTGCGCCAGGCGTCCAGCTGCGACCACCAGGCCGCCAGATCGGCCCGGTGGCCGGCCTCGTGCTCGGCCTGGACCGCGGCCAGCAGCTCGGTGATCACCTCGCGGCAGTCGCCGACGATGGGGACGTCCGCCCGCCGGTTCTTGGAGATCTCGGCTGGGTCGATGTCGGCGTGGATGACCGCCGCGCCGGGTGCGAAGCTGTCGAGCTTGCCGGTCACCCGGTCGTCGAACCGGGCGCCGAGCGTCACCAGCAGGTCCGCCTTCTGCAGGGCGCCGACCGCCGCCACCGTGCCATGCATGCCGGGCATGCCGACGTTCTGGCGGTGGCCGCTGGGGAAGCCTCCCCGCGCCATCAGCGTGGTGACCACGGGCATCCCGGTGAGCTCGGCCAGCGCGAGCAGTTGCTCGCTGGCGCCCGCCTTGATCACCCCGCCGCCGACGTACAGGACCGGCCGCTGGGCGGTGGTCATCATCCTGGCCGCCTCCCGCACCTGCCGGGAATGCGGCCGGGTCACCGGATGGTAGCCGGGCAGGTCGAACGGGACCGGCCAGCGGAACGTGGTCTTGGCCTGGAGCGCGTCCTTGGCGATGTCCACCAGGACCGGCCCCGGCCGGCCGGTCGAGGCCACGTGGAACGCCTCGGCGACGGTCCTGGCGATGTCGTCGGCGCTGATGACCAGGAAGTTGTGCTTGGTGATCGGCAGCGTGATCCCGGCGATGTCGGCTTCCTGGAACCCGTCGGTCCCGATCAGCCCGGACGGCACCTGGCCGGTGATGGCCACCACCGGGACCGAGTCCATGTACGCGTCGGCGAGCGGCGTCACCAGGTTGGTCGCGCCCGGGCCGGACGTGGCCATGCACACCCCGACGCGGCCGGTGACCATCGCGTAGCCGGCCGCCGCGTGCCCGGCGCCCTGTTCGTGCCGGACCAGGATGTGACGCACGCTGGGCGAGTCGAACAGCGGGTCATAGGCCGGCAGGATCGCCCCGCCGGGGATGCCGAAGACGACGTCCACCCCCAGCTGCTCCAGCGCGGCGACCAGCGCCTGCGCACCGGTGACCGGCGCCGGCTCGGCGGCTGCGGCGGGCTCGGGACCGGGGGCGGCCGGCCGGTCAGGCTGGTCGGTCCGCTGGCCGGGTGCCGCTTCCCGGGCCGCGGCCCGCGCGGCGAGGTCACGCGGCGATGGCCCGTTGGGCTGGCGCACCGACCCCGCCAGCCCGGCCGGTGAGCCGGGCGTCGTGGTGGTCTGGTCAGTCATCGCAATGGTTCCTCATCTACGAGTCCGTGGCGGCAGCTGGCAACAAAAAACCCCCCGTGCCCTAGGGCAGTCGAGGGGGGCGCGCGGGCGGCTGGTCAGCGACCCACGCGCCTGGCAAGTACGAGAACGCGGGAGGAAGGCACGTCCTCCACTGTGGCCTACCCCGCGCGGTCCGTCAACTTGAGAGCAGTTTCGTCTCGGGATGTGAGACAGGGTCCAGCTCGCCAGCGGGCGGCGGCCGGTGGCTCGCCGGCTCCCCGTTCCCCGCGTCGCCGGGGGCCGGCGCCGGGGCGTCGTCCGGGCCCGTATAGACCTCGACCTGCCCCCCGCCCTGCTCCTTGGCCCGTGACATCGCCATGTCCGCCTTGCGCCAGACGCTTCCAGCCGGGCCCGTGCCCGAGAGGGCGACCCCCACGCTGGCGGTCAGGCTCACGTTCGCCTCTCCGGCCCGGAAGGGCGGCGAGGCCACGCTCCGCGCGATCCGCTCGGCCATGTCGGCGACCTCCTCGGCGCTGATCATGCCCTCGATGAGGACCGCGAACTCGTCGCCGCCCCAGCGGGCGACCGTGTCCTGCGGCGGCACGGCGGCGCGCAGCCTCCGGCCGACCTGCGCGAGCAGCACGTCCCCCGCGCCGTGGCCCAGGGTCGCGTTGACGGCCGTGAAACGGTCCAGGTCGAGCAGGATGACCCCGGCGACGACGGGGACGGCCGGGCCCGCTGCCGCCGGATCGCCCGGCACGGCTGCCTCGCGTACCCGCTGCTCGACATAGACCCGGTTCGGCAGCCCGGTCAGCCCGTCATGGAACGTCAGGTGGGTGACCTGGCGGCGCAGGGCGACCTGGGCGCTCACATCCCTGGCGGTAACCAGCAGCTGGGCAGGGCCGCCCGGTTCAACGAAACGGGACACGGTGGACTCGACGTGCCGCCAGGTACCGTCCGCCGCCCGCACCCGGCACGGGTACCGGCCAATCCGGTCGGCGGCGTCGGTCACCGCCCGGCGGACCGCCCGGGTGCCACCGGACCGGTCCTCCGGATGCAGCAGATCGGCCAGCGGCGTGCCCAGCAGGCTCTCCGGTGTGTACCCGTAGCCGGTGACCGCGCGGCTCGCGTACCTGATCACCCCGCCGAGGTCGCACAGGAGCACGACGTCGGTGGTCCGGTCGGCCAGCTCGCGGAACCGCTGGCGCGACTCGTGCCAGATCCAGACCGCGGAGGTCTCGCGCCGGAGCAGGCCCAGCGCGCGCAGCGCCAGCACCAGCAAGGTGGTGCCAGCGACGATGGCCACCACCGGCCGGTCCACGCTCTCGCCCGCCAGCGCCCACCCGATGATGATGAGCGCCGCTGCGGCCGCCGCCGCGGCGGCGGCGGCGGCGGCGGTGCCCGGCGCGGGCGGGGACGGCCGGACGGCGGTGCCCGTATCCCGGGCGCCCTTCAGCAGCCGGTCGCGCCACCGGGCGCGGGCCTGGCCGGCCAGCCCGGCCCGCCCGGCAGCGCCGGCCCATGGCGCCCACGCGAGCAAGGCCAGCCCTGCCGCCTGGACGAACAGCGCACCTGCCCGCGGGTGCAGGCCGGTGGCCCGGGCGCCGACCGCCAGCGCGTCGCCCGCGGTGATGACGAGCACGGCGAGATAGGGGATCGCGGCGCGCCGGCCCGCCGCCGCGGCCAGCGGAAGGCAGGCACCGAGCAGGATGAGATCGGCGAGCGGGTGGACCAGTTCCGCGGCGAAGGTGGGGACCCCGGCCCCGGCCCGTACAAACACCGTCCGGAACAGGACGACCCAGCCGATCAGGAACAGCGAGGAGGCCAGGACGTACCCGTCGGCCAGGCGGGTGGCGGCGTTGCCCGGGGCGCGGACCCCGGCGGGCGGGCTGGCCGCGTCCCGCGACCCGGCGGCGGCCAGCCGGGCGAACCCGGCGGCCACGACCGGCAGCGCCAGCAGCGCAGGCAGGTCACTGAACGAGAGCGGGATCGCCGCCGCCCCCACCGGGACGGCCAGCTCCTGGCCCACGATCACGCCTGCGCCCCACAGTGCCGCCGCGATGGCGAACCAGCGGTACGCACGCCGGAGCGGCCCCGTATAGCGCTCCGCTCCCAGCCACAGGCTGACCGCGGCACCGGCTGCAGCCACAACCCCGGCCGCCGTCCCAACCTGCGAGGCCAGGCTCATCGCGGTTCACCCGATGTATCCGGGCGCACGACTCTCCCTTCGCCGCATCCGCTCGCAAGTTAGCCAGGTATCCGGGTCTGGCCGGCATGGCGTGCCTTGTGGGCCCCTGCCGTGCCGTTCAGTAATCGGGCCATGGCCCGCTGTTACAAAAGTATGGGCCGAACACTGCCTGGTCCAGGGCAACGTCACAGGTGACGGTGATTCTTAACTGTAGAGGCCAAAAGTCACGCTTCGATTGAGGAAGGGCGTCCAAACGGAGCACAACACCGGCCGGTCGTCAATAGTTCCCGGCTCCGCGTTCTGCGCCCGCCAGCGGCTTGGCTAGCTCTGGCCCAGCCGGGCCAGGATCAGCTCGCGCGCGCGGGCCGCGTCAGCCTGGCCACGGGTGGCCTTCATCACCGCGCCGACCAGCGCACCGGCGGCGGCGACCCTGCCGTCCCGCACCCGCTGCGCCACCTCCGGGTTGGCGGCGATCGCCTCGTCCACCGCCACCGTGAGCGCGCCCTCGTCGCTGACGACCGCCAGGCCCCGCGCGGCCACCACCTCGTCGGGCGTGCCCTCGCCGGCCAGCACACCCTCGATGACCTGCCGGGCGAGCTTGTCGTTGAGCTCGCCCGCGGCCACCAGGGCCGCCACCCTGGCCACGTCGGCGGGCGTGATCGGCAGTTCGGCGAGGCTGGTGCCGGACTCGTTGGCCCGGCGGGCCAGCTCGCCCAGCCACCACTTGCGCGCGTCGGCGGGCGCCGCGCCCGCCTCGACGGTGCGCGCGACCAGATCGACCGCGCCGGCGTTGTGGAGCGCCGTGAAGTCCGGGTCCGACATGCCCCATTCGGCCTTCAGCCGCGCCCTCCGGGCCGAAGGCAGCTCGGGCAGGGACGCCCTGATCTGTTCCACCCACTCCCGTGACGGGGCGACCGGCACCAGGTCGGGCTCGGGGAAATAGCGGTAGTCCTGGGCCTCTTCCTTGCTGCGGCCCGCCGTGGTCACGCCGGTGTCCTCGTGGAAGTGCCGGGTCTCCAGGGTGACCGGCGTGCCCGCGTCCAGCACGGCCGCCTGCCGTTCGACCTCATACCGGACCGCCCGCTCGACCGAGCGCAGCGAGTTGACGTTCTTGGTCTCGGTCCGTGTCCCCCACACCCCCGGCCCCCGGGGCGAGAGCGAGGTGTTGACGTCGCAGCGCAGCGACCCCTCCTCCATCCGGACGTCCGACACCGCCAGCGCCCGCATCAGGTCGCGCAGCTCGCTCACGTAGGTGTGCGCGACCGCCGGCGCCAGCGCACCGGTGCCCTCGATCGGCTTGGTCACGACCTCCACCAGCGGGATGCCGGCCCGGTTGTAGTCCACCAGCGAGTAGTCGGCCCCGTGGATGCGGCCGGTGGCCCCACCCACGTGCAGCGACTTGCCCGTGTCCTCCTCCAGGTGGACCCGCTCGATGCCGACCCTGACCTGGCGGGTGCGGCCGTCGGCGCCTGGATCTTCGACAACGATGTCGAGCCAGCCGTTGATGCACAGCGGCTCGTCGTACTGGGAGATCTGGAAGTTCTTCGGCATGTCCGGGTAGAAGTAGTTCTTCCGGGCGAACCGGCACCAGTCCGCGATGGCGCAGTTCAGCGCCAGCCCGATCCGGATGGTGTACTCGATCGCGGCCCGGTTGGTCACCGGCAGCGAGCCGGGCAGCCCCAGGCAGACCGGGCAGACCAGCGAGTTCGGCTCGCCGCCGAACCGGGCCGGGCAGCCGCAGAACATCTTCGTCACCGTGCCCAGCTCGACATGCGTCTCCAGGCCGATGACCGGCTCGTACCGGGTCAGCGCCTCGTCGAACGGCACCAGCGCCGCGCCCGCCTGGCCCCTCCGGCCCGCCTGCGCGGTCATCGCGCCAGCCCCTTCGCGTCGTTAAGCAGCGGATGGCCGCGGCGGCGGTCCAGCGCCGCCTCGACCGCGGCGCCGACCCGGTAGACCCGGTCGTCGGCCAGCACCGGGGCCATGATCTGCAGCCCGACCGGCAGCCCGTCCTCGGGCGCCAGCCCGCACGGCACCGACAGCGCGGGGTTGCCGGCCATGTTCGACGGGATGGTGCACAGGTCGGCGACGTACATGGCGAGCGGGTCGTCCACCCGCTCACCGAGCGGGAACGCGGTGGTCGGCGTGGTCGGCGACACCAGCACGTCCACCTGCTCGAACGCGGCCTCGAAGTCCCTGATGATGAGCGTGCGCACCTGCTGCGCCTTGCCGTAGTAGGCGTCGTAGTAGCCGCTCGACAGGGCGTAGGTACCCAGCATGATCCGCCGCTTGACCTCGGCGCCGAAGCCCCGCTCCCGGGTCAGCGACATCACCTCCTCCGCGCTGCGGGTGCCGTCGTCCCCGGCCCGCAGGCCGTAGCGCATCGCGTCGAATCTGGCCAGGTTGGACGAGCACTCGCTGGGCGCGATCAGGTAGTAGGCGGGCAGCGCGTAGGTGAAGTGCGGGCAGGAGACCTCCACCACCTTCGCGCCCAGCGATTCCAGCAGTTCCACGGCCTCACCGAACCGGGTCAGCACCCCGCTCTGGTAGCCCTCGCCGCTGAGTTCGGGCACCACTCCGATGGTCAGCCCGCTCACGTCGGCCTGCCGGGCGCCGGCCACCACCGGCGGCACCGGCGCGTCCACCGAGGTGGAGTCGCACGGGTCGTGGCCGGACATCGCCTCGTGCAGCAGCGCCGCGTCGAGCACGGTGCGGGCCAGCGGGCCCGGCGTGTCCAGGGATGACGCGAAGGCCACCACCCCGTACCGGGAAGAGCCGCCGTAGGTCGGCTTCACCCCGACCACCCCGCACACCGCGGCCGGCTGGCGGATCGACCCGCCGGTGTCGGTGCCGACCCCCAGCGGCGCCTCGAAGCCGGCGACGGCCGCCGACGAGCCGCCGGACGAGCCGCCCGGGACGCGGGTGAGATCCCACGGGTTGTGGGAGGGGCCGAACGCGGAGTTCTCGGTGGAGGAACCCATTGCGAACTCGTCCATGTTGGTCTTGCCCAGGATCACCACCCCGGCCTGCCGCAGCCGCCGGGTGATGGTCGCGTCGTAGGGGGGACGCCAGCCGTCGAGGATGGCCGATCCGCAGGTGGTTGGCATGTCGGCGGTGGTGAACAGGTCCTTGAGCGCCAGCGGCACGCCCGCCAGCGGGCCGAGCGCCTCGCCCGCTGCCCGCCGCTCGTCCACCGCCCTGGCGGCCCGGCGCGCCCCATCGGCCGCGACGTGCCGGAACGCGTGGACAGCACCGTCCACCTCGCCGATCCTGGCCAGATGCGCGTCGGTGACCTCCAGCGCCGACACATCTCCCGCCGCGATCGCCGCCGCGAGCCCGGCCGCGCTCATCCGGGTCAGATCATCAGCCATGGTCAGTCCTCCGCCAGGATGCGCGGGACGCGGAACCGCTGCTGCTCCACCGCTGGCGCCTGGTCCAGCGCCTGCTCCGCGCTCAGGCACGGCACCTCGACGTCGTCGCGGAACACGTTGACCAGCGGCACCGCGTGCGAGGTGGGCGGAATGCCCTCGGCGGCGACCTCCTGCACCCGCTCCACCGCGGAGATGATCACATCGAGCTGGGCGGCCAGGTGGTCCAGTTCCTCGTCGGCCAGGGCCAGGCGGGAGAGCCTGGCCAGGTGGGCAACATCGTCACGAGCGATCGGCATGGTTGCCATCCTAGGGGCGGCCCCGGGCCGGGCCGACTTGTTAAACCGCCGCGTGCTACCGGTTGACCGCGTCAGCGGGCGGGGCCGGTGACGCCGCGGCTGGGCCCTCGGCCAGCAGCAGGCGCAGCCCGGCCTCGTCCAGGACCGGCACGCCGAGGGTGAGTGCCTTGTCGTACTTGGAGCCGGGGTTCTCGCCAGCCACGACGAAGCTGGTCTTCTTCGAGACCGAGGACGCCGTCTTGCCGCCCAGCGCCGTCACCGCCTCGGCGGCCTCGTCCCGGGTGAATCCCGCCAGTGTGCCGGTGATCACCACCGTGACGCCAGCCAGCGGGCGCTGGTCGCCGGTCCCGCCGGCGCCGTCGGCGCGCGCCGTCCCGAACTGGACGCCCGCCGCCCGCCACTTGTCCACGATCGCCCGGTGCCAGTCCACGCCGAACCAGTCGATCACCGAGGCGGCGATGGTCGGCCCGACCCCGTCCACGGCGGCCAGCCGCTCGGCCGACGCGCCAGTGATCACGTCCAGCGAGCCGAGCTCGGCGGCCAGCGCCCGCGCCGCGGTGGGGCCGACATGCCGGATCGACAGGGCGACCAGGATCCGCCACAGCGGCCGGTTCCGCGCCTCGTCCAGGTTGACCAGCAGCCGGCCGGCGTTGACGGTCAGGCCGCCGGCCTTGTTGACAAAGAACGGGCAGGTGGCCAGGCGCTCGGCGGTGAGCGAGAACAGGTCGCCCTCGTCGGTGATCAGCCCGCAGTCCAGCATCGCGCTCAGCGACTCGTAGCCGACCACCTCGATGTCGAGGGCGCCCCGGCTCGCGAGGTGGAACAGCCGCTCGCGCAGCTGCGCCGGGCAGGACCGGGTGTTGGGGCAGCGCCAGTCGACCTCGCCCTCCCCGCGGACCAGGGTGGTCCCGCAGGAGGGGCAGACGGTGGGGAACTCGAAGGCGCGCTCGGTCCCGTCGCGGAGGTCCACCACCGGCGCCACCACCTCCGGGATGACGTCCCCGGCCTTGCGCAGCACCACCATGTCCCCGATGAGCACGCCCTTGCGCGCGATCTCGTCCACGTTGTGCAGGGTGGCCCGGTCCACCATCGACCCGGCGACGTGGGCGGGCTGCATCACCGCGAACGGGGTGACCCGCCCGGTCCGGCCGACGTTCACCTGGATGTCGAGCAGCCGGGTCGTCACCTCCTCCGGCGGGTACTTGTAGGCGATCGCCCACCGGGGCGCGTGGCTGGTCGCGCCGAGCTGCCGCTGCACGGCCAGCTGGTCGAGCTTGACCACCACCCCGTCGATCTCGTACGACGGGTCGTGCCGGTGCTCGCCGTAGTACCCGACGTACTCGCGGACGCCGTCCAGGTCATCCACCACCTTGACCAGGTCACTGACCGGCAGTCCCCACGCGCGCAGCCGCTCGTACCAGCCCGACTGGGTGGCCGGCGCGCTGTCGGCCACCGCGGGCGAATCCGGAGCCGGCGCCCCGCCCGCCCCCGTGTCCGTGCCAGGCACCGCGAGCCCGTGCACGATCATGCCGAGCGCGCGGCCCGCCGTGACCCGTGGGTCCTTCTGCCGCAGCGAGCCGGCGGCGCCGCTGCGCGGGTTGGCGAACGGCGGCTTGCCCGCGTCCTCCAGCCGCTCGTTGAGCTTGTGGAACTCGGCCACCGGCAGGAACACCTCGCCCCGGACCTCCAGCGTCTCCGGCACGTCGGGCCCGGTCAGCCGCATCGGCACCGCGCCGATGGTCCGGATGTTCGGGGTGATGTCCTCGCCGGTGGTGCCGTCGCCGCGGGTCGCGCCGCGCACCAGCGCCCCGTTCCGGTAGACCAGCGCCACCGCCAGCCCGTCGATCTTCACCTCGCACAGGTACGGGCCGGTGCCGCCGAGCCTCTCCGCCCGCGCGCCCCAGGCCGCCAGCTCCTCGTCGGAGAACGCGTTGTCCAGGCTGAGCAGCCGCTCCAGGTGCTCGACCGGGGAGAACAGGGTGGAGATGCCCGCGCCGACCCGCTGGGTCGGGGAGTCCGGGGTGCGCAGCTCCGGGTAGCGTTCCTCCAGCGCGCGCAGTTCCCGGATCAGCGCGTCGAACTCGCCGTCGGAGATGACCGGCGCGTCGAGCACGTGATAGCGGTGCTCGTGCTCGGTGATCTCCACGCTCAGCTGCGCGTGACGCTGCCGTGCGGCGTCGATGTCGGCCACGGTCGCCATCACCCCTCCTCGATCAGCTCGGGCAGCAGCCGGGCCGCTTCCCGGCAGTGCGCGAGGACGGCCAGTGCGTACCCGGGCGACACGCCGGCCAGGCCGCAGGCCGGCGTGAGCACCACCTGTGCGGCGACGGCGGCCCGGCCAGCGCCGGACGCGGCTGGCCAGCCCATCCGGCGCCACAGATCCACCACCCGGCGAGCCGTCACGCCCGGATCGGGCAGCCGCGCGCCGCCTCGTTCGGCAGTATCCGGGGCCGTGGCGGGGACCGCGCCGGCCAGGATCCCCAGGCCAGCCTCCACGGCCTCGGCCAGGCCGTCCTCCTCGTCCCGCCGCAGCAGGCTGAGGTCGAAACTGACCGCCTGCGCACCCACAGCCATGATCATGCCGAACGGAACTGCCGGTCCGCAGCAGTGCACGAGGGGAAAGGCCCCGGCCGCCTGGATCACCGTGGCGAGCCTGGCCTCAGCGTCGGCCGGCTCCGGGACGGGCAGGCGGTTGAGCCCGCTGGCGGTCGGCACCGCGCCCGCGAGCACTCTGGGCAGGGCCGGCTCGTCGAGTTGCAGCAGCACCTGCGCACCGGGCACGCGCCTGCGCACCTCGTCCACGTGCGCCGCCGTTCCCTCCGCGAGCGACTCGGTGAGGTCGGCCACGGCGCCGGGGTCGGCGAGCGCGGGATCCTGGCTGCGGGCCAGCTCGATCGTGGCCGCCAGCGTCCACGGCCCGCACACCTGTATCTTCAGCGGCCCCCGGTAGCCGTCGGCGGCCTCCTCCAGCGCGTCGAGATCGGCGGACAGCAGGTCACTGGCCCGGCTCAGGTCGCGGCCCGGGCGGGTGGCGAAGCGCCAGCCGGTGGGCGCGGTCTCCACCGGCAGGTCGACTAGCAGCGCGGCGGTCCGGCCGGTCAGGTCGGCGCCGGCCCCCGGGCCGGGAGCTCGACCAGGTGGGGCAGGTCGGGCAGCTCGCCGAGAACGATCCGCATCGCCTCGGCCGGGTCGGTGCCGGGCAGGGATCCGATCCCGGTCGCGCAGCCCGGCGGCCACGGGAACCGGCTTCCGGTGCTGGGGTCAGGACCCGGCCCAGGACCAGGCACCACGCTGGAATCAGACACGCTGCTGAGCTTAAAGGCTCGCCCGGACAGCAGTCCGGAGGCATCCCCCACCAGGCCGCTGTCCGGCCTGATCGAGGGCGGACGGGCACGTAAGTGTGGTGGCCCGGGGGCGGGTCCTGATACAGCGGCCGGGGAACCGGATTCGGGCCGCCTGGACAGCAATCCGCGCCGCACCATGCCCCAGCAATAGTGCGGCGCGGCTGCCCGGCGGCCAGACCCGGCCGGGCTGGTCCCCATTCCCGGCCGGCCTGGCCCGGGCTGCTAGACCAGCATGTCTTCGTAGAGGGGGGTGGCAACCGGATCCGGGTCGCTCCTGCGGACGGACAGGCCCACCAGGCCGCGGGTTCCCTGGCTAAACCTGTCCGGGGCCAGGCCGGTCATGGTGATCCGGCCGCTCCTCCGGAAATCCCGCTCCTCCCGCTGGATGCCGACGCTGGCGATGAAGATGATCCCGAAGACGACTCCGATGGCGAAGATCGCCGCTCCGACGATGACGATGGTGGCGCCCATGGCCGGGCCCCCTTTGCTTCTACCTGCGGTGATGGATGCCGCTAGCACCGATCTTGGTTTCTCGCCCGGCACGCGTCACTGGGACCGGAGGGGTGTTGGGAACTATCTGACCAGGCCGACTGTGCCCAAGCAGTCCTACTGCTAGGCTCAGCTGCATGAATCTGATCATCCTAGTCATCCCAATCTTTGGTATCTGCCCCTCCTATACCCGTCTAGGAGCCCTCAAACCGGCTTCATCCCAAAATTTCTGATGAGTTGACTGGCAAGAATGATCCTTTTGAGCCCAGTAAGGGGTACCATCAGGGTGGTTGGGATGTCTGGGAGGTGTCATGCCTGAGCCGATCTACCGCTCGATCGCCGAGGACCTGCGCCGGCAGATCGAGAGCGGTGAGCTGCGGCCGGGGGAGCAACTCAGGACCGAGATCGAGCTCCGGGACCACTATGGCGCCTCCCGCAACACCATCCGCGACGCCATCAAGCTGCTTATCACCCGCGGCCTGGTCGAGACCCGCCCGGGCCAGGGCACTTTCGTAGTGGAGACGATTGTCCCGTTCCTGACCACGCTGACCGGGGAGCCCGATTCCAGCAGCGGCGAAGGCGACACCTATATGAGGGAGGTCGGGAAGCTGCGGCGGCCGACGGCCACCCAGCCCGAGGTTGGGATCCATCAGGCCGACGATCACGCGACCGCCGAGTTGCGGCTTCCGCCCGGTACCCTGGTCGTCAGCCGCCATCAGCAGCGCTTCATCGACGGCATCCCGTGGTCGTTGCAGACCTCCTTCTATCCGATGAGTCTCGTCGAGCAGGGCGCCGCGCGACTGATCCAGGCGGGCGACATCCAGGAGGGGGGCACGGTGGCCTACCTCCGGGAGACGCTGGGGATCAAGCAGGCCGGTTACCGCGACATGCTCATTGTCAGAGCGCCGGACAACATCGAGTCAGCGTTCTTCAAGCTTCCCGATGACGGTCGTATCTCCATCATCGAGACCCGCCGTACGGCGCTCGACGAACAGGGCACGCCGGTCAGGCTCACGGTCAGCGTCTACCCGGCCGACCGCAACCAGTTCGCCGTCAACGTCGGGGACGTGCCGCCGGAGATCGCCTACCCGTCTCCCGCGGCCACCAGCGCACCGGACGCCCAGCCAGGCGCGCCCGCGGATGCCGAAGCGGAGCAAAGCACCTGAGGCCGGCCTAGGCTCGCCCGGCCGGCGCAGCGCCACCAGGCCCAGTACCTAACACAACACCACACCGTCTTCCGTGAGCCATTTCCTTTTGGTGGGTCACGGGACAGGGCGCCAGCCCTGGCGCACGGGCACCGTGCGTGATCCGCGCTGAGAGAACTAAGGAGGTGTCATGGCCAAGCGTCACGGTCGCCCATCTGCGCAGTACCGATACGAGCACTACGACCCAACATACTCAGAGGGGCGCTCACGACTGGGCACGTCCCTGCCAACGGACGGCACCCGGTCTTAGTGTGCCACCGGCGCTGACCTCACCTTGACCGCGGGGCCCAGCGCCGGCAGCAGCACAGCAAGCTAGCACCCTTCTGGGGTGAGAGTGGCTGGAAACGACCTCTGGTGCTGTCGGATGGGATGCCTGCCGGCCATCTGCCTCATGGCGATAGGGCCACCGGGCCCGCTGGCCACGGACACGTCCCCCCGCTTGCCCGGTACCGGACGCTCTCATCGTGTGCCCATCATGGAGGCATGGGAGAAGCGCCGCTGCTGCTTGGCCGCGCTGCCGAACGCGACTTCGAGGTGATCACCGGCCTTATCCATGAGGCCGCAGGCTGGTTGCGGACCCGGAACACCGATCAATGGGCCCGGCCATGGCCCAGCGAGGAAGGCCGCCACCGCCGGATCCTGCAGGACCTTCGGGCCGGGAAGTCCTGGATCGCCTGGGACGGGAGCGGCTCGCCCGCGGCCACCATAACGGCCGGCCCGCAGGACAGTCCGGTCTGGCCCCGGGAGACCAGGCGGGACCCGGCGGTGTATGTGGGCCGCCTGATCGTGAGCCGGAGTCACGCGGGCCGGGGGCTCGGCGCTGCGCTGCTGGACTGGGCGGGGCTCAGCGCCCGGCGGCACTTCGCGGCCCGCTGGGTCAGAGTCGATGTCTGGACGACTAACACCGCCCTGCACGCGTACTACCTGCAGCAGGGATTCGAGTTCTGCGGTTTCAGCGAGGCGATCGACCACTATCCCTCGGCGGCCCTGTTCCAGAAGGCAACGAAGAGCATCCAGCCCACCTGGGACACCATGTTCCGGTTGGATCCGCCGCTAGGCGGCTGAGCACGCCCCAACTCTGAGGCCGGCTCCGTAACGGAAGCCTTCCCCGCATCGGTGCGTCGCACGGGCAGGTGGCGGGTAGCTTCGGGGCAAGGATGACGAGTGTCGGCAGCGTGCGTGCTGGCGCCCGGGGTGAGCACAAGGCCCGGGTGCCACGCGAGGCTGGCCGGAAACGTCGTCCATGACCGTTGCCACCCCGTCTGACCCAGTCCCGCCCGGTCCGCCTCGAAACAGGCGCCAGCGGCTGCTCAGGCACACCGCGGAACTCGCGGCCCTGCTGGTGGTGGCGGCGGTCGCGATCGCGGTCGCGGTCCGGATCACCCCCGCGCAGACCGTTAACGTCGCGGGCCAGGTCATCACCGTCGGGGCGACGGCGCCCAGCTTAAGCCTGTCGGGCCCGGGCGAGGTCGACCTGTTCGGGCAGAGCCTGCCGACCACGCTGCGGTTCCCGGGGCCGCTGCGGCCACAGCTGGCGCTGTCCCAGATCACCATCAACAGCGAGCTGACCAACTTCGTGCGCGGCGCGGGCCCGGAGGGTGCCGAACGCGCCCTGGGCAGCGCGCTGGCGGACGGATGGACCCGCTATTTCGCCTGGGAGACCGCGATCGCCGGGGTGGGGGCGCTGGTCCTGCTCGGCGCGGTGGCGGGCTGGCGCCGGCTGCCGCTCCGCACCACCCTCATGCTGCTCGCGGCCGGCCTGGTGGTGACCGAGGCCATCAACGTGGGCGCGATCGTCATCACCGCCTCCCGCGCGCCGGCCCTGCTGAGGCAGGTGAGCTCGCTGAACCAGCTGGTCGGCAGCGCGCCACCGCCGCAGGTCCACGTCAAGGGCCGGCCGCTGCCCAAGGTGCAGGCCGTGGTCATGGGGGATTCGACCGCGGCGGGCGAGGGGCTCCCAGTAGCCACCGGCTCCTCCCGCATGAGCCGTGTCTGCGGCCGCAGCCAGGACTCCTACGCGCAGGACCTGGCGGCCGTCAACGGCTGGCAGGTGCTGAACCTCGCCTGCAGCGGCGCCAGCATCGCCCAGGGGCTGCTCGGCCCACAGGACCGGAACGGCACGATCGTCCCCCCGCAGCTCGCCTCGGCGCAGCGGGCCAGGAACGCGTCCGTGATCATCGTCAACATCGGCGCCAACGATCTCAACTGGGCCGCGATGGTGAGCTACTGCTCGACCGCCCCGCGCTGTGACGACAAGGCGACCACCGCCTACTTCCAGCAGCAGCTCGCCTCGTTCAGCAAGAACTACCTGCAGCTGCTCAGCCAGCTCGCCACCCTGCCCGGCCATCCCCGGGTGATCATCAACCAGTACTACAACCCGTTCGGGCCCCAGCAGGACTGCCTGAGCCCGGCCGGCCTCACCCCGGCCAAGCTGGCCACCCTCACCTCGCGGCTCACCACCCTGAACGCGGTCCTGGCCAAGGGGGCCGCGGACTTCGGTTTCCTGTCGCCGCAGCCCGACTTCACCGGGCACCAGCTCTGCACCAGCCAGCCCTACGTCCAGGGGAAGAGCGACCCGGCGCCGTTCCACCCGACCGCCCTCGGGCAGCTGGCGATCGCGCTCACCGACCAGGCGGCCCTGCGGCTGACGGGACCACCGGCCACGGGACTCAGGTGACCGCGCTGCCACCCCGGACGATGACTCCCTCCCAGGGGCCCAATCTGGTGACGCCCCCCGGCGGCTCGGACCCGGCGGCTGGTTCCGGGCCGGTCGCGGCCCGGCGGGTGGACAGCAGCACGGAGCCCTCCAGCTCGCCCAGGCAGGTGGGTTCCCCGGAGAAGTTGGCCGCGACCACCAGGCCGCCCACCCGGTACACCCAGACCCCGGGCGGGGCGGGTAGCTGGGTGTAGACGGCGATCGTGCCGCCGAGCTCCGCGCGGCGCAGCGCGAGCAGGTCGCGGCAGAACCGGAGTGTGGACGTGGGGTCGTCTCGCTGGCTGGCGACGTTGCGCTCGGCGTGATCACCGGTCGGCAGCCAGGGCCGGACACCGGCGGCCGTGAACCCGCCGGACGGGGATGCGTCCCACGGCATCGGCGTCCTGGCCCGGTCGCGTATTCTCCCGGCCGGGGCACCCGCGCTCATCTCGTCCCGGCGCGCCCCGTCCGGGATGTCCACATCGGTCATCGCGACCTCGTCCCCGTAATACAGGACGAGCGTGCCCGGCAGCGTCACGAGCACCAGCAGGGCGAGCCGGGCCTTGGCCTCGTCCCCGCCGCACCAGCGGGTCGGGAACCGGCTGATGTCGTGATTGGACGCCGTCCACACCGGGCACTCCCCCGCGGGCAGCGCGGCGAGCGTCTCGGCCACCACGCCGGAGAGCGCCTCAGCCGTGAAGTCGGCGAAGATGACCGGGAAGTTGAACGTCAGCTGGAGCTCGTCGCCGTGGCCGTGGAAGGAGGCCATCCGGGCCAGGTCGCCCACCCAGGTCTCCCCGAGCAGCAGCCGCGGCGGGGAGTAGCTGTCGGCGATCGCCCGCCAGTCCCGGAACACCCCGTGCGACTCGGGCTGGTTGGCGCTGTGCACCTGGGCGAGGCCGAACCGGTTCCCGATCCGGTCCGATCCCGCCGCCGGGGGGTCGTCGCGCAGGGTGGCGTCCTTGTACAGGCCGTGCGCGACGTCGATGCGGAACCCGGCGATCCCCCGGTCGAACCAGAACCGCAGGATCGCCTCGAACTCCGCATGGACGGCGGGCTCCCGCCAGTTCAGGTCCGGCTGGCTGGGCAGGAAGTTGTGCAGGTAGTACTGGCCGCTGGCGTGGTCGAACGTCCAGGCGGTCGCGCCCGTGTTGTCCAGCCAGTTGTTCGGGGGGCCGCCGCCGGCTGCTGGGTCGGCCCACACGTAGTAGTCCCGGTGCGCCGACCCCCGGCCCGACCGGGCGTCCACGAACCACGGGTGAGCGCTACTGGTGTGGTTGGGCACCAGGTCGAGCAGCACCTTCATCCCCCGCTCGCCCGCCCGCGCCACCAGCTCGTCGAGGTCATCCATCGTGCCGAGTTCCGGGTGGACGCCCAGGTAGTCCGCGACGTCGTAGCCCCAGTCGTGATCGGGGGAGGGCATGGTCGGCGACAGCCAGATGCCGTCCACTCCCAGCCACGCGAGGTAGTCGAGCCCGGCGATCACCCCCCGCAGGTCGCCGTACCCGTCCCCGTCGCTGTCCCGCCAGGAGCGGACGTAGATCTGGTAGAGGGTGGCGCCCGGCCACCAGTGCGGTCCCGCCGTGCGCGTGTTCATGTGCCTCCCACGGATGTGATCCTGTGGCGGCCCGTCCCCATGCCGGCTGATCTCCGCCCGGACCGAACGTAGCCGTCGGGGAACTGTACCCACGACCAGCCGCCCACCTGCGTGGCCGGCCCCGCCGGGGTCCCGCGACCAGCCGCCCACCTACGTGGCCGGCGCCCCGCCAGTCCGGCCCGTGGGCCACCTGCGCGGCGGTTTCCCCGCTGGGTCCGGCGCACCGCAGGCCACATCCGTGCTTACCAGCCGCGCCCGTACCCGCCGCCGCGCCTCGCCCGGACCGCAGCCTTGCTCCCGCCCTCGGTTACAGCGGAGACTGGACCCTGTGAGCCCACCCGTCCAGTTGCTCGTGGCGATCGCGCTGCCCATCGCCGCCGTCTACTCCCTGATCGGCGGCGGCCGCCTGGTGCGCTGGGTTTCCGACAGCTGGATCCCGGAGCGCCAGTCCCGCGGGTCCGCCCCCGAGCCGGTCGAGCGGCTGGGCGCGAACCTGGTCCGGTTGCGCTCCCAGCTCGAGGCCATGGAGACCCGCACCGACCTGCCGGCCAAGAACCTGCGCCTGCGGGCGCTCCGGGCCGCCTACGTCGACGCCCTGAACGATGCCTGCCAGCGGCTCGACGTCAACCCTCCCGCCAGCGCCGCCCGCGCGCACCCGGGGGACGTCCGCCAGGCCGAGATCTACCGGGTGGAGGCGGCGCTGCGGCAGCGCGGGCTTGACGTGAGGGAGAAGGCCGGGCGCTGACCGCGCCCGCGTCCCATCCAGGCCGGGGCGCCCGGCACGTACGATCGGTGTGTGGTTCTGGTCCTGGCCGTGTCCGACGAGGTGGATGACGCATTGTGCGCGGACGTGAGGCCGGCGCACGACGCCCGGCTGGTCGTGGCGTGCGGCGACCTCCCGTTCGACTACCTGGAATACCTGATGAACGCGCTCGACGCGCCGCTCGTGTTCGTGCCCGGCAACCACGACCCCGACGTGTCCGGCTACCGCACCTCGCGCACCGGGCTGACCCTGAAGGCCGGGCTGCCCGCCCGGCCGCCCTGGCCCGACGGCGCGGTCAGCGCCGAGCAGGCCGTCGTGGACGTGGCCGGGCTGCGGATCGCCGGGCTCGGCGGCTGCCTGCGCTACCGCGACGGCCCTAACCAGTACACGCAGCGGGAGCAGGCCCGGCGCGCCCGGTCGCTGGCGCGGCGCGCCCGCTGGCGGACGACGCGCGACGGGCGTGGCGTGGACGTGCTGCTCACCCACGCGCCGCCGCGGGGCGTCGGCGACCGCGAGGACCGGGCGCATCAGGGATTCGAGACCCTGAACTGGCTCGCCGGGCGGCTCCAGCCGCCGCTGCTGCTGCACGGGCACATCCATCCCGACGAGGAGCCGACCAGGCTCCACCGGCTCGGGCGGACCGTCGTCCGCAACGTGGCCGGGCGCCATCTGCTCGACATCGAGCCGGGCGCTGGCGCGCGGCGATCCCCCGCTGGTGCCCGCCATGCCAGCTGACACCGGTTTCCCGCGGGCGGACGTCGAGAACGACTTCCTGCGGGCCCGGCGCCGCCAGGTGCTGGCCCGGCTCGCGCAGCGGCTGCGCCGCGAGCCGGACGATGTCAATCTGATCCTGCCGTTCGACGAGGTCGTCGCCGCCCTCGGCATGAAAGGCGAGCGCTCACTCGGCCTGCAGAGCATCCGGCTGGACTCGGTGGTGGGCACCATGGACTCGCGGCAGGACTTCGACCGCCACTTCCGGCCCACCTCGGGCCGGGTGCGCGAACGCTGGGAGCGGCTGGCGCTGGCGGAGCGGCGCGGCGAGTCGATCCCGCCCATAGACGTCTACCGGGTCGGGGACCTGCACTTCGTTAAGGACGGCCACCACCGGGTGTCGATCGCACTTTCGACCGGCCAGAAGACGATCGACGCCTACGTGACCGAGGTCCTCACCGCGGTGCCCGCCCAGGGCATCCGGCGCCGGGGCGACCTGCTACTGAAGAGCTACGAGCGGATCTTCCGCTCGCGCGTGCCGCTGCCCGCGCAGGCCTACGCCAAGATCCAGGTCACCGACCCCTGGTCATACGCGGAACTGGGCGAGGCGGTGGAGGCCTGGGGCTTCCGGCTCATGCAGCACGAGCATCAGTTCCTCGACCGCGCCGAGGTCGCCCGGCGCTGGCTCGCCGAAGAGTACATTCCGGTGATGCGCATACTGCGCGCAGCCGGCCTGATCGGGTCGGCCACCGACGCCGAGGCCTACATGGTGATCGCGCGCGAACGGTACCGGCTGATGCGCACCCACGAGTGGAACGACGAGGTCATCGAGGAGCTGAGGCGCAAGCTCCGGCCTCCCCGCCGGCTGGCCCGTGAGGGCGTGTCTCATAGAGCTATGCCGTCGCGAGACACGCCCTAACGGCGGGGATCAGCTGTCTGCGGCGTGCTACCGGGAGTCCGCCCCGCTGGCCGGGTCGGCACGCGTGGGAGCCTGGTCGGCCCGGGCCGCTGCCTCGGCCCCGCCCGTCGCGTCCGCCGCGCCTGTGCCTGCCGCCGCGGGCGCACCAGCCGCTCCGGCCGCAGAGTCGGCGGCGCCGAGGCTGAGGTTGCGGCCGGTGGACGGGTCGAAGACGTGCAGCTTCCGGATGTCGACCCACAGCCGCGCGTCCTCGCCCTCCCTGATGCGCGACGCCGGGTCGAGCCGGGCGACCACGGTCTCCGCGGCGGCGTCGCCGGCGTCCGCCCGGCCGGAGTCCCGGGCGAGCTCCTGGAGTTCGGCCACGTTGTGGGTCTGCCCGAGTTCCCGGGTGAAGTAGACGAACTTCTCCGAGCCCAGCGACTCGACCACGTCGATGCTGGTGTTGAACTCAAGCCCGTTCGCCTTGACCTCGGCCGGCACGACCGCGGCGTCCTCGAAGCTCTCCGGCCGGATGCCGACGATGACCTCGCGGCCGGTCCCGGAGCGTTCCAGCTCCTGCCGCAGCTGGGGGGTCAGCGGGAAGTCCGCGACCGC
>CAVSQL010000029.1:0-255258 GCA_963730065.1 uncultured Actinomycetes bacterium | reverse complement strand
CGCGGCGTGTTCTGGCCGTACAAGCCCGCCTACGGCTCGGCCGAGCCGACCACCCGCGGAGTGTGGGCGCGGGTCGGCTGGAGCATCGCTCCCCGGCCGCGGCTGGTCTGGATCACCACCGCGGTGACGCTGGGCATCCTCGCGCTGGGGCTGACCGGCCTGAAGGCCAACGGCCTGACCAACGCCCAGAGCTTCCGCGGCCACCCCGACTCGGTAACCGGTGAAACGCTGCTCGCGGCCCACTTCCCGGCCGGGGCAGGCCAGCCGGTCGTCGTCATCGGCAGCCCGGCCGCGGCCGCCTCGCTGCGGGCCGCGTTCGCCACCACCCCCGGCATCGCCTACGTGACGCCCCCAGTGGTCCGGGGCGGGTACGTCTACCTGCAAGGCACGCTGACCGTGCCGCCGGACGGCCAGGCCGCCTACGCCACCATCGACCGGGTCCGGGCCAAGGTGCACGCCGTCCCCGGCGGCCACGCCCTGGTCGGGGGCAACACCGCGGTCAACCTGGACATCGCCCGCGCCGCCGCGCACGACAACAAGCTGCTCCTGCCGCTGATCCTGGCCGTGGTGTTCATCATCCTGGCGATCTTGCTGCGGGCGCTGGTCGCGCCGCTGATCCTGACCGCCACCGTCGTGCTGTCCTTCGCCGCCCGCCCTGGGCGTCAGCGCCTTCTTCTTCAACCACGTGTTCGGCTTCGGCGGTGCCGACACCTCCTTCCCGCTGCTGGTGTATGTGTTCCTGGTCGCGCTCGGCATCGACTACAACATCTTCCTGATGACCCGGGTCCGCGAAGAAGCCCACCGGCGCGACACCCGCCACGGCGCGATCACCGGGCTGGCAGCCACCGGCGGGGTGATCACCTCGGCCGGCTTCGTGCTAGCCGGCACCTTCGCCGCCCTGGCCACCCTGCCGTCGACGTTCACGACCGAGCTGGGATTCGCGGTCGCGTTCGGCATCCTGCTCGACACCATCATCGTCCGCTCCGTCCTGGTCACCGCGCTCAACCTCGACATCGGCCGCTGGATGTGGTGGCCCAGCAAACTCGCCCACACACCCGACCCCGCGCCAGCCGAACTCGGCCACGAACGGGCCCGGGCTCTGGCCAGGGTCTGACAAGAAACCCGGATCGGGCATATTGGCTGCGCTCGCTTTCGGCGCGGGTCTTCCCCATGGGGGATCTGGAGGCGGGTCGGTGCCTGGGGGTGGGAATGAGGGTGGTGACCGCGCGGCGGGTGGCGGGCTGTGTGGCGGCGGTGTCGGTCGCGCTGATAGCTGGCGCGCTGGTGCTGGCATTTCTTGGCCGTCAGCGGGTGTCCGCCGGGCTGACCGGCTGGGATGATGTCTTCGGGCTGGTGACGGACCTGGCCGTCCCGGTGGTGGGTTTCGTGCTTGCGTCCCGGCGGCCCGGGAACCGGATCGGCTGGCTGTTCCTGACGGCGGCCCTGGCGCTGGCGCTGCGGGCGTTCGCGCATCACTATGGGCTGTACGCCCTGGTCGCGGCGCCGGGATCGCTGCCGGGGGGCCGGGTGGCCATGTGGGTGTCCAACTGGATCTGGTTGATCCCGCTGGCCATGCTGGCATTCGCGTTCCTGCTGTTCCCGACCGGGCGGCTGCGTTCACCGCGGTGGCGCCCGGCCGCGTGGTTCGTGGGCGGTGCTTTTGCGCTGGCCACGGCGGCCGCGATCGTGGTCGCGACCCGCATCTGGTCGCACCCGTTCGTCGCGTCGTACCGCCAGTTGGGGAATCCGGCTCTGGTGGCCGTGACGTACGTCCTCATGCTCGCCGCGCTGGTGGTCGGCGTCGCCGCGCTGGTGGTGAGGTTCGCCCGGTCGAAGGGTGAGGAGCGGCTGCAGCTGAAGTGGTTCGCCGCGGCCGCGGTGCTGGTGCTCGTATCGTTCACCGCGACGCTCGATACGAATTCGGGGGTCGCGAACTTGGTGGGGGACCTGGCGTTTTTGTGCCTGTTCGTGGCTATCGCGATCGCGGTGCTGAAGTACCGGCTGTATGACATCGACATCGTGATCAGCAAGGCGGTCCTGTACGGCTCGCTGGCGGTGTTCATCACCGCCGTCTACGCCGCCCTGGTGGTCGGGGTGGGGACGCTGGCCGGCAACACGCGCAGCCCGCTGCTGGCGGCGCTGGCCGCCGCGGTGGTGGCGGTCGCCTTCCAGCCGGCCCGGCAGCGGGCCGGGCGGCTGGCCAACCGGGTCGTCTACGGCAGGCGGGCCACCCCCTACCAGGTGCTGTCGGACTTCGCCGGGCGGATCGGCGGCACCTACGCGGCCGGGGACGTGCTACCGCAGATGGCACACATCGTGGCGGGCGGGACTGGCGCCGAGAACGTCGTGGTGTGGCTGCGGGTAGGTGAGGAGTTCCGGCCCGAGGCCTCCTTAGGCGTCGGCCCGCTTCCGCCACGCCTGCCCGCCGACGGCCAGGCGCTGCCGGCCTTGCCCGGAAGGACCTGAACGTCCCCATCGTGCACCAGGGTGAGCTGCTGGGCGCGATCGCGATCGCCATGCCCAAAGACGAGCCGCTGCGCCCGGCCGGGCGGCAGCTGGTCGCCGACGTGGCCTCGCAGGCCGGGCTGGTGCTGGCCAACGCCGGGCTGATCGAGGACCTGCGGGCGTCGCGGCAGCGGCTGGTCACCGCCCAAGACGAGGCGCGGCGGCGGCTGGAACGCAACATCCACGACGGCGCGCAGCAGGACCTGGTCGCCCTGGCCATCAAGGCCAAGCTCGCCGCGACGACCCTCGGCGATGATCCGGCCAAACAGATCCTCAGCGAGCTGCAGGCTGACGCGGTGGGGGCGCTGGAGAACCTGCGCGAACTCGCCCGCGGGATCTACCCGCCGCTGCTGGCCGACTTGGGGCTGGCCGCCGCACTGGGCGCCCAGGCCGGCAAGTCCGCGCTGCCGGTCACCGTCCAGGCGGATGGGGTCGGCTGGTTTCCGCAAGACACCGAGGCGGCGGTGTATTTCTGCTGTCTGGAAGCGCTGCAAAACACCGCCAAGTACGCCCCACGCCACCCAGGCCCGCATCTGCCTGCAGACGCAGAACGGGACGCTGTGCTTCACCGTGTCCGACGACGGGAGCGGTTACGACGTCCGCCATACCCCGATGGGCTCGGGCCTGCGGAACATGGCCGACCGTCTCGCCGCGCTCGGCGGCCGACTCGAGATCCAGTCCACTCCCGGCCAGGGCACCACCATCACCGGGCACCTCCCCATCCCCGCCACCAGCGGCAGTCACTAGCGGGCACGATCACAGATCGCCAGCGGCCACCGCAACCACCGGCAGATAGCCCGGGCGAACACCCAATCGGCAGGACCAGGACGGATGCGTATCGGCTTCGGGCACCGATCATCCACGTCGGCCATGCCGTACAGATCGTCGTGATCAGACGCAGGATAGGCGGCCACGCTAGCCTCCAAATTTCCGCCCCGAACGGCGGTTACTTGCGCACCGGGCGCTCACCAGCGCAAGTGACTGAGCGTGATCCGGCTGCGCGCTCATCGCAACGCTGAAGACCCGGGGGTGTCCCGATGTTCTTGTCAGGTCTCCGGGGTCGGGTATCCGTGGCTGTGCGGGCGGGACCGGATTTTGATGAATGCCCAGATGCCGAAGCTGTTGACGGGGGTGGTGTGGAGCTGGCCGTCGAAGGTGATGGTGATGGCCTGGCGTCCTGGGGCGCTGCCGTAGGCGAAATAGGCGTGGCCGACCTGGCCGCCTGTTTGCACCGGGCCGACGTCTTGGAGGGGGCCTGCGCCGGAGGAACTGCCGGCGGTCCAGGTGCCGTCTTGCCAGGTCCAGATTTCGGTTTCGAGCTCGCGGCCATCGCCGTTGCCATCGATCAGAGCGAAGCCATAGTCGCCGTCGCTGGTGACAGCGATGACGCGGGCGTAGCGGGGATGCCAGCCGCCGTGGGCGAGGACATCTTCCGCGGTGAGGGCGCGACGGTCAGGCTGCATCGATGAGTCCGATCGGCTGGCCGCCGGGGGGCTGGCAGGGCTGGCGGGTGCTGGCCATGGCGAGGATGACGTCGCAGCCGATCCGGGTCAGGCCGTGCCCTCCTCCGGTTCGGTGCCATGCCGGCGGAGCAGGTCACCAAGCCGGTCGACCTCTTCGCTGAGCTGGCGGACCTTTTCGGCCAGCGCCGGCAGGTCCGGGTGCGCGGCCCCCCATTCCTGATGGCGGGACTTCTGCTCGGCGAGCAGTTCCTTTTCCCGGTCGCGCAACGACGCGGCCCGCTCATAGTCCTCGGCGTCGGCGGCGGCAACTCGTTCGCGGCGGAGCTGCCTGATCTGCCGGTCGAGATCACCGGTGTCCGGCCCGGTACCCACCCGCTGCTCCACCGCCAGCAGGCGCGGCTCGATCGCGTCGATGCGGGGCAGCAGGTCAGCAGCCAATCCCCACTCTGATAGCCCGGCGCCGGCGGACGTCGGCTCCTTACCCTGGTGGCCGTGGAGCAGCTGGATCACCTGCTGGCGGACCCGGTTCAGGTCGGCGCCCAGCCTGACCAGCACCTGGGCGGCGACGCCCTCGCCCTCGCGGATCAGGCCCAGCAGGATGTGCTCGGTGCCGATGTAGTTATGGCCCAGTTGCAAGGCCTCCCGCAGCGAGAGCTCCAGCACCTTCTTGGCCCGCGGGGTGAACGGGATGTGCCCGGACAGCGTCTCCTGCCCGTGGCCGATGATCTCCTCAACCTGCTGCCGCACCGCCTCCAGGCTGATCCCCAGCGACTCCAGCGCCCTGGCCGCAACCCCCTCGCCCTCGTAGATCAGGCCCAGCAGCAGATGCTCGGTGCCGATGTAATTGTGGTTGAGCATCCTGGCTTCTTCCTGCGCCAGGACCACCACTCTCCGGGCCCGGTCGGTAAACCGCTCAAACATCCTCCGCCGCCCTTCAGGCAGATGCCGGCGGCTGGTGTACAGACCGGCCAGGCAAGCTCTGCCGGACCCAGACACCGGCGACAACACCCCCACAATAGGTGCCACCGCCAGCGGCGAGACCCGCCTGATCTTCAGACCCGCCCGGAAGGCTCGTCGCCGGTGAACGGGCACATATCAGGAGAGGCCGCCGCTCTGGTAAGCCGCGACAGCACGTCCACGCCAGAAGCGGACCGGTCGCTGCCGAAGCGTTTCATTTCCTGGAAACCGAGCGCCGCGTGAAGGTGCAGGGAGGCGATGTTGGCCGCCCCGGCGACGTAGAGCGCCTGGTCGGTGCGGGCGAACACCCAGCGCAGGCGGGCCCGCGTCAGCGCCGTGGCGACACCCCGGCGCCGCCACGCCGGGTCCACCAGGACGCCACTGAGATAGCAGCCTGCCGGGGTACCTGGGGCCGCCTCGCCCGCCGCCAGCTCGGCTACCCGCCCGTAGGCGATGACGTGGCCGTTGGCTTTGGCCACGAACATCTGGCGCGAGTCACCGGTGATGTCGGATGCGAACTGCTCGCCGAGGTCTCCGGGATCCACCCGCTGGACACGGGTGACCAGCTCGACGGCAGAGGCGACATCTTCCACCCGTAGCGGCTCGACCTGCACTGGACCCTGCGGCGTGCCACCGGCCAGCGTCGCCGGTCGTCGTCGCGCCATCGTTTCCATAGCCTGGGCGATTACACCCTTCAGCCACACGGCCCAGTGTATGGACAAGATCAGAGGCCAGCGGGATGGCGGTCGCGCCAGTGTGCCCACTGGGAGCCAACGTGGGAGCCACCTGGGCGAACGACTTCCCACGCCAGGGCGGACAGGTATGGACAGGCGGCTGGCCATCACCCCCAGCCCACGAACCGGTATGGACGACATTGAACGCCGGACATGTATCTACGAATCAGCGGGCGGCTGTCAGTAGCTCAGTTGCTCATCCCAGTCGGTTCCGCGCCCCTCAGGGGTGAGGTCGTAAAGGTTCCAGACCGGTTCGAGGGTGCCGACGTGGCGGGGATCTTGCCCGGGTTCTTCTGGCGCGTAGAACAGTTCCGAGCCCCAGAAGTGGCGGATGGTGTCCCCGTCGCGGTGGAACACGTTCAGCATCGGCTGCTGCCCGCCGTCGGGGGTCTCGGCCAGGTAGTCGCGGTTATAGGTGGTCCCGGCCGAAGACAACAGGCGCAGCCGCCGCCAGCCGCGTTCGGCGGCGAAGGTGAGGATGGGTTCGATCGGCGCCTTCCCGGCGACCGCGAGGTTGACGTGCTGGGAGGCGTGCTCGGCGGCGCCGTCCAGCTGGTCGAGGAACGCGGTGCACGACGGGCACGGGCCCTGCGCCAGCGGCAGCAGCGCGGTTTGCCCGCCTGCCGGGCCGGGCCGGTCGTCGCCCGGGGCACGGGGGAACATCATGCTGTAGATCACCAGCGAGTCCTGGCCGGGCGCGAACAGCTCCGACAGCCGCACCGCGGCCGGGCCACCGCCTGGCCCTTGGGTCTGAAAGATGTAGTCCTGCGGAACTACCCCGCCGGGCGGCAGCCGCCGCCGGGCCTCAGCCACCGCCTCCATGGCACGGCGCAGCTCGATCTCCTGCTCCAGCAGCCGGTTCCGCGCCGTCCGGTACTCGGCTGACTCACCAGGAAACGCGACGGCCATGGTTCCTCCCAGGGAAACTCGCTTAAGGCTCTACGCTAGGCCAGGCACTGATGCTCATCCGCTGTTGCTGCCAGCACAGCCCCTGTCAGTCAGGCCAGGCGGGGCAGGCCACGCGCCGCGGCCGGGGACAGCCTGCCGCGTGATGCCACGAAACAGCGATGAAGCAGCCGATGCCAGCCAGGCGGCCCGCTCGTTGGCGCGGCGCACCCTCGGCGGGGCTCTTAACGCGCTCGATCTGGTAGAGCCGGTAGCCCTATGGCCGCGACGCCGCGCAGATCACCCCAGATCTGCGCGGCCGACGCTGTGCCGGAACCGGATCCCACAGCCGCGCCGAACGGCGGCAGTGTGCGCCCCTGCTCCGAGGTGAGGGCTGATTACGCAGCGTAGAGAAGTGTGCCGTCTGCAGCATCGTTGCCGGTTCGGCGCTTGCGGCGGGATCCCGGCTGGCGCCAGCCCCATCCGGCCGGTCAGCTAGTTCTGTGGGCTCCGGCTCGGCTGTTTTGCCCTGTGACGGCCGGCAACCCTGCCTGCTGGCTTGTGCCAGCGAGCGCTGCAGGCGGCTGATAGCCCGTCCGGCGGCGGGTTGTGTGATAGTCGGGTGATGGCCTCTGGCGGGGAGCGTGGTCGGGGACGGCGGGCATCAGCGGAGCTGCCGCTGTATGGGGTGGCGGGCTGGCCTGGTCAGCGTCAGGTCAGTTCGTTCAGCTGGGCCGGCCGTGGCGGTGGGGAAGGGACGCTCATGTCGGTGGGGGTGAGCCACAGCCACCGGGACGCAGCCATCACGGTCACTTCCCACCGCCGGCAAGACGACGGTCTTGCGTCGCTTCGGCGGTGGGTATCCCACAACGCTGCCGGTGCCGCGTTGCGCGAGCATGCCGATGACGAGTCGCCTCAGCTTGCCCGTGCCCAGGAGGTGGAGCGGCTCCAGTCCGCGGCCTGGTTGGACGAGCTGAGCTGGGAGAACGTGACGATCGCCGTCGATGGTCAGGCCACGCCGTTCCAGCTCTGCCACGTGCAGGACGACTGGTGGGTGGCGGTGGGCCGGGGCGCAGATGCTGATCTGACCCTCGACAGCCGGCACGTCCCGCTGGCCGGGCTCACGCTGGTCGATGTCACCGGCCTGCCCCTGCCCGAGCCGCGGCTGCCCCTGGAACGGCCGGAAACACCAGCCCGGCGGTTCCCGGCCGATGCCGGTCCAGCTGGCGTCATCGTCCCCGGCCACGCCCGCGTCGACCTCACCTTCGAGCGCTCCCGGCTGCTCAGCGGGTCAGTCGGCGGGCAGCCGGTCCGCCTGGACCTGAACGTGCCCACCCATGACGGTGCCGCCGCCGGCACGTTCGCCGCGATACCGGTGGCCGCCAGCTGGCAGAACGGGGACAACTACCGCATCTACCCGGACGTGCCCTCGGACCTGGAAGGGTCATTCGCGGGGCAGCCCGCCGAACTGCATGCCACCTTTCACCTCGAGCCCGGCTACTTCTTCGGCCAGGGCACGATCACCGGGCACATCGGGGCCGAGGACCTCCACGCCACTGCCGAGCGCGCTTCCGGCGGGCTGGGCGGCACCCGAACGGTCGCCGTTGACGGGACGCTCGGCCGCACCGAGTTCACCATCTACGCCACCATCGACGGGCCGCTCACGTCCGGGCAGATCCGCGGAACCGTGGCGGGCACCCCGATCCGCATCGACGCGGCACGCACCCGCGATCCACACGGCGGGCAAACCCGCCTCACCGGCAGCTACCAGGGCCCCCCGGCACTGCTCGCGCTGGCCACAGGAGCGCTCCTGCACTTCATCTGACAGCGAGCCAACAAGCCCGGCGAGCCCGGCGGCCGACCCTGCCACAGCAGCGCCGGAGTGTGCCCATTGCCAATGAGGATCGTCTTGTCGTACCTGACACTTTGGGCACAACGATCAAGCTCAGCTTCCTGGAGGGGCCGCTCGCTTGGTGCCAACGGACTACAGCCAGCGGGGCGTGCTGTCACCCATATATAGGACCGACCGTCGTGACGTGCCTTGAGATCCGCTGGCCCACGGGCTTCTGGTTTGGCGGACCGGCTCCCTGTCGTTACAGCCAGCCCAGGGCGGGGCGGCCGACTACCGAATGTGAGCGCGGCCCGGGGTCTCTCAGCCCTCGCAGGCACGCCTAACGCCGAATAGGCGCGGCTGATTTCAATCTCCGTTAGCTCAGCGGTGCCGCCCCGATCAGCCGGTTCTGCACGCCTGTATGGCGGCTGCAGCCTGGTATGGCCTGGGGTTGCGGCAGCGCGGAGCGGTGTCTGGCAGGGTGACTGACTTGCCGATCTCGCTGTGATCCCTTGTGGGCACGGTGGTGTGCGCCAAGGTCACAAGCCGATCGGTGCGGCCGGCGGGATGGCCGGGCCGCGCAGCGGGTTCTTGCCGGCGTGCGGCCCAGCCAGCTGTGGTGGTGGGTTCAGGCGGTGGCGGCAGGGATGTTGCGTGCCGCCCGGGTGCGGCCGGGCAGCACTGCTACGGCAGCGGTGGCCCGGCTGCCCGGTGCTGCTAGCCAGCCGTGCTGGCGTCGATGGCGTTACTTGGTGCGGCGATGTCAAGCGGGACGTTGTACTCGCTGAACACCATCTGGACGGGGTAGTTCCCGTTGAATTCCTCGCGGAGCGGGTAGGCGGGGCCGGTGTTGGCGACGTAGAGCTTCGAGCCGTTCCGCCAGTTGACGACCACCACCTTCCTGCCGTTAACCGTTGCCTGCTGGACCTTCGGCTCAAGGGGGCCGTTACCAGAGAACGAGGCCCACTGGGCGATGGTGAATTCCTCGAAGGCTTGCGAGGGGTACTTGAGCCACCGGCCGGCGTCATAGCCAAAATCGGTCTTGACGTAGCCGTAGCGGCCGATGACCCTAAACCTGGTCTGCCCGCGGGGCAGCGTGATCGTGCCGATGGTAGAGCTGCCTTGTATGCGGTAGTCGAAGTGTCCGGGCGGGTCCGATCCCGCGACGTGGACGCTCTTAGCGGCCCGAAGGGCCGCGGCGGCCGCCTGCAGCACGTCCGCCGGAGACTTCTTCTCCAGGCCGTTGGTCGGTGGGCCGGTCGCCGTTGTGGCGCCGCTGATCTGGCGGTGGGTGGCCACGTCCCACAACCGCACGGTGTGATCTTCGCTGCCGGTGGCCAGGGTCTTGCCGTCCGGGCTGAACGCTACCGACCAGACCCCGCCGGCGTGCCCGGCGATGGCGCCGCTGATCTGGCGGTGGGTGGCCACGTCCCACAACCGCACCGTGCCATCTTCGCTGCCGGTGGCCAGGGTCTTGCCGTCCGGGCTGAACGCCACCGACCAGACCTCGCGGGTGTGCCCGGTGAGGGGCTTGCCGATCTGGCGGTGGGTGGCCACGTCCCACAGCCGCACCGTGGTGTCGTAGGCGCCGCTGGCCACGGTCTTGCCGTCCGGGCTGAACGCTACCGACGTGACCGGACCGGGGTGGCCGGTGAGGTTGCCGACCTGTCGGTGAGTGGCCACATCCCACAAGCGCACCGTGTCATAGCCGGTGCCGGCGGCCAGGGTCTTGCCGTCCGGGCTGAACGCCACCGACAAAACCGCGCCGATGCCGCCCGTGAAGGGCTTGCCGATCCGGCGGTGGGTGGCCACGTCCCACAACTGCGCCGTGTCATGAAAGCTGCCGCTGGCCACGGTCTTGCCGTCCGGGCTGAACGCCACCGAAAAGACCGTACCGGTGTGCCCAGCGATGGGGTTGCCGATCTGGCGGTGGGTGGCCACGTCCCATAGCCGCACCGTGCGATCGCCGCTGCCGGTGGCCAGGGTCTTGCCGTCCGGGCTGAACGCCACCGACGTGACCCCGCCGGCGTGCCCGGTGAGGGGGTTGCCGATCTGGCGGTGGGTGGCCACGTTCCACAGCCGGACCGTGCGATCGCGGCTAGCGCTGGCCAGGGTCTTGCCGTCCGGGCTGAACGCCACCGAATAGACCGTGCCGGTGTGCCCGGTGAAGACCGCGTTCCCGGGGCGCGCGGCACCAGCCAGCAGGGCGGGGATCGCTACGGCTGCGCCGATCGTGATCGCTGCGGCTGCGCCGATCGTGATCGCTGCGGCTGCGCCGATCGTGAGGCGGCGCGTGCGGGCCGGCAGGTTCCTGATCGCCGGCGGCAGGTGTGCGGCGAGGCGGTCGGACATGGCAGGAGTTCCTTTCTTCCTGGCCTGCGCCAGCGGGCGCGGACGGTGGTGCGGATCTGTGGCCCAGGTCTCCAACAGGTGGTACAGGAGCGCTCGTGGCATCGTGGCCTCCGTGATGGTGTGGCCGGGTTCGGTCAGGTTGCCTGCCGGGTGCTGGCGGCTGATCAGCTCAGCGGGCCGGTATCGCGGCTGGTTCCACCGTCGCCAGCGCCCCGCGGGTTCACCACACGCGACGGCCCACACGAGGGCCACATGACGGCCCACATGATCGGCGGCTGGCCCGGCTGGCGGCCCTGGCGGGGGCGTCACGGTGGGCATGCCGATGCCGGTCCGCGGTCCAGGCTTGTGTTAGGTAGCAGAGGAATGCTGCGCGCATCGTGGTCTCCTTGGTGGGTGGATGATGGCGGGGGATCTGGGCACCCTGGCCGGCGATCGGGGCGCGCTCGTCGGGGATGTTCTCGATGTCTGGCACATGCCCGCTGGCTTGTAGTCGTTGGGCTGCGCGCCGGACCCGGATGCATTCGCGCTGGGTGGTGGTGGCGAGCCAGCCAGCAAGCGCGGCCGGCTCGCGGAGGCGGTCAAGCTGGTCCAGCAGGTGCAGCCAGACGGTCTGGCCGATGTCGTCGGCGTCCGCGCCGTCCAGCCGGTAGCGGTGGCAGATGGACCAGATCAGCGGGGCGTACCGCTCGACGAGGGTGTCCCAGGCTTGCTTGTCGCTGTTTCTGGCGCGCATGACCAGGTCAGTGACCGAGGAGTCATTACGCGCCCAGTCGGCTACGGCGGTCATGATCTGGGCTCCTTTCCGGTCCGGCCGATCGGGCCCATGGGGTGGGCGGAATCTGGCGGCAAGTGCGGCCTCGCCGGGCTGCTGGCGGCCGGGCCGGCACCCGGATGCCCACGCCGTACAGGTAGGCCTGATTCCACTGTTGGCGGCGGCGGGGGTGTTCACCACACGTGATCGCCCACAGGAATGGCCACATAAATCCCCCGGCCTGGGTGGCGCTGCCCGCCTAGCGGCGGTGGCAGCGTTCGCACGGGCCGGCTCCGGCCGGGTCCCGTCACCGGTGGCGGCGAGGACGAACCAGCCGCTGGCCTGGCCGGTCGTGGGAGATGGTCAGGGTGGTTGGGACTGCGTACTGTTGGTGCAGGATCGGTTCCGCTGGGTATGGGGCAGTTGCGGAAGATCACGAGGGGACGCCGGGGTGGTGGGCGAGCAGTCTGGGCTTTCGTTCGCCGGGCTGTTGCGGCAGCTGCGGGCCGAGGCCCGGCTGACCCAGGAAGAGCTGGCCGAGGCGGCAGGGCTGTCCCCGCGGTCGGTCAGCGATCTGGAGCGGGGGATCAACCGCACCGCTCACAAGGACACCGCCCTGCTGCTGGCCGGTGCGCTGAACCTGACCGGTCCGGTGGGTGAGCTGTTTGTCGCGGCGGCCCGGGGCAAGGCCCCGGCCGCTGACGTGCTGGCGGCCCGGCGAGGACAGGCGCCAGGAGCGTTCGCGGCCGCGGCGACCCAGGCGCTGCCGCGAGACATCGCCGCCTTCACCGGCCGCCACGCCGAACTCGCGCAGCTGATGGAGACGCTGGCCGAAGCGGCGGCGGGCCGCGGGGTAGTGGGGATTCACGCGATCGACGGGATGGCCGGGATCGGCAAGACCACCTTCGCGGTGCACGCCGCCCACCGGCTGGCCGGGGACTTCCCTGATGGGCAGTTTTTCCTGCCGCTGCACGCCCACACCCAAGGACAGCGGCCGGTCGGCCCGGCCGACGCGCTGGCCAGCTTGCTGCTGACCGCCGGGCTCGCCGCGGCGCAGATCCCACCCGGACTGGAGGCCCGCGCCGCGCGCTGGCGCGATCATGTGGCGGGCAAGAAGGTCTTGCTGCTGCTCGATGACGCGGCCGGGCATGAGCAGGTGCGGCCGCTGCTGCCGGGCACGGCGGGCAGCCTGGTGCTGGTTACCAGCCGTCGGCGGCTGGCCGCGCTGCACGATGCCACAGTGATCAGCCTCGACACCTTGTCTCCGGGGGAGGCGGCGGCTCTGCTGGCCCGGCTGGGGGCCCGGCCCGGGATCCACGCCTGGGACGCGGCGGTGGGCGAGCTTACCCGGCTGTGCGGGTACCTGCCGCTGGCGATCGGGATGCTCGCCAGCCAGCTGCGCCACCATCCCGCCTGGTCGGCCACTCAGCTGGCCGCCGAACTGGCCGCGGCGAAAGACCGGCTGGCCCTCATGCACGCGGAGAACCTGTCGGTCGCCGCCGCGTTTGGCCTGTCCTACGCCGACCTCGTTCCGGGCCAGCAGCGGCTATTCCGCCGCCTCGGCCTGGCCCCCGGTCCCGACTTCGACGCTTATGCGGCCGCCGCGCTCGACCACACCAGCCTGGACGAGGCCCGCCGCGGCCTCGATGACCTCTATGACCAGCATCTGATCACCGAGCCCGCGCCCGGCCGCTACCAGCTGCACGACCTGCTCCGCGAGCACGCCCGCGCCCTGGCTGCCGAGGATGATCCCGGAGCTTGTGCCGCCGCCGCTGACCGGCTGCTGGATTACTACCTGCACACCGCCCTGACCGCCGGCCAGCACCTCCCCGCCTGGAACTTCGACGCCGACTCCTTGCCGCCTGCCCGGCCGCCAGAGTCGGCGCCACCGATGTCCACGCCCGAACAGGCAGCCGCCTGGCTGGAAGCCGAACGCGCCAACCTGCAGGCCGCCACCGGCTACGCCGCCGCCTCCGGGCGGCACCGGCACGCCATGCTGATCCCCCTCGCGATGGCCGGCTTCCTGCATGCCCGGGGCTACTGGGACCAGGGCCTCGGCATGCACCAGACCGGCCTGGCCGCGGCCCGCCAGGCCGGCGACCGGCCAGGCCAGGCTAGGGCACTGATGCTGCTGGGCGAACCGCAATTCAGCACCAACGACCGGGCGGCTTCCGTAGCCACCCTGCACGAGGCGCTGGCCCTGTATCGCGACCTAGACGACCGGCGCGGCCAGGCAGAGGCCATCAACGCCTTGGGCTTCATGCACAGACTCAGCGCCGACTATCGCTCGGCCGCTGCCTGTCACCATCAGGCGCTGGAGCTGTGCCGCGACGTCGGCGACCGGAGCGGCCAGGCCGAATCCATCGGCCGCCTAGGCACTGTGCAGCAGGAAACCGGGCACTACCGGGCCGCTGCCGCCAGCCACCAGCAGGCGCTGCAGATGTACCGGGACGTCGGCGACCGATACGGCGAGAGCGCCGCCCTCATGGAGCTGGGTGCCGACCAGAGGCTGACCGGCGACTACCAGACGGCCATCGCTACGTTCCAGCAGGCCCAGGAGGTGAACCGTGACCTCGGCGACCGCTACCGACAGGCTTTTGTCCTCAATGAGCTCGGCGTGCTGCAACGGCTGACCGGCGACTACCAGGCCGCCATAGCCAGCCACCAGCAGGCACTGGAGTCACTCTGCGACCTCGGCGAACCGGCCGCCCAGGGCTTTACCGGCAACGAACTCGGCCTCGCGCAGCAACTGACCGGCGACTACCAGGCCGCCGCCGCCAGCCACCAGCAAGCGCTGAAGCTGCTCTCTGATGCGGGCGAACCCTACGGCCAAGCTTGTGTCCTGAACAGCCTCGGCGAGCTAGCGTCCCGCACCTCAGCCACCGGCCAGGCCCGCGACTACCACAACCAAGCGCTGGCCATCGCCCGCAAGATCGGCACACCGCTGGAGGAAGCACGCGCCCTGGAAGGAATCGGCCGCTCCTACCTCCAGGACGGCCTTACCCGCGAAGGCACCATCTACCTGCAGCAAGCACTGACCGTATACCGGCGCATCGGAGCACCCGGCGCCGGGCGCGTCGAGGAATCCCTGCGCCAAGCCGGGCCAGAGCCAGCCCCACCTCAACCAGCCCACGACTAGGATCCAGTGAACCGGCGCCAGCGACCGCCACGCAGTTCGCAGCCCGCCCAGCCCCGCGACCGGCCGCCACCGCGGGAACAGAAGGGCCCTGGTCCATCCGCCCACGCCGACTCACCGGGGATTCGCGACTGGCCTGGCGCAGTGACCGGGTACTCGCACTCAGATAGGGCCCTCCAATCGGCGCCCGCAAATCATTATCTGCACCCACCACAACCGGGAAGCAGGCCAGCACCGCCACCTCCGGTAATGTTCACACCACCCCAGGCGCCCTGCTTCACTTACTAGCTCGTATCGGCCAGAACCAGACATCTCCGCCCCAACCTGGGGGCGACGCGCTGGCGCCCAGATCGACCCGATCTGCCTCACCAGAGGGGTAGACCGACATGACCGCCGTGGCGTGCAGATCGGCGGGACTGCGCGCGTTCTCCCAGGAGAGCCTCTGTCACTTACTGTGATGGATCTCTCGGGCCTGGCCCGGGATGCCGTGGAACGGCTCGTGCAACGAGCGCAGGCCGCATTCGTGTGCATTGCGTGCGTTCCGGGCAGATTCCTGTGACGTTGGTGCAGATAGAGCGTGCGGTGCGGCCCAGCAGTCCACTCTTAATCCGCGGGTTCGGGGTTCGAGTCCCTGGCGGCGCACCCGTGTTGAACTGGGCAGATGCCCCACGTGAGCATCCCGCCGGGCGGCCCTGGAAGGGCCTGCCGGTGACGTCCGGGTGACATCCGTACGCGATCATGACGGGCGCCCCCGGCCTGCCGGACCAGCGCCGCCACCTGCTCGGCCGCCTGCCGGTGCGCCTGCTCCAGCGGGTGGTTGTAGCGGGCGTGGATGGCGCGGTCGGAGTGGCCCGCCTCGCGCATGCGGATGTCGTCGCGGACCTCCGCATCGTGCATCAGGCTGACCCCGGTCTGCCGCCCGCCCTCGTGCAGGGTGATCACCGGCACGCCCGCCTGTGCGGCCAGCTGGCGGAAGCGGCGCGAGACGTAGCCCGGCCGCCACGGCGTCCCGTCGAACCGGGCGAAGATCAGGTCGTGGTCGTGCCAGTCGGCACCGGCCCGCATCCGCGCGGCCAGCTGGCTCTTGCGGAACCGGCGGTGCGGCGGGGTTCGGCTCCGCGGCCACCACCGGGGGCCCCCTGTTCGCCACCACGTTCCTCAAGGGCACACCCCTGGTCCTCGACACCGGCTCAGCGCTCTACAGGGCGCTGAACGGCGCGGGGGGCCTGCGCGCCTGGGTGCCGGGCACCGATGACCGGGGCGGGGCCGCGCTCAGCAACTGAACGGGGAGGCCGTCATGACCATGCGCCTGGTGACCGCAGACATCGACGTCAGCTGGAACGGAGTGCTCCAGCACGTGCCGCGCGGCACGCTGGTGGCCGTCCCGCCCGGCTCGGCGATGGAAGCCGCCTACGGGCCCGCGAACCTGGAAGACCTGGACGCTGACGCCGCAGCCGCCGCCGCGGACCACGCTGGCGCGTCGAACTGACCGTTGGTCTCTCGCCCTGTGACTGCCCGGCCGCGTCTGCCAGCGTCAGCCAGGCGTGGCGCCGCCCGCAGGCAGGCTCAGCCGCCCGCCTTCCCGGCCTCGTACGCCCGCTCGATCAGCCCGGCGACCACCGCGCACCTCTGTGGCTGGTCGTGGCCAGCCAGCCACTCCAGGGTGAGGGTGTCGTAGGCCCCCCGCCTGAGCCCAGAGTCCGAGCAGGCTTCTATCAGCATGGTCAGGCTGGCTGAGGACATCGTCTGGCCCTGGGTCTCCCAGATGCGGGCAGCCTTGATGGCCTCAAGCTCAGTCTCATACGGGCCGTTCATTCTCAGGTACTCCCTATGTAGACACTCAGATACTCAGATGCACATCTGTGCATCAGCGTAGATCCCTGGCCAGTTTGCCCACTTCGGCCCGGTGCTTAGCCCGGTCAAGAATGCCGCCCTTGCGGGCAGCAGGTCAGGCCGGTTCCCACCGCCACCCGTTGTCCGCTCGTTGTATCTGCGTGTATGCGTATGCGGACGTCTGTGCAGGTCAGAAGGGGTGCAGGCCCTCTGGCCTGCGGTGATGCGGGGCCGTGTACTGGACTCTTAATCCGCGGGTTCGGGGTTCGAGTCCCTGGCGGCGCACCCGTGACGTCCCTGGTCAAAGCTCCGCAGTTCCTTGTTGGCATGATCGCAAAAACATAGGAGCAGCAACGCGAGCAGCAACCGGGAAGCCTTGAAATGACAGCTGGGCAAGTGCCTGCGGATTTATCGAGGTGGAGCGCGACCGTGGAGGTCACCTTCATACTCTCCATCGTCGGGGCAGCGACCGGAATAACGTCGCTCGTCTGGAACATCATCGCGTCCCAGCGGCTGACCGCGGGAGGCCGATGGCTGGCGGCCTGGTCGCATACATCAGGCGCACCGTCAGCCGTGCGATGCACGCCGCGGGCTCTCCGCTCAGGCTGCGCACCAGGACGGCGCTGCCCCCGCCGCTGACCGGAATGTAGATGTCGCGCTGGCCGGCCGGCAGCACGACGTCCCTGACCGCCGTTCCGAGCTCAAGCTGCAGCGAGGTCGCGGGGCCGGAGTACGAGAGCTGGATGATCCAGGCGTAACGGAAGACGTAAGCGCTGAGAGGAATCCTCGTCGCCGCCGACCGTACCGGCCAGCATGTCCTTGAGCGTGCAGGCCGGACGCTCGACGCGCCGACGTCGAGCGCCGGCCGCAATCTTCCCCGGCTGTCGAACATCATCAGGTTCGTGACGGCCCCCTTGGGAACCGTCACGAACCGGATCCCGGCACGTTCCGGCGCGAGCGGCCCGAGGACGTGCGACGTCTGCGTTACCGAGCCCAGGAACCCGGCATACATCACGTACCACGGAACGCTCGCCGACAGGATCACGGTGCCAGGCCTAGCGCTAGCTAGCGCCGACTGGGCAGTGTCGATGTACGAGCGCGTCCTGGCGCTGGATGTGCTGCTGAGGTAGGTGACCCCGGACCAGATCGAGCCCACCAGGAACGCTCCGGTCAGGGCGAACGCGCTGACCGCCAGCGGCACCGACCCCGGCCGTCTGACGCGGTAGGGATCCTGCTCGCCGACGACAGGCCAGAACGCAAGCCCGACACAGACGGCGAGGACGGGTGCGGAGTCGGCCAGGTAATACGTGTCGGCACCCAGCAGGCTGGCGGGTAGCTCGGTCAGCCGCGCGATCGCGACCGGTGCGAAGTCGGCCATCAGCAGCCATCCGGCCAGGATCAGCCAGGACCGCAGCGCATGCCGCCGGTACCACAGGCTCGCGCCGACGATGAATGCAGCCAGCACCCAGGTCACCTGGGTTAGTGCGGGAGTCTCGGCTGCGAAGCCGTAATCGCCGCCGGGCACGAACCAGCGCCACGGTCCGCCAACTGCGGCCGGAACGAAGCCAACCCGGAGCATGGTCGCAGCCAGCGACAGCACGCTCGAGACGTCTCTCGGGTTGATCGGCTGCTGGGATGATGCCTGCAGCTTGATGAAAAAGAGGACGAGGTACGCGGCGGTCAGCACCCCGTAGATCGTCCAGGCTCGCCAGAAACTCCGGAGGGTCCGCCGGGCCGCGGCCGGCCAGCGGCCGGGCACAAGATATGCCGACGTCAGGGCGAAGAGAAGAAGCGGCACCAGAGCGCCCTGCACGTCGAAGAGCAGACCTGCACCAAGCCACACGGCTGCCGCGACGACATGGCCGACGCGACCAGAGCGGACGTACCTGACGTGGGAATAGGTCGCCGCCAGCATCGTCAGCTGCAACGGCAGCCAGTCCGTCACAGTGGTCCAGAACGACAGCCCGGCCAGCGTCAGCGGCGTGAACAGGAAGATGATCAGCGGGATCAGGATCGCCGGGCGGCTGCCGAACAGGATGAGAAGCAGCCGCAGCATCAGGACGCCTGCCGCCGCCAGTGCCGCGATGGTCACGATGGAGGCGAGCAGCCAGTCGTACGGCGACAGCCGGGTCACCAGCCAGAACACGACCAGGCCGCCAGGCCTCAGATGGCCGCCACTGAAGCTGAACAGGTAGTTCAGGCTCAGCCCGTGCGACAGCGCGCGGTCCAGCAGCAGGAAGTCATCCTGCCGGAAATAGAAGCGCGAGAGCAGGTACGCCTTCCAGCACAACTGCGCGACGATCAGCACGACGGCCGCGAGGATGACAGGATCCGTGCGGACCCACCGGGCTGAGCCGGTGGCGGCACGCTGAACTGCCGCAGCAGGTAGCTGCCCTACATCCGGCACGGCCCGTAGCCTTTCCACGCTTCCTGGCGAATCAACATGCTCTCACTATCAGGCTGGACGTTAGTCAGTCCGCCCGTCACAGTCCTTGATCTCGCTGGCAGCTGCCGCAGCAACCGAAACCCCCACCGCTACCGGCCGCCACATCTCATTCCACCCCGTACCAATTAGTTGACCCATACATGATCCCAGCTAAGACGCTGTGACGGTGCACCCTGACGCGCCCACGACGCTCCATCGGCGCCTGGCACACCGTTCACACCCCCGCAGTGATCGCGCTCGACGAGCAGCTCGGGGCGCTTCTGATCGAGGCGATTGAACCGGGCACGCCGCTCGCCGCCTCCTCGATCTACCCCGCCGCGGACAGCGTCGCCGAGCTCGTGAGCTCCCTGTACGCAAGCGGCGTTCCCGACCCGTCCTATCCAACAGCCGGGCAGCGCGTCGCCTACCTGTTCGACTCCTCGGCCACGCTCTACCAACGTCACCCAGGGCTCACGGCGCCGATCCCGCCGGAGCTCTACGAGCGCGGCCACCAGCTCGCGACCCGGCTCGCGCAGCACGACTCCCCGATCGTCCTGCTCCACGGTGACCTGACGCCCAGCAACATCCTGGACGGCGGAGCCGGGCGCGGCCTGGTCGCGATCGACCCCGCACCCTGCCTCGGCGATGCCGCCTTCGACGCGATCGACCTGCTCCTGTGGCAAGCCGATGATCTCCAGACGATCCAGGCGCGCACCGGGCGGCTCGCCGCAGCGACCGGCGTGGACGCAGAGCGGCTGTTCGGCTGGTGCGTGGCATTCGCAGCCATGAGCGCCCTGGAGCTCGCGAGCCAAGGAAACGGCCCCCGCGCCCCGCGCTGGTTCTCCAGCCGACCACCAGCCCGGTGACGGCGACGACGAGCGCGCACAGGCAGGCCGTCAGCAAGTCCGCCAAAGACCGGCCGACTAGCACCGCGGGCCGCCACATCGGCAGCATCCGGAACCGGTCGATCATCCCCTCGTGCAAGTCGGTGGCCAAACCGACCGCCGTGCCCATGGTGGACGTGGTCAGGTTCAGCGCAAGCAGCCCGGCCAGGATGAAATCGGTGTAGCTGCCGCCGGGGATCGGGATCGCGCCGCCGAACAGGTAAATGAACAGCACCGTGAACAGCACCGGCTGGATCGTGACGTCGGACAGTTGCATCGGCTCCCGGGAGATGTGCACCAGGTTCCGGCGTGTCATCGACACCACATTCCTGACCCGCTCGGCCACGCCATGGGTGATCAGCCGGGTCCCGGCCGGGGCGCGATGGCCGGAGTCATGCCTGCGCTCCTTCGCTCTCGCGTTCGGCCGCGCCCGCACCCGGCCCAGTTTGCCCGGCGCTCACCCCTTGTGCACCTGATCCGTTGCTGTCACCGGGGATATGCGCGCCAGTGAGCGCGAAGAAGACATCGTCCAGCGAGGGCTGGCGGACCTCGATGTTGTCCACGAGCATCCCCGCCCGGTCCAGCGCCCGTACCAGAGCAGTCGCCAGGCCGGGTGCGCTGTCCACCGCCGCGCCGAGGCGCAGCCCGTCGGCGCTGAACGATATCCGGCCACCCACCAGGGGTGCGATCACCTCGGCGGCTTCTGGCCCGTGGCCGGCCAGCGTCACCTCGACGTGCGCGCTGCGGCTGCGCCCCTTCAGCTCGCGCGGCGTCGTGGCCGACCACAGCGCCTAACTCACACCCCGGATAACCGGCACAGGCGCCAGTCACCAACACGGTAACTATGCGCCAGCACACGGCACGTCACACCCGCCCAGGTAACTGCGCATAGCCGGCGCGATCCGGTCGCGCGCTGGGTTCGAAGTTCGATCACGCTCAGTGGCTGCGGCCGGTCCGCGGCCAATGCGCAAGTATCCGCCGTTATCTCAAGTCAGTTTCGCGCGTCTAAGCTCATCGAGGTCGCCAGCGAACGCTGGCGCTACGTCACCGGCCCGCACCCTGGCCGCTTGGTCCGGGCCGGTGCCAAGTTCGAGGAGGGAGTGCTCATCGAGCGGCCAGACAAGGCCGAGACCAGGTCGCCGCGTGATCAATCAGGGCACGCCGTCTACAACTCTCTTGACCATTTCTCGCCTGGGCCCCGAGATGCCCGATACCGTGCGAGCTCTACATTGGCGGGATGGGGTTGCGCCGGCTGGCGGTGGTCGTGACCGCATGCGTGCTGGCGGGATCGGTCTTGGTGGCCTGCTCCGGTAGCAGTGGCGTCTCGCCGTCCTCCACCCCAACAACCAGACCGGCCGCCGCGCTGCCCGATACCCCCGCTGGTACCCAGGCCCTGTGGCTCATCACCGCAACGGCTCATCTGCCCATCAGCGCCGCCCAGCTGCGGGCCCACTTCGACGCCAGCTTCCTGGCCCAGATCGGCCCGGCCAGGCTCAACCAGGCGTTCCGGGCAGTCGGCGCCGTGGGGGTCGACTCAATCGTCGAAAGCCAGCCACGCCGGTTCATCGCCATCGTGGGCACGGGCCCCGGCCAGTTTCAGATGACGCTCGCGGTCGACGCCCGGGGCCTGATCAGCGGCCTGGGCTTCGGCCCGGTCGTCCCCCCGGCACCAACGACCTGGGCGGGGGTCGACGCCGCCATCCGATCGGTCGCACCCCAGGTCCGGCTGCTTGCCGCCAAGGTGACTAACGGCTCCTGCCAGCCGGTGCACAGCATCGACCCCGGCACCGCGGCGCCGCTCGGCTCGGCGTTCAAGCTCTACGTGCTAGAAGCACTGGCCACGGCTATCGCCTCAGGCAAAGTCAGCTGGACCCAGCCCTTGACCGTCACCGCACAGCTCAAGAGCCTCCCCTCCGGTGAGCTGCAGACCGAGCCCGATGGCACCAAGGTCTCCGTGCAGGACGCGGCCGCTAAAATGATCTCCATCAGCGACAACACCGCCGCCGACATGCTGATCAACCTGTTGGGCCTGCCGGCGGTCGAGGCCGCGCTCACCACAGCGGGCATGGCCGACCCGGCCCGGGACCAGCCCTTCCTGACCACCCGAGAGCTGTTCACCCTCAAGCTGGACCACTGGCCTGCCCTGGCAGACCGCTACCTCGCCGCCAGCCAAGCCGGCCGGCGGGCGCTGCTCGCCCGCACTGTTGACCGGGCGCCCCTGCCCGCGGTGACCCCGTGGACAACACCGCGAGACATCAACGGCCTGGAGTGGTTCGCCTCGGCGAACGACATCTGCCACGTCTACGCCTCCCTCGCCGCGCTGGCCCGTCGGCCCGGCCTGGCCCCGGTCGCCGGCGTGCTCCAGATCAACGGCGGCGGCCTCGGGCTTAACCCGGCCCAGTGGAAGACAACCTGGTTCAAGGGCGGATCCGAACCGGGGGTCCTGACCCTGACCTATATGGCCACCACCCGGACCGGGCACAGCTACGTCGTCGCCGTGCTCGCCGAGAACCCCTCCGCCCCCATCAACCAGGCCACAGCGGCACCGGCCATGCTCTCAGCCATCAAAGGAGCGTTCACGCTGGTCGCGCATGGCTGATCGCCGCCGCCGCGGCAGAACTGGCTACGGCCAAGGCGGCAGCCAGTGGTCAGGACCGGCTGGCCATGCGGGCCATCACCACCGCCATGATCACCAGCGACCTGATTCGATGATCCGGCGCCCGGCCGATCGCGGCGCCGGCCGGGATGGGCGGTGGCTAGCTGTGTCGTCACGGCAGGTCCGCGAGCAGGTTCTTGTTCCAGACCAGCACCTCATACGTTCCGACGTGCGAGGAACGCGCGGGCGGTCCAAAGGTGGCCAGCACGAGGCTTTTGCCGGTAAGGCCAGAGAATCTTGGCGGGCCGCCGAGAACGACGAAGTTCGCTGACTGCGTGCGTGGGTCATACCACTGGAGATTCGTGTCCCATACAGTCGGAACCAGCTTCGCGTTTGGTCCGGGCTCCCCGGTGGGCAGGCCGTGCGCGGCCGCAAATGAAAGTGAGCGGATCCGGATTCTGTTGCTGGTCGCGAGGGTTATGTCATTTGACTGCCAGTAGCCGCCGAGGCCGGAGGTGAGATGCTGGGCGGTCAGCCATGAGATCAGCTGCTGATCGTGGATCGGCGCGGGAGGCTGGACGGCGGAGTAGGAAAGTCCGGCCAGGTAGCCGGCCAGCACGACGATGAGGGCAGGTGCGAGCCGGGCGGCCAGGAGGCGCCCGGCCAGTAGCCTGCCGGCCAGCACCGCGGCGAACGGCAGCACTGGCGCGATCTCTCGCGTTCCGGCAATCCCGTATGCTCTCGTGCTCACGATGTATGCCGCGAGGTTGGCCGCGATGGCCACGACCAGGAGCTGATCAACGAGGTTCCGGTCCCGCAAGAACCGTTTCGCGGCCACCCAGGTGCCCAGGCCGGCGAGAATCACGCCCCCCAGGTGCAGCAGGAGGACGACGGTACCCAGGCTCAGCTGGTGTCCTAGGAAGTCAGCGCCGCCGAGCACCAGCAGGCCCTCGCCCGTGACGCTGAGGCTCCGCGGGATGAGCTGGGCTTCAGCCAGGAACTGATCGGGCGGGGGGTGCAGGAGGTAGCCGCCCGACGCCCGGAGGATCTTGAACGCTACGTCCGCTGCCGCGGCAGCCGTGACGGCTGCCGCCAGCAGGGCGAGATCATATCGCTGCCGCTTGAGAGGGTGACGCTCAATCACCACAGCTTGGTAGAGCCGGGTCGCGGAGACAATCGCCAGCGGCAGCACGCCGATGAGCAGGACGAGCTGATCTGCCACGACCGCCCAGGCCAGCAGCACCGCCGCCAGGATGGGCACGTACCACCGCGGCCGGGCCCGGTCCAGGATGAGCCAGACCACCAGGACTGGCACCGAAGTGCCGAAGTGGTCGGGGGAGGACATGACGATAGCGACGCCCGGCGCCAGCTGCGGGGCAATCATGATGCCCGCAGTCACCAGGACGCGGGCAAGGGCCGCGCGGCCAGTGGCCGTGCTCCTGGCCAGCAGCGCAGCCAGGACGACCGCCATTGTGTAGGTCATCGCGCTCGCCACATGTACGACGTCAGCGTTGAGCCCTCGCAGGAGCTCTACCAGCATGTACTCCGGCAGCTCGGTGGTGTAGAACGAGACGTCCGAGAGCTGCCAGCCATGCAGCACCAGGTTTCCGTGGAGCATGTCCCATGCCTGCAGAGCCTGCGATGCGCCGTCGGAGTTTGTGGCCAGGGCCCGCGAAATACGCAGATAGCACACGAAGGCGAGCAGAGCGCCAAGGGTCCAGGCGGCCGGCTCAAGCCACCGAAGTCGCGGCCCGGGCTCACGCACCGTAGCGATAGCCGGTAACTTGTCGATGAGCCAGGATCGCGACCTGCGAACTCCGTCTCGGACGTACGTGCTCGTCGGCACCGTAGTTTCTCCCACCGCATTCGCGAAAAGACCGACCTACACGTGCAGCGCGCTTCCGGCGACCGTCACATTAGCAACGAAGCGGACACCCGTCCGCGGCCGACCTCACGGCGCAGCTTGTCGACATCCCTTCGGTTAGCGGGTCGGAGGGGCAGCTCGCGGATGCCGTCGCCGCGGCGCTCGGCACGCCGGCCCATCTCACGGTGCACAGGGATGGCAACGCGATCGCGGCGCGGACGGCGTTCCGCCGGCCAGAGCGCGTGGTGCTGGGGAGCGAGGACGCCCGGAATACGCCTGTTAGCGGACAAGACCCAAGGAGCCGGTGACATACGTTGCCGCCGTTCTGGTCAGAATCGTGACCACCCGCACGGTCAGTTTGCGCTGCGCCAGAAAGGAAGATCTGGGCATCGAGTGCGGCCGGCTGGGACCGATAACGCGGCAGGCCGGGCGGCAGTCGCCTGGCGGTGGTCAGATGGGCAATGGCCGGGTGACGGTGATGGATTGCTGGCCGTAGGTGTAGCCGAGAGTCTCGTTGAGCCGCCGCATCGCGTGATTGTCGCGCTGGGTCCAGGTGCTGACCTCGGCCAGCCCGTGCACCGCGGCCCAGTGCAGGACATGGCGCTTGAGGAAGGCGGCGACACCCCGGCGGCGCCAATCACGCCGGACGGCGGTCAGCCCATGCTCCTCGGCCGAGTCGCATCGTTCGCCTGGGTGGACGGCCATGCGCACCTGCCGCCACACCTCATACCCGGCATCCGACTCAACCGGCCGCAGCGAGGCAGTCATGCATCCGACGGTACCCACCGGCCGGACGCACCGGCCGGGTTAGCATCCTCGCTTGGCAGAACCGGCGGCTCCCTGCCCGGGGCGGTCAGCGTCTGGACTCGGGCACCAGCACCTGCCGCAAGGTGTCGAAGTCTTCCACGCACTTGCCGGTGCCGAGCACCACCGAGTCAAGCGGGTTGTCGGCGACGTGGACCGGCATGTTGGTTTCCTCACGCAGCCGGTCGGCTAGCCCGCGCAGCAGCGCGCCGCCCCCGGTGAGCACGATCCCCCGGTCCATCACGTCCCCGGCCAGTTCGGGCGGGCACTTGTCGAGGGTTGACGTGATGGTGTCAACGATCAGGCTGACTGGCTCCCGGATGGCGCGCCGGATTTCCTCCGCGGAGATCACGATGGTTTTCGGCAGGCCGCTCACGAGGTCCCGGCCGCGTATCTCCGCGTCTGGCTCATCCACGGACGGGTACGCGGACCCCAGGGCCATCTTGATTTCCTCGGCGGTGCGTTCGCCCAGCATGAGCGCGTACTCCTTCTTGCCGAAGGTGATGATCGCCTGGTCGAGTTCGTCTCCAGCAACGCGGATCGACTGAGAGGTTACGATGCCGCCCAGCGAGATCACCGCGACCTCGGTAGTGCCGCCGCCGATGTCCACCACCATGTTCCCGGTTGGCTCGTTGATAGGCAGCCCGGCTCCGATGGCGGCCGCCATCGGTTCCTCGATGATGTAGACGCGGCGGGCGCCAGCCTGATGGCCTGCCTCCTTGACGGCGCTCTGCTCCACACCGGTGATGCCGCTGGGCACCGCCACCACCACCCGCGGCTTGGCCAGATGCCTGCGCCGGTGCACTTTCTGGATGAAGTAACGCAGCATCCGCTCGGTCACGTCGAAGTCGGCGATGACACCGTCCTTGAGCGGGCGCACGGCCACGATATGGCCGGGCGTCCGCCCGATCATCTGTTTCGCCGCGGCCCCCACTGCGACGATCTGGCCGGTGTTGGTATTCAGCGCCACCACCGACGGCTCGTTGAGCACGATCCCGCGCCCCCGGACGTAGACCAGGGTGTTCGCGGTGCCCAGATCGACCGCCATGTCACGGCCCAAAAACGCCAGCGCGTTGCTCATGAGGAACGAGAATTCTTCCGGAAATTAGCCCTGCTGGATGATCTGTGGTCTTACCGCCGCAGCTCACGTCCTGGTGAGCGAGAGCGACGGCCCTTGTCCTTCACCGGCCAGTGCCGGGCCGCCCAGACGAGGTGAGGAAAGACGTTCGTGATTTCCCGTTCGATTTCTGTTCGGCAGAGTCCGGTGAGCCGGATCCGTGCCCGATGTTCTGCTGTACATGCAACGAGTGATCGCCGCCAATAGTGCCCGCGGCGGCAGCCGACCGGGCGCGAGCGCCGACCAACGACTAAAACGCGGCCCTCTTGACAGAGGGGAGCCGTTAGGCGCGACTGATCACCGAACAGGCTGGCCGCCCTCCGGGGCATGAGCCCGTCAGGCAGTGAGGCAAGTTAGTAGGGTTTAGTTCAAGTCTCGGGGACCCGGCCCGCGCTACCGGCTTGGGAGAGTTTGTCCAGCACTACGACGACTCGCGCAGGGCCGTCTGCATCTGCCAGATGAGCCTGGACGATGGCGTGTGGAAGCTGTGGCGAGAGGCCCCGGCTTCTGGCAGCGCTGCATCGGGGTGTTCTCCGGCGACGGCAGGACGGTCGAGGGCGCCTGGGAGGGCTCAGGTGAAGGGTCGCAGTGGAAGCACGACTTTGACCTGAACTACGTACGGCCCGAGGTAACTGATCCGCGGCCAGAGCTGGAACCGGCGGCGATGCGGCGGCAGCGAAGGGGTGGTTATGGACCCGTTGATTGATCCCGGGGAGTATGCGGCGCTTGGCTATTGCACCTATCTGAACCAGGCCTCGCTGGGGCTGATACCTCGCGCCTCGCTGGAGGCGAGCGTCCGGTTCTTGACCGAGGTGGCCCAGCATGGCAACCTCCGCCTGCCGGACCAGGCCGAGGCAAGGGTTTTGGACGGGCTGCGGACGGCCGCGGCTGAGCTACTCGGCGCGCCGGTGGCGTCGGTTGCGGTGGTGGGCGGGGCGAGTGAGGGCTTGGGCCAGCTGGCCGCGCTGTTGTCCAGCGCCGGGGGTGAGGTGGTCTTGGTGGCCAGCGACTTCCCCAGCGTGACCTACCCGTGGCTGGCCGCCCGGGACCGCTTGGGCATGCGCATCCGCTGGGTTCGCGACACCCCGGCCCGTGACCTCACGCTCTCACTGGGCGATGCCATCAGCGAACGGACCACGGTCGTGTGCGTCAGCGCGGTTCAGTTCGCCACTGGCAGCCAGGTCGATGTCGCGGCCCTGGTGGCGCGCGCCCGGGCCGCTGGTGCCCGGGTGGTGGTCGACGTGACCCAGATGGCCGGTGCCGCTCCGGTCACCATGGCGCAATGGGGAGTGGACGCGCTGGTCTGCAGCGGCTACAAGTGGCTGTCCGCGCCGTCCGGCGTAGCGCTGCTCGCCATTACCGAGAACCTGGCGGCGGCCACCCCCGTGATCGTTGGCTGGAAAGGCAGCGCCACACCGTTCGACTTCACCCCGCAAGAACTGTCTCTGGCCGCCGACGCCCGCAGGTTCGAGCTGTCGACCATGTCCTACAGCGCCGCCGTGGGCCTGCTCACCTCGATCAAGCTGCTCACCGGCATCGGGCTGACGGCGATCAGCGAGCACGCCAGCCGGCTGGCGGCCGATCTGGCCGGGCAGACCGCGCCGCTGGGATGGGCGCCGTACCGGGCGCCAGGTGAGCGTTCCGCAAGCGCGCACATCGTCTCGCTCAGCCACCCCGCTGCCGCGGCCGGCCAGGTGCAGGCCGCGCTGGCGAGCCAGCACAAAATCCACACCAGCTCCCGCGCCGGCGGTATCCGGGTATCCCTGCACGCCTACAACAGCAGCCACGACATCCGCGCCCTCGCACAAGCGCTCGCCACCGTTACCCCACGCTAGGCGGCCAGCGCGCTCCGTCTAGCCCTCTGGGCCTCCCAGCGACCGCAGCGGGGCTGAGTTCCGGCGTGTACGGGCACGTCCGGTGCGGGCGAAATCTCTTCCTTTAGCGAATGACGCCCGGGCCTGGCACCAACCTCGTCACGGCATCCGCAAGCCATCAGGATGGCTGATTCCTTCGGCCCTGCCAGGTGGCGGGGTTGCGGGCGGCCTGGTAGATGACTTCGACCTGCTCATTGCCAAGTACAGATGGCTGCTTTCGCAGCCATCTGTGCAGTGCGCGCGGTGCGGCGAGGACGGCTATGTCTGGTGGGCCGCCACGTCGCACCGAGAACCGGTGCGCGCCGGTGAACACGATGACCGCTTGGACCGGCACCGCGATCGCGGTGGCCCGGCCGAGGAGTTGCCCGGCCCGGCGGGCCTCGGCGCGCGACTTGTGCAGGTAATCCACGCTCTTCCCGCCCACGGTCATGCCATACTCGCCAACCCACACCCTGGTCTTCGTGGTCTTGGTGTTGACCGTCACCACACCGAACGACGCAATGACGACATGGTCGATGTCGGCACCCGCCCGGCCTACCGGGACGGCATGCAGGACATGCCAGCCGTTTCGTGCGGCCCACCGGTTCAGCTTGCGCCCGACCTCTCGTTCGCCTCTCGCGCCCATGGCGAATGACCCGGCCGTAGTGCGGATCCCTAGTGCCTTCGCGGTGGTGACCAGGAAGGGGTGCTGGGCACGAAGTTCCTTCGACCGGGTCCGGGCAGACTCACCCGGCGTGTTGCGGGCGAGGTCGTCCCATCGGGAATCCCGCACGATCCGGTGGGTGTCGTCCGGCCCGCTCTCCATAGCTGGTGCTGGCTGTGCGGCAGACAGGTGTGGTGGCTGTGCCGGTGGCCGTGGCTCAGGCGCACGCTCCTGCGGTCTCGTCGGCGGCCCGGCCGGTTGCTGGGCTGGTTCTACCATCGCTGCCGCCGGGAGAGCCACGTCGGCCAACTGCCCTTCCTGCACGAGGCGCCGGCATTCGGCACGAACTGCCAACCAGAAATCCTCCGCCATCGCGGGCTGGTGGAGCTGGAAGCGCCCTGACCGCGGATCACACCAGCCGAGTTCAACGCCACCTGCGGATATGTAGATCCGCAGGTGGCCGTAACGTCGCCATATCCTCGCCGTCGGCATGCCATTAATTCTTCCCGCCACCCAGCGCTTGGACACTGGATTGACCGCCTAACGATCTTTGGCCGCGGGCTTGTGGACGTCCCGCAGCCTGTTGAGGGTAAGTGTGCACTCGGCGGACGGGATGATCGTGGCCGCATCGACCACGTTGCTGGCCGACCCGTTCGGTCAGGAGCGCGATTCGGTTGCCGTTCTCAGCCTGGCCGCGATGTCGGTGACCGAGTCGAGGTGGCCTGCTGCGACGTCGATGACGAGGTCGTAAGCCTCGTCGTTGGTCAGGGTGAGCCGACGCCCGTTGACTCCGTAGAAGGCGATGACCGCCGCGAGAGCGAGCCTCTTGTTGCCATCGACGAGGGCGTGGTTGCGGGCAAGCGAGTGAAGCAGCGCCGCTGCCTTGGCATCCAGGCTGGGGTAGGCGTCGTCGCCGAATGCGGTGGCCTGGGGGCGCGCGGCGGCTGACTCAAGCAGGCCATTGTCACGGACTTGCGGCTCAACGCCGATGGATCGCTCAGCGATATGCAGCAGCTCCGGCAGCGTCGGGTAGATCACTGCCCGAGGCGCTCCAGTGCCTCGGCATAGCGGGGCAGGTCCTCGTCAAGGACGCGGTCAAGCAACTCGGCGCGGCTGTGGCTTTCTACGTACTCGCGGATCGCCTGGCGGGCCACCTCCTGCATCGGTCGCCCCTCATGCTCGGCACGCCGGCGCAGTGCCCTGGCCTCGGCATCGGTCAGCCGCAGAGTCATCGCCATGCCTATATGGTATCAGCAGTGATACCAGTCATGGGCCCGCACTCATTTAGCCGCATAGGGCGCGCGTCAGGTCAGGCGAGATCTGGCCAGCGTCGGCCTACCGTTCGTCCGCAGCATTGACGGCATCCCGCCTGACAGCGACCCGGGACCACGCCAGAGAGAACGCGCGCCGACCCGCCGATCGGCGCGGCGACGCTGATGATCGGGAGGTCGTCAGCGGCATGCCGGAATGGATGATCTGCGGCCACGCGTGCCGGTGTCGATTTCGGCGGTGGTCGTTCGTGTAGGGGTGACGGGGCCGCGGCGGCGACCCGGGGCACGGAAGGGAGCATTCCATGCGTTCGATCACGGCCACGATGTGGGTCACGCTCGATGGCGTCGTGCAGGGCCTGGCCCGCGCGGACGAGGACACCCGCGGCGGCTTCACGCACGGCGGCTGGGGCCCGCGGTACGACGACGAAGTGCTGGGCCGGGAGATGGCCAAGGCCATGGCCAAGCCGGGTGACATGCTGCTCGGCCGGCGCACCTGGCAGGACTTCATCACCGTCTGGGGACGGGCGATCGACGGCAACCCGTTCACCGCGCGCATGAACGCGACCACCAAATACGTCGTCTCGACGACCCTGGAGAACGCGGATGCCTGGCAGAACTCGATCCTGCTGCGCGGCGATGCGGTCGACACGGTGGCCGAACTGAAGGCCCAGTCGGACCGGGACCTGGGGATCATCGGCAGCGCGTCGCTGGTGCGAACCCTGCACGCCGCGGGCCTGATCGACCGTTACACGCTGGTGATATGCCCGCTGACCCTGGGCAGCGGCACGCGGCTGTTCGAGGGCCCGGCGCCGCGAGGCGAGTTCGAGCTCACCGGTAGCGTTACGACCACCAAGGGCGTGATCATCGCGCAGTACACCCGCCAGTGAGCAGGCCGTGCGGCGTGATCACCGACGTCGCGAGCGATCGCAAGGCCACCAGGAATCCCAGGGCCCGCCGTCGCGCAACCACTGCCCCTCACCCACAGGCGGCGCCAGCTGGGCATCCTGCCCGACGACGTCCAGGTCCGCAAGGCCGCCGAGGTCTGGGTGAACCCCAGACTCCGGCTGTCCGATTCTGCATGTAGCCGATGTGCGCGCGGTCATGATGCGCGTGCCCGTTCTTGTATCGGAACGGAGGTGTATGACAATCATGGGCAGCGGCGCCCGGTCGTCAGCGGATACCGCGCGGTGCGTCGTCGCAAGTGGGCACCGGTCACGACGGGCGGGGCGCATGCTGACCGCCAATCGGTGCGGCAAGGGTGCCAGCAGCTCCAGGAATCGAAGGCAGGTGAGGAACATGGCCCTCATGGAACGGATCACCAGCTACAACGTCCGGGTCCTTCAGACCAACTACCTGGATTACACCCAGATCATCTCGCTGAAGTTGGAGTCTGGCACGACTGTATACATCGGGTTTCCCGAGGTGCGTCCCGCTGACTGGCTGCAACTCCCGCCAGAGCTCCCGCCAGGCCTGATCAATATCTTCATGGCCGCTGACCAGTACGACGACGTCTACCACATTCTTCAGACCGAAGATCCCGTGTTCTGCACCGCCATCAACCTTGAGGGTTTCCAAATCGGTGCGGTGCACACCGAACTTGACCTCAGCATCGGTGAACCGACAGGCGAAGGATACCAGGACCAGAGCCTCGAAGCGCTGATCGTCCGCGCTCAGAAGCAGGTAGCCGACGACAAGGAGACCTGAAGAGAACAAGGACGGACGGTGAGGCCGCGCGCTCGCAAACGACACTGAAGCCCCACAGAGGAGCATCGGAATCCGCACGCTATGCCGAGAACCGAGCGAAACGCCATCGAGGAGCCGCATGATCCGCCCGGGCCATCATTCGACTATCCGACCGGCCGCCGCAGTTGATGACGTCCTCGAGCCGCCCTGTCGTGCGGACCCAGCCCTTGGCTACGCTCGGTGACACAATGCGCCGAGCCTGGCATTTGGTGCCGTGGAACGGCTCGTGGAACGAGTACCAGCCACCCGCTGGTCAACGCCCTGAGCGAGCAGAAGAGTCGCGGCGGTATGCCGGGGGTCGACGGCAGACGGGATGATCAGGACGTTGGCTGTCCGCAGGGTGCGTGTCGTGCTGCGGTCGGTACCAGCATCGGCAGCTACTCTCTCAGCGTGGTCCCGGGTGGGAGGAGACTCTCGGGCACTTGACCGCGCACTATGGCGGTTCCCCGCTGGACTGGGGAGATGACATGCGCCTTTACCGGCTCGTGCCGTCGTGGATGACCGGATACGCCTTCGGACGTGAGCGGCTCTTGCGAGAGAGGGGGCTCGCCGAATGACACGGCAACCAGAATCTACCGCCCGTCGTTACGGCAAGGTTTTCGATGAGATCGCGGCTGAGTACGACCGCTGCCGTCCGGCTTATCCTGACGAACTCATCGACCACGCATGTCAGGTCGCGGGGATCGGGAGCGGCGATCGTGTGCTTGAGGTTGGGTGTGGAAGCGGCCAGTTGACGCGCAGCCTCCTCGCCCGGGGCCTGCACGTCACAGCACTCGAACCCGGCGAGAGCCTCGTAGCGCTGGCCAGGCAGAACCTGGAGGGTGCTGGCGAGGTGGAATTTGTGAACACCCCGTTTGAGGACGCGTCGCTTCCCCGCGAGCAGTTTCAGGCCGTGTTCTCCGCATCCGCGTTTCACTGGGTTGACCCTGAGGTTAGCTGGCGGAAGGCCGCCCACGTACTCGTCCCCGGTGGAACGCTCGCCCTGGTGTCATACTTCGGGCTTGAGGAGCGGCGCAGCAAGCTGGATCAGGAAGCGGCACTCGCCGCCATGAGAAAGGTCGCCCCGGACATCGCCGCTAATTGGCCGGCCTACCGTGATCTCGACGCCACGATCGCTGGGATGGAGCAACGCCGCGGCAACGTCTCAGACGTATGGGCCTGGCTCGGCAGCTACGACATAGGGCGAGATTATGCCGCCCGCTTGTTCGGTGATGTTCAGGTGGCGGTCATGCCAAAGCTCAGCGAACACACTCCTGACGAGGTCAATGCCCTCGTTCGTACGATGTCGTTTTACGCTCGGCTTTCACCGGGCCAGCGTCAAGCCCTTGAGCGTGAACATCAGGCCATTTATGAACGACTCGGGCGGCCGATTCGCGCTAGCACGGTGACGGCTCTCGTCACGGCACGGCGCGGCACAGAGGGAGCGGTCAAGCCGGGCGGTGCCGCCGCGGCCGCTCGTCGTTGAGTTCGGTAGAGGTAGCACTAGCATCGGCGTGTGGGCCGTGACCGGGACGTCGCCGCGTTCAGTGAACGGGCACAGACTAGGTACCCATCTACGTCAACGCCTGGGATCACCTGATCACCCTGGCCAGGGTCCTCGGCGGCGACGGGGCGATGCCCCTGTTTTCGCAGGCGAGCGTGTCGAGGGTGGTCTGCGAGGCAGCCGTCCGATTCGCGTGGCCGCGGAGTCGCGGATCGAGCGGCCGACAGGAGTGACGCGACGCGGGCGTCGTCTGCGTGGGCGAGTTCGCGGTCATCGAACGGATGCCGGCCTGTGAGTGGACGCGTTAGCCGACCGCGCAGGAGTCGCCGTCGCAGCTAGCTTCGGAGTTGCTGTCGGGCGTGACGGCAACGGGCGTGAGCTGGCTTGTCTCGTCGAAAGCACGCCGCAGGAGCTGCAGCAGCACCTCGGGCGGCTGTGCGCCGCTGACCGCGTACTTGCCGTCGCCGACGAAGAACGGCACGCCGGTGATGCCGTACCGCGCGGCCTGCTGCTCATCGCCTCGCACCGCGTCGGCGTAGGCGTCCCCGTCGAGGACGGCCTGGACCTGCGCGGCTGGCAGGCCGGCTTCGGTGGCCAGGCGCACGAGGGTGGGCTTGTCGGCGATCGGGAGACCTTCGGTGAAGGTAGCGCGCAGCAGCCGCTCCTTCACCTCCGCCTGCAGCCCGTGATCTTTGGCCAGGTGGAGCAGCCGGTGGGCGTCGAAGGTGTTGCCGCCACGGATGAGGTCGAACCGGAACTCCAGGCCGTCAGCGGCCGCCCGCTGGGTCATCTGCTGGTTGGCCTGCTTGGCCTGGGCGATCGTCATGCCGTACTTGCGGGCCAGATGCTCGGCATGGGTTCCAGTGCGCTGCGCGGGCGCGTCTGGGTCGAGCTCGAAGGACCGGTAGGTGACCGTGACCTCGCCAGGATGGCCGAAAGAGGCAACCGCGCGCTCGAACCGACGCTTGCCGATGTAACACCACGGGCACACGACGTCAGACCAGATCTCCACATTCATGGCAGTAGCAACCTTCGTGACGACGGCGTGATTCCACACAGACGGCACCCCGGGAGCGCGTCACACCCAGGTGCTGGGAAGGCACACAGAATGGCCAGACCTGCGGGGTGGCTGGTGGGGCTGTGCCGCGCAGGCTCCCGGCCCGGGAGCAGGCCGCGACTACCGCCCGCTCCGGTACCGTCCGCAGCCCATGTACGCCCCACCACGGCATAAGTGCCAAATGCGGCGTATCAGCCAGCGGACGGCGGCGAAGACCGTCAGGAAGATGGCCACTTTGCCCGGCCACACGAACATCCCCAGATGCAGGCCAGCTATCAGCAGCCAGGCCGTCAGCACGGCGATGATCACAGGGATCATGCCCAGCCGTGTCCGCCAGCCCGGTTGGTGTTCTCGCCTGGCTCGTTCCCGGCCATCAGCGGTACTGGTGGCCGGCAGCGAGGCCGAGGGTGCGGCGGCGCGCGGAAGGTCGCGGGTGAGCGCGCTGAGCTGGCGCTGAGTGGCTGCGGCGAACACGGCATCGAGGCGCTGGTTGAACTCCTCCAGGGTCAGCCTGCCCTGCGCGTAGTGCTCGCGCAGGAAGGCGGCTGCCGCCTCGCGGTCGGCGTCTGCGATGCGCAAATCGGGTCCAGTCGCCACGCGGTCCTCCGCATCCCCACTGAGCCTGCTATGGCTCCAGCAAGAAGATATATCTCGATGTGACCGTCCGGCAAGTCGTGGCGCGGCCGCCGCGCCACGCACCAAAGGCCGGGAGCCCGCAAGACGCCAAGATCAGCGCGGACTGACGGCCGTCCCGCTCCGCCAGGCTGGCCGCGCGATCCTGGCCGCGCCGCGGGCGCCGGGAACCACACTGGCCAGCGTCGCCAGGCGGCCGTCGTCTTTGCGCTGATCAGTCACCAGAACCTCCCCGCGCAGCCTCGGCGCGCGACTTCAGTCCCCTCAGTGCGGTGTCGATGATTGCCTTTTCCGCCCGTCGCCTGAGCATCCCGATCACCGGAATCCGGATTCCGACCGTGAGCTCGAAGCTCACCTCGGTACCGTCGCCCCGGTCGGCCAGGATGTATGCGCCTGACATCGCGGAGATCACCGAGCCGTGCTCGGCAAGTTCCCAGCGAACCTGCTCATCGCCGTCCCACTGGTACCCGAGCACGAAGCGGTCCTTGATTATCCCGGCGTCCAGCTCGAACCGGACCACGCGGGCACGGCCGTCTGCATCCGGCTCGCCGAGTACCTCAGCCGAATGCACCCCGGCCCAGCCGGGGTACGCGGCGAAATCGGCGATGACCGTCATGATGACGCTCCTCGGCGCCGCAATCATGATCGTCGAGGTGGTCATGGCCGCCATCCCCGGAGCGTACCTCCCGCGCTGCCCACGCCGACGAGTCCGAAACCGCTGACGAAACCCAGCAGCTGACGAGCTCCCCAGACCCGCCAGCCCTGGCAAGAACTGAGCGAGAGAACGCCAGCACAACTCTGAAGTACGAAGCGCGGCGCGACAGATCATCCTGGTCGGCACGGCCGTCGGCCTACCCAAACCCAACCCCGAGGCCGCCCCTAATGGCGGCTATACGCGCACGTTGCCATGCCGGTCAGGCACAGCCGGTCGCTGGGTATGATCTTCGGCCGTACCGTTCGGCGTACTCGTCCTGAGCTCCGCGGGCGCCGGGGTTGGGGTCCAGATGACCCAGTTCGGCGTGATGGCGAAGGGACGGCCCAAAGCACTTCTGACGGCATCGGAGCGCAAAGGTCAGCCCACAGATTCAGCATTCGCCTGGGCGCTCGTCTTAGGTCGTTACTGTGACCACGGCATAGCGGTCACGGGAAGCGTCGAAGTCGTTGTCGACTTCCCTCAATCCCGCGAGCTCAAGCCGTGCACGCAGTTCGCCGATCGTGAAGGGACGGAAGGTGACCTGGTATTCGTGCGGCTCAATCTGGCCGCCGTTGTCGAAGACGAACACCAGATGGGCGATGTGCTCGTCGCCGAGGCGATCCGGTACCTCCCAGGCATAGAACACCAAGCATCGCCGCCCCCCGCGAGTCACTACCCGGTCGGCCAACTGGACGATCTGGCGCTCGGCATGAAGCTTCTCCCAGTTACGGGAATCAACCACCACATGTCCCCCGGGACGGGCCATCCGCCGTAGCCCGGTAAGCGCCTGAACCATCGCGTCGCGGCCAGTGGCGTGCACCAGTGCATTCCCGGTACACAACACCACATCGAACCGCTCACCGGTGGCTGCGGGAAGATCCGACCACCTACTGCGCAACAGCGGAATCGCCAGCCGCTCCCGCCGAAACCGGGCAGCCGCACCCTCGGCCATCGCGTCACTTCCATCGGCCGCCCACACAGTGAAACCCCGGCGCGCGAGTACCGCCGCATCGATGCCCGTGCCACAGGCCGCGTCCAGCACCACGCTGGTGCGGCTGATCCGCTGCAGCAGGCGTGCCACCGCGGGCTGGTTGATCGCGCCTCCGTCAGCAAGTACGTCGTCGTCGAACAGCCAGTCGTAGTCGGCAGCGAGGGTCTCATAGGCGTCGGCCATGAGATCGAAGTCTGCCAGACAGCGCCGGAATACCTGATCTGTACGCATCCCGAGCGCCGCCGCCGGGCCCCGTCGTCCGCGCAGAGCCGCGGCTCGCGTGCGTTCAGCTAAGTACTTACGGTGACGAGCTTGCCGCATGCTATTCATGATCTTCTAGGCTGCCTGCCTGTCCGCCTGGCCGGTTGCAGTCGGGCAGGCGGAACGGTTCTGGCTGGCAAGCGTCTACCGGGCGGCCCCGGCGACATAGGCGGCGACGATATAGGTTGCGTGCCGGTCCAGCCGACGCCCGCCAGCGGCCAGGAAGATCGGCCCTTCGGAGCGTTCGCTGATGGCCAGGTCGATCGCCCGTGCCGTGCGTGGCGCCCGTGGGATGGTGACGACTTTGCCGCCCTTGCGGGTGATCATCAGGGTGCCCAGGGCCCGGTTATGTGTGGCAAGCGCCAGTGGTGCTGGCTGGCGGAAAGGTGTCATGATCGGGCGGAGCCGACCGGGAGGGAGAGCAGGCATGGCCGATGCGCCTGTCAGCTGGCCGGATGGGGTCGATGAGGTAATCACCGGTGACTTGACGGCGGCCGCTGCGTACGTGACGCCGGCCGGGGGTGCGGTGGTCATCTCAGTCTGCCCGATGGGTATCGGCCGGCGGGAGGAGGGCGAGGTGGGTTTCACCACCTCGCTGGGGTTCGCCAAGAAGCTGGAGCGGATCATCGCTGACCCGCACGTGGCGCTGGCTTACCACGCCCGTGAGCACGGGTTCTCGGCCAGCCCAGCGTTCGTGCTGGCGCAAGGCATCGCGTCGGTGGATATCCGGCCCTCGCGCGACAGGCTGGAGGCGATTGTCCCGCAGGGGGAGCGGTACGTGGGGAAGATCGTGCGCGGCCCGGTGTGGGACCGGCTGTTGCGTGAGTATTACCAGGAGCGGGTTTTCATCGACATCAGCGTGGCGCGGATGGTCGCCTGGCCCGATCTGAGCGCGGCCGGCGCCATGCAGGCAAGCGGTGCAGTCTGGCCGGGGCCGCCCGGCCCGCAGACACCGCCGAAGAACGGCACCGGCCCGCGGGTGGATGTGGACCGGGCCGCCGGGCGGATCGCTGTAGTGCCGCACCGGGTGCTGGCCTACCGGGGGGCCGATGGGTTCCCGGTAGTGGTGCCCGTGACCCTGGCTGGGCATGACCAGGCAGGCTTGCGGCTGGTCGCCGCTGATGGGCTGCTCCCGCCGGGAGGCCGTCGCGCCGGCCTGCTCGCCCACGCCTACCGGCCGCAGCTGGTGGGGCTCAGCACCCGGACCTTCACCGGATGGCTGGAGGTCGCTGGTGACGGAACCGCGCTCTACGCCCCGCAGACATCCAAAGGATTTGTGGCGCCGCCCCGCAAGAAACTGCTGCTGGTATCCAACGGGCTGTTCGCCAAATACGGGATGTGGCAGGCCCGCCGCCAAGGCACCGCCGACCGGCTGGAGCAGCTGGCCGCGGACAAGGGCCTTCGCCAGGGGGCCAGCTGAAAACGCCGTGGCGCCAGCCCAGGCGAACATGTCGCCAGGGTCGGCGTGGCCGAACGGCCTCTCGATGCTCTGGTGTTCACCGGCACCGCCAGTGGCGCCGGCCTGGTCGCCCCTCGGACGGCTGGTGCCTCCCGTCCGGCACCGAGAGCTCCGGCGGGCTAGCGGGCCAGGCTGCGGGCGGCAGCCGCGATGTGCTCGGCACTGATGCAGGCCGCGTCGAGCAGTTCCTCGCTGGTCCCCGACCCGGGCAGCTCGGAAACCGCCAGGTGCCGCAGGGTCAGGTCGGCACGTCCGGCGCCAGTCAGCGCGTCGACGACAGCGGACCCGAGGCCGCCTTCGGGGTGATGATCCTCGGCCACCACCAGCCGGCCGCTTGTGGCTGCGGCAGCCGCGGTCAGCGTGTCAGTGTCGATGGGCTTGACGGAGTACAGGTCGATGACGCGGGCGCTGATCCCATCGGCCATGAGCTGGTCGGCAGCGGCGAGGCAGGCGTGCAGGGTCACGCCAGCCCCGATCAGGGTGACCTGGTCCTCGTCGCTGGCGCGCAGCACCTTGGCGCCGCCGACCGGGAACTTTTCCCCAGCCGCGTACAGGACCGGATAGGCGCCGCGCGTCGTGCGCATATAGACGATGCCGTCGTGATCGGCCATGACCTGCACGAGTGCCGCCGTGCTGGTGGCGTCGCTCGGGTACAGGACAGTCGAGCCCTGAACGGCGCGCATCATGGCCAGGTCCTCTAGCGCCATCTGCGAGGGGCCATCGGCGCCGATCTCGACGCCCGCGTGTGAGCCGACCAGCCGGATGTTGGCTTGCGAGATGGCGGCCATCCGGATGAAGTCGTAGGCGCGGGTCAGGAAAGCCGCGAACGTCGAGGCGAACGGCCGGTAGCCCCGCACGCTGAAGCCGACCGCGGCCGCCACCAGCTGCTGCTCGGCGATGTACATCTCGAAGTAGCGCTCGGGATACTCGTGCGCGAACTCGTCGGTGTAGGTCGAGTTGCTCACCTCGCCATCCATCGCCACCACATCGCGGCGGGCGCCGACAGCGGCTAGCGCCTGACCGTAGGCCTTGCGCGTAGCGACCTGGTCCCCGACGGTGTAGCGCGGCAGCGTCACCTGCGCGCCAGCCTCATCTGCGCGGGCGGCTGCCGCGGGCTGGTCAGGCTTGGGGCCGCGGACTGTGAGGTTACGCTCCCCGCCGAGCTCGATGATCGCGCGCTCGGCCATCTCCGGCGGGAACGGCCTGCCGTGCCAGCCCTCCCGGTCCTCGACCTCGGAGAAGCCGCGGCCCTTCACGGTCCTGGCCAGGATGACGGTCGGCTGATCGCCGGTGATGTCGCTCGCGTGTGCCATCGCCCGATCGATCTCAGCCACATCGTGGCCGTCGATGGTGAAGACGCGGGCGCCGAACGCCGACGCGCGACGGCTGTAGGTCTCCAGATCCCAGGACAGCTCGGTCGGACCGCGTTGCCCAAGCCGGTTGACGTCCACCATGGTGACGAGGTTGGACAGTTTGTAATGCGAGGCCTTGTCGAGGGCTTCCCAGATCGAGCCTTCGGCCATCTCGCTGTCACCGCACAGGACCCAGACCCGGAACGGGGATTCGTCGAGGTACTTGCCAGCAAGCGCGACACCGACGGCGTCGGGCAGTCCCTGGCCGAGCGAGCCGGTGGCAACGTCGACCCAGGGCAGCACCGGGGTCGGATGACCCTCCAGCCGCGATCCGAACCGGCGGTAGCCGGTCATGAGCTCCTCGTCAGAGACGACCCCGACTGCCTTGTAGACCGAGTAGAGCAGGGGCGACGCATGGCCCTTGGAGAAGATCAGGTGATCGTTGGCCGGGTTGGCCGGCTCGTCCCAGTCATACCGGAGATGCCGGCCGACGAGGACAGCCAGGAGGTCCGCGGCCGACATGCTCGAAGTCGGGTGACCCGACCCGGCGGATGTAGTCGACCGGACCGAGTCAACACGCAGCTGCTGGGCGAGCTCAGCCGCCAGCTTGAGATCAATGTCCGTCTTGGTGACAGTTGACGTAGCCACGAGCACCTCCCGGGCTTGCGGACGCGCGGATGACACGCGCACCTACCCAGGCTAGGCCGTCTCCACGCCCAGGAGGCCGACCGGGCTGTCCTCCTAGCCAACGCCGGATGCGTTACCGCAGGAGACCTCACCAGCCAGCAGGGCACGATCTAGACCTAGGACTCACTCGGTGGTCCTGGGTCGGCTAGTGCTCACCCGCTGGTGGCTCAGCCGACCATCCTCACCCACAAGTCGGGGCGAGGCGATCGATCCCCATTAGGGTCGCGCACCGTCGCTGGGGCCTCCCGGTTCTAGCCGAAGGTGAAGCAGTAGGCCTGGACCCCTGAGTCGGGGAATGTGATCTCGAAGGTGCGGTCGGTGATGGGGCCGGGCTGGCGGATGAGCTGGTAGAGCCGCTGGTCGGTGACCGTGCCGTCGCCGTCGGCGTCGGCATCGGTGCCGCGGGCCTCGCCGGGTGGCTGTCCGTCGATGAGGACACGGAACCGCACCGGGGTTCCTGATGCAGCCGGTCCCATGACGAGGTTGAGGTCGCGAGCGTGGAAGCGGCAGGCGATCTGCCCGTTCGCCGCGTTCAGCGTGGCGGCCTCCGCCTCCATGGTCCAGTCCCCCGACAGGGCCCACTGGTTCAGCCCCAGCCGCTCCGGGACGGTATAGGCGTGCGGCTTGCCCGGCACGGCGCCGCCGGGGGAGGCGAAGTGCTCGGTGCGCTCATAGCCGGTGTAGTTCTCCGGTGATCTCAAGCTGGCCCAGTCGGCCGGGGCTTCCACGCCACGGGCGTCGACCGAGACCAGTTCAGTACCTGCGCCGGCCGGTCCGGCCTCGGCCAGCAGCCGCTGGATAACCATTTCCGACTGGCCGTATTCGCCTTCGCCGAAGTGGTGATGCCGGATATGACCGTGCGCGTCGGTGAAGTAGAGGGCGGGCCAGTAGTGATTGGCGAAGGCCAGCCATACCGCATAGTCATTATCGAGGGCGACCGGGTAATCGATCCGCATGTCCTGCACGGCCCGGCGGACGTTATCCGCGTTGTGCTCGAAGCTGAACTCGGGCGTGTGGACGCCCACCACCACCAGCCCGTGGCCGGAATATTTCCCGGCCCAGGCCCGGAGGTAGGGAAGCTGGCGCAGCCAGTTGACGCAGGTATAGGTCCAAAAGCCGGCCAGTACGACCTTCCCGCGCAGGCCCGCTGGTGTCAGCGGCGGCGAGTTGAGCCACCCGGTCGCACCGGCCAAAGACGGCAGCTCGCCCTCGACGGGCAGCTGGGCCGAGGCCGTGTGCAGCCCAGCGGGCGTGCGCCAGTGTGCTGTCATAACATTGCCCTCCTTGTAGCTGGGTGCCGCCCGCACGGCGCCGCGCACGGGTGACAGAGCTCAGCCCGGGAGGTCCTCCGGGCGCTTTGCGGCGAGATGGCCGTGCAGCAGGCCGGTGGACTGGCCGACCTCGATGAGGTATCCGTCCGGGTCCCGCATGTAGCAGCGGATCTCCGCGCCGCGGTCGATCGGCGGCGTAACGAACTCTGCTCCTTTCGCCTTCCACTCCTGGTAGCAGGCGTGGATGTCAGCGACCCGCAGGTTCAGGAAGATTGAGGTGGTGTCGCCGGGCTGGTAGTCGACCACCGAGATGCCCGGCTTGTCCGGGGTGGGCGGCCCGCCGGGGTTCATGATGATCCACGAGTTGGACAGCCGGACAGTGCACGGGTTCTCCTCCAGGATGACGGTGCCGCCCAGGATGCGGGAGTAGAAGTCCCGCGATCGCGCGACCTTGCGGACGGTGATGAACATCGCCACCAGAATGCCCTCGGCGGGCGCGGGGAAGCTGGCGAAATCGTTGCGGGGCTGAGATTCTGTCATGGTTGCTCCACTTCGGCGGCATTGGCGGACACCGGGTTATCGAGCGGCGGTCCTGGTCATCCGTCAACCTTCCCTCGATGTGGCCGGCGCAGACGACCCTGCACCGAGCGCGACCGCGTGCGCCATTCCTTGCTGCCTCCGCATCCCCGCGCTGGCCGTGCAGGAACTGCTTCCTACCTGCCTGGCGCCGTGCACGACCTGACCGCGGCCGACGGTTCCTGGCGGGCAGAAACGGCACGTCAAGGCATCGAGACGGCAGACGGTGTCAGGACCAGCGCAGAGAGCCTTTCCACTGATCAGTGGGACTGCGCGCTGGCGCGTCGCCGACGTCGTTGGCCGGCCCGAGCGGGCGAGGCGAGTGGTGATCTCTTCGTCGCGGCGGTTCAGGTGATGAACACTGCGATCGCGACGAACTGGCATGTCGCGGCGGCGCACACGAAGGCGTGAAAGACCTCGTGATAGCCGAACACCGATGGGGAGGGGTCGGGCCAGCGACGGTGATATGACAGGGCTCCGGCTGTGTACAGCAGGCCACCGGTGAGCATCAGCAGTGCGGGCGCCACGCCGGCATGCATCCACACCCATGGCAGCGTAAGACCGGCCAGCCAGCCCAGCCCGACAAACAGCGCGCCGGCCACTAGCTCAGGTGTGCTCATCCGCGCCATGCGGATCGCGGCCGCCGTGACCGTCAGTGCCCACATCAGGATTAGGCAGGCCAGCCCAAAGGCGCCGCGGACGGCGAGGAGGAGGGCGGGTGTTGCCGTGCCGGCGATGAGGAAGAAGATCATCGCGTGATCCAGCCGCTGCAGGCGCTGGCGCCAGGTGGCACTCCATCTGCCGCGGTGATACAGCGCGCTGGCACCGAACATGCCGCTCACGCTGGCCACATAGATCGCGCTGGCTGTGATCCGCATGGCTCCGTGCGCCCGCGCCAGCAGCAGCGTCCCGAACACCAGCGAGATCTCGAACCACAGCAAGTGCAGCCAGCCCCGCAGTGCGGGCTTTGTGTAATAGACATCGCGCCGGGCGTCGTAGAACGCTTCTGCTGCCGGCGGCTCCGCCGTGGAATCCGTGGCTGTCACCGTCAGCCTCCAACTCGCGCCCGGCCCGGCGACCTCACAGGTTGCCGATGCTCGCCGTCCCAGTGTCACCCGGAGCCGGAAGTCCCCCGACCGCCGGGACGGGTCATGGCTGAGGCAGCGCGTGGAGATGTCGTGCGGGCAGTCCTCTTGATGTGCCGTACCGTGACATCAGGGGCACAGCCGCCACCCCTGCGGACCAGCCCCGTCTTCCGGAAAGCCGCAGGCCGGACGGCTAGACCGGTGGGGAGCCAACGCGGTGACGTGCCTTGTGCGGCCTCGGCCCGTAGTGCGAGACGAGCCAGGCTGGCGCCGGCCGGGCATGGTTGTCATGCAGCCAACACGCGTGAGCGACTGAAGGTTTACCACCCACTGCGCGGTGCATGTGAGAGGCTGGCCAAGGCAATCGTGGGAGTCGTTGGGCCCCCGTCCCTTGGCGGGCGGCGCATCCGGAACGAAGAAGGTCAAGATGGCGCAGGGCACGGTGAAGTGGTTCAACGGCGACAAAGGCTACGGCTTCATCGAGGTTGAAGGTGGCCCAGATGTGTTCGTGCACTTCAGCGCGATCACAGCTGACGGCTACCGCAGCCTCGACGAAGGGCAAAAGGTCGAGTTCGACATCACGCAGGGCCAAAAGGGACCCCAGGCGGAGAACGTCAAGGTCATCGGCTGACGCAACGGCAGCCACCGCACATGACGGGTGGCGCCCCGGGTTGCGGTTCAGTCGCGGCAGCGACGTACGCATCGGCCGTCTGAGCTGCGCAGCGAACTGGACCGAACCGGGCCGGGCTGGCCTGGGCCAAGCACTGAATCCGCGGGTTCGGGGTTCGAGTCCCTGGCGGCGTACCCGTAGTTTGTGCTGCTTTGGTTGATGCTTGCCGGTAACCTCACCGGCGCGCTGTTGACCCGGTTCGGGTCGGTCGCGGCTTCAGGACGTGCCGCTGAAGTCGACATCCCTGGTCTCGACCGTCCCGGCCGTTCGCCCCGGCGCCGTCTGGTGGGCCCAGTACAGGTTCGTGTGCGCGATGACCTGGTCCGGCGGCGGCGCCCCCCTTCCTGCCCCACCGGCAGCGGACGGAACGAGCCTCGGCCCGCCTGCCGTCCGGCTGCGCTCCGCACGTGCTGAGGAAGCTTCGCCGCCCCTGCGGGCAGGATCAGTCGCGCTGCTCGCGGACCTGGCGCTTGATCCGGCCCAACATCGCGGCCATGCCGCGCAGCCGCAGCGGGCTTACCAGCTCCTGCAATCCGAGCTGGCTGGTGAACTCGCCCGGCGTGGCCAGCACCTCGTCGGCGCTGAGCCCGTCCAGCCCGGTGTGCAGGATGCCGGCGAAGCCGCGGGTGGTCGGCGCTTCCCGGGGCGCGTCGAAGAACAGGTGCACGGTCGCGTCCGGTTCCACCTCGACGGCCAGGAACAGCGGCGACTGGCATTCGGGCACGGGCTCGAGCAGATCTGGGTGCTCCGCGTAGCGGGGTGGCAGTGACGGCAGTTCCTCGGAGAACTCGAGCAGCAGCTGCAGCCGTTCTGCATCTGGGAGCGCGTTGAAGTCGTCGGCGATCTCCTGCAGCCGAGGATGGAGCGTGGCGGCGGTCACGGGCTCTCCCCGCGGGTGATGGGTACCCGGACGCTGTTCCCCCACTCGGTCCACGACCCGTCGTAGTTACGCACGTGCGGGTAGCCGAGCAGGTGGTGGAGCACGAACCAGGTGTGGCTGGACCGCTCACCGATGCGGCAGTAGACCACGATGTCGTCCTCGGGGCGCAGCCCGGCCTCACCGGCGTAGATGGCCTCGAGCTCGGCCCGGGTGCGGAAGGTGGCATCCTCGGCGGCCGCCCGGGCCCAGGGGACGCTCCTGGCGCCGGGGATGTGCCCTCCGCGGAGGGCGCCTTCCTGCGGGTAATCGGGCATGTGCAGCAGCTCGCCGGTGTACTCGCCGGGAGAGCGCACATCGATCAGCGGCTGGCCAAGGTGGGCCCGTACCTGGTCCTGGAACACGCGGATCTGTGTGTCGTCGCGCTCGATCACCGGGTAGTCCGCCCGCGGCCGCGAGGGGACGTCGGTCGTGAGCGGGCGGCCCTCGGCGATCCACTTGGCCCGCCCGCCGTCCATCAGGCGCAGGTCCGGGTGGCCGAACAGCGAGCAGACCCAGAGGGCATACGCGGCCCACCAGTTGTTCCTGTCGCCGTAGAGCACCAGCGTGTTGTCCCGGCTGATCCCCTTCTGCGACATCAGCCGGGCGAAGCCAGCCCCATCGACGTAGTCGCGGGTGACCGGGTCGTTGAGCTCGGTGTGCCAGTCAAGCTTGACCGCGCCCGGGACATGGCCGGTCTCATACAGCAGCACATCCTCATCGGACTCGGCCACCATCAGCCCAGGGTCGTCCAGGTGCCCGGACACCCAGTCGGTCGTCACGATCATCTCCGGATGCGCATACTCGGCGAACTTGGCCGCGGAATCAGATGGCAGCGCCACGGTTGACCTCACCTCCGCCAGCTATCGCCTCCGCGGCCGCACGAGCCGCCGCAGGGCGCCCAAACCATCACACCACGCAATTTAGCCGCTGGCTCGCCGCCGTCAACGGCACCGTTTCGCACGGCCGCAGGCTCGCGCCGACCGCGGCTGCCGGACTATCCTGGCCCCCGGCAGACCCGCCTGCCGGATCTGAGCTGCCAGCCAGCCCGGCCTGGGGCAGCGATCGAGGGCACGAGGCCCGGCCTTCGCGCGGGATCCGCTCATGACTGTCCAGTCGGGCGGTCAGGCGCCGGGCAGGACCGCCAGGAAGCAGGAAGATCATGTCCGACGCGGTCAAGCGGGACCCGGCGCAGTAGCGGGGTTCAGGTGCGGGTCATTTCCGGAACGGCCAAGGGCCGCAAACTCAGGTCTCCGAGCACGCGGGATACACGTCCAGTCACGGACCGCGCGAAGGAGAGCCTCTTCAATATTCTCGCGCCCCGCCTTCTGGGCAGTAACTTCCTGGATCTTTTCGCGGGCACCGGCGGGATTGGAATCGAGGCCCTGAGCAGGGGAAGCACACATGCCACATTCGTTGAGCGCTCGGCTAGCGCCTTGGCGGACATCCGGTACAACCTCGAGCTGACCCGCCTGGCCGGGAACGCGCATGTGGTAGCGGGAGACGTCTTCGCGTATTTGCGCGGGACCCCATCGCCCTTCGACCTAATTTTTGTCGGACCGCCCCAGTGGCATGAGCTATGGCCGCGGACGATGCAGCTCCTCGACCGGCGGCCCGGCTGGCTGGCCGCGGATCCGGTTGTCGTGGTCCAGCACGATCCGGCCGAAAGCACCGAGGTTCCCCTCAAGCATCTGCACGTGTCCAGCGTCCGCACCTACGCGCGAGTCCGCTTCACTTTCTTCAGCCGGACAGCTGAACCGGTCGCGTGAGCCGCTGGTTCGGGTGGGCGGGTACGGGAACGCGCACCGGCCGGGTGAACGCTGTCAGCCCCGGGCGGTGGCGAGTTCGGCCGCGGCGGTGCGGGAGATGGCGAGCGCGTCCGTGGCCACCGTGATCAGGCTGCAGCCGCCGTCGCGGTACCGCCGCGCTGTCGCGCCGTCGGAGGCGTGAACGCCGGCCGGCTTGCCAGCCGCGGCGCAGGCGGACCGGACCTGTTCCAGCGCCTGTTTGAGCACCGGGTGGTCCGGGTCCAGCGGGCAGCCCAGTGAGTAGGACAGATCCCTGGGGCCGACGTAGATACCGTCCACGCCGTCGTGCGCCAGCGTCGCTTCCAGGTCCGCGACCGCCTCCGCCGACTCGACCATGATGATGCAGAACGGCTCGCCCACACCGGTCATCGCCCCGCCACCCGACCGGTACCCGGCCGGCGGGTAGCGGCAGGCCCCGGCGGCCTCACGCGCCTGGGCCGCCGAGCTGACGTTGGGCACGATGACGCCCTCACAGCCCAGATCGAGCGCCCGCCCGATGTCGGCCGGGTGAGCGTGCCGGACCCGGCCGATAGGCGTCGCGCCAGCCAGCCGGATCGCGCTGGTCAGGCCGGGCAGGTCGTGCTCGGTCGCGCCACCGTGCTGCAGATCCACCACCACGTAGTCGACTCCCGCGGCCGCCAGCAGCCGCACACTGAGCGGCGAGGGAACCGTGGACCAGGCGCCGTAGAGGGTCTCACCAGCCGCCAGCCGGGGGCGGAACGTCGAAGCCGCTGCCATGGGCCAAGCCAACCACACGCGGCGGCCGGGCCAGCCGCCACCAGCACGGCCCACCACCGGCCGGCCGGGCCGGCCCGATGAGTCCACGGCGCGCCAGGAGTCTTCTTTTCGACCACAACCGGACGTGAGAAGGTGAACCGATGAGCGGTCTGCGCGACATGCTCCAGTCTCATGTCGCCGGCGGTGCGGTGCCGGGCGCAGTCGGCCTGGTGGCCCGCGGCGATCAGGCCGAGGTGCAGGCGGTCGGTTCGGCCGCGGTCGGTGGCGCGCCGATGGCCAGCGATTCGATCTTCCGCCTCGCGTCGATCACCAAACCGGTCACCGCCGCCGGGGTCATGATCCTGGTGGACGAGGGCCGGATCGCCTTGGACGATCCGATCGGGAGATGGCTGCCGGAGCTGGCCTCGCCGATGGTGGTCCGCACGCCTGTCAGCAAGGTCGATGACGTCGTCCCGGCTGATCGGCCCATCACCGTGTTCGATCTGCTCACCTTCCGGGCTGGCTACGGCTTCTCGTCGGACTTCTCCCTGCCTGCTGTCCAGTTGCTGTTCACCGTGCAGACCGACGGCCGTGAGGTGCAGTTGCGGCCAGATCCGGACGAGTGGATGGCGCGGTTGTCGCGCATCCCGCTGCTTTACCAGCCGGGTGAGGCTTGGCTGTACGACACCTGCTCCGACCTGCAGGGCGTGCTGATCGCCCGGGTCAGCGGCCGGCCGTTGCCCGAATTCCTCACCGAGCGGCTGTTCGAGCCGCTCGGCATGGCCGACACCGCGTTCGTTGTGCCGGCGGCGAAACGAGACCGCTTCACCAGCTACTACCGGCCCGGCCCGGGCGGCGGTCTGGAGCTCGCCGACGCCCCCGACGGGCAGTGGAGCCATCGGCCGGCGTTCCCGGCCGGATCGGGCGGGCTGGCCGGGACCGCAGGCGACTGGTACCGCTTCGCCCGCATGATCTTGGGCGAGGGGACCGCCGACGGGCGCCGGCTCCTGTCGCCGGAGTCGGTGCGGCGGATGACCACCAACCACCTGACCGCCTCCCAGCGAGCCATCGGCCAGCTGTTCCTGGAGGGCCAGGGCTGGGGCTTCGGCGGCGCGGTCAACGTCGAGGCCATCGATCCTTGGAACGTCCCGGGACGCTACGGCTGGGTTGGCGGCACGGGAACGACGGCCCACATCACGCCATCGACCGGCGCGATCGCCATCTTGCTCACCCAGGTGGCCGCGACCGATCCCGTCCCGCCCGCACTGATGCGCGACTTCTGGCGCTACGCGGCCGCGAGTTGATGGAGCTGACGGTGCTGGCGGCGCCCGGCTGCCCGAACGCCCCGCTGCTGGGGCAGCGGCTGCCGTCACCGCTGGCCGGCCGGCCAGCGGTGACGGTGGTGCGGCGGGTGGTCACCGACGCGGATGAGGCGGCCCGGTGGGGGATGTTCGGCTCACCGACCCCCCTGATCGGGGGTCGCGATCGGTTCGCCGTCCCTGGTGCGGGCCCAGCGGTGGCGTGCCGGCTGTATGAGGGTGAGAACGGGCGCCTGGAAGGTGCGCCCACCGTGGAGGCGCTGCGGCGGGCGCTGGGGCCAGCCGGCGTGCGGCCCGGCCAATAGCTCGCCTGAACTGCCTAAAGACCTGGTCAGGGTTTGAACGAACCGTCCGGCCGCCACGTTGATCAAGGTTAGTAGCGGCTTCCTAGATAAGCGGGGACATGCCATGAATAAGAGATGGCTGGCGCTGGCCGGGCTGGCCGCCACGGTCTTGATCGCCGCCTGCGGCAGCTCCACAACCCCGACCAGCTCCGGCGCCACGTCCGGCGCCGCCGCACCGGCTTCCAGCGCGCCGGCCGCGAGCAGCGGCGGGCTGAAGACCGCCAAGATCGGCGGAGCCACCGTTCTCACCAACGCCAAGGGCTTCACCCTGTACTGGTTCGCCCCGGACACCTCGACCACGTCGAAGTGCAACGGCTCCTGCGCCAAGTACTGGCCGCCCGTGATGGGTCCGGCCACCGCCGGCTCGGGCGTCACCGGCAAGCTCGGCACCATCAAGCGCTCCGACGGATCGGTGCAGGCCACCTACAACGGGCATCCCCTCTACACCTACGTGGCCGACACCGCCCCCGGGCAGGCCAAGGGCAACGGCGTGAACCTCTCCGGCGGTGTATGGCACGAGGTCACCGTCTCCGGCGCCGCGGCAGCTGCGGCCAGGCCGTCCCCCAGCTCCAGCGGCTACGGGTACTGACAGCGACGCTGCCCGGGCAGCGGCCGCATCGTGGCCTACGGCCAGCCGGTGCCGCCGATGGCGCTGGGGCCATGAGCACCTGGCCGGTTCGTGACCCGTCGGCCATGTGCTCGGCGCCACGCCATTCGGTCGCCACCATGAACAGAGTTGTCCTGCCTGTGCCCCGAGCGCGCAGGAGAAGCAGCCGCGGTCCAGCTGGATCGTCGGCAGCACGCCGCCCCCCTCTGATCACCTCGCGGCCCCTCAGGCCATCGACCGCCACCGGGCCCCCGGCGTACAATCAGCCTGCCCCCACTGGGAGGCCCGCGCGAAGGGAGCCCTCCCATGTCCCTGCTGCCGCCCGCTTACCGTGGGGCTCCCTACCGCCAGCCTCGCCCACTGTCCCGCAGGCACCGGGCCCTGCGCATCCTCCTCCGGGCCGGGGTCGTCGCGGCCGCGCTGCTGCTGGTCATCATCGTCGGCGCTCTGCTCATGCACGCCGGCGCGCCGTAACACACCCGGGTTGCCACGGTCCTGGCCGCCGGCCATGCGGCGGGCCAGGCGAGGGCCATGTGACTTCGGCCGGGTCACATTGTGACGTCGCGACATCACGCCTGTCTGGTGACGGCAACCAACGACACCGGAGGTCACCATGCCGCGCACCCACAAGGACGAGGCGCCCATCCTCGTCGACGCACCGCTGATCCAGGGCCGCTACGCCGAACTCGAGGACTACACCGTCTCCGTGAGCACGCGGGAAACCACGGCCCGCGACCTGGCCGGAAAACTGATCACGTTCATGGAGACCGGCGCCCCGCCGGAGGGGCTGTTCACGTCGGACATCTTCTGCGACTTCACCCTGCCGCAGTGGCGGCTCCAGGCCCGCGGCATCGAGGATGTCACGGCGCTGCGCAAGGCCGGCCACCCGGGACCCTCGCGCGTTCCCCGGTCGCGCTTCGACCCGACCACCACCGGCTTCGTGCTCGAGATCGAGGAGCAATGGGATCAGGACGGCGAGTCCTGGTACTGCCGCGAGATGATCCGCGCGGACATCTCCGACGGTGCGGTCTCGCAGATCTCGGTGTACTGCACCGGCGACTGGGACCGGGAGCGGGTCCGCCGGCATGCCGAGACGGTGCAGCTGATCCGGCGCTGAGCAGGCCAGGCGCCCTATGCTGCGCTCATGGAACATGCGGGGGAGAAGTCCGATGCCCGGACGGCCGCGATCCGCGCGTTCCAGCAGGCCCGGGATGCGGGTGACGCCGGGCGGATGGCCGAGGCCGCCCTCGGCCTCCCGTCCGGCCAGCAGTTCGGGGAGCATCCCGGGCAGATTCCGGCACTGATCCACGAGGCGTACGCCGCCGCCGCCGACCCACCGATCCGGGCCCGCCTGGCCGCCTCGCTCGCGCGGGCGTGGGCCTACGGCGGCGACGCGCCGCGGGGTATCCCGTTCGCCGGCCAGGCGGTGTCCCTCGCGGACCGGACCGGCGATCCCGAGATCCTCGCCGACGCGCTGGACGCCGCGCTGCTGTCGCGGTGGGGCCCTGACGACTTCACCGAGCGGCTGCGGCTGTCGGTGCGGCTGGCGGACACCGCCGCGCACCTGACGGCGACCGAGCCGAGGCTGTCCGCGCACCTGTGGCGGCTGACGACCGCCTGGGAATGCCTCGACGTGATCGCCGTCCAGCGGCAGCTGCGCGCCCTGGACGTCCTCGCCGGCGAGACCGCCTCGCCCCGGGTGGCGTTCTTCGCCGGGGCGCGTCGCGCGATGTACGCGCTGGTCACCGAGGATCTCGATGGGGCGGACCGGCTGATCGAGCGGGCCGGGGAACTGGGCGCAAGCACCGCCGAGCCTGATGTGCAGGCAGTGACCCACAGCCTCGCCGCCACCCGCGCCCAGCGGGCGGCCGACACCGACGCGCTGCGGCGGGAGGCAGCCGCATATGAGGCGTACGGCGCCGGGCAAGGGATGCCGAGCATGTCGGCCCAGGCGGCACGGCTGTGGCTGGAGGCCGGCGAGCCCGATCGCGCGCTGGCTCTGCAGCACCAGATCACCGGCGCCGGGCTCGGCTCGGTCCCTCGCGACGTGGGCTTCCTGCTGACGGTCACCGCCCTGGTCGAGGTCGCCGCTGAGCTCAAGGTCGAGCAGATAGCCGCCGACGGCGTGCGGCTGCTCGAACCGTACGCAGGACGGGCGGTGCTCAACGCCGGTGCCATGTTCCACGGAGTGGTGGATGAGTACCTCTTCCGCGCGCACCTTTCGCTCGGCCGGGCCGACGCCGCCGGCTGGCGGCACAGTGCCGTGTCCTGCTACGAGCGAATCGGCGCCCGATGGTGGCGCGATCGCCTCGCGGGGGGGTCAGACGGCGCCGCACGCCCGACGGCGGTGACCGTGCATTTCCATCCAAACGAAACGGGGTGGTCCGTCGGCCGTGACGGCGCGACGGCCGTGCTGCCCGACGTCAAAGGCCTGCACTACATCCGCCACCTGCTTCAGCGCCCGGGGATGGATGTCGGGGCCGTGGATCTGGCCGCGGCGGTCGCCGGCCATCCGGGCGTCACGATTTCCCAGGCTGATGCCGACCTGATCGACGCCCAGGCGGTCAGCGCGTATCGCGCCCGGCTGGCCGACATCGACGCCGAGCTGAGCGAAGCCGAGTCATGGGCCGACGGGTCCCGGTCCGGCCGGCTCCGGCTCGAACGGGAAGCACTGCTCGACGAGATCGCCGCCGCGACCGGGCTCGGTGGTCGCCGCCGTCAGTTCACCTCGGCCCAGGAACGGGCGCGGATTGCCGTGCGCAAAGCCATCGTCTCGGCACTGCAGCGCATCGAGCAGCACGACAGCTCACTGGCCCGCCAACTGCGCGACTGCGTGCGGACGGGCAGCGCGTGCCGCTACGACCCGGATCCCGCCCGCCCGGTGGCGTGGGTTCTCGGCAGCTGACGCCGACCTCGTGGCACCCGGCGGCGCGGTTATCCGCGGGCGCCTGGCGGATGTTCTAGTTCAGGCATGCCACTAGTAAAGAAACTGTAAAGTTAGGCCGTGGCGCGGCCCGGTTTCCGGCGGAGGGCCCAGCCAACGCCGGGCCAGGCGCACAACGTCCTCGGATGAGCAAGTCCAAGCCAGACGGGAGGCGTCATGAGTGTCGCGGAGCACGGCCGTGGCTGACGGCCCGGGCAAGGTTCTGGCCAACGGAATGGCCGACGTCGAGCATTACCTGCGGGCCGAGGGCCTCACCAGGGACGAGATCGAGCAGAGCCTCGACCTCGCCGCGGAAACGGATTCTTACGTCATCGTGGGCACCCGCTCGGATGCCCTCTACTTCGAGTACGGCGACTACCGGATCGAAGAAGGCGGCGCATACCTGGACGAGTACGGGGACTGGGACGAGCGCTGACCCACCGGTCAGAAGGGCTGGTGGCTGCCGTGGATGATCTCGCTGAGCGCGAGGCGCGCGGGGTAGCGGCGCGCTAGCTGATCGCGGCCCCACGCAGGGCCGGGCGGCCGACGAGCATGATCCGCGCCAGCTGGCGCGAGTTGGCCTGCGCGCGCTCCACGATGGGCCGGCAGCGCTTCTGGTAGAGCTCCAGGGCCAGCGGGACCGTTGCCGCGTCGGCGCGCGACAGCTCGTCGGCCAGCGCGGCGGCCGACCGCATGGCGGCCGATGCACCCACGGCCGCCGAGGGCAGGAACGCCGCGGCCGCATCCCCGCACAGGGCCACGCGGCCGTGGAACCACCGGCTGGCCCGGACGTCGCGCATCGGCCAGCGGTACATCGCGGGCGGTTCCCCGGCTGCGGCGGCCGGCGGGAACCTGCGCAGCAGGCCCTTCAGCTGCCCGGGCCAGGCCTCGCTCACCCGGCCGGCCGGAGGGCTGTCCCACTGGCGGGCCGGGCCGCCGCATGCGCACATCAGCTGACCGGGAGCCGGATAGCAGCCGAAGAACCAGCCCCGGCCCCACCACTCCCGGAACACCGGCGGACCGGGATGATCGGCCGCCGCCCGCCAGGTCCACAGGACCCACCCGGTGTCGTACCGATGCTCCGGGCCGCCCGCGAGGGCCCGGGTGGCGCTATCGATGCCATCGCAGCCGGCCACCAGGTCAGCACGCTCGACCGTGCCGTCGTCCAGGGTGACATCCACGCCGTCGCGGTCCTGCGCCAGCGACCTGATGCCCACGCCGGCCCGGATCTCGACGCCGGCGCAGGCCTCCCGCAGGATGTCCAGCAGCCCGGCGCGCTCGATCATCACCATCGGGCCTACCTTGCCGGTGAGCACGGACATGTCGACGCGCTTTATCACCTGGCCAGCGTGATCCGCGAGCTCGTAGTCGTTCACCACCAGCCCGCGCGCCAGCAGCTCGCCGTAGCGGCCCAGCCCGTGCAGGACGCAGCTGCCCAGCGGGTACAAGCCGATCGCGTACCCGGCGCCGGAACCGGCGGACCGCTCAGCGACGACCGGCGGCCGGCCCTGCTGGGCCAGCCGCGCTGCCAGCGTTAAGCCGGCCACACCCGCGCCGACGACGAGAACCCGCACCTGTCCACCATGCCATTAGCCACCGCCGCCAGCATCCAGGGCGGTAGCGTGACCCTTTGGCCGCTTCCCGTGTCCAGGTATGTACGGAGGGTCACCCAACGTGGATCCCGCGGAACTGGGCGACCTGATCAGATCGAGCGTGCTCAGGCCGCCGGACGCCCGGCAGCTATCTGGTCATCTCCCACCCGGCCGCCGACATCGGTGTCGAAGCGATGGCCGCGGGGTTAGCCCTGCTGAACGAGGCGCTGGCCGGGCCGATCACCTTCCGCAGCCACGCCGAGGTGGCGGGGCTCTTCGGCGGGCAGGAACTGCTGGAGCCGGGGCTGGTCTCCACCTCCCAGTGGCGGTCCGGCGCTGACGCCAGGCCCCTGAACGCCTGGGCCGGTGTGGCCCGCAAGACGTCACCCGTCCGTGGGGTTCCCTGACCCCGCGCATTCTCGATTAAGGACGTCTGAAATATATGCTTTTGGGCGGGGTCAGGCGGTTAGAATCCGGGTGCGAGCCCCGATCCGCGACAAGGCGAAGGAGCCCATGTGAGTGCCACCGAGCAGTATCTGGCCAACAACGCCCGTTATGCGCAGACGTTCTCCGGCCCGCTGCCCATGCCGCCGGCCGCTCACGTCGCCGTCGTCGCCTGCATGGACGCCCGGCTCAACGTCTACGCCATCCTCGGGCTGAACGAGGGGGAGGCGCACGTGATCCGCAACGCGGGCGGCGTCGTCACCGATGACCAGATCCGCTCGCTGGCCATCAGCCAGCGGCTGCTCGGGACCCGCGAGATCGTGCTGATCCATCACACCGACTGCGGCATGCTGACCTTCACCGACGACGGGTTCAAGCGTTCCATCCAGGACGAGACGGGGATCAAGCCGGCCTGGTCCGCCGAGGCCTTCCCCGACCTCGACGAGGATGTGCGGCAGTCCATCGCGCGGATCAAGGCCAGCCCGTTCGTCCCGCACAAGGACGAGATCCGCGGGTTCGTCTTCGACGTCGCGACCGGGAAGCTCAACGAGGTCACCTGAGGAGCCCGCGGGCTGGCTCAGAGGGTTCCCACCGCGCTGAGCACCGCGAGCAGGAAAGTCGTGAGGGCCAGCATGCCGTGGCTGGCCGGGATGAGCGCCGCGGCGTGCCCCCTGGGCCGCGGCGGCCGGTCCGGGGCGGCCGCGGCGCTGGCCAGCACCTCCTCGACCAGCCTGCTGGCGAGCGCCGCGTCCGTGAGCGCGTGGGTGAGGGTGCTGTCGGTGATCCTGCTGGCGAGCACGTCCTCGGCGGGCGCGGCGAGCCGGGCCCCGCCGCCGGGCCGCCCCGCGCCGCCTGCGGTCGGGTAGGGCGTCCACAAGGTGACCGTGGACAGGCCGAGCCCGATCGCCGGCATGAGCACGAGCACCGCCGACCAGGCCAGCGGGGGCCAGCGGGTGATGGTGTAGGCCACCCACAGGGCCAGCCCGGTGATGGCCAGGCTGGCGTGCCCGAAGACCACTCCGGGTCCCAGTGTTTCGGCGTTCGCACGCTGTTTCCGCACGCCGCCGTCGCGGATCCACCTGCTGAGCATGTAGGCACCGATGCCGGCGGTCAGCAGCCAGGAGATGAGCGTGACGGTGGGGAGCACGGTGGTGGCAGCGTATCCGCCTTCCTACCGGTGGACCAGCCTGCGCTGATCAGCCTGCCGGGCGGATGGCACGCCCGCCGCCCAAGTCCAGCGTCGCGCGAGGACGGGGTGTGCGGGCACGGGGCAAGGTCCCCCGCCCGGCGGGCCACGGTCCCCGCTGCTGCTAGCGTCGCGCCTCATGGAGGACCAGATCTACGTGGGCAACGCCACCGTGGACGCGCCCGCCGACCGCGGCTGGCTGCTGGGTCATTTCAAGCCGGCCGCGGACGTGCGGCACAGCGACGACGTCGAGGTCAAATGGGGCATCTACGCGCCCGGTGACCGGCGCGCGCAGTGGGTCACCGGCGAGCGGCGCACCGCCGTGATCATCCTCATCAGCGGCCGGTTCCGGGTGGAGCTGCCCGGGCGCAGCGTGCTGCTCGCCCAGCAGGGCGATTATGTGATGTTCCGCGGGATCGGCCACTCCTGGCACGCCGAGGAGGAATCGGTGGTGATATCGGTCCGCTGGCCGTCCGTCGCCGGCTATGCCGTGCCCGGCCAGGACAACGCGGCGCGGGCGGACGGCCCGGCGGCGGCCACGGCCCGGGAGAGCCGATGATCGAGCTTGAGCTGGCCAGCTGGCGTCGGCGCGTGAGCGGGCTCTACGCGGCCGTGCGGGCGGAGCCAAGCCCCGAGCGCGGGCACGCGCTGTGGCGGGCCGGCCGCGACGAGCTGTTCCGGGAGCACCCGCAGAGCCCGCTGGAGCCGGACGACCCGCTCCGGGCCACCGGCCTGCCCGTCTGGCCCTACGACCCGCGGCTACGGTTCTCGCTGCCGCTGCGGCCGGCGCCCGCGCCAGCGGGGCTGTCGCTGCCGGCTGGCAGCGACGGCACCACGAAATTGCGGCTCGCCGGGCGGGTCGAACTGCCCGCGCCACTGCGCGCGGCGGTGGACGTGTGGTGGCTGGACCAGTACGCGGGCGGGCTCTTCCTCCCCCTGCGAGACGGCACCGCCGGCTCCGCCAGCTATGGGGGCGGACGGTACCTGCTCGACACGGCCAAGGGCGCCGACCTCGGCGGCAGCGACGGATCCCTGGTGGTGGACCTGAACTTTCTCTACCACCCCTCGTGCCGGTACAGCAGTTCGTGGGTCTGCCCGCTGGCCCCGGCCGGGAACACCATCACCGCGCCGGTGCGCGCCGGGGAACGGCTCTGACCTCAGTCGTCCAGGGCGCTGGGGTCGGCGGGAACGTCCACGGCGTAGGAGGCGAGGGCGGCCAGCGGCACGATCTCGAGCGCCCGCTCATGGGTTGAAGCCAGCACCACCGGGGCGGCGGCGCCATCGCGGTGGGCCCGCAGCCAGTTCGCGGCCGTCACGCACCACCGGTCCCCCGGCACGAGCCCGGGGAACCGGAACTCCGGGACCGGCGTGGACAGATCGTTGCCGATGCGGCGCTGGTGCTCCAGGAACTCGGCGGTGACCACGGCGCAGATCGTGTGGCTGCCCAGATCCTCCGGGCCGGTGCTGCAGCAGCCGTTGCGGTAGAAGCCGGTGAGCGGGTCGGTGCCACACGGCTCCAGCTCACCACCAATGACATTGCGCTCGCCCACGCCAGCAGTATCCCCCACCCCGCAGCACACCAGACCAACGCCGCCGGGTATCCCGGGCGTGGACGGCGTCAGATCCGGGGCATCTGCTCGTTGGACTCCCGGAGGGCGCGCAGCGCTTGCTCGAAGGACATCAGCCGGCCGTGCACCTGCGCGGCCTCCGGGCTGCCGGGCCCGCCTGCCCCGCCCGCGGCCTGCTCGTCCGCCATGGCCGAGCGCAGGCCGCGCAGCGAGGTGAGCGTGTCCTCCACGCGTATGCGGTCCTCCTCGCTGCGGGCGCTCTCACGCAGCCGGTACAGCTGCTGCGCGAGGTCGTCCGCGCGGGTCTGCAGGCCGGCCCAGTGGGCGGCGGCGTAGCCGGGCGCCCCGGGCCGGTCGGCGATGCGCACCGCGTCAGCCAGCGCCTGGCCATTCGCGTAGGCGTCGGCCACCGTGGAGCGCCAGCCCGCCGCGGCGGCCGAGCGCCGGCCGGAGGCCCGGGCAATCCACACGACCAGGCCGATGACGACGAGCGCCCCGAGCAGGATCCACAGCCACAGCAGCGACGAGCCCGAGGTACTCGCCGCGGCCGTGGTGGCGGCCGTCGGCGACGGCTGACTGGTGGTCGGGGCTTCCGTCGTGGGCGTCGGTGGCGTGGTGGTAACGGTCACCGTCTCGGTGGGCGAGGTGGGGGGGGTCGCGGTCTGCGTGGGCAGGGCGGGGGTCGTGGTCAGGCTGGGCAGGTTGGAGGCCGCGCTCCGGGCGCCGGAGGCCGCGCTCTTGACCGCGCCGCTGACGGCGCCGCTCCCGCACCCAGCCGCCAGGGAGCCCATGACCAGGGCCATCGCGGCCACGGCCAGCCCGTTTCTGACCCGCTTCATCCTGGTCCTCCCATCGTGCGCCTGAACCGCGGGCAACCGTCCTGATCCCGACGACCGCGGGATATGAACGCAAGCCTGCGGCTCGCGCGCCGCCGAGTCCTCACCCGCCGTGGGTGGACCCGGCGCCGCCGGGCTTGCGCGCCTCGATCAGGAAACGCTGGGCATGCGAAACAAATGGCCCATGCGAGCGGATGCGCTCGTGCATCCGGGCGAGCTGACCGGTGTAGCCCGCGGCGGTGAAGCCGGGAACGGTCCACAGCACCTTGCGCAGGAAGTGAACGACGGCGCCGACGTCGCAGAACTCCACCCGCAGCGCCTGTTCCCGCAGATCGGCCACGATCAGGCCGGCCGCCTGCGCCTCGGCCACGGCCACCTGCGCACTCCGCCCCGGATCCACCGGCTGGGGCCCCATCATGAAGTCGGTCAGCTCCCGGTTGGAGCCCGCCCCGACCTGCTGCGAGAGGTACGTCCCGCCCGGGCGCAGCACACGGGCGATCTCCGGCCAGACCGCGACCGTGGGATGCCGGCTGACGGCCAGGTCGAACGACCCGGTGTGGAACGGCAGATCGGCTTCGTCGTCCGCCTCCACCACCCGCGCGCCGAGCGGGCGCAGGTTCCGCTGCGCGACCGCGACGTTCGGCGGCCAGGACTCGGTGGCCACCAGCACCGGAGGGGGATGGGAGATCTGCGCGAGCACCTCACCGCCGCCGGTCTGGATGTCGAGCGCGGCCACCGCCCGGGCCATCCGCCCCGCGAGCAGCCGCGAGTACCCCCACCGCGGGCGCTCCTCGGTGGCCCGGCCCTCGAACCAGGAGAAGTCCCAGCCTTCGACCGGTACCGACTCGCCTTCGGCGATCAGCAGCTCGAAGGTCGGCGCGTCGGCCACCCTGGCAGCGTCGCAGCCCGCATCGGCCGCCGCAAGGCTTTAGGCGGCTCCGGGGGCTGGGCCCGCGGCGGGCGGGCGGAGCCCGGCGAACAGGTCGTCCTCGGGGACGGCGCTCCCGGTGGAATCGCTGGCCCTGATGAAGCTCTCGCGGCCGAAGGCCGCCTCGGCAACGTCCGGCGGGATCTTGCTGAACCACGAGTCCTGGATCTGGCTGGTGTGTGCGAGCAGAGCGTCCCGCTTGCGGGCCAGCACGGGCCGGATGTCGATCGTGGTGGTGATGCGCTGCTCGGTCTCGGCCATCTGCCGCCTGATCTCCGGGTCGGCGGGCCGGCGGTCGGGCACGTCCAGGCCGGCCTCGCGCAGCGCCTGCCACACCTTCTGCCAGTCGCTGCCGCGCATCGCGGTCAGGTAGAGCTTGGCCGGGATGCCGGTGCCCGCGGCCGCGGCGACCGCCGCCCGCGCCGCGTGCACGTGGTCGGGGTGCTGGTAGGGGCCGGCCGCGTCGTAGGTGACCACGACCTGTGGCCGGTACTGCTCCATCAGGGCACCGATCCGGGCGGCCACCTCGGCCGTGGGGATGTTGCAGAACGCGCCGGGCCGGTCCTTGTAATCCCAGTCCGGCATGCCGGAGTCGTGGTACCCCAGCGGCTCCAGGTCGGTGACGCCCAGGATCTTGCAGGACTCGCGCAGCTCCGCGAGCCGCAGCTCCGCCACCGCCTGCTCGTCGTGACCGTCCTGGCCCGGCTTGACCCCGCCGGGCGCGTCCCCGAACTCACCGTTGGTGCAGGTCACCACGACGGTACGGATTCCCTGCTCGCCGTAGGTGGCCAGCACACCGCCCGTGCTCGATGCCTCGTCGTCGGGATGCGCGTGCACCGCCATCAGGGTGAGATCGGCTGCCATGCCCCAAGTTTGCCGCATGGACCGGCCGCGCCGGGCCACGGCACGGGCCACAATGATCATCTGGCCGCATCGAGGGGCTTCGGGAGGGGCGATGGCGGATCCGGGCATCACAGGCACGCTGCCGTGGCGGTTCGACGGCCTGCGGGCACTGTTCATCAACTGCACGCTGAAACGTTCACCTGAGGTCAGCCACACCCAGGGGCTGGCCGACCGCAGCATCGCGATCATGCGGCAGCACGGGGTCACCGTGGACGTGCTGCGCGCCGCCGACCTCGACATCGCCACCGGGGTGTGGCCGGACATGACCGAGCACGGCTGGCCTTCGGACGCGTGGCCGGGGATCTACCGGCAGGTGCTGGCCGCCGACATCCTGGTCCTGGGCGGCCCGATCTGGCTCGGCGACAACAGCTCGGTGATGAAGCGCGTGATCGAGCGGCTGTACGCGTGCTCGCACCTGCTCAACGACGCGGGCCAGTACGCCTACTACGGCCGCGTCGCCGGCTGCCTGATCACCGGCAACGAGGACGGCGTCAAGCACTGCGCGATGAACGTCCTGTACAGCCTGCAGCACCTGGGGTACACGATCCCGCCGCAGGCGGACGCCGGCTGGATCGGCGAGGCCGGGCCGGGGCCGTCCTATCTGGACTCCGGCTCCGGCGGCCCGGGCAACGACTTCACCAACCGCAACACCACCTTCATGACGTGGAACCTGCTGCACCTGGCCCGCATGCTGAAGGACGCCGGCGGTATCCCCGGGTACGGGAACCAGCGCTCGGAGTGGGACGCCGGCTGCCGCTTCGACTTCGACAACCCCGACTACCGGTAGCGTCCCGGGCGCGCTGCGGCCGGCGTCGATGGCGGGCCGGCGGCCTGCGCAAGCTGGTGGCCGCCGTCCGCGCCCGCGGCTCCGGCGGAGGAGCTCCCCCTCCGCTGCCCTGTGACCGCCAGCTGGCGGGTCAGGCCGCTGCCCACGCTTCGCTGCGCTCCCACAGCAGCCGGCCCAGCTCGGGGGTGGCGGCCGGGCTGGGTTCCCGCTCCCGGCAGTTGTCGTAGAAGCGGCCGCTGACGCCGGCGAGTTCCGGGGCGGCCGCGCAGTAGAGGGAGGTCTGCGCCCCCTGCTCGGTCGACAGCATCCGGCGCGTGAGGAGCGGCCGCACCGGCCCGGGCACCCGCCGCCAGATATCGGAGGCGACCATCCCCGGGTGCAGGGCGCAGGAAGTGACCCCGCGGCCCTGCATGCGGCGCGCGAGTTCCTGGGCGAACAGCACGTCGCACAGCTTGGACACGGCGTACTCGCGCAGCCCGGTGACGCTGCGGGTGGGCCGCCGGAGCGCCGCGAAGTCCACGCCCCGGGCCTGGTAGTGGGCGTCGCTGGACACGGTCACCACCCGTGCCGGGGCGCTGGCCGCGAGGTTACCGGCCAGGGCCGCCGTCAGCGCGAAGTGCCCGAGGTGGTTGACCCCGAAGGTCAGCTCGAAGCCGTCTGCGGTCAGGCCCCGCCGCCCGCCGACCCCGGCGTTGTTGATCAGCCCGTGGAGCGGCTGCCCCAGCGCCAGGAATGTCCCGGCGCACCGGCGCACCGAGGCCAGGCTGGCCAGGTCGAGCGGGAGGAAGCCGACCGCGTCGTTCCCGGTCTCGGCCGCGATCCTCGCCACCGCCGCCTGGGCCTTCTCCGGTGAGCGGCACGCGATGTGGACCCGGCCGCCCCGGGCGGCGAGCCCACGCACGGTAGCCAGCCCGATCCCGGTGTTGCCGCCCGTTACCAGGAAGGTCCGTCCCGCCAGGTCGCCCATCACGGTCCTCCCGAGCAGATGTGGCCGGTGCGGAGCCTAGTCCCCGTTGCGCCCCCGGTGCCCGGAAAGCGCCGCAGGCAGGGCGTTTCTCCCGCTAGGGTGGCAGGATCGGTAGCCCGGTGCGCGCGGCATTACGGGGGCAGCGCCGCTGGCAGGCTGCCGAGACGTGTGTCAGGAGCCGGTCATCTGGTCACGAACACAGGTCGCGCTGGGGGCGCTGCCGTTCCTGGTTCTGGCGGCCGTGGCAATCATCGATGTCGTGGTCGGGCACAGTATCGGCCTGCTCGCGTTGCTGTCCCTGGGCCCGGCGTTCGCCGCCGTCGTCGGCGGCCTTCGCCGGATGATCATCGTCAGCTGCCTGGCCCTCGCCCTGTGCGTGTTCCTGGCCATCTACAAAGACTTCGTCATCGACCTCGATGACGAGCTCGCCCTCGTGACCGTGCTGGGCGTCAGCGTGGCCGGGGTGATCGCCAGCACCGTGCGCCAGCGGCAGGAGCGCGAGCTCGCGGACGTGCACATCGTCGCCGAGGCGGCCCAGCAGGTCCTGCTCCGGCCGGTGCCGGCCGAGTCGGGCGCGGTCCGGATCGCCGTCAGGTACATCTCCGCCACGTCGCGGGCCACCATCGGCGGCGACCTCTACGAGGTGATCGCGGCGCCGGACGCCACCCGGTTCATCATCGGGGATGTCCAGGGCAAGGGCCTGGAGGCCGTGAAGATGGCCTCCACCGTCCTCGGGGCGTTCCGTGAGGTGGCACCGGACACGTCCGACCTGGCCGTGATCGCGGCCCGGATCGAGGCCACCCTGGCCCGCGAGCTCAACGATGAGCAGTTCGTGACCGCCATCGTCGCGCAGGTCAGCACGGACGGGTCGAAGGTGGAACTGCTGAACCGGGGGCATCCCCCGCCGCTGCTGGTGGACAGCGCCGGGCCGCGGCTGCTGGAAGCCGCCGAAGGCGGGCTGCCGCTCGGCCTGGCGCAGCTCGCGGCCGATCCCGGCCAGCCGGGCCAGGTGGGCCAGCCGGGCCGGACGGCGGTGATCGAGGCTGGGCCGGGAGACCGGATCCTGTTTTACACCGATGGGGTCAGCGAGGCGCGCGGCCGGTCCGGTGAGTTCTTCCCGCTCGCTCAGTGCCGCGCCGTCCGCGAACCCGGTGACCCCGACCAGATCCTGGACGCGCTGAGCGCCGAGGTGCTACGCCATGTCGGCCACGCGCTCGATGACGACGCGGCCATGCTCCTCATCCGCCGCGAGCCGGCCTGAGCGGGCCTGGCCGCCCTCATCCCCCGCAGGCTGGCCAGGGCTCCGGCCGAGCCACAGCCAGGCCTGGGCAGGCTCGAGGGCACGGCCGACGGCCACCAGCAGGTCGGCGCGGACCGTGTCGAGATCCACGGCGCCGGCCAGCCGGCCCGCGAACGCGGCGATCGCCTCGTCGGCGTCGTAGCGGGCCCGGTTGAACCGCCGGTCCACGAGCCGCTGCACCCGCCGCCGCAGCGGATTGAACAGCGGTCAGTGGCCGGACGCCGGGCGCCGGCTCTTCGCGGTGAACGGGGCGGCGGCCGCCTGGAACACGCTCCGGACCGCGGCGTTGTGCCAGATGTTGCGGGCGTTGCGCCACTGCCGCCGCGGGTCGATGCACTCGCTGCGCGTCTCCACCTGGGGGTCGGCCACGCCCAGCCGCTCACCGAGCGCGGTGAGGGTCTGGGCCCAGAAGCGGTCTTCCTTCCGGTGCCCGCCGAGCGCCAGGCCGATCTCGTACAGCGGGTCGTTCCCCCGCATCAGCACCTGGGCCTGGGCGAACGTGTCCGGCCCGGACCGCTGGGCGGAGAAGGTCATCCAGCCCGCGAACATGTGGCCCCGCGGCGTCATGAGCGTGAAGGATTCCTCGTCCGCGTAGAGCACGAACACGCCGGTGGACAGCCTGACCCCGCCGCCGACGGCGAGGTCGAGCAGCGCCACGTCGCCGGGGCTGATCCCGGCCAGGGCGCCGGCGAAGCGGTTGCCCCGCGGCCAGAACTCCGGGAAGTGCGCCTTCCAGGTCGCGATGGCGTCCCGCGGCGTGACCGCGGTGCCGAGATTCAGGCGGTAGGTCTTCTGCCACATCTGGCCGAAGCCCTGCACCGGGCCGGTCAGGCGGCGGCCGGCCACGTTGGTGCCGCGGACGCCGTCCCGCTGCCCCACCTCGAGGCGCTCGACCTTCGCCGCCCAGCTGGCCGCGTCCCTCGGCACCGGCTGGGCCTGCGCCTCGCGCATGCTCAGGCCGATCCGCTCGGCCGAGGTGGCTCCCTCCGGGCCTGTCTGCTGCGTCATGTCCGCCCCCTACCGCACCGCGCCGGCCAGCGCAGACTCCTCGTCGCCGTAGATGGTGATCGCCTCGTCGAGCCGGGTGAGCTCGAAGATCTCCCGGTAGTGGTCGGACAGGCCATAGGCGGCGAGCTGCTGATGCTGCCGGTTGGCCCGCACGAGCAGGGTGACGAGCATGCCGATGCCGCCGCTGTTCATGTACTCCAGCCCGCCGAAGTTGAGCACCAGGCGCTGCGCGCCTCCCCGCTCGGCTTCCTCGTAGGCCGCCATCAATGTGGGCTCGCAGGCGGCCGTGACCTCACCCTTGATGTCGACGACCGCCACCGCATCGCCCGCCTGCCGGACGTCCATCCTCACTTCCGGTGCGTCCATCTGATCCCCTCCCTGTGCTCTGCGCTCTGTGCCCTGCGCTCTGTGCCCTGTACCCGTGCTCGGGGTGTCCGTGCCCGGGGCCCGGGCCGTCAGCTGGCCTGGACTGTCAGCTGGCTCACGGCGTGATCGAGATCGGGGAAGAGCTCGATGAAGTCCGAGAGCCTGGTGATGTCGAAGATCTCGCGGTAGTGCTCCGACAGCCCGCTCGCGACCACCTTGCGGCGCTCGGAACGTGCCTTGGCGAGCACGCTCACTATCAGCGCGATGCCGGTCGAGTTGATGTAGCCGACGGCGGCGAAGTCGAGCACGATGCTGGCGGGGTCGCCGTCCGCCACCGCCTGGTCGTACGCGGCGGTCAGCACGTCCGCGGCGGTTCCGTCCACGTCGCCGGAGAGCCGGATGACCGCTCCCCCGGCGACGTCCAGGACCTCGGCCTCACAGGTCGTCTTCACGGGTGGCTCCTTCGTCGGGAATGGTCGCCATGATGAGGCGGACCGTGTGCCGGGCCCCCTCGGTGGTCACGTCCATCGCATCGACCATGTTGCGGATGAGGAACAGGCCCCAGCCCCGGGCGCTCTGCTCGCCGGCCAGCTTGCGGGCCAGGTCCGGCTGCTCGGCCGGGCCCGCGGGCGCCCGCGCACCGCCCTGGTCGGTGATGGTGACGATGATGTCGGTGCCGACCTGGGTCACCTCGATGTCCACGGGGATCTCTGGGCGGTTCAGGTTGCCGTGCTCGATGGCGTTCATCGTGGCTTCTGCCACCGCCGTCTTGAGCCGGTCCAGCCGCTTGTCCGCCAGGCCGGTCCCGGCCACCGCCTCCGCCACCCGGGCGAGGGCGACGCGCTCGTTACCGGGCTCGCTGGCCACCGTGAACACCGCCAGGCGCCGTGCCGCGCCACTGGCCACCGATGTCATGTTCCGCCTCCCGCGTACAGCGCGGACGACGTGCGCTGCAGGGTCACCAGGGTGATGTCGTCCTCCTGCTCGTGGCCCGCCCCCGTGAACGCGGCCAGCTCCGTCAGGCACGCGTCGATCAGGCCCTCGCCCGACTCCGCCTTGCCGGTCAGGGCGGCGACCCGCGGGAACCCGAACATCTCCCGGCCGGGGCCGTGCGCCTCGGCCAGCCCGTCGCTGTGCAGCAGCGCACAGTCGCCGGGCTGCATCTGGAACGTCTTCTCCTCGTACTCCGTGCCGGGCATGAGGCCGAGCGGCATCCCGCGGGCGCGGAGCTCGGCCACGCCGTCCGCGGTGCGGACGTAGGGCACGTCATGCCCGGCGTTGGCGAATTCCAGCCGGCCGCTGGCCGGGTCGAGCACGAGCGCCAGGCAGGTGACGAACATGTGGGCCGGGATGTCCGCGCACAGCAGGTCGTTGACGTGGGCCAGGACCTCGCCGGGAGAGATGAGCCTGGGCGCCGCGCCGCGCAGCAGCGCGTGCGTGCTCGCCATCACCAGCGCCGCCGGCACGCCCTTGTCGGTCACGTCGCCGACCACGAACATCACCCGGCCGTCGGGCAGCGGGATGAAGTCGTAGAAGTCGCCGCCCACGGTGCGGGCCGGGCGGTAGAAGGCCGCCACATGCCAGCTCGGCAGGTCGGGCACGTTCTTGGGCAGGAACTGCTGCTGGATGAGCTGGGCGACCTTCAGTTCCTGCTCGATCCGCTCCCGGTTGCGCGCCTCCACCTGCTGCTGGCGGACCAGCTGGCCGACGCGCATCGCCGGCGCGGCGTAGCCGGCCAGCGCGCCGAGCAGCCGCCGGTCCTCCCCGGAGTAGCCGCGCTCGGACAGCCGCGGCCCGAGGTTGAGCAGGCCGATCAGCGTGCCCGAGGAGATGAGCGGGACGACCATGACAACCCCCGCCGCCCGCAGCGCCGCCAGGGCGAGGGACTCGAACTCGAGCCTGCTGATGTCGACCGGGCCGACCTCGCTCAGCAGGTAGGCGTGCAGCGGGTCGTTCGGCTGGAAGTCGAAATCGGGTACCGGCCCGTTCCCGCCGCCGGCCTCGGCGCCGTCGCCGGGCCGCGGGGCGGGCGGCTCCGCCTGGGCGCCGATCCGCCGCCGCACCCTGGTCACCAGGGCCGCACCGTCACCGCTGCCGCCAGCGCCGGGGGTCCCCGCAGCGGCGCCGGCCCCTGCCGCGGCGCCGTCTCCCGCGGCGGTCCCGCCCCCGGCCTCGGGGGCGCCGTCCGCCGCTGGGGCGTCCTCCGCGGCCCGGCCTCTCCCTAGCCGTTGCAGCATGTCACACTCCGAGTTCAGCCCATTCCGAGACGTGCAAGGCAACCCTACGGAGCCCCCGCTACGGAATCGTTACGGACAGCGGCCGGGCGGGCCAGCTTTCACGCGATTGCGTTACGGTAGGAGGTCTCGGCACACAGGGCCATGGAGCAGGGGGCGGGGTCAGTCAGTCCGGCGGGCCGGCCGAGGCAGCCGCCGCCGGGCTGTCTCTTTGCTGGTGATCATGACGTGGGAGGCGCGGCCGCGCCACCCACGTCGTCCCCAGCGTGACGAGGACGGCCGGTGCCCCCGCGGAAAGGGGGGACCTGTGCCCGATATCAGCCTGGCCCTGCTCGGGCCGCCGGTGGTGGAACGGGACGCCGTCCCCGTCGTGTTCGACACCAAGAAGGCGGTCGCCCTGCTCGCCCTGCTCGCGGTCGCCGGGCGGGAGCAGAGCCGGGAACGCCTCGCCGCCCAGCTGTGGCCCGACGCCGATCCCGTCCACGCCCGGGGCTCGCTGCGCCGCACCCTGTCGGTCACGGCCGCCGCCGTGGGTGAGGGCCTGCTCATCAGCCGCATTGCCGTCGGGCTCCAGCCGGGCCGGATGCGGGTGGACGTCGCCGACTTCGCCGCGCTGATCTCCCGGCCCGACGCGGCCTCGCTGGAGCGCGGGGTGCGGCTCTACCGGGACGACTTCCTGACCGGATTCTCCCTGCGCGCCTGCCCGGAGTTCGAGGACTGGCAGTCGGCCACGGCGGACCGCCTGCGGCAGGACCTGGCCGGGGCCCTGGAACGGCTGGTCGCCGCGTGTGTGACGGCGGGAGAGCTGGCCCGCGGGCGGGACCACGCGCGGCGGTGGCTCTCCCTCGACCCGCTGCACGAGCCCGCTCACCAGGCGCTCATCCGCCTGCAGGCCTGGACCGGCCAGCGGTCGGCGGCCCTGCGCCAGTACCGTTCGCTGGTCCGGGTGCTCAGCCGCGAGCTGGCCGTCAGCCCGCTCCCCGAGACCACCCGGCTGTACGACGACGTCCGGGCCGGGCGGCTGCGGCCGGCCACCGGCCACGCCCCGGCCACGCCGCCGCCGGCCGGCCCCGGAGCGCCGGCCCGCCGGGTGCCGGCCCGGCCGGCCACCGCCGACCGCCGGTGGCCGCTCATCGGCCGCGCCACCGAGCTGCGGGCGCTGGAGGAAGCCTGGCAGGCGGTGGGGGGGACGGGCGGCCAGGTGGTGGCCGTGACCGGCGAGGCCGGCTGCGGCAAGTCGCGCCTGATCGAGGAGTTCCGGGCCCGGATCGAGGCCAGCGGCGGGACCGCCGTCACCGGCCGGTGCCATGACGGCGAGAGCGGCCTGCCCTTCGCGCTGTCCGCCGACCTGCTGCGCGCCGCCGCCGCGGCCCGTCCCGGCCTGCCCGCCCTGCTGCCGCTGCACGTCGCGGCCATGGCCGGCCTCACCCCCGAGCTCGCGGCGGCTCACCGGGACATGCCGGAGCCGCCGCTGTCCAGCCCGGTCGCGCTGACCCGGATGTACGCGGCCCTGGCCGCCACCCTGCTCGCCGCCGCGCGGCCCGCGGAGCGGGGCGGCGCGGGCGCCGTCCTGGTCGAGGACGTGCACTGGGCCGACGGGCCGTCGCTCGACCTGCTCGCCTACCTCGTCCGCAGGCTCGCCGACTGGCCGCTGCTGCTGGTCGTCAGCTGGCGGCCGGAAGCCGACGAGCGGCTGCGCGGGCTCCGGGCCGCCCTGGCCGGCGCCGTCAACTCGGGCCAGGGCCGGACGGTGGGGCCGCAGCCGTTCAGCACCGGCGAGATCGCCGCGATGCTCCGGGCCGCCGGGGCGCCCACGGACAACGTGGCGCGGATGCTGGCCGAGACCCACGGGCTGCCGCTGCTGGTCCGCGAGTACACGGACGCGCTGGGGGACGGTGATCCCGCCGGGGCCGGGGACGAGGGCTGGTCGCCCCCGGCGTCGGTGCGCGATCTGCTGAGCAGGCGGCTGCAGGCCGCCAGCGAGCCCGCGCTGCAGATGCTGTCCGCCGCCGCCGTGCTCGGCAGCGGGTTCGACGTGGATCTGCTCCGCGCGGTGAGCGGCCGCGGTGAGGCCGAGACGGTGGAGTCGCTCGACGAGGCGCTGGCCCGCTTCCTGCTCACCGAGATCCCGCCGCACGGCGGCCGGGGCATCCCCTCGTATGACTTTCCCTATGAGGCGCTGCGCCGGGTCACCTACGATTCGGCCACCCTGGCCCGGCGCCGGCTCCTGCACCGCCGGGCCGCCGACGCGCTGGCCGCCCGCTACGAACGCGATCCGGTATCGGCGCGGGCACCGGTCATCGCCAGGCACCTGCAGCAGGCGGGCCGGGAGGCCGAGGCCGCGCAGTGGTGGTGGCGGGCCGCCGACCGGGCCCGCGAACTGTACGCGCACGCCGAAGCTCAGGCCCACCTCCGCCAGGCGGTGGCGCTCGGCTACCCGCAGGTGCCGGGCTCCATCGCGCTCGGCGATGTGCTGACCGTCCTCGGGCGCTATCACGAGGCGCTGGCGGAGTACGAGACGGCCGCGGCCGGCAGCGACGGCAACAACGCCACGGCGGCGGCCATCGAGCACAAGCTCGCCGAAGTCCACCACCGGCTCGGCGACTGGGCGCTGGCCGACGCGCACCTGGCGGCCTCGCTGGAGCTGCTCGCGCCCGGCGGCCTCGGTGCCCGGGCCCGGGTTCAGGCCGACCGGGCGGTCGTGGCCTACCGGCAGGGGGCCCACGAGCAGGCGGCCGACCTGGGCGCGGCCGCGCTGGCCGCCGCCCGGCAGGCGAACGACCCGGTGGCGATCGCCCAGGCGCTGGACGTGCTCGGGATGCTGGCGGCCCGAGCGGGGGACGCCGCGGCGGCCGAGGCCCATCTGGCCGAGAGCCTGGCCCGGGCCCGGGAGCTGCCGGACCCGGGCGCGGCCGTGGCGGCGCTCAACAACCTCGCCCGGCTGCTCGCCGACACCGGCCGCACGGGTGAGGCGCTCGACCTGGCCCGGGAGGCGCTCGGGCTCGGCAGCGAGCTGGGCGACCAGCACCGGGTGGCCGCGCTCCACACCAACCTGGCCGACCTGCTGCACCAGACCGGGCAGCACGACGCCGCCCTGGACCACCTGAAGGAAGCCGCCCGCCGGTTCGCCGCGCTGGATCCGGGCGCGCCGCCCAAACCGGAGATCTGGACCCTGGTCGAATGGTTACCGGGCGCCGTGCCCGCCGTGCCCCTATGCTCGGGACGGGGCCACCGGCCGAGCGAGAAAGAGCGTCCTCATGACCACCAGCGCCACGCCGGGCCAGCAGACCGATGGCGGGGCGGCGAACGGCCCGGGCCCCCTCGGGCGGCCCTCGCGCCTCCTCGTCTACGGTGTGATCGCCGTCGTGACCATCGTGGCGGTGGCAGCGGCGGCGTTCGTCATCGCCCGCCAGAGGAACGCGGCGGTCCCGCGCCCGTCCGGCATACCCGCCAGCATCTCGACCAGCCTCGCCAACGAGATGCTGCTGACCCCGCTGCCCCACCAGCGGGCGCCCGGCTTCACCCTCACCGACCAGGCGGGCAAGACGATGACGCTGTCGGCCCTGCGCGGCAAGGCCGTGGTCCTGGAGTTCATGGACCCGCACTGCACCGACATCTGCCCGATCGTGTCGCGGGAGTTCGTGGACGCCTATCACGACCTGGGGGCGGCCGCGCGCAATGTGGCGTTCATCGCGGTCAACGTGAACCAGTACCACGCGTCAGTGGCCGATATGGCCACCTACTCCCGCGAGCAGGCGCTGAACACCATCCCCAGCTGGCATTTCTTCACCGGGCCGGTGACAGCGCTGACCGCCGTCTGGCGTGACTACGACATCGAGGTGCAGGCGCCCAACCCGAACGCCGACATCGTCCACACCTCGGCCGTCTACTTCATCGACCCCCAGGGCCGGGAGGCTTTCCTGGCCTCGCCCATGGTCGACCACACCGCGAAGGGCACGGCATACCTGCCAGCCGCGCAGATCACCCAGTGGGCCCAGGGCATCGCCCTCCTCGCCCGCCACCTGGCTCCGTCTACCTGACCGGCCGGGCCCCCTGACCCCCGGCCACCTGGCCCACCTCGGCGACAGAGGGGTGCCGGGCGGCCCCACCCCGCACTGCCCGCCCGGCACCCGCTCAGCCCCCCCAACGAGCGCCGGGCCGGCCCCCACGCCCGCCCGGCACCCGCCCCTCGGGAGGAGACGCCGGCCGGCCCCAGATCCACGCCGGCGCCTCCCGAGCGCACTCACCGCCCAAGCGGAAGTGACGTCCACAGGTAGGAGCCGCCGGCCACCGCCCCGCCAACACAAAATCGCGCGGGAATTCCGCTCCCGTGCACGGCGGCCGGCCTGGGACACTACTGATCATGCAGACTCTGGTCGTTGATCATCCGCTGGTCGCGCACAAGCTCACGATGCTGCGGGAGGAGGTCACCCCGGCCCCGACGTTCCGCCGCCTGGCTGACGAACTGGTGACCCTGCTCGCCTACGAGGCCATGCGCGAGATGCGCGTGCGACCGGTGACGGTGACGACCCCGCTGGGACCGGCCGCCGGGGCGAAGCTGGCCGGCCCGGTCCCGCTGGTGGTACCGGTGCTGCGGGCGGGCATCGGGATGCTCGACGGCATGACCCGGCTGCTGCCCACGGCCGACGTCGGCTTCGTCGGGATGGTCCGGGACGAGGAATCTCTCGTCGCGTCCACCTATGCCAACCGGCTGCCGGCCGACCTTTCCGGACGTGAGGTCTTCGTGCTCGACCCGATGCTGGCCACCGGCGGAACGCTGGAGACCGTCTTCGGCATGCTGGCCGAGCGGGGCGTGGCCGCGGTGACCGCGGTCTGCCTGCTGGCCGCCCCCGAGGGGGTCGCCCGGCTGGAATCCGCCTTCCCCACCGACGACCCGGTCCGGGTCCGGGTGGTCGCCGCCGCCATGGACGAGCGGCTGAACGACCGGGGATACATCATTCCGGGCCTGGGAGACGCGGGCGATCGCCTGTTCGGGCGGATCTGACCCGCGCGTTGCGGGCCGGGAGCCGGCCGCGGACGGGCAAGACGGGCCGCTGCGGATGAGTTGGCCTACTCTGGCACTGTGGATGGCGAGGCGCCCGACACAGACGCCGGCAATGCCGCGGAGCGTCTGCGCCAGCTGCGCACCAGCCTCAATCTGAGCCAGGAACAGCTGGCCCACCGTCTGGGCGTGTCGTTCGCGACCGTCAACCGCTGGGAATCCGGGCGCACCGGGATGTCGGCCCGGGCGGGGCGCGCCCTGGCCGAGTTCGAGGCCCGGGCCACGGCCAGCGGCCCGCCGCGCTCACTGCCGGTGCCGCATTCCAGCTTCGTCGGGCGCGAAACGGAGCTCGCGGAACTGTTCACGCTGCTGCGAGGCAGGTCGCGGCTGATCAGCATCACCGGGCCGGGCGGGGTCGGCAAGACCCGGCTCGCCCTCGAGGCCATCCGGCGCTTCGCCCACCCGGACCAGACGGTCGTCATCCCGCTCGAACCCGTACGCCACCCGCTGTCGCTCACCCCGGCGGTGGCCTCCTGCCTGCGCCTGCGTGACCAGCCGGGGGTGGAGGTCATCGTGTCCGTCGAGGCGGCCCTGGCCGCCACCCCGCGCCTGGTCGTGATCGACGGCGCCGAGCACCTGTGCGACGAGGTCGCGGCGCTGGTCAACCGCCTGCTGATCGCGGTGCCGGGACTGCGGGTGGTAGTGACCAGCCGCACGGTGCTGGGTGTTCCCGGCGAGCTGTGCTGGCCGGTGCCGCCGATGGCCTGCCCGTCCTCCGCGGCGCCGGTGACCGACATCGTGTCGTCGGACGCGGTGCGGCTGTTCATGGCCAGGGCCGAGGAACGGCTGCCCGGCTTCGCCAGTGGCGACGTGGCACCGCGGGTGATCGCCGAGCTCTGCCGCCGGATGGACTGCCTGCCGCTGGCGATCGAGCTGATCGCCGGCTGGGTCGGGACCCTGTCGCTGCGGGAGATCGTCGAGCACGGCCCGGTCCTGCTGGCGGCCGAACCGGACAGCAACGGTGGCCGCGGCAGCGGCACACTCGTGGGCGTGGTGCGCCGCAGCTACGACCTGCTGCGCCCGGATCAGCAGCGGCTGCTGCCCGCGCTGAGCGTCTTCGCGGGCCCCTTCACCGTCGCCGACGCCGCCGCCGTCGCCGCCCGGGGCGGCCCTTCGCTCGCCCGCGCCGTCCGCGGGCTGGTCGATTCCTCGTGGCTGCTGGTCGACCGGGGCGAACCCAACCGGTTCAGCATGCTCGCGACCATGCGCGTGTTCGCCGCCGCCCGGCTCGACGAGCAGGACGACGGGCCCGCGGTCCGCCGTCGGCACGCCGCGCACATCGCGGCGCTGGCCATCGGCAGCGAGGACGGCCTGGCCGGGCCCGACTCCGCCTCGTGGGCCGCCCGGCTGGAGGCCGCCGTCGCCGATCTCGACGTGGCGCTGCAGTGGGCGGCCTGCACCGACGCCGATCTCGGCCTGCGGATGAGCGCGGCGCTCTGGCGCTGGTGGCTCACCAGCGGCCGGCTCGCGGCCGGGCGGGGCTGGCTGGGCCGGTTCCTGGGCCAGGCGGCCCAGCGGCGCGACGAGGAGAGCGGCCGGGCGTTCTGCTCGGCGGCCGTCCTCGCGGCGGAGAACGGCGACTATCCCGAGGCGGTCCGGCTGGCCACGCCCGCGCTGGGGATCTTCGACGCCCTCGGCCTGCGGGAGCAGAGCGCCTTCGCGGCGACCGTGCTCGGTTCCGCGCACCGCTACCTGGGCGACCGGGACGCCGCCCGCCGCTGCTTCCAGTCCGCGATGGACCTGAGGGCGGAACTGGGCGACCGGCGCGGCGTTTCCGTGGCCATGAACAACCTGGCGCTGATGGCGCTGGACGACGGCGATCTGGCGGCCGCGCACGAGAACCTGGAGCGGTCGCTGGTCATCAAGCGCCAGCTCGGCGACCATAACTCGCTCGCGATCGGCCTGGCCAACCTGTCCGACGTCCTGATCCGGATGGGCGGGCTCGACGCGAGCCGGCGTGCCCTGGACGAGGTGGCCGAGCTCGCCGAAGGCCTGGGCAACCCGCAGGTGACCGGGCTCCTGGAGGCCAACCGCGGCTTCCTGGCCGCGGAGCAGGACCGCTGGTCGGAGTCCGCCGACCACTTCCAGGCCGCCGCGCTCGCCCACGAGGAAGGCGGCCAGGCCCATGACATCGTGGTGGCGCTGACCGGCCTCGGCCGGGCCGTCCACCGGCTGGGCCGACCCGACGAGGCAGCCCGGCATCTGCGCGCCGCGGAGGCGCTGGCCGCCGGGATCGCCAACCCGCAGCGGCTGGCCGATGTGCGGGCCGCGCTCGCCGAGATCGGTGAGAGCGCCGACGCCGCCGCCCTGCCCGACGGTCTCACCGTCCGCCAGGTCGACGTCCTGCGGCTCCTCGCCGACGGGCTGAGCAACAAGCAGATCGCGGCGGAACTGTGCCTGAGCCCGGGCACCATCGAGCGCCATCTGGCCACCGTCTACCGCAAGCTGGGCCTCGGCGGCCGGGTCGAGGCGGCCCGCTACGCCGTCACGCACGGGCTGGCCGCCCCGGCGCGCTAGTGCCCGGCGCGCTCATGGCGGGCCGCGCAGCTGGCCGGCCGATGTTATAACGGCCGGGCCGGCCTGCGGCGGCCCGCTCCCGCCTCCGGCGCCTGCCAGCGTCTCGACCTGCTCACCGAGCCCGCCGGGCCGGGCGGCCCGATACATGGTTTCAAGGATTCGCGCGCCCGTCCCGGCGGCGTAGACATGAGCAGTCACCGTCCCCTATCGGGGCGTACCGCCTGGGCCGCCGTGGGCAAGCGGCCAAGGCCGCCGGCTGGAGCTGCCATGCAGGAGCAGATTCACGGAACGACGATGCCCGTGCTGTCCATTCACCTCGAGCCAGGTGAGAGCGTCGTTGCCGAGGTCGGTGAGTTCTCCTGGATGACCGACGCGATCCAGATGTTGACCAGCATCGTCAGTGACGGGGCCGGCGACCCCCCGATGGGCGCGTTCAGCCGCGCCTACGGCTCACCGCTGCTCACGAGCACCTACACGGCGCAGGGAGGGCCGGGGACCATCTCGTTCGCGGCGAAGGTACCCGGCAGCATCCTGCCGGTGGACGTCGGCCCGGGAACCGAGTACATGGTGCACCGGCACGGTTTCCTCGCCGGCACGCCCGGCCTCGAGATCTCGGTCGGCTTCCAGCAGCCGTTCCGCGCCGGGATCTTCGCTGGCGAGGGCTTCGTCCTGCAGCGCATCGGCGGCCGGGGCCGGGCCTGGGCCGAGCTGTCCGGCCAGGTGATCCCGCATGAGCTGGCGCCGGGCGAGTCGCTGCGGGTCCACCCCGGGCACGTCGGCATGTTCCAGATGTCGGTCGCGTTCCAGGTGGTCCGGGTCCCCGGCATCACCAACCGTTACTTCGGCGGTGACGCACATTACTTCGCGGAGCTGTCCGGACCTGGCACCGTGTGGCTGCAGTCGATGCCGCTGCCCCGGCTGGCCGCCTCGCTCGTCCCGTACCTGCCCGCCGTCCTGGACCGGCCCGAGCCGGTCGGGAGCGGCCTGGTTGGGGGGATCCTCGGCGACTTGCTGACATAGGCCCGGGAGCGGCGCCGAGGTGGGGAGGCGCCGCGCCCGCGAAGCGAAGGCCGCTCCCGGCGGGGGGAGCGGCCTTCCTTCGGCTGTGGCCGCTTGTCCCCGTGTCGTCCACGGCCGGGGTGCTACTTACCGGGAACGGACATCCTGATCACCGCGTCGCTGGCCGCCCGCGCGGTGGCGAACCCGGGCTTGATCACCGTGTCGATGATCCGCAGCCGCTCGTCGAAATGGGCGAACGCGCTTTTCATCGCGTTGATCGTGAGCCATTCGATGTCCCGCCAGCCGTACCCGAACACCTGGGCCAGGCGGTGGAACTCCGACGACAGGGTCACCCCGCTCATCAGCCGGTTGTCGGTGTTCACGGTGACCCGGAACGACAGCTGGCGGAGCAGCCGGATCGGGTGCTCCTCGATCGACGGCGCGGCCCCGGTCTGGACATTCGACGTCGGGCACATCTCCAGCGGGATCCGCCGGTCCCGAACATAGCTGGCCAGCCTGCCCAGCGTCGCCATGCCCTCCGGCGTGATCTCGATGTCGTCCATGATGCGGACCCCGTGGCCCAGGCGCTCGGCGCCGCACCACTGGAGCGCCTCCCAGATGGAGGGCAGCCCGAACCCTTCCCCGGCGTGGATCGTGATGTGGAAGTTCTCGCGCGCCACGTACTGGAACGCGTCGAGGTGACGGCTCGGGGGGCTGCCGGCCTCGGCGCCGGCGATGTCGAACCCGACCACCCCCCGGTCGCGGTAGCGCACCGCGAGCTCGGCGATCTCCAGCGAGCGCGCCGCCGTGCGCATCGCGGTGAGCAGCGCGTACACGGTGATGCCGCGGCCCTCACTCCCGGCCCGGAAGCCCTCGAGGACCGCCTCGACCACCTCGGGCAGGCTGAGGCCGCCCTCCACGTGCAGCTCGGGGGCGAACCGCACCTCGGCGTAGACCACCCCGTCCGCGGCGAGGTCCTCCGCGCACTCGGCCGCCACCCGGATCAGCGCCGGCCGGGTCTGCATCACCGCCACCGTGTGCTGGAAGGCATCGAGGTAGAGGTTGAGGTGCCCCCGGTTCGCGCCGCGCTGCATCCACACCATGACCTCGTCCGGGTCCTCCGAGGGGAGGCGGTGGTAGCCGATCTGCCGGGCCAGGTTGACCACCGTCGCCGCCCGCAGGCCGCCGTCGAGATGATCGTGCAGCAGCACCTTGGGCGCGGCCCGGATCTCGTCAATAGTCAGTGGCACGCCCCCATTGTCACACTCCAGGCGGGCCCGGCGGCGTGCCCCGCCGCGTCCCGGGCGTTGACGCGGGCACCGCCACGTGGCAAGCTCGCTGCCATGACCGATCAGCACACCTCCCCCGGCCTCACCGACTCCCCTGGCCCCGGCGGCCAGGAGGACCCGGCCTGCGATGTCGCGCACGGCGCGGCGCCCGCCCCGGTGTCCTCCCGGACCCTGGTCGCGGTCTTCACCTCGCCGGTCGCTCACTACCTGCTCCAGTACGCAGGTGACGCCGGGTACCGGCCGGTGCTGATCGAGCCTGACCCGCAGCGCGCCCAGCCGGGCGGGCAGGCCGAGGCCGACGTCATCGTGTCCACTGGCCTCGACGGCTACCTGGACGAGGCCACCGATGTCGTGGTGACCGACCACCACCGGCCCGAGCTCGGTCCCGTGCTCCGCGACGCGCTGGCCGGCCAGCCCCGCTGGGTGGGGGTCATGGGCAACCCGAAGCACCCGGCTCCCCACATCCCGGCCCTGGCCGCCCTCGGGGTGGCCGAGGCCGACATCGGCCGGGTGCACCGGCCCATCGGGCTGAATATCGGCTCCCGCACCCCGGCCGAGATCGCGGTGGCCACGCTCGCCGGGCTGATCGCCGACCGCAACGGCCGTCCCGGCGGATTCGAGTTCTGAGCAGGGCGGGCATGGCTGCTGACCCGCGGTCCCGGGACGCCTGCGTCATCGGGGTGGATTTCGGCACGCTGTCGGGGCGGGCGGTAGTGGTCCGGGCCGCCGACGGCGCGGAACTCGGCGCCGCCGTCCACGACTACCGCCACGGCGTCATGGACGCCCACCTGGCCGCCACCGGCGAGGCGCTGCCCCCGGACTGGGCGCTGCAGGACCCGGCCGACTACACCGACGTGCTGCGCACGGCGGTCCCCGCCGCGGTCGCCGCCGCCGGGGTGGACCCGGCCAGCGTCGCCGGCATCGGCACCGACTTCACCGCGTGCACGATCTTGCCGGTGCTGGCGGACGGCACCCCGCTGTGCCGGCTGCCGGAGCTGGCCGGGCGCCCGCACGCCTACGCCAAGCTGTGGAAACACCATGCGGCCCAGCCGCAGGCGGACCGGATCAACGCGCTCGCGCAGGAGCGCTCCGAGCCGTGGATCACCCGCTACGGCGGGAAGATCTCCGCCGAATGGCAGTTCGCCAAGGGACTCCAGCTGCGGGAGGAGGACCCGGAGATCTACCGGCGGGCGGAGCGGTGGATCGAGGCCGCCGACTGGATCATCTGGCAGCTGTGCGGGACCGAGACCCGCAACGCCTGCACCGCCGGGTACAAGGGCATCTGGCAGGACGGGCGCTACCCCTCGCGGGAGTTCCTCGCCGCGCTCAGCCCGGGTTTCGCCGGCTTCTGCGATGACAAGCTGGCCCACCCGGTCTCCCCGCTCGGGGCCCGGGCGGGCTCGCTCACGCCGCAGGCGGCCGCGTGGACCGGGCTCGCCGAGGGAACCGCGGTGGCGGTGGGGAACGTGGACGCGCACGTCACCCCGCCCGCCGCGAACGCGATCGCACCCGGGCAGATGGTCATCATCATGGGCACCTCCAACTGCCATGTGATGAACGGCGCCGCGCTGGCCGAGGTGCCGGGCATGTGCGGGGTGGTGGACGGCGGGATCGTCGCCGGGCGCTGGGGGTACGAGGCCGGCCAGACCGGCGTCGGGGACATCTTCGCCTGGTTCGCCGATCACGCGGTGCCCGCGGCCTACACCGACGAGGCGGCCCGGCGCGGGATGTCCGTCCACGACCTGCTGTCGGCGGAGGCGGCCGCGCAGCCCGCAGGCGCGCACGGGCTGATCGCGCTCGACTGGCTGAACGGGAACCGCTCGGTGCTCGTCGACCATCACCTGTCCGGCGTGATAGCTGGCCTGACCCTGGCCACCCGGGCGCCGGACATCTACCGGGCGCTGATCGAGGCGACCGCGTTCGGCACCAGGGTGATCATCGACGCGTTCGAGGCGGCCGGGATCGGCGTCAGTGAGCTGGTGATCGCGGGCGGGCTGGTGCGCAGCGAGCTGATCATGCAGATCTACGCCGACGTCACCCGCCGCCCGCTCGGCCTGGTCAGCTCCGGGCAGGGCCCCGCGGCCGGGTCGGCGATCCACGCGGCGGTGGCGGCGGGCGCCTACCCCGATGTGCCGTCCGCCGCGGCGGCCATGGGCAGCCACCGCCCGGCGGTGTACACGCCCGGCCCGGCCAGCGCGGACGTCTACGACGACCTGTACGCCGAGTACGTGACGCTGCACGACTACTTCGGCCGCGGCGCCAACGAGGTGCTGCACCGGCTGCGCGCCGTGCGTGACCGCGCGGTGCGCGGCGCGGCATGCGACCGGGCGGGCCAGGCACGCCAGGAGGGAGGCCGGTCATGACCTTCGATCTCGCCGCCGACCCGGCGCTGGCCGCCGTCATCGCCGGCACCCGCGAGCAGGTGTGCGGCCTGCATGCCGCGCTGGCTGACAGCGGCCTGGTCGCCTGGACGTCAGGCAACGTCTCGGCGCGCGTCCCGGCCGCCGACGGGGACCTGATGGTGATCAAGCCCAGCGGCGTCGCCTACGCCGACCTGACCCCCGAATCGATGGTCGTGTGCGACCTCGATGGCACGCCGGTGGATGGCGCGTACCAGGCCTCCAGCGACACCGCCGCCCACGCCTACGTGTACCGGCATATGCCGGGCGTCGGCGGTGTGGTGCACACCCACTCGCCCTACGCCACCGCGTGGGCGGCGCGGGGCGAGCCCATCCCGTGCGTGCTCACCGCGATGGCGGACGAGTTCGGCGGCGAGATCCCGGTCGGGCCGTTCGCGCTGATCGGCGGGGACGACATCGGCCGCGGCATCGTGGCCACCCTCACCGGGCACCGCTCCCCGGCGGTGCTCATGCGCAGCCACGGCGTGTTCACCATCGGGCCGGCCGCTCAGGACGCGGTCAAGGCGGCGGTGATGTGCGAGGACGTCGCGCGCACCGTGCACCTCGCCCGCGCCTACGGTGAGCCGCAGCCGCTGGCGCCGGACCAGGTGGACGCGCTCCACAAGCGCTACCAGGAGGTGTACGGCCAGCGATGAGCCCGGTCCGGCCCGGCCCTCGCCGCGGGCATGCAGGCATGCCGCCGGAAGCGGGTTACTCGGGGACGCCGTTGCCGCGCAAGCTCGGCATCAAGCCGGGGCACGAGGTCGCTGTCCTCGGCGGTCCCGCCAGCGTCGCCGCCACCCTCACCGGCCTGCCCGGCGTCGAGGTGCGCCGCGACCTGTCCGGCAGCGGCCCGCTGGACGTCATTGTCTGCTTCGTGACCTGGCGTGCCGACCTGGAAGAACAGCTCGGCCGTCTCCGGCAGCGGATGGCCCCGGCCGCCGGGCTGTGGGTCGCCTGGCCGAAACGGGCGGCCCGGGTGCCGACCGACATGACCGAGCACGTGGTCCGCGAGATCGCGCTGCCCACCGGCCTGGTCGACAACAAGGTCTGCGCCATCGACGAGACCTGGTCCGGCCTGCGCCTGGTGATCCGGCGGGAACTGCGGCCGACGGCCAGCTGACGACGCGGGCCCGCCAGCCCAACGGCGCGGGCCCGTCAGTCCAACGCCGCGGGCCCGTCAGTCCAGCAGCCGGGTGCCGTTGAAGATGCCGAGTTCCTCCCGGTAGAGCTCGAGGCCCACGCCGTTCGGGTCGCGGAAGTACATGCTCTCCTCGACCCCGCGGTCGGGCCCGAGATAGGCCACGCCCGCCTCGTCGAACTTCTTCCTCGCCGCGTCGTACTGCTCCGGCGAGATCGAGATGGCCAGGTGCTGCACCCCGCCGATGGTCTCGGAGAACGCCGGGTGCTCGTGGCCCGGGAAGTCGAAGAACCCGAGCAGGTTGCGGTTCCCGATGTCGAAGAAGAAGTGGCTCGAACCGGCGTAGTCGCGGTTCTCCACCAGCTCGACCAGGGGGAAGCCGAGGAACTCCTGGTAGAACTCGATCGTCTCCTCCACGTCGCGGCAGATCAGCGCCAGGTGGTGCACCCCCTGGACGGTCGTGTGCGGCCGCTCGGCCCGCGGGCGCAGGTACTTCTCGCGCAGCCGCTGACGGCGCGCCCTGACTTCCTCAAGCTCGGCTCCCTCGGGCTGTGGCATGGCCACCTCCTGCGTCGTCGTGGGCCCGGTGCCGCCGCACCGCGGTCCGGCCGGCTGACCACCCGGCCAAGCCCAGGCTATCCAGGCCTGGCCGGGGCGGTCAGGGGCGGGCGGTCGGCGTCAGCTACCCGCGCCGCTTTGCACGACAACGACCGGGCAGTGGGCGTGCGCGGTCACCTGGGTGCTGACCGAGCCCATCCTCAGTCTCGCGAAGCCGCCGCCGCCGCGGGCGCCGACAACCACCAGGTCAGCGTCGGCTGATGCCTTGAGAAGCTCGTCGGAGGGCACGCCACTGACGGTCCGCACGGCCACCTGCTGGTGGCCGTGTCGCTGAGCGGCCTTCTCAACCATGTCCTTGGCCGCCTGATTGACTCGTTCCTGCTCCTCATGGGACGAGTCTGCCTGCGAGAAGATGCCCCAGTAGCCAGTGACCGCCGGGGCGACCGCCAGCGCGGTCAGGTGGGCGTTCCGGAGCGCGGCCTCGTCGAGGGCCCAGTCAAGAGCAGCCTGGGAGTGGGGAGATCCATCCACTCCGACCACAATGCCAGCCATGTCTTCTTCCTCCAGTCATGGCAATCTGCCACTGTTGAGAGTAGATCATTTAGCACAGCCATATCAGAGGCTCATCGCCTCGTCTACTAGGACACTCGCGGCTGTTGCCAGGACTATGGTCCCTAGCCGGGCCCGCCGGGCGGGCTATGGTGGATTAGCTGGAGGTTAGCGCCAGGCCGAAGGAGCGAGAGGCAGATGGACGAGGCGGAGGGAGATCGCGGGCAGATCACCGTGTTCCTGCTCGACGATCATGAGATTGTCCGCCGGGGCGTCCGCGACCTGCTGGAGGCCGAGCCCGACATCACCGTGATCGGGGAGGCGGGCACCGCTGAGTCGGCCCTGGCCCGGATCCCCGCCCTGAAGCCGGACGTGGCCGTGCTCGATGTGCGCCTGCCGGACGGCGACGGGGTGACGGTGTGCCGGGAGATCCGGTCGAAGATGCCCGACGTGGCGTGCCTGATGCTCACCTCTTTCGGCGATGACGAGGCGCTCTTCGACGCGATCATGGCCGGGGCGTCGGGTTACGTGCTCAAGCAGATCCGCGGCACCGACCTGGTCGGGGCGGTGCGGACGATCGCCGCCGGGCGCTCTCTCCTCGACCCGGAGGCGGCGAGCCGGGTCATGCGGCGGATGCGCGAGCAGGCGCAGCGCTCCGACCCGCTGGCCGGGCTGACCGAGCAGGAGCGGCGGATCCTGGAGCTGATCGGCGAGGGCCTGACCAACCGGCAGATCGGCGAGCGCATGTTCCTCGCCGAGAAGACGGTCAAGAACTACGTTTCCGCGCTCTTTGCCAAGCTCGGCATGGAGCGCCGGGCGCAGGCCGCCGCCTACGCCGCCCGGGTCTTCGACGAGCACGACGACACCGACCACCCGCACCGCTACGGCTGAGCCGCCGCCGGTCTAGCGCGCCGGCTCCGCCGCCTCGTGGATGGGCACCCGCCACTCCAGGTCGGTGCCCCCGCCGTCGGCGGGCCCGACCCGCAGCATGCCGCCCAGCCCGCTGGCGCGCTCGGCCAGGTTGGCCAGGCCGCTGCGGCGGGTGCTCTGGCCCAGCCCCTTGCCGTTGTCGCGGACCCGCAGCACCAGGTCGCCGCCGCAGTCCACGGTCACCTCGACACTGCTGGCGCCCGCGTGACGGGCCGCGTTCGACAGCGCCTCCCGCAGCGCGCCCAGCATCTGCTCGCCGACCTCACCCGGCACGTCCTCGTCCAGCGGCCCGACCAGCCGCAGCGAGGGGGCGAACCCGAGCGGCGCGGTCATCTGCTCCACCACTTCCAGGATCCTCGCCCGCAGGCCGTTACGCTTCATGTCGCCGTGCGACTGCAGCGAGAAGATCGCCGACCGGATCTCCCTGATCGTCTCGTCCAGGTCGTCCACGGCGGTGCTGACCCGGTCCGCCACCTCCGGCCGGGCGATCAGCGGCACCGCGCCCTGCAGCGAAATGCCGGTCGCATACAGCCGCTGGATCACCAGGTCGTGCAGGTCCCTGGCGATCCGGTCCCGGTCCTGGAGCACCGCGAGCCGTTCCGAGTCATGGCGGTGCTCGGCCAGCTCCAGCACGATCCCGGCCTGGGCCGCGAACGTGGTGACCATCTCGACCGCCTGCTGCGGGAACGGCAGCGAGCCCGGGTCGCGGCCGATGGTGAGCACACCGCGCGCGTTCCCGGGCGCCCCCAGCGGCAGCAGCACCGCCCATCCCAGCGGCATGTGCTCCCGGGCGACCTGATTCACCCGGCTGTCACTGCGGAAGTCCTCCACCGCCACCGCCGTGCCGGAGGTCAGGACCTGCCCGGACAGGGACTCCGCGGCCGGGAGCACCAGCCCCAGCGCTTCGCCCGCCCTCTCCCCGGCCGCATGGGTGTAGACGAGCTGCTGCCGGTCACCGGCGGGCACCGCCAGCGCCACCAGGTCGGCGCCGGACAGCGCCAGCGCCTGCCTGGTCACCAGCTCCAGCACCTGGGTGGGCGGGGTGCCCGACAGCAGCTCGCGGGTGATCTCGGTGGTGGCCCGCAGCCAGCGCTCCTGCCGGCGGGCCTCCTCGTACAGGCGGGCGTTGTCGATCGCGACACTCGCGGCGGCCGCCAGCGCGACCAGCAGCGTCTCGTCCTCCTCGTCGAACGGCTCCCCGCCCTCCTTCTCGGTCAGGTAGAGGTTGCCGTAGACCTCGTCCCTGATCCGGACCGGCACCCCGAGGAACGACCGCATCGGCGGGTGGCCCAGCGGGAAACCGTGAGATTCCGGGTGGGCGGACAGCTCGGCCAGGCGGAGCGGACGGGGATCGCGGATCAGCGTTCCCAGCAGCCCCTGCCCCTCCGGCCAGTGGTCGATCGCGGCGATCTGCGCCTCGTCCAGGCCGACCGGAATGAACTCGGTCAGGCGGCCGTCGTCGCCGATCACGCCGAGCGCGCCGTAGCGGGCCCGGACCAGCGGCACCGCGGCCTCGACGATCTTGCGGAGCACGATCTCCAGGTCCAGGTTGCCGCCGATCGCGACGACGGCTTCCAGCAGGGCATGGACCCGGTCCCGGGTGGCCAGCACCGCCTGGAGCCTTGACTGCAGCTCGGCGAGCAGGTCATCGAGGCGGAGCTGGGGCAGGACAGGACGGGGCTCTGGTTCCACCGGCGGGCTCTCCAGCGAGACAAGCCAAGGTATGTATCACTCACCGTAACCTGAGGCCGTACTCTGGGGCCATGCGTGGCGGTTTTTCATGCCGGGCACACCGGAGGCCGGCCAGCGGCCCCGGTGTCGTGCGCGTGGGCAGCCGTTACGGCGCCGTGCGCCGGCCCGCTGGCGAAGGTCCCGCCCGGGCGGGACCAACCTCCCTGCGCGCGGCGGCGCCCGGTAGCCGATCATGTGGAAGCAACTACCCAGCGGGACGCCGGCGGCGGTGAGATGTCCCGGCCCTGCCCGGGCGCCCGGCGAGCGGCCCTGATCCTGGTCCAGTCTCCCGAAGAAGGTGATAGGGATGCGGGGGATGCGGATTCCTGGCCACCGGACGGCATCGCTCGCCCGGCGGCTGCGGCTGGATCGCAACCCGCTGCGGCGGGGCACGGACCGGGTGGAGGCGTGGATCCGGATCGCCCTCGTGCTGGCGTTCCTGATCGGCGCCCCGCTGGCCTGCTGGGGAGCCGGGCGCTGGGCCGGATCCGTCGCCCCCACCGCCGCCCATGCGCAGCAGGCGGGCGAGCATCGCGTCCCGGCCACCGTGCTGCAGGGCCCGCCCAGCGGTTCTGACTCCTTCACCGTGGTGAGCCTCAGCTGGGTCAGGGCACGCTGGGCCGGGCCGGGCGGTTCGGTGCGCACCGGGTACGTGGAGGCGCCGGCCGGCAGCCGGGCCGGCAGCACCGTGCAGGTGTGGCTCGACCGCTCCGGCACGCCCACCGCACCGCCCTGGCCACGCGACCAGGCCCGGAACTGGACCCTCATGATCGCTGTCCTGGCGCCGATCCTGCTGGCGCTGGTGCTGCTGGCCGTCATGGGGATCTTCGGCCACGTCCTCCAGCGGCGGCGGCTGGCTGGCTGGGAGCACGCGTGGTCCGCGGTCGGGCCCCAGTGGACTCGGCGCCCCCGCTGACCTGCGGGGCTGATCGGCCAGCCGGGCCTGGCCACGCGGGGGCTCACCGGCCCTGCGGATCGGTGACTTGCGGCCAGGGACTTGCGGCTACCCGGACGGTGACGGAAGTCCCAGCGCGGCGGTGACCCACGCCTCTGCCCGCCGATCGCGGCCGGCGAAAGGCTTGTCTCAGTACGGCAGGCCTACCCGGACCTGGCCGGCACAGCCAGACTCACCAGGCCTGGCTCCGATGCAAGGAGGCATTCAAATGCGCCGCAAGACCTTCGACGCGCTGGCCGTCATCGGCGGGCTCGTCCTCGCCCTGGTTCTGGCGGTGGGGGGTGGGTTGCTGATCTGGGGACACAACTTCGTGAGCGACCAGGTGCACACCCAGCTCGCCGCCCAGAAGATCTACTTCCCGCCCGCGGGCAGTCCGGCGATCAAGGCGCTGCCCTCCAATGACGCCAAGGCCATGACCACCTACGCCGGCCAGCTGATGACCACCGGTGGGCAGGCCCAGACCTACGCCAACCACTTCATCGCTGTTCACCTGATGAAGATCGGTGGCGGCAAGACGTACGCACAGCTGTCCGAGGCGTCGCTGACCCAGCCGAACAACGCCGCGCTGGCGGCCCAGGTGCAGACCGTTTTCCGGGGTGAGACCCTGCGGGGCCTGCTGCTGAACGCCTACGGGTTCTGGCAGATGGGCCAGATCATGCTGATCGGTGCCTTCGTCGCCTTCGGGGCGGCCTTGGCGATGCTGATCCTCTCCGTGCTGGGCTGGGCGCACCTGCGCCGGACCCCGGCCGAGGCTGAGGTCTTCAGCGGCAAGACGGCCCGCGAGCCCGCACACGCGGCCTGAGCCATCGGGGTAACGGGACTGCCCGTGGGAACCTCCCACGGGCAGTCTGACGTTCATGGCACCCGCCGCTGAGAGGCCGGCGAAGGGAGCCGGCCTGAGGTTGGCCGACCGGAGTCAGACAGGGACGACGGCGTCGGACCGCAAGACCCCACGCCTCGCCAGGACGGAAGCGCTCGGGGACGTTCAAGCCCGTTGCCCGCGGCGGGTGCCATTATTGGCCAGCGTACGCTGCCATTTTTACCTTTTCCCTTGTCCCAGGCGCGGCTATCTTGCCACCGGACGCCAGCCGGTGGATGCTGGCAAATGGCAAGCGGCGCTGTGCCCCAGGTGCCGCCTGGGACCTAGGTCCTGCCGGTCCATGACCGACATCCCTACACCCCGGCGGCGGCCGGAGCGGATCGTAATCGCAGTAGATCCCCTTTCCCAGCACGCCTAACGGCTGTCACAGGAGCAAGAAATGAGAACTCTCGCCCTAGTGGACCCCGGCTCTGGGGTGATCAACCTCGATCAGCCGGGCACCTACCTGCACTGGTCCATATTCACCGTTTCTTTGGCGAATCTGGTGCTGATCGCGGTGATGGTGGTCATTTTCGGGGTGGCGCTGGTGCTGCCGTTCCCCAAGGGCCGTACCTACCCGCCGGCGGCGGACCTGCCCGCGGGGGCCGATCCGGGCACGCTGGCGGGCTCGCCCGGGCGGCGCGATAGGGCCGATCTGGGTGAGGACGAGGACGCGGGCATGTGGACGTCGCGGCTGCGCCGGCGGGCGCTGGCGATGCTGCCGCCGGGCAAGCTGCTGCCTGACCGCCAGCCCGCCTACGTCGCCTCGTGGGTGTATGTGTTCGGCGTGGCGAGCCTGGCCGCGTTCGGGGTGGCGATCGTGTCCGGGTTCGCGATCGCGCTCGGCGGGGTGGACTGGTGGCATACCAACCCGGTGGGCCATTTCTTCAACAGCTTGCACCTGTGGAGCGTGGAGCTGTTCATGGCGTTGCTGGTCATCCACTTGTGGGGGAAGTTCTGGATGGCGGCCTGGCGGGGCCGGCGGGCTGCGACCTGGATCACCGGCGTGGTCGCGTTCGCGGCTTCGGTGGTGGAATGCTTCACCGGGTACCTGTCGCAGCAGAACTTCGACTCCCAATGGATCTCCGCGTCTGGCAAGGACGCCTTCAACGCGGCCGGGATCGGCGCGATCTGGCGGGCGATGGACTTTGGCCAGATGCTGCTGTGGCACGTGGTCCTGCTGCCGATCGTGCTCGTCGCGATCGTCGGCGCGCATGTGCTGCTGGTCCGCTACCGCGGCGTCTCCCACCCGCTGCCCGCCCACCTGGGCGGCCCCGGCTCGGCCCGGGAGCGCCGCAAGGCCCAAAAGGCCGCCGACGCCGCGCCGTGGCGCGGCCCGACCCGCCGCTACGACATCATCAAGGAAGGCACCATCGCCACCTTGGTGATACTGGGCCTGACGGTGCTGCTAGCCGCCCTGCTGGCCTCGCCCGACGTGCCGTCGGCCACGATCCAGAGCTGGACCAAGACCGAACCGGCCGACTTCCTCGCCACCGCCGCCACCGAGCTCAACGGCACCAGCGGCACCGCCGGCTACGGCCCCCCCTACAACAACGCCACCGGCGCCACCCAGAGCCTGGGCTTCGCACCCGCCAAGATCCTGGGCGTCACCCAGCCGATCAACACCGCCCAGGACTTCGTCCTCGGCCCGCTCGAGAAGCTGACCGCCACCAACCCGCGGCTGGCCGCCGCGCTGGCCACCTACAACGCCGCCCCCCACGCCCAGCAGATGGCCTGGGTCAACGCCTACCTCAAGGCCGTCACCCACGTGAAGTTCGCAGGCGGCGTCCCCGTCGTCCCGGCCGCTGCCGACGGGCCGGTGCCGGTCATGCTCGCCACCGCGTACACCATGGGCCGCAGCGGCGCGCTCGACACCGACCTGCTCGCCCAGCGCGACTTCTACGGCACCAACTTCACCAACCCGCTGCTGTTCATGGGCGACGGCGCCTACTTCTCCGACAAGGCCACCGCCATGCACCTGTCCGGTGAGCAGTGGGGCGTCATGAACGAGACCGGCAGCTACCCCGGCCAGCCCTGGCTCTGGCTGTACACCCTGTGGTACTACGTCCCCGGCTTCTCCGCCTCCGCCAACGTCGACCTGATCGCCGTCTACCTCACCGGCCTGGCCACCATCTTGCTGCTGGCCATCCCCTTCATCCCCGGCCTGCGCGACATCCCCCGCTGGATCCCGGTCCACCGCCTCATCTGGCGCAAGTGGGAGCCGGCCACGGCAGGCACGGGCGAGGGCACCGGTGGTGTCGGCCTGGTCAGCGCCGCCGCGGGCAGCAGCGCCGGCCCCGGCCGGGACGGTCACGACAGCGGGCCGGGCTCCGGCCCGCCCGGTGACACCGGGCAGTCTGGCACGGCGGACCCGGGCAGCACACGCTGACGCCGATGGCCGGCCCGGGCAGGCGGAACCGCGCCGCCCGGGCCGGCCGCTGCCTGGGCCCGGGCAGTGGCCGGAAGCGGGACCAAAGCCTCTGCCGGGGTGAGGGCCGTTCGGCGAGGCTGGATCGTGAGCCCCCGTAGTCCCGCGAAGGGGGGCCTGATGATGGCAGATACACTGACGCGCCGGACAGCCGAACTGCTCGTCGCCCGGTGGCGCAGGTGCTGCGGGTAGACCCGGGGCCAAACCAGCTCACCGGCTTTCCGGTGACCGCCTGATGAGCCGGGTGACCGATTTACCGGCTGACCGGCTGACCGGCTGACTCACTGGCCGTCCGGGCCGCGGCCGGTGATCTGGCCCAGCAGCTGGACCCTGGTCGCCTGCAAGCGCCCGGCCACGACCACGATCATCCGGCGGGTGAACTCGTAACCGAAGCCGGGATCGGTGTCGCAGCGCCCGCGCACGGCCGCCGCGTCGCATTCGAAGAGCTCGGCCGGCTGCACGGCCACGGCGCCGAACTGCCACAGGAACGGCGGGAAGAACCACGACACGCCGATCATCTCGCCGCGCCCGAGGGTCTGGATGACGGCCTTCCCGTCACCGGGTGCCCGCAGGTCGATCGCGATCTGGCCCGCCCGGATCAGCCAGAAGTGCCTGGCCACGCCGCCGGCCTCGAAGAACCTGTGCCCGGCGGGGACATTGACCAGCGAGGTCACCCCGGCCAGGAAGGCCAGGTGCTCAGCGGGCATGCCGCGGAGGAACTGATGGCCGGCCAGGGCCGGCACGGCGACCTGTGCCATGTCACTCACCTCCACGTTGCTTCCAGTCTCCCGCCACCGGCCCCGGCCGGCCACAGCCAGAGGTCATACCCGGCCGGGACCTTCAGCCAGGCCGGACCTTAACCGCCGGACCTTAACCAAGGCCGGACCCCTAGCCCGGCCGGCCGGTAGTCCCGCCGCCCGCTGGGCCCACTGCCCGCTGGCCCCGCCGCCCGCTGGCCCCGGCGCCGGCAGTCCCCCCGCCCGTGGTTGTGCCGACCGGCCCGTGGGTGGCCAGCCACATCCGGCGGTACAGCCCGTCGGCCGCCAGCAGCTGGCGATGCGTGCCGCGCTGGCTCACCCGGCCCTCGTCGAGCACCACGATCTCGTCCACCTCCTCCAGGCCGCCCAGTTCATGGGTAATGAGCAGGGTGGCCCGGCCGCGGGTGACGGCCAGCAGATCCGCCGTGAGCGCCCGGCCCGTCGCCGGGTCGAGATGCGCCGTCGGCTCGTCGAGGATCAGCAGCGCCGGGTCGGCGAGCAGCGCCCGCGCCAGCGCGATCCGCTGCCGCTCACCGCCCGAGACAGCTGTTCCGTGCGCACCGACCGGGGTGTCCCAGCCCCGCGGCAGCGTCTCGATCCAGGGCAGCAGCCTCGCCGCCGCGGCCGCGTCCGTCAGTTCCCGCTCGCTCGCCTCCGGGCGGGCCAGCTGGACGTTCTCCCGGATCGTGGCGTCGAAGAGGTGCGGGTCCTGCGGGCATCCGCCGATCATGGTGCGGACGTCGTCGGCCCGGTAGCGGGCCAGCTCGGCACCGCCCAGCGTGGCACTGCCGCCGGCGAGCTCGCAGAACCGCAGCAGCAGCCCGGCCACGGTGGACTTGCCGGCGCCGCTGGGGCCGATCAGGGCCACCCGGCGGCCCGCCTTCAGGTCGAGGTCGATCCCGTCCAGGGCGAACGGCCCGGCCGGGTCGTACCGTACCCGCACATTCCGCAGCACCACCCGCAGCGGCCCGGTGGGCAGCGGCAGCGGATCCGCCGGGTCGGTCACCGGTTCCGGTTCGTCGAGGACGGCCGCCACCCGCTCCGCGGCCGCCCGCGCCTGGCCGAGCGAGATGGCCGCAGCCGGCAGCGGGGCGACCGCCTCGAACGCGGCCAGCGCCGTCAGGACCGCGGCGGCGAGCGGCACCCGGCTCAGCGGCCCGGCCGCGACACCGGCCACCCCGAGCAGCAGCACCACCCAGACCGTGACGCCGGCGACGGCGGACCCCAGGCCGGCGCCCAGGCCCTCCCCCGAACCCGAGCCGCGGGCCAGCGCGGTCAGGTCGCGGTCGGCGGCCTCCAGGCCTGCCAGCGCGTCGTCGCAGGCGCCGAACGCATGCAGGTCGGCCGCCCCGGCCAGCACGTCGGTGAGGCTGGCGCTGAACCCGCCGCGTGCACTGGCGGTGCGGTTCGCGGCGCGGCGGGCGCGGGCGAAGGCCAGCCAGGGCACCAGCAGTCCGCCGGCCGCCATCCCGGCCGCGAGCATGATCCCGGCGGGGGCGGCCACCAGCAGCCAGACGGCCGTCACCGCACCGGCCGCGACCACTGCGGCGGCGAGCGGCGGGCCGACCCCGCGCAGGAACAGCTCCTGGGTGGCGTCGACATCGCTGACCAGCCGGGCGAGCAGGTCCCCGGAACGGAACGCGTGCAGCCCGGCCGGGGCGAGCCGTTCCAGCCGCCGGTACACCCGCACCCGCAGGTCGGCCAGGACCCGGAACGCGACGTCGTGGGAGGAGAGCCGTTCGGCATAACGGAAGACCCCGCGCCCGACGCTGAAGGCGCGCACCGCGACCACGGCGCCCGTGATCGCCAGGATCGACGGGTGCTGCGACGCCCGGGCCAGCAGGAACCCCGAGGTGCCGAGCAGGGCCACCCCGCAGCCGGTGGCCGCGGCGGCCGCCAGCACGGCCAGCAGCAGCCGGCCCCGCACGGGCCGCGCCAGCGGCAGCAGCCGCAGCAGCGGGTGCCTCCCGTCCGGGAGTCCCGCGTCCGGGGCCGTCACCGACGTGCCACTCACCCGGTCACCCCTGTCGTGGAGAGGCAGCCGGCCGCCAGCACCACCCGGCCCCCGTCCAGGGTCAGCGTCCGGTCCGCGCCGCCTCGCCAGCGCATGCCGTGGCTCACCAGGATCGCCGTCCGCCCGGCCATGAGCCGCTCCACCGCGTCCAGGATCTGCGCGGCGGTGACCGGATCCAGGTGGGCGGCTGGCTCGTCGAGCAGCAGCAGCGGCGCGTCCCGCAGGAACGCCCGGGCGATCGCGATCCGCTGCCGCTGCCCCGCTGACAGCCGCAGGCCCCGCTCACCGAGCGGGGTGTCGTAGCCGTCCGGCAAGGCCCGGATGAACCCGTCCGCGCCGGCCAGCCGGGCCGCGTGCGCGATCGCGTCCCGGCTGGCACCGGCCTGGCCCAGTGCGATGTTCGCCGCCACCGTGCCCGGCATGAGCACGGGACGCTGAGGGACCCAGGCGATCTGCCGACGCCACGCGGGCATGGCGACCGAGCTGAGCGGGATGCCGCCGGCCTCGATCCGGCCGCTGGTCGGCTCGGTGAACCGCAGCAGCAGCGCCAGCAGGGAGCTCTTGCCCGCCCCGCTCGCCCCGGTGATGGCAATCCGCTCCCCCGGCACGATGGTCAGCGACACCCCGTCCAGCGCGGGCCGGTCGCGGCCGGGATAGGCCAGGCCTACCGCGTCCAGGGTGATGGCCTCCTGGCCGAGGTCGACCTCGGCGGACGCGCCGGCAGGGCTCGGCCTGGGAGGCTGGAGCTCGAGCAGATCACAGACGCGGCGGGCCGCGGCCGCGCCCTCCATGCTGGCGTGGAAGTGCAGGGCCAGCGCACGCAGCGGCAGGAACGCCTCCGGGGTCAGCAGCAGGACCACCAGCGCCGTCTCGTAGCCGATGTGCCCAGCCAGCAGGCGCAGGCCCACTTCGACCGCGACCAGCGCGGTCGCCAGCGCGGCCGTGAGCTCGAGCACCAGGGCGGACAGGAAAGCCACCCGGAGCACGGACATGGTGGCCGTGCGGTGCGCATCGGTCACCCGCCCGATCACCTCGGCCTGTGGCTCGGCGCGCCCGAACACTTTGAGCGTGGTCAGGCCCTCCACCACGTCGAGGAAGTGACCCCCCAGCCGGGCCAGCAGGAGCCACTGCCGCCGGGCGCGGGCCCGCGCCGGCAGCCCCACCAGCACCGTGAACACCGGGATGAGCGGCAGCGTCACCACGATGACCAGGGCCGAGATCCAGTCCGCCAGCGCCACCCGGACGACCACCGCGATTGGCACGAGGCAGGCCAGCACGAGCTGCGGCAGGTAGCGGGCGAAGTAGGGATCAAGGGCGTCCAGGCCCCGCGTGGCCACGGTGGTGATCTCACCGGCCCGCTGGCCGCCGAGCCAGGCCGGGCCGAGGCGCAGCACCTGAGCCGCGAGGCGGCGGCGCAACTGGCTCTTGACCGCCGCCGACGCGTGCTGCGCGGCCACTTCGCCGCCGTAGGCGGCCGCCGCGCGGGCGAGCACCACCACGAGCAGGGACACCAGGACCGGCCGGAGCGCCGTCGGGCCCACGCCGGGAGCGGCGCTCGCCAGCGCGCGGGCGAGCAGCCCCGCCTGGGCCAGCACGAGGGCGGTCACCGTCAGGCCGAGCACCACCACGAGGGCCAGGTAGCCCCGGGCGGCCCGCGCATACCGCAGCAAGCGCGGATCTACTGCTCTCATGACCAGGCCTCCACCCGAGCCGCCGGGATCATTGTGCGCCGCGCGGGATCCCCCTCACGCCACCCCCGCCGGGTGAACCCGGCCGGGCTCAACCCCAGCAGGGGCCCAACGACCCTGCCGCCGATGACCTCGGCCCCAGGAACCCGGCAGCACCGGCGGCAAGGATGGCAGAAGCCAGGACATGCGGCACCGCCGACGAGAGGAACGGCACCATGAGAGCCCAGGTAGGCGACTTGCTGATCGCCGATGGCGCCGAGAGCCATCGCGTCTGCGAGATCATCGGCCTGAATCACAGCGACGGCTCCCCGCCCTATGTGGTCCGCTGGCTCAGCGACGGCCATATCGCCCTGATGTTCCCCGGGCCTTATGCCAGGCTTGTCCCGCATACTCGCGGGAAGGCACCCCACGACCGGTGACGCAGGCAGAGGACGACCCCATGACCCAGGCGGTGGCCGGGCGTTCGTATGCGTTGCTCGCTGACGGGGCGACCGTCGAGATCCGCCGGCGGCCCCTGACGACGCCGGCGCGGTGACGCGCTTCCACGAGGCCATGTCGCCGGACAACCTCTATCTGCGCTTCTTCAGCATGAGCAAGCGGGCAGGCGAGCAGGAGGCGCGGCGCGTCTGCCGGCCGCCGGACGCCGACCACGCGGCCCTGCTCGCGCTGCTCGGGACGCACGTGGTCGGCCTGGCCAGCTACGAGCCCACCACCACACCGGGCCTGGCCGAGGTCGCCTTCGCCGTCGCCGACGACATGCACGGGCGGGGGGTCGCCACCCTGCTGCTCGAGCACCTGGTGTCGGCCGGCCGGGCCCGGCGGGTGCAGGCCTTCACGGCGACCACCTTGCCGGAGAACACCGCCATGCTGCGCGTGTTCGGCGACGCCGGCCTGGCCGTCCGCCGCCGACTGGTCGACGACGTGATCGAGCTGACCATGCCGATCCCCCGCAGTGCGGCCCTGTCCGCGGACAGCGCCTACCTGGACGCGGTGGCGGGCCGGGAGCAGCGGGCAGACGTGGCCAGCCTCGCCCCGCTGCTGGCCCCGCGGTCGGTCGCGGTGGCCGGCGCCAGCCGGCGCGAACGATCCATCGGGCGGACGATCCTGCTCAACATCCGCGACGCCGGTTTCGCGGGCGCGCTGTTCGCGGTGAACCCGCACGCGGAGGAGATCGAGGGTGTGCCGTGCCGGCCGTCGGTCGCCGACCTGCCCACGGTGCCCGACCTCGTGGTGGTGGCCGTGCCGCCGGCCCAGGTGTCCAAGGTGGCCAGGGAATGCGGGAAACGGGGGGTCGGGTCCCTGGTGGTGATCACTTCCGGACTGGGTGTTTCCGGGGACACCCACCTGCTGGAGACCTGCCGCCAGTACGGGATGCGCCTGGTCGGCCCGAACTGCTTCGGCGTGGCCGTGCCGGGCCTGGGCCTGGACGCCACCTTTGCCGTGCGCCATCCGCAGCCTGGCACCGCGGGTCTGGTGGCGCAGTCCGGGGGGGTCGGCATCGCGTTGCTGGAGCATTTCTCCCGGCTCGGCATCGGGATCTCCTCGTTCGCCTCGGTGGGCGACAAGATGGACGTGTCCGGCAACGACCTGCTGATGTGGTGGGAGCAGGACGGTCTCACCAAGCTCGCGGTCATGTACCTGGAATCGCTCGGCAGCCCGCGCAAGTTCGCGCGCACCGCCCGCCGGGTCAGCGCGCATATGCCGGTGCTCACCGTGCACGCGGGCCGGTCCGCCCCCGGCCAGCGCGCCGCGGCCTCGCACACGGCGGCGGTCGCCGCCCCGCTGATCACCCGGCAGGCCCTGTTCGAGCAGGCCGGCATCATCGCCACCTCCAGCCTGGGCGCGCTGCTCGACACGGCCGTCCTGCTCGCGAACCAGCCGGTGCCGGCCGGCCGGAGGGTCGCCATCGTGACCAACGCCGGCGGTGCCGGGGTACTGGCCGCCGACGCGTGCGTGGAGGTGGGCCTGAGCGTCGCCCAGACCAGCACGCGGACCCAGGAGCGGCTGCGGCGGCTGCTGCCGTACGGGGCTGCGGTGGGCGGCCCGGTGGACACCACCGCCGGGGTCGGCGCCCAGCAGTTCCGTGACTGCCTGCTGATGGTGGCGGAAGAACCAGCGGGCGGGGACCAGGGGCGGCCCGACGCGGTGATCGTGCTGACCGTCCCGACCGCGGCCAGTGACCTGGTGCCGGTGCTCCAGGAGGTGCGGCTGCCGGTGCCGCTGGCGGCCGTCGTCCTCGACCAGAGCGAAGCCATCCGGACGCTGCCCGCCACCGACGGCGGGGCCGCCGTCCCGGCCTACGCCTACCCGGAGGGAGCCGCGGGGGCTCTTGGCCGGGCGGCCCGGTACGGTGCGTGGCGGTCCCGCCCGGCCGGCACCATGCCCGAGTTCGCCGACGCCCGGCCGGACGACGCCCGGATGCTGGTCGAAACCTTCCTCGGGCGCCTGCCCGGTGGCGGCTGGCTGTCCCCGGCCGAAGCCGACGACCTGCTCCGCTGTTACGCGATCCCGGTGGTGGACAGCCGGTACGCCGTCGACCTCCCGGCGGTGCTCGGAGCCGTCACCGAGCTCGGCGGGCACGTGGCGCTCAAGGCCGACGTCCCCGGGCTGGTCCACAAGAGCGACGCGGGCGCGGTGGAACTCGACCTGCGCGGGCCGGCCGAGGTGCGCCGCGCCCTGGGACGGCTGCAGGAAAGGTTCGGCGATCGTTTGTCCGGGGTTCTCGTCCAGGCCATGATCTCCGGTGGCACCGAGACCATCATCGGGGTGGTGCAGGAACCGGTGTTCGGGCCGCTGGTGGTATTCGGCCTCGGCGGCGTCGCCACGGAGGTGCTCGGCGACCACGCCGCGCGGCTCGCGCCGCTGACCGACACCGACGCCGACGACCTGATCCACGAGATCCGCGCCGCGCCCCTGCTGCTTGGGCACCGGGGCCAGCCCGCCGCCGACATCGGGGCGCTCCGCGACACGCTGCTGCGCATCTCGCGGCTCGCCGACGACCTGCCGCAGGTGACCGAGCTCGACCTCAACCCGGTGATCGCCCGCCCCGACGGCGTGTTCGCGGTGGACGCACGGGTGCGGGTTACCAGCCACCGGGCGGCCGACCCGTTCCTGCGCCAGCTGCGGCTGCCGCCTGCACCGGCTGACGCCAGGCAGAGGTCACCAATGGGGTAGCCGGAAGCCATTGAAGTACCACAAGGCGGCGGTGTACCAAAGGACGATCACAGCCGTGACGAGCGTTCCGCCCGCCACCGGCAGCGCCCATCGAGGCAGCCGCTTGCTGTGGACCAGCAGGACTTTGGCAGCGAACGCCCCATAGAGGAAGCAGCCGGCCAGTGAGTGCACCGCCAGCCGGAGGCTGCTCAGCTGGACCCCGTAGGCGTTCAGGCAGTGCACCGCCACCGGAATGGTTACGCCGATGAGGACAACCCCGGTCAGCCGGTGGGCGACGCCCACCCACCGAGCCGGGGCGGGAGCGAACGGGAGCTTGCGGTAGAGCCAGAGGGCGAGCAGCACCTGCACTCCGGCCAGGCCGAGGGTGACGGTGGCGAGCCATGACTTGAGCGCCAGCGCGCCCAGGGCGCTCTGGCCGAAGATGGTGGCCGAGTAGTTCGGCTGGTGCACGCGTCCGACGATCGCCAGCGCCGCGGTGACCGCGGCGGCGAGCAGCAGTGCCAAGGCGAGCCGGGCGGCGGCCGATTCACCCACGCGGGCGGCGCCGGGCCCACCCGGCCCACCTGGCCCCGGCCCGCCGGGCATGGCGGGCCCTTCATCAGCTGCCATGTCACCCTCCCCACAGCCTCACGGCTGCCGTTGTCCCCTGGTAATGACACGTTCCATGGCGGCCTGGTGTTCGTCAACCGTGCACTGACAGTGCCACGCGGCCCGCAAGAAAGCCTGGGCAGGCGTCCCCGGCGCTGTCATCGTGGTGCGCATGCCTACACTCCCCCGGCGGGCCTTGAAGTGGCACGGCCCAGCTGGCAAGTGGCACGGGTAGGAGGAACCGGCGGCGCGGCGCCAGAGTCCCGGCGGCGCGGCGCTTATGCCGCAACTCGCCCGGTGAGCCGCTCGCGATCCGACTACCTGGTGCCGCCCATCAGACATTCATCATGACCCAGCCATCTCCGCTCACCTGCCGGTCACGGGTAGGAGGAACCGGCGGCGCGCGCTAGAGTCCCGGCGGCGCGGCGCTAGAGTTGCTGCCCATGGCACGGGACCTGAGCCAGGTCGTTGAGGCGGGATGGGCGGCGGCGCTCGAACCGGTCGCGGAACGCATCGCCGCCATGGGGGACTTCCTGCGCGCGGAGATCGCGGCCGGGCGCCGGTACCTGCCAGCGGGCGAGAACGTCCTGCGTGCGTTCAAGCAGCCGTTCAGCGAGGTGCGGATGCTGATCATGGGCCAGGATCCGTATCCCGCGCCCGGCTGTGCCATGGGGCTGAGCTTCTCCGTGCCGCCCGAGCGGCGCCCGCTGCCGCCGAGCCTGGTCAACATCTTCCGCGAGTACACCGCCGACCTGGGCTATCCGGAACCGGCTACCGGCGACCTGTCCACCTGGGCGGAGCGCGGGGTACTGCTGCTCAACCGCGTCCTCACCGTCCAGCCGGGACGGCCCGGCTCCCATCGCGGGAAGGGCTGGGAGGAAGTGACCGAGCAGGCCATCCGGGCGCTCGTTGCCCGGGACACCCCGCTGGTCGCGATCCTGTGGGGCCGGGACGCACGGAACCTGGCGCCTTTGCTCGCTCCCGTGCCACTGATCGAGTCCGCGCACCCGAGCCCCAACTCCGCCGACCGGGGGTTCTTCGGGACGCGGCCGTTCAGCCGGGCCAACCAGCTTCTGGAACAGCAGGGCGGCACGCCCATCGACTGGAAGCTGCCCTGACGCGTCAGCCCGCGTTCAGGGCTGCTGCCCGCGTGATCCACAATGGCGATCTTGAGCAGTGAGCTGCCGGCCGGGGAATGTTGCGCTATCAACTATCGTTGTCCGGGCGAGGCTCATGGGTGGCCCCACCGCCGTCCAGACGACCGCCTTACCGCCCGGACAGAGGAGCGTTGTCATGCCTGCGGTCACCGTCGAAGACATCCTGGTCCTGCCGCGCGTCGCCGAGCCCGACCCTACTGCCGCGGCCGAGCGCCCGGTCGTGTCGGTCACCACGGCGCCGTCGGGTTTCGAGGGCGAGGGCTTCCCGGTCCGCCGCGCGTTCGCCGGGGTCGACCTGGCCCGGCTGGACCCGTTCATCCACATGGACCAGATGGGCGAGGTCGACTACGCGCCGGGTGAGCCGAAGGGCACCGCCTGGCATCCGCACCGTGGCTTCGAGACCGTCACTTACATCATCGACGGGATCTTCCGCCACCAGGACTCCAACGGCGGCGGCGGGCGGATCACCAACGGGGACACGCAGTGGATGACCGCTGGCGGCGGCATCCTGCACATCGAGGAGCCGCCGGAGGAGCTGGTCGTCAGCGGCGGGCTGTTCCACGGCTTCCAGCTCTGGGTGAACCTGCCCCGGCGCCTGAAGATGACCAACCCGCGGTACCAGGACATCCGGGCCGGCCAGGTCGCCCTGCTGTCCTCGGCCGACGGTGGCGCGCTGCTCCGGCTCATCGCCGGGGACCTGGCGGGCTACAACGGCCCCGGCACCACCCACACGCCTATCACCCTGCTGCACGCCACGGTCGCTCCCGGCGCCCAGGTCCGGCTGCCCTGGCGGCGTGACTTCAACGCGCTCGCCTACGTGCTGGCGGGCTCGGGCACGGCGGGCGCCGAGCACCGCCCGGTGCGCACCGGCCAGCTGGCCGTGTTCGGCCCCGGCGACGTGATCACCCTCGGCGCCAGCCAGCGCCAGGACGGGCCGGGTGGCCCGGGCCAGCAGCTCGACGTACTCCTGCTCGGCGGCGAGCCCATCCGCGAGCCGATCGCCGCCTACGGGCCGTTCGTGATGAATACCAGGGACGAGCTGGTCACGGCGTTCGAGGACTACCAGGCCGGGCGCCTCGGGAGCATCCCGGCCCAGCGCACGGTGCCCGAGGAGCCGCATCCCGGCCACGACGTCCTGTAAACCAGCCGCACCACGGCCACGACCGGGCCCACGTCCCGGGCGGCCGGCCCGGGTCAGGCTCACGCGAACGCGCCAGGCGGGGGGGCCGGGGACGGCTCGGCGTGCGCGTCGGTGATCGGCCGGGATCGCGCGATGAACCGGTCGAGTTCGGCGCCTTCCACCAGCCGCGCTGGGAACGGATCGGCCGCGGCCCGCCTGGTCAGTTCCGCGACCGGGAGCTCATGATCGGACCCGGCGACCACCAGGTTGCCGAACCTGCGGCCGCGCAGCACCGCCGCCTCCGCGATCACGCAAACGTGCCGGAATACCGCGCGCACCGCGGCTACCCGGCCCCCGGCGTGCGCGAGCGGCGGCCCGTCGCCGATGTTGGCCGCGTAGATGCCCGTGGGCGCCAGCGCTCTGGCTGCGGCCGCGGTGAACTCCACCGACGTCAGGTGGGCCGGGGTCCGGGCGCCCGCGAAGACGTCCACGACCAGCACGTCGAACGACCCGGCCGGGACCTGCTCCACGACCGCGCGGGCATCGGCCACCCGGACGCCGATCCGGCCCGTACGCCCGCCCGCCCGGCCGGGCTGGGCCAGCGGCAGCCGCCGCCGGACAAGCTCGGCCACTTCCGGATCGGACTCGACCGCCAGCTGGCTGGAGTCAGGCCGGGTGGCGGCCACGTAACGGGCCAGCGTCAGGCCGCCACCGCCCAGGTGCAGCACACGCAGCGGCGTCCCCGCGGGCGCGGCCAGGTCGATCAGGTGCCCGAGCCGCCGCATGTACTCAAGTTCCAGGTGCCGCGGGTCATCAAGATCAACATGAGACTGCGGGACGCCGTCGACCAGCAGCATCCACGCCCGCGGCCGGTCCAGGTCGCCCAGCAGCTCGACCCGGCCATCCCCGTCACGCTGGCTACCACCCGGCCCGGCACCGGCCCGCTGACGATTCGGCACAACGATATTGTCCAGCGACCCGGCTGCCTTCAGCTGGCCGGGCTGCACCATCATGAAGGGCCGGGCTGGGCGGCCAGGCGGCGCAGGGCGGCGCGAGCGATCCCCGGGTCGGTGGTCGTCCAGAACGGCGGCAGCGACGCCCGCAGGAAGCCGCCGTAGCGGGCGGTGACCAGGCGCGGGTCCAGGACGGCCACCATGCCCTTGTCGTCCATGGTCCGCAGTAGCCTGCCCGCGCCCTGGGCCAGCAGCAGCGCCGCCTGCGCGGCGGCCACCGCCATGAAGCCGTTCCCGCCGCGCGCGGCCACCGCCCGCTGGCGGGCCGAGGCGAGCGGGTCATCCGGCCGCGGGAACGGGATGCGGTCGATCACCACCAGCTGCAGCGAGCGGCCCGGCACATCCACGCCCTGCCACAGGGACAGGGTGCCGAACAGGCAGCTCGCCTCGTCCTCGATGAACTGGCGGACCAGTTCGGCGGTGGCGTCATCCCCCTGGCACATCAGCGGCTGGCTGACCTCGCCGCGCAGTTCGTCCGCTGCCTGCCGGGCCGCCCGCATGGACGAGAACAGCCCGAGCGTGCGGCCACCGGCCGCCTCGATGAGCTCACGCAGCTCAGTCAGGTATGACTCGGGCAGGCCGTTGCGGCCCGGCGGCGGCAGATGGCGAGCGACATACAGGATGCCGCTGTGCGGATGGTCGAACGGGGACCCGACATCCAGCCCGCACCAGGCGAGGCCCGGTGGCGCGGAGCCGCCGCCCGCGGGCACCGAGCCGGCGCCGCCGGTGGACGCCACGCCATCCCCCGGCCCGGCCCCGCTCACGGCCGCCTGGCCCGCCGCGGCCGACGCCGCCGGAGGCGGCGGCAGGCCCCACTGCCGGGCCAGCGGCTCGAAGGACCCGCCCAGCGCCAGCGTGGCCGAGGTCAGCACGACCGTCTGGCGGCGGAACAGGCGGTCGGCCAGCAGCGGGCCGACATCCAGCGGGGCGATCCGCAGCGTGGGCGGCCGCCGGGAGTCGCCGTCGGCTGGGCGGTCCATCCACACCACGTCGGGCCGGTCGGCGACGTCCGGGCCGAACGCGGCCAGCATCCGGCCCGCCGTGGCGCCCACCTCGTCCAGGGCGGCCAGGGCGGTCCGCCACGCCGCCAGGCGTTCGGCATCCTGGGCAGTGTCCCCGCTGCTGGCGCGCACCTGCGCGGCGCACGCGCCGGCCGCGTCGCGGACCGTGGCGAGCGAGGTGGCCAGCGGCGCGGGCAGGTCGTCGATCCGGCCGGCCGGGACGTCGGCCAGGACCCGCTCGGCCGCCTCCCCCGCCTCCCGGAGCGGGCCGGCCTCCTCGGCCGCCAGCACGCGGCCGCACCGGCGGGCGGCGGTCTCCACCGCCGGCGCGGACAGCTCGGCGGCCGCCGCCGACGTGACCCGGTTCACCAGGTCGTGCGCCTCGTCGATGATCACCACGTCGTGCTCGGGCAGGACCCCGAACTCCTCCAGCGCGTCGATCGCGAGCAGCGCGTGGTTGGTGACGACGATGTCCACCCGCCCGGCCTCGTCGCGGGCCCGCTCGGCGTAACAGGTGGACCCGAACGGGCACCGCTGGGCGCCGAGGCATTCCCTGGCACTCACCGAGAACTGGCGCCAGGCGCGGTCCTCGACCCCGGGCACGAGGTCGTCCCGGTCCCCGGTGGCGGTGTCCACCGCCCATTCGCTGACCCGCCGCACCTGCCGGCCGACCGCGGAGACGGCGGCGGGATCGAACAGCGTCTCACCGGGCTCCTCGGGCGGCCCGGTCCGCAGCCGGTGCAGGCACAGGTAGTTGCGGCGGCCCTTGAGGATGGCGAAGGTCGGCTCGCGGTCGAGCAGCGGCGCCAGCGCGGGCACCAGGCGCGGCAGGTCACGGTCGATCAGCTGCCGCTGCAGGGCGATCGTGGCCGTCGCCACCACCACCGATGAGCCCCGGTGGATGGCGTGCGCGATCGCGGGCACCAGGTAGGCGAGCGACTTGCCCGTCCCGGTGCCGGCCTGGACGGCGAGATGCTCCCCGGTTCCGATCGTGCGCCATACCGCCTCGGCCATCGCGTCCTGCCCGGGCCGGTCGCTCCCCCCGATGCCGTCCACCGCCGCGGCGAGCAGGGCCGCCACCGACGCTGGCGGCGCGTCGGCATCCAGGGACGGCTCGTTCACGCCTGGAACGCTACCGTGCCCCCCTGACGTCCGGCCGGCGCGCCCCGATGGGCTCCCGCGGGCGCGGCGGGCCTGGGACGATGAACCTCATGACCGAGCCACACCCGTCGGCGGCCGCCTTCCGGTCCGCCCGTGACCTGCTCCTGCGCCACCGCGGCGACTACGCGGCGGCCCGGCGCGAGTTCTCCTGGCCCGTGCTCGACGAGTTCAACTGGGCGCTGGACTGGTTCGATGTGATCGCGGCCGAGCACCCGGACCGGGCCGCGCTGCGGATCGTCGCCGACGGCGACGCCGCCGCCCAGCTCAGCTACGGCGAGCTGGCCGCCCGGTCCAACCAGGTCGCCAACTGGCTGAGCGACCTCGGTGCCCGCCGGGGCGACCGCCTGCTGCTCATGCTGGGCAACATCGCGCCGCTGTGGGAGGTCATCCTGGCGGCGATGAAGCTCGGCGTGGTCATCATCCCGGCCAGCACCCTGCTCGGCCCGGCGGACCTGGCCGACCGGATCGCGCGTGGCGACGTCCGGCAGGTGGTGGCCGAGGCCGGCCTGGCGGCCAAGTTCGACGGCTTGGGCGGCCGCTGGACCGCGATCGCGGTCGGCCCGGGCCCGGACAGCGGCGCGACCCCGGACGGCTGGCTGCCCTACGCGGACGCCGCCGACTCCCCGGGCACGTTCACCCCGGACGGCGTCACCAAGGCCACCGACCCGCTGCTGCTCTACTTCACCTCCGGCACGACCGCCCAGCCGAAGCTGGTCGAGCACACCCACGCGTCCTACCCGGCCGGGCACCTGTCGACGATGTACTGGATCGGCCTGCGGCCCGCGGACGTGCACCTGAACATCTCCTCCCCCGGCTGGGCCAAGCACGCGTGGAGCAACGTGTTCGCCCCCTGGAACGCCGCGGCCACCGCGCTGATCCTGGGCCACGAGCGGTTCTCGGCGCCGACGCTGCTCCGCGCGATCGGCGAGTGCGGGGTCACCACGTTCTGCGCGCCGCCGACCGTGTGGCGGCTGCTCATCCAGTCCGACCTCGGCTCGGCCGACACCGCCACGCTGCGCGAGTGCCTCGCGGCCGGCGAGCCGCTCAACCCCGAGGTGATCGAGCAGGTCCGCCGGGCCTGGGACATCACCGTCCGGGACGGCTACGGCCAGACCGAGACGACCGCCCAGATCGGCAACTCCCCCGGCCAGCCCGTCAAGCTGGGCTCCATGGGCCGCCCCCTGCCCGGCTACACCGTGGTCCTGGTCGACCCGGTCAGCGGCGAGCCCGCGGCCGAGGGCGAGATCTGCCTGGACCTGTCCGCTCGCCCGCTGGGGCTGATGACCGGCTACCGGGACGACCCCGAGCGGGCCGCCGAGGCGATGGCCGCTGGCTACTACCACACCGGTGACGTGGCCATCCGCGACGACGACGGCTACCTCACCTACGTCGGCCGCACCGACGACGTGTTCAAGGCGTCCGACTACCGGATCTCACCGTTCGAGCTGGAGAGCGTGCTCATCGAGCATGAGGCCGTCGCGGAGGCGGCCGTGGTCCCGTCCCCCGACCCGGTGCGGCTGGCGGTGCCCAAGGCGTACGTCACGCTCGTGGCCGGGGCCGAGCCGTCGGCGGACACGGCGCTGTCGATCCTCGCCTATGCGCGCGGGCGGCTGGCCCCCTACAAGCGCGTGCGCCGGCTGGAGTTCGCCGAGCTGCCGAAAACGATCTCCGGCAAGATCCGCCGGGTGGAGCTGAGGGACACCGAAACCGAGCGCCTGCGCCCGGACGGGCCCGCCACCCCGGCCGGAGTGCGCGGCATCACCGAGTTCTGGGAGGAAGACTTCCCCGGCCTCAAGGGCTGAGCCTGCAGCGCCGCCGCGCCGCGGTCAGGCGGTGACGTCTTTACTGGTGAAGCGGGCCCACGCGATCGCGAAGAAGATCACCGCGTACACACCGAATGACAGCAGCCCGTGCAGCAGGTCCGAGGTGGCGATCGGCGTGCGGAGCAGGGAGTCGAAGAACAGCCACCAGTGGGTCGGCAGGTAGGGCTGCACGACCGCGAACTGTGGGATGTTGTCGGCGATCTCGCTGACCACGGCGAGCACCAGGATCGCGGCGATCGCCCCGATCGGGTGCTCGGTGAAGGTCGAGACCGCCAGCCCGATGGCGCCGAGCGCCGCCATGGCCACGGCCACGTACAGCGTGACGAAGAGCACCCGCAGCAGCCCCTGCCCGAGGGACACCGTGTTCCCGGACAGCAGCGTCACCGGCCCGACCGGGAACAGTGCGGCCCCCGTCGCCAGCGCGGCCGCCACCACGACGCAGCACGCGCTCAGCCCGAAAATCACGATCGACACGTATTTGACGGCGAGCAGCCGGGTCCGCCCGGCGGGCACGGTGAGCAGGTACCGCAGCGTCCCCAGGCCGGCCTCCCCGGCCATCGAGTCACCCGAGACCACCGCGACGGCCAGCGGCAGCACCAGCGCGATCATGATTGTGATCGCGATGAACGCCAGGAACACCCCGTTGCCGGCGAGCTGGTCGATGAAGGACGACTCCGGTCCGCCGGCCCCGTGCGGGGCGGCCAGCCGCAACGCGATACCCAGCAGGATCGGCAGGGCGGCGAGGGCCGCCAGCAGCGCCAGGTTGCGCAGCCGCCGGAAGACCAGGCGCAGTTCCGAGCGGAGCAGGCGCAGCCAGGCGGCCACGGCACCCGGCTGGCCCGCCAGCTGTTCCGCCGGGCCCGCTCCACCGGCCTGCGGGACCGCGGTGGCCTCAGCCGTCGACATCGAACCCCTCCCCGGTCAGCCCGACGAACAGGTCCTCCAGGTTGGGCCGCGGGGTGTCCAGCCCGGCAACGCCGACGCCGGCCAGCACGAGTTCACGGCAGATTCGTTCCGGCGATTGCTCGGCGAGCTGGGCGCTGACCTCGCCGTCGGCCGACTGGATGTCGGCCATCCCGAGGGTGGCGAGCACCTTCGCCGCCTGCTCGGGCTGCGCGGTGCGGACCACGACCCGGCGGCTGTCCAGGGCCCGCATCTCTTCCAGCGAACCCTGGAACACCAGCCGCCCGGTCCGCATCACCCCCACATGGGTGCAGATCTGCTCCACCTCGGCGAGCAGATGGGACGAGACGAGGACGGTCACACCGTCGGTGGCGATCTCCCGGATCAGGCCGCGGACCTCACGGGTACCCTGCGGATCCAGGCCGTTGGTGGGCTCGTCCAGGATGATCAGCTCCCGGGGCCGGAGCAGGCTGGTCGCGATGGCCAGGCGCTGCTTCATGCCCAGCGAGTACGCCCGGTAGCGCTTCCTGGCCGCGCCGAGCAGGCCCACCCGGTCCAGCGCGGCGTCGATCCGGGCCGCCGCCGTCCGCGGATCGGCAGTCCGGTCGGCGGCGTCGATCCGGGCCAGGTTGCCCCGGCCGGACGCCTGCGGGTAAAAGGCCGGGCCCTCGACCAGTGAGCCCACCCGCGGCAGGACCCGGGCGGCCGCCCCGGGTGCCGCGTCGCCGAGCAGGCAGACGCTGCCGCGGGTCGGGTAGATCAGGCTGAGCAGCATCCGGATCGTGGTGGTCTTGCCCGACCCGTTCGGCCCGAGAAAACCGTAGACCGACCCGCGCGGGACGGCCAGGGCGAGATCGTCCACCGCGAGCTGGCCGCCACGGAACCGCTTGGTCAGCCCGGTGGTGGTGATCGCCGCGCCAGCCGGGCTCAGCGAGCCGGGCGGACCGGAACCGGGGCCAGCGCCCGGCCCGGCATCCGCGGTGCCCGTTTCGGCCACGACACCCGGGCCGGTACCCGCGGGACCCGGCGGCCCGCCCTGCTGGCTGGCCGGTGTCTGGGCGGAGGCCGGCCGCGCCGCGCTCACCCGGCCTGCGCCGCCGCGCTGTACAGCACGGACGGGGCCACCGCACCGATCAGGACGTGGCCGTTGCTGGTGATCAGCATGGAGACCAGGCTGGTCTTGACGAGCCGGCCGCTGCCCCAGGCGCCGGACACGTGCGTGGCCGACCCGAGCAGGCCCGCCAGCACCCCGGCGGCGTCAACCCCCCCGCCTGGCCCGGAGCCGGGCCCGGCGGCGGCCGACTGGGCGGCCTGGCCCAGGGCGCCCGCCGCGTTACCCCCCTGCGTGAGGGCGGACAGGGCCGAGGCGGGCAGGACCGCCACCGACAGCCAGTTCTTGCCGATCACCTTGATCCCGGTCCCGGCGGGCTGCGACCCCGGGGGCTCGCCGGTCCACCCGGCCGGGTGGCCCATCGGCGTCGTGGTGTGCACGCTCGCGCCCTTCGGCGGGGTGAAGGCGAAGATGGAGGCCGGCGGCGCGCCGAAGGTGATCGAGGTGAAGCCCGTCTGGAACGCGGGGCTGCTCGCACCCCGGGCGAAGACCTGGACCTCCAGCGGGACGGCGGGGTGCTGCGCGTCCAGCGCGATGACCACCCGGCCGACCAGGGACCGGCTGTCCTTGGGCGCGATCACCAGCCGGTAGGCATCCTGTCCCGCCACCGTCGTGGTGGGGCCGGACCGGACGCTGGTCGACGGGCCGACGGCCGTGAGCAGCTGCTGCGCGGCCTGCTGGGGGGTGAGCGGCGTCGCCTGCGACTGCGCGCCGCCGGGCGCGGCTGCGCCCGCCTTGAGGCGGTGCGCAGGCACCATGATCCGCTGGGCCGAGTCCGAGCTGCTCTGCCAGATCCACGCGGTACTGCCGTTGCGGATCACGTCCGTTTCGCCCAGGGGCACCGGCAGCTGGAGCCGGAGGTGGGCCGGGTCGGCGTACCAGAGCCTGATCGTGTGCGAGCCGGTCAGCATCGACAGCACCGACGACGGGTTCTCTTCCCCGGGCAGCTGGGGTATACCGAGCGCGGCCGACTCCACCACCGTGCCGCTCATCGCCGGTGGCGGGCCCGCGTGGCTGGCCAGCGCGGTGAGCAGCTGGGCGGGGGTGCGGGCGGGCAGGACCGGTGAGGCCGCCGCGGTGGTCGTCATCGATGCGGCCGTCACCGCCGCCACCACCGCCACCGCACCGGCGGGCACGGCCCAGCGCGCGCGGCGCGAGGGGCGTGGGGTCATCGGCAGGAGCTTCATGGCCACCTCACACTCGCTCGGCCCGGGCCCGCACCTGCGGCCCAGGCGAATGGCCCCGCCCTGAACATGACTACTGCCGCCAGGCTATGCCAACCCGGCCGTGCCCGCGTCAGCCGCAGGGACTGTCCCGCATCACCCGCAGGGATGACACCAGCACCACGGCCAGCGGACCCGGCGGTTCCTACCAGCCGCCCCACGGAAGCAGCGAGGTGACCGCGATGACGGCGAAGAGCAAGGTCAGGTACGCGATCGACAGGTGGAACAGGCGCATGGGTGCGGGGTTGGCGCTGGGCTGCACCACACCGGCGCACGCACCTTCGGCCACGGTGGGGCCATGGCCGGCCGCGGCGCCCCCGGCCGCCGATCCGGCCGCCGGTCCAGCCCGCACCGCCGCGGCGGCGGGCTGGCTACCGTCGCCGGCCGCGGCGATCCGGGCCACCCGCAGGTGGAGCCGGTGGGCTTCGAGGAGGAACCAGACGCCGAGCCCGGCGGCGCTCACCGTGTACAGCCAGCCGGCGTACGGGGCGAGCACCAGCGTGGTCGCGACCATGATGTAGGAGTAGAGCAGGATCTTGCGGGCCACCACCGTGGGCGGCGCCACGACCGGCAGCATGGGCACGCTCGCCGCCGCGTAGTCGTCTTTGAACTTCATGGCCAGCGCCCAGAAGTGCGGCGGGGTCCAGAAGAAGATGATGGCGAACAGCACCACGGCCGGCAGGCTGACCGTCCCGGTCACCGCCGACCAGCCGACCAGCACCGGGAAGCAGCCGGCCGCGCCCCCGATGACGATGTTGGACGGGGTGCGGCGTTTCAGCCCGATCGTGTAGATGAAGACGTAGAACAGGATGGCGGCGTCGGCCAGCACGGCGGACAGCCAGTTCACCAGCGTGCCGAGCAGCACCGTCGAGAGCGCGCCCAGCAGGATGCCGAAGACGAGCGCCTCGGCCGGCTTGATCACCGCCAGCGGCGTGGGCTTGGCCAGCGGGCGGCGGGAGGTGCGCCGCATCTTCGCATCGATGTCACGGTCGATGTAGCAGTTGATGGTGTTCGCGCTCCCGGCCGCGAACGCCCCTCCGACCAGGGTCACGACGAGCAGGCGGACCGACGGCAGCCCGCGCTCCGCCAGCAACATGGTGGGGATCGTCGTGACCAGCAGAAGCTCGATGATTCTCGGCTTGGTGAGCGCGAAGAGCGAGCGGGCGACGACCCGGACGGAACGGCGCCCCGCCAGGGCGGGGAGCACATTCGACGTCGCAGGGGTCAACTACCTGCCCTCCGTCTCGCCGTACCCGCCCGGTCCCCCGCCGGAGCCCGGTCCGCCACCGGCCGGTGGGTAGCCGCCACCCGGCGGCTGCGCGGGGGGAGATGGCTGGCCTCCCGAAGGTGGCGGGGGCGCGACGTGCCGGCCGCCACCGCCGGCCGGCGCCAGCTCCCGGTGCCCCGGGACGTCATGCGGCCGCGTGTACAGGAAATACAGCCACGTCGCCACCACTACGAAGATCCCGACGGGAATCGCGAAGGTCATGATGGCGGCCGCCTGGGTCCAGTCACCGGTCGGCGACAGCGACACCGCGAGGACTATCGATCCCTGCACTTCAGCCTCCTGTGAATCAACTCACGGTCACCTCAGGCCGGGCCGGGATGGCCAGGCTGACTTGTGCTTGAGCAGCCGGTCGAAATCGGCCGCGGTAGCCCCGGATTCCTCGTCTTCCAGCCATCTGACGGCGAGCGCCACGGCCACGATGCTGAACGGGATCAGGGGGAACACCCACAGGATCGCCCCGCCCGCCTGCTGGTAGGAAACAACACTGCTGACACTATGACCCAGGCCGAGGTAGGCCGGATAGGCCACCCCCGAACCGTACGCGCGGACCAGCCCGAGCACCGTGCCGGACGCGGCGACGGCGACCACGAGGGCCACCCTGTTCAGCGGCGGCAGCTGAGGACTCAGGGGCCGTGACCCGATCAGCTGGAGCCAGAACAGGATGCCCGCGGCCAGATAGGTGACCACCTCGGCGGCGTAGATGGCCGGGCTGTTCAGCGCCGCGTCGAACGGCCCCGGCAGGTGCCACACCCACCAGGTGACACAGAACGCCACCGTGATCAGAACTGGCCACGCCTGCCAGCCCGTCCGGCCGCCCCGCCCGCTGGTCTCGCCCTCACCGGCACCGGCTGCCGCGCTCTCGCCGTCATGGCTCTCGCCGGGGTGCCTGCGCCGGCCGAGCCCGATGCCGCGGGCCAGCGGCAGCCAGGGGGCGCCGAGCACGATCAACGCTGGCGCCACGATCGCGAGCACCACGTCCTGCAGGTTGCGGACCCAGATGAGCCGCTGTGACCAGTAGCCCATCGGGGACACCAGGGCGAGGAGCACCATCAGCAGGCCGATCTGGAAGGTTGCCGCCTGGACCAGCAGACCAGGCGGCAGGGACCGCCCTCCCCGCCGGGCGCCGGTGGCCGCGTCGCGCATCCCGAGCAGATGCGTGACAGCGACCACCACGTAGACGGCCAGGACGACCACGTTGGCCGACCAGTACGAGAAGTCCATAACGGGTTACGGCCTCCGGCCGGCTGACAGAGCCCTCCGGACGACCCGCCCCTTTCCCTCAGAGCAGGTAGAAAAGCACCCAGAACACTACCCCCACCACCGCCAGGTAGTTCCACACGGCGGTGAAGGCGCTCAGGTTGGCCTGGAACCGCTGCACGGCGAAGGCCTCGGTGAACGTGGGTGGCTGCTCCACGAAGGCGATAGTCGGGAACGACCGGGACCTCATGACCAGGATCTCCAGCCAGATCATCACCCCCAGGACGACCGTCAGGTAGACCGGGTACGTGCCGACGAAGACGCTCGAGTACCCGGAACTGCCCGGCCAGAAGGGCAGGAACAGCAGCTGGATGATCATCAGTGCCACCGCCGCCAGGCCCAGCACCAGCGCCACCACAGCCCCGGATACCCAGGCCGACTTGTGGCCGGCCTTGATCCGCTGGAGCACCAGCGTATTGACGACGGCGCTGATCACGATCAGGGCGACGATGATCGTGCCCGTCGCCACCGACGGCTGGACGAAGCCGGCTCCGTGCCACCGGCCGTGGGAGTTCACCGAGCGCAGGTAGAAGTAGGCGAACACGAACGCGCCGAACAGGAACGTCAGCCCGCCCATGGCCAGCCGGGAGCCCGTCCAGGTCGCGCCGAGCGCGGCCTCGTGGTAGAAGCCGGCCTCCTCGGCCGTCCGGTCGAGCCCGCCCTGCGGTGCCGCCGCGCCTTGCGGTGTCGCGGTCATAACTAGGCCTCCAATCCCGCGCTCGCGTACGCGGCGCTGACCACGCCCACCGGCGGGTTCAGGTCAGCGACCGGCGGTGCGTCCTTGACGCCGTACTCATACGGCCCCGAGAGCACCACCGGAATGTGCTCGAAATTCTGCGGCGGCGGCGGCGAGGACACCTGCCATTCCAGCCCGCGGGCGTTCCACGGGTTGGCGGCCGCCTTCACCCGGGCGAACCCCGTCGACCAGATGAAGTTGATCAGGAAAACGAGGATCGACGCCCCGAGCAGGTACGCGGAGATCGACGCCCAGTCGTTGAGCGTCTGCAGGTTCCGCGCGTACTCGAACACCCGCCTCGGCATGCCCAGCATGCCGAGGGCGAACAGCGGCAGGAAGGTCGAGTTGAAGAAGATGAACATGCCCCAGAAATGGATCTTGCCCAGGGTCTTGTTCAGCTCGACGCCCAGCATCTTGGGCGCCCAGTAGTACAGGCCGCCGAAGAACGCGAAGATCAGGCCGCCCATGATCGTGTAGTGGAAGTGGGCCATCACGAAGAAGCTGCCGTGCTCGGTGGTGTCGGCCGGGACGTCGGACAGGAACACCCCGGAGATCCCGCCGATCAGGAAGTTGAAGTACATCCCCAGCGCGAACAGCATCGGCACCGAGAACCTGATCTTCGCCTTCCAGAGCGTGCCGAGCGCGACCAGGTAGATGAACCCGGTCGGGATGGAGATCAGCTCGGTGGTCAGCATGAACAGCGGCCGCATGTCCGGGTTGATGCCGCTGTCGAACAGGTGGTGCTGCCAGACGAAGAAGCTCAGCAGCGCCACCCCGAACATGCCGGCCGCACCCACCTTGTAGGCGAAGAGCGGCTTGCGCGCGAACACCGGCAGGATCTCCGACACCACCCCGAACCCGGGCAGGGCCAGGATGTACACCTCGGGGTGCCCGAAGAACCAGAACAGGTTCTGGTACAGGTAACTGCTGCCGCCGAGCTGGTTCACGTAGAACGCGGTCTGCGCGGTCCGGTCGGTGATCATCATGTAGAAGCCGGCGACGATCACCGGCACCGCGAGCACCTGGAGGAACGACACCGTGAACATCGACCACACGAACATCGGCAGGCGGCTCCACCGCATGCCGGGCGCCCGGTAGTTGATGTAGGTCACGATGATGTTGAACCCGGCCATGATCATCGAGATCCCCATCAGGCCGAAGGCGATCGCGTAGGCGTCCATCCCCGGGCCGGCCTGGATGCTGAGCGGCGCGTAGCCGGTCCAGCCGGTGGGGAACCCGCCGAACAGAATGGCGGACAGCAGGATCACGTAGGCGGGTGGCGTGAGCCAGAACCCCAGCGCCTCGATCCGGGGGAACGCCATCCGCTTCGACCCGATCATCAGCGGGGCGAAGTACTGGCCGAACGGCCCGAGGATGACCGACGACATCATCATCATCATCATCGTGCCGTGCTCCCCCACCACCATCAGGTAGGAGCTCGCGCTGATGATGTGGTACGTCGGCGAGAGCAGCTCGGTCCTGATCACCATGGCGAACAGGCCGCCGGTCAGGAAGTAGGTGATCATCCCGAACAGGTACTGGATGCCGACGACCTTGTGGTCGAGCGTGTACCGGAAGTACTTGGCCAGGCCGCCGACGGGCGCGTGCTCGATGTCCGCCAGCGGCTTGCCGGTCATCAGCCGGAGCACGTCGTTGAAGATCCCGAGCCCGGCCAGCCAGCCGACCGTCCCGAACAGGTACCCCAGCACGACCGGCCAGTCGCGGCTGTCGCTGAGGCCCTGGGCGAAGTTGCCACTGGCCGACTGCACCTGGTGGCCGAGCCAGTTACCGATCAGGTAGCCGATCACCGCGCCCAGCAGGCCGGTGTGCACGGCCGGTCTCCTCCACCAGGCCCGGACGTCGGCCGGGCCGCCGGGCTCGCCGCCTACCGGCTGGATCCGGTCGGCGCCCGGTGTCGTCTCGATAGCCATCCGGTCACCTCTTCATCGAAGGAGTAGTCAGTGGGTGCGCCGCCGTCAGCGGCCGGGGCCGCATCATGGCGACACCGGATCGCCGATGTCACCCGACTGCAACTGGGACGGGTAGTAGTAACCGTTGGCGCCGGTGATGCCGGCCACCTTCACGATGTCCGCGCCGAGCTGCGGGATGACCGTGGGGTCATACGTCAGCGCAAACGGCGGCAGGTCGCGGAGCAGCCCGTCCCGCGCCTCCCTGGCCTGCAGACCCCTCGCCCACACCTGGAACGCGGCCGGGGTCACCACGTGGCCGTAGTTGAACATGGCCCCGTGCCAGAGCCCGCACAGCTCGTTGCAGCGGACCGTGAAGCTCCCGTACTCCTGCGGCTTGGCGTAGGCGACGTTGTTCACGCCGGGGTTGGCATCCGCCTTCACCCCGAGCTGGTAGGCCCAGAAGCTGTGGATGACGTCCAGCGAGGTCACGTTGAACTGGACCTGCTGCCCCTTCGGCAGCAGGAGCTGGGTGGTCTCCATGCCGCCGAACTGGGGGAACCGGTAGGTGAAGGCCCACTGCTGGCCGATGACCTGCACCTGCAGGATGTTGGTCGTGTTGGGCCGCCAGCTCGGTGCCGGGCCCTGGCCCGCGCCCGCGCCGGCCGGCACGATCAACTGGACCGTGCCGAACACGAACAGGCCGAGCACGATCACCGCGGTGGCGGTGATCCAGGTCGCCTGGATCCGGGTGTTGCCGTGGAGGGCCGGCCCGTCCTCGTCGTCATCCGCCTTGCGGTGCCAGACGATGAGGGCGTAGGCGGCGTAGACCCAGACGAACAGCAGCACGGGCGCGGCCAGCATGGCCATGACCGCGATGTCGAACTGCTGTCCCTGCGCCTGGTCGGTCATGCGCCCGGGTGGCAGGTGCGGGTACCACACGGTCCAGATGAGCACGTCGGCGATGATCGCGAGGGGGAGCCAGATGAGGAAGATGCGCAGCCCGTGGCGCGCATCCTGGGCTGACCCGTCGCTGGCGGAGTGGCTCATGCGCCCACCACCGACATCGTGCCGGTCATGAATCCGATCGTCGCCATGGGACCACCGTTACCGTCGACGAAGCCGCCACCGCACGGGACGTAGCACTGCCAGCGGAACGCGCCGCTGTGGGGGGGCGTCATGAAACTGAACTTCTGCAGCGTGAAGGGACCGGACACGCACGGCGAGTCGCCGCACAGGCTCGCCGACGCGTCGGGCGAGCCCACCGGCACGAACAGGTGCAAGCTGGGGATCGCGAACGTGTGCCCCACCGCGCAGTGGGACCAGCCGTTCAGGGTCGGCGTGATATGCACCGGCCCCATCGGCTTGTTGGTGTCCTTGAACTGCTGGAAAGCTATGACGCCGCCCATCGTCCCCTGCACCTGGGTCCAGAAGTTGTTCCGGGGCGGCGTGCAGCCGTCGTAGCCGTAGATCGTCATGTTCACCCTGGTGTTGGCCGGGACGCTGAACAAGGTGGTGTGGACCCACGAACTCTGCAGGTGCGGGTTGGCGCCGGGCTTCATCACGAAGTAGCTGACCCAGTCCGGCGTGGTCGACGAGGTGTTCTGCGGGTCTTCCTGCAGGACCACGTTGACCACGCCGCCGTGCGCCGCTCCCGTGTAGTCGATCGTGGGCAAGTTGCCCACGAAGTAGTGCGCGACAACGAAAACCGCGCCAACGACCACTACCGCGAAAGCCACCAGCAGGGTCACGACACGGACTGGCACAGACACCAGCCACCACCTCGCTTCTTCGCGGCGCTCTGCGCACACGGTTCGGGCCGGCCTCGGTTGTCCCCAGGAGCCCCGGCCGGAGGTCTGTTACGGACCTGATCTTCTGGGCAACGCGCTGCTATCGGCAACAGTCCCGGCCCTCCATGACCAAATTGTCATCGTCGACGGAGCTTCAGCAGGTACCGTCTCTTGGACTGGGTAAGCCGCAACAACAATGTGTAACTGGTCAGCTACAAACAGCTGCCGGGCGTGCCCGCGGCGACCCCGCTGGCCAGGCGGCGGCTCTGCAATGGTTTGCGTCATGTTTGCAATGGATTGCGCCAGGCCGGTTGACCAGCCCACCTGGCGCGGTGGACCCTCATCAGAGGAACCCCACCTCACCGGTGAGCTGTGGTGGCGGGTAAGGCGAAATGACACGATCGTTAATGACGGCAACCGAGCAGTCCGAGGGCGCGGCAGGCCCGCGCATCCTACTGGTGGACGACGAGCCGCGGATCCGTGACTTCATCAGCCGGGCGCTGGAGACGGCCGGATACGTGGTCGATGCCGCATGCAGCGGGACCGAGGGACTGCGGCGGGCGGTGGCGGGCGACTACGACCTGATCATCCTCGACCTGATCATGCCGGACATGGACGGCCGGGTCTTCCTGGCCCAGCTGCTGCGCGAACGGCGCGAGCAGGGGGTGCTGGTACTGTCCTGCCTCGCGGATGTGACGACCAAGGTCGACTGCCTCGAGCTCGGCGCGCAGGATTACCTGACCAAGCCCTTCTCACTGGCCGAGCTGCTCGCCCGGGTGCGGGTCCGCCTGCGCGGCGACACGCACTCGCTGAACGAGGTGCTCAGGGTGGGCGACCTGATGCTGGACGTGGGCCGCCTGGAGGCCAGCATCGGCCACGGCCCGGTGGCCCTGACCCGGCTCGAGTTCCTGCTGCTGCGGGAGCTGATGGAGCACGCGGGGCAGTCGGTCGGCAAGGGCCAGCTGCTCGCCTCGGTCTGGGGATACGACTTCGACCCGGGCTCGAACGTGGTGGACGTCTGCGTGCGGCGGCTCCGCTCCAAGCTCGGCTTCGAGCTGATCAAGACGGTGCGTGGTGAGGGCTATCGGCTCGCCTCCTGAGGCGGTGCCGGGCGGGCGCCTGCACCAGCTCGCAGCCACGCTGCGGGCGATGCCGCCCGGCCCGCACTGGCCGCATCGGCCGCCCGGCCTGCACTGGCCGCAGGGCCGCCCCCGGCTCCGGTGGCCGTTCGCCTGGGTGGACGTCGCGTGGGTGGCCTTCTCGCTGGCCAACCTGGTGGCGATCATCGTGTTCTCGCACTGGGAGACGGTCCCGTTCCACTTCATCTGGATCAGCCTGACGCTGCTGTACGGGTTCCGGGTCTGGTCGATCAAGCCGACCATGTGGGTGCTGGGGATGGTCATGGCCACCACGTTCGCCACCATCGGCTGGGATGTCTTCCACGGTGCGCAGAGCGTGGATGAGCTGAACGAGGTCCCCCTCATGGCGGCCATGTTCGGGATGATGGTCTGGCACGCGCAGCGCCGGCTCGCCGCCCACAAGGTCAGCGCCCGGATCAGTGCCGAGAACGCACGCCTGCTCGCCACCCAGCGCCGGTTCCTGCAGGACGCCTCCCACCAGCTGCGCACCCCGATCACCATCGCGCTCGGCCACGCCGAGCTGCTGGCCAGCGCACTGGCGGGCAGCGGCCGGCCGGAGGAGCGCGATATCGGGGTGGTCGTCGGCGAGCTGGCCCGGCTCCGGCGCCTCGGCGAGCGGCTGCTGATGATCGCCGCCGCCGAGGACCCCGAATTCCTGCGCCCCGAGCCGGTCGCCCTGGATCGCTTCACCATGGACGTGCTCCGCAAATGGATGCCGACCGCCAAGCGGAGCTGGCAGCTCGGGCGGCTCGACCCGGTCATCGTGGACGCGGACCGGGAACGGCTCGGTCTGGCCGTGGACGCCCTGCTGGAGAACGCGATCCGGCACACCCACGACGGTGACGTGATCCAGCTGTCCGTCCTGTCCGCCGCCGACGGCTCCGCCGCCCGCATGATCATCACCGACACCGGCGTGGGGATCCCCCCCTCCGAGCACGACCACATCTTCGACCGGTTCCGGTCCGGGGCCGACCTGGGCGACGGCCGCCGCACCGGACTCGGCCTGGCCCTGGTGCGGGCGGTCGCGCGGGCCCACGGGGGTGAGGCGCTGGTGCGCAGCGCCCCGGGCCACGGCAGCGAGTTCGAGCTCGTGCTGCCGGTCACGGCCCCCGCCGCCGAGCTCGCCCCGGGCGCCGGACTCACCCCGGGCCAGCCGGGCGGGACGGACGCCAGCGGTGGTACTGCGCCAGCGAACGCGCCGTCCCCGCCCCGCCAGCCGGGCCAGGGGCAGACGGCGCTGGAGGACAAATGGCGCGGCAGGACACGATGACGGCAGCGGGTGCCACCGCCAGGACAGCGCCGTGAGCACGGCGGAGCCGCCTCCGGGCGGCACCTCGGCGGAGCCGCCCACGGGCGGCACGGCGGCGGAGTCGCCCACGGGCGGCACGGTGGCGGGGGCGCCCGGGAACAGCACGGCCGGGCGCCTGGTGCACCGGCTGGGCGGCCTCGGCTGGGCCCGGCTTACCGCCCTCACCGCCGTCGTCGTGGGGATCTTGGTGATCGTGACCCTGAGCTTCACCGGCGCCGGCGCTGGCCCGCAGCACACCCCGCCCACCCCGGCGAAGAACTTCAGCCTCCAGGCGCTTGGCCATCCGGAGCGGCAGATCTCCCTCAACTCGCTGGCCGGCCGGCCGGTCATCGTGAACTTCTTCGCCTCCTGGTGCACGCCCTGCCGGAAGGAGACACCCCTGCTGGCCAGGTTCTTCCGCGCCAAGCACGGGAGCGTGGCGGTCATCGGCATCGACGTCAGCGACCAGGCCGCGGCCGCGCTGGCGTTCGTCCACCGCAGCGGCGTCACTTATCCGGTAGCCACCGAACCGGCGTCGGACAGCACGGTCATCGCCTACGATCTGCCGGGATTGCCCGCGACCTTCTTCCTGGATGCGCACCATCGCATCGTGAAGCGGGTCTACGGAGCGGTCACCCAGGCGGAACTGACCTCAGGAACCGCCCTCATCAACGAGCGGGCAAGTGAGGCTTAACCCGATGTCGACCCCCATCAAGACCGATCCACCCGCCGTCCCGCTCCGGCACGGCGGGTGGCCAGTCCGTAAGACGCCCCGGTGGCTGCTGGTGATCGGCATCCTCGTGCTCGCCGGGGGGGTCGTGGTCGGGCTCGCGGTTCACCCCACGCGGTCACAGCGCGCCGCCGATGTGAACGGATTCCTGCACGACATGACCACCGACATCCAGTCATGCGCGGGTGGGGTCAGGGAGTCGCTCACCGCGATGCGCGCGATCCAGGCCGGGACCAGTCACGACGTGCAGACCGCGATCCACATCGCCAGTTACGGCGCGTCCAACTGCTCGCCAGCTAACAACGAACTGCTCGACGACCTCGCCCAGTACCAGGTCAGCGAGTCGCTCGCCAGCTTCGGCCTGCCCCGGGCGGTGGACGGCCTCCTCACGTGGGCCTTCCCCTACGCACAGCGGGTCCAGAACGATGTTGCCGACGTGCTCAGGGCCAACGGCGCGGCCCGCACGGCCGCCACCGCGAAGCTCCACCGTGATCTGCGGGCCCTGGACGCCCAGCGCGCGTACGTGGACAAGATCATGATGAAGGCGGTGACGGCGACCTCCGCCAACGGGAAGCTGCCCGTCCTGCCCGGCTGACGGTCTCCCGGTCAGCTGGCGCTCAGCCCTATGCTTTCCAGGGCCATCGCGAAGGCGTCCTCCCACGTCGGCCTGCGGGCCACGCCCGATGGCGGCTTGACCCGGTCCAGCGCGGCCAGCGTGGCGCGTACCATCTCGCCGGGCCGCGCTGAGGTCACGGCGGCATCCCCGAGCTCGAGCTCGTGCTGGAGGTTGTCCCGGCCGTGGCCCGGGACAACGTCGAGCAGCAGCAGCGGCCGCCCCACGGTGCGGGCCTCGCCGCAGGTATCCCCGGAACTCGTTATCACCAGGTCGGCGGCGGCCATCAGCACCGGGATCTGGTCGGTATACCCGAAGGCGTGCAGCCGCGGCCGGTCTTGCGCGGCGGCCCGGAGCCGGCTCTCCAGCTTGGCGTTGCGCCCAGCGACCGCCAGCACCTGTATCCCCGCGTCCGCGAGGGCCGCGGCCGCCTCGGCCAGCGGGCCCAGCCCCCAGGCCCCGGACATAAGGAGCACGGTTCGGTCCGCCACCTCCAGGCCGAGGTCCGCACGGGCCCGGTCCTGGGCGGGCGGGTCAAGAAAGCCGGGCCTGACCACCGGTGGGACGACCTGCACCCGGGCCCGCGGCTGGTACCTGCGCACCATGGCTTCGGCGGCCGACGAGGTCACCAGATACAGGTTGACGTTCGGGTGGACCCACAGCCGGTGTGGCGTGACGTCGCTGCACAGGACCACGTGGCTCATGCCCGGATAACGGTCGGCCAGCACGCTGACGGCAGACGCTGCCGTCGCGAACACCGAGATGGCGAGGTCGGCCGGATGGGCGTCGAGGTAGTCGCGGAGCCGCGGCACGAGCTGCCGGCGCGCGGCCGCGTCGGCGAGCAGCGCGAGTCGGCCCCCGGGGCGCAGGGCCGCGAAATGGAACGCGTCGTACAGGCCGGGCACCGCCAGCATGCCGCGGAACACCGCCTCGCCGGCGGACCCGCCGCGCGGGCCGAGCAGCCGCATCGCGTCCAGCAGCTGCGTGGACCAGCCGCGCGCTGTAAGCGAGGACGCGCACGCCCGGGCATAAACATCGTGTCCGGCGCCGAGCGAGCCGGACAGCAGCAGCGCGCGGCGCATCTAACTGCCTCCCTCGCGGGCGCTGCGCTTGGTCATGCCGGAGGCGCGCGAGTCAGCAGCGCGGGAGGCAGTTCCCGGGGGGTCCGGGGGTTCGTCCCCCCGGACCAGCACTGTCTCGGCGCCGGGGCGCCGCAACTCCGTTGCGGCGTTCGGCCCGGCGCCTGTGGCGTCTGTCGCGTTGAGCCAGTCGAGGTAGCGGCGGACGCCGATCGCGAACGAGGTCTCCGGCGACCAGTCGAGCACCTCCTTGGCCCGCCGGTTGGAGACGCTCGCCCCCTGGTAGTCGGCCGTGCGGGCGGACATGTACTCGACCGGCACCGGCCGGACGAGCTCCCGGACGGTGTCGGCGATCTCCCGGACCGACACCGCGGCTCCCCCTTCCAGCGCCAGCACCTGGTCGGCCGCGGCCGGGGCCAGCGCGCGGACGTGCGCGTCGGCGAGGTCACCCACAAACACGTAGTTGCGCTGCTGCTCCCCCGTCCCGGCGATGGTGATCGGCGTGCCCTCCAGCGCGGCGCGGACGAAGCGGGCGACGACCAGCACGTCCCGCATCCGCGGCCCGTACGGGATGCCGTAGCGCAGGATCGTGAAGTGCTGCCCGTACATCTCCCGGTAACTGTGCACGAGCAGTTCAGCGGCCAGCTTGGTCGACACGTAAACATGCCCGGCCTGGGTCAGGTCGACCGGCGCCTCCTCGCTGCGCTCCCCGCCGCCCACGGTCGCGCCGTACACCCAGACGGTGCTCGCGAACAGCACCCGGGCACACCGCTGCTGGCGCGCGGCCTCCAGCACCCGGGCCGTGCCCTCCACGTTCAGCCTGACCGCTCCCACCGGGTCCGCCGCCACGTCGTTCACGTCGGACGCCCCGGCCAGATGGAAGACGGCGGCGCAGCCGGCCAGGGCGTTCGCCAGCCCGGCCGCATCGAACAGGTCCAGCTCGTGATACCGCGCGGCCGGGTTGCGCCAGCGCGGGGCGGGATCGATCACACGGACCTGGTGACCCGCCTGCACCAGGTGGTCCACCACATGGGAGCCGATGAAGCCACCGCCTCCAACCACCGCGACCTGCATGCTTCCCCACTCCCCGTCAGCGTGATCCTTTATGGCAAGGAACGATGCACATCCGAGTGCAGGCCCGGCTCACCGTCCAGTGAGCGCGTCATGGACTGTGGCCACGCCTGTGAGTACCTCATCCATCTCGCTGTCGGTCATGTCCGAGTGCACCGGTAGGCAGATGTGCCTGGCGGCCAGCTCCTCCGCTACGGGCAGCGGCGGGCCGGCGTATTCCGTCAGCACCGGCTGCCTGTGCAACGGAAGATCATAGACCTCACCGGACAGGTTCACCTGGAAACCCTGGGCCAGCTCCGACTTGAACCGCGCCCGGTCCAGGCCCGGCGGCAGGAGCGCGATGTACTTGTAGATGTTGCTCCGGCACCCCGGCGGCTCAGCCAGCGGCTGCAGCCCTTCCAGGCCGGCCAGGGCCTTGTCGTAGGCGGCCGCCACCGCCCGGCGCCGGGCGATGAACTCCTCCATCCGGCGCAGGTGCACCAGGCCGGTGACCGCGTGCAGCTCGCTCATGCGCCAGGCCGAGCCGAGCCGTACGTGGTGGTTGGCGCTGAAGGCGCCCTTGCCCTGGTCACGGTAGATCCGCGCCTCCTGCGCGAGTTCCTCCAACGAGGTGAGGACCATTCCGCCCTCCCCGCTGGTGACCACCTTGGTGGGGTAGAACGAGAACGCCGCCGCCACCCCGAATGAGCCCGCGAAGCGGCCGTCGAAAGTCGACCCATGGGCGTGCGCGGCGTCCTCGACCAGAGCAATGCCCCGCTCGTCACACAGCGCCCGTACCTCGTCGATCTCGGGCGATATCAGCCCGCCGATGTGGACGATCACGACGGCGGCCGTCCGGGGGGTCAGCGCCGCCGCCGTGGTGGTGGCGCTGAGCGCGAAGGTGGTGGCGTCCACATCGGCGAAGACCGGCCTGGCCCCCGCCTGCAGGACCGCGGCGGCGGTCGCGTAGAACGTGTTCGCGGGCACGACCACCTCACGTCCGCGCACCCCGATGGCGCGCAGGGCGATGTCGAGCGCGGCGGTGCCGCTGGCCACGGCCACGGCATGCGGCCCATCCGGGGACGTGGGGCGGGGGCCGGCCGCCGCGCGGGGCCCGGTGTGGGCGGCGGCGAACGCCTCCTCGAACCGGCGCGTGTAGGGTCCCAGGGTGAGCGCGCCACTCGCGAGCATCTCGGTGACGGCCGCGGCGATCTCCGCCCGGTCGCTGGGAGGGAACACGACGCGCGCTGATGGCACTCCCAACGGATCCCCTTCGTAAGAAACTGGCCGCGCCCCGGTATTAACCGGTCTCATGCACGGAGCGTCCCGACTTTGCCATGATTTCAGGAACAGCGAGCACGGGCACGCCAGCGTCCCACGTGTCGCCAGCCACTATGACACCGCACAACCGCTAGAACTGCCAGAGGGCTCAATCGTGACCATTGAAGGGGATAGCTGCCTGCATAACGGGCATCACCGGGGGGCCGCGCTCGCCGCGCTCGCCGTGGCCGGACTGGCTGTCGCGCACGCCGGACCCGGCCTGACCGCCGTCGGCCCGCTCCGGCGGCGGCTGTTCCCCCGGCTGGCCGGGCTGGGCCAGCCCGATCACGTGGCGCTCACCTTCGACGACGGCCCCGACCCCGCCAGCACCCCCGCCTTCCTCGACCTGCTGGCGGCCCGGCAGCGGCACGCCACGTTCTTCATGCTCGGTTCCATGGTGGCCCGGGCGCCGCAGCTGGCGGCCGAGATCGCCGCGGCCGGGCACGAGATCGCCGTCCACGGCTGGGATCATCGGTACACGATCCTGCGCAGCCCGTGGGACGTGTCCGGCGATCTGGCCCGCGCCCACGATGCCGTGTCAGAGGCCACCGGCCAGCGGCCCCGGTTCTTCCGCCCCCCGTACGGCGTCCTGTCCTCGGGCGCGATCGTGGCCGCGCGAAGGCTGGGGCTGACGCCGGTTCTGTGGAGCTGCTGGGGAAAGGAATGGGCGCCCGGCGCGACCCCGGACTCGGTGTTCGCCACGGTGGCCGCCCATCTCACCGGCGGCGCCACCATTTTGCTCCACGACTCCGATTGCACCTCACCGGCGGGGGCCGCCTCAGCCGCGCTCGGCGCGCTGCCCTGGCTGCTGGACGAGTGCTCGGCCCGGAGGCTGGCCGTGGGGACTCTGGCTGACCACGGGCTCGGGCCAGCGCATGACGCCCGGCCGTCCGGTAGCCCACCCGTCGGCAGCGAGCCCCAACTCGCGTAACGTCGTATCGAGGCGGCACTGGCCGGAATCCTGAGAAGGCATTCAGCTTCCACCCAGGAAAATGCTGCTTACTTGTGTGACGACGTCAGTGCGTGCGGGCCGCAGGTCCGGCCGCCAGCAATCTGCGGCCGGACCGAGGGCCAGTTCCGGGCCGAGGTGGTGGAGATGCAGGAAGGTCACGGCAGCGGGGACGAGTCGCCGGACCAGCCCGGCAACTGGTTCCCGTTTCCGGCCGAGGGGGCTGAGCCTGAGGCGGATGACGCCTCGCCCGGCACCTCGTGGGTACCCTCGTCCACCCCGTCACCTTCCGACGATCCTGGGCACACCCAGCCCATCCAGCCCGGGTACGGCCAGCCGGGATACGGCCAGCACGCCCCAGCCGGGCCGGGCTACGGCCAGCCTGGCCCGGGCCAGCCGGGCTACGGCCCGCCCGGACACGAGGCTCACGCCGGAGCCCTGTCGGGCGGGCCGGGACAAGCCGAGCGGGAGGACCCGCCCAGCGCCGCGGCCACTGAGCTCGGGACCTGGACGATGTCGGCCGGCGGCCAGGGAGCGTGGGAGCCGCCCCCGGGCGGCCGCGGCAGCTGGGGTCCCCCGCCCGGCGGCGGGTACGGCCAGCCAGGTGGCGCCGGCCCGCCTGGCGGGTACGGCCAGCCGGGCGGCTATGGCCAGCCGGACGGTCCGCAGCGGCGGCGGCGCGGCAACCACCCGTTCGTCTACGTACTGGTGGCGCTGGTCGCGGCCGCGCTCGGCGCGGGCACCGTGTTCGCGCTCCAGGCGGAGTCACAGCCCTCGAACAGCAACAGCAGCCGCGGTTTCTCCCCCCAGCAAATCCCGTCACCGGGCAGCAGCCCGGGCAACGGCAGCACCAACACCTCGGGCATTGACGAGCAAGAGGTGGCGGCCAAGGTCGAGCCGGGCGTGGTCGACATCACATCCAGCCTGCGTTACTCGGGCCAGGTCTTCGAGGGCACCGGGATGGTACTGACCTCATCCGGGCTGGTGCTGACCAACAACCACGTGGTGGACGGCTCCACCGGCCTGACGGCGACCATCGTCACCTCGGGCCGCCGGTACACCGCCCAGATCGTCGGCACCGACGCGACCGAGGACGTCGCCCTGCTCAGGCTCGTCGGTGTGTCGGGGCTGAGGACGGTCAATGTTGGCGACTCGTCCAAGGTCACCGTGGGGACGCAGGTGGTGGCCATGGGGAACGCGGGCGGCCAGGGGGGCACCCCGACCGTGACCAGCGGGTCGATCACCGCGGTCGGCCGGACCATCACCGCGAGCGACGCCGGCTCCAACACCAGCGAAACGCTCCACAACATGCTCCAGACCAACGCGCCGATCGCGGAAGGCGACTCCGGCGGCCCGCTGTCGAACGCCGCCGGACAGGTCGTCGGCATGGACACGGCGGCGAACACACAGTCCTTCGGCGGGGCCGGAACGAGCGAGGGTTTCGCGATCCCGATCAACCGCGCGCTGGCGATCGTCCGCCAGATGGCCGCGGGGCACGGCAGCGCCACGATCCACATCGGCCAGCCCGCGTTCATGGGCATCGCGGTCGCGAGCACCTCGTCGAGCGCCGTCAGCTCGGCGGAAACCCCGCAGCAGCAACTCCAGCAGCTACGGCAGGCCGCGACGGACGAGCCCGGCTCCGGGTTCAGCAACCCCGTCAACAGCAACGGCCGGTGCCTGAACACGGGCTCGGGCAGCCCGGTACCCAGCCCGATCGCCCCGGCCAGCAGCGGCACGCTGATCGCCGGCGCGTTCTGCAACGCACCGGCTGACGCGGCGGGCCTGACCGGAGGCGACGTGATCCTGGCCATCAACGGCCAGACGGTGGGCGCGCCATCCACCCTGACCAACGTGCTCGCCCAGTTCCGCCCGGGGGATCGTGTCTCGGTCTCCTGGATGGACACGCGCGGCCAGCGTCACACCAGTTCCCTCACGCTGATCTCGGGCCCGGCCAAGTAGGGAGCCAGCGGGTCACGCCGTCAGCCAGGCGAGCAGCTTGGCCTCGCACTCGGCGATCTGCGCGAGCGGCACGTGCTCGCCCACGCTGTGAGCCACCTCCGGATCACCCGGGCCGTAGTTGACCGCGGGCAGGCCGAGCAGGGCGAACCTGGCCACGTCCGTCCAGCCGAACTTGGCCCGCGGGGCCCCGCCGACCGCGGCCAGCAGGCCCGCGGCGGCCGGGTCGGTCAGCCCCGGCCGGGCCCCGGGCGCCGCATCGGTGATCTCCACCTCGAACCCGCCGAACACCGCGCGCATATGCTCGGCCGCCTGGTCGATGGTGCGGTCCGGGGCAAACCGGTAGTTCACCGTGACCACGCACTCGTCCGGGATCACGTTGCCCGCGACCCCGCCGGCGATCCCGACCGCGTTCAGCCCCTCGTGGTAGGTGAGCCCATCCACCTCGGGTTCGCGCGGACGGTAGGACCGCAGCACGTCCAGGATGGCGCCCGCGCCATGGATGGCGTTGCGCCCCCGCCACCAGCGGGCGCTGTGCGCGCGCACCCCCCGCGCGGTGACCTCGGCCCGCATGGTCCCCTGGCAGCCACCCTCGATCAGACCGCCGGTCGGCTCCAGCAGGACCGCCAGGTCGCCCCCGAGCAACTCGGGCGCGTTGCGGGACAGGCGCAGCAGGCCGTTGCGCTCCGCCTCGACTTCTTCACAGTCGTAGAAGACATAGGTCACGTCACGGGACGGCTCGGCCAGCTGGCCCGCCAGCCGGAGCTGGACGGCCACGCCGGACTTCATGTCACAGCTGCCGCAGCCATACAGCAGATCGCCTTCGGTGCGGGAGGGAAGGTTGCCCGCGATCGGCACGGTGTCGAGGTGGCCGGCCAGGATCACCCGCTGCGGCCGGCCGAGCTCGGTCCGCGCCACGACCGCGTTCCCATCCCGCCGCACCGTCAGGTGGGGAAATTCGGCCAGGGCGCCGGCGATCGCGTCGGCCAGCACCTGCTCGTCACCGCTGACCGATGGGGCGTCGACCAGGGCAGCGGTCAGCGCTGCGGCGTCACGCGAAAGATCCAGGTCCACGTCCGCAGCCTAGGACATGCCATGAGATAACAGACAAGCAACACCTACGCAGAACGGGAGTGCCATGTTCCACGTGGATTCCGAAGTCGGCCGCCTGCGGCAGGTGGTACTGCACCGCCCTGACCTGGAACTCAAGCGCCTGACCCCGGACAACGCCGCCGACCTGCTGTTCGACGACGTACTCTGGGTGACCCGGGCCCAGGCCGAGCACGACGCGTTCGCCAGTGCGCTGGCCTCGCGCGGGGTGGTCGTCCACTACTACAGCGATCTGCTGACCCGGACGGTTGAGATCCCGGAGGCGCGCGAGTACATCCTGGACCGGGTGTTCGACCCACGCCGGCACGGGCCGCTCGCCGCGGCCACCCTGCGCGCCGCGGTCGACGGGCTCGACCCGGCCTCGCTGGCGAGGTACCTGACCGGCGGGATCACCAAGCGCGAGATCGCTGAGCTCGGGCCGGAGCCGAAGAGCATCGCCTTCCACTCGCTCGACCCCGACGGCTTCGTGCTCCCGCCGCTGCCGAACCTGCTCTACCAGCGCGACACCTCGTGCTGGATCTACGGCGGCGTGTCCGTCAACGCGATGCGCTTGCCGGCCCGGATCGGCGAGACCGTCACCGATGAGGCGATCTACCGCTGGCACCCGATGTTCGCCTCGGCGGAATTCGAGGTCTGGTACCACGGCGCCGACGCCGCCCCGGCCACCATCGAAGGCGGCGACGTCCTGGTGATCGGAAACGGGGCGGTGCTGGTCGGGATGAGTGAGCGGACCACCCCGCAGGCGGTGGAAGTGCTCGCCCAGCGGCTGTTCGCGGCCGGGGCGGCCCGCTGCCTGGTGGCGATCGACATGCCCAAGACGCGCGCGTTCATGCACCTGGACACGCTGCTGACCATGGCGGACTACGGAGTGTTCACCAAATACGCCGGGATGGGGATGCTGCCGTCGTACACGGTCGAGCCGGGTGCGAGCGCCAGCGAACTCAAGGTCACCGATCACCCGCCGCAGGACATGCACAGCGCGATGGCCGCCGCGCTCGACCTGCCGTCCATCATCGTCCTGACCGCTGTGCAGGATGTCCGTTCCGCGCAGCGGGAGCAGTGGGACGACGGCTGCAACGTGCTCGCGGTCGAGCCGGGTGTGGTCATCGCCTACGAGCGGAACGTGACCACCAACGCCTACCTGCGGGATAACGGCATCGAGGTGATCACCGTGCCGGGCGGGGAACTGGGCCGGGGCCGGGGCGGCCCGCGCTGCATGAGCTGCCCGATCGAACGTGACGCCTGAGCCGCGTCATGCCGCCCATCCCGGTGTCCGCCACCCTGGCCGCGAACGAGATTCTCATCCGCCGGCGGCAGGCCGGTGAACCGGTGCTGCCGCTGTCCTTCGGCGAGGCCGGCCTGCCCGTGCACCCCCGGCTGCGCGCCGCCCTGGCCGGCGCGGCCGGCCGCAACTCCTACGGCCCCGTGGCCGGCCTGCCCGGCCTGCGCGAGGCGGCCGCGGGCTACTGGACCCGGCGCAGCCTGCCGACCGGCCCGGAGTCGGTGATCTCCGGGCCGGGCAGCAAGCCGCTGCTGTTCGGCCTGATGCTGGCCATCGGCGCGGACGTCGCCGTGCCCCAGCCGAGCTGGGTGAGCTACGCGGCCCAGGCCGCCCTGGCCGGCGCCCGGCCGCACTTCGTGCCGACCCCGGCGGGTGAAGGCGGCCTCTGCGACCCGGCCTCGCTCGTCCGCGCGGCCGAAGCCGCCAGGGCGGCTGGCCGCCGGATCGGCGCGGTGCTGGTGACCGTGCCCGACAACCCCACCGGCCGGTTCGGCGACCCCGCCACCGTCGAGGATCTGGCCGGGGTCGCGGCCCGGTACGACCTGGTCATCATCTCCGACGAGATCTACCGGGACCTGGTGTTCGACTCCGCGGCCGCGGTGGCCAGCCCGGTCGACTTCGCCCCGGAGCGCACCGTGGTCACCACCGGGCTCAGCAAGAACCTGGCCCTCGGCGGCTGGCGGATCGGGGTGGCCAGGCTCCCGGACGGCCCGCTCGGCCGGGCTTTGCACGGCCAGCTGCTCGGCATCGGCAGCGAGATCTGGTCCTCCGCCTCCGGCCCCGTCCAGGAGGCGGCCGCGCTGGCGTTCGGTGAACCGCCCGAATTGGCCGAACGGATAGCTCGCAGCCGCTCCCTGCACGAAGCCGTCTGCCGTGCCGTGGCGGACCGGTTCGCCGCCGCCGGTGTGATCGTCCCCGAGCCGCAGGCGGCGTTCTACCTGTACCCAGACTTCGCCCCCTGGCGTGAGCACCTGGCCGCCCGGCACGGGGTGACCACCGGCGCCGGCCTGGCCGCCCTCCTGCTGGACCGCTACGGGGTGGGCGTGCTGCCGGCCAGCGCGTTCGGCGAAGACGAGACCGTCCTGCGGGTGCGGGTCGCGACCGGCCTGCTCTACGGAGACACCGACGACCAGCGCGAGCGGGCACTCGCCGCCGCCGATCCGGTGAGCCTGCCCTGGGTCGCCGCCTCGTTGCGCAGGCTCGAGGAGGTCCTAGGCCATGTCTCGTAGATCTCCAGCCTGCTGCGCGCCCGCCGGACGGGCGTCTCGCGGCGTTGTCGTCGTCGCCGATAGCTCCGCTATCGGCTCCTCCTCCGCCTTGCGATCCATCCCGCCGGCGACCGCTCGCGACGGCATAGATCTACGAGACACGGCCTAGCCGACCTCGGCCCGTGAGCAGAACGGCCCGCCACGTGGCCCGGCTCTCAAAGCGGCCGCAGCTCGGGCCGCTTCGGGCCGATACCGTCGCCCGACGACACGCCGCGCACCCGGCGGGCCACCCACGGCGCCGCGTGGACCCGCGCCCACCGCAGGTCCGTCCGCCGGGCGGCCAGCCAGGCCCGGGCGGGCGACGAGGCGATCCCGGCCGCCGCCGGCCACGGTTCGCGCCAGTCGGCGGCGGCCGGCACGCCCAGTACCTCGCACGCGCGCAAAGCGACCCGCCGGTGCGCGTCCGGCGTCAGGTGGAGCCGGTCGGCGCTCCAGGCACCGGGGTCGTGGAGCACCGTCATCGACCACAGGTCGACGAGATGGCACTGGTGGTGGTCGGCGATCGCGCGCAGGTGCATGTTGTAGGCGGCCACCTTGCCCCGGATCAGCCGGACCACCGGGAAACGCGGATCGAAGCCGGTGAACACCAGCACCTGGCAGCCGGCGATCAGCAGCGCGCGGACGGCATCGTCGAAGGCCTCCGCCAGGGCGTCGGGATCGCCGCGCGGCCGGAGCAGGTCGTTCCCGCCCGCCGCCAGGCTCACCAGGTCCGGTGCCATCGCAATGGCCCGCGGGATCTGTTCCCCGGCGACCTCGCCCAGCATCTTGCCCCGCACCGCGAGGTTGGCATACCGCAGCCCGGGCTGCTGCGCGGCCAGCATCTCGGCGAACCGGTCCGCCCAGCCCAGGTAACCCGCCTGATCGGCGCGGGGGTCATCCAGCCCTTCGGTGAAGCTGTCCCCCAGCGCGACAAAGGAGCCGACCGCCACGCCCACCTGGCCTTCCCGTATGTCCCTCGGGGGTGCTCCCCGCCCATCCAGCTGTCTTGCATCCCGCAAGGTCACCAGGCTACGCCACCGCCCGTGACCTGCGTAAACGAATGCCTTCGGCCCGGGTCCGCGGGGGATGGCCGGGCGGCCCGCGGCCTGGCCCGCCCAGCCGGGCCAGGCGGCCCGCGCCCCGCGGGTGCGCGGGCGGGCGATGCCCGCACCCCGAGCCACGCGGGTGGGCCGTCCCGTCGGGCAGACTGGGCAGCGTGCGCCTCTCCCGTCTCACCGTGATTTTGCTGGCTCTGCTCATCGCCGGCTGCACGAGCACGGCCACGCCGGCGGTGCACACCCCCGCCGTCACGCCGGGCCCGGCGCGCCCGGCCCCGGCGGCGACCGAGTCCCCGCCGAAGGCGGGCGCCTGGGACTGGCTGAACTACCACTTCGACCCGGCCCACACCGGTTTCAACGCCGCCACCCCGCCGGCCGGGCCGCTGTCGATCGCCTGGACCGGGCGGCTCGACGGGGCCGTCTACGGGCAGCCGCTGGCCATCGGCGGGCTCGTCATCGCGGCCACCGAGGGTGACTCGGTCTACGGGCTGGACCGGGCGAGCGGCAAGGTGCGGTGGCGTGCGCACGTCGGCACGCCGGTGCCGCTGGCCAGCCTGCCGTGCGGCGACATCGACCCGCTCGGCATCACCGGCACCCCCGTCTACGACCCGGCCACCGGGCTGGTCTACGCGGTCGCGGAGACAACCGGGTACCACCATGTGCTGGTGGGCGTGTCCGTGACGTCCGGGCGGGTGGCGTTCCGCCGCGACATCCCCACCCCGGACGGCCAGCCCCGGTTCGACCAGCAACGGGCCGCGCTCATGCTGGCCGGCGGCCGGGTGTACATAGCGTTCGGCGGCCTGAACGGTGACTGCGGGCCGTACCGGGGCTCGGTCGTCGGCGCCCCGGCTTCGGGCCACGGACCGCTGATCTCCTACGTGGTGCCCACCGCCCGGGAGGGCGGGATCTGGGGTGCCGGGGGGCCGGTCGCCGGGCCCGGCGGCACGATCTACGTCGCCGTCGGCAACGGGGCCGCCACCGGCGGCGCGTTCGACGACAGCGACTCGGTCACGGCGCTGTCCCCGCAGCTGCGCCGGACCGGCATTTTCGCCCCGGCCACCTGGCCCGCGGACAACGCCGCCGACCTCGACCTCGGGTCGCTGGCCCCGGCGCTGCTGCCCACCGGCATGGTCCTCGCCGTCGGCAAGCGCGGCACCGGGTACCTGCTCGACGGCTCGCATCTCGGCGGCGTCGGCGGCCAGGTGGCGCAGGCGCCGGTGTGCACCGCGTTCGGCGGCGACGGCGGTGCGCGGCACGGTCGCGTATGTTCCCTGCGAGGGCGGCGGGATGGCGGCCGTGGACACCGCGGGCCGGCAGCATCCGGGTGCTGTGGCGCGGCCCGGCGCCGGCGGCGGGCTCACCGGTGCTCGGCGGCGGCGCGGTCTGGGTCGCCGACTGGGACGCTGGCACCCTCTACCAGCTCAGCCCGGCCAGCGGCCGATCCGCCAGCAGATCGGCCTGGGCTCCCCGCTGCCGCACTTCACCTCGCCTTCGCTGTCCGGCCCGCTCGTCCTGATCGGCACGATGAGCGGCGTGACCGCGGTCGGTGGCGCGTGACCCGTGCTGCCGCGCCCAGCGCCGGCGGGCGGCACACTGGTGCCATGACCGGGCTGGCGAACTACAGCGAACCACCCGCGCCCGCGTTCCTGTTCGACCTCGACGGGACGCTCATCGACAGCGTGTACCAGCACGTCATCGCCTGGCGTGCGGCGCTCTCCCGGCTGGACATCGACCTGTCGGTGTGGCGGATCCACCGCCGGATCGGCATGAGCGGCGGGCTGTTCGTGTCCGCCCTGCTGCGGGAGACCGGCCGCACCCTGTCCGAGGCCGACATCGCCATGCTGCAGCGGGCCCACCAGGAGGAGTACCTGGCCCAGGCGGACTCCGTCCGCCCGCTGCCCGGCGCGGCGGACCTGCTCGCCGCGCTGACCGAGCGCAAGGTGGCCTGGGCGATCGCGACCAGCGGCTACCGGGCCACCGCCCACCACGCGCTGGCCATGCTCGGCCTGCCGGACGACGCGCCGATGGTGACCAGGGACATGGTGGCCCACGCCAAGCCCGACCCGGACCTGTTCCTCGCCGCGGCGGCCCTGCTCGGGCGTGGAGCCCAGGCACGCCTTCGTCGTGGGGGACAGCGTCTGGGACCTGCTGGCCGCCCGGCGCGCCGGGGCGCTGGGGATCGGCGTCCTGTCGGGCGGGTACGGCCGGGAGGAACTGGAACGCGTCGGCGCCTACCGGGTCTACGCCGACCCCGCCGACCTGCTCGCCCGCGCCGACGAAGTCGGCGTCCGCGGCCTCGCCCTCCCCGGCTGACCGGCCCATGGCATAGGCACCGTTCTGCTGGCGGGCGGGTCGCGGCCCCGGCCAGGGACCGTCGGGGTGCTGCATGAGTGCCGTATGCGGGCTGGCCTCCGGGCGGCAGTTGTGTTATCACGATGGGGTGCAGGTCCCGCCCTGGCTCACCCGGGACCGCCTGGCAGTGATCGCGGCGCTGGCGGCCCCGCTCGCGCTGACTGTCATCCTGGTGCCGTTCCGGGCCAGTTTCCCCAACACCGACGCGGCCCTGGCGTTGCTGCTGGTGGTGGTGGCGGTCGCGGCGAACGGCTACCGGCTGGCCGGATACCTGGCGGCACTGTCGGCCGCGGTCTGGTTCGACTTCTTCCTGACCCGTCCCTACGAGCAGTTCAGCATCACGCGGCGGGCCGACATCGAGACGACCGTCCTGCTGCTGGTCATTGGCGTGGCCGTGACAGAAATCGCCGTGTGGGGACGCCGCCAGCATGCCGCGGCGAGCAGGCGAGCGGGCTACCTCGATGGGATCAACGCCGCCGCCCAGGCGGTCGCGGCCGGGCGAGCTCGCCGGCGGAGCTGATCGATCAGGTATCCGGCCGGCTCACCGAATTGCTGTCGCTGCGCTCGTGCACGTTCGAGTACGGCAAGGCCGGGCTGGGCAGGCCGGCCCGGCTGCGGAACGACGGCCAGGTGGTGACGGAGCACCGGACCTGGGATGTGCCGGTCGAGGGCCTGCCCTCCGGCACCGATATCGAGCTGCTGGTGGAGAACGCCGGCGTGCTCCAGGGCAGGTTCTTGATGCGGGCGAACCCCGGTGCGCGCCCCACGCTCGAGCAGCGGCTGGTGGCGATCGCCTTCGCCGAACAGGTCGGTGCGGCGCTGACCGGCAGCCACCCCATCGACCTCTGACCAACCGCGGACAGACATGCGACGAGAGCTCGCGGCCTGCCCGGCCCAGCCCGCCGCTTATCCCAGCGCGGCAGGTCGTTCTGCCGCTGCATGAGGTTCGTTAAGAACGCTCACCGCCGTGCATGGGTGCCGCATGGGCGCGGCTCATGTCCGGTTCCACGGGGTTCACTAAACTCATCGAGTGCCATCGGGGTGCGCCAATGCCCCCGAACCCAAGGAGGACCTCGTGCTCGACCTCGTCTACATCGGCCTGACGATCGTCGTCTTCGCCGCGCTCTGGCTGCTGGTCAAGGGGGTCGAGCGCTTTGAGCGCTGAGAACTGGCTCGGCCTGATCGGCGGCATCCTGCTGACCGTCTACCTGTTCGTGGCCCTCGTGCTGCCTGAGAGGTTCTGATGAGTAGTGCTGCTGCGGGCTGGCTGCAGCTCGCCTTGCTGGTGGCCGCGCTGGCCGCGTGCTACATACCGGTCGGCAACTACATGGCCCACATCTTCACCACGGACAAGCACTGGCGGGTCGAGCGCGGCCTCTACAAGCTGATCGGCATCGACCCGTCCGCCGACCAGAAATGGAGCTCCTACCTGCGCTCCATGCTGGCGTTCTCCGTGGTCAGCGTGCTGTTCCTGTACGGCCTGGAGCGGCTGCAGCACTACCTGCTGCTGTCGCTGGGCATGGCCAATGTGCCGCCCGCGCTGGCCTGGAACACCGCCGCCTCGTTCGTGACCAACACCAACTGGCAGAACTACTCCGGCGAGTCCACCATGGGCTACCTGACCCAGATGGGCGGCCTGGCGGTGCAGAACTTCCTGTCCGCCGCCGTCGGCATCGTGGTCGCGATCGCGCTGGTCCGCGGGTTCATCCGGTCCAGGACCGACAAGCTCGGCAACTTCTGGGTGGACGTGACCAGGATCACGATCCGGTACCTGATCCCGCTGTCCATCGTCGGCGGGCTGATCCTCGCCGCGAGCGGCGTGATCGACAACTTCTCCTCCTACCACACCGTGACCACCCTGTCCGGCGCGCACCAGACGATCGTCGGCGGCCCGGTCGCCTCGCAGGAGGTCATCAAGGACGCGGGGAACAACGGCGGCGGCTTCTTCAACGCCAACTCCGCGCACCCGTTCGAGAGCCCGAACCCGTTCACGAACTGGTTCGAGATCTTCCTCCTGCTGCTGACGGCGTTCGCGCTGCCGCGCACGTTCGGCAAGATGGTCAAGGACAACCGGCAGGGCTACGCGCTGCTCGCCGTCATGGTGATCATCTGGCTGGCCGCGGTCGGCGGGATCAGCTTCTTCGAGGCGCAGGGCGCCGGGATCGCTCCGCAGCTCGCGCACGGGGCCATGGAGGGCAAGAACGTCGCCTTCGGCACGCCCGGCTCCTCGCTGTTCGCGGCCTCGACCACGGTCACCTCGACCGGCTCGGTGAACTCGTTCCATGACTCGTTCACCCCGTTCGGCGGCGGCATCGCCCTGTTCGACATCGCCCTCGGCGAGATCGCCCCCGGCGGCGTCGGCGCCGGGCTGTACGGCATCCTGGTGCTGGCGATGGTCACGGTGTTCGTCGCCGGCCTGATGGTCGGCCGCACGCCGGAGTATGTCGGGAAGAAGATCCGGCCCACCGAGATGAAGTACGCGGCGCTGTACTTCCTGACCATTCCCACCGTCACCCTGGCCGCGGCGGGGCTCTCCATTGCGCTGAAGACGCCGCAGGCATCGATACTCAACCCGGGACCGCACGGCCTGACCGAGATCATGTACGCGTTCGCGTCCGAGGCGAACAACAACGGCTCCGCGTTCGCCGGCCTGACGACGAACACCCCCTGGTACAACACGCTCGGCGGCATCGTGATGCTGCTCGGCCGGTTTGTGCCGGAGATCTTCGCCCTCGGCCTGGCCGGGTCGCTGGCCCGGCAGCAACCGGTGCCCGCGAGCGCGGGCACGCTGGACACCAGCACACCGCTGTTCGTCGGCATGCTCGTCGGCGTCATCCTCATCCTGGTCGGCCTGACCTACTTCCCGGCCCTAGCGCTGGGCCCGTTCGCAGAAGGACTGCACTGATGTCCGTCACAACGACACCCGGAGGTCCCGGCCGGTGCGGGCAAGACCGTGGACGGCGGCAGCCGCGCCGGGTCGGCGGTGGGCTGCTCGACGCCAGGACGCTCTGGAAGGCAACTCCGGACGCGTTCAAGAAGCTGGACCCGCGGGTCCAGCTCAAGAACCCGGTCATGTTCGTCGTCGAGGTCGGCGCCGCGCTGACCACCTACACGGCGATCACCAAGCCGTCGGTCTTCAACTGGACGATCGTCGTCTGGCTGTGGCTGACCGTGGTCTTCGCCAACCTGGCCGAGGCCGTGGCCGAGGGCCGCGGCAAGGCCCAGGCCGAGACGCTGCGCCGGGCCAAGCGGGAAACCGTGGCCCGCCGGCTCGTCGGATGGCGGCCAGGGCAAACGGGCGCGGATCTGCGTGAGGAAACTGTCCCGGGCACCCAGCTCACGCTCGGTGACCACGTTGTGGTCGAGGCCGGTGAGACCATCCCCGGCGACGGGGACGTCGTCGAGGGTGTCGCCTCGGTGGACGAGTCGGCGATCACCGGCGAGTCCGCGCCGGTCATCCGCGAGTCCGGCGGCGACCGGTCCGCGGTCACCGGCGGCACCAAGGTGCTGTCCGACCGGATCGTGGTGAAGATCACCTCCAATCCGGGCGAGACCTTCATCGACCGGATGATCGCCCTGGTCGAAGGCGCGCAGCGGCAGAAGACGCCGAACGAGCTCGCGCTGAACATCCTGCTCGCGGCGCTCACGATCATCTTCATGCTCGCCGTGGTCACGCTGCAGCCGATGGCGTTCTATTCCAAGGCACCGCAGTCGCTGGTGATCCTGGTAGCGCTGCTGGTGGCACTGATCCCGACCACGATCGGAGCCCTGCTGTCGGCGATCGGCATCGCCGGCATCGACCGGCTGGTACAGCGCAACGTGCTGGCCATCTCCGGGCGCGCGGTCGAGGCGGCCGGCGACGTGAACACGCTGCTCCTGGACAAGACCGGCACCATCACCATCGGCAACCGGCAGGCCACCGAGTTCCTGCCGGTAACCGGTGTGTCGGCCGAGGAACTGGCGAACGCGGCCCAGCTGTCGTCCATGGCCGACTACACCCCGGAGGGCCGCTCCATCGCGGTGCTCGCGAAGGAGAAGTACGGCCTGCGTGAGCGGCCCGAGGGTGAGCTGCAGGGCGCGGAGTTCGTGGAGTTCACCGCGCAGACCCGGATGAGCGGCATCGACCTGGCGGGCGGCCGGCAGGTACGCAAGGGCGCCGCCGCGTCGGTGGCCCAGTGGGTCCGCGACCACGGCGGCGCGCCGCCGGAGGAGCTCGGCTCGATGGTGGACGGGATCTCCGGGGTCGGCGGAACGCCGCTGGTGGTGGCCGAGCAGGCCAACGGCACCGCCAAGGCACTCGGCGTGATCTACCTCAAGGACATCGTCAAGGAGGGCATCTCCGAGCGGTTCGACGAGATGCGCAAGATGGGCATCCGGACCGTCATGATCACCGGGGACAACCCGCTGACCGCCAAGGCGATCGCGGACGAGTCCGGCGTGGACGATTTCCTCGCCGAGGCGACGCCGGAGGACAAGATGGCCCTGATCCGCAAGGAGCAGGAGGGCGGCAAGCTGGTCGCGATGACCGGGGACGGCACCAACGACGCCCCGGCGCTCGCGCAGGCCGACGTCGGCGTGGCCATGAACACCGGCACCTCGGCCGCCAAGGAGGCCGGGAACATGGTGGATCTGGACTCCAACCCGACCAAGCTCATCGAGATCGTCGAGATCGGCAAGCAGTTGCTGATCACCCGCGGCGCGCTGACCACCTTCTCCATCACCAACGACGTGGCCAAGTACTTCGCCATCATCCCGGCCATGTTCTCGGCCGTGTTCCCCGGCCTGGGCAAGCTCAACATCCTGCACCTGGCCACCCCGGAGTCGGCGATCACCTCGGCGATCATCTTCAACGCCCTGATCATCGTGGCGCTGATCCCGCTGGCGCTGCGCGGGGTCCGCTACCGGCCGGCCTCCGCATCATCGATGCTCCGCAGGAATCTGCTGATCTACGGCGTGGGCGGGCTGATCATCCCGTTCATCGGCATCTGGGCCATCGACTTGATCGTCCAGTACATCCCAGGATTCGGTGGTTGATCTGCCATGAACCGTCTTCCCAGCACCGTCCGGCAGCTCATCGCCGCGCTGCGCGGGCTGCTGCTCTTCACCGTGATCTGCGGGATCATCTACCCGGTGGTCATGTTCGGGATCGCCCAGGCGGCCTTCCACAAGCAGGCCAACGGGTCGCTGATCAGCTACCAGGGGCGGACCGTCGGCTCCAGCCTGCTCTGCCAGGAATTCGTGGACGCCAAGGGCAACCCGCTGCCGCAGTACTTCCAGCCCCGCCCGTCCAACGCGACAAGCGGCGCCAAGAACGACTACGGCTGCGACCCGCTCTACTCGGCGGCCTCCAACCTGGGCCCGAACAACCCGGTGCTGGTGAACCTGATCAAGACCCGGCAGAAGCAGGTCGCGGCGTTCGACCACGTCAAGATCTCGCAAATCCCGCCGGACGCGGTGACCGCGTCGGCCTCGGGCCTCGACCCGTACATCTCGCCGCAGAACGCCGCCATCCAGGTGGACCGCGTGGCGGCGGCCAGGCACGTCAGCCCGGCACGGTCAAGGCGCTGGTCCAGCAGAACACCAAGGGCCGCACGCTCGGGTTCCTCGGTGAGCCGCGGGTGAACGTGCTCACCCTCAACATCGCGCTGAACCAGAAGTACCCGGTGCCCTAGCGCCACCCAGCAGACACGATGACGACGGAGACGCGCGGGCAGACGGCGAGTCCGCCCGCGCGTCCCGCGGTGCCGAAGGGCCAGCGGGTGCTCGTCGTGGATGACGAGCCCGCGATGCTGCGTGCCCTGCGTATCAACTTGCGGGTGCGCAAGTACGACGTCACCACGGCCGCGACCGGGCGGGAGGCCCTCGCCGAGGCCCGCCGGCGGCCGCCGGACGCCGTCATCCTCGACCTCGGGCTGCCGGATGTGGACGGGATCGAGGTGATCAGGGAGCTGCGCGGCTGGTCCCGGGCGCCGGTCATCGTGCTCTCCGGCCGCACCGGGCCTGGTGACAAGATCGCCGCCCTCGACGCCGGCGCCGACGACTACGTCACCAAGCCGTTCTCCATGGAAGAGCTCCTCGCCCGGCTCCGGGCCGCGCTGCGCCGCGACGACACGGGGCCGCTGCCGGTCAGGGTGAGGGTCGGCCGCTGCGAGATCGACCTCGCCGCCCGCACCGCGCTCGATGGGGCCAGGACCGTGCGGCTCACCCCGACCCAGTGGCGCCTGCTGGAGATCCTGCTGCGCCACCCCGGGCAGCTGGTCGGCACCCAGCGGCTGCTCACCGAGATCTGGGGACCCGGGTACGAGCGCTACACCCACTATCTGCGCTTCCACATGGCCGGGCTGCGCCGCAAGCTGGAGGACGATCCGTCCCGGCCCCGCCATCTGCTGACCGAACCCGGGATGGGCTACCGCTACCAGCCGTAGCAGCCGGGCCAGCAGCAAGAATAAGCAGAACGATGGCCACGCGCTGATCTCGCTCTCAGGGGTTCTGTTCGTAGGCCAGGCGGAGCAGGTGCAGCACCTGATCGTCGACGTCACCCACGCTGTGCAGCGCGATCTTATGGGTAGCCTGCCCGGGCCCGCTGGCTGGCTGGAGGCGGTCCGCGGCCGGCGGGTCGGTGAACCGCAGCCCGAGATCCACCCGGTCCCTGGTGGCCGCGGCGACGGCGGCGAACTGCCGCCCGCGGACGAACGGCGTATAGCTGCCGCGGCCCTCGACACTCACGTCGTCGCCGAAGTCCTCGATGGCCGCCGCGAGCCTGTCGTAGATCGGGCGCAGCGCCGCCTTCGCCCCCGTGTACTGGCTGTCGATGTACTCGGCCACGCCCGGCCGTATCCAGCCGGCCGCGCGGGCCGCGGCGTCGGCGATCGCCCACTGGCTGTTCTGCGGCACACCATGCTCGGTTCGCAGCCAGCGCCGCACCGCGTTCTGGTCGAGCGGGTCGATTCCCGATGCCTGGACCAGCGCCACCCACTCCGCCAGCGGCCGGCCGGTGCGCTCCGCCAGCGACTCGCTGACCGCGCTCATCATCTCGTCCGGCGTCTTTGCCATGCGGACAGCCTAGAACCCGGGCCGCATGGATCTTGTTAGGGTTCTGCCCCGCCCGGCCGCCTGGGCTTGCCCGGTGTCCCGGTGCCGCCAAACTGGTATGAGCAGGCACAGACTCCGCTGGCAGGGAGACGATGAGCCAGGAAGGCCGCGGGCAGCTCCGGATCTATCTCGGCAACGCCGCCGGCGTGGGCAAGACCTACGACATGCTCTGCGAGGGCCACCGGCGGGCCGAGCGCGGCGCCGACGTGGTAGTGGGCTTCGTGGAGACTCACGGACGCAAGCACACCGCTGAGCTGGTCGAGGGGCTGGAGGTAGTGCCGCGGGCCCGGATCGCCTACCGCGGCACCAGCTTCGAGGAGATGGACCTCGACGCCGTGCTCGCCCGCAAGCCGCAGATCGCACTCGTCGACGAGCTCGCGCACACCAACGTGCCCGGCTCCCGCAACGCCAAGCGCTGGCAGGACGTGGAGGAACTGCTGGAGGCCGGCATCGACGTCATCTCCACCGTCAACATCCAGCACCTGGAGTCCCTCAACGACGTGGTCGAGAAGATCACCGGCGTGCCGCAGCGCGAGACCATTCCCGACGCCGTCGTCCGGGCGGCGGACCAGGTGGAGCTCGTCAACATGACGCCGGAGGCGCTGCGGCGCCGGATGGCGCACGGGAACATCTACCCACCGGAAAAGATCGACGCGGCCCTGACCAACTACTTCCGGAGCGGGAACCTGGCCGCGCTGCGCGAGCTCGCCCTGCTGTGGCTGGCCGACAAGGTGGATGAAGGGCTCCAGCGCTACCGCGCGGAACACCACATCACCGGCACCTGGGAGGCCCGGGAACGGGTGGTGGTCGCGCTCACCGGCGGCCCCGAGGGCGAGACCCTCATCCGCCGCGCCGCCAGGATCGCGGCCCGGTCCTCCGGCGGGGACCTGCTCGCCGTGCACGTCACCCGCTCCGACGGGCTGACCGGCGCCGATCCGGCGGCCCTGGCCGCGCAGCGGCGGCTGGCCGAGTCGCTCGGCGGCAGCTATCACCAGGTGGTCGGCGACAACATCCCGGAAGCGCTGCTCACCTTCGCCCGGGCCGAGAACGCCACCCAGCTGGTGCTCGGCGCGAGCCGGCGGTCCTGGCTGTCGGCCCTGCTCACCGGGCCGGGGATCGGCGCCCGCACCATCCGCGGCTCCGGCGACATCGACGTGCACATCGTCACCCACTCCCGGATGGGCCGCGGCCGCGGGCTGCCGCGCAGCCGGGGCGGCCTCACGCTGCGCCGGCAGCTGATGGGCTACCTGCTGGCCGTCGTGCTCGCGCCCCTGCTCACGCTCGGGCTGGTGGCCATGCGCGGCCAGCTCAACCTGACCAGCGACGTGCTGATCTTCCTGGTGGCCGTCGTCGTGGTGGCGCTCGTGGGCGGGTTCGTGCCCGCGCTGCTGGCGGCGGTGCTGGGGTCGCTGCTGCTCAACTACTACTTCACCCCGCCCATCCACAAGTGGACCATCGCCGAGGTCAACAACGTCCTCGCGCTGGGCGTGTTCGTCGTGGTGGCCATCCTGGTCAGCTCGGTGGTGGACATCGCGGCCCGGCGCACCCGCCAGGCGGCGCGGGCCAGCGCCGAGTCGGAGCTGCTGACGACCACCGCCGGGAGCGTGCTGCGCGGCGAGCGCGCGGTCACGGCCGTGCTCGACCGGGTCCGCGAGGCGTTCGGCATGGACTCGGTCACGCTGCTGGAACGCCGTCCCGGGCAGGGCGGCAGCCGGGCCCGGCGGCCGGTGGGCCGCGGTCGCGCACTCCGGCGAGCCGGCCCTCACCACCCCCGACGAGGCGGACGTCGAGGTGCCGGTCACCGACACGCTGTGCTGGCCCTGCACGGCCCGGCGGTTTCCGCCAGCGACCGCAGGGTGCTCGGCGCCTTCGCCGCCTACGCGGGGGTCGCCCTGGAGCAGCAGCGCCTGTCCGCCGAGGCCGAGGCGGCCCGCCCCATCGCGGAGGCCGACCGGATGCGCACGGCCCTGCTGGCGGCGGTCAGCCACGACCTGCGCACGCCGCTGGCCTCGGCCAAGGCGGCCGTCACCAGCCTGCGCTCGCCCGACATCCGGTGGACCGACGAGGACCGCGACGAGCTGCTCGCCACCGCGGACGAGTCGCTCGACCGGCTCGCCCACCTGGTGGACAACCTGCTCGACATGAGCAGGCTCCAGGCCGGGGCGCTGGCGATCTTCCCCCGCCCGGCCGGGCTGGAGGAGATCGTGGCGCGGGCGCTCGACGACCTGGGCCCGGACGGCCGCCAGGTCGTGGTGGACATCGCGGACTCGCTGCCCGAGGTCCGGGTGGACCCGGCGATCCTGGAGCGGGTCATCGTCAACCTGACCACGAACGCGATCCGCTACTCCCCGGCCGGCCAGCCGCCGCTGCTGACCGCGAGCGCGCTCGGCGACCGGGTGGAGCTGCGGGTGGCCGACCGGGGACCCGGCATCCCCGAGCCGGATCGCGACCGGGTGTTCGTGCCCTTCCAGCGGCTCGGCGACACCGACAACACCACCGGCGTCGGGCTCGGCCTGGCGCTCTCCCGTGGTCTCACCGAGGCCATGGGCGGCACGCTCGAACCCGAGGAAACCCCGGGCGGCGGGCTGACCATGGTCCTGTCGCTGCCCGCCGCCCCGGTGCCCGACCACCCCGGCCAGGGCGATCCCGGCCAGCGCGAACGCGGCCAGGTCCCCTTCCCGCCGACGGCGCAGGCGGCGCCCGCGGCGCCGGCCACTCCCCCGGCCGCCGCCGAAGGTGGCAGGCTGGCCACGTGACCCGCGTCCTGGTGGTCGACGACGAGCCGCAGATCCTGCGCGCGCTGCGGATCAACCTGCGGGTGCGCGGCTACGAGGTGGACACGGCCGCCACCGGCGGGCAGGCGCTGCAGACGGCCGCCCATCACCCGCCGGACCTGGTCATCCTCGACCTCGGCCTGCCGGACCTGGACGGGGTGGAGGTCATCGGCGGGCTGCGCGGCTGGACCAGCGCGCCCATCATCGTCCTGTCTGGCCGGGCGGACAGCACCGACAAGGTGGCGGCGCTGGACGCGGGCGCGGACGACTATGTCACCAAGCCGTTCGGCATGGATGAGCTGCTCGCGCGGATGCGGGCCGCTGCCCGGCGGGCCACCCCCACCGACGAGGCGCCGCAGGTGAGGCTGGGCGACCTGGTCGTCGACCTGGCGGCCAAGCGGGTCATCAGGCCGGACGGCACCGACATCCGCCTCACCCCGACCGAATGGCATCTGCTGGAGGTCCTGCTCCGGCACCCGGGCAAGCTGCTGAGCCAGCGGCAGCTGCTGGCCGAGGTGTGGGGCCCCGGCTACGCCGACGCGACCGGCAACCTCCGCCTCTACATGACCCAGCTGCGCCGGAAGCTGGAGCCGGACCCGGCCCGGCCGCGCTGGCTGCGCACCGAGCCGGGCATGGGTTACCGCTATCAGCCCGGCGCCGATGAGCGGGCCGGGGTCAGCCCAGAGCGCTAGCCGATGACCAGGAAGGCGACGATGGCGAGCACGGCCGCTACGCCAACCGCGATCGCGACCAGCTTGACCACCTGGTTGCGGGGAGCGTTCATGGTCCAGGCCTGGGTCGCGTCCGCGCCCTGGCGCTGGTCGGCGAAGGCACGGAACTCGGCCGTGCTCTTGGAGGTGTCAGCCTCATCCTGGTCACGCATAGCCGGGACTCTAGCCGGTTGCGCAGGTCAGCAGCCAAGTTTTCCGGAATTATCCGGCCGGGCCGTCCGGCCCGGGGGGCAGGATGTCGGCCCGGCTCACCAGCCGGGAGAGCACGATCACGCTCCGGGTGCGGACCACGAAGGGCTCGGCGCTGATCCGCTCGACCACCTGCTCGAAGTGGCGGACATCGGCGGCCCGGATATGCAGCAGGGCGTCCGCCTCTCCGGTGATCGTGGCCGCCCCGGTCACCTCCGGGTACCGGCCCACGGCGGCGCGGATGTCCGCGGGTGAGGTGCGCCCGCGGCAGAACAGCTCCACATAGGCCTCGGTTGTCCAGCCGAGGGCGGCTGGATCCACCGTGGCGGAGAACCCAGTGATGGCTCCGGTCGCCCGTAGCCGGTCCACCCGGCGCTTGACCGCGGGCGCCGACAGCCCGACCCGCGCCCCGATCTCGGAGTAGGTGGCGCGGGCGTTCTCGACCAGAACACCGACGATCCGCTGGTCCAGTTCATCAAAGGCCACACCGTGATCCTGCCAGCAGGCGTGCCGCCCGGCCCGGCGCGGACGCAGGAGGCGGGCGAGTTATTTCCCGGCGCCACCCCGGGTCGCGTACGGTGGCCGCGTGAAAGGAGCGCACGGCCCGCTCGGTATCCGGCTCATCGACGTCGGCCTGGCCGTGGTGGTGCTGATCGCGGTCGAGATCAGCGTGGCCACCGGCGGCGGCCCGGGCGCGGCGCCGCTCAATGCGCTCGCCTACGTTCTCGGCGGGATCATGGTGCTGCCGGTGCTGGTGCGGCACCGCTGGCCCCGGTTCGAGCTGATCGCCTGCTCGGTGCTGCTGCTGCTGTATTACACCTTCGACCGGCGGGACATCTCCCCCGCGCCGCTGCTGTCGCTGCCGCTGTATGACGCGGCGGCCGCCGGCTACCTCCTGCTCGCCATCGTCATCCCGGCCGTCTTCATGGCGATCGGGCTGTTCGTGGTCGGCGCCTCCACCCATCAGGGCCTGGTCTCGCTGGCCGCCACGTTCCTGCCGCAGATCGCCATCCTCTTCCTGGCGGTCACGCTCGGCGAGGTCGTCCGGGGCAGACGGGCGCTCGCGGCCGAGACCGCCGAACGGCTCCGGGTGGCGCATGAGGAACGCGAGACCGAGGCGGCCCGGCGGGTGGCCGAGGAGCGGCTGCGGATCGCGCGGGACCTGCACGACACCGTCGCGCACAGCATGGCCACCATCACCGTGCAGGCCGGCTCCGCGCTGCACCTGCTCGACGGCGGCGACACGAACCTGCGCCGCGCGCTCACCGCGATCCGGGCGACCAGCAAGGAGGCACTCGCCGAGATGCGGGCCACTCTCGGCCAGCTGCGCACGCCGGCCTCCGGCGATCCGCAGACCCTGGCGGGCGGCCTGGACCGGCTGCCCGCGCTGTGCGACGCGGTGACCGCCGCCGGGGCGCCGGTGACGGTCGAGGTCGAAGGCGAGCAGAGGCCGCTGCGGCCAGAGGTGGACCAGGCCGCCTACCGGATCCTGCAGGAGTCGCTGACCAACGTGCTCCGGCACGCCGGGCAGGCGGCCAAGGCGGCCGTGTCGCTGCGCTACGAGCCCGCCGCGCTGGCGATCCGGGTCACCGACGACGGCGGCCGCGCCGGAGAGGACAGCCAAGGCGCAGAAGACAGCCGGGACGCAGACCGCGGCGAGTCCGCCCCCGCCCGCCCCGCCGGTGACGGACCGCCGCCCGCCGGTGGCGGGCACGGGCTGACCGGGATGGCCGAGCGGGCCGGCGCGGTCGGCGGGAAGGTGACGGCCGGCCCCCGCCCGCAGGGCGGCTTCGAGGTGCTGGCCTGGTTCCCGCTGGCGGCCGGCGAGGACGGGAAATGATCCGCGTCCTACTCGCCGACGACCAGGCACTGGTCCGGGCCGGGTTCCGGGCGTTGCTGGAGTCCGCCGCCGACATCAGCATCGTCGCCGAGGCACCTAACGGCGGTGCCGCCGTGGCCCTCGCCCGTGAGCTCAGGCCCGACGTGGTGCTGATGGACCTGAGCATGCCCGAGGTGGACGGGCTCACCGCGACCGGCCGCATCACCGCTGACCCGGGCCTCGCGTCCGTCCGGGTGGTCGTGCTCACCACCTTCGACGACGACGAGCACGTCTTCGCCGCCCTGCGGGCTGGCGCCAGCGGCTTCGTGGTCAAGGACATCGAGCCGGAGGAACTGCTCCAGGCGGTGCGGGTGGTCGCCCGCGGCGACGCGCTGCTGTCGCCGGGCGTCACCCGCTCGCTGATCGCGGCGTTCACGGCCGGCCAGGCCGGTGCCCGCCCGGCCCGCCAGCCAGCGGCGGCGCCCACCGCGGGGACGGGCCGGGCGGGCGGCCCGGGAGCTGACGGTTCACCCGATGACGCGCAGGCGATGGCGCGGCAGATCGGGCTGGCCTCTCTCACCGACCGTGAGCGTGAGGTGGTGGCGCTGGTCGCCGCAGGCCTGTCCAACGACGAGATCGCGGCGCGGCTGGTGGTCAGCCCGCTCACCGCGAAGACCCACGTCAGCCGGGCCATGATCAAGCTCACCGCCCGCGACCGGGCCCAGCTGGTGGTGATCGCCTACGAGCACGGCCTGGCCGGCTCGGCCGGGAGCCCGTAGCCGGGCCGCCGGGAACCCTCAGCCGGGCCGGCCGGGCCGGGCGGGGAGCAGAGCCGATCCTGAGCCGGCCCGGCCAAGGGTCAGCTGGCCACTCGCACGGTCACCCGGAAGGTCTGGGTGATCCCGCACTTCTTCTGGTGTCCGGCGGGCGGGCTGGCCGAGGCCTGGAGGTGGCACGGGCTCCGTGACGAGGTGATGGCCGCCACGCCCGGCTGGGCCGCGACGAAGTACCCGCCGGTCACCCCGAGCGCGAGCGCCAGGTGGCCGTTCCCTCTCGGGACCAGGGCGGCCGAGCTTGACTTGGGGGCCGCCCACTTGAGCGTCGGTGTGCCTTTGAGGTAGATCAGCACCCCCGTGCCCGGCTTGACGCAGAACGCCCGGCCGCTGTCGCCGGCGCTGAGGGTGAGGACACGGCCAGGCGGCGACGCCGGCGTGGCCGCGCCACAGGCGGCCGCCGCCGGCGCCCCGGTGGAGGGAGCCGGGCGGCCGGACGATCCGCCCGTCGCCGAGCCGGCCGTCTGCTGCCCGCAGGCCGCGGTCAGGGCCGACAGCCCGATGACCGCGGCGGCAGCGAGGAACGAGACGCTGCGCATGCGCACCTCCCAGTCACGGCGGCCGACGACGGCGTCCGTTCCGGGTACGCCGCAAGGCTTAGACGCCCCGCAACCCGGTTCCGTTCCGGCCGACACGCTGGCCGGAATACGCAATCTGCCCTGAAGGACGGGCGGAAACCCCCCATAATGAGCCTTCGTTATGCTTCCGCTGCGGCGACGGACCGACGCCGCCTGCTGTCTCTGCCCGTGGTGCTGCGCGGCCCGCAGCCCGGCGTTCACGGGGTCACGAAGTGGAGGACATGAGTTTCCTACCACGGCCAGCCGGGCCAGGGGATCACCCTCAAGTTCACCGGCACCGACACCCTGTCCGGTCACACCACGAGTTTTTTCATCGACAACACCGCGCTGTCCGCCTCCTGACCCCCCTGGCGCGCCCGCCAGGTCGGGAACGAGGCGCGCGGTCAGCCCCGGACACGCCGGGGGTGGCCCCGGATTTCGGCCACCCCCATTGTCCAAAATTGGACTTTTGGCCGTTTTAATAGGTGTTCAATCCGGCCGGCCCGCTTCTTTACCGGTAACTATCGCCGCCGTCCATTGACCCCCGAAAAGGGCCTCGTTATCTTGCCCGCAGGCACCGCGGCCCGCGGTGCGGCCCTGGAGGGAGCGCAGGATGAGATCTCGCCACCCCGCCCGGCGGTGGGCCTGCCGCGGCGGCACCGCCGCGTTAGCGGCCATGGCGCTGGGCGCCGGAATGCAGATTGCCGTCACCGGGGCCCAGGCCTCCGCCGCCGGGCCGCCTGCCAGCGCGAATCCGTACTCGCCGGCCTATCACCACTCCTACCGTCAGGGCGTGATCCCGACCCGCCCGCAGCTGGCGAAGATGAGCGCCTGGGCCCGCGGCCACCCCGCCGCCGCGGCGCCCGCCGCGTCGCCCAACGACCTCAACTACGGCGGCGGCATCGACGGCATCGGCGTCACCACCGGCCAGGAACGGGTCTACCTGGTCTTCTACGGCTCCCAGTGGGGCACCCAGTCCACCAACTCGGCCGGCGACATCACCCTCTCCGGTGACCCCTCCGGCGCCGCTCCTTACCTGCAGGAGTTCTTCAAGGGCCTGGGCACGAACAACGAGCTGTGGTCCGGCGTGATGACCCAGTACTGCGACGGCGTCGCGGTCGGCGCCCAGTCCTGCCCGGCCAGCAACACCGAGCACGTCGCCTACCCCACCGGCGGCGCCCTGGCCGGTGTCTGGGTCGACGAGAGCGCGCCCTCGCCCAGCGAGGCGACCCCCGCCCAGCTGGGCACCGAAGCGGTCAACGCGGCCGCCCACTTCGGCAATACCACCGCGGCGCTCAACCGGGACGCGCAGTACGACATCCTCTCCCCGACCGGCACCCACCCCGACGGGTTCGGCCCGAGCGGGACGTTCTGCGCGTGGCACGACTGGAACGGCGACCCGTTCGTGGGGGTGGCCTCGCCCTACGGTGACATCGCGTTCACCAACATGCCCTATGTCACCGACCTGGGCGCCTCCTGCGGAGAGAGCTTCGTCAACGCCGGCAGCGCCGGCCTCGACGACGGATTCTCCATCGTGAACGGCCACGAGTACGCCGAGACCATCACCGACCAGAACCCGCCCGGCGGGTGGACCGACTCCTCCGGCGAGGAGGCCGCCGACAAGTGCGCCTGGATCACCCCCGGCACCAGCGGCGGGTCGTTCGACCTCGCGCTGGCCACCGGCACCTTCGCGGTGCAGACCATCTGGGCCAACGACGGCGCTGGCGGTGCTGGCGCCTGTGAGGCCAGCCATCCCATCGTCACCAACGGCGCGGCAGCAGCGGCAGCACCGTGACCCTCGCCGCCCCGGCCAATCAGAGCACCAGGCGGAACACAGCGGTCAGCCTGCAGATCTCCGCGGCTGACTCGGCCTCCGGCCTGGCGCCCGCGCCCTGAGGCCAGACCGGGCAGCCGGGGTACTTCGCGCGGAGTACTCCGGCTGAGTACCCGGCCCGGGCAACTGCCTCCCTGCGTACGACGTCCTGGCCGCCGTCTCCAGCGAGCATCGAGAGCGACAACCCACTCCTCGGCTCGTGGAGACTCCGATGTCGTACGCACCCGTCACCCGCACCGCCGGCGCCCCCCTCCGGGGCGCCGGGCCTGGCCGCCCCGGACTGATCGGCGGGCTCGGCCGCGCCTGCTACCGCCACCGCTGGCTGACCCTGCTCGCCTGGCTGGCCGGGGTCGCCTGCCTGATCACCCTGTTCATCTCCTACGGCGCACCCGCCCAGGACAACTACACCGGCAGCGACCCCGGGCAGGCGCTGCTCAACCAGCATTTCCCCCGCCAGTCCGGGGACACGCTGACGCTGGCCATCGAGTCGGCCGCCCCCGTCACCTCCCCCGCCGTCCGCGCCCGGGTCACCACCGCGCTCGCCCCGTTCGCGCGGGCGGCGCACGTCACCGCGGTCACCAGCCCCTACCGGGCACCCGGCCAGATCTCCCGCGACGGCCACATCGCGTTCGCGGCCATCCAGTTCGGCGTCCCATCCACCAAGATCAGCAACGGTGAGGCGCTCGCGCTCATGCACGACGCCCGCGTCGCATCCGGGCACGGCGTGACCTTCCGCCTCGGCGGCGACGTGGTCGACCTGGCCGAGACGCCCTACGGTGGCCCCACCGACGGCGTGGGCGTGATCGCGGCGGCGGTCGTGCTGCTCATCGCGTTCGGCTCATTCCTGGCCATGGGCCTGCCGATCGCCACCGCCCTGCTCGGCATCGGCGGCGGCCTGTCGCTGATCGCCCTGCTCGGCCACGTCGTGCCCGCCCCGTCGTTCTCCCCCATCATCGCCGCCATGATCGGCCTGGGGGTCGGCGTGGACTACGCCCTGTTCATCGTGACGCGTTTCCGCGAAGCACTGCGGGGCGGCGCGACCCCGGAGGACGCGGCGGTGACCGCGATGCGGACCGCGGGCCGGACCGTGCTGATCGCCGGCACCACCGTGGTGATCGGCATGCTCGGCCTGCTGGTGCTGCGCCAGCCGCTGCTCGACGGGGTCGCGGTCGCGGCCGCCGCCACCGTGGCCATGATGCTGCTCGGTTCGCTGACCCTGCTGCCCGCGCTGCTCGGCTTCACCGGCGGCCGGCTCGCCAAGCCCAGCAAGGTGCGGCTGCCCGCGCGGCTACACCGGCGCCGTGCCAACCGTTCTGCTGCTCCTGCCGCCGAGCGGTGGGCAGGGGTGATCCAGCGCCACCCGGTGACCGCGGCCGCGGTCTCCGCCGGAATCATGCTGGCGCTGGCCGCGCCCGCCCTGGCCTTGAAGCTGAACTTCCCCGACGAGTCCAGCCAGGCCCGCGGCACCATGGGTTACGCGAGCTACACCACGATGGCCAAGGGGTTCGGGCCCGGTTTCGACGCGCCGCTGATCGTGGCGGCCAAGCTCCCCTCACCCGCCGCGAGCACGGCCGGGCTGGCCGCCGCGATCCGGCACACCCCGGGCGTGGCCGCCGTCACGCCGGTCGTGGTGAGCCGGGACGGGGCCGCCGCGATGATGGTCGCCTACCCCACCACGGGTGAGCAGGACACGGCCACCAACGCGCTGGTGAACCGGATCCAGGCCGACGTGCTGCCGCGCGCCACCGCCGGCACCGGCATCCACGCCTACCTCACCGGGCCGAACGCCGGCGGCGTGGCGTTCGCCAACATCGTCTGGCACCGCCTGCCGTGGCTGATCGGGGTGGTGGTCGCGCTGTCCACGCTGCTGCTGACGGTGATGTTCCGGTCGGTCGTCGTCGCGATCAAGGCGGCGGTGATGAACCTGCTGTCGATCGCCGCCGCCTACGGCGTGCTCGTCGCCATCGTGCAGTTCGGCTGGCTGGGGCACGCGTTCGGGTTCCCCGAGCCGATGCCCGTGACCACCTGGGTGCCGATATTCCTGTTCGTCATCCTGTTCGGCCTGTCCATGGACTACGAGGTGTTCCTGCTCTCGCGGATCCGCGAGAACTACGACGCCACCGGCGACAACGCGGCGTCGGTCGCCCGCGGGCTGGCCCAGACCGCCCGGGTGATCACCGCCGCGGCGGCGATCATGGTGGTGGTGTTCCTGTCCTTCGTGCTCGGCGCGAACGTGGCGGTCAAGCAGATCGGCCTCGGCCTGGCGGTGGCGGTGCTCATCGACGCCACGCTGGTGCGGATGGTGCTGGTCCCGGCCGTGATGGAGCTGCTCGGCAAGGCCAACTGGTGGCTCCCCGCCCCGCTCGCTCGCATCCTGCCCCGGACCTCCCTCAGTGAGGACGAGCCCCCGGCTGCGCAGCGCGTCCTGGTCGGCGCCGAGGAGTAGGCCGAGGCCTGCTGCGGGAGGAGTGCCCGGCGCCGCCACACCCCGTGGCGCCGGGCCGCTCGCTGAGTGCTGGGAGCATACTGGCGTGACTGGCGATCTCGGGAGGGGTCATGGCGCGGATGGGCGGGATGTACGGGCCGGATGCCACCTTCCTCGGCGTGCCCCAGGCCGACCTCGCCGAGCCCGCTACCTGGGCGGGGGCCGATGTGCTGATCATCGGGGCCCCGTTCGACGGCGGCACCTCGTACCGGGCGGGCGCCAGGTTCGGCCCGCAGGCGATCCGCTTCACCGACTACCTGCCGCACGACGCCTCCCGCCCCCATCTGGCGCTCGGGGTGGACCCGCTGGTCGACATGCGGGTGGCCGACGCCGGTGACGTGGAGATGCCATCGGGCGAGACCGAACGCTCGCTCCGGGCGCTGGAGGAGGCCGTCCTGACGGCCTGCCAGGGCGGCGCGCTGCCGGTGATCCTCGGCGGCGACCACACCATCACCTTTCCCGACGCCACCGGGGTGGCCCGCCACGTCGGCTGGGGACGGGTGTCGCTCATCCACTTCGACGCCCACGCCGACACCGGCGACACCCAGTTCGGCTCGCTGTACGGGCACGGCACGCCGATGCGGCGCCTCATCGAGTCAGGCGCCGTGCGGGGCGACAGATTCCTGCAGATCGGGCTGCGCGGCTACTGGCCCGAGCCGGAGACGCTGGACTGGATGGCTGGCCAGCGGATGCGCAGCTACGAGATGACGGAGGTGGTGGGGCGGGGCCTGGACGCCTGCCTGACCGAGGCCTTCGCCATCGCCACCGACGACTGCGACGCGGTGTTCCTGTCGGTGGACGTGGACGTGGTCGATCCCGGCATGGCGCCGGGCACGGGTACCCCCGAGCCGGGCGGGCTGACCGGCCGCCAGCTCCTCGACGCGGTGCGGCGGATCGCGATGGAGCTGCCGCTGGCGGGCATGGACGTGGTGGAGGTCTCGCCGCCCTACGACCACGCGGAGATCACCGCCTTCCTGGCGGGCCGGGTGGTGCTGGAGGCCCTGTCGGGGATCGCCTGGCGGCGCCGGCGCCAGGCGGGGAACCCGGTGCGCCAGCCGGGCGACCCGCTGCTGGAAGGCCGGCCCCGGCCCGAGCCCGCCGGAGCATAGGCCGCAACCCCGACACTACCGGGTCAGATAGGCACCCATACCGGGGTGAAGCCGACGGATCGAGGCGATCTATTATTGCTGCATTCTGGACATGACCCGGCTGCGCATCCTGGTCGCGGTGGCTCGGCATGGATCGGTGACTGCCGCGGCTCGGGCGCTTAACTACGCCCAGCCCTCGGTGAGCCACCATCTGGCGCGGCTGGAGGCCGAGACCGGCGCCAGGCTCACCCGGCGGTCGGGGCGGGGCATCCAGCTGACCGATGCCGGCCGCCTGCTGGCCGGCCGGGCGGAGGAGATTCTCGGCCGGCTGGACGCCGCCGAGCGGGAACTGGCCGCGCACGTCGAGCAGCGGCAGGAACGCATCCGGCTGGCGGGATTCGCCTCCGCGCTGGCGACCATCGTTCCCGGCGCGCTGTCCCGGCTGGCGGTCGGCCACCCGGGGATCGACCTGCTGCTGGCGGAGGCCGAGGCGCCGGAGGCGATGCGGATGCTCCGGGCGGGGCAGGTTGACGTCGCGCTGGTCGTCCGGCACATGCAGGACGGGACCCCGGTCGGCCCGCCCGCCAGCGCGGAAGGGGCCAGGACCCGGCTGATCCTCGACGAGCAGATCCACCTGGTGACCAGGCCCTCGCCGGGCGGCGGCTTAGCCGGGGCCCAGCCGGGCGGCAGCCAGCCCGGCAGCGGCCAGCCCACGGCCGGCGAGGCCGGCCGGACCGACCTGGCCGCCCACGCGCACAGCCCGTGGATAGCTGGCTGCGAGCACTGCCGGGGGCATCTGATCTGGCTCTGCCAGCATGCCGGGTTCAGCCCGAAGATCGCCTTCACCACCGACGATCATGTCGCGGCACAGGCGCTGGTCGCGGCCGGGCTCGGCGTCACCATCCTGCCCGGCCTGGCCATCAACGCGGCCCGCCATCCCGGCATCCGCGCGCAGCCCCTGCCCGGCGCCTGGCGTCAGGTGTTCGCGGTCACCTACGGCCAGCCGCCCGACCCGCGCGCCGTGGACCATCTGCTCGACATCCTCGCCCTCGCCGCGTCGGCCACGGCGAACGGCCCGGGCAGCGGCTTTCAACGGGACGGCAAGCCCTCCTCCAGGGCCAGCTGACCCGCGGGCCGCGCGGCCGGATCCCGGCCCAGATCGGACCACAGCCGCCGGCCGACCTGCGAGCGGCTACCGCAGCAGCACGCGCTCGCCGCCGATGTGCGCGATGATCTCCAGCCTTCCGCCGAGCGCGCTCACATAGGCCGCCAGCGTCCGGACCTCGGTTGCGCCCGGTTCGGCGCGCTCGATAGCGGAGACCCGTTCCTGGCGGACGTTCATCCGCCGTGCCACCTGCGCCTGGGTCAGCCTCATCCGCTGCCGGGCCTCGGCGAGGGTGTGGGCACGATTGCGGGCGGCGAGCGCGGCGGCCCCGATCTCGACCTCGGTTCCAGTCGCGCCGTGGTCCGTGGGCCCGTCAGATGGCGCTGCCCGTCCCCTCCCAGTACGGCTCGCGCAGGCGGCGCTTGAGCAGCTTGCCGCTGGGATCACGCGGCAAGGCGCCGGTGAAGTCGATCGACCGCGGCCATTTCATCCGGGACAGCCGGCCCTCCAGCGAGGCGAGGATGTCCGCCGCCAGGTCCGGCCCGGCGCCGGCCCCCTCGACCGGCTCGACCACGGCCATGACCGACTCGCCCCACTCGTCGTCGGGGACGCCGAACACCGCGACGTCGGCCACCTTTGGGTGCATGATGATCGCGGCCTCGATCTCGGCCGGGTAGATGTTCGCCCCGCCCGAGATGATCATGTCGGACTTCCGGTCGCACAGGAACAGGAAGCCATCGGCGTCCAGATAGCCGATGTCGCCGACGGTGAAGTACCCGCGCAGCCGGCTGGCCTCGGTCTTGGCCGGGTCGCCCTTGTACACGAAGTCCGGCAGCGTCATCCGCATGTACACGGCGCCGGGCACCCCGGGCGGGCACTCGTTCCCGTCATCGTCGGCGATCATGATCTCGCTGACCGGCCACGGCCTGCCCACCGTGCCCGGCCGGGCCAGCCAGTCCTGCGGGGTCGCGATCGTGCCGCCGCCCTCGGTAGCCGCGTAGTACTCGTACACCCGCGGCCCCCACCAGTCCAGCATCGCGTGCTTGATCCCCACCGGGCACGGCGCGGCCGCGTGCAGCAGCCAGCGCATCGAGGACAGGTCGTAGCGGCGCCGGACCTCGTCAGGCAGCGCGAGCAGGCGCTTGAACTGGGTCGGCACCATGTGGGTGTTGGTCACCCGGTGCCGCTCCACCAGGGCCAGCGCCTGCTCGGCGTCCCAGGAATCCATGTAGACCAGGCCGTGCCCCATCTGGGCGGCGCCGCATCCGAACACCGTCACCGCCGTGTGGTAGTGCGGCGAGGTGACCAGGTGCACGTTCGGCGGGCCGGTGGTGATGCCGAACAACTGCGGCAGGGCGGACCCCAGTTCGGCCGCCTCGTCCGGGTCAAGCCCGGACAGCGGCCGGCGCACCCCTTTCGGCCGACCGGTGGTGCCGGATGTGTAGTGCATGGCGGCGCCGGCGGTCCGGTGCCCGGGCAGGCCGGTGGGCTGGCCCTCGCGGATGCGCTGCACGGGGCGGAACCCCGGCACATCGCCGTAGCTGATCCGCCCGCTGGCCGGCACCCCGGCCTCGTCGGCGGCCGTGGCCCCGGCCGGGCCGAACCGCTCGTGCACGAAGAACGCCTTCGCCTCGCTGTCGCGCACGATGCGGGCGATCTCCGGGGCCGTGAAGTGCCAGTTGATCGGGGTGACGTACCAGCCGGACTGGAGCGCGGCCAGGTAGACCTCCAGCGGTGCGATCCCGTTGGGCGCCAGCACGGCCACGCCGTCACCGGTCCGCAGGCCCTGGGCCCGGAGGCCGTGGGTCAGCTGGTTGACCCGGGCCAGCAGGTCACCGGCGGTGTGGGCCGCGCCGTCCGGCTCGATCGCCGCTGTCCGGTCCGGATCAGCCAGCGCACGCCGCCAGAAGCCAAGCGATCCCATGACCCACCTCCCTGGCCGTGGTCCCGCTGCCCCAGGCTACGTTGCGGGCGCTTGCGCCGGGAAGCTATCAATGGTGAGGGGCTGGAGAGCCGGGACGGCTGGCCGGCGCCGGGCCCGCATGGCAGACACCAGGAGGGACGCCTCGATGCCGGTCGCTCTCCCCGCTGCGCTGTTCGTGGCCGGCGCCGCCGTCAGCCTCGCCACCAGCTACGTGCTCGTCACCCGGCTGGAGCGGATCGGCGAACGGCTGGGCCTGTCCGAGGGCATGCTCGGCGTGCTCGCCGCGCTGGCGGCGGACGCACCGGAGATCACCTCCGCCGTGGCCGCGCTCTCCGCTCACCAGAGCAAGATCGGCGCCGGGGTCATCATCGGCTCGAACGTCTTCAATCTGGCCGCGCTGCTCGGGCTGGGCGCCGTGGTCGCCGGGGGCATCGCGCTGCACCGCCGGGTGGTGCTCCTCGGCGGGGTGGTGGCCATCTGGATCGCGGCCGCCTGCCTGGTCACGGTGCTGGGCCTGATCCCGCCCGCGGCCGGCCTGATCGCGGTGCTCGCCGCCCTGCTGCCCTACCTGGTGGCCCTCGGCGCGGGCCATGCCCGCCTGCAGCGGCTGGCGCTGGCGCGGCGGTGGGAGGCCTGGCTCACCGTCGCCGTCACCGAGGAGGAGCAGGAGCTGGAGGAGGTCATCCACCCGCAGCCCGGCCGCGGCCGGGACGTGGCCGTCGCGGTGGCCGCCCTGGTGGTCGTGGTGGTGGCCAGCGTGACTATGGAGCGGTCGGCGTCGCTGCTCGGCACGCATTTCGCCGTCCCCGAGATCGTCACCGGCGGCGTCGTCCTGGCCGCGGTGACCAGCCTGCCGAACGCGGTCGCCGCCGTCTACCTGGCCGCCCGGGGCCGCGGCGCCGCCATGCTGAGCACGACGCTGAACAGCAACGCGCTGAACGTGACCGCCGGGCTGCTCATCCCGGCCGCCATCACCGGCCTCGGGCCGCCCTCACCCCAGTCGGCCCTGATCGCGGTCTGGTACCTGGTGATGACGCTGGCCTCGCTCGGGTTCGCCTACCGCGACAGCGGCGTGAGCCGGGCGACCGGCGCCCTGATCATCGGCGCGTACCTGGTCTTCCTGGGCTCGCTGCTGGCCAGCGCCCACTCGGCCGCCCCGGATCCGCGGCTGACGGTCATCCCGCTGGTGGTGGTGGCCGTGGGCGCCGCCGTGGGGCTGGCGCGCAGGCCGGGGCGCGAGCGCCGCCGGGAGCGCACGCGCGAGCGGCCCCCGTAATCAGCCGGCCAGCTCGGCGGCCAGGACGGCACCGAGCTCCCAGCAGTTCTCCAGGTCAGCGGCGGACGGGGGGCCGATCACGGACAGCGGCGGCCGGGCCTGCCGCCAGGACAGGCCCGAGGTGATCGACTCCACCGCGCGCACGGCGCCGGTGGTGTCGGAGTTGCCGTGCACGTACAGCGCGTACGGCCGGCGCTGGGTCGCCTCCAGGCAGGGGTAGTAGATGCCGTCGAAGAAGTGCTTGAGCGCCCCGGACATGTAGCCGATGTTGGCCGGGCTGCCGAGCAGATACCCGTCGGCGGCGAGCACGTCCGCCGCGGACGCCGTCAGCGCGGGCCGCACGGCCACCTCGACGCCCTCGATGTCATCGGTGCCCGCCCCCGCCCGGGCGGCCTCGAACATCGCCTGCAGCGCGGGCGAGGTGGTGTGGTGGACGATCAGCAGGACAGCCATCAGGGCGGGCATGCCCGGGGCGCATACCGGCTCACCGCGCCGCGATCAGGCACCCCCGCAGTGTACGCCCGGGACATGCCCTAGCCTGAGCCTGTGCGTGCTGCCCTCGGTGTGCTCGCCGATGTGCTCTGCGTGCTCGCCTTCGTCGTGATCGGCCGGGCCAACCACCACGCCGGGGAAAGCCTGGCCGGGGTGGCGGGCACGGCGTGGCCGTTCCTGGCCGGCCTGGCCGTCGGCGAGCTGGCCACCCGGTCGTGGCGCCAGCCATTCGCCCTGGTCCCGACCGGGGTGGGGGTGTGGGTGGCGACGGTGGCCATCGGGCAGGCGCTGCGGGTGGCCGCCGGGCCGGGCACCGAGATCGCGTTCATCGCCGTGTCCGCGGTCTTCCTGGGGCTGTTCCTGCTCGGCTGGCGGGTGGCAGCGGCCCGGGTGCCCGCCGTCCGCTCCCGCATCCCCGGCTGACCCCGACGGCCGGATCGTCTTGCCCTGGCCACAGGCTCCGCCTTAGACTGAACGTTCAGTCAGCCGGAGGAGTGCATCGTGGCCAGCAAGCAGGACAGTCCGGCCCGCGCGCCCGTCGACCTCCAGCGGGTCATCGCGGAGCAAGAGCGGATCTTCACCGAGCGCCAGCCGCAGTCGGCCCGCCTGGCCGAGCGCGCGGGCCACACCCTCGCGGGCGGTGTCACCTCGAGCTGGCAGATCACCGCCCCGCAGCCGGTGTGGCTCAGCCACGGCCGCGGCTCCAAGATCTACGACGTCGACGGCAACGAGTACGTGGACCTGCACGGCGGGTACGGGGCGGCCCTGGCCGGGCACGCCCACCCGGCGATCGTCGAGGCGGTCCGCAGCCAGGTCGCCCTCGGCACCCACTTCGCCCAGCCGACCGAGGATGCCCTGACGGTCGCGGACGAGCTGGCCCGGCGGTTCCGCCTGCCGCTGTGGCGGTTCGCCAACTCGGGCACCGAGGCGACGATGGACGCCGTCCACCTGATGCGGGCGGTCACCGGGCGGGACCTGATCATCAAGGTGGAGGGCTGCTACCACGGCCACCACGACTCGGTGCAGGTCTCGGTCACCCCGGAGCCCGAGGATGTCGGCCCGGCCGGCAAGCCCACGCAGGTTCCGGCCAGCACCGGCATCCCGGACGCGATCGTCAAGCTCACCCTCGTCGCCAGCTTCAACGACCTCGACAGCGTCGCCCGCCTGCTCGACGAGCACCAAGGCGGGGTAGCCGGGATGATCATCGAGCCGATCATGATGAACGCGGGGATCATCTGCCCCGAGCCCGGCTACCTGGCCGCGCTCGCTGACCTGCTGCACGCCCACGGCGCGCTGCTCACCTTCGACGAGGTCAAGACCGGCCTGACCGCCGGGCCGGGCGGGGCCACCGGCCTGACCGGGGTGGTCCCCGACATCACCTGCCTGGCCAAGTCGATCGGCGGCGGGATCGCCGTCGCCGCGATCGGCGGGTCGGAGCCGGTGATGGAGCACGTCGCGAACGGCGACTACGAGCAGGTGGGCACCTTCAACGGCAACCCCATGGCCATGGCGGCTGCCCGGGCTATGCTCTGCGAGGTGGCGACCCCCGAGGCCTATGACCGGATCGGCCGGCTGCGCGAGCGCGCGGTCGCCGGACTGGAGGCCGAGATCGCCCGCAACGGCCTGGCCGCGCACGTGGTGGCCGTGGGCGCCAAGGGATGCGTGGTCTTCTCGCCCCAGCCGGTCCGCGACTACCGCGGGTTCCTCGACGTCAACGACCGCTACAGCCAGGCGCACTGGCTTTTCCAGCACAACGGCGGCGTCTTCCTGCCGCCGTGGGGGAAGACTGAGCAGTGGCTGATCTCCGTCCAGCACGACGAGAGCGACGTCGACCGTTTCACCGCGAACTTTGCCAGCTTTGCCCGGACCATCAGCTGACCGTCAGCTGGCGGTCAGCTTCAGCGCATGACCGGAAGTTTTACTCAGAAAGTCTTGCGCCTGTACCCGCGCAGGAGTAGGAGTACGACTTATTGACGGACCGTTCAGTCAGGATGTATCCATCCGGGGTTGACCAACCCGAACGGCCGCCGAGGAGAGGTGAGGCGACCATGCATCCGAGAGAAGGCTGGTCGGAGGATGGCCCCCCGCGGCCGGGATTGTCCAGGCGGAGCTTCCTCCGGGGAAGCGCAGGCGCCGGGCTAGTCGCGGGCGGGCTCGGCCCGCTGCTGGCGGCGTGCTCCGGCGGGACGGCCGGCACTACCGGCGCGACCACGATCCCGCTGCCGCGGCCGAACCACCCGGTGACCTGGCCCATCTTCTCCGACAACAAGGCGATCAAGAGTGGCCTGCAGGCGGAGCAGGGCAACACGCTGAAGATCTACAACTGGGTCGCCTACATCAACCAGCAGTGCCTGAAGGACTTCGCGAAGAAGTACAACGTCCCGGTCCCCCAGGTGACCACGTTCAACAACACGAGCGAGGCGATGGCCAAGCTGCGCTCCGGGAAGGTGAACTTCGATATCTTCTTCCCCACCATCGATCTGATGGGCCAGCTGGTGGAGGGCAAGCTCATCCAGCCGATCAACCACAGCTACATCCCGAACATCTCGCAGGCGTGGCCGGACTTCACCAACCCCTTCTACGACGGCAAGTGGCAGTACACGGTGCCGTACACGATCTACACGACGGGCATGGCCTGGCGGAAGGACAAGGTGCCGGAGAACCCGTACACGATGGCCAACCCGTGGGCCATGCCCTGGCAGGCCAAGTACAAGGGCAAGGTGGCCATCCTCGACGACTACCGGGAGAGCATCAGCCTCGGCCTGATGAAGAACGGAATCTTCAACCTCAACACCACCAGTACGTCCCAGATCGCCGCGGCCGCCAAGTCCCTGCAGCAGCTGTCCAGCATGACGGGCGTCCACATCGACAACAACGACTACACCGAGGTCCCCAGCGGCCAGATCTGGATCCACCACGCCTGGTCCGGCGACATGGCGGCCGCCCCCGCCTACCTGCCCAAGGGTGTCTCGCCCGACGTCCTCGGCTACTGGTTCCCGCAAGACGGCAAGGGCCCGGTCGGGAACGACCTGATCACCGTCCTCAAGGGCGCGAAGAGCCCGGTGCTCGCCAACCTGTTCCTCAACTACATGCTCGACCTGCCGAACGTGCTGACCAACATCAGCTTCAATGGCTACATGCAGCCGCTGACGGCGGTCACCCCGCAGCGCCTGGTCAAGGAGGGCCTGCTGGCGCCGAACCTGACGTCCACCGTGGTGCTTCCGTCCTATTTCCGGCGCGGGGTGATGGAGCTGCAGCTGCCCGTGCCCACGGACGTGCAATGGCAGGCGGCCTGGCAGACGGTGAGCCACGGGGCGTAGCACATGACAGCGAGCGGGTACCGGGCGCCGCGGCGTGAGCGGCGCCAGCAACACCGCCTGTTCTGGATCCTGCTCGCCCTGCCCGGCATCCTGTGGCTGATCTTCCTGTTCATTGTGCCGTTCTACGCGATGCTCGCCATCGCCGGCGGCAAGCTGAACCTGATCTTCGAGCAGCCGGTCGCGGTGTGGAACCCGCTCCAGTGGAACTCCGCGAACCTGGCCAAGGCCTGGCACGACGTCGCCGGGGCCGGCGCGTTCGACGGCCCGATCGTCATCCGGACGATCGTCTACGTCGCGATAGCGTCGGCACTCAGCCTGGTCATCGCCTACCCCGTCGCGTACTTCGTGGCCCGGTTCGGCGGCCGGCGCAAGGGCCTGCTGCTGGTGCTGCTGATCGCTCCGTTCTGGATCAGCTACATGATGCGGATGCTCGCGTGGGTCGACCTGCTCCAGGTCAACGGCTATGTGAACAAGGCCCTTAACCTGGTGGGCGTGGGCCCAGTCAACTGGCTCGGCGGGCTGTCGGTGACGGTGATCTTCGGGCTGGTGTACGGCTACATCCCGTACCTGATCCTGGTGCTGTACGCCGGGCTGGACCGGATCGATCCCTCCCTGATCGAGGCCGGCCGGGATCTTGGCCTGGGCCGCGCCCGCACCTTCATCCGGGTCACCCTGCCCCTGTCCAGGCAGGCGATCCTGACCGGACTCCTGATCACCGTGCTGCCCATGCTCGGCGACTACTTCACCAACCAGCTCCTGTCCGGCACCACCAGCACGACGATGATCGGCAACGTCATCGACGGGCAGCTGCAGACGCCGGCCTTCCAGGCGGAAGGGGCGGTGCTGTCGCTGATGCTGCTGCTCGTGCTGACCATCCCGATGATCTACTACGTGATCGCCACCAACCGCTCGTCGAGGTCGGCCACATGAGCGCGGCCGACGTCACGACGGACGCCGCCCGGCCGGCGGCGGCCGGGGCACGCGCCCGGTCCGCGCGCCTGTGGCCGCGCGGCAACCCCTGGCGGCACCCGTGGTTCCTGGAGGGGTTCACCTGGCTGTACCTGCTCTGGTCGCTGGTGCCGATCGGGCTCGCCGTCCTGTTCTCGTTCAACAATGGGAGGTCCCAGGCCGTCTGGCAGGGCTTCTCCTGGCGGTGGTATTTCGCCGACCCGCTGAACTCCGTCCTGCATAACCCCGATCTGCACGCCGCGGTGATCCAGACCATACGGCTGTCGCTCTACACCACGCTGATCTGCGTCCCGCTCGGCGTGGCCTTCGCCCTGGGCATCAACCGGTGGCGCGGCGTGGTGTCAGCGTCGGCCAACTTCGCGATGATCCTCTCGTTCGTCATCCCGGAGCTGATCTTCGGCGTGGCCCTGTTCTTCGTCTTCACGGACCTGTTCACGTTCGTGGGCCTCGGCACCTCGGCCGAGGTCCTCGGCCTGGTGACCTGGAACATCAGCTGGCCGGCCATCATCGTGCAGGCCCGGCTGGTCACCATCGGGAAGCAGTACGAGGAGGCGGCCGCCGACCTCGGCGCGACGCAGATGCAGACCATACGCCGGGTGATGCTGCCACTGCTCACCCCGGCCATCGTCGCCAGCGCGGTGCTGGTCTTCTCTAGCACCATCGACGATTTCGTGATCGTGGACCTGCTGAACTCCAACGTCGCTAACACGCCAATGTCGGTCTACATCTACTCGCAGCAGCGTGGCGGCAATGGCGGCCCGGCGCTTAACGCGCTCGGCACGATCATGCTGGTCATGTCTTTCGTCATCGCGATTATTGGTTACCTGGGTTACCGCTGGATGACCAGGGGCGAACGGGGCAGCGGGGTCGACGCCCTCGCCACCCTCGCGGGATCGGACTGAGGCGCCCGGGCCGCCAGGCGGGCGGTCCCCCACCACGGACCTGCGCACGCGAGGATGCAAGAGCAGATGCACGTGCATTGGCATGTTAGGCTTGGGGTTGCAGGTGTGCATTGCACGCTTCAGCGTCTTCCCGCTCCTAGCCTGCCCACTGGAGAGAAAATGCTGGTCAACAGCGGCATGCCGGCCGGAAAGCTGTCGACGGCGCGGTGGCGGAAGAGCAGCGCCAGCAACCCGAGCGGGAGCTGTGTGGAGATCGCCGAGCTGCCCGGCGGCGCGGTGGCCGTCCGCAACTCCCGGGACGCCGAAGGCCCGGCCCTGGTCTACCCGCGGGACGAGATGGCCGCGTTCCTGCGGGGCATGAAGAACGGCGAGTTCGACGGACTGATCAGCTTATTCAGGTCAGCCCGGCGCGATTATCCGGCATGAGCGTAATCGCCTCACGACACGGCGGCCCGGCGGTGATATCGTGCTGTGTGCGCCCGACCGCCGGGCGGGCCTCGGTCCTTCCGGCTTCCCGCCTCAGTGCTGTGGCGTGCCGACAGCCGTCCATCTGGAGTGGGCACTGAGTGTAAATCAACCGGTCCCGGAGCCAAGATGAGTGCGGTTCAGCCGAGCGATGAGCTGCCCGGCAAGTCGGCCGCGAGCGAACCACGTGGTGGCCCGACTGTCCTTCGCATCATGCTGGGGAACCAGCTCCGCCGCCTGCGCGAGGCGGGCGGCGTCACACCGGACGAGGCGGGGTACGAGATCCGCGGCTCCCGGTCGAAGATCAGCCGGATCGAGCACGGGCGGGTGGGCTTCAAGGAGCGGGACGTCGAGGACCTGCTCACCCTGTACGGCGTCACCGACGAGGAGCTGCGGGCCAGCATGCTGGCGCTGGCCCACCAGGCCAACACCCCCGGCTGGTGGGCCAAGTACAACGACGTCCTCCCGGTCTGGTTCGAGCCGTACCTGGGCCTGGAGACGGCCGCCTCGCTCATCCGCAGCTTTGAGCTCCAGTTCGTGCATGGCCTGTTCCAGATCGAGGACTATGCCCGGGCCGTGACCGTGCTCGGCTACGGCCCCGGCGCCACCGATGAGATCGAGCGCCGGGTCAGCGTGCGCGTACGCCGCCAGGCGGTCCTCACCAGCGCAGATCCGCCCCGGGTGTGGTTCGTCATCGACGAGGCTGCGCTCCGGCGGCCGATCGGCGGGCGCCAGGTGATGCGCGCGCAGCTGAAGCACCTGCTGGAGGCGACCGACCTGCCGCACGTCACGATCCAGGTCGTGCCGTTCCGCCGCGGGGGCCACGCCGCCGCCGGCGGGTCCTTCACCATCTTGCGGTTCGCCGCGCCTGACCTCCCCGACGTCGTCTACCTCGAGCAGCTCACCAGCGCCCTCTACCTGGAGGACCGCAGGGACGTCGACCACTACATGGAGGTCATGAACCGGCTCAGCGCGGAGGCTCACACCCCCGTCGCGACCACCCGTTTCCTCCGGGAGATCCTCAAGGAGCTGTAGATTTCAGTGGCCAGCAACGGAACTCCAGCCGGGGAAGGGCGCGAGAGCACCCCGCCGCCCGGGCATGACGCGGCGCTGACCATTGACACCAGCGTCGCGCACGTCGCCCGCGTTTATGACTACTGGCTCGGCGGCAAGGACAATTTCGCCGCCGACCGGCTGGCGGGCGAGCAGGCGATCCAGGCCTATCCCGACATCGTCTACTCGGTCCGCGCCAATCGCGCCTTCCTGGCCCGCACGGCGCGGTACCTGGCGGGCCAGGCGGGCATCCGCCAGTTTCTCGACATCGGCACCGGCATCCCGACCGCGAACAACACCCATGAGGTCGCACAGTCGGTCGCGCCCGGCAGCAACGTGGTCTACGTGGACAACGATCCCGTGGTCCTGACCCACGCCCGCGCGCTGCTGGTCAGCGGTGACCGGGGGCACACCAATTACATCGACGCCGACCTGCGCGACACCGAGCGGATACTGACCGAGGCCGCGCTGACGCTCGACTTCTCCCAGCCGGTAGCGATCATGCTGATGGCGATCCTCCAGCACATCGACGACGCCGAGGACCCCTACGCGATCGTGGGCTCCCTGCTCGGCGCCGTGCCGCCCGGCAGTTACCTGACGATCTCGCACCCGGCCGCGGACCTCGCGGCGCAGCAGATGGCCCAGATGGCCGAGCGGCTGAACAAGCTCATGGCGGAGAAGGTCACCTTCCGGACCCGGGGCCAGGTGGCGCCGTTCTTCGAGGGGCTGGAGCTGGTGGAGCCGGGGCTGGTGCGGGTCCAGGAGTGGCGGCCCGACACCGAGATGGAGGCCAAGAGCCCGGCGGCCCTGTGGGGCGGGATGGGCCGCAAGGCCTGAGCGGCAATGTCCCCGGCCGGCTACCGGCCTTACTTCGGCAGGGCGTCGGCCGCGCTGTCCGGGGACGCCGACGCGATCAGGTGCTCGTCCTCGGCCAGGGGCACCTCCCGGGCGGTGCCGCCCAGCACGCGCAGCGCGTCCGGGGCCAGGAACGCGTGCACCGGCGTGCCCTGGGAGAACGTGGCCTCGGTGCCGTCGTTGGGCACCACCACCTGCAGCAGCTCGCCGGGCGCGAGCCGCAGCATCACCTGCGTGGAGGCGCCGAGGAACACCAGCCGCTCGATCATGCCCGGCACCCGGTTCGGCCCCGCCTGGCCGTCGTGGTCGTAGGACTCGATCCGCACCCGCTCGGGCCGGATCACCGCGTGCGCGGGCCCCAGCGCGTCCACCTCACCCCGCTCCACCGCCAGCGCCGTCTCACCCAGCCTGACGCGGCACTGCGAGCCGGGGCCGCGCTCCACCACGTCCACCTCCATCAGGTTCGACACCCCCAGGAAGTCCGCCACATAGGTGTCGGCGGGCTCCTCGTAGATCGTGCGGGGGGTGCCGAGCTGCGCGATCCGGCCGGCGTTCATCACCGCCAGCCGGTCGGACATGGTGAGCGCCTCCTCCTGGTCGTGGGTGACGTAGAGGAAGGTGATGCCGACCCGCTCCTGCAGCGCCTTGAGCTCGACCTTCAGCGACCGGCGGAGCTTGGCGTCGAGCGCGCCGAGCGGCTCGTCCAGGAGCAGCACCGAGGGGTTGAGCACCAGCGCGCGGGCCAGCGCCACCCGCTGCTGCTGGCCGCCGGACAGCATCCCCGGGCGCCGTTTCTCGAACCCGGTCAGCTGCACCAGCTCGAGCGCGTCGCCGACCCGCTTGTTCATCTCCGCCTTGGTGAGGTGGCGGTTGCGCAGCCCGAAGGCGACGTTGTCGGAGACCGAGAGGAACGGGAACAGGGCGTAGCTCTGGAACACCGTGTTGACGTTGCGCCGGTGCGGCGGGATGTTCGTCATCTCCACGCCGTCGAGCAGGATCGTGCCCTCGGTCGGCTGCTCGAACCCGGCGATCAGCCGCAGCGTCGTGGTCTTCCCGCACCCCGAGGGGCCCAGCAGCGAGAAGAACTCGCCGCTGTCCACGGTCAGGTTGACCCGGTCCACCGCGATGTCGGTGAAGCGCTTCGTGAGCGCGACCAGCTCTATCCGTCCTCCGGCCATCGCGCCTACCCTACCTCCCAGCTACTGAGCCGCCTGCACGCCGTTCACGGCCCGCGCGTTCACTGGCTGGGCGCCGGCCAGCGCCCCTCCATCGCCGGTCCGGTGGCGCGGAACCCAGGTGAAGCCCAGCTGGCTGGCCGCGAAGCGCATACACAGCTCGAACGCCCGCCCGGGGCCCACCGTGGGGTCTTCCAGGGCGATCTGGATCGCGAACCCGTCCAGCAGCGAGGACATCATCGCCGCGAAGTCGGCCGGGGCGACCGGGCCGAACTCGCCGGCCTCCTGCCCCTGCGACACCAGGGTGGAGATCGTGTCCCGCCAGCGCTCGTCGAACTTCTGCCGGACGGCGGCCACCTCGGGATGCCGCGCCGCCTGCGCCCACAGGTCGAGCCAGAGCAGCCACGAGGTGTTGGGCGCGTCGGGGTCGTCCTCCGCCTCGGGCAGGCAGGACATCGCGATCAGCTCCTCGAGCCGCGCCGCCGCGCTGTCGATCAGCGCCATGCGGCTCGTCCCGTTCTCGTACCAGGTGTCCTCGGAGAGCCGGATCGCGTCGGTCAGGAGCTGATCTTTGGTCTTGAAGTAGTAGATGACCAGGGCGGGGCTGGTGCCGGCCCGCTCGGCCACATCCGCGATCCGGGTATCCGGAAATCCGCGCTCGACAATCACTTCCAGCGCCGCCCGGAGCATCTGCTCCCGGCGCTGGTCGGCTGTGCCGGAGCCATCAGCCTGCCGCTTCATGGGAACATCCTCGCCGACAATAACCTTGCGAGCACCTACCTCGACAGATCTGGCGCCCACCCCTTGCCGCAACGGTACCAGGTTTCTAGACTGAACATTCAGTCAACTTTGCGGGGCCCGCTCCCGGGCAGGGTTGCGGGCCGGGTCCGCGGACAGGGTTTGCGGACGGGATCCTGCGGACAGGGACGGACGACCCCGGGAGGTCGCGCTTCATGGCTTCAGCATTCGACGCCATCGTCATCGGCGGGGGTCACAACGGGCTGGTCGCGGCCGCTTACCTGGCCCGCTCGGGCGCGCGCACGCTGGTGCTCGAAGCCCGGGACACCACCGGCGGGGCCGCCACCACCGAGGCGCCCTGGCCCGACGCGCCGGAGTTCCGGGTCACCCGGCTGTCGTACGTCATGGGCGTGATGCCGCCGAGCATCATCTCCGATCTCGACCTGCCCCGGCACGGCTACAAGGTCTACCCGATGGGCCCGTACTACCAGGCCTTTCCCGAAGGCGGCTCGATCAAGCTCTACGCCGACGACGCCCAGCGCAACTACGACGAGGTGTCCAGGTGGTCGCGCAAGGACGCTGAGGCGATGCCCCGCTGGGACGCCTGGCTGGAGGGCCTCGCCGACGTGCTCGGCCCGCTGCTGCTCACCGTCCCGCCGAAGCTCGGCTCCCGCCTGCCCGGTGACCTCACCGACACCCTCCGCCTGGCCTGGCGCCAGCGCGGCCTTTCGGTGCGGACGATCGCCGACGTGACCCGGCTGATGACGATGAGCATCGCCGACCTGCTCGACGACTGGTTCGAGTCACCGCAGGTCAAAGGCGCGCTCGCGGTCAACGGGGTGATCGGCACCTGGGCCGGGCCCTACGAGCCGGGTACCGCCTACGTGATGGCCCACCACTCTATCGGCGATATCGGCGATGGCCACCTCGGCAACTGGGGCTTCCAGGAGGGCGGCATGGGCGCGGTCGCCGACGCCATCGCCGCGGCCGCCGCCGGCTTCGGCGTGCAGATCCGGACCGGCGCGAAGGTGGCCCGGGTCCTGGTGGAAGGCGGCCGTGCCACCGGCGTGGTGCTGGACAACGGCGACGAGATCCGGGCCGGCGTGGTCGTCACGTCGCTGCACCCGCAGACCGCGTTCCTCGCCCACGTCGGCCGCGAGAACCTGCCCGACGACTTCGTGCGCGACATCGAGGTCTGGAAGTCGCGCAGCGGGGTGGTCAAGATCAACCTCGCCCTGGCCGAACTGCCGGACTTCACCGCCGACCCGGGCACCGAGCTGGCCGAGCACCACACCGGGTCGGTGGAGATGGCGCCCAGCATGGAATACATCGAGCGGGCCTTCCAGGACGCGCGGGACGGCCGGCCCGCCGCCCGGCCGTTCAGCGACGGGGTCATCCCCACCGCGTTCGACAAGACCCTGTGCCCGGAGGGCACTCACATCATGTCGCTGTTCACCCAGTGGGTCCCCGCCGACTGGAACGCCGAGCCGCACACCGCGGAACTGCAGGCCTACACCGACCGCATGATCGACTGCTACAACGAGGTCGCCCCGAACTTCAAGAGCTCGATCCTGCACACCGACATCGTCGGCCCTTACCAGATGGAACACGAGTACGGCCTGATCGGCGGCAACATCTTCCACGGCGAGCTGTCGCTGGAACAGCTCTTCCACATGCGCCCCGCGCCCGGCTACGCCGACTACCGCACCCCGGTGCCCGGCCTGTACTACGCCAGCTCGGCCACGCACGCGGGCGGCGGCGTGTGCGGCATCCCCGGGATGCAGGCGGCCCGGGCGGCCATCGCCGACAAGAAGACCGACAAGAAGGCCGCCCGCCGCCGACGGCGCGCCCGGCGGTCATGACCGGGGAGACTCCGGCCGCAGCGTGGCGGATGGCTCCCCCGGCGCCCGGAACCGCCGGCCCGGGCCCGCCGGAGCGGGACCCCCGTTCCCCGCTCCTGCTGGGGCCGGATCACGACCCGGGCACGTACCGCCCGGCGCTGCTCGCCATGCTGGAGGCGCGCAGCGTGGCCCTGGTGGGCGCCAGCTCCCGCCCGGGCAGCCTCGGCGAGCGGATGGTGGCCGAGGTCAGCCGGAGCCCGGCCGCGCCGCGGGTCTATCTCGTGAATCCCCGCTACCAGCGGATAGCCGGGTCGCCCTGCTACCGGTCCCTCGCCGACCTGCCCGAAACCGTCGACCTCGTCCTGTTCGGCGTCCCCGACTCGGCGCTGGCGGAGCAGCTCAGCCTGGCCGCGCGGCGGGGCGACCGGTCAGCGGTGATCTTCGGCGGCGCCTACGAGATCCCTGAGGCCGCACCGGGCACGGCGGGGCTGCGGGCGCGGCTGGCCGGCATCGCGAACGCGGCCGGGATGGCCGTCTGCGGGGCTGGCTGCATGGGGTTCGTCAACGTGGCCTACGGGCTGCGCGCCGTCGCCTACATCGAGCCGGAACCCCTGCCCGTCGGGCCTATCGCGCTGATCACCCACTCCGGCTCGGTGTTCTCCGCTCTGCTCCGCACCCGGCGCGAGCTCGGCTTCACGCTGGCGGTCTCATCGGGCCAGGAACTGGTCACCCCGGCCGCCGCTTACGCGCGCTACGCGCTGAGCCTGCCGCAGACCCGGGTGCTCGGCCTGGTCCTGGAGGCCATCCGCGACCCCGGGCTGCTGCAGCAGGTCCTCGCCGCCGCCGCCGCCGCGGATATCCCGGTGGTGCTGCTGACCGCTGGCTCATCGGCCGCCGGGCGGGCCCTGGTGGCCGCCCATTCCGGCGCGCTGGCCGGGCAGGACGGCAGCTGGGAAGCGCTGGCCGACGCCTACGGGGTCCACCGGGTCGGCGATTTCGCCGAGATGGCCGACACGTTAGAGCTGTTCGCCATCGGGCGCCGGGTGGCCGCGGATCCGGGGACCGCCACGCGCGGGATCGCCACCGTGCACGACTCCGGGCTTGAGCGCGCCCACATCGCCGACCTCGCGGACGAGCTGGCGGTGCCGTTCGCCGCGATCAGCGACGCCACCAGGAAACGGATCACGGCGGTGCTCGACCCGGGCCTGGAGGCGGCCAACCCGCTCGACATGTGGGGTGGCAGCCGCGACGCGGAGCAGCAGCTGACCGAGTCGCTCACGGCGCTGGCCGACGACCCGGCGGTGGCGGCGGTGGCGCTCGCGGTGGACCTGGTCACCGAGTTCGACGGCGACCGCAGCTACCCGCTCGCGGTGAGCGCCGCCGCGCAGCGCACCGCCAAGCCGCTCGTGGTGCTGGGCAACATCGCCGCGACCGTCGACCCGGCGGCGGCCATGTGGCTGCGCCAGGCGGGGATCCCGGTGCTCGAAGGCGCGCGCAGCGGGCTGCTCGCCCTGCGGCACCTGCTTGAGCACGCGGCCCATCCGGCCCGCCCGGCCCCACCGCCCATCGACGCCGCCCGCCGGGACCAGTGGGCGCGGGTGCTGGCGCAGGGAGAGCCGGACGGCGCCGCCCTGTTCGGGCTGCTTCGCGCCTACGGCATCAGGTCGGCCCGCGCCTGCCCGGCCGGCACCGCCGACGGCGCGCTCGCGGCGGCCGCCGAGATCGGGTACCCGGTGGTGCTCAAGACCGGCCAGCCGGGCATCGCCCACAAGTCCGACACGGGCGGGGTGGTGCTCGGCATCCGCGATCCGGCCGCACTGGCCGCCGCCTACGCCGACATGGCCGGCCTCGGGCCGCAGGTGCTGGTCTGCGAGACCGCCGGCCCGGGCACCGAACTCGCCCTCGGTATCACCCGCGACCCCGATCTCGGGCCGCTGGTGGTGTTCGGGGCCGGCGGCCTGCTGGTCGAGTTCCTGGCCGACCGGGCCGTGGCCCTGCCGCCGGTCGACACCCGGCAGGCGTTGCGCATGCTGGGCCGGTTGCGGGTGGCCGGGCTGCTGGCCGGGGTCCGCGGGCAGCCGCCCGCGGACACCGCCGCCGTCGCCGAGGCGGTCGTCGCGGTCTCGGCGATCGCCCATGAGCTCGGCGACCAGCTGGAGGCGCTCGACATCAACCCGCTGATCTGCGGTCCGGCCGGCGCGGTCGCCGTGGACGCGCTGGCGGTCGGCCGGCGCTGAGCGGTCAATGGTGCACGGCAGCCATCATCGCGGCGTAGGAGCGGACGAGGGCGGCGCGCATAGACGGCAGCAGCGGGCTGTCCATCAGCCGGCCCTCCGTCACCCACTGGTCGACCATGTCCATCGCCCGCGCCCGGTGCTCGGCAGCGGGCCGCAGCGCCGCCTCGTCGATGCCGAAGGTGAAGGCGTACAGCCGCGCCAGCGCGTCCACCAGCGGCTGGGCGTCCCCCTCCTCCCCGCGCTGGTGGACGCGGTGCACCCGCCACCATTCGACCTCCAGCTCGGCGGCGCGGGCCGGGTCGGCGGGCTCACCATGGGTCAGGCGCAGCAGGGCGTAGAAGCGGCGCATGCAGCGGCGGGCACCGGCCGGGTCGTTCTTGGTCGGGGGCGGCGCCCAGAGCTGGTTGGCCCGCAGCACCAGCCAGGCCCCGTGCACGGTCCTGACCCAGTCCATGCCGAACGCGCTGCGCACCACCAGCACGGACAGCGCCAGGAAGCGCGCCCACTCGCGACGGTAGTAGGCGATCCACACGGCCGCCTCCAGGTTGCCCACCCGGAGCGGGCTGAAGGAGCGCAGCCGACCGGGCCCCGGGCCGCCGGGCCGGGGCCGGCTGCTCCGGGCGCGGCCGGCGCCCCGGGAGCCATCTACCCAGAACTGGCCGCCGCCGTAGCCGTTCGCCTGCACCTGCCCAGCGGCTTGCGCCTCGCCACTCACCGCGACTCCCCCTGCCACCCGGACCGCTGCCTGCACGTCAGAGCCTAGGGCATGTCTTTACACTGCCATGGGGCATTCCGGTTCCGCGGCCCGGGCACGATCCGGCCGGACGCTCCGGGCCAGCCCCGCAGCGACGCTCAGAACAAGATGTACAGCTTGCGGATCGTCTCGTGGATCTGCCAGTTGCCCTGCCAGCCGCGGGGGAAGACGGCGGTGTCACCGGGGCCGATGTCCTGCGGCTGGCCGCCGTCGGGGGTGACCGTCATCCGCCCGGACAGGATGTACACCGCCTCGTTGGTTTCCAGGGTCCAGCGGGAAGGCCCCGGCGTGCATTCCCACACCCCGACCTCCTGGTCGCCGTCGGCCCACAGGGTCCGGCCGGTGGTCTGCATCGGCTCCCCGGTGGCCTCGGCCAGCGGGCCCCAGTCCTCCAGGTCGGCGGCACTCGCCGCGGCGGCCAGGAACGGGGTGGCCTCGGTCGTGTCGGTCATGGTGGTGCACGTCCTCTCAGGAGATGGTCAGCTTGCCGGGCGCCTGCTGGGGCGCCTGTTCCGGGAACGGCAGGGCGATCGGGTCGGCAGCCAGCCGGCTGCGGCCGGAGTCATCGAACCGGTCCAGGCCGAGGGAGGCCGTGTCCACGACCTCGGAGCGGCCGGTGAGCGCCAGGTCGGCGGTCACCCGGGCGACCGCGGGCCCCCACATCATGCCCGCGCCGCCGGCGCAGGCGACGGTGACCCCGGCCAGCGGGCCGTCCGGGCCGAGGGCCGGGCCGATGATCGGCAGGTGGTCGGGCGTGTAGTCGATGGTCGCCGCCCAGGTCCGGCGCAGGCCGAGCCCGGCGGTGACGGGCACCAGCGTGGCGAGCCGCTCCCGCATCCGCGCCAGGTAGGCCTCATCGACCGAGACGGTCTCGCCCGGCCGCTCGTCCGGGTTGCTCATCCCGAACAGCAGCCCGCCCTCCTCGGGGCGCCAGTACAGGCCGGCCAGCAGGTCGAAGATCATGGGCACCCGGGCCGGCCGCAGGTCAGGATGAGGCTCGGTGACCGCGACCTGATGGCGTACCCCGCCCACCGGGATCTTGATCCCGGCCCGCTGGCCCACCTCGGCCAGTTTCGGCCCGCCGGTGAGGACGACGAGCGGGGCGGTGACCGGCCCGGCGCTGGTTTCCACCCCGGCGACCCGGTCGCCCGCCATCATCAGGCCGGTGAACCTGACCTGCTCGCATACCTGCGCGCCGCTGATGGCGAGGGCGACCGCATAGGCGGTGACGTTGCGCGGCGGGCTGATGAAGCCGTCGTCGGCGCAGAAGGTGCCGCCCAGCGTCTGGCCCGGCGCGAGAGTGGGGTTGACCGCGTCCACCTCGGCCGGGTCCAGCCAGCGCACCGGCACCCCGAGCGAGGACTGCATGACCATCCGCTCCCTGGCCGCGGCCGCCTCGGCCTCGGTGAAGCAGGGAAGCAGATAGCCCTGCTGCACGAAACCGGAGTCGATGCCGAGCTCGTCGCGCTGGCTCAGGTAGAACCGGCGGGACCACTGGCCCAGGCGCACCGCGGCGGGCGTGCCGCCCTGGAGCCTGACCACGCCCGCGGCCCGGCTGCTCGCGCCTTGGCCGAGCTGGCCCTTCTCCAGCAGCACGACCCGGTCCAGGCCCGCGCGCCGCAGGAAGTACGCGCACCATCCGCCGATGGTTCCGCCGCCGACGACCACCGCGTCGGCGCCGTCCGGATGACCTCTCGACGGCATTGGCACGAGCCCGATGCTGACATAAACTGAACATTCAGTCAAGACTGTCATCTCCCCCCGAGGGGAGCTCCGCCGGGGCCGTCAGCGGGCCGGACGGGGTCTGTCGGCGACGAGGAGTGCGATGTACGGGCTGACCGACGAGGACTTCGCGATCCAGGCACGCGCCCGCACCTTCGCGGACGAAATGATCCCGTATGAGGTGCAGGCCGAACTCGCGGGCGGCGAGCTGCCGGCCGAGCTGACCGCCGCTCACGAGGCCCGGGCCCGTGAGCTGGGGCTGTGCGCCACCAACATGCCCCAGGAGCTGGGCGGCGGGGGGCACACCACCCTCCAGCAGGTACTCGTCCAGGAACAGGTGGGGCGGGTGACCAACGCCCTCGCCTGGGCGGCATCGACTCCCCCGTCCTGGCTGCCGGCGGTGGCCACACCCGACCAGATCGAGCGTTACGTCGTGCCCGCCATCCGCGGCCAGCGCGAGGAGTGCTACGCGATCACCGAGGAGGACGCCGGGTCGGACGTGGCGGCCATCGAGGCGACCGCCCGCCACAAGGGCGACGGCTACCTGCTCAACGGCGTCAAGTGGCATGTGACCTCGTTCAACACCGCCGACTTCGCCTTCTTCCAGGCCAAGCTCGACGGCGGCCCGCACGACGGTGAGCACGCGATGTTCTTCGTGGACCTGCCGAGTCCCGGGGTGAGCGTGGTCCGCACCCCCGCGTACTCGCACACGATCAGCCATCACCACCCGATCGTCGCCTTCACCGACGTCTGGGTGCCGGCCACGAACCTGGTCGGCGCGGAGGGCGACGGGATGACCTTCGCCTACGAGTGGTTCCGGTTCGAGCGGCTGATGGTCGCCGCCCGCTGCCTCGGCGCCGCGGACCGGCTCACCGCCGAGATGACGGCGTTCGCCGCCACCCGGCGGGTCGGCGGGCATCCGATCAGCGAGTTCGGCCTGGTCGCGGGCATGCTCGCGGACAGCCTCACGGAACTGTTCGCCGCCCGGTCACTGGCCTACGAGACGGCCCGCGCCATCGACCGGGGCGGCGACGTCAAGGTGGCTCACGCCCAGTGCTCGATGGCCAAGCTCTACTGCTCGGAGATGGCCGGCCGGGTCGCCGACCGCGCGGTGCAGGTCTTCGGCGGCCGCGGCTACATGCGCGAGAACGTGGCCGAACGCTTCTACCGCGAGCTTCGGGTGGAGCGGATCTGGGAGGGCACCAGCGAGGTCCAGCGCGCGATCATCGCCGGCCAGATGGTCAAGCGCGGCCCGGGCGGCCTGGCCTAGCCCTAGCCGAAACAAGCGGCTGGCCGCGGTGCCTGGTCTACCGGGGGACGGCCGGCCAGCCTAACCGGGCAGGTTCGCCTCGATGGCGGCGGCCAGCTCCGGGTCGTCGGGGGTGACGAGCGGCCGGAACCGGGCCAGGACGGTCCCGTCCGGCCCGACCAGGAACTTCTCGAAGTTCCACTGCACATCGCCGGCCTCGCCGCTGGCGTCGGGCACCGCCGTCAGCTCCGTGTAGACCGGATGCCGGCCGGGCCCGTTCACCTCGACCTTCTCGAACATCGGGAACGTGACCCCGTACGTGGTCGAGCAGAACTCGCCGATCTCCGCCGCGGTGCCGGGCTCCTGCCCGCCGAACTGGTTGCACGGGAAGCCCACGACGGCGAACCCGCGCCTCGCGTAGTGCTCGTGCAGTCGTTCAAGCCCGGTGTACTGGGGGGTCAGCCCGCACCTCGAGGCGACGTTGACCACCAGCAGGGTGGTGCCCGCCAGGTCGCCCAGCGAGCTGGGCTCGCCGTCCAGGGTGTTCACGGGCAGGTCGTGTACGGTCACATGATCCTCCGCTCGGTTCAGGCATCCCCCTCACGCCTGATGCAACAGCGCCGTCCGCGCCGGCATGCCCGCAGCGGCCCGTGAAACCCAGCCCGGGACGTCAGCGGGCCGGGGCCGGGACCGGCGTGCCGGTGTCCCAGCTCGGCCGGCCCGGGTTCCAGACCGGCTGGCCCTGATAGCCGCGGGCGACCATGGCGACGAACTGGTAGACCGCGTCCTCATCCGCGGACAGCGGCCCGGGCACCGCGTGCGGCGAGCTCAGGCCCCGCTGCACCGACTCGCACGCGTGCCAGTCCTGCCGGTTGGTGATGTCCCAGAACTCGATCGCGTAGGCGGGGTCGAACCCGGGCCGCGCCAGCGACTCCGGCGCGAACGCCCATGTGCACTCGATATGGGTCCGGTCGGCCGCCAGCGGCACCAGCCGGTGCACCATCACGTAGTCGGGATGCAGGCTGATCAGCACGTTCGGGAAGATGTTCACGTAGATGACGGTCCGCAGCCCCTTCGCATCGAGCGCGCGCAACGAGACCCCGTAGCTGGCCCCGTCCAGCGACATGGTGGCCATGCCGTCGCGCAGGTCCATCCAGCCGCCGACCCACGTGCCGGGCGCCGTGTAGTTCTCGCCGCTCCTGGGCGGGCTGACCTTGCACAGCTCTGGGTGGATCGTCGGGCAGTGGTAGCACTCGTGGTAGTTCTCGGTGAGGATCTTCCAGTTCGCGGTGGTCTCGTAGTCGTGCTGGCCGGCCACCACCAGCCGTTCCATCTCGTAGGGCGCGACGACCTGCTCCAGCGTGCCCAGCGCGCTGGCCAGCGGAGGCGCCCCGCCCGAGCCGTCCACGAACACCAGGCCGTGCCACTCGGTGACCGGCAGCTGGTTCAGCCTCCACTGCTCCGCCGCGAAACCGGGCTGGTTCTTGAACCCGGCCGCCCCCCGCAGGCTCCCGTCCAGGTCGTAGGTCCAGGAGTGGTAGGGGCAGATGATGACCTTCTGCTGGGCGGCTCCGCCGCACGGCAGCAGCTCGTGCCCCCGGTGGCGGCAGGTGTTCGCGAACGCGTGCAGCACGCCCTCGTCGTCGCGGGTCAGCAGTACGCTGCCCTGCCCGACCGCCTCCGCCCGCTGGTCGCCCGGCTGGGCTACCTGGTCGCTGCGGCCCACGCACATCCAGCCGCCGCCGAAGAAGTGGCGTTGCTCCCACGCGAACACGGCCGGGTCCACGTAGGCGGTGCGGGGCAGCATCCTGCTCTGGCCGAACGGCGCCAGCGACGCGGCGAGCGCGGCCTGGTCAACAGGAGCGGGGGAGGGCGATGCTTGACTGACCATACAGTCAAGGCTAAGCGGGCCCCGGCGCGCTGTCCAGTCGCCAGGGCGGGAACAGCACCACCGGCGCCGGCCGGCGCAGCGGTATGCCAACCGTGACCCTTGTCCTCCCGCGGCAGGATATTCTGCCCGTTCACAGCCTGGCCGAGCGGGCCGACACCGGGACTGGCGGCGCGGCGCGGCGCCGCGCCTTCTGCGGGAGACCTGATGAAGCTGACCATGCGGCTCGCCGCCATCGCCGCCGCCGGGTTGCTGGCCGCGGGCTGCGGGGCGGCCGGGCCCTCGGCGTCGGCCCCGTCCCCCAGCACCGCATCCGCCTCGGCGCCGGCCTCCGCGCCGGTCTCCGCGCCGGCCACGGGCTCGGCTCCCGTCCCGTTCGCCTACCAGCCGCTGTTCCCGTTCGGGAGCCTCGCCGACGTGCAGGCCTGGCAGGCCAGCTACGCCTCGGGCGGGCACGAGCCCTGGCACCTGAACCCCGGCCTCACCGCCCTCGCCTTCACGCAGGGGTACCTGGGCTTCAGCCGCATCGACAAGGTGGCCGCGCTCACCCTGAACGGCGGGGACGCCCACGTGACCGTCGGCTTCCACCGGCCGGACGGTCACGTCAGCGCCGCCGCCGTCATCCACCTGGTGCAGTTCGGTTCCGGCAAGAACGTGCCCTGGGAGGTGGTGGGCACCGACGACACCACCCTCACCCTCGACCTCCCGGCCTATGGCGGAACGGCCACCTCGCCGGTGAGGGTCGGAGGAAAGATCACGGGCGTGGACGAGAGCCTGCGGGCGGAGATCCACCGGCTGGGCTCCAGCGGCCCAGTGGGCAGCTACTGCTGCCGGCCGGCCGGCGGCCAGGCCACCCCCTGGTCGTTCAGCGTCGCGTTCCACGCCCCGCCGGGCCAGCTGATCACCATCGTGGTGCACACGGGCGGTCATGTCGCGGCGGTTGAACGGTTCGCGGTCACCGGCGTCCGGGTCGGTTAACCACGGCCGGGCCGGCCGGGCGGCAGTCAGTAACCTGGTGGCATGCCCACACCGCTCACGATCGCCGCCCAGGTCACCGTGGCCGCCGGACCGGCGGCTACCTGGCGGGCCGCGGTCGACTGGCCACGCCAGCATGAGTGGATATGGGCCACGCGGGTCAGGGGTGGCCACGGCCCCGGCGCCGAGGTGACCGGATGGACCGGCATCGGGCCGATCGGCTTCACCGACCCGATGGTGATCACCGAGTGGGACCCGCCACACCGGTGCGTGCTGCAGCACACCGGCTGGCTGGTGCGCGGGACCGGGATCTTCGAGGTCGCACCGCACGGGCCGGGCAGCCAGTTCCGGTGGACCGAGCGCCTCCAGCTGCCGGTTCCGCCGGCCATCGGCCGGCTCGCGGGCCGGGTGATCACCCCCGTCGCCGAATGGGGCCTGCGATCGTCCCTGCGCCGTTTCGCCCGGCTCCTCCCCGTCCTGGCGCCGCAGGACTGACCCGCCCGTCGGCTGGAAGGACCGCCCGTGCCCTATGCCACCCCCGGTGCCGACATCACGCCGATCATCGATGCCCCACCGACACCGATCATCTACGTGGCCCCGGGCGGCCGGTTCCTGGCGCTGGTGCACCACGAGGCGCACCCGCCCATCGCCATGCTGGCCCGGCCGTACCTGCCGCTGGCCGGGGCCCGGCTGGACCCGCGGCTCGGCGCCCGCCGGCGGATGCGCCGGCTGACCGGCCTGTCGGTGGTGCGGACCGCCGACGGGACGCAGCGGCCGCTGGTCCTGCCGGCCGAGTCCCAGATCGGCCCGCCCATCTGGGCGCCGGACGGCCGTCGCTTCGTGTTCACCGTCGACCGTGCCGACGGGATCGGGCTGTGGATCGCCGATGCGGCCACCGGCGAGGCCGGTCCCGTGCCCGGGCTGACCGTCCGCGACGTGCTGGGCGGTGACACCTCCGCCACCGGCGGGACGGTGCGCTGGGCCCGCGATGGGCGGACGCTGCTGGTGCTCGCCGCGCCGGATACGCCGCTGGCGCTGCCCGAGCCGCTGATCGAGCCGCAGGCCGACGAGACCGCCGGGAAGCGCTCGCAGATGGCCACCTACACCGACCTGCTGCGCACCCCCACCGACGAGGACGCCTTCGAGGCGCTGGCGACCACCGTCCCTGGCCGGGTGGACCCGCTCACCGGGGAGCGCTGGGAGCTGGGACCGCCCGGGATGTACCAGAGCCTCAATGATTCCCCCGACGGGACTCACCTGCTCGTGCACCGGCTCCAGCGGCCTTTCTCGTTTCGCGTCCCGTGGACGCTGTTCGCGCGCCGGGTCGAGGTGTGGGACGCCACCGGGGCCCCGGTCACCGTCGTTGCCGACCTACCGGTCAGCGACGAGATCCCGCGCCAGGGCGTGCCGGCCGGCCCGCGCCTGGTCAGCTGGGAGGAGCGCGCGCCGGCCAGCCTGGTGTGGGCGGAGGCCCTGGACGGCGGCGACCCGGTCAGGCCGGCCGAGCACCGCGACCGGATCATCCGGCTCGGCTCGCCGTTCACCGGCGAACCCGGGCGGGTCACCGACACCCACCACCGCTGCCTGGGCTGGTATGACCTGGACACCCCGGGCCAGCTGCTGCTGACCGAGCATGACCGTGACCGGCGCTGGCTGACCACCTGGCTGCTGGACCTGGCCGAGCCGGACCAGGCCCGGGTGATCTTCGATCTGTCCATGGATGACGCCTACCGCGACCCCGGCATGCCGCTGGTGGCGCTGCGCCCGGACGGCCGCCGCACGGTGCTGGGCGACGGCCCGGCCATCTACCTGCGTGGCGAGGGGGCGACGCCGGACGGCGACCGCCCCTTCTTCGACCGTTTCGATCTCGCCGCCCGGACGGCCACCCGGCTGCACGAGAGCCCGCCGGGCTGCGTTGAGCATGTGCTGGGTTTCACCGCCGCGACCCAGCCTGAGGTGGTGATCTGGCACGAGAGCCCCACCGAGCCGCCGAACCTGCTCGCCGCCGCACCGGGCGGCTCGGGTGCCCGGCCGCTGACCGCCTGGCCCGACCCGCACCCGCAGCTGACGCCGCTCGCCAGGCGCCTGATCACGCACGACCGCGGCGACGGGGTGACCCTGTCCGGCCTCCTCCACCTGCCGCCCGGCCATGACCCGGCCCGGGACGGCCGGCTGCCGCTGCTGGTGTGGGCCTACCCGTTCGACTTCGGCGGCGCCGACACGGCCGGCCAGGTCCGGGGCAGCGCCAGCGAGTTCACCCGGCTGACCGCGCTCGGGCCGGTCGCCTTCGTGCTGCGCGGGTACGCGGTGCTGGCGGACGCGACCATGCCGGTGATCGGCGACCCGGAAACCATGAACGACAGCTACCTGGAGCAGATCACGGCCGCCGCCGCGGCCCACATCCGGGCGCTGGACGAGGCGGGGATCATCGACCCGGGCCGGGTCGCGGTCGGGGGGCACAGCTACGGCGGCTTCATGACCGCCAACCTGCTCGCGCACACCGACCTGTTCGCGGCCGGCATCGCCCGCAGCGGGGCCTACAACCGCACGCTGACCCCGTTCGGTTTCCAGACCGAGCGGCGCAGCTTCTGGGAGGCGCCTGCCGTTTACGACCAGGTCTCGCCGTTCCGGTACGCCGACCAGATCAGTGCGCCGCTGCTGCTCATCCACGGTGCGGCCGACGCCAACTCGGGCACCTACCCGATCCAGTCGCAGCGGCTGTTCGATGCCATCCGCGGGAACGGCGGCACGACCCGCCTGGTGGTGCTCCCGCACGAGAGCCACGCCTATCTGGCCCGGGAATCGGTCCTGCACGTGCTCGCCGAGCAGTTCCGCTGGCTGGAGCGCTGGCTGGGCACCGCCGCGGCCGGCCCGGCCGGCCAGCAGGCGCCCGTCAGCCTGTCCGGGCGCGGCTAGCTGTCGCTGCTGTCCACCCGGCCGAAGCGCATGAACGCCGTGAGTGCCGCGATCACCACGGCGACACCGGAGCCGAGGTAGAACGTGTTCAGCCCGCCATTGGGTTCGGTCTCCACCACCACGTCCACAAAGGTGACCGCCGCTACCAGGATGATCATCGAGATCACCCTGGCCTTGAGGTCGTTGAGATCGTTCATCCTCAGCCAGCCGGGCAGCCGCATGCCCGGGCGGCTGGGGTCGATCCTGGTGATGAAGAGCTCATAGAGACCGAAGGCCGCGATCATGAGCGTCGCTCCCACCAGAAACAGGTCGGTCAGCAGCAGGAGAAACCCGAGGTTGTGGCTGGTTATGCGAGGATCGTCGACCACGTTGGCCACCGATCTGAAGAAGACGTCGGTCCCATAGGCGAAAGACGCCAGGGCCGAGAGCAGGAGGACGATCACCGGGACGATGACCACGATCCGGAACAGGCTCAGCCCCCGCTCGAAGCGGGCTTCCAGCCGTGGCCAGCGACCCTCAGATGACCCGTCCCCCTCACGCGGCGCATCAGTCATGCCTCATTCTGGCTCCTTCCGCGAAGATGTCGATCGGGGCCCGGCCCGTTCGTGAGTGGGGTGAGAGGCTGGCACGGGCCGGCCTGCCCACAACCGGAGGATGTCATGACCAGGATCGTGGTGACCGAGTTCGCGGCGCTGGATGGCGTCATGGAGGAGCCCCGATGGACGTTCCAGTTCAAGCGGGGTCCCGAGGGGGACAAGTTCAAGTACGACGAGCTGTTCGCCAGCGACGCGCTGCTGCTCGGGCGCGTCACCTACCAGGGCTTCGCGGCGGCCTGGCCGGACATGAACGACGATGACTTCGGCCAGCGGATGAACAGCATCCCCAAGTACGTCGTCTCGTCGACGCTGACCGACGCCGAAGCCACCTGGGGACCCACGACGGTGATCCGGGGCGACGTGGCGGCGGAGGTCGCCAAGCTGAAGGCCCAGCCCGGCGGCGACCTCCTGGTCGAGGGCAGCGCCCAGCTGGTCCACACCCTGGTCGCCCACGGCCTCGTCGACGAGTACCGGCTGATGGTCTTCCCGATCATCCTCGGGAGCGGCAAACGCTGGTTCCCGGATGGGGTGGACGAGGCGGGCACGCTGACGCTCACCGGGTGCAAGACGGACGGCGATGGCGTGCTGCTGCTCAACTACCAGCCAGCACCCGGCGGCGGAGCAGCCTGACCGGCGTTCGCGGCGCGGCGCCGTCCTGACGGGCCTTTATGCTGGGTCGCCATGGAGGGCCGCCAGCCTAACCGGCTCGGGGAATCGCTCACGCCGCGGCAGAAACGGGTCTTCGCCGTGGTGGGCGCGGTGCTGGTGGTGGTGCTCGGCGGCGTCAGCGTGTGGGCCGCGACCGACCCGGGCCGGTACGGCCGGTCCCGGCATGGGTGCGTGAACGTGGTGGTGCCGAGCACCACCGGCGGCGCGATCCTGCACCAGTGCGGCGCCGCCGCGCAGGCCCTGTGCCGCCGGGCGTTCGCCCAGCACGACCGGATCGCGCTGCTCGCCCGGCCCCAGTGCCGCCAGGCCGGGTACGGCCCGCAGAGCGGCCAGAGCCCCGGCTAGGGCTGGGCCGGCAGCACGGTTCGACCGGCTCGGCAGCAGAAACGCCGATCCGGTCGAACCGCACTTCCGGCTCCGGTGGCTGGGATGGTCGCGGCGGGAGCGGCGGATCTGGGCGAGCCTGAAAGACCACCTGGAGGCCGCACCGGCAGGGGTCCTTCGCTAGGGGAGGGCCCGGCAGCACGGCTTGGGTGGTCGGGAATCGGGGTTGGCCGGATGGCGTTGACACGATAGCGTGAAACGAGGTGAAGGCTGCGGGTGGCGACCGCAGGGCTCACCAGACAACTGAACATGGGGGTGACAGGCTTCGACTTCGGTAGTTGATCCAGGGGAAGCGGGCCGAGGACTGCGGACATAACCTCGTTAATCCTGTGACCGCAACTCAATAAGTGCCAATGTTAAGCGCACTGCCCTCGCACTCGCGGCCTAACGCGAGTTAGGGGCTGTCAGCCCGGGAGCGCCTCCGGCCCGGTGTCTGGCATCAGCTAGGAGGATCCACCGCTCCGCCCGGTCGCGGGGTTAAGCGGGACACTAACAGCGACTGAGCCCGTCGGCGGCTGGCCTGCAGGACCGCCGGGGCTGAGAAAAGCAGCGCAGGCTGCGCCCGGAGAAGCCCTGGTGATGTACTGAAGGACGCGGGTTCGATTCCCGCCACCTCCAAGAGTGCTCAGGGGAGACCGTGAGCATTGTTGGAGGTGACCATGTACCTCTTGTTGTCGTTTTTCACGCCATTGCGGTGATGGGCCGGTTTGCCTGCGAGCAGGTGGACCGGTCCTTCGTCATTTACGGCGCGGCGGCCAGGATCTGCGCCGCCAGCGGCACCGCGGACGTGGCCGGCGAGTGGCTGAGCTCAAGCACGGCGACGGCCACATCGCCGCGGTAGCCCACGAACCAGCTGGCCCAGACCGGGTGCTTGCCGGTGCTCACGGCCACGGTCCCGACCTGGCCGTAGACCGGCTGCCCGGCGAGGTCGGCCTCGCTGGCCACGCCCTCGTGCACGGTAGATCTCATGAGCGTGCGCAAGGTGGCCAGGTTCGCCGCGCTGAACGGCGGATCGCCTGCCTTCGGGGTTCCCACGGTGGCGGGTTCCCCGGCGATGAGCGACGGCGCGTGCCTGGTACCGCTGTCCACCTGCGCCGCGATCAGGGCCATGGCGAGCGGGCTCACCTGGACGCTTCCCTCGCCGATCGTGCCGGCCGCGACCGCCGCGACACCGCTGGGGGCCCGCATGGACCCCGAGAAGCTGGGCAGCGGCAGCTGCCACGGCGCGCCGAGCCCGAAGCCGGTGGCCGCGGTCATCAGGTCACGCCCGTTCAGCCGCCAGGACAGGCCGCTGAACGCGGTCCCGCACGCATGCGCGAAATCCTCGGCAAAGGCCGGCTGGGAGCCGAAACCCGGCACCGGCGGGACGTTGGTGAAGATCCGCCCGCCGACGTCGTTCACGTTATGGCAGGGGACCGGCCTGCTCACGCTCAGCCCGCTCTCCAGCAGGGCCTCGGTGGAGACGATGGTGAACGCCGGGCCCGGTGGGTAACCGCCGGCCAGCGGGTCGATCGCGGGCGTCCCCGCGGCGGTGTGCTCGGCCACGGTGAGGATGCGCCCGGTGGATGACTGGACGGCGACCGCCGCGGCCGACTGCGGCAGCGAGTCCATGGCGCTATCGGCCGCGGCCTGCAGGCCGGAGTCAAGAGTGGTGCGCAGTGGCCGCGACTTCTGCCCTGGCCAGCTTTGGAGCACCGCCACCTGGCGGCCGTTCGCGGTCTCCGTCACCACGCTGATGGTGGGGGTCCCGGCCAGGTCACGCTGGCGGGCCTTCTGCAGCCCGGAAAGTCCCACGGTGGCGCCGGGGCGGTAGGCGATGCCCTGGTCACGCAGGATGCTGGAGGTCTCGGTGCCGACCGAGCCGACCACGGCCGGGGCGATGCTGGTGAACAGCCGGAGTTGCTCTTGCCTGATGATCAGCCCGGGAACCCGGTCGAGCCGACTGGCCATCCGGCTGTACTGGGCCGGGTGGAGCACCACCAGTTCCTGGAAGGCATCCCTCGGCGCGGCCAGGATCCAGCCCAGCAGCTGGCTGGGATCGAGCTTGGTGATCCGGCCGAGCCGGGCCGCGGTGACCGAGGGGTGGGTGAGGCGGTCGGGCCGCACCCCGAGCACGTACGCGGTCGACGGCACCAGCAGCGGCGCACCCGCGGCGTCCTCCAGCGGCGCCCGGCGCGGGGTGCTGGACACCACCGCCAGCCGCAGGCCGTTGCGCAGCCCGGGGTTGATCACGCTGGGGGCCCAGACGACCCTCCAGCCCGACCCGGTCAGGCGCAGATTGAACTTCCCGTTGTAGTTCCAGGGGGGACCGTCCTGGCCGAGATCCACCGAGGCCCTGAACCCGGCTTCGGCGGTGTTCCCATGCTGGCTGATCGGCCCCATCGCGACGAAGAAGGCGGCCGCGTCGAGCTGGAGGTAGGCGTCTTGCAGCGCGGCGGCCACCGCCGCTGGCTGGCCCGTGGTCAGCTGGGCGGCCGCCTGGTACTGCTGCTGCTGCCAGGCCAGCAAGAACGCCTGCACGGTGAGCTCAGCCGACGGCGTGGACCACAGCCCGCCGGCGAACCCCACCGCACCGAACAAGATCACGAGCACGGCCGCGATCACCTTGGGCAGCGATGGCCGACTGCGCAGGCCGTTCATTCCCCGCATCTTCCGGCCGCTCCCCCGCATGCTGCCCGTCACCGGTGCGCTTCCGGTGGCGCCGGCCTGTGGCGCGCGCTTGACCGCGACGAACGGCGCAGCGACGGGCCGGGCCGCGTGTGCGCCCCGCTTACGGTAGGAGGCCATCGTCTGCCCCTCCGCTACCTACGCCGCCGGAAGGCACGTTCTACCTCCCTGGCGGCGTCCCGTCGCGCCAGGTCCTGGCGCTTGTCATAGGTCCGCTTGCCACGGGCCACCGCCAGCTCGACCTTGGCCTTCCCACCCGAGAAGTACAGCGAGAGCGGGATCAGCGTGAACCCGCGCTCGGCGGTCTGGCTGGCGAGCCGGTCGATCTCCTTCCGGTGCAGCAGTAGCTTACGGGGCCGCTTCGGCTCATGGTTCGTCCACGTTCCATGCGCGTACTCGGGGATGTGCACCCCGTGCAGCCAGATCTCCCCGTCGGTGATCTGGCCGAACCCGTCCGTCAGGGACGCACGGCCAGCGCGCAGTGACTTCACCTCGGTGCCGGTGAGGACGAGGCCGGCCTCCACGACATCCTCGATGTGATAATCGTGCCTCGCCCGGCGGTTGCGGGCAACAACCCGGCGTTCGGTGTCGGCAGCCACGGCCCTGGTGGTCGCCGGCCTCACGCCCGCAGGTAGCGCCGCAGGGTGAAGAAGGAGGTAGCGCCGCAGATAACCACACCCATCACCATAGCGAGCAGTATGACCTCGATCAGGTCAGTGGCGCTGAGCGTGACGTTGTAGGGGAAGTACTGCTGCAGCGTGTCCAGCCCCAGCGACTTCACCGCCACCAGCAGGGCGGCTGCGATCAGCCACCCGGCCAGGCCCGCGAGCACCCCTTCGACGAGGAAGGGAAGCCGGACGTAGAAGTTCGAGGCGCCGACCAGCCGCATGATGGAGGTCTCCCGGCGGCGGTTGAACGCCGACAGCCGGATCGTGTTCGCCACCAGCAGGATGGCCGCGATGAGGAGGACGATCGCGATGATCACCACTCCGTTCCTGGCCCCGTCGAGCAGCTTGTAGAACTTGGCCAGGAGCGAGGAGTCGTTGACGATCTGGTCCACCCCCGGCCTGCCCTGCACCGTGCCGGCCACGATGTTGAAGTCGGTCTGGGCGTTGCGGAGCTTCACCTGGAACGAGTCGGGGATCTCGGACTTGTTGATCAGGTTGGTGAACGACGGCTCGCGCGAGAAGTCCTGCTTGAAATGCAGGTACGCCTGCTCCTGCGACTCGTAGAAGACCTTATCCACCTGGGGGAGCGCCTTCAGGTCGCTTTCGATCTGGGCCTTCTCCGCCGCGGTGGCCGGGCCGTTCTGATGGCACTGTGGGCTCACGCTGGTGGTGGTGCACAGGTAGATGGAGAGCTGGACCTTGCCCTGCCAGTAGGTCCTGGTGTTGTTGACCTGCTTGACGAAGAGCAGACCCGTCCCAAGCAGCGACAGGCTGATCGCGACCACCACGATGAGCGCGATGGTCATGGTCAGGTTACGCCGGAGGCCGGTCCAGACCTCCTGGAGGACGAACTGTGCACGCATGGTCGCTGATCCCTCGGCAATCGGTGGCTGCCGGCCAGCTACGCTGGCCGACCCGGTCAGTACGCCTGGCCGTAAACCCCCCGTGACTGGTCACGGACGACTTTGCCGTATTCCAGTTCGATCACACGCTTCCGCATGGAGTCCACGATGGCCGCGTCGTGCGTGGCCATGACAACGGTGGTGCCGGTCCGGTTGATGCGGTCGAGCACCTTCATGATCCCGATCGAAGTGGCCGGATCGATGTTCCCCGTCGGCTCGTCGGCCAGCAGGATCATCGGCCGGTTGACGAACGCCCGCGCCACCGCCACCCGCTGCTGCTCCCCACCGGAGAGCTCGTCGGGCATCCGGTCATGCTTGCCTTCCAGTCCCACCAGGTCGATCACCTCGGGGACGACCTTGCGGATGAACCGCCGCGGCTTCCCGATGACCTGCAGCGCGAACGCCACATTGTGGTAGACGCTCTTGTTCGGCAGCAGCCGGAAGTCCTGGAACACGCATCCGATCCGGCGGCGCAGGTAGGGGACCTTCCAGTTGGTGATCCGGGCCAGGTCCTTGCCGGCGACGTAGACCCGGCCCTCGCTGGGCCGCTCCTCCCGCAGGATCAGCCGCAGGAACGTGGACTTGCCCGAGCCGGACGGGCCCACGAGGAAGACGAACTCGCCCTTCTCGACATCGAGACTGACGTTCTCCAGAGCCTGGCCCTGGTTGGCGTACGTCTTAGTGACGTTATCGAAGTGGATCACAGGCCCATCACACGTGCTCGACGGAATATGGACGCATGCGGCCACGGGAGCGGGGGCGCCCGCCGCTATGGCCATCCCGGCTGGTCTCCGCGGTGCACCCCGGTTTGGCCAGACGACAGTCTAGGGGTGAAACTGGGTTCAGACGTGCAACACTGGTGAATAGCCGAACGCCATCAGCCGGGGAGACGGAGATGAGCTGCGAACACCTGATCTGCGCTCAGTGCGCAGCGCCGGTGGTCGAGGGACGCTGCCCCGCCTGCCAGGTGGCGCGGGCGCAGGTCCACCGCCACTCACCGGGGCTGAGCCTGCCGCTGCTCCTCGCCGGGCTGCTCGCCCTGCTGCTGCTCACGCTCGGCCTGCATCTGGCCTATTAGGGCGCTACTCGCCCGCGCTTTCCTGGGTCCGCAGCCAGCGGATCTCGGCCGCGATGAAGTCGTCGATCTCGCCGTCGAGCACCGCGGCGGTGTTGCTCGTCTCCAGCCCCGTGCGCACGTCCTTGACGTTCTGGTAGGGGTGCAGGACGTAGTTGCGGATCTGGGTCCCCCAGCTGCTGGTGCTCTCCCCGCGCAGGTTCGCCAGCTTGGCGTCCCGCTCCTCCCGTTTGCGCTCGAGCAGCTTGGCCTGGAGCACCGCCATCGCGGTCGCCTTGTTCTGCATCTGGCTGCGCTCGTTCTGGCAGGAGACCACGATCCCGGTCGGCAGGTGGGTCAGCCGGACCGCGGAGTCGGTGGTGTTCACACCCTGCCCGCCCGGCCCGCTCGACCGGTAGACGTTGACCCTGATCTCGTCCTCGGGAATGTCGATGTGGTCGGCCTGCTCGACCACCGGGATCACGTCCACCCCGGCGAAGGAGGTCTGGCGGCGGCCCTGGTTGTCGTACTTGGAGATGCGGACCATCCGGTGGGTGCCGTGCTCACCGCGCAGCGTGCCGTAGGCATAGGGGGCATGGATGGCGAAGGTGGTGGACTTGAGCCCGGCTTCCTCGGCGTAGGAGGTGTAGTAGACCTCGGTCGGGTAGCCGTGCCGCTCCGCCCAGCGCAGGTAGATGCGCTGCAGGCCCTCGGCCCAGTCCGCCGCGTCCGCGCCGCCGGCCTGTGCGTTGATCGTGATCAGCGCCTCCCGGGAGTCGTACTCCCCGGCCAGCAGCGTCCTGATCTCCAGCTGGTCGATCTCGTTGCGCACGGCCGCGAGCTCGGCGGCCGCCTCTTCCCGGGTCGGCTCGTCGTTCTCGCTCTCGGCCAGTTCGAACAGGAGCCTGGTGTCATCGAGCCGGCGGCGCAGCTTGTCCAGCCGGGCCAGCTCCCCCTCCAGATAGGACAGGCGGCGGTGGACCGCCTGCGCCCGCTCCTGGTCAGCCCACAGCCCCGGCTCGCCCGCCTCCTCGCGCAGACGGTCTGCCTCTTTCGACATCGCGTCCGGGTTAAGCACGGCAGCCACCGAGTCGAGGGTCGATGACAGTTCCGAGATTGCGGCTGCCGGGTCGGTACTTGTCATGCCGGAAAGCCTACGCGAGCGGGGGATCAGGCAAGACGATCACGCCATCGACCGGGCCGCGCCGCGGTACGCCCGCGTCGCCGTTACGCGCCTCACTGAGGCGCCGGCAGCGTGCTCGCCGCGACCAGGGTGCGCACCGCCCGGACCGCCACCGACAAGGTGGCGACCGTGAACCGGTCGGTCTCCCAGATCTCGGTGAGGGTCTGCGTCGCCCGCGCCACGCTCGGCTCGTTCTGGCTCACCCATTCCGCCAGCCGCTGCTCGGGCGAGCCTGGCCCGGTCACCATGAGCACGTTCTTGGCCAGGGCGGCGTGCGCCGCGTACAGGTCGTCCCTGAGTGCCCCGCGGGCCATCGTGTTCCACCTGTCATCGCGTGGCAGGGCCACGATCTGATCGCGGAGCCTGGTGATCTGCAACCGGTCGGCGAGGTCGAAGTAGACCTCGGCGGTCTCGGCGACCGGCCGGCCGGTGCTGGCGGCGATCTCCACCACGTCGAAGGCCGAATAGGCGGGGACCATGGCGGCCACCCGTTCGGCCAGGTCGGCCGGCACCTGGCGGGCCTTGTAGGCATCCTGCCGCTCCCTGAACCCGGCCAGGTCCCGGCCGTTCAGCAGCTTGGGCAGGCCGACCGTCACCTCGGCCACCCCGTCCGCCAGGAAGTCGATCGTGGCCTGGATGTCGAACCCTCCCCGGCGGCTGTGCAGCAGCCACCGCACCGCCCGCTCGGTGAGCTTGCGCCCCTCCAGCAGCAGGACGAGCTGTGTCGCCACGTCCACCTGGCCATCGAGCGCTTCGACCTGGGCGAAGAACCCCGCCATGTCGAAGACCTCCTGGGCCACCAGCCAGGCCCGGCTCATGTCGGGGATGGACGCGCCCGTCTCCTCGTTCATGCGGAACAGGAAGGTGATCCCGGAGCGGTCCACCATGTCGTTGACGATGGCGGTGGTGATGATCTCCCGCCGCAGCGGGTGGTGGCCCATCTCATCGGCGTAGGCGAAGCGCAGCGGCGCCGGGAAGTAGGCGGCCAGCACCGAGCGCAGGTAGGGGTCGTCGGGCAGGTCGGAGCCGAGGATGTCGTCGACCGCGGAGATCTTGGCCTGGGCGAGGAGCACCGCGAATTCCGGCACCGTCAGGCCCAGGCTCGCCGACCGGCGCTCGGCGATCTCCTTATCGCCGGGCAGCGCATCGATATCGCGGCTGATCCGCCGTTCCCTCTCAAGCTTGCGCAGGTAGCGCGCGTGCACGTGCAGCATCTGCGCGGCCTGCGCGCGGGCCGCGGCCAGCGAACGGTTCTGGTGGTAGTTCTCCCGCAGGACCAGGGCGGCGACATCGCCGGTCATCTCCTGCAGCAGCTCACCGCGGGCCTGCTGGGTCAGGTCACCCGCGGTGATCTTCTCCTGCAGCAAGATCTTGATGTTGACCTCGTGGTCGGAGGTGTCCACCCCGGCCGAGTTGTCGATGAAGTCGGTGTTGACCAGCCCGCCGGCCAGGGCGTACTCGATCCTGGCCGCCTGGGTCAGGCCCAGGTTGCCTCCTTCGCCGACCACCTGGGCGCGCAGTCGCGGGGCGTCGATGCGGACACCGTCGTTGGCCCGGTCGCCGGCCTCGGCGTGCGTTTCCGTGCTCGCCTTGACGTAGGTCCCGATCCCGCCGTTCCAGAGCAGGCCCACCGGCGCCGCCAGGATGGCCGAGATGAGCTGATCGGGCGGGAGACTGGGCGCGCTGTCATCGAGTCCCAGGGCGAGGCGCGCCTGCGGCGTCACCGGCACCGATTTCGCCGCCCGCGGCCACACGCCGCCGCCCGGCGAGATCAGCCCGGACTCGTAGTCCGCCCAGGAGGAACGGGGCAGCGCGAACAGCCGCTGCCGTTCCGCGAAGCTGGTAGCCGGGTCGGGGTCGGGGTCGACGAAGATGTGCCGGTGGTCGAAGGCGGCCACCAGCTTGATGTGCGGCGAGAGCAGCATGCCGTTGCCGAACACGTCACCGGACATGTCGCCGATCCCGGCCACCGTGAAGTCGGTGGTATCGATGTCGATGGCCAGCGTCGCGAAATGGAACTTGACCGACTCCCAGGCGCCGCGGGCCGTGATCCCCATCTTCTTGTGGTCGTACCCCTCCGACCCGCCGGAGGCGAACGCGTCGCCCAGCCAGTACCCGTAGGCCTTGGCGATCTCGTTGGCGGTGTCGGAGAAGGTGGCGGTCCCCTTGTCCGCCGCCACCACCAGGTAGGGGTCGTCGCCGTCGTGCCTGACCACCCCGGGCGGCGGCACCACCTCGCCGGCCACCAGGTTGTCGGTTACGTCCAGCATGGCCCGGATGAAGGTCTGGTAGCAGCTCCGCACCTCGCCCTGGTAGGCCTCCCGGTCGGACGGATCGGGCAGGTGCTTGCAGACGAACCCGCCCTTGGCCCCGGAGGGCACGATGACCGAGTTCTTGACCTCCTGGGCCTTGGCCAGGCCGAGGACCTCGGTGCGGAAGTCCTCCCGCCGGTCGGACCAGCGCAGACCGCCGCGGGCCACCGACGCGAACCGCAGGTGCACCGCCTCCAGCCGCGGTGAGTACACGAACAGCTCAAACCGTGGCCGGGGCGCGGGAAGTTCCGGCACCTGCCGCGCGTCCAGCTTGACCACCAGGTACGGCGGGTCGCCGGGGGATGCCAGCTGCGCCGCGACCTCGCCATCGGCGAAGAAGGAGGTGCGCAGGGTGGCCAGGATCAGCCCGAGGTAGCTGCGGAGGATCCGGTCGTGATCCAGGATGGCCACCTCGTCGAGCTGGCCGCGGATCTCCTCGGTGATGGCCTCGCTCCGCTCGGCCTCACCCAGCTGGCGGCTGGGGTCGAACCTGGACTCGAACAGGCGGGTGAGCAGCCGGGCGATGGCCACGTTCAGGGTGAGGACGCGCTCGATGTAGCGCTGGCTGAAAGCGATGCCCGCCTGCCGCAGGTACTTGGCGTAGGCGCGCAGCACGGACACCTGCTGCCAGGTCAGGTGAGCGTCGAGCACCAGGGCGTTGAACCCGTCGTCCTCGAGCTTGCCCTGCCAGAGCGCGATGAGGGCGTCCTCGAACAGGCTCTTGACCTGCTCCGGACGCACCATCGCCGGGCCGGGGCGGGCGCTCCGGGCCACCCCAAAGTCGTAGACCCAGAACGGCTTCGCCCCCGCCGGACCAGCGAACTCATACGGGTGCTCGTCCACCACCTCGACCCCCATGTTCTGGAGCCGGGGCAGCACGTCGGTGAGGGTGATCGGGGAGCCGGCCCGGTAGATGGTCAGCCGCCACACCCCGGGCTTGGCGTGTTCGGTGAGCGGCTTGCCGCTGGTGTAGCTTTCGGCCTCCCACAGGTCGAAGGAGGTGTCCTCACCGGATCGCAGCAGGTCATCAACGCGCATGAGGTCGGTCAGGGCGTCGGCCGGGGCCACGTCCGCCTTGTAGGTTTCCGGGATCGCGCCTGAGCACCTGCCGAGCAGAGCCCGCGCCCGCTCCTCACCGACGGTCCAGATGGCCTCGGCGGCGAGATCCTCGTCCCAGCTCCGGGCGGCCGCCGCCACCTTCGCCTCCAGCTCGGCGGCGTCCACATCCGCCAGCGACGTGCCCGGCCGGGCCCGCACCACCACGTGCAGCCGGGCCATGGCCGCCTCCCCCACCATGGCGCTGTACTCGACCGTCACCCCGTGCAGGGCCTCCCGCAGGATCTCCTGTATCTGCAGCCGCACCCGGGTGGTGTACCGGTCCCGGGGCAGGTAAACCATGCACGACATGAACCGCCCGTACACGTCCTTGCGCAGGAACAGCCGGGTCTGCCGGTGGGTGCGCAGCCGGAGCACGCCCAGCGCGATGGGGGTCAGCTCCTCCACCGAGATCTGGAACAGCTCCTCCCGCGGGTAAGCCTCCAGGATCTCGGTCAGATCCTTGCCGTCGTGGCTGTCCGGGGCCACCCCGGCCCGCTCCAGCACCCCGACCAGCTTGCGCCGCAGCACCGGGATCCTGGTGATGCTCTCGTGGTAGGCATCGTGGGTGTAGAGGCCGAGGAACCGGTACTCCCCGTTGATCTCGCCGCTCTCGCTGACCCGCTTGACCGCGATGTAGTCCAGGTAGGAGGGCCGGTGCACGGTGGACCGCGAATTGGCCTTGGTCAGGATGAGCCGCTGCGGGTCCTTGACCCGGGCCCGCACCTCGGGCGGCAGGGCGGCGAAGGACGACGACCCGCGCTTGTCGTGCCGCAGGATGCCCAGGCCGGTGCCGGGCACCGCCTGCAGCGCCATCCCGTCCGGCCCTTCCACCAGGTCGTACTCGCGGTAGCCGAGGAAGGTGAAGTGGTTGTCGGCCAGCCAGCGCAGCAGCGCCTGGGTCTCGGCCGGTGCCGTGGCCCCCTCCGCCGCGAGCTGGTCGGCGAGCCGCAGGGCGGTGTCGGCCATCTTCTGGTGATCCTCGGTCGCGACCCGGACATCGGCCAGCACCCGCCGCAGGTCGTCCTCGAGCCCGGCCAGGTCGGCGCCCGCGGTGTCGATCTCGATGTGCATCCACGACTCGGCGATCTCGTCGTGGCCGCGGCTGCCCTCGGCGGGCTGACCGACCACCTCCCACAGTTCCCCGGTGACGTCGCGGCGGACCACCAGCTGGGGGTGGACGATGTGGTAGCTGTCCAGGTTGTGCCGGGCGAGCTCCATCGTGATCGAGTCCACGAGGAACGGCATGTCGTCGGTGACGACGTTGACCACGCCGCGCGACTCATCCAGCGCCGCGCACTCGCCGGCCGACCGCACCTGCACGATGGCGCGGCCCTGCGGGCGCCGGGCGGCGACGCGCGCGGCCTCGGCCGCGACCGCCCCGGCCGGGCCCGGGCCGGCCGCCAGCAGGTCCTCCGGGGGGACGTGCCGGTAGTAGGCCCCCAGGTACCGCTTCATGTCACCGACGCTGACCGCTCCCGCGAGCGTCGCCTCGGCGGCCCGCGCCGCCTCCGCCAGGAAGGTATCGGCTATCTCGGCCGTGCTTTCCGACATCTGATCCGTCTCCCTCGCAACCCCGGCTGGCGTGTTTCCGTCGCCCGCCGCTGGCCCAGCGCCTACAGCTGGTCCCGCAGCTCCCACAGCAGCGGGAAGTACCGCAGCGGCACTCGTTTGCGCAGATAGGGGGCACCGGTGGAGCCACCGGTGCCTGACTTCGTGCCGATCTGCCGTTCCACCATCACCACGTGCCGCGCCCGCCACAGTCCCGCCAGCTCGTCGTGGGTGAGCAGTCCCTCGGCGAGCTGCCATAGGTCGTCGTGGGCGGCGCGGTCGCCCGCCACCACCCGCAATGACTCCAGGATCTGCTGGTCGGTGCCTGCTGGCAATGCGCGGGCGGCCAGCAGGTGCAGGTAGGCGTCCCACAGCGACGGCTCGGCCAGGCGCCGGGCCAGCCGGTCGCGCTCCGCGGCGCTGATGGAACGGAACCGGGCCAGGAAGGCGTGGTCCTTGAGGCCGGAAAGGAACTCCAGCTCCCGGTACTGCACCGACTGGAAACCGCTGGCCGGTGCCAGGTTGGCCCGGAACTCCAGGAAGTCCTGCGGGGTCATCGTCTCCAGGACGTCCACCTGGGCGATGAGCAGCCGCTCGATCACGTGCACCCGGCGCAGCAGGTGCCGCGCCCGCCAGGTCTCGCCGGCGATCATCGCGTCGCGGACGGCCTCGAGCTCGTACAGCATCTGCTGGAACCACAGCTCGTAGACCTGGTGGACGGTGATGAACAGCAGCTCGTCGTGGGCCGGCGGATCGGCCTGCGGTACCTGCTGGGCCAGCAGCTCATCCAATCGCAGGTAGCCGCCGTAGGTGAGCAGCCCGCCCTCTTCGCCGAACCTGCGCCCGGTGACTGGGACGTCAGTCACGCCGTTTCCTCGATCGCCATTGATCGTTATGCCTGCCTGGACCCTGACTTTACGCGGGCGGCGCCTGCGGGGCGAACAGCGGGAGAACCTCGGGGTTGGCGAGGGCATCAGGGTCGGCCGCCTCCGCCACCGGCGTGCCGAGCAGGATCCGCCGGACGGGAACCTCGAGTTTCTTGCCCGACAGCGTCCGCGGCACACCCGGCACCTGGTGGATCTCGTCCGGCACGTGCCGGGGCGACAGCTCCGCCCGCAGCACCGCCTTCAGCCGGGTGACCAGCCCGTCGTCGAGCTCGTGGCCGGGAGCGAGCACCACGTACAGGATCAGCCGCCCGTCCGCCCCGAGCTGCCCGGTGTCGACCACCAGGCTGTCGGCGATCTCCGGCAGCCGCTCCACCACCCGGTAGAACTCGCTGGTGCCCATGCGCACGCCGCCCCGGTTCAAGGTGGCGTCGGACCGGCCGAAGATGACGCACCCGCCGTCGGCGAGCATGGTGATCCAGTCGCCGTGGCGCCACACCCCCGGGTAGGCGCCGAAGTAGCTGGCCCGGTAACGCTCACCGCCGGGGTCGTTCCAGAAGCCGGCCGGCATCGACGGCATCGGCGCGGTGATGACCAGTTCGCCAACCTCGCCGGTGACCGGCTTGCCACCAGCGTCGTACGCCTCCACCCGCGCGCCCAGGCAGGGAGCGGCGATGATGCCCGCCCGCACCGGCAGCAGCGGGGACGGGCCCACGAAACCGGTGCACAGGTCGGTGCCGCCGGAGAAAGAGCCGAGCTGCAGGCCGGCGCCCACATGCCCATAGACCCACCGGAAGCCCTCCGGCGGCAGCGGGGACCCGGTCGAGCCGACGCCGCGCAGCCCGGCCAGGCCCAGCTCCCGTCCCGGGGACAGGCCGTCCTTGGCGCAGGCCATCAGGTAGGGAGCGCCGGTGCCGAAGTAGGTGACCCCGGTGGCGGCGGCCAGCCGCCACAGCGCGTCGGTGCCCGGGTGAGTGGCGCTGCCGTCGTAGGTGACGATCGTCGTGCCCGCGACCAGGCCGCCGGCCAGGTAGTTCCACATCATCCAGCCGGTGGTCGTGTACCAGAAGAACACGTCCCCGGCGCCGAGGTCCTGGTGCAGGCCCAGCGCCTTCAGATGCTCGAGCACGATCCCGCCGTGGCTGTGCACGATCGCCTTGGGCAGGCCGGTGGTCCCGGACGAGTACAGCACCCACAGCGGATGGCCGAACGCGACGTCGGTGAACTCCGGTGCCGCCCCCGCGGTACCGGGCAGCGATTCGAAGGGCACGGTCATGACCCCCGGCGCGGCCGCGGCCTCGCCGGACCCGCCCACCATGATGACCGCGGCCAGGCCCGGCAGGGCGGCGGCGATGGCTTCCACCGACGGCCGCCGGTCGAACTCCTTGCCGCCGTACCGGTAGCGCCCGGTGGCCAGCAGCACCTTCGGCGTGATCTGCGCGAAGCGGTCGATCACGCTGTGCGGCCCGAAGTCAGGCGAGCACGACGACCAGATCGCCCCCAGGCTCGCGGTGGCGAGCAGGCCGATCAGCGCGGCCGGGATGTTGGGCAGGAACGCTGCGACCCGGTCGCCCGTGGCCACGCCCAGTGCCGCCAGCCCAGCGCGCACCCGGGCGACCTCGGCGGCCAGCTCGGCGTAGGTCAGCGTGGCCACCTGTCCTTCCTCGTCGTGGGCGATCACCGCGATCCTGGTCGGGTCGGTGAGCGCGGCCCGCAGGGCGTTGCGCGCATAGTTGAGGGTGGCGCCGGGGAACCAGGTCACCTCGGGCATCGGGCCGCCGGCCAGCACCGGCCCGTCGCCCCGCTCGCCGAGCACCCCGAAGTAGTCCCACAGTGAATCCCAGAAGGCGGACGGCTGGTCCACCGACCACTGCCACAGCTCGTGGTAATCGCGGGCCGCGCTGGCGGCCAGGCTCCCCCCGCCGCCGGGGTCCGCGCTCCCCGGCACGATCCCGCGCGCGGCCAGCCAGCGCCGGTAGTCGGTGATCCGCGCCCGCCGGATCACCTCCAGCGACGGCTCCCACAGCACCTCGCCGTAGTCCCGCCCCGGCAGCCCCGTCCCCACTGTGACTTCCTCGTCCGCTGGCATAGCCCCCAGCATCGAGCCTCCACCCACGCCGCCGCAACGCCGGCACGGACACCTGACCTACCACGGATCTGCGTCACGGGAATGGGACGAAACGGGCGTGATCATGGCGCAAAGTCGTGGGGAGTGGATGAGCTGCGGGGAAGAGGGCGTCATGTCACCGGCCCACCGGCCAGGAATGTGATCACACCGAGCACGGCCGCGCCCACGATGGTGGTCACCACGCCGCGCCGGAAGACGATCAGCCAGACGGCGGCCGCGGCGAGCACCGCGGCCTGCCACAGATGGCTCAGGGACAGCCCGAGCGGGACGGCCGCTCCCGCGATCGCCCCGATCGCGGCCGGCCCGGCGCCGGTCAGGAACGCCTGCACGCCCGCGTTGGCCCGGAGCCGATCGAAGTAGCGCCCGCCGCCGAGCACGAAGACGAATGAGGGGGCGAAGGCCGCCGCGGAGGCCAGCAGCCCGCCGCCGACCCCGGCGGCGGCGTAGCCCACCACGGCGACGGTCTGGACCACCGGTCCCGGCGTGACCTGGCCGAGCGCGACCGCGGTGAGGAACTGTCCCGCGCTCATCCAGTGGTAGGTGTGCACGGCGTCGCGCTGCATCAGCGGGATGATCACGAATCCACCGCCGTAGGACAGCGCGCCGACCTTGAAGGCCACCCAGGCCACCGCGGCCAGCCCTCCCGAGGCGATCGCCCCTCCGGCCGTGGTGAGCAGCAGCGCGCCGGCCGGCTGCTTGGGCGAGCGCGGCCGCGGGCGCGGGCGTGACCGGACGGCAACCTCGATCAGCCCGCAGGCGGCCAGGACGAGCACCAGCCATGGCCCGAGCAGCGCGCCGGAGGCTCCCCCGGCCACCAGGTAGCCACTCCAGCGCGCACGCGCCAGCTGGGTACTCCGGCCGGGCGGGCCGGGCGGGCTGATCGGGCCCGGCGGGCTGGGTGTACTGGGGGGCCCCGCCGAGCCCGGCGGCCCCGCATCGGTGTCACCCGCGCGAGCCTGTGGCTGATCGCCTCCCCGCTGGCCGACCTTCGACTGGGGGGCCCCCGGCTGGCCGCCCCCCGGCTGGCCGCCCCATTGCTGGCCGCCCCCTTGCTGGCCGGCTCTCTGTTCGCCGATCCGCCGCCAGCTGGCCGGCACCAGGGCGACGGCGGCGGCCACGGCGACGGCGGGCACGGCTGCCCCAGCGCCGAGCGCCGCCCCGGACACCCAGCCCGGTGGGCGGGCAGCGAGGAAGACGCTGGCCAGGGCGAGGATCACCACGAGGCCCGGGAAGATGAAGCAGAAGCCGCCCACCAGCGCACCGGCTGGCCCGCGCAAACGCCACGCGCAGTAGATCGCGAGCTGGGTCGACGCCGGGCCGGGGAGGAGATTGACGACGGCGATACCGTCTTCGAACTCGCTCGCGGCCAGCCACCCGCGGTCCTTGACACACAGGGTGCGCAGCAGCGCGATGTGGGCGGGGGGGCCCCCGAAACCGATGCAGCCGATGCGCCCCCACTCGCGGGCTATGACGGTCAGTGATACCCGGTCCGGCTCCTGGGCCACATGCGTCAACCTATAGGTGGCACCGGGTGGGTCAGCCAGCCGCCAACGCGGTCAGCCAGCCGCCGCCGACGCGGTCAGCCACTCGACCGCGCGCACCACGTTCGCTGTGTCGGCCAGGTCGGCCAGGACCACGTCGGCGCCCGCGTCCCGTAGTTCGGCGGCCGACGAGCGGCCGCTGGCCACCGCCACCGAGCGCGCGCCCCCTATCTGGGCCGCCGCCACATCGCGGGTGGAGTCGGCGATGTACACGGTCGCCTCGGCGGCGAATTCCACACCGTATTTCTCCGCCGCCCGGCCGCGCGCGTTCAGCAGCAGAGCGCCCTTGGGGAAGACCTCGGAGCCGTACCCGCCGACCTCGGTATCGAAGAAGCGATCCAGGGCGAAGGCATGCAGCTTCTCGATCGCGTTCGGCTTGATCGCACCGGTGAGGAGGGTCTGCACGACGCCGGGCAGAGCACCTACGGCCGTCACGGCGTCCCGGGCGCCCGGCAGCAGGCAGCCCTGCTCGGTGAGCAAGACCCGGCGCGTGCGGAACGCCGACGCGAGCTCCCCGGAGAACCGGCCGAGCACCTCCTCATCCGCGGGGGCGGGGGCGTCGGCCTCGTTCAGGGCGAGCGCGTCGAAGAAGATCTCCGACTCCGTCCGCCCGGCCATCTGGGGCAGCCGCACCAGCGGCCCGCCCGTCACCTTGCGGAACGCGTCCGCGTACGCGGCCCGGGTCACCCGTCCCACGTCAACCAGGGTCAGGTCGATGTTCCACATGACCAGACGGTGAATGGGAACCTCCGGGGCTCGTTCGGTGCCGGGGACCGCGCGTGGTCGCGCCCCCGGCATGTCACCGGCCGACGTCATCCCCTCTGGCGGCGAGGCGAGCCTATGCCCGTCACATGATCAGACGCTGCAGGAACCCGGATCAGCCCATGTGCGGCAGCACCTGCACCTGCACCTGGGGCGGCCTGACGCGGAGCGGGCCGAGGTGATGCGGCAGCTGCGCGGCCAGTAGGCCGCCCGGCGGGTGAACCCAGCGGGCGGCTCGCACGTTCCTGTGGGCATGCGCGGGAGCCGGGGACCAACGATGACGCTGCCGCCCCGGGGCAACCCGGGGACATGCACGGGCGCCAGCTCGTGACACGGCTCGGCATGGCAGCATCGCCCGGCTCCCGCGGCCCCGTTACCGCCGCTCGCACCGGGGCCGGTACCACACCGACCGGCAGCCAGGTGACGCCGCACAGTACACCGCCAAGTGCCCCGAAGGGCCGCCCCGGCAAGCCGGAATACAGGTAGCCGAGAGGCTCACCTACCCAGCGGCCCGCCGTCAGGGCATGGTCCTCCCACCAGGCCAGCGCCAGGACCGTCCGCAGGTAGGTGTCGAACGCGGCTCGCCGTCGATCGGCAGCAGCCCGGCGGCCCTCCGCTCCCGTAGGTGCCGCATCCGCTCAGTCGAGATGCCCACACGCACGAGATTACGCACCGAGGGCCCACACGGAGGCATGATGCCGTGCACTCTGGCCAGGTGTTCATTCACGGCCCAGACTATGGCTATGGACGTGACCCGGACGATTCGTTTGGAGGATGCGAACCTCCGGGAGCTCCTGTTCCTCCTGCAGATGCTTGCGGAAGAAGGGGTCCATATTGATTCCCCGCGGGAGTGGCAGCGCCTAAAACGACTGCGGGAGCTAGAGGAGGGGCAGGAGCGAGAACTGCGGCATGAGCTAGAGCGGCGGCATGAGCTAGAGCGGCGGCATGGGCTAGAGGAGAGGCAGGAGCGAGAACGGCAGCAGCTGGAGGAGCGCCAGGCCCAGGAACGGCAGGAGCTAGAGCTACGGCACTCGCAGGAATGGCGCGAAGTCCAGCTGGACCAGGGTGCCTCAACGGATCCGCACCTGAATGTGTTTCCGGACCCCGATCAGGTGGCGATCAACCTGGTGAGCACCGGCACGACCGTGGCTATCGCCGCGGCCATGAAGAAGTTCCTGCAGCACTTTCCGCACTCCAAGGTTGAGGTCAAGGACGAGAAGCAAGATCAGACGGACGACGGTGCGCCTTCTTCACGCCCGCACTGGGCCTAACGCGCACGGCACTATGACGCTGTGCCTGCAAGACGGTGACCGTCACACCGTCACACAGGTGACGGTCTCAGGGGAGAGGGAACGAGGCTTTTTCGCTATCCCATGTGCGGGTAGCGGTAGTCCACCGGCGGGACGAAAAGTTCCTTGATGGTCCGGGCATTCACCCACCGGATCAGGTTGAAGATCGACCCGGCCTTGTCGTTGGTGCCGCTGGCCCGCGCCCCGCCGAACGGCTGCTGCCCGACGACCGCCCCGGTGGGTTTGTCGTTGATGTAGAAGTTGCCCGCCGAGAAACGCAGCGCGCCGGTGGCGGCCGCGATCGCCGCCCGGTCCTGGGCGATGATGGAGCCGGTGAGCGCGTAGGGCGCCGCGTCGGCCGCCTGGGCGAGCATCTCGTCATAACGGGCCTCGTCGTAGACGTAGACGGCGAGGATCGGCCCGAAGTACTCGGTGGTGAACACCTCGTCGGCCGGGTCGGAACACTCCAGCACCGTCGGCTGGACGAAATAACCCTCGGAGTCGTCGGCCTGCCCGCCGGTGAGCACCCGCACCGACGGCCTGCCCCTGGCGGCCTCCAGCGCCCGCGAGTGCTTGGCGAACGCCCGCCCGTCGATGACCGCCCCCATGAACAGCGACAGATCGGCCGCGACGTCCCCCATGGTGATGGACTCCACCTGCGCGAGGAACTCGTCGCGCATGCCCTGCCACAGCGAGCGCGGCACATACGCACGCGACGCGGCGGAACACTTCTGGCCCTGGTACTCGTACGCGCCCCGGATCAGCGCTGTGGCCAGGACCGCCGGGTCGGCGGACGGGTGCGCGACGACGAAGTCCTTGCCGCCGGTCTCCCCGACCAGCCGCGGGTAGCCGCGGTAGCTGGCGATGTTCTCCCCCACCGTCCGCCACAGGTGCTGGAACGTCCCGGTGGACCCGGTGAAATGGATGCCCGCCAGGTCCGGGTGCGGCAGTGCCACCTGGGACACGGCCTGCCCGTCCCCGGTCACCAGGTTGATTACCCCCGGCGGCAGCCCGGCCGCCTCCAGCAGCCGCATCGTGTAGTGGGCGGCGAGCTGCTGGGTCGGGGATGGCTTCCACACCACGACGTTGCCGAGCAGCGCCGGCGCGGTCGGCAAGTTCCCCGCGATCGAGGTGAAGTTGAACGGGGTGATGGCCAGCACGAAGCCTTCCAGCGGCCGGTATTCCAGCCGGTTCCAGACCCCGGGGCCGGACTCCGGCTGCTCCGCCAGCAGCCGCCGCGCGTAGTGCACGTTGTAGCGCCAGAAGTCGATCAGCTCGCAGGCGGCGTCGATCTCGGCCTGGTACACCGACTTGGACTGGCCGAGGACCGTGGCCGCGTTGATCGTCGCCCGCCACGGGCCGCTCAGCAGATCGGCGGCCTTGAGCATGATCGCGGCCCGGTCGTCGAACCCCAGCGCCCGCCAGGCCGGCGCCGCCGCGGCCGCCGCGTCGATCGCGGCCGCCACATCCTGTCCGGTCGCGTTGCGCAGGGTGCCGAGCACCTGCCGGTGGTTGTGCGGCGCGGTCACGTTGACCGGCTCGCCGCCGGCCATGCACTGGCGCCCGCCGATGGTCATGGTCAGCTCGGCGTGCTCCCCGGCCAGTTCCTTGATCTTGCTCTCCAGCGCCGCCCGGTCGAGGCTGCCCGGCGGATACTGCCGGACCGGCTCGTTGACCGGAGACGGGACGTTGGTGACGGCGTCCATGGCGAGACTCCCTGCACTACCCGACATCATTGGCGGCCCTCACCCATCGTCGCATGGTGAGCTGCCGGTGGGCAGGGCCCCGGGCTCCGGCTGCGGAGCGTGAGCGCGGCCAGCGCGCCGCCCGCGGACACGGCGGCCAGCAGCAGCGCGCAATCGTGCAGCGCGGTGACCGCCGACCCGGTTATCTGGGTCCGGGCGGTGTAGTAGGTGGCCAGCAGCGCGATGCCGAACGACCCGGACAGCCGCTCGGCGATGTTGAACAGCGTGTTCGCGTCGGGCATCCGGGCGTCATCGAGGTCACCGAGCAGCGCCAGGACGAGCGGCTGCACGGTGAGACCGAGCGCGATCCCGCGCCCGCACAGCAGCGCGGCGGTCAGCCAGGCGGGGGTCTGGACGGTCAGCAGGGCCAGGCCCGCGGTGCTGACCGCGAGCAGTGCCAAGCCCGCCGACACGCTGGCCGCGATCACCGCGGGCCGGGCCTTCCCGCGCTCGACCACCGAGTTGCCCAGCCAGCTGGCCAGCCCCATGACGATCCCCTGGGGCAGCAGCACCAGGCCGGCGACGGTCGCCGACCGGTGCTGGACATCCTGCAGGAACACCGGGGCCAGGAAGAGCACCGCGAACAGAACGACGCTGGCCACGCAGGCCAGGCCGAGCGTGACCGACCGAAGTGGCGATCCGAGCAGGCTCAGGCTGACCGCGGGCGGGCGCGCCGGGCGTCCGGCCCGCATCCGTACCCACAAGAGGTAACCGGCGATCAGCGCCAGCCCGCCGCCCCACGCGGGCGCGGCCGACAGCCACCCCCTGTCCGGGCCTCGGCTGGCGCCGTAGGTCGCCAGGCCCAGCCCGGCGGCTAGTAGCAGCAGGCCGGCCAGATCGAGCCGGGCGGCACGGTCGCCGCCCCCGGCGAGGGCCCGGCGCGCGGGCAGCAGTCCCACCCAGGCCGCGATCCCGATCGGCACGTTGATCAGGAACACCGACCGCCAGCCGAATCCGCTGATGAGCAGGCCGCCGATGGCCGGGCCGAGCGCCGGGGCCGCGAAGAGCAGCAGGCCGGCGCTGACCGGCATGGTCCGCACGCCGTTGTGCTTGCCCAGCAGCAGGCCCATCGCCAGCGGCACCATCGGCGCTCCGGCCAGCCCTTGCAGGACGCGGGTCGCGATGAGCACGCCCACGTTCGGCGCGAGCGCACAGCAGGCGGACGCCGCTATGAAGCTGACCAGAGCGGCCTGGTAGGCGGGCAGGGTGCCGAAACGCCGGGCCAGCCAGGGGGTGACGGCCAGCCCGGTGGCCAGGCCCAGCAGATACCCGCTGACCGCCCAGGCGGCGGTCCCGAGCGAGGTGTGCAGGTCGGCGACGATGTCCGGCACCGCGATGTTGACCACCGAGGAATCGATCATGGACAGCATCGGGCCGCCGAGGAAGGCGAGCCGGGTGAGGGTGGACAGGCCTACCGCACCGCTGCCGCCTTCGCGGGGGCGGTCGTCCCGGTGTCCCCGGCCGTCTGGGCGCCGGTCACCGGTCCCGGCCGCCGTCATCGCCACTCCCCGTGGTCGCCTGCAGCTCGTCCAGCCAGCTGCGCTCGTGATGGAAACGGCTCCTGCTGAAGTCCAGGACCCGCAGCCCCCAGTCGGTTCCGGCGGCATCCGGCCGCAGCGAGGCCAGGTGCGCGATCTCCGCGTCGATGATCGACCGCCGTACCGCGATGATCTTGAGCCGGTCAGCGGGGTCGAGATCGGCGAAGAACGCGACCCTGACCTGGAACTCGTTGTCGTCGGTCAGCAGGCTGGGGTCGGTGTCCCTGATCATTGCCTGGAGCAGGTCGTGGCCGGTGTCGGTGAGGCGGTACACGTTCCGCGGTGGCCGCCCGGGGTCCGCCTCGGCGGCCACGCGCTCGATCGCGCCCTGCTCCTCGAAACGCCGCAGCGCGGGATAGAGAACGTTGTTGTTGATCGATCGCCCGCCCAGGATCCGCTCAACGCGCTTCTTGATCTCGTAGCCGTGCTGCGGGGTGTCGGCGAGCACCCGCAGCATCAGTATGTCGAAGTACACGCGGTTAGTTTAACCTATGTCAGGCTAACTCATCAGTGAGAGTGCGGTTGCTGGCACGCTGGTGAGACCGCGCTGCTACCCAGCCAGGTCGGCCAGTTCCTGGGAGGCGTACCAGAGCAGTTCATGCCCCTCCGCCCCGTCCACGACGAACTGCGCGTCGTCGTCGCCCCGGTCGGCGGCCGACAGCGCGGCCACCGCCTCGGCGATGCCGGCCACCGCGACCAGGTCGTCGACGTGGCCGGCCACGACCTGGCTCACCGCGACCGGCACCCGGACCTCGACCACGGTCGGCTCGTCGAAGCCGCCGTCGTGCTTGATCTGCTCGTCGGGCACGTCAGCGGCGAGCACCACCCGGCGCCGGGGTGCCTGCGGGTCCTCCGCGAGCAGCCGCAGCGATGCCCGCGCCGCGTGCGCCATCGCGATGTACTCGAGTTCCTCCAGGTCGCCGGTGGCGTACCACTCGCGCAGCGCGGGAGTCACCGCGAACCCGCGCACGGGTGCGGGACCGATCGCACCGGTGTGCAGTAGGCACGCCAACGCGGTCAGCGTCGTTGGCAGGTAGACGCGCATGAGTTCCCCAGTCACGGCCGGAGGCGCCGCACGAATCGGGGCGAATCCGACCTTCCAGTGCCCGAGTGTGCCACCGATGGCCGCTCTCGGCAGCAGAACACGCGCCGCATCAGGCAGCGGACCCGCGCCGTCGCCGCCCTGCGGGTTGCCGAACCCGTGGCCGCGAGGTCACGGCAAGGGCTCAGGAGGAGCCGCCGTCGTCCCAGGCCAGCGCCGCGACGATGGCCGCCACCGCGTCGGTGACGGCCACGTGCTCCCAGATCCGGACGACCTGCCAGCCGGCCGCGGCCAGCGCCGCGTCTGCCGCCCGGTCCCGCTCCACGTTCCGGCGCAGTTTCGGCGCCCAGTACCACTGGTTGACCGAGGGGTCACGCCCATGCTGGGGGCAAGCGTGCCAGAAACAGCCGTTGACGAAGACAGCCACCCGCCGGGCGGTGAACGCGATGTCCGGACGGACCCTGGCACCCTCGTCAAGGTCAAGGCGGAGGTCCTTGCGGAACCGGTATCCCTGGCGGTGCAGCGCGCTGCGCAACGCGATCTCGGGCTTGGTGTTGGTGCGCCGGATCGCACGCATGTTGGCCGCGCGGCCCGGGCTGGACGGGGCTGGGTAGTCACCCACGGAGCCCAAGGCTAGTGGTCGTGATTGGAAGCATGGCGGCGTATCGGTGTGAGCTGTGCCGGTGTGTCGTGGGTGGGTTTGTCGGTGGCGGCTGGTGCGCTGGGTGCATGCCCAGACGCCGGGACCCGCGATCGCCGAAGGTGGTGCACCGTACCGCCCGGGTGGGGGATCAGCCTCCAGCTGGTGGATGAGCGTGGCGCCTCCTCCACCTGCCCGGCCTGCCGGTCCCCGATCCCCAAGCCCGCCGGGCGGGTCCTGGCCTGCCCGGCCTGCCTGTTCACCGGCCACCGCGACCTTTCCGCAGCCGCCAATATCGCCGCCCGCCACGGCGGCGGAACCACGCCGGCCAGCAGGCTGGCCGGCGTCACGCAGCGCCGCCCCGGGGCCCACCTGCCCGGTGTCGCCCCGTCGCGACGTGACCCGCGCCGCCGCGCCCATCACCGCGGCGCCCGCAGATCCCCTGGCCGGCACCGGCCCGGGAGTCGCTCGCCACCTGGCGAGGAGCCCGCAATTCGAACATGTAACTGCAGGCATGTGCACTAGTAGCCCGCACGCGGCGGGTCCGGCGCTCAGCCGAGCGACATGCCGAACAGTTCCCCGAGCGCTTGGACGGTGGCTTCCGGCTGGGTGTGCAGCACGCCATGCATGCCCATCGCCTCGGCGGCCTGCACGTTGGCCTCCATGTCGTCGATGAACACGCACTCGCCGGGCGCGAGCCCGATCAGGTCGGCGGCGTGCCGGAAGATGCGTTCCTCCGGCTTGCGCATGCCGACCTCGGCCGAGATGACGACCGCGTGGTACATGCCCCCGAACACCTCACGCGGGTACCCATCGCTCCCCCACGAGTTCGACAGTAGGCAGGTGCGCAGGCCAGCCGTGTGGAGGGACGTGATGGCCGCGTACATCGGATCGCACGGCGCGGACGCCGCGAACATCCTGCTGAGCAGCCCTTCGGCCAGCACCTGCCCGCCGTCCCGCCGTACCAGCTGGGCGGCGAGCAGGCGCTCGAACTCGCCGCTGGCGATCTCGCCCCGTTCCAGCGCATGGATCGGGTTGCCGTCCCCGGCCGGGTCGTAGGCCATCATCACCCAGGGCCGTATGACGGCGGCGTAGGTGTCGCGGTCGATGTCTTCGGAGTCCAGCCAGACCTGCACCGTGGCCCGGATCGGGCTGGTCATCACGCCGCCCCAGTCGGTGATGACGCCGCGGAAGGCAGGAGTCACGCCGGGTTCTTGCGGCTGGGCCCGGGCCGTCGGGCGGCGGAGCTCATCCACACCCCTGACCCTAAGCGACATGCCGCGCAGAGCGCAGCGCAGGACGAGCAGCGCAGGACGATCGGTGCCCGGTGCGGCAGGCACAGCCAAGGCCGGAAGTGAACTGGAGGTAAACCGATGTCAACCAGCCGGGGTCCCCGCGCGACTTCTAATAAGGAGCTGCGGGCCCCGCGCGGGGTGGGCCGCAAGCTCCCTCGGGGACGGGGAGGGGCCGACATGACCATCACCACTACTAACTGTCCGATCTGGTGCCAGCTGTTCATTGCCGAGCATAAGCAGCTTCACGGGGCGCACAAGGCGTCTTATGATGGGCCAACCGCGCAGGCGAGGGCCGCATTAGTCCACCATCCCGGCGCCCGCGAGCTCATGGTCGAGATCACTGTGCCTGGCCTGTCGGGGAGCGAGCAGATGGCTGAGATGACCGTCATGGCCGCCGTGGACTTGGCGGAGGCCCTCACGGCGCTGGCCGCCGAGCTCGCCCGTATCGGCTGCGCCGCCCCACTCGCCTTGCCCAGCCAAGATCAGTAGTCAACGGGGCTATCGGGATAACATCATGGATGAGCTGCAGAGCAGGGCGGGTTCCGATCAGCTTGGCGACACACCACCGGATGGGATTCCGGCTGTTAGGGACGAGCTCTGGAGCCCTGTCCGCGCGCCAGCTGACAGGTACTGGGAACCTCCATCAGCCCCCGCGAGCAGATGGGCCCGCGTGCTCGCGGCGGTCCGCTCCCATGCGCGAATAATCGTAGTGATAGCCATCTATCTGGGCGCGGTCGCGGGGGTAAGCCTCATTGTGAACCGGGTCTTGTCCACACCAGCCACAGGCACCAGCGCAGCCGCAGCCGGCCGCCAGGCAGAGCGATTCGGTCTTGGACCTTCCCAGTCAGTTCGGCACAACCAGTCAGTTCAGCACAAGCCGCCAGCCAGCCAGCCAGGAAGTCCAATCTTCCTGCAGCCAGGGCTGGCACTGTTCACGCCTTCAGCGGTATCAAGCCCGGCGGGTACCATCCCGCCCTTGCTCCCACCACCGACCAGCCCAACGCCGACCAGCCCAACGCCGACCAGCCCAACGCCGACCAGCCCAACGCCGACCAGCCCAACGCCGACCAGCCCAACGCCGACCAGCCCAACGCCGACCAGCCCAACGCCCACCAGCCCAACGCCCACCAGCCCAACGCCCACCAGCCCAACGCCCACCAGCCCAACGCCCACCAGCCCAACGCCCACCAGCCCAACGCCCACCAGCCCAACGCCCACCAGCCCAACGCCCACCAGCCCAACGCCGGGCTTGCCCTCGTAGCGTGGAGACATCGCCTTAAGGAGAACGGCGATGGCAGAGACACGCAGGAAGTTCGACTCCGATTTCCGGGGGGGTGCGGTGCGGCTGGTCCGGGAGACCGGTAAGCCGATCGCGCAGGTGGCCCGGGATCTGGGGATCAACGCGGGCACGCTGGGTAACTGGGTGAACGTCGGCCAGCGCCGCGGGGTGCGCGAACCTCTCACCGCCGATGACATCGCGGACGTCGTCACCTGGACGGTCACCCGGCCATCCCACGTCAACGTGGATCTGCTGGTGATCCGCCCGCGGGCCCAGGCCGCACAGCACAAGGTGCACCGCGAGCGGTAGCGGGTTCAGCTCCGGGTCATGATGCGGGCACAGCGCCCACCGGGTAGATCTGCTCACCGGCCACCCAGGCGGCCCGTGCCCTCAGGTCGTCGCCGAGCCAGGCCAGGTCGGCCGCCGCCCCGGGCGTGAGGCGCCCCAGGTCAGAGCGGCCGATCAGGTCCGCCGGGATGCGGGTGGCCGCCGCGACCGCTTCCGCGAGCCCCACCCCAGCCGTGACCGTATTGGCCACCGCCTGGTCCATCCGCAGCACCGACCCGGCCAGTGTCCCATCGGCCAGCCGGGGGGCCTGGCCGGGCCCCGGCCGCACCTCGACCAGCTTCCCGCCGAGCTGATACCGCCCCGGCGGCATGCCGGCGGGCGCGGCCGCGTCGGTGACCAGGCAGATTCGGCCGGGGGCGGCGGCGAACGCGATCGCGCACGCGGTCAGCGAGACGTGGCTCGGATCGGCGATGAGCCCGCAGGTCAGCCGGGGGTCGGTGAGCGCCTGCCCGACCACGCCGGGCTCGCGGTGATGGAACGGCCGTTGCGCGTTGAACAGGTGGGTGACCATCCGCGCACCCGCGTCCGCCGCGGCCGCCACCTGCCCCGCCGTCGCGTCGCTGTGGCCGACGCTGACCACCACCCCAGCCGAGACCAGAGCCCCGGCCGCCGCCAGGCCGCCCTCCACCTCCGGCGCCAGCGTCACCACCCGCAGCACACCCGCGCCCGCCGCCAGCAGGCCGGCGACCGCGGCGGGCGACGGCGGCACGATCAGGTCCCGGCGGTGCGCCCCGGCCCGGCTGGGCGCCAGGAACGGGCCCTCCTGGTGCACGCCGAGCATGCGCGCGCCGGCCGGCGGATCCCCCGCGAACACAGCTGCAAAACGCAATGCGCCGCCCAGCTCGTCGACTGGCGCGGTGACGAAGGTGGGGAGGAACGCGGTGGTCCCCGTCGCCGGCAGGCGCCGCACGAGGCGTGCCCACCCGGCCGGGTCAAGCCCGGCCAGATCCACCCCGAAGCCGCCGTTGACCTGAAGATCGATCAGGCCGGGCACGAGGTACCCGCCGGCCAGCGCGAGATCCGGTGTGCGGGGTGGCGGGCCTCCGGCGGCCTCGGCCACCACGCCGCCGTCGACCAGGACGTAGCCGGGTTCGAAGATGGCGGGCTCACCGGCCCCGGGGACGACCCGGGGCGCGGTGATCAGCAGCTCCGGCATCAGGCCCCGCCTCGGGCCTACGCGAGGGATCCGCTGGCCGGGCGGGTCACCGGCCAGGCCGGGGCATCGTCCCGGGAGATCATTGGCCGAGCCTGGCCATCATCGCGGGCGGGTAGCGGTCGCCCGCCGCGACCCCGGCCGGCGCCAGCTCATCGACCTGGTGCAGTTCGCCGGGGCTGAGCGTTATCTCGGTGGCCGCCAGGTTCTGCTCCAGGTAGGACCGGCGCTTTGTGCCCGGGATCGCGACGAGGTCATCGCCCTGGGCGAGCACCCAGGCCAGCGCCAGCTGGGCGGCGGTCGCGCCCTTGGCCGAGGCGAGCGCGGCGATCCGGTCCGCGACCGCCAGGTTGTGCTCCAGGTTCTCACCCTGGAACCGCGGGGCGGTGCGGCGGAAGTCACGCTCCCCGAACTCCCCGGCGCCCGGCAGGGTCCCGGTGAGCATGCCACGGCCGAGCGGGCTGTAACAGACCATGCCGATGCCGAGCTCGCGCAGCAACGGCAGCACTTCCGCCTCCGGGTCGCGGCTGAACAGCGAGTACTCGTACTGGCCAGCGGCTATGGGGTGCACGGCGTGGGCCCGGCGGAGCGTCGCCGGTGCCGCCTCGGAGATGCCGAGGAAGCGGACCTTCCCCTCGCTGACCAGCTCGCTCAGCGCGCCCCAGGTCTCCTCGACCGGCACGTCCGGGTCCACCCGGTGCTGGTAGTAGAGGTCGATGTGGTCGACGCCGAGGCGCTGCAGCGAGTCGTCGCACGCGCGCCGCACGTAGTCGGGCCGGCCGTTGATCCCCCGGCTGCCGTCCGGCCGGAACTCCTGCCCGAACTTGGTGGCGAGCACCACCTCGGCGCGGCGGCCCTTGATCGCCGCGCCGACGAGACGCTCGTTGGTGTGCGGCCCGTAGGAGTCCGCGGTGTCGAGCATCGTCACGCCCAGGTCGAGTGCCCGGTGGATGGTGGCGATGGACTCCTCGTCGTCGGGGGTGCCGTAGGACTGGCTCATGCCCATGCACCCGAGACCGAGTTCGGGGACGGTCAGGCCCTGGCCGAGTGCGCGATGCCTCATCGTTCTCCGCCTCTCGTCGCTCGCCCCCGGGGCGTCACCTTACCCGGCAGCCGGGCCCGGGGCGGGGCGAGCCGGGACGGGCACTGCGGGACGACCGGGGTGGGACTATGTGCCCGGCGCCCAGGATCGCAGCCGGAATGGCGTCACCGGTCAGGCGCTGGCCTTGCCCCGGGTCTGGCGCTTGCCGTCGTCCCCATTGGCGGCCGATGCGCCTGCCTTGGCCGCGGCCAGGCTCGCCTTCAGCGCGTCAGCCAGGCTGCCGCCACCGTCCTCCACCTTGAGCTGCGGCCGGGCCACCTCATGGCCCTGCACCTTCGCCGCGACGAGTTCTTCCAGCGCCTCCCGGTAGCCGTCGCGGTACATCGACGGGTCGAAATCCACCGTCATCGACTCGATCAGCGACGACGCCATCTTCAGCTCCTGCGAGCGCACCTCAACATCCTGGTCGAGGAAGTCGAAGTTGGGCTCGCGGATCTCATCCGGCCACAGCAAGGTTTCCAGCACCATCACGCCGTCCCTGGTGCGCAGCGAGGCCAGCGACTCACGCTGGCGCAGCGCCACCCGGGCGAGCGCGACCTTGCCCGACCGCTCCAGCGCGTCCCGCAGCAGCGCGTACGCCCGCACCCCGGCCGGCTCCGGCTCGGTGTAGTAGGCGCGCGCACAGAGGATGCTGTCCAGCTGGTCCGCGGGGGTGAAGTTGACGACCTCGATGCTGTGGGCGGTGGGCAGCGGCAGTTCCGTCAGGTCGTCGTCGGTGAGCACGACCATCTCGCCGTCGGGCAGCTCGTAGCCCTTGGCCACGTCGGCGAACGGGACCTCTTCGCCGTCTATCGAGCAGAACCGGCGGAATTTGATCCGCCCGCCGTCGGTGCGGTGAACCTGGCGGAACGTCACGTCGCGCTGCTCGGTGGCGGCGTACAGCTTCACCGGGATCATGACCAGGCCGAACGAGATCGCGCCCTTCCACATACTGCGCATGGTGTGTCGATACCCGTTCTGCCTGTGTTCATTGGCCTTCGGCACACCGGGCGCAGGCTTTCCCGGCGTCCCGCGTTCACCACCAACCAGACTACGCGGTGGCGCCGGCCAGGCCATTCCAGCAGGAGAGCGAGGGCCCGATCCGCGCCTCAGGCCGTCCCGGCACCCGGCCGCTGTCATGATTGAGTGAGCCGATGCCGTCACGGGGAAGGATGACCAGGTGCCGGACTTCGATGTCGTCGTACTCGGCGGGGGAACAGCCGGTGTGCTCATTGCCACCGGCTGCGCGCAGGCCGGCCGTTCCGTTGCCCTCGTGGAAGCGGGCCTGGTCGGGGGCGAGTCGCCGTATCTGGCGTGCATCCCGTCCAAGTCGATGCTGGCTTCCGCACGCCGGGGTGAGACCTGGGAGCACGCGGTTGCCCAGCGTAACGGGGTCACCGGCCACCTCGATGACAGCCTGACCGCGGCCCGGCTGGCCGAGACCGGGGTGAACCTGATCCGCGGTACCGGTCAGGTCACCAAGCCGGGCGTCGTCGAGGTCACCGCCGCCGGCGGCGGACCGGGCCAGGACCGGGTGGGCCGGGTGAGCCGGGCGACGCAGGCGGAAAACACCGTCATGGGCTACGGCGATCTGGTCATCGCGACCGGCAGCGAGCCGCTCGCCCCACCGGTCGAAGGTCTGAGCGACGTGCCCACGTGGACGAGCGCGGAGGCGCTGAGCTCCCCGGACCTGCCGCGCCACCTGATCGTGATGGGCGCCGGACCCGCCGGCTGCGAGCTGGCCCAGATCTACGCCGCCTTCGGCTCCCAGGTCACGCTGATCGAGGCGGAACCGCAGGTACTCCCCGACGAGGCACCGTTCACCGGCGAGATCGTGTCCGACGCGCTGCGGCGGACAGGGGCGGATCTGCGGCTCGGTTCGCCGGTGGTCAAGGCCGCGCCACTGGACAAAGGGCTGGCGCTGATCCTGGCCGACGGGACCAGCCTGGAAGGTGACCGCATCCTGCTCGCCACCGGGCGGCGGCCGCGCCTGGGCGGCCTCAGCCTTGACAAGCTCGGGGTCGTGCCGTCGGCAGCCGGTGCGCTCCTGGTGGACGCGAGCTGCCGGGTGCTGGCGGCCAACGGGCAGCCCGCAGGAACCGCTGCGCAGCGGACCTCGGTCCCCCACCAGCGCGCTCCGCTCTCTGCGCAGGCGGCCCAGGCCCCGGCTGCCGCTCCCGGGCAAGCGGGCGCGGCACCGGCCACGGCTCCCGGACAGCCGTACCCAGCCCCCGGGCCGACGAGCGCGGCCGCCCCCGCACAGGCAGGCGCGACACCGGCCGCAGGCCCGGCACAACCGGCACAACCGGCCCCGGCTCCCGCTGCCGCACCCGGGCAAGCGGGCGCGGCACCGGCCACGGCTCCCGGACAGCCGTACCCAGCCCCCGGGCCGACGAGCGCGGCACCGGCCGCAGTCCCCGCACAACCGGCCCCGGCGCCCGCTGCCGCACCCGTGCCAGCGGGCGCAGCGTCGGCCACCGGCCGGGTCTGGGCCGCCGGTGACGTGACGGGGATCGCCCCCTACACCCATACCGCCCGGTATCAGGCGAGCGTGGTCGTCGCCAACATCCTCGGTGAGCGCCGCGCCGCCGATTACCGGGCGATCCCGCGTTGCGTCTACACCACGCCGTCGGTGTACTGCGTCGGGGTCACACCCGGCCAAGCCGCCACGGCCGGGATCCAGTTGCGCACGGTTGGCCTCGATCTGGCTGAGACCGCCCGCGCCGCCGTGGAGGACGACGACCGGGGGCGGATCGAGTTGTACGCGGACACGACCCGGGGCGACATGCTGGTCGGCGCCGCGGCCGTGGGCCTGTACGCGGAAGAATGGATGGGGGAGCTGACCCTCGCCATCCGGGCAGGGCTGTCTCTGAGGATGCTGGCGGACGTGGTCCATGCATTCCCGACCTACGGCGAGGCCATCGAGCGTTCACTGCGCGAACTGGCCGTCACCGCTCACTAAGGGAGATCACCGATGAGCGAGCGCGACCTGGAGAACCCGGTGCCCGGATCCGAAGACCAGCGGGCCGTGGCCGAGGACGCCGACGCGGACCAGGCTGACCTGCCGCTCGACGTCGACGAAGCCGACGCGGCCGAACAGCGGCGGGAAGTGAAGCTCGACGAGGATGACTACCGTTGACAGCCAGGCTCACGGCCGGATCCCAGCCAGCGGATCGGAGACCGCAGTGACCGCGACACCCCAGGCCCGGACGGTCGGGACGCGGCTGCCGAAACCCGCCCGGCGGCGGCAGCTGCTGGGCGCCGCGCGGGAGGTCTTCGTCGCCCAGGGGTACCACGCGGCGGCGATGGACGAGATCGCGGAACGGGCCGGGGTCAGCAAGCCGGTCCTGTATCAGCACTTTCCCGGCAAGCTCGAGCTCTACCTGGCCCTGCTCGACGAGAGCGTCAACGCGCTGGCGGCGACCGTCCGCAACGCGCTGGCCTCCACCACCGACAACAAGCAGCGGGTGACCGCGACCTTCACCGCGTTCTTCGATTTCGTCGGCAGCACCGGCCAGGCCTTCCGGCTGGTCTTCGAGTCCGACCTTCGCAACGAGCCCGCCGTCCGCGACCGGCTGGACCGGTCGACGCGTGACTGCGCCGAGATCATCAGTGAGATCATCAGGGAAGACGCGGGGGTCGGCGACGACGAGGCGCGCCTGCTGGGAATGGGCCTGGTCGGCATGGCCCAGGTCAGTGCCACGTTCTGGCTCAGCACGGACCAGATGATCCCCAAGGACGCGGCCGAGCAGCTGATAGCGCGGCTGGCGTGGCGGGGGATCAGCGGCTGGCCGCGGACCGGTGAATACGGTGGTCCCGAACACAGCGGGCCCGAACACAGCGGGCCCGAGGGCTGAGAGGAGAGCCGTGGAAGTCAAAATCGGGATCCAGTCGATTTCCCGGGAACTCGTGGTCGAAACGGACTCGTCCCCGGAGGAGATCGAGCGCTCACTGGCCACGGCGCTGGCCGACGGCGGGCTGTTCATCCTCCCGGACGGCAAGGACGGGAAGATCATTGTGCTGGCGGACAAGATCGGCTATCTGGAGTTCAGCGGCGTCGAGCAGCGCCGGGTCGGTTTCGGCAGCCTGTGACCCCGGTTCGGGCAGCGGCTACTCCGCCTCCGGCACCCGGTCCCAGTCGGCCAGGCCCAGCGCGGCCATCCGTGCGTCGTGCGCGTCGGTGAGCCGGGCGAACATCCGGCCGATCTCGCCCTGCTCGCCGCCCGTCCCGTCCCGGCCGGTGACCGCGCCAGCCAGCAGCCTGGCGAGCGGCGCGCGCTCCGCTGCCACCCGGTGGGCCTGGGCCAGCGCCTCGCCCACCAGCCGCCGTGCCCAGAGCGCAAGCCGGCCGGCGACCGCGGGATCGGCATCGATCGCCGCACGTACCCGCGAAGTGACGAAGTCCGCGTGACCGGTGTCGGCGAGCACATCCAGCACCAGCTGCCGGGTCTGCGGATCCAGCAGTTCGGCGATCGCCCGGTAGAAGTCCGCCGCGATCCCGTCGCCCACGTAGGCCTTCACCAGCCCCTCCAGCCAGGTGGAGGGAGCGGTCCGGGCGTGGAACGCGTCGAGTGGCTCCACGAACGGCAGCATCGCCTGCTCCGGGATGGCGTCCATCCGGGCGATCTGGCCGCGCAGCATCTGGAAATGGCCAAACTCCGCGACGGCCATCTCGCCCAGCGCGGCCTTGTCCGACAGCGACGGGGCCAGCGCGGCATCCTCGGACAGCCGGAAGAAGGCGACCAGTTCGGCGTAGGCGAGCAGGCCGAGCAGATCCAGGACTCCCTCCGTGCTGGCCACAGCGGGAGCCTAGCAAGATGCCCGCCCGGCCTGGCTGGCCGCCCGGCCGGGCGGCCAGCCAGCAGGAACGGGTTACCGGAATGTCGGGAGGGCCATGCGGGGCCAACGTTGCTAAGCTTGCCAAGCAGCCGGAGGGAACAGGTCAGCATGCTGACGTGTTCCATACGGTAGCGGGGTCTGGTGCCGAGCGTGCAGAACGCCACGACGAGTTGCTGTCGGTGCACCGGCCTCCGGAGAACTTGAACCCCCGGCCCCGGGACGGTGACGGCATGCGCACATGCCGGTGCCACGCTCTGGGCCGATGACGGAAGCTGAAAGCACTGACAACACAAATGGAGACCACCGGGGACACCGACGAAGGCGTCGACGTCCCCCTGAGCACCACGGACGGCCCGACCTTCCGCGAACTCGGCGTAAGCGGCCCGATCTGCGAAGCACTGGCGGCCGAGGGAATCACCACCGCCTTTCCCATCCAGACGCTGGCCCTCCCCATCGCACTGGCCGGCCACGACATCATCGGCCAGGCACGGACCGGAACCGGCAAGACGCTGGCCTTCGGCATCCCGCTGCTGCAGCGCCTCGGCCAGCCCGCCGACCGGCGCCCGCTCGCGCCCGCCGCGCTGATCGTGGTGCCGACCAGGGAACTGGCCATCCAGGTCGCCGAAGACCTGCGGACGGCGGGACGGTCCACCGGCGCCCGTGTGCTCACCGTCTACGGCGGCCGTGCCTACGAACCGCAGATCGAGGCCCTGCGCGCGGCCGTGGACGTGGTGGTCGGCACCCGGGCCGGCTCCTCGACCTGGCGCGCCAGCACCACCTCGACCTGTCGGGCGTGGCCACGCTCGTTCTCGATGAAGCCGACAAAATGCTCGACCTGGGTTTCCTGCCCGATGTCGAGCGCATCCTGCAGCTCACCCCGCCGGGCCGACAGACCATGCTGTTCTCGGCCACCATGCCGGGTGAGGTCGTCACCCTGGCCCGCCGCCATCTGCGGCAGCCCATGCACGTCCGGGCCGAGCACCATGACGAGCCCGAGCTCGTGCCGCTCACCGAGAACCACGCCTTCCGCGCCCACCAGATGGACAAGATCGAGATGCTGGCCAGGGTCCTGCAGGCCACCGGGCGCGGGCTGACCATGGTGTTCTGCCGGACCAAGCGGACCGCCGACCAGGTGGCCGAGGCGCTCACCGTCCGCGGTTTCGCCGCCGCCGCCGTGCACGGCGATCTCGGCCAGGCCCAGCGGGAACGCGCGCTGCGCGCCTTCCGCCACGGCAAGGTGGACGTGCTCGTGGCCACCGAGGTGGCCGCGCGCGGCCTCGATGTCGAGGACGTCACCCACGTGGTGAACTACGAGTGCCCCGACGACGACAAGGCGTACCTGCACCGGACCGGCCGGACCGGCCGGGCGGGCCGCGCCGGGGTGGCGGTCACCTTCATCGACTGGGCCGATATCCACCGGTGGAAGATGATCAACGAGGCGCTGGGCCTGGATCTCGCCGACCCCCCCGAGACCTACTCCACCTCGGAGCACCTCTACACCGCGCTGGGCATCCCGCCCGGGGCCAGCAGCAGGCTGCCCCGGGCGCAGCGTGACCGGGCGGGCCTGGAGGCCGAAGAAATCGAGGATCTGGGGGAAACCGGGCGCTCCCGGTCCCTCCCGGGGCGGCGCTCACGCGGGCCAGGGACTCGAGATGGCGGGCGCGGCTCCCGGCGCGGTGGCGGCGGGCGGGAGAGCGGATCGCGCGGCGACGACCCGCGCGCCGACGGCGAGCGTGCCCCCGGACGGCGAGGCACGAGGATCCGCCGCCGGACCCGGGCCGGGCTGGCCCTGCCGGCGGAGGCCGCCGGCGCGGGCCACCATGCCGACCCGGATGCCGACACCGGCGCAGGCTCTCATCCCGGTGGCGGCGACGGAGCCGCCGCGGGCAATGGCCAGGCACCTGGTCAGCAGCCGAGGCGGCGCCGGCGCCGGGGCGGCGGGGGACGGAAGGGACCGGCACCGGACGGCAGCCCGGAGGCGGTCTGAGAATCACCGGCCGCCGGTGAGCACACCGAGGGCGTTGCGGCTGCCCGACGGGGTACGCCGGGTGACGCTCGAGACCGCCCGCGGCTCCTTCGCCGCGCTCGAGGCACTGCCCGCGACCGGTGTGGCCGAGCGGCAGCCCGCACTGCTGATCCCCGGGTACACCGGCAGCAAGGAAGACTTCCTGCTGGTACTCGGCCCGCTCGCACGGGCTGGCCGGCGCGTGATCGCCATCGACATGCGCGGGCAGTACGAGAGCCCGGCCGCGGCCGACGCCCACGGGTACAGCCTGCCCGCACTCGCCGCGGACGTGGCCATGATCGCCGATGCGCTCGGCGCTGACCGCAGCGATGGCCCGGCCGGCCAGCACCGCCACGGCGGCCCGGAGCGGCCCGGCGCGCGCCACATCCACCTGCTGGGGCATTCCTTCGGCGGCTTGGTGGCGCGGGAGCTCCTGCTCGCCCAGGCGGCCCGGGTCTGCTCGCTCACCATGATGAGTTCCGGGCCGGGTGCGCTCACCGGACCACGGGCCGTGGTATTGCGGGCCGTGCTGGCCCAGCTGGAACCCGCCCTGCCGGACGGGCTCGCCGGCGAGGTGAAACGGATCTGGGACACCCAGCTCGAGCCGGCCGCGATCGCCGACGACGTTCCTGCCGACGTCATCGACTTCCTGCGCACGCGGATGCTGCGCAGTTGCCCCACCGGACTGTGGTCGATGGCCCATGGCCTGCTTGACTGCCCGGACCGGACCTCGGCCCTGGCCGCGATGGGCGCCCCGCTGCTGGTGGTCTACGGCGAGAACGACGACGCCTGGGAGCCGTCGATCCAGGACGATATGGCGCACCGGCTAGGCGCCCAGCGGGTGTGCATCCCCGGGGCGGCCCACTCGCCCGCCGTCGAGGCCCCGGAGACCATCGCCAGCACCCTCACCACGTTCTGGAACTCGGTGGAAGCCACCCAGGGGCGCCGGTAATCACTGCTCCGCCAGCCCGTCCCAGGGCTGGCGCGCTGGGCTGGCCGCCATGCCCTCGGGGCACAGCTGCCGGTAGTCGCACCAGCCACAGGCCGGACGGGGACGGGGCGGGAAGACGCTGTCCACCTCCGCCGCGGCCAGGCCGGCCCGGAATCGCTCGTCGGCGCCCGCGCACTCGGCGGCGATGCTCTCGGCCCGCCGCACCTGCCTGGCGATGCCCTCGTCGGAGTGCTCCCAGGCCGCCGTGGTGGCGGCCGGCAGGTGATGCAGCTCCACCCGGCGGCACACGGCATGGAACATCCGCGCCGCCGCCAGCGCGTACAGCGCCAGCGGCATGGAGGTCCGGGCGTCATCGGTGGTCAGCTGGCGCCGGCCCGTTTTGTAGTCGACGACCGCAAGTTCCCGGTCACCGCCCGGCCCCCGCCGCTCGTCCAGCCGGTCGATCCGGCCCGACAGCACGATCTGCTCGGTGCGGGCGCCCACCGTGCGCTCCACGCCCAGCGGCTCCGTGGCCGGATCGAGCGTCGCGGTGTACCGCTCCACCATGCGCCGGGCTCCCTGCCGGAACTGGGCCGACTGCGCGTCGCTGGTGTAGCCCTGGTTGATCCAGCCGCCGTCGAGCCGGTCGCCCGCGGCCGCGACGGTGCGCTCGGCGAGCGGCAGCCGCCACCACCCGGCCAGGGCGTTGTGCACGCTGGCACCGAGACTGTTGTGCGCCCACGGCGGCCCCTTGGGCGCTGGCGGGCGGTCGAGATAGGTCATCCGGTACCGGCGCGGGCAGTCCAGCCAGGCGGCCAGCCGGGTGGGCGTACACGGGTACAGCCGCCGCGGCATGCCCGCCAGGGTGGGCTGCTCCGCCGCTTCCATGGCTCACCCGGGCAGCGGCCCGGCCGCCACCCACGAGTCGAACAGCTTGCCCGCCGTCTCCACTGTGATCTCCTCGCCGTGGCCCGGCAGCACCCTGGTCTCGTCCGGCAGCGTCAGCAGCTCTTGCCCGATCGCGCTGAGCTGGCCGGGGAAGTCGGGGTACTCGCCTTCATGCGGGGCCGGCCCGTCGGCGAGCAGCGCGTCACCGGAGAACACCACGCCGAGCTGCTCGCAGTAGAGGCTGACCGAGCCGGGACTGTGGCCCGGGGTGTGGAGCACCTCGAGCGCGACGTCGGCGACCTCGAAGATGCCGCCCTCATCCATCTCGATGCCCGGCTCCCGGCCAAGATGCGCCTCCCGCCACGCCAGCACGTCCTTGGGGTGCAGCGCCACCGGGGCCTCGTCACGGGCGGCGACGTCCAGCGCCGCGGCCACATGCCCCGGATGGCCGTGGGTGCAGATCACGGCGAGGATCTCCCGGTCGGAGACGGCGGCCAGCACCGCCTCCGCGTCCCGGCCCGGGTCCACCACGATGACCTCGTCGCTGTCCCCGACCAGCCAGGTGTTACAGCCGGACCCTTTCCGCAGCGGCACCCGGTCGATCCGCGCATCCATGGGCGTATCTCCTTCCTGGGTCAATTCTGCTCGCCACCTCGGACAGCCCCGGCCGCGAGGGACATGAGCCGCTCGTACTCGCCTGGCGCGACGGTCTCGCACCCGAGCCGGTGGCCGGTCAGGCTGCCGTGGTCATCGCTTCCCCCGGAGGCGACCAGGCCGAGGGCGGCGGCCAGGCCGGCCAGACGCAGCCGCTGCGCTTCATCGTGATCCGGGTGGGCGACCTCCAGGCCGCCCAGGCCCGCCCTTGCCAGCCGTTCAACGGCTGCGTCACCGATCACCCACCCGCGCTGGGCCGCGCCGGGATGGGCGAGCACGCTCACCCCTCCCGCCGCGGAGACCAGGGGGATCGCCTCCTCCAGGTCAAGGGCGTACCGGCTGACGTAGGCACGGCCGCCCGCCCCGATCCACTCGGGGGTGAACGCCTGCTCCGGGCGGGCGATCGCGCCGGCCGCCACCATCGCGCGGGCGATGTGGGGCCGGGCCACCACGCCGCCGCCGGCGATCGCCGCCACCTGCTCCCAGGTGACGTCCACCCCGAGCTCGCGCAGCTTGGCCACCATGTCCCGGCCGCGGCGCAGGCGGTCCGTGGTGATGGCCGCAAGCTGCTCCGCCAGCTCGGCGTGCGCCGGGTCCACGCGGTAGGCGAGCAGGTGCACACTGTGGCCGCCGAGGTGGCAGGACAGCTCCATGCCGGGCACCAGGGCCAGGCCGGGCGGGAGCGCCTGGCGGGCCTGCTCGAGGCCGACCAGCGTGTCGTGGTCGGTGAGCGCGATCACGTCCAGGCCCGCGGCGCGGGCACGGCGCATCACCTCGGCCGGCGGGTCGGTGCCATCTGAGGCGGTGCTATGCGAATGAAGATCGATGCGCACTAGGCCGTGTCTCGTAGATCTATGCCGTCGCGAGCGGTCGCCGACGGGATGGATCGCAAGGCGGAGGAGGAGCCGATAGCGGAGCTATCGGCGACGACGACAACGCCGCGAGACGCCCGTCCGGCGGGCGCGCAGCAGGCTGGAGATCTATGAGACATGGCCTTGCGCTCATCGTAGGGTCTGCCGCCCCCGCATGCGCGGTGCGGCGGTTACCCGGGCAGGCGCGGGGACGCGGCGCCGAACGGCAGATCGAGGTTCTGGCCGGGGTCGCGCAGGTCACGAAGGGAAAGCGCCTCCACCAGCAGGACCCCGGCGGTGTCGGGCCACAGCACCACCCACAGCCAGTTCCCCAGCATCTCCCCGGCGAAGGCCGCCCGGTCCGGCGCGTCCACGTGCCAGAGCGGGAACTCGCGATGGCGGTAACGGACGAAGGCGTGCGGCGCCCCGGTCGCCAGGCCCTCGCCGGGATCGGGCCCGGGCAGGCCGGCCAGCCAGGCGCCGAGGCCCACCCCCATCTCCTCGGAGACCACCAGCATCTCCCCCAGACCGCCCACCGGGTTGGGCCCGGACAAGGCGACCACACAGGCACGCGTCCCGTCCCGGTCGTCCCCGGCGCCAGCGAAACCGGTCACCAGCCAGCCATCCGGCAGCGGCCACGGCAGCCAGACCGGCAGCACGGCATCACGCAGCAGCCCCTTCAGGCCCTCCGGCACCGGGCGGTAGGGACGCAGCGGGTACACCATGCCGTGCGACTGGCACTGCCAGCCGCTGGACCACGCGCTCGGCTCGCTCACGGGCCCGCCGCAACGCGGGCAGATGGGAGCCGCCTTCATGGACATCGACGCTGACCGCTCCGCGGGCTGACGTCAAGTAGGCCCATGACCTGAGCACGATACTGGGTGCATGCCGGTACCCAGGATCAGGTGTGTGGGCGCCATCGTCACCGATGACGCTGGGCGGCTGCTGCTGGTCAAACGCGGGCACGAGCCGGAGGCCGGACGCTGGTCGCTGCCGGGTGGCCGGGTCAAGCCGGGCGAGAGCGACTGGCACGCGCTGGTGCGGGAGGTGCACGAGGAAACCGGGCTGCGGGTGGAGCCGGGCCGGCTGGTGGGCGCGGTCGAGCGGCCCGCGCCGGACGGGGCGGTCTTTGACATCCATGACTACGCGGCCAGTGTCAGCGGCGGGCGGCTCACAGCCGGTGATGACGCCGCCGATACCCGGTGGGTGCATCCCCGTGATCTTGATCGCCTAACTCTGACCAGCGGGCTGGCCAGGACTCTCGCCGACTGGGGCGTGCTCGGCTGAGATTCCGCTCACCGGCGGCTCGAAGCGCTTAGATCGGCGCAGGCCCGCCGCGCGCCCCTGCGCGGCCGCCACCAGCGCCAGTTTCCGCGAGGCCTCGTCGATCATCTCGCCGCCGAGCATGACCGCGCCGCGATGCTGCTCGGCGGTGTAGTAGCGGTAGGCGTCGAGGACCAGCTCGGCGCGCTCGTAGTCGTCCTGGCTGGGCGAGAAGGCGCTGTTGACGATCTCGATCTGGGTGGGGTGCAGCACCCATTTGCCGTCGTAACCGAGCGCGGCCGTGCTGGCGGCGGCCTCGGCCAGGCCGTCGAGGTCGCCGATCGCCGGATACGGCCCGTCGATCGCCGCCAGCCCGTGGGCGCGCGCCGCCACCAGGATCCGGAGCAGGGGATAGTGGTAGGCGTCCGCGCCCACGTACCCGGCGGGCTGCGCCCCTACCCGCTGTGACCGCATGCCCATGCTGGCCATGAAGTCGGCCGGGCCGAACACCAGTGCCCGCAGCCGGGGCGACGCCGCCGCGATCTCGTCCACTATGGCCAGTCCCCGCGCGTCCTCGATCTGGGCCTCGATGCCGATCCGGCCGGCCTGATCGCCGGTGTCCTGCTCGAGCTGGCCCAGCAGCAGGTCCAGCCAGATCACGTGACCGGGGGCGGTGACCTTGGGCAGCATGATGACGTCGAGACCGCGCCCCGCGGCGGTGACCACCTCGGCCACGTCACGGTAGGCCCACCGGGTGGCGGCGTCGTTGACCCTGACCGCCATCACCTTGCCGTCCCAGCCGCCGCCGTTCAGCGCGGCGGCCACGTTGCGCCGCGCCGTTTCCTTGGCCGCCGGGGCGACCGCGTCCTCCAGATCGAGGAACACCTCGTCCGCGGGCAGGCCGCGGGCCTTGTCCAGGAACCTCGCGCTGCTGCCCGGCACCGCCAGGCAGGAGCGCCGGGAACGGTACTCCTCCGGCACTTTCTTCCGGCCTCCTGCCTTCGTGGGACCCTGAGCTGGTGAGCGAGACCCCGCCACCCGCCCTTATCGCGGAGGCTACCAAGCGGGCCGGCCACGTCTGGATCGCCATCGACGGGCAGGACCGTCCCCGCCCCGCCTGGCACATCTGGCGGACCGGGCCCGGGCCGGCCGGGCTGGAACCACCGGGCGCCGCCTACGTGGTGACCGGCCCCGGCGAACAGCCGCTGCCCGGGCTGGCCGGCGCCGGCCGGGTCACCGTCATCGTCGCGAGCAGCCAGGCCCGCGGCGGGCGGCTGGCCTGGACCGCGGCCGTCACCCGGGTGGAACCCGGTTCCGGGGAGTGGGACGAGGTGATCGGCCCACTCGTGACCGGCCGTCTCAACGCGGTGCTGGCCGAGGGAGAGACCTCGCCCGCCCGCCGCTGGGCGGGTTCCGGCGCCGTCTTCCGGCTCGCCCCGGTGCCTAGCACCGCCCGGACCCGATGACACAACGGAACCGAACTCTCACAGCTTGTTATAAAACGGCACCGAACTCCCGCAGCCGGTCATGAACCGGGGTCATAACCGTTCCGTGACTACTGATGTAGGGAGGAACGGTAAACCTGTTCCTCCCTTACACCGTCAGGACGAAGGCCGGAGCCGACTAGCATGAACTCATGAGCCCGTCAACACTCACCCCGCCGCCCACTACCGAGCAGGTGACGGCGGCGCTGGCGCGGGTCAACGACCCCGAGATCCGGCGGCCGATCACCGATCTGGGCATGGTCAAGAGCGTCAACATCGCCTCCGACGGCAACGTCAGGGTTGAGGTATATCTCACAGTCGCCGGCTGCCCGCTGCGCGACACCATCACCCGCGAGGTCACCGCCGCCGTCGCCGCGGTTCCCGGCGTGTCCGGGGTGGCGGTGGCGCTGGACGTGATGAGCGACGAGCAGCGCCGTGAGCTCCAGACCCAGCTCCGGGGCGGCCGCGTCGAACGCGAGATCCCGTTCGCCCAGCCGTCGTCCCTCACCCAGGTGTACGCGGTGGCCAGCGGCAAGGGCGGGGTCGGCAAGTCGTCGGTGACGGTCAACCTGGCCGCCGCGCTGGCCGCCGCGGGCCAGAAGGTTGGCCTCCTCGACGCCGACATCTACGGGCACTCGGTGCCCCGCATGCTGGGCGTGACCGGCCGGCCCACCCAGGTCGAGCAGATGATCATGCCGCCCGCGGCCCACGACGTGAAGGTCATCTCGATCGGGATGTTCACCTCGGGCAACACGCCCGTGGTGTGGCGTGGGCCGATGCTTCACCGCGCGCTGCAGCAGTTCCTCGCCGACGTGTACTGGGGCGACCTGGACGTGCTGCTGATGGACCTGCCGCCGGGCACCGGCGACATCGCTCTGTCTCTGGCCCAGTTGCTGCCGAACGCCGAGCTGATCGTGGTCACCACCCCGCAGATCGCCTCCTCCGAGGTGGCCGAGCGGGCCGGCGCAATCTCGGTGCAGACCCATCAGCGGGTCGTCGGGGTGATCGAGAACATGTCCGGGCTGCCGTGCCCGCACTGCGGCGAGATCGTCGACGTGTTCGGCTCCGGCGGCGGTGAGGCGGTCGCGACGGCGCTGACCCGGGTGACCGGTGCCACCGTGCCGCTGCTCGGCAAGGTGCCGATCGACGTGCGGCTGCGCGAGGGCGGGGACAGGGGCGTCCCGCTGGTCGTCAGCGACCCCGATTCGGCCGTGGCCCAGCAGCTCACCGAGATCGCGGCGACCCTGGTGAACCGCAGCCGGGGCCTGGCCGGCCGGCGGCTGGGCCTGTCGCCGGTGTAACTCCGGGATTACCCGCAGGGGTAATCCTCAGGTCGCCTCGGTGTCGTAGGGCGGGTCTTCCCCCGGAGCGAGCCCGGGCACCGCCGCCCCCGCGCCGGCCGTTGACAGGTCCGGTATCTGAGGCTCTTCCGTGAAATCGTCGAAGCCGTCCATCAGATGCTTGCGCACGAAGTTCTTCGGGTGGAGGTCGGTGACGTCGAAGTCGGCGAACTCCGGCCCGAGGCCCTCCCGCAGCTCATCCGTGGCCCCCTGCGCCAGGCGGCGGAGTTCCCGGATCGTGCGGGCCGCCTGTGAAGCGATCTTGGGCAGCTGGTCCGGGCCGAAGATCACTATGGCCAGCACGGCGAGCACCAGCAGCTTGGTGATGGACAGGTCGAACACGGGCGGTTCTCCTGAGGACGTGTCAGCCCCCCTCGGGGGGTGGTGATCCCACTGTAGCCCGTGGCCGGGGGCTGCCAGCCTGCGCAGTCACGGGCTGACCCAGGACAGCAGCCGGTGCAGGCCGTGCTTCATCCGGCTCAGCCAGCCCGGATCGTCATCGTGCGGCAGGGCTACCATCACCTGGCCGACCGTCTGCCGGGGGGCCGCGGCGATGAGGGTGTACACGAAGCCGCCCGCCGACCAGGCCAAGCACAGATCGTCGGGATCGTTGGCGTACACCTTGTGGCCTTGCAGCGCGACCTGCGACCACCCGCTGAGCTTGGCGGGCAGATACCCGCGCTGGACGAAGACCGAGATCACCGAGAGCCCGTCGGAGTAGTCGAGGTCGACGACCGGGCCGGTCGGCGTGCCACTTTCCTTGGCGCCGATCAGCGTGAGGTTGCCCGGCAGCGGCCCCGGCAGCGGCCAGCCCTGCGCCCGCAGCCGCGCCAGCTGGCTGGGCGCGAGCGTGGTGCGCCAGGCCCGCTCAGCGCCGGCCGGCTCGCCGCCGGCCGCGCCGCGCCCGATGGTCACCTCGGCGAACGCGACGTTGCTGATCAGATGAGCACGGGCGTCGAACATCTCCTTGCGCAACGGCAGGCTGGTGGCACTGTCCAGCCAGAACCACGCGGCCAGGCCGCCGCCACGGTGCCGCACGGTGACGATGCGGGCCGAGCGGCCGGCCACCTGGCCGCGGCCGGCCACGGTCACCACGTAGTTCGCGGCCAGCAGCGAGACCAGCCGGGCACTCATGCCCAGTACCCCGGCTTCGTCCAGGTTCAGGCCGCTGGTATCGGAGGGCGGGACCGGCAGGTGCGGCTGGTCCGGCCAGGCCACCGTGGTCCCGGAGGCCACCGGTGGCTGGGTCAGCGCCTGGCCGCCCGGCTGGTGCCAGACGTTGACCACCGACGTGTCCCCGCCCGGGCCCCACCAGGCCATCTCCACGCCCTGGTAGGAAATGGAACGGCAGGCCTGGGCGGCCTGGCTGAGCAGCGTGAGGCCGGCCAGCTCGGCCGGGCTGGGCGGGCTCGCCGCGGCCCGCTGGGCCTGCGGGCCGTTGGCCACCAGGCCCCACCCCGACGCCAGCGCGACCCCGGACATGACCAGCCCGACCACCACGGCGGTGGTGATGAGCCGCAGTGCTGCCGTGTCGGTGCCGGGAGACATGCCACTGGCCGACCAGGATCGGAATTCCATCAGCGGCTCACGGGACCTTGCGGCTGACGGCCGGCGAGGGCACATCCGGCTGGACAGGTACCTGGCCGGTGGTGATCGCGTGCTGCACCATGAAAACGTCCACCGCCGGGACGATCCTCGGGCCGGCGGGCCGGTCGCCGCCGGCCAGGAAGACCGCCGCGGCCAGGCCGAGGCCCGCGGTGAGCACCCCGGCCGCCGCCAGCGACCAGGCCGGACGGCGCCGGACGGCCTTCATCCGATACACCGGCTGCCCATGCCCGCCGGCCGGGGCCAGGGCCAGCAGCCGCCAGGTCAGCGCGTCGTCGGCAGCGGCGGCGTCGCCCAGGGTGTGCATCCGCCGCTTGAGCAGCCGCAGGGCGGCCGCTTCCTGGCGGCAGTCGTCGCATTTTGCCAGGTGGGCCAGCACCCGCTCCCGTTGCGCATCACTCAGCTCGCCATCGATCAGGGCGGACAGGCGCTCCCCGAGATGCCGCTTCATGACCGCGCCCCCAGCGTCGCGGCGGAGCTCCCCGGGTGGCGGGGGCGGCGGTGGTCGAGCGCCGTCCGGAGCTGAGCCCGGCCCCGGTGGATGCGGCTGCGTACCGTCCCCAGCTTGACCCCGAGGGTGGTGGCGATCTCCTCGTAGGACAGGCCCTCGATATCGCACAGCACCACGGCCGCCCGGTATTCGGGCGCCAGGGCCTCCAGCGCCTGCTGCACGTCGGTGTCGAGATGGCGGGCGTCGAACGCCTGGGCGGGGGTGGGCTCGTCGTCGCGCAGCAGCCCCACCGCGTGGTCGCCCAGGCCCTCGAACCGGATCCGCTGCCTCCGCCGGGCCGTGTCGAGGAAGAGGTTGGTGGTGATCCGGTGCAGCCAGCCCTCGAAGGTGCCGGGGGTGTAGCCGGGGAGTGAGCGGAAGACCCGGACGAAGACCTCCTGGGTCAGGTCCTCGGCGTCGTGCGTGTTGCCGGTAAGCCGGTAGGCGAGCCGGTAGACGCGCGCCGAGTGCTGCCGCACCAGGTCATCCCAGCTCGGAGGCGTCCATTCCGGCGCTGCCACCTCGGCCTCACCCGGTGGCACAGCCGTGGTCTTCGCCGCCCCGGCTTCGCTCACGTTGTGCTCCTGCTCGCCGTCGCCTGCGCACCAACCCATCATGAGCCTGCGTCAGGATGAACGCGCCAGCCGGCCCCGCTGGTTCCCGAGTCACGGCCCGTGACGATAGGCTTCCGCCCTGGGCAGGTCGCGATCCACCGGAGGCAGGCACCGTGAGTACTGAGGCTACCGCGACCTATGTCGAGGAGTTCCTCCCCGAGGACGAGCCTTTGCTTTCGGCCCGCCGCAGCGCCGCACAGGTGGGCGGCGCCTCCCCAGTGAGCCCCGCGGTCGGCGCCACGCTGCGCTTCATCACCGCCGCCCTGGGCGCCAGGGCGGTCGTGGAGATCGGTACCGGCTGCGGCACCTCCGGCATCTGGCTGCTGCGCGGCATGCACCGCGACGGCGTGCTCACCAGCGTTGACGTCGAACCTGAGCATCAGCGGCTGGCCCGCAAGGCCTTCACCGACGCCGGGTTCGCCAGCAACCGCTTCCGGCTCATCAGCGGCAAGGCCGCCGGCGTGCTTCCCCGCCTCACCGACGGCGGCTATGACCTGGTGTTCTGCGACGCCGACAAGCAGGAGTACCCGGCCTACCTGACCGCTGCGCTGCGGCTGCTGCGGCCCGGCGGGGTGGTGGTGTTCGACAACGCGCTCTGGTCCGGCCGGGTCGCCGATCCCGGCCAGACCGACCCGGAGACCGCGGCGATCAGGGAGGTGGCCGGGCTGGTCCGGCAGGATGAGGGCCTGGTGCCGCTCCTGCTGCCGGTCGGGGACGGCCTGCTGGCCGCCGTCAAGCGCGGCTAGCTGTACCACTGCCATCGCCCAACGGCGCCCTTGGCGGTCAAACTCCTACCAACGCCTCCGGGCGGTCAAACCCCTACGAACGCCTCCGGCAGAACGCCCAGGAGCCGCTGTCATAGGCCTCCGTCAGTTGCACAGCTAGCCGCGCTCAGCGGCTAACGATCCGGGCCGGCTGGCCTGCCGGTCATCCCCCGGGATCTGGCCCGCGGCCAGCCAGGCCAGCAGCAGCCGGGTGCCGTAACCCGTCCCGCCCTTGGTGTTCTCCCCCTCGTCGGCCGACGACCGGGCCGCACCCGCGATGTCCAGATGGGCCCAGGGCCGCCCGCCGGTGAACTCGCGCAGGAAGAGCGCCGCATCGATGGATCCGGCCCGGGCGCGGCTCCCGTACGGAATGTTGGCCAGGTCGGCGACTGGCGAATCGAACGCCTCCCGGTACTCGTCCACCAGCGGCATCCGCCACAGGGCATCCCCGCTGACGCTGGCGGCGGCGAGCAGATCCCGCGCCAGCCGCTCATCGCTCGCGTACATGGCGCCTATCTGCGTCCCGAGCGCCACCCGCACCGCCCCGGTCAGCGTGGCGATGTCCACCATGACATCGGGCTGGAGCACCGCGTCGGCGTAGGCGAGCGCGTCGGCCAGGACCAGGCGTCCTTCCGCGTCGGTGTTCAGTACCTCGACGGTGCGGCCGCCGAAATGCGTGATGACGTCACCCGGCCGCAGCGCCGAGCCGGACGGCATGTTCTCCGCCGCGGGCACCAATCCGGTCACCCGCGACCGGACCCCGAGCCGGCCCAGGGCGGACATGACCGCGATCACCGCCGCGCCACCGGCCATGTCGGTCTTCATCAGCTTCATGCCGTCGCCCGGCTTGAGCGACAGCCCGCCGCTGTCGAACGTGATGCCCTTGCCGGCCAGCACCACGTGCTCGTGCCAGCGGGCCGGCTGGTAACCGAGCTCGATCAGGCACGGCGGGCGGGCCGACCCCGAGCCGACCGCCAGCAGGCCGCCGAACCCGTGCGCGGCGAGTTCCCCGGCCTCCCACACCCGTGCCGTGAGCCCGCATTCAGCAGCCACCGCCACCGCCTGATCCGCCAGCCAGGCCGGGGTCTTGCGCGCCGACGGCATGTTGGTGAGGTCACGGGCGAGCGCCACCGCAGCCGCCACGGTCCTGGCCGCCGTGAGCACGTCCGCGTGCTCATCCGGCCCGGCCGTCAGCAGCCGGACCTCCCCCGGCGGGTCATCCCGGCCGGCCTCGTTCCGCTTCTGCGACCACCGGTAGGAGCCAAGCAGCAGGCCCACGATGAAGGCGTGCGCCGCTTCCGCGGGCTTCCCGAGCAGGGCGGAGGTGACCAGGGTCCGGCCGGGCGCCACCTGGCGCCCCACGGCCGCCCCGGCCGCGCGCATCGCGGCCGGGGACTCGTCGCCGAGCCCGAGGAAGAGGAACGGGCCGCTGCCGCCCGGGCCGATGACCACGCTGGTGAGGTCCCCGGCGTCGCCGGTCGCCTCGCAGCGGGCGATCACCTCGGCTGCGGGCGCGCCGAGGTAGGTGTCGATTCCAGCTGCATCCGCACCCTGGACCGGCACCACGATCGGGCCAGGCTCGCCGGCCGCCCCATAGGCACCATTGCCCAGCCCGGCGAGGTAGCCGGCCAGCGGCCGGGGGCCGACGGTGACAACCGTGGTCAGCCGGGTCTGGATCGGCAAGGCTCAGCCGGTGGCGGACTTGAGCGCATCAGAGAGCTGAGCCGCTTCGTCAGCCGACAATTCGACCACAAGCCTGCCACCGCCCTCGAGCGGCACGCGCATCACGATGCCGCGGCCTTCCTTCGTGACCTCGAGCGGGCCATCACCCGTCCGCGGCTTCATCGCCGCCATCCTGGATCCCCTTCCTGCCCGGGGCCGCATGCGGCCTCGCCGAGGCCCGCCACCGACCCACCGGCGACTGCGGCGAGTGCGGCCGATTCACAGCCGTGTCGATCTGTAGATCTATTATCCAGGGTTCGGCCCCCAGATGGGAATGATCAGCACCGTCGGCAGCGGCAAGATAGCGGTCCGGGCCGCCGATGGCCTGCCCGTGACCAGTGCGGCGCGCGGGACAGCGGTCCACAGCGGGGGAACAGCGGTCAGACTGGGACGGTGAACGCGCGATCGGCCCTTTTCGACCTGTACGGGGATCACCTGCGCACCCGCGGCGCGCAGGCGCCGGTCGCCTCGCTCGTCCGGTTGCTCGCCCCGCTGGGAATCGCCGGGCCGGCGGTCAGGACCGCGGTCTCGCGGATGGTCCGGCAGGGATGGCTGGCTCCGGTCAGGCTGGACGGCGGGGCCGGCTACGCGCTCACCCCGCGAGCCAGCCGCCGGCTGGACGAGGCCGCCGAACGTATCTACTCCCGCGGCGACCCGCAGTGGGACGGCCGGTGGCACGTCCTGATCGTGGAACGGGCCAGGGACCGGGCCCGCCGGGAGCGAGTCCGCGCCGCACTGCACTACCTCGGGTACGCGCCGCTGGCCGACCTGACCTGGATCAGCCCTCGCGCCTCAGTGGAGCTCGATGCGCTGCTGGCGGCGGAAGGCCTGCGCGCGGAGCGCTTCCACGCCAGCTACACCGACGACCCGCACCGCCTGATGGAGCGGGCGTGGGATCTCGACGGGCTGGCGCGCGCCTACCGGCGCTGGCTGGTCATGGCCGACGAGCTGATCGCCGGGCTGGGCCCGGACGCGACCGACGAGGTGGTGTTCGCGCGGCGCAGCACGCTGGTCCATGAGTGGCGCAAGTTCCTGTTCTCCGATCCCGGTCTGCCCGCCCCGCTGCTCCCGGCCCAGTGGCCCGGGCACGAGGCAGCGGACCTCTTCCACGCCGCATCGGCGCGGCTGTTGCCGGCCGCTTCCCGGTTCGTGGACTGCTGCCTGCGGGCCGACATGCCGGACCCGCCACGGCCCAGCCCCGAGGGCCGCTCGCGTATGCCCTAGCCCACCTGGTCCACCGCGGTGTCCCCGGGCCCAGGGCCGCTGTCCATCTCCTCACACAGGCTCACGATGCGCTCGGCCGTGTCCTCCAGGTCGGTCAGCATCCGTTGCTCATAGATGCCGCCGCTGGCCCGCCACATGACCGTGTTGGGCAGGCACCATACGGTCAGCCCCCGCCGCACCGAGAGCACAGAGATGCCCGTGCCCGCCTCGCCCGCGCGCAGGAGGTTCTCGCCGAGCCCGCGGTCGGTCAGCATGACCTCCAGCTCACGGGATACCTGCCAGGGGAGCAGCCGGGCGCGCTTCAGGCGGGCCGGGACGCAGTCGGCCTGCACCGGCTGGGCGAACCAGACGGCCTTGCCCGGTACCTTCCAGCTGCCAAGCCGTGAACGGCTCAGGTGGTAACCCCAGCGCCCACCGGACAGGCCGGCGACCACCTGGAGACCACGGCCGTCCACCGCCTCGGGCTGGGCCCCGCCCGGCGCGGGCGGTGAGCCGCATTTCCAGCCGGCCAGCGAATCGAACGCCTTGCAGACCAGTTCCCACCGGCCAGCCGTGCAGCGCAGGTAGAGCCACAGTTCCGGGGCACCTGCGGCCGGCGCCGGGGCCACACCCTCGAACTGGACGTTCTCCTGGGCGTACAGCGTGTTGGCGGCCAGCTCGCTGGCCATCGTCATGCCGTCATAGACCAGGTCATCCGGCAGCCCGAGGCCGGACGCCGCTTCCCGGAACAGCCGCCTGGCCTCGCGCGCGCAGGTGGCGCTCAGGGACAGCGGCCATGCGCAGCAGTTGCCGGCCCCGAGTGAGGCGGCCCCGGCCGACGGTGAGGCGGCGGTCTCAGTCAACGATGAGGCGACCCCGGTCATTGGTGAGGCGGCCCCAGTCACTGGTGAGTCCTCGGCCTCCTGCCCTGTCCTCGGCTTCCGCTCCGCGGCGGGCCCTCCCCTCCAACGGCCCGCAGCGCCTCGGTCTACCGGAGCCGCCCCCACGAATGGGAGTGAAGCTACGACAGGAAATAGTAACATGCTTCTCAGCCTTCGTGACTCATGGATCTGTGAAGCAGAGATTACGAGTTGTGGAGGCCCTTTCGCAACGAGATCGGCCGATTACCTCGCGCCATCCGCCTACATGAACGATGCGGGGTACGTGTACAGTCACAGACGCGGCGGATTCGCTCCGCCGGGCCTCGAGACAGGCGAATAAGAGAATCCCCCGGGCCGCCACCCGGGGGATTCTCTTGCCACGCTACGGGGTTCAGCCCACGTCGGTGGCCATACCAAGGTCGTAACGTCCGGTGCGCGCGTCCCCGAGGAAGATCGCGAACACGGCCCGGCCGACGACATGGGCACCCCCCTCGGGGCACTGGCTGTCACGGACCGCGATGACGTCGGGAAGGTTGGCGGCCACTTCCACGCAGCCGCCGTTCTGGTGGCTCCGGCGAGCCTTCCGCCAGATGGCTTGAGACAGGTCAGTCATGGATCACTCCAGTTGGTCAGCGAGTTGCCTGAGATAGATCGCCGTGTCGGATGGCTCCAGCGCGCCATCGACCGCTTTTTCGAACGACTGGACGTACCTGCTCACCTGATCGGGCTCGCTCACCTCCACGACCGCGAAGTCGGTTTCGGTGAAAGCGATGCTCGGCTCTCCCTCGGCGAAGTCGAAGATGTTGATCGCCGAGCTGAGACCCGGCGGCGGGCCATCGGTGAACCGCTGTATACGCAGATCGGTGTTGGGGCGCCGGCTCATGTTGACCAGGTGCTCGATCTGGTCGCGCCGCTCCGAACGCGAGCCCCACTGGTACCGGAGGGACGCCTCGGTGATCACTGCGATCAGCACCGGGGCGGTGCCGCCGGGCCGGTCGAGGATCTCCTGCCGGCGCGACCGGGTGTCGAGCATCCGGCGGCGCCAGGCCGGCGGCCGTGGCCCGATGCGGATGAAGGCCTCGGCGTAGTCCTGTGTCTGGAGGAGCCCGGGCAGGACCAGCGGCATGAACACCCGGATCCGGCTGGCATCGTTCTCGAAGCCCGCGAACTCGTTTTCGAAGATGTCGGAGTAGTCACGCCACCATGGCCTGGCGCGTGCCTGGATGGCCAGCTCCTCGAGCTGCTCCCGCTCGCCGTCGGCGACATCGTAGATACGGAGCAGGTCCCGGATATCGCTCATCTCGGGACGCTTCCACTGGTTGGCCTCGAACCGGCCTACCTTGCCCCGGCCCCAGTTCAGCATGTCGCAGACATGGTTGGCCGTGTAACCGCTCTGGACACGCAGTTGCAGCAGGCGCCGGGACAGCCGGCGTTTGGCTACGGTGGCGCCATGTGCCTCATCGCTCATTCTGGGTCGCCTCCTTGACAGGACGGCACCAACAGTATAACGCTACCTAAGTTGTGAATCACAGATTTTTCTGTCCCTATCAGTGCCGCACATCTTCGCTCGATTGTCACACCTGCCCCCAGGGTCACAGCCAGATCCTGCCTGAAAACATCATTCCCCCGTGGCGGTCGGATGGATCTGGCGTGGCGGTCGGATGGATCTGGCCGCAGCTCCCCTTGGCGCTAGCCGACCGCGTCGTCGAACTCGCCCTTCCGGACCCCGTCGAGGAAGCACTCCCACTCGTAGCGGTCGTAGACCAGCACTCTCCCGGCCGGGTCGCCAGCGACCCGCATCAGCACCCACTCACCGGCGGCCCCATCCAGCTGGCCGGTGAAGGCCACCTCGATGGCACCGTCCCCTTCCCCCGAGCGCTGCCAGGACAGGGCCGCGGTGTCGATGCCGAGGGTCTCGACGGTCGGCTTGCCGGTCACGGCGCCTCCGGCGGCTTCATGGCCGGCGCCCCACGCCGCAATACAGCATCCGTGAGCCATCGCTGTCGGCCAGCGACGGCTCCTCCGCACCCCACTCGCCCACGTAGCAGACACCAGGCGGGGCGCCGTCGTACGGCGAGACCATGTCCAGATGGTCGAAGAACCGCTGCACCTCGTCCCGGGACCGTACGTAGATGTTCTCAGTGGCCCTGGCGTAGACCTCCAGGCCCTCCTGGACGCCGCTGGGCGGGAGACGGTCGGCGGTCACATGCGACAGCGCCAGGTAGCTCCCGGGCGCCAGCGCGTCGACATACTTGGCGACGAGGCCCCAGGGATCCGACCCGGGCGCGACGAAGTGCATGACCGCCGTCATCAGCAATCCGGTGGGCTCGCCGTCATGGATCAGCGCGCGCAGGTCCCGGTCACCGAGCACCGTGGCGGGGTCGCGCAGGTCGGCGGTGACCACCGTGGCGGTGGCGCTGCCGCCGAGCACGTCGGCGGAGATGAGCGCCACCATCGGGTCGATGTCCACGTACACCACCCGGGCGTCCGGGGCCACTTTCTGCACGATCTCGTGGGTGTTTCCCACGGTGGGCAGCCCCGACCCGAGATCGAGGAACTGCCGGATCCCCTGCTCCGCCAGCCAGCGGGCCGCACGCTGGTGGAAGCTCCGGTTGGCCCAGGCCGCGTCGGGCAGGTCCGGCATGGCGGTGATGATCCGCTTCGCCGCCGCGCGGTCGGCCGGGAAGTTGTGATTGCCGCCGAGGTAGTAGTCGTACAGGCGGGCCGGGCTCGGCACGGTCGGGTCCACACCCGGAGGGACCGGCGGGTCCCCCGCCACATCCTCATTGCCCGGCTTGGTGTTCACAGACATCTGGCCACCCCACAGTAGCTCGATCGGGACCCATCGCTGCCAGCACGCGAGCGAGCAACGGCCCCGGCTCACCCGCGCGCATGGCCTTCGGCTGGCCGCTCCCTAACCCGCGCAAGCGGCCGACTGCCACTCTAGGCGGCGCCGGCGGGCCCGCTGTCGCGGCAACTCCATCGCAATGACTGCTCACGGCACCTCCGCACTTCCCGGCTCCGGCCGCGCCATTGAACCCGGGCACACCCCGGGGCCGTGCTGGCGCAGTCGCCCCACCTCCGTTCGGAGCCCACTCCCAGTCTCGCACGCTATGTGTGAATCGCGAACCGCTGGGTGCATATTACCGACCGGCATGTTCATGAATACGCCCCCCGGCGGAAGCAGCCCGCCAGGTGGTCGTCCACCACGCCGCATGCCTGCAGCGCGGCGTAGACCGTGACCGGGCCGGTGAAGGTGAACCCATGCCGCCGCAGCTCGCTAGCGCACGCCTTCGATGCCGGTGTCCATGGGGGCACATCGGCCGTCGTGGCCGGCGCGCGGGCCGGTGTCTCCGCGTAGCGCCACACCAATGCCGTCAGCCCGCCGGGGACCGCCAGGGCCGCCCTGGCGTTGCGGATCACCGCCTCGATCTTGGCCCGGTTGCGCACGATGCCGGCGTCCGCGAGGAGCCGTTTCTCGTCGTCAGGGCCGAAGGCCGCCACGGCGGCGGGGTCGAAGCCGTGGAAGGCGGCCCGGAAGTTCTCCCGCTTGCGCAAGATCGTGAGCCAGGACAGCCCGGACTGGAACGCCTCCAGCGAGAGCCGTTCAAACATCCCCGCGTCGTCCCGGACCGGGCGCCCCCACTCCTCATCGTGATAGGCCAGGTAGTCGGCAGCGCTGAGCGCCCACGGGCAGCGCGCCAGCCCGTCCGGTCCCGGCGCAGGGCCCGCTCCGGCTTCACTCATGGGGGCCTGGCTCAGAGCTCCGCTGCCAGAAGGGCAGCCAGTCGGGATCGGTGGGCGCATCGGCTTGCCCGGCCGGATCCGCTTGCCCGGCCGGATCGGCCTGCCCGGCCGGATCCGCTTGCCCGGCCGGATCGGACTGCCCGGCCGGATCCGCCTGCCCGGCCGGATCGGACTGCCCGGCCGGATCGGACTGCCCGGCTGACTCGGACTGCCCGGCTGACTCGGACTGCCCGGCTGACTCGGACTGCCCGGCTGACTCGACGTGATGGGGCTGGCCAGCGGGCTGAGATGCCATGCCGGGAGCAGGAGCATGGCCCGCCTCGCTAGCAGCCGCATCGGCCAACTGGGCCTGGGCTGGCACCGTCGCCTGGGCCTGGCCTGGCACCGCCGCCTGGCCTGGCCCGGCACCGCCGCCTGGGCCTGAGCTGACACCGCTGCCCGGTCCTGGCCCGGCACCGTCGCCTGAGCCTGGCCTGGCGCGCCGCGCGCCCATGGCGAGCTGGCCGGGCCCGCTGCGCGGTCGCCGGTCAGGGTGGGCGGTCCGCCGCCGGTCCTGGCCGCCTGGACGTCGCCGGTCCCGGCCGCCTGGACACCGCCGGTGCGGTCGCGCAGATCGGCGACTTCCTGGCGCAGGGTCGCGATCTCCACGTCGCGCGCGGTCACCGAGCGCGCGATCACCCGCAGCGCATCCTCGGTCACCTGGGCGTTGTATCCCCACAACGACATCGGCGGCCGGAGCAGGGCGACATCGGTGGCGCTCACCTCGTCGAGGTCCACCGGCGGGATATCGCTGGCGAATGTGGCCATCTCGCCGGCCCGCCCAAGGGCGGCCAGCACCACCCCAGTCAGGATCACGACGGCCGCCACCAACAGAGCTACTTGCACAGTACGAATCGTGCCATGCTCAGGGGGTGGCCAGGCACACCGAGCACAGCAGCCGGCCACGCCCGACCTTGCTGCTGGGCGTCGGCGCCGATCCGCAGCAGGCGGCGCAGGCCAGGGCCGAGGGCGCCGACCTGATCGATGTCCGTGCCGCCGCCCCCGGGGCGCTGGCCGCGATCCGGGCCAGCCTGCCCGGCAGCGTGCTGTGGGCGGGCTCACCGGGCGATCCGGTGGACGCCGACCGGCTGGCGGCCGGGGCCGGGACGGCGGACCCGGCCGGCCAGGCCCGGCCAGCCGCTGTGATCGCGACGGCCGCGGTCTGCGCCTGGCTTGGCGTGCCCCTGATCCGTTCCCGGCACACCCGGGCCGTGCGCCGCGCAATCGACATGACCGCGTCCATCGCTGGCACCAGGCCGCCGTCCCGCACCGTCCGCGGGCTGGCCTGAGCGGCCAGGGCGATCAGCCTTCCCGCAGCACCGGGGCGTCCGCGGACGGCACCGGTGGGCCCAGGTGCCCGCCGTTGCTATGTGCCGCCCGGATGATCCGGACCACGTCCTCGGGCTCGTCCGCGATGCACAGCAGGTCCAGGTCGGCCGGGGAGATATTGCCCTGGGCCGCCACTGTGTCGCGGATCCAGGACAGCAGGCCCGACCAGTACGAGCTGTTGACCAGCACGATCGGGAACTTCGTGATCTTGCCGGTCTGGACCAGAGTGAGCGCCTCGAACAGCTCGTCCAGGGTGCCGAACCCGCCCGGCAGCACCACGAAGGCCTGTGAGTACTTGACGAACATGGTCTTGCGGACGAAGAAGTAGCGGAACTCGATGCCGATATCGACGTGATCGTTCAGGCGCTGCTCCATCGGAAGCTCGATGCCCAGGCCCACCGACACCCCGTTCGCCGACATCGCTCCTTTATTGGCCGCCTCCATGATCCCGGGGCCGCCCCCGGTGATCACCGTGTAGCCGGCCTCGGCCAGCCCGGCCGAGATGCGTTCCGCGAGCTCGTACTGGCGGGTGCCGGGCACGGCACGGGCTGACCCGAAAACGGACACGGCCAGGCCCAGTTCCGCCAGCAGGCCGAAGCCCTCCACGAACTCCGCCTGGATCCGCAGCACCCGCCACGGATCGGTGTGCACCCAGTCGCTGGGGCCACGCCGGTCCAGCAGCCGTTGATCGGTCGTGGTGACAGGAATCGCCTTGCCGCGGAGCATGACTGGGCCCTGCCGACGGATGCGGCGGCGTGACTCGGGTTGTGAATTCATGATCCTTCCACGGTAACCCAGGTCAGCGATCGGCCAGAACGTCCGCACCGGCCCCGGGCCAGCCGGCCGCACCCAGGCCGCAGCTGGCCATCAGCCGGCTACCCCGGCCGCTTTCAGCCGTTCATTCCGTGGTCGCGGAGGATGTCGTTCAGCAACGCCTTGTCGTGCCGGCTGCCCTCCGGCAGCCGCTTGAGCACCAGCACACACGGCATGCCGAACTCGCCCCCCGCGAACTTCCTCATCCGGGTGCCGCCGACACAGACCGACCAGGCGGGGGCCTCTCCCCTGGGGAGTTCCTCACCGGTCTCGACGTCGATCACGTGGGAGCTTGCGGTCAGGATCGTTCCCGCGCCAAGCACCGCGCCGGTCCGCACCCGTGCACCCTCCACGACCATGCACCGCGAGCTGATGAAGGCATCGTCCTCGACGACCACCGGAACCGCGTTCGGCGGCTCCAGCACGCCGCCGATGCCGACCCCGCCGGCCAGGTGGACGTTCTTCCCGACCTGGGCGCAGGACCCGACCGTGGCCCAGGTGTCCACCATGGTCCCGGAGTCCACGAAGGCGCCGATGTTCACGAACGAGGGCATCAGCACACAGCCGGCGGCGACGTGGGCACCCCAGCGGACGATGGCGCCCGGCACCACCCGTACCCCGTCCAGCCGGGTCTTCAGCGGCACCCGGTCGTGGTAGCGGAAGTCGCCCGCGCCCGACGCCTCCATCGGCAGCAGCCGGAACGCCAGCAGGATCGCGCGCTTGGCCCGCTCGTCCACCCGGACGCCGCCCGTCGCCGGGTCCGGCCAGGCCACCCTGGCCTCACCCGCGTCGAGCGCGTCCACCGCGGCGGTCACCACCGCGCGTGCCTCAGCGTCGCCGGGGCCGAGTTCGCCACGCCGGTCCCACAGCTGGTCGACGCGGGCGGGCAAGGGCGAACCGGTCGAGCCGGGCAGGCCGGGAGTGTCCCGGCCAGCGTCAGCGGCGGCGCTGGCGGCCTGGGAAGGATTCATGACGCCGATGCTAGTGGCGGCGCGCGGCCCGGGACTCACCGGACGCGCCCCGGGAAAGGCGCAGCGCCCGGTACGGTCGTTGCTGTGCCGACCAGATCACGTGGGCGTGTGCTGACACCGGGCCTGGTGCTGGTCGTCGTCGCCGCGGCGGTGGCCGTCTACCTCGTGGCCAACCGGGCCAAGCCGTTCCTGACCGGGAGCGGGTGCCAGGCGGGCACGGGCCAGGCGGCGGTCGTGCTCGACCCGGACCAGGCCGCGATAGCGGCGACCATCGCCGGGGTGGCCCACCGGCGGGCGATGCCGGCCCGGGCCGTGGTGGTCGCCTACGCCGCGGCGCTGCAGGAGTCCCACCTGCACAACCTGAGCTACGGTGACCGCGACTCGGTCGGGGTGTTCCAGCAGCGTCCGTCCGAAGGCTGGGGGCCGGCCTCGAAGCTGAAGAACCCGGTCTACGCGACCGGCAGGTTCTTCCAGGCCCTCGCCACCGTGCCCGACTACCTCCACACGCCCGTGTACCGGGCCGCGCAGGCCGTGCAGCGCAGCGCGGACGGCTACGCCTACATCCAGTACCAGCCGGAAGCGACCGCCCTCGCGGTTGACTTCACCGGTCACAGCGCGCACGCGGTCTGGTGCTGGTCCCCGGCGGCCGGCCCGGCCCGGGCCAACCTGACGGCCGCCCGCCGGGCCCTCGCGGCCACGTTCGGCCCGATGAGCTCACACCGGGCCGCCACGCCGGGCGATGCCCCGGCCATGGTCGTCCACCCCCCGCGCCCGGCGCTGGGCTGGGCGGTCGCCGCCTGGCTGGTGACGCACGCGGCGTCGTACGGGATCCACGACGTCCGCTACGCCGGATACCAGTGGCGGCAGTCGTCGGGCGGCAGTGGCTGGACGCTGGACAAGGGCCAGGCAAGGCCGGATGTGATCCGGGCCAGTTGATAATCTGGACTTCCGGCCAATGGCCAATTCAGCCCCAAAGGTCACCCCAGACGCGCAATACTGAGGCCCGAAGCACCGCCTTAAGGGACCGGATCATGGGGAACAGCGCCGGAAAGAGGGAGTTCCGAACGTGACCTACATCATCACCGAGGGCTGCATCGACCTGCTGGACAAAACCTGCATCGACGAGTGCCCGGTGGACTGCATCTACGAAGGTGCACGGCAGATGTACATCCACCCCGACGAGTGCGTCGACTGCGGTGCCTGTGAGCCGGTTTGCCCGGTCGAGGCGATCTTCTATGAGGATGACCTTCCCGACGATCTGAAGGACTTCTACCGGGTGAACGTGGAGTTCTTCAGCAATATCGGCTCCCCCGGCGGTGCGTCCAAGGTGGGCAAGATCCCATTCGACCACCCGATCACGGCCTCGTACCCACCACAGCAGCACTAGGGATAACCGCTCTGACCCTCTCCGCCAACCTGCCCACCTTCCCCTGGGACCTGCTGGCTCCCTACCGGGAGAAGGCCAGTGCGCACTCCGGCGGGATCGTGGACCTGTCGATCGGAACCCCGGTCGACCCGGTCCCGCCGGTGGTGAGGGCGGCGCTCGCGGAAGCGGCGGACGCACCGGGTTATCCCACGGTGCAGGGAACTCGCCAGTTGCGTGAGGCGGCGGCGGGCTGGCTGGCCCGCCGCCACTCCGTGTCCGCCGACCCCTCCGCCGTGTTGCCGGTCATCGGCAGCAAGGAGTTCATCGCCGCCCTGCCGGCCTTGCTCGGCTGCGGGCCCGGCGACACCGTGGTCCACCCGGAACTGGCCTATCCGACCTACGACATCGGCGCGCGGCTGGCCGGGGCGACGGCGGTGGCGGCGGACGGGCTGTCCGCGCTCGGCCCCCGGCGGGTGGCCCTGGTGTGGGTGAACTCCCCCGCCAACCCCACTGGCCGGGTCCTGCCAGCGGCGCATCTGCGCAAGATGGTGGACTGGGCGCGCGAACGCGGCGCGGTCATCGCCGCCGACGAGTGCTACCTGGATCTGGGCTGGGACACCGAGCCGGTATCGATCCTGCACCCGGAGGTGTGCGGCGAATCCCACCGGGGCGTGCTCGCGGTGCACTCGCTGTCCAAGCGCTCGAACATGGCGGGCTACCGGGCCGGGTTCGTCACCGGTGACCCGGCCCTCGTGGCCGGCCTGCTGGAGATCCGCCGGCACGCCGGGATGATGGTGCCCGATCCGGTGCAGGCGGCAATGGCCGCCGCGCTCGCCGACGATGCCCACGCCGACGAGCAGCGCGCCAGGTACGCCGCGCGGCGGGAGCGGCTGCGGGCGGCGCTGGCCGCGGCGGGCTGGGTGACTGAGCACTCCGAGGCCGGGCTCTACCTGTGGGTGACCAGGGCCGGCCTGGACTGCTGGGGTGGCGTGCAGCAGCTCGCCGAGGCCGGCATCCTGGTCGCGCCCGGCGAGTTCTACGGCCCGGCCGGCCACTCGCACGTCCGGGTGGCCCTCACCGCCACCGATGAGCGCGTCAACGCCGCCGTGGCCCGGCTGGCGGCGCTCGCCTGAGCGCCGCCAGGGTCCCGCGCAACGAATCGCTGGTCGCCGGCTCAAATACGCAACGAATCAGGCACCGAACGCAGCATGCACCGATATCGGCGGCCCAGATGCGCTCTTAACCTGGAATGCAAGATCCCGTTATCCACGGCCACCGGAGGATGAATGCGGCCCAGGAGCTACCTGATGTGCCCACCAGAGCACTTCACGGCATGAACATGGCAACAGAGAGCGTAACCACGCAGCTGCGTGCCCTCACCCAGGCGCACAGCGCGCACAACTATCACCCGCTCCCGGTGGTCATCTCACACGCCGAGGGCGCCTGGGTGACCGACGCCGAGGGGCGCCGGTACCTGGACCTGCTGGCCGCGTATTCGGCTCTCAACTTCGGCCACCGCCATCCCCGGCTGGTCGCCGCCGCGCAGCGGCAGCTCGAGCGGGTGACGCTGGTCAGCCGGGCGTTCGACCACGACCAGTTCGGCCCGTTCTGCGCTGAACTGGCGGCGCTGGCGGGCATGGAGATGGTGCTGCCGATGAACACCGGCGCGGAGGCGGTGGAAACGGCGATCAAGACGGCCCGCAAATGGGGCTACGAGGTCAAGGGCGTGCCCGCCGGGCAGGCGGTCATCGTGGCGTTCGAGGGGAACTTCCACGGCCGGACCACCACCATCGTCAGCTTCTCGACCGATGAGGACGCGCGCGGTTCCTACGGCCCGTACACCCCGGGCTTTCGGGTGGTGCCCTACGGCGACCTGGCCGCGCTGGCCGCGGCCATGGACGAGTGCGTGGTCGGTGTCCTCATCGAGCCGATCCAGGGCGAGGCCGGGGTGGTCGTGCCGCCGCCGGGCTACCTGAGCGCCGTCCGGGAGGCCTGCACCGCCCACGGGGCGCTGATGATCGCCGACGAGATCCAGTCCGGGCTGGGCCGGACGGGCACCACGTTCGCCTGCGAGCAGGAGAACGTGGTGCCGGACATGTACCTGCTCGGCAAGGCGCTCGGCGGCGGCATCGTGCCGGTCTCGGCGGTGGTGTCGTCCCGCGACATCCTCGGCGTGTTCCGGCCCGGCCAGCACGGCTCCACGTTCGGCGGCAGCCCGCTCGCCTGCGCGGTCGGCCGTGAGGTCATCGCGATGCTGTCCACCGGCGAGTTCCAGGAGCGCTCCGCCAAGCTGGGCACCCACCTGCACGACCGGCTGTCGGCGCTGCCGCGCAAGACCGTGCGCGAGGTGCGCGGCCGCGGCCTGTGGGCCGGCGTGGAGTTCGCCGCGCTCGGTGGCCGGGAAGCGTGCGAACGGCTGGCCGCCCGTGGGGTCCTGGCCAAGGACACGCATGGCACCACCATCCGCCTGGCTCCGCCGCTGGTCATCAGCGAGGAAGACCTCAACTGGGCGCTGGACCGTCTCGAGGAGGCCGTCCGGTAGCCGGCTACTCCAGGCCGAGGCGGCGGTAGCGGCGGGAGTAGTAGAGGAGGGGGGCGCCGTCGGGGCGTGGCTCGGTGACGCCCAGCACCTGCCCCACCACGATGCTGTGGTCGCCGCCGTCGTGGACAGCGGTGGTCCGGCACTCCATCGCGGCGAGCGCGTCGTCGATGATGGGCGCGTCCGTCAGCGGGCCCGGATGATGCCGGAAGGCATCGAGCTGGCCCTCCAGCGGCCGCCCCCGGGTCGCCAGCCAGCGGGCGGTCTTCTCCGCGTCCTCGTTCAGCACCGAAACCGCCCAGGTCCCGGTGGCGAGCACCGCGTCGTGGAAGCGGGCGATCTTCTCCGCGCAGAACAGGACCAGCGCCGGCTCCAGGGAAACCGTCGTGAAAGCGGTCACTGTCATCGCGTGACCGACACCGTCCGCCCGGGTGGAGACCACCACGATGCCGCTGGCGAAGCTGCTCGCGGCCCGCCGGAAGTCGGCCGGGTTCACCGCGGCCATGCGCCCGCGCGCCGTGACCGTGCGCCCGCGCGCCGCGGGCGGATGACCGTGAGCAGCAAGGCCAGCCCCGCGGAGGCCGCGCCCCCGTACAGGTACCACATGCCCGCGGTGGTGTTGGTGACGATCACGCTCCCGGCCGCCGTGGGCATGGTCAGCACCAGCGAGGCGAGGATCCAGCCGAACGCCGGCATCAGGGCACCCAGCGAAGAGCCCATGCCCAGGCCGCCCAGCAGGCAGGTGAGGAAGATCGCCACGCAGAACACCAGCGCCACCACCGGCACGTGGCCGACGGTGTGGCTGAACTGGAAGCAGCCGAGCAGCCCTTCCATGACGCCGAGCACGAACAGCGCGGCGTAGGCGGCGCCGGTACTGACCGCGTCCGGGCGCTGGGGCGCTGGCGTGCTGTCCACGCAGAGCAGGCTATACGGCGCTACCGGCCAGGTCAGCGGTCATCCGCCCGGACAGGCCCGGCGAACAGGTCAGGCTCGCGCCCGTGTGGCCCGGCACCGGGCCCGCGCGGGCCAGCCAGGAGCGTGTAGTACTCATGCCCGTCGATCCGCTGGCCGACCATGTCGGACAGCGCGAAGAAGGGGCCGTCCACCGCGATCTGGGTGGCGTGGGCCCGGAGCGCGGCGATCTTCGCCGCGAGGTGGCCGGTGCCGTTGACCTCCGAGGTGACCTGCTCGTCCGGCACGCCGAACGGCAGGTCCGCCACCGCGCCGGCCTGCGTGAAGCCGGCCGGTGCATCCGGGCCGAGCTTGATCGCCTCGGCCAGCACCGAACGCGGCATCGCCGTCGCATAGAGCTTCGCCACCCGCCAGGGGGAGCCGGCCGCGGGCCCGGCGCCCGGATCGGCGGCGACCTGGACCGCCCGCCGTGTCACCCGGTGCGCCTGGATGTGATCGGGGTGACCGTAGAAGCCGTTGGCGTCGTAGGTGACGATCACCTGCGGCGCCACGTCGCGGATCACGGCGGCGAGTTCCGCCGCCGCCGCCTCCACGTCCGCCTGCCAGAAGCAGCCGGGGAACTGATTGGAGGGCAGGCCCATCATCCCGGAATCCCGCCACCGGCCGGGACCGCCGAGGAACCGGTGGTCGGTGACGCCCAGGGCGGCACAGGCGGCCGCGAGCTCGCCGGCCCGGTACTGCCCCAGCCGGTCACCATCGTCGGCGGCCAGGTGCGCCAGCTCCGGCGGGATAACCTCACCGAGTTCCCCGCGGGTGCAGGTGACCAGGGTGACACGGGCGCCCTGGGCCGCGTAGGCGGCCATGGTCGCGCCGGTGCCGATGGACTCGTCGTCGGGATGGGCGTGGACCAGCAGCAGCCGCCGGGAATCGCCAGCACGCACACGGGTGAGCCTACCGGCGGCGCCGGCTGGCAAGATCGGGGGCATGACGGACGGCTTCCCGCGGCAGCAGGCCAAGACCCAGGGGTTCAGCCTCGGCGCTCCCCGCTCGTTCCAGATCTCCCCCGACGGAAGCCGCGTGGCCTTCCTGCGCAGCAAGGGCGGCGACGACCCCGTCACCTGCCTGTGGGTGCTCGACGCGGGCACCGGGCATGAGCGGCTGGCCGCCGACCCGGCCACGCTCGGCGCGCCCGGCGCGGCCATGACCGACCAGGAGAAGGCCATCAGGGAACGGACCCGTGAGCGGGCCGCTGGCATCGTGGGATTCGCCACCGACGCCGCTCTTACGGTGGCCGCGTTCACCCTGGCCGGGCGGGTCTACCTGGCGGACCTGACGGGGCCCGCCTCGCCGCGGGCGGTCCCGGCGCGGGCCCCCGCGTTCGACCCGCGGCCCGACCCAACCGGGCGGCGGGTCGCCTATGTCTGCGATGGCGCGCTCCGGGTCACCGAGCTGGCGACCGGGGCGGACACCGAGATCATCGGGCCGGACGGGCAGCCGGGGCTGGCCTACGGCCTCGCCGAGTTCATCGCGGCCGAGGAAATGGACCGGGTCCGGGGGTACTGGTGGGCGCCGGGCGGCACGGCCCTGCTGGTGGCCAGGGTGGACAACACCCCCGTCCGGCGCTGGTACATCACCGACCCGGCCAACCCGGACCGGCCCGCGACCGAGGTCGCCTACCCGGCGGCAGGCACCGCGAACGCCGACGTGTCGCTGCTGCTGGCCGGGCTGGACGGCAGCACGAGCCCGCTGGCGTGGGACCACCGCGAATTCCCCTACCTGGTGGCGGTGAACTGGGACCACGACGTCCCGCTGGTGGTGGTGCAGAGCCGCGACCAGGGCCGGATGCTCCTGCTGTCCGCGGACGCGGCCCGGGCCGCCACGGCGGTGCTGCGGGAGGACACCGACGACCGCTGGCTGGACATCGTGCCGGGCACGCCGGCCCGGACCAGCGACGGCCGGATCGTCTGGACCGCCGACGCCGGCGGGGCCAAGCGGCTGCTGGTCGCGAGCCCGGAAGAACTCTCGGGCGGCGGCGCGGAGCCGGTCACGCCCCCGGATCTCCAGGTGCGGGAGATCCTGGGCGCCGACGGGGAGACCGTGCTGTTCAGCGCGTCGGCGGATGAGCCGGCCGAGATCGGCCTGTGGACCTACGGGCCCAGCGGGCTGGAAAGCGTCACCACCGGGCCGGGCGTGCACCACGGGCAGCGGGCGGGGGGCACCACGGTCATCAGCTCCAGGTCCCTGGCCCAGGACGGCGTCAGTGTGCGGGTGACCCGCGATGGCTCCGCCGACCTGCCGATCGCCTCGCTGGCCGAACGGCCCAGCCTGCCCACCCCACGGCCCGACATCTTCGCGGCCGCCGCCCGCGGCATCCGCACAGCGCTGCTGCTGCCGTCCTGGCACGAGCCGGGCGCGCGGAAGCTGCCGGTGCTGCTCGATCCCTACGGCGGCCCGCACGCCCAGAGGGTGCTGGCCGCGCGGGCCGCCTTCCTCACCTCCCAGTGGCTCGCCGACCAGGGCTTTGCCGTGGTGGTCGCGGACGGCCGGGGCACACCGGGCCGGGGGCCGGAGTGGGACCGGGCGGTCTGGCACGACCTGGCCGACCCGGTGCTCGAGGACCAGGTCGAGGCGCTGAACGCCGCCGCCGGCCGCTGCGGCGACCTGGATACCTCCCGGGTCGCGATCCGGGGCTGGTCGTTCGGTGGCTACCTGGCCGCGCTGGCCGTGCTCCGCCGCCCGGAGGTGTTCCACGCCGCGATCGTCGGCGCCCCCGTCACCGACCAGCGGTTCTACGACACCCATTACACCGAGCGCTATCTGGGGCACCCGGATGACCATCCCGAGGTCTACGACCGCTGCTCACCCGTCAAAGATGCCGAACGGCTGGCCGCCCGCGCGCGGGTACCGGGGGGCGGGGAGGCCGGAGACGGCGGGATCGTCGCCCGGCCGATGATGATCATCCACGGGCTCGCCGACGACAACGTGGTGGTCGCCCATACCCTGCGGCTGTCGTCCGCGCTGCTGTCCGCGGGCTACCCCCACACCGTGCTTCCCCTGTCCGGGGTCACCCACCTGGCGGCGCAGGAGGAGGTGGCCGAGAACCTGCTCCTGCTGCAGGTGGACTTCCTGCGGAAGGCCCTCGGATTGGCGGCTCAGCGGGGGTAGACAGGGATAGGAGACACCGATAAAGGCACCCGGTGTTGCCAGAGTCACATACTCACAATCGGATCCCGGGCCTGCGTAGTGGTATTCAGTGGAATAGGGTTCCAGCGCGGCACGCGGCCAGCCGGGGGACAGCCGGTGTGCGGCAGATGAACCCGCAGCGAGCTCACAGCTGGAGACGTCAACGATGACGCAGGCAACAACGGCGCCGGCCAAGACCAGGGCGCAGATCCCCGAGCGCACCCTGCGCAAGGACCCGTGGTGGCGGCAGCCGGCCATCAACGCCACCGCCCTCGGGATCGTGGTGATCTACCTGACCTGGGCGTCCCTGGTCAACCGGGACTACTTCTGGGCGCCGTACATCTCCCCGCTGTACTCGCCGTGCCTGGTGACGACCTGCACCCCGGGCGCCGGCTTCGACTGGATCCCGTGGCTGACCTGGCTGTCGCCGGCGGTGCTCATCATCGGCGGGCCGCTGGGCTTCCGGCTCACGTGCTACTACTACCGCAAGGCCTACTACCGGGCCTTCTGGCGGGCACCGGCCGCGTGCGCGGTGCGCGAGCCGCACGCGAAGTACACCGGCGAGACCAGGCTTCCGCTGATCCTGCAGAACGTGCACCGCTACTTCTTCTGGATCGCGATGGTGTTCAACGTGATCCTGACCGCCGACGCCGTCATCGCGTTCCGCAACCACCAGGACCAGTGGGGCCACATGGGCCTCGGCACCCTGGTGCTGGTCGTCAACGCCGCGCTGCTCTGGATGTACTCACTGTCCTGCCACGTGTGCCGGCACACCGTCGGCGGCCGGCTCAAACACTTCTCCAAGCACCCGGCCAGGTACTGGATGTGGACCCAGGTCTCCAAACTGAACACCAGGCACATGCAGTTCGCCTGGGTGTCGCTGTTCTGGGTGCTGTTCACCGATCTCTACATCCGGCTGGTGGCGAGCGGCGCCATCACCGACCCGCGGTTCTTCTAGGCTGGCAGAGGGTGTGCAGGGCGCATGACTGACATCGAGCGGCTCCGCTACGACGTGGTGGTGGTCGGGGCCGGCGGCTCCGGGCTGCGAGCGGCCATCGAGGCCCGCGAGGCGGGCAAGCGGACCGCCGTCATCTCCAAGTCCCTGTTCGGCAAGGCGCACACCGTCATGGCCGAGGGCGGCTGCGCGGCCGCGATGGGCAACGTGAACCCGAACGACAACTGGCAGGTCCACTTCCGGGACACCATGCGCGGCGGCAAGTTCCTCAACAGCTGGCGGATGGCCGAGCTGCACGCGAAGGAGGCCCCGGACCGGGTGTGGGAGCTGGAGGCGTGGGGCGCCCTGTTCGACCGCACCCCCGACGGCAAGATCAGCCAGCGCAACTTCGGCGGCCACCAGTACCCCCGGCTCGCCCACGTCGGCGACCGGACCGGCCTGGAGATGATCCGGACCCTGCAGCAGCGGGTCGTGGCCCTGCAGCAGGAGGACGCCCGCGAGCACGGTGACCCGGAAGCGATGATCAAGGTTTTCGCCGAGACCACGATCACCGAGCTGGTGAAGGACGGCGACCGGATCGCCGGGGCGTTCGGCTACATCCGCGAGAGCGGACGGTTCGTGCTGTTCGAGGCGCCAGCGGTCATCCTGGCCACCGGCGGGATCGGGAAGACCTTCAAGTACAGCTCCAACTCCTGGGAGTACACCGGGGACGGGCACGCGCTCGCGCTGCTGGCCGGCGCCACCCTGATGAACATGGAGTTCGTCCAGTTCCACCCCACGCACATGGTGTGGCCGATCTCGGTGCGCGGGCTGCTGGTCACCGAGTCGGTCCGCGGCGACGGCGGCGTGCTGCGGAACTCCGAGGGCAGGCGGTTCATGTTCGACTACGTGCCGGACGTTTTCCGGGCGCAGTACGCGGAGACCGAGGAAGAGGGCGACCGCTGGTACACCGACCAGGAGCATAACCGGCGCCCGCCGGAGCTGCTGCCCCGCGACGAGGTGGCCCGTTCGATCAACGCCGAGGTCAAGGCGGGGCGCGGGTCGCCGCACGGCGGCGTGTTCCTCGACATCGCCTCCCGGCGCCCGGCCGAGGAAATTCTGCGCAAGCTGCCGTCCATGTACCACCAGTTCAAGGAGCTGGCCGACGTCAACATCACCAAGGAGCCGATGGAGGTCGGCCCGGCCCAGCACTACGTGATGGGCGGCGTCGAGGTGGACCCGGACAGCGCGGCGTCGATCGTCCCCGGCCTGTTCGCGGCCGGCGAGGTGTCCGGCGGCATGCACGGCTCCAACCGGCTCGGCGGCAACTCCCTGTCCGACCTGCTGGTGTTCGGCCGCCGGGCCGGCCTGGGCGCGGTGGCCTACCTGGACTCCCTGGGCGGCGCCCGCCCGGCGGCCAGCGACGCCGACCTCGATGCGGCGCGGGCCGAGGCGCTCGCCCCGCTGGAACGCTCCGGCGGCGAGAACCCGTACACGGTCCACGCCGAGGTCCAGCAGACCATGAGTGACCTGGTCGGCATCATCCGCAAGGAAGACGAGATCAAGGCGGCGCTGGCCGAGCTGGAAAAGCTCCGCGCGCGGGCCGCGAACGTCAGCGCCGAGGGCGGCGCGGCCTACAACCCCGGCTGGCACCTGGCCCTGGACCTGCGCAACATCATGCTGATCGCGGACTGCGTGGCGCAGGCGGCGCTGGAACGCCAGGAGAGCCGGGGCGGGCACACCCGCGACGACTTCCCGCAGATGTCGGCGGAATGGCGCAAGGTGAACCTGATCTGCTCGCTGGACGGCGACCGGGTGGCGCTCAAGCAGCAGCCGATGGTCCCGATGCGCGACGACCTGCTCGCCCTGTTCGACCGGGACGAGCTCAGCAAGTACTACACCGAAGCGGAATTGCCGCCGGCCGGCGAGGAGACGAGCTGATGGGCGAGAAGGTAGCGCTGCGGGTCTGGCGCGGGGACGCCGGGCAGGGAGGGCTGACCGACTACCAGGTCGAGGCCAACGAGGGCGAGGTCCTGCTCGACGTGCTGCACCGGCTGCAGGCCACCCAGGCGGGCGACCTGGCGATCCGGTGGAACTGCAAGGCGGGCAAGTGCGGCTCGTGCTCGATGGAGATCAACGGGCGCCCCCGGCTGGCCTGCATGACCCGCATGTCCACCTTCGAACCCGGGGCGCCGATCACCGTGACCCCGGTGCGCACCTTCCCGGTGATCAGGGACCTGGTCACCGACGTTTCGTTCAACTACGCCAAGGCGCGGGAGATCCCCTCGTTCACCCCGGATCCCGCGGTCAAGCCCGGCGAGTTCCGGATGCAGCAGGTCGACGTGGAGCGCTCGCAGGAGTTCCGCAAGTGCATCGAGTGCTTCCTGTGCCAGAACGTCTGCCACGTCATCCGCGACCACCCGGAAAACCAGCGCGCGTTCGCCGGCCCCCGGTTCCTGATGCGGATCGCCGAACTGGAGATGCACCCGGCCGACACCGCCGACCGCCGGGAGATCGCCCAGGACGACTTCGGCCTCGGCTACTGCAACATCACCAAGTGCTGCACCGAGGTCTGCCCGGAGAACATCAAGATCACCGACAACGCGCTGATCCCGATGAAGGAACGCGTGGTGGGCCGCAAGTACGACCCGCTGGTGTGGCTCGGCGCCAAGATCGGCCGTCGCCCACGCCACGACACGCCCGCCGTCCCGGGGCCGAAGGGCTGACAGCCCGGCGGCGGCGAAGGTTTACCCGGAGATGTCCCTGGGGGGGTCGTGCAGTCCGTAGCATGTGACACTGCGCGCCGGTCCCGACCCGCAGTGACAGCGCGCCGGGCCAGGAACCCTCCGCGTGAAAGGCCGTTATGACCCACCTGACTTACCTCGAGGCTGCGGTTGTCGGCCTGATCCAGGGCGTCACCGAGCTGTTCCCGATCTCCAGCCTCGGGCACAACGTCCTGCTCCCCGCCCTGATCGGCGGCAGCTGGGCCACCGACCTCAACGTCGCCCAGCCCGAATCGCCCTACCTGGCCTACATCGTCGGGCTGCACGTCGCCACCGCGATCGCGCTGCTGATCTATTTCTGGCGGGATTGGGTCCGGATCATCCGCGGGTTCTTCTCCTCGGTCCGCCACGTCATTCAGCCCGAAGACGGGACCAGCCGGTGGCAGCTGCAGTCGGCCGACCAGCGGCTCGCCTGGCTGATCATCGTGGCGACGATCCCGGTGGGACTGGTCGGGCTCAAGTTCGAGCACGAGTTCCGGGTCCTGTTCGGCAAGCCCATCCGGGCCGCCATCTTCCTGGTCATCAACGGCCTGATCCTGCTGGCCGGGGAACTCTTCCGCCGGAAGGCGTCGCTGCAGGCGGACCGGGAGATCGCGCAGGAGCGTGAGCTGGTGGCGGTCGGCGGAGCGCGGCCGCCGGGCACCGCCAAGCACGCTTCCGGCCACCAGGCCGAACGGGCGGCCGAGTACTCGATGGCGATCGAGTCGGACCGGCGGCTGTCCGCCCAGGGCTACCTGTCGGCCTTCCTCATCGGCACGGCGCAGATCCTGGCGCTGCTGGCCGGCATCAGCCGGGACGGGGTGGCGATGGTCGGGGGCATGTTCCGCGGGCTGTCCCGCGAGGACGCCGCCCGGTTCGCCTTCCTGCTCGCCACCCCGGTCATCCTGGCCGCCGGCGTGCTCAAGGTGCCCGACCTGATGGGCCCGCTGGGCAACGGCATCCGCGGCCAGGTCCTGGTCGGCAGCGTGCTGTCGGGGGTCGGCGCCTACGTGTCGGTGCGCTTCCTGGTCAAGTACTTCCGCACCCGGACGCTGACCCCGTTCGCGATCTACTGCATCGTCGTCGGTCTCGGCAGCGTGGTCTATCTCGGCTTCGTCCGGTGATACCACCGCTGACACCATCGCCGGGCTGCTCAGCCTCCGCAACCACATCATCGCACCGATCCTCGGCGGCCCAGAGTCCTGTGCCGCTGCATTACCAGCCACCCAGAAGGGCGTTACGGGTCCGGCGCGGTGCACCTGGCGGGTGACGATAAGCAGCGACCAATGTGTCCCGCAGAGCCGACATGCCGTGGGTGTTGCCGAACCGGGCGTGCGCAGCGAACGCCATCCGGGCCGCCTCAGCCGGCGAATCGAGCAAGAAACGCAGCGCTTGTGCCATCAGATCGGGGCGTTGCGGTGGGACCAGCAGGCCAGTTTCGCCCGGCACCACCACGTCGGCCACCGCATTCACCGCGGTTGCGACCACCGGCACTCCACAGAGCATGGCTTCCACAACTGCTATCGGCAGACCCTCGTAACGGCTCGGCAACATGAAGACATCGAAGGCGGGCAGCAGCGCCGGGATGTCTCTACGTTCACCGGCCAGGACGACAGGCGCGGTCGGCTGTGAATCAGCCAGCTGTTTGACCCGCCTTGCCAGCTCACCGCCACCTACCCACACACCCAACACACCCGGGCGGCCAAGAAGCCGCAGCGCGGTCAGGAAGTCTTCGGGCGCCTTCTGGTACGTCAGCCGGCCGACTGCGCCCACCACCACTGCTTCCCCGGGCAGGCCGAGGGCGCGGCGAGCACGCGAACGCGCGGCCGGATCGTTGGCAGCCAGGTGCCCCACGGTGGCGGTGCTGTCTTCCACCGCCACGCCGATAGTACGGATCCGCTCCGGTGGAATTAGCCTACGACGCACCGCCTCAACCGCCACCCCGGTCCCCACGCACAGGGCGAGGTCGGTGATCCGGCCCAGCCGCCGTTCGGCCGCAACGTAGGCTTGACGGAGTACCGGTGACTGGAACTCGTGGAACGGGAATCCGTGATAGGTGTGCACGACCCGGGGTGCCCCGGCCCGGTGCGCCGCCAGCCGCCCGACCACACCCGCCTTGGCGGTATGGGTGTGCACAACGTCAAAAGCGCGGCATTCTAGCAGCGCCTCCAGGCGTCGCAGTGCGGTCAGGTCCCGGAGCGGGTCGATGGGCCTTCGTAGGCATGGCTCCACCACCACCTCCAAGCCAGCGGCGGCCGCCTCTGGCAGCCTGTCCCCGCTCCCGGCGATCACCGTTACCTGGAATGCAGCAGGGTCGAGCGCTTTCGCCCCGCGGAGGGTGAGCAACCCGGCCCCACCCTCAAGCCGGGTGATGATAGCCGCCACCCGCAGTGGGCGCCCGGCAGGAGCACCACCGGAATGGCTGGTCACCGCATCCGCTCTCGTGGCTGCAGCCTCACCGTACGAGCTACACGGACCAGCAACAGCACGTCTCGGTCTCGCGGGCTGAGCACATCCAGTGAATGGCTCTGCTTCCAGGCGGGGATAGCATCGGTCCGCAGCTCCCAGAGAGTCTCACCCAGCATCCGCGGCGGGAACCAGGATCTGCCATTCGCCACGCCCCTTAGCACCATCGGCCGCGCCCCGCTCCCGGGCAACCCGTGCACGATTCCCACCACGGCACCTTCGACGGCGTGGCGCACATCGTAGTCCTCGCTCAGCACCACTATCCGCTCCCGGCCGAGCGGGAGCAACTCCCCACGACATCCCTGATCGCATCGCCTAACCTCGCTTCCCGGTGCGGTAATCCAGTTGTTGAGGCCGGGCAGCCAGGGATCGCGGTGACCAGAGGAAGCGTCACCTGACCCCTGCCGCGATCTCAAGCGGGCCGTAAGCGGCAACCCGGCGCCACGCTTACACTTCCTGGAAACAGCGAGGTCACCGGCAGGCCGCAGGAGCCCGGCGGGAAACCACCATGGCGGTTCCGGCCAGCCTAGATCCGTTGAGGCCAGGATCGGTGATGGACTCCATCCTGGTGGAATATGGCGGTCGAGGGCACTGCCGAGCAATGTTTGAAATCTGTGGATCGGCTGGGGAGGGGTGTACCTTCCCGGTGTCCGAGTTGAGGTCTCAAGCAATGACCGGCGTTGGCGCGCCGGCCGGGAAGGTACAACCCGATGCTCACCGTAGTCCCTGGCGAGGGTCCAGGCCACGAGGGCGGCAGGTCTGGGTCGGCGTCGCTGATCGATGAGATTGTGCGGGAGGGCGCCGGCGGATGCTGGCCGAGGCGCTGGCCGCCGAGGTGGGCGCCTACATTGCCCGGTTCGCATCCGGGTGCGGCGAGGACGGCCGCCGGCTGGTGGTGCGCAATAGCTATCACCAGCCGCGGGAGGTGCTGACCAGCGCGGGCGCGGTCGAGGTGAGGGCGCCGCGGGTCAATGACAAGCGCGCTGACCCGGCCACCGGCGAGCGGCGCCGGTTCGCCTCGGCGATTTTGCCGCCGTGGCGTGGAAGACCCCGAAGATCACCGAGGTGCTGCCGCTGCTGTATCTGCATGGCCTGTCCAGCGGCGACTTCGTGCCCGCGCTGGGCCAGTTCCTGGGCTCGGCGGCCGGGCTGTCGGCGGCGGTGATCACCCGGCTCACCGAAACCTGGCAGGCCGGGCAGCGCGCGTTCGCGCAGCGGGACCTGTCACAGGTGGACTACGTCTGCCTGTGGGCCGACGGGATCCACGTGAACATCCGGCTGGAAGAGGCACAAGCTGTGCCTGCTGGTAATGATCGGCGTGCGCGCCGACGGCCGCAAGGAGCTCATCGCCCTCGCTGATGGCTACCGGGAGTCCACCGAGTCGTGGGCGGATCTGCTGCGCGACTGCGCGCGCCGCGGGATGCGTGCCCCGGTGCTGGCCGCCGATGACGGCGCGCTGGGGTTCTGGGCCGCACTGCGGGAGGTGTTCCCCCCTGCCAGGGAGGGCCGCTGCTGGTTCCATTACGCCGACCTGCGGATTATGCCGACCAGGCTGGTGTCGCCGCTGGTGGCGGCCGCGTGAGCGGCGGAAAGGTTGGCATAATCAGAGGGCTTCGAGGAATGCGAGGAGCTTGTCCGGCGGCTGGTAGCGTCCAGACCTGGCGTGGTCCGGGCGAGGGCGCGTTCTTTGAGGGCGAGGTCGGCGTGCAGGTAGATCTTCGTGGTTTCGGCCTGCTCGCGGCCGAGCCAGAGCGCGATCACCGAGGTGTCGGTCCCGGATTGCAGCAACCGCATGGCTGCTGTGTGACGCAGCGTGTGCGCCGTGACCGCCTTGCCGTTCAGGGATGTGCAGCTCGCTGCCGCGGTGGCGGTGTGCTTGGCGAGCCTGTGCTCGATGGCGTCGCGGCTGAGCCCGCCGCCGGATCGGTTGGGGAACAGCGGCTGTTCTGGCTGGCCGCCGCGTTCGGCCAGCCAGGTGCGCAGCACCGCGATGGTGGTCGTGGTGAGCGGGGTGATCCGCTGCTTGCGGCCCTTGCCGGTGCAGCAGACGTGCGCCCCGGCGCCGAGGTGGATATCGCGGGTGGTGAGCCCAGTGAGCTCGGAGATGCGCAGCCCGGTCTGGGCGGCGAGCAGGATCAGGGCGTGGTCGCGCCGCCCGGCCCAGGTGGACCGGTCGGGGGCGGCCAGCAGCGCGGCGAGTTCGGGTTAGGTGAGCCAGGTGACCAGGGTCTTGTTGTGGGGTTTGGGCGGGATGGCCAGCACCTGGGCGTGCTCGGGGCAGCGCAGCGCGGCGTAGCGGAACAGCGAGTGGATCGCGGCCAGCCGGGCGTTGCGGGTGCGGGCGGTGTTGCCGCGTTCGTGTTCGAGGTGATCGAGGAAGTCGCCGATCAGCGGAGCGTCCAGGTCGGCCAGGTCTAGCTGGGCGGGCTGCGTGCCGGTGCGGCGGGCGGCGTAGCCGAGCAGGAGCCGCCAGGTGTCGCGGTAGGCGGCGATGGTGTGCGGGCTGGCCTGCCGCTGCCGGGTGAGCCGGTCGGTGAAGAACGACTGCAGGGTGGGGCGAGGGCGGTCACGGCAGGCCTGTCATGTGGTCGTCGAGCCGCTGCCCGGCCAGGGCGAGCAGTTCCGGTGCGGCGGACAGGTACCAGCAGGTCGCGGCCGGGTCGACGTGCCCGAGCCAGGTGGCCAGCAGAGCGAGCCTGGCCTGTCCGTCCTGCCCGGCGGCGTAGGCGTCGAGCAGGCTGCGGACCGCGAACGAGTGTCTCAAGTCATGGATGCGGGGGCGGCACGACAGCGAGCGGGGCTGCAGCCCGGCGCGGGCGGCCAGCAGCTTCCAGGTGGCGTGCACGTTGCGGTAGTTCCGCCGGGTGCCGGCCAGGGAGATGAACACCGCCGCAGTCCTGGGCCGGGGGTGCAGCTGGTCCCGGAGCCGCAGGTAGCCGCCCAGCGCATCTGCGGTGGTGGGGTGCAGCGGCACCAGCCGGGACTTGCCGAACTTGGACTCGCGCACGGTCAGCACGCCACCGGCGAGGTCGAGGTCGGCGCGGTCGAGGCGGATCGCCTCGCCGATGCGCATCCCGGTGACCGCGAGCAGGCCGATCAGGGTCTGGTAGGCCGCTGCTCGCAGCGGGAACCGCAAACTGCCCGCCGCCGCGATCAGGGCGGCGATATCGGCATCGGAGTAAAGGTAGGGGGTGGCCCGGCAGGGTCGCCATGGGAGCAGGCCGGCCGGCGGCACTTCGGCTGCCGGGTCGATGGTGTGCAGGTAGGAGGCGAACCCCGCGGACTGCCTGGAGCCGCAGCGCGTGCCAGCTGTGGTTCCCGCCGGGCAGCGTCGCCCAGGCCAGCGCGAGCTGGGTGGTCACGGTCTCGGCGCCGGCAGCTTCCAGGTAGGTGATGAACTGGCCCAGCAGCTTCTCCGGCCGGGCCAGCCCATAACCGAGGGACCGCCGGACCGCGAGGTAGCCGGCCAGCGCCTAGCGCAGCGGGCTCATGTGGCACCACCCGGCCAGGGCCGGGCCAGCGCCCGCAGCGCCTGAATGTCAGCCTTGACGTAGATCGCAGTGGATGCGAGCTGGCTGTGCCGCAGCACCTGCCCGATCTCGGTCAGCGGCGCCCCGGCAGCCAGCATCCTGGCAGCCGCCGAATGCCGCAGCCGGTGCGCGTGAACCCGGCCGACCCCGGCCCCGCTGCCCGGCATGGCAGACCGCCGCTGTGACCCCGGCTGAGGCCAGCCCGCGGTGCGGCGCCCGGGCCCGCAGGAACACCCGCCGGGTGCCCTCGAACGGCTCGGGCCGGCCATCGGCCAGGTAGGCGGCGATCGCCTCGCCTGCGTCCGCCGGCAGCGGCAGCCGCTCGGCGCGGCTCCCCTTGCCACGCACCGTGACCTCCCCAGCCCGCCGGCTGATGTCGTCCAGGCTGAGCGCAGCGACTTCCCCGGCGCGCAGCGCGAGCCGTGCCAGCAGCGTCAGCGCCGCGAAGTCACGGCGGCCAACCGCCGTGTCCTGGTCGCAGCTGGCCAGCAGCGCCTCGACTTGCCCGGGCTCCAGCGCCCGCGGAAGCCCGGCCAGCCGCCAGCTGGCCACCGCCGGAACATACTGCCCAAGCGGCTCGCTGATCAGGCCCCCGACGTGCAGGGAAGCCAAGCAGCGACCGCAGCGCGGTCACCGTCAGCTTCGCCGTGCCCTTCGGTTTGCCAGGGCAGGCGGCCAGCACGAACGCCGTCACCTCCGCCGCCGTCAGGTCCGCCAGCGCGAGCCCGCCGGCTTCCTCACGCTCGGCCAGGAACGGGCGGACCATATCCGCATAGCCGCGGGCGGTCACGGCGGCCAGGCCCCGCTCAGTCACCAGATACCGCCGGTACCGGCCCAGAAGCGCCTCAGCCGGCGTGACCGGGGCAGGCGCAGGCGGCGGAACCACCCCCAGCCGCCGCAGGAAACCCAGCAGCGGCGCCAGCGCCATCGGCGACAGCCACATGATGTAGCCCTCGGCGCGCCGGGCCGCCAGGAACGCCCCTGCCACCTCCAGCGTCAACGCCACCGGCCCAAGACGCCCGGCGTCCATCCAACGGCTCAGATGCGGCCATCAGCTGGAGCTGACATGCCGCCGCGTTCGGCTTGTACCCCAGCCGGGCCAGCTCCGCCACAAACCCCGGCGCGTA
>CAVSQL010000028.1:0-49044 GCA_963730065.1 uncultured Actinomycetes bacterium | reverse complement strand
GGACAAGGGCCCGTGCCCAGCGACCGCTTCGCGTACTGCCTCGGCCTCGGCGTGGGCGAGGGCGAGGTCGGCCGGCTGGGCGACCTCTCGCTCGGCGTCGGCGATGACGATGTCGGCCTGTTCTTCGATCGCCGCGCGGCGCTCGGGGTCATCACCGGCCACGGCGGCGCAGTTGCCCAGCAACCGGAGCAGCGCATGGGCAACGGTGGGCTCACGGGAGCCGTAACGGCGGATGAGCCCGCACATCACCGCCAGGTATTCGGGGAATCGCCGCCCCGGGACGATCACCGCCCCATTGCCGTCCCGGACGACGTGGTTTCCGAGCGGGCGCTGGGCGAGCGCGCAAAAGATCACCGATAGGTGGTCGACGGCCTGGACCGCGGTGTAGGGATCATTGACCGCCGGGGACAGCGCCTTGCACGCGACGTCAACCAACTGCCGGATGCCGAGCGCGGCATCTTGCTCCAGCGTGCGCTCGAACCCGATCCGGACCCCCTCACGCAAGACCGGCACGAAGGCCCGCGGGTCGGGGGCGGGATCGCGCGGGGAGGCGGCCCAGATCCACGCCAGCGTCGTCCCAGCGACCACGTGCTCACCGACCCGGGGCCGAAGCCGCAGGCAAACTCCATGCCCGGCGGCCTGGGCGAGCAGCCGGCCGGGACGCACCGACTGCACATAACCCGAGCGGCGGGAGGCGACCGGCACCGCCCATTCCGGCACTTCGGGTGCGTCGTGGGCGCCGGGGAACAGCCCGTCCCGGATCACCCCGAGCGTGCTGCGCTCCACCACGCGCATGATCGCATCGACCTGGAGGGAGTGCACCAGGTGGTCGGCGAAATACACCAGCAGCCCAAGGCTGATAAACAGCAGCACGAGTGCGCCGCTGACCGCCAGCCGGGGAAAGGTGCCGGTGCGGCTGCCGCCCGAAACGCCGACCGTGTACAGCCCGGCCGCGCTGTAGGCGAAGGTCGCCACGAAGACGCTGAGCACGATCTGATTCGGCCGGTCCCGCAGGAAATTGCGCAGCAGCCGGGGCGAGTACTGGGTCGAGGACAGCTGCAGCGCCACCACCGTCAGGCCCAGCAGCAGCGCGATGACCGTCACCATCGTCCCGGCAATCCCGATCAGCAAGGCCCGGGCATCATCGGAGGTCCCCTGGAAAGCCAGCGGCGAGTGCGGACCGACGCTGACCAGTGACAGCAGCGACCCGGCGGCCAGGGCGGCCAGCACCGACAGCGTGGGCAGCACCCATAGCGACCCCCGGACGTACTCCGACAGCGCATCACGACGGATCATCTCCAGCCCCTCCCGCACACCGATGTCTCCCGCACGCCAGCACAGCCGCGGCCCAGTCTCCACGAACGGTGGTCGCCGAATCGGCCGGTCCGGGCAGGCCGGCTGCGCCTGGGGATGGTTTCATCTTTCCGGCAGGTGCCCGGTTAGGTCTTGCGTACCTCCTCGATGGCTGTTTCGGGGAGCAGGCGGCGCAGCCGCCAGGCAACCGACCCGTGGGCGAACTCGCCCAGGCGGGATCGATGGTGGCCAACCACAACGGTGGCTGCGCCTCGGGCGCGGGCGATGTCGGCCAGTACTTGCGCCGGGGTTGACCCTGCCATCTCGGTGTAACTGCCCCCGAGTTCGGCCGTCAGATGCCGGTGCCGGTGCAGGTTCTGGCCTTCCTGGTGGGTGAGGCCGTCGGCGATCTGGACGTGCACCACCAGCAGTTGAGCATCGTCGGCCCGGGCTAGCTGGATGGCGCGGCGGATCACCAGCTCGCCCCAGCTGGAGCCGGAGTCCCCGGCGACCACCAGCGGTGGCGCTGCCGGCTGGGCCAGGCCGCGGCGCGCCAGGAGGTCATCACCCACGGCGTCAACGGTTCCGGCCATCCAGGCCCGGCCGAGCTCGCTGAGCGCCTGCAGGTTGGGGGCCTGGAAATAGCCGGCCAGCGCCCCGCCGACTTGCTCGGCCGAATACACCGCGCCGGCAGCGATCCGCTGCCGCAGCGCTTGAGCGGGCAGATCGACCAGCACGACCTCACCCGAGCGGACGAACTCATCGGGCACCCAGGCGACCGTCCCCACTCCGGTGATGCGGGCCGCGTAGTCGCGGACCGACGCCAGGTGGGCAACGTTCATGGTGGTCACCACGTCAAGCCCAGCGTGCAACACGTCAGCGACGTCCTGCCACCGCTGCCGGGTGCGGTCCGCCGTCGCGTGTGCGAGTTCGTCCACGAGCACCACCTCGGCACCGGAGGCGATCGCCGCTGGCGCGTCGAAGTCGGTGAAGACCGTGCCCCGGTGCTCGACCGTCCGCGGCGCGATCACCTCCAGGTCACCGAGTTGCTTGCAGGTCCGGGCCCGGCTATGCCAATCGATCCAGCCGACCACGACCCGCTCGCCGTTTCCGGCCCGGCGTCGGCCCTCGGCCAGCATGGCGTAGGTCTTGCCCACCCCCGGAGCGGTTCCCAAGAAGGTCTGCAGCGATCCCTGTCCGCTCACGTGGGTGTCCTCGGTCCTGACCCGGAGGCGGCTGGCGGGTCGTGGGAAGACGTCACAGCAGACCGTTTCCGTGCGGTGGCCGGCTGGCTGCTCAGGCGGCTGGCTTGGGCTGGTCGCGAAGGATCTGTTCTGGGGTCAGTTGCCGGTGCCAGAACACCCGCGCGAGGCGGCTATGTGCGAGTTCGCGGGCAAGTGCGGGCGGTGGGATGGCCAGGACCGGGCATTGGGCGTGGGCCAGGCAGTAGCGGCTTACGTTGGAGAAGGCCATCCGGGCCAGGACGCCGCGGCGGCCAGCCCCCACAACCAGCACATCGCCCGGTTGACAGGCAAGGTTCACCAGCACCCAGCCGGGCGGGCCCCGCTCGATGTGCGGCTGCACCAGCGGGTCGTTCGGGTTTTCGCCCCACACGGCGATGAGCGCGTCCCGGAGCCGCTGGCAGGCGAGGTTACGCCATACTTGGCGCAGCTCACCCGATGGCTGGACCCGCTCGGCGTGACTACCGCCGGGCAGGTCCCAGGCCAGCACCGGGATCAAGACCGCGCCGTGGATGCCTGCCAGGCGCTCCCCGTAGCGCAGCGCGTGCAGGCTGCCCGGCGAGCCGCTCGTTCCGACGATCACCCTGCCGACGCCAGACACTGTTATCCCCGTTTCCTACCTGGTGCTGGAGATGGGCACTCCGGCGGCCAGCGCGCGCCCCGTCTGCTCCGCCAGAGTGACCGCCACCAGTCGCGCTTGCAGGGACGGCCGCGAGCCCGGCTTGGGCCTCATCATGAACCGGCCGTAGTACTGGCCGCCGCCGAATACGCGTAGCTCTATCTCCTCACCGGGCAGGCCCACCGTCTCCACATCCCAGCGGCCATGGCCGGCCATCACCGCGCCGTCTGGCTCCAGCCGCGGCGGGTGACCGAGCAGCACCCCGTACTCGAACCGGCATTCCTGCAGATCCAGCACGCCGATGAGCTGCTCCCGGACATGATCGACAACATCTTCGGGGGACTTCGCGGTCTGGGTCAGCGATGCGGTCTCGTGGATCTGCGCGAGGTATCCCGCGTCGGTGATTGCGACCACCTTCAGGCGGCGGGCGTAGGCAGCCAGCTGCGACACCGCCACGCCCACCACCAGCAGCAACACAAAGGTGGTGACATCGGCCGAGCTGCGGATGGTGAACCGCTCATAGGGCAGGGTGAAGAAGAAATCGAACCAGACCGCCGCCCCGATCGCCGCGATGGCGCCAGCGACCCGGTTGCCGATCGCGGCGACTGCGACGACGACCACCACCAGCAGCAGCGCCACGTTCGTGTTCGGCCAGCTCGCGCGGAACGGCAGCAAGACCGCGGCCGCCGCGAGCGGAACGGCGAGGGCAGCCGCGATCGCCGCCCGGTCCCTGGTCAGATAGCGGGTCATCGGCCGACACCTTCTCCCGCGCTCAACCCTCGCTCGCGCCAGAGCTTGACGGCCCCAACAGCCAGCACCACCAGCGCCGGGACGAAAAACAGCCCGGTGTGAGTGACCTGCGCGACGATACCGACGACTAGGACCACGATCCCGGCCACCGCCGCCAGCAGGTTAACCGGGGCCGGGGCGAAGGCCGCCGCGGCCGCCAACGGGGCAGGCGCGACCGCCAGCAGCAGCGACGACCATGTCGCCGGGATGGAATCGGCGCCCACCAGCGCCGAAATGGTAATCAGCTGTGCAGCGCCGGCCAAGAAGAGCGCGGCCCGCCGCCACGGCCAGCTCGGCGGCGCAGGAGATACGTTTGTGGGAGCCATTGGGCTCGCCGCAGGTGAACCGTCGGCCGGTGCGCTGTCGATGCTCATCGGTACTCCTAGTTGACGAGTCCGAAAGTCATGAACATCGCCGACCAGGCTTCCCGGCACACCTGAAACAACCTTAGTGAGCGTTTGATAAATCGTGCTGGCGCGGCCTGGGCTGGTGATCTGGCGGTGTGTCGCTCGGCTCAGATGCCAGGCGCGGGCCCCATGATCCCGATGTGTGACGATCAAGGTGATGGGGCCCGCGTGCGCCCACAGTACGCGTCTGCCTGGGCGGGAAGCCAGGCGCTATCCGAGTGACCTGACCGATGCGCAATGGCAGGTGATCGCCGCGCACCTGCCCGGGCATGTGGCTGGCGGCCGGGGGCGGCCGCGTATCTGGCCTGCCCGCAGGATTGTGGAGGCGATCTTGTATCTGGACCGCACGGGATGCGCCTGGCGGTATCTCCCCGCCGGTTTCCCGCCCTGGCAGACCGTCTACGGCTACTTTGCCGCCTGGCGCGATGATGGCACCCTGGCCCGGCTGCACGGGCAGCTGCGCGCCCAGGTCAGGGCAGCGGCCGGGCGCCAGCCCCAGCCCACCGCCGCGGTCATCGACTCGCAGTCGGTGCGCGCCGCCGACACCGTGCCCAAGGCCAGCCGGGGCTGGGATAACGCCAAGAAGGTCAACGGCCGCAAGCGCCACATCGCGGTGGACACCACCGGCCTGGTCCTGGACGTGGTGATCACACCCGCCTCCGTCCAGGACCGCCAGGGCGCCCGGCCGCTGCTATGGAACACCCACCGCGCCTGCCGCGGCGTCCGCCTGGTCTGGGCTGATGCCGGATACAGCGGCAAGCTGTCCGCCTGGGCCGCGAGCCTGAAGATGAACCTGCAGGTCGTCGCCAAGCGCGACCCGCACGCCTTCGAGGTGCTGCCCCGCCGCTGGGTCGTGGAGCGGACCTTCGCCTGGATCAGCAAACACCGGCGCACCGTCCGCGACTACGAGCGGCTCCCCGCCAGCCACGAAGCCATGATCTTGTGGGCCATGATCGCCCTGATGACCCGGCGCCTGGCCCAGCCGGCCGATTAATCAGACACTCACTTAGACCGCTGTGGGGAAGCTGTCCAAGGACAGGCTGCTCAGCAGCTAGCGCTTGCCCGATGCTTGCGATGGGTGGTGAGCGGCAGCAGCAGCGATCCGGGCACCGGGCTGCCGGGAATCATTCGTGCAGGCCAGGCGGCCAGGCACTGCGCTGCGATGCCCGTCAGTGACACAGACGGTGGCGTGCGCCTGCCCCGTTCAGATGCCGTTATCTGGCCGCCGGCCGTAGCAGCAGCTAATGATCTTGACGAAACCCTAACAGCTATCCCCTCAGTCTTAACACCACCCATGCAGCAGGCCTAGGCGGAGATGCCTAGCGTCGAAGGTGATCAAACCGCTGCGCATCGGCGGAGCCTCGTCCAGGCCAACTGCCGAGGCCGGGTTTGGTGGCTGGGGTCGGAGGTGGCGCGCCGTGGCCCTGCGCAAGGCGGCCAGCCTGCCCGGCACCGACGGGGCCGCCGATCTGCCGGAAAGCTCCTGGTATTCGGTCAAGCGCCGCCTGCTCGGCCCGCCCCTGGCCAGCGAGCAGCTGCAGGTGGAGCGGCTGTCCAAACCGCTCGGCCTCGGCGTGCTGTCGTGTGACGGGATCTCATCGGCGAACTACGGCTCTGAGCTGATCCTCCACGAATTGCTGCCGTTCTTCGGCCTCGCGGCCTTCACGCTGCTGCTGCCGATGACCGGGGTGATCTTGCTCGGCGTCGCCCTGGTGGTGCTGTCATACCGCGAGGTGGTGACGGTCTACACGCGGGCGGGCGGCTCATATGTGGTCGCCCGGGAGAACTTCGGCCCGCGCGTCGCGCAGGTGGCGGCGGTGGCGCTGATGGTGGACTACGTGGTCACGGTCGCGGTGCAGACCGCCGCCGGCAGCGCCGCGATCCTGTCCACGTTCCCGGCGCTGGCCCGGCCGCTGGGTGACACCACGACGCTGCTGCTGATCGCGGTCACCGCCACCTTGATCATGTGCTACGTGAACCTGCTCGGGGTCCGGGAGAACGGCAAGACGTTCGCTGTCCCGACCTACCTGTTCTCCGCCTCGGTGGGCCTGATGATCATCGCCGGGCTGTACCGGGAGGCGTTCGGCGGCGGGCTGCCGCACGTGACCTGGCAGCAGGGGACGGTGGCGGTCGGGCACCACCCCAGCGGGCTGCTCACCTTCGGCGCCATCTACATCCTGGGGCGGGCGTTCGCCAACGGCGGCTCCTCGCTGACCGGGATCGAGGCGGTCTCCAACGCGGTCAGCGCGCTGCGCCCGCCCGAGGGCCGCAACGCCCGCCAGCTGCTGGTCACCCAGGGCGCCATCGTTGCCTTCCTGATCGCCGGGATCTCCTGGCTGGCCCACATCACCCATGCGGTCCCGTACGTGAACGGCTTCCCGACCGTGCTCTCCCAGGAGGCCAAGCTCATCTTCGGGCAGTCCACAGCGGGCCAGGTGCTGTACTTCCTGGTCCAGGCGGGGGCCATCTCGATCCTGTTCACCGGCGGCAACACCAGCTTCAGCGGCTTCCCGTTCCTGACCAGCTTCGTCGCCGAGGACTCCTTCCTGCCCCGCTGGCTGTCCAAGCGCGGCCACCGGCTGGTCTTCTCCAGCGGAATCATCGTGCTGACCGTGCTCGCGCTCGCGCTGCTGCTGGCGGTCGGCGCCAACACCAACAACCTGGTCCCGTTCTACGCGATCGGCGTGTTCACCGGCTTCTCGATGGCCGGGTTCGGCATGGCCAGGTACCACCGGAAGATGAAGGAGCCCGGCTGGCGCCGCCGGCTGGTCATCAACTTCGCTTGCGGGGTGTACACCGCGCTGGTCGTGGTGATCTTCGCGATCGTGAAGTTCACCGAGGGCGCCTGGCTGGTCGTGGCGGTGTTCCCGGTCATGGTGTTCCTGCTCATCCGGCTCAACCGGCAATACCGCAGCGAAGCCGGCGCGGTCGAGGCGCTCAGCGCCGGCAAGCCACCGGATCCGCCGAACTTCACGCGCCGGACCGTGCTCGTCCTGGTCGATGACTTCGACCTGGCCGCAATCGCCGCGCTGCGCTACGCGCGCAGCCTGCGCCCCACCGCGCTGCGAGCGGTGCACTTCGTCATCGACCAGCAACGAGCCGACCAGCTGCTGCAGCAATGGGTGCAGGCGGACCGGGGCATTCCGCTGGATCTGGTGGACTGCCCGCATCGGCGGATCGAACGGGCGGCCGGCGAACTCGCCGCCAAAGAGGCCTGCCAGCCCGGCACTTATCTGACTGTTCTCCTGCCACGGCGCAGCACGCGGCCGCTGCTCGGTCGGCTGCTGCACGACCGGACCGCCGACAAGATCGCCGGAGTGGTGAGCCGGATCCCGCGGTCGGCAGCCATGATCATCCCCTTCGACGTGACCGCCCGGGTCGAGGTACTGCACGAACACCAGGCCAGCCCAAACGGGAAAGCGAAGCCCCTCCAGGCTGAGACGGCCAACGGCGACCATCACCGGGCCGCCGGGCCGCCAGGCGTTATCCCGATCTCCGCACTAACCAGCTACCGCCGGGCCACCGTAGCCGGACGCGTGCACACCGTCGAATTCCGGCCGGTGGAAGGCAGCTCCGTCCTGGCCTGCGTGGTCACCGACACCAGCGGGGAACTTACTGCACTGTTCTACGGGCGCACCCACATCACCGGCCTCCGGCCCGGCAGCAACGTCAGGCTCCGCGGCACAGTCAGCATCACCAGCACCGGCGCCGTAATGATCAACCCCGCCTACGAGCTACTCGATTGAGCACACCGCGCAGTGGCTGATGCCATCTGACCGGCGCCACGGCCAGCTCGGCAGCGCGGGAGATGCAACAGTGGCTGCACCTGGGCCCGAGCAGATCTCGGCGACTGGCGGCATTCAGACCCTGACTCCGGCGCGGATGGTGCAAGGCCGAGCAGGCGAATTGCCGAACTCCCCCGGGGCAGACGTCCCGACGGGCCGGAAGGCGCGCAGGACGTTTTGTGGTTGCGCACGCGAAGCCGCGAGCGGCCAAGTCGGGGCATCGAGTGCTAGAGCGAGATCGTCTAGCTTGCTGGTGGCGCGGGTGCTCACTTCGATCGCATCGTCGTAGGAGGCCAGGATCTCGTCTACCCGGGGCGGGGAAGCGGGCCGGTAGCGGCGGCGGACCACGGCCGCGTTGGTGCGTGCGAATGCTGGTACGTACAGTCGATGATCGGCAGCGGCGGCGCGTACCGCCTCGCGGTCCTCAGCGACGATGCGGGTAACCGCGTCGGCGGCGGTATGGACCGCAGCCGCCACGCAGGTGATGTCACCCAGAGCGGGGGCCAGATCTGCTGGGTTGCGGGTGTGGCTGGCATGGGCGCGGGCTGGGGTCCAGTGCTGGTTGCAGTAGGCGAGCCGTCCGATCCGCAGGACGAGGTCCCCGAGCTCAGCGGTCGCCGGCGCGGGGCCGGCGCCCCGGTGGATGCCGGTGCTGGCAATGTCCCAGTGGTGAGCGATCACCCGCCACGTCGGCCAGGCCTGACTGGATGCGTCGGCCGCGCTATGCAGCTGCGCGCAGATCGCGGGGCTGAGGGTGAGTTGCCCGGCTCGTTCGGTGAGCCCGCGCAAGATGAACTCGCTGGCGTGGCCGATGATCGCTGACGCTAGGGCGTCCTTCCGCCATGAGGCGGAGGTCGCGGTCGGCGACCAGCGGGCCTGGCGTCCGGATGCCAGCGCCATGTGACGCAGTCGTTCCGCACCGACGATGATGCCGTGACTTAGGTCGCTGACCTGCTCGTGGCCAGATGGGGCGATCCGGGGTGGGGGAAAGTTGGCAGGAATGGCGCAGAGCAGCCTGTGCGCGTCAGCCGATGGAGGGTGACGTCTATGCGCTGCCTGCACCGCGGCTCCCGCGACCCACGTGCAGTGACTGGCGGTGAGCACTGCCAGGCCGGTGCCTGCCGGAACGTCCCCCGCTGTGGCTTCGGGCACCGACAGGCGTGCTGCCCACGGCGCCAGCCGGAGAGCGCACCTCGCGATCTCGCCGAGCAGAGCGGCGATCACCGGCCGCGAGGTGATGACCGGTGCCCAGTACGAATGACGTTCCCAGGTGCCGCCAGGGCTAGTGGCGAAATGGGTTTGCAGCAGGTCCCGCCCTGCTGCGAGGAAGCCAGCGGCGGCGGACAGGTGCTGGACGGCCGGGTGGCTGTCGTCGATGACCGCGTCCGCCAGCGTTTTCATGGCATACCGCACGTTCTGCGCGCCCCGGCGCAACGCGATCCGGGTGTCTAGGACGGTCTGCGCCTCGGGACTCAGCGGCTCGGCCGCCATCGCGGCTGAGAACTCGTCCGGAACTGGCAAGTCGTCCAGGTAATGCACCAGCGTGGAGAGCAGATAGCCAAATTGGCAGATGGCTCCAAACGTGGCCTCGGCGGGAAGCTCGTCATGGATCGAGACGGCGGCTGCGATGTGCTCACCGGCGGGGCGGAGGAAGTCACCGAAGGTGGCGGTCATTGCCGTCACCCGCCATCAGCTGATGGATCCGGCGGCCAGCCTCGGCGGCCTCCTGACACGCAGTGCGATCACCAGACATGCGAGCGCGGCCGGCAGCATGCGCTAGGCGCTCGTCAAGCAGCGCACCCAGCACGGCCAGGGCAGCAGCGATCGTGTCGATGTTGGCGCCCGCGGCAGGTGGGGCGACGATCAGGGTGGCGGTGGGTGCCAGGGGGAGCGAGGGGGCAATGGTGATGGCCTGCGTGCCGTCGACCGCAGCGTCAGCAGCCATCATGAACGCGGCGAACAGCCAGGGCACGAGGTCTTCACTGCCGCGAGCGACGACGCGGATAGCCTCAAACGCGTCGAAGCTCGCCGCCAGCAGTTCGGGAAGGGAGCGCGCATCCCGTAGCCGAGCCACGATCACTTCGACGTCATGCACGCCATCTGCCTCTCGCCGGAGACCCGGCTGGGTGCTGGGGCTTTGCAGGCCCGTTCGTCTTCGAGATCACGCCGCCCGGCCCGGGGCGAGGCCAACGCTCTGCGCGATCTGCTGGAGATGATCGTTGGGGAATCGGTGCCCGCGCAGGCGCAACTGCCGGGCCAGGGCCCGCTGGCTGAGCCGTTCGCCGCATGCGGCCGCCTGCTGGCGGATAGCGATGGCATCGCGTAGCAACCCCGCATGTGGGTTGGCGCCGTCGCGCCCGCCATCATCTGACCGGTCATCGGGCACGGTGGACCGGATGACTACCGGCACAGTGGGCGCCGCCGACGCGACCTGGCCGCTGCTCGGCGCCCGCGGCGCGAGCGCCAGTGTTGTGCTGGCTCCCGATCCCCGCGGGCGGCTGTTGGCACCCTGGCGAGTCATCTTCACCACGAGCAGTCCGACAGACAGACCTGCGAACGCGGCGAGCGGGCTGGTGGCCGCGGTCAGCCGGTCGGCGAGGATGACCGGCTGGCCGGGTTCGGCCTGGATGTGACCGATGTTCCCCGCCACGCTGACCGCCAGGCCGATCAGCGCGGTCGTCCACGGCCAGATCCGCTGCCGGGCACGCCAGCCATCGAGGTAGGCGATGTAGAGGGCGAGTTCGCCGACGGCCAGGAACACGTCGATCTCCGCAGGCCAGGATTTGGCCTGCCAGCCGCCCAGCCGGTGGTGGACCGCCCAGTCGTAGAGCCCCGCGTAGCTATGAGCCAGGGCGTTCGCGCTGGCCAGGATGGCGATCGCCCCGATCGCATACAGGGCCAGCCGACGGGACCTCGGGTTCACGCTGACCTCCCGCGCCTGTGCCTGGGGCTTGTGCCACTGCGGTTGCGGATCCGGCTGAAGGCCTCCACTGCGGCCTCGTCGGCGTCGGGCAGGGTGTGCAGGTACTTTTCGGTAGTGGCGATGCTGCCGTGGCCGAGGCGGTCCTTGACCGTCTGCAGGTCGGCGCCGCCCGCGAGGAGCCAGGAAGCGTGCGCGTGACGCAGGTCGTGAGCGCGCACGGGAAACGTCAGCCCTGCCCGCTTGAGTGCGGGGCGCCAGGCGTTCTGCTGGAACCAATCGCGGGAAATGTGACCGTCGGTGTCCACCGTCCGCGGCCGACGCGGGGCGTCTTTGCCCGCCGAGCGCCGCCGCGCCCGGTAGATCGCGGCGGCGTCCTTACAGTGCTGGCACCGGCACCTGCCCGCGTTGTAGCCGCTCATGGTTCCGTGCCGGTACTGGCGACCGGCGGCGTTGGGCCTGGTGAAGCCCAAGCTCGCTTGGTCGGGCACGGCGCGTAGCCGGTCAGCAGGGGAGTCCTGCGGGGGCATGGGGAAGATGAGGTCGCCGGGACCGAGGCCACGGCTCTGGATGTGGATGCCGAGTTTGCCGGCCAGTTGCTTGCCGAGCTTGAGGCGGCGGTATTCCTTGTCTTTGGGGTATTCCTTGACTAGGAACCGGCCGCCTGTTGGGTGGAATTTCGGATCCACCTGCACGACCGTCCGGCTGACCGTCAGGACCCGCGTCGCGGGATCAATGTCATTTACCCGCAGTTCGGTCAGTTCTCCCCACCGCAAGCCGGTCTCGATGCCGGTCTCAACCAGCAGCTGCAAAATGGCGCCAGGAATTGCGGCTAAGATCGCGTCGAACTGCTCCGGAGTGATGATCTTGAGGGGTTTCCTCGGGACGGTAGGCGTCTTGACACCCTTGCAGGGGTGGAGATAGGTCACGTCGTTCATCGCTGCGGTGAAGATCGCGCTCAGGATGAACCGGACCTTCTGGATGGTTGCCGGGGTGACTCCCTTGGCCTGCAGGTGGGTCACCCACTCGCGGACGTGGCTGGGCATGATCTCGTTCATCCGCATTGGGCCAAACCACGGCATGATGTGCTTGTTGAGCTGGTAGGTGTACGCCTCCCGCGTGGTGATCTCGATCACGTGATGGGGGAGCCACTCCTGAGTGACGTAGCGGCGGAAGGTCTGGCGGCCACGCCGCGGATCGTTCAGGCGGCCCTCGCCGATCTTCGCTTCGGCTCTCTGCCACGCGGCGTTGGCGTCCTTCTTGCTGGAGAAGGTGCCAGCCGACCTTCGTTCGCCGCGGATGTCTTGATACACCGCCGTGTAGCGAAACTTGCCGTCACGCCCGACCCGCTTCTGCGCGTACCCCATGGCGCCACCAATCAAGATCGCTTGTTGGCCATTTGTTGGCGGTTAATGCGTCAGCGATCGGCCTCTGCTGACATTAACCGGCATCACTTTATGGCCTCTGAGCAGCAGTGTAGCGTGAATGGCCGACAAGTATCCGAATCCATTTGAACGCGAATTCTGCACTCATAACCCAGAGGTCGCGGGTTCAAATCCCGCCCCCGCTACCAGAAAGTGCAGGTCAGAGGCCTGATCGCCAGGAGGCGGTCGGGCCTCTTGATCGTTTGTCCGCGGCTCGTCCGCCGGATCGGGCCTTGGAGCCCGGCAGCAGGCGGCGTGGATCGGCAGACATTGGCCACATGGACGGCAGGCCGCCGCGACCGGGCCTGAAGTTCTCAAGTGCAGGCGGGTACTGGCCCGTGCGTTGTCGCGGTGCTGAGCTGGCGGCCAGCGGAGAGGCCGGACGCAGGGCTTGAGCAGCGATGGCTTGTGGGGCAAGTTTCGGACGTGGCCGACGTTGCAGAAAATCTCTCGTGTGCTGCCGCCTGGCTGAATTTGCCGGTACGAGATCACGCAGGGATCGCCGTCACCCAGCGCGAGAAGGGCTGCCTGGCAGGCACTGACATGCAGTAGGCCTGCGCCGATCGCGGCGGCGGGCTTCCCACCCAGGCCCTGACCGCCGACCGCCAGCAGCCCGGCAGTCCTCCGCTGGGCGTGGACCGCTAGAGGAGACGCTGGGCCCGGCGGGGGCCAGGCAGTGGCTTTGGCCAGCTGGGTAGGTCGCCTGGGTCGCCAGTCAGAATCCGCCGGATCACCATCACGGTCAACCCGTGTACCCACGGTCACCGGGCATGGGTTGCACTCTGACGCCCGCGGCGGTGAGGAACTGACGGATCTGGGAGGCGTGCTCGACGACGTGCAGCGGCGTGCTGCCCACAATCACCGCGAACAGCATCCCGTGGTATCGATGGGCGCTAGTGCGGTGACCACTAACGTTCAGGGGATCGGCTCCAGCAGCGGACCTGGACTGATGGCCTCAGGCAACCGGCGAAGGTATGTGGACACCGCACTAGGAAGTGGCCGAGCGGCCATCTCCTCGGTGAGGCCGTCAAGGGTCTGGCGGACGCGACCGCGGCACCAGTTGACGTACCCGAGAAGCTCGGGCTTAGTGAACCCTGCGGTTGGGGAAGGCGTAGGTGTTGTCGTCAAATGGTTGTGGCGGTGCCCACGGCTCGAACTCGCCAGCCAGGTCATAGTCGAGCGTTAGCAGCGCGTGGTAGCCGAGGAACCAGGGAGCCGAGCCGTGCAATCCCCCGTGCGGCGCCGGACCCGTGGGCGCCTCGTCCGGCCACAAGTCCGTCTGCCACAGGTCGTCGGGGCAGTCGGTCAGCGCCGCCTCCATCAGCCGCAGCGCCTGTTCGAAGTTATGAGCCATGCTCTGCACAAACGCGTTCGACACACTGCCGGTATAGCGCAATTAGATGACATGCATCGGGCCGGGCTGAGGTCGCTGGCCGGGTGCTGGAGACCTCCCCAGCTCAGACGCGGGTCAGGCTTGACCGCGTAGGCATTTCGCATGGGGCGCGTGCGCCCCTTCGGAGCGTGAGGAGGTCCCGATGCCCATCGTAGGCGGGCTGGATATCCACCGGAAGCAGCTGACGTTCGACTATCCCGGCACGGTGACCGGGGAGGTGCGGCGCGGCCAGATCGCCCCGGCCGGCCGGGAGCACCTGCGGGCTTGGCTGGTGCGGTTCGCTGGGCGCGGCGACGTCGCGTTCGCGGTGGAGGGGTGCACGGGGTGGCGGTATGTCGCCGAGGAGCTGGCCGCGGCCGGGATCGCCGCGCATGTGGGCGAGCCGGCCGACACCGCCGCTGCCCGTGGCCGCAAGCGGCATGCCAAGACCGACAAGACCGACTCCGCGCACTTGCGCCGGCTGCTGGCCGAGGGCAGGCTGCCGGAGTGCTGGGTCCCGCCGGCGCAGATCCTGGAGTACCGGGCGCTGCTGGAGACCTACCACGACGTGCGCCGCGAGCACACCGCCTGGGTGCAGCGCATCCACGCGGTCTTCTTCCACCAGGGCGCGCCAGCGCTGGGCGAAGGCGCGCTGCGTACCGAGCAGGGCCTGGCCGCGCTGCGCGAGGCCGCGGCCGCGCACCTGTCGCCGGGCGGGCAGCTGCAGGTCGCCACCGCCCTGGACATGCTCGCCGCCATCGAAGCCCGCATGGAGGTACTGCGCACGCAGCTGCGTTATGCCGCCCGGCACCTCACCGGCGCGAAGGTCCTCGCCGCGCGGCTGTATGGGGTCGGCCCGGTCACCGCGCTGGCGCTGACCTGCTGGCTGGCCGGGGAAGGCCGGTTCTCCTCCTCCCGCAAGGCGGTCCGGTTCACCGGACTGGACATCACCGTCTGGTCTTCGGACCGCAAAGGCCCGCCCGGGCGCCTGTCCCGGCAGGGGCCACCGGTGCTGCGCTGGGCGGTGTATGAGGCCGGCAAGACCCACGCCCGCGCTTCGGCCCCCGACCACGGCTACTACGCCGCCGTCAAGGACCGCAAGAACAGTAAGCGCGCGGCCTTGCCGGAGGCCCGCAAGATCGTCCGGCAGGCCTGCCACATCCTGACCGAACTTGGCGACGACGCGCTCACCGCCGCCTAACCCCTCACCCATGCCGATGGTCACCAGCCCCGCGACGCGCCGGCGCCGGGCGGGCACACCGCAGCCACACTTCACCCGATGGGGAACCACCGCGGCCAGCTCCCGCGAGCCGCTGTCAGCCGCTGCCGGCCTTGCCACCAAGGGCCAGGCGGGCGGCCTGATCAGACTGAGCGGCCGCATCCCCGCAAGCCGGGGACACCCAATCAATCATCTTGTCGCCGGGGCAGCGCCCAAGCCCCGCGGACCCAGGTAAGGCTGGCTGCTCCTCCCCCCGGCCCCGCCCACCACGGCTGGTCACCCGCACAGAAAGGCCCCGGCCTGAACCGCTGACCACACCCACGCACCACCACGGCTCCCTGCCCTGCCGCCTGGCAATGATCCGCTCCCGGGCGGCCGCCTCAAGGACGCCTAACGGCGCCGGCTACGCCGACCGGGCTCCCGCCCGGTCCTTGACCCGCCCGCCCGGTCGCAGGCCCGGCAGCTATCAGGGGCAGGGAGCCAACTTAACCATGCCCACACAGAGCAGCTCATGGGGCCGCAACGCCCAGGCCGAACCACCTTGCGGCGTCACCCGATACAGGTAAGGCGGATCTGGCACTCACATGCACACACGCTCTTGCCGCTCCCAGCACGTTGTCCTGCCGCTTGAGATAGAGCCCTCGGCTCCCGGCCTGCTTCTGTCAGACTCGTCCGCATGGCCCGATCTGCGTGTGCCGAATGTGGGAAAGAACTGATCCCGGGAGGATCCAGCTTGCCCAGACTGCGGCAGCTGTAACCGTCTGGTCGAGGATGCTGATGAGGCTGTCATGATCGAGGGGTTCAGTGAACCTCAAGGGTCGGCACGGAGCACCAGGTGAGGTGAAGCCGTATCTGAGGACGACCGTGAAGAGGGAATGGTCTCCTTCACGGCATACCTGGGAAGAAGTCACTAGGGTCTTTGACTCCGATGCGCGCATATACAGAGAGACTTACCGAAATCTCGACACGGGGGAGATAACCTTTCAGAAAGAAGAGGCCATCGACGACCAGGGACTGCATGGCCCCGGCGGCTCGGACCGCCCTCGGCCTCCGCCTACCTGACACGCGCTCATGCCGCGTGCTGTGCGGTCGGTGGCGCGGCGGTGGAGCGGCCCGCCAGGACGCGCAATCGTGCACACTGTCCGCAGACGTTCAGCGGATGCCACCCCGCCACCGCTGGGCGGCCCGGCTGTTCTTCCTGCCTGAGGAGGCGAGCATGACTGCGCGCAGGCGGGCCCTCGCGCTGGCTGCCGCACTACTGCCAGGGGCAGGCGGCGTCCTGGCCATCGTCCTGCTGGCCGCTTGTTCCGGGGCGGCCACGACGCTATGCGGCTCACAGTCTGTTGCTGTCAGCGGCGGTGCCTACACGGTCATGAACAACGAGTGGCATTCGGGTGCTCCTCAGTGCATCACCACCGGCGGCGACGCCAGTTTCACAGTCACGAGCTCATCGATCGCGGTCAAGCACGGCACGCCCGGCGGCTACCCGTTCATCTACAAGGGCTGCCACTGGGGCGCGTGCACGCCGGGCAGCGGGCTGCCAATCCAGGTGTCGGCCATCCACGCCGGCACGGTGATCACCAGCTGGCGCACCGCCCAGCCCAGGGGGAGCAGCGTTTACGACGTGACCTACGACATCTGGTTCAACCAGGCACCCACCACCAAGGGCCAGCCGGACGGCGCCGAGCTGATGATCTGGCTGAACCACCACGGGCACGTGCATCCCGCCGGCGCGCAGGTGGCCAGCAACGTCAGCATCGGCGGCCACGACTACCAGGTGTGGCTCCGCCAGCAGCGCTGGAACACCATCTCCTACGCGATGACCACCGGCACCACCTCGGTTAGCAACCTGGACCTGCAAGCACTGGTGGCCGACGCGACCAGCCGGGGCTACATCGGCAGGTCCTGGTACCTGATCGGCGTTGAGGCCGGCTTCGAGCTGTGGCGAGGCGGCGTGGGCCTGGCAACCAACTCGTTCTCGGTCAACGTGGCAGGCGGCGGCTCGCCCTAGCCCGGCCCGGCCAGCTCGCCGCCTGTCCAGTCCTCATACGCCACGACCAGGATTCGCCGCGCATGGCCACCCGGTGTAACCGGCAGCCACGGCACATCAAGCCTGGGCGGGACCCTCAAACCAGGCACCTGGGTCAGGTCCGGCCGAGCCCGGCCGGTGCATATCGAGGGCGGAGCCGGCGCGCCCACAACGTACTCTTCTGACCCTATGAGGGCCGCAGTCCGTGAGCAAGTGATCGCGTCAGCTGGACGGGAGTATTCATCGTCGGATGTGAGTCCCGGCCAGGGTGCGGCGAGTGTGTCAGCCGTGGTGGGCGGGATCTGCCGACGGCGGCAGGTACCCGTATGCGATCAGCCGCTGCGCCCCGGCGGCGTATAGGGCGGGATCGTCGGGGGCGACTGTGGCTAGCCCGTCAACGTAGCGGTTGAACATGCAAAACATGGCTGCGATCAAGACGGTGTCGTGTATCTCCACGTCCGTGGCACCCGTGGCGCGGGCGTGGGCGACGTGCCCGGCGGTGACGGCGTGCCCGTTGTCCCGCACCGCGGCAGCGATCTGAAGTAGCGCCTTCAGCTTGGCCGACACTGGTGCGGCGCCGGGGTCGGCGCGGACCTGCTCCACCACTGCCATGCCCCCCGGCAGCTGAGCGGCGGCGCAGGCGGAGTGCGACGATGCGCAGTACATGCAGTCGTTGAGCGCCGATACATACGCCGCAATTAGTTCCCGCTCACCGCGGGTCAAGGTGCTGGGCCCGCGCAGCAGTACCTCCGTCAGCTCGCTCAGCGGGCGGGCCGTCTCCGGCCGGTACCGCAGCAAGCCGCGGATCCCCGGCTCAGCGGAGTTCAGGGCAATGTGCGGCATGACTGCTCCTCACTTCGCAGGAAGACCGCGCCTAGCAGGCAGCATCGGTGCGAGGAAGCCTACATTTGGGTCCCATGGCAGTGACCGGCATCTGTGCACGGCTGAGAGCCTGGGGCGAGCTTTACCCTGACCCGTCGGCTCCTGCCGGGCAGAACGCGGCCGCCCGTGCTAACGAGGAGGAGCGGCTTGCCAAGTTTGCGGGCCTGGATGTGCTGGACCGTGACCAGGTCATCCAGCTGATCGGATGGAAGTTCCAGTCGATGGCTCACCGTAAGGCACTCGCGATGAGGGAATCAGCCCGCAGCGGTGGGCAGCGCCCGGCGGCGCGGCTGAGCTGATCCGTCACGCCCTGGCCGACAACGACGATGACAACGCCCTGGCGACGGTCTGCCGTATCAACCGTTTGGCCCGGCCATGAGCAGCGTGGTCCTTGCCGCCTGCCGCCCCGAAAGGTTCACAGTCGCTGACTCCAGAGCGTTGAAAACACTGCGCGCGCTGGGCGGGATGCGGGCCGGTTCGCCGGATTTCCGGTAAGGCGACTGGCTGCCATACCTGAACGCCTGCCGAAGCCTGGCCAGGCTCTGCGGCCTGAGCTTGCGCGAGGTGGACCGGGCGCTGTGGGTGGCCGCCAATGACCTGGGCCCGGCGTAAGCGCGCCGTCCAATACGCGATCGCCTGGGAGCTGGTCGCGTTCGAGCGTCAACTCCTCGACTGCCTGCGCAGCGAACTTGGCAGGGCCGCCCCCTCAGCACCCCTTCCCGTCCGGGCACTACGGCCGGCGGCCTGACGGCTTAACGGCTGACCGGCTCGTCAATGCAGCTGCCCGCCGCGCGCCGATCTCCAGGTTCTGGGGCTCTGGCTGATGGCACAATCGCGGTCAGCCGATCGGTCCTACGAGGCCGAGGCCATACGAGCGGGGCAAGCCCGCAGCCATGCTGAGCCGCAACGGCAGGGAGTAGCGTGGGCGTGAGCTCGCCCAGCGGATCGGAGGTGCCGGTGACCTGGCCAGACGCCGGAAGGGGCCGGATGCTCGGCCGGAGCTTGCTCACTCTGGCCAATGTGATCACGGTGGCGGCACCGGTGGCCGCGGACTGGAATGACTCACACGTCTTCAATGAGCGCTGGCCCGGGCATGCCCGGTTCCACGGCGTGACGGCGCTGGCGATGGCGACCTCACTGTCGGCTGTCAACATCGGGTCTATCTGGTCGGGCGGGAGCGACCCGGCCAGGGCCCGGTTCTTTGCCGCGGCGGTTCCGGTGGCGTACTGGGCGCCGTTCTTTGTGGCCCCGCTGGTCCCCGGCACCGCGGTTGATGACCCGCCGCACCCGGTCCAGCGGGTGGCGGGTGTGCCGGTCAGTCTGCTGGGTGCGGCGGCTACCATCGCGACGGCGGCCGCCGGGTGGCTCATCGACCGCCGTTCTCCGGTCCCCAGCGGATGACCAGATGTGGGCCGCAGAGGGTCCAGGACTGAGCCGGCCCATCCTGGCCGCGCGGCGAGCTGACCCCACCAGCCAAATCCTGACCTGGCATCCATGCGGCAATTTGAACTAGCCGTTTGTGGCGCCCGCACGCCGAGTGCCCGCCCGGGCGCAGGGAAAATGTCCATGCAGCCAATCGGGCTGCTGTGCAGAACGGCGATTACACGCGCGTCCAGCCTGTTGTCGAGCTTGGTTCGCCTACGACTCCTCCGGTTCGGGATGCCGACGTCAAGCCGAAGAAGTGCATAACCATCCATTACCGGCCGTCACCGACAATGCCCGCTTCTGCCGCTGACCGCGGGTCGATCGACGCCCAGGCAAGGGGTCCGCGTTTACCACTCGCCCCCCAGCTAACTCCCGCTCGCAGTAGCTGCCGCAGCCGCAAGCACGGGCGGGAGCACCGGGTCATGGCAGCGAGACAGTGCGGCCGGGCTGGCTCATAGTGCCGGGCGGACAGTGCCACGTCATGATCTCAACAACCAGCCGCCCGGCGCGCACGGCCGGGTCGGCCTCGGCAAGCTGCCGGGCGTGGGCCAGCGAGCCGGTCCGGTAGAACGTCAGCCCACGCAGTGAGCCATCAGGCTGATCGCTAACCGGACCGTTGGTCACGATATCGCCCGCCTCGCGCAGGCGGGCGTGATAGGCCAGATGCTCCTCCTGGATGCGCTGTAGCACCTCCTCCGGATAGGAGGGCGCATCCTGTGGCCTGCGCAACAGCACCAGCTCGAACGCTTCAAGGTCCACAGGGCATTGTTACATCGGCACCACCCGGAGCCTTGCTACTCTCCGTACCCCATCACTGCCCCGCGCGGCGCGCAGTCCCGCCGTTGCGTGCGCAATTTGCCGGTAGGACTACAAGGGTCTCCACCGCGCCGAACTGGCCTCGGGCGCGCGCACATCGCCGCCAACGCGTAATGGCGAAGAGCGGATGTTGCGGAACAACCGGTTGCTGGGCGGTGGGCCGGTGGGCGTCAGGTGCGCTGGTAGACCGAGACATGCTGGGCGCTGGCCGAGTCAAAGGGCTGCCTGGCCCAGTCGGCGTAGCGCTCGGTGAGCTGCAGACCGGCATGAGCGGCCATCAGATCCAGCTCACTGGGCCAGGCGTAGCGCAGCGCCAGCGGCCGCAGGTGCATGCCGTGCCCATCCAGCGTGACGATCTGCATCGTGATGCGCTGCTGGACAGCGTCGTGGCGGGACAGGCGCAAGGTTGCGGAGTCTTCGGTGACAGCCAGCGTCTCGGCCCTCTGCCCGCGGTCAAACCGCGCCACGTCGGGGACAAAGCATTCGATGACGAACACCCCGCCTGGGTCCAGCACCCGGGCGACGCTGGCGAAGCAGTCGGCCTGGCGGGCCTGGTCCGGCAGGCCAAACAGCGAGTTGAACACCAGGTACACCAGCCGGAACGGCCCGCGCACCGGCACCTGGGCCATGTCGCCGATGGTGACCGGGATCGCCGGTCCGCCCGGCTTGGCCCGCAGCCGGTCCACCATCGCCTGCGATGCGTCCACTCCCTCGACCGCGATCCCGCGGTTGGCCAGCGGAAGCGCGACCCGGCCCGTGCCGATGGCCAGCTCCAGCACCCGCCCGCCGCCAGACAACCCGGCGAGGAACTCCGCCGCCGCCGCCGGGTCAAGCCCGGCGTGACGCTCGTCATAGACCTCCGCCCAGCGGTCGCCGTAGAAGGCGGGATCGTCATACCCGGCCATGACAGCCACCAAAGCAGACCAGCCGCCAGGACACCACCCATTCCCATGCCCGAGCCGCTCACCGAAACACCGGCGCTCGTGCCAGAAGAGCGCGTCTGCCGCCTGGCCGGACTGCTGTGCCTGGGACCGGGCCAGCGAGTGCGCGCCGGCCGGCTGGACCCTGCGGCAAGCCAAGCGGGCTGCCCGGCCGCCCAAGACGGGGATCGCGCGACGACGCTGAGGCTCGCGAGATGATCGCCGTAGGCCCGGTTACGGTACCGATCTTCAACATGGAGGCAGGGATGACACGGAACAAGAAACTCATCATGGCCGCCGCGGCCGTAATCGCTGTGGCGCTCGCGCCCGTCGCGGCCGCCGCCAGCACCAGCTCGCCAACCACCGCACGCCACCCGATGACCATCCATGTCGTCGAGCACGCGATCACCGACACGGTGCAGATGTTCCATCCGCCCAAGAACAGCCTGGGTGACGTGCTTGGCTTCCATAACCCGGTGTTCAACGCGTCCAATACGCGGCAGATCGCAACCGACAATGGCTACTGCATACGCACGGTCGCGACCGGTAACACCGAGTGGGAATGCACCTGGACAACCCTGCTACCCGGCGGCCACATCACGGTCGAAGGGCCCTTCCTCGACAACGGCACCAACACCACGCTCGCCATCACCGGCGGCACCGGCAGATTCGCCGGCGCCAAGGGCTCCATGCTGCTCCACGCCACCGGCCACCCGGTCGGATCAGAGTTCGACTTCATCTTCACCCTCACCCACTGACCGCACCCCAGCGATCGGGAGCCGGCGGCCGCCACCACCGGCACCCGATCGCGCCGAGGCACACAAGTGCGCCGCCTCACTGACCTTGCTGCGGCGTTCGCCGGGCCGATATGCGCCCTCGCCGACCCGCTTGCCGCCGGGCGCACCGATTGGCTTGCCGTCCGGGCCGCACCGAACAGGGCGACCCGGAGCCCCGCCGCAGCGTGCGCGGTGGGACATCAGCTGCTTGAGTATCACCACTGCAACGCCGCGCAGAACTGGGCACTCTGCATGCGTATCGCCCCATCACTGCCGCAAATGCCGCCCGCGCGGAATCGGCGATCGGGTCGTATCGCTGTGCAGGCTCAACGTCACCTTCTGCTGAGCCCAGTTCCTAGCTGACGCGCGCTGGCCCGATCTGGGCACCTTTGTTGCGGGTGGATGGCTACGATCACGATCGTGAATCGGAGGGCGCCTGGGCCTGGGCGTGAGTCTGGTCCCCCGCACGAGCTCGGGCAGCGGTATCAGCGCGCCCGGGCGCGCCGCGCGCGGCTGCGCCGTACGATCATGGTTTCCGCCGTGCTGGCGCTGGCCATCGCTGCGGGCGCGTGGGCCGCGTTCGGGCGCCCCGGCGGCCCGGCGGCCCGCCAGGCCCACGCCGGCGCGGCGGCGGCCGGGCGGCACGGTCCTGGCCGGGGCCGTGTGGTCCGGCTGGTGGTCGAGGCGAGCGGGGACTTGCTGATCCATTCCGCCGTCTTTGAGCGGGCGCTGGTGCTCGGTGGCGGCCGCCGCTACAACTTCGCCCCTTTGTTCGCGCAGATCAGGCCCTACATCCGGCGCGCGGACCTGGCGCTGTGCCATGTCGAGACGCCGATGACGCCGGCTCGGCCCGCCGGCTACCCGGTGTTCAACACCCCGCCCGCCCTCGCCACCGCGATCCGCCAGACCGGGTGGCGGGCGTGCTCGACCGCCGCCACCCACACCCTCGACCAGGGGCAGCGGGGGGTCGATGACACGATCCGCGCGCTGGACCGGGCCGGGGTGGCGCACACCGGCTCATACACGTCGGCGGCCGCGCGAAGGACGCCGCTGATCATGACGGTCAAGGGGGTGCGGGTCGCGTTCCTGGCCTACACCGAGCTCACCAATGGCATCGCCTCGCCGCATCCGTGGTCGGTCAACCGGGCCCGCGCCGCGCGGATCATCTCCGACGCCCGCCGCGCCCGCCGGGACGGCGCGCAGGTGGTCATCGTCAACCTGCACTGGGGCGATGAGGACCTCGCCCAGCCCAGCAGTTTCCAGCTCGCGCTCGCCCACAAGCTCACCCGCTCCCTGGCCATCACCGCGATCGTCGGCCAGCACGTGCACATCGTCCAGCCCATCCGCATCATCGGCGGCAAGCTGGTCGTGTTCGGCGAGGGCAACCTGATCTCCAACCAGACCAGCGCCTGCTGCCCAGCCGCCTCCCAGGACGGGATGATCGTGCTGCTCACGATCACCGTGGACAGCCGCGGAGCACGTGTCAGCTTCATCCGCTACGTGCCGATCTGGGTCCGCCACCCCGACTACGTGGTCCTGCCTGCCGGCACCGCCTGGCGCACCGACCGGGCCGACGCCGCCGCCCTGCGCGCCTCGTATCAGCGCACCGTCGCGGTCGCCGGGCGCGGCCCCCGCATCCAGCCGATCCCGGCCCACCTGCCATAGAACGGGAAATGGCCGCCGCGCCCCCGCCCATCCGCCGAGCTGACCCTCTCACGCGCCTGCCCCGGCGGCGGGTACCGATCAAAGGCCAGGCCCGGCTTGCCGGCCAAGCCCGACCACTTCACGCCGAGTGATCGAGAAGGACAGGGAGAACGCGCGCCGAGCCGCCGATATGGGCGGTGGTGGTTGCAGGTGGTTGCTTGCCGATTGGGTGCGCGAACGATCGATCTGAGCGCCAGAAGCTCATTCGTAGTGTCGAGGCAGGTAGGTCAGTTGGGAGCTGCCTAAGCGTCGCCGGGCTGCGTTGGGTAAGCGGGAGCCCGTAGCGGCTCAGGTTTCCTGGACGCGCTGGGCGCCGACGCTTTCGGGGCACAGTGCAGGTCGTAGCCGTGTGGGATGGGGGTTGCCCGGCTAGGTGCTGGATACTCCCGACGGGCACGACGGCGGGAACAGCGTGCTGCTGGTGCGGCGGCACCGCTATGCCGGCACGCTGTCGTTCTACCGGTGCTGGACGCCCGGGCCGGTCCCGCTGTCCCGGCTGATCACCATCGCCGTGACCAGGTGGCGGATTGAGGAAGATCATCAGCTTGCCAAGCAGGCCGCCGGCCTGGACGCCGGGCAGGTCATCCGCTGGAGGTCCTGGCACCGCTGGACCGCGATCTGCCTGCTCGCATACATCTACCTCTCGGTCGCCACCGCCGTGCAACGCCAGCAAGACAACTGCTCAGACCTGGACGCAGGACTGATCCCGATCACCATCCCGGAACTGCTGAGGCTCCTGCGCGACACCGTCATCCCGCCACCCCAGCGACACCGGGCCCACCGGCTGCACTGGTCCACCTGGCGACGCCGCCACCAGCACCACGCCCGCCAAGCCCACCAACGCTGGAACGCCTACGCCGCGACAACACCATGATCACAACGAACTACAGCTGCCGTAGCTGATCACCGATACCGTGCTGCCAGGCTGGCCGCTGGGTGGGAGAACCGGGCCGGTCATAATTCCCACCGTTCAACAGATCAACGACTGGCAGATATGAACATGCCTGTGGCTCCTGTGCAGCGACGTATTAGACATCCGAATCCTCATTAATTATCAGGAGCCCCGCTTATAATCAACCGCGCAGTGAGCCCATCTGCCCCTATAAAGCCACAGATCACGGCTCCGTGAACCAACCCCTTAAATCCCTGGCGTTGCGGTTGAGTCGCCCGGGACTGTGGATCTAACGGTGTTTCCGGCCCCGATCACGCTGAGCCTGGCGGCTTGGCGGGAGAGGTGCCGTGATGACCGCGACACTGGACGATGTGACGAAGAAGAAGGCCAAGGCTGAGCCCAGCGCTCAGGAGCAGGTTGCCGAGGAGCTGGTGCGGCGGGCCCGGGAGCAGGGCCTGTCGCTGACGGGCCCGGACGGGCTGCTCAAGCAGCTGACCAAGACGGTGCTGGAAACCGCGCTGAACCAGGAGCTGGCCGAGCACCTCGGTCATGACAAGCACGCCCCGCCTGGCAACGAGACCGGGAACGTGCGCAACGGGACCCGGCCCAAGACGGTGCTGACCGAGGGCACCGGCCAGGTCGGCATCGAGGTGCCGCGCGATCGGGCCGGGACGTTCGAGCCGCAGATCGTGCGCAAGCGCCAGCGGCGGCTTTCTGGGGTCGATGAGATGGTGCTGTCGCTGTATGCCAAGGGCCTGACCACCGGGGAGATCAGCGCGCATTTCGCCGAGATCTACGGCGCCTCGGTGAGCAAGGAGACGATCTCGCGGATCACCGACAAGGTGATCGAGGAGATGACCGACTGGTGCAACCGGCCGCTCGACCCCGTTTACGCAGCGGTCTTCGTGGACGCGGTGATGGTCAAGGTCAGAGACGGCCAGGTCGCCAACCGGCCCATCTACGCCGCGATCGGGGTCAGCCTGGCCGGGGAGAAAGACATCCTCGGCCTGTGGGCCGGCACCGGCGGGGAGGGCGCCAAGTTCTGGATGAGCGTGCTCACCGACCTGCGCAACCGCGGCATCAAGGACGTGTTCTTCGTGGTCTGCGACGGCCTGAAGGGCCTGCCCGAGGTGGTGGGCAACGCCTGGCCGCAGGCCATCGTCCAGACCTGCATCGTCCACCTGATCCGCAACACCTTCCACCTGGCCTCCAAACGCGACTGGGATGCGCTGCGGCGCGGCATCAAGCCGATCTACACCGCCGTCAACGCTGAGGCGGCCCGGGCCGCGCTCGACGAGCTGGCCAGCGAATGGGGGCAGCGGTATCCGGCGATCATCCGGCTGTGGCACAACGCCTGGGAAGAGTTCATCCCATTCCTGGACTACGACACCGAGATCCGCCAGGTAATCTGCTCCACCAACGCGATCGAGTCGCTGAACGCCCGCTACCGGCGGGCGGTCAAGGCCCGCGGCCACTTCCCCACCGAGCAGGCGGCGCTAAAGTGCCTCTACCTGGTCACCCGCTCCCTCGACCCGACCGGCCGGGGCAAAGCCAGATGGGCCATCCGGTGGAAACCAGCCCTGAACGCTTTCGCCATCACCTTCGGCGATCGGTTCCCGGCCGCCGAGACCTACTAACCCAGATGCCGGAAACACCGTTCGTGAGACAGACCCAGTCGCCCGGGTGCGTAAACATCCACCGGATTCTTTGCCGTCATGTATCAGGGCCGCGAGTCTTTGCTCCGTACAAGTGCGGGAATATACCCAGGACCGGGTCTGGGATTACCCGTCTCGGAGGTAAATGAGGGGGGAGAGTGAAGAGAGATGGGTGAGAAGGGCAATCTGCTCGATATGGGTGAGGAGATCTTCGCGAACCTAGCGGAGCAGGGGCCACAGTTCTGGCTCAGCTACAGGCAATACTTGGCATCGCGGGGCAAGGGTGCTGAGGCCGCACGCGTGATGGTGGAGCATCAGGTAGCGGCGGTTGTGGAACCTGGTGCGGCCGCGCAAGATGCGCCGGCTCCGCGGCCGGCACCCCCGGCTGCTGGGTAGGAGGCTGGGCCAGTGGCCGGCGAAGGCCGCCCGGTGCTGGCGATGCCCGGCTGGCGCGGCCGGCGTCTGACCGAGGCGTTGCGCCTGCGTGTCCCTGGCGATGTGCCGCCGGGTCCAGGCGGCCTGCTTGGGCTGGAACTGGAGTTCTCGGTCCGGTCGGTGCGGGGCGGCCGGGTCCATTTCGGTTCGCTGATTCACCGCCTGGCGCTGGACGGGACCGCGCTTGATCCGGGCGATCCGAACGCCTACCGGTGCGCGTGGGGCGGGGTTATCACGTCCGATGGCGCCGAGGCGGAGATCGCCACGCCGCCGGTGCGGACGCGGCCAGGCTTTACCGCCCGGCTTCAGGGTTGGGCGCAAACTGGGGAAGCTGAACTGCGCCGCGCCGTGCCGGGCGGCATCGGGCTGGATGGATACTCGGCCCATTTCAGCGCGTCGATGCCCCCGGGGCTCAACGACCGGGTGTGCCGGCTGTATGCCGAGACGTTCTCGGCTCCCCTGATGATGCTGATGGACCGTGTCGGCTCTCCGGGCCTGTTGGTGCGTCCCCGCCCGGGCCGCACCGAGCTATGCGGCGAGTTCACCGAACATGAGCCGCTGGCGGCGGCGGCGGCCTTTGTGGCAGGGTCCACCAGAGCGTGCGCCGCTGCCGTCCGCAGGCAAAGTGGGCGGGCCGAGCTGCCACCCAGGCTTGATGTCCGGCTGGCCCCGGCGGTGCACCGCTACGGCTGGTATGTGGACCGTGAGGCGTTCGGCACTGATCTGCACGCGGCTGGCAGGCGGGCGCTTCTTCCGCGCGCGGCGGGAGGGACGATCTGCGCGCAGTGCCACCTTGAGCTCGCATGGGCCGCGGCACGGCAGGCGCTGGCAGAAGATGCCGCAGCCTCGGACCTGCAGGCAGCCGAGGCCATAGTCACCGGCTGCCTCCCGCTGCCCGCCGAGCAGGGCCGGCCGGACGACGCTCCCGGCGGCCAGCGTGACGGGGATGTCCGGTTCCCTCCCGATCCCGCTGTCGTCCCGGATGCGCCGCCCCTGCGTGCGCGTGTCCGGCCGGGTTTCACCCTTCGCCCGGTCGCGGCGACGTGGGACTTCACCGTATTCGAAGCAAGCGGCCCGGCGCGCAGCGCATACGTGTGCATCCCCCGGGACAGCCTGCCGGGCTTCGCAGCCGCCCTCAATGACGGCGCGCTGGACGATGCCATCGCGGCCTACCTGGCCCTGCCCTCCCGCCGCCGGGTGCTGTCAGCGTCCCGGCAGACGGCACGGCCGGGCCTTTACAACCAGATGAGCGCCCCCGCCGGGCTGCTCGCTCCCGAGCGCGACCCCCAGACCGGCCGTCAGGAATCAGGCGAGTCAGGGGCGAAGCCTACGCTGGCACGCCCGGGCAAACGGAACCGGCAGCAACGGCAGGAACACACGGCTGCCAGAACGAGACTACGGTTCCCGAGAGCAGCAGTCATCGCCGTCGGAGCCGCCGTCGTGGTCGCGGCCGTGGGCGTGGCCGGAGCGCTGCTCAGCCTCGGGCACAGCGGGCCGGCTGGCAAGCCCGCAGGTGAGTCCTTCCAGCCCTCAGATGTGTCCTTCCAGCCGTCCGCTCTGGTCTTTCCCGCCGTCCAGGTCAACGCGAGCATCACCAGATCCTTCGCCGTGACCAACAACGGCAAGGCGCCGGCGACCATCACCCGGATAAGCATCAGCGGGCCAAGCCGGCACGATTTCTCCGTCCTCACACCGGCCCACCTCGACGCCGCCCGCCGCGGTGGCCAGGGCGGCCAGCCAGCCACGCAACCGCCGCCGTGCCACCAACGCATCCCGCACGCGCAGACCTGCACGATCACAGTGGCATTCACCCCAGTGGCGCCAGGCTCCCACACCGCTGATCTGCGCATCTACCTCGCTTCCTTCCAGAAGCCACAAGGCATCACCCTGAGGGGCACGGCCACCACCACCCCGCCACGACCGTCGTCTTCGGTCACCGTCACCAGCGTCTCCCCGGCCAGCGGGACCGCCAAAGGTGGGACCAGCGTGACCATCACGGGCAAAGGCTTCACCGCCCCCACGGCGAGCACCGGCGTCAGCTTCGGCAGCGCGGCCGCGCAGTTCAGCATCGACTCCGGCACCCAGATCACCGCCACCAGCCCGCCCGGCACCGGCACCGTGGACGTCACCGTCACCACCCCGGCCGGCACCTCGCCGGCCACCGCCGCCGACCAGTTCGCCTACACCGCCGGACCGGTTCTGCCGTCGTCGGTGCCGCCGTCGCTGCCCGGAGCGACCGTCACCTTTGACGCCAATGGCGGCACTGGCACGATGGCCCCGGAGACCGGCAGCGTCCCGGCGGCCCTCACGGCCAACGCGTTTACCCGGAAGCGCTACAGCTTCGCCGGCTGGAACACCGCCGCCGACGGCTCGGGCACCGCCTACGCCGACACGGCCAGCTACCCGTTCAGCGCCAGCGTCACCCTGTATGCCCAGTGGACGGCCCTGACCTCCTATACCGTCACCTTTGACGCCAATGGCGGCACTGGCACGATGGCCCCGGAGACCGGCAGCGTCCCGGCGGCCCTCACGGCCAACGCGTTTACCCGGAAGCGCTACAGCTTCGCCGGCTGGAACACCGCCGCCGACGGCTCGGGCACCGCCTACGCCGACACGGCCAGCTACCCGTTCAGCGCCAGCGTCACCCTGTACGCCCAGTGGACGGTCCTGAACTGGCCGCAGTTGTCGATCACCGGCCCGGCCTCCATCGGTCCATGCGCTTACCTCGGAAACAATCCCGGCTGCCCGTCGGCTCAGTTCACGGCGTCCGGGAGCGACGGCATCACCAGCCACTACACGTGGTCCGCGACCGGCCTCCCGGGCGGGGTTACCGTCAGCTCCACTGGACAGTTCGGTGGCAACCCGACCGAGTACTCCAACCAGCCATACCCAGTCACCGTCACCGTCACCGACAGCTATACGGGCCAGTCGGCCTCGATGATTTACCAGCTGACAGTCAACAACGACAGCTGACGCCAAACCCATTCACCGGGCCGTGGGCCGCGATAGGCGCCACGGCCAGCTACCCGTTCAACGCCAGCGTCACCCTGCATGCCCAGTGGACGGTCCCACTATCTTAGTAGTAGCGGCGAGGCCCGGTAATGGGGCGGAGCGAAGAGGGCGGGTCATCCTGGCTTATACGGCGAGGATCGCGCACATCCCCGCCACGCTGATTCACAGCCTCCACGACGTCTCCGGCCCGCTCGACACTGCGTGCGAGCTGCACAAGGCATGGCCAGCGAGCCGCCTGGTCGTCATCGACCACGCCGGTCACTTCGGCGGAAGCATGGGCGAGCAGTTTCGCCGCTGCACCGGCGCCACCGGCGTCAGCTTCGGCGGCGCGGCCGCGCAGTTCACGATCGACTCCGGCACGCAGATCACCGCCACCAGCCCGCCCGGCACCGGCACCGTGCACATCACCGTCACCACCCCTGCCGGCACCTCGCCGGCCACCGCCGCCGACCAGTTCGTCTACACCGCCGGGCCGAATGTCACCGGCGTCTCCCCGGGCAGCGGGCCGGCCGACGGCGGCACCAGCGTCACCATCACCGGCAGCGGCTTCACCGGCGCCACCAGCGTCAGCTTCGGCGGCGCGGCCGCGCAGTTCACCATCGGCTCCGGCACCCAGATCACCGCCACCAGCCCGCCCGGCAACTGCACCGTGGACGTTACCCTCACCACCCCGGCCGGCACCTCGCCGGCCACCGTCAAGGACCAGTTCGCGACCCCAACCCGGCATGGATCACAGCGGTACTGACCACCCGCGCCAAGGCGCTCACCTCGGCCACACCTGGCGACTACGTTCCCGGCTCCGCCCACGTCAAGGTGTTCCTGATCACCATGCGCGGGCACTTCACCGCCAGAAACGCCTCCCGGCCCCCGGGAGCGAAAGCGCCGACCGGCCGGTATCTGTCGCTGGTGATAGACGCCAAGACCTTCCAGGGCCTCGACTTCGGCATCGGCCCCAAGCCGCCGCCAGTTCTGCCCGCCAGCCTCGGGCCGGTCACCTATCTCACCGGCCGCGGCCATTGACAGGAGCCCTCAGGCCACGACGCTCCGTGACCAGTCCTTGACACGGTTCATGTACCCGAACCGCCTTATTGAGACTTCTGGGTAGGCGTTGCGGATCCTGGCCGGGATGGCAGTGAGCCGGGCCGTAGCGTTGAGAGGTCCTGGTGGGCTGGCTCCCGAACCGTCTGCCGGCCGAGGAATGGCCTGGCTTTAGATCGAGGTGCCGGCCTGCCGGGGTCTCGCCGCGGTGTGGCTCGAAAGAGGCGCGAGCGCCAGCACTGTAATAAGGCATGCCCGCCGCGGGTTCTTGTCCCTCGATGCGCTGGAAGGATGCTCATGGCGGCAGTGATGATCGGGATCGACCCGCACAAGGGGTCGCATACCGCGGTGGCGATCGGTGCCGGTGAGGAGCCGCTGGGCAAGCTGCGGGTCCGCGCCTGCACGTCCCAGGCGGAGAAGCTGGTGGCGTGGGCAGCGGCCTGGCCGGAGCGGACTTGGGCCGTGGAGGGCGCCGGTGGGCTGGGTCATCTGCTGGCCCAGCAGCTGGTGACCGCCGGCGAGCAGGTGCTGGATGTGCCGCCCAAGCTGGCCGCCCGGGTGCGGCTGCTGGAGGCCGGCGACATCAGCAAGAACGATCCCAACGACGCATTGTCGGTGGCGGTCGCGGCCCTACGTTCCAAGGCCCCGCGGCGGGTGGGAGCCGAAGGCTATGCCGCGGTGCTGAAGGTGTGGGCCAAGCGGCACCGGGACCTGGCCCGGGCCCGCAACCAGGTCGCCTGCCGCCTGCATGCGGTGCTGTGCGAGCTGGTTCCCGGCGGCATCAGGGAAGAGATCACCGCAGCTCATGCCGCCCGCATCCTCGGCCAGGTCACGCCGTCCGGGGTCATTGCCCAAGCTCGCTGCGAGCTCGCCGCAGCCTTCCTGGAAGACCTGCACCGCCTGGATACCCAGCTGCGCCAGACCAACAAGAAGCTGGCTGCGACGGTCAAAACCTGCGGCACGACGCTTACCGAGGTTTTCGGCGTCGGCCCCGTCATCGCCGGCACCGTGATCGGCGACGTACGGAACATCTCCCGCTTCGCCAGCCGGGATCACTTCGCCTCCTATAACGGCACCGCCCCGGTCGAGGTCTCCTCCGGCGACCGGAAGACCCACCGGCTGTCCCTGCGCGGGAACCGGCGGATCAACCACGCCATCCACATGGCCGCGATCACCCAGATCCGCAACCGCCACAGCGAAGGCCGCGCCTACTACGACAAAAAGGTGGCCGAAGGCAAGACCCACAAGGAGGCACTCCGGTCCCTCAAACGCCGGATCAGCGACGCCGTCTATGCCCAGCTGCTGGCCGACGCCCGGCAGGCCACAGCCGCCCGCCCCGAGGGCCCGGGAGGGCAACCGGGGAACGGCTCTGTCTCCAGCGCGGCCGGCTCGCACCCCGAACGCCGGCTCTTCGGACAAGCCACTCCCGGGCCCACAGCCACCCTACGACCCGCTGCCCCGCCCAGAGCACCATCACCTTCGAAGCCGATATCAAAGACAGCCCGGCGAAGCCCTTGACAGCAAAGAGGTCTCGATCTGCAGTCTCTGAAGCGGTGATCGGCTGATGCCTGGCGCGGCGCAGATCACTCTGTTCTGCACCGCCGACAGAGCGAGGGTCCAGCCCAGAAAGGGCGGCCCCGCGGAGGGCCGCCCTTTGTGGTTGTGGCGTGATCTTATGAGCAGGTGGGAGCGGGCTTGATGGGTCCTTCAAGCGTGCCGAAGAACCACGCGGACGACGACCCGTACTGGCCGGTGCGTCCGAAGGTGCGGCCGTTGGGCATTTGCCCGAATTCCCACACGCACCGTCCTGCCACCTTGGCCAGGGTCCAGTACGGGTAGAAGTTCCCGGGGCTGCCCGGCGCCGGTACCGCGCAGCCACTGCCGGTCGGCTGGCATGTCGCCTCGCTGGCTGCGGCATCGGTCTGGAACTGGATCTGCGAGTACGCGTGCCCCTGTGTGCTTGGCTGGTTCTGCCGGAACGGTGAGGGGAATCTGCCCGGGACGGTCTGGTTTGGCCAGTCCGGCCAGTACGGCGTGCCGTCGAAGTCGACGTCAGGGACAACAAAGTTGGTGCAACCGGTGACCAGGTTCGGCGGCGCGGCCCCGCCGTGGGTGTCACCCTTGGGGTAGCAGAACGCGTCCCCGCCCGCCGGTTCGGGGTTGGTGCCGCTGTCGGGTGCCGTGGCCGTCTCGTAGGGGCCGCGGCAGGTGTTCCAGAAGGTGTCGGTGAAGGACCCAATGGTCAAGACCGACGGCTTGACGACCTTCGTGCACGGGATGAAGTGGCCGATCTCGAACTGGGTGGCGATGTTGACCTGCAGGGCGGCCCAGGACACCGCGTTCTGCGGCTTGGCGGTGTTGAACTCAGGCTGGTAGTTCCACGGCGTGCCCGAGCAGTCCTTGTGGCTGGTGGCCATGAACCCGTTGGCCCCAGAGGCGATCATGAAGCCGCTCCGGCCGGTCGTCAGATCGGTAATGCGTGTTTCGAGCGCATGCTTCCCGCCGCCGATGCTGGCGTTGAAAATGTGCGCCTGGATGAGGTCGCCCGGGTTCATGAGAAGGGTCTTGGAGTTGGGGGTCAACGTGGCAAGGTCCGACAGCTGCGGGCTCGGCGGGCCGGTCGGCACGCCGTTGGTCTGGATGAACGCGAAGTTGGTCGGCTCTATGCAGTTCGGGTTGCACACCGCGAAGGTGAAGTTGCACTCCAGGTCGTTGATATGCAGCGATGCGCACCAGTGGGTGTTGTCGCAGCTGATGTTGTCGGCGAATGGGGCGAAGCCGGGCGGGTAGAACTGCATCTCCAGGAACGAGGACCCGCCGCCGGCGAGCTGCGGTGTGGCCCAGGGGGAGTTCCCCACCGGGGCGTTGGAGTCACTTTCGGGTTTACACGGGGTATACGGGAAAGAGCGCGGGTTGCACAGCGCCATGGAGAACCACGGAGCTACCGACAGCTCGAACCAGTGGGTCCGGTCCGATCCCGGCTGGCCCACCGTCGGCGCCTTCGGCGGATCGAGCGGCAGCCGCTCGGTCCAGGTCACGTCGTTGCCCGACCCGGACCGGTTCGACATGAACCGGACGATGGGCTCGTCGTGGCCGATGTAATGACCGTTGTCGGAGAACCGGCCGCCGTCATAACCCTTCGGGTCCGAGCACACGCCGGTGACCTTGACCGGCCGCTGGATAGGGCTCAACCCATTGCAGTCCAGGCCGCCGACCGCGTGCGGCTTCACACCGGACACCCCCCGGGCCGCAGCCGATACCGGCCCAGACGCCGCCGCGGCACCGCCTAGCAGGAGAGCAGCGGCCCCGGCCACGGCGCCGCTGCGGAACAACATGCCCCGCACACCCCTCATGGATCTCCTCCTTCGGGAGACGATTACAAGACGCCGCGGCAAGGCCATCGCGATGACAGCGGCGTCACTTGACTGGACGACGCACGGCATCACGGGACGGTTGACCAATGACATACAACGATTTGGTCAATGCCGGCTTCAGCCAGCCGGCCAGCCTCCCTCGGGTGGCGGGGCCAGGACGTGCGCCCGGAGAACCAGGAACAGACGCGGCATGGGCGGAGGACCGCGTCCAGTTCTGCCTTGGGACCACCGCGGGCACGGCCTAACCCGCTTTGCCACCGGCTCGAAGGCGATCAGCTCGCGGTCCACTGCTGCCCGCCAAACATGCCCGCGGCCGACGCTGAAAGCCGTCGCCCGCACCGGACCGAGGACACCAGAACTGGCCTTATGCGCGGCTCTGCACAAAGAAACTAACCGTCCACCGCAAGTGCATACTCGGCGATCTGGCGTCACGCTGCGTCCAATACTCGGTCACTGACTGTGATGGGTGCTGGACTGCTCCTGGACTGCTCCTGGCGCGCAAGTAGCCGCCGTTCGGGGCGGGATCACAAAGTCTCAATGACGCCGGCCACGTTGATGCAGGACAAGGTGATCTGCACGCCTGCAGACGGCGCTGCCGGCGCCCGGTCGTGGTGTAAGTAGTTCGAGGTCATCGGCTAGGCGGCGTCCACCTGGGGAGCGTGGCTGCTTGGGTCCCTGTTGCTGGCGGGGTCAGGGTTTGCGGGCAAGGCCGCAGTAGCCCGCTGCCTCCCGGTTGTGCCCGGGGGCGGCCATGCCGGGCCGCCACTGGTGGACTTGGACCAGGCCGGGCTCCAGCAGTTCCAGGCCGTCGAAAAAGCGCAGGATCTCGGCCCGGGTGCGCAGCGTGGCCTTGGCCGGGGCCAGCTGGTTGAAGCGGCTGGCCGCCTCACTCACCTGCTGGGGGTGGACGTCGCGGGCCGGGTGGGACAGCGCCAGCCAGCTGCCCGAGGGCACCGCCTCCATCAGGCGGGCGACGATCGCGTGCGGGTCGTCTTCGTCCGGGATCAGGTGCAGCACGCTGATCAGCATGACCGCGACCGGCTGGCTGAAGTCCAGCAGCTGGGCCGCTTCCGCCAGCACCTGGCCGGTGTCACGCAAGTCGGCATCGATGTAGGCGGTCGGGGCGGTGACGCCGACCAGCAGCGCGCGGGCGTGGGCGAGCACCATGGGATCGTTGTCCACATACACCACCCGGCATCCGGACTCCACGGCCTGGGCGACCTCGTGGGTGTTGTTCGCCGTCGGGATGCCGGTGCCGATGTCCAGGAACTGCCCGATGCCCACCACGCCCGCCAGGTAGCGCACCGCATTAGCCAAAAACTCCCGCTGCGCCCGGACGTCGAGCAAGATTTGCGGGTAGGCCGCGATCACCTGCTCGGCAGCCTCCCGGTCTACCGCGAAGTTGTCCTTGCCACCGAGCCAGTAATCGTAGACCCGGGCGATGTGCGGCACGCTGGAGTCCAGGCCGCTCGGCGCCGGCCCGTCCGTTTCGGGCGGGCTCTGCCGCCCTTTTCCTGCCATGGCCGGCCTTCCCCTCTCCCGGCGGGCTCTGATCTGGACATACAGTACGCCTGGTTCCAGACCCAGCCCACCGCCAGCCGCAGGCCAGCCCGCCTACCCGCCACCCCCAGGCCAACAAGCACCCTGCGGCCCGAGGGCAGTCGTCATGAAAACAAACCACCTCGCCCGAGTCGGCGCCATAACCGGCTGATTCTGGGTTTCCCCTCGTAGCGTGGACACATCGCCTTAAGGAGGAGGGGCGATGGCAGAGACACGCAGGAAGTTCGATCGGGACTTCAAGGAGGGCGCGGTGCGGCTGGTGCGGGAGACCGGCAAGCCGATCGCGCAGGTGGCCCGGGACCTGAGGATCTGCCTGGCGTCACTTGATGTGAGTCACATCGGCCTCGCTTGAGGTGCGACGGACCCTAGGTTTCTGTGTCGCGGTGTTCATGGTGTTCAGATCGGCTGGCTGCTGGTTCGCTCGTCTGGTCGGTCGGGCCGGCGTGAAGGAGCGAGGGCGCACCGGGTACCGCAAGCCCGGCGATCTTGCCGTCCTTCCGATCGAGCACGGCGATCGCGCTGACTCCAGGCGGCGTCGCCTAGGGCGTTGAGCCGTCCTGCATCGCCTGCATGTTCTTGATCATGACCGTCTCGGCCGTGCGCAGCTCTTCGCTGGGGCTGAACGATACGAACTCGGTGCCGGGCTCGTTGTTCACCGGGATGTGGCCGGGCGGCGTGTAGAAGGCGTCGCCGGCCTCGAAAACCTCGTCATGGTCGGCGTACCGTGCTGTCATCTTGCCCTTGAAGACATAACCCCAGTGCGGGCACTGGCAGCGGTCGTCCGCAAGCCCCTTCATGACGGGCGTCGCGTCGATGTCTTCGCGGAGCGAGGTGAATGTCGCGGTGTAGCCGTCGAGGTCGTCGCGCAGATCCACCACCGGGCCAGCCTCCTGGCGTTGTGGCGCGCTGTCCCTGGAGACCTTCGGCATCTGCATCGCCTCCTTCGTCGACAACCTGTCGTGGCGCAGGTTATGCGGTCATGAGGTGTTCGACCCCATCTTTGCGCCTACGCGAGCACTGCGGGCATTGAGGTCACCCGATCGCCTCGGCGAGGATCTGGATGCCCAGCCGTGGAACTGCAAAACCGGGACTGCCAGGGCGCTACTGCTGGTAGTTCGATGCCTTGTGCCGCACGATGTCGCGGCTGGTCGTGCGCGGCGCTGTCATAGTGAGGCGCTCCGGAACGGTGATCTGGCAGGTGCCGGATCCGATGGTGATGCTGGCGGCCTGGCCCGCGCGCGGGAGCCCGGCCTGGATGCGCTGGCCGCCGATCATTATGGCGCCGCGGACACAGACCCGTCGTGTGACGGTGAGCGGGCCGGGCAGCCGGGGCGGTCCGGCGGTTCCGGCGCGTGCTCCGCGCAGCCGGTACTGGGCCGATTGGGGGACCGGGCAGGCGACGGTACGGACCAGGCTGCCGTTGGCGAGGATGTGGGCGACCGGCCCGTCCCCAGGTCCGCCCCAGGTCCGCGTGCCGAGACTCACTTGATGTCCTCTTCGTCGTCGGCCTCCACCACGCCAGGGCCCCACGAGCCGGTACAAGCACGGGACCGAAGATCACCTTCTGACCCGGCTCGATCCAGGGCCGCCAATCGGCATGGGCTGATCAGCCTGCCACAGGCTGGGCGCGGCTGGCTGGGCGCAGAGCATGTGGGGTCCTTGCGCGGTCTGGGTGCCGCGAAGCTGGCGGGCTTGGGGGCTTGACGTCCTGCTATCTGGGAGGACACTGGCGGCATCGGAAGCCGGCATCCCGCACGAGATGCCGGCGCCCAGGCGACGGGGGTCAACTGTGCCGGGGCCACACGCCTTGCGGCCGTCCCGGGGTCGGCGCGCCCTCAGTGATCGTCCGGGCGGGATCGACGAGGGGGTTTGCGATGAGGCAACCCAGGCTGTTACTGCTTGCTCTGCTGGCGCTGGCCGTGGTGGCCGGCTCGCTCATGAACTCACCGGCTGCCCGGGGGGCTGCCGGCACGGCGGCTCATCGGGCCGCAGGCGCCTCCTGGGCGCTGGGCAGTGCCCCGCCCGCCCCCACAACCAGTAATGTCACCTATCATGGCGGCCCGGTGATCGCGGGTGAGATGCAGGTCTATGCCATTTTCTGGGAACCGAAAGGCTCGTTTGTCAGCTCAAAATTCAACATGCTCCTGAAGCGTTACTTCCGAGATGTCGGGGGGTCGGGGCTGTACGCCAACAACGGGCAGTACACCGACAGCAGCGGCCAGGCCCCCACCGGCGCCGAGCTAGCAGGGACGTTTGTCGACAGGTCGCCCTATCCAGCCACTCCCGTGCTCCAGGACTCCGACATACAGAACGAAGTCACGCACGCGATGAGCGTGCAGGGCTGGCAGCCGGGGATCACGCACGTGTTCTTCGTCTACACCGCGGCGAATGAATCCATCTGCTTTACCGAACTGGGACTGTGCAGCCCGCCGCTCGGCAGCATGTGCGGGTATCACTTCGGCTTCCGGACGTCCAGTGGGGTCGTGCTGTATGCGGGCATGCCGTACGCGGGCAACTCCCTGGCGCAGTGCTACGGCCTGACCACCAGCCCCAACAAGGACATCGCCGCCGACGCCGAGGTCAACGTCACCTCGCACGAGCAGATGGAGGCGGCCACCGATCCCGAGGCCACCGGCTGGTTCGGCCCCGGAGGCCTCACCGACGAAATCGGCGACAAATGCGCCGCTGTCTTCGGCCCGGTCAACGCCCAAGGGGCAGACCTCTACTTCAAAGGCCACCCCTACATACTGCAAGAAGAGTGGAATAACGCGATTTCTGGCTGCGCACTCACCGGGCCATAGCCTGCCCGGCTGGTTCCATCGCCCTACATTCAACCCCGAATGAGGCCCTCCGGCGGCGCGAGTACCAGCCGGCGATCCATCCCCGACAACATGCGCCGGTGAACCCCTCCAGAACCGGGCGATCCGCGGGCAGCCACCTGAACAACCGGCCCAGCCTCCAGGTGCCCAGAGTCGTTCCGCCGGGAGGCGCGCTTATTTCTGGAAGTCACACTTCGTGTCCGGCCAGCTTGTCGCTTAACGCGCCTGATCCGCCGATCTGCACGCTTTGCTGGTCATCGGCGTCGCACCCACGCTGGGTACAGAACGGGCTGTTATAGGACGGCGATAGCGCGGCATAGTTCGCTGTCCTGCTGACCTGCTTCAATCGCCGCCGTACGGGAACCAGCGGGTGATGGGTCGGGGACACTGGGGGACGATGGCTGGGGCGGCCTCGGGTTCACCCGTCCGCGGGTGGCACCTCGGTGACATGGGTCTGTGACCATGCCGTGCCGCTGGTCGCCCAGCGCGGTGGCGGCGAGCCGGAAAGTTCTGCGTGCTAGCCGGAGATCTACCGGGTATGGGGCATTCACCAGGCAGGAGCGCCGGTGACGGGCACTGACGACGATCGTGATCAGCGGGAACTCCGGTTCGGGCGCCTCTACCAGGCGAACTATCGTCCGGTTCAGGCGTACGCGGTTAACCGCCTGGGGGCGGCCGACGACGTGCCCGACATCGTCGCCGAGGTCTTCACGACCGCTTGGCGGCGGCTTGCCGACATCCCGCAGCCCCCGGGCGATCGTTTCTGGCTCTATGGCACCGCCCGGCGGGTTATCGCCCGGCGGTACCGCAGCGCTAGCCGCCTGCGCAAGCTGCTCGGCCGTCTCGCGGCGGAGCAATACCCCCGGGAGCAGCCGCCGGCCTCGTCGCAAGATCCAGCGCACGAGCGGGTGCTCGCGGCGGTCGGTGAGCTGAAGCCCGCGCACCGCGAGGCGCTGTTGCTGGTGCACTGGGAGCAGCTCACCTACGCCGAGGCCGCCGAGGCTCTGGGCTGCTCGGTGAACGCGGTAGGCATCCGGGTGCACAAGGCCAGGGCCCGCCTGCGCGAACTGCTCGGTGCCGGAACTGCGGCCGGGCATCCCCTTCCTGTCGCGATCGAGCCGGACGGAGCTAGGGATGGATCTTGACACCATGCTGGCTGAGGCCGCCCCGGCCCGGCACGCGTCCCTCGACGGGCCGGACTCCCCGGCCGCGGTCAGCTTGTACCAGCGGATCACCGCAGAACCGGCTGCGCCAGCGCGCGTCTTCCGCCGCCGCTGGTTGCCCCCCTTGGCCCTGACGGGTGCAGTGGTGGCCACGGTGACCGCCGTGGTGGCGCTGGCCCTCATCGCAGGCTCGCGGCCGACCACCGTGCACACCCGGCGCGGCGGTCCAGCCCCCGCGACCCTGGCGGCCTGGACGGTCACCAGGGAGCCAAATGGCCTGGTGGCGGTGACCATCCGCCAACTGCGCGACCCGGCCGGGCTGTGGCGCATGCTGCGCGCGGACGGAGTGCCGGCGAACGTGAGATTCCTGTCGCACTCATTCACGCCGACAACCTCGGCCAGCGCGATCCCCCGGGCGTGTCACCCCCCGCACATGTCGGACACAGCCAACGCCCACCTGCAGGAGAAAATCATGCCCCCGGCCGGCCCGGGGCCGGGGCACCGATCCCGTCCGGGGGCGCCGTGGTCCTCACCATCCGCCCCTCGGCCATCCCGCCCGGGATCGGCCTGTACCTGGAGGCATGGGCGGCCAGTTCAGGCGCACAAACTGGCCCGATTCTCAGCCTGCAGACCGACCTGGTGCTAGCCAGTCCGCCATGCACCGGATCGTGACGCCCAGCTCTTTGAGCGCGAGGCTGCCGGGGACAAAGCGCTCATACCTGACGGGAGGCATCCCCACCAGCCAGCAGGAAAGGGGCGGGATCCGGTGGAGCCACGACGTCGGGCTTACGCTGCGTGATCGGCGCAGGGATATGCGGCCGATAGTGACGACAGAACAGATGATCTGAGCGTGCAAGCGCCACGGCGTGACCAGCTAACTTCACGCAAATATTCGGCGATAGGCGCGCCTGCCAACGCTGAGAGATCCCGGCCGCGCTCACGTTCCGTAGCAGGCGCCAGGCCCTCGGCTGCCTGTAACAACGGTGAACCGGTCCGATGACTGGAAGCCCGGGATGGGGAGCGGCGGAGCTCGAGGCACGTGACGACGGCAGGCCGTATATATAGAGGTCACAGCACCTGCCCGCTGCCGCAGCCCGTCGGCGCCATACAAGCGGCATCTCCAGCTTGCCATGCTTGTGCTCTTGATCGTTGTGCCCAAAGCGTCAGGTACGACAAGACGATCCTCATGGGCGATGGGCACACTTCGGCGCCGCTGCGGCGGGATGGGCCTCCGGGCTTGCCGGACGATTCATGCGGCGAGCATCGGGGAGACGACCCCTCATGCCGATGTGAGCGAGTTCCGTCTGCGCACTCTTATGCAGAATTCAGCATCTCTATTCGTAATGAGCAATGCGGCGAGAGATACGTGGCTGAGCACCGGTACCCACCACTTTGGGTGGGCCAGATCGCCGACTATGGCCAGGCGCCGACGACGCAGACAATGGCGTCGCAGTCGGGGAAGATGCCGACGACGTCGGTTCTCCTGGGGATCTCCTTGTTCAGACTGGGGGTTGTTGGACCAGATCTGGCGCTAGATCTCGCGGGGGAAGGCGGTGAAGGCCAGGATGTGGTCGCGGGACTCGTCCAAGTAGGCCGCCGCGGCCGGGGCAGCAGGTAGCAGAGCAGTTCCTAGCGATCCTCGGTCCCCAACTTCTGCACACTTGAGTCAAGTTTTCGGGGGGCGTACCGTCGAAGACGTCCGCTCCACATTTGCAGGCAGAGTCCTGACCAGCCACTTTGGGTGGCACGACCGGTCGCATACGTCGGCCGGACCTTGGCGCAGCGGGCGGCGGCGGTCAGTCGATCTTGACCGCAGGTCCTGCGTCAGCTTGCGCCCAATTCGGCCGTTACGCTATTCACGCAGGTCAGCCAGCTGACTTGGCGGTCCGAGGCGGAGCCTCACTGGTACGGCAGCGTCACTTCGTGATCTTTGATGTATCGGGGGTAAACGGCGCGGCCACCGCGTGATCATGCGGGGTTGTGTTGACGCCCGATGATGGTGCGGTGGCCGCTGGCCACAGCGTAGACCCCGCCAGCTGGCGGGTGCTGTTCGATGAGCTGATGTTCCTGGTCGCGGGCCGGTTTGGGCGGGCAGAGCCCCGCCGCACGGCGCGGGACATGGTGCTGGGATTGCTGTCACCGGCGCAGCGGAAGAACTGCTGGTGGCTGGCGGAGCAGGCCGGGCACCACGATCCGCAGGCGATGCAGCGGCTGCTGCGCACCGCGGTGTGGGACGCCGATCTGGTCCGCGATGACCTGCGCGGGTTCGTAGCTGCCCAGCTCGGCGATGCGACCGGGATGCTGATCTGTGATGAGACGGGGTTCTTGAAGAAAGGCACCGGCTCGGTGGGGGTGCAGCGCCAATACAGCGGCACCGCCGGACGGATCGAGAACTCCCAGGTGGGAGTGTTCCTCAGCTACGCCTCGGTGCGGGGCCGGGCGCTGATCGACCGCCGGATCTACCTGCCGAGGTCATGGACCGGTGACCCGCAGCGGTGCGTGGCCGCCGGCGTCCCCGCCGATGCCCAGTTCCTGACCAAGCCGGAGCTGGCCCTGGAGATGATCACCGAGGCGGTGGCGGCTGGCACGCCCGCAGCCTGGGTGGCCAGCGACGAGGCCTACGGTGACAACGGCGCCTTCCGTGCCGGGGTCGCCAAGCTGGGCCTGGGTTATGTGCTGGCGGTCTCCTGCACCCACCGCATCCCGGCCTGGCCCGGTGGCAGACGCCGGCTGCGCGCCGATCACCTCGCCGCCGCCCTGCCGCGCGCCTGCTGGCACCGCATCAGCGCAGGCACCGGCTCCAAGGGCCCGCGCTGGTATGACTGGGCCTGGGTCAGCGCCCACCAGCGCGGCCACAGCCTGCTGATCCGCCGCGGCAGCGACGGCACCCTGGCCTTCTACCGGTGCTGGTCACCGGCCCCGATCCCGCTGGCCACCCTGGTTGGTGTCGCTGGCACGCGCTGGAGCATTGAAGAACAATTCCAGGCCGCCAAGAGCCAGGCCGGCCTGGACCACTACCAGGTGCGGACCTGGACCGGCTGGCACCGGCACGTCACCCTGGCCATGCTCGCCCTGGCCTTCCTGATGACCTGCGCCGCGGCCGCGGCACCCGCGCCGCCCGCCGATCCCTGGCACCACGCCCGGCACCGCGAGCCGATCGCGCTGACCGCTGCCGAGATCCGCCGCCTGTTCAACGGCCTGGTCATCACCCCGCTCCAGGCCCGCATCGCCATCCCGCTACGCGCCATCAGCGACATCCAGCACTGGTCCAGCTGGCGCCGCCACCACCAAGGCCAAGCCCGCCGCAGCCACTACCAGCACAGACTCGCCACCGAACGCGGCCCATAACGAAGTGACACTGCCGTACCAGTGAGGCTCCGCCTCGGACCGCCAAGTCAGCTGGCTGACCTGCGTGAATAGCGTAACGGCCGAATTGGGCGCAAGCTGACGCAGGACCTGCGGTCAAGATCGACTGACCGCCGCCGCCCGCTGCGCCAAGGTCCGGCCGACGTATGCGACCGGTCGTGCCACCCAAAGTGGCTGGTCAGGACTCTGCCTGCAAATGTGGAGCGGACGTCTTCGACGGTACGCCCCCCGAAAACTTGACTCAAGTGTGCAGAAGTTGGGGACCGAGGATCGCTAGGTGCGCCGGGCCGGCATTTCAACAGCCAAGGACCCTCCGCCACGACCAGGGCTGCGCGTGATGTGGAGGCGGCAGAGCAACTCGACCCTGAGCCGGATGTCACTAGGCACGGCCGCCGGTCGGCCGCGCGCCATGTCTCGGCGCCAGGGAACTTCATCTCTGGTCTGGCCATTGCTTTCGCAGAACTACTCAAGCCTCGTCTGTGCATCCGACGCAGCCGTCACCCCGATATGACGGACATCTGGATACGTTGCGGCAGGTGGGTCCAGGCACTCGATGTCCAGCGCCGTGTGGCCATCCAGCGCTTCCGTAACGGTGACACATGCGACATAACAACCGCCCTACTCAGCCCACCATTACGGTCCCAGACTGAACCTGGCCGCACCGCTGAGCAGGCAGAGACCGTCAACCTCGGCGGTCAGAGGCGGAGGATCGCTGGGACACCGGTCGATGATTCGGCCACTGAACGGACTGCATCACCAGACTCTGAGTATGCGGCACCAAATTTGGCTAATTGCGGGCAATCGCCTCGATAGCCAGGCATGTGCCTGGCCTGACGCTGGCACGCCGGGATGTCACCCCCTCGCTGACGCGCTTTCATCCCTACCCCGCGCCGTTCCATACGGCTAATATTGGGAGGGGCGGAGCCGATGGCTCCGTTTGGGGGGCTGGATCATGCGTATCAGCACGGGCCTGCTAAGGCTGACAGCGGCGGAGAGAAAGCTGATCCGGGCGGCTGCCGTGGACGCCGAGGCCGGATTGTCCGCACGCCGGAACGGTCAGCAGCCGGTAATCCGCGCTGAGGTGCTGCGTGCCCTGTGCACCGGCGCTTGTCAGAAGTGGCCGGTCAAGAACCGCATCCGTATGGCCGGCGGTCGTGTGCGCGGTCCTCTTGACCTGTCCGGCGCCCATCTTGCGTACGCCTTGCGTTTCACCGGCTGCGTGTTCGATGACCGGGTGGACCTGACGCGGGCACGGGCAGACAAGCCGGTCGAGTGGGAGGGCGGCCAGATCGACTCGATTCTCGCCGACCATTTCTCCAGTGCGACCGACCTCGTCATCCGGAATGCCACGGTCACCGGGCTCATCTCCCTGCAAGGGGCCTGGGTGCGCGGTGATGTGAGGCTGTCGGGCAACCACCTGTCGCCGCAGTCCGGGCAGGCGATCTGCGCCAATCACCTCCGGGTCGGCGGCACGCTCTTCCTGAACGGCGAGGATTTCCAGGCCCGGGGCGAAGTCTGCCTGCGTTCTGCGCGGATCGAAGACCAGCTCAACTGCAGACACGCCAGCTTCACCAACCCGTCAGGACACAGCATCAACGCCGACCACATCGTGGTGGGCAGGGACGTCCTGCTGGACGGGGGCTTTTGTGCCGACGGGGAGGTCTGCGTGCAGTGGGCCAGGGTCGGCCGGCTGCGGGCGACCGGCGGCAACTTCGTCAGCGCCACCACCTTTGCGCTGCACGCGGATGCGCTGCGCGCCCAGAACGGCGTGTACCTGGACCGGGGCTTTCGCGCCACCGCCACGGTGCGGCTGGTCGGCGCGAACATCACCGGCGAGCTGTGCTGCACCGGGGGTTCCTTCGACAATCCCAGCAGCCGGGCCCTGGACGCGGAGCGGATCGTGGCCGAGGACGTCTACCTTGACAAGGGCTTCACCGCCCGCGGTGAGGTCCGGTTCAATGACGCCAAGGTCAGCCGCCAGTTCAACGCCACCAATGGCGAATTCCAGAACGACCGCAGCGGCGAGTACGCGCTCGATTGTGATGGCTTGCGCTGCGCTGGCGACGTTTTCCTCAACGGGGGGTTCCGCGCTGCCGGCACGGTGAGCCTGACCGGCGCCGAGATCGGGAACCAGCTGAATTGCACTGCCGGATTGTTCAATACTCCCGGTGGCCACGCCCTGTTCGCGGACGGGATGACCACCCCAGGCTTCGTCTACCTGGATCGCGGTTTCCGGGCGATGGGCGAGGTCCGGTTCGCCCGGGCAACGATCGGCCGCCAGCTTGTATGCACGGAGGGAGTCTTCGACAACCAGCACGGCACCGCACTCGACCTTACAGGCCTCATCACGCCCGGCGACGTGCTGGCCAATGAGGGCTTCCGCGCTACCGGCGAGGTGCGGATGCGTAACGCGGACATCACTCGCGATCTGAACTTCAGAAGCGCCCAGCTGCACGGCGGGGAAGGGCTGGATGCGCGCGGATTTAGGGTCGGCGGCCGCCTGATCTGGAAACTGGATCAATCCCCCGAAGGGCCGGTGGATCTGTCCTCCGGCCAGGTCAGTCGGCTCGACGACACGATGCAAAGCTGGCCGGAAGGGAACTATGTGCTGCTAGGCCTGGGCTACCGCCCGGCCATGGACGGCAAGGATCAGGTAACGGTGAACCAGCGCATTGCCTGGCTCGGCAAGACCAAGGGCTACGCCGGGACCGCCTACCAGCAGCTCGCCGAGGCCTACCGGCTCAGCGGCCAGGAAGGCACCGCTGAGGAGGTCTCCATCGCGAGTCTGCGCGACCTGCGTAAACGCGGCAATCTTCGTCGGCGTTCCCGGGCATGGAACAGGTTCCTGGACTGGACGGTCGGCTACGGTTACCGGCTGCACCGGCCCTTCCTGGCCCTGTTGGTGCTGGGGCTATTCGGGGGGCTCCTTTACTACCTGGGTGAACACGCGGGCGTGATCTTCGCCACCCAGGGCAGTGATCACGTGCCGGCGAACGGAATGTGCCCGGCTGGCTATCCGTGCTTCAACCCGTTCGTCTACTCGTTCCAGCTCCTGATCCCCGGCCTCGATCTGCGTGAGGCCACGTACTGGTGGCCGGACGCCACGATTGCCCCGTGGGGACTCCCGCTCGTGCTCTACACCTGGTTGATGATCATCCTCGGCTGGGTGCTGGCCACTGCGGTGTTTGCGGGCATAACCCAGCTGTTCCGCAGGCGGTGAGGCGGTACCCGCCGTCGGGAAAGCTGAGTCCCGGCCTGGATGGGCACCGGGCACTTGTGCATGGCCGCGCCCTTGAGTTACCAGGACCGCCCGCGCCCATGTTCCTTTTCGACCTCGACGGGACGCTCATCGACGGGCTGAGGAACGATCGCGCCAGCGTCCATCGCCGATTGCAGCGCGAGCTGGCCCAGGCCGAGACCGTAGCGACCGGCCGGGTCCGATTACCTGATCGAGGTTGAAGCGATCGCGGTTGACGGCGGAAGCCAGCCGACGTGTACCTGCACTTGGGCTTTGACTTTGCCGAGGAGCGCGGTGGATGGGAACGCATCCCCGTCACATATGGCCACCAACACGACAGACATCCCAGATCTGCGCGCGTCGCGGGCAACGCCGTCACGCCCGGTCGGCCGCCCCGAATGGGCGGCAGTGTGCGCCCCTGCTCCGAGGCGAGGGCTGATTACGCAGCGTAGAGAAGTGTGCCGTCTGCAGCATCGTTGCCGGTTCGGCGCTTGCGGCGGGATCCCGGCTGGCGCCAGCCCCATCCGGCCGGTCAGCTAGTTCTGTGGGCTCCGGCTCGGCTGTTTTGCCCTGTGACGGCCGGAACCCGCCTGCTGGCTTGTGCCAGCGAGCGCTGCAGGCGGCTGATAGCCCGTCCGGCGGCGGGTTGTGTGATAGTCGGGTGATGGCCTCTGGCGGGGAGCGTGGTCGGGGACGGCGGGCATCAGCGGAGCTGCCGCTGTATGGGGTGGCGGGCTGGCCTGGTCAGCGTCAGGTCGGTGTCCTCGTTCAGCTGGGCCGGCCGTGGCGGTGGGGAAGGGACGCTCATGTCGGTGGGGGTGAGCCACAGCCACCGGGACGCAGCCATCACGGTCACTTCCCACCGCCGGCAAGACGACGGTCTTGCGTCGCTTCGGCGGTGGGTATCCCACAACGCTGCCGGTGCCGCGTTGCGCGAGCATGCCGATGACGAGTCGCCTCAGCTTGCCCGTGCCCAGGAGGTGGACCGGCTCCAGTCCGCGGCCTGGTTGGACGAGCTGAGCTGGGAGAACGTGACGATCGCCGTCGATGGTCAGGCCACGCCGTTCCAGCTCTGCCACGTGCAGGACGACTGGTGGGTGGCGGTGGGCCGGGGCGCAGATGCTGATCTGACCCTCGACAGCCGGCACGTCCCGCTGGCCGGGCTCACGCTGGTCGATGTCACCGGCCTGCCCCTGCCCGAGCCGCGGCTGCCCCTGGAACGGCCGGAAACACCAGCCCGGCGGTTCCCGGCCGATGCCGGTCCAGCTGGCGTCATCGTCCCCGGCCACGCCCGCGTCTGACCTCACCTTCGAGCGCTCCCGGCTGCTCAGCGGGTCAGTCGGCGGGCAGCCCGTCCGCCTGGACCTGAACGTGCCCACCCATGACGGTGCCGCCGCCGGCACGTTCGCCGCGATACCGGTGGCCGCCAGCTGGCAGAACGGGGACAACTACCGCATCTACCCGGACGTGGCGCCCTCGGACCTGGAAGGGTCATTCGCGGGGCAGCCCGCCGAACTGCACGCCACCTTTCACCTCGAGCCCGGCTACTTCTTCGGCCAGGGCACGATCACCGGGCACATCGGGGCCGAGGACCTCCACGCCACTGCCGAGCGCGCTTCCGGCGGGCTGGGCGGCACCCGAACGGTCGCCGTTGACGGGACGCTCGGCCGCACCGAGTTCACCATCTACGCCACCATCGACGGGCCGCTCACGTCCGGGCAGATCCGCGGAACCGTGGCGGGCAGCCCGATCCGCATCGACGCGGCACGCACCCGCGATCCACACGGCGGGCAAACCCGCCTCACCGGCAGCTACCAGGGCCCCCCGGCACTGCTCGCGCTGGCCACAGGAGCGCTCCTGCACTTCATCTGACAGCGAGCCAACAAGCCCGGCGAGCCCCGGCGGCCGACCCTGCCACAGCAGCGCCGGAGTGTGCCCATTGCCAATGAGGATCGTCTTGTCGTACCTGACACTTTGGGCACAACGATCAAGCTCAGCTTCCTGGAGGGGCCCGCCCGCTTGGCGCCAGCGGGGCTCGTGCTGTCACCTATATAGAGAGCCTGCCTCGTGACGTGCCCCGAGATCCGCTGCTCCAGGGCCTGCTGATTGAGCGGACCGGCTCTCTGTCGTTACGGCCAGCCGAGGGCGGGGCGGCCGGCTACCGAATGTGAGCGCGGCCGGGGTCTCTCAGCGCTCGCAGGCACGGCTAACGCCGACTAGGCGCTGCATGGGGATGACGAGTTCCCTGTGGCCAGGCGGCACAGAATGATCAGTTATGGCTTTGCCTTTCCGGCGCTGTCTGGCCGAGATCTGAACGACAGCGGGGAGTTGTTCAGCAGGCTGGGTCCGGCGCGTCCGCGCGCCGGGTGCGTCCTCGGCCGTGGCCGCGATCCCGAAGTCGTGCGCCTTGAGCAGGCGGACAAGCCGTCCCTCAGGAGGAACAGGTCCTCGGCGAGGACAGCGCGCACGGCACCTCGATGACGATCATGGTCGGGCCGCCGGGTGGGCTGCTGACGGCCAGGATGCCGTTGAATGTGCCCAGCCGCCGCTCGATCCCGGCCAGGCCGCTGCCCTGGGCCGGGTCGGCGCCGCCGCAGCCGTCGTCGGTGACCTCGACCCGCAGCATGCCGCGGGCGTGCCGGATCCGGACCTGGGCGTGGCGGGCGCCGGAGTGCTTGACCGCGTTGGTGAGCGCCTCGGCGACCGCGAAGTAGCACGCGGACTCGACCGGCGCGTCGAGCCGTCCGGGCAGGACGATGTCGGTCTCGGTGCGCAGCGGCGTGTCCAGGGTCAGCGCCCGGACCGCCTCGCCCAGGCCGCGGTCGGCCAGCACCGGGGGGGTAGATGCCGCGGACCAGGTTGCGCAGCTCG
>CAVSQL010000027.1:0-19778 GCA_963730065.1 uncultured Actinomycetes bacterium | reverse complement strand
GCGGATCTGGAGGCACGTCACGACGGCCGGTCCTATATAGAGGTGATGGCACCTACCCCGCTGGCTGTAGTCCGCTGGCGCCAAGCGAGCGGCCCTCCAGGAAGCTGAGCTTGATCGTTGTGCCCAATATGTCAGGTACGACAAGACGATGCTCATTGGAAATGGGCACACTCCGGGCCGCTGTGGCAGGGTCGGCCGCCGGGCTTGCCGGGCGATTCATGCTGCGAGAATCGGGGGAGACGACCGCTCAAGTAGCCGATGTGAGTGTATTCTGAGCGAGGTGATATGTAGCCGTTAAGTGGACTTTCTGGCGTATTTCGCATATGGCAAGTCGTTGGAAGCTTGGTCTTGTCTGGCCGTTATTCCTGGCGCAGTGCGATTGCTGGCGGGGTCCGCGCTGCGGTGCGGGCGGGCAGGGCGGCCAGGACGTTCCCAGCTAGCAGGGCGGCGGGCACGATGAGCGCGATGGCGAGGGCCGGGACGGCCGGTGGTGCGGCCGATTGGAGCTGCGCGGCCGCTAGGTCCCAGGCCCAGCGCCCGGCGGCCACGCCGAGCGGTAGCCCGAGAGCGAGGGCGGCCAGTATAAAGGTGGTCGACTGCCAGGCCACGGTGGCGGCGACCTGCCGCCGCCGGAATCCCAGGGTCTTGAGGATGGCGAGGTCACGGCGGCGGCGGCGGACGAAGATCGTCAGCGTGTTGCCGAGGGCAGCGGCGCCGAGGCAGGCGGCCAGTCCGGCCAGCACCAGCGGCAGGCCGTCGACGCTTTGGAGGTTGACGATGTTCAGCCCCGGGAGCTGCCGCAACACGGTGGGGCCGAAGTCGTGCCGCAGCCGGGCGTAGGCCTGCGCCGGCGGCACGCCCGGGGCATAGCGGACGGCGAACAGGTCGTAGAAAAGCGGCGGCACGTTCAGCCGGCCGGCCAGTTCGGCCTTGAACCGCCGGAAGTAGCTGGCCGGCACCCAGGCCCCCTGGCCCAGGCCGTTGGTGAGCAGGTCCGCGACCGACGGGACGATCATGCGGCCAACGACCTTCATCGCGGTCGTTGTCCCGACGGGCGTCCGCAGCTTGACCGTCTGTCCTATGTGCCGGCCGATCTGGCGCAGCGTGCTGCTGCCAAGCACGATCTCGCCCGGGGCGCGCGGGGGGCGGCCCTGGAGCAGCGGCGGGAACACCGCGCCTTTTAATGGGTCGAAGACCAGGACGTTACCTACCGCGGCGCCGTCGACGGTGAAGCCCCCGTTCAGGTTCGTCAGTGCCGAGTAGGAGCCGACGAGCGGGTCGGCGGCCAGCCGCGGCACGATATGACCCGTGGGGTCGGTCACCGTGTTCGGGTTGCCGACCAGTACGTCCCAGTTCCAGCCCTGCTGCCAGGGTGAGGTCACCAGCTGGTCAAGGCTGGCCCCGAAGGTCAGCGCCGCCGCGACCGCCATCAACGCCACGGCAGCCCCCGCCAGCGCTGTACCCACTGGCACCGTGCTTCGGCCGTGGCCCCGTTCCAGCCCGAACCGCACACCCAGCACCGTGGTTAGGGGCAGGGAGGAGCGCGCCAGCGCGCCAGCCAGCTGTGGCGTGCCCGGCCGGCGGGTGCCGCCGCTGCGCCGCCCGGGGCCGTGGCTGCTTACCCGCCATGCCGGCAGTGCGGCCAGCGCCGCCATCAGCACCACGATGGCAAGGAGCCCGGCGGTGAACACGACGGCATCGGCCGAGATCCCCGGCGAGATCTCGGCCTGGCGCGCCAGTCCCACCGGCATCAGCGGGGAGGCAGCCGTCGCCACGGCAATGGCCAGCACACCACCGGCCACCCCGGTCAGCACCGCCCGCAGCACCACCATGGCCACGATCTGAGCCCGGCTCATCCCCAGGCCTGCCAGGACCGTCAGGTCGGCCTCCTCCAGCAGCACCTGCCGGGCCAGCGCCTGCCCTGCCAGGAGCAGGGTGACGAGCGCGGCGAGCGCCCCGAACAGCAACAGGGCGACGGCCTCCAGGTGCGTACCCCGCTCGGCGCTGGCGGCCGCGAATTGCAGCCCAGCGCCGCCACCTCCAAGGCCGCCGGCCTGCAGGAAGGTGGAGTGATCCAGCCGCGAGACCCCGGCCGCGAAGGCGTTCCACTCGGCGAGCCCGCCATGCAAGCGCACCCAATAGCCGTTCATCCCGCCCACGTCCTGGACCGGGACACCCAGCGCGGCGGCGTAATGGAGCAGGAACGCCGGAGTCAGGAAGAGGTTGACCTGTCCCTCATAGTCGACGCCCTGGGCGGCGGCCAGCGGCACGATGGCGTTGACGTCGATCGGGGTCCTGGCGATCCCGGCCACACGCACCGTGAACCGCGGGCCCGATGGTGCGGGAGGCCTGGCCCCGGCGCCGGCCAGGCCGCATGCCAGCACCTGCTTTTCCGAGTACGCATACAGGGTCAGCCGGCTTCCCACGCGCAGGTGGAGCCGCTGCGCCGCCAGCTCGTTAACCGCGGCATCGAGGGGGCGCCGGGGGCTGGGGAACCTGCCCGCGACCATCAGCGGGCGGTCGATGGTGCGAAAGCCCTGGACGTCGGCGGAGGCGGTCACATTCACGCTCCCCAGGCCCGCACCGGAGGGGCTGACAGAGAAAAACAGGTAGGGCATGCGCGAATAGGCCGCCACCTGGGGCAGGCGCAGCACCCGGGCTGTGCCGGGCAGCGGCGCCAGAGACCTGGCCGCAGGGCCGGTTACTCTGGGCGGCGGGCAGAAACCGCCGAAGCTTACCTCCCCGTCGTCCGGGCGGCTATAGGCCAGCATCTGCGGGACCGCCGACGACGTACGCCGGGCACCGGCGAACGCCGTCAGGGCCACCCCGCCGCCGATCCCCACCAGCACCGCGATTAGCGCCAGCGTGCGCCACCTGACCCGCGCGTCCGCCCGCAGCCGGTACCAGACCACGCCCATCGCCAGCCGCCCCCCTCACCGGTGGGCTCAGCCCATTGACCCACACCGCGATGGATCCCGCCAAGGGTGACACCCTGATTACGCTCGTAGTACTAGCCACCCCGGATGACTCATCCCTGGCCCCAGTTTCCGTGAGGTTGTGCCGCCTACCCGCAGGCTCTTGAGCGCGAGCTTCGGGTCGCGGAAATGCCCGACACCGAATATGACACTGCAATACGAACGTTTCTGATACCGCTGGGACCGCAGCCGGCTTCCAGGCAGCTGTTTCAGGCATCCTCTTCTCGCTGTTCGCGAGCAATTGTCAAGACCTGTGGATCAAGATCGTTTAGGCTGCTTCGGGCTGGGCCTCCTTTCCGGGTCGTTCGACGATTTTGCCGTTGACGAAGGTTGCTCCGGCGCGGACCAGGGCGACGAGGTGGGGTGCGTTGACGGCGCGCCAGCGGTCTTGGGCTGACTCGATCAGCTTGAACGCCATCGCCAGCCCCGCCGCCCGCGAGCCCGGGCCCCTGGTGATCTTGGTCCGGTGCCTTACCGTCGCGAAGGTGGACTCGATGGGGTTGGTGGTCCGCAGGTGGACCCAGTGCTCAGCTGGGTAGTCGTAAAACGCCAGCAGCTCCTCGAGGTCGTCGGTGATCTTCGCGACTGCCCTGGGGAACTTGGCGCCATAGGCGTCCTCGAACGCCTTGACCGCCGCCCGGGCATGCTGCTTGTCCTCGGCGCCCCAGATCTCCGCCAGCGCTTTCCTCGCCCCGGGGTGCGCGGACTTGGGCAGCGCGGCCAGGACATTCGCCGTTTTGTGGAACCAGCACCGGCCCTCCCTGGCGGCCGGGAACACCTCCCGCAGCCCGTTCTAGACGCCGAGGCACTGACCAGCCGGAGGACACCATCATGACGCAGAAGCGAGTCAGCGAGATGACCGACGCCGAGGTGCAGGAGCTGGCCGGGGCCCGGCCCGCCACCTACCTCGCCGCCAGCCGCAGCGGCCGGACCTGGCTGGACGCCCGGGACCGGTACGACGAGCTGACCCAGCGCGACCTGTCGGCCCGCGCGCGGGCCACCCTCGTGGCGCGGGGCGAGTATGACCCGGCCAAGCACGGAAGCGCCAACCCCGAACCGCTGACCCTGAGCGAGTATCTGGAGGTGCTGGCCAACGGCGAGGTGGTGGCCCGGGTCTACCGGCACCCGTATCAGGTACACCGGGCGCTGGAGGCAGGGGCGACCTGGGGGCAGATCGCAGACGCGGCTGGCGGCCGCGTGGACCAGGCCCGGCGCGAGTACCGGGAGTTCGCCGAGGGCCAGCACCACCTGTGGACCGGCGCCTACGGCGGCGAGCGCGGCCAGTTCGGCATGAATGACGCCGGGTACGCCGAGGTGATCGCCCGGGCGGAGGCGCGCCAGCTGGAGCCCGGCCCGGCCGAGGTCCACGGCTTTGGCCCGAACCAGCCGGGGCCCTACGACCAGCAGGCCGGGCAGTGAGTGTGGGCGCCGCTCAGCCGTACCTCCGGTGCCCAGATTGCGGGTTCATCGCGCCGCCCGAGCCGATGGACTACGCGCTGACCCCAGCTGGTGAGATCGACTGGGACCGGCCCGTCCGCGTGAGGTGCCTGGGCTGCCACGCCAGCCTCACCATCGGCGCCGGCGACGTGCTCCAGGCCGGCGCGCAGACGACCGGCCACCGCTGCGGCGCGACTGCCGCCATACCCGGCCCGGGCGGCCCGCGCCCCGTGCACGGGCCGCGGGCTGTTCCTGCCCGGGCCCGCGCTTGACGCCCGGCAACGGGAAGAGCTGGCCGTGACCGAGGGCCTGACCGGGCTCGCACTCCGCCAGACCTACCTCGCGGCCCAGGCCGACCACACCTCACGCCAAGTGATCCAGAAGGACAAGGAGAACGCGCGCCGAGCCGCCGTTATGCGCGAGCATGGTTCTTCGGTGTTCGCTGGCGGCAATGCGCATAACGCGTCGATCTGCTCGCTGCCTTCGGCACGCAGCCGCCGCACGGATGAATCGCTATGCGACCGCCCAAGACCGCGCTACCACCGAGGGATCGGAGCAGTCGAGGACGACTTGGATGGGGGTGGCCATGCCACCGAGCCCGGTGACGAAGGAGCCCACCGCGCCGCCATGGGCGCCGCTGCCCTGGGACCTGCTGTCACCCACCGGTTAAAGGAATGGCCTCACCCGTCCTCGAAGCCGTCTCAACCCGGTACAGACACATGGCCTCGCAGGGCCTGCCTTGGCCGCAGTCAGCTACCCCTGCCGCATTGGTAGAGGGTCACGGGCCGGCGACCCGTGAGGGAAGGCCGCGCGCCGACGGCGGGAGCGTCGCGGTAGTTCTTGGCGGGAATCGTGCGGCATGTCTTTTTTGACCCAGCTAGTGATCATGTAAGCTTCGGGGCCGGTCAGCCAGCCGCCGACGAGCTGGAAGAACCTGAGCTGGCCGCTGCTGACAAGCTGCTGGATGCGGGCTGGTGTCGGGTGGAGCGCCTGGCCGGTGAAGCCGCCCATGGGCAGCACTTCCTGCCCGGTCGCCAGGATGTAGGGGGAGGCCTGGAGCCAGGACTGGACGGTCATCAGGTAGCTGGCCCCGTCACGGTGGGCGCTGACGTAGGTGTAGATGCGCCTCTCTGGGCCGGTCAAGGTGGCCGTCACGTGGAAGGGATTTCCCCCTGCGCCGCCAGGGCCGGCGATCGCGTTGAATGAGCCTCCCGCATAGACGGGATCGAGCACCGACAGCGCCCAGCTCACGGGTGCCGCCAGCATAACCGCCACGCCAGCTATCAGCCCTGCCGCCGCCAGGCGACCCCGGATGCGAGGACCGGCACCAGCCTCGCCTGGGGTGCCAGCGCGAACGGGCCACCGCAGAGTCTTGGGCTGAGGACGGCGGGCGTGCTGCGGCGCCGCCCCCACCGCCTGGTGCCGAGTGCGGAAAGCACGCTGTGACTGCCAAGCTACCGCCAATGCGACGGCGGCGGCGGCGCCTACCACGATCACCGCCCACCGCGCCCAGGGCAGGAACCCGGGATAGTCCGACCACAGGCGGGCCGCCCAGGCCAGCTCCGCCGCGACTGCCAAGGGCAGCAGCAGGCCACGCCAGTGCCCGGCCCGGTACCACCGCCCGAACATCACGATGCCCACCCCGGACAAGGCGGCGACCGGCGGCGCGAGCGAGGCCACATACGCGGTGTGCGCAACGATGCTCATCGTGCTGAAGACGACGGCGAAGGTCGCCAGCCAGATCCCCCACATGACAAACCCCGCCCGCACCGGATCGGCCCGGCTGGCGCGCCGCCACGCGACCAGCCCGGCCGCCAGGGCCAGCAACGCCAAGGGGAAGAGCCAGCTGATCTGCGGGCCGAAGCCGCTGCCGAACAGCTGGTAGGCGTTCCTGGCCCAGTTCCCGGGGCCGGGCGGGACCATCACACCCGGGCCAAGGGTGATGGCACCGGGCACGCGGATATCGAACCGCTCAAGCGCGTTGTAGCCAAACACCATGGCGATCGCGCTGTTGTTCGTGGTCCCGTCGATATAGGGCCGGGAGGTGGCCGGCGTGAATGTGTAGAGAGCGATCCACGACAGCGATACCGCCAGCATCACCGTGCCGGCCACACCCAGCTGCCACAAGCGCCGGGGAAGCCGGGCCGGCGCGGCCAGCAAGTAGCCGAGCGCCAGCGCGGGCAGGATCATCCACGCTTGCAGCATCTTGACCTGAAACCCCAGGCCGACCCACACCCCGGCCCATACAAGCGACCGCAGCCGGGCGCCGGTCACCGCCCGCTGCCAGCCATCGGCCGCCAGCACCAGGCACATGGTGAGGGCACCGTCTTCCATGCTGTGGCCGAACATCGACGCCGCCACCGGCGTGAAAGCGAAGATCCCGGCCGCCAGCAGGCCCGCCATCACCCCCGCCCACCGCCGCACCACCCGGTACATCACCAGCACCGCGACGGCTCCCTCCACCACCTGCGGCAGCGCCAGCGACCAGGGGTGAAACCCGAACAGCCGCGCCGAAACCGCCTGCGGCAAGAACGCTCCTGCCAGCTTGTCGATCGTGATCGTCGCCGCCGGGTCGAACGCCCCGTAAAAGAACGCCTTCCAGCTCACCGACATGCTCTTGACCGCGGTCGAGTAGAAGAAGGCGAACCCGGCATCCGGGAGATTCCGCGCGTACAGCGCGACGGCGGCCACGGCGATGCCCAGCAGGACCGGCCGGGCCCACATGGGCTGGCCCGGCGGCGACCGCCAAATCACCCACCGGTCGCGTCTCGCACCGGCAGGCGGGTCCGGGCAAGGAGACAGGACTGGAACATCTACCGAGCCCAGCGTCACCGCCTCCTCCCGCGGGTCATCCAGGGCGCGGCCGCCCAGCAAACTGCGGTAGTCCAGCCGCCGGAGCCCGCTCATGCCGAGGATGCCACCCGCCTTCCTCGAAGAAATCAAAGCGGCTGGCTGGGAACTGCCAAGACAACAGGATCGGCATTGGACTGGTCAGTGCTGTCCTGTCGTGGGGCCGCCCGAGGGCATCTCCGCCGTCACCAGCTAAAGACGAGTGAGAGCACGCCAAGGTTGCCCTGGCCGCAGCACCTACACCGCCGGCCACCTACGGCCGCCTGTGCATCCCGCCGCCGCGGTGAACGTCATGGGCCGCTCAGCGCCTCGTACGCCGAACTGACACTGTGGGGGCCGGGCGTGAGGCCGGACCCCCTTCCCTGCTCAGCCCGGTAGCGCGATGCTCCGGGTGACATTCGAGCTCGGGAAGGAGGCCGGTGATGTCTGTTTACGTCGGGATCGACGTGCACCGCAAGCGCTCTCAGGTGGCGGTGATCGACCAGGACGGGCAGGTCCTGGCGAACCGGAATGTGCCCAACGGGGTGCAGCCGGTTCTGAAGGTGATCGGCGGGCTGCCGCCGGGGACGCCGGCCGCGTTCGGGGCCCCTATGGCACCGGCTGGCTGGTGGCGCTGCTGGAGGGTTACGGGTTCGCGCCGCACCTGGTGCACCCGTCGCGGTGCCAGGCGATCGCCTCGGCGCGGCTGAAGAACGACAAGGGCCGGCGCGGCGATCGTGGCCCAGTTGCTGCGCGCGGACCTGCTGCCGGAGGGGTGGATCGCCCCGCCGGCGATCCGGCAGCTCCGGGCGCTGCTGCGCCACCGGGTGGCACTGGTGCGGCTGCGGACCCGGCTGCGCAACCGGATCCATGCCATCGTGGCCGGCTACGGCCATGACCGGCCGGGCAGCGGGGTACTGGAGCGGCCCGGGCCGGGCCTGGCTGGCGTCCGTGGAGCTGCCCGCGGTGTCCCGCGAGCTGGCCGGCGACGACCTGGGCCTGATCGGCGCGCTGCAGGACCGGACCGGCCGGCTGGACTGGGAGATCCGCCAGCGCGCCCGGTCTGATCCACGGGTCAAGCTGCTCACCCAGCTGCCGGGCGCCGGGCCGTTCACCGCGCTGGTGATCCTCGCCGGGGCCGGCGACATCAGCCGGTCCAGCTCGGCGCGCCAGCTGGCGTCGTGGGCCGGGCCGACCCCGGCCGTCCGCGGCAGCAACCGGGTCGCCCACTACGGGCACATCTGGAAAGGAAGGCTCGGTGTGGCTGCGCTGGGTGCTGTGCGAGGCAGCGCGGACCGCCAAGCGGCACCCGCAGTTCACCGCCACTTTCCAGCGCATCGCCAAACGGCGCGGGAAGAAGATCGCCACCACCGCGGTCGCCCGCAAGCTGCTCACCCGCGCCTGGCACCTGCTCGCCGACGCCGGGACCGCCGCAGCCCCGCAAGCCGCCGCGCCCCAGACAACGGCGCGGTGACAACCCCCGGAGAGGGCCGCACGGCCCCAGGCGAGCTCGAAGATTACCCTGAGCCGGGTTACCACCTCGCGCTCGGCGAACTGACTGAGCAGCCCGGTCCCCGGAATACATGGGCGAGAACCGGGCAGCGACGCTCACGCTAAGTGACTCAGCATGGACGGCCTGCGTGCGCAAGTAGCCGCCGTTCCGCATGCGGGTCAACTCGATTCCGATCAAGGCATCCGGGCGTGCAGATCTGGACGTTCTGTGCCGCTCAAACCGCGCTGCGCCTAGCTTTCCCGGTTACCGGAGCGGCGTCTCTCAGTTCGTCACCGGAGGCAGACCTGGCATGTGCTGACGTCTTCACCTGCGAGGCGCTGGTCGAGTTCGTCGCGGGTTCCGCAGATCATCTGGTACTCGTCACCGTCCAGCGTCTCGAAGGTTTCGCAGGTGGCGCGGTGGAGGATCCTGGTTCCTGGTGGTTCGCGTAGTTTCCACTCCGGGACGTTCACGATCTCGGTGGAACCGTCGGGATGGCGTACGACATGCTCTGGCCCGAAGATCCGCTCCGGGAAGGCCTCCAAGTCCACCGAACCATCGGGGTGGCGCGGCCAGTCGGTCCGCTTGAGCCTTAGCTTCACGGTGACCACGTAGCTGCCGGGATGACTGTCCAGCCATTCCCGGGGTGCCAGGCCAGCGAAATGGTGCGGCATTTCGCCAGCGTAGGCACAGCGCCGCGCGGCTGTCACCTGCCGGAAGCGCCAGGCGGTTAGCGCGCCTCGTGGGTGATTGCGACGGTGTCGGCCGCCAGGGGTGAGCAGTCCGGAGGGCGCGGCCCGCGCCTGGCCCCCGCTATTGAAAGTGGTGCGGGCCGCAGCCCCCGGCCGCGGTCCGTGATCGAGCGCCTGGCCGAGGTCCGGTTTCAGCTGGGCTGCGGCGGGAGCCGCGGGTGGGGCTGACCTGCCAGGTGGGTTGGCGGACCGGGCAAGGGCCCGGTGAAGGCCCGGCGTGGGCGGGTGGGCGAGCGTAGCCTGCGTCGCGTCCCGGCATGACTTCGGGGCTGGGGGTTCCCCGGGCCCCGCCCCGGTATTGCTGGGCCGGTCAGGCTGGCCACGGCCGAACTGGAGGTGGCCAATGAGCCATGCGGCCCTGGTTAACGATGTGGTGTTCTGGCTGGTTGCTTTCCTGACGCTGCTGCTGGTGATGTTCATCGGCGCGGTGATCTGGATGCCCCTGGGCCCGCCGCCTCCCCTGCACCGCCCGTACACACACGGCTGGCGCCGCCTCCGCCTTCACCGGCCCGGCGGCCACCCGGGTGGCTGGGAATCAACGACCATCTGAAGCGGGCCGCAGTTGTCATAGTCCCCCGCGAGGAGCTCCTGCGGACCAGGGATTCTGTCGGCCGGGCGGCTGAGGATGCAGACGCAGGCGATGGGCAGCATCCCGGCAGCAGAGGAAGTGATCGCTAACCGTTGACGCTCCCGCTACCGTGGGTACTCGTCATGGCAGCCAACAGCAGCGGCAATCCTGGTAGCGGCGCAGATGCGGGCAAGCTGGTTACTACCTGGCGCACTGTCCAGAAACTCGACGCCGACGCCTGGCGGAAGCTCCGCGACGACGCGCCTTTGCGGTTCGTCCGCTATCTCGGCGCGCTGGGGGTCGTCATCGGCGCCTGGGCGGTACTGGGAACCCCTCACAGCGCCACTACATGGCTGCCGGTTCTTGTGATCGTGCTCCTGCTGCTTTTGCCCGACGCGAGCAGCATCGCATTCGCCGGCTTCGCATGGCAGGCCCGCCAGGCTAGGGACGAGGCCATCAAGGCCAGCCAGACCGCCCGCGAGACAGCGAGCAAGCTTGAGCTGACTGTTAACGTCGGGACGCAAACCGGAGAAGCCGTCGGCGAATCCGCCCAAGCCCGGTCCGCGCCCGCGCAGCCAGCCGGCGAAGCCCTGCGCGAGTTCCTGGAATGACCCGGGCACCGTCGACGCCGGGGGCCGGCCGGCATAACCTCGGAAGTGTGAGCACGGAAGCAGCGGACACCGCCCGCAGGGACGAAGATTCTGACGTCCTGGTGCCGCAGACCGTGGTGGACAAGATGCGCGAGCTGGACGCCAGCGCCGCCGCCGCTGTCGCTCGCACCATCCTGCGCATCCCTAGTGCCAGCGGGGAGCCAATCCCGCTTGACGTCCCGGGCGACCCGCCCGGGACCGTGTACCGGGCACTAGACCCGGGCACCAGCGGGGCACCCGTAGTCATCTACCGGGAAGCACTGCCCGGCGAAGAAGGCAAATGGCGGGTTACCGCCCTCATGGACCCGGCCGCCTACCGGGCGTACAGCAATGGCCTGGCGGACGATACCGTCGTACAGGGAGTAGCAGCGATCGTCGCAGCCGGCACCATATCCGCGAGTGAATACACATCCGCCAAGGTGAACCGGACCAGCTGAACACCCCGCGGTTTGGCCTGTCATGCGGCACCTCCGGTGTCCTCAGCGCTTCCATCCCGGCCTTGAAGGTGGCGAGCTGTTCCCGCCCGGTCACGACGCGAGTCGTAGAGCCTGGTCGTCCTTTGGCCGCAGTTCCTTCAGCAGCTCGCTGGCCGTGCCCTCCCATTCCCCATTGCGGGCAGCGGCAACCGCCGCGACGGCCGCTGCCGCCGCGGCCATCCGCCGCTGCCCGGCAGCGATGTGGCCACGCTGTCCCATGCGGAACTCCAAGCCCTCAGTGGCTAGCACCATGTCCACGGGCGGCCAGGACGCGGGGCGCAGTCGGCCATTTGCGGCGCCGGTCAAGGTGCACAGCGGGGGAGCTTGGCGAGCGCGGCCACGGCCAAATCCGGCAGGCCCGAGCGCGGAACCCAGGGCGGACCTTCTCCCACTGCGTGAGGCCCCGCCTCCGCCAGCCGGTCGGCATCGCCCAGCACGTCAAGTTCCACCCGCAGCAGGCGGTCGGCACAGTCGCCGCGCAATCCGGCAGGGCGATGTTGTTGAGCAGCACCGCCCGGCGGAACGCGATGACCCAGATGAGGCGCCCGGCCCGCCAGTCCCAGCCCTGCCCGGGCCGGAACGTCACCAGATGGTGCGCCGCTCGCGGAACAAAACCGACCCACTACCTCTGAGCCGGTGGGCGCGGTGAGCAAGCGTGGCGACGGGGCGTCCGGGGTACCGATGAACTCGGCGGAGGTCTCTGCAACGCTGCGAGGCTGGGGCGGGTATGCGCTCGATCTGTGCCGGGCCTGGGCGGTTCGCTCAGGCGCAGCATCAGCGGCTGAGCGGTACCAAGGAGGCGAAGTGAGCAGCGATGAGGGACTGGGCTTCCTGATCAAGACCCAGGAAGCTGGCGAGGTCCCGGCGACCTTCTCGTTCAGTTTCACCGAGGACGCCCTTTACGTGACCGGCACGGCCCCGATGGGAGAGGACCAGGCCCTGATCATTGCCGATGTGCTGGGCGAGTGCTTTGGCGCGCAGATGCTGGAGGCCGCAGCGGCCTTCACTGCGGAGCAAGGAGCCGGGAAGCCCCCGCAGCGAAGCCTCAGGCTCGTGGTCACGCTGTGTGATGACGCAGAGCCTAGCGGCTAAGACCACCGATCCCCGGAACCGGCCAGGCGCTGTCCGGCCTGTCGCCGGTCAGCGTGCTGGGCCAGAGATCGGCAAGGCGTTCCCATGCCCGCTCAGCGGTGCGGCTGCCGCCCGCTGGTCAAGGCAGGAGCAGGCCGGTGAGGACCTGCTCATCACTGGCGGACCGCTGGTTCCGGTACATCCTGGTACCCGGCCAGACAGTCGAATACATCGATAGACGGCGCCACGCTAAGTGACGGAGATGGCCCGGCAGAACGCGCGCCGAGCCGCCGTTCTGCGCGGCAGCCCGGTGGCCAGCGTGGGCGTGGGTGCCGCGCCCGAACGGGGCGTTCTGTGGCGGGCTAGGAGGGTTTCACAGACTTGGCGCAGGTCACCGGCGCGCTGGTGGGGACGAACTCCCACGCGGCCTGAATGTGGGTAGCCGGGACGTGGTCGCCGGGTATTGCGCTGATCACGAACCGGGTGCCGGTGGGAATCTTGGCGGGGGTGATGGTCCACGCCCAATTCAGGAGCTGGTTTCCCCCGTGTCCTGCTCCCCCCATCAGCAAGAACACCGAGCCCATCGGCGTGGGCTTCCCGTTCAGATCGCTGACGATCCCCTGCGTGGGCAGCAGCACGTGCCGGCCCTGGGCCAGGCAGATTTCCCCCTGTCGGACCATCGCCGGGACTCCCGCTTCTGCCAGTACGTGCTGCAGCCGGGCGGGCTGTGAGGTGTTGCGCAGCTTGAAGGTGACCGTGCCGTCCGGGTTGGTGTCCACCGACCAGGCGGCCAGGTGCACGTGCACTGGCCGGGCCTGGCTTCCGGGGACCGCCAGGGCAAGGGCGATGCCGATGGCGGCGCAGGCAGCGCCCGCCGCGGCCAGTACCCGGCGGCGGCGGCGCTTGTGGGCGCGGGCGAAAATCTCGCTGGCCGGCCTGGTCATGCGCACGCCGCTCACCGAGTCACGCACCTCGGCCAGGCGGGTTGCCAGGGCGGTGAGCGCGGCGTCGTCAGTCATGTGATCCGCTCCTGATCGTCAGGGGATGGCAGTTCGCGGCGCAGCGCGTCAAGCCCCCGGTGAAGGTGGGAGGCGACGGTCCCGCCGGGCATGCCGAGTACCTGGCCGGTGGTGGCGGTGTCCAGGTCGAGCAGCAGCCGCAGCGCGATGACCTCGCGCTGCCGGACCGGCAGCCGCCGCAGTGCCGCCACCAGCGAGCTGTCCAGGGCCGGGTCCTGGCCGGCGGCTGCCGCGCTGTCGTGGCTGCCCAGCGTGACCTCCCGGCGGTGCCGCCGCCACCAGGACACATGCGCGTTCAGCGCGGTGCGCACGACCCAGGCACGCGGCGCCGGATGCGCGCGCACCTTCCGCCACGACATCCACGCCCTGGTGAAGGCCTCCGCGACTAGATCCTCGGCAAGATCCCTGTCACCCACGCTGATCAGCACGACCTGCAGGCAGTCATCACGGGCAGCCGCATAGAACCCCGCGAACTCGCGCCGGTCTTCCTCCACACCCGATACACGCATGGGCAGCCCGATTCCTTGCACCAGCTCAGTCCTTGACCCGGCGGCCGCGAGCTAGTGGCTTGTCACGCAGCCTTGGCCGGGTAATTGATCTCACTGGTCGGCCGGGTCAGGCTCTCCTGCATATCGAGTGCGGGAGGTGGGTGTGGCTCGTCGACCGAGCGTATTCGCCCGGGTGGTGTGCGTCGATGAGTTCGGGCCGCTGAACCTGCTCCCGCGCAAGGGCATCGCCTGGCGACCGCGGGGCAAGCCCACCGGCAGCGGGCGACCTAGACCCGTTCCAGCGGGGTACTGCACATGCTCGCCGCGCTGGACCTCGCCACCGGCAAGATCTTCTGCCGGATCCGCGACCGCAAGCGGGCCACGGAGTTCCTCGACCTGCTCAAGGCCCTGCGAGCCCGCTGGCCGGGCGAGAAGTTGTACGTGGTCTGCGACAACTTCTCACCGCACCGCCACGCCACCGTCCGCTGCTGGTGCGCCCACAACCGGGTCGAGCTGGTGTTCCTGCCGACCTACGGCTCGTGGTTGAACTGGATCGAGGCCGAGTTCGCCGCGCTGCGCTACTTCGCCCTCAACGGCACCGACCACGGCAGCCACGCCGAGCAGAACGCCGCCATCGCCGGCTACGTCCGCTGGCACAACACCCGGGCCTCGCCGAGGGTCAACTTCGCGACCGACTCACCGATCCAACCTGGACCGATTACCCGGCCAGGGCTGCGTGACAAGCCGCCGAGCGCGCCGCCGCTGCCGGGCCGTTGACAGATCATTCTCGTAGTTGGAAACTATTCTGGAAAACGAGAAAGGATTGTTCATGAACTCCCCCACCTTCACCGTGGCCGTCACCTATCGCGAGCCCAGGGCCGCGCTGGACTGGCTGGCGCGCGCGTTCGGCTTCGAGGTGACGATGGCCATCGAGGGCGCTGACAGCGACCCCACCATGTCCCACTACGAGATGGCGATGGGCGGGCGGGGGCGGATCATGATCGGCGGCGAGTGGGCCGCGTGGACCCGCAGCCCGGCATCGACCGGCGGGGCCAACACCCAGAGCACGCACGTCGAGCTCACCGGTGACCTCGACGGGCACTGCGAACGGGCCCGGGGCGCCGGCGCCACCATCGCCGCCGAGCCCCAGGACCAGTTCTACGGCGACCGCACCTACCGGGCGGTCGACCTCGAAGGCCACGTGTGGACGTTCTCGGTGCACGTCCGCGACGTGACCAGGGCGGAGGCCGAGGCGGCGATCGGCCAGCGAATCGTAGCGTCGAGCTGGGCGTGAGCGCGACGTCCGCGGCGGCCATGCCCGACCGCCTCGACCGCACCCTGGACGCGCTGGCCGATCCGTACCGCCGCCAGGTGGTCGAGCTGCTGCGCCAACGGCCTCACCGCGCCGGGGAGCTGTCCGCCGCGCTGGCCCTACGCCCGTCGGTGATGAGCCGCCACCTCAAGGTGCTTCGCGACAGTGAACTTGTCGAACAGGCCAGCCCGCAGTTCGACGCCCGGGTGCGCGTCTACTCGTTGCGGTCGGGGGCGACGGCCGAGCTGCGGTCGTGGCTCGATGCCATCGAGCAGGGCTGGGCCGATCAGCTGGCCGCCCTCAAGGCCCACGTCGAGCAGTCGCCGTGACGTCACGGGTATTGGTGGCGCTGCGCATCGCGGCGCCGCCGAGCCGGGTCTTCACGGCATTCACCGCCGAGATCGGGCAGTGGTGGCGCCCGCACGGCCTGTTCGAGCTCAACGGCCGCGGTGACGGCCGGCTCGCCATCGAGGCCGGCCCCGGCGGCCGGATCATCGAGTCGTACCCCGACGGCGTGCAGTTCGAGGCCGGGCAAGTCCGGGTCTGGGACCCGCCCGGCCGGCTGGTCTTCAGCTGGCGGGCAGCCTCCTTCCCACCCGGCCGCGAGACCGAGGTGCACGTCCGCTTCGAGCACGTCGACGGCGGTACCCGAGTCGTCGTCGAGCACCTCGGCTGGGACGGTATCCCGCAGGAGCACGCCGCCCGCCACGGTTTCCCGCTGCTCCCGTTCCAGCAACGCTTGGCCCAGTGGTGGCAGGCGCTGCTCGACTTGCTGGCAACCGTGTCAACGACATGAGTAGGTGACCCGCATGAACCTGGACGTACACCAGCAGATCGATTGGCTGGACTGGCTGCAGCGATGGGATGCGCAGCAAGAGGGCTACGTTCCCGAGCGCGAAGCGCGCTTCACGGCGATGTTCGACGCGCTGGCGGCGCTGCTGCCCACGTCGTTCGCGGCGCTGGACCTCGCCTGCGGGCCGGGTCAATCAGTCAGCGGCTGCTCGCCCGCTTCCCCGGAGCACGTGCGATCGCGGTGTACTGTCGTGCCTCCGAGCAGGGATGACGTGCAGTCCATGGTGGCGGCGCTGTTCACCGTGACTGCCGGGCTGGAGCGGGCGAGGCGCCAGAAGAAGGCCGCGGGCGCGCTCAGCCTGCTGCAGGTGATCGCCGGGCGCGACGGCATCCGCCCATCGGAGATCGCTGACCTGCAGCTCGTTCACCCGTCGCTGGTCACCCGGCAGGTCCGGGAGCCGGAGGACGCGGGTTACGTGCAGGTCAGCGGCGATCCCGCTGACGGGCGCTCGTGGCTGGTGACGCTCACGCCAGCAAGGCGGGCCGAGATGCGGCGCCTGCAGCAAGTCGGCCTGGACCGGTTCGCCTTGTTCGTCGCCGGCTGGCAGCCGGGTGAGCTCCGGACACTGGCCGCGCTGCTGGACAAACTCAGAACCTCCATCGCTGCGGTCGCCGAGCGCGAACAAAGCCCGCCCGCCCGCCGCGAACGGCCAAGGGCCGCTGACCGGCGCCGCCGCGCCGAGCGTCACGAGACAGAGCGCCAGCCATGACCGGCGGGCAGGACATCGTCGCCGGCGGCAGAAACACTGGCCGCTCACGCGATGGCTGCCTGCTGGCCTGGGGAGTGGCCGGAGTTGCCGCACAGGCCGCGTTCATGGCCGGATGGCTGATCGCTGATACCTGGCAGGGAACCAGGTACAGCCCGGTGAAGTACACCATCAGCGACCTGCAGGCGGCTACCGCGCCGCACGCCTGGTTTCCCATCGCCTGCTTTGCGGCAGGCGGGCTCGGCACCTTCGGCTTCGCTGTGTTCGGGCTGCGCCCGGCCCTGGCCGGGGCCGGGAAGGCCGCCTGGTATGCGCCGTGGATGCTGGCCTGCTCCGCGCTGGCCCTGGGCAATTCCTTCCCGCTGATTCCCTGCCGGCTCGCCGACCCCGGATGCACCGCCCACCAGCAGCTCGTCAGCCCGGGCGGGCTGACGGACGCCATCGTCGCCAGCATCGCCTTTCTCGTGCTGGCCTTCACGCCCTTCCCGCTGTGGCGGCGGCTCCGGGTGCTTCCGCAGTGGCGACACCTTAAGCCGGTGATGATGGCCGCACGCGTCATCGGCCCGGTCTGTTTCCTCCTGCTGGGGATTTCATCGAGCGTGGGCTCCGCGCAAGGGCTCACAGAACGGATCCTGGCTACCAGCTGTGTGCTGTGGATATGCGCGCTGGCCATCACATTGATCATTGTTTCCCGCCACGCGCGGGCTCTCGCCGTAAGCCGGACCGGCTAGATGATGGTCACAACCAGCCCGACAGCTCCGGCCGGCAAACATCGCATCCAGGCTCGCCCGTATTCACAACCCGCTCCGAACAAGGTGATCTGCACGTGCGCCGTCACCCTGCTACCGATCACCGGAACCGCAAAGAATCGGCGATCGGAGCGGCTGCAACCGTTAGCGACAACCGCCGCAGTCCACACCGGGCAGCAGCAGGGCCGTCTGCGGTTCTGGGAACCCGGCCGGCTGCGCCGTGTGCCGTAGCCCGTCGGGGGCTCCCCCACCGGAGACACTCACGGTCAGGTGGCCGTGGGTAAAGAACGTTCCCCGGCCGGGGCGTCTTCTTCTAGCCGGCCGCGGAAGGCCCGGCGGCAGGCAGGCGAATCCTTAGCCTCGGCGCACGCTCCTCAGAGCTCGCTGAGCGCCCGCATGTGAACCAGCAATCCGCGTTCCACCTCGGCGAGGGCCGCTCGCACCTTGTCATCGTGTTCGTCCGCGAGCGCTGCTGTCAGGTGCTGCCCGAGCCGGTCGAGATCCTCGCCGACGATGCGGCGGACCTCCTCGTCGCTGGCGGCCCCATGCCAGGAGTGCGGTGGCGTCCGGCCGGACCCGGTGGACATGCTCGCCAGCGGCGACACGCCGAGCGCCTGGTCCTGGTCGGCCAGCAACTGGGCCCAGGTTCTCAGATCGTCGAAGAGCTGGTCGAGCACCGCGTGGAGGGCGTGCGTCTCGGGAACCCTGCGGTGAGCCTGCCTCACGTCCAGAATCCCGTCAATGACCTCGCTGAGCACCTGGTTGAGGGCGGCGGCCGGATCGTCGTGCCGGGGCTGGCTCACGCCAGCGCCGATGCGGGCCGCGGGCCTGCGCATGCGCAAGGCCGAGCTTCTCGATTACGCCATCTCACGCGCCGGACCTCCCTGCCTTTGACATCGGACTCCTCCTGCCCTGTCAGGGCGGATGAAATCCGGTCAGTGAGCCAATCAGGTCGTCATGCCCAGAGCGTACCCGGGGCCGGTCCTGCCCGGCGGCGGCCGCGACTTGCTTGTCCAGCTAATCCGGGCGTCGCCGCCGGCGACGGCTACCTTCATCACAAGACACGACCGGGCCCCAGCAAGGGTGCCATATCGGGCTGCAAACTACGGCCAGTCACGATCGGTGACAGTCAGCCGCCAAACCGATGCGCGTTGGAACCGCCGTTCGGGGCGGTCAGGACGGCCTCGATGCTCATCGGCTCGGGTGCGCCGATCAGTCGCTCTGCGCGCCGGAGTCGACCGGATCTGCCGCATAGGGCGCGCGCCTGGTGAGGCGAGATCTGGCCGCCACGGCCCGTGCTGTTGCATCGACGGGGCACCTCGCCCACCATGGCCTCCAGTGCTGATGCCGCTCCGGCTACGTCGAGGAGAGGCATCACGTTGAGTGAGGCGGGAAGTCAAGGAGAACGCGCGCAGGCCGCTATGCGTGGGTCGGTCGGCTGGGATTCGCCTGATGCCCGGCATCCAGGTGGAACATTTTGCCGTGCTCGCGAACAGGCAGCGCGAATCCCGGAACTAGCCCCTCCCCGGCGACTGTGATGACCTGCTCACGTTCACCGCCGCGCCGATATCGTGCCAGCTGACGCCGCCTTACAGTAGGTCCATGACGGACGAGGCGCCGCCGCCGCAACGCGGTCATGAGCTGGCCTCTCCGGCCGGGCTGCGGGCGTCGCACGCGGATCGGGATCGGGTCGTCGAGCTGCTGCGGGTGGCGGCGGGTGATGGCCGGCTGACCGCGGAGGAACTCGACGAGCGGCTGGAGGCCGCGTTGACGGCACGCACCCACGGGGAGCTTGCGGCGCTGAGCACGGACCTGCCGGCCATACCGCAGTTCGCACCGGGCGCGCCGGTCCCGGAGCCGAAGGACCTGGCCCGCATCGAATGCCATGGCAGCAGCGTGAAGCGCGATGGCCGCTGGCTCGTGCCGCAGCGGATGCAGGTGCGGGTCACCGGCGGCAGCATGACGCTGGACTTCACCGAGGCGGTGATCTTGCAGCCGTCGCTGCTGATCGACGCTGAAGTGAGCGAAAGCCGGCTGACGCTGATGACCAAGCCTAGCGTTGTGGCCGGCACCGATGAGGTAGCGGCCGAAGGCAGCTACCTGAAGGTCCGGGCGCCGTGGGGTCCCGACGTGCCGGTCATCCTGCGGATCCAGGTATCCGGCAAGGTCAGCGGCGGCCACATCACGGCACGCCCGCCACGCCGGGCCACCCGGCCGTGGCGGCGGCGCCATCCCCAGCCCCGCGGGGCTGCCTCACTCTGACCTGACAGCAATGACCGATTCGGTCCCGCTGTTCAAGCAACGAGCACCCCCTTCAAGGCCGCGAATGTAGTCGCCCCGCCAACCAGTCACGGAGCGTCGCCGAGCCGCAGTGCCGACACGCGCAAATAGCCGCCGTTCG
>CAVSQL010000026.1:0-61487 GCA_963730065.1 uncultured Actinomycetes bacterium | reverse complement strand
GACCACATCCAGGCCGGGGATGTTTCGCAGCGAGGCGAGGTGCTCCACGGGCTGGTGGGTGGGCCCGTCCTCGCCCAAACCGATCGAGTCGTGGGTCCAGATGTAGATCGCGGGAAGCTGCATCAGCGCCGCCAGCCGCACCGCCGGGCGCATGTAGTCGCTGAAGGTCAGGAACGTTCCGCCGTAGGCGCGGGTGAGTGACTGCAGGGCGATGCCGTTCAGCGCGGCGGCCATGGCGTGCTCGCGGATCCCGAAATGCAGCGTCCGCCCGAACGGGCCGCCGCGCCATTCCTTTGTCTGCCGACCGGCCGGCACGAACGAATCTGCGCCGTCCATGGTCGTGTGATTGCTCTCGGCCAGGTCCGCTGACCCGCCCCACAGCTCCGGCAGTACCGGTGCCAGCGCGGACAAGACCGCGCCGCTAGCCTTGCGTGTCGCCATGCCCCGGGCGTCAGGCTCGAAGCTCGGCAGGACGTCGGCCCAGCCGTCAGGCAGCTGCTGGGCCTGGAGCCGGTCCAGCAGGACCGCCCGGCCGGGGTTCGCGTGGCGCCACGCCTCGTAGCGGTCCTGCCAGTCGGCGTGTGCGGCGCGGCCCCGGGCGGCCACTTCGCGGGCATGCCGGAGCACCGGCTCCTCGACGGTGAAGGACTGCCCGGGGTCGAAGCCGAGCAGCTTCTTGGTCGCGGCGACCTCGTCAGAGCCGAGGGCCGCGCCGTGGGCCTTGCTGGTGTCCTGCTTGGTAGGTGCCGGCCAGCCGATGATGGTGTTGAGCACGATCATCGAGGGGCGGCCGGTCTCGCGCCTGGCGGTGGTGATGGCGTCCAGGAGGGCGTCCACGTCCTCGGTGTACCTGCCCTGGCGGCGCCAGTCCACGATCTGGACATGCCAACCGTAGGCGGCGTAACGGGCGGCGACGTCCTCGCTGAAGGAGACGTGGGTGTCATCCTCGATGGAAATATGGTTCTGGTCGTAGAAGACGATCAGGCTGCCCAGCTCCTGGTGCCCGGCCAGGGAGCTGGCCTCGCTCGAGATGCCCTCCATCATGTCGCCGTCGGAGACGATGACATAGACATGATGGTCGAACGGGCTCTCCCCGGCTGGCGCCTCCGGGTCCAGCAGCCCTCGCTCCCGGCGCGCGGCCATCGCCATTCCGACGGCTGCAGCCAGGCCTTGACCGAGCGGCCCGGTGGTGATCTCGACGCCGCGGGTGTGGCGGTATTCCGGGTGCCCGGGAGTCTTCGAGCCCCAGGTGCGCAGTGCCTCCAGGTCCCCGATCTCCAGCCCGTACCCGGACAGGAACAACTGGATGTAGAGAGTCCGGCTGGTGTGCCCGGCCGAGAGCACGAACCGGTCCCGGCCCAGCCACTGCTCGTCCGCCGGATCGTGGACCAGCACATTCTGGAACAGCAGATACGCCAGCGGCGTCAGGCTCATCGCCGTCCCGGGATGCCCGCTTCCTGCCTTCTGAACCGCGTCCGCAGCGAGCAGGCGCGCAGTGTCAACCGCGCGGACATCGATCTCCTGCCAACCGGCCCGCTCAGCGACCGGCCGCGCCAGCAACAGATCCCGGTAACCCAAGCCGGCGCCTGACGTGCTTACAGCCGCCCCCGCCGTGACGTGCTGCTGGTCCATGACAGCCTCATTTCACTCGAATCGGGCAGCCGGCTCTGCGCTCCAGATGGAACTGGGCGACGAAGCGGTCCTCTGCTTGTGGGCCGCATACCTGTTCGGGGGTGATACCCCGGCCATCAGCCCTTGGCCGCCTGGCCGGAGCCGCGCACGTAGAAACCCCTAACCCTGCAGAACAGTCCAACCCTTGGCTCCGGAGATAGTCATGTGCGCAGCGCCTGCGGCCCCCACCCGGCGGAGTCGGCCCGGAAGCAGCAGTGCTGCCGGCGCCGGCATCCTCGGATGGGTGGGGGGCATTACTTGCTGTCTGCCTCGACGAGGCGCTCGATGAGCTCGTCGATGTTGCCCGTCTTGGGTAGGTCCCGCTTGGCCAGCAGGTCGCTCAGTTCGGTCTTGGTCAGGCCTTGGTAGCGCTGGCGGGCCCTTTCGTGAGCCTGCCTGGCGTGCTCGCGCTCGGCCTGGCGGGCCTGGCGTGCCAGCTCCTGCTCGGCCTGCTCGGCCTTGGCGGCCTGCTCGCGGGCGGCCCGCTCGGCCTTCACCGCCTGCTCGCGCTCGGCCTGGCGGGCCTGGCGTGCCAGCTCCTTTTTGGCCTGCTCGGCCTTGGCGGCCTGCTCGCGGGCGGCCCGCTCGGCGTTCTCCGCCTGCTCGCGGCCGATGTCACCGGCCGCCTCGGCCTTCTCCCGCACGACGTCACCGGCCGATTCGGCCTTCTCGCGGACCACGCCGGACAGCGTGCCCGCCGCCTCCGCCCACCTGACGGCGAGGCGGCGGTTGATGTCTACCGTCCGCTGCACGAGGTCGAAGTAGCGCTCCACGGCCGGGACCAGGTCGACTTGCGGCAGCCCGAAGAGCCGGCCCGTCACCGTCCGCGCGCCCTCCGTCCAGACGTCAGCGGTCTTGTCCACGGCATTGCGCGCGTGGCTGGCCGCGGCGCTGTACTGCCTCGTCATGCTGGTCATATGCATCCCTCCATGGTGCTTGAGTAAGTTACGCTAACTATAGTACGCGCCTTGCGTACTATATCGAACAGCATCGGCGGGCGCAGGCCGCTGGTGGCTCGGGACCGGAGATTACGCATCGGCTACGAGCGGTGGATGCTCAGCCGGGTGAGCCCTCGGGCCGCCGCTGGATTCCTGTGCCTCAGTCGTCGTCGTGCGCTGCCGCGGCGTCGCGAAGCTTGCCGAACATGACGTCCAGGGTGGCGGTCATCCCCGCATGTGCTGGACGCCTGTCGTGACGCGGCCAGGTAGCTGAAGAATTTTCGCTCTGGCGGTTAAGCCCCCGGTCATGACCCGGGCCGCGCTGGCCCGTCCCTCGTCTGTGGCTTGCTTATCTTCGTAGTTCTTTCATACCTGTGCCGTCGTGGCTCCCTCCTGCCCGAAGACCGGACTCCGGCGAGCTACCCGTGCTCACCGGAACAAACCAGGCCGGCGCCCACACACTGAAATCCCGGCATGGAGCGGGATGCAAACCTCATCCCCTGTGTGCGTCGCAAGGCGCGCCCACTCGCCACAGGCGATCCATGCCGTGTCCGGCAAGGATCGGGGCCACGTTCAAGTGCTCCCGGCACGCTCATGGGGCGGGCGGCGGGATACGAGGGGCTTGATGCCCCTGGGCAGTGCATGCGTCGGAACGACGCGGGCGGCTCCGCCGTCTGCACTGGGCGAGCCTATGCCCGTCAGGGGATGATGGCGTTGACCGTCTTTTTCAGCGCACTGGGCTGGGCCGGCGACCTGGGCGCTTTCTTCCGGGCCCGCTCGAGCTTGGCGCCGAGTTCCTGCAGCTGTTTACGGCCGAGGCCGGCCCGCACCTTGGGGAACCAGTCCTGCTCCTCCTCCTCGATGTGATGGGTGACGTTCTCGATCAGCACCGAGACCTTGGCATCGAAGCGCTCCGCCCCAGCCGGCATCCCGGCCAGCTCCATGCACAAGACGTCGGCCACGTGATGTTCTTCGTAGGCTTCCAGCACGTCGTCCTTGAGGTTGGGGAGCAGCGCGCAGACCTCGGGATACATCACCTCATTCTCGATGTAGGTGTGCACGGTGAGCAGTTCGATGATCTGCCCGGCGATCTTTTCTTTCTTCTTGACCGCCCTGTCACCGGCGGCTTGGAACTTCCGGAACAGGTTGCGGATGTACTTGTGATCGGCCTTCAGCACCACGATCGCATCAGATGACATGTTGTTCCTCCCGGCTCGTTGGGCATCCGGCGGTGGCTACCCGCCAGCCCTGCCAGCAAACCCCGGCGCCAGGCCCATGCCGGGGTTCTCATCAGTTGCTGGCCCAAGGATGCTGAATGCCGGCGATGTGGCCCTGGGTGCTTCGTCTCGGCGGCAGCACAGATTTGGGAACACGCAGGCGGGTAGCGCCCGGGCACGCGTACACCTGCCCCCAGCCCCGCAGGCCCGGGGCCTTTCATTGCTGAGGTCCGTATCATCACGAGCGGGAAGCGCGCTGGGCATGCGGGCAGGTTTCGCCGGCCGGGGCCGGATGGGGCAGCCCGTGTGCGCGAATCTGGTCTGGGCCGGTTACGTGGTCACGGCCGCGGACGTGCGAGGTGAGCTTGACAGCATGGTGGCCGGGTGGGGGTGCGGTGGGGCGGCACACCTGATGAGGTGGCGGCGGAGGCAGAAGTCCTGATCACCATCCTGCCCGGCAGCCAGGAACTGCACGATGTCATGCTCATCCCCACAGCGCGCGAGGACCAGCCTCTCCGGCGTAGTGATTAGCGCGCCGCGCTGCGGGTAGCGCCGCGAAGACAAATGGGACATGCCCGGCTGTGCGGCCCACCTGGCTACCGGCGACGTCACTGATGCACAGCTCAAGGCGGTGATGAAGTCCGCCGATCAGCCGACGGGCGGCTGGGCTGGCCGCCAGGCGGGAAGAGGAAGGGGACGCTGAGTATGTGGGTTTTTCTATCTGCCCGGCTGCGGACGTGGCTGCTGCTGGCCATCGCGCTGCCGCTGGCCCGGCTGCTTGTCCATCGCCTCGCCGTCGCCGCTGAACGCCATGACCCATCCGCCCGTAGGGCGAAACTGCTCCACCGGGCCGACTCGGCAGTGACCGCGGTGTCCGGGCGTTCCTCGCGCAAGGCCCGACGCTGAGACCGGCGAGGAACCGCCAGATGGCCGGATCGTCCCCGTCAACGCCGCGCTCGCCCGCGCCATCACCGTTGCACTGTCTTGTCACCGGGGCATCTGGCTACATCGGCGGGCGGCTCGTCCCCGAGCTGCTGGCCGCGGGGCATCCCGTCCGGTGCATGGCTCGCGATCCGGGGAAGCTGAGTGACCGGCCCTGGTCCGGCGGCGTTGAGGTCGCGGCGGCCGACGCGATGGAGGGGACCAGGGTGCGGCGCGCTCTGGAAGGCGTCGATGTGGCCTATTACCTGATCCACTCGCTGGGCACGGGCGCGTCCTTCGAACAGCGGGACCGTGAGGCGGCGGGCATCTTCGCCGATGCTGCCATGTCCGCTGGGGTCAAGCGCGTCGTGTATCTGGGCGGCATCGTTTCCGGCGATGGCAGCGGCCTGTCACCGCACCTGCGCTCGCGCGCGGAGGTTGGCGACATCCTGCTGGCCGGTGGCGTGCCGACGGCCGCGCTGCAGGCTGCGGTGATCATCGGCAGCGGGTCGGCTTCGTTCGAGATGCTGCGGTATCTCACCGAACGGCTGCCGGTAATGGTCACCCCGAAATGGGTGGGAACCCGCATCCAGCCCATCGCCGTCGGTGATGTGCTGCGTTATCTTGTCGGCTGCGCGGCGCTGCCTGCGGGCGTCAGCCGCCGCTTCGACATCGGCGGCCCGGACGTCCTCACCTACGCAGAGATGATGCGCCGGTACTCCCGCGTGGCCGGCCTGCGGCCGCGGGTTCTGGTTCCGGTGCCGCTGCTCACGCCGCGGCTGTCATCGCTGTGGGTCGGGCTGGTGACGCCGGTGCCGGCCGGCCTGGCCAGGCCGCTGGTCGAATCGCTCAGAAACGAGGTCGTCTGCTCCGAGCACGACATCGCCGAATACGTCCCGGACCCGCCCGAGGGCTTGCTGCCCCTCGACCGTGCCATCGCTTTGGCGCTGCGGCACACCCGCGAGGGCGCAGTCTCCACCCGCTGGTCATCGGCCGCCACGCCGGGTGCTCCCAGCGACCCGCTTCCCAGCGACCCGTCGTGGGCCGGCGGCTCGCTGTATGTGGACGCACGCATCAGTGCCGTCCGCGCTTCGCCGGCGGCGCTGTGGCGGGTTATCGAGGGCATCGGCGGTGAGACCGGCTGGTATTCCTTCCCCGCCGCATGGGCCGTACGCGGGCTGCTCGACCGGCTCGCCGGCGGCGTCGGGCTACGCCGCGGACGGCGTGATCCGCGGCACCTGCTCGTCGGCGACGCGCTGGATTTCTGGCGGGTAGAGGCCATCACGCCAGGATCGCTGCTGCGGCTGCGCGCCGAGATGAAGCTGCCCGGCCTGGCCTGGCTCGAAATGGCGGCCGGCCAAGACCATGACGGCATGACCACCTACAGCCAGCGGGCTATCTTCCAGCCGCGCGGGCTCGCCGGACACGCGTACTGGAGATCCATATCGCCGTTCCACGGCGTCGTATTCGGCGGGATGCTCCGCAACATCACCGCAGCCGCCGAGCGAGCCAGCCGCGCGGCCGACAAGCCCGCGCCAGCCAGGCACTGAGCAGCACGGCAATCCATGCCACGTGTCAGGGCGTGGCACCGGACCTGGCCGTCAGGATGTCGTGGCGGCTGTCCACCCTGAGGTCATCGATGGCCATACGCAGTACCTTGATCAGCCGGTCCAGCTGACGCCCGGGCTGTTCGGGAAGCATGTAGCTGGGCATCACAGTCCCGCGCATCGCCCGACGAGTATGCAGGCCATCAGCCCAGGGCTGGCCGGGGCTCCGGGCGGCCGAAGATTACCGCGAAATAGGTCATGATCGCCGCCAGCCCAGTGATCGCCCTCCGGCTGCCAAATCGGCGGGAGTACACCGCCAGGGCGACCACCGCGGTCTAGGTGATGACGTCGTCGATGGTGACGTTGACGGTGACGTCGTGGAGACCAGCTTTGGCGCGTAGGTCGGCGATGGCTCGCTGCTGGACTTCGCGGGCGATTGCGTCGAGTTGGCTGCCGTAGTGGGCGGCGATGGCGAGGTCGACCACGGCGGTGCGGCCGAGAACTCCGGCTGCCGCGTGGGGGCGGCGGTGCCGGGGGGTTGCTTTTCCAGCTGGGCTGGCGGTTGTGCTGTGGGTGCTGCGGCCGAAGGCGGCCCGGACTCCGGGGACGTTGCGGGCGGCTTCGCGCGCGATCGTGGCTATCACCCGGGCTGCGATGCGGATGGCTCCGCTGTCGCTGGGGTGGAGGGTGTACCAGACGTCGGCGATGAGTTTGCGGATCTGGCTGGCTACTGCGGTTTTCAGGGTTGCGGGAACGGTGACGTGCTCGGCGGCGAGGCTGCGCACGGGTGCCCAGACGCGGCTGAATTCCTGCAGTGCGGCTTGGCAGTGAAGGCAGCGGCGCTGGTGGACGGTGAGCTGGCCCGCGTGCCCGTCGGCGGCTAGTTCGAGCAGTTCGTCGATGTCGGCGCCGCAGGCGAGGTGGCGGGTTGTGCCGCTGAGCAGCTGGCGGACGTCGTGGACCGGCTGGCCAGGATCGGTCATTCCCGCTCACCTCCACTGCTCTAGCGTCTGACTTAGTGTGCGCCTTCCGCGGAACAGGTGGCTACGGACGGCCGGGATTGTGCTTGTGGTGATGCGGGCGATCTCGGCGTTGGACAGTCCCTCGAAGTGGCGCAAGACGATCGCGATGCGCTGCGGCGGAGGCAGGGCAGCGACGGCGGCAGTGACAGCATCGACGGTCAGGTTACGTTCGGTCTGCCGGCTGGGCTCGTCGCCCGTTGCGGGGATCTCGCCGAGCAGATCGAGGGACTGGCTGGCCCGTGTCCGGGTGATCCGGTTCAGCGTCTTGCGGGTGACGATCTGGTACAGCCAGGTGGTGAAGCGGGAATCCGCCTTGAACCGGGGTAGCTGCTGCCATGCGGTGACGAGGGCTTCCTGGGCGACGTCTTCAGCGTCGTGATGGTTGCCGAGCAGCCGTAACGCGACACGGTAGGCCATCTGGCCGTGGCGGTCCACGAGTTCGGCGTAGGCGTCGACGTAGCCTTCCCGGGCACGCTGGACGAGGTAAGCGTCGTCGATGCCTGTTCCCACCACCGCTCCCGTGCCTGAACGATTTGCCTGTCATGGCCCGGCCGGGTGACCGGAGTGCCCGTTCCGGGCTGCCATGCCGCCGGGACCTGGGATCCCGTGAACACCTCCGGTCGTACTGGCCTCTACTGCCCGGGGATCGGCAAATAATGTGCGACGTCTCGGGCCGGGGTGTGTCTAACAGTGCAGAGCCGGTCAGCAACCGGGCCGGCTCCATACGGCGGGCACCTTCGCCGTTCCTGAGTCCCGACAGAGAAAGTGCTTCTTGATGACCCAGCCAAGCTCCGCAGCGCCGGCCAAGCCGGCCACAAGGATTAGCGGCACCAGCCCGGCCACCACCGAATCCATATCGACCGATGATGGCAAGATCAGCGTGGCCCAGGGCGTCGTGCAGAAGATCGCCGGTATTGCGTGCCGCGAGATCAGCGGCGTGCACGCCATGGGCGTCTCGACCAGCCGCGCGTTCGGCGCGGTCCGTGAGCGGATCCCTGGCAGCTCGGGCCCGAACGTCGCCCAGGGCGTGGGGGTGGAAGTCGGGGAGACCCAGGCCGCCATCGATCTGGACATCGTGGTGGAGTACGGCGTCAGCATCGCTGATCTGGGCAGGAGCATCCAGCGTAATGTCAAGCAGGCCGTGGAGCGGATGACCGGCCTGGAGGTCGTGGAGGTCAACGTCAACGTCGATGACCTCTACCTGCCGGGCAGCGACGGCCAAGATGAGGACGCGCCGGCGCGTGTGTCATGACCGGGCCCGTCCCTCCCGCGGGGAGCCACCTGACGGCGGCTGTGGTCGACGGCGTCGACCTCGACGCGGTCGCCGCGGCGGCCCGCGGCTGCGCGGCCGTCGATGATCTGTGCCCGGGTTCTTGGGGCGGCGTGATGTCTTATCTGCCGGGCCGGGAAGTGGCCGGGGTGCGGGTGACCCACGATCATGTGGTGATCTCCGTCCGCGGCCGGTGGGGCGTTCCGGTCAGCGAACTGGCAGGCCAGGTCCGGGCCGCTGTCACAGGGCTGGCCGGGCCGCGGCGGGTAGATGTCGTGGTGGCCGATCTGGCCGAACCCGATGCCAAAGCCCCAACTGGCGTGCACGGCGGAGAGGCGACCTCGTGGACGGCGAGCAGTCCCGGCGGCGTGTCCGGCGCGAGTTCATCCGCGCCCATCACCCCGACCGCGGCGGCGACCCCGCCGCCTTCGCCGCTGGCCTAGCCGGCCTTGACCAGCTCCCGGCCGGTGCGCCGGCCACGCGGGTAGTGGTGGTCGCGCACACCCCGTTGCTGGTGAGCCTGCTGACGGCGCTGATGCACCGGGCCGGCTGGCGCCGCCCGCCACCGCGGGTCAGGTAAGGATCCTCGCTGATTTGTGAATGTGAGATGACATGACAAGTACCACTGTTGGCGTCGTGATCGGGCTCGCGCTCGGTCTTGCGCTGGCGTTCGGCAGCTTCGGGCAGATGCTCATCGTGGCCCTGTTTGCCGCGATCGGCTTCATCGTCGCGAAGGTGCTGGAAGGCGACCTGGACCTGAGCCCCTACCTGCCACGCCGGCGCGAAGGCCGATGACGGCCGGCCCGGCCGCCGGCCTCGCAGTACCCGGCTCCCCCGCCGGGCGCACCGAGCTGGGCATGATCGGCATCAACAACCGGGTCGTGGAGAAGACGGCCGCCCGTGCCGCGGCCGAGATCCCCGATGCTGGCGCGGCAGCGCCCCGGGTCCTGGGCCGCTCAGTGACCGGCGCCGCCGCTTTGGGGGCCCGCGCGACGAGCCTGACCGCGCTGCCGAAAGCCTCGGCCGACGTCGACGGCTCGACCGTGATCCTGGACCTGTCGATCAGCGTGCGCTGGCCCGCGTCAGTGCCCGAGGTCAGCAGCGCGGTCCGTGAGCACGTCCGCGGCCGGGTCCATGAGCTGACCGGCCTGACCGTGACCGAGGTATCCATCTCGGTCACCGACCTGGTCACCCGCCTCCCCGGGCCCCCCCGGGTGCGCTGACAGCAGGAAGGACAGACATATGAGACATGCCAATCGTGTCCTGGCGGCCCTGCTGAGCCTGGCGCTGATCGCCGCGGGCGTGCTGCTGATCATCGAAGTCATCGCCGACCAGATGAACCACCGCCCGGCGGTCGTGGACTGGCACCCGGCCTATGACTGGGCCAAGCGCACCACCTGGAACGCGGGCAGCGTCCGCGTGGCCTGCGTGGTGCTGATCCTGCTCGGGCTGGCGCTGCTGATCGCCGAGCTGAAACCAGCCCGGGTGTCACGCCTGGCCGCAGACCCCGCCCAGGCAGGCGCAGCCGGCATTGACGCCGCCTACACCCGCCGCGGCCTGGCCGCCGCCATCCGCTCCGCCGTCACCGGCGTCGACGGTGTCCGGGGCGCCTCGGTGAAGGTGAAACGCCGCAAGGTCAAAGTCGCCGCCACCACCGCAGCCCAGGACAAAGCCGCCGCCCGGAGCCTGCGTGACCCGATCCTGGCCGCCGCCCGCCAGCGGCTGACGGCATTGAAGCTCCGCCGGGAGCCCTCGGTGGCGGTGCGAGTCATACCCAGGAGCCGCTGATGCACGCCGACCGCACCAACCGCATCATGCTGCTGCTGCTGGCATTGCTGCTGATCGCCGCCGGCGCCGCCGCCGGCGCCGCATCCATCGGCGCGTTCGGGACCGCCACCCAGCACAGCTCCCTGATCGCCAACCCGGCCGGGCACTTCATCGGCACCCAGGGCGGCTGGCTCTGGCCCGTCGCCGCAGTAGCCGCGCTGATCCTCGCGCTGCTCGCCTTGCGGTGGCTGCTCGCGCTGCTGTTCTCCACCGACCGCGCCGGTGACCTGCCCGTCACCCCCGGCGGCTCCGCGGGCCGCACCACCCTGGCCGTCCGCGCCCTGACCGAAGCGGTCGCAGAAGAGACCGAAAGCTACCGCGGCGTGCACTCCGCACGGGCCCGTCTCCTCGGCGACCCCGCCGACCCCGAACTCGTCCTCACCGCGGCCCTGGAGGAAACCGCCGACTTCGCCGCGCTGCGCCAGCGCATCGAAACCGGGGCCCTCACCCACGCCCGCTCCGCGGTCGGCAACCCCTCACTGCCCATCCAGCTGGACCTGACCGTCACCACCAAACGTTCCACCCGGGTCGCCTAACCCAAGGCGCTCCCGGACCACCACGAGAAGAAGGAGATACACGATGAGCACACAGGACAAGGCCAAAAACGCCGCCGAGAAGGGAACCGGCAAAGTTAAGGAACAACTCGGCAAAGCGACCGACGACAAATCCCTCGAAGCCGAAGGCCAGAACGACCAGGCCAAAGGCAACCTCAAGGACGCCGGGGAAAAAGTCAAAGACGCCTTCAAAAAGTAACGCCCGCATCCAGCAGTTCGGATGTGAACCGCCGCCCCGGAATTTCCGGAGGTCGGTAGGCACGCTGCGGATCAGCCGATCATCGTCCCGCCGCGCAGCCCCGTATCGTTGTACCGTGCGGATGCCGGGACGATCTTCAGGGCCTTGAGGACCCGGCGGATCGTAGATGCGCCGACGTCGGATCGGTGAGATCAGGCGAACGCATAGGGCAGGGTGGACGGCGCCGGCGAGCATCAGCAGACCCTGGCGGACAGAGCGCAACAGAATAACTGTTCGGGGCGGCACGGGCGGCCAAGCCAACCGACCGGACTGGCGCGCCGATCGGCGGCTATTCGCGCTCGCGCCGACCAGCGTCAGTCACGGAACGTGACTGGATTCCTTGCCGCCGCGGCGCCGGATCGGCCGGCTCGGAGCGAGTGACTACTGGGCGGGCCGCGCATGTGCGGCATTCAGATCATCCAGTAATGGGCGGTCCGGTCTGCCGGTGCGGCGTGGCTCAGCCGGGTGTCGTTCCGCTGCGGAGCCTGACGGTGAAGCCGTCGCCGGTGTGGCGGAGCGCGACGTCGATGTCGAGCTGGTGCATGGCCCACAGCCCCAGTCCACCTCGCCGGTCTGCGATGTTGCTTGGAGCGGGGACTAGGCCTGCCAGGGGGTCGGCTGGGCCGCGGCCTGTGTCGTGGACGGTGACCACGATGCGGCCCGGTGTGGCCCAGATGCGTACGGTGGCGGGCGGGCGGCCGTGGCGGCGTGCGTTGGTGACTGCTTCGGTGACGCCGATCAGCAGGTCGTCGAGCGTGGCGGCGGGGCTGCGGCTGGGGCCGATCTGCGTGAGCGCGTGCCGGGCTTCGGCGGCGGATCGGTTGACCAGCTCGATAGTGGGCGCGGAGTCTTCGAGCGGATCGGGTGCGTAGGGGAGGCCCTCGAAGACCAGGGCGTCTTGGTACCGGTCGCTGGCCCGGCGCTGTCCCGACGGCGAGACGATGCGGGGGTGGGTTCGCTCAGCCACGTCGAGCACCGCCTGAGGCGCGGTGGCGGTGTCGTACAGGCACCGGCCCCATACCGGGAAATCCTGCCAGACGGTGTTGACCGCCGATTCGTAGCGGTCCCATCCCTCGAACCGCCCCCCGTTGCCCGGATGGGGAACGTCCCCGGCGATCCGGATTTGCCCGGCGCCCATGGCGGCATGAAATTCAAACAGCCGCCGGTAGGTGGCGATCGCCCGGGCCGGGGTTGCGTACAGGCTATTATCGCCGATGAAGTTGACGGCGGATGGGTCGGTGAGCCAGGACCGCACCAGGCGGCTCTTGCGGTCGTCGTAACCGAGGATGACCGGCTCGCCCGCGGCGATGCCCTGTTCGGCGAACGGCACGATCAGGGCGGCGAACTCGGCATCGGAGCCGTAGAAGCCGGCCTCGTGGAAGTGGCCCACCTGGCCACGCGCCGCGCCAGTCCTCATCACAAAACCCCAGTATGCCCAGCGTGCGGCCGGGCAGCCCCACCCGCGGCAGCGCTGGTAGCGATGAACGTCTGCGTCACATCCATCGCCTCAGCCCGTCCGTTACTTCTTTTGCCGGTGTCCTTCAGCTTCTCACCGGCCTGTACCAGGCTGGCCTTCTTTCCGCCCCCTCAGCCCGGGCATACCGATTCCCGGCCGCCTTCCCAGCTACCCGTTTGGCCTTGCCCTTGGCTGCCCTGGGCGGTGTTTCCGGCCTTGTCACGCCTGCTGACCGCAATAACCTCCTTCCCCATGGCCCGGTCACCCCGGCACCGGCAGAGACCCCAGTCGGCTTCCCAGGACCCCCGCGCCTAAACAAGCGCAAACCGGTCAACGAGAGCGCTCAGGGCCCGGGGTGCCGGGTCCAGCGTGGTCGTGGTGAGCCGGGGCTGCGGTAGGGCTGCCGCGGGGGCCTGCGGCCGGCCCGGGTTCGGCGGCGTCGCCGGAGGCGGCCAGCACGGCGAGGAACGGGCCGACCCGCAGCCCTTCCTGCGCGGGGTGGCGGAACGAGCTGTCGGGGTTCACGGTGTACCGGGTGCGGCGTCCGGTCCGGGTGCGGGTGAGGTAGCCCGCGGCTTCCAGGTCGGCCACGATGGCCTGCACGGTGCGCTCGGTGATGCCGGCGGCGGCGCTGATGTCGCGGATCCGGGCTCCAGGGTTGCGGGCGATCTCCACCAGCACGTGCCTGTGCCCGGTCAGCAGCGTCCAGCCGCCGTCCCGCTCGCCAGGATCACTCATCCCCCTGATCATATCCTCGCGAGAGGATCCTCGCGTGAGATTTCACGCGATATTTTTCTCATGTTTCTATTGACAGGCCTCCGCCGGGGTGCCGATCCTGGTAGTACCACAGACCGGGCCCGATGTGGGGAGGGATGGCGATGACCACGGCCCCCAGCGAGAAGCTTGCCGCCCCAGGCCAGCAGCTGCAGTCCGCCTCACCCCAGTCAGGCACGGCCGGGGCAGCGGTGTCACCGCGGCAGCCGCGGCTGGCGGTGGTCACGCTGCCCGGCGAGATCGATGCCAGCAATGACGGCCAGATCCAGGACACGCTGACCAGCGCGCTGGACGACGGGACGGCGGTACTGGTCGCCGATGCGGCCGCGACGGCCTTCTGCGGGTGCTCGGGAGTGACCGCGCTGCTTCTCACTCATCACCGGGCAGCCGCTGCCGGAGCACAGCTACGGGTCGTGGTAGGCAGTCCCTCGATGCGGCGGATACTGGAGCTGACCGCCGCCGACCAGGTGCTCAATACCTACCCCACCCTGGCCGCGGCGCTCGCCGACGGGCAGACACCTGACCGATCATGACCCATCACCCGGGTGCCACGCGAACGCCGCAATACTGCAAATGCCCCGGCCGAGACGGGCCGGTGATCGCCGCCCCACACCACGAGCGAGCATGCCCATCTGTGCACAGGCACGCGCACGGTCAAACACCCAATCCGGGCACCAGCGACGCTGGCGCACTGTCGACCACCGCCCGGCAGCACCCAGATCACCCTGATATGCATGTCACCGCGGCCGGCGGCCATGGCTTCCGCTACCGCGCATAGCGGCGGCTCGGCGCGCGTTCTCCCTGATCTTCTCCATCACTGAGCACTTCCCATCGGCGGAGCCCGATGCCGTCCCATCGGCGGAGCCCGATGCCGACCGCAAACCCTGTGCGGTGTGGCTGGCCTGAAGGCCGCCGTCGGGCGACAAGCCCGTCGATGCTGTGGGCGAACGGCACGGCCGTGGCGGCAAGATCTCGCCTGATCTGGCGCGCGCCCTATGCGGCAATGGCGGATGTTCCACGCGGACGGCGACCCCGCATAACTATGCGACGCGCCGTTCGTCGCGCGCATAGAACCTCTGCCTAATGATCGGTTGGCCGGGGGACCGACACCACGCGCGCGCGTACCCGCGCACTTCGCCTGACGGGCGACGTGGTGGGCGTCCCGCCCAGCCAGCAGCGCCACCATCGGGCGGGCGGGCGCCGGTGCCACCGGGGGAGGAAGGGAATAACCACTGGCAGCAGGGGAGGCTAGCGATGCGGCAGCTTGCGGGCGTGGTGTTCCCGCTGCTGGGCACGGCGATGGCGGCGTTCCGGTTTCCCCGGCTGCGCCGCGCCGACCCGCACCCGTGGGGCCTGGCCACACCCTCGCTTGATCCGGTCATGCTCGGCGGGGAAAGCTGGGACCGCCACGGCCTGATCGACATCACCCTGGTCTACGGCGACCCGCTGCAGGTGTCCGCCCCGCTGGTGGAGATCACCACCCGCCTTCCCGGCAGGACCGGCGACGCCGGCCCCCCACAGGAGGCGCTCGCGCATCTGGCGCACCGCGACGCGGCCGTGCAGCGCCGCGACTGGCTGGCCTTCGACGGCGAGCCCGGAGCCGATCCGCCGGGCCCGGTCGTCTTCAGCGACGCGCACCTGCTCCTCGGCGGCGAGCCCCACCCGGTCAGCGTGCTGACGTTGCGGCCCTACCAGGCGGCCCAGTTCACCGACGCCACCACCGCGGGAACCATCGCCTCCCGCAACTGCCCGCTCGATCAGCTGACCCTGGCGCCGGTACCCGCCATCGAGCCCTACCTCACCGGCTACACCCGGTTCTTGCGGCGGATGGGCCAGCACGTGCGGACCTCGCCCAGGCGCTAGGCACCTCGCCTGCTGACGGTCGGAAGCATGCCGGTCAGACCGCCTGCGGCGACCCGAACGCCGCGGCCACCAGCGGGCTGGTGACCGCCCGGCGGCGACGGCAAAGGCGAGAGCCCAGCCAGCCCGCGAGCCGGTGCCACCAGCGGCGATATCGTGCGTTGAATCGTCCCCGGCAAGTCCGCAGACCCATCCCGCCGCAGCGGCACCGAAATGTGCCCATTCCCCACGAGGATCGTCTTGTCGTATCTGACACTTTGGGCACAACGATCAAGCTCAGCCTCCTGGAGGGGCCCGCTCGCTTAGCGCCAGCGGACTACAGCCCGCGGGGCAGGTGCTGTCACCTATATATGGGCCCGACCGTCGTGACGTGCCCCGAGATCCGCTGGCCCCCTGGGGCTGCTGGTTTAGCGGACCGGCGCCCTGTCGTTACCGCCAGCCGAGGGCCGGGCGGCCGGCTACGGAATGTGAGCGCGGCCGGGGTCTCTCAGCGTTCGCAGGCGCGCCTATCGGGTCGCCGACTATGCGCTGGTCGAGTGCCGGTGCCAAGTTGGTTAGCGTGTGCCCAGATCCACCAATTCTGGATGTCCTCATCGCTGGTGATCGGGTTGATCTTCCAGCAAGCGGTCGCCTGGGTGGCGGATCTTCGGCCGGTGGCCGTGGTTCAGATCTCCATGCCATCTGCGCAGGTTCCGCACGGCGCCTCCGCAGGGAAGTTGGCTGTGTTAGGAAATGGGGCAGCCGGGAGGTCACGCCTGGGATCGGGCAGCCTGATGCGTGGGGTTCGGCGCTCGCCGTTGGGGTCACCATGACCCGATTGTCACCGCGCGGCGTGGCTGCGGCCCGGGGATGTCGCGAGGGTCGGTAGCCATCCTTCGAGCCCAGCGGCCCAGCGGATGGCCCGGCCGACGGGCCGATCAGCAGTGAAATCGCGCGCCGGCCGGGGAGCCGGCCATCGGCTGGGTAACGTTCTGGTAACGGCGAGGACGTGGAGCCGTCCGCTTCCTCGTCGGTGCCGAAGCTCTTGGTGAGGCCGGGTTCGCAAGGGCCGGCCCGCGGGGCTTACTAGCCGCGCAGCAAAGGGAGTTGCGGCGCTGGCCGGCCGCTCGGGAGGGGGGCACGCATGCCTGCCGGGCATCGTAGGGGCGGGTTTCCAGTTCATAAGCACTCGGCCAGGTGGCAGTCAGACCTGTGCCGGCGAGCCACCATGGGGGAAGGGGCGGACCTTGCGGGACGGCCAGGAACGCTGACGCGATCGGGACCAGCAACGGTGCCCTGGCGGTGCCCGGACGGGGCATATGAGACCAGTGCAGGTACCGGCATCGCCGGTGGTCCCCGGCACAAATGCGGCGGTCGCTGGTGGCGTCCCGATATCACAGCAATGGGCTGCAGCCTGCAGCTGCATGCCGCTAGGGAGGGCGAGCATGGCAGATCATCTTGATTCGTCAACCAAGCTGACGTCACCGCATGGTGACCCGAGAGCCGATATCACCGATATCTATATTTTCCAGAAGCCCGGTGACCCGGGTAAGTCGGTGCTCATCTTGAACGTCAATCCGCTGGCGCCCACCCTGGCCGATGAGTTCCAGCACGGCGCCGCCTATGACATGCTGATCGACACCGACGCCGATGCCCGCGCCGACATCGGCTACCGGGTCACGTTCTCGGCCAAGGATCATGGCAGGCAGTTCGCCACGGTGGTCCGCACGAACCGCGAACCCGGCAGCGGCGGCCACGACGGCGAGAGCCACGAAGTGGTCATCGACCGTGCGCCGGTGTCGTTCGGCACGCGGGCGCACATCACCGACGGGGCGGGCGGTTTCCGGTTCTTCGCCGGGTTCCGCAGCGACCCGTTTTTCTTCGACCTGCTGGCTTTCCTGGCGGGCCTGAAGTTCCACAATCCCGGCAGTGACTTCTTCATCGACAAGAACGTCTTCGGCATCGTGCTGGAGGTGCCCAGCCGGCGGGGCCTGGGAGCTAACCCGAAGGTCGGCTACTGGGCGCGGACGCTGATCCCGCAAAACGGCCATCTCGTACATGACGACCAGATGGGCCGCGGCCATCAACACGGTGTTCAACCACGGCACCGACAAGGATCTGTTCAACATCACCGCGCCCGACCGGCAGCGTTCCACCACGACCAGCACCGGCCACACGTTCTTGCAGAACTTCGTGTCCACGCTCGAAACGCTCGGCGGGTACAGCGGATCGAAGGCGACCGGCATTGCTGAGATCTTGCTCCCCGACATCTTGACCTACGACTACACCAGCTCAGCCGGGTTCCTCAACGGGCGCAAGCTGGCCGACGACGTGATCGACGCCGAGCTGAGCCTGGTCAGCAACGGGCAGATCACCTCCGACTTCGTCGGCCCGCACACCGACTACCTGACCCACTTCCCGTATCTGGGCGAGCCCCACTAGCAAGGGAGAGCCGACCGATGTCATCGATGGACCGCCGCAAATTCCTGGGCGTGGTGGGAGCCGGGTCCGCCGCCGTCTCCGCCGCCGCCATCTCCGCCACAGCCCTGTCCACTGCCGCCGCTACTCCGGCCGCGCCGCCGGCCGCGCGCAGGCCGGGTACGCTGGCTTTCCGCGCCGAAACAGGGCTGCCAGGGCGCCCCTGGCCCGCCTACGCCACCGCCATCGCCGAAGGAAACATCGATCTCCGGTCGGGCACCGGTTTTGTGGCTACCCGGGTCCTCGCCGGCCAGCCAGGCAACTCCGCCGGCATCGGCCTCCCGGGCACAGCCCGGCTGGTCCGCATCACCAGCGCGAGCATGAACGACCGCACCGTCCACCTGCACGGCGTGGTCGAAGACCGCTCCACCCTGGCTAATGGCGAAAACGCCCGCAAGAGCTTCGAGCTCGACCGGGCACGCAACCAGCTTCGCGCCGTCATCGCCGGAACCGAGCTGTCCCTGCCCCTTAATGAATTGGGAGGGCCCTGACACCACCGCAGGCGCCCGCCGGGGCGCCAGGTCCAGCAGGCGGTGAGCTGCGGGCTGAGGACACCGCGCCACCGGCGTCATTGAGCCATGCCAACTGCCACCTCCCGCGGCTGGCACGACACCGCGGTCCAGGCAGCGCTGCTCCGTTTCCGGCACGCCAGTCAGTGCAGGCTCGTCGCCGCCTACGTGACCCGCACCGGCCGCGCGCGGCTGCGGAATCGCGCCGGCCGCCGTCGATCTCCTGTCGAAGTGGGCATTCTCCTCGCTTGGGCTCGCGCGCCTGCAGCTCTCGATCGCTCCTGGGAACACCTCTTCGGTCCGCATCGCTGAAAAGCACGCTACCGGTGCGAAAGCCTGCTCCGATCGCTGAAAGCCATCCGGGGCAAACGGATCGACTCGCTGCCCCATTCGCGCCTCCCCCACGACGACTGACGCCTCGGCGGCGCAGCGCAGATTGCCGAGTTCTGCGCGGGCATCCGCGATCATGGTGGACCACACAAAGCCGCGCAGTTAGGCGGATATCGCGTGTCGCGGGACCGTCGAGCCGTCACTGTCTGTAACTAGTACGGCAGCAGCCATTCGTTAGCTGACCAGGGCAATCTCGCGAGTCAGTCGGGTGCGCTGGTGGTACCAGCGCGAGCGGGCTTGGTGGCGGCGGCGCCAGTTCAGCCAGTGCCCGGCGGCGCGGAGCGGTGGTGGGTGGGTGAGCAGGCGCCCTGTTTCTGGGACGGTGAGTGGGATCATCCCGGGGTCGGCCGGCGGTGGCTGGTCCGGCCGGGCCGGTGCCCGCGCTTGGGTGCTGGTGCGGCGGCGCAGCAGCGCGGCGGTGATAGCGCAGCTGGCCAGGGCGGCCATGACCAGCACGGTGTGCCGGGCGATCGCGGTGTAGAGGCGGACCTGGGACTGGTCCAGGCCGAAGCAGCCCTTGCTGAACTGGAAGTTCTCCTCGGCCGGCCAGCGGAGCCCGGCGGCGCGGATCAGCCGGGACAGCGACAGCGGCTGGCCCTGGGGCACGTGACAGTAGTGAAAGGCCAGCTCGCCGGTCACGCGGTGGCGGCGGATCAGCAGGTAGTGGCGGGCGGAGGTGGTGGCGATCCAGGCCTACGCATACCAGCGCTCACCTTTGGATCCCTTCCCGGCGGAACGGATCTCCCAGCGGCGGCCGCCGACCAGGAACCGGGCGGCCGCTTGCTTGCAGGACAGCGTCACCCCGCGGGCCACGGTGAGGTGGAAGTTTGCGGGGACCCGCAGCACATAGCCCTGGCCGCGGCCTTCCAGGTAGGCGCGCAGCTGGGTGCAGCTGCCGTAGACCTCGTCCCCGCAGACGTAATCCAGCTCGACGCCGTCAGCGAAGACCTCGGTGAGCAGGCCGATGGCCAGCTGGCCCTTGGTGCGGAACACCAGATCCGGCGGCAGGCCCATCACCAGCGACTTCACCGGATCGCCGATCTGCTCGCGCGGGATCCACTGCCGGGATGCGATCGGCGCGTGCCCGGTGTTCTCCCGCACATACGCCAGGTGCACCGTGGTGATCCCGTTGGCCACCTTCCCCGCACATCCCAGGTAGTGCCGTTTGACCCCGGCGGTGTGCTCACCCTGCTTGACCTGTCCGGTCTCATCGACCGCCCCCACCGCCAGGCCACGGCGGCCAGATCGCCGTGCCGCCTCATCCAGGCCCGCCACGGCGAACCGGCGCACCGCCGCCATCGCCGCGACGCTGTCCCAGCAAGCCCGGTTGAGCAGCCGCTGGGTCTTATCCGGCGAGCGGTCCCCAGCGTGCTCGGCGATCGTCCACCCGTTGCGCCGGGGGATCTGGCTCATCAGCGCGGCGGCGTACTTGCCCGCCTGCAGCCACGGCTCCACCCGCGCAAAGCACGGCCGCAGCCCTCCCAGCAGTTCAGTCCGCTTCCGCCTGCCCAGGCCGGCACCTATCCTGGCGGCAGCAGCCGCCCTCGATTGTGTTGTCGTCACACACACATGATCGCGAGGCGGCTGCGCCAGCCGACCCAGATTCCACCGCTCCGCCGCAGCTCACAACCCGAAAGGCCGCTGCCGTACCAGTGAGGCTCCGCCTCGGACCGCCAAGTCAGCTGGCTGACCTGCGTGAATAGCGTAACGGCCGAATTGGGCGCAAGCTGACGCAGGACCTGCGGTCAAGATCGACTGACCGCCGCCGCCCGCTGCGCCAAGGTCCGGCCGACGTATGCGACCGGTCGTGCCACCCAAAGTGGCTGGTCAGGACTCTGCCTGCAAATGTGGAGCGGACGTCTTCGACGGTACGCCCCCCGAAAACTTGACTCAAGTGTGCAGAAGTTGGGGACCGAGGATCGCTAGGCGTCAGTGCCTGATGCCGGCACGTCAGGCGTCCAGCGGGCCAATGCCAGCCGACCGCAGCCGTCACGACGAGCGTCACCGCGAGCATCGCTCAGGGATTACGGTCAGGCCCGTCCGGTTGCTTCGTATCCATCTGTAGTGACGTTCGGTGTCCATAATGTTTGACGCGCAACATATGGCCAGCCCATATTCGGTGTTTGCTGGTCGTTTACTCCACCTGTGCCGGTCGCGCCTGGCATTGGGGTGCCCATGCACGGGGGCCGGGATGTCGCGGTTGGTCATGGTGGTACTGGTCGTGCTCGGCCTCGTGGCTGTGGTGGTGGGTGTCATCTACTTGGCAGGGCCCATCCACTCGCTGCCGTTCTTTTTCCCCGGCCACGCCGTTCGCGGCGGCGGCGACCCGGGCGCTGCCGCGGGATCTGGCCGCCTTCACCGGCCGTCAGGCCGAGCTCGCCCATCTCGTGGAGGCACTGGCCGATGTGGCAGCTGCCATCTGTGTGCTTCTAACGTTGCTGGTAGTTGCCCTAAGGTGCCTGTTTGGGCGTTCGCCTGCTGCCCAGTGATTTCCGGTTCATAATCCCGTGATAGGCCCGTAACCGGACGAAGGTGACGGGCTGACGGTCCCTGAACCTGGCCGGCAGGTAACGCTCCCCAGCCGTCTGGAGTCCAGGCATGAGCCGCGGCCGTCACGCGAAGCCATCGTCCCTCCCGTCCGCTTCCACCCTCGCCCCCGCCGCCCTGGTGGTGGCAGCGGTCGCCGCCCCCGCGGCACACCCGGCCGGGCCCCCCGGCGGCCCGGCCGGATCTGTCCCGGCCGCGGCGCCAGCCGCCTCTCCCTTCGCCGCCGCGCAGGCGCTGCGCGCGGCTGCCGCCGCCCGGGAGGCACACCCGGCCGCCACGGCAGCGGTCATCACCGTCGCCCCCGGCGACACCCTCACCTCGCTCGCCCGGCGCCACTACCGCCACGCGAGCCGGTGGCCGGTGATCTGGTGGGCCAACCGCCACCTGGTGCACAACCCCAGCCTGCTGCGCGCGGGCCTGCACCTGGTGCTGCCGACCGACCCGGCGCCGACCAGCGCGATAGTGAACGCGGCCTACGCGGCGATTCCGCCGCCCCCGCCGCCGCCGGCCCGGTAGCGGCACCAGCCGCTGCGCCTGCGCCCGCGGCTCCCGCCCCGGCGGCGCCTGTCCCGGTGCAACCGAGCGCGATTGTCGGCACCGGCGGCATGTCCGCCTTCCAGGCCTGCGTGATTGCCCGCGAGTCCGGCGGCGACCCGTCGGCGGTCAACCCGTCGTCTGGCGCGGGCGGCCTGTACGGGTTCCTGCCCTCCACCTGGCAGGCGCTCGGCCACTCCGGGCTGCCCGAGAACGCCAGCGTGGCCGAGCAGAACCAGGCCTTCGCCCAGGAGTACGCCCAGAGCGGGACCGCTGCCTGGGCGCCCTACGACAGCTGCTAGTCACGGCTGCTGATCTGACCGCCATCTGGCCTAAGGCAAAACGGCCCGGCGCGGGGGATCAGTCCTTGGCGGCGTGGCCCTGGCGGGACCGGAAGGTGCCATAGCGCGGGAGGGTCACGATCAAGCCCTCGTCCCGCCGGCGGCCCAGCGCCCGCCTGACCGTGCCGTGCCCCACGGCGAGTTCGGCGGCGAGCGCAGCAACCGATGGCAACCGCTCACCCGGTGAGCACTCCCCGGCCTCCAGCCGGGCGCGCAGCAGGCGGGTCACACGGCCGGACGGGTACTCCGGCTCCTCCCGGCGCTCCTGCATGATCGGTAAACCTGGCAGCGACCGCGGGGCCTGGTCTGGCTGTCCGGCTGCAAGCCAGTCGGGGGCAGGTGGCTGGCCACACATTGTGAGCGCGCCGCTGGTCCCGAAGCGGTCGCAGGCACGCCTATCGCCGAATCGGGTGCGCTCTGTGCAGTCGTGCTGGCGGCGGACGGCCGAGCGCAGAGCAGCCTGATCTGTATGTCTGGTCGCATGCGGCCAGGGATCACCTGTGGTGGTGAGCGTTCCTGCGCAGCCGGGCCGACGAGCCCGGTGCGCGCGGCGTGCCTCAGCAGGTCACGTCGGTGGTAGTGAGCCGGGCCCAAGCGAGCGACCCGAAGAGCAGCAGGTAGACCCCGAACGAGAGCAGGCCTCGCAGCAGGGTCCCGGTATCGATCGGGACGCGGAGCAGGGAATCAAAGGCGTTCCACCAGTGCGTGGGCAGGTATGGGTGGATCGCGCCGAACTGGGGCACGTTGTCGGCCAGCTCGCTGGCTACCACGCCGATGGTCAGCGCGGCGATCGCGCCGATCGCGTGCTCGGTGAGGGTGGAGATCGCCAGGCCGATCGCGCCGAGCGAGGCCATCGCGGCGGCTACATACAGCGCGACGAACAGCAGCCGGATGATTCCCCCGGCCAGCGGCACGGTGGTTCCCGACAGTAGCGTCACCGGCCCGATGGGGAACAGGGCGGCGCCGGTGGCCAGGGCTACCGCGGTCACGCTGAACGTGACAGCGAGCGCGAACACCATGATCACGGCGTACTTCACGGTGAGGATGCGGACCCGCCCGGCCGGAACTGCGAGCAGGTAGCGCAGCGTGCCGTAGCTGGCCTCGCCGGCGATCGAGTCCGCGGCGGCCACGGCCATAGCCAGCGGCATCACGAGCACGAGCAGGAGGGTCAGCGCGCTGAAGCCGAGGAAGATCCCGTTGCCGGCGAGCTGGCCGATGAACGCGACGCCGTCGGGTCCTCCTGCGTTCCCCGGCTGTATCGCGCAGGCCTATGCCGATGACGACGGGGAAGACGGCGACCACGGCCACCAGTGCCTGATTCCGCCGGCGGCCGAAGACAAGCCTCAGCTCCGAGCGGAAGAAGCGAAGCCACGCGCGCACGGGGCGAGCGCTGTCCCGGCCAGCCACCGCCGGGCCGCCTGCGTGGCCGGTCCTGGCCGCGGTCGGCCCGGTTGCGAACTGCCCGGCCGCAAGTCCCGGTATGGATGAACCGGCCACCGAAGACTCAGTCATCGATATCAAACCCCTCTCCGGTGAGTCCCACGAAAAGCTCCTCCAGGCTCGGCGTGACCACGCCGAGTCCGCGGACCCCGATCCCCGCCGCGACGAGTTCGGCGCAGATCCGTTCCGGCTGCTCCCCTGCGAGCTGCGCCGACACCTCGTTTCCCGTGATCAGCGGGCCGGTCAGGCGCAGCCGCCGGAGCACTTCCGCTGCCCTCGCCGGCTCGGCGGTTTCCACCCGGATGCGGGTGGCGCCGGTCTGGCGCAGTTCGGTCAGCGGGCCCTGGAAGACCAGCCGGCCGGAGCTCATCACGCCGACGTGCGAACAGATCTGCTCGACCTCGGCGAGCAGGTGCGAGGAGATGAACACGGTGATCCCACTGGTGGCGATCGTGCGGATGAGCCCCCGGACCTCGCGGGTGCCCTGCGGGTCGAGCCCGTTGGTCGGCTCGTCGAGCACGATCAGCTCCCGTGGCGTCAGCAGGCTGGCGGCGATGGCGAGCCGCTGCTTCATGCCGAGTGAATAGTGGCGGTACCGCTTGCGGGCGGCCGATAGCAGCCCCACCCGGTCCAGTGCCTGGCCGATCCGCGCCGCGGCGGTTCGCGGGTCGGCGGTCCGGTCGGCGGCGTCGCCGCGAGCGAGGTTGTCATAACCGGTCAGGAAGGGATAGAAGCCCGGCCCCTCGACAAGGGAGCCGACGCGGGCCAGCACCTGGTGCGCGCCTGTGGGCATCGGCACGCCCAGCAGTTCCGCGCTGCCGCTGGTCGGGAAGGCCAGGCCCAGCAGCATCCTGATCGTGGTCGTCTTCCCGGAACCGTTGGGCCCGAGGAAGCCGTACACGCAGCCGCGCGGGACGGCGAGGTCGATATGGTCTACGGCTACCTGGCCGCCGCGGAACCGTTTGGTGAGGCCGCTGCTCGCCACGGCCAGCGCGGGGCGCCCTGCTGGCCCGGCGGCGGTCACGGCCGCGATCCGCGCGGGGTCCTGCATCCGCGGCCAGGCGCCGGTGCCGGTGCCGGTCATTTTGACCCTGCCGCCGCGGCCGCGTGGCGCCATAGGGCCCGCGGGTGGCCCGCCTGGGTGGCGGCCCGGTAGAGGACATCCGGCGTGACGGCCCCGATCAGGACCCGGCCGTTGCGGGTGACCAGCACCGACGCTAGGGGGGTCCGCAGCAGCCGCCCGCTGCCCCACGAGCCGCTGACGTGCTTGGCTGCCTGCAGCAGGGCGGTGAAAATCACGTCGGTGCCGATGCCCAGCCCTGCCATGCCCGAGCCGCCCGGCGCCGGGCCGACCGATGCGCTCGAATGACCGAACAGCCCGGGAGCCGAGCCAGCCGACCTGGCGGATGGGGCCGCGCCGGTCAGCGACGACAGCGCCGACTCGGGCAGGTCGGCGACGGCCAGCCAGCCGTTGCCGATCATGCCGGACCCCTTGGCGACCTCGCTGCCCAGCACCGCGCCGAGGGCGTTGCCCAGCGACCCGGTGTTCCCCTGTACGACTGCTGCCCCGGCGGGCGGGCGGAACGCGAAATTCGCCGCGGCCGGCTTGCCGAACGACACGGAGGTGAAACCGATCTGGAAAGCCGGACTGGCCACGCCTTTCGCGAACACCTGCACCCGCAACGGCACGTGGTGGCGTGCGTCGATGGCGACGCGCACCTGACCGATCAGCGACCGGGGGCTCTTGGGCGCGAGCACAAGCTGGTAGGCGGCCTGGCCCGCGACCATCACGTTGTTGTCCACGCGCAGCGTCGTGGCCCGGCCGGCCTTGGCCAGCGCCTGGTCAGCGGCTTGCTGCGGCGTCAGCGGCAGGGACGGGACCGGCGAGGTCGTCGCGCCCGCCGGAAGGGCCAGGTGGGTCACCAGGTTGGCCGAACTCCCCCACAGCCACAGGTTGCTCCCGTTTCGTATCACATCGCTTTCGCTCATGCTCTGCGGCATCGCAAGCCGGAAGTGGGCCGGGTCCGCATACCAGACGCTGATCGTGTGCGAGCCTGCGAGCATCGACGGCAGGGAGACCGTGCCCACCGTCGACGGCAGCGCGGGCAGCCCCAGCGAGGCCGTTTCCACGACGGTACCGGCCAGCGGCGGCGATATTCTTCCAGCCACCTCGGCGAGCAACTGTGCCGCCGCGCGGGGCGGCAGCGGCGGCGCGGCCGCGGCAACGGAAACCATGGATCCGGCCAGCAGGCCGCTGGTCACCGCCACGATCCCGGCGGGAACCGCCCACCGGGCCTTGCGGGGCAGATTCGCCAGCTTCTTCATGACACTTCACTTGTCCTTTCCTTGTCTTGAGTCACTTGTTCCGGGTCACGCGTCACGCAGGCGGAGTACGAGCCCGCCGACCAGCAGGGCACCTGCGGCCCAGGCGGCGAGGACGCCGAGGCCTGCCCAGGGGCTGATGGGCAGGCTGCGCAGGCCGGTGGTGGCCTGGATCGCCAGCCCCGCGGTCATCGGCGCGAGTTGGTCAAGGTGCCGGTGCCAGGCGGCGCTGCCAGCCACCTGGCCCAGGATCGGGAACAGGTACAGCAAGCCGAGCACAACCCCGATGGCCGCCGCGCCGTCTCGCACCGCGGCAGCTATGCCCAGGCTGAGCAGCGCGATCAGGGCGAGGTAGAGCACCGAGCCGGCGGCGGCCCGCAGCACCGGCCCGCCGGCGAGAGACAGGTCCGGGTAGCCGTGCGCGGGGCCGATGCCGTGGCCGGGCAGGATCAGCCGCCCGGCCAGCACCGAGCCGAGCACGGCCACGGATCCGGCGGCCAGGACGGGGCCGGTCAGGACGGCTGCCTTGGCGGCCAGCACGGTGGCCCGGCGGGGCATCGCGGCCAGCGTGACGCGGATCATCCCCGTGCTGTATTCGCCGCTGATGGCCAGCACGGCCACGATGGCGATTACCGCCTGGCCGAGGTAGATCCCGGTCAGGCTGATCTTGGCGGGGTCCTCGGCGCAATGGCCGGACGGGCACCTGACGGCCGCGGCGACCGCGGCGCTCACGATCACGGTCAGCGCGACAGCGGCGAGCAGCAGCCCGCCGGTGCCGGGCAGGGTTCGTGCTTTCGTCCACTCCGCGTGCAGCGCGTCCCGCATGCCGGTCCGGCGTGCCCGCGACGTGTCCGCCATGTAAGCCCGCTGCGCGGGCGGGGCCTGCGTCATGCGTCCCTCCGCCGCAGCAGGTACCCGGCCAGGCCGAGCGCCAGCGCGGCCCAGGCGCAGAGCACCGCGAAGCCGATCCACGGGGCCAGCGGGAAATAGCCGTTCGCCGGCGTATAGCTGGCGTCGAGCTGCGGGTACCGCGGGTAACCCTGCTGGATGGAAAAGCCGGCCGCCGGGGTGAGCCGCAGCAGCCACTCCGCGGCACCGGCGGGCAGAACGGCCAGCGGCCCGGCGAAGAAGTACGGCAGGACGATCACCGCGATGACGGCGGTAACCGCCGCCGCGCTGCGCCGGAGCACGGCGCCGATGCCGAGGGCCAGCACGGCAGCCACCGCGAGCAGCGCCGCCGTGCCGACGATCATGCGCACCTCGGTGAGTGCCGGCACCGGGTAGACGGAGATGCCGCCAGCGTGGAGTTTCCGCTCACCGGTCAGCAGCGCGATGTAGGCAGCGGGCAGCCCGACGGCGAAGGTGACGGCGCCGAGCACGATGGCCTTCGCCGCCAGTACCCGGTTCCGCCGCGGGCTCGCGGTCAGGGTGACGCGGATCAGGCCGCGGCGGAACTCGGCGGTGATGAACATGGTGCCCACGACGAGCACCGCGATCAGCCCGGCGAATGCGCCGGCCAGGGTGTCCGCCACCGAGCCGCTGCCGCCCGTGCCGCCGGGCAGGTTCGGGGCAATATCACCGGACCCGGTCACGGTGAGGATGCGGCCGGACTGGCGATACCCGCCGCCTTGCGCCTGGTTATCCGGGTTAGGGCCGCCACCGATGCTGGTGCCGGTCCACCGGCTGCCGGGCGGCGTGCCTTGCAGGGTGACGTGGTCGAAGGCGGCTGTCGCCTGGGTTGACTGGCCGCCCGAGCTGGACCCGGTGACGGACTGACTGATCAGGTTAGAAGAGGTGGGGGACGCCGCGAACAGCCCTGCTTGCACTGCCCGGGGCAGCCCGGGCAGCGTGGCGGTGGCGACCCTGGTCCAATGGGCGCCGTTGGCGGAGTCATAGCCGGTGATGATGTCACCGGAGCGGGTCAGCCGCAGCCAGCGCGGCGCCCCTGCCGAGACGGCGCCCACCAGGCCGGGAGTGTCCTGGGTGTAGTCCCACTGCATCCGGATCCCGTGGCCGCCGGTGACCATCATCGCCACATACGCCGACCCCGGCCGGGTACTCGCCTTGATCATGATCCCGGCCTTGGACCATGGCTGCAGGGCTGACTTCGTCTCTTGGCCGGGGGCACCACCTGGCGTGAACGAGCCGGCCATGGACGTCGCCCGGACCGTGATGCTGCCGCTGGAGGCCATCGGCTGATGCACCAAGTAGAAACTGTCGGTCACGGCCTCGCCGCCGGGCCCGAACGTAAGAGCGCAGCCCGCTCCGCCCAGGGTTGCCTGATTGCCGGACTGCATGCCGCCGCATTGGCCACCAGGGATCAGGTTGACCGCGATGATCAGCAGGCCGGCGACGATCATGCCGATAACCCAGCCGCGGACGGTGCGGAACTTGGTCCACTCCGCGTGCAGCAGGCGCCCGAAGCCGTCGCGCTCGGTCCGGACGGCGGCGCCGCGCCGCGTGATCATGGCAGTCATCGCGCCGCCTCCGCCCGGAATTGGGCCGCGTCGCGGGTGAGTTCCAGGTAGGCCTGTTCCAGCGTCGCGTGGTGCGCCAGCACCTCTGAGAACGGCACGGCCCTCGCGCCGAGCAGTGCCACGACTTGCTCGGCCGTCAGGCCGGACACCGTCAGCGTGCCGGTGCCGTCGGCGGCGACGGTGGCCCCCGCGGGCTCCAGCACCGCCGTCGCCTCCGGTGCCGCGCTGGTGCGCAGCCTGACCCGGTCACCCGAGGCTGCGGCGAGCAGGTCGCGGGTGCTGGTATCGGCGAGCGCCTTGCCGCGGCCGACGATCACCAGGTGCTCGGCGATGTCCTGCAGTTCGCTCATCAGGTGGCTGGACACCAGCACGGCCCGGCCCTGCCCGGCCAGCGACCGCAGGAACCCGCGCATCCAGATGATGCCTTCGGGGTCCATGCCGTTGAACGGCTCGTCCATCATCAGCACCGGCGGGTCGCCGAGCATCGCCGCCGCAATCCCGAGCCGCTGCCGCATGCCCAGGGAGTAGCCACCCGCCTTCCGCCGCGCCGCGGACCGCAGCCCGGCCTGCTCGATGACCGCGTCCACGCGCCGGGCGTCCAGGCCCTGGGAGTGGGCCAGCCACAGCAGGTGGTTACGGGCGGACCGGCTGGGCTGCAGCACGGCAGCGTCCAGCAGCGATCCGACGTGGGTCAGCGGCCGGCGCAACGTCCGGTACGGCTGCTCGCCGACCAGCGCGGTCCCTTCGTCGGCCGCGTCCAGGCCGAGGATGACCCGCATCGTGGTGGACTTGCCCGCGCCGTTGGGGCCGACGAACCCGGTGACCTGCCCGGGTTGCACGGTAAACGTCATCCCGTCCAGGGCGATAGTCGGCCCGAACCGTTTGCGCAGCCCAGTGACTTCGATGGTCGCGTCCGCCATTTCGGCAGTCCCCTCCAAATTGTGGTCGCCGTTTCCAAAATTGGTTGTACGGCACCGCCGGTGTCAGCACGGTGTCGGCGGCTGACACCGGCCTGACACCGGTGACCTGGCATTGTCTGACCCAGATCACGTAGCCTCGCCGCAGACAAGGATCATGAACAGATCATGAGAGTGCTGGTAGTTGAGGACTTCGAGGTCCTGGCCGAGGCCATCGGGACCGGGCTTCGCCGCGAAGGCATGGCCGTGGACGTCGTTCTCGACGGGAACGCCGCGCTCGAGCATCTGGCCGTGACCCGCTACGACGTCGTGGTGCTGGACCGGGACCTGCCCGGAGTGCACGGCGACGAGGTCTGCCGGCGGCTGGCGGCCGAGCGGTCTCCGAGCCGGATCCTGATGCTGACCGCAGCCAGCACGGTCAAAGAGCGGGTGGACGGCCTCGGCCTGGGCGCCGACGACTACCTGCCCAAGCCATTCGACTTCGCCGAGCTCACCGCGCGCGTCCGCGCTCTTGCCCGCCGCAGCGCCACGCCACTGCCCCCCACGCTCGAAAGCGGCGACCTGACGCTTGACCCGAGCCGGCGGGTGGCGTTCCGCGCCGGGCGGCGCCTTGATCTCAGCCCCAAGGAGTTCGCGCTGCTGGAGTGCCTGCTCGCGGCCGGGGACAGGGTGGTGTCCGCCGAGGAGCTGCTGGAGCGGGTGTGGGACGAAGCAGCCGACCCGTTCACCACCGCCGTCAAGACGACGGTGCGCCGCCTGCGGGCCAAGCTCGGCGACCCGCCCATCATCCAGACCGTCCGCGAGGGTGGATACCGGATCGGAGAGCTGTGATGAACCCGATCCGCAAAGCATTCACGGCGATCCGCCTGCACTGGCGCACGCTCCGGCTGCAGCTCGCCCTGCTCTACGGCGGAGCCTTCGTCGCGCTGGGCGCCGCCCTGCTCGCCGTCTCGGGCCTGCTCGTGCGCAGCGGGTCCGTCAGCGTGACCGGCAGCAGCACCTCGCAGAATGCGCTGGTCGGCCGCCACTTCAACGTCGGCCCCGCGCTCGTTTTCGCGGGCACGGTAGTGGTCGCCGTCGCGCTCGGCTGGCTGATCGCTGGCCGGTTCCTGCGGCCGCTACGCACGATCACCGCAACCGCGCGGGACATCTCGGCCAGTAACCTGAGCCGGCGCCTTGGCCTCGCCGGCCGCGACGATGAGTTCACCGAGCTCGGCGAAACGCTCGACGACCTGTTCGCGCGGCTGGAGGCCTCGTTCCAGGCGCAGCGGCACTTCGTCGCCAACGCCTCACACGAGCTGCGCACCCCGCTCACCGCGGAACGGACCCTGCTGCAGCTCGCACTCGCCGATCCTGGCGCCACCGCGAAGACGCTGCGATCGACCTGCCAGCAGGTGCTGGCGCTGGGCGATCAGCAAGAACAGCTCATCGACGCGCTGCTCACGCTGGCCAGCAGCGAGCGCGGCATCGACCAGTGGGCGCCGTTCGATCTCGCCGAGATCGCCGGGAAGGCGATCATGGACCGCCGGCAGGAAGCCGACCGGCGGGGCATCCGCATCGACGCCACGCTGAACGCGGCCCCGGCCACCGGTGACCCGAGCCTGGCCGGCAGCCTGGTCGCGAACCTGGTCGACAACGCCATCCGGCACAACCTCGACGGCGGCCAGGTCGAGATCTCGACCGCAACAACCGGCGGACAGGCGACACTGGCGATCGGCAACACAGGAGCGGTGATCCCGCCCGGCGAGGTGGACCGCCTCTTCCACCCGTTCCAGCGCCTCGGCGCCGAGCGAGTCGGCCATACCGGCGGGAACGGGCTGGGCCTCGCCATCGTCCGCGCCATCGCCAGCGTCCACAGCGCGACACTCACAGCGAACGCCCGCCCAGACGGCGGCCTCGACATCCAGGTGAGCTTCCCCCCCTCACCCGCAACAGTGCCTGCAGCCGAACAAGAGCCGTCAGCAAACCGGTGAGCCCAGCCACCCAACGAGCTCACAGGAGAACATAACGACCATTCTGGATGCCCGACATACAACTGCTACCCAGCTTCTCGACCCGCGCAGAACGGCGGCTACGCGCGCGGCTGTCACGGGCTGGTCCACCACGCTCTGCGATCAGCGTCAGGGGCGGATGCGCAGGCGCGTCGGCGTCGCGAGCGCCACGACCGAGTGTCTGGCGCTGCAGGCCGGGACCCGCGCTCCTGGGAGCCGAACCTCCGGAGGTGCTCGGTGGTGTCATCCCGACGTACTCATCATGCATGAGCGGTCGTCTCCCCCGATGCTCGCAGCATGAATCGCCCGGCGAGTCCGGAGGCCCATCCTGCCGCAGCGGCACCGGAGTGTGCCCATTGCCTACGAGGATCGTCTTGTCGTAGCTGACACTTTGGGCAAGCTCAAGATCACAAGCGAAGTCTTCCTGGGGCACGTTCGCTCGCACGGCGGCGGGCTACGGCCAGCGGGATGGGTGTCCTGGCGGCGGCAGCTCAGGTGGCTTATGGTTTGGTTCCCCAGGCCTGCCACATGGTTGGCTGACAGGTAAGCGTGTCCGGCTGCTGCAGGTGGGCACGCAGCGAGGCGGTGTGCGCATCGAACTGCTCCGCGCTGACTCGCTGCCCGGCGATGATCTGATCTCGTACCAGGCTGGTCAGCGTCAGCAGAAAGGTCTGGTAGTAATCACTGGCATTGGTGACCCGCGCCGTGGCCCGGACTGCGACATTGGCCAGCCCGGCGTTGCGGAGCAGCCGGGCGATACCCCGCCCCATGTCGAAGTTCTTGCCGTTGCAGTGGTAGGCCTCGACCAGCTCGGTCCGCAGCAGGTCCCACGCTGGGTGCGGAGGATCGCAGACCCAGGCGGAGGAGTCGGGCTCTTGGAGGGCGATCACGCCCCCGGGCCGGGCGATCCGGACCATCTCCGCCACGACGCGGGCCGGGTCCTGGACATTGAGCAAGACCGTGCGCTCGTGGACAAAGTCGAAAACGGCCGAGGGCAACACCAGGGCGGTGGCATCACCCAGCACTAGTTCGACGGGCAGCCCCCGCTGGGCGGCCACCTGGCGGGCCGCATCGAGCAGGCGCGGCTCGCGGTCCACGCCGACCACCCGGCCACCCGGCCCCACCTTGGCGCACAGCAGATCAACAATCCCCAGCGCTCCACAGCCGACGTCAATCACCGCGGCGCCCGCAGCTACGCCAGCTCGTTCCAGGAGCTGCCCAGCCTCGTCGGCGTACACCTCCGCCTGGCGGACCAGATGCTGGACCTCGGCGGTGCTGTCGCCTAGCAGATACCGGTCGCCCTGCCCGGCGCCACTGGTAGAGGTCACGCAACCAACCTAGCCCCGGGCAGTAGATGATCAAGCCCGTGACAGCAACAGGAATAATCAGCCGCTAACCCTGGCATTCGGCGGCACCGCCCCGGGCTCGCCGAAGCCGGCCAGCCCCCTGCCGTCGCGCCGTGCTTCCAGATCCGCCGCTCCCACGCCCGGGCTTCTGGACCCCAGCGGACCCTCGCAGCCCCTCTGACCCCGACCAGTTGGGGTAAGGCGCTATTACGCGGGGTGAGCGCCCAGGATGGTGGGTCTGTGGTGCGCTTCGCGCCTATCGCCGACTCGGCGCGCTGGGCTAGCGTTTCAATGACTGCCCTGAGCGTGCCCAGATTATCCAGTTCTGTGCGTGCGGTGCCGAGCGGACCAAGATCTTTCACCGCGACGGGTGTACCAGGTGCGGGGTGAACCCGTAATCTTCCAGCAGCTCCACCAGCACCCTGTGCCGAACCCGGCCTCGAACGCGGCCGGTGTTCCCGGCGGCAGGCCGCCGATCACCTTCAGGATCGGCTCTGCCCAGTTGGGCACATTCCGGTGGCGATCACCCCGCCGCCACCTGGGAGCTTGCGATGCAGGTCGATTCCGACGTAGACAGACATCACCGGGCCTCCTTTCCGAGCTCGTATTGACCCGGAAGCTTTGCTCACCGGGCTGAGCAGGAAAGGGGTCCGGCCTCACGCCCGGCCCCCATAGGGTCAGCTCTGCTTAGCTCAACTGAGCGAACCTGAGGCGCAACGCATCTTGGGGCTTCGGGTGAGAAGTTGTGACGATACTTCTCCCGGAAGGCCTTCATCATGACTGATGGATGTGATCTGTGTTGACGCGGGTGGCCAGGCAGTCCGGCCGCCTCGCGCTGAGTGAGCAGGGCAAGGCGGGCGGCCGGGACGACATGGCCGGCCTGGCCCGGTCAGGCTCACCTGGCAGTTCCGGGGCCGGTCCGGGCGAGCTGACCGATGCCGAGGTCATCGAACTGTCGCTGCGCCGTCCCGACTGCTTCGGTGCGATCTTCGAGCGGCACGCGGCCGAGATCCTGCGCTATGCGCATGCCCGGGTCGGTGCCGACGGCGCTGAGGACGTGCTCGCCGAGACGTTCCTGGCCGCGTTCGGACGCCGGGCGCATTACGACCTGAGCCGTGCTGATGCCCGGCCGTGGCTGTACGGCATCGCGGTACGGCAGATCGGCAAGCGCCGCCGGACCGAGGGCCGCGGCCTGCGCGTGCTCGCGCGGGTCCCCCTGGACCCGGAGGCCAGCGTGTTCGAGGACCGGTCGGCTGACCGGGTGACCGCGCAGCAACTGGCGCCGCGCCTGTCCGCGGTGCTGTCGGGGCTGTCCCGCAAGGACCGGGAACTGCTGCTGCTCATCGCCTGGGCCGGGCTGACCTATGACGAAGCCGCCCAGGCCCTGCAGGTGCCGGTCAGCACCGTCCGGTCCCAGCTGCACCGCATCCGGACGAGAACCCGCCAGGCACTTGGCGGCACCAACCCAGCCCAGACACCTGCCTGACGGGGAAGGGACCCCAGCGATGGATGAGATCACGATGTTCAAGACAATCCAGCCGCCGCCGCCAGACGGTTCAGAAGCACTGCTGCGCCGGGCCCGCGCCCGGCTGGAAACGGCGATGCTAGAACCCCAGCCGGCCGCCCGTTCTCCGTGGCCGACCCGCCACGGCGGTCGGTACCTCCTGGTGACCTGCACGGCCGCCGCGGCAGCCTGCGCAGCACTTGTCACCACGTTCTTCGTTCCCTCCGGCGGGACCCGCGTGACGGGCGTGCGGACCGACGCCTACGTGGTCTTGCGCCACGTCCAGGGCGCGCTCGCCAACACGCACCTGGTCATGGCCGCGCGGACGCAGGAAAGCCTCGGGGGATCCACCATCTCCTGGGCGACCTGGGCGGATGGCTCCCGGAGCCGCACGGTGGAGTTCAGCCACGGCCGCTCCGAAGTCGTTCTAGCGGCGGGAACCGCGCTGGTCGGCGGGAAACTCACGAGTGCCTACGTCACGTACTACAACCGCAAGTACAGTCTCTCACCGCAGGTGCCTACTCCGGTGCACCCATGCTCGACGAGAGCTGCGCTGGAGTTGGGCGGCCCCTCGATCCCGGTCGGCGATTGGCGGGCTCTCATCGGTGGGTCGCTGGGCTGCGGAGCGGCGGCCGTGTCCGGGCATGTCCGGATCAACGGCGTGGAGACCACGAAAATCACCGGGAAGCCGGTCACCATGAGGCTGCCGTTGGGTGAAGCAAGGGAAATCGGCGAAAAGTGGCTGACGGCGCGGTGGACCCTGTATGTGAACCCCACGACGTACCTTCCCGTGCGGATGGCCAGCTCGACGAGGACATTCGGCGGCCGGTGGCCCAGCTCGACCGACTCGTCGGTGACCGACGTGCGGTGGCTGCCGCCGACCCAAGCCAACATCGCCAAGGCCAGGGTCACCATCCCCGCCGGGTTCCATCGGGTGAGCTCGCCCGCCGACCAGTAACCCACACAGAACTCCCGGTTCGGAAGCAGCGGACCTGGCGGGCAGGCTGCGGGCAACTAGCGGATGTGGGCAGTCAGCGGGCAGGATCGCCGGGTGACCAGATGCCGGAACGGTTTGGCGTGGGTTTCCAGCTAGCCAGCGAGGCGGGCACGGAGACCCTGCCAAGCGATGAGGCGCTGGTCGCCGCGTCGCAGGCGGAGGGCGCGGTCTTCGGCGCGATCTTCGACCGGTACGCGGACGAGATCTACCGCTACATCGCCCGGCGGCTCGGCGGCGATGTGGCGCCCGACCTGGCCGCCGAGGTGTTCCTGATTGCTTTCCGCGGTCGCGCAGGCTTTGACCCGGCCCGTGGGCTGGTCCGTCCGTGGCTGTACGGTATCGCGGTCAAGGTGATCGGCCGGCATCGCCGGGCAGAGATCCGCCGGAACCGGGCGCTCGCGCGGGTGCCTGAGCCGGCGGCGGGTGAGCCGTTCGAGGAGCGCGCGGCGGAACGGATGGACGCGCGGAGGCTGCGTCCCTGCCTGGCCCGGGCGCTCACCGGGCTTTCCGCTGGCGAGCGTGACCTGCTGCTGCTCGTGGCCTGGGCCGATCTTTCCTATGACGAGGCGGCTCAAGCGCTGGGCATACCTGGCGGCACAGCCCGGTCCCGGCTGCATCGCGTCCGGGTGAAACTGCGCAGGTATCTGGACATGGAGGGACAAAGGCGATGAGGAGTCCGGCAGCTGACGAGGTCCAGGTCTTCAGCGACGCCCGGCCCGAGGTCTCGGGCTATCCGGGCGACGCCCGCGCCCGTGCCCGCGCCCGTCTTCTCGAGGCGGCCCAGGCGGACGGGGCCCGGCGCCGGGTGGGCCATGCGAGCATGTGGACGGCAGCGGCCGCTCGGTGGCGGATCGGACGGGTCCGCCGGCCGATGCTGGCCGGGACACTGATGGCGGCCGCTGCCGCGGGTCTGGCTGCTGCGGTGACCATGTCGGTGCTGTCCGGCTCGCCCACGCCACGACCGCCGGGACCGCGGACGTCCGGGGAGCCGGTATCGGCGGTTGCTGTCCTGGAGCAGACCGCGGTCACCGCGGCAAGACAGCCCCCTGCGTTTGTTCCCGGGCCGGGGCAGTACCTCTATGTCAGGGCTATCGAGTTCAAGGGGGCCCAGGGGGCGGGCGCGACCCGCTGGGCGAGGCAGTGCAGCACGCTCGTCCGGCAGGAATGGATGGCGCGGGACGGCGCGGGACGCCAGGTCGGCAGCTACACCTCTCGGCGGTGCCAGGGGTTTGAGCAAACATGGCTGAAGGGCCCGATCTCGGCCGACCCTCTGGCCCGGCCGTGGAATCTTCTTGGCTGGGAAGGCCTGCCGGCCAGGCCTGCGGCCCTGGCGCGGGCGATCGTGCGGCGCTTCGAACACGGCCACGCTCTTAGCTCCGCGACGTTCGCCTATGCCGCCGGGCTCCTGCAACAAGATGCGCCGCCCGCGATCCGTGCCGCGCTCTACCGCGTGATCGAAGGGCTGCCCGGCATCAGCTACCTCGGGCCGGTGACCGACCGGCTCGGACGTCCTGGCATCGGCGTCGGCCTTACCCACGGCGGGGCACGCCAGGAACTGTTCTTCAACCCGGCAACCTCGAGGGGCCTGGAGGAGGAGATCGTGGCCGTCGCCCCGGAGCAGGACGGGAACAACTATCAGCCGCCGGGCACCGTGCTCCTCTACACGGTCTTTGTGACCTCCGGGGTGGTGAACTCCGGCACCGCCACCCTCCCGGCCGCGAACCGCTCGCCAGGCGGCAGCGGCTAACCCGAAGTTGCATGGCTAGTGATTGTTCCGCGCCAAGACTCCGCAGTTCCGCGGGAGTTGTCCCCGGCCTCACCGGGGTGATTCAGGCGGGCGACGGGTGGCCGAGGAGCCGGGCGCCCGCCGCGCGTCTATCTGGCATCAGAGGCCACGCGCCGGTCTTGAACCTTGCCGCCTTGATGGCAGGCTGGTCCGATGGCTGAAGAGGTGAAGATAACAGATGGCAGCTAAACCCAACAGCGTGGCGTTCGAGACGACCGTTGCCGCGAGCGGCAACAACACCGGCATCGTGGTACCCGAGGAGGTCATCGAGCGGATCGCGGCGGGCAAGCGCCCGCCCGTGCTCGTCAACGTGAACGGTTACGAGTACCGGAACACGGTCGCCGTGATGGGCGGCAGGCACATGATCAGCATCAGCGCCGCTGTCCGCAACGCTACGGGCCTGAATGGCGGAGACCCCGTCCGGGTGACGCTGACCGTCGCCGACACTGCGCGCGAGGTGGACGTCCCGGCCGACTTCGCCGCCGCGCTAGCGGCCGATGAGCGGGCCAGAGCGTTCTTCGGGAGACTCTCGAACAGCATGCAGCGGTACCACGTCAACAACATCAACGCTGCCAAGAGCGCCGACACCCGCCAGCGGCGCATCGGCAAGGCCATCGCCCTGTTCCTCGACGGCAAGCAGAGATGAGAACGCCTGCCACGCCGATGGCGGCAGGCCGCGCTGGCGCTCGATAGCTGATGTGACAAGCGCCGCCCGAACGGCCCAGTGACCATCAGAGCGGCCACACGCGAAGCGCGCCCCACACGACCCCGGCCGCTTGCTGGCGCGCCAGATTGACCTGATCTGCGCGGCCCAGTGGACGAGCATCGAGGTCACCCCGGCCGCGCCTAACGGCGGCTCGGCGCGCGTTCTCCCTGACCTTCTCGATCACTCGGCGTGAAGTGTGGCCGGCCTTGGCCGCGAGGTAGGTCTCGCGGAGTGCGAGCCCGGTCAGGCCCTCGGTCACGGCGAGCTCTTCCCGCTGCCGGGCGTTAAGAACTCCTAACAGAATGACGTGTGGAATAGCGGTGATCATGTGATGGTTGAGCCTCGCCGTGAGGAAAGGACAGCAGTCGCCGTGGATCGTCCCGGACGGGTTATGGGAGCGGATCGAGGCGCTGCTGCCGCTGCTGCCGGTGATCCCGCGGCGGGCTACCCACCGCCATGATTCCTCCTGGTGCTTCGACCCGGTCCCGCAACCCGTTGAGCCCTGAGCCCTTGGCCGCGTCGGCTCCTCCGGCGCCATCGTCACGCACGCGCCCGCGGCCTCCGGTCTGTACCTGGTCGCCGGCCGTAAGTTCCCCGCCCACGGGGCCCCACGCGGCTACCCGCACGACCGACCTGTCGGGCTTGTAGCGGTAAGCCTGCACCGTGTCGGCGGCGCCCAGCCGGCCAACCTTCTCTGCGACCGCGGCGAAAACCTCCTCCGTGGCCACGCCTGTGGCGACCAGCGTGGCCACCGGCTGCAGCGCGGCCTGCTCGATGGCCAGATCCTCGACCTCGCTGAGCAGGTCGGCGATCTCGTCGAGTTCAAGGCCGAAGGTGATGCGCTTGAGCAGGCGAGCCAGGATGAAGGAGACGAGCACTCCGACCAGCAAGGCGGCACCGGCGGCGGGCAGTGTGTCTGCTCAGCGTGTTACCGCCTCTTGACCGCCTCTTGACCGCTAGCACACCAGCGAGGAGCATTGCCCTGTCTGGCCCGCGAGGATTGCAGGCTCGCGGGGATGAGACGGATGAGGCCGCGGGGCCCGGCGCAAAGGCGCGCCGGGTTGGGGGGAGACCGAGATGCGCACCAGACTACCGCTGATCGCCCTGGCTATCGTGCTGGTGGTGCTGAGCAGCGCCCTACCGGCAGCAGCAGGGGATGAGCCGGCTGAACGGCCGGATCACTTTCACGCGGCTCGACCCCAAGCTGGGTGATTTCAGTATCTGGGCGGCCAACCCCGACGGCACGCACCAGCAGCGGCTCACCCATACCCCGAGCGCCGACAACGACTGGTCACCCAACGGGCGCCGGATCGCCTTCGACTTCACCGACGACACAGGTCAACACCTGGCCACCATGGACCCCAACGGCCGCCACGTGCGCCAGCTCACCTTCAAAAAAGGCATCCAGGGAGACCCCAAGTGGTCGCCGAACGGGCAGCGGATCACCTTCGACGCCTCGCCTACGTTCCCCGGACAGCCGGGCTTCCACACCAGCATCTGGACCATGCGCGCCAACGGCACCGGCGCCAGGCAGCTCACCCACGGCATCTTCGGCGTCGAGCCCGTGTACTCCCCCGATGGCCGCCGGATCGCCTTCGGGCGCATCACCGGCGTCGACGCCCAAGGCTCCCAGCTGGAAGCCATCGACGTCATCAACACCGACGGCACCCACCTGCGGCAGGTCGTCCCGCCGCTCGCGGACCTGGAACACCCCGACTGGTCCCCCAACGGCCACTGGATCACCTTCAACATCGCCCCCGAAGCACCGAACGCAGCGGTGATGGCGGTCCACCCCAACGGCAAGGGCCTGCGGGTCCTTCGAGCCTCCGATAACCGGTTCGGGCTGTTCAAGCCGGTATGGTCCCCTGACGGCCGCGAGTTCCTGGTCGGCTGTCACGACTTCCAGGCCGGCATCGACAAGCTCTGCGTCATGAACGCCAACGGGCGCAACCTCCACGTCATCATCGCCACCCCGGATCCAGTGAACAACCCCGCCTGGGGAACCCATCCACTGCAGCACTGACGACACAGCAGCAAGCGGGATCTCGCCCCGGGCTGGCTGGCCGGTGCTTAGCCAGATGTTGCGGCCCACGGCGCTCGCTCGCGACCCGAAGCGGCCTGCGGCTTGCACAGCGCTGAGGCGCTTGTAGTCCGCAAGTACCTGGATAACGGAATGACCTGCGGCGGGACCGCAGGGCAGCGTCGATCATGGTAACGAGCGGAGCCGATTCAACTCACCACTGGTCAATTGTCAAGGTGCGTCCCGCAAGGGATGATCGTCAGATCCGCCGGGTTGCAATTTGGGTTGCAGTTCGCCCTCGGCCGGTCTCGTTCACCAACGTTCAGACGACTAATCTGACCTGCGCGGCGGCCACATGCGAACCAGCGCGCACCCGCCAAGGTCAAGCTTTAAGGTTCCGCAGTCGGCGCCAGCAGATGATGGCGCAGGCCAGGCTGAGGAATGCCTCGTGGATATCATCGCGGATCTCCCAGCGGATCCGCAGCCGCCGGAACCAGTGCAGCAGCGCGAGGGACTGCTCCACCACCCAGCGGTGCACGCCCAGCCCGGAGCCATGCCCGGTGCCGCGGCCGGCGATTACCGGGGTGATGCCCTTGGCCCGGACCTGCCGGCGGTATTTGTCATGGTCATAGCCCCGGTCGGCATAGACCGCATCCGGGCGCTTCCGTGGCCGGCCACGCCGGCCGCGGACCGGCGGGATGGCCTGGATCAGCGGCATCAGCTGGGTGACGTCGTTACGCTGCCCGCCGGTCAGCGATACCGCCAGCGGGATCCCGTGCCCCTCGGTGATCAGGTGGTGCTTCGAGCCCGGCTTGCCGCGGTCAACCGGGCTCGGCCCGGTTTTTGGGCCGTCCTTCAGCGCGCGCAGGTGCGAGCTGTCAATCACCGCCCTGGACCAGTCCAGCGCCCCGGCGGCGTTCAGCTCGGCCAGCAGCGCCTCATGCAGATGCTGCCAGACCCCGGCCTCGTGCCAGTCCCGCAGGCGCCGCCAGCACGTCATCCCGGAGCCGGACCCCAGCTCCTGCGGCAGGAACTCCCACGGGATCCCGGTGTGCAGCACGAACAAGATGCCGCACAGGACCTTGCGGTCATCCAACCGCCTGCGGCCGAGATGATCAGCCCGCCGCGGGACGACGGGCAGCAGCGGCTCGATCCGTGCCCACAGGCCGTCCGAGACGATCCACGGCGGCTGCTGCCCCTTCCTCACGCCCAGCCTCAACCATCACATGATCATCGCTATTCCCACACGTCATTCTGTTAGGAGTTCTAAGCGCGGGCCCGGGCAGGAACAGCCCGCGGCCCGTGCACGGGGCGCGGGCCGCCCGGGCCGGGTATGGCGGCAGTCGCGCCGCAGCGGTGGCAGGTCGTCTGCGCGCCGGCCTGGAGCACGTCGCCGGCGCCGATGGTGAGGCTGGCGTGGCAGCCCAGGCACCTCACGCGGACGGGCCGGTCCCAGTCGATATCACCAGCTGGGGTCAGCGCGTAGTCCATCGGCTCGGGCGGCGCGATGAACCCGCAATCTGGGCACCGGAGGTACGGCTCGAGCGGCGCCCACACTCACTGCCCGGCCTGCTGGTCGTAGGGCCCCGGCTGGTTCGGGCCAAAGCCGTGGACCTCGGCCGGGCCGGGCTCCAGCTGGCGCGCCTCCGCCCGGGCGATCACCTCGGCGTACCCGGCGTCATTCATGCCGAACTGGCCGCGCTCGCCGCCGTAGGCGCCGGTCCACAGGTTGTGCTGGCCCTCGGCGAACTCCCGGTACTCGCGCCGGGCCTGGTCCACGCGGCCGCCAGCCGCGTCTGCGATCTGCCCCCAGGTCGCCCCTGCCTCCAGCGCCCGGTGTACCTGATACGGGTGCCGGTAGACCCGGGCCACCACCTCGCCGTTGGCCAGCACCTCCAGATACTCGCTCAGGGTCAGCGGTTCGGGGTTGGCGCTTCCGTGCTTGGCCGGGTCATACTCGCCCCGCGCCACGAGGGTGGCCCGCGCGCGGGCCGACAGGTCGCGCTGGGTCAGTTCGTCGTACCGGTCCCGGGCGTCCAGCCAGGTCCGGCCTGAGCGCGACGCGCCGAGGTAGGTCGCCGGCGCCAGGGGTGCGCCTGCCCGCTGGTCCCCGGTGTCGGTCTGATCGGTCATGATGGTGTCCTCCGGCTGGTCAGCGCCTCGACGGCCTCTGAAACCTAAGATCGCTCTAATTTGCCATTCGATAGGGCGAAGGCTCTACCTCACCTAGGGATGGCGGGTCTCACCGTCCTGGTCGCTGGACGGCCGCGTGAGGCGACAGAGCACTGGCCAGACCGGGACACATTCAAGGGCCCCTGCTACGAGACCACAGTGGCCAAGGGGCGAAGGCCCCTCAGGCCCAGGGGGACCTGCCGACAGAACTGGCCATGATCACCACATGGTGCGTGGGTGTGATCGCCCTTACAGCCTGGCAAGCCTGTCGGTTTCCTGCTGGCAGCAAGATCGGTAAGGGCCGTGGTTGTGGGCTTGAAGTGGGCGAACCTGGGGTGCTGGGTGTGGTCTCTGTCCTGTTCATGTGAAGGCTGCGTTGTCCGTGTGAACCTTGCGTCCGAAGCTGCGCTGTTCAGCTAAAGGCTGCGTGTCGTTTCCAGTGCGGGCACTGGCGCCTACCGTGGACATGTGCCCAGGTCATCCGCCAAGCGCCAGCAGGACCGCCGCCGCCGTGAACGGATGCGGGCCAACGGGCCCGTCGAGCGGTTCACCGCCATCGAGATAGGAGAGCGTGACGGCTGGCTGTGCGGCATCTGCCGTGACCTGGACCGCCCAGTACCTCGCCCAGCGGCCACGTCTGGTGGCACCGCGCCTGATGCCTCCGCCTTGCCAGCCGATAGCCTCATCGCGGACAACGTGGACATCAGCGAGCTGATCAGCACGGCCCGTGACCCGCTGGCGGCGTCGGTTGACCACATTGTCGCCATCGCGGCAGGCGGCACGCATTCCCGCGACAACGTGCGGATCAGCCACCTGTTCTGCAACATGCACAAGAACAATTCCCGCCCCGACGGGCCGTTCTCGCGGCCTGAGTACATGCGCGCCGTTCTCGCGAACCTCATCGACGGCACGCCCGTGTCCGAGGAGATCCACCGGAGTTGCTTCGCGTCATGGGCGTACCCGTCAACCCGGCAGGTCGAGTACATGATCGCGCTCTACATCGCTGCTGGCGAGGTTGCCGCCGATCCGCGCTTTGGCGACCCAACCAGCCGTGTCTCCCAGTTCGCTCAAGACCTCGGCGAGGAACGCTGGCAGGCCGCCGTCTCCGACATGGTCCGGCGCCGAACCTCGTGGCGGAACCGCTGGCGAGCCGATCCCTGAAACCACCGATCCGATCGCGACCGCTGGTACTCCGGTTGGGATCTTCCCTCATCTCGCCGACCTGATTGGCCGCGCTCCATCACCGTCGAGATCCAGGCGGCCCGCACCGTCACCGAGGACGCCCGGGTCCCACGTTGACCAGTCAGAGTTCGAGTAGGCATTCTGACGAGGACGCTTAAGGCAGGTGGTTCACCCTTTATGTCCCCCGCAGCGCCCCGACCCGCGTCTTGGCTGACAATCGGCCGTGGCGCGGCGACGTATACGCAGGCTGAAGCCGAGACAGTACTCGCCGGGTTCGCCTTCGGGACGACGCAGCTCAGGTGGTCATCGAAGGTTGCGTCGTCAGCCGACCGATGGCTCACGGCAGAGCCTCGGGCGACAGCGCGGTCCAAGTGGTCATACCGCACCTACGATTGCGTGCCGAACTCGCCGCACGCCTTCGGCGTGACCGACCTGCTCGCCGTAGCCGCGCTCGACGCCCGCGCAGGCGCCGCGGAGTACCTCGCCATGGAGGCGATTCTTCCTGACCTCAACGAGGCTCTAACCCACGTCGATATCGCACAGACGTTCTGGACGCTGCCCCGAGCTCATCTCGGAACAACGCCCCCACCCGGGGGGACGCCGTCGTGGTGGCTGTGGCGCGCGTGGGCGCTCCTGATGGGCCTCGACGATGTCGGCGTCGCGATTGCCTACAAGACACTGCACCACAAGCGACCGTGGTTCTTCCCGAGCTTCGATAACGACACGGTCGCCAAGATGGGCGGCCGAGGTGCCTGGGAGGTCCTGCATGACGAGCTGACCAGCCAGGCGGCTCAGTTCACCCACCTTGAGCAGCGGTTCGCTGTCGAGGCGACGAAACGAGGAGGCGTGCACCTCACTCGGCTCCGCATCCACGACATCCTCCTGTGGGGCACCATCACCGATTCCGGAGCTGAACGCGAAGCACTCACCCGAGCCGGTCAGGACGCGCTCGGGTGAACGCTTAACCGAACGTCGGAGCCAAGCCGACGCGCAGCGCCGGAAACGCGAAGATGAGCTGGACGAGGTTCGCCAAGATCGTTCAGATCGATCCTTCGTGGCCCAGCTCGCGGCGCCTTCCTCACGCAAAGTTCACCTGAACTGGACAGACCTTGCGAAGTCCGGACATACCTTCCGCGACCGTCCCTAGGCGAATGGCGCTCCGTGCAGGGCTCTGGGCAGGCGCTTCGAGTCGTGGCGCCGGAGCTGATCGGTGTCCGGTCACAGTTCCCGAGCCGCGCGTCTCGGCCCGGCGCTCGTCAACCCGGCTAGAGCGGCGTAGACGTCTCGCTCGACGCCCCCGGCACCTCCCACCGCAACCATTGCCCCAGCTGCCTGTGGTCCAGGCACCTTGACCGCAACGTCCCCGGTGACCGGAAGGCTGGCTGCCCCGGCGCCATGGAGCCGATAGCGGTCACCGTCCGCGGCGAACGCCGGTGGATGCTGATCCACCGCTGCACGCGCTGCGGGCGGCTGCGGATGAACCGCGCGGCCGGCGATGACAACGTGCTGCTGCTCATGCAACTAGCCGCGCTGCCCCTGGCCACGCCGCCTATCCCGTACCTCAGCCCGGCTACGCCGCCTGGTCACGGCTTCAAGACCGCAGCCCGACCCGACTGACACAAGGCACGCACCTCGCGGCCGGCGCATCGGCCAGCGGGCAGGTGCTGTCACCCATATATATGGCCGGCCGTCATGACGTCCCTCGAGATCCGCTGGCCCCGGGCTTGTGGTTTAGCGGACCGGTTCCCTCTCGTTACAGCCAGTCGAGGGCCGGGCGGCCGGCTACGGAATGTGAGCGCGGCCGGGGCCTCTCAGCGTTCGCAGGCGCGCCTAACGCCGAATATTTGACTGCGCCGACTGTATAGATTGTTCGGTTGTTCGCGCACAGATCCTTCTGTTATGGCGCCGTTGAGGGCTTGCCGCGCCAGCGAGTAGAGCAGATCCAGCCGTGGCTGGCTGCTTGTCCCGGGCGGGAGGGGCAGTGACCTGGCATGTTCGGGGACTCTGGTCCAGCGCACACCTCTGAAACGTTATGCAGGCAAGGAATTTGCGGAAGGCGGCGCGGTCGGCACGCTCGTAGGCTTTCATCCTGAAAGGGTGCTGGGATGCGAAGACGAAAGCGGTCCCATCATGGATGGTCACCGCGAGTCCGCTAGCGGTCGTCGGATACCCAGGGTGCCTGCAGTTCGACGAGCCGACGGGTCGCGTAATTCATCTCCGCTATCACCAGGCGCAGCCGGTACCAAAACCACCGGAGCCGTTCGCGGCCGGTCCACGAGACCGTCCTTTCCAGCAGGGGGTCGGCAAAGTTCTGGCTGATGTGATTTGAGGAGGCTTCGTCAGTGGGTTATCTGAGCGGTTACTACCGGCGGCATGGGGCAGCCCGGCTGGCCTCACGGAGGTCACCTGCGAGCGCCCGGTGTCAGGCTGGTCATGGCGGCGAGTCGCCGCGGGCCCACGGTGGAATCCAGCCGGACAGATTTTTCCCGCTTGCGAGGCGGTCCTGAAGGGCGAGTTCCCTGCGGCTGAACTCGTCCTCGGTGAGGAGCCCGAGGCCTGGGTAGTGGGTTTCGTCGTCGTCGGGAATGCTGAACCCGACCGCGTAGGTGGCCGGCTCGTCTTCCAGGCTGGCCCAGGTTACCTGGACATGCTGAACGAGGGTGCTCCAGATCCGTCCCGGGTGGCCCGAGTACAGGACCATGCCGATCGCCTGCAGCTTCTCGTCCAGCACAGGGATCGGGTCGGACTTGCCTAGGTACTCGACCGGAAGCCCGGCGCGAAGGTCTGTGACCTTGACATACGACGGTGTCATGCGAGCCTCCGTCCTGCCGCACCGCAGGCAATGAGCCCTTTCATTCTTTCATCTCGCGGGCTTGGATCAGGGCCCGGTTACGTCGTTCAGCAGTTCATGATCGTTCGCAGGGGGCGGTCCGGGCGGCGGGCGTGGTGGCGGAGGGCGGAGGCGATGCTGGCGTGTCCGGCCAGCCGCAAGATGGTGATGGCGAGGTTGCGGAGGCTGGCCATGACGCGGGGCCCGCTGGCGGTGCGGGTCTGGGAGCGGTCCTCGTCAAAGTCCATGTCGCGGACCCAGTGCAGCCGGTCCTCGATCGCCCAGTGGCTGCGGATGATGGCTGCGAGCTGTGCCGGGCTGGCCTGGGAGGCGGTCAGCGTGGTGATGGCGTAGCAGGTCTCGGCGGACCGCTTCCTCTTCCCGGCCAGCTTGCGGCGGCGCACGATCTGGATGGCCTGGGCGGCGTGCGGGAAGGCCAGCCCGCGGGCGACGGCGGTGACCTTGAGGGTGCGCCGCTCAGCCCGCCCGTGGCCGCGCTCGCGGGTTTCGCAGGCGACGGGGACCTGGCGCCAGGGCAGGGCCGCGAGCTGGGCGTGCAAGCCAGGCTGGTTGCGCTTGACGGTGAACAGGTAATGCGCGCCGCGCCCGGCCAGGTAGATGGCATGGGAGCGCTGGGCGTGCATCGCATCGGCGGTGATAACCGCGCTGCTGACCTCTATGTGATCCAGCAGCGCGGGGAACATGGGGATCTCGTTCGTCTTGGCGCCGACCTCCACCTGGCCCAAGACGGCGCCGTGAGCATGGTCAAGAGCCGCCAGAAGGTGACGGCCGTCCTCCCCGCTGTGAGCGGAACCTCGTAAGGTCTTGCCGTCCACCGCGATGACCCGCCGCTGTTTCGGCCCGGGCCTGGTGGCTCGCTGCGCCCAGGCGCCAGCCAGGTCATCAAACCCGTCCGCATCCAGGCGCTGCAAGGTCCGCCGGAACGTCGATTCCGACGGCACCCGCCCCGCAGCCCCGACCGCGCGCAGGGTCTGCTCGTCCGCGTCAGCGGCCCATTCCGCGATCGCGGTGAACGACCGCGCCCCGGCCACCACCGCGCACAACGCCAGGCCCAAGATCACCGCCAGCCGGTGGCGCACGCCCCGCCGGTGCCGCGGATCAGCCACCCTGGCCAGCACCGTCAGCAAGCCCGGCGGATCCGCGGATTCTGCGGCCAGCTCAACCAGGTGGCCGACAGCAGGATCGATCAGTGATGATGGCGGCGCGGGCATGGCCCCTCTGCGGTGAACCTGGCTGGCGTAGGAACCGCCATGATCACCACAAGGGCCATGCCCGCACCGCTACCCGCCCATCACCGGCGTGTCGCCACCGAGGCCGCCATCAAGAATGACTTTGCCGACCCCCTGTCCTTTCCAGGTGCCGCCTGTGGAGAGGGTCGGCCGGGCCGGGGGCGGGGCTCGCCATCGCTGCTGCATCAACTTCGGGTTGACGGCCGGGGCGTTCGTTGTCTGGGGTGGGGCGGTTTTGGTGCATGGTGGTCTCCTGGTGGCTTGGCCGGGCTTTGTCGGGCTGTTTTGCCTGGTATCGGCCGCTGGTGAGCTCACCGGGGCTGGTTTTACTGTGGCGGTCGGCGCCGGGGATGACCACACGCGCGACCCACACGACAGCCACATCTCCGCCGCCGGCGCTGCGGTGATCACGGCGGGCTCGTGGCGCGGATACCCGAGGCCCGGCGGCCCGTGATGGCAGGCTCCAGACCGGGCAGCCGCCGTCGGGTGCTGGGCTCGTCTGGCCTGCGTGGCCGGTGCTGCGGGTGGCTGGGACAACGGGTCCTGCGTAGGCTTTGGGCGTGGCTCCTGCTGGTGCCGGGCCCGGCCGGCGTGGGCGGGGTTTGAGGGGCGTGGGGGCGGTGATGGAGCAGCCTGGGCTGGGGTTCGCGGGTATGTTGCGGCAATTGCGGGCCGAGGCCGGGCTGACGCAGGAGGAGCTGGCGGAGGCGGCGGGGCTGAGCCCGCGGTCGGTCAGCGACCTGGAGCGGGGAATCCACCGCACCGCCCGCCAGGACACGGCCAGGCTGCTGGCCGATGCGCTGGGCCTGACCGCCCCGGTGCGCACACTTTTCCTCGCGGCGGCCCGCGGCGGGGGCCCGGCCGCCGAGGTGCGGGCGGCCCGGCACGCGGAGGCGCCGGGTGCGTTCGCGGCGGCGGCGACCCGGGCATTGCCGCGGGATACCGCCAGCTTCACCGGCCGCCAGGCCGAGCTCGCGCGGCTACTGGGTGCGATTGACGCGCTGGCCGCCGATGGCGGGGTGGCATGTATTCACGTCATAGGCGGGATGGCCGGGATCGGCAAGACCACCTTCGCCGTGCACGCCGCGCACCGGCTGGCCGGCAGCTTCCCGGAAGGGCAGTTTTTCCTGCCGCTGCATGCGCACACGGCTGGGCAGCGGCCGGTTGACCCGGCCGATGCGCTGGCCAGCCTGCTCCTGGCCGCCGGGGTGCCAGCGGCGCAGATCCCGCCCGGCCTGGAGGCCCGGGCGGCCCGGTGGCGTGATCACGTAGCCGGTAGAAAGGTCTTGCTGGTGCTTGATGACGCGGCGGGGCATCAGCAGGTCCGGCCGCTGCTGCCAGGCTCCGCTGGGAGCCTGGTGCTGATCACCAGCCGCCGCCGGCTGACCGCTCTGGAAGACGCCGGGGTGATCAGCCTCGACAAACTGCCCCCCGGCGAAGCGGCGGTGCTGCTGGCCCGGCTGGCCGCCCGGCCAGCGATACGCGCCGCCGATCCCGCGGTGGGCGAGATCACGCGGCTGTGCGGGTACCTGCCGCTGGCGATAGGGATGCTCGCCAGCCAGCTTCGCCACCACCCCACATGGTCCGCCGCCCTACTGGCGGCCGAGCTTGCCGCGGCCCGGGACCGGCTGGCTCTCATGCGCGCCGAGAACCTGTCGGTGGCCGCGGCGTTTGGCCTGTCCTACGCCGACCTCACCCCCGGCTCGAAGCAGCTGTTCCATCGCCTTGGCCTGGTCCCAGGCGCTGACTTCGACGCCTACGCCGCGGCAGCCCTCGACGGCATCAGCCTGGACCAGGCTCGCCGCTGCCTGGAGGGGCTGTATGACCAGCACCTGCTCACCGAGCCCGCACCCGGCCGCTACCAGCTGCACGACCTGCTCCGCGAACACGCCCGCGCCCTCGCCGCCACCGATAACCCCGCCGAATCCGACGCCGCGACCGGCCGGTTGCTGGACTACTACCTGCACACCGCCCTAGCCGCCGGCCGGCACTTCGGCACCCGCGCCAGCGCCTACCGCCGCCCGCCGCCCGGCCACCCGCCGGCCCAGGCCCCCGACCTGCCTGCCCTCGGGCAGGCGGCCGCCTGGCTGGAAACCGAGCGCGCGAACCTGCACGCCGCCGCGGATTATGCCGCCTACTGTGCGCGTTTTCCTCATGCCATCGCCATCACCGCCGCGATGAGCGGGTTCCTGGCCGCCCGCGGTCACTGGGATCAGTCCACCGCCCTCTGCCAGGTCGCCCTCACCGCGGCACGCCAGGCCGGCGACCGGCTCGGTGAGGCCGACACGCTCGCCGAACTGGGCGCCTTGCACGGTGAGACCAGCGACTACCCGGCCGCCGCCGCCAGCCTGGCCCGGGCACTGGCGCTCTACGGTGACGCCGGTGACCTGCCCGGCCAGGGCCACACCCTCATCCAGCTCGGCGTCGTGCATATGCTGACCGGCGACTACCCCGCCGCGGCCGCCAACCACCAGCGGGCCCTGGCGCTAGCCCACAGCGCCAGCGACCGCCTCGTAGAGGCCCGAGCCCTCGCCAACCTGGGCCTGGTACAGCAGCTGACCGGCGACTACCCGGCCGCTACCGCCAGCCAGCAGCACGCCCTGACGCTGTGCCGCGACCTGGGCGACCTGCACGGCCAGGCCTACGCCCTCAACAACCTGGCCTTCGTGCAGCATGAGACCAGGGATTACCCGGCCGCCGCCGTCAGCCACCAGCAGGCGCTGGCGATATTCGGCGACCTCGGCGACCTGCTCGGCCAAGCCCACGCCCTCAACAACCTGGGCGTCGTGCAGCAAGAGACCGGGGACTACGCGGCTGCCACCGCCAACCACCAGCAGGCCCTGGCGCTTTACGGTGACCTTGGCAACCGGCTCGGCCAAGCCGAGGCACTAAACCACCTCGGCGAGCTAGCGACCCGAACCTCGGCCACCGGCCAGGCCCGCGAGCGTCACACTCAGGCGCTGGCCATCGCCCGTGACCTCGGCGCGGCCGCAGAAGAAGCATGCGCCCTGGAGGGACTCGGCCAAACCCACCTGCAGGACGGTAACCGCAGCCAAGCCGCCACCCATCTACAGCAGGCACTCACGATCTACCAGCGGATCGGCGCCCCCACCGCCCAGCGCGTTCAGGAAACCTTCCGGAGGCACGGGCTGCCATCCACCACCCCGGAGCCCCAGCCAGCGGATCCGGGGAACGAAGGCCATCGGCCGCGTACACCCGCTGTACCCCCAGGAAACCGTTAGATGCGGCGGTCTAGGGATACGCCCCGGTCGCGAATGCGGCAGAACAGCCTGATCTGCGCCGGCACCAGCGGTAGGCACGCGAGCAACTGCGAACGTGCAGAACGAAGACCTCTTTGTTGTCAAGGGCTTCTGCGCGAGGTCTTGAACGCGGTTGCTTGCACTGCCCGGCGTGCTGTGGCGGCTGGCCGTAGGCTGGGTTGTGGTCCGGGAGTGGCTTGTCCGAAGAGCCGGCGCCCGGGGTGCGAGCCGGCCGCGCTGGAGACAGAGCCGTTCCCCGATTGCCCTCCCGGGCCCTCAGCTTCCACGGGCGCGCCGCGCCCGCAGCGGGCGGCGTCGGCCTGGAGCCGGGCGTAGATGGCGTCGCTGAGCTGGCGCTTGAGCGCGCGGAGCGCTTCCTTACCGGTCTTGCCCTCGGCGATCTTGCGGTCGAAGTAGGCGCGGCCGGGGCTGTGGGCATGCCGGATCTGGGTGACCGCGGCCATGTGGATGGCGTGGTTGAGGCGCCGGTTGCCACGCAGTGACAGCCGGTGGATCTTCCGGCCGCCGGAGGAGACCTCGATCGGGGCGGTGCCGTTGCAGGAGGCGAACCGGTCCCGGTCACCGAACCGGGACGGATCGCCGACGGTGCCGAGGATGGCGGCGGCAATGACCGGGCCGATGCCGAAGATCTCGGTCAAGGTGGTGCCCGATGCCTGCACCGCAGCGGCGAGCTTGTTCCTGGTGTCGCGGATCTGGGTGTCGAGGCGGCGCAGGCCGGGGAACTCGGCGGCGAGCTCGCGGCGGGCCCGGGCGGCCGGGCCTGACGGCCTGATCCGTTTCAGCATGCTGGCGGCCTGACCTGCGGTGATCTCCCGGCTGAAGCCGCCGGGAACCAGGCCGGCGAGCACGGCGTGGAGCCGGCAGGCGACCTGAGTGCGGGCCCGGCCCAGGTCCCGGTACCGCTTGGACCACACCTTCAGCACCGCCGTGTGATCCTCCGCAGTCACCCGGCGCCGGACCGGCGAGCGCAGCGCGGCGACTGCCACCGACCGGGCGTCGCTGGGATCGTTCTTGTTCGTGTTCCCGGACGCGAGCAGCCGCACCCGGGCGGCCACTTTCGGCTGGACGTCCAGGACCAGCTCGCCGGCGGTGACGAGCTGCTGGGCCAGCAGGTGCCCCAGCCCGCTGGCACCCTCGACCGCCCAGGCCCGGTCCGGCCACGCCGCTGCCCACGCCAGCAGCTGCTCTGCCTGCGACGCCGCCGCCCGGACCTGGATGTCGCCGAGCGGCTCCCCGGCCCGGCCGATCGCTGCCGCAGTATGCGACGCCTTGTGCGGGTCCACTCCGATCATCACTGCCGCCATCAACGGGCTCCTTCTCATGCCCGGGAGAGGAACAAACCGTGGCGGGCATGCCTGATTCCGGGACCTGGCGTTCACTCCTCTTACGAGCCACGCCACGGCGAGGCCCCGGACAGGCTTGGCAAATCGTTCGAAAGCCAGACCACGACGGCCGGCAGCGGATATGAGGGCCCGCCCGACCGGGACCTCTCAACGCTACGGCCTGACGCACTTCCATCCCGGCCAGATCCGCAACGCCTAACGGAAACACAATCAGGCGGATACTTGCGCGCTGGATGCGGACCAGAGCGAGTCACTGAGCGTGATCCGATCTTGGGACCGAGATCGCCTCGAACCTTTTCTCCCCATCGATGTTGCACAGTTTCGGGACGAACCCCTGGCCCCCGGCGAGCACGCCGACCCCGGTGAGCACGCCCACTCCGGCGAGCACAAGCATCTTCTTCCTGAGCCGATCGTTATTTCGGCACGATCGGCGCCGGTGGGGGAGAAGGTCCCCCACGCCAAGAGCCCTACGGCCCTGTCCCAGCCCCGCCGCCGGGCGCAGGCTGTAAGCAAATCCGGTGGTGGCCATGGCCGTGTCGCGGCACCGGCTGGGAACGGGAAGGGAGGGAGAACGATGGACCTCCCGGGTGAACGGGGGAAGATGCGGGCGGCCGACGCGGACCGCGACCGCGTGGTGGGGTTCCTCAGCCCGGCCTACACCGAAGGCTGGCTGTCCAAGGACGAGTACGACGCTCGCCTGGCGAGCGCTGAGGCAGAGATCTCTCACAACTTTCTCACAGACTGACCGGACACCACCGGACTTAGGCGGACAGTCTGGACATCCGGTGGACCCTGACCTGCGGCTACGGACTGTGCCGCACTGGCCGGACATATGGCATCGATCTACGGATCTGAAGGCTGGGGGTTCGAGTCCTTCCGAGCGCGCGCACCTCCGAGCGCGCCACCGAACCACGAGGTCGCAGCCGGGCTATCGCCCGATGCGGCGATGGAGCGGTAAGAGACGGGTACTCACGGTCACTCGCGCGGCCGTGCCTGCGACCTGCATCTGCGCTGGTCTGGCAGGGTCCAGTCGCAGCCTTCCAAGCTGGGGCTGCTGGCCACGCTCTGTGAAGATCTCGATCACTTTGCGGTCGCTGGATCAAATCCGTTCGGGAAGCCCACTGCCCGGTCGCAGGCGGACCGTGTAAGGGTTTGGGGGCTGCGGTGCGACTTAGCTCCGTGAATCTTGCTGGTCCCGTGGTGGGACCGACTGGCTGCGGCGGGTGTGATCGCGATCGGCGCGGCCGCGCCCTTGGTGGCGGTGATGGCGGTTGTGGTGGTTTGGGCGGCGGCCGGGCAGCGGCTTGGGCATCGTGCCACGGGGGCCATGGTGTGGCAGGCCGGGCCCGGCGCTGGCCTGGTCAGATGATCGCATCTGGGCGATCTGCCCGCTGTGCCGTAGCCTTTCCGGATCTGCCAGGCGGCGGGCCCGGCCGGTTGTCGCGCGGAGGCCAGGGTGGGTGAGGAGACGATCTCGCCGCGCGACGCCGACGAACTCGGCGCGTGTTTCGCCGCTGATGCCGCTGGCTTGTTCGGGTATGCCTGTGTGCTGGCCCGGGGGGACCGTGCGCTGGCTGAAGACCTGGTTCAGGCGGCGTTTGAGGCGGCGGCCCGGGCGTGGGGGATCTTGCGGTGCCTGGCCGACGAGCAGCGCCGGGGATGGCTGCGGACAACGGCCGCCAACATCGCGGTGAGCGGCCTCCGGCGCGAGGCGGCCTGGCGGGACCGGCTGCCACGGATCGAGGCCAGATACCGCCCGGCGCAGGTTGACCTCCCAGCGCTGGCCTTTTCGTCGCTCGTGCTGGAGCGGTGCTGGCAGATCATCAAGGACATGCCGGAACGACAGCATGCCGTCGCGGTCCTGCGCTGGCAGCAGGACATGAAAGAAATCGACATCGCCGACAGGCTGGGCATGGCCGAAAAGACGGTGAGCGTGCACCTGAGCCGGGCCCGCCGGCAGCTGATCGCCCAGCTGGGACCGGACTATCCCTTTACCAGCGACGACGGGGAAGGAAGATCGTCATGACCACCAGCGGGGGCTGGACGGCCAGCTCGCCTGCGGACGACTCGCCTGAGGACGAACTGCTCGCCCGGCTCTACCAGCAAGTCACCGAGCTGCAGGCGGCCCGGTTCGCCGGCGGGTACGACATCGCAGCGGGCCTGAACCGGTACCGGGCCTGGCTGGGCGAGCGCGCCGCCGAAGAACACAGCAGGCCGAAAGCTGTCCAGCTGCAGAGCTCCGCGGCACCGCGGGCCGGACTGACCGATGCCAGTGCCGGCGCGGCAGCTCAGGGCACCGGCGAGCCGGTAGCCGCGGGCGGGACTGCACAAGGATCCACCGGCAGCGGGACGCCAGCAGCTGGAGCCGAGTGGGACGCCGCCCAGGCGGTGACCGCGCTGTACCGCACGCACTACCGCTCTTTGGTCAGGCTGGCCGCGCTGCTGGTGCGCGACGTCGCCACCGCAGAAGAAATTGTGCAGGACTCCTTCGTCGCAATGCACACCGCCTGGCCGCGGCTGCAGGACAACGAGAAGGCACTGTCCTACCTGCGCCAGTCCGTAGTGAACCGGTCACGTTCGGCGCTGCAGCGCCGCGTGATGGTGGACAAGACCGCGCCCAAGCTCGCGGCCGACCTGCCCGCCGCCGGGCAAGGTGCGCTGACTTTGTTCGAGCGCACGGCCATGGTCATGGCGTTGCGCTCGTTGCCGCCGCGGCAGCGGGAAGCGCTCGTGCTCCGCTACTACGGGGGTCTGTCGGAGTCCCAGATCGCCGCGGCCATGGGGATCAGCCGAGGCGCGGTGAGGAGTCACATGGCCAGGGCCATCGCGTCCCTGCGTGCGGTACTGGAGATGGAGTGCTAGCGCGTCCAAGAAGGAATATCGGTCCCTTACAACGACAAGGATCACCAGATGGCGCTGCTCTGCGACCCCGTGCGTGTGCGGCCCCGCCGCGCCCGTGCCGGCCTCACGATCGCCTTCACCTCGGCGCTGGCCGTGCTGACCGCGGGCTGCGCCGGGTCCACCGACCCATCCACCTCATCCACCCCATCCACTGCGTCATCGGCTGTCACCGCACAGCACACAAGCAGCCCAGGCGGCGCCATCCACTTCCCGGCCACGCTTTTCGGCTTCCATCACGACACCGGCACGGAGGCCCAGAAGGTGGACCGGGATATCGCCCAAATGTTTGCCATGATGGGGATGTTCACCCATCCGCGCGTCGCCCTTTACGGCTCAATGGTCACCGGCGATATGTTCATTGTGGGCGTCACCGATTTGACCGCCGCAGCCAAGAAGTACGGCTCCAAGCCTTCGGCGGCCTCAATACACAGAGATTTCCTGGTGCAGGGCTCCCAAGACGGCCGGTCGTTTTCCCCTGGTACCCCCGGCGCTGTGCTGGGGTGCGGCCACGTGACGCGCGCTGGCCTAACTGAGATCATCTGCTTGCGGTACAGCAAGCAGATCATTGGCCTGGCCGTGTACTTGAACGGGTCCGCGTCTAGCCTGAGCGACGCCGCCTCCAAGACCAGCCAGGCGATATCCGTCATCGGCGGCTGACGCGTGCCCGATCGAGCGGCAAATCCCGCGTGCCGCGCAGAATGACACCGCTGCTGTCCCGGGCGGCGGGGAGGTAGGTGTGGCGTGATGGCCAAGCGAACGCCCGAGCAACAAGCGCAGTATGCGCTGGCATGGCATGTTTCACGCAGCGACCTGTCTGCTGCAGCGCAACTCGAATATGACCGGCTCAAGGCTGACCAGGAGCGGGAGGCAGCCGCGACCAGGGAAGCCGCCGCCGTCGCTGCCGAGGCAGCCGATCGAGCCGCTGGCTGGGTGCCCGGCAGTTATGTTCCGCCCGTGACCGGCGACGAGGTCCGGGACACCTGGTTCCTGCACGGAGGCACCTGGCCGCGCGGAGGCAGCTACCGCGGCTACCTCGCCTCCGACGTTGACGGTCTGCTGCGGCGCGTCGCGGCCGAGCGCGACGCCGGCCGGCCTGCCTGGTCGTTGATCAAGAACACAACGTTCCGATCGGGGAAGGGGAAGAAGGGGTATGACGTCGTCGCCGTGGACTGGTTCTTGGATCAGCTCCTTCCCCAGGACCGCGTCGGGCCGGCTGGAACCAGCGCAGACCCCTGGCGTGATGTCGGCGACGTGGCCCAGCTCGTCCGGGGCGGGGTCAGCGGCCTAGCCCAGCGCTACCCCCGCGCCAAGCCGACGTCGGAAAAAGCCCGGGCGTGGTTCGCCGGGCAGTGCCAGAACGCGTGGCGCGACTTCGGCCAGCTACCCGGTGCCCAGCTGTGGTGGGGGAAGGCAGGACCAGCGCTCCTGGAGCTGCGCACCGCGGAGCAGCAGACACTGGCTTCGCTGCCAGGCGCGGGGACCGTTAGCGTTGGCGGGAGGAGCTTCAGTTCCAAGAGCAGGAGAGCGGCTGTTCGGCTCCGCAGCACCGCGGACTCCTGGCCGCCGGGCGTTGCCGACATCGCCGCCCGTAGCTGGCGGGACAGCGTCGGGCACTTTGCCGCGGCGACGATGACGGACTCAGACCAGCGGTGGGAAGCCCGCCGGGTGAACGAACTTGTCGATGAGACGGGGACGCCCATCGTGTACTCCAGCGGGTTGAATTTCGACCGCAGAGCTTACAAATGTGTCGCGTTCCGCGATGGGCGATGGCTGCGGTTTCCAGTCCGCGGGACCAAAAAAGCGAATGCGATCATGACCGCGGTGGATCAGGCAGGGAACAAAGTTGCGCGGTACAGGATCGTCGGCAGGGGCGGCAATCTGAATTCACTGCTTCCAATTTCATGGTGGGTACCGGTAGAAATCACGGTAAATCCCGGCTGGGAGCTGACCGATGAGCTAGTGCTCGCGATCGCGATATCAGCTCCCTTGCTCAGCACTTACTTCGAAGACCCGAGCCCGCAGTGATCAAGCTCGATTTGGGCGGGGGTCAACCATCGCTGGCGTGCCCGGTGCCCGATTGAGGGGTCAGACACGGGTACTGGCGGTCATTCACAGGGCCAACATCCTGACGGTGACCTGCGTGAGCCCTGGTCTGGGAGGGTCCAGTCGCAGCCTTCCAAGCTGGTTATGATCGCTCTCCCCACCCGGCGATGTGCGGGAGGAACCATCCAGCAGCTATCTCCGCGGCGGATACGCGTGAGACGTTCTCGATGTTGAGGCCATCCGGGGGATCAAGGTCGATCCGGGCGTCCGTGGCGCGGACGCCGTCGTCCCAGTTCAGGTAAGCCGGACTCCAGCCGCCTCGAAGATCATGACCGTCATAGTCGAGTCGGAGGGTGGCCCGAACAGCGTTGCCGATGACGAAGTCATAGGACACGATAATCCACAACGCCCCGTCGGCGTCCTGGTGATACCAGTCCATCAGGCCCGAGACGCGCTCGCTGAGTTCGCCAAAGAAGCGCGACTCCTCGGCCGTCGGATCCGTTTGGCGCCCGCGGAGCGTGCCACGCTTGCGAGTTGTCAGTCAAAGCAAACCGAACCGCCGGGCTGCGGAACTCGGGGCAACCTCGCAAAGTACAACAGCTCCAGACAGCTCCGGAGAGCCGCTCCGGACCGTTTACTGCCCGCTTTGGTCGTCGCCGCGGAGGACCATGAGTAGATAGACCAGGCGGAAGAACACGAGCGCCGAGGGTAGAAGCCCAGGTCAGATGTTCTGGACGAGTTCTGGCACGCCACACCCGCTCGCTTGGCGCCAACTGACTACAGCCAGCGGGCAGGTGCTTTCACCTATATATAGGTCGGCCGTCGCGTCGTGGCCTCGAGATCCGCTGGCCCCGGCGTCGGGTCTAGCGCGCACCGGCTCCCTGTCGTTACCGCCAGCCGAGGGCCGGGCGGCCGACTACGAAACGTGAGCGCGGCCGGGGTCTCTCAGCGTTCGCAGGCGCGCCTATCGCCGACTCGGCGCGCAAGCCCAAACGTAGGGGCCTGTTCGAGAATCCGCCCAGAACATCCGGTTCGGCACCGTCAAGAGCGATGATCGTTGAACTTCCTGCGGCAAAGGGGCGGCATGGCATCACTGACTCACTGGAGAGGTCGGGCTCATTCACCGGCGGGGTCGCGGGCTCCGCGCGCTGTGATGACCGCCATCCCGATGGTGAACACGAGGGCGGCGCAGATCGCGGCGGCGAGGTCGTGTGGTGGCCGGGCCGGCCAGATCCAGGGTGTGGTCAGTGCTGGAGGGTGCCACTGGGTCTGTAGCCCGTAGACGCCGACCACCAGGTAGGCCGCGGGGCCGGCCCAGGCCAGACGGCCTCCCAGCGCGGCAGCGCATAGCAGGCCGATGCCGGTCATTCCGGCCAAGTTGCGCAGCACGTCCAGGGTGCCGCCGGCCAGGTGCGCTCCGGTCCCGGCGGCGGTCAGTGCGCCTGCTGCGGCGGCGGTCAGCGCGAGCGCGGTGGCCAGCCGCAGGAACGGCAGCCACCGGCCGGTGAGGCGTTCTGGTTCGCCGAGCGGGCTTGCGGTGGTGACGGCGATGGCCGCCGCCGCCCCGGCCTCGAACACCAGCGGCAGCTGCAGCGCGCCGTAGGTGTTCCAGTGCCCGAGCAGCGCGATTCTCAGCCCGATCGCGCAGGCCGCTATTGCCGCGATGGCCGCCGGAACCCGCCGGCTCGCGGCATGCAGCCGCCACAGCCGGATGCCCGCCCGCGGTGGCCAGGCTAGCTGCGCCTTGCGGCCCGGCGCCGCTGTTGTCGGCACCGTGGGTGCCGTGCCGGCGGTCATGGCAGCTGCGCCAGGGTGATCCGCCCGGCCCGCAGTGCGGCCAAGTGGTGCACCAGCCAGGCGTGCCGGGCCGACGCCGGGAGCGCGGCGAACCGCCGGGCCGCGGATCTGACGGGTACCGGCAGCGGCCCTGTCGCGGTCGGCGGTTGCATGCCGGGAGCAGATGGGGATGACTGGGGCAGCCCGGCCGACATCCTCAGCGCCGCTGCGACCGCATGCTGCGCAGGCGAGACGCCGGGACTGTCGCCGGTGACGCCGGCGACGATGGCGGGCCCGGCGCTTGCTCGCAGCGCGGTGGCCAGGGCGCTGGTGGTCATGCCGGGCCCAAGTAGCTGGTCGGGCAGGAGCAGGCGGAGCACCGGCGGCGTGCCGCTGATGGGTGGGCCAGCCAGGCTGGCCCTGACGGAGTTGCCTATGCCCTGCTGGTAGGTCGCGGCTGCTTGGCTGATCCGGGCCGGTGCGCCAGGCAGGCCCGCTATCTCGTTGAGCACCGGTGCGAGGGCGGCCGTTGCGGCCGGCAGGTAACTGGTGTAGGCGGGGTTGAGGCAGACCGGGATCGCGGTGCGGCTGCAGACCGGCGTGTAGTGCACTGGCCGGTCGTTGGCGGCATCGTGCAGGGCCGGGATGGCGATCATGCCGTGGACGTCCAGCTTGCCGGTGCCGGCCAGCGCGACGGCGGTCCCGGCCGCCAGCAGTCCGGCTGCGGTCACGGTCGCAGCGGCTGCGCGCAGCCATCCCCCGCCCGGGCCGTTGGGTAGCAGCAGGGCTCCCAGCACCGCGATGGTGAGCCCGGTAAAGAACATCACCTGAGCGATGGACAGGTCAGGAAGGTAGGGGTAGAAGGTCGCCACGCCAGCGTCGGGCCCGATGTCCCAGGGGCCGGTGACCAGTGGCGAGATCTGCCAGTACGACTGGCTGCCGTGGATCAGCACGGTGCTGAGCGCGAGCGCGAAGAACGCGGCGATCGCGGCCCCCGGCGCGGTGAACCGGCTGGGGATCAGCGTGCCGGCGGCGAACCCGAGCGCGGACAGGGCTGGCAGGCCCGCGGCGGCGACCGCGGTCGGCCACCACAGCGGACCGCCCCACGTGGCCTGCTGCGCGGTGACCCCATACAGGACGGCCACACAGCCCAGATATCCCATCATGGCCCAGCAGGTGGTGGCGGCCCAGGTGGTGAGCAGGCGTGCCCACCGCGGCCTCGCGGTGATTGTCACCAGGTCGGTGGTGCGGCGGCGGGCTTCCCGTGACCCCATCCACGCGGCCGCGCCCGCGACCGGGCAGGCGAAGGCCACCAGGGCACCTTTTTGCATGCTGGTGGCGCGCAGGTTCCACAGCGGCGGCGCGGCCATGGCCTTGTGGTAGGCGGTCAGCCAGAACAGGCCGGCGGCCACCGGCAGCATCCACGCCATCGCGTTGCGGCGCAGTTCCAGCCGCAGCAGCCGCGCCGCTGCCCGCAGGTGCCCGCGTGTGGCTTGCATCGGCCGGGAGGCGGCCGGTGCAAGCACGGCGGTCATGACCGTGCCCCCGCGAGGACGGCGCTGTACCCGCGCTCCAGCGGCGCGTCGCCGGTGCCCCGTCCCTCGCCGCGGGCCGTCAGGTCCGCGGGGGCGCCGTGGAAGACGATCTTCCCAGCGTCCATCAGCGCGACCTGTGTGCAGGCGGCGCCGACGTCCTCGACCAGGTGCGTGCTGACCACTACGGTGGCGCGCTGGCCCAGCTCGCGCAGCAGTGCCCGGAACGCCACCCGCTGCTCGGGATCCAGGCCGGCCGTTGGCTCGTCCAGCAGCAGCAGCCGGGGCTCGTTGACGATCGCCTGCGCGATCCCCACCCGGCGCAGCATCCCCCCCGACAGGGCCCGCAGCTTCGTCTTCGCCTCGCCGCCCAGCTCCACCCACTCGATCGCCGCCGCTACCGCTGCCGGTATCTGCGCCGCCGGAACCTCCTTCAGCAGCGCGAAGTACTCCACGAACTCCGCGACCGTGAAGCCTGGGTAGTAGCCGAGGTTCTGTGGCAGGTAGCCGAGCCGGCGCCGGATCTCGCGCCGCGGGCCGTAGGAGCCGGGATCGCGGCCGAGCAGCCGCAGCCGGCCCGAGGTCGGCGGGATCGCCGTGGCCAGCATCCGCAGCAGCGAGGTCTTACCAGCGCCGTTGGGGCCCAGCAGCCCGACCACCCCTGGGCCGGCTCGCAGGTCCACCCCGGCCACCGCCATATTCTGGCCGAACCGCCTGGTCAGGCCAGTGATCTCGACGTTCATGATCGCCTCCCGGAAACGGGTTGCGCGGCACGTGATGGGAAAGGGCCGCGGCTCAAGGCTGCCCCGGCGGGCGTGGGCAGGTCGTCACACCACGGAGCCGAATCTGCGGTCATACCACGCAGGCAGCCCAGGCCGGTCCGGGGCCGGGCTGATACCTGGGTATGTCAACGCTGGCGTGATGAGCGGTGCGGCCCTGGCGGCCTACCCTCGAATCGTGAAACGGAGGCCCGGCATCCCACGGGCAGCCAGCAGCGCCCGAGCGGCGGCACCCGCCGTGGCCAGGCGGGCGTGGCACGGGCTGATCCAGCTGCTGATCGGCCCCGACCCGCCCTCCGTGCGGCGATGGCGTTCACCGCAGCAGCGCCGGACGGCGTACGCCGCACTCGGGGTAGCGACGCTCGCGTTGTGCGTCGTCAACCTGGTCCCCGGTGTCTCGGAGCCGGGGCAGCTACTGCTGGCCCTGCCGGTGGTGGCGCCGCTGCCGCTGGCGGCCCGCTATCCGATGCTGGCCTGGCGGATCGGGTGGCTCGCGCTGCTGCTGGTCCCACTGGTCCCTGCCACCTGGTGGGGAGGCTGGCCGTGGGGCCGGGGGCAGGTACTCGCCCTGCTGGGGGCATTCTGCCTCGCCGGCATCCGCCAGCAGCGGCCGGAACTGTGGTGGATGTGGGCGCTGACCCTCATCCCGTGGTGGCTGTGGCTCGCCGACATGCCGGACCTGACCGGCCCGGCCAGCGCCACCATCGTCTTCACCGCCGCCGTAATCGCGGTGGACAGCACCGGGTCCCGGCTGCGCGCCCAGCAGGCCCTGGCCGCCCAGACCGAGCGCGCCGAGGCTGAGCGGGCGCGGCGGGCCGT
>CAVSQL010000025.1:0-153003 GCA_963730065.1 uncultured Actinomycetes bacterium | reverse complement strand
GCTGCATCCGCCATCGTCGTTTGGCCCCACGAACGCAAAGGTGGGCATGTTGCCGGAGTTGATGTCGCTGATCATGGCGCCGGAGCTGGTGGTGCCCTGCGGCACGTCCCAGTTGTTGCAGTCGGTGGCGATGTCGGCATAATAGACCGCTGGTTCATGGTGGACCGTGTAGTAAGCATTGGGATCGGGCGGATAGTCGGCATGGTAGCAATTCTCCGGCATGCTCTCCGAGTAGCTCCGCCATTGGCCACCCGACAGTGTGACCTCATTGAATATGTTGTCGGCGGTCAGGCTACCGGGATCGGTCGGCAGCCGATCGCCCGTGATGCCCTGGGTGTCCCCAGAAGTCATGGCCAGGTAATTTGGCAACGACGGATGCGTGATAGCGGAGTAGTTGGTGGCCAGGCCACAAGCCGCGGCCACAGCATGGGTATACGGCAGGTTGTCGGCGAGGAAACTGGCGTAGCTGAGATTTTCGAAGACGAACAGGTATATGTGGTCATACTGAGCCGGGGGAGCAACACCTTGCCCGCACGGTGAGCCCACGGAGGGTGACGGCGAGGGTGTCGTCGGGGTGGGCGACGGCGTCGTCGGGGTAGGCGATGGCGTTGTGGGCGTGGGCGAAGGGGTGGTGGGCGTCGGTGACGGCGACGCGGTGACGTCCACCAGCGACAGGCTGTCGGCCAGGAAGCTGTCGCCCGCCTTGGCGCCCGTTTGCTGGATGAGGTAGGCCACCGAATCCCCGGCGTGCTGCATGGTCAGGGCGACCGGGCCAAGCGCCTGCCAGGTGCCGCTCGCGGTTACGCATTTCTTGGGCGTCTGGACCGCCGCGCCACCCGGTGTCACCTCCCGGGCCAGCAGGCACAGGCTGCGCCCTGCCACCCCGGATACTTCGGCGGTGGCCTGGAATTGCTCGCCCAGTGGCACGGACGTCGCCGGCTTCGTCTTGGCGAACATCGAGTATGACGTCCCAGCAGTCCTGGTGACCTTGGCCGCGTAGGCGGACCCCCCGTACCCGGGGCTCACGGCTTTCAGCGAGGCGTTCGTGCCGGCCCAGCCAGATGTGCTGCCGGTATCAAAGCCGCCATTCGGGAGCAGGTTCGCTGATTGTGCTGCCGCACCATCCTGCGCACCTGAGCGGGCCGGGCTGCCGCTGGATACTCGCTGACTGACCAGCGCGGTAAGCAGATCCTGGCGGACGGCGGCGTGGGAGACAAGACCGGCGATCGGCACCGCTATCAAGACCGCAGCGCTGACCGCGCCGAGTTTCATCCGCGCTTTCACGCGGCAGCCTTCCCCACCACGTCCCCCCCGGGTCGTGCCGATGCCGCCAGCCAGGCGGCGTGACGGTGAGCGTAGCGGTTTACGCCACGTTTGTCAGCCCTTTACCGCTCACCCCAGTGGGGTAGCCGATCACGAGCCTGGAACCGTGCGGGCACCGCTGGCGCACCGGGCGATGCGGGTGAACTCCGCCACGGTCAGCGCCTCGCCGCGGGCGCCGGGGTCCACCCCGGCGTCGCGCAGGATCCGCTCGGCCGCGTCCGGGCCACCGGCCCAGCGGGCGAGCGCGGCCCGCAGCGTCTTGCGCCGCTGCGCGAACGCGGCGTCCACGACCGCGAACACCTCTTCCCGGGGCACGCCCGGGTCGGGCGGCGGGCGGCGGGTGAAGGCGACCAGCCCCGAGTCCACGTTCGGCACCGGCCAGAACACCGTGCGCGGCACGGCACCGGCCCGGCGCGCGGACGCGAACCAGGCCAGCTTGACCGACGGCACGCCGTAGATGCGGCTGCCCGGCGGCGCGGTCATCCGGTCGGCCACCTCGGCCTGCACCATCACCAGGCCGCGCTCCAGCGACGGCACGGTGGCCAGCAGGTGCAGCACCACCGGCACCGCCACGTTGTAGGGGAGGTTGGCGGCCAGCACCGACGGCGGGCCGCCGGGAGCGGGGGGCGGATCCGGCAGGTTCGTTAGGCCCGCTGGTGCCGACAGGCCGGCGGGCGTGACCCGGACCGCGTCAGCCGTCACCACCGCCAGCCGGGGCGCGAGATCCGGGGCCCGGGCGGCCACGGTGCGCGGCAGTTCCGCCGCCAGCACCGGGTCCACCTCCACCGCCACCACCGCGCGGGCCGCGCCGAGCAGCCCGAGGGTGAGCGAGCCGAACCCCGGTCCCACCTCCAGCACCACGTCGCCGGGATCGAGCTCGGCCAGCGCCACGATGCGCCGGACCGTCCCGGGGTCCACCACGAAGTTCTGGCCCAGCCGCTTGGACGGCCGCACCCCCAGCCGCCCCGCGATCTCGCGGATCTCGGCCGGCCCGAGCAGCCCAGCCGCGGGCATGCCGCTACCAGGCGCCGAACATGCGCTCGCCGGTGGCCATGAGCTGAGCGCACATGTCTTCGACCGGGATCTGCTTGATCTCGGCCAGCGCGCGCACGGTGTGGGCCACCAGCGCGGGCGAGTTCGGCTTGCCCCGGTGCGGCACCGGGGTGAGGAACGGGGCGTCGGTCTCGGCCAGCAGCAGGTCCACCGGCGCCGCCGCGGCCGCCTCCCGCAGCGCGCCCGCATTCTTGAAGGTGACGTTGCCGGCGAAGCTCATCACGTAGCCCGCCTCGGCACAGCGCTTGGCCATCGCGGCGTCGCCGGAGAAGCAGTGGAATATCACCTTGTCCGGCGGGCCGTCGGCCTCCAGGATCTCCAGCACGTCCTCGTGCGCGTCCCGGTCGTGGATCACCAGCGCCTTGCCGGCCTGCTTCGCGATCGCGATGTGCGCGCGGAACCAGTCCCGCTGCACCGCCGGGCTCGCGTAGGTCCGGTAGTAGTCCAGCCCGGTCTCGCCGATCGCCCGCACCCGCTCCAGGAGGGCCAGCTCGGCGATCTGGGCCAGCACCTCGGTGCGCTGCTCGGGGGAGGACGCCGCGGCCGCCGTTTCGTTGGGATGGACAGCGACCGCCGCATAGAGGCCGGCGTGCCCGGACGCGCGCTGCGCCGCCCAGCGCGAGGTCGCCAGGTCGGTGCCGATCGTGACCACCCGGGTGATGCCCGCCGCCCGGGCCGCCGCAAGGACCTCGTCCACCGGGCGCTCGATCATCTCCAGGTGGCAGTGGCTGTCCAGCGCCTCGGCGGGCAGCGGCTCCGGCGGCGGCACGTCAGCGGGGGCGGGCGCCCCGTCCCTGCCCTCGCGGGCAGCGGTCATGATCGCTCCAGCCGGGCCAGTTCCTCGTCGATGACGGACGTGTCCAGCTTGGCGAACAGCGGCTCGGGCCGCGCCAGCGGGACGCCGGGCCGGACCGGCGCGCTCTCCCAGCGGGCGGGACTGGCGTAGTCGCCGGTGATCACCGGGTAGGAGGGCCCGCCGGCCTCGTCCACCTGCTCGATCCGCGGCGCCCCCGACCAGGGGCCCGGCCCGCCGAGCATCGTGTGCACCTTCGCCGACGACCGGGGCAGGAACGGCGTGAGCAGGGTCTTCGCGTCGTCCACCAGCTGCAGGACGACGTGCATGACGGTCCGCATCCGCTCGGGGTCGGACTCGCGCAGCTTCCACGGCGCCTGGTCGGACATGTACTTGTTCGCCTCGGCCACCGTCCGCATCGCCTCGGTGATCGCGGCCTTGAAGCGGGAACGCCCCAGCTCACCCCCGACCATGCCGAACGCCTGGCGGGAGCGCTCGAGTATGGCGTGGTCGGCGGGGGCGAGCTCCCCCGGCGCGGGGATCTCGCCGATGTTCCTCGCCGCGAACGCCACCGCCCGGTTCACCAGGTTCCCCCAGGCCGCGACCAGCTCGTCGTTGTTGCGGCGGACGAACTCGCTCCAGGTGAAGTCGGTGTCCTGGTTCTCCGGGCCGGCCACCGCCACGTAGTACCGCAGCGCGTCCACGTCGTAGCGCTCGAGGAAGTCGCGCACGTAGATGACGACGGCGCGGGAGGAGGAGAACTTGCGGCCCTCCATCGTGAGGAACTCGCTGGAGACCACCTCGGTCGGCAGGCTCAGCGCGCCGAGCGAGCCGGGGGTGCCGTTCCGGCCGCCCCGGCCGCCGTAGCCGAGCAGCATGGCGGGCCAGATCTCGGAGTGGAAGACGATGTTGTCCTTGCCCATGAAGTAGTAGGACTCGGCGTCGGGCGTCTGCCACCAGGCCCGCCAGGCGTCCGGGTCGCCGGAGCGCCGCGCCCACTCGATGGAGGCGGACAGGTAGCCGATGACCGCGTCGAACCACACGTAGATCCGCTTGTCCGGCCGGTCCCGCCAGCCGTCCAGCGGCACCGGCACGCCCCAGTCCAGGTCCCGGGTGATGGCCCGCGGCTGCAGGTCGTCGAGCAGGTTGAGCGAGAACTTCAGCACGTTGGGCCGCCACAGCCCGCCCTTGCTCTGCAGCCAGCTCCCGAGCACCTCGGTGAAGGCGGGCAGGTCGAGGAAGAACTGCTCGGTCTCTTTGAACAGCGGGGTCTCCCCGTTGATCTTCGACCGGGGGTTGATCAGGTCCTCGGGGTCGAGCTGGTTGCCGCAGTTGTCACACTGGTCACCGCGCGCGCTGTCGTACCCGCAGATCGGGCAGGTTCCCTCGATGTAGCGGTCGGGCAGCGTCCGGCCGGTGGACGGGGAGACCGCGCCCAGGGTGGTCTTGGGGAAGATGTAGCCGTTGTTGTAGAGGCCGGTGAAGATCTCCTGCGTCACCGCGTAATGGTTGAGCGTGGTGGTGCGGGTGAACAGGTCGTAGGACATGTCCAGGCCGAACAGGTCTTCGGCGATCACCCGGTTGTAGCGGTCGACCAGCTCGCGCGGCGTGGCGCCCTCCTTGTCCGCCTGGACCTGGATCGGTGTGCCGTGCTCGTCGGTCCCGCTCACCATCAGCACCCGGTTGCCCATCATCCGCTGGTACCGGCTGAACATGTCGCACGGCAGGGCGAAGCCGGAGACGTGGCCGATGTGGCGCGGGCCGTTGGCGTAGGGCCAGGCCGGCGCGGCGAGGATGTGACGGGTCGCGGACATGGCCCCAGCCTATCGGCGGCCAGGGGTAGGACCTGCACGGTTATCCGCGGCTCAGCAGGCGCGCGGCCGTTGCGCTCATGGCGGTCCTCCTGTTCGTCACAGCGAGCCCGGCACGGCGGGCCGGGGGGTGGGGAGGCAGGTACACCCGGCCCGCCGCGCGGTCCCCGGTTCCCGCTCCGCCCAGGCCGTGCTGTACCCGGCCATCCGCACCTTGCAGGACTCCGCCCGGCAGGTATCCCGAGTCTCGGCTCCGCCGCTAGCAGCCGACCAGCATCTCGCTAGCACGCCTGCTCAGAAGGCTGTTGACCCAGCGTGGTCAGCGGCGGCGGCTAGCTCCGCCGGCGGGCGGCGACGACAGCGTCGTAGACCTCGCGCTTGCGCAGGCCCGATTCGGCCGCGACGGCGGCGATCGCCTCCTTGCGCGGCGTCCCGTCGGCTTCGCGTGCGGCCACCTCCGCCGCGGCTTCGGCCTGGGTCAGGGCACGCCCGGGCTCGCCAGGCGCCCAAGCCGCGGCCGCGGGCCTGGCTCCCGCCCGGGCCGGCGAGCCCGCGACGACCAGCGTGACCTCGCCCAGCAGGCCGTCAGCCGCCCATTCCGCCAGCTCGCCCAGCGTCCCCCGGCGGATCTCCTCGTGGGTCTTGCTGAGCTCGCGGCACACCACGGCGCTGCGGACCGGCCCGAAGGCCGCGGCCAGCTCGGCCAGCGTGGCGCCGGCCCGGCGGCCCGCCTCGAAGAACACCAGGGTGCGCGGCTCGGCCGCGAGATCAGCGAACCGCCGGGCCCGCTCCCCGCGCCGGCGGGCCGGGAAGCCCTCGAAGCAGAACCGGTCGCTGGGCAGTCCGGACACCGCGAGCGCGGCGGTCACGGCCGACGGGCCGGGCAGGACCGTGACCCTCATCCCGGCGGCAGCGGCGGCGGCGACCAGCCGGTATCCGGGATCGCTCACGCCCGGCATGCCCGCATCGGTCACCAGCAGCACATCGTCACCGGACCGCAGCGCGGCCAGCAGCCCAGCCACCCTGCTCTGCTCGACGCCGTCGTAATAGGACACGATCCGCCCGGCCGGCCTGACGCCCAGCGCGGCGGCCAGCCGCCGCACCCGGCGGGTGTCCTCGGCCGCGATGACACCGGCTTCGGCCAGCGCCGACGCCAGCCGGGGCGGGGCGTCCCCCGGCTGCCCGATGGGCGCCGCCGCCACGATAAGCGTGCCTGGCTCGCTGTCTTTCATCCCGTGGCTCACGCTAACGTCCCGGCCCTCGTACGATGTGGCTCGATGATGACATCACGGGCTGACACCGCAGCCGGCGACACACGCGCGGACCTCGCCGCCCTCCGGGCGCGGATGGTCCCGCCGATGCCCGGCAGCAGGCTCTGGGGCTGGCTCGGCCCGTTGCTGGTCTTCGCGTTCGGCACGTTCCTGCGGTTCGATCGGCTCAGCATGCCGCACGCCGTCATTTTCGACGAGACCTACTACGTGCCGGACGCGTACGGGATCCTGCGTTTCGGGGTCGAGCACAACTACATCGCCACCCGGAACGCGCTGATCGCCCGCGGTGACCCGCACTTCTTCTCCGCCGGCGGGGAGTTCGTCGTCCACCCGCCGGCCGGGAAGCTCCTCATCGCCGTGGGGGAATGGGCGTTCGGCCTCACCCCGTTCGGCTGGCGGTTCTCGGTGGCGGTGGTCGGGTCGCTGTCGATCCTGATCCTGGCCCGGACCGCCCGCCGGATGACCCGCTCCACCCTGCTCGGCTGCGTGGCCGGCCTGCTGCTGGCGCTGGACGGGCTGGAGTTCGTGATGAGCCGCACGGCTCTGCTCGACATCTTCGTCATGTTCTGGGTGCTGGCGGCGTTCGCCTGCCTGGTCGTCGACCGCGACCGGACCCGCGCCAGGCTGGCCGCCGCCGCCACGCTGGATCGCGAGCACCCCAGCCCGCCCCCGCGGCTGGGGATCCGCTGGTGGCTGGTGGCGGCCGGGGTGTGCCTCGGGCTGGCCTGCGCGTCGAAGTGGAACGGCGTCTGGTTTGTGCCGGCGTTCATCGCGCTGACCGTCGCCTGGGACCTCGGGGCCAGGCGCGCGGCCGGGTTCACCGGCCGCCCGAGCGGGAGCGCGATCGCCCGCGACGCGGCCGGGCGGCTCACCGCGCTCGCGGTGGTGCCCTTCGTGACCTACCTGGCCACCTGGAGCGGATGGCTCGCCACCAGCACCGGCTACGACCGGCAGTGGGCCGCCCAGCACGGGAACCACACCCCGGTGATCTCGGCGCTGGTCTCGCTGTTCGAGTACCACAAGGCGATGCTGGCCTTCAACACCGGGCTCACCACCCATCACCCGTACGAGTCCAAGCCGTGGACCTGGCTGGTGCTGGCCCGGCCGGTCTCCTACTTCTGGTGCCCCACCTCCGGGGCCCACCCGGTCTGCAGCGGGGGCAAGGCACAGGAAGTGCTGGCCATCGGCACCCCCGCGATCTGGTGGACATCCATCGTTACCCTGCTGGTCTGCCTGGGCTGGTGGCTGACCCGCCGGGACTGGCGGGCCGGGGCCGTCCTGCTCGGGATGGCGGCCGGCTGGCTGCCCTGGTTCCTCTTCTCCGGCCGGACCCAGTTCTACTTCTACGCGGTGGCGTTCGTCCCGTTCCTGGTGCTGTCCATCACCCTCTGCCTCGGCCTGATCCTCGGGCCGGCCCAGGCCGGCGGCACGCGGCGGGCGGTCGGCGCCGCCGTGGCCGGGGCATACGTGCTGGCGGTGCTGCTCAACTTCGCCTACCTGTACCCGGTCCTGTCGGCGAAGGTCATCCCCTACAGCCAGTGGCTCGCCCGGATGTGGTACCACGGCTGGATCTGACTCAGCCAGGCACCGGGCCCGCGGTGCCGGTGCAGGCGGGCAGCAGGTCCGGCGCGGGCACTGGCAGGCGCTCCATCTCCCCGGGCTCGAACTTGGTCAGCCCGCCCGCGTAGGTGCGTCCCTGCCCCTGGCTGACCGACCGGCGCAGGAAGGCGGCCAGCCCGTCGAGCGCGGCCGGCGGCAGCTGCTCGCGCGGGTAGAGGCCGTGGGCGATGTTGACGTGCCTGGCCCCGGCCAGGTTGCGCACGAACGCGGGCGGCCGGCGCGCCATGTAGGTGGCGAGGATCGGGGCGGGCGCGCGCAGCCGCACCCGCCACCAGGGGTGGCGGTGGCTGGCGATGTACGAGCCCGCCGCCCCGGCCGCCTCGGCCCGCGCCAGGAACCGGGTGACGGGCGCGAGCTCGGCCGGCGCCAGCTCCGCCAGGTCCGCCGGGAGATCGACGACGAACCGCAGGCCCGCGGTCGTGGACAGCGTGTCCTGCGCGCGGAACAGCTCGCTGGCCCGGGTGACCGCCGGGAACAGGAACCGGCCGGGCAGCCCGGCCGGGTTCCCGGCCGTGACCCAGACCTTGTTGGCGCCGGTCACCTGGCCGCGGTGGACCCGGCAGAGCTCGCCGAGCTCGACATGGCCGGCGGGCGGCCGGGCGCGCCGGGCGGCGGGCCCGGTGGCCCGGCCCACCAGCGGGGTCCAGCGGGACGCGGCGCGCAGCACCGGCACGGGCACCGCCGCCCCGCCGGACAGCTCACCCAGGTCGCCGGGCCGTGCCACCCGGCGCAGCCGCAGGCTGCCGGGCGTGCTGCCCGGCAGGAAGCAGGCGATGGCGGCGGTCGCCGCCGCGTCGGCAAAAGCCGGGACGGCCGGGTCCAGCAGGTGGACCGACTGGCCGCCGAGCGGCCCGAGCAGCAGCGAGCGGACCAGGGAACCGTAGTTCACGTCCAGCCACTCGGCCGCCGTGACCAGCACCCCGGTGTCGCCGGGCACCGCGTGCAGCGCCGTAGCCAGGAAGAAGTGAACGTGCATCCCGGCCAGGCCGCTCGCGGGCAGGCCGCGGCCGGCCGCGGCGGACCGCAGCCAGTTCTTCCACTGCGCCGGGATCTGGTGATGCCGCACGTAGGGCGGGTTGCCGAGGAAGAGGGTAGGGCCGGCCGCTGCCGGCAGGTCCAGCGACCGGTAGTCACCGAGCGTGATGACCGTCCGGCCGGCCATTCCCGCCGCGGCGAGGGATGCCCTGCCGATCATCGCGGCCAGCGGGTCGGTCTCCACCCCCACCAGGGCGGCGCGCGGCCAGCGGTGGCCAGCGGCGACGAGGAACCGGGCCGAGCCGGTACCCGGATCGACGACCCGGGCCGGCGTAGGGCGGCGGGCGGCCCAGCCGACCATGGCCTGTATCACCGGCCGGGGGGTGAAGGTCTGGCCGGCGGGCCGCCGCCGGGCTGGGTCACGCAGGCGGCAGAACGCCTCCCCCAGCGGATCCTCGCCGGCCAGGATCCGGTCCCGGATCTGGCTGGCCTGGCCCGGGCCGGGCCGGGCCAGCCCGGTCTGGGCGGCGGCGTCGGCGAGGCTCTGCTCCGCGGCCGACCATCCGGCCACCTGGGCAGCCCCCAGCCCCACCGCCGCGGCGGCCAGCGCCTCTTCCGCCCCGAAGGTGATCACGCAGCCCATTGTGGCGGCCGGGGCGGCGGATGGCTGCCCAGGTTCTGACCGGGTCTTCAGGTAATTCTCAGGATTCGCGGGTAGAAGGGAAGCCTGGCCGTTACCAAAGACGTACCAAGAAGGCAGAGCCATATGGGGGCTTGCATACGTCTATAAGGTGAGGGTCAATGAGAAGCGGAGACCACCATGGGGAAGCCGGAGCAGGCGCCGGACCGCGATGAGCGGTTCGAGCGCGACGTCGTGCCCTTCCTTGGGCAGCTGTACCCCGCTGCCCTCCGCATGACCCGCAACCCCACCGACGCCGAGGACCTCGTCCAGGAGACCTCGGCCAAGGCGTACGCGGCATTCCACCAGTTCCGGCCGGGCACCAACCTCAAGGCGTGGCTGCACCGCATCCTGGCGAACACGTTCATCAACGGGTACCGCAAGCGCCGCCGGGAGCCGCGTCAGGCCACCGGCGGCGACTTCCAGGACTGGCACATGCCCGCCGACCCGCTGGCCCCGGCGGCCCGGTCGGCCGAGGCGGAGGCGCTGGACAGGCTGGCCGACTCGGAGATCCTGCGCGCCCTGCGCGACCTGCCGGAAGAGTTCCGGGTGGCGGTGTACCTGGCGGACATCGAGGGCTACGCGTACAAGGAGATCGCCGAGATCATGGGCACCCCGATCGGGACGGTGATGTCCCGGCTGCACCGAGGCCGGGGGCGGCTGCGTGACAAGCTCGCGCCCTACGGCCGGGCCACGGGCTCGCCCCCATGACCGGCTAACCAGCCACCGCCGGTTTCAGCCCGGAACGGGCGTCCCGCAGGGATATCTGGGGCTAACCCGCCGTTGCGGAAGGGCGGCCGTAGAGGCTGATCATGTCGTGGGCCACATACCAGCGCTGGACCAGGCGGAACGGCTTGAGAAGCGGGGCCTCGTCCGCCTCCTCCCGGCCCGGAGCCTCAGGGAACACCCTCCTGCCGCTGACCACCCACACCCTGTCCACCCCGCCGAACCGGGCCCGCAACGTCGCCGCCGACACCTCGGTGCCGAGCAGGCCGCTGCTGCCCGCGCCGCACTGCGGTCCAGTCAACGGCCGCAAATCTGAAGGCGCTCTGCCCCGGCTATGGGGATCTGCTGGCGGGCGGCGTCTGTGCTGGAGGCATATCCTGATGCTGGGAGCAGTACCATGCAGACCGGGTTCCCCCGGGCCGATGCCCGGGACGATTTTGACCGCGCCCTGCGGCAGGCGCGGCGGGCCCAGCTGGCCGAGTGGTTGCGCGGCCGGCCGTTCAGCTCCGACCGCCTGCCGGTGCTCGGCGAGGTGACGATCGTCACCGGCGCCGGTGATTCCTCCACCGGGCACGCGGGCCGCCGTGGGCGGGCCAGCCAGGAGGCGGTGCAGATCGACCGCATCGTCGGGTCGGTCGAGCCGGTCATGTGCTTCGACCGTCGTTTCCGCCCCACCTCGCAGCTGCCGCGGGAGCGTTTTGAGCGGATAGCCGCTGACGTCCGGAGCGGCCACGGCATGGACCCGGTCGAGCTCTACCGGTGCGGCGGCGACTACTACGTGGTCGACGGGCACCACCGCATCGCGGTCGCCCGCGCGCTCGGCGAGCGCGCGGTCTGGGCGACCGTCACCGAGGTCCGCCAGAGCCACCCAGGAATGCCCAGAACCGGCTGATGCTGGCCCCGCGGCTCGGGTGCCGTCAGCCGCTGGACAGCCGGTCGCAGACCCTGGCGCACGCCCGGCCTCTCAGGCATGGCTTAACCAACGCCTTGTGGGGGGCCCGGGGACGGCGGTCAGGCCGCGGACGCCGCGAATCCTTACGGCTCCCAGGGTGTCACGCTCACCATCTGGACCCGCCCTCTCCAGGTCGGGCCGGCGCTGACGCACGGGCCCCGTCGTGCGGACGTATATGCGTGAACGGGGTAACCTGTCGTCGGTCAGCGCACGATGTGATGGCCCGGTTCCCCGATCGGGCCGCCGCCCGGAGCGGCCCAGAGCAGCAGGATTGAGGTTGATCGTGGCCGGTCTCAGATCCTCTGGGCTTAACGAGGAAAGCGGACAGCGGCCGGGGCAGCTAGCGGATCACGCGCCTGGCCTGCAGCCACCGGAATCAGAGGCCCGGCCCGGCCGGGGCGGGTTCGCGGCTGCCTTCGCCGCCGTGCGCCCCAAGGCACTGTGGGAGCACCATCGCCTGTTCACGATCCTGGTGGCGGCCGCGCTTGTGCCGCGGGTGGTCGCGTCGCTGGGATTCCGGCCCGCGCTGACGACCAGGGATTCCTTCGGTTACATGCAGGAGGGTGTTCATCTCGCGCTCGGGCAGCTGCGGCCCGCCGGATACCCTCTGCTGCTGCGGCTGCTCGAACCGTTCCACAGCCTGCTGCTGGTTACGTCGCTCCAGCACTTGCTGGGGATCGGCATTGCCATCATCGCCTACGGGACGCTGCGGCACTGGGGGCTGCCCGGCTGGGGCGCCTGCCTGGCCGCCTTGCCGACGCTGTTCGATTTCCGGCAGATCGCGCTGGAGTCATACATCATGCCCGACGCGGTCTACGGATTCGTCATTGTCGCGGCCGTGGCGCTGCTGCTGACCAGGCGGTCCCCACGAACCTGGCAGTGCGCGCTCGCGGGACTGCTCATTGCCTACGCGTCCGTGGTGAGAGGCAACGGGATTCCTTTCGTGCTCCTGGTTCTCGCCTTCATGTTCATCAGGCGGGTCGGCTGGAGAGCTTTCACGGCGGGCGCGGCTGCCTGTATCTTGCCGGTGCTCGGCTACATGGCCCTGTTCTATGCCGCCTCGGGCCACTTCAATATCACCAATAGCGACGGCTTCTTTCTCTGGTCGCGGACCACAACCTTCGCCAACTGCAAGGTGATCAAACCTCCGCCCGACCTGATTCCCCTCTGCCCGGACAAGGCGCATCTTAAGGCGCCGGGCCGGACTCCCTCGGATTACCTATGGGCACCCAATGCATGGTTCCGGCACAACGCACATCCGGGAGTCAACGCCGCCAACAACGCTCTGGCGATGCGGTTCGCAATCGATGCGATCAAGGCTCAGCCTCTGGCCTACCTACGAGTGTCGTCGCAAGATGTGCTGAACATATTCTCAAGAACCGACGCTCACCGGACCATCCACTCGATGGCCTTCACGGTCGCGCCTGACCTGCCGGTGCTGCCCTGGTACTGGATCAATGACCTGCGCGCATACGGTCACACCACCAGCAACACGCACGCGGTCCAGCCGTACGCCCGCCTCATGTTCGCCTACCAGCGGGTCGTTTTCTTCCCCGGGCTGGCCTTCTTGGCTGTGGTGCTGGCCGGGCTGGCCGGAGTGCTCATGAAGTGGCGGAGATGGGGAGGGCCGGGGGTGCTGCCCTGGGCCGCGGCGGCCATCAGCATCGTGCTCCCTCCCATGCTGACCTGGTACGCGTACCGGTACGCACTGGTGGCGGTGCCGCTATCGTGCATGGCCGCCGGCCTGGCATTCGCCCGCACCTCCTCATGGCTGCAGCCGACCGCGGCACCGGGGGCGGCGGTGCTGCCGGCGGCTGGGCGGACCCCGGGAACCGGGTCATCGGGCAAGGAGGAGCGCACGGACACTGAGCCTGCCCGGGCCGAGTCCTTGTCCTCCGCCGATGAGGAGCATGCTGCGGCAGCCAAGCCGCCCGGCGGGCAGGACTCCCCACAGTCCGCCCATGATCCCGGATCCGGCCCGTAGCTGGCCTGACGGTCCCTGATCAGTCCCGGAACAGCCGGTCGCAGACCCTCGCGCCGGCCTTGCCGTCGTCCAGCGGGCAGTACTTCGCGGCGAACGCCTGGTACGCGGCGCCGTGGCCGGCGACCGCCGCGTCGGTGTCCCTGACCGCCGCCAGCACCTCGTCCGAGGTGGCCAGCAGCGGCCCCGGCGCCTCCGCCTCGAAGTCGAGGCAGAAACCGCGCAGCTGGTCCCGGTACAGCTCCAGGTCGTAGGTGAAGAACAGCATCGGCCGACCGGTCACGGCGAAGTCGAACATGACCGACGAGTAGTCGGTGATGAGGACATCGGTGATCAGGAACAGCTCGGAGATGTCGCGGTAGCCGGTGACGTTGATCGCGAAATCGCGCCGCACGCCGGCCGGGACATCGTTCGCGAGATGGTGATGACCGCGGATCAGGATCACGTGATCGGGCCCGAGCACCTGCCGCGCCCGCTCAAGGTCGAGGCGCATGTCGAACCGGTACCGGCCGGAGGCGTAGAACTGGTTGTCGCGCCAGGTCGGCGCGTACAGCACCACCCGCTTGCCGTCGGGGATGCCGAGCCGGCGCCGCATGTCCTCGGCTAGCGGCCCGCCCGGCCTGCCGCGGGACAGGACGTCGTTGCGCGGGTACCCGTACTCGCAGATCTCACCCTCGTACCGGAAGGCACGCCGCAGGATCGGGGTGCTGAACGGGTTCTGCGACAGCAGCAGGTCCCACCTGGCGACGTCGGCGGCCAGCCGGTCGAAGTAGGCGGTACCGCTGACGAACTGCGGCATGCCGATGTCGAAGCCGATCTTCTTCAGCGGGGTCCCGTGCCAGGTCTGCAGGTAGACCTGGCCCTCCCGCTTGCGGAAGAACGGCTGCATGTCGTCGTTGGAGATCACGTACCGGCAGCGGGCGAGCGCGTCGAAGTACTCTTCGGTTCCCGACAGCACCGCCCGGCCCCCTTCGGGGACCGCGGCCGCGTAGTCCGTCACCACCCAGATGTGCTCCCGGTCGTCCCCGCGGCGGCGAAGCTCCTCGGCGATGCCGCGCGGGTTGTCCGTGCACTGCTTGCCGTTCCAGCTGACGAACAGGACCGCGTCCCGCAGCGGGCGCCGCGACTGGATCGGGTACAGCGCCCGGCGCAGCACCCGCCGGTTGAAGTTGCCCTGCTCCGACAGCCGGAGCCGGGGCTCGGCGGTGATCACCGGCGAGTCGTACCCGGCGGTGGTGAACGCGTACAGCTTCGGCCCGGCGGCGATCTTCTTGTGCGAGACCTCGGCCAGCCGCCCATGGTCGTACCCGGCCGGCATCACCGGCCCGTCGCCAGACCGGGCCAGCACGTCCCACGGCCCGTCGGGCAGCGGCAGCGGCTCACCGAACGTCGCCATCGCGGCCGGCTCGAATTCCGCCGAGAAGCGGTCCCCGTCCCGGCGGCAGCCGATCACGTATTCCCCGCCCACCTCCGGGCAGCGCAGCACGAGCTCCAGGCCGGCCCCGGCCGGGCCGCGGTAGCTGCCCCGCAGCAGCAGGCTCCCGTCCGGGCTCCATGAGTGCTCGTCGAGCACCGGCTTCGGCGCGCGCTCGGCGAGCGTGACGTTCCCGTAACGCGACCGCTCGACGGCGATCTCCCTGGCACCGTGGTGGTAGGCGGCCTCGGCCATCTCCGCGGGGAACGTCACGCTGATCCGCCCGCGGCCGGCCGGCTTGAGGTACAGGTCCCAGCCGGCGCCCTCGCCGCCATTGGCTCCGCCAATGGCCGCGCCGACCGGGACGTAGGCAGGCTGCCCGGCGCCAGCCGGGAGTGCGGCCGGCGGGATCAGCCCGCGCACCCGGAGCACCGGGCCTTCGTTATGCACCTTGGCCGTGAACGCCTGTACGGTCCGGCCGCCCTGCCGGACCAGGACGAACTCGGCGGCCGCCGGGACCGCTTCCGGGGGCGCCACGCCCGCCCCGTCTGCCAGGTCGAGCTCGGCCACGAGCGCGATGTCGTTCCCGTCGCGTCCGAACGAGATCAGCCTGGCCGGTGTGCGCAGCACGCCCACGTGCAGGTGGCGGCCCACCCAGGTGGGGCGGACCTGCACGCCAGGCACCGGCTCGAGCACCCCGGGGCGGCCCGCGTCGCCGAGGGCCGGGCTGTGCAGCCGCGCCGGGCGCCACACCCCGTGCCCGCGGACCAGGATGAAGCAGTCCCAGTCCCCGGTGAGCCAGCGGCCGGCGAGCCGGAACCAGCGCGACGAGATCTCGCTGCGGAACCCCGCCCACGCGTAGTCGTAGTGCTCCTGGCCGGAGATCTGGGTTGCCCGGGGGTGCTGCCAGGAGTCGGCGAGCGACACCACCGGAGGCCGGAACCGGCGCCGCGGCCGCAGGATCACGATCTTGCTGGTGTAGCGCCGCTTGCTGATGTCGATCGAGGGCACATACGCCAGGCCCGCGATGACCAGGTTGCCGCGCTGCCAGGTGACGCTCTCCACCTCGACGTAGGGGTCCAGGTCCCGCCAGTAGGGCCGGTAGACGCGAGACGGGATCTTCAGCTCTTTATCGGTGCGAAACGGGAGATCCGCGCGCAGCCTGCCGTGACGGCGGACCACCGGGATGGTGGCCACCTTCTGGTCGAGCTGCCAGGTGATGAAGTCGAGCAGCTGGCTGCGCAGCCGCCTGCGGGTCAGGTAGTAGGCGAGCTTGTGGGTGGCGGGCAGGGTCGCGAACACCCGCCGGCTGACCTGGTCCAGGTAAGAGTTCATCAGATCGAAGTACTCGGTCAGGTAGTCGCCGCTGACCCGGTACAGGTCGCGCACGTACAGCCACAGGTCGTTGACCAGCGCCTTGCGCTGATGCTGGCGCAGCGTCCTGGCCGGGGCGTGGCCGCGCAGGAACGCGTCGATCGCGAGCAGCGCGGTGACGCGGTCACGCAGGTTCTGGATGTCGGTGCGGTTCTGGGTGATGGACAGCTCGCCCGCCGCCCGCTCGCGCCAGTAGTAGACGTAGTCGGGGATCACGTCCACCGCTCTGGCCAGGACGTGCGCCTTGGTCATGAGCTGCACGTCCTCGAACACCACTCCCTCCGGGTAGCGCAGCCCGTTGGCGTCCCAGAACGACCGGCGGAACAGCTTGTTCCAGGAGGTGATGTCGTACAGCAGCTCCGGGGACCGGGTCACGTGGGCGCCGATCTTCCGGCCCTTGATCGCGCGGGCGTGCAGGGCCGAGGGGTAGACGCCCTCGGTGCTGATCCTGTTCACCGCGCCGGACACGAAGTCCGAGCCGGAGCTTTCCAGCGTGTGCAGCAGCACCTCATAGGCGTGCGGCGGCAGCATGTCGTCGGCGTCGACGAAGGCGAGGAACTCCCCGCGCGCCTGCTCGATGCCCCGGTTCCTGGCCCCGCCCGGGCCGCCGCGCTGGCTGTGGGCCAGGGTGAACCGCGGGTCGGACGCGGCCCATTTCCGGGCGACCCCGGGGCCGTGGTCGGTGGACCCGTCGTCCACCATGATCACTTCCAGGTCGCTGAACGTCTGGGCGGCGATGGACTGCAGGCAGTCACCCAGCACGTCGCCGTTGTTGTAGAACGGCACCACGACGCTGATGCGCGGAGCGCTCACCAGGGTGCTCCCTGCGCCCGTTCCCACCCCAGTGCGACCGGGTCATAGACCTGCTCGACGTAGATCTGGTGCCAGAGGGAGAACACGATCAGCACCCACAGGTGACGCCAGCTCACACCCGGCTCGTCGGCCCGGAATGCCTGGAGCAGCTTGAGCGCCGCCTCCCGGTTCACCCACTGATCGGTCTGCGCCTCGCCCAGCAGTTGCCCGGCGACGCCATAGGCGTCGCCCTTGAGCCAGTGGCCGATCGGGACCGGGAAGCCGAGTTTCGCGCGCTGGGCGGCCGCGGGCGGCAGGACCTCGCCCATCGCCGTCCGCAGCGCGGCCTTGGTGGTGCCGGCGCCGATCTTCTCCTCCCGGGCCAGCCCGGCCGCGACCGCCATCACCTCCCGGTCCAGGAAGGGGACCCGCAGTTCCAGGCTGTGCGCCATCGTCATCCGGTCGGCCTTCACCAGGATGTCGCCGGCCAGCCAGGTGTTGATGTCCACCAGCTGCATGGTGGAGACGTCGTCCAGGCCGGCCTCCTCGGCCTGGTCGTAGACCGGGCCGGTCACGTCGTAGGGGCTGGCCGCGCCGGGCCCGGCGAGCGCGTCGATCTGGTCGTCGGCGAAGACGTGCGCGTTGCCGATGTAGCGGTCGCGCAGCGGGATGGACGTGCGCTCCAGCAGGCCCTTGCCCTTGACTCCGGTCGGGATGAGCGCGGCGGCCGCCTTGATCGGGGCCCGGCCCCACTCGGGCAGGTGCTCGCCGGCCCGCACCATGCCCGGCTGGTGGTAGATCGCGTAGCCGCCGAAGAGCTCGTCCGAGCCCTCACCCGACAGGACCACCTTGACCTGCTTGCTGGCCTCGCGGGCGACGAACCACAGCGGCACCGCCGCCGCGTCCGCCATCGGGTCGTCCAGGTGCCAGATGATCTGCGGCAGGTAGTGGAAGAACTCCTCCGGGCTGATCACGTAGGGGACCGACTTGACCCCGATCGCCGCCGCGGTCTCCTGGGCCCGGTCGATCTCGCTGTAGCCCTCGCGCTCGAACCCGACCGTGAAGGTGAGCAGGTCGGGCCGGTGCTCGGCGGCGAGGGCGCAGATGGCCGCGGAGTCGATGCCGCCGGACAGGAAGGCGCCGAGCGGGGCGTCGCTGCGCAGGTGCACGGCGACCGAGTCGCGCATCGCGTCCAGGATGGCGCCGGGCGTGGTGCTGCTGGCGGCGCGGGCGGGCCGCAGTTCCGCCCGCCAGTAGCGGTAGACGTCCACCGGCTCGCCGGGGCGGGCGATCATGGCGTGGCCGGGCGGCAGCACCTGCACCGGCGGGGTCAGGGTCCCCGGCGGCGGGACGTACTGGAAGGACAGGTACCGGCGCAGCGCGTCGGGGTCGAGCGCCCGCAGTTCCCCCGGGTCGGCGAGGGCCTTGCGCTCGGAGGCGAACCGCAGCAGCCACTCGGGCCGTGGCTCCCCGGTGTCGCCGTCCGGCCGGATGCGGGCCGCGCCGGGACGGCCGGGCGCCCCCGACGGTGACCGGGGCAGCCGGCCGGTCAGGCCGGCGTCCCGGGCCGGGTCGGCCGCGTGCCGCCCGCCCCCACCGTGGGGGGGATGCGGCGCGTGCCAGTCGTCCGGCCCGCCTGCCTGAGCGGCCGCGGCCGGGCCGGCCAGGGCCGCCTCGCCGGCCTCGGCGTCGGAGAGGGGGGCCGCGTGCCGCCCGCCGGATCGCGCGCGCACCGCCCGGGCCGGTGTCTGGTCGATGCGGTAGTAGAACGGCTTGATGCCGAACTGGTCCCGGGCGCAGAACAGCTCCCGCTCCCAGCTGTCCCAGATGGCGAACGCGTACATGCCGCGGAGCATGTGCACGACGTCCTTGCCGACCCGGGCGTAGAGCTCGAGCAGGACCTCGGTGTCGCAGGTCGACCGCAGCACCACGCCCTGGGCCAGCAGGTCCCGCCCCAGCTCGATGTAGTTGTAGATCTCGCCGTTGAAGACCATCCAGTAGCGCCCGTTGGCGGACTGCATCGGCTGGTGGCCGGCCAGCGACAGGTCGATGATGGCCAGCCGCTTGTAACCCAGGGCCACATCGTGGTCGGCGTAGAAGCCCTCGTCATCGGGCCCGCGGTGGCTGATCCGCTGGGTCGCGGCCGCCACCCAGGCCTGGTCCGGATCGGCCTCAAGGGCCAGCGCCAGGCAGCCGACGATTCCGCACATGCACATCCCCAACGGTGTCCACAGGTATCTGGGCATCGATCCTACGGCCGGGCCGGCGCCGGCGTGGACAAGCCGACAACAGCGGGCCCTCACTCACCCCGCCACACCGGCGGGCGTTTCTCCGCGAAGGCCGCCGCCCCCTCCCGCGCGTCGGCCGAGGTGAACACGGGCCTGGCGATCGCGTCCTGGCGGGCGAACGCCTCGTCGCCGGGCCAGTCGGCTGACTCCACGATGATCCGTTTCGTCGCCGCCAGGGCCAGCGGGGCGTTGGCGGCCAGCTGGGTGGCCACCTCCCGGGCCGCGCCCAGAGCCTCGCCGGCCGGCACCAGCCGGTTGACCAGGCCCGCCTGATGCAGCCGCCCGGCCGGGAAATGCCCGCCGGTGAGCGCGATCTCCATGGCCAGGTGGTAGGGGACCCGGCGCGGCAGCCGGAGCAGGCCGCCCGCGGCCGCGACCAGCCCGCGGGTCACCTCCGGCAGGCCGAACGTCGCCTCCTCGCTGGCCACGATCAGGTCACAGGCGAGCGCGATCTCGAAGCCGCCCGCCAGGGCGTACCCTTCGACCGCGGCCACGACCGGGGTGGCGGGCGGCCGCTGCACGATGCCGCCGAAGCCGTGCCCGCCCGCGGCCGGGTTCTCGCCCGTCAGGAAGCCCTTCAGGTCCATGCCCGCGCAGAACGTCCCCCCGGCGCCGGTCAGCACCAGCGCGGCCACGTCGGGCCGCGGGTCGAGCTCGTCGATGGCCGCGGCGACGCCGCGGGCGACCGCCTCGTTGACCGCGTTACGCGCCTGCGGGCGGTTGATCGTGATGACGGCGATCCCGCCGTCCACCTCGACCGATACCTCGTCCGCCATCCTCGCGCCTCCTGCCTTCGGTGTCCCAGACCCACGGTCCGCCCGCGGTCACTTGGGCTGTAAATGAGTCAGGCGTTTCCCTGGCCTCCCACCTTGCCCACTGCACCGGTTCTGACCTGCAAAAAGCCGTACTTTGCGTCGTGTTCCGTGGCGCTGCATGTGGTTCTCGGAGGACCCCCAGAGGGCCCAGAGCCCCTCCCCCGCCGCCCACCGCATATCCCCATCCCCAAAGCGGCCCCGCTGCGGCGCGAGCACGCCCAGGCGGGGCCTAGGCGACCCGTCCACCGAGGAGGACAAGGTGACCATGGACGACACGATCTCACAGCGGCCGGCGCCCGCGGGCCCGTAGGCGCCCGAGGCCCAGGCCCACGAATACGCCCGAAGCGTGGTTGGTCTCCTGGCGCACACCCCCATCGAGTCCGCCAACAGGCACGTGCTCATGACCGCGATCGGGGCCGCTGGGATCACTCTCGGCGGCTACGACCGGTGCATCGTGGACTGGCTCGCCGACTGGGAACCGGCCACCTGCGCGGTGACCGCCGGGCCGCTCAGCCGCTCCGGCCCGCGCTGCCCGCAATCGAGCGCCCGCAGGAGGTCCACCTGCACCTGCACGGCGTGAGCGCCGAAGACATCGCCGCCATCCTCACCCGGGACCTGCCGCAACCCGATGTAAACCGGCAAAAGCCGCCGCACGTCCCATAACACCCGCAGATCGTGGGGAACCCGAGGCCCGGGGGGCGCGTCGGGCTCCCCACGGTCACGCGGGAAAAGCCCGGAAGCCCCGCGTAGCAGGCAGACCATGCACGAGAACCCGCGAAAGCACACCGGCCACCGCATGCGGGCGAAGCGGTGGCGCCTCGCGCTGCTGTATTCGGCCGGGATGGTGCTGCTGGCCCTGGGGGCTGCGGTCATTGTTATCGGTGCCTACCTGGTCGGCACATCCGGCCGGTAACCGCCGCTCATGCCGGGGCCGCGGCGGATACGGCACGGGAACTGGCTGGCCGAATTTCGTCAATCGGCTGTGCGACGGCCCGGCCGCGTCCAACCTGGAAGACCATGACCACCACCATGATCGACTCCATCCACGCCACCTGCCACAACATCCCGGCCGGCACCCGCAAAGTCGCCGGCTACGTCACCGGGTCAGCCGAGATCAGGTGGACACAGGCGGACTGGGATCGTTTCGACCCGCGCCACACCGGCCTGGTCCACATAGACCAGTCTTACGGCGGCCGTGACCCCCTCGGCTCCGACGTGCTCGATGTCGAGAACGGCGCGGCCACCCCCGGCCAGGTAGCCCACTGGGTCAAGACCCGCAACGCCGCGGGCGTGCGCTTTTCAACCGTGTACGCCAACCGCTCCACCTTCCCGGCCATCGCCGCCGCCTTGAACGCCGCGGGTCCGCAGGGCATGTATCACCGCTACCTCCGTCTGTGGCTGGCCGACTGGTCACTGTCCCGCGCGCAAGCAGCCGCACTGCTGGGCACCCACCTGGATGGCCACAAGATCGTCGCCGTCCAGTGGGCGTCACCATCGTCCAACCCGGAAACCCCGCTGCCGCGCTCCAGCCTCACCCTCAGCGAGGCGAACTGCGACCTGTCCGTCACCCTGGATTACTGGCGCCGCCACCGCCCATGAGCGGAGCGCGGCACAGGATCAACCCCGCCGCCCGCTCGGCTAACTCTCCGGGCTCGTGCCGCGGCCGGTACCACACCGACCGGCAGCCCGGTGCGCGCCGACGGCTCAGCCGGGCCCGCAGGGTAGGCAGGCGCAGGACCCGGCAGGCGGTGTCGATCGCGGCGTCGGCGGCGGGCTCGGTCAGGCCGCGGTGGCGCTGGATGGTCATATCTGGTCTCCCTGGCTGGCTGGACGGGTGGCGGGTGGACCGGGCGCTGCGGCTGATCGAGGCGGCCCTGGAGCCGCCCAGCGCAGGCGCCCCAGCGAGGGCCCAGGACGAGGCCAGGCGCCCATGAGGACGAGCAAATGCGCAGGTCAGAGTACGATCCGGGCCGTATTCCCTACTATTTGGGCTGGAACCTGATCCCGCCGTCGAAGCGGATGACCTCTGCGTTCATGTAGTTGTTCTCGATCAGCGCCCGGACCAGGGCGGCGTACTCCGCCGCCGTGCCCATCCGCTTCGGGAAGACGACCGGCGCGGCGAGCTTGGCCTTGAACTCCTCGCTGGCCGGCCCGGTCCCGTAGATCGGGGTGTCGATGATGCCCGGGCAGATGGTGTTCACCCGCACGCCGATGGCGGCGAGATCCCGCGCCGCGGGGACGGTCATCCCGATGATCCCGCCCTTGGACGCGGCATAGGCGAGCTGGCCGGTCTGGCCCTCGACCCCGGCGATGGACGCGGTGTTGATGACCACCCCGCGCAGCCCGTCCGCGTCGACCGGGTCGGTCCTGGCGATCGCCGCCGCCGCGATCCGCATCAGGTTGAACGTGCCGATCAGGTTGATGTCGAGCACCTTGCGGAACGTGGCCAGGCTGTGCGGTGCCCCTTCCCGGTTGACGGTGCGCTCCGCCCAGCCGATGCCGGCGCAGTTCACGACCGTGCGCAGCGGGGCTCCCTTGGCGGCCGCGTCCACGGCCGCCGCGACCGCCGCCTGGTCGGACACGTCGGTCTTGACGAACTCCCCGCCTATCTCGGCGGCGACCGCCTTCCCCCGTTCCTCGTTCAGGTCGGCGATGACGACGGCGCTCCCGGCCGCGGCGAGCTCGCGCGCGGCCGCCTCACCGAGGCCACTGGCGCCACCGGAGATGATCGCTGCTGTTCCGCTCAGTTCCATGGGCGGGAGCATACTGGCCGCCTGGCGGCCGGGCCGGCCGGTCGCGGGAGCGGGGTACCGGAAGCGCCTGCTGTCGGTACCCCCATCTACCATCAGAGCAGGACGGGCGCCACCTCAGCTGGTGAGCCCTCGGCGACATATCAAGATATATCTTGAAGCGCCCCTCGTTTTCTGGTAAGTCTGTAATCACAGGCGCGCCGCACGGGCGGGGGAGACGCCAGGGAGAGGCTGTGAAGAAGTTCCGCGGTAACCCATGGGCCGTGTTGCTGGTCGTCTCGCTGGGGTTCTTCATGACCCTGCTCGACCTGACGATCGTCAACATCGCGATCCCCAACATGATCACGAAGCTGCACGCGTCGCTCGACGACATCCTCTGGGTGATCAACGCGTACGCGCTCGTGCTGGCTGTGCTGGTCATCACCGCGGGCAGGCTGGGTGACCTGATCGGGCCGAGACCCATGTTCACTGCCGGCATCGCGGTGTTCACGGCCGCGTCGGCCGCGTGCGGCTTCGCGCCAAGCCCGGGCTGGCTGATCGGGTTCCGCGCGGTTCAGGGCCTGGGCGCGGCCATGCTGATGCCCCAGACTCTGACCATCATCACCAATACCTTCCCGCCGGAACGGCGGGGCGCGGCGTTCGGCGTCTGGGGCGCGGTAGCGGGGGTGGCCACCATCGCCGGGCCGACCCTGGGCGGGCTGCTCGTCACCGCGTTCGACTGGCGGTACATCTTCTTCGTGAACCTGCCGTTCGGCGTGCTTGTGCTGATCCTGACCCCGCTCATCATCCCGAAGGTGGTGCCCGGCCGCAGGCACCGGCTCGACATCCCCGGCGTGCTGCTGGCCAGCGCGGCGCTGCTCGCCATCTGCTATGGCCTGGTGGAGGGCCAGAAGTACAACTGGGGCACGATCACCGGCTTCATCAGCATCCCGCTGATCCTCGGCCTCGGGGTGCTGCTGCTAGCGGCCTTCCTGCTGGTCCAGCGGATGACGCAGGGTAAGGAGCCGCTGGTTCCCTTTGCCCTGTTCCGCGACCGGAACTACACGGTGACGAACTGGGTGTCGGGCGTGCTGGCCATCGGCATGATGGGGATCTTCTTGCCGCTGACCATTTACTTCCAGTCCGTCCTCGGGTTCTCGGCGCTCAAGGCCGGGCTGGCGATGGCGCCCGCCTCGCTCGTCTCGTTGTTCGTCGCCCCGGTCGCGGGCCGGATGACCGACAAGATCGGCGGCAAGTACATCCTGATGTCCGGGCTGATCCTGTTCGCCGTGGGCATGGGCTGGATCGCCCTGATCGCCAAGCCGGGCCTCAACTGGCCGGCCTTCCTGGCCCCGCTGATCGTGGCCGGCCTCGGCTTGGGCTGCATCTTCGCCCCGCTGGTCACCACCGCCATGCGGAACGTCCAGCCGCAGCTGGCGGGGGCGGCATCCGGTGTGCTGAACACGGTCAGGCAGGTCGGCCTGGTCATCGGCACCGCCGCGGTGGGCGCGCTGCTGCAGAACCGGCTGGTCTCCTCGATCACCGGCCAGGCCGGCACCCGTGCGGCCGCGCTGCCGCCGCAGGTGCGCGGCCGGTTCGTGACCCAGATCCACAATTCCGCGAACAATGGCATCCAGGTCGGCGCGGGGCAGAACGGCGGCAGCACCCACTCGATCCCGGGCGCCCCGCCGGGCCTGGTGGCCGAGATCGCCCGCATCGCCCACGAGGTGTTCACGTCCGCCTACGTGACAGCCATGCGCCAGACGATGATCCTGCCGATCGTCTTCCTGGCCGTTGGCGCGCTCAGCTGCCTGGCGATCAAGGGCGGCAAGCCTGCCGCCCCCCAGACCGTCCCCGAGCAGGTCGAGGAAGCGCCGACCCGCGCCTGAGCCGGCCCAGCCGGGAGGGCGGCAATGGGCGGAGCGGGAACGTCGGCCAGCGCAGCCTGGGCGGGAGTGAGTAGCTTGAGACCATGCGCGATGCCCTGGCCCAGCTGATCGACACCTGACCGGCACAGGACCGCGCCCGTGTCAGAGGACTCACCGCCGCCCGATAGCTCCCTGCCACCGACCGTCGCCGTGGACGCGATGGGAGGCGATCACGCGCCAGGGGAGATCGTCGCGGGCGCGATCACCGCTACCGCCTCGCACGGCGTGTCCATCGTGCTCACTGGCCGTCCGAGCCAGCTGCGGCCCCTGCTCAGCACGGACCCGCGAGGCGGCGGCATCAGGGTGGTGCCCGCCGAAGATTCGCTGGCCATGGATGAGGGAGCACTCGCGAGCTGGCGGCGCCCCCGGTCCAGTGTGGCCGTCGCCTGCCAGCTGGTCAGGCGCGGCCAGGCGGCGGCGGTGGTCTCGGCGGGCTCCACCGCCGCGATCGTCGCGACCGCCCGGCTGCGCCTGAGGTCGCTGCCCGGGCTGCTCCGGCCCGGGCTGGCCGTGGTCCTGCCCACCGGGCCGAAGCCAACGCTGCTGGTGGACGCCGGCGCCATCGCCGACCCCAAGCCGGAGACGATGCTCCAGTTCGCCCAGCTCGGTGTCGCCTACGCCCAGGTGGCCTTCGGTGTGGAGGATCCACGGGTGGGCCTGCTCACCATCGGCGCCGAGCCGATGAAGGGCAACAAGCTCACCCGCCGGGCCCATGAGCTGCTCGCCGCACCCCCGCATGGGGGCCAGCCGATCCGTTTCACCGGCAACATCGAGGGCAGCGACCTGCTGGCCGGCCAGGTGGACGTGGTGGTGACCGACGGCTTCACCGGCAATGTCGCGCTCAAGACCATCGAAGGCGCGGGCACCTTCGCCACCCAGCAGATACGGGCCGCGTTCGAGGGCTCCCGGGCGGCCCGGTTCGGGGCCCTGTTCCAGCGGCGGGTGCTACGCGAGCTGGCCAGCCGGATGGACGCGGAGACCTACGGCGGGGCGGCGCTGCTCGGCCTGGAGGGCACGGTCGTCATCGCGCACGGGGGCTCGACCGCCAAGGGGATCGCCTCCGCCTGCGGGCTGGCCGCGGATCTGGCCCGCGGCCGCATCACCGAGCGGATCCGGGAGCGGCTCGGCTCCGGCCACCGGGGCAGCCACTTCCTGCGCCGCCCGTGAGGCGGTCATCTCACCCAGCCGCCCGGCGCACGCCGCTGCCACCGGCGCCTACGTGCGCTGCTAGCCCGGTGCGAGCGGGATGCTGGCGGCACTGGTGATCCTGGCGCCCGATGCCCAGCCGGGCCAGTGGCCGGTGCGAGGATGGCGTGGACAGCCTGCCCGATGGGGGAATTCGTGGAGACCCACCCGCAGCACAGCGGGCTGACCAGCGCGCAGGTAGCGCAGCGCACCGCCGAGGGCGAGACGAACGACACCGCCCGGCGGACGAGCCGCCCGGTCTCGGACATCGTCCGCGCGAACGTCCTGACCAGGTTCAACGCCATCGTGGCCGCCCTGGCCGCGGTGGTGCTGGTCACCGGGCACCCGCAGGATGCCTTGTTCGGCCTGGTCATCGTGGCCAACACCGGTATCGGCGTGGTCCAGGAGCTGCGGGCCAAACGGACGCTCGACCGCCTCGCCGTGCTCGGGGAGGAGCCGGCCCGGGTGGTGCGGGACGGGGCCGAGACCGCACTGCGGCCGCCGGACATCGTCCTTGGTGACCTGATCCTCATCGGCCCGGGCGACCGGGTCATGGTGGACGGTGAGGTCACCGACGGGCCGCGCGGGGCCGGGCCGGCCGTGGAGGTCGACGAGTCGCTGCTCACCGGCGAGACCGACCCGGTCACGAAGAAACCCGGCGACCAGGTGCTCTCGGGCAGCTTCGTGGTGAGCGGCTCGGGGGCGTTCACCGCGACCCGGGTGGGCCGCCGCTCGTACGCGGCCCAGCTGGAGGACGAGGCCAGCGTGTTCAGCCTCGCCCGGTCCGAGCTCATGGCCGGCATCAACCGCTTCCTCCGCCTGATCACCTGGGTGATCGTGCCCGTGGCCATCCTGCTCACCGCGAGCCAGCTCGCGTACGCCAACGGGCACTTCTCCGACGCCGTGGCCGGGACGGTGGCCGGCATCATCACGATGATCCCGGAAGGGCTGGTGCTGCTGACCAGCGTGGCTTTCGCGGTCGGGGTGATCCGGCTGGGGCGGCGCCGGTGCCTGGTCCAGGAGCTGCCCGCCATCGAGGTCCTGGCCCGCGTCGACGTGCTGTGCCTGGACAAGACCGGCACCCTGACCGAACCGGGGATGGAGCTCGACCAGGTCATCGGGCTGACGCCGGAGGTGCCCGCCCGGAAGGTGCTCGCCAGCCTGGTCGGGGCCGAGGAACGGCCGAACGCCACCATGCAGGCGATCGCCAGCGGGCTGGCGGGCCTGCCGGCCGGGCGGGCCCCGGCGGAGGAGGTTCCCGCGGGCACGGCTCCCGCGGGCACGGCTCCCATAGAGAGGGCTGCTGGCAAGAGGGCTGCTGGCGAAAGGGCTGCTGGCGAAAGGGCTGCTGGCGAAAGGGCTGCCGCGCAGAGAGCTACCGCGGGGAGGGTCTCCGCGCAGGCGGGAGACCCCGCGCCGGCCGGTGCGCTGGACGGCGAGCCGCGCTGGCGGCCGGCCCAGGTCGTGCCGTTCTCCTCGGCGCGCAAGTGGAGCGGGGCGGTCTTCGCCGACGCCGGGCCGGCCAGCGGCGGCTGGGTGCTGGGCGCGCCCGACGTGCTGCTGCCACCCGGAGATCCCGCCCGTGAGCAGGCCGAGACGAAAGCAGCGGACGGCCTGCGGGTGCTGGTGCTCGGCCGGGCCGACGCGGCCGACATCAGCGACCGGGGCCCCGGCGCGGCCGGGCCACAGGTCGAGGCAGCCGCGCTGCTCGTGCTGCGGCAGCGGTTGCGCGCCGAAGCGCCCAGCACCCTGGCCTACTTCGCCGAGCAGGATGTCGCGGTCAAGGTGATCTCCGGGGACAGCGCGATGTCGGTCGGCGCCATCGCCAGGCAGTTGGGGATCGGCGGCGCCGATCACCCGGTCGACGCCCGCTCCCTGCCCACCGGGGAGAAGCTGAGCCCGCCCGGGGCGGGGGCCACATCGGGGGACGCAGCCGGGGCGGGGGCCACATCCGGGGGCGGCCCCGGCCCGGAGCCGCTGGCCGGGGCCGAGCTGGCGGCCCTGGCCGACGCGCTGGAGGGCAACTCGGTGTTCGGCCGGGTCACCCCCCGCCAGAAGCAGATCTTCGTGGCCGCGCTCCAGTCCCGCGGCCACACGGTGGCGATGACCGGCGACGGCATCAACGACGTGCTCGCGCTGACCCGCGCGGACCTGGGCGTGGCGATGGGATCGGGCAGCGGGGCCACCCGTGCCGCCGCCAAGATCGTCCTCATGGACGACAGCTTCGCCACCCTTCCGCACGTGGTGGCGGAGGGCCGCCGCGTGCTGGGCAACATCGAGCGCGTGGCGAGCCTGTTCCTGACCAAGACCGTCTACGCGGTGCTGCTGTCCATCGCGACGGCGGTGGTCGGGCTCGCGGCCGCGGCCGGGCTGGCGGGGCTGCGCTTCCCGTTCCTGCCCCGCCACCTGACGCTGATATCGACGCTGACCATCGGCGTGCCCGCGTTCGTCCTGGCCCTCGCGCCGAGTGCCCAGCGGGTGGCGCCCGGCTTCGTTTCGCGCGTGCTGCGGTTCGCGGTCCCGGCGGGCATCGCCTGCGCCGCGGCCACCTTCGCCGCCTACCTCATCGCCCGGCTCACCCCGGGCAGCGACCTGACCGCCGACCGGACCACCGCGGTGATCACCTTGTCCGCCACCGCGCTCTGGGTGCTCGCCCTGGTGGCCCGCCCCTACACCTGGTGGCGGATCACGCTGGTGGCCGCGATGGCCGCCGGTATGGTGCTCGCGCTGGCGGTCCCGGCGTCCCGCACGTTCTTCGACCTGCGCGACCTCAACCTGGCCACCGACCTCATCGCCCTGGCCATCGCGGCCGGCGCCGGGACCGTGCTGACGGTGTTCCTGGCGCTGACCCGCCGGCTGCCCGGCACCCCGCTCGTCGGCCACCGATGACAGCCGCTCCCCCGGCCACGGCGGGTGACCGCCGGGCCGTGGCCAGCGGGAAAACCCGTTGTGCCCGGTGGCTGTCCAGGGCAGGATCCGGCCCATGGGCGGCGACGGGACATTCGCCTGGCGGCCGATCGGGCCGCGGGACGCGGCCGACTGGGCTGGGCTGCTGGCCGCCATCTCGGCGACCGACCGGGACTGGGAATACTTCTCCGAGCAGGACCTGCTGGAGGACTTCAGCGACCCGGACCTGGACTTCCCGCGCGGCTCGGTGGCCGTCTACCATCAGCGCACCATGGCCGGCTTCGGCGCCCTGGCCGCACGGTCCGCGGCCGAGCCGGTCCACGACATGCGGTACCAGGGCGGCGTGCACCCGGCCTACCGGGGACGGGGGCTCGGCGGCCAGCTGCTGGACTGGGCCGAGACGGCGGCCATCCCACTGCACCAGGACCGCTACCCCGGCCGGCCGCTGTCGCTGTCGGGCTCCTGCCTGTCCCACAACGCCGGCGCGATCGCCCTGTACGCCGCGCACGGCTACCGCCCGTCGCGCTGGTTCCACGGGATGGTGCGGGACCTGTCGGCCGAGGTCCCCGCGGCCTCCGTGCCAGCGGGGGTAGAGGTCGTCGGCATCACGCCGGAGCGATGGGAGGACGCCCGGCTGATCCGCAACGAGGCCTTCCGCGACCACTGGGGCTCGACCGAGACGACCGTCGCCGCCTGGGCCCACTACATGCAGGCCGGCGCGTTCCGGCCCGCCCTCAGCTTCCTGGCCTACGCCGGCGCTGAGCCGCTCAGCCTGGTCATCGGCCACGAGTACGAGGCGTACGCGGCCGCCACCGGCAGGCGTGAGTTCTACATCGCGCTGGTCGGCACCCGCCGGGCCGGCCGCGGGCGCGGCATCGCCTCCGCCCTGCTGCTGCGGGCGCTCGCCGGGGCCCGGGCCGCGGGGTTCACCTTCGCATCGCTGGGGGTCGACGCCGACTCGCCCACCGGCGCGCTCGGGCTCTACCAGCGGGCCGGGTTCGCGGTCGAGATCACCACGGTCACCCAGACCAAGCCGCTGCTGGCGGGGACGGCCGGCCCCGCGCCAGGCCCGGGCGGCGGCCCGCAGCCGGAGGGGACTCCCCCGGGCGGCCACTAAGCTTGACGCATGGCCGATCCCCAGGAGGTTCTCGCGGAACGGGTGTGCGCGGCGCTCGCCGCCGCGTTTGGTGCTGAGCATGCCGGCGCCGACCCGGTCATCCGGCCATCCACCTTCGCGGACTACCAGGCGAACGTGGCCCTGCCGCTGGCCAGGGAGCTCGGGCGGCCGCCCCGCGACGTGGCCGCTGAGATCGCGGCCCACCTCGACCTGGCGGACGTGGCCGGCAAGGCCGAGGTGAGCGGGCCGGGGTTCATCAACTTCACCCTGCGCAACGAGTGGATCGCCCGCCAGGCCGCCGGGCTGCTGGAGGATCCCCGCCTCGGGGTACGGGTGGCCGACCCGCGGCAGAAGGTCGTGGTCGACTACTCGTCCCCCAACGTCGCCAAGGAAATGCACGTCGGCCACCTGCGGGTGACCGTGGTCGGGGACGCGGTGGTCAGGATCCTGGAGTACCAGGGGCACGAGGTGATCCGCGCCAACCACCTGGGCGACTGGGGCACCCAGTTCGGCCTGCTGATCGAGCATCTGCTGGACGTGGGCGAGGACACCGCGCTCAAGCAGCTTTCGGCCGGTGAGGTCAACGCCTTCTACCAGGCGGCGCGGGTCAAGTTCGACAGCGACCCGGCGTTCGCGGAGCGGTCGCGGAACCGGGTTGTCCTGCTGCAGGGCGGCGATGAGGAGACCCTCCGCCTGTGGCAGGAGCTCGTCGACGATTCCAAGCACTACTACAACACGATCTACCGGCGGCTGGGGGTCACCCTCACCGACGACGACCTGGCCCCCGAGAGCTTCTATAACCCGATGCTGGCCAGCGTCTCTGACGAGCTCGAGCGCGACGGCATCGCGGTGATCAGCAACGGCGCGCTGTGCGCGTTCCCGCCCGGGTTCACCGGCCGGGACGGCGAGCCGCTGCCGCTGATCTTGCGCAAGAGCGACGGCGGCTACGGCTATGACAGCACCGATCTGGCCGCGATCAGGTACCGGATCAGGGACCTGAAGGCCAACCGGCTCATCTACGTGGTCGGCGCCGAGCAGTCGCTGCACTTCCGGATGGTGTTCGCCGTCGCCCGGCAGGCCGGCTGGCTGACCGACGAGATCAGCGCCGAGCACGCGGCCGTCGGCCTGGTCACCGACCCTGGCGGGGGGCGGCTGCGGACCCGCACGGGCGAGCCGGTCAAGCTGATCACGCTGATCGACGGGGCGGTCGAGCGCGCCGGGCGGGTGATCGCCGACCGGTACGACGACCCGGTCCTGCGCCGCGAGATCGCCGAGGCGGTCGGCATCGGCGCGCTCAAGTACGGCGACCTGTCGGTGGCCCGGGGCTCTGGTTACATGTTCGACTTCGACCGGATGCTCGCGCTCACCGGCAACACCAGCCCGTATCTGCAGTACGCCACCGCCCGCATCCGCTCGATCTTCCGCCGGGCCGGGCTCGACCCGGACCAGGTGAGCGGTGCCCTGGCCCTGGACGAGGATGCCGAACGCATGCTGGCGCTCACCCTGCTGAAGTTCGGCACGGCCGTCGGCAACGCGGCCCAGGGCTCCGAGCCCCACGTGCTGGCGGGCTTCCTGTTCGACGTCGCCAGCGCCTTCACCACGTTCTACGAGCAGTGCCCGGTGCTGAACGCCCCGTCCCCCGGGCTGCGGGACAGCAGGCTCGCGCTTTCGGCCCTGACGCTGCGGGTCCTGGTGACCGGGCTCGGCCTGCTCGGGATCCCCGTGCCGGAGCGGATGTAGCCAGCCGGACGCCGGTGCGGCGGCCGGCCCGGCCACCCGCTGATGCACGCGCCGCTGGCGCATGCCGTCCGCGCAGGCAGGCCGCCCGCTGATCGGCGCCGTCCTGAGAGAGGCTGTCCGCTGAAGGAGGCCACCCGCTGGCCCGCGTTGGCCCGGCCCTGGGCGAACCTGTAGCCGGTTCCCAGGGAAATCCCAGCTTCGGCGGCCCAATGTCACAGGCCCGGCGGCCAGCATGACACCCATGGACAACACCTACCGCCCCCCGGGCGGCGATCCAGGCGACCATCAGCCCACGGAGCAGTTCTGGCCCGGCCAGGGCGTGCCCCCAGGGAGTCAGGGTCCCGGTTATCCAGGCCCCTGGCAGGAGCAGCCGGGGCCGCAGGCCCATATGGCCAAAGACCACCGCAAGGCCCGGAACTGGACTGTCGGGATCACCCTGGCCGCTCTGCTGGCCGGCGGCGGCGTGATCGCCGGGGTCACCATGGCCAGCCCCACCACCCTCTCCAGCACCCCCGCCGCCAGCACGAGCGCCGCGGGCACCGGCAGCGCGGGCACCGGCAGCGCGGGCACCACGGGCTCGGCGGGCCAGGCCAGCCAGGCCGCCCTGCTCGACTCCACACTGAACGCGGCCGACTCACCGGACGCCACCGTGACCACCACCGGAGCCAGCGCGGCAGCCACGGGCGGCCCGGCCACCGGGACCGGCGCCGCGGTGGCCGGCCCGGTGGTCCGGCGATGCGCCCGGGCGGTGGCGGCGGCCAGGGCGGCGCGGCTGACGGGGCATCCGCTGGCGGCACGGCGGGCAGCCGGAGCGGCTGTCATCCGATGCCGGTTCCTCAGGCGCCGGATCGTCCGGTTCTTCCTGCTGCGCGGGATTGACGGCCAGTTCACCTTCCGGACCGCCTCCGGCACGATCCGCACGATCGCCTACGAACGGGGCGTGATCGAGTCGGTGAACGGCAGCAGCTCCATCGTGGTCCAGGGGGAGGACGGCACCACCTCCACCTGGGACCTGGTCAGCAACACCGTCGTCAGAGAGCAGAGCGGCAAGGTCAGCGAGTCTAGCCTCGCCGTCGGCGAGCCGGTCTGGGTCGGCGGCCCGGTGGTCAACGGGGCGAGGGACGCCAGGCTCATCTTCGTCCGGCCGCCCAGCAGCTAGCCGGTGAGCAACCAGGACACCTACCTGCCCGCCTCCCGCGGCCCCGGCCGCGGGAGGCGGTAGCGTGGGCAGCCTTCGTTCGGCATGATCAGCGGTGCGCCGTCCCGCCCCGGCCACGTCGCAGAATGCGTCATGATGATGACAGAGAAGGACCGTATCCCGCGGGTGCTCGTCGTCGACGACGAGCCGAACATCCGTGAGCTGGTGCAGGTCGCGCTGAAGTTCCACGGCTGCGCGGTGAGCACGGCGGGCAGCGGCACGGAGGCGATCCGGCAGGCCGAAATCCAGCGGCCCGACCTGATCGTGCTCGATGTGGTGATGCCCGGCCTCGACGGGTTCGAGGTGTGCCGCCGCCTGCGCGCCATGGGCAACGAGGTCCCGGTGATCTTCCTGACCGCCCGGGACACGTCCTCCGACACCGTTACCGGGCTGGCCCTCGGCGGCGACGACTACGTCACCAAGCCGTTCTCGGTGGAGGCGCTGGTGGCCCGGGTCCGGGCGGTCCTGCGCCGCGCATCGCGCTCCAGCACCGCCGGGGAGGCCCCGGCAGACATCACGCTCCGGGCCGGTGACCTGGAGGTGGACGAGTCGCGCTGGACCGTGCACCGGGCCGGCGTGCCGGTGGAACTGTCGCCCACCGAGTTCCGGCTGCTCGCCTATCTCCTGCGCCACCAGGGACGGGTGCTCACCCGCAGCCAGCTGCTGGAGAGCGTCTGGGGCTGGGACTACGCGGGGCAGTCGCAGATCGTCGAGACCTATGTCAGCTACCTGCGGCGCAAGCTCGACCCGCTGGGGCCGCCACTGATCCACACCCAGCGGGGCGTCGGGTACACCCTGCGGGCGGGCGACAGCCAGCGGCCCGGGCCGGGCCGCCCGGCCGCCGAGACCCACCAGGCCGGGCCGGGCCACGACGGGCAGGGCCACCCGGCCGCCGGTCCGCTCTGATGAGTGGTTCCGGGCGGCTGTCGCTGCGCTCCCGCCTGCTGGTCCTGCTCATCGTCGTGACCGCCGCGTTCCTGCTGATCATGGGCGCGGTCAGTGTGGCGGTGCTGAAACGCCAGTTGAGCGGGCAGTTCAACGCCGACCTGGTGGCCGCGGCCGCGCGCAACCCGCAGGCGCTGGCCGGCAACACCAACGGCTATCTGGCCGCCGCCATCTCCCGCCGCACCGGGCAGATCGTGCTGTTCACCCCGGGCCAGCGCGGCAGCGAGTTCCAGCAGGCGCTCAGCCAGATGAGCCGGGCGCAGTTCGTCCAGGACTACACCCGCCAGCCGTTCCCGCTGGTGCTGGCGGACGGCGCCAGGCTGTGGGCGGCCGAGCGGGTGGCCACCGGCGCCCAGACCGAGATCGCCGCCCCCCGGCCCGGCCTGGTCCTGATCGTGGTCGCCCGGCCGGCCACCGCGGTGAACAAGCAGGTGGGCGGCGTGGTCGTGGCCGAGCTGATCACCGGCGGGATCCTGATCCTGCTGCTCGCACTGGGCGGCCGCTGGCTCATCGGCCGTGGGCTCGCGCCGCTGGGCCAGATGGCCGGCACCGCGCACCGGATCACCACGCAGGGGGACCTCACCGCGCGCATGCCGGACGCCGACGAGAGCACCGAGGTGGGCCGGCTGGGCTGGGCCATCAACACCATGCTGGACCGGATCCAGCAGGCGTTCGGCGCCCGGCTGCGGTCGGAGCAGAAGGTGCGCCAGTTCGCGGCGGACGCCTCGCACGAGCTGCGCACCCCGCTGACCACCATCCGCGGTTACGCCGAGCTGTACCGGCAGGGGGCGCTGGGGCCCGATCAGCTGCCGGATGCGATGCGCCGGATCGAGCAGGAGTCGCAGCGGATGAGCACGCTCGTGGCCGAGCTGCTGGAGCTGGCGCGGCTGGACCGCACGTCCTCCCTCGACCTCGCCGAGGCCGACCTGACGGCGGTGGTGCGGGACGCGGTGGCCGACGCGCGGGCCGTCGAGCCGGAACGGCCGGTCCAGGCCGATGCGCCGGCCGGGCTGATCGCGGTGGTGGACGAGGCGCGGATCCGGCAGGTGCTGGCGAACCTGCTGGCCAACGTGCGCGAGCACACCCCGGCCACGACGCCGGTGGCGGTCCGGCTGGCGCCGGCGCGGGAGGGGGTGGTGCTGGAGGTGGCGGACGCGGGCCCGGGCATGCCGGCCGAGGACGCCGCCCGCGCCTTCGACCGCTTCCACCGCGGCGCGGACCGCGCCGACAGCGGGGCGGGCGCCGCGATGAACGGCTCCGGCGGCGGGGGCATCGGCCTGGGGCTGTCCATCGTGCAGGCCATTGCCATGGCCCACGGCGGCCAGGCCACGCTGGAATCATGGCCCGGCCAGGGCACCCGGGTCCGGGTCTGGCTCCCCACCGTCACCCACGCCTAACCCCTGGCGTGGGTTAGGAGTAGAGCTGGCCGGTGAGGTATTTCAGGCCGCTGTCGACCTGGACGGTGACCACGCGGTGGCCAGGGCCGAGCCGGCGGGCGATGCTGACGGCGGCGGCGAGATTGGCGCCGGTCGAGGGCCCGGAGAATATGCCCTCGGTGCGAGCAGCCTGGCGGGCGATCTCGAACGCCTGGTCTTCGGGAATGGCCACGACCTCGTCGTAGTCGGCCGGGTGGAGCTGGGGTGGGCGGCGGCCGATGCCGCCGCCCTCGATGTGATGGGTCCCCGGTGGCCCGCCCGACAGCACCGCCGATTCGGCGGGCTCGACAACGACCCGGTGCACGTGCGGCAGCACGGCGGCCAGCGCGCGGCTGACACCCAGGAAGCAGCCGGCGGTGCCGACATAGCTGCAGAAAACGCCGATGGGCGGCGGGCCGGGGAGCTGATCGAGCAATTCCTCACCGAGGCGGCGGTAGCCGTCCACCATGTCGGTGTTATTGAACTGATCGGTGGCGAACGCGCCTGTCTGGACCGCGATCTCGGCTGCCCTGCTCATCATTGACGGGATCAGATCGGGCGTGATGCCGTCCGGGCTCGGTATCAGCTCGACCTCGGCGCCGAACGCCCGCATCGTGCGGATCTTCTCGTCTGCGAACGCGTCGGAGGACACGATCCGCAACGGGTAACCCTTCACCGCGCAGACGAACGCCAGGGACGAGCCGGTGCTGCCACCGGTGTACTCGACGACCAGCTGGCCCGGCCGCAGGCGGCCGTCGGCCTCAGCGGCCTCGATCATCGCCAGCGCCATCCGGTCCTTGTACGAGCCGGTCGGGTTGGCCGCTTCCATCTTCACCCAGACCTCGGCGCAGCCCTCATCGGCCAGATGTGCCAGCCGGGCCACCGGCGTACCGCCGATGGCCGAGATCCCCCCCGGACGGTCCACCCGCAACCCCCATCCAGCGCGACGCAGCTATGGCTTCACCGGTTCTGCCGCGATCTTGTGCGAACAGTACCCCGCCGCACACCCCGATCCAGGCCTCAGCCGTGAGCCACGGACAGCGTGGTGAACAGCGTGAGGGCGATCAGGGCGGTCGCGGCCAGTCCGTGCAGTGCGATCAGCCGCGGCGGAAAGGCCCGCGCGGGGGCCGGGCGTCGCCGGCCGGCCAGCCGGTTGCGGGCCAGCCAGCTGAGCCCGGCGCCGACAGTGATCACCAGCACCCCGATCGAGATCCACCCAAACGTCCGGTAGTGGGTAAGCACGAAGGCGAACCAGAAGCCGAGGCCGATGAGTGCGAGCGCCGGATGGCTGAACTCGAGCAGCGGGTGCTCGCCGGCCGGGGCCACGACCTTCGAGGGCGGAACGCGCGGCGGCCGGCCGTCCTGCGTGAGCGGCACCGCCGGGATCCTGGCCGGCGTACTCGCGGCCCGCGCCGGGCCGGCCGCTCGGCGCCTGGCCGCGTTGCCCGCCCTCAGCAGGGTCACGCCCACGCCCCCGTTCAGCATCCACAGGACCAGCGTCGCAATAGCCAACCCGGCTCCCTTCGCCCGCCGCGGGCAGCACCGTTCCAGCCCTGCCGAGATTACGGCCCGTTCCTGATGACCCGCTGTAAGCCGCCACGCTGGCCGGGCCCCAGCCGGTGTCCTTGAGGGCCACGTCCGGGACGCCGCGTGCCAGCCGGCCGTCTCCCCTGCACTGACGGGCCGGGCGCGGCTAGAGCGCGGGAGGAGCGGCCCTCAGTCGGTGCCCGGCTCCCCGGCGGGTTCCCCCGTGGCGGGTTCCCCGGCCGGGCCGGGCAGGTGCTCGAACAGGTAGTAGACGCCCAGCAGGCCGAAGATGATCAGCGCGACGAGCGGCGACCAGAACGCCGCGATCAGGGTGGCCGCCACGTAGACGGCCCCGCCCAGGGTGAAGCCGGGTATGGACTGGCGGAGCGCGCCCTGCGGCACCGCCGCCCCGAGCGAGGGCGCGTGGGTGACCACATAGACCCACATGGCATCGAAGCCGGCCGAGATCGCGATCATGACCAGGCCGTAGGTCACCGTGGCCGGGGCCCCCCCGATCTTGCCCAGATGCTCGGCTACCAGCGCGGTCGGGAACGGGATCGCGACGATGCCCATCAGCAGCAGCAGGTTGAGCACCAGCAGTGGCCGGTCCACCCGTCTGACGTGGGCCAGGATCGTGTGGTGGTTCATCCACATGATCCCGATCGTGATGAAGCTGACCACGTAGGCGAAGTAGTTCGGCCAGGCATGGAGGAGCACACCGGCCGTGAGGACGCCTCTGCCGATCGACAGCAGGTCGAAAACCAGGACCGTGATCGCCACCGCGAACACCCCGTCGCTGAACGCCTCCGCCCGCCGAGTGTCCATGCCGGATTAACCGTGCCAGGTCAGCTGTCGGCGGCGGGCGGGCTCGGCGGGCCGGGCGGAGCGGAGCCACCGGCCGCAGTGGGCCCGCTGGGGGCAGGGGATCCGCCGGGAGCAGCGGACCCATCAGGCGCAGGCGCAGCGGACCCGCTGGGGGCAGCGGACCCATCAGGCGCAGCGGGCGGGACGGCCGGGGTGACCGAGCGGGCCAGCAGGGTCGCCACGTCCACGATTTCCAGCGACTCGCTGGCCTCGCCGGAGCTCTTCTTGGCGCTGATCGCGTCGCCCAGCATGACCAGGCAGTACGGGCAGGCGGTGGAGATGGTGTCCGGGCCGGTGCCCAGCGCCTCGTCGATCCGCTCGATGTTGATCCGCTTGCCGATCCGCTCCTCCATCCACATCCGGGCGCCACCCGCCCCGCAGCAGAACCCGCGCTCGCGGCAGCGGTGCATCTCCTGCGGCTGGACGCCCGGCACCCGCTCCATGATCTCCCGCGGCGGGGAGAACACCTTGTTGTGCCGGCCGAGGAAGCAGGGATCGTGATAGGTGATCTTCTCGTCGATCGGGGTGACCGGGGTGAGCTTCCCCTGCTCGACCAGCCGGGCCAGCAGCTGGGTGTGGTGGATGACCTGGTAGTTCCCGCCGAGTTGCGGGTACTCGTTCGCGATCGCGTTGAAGCAGTGCGGGCAGCTCGCGACGATGGTGCGCGGCGCCGCCTCGTTGAGCATCTCGACGTTCTGCTGGGCGAGCATGGAGAACACGAACTCGTTGCCGATCCGGCGGGCGGGATCGCCGGTGCAGGTCTCGGCGGGCCCGAGCACGGCGAACTTCACCCCCGCCGTGTGCAGCAGCGTGGCGATCGCCTTGGTGGTCTTGCGGGCGCGGTCTTCCAGCGCCCCGGCGCAGCCGACCCAGAACAGGTACTCGACGTCGCCGGGGATCTTCCCGTCGGCGACCGTCACCTCGAAGTCCAGCTCGGAGATCCATTCCCCGCGCCGCTGCGCGCCCATCCCCCACGGGTCGCCCTTGCTCTCCAGGTTCTTCAGCATCCCGGCGGCCTCGATCGGGAAGGCCGACTCGATCAGCATCTGGTGCCGCCGCAGGTCCGAGATGTGGTCGATGTGCTCGATGTTGACCGGGCACTCGTGCACGCAGGCACCGCAGTTGGTGCACGACCAGATCACGTCGGGGTCGATCACGCCGCCGGAATCGGGGGCACCGACCAGGGGCCGTTCTGCTTCGTGCTTGACCTGGTCGGGAAGCGCGTCGCGTTCGGCGTCCGTGGACGCGAGCAGGTACGGCGCCTTGGCGAGCGCGTGGTCGCGCAGGTCCAGGATGAGCATCTTGGGCGACAGCGGCTTGCCGGTCACCCAGGCCGGGCACTGCGACTGGCACCGCCCGCACTCGGTGCAGGTGGCCATGTCGAGGAAGCCCTTCCAGGTGAAGTCCTCGATCTTGCCGCGGCCGAAGATGTCGGCGTCCGGGTCGGCCTCCTCGAAGTCGAGCACCTTGCCGCCCGAGCGCATCGGCTGCAGCTCGCGCAGGCCGTTCGGGCGGCGGGAGAACAGCACGTTCACCGGGGCCAGGAAGATGTGCAGGTGCTTGGAGTAGGTGACGAACACCAGGAAGGCCAGCACCACCGCGAGCTGGGCCAGCACGAACACCGTCTCCAGCACGCTGTTCACGCCCGTTCCCAGCGGCGCCAGCCAGTTCGCAACGATCTGCGACGCGAACGCGCCGTGCGCATACGGGAAGTGGCCGGTGTTGATCTGCGCGCCCCGGGCGAGCAGCAGGGTCGCGATCACCAGGAAGATCCCCAGCAGAACGAACCAGGCGGCGCTGGTGTGCGAGCCGGAGAACCGGGAGTCGCGGCCCTCCCGGCTGGGGTTGTGGCGCAGCCGGATGACCGCGAAGGTGATGATCCCGGCCAGCACGCCGACGGCGAACAGGTCCTCGATGAAGCCCAGCACCGGCCAATGGCCGATCCACGGGATGGCGAAGCTCCGGCTGAACAGGTCGCCGTAGGTCTCCAGGATGGTCAGCAGCAGAACGGTGAATCCCCAGAACGTCAGCGCGTGGGCGACGCCCGGCACCGTCCACTGGAGCAGCTTGCGCTGGCCAACCACCTCGGTGGCCTCGGTCCCGACGTCCCGGCCCGGGTTCGCGCGGACCGACGCGATACGCTCGGGTGCGGGCTGACCGGTCCGGGCGAGCCGGTACAGCCACCACAGCCGGCGTCCCGCCAGGGTGAACGCGGCAACGGTGAGAGCCAGGCCGATGATGATGCGCAGGGCCACGCGGACCTCCCGGGGGATGTTCCGTGCCAGCGTACGCCGTGGCCGGTGACGGCGGCATGATCACCACCGGGCCGCGGGAAGTTTGCCGCGTCCTTCGTTGTTGCTCATAAAAGTTGCGCTTACCTGGCTCAACTCGTTTGACGCGGGCCCGGCCCGATGGCAAACTTGAGCCGACATGGCTCAACTTCCAGATCACATCACACTCAAGGACTACACATGGCACGTGCGGTAGGGATCGACCTCGGGACGACCAACTCTGTCGTCGCTGTTCTCGAAGGCGGAGAGCCGACGGTCATTGCCAACGCGGAGGGCTCACGGACCACCCCGTCCGTCGTCGCCTTCGCCAAGAACGGGGAAGTGCTCGTCGGTGAGGTCGCCAAGCGGCAGGCGGTGACCAACGTGGACCGGACGATCCGCTCGGTCAAGCGCCAGATGGGCACCAACTGGACCGTCAAGATCGACGACAAGAAGTTCACCGCCCAGCAGATCAGCGCGTTCATCTTGCAGAAGCTGAAGAGGGACGCGGAGGCCTACCTGGGTGAGACGATCACCGACGCGGTGATCACCACGCCTGCCTACTTCAGCGACGCGCAGCGGCAGGCCACCAAGGAGGCCGGCCAGATCGCCGGGCTCAACGTGCTGCGCATCATCAACGAGCCGACGTCGGCCGCGCTCGCCTACCACCTGGAGAAGGAGAACGAGGCCACCATCCTGGTCTTCGACCTCGGCGGCGGCACCTTCGACGTGTCCCTGCTGGAGGTCGGCGAGGGTGTGGTCGAGGTGAAGGCGACCAGCGGTGACAACCACCTCGGCGGTGACGACTGGGACCAGCGGATCGTCGACTGGCTGGTGCAGGACTTCAAGAACGGCTACGGGATCGACCTGTCCAAGGACAAGATGGCGACCCAGCGGCTGCGCGAGTCCGCGGAAAAGGCCAAGATCGAGCTGTCCGGCTCGCAGGAGGCGCAGATCAACCTGCCCTACATCACCCACTCCGAGCAGGGCCCGCTGCACCTGGACACCAAGCTGACCAGGGCCGAGTTCCAGAAGATGACCTCTGACCTGCTCGACCGCTGCAAGTCGCCGTTCAAGCAGGTCCTCAAGGACTCCGGCGTCAAGCTCGGCGACATCCAGCACGTGGTGCTGGTCGGCGGCTCGACCCGGATGCCCGCCGTGGTGGACGTGGTCAAGGAGCTGACCGGCGGCAAGGAGCCGAACAAGGGCGTCAACCCGGACGAGGTCGTCGCGGTCGGCGCGGCCCTGCAGGCCGGCGTGCTCAAGGGCGAGGTCAAGGACGTCCTGCTGCTGGACGTGACCCCGCTGTCGCTGGGCATCGAGACCAAGGGCGGCATCTTCACCAAGCTCATCGAGCGCAACACGACCATCCCGACCAAGCGTTCGGAGATCTTCACCACCGCGGATGACAACCAGCCGTCGGTGCAGATCCAGGTCTTCCAGGGCGAGCGGGAGATCGCGGCCTACAACAAGAAGCTCGGCATGTTCGAGCTGGCCGGCCTCGCGCCCGCGCCGCGTGGCGTGCCGCAGATCGAGGTCGCCTTCGACATCGACGCCAACGGCATCGTCAACGTGTCCGCCAAGGACCTCGGCACGGGCAAGGAGCAGTCGGTGCAGATCACCGGCGGGTCCGCGCTCGGCAAGGACGACATCCAGCGGATGGTGGACGAGGCGGAGAAGTACGCCGAGGAGGACGCCCGCCGGCGTGACGAGGCCGAGACCCGCAACCGCGCGGACACCCTGGCCTACTCGACGGAGAAGTTCGTCGCCGAGAACGCCGACAAGATCCCCGAGGACATCAAGGCCGAGGTGGAGTCGGCGATCGCCGACCTCAAGCGGGCGCTTGAGGGGGACGATATCGACGCGATCAAGGAGGCCACCGAGAAGGCCGCCCAGGTCAGCCAGAAGATGGGGACCGCCATCTACGCCCAGTCGCAGGCCAGCGCGTCCGCCGAGGACAGCTCGGCCGAAAGCGCCAGCGACGGCCCGGCCGACGATGAGGTCGTCGAGGCCGAGATCGTCGACGAGGAGAAGCCGGGCGAAGAAGGTGGCGCCGCCTAATGAACTCACCGGAGGAGACCAATGGGGGACCGGTGATTCGCGACCTCAGGCGCATCGACCCGGCGACTGGGCAGGTCAGGGATCCCGGCCCGGGAGGCTCGGGCCAGCAGGGCTCCGCCTCCCGCGGGCCCAGCAAGCCCCGGGGCAAGCACGCGGCTTCCAAGCCGGGCGGGGGGGCCAGCCCCGGGGCGCCCGGTGCGGGCGGGCCTGGTGCCCGTCCGGGGCCGGGCCGCGCTGGCCCTGACCAGGCCGGCGAGGCCGCGCAATCCCCGGCCGACCGGAAGGCCGCGGAGCAGCTGGCCGAGCGCACGGCCGACCTGCAGCGGGTGACGGCCGAATACGCCAACTACCGCAAGCGGGTCGAGCGGGACCGGCAGGCGGTGCGGGAGCAGGCGGTGGCCAACGTGCTCTCGGGGCTGCTGCCGGTGCTGGACGACATCGGCCGCGCCCGCGAGCACGGGGAGCTCGTCGGCGGTTTCAAGTCGGTGGCCGAATCGCTGGAAGCCGCCGTCACCAAGCTCGGGCTCGACAGCTTCGGGGAGAGCGGCGAGCCGTTCGACCCGAAGGTGCACGAAGCGCTGATGCACTCCTACTCCGCCGACGTGACCGAGCCGACCTGTGTCCAGGTCCTCCAGCCGGGATACCGGGTGGGGGAGCGGATCCTCCGCCCGGCGAGGGTGGCCGTGGCCGAGCCCGGCGGGCCCGAAGGACCGGACGATGGGCCCGGCGAGGCCGCTGCCGGGCCGGACGCCCCGGGCGTCCACCACCAGCCCGGCGGCACGGCCGGCGGAAGAGAAGGTGGCACGTCCGGCGGGCAGGAGACAAGTGCTGATAACGACTGATGCCCGGAGATACCAGTGAGCACCAAGGATTACGTGGAGAAGGACTATTACAAGGTCCTTGGTGTCTCCAAGAGCGCGACCCCGGACGAGATCAAGAAGTCGTACCGCAAGCTCGCCCGCAAGTGGCACCCGGATGCCAACAAGGGGGAGGCCAAGGCCGAGGAGCGGTTCAAGGAGATCTCCGAGGCCTACAACGTCCTGTCCGATGAGAAGCGGCGCAAGGAGTACGACGACGCGCGCTCGCTGTTCGGCAGCGGCGGCTTCCGCCGGCCCGGCCAGGCCGGCGCCGGCGGCGGCTTCGGCGGGTTCGACCTCGGCGACCTGTTCGGTGGCGGGACGACGACGACGACCGGCGCCGGCAGCGGCCGGCTCGGCGACCTGCTCGGCGGGATGTTCGGCGGCGGGGGCGCCCGGGGGACCCAGCCGCGGCCGCGGCGTGGGGCGGACGTGGAAACCGAAGCCACGCTCGGGTTCGGAGACGCCATCGACGGCACCACCGTCAGCCTGCGCCTGGCCGGTGAGGGCGCCTGCCCGACCTGCCACGGCACCGGGGCGAAGTCGGGCACGGTGCCCAGGGTCTGCCCGACCTGTGAGGGCACCGGGCAGACCAGCCAGAACCTCGGCAGTTTCGCGTTCTCCGAGCCGTGCAAGGAGTGCCGGGGCCGCGGCCTGGTGGTCGACGACCCGTGCCCGTCCTGCGCGGGCAGCGGGCGGGCCATGAGCACCCGGACGATCCAGGCGCGGATCCCGGCCGGTGTCGCCGACGGGCAGCGGATCAAGCTCAAGGGCAAGGGTGTCCCGGGCGAGCGCGGCGGTCCCGCCGGTGACCTCTACGTCCGGATCCACGTCACCCCGCACCCGGTGTTCGGGCGCAGCGGCAACAACCTGACCGTGACCGTGCCCGTCACCTTCCCCGAGGCGGCGCTGGGCGCCGAGGTCAAGGTGCCGGCCATGCGGGGCGCGCCGGTCAGCGTCCGCATCCCGGCGGGCACCCCGAACGGGCGCACGTTCCGGGTGCGTGGCAAGGGCGTGCGGCGCTCGGACGGGACCAACGGCGACATGCTCGTCACCGTCGCGGTCCAGGTGCCGCAGAAGCTGACCGGGCCGGCCAGGGAGGCGCTGGACAAGTTCCGCGACGCGACCGCCGGTGAGGACCCGCGCGAGGATCTGCTGCGGCGGGCGAAGCAGGTGTGATGAGACGACCGGTAACAGCCAGCATGCCTGGCGGGCCCACCCGGCCCGCCAGCATGCCAGGCGGGCCCCACCCGGCCCGCCCGGCCCCGCGGGTGCGGGAGGTGAAGCGATGAGCAGCCCCTACGAGATGTCCGATGATTCACCGGTGTACGTGATCTCGGTGGCGGCGCAGCTCTCCGGCCTGCATCCGCAGACCTTGCGCACCTACGACCGGATGGGCCTCGTCTCGCCCGGCCGTTCCGCGGGCCGCAGCCGCCGCTACTCACTGCGCGACGTGCTGCTGCTCCGCGAGGTGCAACGGCTGTCGCAGGAGGGCGTCAACCTCTTGGGCATCAAGCGGATCCTGGAGCTGGAAAGCGAGCTGGAGCAGTTCCGCAGCGTCCTCGCCGAGATGAGCGCGGAGATGGCCCAGCTCCGGACCGAGCTCGAGTCGACCCGGGCGGTCGCCGCCCGCCTCGCCGGGCTGCTGCGCAGCCGCGGCGCCAGCACCTCGCTGGTGCCGGTGCGCGGGCCCACCGGCGGGCAGGCCCGGCGGCCGGATGCCGCGCCGGAGCCCGCCGCGGACGAGTCCGGACCGGCCCTGCCCGCCGCTGGAACGGCCCGGGGTCCCGATCCCGCCCGCCCCGCTGAGCCTGCCGCCCAGGCTGCTGACCCTGTCGCCCGGCCCGCTGAGCCTGCCGCTGGACCCGCTGACCCTTCCGCCCGGCTCGCTGATCCTTTCGCCCAGGCCGCTGAGCCTTCCGCCTGAGGCGCCATGAGAGCCAGCGGCCAGATGCCCGCCCACTCACCTTCGACATCCCAGAAGCAGCACCCGGCATCCCACAAGCAAGACTCCACATCCCACAAGCGACATCTCACACTCCAGAAGCAACACCCTCGATGACCCCGGAAGCAACCTGATGGAAGACAAGTTCACCCGCAAGAGCCAGGAGGCGCTGTCGGACGCGGTCCGGCGCGCCACGGCTGAGGGCAACCCGCACGTGGACCCCCTGCACCTGCTCGCGGCCCTCATACAGCAAAGCGGCGGTACCGCCGACCCGCTGCTGCGGGCGGTCGGCGCCGATCCCAGCGCCGTGCTCGCCGATGTCAGCGACCGGCTGGCGAAGCTCCCCCGCGCGGCCGGCACGACACTGAGCGCACCGGACATGTCGCGGCCGGTGCTCGCGGCGCTCGCCACCGCGTCCAAGCGCGCGCGGGAACTGGGGGACGAGTACGTCTCCACCGAGCACCTGCTGGTTGGACTGGCCGCGGACGGCGGCCAGGCGGCGGAGGTACTGCGCAAGGCGGGAGCCGGGCCGGACGTGCTGCTGGAGGCGTTCGAGAAGGTCCGGGGTCACGCCCGGGTCACCTCGGAGAACCCGGAGGGCACCTACCAGGCGCTGGAGAAGTACGGCGTCGACTTCACCCAGCGCGCGCGCGACGGTGACCTCGACCCGGTGATCGGCCGGGACGCCGAGATCCGGCGGGTGATCCAGGTGCTGTCCCGCCGGACCAAGAACAACCCAGTCCTGATCGGCGAGCCCGGGGTCGGCAAGACCGCGGTCGTCGAGGGCCTGGCCCAGCGGATCGTCGCCGGGGACGTGCCCGAGTCGCTGCGCGGCAAGCGGCTGGTCGCGCTCGACCTGGGTGCCATGGTCGCGGGCTCGAAGTACCGCGGCGAGTTCGAGGAGCGCCTCAAGGCGGTCCTGAACGAGATCAAGGAGAGCGACGGCCAGGTCATCACGTTCATCGACGAGCTGCACACGGTCGTGGGCGCGGGGGCGGCCGAGGGCGCCATGGACGCCGGCAACATGCTCAAGCCGATGCTGGCCCGCGGCGAGCTGCGGATGATCGGCGCGACCACCCTGGACGAGTACCGGGAGCGGATCGAGAAGGACGCCGCGCTGGAGCGGCGCTTCCAGCAGGTCTTCGTGGGCGAGCCGTCGGTCGAGGACACGATCGCCATCCTGCGCGGCCTGAAGGGGCGCTACGAGGCGCACCACAAGGTCCAGATCTCCGACGCCGCGCTGGTCGCGGCCGCCACCCTGTCCGACCGCTACATCACCGCCCGCTTCCTCCCGGACAAGGCCATCGACCTGGTCGATGAGGCCGCGTCCCGGCTGCGGATGGAGATCGACTCGCGCCCGGTGGAGATCGACGAGCTGCAGCGCAGTGTGGACCGGATGAAGATGGAGGAGATGGCGCTGGAGCGGGAGGCGGACCCCGCCAGCAAGGAGCGGCTGGAGCGGCTGCGCGCCGAGCTGGCCGACCGCCAGGAGCAGCTGACCGCGCTGGTCGCCCGCTGGGAGCGGGAGAAGGCCAGCCTGAACCGGGTCGGCGAGCTCAAGCAGCGGCTCGACGATCTCCGCGGGCAGGCTGAGCGGCTGCAGCGCGACGCGGAGTTCGAGGCCGCATCCCGGATCATGTACGGTGAGATACCCGCCGTGGAAGCCGAGCTCGCTGCCGCCACGGCCCTGGCCGGCGACGGCACGGCGGCCGGAGGCGCCGCAGACGCGGACGGGCAGGCGCCGGCCAGCGGTGCGGGCAGCGACGCCGCGCCCATGGTCAAGGAGGAGGTCGGCCCGGACGATGTCGCGGACGTCGTCTCGTCCTGGACCGGCATCCTGGCCGGCGCTGCTCGAAGGCGAGACCGGCAAGCTGCTGCGGATGGAGAGCGAGCTCGGCAAGCGGCTGATCGGGCAGTCCCGGGCGGTCGCCGCCGTGTCGGACGCGGTGCGCCGGTCCCGGGCCGGCATCTCCGACCCGGACCGGCCGTCGGGCTCCTTCCTGTTCCTCGGGCCGACCGGGGTGGGCAAGACCGAGCTGGCCAAGGCGCTCGCCGAGTTCCTCTTCGACGACGAGCGGGCCATGATCCGCATCGACATGAGCGAGTACTCCGAGCGGCACTCGGTGGCCAGGCTGGTGGGTGCCCCGCCCGGATACATCGGCTACGAGGAAGGCGGCCAGCTGACCGAGGCCGTCCGGCGGCGCCCCTACTGTGTGATCCTCCTCGACGAGGTGGAGAAGGCGCACCAGGAGGTCTTCGACATCCTGCTGCAGGTGCTCGACGATGGCCGGCTCACCGACGGCCAGGGCCGGACCGTGGACTTCCGGAACACGATCCTGATCCTCACCTCGAACCTCGGCTCGGCCTACATCGCCGACCCGGCACTCGACGAGGCCGCCAAGCGGGACGCCGTGATGGGCGTGGTCCGGGCGACGTTCAAGCCGGAGTTCCTCAACCGGCTCGATGATGTGATCATCTTCGACGCGCTGACCACCGAGGACCTCACACAGATCGTCGACCTGCAGGTTTCCCGGCTGGCGCGCCGGCTCGCCGACCGCAGGCTGACGCTCGTGGTCACGCCCGCGGCCCGCGAATGGCTCGCCGTGACCGGCTTCGACCCCCTGTACGGGGCACGGCCGCTCCGCAGGCTGGTCCAGTCGGCGATCGGCGATCAGCTGGCGAAGGAACTGCTGTCCGGGGAGATCGCCGACGGGGAAACGGTCCGGGTGGATCTTGACCCGGCGGCCGACGAACTGGTCGTCTCGCCCGATAAGCCCGAGATGGCGCCCGGCTCGGACGAGAGCTCGTCGAGCAGCCGGTCGTAGGCGTCCTCGGGCAGGCCGATGTCGTTGCGGATCCGGAACCGCAAGCTCAGCAGGAGCCTCAGTTCGGTCCGGTCCCCGGGCGGCAGCACCGGCACCGCAACGGTGCCTGCCGCCTGCGCGTCGGCGGATCCCGCCTCCGGCCCGCTGGTATCCGCGTCGCCCGCCGAGGCGACCGGGCCGGGCGATCCGCCCAGGCACAGCTCGACGCCCGCGTTGACCCAGGCCAGCGCGCCGATCATATCCGCGCGCTCCGCCAGCAGCTCTGCCACCAGGTCGCACATCCGCGGCTCGGTCGGCGGCTCGGCGGCAAGCTGGTGTATCAGCGCCTCGGCGTCCTCGGTCCTGTCCATCATGAACAGCGCCCGCGCCAGCGGCGCCCGCGGATCGACGAAGGAAGGGCCTCCGTCCTCCAGGGCGCGCATGAACCCGCTGGCGGCCGCGGCGGGTTCATCGGCCAGCAGCCACTGTTCCCCGGCCCGCGTGTAGGCCTCGGCGCGCGGCATCGCCGGGGTCTGCGTCCCGGTGTCGGCGAGCAAGGTCATCTGCTGCGCCGCAGCCAGGTGATCGCCGGTGCACGCGGCGTCGAACTCGATCGCGTCAAATTCCTCTCGGCTCAGCACTCCCACGTCAGACAAGGTACCCACCGGGGGTGGGGTAGCAACGCAGCGAGCGGGGAACCTGGCCTGCGGCACCGGGCCGCCGGGCCGGGAGCGCATGCGGCAACCGGCGGGCATCCACGGCGGCAGCACGGCCAGGCGGGCCCCAGGGACCCATGGGCCAGGTGCTGCCGATGCCGCCTTTCAATGACGGGCTCTCTCCAGGGCATCCCAGAAACCCCGCCGCAGCGCGTGCCGCACCTCATCATGAAGCAGGGAATCGATCGGCAGCGCCGAATCCTGCAGCAGCCTGGCCTCCAGATCCGACGGCATGCGCGGCTTGCGGGCGAGAACGGCCTCCAGCCAGAGCGCGGGCGCTTCATTCGCGACGGACTGCCCGAAGTTGAAGCCCTCACCGTGCGCTGCCTGCACCGCGTCAGCCAGGGAGACCGACGCCTGCTGCGGCACCAGCTGGTGGGGTGCACCAGGCTGCGGGCCGCTGTAGGGCATCTGCTGCTGGGGTGCGTACCCTGGCCCGGGCCCGCCCTCAGGCTGGTCGGCCGGGCCGGCGAACTGCTGGGCCTGCTGACGGTTGAACGGCCCGGTGGGTGGCGACGCGGGATAGGTCCGCACGGCGCCACGCGCATGCTGCGCGGGCAGCGCAGCCGGGCCGACCGCGGCGCCGGGTACACCGGGCCCGCCTGGCATACCCGGGCCGCCCTGCATACCCGGCGCACCTGGCATGCCCGGGCCACCCGCGGCGGGCGGCTGGCCCGGCCCGGACGGTCCTGCCTGGCCGGTCACCGGGCCAGGCAGCGCGGCAAGTGCCGGGGCAGGCTGCGGGCCGCCCGCGCCCTGGCGCGGGCCGGCCTGCCCGCGCCTGCCTGGGCCGCCACCCGGCCCGCCCGGCGCACCCTGGGCCTCCGGCCCGGGACCCTGGTAGGGCGGGGCGGGATAGAGCTGCTGTCCCGCTTGCATGCCCGGAGCGCCTGGAGGTCCGGCCTGCTGCTGCGCCATGCCCGGATGCCCTTGCTGGGCCTGCGGCGGCGGCATCCCGGGCTGCCCAGGTGCGGCCTGCTGGCCCATAGGTCCTGATGGCACGGGCTGCCCGGAGGGAGCGGGAGGGGCCGCCGGTCCAGGTGTCATGGCGGCCGGGGCCGCCATGACCCCGGAATTGTGCTGCTGCTGAACGGGTGGCGCCGGCATCAGCTGCGGCACCGGCGCCTGGCCAGCCATCCCGGCCACGGCGGCGGGCTGGGGCATGGCCTGCGGCGCTGATATCGGCCCGGAGGTCTGGGCCGCCGGGCCTGGTGCCGGCGCGGGCTGGGCGGCGGGCATGGCCTGCTGCGCCGGGGGCATGGCCTGCTGCGCGGGGGACATGGCCTGCTGCGCGGGCGGCATGGCCTGAGCGGGCGGCATGGCCGGCTGGGCCATTCCGGGGGACGGCTGCATGTCAGGCCTGACCGCCGTGCCCTGCTGCCCACCCCCGGCCGGAGCCGGGGCGGCGGGCTGGGGCGGCCCGGGCGCTGGCGCCTGCGGGCCCGGCGGCGCCGAGCCGATAGGGCCGGAGAGGTTGGCCGGCTGCGGGGAGCCGGGCTGGCCGTTCATGGCGGGCTGCGCCGTCCGCTGGTACTCGGCGATGACGGGCGCGGTGTAGATCTCCGGCGGTGCGGCATGCGACCCGGCGGGCAGTGCCTGCTGGGGGCCGAGGGGGCCGACCGGCCGGTGGCCGTTGGTCAGAGCCCGGCCGGCATGGGAGCCGACGGCCTGGCGCTCGTCGTCCCGGAGCGGTTCCGCACCCACCACGAGTTCCACGTAGGGCCGCAGGTGCGCCTCGCCGATCTCGACGATGTCGTCGGATTCCTGCCGGAGGGCGCGGGAGATGGTCCAGTTGCCGTCCACCGTGATGTGCACCAGGGTGACCCTGAGGCCGAGGTCCTGGACATCGGCGATGACCTGCGCCAGATCCTCCTCGGCACTGACCACGAGCGCGTCCCGGATGGCACCGTTACGCGCCAGGGTGGTCAGGTCGCGGTGGATCTCGCTCTCCACGCCCTCGCGCCTGCCCGGCCTCATCCGGCCCAGCCGCAGCTTCACCCCGGGCAGGTCGGCGAGCGCGTCGTGCTCTGAAGACCGGCGGCCTTCCACGGTCGCCTCATACCAGTAGCAGCGCAGCAGGGGCAGGCCGGTGCGGTCACCGGCTACCGTTCCCAGGAACTGGAGCAGGCCCGCATAGTTCCAGGAAACAGACTCCCGGTGACGAGTGCCGTGGACGGCCATCGCACCATCAGCCAGTACGTAGCCTGCGTCCACGAACAGCGCGCAGCGATCCACGCGGCACCGTCCTTCCGTCGACGCGAGACGACGTTACCAGCGCTCAGCCGGCTCCGTGATGCACTGCGCAGAGATCGCGGGCAACCCACCCGCACACGACCGCCCCGCCCGCACGACCCCGCCCGCACACGACCGCCCCGCCCGCACGACTGGCCCGCCTGCACACGACTGGCCCGCCTGCACACGACTGGCCCGCCCGCGACTGTCCCGCCCGCACGATTGCCCTCCCGTGCCCACGATGCTCTCCCGTGGACACGACTGGCCCCGCGCGCACGACTCTCCCCTCGCTTCAATGCCCGCGCGCACCCAGCTGTTGCCGGCGCTGAGTAGGCTCGCCAACCGTGAGCGACCGCGACGATCTCCTGCGCGTGATCAAGGACAGGGCCGTGGTGCGCGGCGACTTCGTGCTCTCGTCCGGGCAGCATGCGACCTGGTACATCGATCTGCGGCGGGTGCTGCTCAGCGGGCAGGCCGCGCCGCTGGCGGGCCGGGTCATGCTTGCCGCTACCGCTGACCTCGGCTATGACGCCGTCGGTGGGCTCACGCTGGGGGCCGACCCGGTGGCCGCCGCGATGATGCACGCCGCGGCCAGCCAGGGGCGGATCCTGGACGCCTTTGTCGTCCGCAAGACCGAGAAGGCGCACGGGCTCCAGCGCCGGATCGAGGGACCCGATGTTGCCGGGCGCCGGGTACTGGCGGTGGAGGACACGTCCACCACCGGTGCCTCGGTCCTCACCGCCGTGGACGTGCTGCGGGAAACGGGCGCGGACGTCGTTGGGGTGGCCGTCCTCGTCGAGCGGGGCGCCCGGGCCCGCGTGACCCAGCGCGGGCTGCCGTTCCGTGCCGTCTACGACGTGGGTGACCTGGGGCTGGGCTGAGTATCGCTGCCAGCCTCGCGCCGGGTGCCGGGCTGGTCGCTGGCGCCGCGCCGGTGCGCCCCGCCGGAGCCGCGCTGGTCCGTTCCGCCGGAGCCGCGCTGGGCCGTCCCGTTGGAGTTGCGCCCTTCCGTTCTGTCGGAGCCGCGCTGGTGCGCCCCGTTCGCGTCGCCTCCGCCCGCCTCAGGGCCGCCACGCTCGTGCGCCGCCTCGCGCCGGACTTCACGCACCCGGTAGGTGATGAAGGCGGCGATGGCGATGACCACTGCTGCGAAGATCACGTATCCGGCGACGGCGAGCCCGTGCGCGACGCTCTGCCACGCACTGCCGACCCCATAACCGACCAGGGAGATCACGGTGACCCAGACCGCCGTGCCGACGAGGCTGAGGACCCCGAACAGGAGCGGCGGCACCTCGATGAAGCCAGCCACGATGGACACGAATGTGCGCACGATCGGCAGGGCACGGCCGACCGGAATCGCCCATATCCCCCGCCCGGCAACGAAACGCTCGGCCCGGTCGATGTCCGCCTGGGTGATCAGCAGGTATCGGCCGAATCTGTGCACCAGCGGCCGGCCACCGACCCGCCCCACGCCATAGGCGACGTACGACCCGATGAGTTCGGCGATCGTCCCCACCACGATCACGGCGACGATGTTGAGGTGCCCCTCACCGGCCAGCACCCCGGCGAACCCAAAAGTGATCTCGGAGGGAATCGGGATGCAGCACGCCTCAAGGAACCCGAACAGGAAAATCGCGGCGTAGCCCCAGTGGGTGAGAAAGCTCTCCATAGGTCACTGTTGTACAGCATGAACGCCGGTGCCCTGGCCGCTGGCCGCAGAGTTTAGGAGCACCTTTACCCCTGGCCCGGCCCAACCGCCACTCCTTGCGCGCATCCCGGCCCTGCCCTGCCGGAAACGAGCGCCGTCCCCGATACTGAATGCACACACAAGACAGGGAGCCGACGTCATGCCCATCGCCACGCCAGAGGTCTACGCGCAGATGCTCGACCGCGCCAAAGAGCATGGCTTCGCCTACCCGGCGATCAACGTGACGTCGAGCCAGACGCTGAACGCCGCGCTGCGCGGGTTCGCCGACGCCGACAGCGACGGGATCATCCAGGTCTCCACCGGCGGCGCCGAGTACCTGTCGGGCGCGGTCAAGGACATGGTCACCGGGGCGGTCGCGCTCGCGCATTTCGCCCGCAGCGTGGCCGTGAAGTACCCCGTCAACATCGCCCTGCACACCGATCACTGCCCCAAGGACAAGCTGGACAGCTACATGCGCCCACTGGTCGCCCTGTCCAAGGAACGGGTGGCCCGGGGCGAGGAACCGCTGTTCCAGTCACACATGTGGGATGGCTCGGCCGTGCCGCTGGCCGAGAACCTCGTCATCGCCTCCGAGCTCCTCAACGAGTGCGCGCAGGCCCATGTGATCATGGAAATGGAGATCGGCGTGGTCGGCGGCGAGGAAGACGGCGTCGTCGGCGAGATCAACGAGAAGCTGTACAGCACCGCCGACGACGCGCTCGCCGTCGCCGAGGCGCTCGGGCTCGGCGAGCGTGGCCGTTACATTCTGGCCGCCACCTTCGGCAACGTGCACGGCGTCTACAAGCCGGGCCACGTCACCCTGCGCCCGTCCGTGCTGAACGACATCCAGGAGGCGGTGGGCGCGAAGTACGGCAAAGACAAGCCCTTCGACCTTGTCTTCCACGGCGGCTCGGGCTCGGCGCTGGCGGAAATCCGCGAGGCGATCTCGTACGGCACGGTCAAGATGAACGTGGACACCGACGCCCAGTACGCCTTCACCCGGCCGATAGCGGGACACATGTTCTCGCACTACGACGGCGTGCTCAAGATCGACGGTGAGGTAGGGGACAAGAAGGCCTACGACCCGCGTTCCTACGGCAAGGCGGCCGAGGCAGCCATGGCCGCCCGGGTCGTCGAGGCGTGCGAAGACCTGATGTCCGCAGGCAAGCGCCTGACCTGAGCTGGCCACACGCCCGGCCGCCGGCCATGCTGGCCCCATGGTGACCCCGGTCGGCCGCGTGGCAGTTCTGTCCGACATTCACGGGGTCATGCCCGCGCTGGCGGCGGTGCTCGCCGAGCCAGACGTCGCGGCCGCCGATCTGGTCGTGCTGACCGGCGACCTGGCCGCCGGCCCGCAGCCGGTCGAGACCCTGGACCGGCTGGCGGCGCTCGGCGACCGGGCCGTGTGGATCCGCGGGAACGCGGACCGCGAACTGGTCGAGTTCGCCCACGGCGAGTGCACCGACATGCCGGACGAGGTGTCGGTGTGGGCGGCCGGCGAATTGCGCGCCGACCAGAGGGAACTCATCGCCGGGCTGCCGTTGTCGAGGACCATCGCCGTGGCCGGGCTGGGTGAGGTTCTGTTCTGCCACGCCACTCCCCGCGACGATAAGGAAGTCGTGGTGGCCGATTCCCGGCTCGACCGCTGGCAGCAGGTCTTCGACGGCGTCCCCGCTGAGGTCAGCACCGTCGTTTGCGGGCATACCCACATGCCGTTCATCCGGCTGGCTCACGGCCGGCTGGTTATCAATCCCGGCAGCGTGGGGATGCCGTACGGCCAGCCGGGTGCCCACTGGGCGCTGCTCGGCCCCGGCGCCGAACTGCGCCGCACCGTCTTCGATACGGACGCGGCGTGTGCCCGGATCGCGGCCGGATCCGGCTTCCCAGGCGCCCGCGCCTGGGCCGACCTTTACCTCCGGGGCAGGATCACCGACGCCGAAGCCCTGGCGGTGATGGGCCCGCGCGACGGCCGCGCCTGACGCACCCGCACCAATGGCTGAGGCCCGCGCACCGCACCGCGGCATACAGCCCGCCACAAGCCGGGACCAGCGCCGCGCGCAGGCGGGTTGGGGCAGGATGAGCGTCATGGAGCACCAGAACCTGCTGAGCGGGCCACCCGCCACCCTGCTGCCCGAGGACCCGGCCGCGTCGGAGCTGGCCAACGGCGCTGACCCGGCGGCGGTGGCGGCCGCGCACCCGGCCTGCCTCGCGGCGTGGGCGTCGCTCTCCGACCGCGCCATGGCCCGGGGCGAGGCCGTCGCGTCCTACGCCTACGCGCGGACCGGCTACCACCGCGGTCTGGACCACCTGCGGCGGGCTGGCTGGCGAGGTTACGGGCCGGTCCCGTGGGAGCACGAGCCGAATCAGGGTTTCCTGCGGTCCCTGCATGCGCTGGGCCGGGCGGCGGCCGCGCTCGGCGAGGACGACGAGGCGGAACGCTGCCGGACCTTCCTGCAGGAGGCCAGCGCCACGGCCGCCGCCGAGCTCGGGGACTTCTGACCGCACCTGCCCCGCCAGCGGAACCCCAACTCCCGCGGCACAGGAATCAGCCGCCGCGGCCAGGGCAGTAGCCGCCGCAGCCGGGCCAGCCGGCCGTGGCGGACGAGTGTGGAGTAGCCTCGGGACGCGCGAGGCAGGAGCCGGGAAGGGGCTGGTCAGATGCCGGCCGTTGTGCTGGTGGGCGCGCAGTGGGGTGACGAGGGCAAGGGCAAAGCGACCGACCTGCTCGGCGACCGCGTTGACTACGCGGTCAGGTATCAGGGCGGCAACAACGCCGGCCACACGGTGGTCATCGGTGACGAGAGCTACGCGCTGCACCTGCTGCCCTCGGGGGTGCTCTCCCCCGATGTCACCCCGGTCATCGGCAACGGCGTGGTCATCGACCCGGAGGTCCTCCTGGCCGAGATCGACGGCCTCGCCGAGCGCGGCGTGTCCTGCGACCGGCTGCTCATCTCCGCCAACGCGCACCTGATCATGCCCCACCACCGGGCACTCGACAAGGTGACCGAACGCTACCTCGGCAGTGCCCGCATCGGGACGACCGGCCGGGGCATCGGGCCGGCCTACGGCGACAAGGTGGCGCGGACCGGGATCCGGGTCCAGGACCTGTTCGACCCCGGCATCCTGGAGCAGAAGCTGAGCCTGGTGCTCCGGGAGAAGAACCAGGTCCTGACGAAGGTCTACAACCGGCGCGGCATCGACGCCGCCGCCGTGGCGGCCGAATACCTTGGCTACGGCGAGCGGATGCGGCCCTACCTCGCCGACACCGCCCTCGTCCTCAACCGGGCCCTCGACGACGGCCGGACGGTGCTGCTCGAAGGAGCCCAGGCGACCCAGCTCGACGTGGACCACGGCACCTACCCGTTCGTGACCTCCTCCTCCCCCACCGCCGGCGGCGCCTGCGCCGGCTCCGGCATCGGCCCTACCCGGATCACGAAGGTCATCGGCATCATCAAGGCCTACACGACCCGGGTGGGGGCTGGCCCGTTCCCCACCGAGCTCCTCGACGAGCAGGGCGACTGGCTGCGCAAGACGGGCGGCGAGTACGGGGTGACCACCGGGCGGCCGCGGCGCACCGGGTGGTTCGACGCGGTCATCGCCCGCTACGCGACCAGGGTCAACGGCATCACCGACTACTTCCTGACCAAGCTGGACGTGCTTTCCGGCCTGGACAAGGTGCCCGTCTGCGTGGCCTACGACGTGGACGGGGCCAGGCACGACGAGATCCCGATGACGCAGACCGAGTTCCACCACGCGATCCCGGTCTACGAGTACCTGGACGGCTGGGGGGAGAACCTGTCGGAGGTGCGGGAGTTCTCCGGGCTGCCGCGCAACGCCCAGGCCTACGTGCGGGCAGTGGAGGAGATCATCGGTGCCCCGGTGGCCGCGGTCGGCACTGGCCCGCGGCGTGATCAGACCCTGCAGCTGCGCCCGCTGATCTGAGCCCGGGCCGGGCCCGGCAAGTCCCTCATCAGGGGCGCGGCCACAGGTAGGCTCGCGCCGTGCGAGTCCTTCTGCTGGGGTCCGGCGGCCGCGAGCACGCGCTGGCCCGGGCGCTGGCCGCCGACGCCGATGTCACCGACCTGCACGCGGCGCCGGGCAATCCCGGCATCGCCCGGATCGCGACCAGGCATCAGGCGGACCTGGCCGACATCGCGGCGGTGACCGCCCTGGCCCGCTCGACCGCTGCGGACCTGGTGGTGGTCGGCCCGGAGGCGCCGCTGGTGGCAGGGCTGGCCGACGCGCTCCAGGCCGCGGGCATCGCCTGCTTCGGGCCCGGCCAGCAGGCGGCCATGCTGGAGGGGTCGAAATCCTTCGCCAAGCAGGTGATGGCGGCGGCGGGCATCCCGACCGCACGGGCCCGCACCTGCACCAGCGAAACGGACGCGGCCGCGGCGCTGGCCGAGTTCGGCCCGCCGTTCGTGGTGAAGGCGGACGGGCTCGCCGCGGGCAAGGGGGTCCTGGTCACCGACGACGCGGCGGCCGCACTCGCGCACGCGCGCGCCGCGGGCACGGTGGTCATCGAAGAGTTCCTCGACGGCCCGGAGGTGTCGTTGTTCGCGCTCACCGACGGCGGCACCGCGCTTGCGCTGCTGCCCGCGCAGGACTTCAAGCGAGCCGGGGACGGCGACCGCGGCCCGAACACCGGTGGGATGGGCGCCTACGCGCCGCTCGGCTGGACGCCGCCCGGGCTGGCCGAGGAGGTGCTCGCCCGCGTCGTCCAGCCCGCCGTCGACGAGATGCGCCGGCGCGGCACCCCGTACCGGGGCCTGCTGTACGCGGGGCTGAGCCTGACCGCGGCCGGGGTGCGGGTGATCGAGTTCAACGCGCGGTTCGGCGACCCCGAGACCCAGGTCGTGCTCGACCGGCTGGCCAGTCCGCTGGCCGGGCTGCTGGCCGCCGCCGCCTCCGGCTCGCTGGCCGGCGCCGGCCAGCCACGCTGGGCGCCGGGCGCGGCGGTGACGGTGGTGACCGCCGCCGAGGGCTACCCGGCTGCGCCTGCCCAGGGCGACGCCATCAGCGGCATCGATCATGCCGAACGGGTCCCCGGGGCGTATGTCCTGCACGCGGGCACGGCCACCGATGCGGCTGGCCAGCTGGTTTCGGCGGGCGGCCGGGTGCTGAACGTGGTCGGCACCGGCCCCGACCTGGCCGCCGCGCGCGACGCCGCCTACCAGGCCGCGGGCGCCATCACGATGCGCGGCGGCTGGTACCGCCACGACATCGCCGAAGTGGCCGCCCAGGCCAGCGCGGCCTCAGCCGGCACGGCCCCAGCCAGCGCCGCCCCAGCGGGCACGGCCCCAGCCAGCGCGGCCCCGGGTGCCCCGCGCGCCGGCGGCGGCGCCCCTGCCTCATCTCCCGGCCCCTGACCGGCGGCACCGTGCCTCCCGCGCCCAGCCCCCCACCTGACCGGCCGCCCGGCCTCCCACCTGACCGGCCGCCCGGCCTCCCACCTGACCGGCCGCCGGGCCCGCCACCTGACCAGCGGGCCGGCCTTGCACCTGACCGGCCGTCCAGCCCGCCACCTGACCAGCCGCCCGGCCCACGGGCCGGCGACCGCCGCCGCGGCGGCGTCCCGCTGCGGGTGAGCACGCTGGAGCTGTTCTTCGACTTGGTCTTCGCCTTCACCCTCACGCAGCTCACGGCGCTGCTAGCGAATCACCTGTCGCTGACCGGGGTGGCGCAGGTGCTGCTGATCTTCGGGGTGCTGTGGTGGATGTACGGGGGGTATGCCTGGCTGACCAACACCCGCACCCCGGACCGGGCCCCGGAGCGGGTGCTGCTGCTGGCGGGCATGGCTGGGTTCCTCGTGGTCGGGCTGGCGATCCCGCACGGGTTCGGCCCGGAGGCCTCGGACAGCGGGGCCACACTGGGGCTCGGCTATCTCATCGTTGTGCTGGTGCACACGTCGCTGTACTACCGGCTCAACCGGAACATCATGCGGATCGCGCCCTTCAACATCACCTCGGCGCTGCTGGTGATCCTGGCCGGGGAGGTGGACGGTCCGCCGGTGTATGCCCTGTGGGCCGCGGCCCTGGCCATCCAGGTGCTGTCACCGCTGATCGTCAGCCCCGGCGGCCGGTTCGAGATCCAGCCGGCCCATTTCGTGGAACGCCACGGGGCGCTGGTCATCGTCGCGCTCGGGGAGTCGGTGGCGGCGATCGGGATCAGCGCCTCCCGCGAGCGCATGACCGGCTCGCTGATCGGCGCGGCCGTCCTCGGCCTGGCCCTGACCGCCTGCCTGTGGTGGGCGTACTTCGGCACCGGCGACGACGACCGGGCCGAACGCGCCTTCACCGCCACGGCGCCCGAGCAGCGGCCCGGGCTGGCCCTGTCGGCCTATTTCTACGCTCACATACCGATCCTGCTCGGTGTGGTGGCGATGGCCGCGGGAGTGCTGCTCACGATCGGGCACGCGGCCCAGCCGCACCCGGTCGGCCAGGCGCTGGCGCTGTCCGGCGGCGTCGCGCTGTTCCTGGCCGGTGACGCCTGGTTCCGGCACGCGCTGCGGATCGGCACCCCCTGGCTCCGGCTGGCCACCGCCGTGTTCGCGCTGGCGGTGACCGCGCTGGGCGCGACCGTCGCCGTCGAGGCCCAGCTGGCGGTGCTGCTGTGCGCCCTGGTGGCGATGCTGGCCGGCGAGCGGTACGCGGCTTGGCGCTGGCCCGCGGGCTGGCTCCGGCGGGGCCGTGCGGGAGGATGGGAAGCATGATCGGGCGGTACACCCGGCCGGAGATGGGCCGGGTCTGGAGCGAGGCCCACAAGTACGAGCTGTGGTGCCAGGTGGAGACGCTGGTCCTGGCGGCCCACGCCAGCGCCGGCACGGTGCCGCCGGATTCCGTCGCGGCGGTGCGTGCCGCCGCGCCGCCGACGCCGGAGGCGGTGGCGGCCTACGAGGCGGTGACCGATCACGACGTGATCGCGTTCCTCAGCGCGTGGGCGGACAACACCTCCCCCCGCGAGGCCGCGGCGTACGTGCATTTCGGGCTGACCTCATCCGACCTGCTCGACACCGCGCTGGCACTCCAGCTGACCGAGGCGAGCGACCTGCTCATCGCGCGGGCCAGCGAGCTGGTCGCGGTGCTGCGCGAGCACGGGCTGGCCCATTCGGCCACGCTGCGGGTGGGGCGGACCCACGGCATCCACGCCGAGCCCGACGTGTGGGGGCACCGGGTGGCCGACTTCGCGTTCGCGGTGGCGCGCTGCCGGGACCGGCTCGTCCGGGCGCGGGAGGGGGTCGCGGTCGGCAAGCTGTCCGGGCCGGTGGGCACCTACTCCAACATCGACCCGGCCATCGAGGCGACGGTGCTGGCCCAGCTCGGCCTGCGCCCGGCCGACGTGGCCACCCAGGTCGTGTTCCGCGACGGCATCGCCGAGTGGGTGAGCGTCCTCGCGCTGCTCGCCACCGCCTGCGACGCGATCGCGCTGGAGGTCCGGCACGGCCAGCGGACGGAGGTGCGCGAGCTGGCCGAGCCGTTCGCGGCCGGGCAGAAGGGCTCGTCCGCGATGCCGCACAAGAAGAACCCCATCCGGTCAGAACGGATCTGCGGCCTGGCCCGGGTCGTGCGTGGCTATGTGACCCCGGTGACGGAGGGGATGGCGCTCTGGCACGAGCGGGACATCTCCCATTCCAGCGTGGAACGGGTGGCGCTGCCCGACGCCGCCATCGCCACGGATTACCTGCTGCACCTGACCACCGGCCTGGTCAGCGGGCTGGTGGTGGACACCGCCCGGATGCGCGCCAACCTGGACCTGACCGGGGGCCTGATCTACACCTCGAGCGTGCTGCTCGCCCTGGTCACGACCGGGATGTCGCGCGAGGACGCCTACGGCCTGGTCCAGGCCGCGGCGATGGAGACCTGGGAGACCGGCACGCCGTTCCGGGAGACGCTCCGCAAGCAGGCTGGCCACGGCCTGGACCTGGACGAGGCCGCGCTGGACGAGGTGTGCCGCCCCGAGCGTTACGTCGAGCGGCTCGGGCCGGTGTTCGACCGCCTCCGGGCGCTGCGGTGACGCCGCCCCCGGGCCCCGCCGCGCCGCCCCCTCCGGGCGCGGCCGCGACACCGCCCACGGGCGCTGTCCCCACCCCTCCTTCTGACGGCGAGGGCGGCGGGCCCGGCGCGCCGCTCACGCACCTGTACTCGGGGAAGGTGCGGGACGTCTACCAGCTGCCGGGCGGGCAGCTGCTGCTCGTCGCCACCGACCGGATCTCGGCCTACGACTACGTGCTGCCCACCCCCATCCCGGACAAGGGGAAGATCCTCACCCAGCTCTCGCTGTGGTGGTTCGGCCGGCTCGCCGACCTGGTGCCCAACCACCTGGTGGACGCCCCCATCCCGGTCGAGTTCGCGGGCCGCGCCATGGCCTGCCAGCAGCTGTCGATGATCGGCGTGGAATGCGTGGCCCGCGGCTACCTCGCCGGGTCAGGCTGGCACGACTACCGGCGGACCGGGGCGGTGTGCGGGGTGGAACTGCCGCCCGGCCTGGCCGAGGGCGCCCGGCTGCCGGAACCCATCTTCACCCCGGCGACCAAGGCGCCGAGCGGGCAGCACGACGAGAACATCCCGCTGGCGTCGGTGGCCGGCCTGGTCGGGGCCGACGCCGCCGCCGAGCTGGAACGCATCACGCTGGAGGTATACCGGCGGGGCGCGGCGATCGCGGCCCGCAGCGGCATCATCGTGGCGGATACCAAGATCGAGCTCGGCTACGACACGCGCGGGCGGCTGGTGCTCGCCGATGAGGTGCTCACGCCCGATTCGTCCCGGTTCTGGCCGTCCGACCAATGGCGGCCGGGCCGCCCCCAGCCGTCGTTCGACAAGCAGTTCGTGCGTGACTGGCTGGACTCGCCCGAGGCCGGCTGGGACCGTCGCCGGAGCGGTCCGCGGGGCGGGGCGCAGCCCCCGGAACTGCCCGAATGGGTCGTCGAGCGCACCCGGGCCCTGTATGTCGAGGCTTACAAGCGCATCACGGGTGACCGTTGGCCCTAGGCCAACGGACGGTGAAGGGGTATGAACGGACCGTGATCGAGTTAGACGGCGTGACCACGGCCGCGCCAGGCGGTGTGACCATGATGCGGCCGCCGCCCGCCGGGCGGCAGATGCCCGCAATGACCTGCGGACTGCGAACCCGGTGGAATACTAGAGCGCGCGTACACCACGCTTCCCGCTCACGACTCAGCCGGGTTCGCAGTCCGCGCCTGGACGGCCCGCCGTATTGTCCGGCCGTGGGCCCGCCAGGCCGGCACCCGAGGAACAGGAGCAGCGCGCCCATGACCGTTGGCCCCGAGACCTGCTACCGAGTGCAAGGCGGCATACCGCTGCAGGGCACCGTATTCGTGCAGGGTGCCAAGAATGCCGCGCTCAAGATGATCGCCGCCTCGCTCCTGGCGTCCGAGGGCCGGACGGTACTGCGGAACGTGCCGCCCATCGAGGACGTGCGCCGGGCGGTGGAACTGGCGCAGGTGGTCGGCGCGGTGGTGAAGTTCCATGAGGCGGAACGCACGCTGGTGGTGGATGCCTCCACCCTGACCAGCCCGGTGCTGCCGGCCGAGATCGCCCGCCGCTTCCGGGGCTCGGTCGTCTTCGTCCCCGCCCTGCTGCACCGGCTGGGAGAGGCGGTCATCGAGGGCATCGGCGGCTGCAACCTGGGCAGCCGCAATCTCGACTTCCACTACCGGGGATTCGCCCGGCTGGGCGCCACGGTGGAAGAGGCCGGGGACAAGATCTACATCAAGGCCGGGAAGCTCCGCGGCGCCCATCTGTACCTGGACACGCCGTCACACATGGGCACCGAGAACCTGATCATGGCGGCGTCCCTCGCCCCCGGCACCACCATCATCGACAACACTGCGTCCGAGCCCGAAGTGCTCGACATGATCTCGTTCCTGACCAAGATGGGGGCGCAGATCAGCGGCGGGGGCACCGGCTTCATCACGGTCCGGGGGGTGGGCGAACTCACCGCCACCGAGCACACGGTGATGGCCGACCGGATCGACGCCGGCATGTTCGCCATGGCTGCGGCGATCACCGGGGGCGAGCTGAGCCTGGTCGGGGCCAACCTGGAGCACTTTGGGGTGGCCCGCTGGAAGCTGGAGCAGATGGGCGTGGAGTTCGCCGCCAACGGCGCGGTGCTGCAGGTGCGCCGGGAACGCCCGCTGCGGCCGATCAACGTGATCACCAGCCCATACCCCGGGTTCGCCACCGACCTGCAGTCCCCGATCATGGCGCTCAGCTGCCTCGCGGACGGCACCAGCTACATCCGTGAGAACATTTACGACGGCCGGTTCACGCTGGCAGGCGAGCTCAACAAGATGGGCGCCAAGGTCGACGTGGACGGCAGCGTGGCCATCGTGCACGGCCCGTCCACCCTCCGGGGAACCAAGGTGATCGCGCACGACCTGCGCACCGGGATGGCGCTCATCCTGGCCGGGCTGGCCGCGGAAGGCGAGACGGTGGTCGCCCCCGGCTACCTGATCGACCGTGGGCACGCGGCCATCGCCAGCCGGCTCTCCACCCTCGGCGCCGACATCTCCGCGGAGGAGAGCGCCTGACGTGGCGGGCCGGCTGCCGCCCGGACCGCAGGGAACCCCGACCGGGGAGGCCCTGCCGACCCGGTTATGGCCAGCGCCGGTGCCACCTGCCGCCCGGGCGCACCGGCCGGGAGGCGCGCCCGCCGCCCGGACCGACGAGATACGGCCTCACGCATGATGACAGGGTCGCGGCAGCCCCCGGTGGAGCTCACGATCGGGGTGGTCGGACCGCACGATCTGGTGGAGCGGGTCATGCTGTCCGGGACGGCCACGCCGGGGCAGCCCGTCACCCCGGGCGTCGCGGGCTGGCCGCAGGGGCCGTCCTTCGCCGGGCCCGGGCCGGCCCGGCGGCTGGTGGCGGCCGCCTACCGCAGCGAGCAGGAGGCGCCGGACAAGGTGCTCCGGCTCGGCTCTGCGGTCGACGTGTTCCTGTTCGCCTGCCAGGTCCCGCTCGAATACGCGCGCCGGGCCGGTGTCCTGCGCGGGCCGGCCACCTTCGTGCCGCTGTCGGGGAGCGCCCTGTTCGCGGCCCTGCTCCGGGCGCGCGCGGGCGGGCGGCATGACCTGTCCAGGGTCAGTGTGGACGTGCTGAGCCGCGGCGACGTCGAGGACGCTTTCGCCGAACTTGACATCCCGGCCGGGGACATCCACGTGCGGGAGGACCCGGCGGGCGCCGCGACCCTGGCCGCGTTCCACGAGCGGGTATGGCGCCACGACCAGACCTCGGTCGCCTTCACCTGCCTGGAGTCGGTGGGCCAGCGGCTCACCGCCGCCGGGATCCCGGTCTTCGTCGTGCGCCCCACCAGCAGCGCGATCCGCTCGGCCGTGCGGACCGCGACCCTGCTCGGCGCGCACCGCAGGCTGGAGGAGGCTCAGCTCGCGGTCGTGGTGGTGGAGGTGCCGACCCTCCGCGAGACAGCGCGGCGTCCCGCTCCCCGGCAGTCACAGGAAGAACTGCGCCTCACCGTCCACCGGTTCCTGCTGCAGGAAGCCCAGCGGATGCAGGCGTCGGTCAGCCCGGTGGGGGATCACACCTTCCTGGTCACTGCGACCCGCGGGTCGCTGGCGGGGGCGACCGACGGCTTCCGGGTGCCGCCGTTCTCCCACCGGGCCCGCAGCGAGCTGGGCATCGCGGCCGAAGTGGGTGTCGGTCTCGGCCGGACGGCCCAGGACGCGGAGGCGCACGCACGGGCCGCCCTGGCCCGCTCCCGCACCGGCACCGGCACCGGCACCGGCACCGGCACCGGCAGCGGCGGCTTTGCCCTCGACCGCGACGGGTACGCGCTGGTCCCGGCCCCGCGGGCGCCGGCCGCGGGGCCGGCGGGCAGGCCGAAGGGGCTGGAGACCCTGTCCCGGCTCGCCGACAAGCTCCCCGACGACGACGGCGCGCACGTGGTCGACGCGGAGACCGCCGGCCGGCTGCTCGGCGTCACGTCCCGCACCGCCCGCCGGCTGCTTCACACCCTGGTCGAAGAGGGCCTGGCCTGGCCGCTGCCACCGAACCGGACTCCGCAGCCGGGGCGCCCCCGGCAGTTCTACCGCCTCGTCACCGAGAAGCTGGAGCGCCGCCCGCCCCGCTGACGCGCGGCCAGCACCGCGCCGCTGACGCGCGGCCAGCACCCCGCCGCTGACGCGCGGCCAGCACCGCGCCGCCCGTGAGCAGGCCAGGCTGCGGCGGCCGCCGGGCCCTAATGGCGGCGGGGGTAGGCGCGGGCAACGGCCAGGAACGCCTCGTTGTCCTCCTCGTCGCCGACCGAGACCCGGGCGCCCTCGCCGGCGAACGGCCGGACGCCGATCCCGTGGCGGGCACATTCGGCCGCGAAGTCCTCGGTGTCCTCGCCCAGCCGCAGCCAGACGAAGTTGGCCTCGGTGGGCGGCACCGACCAGCCCTGGGCCAGCAGCTCGTCGCGGACCCGGATCCGCTCCTTCACCACCAGCTCGACCCGGGCCAGCAGCTCGGGCTCGGCGGCCAGCGAGGCGATCGCCGCCGCCTGCGCGATCGCGTTCACCGCGAACGGCAGCAGCGTCTTGCGGGCGGCCTCGGCGACCGGCTCGTGGCCGACCAGGAAGCCGACCCGCAGCCCGGCCAGCCCGTACGCCTTGGAGAAGGTGCGCAGGACGGCGGTGTTCGGGCGGTCGCGGTACAGCTTCAGGCCGTCGGGCACGTCCGGGTCGCGCACGTACTCGGCGTAGGCCTCATCCAGCACCACCAGGCAGTCCGCTGGCACCCGGTCGAGGAAGTCCTCGAGCTCCGCCCGGTGCACCACGGTGCCGGTCGGGTTGTTCGGGTTGCAGACGAAGACCACCCTGGTCCGGGGGGTGATCGCCGCCGCCATCGCGGCCAGGTGGTGCTTCTCATCCCGGATGGGCACCCGCACCTCGTCCGCTCCGGCCAGCTTGACCAGGAGCGGGTACGCCTCGAACGAGCGCCATGCGTACAGCACCTCGGTTCCCGGCTCGGCGGCGGCCTCCAGCAGTTGCTGGGTGACGCCCACCGAGCCGCAGCCCACCGCGATGTGGCTGGGCGGGATGCCGTGCCGCCGGGCGATCGCCTCGGTCAGCGCGACCGCCCCGTTGTCCGGGTAACGGTTGACCCCCGCGCAGGCCTCCGCGATGACCTGCACCACCGAGGGGAGCGGGCCGAACGGGTTTTCGTTGGAGGACAGCTTGAAGGAGCGGCCGTCGGGCCTTTCCACCCGTCCGCCCGGCCGGTAGGGGGCGAACTGATCCAGGACGCTGCGGAAGCGTGGCGATGGTGCGGGCACCTGTCCTCCCAGGCAGAATCGTGCTTGTCCCAGTCTGCCACCCCGGCGGCGGGCGGCGGTCAGCCCAGCTTCAGGCCGGTGAGCACCCGGCCGAAGACCGCGTGCATGTCCGGTGTGAACAGGACGAACCTGGCCTCCTCGACCCGGCCCGGCGCCTGGCTCACCGTGGTCAGCGCGACCCGCGCGGCGTCCTCGTGCGGCCACCCGAAGATTCCCGCCGAGACCGCCGGGAAGGCCACCGTCGCGGCCCCCAGCTCGTCCGCCACCCGCAGCGACATGGCATAGCAGGACGCCAGCACCGCCGAGCGGTCCTCGGCGGCGGAGTAGACCGGGCCCACCGTGTGGATCACCCAGCGGGCCGGAAGATCGCCCGCCGTGGTCGCGACCGCCTGGCCCGCTGGCAGGCCGTCCGGGTAGCGCGATGCCCGCAGCTCGCGGCAGGCCGCGAGGATCGCCGGGCCACCGCGGCGGTGGATAGCGCCGTCCACCCCGCCGCCGCCGAGCAGGGACGAGTTGGCCGCGTTCACGACCGCATCGGCCGGCTGCGCGGTGATGTCGCCGATTTCCAGGATGATTCTCATGGCATGCTGTTGTGATCTTTCCCGACGGTTGGCCACTTTTGAGTGGGCTTGGCCCGGGGTCGTCCTGTTCGCCCGCCCGAACAGCGTTACATAACGGCCCACCGATCGCACGTGCCGTCTGCGGCGGCGCGGCCGGCGGCCCACGGAAGGCGGCTGGCGGTTGCCGGGCCTGGCCGAGCCGGCCCCGCATGACATTCAGCGTGCCCAGCAGCACGCGGGACCAGGCAGCCAGCCAGCCCCACCAGCAACCCCCGTGCCGCCCATCCTCGCCGCCAGGCACAGACTGGCCCAACCGGATGAAAAGAAGGGCGGGCGCCGGCAAAGCCCACCACTTTCGTGCACAACATCAACATCAGCCACCCCATCCGACATTTTTCCGCACCGTTTACCCCCCGGCCACACCACCCGGCTGACGATCGCCCAGAATCCGGCCCGCGCGGGAATCGGCGGTATCAGCGTGCCGGGCTCCTGCTCTGCAAGTTAAGAGGATTTGCACTAGCAGGGGCGTTTGAAATGTGGCCAATGAAGGCTCCCGCGCCGAGGCCGAGCTCAGAAACGGAACGATCCTGCGGTCCTGCCCGTCACTGGCACTGGTCGCGGGTGTTTCCCGGGATCTGCTTTGCCGCGTTTGTGGCTGGCTGGGCCGGCCCGCTGGCGGCCGGCACGGGCGGGGCTCCGCCAGCCATGCATCATGCCCCGGTGGTTGCCGCTTCGTTCCTGTCGCGCGCCGCGGCCGCCCCCCAGGGCCCCGGCACGGGCACCATGGAGGTCTCTCCCACCACGGTGCCCACGGCCGCCGTTGGCATAGCCCTTAAGTTCACTTACAAGGCGACCGATCAGGGTCTTGATCCGGGCTATATCGCGCTTACGGTGCCCCCCGGCTGGACGGCTCCCTCATCAACTGGCGAGGGCGCCATCACGGTGGCTTGCGTTCCCCCGGCCGGAGACTGCAACGCGGATCACGCCCCGGTGACCTTCGACGGCCAGGTGGTCACGATCAATCGCATCTTCCTCCCGCTAGGGCAGTCGCTCACCATCACCTACAGCGACGCGACAGTCCCGGCCGCCGGGCCCGGCCACCTTCAGCACCGCCGAGAAGCCCACCACCGGAGGACCGCTCAACCCTGTCATCCCGTCCCCCGTGGTGACGGTGACGTGCACCGATGGCACGGGCACGGAGACGGTGTCGCCCAGCACTGTGACCGCCGCCAGCACCGGCACGCTCGGTTTCACCTTTGCGCCAGCCAGCGGGTGCGAGCTAGTGGGTGGCGCCGTCTCGCTGACCGTGCCCCCGGGCTGGACGCTCCCCTCGGCTACGCCGGGCGCAGCGGGCTACGTCACCACCGGCCCTGGCGCGCTGGCACCTGCGGTGTCCGGCTCGGCGATAACCGTCACCGGCGTCACCCTCGCCGCCGGGCAGGCGCTCACCATCACCTACAGCAACGCGACGGCGCCCGGCTCCGCGACGACCTCCACGTTCGCCACCTCCGAGCAGACCGCCAGCGCCGGGACGGCGGTGCCGCTGCTCTCCCCGCCGCAGGTGACGGTCGAGCCGCCGGTATCCACCGGCGGCACAAGCCCGCCGGCCAGCACCGGCTCGGCGCCGACCGCCACCGGCGGGCCGGGCGGGCCGGTGACGGTGCAGCCCACCGGCGCGGGGCAGACCACGGGTGCGCCCACGGGAGCCATGACCGTCGCGCCCACGACCGTAGCGGCCTCGCGTCCTGGCACGCTGACCTTCACCTATCAGCCGCCCGCCAGTGGCCTGGCGTCCCCCGGTGAGGTCACGCTGATGGTGCCGCCGGGCTGGACGCCGCCCTCCACGGCCCCCGGCGAGGCTGGCTACACCACCTCCAGGCCTGGCGCACTGTCCATATCCGGCAGGCAGATCACCGTCACCGGCCTCGCGCTCGGCCCCGGGCAGGCCCTGGCCATCACCTACCGGGCCACAGCGGCCCCCCGGGCCGCCGGTCCCTCTGTTTTCGCCGCCTCCGAACGGCCCGGCAGCGCCAACGTACTGACCGCCCTGGCCACCTCCCCATCGGTGACGGTGGCGGGCCCGTCGCCATTTCACATCCCGCTGCAGCTGCTGCTCGTCCTGCTGGCCGCCGGGTGCGTCGCCGCCGTGTGCGCTGTCCGGTACGTCCGTCACCGCGCGCGGCCCGGGCCCGCGCCAAGCGTGGAGGCTGTGTCGCAGGCCGGCCCGCCAGGCACGGTCAGCGTCCAGCACAGCGGGACGGGCGCGACGCACGCGGTGAGCATCGAGCCGCACCCCGACGCCGCTGTCACGACCACCGAGGAGACGCGACCATGACCCATTCCGTATCGGCTCCCCCGCGCACCGCCACGGCGCTGCTGTTCGGGCCGGATGAGGACAAGCCCGCCGCCATAGCCCAGCTGCTGCGGTCGGCGGACATCGGCGGGGACCTGCGCGGCGCCCTGGACCGCCTCCCGCCGCTGACCCGCGAGGCCGCGATCGGCCGGGTCGGCTCGGCCGCCGCCGAGCTGCTGAACGTCAACCTGGCCGACGTGGTCGCGGACGGATGGCGGAAGCACGCCGACCTCACCGCCGCGGCCCGGCGCACCCTCGCCGTGCGAGGCAGCACCGACCTGGTCGACCTGGCCAGCCACCGCGTCACCGCCGGTCAGGAGCCCTACGTCAGCCTGCTGGTCGACGGCCATCGCGTGGCCACCGTCCGCTTCGGGCTCTCGCTCGTTTTCGAGATCAGCGCCCTGCTAGCAGAGGTCAAGGCGGGCAGGCTCGTGGCGCTGCACTCCGGGCGCTGCGAGGCCACCGGTGCGCTTGCCATCCAGGACATCAACGCCATCACCAGGCAGGCACACGTCGACGTGCCCGGCATGATCCCGCTTCACGAGGGGATCCGGCTTCTCCCTGCCCACGACTACCCGGCCGGCCACACGCCAGGACTCGCCGACAACAACTTCGCCGTCGGGCCGCGGGCCGCGCAGCCGCCGTTTCTCGGACGCGATTGAGCTGGTGGCCGCGCCTTCCGGCCGCCACCCGCGGTCGATTCCGCCGTCCTCGTCGTGCGCCGCCGCTGACCAGGTCATGCGCCGCCGCAGACCAGGGTGTATCAGACGGCGGCGAGCTCACTCCGTATTGATGGGTTGCGGCAGCGCGGGATACCGGGAATGAGGGAATAACCAGCAAGATGGCAGGCAGACAGCGTGACCGGTGCGGCCAGGCCGGGCCCGCCGGGCCTTGGAAAGGACACGCCATGCGCGACGACCCGTCGGTCATTGCCTTGGTCGCCCGGGTAGGCGACGGCGACCAGGAGGCGTGGGATGAGCTCATCGAGCGGTATGCCCCGCTGGTGTGGTCCATCTGCGGCCGCTACCAGCTGAGCCGCCCGGACATCGACGACGTCGGCCAGAGTGTCTGGCTGCTGCTGGTGGAACAGATCGGGAACCTCCGCCAGCCAGCGGCACTGCCTGGCTGGCTGGCCACGACGACCAAGCGTGAATGCCTGCGCGTTCTGCGGGCAGCACGGCGGCATGACCACGCGGGCCTGCCGCCCGAGGACCAGATACCACCAGACGCCACCGACTCGACGATCGAGCAGGAGATCATCAAGGCGGAACGCGATGCGGCGCTCCGGGCCGCGTTCGCCGAGCTGCCGCCGGCTTGCCATGAGCTGCTGTCGATGCTCATCAGCGACCCGGCGCCCGCTTACGCGGAGGTCAGCGCGAGATTGGGCATGGCAGTCGGCAGCATCGGCCCGACGCGGGCTCGCTGCCTGGAGCGGCTGCGGCGTTCGCCGCATCTGCTCACCGTCCTCGGCAGCCAGGCCGGGGCCATCGAGGATCAGGAGCCAAGGGGTGAGCATCGTGACTGACAGCTGGGACGACGAGACGGTCCTGGCGGCGCTGCGGGAGGCCCTGCGCGCCCGGCAGGCTGTTCCCCCGGAATTCGTCGAGGCCGCCAAGAGCGCCTTCGCGTGGCACAACATCGACGCCGAGCTCGCGCAGCTCACCTACGACTCGACCCGCGAGTCAGCCGAGGTGCTGAGCGTCCGGGCCGAGGCCGCGCCCATCCGCGCTCTCACCTTCAGCTCCGCGCACCTGACCATCGAGCTCGAGGTCACCCCGGACTCGCTGATCGGCCAGGTGGTCCCGGCCCAGGCCGCAACGGTCGTGGTCCAGCCCAGCAACGGCGCGGAGACGGTGTTCCCCACCGACGAGACCGGCTGCTTCTCGATCCGCCCCATCCCGCCGACAACGTTCTGCCTGCATTGCCGGACCGCCGCCGGCCTCGAGGTCCTCACCCGGTGGATCACCTTGTAACCGGGCGTCAGCCCGCACCCAGCGCCAGCAGGGACGCCGCGGTCGCCTGCTGGACCGGATCGCCGGTGACCTCGCGCCGGACGCTGCACATCGACTCGGCGAGGGTCCGGCCCGCGGACAGGTGCCGGTGCAGGTCCACCATCATGGGCACGGCCGCGTGGTCGTTCAGCTGGACGACGCTGGCGATGATCCCCGCCGTGCCCAGCGGCATCAGGCTGCTGACCAGCCCGAGCAATTCATCCGCGCCGACCGGGGCCAGGACACCGGAGTCACAGCTGGCCAGAACCAGCCGGTACGGTGCCCGGCGCAGCTGCTCGAAGTCGTAGACGGACAGCAATCCGTCACTCATGCGCAACGAGGAGAACAGCGGACTGTCGGCGCGGAAGGTTCCATGCGCTGCCATGTGCGCCAGCCAGGCCCCGTCGAGTGCGGACAGCACCTGCTCTGTTGTGGCCTCCCCGCCGGCCAGGACCTTGACGTCGTCATACAAGGGTGCCAACAGGGGAACCTCGGCTCCGTCGGTGACCAGGCCCGGCCCGCGGACGAGCGTGACGTGGCGCCGGCGCGGCGGCGGGGCGGAGTGCGCACGCAACCAGGCGCCCGCGGAAGGGGCAACGCTGAACATCCGGCCGCTGAGTTCGGGAAGCAGCGCCCACGGGATCGCGTAAAGCCTGCCGGGCGGGACGATCACTACGGGCCCGTCGCCCAGATGGCGGGTGGCCGGGCCCAGGAGCGTGGCCTGGAGCCGCGGCCCGGCCGCCTTCAGGACGGCCAGCGCGCTGCCCGGGTCGGCTCCCGGCCGCCCGCGGGCCAGGCGGCGCAGCGCGAAGCGGGCGAAGTCGCCATCGCGGATGGCGTCTTCGGTGCGGCCCGCGATGACGTGCCGTACCCGCCCCGCCCCGCAGGCCAGTACGTGCAGGGTGCCGTCGACGTCGGCGATCTCGATCAGAACGGCCGGGCCAAGCTCGCCGAGCAGTTCCGCGACGCTCACACCCGCCGGGCCGCCCCCGGATGTTCCGCGGGCCCGCAGCGCATGGGCTCGCACCACGCTCTCGAGCCGACGCTGTTCCCGCTGGAGCGCGGTGGTCGGCTCGCCCTGGGGCCGCGCCTTCGCCAGCCGGCTGGTCACATCACGCAGCGCGGCGAGACCGGCGTTGAGCTCAGCGTCGGCGGAGGGCCTGACCGCAGGCACCGTCATCGCGGTGGCCCGCCAGCGTTCGGTCCAGGCCAGCAGGGGCCGGGGCCGGCCAGCCCGCGCGGCGTGGCGCTGCGCGATGGCGGCCAGTTCGGCGCCGTGCGCTGTGGCCTGCGCCCGCAGCTCCGATGCGCCGAGGGTGTGGCGGTGCTCGTCCAGGATGTCCAGCCCGCGGCGGCAGGCGGCCAGTACGCGGCGTGACTGGCCCGCTGCCTCGGCCCGCAGCGCCTCGCTGAGCCAGCCGTTGGCGCGTGCCATCGGTGGGCCGCGCCGCCGACTCCGGGCGGCCGCCATGAGATGACGGTCGGCCTCGGCACGGCGGCCGAGGTCCAGCGCCACCCGCCCGGCCAGCAGGTGCGCCTGCGTGGCCTCGCCGGACCCGAGCGCCTCCAGCCGGGCCGCCGTCCTGGTCGACCGGCGGAGCAGCGCGCCCGACGCCGGGCCGGCCGCATACCGCGCCTGGGCGACGACCAGCCCAGCCTGAGCCTGCCACCAGGCACTCTGCTGGGACCGGTACAGGCGGTACGCAGCCTGGGCCCGGTCCAGGGCCGCCTGCGGCTGCCCCGCGGCCAGCGCGCAGTTGGCCGCTGTCAGCAGCAGTTCGGCCTTTCTGGCGGACTGGCCGTGAGCCTGCTCCACGTCGCGTACCGCGGCGTCCGCCTCGACCAGCGCGTCGCTGACCAGGCCGGCCGCCAGCAGTACGTTGCATCGGTCGGAGCTGAGGCTGAGGGCTGCTGTCGGCACGTTCAGCGGCCGGTAGCGGGAGGCGGCCTCATCGAGGAAGGAAAGCGCCGCCGGGAGGTCGCCTGACAGGAACGCGGCCCATGCGCGATTGACCACCGTGTGGATGGATTCCAGTTCCTGGCTGGTTGTGGCGAACAGGCGCCCGGCGGCCCTGAAATCAGCATCCGCGCGGGCCGGCGACCCGACGGCCAGGTGAACCATCCCACGGCCGCTCAGCGCACGGGCCGTCCAGATCAGATCGCCTGCGCGCTGCAGCACGCTGATGGCACGGCGGAAGTCGTCCAGAGCCGCGTCATACCGGCCGAGGGTCCACAGCATAAGGCCGCGCCGGTGCAGCACCTGTCCCGTCTGCACGCCGCTGGACAGCTGGACGGCGCGATCGAACGCGGCGAGCCCGTCCGCCGTCCGGCCTGCGTAAACGAAGGCTATCCCGAGCGATGCCAGCACATCAGCTTCGCGCTCCCCCGAGCCGATCCGGCGCGCCAGGCGCAGCGCACTGCCCAACTCACGGGCACCCGCGTGGACATCACCAAACTCGCGCAAGACGATCCCAGCGGCTTGGTGGGCTACCGATGCCTCACGGGGGCCAGGCCGCGCCGCCAGAATTTCGCGTGCTCTGGCCAGTGCGTCATGAGGACGGGACAAGGCCAGCGGCAGCAGGTCATCGGCATCGGGCTGACCGGACTGACCGGACTCGGCCGCGAGCGCCCCTCCTGCCATGCAGCCAATTTTAGGTTCTCCTATCCCCGCGGTCTAATTGGTAATTGGCGAAAATTAGTTCTACTCATCTGCCCGCCAGGCACTTTACCTTCCATCACTTTAAGCTACCCACATCGCACAGAAGGTAACCCTGCTCGGTGAACTGCGCCATTGCAAAAGCCGAGCCCGCGAGGTATCACACTGCCAGGGGATCGCTCCGTATCAGTACCGGGTCCGGAGGCGCGTCGGCGTCCGCCGAACCCGGAGCCACCGGTCTGCCTCAGGCCCGGTTACGGGCAGGATCAAACCTGGGAGAACTCATGCCTAAAAAAGCAGACGATTGGAAAGTTGGCCTCTCAGCCAGGACCGTGGATGAGATTGAGTACATTATGCAAGCCTTCCACGGCGCCTCACACGGGGAGATCGTGATCAAAGCCGCCCGCAGCGCGGACAGGACCGGAATCAGACGCAGATTCGACTATGAAGACAGAGTTGACTACCTGTACGCGGAGGGCCGGATCCTCATCCGCGATGACTATCTGGTGCGCGCGCTGGAAGTCCTCGAGCCGCCGAATCAGCGCAACCGGGTGCGGACTGACCTCGACCGGGTCCGGCCCGTTATCGCAGGCGTAGTGCGTCATACCCTGGGTCGGCAGTTTCCCACGGTGGACGCCGCGCTCGAGGCGCTCGAACGGCAGTTCGGCCCGGGAATCGCGACGCCGGATCATGTCATAACTGTTGCGCCCCAAGGGTCACCCTGCCCGGCCACAGATCCCCAGGAAGTGTATGCCGGGATCGAGCCCTATCCCTCGGTATGCCAGAACAACGACGGGGCCGGCGTCCTGATCTACATCGACGACACCGGGCTGTTGAAAGACGCAGACAAGACACACCCATGGCTGGCCGGGGTTCATGCTGGCGATATCGACCCGCTGCCCGCGCCCCAGGGTGGCATCCAGCACATCCCGCCGTACACCGGGCACGGCACGTTCGTCGCGGGCGTCGTGCGGTGCATGGCGCCGGCCGCAGATGTCATAGTGACCAACGTTCTCGACATCGCGGGCAGCCAGCTGGAATCGGATTGGATTCCAAGGCTCGAAGCGGCGCTCAGCCTGGGAGTGGACATCTTCCACTTGAGCGTCGCGGCTCATTCCAGGAATGACCTTCCCCTGGTCACGTTCCGCGAGTGGCTCCGGCACCTGCAGGAGTACAGCGGCGCCGTGTGCGTCGTCGCGGCAGGCAACGACGGCTCCCGGCGGCCGACCTGGCCGGGCGCATGCTCTGAGGTGATCACCGTCGGGGCGCTCGGCAAGGACTGGCGCGGCCGCGCCTCGTTCAGCAATTTCGGCTCGTGGGTCGATGTGTATACGCCCGGGAGAGACCTCGTCAACGCCTACGCGACAGGCCGGTATCGATGCGATTTCGCTCCGTACAAGGGACAGCACAGGGATTTCTACGGCATGGCCGAGTGGAGCGGCACATCCTTCTCGACGCCGATCGTGACCGGGCTCATCGCCGCCCGGATATCCCGCAGGGGCGAAACCGCCCGCGAGGCGGCCGCCGCCCTGCTCGCCGAGGCGCAAGCCCAGGCAATCCCGGGCGTCGGCCCCGTCCTCCTGCCTCGCTGCCGGGGTGGCGATCCGCGGCCATGCTGCAAAGGTGGCGACCCGCGGCCGTGCTGCCGCGGCACCGATCCACGGCCCTGTTGCGGATGAGGTGGCACTGGCCCGCTGGGGTGCCGCCCTTCTCCCGTGGCGTCCGCCTCCAAGATAGAGTGTCGCCGTGAAGCGACTCGGCGAGCTTGAACGCGCCATCATGGACGTGCTCTGGGAGAGTGACGAGCCCCTGACCGTACGTCAGGTAGGAGCGCAGCTGACCGACCGAGATCTGGCGCACACCACCGTGATGACGGTTCTCGACCGGCTGGCCAAGAAGTGTTTCGCCCGGCGTGAGCGTGACGGCCGGGCCTGGCGGTACTGCGCGGCAGCGGACCGGGAAACCTATGTCACCGAGCTCATGCTGCACGCGCTCGACCAGACCGGTGACAGGTCGGCCGCACTCGCCAGTTTCGCCCGCCGCGTGTCTGACGCCGAGGCACAGGTGCTGCGCCGGGAACTGGAATCACTTGGGGAAATCGCCCGGGGTTGACCAGCTGTGTTTCCGCCTGTCCTGCTTCTCGCCACTGTCGCCGTGGGCACCGTCCCCGGGGCGGCGGCCCTGGCGTCTGCCCGCTGGCCTTACCGGTCGCCGGCCGCGGCGATCCTGCTCTGGCAGGCGCTGGGGCTCAGCTGGGGGCTGGCCGCGGTGGGGGCCCTGGCCGGGCTGGGCGCGGTGCGCGGGAAGTGGGGCGTCGCCGGAGGCGCGCTGCCCGGCGCCGCCGACGCGCTGCATAACGCTGCGTCCGGGCCCGTCGCTGCCGTCATGATCGCCTTCGCCCGGCTCGCCTTCCTGCTGGCCGGCGCCGCCCTGCTGGCCTTGCTGTGCTGGGTGCTGCTGGCCGCCTCCGCCACCGTCCTGCTCGCCCGGCGGCGTCACCGCATCCTGCTCACCCTGCTCGCCCACGGCGACCCGAAGGTGCCGGGGGCGCTGGTGGTGGACAGCCCGGCCGCGGCCGCGTACTGCGTGCCCGGGCTCCGCTCCCGGATCGTGGTCAGCGCGGGAACTCTGGCGCTGCTCGACGCGGCCGAACTCGCGGCGGTCCTGGCCCACGAGCGGGCTCACCTTCGCGCGCGGCACGACCTGGTGCTGCTCCCGTTCAGCGCCCTGCGCCAGGCCTTCCCCCGCTCCCGTCTCGTCCGGCAGGCGCACGTCGAGGTGGCGCTGCTGGTGGAGATGCTCGCCGACGACCGCGCGCTGCGCCACCGGCCGGCCAGGGAACTGGCCACGGCGCTGCTCCGGGTCGGCGCTTCCGGGGCGGGCCAGGCCCCTTCGGGCGCTCTCGCGGCCATCACGGCACCGGAGGGAGAGACCGCGGCCCGGGTGTGCCGCCTGCTGACACCCTCACCGCAGCTTTCGGCCCCGGCGCTGGCCCTGATCTGGTCCACCGCCGCGGTGCTGGTCGCGGTCCCGATCGCCCTGCTGTTCCTGCCCCTGTGACATGACCCGCTGAGGAGTGCTCAGCGGTGATCAGGCATCCGCGACACGGATACGTAGGCGGCGGAAGCCTTTGCCTTTACTTTCGATCTTGACGACCTCGATCCGGCCGACCTGGCGGGTGGAGGCGACATGCGTACCGCCGTCCGCCTGCTGGTCCAGACCAACAATGTCGATGATCCGCACGTCCTTGACCTCGGGCGGGACCAGGTTGGTGGCCGTGCGGATGATGTCGGGCAGGGCGAACGCCTCGTCCCGGGGCAGGACCCGGACGTCGATCCGCCGGTCCGCCGCCACCTCGGCGTTGCACGCGGCCTCGACAGTGTCCCGAAAGCCCGGTGGAATGTCCGGAAGGTTGAAGTCCATCCGGGCCGTGAGCGGCTCCATATTGCCGCCAGTGACCGGCGCGCCGAAGTCCCGGAACACCACCCCGCAGAGCACGTGCAGGCCCGAGTGCGTGCGCATCAGCGCGGTCCGGCGCTCGTCCTCCACCGCACCGCGCACCGCCGTGCCCACGGCGGGGAGCGGGTCGCCCTCGGCCGGGATCAGGTAGAGGTCGTCGCCCTTCCGGACGTCCACGATGCGGGTCTGGACCCCGCCCCAGAGCAGGACGCCGTGGTCGGGGGGCTGGCCGCCGCCACCGGGGTAAAACGCCGACTGGTCCAGGACGATGCCGTCGGGCCCGGCGGCCAGGACGGCCGCGTCCCAGTCCCGCAGCGTCTGGTCGTCGAGTTCAAGCCGGTGGGTCCGCCAGGAGTCCTCGCTCATGACGGCAGCCTACTGCCCGCTCCCCGCGGGCCGTCCCGGATGGCTGAGCGGGCTTCTTACCAGGGGCCGTAGGGGCCGGAACTCGTCCCGCCGCCCTTGAACTCCCTGACCTTGGGCCGGACGTTGACCATGTAGATGGCGGCGGCGACGAAGGCGACGATCGGCAGGATCGAGACGAGCGACAGGCGGTACGCGAGGCTGGCCAGGCCGAGGACGGCCGCCACCCCGAGGATGAGCAGCCACAGCGGCTTGGTCTGCTTGCCCGCGGCGGTGAAGGCCCCGGCCGGGCGGCGCACCGCGTCAATGAAGGCCCACGCCTCGACGACCAGCGCCGCCAGCATGAGCACCTCGAAGAACCAGAAGAGCGGGGTCAAAGCTCCGGAGGTGAACACCTTTTCAGGATATCGGGTCCGGGAGGTGCATGGGCGCCGGAGCGAACGGCCGCCCGGCGGGCAGGCCCCGGTCCTGGGACCCGGACCGGGCCCTGGGGGACCCGTCCCGCGAATCCCCCAGGTCACCCGGCATGTGAGCCGCTCCAGGACCTGGGCCGCGCCTGGGAATCAGCGTCGCGGATCCCCAGGCGGCCCGGCCGTCAGGCCTTGGTCGAGCGGGGCTGGGTCCGGTGGCTCTGCTTGGCGTTGAGCGCGCCCTTGGCGTGGCCGTTGCCGCGCGCGTGGAGCGCTGCCTCCCCGCGCTTGGCCAGCTTGTCGTACTCGTTCGACGCCCGCGTGCGGGCGGTCGTGACGTAGCCGTTCGCCCGGGTAGACAGCGCGCTCACCGAGGCCTCGGTCCGCCAGTTGGCGAGCCGGGCGGACAGTTCCCGCAGCGTCTCCGACGCGAGCGCGCCGGCTCCTGCCGCGGCGTGCATGGGCTTGCTGTCAGCAAGCTTGCGCATCTCGGTCCTGACATCGATGCTGCGATTCATTTGCGGATCTCACCTTTCCTGGCCTGCCGTGCGGGCAGGCCCTTGTTCGCTGCGCACCGGCGCTTCCGCGCCGGAGCTCTCCTGATCGGTCCCGCCGGCCCGGTCGCCCGCTCCGTGCGCCGTCCCCGCTGCCTGGCCATTGGCCGGAGCGGGCCCGGCGCCCGGCCGGCGCCCGGGCTCCCCGTGCTCGGTGTTCCCGTGCTCGGTGTTCCTCTGCTCGGTGTGCCTGTGCTCGGCGTGCTCGGCGCGCGCCGCCTGCCCCGGGTGCCCGTGCCCGCTGGGGCCGACCCCCGGGAGCCCGGGTCCGGGCCTGCCGCCCCGGCCGGGGCCGGGGCCGTCTCCCCGGACCCACTGGCGGGCGGGCCCGCGTCCAGCGCCGTCTCCCGGCGGAACGAGTCGTAGATCTCCAGCAGGACCTGCTTCTGCCGCTCGGCGAGTTCCGGGTCGGCGAGCACCGCCGCCCGCACGCCCGAGTCGGGCCGCCGGTCCTCCAGGATCCCCGCCTGCACGTACAGTGCCTCGGCGGATATGCGCAACCCCTTGGCGATCTGCTGCAAGATCTCCGCGCTGGGCCGGCGAAGGCCGCGCTCGACCTGGCTGAGATAGGGATTGGAGACGCCCGCCGCCGACGCGAGCTGGCGAAGCGAGATCTTCGCCTGCTCCCGCTGCTGGCGGATGTACTCCCCGATGGAGCTGACACTGACAGGACTCACACCTGCACTAAAGCACAGTATGCTTGCAATTGCAAGCAGAGGAGCAAGCACCTCGGATGCCTAACTACCAGGCAGGTAACGCAATCGCGCCCCGTCTGGCCACCGTCAAGCAAGCACCCTGGGCGTCACCCGCCCGGGAAGCGCTGGTCCTCCATGATCATGAAGACTTTGCCACGGATACAGCGGAAAAGTCTCCATGATCATGGTCGCGTGACTGGTCCGGGGCTAGGGCCGCTCCCTGGCATCACTCATGTCTCACGGAATCACGAGCGGCCTTCGAAGCGGTGGGCAGGATCGGGCGGATGTGCCCGACCGCCCGGCCGCCTCCCAGCACAGGGACGCTGGCGATCCGGTCCAGGGCCGCGCCGCCGGCCCCGTCCGCGGCGCCCACTCCGAGCGACCGCAGCAGCGCGACGGTGATCGCGGGCAGGGCGCGGGCCGCGCCATCCTCGATCTTGATCGCGGCCGCGTGCCCATCGGGCCAGGCAAACGCCATGACCCCCTCGGCGCCGGATTTCAGCAGCAGCCCCGGGACCGCCTCCATCAGCGCGCTTTCGGGGCGGCTGGTGCCCGAGGTCCAGTCGGGGTACGCCCGCATGGCGTCGGCCACGCGGCGCTGCGCCGCTCCCGGTTCGGCCCGCACCATGGTGCGGAAGGCCCGGGCCAGGCCGGTCAGGGACAGCCCGAACAGCGGCGCCCCGCAGCCGTCGACGCCGACCGCGGCCACCGGCTCCCCCGACAGGTCCTCCACCGTCCGCCTGATCTCCCGCTGCAGCGGATGATCCGGATCCAGATAGCTCTCGGTCGGCCAGTGCGCGGCGGCACACGCGGCCAGCATGGCGGCGTGCTTGCCGGAGCAGTTCATGTGGACCCGGTCCGCGTCACCGCCGTCGCGCAGCACCTGCCGCAGCGCCCGCTCATCGAGTGGCAGGGCGGGCGGGCAGCGCAAGGCGGCCTCGTCCAGCCCGGCACCGGCCAGGATCTCGCGCACGCCGGCGACGTGGAAGGCTTCACCGGAATGGCTGGCGGCAGCCAGCGCGAGCAGCTTGCCTTCCAGGTCCAGCCCGGCGCGCAGCATGCCGACCGCCTGCATCGGCTTATTGGCCGAACGGGGGAACGCGGCCGCTGTCGTCTCGCCCGCGCGGAGCACTGCCCGGCCATCAGGCCCCAGCACCACCACCGAACCCCGGTGGCGTGATTCAGGGAACCCCGACCGGATCACTTCGGCCAGGATCACCGGGTTCTCAGCGACGGCCGTTCACCCCCAGCAGGGCGCGGGCCTGATCCGGCCGCAGCGGCGGGCGCTGCGCCAGCCCGGCCAGGGTGGCCGCCCGCTCGACGAGCTCGGCGTTGCTCGTGACCGGCCGGCCCCGCGCGAAACTGACCGTGTCCTCCATCCCCACCCGCAGGTGGCCACCGGCCGACAGCGCCGCGAAAATGACCGGCACCGACGTCCGCCCGATTCCCGTGGCCGACCACGTCGCCCCGGGCGGGAGCGCCGAAACCGCCTGCACCAGCGTGGCGGCGTTGCCTGGCATGCCGCCGGGGACCCCCATCACCAGGTCACAGTGGATATGGCCGCCATGCGGAGCGCCCAGATCACCGAGCAGCCGGTGCAGCGTCGCCACCTGGCCAAGGTCGAAGAGCTCGAACTCGGGCACGACGCCCCGTTCCTTGGTCCGCGCGTAGAGGTCACGGATGAACGGCCACGGATTGCTGAACACCTCGTCGCCGAAGTTGACCGTGCCGCAGGTGAGCGAGCAGGCGTCGGGCGCCGCATCGAGGACCGCGAGCCTGGCCTCGAAACCGTCGGTGACCGCGCCGCCGGTGGACAGCTGCACGATCAGGTCGGTGCTCTCCCGCAGTGCCGCGACCGTGTCGGTGAGACGGGCCAGATCCAGGGTCGGCTGCGCCTGATCGTCGCGGATGTGCACGTGGATGACCGCCGCACCGGCTGCCTGGCACTCCTTGGCCGTGGTGACGAGCTCGTCCAGGGTGACCGGGAGCGCGGGGACGGCGGACTTCAGCGACTCGGCACCGGTCGGCGCGACCGTGATCAGCGTCCCGTGCCGGGCGGATGCGGCGGCCTGGGCGGCTGGGCCGGCTGCTGGGCGGCTGCTGGGTGCGTGGTTCGTCATGACCCGCAGGATGCCTCCTTCTGGATCGGCCGTCCAGGGCACGAAAACCTGGCCGGGACGGGATCCCGGCGACTACCCCAACCACCGGCCGGGCTCACCGGCATACGGGTATCACTGGGATGCGGGGCGTCATCGCCATGCGGGGGCGTCACCGGGATGCGGGGCGTTACCGGCATGCGGGGCGTTACCGCCATGCTCGATATTGCCGGGATGCGGGGCGTTGCCGGCATGCGGGGCGTTACCGCCATGCTCGGTATTGCCGCCATGCGGGGCGTTGCCGGGATGGGGGGCGTTACCGGCATGCCGGCAAGACCGAACCGCGGGGGCCGGCCGCCCCCATGCCAGCCGCTCCCGCACCGGCCGTCCCCGGTGACGCCGCCCGGCTGGCACTGCCCCCGGGCTGGGCCCGCCCCTCACCGGCCCGGGTACGTTCCCCGCCGGCCCGGGCGCGCTCCCCGCCGGCCCGGGCGCGCTCCCCGCCGGCCCGGGCGCGCTCCCCGTCGGCCGGGGCAGGCCCGTCACCGGCCGGGGCCGGGCGCCCCAGGTACTTGCGGGTGAACTCAAGGGCCTCGGTCAGGTCGGCCAGCCGGGCCTCACGCGAGGTCGCGCGGCGGGTGTTGACTTCGAGCACGACGGTGCCGGGGTACCCGTCTGCGGCGAGTTTCTCCAGCAGCGGCGCGCAGGGCTGGGCGCCGCGCCCGGGCACCAGATGCTCGTCCCGGTTGGTGACACCGGTGCCGTCGGCCATGTGCACATGCGACAGCCGGCTCCCCAGCTCGTCGGCCATGACCAGCGCGTCCGACCCCGACGCCGCCGTGTGGGACAGGTCCAGGGTGACGTGCGGGACATCCATCAGGACGGGGTTCCAGTTGGGGGCATAGGCCGCCACCTCCGCGCCCCCGGCCCGCAGTGGGTACATGTTCTCCACGGCGAACACGACGTCGCTCTCCTCGCGCATCCGCTCCAGGCCGGGCCCGAAATCCTTCGCGTAGTCGCGCTGCCAGCGGAACGGGGGATGCACCACCACGACACGCGCGCCGAGCTTCTCGGCCATCTCCTTGGCCCGGACCAGCTTGCCCCATGGCTCGAGCCCCCATACCCGCTGGGTGATGAGCAGGCACGGCGCGTGCACAGCCAGCACGGGGACACCGTGGTAGTCGGCCAGCCGCCGGAGCACGTCAACGTCCTGGCTGACCGCGTCGGCCGAGACCATGACCTCGACCCCGTCATAACCAAGGCGCGCGGCGGCCTCGAACGCGTCCGGCGCCCGGTCCGGAAAGACCGAGGCTGTGGACAGCGCGATGAGGGGCCTGGGCGCTTTGACGGCGCGGCTCAACGTGACTCCTTCCCTGCCGGTTGCCCGGGACGCTCCTGCCCGGTCAGCTTATGCGGAGTGTCGCACCCCGTCGCTACGGTGCGGGCATGGGCAAGTCATCCACCAGCTCGCTGTACCGCTGCACGGAGTGCGGCTGGCGCACCACGAAGTGGTCCGGCCGCTGCGGCGAATGCCAGGCCTGGGGAACCGTGGAAGAGGTCACCGGGCCGGCGCTGGCCCGCGGCCGGCTCGGGTCGGCGGTGCGGGCCGGGGCGGTGACCGGGCCCCCGGCCGTTCCCATCACCGAGGTCGACTCGCAGGCAGCCCGCGTCCGGCCAACCGGCCTGGACGAGCTGGACCGGGTCCTGGGCGGCGGCCTCGTGCCGGGGGCGGTGGTGCTGCTGGCCGGTGAGCCGGGGGTCGGCAAGTCCACCCTCCTGCTGGAGGCGGGCGCGCTCGCGTCCGAGTCGGGGGGCACCGTGCTGTATGTCACCGGCGAGGAATCGGCGGCGCAGGTGCGGCTCCGCGCGGACCGGATCGGCGCGGTCGGGCCCCGTCTCTACCTCGCCGCCGAGACCGAGCTGGCCGCCGTGCTGGCCCACGTGGAAGCGGTCCGGCCGCAGTTGCTGATCGTCGATTCGGTGCAGACCATCACCGCGCCCGGCGTGGACGGGACCCCGGGCGGGGTGACCCAGATCCGTGAGGTCACCTCGGCGCTGATGGCGGTGGCCAAGCAGCAGTCCCTGACCACGATGCTGGTGGGGCACGTCACCAAGGACGGGGCGATCGCCGGCCCGCGGGCGCTGGAGCACCTGGTCGACGTGGTTCTGCACTTCGAAGGCGACCGGCACCAGCAGCTGCGAATGGTGCGGGCGCTGAAGAACCGGTTCGGCCCGACCGACGAGGTGGGCTGCTTCGAGCTCGGCGAGTACGGCCTCATCGGCCTGCCCGACCCGAGCGGGCTGTTCGTGTCGCAGCGTGCCCGGCCGGTGCCGGGGACGTGTGTGACGGTGACGCTGGAAGGCCGCCGCCCGCTGCTGGCGGAAGTGCAGGCGCTGGTGGCCGCGTCCACGCTGGAGATCCCGCGCCGAGTCACCTCCGGCCTGGACTCCGCCCGGGTGGGGATGGTGCTGGCCGTGCTCCAGCGCCGCGCCGACGTCAAGATCGGCAGGCACGACGTCTACGCCGCGACGGTCGGCGGGGTCCGCCTCACCGAGCCTTCCGTCGATCTCGCGGTGGCGCTGGCCATGGCCAGCGCCGCCGCCGACCTGAGCGTCCCCGGCTCGGTGGTGGCCATCGGGGAGGTCGGCCTGGCCGGAGAGGTGCGGCGGGTGCCCGGCGTGGCCCGCAGGCTCGCGGAGGCGGAACGCATGGGCTTCCGGCGGGCCATTGTGCCGGCCGGCGCGGCCGGCCTGCCCAGCTCGGGCGACGCACCCAGCCAGGGCGGCGTACCCAGCCAGGGCGGCCGGTCCCGCCCGGGCGGCCTGCACGTCGTGGACGGCACAAACGATGTGGACGGCACACATGATGTGGACGGCACGCACGATGTGGACGGCACGCACGGTGGAACGGCCACGAGCAGGACCGGCAACGGGCGGGGATCCGGGCACGGAGGCCTGACCGATGTGCGGGAGGTGGAGGACGTCAGGGAGGCGATAGCGGCCGCCCTGGGCGGCCGCTGACACCGGCCAGGCACCCGCTGACACCCGCCAGGCACCCGCTGGCGCGCCCGGCTGTGGGATGATCCGGTCGTCATGATTAGAGGCCCCGGCAGCAGGGCGCTGGCCCCGCCTTCTGGCCCGCCTCCGGCACCACGCGGAGCGGGTCATCCGCATCCGGATGGCGAGCAGGCCGCGTCGATCTTGCGCTGGTACGCCGCGAACGCGCGCGATCTTCCCTGGCGCAGGGCCACCGCCAGCGCCTGGGCGGTGCTGGTCAGCGAGGTCATGCTGCAGCAGACGCCGGTGACGCGGGTGCGGCCCGCGTATGAGGCGTGGCTGGCCCGGTGGCCCACCCCGCCCGCGCTGGCCGCGGCCTCGCCCGCGGACGCCCTGCGGCAATGGGGCCGGCTCGGTTACCCGCGCCGCGCGCTCCGCCTGCACACGGCGGCCCGCGTGATCAGCGAGCGGCATGACGGGGAGGTCCCCGACTCGATCGACGCCCTGCTCGCGCTGCCCGGGGTGGGCTCGTACACGGCCGCGGCGGTGGCGAGCTTCGCATTCGGCCAGCGCCATCCGGTTCTCGACACCAACGTGCGCCGGGTGCTCGCGCGGCTGGCCGCTGGCCGCCAATGGCCCGCCCCCAGCCCCACGGCGGCCGAGACCGCGCTGGCGCGCTCCCTGCTCCCCGCACGGCCGGAAGTGGCGGCCCGATGGTCGGTCGCGGTGATGGAACTCGGCGCCCTGGTCTGCACGGCCGCCCGCCCGCGGTGCGGGACCTGCCCGGTGGCCGCCGCATGCGCATGGCGGCTGGCCGGCAGCCCTTCCGGCCCCGGCCGCCGGGGCGGCCAGCCCTACCAGGGCACCGACCGGCAATGCCGGGGCCAGCTGCTCGCGATCCTCCGGGACGCGGACGGCCCGGTGCCCCGGGCTCATCTTGACGCCGCCTGGCCGGACGACGCCCAGCGCGGCCGGGCGCTGGCCAGCCTGGTCACCGACGGGCTGGCCGAGCATCACCCCGACGGCGGCTACGCACTGCCCGCCCACCCGCCCGATGGCCGCGTCCGGGCACCGGCCGGCCAGTGACCCTGGGCCCGTGGGCCGCGGCAACGCAAGCGGCCCGGGCCACCACTGGCCCGGGCCGCTGATCGCTGCGGCAGCCGCCTAAGCCGGCTGCTGCTTGCTGGCCCCGCCGTCGACCACCTCGCCCGCGGCCACGGCCACCGGCGCTTCCGGCACTGCCTCCGGCTTGGGCACGCCCTTGAACGTGAACTGCGCCTCCTCGCCGGTGCCCTCGGCGTCGACGATGACGATCTGGCCCGCCTTGAGCTCGCCGAACAGGATCTTCTCCGACAGGGCGTCCTCGATCTCCCGCTGGATCGTCCGGCGCAGCGGCCGGGCGCCCAGCACCGGGTCGTAGCCACGCTCGGCGAGCAGCGCCTTGGCGGCCGGGCGCAGTTCCAGGCCCATGTCACGGTCCTTGAGCCGCTCGTCCACCTTGGCGATCATCAGATCCACGATCGTGACGATCTCGTCCTGGGTGAGCTGGTGGAAGACGATCGTGTCGTCCACCCGGTTCAGGAACTCGGGCCGGAAGTGGTGCTTCAGCTCCTCGGTCACCTTGGCCTTCATCCGGTCATACGAGCCCTTTGACTCACCGGCCTTGGCGAATCCCATGGACACACCCTTGGAGATGTCCTTGGTGCCCAGGTTGGTGGTCATGATAATGACGGTGTTCTTGAAGTTGACCACCCTGCCCTGGGCATCGGTCAGCCGCCCGTCCTCCAGGATCTGGAGCAGGGAGTTGAAGATGTCCTGGTGGGCCTTCTCGATCTCGTCGAACAAGACCACCGAGAACGGCTTGCGGCGGACCTTCTCGGTCAGCTGGCCGCCCTCCTCATACCCGACATAACCAGGTGGCGAGCCGAACAGCCGTGACACCGTGTGCTTCTCCATGTACTCACTCATGTCGAGCTGGATCAGCGAGTCCTCGTCACCGAATAGGAATTCGGCCAGCGTCTTGGACAGCTCGGTCTTACCAACCCCCGACGGGCCGGCGAAGATGAACGACCCACCCGGCCGCTTGGGGTCCTTCAGCCCGGCACGGGTCCGCCTGATCGCCTGCGAGAGTGCCTTGATCGCGTCGTTCTGCCCGATAACGCGCTTGTGCAGCTCGTCCTCCATGCGGAGCAGCCGCTGCGACTCTTCTTCGGTCAGTTTGAAAACCGGGATCCCGGTGGCGGTGGCGAGAACCTCGGCGATGAGCTCCTCGTTGACCTCGGCGACCACATCCATGTCGCCGGCCTTCCACTCCTTCTCGCGGGCATCCTTCCTGGCGATCAGCTGCTTCTCTTTGTCGCGCAGGGCAGCGGCCTTCTCGAAGTCCTGCGAGTCGATCGCCGACTCCTTCTCCCGGCGCACCTGCGCGATCTTCTCGTCGAACTCGCGCAGGTCAGGCGGCGCGGTCATCCGGCGGATCCGCATCCGCGACCCGGCCTCGTCGATCAGGTCGATCGCCTTGTCCGGCAGGAACCTGTCGCTGATGTAGCGGTCCGCGAGCTGGGCGGCCGCCACCAGCGCGCTGTCGGTGATGGAGACCCGGTGGTGCGCCTCGTACCGGTCGCGCAGGCCCTTGAGGATCTCGATCGTGTGCGAGATCGTCGGCTCCGCGACCTGGATCGGCTGGAACCGGCGCTCCAGCGCGGCGTCCTTCTCCAGGTGCTTGCGGTATTCATCCAGGGTGGTCGCGCCGATCGTCTGCAGCTCCCCGCGGGCCAGCATCGGCTTGAGGATCGAGGCCGCGTCGATCGCGCCCTCGGCCGCGCCCGCGCCGACCAGAGTGTGCAGCTCGTCGATGAACAAGATGATGTCGCCGCGGGTCCGGATCTCCTTGAGCACCTTCTTCAGCCGCTCTTCGAAGTCGCCGCGGTACCGCGACCCGGCGACCAGTGCACCGAGGTCGAGCGTGTACAGCTGCTTGTCCTTGAGGGTCTCCGGGACCTCGCCCTTGACGATCTTCTGGGCCAGCCCTTCCACCACCGCGGTCTTGCCCACGCCGGGCTCGCCGACCAGCACCGGGTTGTTCTTGGTGCGCCGGGACAGCACCTGCATGACCCGCTCGATTTCCTTCTCCCGGCCGATCACCGGGTCGAGCTTGCCCTCGCGGGCCCCCTGGGTGAGGTTGCGGCCGAACTGGTCGAGCACCAGCGACGTGGACGGTGCGGACTCCGAGGGGGCGCCCGCGGCGGCCGGCTCCTTGCCCTGGTAGCCGTGGAGCAGCTGGATGACCTGCTGCCGGACCCGGTTCAGGTCGGCGCCCAGCTTGACCAGCACCTGGGCGGCGACGCCCTCACCCTCGCGGATGAGGCCGAGCAGGATGTGCTCGGTGCCGATGTAGTTGTGGCCAAGCTGCAGGGCCTCCCGCAGCGAGAGCTCCAGCACCTTCTTGGCCCGCGGGGTGAAGGGGATGTGCCCGGACGGCGCCTGCTGTCCCTGGCCGATGATCTCCTCAACCTGCTGCCGCACCGCCTCCAGGCTGATCCCCAGCGACTCGAGCGCCTTGGCGGCGACGCCCTCACCCTCGTGGATCAGGCCGAGCAGGATGTGCTCCGTCCCGATGTAGTTGTGGTTGAGCATCCTGGCTTCTTCCTGCGCCAGAACCACAACTCTCCGGGCCCGGTCGGTGAACCTCTCGAACATCTACGCTCCCTTACAGAGCGGTCGGGGAGGGCCCTGATGTCCGGCCCCGTCCTTCCCGCATGGTAGCCCGCATGCCGGATGACGCGGCGCGCGACTTTGTTCGCGCATGAGAAATGTTCCCCGGCAGGAGGGCGTTCATCCCATCCAACCCCTGCTAAGGGGGGGTGTGTTCCCGGCTACGCCGCGAGCGAACGTATGCCTAGAGGCCCCGGCAGGAGGGTGCTGGCTCTGTTTCTGGCGCGGCTGCAGCACAAAACGGCGGCTGCCAGGCCGGGCAGCCGCGACCGGTGGGAGACCGTGAGCGCGACCGGCGGGACGCCGCAAGAAGTGAGGCGCCCGCCACCCCGATGGCTCGGCAACCGAGACGGCCAAGGGCCGCGCGCGGCGCACCGGGGCGCGGGCCGCAAACACCCCCGGGCGCGGGACTACCGGCTCCGCGCCCGGGGGCCCTGTGCGGGCCGCCGGGGAGTTCGTCCAGAGGTTCTAGTGCGAGGACTCGTACTCGGCGATGATCGCGGCGGGGATACGGCCGCGCTCGCTGACCTTGTGCCCGCGCTGCTTGGCCCAGGCCCGGATTTCCGAACTGCGCTCACGGCCCGGCCCGCTGCGCGCGCGGCGGCGACGGCCACCGGAGGCGCTGGCCCGGCGAGCGTGTTCTGTGTACTGCCCGAACTTCTCGCGCAGTTCCTTCGCGTGCGTAGCGCACACGTCGATCTCATAGGCGGTCCCGTCAAAGGCGAACGAAACCGTCTCCGTCCCCTCGACCTCACCGTCATGTGGAAGGTCACACACGACCGTCACCACTGTCTTCTGTGCCACGGGCCAGCCCTTCCGCTGGAGCATCTATTTATTGGGTGCCAAACATATACCAGGACTCATGTGTTTGACAATTCGACCGCCCGGAGATTCACTAACGAGTTCGCCATGGGCAAGTCAGGTAGACGCTAACGAAGATACACGTAACTCTCTGTAATCACGTCATAGATGGGCTGTCATCAATCGGCAGATGCTCTATCGCACAGCCGCGCGGGGTGCGTTCGGCCTAACCGAACTATGACATACCTCGATCGTCTGGCGACGCGGCTTTGGGATCATCAGTATCGGCATTACTGCCATCAACATGAATATCAGCCTCGTCGTCGGGATCCGCGGGCTGGCCCCCCGCCCCCATCTGCCGGCGCAGGAACAGAACCACCCCGATCAGGAAGGCGGCGCACACAACCAGCGGCGGAGTCAGTGCCGCCAGATCCTGGAGCATGCCGGCCTCCTTTCCCGCCCGAGTCCGGTCCGTCACCGTCCCACCTGGCATTGTCACCTATCCCCCCGCCTGCCCCGGCCCCGGCCTCCCCCCGCCGGGATACCCATGCCCGGACAAACCGTGGGCAGGCCCGCAGCCAGACCCCGCACGGCGGGACCCGACACAGGGTGTGCGCGGAAGCAGGCGCCGTTGCCCAGGGCGGAAGCGGGCGTAGCGTGCCAGACCAAGACCACCCACCCGCGCGCCTCGGGCACGACCAGCGCGCCACTCCCCGTCCCAAGCCAGCCCGCGGAGCCCTGGGCAACGGCGCCAAGACAGCAGCTCGCGCGGCGTGTATCCGGTCCCGATGTCGGCCGCCCGTGGCAGTATTCGAGCGGCATGTTTCACGCGGACCTGCACATCCACTCGCGCTTCTCCCGCGCCTGCAGCAAGAACTGCGACGCCGGGACGCTGGCATGGTGGGCGGTGCGCAAAGGCGTCACCGTGGTCGGCACCGGCGACTTCACCCACCCGGCCTGGGCCGCGGAACTCGCCGAGTCACTCGAGCCGGCCGAACCGGGCCTGCTGCGCCTCCGCCCGGGCCTCCAGGCGGAACTGGAGCGGACCACCCCGGCCAGTTGCGACCCGCAGGTGCGGTTCCTGCTCTCGGCCGAGATCTCCACCATCTACAAACGCGACGGGGTGACAAGGAAGGTCCACCACCTTCTCTATGCGCCCACATTCGAGGCGGCGGGCGCAATCACCGCCGCCCTGGGCAAGATCGGGAACCTGGCGTCCGACGGCCGGCCCATCCTCGGCCTTGACTCGCGTCACCTGCTGGAGATCACGCTGAATGGGGGGCCGGGATGCTACCTGGTGCCCGCGCACATCTGGACGCCGTGGTTCGCTGTGCTGGGATCCAAATCGGGATTCGACGCGGTGGCCGACTGCTACCTCGACCTCGCTGACCATATCTTCGCGGTCGAGACCGGGCTCTCCTCCGATCCACCGATGAACTGGATGTGCTCGGGGCTCGACCGCTACCGGCTGGTGAGCAACTCCGACGCCCATTCACCGCCGATGATCGGCCGGGAGGCGACCACATTCGGCACCGGGCTGGACTACTTCGCCATGGCGGATGCGCTGCGCACCGGCTCGGGGCTCGCCGGGACCATCAACTTCCACCCCGAGGGCGGCCGCTATCACCTGGACGGGCACCGCAAATGCGGGATCCGGTTCGAGCCCAGCCAGACCGACGTGCACTCGGGAACCTGCCCGGGCTGCGGCAAGCCGCTCACGGTCGGGGTGCTGCATCGCGTGTCCGAACTGGCCGACCGGCCGCCGGGCCAGCAGCCGGCCGGGGCGGCCAGATTCCTCAACCTGGTGTCCCTGCCGGAGATCGTCGGCGAGATCAAGGCCACCGGCCCGAAGAGCAAAGCGGTCACCGCCGAGGTGGACCGGCTCGTCGCCACCTTCGGCCCGGAGCTGCGCATCCTGTGCGAGACCGACGTGACCGAGCTGGGCCGGGCCGGGGGCAGCCTGCTCGCGGAGGCGGTCACCCGGCTGCGCCGGGGCGAGGTCATCAAGGAGGCCGGCTACGACGGGGAGTACGGCGTGATCCGGCTGATGCGCCCGGAGGAACTGGCCCCGTCCGCGTCCCTGTTCGACCTGCCGGCGGCCTGGGCACCGATCCCGGCCGGGGGCGCCGCCGCGCCCGCCCCCGGGCTCCGGGCGGCCGCGGGCACGGGTCCCGCCCCGGAGACGGCCGGCCCCGGACGGGCCGGGCCAAAGGCCATCGAGCCAGCACCGGCAGGCGTTTCGCATGCCAAACGGGCGGCGCCGGCATCCCTGCTGGACGGGCTCGACCCCGATCAGCGGGCGGCCGCCGAGGCGGCCGGTCCATTGATGATCATCGCGGGACCGGGCACGGGCAAGACGCGCACGCTCACCTACCGGATCGCGGCACAGGCGGCCGAGGGCGGCCGGCTGCCCGAGACCTGCCTCGCCCTCACCTTCACCCGCCGGGCGGCCCGGGAGCTGCGCGAGCGGCTGGACCAGCTGGCCCCGGACCAGGCGGGCCGGCTGACCGTCACCACCTTCCACGGGCTTGGCCTGATGATCCTCCGGGAGCACGCCGCCCGGGCGGGCCTGACCCCTGATTTCGGCATCGCCGACGAGCCGGCCAGGCTGGGCGTCGCGGCGGAGGTCGCGGGCTCGCCGCGCGCCGCCCGGCAGCTGCTCGCGGCCGCCGCCACCGACCCGGAGCGGCGGGCCGAGCTCGGCAAGGCCCTGGCCGCGCACGACCTGGTCGACTTCGACGGCCTGGTCGACCTGCCGGTGACGCTGCTGGGTGATGATCCCGCGCTGGCGGACCGGCTGCGCGGGCGCTGGCCGCTGATCAGCGTCGACGAGTACCAGGACATCGACACCAGCCAGTACGCGCTGCTGTCCCTGCTGAGCGGGGACGGCACGGGGCTCACTGTCATCGGCGACCCCGACCAGGCCATCTATGGTTTCCGCGGCGCGGATGTGGGTTTCTTCCTGCGTTTCGGTGCGGACTATCCGGGGGCCACGACGGTCCACCTGACGCGCAACTACCGGTCCGCCCCGGTCATCGTCGCGGGCGCGCTCCAGGCCATCGCGCCAGCCACGCTGGTGCCCGGGCGGATCCTGCGCGCGGCGGAGTCGCCCGGCGGACCCGGCGCGGGACGGGCCGGCTGGGCCAGCCGGGCCGGGCGGGCGCGCGCGGGGGCCGGACCGCGGCCACCAGCGCACCCACGATCACCGTTCACGAGGCCAGTGACGAGCACGGCGAGGCGGCCTGGATCGCCGGGGCCATCGACCGGCTGCTCGGCGGGTCGTCGTTCCACTCCCTGGACACCGGCCGGGCGGACGGGCACGCCGCGCACGGGCTCGCCCTGGCCGACATCGCCATCCTCTACCGCACCGACGCCCAGGCCGGCCCGCTCGGCCAGGCGCTGACCCGGGCCGGGCTCCCGTTCCAGAAGCGCTCGCATGACCTGCTGCAGCGCCGGACGGCGGTACCGGAGATCGTGCACGAGATCCGCCTGGCCGACCCGGCCGGCGGGGATCGGGACGGCGGCCCGGTTGCCGATCGCCTGACGGCAGCGGTGCGCAGCCTCACCGGCCGCGGCACCGCCGGCCGGGCGGCCGCCGTGGATGTCATGGCGGCGGGCGAGGTGCTGGCCCCGCTCGGCCGGCGGTGCGGCACCGACCTGGAAAGGTTCCTGACCGAGATCGCGCTGGGCGCCGAAGCCGATGCGCTGGACCCGCGCGCCGACGCGATCACCTTGCTGACGATGCACGCCGCCAAGGGGCTGGAATTCAGCGCCGTATTTCTCGCCGGATGCGAACGTGGCCTGCTGCCGCTGTGGCTGCCAGGTGCGGGCGCACGCGCGGCCGACAGTGGGGCCGGCGGGGCCGATCGTGAGGCGGGCACACGCGGGGCCGGCGGCGGGAGCCCGGCGGCCCGGCCGGAGCCGGACACCGCCGAAGAGCGGCGCCTGCTGTTCGTCGGCATGACCCGGGCGCGGACACACCTGTTCCTGACCAGCGCCGCCCAGCGCCACCGGCATGGCGCGGTGACCGCGACGGGCCCGTCACCCTTCCTGGCCGCGATCTCCCCGGCCTTGCTCTCCCGCACCTCCCCGGCGCGGCCCAGGCGTCCCGCGGATCGCCAGTTGCGCCTCCTGTGAGCCGCGGAGCGGCATACGGCGGCGGGACCGGCTGATCCGCCGCCGGACCGGCCGCACCGGCGATCAGAGAGGCAGCAGCATGCGGGTATTGCCCAGGGTGTTGGGCTTCACGCGGTCGAGGTCGAGGAACTCGGCGACGCCTTCGTCATAGGAGCGGAGCAATTCCTCGTACACCTCGTGCGAGACCGGCGACCCGTGGATCGGCTTGAAACCGTGCCCCGCGAAGAACCCGACCGCGAAGGTCAGCACGAAAACCCGCCGCACACCGAGTTCGCGCGCGCTGCCCAGCAGCGCCCCTACCAGCCGGTGGCCGATGCCCATTCCCTGGCAGTCCGCGCGTACCGCGATCGTCCGGATCTCGGCCAGGTCCTCCCACATGACATGAAGAGCCCCGCAGCCGACGACTTCGCCGTCGGCAACGCGCTCGGCGATCCAGAACTCCTGCACGTCCTCGTACAGGGTGACGGTGGCCTTGGCCAGCAGCCGCCCGGAACCGGTGTTGTCGTCCACCAGTCCGCCGATCGCCCGCACGTCCTGGGTTCGCGCACGTCTGATCGCATATTCCATTGCCCGCACACCCTAGCGTGTGACCGCCAATGGCTACCGGCCGCTGGCGTCCGGCCGCTGCCGTTACCCCGCCCGGTCACCCTGCGCAACCAGCGGCAATTGCCCCACGTATCGTCACCGCGTAATTACGGATTGCCTAAAGGCTCGGCGCCGTAAAACATTTCCGTGCCCATCACGCACAAATCACGTCGCCAGATGATAGGCATTCATGGTGCCCTGACCTGCCCAAACGCCAGCGCGGCCCGGCCGTTATCCGCGAGCTTGAAACTGACTAGTCCGGCATTCCGGATCCTCATCGCCGCACTCCCGACGCAAAATTTCACGCGTTTAGCCTCCCGGAAGGCCCCCGACCCATTAGCATGCGGCGCTAGTCAGACGCGTTACCGACGCTGACGCCCCGCGCCCAGCACAAACCCGGCTCCTCGGAGCCTCCGGCGAGGCACAGCGCTTGAGGAGAGGAGCTCACGTGGAGCACGTGCCTACCGTTAGGCATAGCAAAAGTGGTCCACGACAGGCTCGTAATGGTCGCCGCCCATGGCGCTACGGCCCCCTGGGCCGGCGGGCGGCCACTGCGGTGGGGGCGGCCGCCCTGGTCAGCCTGGTGCTCCCCAGCGGCGTTGGCTCCGCGGCGCCGGCGAAGCCCGCACCCAACCTGCAGACGATGGTCGCCCGGGCGCGCACGCTGTCGAACGAGATCAACTCGCTCGACGAGCAGTACAACGGGCTCCGCGTCGAGCTCGGCCAGGCACGGGCCCAGGCGCGGGTCGCGCAGCGTACCTACGCCCAGGACATCATCAGGCTCGGCGTCGGCCAGCTCAGCATCGGCCAGCTCGCGGCCCAGAGTTACATGAATACCGGGATGGACACATCGCTGGAGCTGCTGACGAGCAGCAACGCGCAGAACCTGCTCAGCCGCGCCTCGATCATGGCGCAGCTGCAGACCGAGAACGGCGACCGGATCGGCCAGATGGCCGCGGCGGTGGCGGCGGCCCAGCGGGCCAAGGAAACCGCGACGCAGCAGGGCAAGATCATGGCCAAGCTGGCGGCCCAGATGGCCGTCAAGCGGGATGCCGCTCAGAAGAAGATCGACATTCTCAACAGCGCGGTGTTCGCCAGGGCCATGGCCGTCTTCAACAAGACCGGCAACTACCCCCTCATCAACCTCCCCACCGCCAACACGATCGGCGCTCAGGCCCTGCAGTTCGCGCTGAGCCGGCGGGGTGACCCTTACATCTGGGGGGCGGCCGGGCCGAGCTCGTTCGACTGCTCGGGCCTGGTGCTGTGGGCCTACGCCCAGGTCGGCATCAGCCTGCCGCACTTCACCGGCGACCAGTGGAACATGGGCGTGCACGTGGCGCGGGCCGACCTGCAACCCGGGGACCTGGTGTTCTTCTACCCCGACATCGGGCATGTCGGTCTCTACATCGGCAATGGCCTGATGGTCGACGCCCCGAACTTCGGGGAGGTGGTCCAGGTGGAGCCGGTCATGTGGGACGTCTACGTGGGCGCCGTTCGCATCGTCGGCTGAGCTTCCGCACTGAGCTCGCCGGCGGCCCCGCTGGCCGGCGAGCCGGGCACCGCCCCGATGGTCCGCCCGGCTATTCCGGGCGGACCATCGGGAACAGGATCGTCTCCCGGATGCTCTCGCCGGTGAACATGATCAGGATCCGGTCGATGCCCGCGCCCATCCCGCCGGTCGGCGGCATGCCGTACTCCAGCGCGCGCAGGAAGTCCTCGTCCAGCTGCATCGCCTCCGGGTCGCCGCCGGCGGCGAGCAGCGACTGCGCGGTGAGCCTGGCCCGCTCCTCGACCGGGTCGACGAGCTCGGAGTATCCGGTCCCGAGCTCGGTGCCGAACGCCACCAGGTCCCATTTTTCGGCCAGCCGCGGGTCCTCCCGGTGCGCGCGGGTCAGCGGCGCGACCTCGACCGGGAAGTCCCGGTAGAACGTCGGTCCTATGGTGTGCCGCTCCACCAGCCGCTCGTACATCTCCAGCAAGACCTGGCCCCGGTTCCAGCCCGGCTCGGCCGGCACCCCCGCCTGCGCGCACAGCTTGCGCAGACACTCCTCGCTGGTGTCGGGCGTCACCTCCTCGCCCAGCGCCTCGGCCACGGCGCCGTGCACCGTCTTGGACGGCCATTCGCCCGCGATGTCGAACTCGACGCCGTCCGCCCGCCGCAGGACCGTGGTGCCCAGCGCCGCCACCGCCGCCGCCTGGATCAGCTCCCTGGTGAGGGTGCCGATCGTGTTGTAGTCGCCGTACGCCTCGTAGACCTCGAGCATGCTGAACTCGGGGCTGTGGGTGGCGTCCGCGCCCTCATTGCGGAAGTTGCGGCCGATCTCGAAGACCTTCTCGATCCCGCCGACGACCAGCCGCTTGAGGTACAGTTCCAGCGCGATCCGCAGGTAGATGTCCAGGTCGTAGGCGTTGATGTGGGTGGTGAACGGGCGCGCGTTCGCCCCGCCGTGCACCGGCTGCAGCGCCGGCGTCTCCACCTCGAGGAACCCGCGCGCGTGCAGCTCCTCCCGCAGCGACCGGATGACGGCGCCGCGGATTTCCGCCATCCGCCGCGTCTCCGGGTTGACGATCAGATCCACATAACGCTGGCGGACCCGCGACTCGGCGTCCGCCAGGCCCCGGTGTTTCTCGGGCAGGGGCCGCAGGCTCTTGGCCGTGATGGCGTAGGAGTCCGCCAGCACGGACAGTTCGCCGCGCCGGGAGGAGATGACCTCGCCCTCCACGCCGACGTGGTCCCCGAGGTCAACGTCGCGCTTCCAGGCGGCCAGGGCGTCCGGGCCGACCCGGTCCGCCGAGATCATGATCTGGATGTCGCCGGTGCCGTCACGGATGGTCGCGAAGCAGAGCCGCCCGCCGATGCGGGACAGCATCACCCGGCCCACCACCCCGACCCGGTCCCCGGTCGCGGTGTCGGGCGCCAGATCCGGGTAGCGTTCACGGATCTCGCCGATCGTGTGGGTGCGGGGGAATCCGACCGGGTAGGGGTTGACGCCCGCCGCGAGCAGCCGTTCCCGCTTGGCCAGCCGGACCTTCATCTGCTCCGGCACACCGGGCTGACTGCTCTCGTGCCCGCCCGTGTCACCGGCCGGGACCTGATCGTCTTCCACCCGGAAGAGGCTACCGGGCACGGCGCGCAGCCGGCACACGGATAACCGCCCGCCGCGGCCGCCCGCTGGCGGTCAGGGGGCGGGTACGGCCGCCGGCGGCCTGGGCCTCCCGCCGGCGGCCTGGGCCCCGGCGCTCAGGGCGCCAGCCGGAACGGCGGGTACTGGTCGGTGACCAGGGTGAGCACGTAGCCGACCACGCGGTTGTGCCAGCGGATGACCCCCTCCACGAAGTCGAACATCCCACGGGGGTAGCGGCCGGTGAACAGGATCGCGAACCAGGTCACGATCACGACCACGACCACGGCGATGTCGAGGAAGAAGAGCACGATGTAATGCGGGATCGCCAGCAGCCATTTCACCAGGGGCAGCCACCGGTTCAGGTCACGGGCCGCGTCCGGGTAGTGGTACTCCAGATGAACCGACTGGTGATCGTCGGTCGAGGGGTACTTGTCGTCCATCAGCGCGAAGTAGATGCCCACCCGGTTGCTGAAACGCTGCAGCTCGAGGTTCCAGTCGAACCACCAGCGCGGGTACTTCTGGCGAAAGAGGATCATGAGCAGCGGCCCCAGGAAAAGCAGGCCGCCGGCCGCGGCGACGGTCGTGGTGGCGCCGTGCTGAGAGGACCATTGCCAGGTGCCGCCGGCGATCGTGCCGAGCACGATGGCGATGGGGATGACCGTGAAGATGCGGAATGCCGTGGTCACCCGGTTGAGGTCGCGGTCCGGGTAGTCAACGGAGAACTGGACCGGGTACGGAGGTTGCTGAGCTGGCTGCGTCGCCATGTCTTCCCCTTATCTGTCGGGTCCGGTGACCTGGTTACGGCCACCGGCTGGCCGTGGGCGGGGCGCGCCGTCACGTGGCGAGGTGGCCACGCCCGCTGGCCGGCCCATCTCACCGTGCGATTTCCGTGTGGTGCCCGTGCGGATGTGGTGTGTGGCCCCCGTGCGGAATCCGGGGTGGGCCGCCGGCAGCCAGTGGATGCCGGGCGGGCTACTCGCGAATCCCGCGGCGGCGAACTTCCTCAGCGATGTAGGGGCCTGGAGGTAGGTCAGGCCAGCCGACTCGACGATATCGCGCGCTGCTCGCGATGCTGCCTGGTCCATCCAGCAGCCGTTAGGGGCTTTCGTCCCGTCGCTGGCCACGCCGGACCCCGGCCCGACGGGCCTGGGTCAGTCGCCCCTGAGATTCCGCTCGTAGACCAGCCGCAGCCCGATCAGCGTCAGCCAGGGCTCGTGCACGTCGATCACGCTGATCTCGTCCAGGACCAGCGGGGCCAGCCCGCCGGTGGCGATGACGGTCACCGACTCGGGATCGTCGGGGGCGAGCTCGTGGGTCATGCGCGTGGCGATGCCCTCGACCTGGCCGGCGAAGCCGAAGATGATGCCGGACTGCAGCGCCTCCACCGTGTTCTTGCCGATCACGTGCTGAGGGCGGACGAGCTCGACCTTCAGCAGCTGGGCGGCGCGCCGGGTCAGGGCATCCACGGAGATCTCGATCCCCGGGGCCAGCGCCCCGCCGACGAACTCCCCTTTCGCGCTCACGGCGTCGAAGTTGGTTGACGTGCCGAAGTCCACCACCACCGCCGGGCCGCCGTAGAGATGGGCCGCGGCGACGGTGTTCATGATGCGGTCGCTGCCGACCTCCTTCGGGTTGTCCATCCGGACCGACACGCCGGTGCGCACGCCCGGCTCCACGATCAGCGCGGGGACGTCACCGTAGTAACGCCGGAACATCTCACGCATCTCATGCAGCACCGAAGGCACCGTCGAGCACAGCGCGATCCCCCTGATGTCGGGATCCTTCAGCACGGCGCTCTGGGCGAGCAGGCCCTGCAGCACCACCGCGAGCTCGTCGGCGGTGCGCACCGGATCGGTGGCGATGCGCCAGTGCTCGATCACCTGCTCGCCCTCGAACACGCCGAGCACGGTGTTGGTGTTACCCACGTCAATCGTCAGCAGCATGGCCTTCCCGCACCTCTACACCCGGCCGAGCCCTCGCCCGCCCTGCAGCGAGGGTGTCACACTCCCGCTCAGCTGTGGCCCCCCAGCACGACCGCCACGTTGTCGATCAGCCGGGTCGAGCCGGCCCGGGCCGCCGCCAGCAGCAGCGCTTCGCCCGCGTAATCCGCTGCCACCGGGGCGAAGCTGCCCGGATCGACCAGGGCCAGGTAATCGGTGACCAGCGGCGGTTCCGCCTGGGCCGCTTCGTCCAGGATCGCGGCCGCCGCCTTCAGCGCCGCCTCCGGGCCGTCCTCCTGTGCTTCCCGCCCGGCCCGCAGCGCGCCGGGCAGGGCGAGCGCGGCGCGGCGCTCGGCTGCCGACAGGTAGCTGTTCCGGCTGGCCACGGCCAGGCCGTCGGGGTCACGCACCGTGGGCACGCTGGCGATCCCCACTCCGAGATCCAGGTCCTGCGTCATCCGCCGGATCAGGGCCAGCTGCTGGGCGTCCTTCTCCCCGAACACCGCCACCTGCGGCGCTGCCAGCTGGAACAGTTTGAGCACCACCGTGAGCACCCCGGTGAAGAACCCGGGCCGTGACGCGCCCTCGAGCACCTGCCCCATCGGCCCCGGGTCGACGGTGATCAGCTGCTCCTGCGGGTACATCTGGGCCGCGCTGGGCGCGAACACCAGCGCCACCTGCTCTTCCCCGCACACCGCCAGGTCGTCGTCCAGGGTGCGCGGGTAGCGGTCAAGGTCCTCACCCGCCCCGAACTGGAGCGGGTTGACGAACACGGACACCACGACGGATCCGTTCGGCATGGAAAGCTCGGATGCGCGCCGGAGCAGCGCGCGGTGACCGTCGTGGAGCGCGCCCATGGTGGGGACCAGTATCACCGGTGCGGGCAGGCCGTGGCGGGCGGCAGCCAGCCCGCGCCTGGTCCGGGCGAGGATCGGGATCATCGCGGGGCGCCGGCCAGCACGTCGAGGAGGCGCTGCGCCTCGGGCGGGGCCAGGATGCCCGCCGCCAGCGCACGGTCGGCGGTGAGCCTGGCCAGCGCGACGTAGGCCCGCAGCGCCTCGGGCGACACCTGGCGCAGCGCGTCCAGGTGGCCGGCCACGGTCTCCGCGTCGGCGCGGGCCACCGGCCCGGTGAGCCCGGCGTCCCCGAGCCGCAGCGCGTTGTCGAGCGCCGCCGACAGCAGCGGCGTGAGCATCCGGGCCGGGTCGGCCACCCCGGCGACGCCGAGCAGTTCAGCCGCCTGGACTACCAGCGTGACGAGGTGGTTGGCGGCGCTCGCGAGCGCCGCGTGGTAGAGCTCCCGGCTCGCTTCCTCGATGAAGACGGGCTCGCCGCCCATCTCGATCACCAGTGCCTCCGCGACCAGCCGGAGCGACTGGGGCGCGGTCACGCCGAAACTGATGCCAGCCAGCCGGTTCACGTCATCGGGGCGGCCGGTGAAGGTCATGACCGGATGCAGGGCCAGTGGCAGCGCGCCGAGGCGGGTCGCGGGCGCGAGGACCGCGGTGCCGTGCCTGCCGCTGGTGTGCGCGACCAGCCGGCCTTCCAGCGGGGTGCCGGTCGCGCTCAGCCCCGCCACCAGACCGGGCAGCGCATCGTCCGGGACGGTGAGCAGCGCGAGGTCGGCCCCGGCGAGCACGTCCTGCGGCTGCTTGACCTCGACGCCGGGCAGCATCCGCGCGGCGCGCTGCCGGGAGGCCTCGGAGACCGCGGCCACGCCGGTCAGGAGGTGGCCAGCGCGGGCGAGCGCGGCGCCGAGAGTGACCCCGACCCGCCCGGCCCCGATGACGCCCACCCGGAGCCGCGCGGGATGAGGTGGGGTCGGCGGTCCCGCCGGGTTCGGCATCGCGTCAGTTTCCCTCTCGCTCCAGCCTGGGTTCCAGACGGCACTGATCAGCATATCCACGCGCGCCGCCCGGCTGGCGGGGCCGCGGTCACGGTAGCCAGGGCCGCGCCGTCACGGCTGGCCCGGCCACTACAGTCGGCGGGGTGTGGACGACCTGGCGTGAGGCGATGCAGGCGGCTCTGTACGGCCCGGCTGGCTTCTACGCCCGGGGCGAGCCGCCGGCACGGCATTTCCGCACCTCGGCCCATGTCTCGCCGGCTTACGCCGGGGCCCTGCTCAGCCTGCTGCGCGAGGTCGACGCCGCGCTCGGTCACCCCCGCCGCCTCGACCTCGTCGACGTTGGCGCCGGCCGGGGCGAGCTGCTCAGGCAGGTGCTCAATGAGGCCAGCCGCGACCGTGGGCTAGCCGCGCGGATCACCGCATGGGCGGTGGAGATCGCGCCCCGGCCGGACGGGCTCGACCCGCGCATCCACTGGCAGGCGTCGCTGCCCGCCGCCATCACCGGGCTGGTGATCGCTAGTGAGTGGCTGGACAACATCCCGCTTGACGTGGCGGAACTCACGCCGGACGGGCCGCGGCTGGTGCTGGTGGAGACTGGAAGCGGCGCGGAACGGCCGGGCCCGCCGCTCCCGCCGGCCGATCTGGCCTGGTCGCGCGCATGGTGGCCGCTGTCCGCGCCCGGCGACCGCGCCGAGATAGGCCGGACGCGGTGTCAGGCCTGGGCCGGGGTCGTCCGCCGCATCGCCCGCGGCCTGGCTGTCGCCGCCGACTACGGCCACCAGCGGTCGGGCCGGCCCGGGCCGGGCACCCTCACCGGATACCGGGACGGGCGGGTGGTGCGCGCCATCCCCGACGGGTCATGCGACATCACGGCACACGTCGCGCTCGACGCCTGTGCCGACGCCGGCCGGATGGCGTGCGCATGCCGGGTGGCGTACGCGACCGCGACCGTGCTCACGACGCAGCGCCAGGCCCTCTGGGCGCTCGGGGTGACCGGCCGCCGACCCACGCTGGCGCAAGCGAGAAACGACCCGCTGGGTTATGCGCGGGCGCTGTCTCAGGCGTCCGAGGAGGCCGAGCTGATCGACGCCCAGGGCCTCGGCGCGTTCGGCTGGCTGGTGCAGGCGGTGGGCATAGACATCCCGGCCAGGCTCGCCACCCTCGACTAGCCGCTCGCCTGACCGGCCCCGCTGGCAGGCTGCCGGCGGCTCCTCGCGTGGGAGCATGGGGCCATGTCGCAGCGCCACATGGACGCGGTCACCGGGGCCTGGGCGCCGACGGGGGCCGACTCGGAGCGGCTGCTCATCAACCTCGGGCCGGGGCATCCGTCCGGTCACGGCATGCTCCGGCTCAGCCTCACGGTGGAGGCGGACCGGATCGTCGCCGCCGAGCCCATGATCGGGTACGTGCACCGTGGCGCGGAGAAACTGTTCGAGGCGCGGGACTACCGGCAGATTATCGTGCTGGCCAACCGTCATGACTGGCTGAGCGCGTTCTCCAGCGAGCTGGGCGTGGTCCTCGCCGCCGAGCGGCTGGCCGGGATCGAGGTGCCGCCACGCGGGGTTTGGGCCCGCACCCTGCTCGCCGAGCTGAACCGCATCCTCAGCCACCTGGCCTTCTTGAGCGCCTACCCACCGGAGATCGCCGCCGCTGATGTTGCGCCGGACGGCGGCGCCAGCCCTGAAGTGGCCGCGCGGGCGGCGTTCGACGCACGGGAACTCATCCAGGCGGTCATGGAGGAGATCTCAGGTGGCCGGATGCATTACATGTTCAACCGGGTCGGGGGCCTGGCGGCGGAACTGCCGGCGGGCTGGCTCAGCCGCGTACACGAGGCCGTCGGCCAGGTACGGTCCGCGCTGCCGGTCATCGGCGCGGTGGTCCGGGAGCACGAGGGCTTCCGGGCGCGCACCCGGGGTGTGGGGGCGCTCACCGGTGAGCAGGTACGCCAGTACGGGGTGAGCGGGCCGGCCGCCCGGGCCTGCGGGGTCGACTTCGACCTGCGGCGTGATGAGCCCTACCTCGCCTACGGCGAGCTTACGGGCGTGCTGCAGGTGGTGACCAGGGCCGAAGGCGACTGCCTGGCCCGGTTCGAGTGCCTGCTGGACCAGGTCGGGGCGTCGCTGGATCTGGTGGACGCGTGCGCCAGCCGGCTGGCTACCCTGCCGCCGGGACCGCTCAGTGCCCGCCTGCCCAAGGTCTTCAAGGTGCCCGAGGGCCACGCTTACGCCTGGGCGGAGAACCCGCTCGGGATCAACGGGTACTACCTGGTCTCCCGCGGAGGCAAGACGCCCTGGCGGCTGAAGCTGCGCTCGGCCTCGTTCAGCAATGTGCAGGTGCTTGCCGAGTTGCTGCCGGCCAGCCGCGTCGCCGACCTGCCCGCCATCCTGGGCTCGATGTTCTTTGTCGTGGGCGACATGGACAGGTGACCCGCCCGGTTAGCGGGGTTGGCTGGGAGCGTCGGGCGGCTGGCCGGCCTGGTCATCGGGGGTGGGGACCCGGCAGGCGTTCTCCAGGTACAAAGCGGCCAGGACAAGGACGAGGGCGGATACGAGCGTGCCCGCGGACGCATAGGCGTCCGCACGGTAGGCGGCCTTGTCCAGCGACCCCGCCACGTACAGCAGCAAGCCGGCGGCGAGCCCGCCGACCAGGGCCGCAGCCAGGGATGTGGCCTTGGCGAGAGCGGCCATCCGGGCCACCGCGATCGGGGGCACCGGCCTGCCGCGGCCGCGCAGGCGGGCCCGCAGGCTCCGGCCGCTCCACGCCTCCGCCGCCGCCAGCAGCAGCAGCGCGGGCACTCCCGTCCACGGCAACGGCGGGAGCACCGAATAGGTCGGCCGCAGCAGCAGCCAGGAAACGGCCGCGGCCACCACGGCGATGATGACCAGCGTGCGCACCCGGGTAGGGGTCATCCGCGCACCGCCGGGCGGAAATGGGCCGCCGCCGGGCGGGAACGCACCGCCGGTGGGCGGGAACAGGCCACTGCCGGGCGGGAACGGGCCACCGGTGGGCGGGAACGGGCCGCCGGTGCCGTCATGCGGGCGGGTGCAGCACGGCGTCGTCCAGTCGCCGTATGTCAGCCGGGCCGATCTTGGCCAGCAGATCCGATACCTGGCCCCAGCCCGGGATCTCCGCGTCCGGGTCGATGTCGTGCCACGGGGCGAGGACGAAGGCACGCTCATGCGCCCGGGGATGCGGCAAGATCAGCTCCGGGTCGTCACTCACGACGTCACCGTAGACGATGATGTCCAGGTCGAGCGGGCGAGGGCCCCAGACCTCGTCCCTGACCCGCCCAAAGACGGCCTCCACCCCGTGGCACCGCTCCAGGACGGCGTGGGCGGGCAGCGTCGTCGTCGCGATGAGCACGGCGTTCAGGTAGTCGGGCTGGTCGGGGCCGCCTACCGGCGCGGTCAGGTAGACAGGTGACACCGCGACCAGGGCGAGCTCAGGGGCGTCGAAAAGCGCATCGAGGCCACCCTGCAGATTCTCGAGCCGGTGGCCGAGATTGCTGCCGAGCGCGATGGTGACCCGGGTTCCGCCCCCGGGCGGCCGGGCCGGCCAGCGGGCCGCGGCCCGGTTCCTCGGTCGCCGCTCACGTGCGCCGCCGCCGGATCGCCACGGTCACGTCGCTGAACCGGTGGGGTATCGGGGCATGGGGCTTGTGGACGGTGATCTCTACCTCCTCGACGCGCGGTTCCGACAGGCACCCGTCCGCCAGCCGCTGCGCCAGCGTCTCGACGAGCCGCACCGGCGGCCCGCTGGCCAGCCGCACCAGCCGGTCGGCGACGGCACCATAGTCGACCGTAAGGGAAAGATCGTCACCAGCCGCCGCTGCCCGCGTATCCAGCCACAAAACGGCGTCGATGATGAACTCTTGGCCGTCGCGCTGCTCGCGCTCACGGACGCCGTGCCGGGCGAACACGCGCAGGCCCTCCAGCGTGATCCGGTCCAGGCTCATCCGGCCGCCCCGTCCGTTCCGGCGGGCCCGGCCGGGCCCGCCGCCTCCCGCCAGGCCTGCGCGACCCGCACCGCGTCGGCGTTCGCCGGCACCTCATGGACCCGGCAGCACCACGCACCCGCCGCGGCGGCGAGGGCGGTGACCGCCACCGTCGCATCGTCACAGCCGGCGAACGAGCGCGCCGAACCGTCAGCGGCCGCGAGCAGCCTGCCGAGAAACCGTTTGCGCGAGGCCCCGATCAAGACCGGGAAGGCGGTACCGCTGCCGCCGAGGCGGGAGATCTCCGCGAGGTGGGTCAGCAACTCCCAGTTGTGCTCGGCCAGCTTGGCGAACCCGAGGCCGGGGTCGAGGATGATCAGCGCCGGGTCGACTCCCGCCGCCACGACCGCATCGACCCGGCGGCGCAGCTCCGCACAGACCTCACCGACCACGTCGTGGTACACGGCGCGATCCTGCATCTGGTGGCTGTGCCCGCGCCAGTGCATGACCACGTAGGGAACACCGGCCTTGCCGACCAGCCTGGGCATCTCGGGATCGGCCAGCCCCCCGCTGACGTCGTTGACCAGCCGGGCGCCCACCTCCAGCGCGGCCTGCGCCACCTCGGCCCGCATCGTGTCCACGCTGACCGGCACGCCAGCGCGGGCGAGCCCGCTGATGACCGGCCCCACCCGCCGCAGTTCCTCATCCGCCGACACCCGCTGCGCTCCCGGCCGGGTGGATTCCCCGCCCACGTCGACGATGTCCGCCCCCTGCTCGGCCAGTTGCAGGCCACGGGCGATCGCGGCGCCGGCGCCGAACCAGGAACCTCCGTCCGAGAACGAGTCAGGGGTGACGTTCACCACCCCCATCACCAGGCACCGGTCCACGCTCGGCAGCCCCGGCGGGCCTGGATCAGCGGCGCCCGTCCCTACGTCGCTCGTCATGAGCGTCACCCTAGTGCGGCGAGCGGATCATTCCCCAGTGCCACCACGGCCGGCGCCGAGCCCCGGGGGGGCGCCCGCCGATCCGCCGCGCCTGGCCGCCCGGAGATGCCCGGCGCCGCGGGGCCGCGGATCAGCGGGGTCAGCGGCCGATCCGCTGGGCAAAGGGCCCAGCCTTGAGGAAGCGCCGCAGGCTGCGCCGCGCACGGGCCAGCCCCAGTCTGCGGGCGAGCCAGCGCAGCTCCAGCCGGGGCCAGACCAGGAACGCCTCGGCTTCCAGCGCGGCCACGCCGACCCGGACTGCGTCCTTGGTCCCGGGGAAGACGAAGAAGCGCGGCACCCAGACCGGGCAGAACTTGGCGTTGAACTTGTACAGCGACTCGATCTGGAACCACCGGGAGATGAAGACCAGGAAGCGGCGCCAGACCCGCAGCACCGGGCCGGCCCCGATCCGCTCACCCCGTTCCAGCGCGGACCGGAAGGCCGCGAAGTTGAGCGAGATCCGCTTGACCCCCAGCGTGTGGGCCGTCTTGATGGCCTCGACGATCAGGAAGTCGTTCACGCCCGGCTGAGCGTTGCGGTCCCTGCGCATCAGGTCGAGCGACAGCCCATCAGACCCCCAGGGGACGAAGTGCAGCAGGCCGCGCAGCACCCCGTTCTCGGTCGCGGTGGCGACGACGCACTGCCCGTCCTCGGCCCCGCCGACCCGGCCGAGCGCCATGGAGAAGCCGCGCTCGGTCGGGCTGCCGCGCCAGGAGTCAGCCCGGCTGACGATGCGGTCGATCTCATCACGGTCGATGTCCGCGACCCGCCGGATGTCCGCAACGTAGCCCTGCCGGCATACCCGCGCCACCATCTGGCGGACGTTGCGCATGGCCCGGCCCTGCAGCGTGAAGCTGGCCACGTCCACGATGGCCTCGTCGCCGAGTTCCAGGGCGGTCAGCGCGCCCTCGCGGCACCAGATCTCCGCGCCCAGCTCCCCGCAGCCCATGGCGGCGGGCACCCACGCGTGACGCGCCGCCTCGTCGAGGAACGCGTGCATCGCGCCCGGCCACGCCTCCGGGTCCCCGATCGGGTCGCCGCTGGCGAGCATCACTCCGGACACGACCCGGTACCCGATGCAGGCCTTGCCCGTCTGTGACCAGATCACGTTCTTGTCGCTGCGCAGCGCGAAGTAGCCCAGCGAATCGAGGTCGCCGTACCTGTCCAGCAGTTCCCTGATGCGCTGGTAGTCGGCCTCGCTGGCCCGGGCCGCCAGCTTGGCGGGACGCAGGAACAGGTAGGCCGTCACCACCAGCGTGAACACGCCAAGGGTGGAGGTCAGCGTGTTGAACAGGTCGGCCCGGGCGTCCGGGACGAACTGGACCGGCCCGGACACGCCCACCAGGCCGTAGACCGTGTGCACGGTCCGCTGCCAGAGCGAGTAGTCCATGGCCAGGTGCCGGGCCAGCAGCATGTACGTGAGGCCGATCGCCACGTCCGCGATGACCAGGCCGACGAAGACCCCGGCCGCCCGCCACCGGGTCCACGGATCGCCCACGGCGTAGAACTCGTGACGGAAGAACAGCAGCACCGCCACCACGGCCACCGCGGCAACGACCTGGATGTGGTAGCCGTGCAGCAGGTGGATCACCGCGCTGAACGCCAGCAGCACGGTGGTGGCCTCCCACGCACGGCGCTTCCGGCGCCGGAGCCCGTGGGAAAGCATGAGCAGCAGCAGCCCGATGATCACGGTCGCGGTGCTCGTGACGTTCGTCATGGTGCCGGGCACGAAGGGCGCGATGCGGTGCAGCCGGTGATGCAGCTGCAGGCTCGGGATCGCCACCTCGATCACGTCGGCGAGCCCGATCAGCAGGCAGAGCCATCCGGTGGTGATCGGCACCCACCTGCGCTGCTGGCGGCGGTCGGGGACGCGTAGGACCCGCGCGCGGGTATATCCGCCCTCGTCCGCCTCGGCAGGTGGGGCGAGAGACGGGGCGCTGGGCTCGTCGGTCTGCGGCATGTTCTTCAGGCCCTGCATCACGGGGGATCAGCGTAGTCGCGCTGGTCCCGGCGCGGGCAATCTCCCGGAATAGGGTTACCCCCGGTTGCGCCTCCCCCACGTGAACAGTTGCCCAGCCCGCGGGTGACGCGGGGGTGGCGGCACTCCGTTTCGAGGCTAAGGCATCCGCGGCAGCTCTTCAGCCCGCCGCACCCCAGGGCCGCCCGGGCCCTAGCTGTGGCGTAGCAGCAGGCTCATGGCCTCGGCCCGGGTACGGTCGCTGTCCCGCATGCTGCCGCGGACGGCCGAGGTCACGGTCTTCGCGCCTGGCTTGCGCACGCCGCGCATCGACATGCACAGATGCTCGGCCTCGATCACGACCAGCGCGCCGCGCGGCTCGAGCACCGTCATCAGGGCGTCCGCGATCTGGCTGGTCATGCGCTCCTGGACCTGGGGCCTGCGGGCGTAGACGTCCACCAGCCGGGCCAGCTTGGACAGGCCCGTGATCTGGCCCTTCTCGTTCGGGATGTACCCGACGTGTGCGAAGCCGAAGAATGGGACGAGGTGGTGCTCGCAGATGCTGTAGACCTCGATGTCGCGGACCAGGATCAGCTCGTCGTAGTCGGCGTCGAACACCGTGGCCAGCACGTCCTCGGGGCGCTGCGCAAGCCCGGAGAACTGCTCGGCGTAGGCGCGCGCCACCCGGGCCGGGGTCTCAGCCAGCCCGTCCCGGTCCGGGTCCTCCCCGATGGCGAGCAGGATCTCACGCACCGCACGCTCAATGCGCCCGGTGTCGATCGGCTCGGTCAACGGGACTCTCCGCCGCCTTCGTCGTCGCCGCCGAGCGCGGGCAGCTCCGCGGTCGGGCTGCCGTACGAGCCGGCCGAGCCGGACCCGTTGCCCGGTGAGGCCAGGTCCTTCACGTCCGCGGCGGCGGTCAGCGCCAGTTCCTTCGGCGTGAGCACCGGCGGGCGGTCCGACGGCAGCCGCTTGCCGTAGCCGGTGTAGGAGCCGCGGGAGGGCCGGGTCTTGATCGGGGCGAAGATCGCCAGGACCTCCTGCCGGCTGAGGGTCTCCTTGTCCATCAGCTTCAGGACCAGGTCGTCCAGCACCTCCCGGTACTGGACGAGGATCTCCCACGCCTCGTCGTGCGCGGACTCGATGAGGCGGCGCACCTCCTCGTCGATGGTGGAGGCGATCTCCTCGGAGTAGTCCCGGTTGTGGGACATCTCCCGGCCGAGGAAGGGCTCGCCGTCGCCGGTGCCGAACTTGCGCGCGCCGAGCCGCTCGCTCATCCCGTACTCGGTCACCATGCCGCGCGCGATCTGGCTGGCCTTCTCGATGTCGTTGGCGGCGCCGGTGGTGGGCTCGTGGAAGACGAGCTCCTCCGCGGTCCGCCCGCCGAGCAGCATGGCCAGCTGGTCCATCATCTCCGACCGGGTGACCAGGAACTTGTCCTCCTGCGGCGCGGAGGCGGTGTAGCCGAGCGCCCGGCCGCGCGGGATGATCGTGATCTTGTGAACCGGGTCGGCGTTGGGCAGCGCGTGGCCGACCAGCGCGTGGCCGCCCTCGTGGTAGGCGATGAGCTTGCGCTCCTTCTCCGAGAGCAGGACGCTCTTGCGCTCGGGGCCGGCCATGACCCGGTCGATGGACTCCTCCAGCGCGGCCATGGTGATCTGGGTGCCGTTGTGCCGCGCGGTGAGCAGCGCACCCTCGTTGATCACGTTGGCGAGGTCGGCGCCGGTGAAGCCGGCCGTCCGGCGGGCGATCAGGTCGAGTTCCACATCCGGGGCGAAGGGCTTGCCGCGGGCGTGCACCCGCAGGATGCCCTTGCGGCCGGCGAGGTCGGGCTGGGCGACCACGATCTGACGGTCGAACCGGCCCGGGCGCAGCAGCGCGGGGTCGAGGATGTCGGGCCGGTTGGTGGCGGCGATGACGATGACCCCGCCCTTGACGTCGAACCCGTCGAGCTCGACGAGCAGCTGGTTGAGGGTCTGCTCACGCTCGTCGTGGCCGCCGCCGAACCCGGCGCCACGGTGCCGGCCGACCGCGTCGATCTCGTCCACGAACACGATCGCCGGCGCGTTCGCCTTCGCCTGCTCGAACAGGTCGCGCACCCGCGAGGCGCCGACGCCGACGAACATCTCAACGAAATCGGAGCCGGAGATCGAGTAGAAGGGGACGCCGGCCTCGCCGGCGACGGCCCGCGCGAGCAGGGTCTTGCCGGTCCCGGGCGGCCCGTAGAGCAGCACGCCCTTGGGGATCTTGGCGCCGATCGCCTGGAACTTGCCCGGGCTCTGCAGGAACTCCTTGATCTCCTGGAGCTCCTCGATGGCCTCGTCGGCCCCGGCCACGTCGGCGAACGTGGTCTTCGGCGTGTCCTTGGTGATGAGCTTCGCCTTCGACTTGCCGAAGTTCATCACCCGCGAGCCGCCGCCCTGCATCTGGTTCATCAGGAACAGGAAGAACAGGATGATCAGTATGTAAGGCAGGAAGCCGATGATCAGGCCCAGCACCGAGTTGCCGCTGGGGACGACGACGTTGTAGCCCTGCGGCGGCTTGTTCTTCTGCAGCTCGGTGGCGAGCTGCTGGCCCTGGTTGCCGACCCAGTTCGCCTGCCAGTGGTCGCCGTTGTTGGTGACGATCTGGATGGTCTGGTTCTTGTCGGTGAGGACGGCTGACTTGACGTTGCCACTTTCGATGGCCCCCACGACCTGCGACGTGTCCTTCTGCGTGTACGACGTGCCGCGGTTGGCGTACGAGAACACGATGAAGAACAGCAGCAGCATCACAAGGACCGCTACGAAGGGCCCGCGGAAATAACGCTTCAGATCCATCGGTGAACGACCCCGCCTGTTCGGGACGGGTTCCTCCTGACCAGCGTCGTAGCCCGCCGACCCCCGGCGGGGCTGTCGTGGGTCCCAGTGACCATGACCGGCTTCCTTCTCATTCCCGGCTGTGGTGCGGGGATACTTGACGGTACACCGCGCCTGGGATCTCTTGGGCGCAGGAGCCGCCGTGTGCCCTCCAGGCCTCTCCAGGCAACAACGCTACCGATCACTGATCGTGTTCCCCCTTGGGGTGATCGGCCAGTTCCCCACCGTAGACATGCGGCGCGAGGGTCCCGACGAACGGCAGGTTCCGGTAACGCTCGGCGTAGTCGAGCCCGTACCCGATCACAAACTCGTTCCCGATGTCGAACCCGGTGTAGGCGACCTCGACGCCCATCTGCTCCGCGCCCGGCTTGCGCAGCAGCACGCAGACGGCCAGCGAGGCCGGCTCCCGGGACCGCAGATTCCCCATCAGCCAGGACAGGGTCAGGCCCGAGTCGATGATGTCCTCCACCACCAGCACGTGACGGCCGCAGATGTCGGTGTCGAGATCCTTGAGGATCCGCACGACGCCCGACGACTTGGTCCCGGACCCGTAGGAGGATATGGCCATCCAGTCCATCTGCACCGGCAGCCGGAGCGCCCGCGCGAGGTCGGCCATGACCATGACCGCCCCTTTGAGCACCCCCACCAGCAGCAGTTCGCGGCCGGCGTAGTCGGTGTCGATCTGGGCGGCCAGCTCGACGACCCGCTCCTTCACGCGGGCGGCTGGGATGAGCACCTCTTTGAGGTCGGCCCCCACGTCAGTCGCGTCCAACCATGACCTCCGCCTCGTCAGGCCCCGGCCGCCCATTCCGGCGGTCCTTCCCCGTCTCGCGGTGGGCGAGGCGGTCCCCGGGGTCGTCACTGGGCTGCAGGGCATGACCAGCATCGGCCCCGCCAGCGAAGATCAGCCTGCCACACCGGAGCAGGGCGCGGACTCCCCCGGGCAGGGTGGTCCAGCGCTGCCCGTGCCAGCCGGTCACCAGGGCGTCGAGCGCGCCGACGTGCCGGGCGGTGAGCTTGCCCGGAGGGCACCCGGCTTCGAGCGCCGCCATCCGCAGCACGCGGGTCCTGACCGCGGTGGGCGCGGCCCGCAGCGCGTCAGCCAGCCAGCCGCCGTCCGGGTCCCGCATCAGCGGCGCCTGGCTGGCGGCGAGCTCATCGAGTGCCTCGCCGTCGGACCGCAGCTGGCCCGCGGTGCGGGCGAGCGCCTGCGCGACCCCCGGGCCGAGCGCCGCCTCCAGCGCCGGGAGCGCCTGCTGCCGGACCCGGGCCCGGGCGAAGGCGGGGTCCGCGTTGTGCGGATCGTCCCAGGGCTCCAGCCCGGCGGCGTCGCACGCCGCCCGCAGGGTGGCCCGGCTCACGCCGAGCAGGGGCCGCCGGTAGTGGCCCCGGTGGGCCGGCATCCCGCGCAGCGACCTGGGGCCCGAGCCACGGGCCAGGCCGAGCAGGACGGTTTCCGCCTGGTCGTCCAGGCTGTGGCCGAGCAGGATGGCGCGCGCGCCGGTGCGCCGGGCCACCTCATCCAGCGCCTGGTAACGCGCGCCGCGGGCGGCGGCCTCTGGGCCGCCCATGCCGGGGCCGGCGGCGACCGTCACCGGCACGCTGCACACCGGGTCGAGACCAAGCCCCGCCAGGAGCGTGGCGACGGCGGCAGCCCGCTGCGCTGATCCGGGCTGGAGCCGGTGGTCGACGGTGACCCCGCCCGCCCGCAGCCCCTGCCGCGGCGCCTCGTGGGCCAGGGCCGCCGCGAGCGCCAGCGAATCCGCCCCGCCCGAGCAGGCGGCCAGCACCAGGTCTCCTGCCTCCAGGCCGTCCAGCCCGCGGCGGACGGCCCTGCGGACCTCGGCCACCGCGGGCGGCGGGCCCATCGCCGGTCAGGCCTCCAGCGCCTTGGCGCCGTTGCCCCCGACGCGCTCCAGCCAGCGGGCCGGGTCGCTGATCTCGGCTTTGGTGGGCAGCGTCTCCGGCGACGTCCAGACGCGGTTGAAGGTGTCCATCCCGGCTTCGGCCACCACGGTCGAGACGAACTGTGAGCCCTGTGCGTACTGCTTCATCTTCAGGTCGATGCCCAGCATCCGGCGGATGGCCTGCTCCAGCCAGGCCGATCCCCGGCGGGCGTTGAAGGCGGCCCGGATCTCGGCGACCGAGGGCACCACCTGCGGCCCGACGGCGTCCATCACGTAGTCGCCGTGGCCTTCCACCAGAGTCATGACGCAGGTGAGGCGGTCGAGGATCTCCCGCTGGCGGGGGGTCTGGATGGCCTCGATGAGGCTCTCGCCGCCGTCGCCGCCGCGCACCGCCCCGGCCACCGCATCGGCGGCGGCGCGCACGCGGTCCAGCATGGTCGCCGGGTCGAGGTCGGAGGCGAGCAGGAACTCGGTCATCTGCTCCTGCACGTAGCCGCGGAGCCAGCTCACCGAGGTGAACTGGGTCCGGTGCGTCTCCTCGTGCAGGCAGACCCAGCGGCGGAAGTCGTGCGGGTCCACCCCCAGCTCGCGCTCCACCATAAGAATGTTGGGCGCCACCAGGGTCAGCCGGCCCGCGGGCGCGGCGCCAGCGGGGGTGTCCGCGTCGGGGGGGAGGAACAGCTCGTACTGCCCGAGCACCCGGCCCGCCAGGTAGGCGAGGATGAGGCCGGCCTGCATGCCGGTGACGCGGGAGCCCACCGCGGCGACCACCGAGCCGGGCTCGGGCGCCCGGCCCCGTTCGCGAAGGTGCGCGGCGAGCGGATCGAGGACCACCCGGAACCCGTCCACGTTCGCCCGGATCCAGCCGGGGCGGTCCACCACCGCCACCCGGCCGGCGTCCTCGGTGCTGAACATCCCGGTGACCTGGTGGACCGGCTCGGCGACGGTGACGGCGAGCGCGCGCAGTTCCTCGACCGCCGCCCTCGCGTCGGCCAGGCTGACCTGGGGCCCGGGCCGCACCCACCTGACGCCGGTCGAGATAGCGACGTCCCAGTCGATCATCTGTCCGCTGTTCACCCCTCCACGGTACGTGCTCCGCGCGATGAGCCGTGTCCGGCCGGGCTCGCTCCGCGCGACGAGCCGTGTCCGGCCGGGCTCGCCCTGCGCGACGAGCCGTGTCCCGGCCTGCCCGCGTTGCCCCGGGGGCTTCCGGCCGCGTACCCGGTACGCGGCGCCTTCTGGCCGGCGCCGCTACGAGTGGCAGCCGCAGCCCGCTAGATCGGTGGCCATCGCGTCGATGACACCGGCCGCCTGGGTCAGCTGCCCGGGCGGCAGCCGGTCCGCCATGAAGGCGAACGCGAGCAGCCGGCCGCTGGCGTCGCTGACGATGCCGGCCAAGCTGACCACGCGGGTCAGGTTGCCCGTCTTGGCCTGCACGGTGCCGAGCGCCGCCGGCCCGAAGTTGCCGAACACGCTCTGGCCGGGAGCCAGCGTCCCGGAGAAACCGGCCACCGGCATCCCGGTGATGGCCGCGCGGAGTGCGGCCTGGCTGCCGCCGCCCGCCAGCCGGACGAGCTGGGCCAGCGCCAGCGGGGAGATCCGGTCCAGCGGGGAGAGGCCGCTCCCGTCGACCAGGTGGATGCCGCGGCCGACGCCCAGCCGGGCCGCGGTGGCCGTGACCGCCGCCGCCGCGCCAGCGAACGAGGCGGGCCGGCCCGTGTGCAGCGCGACCTGCCGGGCCAGGCTCTCGGCGATCACGTTGTTGCTCTCTCGGAGCATCCAGCCCACGATCGCCGACAGGTAGGGCGACTGGACGCTGGCGATCGTGCCGGCACCCGCCGGCGCGGCGGCCGGGGCGACCCGGCCCTGCACCGCGATGCCGTGGGCGCGCAGGGACGAGGCGAAGGCCGCGGCCGCGTCGCTGGCCGGGGTGAGGGAGCGCGGGCGGAAATTGCCCGGATCGTCGGCGTCTTCCGGCTTGCCGGACCGGGTCAGCCGGCCCTGGTCCACCTCGAGCGAGGTGATCGGGGTCACGTTGCCGGTGGTGATGTAGCTGGTGGTCCAGCCCGGCGCGAGGGCCGGCCCGCTGAACAGCGAGACGTCATAACTCAGCCGCACCGACCGCTGGCCGTGGGCGAGCAGCAAGCGCGCGGTCTGGGCCGCCAGGGCGGCCAGGGTCGCGGGCTGCGGGTAGTCCGAGACGGGCACCGGTCCCGCCGCCAGGGTGGGATCCCCGCCCCCCACCAGGACGATCGACCCGGGCGCCGGGCCACGGACGACGCGGGTGGTGAAGCGCGCGGCCGGGCCGAGCACGCTCAGCGCCGCCACCGCGGTGGCTACCTTGGCGCTGGACGCAGGCGTCGCCGGGGTGGCGGCCGCGCGCGCGAACAGCACGGCGCCGGAAGCCAGGTCGGTGACGACCACGCCGACGTGGGGGCCCAGCGAACGGGAACCGATCAGCGGCGCCAGTTCCGCGGCCAGGCTCTGGCCGGTGGGCATGACCCCGGAGGAGACTGCCGGGGTGAGCACCGCAGCGGGCAAGGTGATCCGGACGGCCGCCACCTTCGGGATCTGCCAGAGCGCCAGCCGGGACGGCAGCAGCGCGGCCACGGCCACCCCGGCGCCCAGGGTGAACACGTTGAGCAGCGCGAGCGCCGTCAGCACGGTCAGCCGGACGCGGTTGGCCACCACCCGTCCTCTCACGAGATGCTTGGCAGGCAAGCCTGTCCTACCCAGGATGCCTGCCCTGGCGTACACCAGGAACAGGCCGGCCGGGCACAGGCCTGCTGGGCATGGAGTCAATCATCTTCGCGCGCAGGGAGCGACATGATGCAGTTCGATGTGGTCATAGAGATCCCCAAGGGCCAGCGCAACAAGTACGAGGTGGATCACGAGACCGGCCGGATCCGGCTGGACAGGATGCTGTTCACTTCCACCCGGTACCCGTCGGACTACGGCTTCATCGAGGGCACGCTCGCCGACGACGGCGACCCGCTCGATGCCCTGGTGCTGCTGGAGGAGCCGACCTTTCCCGGCTGCCTCATCCGGTGCCGGGCCATCGGCATGTTCCGGATGCGGGACGAGAACGGCGCCGATGACAAGGTGCTCTGCGTCGCGGCGACCGACCCCCGGATGGCGCACTACTCCGACATCAGCGACGTCTCCGAGTTCGACCTGCTGGAGATCCAGCACTTCTTCGAGGTGTACAAGGCCCTTGAGCCCGGGAAGGCGGTGGAGGGCTTCAGCTGGGTCGGCCGGGCGGAGGCCGAGGAGGAGATCGAGAGTTGCCGCCGCCGCCTGGCCGCCGCCGTCCAGCCGCCGCCCGGGTGAGGCCCCGGTCACATCCAGGCCCTTTCATGCGCGACACTGATACGGACATGTGCAAGGAGGCACCCTGTGGCTCACGCTGAGGATGTGCTCAGCCGGGCGCCACTTTTCGAAACGCTCGACGACGAGGGGGCGCGCGCGCTGCGCGCGGGCGTGGTCGATGTCGAGCTGGCCAGGGGCGACCGCCTGTTCGACGAGGGCGACGCCGGTGACCGGCTGTACGTCATCCTGGACGGCAAGATCAAGCTGACCAGGACCGCGTCCGACGGCCGGGAGAACCTGCTGAGCGTGCTCGGGCCGGGGGAGATGTTCGGCGAGCTTTCGCTCTTCGACCCGCGGCCGCGGACCGCCAGCGCGGTCGCCGTCACCGACTCCCAGCTCGCCGGGCTGGGCCATGACTACCTGCGGCACTGGCTGACCGGGCGGCCTGACGTGGCGCTGCACCTGCTGCGGGCGCTGGCGCAGCGGCTGCGGCGGGCCAACGACGTGATGGCCGACCTGGTGTTCACCGACGTCCCGGGCCGGGTCGCCAAGGCGCTGCTCGACCTCGCGGACAGGTTCGGGGAGGAGCAGGAGGAAGGGCTGCAGGTCCACCACGACCTCACCCAGGAGGAGCTGGCGCAGCTGGTGGGCGCGTCACGCGAGACCGTCAACAAGGCGCTCGCCGACTTCGCCACCCGGGGCTGGCTCCAGCTGTCGGCCAAGTCGGTGCTGATCCTGGACCGGGAGCGCCTGGCCAAGCGAGCCCATTGAGGGAGCGGGCTGGTACCCCACCGCCCGCTGGCTGGCAGTCCACGAGAACCGTGCCCGTCCGTAGTGCCCGAGACGCCTGAGGATGCTGGCTGGCGCCGGTGACGTTACGCCTGCGGGCGGCGCGGCACCAGCCCGTTAGAGCTCGACGTCGGGCGGCAGTTCCCCGGTGGCGGCCAGGTAGTCGAGCTGCGCGCGGACCGACCACTCCGCGAACGGCCAGAGCGAGCGGTCCACGTCCGCGTAGACGCGGGCGACGATGTCGGCCAGGGTGCGGTCCCCGGCGGCCAGCGCCGCGGCCACTTCGGCCAGCCGTTCCCGGCGATGGGCGAGGTAGTAGTCGAGCGTGCCGGCCGGGTCCGCCAGCAGCGGCCCGTGGCCCGGGAGCAGCACCCGCAGCTGGGCCTCGTCGGCGAGGACCCGCAGCCGCTCCAGCGAGCCGAGGTAGTCGCCGAGGCTGCCATCACCCGCGATCACCGTGGTCCCGCGGCCGAGGACGGTGTCCCCGGTGAGCAGCGCCCCGTCGGCGGCCAGGAGCAGGCAGACCGAGTCGGCCGAGTGCCCGGGGGTCGCCACCACCCGCAGCTCACAGCCGCCCGCGGTCACCGCGTCGCCCGGCGCCAGCCCCTCGCCGCCGAGCCGGTGGGCGGGATCGGCGGCGAGCACCGGCGCCCCGGTCATGGCCGCGAAGGCGGCCGCGCCCTCGGCGTGGTCGGGATGCCCGTGCGTGAGCAGGATCTTGCTCACCCGCTGGCCGGCCGCGGCGACCATGCCGCTGACCCGCCGCAGGTGCCCCTCGTCGCCCGGCCCGGGGTCCACGACCAGGGCCGATGAGGATCCGGGCTCGGCGATGAGCCAGGTGTTGGTGCCGTCCAGGGTCATCGGGGAGGGGTTGGGGGCGAGCACGCACCGCGCCGTCGGTGTGCCCTGGCCGTTGACGCGGCCGCCCGCTTCCGCGTTCACAGGGGGTAGTCCAGTCCGGGCGGGACGGTCAGCCAGACGGCCCCGTCGGCCATGAAGACCTCGGGGATCAGCGCCGTGATCCGCCGCCGGGCGGCGAGCGCGGCGGGCAGGTGCCCGCAGGCGCCCAGCTCGCCGAGGGTGACGGCGGTCGGCGGCAGCAGGAAGATCTCCTTGCGGCGGGCCGCCGCCAGCGCCTCGCCGGGCTCGACCCAGGCCGCGTCGTCGGCCTCCTCGCTGACGTCCCGGGCCCGCTGGCCGGCGGGCAGGGCGGCCGCGAAGAACCGGGTGTCGTAACGCCGTTCCTCGGTCACCGGGGTGATCCACCGCGACCACGGCCGCAGCAGGTCGCTGCGCAGGACCAGGCCGCGGCGGCGGAGCAGGCCGGCCAGGGACACCGAACGCGCCAGCAGCGCGGCACGGTCCGCCTCCCAGTCCTCGCCGCGCGTGTCGGCCACCATGGTGTCCGCGGTCGGCCCGGCCAGCAGCACCCCGCATTCCTCGAACGTCTCCCTGACCGCGGCGCAGACCAGGGCCCGGGCGAGCTCGGCCGGGGCATCGATCATCCGCCCCCACTCGCGCACGTCCGGGCCGGCCCAGCCAACCTCGATCTCGGCGTCGCGGGTGTCCACCGAGCCGCCGGGGAACACGAAGGCGCCGGGCGCGAACGCCATCGAGGACTGGCGCCGCAGCATGTAGACCTGCAGCCCCGGAGCATCCGGCGGCCCTGGCGCGTCCGGCCGGGCAACGGCGTCCGGCCGGCCCGGGACATCCGGCCGGGCAGCGGCATCCGGCCGGCCCGGGACATCCGGCCGGCCCGGGACATCCAGCTCCGGCCGGCCCGGGACATCCGGCCGGCCCGGGGCATCGGGCCCGGCCCCGCCCGGCAGCGGGCGCAGCAGCATCACCGTGGCGGCGTCGCGCGGTTCCACCGGGGGTTTCCTGCCCTCCAGGACGTCGCTGGCCCGCTGGGCCATCCAGCCGGGCAGCCGGATACGTGCGGCCGAGCTCATAGGTGCCTGCCGGTCAATCGCGGACCTCGGCTCAATCGCGGACCTCGGCGATCAGCTCGATCTCCACCGGCGCGTCGAGCGGCAGGACCGCTACCCCCACCGCGCTGCGGGCGTGGCGGCCCGCCTCGCCGAACACCTCAAGCAGCAGTTCGCTGGCCCCGTTGACCACCAGCGGCTGGCCGGTGAAGGAGGGATCGCTGGCCACGAAGCCGGTCACTTTCACGATCCGGGCCACGGCGGAGAGCCCGCCCGCCACCGACGCCACGGCGGCCAGCGCGTTCAGGGCGCAGGTCCGCGCGAGCGCGGCCGCGTCGTCCACGCTCACCTGCGCGCCCACCTTGCCGGTCTGCGGCAGCTTGCCGTCGGCCAGCGGCAGCTGCCCGGCCGTGTACACGTACGGCCCGCTGCGCACGGCGGGCACGTACGCCGCCACCGGGGCCGCCACCGGCGGCAGGGCCAGGCCCAGCGCGGCCAGCCTGGCCTCGGGCCCGTCACTCACTCTTTGGGCCGTTTCATGTACGCGACCAGCTGCTCGGAGTTCGGGCCGGGCACCAGGGCCACCAGTTCCCAGCCGTCGTCTCCCCAGTTGTCGAGTATCTGCTTGGTCGCGTGCACGAGCAACGGCACGGTCGCGTACTCCCACTTCGTCATAGCCGAACCCTAGCGGGGACGCGCGGGGACGGGCGTCACTCCGGTTCAGGGGGCGCCCGTCCGCGCGGCTCCGGCAGCGCACCTGGCTCCGGCAGTGCGCGCCCGGTTCGGGGATGCGCCCGCTTTGGTTACCCGCCCGGCTCGGGCCATGCGCCCAGCCCAGCTATGCGCCCGGCTCGTCCGCGGAATTGGCGCGCCCGGCCTCGGTGCCCTGCGTCGGTACCGAGGTGGTGCCGGTCTCCTTGGCCGACACGCGGGCGGCGGACAGCTTGCCGTCGCCCAGGTCCGCAGGGATCGCGGGGATCGCGGGGATCTCGGGTATCTCGAGCGGCGCTCCGCTTTCGATTTCCGCCTCTTCGGTGGCCACATCCTCGTTGCCGAAGTCGGCCAGCGAGGCCGAGTCCGCGGCTGACTTCGGCTCGCCCGCGGGCGCCGGGGGGGTGAGCTTGTCGAAGAACCGCAGCAGCTCGACCGGGACCGGCATGACCAGCGTGCTGTTCTTCTCCCCGGCCACCTCGACCACGGTCTGCAGCAGCCGCAGCTGCAGCGCGGCGGGGTCGCGGGCCATGACGTTGGCGGCCGCGGCGAGCCGCTTGGACGCCTGGTACTCGCCGTCGGCGGTGATAATCCGGGCCCGGCGTTCCCGCTCGGCCTCGGCCTGGCGCGACATGGACCGCTTCATGCTCTCGGGCAGCGACACGTCCTTGATCTCGACCCGCTCGACCCGGATGCCCCACGGGCCCTCGGTCGGCTCGTCGATGATCCGGCGCAACTGCTGGTTGACCTGGTCCCGTTCCGACAGCAGCTGGTCCATCTCCGACTGGCCGATGATCGACCGCAGCGAGGTCTGCGCCTGCTGGGACACCGCGAACAGGTAGTTCTGCACGTTCACCGTGGCCTTGATGGGATCCACCACCCGGAAGTACACGACGGCGTCCACCCGGACGGTCACGTTGTCCCTGGTGATACCGTCCTGCGCCGGGACCGCCATCGCGACGATCTGCATGTTGACCTTCTGCATCCGGTCACCGACCGGCCGGATGACCGTGAGCCCGGGACCCCGGGTGCCGGGCAGCACCTTGCCGAACCTGAAGATCAGGGCCTGCTCGTACTGCTGGACGACCTTCAGCGAGCGGGCGGCCAGCACCGCCCCGCCCAGGATCAGAACTATGAGGATGACCAGGAGGATTCCAAGGACCTCCATCGGGAACACCTCTTCTCCTCGAAACGTCCCCCACTCTCGTCACAAGCCTAGTGACAATTCGCCTGTACACAATCCGGCCGCGCCCGGGCGATCTGCCTGGCCGATCCGCTCCGTAGGCGGAGATAGCCTCCTAATCGTGAGTGCTCGGGACACCGACTGGGAGGGCGTGCGGCTGCACGTCGTGACCGGCAAGGGCGGAACGGGCAAGACCACCGTGGCCGCGGCGCTCGCGCTCGCGCTGGCCGCCGAGGGCGGCAAGGTGCTGCTCATGGAGGTGGAGGGGCGGCAGGGGATCGCGCAGCTGTTCGACTGCCCGCCGCTGCCCGAGGGGGAGCGCAAGGTCGCGGTGGCGCCGGGCACGCCCGGGCGGGCGGGCGGCGACGTGTACGCGCTCGCCGCCGACCCCGAGTCGGCGCTGATCGAGTACCTGGAGACGTTCTACAACCTCCCGCACGCCGGGCGGGCCCTCAACCGGCTCGGCGTCGTCGACTTCGTGACCACGATCGCCCCCGGACTGCGGGACGTGCTGCTGACCGGCAAGGCCGCCGAGGCCACGCGGCGGCGTAAGGGCAAGCGGCACGTGTACAACGCGGTGGTCATGGACGCGCCGCCGACCGGCCGCATCGCCCGCTTCCTCAACGCCGCCAGCGAGGTGTCCGGGCTGGCCAAGGTGGGCCCCATCCGTGGCCACGCCGACACCGTGCAGGGCGTCATCCATTCTCCGCTGACGGCCATCCACTTCGTCACCGTGCTGGAGGAGATGCCGGTGCAGGAAACCCTGGACGGTGTCGCCGAACTGCGCAGCCTGGTCCCGGGCGGGCTGCAGCTGGGCGGCATCATGATCAACATGGTGCGCCCGGTGGACCTGGCCGATGACCAGCTGGCCGCCGCGGCGGCGGGGACGCTGGACGTGCACGACCTGGCGCTGGGGCTCAAAGCGGCCGGGATCGAGGACAGCGCCGGCGCCACCGGCCATCTCGACCTGGCCAGCGCCCTGGCCGCGGAGCTCACCGAGCACGCCACCGGGGCGCTCGCCCAGCGCGGCCAGCGGGAGCTGCTGACCGGCGCCGGCCAGCCGTGCTATGAGCTGCCGCTGATCACCGACGGGATGGACCTGTCCGGGCTGTACCGGCTGGCCGGCGCCCTGCGGGAGCAGGGAGCAGCGTAGACGATGGCACCAGGCCAGACGCCGCCCGCGGGCGGCGCGCTCGGGGAAGCGGAGCTGCGCCCGGCCCGGCTCGAGGTGGACCGGCTGCTCGACGACCCGCGGACCCGCATCATCGTCTGCTGCGGCTCCGGCGGGGTGGGCAAGACGACCACGGCGGCGGCGCTCGGGCTCAGAGCGGCCGAGCGCGGCCGGCACGTGGTGGTGCTGACCGTGGACCCGGCGCGCCGGCTGGCCCAGTCGATGGGCCTGACATCGCTGGACAACACCCCCCGCCCGGTGCCGCTGCCCGACGGGCACGGGGACGCGGGCGGCAGCCTGCACGCCATGATGCTCGACATGAAACGCACCTTCGACGAGATCGTCGAGGCGCACTCCGACCCGGACCGGGCCGCGCAGATCCTCGCGAACCCGTTCTACCAGTCGCTGTCGTCGAGCTTCGCCGGCACCCAGGAATACATGGCGATGGAGAAGCTCGGCCAGCTCCGGCGGGCCGACGAGTGGGACCTGATCGTGGTGGACACCCCGCCCAGCCGGTCGGCGCTCGACTTCCTCGACGCGCCGCAGCGGCTCAGCCGGTTCCTGGACGGGCGCCTGATCCGGCTGCTCACCGCGCCGACCCGGGCCTCCAGCCGCGCGTACCTGAGGGTCGTCAACGCCGGGTTCGGCATGTTCACCGGGGTGGTGGCCAAGGTGCTCGGCACCCAGCTGCTGCGGGACGTGCAGACGTTCGTGGCCGCGTTCGACACCATGTTCGGCGGGTTCCGCGAGCGCGCCGAGGACACGTACCGGCTGCTGCAGACCCCGGGCACCGCGTTCCTGGTCATCGCCACCCCGGAGCCGGATGCCCTGCGGGAGGCGTCCTACTTCGTGGAGCGGCTGTCGCAGGACCGGATGCCGCTGGCGGGCCTGATCCTCAACCGTGTCCACCCCACCCCGGCGGCGCACCTGTCCGCCGCCCGGAGCCTGGCCGCCGCCGAGGCGCTGCAGGCCGCGGCCGGCCTGGACGGCAACGGCTCACCCGCCGCCATGCCTAACGAACCTGCCGGGGACACCGCCGATGGATCGCGTCACCCGCTCACGGTGACAGCCTTGCGGCTGCACGCCGAGCGGATGCAGCTCGCCGCGGCCGAACGCCGGCTCGCGCAGCGCTTCACGGCCGCTCATCCGGGGGTGCCGACGGTCCGCGTTCCGGCCCAGCCGGAGGACGTGCACGACCTGGCCGGGCTGCGGACGATCGGCGAGAGTTTCGCCGCCACCTAGGGCGTGCCGGAGTAGATCTTGGCCGTCGCGAGCGGCCGTCCGGGGGATGCACCGCAAGGCGGAGGAGGAGCCGATAGCGGAGCTATCGGCGGCGACGACAACGCCGCGGGGGGCCGCCCGGCGGACGCGCAGCAGGCTGAAGATCTACGGGACATGCCCTGGCCCAGGGCTGGCCGCCCGCGCTGAGCGGCACGGCGATGGGCTCGTCAGCGGGGTAGCGGTGCGGGAAGAGCGGCGAACTGGCTGGTCAGCTGGCGACCAGGGCGTCGTCCGCGCGGCGCTCGTACTGGTTGCGGGCCTGCTCCAGGAGGTCCCGCCAGGAGGTGACATCCGGGCGGCGCCGCAGGAGGGCGCGCCGCTCGCGCTCGGTCATGCCGCCCCAGACGCCGAACTCGATGCGGTTGTCCAGCGCATCGGCCAGGCACTCGGTCCGCACGACGCAGCCACGGCAGATCAACTTGGCCCGGTTCTGCGCCGCGCCCTGGACGAAAAGCTCGTCCGGGTCAGTCTCCTTGCACGCGGCCCGACTGGTCCAGTCAGCGATCCACATGTGGCCCAACTCCTCCTGATCGTCACGCCCTCGAGGGGTCGTCACGCCGGGATGGCGTTACTCACGGTCCGGGGCGAGCGACATCAGAGTCGTCCGCCCCGGGGAAGTGGTTGTTGCGAAAAAGTAACTTACGGAACTCCGGGCCCGTGCGCTAGACCCCGTTAGGCCCATTTCACAGATAGCCCGCATGGGCCATGCCCGGGGTGATGGGTAGTCACCCGCCGGTGGCGGCCGTGACAGGGGGCGGCCAGGCGTACTCTTGGTCCGTGCTGACATCACGTTTGGCCAGCAAGGCCGGGGTTGTCGGCCAGCTGGCTGGGCTGGCCGTGGTCACCGGCGCGCTGGTGGCAGCCATCGTCGTCCCCGCCGTGGGCCTCACCGGGATGGCGGTGCGCAACACCGCGACGAAGTTCAACACCATGGCCACGCCCGAACTCGGCCAGATCCCGGTCCGCTCGGAGATCCTGGACCGGAACGGGAACGTGCTCGCCTACTACTACGGGCGGGGCATCGACCGGGTACCGGTCAGCTACGCCCAGATCGCGCCGGCCATGCGCCAGGCCATCGTGGCGATCGAGGACGCCCGCTTCTACCAGCACGGGGCGATCGACTTCAAGGGCACGATCCGGGCAGTCATCAACAACCTGCAGCACAACCCGGTCCAGGGCGGATCCACGATCGCGCAGCAGTACGTGAAGAACGTCCTGTACCTCTCCTCGCCCAACCCCCAGGCGGCGTTCGCCGGCGCGACCAGCGAGACCCTGGGCCGCAAGATCCGTGAACTGCGGATGGCGGTGCGGGTCGAGCACCAGATGAGCAAGAACCAGATCCTCGCCGCGTACCTCAACGTGGCCTATTTCGGCAGCTCGGCGTACGGCATCCAGGTCGCGGCCGAGCGTTACTTCAGCACCGACGCGTCCCACCTGACGCTGGCCCAGGCGGCGCTGCTGGCCGGGCTGGTGGAGAACCCGACGGCCTACGACCCGATCAACAACCCGCAGCAGGCCACCGCCCGCCGCACCCAGGTGCTCCAGCGGATGGCCGCGCTCGGCGACATCACCAAGGCCCAGGCCGACGCGGCGGCCAGGCAGCCGCTCGGGCTCCACCCCCAGGTGCTGCAGACCGGCTGCACCAGCAGCTCCGCCCGGTACGCGGGATATTTCTGCGACTACGTGCTGGCCTCCATGCGCGAGGACCCGGCCTACAAGCAGGCGTGGCAGCGGCTCAACGGGATCGGCGGGCTGAAGATCTACACCACGCTCGACCCCGCCCAGCAGCGGGCCGCCCGGGCCGCGGTCAACTACATGCTGCCGCACCCGCCGTCGTCGTCCAACCCCGGCCACAACGCCGACACCGAGGTGCTCATCCAGCCCCGCACCGGGTACGTGCGGGCGATCGCGATCGACCGGCCGTACGGCTTCGGCCCGCACCAGAACTCCATCGACTACGCCGTGGGCCCGCAGTACAACGGCAGCTACGGCGTGCAGATCGGCTCGACCGGCAAGGTCTACACGATGGTGACCGCGCTGATGCAGGGCGTCCCGTTCGGGTACAACAAGACCGTCCCTGCCGCGACCACCGTCGGCGGCTACACCAACTGCAAGGGCCAGCCCTTGGCCCCGTGGCAGGTGCACAACGACGAGAGCGAACCAGGCGGCCGCTTCTCGCTCTACACCGGGACGACCCTCTCGATCAACGTGTGGTTCGCCTACCTGGAGCAGAAGGTCGGCCTCTGCAACGTGGTCGAGACCGCGGCCCGGATGGGCCTGACCTGGCCGGACGGCAAGTCGCTGCTAAAGCCTGACCGCGCGGAGCACCACACCTACAGCGCGGACAATGACCCGTCGTTCACGCTCGGGGCGGACAACGTCGCACCGATCGACGTCGCGGCCTCGGACGCGGTGCTGCCCGCGCGCGGCATCTACTGCCACCCGATCACGATCAGGAAGATCGTGACCATGAGCGGCACCAGCCTGCCGGTGGAATCGGCGGACTGTCACCGGGTGCTGCCGGCCGTAGTCGCCGACGCCGCCAACTACATCCTCCAGGGCGACCTGAACGGCCAGGGCACGGCGAGCAACGACGCCGTTCCGTTCCCCGCGGCATCCAAGACCGGCACCGCGGACCAGTACGTCTCCGCGTTCTTCGTCGGCTACACGCCGCACCTGCTGGGCGCGGTCTGGGTCGGCAACCCCGCCGGGGGTTACCGCTTCCCGATGTACGGGTGGCCCGGGTCTTGCTGGCGGGAGGAATGCGGCGGGTCCATGTACGGCTCGATGGCGCCCGGGCAGACCTGGCAGATGACGTTCCTGCACGCCCCGATCGGCCCGCCGACCAATTTCGTTCCCGTGCCCCTGTCGAGCGGGTTCTGGTCGATGGGCAACGGCATCATCAGCGCCAACCCGCCCAAGCCCAAGCCCAAGCCCAGCCCATCGCCCAAGCCGACTCATAGCGATGGTGGCGGCGGAGGCAATGCCGGCGGTAACGGTAACGGCAACGGCAACGGGAACGGCAACGGTGGGGGCGGCGGCGGGGGCTGACGGGTCCCCGGCCGGTCAGCCTTTCCCGGCGCGACGGCCAGACGCCACAGCGAATGATCGCCCGCGCCTACGCGGCCGGGATCCTCGCGGCCGGCACCTGGCCGCCCCCGGCCGCCTAGCCGGAGAGCCGGCGGCGAACCTCGGCGGCGACCCGGGCACCGTCGGCCCGGCCTGCGACCCTGGGCGTCACCGCCTTCATCACCTGCCCCATCGCCGCCATCCCGCTCGCACCGGTCTCGTCGATGACGGCCGCCACCATCGCGGCGATCTCCTCATCGCTCAGCTGGGCGGGCAGGTAGCCGTCGAGAATGGCCCCCTCGGCCTGCTCCGCCGCCGCCTGCTCGTCACGGCCCGCCGCCGCGAACGCATCGGCCGCCTCGCGCCGCCGCTTCGCCTCCCGGGTGAGCACCTTGACGACCTCGTCGTCGCTGAGCTCGCGTGCGGACGCGCCCGCCACCTCTTCCCGGGTGATCGACGTGAGAGCCATCCGCAGGGTGCGCGTGCGGACCTCGTCGCGTGCCTTCATCGCCTCGGTCAGGTCGCCACGGAGCCGGTCCTTCAGTGCAGCCATGGACCTATCCTGGCCGGCCCGGGCCAGCCAGGCCCGCATGCACCTGGCTCCCGCGGGCCAGCGTGGGACGGAGCGCCCGGCGGGCATGGCACCATGTGGGGATGCGACTACCCCTGCGCACCCTCGCCGTCACGGCCGCTGCCGGCGCGGGCGTCGGCGCCTACGCCTGTGTCGTCGAACGGAACTGGTTCGCCCTCCGGCGCTACGAGATCCCGGTCCTCCCGGTCGGCGCCGATCCGCTGCGGGTTCTGCACCTGTCGGACGTGCACCTGACACCGGGACGGCACAGGCTGTTGTCCTGGATCAGGTCCCTGCACACCCTCGACCCCGACCTCGTCGTGAACACGGGTGACTCGATCGCGCACACGCAGGCCGTTCAGCCGTTTCTTGAGGCGCTCGGGCCGCTGCTGGACCGGCCCGGGGTGTTCGTGTTCGGCTCGAACGACCTGTTCTCGCCCATCCCGAAGAACCCGCTGGCCTACCTGTATGAAACCCCTGACCAGGTGCACCGCCGGCACATCCCGGACATGCCGTGGGCCGATCTGGGCGCGGGCATGGCGGCGGCCGGCTGGCTGGACGCGAACAACCAGCGCGGCCGGGTCAAGGCGGGGGAGCTGGACATCGCGGTGGGCGGTGTGCACGACTCGCACATCCGCAGGGACCGGTACGACGAAATCGCCGGGCCCGCCGACCCCGCGGCTGACCTGCGGCTCGGTGTCCTGCACTCGCCCGAGCCGCGGGTCATGGACCGGTTCGCCGCGGACGGCTACGACCTGCTGCTCGCCGGGCACACCCACGGCGGGCAGGTCAACGTGCCGGGCTACGGGGCCCTGGTGACCAACTGCGGCATCGACCGGCCGCGCGCCCAGGGACTGCACCGGCATCCCGCCCAGGGCGATCCGGACCGCCCGTGGCTGCACGTGTCAGGCGGGCTCGGCACCTCGCCGTGGGCGCCGTTCCGGTTCAGCTGCCGGCCGGAGGCAAGCCTGCTCACGCTGATTCCGCGGATCGGCTAGACTTCCGGGGGTTCCGGGGTTACCCGGGATGTCGCGCCGCTCAGGCAGGCGGCGGGGTGTGGCGCAGCTTGGCAGCGCGCTTCGTTCGGGACGAAGAGGCCGCCGGTTCAAATCCGGCCACCCCGACCCAGAAACATGCAGGTCGCAAGCTCGTCTTGTGATCGCGCGCCCTCGCTCCGACCGGCAAATGTCCGGTTTTGGGAGCGGATTGGGAGCCGATCTTGTTCGGGCGGGGCGGAGACTGCGCCTGAGTCTCTGGATAGATCGTCCTGGCGGCTGAGCGGGCGAAGGCCGCCCACGGGCGGATCTCGGCGAACCAGCTGCTGCCAGCGGGGACTGCTGGCTATCCGGGGCAGCCGCAAGTTCAGGCGACGCGCCAGCTTGGCTGGTGGCCGAGCCATCCTGCGAGCCGCTCATCGTGGGGGCGGTAATGCTCCTCTAGCGCGGCTCGGATGGCCGGGGCAATGGGCGCTCGCGGCCTGGCGTTGCGGCGCCGGAAAACAGGATGGCCGCCGTGCGGAAGCCCGAGGAACTCCAGCACGCCGTGGTATACGGGCTCGGGGTCGGTGAAGAAGGACTCGCTGTCAACGACCTGCAACCGCTCGCGGCCAAAGATTTTTTCCAGCCTCTCGAGCTGCTCGGCGTACTGCCCGCGGGCACGGTAGGCGTGGTGCCGGTGGCTGAAGCTGACGTAACCCGGGTCCGCCAGGATCCGCTCGACCTCACCCCCCAGGCGGTCCGCTTCCAGACTCAGAGCCCGCTCGAACGGCTCGGTCTCAAAACCCCAGGCTACTTCGTGGGCGTGCGCCGAGTGGGCCCGCTCCACCGGGTCGCGCAGCAGCACCAGCAGCTTTACGCCGGGCAGGTCGCGGGAGATCCGCTCGGCGACCAGCGGGTGGAACATGTAGTACGGACTTGATTCAAACGCGACCGGTTGCGTCCCCACAGCCTGCGCCGCCGACCGCGCATGCGCCGGGCGCGGGAAGTGACTCCGGTACCAGTCAAGGCCGCGGCCGTAATCAGCGTCGAAATAATGCACCTCCATTCCGAGCGCCGCACTGAAGATGGCTGGGTGCTGGGACAGCGCATAACTCATCGACGAAGTGCCGCACCGCTGCCCCCCGACGATCAGCAAACGGGGCAGGAGTCCTGCCAGGCCACTGTGCTGACGGGCCATCACCAGACACGAGCGCCCAGCCCGCCGCGCAGAACGGAGCAGATATCTATGCGCGGGCAGCCGCGCTGCGCGCCCAGTCGCCACCCCACCGTTCCCGCTTTGGCCCACTGCCTTGTCAGACCGCCCAGGGCCCATCAACCAACCATCCCTAGCATCACGACAGTGATCCCGCCGGACCACCACTCGCCCTGGACTGCAAAACGGTGCACCCAGGCAACCCATGTCCTAGCAACGATAGGACATCCGGATGGTAAACAGCACTTTGCTCCCGCCAATAGTGGGACCGTCGCAGTACACCGGCGGCGTGCGGGTGCCCCTGGCGCGGCATGCGGATCTGCCTACACCAGGTAAAGCTGTCCAGCGTGTCGACGGTGCGCGGGGCACTGCCGGTGTACTCCGCGGCGTCGCTGGGGTGCCGTTCGGTGTGGTACCGGCCACGTGAGCGGCGGTTACCGGCCGGATGTGCCGACCATGTAGGCGCCGATAACGATGGCCGCAGCCCCCAGGGCCAGCAGCACCATCCCGGCCGACCAGAGCAGCGCGAGGCCCCACCGCTTCGCCCGGTTGCGGTGGCCGGTACGCGTTCCGGTCTTCTCGTGCATGTCCGCCTGGCAGCGGGGCTTCCGGACTTCTCCTGCGTGGTCGTGGGAGCCTGTGGTCCCCCCTCTCGGCCGCAGGCTCCCACGATCTGCGGGTGTTATGGGACGTGCGGGGGCTTTTGCCGGTTTACCTCGGGTTGCGGCAGGTCCCGGGCGAGGATAGCGGCGACGTCCTCGGAGGGCACTGCGGCGGCGGCGTCGCCGGGCTGCCGGTCGGTGTGGTACCGGCCGCGGTGTGAGCGGCGGTAGCGGGGCCCAAGAGCCGGGCTGCATGACCTCGCTTGTGGATTCCCGCAAGCCTTGCACGGCAGCCCTTGCCGCCAGGTCCACGAGAAAGGCCGGGGCCGGGCGGCGGGGGCCCGCCCGGCCCCGGCTCACCGGGGAGCACCAGACGCTACTCGCACCGGGCGGGCGCCGCTGGCTGTGGCGGCTCTATCACTGCGTCTTGCGTGTCTTATTGATGTCGTTGATCGTTTCCTGGTGGGCCGTCCTGGGAGCACACAATGCAGCTCTGTGCAGGTGGGGAGGATGCCAGTAAGGTTCTGAGAAAGCGGTCGGCGGTCCGCGCCAGTGGCTGGAGCCGGGGGGGATGGCTCCATGAGTTGGGGGTTGGCGCGGGCCGCCGACCTTGGGGGGTTGTTTCGTTTCTTCCCGGCGCCGCCTGGTTCATGCTGCTTTTCGTGGTTGTGTTGCCACGGATGTGCCCCAATGCGAACGGCAGGTAAACGGCGGGCGAACGCCAGGTGCCCCTCGGTTTGCCGGCCGGTGTGCTACGGGCCTGGTGCGAGCGGCGATTACCAGATGCCTAGCCCATAGGCGCCGATCACCACGGCTGCGGCAGCCACCGAAGGCACCGCGAGCATGGCCAGCCACGCCAGCGCCAGGCCCGCGCGCCGCGCACTGCTGCGCCGGCCAGCCTGCTGCCGGTGGTACCCGTGCATGACCTCCCCGCTGCTGGGGACGCGCAGGTGGCGCGGCGGGTTCACCCCGGTGTGCAGCGAGGATGTTAATGGCCCGGGACGTGCCCCCCCACCGTCCCGGGCCATTAGGAGACGCGCTGGCCGCGCGCCTGGTTTACGCCCCACTTATGCCCGGTTAACGTCTGCTTACGCCAGGTTGTCCCGCCGTCGAGGATCGCGGCGATGTCCTCAGCGCTCACGCCATGCAGGTGCAGGTGGACCTCGTGCGGGCGCTCTATCGCGGGCCGCGGTGTGCTGCGACGCGCCAGGCTGCCGGTCGGTGTGGTACCGGCCACGGCACGAGCCAACGGCTTAGCTCCCACCAGGTAAAACCCACGCAAACGGCAGAAATCGCCAGCGCGGATGGGCGTAACGTCGGAACCCCATGTGACCGGGATCGGGCGCTTCCCTTACCCGGCACTGTTCCGCCTCCGGTGCTGGGGGCGGACGCGCGGCCCGCGCCACTCCCGTGGGAGCGAGGATGTGGCGCGGGCTGCCTTATGCTCCGGCGGTCGGTGGGGTACCGGCCACGGTGCGAGCGGGAATGTCAAGGATCAGGTTCAGGCCGCCAGGCCTAGCCGTCCAGGCCGGATGGCTTGGGCGCCGGCTCCCACGGCGGCTTGCCGGACACCTCCGGCCGCGGGATCAGGTCGTGTATCAACTCCCACGGCGGCGTGCCGGACGCCTCCTCATGTGGGATCCCGTCGTGCATCAGTGGCAGCGGGGCACCGAGCCCGGTGGTCTCCTCCTCGGCAGCCGGCCAGCCTTTGAAGCCGGTGGCGGGCGCGGTGACCGGCGACTGCCTGCGCGGCAACGGCGCCGCTAGCACGCTGGCGGATGGCTGCCGGGACGGCAGCGGCGGTGGCACACTGTCGTGACGGCTATGCGCGGCGCCCGAGCCGGCAGCCTGGGGGGGCGTCAAGATCACCGCGGTAAGGCACATCACCAGCAGTAAGATCATCACCGCCAGCAGCCCCAGCAGGACGCCATTGGCCAGCGCTGTGTGGCTCATCGGCCACCTCCCCTGCCCGTGGCCAGCCTCATCGCCTCACGACCGCGGGGCCGGGCCCGAGGGCGGACCCAGCCCCCGATCATGGGGCCACTAACGTTAAGCCCGTTCACCGCGGCGAAACCCGGGGTTTGCCTGGCCTTTGCCCGTTTTCCGCCCGATTTCCTTTGCCTAATCCGCGCCGATGACTGCCAGCGCCGGTCGGTGTGGTACCGGCCCCGATGCGAGCGGCGCGGTTCCGTCGGCTAGAGCTTGCTACAGGAGATCTCTGCGGCGATGGCATCCCCTATACGGTCAGCGCCCTCTTGGATCAGCCGGGCGTTGTTGCTGGCCTGCCCCATCGTGATCATGGTTTCGCCGTGCCTCGGGGAAAGGATGAACAGGGCAGGCGGCCTTCGGCGATGGCATCCTGCTGGGCAACCGCATGTGCAACGAAATGCCGGGCGGCGAGCATGGACTTGGTGTCGTTCACGAGCCATGCGAGGCCGGGGCGCTGCTCTGCAAGGCGTTCGAACAGGCGCATGGCCTGGCCGGGTTTCCTTACGATCGCAACCGCTCGACCCTCGCATGCTTCGTCTCGCAGACCCTCGGAGACAGCGACCAGCTCGGCGACGGTGTACTCCAGGACGGCCGCCTCAACGATGATGCGGCCGATGGCGGCCAGTAACTCCGTATCGTCCATCTGGATTACCGCGGTGATCTCGGCCACGTCGTCATCATCCATCTGCCGCCGCAGCCCGCTCAGGAAGCTGGACATTGGCAACGGCGGCGCCCGAGGGTGAGCCGTCCTCGTCGAGGGCGCGGATGATCTGGGTGATCTCCGCCTTGTCGAGCTTCATTCCCGCACCCTAGTCCGGGCTCAATCCCCTGTCGCGCCGGACACCGGCCGCCCGAAGGGGTGCCGGTCGGTGTGGTACCGGCCCCGGTGCGAGCGGCGGCGCTGAGGGACGGCGCCCTGGGCACGCAAGGGCCCCGCCAGCTGCCTACCAGCTCCGCTGGCATCCGGCCGGCCTGGCCGGGTCCCGGCCGCCAGGCGTAAGCTCTCTCGCATACGCGGTCTGGACCTCGCCGTCAGCCCTCCCACGAAGGCAGAGGCGACGAGCCATGACCATGCTCCAGGGGGCACCACCGCACGTCGTCGTCCTCGGCGGCGAAATCGACATCGCCACCAGCCCCGCTGTCCGCTGGTCCCTGATGGCGGCGATCAGCGCCGGGCACGTTCACCTGGTCGCAGACATGGCCGCCGTGCGGTTCATCGACGCTCGCGGGATCGGCGTCCTCGTCGCTGCAGCCAACGCGGCCCGCGGGGCTGGGGGTGGCCTGTCACTGTGGGCGCCGTCACGGCGGGTGCGGCAGCTTCTGGACGTCTTGCACCTGGAGGGGATCCTGCCGGCCGCCCGTTCAGCTTGGGCTTGATCGATGGTGGGCATCGGTCAGTCCTCCTTGGGTGGCAGGGCGCTGCCGCCCTGCTGGCCGATGATGGCGGCCACGTCCTCAGGCGAGACGCCGTGCAGGTGCAGGTGTATCTGTTGCGGGCGCTCGAGATCGGCGGGACGCGGCGGTGGGGGCGGCTGAGCGGCCCGCGCCGGGCCGTGGAGCGGTATATGGCTCCACGGGCGGGGGGGACAGCGCGGGCCGCGTCCAGCCGACAGCGGCGCCACCGCCATGTGAGCAGGCCCGCCAGGCCGGCGGCGCCTACTTCCACGCTAACCCCGGCCACGATCACGAGCACGTAAACGATCTCAGTCATAGTCGGCCAGCTTCGCGGCCAATTGCGATGCGTCGCCTGGCTGCCGGCCGGTGTGGTACCGGCCGCGGTGCGAGCGGCGGTGGGCGGCAGCTCCGGGGGCAGTTCCGTTAATAACAACGCTGGGGCGGTCTTGGGGAGGCCTTGATGTTCGAGCTACAGCACTTCGCCGACGGGGTGGGTTTCCTGGTCGAGTGGGACACTGAGCGCCACGATGGCCGTCTGCGCGGCGTCGTCTATGACCGCGCAGAGATGGCCCAGGACGCGACTCAGCTGGCTGTAAGCCTCCAGGTCCCGCTCATGATGGCCCGTGACCTGGCCGACAGGCCACAGACAGCCACCCTGGACCTCCCATAGCGTCTTGCGCGGCGTCGCCTGGCTGCCGGCCGGTGTGGTACCGGCCCCGGTGCGAAAGACATCGCTGAGCCCGGCGTGTAACAGGAACAAGGTTCCCGTCGTTGACTGTCACGGCGGCCGTAGGGGGACCTGGCCGCCTGGCCACGTGGCTCGTCCGCGTGACCCGGGGAGCCCGCGGCGTCTGGTGGCTGCGGGCTCCCACGATCTGTTATGGGACGCGCGAGGCGGCCGAGGGCACCGAGGATGCAGCTCTGGCCGCCACGGCGTATCTCGCGCTGGGCTCGGCGCTCATCGGCGCCGGTACCGCGCGCCACCAAGAGGGCGAGATCGACGCGGCGATCGCCGTGTTTCGCCACGGGCTCGACGCCGATCCCGGATGGGAGCACGGCTTTCTCCCGATCATGTTGACCCACGCCGGGCGGGCCTGCCTACTGGCTGGTGACTTCCCCGCGGCCCGCGGGCATCTGGACCAGGCGCTGCAGATCGCACAGACACAGCTCACCGGGTGACCAACGGCCCGGCCGCGTGCACGGCAGGCCAGCGGCAGGCCCACGGTTGTGCCGCCTCGAGTTGTGCGGCCAGGCGGATGAGCGTGGCTTCGTCGCCGAAGCGGCCGAGGAAGTGTACGCCGATCGGCAGGCCGTCGTCGTTCCACCAGAGCGGCACGGACATCGCCGGGTTGCCGGTGAGGTTGGCGATGACACCCGCGTAGCGCACGGTCTGGCCGCTGACCTCGAGCGACCGCCACGGATCCTCCGGCGTGGAGACCATCGCGCCGATGGGCGGCGGCGGCGTGGACATCGTCGGCGTGAGGAACGCGTCGAAGCCGGTGAAGAAGCAGGCGACCCGGCGGCTGAAGCGCTGGACGTCCTCCACGGCGAGCAGCCACTCGGCCGCGGTGACCTTCTCGCCAGCCTGCCACAGCGCCTGGGTCAGCGGCTCGATCTCGCCCGGGCCCGGCTCGCGGCCGACACGGCGGATCCAGTAGCGCAGGACCCACGCCGTGGCGGCGTAAATCATCGTGCCGATGGCCGCGCCCACCTCGGGGGTAAAGACCGGCCAGGCGGTCTCGGTGACCTCGTGGCCGAGCGAGGCGCACAGCCGCGCGGCGTGATCGGCGGCCGCGACGCAGTCGGGGTGGCCGAGGTCGCCGTCGGGTGTCCGGGTGGTGTAGCCGATACGCAACCGGCCGGGATCGGCCCTCACCTCGTCGAGGAACGGGCGGGCTGGCGGCGGTGCCCAGTATGGGTCACCCTCGTCGGGGCCGGACGTGGCGTCGAGCAGCGCGGCGCTGTCCCGGACCGAACGGGTGAGCACGTGCTCGGCCGCGCTGCCCGCGGCAACGTCGCCGTACTCGGGCCCGAGCGGGTTGCGGGCCCGAGTCGGCTTCAGGGCGAACAGACCGCACGCCGAGGCCGGGTAGCGCAATGAGCCGCCCAGGTCGTTGCCGTGCGCGAATGGCACCATTCCCGATGCCACCGCAGCTGCCGATCCGCCGCTGGATCCGCTGGTGGAACGCTGCGGGTCCCACGGGTTTCGGGTCGGGCCGAACAGCGCCGGCTCGCAGGCCGGCGCCATCCCGAATTCGGGCGTGTTCGTCTTGCCCAGGATGACCAGGCCTGCTTCGCGCAGCCGCACCACGAGCTCCTGATCGACGGTGGACACGTGGTCAGCGAGGAACGCCGAACCCTCGGTGAAGCGCACGCCTTCCATCTCGCAGGCCAGGTCCTTGACCAGGTACGGCACGCCGGCGAAGGGCCCGGCGGGACTGGTGCGCGCCGCCTCGGCCGCCTGGTCGAAGACCGGCGTGACGACGGCGTTCAGCACCGGGTTCAGCGCCTCGATGCGCTCGATGGCGGCCGTTACCAGCTCGGCCGCAGTGACCTGCCCGGTGCGGACCAGCTCGGCCTGGGCGGTGGCGTCGAGCAGCGAGAGTTCACCGTTCACGGTCTGACCTCGTGGCGGAGATGGGCAACCTGGACGTCGCCGAGACCCTCGATGCGGGGCGCAGGCAGCCCCGCCGCGGCGACGGCGTCGCGGAACATGTCGCTCTTGGTGAACTCCTCGTAGACCGCCTTCCCCGGGCAGGCGTCGAATACCGTCAGCCCGTCGTCACGGACGATGCACAGGTGCACGTCGAGGCTATCGACCGGGAGCCGCTCCAGCAACCGGTGATAGCCCGGCAGGAGTTCGCCAGGGTCGCCGTCGAAGTGCACCGCACCGAGGTAGAGCGACCCGCTCACGGGCCTCTGCTCGTCGATTGCCATCAGGGTCTCCTTCCGTCGTTCGCGAGATTGCCCTGATGGCGTGAGATCGCGCCTCACGATTGTGAGATGCTCCACCGCACGGTCTCGGCTGGCCGGTAGGCACACCGCGTACCCGTCACGATGCTGGCCCGCAGATGACGGCCGAGCTCCGGGTGGGCCCGCTCGATGCGGCCGATGGCGTCACGGATCCGGGCCGTCACCGTCGTCCGCGCCCGCTCGGCCGCGTCCCCCAGCCGCCGGCGCCGGCCGCCAAGACCGGTGGCGCGGGCGAGTTCGTCGATGAGCGCATCGCGTTCGGCGGCCAGCCGGGCCGATCGTCCGATGTCGTGGTGTGCGTCCGCCTCGGCCAGCTCGTCGTCGAGGTCAGCCAGCCGGGCACGGTAGGCGGCCCGGGCCCGGTCGTCGAGAACCGGGTCGGCGCCGAGCGCGGCGATCGCCGTGGCTGTCCCGCCGTGAACACCGGCGACCAGCTCGGTCGCGGCCACTTCCCGGCCGGGGGCGGCGAGCAGGACGGCGAGGTCGCGCAGGCCCTTCGCGTCGCGCAGCGGCACGGTGCGGCCGTTGAACGCAACCGTCCACACCTCCCCGTCGCGGCGGAACAGGTTGCCGCCGGCGCGGTCACCTTCCTCTGTGGCCGGATGGTCGCGCGCGGCCAGGACGCGGGCGCGTTCCGCCCGGGCCCGCGCTGCGAGGAGCGGGGCGGCGAGGCGATCGCAGCGGCGGGCTGCATCCTCGAGATGGGCTGCCACGTCGTCCCATCGGCCGAGCGCGGCGGCGAGCAGGCCAAGCTGCAGGACGACCGGCCCAGTCGTGAAGACCGCCGCGCCGACCACGGCGAACTCATCCGCCATCGGCAGTAGCTGCTCATACAGTGCGGCGCACCGGCGACGGTCCGCCACGGCCGCAGCCAGCTCGGCATCGATCGTCAGCATCGCGGTGTGACGCCATCGGTAGCCAGCGGGAAAGCTGGGCGTCGAGGCCACCAGGGCCGCCGCCGCGTCTTGGTCGCCCGCCTCGATGAGCAGCCATGACCGCTCTTGCCAGGCGAACCCGGGCGGGGTGAGCGCCTGCCCGCGCGCCGCGGCCAGGCCGCTCAGCCGGGTCCAGTCGTGACGGATGAGCGCCAGGCCGACCAGCTGGCTGGATTCCACCCCCCACGCGTCCGGCTCGCCTGTTCGCTCGCCGTAGGCGGCCGCGGCTTCGATGAGCTCGTCGGCCGTCTCGAGCGGTCCGGTCAGGGACGCGGCCGTAGCCTGGCGTGAGCGCGCCAGGTACAGGTAGCGCGGGATGGCGGCCTGCTCGGCCAGCCGGGTGAACGTGCCGAGCTCAACGGCGAAGGACGGGTCGCCGAGCTCGAGCAGTGCGGCGAGCCGGCACAGGTGCGCTTCCAGCACCAGTTCGGTCTCGTGGGCGGCGGTCGCGGCGGCCGCCAGCTCCCCGGCGATCCCCAGCCGTTCCGTCGCAGTGCCCGGCTCCCAGCGGACGTCGGCTAGCGCGAACAGCGCGTAGGCGAGCACGCCGGCATCATCAGCCGCCCGGGCGCCGTCCACTGCGGCGCTGGCGAGCCCGGCGGCCTGGGGAAGATCACAATGGGGGCCCTCGGCGAGCTCGCGGGCCAGCGAAGCCGACAGTAGCCATCGCGCCGGACTGCCGGTGGCTGTCCCCTCGGCGCCGAGCGCGGCGAGCGCCTCCTCGAGCAGCGCGATCACCCAGGATCGTGACGAATCGGTGAGCGTCGCTACCCGATGGGCGCCGAAAGCCGCCCGGGCGAGCAGCGCCTTGTCGCCGGTTGCGCGGGCGCGTGCCGCCGCCCCGAGCAGCGCGGCCTGCGCATCCTCGCCGTGTCCGGCGCGCCGCAGCGCGTCCCCGTACTCGCACAACATCACCAGGTCAACCGCCATCGCGCCACCAGCGACCTCGACGGCCCGGCGAAGGTGGGCGGCCGCTTCGTCGAAGGCGGTCCGGGCTGTCGCCTCCCGGGCCGCCTCGATCAGCGCGGTGACCGCGCGATCGCGGTCACCAAGCGGCCATGCCACGCTGCGGTGGTAGGCGATCTCCGCCGCGGTCGCCGCCCCGCCGGTGTGCTGCTCCAGCAGCCCGGCCACCGACAGGTGAAGCGCCGACCGCCTGGCCGTCGGCAGCCCGTCGTAAAGGACATCGCGGAACAGGTCATGGCTGAACCGGAGGAGGCCGGGTTCGTCATGCTCCAGGACCGCGGCGCGGACGGCACTGTCGGCGAGCGGCACCGCCATCTCGGCCGGTGCGCCGGCGATGGCGGCGACCATCGCGATCGGGAAGCGTCTCCCGACGACCGACGCCACGGCGAGCAGGTCCACGACCGTGCCGGGCAGCCGGGCCAGGCGACGAGCCAGCACGTCGCCCACCGCGGGCGGTATGCCGGTCACCAGGGCCCGGTCGAGAGGCACGCCTTGCGCGGCGAGCAGCCGTGCGATCTGCTGGGCGAAGAACGGGTTGCCCCCGGTACGGTCGTGCACGGCCTGGACCAGCGGCGCCTGCGGGCGCTCGCCACCAACCTTCTCGATCAACTGGCCGACCTCGTCAGCAGTCAGCCCGGTGAGCCGTATCAGCTCGGCCTGCCCGGCCAGCTCGGCCAGGAGCGGGCGGGCCGGATGATCGCCGACCATCACCTCTACGTCGCGGTACGTCCCGATGACCAGCGCGGCGGCGTCATGCAGCTGGCGGGCGAGAAACACGAGCAGCCGCAGCGACGACACATCCGCCCAGTGCAGGTCATCGATGACGACCACCAGCGGCCGCTGCGCCGCCCGCCTCCGCACGTAAGTTGCCGCCATGTCATAGGTACGGAAGCGGATCGCGGACTCATCGCCCAGGACGCCGCCGCCCCTCTCCCCGGCGACGCCGGTAAGCTCGGCCAGCACGCCCTCGCCCGCATCGCCGCCTTCCGGCGCCAGCGCGCGCACCACCTGGATCCACGGCCAGAAGCCGGGCGCGCCATCACCCTCCCAGCACGTGCCCCACACGGTCTCGGCGCCGCGAGCCTTCGCGTAGGCCGCTGCCTCGGAGGCGAGCGCGGTCTTGCCCATGCCGGCCTCACCCGCGAGCAGGACGACCCCGCCCGCACCCCCGACCGCGCCGTCGACCGCCGAACCCAGCGCGCCGATCGCCAGCCGCCTCCCGACAAGCATGTCTGCAGGCACCCCCCCTACATTAGGCAGCACCAGCCGACGATAGGAGTCTCGTCCGCATCGAGCGGGTCAGCAAGCTTGTCAAGTGGCGCACCGGCTCGGAAGGCCGGATCAGCTACCTCAAACACACCTACGGCTGGGACCGCACCCGCCTCGCCAGCAGGCAAGGGGCTGCGATCTGGTGCGGCCACGGAGTATTCGCCTGCAACCTGGTCAAGATCGGGGGCCCTGGCCAGCTGACTGCCCCAAGGCCGGCCCAGGCAGGTGACCACATCCCGCCACGCTTCACCCGGAAGAGTTACGCCTCGGAGGGCCTGCGCTAGTCGCCTCTGGTGCCTGGCAGTTGACCGCGGCCGCGGGGCAGGACAGGGTCGTGCCATGGATGGTGTGCCGCTCGATGCCCTCATCACCCGGATGCTGGCGAGGTCCCCGTTCGACTACCGGGTGGCGGTCGGCGACTCCGAGCGCGAGGTCGCCTACCGGCTGCGCGGAAGCGCCGTGCTCGACCGTGGATGGTGCACCGCCGGCGATCTCCCCGGCGGGATGGAGCGTGACGGGTACGACGACCGCGCCGTCCACGTCATCGGGTGGGACGGGGACGTCGCGATGAGCACGGGCCGGGTCGTGCTGCCTCCGGGATTGCCGACGGAGGAAGCCTGCGGGATCGTCGTGGAGCCACGCGGCGAGGTAGTTGACGTGGGCCGGATGTGCGTGGCGCCCAGCCACCAGAGCCTGGAACACGCCGCGTTCATCGGTCTCATGTGCCGGCTGTACCTGGTGATGCGCGAGCACGGCTTCCGGTTCGCCTGCGGGATGATGTCGGCCCCGGCCCGCGCCATGATGGGCCTGTTCGGCCTCCAGCTGGAGAACCTCGGCCCGGAACGGACGTACTGGAACGAGCCGCGGGTACCGGTGCGTTTCAGCCTGATGAGTGCGGCGAGACTGCTGGCCGGAGCCGAGCAGCCGGGGCCGGCCGGTCAGCCAGCTGATCCGTCGGCGGCCAGGACGAGCACGGTGTTGGCGCCGCCGAAGCCGAAGGAGTTCGACAGTGCATAGCCCGGCGGCCCTTCCCGCGGTATGCCCTGGATCACATCGAGATCGACATCCGGGTCGATGGCCCGGAGACCGGCCACCGGGGGGACCAGGCGGTGCCGCAGGGAGATCAGGCTCACGATCGCCTCCACCGCCCCGGATCCGGCGATCATATGGCCCGTCGAGCCCTTGACCGCCGTGACCGGGGGGCATGACCCGGCGAACAGCGCCGTGAGGGCGGCCGCCTCGGCGCGGTCGTTCAGCACCGTGCTGGTCCCGTGCGCGTTGACGTGCGCCACGTCGCCGGGCTGGACACCGGCGTCGGCCAGGGCCAGCGCCATGCAGCGGACGGCACCCACACCGTCCGGGCTTGGCGCCACCAGATGGTGGGCGTCGGCGGATGAGGCGTGCCCGAGGACGAGCCCGAGCGGCTCGGGCCCCGATGCGGGGACGTCCTCGGGCCGCTGGAGGACGACAAACCCGGCACCCTCGCCCATGACGAATCCGTCGCGGTCGGTGTCGAAGGGACGGGAGGCGAGCTCGGGACAGCTCACGTTGCGGCTCATCGCGTCCAGCCGCATGAAGCAGCACATCGCGCCGTAGTTGACCAGCGAGTTGACGCCGCCGGCCAGCACGACGTCGGCCGCCCCCCGGCGCAGCAGCTCCACGCCCTCGCCGATGGCCGCGGCGCCGGACGCGCAGGCGGCGGACAGGGTCAGGCATGGTCCCTCGAAGCCGAACCGGAGCGACAGGTGGGCGGCGACCGAGCTCGGCATGACCATCGGGATGGTCAGGGGGCTCACCCCCCGCACTCCCTGCCCCAGGAGTCTCGACACCTGCTGCTCGTAGGTCGCCGCAGCGCCCAGCCCGATGCCGCACACCACCGCCCGCCGGGCCGGGGGCGGCAGCTCACCACACTGGCCGAGGGCATCGGCCGCGGCGCCGATGGCGAGGGCGTGGGACCGGTCCAGCCGCCGTACCTCGATGGGCGTGAGGTAGGCGGCCGGGTCGAAGCCGCTCACCCGGCACACGAGCGCCGCCGTGCCCGGCGGCAGCCGGTCGTCGGAGAACACCTCGGCCGACGGGCGTCCGGCGCACAGGTTCTCCCACAGCTCGCCGGCGCTGTTCCCGGCGGGCGTCTTCACCCCCGCCCCGACGACGGCGACCGGCGCAGGGGCAGCCGGGGATGTCACGGCCCCGCCGCTACTCGATGGACCAGTTGCCGGCGATCTCCAGCTGCGCCGTAGGGGCGTCATCGGTCTTGTGTCCCAGCCCGGTGGCGAAGAACCGCAGGCGGGTCCCTTTCTTGCCGAACTTCTGGCCGGCCAGCGGGCCGGACAGCGCGCCTGCAGCGGTCTGCAGCATGTCACCTGTGAGGGTGGGCAGGCCCGTGTTGAGCGCGATGACGGTCAGGATGTCCTGCAGCGTCATGTCGTAGCGGGCAACCAGCGTGCCGACCTGGAAGGACGACGGGTTATTGAAGTCAGCCCCCGGGTTGCTGCGCTGGTGGACCGTCATCGTGCCCACGATGTCGAGGGAATGCACCACATTGTCGGTAGTGCGGGCCCGGAGGTCCCCCGTCGCGTACGCGGTCAGCATTGCTGTCTTCTCGCTGAGGGCCGTGCCGCTGAACAGGTCGCTCTGATCCGCGTGGCTGGCCCGGATCAGGTAGCCGTAGCTGGTGAAGCTCGTGCCGGACTGGGTGACGCGGCCACGGAACTCGACCGTCGTCGTACCGGACGCGCCGAGCGACACCACCTGGCCGTCTGTCCCGGCGTCCGCTTGAGAACCTGAGCTGCTGCACGCCGAAACGCTCGTCAGCCCCGCCCCAGCGGCGACGGCCGACGCTGTCATCACTCGCCGCCGGGACAGCCTGCCCTCCGGTACAGGCCCTGACCCCCTGCGGGCGCGTTCGTCCCCGTCATGGCCAAGATCAGGCATTCCCGCTCCCCTCCCGCCCGGCCGCCGCCCCCGCGGCGAGCCCTTTAGGAGAGTATGACCTAGTCTTGACGCTTTCTGGATGGTTTAGACGCGGACGTCTGGCCGCCGGTGCAGGACCAGCCGGTAGTTCGTGACGATCCGTGTCCGGAACTGGATCTCCGACGAGGCCAGATAGCGGCGGAACTGCCGCACGACCTGCTCGCCGACGATGGTCTCGGCCTCGCGCTCGTGCTCACGCAGGGCGGTGAGCCACGCCCGGCAGGTGCGCGCGAAGTCCCCCGGGTCCGAGCGGAGCAGCTCAAGCTCGAAGAAAGGCTCGAAGCCAAGCACGATCTCCCCCAGATGAGGGCAGAGAGACTCCGGGTAGAGGCTCAGCACGAAGTCGCCCAGCGGTCCCCGTCCCAGGGGTGCGTCCGTGTCCGGCGCGCCGTCGTGCGCGATCGTCTCCAGCGCGAGCCGACCCCCGGGGGCCAGCCACTCCATGCACGAGCGGAAGAAACGGCGGTAGGTGGCAATTCGTTGCGGACCTGTGGTCCCGTCCCGGGCGAAGTGCTCGAACGCCCCGAACGAGAAGATCGCGTCGTACGGCTCGCCCGGGCCGTGGTCGTTCCAGTCCTCCAGCCGGATATCGGCGCCGGAGACCGGATGCTGGGTGAGGTAGCCGAGCTGCGCCCGGCTCAGCGTGAGCCCGGTGGCGCCGGTGACCCGGTGCGCCTCGGCGAGCCGGCGGAGGTTCCAGCCCCAGCCGCAGCCGACGTCGAGGACCCGACGGGGACCGGGGCCGGGCAGCGCCCTGGCCGCGAAGAAGTCGATCTTCCGCCGCTGGGCGCGCTCGAGGTCCGCCCGGGTCTCGGCGCCCGCCCACATGGCCGAGGAGTACATCATCGAGGGGCCCAGCCACAGCTCGTAGAACGAGTTGGACACGTCGTAGTGAGAGCGGACCGCCGCCGCCGAGGCGCCGGCCGGGCCGCCGCCCCGGGCCGCCGGTGCCGGGATGTCACTCGGGCGCACGGTGACGGCCCAGGCCTTGGGCTCGGGCCGCTTGGTGAGGATCACGCGGTACAGCGAGTGCTCGCGAAGCCGGAAGACGGCCTCACCGACCGCGAAGTACCGCGCGTAGGCGCGGCACGCCTCCGCGCCCACCAGTGCCCGGGCGAGCGCCTCCTGCTCCCGGTACGCGAGCGTCCAGGCGCGGAAGGTCCGCTGGTAGTGGCGGGGGTGATCGTGGAACTCATCCAGCTCGAAGTGCGTCTCCCAGCCCAGGATCAGCTCGGACAGCGACGCGGGCATCGACTCGGGGAAGATGTCATTAAGGATCAGGTCGGCGAACGGCCCCCTCCCCGCCCGGCTCCCGGCATGCCCCACGTTGTCGAGGCAGATCAGCTGCAGGCCCATCCGCCCGCCGGGCCGCAGCCACGACGCGGCGCGCTCGAAGAACGCGCGGTAGACCTCGACCTTTTCATCGGGGCTCAGCGTCTCGGAGGCGAAGTGCTCGGTCGCCTCGATGCAGGTGACCGCGTCGTACGGCTCGCCGGGCTCGTGGTCGGTCCAGTTCCGCAGCAGGTACGACACCCCGGGTACGTTCCGGCTGGCCGCGAAGCCGGTCTGGCTGGGACTCAGGGTGAGCCCGGTCCCCGAGGCGGCGCCGTGGACGCGCACGAACCGGTCCAGCAGCGCCCCCCAGCCGCAGCCGACATCGAGCACGCGGCCCCCGCGCACCCCGAGGCGGTCCGCGAAGAAGTCGAGCTTGCGGTGCTGCGCCTGGGCGAGCGAGTCACGGCCGTCCCCGGCTTCCCACCAGCCGCAGGAATACACCATGTCCGGGCCCAGCCAGATCCGGAAGAAGTCGTCGGACAGGTCGTAGTGGTGCCTGATCGCGCGCGGCGACGTGCCCATCGTGGCCAGCCGCCCGGAGCCGGTCATGGCCCGCTAGGGACGGGCGGACTCCCGGCGCCGGCCTGCAGGTGGGCGGCGACCTCGCCGACGGTCCGCAGCTGACCCAGGCCACGCAGGACATCCATCGGCAGCTCGATCCCGGCCCGGATCTCCACGTCGGTGATGATCTCCGCGGCGGCGAGCGAGTCGATACCCAGGTCCTCCAGCCTCGAAGCCGGGCTGACCTGATCGGCCGGTACCCCGTACACCCTGGCGATCGATTCACACAGCGCCACGTCGAGATTCATCACGTATGTCCCCCCTCCAGGCAAAGAAACAATAATAGACCCTGGCCACAGGCTCGTGAGAACCAGTCCAGCCGTCCGGGCAGCCGTGTGGCACGCTTGGGCAGGGGGGAGCCACCTGATGACGGCGTTCGGGACCCGGGCACTGCTCAAGCAGCTCGAGGCCACCGTCGAGGACAACCTCGACCGGCACCTGGCCTCGGCCGAGGACTGGCTGCCGCACGAGTACGTCCCGTGGAGCCAGGGGCGGAACTTCGCCGCGCTCGGCGGCGAGCCGTGGTCCGCCGAGCAGTCACGGCTCTCACCGGTCGCCCGCACCGCCCTGGAGCTGAACCTCCTCACCGAGGACAACCTCCCCAGCTACCACGCCGAGCTCAGGAACACGTTCGGCCGCGAGGGTGCCTGGGGAGCGTGGGTGAACCGGTGGACGGCGGAGGAGGGCCGGCACGCGGCCTGCATCCGCGACTACCTCCTGGTCACCCGCGGGACCGACCCGGAGCGCCTCGAGCAGGCCCGGATGGCGACCCTGCAGGCGGGGTGGGACTCCGGGGACAAGCCGCTGCTCCATGCCTGCGCCTACGTGTCCTTGCAGGAACTCGCCACCCGCGTCTCCCACCGCAACACCGGCCGCTACTGCGAGGACCCGATCGCGGCGAAGCTGCTCACCCGGATCGCGATGGACGAGAACCTGCACATGATCTTCTACCGCAACCTGGTCCAGGCCGCGCTCGAGATCGCGCCGGGCCAGACCCTGCGGGCGATCGCTGACGAGGTGGCCGGCTTTGTGATGCCGGGCAGCGTCGTCCCCGGTTTCGCGCGCAAGGCGGTGCAGATCGCCCAGGCGGGCATCTACGACCTGCGCATCCACCACGACGACGTCATCATGCCGCTGCTGCGTCACTGGCGGGTATTCGAGGCCGAGGGCCTGGACGCCGACGGCGAGCGGGCACGGGAGGACCTCGCCGCGGCGCTCGAGGCGCTCGACGCCAGGGCAACCCGTTTTGCGGAACGGCAGGCTGAGACACAGGCCGAACACCCCGCCGGCAGAACGGGTAAGAGAGCGGATACGGCCAGACCTGACGAGTCTCAGAGCGCTGGTAGCACGAAAATAGGCGCCCAGGCTGATCACTGAACGTGGCCACCCATTGTGCCAAGAGCGCGCGCCTACCCGCCTGCGCGTAAGCCAGGTCTGCCGGGCCGCCGTCTCCGCGTGGCAGTGTATGAGCACCGCTGGCGTGGCCGGTGTTCGCTGACCCCAAGGCGTCCTGACGCCAGGAGGCGGAGGTCGCGGCCGGCGACCAGCGGGCCTGGCGCGCGAATGCCAGGCCTGCGTGACGCAGCCATTCGGCAGTCACAGCTCAATTTGAACGCTGAATGTGCGTTCAGGACGAAGAGGCCGCCGGTTCAAATCCGGCCACCCCGACCATGAAGCTGCAGGTCGCAGCTCTATTCGTGATAAATTTCGTCTCTCGCTCTCGCCCATTTTCCCGATTTTGGGAGCGAATGGGAGCCGATCTTGTAGAGCCGATCTTGATGAACAACGGCTTACCGATAGGCCCGAAGACGCATAGCGCGCCTCGGGACAACCAGAAGTTGGCCACCGCCAGCAGGCACGTAGAGCCGCCCTTACCGCCTTGATGTGACACGTCCCCCCAGGTTAGCTAGATGAATGTCCTGGTCAGGGCTCTGCGTCTTGTGACGTCCGGCCCGATCGACCATCCTGGCTGTGGATCCCAGATCCACTCTCTGGCCTGCGGAAGGGACCGGGCATGCCGACAGTGCCGGGTGAAGCATTGCTTCCGTCCATCCTCGCTGCCCGCATTCCTCTCACGGCGCGGGTCGGGGATGGTCCCGGCAGGCGGGGGGCGAGTGCATGCCGTCACTGGTAACCGATCGGCTCCCCGTCCGGTTGACCCCGCTGGTGGGCCGCCAGCGCGAGCTGCAGGACGTGGTTGACAGCTTGTCGCGCAGCCGGCTGCTGACCCTGACCGGACCGGGAGGAATCGGGAAGACCCGCCTGGCGCTTGCCGCTGCGGGCGCTGTGGGCGCGTCCTATGCCGAGGGAGTGTGCTGGGTGGAGCTCGCACCCATCGATGATCCCAGCATCGTCGCCCAGGTGGTTGCGCGCCGGCTCGACGTGCCGGACGTCCCGGGCCAGGACGCCACGGCGGCAATCGCGGAGCACGTATGCGACCGCTCGATGCTGATCGTCTTGGACAATTGCGAGCATCTCGCTTCCGCTGTGGCGGATCTTGCCGAGCAGCTGCTCAGCGCTTGCGATGCCCTGACGATCCTCGCTACCAGCCGCGAGGTGCTCGGGGTAGACGGGGAGCGCAGCTGGCCGGTACCGCCGCTGTCACTTCCGGAAGCTGGCACGCCTGCGGAAGCGGCCGCCCTCGCGGAGTTCGACGCGGTCAGGTTCTTCGAGAATCGCGCGCAGCTGGTATTTCCGTCGTTCCGGCTTGTCGACGACAATGCCCGGGCCGTCGTGCAGGTATGCAGGCGGCTCGACGGCCTGCCGCTGGCGATCGAGCTGGCCGCGGCCCAGATGCGGATGCTGTCCGTCGGCCAGCTGGCCGAGCGTCTCGACGACATCTTCACGGTGCTGGTCGGTGGCGCGCGCACGGCCCCGCGCCGCCACCAGGCCCTACGGGCGACCCTCGACTGGAGCCACGACCTGCTGGACGAGGACGAGCGTGCGGTTTTCCGCCGGCTGGCAGTGTTCTGCGGCAGCTTCACGCTGACCGCAGCCGAGCAGGTCACCGCCGGGAGCGGCATCCGTCCCGAGCACATCCTCGAGCTGCTGACACGGCTCGCCGACAAGTCGCTCCTGCGGGTGGATCACGGAGGCAGCGACACGCGTTACCACCTGCTCGGCACCGTCCGCGAGTATGCGCTGGAACGCCTGGCCGAGGCGTCCGAGAAGGATGCCGCGCGCCGCGCCCACCTGCGGTACTTTGCCAGCCTTGTGGAAGAGGTCACACCACGGATCGACGGCGGCCGTGAGGGTGCCCTGGGCCTGGAACGCGAGCTGGACCGCCTGGACGCTGAGACACCGAACCTTCGCATGGCGCTGGAGTTCGCCCACAATTCCGGTGACGCGAACGCTGCGCTTCGGATCGCCGGCCCGCTGGGGCGCTTTGCCTACCTTCGCGGCCACTACCACGAGATCCGCGAGTGGATGGACACCGCGGTCACGGCAGGCGCGGATGCCCCCACCGCGCTGCGGGCCAAGGCGCTGCTCGGCAGCGGCCGCCTTGCCCTGCTGCAGTGCGACTACCGGCCGGCCGTGCGCCGGCTCGAAGCCGCCCTCCGGCTGTACCGGGAACTGGGCGATGCCCAGGGCACGGCCAGCGCGCTGCAGGTGCTCGGAAGCGTGGCCCGCGAGCAGGGCAGATACGCCCGTGCGATGGAGCTACACGGGGAGAGCCTGGCCATCGCCGAGACCGTCGGCGACCAGTGGGCTGTCGCAAGCGCCCATGGCTACCTGGGCTTCGCCTCCTGGCTGCAGCTTGAATTCGAACGGGCGACCCAGGAGTGCACGATAGCCCTGCGCATGTTCCGCGAGCTGGATGACGTGGAGGGAATCGCATGGTCGCTGCTCAGCCTGGGCACTGTCGCGCGGCACCAGGGAGACCGCGAGCAGGCGGCCACGCTCCTCCAGGAGAGCCGCTCCCTGGCGGAGCGAATCGGATTCCGCGAGGGCACGGCGTGGTCCCTTGAGCAGCTGGGCCTGCTGGCAGCCGACCGTGGCGACCCGGCCGCTGCGGCGCTGCTCCGCAACAGCCTTGAGATCCACCACGATCTTCGCGACCGGTGGCGTACCTGCAGCGTCCTCGAAGACCTGGCCGCGATCGCACTCGCCCACGGCAGTGCCCAGCAAGCCACCCGCCTGCTGGCCGCGGCTGAGGCGATGCGTGTGACGATCGGAACCGTGATCGCTCCCTGCGAAAACGCCCAGCACGCCGCGACCATGACCGGCGCCAGGGCCGCTCTCGGCGACGATGCGTTCGCCTCGGCATGGCAGCTGGGCCTGCAGGCCCAGATCGACGACCTGCAGGCGGACCTAGCCCCGCCCGGTAGCGCCGGCCCTGGGCCGCCGGCCAGCCGCCTGCCCGGCCGGATCCGCCCGCTGCACACACGGCATCCGACCACAAATCCCTGGCAAATGCGGGGAAGCAGGACGCAGGGACCACCGCCGCCACCAGCGGCATACTCCGCATCAGGGTGCTCGGCGCGGCGACCGTCCACCGCGGGGACGCTATCGTGACGGCGGCGGACTGGGGCTATGCGAAGCCACGCGAGCTGCTGTTCCTGCTCGCCGCCTCACCGCCCATGACCAAGGACCAGCTGGGCGCCGCGCTTTGGCCCGACCTGTCACGCCAGCGGCTGGGAAACGCTCTGCATACCGCCCTGCGCGAGCTGCGCCACGCACTTGGCGATCCCGCCTGGGTTGTGTACTCCGACGGTCGCTACCGCTTCAACACCGCACAAGAACACGAGTGTGACATCGAGACGTTCGAGCAGGCGCTCGCCGCGGCTCGTGGTGCCCGGCCGGCGGCTGCCGCGCTGCCCGACCTGCAGCGCGCGGTTGCGGCCTACCGTGGTGATTTCCTGGCCGGGATGGCCGCGGGCGAATGGGCCCAGGCCCGCCGCGACGAGCTGGCCCGCAGCTTCGAGTCGGCGCTGCTCGCGGTTGGCCGACTGCATGCGGCCGCCGGCCGCTACCAGCCGGCCGCGGCGGCGTTCCGCCGGGCCGTCGCCCACGACCCGCTGAACGAGACCGCCCACCGGGAGCTGATGAACTGCTGGGTGCGCCTCGGCGAGACCGCGCGCGCCGTACGGCACTACGGAGAACTCGTTGAGCTGCTGCAAGAACAGGTCGGCGTGCCCCCAGCGGCCGAGACCACGGCGCTGTACCGGCGGCTGGCGGGCGGGTCCTGACGACGGTCCCCTGGTGTTTCCCCCAGTACCGTCCCGTTCCACCCTGAATCGGGCTGCGACCCTGGCGCACAGTGGCGAGAACGCCGCGCCCGCGATGGCATGAACCCGCCAGGACACTATGGAGGTACACAGGTGCCCGATCCAATCGCGCCGGCGACTGCCAGCCGGCCAGCCGAGGCAGTGGAACTGGTGTCCCTAGCAGTCAGCGACGGGGACCTGGAGGCCGCGCTCGCCCAATACGAGGCCGGGGCGGTGCTGAGGCCGTGGGCACGTGATCCGGGCGTTGATACGGACGGCGTCGCGAACGCCCTGATCCAGCTGATGGACCTGCGGCTTCCGCTGTCGGTCCGGATCCGCGCGGTCGTGCCGGTTGACGGCCTTGCCCTGGTTCTCGGCGAGCGGCACATCGTCGGCACTGGCCCGGACTGCGAGCCGGTACAGCTAAGCGGGGCAGGCGCCACGGTCGTCAGACACCAGCAAGGCGGCAGCTGGCGCATCGTCGCCGAGGCCTGGCACCTGAGCGGACCCGGCGCCGGCCTGGCACGGACCTGATACCCGCAAGGCACCAACGCCCATATAGGCACCGGACGCTGGTTTCCCGTACGTCAGCGCGGCCACCAGCAACTCACTTCCCCCGGTGCATCCCCCAGAGCCCCCGCGAACCCCCTCCCGGTCATTGGCAGCCTGTCTGGCGGAGGGGCAACTACGAGCGCCTCCACACCATCTCGGCCTGCTCGCAGAACCCTCGCAGACCGGAAAGGACAAGCCATGTCGTTCACCCTCGCCCGGCCGCTGGCCGGGCTCGCACTTCTGGGGGCGCTGGCCGCAGGCTGCGGCACCGCCGCGGCCACCGCACCCGCCATGTCAAAGCCGGCTGCCACGGCGCATCATCACCATCATTCCCGGCCGATGCATGCCGCGGCCACCACGCCGTCCGCGCCGCCGGCCACCGCACCCGCCCAGACCGCCAATCCCATCCCGCAGGGCAACGGCGGTGACCAGGACGCCGACAACAACGGCGGCCCCAGCGACGGCGACGGCAATATCTAGCCGTCGGCCACCCCCGGCCATAGCGGCAGCCCGGTCCGCTGGCGGCGCCGGGCCCCGGCCCGGCTGTTTGATGAGAGGAGAGACCAGTGACCGATCGCACTGCGCGGCGCGGCAGGCACGCGCTGGCCGCGATCGCTGCCATGGCTGCCATCGCCATCTCGGTCGTCGCGTTCGCCCTGCCTGGGCGCTCGCCAGCGTCGGCTTTCCCCCCGCTTCACCCGGCAGCGGCACCGGCCGGGTGGCCGCGCCTCACGCTGCCCAACCGGACCGCCGTGCTGTCCTACCCGCCCGCGCTGCACCGGCTCGCTGGGGACACCGACGCCGTATCGGCCGCCCGGCTCAGCCCGGACGGCAGATTCCAGCTCTACCTCAACGCCACTCCCCGGCAAGGCAGCGAGCGGCTGCGGGGCTGGGCCGCCTTCCGGCTGCGACTGCTGCGGTCTGACGACGCGGCCTCGGCCCACCAGGACGCCGCTGTACGCGGTGTCAGGTTCCGCGGCGGCACCGGATCATGCGTCATCGACGACTATGTCACGAGGATCGGCGCGCATCACTTTGAGGAGATCGCCTGTCTGGTCCAGGGCCGGAACGGCGCAAGTGTCATTGTCGCGACCGCCCCGGCCGCCATGTGGGCCCAGGCGCGCCCGCTGCTGTTCCGGGCGGTGGCCGCCTACCTCGTCCGGTGAACACGCCTAAAAATGAAAGCGCGCACGGCAGACCCAAGGACCGCGTTTCGACTGTCCAGTGATCAATTTCTTATGAGAAGCATCTGGCCCTATGAAAGGACATGAGAATGACTGAACCAGCTTCATTCCGGCTGCGCCGGCTCGTTTCGCCGCGCAGTCCCCAGGCACCGAGCCGGGGCGGCCGCTGGGTCGCCGCATTGCTGCTGCGCCTAGGCTGTGTGGCGCTGCTGGCATGGATCGGGTACATCCATCTGCACCTATGGCAGGAGGGATATCGCCAGATCCCCACGGACGGGCCGCTGTTCCTGCTCGACGCGGTAGCCGCATTCCTCCTCGCCGTCGTGTTGCTGTTGTGGCCGCGGCCGCTTATCGGCCTGCTTGCCGCCGGCTACACCGTCTCCACGCTCGGAGCCCTCATCATCAGCCTCAGCGTGGGCCTGTTCGGCTTCCGGGAGTCGATCTCGGCGTCATTCGTCACCGAATCGCTCACGATCGAGGCGATCACCGTGCTCGCCCTCATCGGCTGGATCATCTTGGTGGCAGGAGCCCCCCGCGCCGCCGACCCACCCGCCCACGATCGGCCCGCCGCCCACCAGCTGAGCCGGGGCCGGTAGTGCTGGCGGGAGCAAAATGGGAGCGGCGAGGCGCCCCCAGATGCGGTCAGACGCGGCATCCGGGAGTCAAGCAATGCAACTGACCAGCGGAGACGCGAGCTAGCAGCGGTTTCGCCGGACTGTGCGCTCAGTTCGGGACGAAGAGGCCGCCGGTTCAAATCCGGCCACCCCGACAGAGAAGTTCCAGGCAGATGGCATGATCGCCAGGCGCGGCGATCATGCCATTGATCATTTGTTGGCCACTCGTTGGCGAGGCAGAACCCTGGAGTCCGGTACGCGGCGAGCAGGATCGGCAGAGAATGCCATCGTGTCAGGGCACCGGCCCTCGCGGGTTGAACGGCTCCCCGCTGCCGATTTTGCAAGCCCGGCCTTGACTGGACTTCACCCTCGTTCGCATCGAGGGGTCAGCCTCCAGCTCCACCCAAACCAGCACGTCAGAGTCATGATCCTCGCCTCGATTGATCACGGTCAAGATCGCGACTGCACTGTCGTATACCGGCCAGGCAAGATCAGCGAGGTCCTGACCGAGCACTACCGCCGGGCTCATCCCGAAACGCTGGGCCTTCCTTCCCGGTAACGGAGACCCCGTACCGTCCGCGGCTGCGCCGCGTGCCTTTCGAGCCCCGAGGGGCAACTTTGCCGCAGAGCTGGGCCGGTGTAGGCCAGCAGTGACGCAGCGTCGCGATCGATGGCGAAGAACCGGGCGCGTAACCGCCTTATGCGCGCCAGCCGCAGCGTGCCGGGATGTCGGTAGCGCCGCGCCGAATAGGGCGATCTGCATGTCCCTTAGCGGGCTGGGCGGGCGCGCCTGTCAGCGCTTGCGCGGCCGGGTGCGGCCGGGGCTGAAGCGCCTACTGCGGGCGCTTCACCAAGGTCAGGAAGAAGTCGTCGATGTGCCTGATGGCGTCGGCGAACTGGGTGGCGTCGAATGGCTTGATGACGTAGGCGTTGGCGTGCAGCTGGTAGCTGCGCGAGATGTCGGCCTGTGCCTGCGATGTGGTGAGCACCACCACGGGGATGGTGTGCAGGCCGGGGTCGGTCTTGAGTTCGCCGGGGACCTCCAGGCCGCTGCGGCGGGGCAGGTTGAGGTCGAGCACGACCAGGGCGGGGCGGGGCATGCCAGCGAAGTCATCGGTGCGGCGCAGGAACCGCATCGCCGTTTCGCCGTCGCCGACGACGTGCAGCTGCAGGCCCAGGTGGTGGTCCTCGAAGGCTTCCCTGGTCAGCAGCACGTCCCCGGGGTCGTCCTCGACCAGGAGAACATCGGCGGCGCCGAGCAGGGCTGAGCTGGTCATCCGGGGGTCCCCAGCGGTTCGGGGGTGGCGGGCGGCACGGGCGCGGCAGCCAGCGCGCCGGGCGGGCTGGTGCAATCGGGAACCGCGGGCGCTGGCGCGAGGGCTTGTTCCAGGGTGGGGAAGGTGGGGATCAGGTGATCGATGCCGGTGACCGCGAAGATGCGCAGGACAGCAGCGGCGCAGATGACCAGCAGCAGCTCACCGCCCTCGGCCCGGGCCCGCTTGTGCGCGCGCACCAGGACGTTAAGCCCGGCCGAGTCGCAAAACTGTGTCTGGGCCATGTCGGCCACCAGCGTCCCGCTCCCGTGCGCGGCTGCTTCGAGCAGCGCCGCCCGCAACCCGGCGGCATTGGTTATATCGATCTCCTCGGGCGCCGTCACGACGGGCATACCGCTGACCACCTCAACAGGGAAGCTGGCCTCAGGCATCTGCGTCACCTCCTGTGCCCGGGGTCCGGCTACTGGCGCGGCCGTGACCCGATCAGGGCACTACCAGGATCGAGGCCTGGCAGAGACCTGTCAATAGAAACACGAGAAAAACTTCGCGGGATCTTTCTCGCGAGTAGTTTCCCGCGTGGATGTTCTCGCGTGGATGTTCTCGCGAGGATATACTCACCAGGTATGAGTGTTGCTGACGAGCGCGGCGGCAGCTGGACACTGCTGACCGGGCACGGGCACGTGCTGGTGGAGATCGCCCGCAACCCCACCGCCCGGATCCGCGACATCAGCGCCGCCGTCGACCTCACCGAGCGCACCGTCCAGGTCATTGTGGCCGACCTGGAAGCAGCGGGCTACCTCACCCGCACCCGGACCGGCCGCCGCACCCAGTACACCGTGAACCGCAACCACCTGTTCCGCCACACCGCCCAGGAAGGACTTCGGGTCGGCCCGTTCCTCGACCTGCTCGCCGCGGACGGCAATCCCACCACAAACGGGCCGCATGACGGGTGAGGCGGGTGCCGGCGGTGTGGCCCAGGCCCAGCGCGGCCACGGCGGTCATCAGGTCGACGGTCGCGCTGGCGCGCAGCTGGGTGATGGTGACGGGCATCTGGAGTTCCTCCTGGTGGTTCAGGCGTGATGGGGCAGGTCCGCGGGATGGGTGGCCACAACGGCCCCGGCTAGGTCGAGGGGGTCGATCTGGACGTCCTCGCCTGTCTGGCAAGCAGGTCCCCGGGCTGGATCTGGGTGAGGGGGGACCGTAGGGCCCGTCTTGGCGCCAGCCGAAGGTGATGCGGGCGAAGTGGATGCCCGCAGCGGCGTAGGCGTCCGGAGCGGTGGCGCCCCACTGGTAGGGCTTGCCGATCTGGCGCAGGGCGAACGCGAGCGCGGTGACTGCCGCGCCGGAGGGGACGGGGATGGTGTAGCGGGCGGCCCATCCCAGGACGTCGTTGACGTAGGCCTGGGAGTGGTTGTAGGCGAAGACCGCCTGACTGATCCCGGCCGCGGTGCCGGAGGCGGCGCCGTTGACGCACAGCATCGCGGCGGCGCTGTAGATCGCGTCGGCGGGGTCGTAGGGGCTCAACTGGCCGTCGTGATCACCGTCGACCGCGTACTGGGCGAAGGTGGCGGGCCTGCCTCACCGCCGGGCGGCCGCCCGCGCCTGAGGGCGCGATCGCGCCCATCTCCGGCGGGCTCTCCCTGCCGCCCATGTTTGCCCGGTTGCGCACGGGTAGATGCCGACGAACACACGAATCGAGGCGGCGCCAGCGGGCGAGCGCCTGGCGCCAGGCGGTTGGAGAGCGATGACATGGCAGCGTTCCGC
>CAVSQL010000024.1:0-224611 GCA_963730065.1 uncultured Actinomycetes bacterium | reverse complement strand
GGCGGGCGTCGCGACCACCGCGTAAAGGAACACCATCCGCAGCAGCGTCATGAGGATAAAAGCCAAAAGAGGCCGTCGCTGACCAGGGCCGCATGGCTCAATGGCCACCTCCCCATCCGGCCACGGCCAGCCTGTCATCTGTCCAGCAACCCCAGGGCTGAGTACAGGGGGCGAGGCGGGCCAAGGCCATGCCGGACGAACGCTACGCCCACCTGCGTAGCGACACCAGGCGCTACTGGGCGTCCACCGGACTTTTACCGCTGGGAGCGGCCGAGCGGCCGGAGGCTCGACAGAGCCCGGGCTGCTGGTGCCGCCAGCCCGCTTGACCGCACGGTCCAGCTCATCCGCTGTCGCTGCTGCAGCCTCGTGGGACTCCTGCGCGAGTTGCAACTGTTCTAGGGTATTCCGGGCCCGAGCACATCGGAGACGTGGTGGCGGCTATGCGTGGTGGCTGCGCACAGTTCAGGCTCCAGTTTCTTTGCCAGGGCCTGGACTTCGGGGGATGGATGGCCACTGGCGAGCCTCAGCAGCCCACTGGAAACGTGGCCAAGGCGCAGCTCACTCAGCCAAACCGCACCCATGGGGACCCCTGTTGTCAAGCGGGCGTGCTGGTCTGGCCCGGTGACTTCCGCGCCGTCGGGTTGAGGGGATGCCTGTTGTTGTGGCTTTGCTCGCAGCTGCCGGGTTCGTGCCGGCGCGTGGTCCCGGGTCCAGCTGGAGCGCCCGCAGCCTGGGCGCCTGGCAAGGCGCCGGCGAGGACGAACGAGCTTGACGTGGGCAAGCGGCGGCCGATGATCGGGAGTGAGGAAAGCGCCTGCTGGTTAAGGGGGTTGCTGGGCCGGTGCCGGTGGCTTGTTCCCCCGGGTGCGCGTGGCTGGCGGAGTGGTCTCGCATGCACCCATCCGGCGCCTGCCTTTCGGTGGTGGGCGCCATGACCGTGCCATCCGGGGGCCGGGCTGCTCAGTCAGGTCATCGAGCGCGGCGTGGCCGGCTCATGCGGTTTTTGCGAGCTCGCCCGGGGCTGGCGGCCTCCGTTCGGGGTCGGTAAGCGCGCACTGGCAGGGCCGGGCGCGGGTGTGGCGGTGGTCTGGGACGCGGTGATCTGGGCGTCGGTGAGCAGGTGATAGGCGCGGGTGAGCAGCTTGCGGGCGATCGCGGTGGTGGCGATCTTCTTGCCGCGGCGGCGGGCGATGGCCTGGTAGCTGGCGGCGAAGTCCGGATGGCGCTTGGCGGTCTGCGCCGCCTCGCACAAGATCCAGCGGGCCCAGACCGGGCCCTGCTTGGAGATATGGCCGTGCCGGACCGTGCGGTCGCTGCCGCGGACGGTGGGGGTGAGGCCGCCCCAGGCCGCCAGCTTGCGCGCCGAGCCGAACCTGGTGATGTCGCCGATCTCGGCCAGCAGGACCAGCGCGGTGAACGGGCCCACGCCGGGCAGCTGGGTCAAGATCTTCACCCGCGGGTCGCCGCGGGCCCGCTGGCGGATCTCCCAATCGAGCCGGCCGATCAGCTGCTGGAGGGCATCGATCAGCGCCAGATCGTCCTCGACCACCTCACGGTAGGCGGCCGGCAGCTCCAGCGAGGCCAGCCACCGGCGGCCCGGGCCGCTCCAGCAGCCGCCCGCCCGGTCCTGGCCATGGTCGGCCAGCACCGCATGGATCCGGTTGCGCAGCAGCGTCCGCAACCGCACCAGCTGGATCCGGTGCCGCAGCAGCGCCCGCAACTGCCGCACCGCCGGCGGGGCGATCCACGCCTCTGGCAGCAGATCGGCGCGCAGCAACTGCGCCATGATGGCGGCGTCGACCTTGTCGTTCTTCAACCTGGCCGAGGCGATCGCCTTGCACTGCAGCGGGTGCACCAGGTGCGGCTCGAAGCCGTAGCCCTCCAGCAACTCCAGCAGCCACCCCCACCCAAACGCGGCCTCGAACGCCGCGGGCGTGCCCGCCGGCAAGCCGCCGATCACACTGAGGATCGGCTCCACCCCGTTGGGCACGTTGCGGTTGGCGAGCACCTCGCCAACCTCATCGATCACCGCCACCTGGGAACGCTTGCGGTGCACGTCGATCCCGACGTAGACAGACATAGCTGGGCCTCCTTCCCGAGCTCGAATATCACCCGGGAACTTAAACTCACCGGGCTGAGCAAGGAAGGGGGCCCGGCCTCACGCCCGGTCCCCCATAGGGTCAGGTCACAGGGACCTGCCTCGAGTTCTGAAGCGGTACACGCGCCGCTGTTCTCAATATGAATCATCGAGCGGCGCACCGCCGGTCAGCTGGCCGGGGTGACTATCCCGTACTCGTGGATCTTGCGGTAGACCGTCGCCCGCGACATGCCCAGTGACTGCGCGGCCTTGGCCTTGTTGCCCTGGTGGTCGAGCAGACTCTCCACGATGGCATCGCGCTCCATCGACTCCAGCGGGCTGAGCAGCCTGCCGCTCACGCTCCAGCATTCCGGCGGCAGGTCACCCGGATGGATGGTCCCGCTGCGCCGGTGCTGGGCAACCCGTCTCAGGACCTGCCAGAGCTGCTCGGTGTTGCCCGGCCAGTTCGACCGCAGCAGCAGCTGCATCGCCTCGGGCGAGCAGGCTGGCGGGCCGTGAGGGTTCAGCTTGGCCAGGAAGAACGGCACGAGCTCGTGCAGGTCCTCGATGTGGTGGCGGAGCGGGGGAAGCGCCACGGCGCCCGGGAAGAACTTCAGTAGCCCGGCCAGGTCGCCGCTGACCGGGATCTGGCTGAGCGTGACCGCAACCCAGAGAACTTGCTGCCTGTCTGCGGCCAGCGCCTGCTCCAGCGCGATCCACAGCGCCTGTATCCGCCGGGCGCTGAGCCGGTCGAGGTGCCGGATGACCAGACTCCCCTCGCCCTCGAGCAGTTCGCCGAGCGCCCGCGCCATCCAGTCGTGATCACCGGTGTCGGCGGCGTCCAGCACATGGAACGCGCCGGCCGGGTTACGGCGCCGGTGGACAGCCCGCAGCAGCGCCAGCTTGCCGGCTCCGGGCTCGCCCTCCAGCGAGAGCCACTCGCCCGAGGCGCAGGCCGCATCCACCTGACGGCACCCGCGCAGCCACAGCGGACCGGAGCCGACCAGACCGGGCCCGAACCTGCGCGCCTGCGCGCCCGCCCCGGCATGGGCTGCTGGCCGGCTGTCCGGCTCGAGCAGCTTCACAGCCACGACGCCGCCAACGAGCCGCCGCCCGCCTTTCCCGCGCAGGGGGCGGCAATACATCCGCGCGCTGGCCCCGGTCGGCAGCTCGGCATCCACCGGACCAAGGTGGTCGCCGGCCAGCGCCTCGGCTGCATGGCCGACCAGCGCGCCCTGGTCGCCGGGGTCGAGCGCGTCCCGCGCGCGGTCGTTCATCAGCACCATGTCGTTGGTTAGCGCAAAGACGATCCCGCCAGTGTGCCGGCAGGTCCGCAGATACTCCTGCAGCAGCCGGACCTCGCGCGCGCTGCTGTCGTTGAGCAGCGCCTGCATGACCTGCCCGGCGGTGCTCTTGGCGATCGCGATCAGCAGCTGGCCGGCGTCCTTGCGCCAGCAGGTCAGGTTCACCGCGCCGATGGCCTTGCCGGAGATCGGGTGGCGGACCGGCACCGCGGCGCAGGCGAGGTCCTCCAGGTGCTCGGCGTAGTGCTCGTGCCCGAACACGTGCGCCGCCTGGCCGCTCTCCAGCGCGGTGCCGATCCCGTTGGTGCCGACGAACTCCTCGGCGTAGCTGAAGCCCGGCGCCAGCTGGACGCTGTCGAGGTGCCGCTCAAGATCATGGTCGGCTGTCAGCCTGGACAGCGCCACGCCATGCGCATCGGTCAGGATGACGCTGATCGGCTGGCCCTCGAGATTCTCGTGCAGGTTCTGCAGCACCGGCAGGGCGTTGCGGATCAGCGGGGTGTCGAGGTCGGGATCACGTACATAGGACAGGTCAATGCGGTCGGCCGCGACATGCCACTCCCGGCAGCGCCGCCACGACGCCATGATCGTGTCACGCACCCGGCCCGGCTCGACGGACTCCGCTGTCAGGAACCGCTCCCTGGCCTGAGCCAGCCCGGTGTCGTCGGTCACGCCCGGCCGGAAGACTGGACCACGCGGCATGAGTGCCCCGGCCTGCCGTTACTGCTGTCGCGGGCCTGACAGGGCCCGCACAGCATCAGAAGTGCGCCCCATGCCTTCACAGTAAGCGCGAGTCCGCCGGCACCTGTCTCAAGATGAGACCGCTTCCAGCCGCATACCCGTCGCTGCGCGGCAGACAGGCCGCGACATGAGCGCGGTCCACGCCGGCGGCCTGCATGAACGCGGCCACATCACCGGCAAGCAGCTCGGTGATGGAGGTGCCATCCGGCTTGCCGGACAGGCGAGCCCTGCGCAGGTCCGCGTCGAAGCCGCCGAAATGCCGAGCGTACTCCGCTGCCTGGAATGTGCAGCACGCCTGGCCGGCCGCAAGATACGGGATGAGGACGAGCGGGTCACCCTCACCCGGGACCTCGTAGTAGATGCCCATGCCGTTCGGGTGCGCGGTGGGCATCATGGACCCCTCCCAAACGCTCACCTAGCCCATCATGAATTGGCTCTGTGCGCGCCGGACGCACACCGCCGAGCCCTCCCGTCCTGCCCGGTTAGCGCACTTGATTACAACCGGCACCGCCACGCCGTACGGGTGGCTGGCGCTGGTCACAGCCGGTGCCCGGTGCGGTTCCAACCGGCCAGCCAGCGGAGATACACGGGCCGCGAGCGAGGGACCGGTACTGGGTTTCACGCCGCGGCAGCCGCGTGCCCAGCCGGGCCGATAGTTCGCGCGAGCGCCCGGCGTGGAGAGCAGGTAAGCAACGGCTACCACGATGAAGACGGAGATGTCATCAGCACCCAGGCCACGCAGGCGCAGATGCTGTTGCCAGGCGGCGAGATGGGCGCGAGCCGCCTGGCATAAGCTGGCATAAGGCCGCTTGCTGAGTTCATCTTTACCAACTCGCCCGGGACACAGAATGTCCGTTCTGGGCGCCACCGCCAGCCCGGGCGCCGAGCAGCCGCTGGCGTACAGATTGGGCGGATATCGCACTCGCCAGGAGATGCTGCCAGTCAACGCGGACCGAGCGGGCTGCTCGCTCCTCAACCGTCGGCGCTGTGTGCAGGCAGGTGAACACTCTGCCGGGGAGGGTGTGCGCCGGCGCGAAGACTCGTGAACGGCAACGCCAAAATGGAGTTCCCGAGATTTGCAGTAAAGCCCTATTAGCCTGCCTCACTGCCTGGCGGGGTCATGCCCGGGAGCGTGGCCAACCAGCGCGGTGATCGGGCGCGCCTAAGTTGCCGAATCTGCACGCCTGGGCCAGGTAGCGCAGGTGCTGTCTGGGAAGCCGGGTCACGCCAGGCCATGCAATGGCGTGCCGCCCCTGGTGCCGGCGGCAGCGGCAGGTCCTTCCGGGGTCCTTCCCCGCGGTGCGTGGTTCTGAAACCAATATTTGATTGTGGCCACTCAATGGCAGCAAGAGTCATCGCTGAAGGGTTCGAAACAATTTAGTGACCTGGGTGGAGTTACAGGTACTTCACCCTTCCGAGGCCCTTGCCACTGCCCCCCGGTGATTGAGGTGGCCCGCCAGGGGAAGTAGCCGGGCGGAAGCACACACGCGGAGGTTGCCATGTCCCGCAAGAAAAGAAACCACAGGGCCAGAATGGCGGCCACCGGCGCGGGGCGCCGGGCGCGCCGGGTGGCGGCTCAGGTGAAGCCGGCCGCCGCTCAAATCAAGCCACTTGCCCAAAGCACCCGAACAGCCGCGATACGCCGGGTGCACAGGACGCGCGCCTGGGCGGCGCCGCGGGTTGAGCAGACGGGCCAGGTTCTGCAAGACAGCGTCGCACCCAGACTCTCGGCCCTGCTGTCCTCGGCCGCGCGGCGGCTCGAGCCGGCGAAGCCACGGCGGCCACGCTGGCGCAAGCTGGCCGGCATCTCGGTGCTCACGGCTGCCGCTGGCGCGGTGGCGGTTGTTGTCCGCAACCGCAGCAAGCCGGACGTCACGACCTCGGCGGCTGAGCCGGACGCGGGAGATGCAGCACCCACCGCGCAGAGGCGTGACGGGCCGGCGATGGCCAGCACCGACGCTGACGCGGACCGGCAGGTCCGCACCTCCTGACGGGCCGCCGGCAGCGACCGGCGGCCAGCCCATGAACCCGTCACGCACCGATCAGGCCGGCCGCGCCCTGCCACCTGAACGCGCACGGGTTAATGGGGAACCCCGCACGGGCGATGGCCGCCTGGGTGGCGGCCGCATACTGGCCGGGCGGAGTGGGACCGGATCGGCCAGCAGAACGCCTCGGCCGGCGGTGCGGCCGTCCCAGCCCAGCGAACGGCGCTGCGCCCCAGGACACGCCCCTGATACCAGGCCTCGCGTGCGCTGCATCACAAGCTGATGCCGTGCGGCAGGCGCCTTCCTGCGGCCGGCCACCGCACTCCAGCTTACCCGTCCCCCTCCTCCGAACCCTGGCGGCCGGGCCGCCGATCTGGTCGGGACCACCGGTCCGCCAGCCCATGCGCACCCACGTTCACCACGGCGAAAGGGCACGGGCGGCCATCGCCGGCCTCGAAGCTGGAGCCGCCGATATCGATCGGCCGGCACCCGCGCAACCGGCCGACACCAGCCCCAGGCGCGCGGTGGGGACCGGCCGGGCAGCTGGGCTGGGGTTGATAGAAGCGTGGCGATCGGTGCGATCTGGGTGCGTGCGGGGCCGGGGTGGCAGCGTTTGGCCACCCCGGCCTGTGCGCGGCTATTACAGTCGTGAGGACCGGCTGCCCCGCCGGCCGGTGCCCGGCGGGACCTAGGAGGTGCCCGCCGCGGTGCTGGCTGACGTTGTGGCTACTGGGCCGGGCACGTTATGCCGCGGTCAGGGCGGGGTCAGGCCGCCGGCACGCCCGGTCCGGTGCCGGGCTGGTGGCTGGCGGTCTGCGTAACCGCGGTAGCGGTGGTGGCTGCCGCCGCGCTGGGCCGGTTGTGGGGCATGGGGCTGGTGTTTGGGCCGCTGCTGGCCATCCCGGTGGCGCTGGCGGGTATCGGTGCGCCGACCCCGCGGCTGCCGCTGGCCTGCGGCGCACTCATGCTGGCGGCCGCGGTCGTGCTCGCCGGATTCAGCCGCGGGTTGCTGGTGTGGATCGCGGTCCCGGTGCCGGTGGTGGGCGTGACCGCGCTGACCGCGCTGGGTGTGACGCTGAACAGGCGGGGCAAGCACGAGCGGCCCAGCGTTGCGCCGGTGGAACAGAAACTGGCTGACGTCACGTCGGTGGCCGATGTGGTGCAGCGGGCGCTGCTGCCGCCGCTGCCCGGCCGGGTCGGCCCGCTGGAGCTCCAGGTGGTCTACCTGGCGGCTGCGGCCGAGGCCCGGGTCGGCGGGGACTTGTATGAGGTCGCGCGCACCCCGTTCGGGATCCGGCTGATCGTCGGCGACGCCCGCGGCAAGGGGCTGGAGGCGGTGGAGACCGCGGCCGACGTGCTGGGCGTCTTCCGTGAGGTCGCCCACGAGGTCTACACCCTGGCCGAGGTGGCCCGGCGGATCGACGCCAGCCTGGCCCGCAGGCTGGCCGCCGGCCAGGCTCACGGCAGCCGGCCTGGGGAGGAGTTCGTCACCGCGGTGCTCACCGAGATCGACCCGGCCGCCGGGCAGCTGACCATCTACAACTGCGGGCACCCCCCGCCCCTGCTGCTGTCACCCGGAACAGGGGACAGCCGGAAAAGCCACGCCGGCCGCAACGGCCAGGCGGCACCGTCGGTGACCAGCGTCGAGGTTCCCTCGCCAGCGCCGCCGCTGCGGCTGCTGCCGCTGGGTGACTGCAGCGCCGCCGGGCGGACGCTGCCTTTCCCGCCCGGCGGGGCGCTGCTCTTTTACACCGACGGCGTCACCGAAGCCCGCAACCCGCGCCACCGGTGCTATCCCCTGCCCGCCCGGCTCAGTGAGCTGGCCCGGACCAGCACCGACGGCCTGCGCCCCGATCTGCTTGACCGCGTGCGGGACGATCTGCTCCGCCATACCGGCGCCCGCCTGGACGACGATGCCGCGCTCGTCCTGGTCAGGGCCCCCGCCACCTGGGGCGACCCGGCGCCACAGCCGGCACAGGCAACAGCGCCCTAGATCTGGTCGGCGTCCTGCGTGCCCAGGATGAACTGGGCCTTGCCCTGCTCATCGAGCTGCGCGTCGAGCACCTTGTCATCAAGGTAGGCAGCGGCCTGCGGCTCAAGAAAAACGCGTGCTCCGGCTGCCTCGATGACCTGGTCGTTCTCACCCGGACCAGCCGCGGCTGTGACCTGTAGCGCGCCAGGGTCTTCCGGTTCCGATGCGGAGGATACGATCCGCAGGCCCGTCCCGTCGGGGGTCTGCGGGGTTGAGGTGACGGACTTGACGACCTCGGCGGCCGCCTCGGTCAGGACCAGCATGCGTGGTCACCTTTCACTTCTCGTCCGGCAGAAGCCCCCGAGGTTCAGCCGGCGATGTTGCAGATAGGTAATCTGGCGCCGCGCACCCGGCCGTTGCCCGGCGCTCACGGCGGCTCCGCGCAAGGGCCATCGCCACCGCAGGCCCCGCCCGGCGCGCTAGGCGGCGGCGAGGCCATAACCTTCCGCCGCACCGCCACTGAGCTGCCGGCGCGACACCCCGACTTCTTTAACACGCCCTAGCCGCCCACACCGCCCGCCGCGCGGCCCGGCCGCCAGACCAGCCGATGATAGGCACCAGCTCCGGCCTGATCAGGTGGATCTGGCGGCCACCTGGACGCTACAGCCCATGACGCAGCGCGGCCACGCCGCTGAGCGGCGACCTGAGGTGAGCTGATTCCGCCGCAAGCCCGCCCATCTCGCTCTTAACGTCTTCGCGATCACGCTCGAAGGTCGTATTGTCCCACCCACGGCCAGCCAGCAGCCGCCATGATCAGTTACATCAAGACCGGACAATCCCGAACGCGCCGAACTTCTTGCGAGGTTCTCAGCGGCGGGTCTGCCCGCGCGGCCGGTGTGACGATCAGCCTGCCCGGTGCCGCGATGGATCCGGCTGGCCTGGCCCGCGGGCAGACCCCTGGGCGGCCGCAGCGAAGGCGCCGGGCACCAACCCCCACCCGGCACACCGGGACCGGTCGCGGCAAAACCGGCGCGGCTGTCACTCACCCCTGGGCACGCCCACCCCACCCATGGGGGAACCGTCTGTCAAGAGAGCATGGTGAGCTGGCCCGGTGACCTGCTGTGTGTCGCCGGGGTTGGCCGTGAAGACTGTTTGCTGGCTTTCCTCGCAGCTGCCGGTTTCGTGCCGCCGTGCGGCCGTGGGTCAAGCTGCAGCGCCCGCAGCGGTAGCGCCCGTCAGGGCGCGGGCGAGGACGAACGAGCTTGACGCCGGCGAGCGGCGGCCGATGATCGGAGGCGGGGGGAGCCTGCCGGTTGTGGTTGCCGGGGGCTAGGGGGTTCGCTAGGTGGTTCCCCGGGTGCGTGCGTGGGTCCGCGGAGTGGTCTCACATCCACCCATTCGGCCGCCCGCGTGGGGGCCATGACCGTGCCATCCGGGGACCCGGGCTGCTCAGTCAGATCTTCGAGCGGGCCGTAGCCCGGCTCAGGGTATTCTTCGAGCTCGCCCGGAGCCTGGCGACCTCCTCCTGGTCGGTCACCGCGTCCCCGCCTGGGGCGCGGATGCTGCGGCGGGTTGTGTGGCTGCGGCATGGTCGGCGTCGGTGAGCAGGTGCCAGGCGCGGGTGAGCAGCTTGCGGGCGACCGCGGTGGTGGCGATCTTCTTCCCCCGCCGTGTGGCGATGGCCTGGTAGCCGGCGGCGAACTGCGGGGACCGCTTGGCGGTCTGCGCCGCCTCGCACAGCACCCACCGCAGCCACACCGAACCCTGCTTGGAGATGTGCCCGTAGTGGGCGACGCGGTCGCTGCCGCGCACGGTCGGGGTGAGCCCCGCCCAGGACGCCAGCTTGCGCGCCGAGCCGAACCGGCTGACATCGCCCACCTCGGCCAGGATGACCAGCGCGGTGAACGGGCCCACCCCCGGCAGCTGGGTGAGCACCTTGACCCGCGGGTCGGACCGGGCCGCTGGTGGATCTCCCAGTCCAGCCGGTCGATCACGGTTTCCAGGGCGTCGATGAGCGCCAGGTCGTCGTCCACCACTTCGCGGGAGACCGCGGGCAGCTGGAGCGAGGCCATCCAGGCCCGGCCGGGCCCGCTCCAGCAGCCGGCCGGCCGGTCATGACCGTGGTCGGCCAGCACCGCGTGGATCCGGTTGCGCAGCAGGGTCCGCAGCCGCACCAGCTGGGCCCGGTGGCGCAGCAGCGCCCGTAGCTGCCGGACCGCGGGCGGGGCGATCCACGCCTCCGGCAGCAGGTCCGCGCGCAGCAGCTGCCCCAAGATCGCCGCATCCACCTTGTCGTTCTTCAGCCGGGCCGAGGCGATCGCCTTGCACCGCAGCGGGTGCACCAGGTGCGGGTCAAACCCGTAATCCTCCAGCAGCTCCACCAGCCACCCCGTGCCGAACGCGGCCTCCAGCGCGGCCGGGGTGCCCGGCGGCAAGCCGCCGATCACCTTCAGGATCGGCTCCACCCCGTTGGGCACGTTGTGGTTGGCGAGCACCTCGCCTTTGGCGTCGATGACCGCCACCTGGGAGCGCTTGCGGTGCACGTCGATCCCGACGTAAACAGACATTGCCGGCCTCCTTTCCGAGCTCGACTGTCACCCGGAAGCTAAGCTCACCGGGCTGAGCAGGAAAGGGGGTCCGGCCTCACGCCCGGCCCCCATAGAGTCAGAACTGGACGGCCAGCATCGTGATCGGCATCGAGCCGAAATCCGCGCATAACGGCGGGTCGGCGTGCGTTTCTTGGGGCTCCCAGCTCTCACGGATGGACAGATGAGCACCGGTCCCATGCCCGGCAAAGCCGGTGGTATCAGGTAGCGCCGCATGGGCGCATCCCCGGGCCACAACATGGCCGGAATGCGACCATGACGGTCATGATCGCTGCGTTGTCCATTACTCCGCTGGGCGGCGGTGAGCCGGTCGGCGCGTCGGTCGCCGAGGCCGTGCGGCTAGTGCGGCAGAGCGGCCTGCCGAACGAGACTAACGCCATGTTCACCAATGTCGAAGGTGAATGGGACGAGGTGATGAGCCTCATCAGGGGGTGCGTCATGAAGGTGAGCGAGACCGCCCGCGGGTGAGTTTTGTCATCAAGATCGATCACCGTCCGGGCGTGACCGGCGCCTTGCGGCACAAGGTCGAATCGGTCGAGCGCCGGCTGGCCGCACCGTAGGCCGGGATCGGCCAGGACATCGCATCTGCTGCCGCACGGTGGCGGGTGCTTGCCCTCGATGAGGTGGCGGTGCGCGCCGCAGGGCTGGGCGCTGATCATGCAGCGGGCACCAAGCACCCGGACCTGTGCGGCCTTCCGGTTCACTCTGGCCGTGAGCCTGCCGGGCGACCGTTCGCGCACCGCATGGGCTGGCAATCAGCTGACCGCGGGCGGTCCGCATAGCGGATACTTGCGCACGGGGCGCCGACCAGCACAAGTCACTGAGAGTGATCCAATCCGGACCCGCGTGCCGCCCGATCGCCGTTTTGGCGCGGTGTCCGGTCGGTGCAACGCCGTGACTGGCGGCATGCGGATCATCTTTGTGCCCAGCCGCGGGACGCCTGCGGGGCGGCGGGAGTAAGCCCGCGCCGTTCGGAAGGCAGGGTGTGTCACAGGTTCGGGTGGTGCCTTGTCTTCAAGGGAAAGCACCACGCGGAAGGAAGAGATCATGCGAGTCTTCGTCGCGGGAGCGACCGGGACACTGGGACGGCACCTTGTTCCTGGGCTGGTCGCGGCGGGTCACGAAGTCACCGCGGCCACGAGGACGCCCGGCAAGGTTACGCAGTTGCGCGCGGCGGGCGCGGAGCCGGTGATTCTCGACGGGCTGGACCGCGAGGCGGTGATCGCCGCGGTGCGAGCCGCCGCGCCGGAGGTGGTCGTGCACCAGATGACCGCGCTGGCGGGCATGCGGAGCCTCCGCAATCCGGACAAGCAGTTCGCCGCCACGAACGATCTCCGGACCCGGGGCACCGACAACCTGCTGGCGGCGGCGGCGCAGGCGGGCACCCGCCGGGTCATCGCGCAAGGCTACGCGGGCCCCGGGCCGGACAAGCCTTCCGGCCGTGCGCTGAAGACCGAGACAGATCCGCTTGACTGGCGGCCCATCCGGTCGGCTGTGCAAATGCCGGCGGCGATCGCGTATGTGGACAAGACCGTGCCGCTGGAGGCGCCGGAGGGCATCGTGCTGCGCTACGGCAGCTTCTACGGGCCGGGCGCCTCGGATGTCCTGGTGGCGATGCTGCGGAAGCGGCAGGTGCCGGTGATCGGCGGCGGGACCGGAGCCTGGTCGTTCATCGAGATCACCGACGCCGCGGCCGCGACGATCGCGGCGGTCGACCATGGCGCGCCTGGCCTGTACAACGTCGTGGACGACGACCCGGCGCCGGTCGCGCAGTGGCTGCCGTACCTGGCCCAGGTCGCGGGCGCGAAGCCGCCGCTGCGGATGCCTGCCTGGCTCGGGCGGCTGCTCGCCGGGGAGTTCGTCGTGGCCCAGATGACCACCTCGCGCGGGTCCTCGAACCAGAAGGTAAGGAAGGAGCTCGGATGGGAGCCGCGGTACCCGAGCTGGCGGGAGGGATTTCGTGCCTGGGTCAGCGGATGAGACGGCCGCGGCCGGGTACCGGCCGCTGTGGCGCGAGTGCCAGGGAAAAGAATTAGCCTGCGGACCTCGGTAAAGGGAGGACTAATCATGGCTACACAACACGCGGTTGATGAAGCCGACATCCGGCAGCGGATCGACGAGCTGGTTCATGCGATTCGTGCCATGGATCTCGAGGGTGTGAAGCCGTTTTACGCTCCGGACATCGTGTCGTTCGACATGGGACCGCCGCTGCAGCACGTGGGAGCAGAGGCTAAATGGAAGAACTGGGTAGACGTTTTTACGGTATACCAGCGTCCGCTCGGTTACGAGATTCGCGACCTCACGATCGCCTTGGGCGATGACGTGGCATTCGGGCACAGCCTCAATCGGATCAGCGGCACGTTGAAGAACGGGAACAGGTCCGATTCCTGGGTTCGGTGGACGGGCTGCTTCCGGAAGATCGACGGCAACTGGCTCATCGTGCATGACCAGGTCTCGGTGCCCATCGATGCGGAGAGCGGCAGAGCGTTGCTGAATCTCCAGCCCTGACAGCTCAACCAGGTTAAGCCGGCCGCCTGTGGCATCTCGGCGCGGAAGGTATCCGGGTACAGGGGGTGCGCATGCTTCCCGGCACGACCGACGTGCTGGTTATCGGCGCGGGCCCGACGGGGCTCACTGCTGCTGTCTCGCTGGCCGCCAGGGGCCGCGGCGTGGTCGTGGCCGACAGCCAGGCCGAGGGGCAGAACACCTCCCGGGCGTCGGTGGTCTACCCGCGGACGCTCGAGGTGCTCGACCCCTACGGGGTGGCCGAGCCGCTGGCCGCCCGGGGAATCCACGCCCGGCGGTTCACCATCCGTGATCACGACCGGATCTTGATGACCGTCCCGTTCGACCGGCTCCGGGCCGCCTACCCCTACACGCTGCTGGTCTCACAGGCCGTCACCGAGGCCGCCTTGCTCCAGCGGCTCGGCCAGCTGGGCTGCCAGGTGCAGCGGCCCCACACCCTGACCGGCCTCCACCAGGACGGCACCGGCGTCACCGCCAGCTTCGCCGACGGCGGCCAGGTGCGCGCGCGGTACCTGGTCGGCGCCGACGGCATGCACAGCACCGTCCGCGGGCAGGCCGGCATCGGCTTTGCCGCCCAGACCTCGCCCACCTCCTACTCGCTCGCCGACGTCCACCTGTCCGGCGGCCTGCCCGCCGGTGAGGTCGCGGTGTACTTCTCCCCCGAGGGGCAGCTGGTCAGCGTGCCTTTCCCCGACGGGACCGACAAGATCGTGGCCAATGTGGCCGAAGCCCCGCCCACCCCGGCCCTCAGCTTCATCCAGGACCTGGTGGCCGCGCGCGGCCCGCAGGCCGAACCGGTGACAGTGCACGACATCGTGTGGGGCTCACGGTTCCGCATTCATCACGGCGTCGCCGACCGGTTCCACGCCGGGCGCGTGGCGCTGGCCGGCGACGCCGCGCACGACAACAGCCCGCTCGGCGGGCAGGGCATGAACGCCGGCATCGGCGCCGCCGCCGCCCTGGCCGCCGCCCTGGACGCGGCCATCGAACGCGGCTCACCGGCCCCGCTCGATGCCTACACCGCCACCCGCCGGCCAATCGCCCGGCAGATCGTGACCCTCACCAACGCCCTCACCCGGCTGGCCACCATGGACCGGCAGCTGCGCACCGCACGCAACGCCGCCCTCGCCACGCTCAGCCCGTTCCTCAGCCGCCGCCTGGCACGGCGGCTCTCCCTGCTGGACTACCGATGATGGCCCGGCCGCCCTCAAAGAGCGCATCCAAGGCACGGCAGGCCCCGGCGACACCCGGCCCATAGAGGTAAAGATGAAGCTCACCATCGTCGCCACGGCCGGCGGCGCCGGCCGCAACTCATCCAGCACGCGGCCGACGGCGGGCATGACGTCACAGCGGTCGTCCGCAACCCGGACAAGCTGGCCGGCGAGAAGGCGCGCGTCGTCACCGCTGATCTGGCAGCCGCGGGCCCGGAGGCGCTCGAGTCCGATGCCGGGGTCGAACGTGTCGTCGCGCATGGAGTGCCTGCGTCCGGGCCGTGCAAGGTCGCGGGCGCGGAGCCGCCGCTGCGCGTGCCCGCCCGGCTCGGGCGGCTGCTCGCCGGGGAGTTCGTCGTGGCCCAGATGACCAGCGCGCGCGGGTCCTCGAACGAGAAGGCAAGGAAAGAGCTCGGCTGGGAGTCGCGGTACGCGAGCTGGCGGGAGGGATTCCGTGCCTGGGTCAGCGGATGAGACGGACGCGGCGGGGTACCGGCCGCTGCTGTTCTCCATCGCCTACGGGATGACCGGATCGGTGGGCGACGCCGAGGACATCGTGCAGGACGCGTTCCTCGGCCTGACCCGGGCGCGCCAGGCGGGAACCACGATCGCCGATCCGAAGGCTTACCTGACGACGGCGGTGACGCGGCTGGGCATCAACTACCTGAGGTCGGCGCGGGTGCGGCGGGAGACGTACGTGGGGGACTGGCTGCCCGAGCCGGTCGTCGTGCCCGCCGGCGGGCCGGCCGGGCACGCCGAGCTGGCCGACTCGCTGTCCATGGCGTTCCTGGTGCTGCTGGAGGCTCTCTCGCCGGCCGAGCGGGCGGTGTTCATGCTGCGCGAGGTGTTCGGGTACGGCTACCCGGACGTGGCGAGGATCACCGGCAAGACCGAGGTGAACTGCCGGCAGATCTTCGCCCGCGCCCGGCAGCACATCGCCGCCGGAGCGCGGGCGCGCGACAGCGCGCCGACGGCGGCGCGGCGGGCGGAAGGCGAGGAACTCGCCCGCAGGTTCTTCGAGGCCGCCGACGGCGGCGACATGGACCCGCTGCTCGGCATGCTCGCCCCCGACGTGGTATTCCACGCAGACGGCGGCGGCAAGGCACAGGCGATTGGCGCGCCGCTGCACGGGCGGGAGCCGGTCGCCCGGCTGCTGGCCGGCCTGTTCCGCCGGGGCCGGCACCTGGGCACCTGCGTCCGGCTGGCCTGGGTCAACGGCCAGCCGGGCGCGGTCGGGTACGACGCCCAGGGGCGGGTGTTCACCGTGTTCGAGCTCGAGGTGGCCGGCGGCATGGTCCAGGCGATCCGCGCTGTGGTCAATCCCGACAAACTTGGTCATATCGGGCCAGTGTCTGATGTGGCGCGCCTGCCGGAGAAGGAATTACCGCAGCACAGACACAACAGAGGCGAGGGAGGAAACCGATGAGCGACCTTCAGGCGATCGCCGACCGCGTCGAGATCGAGGCGCTGCGGGGCGAGTTCACCGACGCGGGCGATGATGCGCGACCGCGCCCGCATGGCTTCTTTGTTCACCCCCGACGGCGCGCTGCGGAAGCCCAACATCCCCGCCGAGCTGATCGGCCAGGAGGAGATCCGCGCCGGGGGCGAGCGGCTGCAGGCCCAGTGGGAATTCTTCGTGCAGACCACGCACCCGGGCGTGATCCAGCCTGACGGCGACACCGCGACCGGCCGTGCCTACATCCAAGAACTCGCGCGCGCCCGCGACGGCCGCCAGAGGCTAAACTACGCCATCTACCACGACCGCTACCAGCGCACCGGCGACGGCTGGAAGTTCACCGAGCGGGTCTACGAGGTCAGGTACCTCGACACCACTCCGCTGGCGGGCTCGGCGCCCAGCCCAGCCGGGAGCGGCGGCTAACCCGCCTGGCCGGGAACGAGGCTGCGGCAGACGAAGGACGCTGACCACGACCCGCTGACCAACGGCGAAATGCGCGCGCAGATCAACCTGATCTGCGCGGCCGCCGACCTACGGTCGAGCCGCAGTCCCGCCGACCATAACGGCGGTTACATGCGCTAGTTGCTCCCATGGGGTTGGTTGCGTCCTGCAGTCAGTGCACCGGCCCCGGATGTGCGGGCGCGCCGGCGTTGCCAGCCACCGCGGGACCGGCGAGGTACGTTCGGTGTGAGCGGCGATCCGGCGCCGTTGCCGCGGGGAGAGGGGCACCAGATGAGCGTGTTCACCGTGGACCTGCAGAACCAGCCCGGCGAGCTTGCCCGGCTGTGCGAGGCGATGGTCGGTGCCGGTGTCAACCTCGTCTTGTGCGCGACGACGCGCGGGGAAAGCGGCACTGTCGTGTTCATCGCCGACGACGAGGCCAGCGCCGAGACAGTGCTCCAGAACGCGGGCATCGGGTACACGATGCGCCCCGCGCTGACCATCCGGATGGAGAACCAGCCCGGGACCGGCGCGGCCACGTTCCGCAAGCTCGCTGATGCGGCGGTCAACACCGACCTGCTCCTCCCGGTCCGCGTCTCCGACGAACTGTTCTTCGCCGTGATCTGCGTTGACGATGCGGACAAGGCCCGCAGCGCGCTGGGCGACCAAGTCGTCCAGGAAGGAGATCCCGCCTCGTAGCCCCGGGTGGAGCCGCCCACAGAGCGTCATGCACAGGACGGGCAGCTCCCGGCGTGCGTCACCCCTGCCGAATCGGCATTCAGCTGATCCTGTGGCCCGGAGAAAGTGGCCGAGCGCAGAATGCCCGTTATTCGCCCTAATGATCTCTGGTCGCTGCGGTGCCGCAGGAGCGCCGTGGCCAGTTCCGGGCCCGTGGGTCCTGGCCTGGGTGGCTACGATCGGGACCATGCTGCGGCCCGAGGTGCGTTACGCGCGCGCTGATGACGAGGTGGCGATCGCGTATTCGGTGGTCGGTGACGGGCCGGTCACGATCGTTGTCGTCTCCCCGCTGATCAGCCGGCTTGAGCTGGCCTGGGAGGAGCCAGCCCTGGAGCATTTCTGGAGCCGCGTGCGCCCGGGTGGTCCTGTTTGACCGGCGGGGCGCGGGCCTGTCGGATCGCTCGCCGGCGGGCGAGCGCCTTGAGCTCGCGGCCCTGGCCTCGGATATCTTGGCGGTCCTGGACGCTTGTGATGCCAGGCAGGCGGCGCTGTTCGGGGTGACGTTCGGCTGCCCGGTCGCGGTCGGCTTCGCCGCCAGTTACCCGGACCGCGTCCAGGCGCTGGTCCTGGCGGGCGGGTTCGCGAAGCTGACCCGGCTGGGCGAGTTCGACTTTGAGGCGGACCCGGGCCTGGTCGATGAGTGGGCCAGCAGCACCGCGCACAGGTGGGGCTCGGGCACGGTCTTCGGCGCCCGGGCACCGTCGATGGCCGACAGCGCCCGGTACCGGGAGTGGGCAGCCCGGATGGAGCGGCACACCGGCTCACCCGCTTCGGCTAAGGCCCGGTCCACGTCCTCCTCATCGGACAGATCGACGGGTAGGGTCAGCACCTGCAGCTGCGGATGCTTGGCCAGCAGCCAGGTCCGCAGCTCCTCGAGGCGCGCGACCCGCCGGGCCAGCAAAACGAGCGCCTTAGCCTGCGGCGCAAGCTGCACGGCAAGCTCACGGCCGATCCCCGCCGAGGCGCCAGTGACCAGGACGGCGCCGCCATCGATGGGCGGACGCGCGTGCTCAGCCACGATCACATTTTCCGTCCGCTGATCCGCCGTTTACAAGTTGCGGCGCCGCTCAAGCGGCTGAGCCGTTGCCCAGATGGCAAAGTCCGGGACGGTGCCATGCGATCCGCGTTCGTCCGGTCCGTACGCTGCACCTCTGGCTGCACGACCGGGGCTTTCAAGGTCGTTTCGGGCTCGTCAGCTGCTGTCACCCAGGTGGGCCTGCCTGAAGGCCACCTCGTGGGCTATTGGGACGGCACGGTGCCCCCGGGAGACCCCCTCCCCCGGGCCGGGCCCGGGGGCTAGCTCGGTCCCGGGGAAGCGGGGAATGGGGGGAAGCTACCCCCGCCTAGGGTGGGGCAGCCCGGGCCTTTACCGGGTCTTTACCGGGGGGTTCTGCCCGTGTCCGCTGCACTGGCCAGGCGCAGAATGGGCTGATGAGGGTAGTTGCGACCCGGATCGAACAGGACGGCACCATGCAGCGCCGCGTGGTGGACACTGCCCATTGCAGCGATGGCCCCGGTGGGAGGATCTCGCTTGCCGCGCCCTAGCCGTCCCGCCGCCGTACCGGCCGGTTCCCGGCACCCCCCTCTACCACGTCAGCCTGGATGGCGACAGGCAGGTGCTGGTGGCCGAGCACGATCTCGGCGGCCCATTACTGGATCTGGTCACTGCTGTGCTGGCGATAGGCGGGGAGGTATGAGCGCGCCCAGCGCCTGCGGAGGGCTGTCCCTCGGCGCTGATGGCCCGGGGGCGGCACGTTCCCCGATAGCTGCGGTCCTGCGCGTGTCTGTTTCGTACAATCGCGATGCCGCTGGCATCTGGCATGGTGGTCCCATGGCTTGGGAATCCAGGCATATCAGCGAGCGGATTGACTGCCCTGCAGTTGCTGCACCGGCTGCTGCGCACTCCTGGCGGACGAGGCCGGGACTGGTGTTGGGTGCGCGGACTCGGGGACATGATGACACCCAGACCGCCCGGGACAGGTGGGAACTCTACCTGCGGCAGAGGGAGCGACGACTTATGGATCAGCAGCTGCCACTGGCGAACATCATCACCTTAGGCGTGCGTGACTTTGCGGGCGAGCGTGAGTTCTACCGTCGGCTGGGCTGGCCACACGCATTCGACAGCGACAGCTTCACCGTCTTCGAGCTGCGCGGCGCCCTGCTCGCGCTGTTCGGCATTGACCAGCTCGGCGCCGACGCTCGCGCTACGCCGGAGCCTGGGCACGGCGGCATCCGCAGCTCGGTCATCATCACCGTGGACCGGCCGGAGGACGTCGACGCCCTCGTCCGGCGCGCCCGCGAGGCCGGTGGCACCGTGACGAAGGAACCGATGGACGCGGAGTTCTTCGAGGGCCGCGACGCGTACTTCGCCGATCCCGAGGGCAACTACTGGGAGGTCGCGTGGGGCGCCAGGGACAACCCGGTTACTGCGGCGGCCCGGCGCGCCGCCGGCATCCAACCGAAGTGAGCCGCGGAGGGGGCCCATCGACAGGGCTCCGCAAAGTCGGTTAGCACTTCATTATTATTGTCCGCAATGGCCGGGCGGGTCGTCTGGCGTGGTAGCGCAGGGCAGCGGCGATGCTGATAGTTCCGGCCAGCCGCAGGATGGTGATGGCCAGGTTGCGCAGGCTGGCCATGATCTGCGGGCCGGCCGCGCCTCCAGCCGGGCACGCACTGCCGATTGGCTTGCCTGCTGCTTAAGCGCAGCCAATGCGGCGTCGATTGCGGTGACGCTGGGAACCTCCGCGGCCTGTGCGATCAGCGGACCAAGCGTCAACTGCAGCAAGCCGTCGAGGCATTCGACTGGGCCAGGCTCGCCGCCGGCGCAGGCATAGCCGCCGATCAGGCAACGCCCCGAACCAGGCCACCACGATTCCCCCAGCTGCTCGCCCAGCGCGCCGAGCGGGCGTAAGACGCGATGATACCAAAGTCTTGACCATAGCCATTGACAATATCGGTACGCGAAGAGACCGAAGATATAAATGCTATCAACGATAATTATGGAGGTCGTCCCCTGCCAGCCATAAATGATTATCAGAGCTAGGCTCAGGCCGTATAGTAGCAAGAATACGAGAGTGATAGTGCGGCCAGCCCTGACATCCTTGGCAAAACGGTGGATGCGGTGCCCGTTCAGTCGCCACCTCCTCTTGAGCGGATGCCGCCGCCAAAGTCCCCGCGTGTAGTTATGCCTCAAGGGTGGCATCATGTGGACGCGGCGAGCTCTATAGAGTGCGCGAATATATTTGGCGCTTTCCTGCACCGTGACCTCTAGACAGTCTCACGCAAGGTAGGCCCCAAAGACAATAACTATGATTATGGCTTCGGACAGCGGGGTGGCATGCGAGCCTCGCTTTGGCAGGGTGATGCCCAGTTCCCAATAGAGAAAGAGTACGCCGAAAGAGAGCGCCGAAAGAGAGAAGGTACTGCAATAGTGGTATGTTGAAAAACATGACACACCACGCAGCATATACTTGCCTGTTGCTGTAGTAGCCCATGTAACTGATGATGAGTATGAAAGCGGCCAAGCTGAGATGAAACCACCCCGCCAGGCCTATCTGTGTCGGCCGGGTCATCGGAAAGACGGCTACGAGAACAACACCGTAGGCGATAGCGATGAACGAGAGCCCAACTTTGGCGTGCTCATCTAGCTTTGGATCTGGACAGCACTTTGGCATCTCTTGCCCCCACCCAATACCGCCACGCCCAGGAGAGGGCGTATGCCGACGGCTTCCAGCACAGTCTCGCACAGTCACTGGCTGAACTGCCCCGCAATGATGCGGCTGTGGTGGAATTCGCCCGGCGCGCTGCCGCCGGGTGCGCGGTCAGCGGCCATGGTACTCGTCGTCGGTGACGTAAAGGGTTTGCCCGACGGCGTGGGAGTGCCACGCGGTATGGGCGGAGGGAGTGAAGTGGACCGCGCTAACCCGGACGCGCGAGGTTTCCTCGTACCATGATCACGGACCAGATTAAATGAGACACCATGCTGGTTCCGGTCAGTATGGACCAGATTCAGTGAGACGGGACAACAGCTGCAGCCTGTTGTCGTTAGTCGGCACTGAGCCCGATCACCCGCTGGGCGCCGCCGCGGCCCCGGGCTCGGCGCCGTCTCCGGTGATCCAGCCGCCGTCGAAGGGCATTTCGCCGCCGCGGCGCAGGAGCCGGTATACCGATTCGTAGGTCTCGCCGACGTCGGATGGGACGGCCCGGATGCGGGCCAGGGCATGCTTCAGCCGGGCGACCAGTGGCCGGAGAATGCTCAGGGCCTCCTCGCAGAGGGCGATCCGGTGCTGCGTGGCGGCGATCGCTTTGTCACGCGCTGCGCTTTGCTCCTTGGTGCGGGCGGGCATGGCGTAGGCGGCGGCGAGGGCCACCCGGGCTGCAGCGAGCGCGGCCACTGTCTGGGCGCGCAGCCGTTGCGCGGCGCGTAGCCGCGAGATGATCTCGTCTTCGGCGTCGACCATGGCGCTGGCGAACTCGCGTTCGCTGGGGAACCGGGGCCCGGTGCGGGCGGTGTAGATGACCATGCCTTCGGCGCCGAGGGCGATCGCGGCGCCGGTCAGCCCGCCGTGGGCGTCACGGTCGAGCCCGGCGGCGCGGGCGCCGCCGAGGATGCCGGTCACCTGGCAGGCGAGTTCGCTGGTTTCGTCTAGTTCTGCCGCGCGGCCGAGCAGTCGCGCCTCATGCCCGCTCATGATCAAACCTCTGTTGCCGGGGCCGCGCGAGACAGCCTGTAAATTGATCTTGGTTTGGCTGTCTCCTACGCAGCGGAAACGCCTGGTTTACGGGCGTGTAAAACAGCCTTGTAAACGATCATGGGATGCTGCCTTCGGCTGCGGCCGGGCCGCTGTCGCCCGGGTCGGGTACGGGCCACAGGTACGGGGCCAGGTGTGGGGTGGCGGCTGTACCTGGCGGCGGCCCGGGTACGGCGTGGTAGCGCCGCCCGGCGCCCGTGCCTGTCATCTGGGCCGTACCTTCGCCGCACCAGCGGGTGAGCTGCCGGTGCACCCAGGTGTGGGACCAGGGCAGTTCCCCGGCCGCGTCCCGGGTGGAGATGCCGTCGGGCCGGGTGAGCATGGCCCGCAGTTTGGCCTGGTCAGCCTCGGGCAGCGCAAAGTCGGTGTACTCGGTCATGAACTGCTGGCGCCGTTCGGCGAGCATGTCTGCCGCCTCGGCTTCCCTGCCGGGCGGGATGGGTGGTACGTCGACCGTCTTGGTGAGCCTGTCGCGGGCGGCGGCGATCTTCGCCGCCGTACCCGCCGAGGTACTTGTACCTGGCGCGGCAGCGGGTACGTCTTCGCCGCCGCTGCCCGGGTCCGTACCTGTGATGCTGGCCCACGCCCCGGCGAGCCCGGCGAGCGCCGGTTCGAGTACATAGGGGGTACGGCTTTCCAGCCGGGCGGCGACGATCCGGTCGATGTCGTCCAGGTCGTCCAGGACGAACGTGCGGCCCCTGGCGAACTCGCCGGTGGGGGGCATCTCGGTGACGCCGAACACCCCCGAGGCGCCTTCGCCGTAGTCGCCCATGTCCGGCAGTTCGTAGCCATCACCGGCGACGTGGCGGGCCTCGCCGGACCGGGCGAACTTGCCCCACACGGCGATGTCAATGTTGGCCCGGACGTCGGCGCCGCCCATCCATATGGCGGTCGCCCGCTGGCCGGCCACCACCAGGGCGACACCCTCGCTGCGGCACTTGGAGGCGATCGCCGCGAGCAGCCGCTCGCCGGTTTCGGGGTCCTGGTCGATGATCGCCGCCGCGTCGACCTCGTCAATGAACAGTACGATCAGCGGCTCGTGTGGGGTTGGCTGATGCACCGGGGTGCGGCGCCCGCTGCGGGTGCGGGCCCGGACCGCGTCACGGGTGAACAGCAGGGTCCGGCGGGCCTTCCCGGTCGCCAGCACGGCGGTCACCGCGGCCAGCGGTGACCAGTGTTCCTCTTGCAGGGCCTTGGCCAGGTTGACCTGCAGCAAGATCGCGTCCGGGCAGGCAGTGACCCCCGAGCGGAGGTTGTTGAGCAGCACCGTTTTCCCGGCGTCCTTCTTCCCCGCGACCAGCACAACCTTGCCGCCCTTTTTGTCCCACAGCCTCACCTGCAGGGGGGCGCCGGTTTCGGGGTCGATGCCGATGGTCAGCGGCTCGCGGATCGTGGCCGGATACGGCACGTACCTGGCGTACGGGGAGTCCGTGACGGTCAGCGGGTGCGGGATGGGCTTGGCCCACGGGTCGGCGCGGCGGATCGTGATCCACATCCGCCCGGCCATCCGGTCCGGGGTCACATCCACCCGGCCGCGCGGGAGCAACTCGTGCTCGGCGATCAGCTCGGCGAGCCCAGTCCCGCTGGCCAGCGCCGATGCGCGCTTGCCGGTGCCGCGGGTGTCGACCAGCATCCGCTCACCGAGGAGCGTCTTCTCATCGAGGCGTGTCTCCTGCCAGTGCAGCAGGTGCGACCCGTCCAGGCCGAGGGCGTGGGCCCGGCGGTGCCAGCCGGCTTTACGTTCGACCCAGCGGGCGGCCTCGTCCCGGGCTGCCCGGGCGGCCTTGACGGCCTCGTGGCGGCGGAGCCACCAGTAGCCGGCGGCGGCGCCGAGCGGGTAGGCGAGCGTCAGCAGGTGATAGCGGCCTGCGAGCGGCCCGGACACGGCGGCGGCGGTGACCCATGCGCCGGTGATGGCGGTTGCGGTGGCCAGCTCGGCGCCGCGCAGCCGCTTGCGCTCCGGGTTGCGGGCGCGGGCCTCCCCGAGGCCGAAGGCCAGGCCCGTGGCGGCGACCGCCGCCGCACCCAGGTACAGGCCGGGCACGGCCGCCAGGTGCATGATCTCGGCGGCAGCCCACACGGCTGGGATCGCGGGCAGCGGCATGCGCTCGGCCGGGGCGTGTGCCAGCCAGCCGCGCAGCCGGGACAGCGCCGGCTCGGTCACGAGCCCGTCGCCGTCGCTGCCGGGGTGGGGTGGGAACGCGCAGGGCCGCTGGTCACCGCTAAGAGTCATCTCTTGCCTCGCTCCAGGAGGTGCAGGGCCGCTGCCGGGGGCCAATCCCGGCAGCGGCCACGGACCGTGTTAGTCGCCTTCGCCGGTGATCCACCGGCCGTCGTGTGTCATCTGCTTGCCGGCCTGGACGAACTCGCGGACCTCGGCGAAGTAGGCCAGCAGGTCGTTCGCGCCGTCGCCGACCGTGGCGCCGGCCTCGGCCACGGTGTCCGCCGCGTTGTGCAGCGCCCGCAGGGCCACCGGGTCAACGCCGACTTCATCGACGGCGTTGGCATGGGCACCCATCAGCCCTTCGGCGTAGGCGAGCAGCCCGGCGGCTTGCTCGCGCAGCCAGTCGGCCGCCTCCGCCTCGCTTTCCGGCACGAAATCAGCGGCGGCGGCGGCCACGGCCCGCCACAGGGCAGACGGTGCGGGCAGGTTCGCTGGCTTGCGAGTAGGGGGCATCGGGGGTGCCGCGGGCGCGGTTGCCGGCATGGGGGTTTCTCCGTTTCGTGAGGTGACCGCAGCCGCGGGTGCGGCTGCCGGGACGGCGATAGCAGCAGGGGGCGGGGCCCAGCGCCGCTGCCAGCGGGGGCCGGCCCACCCGGCCAGCCGGCCGGTGAGGGAGCTGCCGCGGGCCCGGGCCATCTGCCATGCACTGGCAGCGAGGGCGCGGTGATGGCGGCGCAGCAACTCCACGCCGACCGTGGCGGCGGCGACAGCTACCACCCACTCGGCCAGAGCGCCGCTGAGAGCGCCAAGGATCGGCGACAGGCCAGGCCACGGGGCGCGTATGCCATAGATGTAGGCAGCGATCATGATCACTGTCCCGGTCGTGAATCCAGTCGCGAGCACGGTCCGCGTGGCCCCTGGGCACCGCCCGATGGCGCTCATGACCCACCGGCCGCGGTGGTGATGTTGGTCTTCATCCGCTGGTCTCCTATCCGGTAGGTCGGGCGAAGCCGGCCGGCTCCTGATCGCCGGGCGGGCTGCCTTGGATGCCGTAATGGCTGATGCGAACCGGGTAGCCGGTGGCGTAGGCCTCGACCATCCGGTGCGGGCCGAGCACCAGGCCCACATGGCCCGGAGCGCTCCAGGTGCCATCGGCGCCCGGGAAGAACACAAGATCCCCAGGCCGCTGATCACCAGGTACGACGTGGGGCAGCTGGGCCCACTGCGCCTGCGACGTGCGGGGGATCGTCACCCCGGCCGAGGCGTAGGCCTCCATGACCAGCCCGGAGCAGTCGTAGCCGGTGCCGCAGGGGCCGGTGCCGCCCCACAGGTAGGGGCAGCCGAGCTGCGCCTCCGCGTAGGCGATCGCCTGCCGCGCCGCCCCGGCCGATGCCTGCGGGGAGGCCGCCGCGGTGGCATGCCGGGCACCGACGCCGGCGAGCGCGACCACGGCCACCAGTGCGAGCAGCCAGCGATTCGCGCGCCGGCGACGGCAGCGGTACCGGTAGCGGGCCATGGATCAGTAGCCCCAGCCCCGGCAGGACCGGCAGATGCTCTTTGGCCTGGAGCGCGGCTGGTAACCCGATCCCTTGCAGATGGTGCACAGCGGCGTCCCGCTCGGGCGGATGACGGCCCAATACGACAGCCTCCGGCTCATGATCAGCACCTCGCTGAGAAGTAGTTGGTCCCCCACGGGGACTGGGCGACGGCGGTTGCGACCGCCTGGGCGTCGTTGCCGTTGTCCAGCGCGCCCCGGATGCTCCCGTAATCAGGGCCGGCGAGCGTGGCGAGCGTGGCCCGCAGGCCACTCCCCCACGTCGGGTAGGCGCGCACGTGAGCCGGGTTGTATCCGGGCATCAGCCAGGACCCGGGCATCCAGCGGGCGTCGTTCAGGGGGTTGCGCTCGGCGCCGTTCTCCCAGTGGCCGCCCTCGGCTCGTTCCCACGCGGTGATGGCCGCGAGGTTGCACCGGGTACGGGGGAAACCCCCGCTGCGCAACAGCGCCGCCGCCCACCACCGCTGCGATTGCCCCACTCCGCCCACGGCCCCCATGACGTGGCCGGGGTGGGCTGGGACGGCCCTGGCACCAGCGGCGGTACCGGACAGCAGCAAGGCGGCAGCCACGGCGATCGCCGCGACCTGGCCGCCGGTGAGCCGCTGCCGCCGGTAGCGCCGCCGGTATGTCACTGCCAGGAACCCCGCACCGGCTGGGCAGCCTGGCGGGCCGGCTGGCGGCCAGCGGGCCGCCGGCGGCGGGCACGGACCACATAGCCCGCAACCCACATGACCACTTGCGCCGCGAAGGCGATAACGACCAGGGCGGTGATCGCCCGGCCGTGCTGCAAGTGCGTCGTGCCCCACAGGTGCGGGGACTTCGCCAGCACCGCAGCGCCGGCGAGCAGCACCGCCGGCATCGTGTCGAATCCCGTCTTCTTCACTGCCTGTTCTCCATTTCTTGCCGGGGACCTGATTGCCCGGTCGGGCACACGGGCAGGGGAAGCGCCCATGTGCCCTCGGGGCCGTCAGGTGATCCATGTAGCGGTGGGCCGGGAACCGACCACCGCCAGTGCCACGCCCGCGCTGCGGCCCTTCTGCAGCACCCGGGCCAGCTCGGCCCCGAGCGGCCCGCAGGCCTCCTCCGCCGGGACGCTGACCTCATCGATGACGACCACGACCTGCGGCGGCGGGTCCTGCCTGAGCGCTTGCAGGTCGCCCAGCACGTCCGCGAGCGCGCGGCGCTGGTGCGCCTGCCCGCCGGGGCCTTTCTCGCCGCGGGCCAGAGCGGCCAGCAGAGCGCGCCACTGCTCGGCAAGCGGGGCGGCGGTCATGATTGCACCGCCTGGGCTGCGAGTTCGGCGAGGTGGCGTTCCCGGCGGGCGATCGCTGCGTCCTGGCCGAGGCCGTAGGCGTCCTTGTAGGCGCGCACCCCCGGCGCGTCTTCGGGCCCGGTGGTCGCGGCGATCCGCTCCAGGGCCCGGGCGCGGCGCTCCTCCCGCTCCGCGTCGCCATCCCGGGCACGGGCTGGCTGCCGGGTACGGGCCCCGGGTACAGCCGCCAGCGCCGCCCGGGGTACACCGGCACGTACACCCTCAGGTGCGGGACCGTGTACCCCGGGTACGGTGTCCTCGGGGCCGGGCAGTGGCGTCGCTGCCAGCAGCGCGCGCCGCGCGCCGGAGACCGTGCTCGGCAGCGCCACCGCGGCCCGCAGGCCGTACTTGGCACCCGTGCCGGCGCATCGCCATACCGAGGTCTCCTCGACGCCGGCGAGATGCCCCGCCGTGGCAATCAGCCGGTCCGAGCAAGCCGCATACAGCACCGCGGGCAGGACGTACACCGCGACCGAACGCGGTGACGCCAGGTCGGCGCCAAGCAGGTTCATCGTCATGCTGCCGAACGCGCACGCCAGGTTCAGAATCCGCTCGATCCGCGCCGGGCGGCCCATCCGGGCATGCGCCAGGGCCAGGAGCGCGAAGATCACCGCGCCCGCGTCCAGGCCGAGCGCTTCCAGCGCCGAAGGCACCCGGGCATGCTTCGCCGCGTCGATGAAGGCAAATTGGGCCCGCCACGACACGTAGCCCTGGGCGACCGCGAGGGCCAGGAGCAGCACCGAGGCAGCAGCGAGCAGGAGAGCCCCGGGCTGCTTCGCCGACTCCCCACCAGCGCCCCCATCGCGGTCCTGCCAGAACACGGGCGCGATCTGCCTCGCGCCGCCGCCGGGCTCATCCAGCGCGGGCCGCGCTTCGCCTGCGGTTTCGCCGAACACAGGGAAGCTCATGACGCCATCACCTCGGGGGCACGGAGGGCAGCCAGCGCCGCCTCGATCACGCGGCCGAACGCACCGTTCAGGGCGTCCCCCTCGCGGGTGCGCTGGCCGGAGTAATAGGGCTCCTGGAAGGCGGCGGCAGCCTGATCGACCTCATCGGCGGTCGCGCCGTCGTGCTCGGTCAAGAACTGCCGGGCCCACCGGCGCCCCGTTGCGGCATGGGTAGCCAGGAGCGGCCGGGCCTTCGGTGTCAGCAGGCCACCGGATGGCTGCGACTGTGGGAACAGCGGCACCGGCGCCAGGGCCGGGACGGGGAGGAGGCCGCGCTGGGTGCCCGGGGTGCACCGCGGGCAGAGCACCGGCGAGTTCTTCCGGGCCTTCAACCGGTACTCGACATCCCGGCCGCCGGGCCACGTGCGGGTCAGCACGAACGAGCCGCCCGCCTGCCGCTGCACCTGCATCAGCCGGGCGCCCTCGCTCGTGCCGTGCTGGCGCAGCCGGGCAGCGAGCCCAGCCGCCGATCCGAGGTAGTGCTCCGCCTGCTTGTACGGAGGACGGAGGCACAGCAAGTAGCTCCACGCGGATACAGCGGTGTTGGCCGGATCCAGGTGCGGGAAGTACACCGCGCTGATGCCCGGGTCCTCAAACCCAGTTCGGCCCGAGTCACGCGAACTCATGGTCGGCGCCTGCCGTTCAGGAGAAGGGCTGCCTCTGCCCGGGTCTCAGCCCCGGTCCTTCTGTGCTCAGACAGGTAGCCCTGGACCCACACCGCGACGCGGTCGTTTCCATCGGCCGACGCGTACTCCTGCCAGACAACCCCGGTGAGATCGCTGTGGTACTCGCGGACGGCCCGCATGCGGCGCCCGCGGTTCATGACGCCACCCCTGCCAGGACTGGCGCCTCTCCCCCGCGGTCCGCCTTCCACTGGCGGCCGAACTCCTCCACCGCGACCTGCTGGCCGGTCTCAGCAAGGGCGATGAGCGCCGCGATGAACGCGACCAGAACCCGGCACGAGCGACCGATGGTGATTCCCGGGGATCTCGCCGGCGGCGTAGGCCCGCCGGATCGTCATCTCACTGACGTCCAGCGTGGCGGCGGCTTCCTTGATCGGCATGAACGCCCGCCCCGCAGGCGCCTGCGCTCTCGCGGCGCTCTGGGCGCTCTGGGGGCTCTCCACTGTCTCAGGCTAAGCCTACTGTCTCGATACAGTCAACAACGTCTAGGCTTTCTAGGACAGCGCTACTCGACTAGCCTTGTGGGCATGCCCGTGCCCGACTACTCAGATTCGCGGCCCGTCTATGTGCAGATCGCGGATGACCTGCGGGAACATATCCGCAAGGGCCAGTACCGGCCGGGAGACCGCCTGCCTTCGGTGCGCGATTTGTCAGAGACTTATGGCGTCGTGCGGGAAACGATCCAAAGAGTTCTCCGCGTCCTGACCGAGGAGGGGTTGGTCCAGTCGCAGTCCACGCGCGGAACCTTCGTGCTCAAGGCGCCAGGAGAGCCGGAGCCGTCGCCGGAGTACCTGAAACTCGTGGCCGAGATAGAGCAGCTGGCCGCCCGCCTCGGCGCGTTGGAGGCACGAGTGGATGAGGTAGCCGGTGGGCACAACGGCCATAAGTGATCGCATCCAGGCGGCACTCCAGGCGATCGGCCCGGGCGGCGAGGTCCGTGAGCACCTGAGCCAGCCGTTCGAACTCCTGGACGGTCATGGAACACACGCTACGGAGCCGGCTGCTTGCATCGCGACATCACAAGGCTCTCTATCCGTGCTCCTCTCAGTCTCATCTGGGTATCATTTGTGGTGACCTCGCGGCCGTCGCCACAGGCAGAAGCGGGCTAGGCATGGGTACCAGCACGACACTGCTCAGGGAGCTGCTCAGGGAGCAGCACCTGAAATACGAAACGTTCTGCGCTGAGTACGAGAGGGCCGCGCTCCGGGTCGCACCGGAAGACGTGGCGCCAAGCAGGGCCCAGTACTACCGGTGGCTCTCCGGCCAGCTCAGGGGCGGCGCGCCTTACCCGGATGCCTGCCGGGTGCTGGAGGCCATGTTCCCGCCGTGGACAGCGGCAGACCTGTTCGGGCCGCGCCCGCCTGGCCGACCCGGGGGTGCCCGGGACAGCCAAGGCCCGGCGGGGGGCCTGCTCGCGGCGGTACCACACAGCTTCACCGCAGACGCGCTCTGCGGGGCGTGGGTGACGTGCTACCAGTTCAGCGAGCCACCGAAGTTCCACGCAGACATCGCCTACCTAACGGCAGCATCGGAGCGGCACGTCAGGGCCGCGAACTACCCGCCGGCGCCGCGCACCCAGGGCCACGTGTCCCCGTTCCGCAACGAGATCGACGCCGAATTGGCCGACCGCCATCTCATCGGCCACTGGAAGAACATCAGCGATGCCCGCTACTTCGGGACGCTTCATCTCGCAGTCCTTCCGGGCGAGACGGTGATGGAGGGGTACTACACCGGCCTCGTGAGCGACGTTCGTGTCTCCACGGGGTTCTGGAAATGGGTCCGCCTTCAACCGGAGTCGCTGGAAGGTGCCGACCTAGCGGCAGTAACGCTGCGGGATCCCGCGGAACTGTACGCGCTCGTTCAGGAGCACTCGCAGTACGACGCCCCGCTGGCGCTGGACACCGTTGGAGAGGACGGCTAGATGGGACTGGCCAAGCAGGATGTGAGAAATGTCCTGGACGTCTATATCAAGGCGTGGGAACAGCAAGATCCTGACCTGATCGTGACCATCTTTACCAACGGCGCCACCTACCACGAGCGCGTGCTGGCGGAGCCTGCCCGGGGCATTGAGGCGATCCGGGCCTACTGGGAAACCAAGGTTGTAGCAGCACAAGCGAACATTCAATGCGAACTGCTGAACCTGTATCTCGATGGGACGACGGCGGTCGCCGAGTGGGAAGCCGAGTTCGATGACGTGGTCCAAGGGGTCCGCAAGCGCATGCGAGAGATCGCCGTCCTGGAGTTCGAGGGCTCTCTGATCGCAAGCCTTCGCGAGTACTGGGCATCCGTGCATGTCGGGGAGCTGGGACCGCCGCAGCCAGGCTGCACGGCCTGAACCTGGCCAAGGTTGGAGCCAAATTGCGCTGGAAGCTGGCAGCCTGGCCAGCGGTGCTAGTCGTTGGTGGCACGGCCGCAAGCATGATCTACCAGTCCGCAGCTGAGGCTCGTGACCGGCGCCGCTTCCCCCCGCCGGGCCGCCTGGTCGACGTTGGCGGGCGCCGCCTGCACCTGACGGAGGATGGCACCGGTTCCCCGGCGGTCGTGATTATGCCCGCCCTCGGCGGCAACGTGCTGGAGTGGATGCACGTCCAGCGCGAGCTTGCACCCGAGATCCGCGTGTGCGTCGCCGACCGGGCAGGCATCGGCTGGAGCGACCTGCCGCCCCGCGGCCGGCGCACCGTGGACAGCATGGCCGATGAACTGCACCAATCGCTGACCGGGGGCGGGATCGAGCCGCCCTACGTGATCGGCGGCCACTCCTTCGGCGGGATCGTCGCCCGCCGGTTCGCGGCCCGGTACCCGAATGCCGTAGTCGGCATGGTCCTGGTCGAACTCCAGCCACGAGGACCAGGCGCGGCGGCTCGGCATGAAGAGGGGGCGCGTCAACCCTCTGTGGAGGGCGGCCCGGCGCCGGTCGCGGATCCTGGGCCTGCGGCGGGCCGCCGCCAGCGCGGGGCCTTGTCCGCAGCCTTGATGATGCCGCTCTTGCCCGCGAACTCCCAGCGGAACGCACCGGCGCTGCCCGCGCGATCGACCTGTCATCGCGCCAGCGGCGAGCGGTCGTCAGCGAACTGCTCTTGATCGCCCGCAGCCTTGGTGAGCCGCCCAGCCTCGGCCGCCTTCCCCTGACGGTCCTGACGGCGGCCGGGCGAGACCGAACGTGGATGCAGCTCCAAAGCGAACTGGCCGGCATCTCTACCGCCAGCAAGCACGTCATCGCGAGCAGAGCCGGGCACCATATTCACCTCGATGAACCCGGCCTGGTCGTTCAAGCAATCCGTGACCTCGTGGGGCGCACCGTCGGCCACGCCAGTTGACACGACACCCGAGCAGGACTAGCAGCACTCGGCTGTCCTAGCCGGTCTCGCAGCCCTGGGCACGACTAGCTGACCTGGCATCGTTGTGATTTCGTACTTAGGTGCGGGCGTCCTGAGCGGGCCCGTGGGTGCGCACTCAGGTACGCCCTCCAGGTACGGGCCCTGCTGCAGCACCGGGCCGTACCCGCGAGCGCGCGGGGTACGGCGCCGGGTAGCGCCCGCCAGATACGCCTGGTCAGCGCTCGCAACCCGCTCCCGTGGCCTCGCTGCGGGATGCGCCCTTGATGAGCAGGTCAGGTACACGCGCTCGCCGGGGTCGCGGCGGTTCGGGTAAGGCGCGCTGCGCTCGATCTGCTCAATGTCACGGCCCAGCCCGGCGCCGAGTACCGCGGCCACCGCCTCGATGTCGGCCAGCTCGCCGGACAGCCGGACTTTGACGACGCTGGGCGCCAGGCCTCGTGCCTGGTCACCGCTGGCCCCCGATCTCGCGGGCCAGCTGCCGGTACCGGTCAGCGGCGTCCAGGTCGTCAGCGTGGCGATCACAGCACCCGGCAGGGTGGGCCATGCAGTCCTCGCACCGCGCATCCGGCCCGGCCGTACGATAGGCCACCGCGTCGGCGAGCGCGGCCAGCATCGTCTGCCGAGGTCCTTCCGGGAACACGACGACGTTAGTGGTGGCGTGGCGGGCGTGTGCCCGGCTGATAAGCCCAGCGACCACCGCGCACGTGGCCGGCTCCCACCCGGCCAGCCAGCGCAAGATCCGCTGATCGTAAGCCCCCAGCTGGACCCCGGCGGCGGTGCAAGCGTCCTCTAGCAGCCGCTGCAGTCCGTCCTGCCATGACCCTGACGGGCTATCGGTGATGTGGCGGGCCGATCCGTGGGCCTGCCGCTCGGTCTCGTACGGTTCGGTCATGGTCCTGTCCTCCTCGGTTGGATGGGGCTAGGCCCCGCCTGGGCGTGCTCGCGCCGCGGCGGGGCCGCTTGGGTTGGGGATGCCGCCTCCGCACGCCGGGCGCGCAGGCGGCCGAAGAGATGGCGTTAAGGCCTTCCGGGGACGGGTCTGTGCGCAATCTGTGCGCACATGGACCCTGGGAACGCAAAAGCAGCGGTCCCCCAGAGTCGTTGACCCTGGGGAAACCGCTGCTCAGAGGGCGGAGGCTCGGGGATTTGAACCCCGGAAGGGCGCGAACCCTAACCGCATTAGCAGTGCGGCGCCATAGACCGGACTAGGCGAAGCCTCCCGGCGACCGAGCGGTCCGGATCAGCGTACCGGTGACGGTGACGGCGCCGCAAAGCACAATGAGCTCAGCGGGCCTCGATCACCTGGTAGTCGCCGCGGGCGTAGGCCTCCCGGATCCTGGTCTTGGCGAACTTGCCGACGCTGGTCTTGGGCACCTCGGCGATGAACGACCACCGCTCCGGCAGTTGCCAGCGCGGCACCCGGCCGGACAGGAAGTCCCGGAGTTCCGCCGCGGTCACCGACGCCCCGTCGCGGACCACCACGGTGGCCAGTGGCCGCTCGCCCCACTTGTCGTCGGGAACCCCGATCACCGCCGCCTCGGTCACGTCCGGATGCGCCATGAGGGCGTTCTCCAGTTCCATTGAGGAGATCCACTCACCGCCGGACTTGATCACGTCCTTGGCCCGGTCGGTCAGGGTGACGAAACCCAGCGGGTCGATGGTTCCCACGTCACCGGTCCGCAGCCAGCCGTCGCGGAACTTGCCCGGGTCGTCGTCCTTGTAGTAGGCGCCGGTCACCCAGGGGCCGCGCACCTCGACCTCACCGACCGCCGTCCCGTCGTGGGGCAGCACCACACCGTTGTCCCCCACCAGCCGGGCTTCCACCGCGCAGACCAGCCGGCCCGCCGTGTCGCGGTAGCGCCAGGCCTCGTCGGCGGGGGTGTTCGCGGGCGGGTGCGCCACGCTGCCGATCGGCGACGTCTCCGTCATCCCCCACGCCTGGACGATGAACACGCCCAGTTCCTTCTCGAAGGCCTCCATCAGCGACCGCGGGACGGCCGACCCTCCGCAGGGAACCACCCGCAGAGATGAGAGGTCACCGCCGTGGGCGCGCACGTGCTGGAGCAGCCCGTTCCAGATCGTCGGCACGGCGCCGGCCACAGTCGGCCGTTCGGCCTCAATGAGCCGCGCCAGCGGCTCGGGCTGCAGGAAGCGGTCGGGCATGATCAGGTCGGCGCCCGACATGACCGCCGCATAGGGGAGGCCCCATGCGTTGGCGTGGAACATGGGCACGACGGGAAGCACCCGGTCCTGTTCCGAGAGGCAGAACGCGTTGCCCATGCAGACCCCCATCGAATGGAGGTAGGCCGAGCGGTGGCTGTAGACGACGCCCTTGGGCATCCCGGTGGTGCCGCTGGTGTAGCACATTGCGGCGGCGGAACGCTCATCCAGGTCCGGCCAGCCGAACGTCTCGCCGGAGGCGGCCAGCAGATCCTCGTACGAGTGCACCGTCACGGCGGGGCGGGCCAGTTTCCCGGCGTGGTCGGCCAGCGCCGCGCTCGGCCCGGTCACGATCACATGCCGGACCGTCTCCACCTGCGGCAGCACCTGGGCCAGCAGCGGCACCAGCGTGCTGTCGCAGATGATGACGTCGTCAGCGGCGTGGTTGGCGATGTAGGCGAGCTGGCCGGGGTCGAGCCGGAGGTTCAGCGTGTGCAGGACGGCCCCCATCGAGGGGATCGCCAGGTAGGCCTCCAGGTGCTCGGCGTTGTTCCACAGCAGGGTCGCGACGCGCTGGTCGGCGTCCACGCCCAGCGTGCGCAGCGCGTTGGCGAGCCTGGCCGCGTTGACGCCGGTCTGCGCGAAGGTCTGGCGCCGGGGCTCGTCCTCGGCCCACGTCACGACCTCACGCCCGCCGAAAGTCCGGGTGCCGTACCGCATGATCCCGGTCACGGTCAGCGGCACATCCATCATTGTGCTGCGCACGGCCACCTCCCAGTGGGCCAGCGCACCGGCCTTCCCGCTCAGGTGCGCAACAGACGTCCTGGCTGGGATCGTGCCACGCCCAGGCGAAATCGTCACCTGGTACCCGTCCGGTGCGGGCCGGGCGGCCCGGGAGAGCGTGCCCGATGGCCCGCTCAGCGGCCGGAGCCGCCGCCGGCTGAGGGCCGCTCCTCCTGGCCCGGATGCTGGCTGAGCGCGTCCCGCAACTCGTCCGGATCGCCCGTCACCACCGAGTACGGCCGGATCCCGGCGGAGAGCCGGCATGCGACATAACGCTTCCGTGCGCCGTGGCTCTCCTGCCAGATCCGGAAGCCCGGGAACTCCTGCTGGAGGCCGAACAGCACATCTGCCACGAGGGGTCACCTCCTCCAGTCAGGCCTTCAGGACTGCCGGCCGGGGACACAGGCTTCTGCGCTGTGGATCTTGGCACCCGTGCCGGTTGGGCATGTCGCTGATTGCCGGGACTATGCCAGTCCCTGCATAGACGACGCGACGGCGCTCCCCGCGGGTTACTCCCGATAAGTAACAAAATCGTAAAGTAGTCGTAAAGCCGCAGCTCAGGCGGTCATGGCGGTCCGACTTGGCGTGAGCTTTGCGATACGGGTCATGATGAGGAAATTAACTCACAGAGTTACGGGAGTTTCGATCTGCCACGTCAGTTATCAATCAGCCATTCGCCATCCTGGACCGTCTGCCGCGCCAAGACCTCGATCAGCTCATCCCACGCCGGGAGACACCGGAGGGCTTGCGCCCGCCGGGCATCGGCGGATCCGGGCGTCCTCCGCCCGCGTGGCGAGGACGGCGGGCTGGGGCGCAGCTCGTTATGCGCCTTTCTACGGGCCTCTAACATCGGCGGTAGAAAGGCCCATATTCCACGAGAACCGCCTCAGGCCGGCTGGGCGCGCAGGAACCGGCCGAAATGCGGCACGGTGAACGCGATCAGGCCCCGCTCCGAGCTGTAGATGAGCCCCTTCTTGATCAGGCCGTCCCGGGCCGGGGACACGCTGGAGGGTTTGCGGCCCAGCTCGTCGGCGACCGACGACGTCTGCACCGGGTCGTCGCCGAGCATCGCCATGGCGCGCATGTACTCCCGCTCGGCCGGGGTGGCGCGCTCGTAGCGGCTGCCGAAGAACCCGACCGCCAGCTCGCCTTCGGCCTGCGGGCTCGCCACCTTGACGTCCGCCGCGGTCACCGGGCTGGCCGCCGCGACGTCCCAGGTCACCTTCCCGTAGGCCTGCACGAAGTAGGGGTAGCCATCGGCCGCCTCGAACAGCGCGTCCAGCGCCGCCGGCTCGAAGTCAGCCCCCTCACGGCGGGCCGGCGCCAGCAGGGCCTGGTCGGCGGCGGCGCGGTCCAGCCGGTCGATTGGCACGTACCGGAACAGCCGTTCCGAGTAGCTCTTGCTGGCCGACAGCACCGACGGCAGGTGCGGCAGGCCGGCGCCGACCACGATCAGCGGGCCGCCGGTCTGCGACAGCTCGTGGGTGGCGGCGCACAGTGCCGACACGTCGGCGGGCGGGATGTCCTGCATCTCGTCGACGAACAGGGCGATGCCCGCGCTGAGATCGGTGGCGACCGACGCGGCGTCGGCGAGCAACTCGGTCAGGTCGATCTCCAGGTCACCGGAGTCGGCCCGGCCGCGGGCGGCGGGCACATCGATGCCGAGATGCGGGGTGAACGTGCCCTTGGGCGCCTTCGGGTCGCGGGCGGCGAAAGCCTTGAGCACGCCGAGGAACTGCTCGATCCGGTCGGGTGCCCGGTGCCGGGGCGCCAGTTCCCTGACCGCCATGTGCAGGGCGCCCGCGATCGGGCGGCGGACCGACTGATCCGGCCGCGCCTCGATCTTGCCGGTGCCCCACAGCCGCTGCAGCGCCATCGACCGGAACGAATTCAGCAGCACGGTCTTGCCCACCCCGCGCAGCCCGGTCAGCACCATGCTGCGCTCTGGCCGGCCGCGGGCGATCCGTTCCAGCACGACCTCGAACTGGCCGAGCTCGCGGTCCCGCCCGGCCAGCTCGGGCGGGCGCTGCCCGGCGCCGGGCGCGTACGGGTTCCTCACCGGGTCCACAGCATCGGAGCCTATGGCGGCCTCTAGCGCGATCCGTAGATTGAGGTAGAAACCGCGGCCGGCGTGTCGCACCCGGCGCCAGTGTGCCCGGCCCCGCCGTCGGGCGGGGCCGGGCACGGGCGATCGGTTAGTGGAACAGCCGCAGCGTGTTGACCGCGTCGTCCACGTAGTAGATGCCGCGGTGGTTCGGCTTCAGCGCCAGGCCGAACAAGGCGCCAGCACCCATCGGACTGCCCGACTTGTCGAGGAACCGGTGGGCGATCTGCATGCCCGCCGGAGTCGTCTCGACCAGCAGGCCGTCCCCGCCGTTGACCGTCAGCACGTCGCCGTTGGGCGCGAGGATCAGGCCGAGCGGCGTGTTGAGCCTGCCACCGGAGGTGACCACGAAACCGGTCCCGGCGCTGTGGTGCCGGAACACCGCATTCGGGATCGCGGTGATCCGGTTCGCGAGGCTGTCGGCCACGTAGAGCGTGCCATGGGAGTTGAGGGCGACCCCGGTCGGGCCGATCACCAGCGCCGCCGGGTCAGTCCTCTGGCTGAACCCGGAGCCGATCACCGTGTGGCTGATCAGCACCGGCGGGCTGATTCCCTGCAGCTTCAGCACGAGCCGCAGCACCGTGCCGTTGTTGACCACGTTCGGGCTCGCGGCGACGGTCCCCCTGAGGACGTTGGTGACGAACAGCGCGGCCAGTGGGCCCGCGCTGGCGGCCGTCATGTCCCAGGGCCCGTTGATGCCGTGACCGGACAGGGTTTCGGCGGGCTGGCCCCACCGGTTGACGACGATCAGGCACCCGGCCTTCGCCGTCGCGGAGGTACCGTCCGTGGTCGGCAGGCTGCCGACCACGACCCAGCCGCCGGGCAGGATGTCAAGCGCCGTGGTCAGGCCGACCCCACCCGGGCACCGGCCCGGCAGGTTGGCCTTCCTGATATGCGCGAACACCGTCCGCTGCCCGCCGGGCGAGATCTGCACGATCGTGGTCCCGGTGCCCTGCAGGTTCTTGGAGTTGTTGAAGTTGCTGACCAGGACGTCGCCCTTGACCAGGCTGCCGATGTTGCCGGGAACGACGGCTACCCCGTAGGGGTTCACGTCACCGTTCTGTGGCACCGTCGAGGCGATCGTCTTGATCTTGTGGAATTGCCCGATGAAGGACGATTGTGTGCCCGCCTCAGCGGCGGGCGCGATCGCGAACGCCGCTAAGGCGACAGCGCCTGCGGCAACGGCCGCGGCCCGGATGATGCGATGGATAGAAGACATGAGTCAGTACCCCTTTCCAGTGGTCCCCAACTGGCTCACCCGCGCGGCGGGTACCCCGGGATGGCAGCCTGCCATCGCCGGCCCGGCGCGCAGTACAACCTCTGGCACGCAGGGCAGCGGACCGGGGTTCAACTTCGTGGCGGATTAGTAGCGAAACGTAATCCACTGGGTTAGGTGCTGGCCCTGGTGCGGGTGGGTCGGCAGGTGGGGACTGCCCGTTCCGGCCAGCCCGCTGGCGGCACCGCTCCTGACCGCCGGCCGGGCACGGGCGGCCGGCACGGGCGGCCGCCGGGTTCAGCCCGGCTTGTGGGTGCCGGGTCCGTTCAGCCTGGCCAGGTAGGCGTTGTAGGCGGCGCGGTGCTCCTCGTCGTCGATGCCGCCGTGGCCTGGCTTGGTGGCTGCCGGGCCGCCCGGCGTCACGACTTCGTCGAAGCGGGACTGGCGGGCCGCCTCCAGCCAGCCCGAGGCGGCCGTCTCGGGCCGGTCGTCGCGGCTCCACAGGAGCACGATCAGCATGATGAACGCGAGCATGATCGCGTCACCGGCGATCCACATGGTCGCCCCGGCCCAGTGGACGTCCTCCACCGGGCCCGGCGCACCCGGTGGGCGCGGCCCCACGGTGTAGGTGCCGGATCCCGCGTAACCCAGCACCAGCCCGGTGAACGTGTCCACCGGCATCGCGAGCACGAGCACCAGGATCCGGATCGGGTACGAGACCTTCCACCGGATCGGCTCCTGGCCGAGCAGGGGCAGGAAGAACAGGTATCCGACGACGAGATACAGCACGTGCTCGGCGTCGTGCAGCACCGGGTCGCGCAGGACCAGACCGGTCAAGCCGGTCAGATGCGTCCCGACGATGGTCACCACGTAAGCGGCGAACCCGAACGGCGGCCAGGTGAGGAAGCTGACCACCCGGGAGCGCATGGCCCGCTTGGCCCAGGTGTGCAGCGGGTTCCGGCTCGCGTGCAGCAGCAGGGTGAACGGCTGGCCGACCACCAGCAGCGGCGGGGCGACCATGATCAGCAGCAGGTGCTGGACCATGTGATCCCAGAACAGCACGTCGTCGTAGGCGCCGATGCCGCTCTCGGTGGCGACCACCACCACCACCAGGCCCGCCAGGAACATGCCGGTCCGCCACCACGGCCAGGGCCGGGCCGGATGACGGCGCCTGACCCGCCAGGCTCCCCATAGATAGAGCGCGCCAGACGCCAGTACGGCGGCGGTGACGACAGGCGCGAATTCCCAGAGGGTAAGAACTGCCTGCCAGCCGAACGCGGGCAGCATGCGGACCTCCTCGACGGCGAGCCTACCCGCCCGGCGCGGGCCCCCTGAGGGGTGCCGCCCGGGGCTGACACCGGCCGCCGCACGCACCATCACGGGATCGCCCGGAACCCCTCGGGTTTGGGCCAGGCAGGGCCGGGGCCGGCTGTATATCCTGGCCGCAGCGGGATCCTGGGTACTTGACAAGAGAGCCTGCACGGACGCCGGCCGGTGACCCTGCCGCCGGCGAACCGGCTGGGAGCGGTGGCAGAGTCCGGTTGATTGCAGCTGCCTTGAAAGCAGCCGGGCGTGCAAGCGTCCCGGGGGTTCGAATCCCTCCCGCTCCGCAAAGAAATAGCAGCTCAGAGTCGGGATAGCCGAACCTGGCGGGACAAGCGTCTGCGGCTCATCCTTGAGAACCGCTTGGAACGCGCTAGACAGGCACTTCGCCTAGTTGTCGGCACCGCTCCGGCCGGGCGGCGCATGCCGGGCGCCGTGGCGGGTAGGGGCCCAAAGAGATACCTGAATATGCGCAAAAGGGGCGTATCTACATGTTTTCGCCGATTTTGGGCGGGAATCGAAACCGCTCTGATGAAGAAGTTACCGAGTGGGAAAGACGGCGGTCGAAGTTCAGCAAGGACTACGACGGGTCGCCGTGGCTAACGTCGCTGGTTACTTTCAGCGGCTTCGTGGCGGCATTCATCGGGTCGGTCGCTGCGCTGTTCGTGATCGCGAACCTGCGCCACGGCACCGTGTGGTTGCCGTACGCACTGATAGTGGGCGCGCTGGTGGGAGCACACCTATGTCTGCGCGCCGTGCGCTATCAGAAACGGCGGCATGCCAGGCAGCCGACCGTTGACGATCATGGCCAAGTGACAGGTGACCGGCGTCTCGAAGACCCACTGAGCGAGCACTGACCACACCCTGAGACCGCCTTGCACGCGCCAGATGATCCGTGCCAGCTTCGTGCCAAAACAGGGCAGCCGTGACAGCCTCGCCAATAGTCAACCGGCCAGGCCGGAGTCATCGTCGGCGTGCCCGCTGCGCGCCCGTGTTACCGCGGCAGCTCGACCTCGGCCCAGGCCGCTTCCCACAGGGTGCTCACGGTCACCCGGATGTTCTTGCGGACCGGTTCTACCGGCGGCCAGAACCAGAAGCTGCCGCTGCCCTCATGACTTGGGGAGACATGCCCGCCGCCGGGGATGCCGTCGTGCTCGTCCCCGGCATCATCGGTGGCCCGCACCTGGAAGCAGGGCGTGATCATGGGCCAGTATTCCCCCATCACCCACGGGTGGCCATACAGCTGGATGCTCACCAGCTCACCCTGAGCGGAGACACTTTCGATCACTGAGGTGGCGTGCTGCAGCGGCAGCCGCACGGCCAGCCCACGGTGCTCGGCGGCCCGGAACCCGGCCGTGCGCCGGCGGGCGCGGCGGCCCCACCTGTGCGCCAGCGGTGTGTGCCAGCCAGGGCCGCTGCCGGGGAACTCGCGCAGCAAGGTGCTGGTGACCGGCAGCGCACCCACCGCCATCAGGCTGTCCGCCACCTTGGCGATGATCTCCGCCGTCTCGTCCGGCCCCGCCTCGGCCTCGGTATCCGCGTTCGCAATCGAGACCTTGATGCAGGTGGCGAGTTCGGCCAGGTAGTACTCCGCCGGGGTCGGCCACGGCGGCTCGCTGACCCCCACCGGCACCTGGGCAGGCGGCAGCAACGCGACCCGCCCGGATGCGCCCGCACGCGCCGGGGCGAACTCAACCCAGGCGGGCGTCCCAGCTGCGTTCGGCTCCGCGAGCACCTGCCCGTGCCATTCCTGCCGGCCCCGTATCCGGCCCATGCCCACGCCCTCAAGGGCCAGGTCATAGGGGTGGCCGGTGTCGTCAGTGAGCGAGATCTCCGACATAGCCTGCCGCATCGGCACATCGGGGGCAGGAATCTCACCCCCCGGATCGGGGGCCGCCGCGCGGAAGCTCACCCGCAACCCCGCCGGAGTCAGCTTCACCCACTCGAAACAGACGTCGGCGACCGAGGTCGGGCACTGCACCCCGGCGGTCGCCACCGACAATGGGACCTCGCGCAGCCCGGCAGGGCCCGCGGTCCGCGCATCCCAGTACTCATGAGCGCCCGGCCGGACCGTCAGCTCCCCCTTGGTGACCCCCCAGACATTCCCGAAGCCCTTACGCTCCAGCGCCAGCCGGTGCCCGGCCAAGACGGCCTCGGCCTGCGGCTCCGGCAGCAGGCCCAGCATCACGAACGCATTCGCCACCGCCTGCAGGCCCAGCGACACCGGGAACAGGGGCCGATCCGGATGCGCCCCCAGCAACGCCTCGGCGGCCAGCGAACGCAGACAGCGCTCCGGGTCCAACGGATAGACCTCCGGCTCCATCGGATCCATACTCACCGCGCACCACACCCTCCCGGAGAGCAAGCCATCAGAACCGGGCTCACAGTGCACCTGCCGGCCCTTGGCCAGCATAGAAGCGCCAGAAGGCTGGAGGTGCGCCCGGTCACGAGCTCAAGATCGGTGCGGCAGCGCGTGAGCGGAACCGCCACGGCCGGGGCCACCGAATCGGTGCCACTGGGCCACACCCCTGTGTCCTTCACCTGCGATGACGTTCCGCTCATAATGGGTGGGCGCGGGCAATTGTCGCGGCACACGCCCTGGGAGGTGACCCATGGCCATGCCGAGCACGGACTCCGACGAGCTGGCCAAGTTCGGTTACAAGCAGGAACTGGATCGCTCGCTGGGGCTCTTCTCCTCCTTCGCGGCCGGGTTCAGCTACATCTCGATCATGACCGGGGTGTTCGAGCTGTTCTTCTTCGGCTTCCTGTCCGGAGGGCCCGCGTGGATCTGGACCTGGCCTGCCGTGCTCGCCGGGCAGATGCTGGTCGCGCTCTGCTTCGCGGAACTCGCCGGCCAGTTCCCGCTGGCCGGGTCGGTGTACCAGTGGTCGAAGCAGATCGCCCGGCCCTTCACCTCCTTCTTCGGCGGCTGGATCCTGACCGTCGGGTCGATCGTCACGCTGGCCGCGGTGGCGGTCGCCTACCAGGTCGTCCTGCCGCTGATCTCGTCGAAGTTCGAGTTCATCGGCGGGGCCGCGGACATCGGCGTGGTGTCCACACCGGATGGCGCGAAGAACGCGCTGCTGCTGGCCGCGAGCCTGGTCGTGTTCACGACCGTGATCAACATGGTCGGCGTGAAGACCATGGCGCGGATCAACAACTTCGGCGTCGCCGCCGAGCTGGTCGGCGTCACGCTGCTGATCATCCTGCTGGCCGTGCACATCACCCGCGGGCCGGGCATCGTGTTCCATGGCTTCGGCACCGGCGCGGGCCACACGTTCGGCTACTTCGGCGCCCTCCTGGTCGCCTCGCTGACGAGCGCGTACGTCATGTACGGGTTCGACACCGCGGGGTCGCTCGCCGAGGAGACGCACGACCCCCGGCGGCATGCCCCCCCGGCCATCCTCCGCGCGCTGGCCGCCGCCGGGGTGGCCGGTTTCCTGGTCATCGTGCTCGCGGAGATGGCGGTGCCCGACATCCACTCACCGCACATCAGCACCTCGGGGCTGCCCTACATCGTGAAGGCGGCCCTCGGCGGCGTCGTCGGTAATGTCTTCCTGATCGACTCGGTGATCGCCATCACCGTCTGCAGCCTGGCCGTGCACGCGGGCGGGATCCGGATGATCTTCACGATGGGCCGTGACAACCGGCTGCCGGCCGCCTCGGCCATCGCCCGGGTGCACGGCAAGTCCAAGACGCCGCTGATCCCGTCGCTCATGATCGGCGTCCTCACCATCGGGCTGCTGGTGCTGAACGTCGGCAACCAGCGCGCGTTCTTCGTGCTCACCTCGGTCGCGATCATCATGTTCTACATGGCCTACCTGTGTGTCACCGGGCCGCTGCTGATCGCCCGGCTCCGTGGCAAGTGGCCGACGCCCACCCACGGCCCCTACTTCTCGCTGGGCCGCTGGGGACTGCCGGTGAACCTGATAGCGGTCATCTTCCAGGTGGGCGTCCTGATCAACCTGGCGTGGCCCCGCGTGTCGGTCTACGGCGGCGACCACTGGTACTACCAGTGGGGAGCGTTCGTCTTCGTCGGCATCCTCGGCGGCGTGGGAGCCGTCTACTACCTTGTCGTGCTGCGCGGCCGCCCGGCCGCGGTCCTGGCCGAGCACCGCGCGGCCGTTGCGCCCGCCAGGGTGGCCGCCGACGGCGAGGAGGCCTGAGCCCAGCCCGATGGAGGACATCACCGGCTTTCTCGGCTCGCGCCCGCCCTTCGACGCGGTGGGGGCGGACGAACTGGCCCGCGTCGCGGCCGTGACCGAGACGGAGGAGTTCCCCGCGGGAAAGACGATCTTCTCGCAGGGCACCGGGCCGGTAGCGTACCTGCGGATCGTCCGCACCGGCTCGGTCGAGATCATTCATAACGGCCAGGTGCTGGATCTCCTCGGCCCCGGCGAGCTGTTCGGGCACGCCTCGATGCTGTCCGGGCTGCCGACCGGGTTCGAGGCGCGAGCCGCCGAGGACACGATCTGCTGCCGCATTCCCGCCGACGTCATCGGCCCGCTGCTGGCCCAGCCGGACTTCCTCCGGTTCATCGCCCGCTCGATCGTCAGCGGCGGCGCCGGGGCCGGCGCCGAGCGTGCGCCGCCGGTGGACCCGATCGAGCGGAGGGTCGCGACGCTGATCCGCAACCCGCCGCTGCTCTGCCGCGCGGACGAGCCGATCCGCGAGGCGGCGAAGCGGATGACCGCCGAGGGCGCGAGCGCGGCCCTGGTGCGGTCCGGCGGGACGCTCGGGATCGTGACCGACCGGGACCTGCGCTCGCGGGTCGTCGCCGCGGGGGCCAGCCCCGATGCGCCCGTCTCCGCCGTCATGACCACGCCCGTCTGGACCGTCCGCGCTGACAGCCTGGGCGGCGATGTCCTGCTGGACATGCTCGACCGGGGCGTGCATCACGTTCCCGTCCTGTCCGCGACCGGCGAGATCCTGGGCGTGGCCGACGATGGCGACCTGGTCGCGGCGGAGGCCCGCAAGCCGTTCCTGCTGCGCCGCGCCATCGATCTCGCCACCAGCGCCGCGGATCTGGCCGCCGCGTCAGCGGGCATGAGCCCGATGATCATCGCGCTGCACGACGCGCGGGTGGCCGCCGAGCACGTGGCGGCTATTCGTTCTGTCGTCCTGGACGCGCTCACGCGGCGGCTGATCGAGCTCGCCGTCGCCGATGCGGGCGATCCGCCGGCGGTGTTCACCTGGTTCGCACTCGGCAGCCTGGCGCGACGGGAGGCCGTCCCCTCCTCCGACGTTGACAGCGCGCTCGCCTGGCAGGACTCCGGCGCAGGCCCGGAGACGGGTGCCTACCTGGAGCGGGTCGCCCGCGCCGTGGACGAGGGCCTGCGCGCGTGCGGGGTGCAGCCGGACGCGCACGGCACGAGCGCGTCCAACCCGCTGTTCGCGCGGCCGCTGTCGGCCTGGCGGGCCGCCGCGCAGGACCTCAGCAAGAACCCGACCCGGGAGAACGCGCTCATCCTCGTATCAATGATCACGGACAGCCGCCCGCTGTGGGGCAGCGGCATCAGCGCGGAAGCCTCCGCCGGAAGCGCCTCGATCCCCGGCACGCTGTGGCAGGCGCGGGCCCATCCCGACCTGCTGCGGCTGCTGGCCCAGTTCGCCCTGCAGTTCCGCCCGCCGACCGGGTTCCTGCGCGACTTCGTGGTCGAGCACTCGGGCGAGCGCCGGGGGCAGCTCGACATCAAGCACGGCGGCATGATCCCGATCGTCGACCTGGCGCGCTGGGCCGGGATGGCCGCTGGCGCCGCGAGCGGCTCGACCATGGAACGGCTCCGCGCGGCCGAGGCGGCCGGGACGCTGGAAGACCCGGATGCGCGCACCCTGATGGATGCGTTCGGCTTCATCTTCTCGCTGCGGCTCGATCATCAGGTCGAGCAGTTGCGGCGCGGCGAGGTGCCCGACGACTTCATCGACCCCAAAACGCTGAACCCGCTGGCACGGTCCTACCTCAGGGAGGCTTTCCGGGCCGTGGCCTCGGTGCAGACTGGTCTTGCGACCGAGCTGTCACTGGGTGTCCGGTGGGGCTGAAACCATCTCACTGGAGGTGCCATGAGCGCAGCACGGAACGACTTTGTCATCGTCGGCGGCGGCTCCGCGGGCAGTGCGCTCGCGAACCGGCTCAGCGCCGACCCCGCCAACCGGGTGCTGGTGCTCGAGGCCGGCCGGCCCGATTACCCGTTCGACGTCTTCATCCACATGCCGGCCGCCCTGACCTACCCGATCGGGAGCAGGTTCTACGACTGGAAGTACGAGTCCGAGCCGGAGCCGTTCATGAACGGGCGCAAGGTCTATCACGCCCGCGGGAAGGTGCTCGGCGGGTCGAGCAGCATCAACGGGATGATCTTCCAGCGCGGCAACCCGCTCGACTACGAGCGCTGGGCGGCTGACCCGGGCATGAAGGAGTGGGACTACGCGCACTGCCTGCCGTATTTCAAGAGGATGGAGACCTGCCTGGCCGGAGGCGGGAAGTGGCGAGGCCACGACGGGCCGCTCGTGCTCGAGCGCGGGCCCGCGACGAGCCCGCTGTTCGTGGCCTTCTTCGAGGCGGTGCAGCAGGCCGGGTACTCGCTGACCGACGACGTCAACGGCTACCGGCAGGAAGGCTTCGCACCGTTCGACCGCAACGTCCACCGCGGCAGGCGGCTGTCCGCCGCCCGCGCGTACCTGCATCCCGTCATGAACCGGCCGAATCTTCATGTGGAGACCCGGGCGTTCGTGACCAGGATCCTGTTCGACGGCACCCGCGCGGTCGGCGTGGAGTACCGGACCAGCAACGGGAGCACCCGCCGGGCGCTCAGCGACGAGGTGATCCTGTGCGGCGGCGCGATCAACTCACCGCAGCTGCTCCAGCTCTCCGGGATCGGCAACGCGGGCGAGCTGAAGAGCCTCGGGATCGACGCGGTGGCGGACCTGCCAGGCGTCGGCGAGAACCTGCAGGACCATATCGAGGTGTACATCCAGTACGGCTGCAAGCAGCCGGTCTCCGTCCAGCCGTCGCTGAAGTGGCGCGCCCGCCCGTGGATCGGCGCCAACTGGCTGTTCTTCCGCCAGGGCCCCGGCGCCACCAACCACTTCGAGGGCGGCGGTTTCGCGCGGAGCAACGACGACGTGGCCTACCCCAACCTGATGTTCCACTTCCTGCCGATCGCGATCCGTTATGACGGCTCCGTGCCATCAGGCGGCCACGGATACCAGGTCCACATCGGCCCGATGTACTCGGACGCGCGGGGCTCGGTGAAGATCACCTCCACCGACCCGCAGGTCCACCCGGCGCTCAGGTTCAACTACCTGTCCACCGACCAGGACCGCCGGGAATGGGTCGAGGCCATCCACGTCGCCAGGAACATCCTGAACCAGCCGGCCTTCGACCCCTACAACGACGGCGAGCTGTCACCCGGGCCTGGCGTCGAGACCGATCAGCAGATCCTCGACTGGGTGGCCAAGGACGCGGAGACCGCGCTGCACCCCTCATGCACCGCCAAGATGGGCACCGGCGACGGGTCGGTGGTCGACCCGGCGAGCATGAGAGTGCACGGTGTCGAGGGCCTGCGGGTGGTGGACGCCTCCGCGATGCCGTACCTCACCAACGGCAACATCTACGCGCCGGTGATGATGATGGCCGAGAAGGCGGCGGACCTGATCCTCGGCAACAGCCCGCTGCCGCCCGAGCCGCTGGAGTTCTACCGCCATCGCAAGGAAAACGCGCCCGACTGACACCGGCGACCCAGCCAGTGGCCAGGCGGCGTGAGCGCCGCGTATCGTGCTGGTGTGGACCAGCACACGCGCGAGGAGATCGCCGCCGCAGGCGCCGCGCACCGTGAGCTCGGTCCCGGTTACGACGACGCCGTGGCCGAGGGCCTAGTCGAACGGATCAGCGCGGAGATAGACAGGCGGGTGGACGCGCGGCTGACGCAGCACGGCGGCCAGCCCACGCAGCACGTCCCACCCAAGCCGCACGCCGGCCCGCCCGCGCAGCGCGCACCGGGCGGCCAGGTGAGCCATCCGGCCAGCCATCCCTGGCCAGCAATCTTGCTCGCGCTCGGGTCGATGACGATCGGCGGCATCACGGCCGCCGCCGTCATCCATTCCAACGGCAGCGCGGCGCTCGCCGCCTTCATCTGGATCATCATCGGGGTCATCAACGTCGCCTACGTCCGGCGGCACTGAGCCGGCGGCGGGCCCGCCGGCCCGTCAGTGAACCGGCACAAGGTCACAAAACGGGCTTAGATCTACAAAACGGGCGCGCTTGGCCCCGGGCACTAACGGCTCAGGTGTCCGCCGTCGCGGGTGCCCGGTGCGGCCAGCTGAACCCGTCGCCGACCTCGGCCGCGAGCGCCAGGTAGGCGTCGGCCGTTGCCTTGCTCAGCTGGGCCAGGTCCACTTCGGCGCCCTCTTCCAGGTGCGCGTCGTACGGGATCCGGACCACGGCCCGGCAGCGGGTCGCGAAATGCTGTTCCAGCCGCCCCAGGTCGACCGAGCTCTTGCTGCGCGGGCGGATCACCGACAGCACGACGACCGCGTCCCTGACCAGGTCGCCATAGCCGTGCGCCTGCAGCCAGTCCAGGGTGGCGCTGGCGCTGCGAGCGCCGTCCACCGAGGGGGAGCTGACCAGGACGATCTGGTCCGCCAGCCGCAGCACCCCGGCCATCGCCGAGTGCAGCAGGCCGGTCCCGCAGTCGGTGATGCAGATCGAGTAGTAATGCTCGAGCACCTGCGACACGTCTTCATAGTCCTGGTCGCTGAACGCGACCGAGACGGTCGGGTCACGGTCCGACGCGAGCACCTCGAGCCTGCTCGGCGCCTGGGTGGTGAACGCCCGCACGTCGGCGTACCGCTGGATCTGCTCGCGCTCGTTGAGCAGATCGCGGACGGTCGCCGCGGTCTCCAGCCGCAGCTTGTCCGACAGGGTCCCCCGGTCGGGGTTGGCGTCCACGGCGATGACCCGGTCACCGCGCAGGGAGGCCAGCGTGGAGCCCAGCCCCATGACGGTGGTGGTCTTGCCGACCCCGCCCTTGAGGCTCAGCACCGCTACCCGGTGGTGCCCGCCCGAGACCGGCGTGCACGCCCGGGCGACAAGTTCGCGGCGGCGCATTTCCGCCGCGGACAGCGGCGGGCGTACCCGGCCGCCGGTGGCCTGGTAGACGGCCCGGCGCCAGCCCGAGGGCGGCGCGGAGTGCCGGCCCGGCAGGAGCAGGTCGGCGGTGAGGCTGTCGGCGGTCTCGGCGTGCTGCCAGTGCGGCGGCGTCTCGCGCGGCGGCGTCTCGCGCGGCGGCGGAACTGACTCCAGGGCCTGGCCCGCAGCGGCGCCGGTGTCGTACTCGGCCATCGGGTAGCCGTCTGGCGGGTCATACTCCTCCTGCCCGTAGGCGGCGGCCGCGCCGTACACCTGTGCCGGGCTGCGCGCCTCGGCCGGCGCGAGGCCCGCCGGGCCCTGGTCCTCCGCTCCCCCCGTCGGCACCGGACCCTCCGCCGCCCCGGCCGGCACCGGACCCTCCGCCGCCCCGGCCGGCACCGGACCCTCCGCCTGGTCCCGCGCCTCCACGGGCTCGGCTGCGCCCGTCGGCACCGGGCCCGCTACCGGTCCGGCCACCCCCGCAGGTCCCGCCACTTCCGCGGGCCCGGCCACCCCCGCAGGCCCGGCCACCCCCGGAGATCCACCCACTTCCGCCGGTCCAGCCACCTCCGCAGGTCCGGCCGCGCCGGGCGGCTCAGCGCCGTCTCCCAGGTCCTGTGCTTCCGCAGGTCCAGCCACCTCCGCCGACCGGGCCGCGCCGGGTGGCTCAGCGCCGTCTCCCAGGTCCTGTGCTTCCGCAGGTCCAGCCACCTCGCCCGGCTCGGCTGCCTCCGCGGGTTGAGCTGCGGGCGGGGGCACCAGCCCCTGCGGCGGTTCGGCTCCCGGCGGCGGCGCGGGCGGCCATGGCGGTTGCTCGCCCCCGCCTGCCACGTCAGCGTCCGGCCCAGGGGGCGCCAGCAGATGGCCGAACGTGGTGGCGCTCAACGACCCCCGGTAGCGGTCTGGGGCGGGGTCCGGCGGCTCGGGCGGTGCTGTGCTTAACGCCGGCCACCCCCCCATCGCCGGCCCGGCGGGGGCCTCGCCATCGGCGGCAGAATCGGGCAGCTCCTCCTCCTCGGCCGACTGCTGCCCGAACAGTTTGGGCAGCCCGGTCGAGGGCCACCGGAACGTGCCCTCGTCCTCGGTGTCGTGCGCTTCAATCCCGGCAGGCCCGGTCCCTGATGCCTGGTCCTGCTCATGATTAGCCAAGGTCGTTCCCCTCAGCTCTGATCGGTAGGAGAATGACGTGCCCGACCAGGCCGGCCGAACGTCTCTCATCCCGAGAGTAGGTCACCCGATACCGCTGGCCAAAACCCCCGCCATGGTTAGCAGTCGCTATCACTCAGGCCAGGAGCAGCCCATGCGCGCCGTCGTCATCACCAGCCCCGGTGAGCCAGACGTGCTCAAACTGACGGAGGTGCCTGATCCCGTGCCCGGCCCCGGAGAGGTGCTGGTGGATGTGGCCGCGGCCGGGGTGAACCGGGCCGACGTGCTTCAGCGCATGGGGTTCTACCCGCCGCCGCCTGGAGCGCCGCCCTACCCGGGCCTGGAGTGCTCGGGGCGGATCAGCGCGCTCGGCGCCGGGGTGACCGTCTGGCAGCCCGGGGACGAGGTCTGCGCCCTGCTCGGGGGCGGCGGCTACGCCGAGCAGGTCGCCGTGCCGCAAGGGCAGCTGCTGCCGGTCCCGGGCGGCGTCAGCCTGATCGACGCGGCCGGACTGCCCGAGACCGCCTGCACCGTCTACGCGACCGTCTTCCAGCAGGCCCGGCTCACCCCGGGCGAGACGATCCTGGTCCATGGCGGGGCAGGCGGGATCGGGACGATGGCGATCCAGCTGGCAAAATCGTTCGGCGCCCGGGTGATCTGCACGGCCGGGACGCCAGCGAAACTGGAACGCTGCACCGAGCTCGGCGCTGACCTGGCGGTCTCGTACGCGCGCGACGACTTCGTGCCGGCCGTGGACGTCTTCACCGGCGGCCGCGGCGCGGACGTGATCCTGGACATCGTGGGCGGTCCCTACCTGGCCAGGAACGTGGCGGCGCTGGCCACCGGGGGGCGGCTGCTGGTGGTCTCCACCCAGGGCGGCTCCACCGCCGAACTCGACCTGCAGATGCTGATGCGCAAGCGCGCCAGCATCCTCGCCTCCACGCTGCGCGCCCGGCCGCCCGCGGAGAAGGCCGCGATCGTGGCTGGTGTCCGGGAGCAGGTCTGGCCGCTCATCAGCGCCGGCCGGGTGCGGCCGGTAACCGACCGGGTGCTGCCGATGGCGGAGGCGGCCGAGGCTCACCGGCTTCTGGAGCAGGGCGTCCATGTGGGCAAAATTCTGCTGGTCAACTGAGTCGGCCGGGCGCCCCACCCCGGGCGCGGGCACTATCGGGAAGGGGACAGACTAGGACTATGAGCGAGCAGCCGAACCCGGAACAGCAGCCGAGCAGAATCGTCGTCGTGGGCCCCGATGGCATGGCCGTCGAGGGCGACGAGAACGAGCACGGCCGCGAGCGGCCGGTAGTGGAAATGGTGGAGCAGCCGGCCAAGGTGATGAGGATCGGCAGCATGATCCGTCAGCTGCTGGATGAGGTCAAGGCCGCTCCACTGGACGAGAAGAGCCGGGCGAGGCTGGCCGAGATCCACCGGAGCTCCATCAAGGAGCTGGAGGACGGCCTGGCCCCCGAGCTGGTCGACGAGCTCGAACGGCTCTCGCTCCCGTTCACCGAGGGCGACACGCCCAGCGAGTCCGAGCTGCGGATCGCCCAGGCCCAGCTGGTCGGCTGGCTGGAGGGCCTGTTCCACGGCATCCAGACCACGCTGTTCGCACAGCAGATGGCCGCCCGGGCCCAGCTGGAGCAGATGCGGCGCGCACTGCCACCCGGCGTGATGCCCGGGCCCGGTGGGCCCGAGGAAGCAGCGCAGCAACGGTCCTCGGGCCCCTACCTGTAGCGGGCGCTCTCCGGCGGGAACCCCGATGCGCTGGGCGCGCTAAACGCGGCCGTAACGCAGGCGCCCGAGCCAGGCTGCGGCCTGGGCGAACTCGTCGTCGGAGGTTCCGCCGCGGACCTGGGTGCGCCCGCCGTCACAGCGGGGGTAGCTGCCGAGGAACCTGACATCGGCGCAGACCCGCCGCAGGCCCATCAGCGCCTCGCCGACCCGGGCGTCATCGAGGTGGCCCTCGCAGTCGATGGAGAAGCAGTACTTGCCCAGGCCGTCCCCGGTCGGCCGGGACTCGATCCGGGTCAGGTTGATGCCGCGGACCGCGAACTCGGTGAGCAGCTCCATCAGCGCGCCGGGATGGTCCTCCCGCAGGAAGGCCACCAGCGAGGTCCGGTCGGCGCCGGTGGCGGCGGCCACCGGGCCTGGCCGGCTCACCACCACGAACCGGGTCACCGCGTCCGGCACGTCGTTCACCTCGCCGGCCAGCACGGCCAGCCCGTACCGGCTGGCGGCGAACGCCCCGGCCAGCGCGGCATCGATCTGCCCGTCGGCGGCCTGGCGGGCGGCTTCGGCGTTCGACGACGTGGGCCGCCACTCCGCGTCCGGCAGGTGCTCCGCAAGCCAGCGCCGGCACTGCGGCTGCGCTTGGGGATGACCGCCCACCGTCTTGATGTCCGCCAGCCCGGTGCCTGCCCGGCCCAGCAGGGCGAACGTCACCGGCAGCAGAAGCTCGGCCTGGATGGCCAGGTCCGGCCCGGTGGCGAGCTCATCCAGGGTGGCGTTGACCGCTCCCTCGACCGAGTTCTCGATCGGCACGATCGCCCGCTCGGCCGCCCCGCTCCGCACGGCGTCCAGCGTGGCCTGGACGCTTGCGCAGGGCATCGCATCCCCCGGCCCCGACGGATCGAACTCGGCCAGCGCGGCCTCGGTGAAGGTCCCCTCGGGCCCCAGATATGCATAACGGACTGGCATGGCCATCATCTTGCCAGCCGGCGGCGGGTGGTCGGGTCCGTCCCGGGCCGGGCCGCGGCCCGGTCCGTGGCGTCAGCGCCGCCGCCCTTGTTCTGGAACCGGGGGCCACCGCCTGGCTCCATGGGGCCCTTCCGTCCACTGTGGGGATGGAGCCGGGCGGTTCCTGGGCCACAGGAGCAGCAACAGGACGACGGTGACGGCGAGCAGGGCGAGCGGGGTCACCACCGTCCTGACCACGGACTGCAGCCAGCCCAGGTCAGCGGGCAGCGCGATCCCCCGGGCCGGCAGGTAGCCGAACGCCAGTGCCGCCGTCCGCACCAGCACCAGCCAGTCCAGTGCGGCCCACGGGAGCGGCGCCCACGGCAGCAGCGCGAGCAGCGCCCACGCGAGCCCGTCGTACCACGGCAGCACATACGGCCAGGCGGCCAGCCAGGCGAACCCGAGCACGAAGCAGCTCGCCCCGGCCAGCACCGTCAGCTGGGCCCCCGTGACCGGGGTCCCGGGGGCAGCGGCCGCGGCGGCCGGGTCCCCGGTGGCGGCCCGGGCCAGGTCGCGCAGCGGGCGGGCGAAGAGCACCAGCAGGAGCACAGCGAGCGCGATCGCCCCGGCCCGGACGAGGCTGCCCGCGTCCCCCTCGCCCACGAGCAGCCGTAGGCCCGACCTGGCCGCGCGCCACGGCGAGCCGATCGAAACATAGCTGCCCGCTCGCAGCGCCGGATCAACCGACCGCAGGCCCCCGGGCAGGAGCGCCGCCGCCATAGTCACCGCGAACCCGGCCGCCACCCCGCCCGCGGCCAGAGCCAGCGGGCGCCATCGGCCAGGTGAGGCGCGGGACGTGGCCGGAGGCCACCAGGCCAGCAGGGCCGCGGCCACCAGCCCGGCCGCGACCAGGACGTAGGGCAGCTTGACCGCGGCCGCCAGCCCGGCCACCGCGCCCGCCGCCGCGGCCACTCCCAGCCGCCGGACCGGGTGCGGGCCCGCCGGGGCGTTCGGCATCCCGAGCGCGAAGATCGCGATAGCCGCGACACCGAACACGATCGCCTGGCTGTCAACGTGCGCTCCGGCCACCAGCACCTGCAGAAGCAGCGGGTTCAGCATCCAGAGCAGCCCGGCGCGCAGCTGGCGCTCCCGGCTGCCGCGGGTGAGCAGGTGCAGCAGCAGGCCGGTCCCGGCGAACGCGGCCAGCCCGAGCAGGGACAGCACGAACACCGTGAGCCGGGCGGAGTCCCCGCCGATCCACGACGCCAGCGCCTGGCCGCCGGTAGCGAGGCTGCCGTAGACGGAAGGGCTGTGCCGCCAGTCCTGCACCGCCCGCGCCACCGGATCGCCGAGGCGGGCGAGCATGGCGGGCGTGGTGAGGTAGGGGTCGTGACCGGTGGTCACCATCCGCCCGTAGGCGGCATAGGACAGCTGGTCCGAGGAGCCGAACGGCGGTGCCAGCGTGACCGCCGCCGCGGCGATCAGCCCGGCCGCCAGGATCACCCGGGGCGAGCAGGCCCAGCCGCGCCGGACGGCGTGCAGGCACAGGCCGAGACCGGCCGTGCCCGCCGCCAGCCCGGCGGCGGCCAGGCTGATCGCGGCGTAGGGCGGCAGGTGGAGGCTGAACGCCCAGGGCGGCTGGCCTGGCCGGCCGGGCAGGGCGGGCTCCATCGCCGACGGGCCGGCCAGCCCGGTAGCGATCGTCGCGGCGATGCTGACGGCGATGGCGGCCAGGCCCGCCCGCCCGGCGCGGCTACCGCCGCTCCCGCCGCGCCCAGCGTCCGCGGCGGGCCCCGGTGCGGAACCTAGGACAGCACCCGGTACAGCGCCCGAGCGCACCACGCGTGCGGTGGCTCCGGCGTCGCGGCTCATCCTCGACCGGGCTCTGGCTCCCGGCTCCCGGGTTCTGGTCCCTGGCCTGTGGGTTGTGGCACGGCGCCGCTGGGCCCCGGCTCCCGGATCTTGGACCCGCGCGCGGCCACCTGCCGGACCGCCAGCGCGCGGGCGACGTCGGTGAACTGCCGGGCCCGGTGGACCTGCGCCCGCCAGTCGGTGCCGGTGGCGCGGTGCGCCAGCGGGACTTCCACCTCCCGCACCCGCATGCCCCGGCGGAGCAGGTCGATGGTGAGGGCCGTCTCGACGCCGAATCCCGGGGCCAGCGGCCGGGCGGCCTCGAACGCGGCCCTGGTCAGGCAGCGCTGGCCGTTGAGCGGCTGGGCCGGGCGCCAGCCGGTGGCCCGCTCGATGCCGGCGCCGGAAAGCGCGACCACGAATCCATGGCCGCCTTCCTTGACCCGGGTGGCGAAGACCGCGATCGTCATGTCGGCTTCGCCGGCCCGCACCGGCCCGGCCAGCGGCGCCGCGTCGGCGGCGGTCCGGCCGAGGTCGCCGTCGAGGAACAGCAGGTGACGCGGGTGCGGGCGGCTGTCGCGCATCTCCAGCAGCCGGACCGCTTCCGCGCCGCTCTCCATCGCCGCGGCCTTGCCGCGGCGGCGGGAATGGCGCACCACGGACGCCCCTGCCGCCTGGGCCGCGGCGGCGGTGCCATCGCGGGAGCCGTCGTCCACTACCAGCACGAGATCCACGCCGGGCAGCCCGGCGGCGCCGGTCACGGTCGCCCGGATGCGGTCGGCTTCGTTCCTGGCGGGGATGACGACAGCCAGGTCACCGCTCGGCACCATGGACTGATCCTAGTGGCCTGCGGCGAGCCGCCCGGGGCAGATCGCGGGCCCCACGGGGTGACCGCGGCTACTGGCCGGTCAGCGTGGCGAGGTCGTCGTGGACGGTGAAGACCGACGCCAGCCCGGTCACTTCCAGGATCTTGCGGACGGGCGCGCGCGGCGCGGCGAGCGCGAGGTCGCCGCCCCGCTCGCAGGCCTGGCGGTGGGCGGCGAGCAGGACGTTCATCCCGGTGGAGTCGCAGAACTCGACACCGGACATGTCCACCACGACCAGCGCCGTATCGGCCGACCGCATCGCGGCGACCAGTTCGGTCTGCAGCCGGGGGGCGGTGTAGAGGTCGATCTCACCAGCCAGCGTCACAATGGTGTGATCGCCCTGGGACCGGCTCGACACTCGTAGCTCCACGTCCGGCACCTTACCGGTCCGGGGCCCCGCGGACCATAGCCGCGCCGGCACGGGCAGCGGGCCGGCCGGGGGGCGCCGGTTATGCCTGCTGGCGGGCGGCCTCGGCGCTGCCGCCGTGGCCGGTGCGGGCACCGCCGGGCCGGCCACGGGCGGGCGCCGGCAGGATAGCCCAGACCGTGAGCCCGAAGTCATTGGGCAGGACCCCCCAGCGGGAGGACAGGCACTCGACGATGGCGAGCCCGCGCCCGCCTATCGAGGACAGCGAGGCCCGCGCCGTCCGTGGCCGGGTCATGCTGCCGCCGTCGCTCACCGCCACCTCCAGCGATCGTTCGCGCAGCGCCCAGGCCATCAGCACCTGGGTGCCGGGCAGCGGCCGGGCATGCAGGATCGCGTTGGTCAGCAGCTCGCTCACGACCACGGTGGCGTCGCCGATCGCCGGGGTGCCGACGCCCGCATTGCGCAGGTGGGTGGTGATATGCCAGCGCGCGGCGACGACGCTGGAAGGGGCGTGCGGCAGCAGCACGACGCTCGACGCACTCACCTCCCGCTCGCGCCCGCCCCCAGCCGGACCGGTACGACCGGGACATGCCCCGTCAGCCCATCCCGGAAACCGCCAGCCCCTGCGGTACCGCCAGCCCCTCTGAGAACCCACGGAGCATGGCCGGCGCGGAGGGTTCCGCTTCGCCTACCGGGCGGACGGGGTTTCGGTGTACCGGCGGGTCCCGGGCTCCCCGGGATCCTCCGCCGGCCCGGGCGGGGCGGCCGGGGTGGCCGCGTCCTCGAGCAGGCCTTCGGCCGCCAGGCCGCGGACCAGGCCGCGCAGCCCGGCCGCCAGGCCCGCGCGCTCCTCGGCCGACAGGCCAGCCAGGATCCGCGCCTGACGTGACTGCCAGGCCTGCCACACCCGGGCGGCGATCGCGCGCCCCTCAGGGGTGAGGTAGAGCCGGACGAAGCGCTGGTTCTCCTCGTCCCGGCCGCGCCTGAGCCAGCCCTTGCGCTCCAGGCCCGCGGCCAGCCTGCTGACGGTGCTCTTTTCCAGGCCGAGCAGGACAGCGAGCTGGCCCTGGGCGATGCCCCGCGCCGCGAGCAGCTCGATCAGGGCCCGGGCCTCCGAAGCGGAAACCGCGGGGAATCCGGCCTCGGTTGCGGCAGTATGCTCCGTGACGGGCCGGTGGGGCCGGTCGGGCGGGTCAGGCCGGTCGGGCCGCTCCTCCCGTGCCTCCCCTTCGGCCGCAGCCCCGGCCGCTGGCGCGGCAGCGGGATTCACCACGCGCAGCAACCGCGCGAGGAGGCGGTCGAGGTCCGCGTCCTCCATCGAAGGGTCCACATGGACAGTTGTACCGTACAACTCCCCCGATGGTACAGTCGCCGCATGAGAGTTGCCCCATACAACTCACTGCCCCCTGGCCTGCCGCGGTGAGCGAGCGAGGCCGGGCGGCCCGACGGGGAGGGTCGGGCACCCTGAGCGCGCCCGGCGCCCTGAGCAGCGACGACGAGGCCGCGGCGGCCGCGTCCGGGCCGCAGGGGCTGCTGCCGGACGGGCCGCTGCCCGAGCTCGCCGCCCGCTACGGGCTCACGCCGAGCGCGGCGCGCCCGGCCCCGCTGGCCTACCTGAAGCAGCTGTGGCAGCGCCGCCACTTCGTCATCGCCTTCGCGACCGCCCGCAACGTGGCGATGTACAGCGAGGCCCGGCTCGGCCAGGTCTGGCAGATCCTCACCCCGCTGCTGAACGCCGCCGTCTACTTCCTGATCTTCGGCGTGATCCTGGACACCAAGCGCGGGGTGCCCAACTTCATCCCCTTCCTGGTCACCGGCATCTTCATCTTCAACTTCACCCAGCGCTCGTTCATCATCGCGTCCCGGGTGATCAACGACAGCCTGCCGCTGATCCGGGCGCTGCACTTCCCCCGCGCCTGCCTGCCGCTGGGTTACGTGCTGATCGAGTTGCAGCAGATGGTCATTTCGATGGCCGTGCTGATCGTGATCGTGCTCGGCTTCGGCGAGCCCGTCACCTGGTACTGGCTGCTCGCCCTGCCCGCTATCGCGCTGCAGACCTTCTTCAACGTCGGGGTGGGGCTCACCCTCGCGCGCATCGGTGCCGGTGTGGACGACGTCAGCCAGCTGATCCCGTTCATCGTGCGGACCTGGATGTACGTGTCCGGGGTCATGTTCTTCATCCCCGCGCTGGCCACCCTCTACCTGCACGCCAAGCTGAGCTACCTGATGCAGATCAACCCGGTCGCGGTCTACATCTCGCTGATCAGGAACTCGCTGCTGACGTCGCTGCGGACCACCGTGGGCACGTACAAGCCGTACAACCGCGTCCTGTGCGAGGCACAGATGGCGGCCGTCAAGGCACATCCCACCACCAACCCGGCGGCGCTCGACCACTGTCACCTCGTGGTCGGCGGCGGCAGCCTGTGGATGTATGGCGTCGGATGGGCGCTGCTCGCGATCGTCATCGGGTACTTCGTCTTCTGGCAGGCGGAGGTGACCTATGGCCGTGGCTGAATCAGTGGCGGGCTCATTGGCAGAGCCGATGATCGTTGTCGACGACCTGCACGTCGTCTACCGCGTGTTCGGCTCCAAGTCCGACAAGGGCACGGCGGCGACCGCGCTGCTGCGCATGGTGCGCCGGCAGCACCGCCCGTCCGTCCGCGAGGTGCACGCCATCCGCGGCGTCTCGTTCGTGGCCAACCGCGGCGATGCCGTCGGCGTCATCGGCCGGAACGGGTCCGGCAAGTCGACCCTGCTGCGGGCGATCGCCGGCCTGCTCCCCCCCGAGCAGGGCGTCGTCTACACCACCGGCCACGCCTCGCTGCTGGGCGTCAACGCGGCGCTGCTGGACGACCTCACCGGCGAGCGCAACGTCGTGGTCTGCGGCCTGGCGATGGGCATGACCCCGCGTGAGGTCAAGGACCGGTACCAGAGCATCGTGGACTTCTCCGGCGTCGGGGACTTCATCAACCTGCCGATGCGCGCGTACTCCACGGGCATGGGCTCACGGCTGCGGTTCGCCATCGCCTCCGCCCGGAGCCACGAGGTGCTGCTCATCGACGAGGCGCTGGTCACCGGGGACGCGGAGTTCCGGGTCAGGAGCCGCCAGCGGATCGAGGAACTCCGCGCGCAGGCCGGGACCGTCTTCGTGGTCGCCCATAGCATGGCGCAGATCGAGGAGACCTGTAACCGCGTGATCTGGCTGGAGAAGGGCAAGATCGTGCAGGCCGGCGATGACGTCCCGGCGATCATCGACGCCTACCTGGCCGCCACCGGCGGCGAGCCGCTCGTCCGCGATATCAAATCCGACCGCGACGGGTACCTGCCCGCCCCATGACAGCCCGCTGCCCGGCGGAACTACCGTGCATCCTGGTCAGCTGGGCGGGTTGGCCCGGCGCAGCCGCAGCTCCATCCGGGTGCCACCGTCGGCCCGGGAACTGGCGGCGATCTCGGCGCCCTGGGCGCGGGCCAGCTGCCGCACGATGTAGAGCCCCAGCCCGATGCCGCCGAACCGGCGGCGGTCGCCGGCCTCTCCCTGCACGAACCGCTCGAAGATGCGCTCGTGATCGCCCGGCGCGATGCCGATCCCCTCGTCGTCGACGGTGACCTCGATCCACTCCCCGGCCGGCCGGGCCCTGACCGTGACCGTCCCGCCATCCGGCGAGTACTTGAAGGCGTTCTCCAGCAGCTGGCCGACGATGACGTCGGTGGCGGTCATGTCGCCGTACGCCAGCGGGAGGTCGTCGGGGATCTCGGCGGTCAGCGTGTGGCGTTCCGACAGCGGCCGGAACGCCACGGCCGCGCCGCGCAGCAGCTGGGCCAGGTCGAACGCCCCGTTGGTCACCGTGAGCTGGTCGGCGCCCGCGCGGGAGCCGAGCAGCAGCTGCTCCACCAGCCGGCCGAGCGATCCGGCCCGTTCGGCGATGGTCTGCACCGCGCTGCGCCGTTCGGCGTCGGACAGCTTGTCCCACCGGCTGGCCAGGGTGCTGGCGAACCCCTGCACCACGGTGATCGGCGTCCGCAGCTCGTGGCTGGTGGTGGCGAGGAACAGGTCCTTGGCCTCCTCGAGCTCCTTCGCCGCGGTCACGTCACGGAAGTCGACGACCTGCTCCTGCTTGCCGTTCAGCCCGTTGCACATCACCTCAAGCCAGCGGCCGCTGGGGAGCCGGTGGGTCAGCGTGGGGCCGCCTGGATCGGGCACCGGGAACGGCGGTGGCTTGCCGGCGACCTCCTCGGCGGACATCCCGGTCAGCTTGTGCGCCGCCGGGTTCCACTGCCGGATCAGCCCATCGGAGTCGAGCACGGCGATGCCGTCGGCGCTGGCGTCGATGACGGCCCGCTCGTGCGCGCGCTGCCGGACGACCTCCTCGAACGCCATGGCGTTGGTGAGCGCGACGCCGGCGTGGCCGGCCATCAGCTCCAGCAGTTCCAGCTCGACATGCCCGACCCGGCGGCGGCTGTACAGGGCGTACAGGGCGCCATACGGGCGGTCGCCGACGTGGGACAGGGCCAGCGCGATGGTGTGCAGCCCGGGCAGGGCGGACCAGATCAGGTCGTCGAACCCCGCCTCGTCGGTGGCCATCTTCACGGTCCGGCCCGACCGCATCAGCTCGCCGACCAGGCTGGTGGGCAGGTCGGCGGTGCGGCCACGCAGGCTGGCCGGCAGCCCGTCGATGCTCACCAGCCGGAGCCGGCCCTCCTCGATGAGCACGAACCCGCCCGCGTCCGCTCCGGTCAGCTCGCACAGGCTGGCGGCGATGCGGTCCAGCACCGCCTCGAGGTCCCGCTGGGCGGTCATGTCCGCGACGACGTCCCCGAGCTTGCGCACCACCCGGGCTCGCTGCGCCAGGTAGTTCCTGGCGGCCTGGTCCGCGCCGGTCCGGTGGCAGACGTTCACCCAGCCGATGATCTCCCCGGACCGGTCCCGCAGCGCGCTGATGTCGATGCGCAGGTCGAGCAGGGCGCCGTCCTTGCGGGCGCGGCGGGTGGCGAAGGAGATCTGGCCGCCGGTGCGGATCCGTTCCAGCACCGCGTTGTGTTCGGCCTCCAGTTCCTCCGGGATGATCGGCGGATCGGTGCCGAGGACCTCCTTGGCACTCCACCCGAACATGCGCTCGGCGGCCGGGTTCCAGAGCACGACGGTACGGTCCGTGCCGAACGCCACGATCGCGTCGGCCGCGCTTTCCACGACCGCGCGTGCCGTGGCGTCCACCCGGGCCTGCCCGGCGACCGCCTGCTCAGGTGCCATCAGTTCATAGTGCCATGGGCTACGAGACCGTCCAGGTGAAGGAAACCGACCCGGCGGTGCCGCCACCGGCCGCGGTCACGGTGGGCCGGTACGTACCTGTTGCGGCGAGCCGGCCCGTGATTTTGCCCGCTGCACTGATGGAGACCCCCGGTGGCAGGCCTTTGGCCGAGAACGAGACCGTCCGGCCGGGAACCGGATCTGCCTGGCTGACCTTGAACGAGACGGAGCTGCCCTTGGCCCCCTTCCTGGCGCCGGGGTTGAGCAACGGGATCAGGCTGGGATTGAGCTGGTCGAGGTCAACGTGAGCGCCCCCGCTGATGCCGGGCACGGCACCGGTGCTGGAGTACTGCCAGAAGGCCCAGGTCGCCCACCCGGCTGGGACCAGCGGACTGCTCGCGGTCGTGTAGTTGGCGACCCACAGGGGCGTCTGCCCGAAGGCGGTGCTGTCCCCGGTGCAGGCGTGCCACCAGTCCGCCGTCGTGTAGATGATCGGCAGCCGGCCGGTCTTGGCCTGCACCGCGCTGCCGAATCCGGAGATCCACTTCACCATGGCGGCGGGGCTGAGCCCGTAGCACTCGTTGGTGTGATCGGTGTTGACGTAGGGGTCGTATTCGATGTCCAGCAGGACCGGAACCGTGGCGCTGCTGCTCCCGAGGTAGCTGAGGAGGTAGCTTGCCTGGGTAGCTGGGCTGGCGCTGCCGCCGTTGCCGTTCGGGATGGCGAATTCATAGGCCACGGTGGACAGACCCGCCGCCCGCGCGGCCGCCAGGTCGGTGAGGGCAAAAGGGTTCTTGTAGTAGTTGCCCTCGGTCGCCTTGACCGCCACGAACTGGATGCCGTCCGCAGCCACCTGCTGCCAGTTGATCGGCGCTTTGTTGGGGTGCTGGAAGGAGGCGACGTCCACGCCCTGCTCCGCGCCGGTTAGGCCCGCGTTGACGATGACGGCGGCGGGGCGTTGCCCGGTCCCGGCCGATCCCGCGAGCCGACGCAGCAACTGCGGGGAGTGAGTGGCTCCCACGTTGGACCGGTTCGGCCGCTGCGCGGTGGCGACGGTTCCGGAAGGACCAGCAGCGGCAGCCACCGGCTGCGCCGCGAACCCCAGCGAACCCCAGAATGTAACCGTGATCACGACTCCTGTCCATCCGAAGGCCCGCATCCTGGAACATCGCTGACTTCCACGCAGCACAACCCGCTCCTCCCGCTCCCTGCCACAGCCCGGCTCCGGTTCCCGCCAAGCTGGTGCCGCCTCACCGGCCCGCCACTCCCTATCCCCTAGCGGACGGGTTTCGCAGGTATTTCTTTACCGGTCCCGACCGGGTCCGGGGGCGGAAACAAGTCACAAATCGGCAGCAACATAGCGGGAGGCGACCGCATGGCCAGCTTCTTTGCATGAGCTCTGGCCGTCACCGGATGCGGCGGGATCCGCCCGCACCCACGAACAGCCCATGGGTTGAGCGGGCCGGGCTGATCGAGCCCTGTCTTCGTGGGCCGCTACTTCAGCAGCCGGGACAGGCGGCGGTCGGCCAGCGGCTTGCCCCCAGTCTGGCAGGTCGGGCAGTACTGGAGCGCGGAGTCGGCGAAGGAGACCTCGCGCACGGTGTCGCCGCAGACCGGGCAGGGCTGGCCCGCCCGGCCGTGCACGCGCAGGCCCGCCTTCTTCTCCGCCTTGAGCTCCCCGGCGGCCAGCCCGGCTGACCGGCCCACCGCCTCCTTCAGGGCCTCCTGCATCGCGGTGTAGAGCCCAGTGATCTCGTCGGGGGTGAGGCTGGCCGCCAGCTTGAACGGGGACATCTTCGCGGCGTGCAGAACCTCGTCGGAATAGGCGTTGCCGATGCCGGCGATGATCTTCTGGTCCCGGAGCACGCCCTTGATCTGGGTGCGCCGGCCCACGAGCAGCCCGGCCAGGGTCTCCACCGTGAAGGAGTCGGCCAGCGGGTCCGGGCCGAGCGAGGCGATCCCCGGCACATGGGCGGGGTCTTCCACCAGGTAGACCGCCAGCCGTTTGCGCGTGCCCGCCTCGGTCAGGTCGAACCCGCTGCCGTCGGTGAACCGGAGCCGGAACGCGAGCGGGCTCTTGCCGGGCCGGGGCGGCTGGCTGGGCAGGTCGTCGCGCCACCGGAGCCAGCCCGCCCGGGCCAGGTGGGTGATCAGGTGCAGTTCGCCGGCCGGGCCTGAGACGGCCGGGGCCCCGGCCATCGGCATGATGACCAGATCGAGGAACTTGCCGTGGCGCGCGGCGCCGGTGATCTCACGGCCGTTCAGCACGCCCAGGTCCGGCTGATACGTCTTGAGCACGGCGAACGTGGCGCTGGCCGCCCAGTCGATGATCCGGCCGACCGCACGCTCCCGCAGGAAGATGGCGAGCGACTCGACCTCGGGTAGTTCCGGCACAAAACCGATTGTGCCTTGTCCGGGCCAGTGGCAGCTCCGGCCGGCCGCCGCGTCCAGGCCCGGAGGATCACGGGCGGCGGGTGGCGGGCCAGGCCCGCAGGGGCACCGGCGGCGGGGTACCCAGACCAGGCGCAGGACCCCCGGCGGGCATCGCTACTGGAATAGTTGCTTTATACGAACTAACTTAGATTGCGGAAGTGTTCCTCCGCGCGGACCATGGATCCTAACAAGGACGAGAAGCCATGGACCAGGCAGCATCTTCACCTTTTCCGGGCCAGCCCGACCGCTCGCGGCGGCGGGTCCCCGACGAGGAGCCGCAGCGCGGCGCGGCCACCGGCCTCGACCACCCGGTCGTGGCCGGTTACGACGGCTCGCCGTCGAGCCGGGCATGCCCTGTGCTATGCCGCGGGACTGTCGCGCCGCCTCGAGCGGCCGCTGCTTGTCGTCCATGTGAGCCCGCCCGCGGTCTACTGCGAGCCGCTTACCGGCCAGGTGATCGGCGCGGTACGTGACCGGTCCGAGACCGAGCGCTGGCTGCTCGCCGAGCTCGACGAGACCTGCGACCGCACCGGCATCGACGTGCGGGTTGTCACCCGGCGCGGCAGCCCGGCCCGGGAACTGGCCGCCGTGGCCGACGAAGCCGCGGCGGACGCGCTTGTCATCGGCGCGCCGGGGCACCGCTGGCACCATGTGGCCGGCTCCGTCCCCGGCTGGCTGGCCCGGCACGCGCACTGCCCCGTCATCGTGGTGCCCTGACCCCAGTGGTGCCTGACCCCCATGGTGCCTGACCCCAGGTCCTGGGCCCGGCACGGACGGGTACATCCCGGGCCCGGCCCGAAGAGACCCCGGTCGTCGTCGGAGTGGAAGCGCAGCGGTCCGGGCTGCGTGAGCCGATGTCACCGCAGGTGAAGGCGGCTGTGGAGCTGGCCGCGAAGGCGGTGGCGGAAGTGGTCCGCGCCAGGTGACCCGGGTCGGCTCCCCGAATGGCCGGAGCCGGAGCCCGGTGATGGGGGAGGATAGCTCCCGGTAAGAACGCATGCCTGACCGCACGTGCTGGGGGTAGCGCATGATGCGTGAGCACAGGGGTATCGAATGAGGCGTGGGCACATAGGCTCTGGCCAGTGTGCCGGGTGGGCGAGGAGGGATTTGAACCCTCACGTCCTTTCGGACACACGGACCTGAACCGTGCGCGTCTGCCGTTCCGCCACCCGCCCGGGCAACGAGTCAGGTTAGCACGCCACCAAGGTAGTCCTCACCGCCGATACCATCGGATGCGAGCAGGGGAAGGAGGTGCCCGGTGGGAGTGCTACAGCGTTTCGAGCGAAGGCTCGAAGGCATGGTCGAGGGTGCCTTCGCGCGGGCGTTCAAATCCGAGCTCGAGCCGGTGGAGATCGCCAGCGCGGTGCAGCGCGAGATGGACGATCGCGCCGCCATCGTGGCGCAAGGCAGAACCCTGGTGCCGAACGACTTCGTCGTGGAGTTGTCGGAGGCCGACCATGAGCGCCTGCAGGTCTACGCGGACAACCTCGGCATCGAGCTTGCCACGCTGGCCCGCGAGCACGCCAAGGAACAAGGCTACTCTTTCGTGGGCCCGGTGCGGATGCGCTTCGAGGGCCTGCCGGACCTGACCACGGGCACCTTCCGGATCCGCTCAGGAGTCATCCGGGGCACCACGGTCGAGGGCGGGGAGATCCGGCGCCCGGCCAGTGACCTGCCCCGGCCGCCCGGGGCCTTCGCGGGGCGGCCCAGGCTGCTGGTCTCCGGTCCCGAGCCGGGGGCGGACGGCAGCATGCAGCGCACCTACGAACTCACCGCGCCGGTGACCATGCTCGGCCGGGGCACCGACTGCGATCTGCGGCTGGTTGATCCCGGCGTCTCCCGGCACCATGCCGAGCTGCGGGTGGAGGACGACGAGGTCGTCCTTGTCGATCTAGGATCGACGAACGGCACGTTCGTCAACGGCGAGCCGGTCCGGCGGATCTCCCTCACCGACGGCACGCGCGTCACACTTGGCCGCACGACCCTGGTATTCCGCCGGGACGGTATCTACTGACCTCAGGCAGGGGCCACACTGAAAGACAACCAGCGGCACGGCAGCCAGTGGCCCCGCAGCTCAGGGGTCACGGTCACCAAGGACATATAACCCGATGAACGCGCTCACCCTCACTTTGATCAGGCTCGCCTTCCTGGCCGTCCTGTGGCTGTTCGTGATCGCAGCCGTCGGTGTGGTGCGCACGGACCTGTTCGGGCCCGCGGTCTCCGGCCGGCAGCAGCGCCGCCAGCAGAAGGCCCAGCGCGGGCGGGCGCAGCGGCCCCCGCGCGCCGGGCGGGCCCCCCGGGGAGCGCCGCAGCGGCTGCTGGTGACCGGGGGGTCGCTGACAGGCACATCCCTCGGGCTGGCCGACCAGCAGATCACCATCGGACGGGCCACCGATGCCACTCTGGTACTGTCCGATGACTACGCTTCGAGCCGACATGCCCGGCTGTTCCCCCAGGACGGCCAGTGGATCGTGGAAGACCTCGGATCGACCAACGGCACGTACCTGGACCGGCAGAAGGTGACCCAGCCGACGCCGGTGCCCGCGGGCGTGCCGATACGCATTGGCAAGACCGTTCTGGAACTGCGCAGATGACACTTGCACTCCGCTACGCGGTCCGCTCAGATGTCGGCCTCCTCCGTGAGGGGAACGAGGACTCGGCATACGCTGGCCCACGCCTGCTGGCGGTCGCTGACGGCATGGGCGGCCACGCCGCGGGCGAGGTCGCCAGCGCGGTGGCCATCTCCGTTCTCACCGACCTCGACGAGGACCTGCCCGCGGGCGAACTGCTGGACGCGCTCGCCGATGCGGTGACCCGGGCCAACCACATCCTGCACGACATGGTGGCCGCCGATCCCTCCATCGGGGGCATGGGCACCACACTCACCGCCATGCTCTGGTCCGGGACCAGGGTCGCGCTGTGCCACATCGGCGACTCCCGCGCATACGTGCTGTCAGGCGGCGAGCTCAAGCAGATCACCCACGATCACACCCTCGTCCAGTCGCTGGTCGACGACGGCCGGATCAGCCCGGACGAGGCCGCGACCCACCCGCAGCGGTCGCTGCTCCTGCGCGCACTGGACGGCAGCAACGACGTCGAGCCGGACCTGTCCATACGCGAGGCGCAGGTCGGTGACCGGTACCTGCTGTGCTCCGACGGCCTGTCCGGCGTGGTGAACGAGTTGACCCTGCACCGGACGCTGGCCACCATCGCGGAACCCGACGATGCCGTGCGCCAGCTGATAGATCTGGCGATCAATGGGGGCGGCCCGGACAACATCACCTGCATCGTCGCGGACGTGGTGGACAGCGCGACCGCGGTCCGGCCGCCCAGCGAGGTGTCGGTGCTCGCCGGCGCCGCCTGCAACGGCGCCGGCCGGCCTCCGATGCGCGCCGACAGCGCGGCCGGGCGCTCCCACGTGCTCACCCAGACCGCACCCCAGGCCGCCATCGTGATCGCCCACGACGACCCGGTGCCCCGCGCCCCCAGCGGAGCCGTGGCCATGGACGATACCGAGCCCGGCGAGCATGTCCGGCGGCGGCTGCCGATCGTGAAATCCCTGCTCGCCCTGTTGCTCATCGTGATCATCGGCGCCGGGTACGCGGGGTGGCGCTACACCCAGGCGCAGTACTATGTCGGCGAGGACACGGGGCACGTCGCCATCTTCCGCGGGATCAACCAGAACCTGGCCGGGCTGAAGCTGTCCAGCGTCTTCCAGCGCACCCAGATCCCGCTGGCCGCGGTGCCGTTCACCGACCAGCAGCTGATCCGCTCCAACTTCAGCGCCGGCGGCCTGGGCCATGCCCAGAGCATCGTGGGGCACATCCGCAGCGACTACCGGGCGTGCATGACCGCCTATGCCGCGCTCAAGGCCTACCAGGCCAAGGTGAACACCTACACCACCGCGCTGAACGCCTACAAGAAGAAGTACGGCGTCACCACGCCGGTCAAGTCCAAGGCCGGCAAGGTCATCGCCACCCCGCCGCCCAAGCCAACCGGGACCCAGCCCACCATTCCTGAGGGCTGCCCGTCCCCCAGCGCGGCATCGGGGACCGGGGCAGGACCGTGAGCGCGGTGACCACCCCAGGCCCGCCGGGTGATCCGGCGGCCCGGGCGGCGCGCTCATCCCTGCGGCCAGCCCCGGAGATCCCGGTGCCGATGCCGCGCGGGCGCCGCCAGACCGAGCTCGCCATGCTGGCGTTCGCGATCGCCGTGGTGCTGTTCGCCTACGCCAGCGTCGGCCTGAGCATGACCGGCCGGATCCCGGCCGGGATCATCGCCTACGGGATCGCGTTCACCGTCCTCATGCTGCTGGCGCACCTGGCCATCCGCTGGCTCGCCCCGTGGGCGGACCCGCTGATGCTGCCGCTCGCGGCGCTGCTCAACGGCCTGGGCATCGTGATGATCTACCGGCTGCAGCAGTCCGGCCGCGACGGCAACTCGGGCCGCGTGATCAGCACCATGAGCACGTCGTCGACGGTGCTGCAGGTGGTCTGGAGCACGGTGGGCGTAGCCGCGTTCATCGCGGTGCTCGCGCTGGTGAGGGAACCGCGCATACTGCAGCGCTATACCTACACGTTCGGCGTGATCGGGCTGGTCCTGCTGGCCATCCCGGCGGTGCCCGGGATCGGGAGCGAGGTGAACGGCGCCAAGGTGTGGATCAGCATCGGCGGCTTCTCCGTCCAGCCGGGCGAGTTCGCCAAGCTGGCGCTGGCCATTTTCTTCGCCGGTTATCTGGTCGCCAAACGGGACGTGCTCTCGCTCGCGGGCCGGCGGGTGCTCGGCATCGACCTGCCCCGCGCGCGCGACCTCGGCCCGGTGCTCATCGCCTGGGGCGCCAGCCTCCTCATCCTGATCTTCGAGACCGACATCGGCCAGTCCGCGCTGTTCTTCGGCTTGTTCCTGGTCATGCTGTACATCGCCACCCAGCGCACGTCGTGGCTGCTCATCGGCGGCGGCCTGTTCGTGGCCGGTGCCTACGTGGCCAGCCAGCTGTTCGGCCACGTCGGCGAGCGGTTCACGATCTGGCTGCACCCGTTCGCCGCCCAGAACGTGTACACCATCTCCTACCAGCTGGTGCAGGGGCTGTACGGGCTGGGCTTCGGCGGGGTCCTCGGCACCGGCCTCGGGAACGGGCAGCCGTACTGGACCCCGCTCGTACAGAGCGACTTCATCATCACCGCCTTCGGCGAGGAACTCGGCCTCACCGGCCTGATGGCGATCCTGCTGATCTACGGCCTCATCGTGCAGCGGGGCATGCGGGCGGCGGTCGCGGTCCGCGACCCATTCTCCAAGCTGCTGGCGGGCGGGCTCGCGTTCGTGCTGGCCCTGCAGGTCTTCATCATCGTCGGCGGCGTCACCCGGCTGATACCGCTGACCGGGCTCACCACCCCCTTCCTGTCCCAGGGCGGCTCCTCGCTGGTCGCCAGCTGGATGCTGATCGCGCTGCTCATGCGGATCAGCGACACCGCGCGCCGGCCCGCGCCGCAGCCGATCCAGGAAGAAGGGCTGACCCAGGTGGTGAGGGGCGGATGAACCACGCCCTGCGCCGGATTTCCCTGGTCATCCTGGGGATGTTCATCCTGCTGCTGCTCGGCGTGAACTACGTGCAGGGGTTCGAGCCCGCCAGCCTGGCCGTGCAGCGCGGGAACGCGCGGACCTTCTCCCAGCAGTACCAGTTCCAGCGTGGCTCGATCATCACCGCGGACAACAAGGTCATCGCCGAGTCGTTGCACGTCAAGGGCATCTACAGCTACCAGCGGTCCTACCCGGCCCCGACCACGTACGCGCCGGTGACCGGGTACGACTCGCTCTACAGCGCCACCGGCATCGAGCAGGCCGAGGACAAGTTCCTGTCCGGGTCCGACCCGCAGCTCACGGTGCACAACCTGATCGACCTGATCACCGGCAAGCCCAAGCGGGGCGCGACCGTCCAGCTCACGGTCAACTCGGCCGCGCAGACGGCGGCCTACGACGCGCTCAAGGCGAGCGGGCTGCCCAGCGGCGCGGTCGCGATCGACCCGCGGACCGGCGCGGTACTCGCCCTGGCGTCCTACCCGACCTTCAACCCGAACAAGTACGCGACCTTCGACGGCGCCCAGCTCCGGCGGATCGACAACCACTACCGGTTCGAGGCCAGCCAGCCGCTGCTCAACCGGGCCATCAACCAGACCTTCCCTCCCGGCTCCACCTTCAAGGTCGTGACCGGCTCGACGGCCTTCACCAGCGGCAAGTACACGCCGGACAGCCGGGTGTACGCGCCGACCAACCTGAAGCTGCCCGGCACCACCAAGGAACTGATCAACTTCGACAACCTGCCCTGCGACGATGGCTCCAACCCGACCGGGAACGGCACGGTGCCGCTCATCTTCGGCTTCACCGTCTCCTGCAACACGGTGTTCGGGAACCTCGGCATGAAACTGGGCGACACCGCGATCCGGCAGCAGGCCGTCAAGTTCGGCATGAACGACCCGAACCTGCGGATCCCGCTCCCGGTGTCCCCGAGCGTGTACCCGCCGATCCCGGGCCACGACCCGGCGCTCACCGCCTACTCGGCGATCGGCCAGTACAACGACCAGGTCACCCCGCTCCAGGAGGCCATGTTCTCGGCGGCGATCGCCAACAACGGCACCCTGATGACCCCCTACATGGTCCAGAAGGTCACGGCGCCGGACCTGACCCCGCTGTACAACGCCCAGAATACCGTGCTGAGCCAGACCGTGAGCCCAACCGTGGCCGCGGACGTGTCACGGATGATGGTCAACGTGGTCAAGTCGCCCCAGGGGACCGCGCACAACACCGCGTTCCTCCCGAACATCGCCATCGCGGCCAAGACCGGGACGGCGCAAAACGGCACGAACAACACCGGGCTCGACGACGCGGTGTTCACCTGCTTTGCGCCAGTCAGCAACCCACGGATCGCGGTAGGCGTCATAGTCAAGGGCGGCGGGCTCGGGGCCGACGCGTCCGCACCGATCGCGGTGAAGATCATTCAGGCTTACATGGCTTACCTGGCCTCGCAGGCGAAGCGATGAGCGCCCGGGGGGCGCACAGCACAACCGGGTGCCTGCCAGGCCCGGCTTGGCCCGCGCGCCGGAGTGGCATATCACCCCAGTGCACGGTTGACTACGATCCAGGGCGGTTACGGAAGTGCGAGACATGACACAGCCGCGGCTCCTCGGCGGCCGCTACGAACTCGACGGCGTCGTCGGGCGGGGCGGCATGGCCGAGGTGTACCGGGCACGCGACATACGCCTCGACCGTATCGTCGCGGTGAAGACACTCCGTGAGGACCTGGCCAGAGACGCCACGTTCCAGGCCAGGTTCCGCCGCGAGGCGCAGTCGGCCGCCTCGCTCAACCATCCCTCGATCGTCGCGGTCTACGACACCGGCGAGGACAACGCCGGGCCCTCGCACGTGCCCTACATCGTGATGGAGTACGTGGACGGCCGGACCCTGCGCGAGCTGCTGCGGGACGACCGGCGGCTGCTGCCCGAGCGTGCGCTCGAGATCACCGACGGGGTGCTGCGGGCCCTGGACTACAGCCACCGCCATGGCATCATCCACCGCGACATCAAGCCGGGCAACGTGATGCTGACCCGCACCGGCGAGGTCAAGGTGATGGACTTCGGCATCGCCCGGGCCGTCAGCGACGCGCAGGCCACCATGACCCAGACCGCGCAGGTGATCGGCACCGCGCAGTACCTGTCCCCCGAGCAGGCCCGCGGTGAGCGGGTGGATGCCCGCAGCGACCTGTATTCGACCGGGTGCCTGCTGTACGAGCTGCTGACCGGCCGGCCGCCGTTCCTGGGCGACTCCCCGGTGGCCATCGCCTACCAGCACGTGCGCGAGAACCCAGTGCCGCCCTCGCATCTGGACCCGGAGATCCCGGCCTGGGCCGACTCCATCGTGCTCCGGGCCATGGCCAAGGACCCGGCGCAGCGTTACCAGTCCGCCGCGGACATGCGGACCGACATCCAGCGCGCCCTGTCCGGCGTGCCGGTCGCCGCACCGCGCGGCATGGGCTACGCGACGACCCAGCGGATGGGGGGCGGCGCCACCATGGCCGCCGGCCCGACCCGGGCCATTCCCGGCTACGAATACGGCCCGGAGGAGGAGGGCTACACCGAGGGCGGCGGTGGCGGCTCGAGGCGCCGGACCTGGCTGCTGTGGGCGGCGGGTGCCCTGCTGGTGCTCGCGGTGCTCGGCGGGGTGGCCTACGCATTCTTCGGCGGCAGCGGCGGCGTGGCGGTGCCCCAGGTCAGCGGCCTGCCCGTGGCGCAGGCCACGTCCCAGGTGCAGAAGGCCGGCCTGGTGGCCAAGATCATCCACCAGCCCTCGGCCACCGTGCAGAAAGGGATCGTGATCAGCACCAGCCCGGCGAACGGCAACCTGGTGGCCCGCGGGACAACGGTGACGCTCCTCGTCTCCAACGGGCCCCCCCGGGTCAAAGTCCCGAATGTCGTCCACCAGTCCGAACCGGACGCCCGGAACCTGCTGATCAACGAGGGATTCAAGGTCCATGAGGTGACCGACCAGAACTCGGCCGCCAAACCGAACACCGTGGTCGGCCAGAACCCGGCGGGGGGCACGCTGGTCAGCAAGGGTGCCACGATCACCCTCTCGGTCTCGCCCGGCGGTTCGCAGATCCCCAACGTGGTGGGCGAGCAAGAGGCGGTCGCCCAGGGGCAGCTCGCGAACGCGGGGTTCGCGAACATCCAGGTCAACGAGGTGTCGAGCCCCGGGGTCCAGGACGGGATCGTTACCCAGCAGAGCCCGACGGCCGGCCAGCTCGTGCCGACCAGCACCACCATCATCCTTGACGTGGTGAAGAACCAGCCGACGCCGACCCCGACACCGACGCAGACCACCCCGACCCCGACCCCGACCGGGACAAACGGTACGGCGCCCCCCTCGCCCGGCCGGCACAGCTGACCGGCGCGGGCGGCCCGGCCCGGCCGCGGCGCAGGCCGCCGGCCGGAGCACGCACCGGCCGGAACACGCACCGGCGGCACCGGGAGGGCTCGCACCGCTCGGGGGCGGCAGCGCGAGCCCTCATGTGCTAGTCGCCGTACCCGGCCCCGGCGTTACACCGGGCGGTCTGGGCTGGCTTCGCCATCCAGGCGGCGCTGTCTCGCGCGGTGGCAGGCAAGCCACTACGCTGGCCCTGACACCGTGCGCGCCGCCGCTGGGGCCGGTGGGCTACCCGGCCCCGTGCTCCCCGTGCCCCCACCCGACCAGGAGATCAACGTGCCCAAGTCCCGCGGCCGGACCAAGGCGGTCTACACCCCGCCGGCGCGGTCCACCAAGGCGAGAGTCAGCCCTCCCTGGCTGGCGCCTACCATGATCGGCTGCCTGGTGGTCGGGGTGGCCTGGATCGCGCTCTTCTACATCACGGGCCAGAGCCTGCCGCTGCCCGCACTGGGGCCGTGGAATCTCGCGATCGGGTTCGGCTTCATCATCGCGGGTCTCGGCCTCGCGACCAGGTGGCGGTAACGATCAGGCCGCGAGCTGGCCGTTCCGGACCACGACGGCAACGACCAGCAGCGCCACGATCGCCACGGTCGCCCCGGCCTGGATGAGAGTCCGGTGCCGCCGCGGCGCGTATGCATAGGCGGCGGTGAGCAGACCGCCGGTGATCAGGCCCCCGATGTGATCCTGCCAGGCGATGCCCCGGACAACGAAGCTGATCACCAGGTTGATGACGATCAGGAAGATGATCGCCCTGGTGTCCACCTGCAGCCGCTTCGACACTACGAACCAGGCGCCGAACAGCCCGAAGATGGCGCCGGAGGCGCCCAGGGCGGGCTCGTTAGGGGCAGCCAGGACGTAGAAGAGGACCGAGCCGCCCAGCGCGCTGAGCAGGTAGACGGCGAGGAAGCGCAGGCGCCCGAGCAGGCGTTCCAGCCCGGGGCCCACCAGCAGCAGCGCCCACATGTTGAAGATGATGTGGGCCGGGCCGAACCCGGACAGCCCCGGCTCGTGCAGGAACGCCGAGGTGAGGAGCCGGTACTCCTGGCCCGTCGCGACGCCGACCAGCTGGCCGTGCAGGGCCGGGTCGCGGGCGGCCCCGAGCATGTCGAAGTAGTCGACGATCCGCGGGTACACCCACTCGACCAGGTAGAGCAGGACGTTCAGGCCGACGAGCGTGTAGGTGACCAGGGCCCCGGAGACCGCACGCCCGCCGAATACGGAGGTGGGCGTGCGGACGCTCCGGCTGCCCTCCTTGATGCATTCCACGCACTGCTGGCCGACCGGTGCCGAGCGCAGGCATTCCGGGCACGCCGGGCGCCCGCACCGGACACAGGACAGGTAGGTCTCCCGGCCGGGATGCCGGAAACAGGTGGGGACACCGGCTTCGCCGCCGGCACCTGGCCCTGGCGGAGGGACGCCGACCTCACCACCGGTGGCCGGCACCGGTGGGGGGACACCGCCGGGGCCGGCCCCGGCGTCGGGACATCGGCCTCGCCGCCGGTACCAGGGGCCGGCCGGGGATCCATGGCTCAGCCCGCGGCTTCCGGCATGCCGTCGGCGCCCTCGATCACAACGGACTCCAGCACGACGTCCTTCACCGGCCGGTCCCTGCCGTCGGTCGCCGTGTGGCTGATTTCGTCCACGACATCCTGGCCCTCGATGACCTCACCGAAGATGGTGTGCTTGCGGTTCAGGTGAGGGGTGGGGACGGTCGTGATGAAGAACTGCGAGCCGTTCGTGCCGGGCCCTGCGTTGGCCATGGCGAGCAGGTAGGGCCGGTCGAACACCAGATCCGGGTGGAACTCGTCGGCGAACTGGTAGCCAGGCCCGCCGGTGCCGGTCCCCAGCGGATCCCCGCCCTGGATCATGAAATTCGGGATCACGCGGTGGAAGATGGTCCCGTCGTAGAGCTTCCCGGTGGTGACGCTCCTGGTCCGCGGGTCTGCCCACTCCCGGCCACCCTGGGCCAGGTCGACGAAGTTGCGCACCGTCTTGGGCGCGTGATCGGGGAGCAGGCGGATCACAATCGGGCCCTGGCTGGTGTGCAGCGTTGCAGTGAGAGTTGTGGTCATGGCTGGCATCCTTGCACGGCGGGGTGGTAGCCGGCGGTGGACCCCTCTCGGTAGCTTGGCGTTACTCACGGCCATCCTGCCACGACCCGGCCGAGGGGGCGAAGCCAGCGATCAATGGTTGAGCCCGCCCGCGCGGGGAACTGAGACAGGCGGGAGCACAGGGAGGTTACACGTGTCCCTTATGACGAAGCAGAACAGCGACGCCAACGGGTCATCCGAGCAGCCCGTTCCGGACTGGGCCCGCCAGGCAGGCGAGTATCTACGCGCCCGCCAGCTGGCCACCCAGGCCCAGCTCGCCCCATTAGCGGCCAGCGCCCGGATCGCCGCAGCGCAGCGCATGCTTCTGGCCAGAGCGTGGACCGCGCCGCGGCTCGAGCTGATGGGGCAGGCACTGCAGGAACAGTGGGCGCCCCGGGCTTCGGCGGCACTGGCCGCCTACGCCCGCCAGATCCAGCCGGTTCCCCCCGAGCCGCCGCCCCGGCGCCGCTGGCCAGCGGTTGTCGGCGGAGTTGTCGTGATCGTGGGAGGCGCCGCCGCCGCCGCGATCATCCTCAACCGGCGGAATTCGGCAGCCGTGGAAGCGGGCGAGCCGGACGAGACCGCCACCGCACCGGACACTCCGCAGGACATGACCGCCGCGGACACCGTCAGCGTGGATGTCAACGGGCAGACGCAGGCGCCGCGACCATAGCTGGCGATGATCTGCGACTCCCCGGCAGCCATCCGGCCGGCAACTGAAAGGTCCTGCCGCTCGGGCACAATGCGGTTGTGCTGCTAACTGAGCTCGTGCTCACATCGCAGGCCGTGGCGGCCACTCCACGGCGTGGCGTCAAGATCGACAAGATCGCCGGCCTGCTCGGGACGGCCAGCCCGGCGGAAGTGCCGGTCGTGGTCGCCTTCCTCTCGGGTGAGCTGCGCCAGCGCCAGATCGGCGTGGGTTACGCCGCCCTGTCGGGAATGCTCTCCGGCGACGGGGCGGCGGATGGGATGACCCCCACCCTGACCGTGGGCGAGGTGGACTCCGTGTTCGCGGAGGTGGGCGCGGTGGCCGGGGCCGGGGCCCAGACAGCGCGCAAGCACCTGCTGGCCGGCCTCTTCGGCCGGGCCACCGCCGGTGAGCGCGACTTTCTCGTCCGGCTGATCGCGGGCGAACTGCATCAGGGCGCGCTCGAAGGGGTGATGATCGAGGCGGTCGCGCGCGCCGCTGGGGTGCCGGCCGACGAGGTCAGGCGGGCGCACCTGCTGGGCGGATCGCTGCAGGCCGTGGCCACAGCCGCCCTCACCGCGGCCGCTGCCCCCGCCGCTCCCATTCCCCCCGCCGCCCCCGCCGCGAGCGCGGCGGCGGCCGCGCTGCGGTCGTTCGGCCTGCAGGTGGGGCGGCCGCTGCGGCTGATGCTGGCCTCGTCGGCGAGCAGCGTCGCGGCCGCCTTCGAGCGCGTCTCGCCCGCCGCGGTGGAGTGGAAGATCGACGGGATCCGGGTCCAGGTCCACCGGGATGGTTCCGGGGTCGCCGTCTTCACGCGGACCCTCGATGACATCACCACCCGGGTTCCCGAGATCGTCGAGGCGGCGCTGGCGCTGAATGTCCGGGCAGCCGTCCTGGACGGTGAGGCGGTAGCGCTGCGCCCCGACGGGCGACCGCGGCCGTTCCAGGTCACCGCCGGCCGGACGGCCAGCCACATCGATGTCGCGCAGCAGCGTGCGGACGTGCCGCTGACCGCGTTCTTCTTCGACCTTCTCCACCTGGACGGGACCGACCTGATCGACGAGCCCGCCCGCGACCGGCACGCCCTGCTCACGCGCCTCCTGCCGGCGGATCTGCTCATTCCGCGCCTGGTGACGGCGAATGTGGCGGCAGCCGAGGTGTTCTTCGCCGACGCGGTGGCGCGGGGCCACGAGGGAGTAATGGTCAAGTCGCTGTCCGCGCTCTACGCCGCCGGGCGGCGGGGCAGCGAGTGGATCAAGGTGAAGCCGCGGCACACCCTCGACCTGGTCGTGCTCGCGGCCGAGTGGGGCCACGGGCGCCGCCGCGGATGGCTGTCCAACCTTCACCTGGGGGCCCGCGATCCCGTGTCCGGCGGCCTGATCATGCTGGGCAAGACCTTCAAGGGCCTGACCGACGAGATGCTCGCCTGGCAGACCAGTCGGCTGCTGGAACTGGCCGAGCCGGCGTCGCAGCGCCCGGCGGGAGACCGCCGGGACGCCTACGGCGTCCTGCGGGTCAGGCCCGAACTCGTCGTGGAGGTCGCCTTCGACGGGGTCCAGGCCAGCCCGCGATACCCGGGCGGGCTGGCGCTGCGCTTCGCCCGGGTGCTGCGCCACCGGCCGGACAAGCCGGCATCGGAGGCGGACACGATCGACGCGGTGCGCGCCCTGTGGGCGGAGGAGCCGGCCGGGGCGTCAGAGCCCGGGTGAGGCCACGGCGGTCAGGGCCCGGTGCGGGGATTGAGACGGTGCTGAGAGGCGCCGCCCAGTCACCGGCCAGTTCGGCTTGGCCTACTGATCTGTGTGGGCTCCCGCGGCCCGCCCCGGCGAGGCCGGCCTGGCCGGCCCGGCGGGCGAAGCAAAGGAGAAGCACGTGAGGATCACCCGGCCACTCATCGGCACCGCCGTTGGCGCGGGGGCACTGGGAGCCAGCCTGGCCCTGGGCCTGACCATGGCCAGCGCCTCCACCAGCGCACACACAGGAACGGCCGGGTCGCACCCGGCGGCCGCCCCGTCATCGTCCGCGAGCCCGTCGGTCCCCGGAGGTAAGGGCACCAAACACAAATGCCCGAACATGGGCGGGAGCGGCAACACGGCCAGCGCACCCGGCGGGATGTAGCGGATCCCGGTACTAACTGCCTCCCGGGCGGGCCCACCAGCAAGGGCCTGCCCGGGGGGCGGCGGGTTCTGGAACGCCGTGGGCACGGCACCAGCGGGCATGACGGCGAACCGCCGGCCGCCGGTGCCTGCCTCACCCGGAACGGTTGCCGCGGCGAACCACCGGCCGCCCGTGCCTCACCCGGAACGGTTGCCGCGGCGGCCCGGTGACTGGCTGAATGGTGTACGCAGGCCGCCAGTGCCGCGGGCGCGGCCCCGCTTCCGGCGCCAGGCGGATGGGCCCCGGTACCGCGCAAGAACGGCGGGTTGGCGATGATAACTGACCTGAACCTCCCCACGCCGCTCGCCCGGCCAGCACGCAGCGGCAACCCGCTGGGTCAGGCGGGGACCTCGGCGGCGGCTCCCCGGCCGGGACTGGCCGGGGGCACGACAGCATCCTCCCGGCCCGGACAGGCCGGGAGCACGGCGGCCCGGCCGGGACGGGCGGGCTCGTGATGCTACGGGTGCGCGTGGTGAGCCCGGCCAGCCTGACCGGCCAGCTGCTTGAGCGGCTGTCAGCGGCACCCGGCGTTCAGAACCTGGTGGTGTTGCCGGGAGGCCGTCCGCAGGCCGGAGGGCGATGCCGTTGATTTCGACCTGAGCGACGCCGCCGCCAACCCGGTCTTCCGGGAACTGCCCCATCACCTGCATCTCCGGACGCCCGCAGATGGATCGGGGATCCTGCCACGCCGGGTTACGGTGTCACCCCGGCGGGGTGGTGACTGCTCCCCGCCCCGGGGGCACCATGGTCCGCCAGGCCGCTGTGCTAGTCATGGTGTCCGGCGTGGACGCCGGCCTCGGCGCGCTGACCTGCGACGGCCCGGGTCCAGGAGGAAGATTGATCTATGACGGATTCCCCGCACGAGCCGACCAGCCCGGCTGACCCGGCTTCATTGGCATCGGCACGCCGCCACCCTGTCCGGCGGCTGGCCCGGGCGATGGTCTCGCCGGACAGCTATGGCTCGGTCCTGCTGCTGATCCTTTTCACCTACGGGTTCTCGGTAGGCGTCATCGCTCCGTGGGCCGCTTCGCTGGTGATCACCGTTCAGATCGCGACGGTCTGGGCGGTACTCCATGTCTCGCAGGCCCGCCGCCCAGTGCGTCGGCTCGCGGCCGTGCTCCTCCTGATCTCCGCGCTCGCGGCCGCCGTCAACCTGTTCGTCGGCCGGGAGACCACCGCCGAGGGCGCCGTAGCGTTCATGAGCGCGGTGCTCTACTTCATAGCGCCGTTCTCGATCACCCGCAGCCTCATCTACCGCCGCGAGGTGGACCTGCAGACGGTTCTGGGGGCCATTGACATCTACCTGCTGGTCGGGATGCTGTTCGCCTTCATCTACCGCTTCCTCGGCGTTGTCCAGACGAGCTCGTTCTTCGGGGCGAACGGAGATGGAAAAATCCCGCAGGACCTGTTCTTCTCCTTCACCACCCTCACCACGACCGGCTACGGGAACCTCGTCCCGGCCGGCAACCCGGGCCAGACCTTCGCGGTGGCCGAGATGCTCGTCGGGCAGCTGTTCCTGGTGATCGCCGTGGCCAAGGTCATCAACGCCTACACCCCGATCCGGCTCCCGGGGTCCGGCTCCCAGGAGGCCAAGGGGAATCTAGACGGCGAAAGCGCCGGTGGAGAAAACCCCTAGCCCACCTCCGCCATCCCCTCGCACCCGCGCAGGCCATGATCATCCGTGACATCCCATGGACTTGCGTCACGGGAACCGGGACGAAACGGACGTGATCATGACGCAGATCCGGGGGAGTGGGGCTGCGGCGGCGAATCCTTGTGGGGACGTGGCTGTGCGGTACAGAGACCGGGGTTTGGGGCACGGGCCGGGCGCTCAGGTGACGCCGCTGCCGATCAGGTAGCCGACCGCGAAGGTCACCCCGATGGCCAGGCCGCCGAGGACAAGCTGGCGCAGCCCCGAGCGCAGCATGGACCTGCCGGTCAGGCGGCCCACTATCATCCCTCCGGTGACCAGGGCCACGGCCGTGATTCCCAGCGTCGCGGTGAGCATGGGGAGGCCGACCAGATAGGGCAGCAGCGGCACCAGGGCGCCGAGGGAGAACGCGAGCAGGGAAGCCAGTCCGGCCAGGATCGGGGATGGTAGCTCGTTCGGGTTGACGCCGAGTTCTTCGCGGGTGTGCACGCGCAGGGCCGTGCCGGGGTCCTGTGACACCGCCGTGGCCATCCGGGCCGCGGTTTCCGGATCAGCGCCGTAGGCCCGGAAATAACCGGCCAGCTCCTCTTCCTCCGCGGCCGGGAACTGGGCCAGCATCCTGCGCTCGAGAGCGACCTCGGCGTGCACCAGCTCGTTTTGGTTGGTCACCGAGACGTACTCCCCGGTGCCCATTGAGAACGCGCCGGCCACCAGCGCGGCCACCCCGGTCAGGACCACCGTGTGCGGCGACACGGTGGCCCCGCCCAGCCCGGCGATCAGCGAGGCGTTGGTCACCAGCCCGTTGACCGCGCCGAACACGGTCGGGCGCAACCACCCGCCGGACACGTCGCGATGCCCATGCGACCAGCCGGCCCTGAGCGCCGCTGTCCCGGTCGCCTCTGACGGTTTCGGCATCTCCTGGTCGTTCACTTGCAGGACTCCCTGCTCGCAAAGGTGGTGGCCCGCCTCGCCTGACATGCAGCGGCTGGCCGTGCTCTGGGTTACCCGCCGAACTGCTGCTACAAGCGGGGGCCGTCCGGGGCGGCCCGGGCGGACCACTCGGCCCGCCGGCGGAGCCTGCCCCCAATGCCACGGCATCTCGTTCAGCGCACCGGATGTGACCGGCACCTGGGCAGTGGCGGCTTCCTGCTGGCGGGGCAGTAGGTGCAGCTGCCGGTGCCGCCGCTGGCATCATGCCGGGCGGACGCGGTTGCCCCAGATAGCGGTGGGATTCACCCGGATGAAGTGCGCAGGCACCTCATCGATCCACGGCTCGAGCCCGGCACCGATGATCGGCGTGCGCTCGACCTCGGTATCCAGATGATGCGCCGCGCCCCGGACCAGCACGACCCATCCCTCGCGTGCTTCCATGTCGAATTGGTCGGCCTCCACGGCGACCTGGTAGTCGGCGTGCGCAATACCGGTGCGCAGGTCCTCGTCAAAGAGGACGGGGTCCCACGTGCCCAAGACAATCGAGCCTCCGTCGATCTTGTACATAACCGGCAGCGCTGTGGGCCCATACCGGCTGGTGTAGACCAGACGTCCCAGCCCGCCATTGGCGAGCAGCTCCATGCATTCAGCCTCACTCAAGCGCTCCAACACGCGCCGGGCACTCGCGCCCGGGCCGGGCGAAGCAGAACCGCTGGGAGAACTGAGGTCGGCTTCATCGTCTGGCATAGCTCCAAACCCTAGTCGCCCTGTCCGGCGAGAGCACCGCACGGCTGGCGAGCGGCGAGTAACCAGGTAAGTAACAACCGCCACCGGCAGCAGTAGACGCCAGCGGACACTCACGGACAGTCTGTCCCAGGTCAGGCGGGCCGCGGCGCGGGCAGCCCCCGACCTCACCTAGCCCTCGACGTGCAGCCTCAAATCTCGGAACGCCTCTACGAGCTTAGGTGTAGTCCATAGCGCGTTGAGGCCGCTGGGATTGGGCAGCACCCACACCCGGGTCTCCCCGATGGCCTCGTCCTGCTGGCCCACGGCCGCGTGGCGGCGGCCGAACGCCGTCCGGTAGACGGTGACCCCCACGACCGCGAGCCATAGCGGACGCAGCCGCGTGATCTTCGCGGTCAGGATGCGGGCACCCGCGAGGAACTCCGCCGGGCGGAGCTCGTCGGCGCGGGCGGTGGCGCGCGCGACGATGTTGGTGATGCCGAGCCCGAGGCCGAGCAGCTGTTCCTGGTCACTGGGCCGGAAGACGCGCTCGGTGAAGCCCGAGCGGTGCAGGGCCGGCCAGAAGCGGTTTCCCGGCCGCGCGAAGTGGTACCCGGTGGCCGCGGAGTACAGGCCAGGGTTGATGCCCGCGAACACGACGCGCAGGCCGGGCGCGATGACATCGGGAATCGTCCGGTCCCTGGCCGCGTCGAGATCGGCTTGCGTCGGGCGCGGCGGGACTGTCACGGCGTCGGCCACGGCCCAACCCTAGGCCGAGGTGCTGGCGGGCTCCGCTGACGGGCTGCCCTGCCCTTCCTCGTCCCCGCTGATTTCCTCCCCGCCGGGTGGCCGGGGCAGGCGCGCCGCACCATGGTCGCCTATCGTGATGTTCGGTCTCGGGAAGGTTCCGGCATGCCCCTGCTCGCGCGTGACGACTCGCTGCTGGTCGTGATCGATCTGCAGCCAGGCTTCTCAGCCGACGACCGTTTTGATGCGGATGACCGGCGGCGGGCTGCGGAAGCCGCGGGCCGGGCGGCCTGGCTCGCGGCCGTGGCGGACGCACTGGGTATCCCCGCCGTGATCACCGAGGAGGATCCGGAGCGGAATGGGCCGACTGACGGGGCGGTGCTCGCCGCCCTGCGGGGCAGCGCCCCCGTCTTCACCAAGCCCGTGTTCGGGCTCGCCGACTGCCCCGACATCATGGCGGCGATCCAGGCAACGGGACGCCGCACGGCGGTGCTCGCCGGATTCGAGACCGATGTGTGCGTAACGCACTCCGCGGTCGGCCTCAGCGACGCCGGTTACCGGGTCGTCGTTGCCGAAGACGCGACGTACTCGCCGTTCGGGGCACACGTGGCCGGGACAGCACGCCTGCGCGATCTGGGTATCGAGCTCCTGCACTGCAAGAACCTCTACTACGACTGGATCCGCACCCTGGACGCCGCGCTCGCGTTCGAGAAGGACCATCCCGCGCTGGCCAAGCCGCTGGGGTTCTCCCTGTGAGCTGCCGCGCCAACCCGCCGGGTGGTCCTGCTTGACACCGCAGCCTGCTGAGCCCGCTCCGTATCCGGCGCGGTCCAGGATCTCGCGCTCGGCCAGCCGGGCAATGATGGTAGCCATGACGTTGCGGACCCCCTTTACCGAGTTCTTCTCGTTGCGGCACCCCATCGCCCTGGCGCCGATGGGCGGATCAGCCGGGGGCGCCCTGGCGGCGGCCGTCTCCAATGGCGGCGGCCTGGGACTGGTCGGCGGCGGCCGGGGTGATCCAGGCTGGCTGGACCGCGAGCTGCCAATCGTTGCCGCGGGCACCGCCGGGCCCTGGGGTGTGGGGTTCTTGAGCTGGGCAGTCGATGTCGGCGCGGTCGAACAGGCACTGGCCTATCGCCCCAGGGCCGTCATGCTGGCCTTCGGTGATCCCCGGCCGCTCCTCGAGCCCATCCGCAGGTCTGGCGCGGCGCTGATCATCCAGGTCACCGACCTCGACGAGGCCAGGCAGGCCCTGGAAGCCGGTGCCGATGTCATCGTGGCGCAGGGAACCGAAGCCGGTGGGCACGGGGGCCGGCGAGGACGGTCAACGCTGTCCTTCGTGCCGGTAGTGGCCGATCTGGTCGCCCCGACGCCGGTCCTGGCCGCTGGCGGGATAGCCGATGGGCGGGGAGTGGCGGCGGCCCTGGTCCTGGGCGCGGCCGGGGCTCTCATCGGGACCCGCTTCCAGGCCACTCCCGAAGCGCTGGCCGATCCTTCCATCACCAAGGCGATCATCGAGGGGGGCGGGGAGGACACTGAGCGCAGCACCGTTCTCGACATCGCCCGGGGCGCCCCGTGGCCGTCGAAGTACCCGGCCCGCACCCTGCGCCACCCGTTCCTCGAGCGGTGGCGGGGCCGGGAAGACGAGCTGGCCGCCGACGCTGACGCGCCGCGGGCCTACCAGGAGGCAGTGGCACGAGGTGATCTGCCCCCGGTGCCGGTGTGGGCCAGCGAGGCTATCGACCTCATCACCGATCTGAGGCCGGCGGCTGATCTCGTCGGCGCCCTCGCCGCCCAGGCGGAGAAGGCTATGGCTCCCAGCGGCACATATCCGGCCATTCGCCGGAGTCCGCTCGATAGCTAGAGGGTGGGGCGCTTGAATACGTAGTGGTAATCGCCCTCGTAGGTCTGGATATACATCAATTCCCATCCGTCACTACCGGTCCGGTTGAGCATTTGCAGGTGCCACCGGTTAAGCTTCCATGGGTCTAGCGACGGGTCGGACTGCGAGTCAAACTGGCCGAGCTCGCCCATGCGGTCGTCAGGGCCCAGCCATAGCGCGTGCCAGTAGTTATAAGTGCGGCTGCCTTCCTGAATGGGAACCGCGTGGACGATAAGCCGGGCATACTGCCACGTAGTCATGACACGGATCCTTTCACCGCACCACCCCGCCGCACACCCTCCTCCTCCGAGCCGCAACCGGTACAGCTCAGATCTGGTACACCGGTCACTCACCGCCTGCGACCACTGACCTTCGCATAGGTCATCTAGGCGGTCGCAGGCGAGGCTCCGGACAGGTCAGAAGCTCGGCGCTGTACGCTCCGGGCATGGAACTCCCCGCTGGATACCGGCTCCGGGCGCCGGTCCCCAGCGACCTCGATGCGGTGGCCGATGTGCTTGTCGCCGACGAGCTCAACGAGGCCGGGCAGATCGTCCTGGGCGTGGACTTCGTCCGCGACGAGTGGAGCCGGGTGGGCTTCGATCTCGCCACCGACGCCTGGGTGGTGGCCGACGGCGCGGGAACGATCGTCGGGTACGTGCAGGCCACGGAGGAAGAACCGGCCGTCGTTGAGTGCTGGGGGGTCGTCCACCCCGGGCACCGGGGGCGGGGCATCGGCTCCTCCCTCCTGAGCTTGACCGAGGAGCTGGCGTCCCGCCTGCTGGCCGGGCTTCCGGCCGCCCGGTTCCGCCATGCGATCAACGCAGGCGATCAAGCCGCGGCGGAGATGCTCCAGGGCCGGGGGATGCGGCCGGTCCGTCACTTCTGGCAAATGCAGATCGACCTCACGGGACCATCCGGGCCAGGCCCCGCGCCCGAAGGAGTTGAGATCACCGGGATCGCGGCCCCCGGGGATCTCCCGGCCATCCACGCCGTCCTCGACGAGGCCTTCGCCGACCACTGGGGCCACTATCCCGAGCCGTTCGACCGATGGGCCGAGGAGCAGACGGGGAGCCCGAGCTACGACCCGACGTTGTGGCTGCTGGCGACGGCCGGAGGACAGCCCGTCGGCGCCCTCACCGGGCACGTCTGGGACGACCGCGGCTGGGTGGACTACCTCGGTGTCCTGGCGCCCTGCCGCGGCCGCGGGGTCGGGGTGGCACTTCTCCGCCGCTCGTCCGCCACGTTCGCCGGCCGCGGGGTCCGGCGCGTAATTCTGAACGTCGACGCTGAGAACCCAACCGGGGCCACGGCGCTCTATGAGCGGGTGGGGATGCGGGTCATCAACCGATGGGACCTGTGGGAGCGATGGGCGGGAATGGCGTCCTAATAGCACGAGGGTCTTGGCCGTGAGTACGCCCCGGCGCCATCAGCGGCGGCCCAGCCTCCGCTCACCGCCGGCGCCCGGCTGGTAGGTCAGACCGTAGTGTTTAAAGACCGCTTCTTCGTCGTCCGCCATCAGCTCGCCGTCGGTGTCGATCGACGGCGCGTCCTTCACTTGCTTCTTGCTGTACGAGACCTTGAGATACTCCGGGCCCACAGTCGCCCGGTCAAGAGGCACGAACACAAGCCGGTGCCGCCCTACCATTCCGACCTTGACCGTGCCGAAGGACGGCTGGTCGGTGCCAGTGTCAACGTAGATGGCCTCCAGCTCGCCGATCTTGCTCCCATCAGCGTCGACTACCGCGTGGCCACGCCAATCCCGGATGTTTTCCGCCTCGAACATGCCAGCCCGCCTCCTCAACAGCGCCATGCCGCCGTTTGCCTACGGTCCTACCCCGATGGGAGCCGCAGACCCCCTGGCAGGCCAAGGTGCTGGACCTCGGTCACGTGACCTGCTGCTGAGGAGGCAGTCCTGGGCTGGGACGTCATTGACAGCCAGGACGAGTACGCGGTGGTCAACGCCGGGGGCACCCGCGTCCGCTCCGGCCGGGTGGATTGCTACCAGGTGCCAGGCTGGCCCGGCTCGGACACACCCAAGCGCTACCACCTGGACCTGCAGGTGGACGATGTGGCGAAAGCGGTTGAGCGGGGTGCCTGGCCCTGGGCGCGGGCCAGCCTGCGTTCCAGCCCGGCGGCGACCGGTGGACGGTGCTCACCGACCCGGCCGGACATCCGTTCTGCCTGTGCCCGGCGCCTCACCAGCTGGCTCACTATGTGTAGCGGTGTGCTTTCGGCGCGCTGATCCGTCCAGGGCCGGCCGGACTGCGCATCGTCGGAGTGGTTGACGCTGGTGCCTGGAATGCCGTGAGGGCCATACCGCAGGCGGCCTTCGGCGCAGATCGCGGGCGGGCGTGATTCAGCTGGCCTAATGGCGGGAAACATTTTCCCAAATGTGGTCGGCAAGAGAGGCAGGCCCATGGACGACCAGCAGGCGGCATCACAGCCGGCCGCGACGAAACCAGCCCGGGAAGGCCTCCGGCGGAACAGCCTGAATCTCCCGCGTCTGGCCTTCATCGGACTCGCCTACTTCTCGCTGGCTCCGGTCATCTACCTGAACATGGGCTTCATGGAGACCGACTCAGGTGGTCCCGTGATGCCCTTCCTGTTCATTGCCATCACGATTGCCGTGCTGCCCACGGCTATCAGCTTCGCGGTGCTCAACAACCGCAGGCCATCTGCGGGCAGCGGCTACACGTGGCTGTGGGAGTCGACGTACCCGGGGGTCGGGCTCTGGCTCGGCTGGGTCATGATCACGACCTATGTGGTCGTCTCGGCCCTGTATCCGGTGGCCTTCGGGACATTCTTCAACGCGCTGCTCACCTATTTCCACGTGACGGCGACCACGTGGACCGGCATCGCCGGGGGCATCGCCGCCATTCTCATCATTGGCTATCTCAGCCACAACAACATCAAGCTGTCCTCCACTGTGATCGGGATCCTCATGATCCTCGAGGCAACATTCGTCGCGGCGGTGGCCATCGTGATCGTCGTCCAGGGCGGGTACCTGGGTCACTTCAGCGCTACCCCGTTCAACCCCCGTGCCGCGACAGCTGGATTCGCAGGACTGAGCCTCGCCGCGATATTCGCATTCCTTTCGATCGCCGGCGTCAACAGCGTCGCTCCCGTGGCTGAGGAGGCTCGTACACCACGCCGGCTCATCCCGCTAGCGACGATTCTCATCACGGTGATCGCCGGGGCGTACTGGACTCTAACCTCATACGGATTCGCCATCTCAGTGCCGGTGCACACCGTCGCGGGTTACGTCAACGCCGGTCAGATCACACCGGTGCTGCCCATCTCACAATCCTATATAGGAGGCTGGGCGGTGCTGGTGCCCATCACCGGCTTCACCGCCGCTCTGGCCAGCTTCGGCGCATCGCTCTATGCCGCGGGACGGATCACGTATGCGGTATCCAGGGAGGGATTCCTTTCGAGCTACTTCGCGGGCCTGCACCCCAGATTCCGCACCCCCTGGCGGGCCGAGGCATCGACGCTCGTCGTGACGTTCGTGTTCCTCATCGCCGTAAGCCTGTGGCAGGGCGGACCGGAGAGCGCCTATGCCTACCTCGGCGAGATCTTCGTGTTCTTCGTGCTCGTGCTTTATATTTTCGTGAACCTGGCCAACCTGGTGTACCACGCCCGGTTCCACCGGGCGGACTTCAACTGGTTCCTGAATGGGTTCATACCCGTGGCCGGGATCTTGATCGATGGCTACGTCTTGTACAAGGGTTTCTTCGTCAGCGAGATCTCGCTGCCGTTCAAGACCGGAAGCAGCATCGTATGGTTCTCGCTGGCCTGGGCGGTGATAGGCATCTTGTGGGCCCTGTGGTGGAGCAGGCGCCGGCGCCTGGGCTCGATCTCGCTCTCGACCGAGGTATAGGCGGCCATGGACGGCCCGGCAGCCGTTGAGGGGCAGATCGAGGTCCCGGGCGGGCGGATCTGGTACCGGATCGCAGGGCCAGACCGGCCAGGCACTCCGGTGCTCTGCCTGCATGGCGGCCCCGGCATGCCGCACGACTACCTGGAACCGCTGGAAGACCTCGCCGTGAACAGGCCAGTCGTCTTCTACGATCAGCTCGGCTGCGGCCGGTCCGACCGGCCAGCAGACCCCGCGCTGTGGGCTACCGACCGGTTCGTCGAAGAGCTGGCCGTGGTACAAGCTGCGCTCGGGCTCGAGCGCCCGCACCTGTTCGGCAACTCATGGGGCGGCTGGCTCGCCCTGCAGTACACACTCGATCGCAGGCCCGCGCTCGCGAGCCTGATCCTCAGCAGCTCGCCCCCGAGCGTCCCACGCTGGATCGCCGACTGCGCCGAGCTCCGGGCCATGCTTGATGAGCCGGTGCGCGACGTGCTGGATCGCCACGAGGCAGGTGAATACTTCTCCTGCCCCGAGTACCAGTGGGCGATCACACAGTTCTACCGGCGGCACCTATGCAGGCAAGATCCCTGGCCTGCCTGCGTGGAACGAACCTTCGCCGGTCTCGGTGCTGACGTCTACCTGACGATGTGGGGCCCGAGCGAGTTCGGCCCTGTTACCGGGCACCTGCGCGACTGGGACATAACAGGCCGGCTGCCGGAGATCCAGGTGCCCACGCTCGTCACCGGAGGCAGGTACGACGAAGCCCGCCCGGCCCATCTCGCCCTACTGGCCAGCGGGATCCACGATGCCGAACTCGTGATCTTCGAGAACAGCTCGCATATGGCGTTCATTGAGGAGCGCGGGCCATACGTCCAGTTGGTCAACGACTTCCTCACCCGGGTCGAAGCCCGCTCCGACCCGGGCTAAGGCCTTGCCGGGGCCGTGGTCAGCCGACGCGGGCCCGCTCCAGCCTCGAAGACGCCACAACCAGCGTCACCCGCCGCCACGGTCACCGGTACCCGTCGGCGACCCGGCTGCGGAGGGCCTTGCGGTCCAGCTTCCCGACGCTGGTGAGCGGCACCGCGTCGAGTATGGTCACCTCGCGTGGGTACTTGTGCGCCGCGAGCCGCCCGCGGGCGAACTCCGTGATCTCGGCCGGCGTGGCCTGGCTGCCCGGCCGCAGCGACACGAAGGCCACGATCTCTTCGCCAAGCCGCTGGTCCGGGCGGCTGACGACGCCCGCCATCGCGACCGCCGGATGCTGGAGCAGGACGTCTTCCACATCTCGCGGGAAGACGTTGAAGCCACCGCGGATGATCAGATCCTTCTTCCTGTCCAGCACGTACAGGTAGCCGTCGGCGTCGAAACGGCCGATGTCGCCGGTGTGCAGCCAGCCGCCGCGCAGGGCCGCCGAAGTCTCGCTGGGCGAGTTCCAGTAACCGGCCATCACGCCGTCCGCGCGGACGCAGATCTCCCCGTCGGTTCCGGCCGGTACGTCGGCATCGTTGTCGTCCCGGATCGAGACCTGGTAACCGGGGATGGGCAGCCCGACCGAGCCTGGCCGGCTGGCTCCTGGCGGGCTCACCGAGATCACCGCGCCAGACTCGGTGCACCCGTAGCCCTCGAGGATCTGGCTGCCGGGAACCCGCCGCTCCCACTGCTCCCGGGTCTGCGCCGCGAGCGGCGCCGCGCCGCTGTTCACGTAGCGAAGCGAGGACAGGTCCGCGTCCTCCAACGGCTGTGCGAGCAGCATCTGGATCATCGCGGGTACCAGCGCCGTGCGCTGAATCCGGTGCCGCTGGGCCAGGGCCAGGAACTCCGCTGGATCGAACCAGCGCTGGAGCACGGCCAAGCTGCGCTCGGTGGCGTGGAACCCGACCAGGGTGACGATCATGCCGTAGGCGTGCGACAGCGGCAGCGGCGTCAGTGCCCGGGTGATCCCCTCGGCCTGGGAGGCCTCGTGCGAGCTGCGGGAGCATGAATACAAGTTGCGGTGCGAGAGCATGACGCCCTTCGCCCGGCCGGTCGTGCCGCCGGTGTACATCAGCGTCGCCAGGTCGTCATCGCCGACGCGTACGACGTCGGCGGCTGGGGCGGACTCAAGCTCAGCGAAGTCCACCCCGCGAACGCGCCCGGGAAGCGAGTCTGGCGCGCCGCCGACGACGATCACGTGCCGCAACCGCGGCGCGCCCGCCGCCGCGGCGGCCACCGTGGCCAGCAGCTCGGGGGTGGTCACCACCGCCACGGCGCCGGAGTCGGCCAGGATGTGCCGCAGCTCGGGCGGGCTGACCAGGAACACCACCGGGGTGACCACCGCACCCGCCCGCCAGATCGCGCTGTAGGCGATGCCCACCTCCGGGCAGTTCGCCATCAGGACCACCACTCGCTCGCCAGCCGACACCCCAAGCTTCACGAGTCCCGATGACGCCCGGCATGCCCGGTCGAACAGCTCGCCCGACCGGTAGGTCCGGCCCTCGAAAACGAGGCTCTCGTAATCGCCGAGCCGATGGAACGCCGCCTCGGCCAAGACGGCAAGGTTGCGGTCAACCTGCGACGATGTCATACCCGGTCCTCCCTGCTCTGCCTGCTACCCGATGGTAACCATTCCGGTGGCTTCGCCCACTGATGACCGGAGGCGGGTCGCTGAGCGTCGCGGCGCGGCGAGAAGTGCTCAGCTCTTGTCTTCGTCGGGCCGGACGTCGAGCGTCACCACATCGGTGTCGGGACGTGTGGCCGCCCGCCTGCCGCTCGCCCGTTGCCAGTAGGCCTCCTTGCCCAGCAGCGACTCACCGAACCGGTCGAATTCGGCGATCACCTTCTGCGTGGCGGCACTGATGGCTTCCTGAGTCCGTTCGCCCAACTCCTCCAGCTGCCGGGACACCTCAAGCTGGATGTGCGCGGCAACCTCGTCCTTGGTCAGGGCATGGATCTCACTCTTCGCCTCGCGTACCGCAGCCCGCAGATCTTTCGTGGCGGCGTGGGCTTCGCGGACCATCTCGCGGCATTCGCTGACCGCCGCTTCCAGCCGGTCGAGCTCGCTCACGGCATCCCCCTCTCGCTGGTCTGCTGGATCGGGGCTGTTCCCAGTCTCGGCCGGTACTCGGCCCGGGCGCAACGCGGTCGAAGGACGGCGAGCATGGGCCGGGAGATCGTGTGGCTGCGCCTGCCAGCGGCCGCCGATCTGACCTGGGCTGAGAACTACTCGTGGTTGACCGTGGCCAATGATTCCTGAGTGACGGCACGGGATCGCTCACCGGGCCGGCCAGTCCCGGCGCTCATCGGCGGGGCCGGCGGCCCGATCGCTCGGCTCGTAGACGTGGAGCACGGTGCCGGTGTCGAATGTCCGCGCCTCGATCAGTTCGAGCCGCAGCGCCTCGGGCAGGTCCCGGAACATCGGCAGGCCGCTCCCGAACGCCACAGGGTTGATCACGAGAACGTATTCGTCGATGAGTCCAGCCCTCGAAAGCGCCTGAGAGAAGCTGGCGCCGCCCCAGGCGATGATCTCCCCGCCGGGTTGGCGCCGGAGGGCGGCGATCCCGTCTGCGAGATCGCCACGGGCGATCGAGGATTCCGGCCATGTCGCCTCATCGAGCGTCTTCGAGAACACAACCTTGGGGATCTCGTTCATCGGGGCGGCGTAGTCGTCGCTGGAGGTTGGCCAGTGCGCCGCCATCTCCTCGTAGGTCACCCGCCCCATGATGTGCGTCCCGGCCCGACGGACACGATCGAGTTTCCAACGTTTCAGCTCCTCAGGCTCGGGGAGCGCGCCAGCGTGCCCGTGGGGCCCTGCGACGAACCCGTTGACTGAAACACTCATCATCAGAACCACGCTTCGCATGTGAGACCCTCCTTCATCGATGTGTTGCCGGTCGTCGCAACACTGGCTGGTTGGCGGGGTGCCTGACCCTGGCACTCCGGCTCATGCTGATTTGACCGCCTCATCACGCGGAACTCATCGGCGCGTAGGTGATGCCACCGTGTGCCTGCAGCAGCCGTTGACCGCTGCTGTTGCTCCACGCCTTCTCGGCCAGATCCCACCGGGTGGCCATCTGCCCGGTAGCCTGCGCTGTCCCGCCGCGTCCGGCGTGGCGCCTTGCCTGGAAAAAAGATATCGATAAGATTGATAGACGATATCAATTTTGCTCAGTACAGGAGGCACCCAGATGGCCACCGAGACTGCAACCCCGGCAGGGCCGGACGTGCCTGACCGGCCGGTGACCGAGCGCGAGGCACGGATCTCGCCCGGCCTGCGCATGCTGGCGGCGGGCATCGTCGGGGTGGTGGCCGGGGTGGCGCTTGCCGTTGTCGCAAGTCACCAGGCTCACGCCGCCGCCGTGGCGCTGATTGTGCTCTGCGTCCTGATCTTCATCGCCAGCGGCCTCGCGCTGGCCGGGCTGACCCCGGTCGTGCCCGGGCAGGCACGCGTCGTCCAGCTGTTCGGCCGCTACCGGGGCACCATCCGCGACTCCGGCTTGCAGTGGGTGAACCCGTTCACCCGCCGCATCGCGGTATCCACCAGGATCCGCAACCAGGAATCAGCGCAGGCCAAAGTCAACGACGCCGACGGCAACCCGATCGAGATCGCCGCCGTGGTCGTCTGGCAGGTCGCCGACACCGCCAGCGCCATCTACTCCGTCGACGACTACACCCAGTTCGTCACCATCCAGACCGAGACCGCCGTCCGGCACATCGCCTCCAGCTACCCCTACACCAGCCACCGCGAAGGTGAACTGTCGCTGCGCGATAACGCCGACGAAATCACCAGCAGGCTCTCGGCTGAGATCGCCGCACGGGTCGCACTGGCCGGGGTACACATCATCGAATCGCGGCTGACCCGGCTGTCGTATGCCCCGGAGATCGCCCAGGCCATGCTGCGCCAGCAGCAGGCCAGCGCCGTGGTCGGCGCGCGGCAGCGGATCGTGGAAGGCGCGGTCGGCATGGTCCAGCTGGCCCTGCAGCGGCTCCAGGACGAGAGCGTCGTCGAGCTGGACGAGGAGCGCAAGGCCTCGATGGTCTCCAACCTGCTCGTCGTCCTGTGCAGTGAGCAGGCCACCCAGCCAGTGGTCAACACCGGCACCCTCTACCAGTGACCCCGGCCAGGAACCGCGATGACCGAACGCAAGAGCGTCCTGCTCCGGCTCGACCCGGCCGTCCACGACGCCCTGGCCAGATGGGCCAGCGACGAGCTGCGCAGCACCAACGCCCAGATCGAGTTCCTGCTCCGCCGCGCGCTCGCCGACGCCGGGCGGCTGCCCGGGCGCGCCGGGCCGATGCGGCCCCGCGGGCGGCCACCCGCCGCCAGCCGAACCGGCACCAGCCCGCCACCGCACGGCGACGACCAGCCTGGGTGACCTCACGCCCCTGGAGGCGGGGTAGGGGCATCGGCGCTTCAGCATCGGCCGCCTGGTTCTGGCCGCTGCCGACGGACACGACCACGCTGGTGCCTTGTTTGATCTTGAGCCGGTTTGATCTTGTGCCGGACGGGTTCTTGTGCTGAGCCTGCTCCATCCGCCCAGGCGGCCCTGCGCGGCCGTCACCCTTGACAAGCCGCATAGCAATATGATATCACTTTGATAGGTGACCGGAGTGGCCGGACACCCCAGGCCACAGGAGACATCCCGATGAACGCATCCAGGTTCGACTACACGCCCTTCGCCAACCTTCGGAAAGGTCGGCGCGGGTGGTGGCTAACTCCGCCGCGATCCGGCACGCACCGCCTGATCGCGCCATGGGAGTACCGCCACCTCCGCTTCTTTGGGGCCGGGCGTGTTGCCGGTGGCAGTGTCGCGGCCGCCGCGGGCCTCATTTGCCTCGCGTACGGCGTCTACGGATGGGCAGCCTTCTTCCTGGTTCTTGGGGCGCTGAATCTTGCGGGTGGCGGCTGGTTCCTCACTATCGCCCGCTCCGCATCTGCCTGAACCTGAGCCTGCGCTACAGGCACACGGCCACGCTGGCAGCAGATCCGTTAACAACAAGGCCCCTTCCATGATCGGAAGGGGCCTCTGACATGGGGGCAGTGTACGGATGCGATGCCCGTGCAGCACCAGTTGCGTGCTAAGGAGAACCTGATTGATCAGCGGCGGGCCGAGGGCACCAGGGCGGTTCAAGTTCGCCGCAACCGATCCCGCGGCGCGTGATCGCCACAGTCATCAGCGATCTTGCCCGGCCTGGGCTGGGGCAGCCGCCGACGAACGATCGGTGTCCCGCCGCCGCGCCCGCTTCAGCTGAGCTGGGGCTCGGCGGGCGTGCCGTAGCCGGTCAGCGAGGCTGGATCTCACCCATCGGGCCGAAGCCGTCATGCGGGGTGTCGATGTAGATGATCTGCGGCTGCGTGGCCACCAAGTCGGGTGCGGTGTCGAAGAACTTCTTCACGTAGGGCTGCTTGACGTGCGTGGCGCCCGCCTCGGCATCCTTGAAGCCCTCGATGCAGACGAACTCGTTGTCGTTGGTAAGACTCCGGGCGAACTGGAAGAACAAGCAGCCGCCCTCGGAGTTGACGTCCTTGGCGTAGGAGTCGGCCAGCGCAAGCCACTCGTCCATCTTCTCGGGCCGGATCTGCATCTTGATGTTGATCAGGATCATGCGTCCCCTCCTGCAAGGTGCCAGTCGCCATCATCGTGGTGCGATCGCCAGCAACCGTCAACTGCAGCGAATGCGGGGTGACCGCCTACTTGTAAATTACTGGCGGTGTGGTCAGCGACAGGCATCTACGCACGTCGGCAGCTCAGTGAGGGTTTGGTGAGGGGCGGAATATTGCCGTCTCGGTCATCAGAGCGCGCGAGCGAGATCGCCAGCGATGCCCTGGAGCCAGCCCAGTTGTTCGGGCTCGTTCAGCGTGCATGCGTGTAGCTCCGGCAGGATCGCCTTCCGGTCGGCCAGGCCGTAGGCGTCCACGAACGAGCGGAGCCGGGCAGGCAGGTCAGGGAGTGGGTCGAATCCGGCATCGGCGAGCCGCTCGGGCGGTGCGAGCGGCACGAAGGTCCAGGCGGCTGCGGCGAGGTCGGTCAGTGGGTCCACGGGCCCGGCGCTGTCCCAGTCGATGAAGGCAACCGGCCTCCCCGTCGCGGTAGACGGTGTTCCATGGGCCGAGGTCGCCGTGGGAGACGATTTCCCCCAGCCGCGGCGGCCGCGGGTCGAAACGGTAGCTGGTGATGGCTGGCCGGAAGCCAGCGGCTGCGGAGTGCAGGTTGCGGATCAGTTTCGCCGCGCCGCGCAGGGCCAGATCGGTCCTGGCATACGGGGGAAGCCGGTGCCCATGTCCGGGCTGCCAATGGGGGTCCGTAGCGACGTCGCCGTCGAAGAAGGTGAGCACTTCCCGGTTGCCCTCCGTTCCCAGTACCCGGGGCGAGCCCTCGAATCCGGCTGCCTCCAAATGGCCCAGGTACTCGTGCACGGCGGGCGACCACGGCCCCATTGGCCGCAACAGCCGGTCACCGCGGCGCACGATCCCGCTGGTCATCCGTCCGCTCGGAAGTGGCACCTCACCCGTGTGCGGGCGATTGTGATTGGTCATCGGGACCAGTATCACCAGGAACGCCGCACCACCTGCGAGCTAAAGGGACTCGAACCCCTGACCCTGCTTGCAAAGGAGATGGCCGCGACCAGCGGACCTGCGGTCGCACACGTCACGGGCAGTGCGGGTGGTCTCCTCGCTGACCGAGACCGACAGCGGAGCGCTTCTCCCGGGGCTGCCAAAGCCGGCGGCCGGCCGGCGCACGGTAGCCGCGATCCCGAGCGCGAACCCGAGAGCAACAACAACCACGACCCGCTGGGCCGTGTTCAGCTTGTCAGTCCAGCGCATGAGTTAACCCTGGCAGGCCGTGGGTCCCGGAACGTCGGCCGCGCGCTGGCTGGTCCGCGCGGCCGGCGTCTGGCTTGGTGTGTCAGGACCGTGTGTAGCCGTGGCGGGTGGCGTGCGCGAGCAGGGGGACGAGGATGTGGGCGTTCGGGCTGCCCCAGCCGGTGACCGGGTCCCAGCCGGGCCCGGCCTGGTAGCCGGTGAAGAGGCGGGTTGGCCAGAACACCGAGTTGTCGCCGGTGATCACGTCGTGGAAGGCGCGGTGGTAGGCGGGGCTGCGGGCGATGGCGTAGATGGCCGGGTTGACGAAGCCGAGGTGCTGCCCGGCGTCCTGGTCGGCCAGGGCGATCACGGCCGCCCACAGCGGGGTGGCGGCGCTGGTGCCCTGGGCTGGGTAGGGGACGCCGCCGGTGAACATCAGCGTCATGGCGGTGGAGGAGTCGGCGTCGGCGGCGACGTCGGGGACGCCGCGCATTCGGCCGATGCGCGGGGCGCCGTCCTGGTAGGAGGGCCGGCGGAACAAAGAGCTGTAGCCGCCGGCGGAGGCACTGGTGTCGGAGTTCCAGGCCATCTCGCCGTGGTAGGCGCCGGTGGCGAAGCTGGCGCCCAGGGCGGTGCCGCCAGCACCCAGCACCAGCGGGTCGGAGGCGGGCAGGCTGACCTGCTTGGGGGGCCGTCGTCGCTGATCACGCCGGTGTCCCCGGAGGAGGCGACGACCGTGAGGTGGCGGCCGGCGGCCTGCTGCAGCGCCGCGTGGATCCGGGCCACCTCGGCCGGGGTGAACAAATGCTCGCCCTCGCTGCCGCTGACCGAGACCACTGCCGCGTGCTGGGCGATGGCAGCGTGGATCACCCCGGTCACGGCCGCGGCAAAGTTCGCCGCGCTGGCCACGGCATTAGCCGGAACCAGGACCACGCCGAGGATGGCACCGGGCGCGATCGTATGAACGATCTCGGTGTCCTCGACCTCCTCGGTCCCCGCGACGTAGGGCGCGCTGGCCCCGGCGAGGGCGGTGGTGACCTTCAGCTTCGCCGCGGGCAGGCCGAACTTGCGGTCGAACGCGGCCAGGTCCTTGCGGATGTCGGTGAGATTGGGTCCCGGGATGTGGGCGAGCTCGGGCATCACCACGGTCTCGCCTTTGCCGGTAATCCCGCTCCTGAGCAGCGGCGCCACGCCGTAGGCCACCTGGTACTGGCCGGGGCTGTAGCACTGGATGAAAAAGTCCGGCGGCCCGCACGCCAGCGGCTGAATCACCGCGGCCCCCCCGGCGCCGCCGGCCATCCCCGCCCGTGCCGGGCGGCCGGGCGCAGCCGACGCGGACCCGGCGGCCAGGCACGCTGTCAAGGTCGCCACGGCAGCCAGGCCCGCCGCCAGCGACAGCCGGCGCGGCCTGTGCCCGGGCCGCTTAACCGCGTCCGGCATCAGGCGGACGATCCATTTGATGGGCATGACCTACCCCTTCCTCAGGATGGCTGGTGTCACCGGGGTGACGGATGAGTGCGGCGGGCAGGCCAGGGTCGGCTGGCGCCGGGTGGCCAGGCCGCCCGCACCGAGAGCGAGCCGATGGGCCGGGGATAGCCGCGCGATCGCGTTCATGGCACACCATCGGTGTCGGCCCGGCCGGGCTGCGAGGTCGGTATCCGGGGTGCTGCTGGGGCCGTTGCCGTCGCCTGTGTACATCGGTGTATTCGCCTAACTGTCGTCGCTGAGGCGGGTATGTGGGCCGCGGAGGGTGAACAGGAGCAGGCCGGCCGCGAAGACCGCGCAGGCGCAGATCCAGGCGCCGCGGTCGGCGGGCGGGCGGACCGGCCAGGTCCACGGGGCGGTCCAGGATTGGAGCAGGGCGTACTGGCAGAACGCCAGGTAGCCCATCGGGAGCGTCCAGGCGAGCAGGCCGCCGGTGACCAGCGAGCACAGCAGCCCGATGCCGGTGATCCCGATGACGTTCCTGGAGAGCACCAGAACGCCCTCGTTGAGGCTCTCGCCGGCGGCGCCGAGCTGGAGCAGCGCGATCGCGAGCCCGCACATCCCGGCCGCGGTGAACAGGCGCAGGTACGGCAGCCAGCGGCCCGTGGCCCGTTCTGTTTCGCCGAACGGGCTGTGCGCCGTCACCGCGATTACCGCCGCCGCGCCCGCCTCGATGATCATCGGGATTTGCTGCGCGTAGGGGCCGGAGTTGAACGCCCAGTGCCAGTGCAGCGCTGCGCGCAGCGTGCCGCCGCACACGGCGAGCGCGAGGACCCCGGCTGGGACGTGGCGGGAGCGCAGGTGAAGCCAGGTCAGCCGGATGCCCGCAGGGATCCGGCGCGTCGTCCCGGCCGGGGCGGCCGGAGGCTTCACTACCTCGGCGGCGGTCACGGGATCTGCGCCAGCGTGATCGTGCCGGCCCGCAGGGCGGCCAGGTGTGCCGTCAGCCAGGCGTGCCGCACGCTGGCGGGCAGCGCCGCGAACCGTTGCGCGGTGGCGGAGACGCCAGCAGACGTCCCGGCGGCCGGAAACGGCTGTGATCCAACCGCGGCCAGCAACGCGTCCTGCACCGCCTGCTGCGCCGCCCCGAACGGGGCCGGGGCCGGGCCCGCAGCAGGTTGCGACCGCTTCGCGAGGAACGCGTCAAGCAGCCCTTGCTGGAACCCCGCCCGCCACGCCGCCCTGTCGGGGATGCCGAAGAACTCGCCGAACATGGTTCCCACCCGCTCTGCGGTGAACTCAAACACCGGCGGGTTCCCTGAGCTGCCGCTCATGACGGTCTTCCCGCCGCTTTCGCTGGCCACTTCCCCGGCGCGGGCCGGCGCGCCGGGCAGGCCCGCGATCTCGGCGGCCACCGGGTCGAGCGCCGCGGCCACGTCGCCGAGGTAGAAGCTGAACGCCGGGTGGACGCACACCTGGAATCCGGACGAGGAGGTGCAGTCCTGGGTGGCAGGTACCGGCTGGTCACTGGCCGCCGAGTGCAGCGCCGGGATCTGCCAGCCGCCAACCGCGTCCGGTTTCGCGGTCCCGGCCAGCGCGAACGCGGCCCAGGACGCCGCCACGCCGCACGCGACCAGCATGACCGCGACCGCGCGAAGCACCCAGCCGTCGCCACGGGCGAGCGCGGCACGCAGCGACCTGCGGCCGCCGGCCGGCGCCTGCTGGCGCAGCGCCGCCGCCAGGCCGAGCACGCCCAACAGTGCGATCGCGATCCCGCCCATGAACGTGACCTGCGTAATCGACAAATCCGGCGCGACGTGGTGGTAGACGCCCGCATCGACGGAGGGCGGGGCGCTGGCCGGCGACAGCAGCGCATACCTGCCCGACAACGGCGTGACGCCCAGTGCCTCGCGGAGCCCGGTCTGGTAAAGGACGAGCACGCCGATCGCGACCAGCGGCGCGGTGAACCGCCCGGGGAAGACGACCCCGCAGGTGAACCCGATCATGGTCACCGCGACCACGCCGGCCACGCCGGCGAACACCGGCCACAGTGGCGGCCCGCCCCAGCTCGCCTGCAGCGCGGTCTGGATGTAGATCGCGGCGACCCCGGCCAGGAACGCCAGCAGCAGCCAGCACAGCGTCCCCGCCAGGGTGACACTCAGCCGCGCCCACCCCGCGCGGGGCGTGGCCGCGGCCAGGTCGAGGGTCTTGCGGCGGCGTTCCCGCGAGCCCGCCCACGCGGCCAGGCCGCCGGCGAACGCGCTGAACTCGAACAGCATGTGGTCGCCGATCACCGACGCGCGCAGGGTCCAGACCGGCGGGAACCCGCCCGCGGTGCGGACCGTGTCGAAGTAGAACACCGCGGCCAGCAGCGGCAGCAGGTACGGCACCGTGTTCCGCTTGAGCTCCAGGCGCAGCAACCGCCCAGCGGCCGCCAGGCAGGCCATGCGCCGGGCCGTGGCCCGTCCGGGCCTGAGCGAGATGCCGGCGGCGGTCATGACCGTGACTCCGCCAGGACGGCGCTGTAGCCGCGTTCCAGAGGGGCATCGCCCGCCGCGGCGGCGCCCTCGCCGCGTGCGGTCAGCTCTGCCGGGGTGCCGTGGAAGACGATCTTCCCGGCGTCCATCAGCGCGACCTCGGTGCACGCGGCGGCAACGTCCTCGACCAGGTGGGTGGAGACCACCACGGTGGCCCGCTGGCCAAGGTCGCGCAGCAGGCCGCGGAACGCGACCCGCTGCTCAGGGTCCAGCCCGGCGGTCGGCTCGTCGAGCAGCAGCAGGCCGGGCTCGTTGACGATCGCCTGGGCGATCCCGACCCGGCGCAGCGTCCCGCCGGACAGGGTGCGCAGCTTCGCCCGGGCCTTGCCGCCCAGATCCACCCGCTCGACCGCAGCCGCCACGGCGGCGGGGATCTGGGCCGGCGGCATCTGCTTGAGCAGCGCGAAGTACTCGACGAACTCCACCACGGTGAACCCCGGGTAGTAGCCGAGGTTCTGCGGCAGGTACCCGAGCCGGCGCCGGATCTCCCGCCGCGGCCCGTAGCTGCCCGGGTCGCGGCCGAGCAGCCGCAACGTCCCCGCAGACGGGGTGATCACGGTGGCCATCATCCGCAGCATCGTGGTCTTGCCCGCGCCGTTCGGGCCCAGCAACCCGAACACCCCCGGGCCGGTCTCCACATCCACCCCGGCCACGGCAAGGTTCCGGCCGAACCGCCGGGTCACCCCGCTGATCTCGACGTTCATGAGGTCCTCCTCGGGATACCGATCGCATAGCAGGCGACCGCCAGGCCTGCCGCGACCGCCAGGCCGGGCAGGATCAGGGCTGACTTGGTGACACGGCGGTGAACTGCCCCGCGGCCACCCGGCCGGACAGCACCATGGCCGCCCAGCCCGACAGGCGGGCCGAACCCGGGCCAGCCGCGCCGCACACGGACCGCTACGCCACCGCGGCCGCAGGTCTCCGGCACGCGCCGCAGTTTCAGCAAGCTCGTAGTCATGCCGCTTGACGGTAGCCACCGGCCGATAACACTGCGTTAACATCCAGCCGGCCGCCGCGCGCCCGGGCGGGCCGCGTTATCGCGGTGTTAAGCGCGGCCGGGCATCATGGAGGCATGCGCGTGCTGGTCGTGGAGGACAACAAAGTGGTGGCCCAGGCCGTCGCTGAGGGCCTGCGTGATCAGGGAATCGCCGTGGATGTGGCCGGCGACGGCGCGGCCGGGCTGGACAAGGCCGCGGTGTGGTCCTATGACGTCATCGTGCTCGACCGCGATCTGCCAGTAGTGCACGGCGACGATGTCTGCGCGCGGCTAGCCGGCTGCCCGGGCGGTGCCCGGATCTTGATGCTGACCGCGGCCGGCGAGCCCGGCGACCGGGTCAACGGGCTGAATCTCGGCGCGGATGACTACCTGGCCAAGCCGTTCCACTTCCCCGAGCTGGTCGCGCGGGTCGCCGCACTCAGCCGCCGGGCGCCGTCGGCGCCGCCGGTGCTGCGCCGCGGCGAGCTGGCCCTGGACCGGCCCCGGCGGCAGGCCAGCAGGAACGGGCAGCTGGTGCCGCTGACCCGCAAGGAACTCGGGGTGCTGGAGGTGCTGATGTCGGCCGACGGCGCGGTGATCAGCGCCGAGCAGCTGCTGGAACAGGTCTGGGACGAATACGCCGACCCGTTCACCAACGCCGTCGCGGTGACCGTGATGCGGCTGCGGCGCAAGCTCGGCGAGCCGCCGCTGATCGAGACGGTCACCGGCGGCGGGTACCGGCTGCCATGAGGATCACGCCAGCCGCGCTCAGGCCGTGGCGCAGCAGTATCCGGGCGCGAATAATGATCGCCTGCGCAGGGCTGTTCCTGGTGCCCGGCGCCATCTTGATCGGCGCCGCCTACACCCAGGTCGGCTACGTCAGGGTGATTCCGCCCGGCCCGCGGGCCGAGGTCGCCTCGCGCCAAGGCAACGTGACCTACTTCTACGACGCGAACAACCCGCAGATCATCAACATGATCGCCGCCAACCGCCGCCGCGCCTTCCTGGAGTTCACACTAGCCGGGCTGGGCCTGGGCACCTTGCTGGCAGCCGGGCTCGGCTGGACGGTCAGCCGCCGCGTCCTGCGGCCGCTGACCGCCGTCACCACGGCGGCGCAGGCCGCCTCCCGGGAGAACCTGGGCCAGCGGCTGGCACTAGCCGGGCCGCCCGATGAGCTTAAGGAACTGGCCGACACCTTCGACGCGATGCTCGCCCGGCTGGAGGCGGCGTTCGCCAGCCAGCACCGGTTCGTAGCCAACGCCTCCCACGAGCTGCGCACCCCGCTGACCGAGATGCGCACCCTGATCGATGTCACCACGGCCAAGCCAGCCGCCTCCACCGCGCAGCTAGAGCCGGCGCTGGCCGCCATGGGCGCCGCCGTGGACAAGTCCGCGGAACTGATCGAGGCACTGCTCACCCTGGCCCGCTCCGACCGCGGACCAGGCCCCGCCGCGACCGTCGACCTGCCCACCGCGGTCGAAGACGCCATCGACCTGATCGGCCCGGCCGCCAAGGCCCGCCAGATCCAGATCGGCACCACGCTGCAGGACGCGCAAGTCACCGGGGACCGGGTCCTGCTCGAACGGCTGGTCAGCAACCTCATCGACAACGCCGTGAAACACAACGTGACCGGCGGCTGGGTACGGGCCAGCACCAAGACCGGAACAGGCATCGCCGAAATCACCGTCTCCAACGGCGGCGAGCACATCCCAGCCGACCAGGTACCCGGGCTATTCGAGCCGTTCCGCCGCCTCTCCGGCCGGACCGGCAACCGGCCAGGCACCGGCCTCGGCCTGTCCATCGTGGCATCAGTGGCCAACGCGCACGGCGGCCACGCCCAGGCCCACGCCAGGCCAGACGGCGGACTGGACGTGCAGATCACGCTGCCCGCGACAGCGAACGGGCGCAGGTCCGCTGCCCACCAACCGCAGACCCTCGCGCCCCAGATCTGGCAGCCAGACCACCGCATCCCCCCCGCCGCGGACCAGGGCCACACGACAGCGGAATGAGGGGGTCCACACATCCGTCTCCAGAACCGTCGGGCGTTCACAGCCATTGACGGGCAATACCTAACCCAGCAGCCGCGCAGCCGGTTACGCGCAGAACTTCGGGATACGTGCTTAGCCGCCGTGGTCGCGGCCGTGCATAACAAGTCGATCTGCTTGCGACAATCCCGCCTTTCGGTTTACATGCCCGTCGCGCGTATTTCATGTTCATCCCCGCCGGCGCCGCCCCGGCTTCCGCGGTGAGAGTTACCTCGGGATCGGGACACTGGCAGTTCGTGTGAGGATGACCAGATGTCGCCTCGTGTGCCTGCCGTCGATCCTGCCCGCCTTGCTCAGTGGTGTGAGGAGCATCTCGGCAGCCCGCCGGCCGGCGAGATCTTCAGGTCCGGGTATCTCTCAGCGGTCATCGGGCTCCGGCTGGCTGATAGCCGGGCCGTCGTGGTCAAGGTGCGTCCCGATTCGCCGCGGATGGCGGCATGCGTGGAGGTCCAGCGCCGCCTGTTCGAGTCCGGCTATCCGTGTCCCGAGCCGCTCACCGGCGCCGCCCCCTTTCGGTGACGGCGTGGCCACGGCTGAGGCCTACGTCCCCGGCGGCGCCTTGCTCCCAAGCGCGGGCCGCTCGGCTTGGGCCTTCGCTGAGGCATTCGCGCGGCTGGTCACGCTCGCCCCGCGGCCAGCCGAGGTGTCCGCTCTTTACCCGCCACCGTCGTGGGCGGCCTGGAATCATGCCGAGGCCGGGCTGTGGCCGCATCCCGAGGACCCTGACGTCAACCTCAACGAGGTGGCCGGTCCCGCGTGGATCGACGACGCCGGGCGTCGTGCCCGTGACCGGCTGCGAGCCGGCGCGTCCGAAGCCGTGATCGGCCACTGCGACTGGCTCGCCGACAACCTGCGCTGGAACGCGGACAAGCTGCTGGTGGTTCACGACTGGGACAGCGTCACCGCCGACAGCGAAGCTGTCCTCGCCGGATTCGCTGCCGCGCTGTATTCGACCGTCAGCGTGAAAGAGCTAGCCACCGTCGAGGAAACGCAGCGGTTCCTCGTGGCGTACTGCGATGCGCACGGCCGGGAACTCAGCGCGGACGAGCTCGAACGGTCGTGGGCAGCCGGGGTCTGGACGCGGGCCTACGATGCCAAATATCAGCACGCAGTCGTGCAACCCGTCCTCTCACTCACCGAGAATGCGGCTCGTGAGCGCCTCCGCCGTGCTGGGATCGGCTAACGCAGGCGCCATCATGGCCCGCGTCGGCACGAAGCCGTCCGCCTCGGTCCGGCGGAAGCGTGAAGGCCGGGGCCGGGCCTGCTTCACCTGCCACGACCCAGACAATAGCCATATGGCTGCCGGTCTGGGATGGCGGCCGGGCTTCGGTTGCGGATTCGTGTGCCTGGTGCTGGTCCGTCGCTCGCAGGCGCCGAATCCTTGCCAGTGGGTGCCGGGCCTAGGGCCTGTCTGGAGTCGTGATCACGTGGCGGAAAAAGGGGTGGGCGGGATCGCACCGGGCTGGTAGCTTGCAGTTGACCGTGACACCGTCCGAGGAGGTGAGTCCCATGAACGCTGTATCGATGTGGGTGCTCCCTCTTGCCGTCACGGTCGGGCGATTGACGTAGGTATCGCCGGGAGCGCCTCGATAACAAGGCACTCCTGGAAGGCGAAACCTATGGTTCACAATGTTGCTCTGGTTCTCGGTGGTGGTGGTGCTGCCGGACAAGCGTGGCAGATCGGTGTCATCGCAGGCCTGGCCGAAGCTGGTCTCGATATGACTGAGGCCGCCGGTCTGGTGGTCGGCACCTCGGCCGGTGCCACCACGGCGGCGTGGGTGCGCAGCGGTATACCAGCGGCCGAACTGCTGGCCTCGGTGTCCGGGCCGGTCCAGCCGGCCGGGCAGAGCCGGGAACGGCCGCCGTCCCTGCCGATGGCCACGGTGTTCGAGCGGATGCGGGCCATCGGCGCCGCCGCGACCTCGGCGGCCGATCTGCGACGTGCGATGGGCGCGTTCGGGCTGGAGAGCGACTCCATACTCGGACCCGCGGCGGGACAGCGGCGCGCAACGGTCGCCGCCCGGTTGCCACGCCATGAATGGCCGGACAGGCCGATGATCGTGGTGGCCGTTGACGCGCATACCGGCGAGTTGGCTGCGTTCGACCGCGATTCCGGCGTTGACCTGGTGGACGCGGTCACCGCGAGCACCGCGCTGCCCGGTCTGGTCCCCACGCACAGCATCAACGGCACTCGCTACATCGACGGTGGCGTGCGCACCACCGACAACGCCGACCTTGCCTCGGGCTATGCGAACGTCGTGGTGCTCTCGCCGCTGGGCGGACGGAGCCAGACACCACCGGAACGGGGCGCGGACCCGGTCGGCCAGTTCGAGGGCCTGCGCAGAGACCCGGAATGGGGCACGGACCTGGCCAGCCAGGTCGAGGCCCTGCGCAAGCAGGGCAGCCACGTCGAGGTGATCACACCGGACGCCGATTCCCGAGCCGCAATGGGCACCAACCAGATGGATCCGGCGACCCGCATCCCCGCCGCCCGTGCCGGTTTCGCCCAAGGCAAGCAGGAAGCGACCCACGTGACGTTCCCCTGACGATTGCACGCCGCCTCCTGGTCTGACGTGCGCGGTCCCAGGTTGAGGCTGCGCATCCAGATGATGGATCCGCGTAGCTGGAGCCCCGCCTGTAGCTCGCGGGCGTCTTGTCGTAGCGCGTGGCCAGGCCCCGCCATGCCCGGATCTTGTTGATGCAGCGCTCCACCGGGTTGCGCTCCTTGTACTGCTCAGCGTCATGGGCCACCGGCCGGCCGCCATCCCTTCCGCGCTTCTTGCGGTTCGCAGCCTGATCGGCCTTCTCCGGGATGACCGCCTTGATCCCGCGTCTGCGCAGGTAGGCGCGGCTCGCCCGCGAGGAGTACGCCTTATCGGCAGCTACCGCGTCCGGTCGGGTGCGCGGGCGGGCGGCCGGTCCGCGCACCGTCGGATCATCGATCAGGGGCGGTCGTCCCCTGGCTCGAGGAGCCTGCCGTTCTTCGATAGGTCCGGGTCGGTACATGCGGCGAGGTTAAAACAGCAGGGCCGTCTCTTCCCGCTCTTCATCTTCGAGACGCTCACGTTGACCCGTCGCCTGCGCGTGTCAGGGTTCTTCGTGGCGTTGACCCAACGCACCCATTCCCAACGCGCCATCGGGGTGATCTCGTTCCACAGGTTCTGGATCTTCTGCGGGGCAGCTGCCAGAGCTGTCGCAAGATCCTGGGGCACGCTCGGCTCTGGCCAATCCTTGGTCACCTCGATGTCGAGCGTCGCAGTGTCACCCGCGCTGATGCCAGCAGCGTGTTGCAGCGTGTCATCGACCCTCATCCAGTGGCCAGCATTTCCGTCTGGTTCGAGCACCGTCTGGAACACGACGCCATTGATCGTTCCGTGGACGGCCACCTGCCCGCGCGAGGGCAGGTTCTTGCTCGCCGTCTCAGGCAACCGCAACACAGCCGATGTGTTGACCGTGGACAGCGTGGCATCGAAGCGAATGGCCGCTCCCTCTGTGCGCTGAGTCACCGCCGTCTCTCATCTTCTTCGTTCCGGACACAGCGCCCAACGGCGACACCGTCATCGAGTGCGCCACGGTTGACCCTACAGCGAGAGTTCCCTGACGGGGGCCGAGCCATGATCAACTTTGGTTAGGTGGCATTGGGTCTAGGGCCCGCATGGCGACCACCCGCCGCCCCGGGAACCAGCCCGCCATCCACGGCGGCGGCCAGCCCGGGTGACGTCACGGCCCGGGAGGTGGCGCAGCAGCGCCGGCGCTGCAGCATCGGCCGCCTGGCCTTGGCCGCCGCCAGGCACAGTCACGGCGTTGTCTTGTCTGATCTTGAGACGGTTGATCTTGAGCCGGGCGGGCTCTCGCGTGGAGCCTGCCCCACCCGCCGAGGCGGGCCCGTGCGACCGCCGCCCTTGACAGGTCGCATAGCAAAGTGATATCACTTTGCTAGGTGACCGGAGTGGCCGGACACCGAAGGCCACAGGAGACATCCCGATGAGCGCATCCAATGACAACACCGCTCCGAAAGGCCTGCGCGGATGGTGGGCATCTCCCCCGCGATCCGGCATGCAACGCATAATCTTTCCATGGGAGTACCGACACCTCCGTGGCTTCGCGCGCGTGCGCATTGCCGCCGGTATCGTCTTGGTCGGTCTTGGCGCCGTTACGCTCGTAGGGGGTTCCTTTACAGCGGAGGCTATCGGGTGGACAGCGTTCTGGCTGGTGCTGGCGGCGCTGCAGTTCTCGGTCGCCTACTGGTTGCTGACCATCGCCCGCTCCGCATCTGCCTGAACCTGAGCCCGCGCTACAGGCACACGGCAGCGCTGGCAGCAGATCCGTTAACAACAAGGCCCCTTCCATGACCGGAAGGGGCCTCTGACTTGGGGGCAGTGTATCTACGCGACGCCCGGATTGCTGGTCTCCTCCGTCTTCGTCGATAGGCGCCGATCAGCATCAGCCCACGGTTCCGGCTTCACGACCTGCGGCACACGGCCGCCTCAGCGTCACGCGGTGGATCGAGGCCAGTGTCCGGGGGACTGGCCACCGTCGATGTGAGGGATTCGCCGGTGATCTCGGCATTCACTCGGACTCCTTGGCGGGCGTACTCGACGGCCAGTGAGCGGGCGACCAGTCACCCTCTGGGTCCGTGGTTTGCCCTACTTCGATCAGATGACCGTCGGGATCGCGAATGTAGCAACGCTTCTCGTACTGGTGCTGTTTCGGCGGTGTCAGGAATTGAGCACCCCGGGCGCTCCATTCGGCGTACACGGTGTCGATGTCTTTAACCCGGATATTAAGGAAGCTGCTGACCCGGTCGGGATCGCGTGGCGTCTCCAGGATGACCGTAGGCTTGTCGTCGGTCGGGCCTCCGCCGCCATTGATGACGATCCAGCTGTTGGCTAGTGCGACATTGATCGGATCTCCGGGGAAGGCCACCCTGCCGCCGAGTACTTCGGTGTAGAAGCGCCGAGAGCGCTCGACATCGTCCGAGACGATGAAGTGGGTCAGCACAATTCCCTCTGGGGGCGGTGGGAGCTCGGCCATCCGGCACCTCCACTGGTTAGGTCTCACACCCCGCTTCACGACGGAGTCTGCAGCCGACGTTACACGAGTAAAGCATTCGATCTCCTTCCCCTGCCGCGCGGCGATCCGGACCGCGGGCGGCGGCAGAGGCTGTGCTATACCCCACCCGAGGTACCAGCTGGGCGCGCACCCCCGGACTGCAGATAACCAGCCCGTGCGGTGGTGCGAAGGAGATCCCGGCCGCGGCATCTGCTTCATAGGCAAGTGAGGTCAATGACTCGCGCCGCACCTGTCCCATCCCTCGATAACTGCATAGACCGGCGACTCTCGGCCGGGTTCAGTCGGGAGTGGCCGTAGGCCATCGCCGCCAGGCGACGCGGAGCGCTCTCGACGGTTTCCGGTCCACCCCGGATAATCGGCCAGCGGAGGATGAGCCACCTGAGCCAAAGGGGCTCGCCCGCATCGAGGTGCGGCGCGCCCGCGCGAGCGGGACCTCAAGCCAGAGCGCGGCGCGGGAAGCTCCGCAGCGGCGGCGCGCAGCGCAGTCGCAGTGCTGTACAGGGTGCTGTCGTGATCTCTGGGCGCTTGGCGTCAGTCAGTCGGCTGGCGCCTGCGTACTGGTCTGACGCTGCGGGCCAGTCTGCTCGACCGGGCAGACCCTATCTGCTACGGCATTGGCTATGAGCCTGATCACCGTCTTCGGGTGCGCGCCTGAGCAAGCCCTCATCCGGGTCACGGATCCATCCCTGCGGGGGGGACGGGTCCCGAGGCCATACGGTTGGTGATCTCCTGGTCGAGGGCGGCGACAAATTCATCCAGCTCGCCGGTGTCTTCCCCGGCGAGCTCGGCGTGGCCGTGCCGGAGAAAGGCGCTGAGGGCCTCGGGCCGCGTGGTGCCCGCCAGTTCGTCCACGTCCGGGCCGCGCATGCATAGGGCCCTGGCACCGGGCACGCTGTCGAGCAGCCCGTAGACCTTGGCCGGGTCAACGAGGTGGTACAGGGCCGTCTTGTCCTCGGTGGCGATCAGGCGGCGGTCCTGCTGGCCTTCCTCCGATGCGTGCCAGTCAGCGGTGTCGGGGTGGTCATCCGACGTCATGTCGGCGGTGTCGAAGTGCTTGAGGGCGGCGTCGCGCAGCGCGCCGGCGTCGGTGATCTCGGCCATGAGGCCGATCTTGATGAGCATGAATTTGGCCATGCGCCCGCTCCTGGTTAGGGGTTTGTGGTTGGCAGTTTACCGGACCGGGTAACCACCCCCACCGACGGAATATGCCCAGGTCAGGAGGCCAGGAATGCGACTGTCCGGCCCCGTTGCCAGGGCCGGGCAGCTGTGCGCGGGCGATCAGCCGGCCAGGTGCCGCTGCCAGTCGTAGCCGGGCAGTCCTCACCATCGCCCAGGTTCTCGACCTGGCCGACCAACTGGCGGCCCGCCGGTACCGGGCGCTGGTCCTGCTGGCCACCTTCGCGAGCCTGCGCTGGGGTGAGGCTGGCGGACCTGAAGGCACAGATGGGCCACGACAGTGTGCGGGCCGCGATGATCTATCAGCATGCAGCAGCGTATCGGCATCGCGGTGGATACGGTCTAGGTGCGGTACACCTAGATGCCTACAAGAGCGCCACGTCCCTTGGCGAGAGAACCGGACGGCGAACCCAGGGCCTCCCACGAATGTTGCATGGGCCGAGCGGTGGGCCCTGCTCGGCCCTAGAACGACGTGAGCGAGGTCCCGGTCCGCAGCCGCCCTGCGCAGGCCGGCCACGCCATACTGTCTAGGGCAGAGTCACGCGTACCCACGGGCCCCTCCCGCCCCCGCCTGGCGCGGTTTGCACCGAACTGAGCTCGATGTCGGCCAGCATGACGAACGCCGTCACCACACTTCGGTCGGGGCTGCGGGGGACAAACCCTGGACTCTGAACAAGAAACCGGGCACGCTCCATCAGCTCGCGGTCACTGACGCCGCCCAGCGTCGCCACAGCTTCCTCCAGGCGTTGGACAGACTCTCCTGCACTGTTCGCAACCGTCTGGAACTTGTCTGAGATGTAGTGGTTGGTATGGGCGCCCCAAGGTCGCTCCTCGGCGACATCGTCGATGGCCGCCGAGGTCTCGACAACCTGCACGCCCGTTGGGGTGACGATGACGAACCCGTTTCCACCTGAGCGGTGATGTCGCGTCGCTTCCCGTACCGCCTCGGCGGCCGACAAGGCGCAGAGTGCGCTTCTGCTGACCATGGCACGCGGGACTCCAACTCTCACATCGCGTGAAGAAGTTGACTGCACGCCCATGGCGAATCCACTCCCGTTTAGGCCCACGCCCGTTAGAAACCCAATACAACTGACAGTGATCACGGGCGGTCCGCCGGTGGGCTCGGAGATCAAGACGGCATAGTCGGTGTGACTTGCAAACCACATCTCGGCGTGGAGAAGAAGGCCGCCCCGGCCAACGGTGGTGCAAGCGTCAACATCGAGCAGGTCCTCGAGCATCTGCATTAACAGTACGTCCTCGATCGCGAGACACGATCCCTGCGCGACCCCGACCAATTCATCCCATCTGGCTGGAAGTTTTTGAGCGTAAGGGATGTAGTCATTGATACGAGCCTTGAGGCTCATGCGGTCGTGTCCTGCCGCTATCGCCAACTCCTCTATTGCACGAGAAGCATGCGCAATATCGGCGCGGAGTTCCTCACCGTATTGTCGACCCATCTCGAGCCAAGAGCCTTTGCAGCGGATAACGCGTGGCCCCTCCGTATGCTCGGCCATCGGCTCGGTTCTCCTTCCTGATGACTCCATCGTCGTCAACGCAGGCGGACATGTCGCGTGGTCGGATGCCATGTATTGCCCAGCATGAAAGTTCTTGGACCTCGTCGAGTTCAAGTTGCGATGCTCGTCCGGGTAGCACTCGGCCGCCAGATCAAAGAGCGGACGGGCAGCCCTGGCTGTCCAAAACCTGAGGTTCTGTGGCGTCACCATCGGCCCCATGCGCGTGGGCGCTTGTAGTGAGCCATGCACACTGTAGTCGGCAATCGACTTAGGACGGTAGACGTAACGCTGTGATCGTACTCCTGAGCCAGTCACGTCGAGCCGCGCTCAGACACTCGGGGCAGGCCCACTGATGTTCCGTGGCGGCGTACCAGTCTGGGGCTCGAGGTTGCCCGCCAGGTCGGTGGCCACAGCGTTTCGCCTGGTGGAGCTAAGGGGACTCGAACCCCTGACCCCCTGCTTGCAAAGCATGGACAAGATGTCCAGCACCGTCCATGGCCTGGCACGAAGCGCTCCCAGCGTCCATGTGACTACAGCAACGCCCAGGCCCGTTGGTGTCGGATTTGGGTGTCATCGCGGCCCACGGAAGCCAACCTCCAGCCAGCCAGGCAAACTCAGCTACCGCATGTTCAGTCGGCGTTGGGCTGACGCTGATCGGCCGCTGCTTTCGCTAACCGCAACATCTCAGGTACAAAGTTTCACCTCCGCGGACTGTGGGCATCGGGTAAAGAGGGCGCAAAATGCCCTGCGTGCAGCCCCGGACTGAGCGGTCTGCCGCGCTACGGAACCAGATCGCAAGGAGGCTGTTCTCAGGACGGCTCGGGGGGAGTAACCAGATGCCTAGGGGTACTCGCAGGCGCCGGCGCAGTGATCCGGTGGTGCTCGGCGCGAAGTACCTCAGCTCGCGTAACCAGTCGCCCAGGCCGCCGTCACCATCGCCGCCGCCCACCGACCGGATCCCGGCCGGGCAAGCTGATGCCGGAGCCGACTCTGGATCCCGTTGAATCCGGGCCGGGACCGACCGCTGTGCCGCATCTCTTGACCGATGTCGTCCACGGCACCCAGCACTTGTCCTTTGGACAAAGGGGGAGATATGACCGCTTTCCATCACATGAAACTTCCCATTACTAGCTACGAGGCGTCCCGGGAGAGGTCGTTCGACGACAACGGCCATGCAGCGACTATGGCGCAGCTAACCTTGCACGTACAAGGTGGCACACCCACGTCACATAACAAGCCCGTTAAAGAGGTGCAGGTCACCTTCGGTAAGCCGCCCGGCGGGGGTGGCGGCCAAATCGGCCATATTGAGGAGTCCGCCAACAAGGCCACGGTATTTGCCACTGTCCCGCTGGATGAATTCGAGACTTACTTGGCGATTCTCCATGATGACCGGCGATCTCACGTGTACTGCGGTACTGATGTGGGCGTGTCCACGCTTGGATTTTTCAACCTGGCCACGGAAGGGTTCCCCGCACCAGTAGAGCCATGACTGCGAATCGAACCGTCGTGGCTCCCGACACTACTACCTCACTGCTTAAGACCTCGGAGCGCCAGCACGCGATACGCAGATCATCCTCGGCTACGCGCATATCTCGAACACCTCGCAGATCTACACCCATGTGGACAAAGCAGCCGGGAGGCTACCATGTCGGATTTTGCCCATGACGTATACGAGCCCCTCAGTTTTTCGGCAGCCCAGCCGGGCTGGCGGGCGCTCTATGTCGATCCCCAAGACCTTACCGACCACTTCACCTGCCCGCTCGTTGGCTGGGCGGTGTACCGCGTCACTGTTCACGATTCCGACACCAACGACCAGCTTCCTCAGGCGCGCCAGCAAATCGAAGGCGTGGTACTGGACGGTAGTTACACAGTGTGCGTATTGGACTTTGAGACCGGTTTCTGGACCTACCTTGGCCCCGATGAGCCCGATCCCCCGCGGGGTTCGCCGCCGCCAGGCGTCGAGCCCGGCAAGCGCAATCCCGGGCAACGTCCGTCCGGCAAGCGCCCCCGCGGCTCTCGATTTACCGCCGCTGGGGCATCTTAACAGCGCTCGGCCGCTTCTCCCGAAGCCAAATTCATACTTTCTCATGGTGGGCGCATCCGGTGGACGGTCATATCTGCACGCGCGATAGCGGCCACCGGGTAGAACCGCTGTTAGCAGGAAGGCCCCTTCCGGAGCCGGGAGAGGCCTGACCTGGGTGCGCCGGAGGTGGAGCTAGGGGGACTCGAACCCCTGACCCCCTGCTTGCAAACTACTGGCGGCGTGGTCGGTGAGGGGTATCAGGGCAGGTCGTTAGGCCGGTAATGGTTATTTGAGGGGGTCTGCCGTCGGTAGGGCTGCTGTACTTCCGTGCTGTACCTGCGGGGTGCGTCATGCGGGCAGTTGACCTTCTGATCCGAGATCAACGCAGCGTGTCCGACTAGGTCGCCACAGGGGCGCTCGGGGTGGTCCACGTTGCCGTCACGGTTGCCGTCAACGCGGGCTGTTCTGAGGAGGCGTTGCCGCGCCTCGCCCGGACCGACGCCGTTCCAGGTCAGCCCGGTGAAGCTCTCCGTAAGTAACCGTGAGAATCTCAGCCCAGCTGCTGGGCGAGCGGACGAGGTTAACCTGCGCGGCAGTTCCTGTCGGAGCCTGCGGCCGGGTGACCTTCGGCCCGGGCAAAGCGGCAGGTGGCTGCCATCCCTGGACATTTCGCTGGGCTATACGTGCGGCATAAGTATTACGGCGGGTCTGCTGGCCGTACACATAGGGCACAGGCTCAGGCAAGCCATTCTGTGATGAGGCACGCTGGCGAGGCGCGACGTGCACTGCCCTGATCGCGGTCATGATCTCTTCTTCCCCTGCGGTACCGCCCGCCGCTGACCGCATGAGCTGAGTACGATCATGCGAGTCCCTGCGAGTCGCAGACCCTGGGCCTCGTTCGTACCTCCGGGCGGGCCTCTGGTGACTCGGAGTGGGTGTCTTCGAGTCTACGTGAGATGTTCACGCGGTTCGGTTCGAGATCAGTGTTACGGCCTGTACGTCCAGGGCCCCCTGAACATCCCCGCAGCGCGAATTGATCATGGAAAGTCACTCAGGTGCTGGGTTCGAACCCCAACGTGGGCATAGCCGACGGTTTTACATCCCTGAAGAAGCGGGCCGGGGTCAAGGGGCTGGTGTGTCCGTTTTTGGGCGTTTCCGGGCCGGGTTTGGGCATGCCGGGAGGAGGGCCGGGGTCAAGGTGGAGCGCCCGGCTGGACGAACGACCTTGAGGCCGGTCCTTCTCCCGGCTCACGCTGGGTGAGGCCGGGAACGGCTATCGGGTATGTGGGGGTGGCGCGGCCCCGTGTGCAGGTCGTGTCCTTGGCAGGCGCGCGGCTGCGTTCATCCCTTCGGGGGTGCCCGCGGCTGGCGGCCGCGGGGGCATGGGGCGGGTGCGCGTGCGGGCAGCGGGATCAATCAGACCAGGCGGCCGCCCGCCAGTGGCGGGGGCCAGTAAAACCAGCGATCACGCGCTGCCCGCGTCCGGGCCTGCTCACGCCGCCTTCGGCGAGCTGGTGGCCAGGGCGCGTACCTGGCCGTCGCGCATCGCGTAGAAGACCCAGGTGAGCAGCTGGCGGGCCGCGGCGACCTTGGCGATGTTCTTGGCCTGGTCGCCGCGGCGGGCGAGGATGTCCTCCTTGCGCTGGCGCAGCGGGTGCCCGGCGGGCACGTGCTGGATGGCCTCCACCAGCGCCCACCGCACGATCGGTGACCCTTGTTTGGTGATGTGCCCGCGGCTGACCTTGGTATCGGATTCGCGGTGCCGGGGGGTCAGCCCGGCCCATGAGCACAGCCGGGCCGGGGTGGCGAACCGGGTGATGTCGCCGATCTCGGCCACGAGCACCGCGCCCAGCACCGGCCCGATGCCCGGCAGGGCCCGGATGGCGTGGTAGCCGTCGTGGTGGGCCAGCAGGTCGGCGATGGCCGCCTCGAGCATGGTGATCTCGGCGGTCAGCTGGCCGGCGAGCGTGCGCAGCGAAGCCATCTTCCCCGCATACGGCTGGCCCAGCTCCAGGCCATCCAGCCAGGTGTTCCCCCACACGCCGAAGATGTCGGTGCAGGTGACCGGGACACCGAGCTTGGCCAAAATGGCGTGAACCTGGTCTTTGCAGCTGGTGCGCAGCCGGACCAGCTTGATCCGGTAGCGGGTCAGCTCACGCAGCTCGCGGATCTCCGCCGGGGCGATCCACGCCTCGGGCAGCCGCCCCATCCGCAGCAAGTCGGCCAGGTCCGCGGCGTCTTTCTCGTCGTTCTTGACCCGCCGGTAGGCAAACCCTTTCACCCCCAGCGGGTGGGCCAGGTGCACCTCCGCACCGGCCGCGGCCAGCGTGTCCGCCGCCCAGTACCACCCATACGTCGCCTCAAGCACCACCCGGGGGCGCTTCCCCGCCCGGGCGATCACCCGGCGCAGCTCCGCGGGGCTGTTGGTGATCCGCACGGTCTCCAGCTTCTGGCCATCTGGCGTCATCCGCACCAGCACGCTGCGGCGCCGGTGCAGGTCCATTCCGGCGACCTCCCGGCCGTCATAGGCTTCGGACATAAGGGCCTCCCTGTCTGGTGGAGACGGATGCATGCAACTTCCAGCATCCGCCAGAAGCGGAGGCCCGCTTCTTCATCGCATCAGGCCATCACTGCTTTGACCAGTGCACAACCCCTGACCAGCGCAGATGCGGTGGCTACCGCGGTAGGCGGCGCGCTCATCCCGCGTCTATCCCGCGCTGACCAGCCAGCGACCATCTGATCCGTAGCTAGTGGCGGGGCGGTCGCTGAAGGTCTCTTGAGCTGCTGATGAGGGCTGTAGCGGTTGCGGGCAATCGGCAGCAGGCGTTCTGGTTGCTGCACCTATTGCTGCACGCTGTTGTCACCTGATGTTGTCAGCCCGTCCGGCGGATCTGCCCGTCGAGGCCACGCACCCGGCGCGGCACTGCCTCACCTCGGGCGGCTTGAGCGGGCGCAGGCTGCCGGCGGCGCCGGGCTGGTGGGCCGTCCGAGGTGGGGAGCATTCATGATTAGCTAATCGCGGTCAGGGTAGCGACGCGACTTGCCAGTCAGTACGGGGCCGATGCCTAGGAGGGCGCGATGGCCAAGCAGATTCAGGTTGTGATCACCGACGACATCGACGGTGGCGAAGCGCATGAGACCATCGCCTTCGGCCTCGATGGGTCATCGCTGGAGATCGATCTCAACAAGCTCAACGCTGCGCAGTTCCGCCAGACCGTTGCTCCCTACATCGAGCATGGCCGGCGAGTCTCCCGCGGCCGCGCCCGTCCAGCTCGTCCCGCACGTGACCGCGGCCACTCCTCTGATGTGCGGCAGTGGGCGAAGCAACAGGGCATCAAGGTCAGCGAGCGTGGGCGCATCCCTGCGTCGGTCGTTGCCGACTACCAGGCAGCCCATTAAGGCGGAGCCGCCTTAGATGCTTGAGTCACCCGCCCTCTCGGGCCATGTCGCCGCCAGCTGCGCCACATCGCTGGCGTGGAACTCGACGGCCTGGGGCCGGGGCTCAGGGCTTGCAGCTCATTCCAGATCGAAGTCATGGTGTGAGCCATATCGACTTGGTTCAAGATCTAACCCGGATCGTTTCCCAGGTGGAGCTAAGGGTGGAGCTAAGGGGACTCGAACCCCTGACCCCCTGCTTGCAAAGCAGGTGCTCTTCCAGCTGAGCTATAGCCCCGAGTTACGGCGCTCTAAGGGTACCTGCGGCCTAGCGACGGCAGTGGACGCGGCGGACGCCGGAGCGGGAGGTGGCACGGCAGGCTCGCCGGAGGCAGCGGCTGGGGAACCGGCCGCTGGCCCAATGGGCCGGGCGGTGCTGCTCCCCACCAACCCCGGGAGCTGAGCTATCCCGTCGATCAGATGGGTGGCGCCTGCGGTGCGCAGCCGGTCGCCGGTGTGCCCGCCGGTGAGCACCCCGGCGACGACGCCGGCCCCGGCCCGCTTCGCGCACTGGACCTCGCTGGCGGTGCTGCCCGCGAATGCGGCCGCCCGGACATCTTCGACACCTAGCCGCAGCATCGCGGCGAGCATCAGGTCGGGCCAAGGGCAGCCGCGCGGCACGTCCTCCGGGCAGAGCGTCAGGTCGGCCAGCCGCCACCATCCGAGGGCGTCCAGCGCCAGGCCGAGCAGCCGGCGGGGCAGGCTGGTGATCAGGCACACTCGCATGCCGGACTCGGACAGCCCGCGGATCGCTTCCTCCGCGCCCGGCACCGGCGAAATCCCGGTGCGGTCCACGGCCGTGCGGAACGAGCGCTCGAACGAGAGCGCCGCCGCCTCCGCCCGGCCATCGCCCTCAGGAAACAGGCCACGGAACACATCCACGGCCGCCTGCCCCTGGGCCTGATGCACGCCGACCATGTAATGGGCGTAGGCGGCGGTCCCGGGCACGATCCCCTGCGTTGCGAACGCCTCGGCGAACGCCCGCTCCAGCATGCCGTGATCATCCGCCGTGGTACCGAGCAAGCCGCAGCAAACCAGCGAAACTGGCAGCGTGCTGCTCACCCGACCACCCCGTATTCCTTCAGCAGCTATGGCGTCAGCGTCACTCGTCGCCCGTGGTGGCTTCCGTCCACAAGTCGAGTTCGGCGCGATCGGCCTGAACCTTCCGCCAGACGGCAAATACGCCGAGCCCAACCAGGGCGAGCAGTAGCAGCTTCTTCACGGGGCGCACCTTTACGTTGCCTGTGCGAGCCTCAGTCAGGCTCTGTGAACTCCATGCAGCCTAGCAAGGGGCCTGTCACCGGGGCCGGGCAACGCGTGCCTCGTCCCAGACCGGGCCGTCCGACTCGTAGACGTTCCCGTCCCCGCCGAAGACCAGGAACCGGTCAAATGACCGCGCGAACCAGCGGTCGTGCGTGACCGCCAGCACCGTGCCCTGGAACGACTCCAGACCCTCCTGCAGCGCCTCCGCGCTGGCCAGGTCGAGGTTGTCGGTTGGCTCGTCGAGCAGGAGGAGTGTCGACCCGGCCAGTTCCAGGAGCAGGATCTGCAGCCGTGCCTGCTGTCCACCCGATAGAGAGCCAAACGGCTGGCGGGCACAGTACTGCAGTTCGTACCGGGCCAGGGCCGCCATCGCCTCGTTGCGCAGCATCGCGTGCTCGGTCATGAGGATCTCTTCCGGCCAGCGGCCGGCCAGGTCCGGGCGGGCGTGGGTCTGCGCGAACAACCCCGGGACGACCCTGGCGCCCAGCCGGGCCCGGCCCTCGTGCGGCACGTCGTCCCCGTCCAGCAGGCGCAGGAAGAACGACTTGCCGGATCCGTTCGAGCCGAGCACGGCGACCCGCTCGCCGTACCAGACCTCCAGGCTGAAGGGGCGCATGAGCCCGGTGAGCTCCAGCTGCTCGCAGATCACCGCGCGCTTGCCGGTCCGGCCGCCGCGCAGCCGCATCCGCACGTTCTGGTCCCGGGGCGGCAGCTCGGGCGGGCCGGCCTCCTCGAACTTGCGCAGCCGCGTCTCGGCCGCGTGCAGCCGGGAGGCCATGGCGTCGTTGTAGGACGCCTTCAGCCGGTACATCCGGACCAGCTGCTTGATCTTCTCGTGCTCCTCGTCCCACCGGCGGCGCAGCTCGTCCAGGCGCTCGATCCGGTCCCGGCGGGCCTGGGCGTAGGTCGCGAACCCGCCGCCGTGCACCCACACGCTGCCGTCCTCAACGGTGACGATGCGCTCGGCGCAGTTCGCGAGCAGCTCCCGGTCGTGGCTGACCAGCAGCACCGTCTTGGGCGTTGACGTGAGCTGCTGTTCCAGCCAGCGCTTGCCGGGGACGTCGAGGTAGTTGTCGGGCTCGTCGAGCAGCAGGACCTCGGCCGGCCCGCGCAGCAGGGCCTCCAGCACCAGCCGCTTCTGCTCGCCGCCGGACAGGGTGCCGACCTCACGCCAGCGGCAGCGCTCGTAGCCGACCCCGAGCGCGGCCATGCAGCAGGCGTCCCAGGTGACCTCGGCGTCGTAGCCTCCCGCGTCGCCCCATTCGGCCAGCGCGGCCGCGTACCGCATCTGGGTCGGCTCGTCGTCGCGCTCCATCATCGCCAGCTCGGCGGCGTCCAGCCGGGCGGCGGCGGATTGCACCCGCGGCGGTGCGACCGAGATCAGCAGGTCGCGGACGGGAGAGTCGCCGGTGACGCGGCCGGTGTCGGGCTGGCCGGGCGGCTCGCTGCCAGAGTCCGCCGTCGGACCTTCGGCGGCGCCAGCGGCGCCCGCTCCCGGGGAAGCGGGCTCCCCTCCGTCCTGTTGGCCAGCGGAGCCGGCCCCTTTCCCCGCGGAGCCGATCTGTTCCCCCGCGGAGTCGGCCTCCCGGATCCCCCGGCCGTCCTGTTTCCCCGCCGAGGCGGCTCCCCGGATCCCCCCGACGAACTGCCTCATCACGCCGAGACCACCGCTGACGACGACCGTGCCCGACTGCGGGGTAAGGTCCCCCGCGATGATCCGGATCAGGGTCGTCTTGCCCGCACCGTTCGGCCCGACCAGGGCCGCGGTCGTTCCTTCCCCGATCCTGAACGATGCGTCGTCGAGCAGCATCCGGCCCGTGGGCAGGACATGGCCCACGTGTGCGACGTCGATATGACCCACGCTGGCCCCTTCCCCACGTCCGCCGACGGGCTGCCCGGCAGACACTAACCCGGCCCAGCCGGAAACCGGTAACGTATTTCCGGCCGGCCGTGGCCTGTCCTGCCAGCGTGGCCCGGCATCGCCGACCCAGCGGGCGGTCCTGGCGGCGTCCCTGCCGATGAGCCGGGACCGCCCCAGGCAAATCGGGACCGCCCCAGGCAAATAGAGCCCACTTACATCAAGGGCCGCATTAGCCTCATATAACACGGGGACCTGCCCTCCTACCCCAGCGTCGTCGTCTACAGCCAGCGCAGCCTGAGCCTGCACGCCCCCGGCGTCCGCGAGGTACGCTGCCGGGACTCACAGGCTGCCTACCGCTTCCGCTACGACGGTCTCAAGCTCATGCTCGAATCCGGCGGTCAGTACCTGTTTGTGCCTTCGGCGTGGACTCCCGGCCAAGGCGTCGCGATCCTCATCCCCAGGTCCGGCTCGTTGCGCCTCGAGTTTTTCCCGGCCGGCGCCCAGCCCAGTTTCCCGCGCCTGGCCTGCTGAGGGGCCGGCCTTCCCGTGATCATGAGCTTGGTTCAGGGACGGCAGCAAGGCCTCACAACTTGGGCGGCGGCGGCACCGGTGAGGTGTGCAGCCGGTCGGCGGGCAGCGGCTCGCGCCGGCCGGGGTGTGCCAGGGCGGCGGTGAGGTCGTCCAGGGCGTGCAGGGTGTGGGCGCTCACCACCGCGTCGCAGTAGGGCCAGGCCGCCGCCATCCCGCCGGCCAGCGGGCGGTATTCGGAGCTCTGTGTGCGCGGGTTCACCCACACGATCCGGTGTGCCACCCGCGACAGCCGCTCCATCTCACGGCCCAGGATCTCCGGGTCGCCGGTGTCCCAGCCGTCGGAGATGATGACGACGACCGCGCCGCGGGCCATGCCCCGGCGCCCGTAGTTGTTGTTGAAGTCCTTGATCGACTCCCCGATCCTGGTCCCGCCCAGCCAGTCGGGTGCCGCCTGGCCGGCCTGCTGGAGCGCGACGGCGGGCCGGGCGTGGGCCAGGGTGCCGGTGATCCGGGTGAGCCGGGTGGCGAACGTGAAGACCTCGGCCTCCGCCCCGCCGGCCGCGCAGTACAGCAGTTGCAGCATGGCCCGCGCGTACGGCTCCATCGACCCGGAGATGTCGCAGAGCACCACGAGCCGCCGCGGCTCCATCAGCGGCGCCCGCCGGGCCAGCCGGACCGGATGACCGCCCGTGCGCCGGGCGTAGCGCAACGTCGCCCGCAGGTCCGTGCGGCCGCCGTGCGCGGTGGGCCGGGGGCGGCGGGACCGGCGCAGCGGCACCGCGAGGGTGAGCTTGCGCATGAGCCCGGACAGCATCAGCAGCTCGGCCGGGGAAAGCTCGGCGAAGTCCTTGCCCGCGAGCCGTTCCGTGGCGCTGGCGAGCGCGGCCCGGGCGCCCTGGCCGTCTTCCTCCGGGCTGGCTTCGGGGTCCTCGTCCTCGCCCTCGGCCAGCGACTCGGCCCGGAGCCAGCCCTTGTCCGCCTCCGGGCTTCCCTGCGGGCCCTCATCCTGGTCCGGCGCCTGCTCATCGGCGGGGTCCGGCGGCCGTTCCTGGGCGGCGTGCGTGCGGGCGGCGTTGGCCGCCTGGGCCAGCAGGTCAGCGGGTGACGGGCCGTCGGCTTGCGGCCGGGCGTCCGGCGCGCCCGGGGATTGCGGGCCGGCCGGCCGGGGCGCCTCGTCGCCGAGGCCGCCGAACATCTCGCCGAACACCCGGTCCAGTGCCTCGATCTGCGCCTGAGTGGAGATCAGGGTGGCGAGGGCGCACAGGTAGAGAGCGCGGCCGGTGGCCGGGCGGGCCACGGTGACGGCCCGTGCGAACCGCTGGCACCGGCCGGGATCAGCCGGTACCCCGGCGGCGCGCAGGGCCGTGCCGAACCGGGCGGCGGTCAGGGCCAGGTCGTCAGTCATCACCGTCGGCCAGCCCGCCGTAACCGGCGGCGCGGGCCGTCCGCAGATCCTCGGAGTACTTCAGCACCGCTCCCGCGGTCCGTTCCGCCGACACCCGGTTCAGGCCGTCGGTGCCCAGCACCTGCAGGGCCTGGGCCCAGCTGATGGCCTCGGCCACCCCGGGTGGCTTGGCCAGGTCCAGCTCGCGCAGCCGGGCGACGCCGCGGGCCACCTGCCCGGCGAGCGGCTCGGCGGTGGCGGGCACCCGCCGCCGGATGATGGCCGCCACCCGTCCGTCGTCCGGGTAGTCGATCCAGTGGTACAGGCAGCGCCGTTTCAGCGCGTCATGCAGGTCCCGGGTCCGGTTGGAGGTCAGCACCACGACCGGGGGGAAGTGGGCGCGGCGGGTCCCCAGCTCCGGGATGGTCACCGCGGCTTCGGCGAGCATCTCGAACAGGAACGCCTCGAACTCGTCGTCGCCCCGGTCCACCTCGTCGATCAGCAGCACCGCCGGGAGCGGGCCCGGGTGGTCGAGCGCGGCCAGCAGCGGCCGGGCGAGCAGGTACTCCTCGCTGAACAGGTCGGCGTCCCGCAGCGTCTCGCCCCGCGCCTCGGCCAGCCGGATCGCCAGCAGCTGGCGCGGGTAGTTCCACTCGTACAGCGCCTCCGACGAGGTCAGGCCCTCATAGCACTGGAGCCGCAGCAGCGGGGTCCCCAGCGCCTCGGCCAGCGCCTTGGCCGCCTCGGTCTTGCCCACCCCCGGCTCACCTTCCAGCAGGATGGGCTGCCCCATCCGCGCGGCCAGGAAGAGCGCCGTCCCGAGCGCTTCGTCCGCCAGGTACCCAGTGGCGTCGAGCGCGGTCAGCAACGCCGTAACGTCCGGAATCCGCTCCGCGAGATCACTCATCCCCGGAGCACCAGCTGACATACCCGCATGTGCCTATCATGCTGCACGCGGCCGCGTGCTTGATTCATACCGCCGCCCGCAGCCCGATTCATGCCTAACGGCGGTGCCTGCGTCATGTCCCACGCTGCCACCTCAGGTGAGGGACAGATCGGTCCGGAGCCGGCGTCCCTGGATGGCCGACCACACGTTGGCCGGGGTGAGGGGCATGTCGGCGTGCACGACGCCGAGCGGCGCCAGCGCGTCCATCACCGAGTTCACGATGGCCGGCGGGGAGCCGACGGTGGCCGACTCGCCGATCCCCTTGGCGCCGATCGGGTGGTGCGGCGAGGGCGTGACGGTCTCGGCCAGCTCCCAGGACGGGCATTCCACCGACGTTGGCAGCAGGTAGTCCATGAACGAGCCGCCGAGGCAGTTGCCCTGGGCGTCGAACGCGATGACCTGCATGAGGGCCATGCCGACCCCGTCCGCGAGGCCGCCGTGCACCTGCCCTTCGACGATCATCGGGTTGATCTGCACCCCGCAGTCGTCCACGGCGATGAACCGGCGGACCGTGACCTGGCCGGTGCCCGCGTCCACGTCGGTGACGCAGATGTACGCGCCGAACGGGAAGGTGAGGTTCGGCGGGTTGTAGACGACCTCCGCGTCCAGGTGGCCCTCGATCCCGGCGGGCAGCTCCAGGCTGGAGTGGGCGGCCATCGCGATCTCGGGGATGCCCTTGGCCTGGTCCGGGTCGCCGCGCACCTGCCACTTGCCGGCGGCCCACTCCAGATCGTCCGGTGAGGCCTCGAGCATCGCCGCGGCGACGAACCGGGCGCGCTCCCGGACCTTGCGGGCGACCATGGCCGCGGCCGCGCCGGAGACCGGGGTGGACCGGGACCCGTAGGTGCCCAGGCCGAAAGGCGTCCGGTCGGTGTCGCCGTGGACGACCTCGATGTCGTCCGGGGACAGGCCGAGCTCGTGCGCGACGATCTGGGCGAACGTGGTCTCGTGGCCCTGCCCCTGGGTCTGGCAGGAGACACCGAGGACGGCCGTGCCGGTCGGGTGGACCCGCAGGCTGGCCCCGTCGGCCATGCCGAGCCCGAGGATGTCCATGTGCGACCGGGGGCCCGCGCCGACTCCCTCGGTGAAGAAGCTGATCCCGATGCCCATGTACTCGCCGCGTTCCCGTTTCGCGGCCTGCTCGCGGCGCAGCTCGTCGTATCCGGCGATGTCCATCGCCAGCGTCAGCGCGCGCGGGTAGTCGCCGGAGTCGTACTCCCAGCCGGACGGGGTGGTGTAGGGGAACTGCTCGGGCCGCAGCAGATTCTTCATCCGCAGCTCGGCCGGGTCCATGCCGAGCTCGCGGGCCAGGACGTCCATCATCCGCTCGACCAGGTACACCGCCTCGGTAATGCGGAACGAGCAGGAGTAGGCGACCCCGCCGGGTGCCTTGTTCGTGTAGACGGCGGTCACCTGGCAGTGCGCGGCCCGCAGGTCGTAGGAGCCGGTGAAGATGTGGAAGAACCCGGCCGGGTACTTGGTCGGCTGGGCGGTCGCGTTGAAGGCGCCGTGGTCGGCGAGCACCCTGGCCCGCAGGCCCAGGACCCGGCCGTCGGAGGTGGCGGCGATCTCCCCCCGCATGTGGTAGTCGCGGGCGAACGCGGTGGACATCAGGTTCTCCGACCGGTCCTCGACCCACTTGACCGGCCTGCCGGTCTTCATGGAGCCGACGATGGCGCAGACGTAGCCGGGGTAGATGGGGGCCTTGTTCCCGAAACCACCGCCGATGTCGGGGGAGACCACCCGGATCTTGTGCTCGGGGAGGCCGACCACGAGCGCGTAGACCGTGCGGTGCGCGTGCGGGGCCTGGGACGTGGACCACAGGGTCAGCCGGCCGCTGACCGGGTCCATGTCGGCCACCATGCCGCAGGTCTCCAGCGGGGCGGGATGCGAGCGCGGGTAGAGCATGTCCTGGCTGACCACGACGTCCGCGGCGGCGAAAACCGCGTCCGTGGCCGCCTTGTCGCCCGCCTCCCAGTCGAAGATGTGGTTGTCGGCCTTGCCCGGCAGGTCGTCGCGGATGACCGGGGCACCGGGGTCGAGCGCCCGCGCGGCGTCGGCCACCGCCGGCAGCGGCTCGTACTCGACGTGGATCAGCTCCAGCGCGTCGCGGGCCGAGTACCGGTCCTGGGCCACCACGAACGCGACCTCCTGGCCCTGGAAGCGCACCTTGTCGGTGGCCAGGACGGCCTGCGCATCCTGGGAGATTGTGGGCATCCAGGCCAGCCCGAGCCCGGCCAGGTCCTGCCCCGTGAACACGGCCTCGACCCGCGGGTGGGCCTGCGCCGCCACGGTGTCGATCGCGGTGATCCTGGCGTGGGGGAAGGGGCTGCGCAGGATCGCGCCGTACAGCATGCCGGGCAGCTGGATGTCGTCGACGAACACGCCCCGGCCGCGGATGAAGCGGGCATCTTCTTTGCGCGGGACCGGCCCGTACGCCCCGTTCGCCTCCGCGGCACTCATTTCATTGCCTCCCTCGCGGGCGCTTCGCTGGCATCGGGAGGCGGTCCTCGGCGCCGGGACACCGCTGACGCTGGGTCGTACCGGAGGCGCGCCGGCAAGAGCCGTGGCCCGGCGCCCGCGGCCTCACCCGGCCCTCCCAGGCGCCGAACGGTGGCCGCCGTGGTCGTCGCCGTCATGGTGCTGCGCTGCCCACTGGACCGACCGCACGATGTTCTCGTAGCCCGTGCACCGGCAGACCTGGCCGGACAGCGCCTCACGGATCTGCGCCGGCGTCGGGTCCGGGTTGTGATCGAGCAGCCAGCGGGCGGTCAGCATCATGCCCGGCGTGCAGAACCCGCACTGGAGCCCGTGGCAGCGGGTGAAACCCTCCTGGACCGGGTCGAGCCGGCCATTCCGTTCCATGCCTTCCACCGTGAGCACCTGGCGGCCATCGGCCATGGCCGCGAGCACCGTGCACGACTTCACCGGCAGCTCGTCCATCCAGACCACGCAGGCGCCGCAGTTCGAGGTGTCGCAGCCCCAGTGCGAGCCGGTGAGCCCGAGCTCATCGCGCAGGAAGTGGATCAGCAGGAGCCGCGGCTCCACCTCACGGGTGAACACTGCATCGTTGACGGTCACGGTGATCTGCACGTCAGCACGCCGTGTCTCGTGGATCCAAGCCGTCGCGAGCGGCGCCATGAAGGGGGACGGGGAGGCGGGTGGGGGATCGCAAGGCGGAGGAGGAGCCGACAGTGGAGCTATCGGCGACGACGACAACGCCGCGAGACGCCCGTCCGGCGGCCGCGCAGCAGGCTGGGGATCTACGAGACATGGCCTACCCTTGCGCCCGGCGCATCGCGACGCGCAGGGCGCGCACGGTGAGCTCGGCGGCCAGATGCCGCTTGTAGTCGGCGGGTCCGCGCTGATCGGACACGGGCCGGCAGTGCCCGGCGGCGATCTCACCGGCCCGGGCGAAGCTCTCGTCGGTGGGGGGCGCGCCGCGCAGGAACTCCTCGGCCTCCGGCGCCGCGAACTGGCGCGCGCCGACCGCGGTGAGCCCGATCCCGGCATCGGCCACCACGTCGCCGGCCAGCCAGATGGCCACCCCGGCCGCGCCCACCGGCCAGTCCCCGACCCGGCGGCCCACCTTCTCGTAGGCGCTGCCGCCGCCCGGCGAGATCGGGATCCGGATCTCGGTGAGCATCTCGCCCGCGCCGACCACGGTCTCGTAGGGACCGGTGTGGAACTCCCGGGCCGATACCGTCCGGCTGCCGTCCGGGCCGTGGATGACCATGCGGGCCTTCAGCGCCGCGAACGCCGCCGACAGGTCCTCGGACGGGTCGGCCTGGCAGAGGGAGCCACCGACCGTTCCCCAGTTGCGCACGACGGGATCGGCGATCACCTTCTCGGCGTCGTGGAGGATCGCGAAGTGCTCGCTCGCGGCGGCCGAGTCGAGCAGCTGCGCATGCCTGGTCAGCGCCCCGATCCGCAGCTCACCGCCGTTGACTTCGAGATAGGACAGCTCGCTGAGCCCGTTGATGTCGATCAGGGTCTCCGGCTGCGCGAGCCGCAGCTTCATCATCGGGATCAGGCTGTGCCCGCCGGCCAGGATCCGCGCCTCCGGGCCGTACCTGGCGAGCAGGCTGAGCGCGTGCTCGACGCTGGATGCCTTCTCGTACTCGACATGCGCCGGCACCTGCATGCGCCCCTCCCTCCGATCCTGGCCCGCGTGAGCAGTCTACGAGGGCAAACGCCGGTGGCCCGCGCGGTGATAATGGGATGGTTATGACCCTCACGCAGCTGAACGCGTTTGTGCTGGTCGCCCGGCTGGGCTCGGTGACCGCCGCCGCGAACGCGCTCGGCGTCAGCGAGCCAGCGGTGTCCCAGGCCCTGTCGGCTCTCCGCCAGCACCTGGGCGACCAGCTGCTGACCCGCGGCCCGGGGGGGATGACGCTGACCGCCGGCGGCTCCCGGCTGCTCTCCTCCGCCTCGCAGATCGTGGTGCTCGGCGCCGAGGCGCACGCGGCGGTCCGCGCCGCGCAGGGCGCGCCCGAGCAGCTGCGGGTGGTCGCCACCTCAACCGTCGCGGAGTTCGTGATCGGCCCGCTGATGGAGGCGTTCACCCGCCGGTACCCGGGCTCGGTCGAGGTGTCGGTCGGCGTGGCGGTGACCAAAGAGATGGGGGTGCTGGTCGCCAACCGGCTGGCCGATGTCGCGATCAGCCCCAGCGTGGCCGATGACCCGGCGCTGGCGGTGGTGACCGAGCCGATCTTCCGGTACCGCGTCGTCGTGGTCACGGCCGGGCAGTCCAGCCTCCGGGGCAACCCGCGCCAGTGGCGCTGGCTGGTCGACCCGTCCGGTACCGACCCCGGCACCGGCACCGGGCAGCTGCTGGACAAGCTGGGGATTCCCGAGAACATGATCAGGGTGTTCCCCAACCAGACCGCCGCCTGGGCCGCGGCGGCCGACGGTGGGGGTGCGGCACCGGCGGTCGAGCACCTGGTGGCCCAGCAGCTGCGCCGGGGCGAGCTGTCCCTGGTAGACGTGCCCGGCGTGCCGACGGACGCCTGCTGGCAGGTCAGCATGCTGGACCGCCAGCACCGCAGCGCCGCCACCAGCGCGCTCCGGCGCTTCCTCGGCACGCCGGAGGCGATGTACCTGATGCGCTCACCGGCGGAGGGCGTGCCGCCGTCCCGGTTCCGGCCACCTGTGTACGTAACGATCTGGAGCTGACCGGCCGATCCCGGGCCCGGGGCCTGCCGGGCTGGCCAGACCCGGCGCACAGCCTGGTACGGCACGTCGGCGGCGCCGGCCAGCCCCAGGAAGACCCCGGGGCGGCTCGCGGCCCCGGGGGGGACCAGTAAGCCCTGGTGAGAAGTCCCTTAAGCAAGAACTTATTCGCCGGTTGCGGGGTTGACACGGGCGAGGAGATCATGTGAGGAATCGCGGGCGACGGCACGCTGCCCGCCCAACGCCAGGAGCGGTGCCCATGCGGATCGAATCCAGCGGTCACAGCCAGGGCAATCCGCGCCTGTACGAGCTGATCGAGAACGCGCCGAAGACCGGGAAGAGCCCGACCGTCTGGGCCTGGCCCGAGCTGATCGACTATCTCAAGATCGCCGGCCAGCCGGTGCCGGGACCGTGGCCGCCGGACCAGGAACGGCGCCCGGACCCCGACTATGAGTCACTCCCGGTGGCCGTGGCCGACCCGGATGCGCGGCGAGAGCAGGAATCATCCTGAACGCGCTTCTCCCCGGGCCGGCGACGCCCCCGGAAACCACTGGCTGCAACGGCTCCGGCCCAGGCCGGCGCTGAGCCGGGAGGCAGTGGCCCGCGTTACAACGTCCAGACAAGGACATCGGAGGATCGCATGTATCCGTCTCGGTTCCGTTACGAGGCACCGCGTTCGCTCGGCGAGGCGATCAGCCTGCTGACCGAGGGCGGGGACGAGGCGAAGGTGATGGCCGGTGGCCAGAGCCTGGTACCGCTGATGAAGCTGCGCTTCGCGTCGCCGGAACTGATCGTCGACATCAACAACATCGGCGGTCTCGACTACCACCGCGCGGACGCGGACGGCACGCTCCGCATCGGCGCGCTCTGCCGCCACGCCGACCTGGAGCACTCGGACCTGCTCAAGAGCACGCAGCCGACCATGGCCGCGGCCGCGCCGCTGATCGCCGACCCGCTCGTGCGCAACCGTGGCACCCTGGTCGGCTCGCTCTGCCACGCCGACCCCCAGGGCGACTGGGCCTCAGTGGTGACGGCGCTCGGCGGCTCGGTGATCGCGCAGGGGCCGGGCGGCCGGCGCGCGATCGGCATGGCGGACTTCGTCACCGGGCCGTTCGAGAACACGCTGGAGCCGGACGAGATCGCGGTGGAGGCCGTCATCCCGGCGGCGCAGGGAACCCGCTCCGGCGGCTATCTCAAGCTGGAGCGCCGGGTCGGCGACTTCGCGACCGTCGGCGTGGCGGTGGCGGTGGAGACCTCCGGCGGGACGGTGCGGCGGGCGGGGATCGCCCTGACCGGGGTCGGCGGATCGACCATCGCCGCCACCGCCGCGGCCGGCGCGCTGGCCGGGAAGGCGCTGACCGCCGAGAGCATCGAGCAGGCGGCCGAGCTCGCCGCGCAGGCGGCCAGGCCGCGGACCGATCACCGCGGCAGCGCGGAATACAAGCGGCACATGGTGCGCACCTTCGTGGTCCGGCTGCTGAGCCGCGACGGCGAGTCCGCGGAAAGGGCGGCCTGACATGACCACCGTGTATGACGACCTCGGCGACCAGGCCACCGGCGAGGTCCCCATGCGCCGGATCAGGTTCACGATCAACGGCGTGAAGAAGATAGCCGAGGTGGAGCCCCGGCTGCTGCTCGCCCACCTGATCCGCCAGGGCCTCGGGCTGACCGGCACCCATATGGGCTGCGACACCACCAACTGCGGCGCCTGCACGGTGCTCGTCGACGGCAAGGCGATCAAGTCGTGCACCATGCTCGCGGTGCAGGCCGACGGGCATGAGATCACCACCGTGGAGGGCCTGGCCACCGCCAGCGAGCTGCACCCGCTGCAGGAGGGCTTCAAGGAGGAACACGGGCTGCAGTGCGGGTTCTGCACCCCGGGCATGATGCTGGCCGCCAAGGCCCTCCTCGACGCCAACCCCGACCCGACCGAGGACGACGTGCGCTGGGCGCTGTCCGGCAACCTCTGCCGCTGCACCGGCTACCAGAACATCGTCAAGTCGGTGCTGTGGGCCGCGGCCAAGCTCCGGCCCGAGCCGGCTGGGGACCCAGCACAGCCCGAGCCGGCTGGCGAGCCAGCACAGGAGGCATGACGTGACCGCACTGGACGAGATCAAGATCGGCGGCCTGGGCGCGAGCCGCAAGCGGGTCGAGGACAACCGCTTCATCCGGGGCAAGGGCAACTACACCGACGACATCGTCCTGCCCGGGATGCTGCACATGGAGATCCTGCGCAGCCCGCTGGCGCACGCCCGCATCGTGTCGATCGACACCAGCCGGGCGTGGCAGATTCCCGGCGTGCACCTGGTGCTGACCGGCGAGATGATGGCCACCCGCAACCTGGCGTGGATGCCAACGCTGTCCTATGACACCCAGGCGGTGCTGGCCACCGACAAGGTGCGGTTCCAGGGCCAGGAGGTCGCCTGCGTGATCGCGGACGACCCCTACATCGCCAAGGATGCGTGCGAGGCGATCGACGTCGAGTACGAGCCGCTGCCGCCGATCGTCAACCCGGAGCAGGCGCTCGCCGACGGCGCGCCGGTCATCCGCGACGACAAGCAGGGCCAGGACAGCAACGTCATCTACAACTGGGAGGTCGGCGACGCGGCCGGGACCGAGGCCGCGTTCGCCCAGGCGGACATGATCTCCCGGCTGCGGCTGCACTACCCGCGGTCGCACCCCTCGCCGATCGAGTGCTGCGGGTCGATCGCGGACTTCAACCGGGCCACCTCCAAGCTCACCGTCTATATGACGACCCAGGCCCCGCACATCATCCGGGCCGCGGTCGCGCTGGTGGCCGAGCTGCCCGAGCACATGATCCGGATCGTCTCGCCCGACATCGGCGGCGGCTTCGGCAACAAGGTGCCCGTCTACCCCGGGTACGTCTGCTCGATCCTGGCCTCGATCCTGCTGGAGGTACCGGTCAAGTGGATCGAGGACAAGACCGGCAACCTGATCTCCACCGGGTTCGCGCGTGACATCTACCTGGACGGCGAGCTGGCGCTGCGCAACGACGGCAAGATCCTCGCCGTCCGCATGCACGTGGACTCCGACCACGGTGCGTTCTTCTCCGACGCCCAGCCGAGCAAGTTCAAGATCGGGCTGCTGCACTCCGCCTTCGCCTGTTACGACATCCCGGTCGGCCACGTCACGGCTCGCGGCGCCTATACCAACAAGGCCCCCGGCGGGGTCGCCTACCGGTGCTCGTTCCGGGTCACCGAGGCGATGTTCTTCCAGGAGCGGATGGTCCAGGCCGCCGCGCACGACCTGGGCATGGACCAGGCCGAGTTCCGCCGCATCAACTTCGTCTCCGACGACCAGTTCCCCTTCCGCACCCCGTTCGGCTTCCTGACCGACTCGGGCCAGTACGGCAAGTGCCTGGAGGTCGGGCTGAAGGCGGTCGGCTACGAGGACTTCCGGCGGCAGCAGGCCGAGGCGAAGGCCAAGGGCCGGCTGCTGGGCCTGGGCATCTCCACCATGACCGAGCCGCTGGGCGCCGGGAACAGCCGCGAGTACGACATCCTCGGCATCAAGATGTTCGACTCGGCCGAGCTCAAGGTGCACATGACGGGCAAGGCGATCCTGCGGACCGGCGCGAAGACCCAGGGCCAGGGGCACGAGACGACCTGGGCCCAGATCGTCGCCCACGAGCTGGGCCTGCCCGCCGAGGACGTGGTCGTCGAGGAGGGCGACACCGACACCGCCCCGTTCGGCATGGGCACCTACGCGTCGCGCAGCACCCCGGTCGCCGGGGCGGCGGTGGCCATGGTGTCCAGGAAGATCCGGGCCAAGGCGCGGAAGCTCGCCGCGCACCTGCTGGAGGTGTCCGAGGAGGACGTCGAGTGGGAGCTGGGACGGTTCTACGTCCGCAGCGCCCCCGACCGCGGCGTGACCATCCAGGAATGCGCGATGGCCGCCTACAGCAACATGCCCGACGGCATGGAGCCGGGCCTGGAGAACACGGCCTACTACGATCCGCCCAACCTCACCTGGCCGTTCGCCGTCTACATCGTCACGGTCGAGGTCGATCCCGAGACCGGGGTCTGGGATGTGCTGAACATGGTGGCGGTCGACGACTGCGGCGTCCGGATCAACCCGATGATCGTCGAGGGGCAGATCATGGGCGGGCTGACCGAGGCCTACGCGATGGCCAACATGCAGTTCATCACCTTCGACGCCGAGGGCAACTGCGTCGGCTCGAACTACATGGACTACCTGCTGCCCACCGCCTGGGAGACCCCCGGCTACGAGCTGCACAGCGAGGTCGTCACCCCGAGCCCGCACCACCCGATCGGCGCCAAGGGGGTCGGTGAGTGCGCGGCGGTCGGCGGCCCGGCGGCGTTCGTCAACGCGGTGATGGACGCGATCGCCGACACCGGGGTCCGCAACATCGACATGCCGCTGCTGCCCGACCGGGTCTGGGAGGCGATCACCAAGCGCCACGACGTCTCCGGCGCCCCGCCGGTCCGGTCGGACGACTGACCGGGGAGCAGGCATGGACGGCTGGGGTGTCCTGGAGCGGGCCAGCGAGCTGGCCCGCTCGGGGCAGGCGTTCGCACTGGCCACCGTGGTGTGGCGGCAGGGCCCGTCCTCGGGCCAGCTGGGCAGCCGGGCGATCATCACGGCCGACGGTGAGGTGCACGGCTGGATCGGCGGGGCCTGCGCGGAGCCGGTGGTCATCCGCCAGGCCCAGCAGGTGATCACCGACGGCGAGCCCCGGCTGCTGCTCCTCGGCACCCCGGATCAGTTCGGCGAGACGGTCCCGGAGGGGATGACGGTCGTGCCGATCGCCTGCCAGAGCGAGGGCGCGCTGGAGGTGTTCATCGAGCCGGTGCAGCCCGCGCCGCGGCTGGTCATCGTCGGCCGCTCACCGATGGCGCAGACGCTGGCCGCGCTGGCCGATGCGCTCGGCTGGCGCACCGCGTTGCTCGACGGCTCCGGCTTCTCCGCGGCCGACGCGGACGAGAGCTCGATGGTGGTCGTCGCCACTCAAGGCCACGGCGACGAGGAAGCGGTCGAGCAGGCGGTGCTCGCCCGGCCCGCCTACCTCGGCCTGGTCGCCTCGCAGCGCCGGGGCGCGGCCGTCCTCGGCTACCTCGCCGACCGGGGGCTGCCCAAGGACCAGCTCGACCGGGTCCACGCCCCGACCGGGCTCGACCTCGGGCGGACCTCACACCGGGAGATCGCGGTCGCGGTCCTGGCCGAGTTGGTCCAGCTCCGCGCCGCGGGCAAGATCGCCGGGGGAACGGCCGGTGCCGATGCCACCAGCACGGGCGCGACCAGCAAGGGCGGATCCCGGGCCGATCATGGGCAGCGGGCTGCCGCGGCCGGGGACCAGGCCGGTCATCCACTGCTGGCCGCGCCGGCTGAGGCCACCGACCCGGTCTGCGGGATGACCGTGGTGGCCGACGACTCCAGTTACCCGCTCCAGCACGACGGGGTCACGTACTACTTCTGCCGGGCCGGCTGCCGCCGCGCGTTCGAGGCCGACCCCGCCGCTTACGTTAAGAAAGGGACCCGATGCTGATCAAAAGCGACTTCGAGGTCGCCGCGCCGGTCGAGAAGGTCTGGCAGTTCTTCGACAACATCCCGCAGGTGGCCGCCTGCCTGCCGGGCACCGAGCTGACGAAGGACCTCGGCGACGACAAGTACGAGGGCCAGGTGGCGGTCCGGATGGGCCCGGTCCGGCTCCAGTTCGGCGGGAAGGCCGAGATCACCGAGCGGGACGAGGCCGCCAAGCGGGTCGTGATCCACGCCAGCGGGGCCGAGCTGAGGGGCCGGGGCCAGGCCAGCATGATCGTCACAGCCACGCTCGCGCGGGCCGGGCGCGGCACCAAGGTCGGCGTCGCCCAGGACCTGCAGCTTTCCGGGGCCGCCGCCCAGTACGGCCGGGGGATGATCTCCGACGTCACCTCGGTGCTCATGCGCGACTTCTCGGCCAACATGGCGGCCCGGATCGACGCCGCCGAGCGCGGCGAAACCCCTGCGCAGGCCGCCGCCGCCTCCCCGGCGGGCGGATTCACGCTGGGGCTGCGGGCCGCGATGATGGCCCTCCAGCGGGTCTTCGCCCGCTTCTTCCTGCCCTACAAGCCCAACCCGACCTGAGAGGAGACGAGCCATGGTCTGGTGGTGGATCGGCAACGCCGTCCTGCTGGTTGTCATACTCCCGGTCGTCATCTTCCTGCTCAACCGCGTGCTCGCGGCGGTGGAGCGGATCCGCGGCGCGACCGACGAGATCCTGTCCGGCGGCGTCGCGCTCATCGGCGAGCTCAACGGCGTCCCGGACGCGCTGGCCACGACCGACGACACGGTCAAGGAAGTGGCCAACGGCGCGGTCCGGTACGCGGGCTCGGTCGCGAAGCTTCTCGGCTGAGCCGGAAAGGAGAAACAGCCATGCCAGCAGCTGCCTGGGTGACATTGATCATCGCGGCGCTGATCATCGCGATTACCGCGGTCGGCCTGCTCCGGGTCATCTTCCATCTCCGCGCGATCCGCGCGACCCTCGTCGCGACCACCGGGGGGGTGCAGGCCGTCGCGCAGCTGACCAGCACGGTGCCGGAGCGGCTCACCTCGGTCAACGCCAGCCTGAAGCCGGTCCGCGATTTCTGCGAAACCGTCTGAACTGCCAAAGGAGCAGTCCATGTCTGTTGTTCTCGCCGCCGGGACGTCCACCACCGGCTGGGTGGCCGGCTACACGATCGGCATCGTGATCGTCCTGGTCGTTGTGGCGCTGGTCGTGCCGATCCTGGTGCTGGCCCGCCAGATCGGCAACGAAGCGCCGAAGATCAACGCCGCACTGACCGACGCGGTGGACAACACCGCCCGGCTGGGCGCGCTGCGCACCACGATCGAGCACGCCACGATCATCATCGGCGGCCTGCAGCGCGGGCGCGCCAGGCTGGGAGGTTAGCGATGGGTGCCGTGGCTATGTCCTCGACCACGCACAACCTGTGGCTGACCGCGAACATCCTCGGCCTGGTCGTGGTGGTCGCCGTGGCGGCCCTGCTGAGCCTGCTCATCTACTTTGTGAAGGTCATCGACCGCCGGGTGGTGCAGGTGCGGGACACGCTGAAGGCCGCGTCGGCGAACACCGCGGACACGGTGCTGATCCCGCAGGTCGCCGACGGCGTGGACGCGGTCCTCGCCGAAGGCCTCCAGCACCATCTGTTCCTCGGCCGCGTGCTCGGGAAGGTCAAGTCATGACGGGGCTGGTCGTCTTCACGCTCATCGACATCGTCCTGCTGGTCGCGGGCCTGGCCTTCTACCTGTTCTGGGTCGGCTCGCTGCTGGCCCGGATCGCCACCAACCTGGAGGAGTGCGGGCAGATCGTGCGGGACATCGTGGGCCACGCCAAGCTGATCGGGCCCGGGGTGGAGCACATCAACGCCTCCGGCGGCGTGGTGGCGGGCGCGCTGCCGCTGCTGTACGGGATGGCGGAGGAGATCGTCACGGGGGCGACCTACGTGCCCGCCGAGCCGGCGCCCCCCGAGCCGGCCCGCCCGGCCTCCGGTACCCGCCGGTCCCGCCTCCTCGACGCGGTCGGCTTCACCCCCCGGCAGTAACGGCCACCAGCGCGCTCAACGGCGGTGCCCGGCACTCGCCGCCGCCCGGTGGGGCGGGCCGGGGCACCGCCGTTAAGCGTCCCGGGGCTCGGCGTCCGGGGGCGGTGGCGGGCCCGGGGGGCCCGGCCCGCGGCGCGTGAGAGGGCCGGTGTTGGGCGCCGAGGTGTACTCGCCGATCCACTCGTCCTTCCAGGACTGGTCGTACCGCTCGGGGTTGCAGCGCGGCTGGTAGATGGCGGCGAGCTCGCGGGTGATCTGCTCCCGGTGGCCCGGCCCGCCGCCCGGCACCTCGTAGGTGCAGATGTAGACCTTCCATTTCGACCCGGCCCGCCGTACCCAGCAGTGGGCGCGCGGGTGCTGGAACGGGAAGCGTTCGGCCGACAGGTCGGCGGAGTGGCCGACGTAGATCACCGCGTACCGCTCGGGGCTGGTGTCCGGCTCGGGCTTGTAGCAGATCGCGTACACGGCGGGCCGGGCTGGCGGCGTCCAGCCGCCCAGCAGCCGCGGCCCCTCGAACGGGTAGCCGGCCAGCGAGCCCAGCCTGATCATCCGCCGACGCCCCCGTCTCCCCCAGCGGCCTCGTAGTCGCCGGATTCCTCGTGCTCGCCGACGGCCTCGACCCGGACGATCGGGTACACCGGGAGCCCGGCCCGGGCGACAGCGCCGGCGAACTCGGCGGTCGCCTTCTCAATCGCCTCGTCGCGGGTACCGGCATCAACCAGAAGCTGGGCGCCGTAACGGTTGGTGCCGATGCCGGTGGCAATGCCCGAGCTGGCCGCGACGGCGTCAGCCAGCTCGACCACTTCCTCCCGCGAGAGCACGCGGTCGCCCTGCGCCTCGATCCCCACACGCCATCTCACCTCATACCCCCTTGCCCCGGCTTCCCGGCGCCTCGTCTCCGGCCGGGAAAGTGTGCGAAACGGCGGCCATAGCAGCCTTGAGCGCGCGCAACCGGCCCCTGATCAGGCTCTAGCCCAGCTTAGGCAGCAGCGCCGCGAGTTCTTCCAGGCTGCGCAGGTCATGGCCGGACAGCACCAGGTCGACGTGCTCGGCGGCGACCATCATGCCCAGCGTGCTCGGCCGGAAATCGGGGTTGTCGCCCTTGTGCGGGTTCATCCAGATCAGGCGGTGGCACAGCCGGGACAGCCGCTCCATCGCCGCGGCCAGGACGGCCGGGTCGCCCCGGTCGAGGCCGTCGGAGCAGATGACCACGATGCCGCCGCGGGCCAGGCCCCGGCGCCCGTAGTCCCGGACGAAGGCGTCCAGAGATGTGCCGATCCTGGTCCCGCCCTCCCAGTCGCACACCGTGCGGGCGGCCTCCGCCAGCGCCTGGTCCGGGCTCCGGGTAGCCAGTTCCCCGGTGATGCGGGTGAGCCGGGTGCCGAAGCAGAACACCTCGACCTTGGCGGCCGCCCGTTTGGCCGTGTGCGCGAACTGCAGGAGGCTGCGGGAATAGTCGGCCATCGAGCCGGAGATGTCCAGGATCAGGATCAGCGGGCGGAGCCGGACCTTGCGCTGCCGCCAGTACAGCCCGGCGGGCTCGCCGTAGGCGCGCAGCGAGGCGCGGATGGTCCGCCGGATGTCGGGGGCGCGGCCGCTGCTCCCGGCGACGGTGCGGCGGGTGCGCCGCCGCGGTGGGGTCAGCCGGATCCGCGCCATGATCTTGCGCAGCGCGGCCAGCTCCTCCGGGGTGCAGGCGGCGAACGACTTGTGCCGGAGGGTGTCCACGTCGGAGGCCATCAGGCCGAGCACGGCCTCCTCCTCCCGGCCGTCCTGGGCCGGGTCGGTGGCCGGGACCTCCAGCACCGCCTGGGTTTCCGCCCCGGCGTGGGCGGTGATCGTCAGCAGTTCCCGGGCCGGGCTGGCGGCGTCCAGGAAGAAGGCGCGGAACACCTCGTCGTAGGTGCCGATCTGGTCGTGCCGGGCGACGAGGGTGGCACGGCCCGCCCAGTACAGGTCGAGCAGATCGGTCGGGTCCAGCGAGGTCATGGCCGCGCAGTAGGTCAGCACCTCCCCGGAGCCGACCGCGAGCCCGGCGGCGCGGAGCTCACGCGCGAACCCGACCAGGAGCCCGACGATGGGAGCGTGTCCCAGGCGCGGCCCGGCATCGGGGCCTGCGCTAGGCACCGGACGTGATCTCTTCCAGGTTGTCCCGCACCACGTCGAGGTCGTCGCGTTCCTTCACCACGGCGCCGAGGGTGTCGTGGGCCAGCTGGGGGTCCAGCTCGGTCCCGCCGAGCAGGTCGAGCGTGCGCGCCCAGTCGATCGTCTCGGCGACACCGGGCGGCTTGGCCAGGTCGAGCTGGCGCAGCCGGTTGACGGCGGCCACCACATTGCGCGCCAGCGCCTCGGAGACCCCCGGCTCGCGGATGAGCACGATCTCCACCTCCCGCTCGGCGGGCGGGTAGCCGATCCAGTGGTAGAGGCAGCGCCGTTTCAGCGCGTCGTGCAGTTCCCGGGTGCGGTTGGAGGTGAGCACGACCAGCGGGGCGCTCTCGGCCTTGATGGTGCCGATCTCGGGGATGCTGATCTGGAAGTCGGACAGCACTTCGAGCAGGAAGGCCTCGAACTCGTCGTCCGCGCGGTTGACCTCGTCGATCAGCAGCACCGACCGGTCGCCGGACCGGACCGCCTCCAGCAGCGGCCGCTCCAGCAGGAATTTGGGGCCGAACAGCTTGTCGACCGCTTCTTCCCCCATCGCCTGGTGATCCGACAGGGCCCTGATCTGCAGCATCTGCCGGGTGTAGTCCCATTCGTACAGGGCCTGGCTGGTGTCGATGCCCTCATAACACTGCAGCCGGATGAGCTTGCGGCCGAAGACCGAGGCGAGCACCTTGGCCACCTCGGTCTTGCCCACCCCCACCTCGCCTTCCAGCAGGATGGGGCGCTGCAGGGACATCGCGACGAACAGCGCGGTGGCCAGGCCACGGTCGGCCAGGTAGCCCCCCTCGCGCAGCAGGTCCGTCAGCTGGCCCACGCTCTCCGGCTGGCCGGATGCGCCGGCCAGGTGCTCGGTTCCTGGCATCTGGTCAGCGACGCTCCGCTGGCCCGAGGATCAGGTCGGCGACGCTGCCGCCCTCGGGATTCAGCTTGCCTTCACGCTGGAGCCGGTCCCGCCAGGCGGCACGCAGGTCGGCGTCGTCCTCGGCCATGTCGCCGAAGCCCACGTTCGCCATCCGCTTGCAGGCCTTCCCGGCGCCTGCGGCCTCGTCGAGGTCCGCGACGCCCTGCCCGCGCGCGCTCCATACCCCGCGCAGCACGTCGAGGGTCTCATCCGGCTCGCGACTCATCCTCAGGCACCTCCGGCCGGCACTGCTGTCCGAGACTGACTGTAATTGCTGTTACCCGTGGGGGCGACCGCCGATTAAGTGATCTCTTATCGGGCGGCCTTCATCGCCGCGGCCAGCGTTCTTTTCATGATACTGAGCCGGACCCGCCCGCCCGGCGGCGCCGATTCCGCCCGCCGGGCCCGCTGTCAGCCCAGGGCACCGCGGATGGTCATCACGATGCCCGGCATGGCGGCCTCGAGCAGGCGCCGTACCCGCTCATGGTCGGCGGCGGTGCCGGCGACCGGGTCAGGCACGTCCAGCGCATCCACCGGCGGCGGGATCGAAGCTGACTGTAGTGTCCAGCCCGGCTACGGCCGCGGCCGCTGCCGCCCGAAGACGAAGTATGAGATCGGCAGGATCCCGGCCGAGTTGACGATCGTCACCACCGTGGCCCAGACCCACTTCGGGCCGCGGATCTGGCTGGCTGGCCTGCGCTTGATGTCGATGAGCGCGGCAATCTTGAGGGTGCCGTCGGCCACTGCCGCGGCAATGATCAGCCTGCGGGTGCGCTCGCTCAGGTCGCTCCACTGTTTGGCAGCCATGACATCCTCCGTAGGCACGGCCGGGGTCCCGCGTCGGCCCGGGCCGCGCGCGAATGTGACCAGACGGTAGCGTACTCAAAGATCAAGTTGGGTCCCGGCTTCGCGGCGGGACCGCCCGGGCCGAGGGGAGAGGCATGAAGATCGGCGGATCGGTTGCGCTGGTCACCGGGGCCAACCGCGGGCTCGGCCGGGCGTACGCCCGGGAGCTGGTCAGCCGGGGCGCGGCCAAGGTCTACGGGGCCGCGCGTGATCCGGCCGCCGTCACCGAGCCCGGCGTGACGCCCATCGCGCTCGACATCACCGATCCGGGGCGCGTCGCCCAGGTCGCACAGCAGTGCGCGGACGTGAGCCTGCTCGTGAACAACGCGGGAGTGCTGAAATACAGCACGTTCATCAACGCGCCGGATCTGGACGCCGCCCGGCTGGAGATGGAGACCAACTACTTCGGCACGCTGAGCATGTGCCGGGCGTTCGCGCCCGTGCTCGCGGCCAACGGCGGCGGCGCGATGGTCAACATGCTCTCGGTCACCAGCTTCTACACCAACCCGCTCGACGCCTCCTACGGCGCCTCGAAGGCAGCGGCCTGGTCGCTGACCAACGGCGTCCGCATCGAGCTGCACCATCAGGGCACCCTGGTGGTCGCCGTGCACGCCAGCTTCATCGACACCGACATGGCGGCCCTGGCCACCAACGTGCCCAAAGACAGCCCGGAATCGGTCGCCCAGCAGGTCTTTGACGCCGTGGAGGCCGGCCACGTCGAGGTGCTCGCCGACGAGCGGACCCGGACCGTCAAGGCCGAGCTGTCGCGCGATCAGGAGCTGATCTACCCGCCCGTCCAGAAGTTCTGGGACGACGCGGTGAAAGGCACCAGTTAAGCGGCTGGCCGCTGGCACAGGTGGTGACCGGCCCGGTGCCCACCAGGCGTTCGGTGAGATGCTCGACAGTACCGCCGGGACACCGAGCGAGAGGGATCCGATGATCGGCCGCATCCGGCCCGGCTCCACCTGGACATCCACGTCCGCGCTGGCCACTAGCATGCGGGGGTGAAGGCCCACGTGATCAGCTCCAAGCGGTACGCGGCAGTGGCCTTCCTGATCGGGTTCGTGGTGTGTGCCGCGGACGCGGCTTCCAAGGCCCTGGCCGTGGCCGGTCTGACCCACCACCGGACGGTGGTCCTGCTCGGCGGGCTGCTGACCCTGCACCTGTACCGCAACCCGGGTGCCGCGTTCAACATCGGTCCTTCGTACACGGCGGCATACGCGCTGATCGCGGTGGGAGTGCTGGTGGCGATCGTTCGCCTGTCCGGCAGATTGCGGAGCTGGCCGTGGGCGATCGCCCTGGGCCTGATCCTCGGCGGCGCGGCCGGCAATCTCGCGGACCGGCTCTTCCGATCGCCCGGCCCGCTGCACGGCTCCGTCGTCGACTGGATCAAGCTGGCGTACTTCCCGCCCACGTTCAACATCGCGGACTCGGCAATCACCTTCGGCGCGGCCCTGATCATCCTGGCCAGCGTTCGCGGGTGGCGGCTGAGCGGTGACGGTTCCCCCTCCGGGGAGGGGATGCGGCCCACGGCCCCGGGTGGGGATGTGCCGCCGGCTGTGAATCCGTGAGGCGACGTCCTCCCCCGTTCGCCTGCGCAGCTGGGGACACCGCCGGCCTAACCGGCCGCCGGGGCCCGCCGCGTGAAGTTCCGGTGCCACGCTGGTGGCCATGACTGACATTGCTCAGCGCCCAGGCCCCGGTGCCGGTGATGACCCTGATGTGGAGGACCCCGGTGGCCGCCTGGCTGCCTATGAGGCGAGGACTCAGACGGGCCTCGATCTCCTGGCGCTGGCCACACTCTGGCTCTGCGTGGTCCCGCTCGGCGACTTCAGCGCCGCTCATGACACCCGTCTGCTCGTGCTGGCCCTCCGGGCCGTTCTGTCGGGCGTCTACGGAGCCGACATGGCCATCCGCAGCACCCTGGCCCGGCGCCACCTGCGTTACCTGGCCGCCCATCCGATCGGGGTCGCCTCGGTGATCTTCCCGCCGGTCCGCCTGGTCTTCAGCATCCGCCTGGTCAGATCCATGTTCAGGCGCGGGCACCTCGGCCGCTTCCTGCTGGCCGCGGCGGTGCTGGTCGCCAACGGTGCCGTCATCGTCTACCTGTTCGAGCGCCACGCGCCCAAGTCCAACATCCATACCCTGGGTGAATCGGTGTGGTGGTCGCTGGTGACGGTCACCACCGTCGGCTACGGTGACTTCTTCCCGGTCACCACCCCGGGACGGATCACGGCCTGCTTCATCATGGGCACCGGCCTGCTCACGCTGGCCGTTCTGACCGCGCAGGTGGCATCGAGTTTCGTCTCACAGGGGTCCAGCCGCGTCCGGCAGGCGGAAGCGGACACACCTGAGGTGACGCTGGCCGAACTCGACCAGCGGCTGGCCCGGATCGAAGAGCTGCTATCGGCTGGCGCGTCGTCCCAGCGAACGGCAGGAGCGCCCGGGCGGGAATCCGGCGGCCACCGGTCCTGACCTGCGCGGGATAGCGCCCAGCGTCCCGCGTTTGCCCCCCAAGGGCCGGGCATGCCCCCCAACGCCCGGCCCCTGAACATGGGATTTTAACATTACTTTGCCTTTTCGGCCGGCAGTTAGGATCCCGTTAAGACGCTGGTGTGCCCGGGTAAAGGGGGCGTAATGTTCGCTCTACCCCGGTATGACCCCCGGGGCTGAGCTAGCCCCCGTGGCCGGCCCCGGGTCCCCGGGGGACCATGAGTTCGGGCTGCCTGCCCGCCTTCTTCCACGACCCCGACCGCAACGAGCTCTACCTGGCCGAGCCGGCCTCAGCGGGCTGGCGGCCCTGATGATCTTGCCGATTCGGCGGCGGGGATCTCGACGGAGACGTTGGTGGCCTTGATGGCGGCGATCGCGATCATTCCTGGCTCCAGGCCGAGCTCGTCGGCGGCTTCGCGGCTGAGCAGCGACACCACCCGGTACGGCCCGGCCTGGATCTCGACCTGCGCCATCACGGTGTCGCGGACAACCCGGGTGACGAGGCCGCTGAACCTGTTCCGCGCCGAGTGGGCCGCCACCTTCTCACCTACCCCGCGATCGGCCCGGTCGGCCAGCTCCTCAGCCAGTTTGGCCAGCGCTGCGCCGTCCACGGCGAGCCGTCCGGAGGCATCGGTGGTGGTCTCGACCCGTCCCCCATCGGCCCAGCGGCGCAAGGTGTCAGGGCTGATCCCCAGCAGACTGGCCGCCTCGCTGATCCGGAACATCGGCACCCTGCGACTCTAACGCAGATGCGGCAAAGCCACCGCATAAAAGGCTCACCCGCGCCAGTTATTAGCCGGTTCTAGGCGAAGCTGCGCCTTTATCTATAAAGGCACGCCGGGCCCAGGGAATTGCGTTTCCCCAGGCCCGGCTGCCACAGGCCCATCTTGGTGACTCAGAACCCAAGGTATGTGGCGTGGCCCACATTAACAGCACTCGGCCTTTTTGCCGCCGGTTGATTTGCCTTGTGCCCAGCGGCATCTGGATACTTGCGGCTCTCCTCGACAGCGTCGGGGACACGGTCGCATCCGGCGGCTGACGGTCCGGCCCACGCCCCCGCCGTCGGGTTACGGGGTGGCACCGGGTATACCGGGTGCTGTGACCCGGCCACCAAGGAAGGATCCGCCAACGCGCCGACCGCCGCTGACTCAGCCCTGGGAGGGCGGGGTGATCGGGTGGGTCGTCGTCTTCGGCGCACTGCTTGCCGAGCTGGTCGGAGGGCTGGTCACCAACCGGATGCCCATGGTGATCGCGGCGCCGGTACTGGCCGTGCCGGTAGCGGTGGCCGCGGGATTCGCCGTGGTGCAATGGTGGCAGGTCCGCTCGGCCGGAGCTGAGCGGGCGAGCTGGTGGCACCTGGCGGGCATAGCCGCCGCCCTGTTCGTCTGGCTGGTGTACCCGACCACTCCAGGGATTCTCGTTACGGACAGTAACGCGCGCGCCGCCTGCTACAGCCTTTACCAGCCGACACCTCAATGCCTGAGCCGTGCTGCCCAGGCCATGGACGGCCACGAACTTGTCTGGTGGCTGACCGGCGGCTTGATCCTCGCCGCTGCGCTGCTCGCCCGCCGGTCCCGGATCGCGGCCTGGGCCGCGATCCCGCTCGCGTTCGCGGGCTGTCTCCTCGCTACCCACTTCCTCCAGCTGCTGCTTCTCTATTACCACGCTGGCCCAGGGCCGATCTGAAACGCGGGACTGCGTACCGCCAGCTTTCACCGATCCCCGCGGTCATATCCGGGAGATCGCCCAGGACTTGGCCCAGGACGAGGGCTCATAACCGCCCGAGCGCTCCAGCCCCCGCCGAGAGGCGGCGCAGCTCGCCGATAGATACGCCGGCCGATGGCGGTGGAGGGGGATACTGGCGGCTGACGGGCCGCCCGCAGCGCGACCATGATGCCAGTAGCGGTCTACGGGCCGTAACAGGAGCAGAGGAGTTGAGCCATGGACGGCGTGACCGTGCCTGTGGCCGTCGTTGCCAGCCGCACCGAGGCGGAACTGATCGTCGGCATGCTGCGCAGTAACGGCTTGCGAGCAGCCGTGGCGGCGGACGATGCCGGAGGACAAGAGCCGCAGCTGCAACTGCAGGGCGTTCGCGTGCTGGTTGCCCCCTCCGATGAAGCCTCAGCTCGTCGGCTCCTAGCCGCCGCCGATGAAACCCCCTCGTAGACCGGGCACACCAACACCCAGATCGCCCACCGGCTCGGCGTGTCCAAGGCAACCGTGCGCACCCACCTGAAAACCTCTACGAGAGGCTCCAGGTCCCCAGCCGCACCGCCGCCGTCACCCGCGCCTTCCCAGACCTGACAGCCACTTAACGGCAACGAGCCGGGACAGGTCATCGACCTCATTCTTATCAGTACTGGGCAACCGTGGGTCGCGGTGTAATCCGCCCGTATCGATGGTCGGCGGGGTGCGCGAGCCGGGTTCCTTGCGGGCACTGGCGGAAGCTGGCAGCCGGCGTGGACATCTGAGCTGGCCGTCTTGACTTTGCTGTTCAAAGTGAGCTAGCTTTGCAGTACAAAGTCAAGGAGGGAGGCAGACATGAACGAGGGAACCGGCATGAAAGACGGCGCGGACATGGACGAGGCAGCGGGCATGGATGCGCAGCGGGCAGCGGTCATCATGCAGCAGGCGCGCCAGCGGGCCCAGCGTGAGCTGGCCGTCAGGCGCCCGGTGCTGTTTGTGACCTGGGGACTGGTCGTCCTCGTCAGCTACGGCGCGCTGTGGCTGTCGGTCCGCGGGCAGCACCCGTATCACGGGCCGGCGGGGGCGTGGCTTGTGCTGCTGCCCGTCCTGTTCGTGGCCGCCGCAGCCGTCACCGCGCAGGTCGTGGACCGGGCCACCAGCGGCGTCGGCGGCGTGTCTGCGCTGCAGCGGGGCATCTTCGTCCTGTCCTTGTTGGCCGGATTCGCCGTGCTGGAGATCGAGAAGCAAGCGCTGTCCTATGCCGGTGCCAGCCGGCCGCTGGTCGCCCTGTTCGGGGAAGCCATACCCCTGCTGGTCACGGGCCTGGTCTTCGTCGCCAGCTCCGCCATCAACGCCCAGCTGGACTGGCCCCGGCTCGTCCTGGGCCTGTGGCTGCTGGCGGTTGCGGCCGGCGGTGCGTGGGCAGGCCCGGTGACCAATCTGGCGGTCTGCGCGCTGGCCGGCGGCGGCGGGATCTTGCTGATGGCGGCCATCGAGCCCCGGCTGCGCCGCTCATGAGCGAGAACGGCCTCGACCCGGTGATCCACGCACCCGCGCGGCTGCGCATCGTGGTGACGCTGGCGAGCCTGCGCGACGGCGACGACCTGTCCTTCACCCGGCTGCAGGACCTGATCGGGCTGACACCGGGCAACCTGATCACTCACCTGCGCAAGCTCCAGGACGCCGGGTACGTGACGACGGAGAAGACCGGCAGCGGAGTCAACGCGCTGACATCAGTGTCCCTCACCCATGACGGCCGGGCCGCGCTGGAACATTACACAACCGTGCTGCGACAACTGCTTGACACCGTCGAACCGGCGCAGCCGCGGTGACATGGCGGCGGTGCGACCGTCACCAGACCTTTCATGGCAGGGATGGCGTCAGGCCAGTCAGCGCGGCCCGAGCCCGGTCTGGCCGCGTCCTCAGGCTGATTGCCGGTCATGACCATCCTCCTGCCGGCCGGTCACTGTCCCTGGGGGCCGCGTTCGCAGGCCAAAAGCTTGCTGCCGCGGATGCTAGCACGGGCCCCGCAGTGGCCAGTGCCTAGCCGATGTTGGCCGCCACGGGAACGGTGTCCTCCGGATTCGCCAGCAGATCTGGCCGGAGGTCAAAAGGCGTCAGTACAAGCAGGCCCTCGATGCTTACGAGGCGGCGGTAGGCCGTCAGGCCCGAGTCGGAAGGGGCCAGGCCGCGGACGCGGCGGGCGCCGGGGAAGGCTGCCAGGTGCCACCGGAATGACGGGCAGCAACTCGATCTAGCGGCTGGGCAAATTCAGCATTGCACGCCGTCCCAGGCGGTTGCCATCCCGCGTATCTCCCATGCGCCTGAACCTCACGGGAGAGTACGTGTCAGCCAGACCACTTCCCCCTTGCCGTCGTCCGGTGCGACATGGTCGCGTTCGAAGCCCAGCTTCTCCAGCACACGTAACGATGGTGTGTTCCATACCCCCACCGTTGACCACAATCGCTTCCGCCCAGTCGCGATCGCCGCGTCGAGCACCGCGCGCGCCGCCTCCGTCGCATAACCATGCCCGTGCACGCGCCGGAACAACTCGTAAGCAATCTCGGGCTCTTCGACGGTCGCCCGGCCGATGATCAGCCCGCAGTATCCGATGAAGTCACCCTCGACGCGGCGGCAGATAGGCAACAACGCGATCCCCGTCTCCGCTGATGCCGCGAGCAGGTTCGCGATGCGCTCTCGGGCAGCCTCGACCGTGAGCACTCCATCATCCCGTTCGGCGACCAGCGCACAGTAGTCGTCAGCGTCGGTCTCCGCCCACGACCGCATTGTCAGTCGCTCGGTCTCCAGATTCATCGCCATCGGCTGGTATGAGGTCACGGCTTCGAACCTACGGCACCACTTGAGGGTGATGGCAGGGCCTGCCGATCTGGCGGCTGGCCTGGGTGTTTGGGTGGTGGGCCTAGGTGGACTTGGACCACCGACCTCATCCTTATCAGGGTTCCTCGCCGATCAGCTGCACGTGGATAAATCTAGGTCTGGAGGCATGCCAGGCTGGCCGCGAGTGACCGTGAAAGTCCGTGGCTGACCACCTGATCGGGCACGCAACTGGCACGGCGTTGCTTGATTCGGCGCCGCGGCATGATCTTTCTAACTGGGGCAATGCGGCTGCCCGATGTTGCAGTGGGGTGGCGGTGCCGGGCCTGGGTGCTGCGGATTCAGCATGGTGTGGAAGGACCACAGGCCCAGCCCGAACATTGCCACCACGACCGCAGCCGACACCACTGCGGCCAGTGGCGCCCGGCGCGCAAGGCGGACCACCAGCCAGGCGCCCAGCAGCGAGATGGCACCGAGTGCGGGGACGTAGAACCGGGTGGCCTGCAAAGAGCTGAGGCCCGGAGAGGCCGTCCAGGTGTAGGCGGCATACAGGGCCCACACGCTGACCCACGACCCGGCCAGGGCGAGGCCCACGGCGAAGTCGCGGCGGGCGGCGCGGCCGTGCTCGCCATCGGCCCGCCTCAGCCGCGCCCACCGCCCGCTGATCCACGCCAGCCCAGCCAGCCCGAGCACCAGCATGGGCGCGGCCCGGATCAGGTGCGCGGGCATGTAGCGCAGGTTGGGAAGGACCGCGCCGAGGCTGAAGGTGACCTCGCCTGGCCGGTATCCGGAGGTGAGCGGGCCTCCGTACACCAGGTCATCGAACACGGCCACGCCCGCGCCGAACAGCGCGACCGAGCCGAGCCACCACCGAAGCGCTCCGCGCGGCACGCTCGCGGCCCGCCGCCACCGGGCAGCAAGCACTGCCGCGATGGCGCACCCGAGTACGACGGTATTGGTGTAACGGATAAACACGGCGGCCTCGATGGCCACCAATCCCAGCAGCCCGATCCGGGTTCGCCGCCGCGCTGGAGCCTCTTCGGCCAGCACCGCCCACAGCAAGGCGCCGGTACCCGCGGCGATCAGCGACGCATCGGTGAAGGTCGGCATGTAATCACGCCAGGCGAACAGCAGCGCCGCCCCGGAGGAACAGAACAAGCCGACGGCCGCCGTGCCGCCGAAACGCCCGAGCCAGCGCCGGGCGCCAGCGAACAGGCCCAGGCAGCCCAGGGCCCCATAAAACAGCGGTGCCAGGCGGATGAGCCCGAGGGCCTGGAACGGCGCGGCGAGGAACGGGTAGCCCGGGTCCTTCTCGCTGATCCAGCGTCCGCCGGGCAATTGCACCCACTGCCAGTAGGCCATGCTCGGGGATCCGCCGCCGGAGCGACCGAGTATCTGGCCGGGACCGACGTGGGCTAGCTGCGCGGCCAGGGCCCGGGCCTGGGCGGTGGACAGGGTCAGGAAGTGCCCATGGGTCATGGCAAGGATCGAGCCGCGGTACGCGTAGTCGTCGGGCTCCACCAGCTGAGGCGCCACGCTCAGCACCGCCACGCACAGCACGGCGAACGCGGCGACAGCAAGCACCACTTCCACGCGGCTCTGAGCGCCCCAGCGTCCGGCATGCCCGGCCACCGCTGAGGTGATCTGCTGGCCCGCTACCGGGCCGGAAGGAACCGCGCTGCCCGCGGCCACGGGCCGCACCCCCGCCCGCTGCAAACCCGGGTACCGCTTGCTGCGCCCGCCGCCAGCGCCGTCGGTCATCTCGTCCCTGAAGACTCGGGTGGAATTTTCACCTGGCACAATCCTGGCCTGCGCCGTGACAGTGAGCCATAGACCGGTGCCCACAACCGAGGTGGGCCTACGCCTACTCGCGAACTATTCCGCCCTGCATCGGGCCGCCGGGCTCACAGTATGGCTCCCGCGATACAAGACCCGGAGCTCGTGCGGCCTTTGACCCGGGCGCGCTCGGAGGGACTCGAACCCCAGAGCCTTCAGGCACGCTAATGGCACGTGATCTTGGGGTGCCGCGCGTGGATGCTAGTAGTGGGCAAGTCGTCCAGGACCCTGCAGGTATGGCTATGTGCTGGGTCGATGTTCCAGGGGTTGTCGGTGCGTATCGAGTGTTGTCCAGCGGCTTGGCGACGGTCGCCGTCGGCGCGCTGGCCGCCACCTTGTGTCCCGACCTGGTGCAGCGACGTCAGGGCGTCCGGCGTGGCAGGCGCGGCCACCAGCCAGGCACCTGCTTGCGGTAGGCCTCGTACTGTTCGCCGAAGCGCCGGGCCAGCGACGGTTCCTCGTAGAACCGGACGAACGCGATCGCGACGGCGAGCACCGCGGCTGCATAGATCAGCAGTACCGGGCGGCTGAGCAGCAGCGCCTGCCCGGTGATGGCCATGACCCACGCCAGGTAGAGGGGGTTGCGCACATACCGGTACGGACCGCCGACGGTCAGCTGCTGCGAGGTCGGCTCGACCGGCAGCGGTATACCGACGCCCTCGGCAGCAAACCGCACACACCCTCCGATAAACACAATGCCGCCCGCCGCGATCAGGGCCACGCCGATGGCCCGCACCGCAAGCGGCCACGGCGGCGTGCCTGGCTGCCAGTGCGTGAACGCGTATGGCAACAGCACAATCCCGAACCCGCCCCCTATCGGCAAGAACAGTGCGGTTCCCGCCGCGGCCACCCACCTCGGCAAGATGACTCTCTCACTGGCTGCCTCAGGGCCTGGCTGGGAGACCGGCGCCGAGGCGCGGGCGTGGGCCCGCTGTTCCACCAGGCGGTCATAAGCCAGCTGCGCATCCTTGGGCAGGTCGCTTCTCACGACCCCGAAGTCCAGCGCGTATGCAGCTGCCTGCTCAGGCGTCATCTTCGCCATCAGCCACTCCCCACTTACTCCCGGTGAGGACGCTACTCTCCAGACGGAGAGGCGGCTATACCTACGTAATGCCTCTTGACCGTCACAGAGCGGAATGGCGATCTCGTGTCTGACGTGGGCGTTTGGGGAGTGGGCCTTAGATGGACTTGAACCACCGACCTCATCCTTATCAGTACTAGGCAGGCACGGGTCGCCGGGCGGTGAGCCTGCTATCGGTGGTAGCCAAAGTGCGTCGGGTAGGCCCGGCGGATGGCGGCGTTGCTGTCACTTCTGCTGTCACCCGCGGGCCTGCCCGGGGGTGACTTCGTGGGCTATGTTGTCCGCGCCGCAGGGCTCGAGGACCTCCGGCCCTCTGACATCGTTACCCCAATCCACTACTTGGAGCTCCGGGCGTCATCGGCCCCTCGCGCCTGTAGTCAGCTGGCGACATCGACAGCAACCCAGCCAAGATAATAAAGATGATCGCGGCCCCCCGCGCCCACGACCCACGCCTCTGCCGCGCCGCTGAGCAGCGTCGTGCCGGGTAACAACGGAACAGGCGAAAGGATCAACAGAGAGGAGACTCAAGGTGTCGGTAACGCTGAAGCTCACGCACAAAGCAATCGGAGCGGAGGTCCGTCGTGGCACGTACGACGCCCTGGTCGACGGTAAGCCCGTCGGGTCGGTTGAAATGAACGACACGATCGAGATACCAGTCGAACCTGGACGTCACACCCTGCAAGTCCGAAATGGCCGAAACTCGAGCCGAACTCAGACCTTCAATGCCGCCGACGGCGAAGTGGTCGCCTTCCGATGCACCGGCAAGAGGTTTTTGCCGATCTTTCTCGCGTCCTTCGTCGTTCCCAGCCTGGCGCTCAGCCTCCGTCGGGAGTAGTCAGCCTGTGAGATCAGAACAACCGACGTATGACGCATGTCGTTCACGACACCCCGCCATATCAGGTCGTCGTCGACAACCTCGATATATGGCGATCCCTCGCGCCGGAGTCGGCGCTCAGTCTCCAGGGATCGCGGCAGCGAAGGTGATCAGGTAGAACAGGCCCGCGACGAACGCGGTCCTTCTGGTTGAATCCACGCGGACTTCCTCCTTCGAGAGGAGTTTGGGCTCCCCGCGCGCCTCCCCGTCTATGGCGTTGAGCCGCCCTGCATTGCCTGCATGTTCGTCATCATGGCCGCCTCGGCCGTGCGCAGCTCTTCGGTGGGGCTGAACCACAAGATCTCGGTCCCGGGATCGTTCTTCACCGGGATGTGGCCGGGCGGAATGTAGCAGGCGTCGCCGGCCTCGAAAACCTCATCATGGTCGGCGTACCGAGCGGTCATCTTGCCCTTGAAGACGTAGCCCCAATGCGGGCACTGGCAGCGGTCGTCCACAAGCCCCTTCATGAAGGGCGTCGCGTCGATGTCTTCGAGGAGCGACGTGAAGCTCACGGTGTAACCGTCGAGCTCGTCGCGCAGATCCAGCACCGGACCGGCCTCCTGGCGTTGTGGCGCGCTGTCCCTTGAGACCTTCGGCATCTCCATCGCCTCTTTCATCTGGGTCGCGGCGCAGGCTAGATACCGAGGTTACGCCGTCATGAGGTGTTCGACCCCGATCTGCCATTTCTTCCCCGTCTTGCAACGGGCACCGGACGCTCCCGCTTGACGGCGCTCTAGTAGATGCGCTCACGGAACTGCGCAAACGCCAAACGGCCGAGGGCGCAGAGGCAGGCTCGGTGGACGGTGCGTTAGCGATATCCCGGAGCCGGAGTGCCAAATCGGAGGGAGCGGCCTCGATAAGCGCCTAATAGCTCAGCGGCATGATCACCCGCAATCGGCGTTGACCAGCGCGTCATGCTGTTCACGTGCGCCATCCCGGCTTGGCGCCTCTCTCGTTTGGTCTGGCCAAGTCCGGCGCAGTCCAAGCGGTGACCAGCGCCCGCAGACCAGGCGCGGCCCGCCCCACGGTTTTCACGTCCGGATGTAGTCCGAGCGTCAGAGGGTTCCCGGCGTTGCAGCTTGTGTGGCCGGCGGCTGACGGCCGGTGGCCATGGGAGAGCGAGAGTTTTGCTCGCGCACAGCCGCTACTTGGCCCGGCACCCACGCGCCAGGGCTGACACGTGAGTGACACAGCGCCGCCGCGGCCTCGGTTTCCGGACCCGCCCTGGGGACGATCGTTAGTCGTCGTTCACTCGCTGAACACCTCGGCCCTGGCGTGCGGGATGACCTCCACGAGCCGTTCATCTTGGAGCTGGAACCGCGGGTGGCTGCGGCCACCGCTGATGGCGAGCACGGGCACGGTGATCGCGGCCAGGTCGCTGCTGGTGAAGCCGACCTGAGCCAGCATGTCTTCGAGCATGTCGTCTCTGGGGTCCCACGGCGGCGGCGGTCCCAGCGGCAGGAGCGGCTCGCCTGGCCGCATATACAGCTGCCGGGACGCCGGGATACGTTGCTCTGCTGGCAGGGCGCGGACGGCGGCGAGGCTGGCCCGGAACGCGGTCTCGGCGGGGTGCCAGTCGTCGTCCCCGATCACGGCTGCTTCCAGCAGGGTCAGGCTCTGGACGGCCTCGCCGAGGGCCAGCGCGGCCCCGAGCGCGACGGTCGCGCCCGCGGAAAAGCCGAACAGGTGATACCGCGACAGGCCGCGGGCCTGGGCGGCCGCGTTGACCGCGTTGACTTCCGTGGTGAGGCCGTAAGGCGCGCCTGGAACGATGTCCCATACCGCCAGGCCCAGCTGGGTGATCACAGCATCTGCGGCCACCTGGTGAGCGACGGCGGCGGACGGTGCGTTGCGTAGCTGTAGTCGCCCTGGGCTGATCCAGATCACTTGCTCGACCGGATGCTCGCGTGGTGTAACGTCGATGCCGCTGAACTCGCCGAGATGCTGCAGTTCCTCAGCGAATGGCTGGCCCGCGACCCCGCCCGCCTGGCCGTCTCCTTGGCAGAATTCGCCGGCCACCCCGCCTACGGCCTGGCCCAGCTACGCGGGGACTTGGAGCGCTTCGCCTTCCTGCGCGGCGACAGCGACGGCGAGCAACTCTTCGGCCCATGACCGGGAAGTCCTCCCGGCCAGCCGAGCCTACGCCGGTGAGAAAATCAGCTGGATGCAGCCATCTGAGATTCAGCGCGCGCTGGCTGCGGCCATGTCGGCCGCCTCGGCGCTTGACCTGACCGTTGACGACGCGATCGTTCTTCACGATTCGAACAGGCTCGCTGTGCGCCTGCTGCCTTGTGACGTCGTTGCCCGAGTCGCACCGACGGCGCATCAGGCCGCACAGTTCGAGGTCGAGCTTGCCCAACGGCTCGCCGAGACCGAGAGCCCTGTGGCTGCTCTGGAACCCCGAGTAGAGCCGCGCGTCTATGAGCGTGATGGCTTCGTCGTCACGCTGTGGACCTACTACAAACCTGTGACACCTCGGGAGGTTTCACCAGCTCACTACGCGAATGCGCTTGAGCGACTGCATGCCGGCATGCGCAAGCTCGACATCAGGACGCCGCACTTTACGAATCGAGTGGAAGCGGCTCAGCAGCTTGTGGAGAGCAGCAGCCTCACTCCGGAGCTTGCCGACGCGGATCGGGAGCTTCTCATCAGCACGCTACGGAGCCGGAGACAAGCGATCGGCGACCGCGGCGCCGAGCAGCTATTGCACGGCGAGCCGCACCCAGGCAACGTACTTAGTACGAAGACCGGATTGTTGTTCATCGATCTCGAGACGTGTTGCCGTGGGCCCGTCGAGTTCGACCTCGCTCATGTCCCCGAAGATGTCAGCGAGCGCTATGCGGACGCGGATGAAGAACTGCTCAGTGAGTGCCGAATCCTTGTTCTTGCCATGGTCGCCGCGTGGCGCTGGGATCCGGGCGACCAATTCCCGAACGGGCAGCGAGCAGCTCGTGAACTCCTCAGCGCTCTACGCGAGGGTCCACCGTGGCCGGCGCTCGACGTCGTGATGCGCCGACCGGATGGCCCGTAGGCAGGTACGCCTCATGCCTCAGTACGGCACGTGGTTCAGTTACGGCGGTGCCGCCAGGATCTGGCTTGCGGGCCTAGCGATCCTCGGTCCCCAACTTCTGCACACTTGAGTCAAGTTTTCGGGGGGCGTACCGTCGAAGACGTCCGCTCCACATTTGCAGGCAGAGTCCTGACCAGCCACTTTGGGTGGCACGACCGGTCGCATACGTCGGCCGGACCTTGGCGCAGCGGGCGGCGGCGGTCAGTCGATCTTGACCGCAGGTCCTGCGTCAGCTTGCGCCCAATTCGGCCGTTACGCTATTCACGCAGGTCAGCCAGCTGACTTGGCGGTCCGAGGCGGAGCCTCACTGGTCCTCTATCCCAGATACCACAGGAACTGGAACCTCTTTAACAAGGCCGCCGGCGCCGCGAGCGATCCACGGGTGAGCGGTGATTACGGCAGCGATGCCACCGCCGTCGCCCCCAAGAACAGCAAGAAAGTCGCGAAGGCCTGGGCGGTCGGGCTGCTGGCCGACGACGCCGCCCGCGCGGTGGCCTGGCTGGTGGGTGACGGCCTGCTCGTTGTGCTGGTAGTGGAGGGCATTACGCTCGCCGCGGCCGTCCAGGCGATCCGGCTGCACATCACCGTGGGCTTGCTGCATGAGATCGCCTCCATTGTCAGCTTCGTCACCGTAGCGCTGGCCGCATGGCTGGTCGGGCTGCTGCGCGCCGACTACTCCGATCCCTCACGGCGCAAGACCATCGGCGCTGTGTGGGATGTGGCGACGTTCTGGCCGCGGGCCGTGCACCCGTTCGCCCCGCCGTGCTACGGCGAGCGCGCGATCCCCGAAGTCGTCGACCGGGTCCTGCTGCTCCTGGGCCCCAACGCCCCCGGCCAGGCCCTGCCCGGCCAGCGGCAGCTGGCTGACCAGTACGAACTCACGGTTCCCTGCGGCCCGGTCCTGCTCACCGGCTACAGTCAAGGCTCGATCATAGCCCCAGCGGTCGCCGCGCAACTGCCGCCGGACGTGCTGAGCAGGCCAGACTTCGCGCTGCTGACCCTGGCCTGCCCGGCGCGGCGGCTTTACGGCCGGGCGTTCCCCGCCTACTTCGGCAGGCAGCATCTAGAAGAACTCCGCGACGCCCTCACCCACAACGGCCGTGAACGCTGGCGCAACGCGGTACGCCGCACCGACTACATCGGATCGTGGATATTCACCCCGCCCGCACCGTTGCGGACCCAGGAGTACCTGGAGAAGCGCCAGGAGTACCTGGAGAAGCACTTCGATCAGCTGTGCTGGGATCCCGTGGTCCTCGCACCAGACACCGAGCCCACGCCGCCGCCAGCCCACCGGCACTCCGGATGGTGGCCTGACCCGCGCGCCGGTGAAGTCGCCTCCGATCTCGTAGATCTGCTGCGCAGCGCACCACCTGCCCGCTGATTATGACGGCGAGAAGCGGCCGCGCGCAACGCACCCTGACTGCGGCAGATGCGGGCATCGCGATACCAGGCAGGCCCGTATATTCATGCCGCCCCATGCACCCAGGCCGTGGGAGTACCGGCACCTCCGTGCCGTCGCGGCGTGCGCTGGCCCGGCGAGCGTTGATTGGGTTCGCCGTGGAGCTGGGTGAGCCGCATCGCGGCGGCCGCGCTCATGGACGCTTCAGGAACCTCAAGCCGAACGCCGCGAATACCAGGACAATCCCGACATTTACTATCAGCCGTTCCCAGAGGTGGTGCCTGAAGAACAGGACGTCCACGCCGACCACGACGGCTACCAGCGCGAGCACGTAAAGCACGACGGCTGCCTGTCTTCCCATCGTTTCGTTCTACTCTGTGCGACCGAGTGGAGCAAGAACGGCCGTCTCCGCTGGTGCGGCGTGCGTGACGACGGCCTGCCCACCCTCGCGCAGTGGGAGATGGATCCCGGGCGCATGGCCACGCTGCCGAGCTGGGTGGCCCCGCCATCGGAGGCCGCCGCGAAGGAGCGCATCGCGAAGTGGAGCGCAAACCAGAAGGACGACCTCGGCTTCGCCATCGAGACGCCCGGCGATCCGCCGGTGCTGGCCGACAACATCGGGTTGTGGGGGCGCGCGCCCCAAGGACCGGTGTGCGACGCTCGGGATCGCCCTCGGCCGTGAGCACAGCCGATACCGGGCCTACGTGTCCTCCTCGACCATCCGGCTGGCGGCAAATGAGTGCGTCTGGGAACCAGACTCATGCTCGCGAGAGGAGGGGATTTCCCCTTTATGGATACTCCGGGTGGCTGCGCTATCTTCGGGGAACGAAGCCAGGCAAGGCCCATACAAGCCTGCATCGGGGAGTCCGGGTCATGGTGGTCAGGGGGTTTGGGTGAAGCTTCTTGTGATTGGCGGCACCCGGTTTGTGGGGCGCGCCTTCGTGGAGCAGGCCGTGCGCCATGGCCATGACGTCACTGTCTTCCACCGCTCCGCGTCCGAACCGGAAGACTTCCCCAGCGTTGAACACCTGCACGGGGATCGGGACGGCCAGCTCGGCCTGCTGCGGGGACGCAGCTGGGATGCGGTGCTCGACACCTGCGCCTACGTCCCTAGGGCGGTGCGGGAGGCCTCAGCTGTCCTGCAGGATTTCGCCGGGCACTACACCCTGGTCTCCACTTTGTCGGTGCACCCGGACGACATGCCCGCCGGGTCCACCGAGCGGGCTGCCACCCATCAGCCTCCCTTCCCGCAGACCGAGACGGTCACGGTGGAGACTTACGGCCCGCTCAAGGTGGCCTGCGAGTACGAGGCCAAGGGAGCATTCGGGAACCGGTGCCTGATCATCCGTCCCGGCTACATTGTCGGGCCACATGATCCCACCGACCGGTTCACCTTCTACCTCCGGCGTGCGGCAGGCGGAGGGGAAATGGCGGCTCCGGGCCCGCCGGATGCGCCGCTGCAGGTCATCGACGTCCGCGACCTTGCGGCCTTCATGCTCGGCCGGATAGAGGCCGCTGACGGCGGGGTGTTCGGGGTGGCGGGGCCCGGTGAGCGGATCGTCATGCGTGACGTGCTCGAAACGGCCCGGGACGCGGCGGCGGCCGATACTACATTCACCTGGGTGTCCGAGGGATTTCTAGGGGCTGTGGGCGATGAGGCCCAAGGGTGGTTCCCGATGTGGGAACCCCAGTTTCCGGGGGTGCACACCTATGATGCGGCCAAGGCGGTCGCAGTCGGCCTTCGCTGCCGGCCCTTTGCGCAGACCGTGGCCGATACCTTGGCCTGGGACCAGGAGCGTGGGCAGCCAGATCTGCGCACAGGCCTGAGCAAAGAAAAGGAAAGAGAACTCCTCGCCACCTGGCACTCGCGACGCTAACCGCCCCGACCTCTCCGATCGTCACCGCGCCCGCAGCGGCAAAATAGTGCGTCTCCGGTACCAGGCGGCCATGAATAATCATGCAACCTGGGTCGGTAGACAGCCGTTAAACAGGCGCTGATAGATCCTTGACCTGAGTCACACTTCGCCCCGGCCTATGACCGCTGAGTAGAAAAGGGATGGGTGAGATGGGACGGATCCGTTTTCCGGTAGGTGAGTCCGCTGGAGACTGTTCACGGCGGCGACGGGGTGATCGCTCCGACAGATGGTGGCGCAGAGTTCGACTGTTGCGTCAAGGTTCGGTGCGTCACTGGCAAGGTCTCGGGACGTGGCTAGGACGACCTCGGCACCAGCGAACAACGCGGCGGGCGCGACTGACGTCCACTCGTGCGTGTCTCGGGCGACGCCGATCGTTCGACAGGCTGCCAGGACGACTCGGGCGGGAAGCGCCGGTTTCTCAGCGTTCGACGCCCTGTCAATCACGTCCCGCGCCGTTAGTTTGTCCTCTCCATCGAGGGCGAGACCGAAGTCCGCCATCGGATCTGGCCCGTGGCTGATGCCATGGCCGCTGTAGACCATCGTCCCCCCAGATCCGCGATTTCGAAGCTCATCGAGTGCGCCCCTCAGGTTGGCGAGGGTCGCTTGGCGGGACTGAAGGATGATGCCGTCGCCATCCATCAAGTCCGCATTCTCAACTCGGACCGGCAGCTCGGCCTGCTCTGACAGGTCACCTCGGGGGTCCGCGACGACAAGTAGGGTAATCGGCCATGGCCCATCGCTCTTCGGCAGCTGCAGACACGCATGCAAGAGAGGCACCGGCGGGGCGATTCGCACGTCCGCGTGCCGCACCAGATAGCGGCCGGCTTCTTCGCCGACCGGCAGTATTGCCCAGCTAATGCTCCCCAGTCCGGCGCTGGGAGAAATGACGAGCGGCAGAGGAGGATCATCGCAGCGATGTCGACGCGCAAGCTCGTCGAGGATCGGCGATGGTACGACGTTGATCTCGCCGTCGGTCAACTCGTCGTATTTCCCGCTGTAGCAGGCATCGGGAGTCAGGACGGCCCAGTAAAGAGTCCCTCCGGTCCGGAGCACGCTCCACCACCACCCGTTGACGCCAGCGGCCGATCGGCGAACGCGATCAACGTCGATGGTCTGCTCTGCGAGCTGGTGCAACACTGACGCACCCCGTACCGCGAGGTCCGGCGATGAGCCGACTGTGGCGATGCCAATGGCGGCGAGCGCCCTGTTCATCGTGGTATCGCCGGTGTCGCCTGCGAGCCGCGCCTGTGGCGGTGGCACGGCTGAATACCCCTGAGCGCGGCATGTCTCGATAACTTCGCAGATTGTTGCCGCCTCATCAAGTTCGACTGCTGCGTCGAGCGCGACTCGAAGATCTTCGAGGTGAAGGCGATGCCAGCCGTCTCTTAGCAGAATCGTGTTCAGCCTGTGTCGGTCGCGGAACATCTGCCGTAGGCGCTCAAGCGTGCGCTCAAGACGAACCTCCGCCGACCCATCATGAGTCCGTCCGCCACCTCGGGACGGACTCCACGGCATGTAGTACACGTTGACGGTGGCGATCTGGTACTGGACTCGCTCAAGCCGGGAGAGCTCAGCGAGGCGCGCCGAGTTGAGTGAGCTACTGTCCTCAAGGAGGCGCAGTGCCAGCTGGCTCGAATGGCTCATGTCATTCTCCATGGACCAGCGGATCTTTTCGCGAAGAAGCCATTCCCAGGTCAGCCGCACTCGGCGGTCGGTGATTCCATCGAGCAACTCGAGTGCCTGCGCTACGAGTGAATGAGCGCGATAGAAAGCTAGGGCTCTGACATCGAGGTCCTGCCTACTTACCCGTGAAAGTCTGAGCAGCACCTCCGCCTCATCGTTCAAGGTCGCGACCAGCGCCTCCGGCACCAGGCCATCGCATGCGTATCGGCAAGACGAGAACTGCTTAAGAGCACGCTCAAGCAAATCCTTTACCCTGTTGACATCGTGGGTGCCATAGAGGTGAGCCTCCTCGACCAGCGCGGAAACGAGGTTATTGTTCGCCGAGACTATGACCGAGTGGAGCTCGCGCTGGTCCAGCTGCAAGGCCTCCGCATCGAGGTGAGCGAGCCTGTGCCGTGCTTCGTCATGATGCTTGCGGGCACTCTCCAGCTGCAAGATGCGGTCGTCGAATTCCTGAGGGCCTTCAGCAACTGCCCCGGCGCGGATAGCCACGCCCATCCTGTTCAGTGCCTGTGCTTGGCGCATGGAGCGGATCGGATCATCAAGGCTATTTGCTATCCTCTTCGCGTTTTCGGCCGATGAGAGCACCAGCTCCCAATCAATGGGGCCTCCAGCCTGCAGCACGTCACAGAGGAGTAGGAGAAACTCCATGCGTCGCTCAACCGCCAGGTCCGGCTGAGAGAGTCCCTTGTCACACTGTTTCCTAGCCTCATCGAATCGACGCTCACGGAAGCACATGCATGCTCGGTCGTAACAGGCCTCGGCGTCCATGGAAGTCACGCTGCCTCCCTGGTCATCCCGATCAGGACATCGACATCCATACGGGCGCTGATGAGCGCCAATACCACGGCTCTATGGGAGCCGTCATCCAGCGCCCATGGCATGAGCCGACGCTTGGCTCCGAAAAGCATGCCGTACTCGACAGCGATCAGAGGCAGAGCCCTGCACACCCGCTCAATGCCGGGAGAGTCGCGTCTGGCTGCCTCGACGAGCGTACGGAGGCGAGAGGCCTTCTGGGGTATTCCGCTCTCCAGAATGTGCCGCGCGGCCTCAGCCGCCGATCCGCGTGTAGCAGCGGAGGGCAAGCCGCCCATGCGCGGCCAGACCGCGAGATCATCCAACCCCACTGTCCTGCGGTCCCAGACGCTCTCAGTGAAGCGACGTCGTCGCGCCTCATCCGTTACCGCTTGACAGACGCGCTCATTGGACCAGGAACCCACGTTCGCCAGGAGCTGCTCGATTCGGCTGAGGATTATGGACGCTGCCTCAGGTTGACTGGGCTTGGCCATGTTACCGACGACAAAGATCTCGCAAACCCGTCGGTAGTTCACGGCGTTCAAGGCTTCTTAGATGTTGATCCCCCGAGCGCACCTGGTTGAGTCGCGAGGAACTTGGCGACAAATTGAGCGGTCTCTGTCGCCATCTCAAGTGCTGTGTTCTCGTCGAAGACAAAGGAGAACTTGCTCTCACCGCGCTCACCGGAGATACGAACCGGCCCTAGGCTGCGCCTGCACCAGCGGTGCAACGCATCGCGAAAGGTGTCGAGCGAGAAGAACCTGGTTGTGGCGATCGTCAGACTAGGACCTAGCGCGCTCACGACGGCGAGCACCACCTCAGCCCCCATGGGTGTTGGTACCTGTTCGACGGTCTCGCCTAGCTCCTTGACGAGGTCTCGTGACAGTGTCATCTTCAAGGTCACTGGCCACCTCCCCCTAAATGATGACACGCCTTCTTCAGGAGTAGGAGTGGAGAACGTTCCTTTTTGCCTGATCTTGGGGTTGTCCGGCCTATGCACTGATCAGGGGCGGCGTGTCGGCTTGGGGCACGGTGAAGCCCCTTTGTAGTTGAAGCGATCACCACAATCTCGTTCGTCTGCCCAGGGGCCCTGATGCTTTTTACCGTGCCGCGCTGCCGTTGTCTTGTACGGCGTTGACCTACCTGTCCGGTGTGGTCCGCCGTCACCGCAGGAAGATCGGGCTGGTGCCCGCGCAAGCTGAACTGCGGGCAGCAGGCGCTGCTGGTCTTGGTTCACCTGCGCAAGGGGGAGACCTTCGCCGAGCTGGGCGCCGGGTTCGGAGTGGCACCCGCGACCGCTTGGCGATAGGGCACGTACGCGAGCTGGCCGCCGCTGGGTTAATCGTGCTCGCGGACAAGGGTTATACCGGCGCAGGGGAACCTGTGATCACCCGTACCGGGGGCGGAACAAGAAACCCTCGCAAAAGGCCGCCAACCGGGCCCATGCCCAGCTGCGCGCGCGGCGAGCGTGCCCAACGCCCAGCTGAGGACCTGGCGCATCCTGCGCAAACTCCGCTGCTGCCGCTGGCGCGCCGGGCAACTCGCCAAGGCCATCCATGTACTTCAGACCCGCGAGATCGCTGGTTGAAAAAGGCGCACTCATTTGACCCGCGATAAGGAATGCCTGCTCGCAGACTCCCGCGCACAGAACTGGCCCATCTGCGTATAGGCCGCCATGCTGGGCGAGCCGACTCCGAGGCGCACTAATCGGCGCTCGGCGTGCCCCGCGCATTCATGACGACGCTGGGCCGCTCAGCTTCGCGGAACACGGTCTGCCTCAAGACGACGAGTGAGCATGCCGGTCAGTGCATAAGCATGCGTGCACGCAACGCCCGCTATTCGGCAGATGCGGGCGTTGCGAGGCTCAGCCGATGCGCTCGGCCAGCGAGACGATGATCCCTTCCGGCCCCCGGACGTAGGCCATCCGCCAAGCGCCCTCGTACTCGCCGATGCCACCGACCAGTCCGTAGCCCTCGGTAGCTGCCCAATCGACAGCCGCCTGCAGGTCGTTGACCTCGAAGGCCACGTTGCGCAATCCCAGCTCGTTGGCCGTGGCGGCCGGTGAGCCCGGCACGGAGCCGGGTCGCATGAAGCTCGAGAGCTCCAGGCGGGTGCCATCGTCGGGCGGCTTCAGCATGACGATCTCGGTGCGGGAGTCGGGAATGCCGCAGACCGTGTCCAAGAACTCGCCCTCGACGAACGTCCTGCCCTCGACCTCCAGGCCCAGCGCCACGAAGAAGGCGGTCACGACGTCGAGATCTGCGACCGTGAGGCCGACGTGGTCGAAGCGTCGTACATGTGACATAGGCCCGTCCTCCCGTCGTCGTATCGACCGTGCATCCGCCACGGTAGGCGTTCTCAGTACCTGTCGCACGTCAGCTGGCGGACATGTGTCGCGCATCTGTTGGCGGATCACATGGGACGTGAGGGAGTTGAGTGACGTAAGTAACAGTTATCGACGTAGTGCGGCTGCGCCGGTACCGTCGGAGATGTGATGGACAGCGATGATGCCGCCAGGCTTGCTGAGAAGATGCTCGCGGCTGAGTTGCCGCGCCGCTGGCGGCATGTACGGTCGGTTGCTCGGCGGGCTAGGTGGACCGCTAAGCAGTTGTCGCTGTCTGAAGACCTCGTGGCAGCGGCTTGGCTCCACGACATCGGGTACGCGCCGGAACTGGTGGAGACGGGCCTCCACCCGCTGGACGGCGCCCGCTATCTTCGCCGGATTGGGATCGACGCCCAAGTTGTGAGCCTGGTTGCTTACCACTCGTGCGCCCAGATAGAGGCCGAGGTTCGCGGCCTGGGCGGTGCTCTCGCGTTGGAGTTCAGGCCGGGAGACGCACTGCTTAGCGATGCCATGCTGTATTGCGACATGATGACTGGGCCTGGCGGTGACTACGTGCGGCCTGCTGATCGGCTGGTGGAGATCCGTGGCAGGTATGGTCCCGATCATGAGGTGACGCGGTTTGTGGAACGGGCCGCATCTGAGATCTTGACCACGGCCGGGCGCATCGAGGAGATGCTCGCCGTTGAGCCCAGGTAGGGCGCGGGCCACTGGTCGAGGTAGTGCTGGATGCGCTGGCGCATCGACGGGTGCATCTGCAGGCCAGGGATGGCGGTCGGGGAGACCCATTGGGGTTCGGATGACTCGCTGCTGGATCGCAGCTCACCTCGGATGGGCTTGGCGGTGAAGACGATCGAGAACTCCTGCCGGACCTCGTTGCTGCTGGTATAGCGAGCGAACGGCAGCGTGCATTGGCCGACACTCTCGGTGCTCTTGTAGCTACGAAGCTGCGGTCTGAGCAGGCTGACTCGACGGCATCTGGCACGGGCGTGGCACACCACGGTACTGGCGCTTAGATGATCAAGCTAAGGCCGCTTGACCTGGGTGGGCCTAGGTGGACTTGAACCACCGACCTCATCCTTATCAGTTGAATTCCAGCCGCCGCTTGACCGGATTCCGCGAGGTCAATAAGGGTGCATGCCTGTGGGTACGCCCAGCAGGACAAGACCCAGTTGTTGTCACCTGGTGTTGTCACCTTCCCCGCGGATCTCGGGTGGCAACCGGTCAAATACCGAGGCTGGTACCGACCTGGCGTTCGCTGGCGTCTCCAGCCCGCCCGCTAGGTGACCGGAACAGGCCGCTGCCCTCCGGGCCCGCCTACCCAGTCCACTCTTCCACAACGGCCAGATCGGTGAACTCCGGCGGGCTCACGAGTATGTCGGCCAGCATCGCCCGAAGCGCTTGCACCCCCTCCTGGCGGCGCGGGTCGCGCTCGCGGGCACGCGCCTTCTCCTCGCTCTCGAACACGACCAGGGTATAGAACTGGTCAGGGTCCTTCTGGTCTTGCATGATCATCGTCCGCAGCAGGCCCGAACCGGGTTGCTCGACCGCCTGCAGCTGCTCGCGCAGTCCAGCCGTATCTTTGCCCGGCTGCAACCGCCACCTCATGAGCTGCGCCCACATATCCGATCCCCCCCTTGACCATGCTGGCCGTCCCACCCGACGGCCACGGCGAACACCGCGGGTGATCCTTCCACAGCGGTGCCGCCATGGCCACCCCTGAAAGCCAGCATCTGTCATACGAGCACGCCAGGGCCGGCCGCAGGTCGGTCGGGAACATCCGTAGACAGTGCCGCGCGTGCCAGCGACCTGGGCGCTTGCTAGCTGGCCTGCCAGGATGGCTCTCACTGGCTGGTGTCGTCTTGCGTTGTCGTGCACTGTTATACGGCCAAAGTCAGGCCACCACGCTTCAGGCCCGCCGCCCGGTCAGGCACGGTAAGGGCATGGTGATCGTGCAGGTAGCTGGCAGGCCTCACCCCTGCGGGTTGGTCCCGCAGGTTCGGCTCATCGACCGAGGAGGCCGTGTACTCCATTGACCGCGTCGGAGCAGACACCGCTGATGGGTCCCCCGTTCTTGATGCGTGTCAGTTGCGTGCTGCGGGCGCCTGCGACGTCCACGGTGCTGAACGCGCCGCCGGCGTAGATGAAGCCGTGGGTGTTCCCGGCGGCGTCGGTGTAGTAGCCGGCCATCTCCCCGGCGTCGTTGATGCCGAAGGCGGTCGTGCCGGTGGCGAGCGGAAAGCTGATCGGAGTGAACGCCCCGGCCCGGAGCACAAAGCCGTGGGAACCCGTGGCATCGGACCAGGCCCCGACGACATCGCCGGCGGTGTTGATCCCGGCGGCCGCGGTCGAGGTGGCCCCGGGGAAGTTGATGGCGGTGAAGGTGCCGCCGCTGCTGACGAACCCATGCTCGGCGTTGGCCGCGTCGAAGTAACTGCCGACGATGTCCCCGGCATCGTTGACGCCGATGACCTGGGTCGAGCTGGCGCCGGGGAAGTCTACGCTGCTGAAAGTGCCGCCCTGGTCCGCGAAGCCGTGCTCCACGTTGGCCAGGTCCGCGTACACCCCGACGATCAGGCCGGCCCCATTGATGCCGGTGGCGATGCTTGTGTTCGAGCCCGGGACGGTGAGGATCTGGTAGTCCCCGCCGGTGAAGGTGAACGCGGTCGTGGGCGAGTTGGCGTTGCTGGGATCGAAGACGAACGCCCCGACCGTGGTGGTGCCGTCGGTGTCGAAAACGTCTGACTGCGCCGCGCCCGGATAGTCGGCGCTCGCGAACGTGTACACCTTGGCCGCAGCCAGCCCTTGAGCCACGGCCTCGTCGGCGGCGGGGCGCTCAGCGCCAGCACTGGGCCGAAGATCCAGCAGGCCGCGCAGGACAGCCCGTCCCGGCCGGTCAGGTGACGGTGATGCCGCATTCGTCATGTCAACCCCTCCTTAACGTTTATAGGTATGCCAATGCCCGCAATAGCGGGGCCTCCCGTGCCAAGCACGAGCACTCACCGGCAAGGGTCGTGGCCGGACCCGAAGGACCGGTGGCCGCTCAGGTCAAGAGCGCTGGATGGTCGGTCAGCGACCGTTTTGCTCGCTACTCCCTACGATCGGGGGTTTCGGCCCATAGGTCTAGCCGAGCCTGAACCCTCGACCTCATCCTTATCAGGTAGTCGCTACTATGCTTCCGGAACTGCGCGTAGGCAGCTCAGCGGTTGTGCAGATGTCTCGTGAGTGCTCGCGATTGTCCCTCTCGGTCTGCCGGTTCTGGCACGGAAGTGGCACGCCTATGACCCGAGTTGGCTCATTTAGTGCGCAACGTACGCCCGACTACGCGGCCGGGGGCTCATGAAGGGGGGTTCGTAGGCAGGTGCCGCGGGGTTTCCCGGTGTTCTCTTGTCGCGGTGGCCGCTACGGGCCTGCTGTTACCGGAGCGGTTCAGCCGATGCTGCCCGCAGCCGGGCTACCGCTCCGGCTACGACCAGGGCTGAGCCAGCGGCGATCCTCGGCCTGCGCCGCTGCACGGCCCGGGGCACCCGCAGGCCATAGAACACAGCGAACGGGGCTTCGTCGGCGATCGCGAGCACCGTCAGCCGCCGCGGGTGGCGCAGGCCCGACCGCACGCCGAGGACCATCCGTATCGAGGGCCCAAGGGCGTCCAGGGCGTTCCACAATCGCCTGCGTGCCATTGATGTTTCCGTCCGGACGGCGGTAGCCGGCACCTGTAGGCCACGCTTACGCAGCAGGTCCTTTTGCTGCTCGATGTTCTTTTGCGCCTCGGCCCGGGTCGGCGCTTCGGCGCCAAGGCCCCACGCCACCAGCCCGAAGCCAGCAGCGCTTGCCCACGCTGCCAGGGCCCGCTGCCGGTGCCCGGCGGCCCAATGCCCGGCCCCGACAGCAGCCTGGGTAACAGCCGGGGCGACAGGGGACACCCACTCGAGCGCCCCCGAGGGCCTTTCCCCGTCCAGAAGGCGCAGAAGGACTAGCCGCTGCAACTGGGCCTCGCCGTCGTCACGAGCCATCTCGGCATTGTCCGCCCAGGCGGCGCGGCGTGCCAAGCTCCCGGCCTGCCGCTACCCGGACGTTGCCGCCCGGCGGGGTGATTTGGTTCGCGAGTTCTGACCGCGGTTGTTTGCGGGTTCTGACCGCGCCGGAAAAACTCAGCAATCCTGGATGTTCGTGAGTTCTGACCGCACCTGGCGTTACGGCGCTCGGGGAAGGGCCGCTGATCCGCCGTCCTGGCCGCCTGGGACGCTGAACGCATCCGGATCCGGTGGCCGTGCATAACGGTGCATGCCAGCATGGACCGCATGCCTGCCGACCACGAAGTTCCCCGCGCGGGGATCTCCACCAGGCTCGTCTCGTTCTCCGCTGTGTCTGCAGATCCGCCGGGGATCAACGACTATGACAGCTTCGCCGAGGCGTACTCCGCCGACAACGAGGCCAGCCTCATCAATGCCCACTACGAGCGGCCCGCGATGCTGGCCCTCGCCGGGGACGTGGCCGGCCGCGGATCCTCGACGTCGGCTGCGGTTCCGGCCCTCTGCTCGCGGCGCTGCGCGACCGGGGCGCCATCGTGACCGGCATCGACAAAAGCGCCGGGATGCTGGAGCTGGCCCGGCGCCGGCTCGGTGACGACGCGGACCTGCTGGTAGCCGAGCTGGGCAGCCCGCTTCCCCTCCCCGACGACACGTTCGACGACGTCACGGCTTCCCTGGTCCTGCACTACCTGGAGGACTGGGGGCCGGCACTAGCCGAGCTGCGGCGCGTGCTCAAGCCCGGCGGACGGCTGATCGTGTCCGTCAACCATCCCTTTGCAGAGAATCTGTGGCACCGCGAGGCCGGCCTCGAGCCCGATTATTTCGCGACCTACAACTACGTCGTTGAGTGGACCGCGGACGGCCAGACCGCGCTGCTGCGTTTCTGGACCCGGCCGCTGCACGCGATGACCGACGCCTTCACCGCGGCCGGCTTCCGGATGGCGGTCATCAGCGAGCCAGCGCCCGCGCCGGCCGCCCGCGAGCTGTTCCCCGACGACATCGCGGCCAAGCCGCGCTTCCTGGGTTTCCTGTTCTTCGTCCTGCAGGCCGGCTAACCGCCGCGGCGGCACCCGCCGGACAGCACGGATCCAGCCGCCAATCGCGCCAAATCGGCGCCCGGCAGCAGACTTGCGACGGTCGATTCAGGGAACCCGTTCACACTCTGAAAGCGGCCGGCTGTTCGGCCAGGCTGGAACCTAGGCGTTGTTGTCATTTGGTGTTGTCACGAACCCGCACTCCGAGAGCCGGAGGGCTGTGACCTGGGTGGGCCTAGGTGGACTTGAACCACCGACCTCATCCTTATCAGGGATCATCGGCCACGGCCGCTACGTGCTGCGACCCAGGTCGGCGAGCCTATCGGTTTGTCCGCGAGTGACCGTGGCGGTCCCTGGCCGACCACCCGATCGGGCACGTGGCGGGCACGACCGTGTGATCCGCAGGAGTAGGCACATGCTTGGTCCTGGTCCTGAGGCTCGCCCGTCCTCCTCGTGGCTGCCTCCGACTCTACGAGGCGGACTGCCACTGTCAGCGCCGTCGCGCCCGGTGACTCAATCGAGCAGATGGATTGTGGCCGCGATCGCGAATCCGAGCGTCGTCACGACCCCGACCAGCTTGCCGCCGTGCTGGTGGGCCTCGGGCATCATCGTGTCCGCGAGCATGGTGAGGATCGCACCGGCCGCGAAGGCAAGAACGAAGGCGACGGTGCCCGGTGAGGAGTGCTGGAACAGGCCGTACCCGGCCAGCGAGGCGAGCCCGGAGATCACTGCGATCGCGATCCACATCCACAGGATTCGCGACTTCTTCCAGCCGCCGGTGACCAGGCCGGAGGTGGAGGAGATCGATTCGGGCAGGTTGGAGATGAAGACCGCGGTCAGGTAGGCGGCGCCCACCGCCCCGCCCTGGAAGATCGTCAGGCCGATCACCATCGACTCGGGGATCCCGTCGAGCACCGTCCCGAGCACGATGGCCAGCGCGGAGCCGTTCGCCTGGCCGCCGTCAGCGTCCTTACGGTCCGCCCCCCCGAAGTGGTCGATCAGCCAGTCGCCGCCGAAGAAGACCGCGCAGCCGGCGAACAGGCCGGCAATCGCCGCCCCGTGACCGTGGGACTTGCTGACCGCCTCCTCCACCAGGTCGAACGCGACCGCGCTGATCAGCACGCCTGCGCCGAAGGCCAAGATCAGCCCGATCACGCGCAAACTGATGCGGAAGCGGAGCGCGACAAGCGCGCCGATCACCAGCGAGGAAGCCGCCAGGGTTCCCCAGCCGAACGCTGCTGCCATCTACCGTCTCGCCTCCGGCTGTCCGGTCCTGCGGGCGATCGAACGGGCGACGGGCTGAACGACTTCGCTGACCCAGCGGTTAGGCCCACCTGGCCCATCGTCACGAAGCGGCCCGCCTCCACGACGTTATACACGTCCGCGCTTCCAGATACCGCGTGACAGGCGGCCTTGGGATCGGTACTGGCAACCTCAGAAGCCGTGGGCCTGACCCATAAGCGGCTTTCGGCGCACAGCGGGGCCTGAGGCAACGACACTGTGGACCAGACTCAGAATCGAACCCTCATGACCAGCTTGGAAGGCTGCCCGCACAGCCCGGTCATAGGCCCTGACCTGCGCGTTCGGGTAGCCGCTGGTAGCCGTAGCTGACCCCTATTCGCTCTGGGTAATGGCACGTTAATGGCACGCCGATCTTGGCTGCCAGCCTGGCCCGCCACGGCTTTAGAAGTCGGCGGACATGCGGGATTCGTTGTCTATGGTTGATAGGGAGGGGCCACGCCCCATCCCCAGTGCGGGACGGGAGCCTGCTGGGCAACATCTGCGCCGGGCTGCGAATTGTGCATGGCCAGGCGGGTGCCCCATTCCAGGTAGCCGACGAATGCCGCGCGGAACTCGGAGTCCGCCGGTAGCTTGGCGTCGTCGGCCGCCAGGCTCATCAGCGACGAAAATCGGAAGCGCTGCTCGGCAGTGATGTTGAGGTTGCGGTGGTGGGTGAGCATCGCGGGATAGCCGCCAAGCCGATCGGTGTAGTCGGCCGGGCCGCCGAACACCTCGGACCACCAGGTCGTCACGTGCTCACGGTGCTGCTCGCTGACGCCGCCGGGAAAGAACGGACTGAGCAGCTCATCGCGCTCGACTCGGTCGTAGAAGCAATCGATCAGGCGAGCTATGGCCGGACGGCCTCCAGCCCACTCGTACAGGGTCGGCAGCCCACTCATACGTCACAGTAACACTGTAATCATCCTGGTGGCACGGCCGAGCTGCACGCTCCGACGGCAGGCCCGGCATGCTAACTCCGGGCCAGCCCGTTACCGGTAGCTGCCGCCCCAGGCGGTTAGCCGGTGCAGCCGGGGATGGTGCCCGGCGGCTCGCAGTTGTCCGGGTTGTTGCCGGTGACAGACGTCGCGGACAGGGTGACGGTTCCGTCGTTGTTGAAGATGCCTCCGCCGTGGGCGGCGGTGTTGCCGGTCACCTGGCTGTGATTCAAGGTCAGCTGGCCGCCGGACAGGGGCATCGGGCCGGGCAGCGGTATGCCGTTGGCGATGCCGCCGCCGTCGCCGCCTGCGGTGTTGTTGTTCACCTTGCTGTTGACTGGCCCTGACGCCGCCTACAGTTGTTCCGAAGCTTGACTGAGGCTGCACGCCGCACATCTGAGACACTGCCGGGACGCTCCTGACCTCATCCCCTTATGCTGCTCACGACGTTGCCACCGAACTCTCGCGCTTGGCGCCCACACCGACGCCGCGCATGACGACGCCGGAGTTGGGGGTCCGCTGACTTGGCGCAGACAACGGGAGAGGAGCATGAACATGGGGAAGGTCCGCACCGGGCTCGGAGTCTCGCTCGACGGGTTTATCAGTGGGCCGAACGACGGCCCTGAGGCACCCATGGGGGTCGGCGGCGAGCGGCTCTTGGCCTGGTACGGCGCTGGCGACACCGAATACCCGCTGCCTGGCACCGACATGGTCTTTAGGGTCTCGGCGCCGACCGCCGAGTTCCTCCGCGAGACGCGTGAAACGACCGGGGCGTTGGTGTTTGGTCGAAGGACCTTCGACCTCACCCATGGGTGGGGGGGCAAACACCCCTTGGATGTCCCGGTCTTTGTGGTGAGCAGCTCGGTCCCACAAGAGTGGGTCTACGAAGGATCACCGTTCACCTTCGTCACCGACGGACTCCAAAGCGCCCTGGCGCAAGCCCAAGCGGTCGCCGGTGACAAGGACGTCGGCGTGGGCGCGGCGAGCATCGTGCAGCAGTGCATCCGAGCGGGACTCCTCGACGAGATCCACATCGACCTGGTGCCGGTCCTGCTCGGAGGCGGCGTCTCGTTGTTCGACCACCTCGGCACCGGGCCGATCGACCTGGAGCGCACTAGGGTGATCGAGGGCGCTGGGGTGACGCATCTCACCTTCCGTGTCGTGAAGTGAAGCAGGCCCGATCTCGTCGTCACCTTGCGGTTCAAGCTCCGTCGTGTCGTCGCCGGCCCGGCTCGGAGAGGAATGAGCAAGCTCGCCCGGCAGGAGCTACAGCCCAGCGCCAAAGCGTCAACTGGCCGCTCCGGAGGGAAGCGATCGGGCACGCAGCGGGCACGAAAGAGCAAGCGTGCCTCGTGAGGGTGTTGGCAGGGCCCGTCGATCTGGCGGCTGGCCTGGGTGTTTGGGTGGTGGGCCTAGGTGGACTTGAACCACCGACCTCATCCTTATCAGGGATGCGCTCTAACCGGCTGAGCTATAGGCCCGGCTCGCTGGCGCCCCGGGCGGATGCGAGATCCCGGTGGGGAACGCCGACGGGAAAGGTTACCGCATCTGGCCGGGCCACGGGTCAGTCGGTCTCCTTGAGCGTGACCTCGATCCCGCCCCCCAGATGGGTGACCAGGTTGTAGATCACAGCGCCGATCGTGGACAGGGCGGTGATGAGGATGATGTCCACCGCCCCGATCAGCATCGTGTACCCGAGGATCCTGGATGCTGACGTCCAGCTGGCCAGGTTCACTCCCGCTGACGACTGGCTGGATGTGACGCTCGACAGCGTGTGCTGGATCGCGGAGAAAACCCCCAGCCCGGACAGGGCGTAGTAGAGCAGGGCGACCGCCACGAACAGCACCACCCATGCCACCAGGGACATCAGGAAGCTGAACTTCATGACCGACCAGGGCTCGAGCCGGGCGATGACCAGGTTCGCCCGCCGGGCCCCTGGCTTCAGGCTGCTCTTGGGCCGCGGCTTGGGCAGTGCCTGCGTCGCGGCAGCGGTGCCCCCCCGGCTGGCCGCCATGGCTGGCTGCTGGGACGGCAGCTCAGCCGGGTAGGGGGGAACTGAGGATTCCCCGCCGACAGGAGGGCTCAGCCCGTCGCTGTACCCGCTCTGGCTCACTCCGTCGTTGTACCCGCTTTGGGCGGCGGGATAGTCCGTTGTATACGCCGAGTCGTCCGGGCCCGGCTTCCCGTAGCTGAGCGAGTCGTCCTTGCTGTAAGAGATCGGGTCCTCGTCCGGCTCCGGGGATTCCTGGCTGCCGTTGAGGGTGGCCGTGTCCGATGCCGGCGGGTCGGGGTCGGGCTCGGGCGCGGCCTCCGGCTGGGGGTCGCCGCCCGCTCCGTTGAGGTCGTGGACGCCGTTGGGGGATTCCTGCTCGTCGGCGGCATCCGCTGGCCCGGGCGCGGCCGTGGCCTCTTCGGTGACTGCCGACGCAGCCCCTTCGGGTCGCCACGATGGTGGCTCCACGCGGTGATCCACGCCCACTCCTCCCCGCAGGGCTTCCCTAACCACATTACCGGCCACAATACTGGCCATACCGAATTGGGTAGTACGTCATGATCCCGGGCTGACCCCGGCATGCCACTTATATGACGTCCCTCCCGGTCAGTTCGTTGCCTCCGGCCCCTCGTCGCCGGGGCCGTCGGTGTCGGCGGAGCCGTCCGCGGGACCTTCCGCCGGGCCTTCTGCGGGCTCATCACCTGCATCATCCCCGTTCACGGCGGCGTGCGGGGATTCGGCGTTGCGGGCGATGGCCACCAGGCTGTCGCCGGCGGCGAGGTTCATCAGCCGGACCCCCATGGTCTGCCGGCCCGACTGCTTGATCTCGGCGGCGGTGGTCCTGATCACACCGCCGGAGGAGGTGATGGCGAACACCTCATCGTCGGGGCCGACCATGAGTGCCCCGACCAGCTCCCCGCGGGCGGCAACGATCTGCGCGGTCAGCACGCCCATGCCGCCCCGGCCCTTGACCGGGTACTGGCCGGCTGGGGTCCGCTTGGCGTAACCGCCGCTGGTGGCGACCAGCACGTCGGCGTACTCCCTGACCACGTGCATGCCGAGCAGCTCGTCGCCGTTCGCGAACCGCATGCCGATCACGCCGGAGGTGGCGCGCCCCATCGGGCGGAGCACCGCGTCGCTGGCGTGGAACCTGATCGCCTGCGCCTTCTTGCTGACCAGCAGCAGATCCTGCTCGGGGGAGACCAGCCGGGCGGCGATCACCTCGTCGTCATCACGGAGGTTGATCGCGATGATCCCGCCGGTGCGGGGCGAGTCGAAGTCGGTCAGCCGGGACTTCTTCACCATGCCGGACCGGGTGGCCAGCACCAGGTAGGGCGCGATCGAGTAGTCCCGCAGGGCCAGCACCTGGGCGATGTGCTCGTCGGGCTGGAAGGCCAGCAGGTTGGCCACGTGCTGGCCGCGGGCATCGCGGGCGGTGTCGGGCAGTTCGTAGGCCTTCGCCCGGTAGACCCGCCCCTTGTTGGTGAAGAACAGGATCCAGTGGTGGGTGGTGGTGACAAAGAAGTGCTCGACGATGTCGTCGGTGCGCAACTGGGCCCCGCGCACCCCCTTGCCGCCGCGCCGCTGCGCCCGGTACAGGTCGGTCTTGGTGCGCTTGGCGTAACCGCCCCGGGTGATGGTGACGACCACGTCCTCCTGCGCGATCAGGTCCTCCGCCAGCACCTCACCCTCGTCGGCGACGAGCTGTGTCCGCCGGTCGTCGCCGTAACGGGTGACGATCTCGGCCAGTTCCTCGCTGACGATCTGCCGCTGCCGCTCGGGCGCGGCGAGGATCGCCTCGTAGTCGGCGATCTTCGCCATGAGCTCGTCGTACTCGTCGATGAGCTGCTGGCGCTCCAGGGCGGCGAGCCTGCGCAGCTGCATGTCGAGGATGGCCCTGGCCTGCTCCTCGTCGATCTCCAGCAGGTCCATCAGGCCCTGCTGGGCCGTGGCCGCCGACTCGCTGCCCCGGATCAGCGCGATCACCTCGTCGATCGCCTCGATCGCCTTGAGCAGCGCCCGGACGATGTGCGCCCGCTCCTGAGCCCGGCGCAGCAGGTAGCGGGTGCGCCGGACGACGACCTCGATCTGGTGGGTGACCCAGTGCCGCACCAGCTGGTCCAGCCGCAGCGTACGGGGCACCCCGTCGACCAGCGCGAGCATGTTCGCGCCGAACGTCTCCTGCAGTTGGGTGTGCTTGTACAGGTTGTTGAGCACGACCTTGGCGACCGCGTCCCGCTTGAGCACGATCACCAGCCGCTGGCCGGTCCGCCCGCTGGTCTCGTCACGCAGCTCGGCGATCCCACCGACCCGGCCATCGCGGACCAGCTCGGCGATCTTGGCCGCCAGATTGTCCGGGTTAACCTGGTAAGGGAGTTCGGTGACCACCAGGCAGGTGCGGCCGCGCTTGTCCTCGTCCACGGTGACCACGGCACGCATGGTGATGGAGCCGCGGCCGGTCCGGTAGGCGTCCTGGATCCCGCGGCGGCCCACGATGAGCGCTCTGGTGGGGAAGTCCGGACCCTTGATCCGCTCGATGAGCGCATCAAGCAGGTCCTCGTCAGAGGCGTCGAAGTTCTCCAGGTACCACTGGACCCCCGCGGCGACCTCGCGCAGGTTGTGCGGTGGGATCTTGGTGGCCATGCCGACCGCGATCCCCTCGGACCCGTTGACGAGCAGGTTGGGGAACCGGCTGGGCAGCACCACCGGCTCGGCGGAACGCCCGTCGTAGTTCGGCCGGAAGTCGACAGTGTCCTTGTCGATGTCCCGCAGCATCTCCATCGCGAGCGGGGCGAGGCGGCACTCGGTGTACCGCATGGCCGCCGCCGGGTCGTTGCCCGGCGAGCCGAAGTTGCCCTGGCTGTCGATCAGCGGCATCCGCATCGACCACGGCTGGGCGAGCCGGACCAGGGCGTCGTAGATGGCGCTGTCACCGTGCGGGTGGTACTGGCCCATGACGTCGCCGACCACCCGGGAGCACTTGAAGTACCCGCGGTCGGGCCGGTACCCGCCGTCGTACATGGCGTACAGGACGCGGGTGTGGACCGGCTTGAGGCCGTCCCGCACATCAGGCAGGGCGCGGCCGACAATGACCGACATCGCGTAGTCGATGTAGCTGCGCTGCATCTCCACCTGGATGTTGACCGGTTCAGTCCGGTCGTACCCTCCCGGCGGTGCGGCGCCCGCGTCCACGTCGGTCACTTGCTGGCCTCTCTCATGTCTTCCTGGAAACTGGTGGCCACCACGGGAGCTGCCCCGCGAGCGCGCCCAGGGTCAGATGTCGAGGAACCTGACGTCCTTGGCGTTGCGCTGGATGAAGGAACGGCGTGCCTCCACGTCCTCACCCATCAGCACGCTGAACAGCTCGTCGGCCTGGGCCGCGTCGTCCAGCGTGACCTGGAGCAGCACCCGCCGCGCCGGGTTCATCGTGGTCTCCCACAGCTCGCTGGCGTTCATCTCACCGAGCCCCTTGAACCGCTGCACACCGTCACGCGGGCGCGGGTCCTTCCGGCCCGCGGCGATACCCGCCTCGATCAGCGCGTCCCGCTCCCGGTCGGAGTAGGCGTACTCGGGCTCGACCCCGCGCCCCTCCCACTTGATCTTGTACAGGGGCGGCTGGGCCAGGTACACGTGCCCGGCCTCGATCAGCGGCTTCATGAACCGGAACAGCAGCGTGAGCAGCAGGGTGCGGATGTGCTGGCCGTCCACGTCGGCGTCCGCCATCAGGATGATCTTGTAATAGCGGAGCTTGGTGATGTCGAAGTCTTCCTGGATACCGGTGCCCAGGGCGGTGATCATCGCCTGGACCTCGTTGTTCTTCAGCACCCGGTCGATCCGGGCCTTCTCCACATTCAGGATCTTGCCCCGGATCGGCAGGATCGCCTGGAACTCCGGGTCGCGGCCGCCCTTGGCCGAGCCGCCGGCCGAGTCACCCTCGACCACGTAGATCTCGCACCGTTCGGGGTCACCGGACTGGCAGTCGGACAGCTTGCCCGGCAGCGACGTTGACTCCAGCAGCCCCTTGCGCCTGGTCAGGTCCCGCGCCTGGCGCGCCGCGATCCGGGCCCGGGAGGCCTGGGCGGCCTTGGTGATGATGTCCTTGGCCTCGCCGGGGTTGCGGTCGAACCAGTCCCGCAGATGGTCGTTGCACACCTTCTGCACGTACGACCTGGCCTCGGTGTTACCCAGCTTGGTCTTGGTCTGCCCCTCGAACTGGGGGTTGGCCAGCTTGACCGAGACGATCGCCGCCAGCCCTTCGCGGACATCCTCGCCGGAGAGCCGTTCGTCCTTCTCCCGGACCAGCTTCTGGTCCCGGGCGTAGTTGTTCACGATCGTGGTGAGCGCGGCCCGGAACCCCTCCTCGTGGGTCCCGCCCTCGGCGGTGTTGATCGTGTTGGCGAACGTGTACACCGACTCGGCGTAGGAGGAGTTCCACTGCATGGCGATCTCGACCGCGATGCCCGAGCCCTCGTCACCGAACTCGATCACCGAGGCGTGCACCGCCTCCTTGGTCCTGTTCAGGTAGCGGACGAAGTCCGCGATGCCGCCCTCGTAGCAGTAGGTGACCACGCGCGGCTCGCCGTTGATGTGGGCGGGCCGCAGATCGGCCAGGATGATCGTCAGGCCCCGGTTCAGGAACGCCATCTCCTGCAGCCACCGCGACAGCGTCTCGAAACTCCACTCGGTGGACTCGAAGATCTCCTCATCCGGCCAGAAGGTGATCGTGGTGCCGGTCTCGTCGGTCGCCTCGCCCCGGGTCAGGGCGCTGGTGGGGTCGCCGAACTGGTACGACTGCCGCCAGCGGTAGCCGTCCCGGCGCACCTCCGCCTCCAGCCGGGCCGACAGGGCGTTCACCACCGAGACGCCGACGCCGTGCAGGCCGCCGGACACCGCGTAGGACTCGCCGCCGAACTTCCCGCCCGCGTGCAGGGTGGTCATCACCACCTCAAGGGCCGGCCGCTTCTCCACCGGGTGGTCGTCCACCGGGATGCCGCGGCCGTTGTCATCCACCCTGACCCCGCCGTCGGCGAGCAGGGTGACCTCGATCCGGTCACAGAACCCGGCGAGCGCCTCGTTGACCGCGTTGTCCACCACCTCATGGACGAGATGGTGCAGGCCACGTTCGCCGGTCGAGCCGATGTACATACCGGGGCGCTTGCGTACCGCCTCTAGGCCTTCAAGGACGGTGATCGAACGTGCATCGTAGGACAAAGGCAAGCTCCTCCTGAACAAGATGCGCTGCCAGGGCGCGCAGGCCCCACTGCTATCAGCCCTGGGGCGCACTTACTATTTTACCTGGGAATACCTTGCGCCTCAGCCGTAGTCGTCACGTGGCCCGCGAGTGTCGCGGACCCGCCACTGGCCCTGCTGGCGGGGAGGCACCGGCCCCCGGACCTTGACCACGGTGACCGTGCCGTCGCCGAGCTCGGTGTTCAGCCGCCGGATGAGCTGGGCGCGCAGCAGCCTGACCTGCGTCGCCCAGGCGGTGGAGTCGGCGATGACCAGGAGTTCCCCGTCGGTGAAGCCGCCCGGCCTGGTGTGGGCGGCCAGCGCGGCGCCCACGATCTCCTCCCACCGGCCGAACACCGAGCCCACCGCGGCCGCGGTCCGCCACCCCTGATCGTCCAGCAGCCCTTCGATGGCGGCACCGAGCGGCTGCGGGTCTTCCCGCCGCCGCCGGGCCGCCCGGCCCGCCCGGCGCTCCCGCCCGCCCGTGGCCGCTCCGCCCGTAGCCGTCCCGCTCGGCTCACTGGTCCCTTCCGCCTCTCCTGCCGCACTGATCCCGTCCGCCCCTCCCGGCCCTCCGGCACTGGGCCGGTGCCGCGCCGGGGCAGGGGGGGCACCGCGCACCTTTCGTTCGGCAGCGAATTCGGCCGCGGGGGCGCGCTCGCCCCGGGCCCGGGCGTCGGCCTTCGCGTCCGCGAGCGCATCCGCGGCCAGCCGCGCGCGGTCGGGCCCGTCCTGCTCATCCGGCACGGGTCACCGTCCCGCCGCCCACGTCGAAGCGGGCACCGTGGAGCGCGGCCGGGACGTCGGCGGGCACCGCCGCGGTCACCAGCACCTGCTCCGCGCCCGCGACCAGGCCGGCCAGCCGTTCCCGGCGGCCCGTGTCGAGCTCGGCGAACACGTCGTCGAGCAGCAGCACCGGGTCGTCCCCGGCGCCGCGCAGCGTCTCGAACGCGGCCAGGCGGAGCGCGAGCGCCATCGACCAGGATTCGCCGTGGCTGGCATACCCCCGGGCGGGCAGCTCGCCGATCCGCAGGTCCAGGTCGTCGCGGTGCGGGCCGGCCAGGCACACCCCGCGTTCCAGCTCCTGGCCGCGCACCCTGGCCAGCGCCTCCCGCAGGCCGTCCGCGAGCTGGGCGGCATCGGCGGGCGGCTCGGCGGGCTCGGGCGGCTCGGCGGCGGCCCGGCCGGCCCGGACCCGGAGGTACGCAACGACTGGCGGTAGCTGATCCCGGCTTCCACGGCCGCCCCGCCGGACACGGCACTGTAGGACCGGGCCACCAGCGGGCGCAGCGAGGCGGTCAGCCGGAGCCGGGCCGCGAGCAGCTCCGCCCCGGCCGTGGCCAGATGCTCGTCCCAGACATCCAGCGTGCTGGCGGCCTGGCCGGCCGGCCAGGACCGTCCGCCCTGATCCTCTGGCCCGTCCTGCGTGGCTGGCCCGGCCTGACCGTCCTGCCCGGACCCGTTCTGGCTCGCCCCGTCGTGCCCGGGCCCGCCGTCCGCGGGCTCACCGGCCTGCCCGGCCCCGCCCTGCTGCGGGCGGCCGGCGCGCGCGTAGGCCGGGGGCCGGCCCGGGCGGACCGGCCGCCCCCGCAGCGACTTGAGCAGGGCCGTCCGCTGCCGCAGCACCCGCTCGTAGTCGGCCCGCACACCGGCGTAGCGTGGCGCGCTCGCGACCAGCAGGTCGTCGAGAAACCGGCGGCGCTGCTCAGGGTCGCCCTTGACCAGGGCCAGGTCCTCGGGCGCGAACAGGACGGTGCGCAGCACCCCGAGCACCTGGCGGGGGCGGCTCACCGGCGCACGGTTGAGCCGGGCCCGGTTGGCCCGGCCGGGGTTGATCTCGATCTCGACCAGGCGGCCGGTGTCGCCGGAGGTGACCGCGGCGCGCAGGATGGCCCGCTCGGCCCCGGCGCGGACCAGCGGTGCGTCGGTCGCCACCCGGTGCGAGCCGAGTGTCGCGACGTATGCCGCCGCCTCGACCAGGTTGGTCTTGCCCTGCCCGTTGGGGCCGAGGAAAGTGCTCACCCCCGGCTCCAGGCTCAGCTCCACCCCGGCGTAGGACCGGAAATCGGTGAGGGAGAGTCGGGTCAGGTGCACACCAGGAGGCTACCCGTGCGGGCCGTCGGCCGGCGGATGCGCGGCCCGGGCGCGCGCTCAGCCGCCGGGCAGCACGGCGTGGGCCTTCAGGTAGGCGGCGCGGATGCAGGCCGACCCGGCGGGCACGAACCCGGCGTCGCCGGGCGGCGCGGCCGGCCGTCAGGTCCCGAGCCGGATGGGCATCAGCAGGTAGCGGTAGTCGGGCTGCTCGTCGGGCGCTGGCTTGCCGGTGATCAGGGCCGGCTTGCCCCCTTCGGTGAAGGACATGCGGGCGGTGTCGGAGTCGATCGCGGTCAGCCCGTCGAGCAGGTAGGTCGGGTTGAAGGCGATCTGCAGGTCGTCCCCTTCGTAGCCGGCGTCGAGGACCTCGACCGCCTGCGCCTCGTCCCCGCTGCCGGCCTCGAGCACCAGCTGGCCGGCCGAGAAGGAGAGCCGGACCGCGGTGTTGCGCTCGGCCACCAGGGCGACCCGCTTGACCGCCTCGGAGAACGACGCGGTGGCCAGCTCGGCGACCGCGTTCACGTGACTGGGCAGGAGCGTCTGGTAGCGGGGGAAGTCGCCGCCGAGCAGGCGGGTGGTGGTGCGGCGGCCGCCGCCCTCGAAACCGATCATGCCCTCACCGGCGGCGCCGTCCTCGCCGGGCAGGGCCAGGGCGATCGAGACCTCCGCCCCGGAGGTGAGCGCGCGGGCGGTCTCCGACAGCGCCCGGGCCGGGACCAGCACCGAGGCGCTCAGGTCCGGCCGGGCCGGGTTCCACCGCAGCTCGCGCACGGCCAGCCGGTACCGGTCGGTGGACACCAGGGTGAGCGTGTCGCCCTCGATCTCGATCCGCACGCCGGTCAGGGCCGGGAGCGTGTCGTCACGCCCGGCCGCGGCCGCCGACTGGTTCACCGCGGTGGCGAAGGCGTCGCTGCCGATGGAGCCGGCCGGCGGCGGCATCTCCGGCAGGGTGGGGTAGTCCTCGACCGGCATCGTGAGCAGCGTGAAGGTGGTGCTGCCGCAGGTCAGGGTGGCGCGGGAGCTGTCGGCCGAGATCTGCACCGGGCGGGCGGGAAGGCTGCGGGTGATCTCGGCGAGCAGCCGCCCCGACACCAGCGCGGTGCCCTCCTCCTCGGTGGCCACCGGGATGCGGGCCTGGGCGGATACGTCGTAGTCGAAGCCGGCCAGCGTGAGCTCGGCGTCGGCCTGCAGGCGCATGCCGGCCAGGACGGGGACAGCGGGGCGTGCCGGGAGCCCGCGGGCGGTCCAGGCGACGGCCTCGGCGAGCGCGTCGCGCTCCACCTGGATCTTCACCGGAAGCTGCCTCCTGTTACTTGAGGACGGGAACGGCGGCGGCCCGTGGCCAGCTGGCAGGCGGTGCTGGCCGAAGGTAGCCCGTGGCTGGGTGGTGAGCGTGGGACCGGCGCAGCCGCGGGTGTGCCGCTGGTTGCCTTCTATGGGGTTGTACTAGAGATGAAAGACAGAACGTAGTCGTCGTAGGGACGGTGGATCCTGGGGACAGCGGGCGATATCCCAGCCTACGGCCGGTTCCGGTGGCCACAAGGCCTGTGGGTGAGTGGCGGCGGGCGGGGGATGAGCTGTGGACGCCAGCTGCACCCGGGCCGTTTTCCTCGCCGTTACCCCCCGGTCCCCCCACGTTGTCCGCCGGCCATCCCAAGGGTGTCCACAGGGATATCCACAGCCTGTGTGTACCGATTGTGACGGGCGTTACTGATACGTGGTCGGTCATCCGGACCGCGCCTGCTGCTTGATGCGGTTGGTGAGCTCGGTGACCTGGTTGAAGATCGACCGGCGCTCGGCCATGAGCGAGCGGATCTTACGTTCGGCGTGCATCACGGTGGTGTGGTCGCGGCCGCCGAACTGCTGGCCGATCTTCGGCAGCGACAGGTCGGTCAGCTCGCGGCACAGGTACATGGCGATCTGGCGGGCCGTCACCAGGACCCGGGACCGGGACGTGCCGCAGAGGTCGTCGATCGACAGCCCGAAGTACGAGGCCGTCTGGCCCATGATGGTCGCGGCGGTGATCTCCGGCCCCTGCGCCTCCGGGATCAGATCCTTGAGCACGATCTCGGCCAGCTGGAGGTCGACGGACTGGCGGTTGAGGCTGGCGAAGGCGGTCACCCGGATGAGCGCGCCCTCGAGCTCACGGATGTTGGTGGAGATCCGGCTCGCGATGTACTCCAGTGCCTCCGGCGGCGCGTTGAGCCCCTCCTGGACCGCCTTCTTGCGCAGGATCGCGATGCGGGTCTCCAGCTCCGGCGGCTGGACGTCGGTGAGCAGGCCCCATTCGAACCGGCTCCGCAGCCGGTCTTCGAGCGTCACCAGGCGCTTGGGCGCGCGGTCGCTGGAGATGACGATCTGCTTGCTGGCGTTGTGCAGCGTGTTGAAGGTGTGGAAGAACTCCTCCTGCGTCCCTTCCTTGTTCTCCAGGAACTGGATGTCGTCGACCAGCAGCACGTCCACGTCGCGGTAGCGGCGGCGGAACCCGTCCTGCTTGCCGTCCCTGATCATGTTGATGAAGTCGTTGGTGAACTCCTCCGAGCTGACGTACCGCACCTTGACCCCGTGGTAGAGGCTCTGCGCGTAATGCCCGATCGCGTGCAGCAGGTGGGTCTTGCCCAGGCCGGAGTCGCCGTAGATGAACAGCGGGTTGTACGCCTTCGCCGGCGCCTCGGCGACCGCCACCGCGGCGGCGTGCGCGAAGCGGTTGCTCGACCCGATGACGAACGTCTCGAACGTGTACTTGGGGTTGAGCCGGGCCTGGGCCGGCGCCGGGCGGGGCACACCCGGGCCGCTGGCCGGCAGATCGGGCGGGCGGTGGGACAGTCCGCCGAGATGCCCGCCGGAGTGGTTGCCGGGGCGCCCGCCCAGATGGCCCCCGCCCGGGCCCGGCGCGACGCCGCCCGGTGCGGTCGCGGTGCCTGCGGGGACGGTCGCGGTGCCCGGCGCCGGTGCGGCCTCGGCCGGCGGCTGCGGCGGGCTGTCGGCGGAGGCGGTGCCAGCGGCCGGGCTGCCCGGGCCCTGGCCCCCGGCCGGGGGCTGGCCGGCCTCGCGTGGCATCGGGATGATCGCCGATCCGTCCGGCGGCCACGGCTGGGCGGCGCTTACGGTGTACCCGTCCGCGGGCGGTCCCGGCCGGGCGCCGGGTGGCACGGCGGTTCCGGGCGGCGGCTCGGCCGTGGCGGCCGGGTCCACCGTGACCGCGAGCTGGATGTTGCGGCCGAGTTCGCGGGACAGGGCATGCGTGATCAGTGCCCGCAGCCTGGTCTCGAGCTGTTCTTTGACGAACTCGTTGGGCGTGGCAATGAGCGCGGTGTTCTCGACCAGGCCCAGTGGCCGGGTCAGCCGCAGCCAGGCCCGCTGATGGGGCTCGATGTGCAGGTCGGATAGCTCGTCGAGGGATCTGGCCCAGACCTCCCCGAGGTCGGTCTCGCTCATCAGTTGGCCACCTCGCCCCCAACGTGATCAACAGTCTTATCCACAAGCTGTGCACGCCAAGACATCACCTGGTGCGCGAGGGGAGCGTGTGGCGAAACGCAGCGCCCACGATCGCTGGTGCGCCTGCTGGCGTGCAAACGAGCCGGTTGTCCACAGCCTAGGGGGCGACGTGGATGTACGTTAGGTAAACGGCCGTTTCCCGGCGCAACCCGATGGCGCCGCCGGTCGGCGTTGCGGTCTTGCTTGGTTTGACCAGTGGTGACCGCGGCGCGTACCGTGAACAGACCCAGCTACCCCGGCGGCTGCGCCGCGCGCTCACGCGCCTTTCGCCGGAGGTGGCCTGGCCATGCAAGCACCTACCGGGAGTCACCCGTGAGCAAGCGCACGTTCCAGCCGAACAACCGCCGCCGGGCCAAGACGCATGGCTTCCGGCTGCGCATGCGGACCAGGGCCGGGCGCGCGATCCTCGCCGCGCGGCGGCGCAAGGGCCGGTCCCGGGTCAGCGTCTGACCGTCCCGTGCACGGCGCCAGCGGGGAGGTTACCGGTGCTTCCCACAGAATCCCGGATGAGACGGCAACGTGATTTCTCGGACGCTGTCCGGCGGGGCAGCCGGTCCGGGCGCACGCTGCTGACCGGGCATTTGCTCGTTCCCGCCGGTGCGGAGGACGAAAGCCCGCCGCGTGCGGGGTTCGTGGTGAGCCGGTCGGTCGGCAACGCGGTCGTGCGGAACAGGGTGCGCCGGCGCCTGCGGGCACTGGTGCGTGAGTACCTGTCATCGCTTCCGGGAGGTAGCCTGCTTGTTGTCCGGGCTCATCCGCAGGCCGCGACTGCACGCCAGGCAAATCTCGCCGCCGAACTCGACCTGGTGATGAGCACATTGGTGCGGCGGCAGGTAGGGGCGCTGCGGCGATGACTGAAGCAGATGGGACGCTGGCGCGGGCCAGGCCATCGGCTGCCGCGCGGGTGATGGTGGCCCTGATCACCGGCTACCGGCGGTTCGTCAGCCCACTGCTGGCCCCGCGCTGCCGTTTCGCGCCCTCGTGCAGCGCGTACGCGCTGGAAGCGGTCCGTGAGCACGGGGCGCTGCGCGGCGCCTGGCTCGCGGTGCGCAGGGTCGGCCGCTGCCATCCGTTCCACCCCGGCGGGTTCGATCCGGTGCCCGCCGCCTCCCACGGTCGTCCGTCCCATCCCGAGGGAGCAAGTACGTGACGAACCCGCTCGACCCTCTGTACGCCGCCGTCGCATGGGTGATGCAGCAGATCCACACCGGCCTGAGCACATTCCTGAGCCCGGTCAGCGGCCTCACCTGGGTGCTGACCATCGTCATCCTCGTGGTCCTCATGCGGCTGGTCCTGGTGCCGCTGTTCATCAAGCAGATGCACGCGACCAGGAAGATGAGCGCGCTCGCGCCGCAGATCGCCGAGCTGAGGAAGAAGTACAAGAACGACAAGCAGACTCTCAACCAGGAGACGATGCGGCTCTACAAGGAGAACGGGGCCAACCCGCTGGCCGGGTGCCTGCCCTTGCTGGGGCAGATGCCGCTGTTCTTCGCCCTGTTCAGCGTTCTGCGGGCGATCTCGGACTGGAAGCCGGGGGAGCCGCCCAAGTACGGCATGACGCGCGGGTTCGTGGTCAGCGCACAGCACGCCGACATCTTCGGTGCCCACATCCCCGACAAGTTCCTCTTCCCGCTGCCCGGCCAGACGCTGGAGTCCAGGCTCGTCATCCTGGTCGCGGTCCTCATCAGCGTCAGCACGACCTTCATGACCGTGCGCCAGAGCACCAAGCGGGGCATGACCCCGCAGATGACGCCCGACAACCCGATGGCGCAGTCGCAGAAGTACATGGCCTACATCGTGCCGCTGTTCGCGCTGTCCGGCCTTTACTGGGCGTTCGGGCTGGTCATGTACTGGGTGACCACGAACGTATGGACGCTCGGCCAGCAGTATGTGCTGTTCAAGCGGTACCCGATGCCCACCCCGGCCACGGCCCCGGCGGCCGGGCCGGGCAAGGCGCCGGCGGCCGGTAAGGCACTGCCCGCGGGTAAGGCGCCAGCGGCCGGCAAGGCACCTGCGGCCGGTAAATCCCCGGCCAAGGCGGCACCGGCCGGCAAGACGCCTGCCTCCGACGCAGGCACGTCAGCGCGCAAGCAGGCGGGGGGCGCCGGGAAGCCGGCCACCGCCGCGGGCGGCGGCCAGGGCTCGGCCAATGGGTCGGGAGTCCTGCGCCGGCTGACCAAGGGACGGCCAGAACCTGAGCCACAGGATGCCGTGCCGGAGACTAAGCTCGTCAGGCAGCAGCGCGTACGGCAGTCGCGCAGCAAACGCTCCGGTAAACGGTGAGCCAGCCACGAGCACGGGTCGGCTGGTTACGCACGGAAAGCGCGGCGGGCCCGGCGGTAGCGCCCGCGCCAGTGACCGCGGGCAGCACGGTCCCGCGACGAGGAGGACCCGGTTGTGAGCCAGAGGGAGAACGCGGTCGCCATGACCGAGGATGACAACCCGGGGCAACTGCCCGTGGCGGGCGGTGCGGTGGTGTCGTCCGATGAGCCCGCGGGCGAGGCGAACGACGTCGGCGATGTCGCGCAGCCGGGTGAGCCGGGCCAGCCGGACGAGTCTGGCCAGCGGGACGAGCCGGACGAGCCGTCCGGGCCGGGCGATGCGGTCGCGGAGGACACCGGTGACGCCCCGGCCGAGGACGGAGACGAGGAGGAAGCTCCCGACCAGCCGGAGCGCGTCGGCGCCGACCTGGAGCAGGAGAGCGAGATCGCGGCCGACTACGTGGAAGGACTGCTCGACGTCGCCGACCTCGACGGTGACATCGACATGGACGTGGAGGGCGACCGGGCCCTGGTGTCCGTGGTCGGCGCGACCCTCCAGGAACTCGTCGGCCCGCGTGGCGAGGTGCTGGAGGCCCTGCAGGAGCTGACCCGGCTGGCGGTCCACCGGCAGACGGGCGAACGGACCAGGATCATGCTCGACGTCGGCGGGTACCGGGCGCGGCGGCGGACGGAACTGACCGCGCTGGGACGGGACGCGGCCGAGGACGTGAGCCGGACCGGTGTCCCGCGCCGCCTCGAGCCGATGACGCCGTTCGAGCGCAAGATCATCCATGACGCGGTCGCGGCCGCGGGCCTGCGCAGCGAGTCGGAAGGTGAGGAGCCGAACCGGCGGGTGGTTGTCCTTCCCGCGGGCTGACCGGCCCCCCGGGTCTGCTGGTGCCAGCGTGCCTGACGAGCCTAGTTGTTCTGGCGAGGCTGTCGTGGCCCCTGAGGCGCCCGTGGACCCAGTGATGGTGCCCGCTACGCCCACTACACCTGCTGAGCCTGCCGAGTCCTCTGAGCCTGCTGCGCCCGCCGCCCCGCCGCAGGCCCAGCAGGTCTTCGGGCCGGCGCTGGCCGCGGCGGAGCATTACGCGCGGCTGCTGGCCGGCCCGGCGGTGACCCGTGGCCTGATCGGGCCGCGCGAGGTTCCCCGCCTGTGGGACCGCCATCTGCTCAACAGCGCGGTGGTCGCGGAACTCGTTCCTCACCCATGCTCACTGATCGACCTCGGGTCGGGTGCCGGGCTGCCTGGCATCGTGCTGGCGCTGCTGCTGCCGGATGTGGCCGTGACGCTGCTGGAGCCCATGCTGCGGCGGGTGACGTTCCTCGAGGAATGCGTGCATGCCCTGGGCCTGGCGAACACGCAGGTATGCCGGGGACGGGCCGAGGATCTTGCCGGGCAGCTGTCGGCGGACGTGGTGACCGCGCGCGCGGTTGCGCCACTGGACCGGCTGGCGGGACTGGCCCTGGGGCTGGTGCGGCCAGGCGGGACCGTCCTGGCCATCAAGGGCGCGGGCGCGCGGCGGGAGGTGGCTGCCGCGCGGCGTGTGCTGCGCGGGCTGGGGGTGCAGAGCGTGGACGTTATGCGTGTGGGGGGCGGTAAGGTCGATCCCGCCGCGACAGTGGTGCGGCTGACCGCGGGCCCATGAGACGGGCGGGGCGGCGAGCGGCAGGGAGGATGCGGCAGGAAGAGGTGCGGCCGGGAGAGGAGCGGTGATGGCTTCCGGGGACGGCCTGGGATGGCCAGGAGAATCCCGGCGGCTGGCCGCGCCTGCTGGCGATGAGGCGCGCGTGAGGTCGAGCGGTCTTGGGTGGCCGGACGAGCAGCCGGGCCGCCCGCCCGGCGGGGTCAGTCAACCGGGGGCGGATAAGGAGCGAGCAGCCGTGGCGCAGGTGCCGGATCAGCGGGCCGAGGACCAGCCGCCCGCCCGCGTGAGGCAGGCACTGTCGGCGGCGGTTTCACGTGAAACCGAGGACCGGGCCCGGGGGGATGAAGCCGTGAGCGGAACACCAGGCGGCGACGCACCGGCGGCTCCCGGGCCGGCCCGGGCGGCGATGACAGCGGCAGAAGCCGCCCTCGCCGCCCTCGGTGGATCGGGGGGACGTGATTGGCCACGCCCGCGTTCGTGCCGGGTGATCACGATCGCCAACCAGAAGGGCGGCGTCGGCAAGACCACCAGCGCGGTCAACCTGGCGGCCAGCCTGGCCCTGCACGGGGCGCGGGTCCTGGTGGTTGACCTTGACCCGCAGGGCAACGCCTCGACCGCCCTGGACGTGGAGCACCGGACCGGCACGCCCTCGGTGTACAACGTCCTGGTCGAAGACCAGCCGCTGGCCGGCATCGTGCGCGCTGTGGCTGACATTCCCGGGCTCTACTGCGCGCCCGCCACCATCGATCTCGCGGGCGCCGAGATCGAGTTGGTGCCACTGGTGGCACGCGAAGCCCGGCTGAGCCGCGCCTTCGCCGAGTACGACGCGTCCAATCTCGATTACATCCTGATGGACTGCCCGCCATCGCTCGGGCTGCTTACCGTCAACGCACTGGTGGCCGCGGCGGAGGTGCTCATCCCCATCCAGTGTGAGTACTACGCCCTGGAAGGGCTCGAGCAGTTGCTGCGGACGATCGACCTGGTGAAGAGCCATCTGAATCCCGGGCTGTACGTCTCCACCATCCTGCTGACGATGTACGACGGCCGGACGCGGCTGGCCTCCCAGGTGGCGGAGGAGGTCCGGGAGCATTTCGGGGACGTGGTGCTCAGCACCGTCATCCCGCGCAGCGTGCGGGTCTCCGAGGCGCCCAGCTACGGGCAGTCCGTGATGACCTACGACCCGGGTTCCAGCGGTGCCCAGGCGTACCTGGAGGCGGCGCGGGAAGTGGCTGACCGGGCTGTGGAGATGGGTCAGACGGGCTGACGGGCACGGGCTGGCGCGGATTGGGTCACCGGTGACGGGCCTGCGCCGGCTGGTGGGGTGGCCGCTGGCTGGCATGACTCCGATGAGGGCTGTGCCCGTAGTGCCCGAGGCGCGTTCGGTTCGCGGTGACCGTTGGGGACGTTACGCCTGCGCCACCGCACCAGCCGACACCTCACCGGTCGGCACCCCACCGGCCCGCACCCCCACCGGTTCGGCACCCCCAGCAGCCGGCACCCCAGCAGCCGGGACCCCCACCGGTTCGGCACCCCGGCTGGTCGGTATCGGACTGGTCGGCACCGCATCAGTGGGCGCTTCACCCGACGGCACCGCATCAGCCGGACCACTGGCGGGCTCGGCCGCGGAGTGGCGGCGAGGGCTCCCGGCCGGCATAACGCGCTGGCGGGCGCGCACGCCGTGAGTGGGTCTTCCGGCTGCTACGCAGAGCCTGGCTGCCGCTGTTTCAGCAGCACAATCACGGAGCCGGGGTCTGGTTGGTTGTGCTTGTCCGCCCTCTGCCGCGCCGTTGGCCAGTTGTCGGCGGGCGGGCACGTCCGGCTGGCGGCTGGGGCTGGGGTTGCTGGCGGTCTGCGGGGCGGGGGGATCGGTGGGATGCTCTACTGGGAAGCTGGGCGGGTCGGCGTGGACGGGGCCTGTCGCCGGACTATGCCTGGCCGGCCGGTGGCCAGGCGGTGAGATGAGGCAGTGCGAGGAGATGTGATGGCGCAGCAGAAGCGCGGCCTGGGCAAGGGGCTCGGCGCACTCATCCCGACGGCGCCGTCCTCGGTGACACAGGTGGGGGCCGGTGAGGGCGGCACCGGCGCCGGGGCGCCCGGCCGCGCGGCCGCCGCCGGCCCTGGGGCGCAGGATGGCGAGGGAACGTATTTCGAGGAAGTGGCGATCGGCGCCATCACCCCGAACCCGCGCCAGCCCCGCCAGAGCTTCGATGAGGACTCGCTGGAGGAACTGGCGCTCTCGATCCGGGAAGTCGGGCTGCTGCAGCCGGTGGTGGTCCGCCGGGTCATGCCGGGGCGCTACGAGCTCATCATGGGCGAGCGGAGGTGGCGGGCGTGTCAGCGTGCGGGCCTGGAGCACATCCCGGCCATCGTGCGCGGCACCACCGATGACGACCTGCTCCGCGAAGCGCTGATGGAGAACCTGCACCGGGAGCAGCTCAACCCGCTCGAGGAAGCAGCGGCCTACCAGCAGCTGCTCGATGACTTCGGCGCCACGCATGACGAGCTCGCGCACAAGGTCGGGCGGTCCCGGCCGCACATCTCCAACACCATCCGGCTCCTGCACCTGCCGCCCGCGGTTCAGCGCCGGGTGGCGGCCGGCGTGCTGAGCGCTGGCCACGCCCGCGCCCTGCTCGCCCTCGATGACCCGGACGCCCAGGACCGCCTGTCGCACCGGATCGTGGCCGAAGGGCTGTCGGTGCGGGCGGTGGAGGAGATCGTGGCCATGGGTGGCGACCAGGCACCCAAGGGCCGCCGCGCCGCGGCCAAGCAGCCCACAGCCCCCGGCCTCACCGCGCTGGCCAACCGCCTGTCAGACGCGTTCGACACCAGGGTCAAGGTGGAGCTCGGCCGCCGCAAAGGCAAGATCGTGGTCGAGTTCGCCTCGCTCGAAGACCTGGAGCGGATCGTCACCGCCATGTCCCCCGACTGGGCCCGCAACCTGAGCGCCTGAGCGCCGAATGCCTGCCTCGGCCGCAACAGGACGACCCCGCGTGTCTGTGTCGTCGGCGCGACGGCGCCGAATGCCAACCGGGCAACCGGCCGCCTATCCGCCCGGGTGTTTCACGTGAAACAGTGCGCGCCTAGGCCCGGTGGGTTTCACGTGAAACTTCCCGCCGTCTCCCGCACGGCTGTCGCGAAGGCGTCCACGTCGGCCTCGGTGGAGTCGAAAGCGGTCATCCACCGCACCACGTGGGCCGGCTCGTCCCACACGTAGAATTCCCACTCTCGCTGCAGGCGCTCGGTGTGAGCCGGGTGCAGCGATGCGAACACGGCGTTCGACTCCACCTTCTGCCACAGCTCTACCCCAGGAACGTCCCGCAGGCCATCGGCCAGGCGGCGGGCCATCAGGTTGGCGTGGGCGGCGTTGCGCAGCCAGAGCTGGTCCTCCAGCAGCCCGAGGAACTGGGCCGCCAGGTAGCGCATCTTGGAGCCGAGCTGCATCTGCTGCTTGCGCAGGAAGGCCGCGCTGGCCATCAGATCCTCGGCCATGACCACCACCGCCTCGGCCCCCACGGCGCCGTTCTTCGTCCCCCCGAAGCTCAGCACGTCTATGGGTGCGGCGATGTCAGCGAGTGAGCAGCCCAGCCGGGCGGCGGCGTTGGCGAGCCGGGCACCGTCCGCGTACAGCCGCAGTCCCTCGGACCGGCAGAACTCGCCCAGCGCCCGCAGCTCCTCCAGGGTGTAGCAGGTCCCGTACTCGGTCACCTGGGAGATCGCGACCGCGCGGGGCTGAACCCGGTGCACGTCGCCCCGGTCACCCAGCCGGGTGGCGATCAGGGCCGGTGTCAGCTTCCCGTCCGGGGTGGGGACGGTCAGCAGCTTGCTGCCGAGGATCTGCTCGGGCGCCCCGCACTCATCCACGTTGAGGTGCGCGCTCTCGGGGCAGATCACCCCCTGGTAGGGCTGCAGGAGCAGGCTGAGCCCGAGTACGTTCGCCGCTGTTCCGGTGAACACGAGGAATACGCCTCCCCGGGCGCCGGTCAGCGCCTGGAGGTCGGCGCAGGCCCGCTCCGTCCACGGGTCCCCGCCATAGGCGACGGCGCCGCCCTCGTTGACGAGGGACATCATGCGCAGCACCGCTTGATGGGCGCCCGCCTGGTTGTCGCTGCCGAAGCTCTTGCGCGTGGTCATGCGGCTCCCAAGTTGTTACGTGCGGCTTCCCGGCGGCGCGCCCAACCCGGGCGGTGGCGGGCCCGCGCGGCGCCGCTGGTGCCGCCCACCCCGGCCGCCCCGCCTGCCGGGGCCGGGCACCGCCGTTCAGCTTCCCCGGGCTGCCGCGAGGCTCAGCAGGTCCCGGCAGACCACGCCGAGTGCCCGGCCCGCCGACTCCATCGCCATCGGGAGGGTGCTCGTCTCGGTCATTCCCGGCGCCACGTTGACCTCGAGGAAGAAGACCCGGCCGCCGGAGACGATGAGGTCGGTACGGGACAGGTCGCGCAGGCCCAGCGCCCGGTGGGCGGTGACGGCCGCGGCCGCCGTGGCCGCCGCCTCGTCCGGGGAGAGCCGGGCCGGGGTGTAGAACCGTGTCTGGCCGGCCGTGTACCGCGCCGCATAGTCGTAGCCGCCCGCCAGCGGGTGGATCTCGACCACGGGCAGCGCTTGCGGGCCCTCACCGAGGTCGATCACCCCGACGGCGACCTCGGTGCCCACCACGCAGCGCTCGATCAGTGCCGTGTCGCCATAGGCGAAACAGCTGATCATGGCGCCAGGCAGGTCGGCGGCGGCCTCGACCCGGGTCGCGCCCAGCGCCGACCCGCCGCGGGCGGGCTTGACGAACAGGGGCAGCCCGAGCGTGGCCACGATGCGTTCCAGCACAGCGGTCGCACCAAGGTCGTGGAAGGTCTCCTTCGGCAGCGTGACGGAGGCCGGGGTCGCCAGCCCAGCGGCCCGGACGACGGCTTTCGCCACCGGCTTGTCGAAAGCGAAGCGGCAGGCATCGGCCGTCGCCCCGACGAACGGCACCCCCAGCAGCGCCAGCACCTCCTGGATCGACCCGTCCTCCCCGCAGGCGCCGTGGATGGCCGGGAAGACCGCGCTGGGGGGATCGCTGGTGATCGCGGGGATCAGCGCCGCGTCCGCGTCGGCGATGCCGGCCTCGACGCCCGCTTCCCGCAGTGCGTCGCGCAGCCGGCTGCCCGAGCGCAGCGACACCTCCCGCTCGGCGGACAGCCCGCCGGCCAGGATGAGCACGTGGTCCAGGTCACTCACTGCGCGGAGCCCGCACCTGCGGGGCCGGTCAGGTCGACCGGCCCGGCCCCGGAGGGACGGAGGGCGTCCGGGGCGGCGCCGAACGTGTCCCGCAACTCGATCTCGGTGCCGACCACCTCGGCGAGCCGCCGGACCCCCTCCCTGATCCGGCCGGGCTCGGGGAAGCAGTAGGAGAGCCGCAGGTGCTCGGGGCCGGACCCGTCGGCGTAAAAGCCCGTCCCCGGCACATACGCGACCCGGGAGGAGATCGCGCGGGGAAGCATCGCCTTGGAGTTCAGCCCGGGCGGCAGCTGCAGCCAGACGTAGAACCCGCCCGCGGGCCGGGTCCACCGGCAGCCATCGGGCATGACCGCGGTCAGCGCCTCCAGCATGGCGTCCCGGCGGTCCCGGTACAGCTCACGGAAGACCTTCACCTGCTCGCGCCAGGGCTGGCCGGTCAGGTACTCACGGACCATGAGCTGCGCGAGGCTGGAGTGGCACAGCACCGCTGCCTCCGCGGCGAGCACCAGCTTGTCCCTGATCCCGGGCGGGGCCAGGGCCCAGCCCACCCGCAGCCCCGGCGCGATCGTCTTGGAGAAGGTCCCCAGGTACACCACCCCGTGCGCGTCGTCGGCGCGCAGCGCCCGCAGCGGTTCCCCGTCGAACCCCAGCAGGCCGTAGGGGTTGTCCTCGATCACGAGCAGGCCGGCCCGCTGGCAGATCTCCAGCACCCGGGCGCGGCGCTCCGCGGGAAGGGTCACCCCGGCGGGGTTGTGGAAGGACGGGACCGTGTAGAGGAACTTGGCCCGCCGGCCCTGCGCCCCCAGCCGGGCGATCGCCTCGGCCAGCGCCTCGGGGATCAGCCCGTCGTCGTCCATCGGGACGTGGACCACCTTCGCCTGGTACGAGGCGAAGGTGCCGAGGGCACCCACGTAGGAGGGTCCTTCCGCCAGCACCACATCGCCCGGATCGACGAAGATGCGGGTGATCAGGTCGAGCGCCTGCTGCGAGCCGACCGTGACGACCACCTCGTCCGGGTGGGAGCGGATTCCCTCCAGTGCCATCACGTCACAGATGCACTCGCGCAGGCCGGGGTCTCCCTGCGCCGACATGTACTGCAGGGCCACGGTGCCACGGTCGGCCACGAGCTGGCCGGCCATCTCGCCGACGGCGTCCAGCGGCAGGGCGGTGATATAGGGCATGCCACCCGCCAGCGACACGATCTCGGGCCGGGCGGCCACCGCGAACAGGGCCCGGATCTCAGAAGCGATCATCTCCCGCGCCCGGGCGGCATAGTGGCCGACATACGGGTCCACGAGTGACCCACGGGGCGAGGGGGCCTCGTGGGACTCCTGTGGCCCATATCCGGTTGCCCCGGTGTGGCCAGCGCGGGCTGACGTCGGGTCTTCGATCGCCACAGTCCCTCCTCGCGTCGATGGGTACCATGTCAGGGTACGGGCTGCAGGGGACCTGGCCGGAGGTACCCGGGATCTTGCCATCGGCGGTCCGCGCGCCTCGAGGCAGCCGCGAAGCCAGCACAGGCTGCCGCAGACAGACCAATCCGGCCGCAGCAGACCGATCCGATCACAGAGGTGCCAGTTGCCGCGTCGTCTCGCCAACGTCACCCTGGACAATCTCGACGACCTGCCGTACAGGTGCCGGCGATGCGTCTTCTGGGAGCTCGACCCGGTGAGCCTCAACCGGGCGCAGGCGGCGGGCGACCCGGCGCTGGAGAAGGAGGCGTGGATCTCTTCCACGCTGCTGGAGTGGGGCAGCTGCGGCAAGATCGCCTATGTGGACGGCGTGCCGGCCGGCTACGTCCTGTACGCGCCGCCCCTGTACGTGCCGCGCTCCGTGGCCTTTCCCACCAGCCCGGTGAGCGGCGACGCGGTGCTGCTCATGACCGCCTTCATCCTGGACGAGTTCACCGGCGGTGGGCTGGGCCGCATGCTCGTGCAGGGGCTGGCGAAGGACCTCACCAGGCGCGGGGTCAAGGCGATCGAGGCCTTCGGCGACCTGCGGCGCGAGGAAGGGTCGTGCGTGCTGCCCGCGGACTACCTGCTGGCGGTGGGGTTCAAGACGGTCCGCCCGCACCACCACTTCCCGCGGCTGCGGCTGGAGCTCAAATCGACCGTGTCCTGGCGGGAGGATGTCGAGGTGGCGCTGGAGCGCCTGCTGGGCTCGATGACCCCAGAGCGGGCGCTGCGCCTGGCCTGAGCCCTCACCCGGGGCACCTCCCACGACTTTGCGTCATGACCACGTCCGTTTTGTGGTAACTCACGCGACGCAAATTCGTGGTAACTCCCGGGGTTGCCAGGCCAGCCCGCAACGGCCGGGCAGCCCGGTGCGGCCCGATGCCCTGACGGTCAGATGAACTCGGAGAGCTCGTCGAGCAGCTTCGACTTCGACCGGGCGCCGACCAGTTCCTTGACGACCTGGCCGTTCTGGAAGACACCCAGCGTCGGGATGTTGAGGATCCCGTACCGCCTGGTGACCTCGGGGTTCTCGTCGACGTTCAGCTTGACGATGTCGATCTTGTCGCCGTGCTCGGCCGCGATCGCCTCCAGCACCGGGGCGACCTGCCGGCAGGGGCCGCACCATTCGGCCCAGTAGTCCACCAGCACCGGCTTGTCGTTCTTGAGGACATCGGCCTCGAAGCTGTCGTCGGTTACTTGCTTCATCGCGCCCACGCTCGGTATTCCTTCCGTCTCACGCTGAGTTCACTGCGGTTGCTGGGTTCACGGCCGGGGACTCGTGGCTGGCCAGGTACCGCTCGGCGTCCAGGGCCGCCGCGCAGCCGGTGCCGGCCGCGGTGACCGCCTGCCGGTAGGTGTGATCGACGACGTCACCGCAGGCGAAGACGCCGGGGATGGCGGTGCGGGTGGTCGGCTGCTCGACCAGCAGGTAGCCGCCGGCGTCGGTGGCGAGCTGGCCGGTGAACAGCTCGCTCCGGGGCTCGTGGCCGATCGCCACGAACAGCCCGCTGACCGCCAGCGTGCTCGCCTCGCCCGTGACGGTGTCGCGCAGCCGCAGGCCGCTCACCTTGCCGTCGCCGATCACCTCGGTGACCTCGCTGTTCCAGCGGAAGGAGATCTTCGGGTTGGTGAACGCCCGCTCCTGCATGATCTTGGAGGCGCGCAGCGCGTCGCGGCGGTGCACGACCGTGACCGACCGGGCGAACCGGGTCAGGAACGTGGCCTCCTCCATGGCGGAGTCGCCGCCGCCGATCACCGCGATGTCCTTGTCGCGGAAGAAGAAGCCGTCACAGGTCGCGCACCAGGACACGCCGTGCCCCGACAGCAGCTTCTCGCCCGGGACGTTCAGCTCGCGGTAGCTGGAGCCGGTCGCGATGATCACCGTCCGGGCGAGGTAGACGTCGCCTTCGGCGATGACCCGCTTGGGGTCGGCGGTCAGGTCCACCTCGGTCACGTCCTCGGCCATCAGCTGTGCGCCGAACCGCTCGGCCTGCTTGCGCATGGCGTCCATCAGGTCCGGGCCGAGCACGCCGTCAGGGAACCCGGGGTAGTTCTCCACGTCGGTGGTCTTCATAAGCGCGCCGCCGGCCGTGACCGAACCCTCGAACACCAGCGGCTTGAGCTGTGCCCGCGCGGCGTACAGCGCCGCTGTGTAGCCAGCGGGCCCCGATCCGATGACGATGACGTCGTGAATGTCGGTCACCTGTTCGCCTTTCGCTTAATTGGGCACCCGGGTCAACCGATCCTAGGGCCCGGAGATTCCCGCCGCGCGGCGCGGCGTCAGCCGGGCGCGGGCATGGAGAACCGGGCGATTACGTCGCCGCCCTGGGCGGAACAGCCCCGGCCGACGACCCACACGTTCACCTGTGTCGGGTCGGGGGCGGGCACCACGATGACGGCCGCCGGGCGGGTGCCGTAGCGGGCGAGGTTGACCAGCCGCGGGCGCTCGCTCCCGGCAAAGTGGGCGACGCACGCGCGCAGCTGGGGGAAGCCGGTCACAGCCAGCGTGGGCCCGGCCGTGCCCGCCCCGGACGGGCGCCCGGTGGCGGCGTAACGGTTGAGGACGGCACTGACCTGGGCCCGCAGCTGGCCGGGCCGGTAGTGGGTGCCGCTGGCGACCAGCGGCAGGCCACTCACGACGCCGGCGCCAGGACCGGCGGGAGCGGCCTTGGGGCCCCGGCCTGACGCGGACGGCGCGCTGGTCGCGCTGCGGAGAGGGGCGCCGGCGGAGGAGCCGGACGACGTCCCGCTGTGACCGGCCGAGAGCACGTGCGCGACCACATACCCGCCTCCGGCCAGGATCACCACGGCCGCGGCGGCGGTGGCCAGGCGCAGCGGGAGCCGCCGCGGCGCGCGGCCGGGGCCGGCCGCGGCCCGCCGTGTCCTGCCCGGCAGCCATCCTGCCCCGGCGCCCCGCGCGCTCACCGGGGCCGGCCGCTCCGGCGGGGGAAGCGGTACCGGCGGGGAAAGGGGCACCGGCCGGAGAGGCGGCACCGGCGGTGGGGGCGCCGGGGGGAGAGGCGGCAGCAGCCGGGAAGGCGGCACCGTCCGGGGAGGCGGCCGCGGCCGGTGCGGCAGCGGCCGACCGGGCGATCTCCACGGCCAGGGCGGCGTCGAGCCGCGCGGGCAGCGAGGCGGGCATCGGCGGCGCGGGGGTGCGGGCCAGGATCGTGGTCACCGCGGCGAGCTGTGCGTTGACCTCGGCGCAGCGCCGGCACGTGGCCAGGTGCGCGGTGATCCGGGCGGCCTTGCGCGCAGGCAGCAGGCCCTCGCGGAACGCGGCCAGCGTCTGCTCGTCCACGTGGCCTCTCACGGGCTCTCACCCCCTCCCTCCGGGGGTGAGACGTCCCCCGCCACCGTACGGTTCCCCCCGGCGGGCCCCCGCGGGCCGGGCCGCCCGGCCGCCGGCGGGAGCCCGCCGATGCCAGCCGCCTGGGCCACAGCGGGCGACCCGCGCAGATGGGCCAGCCGGGGGAGGAGCCTGGCGCGCCCCCGCGCGCAGCGGCTTTTCACCGTGCCCTGGGAGACGCCGAGCACCTGCGCGGCGTCCGCCACCGGGTAGCCGAGCATGTCCACCAGCACCAGCGCGGCCCGCTGATCGGGCGGGAGCGCCCGCAGCGCGGCGGTCACGTCGAGCGCCGTGTCGCTGTCGGCGGCCGGGGCCGGGCCGTGCGCCGTGAGCGCGAGCGCGTCCACCGTGTCGGCCGCCAGCCCGCTGGTCGCGGGCCGGGCCGACTGGCGGCGGATCAGGTCGAGGCAGGCGTTGACGACGATGCGGTGGAGCCACGTGGTGACCGCCGAATCGCCGCGGAAACTCCCGGCCCGCCGGAAGGCTGAGATCATCGCGTCCTGCAGCGCGTCGGCCGCGTCGTCGGCGTTCCCGAGCGTGCGCACCGCGACCGCCCACAGCCGCTCGCGATGGCGCGAGAACAGCACGCCGAACGCGTCGTGGTCACCGTTCACATGCCGCCGGAGCAACTCCGCGTCGGGCGGACCGTCGCCCGGCTGCGCTGTCAGTGCGAGCCCCGCACGATGACGTTGTAGATCTTCGCCTGGAACTGGCTCGTTGACCCGGCCGACTGGGGCGGCAGCTTGGTGAACCAGATCAGCACGTACCTGCCCGTGGCGCTGCTGTGCACGGTGAACGTATGCACGCCGCCCACGTTCGTGGCGCTGGCGACGGTGGTGAAGCTGGACATGGTCGAGGGCGCCCGCGTGTTGTTGTTCCCCACCTTGATCTGGACATCGGCGCCGGGGATGGAGCCGAACGTCACCTGGACCGACGACAGCTTCACCTTCCTGCCCATGTCCAGGATCAGGCCGGTCCCGGTCTTGGTGCCGCCGAACACCGGGTTGCCCAGGTAGAACTGGGTGTTCCAGGACGTGGACGGGCTGGAGTCGATGGCGAACCTGGCGAGCTGGTCGTTCTCGTTCCCCGAGTCGTCGCTGGGGCTGCTGAGCGCGTCGAACCCGTGCGCGCTGACCGGCCGGAGCACCGTTACCGAGCTGGCCGAGGACGACGAATTGGCCGTCGGGCCGGTGCTGCCGTGCGGCTGGGGGCCACGGTGCCCGAGGACCCACACGCCGATCCCGACCAGCGCCACGACCAGCACGGCCCCGATGGCGAGCATGAGTGCGGAGGCCCGGGGCCGGCCGCCGGAACGGCGCGGAGCGGGCCGCGGGCCCCGCCGCGGCGGCTCGGTCGCCTGCTGCCAGTAGGGCCGGCCGGGCGGCGTCTCGTCCCAGTCCGGCCCGGCCTGGTGGTGCGGCAGCGCAGGCGGCGGCGCGACCGGCGCCGGGACCACCTGGTACAGGGCGCCGGCGAGCATGGCCGGTGAGGTCATGGGCGGGCCGCCGCCCCGCCCGTCCTGGAACAGTGCCTGGCAGGCGATGTCGTCGACGGCGGACGGCACGCCGGCCCGGACCTGGCGCGGGCTGCACGGCCGCCCGTCCGGGGACTGCGGCGCCGGTGGCAGCGCGGGCCACCCGTCACCCGGCCAGTGAGCGGTCAGCGCCGCGTAGAGGAGCTTGCCGAGCCCCCAGGTGTCGGCGAGCGCCGGGTCATCGGCGGTGGTCCCGGCCAGGGCGGCGTCGATGCCGAGGCCGACGACCTTCACCCCGCCGCCGTTGGTCCAGTGCAGTGAGCCGGGCGTGAGGCACAGGTGGGCCACCCCGGCGGCGTGAGCGGACGCGAGTGCTTCGGCGCCCTCGGCGATGATCTCAGCGCTCTGGCCCGGGTCGAGCGGCCCGTCGGCGAGCATGTCGTGCAGCGAGTCGCCCGCGACCCACTCCATCACCACGTAGGCCTGGTCCCAGTTCTCCTCGACGTCGAACACCTGGGCCAGCCGCGCGTCCGTCAGCCTGCTCGCGGCGCGCGCGGCGGTGACGGCATCTCCGATACGCGGGAAACCGGGCGCGAACGTCAGCACGGTCACCGGCCGGGCCAGCGTTTCGTCGATGGCCTTCCAGGCTGACCAGCCATCGCTCGCGCTAATGCGGTCTTCCAGCCGGTACCGCCCACCGAGGCGGGTTCCCGGTTCAGAGATGAAGGTGCTCATTCGTGCCGTCAAGAGCGATGCCGGCCCTCGACCCTCCCTTCCGAGCCCCCGGGGCGATCAGCGACATGATCAGCCACACACATATGCCGAACACTATGGTAGGACGGCCGGCTTGGCGCGCCCCAGTCTGTGCCGACCGTCGGCGGAAACCGTTACCCGTGAGTTACACCGGCTGTCATGACGATAGCTGGCTTTCTGCCCATAAGTAACCGGGCAGGGCCTTAGTGGCGGGGCAGAGTCCCAACCGGGCAGGCCTCCAGCAACCGGGCACAAGCGCAGCAATGGGGCAGGCCGGTTTTCGCCCGCCGGGCTGGTCGGTGGGTCGCCGGCCACACCGCGGGTGACAGCGGCCCGCCGGTCCCGGCCGGCGGTTCTCAGCGGCGCAGGCGGGTGCGTAGGCCCGACGTCAGCTCGGTCAGCTCGGTGATCCCGAGCGCCCGGGCGAACACGAGGTAGAGCAGCAGCGCCCCGCCGCCACCGATGAGCAGGGTGGCGATGCCGTAGGCGGGCCCGGGCGAGAGAAGGACGCTGACCATCAGGGACGCCGCGAGGGCGAAAAACAGGCAGGGAAGGGCGGCCAGGTGCATCCGGACCAGGCTGCCCGCGATCTGCCGCCCGGCCAGGCCGTGCAGACGGTGGGACAGGATGGGCCACGACAGGACCACGCCCGCGATGTTGGCCAGCCCGAACGCCGCCGCCAGGCCCTCGACCACGTGGCCGGCCGGCAACACGGCGAGCGCCAGCAGGCTGGCCGCGATGTTGATGGCCATCACGCCCACCCCGATGTACATCGGGGTGCGGCTGTCGTGCATGGCGTAGAACACGCGCAGCATGAGCTGGAACATCATGTACGGCACCAGCCCCAGGGAGAAGATGCCGAACACCACGCCGATGTAGTGCGCCTCGGCCACCGACGTGCTGCCGTAGCCGAACAGTGCCTCCGCGAACGGGGCGCCGAGCACGGCCAGGATCAGCGCGGCGGGCACCACGATCACCGACGACAGCCGGACGCCGCTGGAGAAGTCGCTTTTGACCAGTGAGTACCTGCGCTCCGACGCGTGCGCGCTCATCCGCGGCAGCAGCGCGGTGATCACCGAGATGCCCACGATGGCATACGGCATCTGGAACAGCTGCCAGGCGTAGCTGTAGGCGGGGAACCCGTCGTACTTGACCTGGTTCGAGGCCGCGTTCGCGACGTTCTGCACGACCAGGAAGGAGGCCTGGGTGGTGAGGATGTAGCCGAAGAGCGGGCCCGCCATCCGCCGGATCTCGGCGACCTCGGCCCGCCGGAAGTCGAACCGGGGGTGCCATCGGAAGCCGACCCGCCGCAGGAACGGGATGAGCGCAGCGGTCTGCGCGACGATGCCGAGCGTGGTGCCGAACCCGAGCAGCTGCACCTGGCCGGCCGTGATCGTGTGGCCGGCCGTGCCCGGCACCACCGCGCCGATGCCGCCGGTGGCGATGAACAGCAGCAGCACCGCGATCACCACGATGTTGTTGATCACCGGTGTCCACATCGGGGCCGCGAAGTGCCCGCGGGCATTGAGCACCCCCCCGGCCAGCGAGCTCATCCCGTAGAAGAAGATCTGCGGGATGAAGAAAAAGGCGAAGATCACCGTCAGGTGGCGCTCCGGCCCGGTGAGTGAGTGCGCGTACAGGCTGACCAGCAGGCCCGCCGCGAGCGTGGCGATCACCGTCAGCGCGAACAGCGCCACCGTGGCCAGCGTGAACGTCCGCTGGTCGTACGCCTCGCCGCCGTCGGCGTCCCGCTTGGCCGCGTTCACCAGCAGCGGCACGACGATGCTGGTCAGGATGCCGCCGAGCATCAGGTCGTAGACCGTGTTCGGCAGGGTGTTGGCGTTGTTGTAGGCGATCGACACCGACCCCACGCCGAGCGCGTAGGCCAGCGCCAGGGTACGCAGGAAGCCGGTGCCACGCGAGGCGAGGGTGCCCAGCGCCATGACGCTGCTGGACCGGACTACGCTCGCGCCGCCCGTCCCGTCCGCCTCCGGGCTGGCTGGCTCGCCCGGCTCGCCCGGCCCGGGGGGGATCCCGCCCGCGGTGGGGAACTCGCTGTAATCGGGTGCTTCCGCCGGGCCGTGCCGCCCGGGGCCGCGCCGCCCGGTGGCGCGGTGCCCGCCGGGACCGGGTGTTCCCGCCGGGCCGCGCAACCGGCCGGGATCAGGTGTCCCCACGGCCGGGGGCACGCCAGGATCGGGTGTTCCGGCGGCGGTCCCGCCGCCGGACTGCGGCCACGCCGGGTCAGCGGCGCTCCGCCCAGCCCGGTGTGCTGGCCTGCTCATCAGGCTCCTTCGCTGCGGGGGACCGTCCGGCCTGCTCTGGCTCGACGGTATCGGCTTCCGGCCCGGTGTAGGCAGGATCAGGCCCGGTTGGGCCCGGGCCCGGCGCCTCACCCGCCTCGCCCGCACCCCCATCCCCGGCGGGCGACCTGATGCCGCGCCGGATCGCCCGCGCGGCGGCGGTGATCACGAACACGGCCAGCGCGATGCCGATGATCACGATGGCCATGGTGCCGAAATGGGTCGCCTCGACGGTCAGCCGGGCCGTGCTGTGCGGGAGCGGCCGGCCACCCGGGGTGGTCAGCCGCAGCGTCAGCACACTGGTGCCGGCCTCGGCCGCCCGCACCGGGATCTTGATCAGCCGCTGCGTCCCCGCGGCCACCGTGATCAGGCCGGTGAATTTCCCGATCGTGATGCGGCCCGGGCTGGGCGCCACCCGCAGCTGGACCCTGATCGCCTGCTTGAGGTGGTTGGCGATGGAGACCGGCACCTCGCCGGACTTGCCGCCGAGCGTCACGCGCAGCGGGTCCACGATGCTGACCTGGCGCTGCTGCGCGGCCACGTAGGCACTGATCCCGCGCAGCAGCTGCTTGGCGGTGCGACGGCCGCCCGGGACCTCGCTCCACGCCGTCGATTCCACCGCGGCCATGGCGGTGCTCAGGTACCGGGACCCGGGATGGACGAGGATGCTGGTCAGCAGCCCGATCTGGCCCTCGACCCGCTGCACCTGGCGCAACAGCGATGCCCGCAGCTCATCCCGGCTGACCAGCAGCTGCCGGGGATCCTGCCGGCTCACCTGCCCGGTCGGGTGCGCCGTGGTGACGAGGCTGGCCAGGCTCGCCGGTCGCAGCCACGGGGTGCCGGTGGTCTCATTGAGCAGCGCGCTGGCCAGCGCCGTGCCCGGATCCCAGCGGCGGGGCGGGGCGACGACCACCGCCCGGGCGGTGCGGGGTGCCTCGGCCGCGATCATCGCGGTCTCGGCCAGGAACCACTGCTCCCGCGCGAACGCCGCGGCGGCCGGCGGCGCGGTCCCGAGCCCGGGCAGGCGGCCCGGGGGGTCGGCCAGGATCTGCTCGATGCCGTCGTCGGCGAGCAGGACGTTCAGCTGCGAGCCGAGCCCGTCCGGGGTCGTCGTGACCGCGGTGGGGGTGTAGCTGACCGGAGGCGACGGCGGCATCATCGTGCTGCTCAGGATCACGGTCCCGACCTGGTTCGGCGGGGCGGCCAGGCTCTCCAGTACCCCGTAGTCCGCCACCCCGTTGGCCGGCCAGGCGATCGGGCCGGTCACGCCCCCGCCGTCACCCGGGTCGGCCGTGGTGCGCTGCGCCTGGCCCAGCATCCCCTTCGCCGCGGCCTCGGTGCGCCCGTCGGCGAACGCGTCGGCCAGCGCGGTGTTCAGGCCACGGTGGGAGAGCGCGGCGACGTCCACGTCGGCGTAGGGCGTGACGAAGAAGTCCTGGTGGGCGGTGGCCGACTGGACCCCGGCGAGCCAGGCCTGCGCGGCCCGGCTGGCCGGGCGCGGGGACGCGTTGGAGCAGGTGGCGGTGCCGCCGACCCGGTAGCGGGCCGTCATCACCTTCGCGTCGTTCAGCAGCGCCGGGTCGATGGCCCAGGTGAGGTCGGCGCGGCGGCCGGCGGGGGACCCGCCCACCGCCAGCAGCTGGTTCAGCCGCCCGCCGCTGGCGAGGCCGGCCGCGAGGCTGTCGTTGAGCAGCGCGGGGCAGGCCGTCTGATGGGGGACGTCGATGAGCGGCCAGATCCAGGCGAGGGTCACCGGTTTCACGGTGCGGGACGCGGACGTGCCCGGCCAGAACGGCAGGAACGTGCGGGCGGCGTCGACCGGCGCCCCGAACTGGCTCAGTTCGGCGGCCAGCGGGTAGACGCCGAACGAGGTCATGCCCACCTGTCTCACCGCCAGGCGCAGCGACCACGGCCTGGTGGCGTGCGCGGGGAGCGAGGCCAGCCCCTGGATGGACTTGGGCAGGGGCGATTCCCCGTCGGTCGCCTCCGGGGCGGCGAGGTAGCTGTCCATGGCGTCCCGGTTCGCCAGCCGGGAGCTTGAGGACCACAGCTGGACGGCGAGCCCGGTGACGGCGGTGGCTGTCGTGTTGGTGACGGTGCCGGAAACCGTCACCGTGCCCTTCGGCGTGGCGTAGCCCGGGCTCACCGACGTGATCGCGATCGACAGCGGTACCGCCGCGCCCGGGTGGCCCGGCTCGCCGCTGGATGCCGCGGCCGGAGCCGCGGCCAGAGCGGCGGCGGCCACCCCCGCGGCCAGGGCCAGAAGCCGGATGCCCGTCCCGTGCCCGGGACGGCCCGGGCGCCGGCGACCGGATGAGCGGCACTGACGCGGCATGCCGAAATGCTATTGCGGCGGGCGGGGTGCCGGGCCCAGGAGGGCCCCACTGGCCGGCCGGGGGCGCCGTAGCCGGGCGCCCGGGTTTTCCTGGCGCGCCCCTACCCCCTACCCTCGATGCCCGTGCCGGATTCCCACGACCTGACCCCGGAACAGCGCCGGGCGGCGGCTGCCCTGCTGCGCCAAACCGTGGCGCCCGTGGCCGGCCTCGCGCGGCGGTTCACCCGCCGCGGCCACGAACTCGCCCTGGTCGGCGGCTCCGTCCGCGACGTCTTCCTCGGGCGCAGCCCCGGTGACCTCGATCTGACCACGGACGCCCGGCCCGAGCAGGTGCTCAAGCTGGCCGAGGGCTGGGCGGACACGGTGTGGGAGACCGGGATCGCCTTCGGCACCGTGGGGCTGCGCCAGGGCAGCACCATCTGTGAGATCACCACCTACCGCAGTGAGAGCTACCGGTATGACTCCCGCAAGCCCAAGGTGGACTATGGGACCTCGCTGACCGATGACCTGTCGCGGCGCGACTTCACCGTCAACGCGATGGCCGCCCGGCTGCCCTCGCTGGAACTGGCCGACCCCTACGGCGGCCTCACCGACCTGAAGAACAAGGTGCTGCGCACGCCCGGGCGGCCGGAGGACTCGTTCACCGACGACCCGCTGCGGATGCTGCGGGCCGCCCGGTTCAGCGCCGAGCTTGGTTTCACGGTCGCCGCCGACGCGCGCGAGGCGATGGCGGCGCTGGCCCCCCGGCTGGCCGTGGTGTCGGCGGAACGGATCGCCGGCGAGCTCACCAAGCTCATGCTGGCGCCGGGCCCGGCCGGCCCGGTGCGCGGGATCGCGCTGATGGCCGACAGCGGCGTGGCCGATCAGGTGCTGCCGGAGGTGCCCCGGCTGCGGCTCGAGGCCGACGAGCATTTCCGGCACAAGGACGTCTACCAGCATTCGCTGACCGTGCTGGAGCAGGCCATCGCCCTGGAGGCCAGGTACGGGCTGGAATCGGACCTGAAGCTCAGGCTGGCCGCGCTCCTGCACGACATCGGCAAGCCGAAGACCCGCCGCCTGCTGCCGGACGGCCGGGTCGCGTTCCACCATCACGAGGTGGTGGGCGCCGCGATGGCCCGGTCCCGGCTCAGCCAGCTGCGCTTCCCCGCGGACGTGGTGAGCGACGTGGCCACCCTGATCGAGCTCCACCTGCGGTTCCACGGGTACAACGACGGCGGCTGGACCGACTCGGCGGTGCGGCGCTACGTGCGCGACGCCGGGCCGCTGCTCACCCGCCTGCACGTGCTCACCCGGGCCGACTGCACGACCCGCAACCGGCAGAAGGCCGCCCGGCTGGCCCGTGCGTACGACAGCCTGGAGGAGCGCATAACGTACCTGGCGGAGCGCGAGGAGCTGGGGAAGATCCGCCCGGATCTGGACGGGAACCAGATCATGGCGGTCCTCGGGGTGCCGCCGGGCCCGGTGGTCGGCCAGGCCTACCGGCACCTGCTGGAGCTGCGCCTGGAGCACGGGCCGCTCGGCGCCGAGCGGGCCGTTCAGGAGTTGCGGCGCTGGGCGGAGGCGGAGGGGTTGCGACCCGGGCCGGACGGCGGGGAGGAGCCGGAAGACGGCCCGGCGGGGGACGATCCGGCGGGGGACGGCCCGGCCGCCAGTTCCTGACGGCTGACCGCCCCGTAGGCCCCGGCCGCCAGCAGGTACCCGGCGGCTGCCACCGCGATCAGCAGGTAAGACTTGCCGTCGTCGGGGATGATCTCGGCGGCCACCACCGCGCCGAGCACGAAGGGGACGTTGAACAGCATGTCGTAGAACGCGAACGCCCGGCCCCGGTAGTCGTCGTCCATCTGCTGCTGGAGGATCGTGGTCGCGCAGATCGCCACCCCCTGCGCCACCACGCCCAGCATCAGCGAGATGACCAGGAATGACACCTGCTGGAAGGTCGGGCCGAGCACCCCGGTGACCACGCCGCCGAGGCCGAGCATCACGGTGATCCACGCCGCCTTGGACAGCCGCCTGGTCGCGACCGGGGTGATCACCGCCGCCGCGCCGTAGCCAACCGCCGCGGCGATCACCACCAGGGTGAAATGGCCGAGCGCGGAGTTGGCACCGGACGCCCGGTAGAAGTAGTTCCGGTAAAGCAGGATCGAGGTGAGCAGCAAGATCCCGTACATCGCCCGCTGGCTGCCGCTCGCGCCGAGCGCGGCCGCTGCGGGGCGCCGCCGCCAGATATGCTGCGCGCCGCTGACCAGCCCACGGACCACGATGGCGAGTTCGGCCAGCACCCCGCGCCGCTGCTCTCCCTCGGCCAGCGGGGGCGGCCCGAGCAGGTCACGGCGCATGGTCGCGCCGATGGCGCCCGCGATCAGGTAGCACACGCCGGCCACGAGCAGGGTGACCGCCGACCCGCCCTGCCCGCCGCCGGTGGCGAAGTGAATACCGAGGCCGACCAGGGCACCAGCGAACGAGACGATGGTGCCGACGGTCGGTGCGACCGCGTTCGCCATCACCAGCGTGTCCTCCGCCACCACGTGCGGGAGCGCGGCGGACAGTGAGGACAGGAAGAACCGGTTGACACCCAGGACCGCGAGCACGCTGATGTACAGCGGCGGGCCGAGGCTGCCCGAGGCGACCAGGAAGGCGGTCAGGGCCACGAAGACGGCCCGCAGCAGGGCCGACCAGACCAGGATCTGCCGTCGTGACCAGCGGTCGATGAACACACCGGCGAACGGCCCGATCAGCGAGTACGGAAGGTACAAAACAGCGAAGGCGGCCGCGGCGGCACCGGGGTTGGGGAAGCTGGTGGCGTTGAAGAACACGTACGCACCGAGCCCGGCCGTGAACATGCCGTCGCCCGCCTGCGAGACCAGCCTGGTCGCGAACAGGCGCCGGAAGTTCCGTTCGGCCAGGACGGTGCGCAGTTCGGCCCGGAAGGAGGGATGAGCCGCTGGCGGGCGCCGCGGGAGGCGCCGGGTGCTCATGGGTGGCCGTCGGGGCGGCGTGCGCGCGGGCGCAGGAAGTGCACCTGGCCAGACTATCCGGCCCCGTCAGCGGCCAGCGGGGCCGCGCGAGTACTCGGCGGGCGCGAACAGGACGAGGACCGCCAGGTCCCTGGTGATACCGGTGAAGCGGTGCGGCTCACCGGCGGGCACGTAGATGACGGACCCGGGGCCGACGGGCGCCGCCCGCCCGCCCGCCTCCAGCGCCGCCTGCCCCGCGGTCACCACATAGATCTCGTCCTCGGTGTGCGGCTCCTGGTCGTCGTCCGCGCCCGCGGCGATCGAGTAGGTGCCCACCGACAGGTCGCTGACCCTCAGATGCTCCACCCAGTGCACACCGCTCCCGTCCCCGGGAGCGGTGACCAGCCCGGCACCCTCCAGCACCTGCATGGCGGGGGTCGCTCAGCGATCCGTTTCGCCGCGAATGAACTTCTCGACCGCGTCCCGCGCGACGTCGTCGCCGTACTGCTCGGGCGGGGACTTCATGAAGTAGGACGCGGCGGACAGCAGCGGCCCGCCGATGCCGCGGTCAAGGGCGATCTTGGCGGCGCGGATGGCGTCGATGATCACGCCGGCCGAGTTCGGCGAGTCCCAGACCTCCAGCTTGTACTCGAGGCTGAGCGGCACGTCCCCGAACGCGCGCCCCTCCAGCCGGACGTAGGCGAACTTGCGGTCGTCGAGCCACGGCACGTGATCGGAGGGGCCGATGTGAACCGCCGCCCGCTCCATCTCGTGCGGGATCTGCGAGGTGACCGACCGCGTCTTGGAGATCTTCTTCGACTGGAGCCTGCTGCGCTCCAGCATGTTCATGAAGTCCATGTTGCCGCCGAAGTTGAGCTGGTAGGTGCGCAGCAGCTCCACGCCCCGGTCCTCGAACAGCTTGGCCAGCACGCGGTGGGTGATCGTGGCGCCCACCTGGGACTTGATGTCGTCGCCGATGATCGGCACGCCCGCCTCGGTGAACTTGGCGGCCCACTGAGGATCCGAGGCGATGAAGACCGGCAGCGCGTTGACGAAGGCCACCCCGGCGTCCAGCGCGCACTGCGCGTAGAACCGGTCCGCCTGGTCCGAGCCGACCGGCAGGTAGGAGACCAGCACGTCGGCCCGCGCCTCGCGCAGGGCCGCGGCGACGTCCACCGGCGCGTCGTCGGACTCGGTGATGATCTCCCGGTAGAACTCGCCCAGGCCGTCCATAGTGGGCCCGCGCTGCACGATGACACCGGTCGGCGCCACGTCGCAGAGCTTGATGGTGTTGTTCTCGCTCGCCCCGATCGCCTCGGCCAGATCGCGCCCGACCTTCTTGGCGTCCACGTCGAACGCGGCGACGAACTCCACGTCGCTCACGTGGTAGGGGCCGAACGTCACGTGCATGAGGCCCGGTACCCGGCTCGCCGGGTCGGCATCCCTGTAGTACTCCACGCCCTGGACGAGGGAACTCGCACAGTTGCCCACACCCACGATGGCTACCCGTACCGAACCCATGAGGATTTGCTCCTATTCTCTCGCCGCCTGCTGGTGGCGCTGTGCGGTCAGCTGGGAGCCTGGCCCGCTGACGTCTCGTTATCCGCGTTCCGCGCGGAGGGCGGTGGTGAGGCCGCGCCGGACTCCCGCTCCGAGGCGATGAGCTCGTTGAGCCAGCGGACCTCGCGCTCGACCGATTCCAGGCCGTGCCGGTGGAGTTCGAGCGTGTAGCTGTCGAGCCGCTCCCGGGTCCGCGACATCACCGCCCGGACGCCGTCGAGGCGCTCCTCCAGCCGCGTCCGCCGGCCCTCCAGGATCCGCAGCCGGATGTCGGCCCGGGTCTGGCCGAAGAACGCGAAGTGGACGCCGAACCCGTCGTCCTCCCAGGCCGCGGGGCCCGCTTCGGTCAGCAGATCCTGCAGCCGCTCCTTGCCATCCGCGGTCAGCCGGTAGACGATCTTCGAGCGGCGGCCGGAGCGCTGCCGGGGCTGCCCGGCGAGCCCGGCGTGTCGGCTCGGCCCGGCGAGCCTGGCCGGCCCGGCCTGGCCCGCGTCGGCCGGTGAGTCTTCAGCGATCAGGCCCTGCGCGAGCAGGTCCTTCAGGCACGGGTACAGCGAGCCGTACCCGAACGCACGGAACGCCCCGAGCAGGCCGTTGAGCCGCTTGCGCAGCTCGTAGCCGTGCATGGGGGTCTCGTGCAGCAGGCCGAGCACAGCGAGCTCGAGCACGCCCGACCGTTTACCGCTCACGACTCCCGGGCCTCCTGGCTGTCCGTCCGGCTCTATGATCCATGGGGCATTAACGCCTTGTGTGTCAAACCGATGTATCGAACCGATACATCACAAAGATATGTGGGGAAACACTATCGTGCAACCGGGGGTTCACCTGCCGTTCCCCCGTGCTGCCCGCCTCCTCGCCATCCGGCCCCATTTGGGGCCTCGGCGGCGAGGCGATCGCGTCGTACTCTGTCGGGCATGGGACCAAGGCGGTCAGTGGTTGACTACGGGCTCGCCCGCCGGGCGACGCTCGCGTCGGTGTTCGCCGGCCACACCACGGTCGCCGATGTCTGCGACGCGCACCCGTACCTGCTGCGCGCCGCCAAGTTCCACGGCGAGGCCACCGAGACCGGCTGCCCCATCTGCCGGAAGACCAAGCTCACCCACGTCACCTACGTTTACGGCGACGAGTTGGGACGCTACGAAGGCCGGGTAAAGCAATCGCCAGAACTGGCCGAGATGGCCACCGAATATGGCGAGTTCCGGGTTTACGTGGTCGAGGTCTGTCAGAGTTGCGGGTGGAACCACCTCGCTTCGTCGTATGTCCTCGGCACTGGCGAGCCACGCGGCCGGCGTGGTTCGGGCGAGCCGCGCAGCCGGCGTGGCCAGCAGGCCTAGGCCAGCGGATGACGTGCGGGGCTGAACTGCGCGTGCACGGGGTCCGGGCCGGTGAGCCGGCCGGGCAACGCGGCGCGGGGTCTGCGGAGGACGGCGTACCGCTGCGGTAACGGCCGCCGGTACGGTGGTCCCCGGCAGCCCCGCCCGTATGCGACTGCCTCACCCAACAGCGAGGACGCGTGAGTAACCCAGAGTTCCCCAGTTCCTACCGGCCCGAGCCCCCGGCCGGTGACTTCGGAGGTGCGTCGGCGGATCGTCGCGACCGGTTCGGTAGTCGCGGCGGCTCAGGCGGCGGGCAGGCCGGGCCGGGCCGGGGCGGGCGGCCCTGGAGCCGCGGGGATCAGGACCGCCGCGCCCCGCGCGGGCGCGGCGCGCACGAGGAGAGCCGGGAACGGCCGGATGCGCCGCGCTCCCGCAGCGGGCAGGCCGCCGTGGGCACCCGCGGGACCTCCGCCTCCCGTGAGCGCTATGCCGCGGCCCGTCAGCGTTACGCCGCCCGGGTCGGCGCGGGTCAGGACACGGGCGTCACGCCCGGGGGCGCTGGGGCCAACGGCGCGGGCTACACCGGCAACGGCTACACCGGCAACGGCTACAGCGACGGGTACACCGGCAACGGCGCGGGCCACGGCTCCGGCGGGCGCCGGGCGGGCGGCCCAGCCACCCAGTGGGCACCCGATCACCGCCGGCCCGGCCGCCGCCACGGCGGCGGGGATGACGGCGGGCCCAGAGGCGGCCGCGAGCGCCGGAAGGGCGACTGGTGGCGGCACTGGACCCTGATGAAGGCGCTGGGCGTCGTCGGCGTCCTGGCCGGGGTCATGGTGATCCTGGGCGCGGTGGGGGTGTCGGTCGCCTATTCCAAGACCCCGATCCCCAACACGCGGCAGCTGGCCGCGATCAACGCGGCATCCACCGTTTACTTCAGCGACAACAAGACACCGATCGGCCGGTTCGGCACCTTCGACCGGCAGACGCTGAACTACAGCCAGTTCCCGCCCACTCTTATCAACGCGGTGGTCGCCGCGGAGGACAAGAACTTCTGGCACGAGGGCGGCATCTCGCCCACCGGCATCCTGCGGGCGGCCTACTACGACCTCACCAGCTCCAGCGGGAACCTGCAGGGCGGGTCCACCATCACCCAGCAGCTGGTCAGGAACTACTACGCCAACATCGGGACCGCGCAGACCATGTCGCGCAAGATCAAAGAGATCTTCGTCGCGCAGAAGCTGTCCCGGGTGAAGTCCAAGGCGTGGATCCTCACCCAGTACCTGAACACCGTCTACCTCGGCCAGGGCGCGTACGGGGTCGGCGCGGCCGCGCAGACCTACTTCGGCCTGGATGCCTCGCAGCTCGACCAGATCACGCCGGCCCAGGCCGCGATGATCGCCGCCATGATCCAGAGCCCCAGCTACTACAGCCCCGACCCGAAGGCCGGCGCACCCTACCAGGGCCTGGTCTTCCGCTGGCACTACGTGATCAACACCATGGTCAGCATGGGCACGCTGTCGCAGCAGGACGCGGCCAAGGCCGCGTTCCCCAAGATCGTCCCGGCGTTCAACAACAGCTGGAGCGGCTACCGCGGCTACATCATGCAGGCGGTACTCAATGAGCTCGAGCAGACCTACGGCTACACGCTGGGGCAGATCAACACCAAGGGACTGCACATCGTCACGACCTTCAAGAAGTCGCTGATGAACCAGCTCTACACCACGGTCAACCAGAACCGGGCCCTGATGAAGCACGACCAACCGCCGCCACTGGCGGCCGGGGTGACGGTGGGCTGCGGGAATGCGGGCTGCCTGCCGAGGTTCGTGCACATCGGCGCGGTGCTCGAACAGCCGGGGACCGGCGCGATCCTGGCCATGTACAGCGGGGCGAACTACGACAGCAAGCAGAAGGGCGCCCAGTTCGACAACGCGCTCCAGTCCCGCAATCAGGTTGGGTCCTCGTTCAAGCCCTACGTGCTGGCGACCGCGGTGCAGCAGGGCATGAACGTCCAGACGAGCCAGCTCAACGGGTTCTCGCCGCTGTGGATCCCCCCGGACTCCTCGCCGATGACGTTCGCCAGCCTGCATACCCCCGCGAGCCCCGCCGGCTACTTCGAGGTCCAGAACGACGAGGTGAGCAACCCCAACCGGCCGGTCACCCCGGTCGAGGCGACGGCGATGTCGCTCAACACCGCCTACGCCGACCTGTGGCACCGGGTCGCGCTGAATACGGCCAACGGTCAGTACAGCGTCATCAACATGGCGAAGGCGCTCGGCGTTGACGTCGACCCCGCCTCCAAGGGGGGAAGCGGCCTGGTGACCATGAGGGATGAGGCGGGCACCGCGCTCGGCCAGGCGTCGCTCACGGTGGAAGAGCAGGCGACGATGATCGCCACGCTGGCTGACGGCGGCGTGTATCACACCCCGCACGTCATCAAGCAGATCATCGACGGCAACTCCGTCATCGCGGCGCGGGTCGTCCAGCGCCAGGTGCTCACGCCCGACCAGGCCGCCGAGGTCGAGTACGCCATGTCCTTCGACATGGGGCCGATGGGCACCGCCAACGGCCTTGGCCTGACCAACGGCCAGACGGTCATCGCGAAGACCGGCACCACCAACCTGTCCCAGTCGGCGTTCTTCCTCGGGGCCACCCAGCGCGACGCGATGGCGGTCGGGATGTTCGTCAGCCACCCAGGCTGCACGCTCCCGGTGTCTGAGCAGGGCCTCTGCACGTCCACGTCCGCGCTGGCCTTCACGCCGCCGGCGGGCATCGAGACGCTGTTCGGCGTCGGGGGATACGCCGGTTACGGCGGCCAGTGGCCGGCCATCATCTGGCACAACTACTTCATGAAGGAGTTCAACTCGCTGCCGGTCCAGGCGTGGCCCGCCCTCCCGGCCGACTTCGGCTCCGCGTGGAACCTGGTCCCGCCGCTGCCCAAGCCCAAGCCCAAGCCCAAGCCCAACTGCTTCGGCAACGGCCGCCGGTGCCGGACCCCGAACCCGCTCCCCAGCGGCCTGCCGACGCTGGTGCCACCGCTGGGTGGTGGTGGTGGTGGCGGCGGCGGCGGTGGTGCGGCGACCGTCGGTGGCGCGGCGGCCGGCGGCGTGATGGCAACTGGCATCCTGACGGCCCTGCTGCCCGCGGGTGCCCGCCTGCGCCCCCGGCGGCGCAGGCGTAGCCCAGGCCGTAAGGGCAAGGCCTGACCGGCAGTACCGGCCAGCGCCGCTGAGCCGGTGTCTCCGGCCCGGCCCGGCCTCGGGGTGCCCAACGATGCCGGATGCCGGGCGGTGCCGGGCACTGGGCGGTGCCGGGGTACCGGGTGGGGCCCTGGGCCGGGCTGGCTGGCATGCTGGATGAACGGGCGGGGTGATGCCCCACCCGCGACCGTGATGGGCACCCGGCCGGCCGGTGCCGTCGTTCCGCGCGGTTGCGGCCTGGTGGCGACGGCAGGATCGTTCGGGACAGACCACGAGGGCGGCTGATGACGGAGCGTGAGACCACGGGGGCTGAGACCAGAGCGCCAGGTCCCGCACCGCGGCCACAGCCAGCGGGCGTGGCCCCGTGGCGCGGGCGGCTGGCCGTGGTCGTCGGCTCGACCACGGTGCTGGTCACGGCCAGCCTGATCGGCAGCGCGCTCGGTTTCCTCAACAAGGCCGCCTGCCGCGGCGGCGACTGGAACGTCTACCTCAAGCAGTTCCAGGCCCACTGCTACACCGACATCTACCCGCTGTACTTCGGCGAGGGCCTGTCCACGGGCCGGGTCCCCTACACCCAGCACCCCGTCGAGTACCCGGTGCTGATCGGCGCCGCGATGCAGGCGGTCGCCTGGCTGGTCCAGCCCATCCACGACCCCTACATCCGGGGCCGGGAGTTCTTCGACGCCACCGTGCTGCTGCTGGCGCTGTTCGCGGTCGCTGGCACATTGGCCACGGCCTACCTGGCGGGTCCGTCCCGGCGGTGGACCGCGCTGCTGGTCGCGCTGGCGCCGGGCCTGATCCTCGCCTCCTTCATCAACTGGGACCTCATCGCGATGGGGCTGGTCGCGCTGGGCATGGCCGCCTGGGCCGCACGTCGCCAGGTCGTGGCCGGGGTGCTGCTAGGCCTGGCGGTAGCCACCAAGTTCTACCCGCTGGTCTTCTTCGGCCCGCTGCTGCTGCTGTGCCTGCGGGCTGGCCGGCTGCGGGCGTTCGCCGTGACCACGGTCTCCGCCGCCGTGGCCTGGCTCGCGGTGAACCTGCCCGTGGCCATCGTCGCGCCCACCGGCTGGGCACGCTTCTACGGGCTGAGCGCCGGCCGGGCCGCCGACTGGGGATCCGTCTGGTACTACTTCGAAACCGAGCGCTGGCCCTTCCTTGGCACGCTCGGGATCGGCTCGCTCGACACGCTCTCATTCGCGATCTTCCTGGCCGGGTGCGTGCTCATCGCGATGATCATCCTCGCCGCGCCCCGGCGCCCCCGGCTGCCGCAGGTCTTCTTCCTCGTGCTCGCCGTGTTCCTGCTCGCCAACAAGGTGTGGTCGCCGCAGTACGTCATCTGGCTGGTGCCACTCGTTGTGCTGGCCCGGCCGCGGCTGTGGTCCTATGCCCTCTGGCAGCTGGCCGAGGTGGGGTACTTCTTCGCGATCTGGGCCTACCTGATCACCTTGCTCGCCACCGGCCCGGTACCGGCCGCCGAAGGCGGCATCGGCACCGGCCTGTACTTCGCCGCGCTGCTCGCCCGGCTCGGGACGGTCGCGTTGCTGTGCGCACTGGTCGTGCGGGACATCCTCCGCCCGGAGGCGGACGTGGTGCGCGCCGACGGGGTCGATGACCCGGCCGGCGGGGTGCTCGATGGCGCGGCCGACCGCTTCGTCCTGCGCCTGCGGCCGCGCCCAACGTTCCGCCGCCTCGTCGGCGACACCGGTTAACCGGGCGGGCACATGCCACGAGTTTGCGTCACCGGAACCGGGGCGAAACCGACGTGACCGTGACGCAAAGTCGTGGGAAGTCAGCACCGGTGGCCACCCTGGACCGGTAGATGGGCGGCGCAGAGGCTCAGGTGGCGGGGAGGTGCTGGCGGAGCCAGCGGACGTCGGCCTTGGGGTCGGGGGTCTCGGAGATCACCGGAGCGCCGGCGGCGCGGACCACGTCCAGGAGCAGGGCCGGGTCGATGGTCCCCGACTCGATGGGTGCGTGGCGGTCCCGGCCCGAGCCGAACTCGTCCCGTGAGTTGTTGCAGTGCACCAGGTCGATCCGGCCGGTGATCGCCTTCACCCGATCCACGATCCCGGCCAGGTCGTCACCGCCGGCATGCGCATGACAGGTGTCCAGGCAGAACCCGATCTGCCCCCCGCCCTGGCCGTTCTCCCCGCCGGACGGCGCCTCGGCCAGGTCCCCGATCGTGTCCCACAAGCGGGCGAGAGCGCCGGCACCCCGGGCCATGGCATGGTCGCCGCCGGCCGTGTTCTCGATCAGCAGCGGGACCGGGCGCGCGATGCGCTCCATCGCCTTGCGCCAGTTGTCGTAGCCGACGTCGTCGGCCACCCCGCCGGTGACGTGGCCGCCGTGCACCACCAGGCCCTTGGCCCCGACCGCCGCCGCCGCCTCCAGCTGCTGGGCCAGCAGCTTGCGGCTGGGGATCCTGATCCGGTTGTTCGCGCTCGCCACGTTGATGCCATAGGGCGCGTGGATGTACACATCCACGCCCGCCACCGCGAGCGCGTCACGCAGCGCCGCCGCGTCACCGCCGGGGAAGGTCGGCGGGTCCCAGCCCTGCGGGTCGCCGAGGAAGAACTGGACGACGTCGGCACCGGTGGCGTGCACCACCGGCAGCGGGTCGCCCTCACGGTCGTGGGCACCGATGCGGACCATGCCCCCGAGCCTAACGAGGGCGGCGCGCCGTTGTAGCAGCGCCCGACGGGGCCGTGCACCTTACCGCGTCGGTACCCGCCCGCCTGACCCGGGCAGCTTCCGGGCGCCGTGGGTCAGAAGGGGCCGCCGTGACCGAGGGCCAGCGCGCCCCCGACAAAGGCAGCGATCAGGCCGGTGACGATGATTATCCGCTGCTCGCGGGTCGCCGAGATCAGCTGGCCGTAGAAGCCGACCACCATCGTGACCAGCGAGATCCAGAAAGCGATCACGTGCCGGGCGACTATCCAGCCGACGGTGAAGGCCACCAGCCCGGCGATGAGTGTGAAGATGGCCAGGCTGTTCTCCCGCGGGTGTTTTTCGCCGTCAGAGTTCAGCGTGATGCGCGGATGCATGCGAGCCCTCGTGGCCTGCGACATCGGCCGCCACCCTTCGTGCTCCCTCGACAGGTCAGTGGGAGTGTGCCCGTCCGGGCCGGGCCGGAATCCTGCGCCATTTTGTCAGTGGGGTCCTGGTAAGCTGACTCGGCTGCGCCACCCGGGCAAATAGGGCCGGGCCGCCATGGTGCAGCCCCTCCTGTCACGGAGAGACCGTGACCGCGCCAGTCCAGAGGAGGCAGGAGCCGCTCATGCGCCGCTACGAAATGATGATCATCCTCGACCCAGGTCTTGAGGAAGCCACCGTCCAGCCTTCGCTGGACCAGTTCCTCACGGTGATCAGGGACGGGGGCGGAAGCGTAGACAAGGTCGATGTGTGGGGCCGGCGGCGGCTGGCCTACGAAATCGACAAGAAGCCCGAGGGCATCTACGCCGTCATTGACATGCTCGCCGAGCCAGACACCGTCCGGGAGCTCGACCGCCAGCTCAGCCTGAACGAGGCGGTCCTGCGGACCAAGGTCCTGCGCCCGGAGCACCATTGAGCCGCGGCCCAGCCGCGCGCGTGACCAACTACATCCCCTGAAGGGACCAGGAGTACTCGATGGCAGCAGGCGACACCCAGATCACGATCGCCGGCAACCTGGTCAACGACCCGGAACTGCGCTACACCCCTACCGGCCAGGCGGTCGCCAAGTTCCGCGTCGCCTCCACCCCCCGGTACCTGGACAAGGCCACCAACGAGTGGAAGGACGGCGACAGCCTCTTCCTCACCTGCAACGTCTGGCGCCAGGCGGCTGAGAACGTGGCCGAGACCCTGCAGCGGGGCATGCGGGTGATCGTCACCGGGCGGCTGCGCCAGCGGTCCTACGAGACCAGGGAAGGCGAGAAGCGGACCGTCTACGAGGTCGAGGTCGACGATGTCGGCCCGTCCATGCGCAACGCCTCGGCCAAGGTCACCAAGACCAACCGGTCCAGCGGCGGCTTCGGCGGCAGCGGCGGATCTGGCGGGTCTGGCGGGTCCAGTGGCTCAGGCGGGCGCCCGGCGGAGGACCCGTGGGCCGCCGAAGCCGGTGGTTTCGGGGGCGACGGCGCGTCCGACGAACCTCCGTTCTGACACCTGATAACACACCATCCCCGCGGCAAGCGGGGCTCTTCCAAGGAGCACCACGATGGCGAAAGCACCTATTCGCAAGCCGAGAAAGAAAGTCTGCCTGTTCTGCCAGGAAAAGATCAGCTACGTGGACTACAAGGACACGGGGCTGCTGCGTAAGTTCATCTCCGACCGCGGCAAGATCAGGGCCAGGCGGGTCACCGGCAACTGCACCCAGCACCAGCGCGACGTCGCCACGGCCATCAAGAACGCCCGTGAGATGGCGATGCTGCCGTACTCCAGCACCCCCCGCTAGGCCGGGCGAGAGGATCAACCCAATGAGTCGCACGCCGATGAAACTCATCCTCACCCAGGAGGTCACCGGCCTGGGCGCTCCTGGTGACGTGGTGGAGGTGGCCGGCGGGTACGGCCGGAACTACCTGGTGCCGCGTGGGCTCGCCATGCGGTGGACACGCGGGGCAGAGAAGCAGATCGACCTGATCAAGCGGGCCCGGGCCGCCCGTGACATCCGCGGCCTCGACGACGCCAGGGCCGCGGCCACCGCACTGGCGGAGATGAAGGTCCGGCTGCAGGTCAGGTCTGGCGGCGCCGGCAGGCTGTTCGGCTCGGTAGGGCCGGCGGACATCGCCGACGCGGTCCGCGCCGCGGGCGGCCCGGCTCTGGACAAGCGCAGGATCGAGGTGCGCACCCCGATCAAGACCGTCGGGTCGCATCAGGTCACGGTCCGCCTGCATCCCGAGGTCAGCGCCACGCTCGACATCGAGATCACCGGCTCCTGAGGCACCGCGGCGGCACCGCGGCGGTGCCTGACGCAGCTGGGCTCGCCCGCGGGCCGGCGTGCTGGCCGGTGGGGTTACTCGCTGTCAACGGCGTAGCCCGGCAGCCGCCTGGCCAGCGCGGGGTCGAGTTCGGCGATCATGGTCCAGATTTGGGCCAGCCGGGCGGTCAGTTCGGCCATCCTGGCGCTGGAGAGTTCGCCCGCGCTGGCCGCCGCAGCTACCTCGTCGATGGCCATGCCAATCAGCGCCAAGCGCTCCTCCACCGTCGAACACATGTGCGAGACAATAGGGCAAGCCGGACCATGATCGTGACGGGTTCCGCCCGCTGCGAACGGCGGCCTGAGGGACCAGCCTCCGCGGCCGCCGCGCGTCCCGTCCCGGCCCGTCCTCACCTCCCGTACACCACGCGCCCGCCGTGGGTTCAGCGAACCGCCGTTGGCTGTACCGCGGCGGGATCCTGGTGAGCCCGGCAGATGACGCATGGCGGCCTATTCGATGTGGACAACTCCACGGGGAATGTGGATGGCGGCGTGGCCGGAAATTTTTTCCGCGCACAGGCCGTGGACGGCATCAAGGCAGGTAGCGGCGGGCGTGGACGCCAATCGTTATGCCGTGTCCCCACGCGTATCCTCAGCTTGCGCACAGGGCAATCGGCGTGTCTGCACAGAATTTCCACAGGGTTATGCACACTGCGATTGGACGCCGGGGGGCGGGCCCCACAAGACTGTCGTAGCCACCTACTACAACTGAGTTGGCGGCGGGTGCGCGCCACTAGGTGTGAGTCGGTTGGCACGGGGAGGGGAGTCCGGTGAGCGTTACCGAGATCGCCTCTCGGGACGGGGACTTCGAGCGTACGCCGCCCCACGATCTCGCGGCTGAGCAGTGTGTCCTCGGCGGCATGCTGATGTCGAAGGACGCCATCTCCGACGTGATGGAGGTGATCCGTCCGGCCGATCACTACCGCCCCGCCCATCAGCTGGTGCACGAGGCCATCCTGGAGCTCTACGGCCGAGGCGAGCCGGCCGATCCAGTGACCGTCAGTGACCTGCTGGGCAAGCGGGGGGAGCTCGCGCGGGTCGGTGGCGGGGCGTACCTGCACACGCTCATGGCGTCGGTGCCAACCGCGGCGAACGCCGGCTACTACGCCCGGATCGTCCGCGAGCGCGCGATCCTGCGCCGCCTGGTCGAGGTCGGCACGCGGATCGTGCAGCTCGGCTACGCGGGCGACGGGGACGCCGACGAGCTGGTGGACCGCGCGCAGGCCGAGATCTACGGCGTTACCGAGCGCCGGGTCACCGAGGACTATCTGCCCCTGTCGGAGATCATGCCCGGCGCGCTGGACGAGATCGAGGCGATCGGCTCGCGCGGCGGCGTGATGACCGGCGTTCCGACCGGCTTCGCCGACCTTGACGCCCTCACCAACGGCCTTCACGCAGGTCAGATGATCGTCATCGCGGCGAGGCCGGCGGTCGGGAAGTCGACGCTGGCTTTGGATCTTGCTCGGGCGGCGGCGGTGAAGCACCGGATGGCGACCGTGATGTTCAGCCTGGAGATGAGCCGCAACGAGATCACCATGCGGCTGCTCTCGGCCGAGGCGCGGGTGCCGCTGCACGCGATGCGTACCGGCCAGCTGGGGGAGGACGACTGGACCAGGCTGGCCCGGCGGATGAGCGAGGTGGTCGACGCGCCGCTGTTCATCGACGACTCGCCGAACATGTCGATGATGGAGATCCGGGCCAAGTGCCGCCGTCTCAAGCAGCGCCACGACCTGCGGCTGGTGGTCGTCGACTACCTGCAGCTGATGAGCTCGCCCCGGCGAGTGGAGAACCGGCAGCAGGAAGTGTCGGATATGTCGCGCTCGCTCAAGCTGCTGGCCAAGGAGATCGACGTGCCGGTCGTCGCCATCTCCCAGCTCAACCGCGGACCGGAGCAGCGCAACGATAAGCGCCCCCTGCTGTCGGACCTACGTGAGAGCGGTTCGATCGAGCAGGACTCGGACGTGGTCATCTTGCTGCATCGCGAGGACCACTATGAACGGGAATCGCCCCGGGCGGGCGAAGCCGACATGATCGTGGCCAAACATCGGAACGGCCCGACCACGACGGTGACGGTGGCATTCCAAGGGCATTACAGCCGGTTCGTGGATATGGCACCCAGCTGACCCTGTTGCTGCGCAGGGCCAGTTTCCCGGATGAGCGGCACTTACGCGGGTCTGACCTGGTCGGACTCCGGCTTCGGGACTCCCCGCAGCGTCGTGATCGCCTCCAGCGTCGACTGGAACACGAACCGCTCCCGCTTCGGGCTGGCCAGGAACCGCGCGGCCGCCGCAGGCAGTCGGCGAGCGTCGCCAGCGAGTGGTCCCAGCCGTACTCCGCCCGTGGCGCGGCGTACCTGACGCCCTCCCGCACCACGTCGGCCAGCGGGGTTCCGATCCGCTGCAGCCGCATGGCGTCCCGCGCCACCCGGCCGATGTCAAGGTCGTCCATGGCCGCGGTCAGGCTGCGGAACAGATCGGGCCGGATGATCTCGGCCGGCGGGTCGGCGATGTCGATGAAAACCTGCCCGCCGCGGATCTGGACCGGGTAGGTCCGGATGTTCTCCCCGCCGTACCGGCAGATGCCGGTGCCGAGCTCGAACTTCCAGTTGTGCCAGGCGCAGGTGAGCACGCCGTCCTTGACATCCCCGCGCACCAGGGCGTAACCCTGGTGCGGGCAGCGGTTGTCGCAGGCGAAGACGCCGCTGGGCGTCCGGAACAACGCGATCCGCTTGTCCAGGTAGGCGAACGACTTGGCGCCGCCGTCCCGGATGTCATCTACCGCCGCACCGCGCACCCAGCTGCTCACGCCGGCCTCCAGTAGCGTCGTGTGCCGATGGCCCGAACGCTATTTCTTAAAGCGCACTTGAAGTCAAGTGACCGGCGGCCCGGCTGTCAGGCCGGCCGTGCGGATCCGGGGCTGGCGGCCCTTTCCGCGGGTGCGGTCGCGAGCGCCGCGATCTGAGCGTGGGTGGCGAACCACGGGCGGCCGCGGTCGATCATGCCGGTGATCACCCGCCGCAGCATCCGCAGCAGGTAGCCGCGGCCGATCGCCTCCGGGTGCATCGTGTAGGTGATGGTCCGATGTTCCTGGCGGGCCGATTCGTATTCCTCCAGCCAGATCCGCTCGACCCGGGCCGGGTCGGCGAGGAGCCCGCCGTGGTAAGGCGTCCACCCGAAGTAAGGCCAGTCGCACAGGCTCCAGTGCCCGGGCAGTTCCAGCAGCGGCTGGGTTCCGCTGGTCTCCCAGTACGGCCGGTCGTCCGCCATCAGGCTGCTGTCGTAGGAGAATCCCAGCCCGGCGAGCATCGCGAGGGTCTCGGGCGTCAGCTCCCAGCCCGGTGACCGGTAGCCGGCCGGGCGGACGCCGTGCCGGCCGAGCGCGGCCAGGCCGGCCTCGAGCTCGCGGCGCTGCCCCTCGGCGTCGAGGTCCTCGGTGCCGAGGTGAAGGTACCCGTGATGGCCGAGTTCGTGACCGCCCGCCAGGATCGCGGTCACCGCCTCAGGATGATGGTCGGCGGTATGGCCGGGCACGTAGAACGTGGCCCGGATGTCCAGCTCGGCGAGCAGGTCCAGGATGCGGCCCAGGCCGCGCACCGGGCCGTAGCGCCCCTGCGACAGCAGCGTTAGGCGCCGCTCGTTCTGAGGGCCCTCGCCGAGCCAGGGTGCCTCGCCGTCGACGTCGAAGGTCAGGGCGACCGCTACCTCGGCGTCGCCGGGCCAGGCCGGGAACATCGCCGGCATGGTCACGACGGCTCATCCTCGGAGCGGATGTCGTAGTCGTCCTCGTCCACCACGTGGACCGCCGCTTCCTCCGCGGACGCCGCGGCGCCGTCGATCCCGACGTCGCGCGCGACCAGGTCGGCCTCGCCGACCGGATGGGCCCCCTCATCCTCGGCCACCAGTCGGCCGGCCCGTGGATCGGGGCCGTCGTCGAGCAGGAGCCCGTCGATGTCCTCATCCGCCGCGTCCTCGTCACCGGCGATGTCCTGGGGCCGCTCGTCATCGACGTCGGGGGCGACGTCCGGCTCTTCCTCGGCGAGCCGCTGGTCGAGGGACTCGCCCTCCTCCTGCTCCGCCGCTGTCGAGCCGAATCTCAGCGCGGTCGACTCCCGCTGCGGGGGAATGACTCCCCGGTCGAGCGGGTCGTCCCCCGGGTTTCCGTCCAGCGTGTCGGACGCGTCCTGCACCTCATAGTCCCCAAGCTCGGAGGACTCGTGGCGGGTCTGGTCGGGCATGTCAGATGTTCCTCTCCGTCGTGCCTGCTGCCCTGCCGGGCGGACTGGCCGGATCCCTGCCGTTCAGCCGGGCACAACCTGTGCCGGGCCCGGCATCGGAAGCGGCGGGATGAGGCCCATTGGCCCAAGCTACCCCGGCTGGCCAGCCAGCCGGTGAGCTGCTGGCGACCACATCAGACTTGCTCGATGCCCTGGCCCGGCCGAGCACTATTGGGCGGGGATCCTGGAGTTCATGCGCAACCTGGACAACCTCGAGGTGCACGGGTACGGTCCGCAGGTCGGCTACCGCGTCTACACGGGCAAGGCGCTCGAGATCGCCCAGGACGAGCGCGCCTGAACGGCGGGTTCCGGCGACCGCCCGTTATGCATAACGGGCTAGCGCCGCTCGATCACGCCGCGGAGGAATGCGGCCTGCCCGGCGTGCTGGAGGTCGTCGGAGATCACGCTCATCAGCCGCACGCCGAGCGTGACGGGCGGATCCCAGTAATCGTCCACGATGCGGGGGAGATCGGCGTCCGTCAGGCCCGTGACAAAGCGGATCGTCCGTTCGTGGACCGCGTCGTAGTACCGAATGAGAAGTTCGGCCGACTCCACCCGGACCGCCGCGACGTCGGCAGAGCTGTGCCCGTATCCATGCGCCTGCGGGGGAAACGGCAACCCAAACCGCTCCACCCAGCCGCCGGACGTCCAGACCTGCTCGGTCTGCGCAACGCCGGCGATGTGGTCGTCCTGGATCCGGGTCAGGTGCCACACCAGCCACGCGATCGAGTTCGCGTCGCCGTCGACCCGGAACGCCAGCTGCTCTGGCGTCAGCCCGGTCACGGCGGCGTGGACGGTCTCACGGATCCGGCTGAATGCGTCCACCAGCAGATCAGCGCTGGTCATCCTCGCGCTCCTTCTCGCCGCTATGCCCTGGCCTGTGCGGCCGTGTAGCCATGTTGTATCGCTATCATGAGCCCTCTGCCGCTGTGGTGGTGGCGATGCTGCTTGCCGGAACGGCAGGCACGTGGGGTGCCGTAGACTATCGGGGCATCCGGCGCTCGTAGCTCAACGGATAGAGCATCTGACTACGGATCAGAAGGTTGGGGGTTCGAGTCCCTCCGAGCGCGCCCAGGTCAGCGGCCCCTACCGATCCTGGAAGGGGCCTTTTTCGTGCCGCTGGGAGCCATGTTGGGAGCCACCGCGGCCGGTTCAGGGCCAAACAGGGCCTGGCTCATGGACGCGGCGACGGCCCGCCGGTCCCCTTCCACCAGGTGCCCGTACACGTCCTTCGTGATCGTGATGCTGGCGTGGCCCAAGATCTCCGACACCACATGCAGCGGTGTGCCCTGCGCGAGCATCAGTGAGGCGCCCGAGTGCCGCAGCTCGTGTGGGTGCCAGTGGCCGAGCCCGGCCCGGTTGCACAGCTTGGCGAAGGTGCGCGAGAAGTTCTCCGGGTCCAGCGGTGCCCCGGTCTCGCTGGCGAAGATCAATCCGTGGTCCCGCCAGACGGGACCGGCCGCCATCTTGTGCTCAGCTTGCCAGGTGTGATGCTGGCGCAGCTTGGCCAAGATCTCCGGGGTCACCGCTAGCGACCGCCGCGAGCGGGGAGTTTTCAGCTCGCCGACGATGAGCTGGGTCCGGTGGCCCGGTTGCCCGTCGCGGCTCTTGATCCGCTGGACGCTATGAGTGACCTGCAGGGTCCCGGCGTCCCAGTCGAGAGCCGACCAGCGCACCCCGAGCACCTCACCGCGGCGCATCCCGTACGCCAGCGCGAGGATGATGACCAGCTCGAAGCGGTGACCAGCTGCCGCATCCAGCAGACGCCGCGCCTGCTCGACGGTGAGCGTGCGGCCTTCCTTGGCCCGGACCCGAGGGGGCACGGAGAGCGCGGCGACGTTGCGGGCGATGATGCCCTCACGCTCGGCCTGGCCGAGAGCCCTCCGCAGGACCGTCCGCATGATGCGGACGCTATTGGTGCTGTACCCGGCGCCGCGTTTCGCCCGCCATAGCTTATCGAGATCTACCACGGTCAGCTTGCTAAGGCGCTTCTGGCCAAGCGCCGGAATGAGATGCAAGCGGACGGTGTCGTTGTAGTCGTCCTCGGTGGACTCGCAGACCGTGCCGGGCAGATTGACCGTGAGCCAGCGCATGAGGAATGCCTTCACGGTCAGCCTGTCATCCGGCACCGTTCCGCCATCGACCTGCTGCCGTAGCTTGCGGAGCTTCTCGACAGCCTCGGCGCGAGTGCGGCCAGATACCTTCTTGCGGACCCGCTTGCCGTCCGCGTTGTAGCCGAGCGAGATAGCGCCACGCCAACGGTCCCCGTCCTTGTAAACGGAGTCCTCGCCGTAAGCGCGGCGGGTGCTCATGCCACTCGCTCCTGCTCTTCGAGCTTGGCGATAAAGTCCGCCAGCGCGGTCGCCGGAATCCGGCGCAAGCCACCGATCTTGACCGAGCGCAGCGCGCCAGATCGCATCAGCTCATAGACCTTCGTCCGGCCAATCCCGAGAGCGATCGCCGCATCTTCGGGCCGAACCAGCAGCACCGGAAACTCACCGATGGTCCGTGCCATCACGCAGCCCTCCCGGCTGCCGAAACTTCGGCCGCTAGGGCGTCTCGCGCCCGCCGTCTGGCTTCGGTCAGGGCGTGTTCCCACTGGAGGCGGTCAGCCACGGAGTGCAGGAGCCGCCTGCCGGGGGGCAGGTAGTCCTCGTCGTTCGGCTCGACTTGCTCCCACCGGTAGCGGGCGGGATCGGTTGCCGGAAGACCAAGCATCTCGGTCAGCCAGGCCTGGCGGTCGCCGCGGTGATCGGCCAGGGTCTTGCCAGACCATTTGCGGGAGACCAGCACCCGCCGCCCGGCGTATCCCAGATGGTCATAGCGATGCGCCTTGCCCTTGCACTGGCCTGGGATCAGGCCGGGACGGGGGTTCTTCGGCTGAATCCCGTACCGCAGCCAGTTCGCACACGTCGGCGAGCACGGCTCGTAGCGCAGGGCGTCGGCGAGCCGTTGCACGTGCTCGCGCTGGGCGTCGGTGTCTGGCTGGTGGCAGTCGCCGAGCTGTTTGGTCAGGTACTTGGTCAGATACCCGATGCACCGGGTGGAGTCTTTGGACCCGGCGAGCACGCCCTGAGCGTCGAACTTGGCCCCGAACCGGACCACGTGCCGCGGCTCGTCATCGGGGCCGATGGCGTCGAGCGCTTCATCCCAGATAGCCAGCAGCTCGCCGGTGGCCGGATCGAGGTAGCCGCCGCGGGCCTCATACCAGACCGGCAGATAGTCGCCCTCGAAGCGCACGGTGTCGGTGGCGGGCCACCAGATCTGGTGGTAGGTGGCGGCGATGATCCGGTGCAGCTCGGCGCGGGAGATGGTGCCGCGCATCGCGATGTGCGCGTGCGGGGCGAGGCGTTTTTGGGGTTCGATGGTGGCGAAGTACTGCACGTCGTAGCCCAGGACACGGCGCAGGTTCTGGGTGAACCGGTCAAACAGCGCGGCGAAGTGGAGCGCATCCCGCGCCGCCCGCATGTAGTCATATGCGGTTGGGTCGATAGGGGTGCCGTCCTGGCCGACGCGGCCATAGCTGGGGCAGGTCAAGGTGAGGAACATCGACGGCCGGAAGACCTTGCCATCTTTGGCGGTGTAGGTCTTGCCGACGGTGCGGGGACTGATCTTGCGCCGGGGCAGGTCCGGGGCGTCCTGGCGGCGGCGAGTAGAGCGATGCCGCCGCGGCCGGGAGCGGGCGGGGTCGGCTTTGCCGCGCAGCCCGGAGCTGGCGATCTCCTGATCGAGTTCGGCGATCAGCTCATCCAGCTCGCCGATGTCCTCCCCCGCCGCCTCGGCCTGGTCGCGCATGGCCTGAGCTTGGGCGCGGTGCTCGACCCACATGGCCTGCACCTCATCGGGCGGCGGCGGGCCGGGGAGGGGTTCGGTTTCCAGGTGCCAGCCTTCGGTGCACTGCGCCGCCCGCAGCACCTTGGCCCGGTTCGGCGCACGGCGGGCACTTGCTGGCCAGGGTGGCGCCACACGGGATGAGCACCTGCTCGGTCTCGCGGGTCTCGATGTTGATGCGGCGGAGCTGGACCGGGTGCAGGCAGGCGCCGTGGGCTTCGGCGACCGCCCGCACCGCGTCGCGGGTGGTGGGGTGGGCGAGCCGGTCGGCCCGGGTGCTGCGTCCGGTCATTGGCTGCCTCCGTCCTGCCAGCCTCCGGGGTGCTGGCGGGCTTGTAGTTCGGTGATGATGGCGGCGGCCTGCTCGGGAGTCAGGCCGTGGAAGTGCAGGTGCTGATGGCGCGAGCTGTCTGCTGCGGGCAGACCGGTGCGGGCGGCCAAGAGCTGGGCTTGCAGTTCGGTGATCGCCTGCCGGAGCGTCACCGGGTCAGCGTTCACCGCCCGAGGCGGGGTCACCGGGCATGACCCGCCAGTGATGGTGCGCCGCCTCTAGCGCGGTGGCCTGCTGGTAGCGGCGGCAGGCGAACACGAGCAGCCCGATCACGAGCAGCCCGCCAACGACAGCCAGGCCGATCAGCACGAAGGTCAGCACGCGGGCCAGGGCGCTGGCGGCCAGGGCGATACCGGCCCCGAGTGCGACGAGCTCGCCGAAGCCGGTCGGGCCGTGGCCGTGGGTATGGGCGCCGTCCATTACCGGTCACCTCCTGCCCAGGCCAGTGTCGGCGGCGAGCTGGCGGTAGGCCTCGATCTGCGCATGATCGAGTGAGTGCTCGGGGCAGTCCCCGGCGGGGCCTTGACGGCAGTGCGGGCAGCCGGTGGCTACGGCGCGGCGGTAGGCGATCGCATCGGCGGCCATGTCCGCCAGGCAATCCGATTGAGCCGCGGTCAGCACCAGCTGCGGCGCGGCCCAAGTGACCGACCAGGCGCAGGCCCGGCACTGCTGGATCACCCGGCCGCTGGACGGCCCGGAGATCTCGATCAGATGAGCGCCGCAGGCCGGACACGGGTCGTCGCTCTGCCAGGTGGTGAGGGCGCTCATGCGGCATCAGCCCGCAGCGGACGCACCCTTTCAGCCGGTGCATACTCGGCGGCCATGGACCGGATGTCGGCGTCGGTGACCCACGCGGCCCGGACCCGGACCGGGTCGGGATCGGTAGCTAGCCGCACATAGGCGACCCCGGCACCGGTCGTTTCATCGGTGCTGATCAGGTCGGCCAGGGCGCCGCGGTCCCTAGCGCCGTCGCCGAGCACCATGTTGACCTGCTCGGGTTCATCGAGGCGCATCGCGATCCGGTCCGGGAACAGGTTCCGGATCGACATGACCTCCTTGCGCGGATCCTGCAACGCGGCCACAACCGAGTAGCCGACAGCCCGGCCCTGCGTGGTCAAAGTGGCGAGCGCGGCCTTGATCCGGGTCACGGATGGCCCGGTCGGACAGGTAGGCGGTCAAGAACGCGACCTCATCGACCACGATCACGATGAACGGATGCTCGATGGTCGGGGTGTGCGGCGCGCTTGCCCGCGAACACCGCCGCCCGACTGCTGGCATGCCGTCCACCGCGTCCTCGAGCATCATGGCGATCGCGTCGGGGGTGGCGGCGTAGCGGCCGAACCGGTCGAAGATCGCCCGCCCATAAGCCAGTTCCATCAGCTTCGGATCGGCGGCCCATACCCGGAACCAGCCCGGCCACCATGGCAGGGAGCAGGGCCCGCACGATCGACCAACAGCAAAGCGAGGCCTTCCCCGCCCCGGTGGCACCCGCGATCAGCACATGGGTGCCGTGCACCCGGACCAGCCAAACCTGGCCGTCCTCGCGGCGGCCGACCGGCAGCGCCCGCAGATCCACATGAGCGGGGAGGGGCAGGACAGGGATGATGACGGCCAGGGCATCGCGGCGGACGAACTCCAGCACCAGCGCACCCGGCGAGGCACTAACGGATCCGGCACAACATGGCGCCGAACCCGTGGGCCAGGTTGTCGGCCCGGGCGGCGAAATCGGCCGCGGACTGGCCCGACACCAGCTGGACCCGCACCCGGTCGGTGAAGGTCAGGTTGCCGAAACCTTGCCCCAGGACGGGCAGCAGGACCCGGCCCTGGTAAGAGCGGGGCGAGGCGGCCGATGGTCATCACCGCGGCCCACCGCCCTGCGGTAGTGCCA
>CAVSQL010000023.1:0-128929 GCA_963730065.1 uncultured Actinomycetes bacterium | reverse complement strand
TCATCGCCTCAACGAAAGCGCGACTGATGACTATCCCTCCTCAGCTAGCCATCATCATCGAACATCACAGCCGACGATCAGTGTTGCGGCTCCAGGGCGAGCTTGACGCAGCTAACCAGGACTGTCTGCGCCGGGCTATCTGCACAGTGCTGGATCACCACTGCCCGCAGATCCTCGTGCTGGATCTCTCGGAGCTGGGCTTCACCGACCGCGCCGGTCTTGGCGCCATGGTGTGGGCACACAAGCGCCTGGCCGAGCAAGGGCGCGAACTCGTCCTAACGGGCATCCAGCCGCTCACCCGCCGGCTGCTTGGCCTCACAGGCCTCGACACAATTGCACGTCAGCACCCCGAAGACCCTGGACAGCCCGGACAAGAACCCATCCCGGCAGCACGCAGACACGAAAGAAACCGGGCCCCTCCGGACTCAGGGACGAGCCGCTGGAGGACATTCTCGCACGCCCAAGCGGTCACGATCGGGGAACACCTGGCCGGGAAGCCTTCGGACCTGCAGTGAGCGGACCTTGCTGCCATCGCCGAGGTCTGCCACACCCGCGGCCGCCCGCTGATCACTGATGAGGCATGGGTGCTGGACTATCTGCGCAGCGGCATCCAGGCAGGCATGGTCATTCCCGACGCAGCTGACACCAGCCTCGGCAGCGTTCGTGTCATGACCGAGTAGGACGGGCCAGATCTCAGGTGCCTTACAGGTGTACGCCCATAACCCGAACGGAGATCATTATGGCGACGAGTCCCAAGGGCCGCGAGCGGGTCACCGCGCCGTCTGACTGGCAAGGGTGGCAGCGTTGGGTCGAGAACGTTGACTGGTCGGACTGGCGCTCGTGGCTGCGGCGCGTCGCGTCGACGGACTGGGCAGCCGGGCCGCCGACCGGCACTCCCTGGCAGCGGGCACCCGAGGCGAGCGCGGTCAGCCTGACCGTCCGCGCCTACGAAGAGGACGAGCCTGGTGATCGGGTCCGCGAGCAACTGGCGGCGACCTGGCCGGCGTTTCACCGCTGGTGGCGAGAGGGCGCGAACACCCGCCCGGCCACCGGACAGGCCAGGGCCCGCCTTAAGGAGCACATGCCCGAGCTCGTGCCCACGTGGGAGCGGCTGACCACGATGATTCCCGGCAGCCGCGACGCCGGCGCGGCCTTGGCGCTATGGAATCCTCCGCCGTTCCTCACCGGCTGTTCACAGGCGGCTGTTCTCGACGGCGGCCCGGCGCTGATCCGTAACTACGACTGGGACTACCGCCTGTTCGACGGGGTCGTGGCCAAGACGGCCTACACCGGCCGCCGGGTACTGGGCATGGTCGACTGCCTGTGGGGGCTGCTGGACGGGGTCAACGACGCCGGGCTCGCCGTGTCGCTGACGTTCGGAGGCCGGCCGCAGGTCGGCGAGGGCTTCGGTATCCCGCTCGTCATCCGCTACGTGCTGGAGGTCTGCGGGACCGTCGACGAGGCGGTGCAGGTCCTGCGCAGGGTCCCGGTACACATGTCCTACAACGTCACGGTGCTCGACCGCTGTGGCCAGTGGGCCACCGTCTACGTCGCTCCGGACCGGCCGCCCCGTGTTACTGACCGGGCGGTGGCCACCAACCACCAGGGCAGCGTGGAATGGGCCCCCTACGCAACGGCGATCCGCAGCGTGGAGCGGGAACAGCGGCTCGAGGAGTTGCTCGCCCATGGCGCCGGCGTAGCCGACCTCATCGAGGCCTGCCTGCGCCCACCCCTTTACGCCACCCGCTTCCACCACGGCTTCGGGACGCTCTACACCGCCGAGTACCGGCCGGCCGACGGAATCGTGCGCTACCACTGGCCACAGCGCAGGTGGGAGCAGTCGCTGGACAACATCAAGCCTGACAGCATCCAGCTCCAACTCGGCACCCCCTAGCCCAGCGCCGGGACTGGGACCCGCTCACCCAATCGGGCCACGTCCTGGCGCGGGCCCTCGCCCGAGGTGACCCTGGAGTTCGGCGGGCTGCTCGCTGACCTGGCCGGTTACGCACATGACGTGGTTCGGGCCCGGCGGGCTGGCAGCTGTGACCCAGGCTCCGCTGACATCAACTACGCCATTGCTGCCGAGCAGGCGGCCGCGACTGTCGGGCGCGTACCGTCGCTGCCGGCTTGCCGGGCGACCAGCCGCCAGATCCTGCCCGCGCGGCTTTCGGCCGTCAGCGATCTAGCCGCCCCGCTGTTCGTTAGGCGGATATGACGCCGCATCCGCCCATGTGGCGGCCCCGCCCAGGTTTGGCCCCGTGAGTGTGGGTAGCGCCCCGGAGAACAGGTTTCGTGGCAGGAGGATGTAATGACGGATGCAGCTACGAGGGGGCTGCAATGGGAAGCAAGCCTGGCTGGCGGGGACGGCCAGGGCCGCCGGAGCGGCCTGGATTACGGCCCAGGGCCGGTCGGGCCGGGCGATGACTGCGCGGACGCCCGGGCTGATGGCGATGGGCCTTGCGCCGGGACTGAGACAGCCGACAGCATGGCCGCCACGTTCGACAGGCTCCGCGAAGCGGCGGCGGCCCACGACACGAGCGAACTGAATGACATCGCGCTGTCAAGTTAGGGGCGATCCCGGGCAAGCCCAGCCCGTGCGCCGCGCACCGGCGAGCAGAGTCCACCTATGACCGGCAACGCCGTGGCCGCGTTGTTCGATGTGGACGGCACGCTGGTCGACAGCAACTATCTGCACGCCGTCACCTGGTGGCAGGCGTTCGCCCAGGCGGGCCACGACGTGCCGATGGCGGCGATACACCGTGCCATCGGCATGGGTTCGGACCAGCTGCTGGACGCGCTGCTGCCCGGCAGCCGGGACAGGAAAGCAGATCCAGGCATCCGCACCGCGCACGGCGCGCTGTATGCCACCTTCTGGTCCCGGCTCAGGCCGCTGCCCCGGGCACCCGAGCTGCTGCGTGCCTGCCGTAAGTCAGGCCTGCGGGTGGTGCTGGCCAGCTCCGCCGACCCGCAAGAGTTCGCCGTGCTCCGTGCGGTCCTGGATGCGGAGGACGCGATCGAGGACGCGACCTCCGCCGGCGACGTTGACCAGAGCAAGCCAGCGCCCGACCTGGTGCAGGTCGCGCTCGGTAAGGCCGGCGTTGCGCCGGAGCGGGCGGTGTTCGTGGGCGACACGGTCTGGGACGTACAAGCGTGCCAGCGCGCCGGGGTGCCGTGCGTCGGGCTGCGCAGCGGCGGGATCAGCACCGCCGAGCTGCTGGACGCGGGAGCCGCGGCGGTGTTCGCCGGGCCGGCGGATCTGCTCGAGTCAACCGGGGGACGCCTCGCCGAGGCTCTCCCAGCGCAGCCAGGTAGCTAACGGCGCCACCGGGTGAGCGAGGTCTGTTTCCCCGCCGTCAGTGGTTGCGCAGCGCGTTGACCAGCTGCTTCTTATTCACAGCAGAGCAGGCTTTGATCCCAATCTGCTTGGCCCGATTCAGCAGATCCTGCTTGCTTCAGTCGCTGTATGACCCGCCCTTGCCGTCCTTAGAGGCAAGGGGCGCGGCGCCTGCCGGGCGTTGCCGGTATGGCGGAGGTACTGGCGGCGGTCAACGCAGGATGCACGGGGGACCGTGGGATCGAACTGGGGGATGGCCTAAAAGGGATTGATGAAGCCTGTGGGATCGGTGGCAACCCTTCGGCATGGTCCGGGTCGATGTCGTCCGCGAGCTTCGCTGCCCTCAGTCATAGCCGTCGATCGAGACGGTGTTGCAGACGATCAGCTTCCACATGGTTGACCCCTCCCGGTGTAGTACTGCGCTGAGCTGACGATCAGCCCAGCGGGCAGGTGGAGGAAAGTTCTGGCGGTGTGCATTTAAAGACCTCTATGAGGCTGGCGTGACCGCCGATAGAAAGCATCCTCAGCCTTCTGAACTGGGGATAGACGGATTCGGGACAGACCCAAGGCCACGTGTGGACCACGAACCGGGCAGTATCCGAAGTCTAGTGAGGGATTACCGAGTCGAGCCCCTCCCGGGACGCCGCCGCATCCGCAGAGCACCCAGGAGAAGGGCGCCGAGGAACACGGCAATGCCGATGAACAGCAAATACAGCAGGCCCTTGGCGACGACACCCACGATGCCCAGCACCATCGCCACGATCACCAGCAGTAGGAAGAGGGCAATCATCCGATCCTCCGCTCAGTTGGGCGGCTCATGGCTGGCCAGCGCCTTCTTCACCGTGTTCCGCGAGATACCGAGCGGACGAGCGATCGCCCGGATCGCCATCCCCTCAGCCCAGTGCAGCCGATGGATCTCCGCCCAATCCTCCACCTTCAGCACCCCTCGACCATCAGGGGCGGGTCAACATTCACCCGGAAGCAGAGGATCAGTATTCAGACGGAACCGACACTACGCTGGCGGTTTCCGCCGGGACGGCGTCCGAGCAGAGTAGCCATCAAGCTGGGCGGCCAAGGCCTCAAGCCGCTGCCGTGCGCCGGACGCGTCGAAGCTTTCCGATGCGTTGCGCGCCAGCGTGCGGATCTGTTCGTAGCGTTCGCGGCCAGCTTTCGTCCCTAGCACGTAACCGAGCCCGAACATGGTCACGGCCACAAGTTTCATGTCTCGTCCTGATGGCGGGCGGCGGAAACCGCGGCACTTGCGGCCGTGACTGCAACGGCGCCGCCCACGACGCCAAGCGTCACTTTGGACAGCCTGCGGAGGCCAGCGCTAGCGAGGGTCGCCGCCGCAGCTTCCATGAGGCGGTCCCACTTGCTCTTACGCGTGAATAGTCCCATTTTTCCTCTTCCTCTTCCTCTTCCTCTTCCTCTGCCGGTCGTTGTCCCCGCTACCGCCAGCTCAGGAAATGTCGATCGCCGCGATGAGCTCGTCCTTGGTCATCGACGTATCCACCTCGCGGCCGGCGCTCCGGGCGACCCGGAGCAGTTCTTCTTTAGAGAGCGTGCCGATAGGTACGCCTCCTTCGCGGGTGACGGCGTCAATGAGCTCGTGCTTGCTCATCGCTGACTGGCCCTCAAGCTCAAGGTCTCCGGTCAGGTGGAGCAGTTGCTCCTTGGTGAGCGCGTCGAGGTACCGGCCTTCATGCAACGTGACGTTCGCTGGACTTGCCGCGGCAGTGTTAGTCGCCTTGTCGGCGGTCTGGCTCGCCTTGTTGGCCTGGGTTAGCTGTCGCTCCGCTGTGGCCGCGCGATCCTGCGCCTGCTTCGCCAGGCGATCGGCCTCCCGGCTGGCCTGCGCGGCGACCTGCTTCGCTTCCTTCGCAGCCTGGGATGCCAGATCCCTGGCCCGCATAAGCGCCTCGTTGGCCTCCTGGATCGCTTCGCGGGCCCGCACCTGGACGCGCTCGGCATTCTGCTGCCTCTCACGGGTGCGGTCCGATGCCTCCGCCTCCGCCTTCTCCACCGCCTTGCGTGCCTCAGCCTCCGCCGCAAGGCGGGCACGCTCCTCTGCTTCCTCCACGCGGGCAGCGGCCTTCCGCTCGGCCTCCCGGCGGACCTCCTGCACGAGCTGGTCCGACTCGCGTGCCACGCGCTCGGCCTCGTCCGCGCTGTCCTTGGCCTCTTGCGCCAGGTCCAGCGCTCGTGCCTCCTCCTCACGCGCCCGCTCAGCCGCCGTATCCGCCTGCTGCATTAACGAGGCGACTGAGTCGTGGCCGATGCCGGGCACTGCTTCGACAACCGACTGCCTGGCGGCCTTCGCCTTCCGCCGGACGCCGGACGTGGCCGCCCCGGCCGTCCCAGCCACCGAAGACGCAGCCTCGGACATGGTGTCGCCGACCGAAGACGCCGCGCTAGACGCGCCTGCCGCAGTAGAGATAGCGGGTCCTAGAGCCTTCGACAACAGCCAGGCAGCGTTGCCGGGGAGTTCCGTCAGGCCCGTTCTCGTTGCGCGTGAGATGCGGCTCGCTGTCTTGGCCATGAATCCTCCCATACTGATTTCCCCATGCCAACGGTCCCCGTGTGCCAACCGGGCCTACCCTCCGATCAAGGCCCTATTCGTGACAAAGAACAAAATTTTGCCGCCTCGGCCAGGCTTCCGGCGCCCTAGCTGCCCCGGTCCCCTACCGGCCCATCCCCGGCATCGCGATCTGCCACGTCAGCGTGGATCACCACGCCGTCATGACCGCTGAGCATGACCTGGCCGGGCCACCGCCGTGCTGGCCCCTGGGGATCCGCTGGCTCACAGATGCGTGACGCTCCCGTACCGGTCAGCCGGTGATCGTGCCGCCGCGGAGCCTGACGGTGAAGCCGTCGTCGCCGTAGATGAGGGCAACGTCGATGTCGAGCTGGTGGGTGAGCCATAGCCCAAGTTCCGCGTCTGCGTGCACTGCTGGCGGGGGGGATCAGGCCTGCTAGGGGATCGGGTGGGCCGGGGCCGTTGTCGTGAACGTGGACCACGATGCGGTTCGGTGCGGCCCAGATACGAACCGTTGCCGCGGGGGTGAGCAGTGCATTGGTGACCGCCTCGGGAGTTCCGCCACCGAGGAGACAACAATGCGCCGGCATCGTCCCACCCCAGATGAACACCCGGGCCGCCTGCCCACACCGGGTATGGCAGCCATGGCGAGCCCTGCCCCCGCCTCTGCTGATCTCGTCCACAGGCGGCAGCTGGAGAAGTCGGTCTCCTGGTCCGGCCGCGAACGGCTCCGGTGCCTGTGATACCGGCTCCGCCTGACCGTGGCGGAGACGAACTACGCCACCCGGCGCATGGTCGAGCTGCAGGCGCCCTGGATCTCCGACGACCACCCCCGCCACTGACGCAGTGGGCGGACCCGGGCCGGCGGATCAGCCAGCCGCCTGATCCAGGGCCCACCTCAGGCACACGGCTATAGCGAGGCCCTGCCCGCAGGCTGGACCGGCGGGCAGGCCACACAGCAGTGGGACCGGAAAGGTGCCCCCGGCGACCAGGACAGCGTCGCACGCTGCAGGACTGGACCGTTCATGATGCTAGCGAACCCGGGCCGGTGCGCAGCAGGAAGTGGCGGTAACCCCACCCGTTTTCCCGCCGGAAGCCCTCGCCCGCGATCGTCAGGCCCTGCTGCCCGAACCAGTCCACTGCCTGGTCACGGCCCGGGCAGTAGTGGTAACCGGGCGTCTCCGGCCCGGCAAGCTCACCCCGCACCGCGGGCAGCCCGCAGGCGGACAGGCTCGCGAAGGCCTGCTGAAGATGGTGACGTTCCAGTTCGTGGACCGTCAGGTACACCAAGCCACCCGGCCGGGCAGCCCGGTGCAGATTAGCCAGCACGCCGGGCCAGTCTTCGGGCGGGATGTGCTGCATCGCGTCGATGGTCAGCACCGCGTCAAACCGACCGGCATACGACAGCTCCTACAGCGAGATGTGCTCAAGGGAGACCGCGATGCCCCGCTCCCGAGCCCGGGCCAGCATGCCCGCCGACTGGTCAACGCCCGCGACCCGGACACCGGCCGCAGCCAGCATCGGAAAGTACCTGCCCGTCCCGCACGGCGCATCCAGCACCGTCGCACCGGGCCCGATCAGACGCAGCACCCGGGCCACCCATTCCCGCTGCACGTCCCAGGGGATACTCCTCATCGCCATAGGTGGCCGCCTCGGCGTCGTAGCCGGCCACCAGCGCCGCCCGGCGCTCCGCCAGCCACACCTGCCGCCCCACGCCGCTCCCCTACCACCCCGTGCCCGGCACCGCGCCGCCACCGGCACCACCGGCCGGCACACCCAGCGCGGGCAGACGATAGTCCATGCCACAGCTACGGCCTCGGCCCGGCCAAGATCACCGTCAAGACCTGCCCGCCCGGGGTCCCCGCCGCAGCCGAAGTTACGTGAGCCACGGCAGATAAGCCCGGAACGCGGCGCCAGAAGCGGCCGTTCTGCGCGGCCCGGCCACAGCGATCTCGCCATCGGCGGTCGGCGCATAGTCGGCAGGGAGCGATTGCGAGCAGGTCAACGTCGGCTTGGCGCAGGTAGGTGCTGACCTAGCGTGACTGCCGCGGCTGATTTACCGTGAGGGTTCTCGTTGGTTGCTGGGGCCTCGGCTGGCCCAGCTCCGGGGTCTCGGCTGACGTCCCGGAGGTGCCCGATGGCCACCACGATCCCGTCCACCGCTCTCGTCCCAGTCGCGCCGGTGTTCAGTCATACCGAGCAGCTGGCATTAGCCGGATTCCTGGCCGGGTACAGCGGCCTGACCCGTCAGGCCTATGAGCTGGACCTGCGCCACTTCGCCAGCTGGTGCCAGCAGCATCAGCTACGCCTCTTCCAGGCCCGCCGCGCCGACATCGAACTGTTCGCCCGTGACCTGGAAACCCGCGGCCGCGCCCGGGTCACCATCACACGCCGCCTGTGTACCGTGGCGGGGTTCTACCGGTATGCCGTCGAGGAAGAACTCCTCGAACACTCACCCGCAGCCCACGTTCGCCGACCACGCTTGGACTACGAGTCTCACGCGACCGGCCTGGACCGCAACGAGCTCGGCGCGCTACTGGTCGCAGCTGGACTCGGGCCACCGGCCGAGCATGCGTTCCTCTGCCTGCTCGCCCTCAACGGGCTGCGCGTCTCGCAGGCGACCGGCGCTGACATCGAGGCCCTGGGCACCGAACGCGGGCACCGCACCCTGGTGATCACCCGCAAGGCGGCAAGGTCGTGACCATCCCGCTGGCGCCACGGACCGCAAGGGCGATCGACTTGGCTATCGGCGAGCGGAGCTACGGGCCCATCTTCCTGGCACCGGACGGGCGGCGGTTGGACCGGCATGGCGCCGGGCGGATCGTGCGCCGCATCGCCCGCCAGGCGGGAATCACCAAGCCCGTCGGGCCGCATACGCTCCGGCATGCGTTCATCACCGCCGCGCTGGACGCCGGTGTCCCGCTGCGGGACGTCCAGGAAGCCGCCTCTCACGCTGATCCCCGGACCACGATGAGATACGACCGGGCCCGCACCTCGCTGGATCGCCACGCCACCTACATCGTCGCCGCGTACGTCGCCGGAGCTGCCCGGTAAGACAGCCCGCCGCCCGGCATCGCGTCCGCCTGGCTGCCGGCCCGGCCAGGCGGACGGGCCCCCACGGGACGCCGACATCACCGCCCGTGACATCGAAGCGCTCGCGAGCCGCCGATAGGTGTGCCGAAGCTGGTCCCGCGCCGGTGGTGACTGCGGTGCATATCAGGCCAAACTGCGTTCTCGTTTAACGGGCCGATGGTCAGCGAGGCGGGCGTACACTCGAGCGGTTTCTGGTGACCGCGGACGGCATCGTGAGGGGCAAGCGCCGGGCGGGTCGAGCCCGGCGAGGGAGGTGGTAATCACCGCTCATGCTGGTCTGCCTTGGTCGAATGCGCGAATGCAGCTGCGGATGTTCCCGTAATTTCCTGCGTTGTTGAACTTGTTGCCGCCGGAACGCAATAGAGAAGCGATGGACGACGATGAGCTGATCGCTGCGATGGCGATCGGCGACGATACCGCGCTGCGGGAGTTGTTCGCACAGCACGCGCTGGCCGGTGGCCACGAACCAGTTCACCGGCCAGCTGCGCCTGCTGTTCGCCTGCGCCTTCGTGGGCGCGGGCCGCGGATCCGGCAGGCCGTGCAGGCTGCGCTGCTGTGGGCCGCGCTGCACTGGCACTGGAACACCGCCGGCCTAGTGATCGCCGCCGGAGTGGCGCTGATCACCGTGCTCGGACGGCGGGAATCGGGCCGCGAGTTCCGGCCCGGCAAGCTGAGCGGTGACGACCTCCAGGGTGCGTAGGCGAGCACCATGCGGCCGCAGACCTAAGTCGACTGGAGCGCCCAGAGTGCGAGGAGACATCCATGGAGGCCGAGAACCAAGGAGCCGCGCGGGGCAGGGCGGTCGACGCCCCGGCCGAACGACGCGCGCGATCGCTGACCGCGTGGCATCTCAGGTCTCGCTGGCTTGTGCACCTCGGCCTCCTGGTCTTCGCCGCGGCGGCACTCGGAACCCTGCAACTCCTCCACATCCGCAACGCCATCCATGCCGACGTGGGGCTGGCCTTCGCAGGCCTGGTCATTATCCATCTGGCACAGCGCCGCCACCGGATCGCTGGGATGTTCGCGCGGCTCTGGGGCCTTCGCCGGCGGGTCGCCCGCGAGCTACGTCTCTTGGCGTCGGATGCGATCCTCGCCTTCGTCACGGTCAACGTCGTGATTTCTGGGATCCTCGACTGGAATCGGGGAGCCCCAACACTCCTGCCCGCCCTCCCACGACCTTTCGACAGGTGGCACCTGCTCTCCTCTGTCGTGCTCGTCGTATACCTGGTCATCCACGTCTCGCGCCGGTGGAGACGCCTTCGGCGATCCACGATCCGATAGCCCTGCGGAACAGTGGGTGCAGCACCGGATCACAGCCCGTTCCGACGTGCGGAATGCCAGCAGAGCAGGCAGGAGATCGCTTCACTCAGTGACTGAGCCTGGTCGCCGCCACGCGCAAAGAGCCGCCGTTCGGCGCCGATGCTGGATATGCGTCTGCTGGAGCCTGTGTGGTCCAGATTTGGGAATATCGTGCAAGATCGCAGCGCCGATGCCAGCGGGGCTGAGCGACGGCCCGGGAAGTGTTCTGGCATAACTCGGCAACCTCGGCCCGGTCCAGGTCGCGGCCCAGCCCAGGTGCCGATCTCGTGAAGGGAGTCACATGCGGGCTGTGGTGGTGCGCGAATATGGTGGCCCGCAGGTGCTGACGCTGGCGGAGGTGCCCGAGCCGGAACCGGGCCCGGGTGAGGTCACGATCGGCGTCCGGTTCGCCGGGGTCAACTTCACCGACGTCCGCAACCGGATCGGCGATGGCCTGGGCGTGGTGCCATTCGTGCCCGGGGTGGAGGTCGCGGGCACCGTCCGCCGGGTCGGGGACGGGGTGAGCGGGCTGAGCCCCGGGCAGCCGGTGGCCGCCCTGACCCGCGGGCACGGGTACGCCGAGGTGGTGTCCGCGGCCGCGGACCTGACCGTCCCGCTGCCGGAAAACCTGGCCGGGCGCCCGGAGTCGGGCGGCATGCTAGTGACCGTCCCGCTGGCGCTGATGCTGCTGCGGCGGGTGGCCCGGGTGCGGCCGGAGGAGACCGTGCTGCTGCACGGCGCGGCCGGCGGGGTTGGCACGGTCACCGGCCAGCTGGCCCGCCACTGGGGGCTGCGCCCGCTGCTGGGCACAGCCTCCAGTGCCGCCAAGGCCGAGTTCGCCCGCGGCTACGGCTACGGCCAGGTGTTCGGGTACACCGACTTCGCCGAGGGCGTGCTGGCGGCCACGGCGGGCCGGGGCGTGGACGTGGTGCTCGACCCGGTGGGCGGCCAGGTACGGGCGCGGTCCTTCGAGCTGCTCGCACCGTTCGGGCGGCTGGTCACCTACAGCAACATCTCCCGCGAGCCGGAGGTAGTGCCGGACACCACCTGGATGCGGGCCCGCTGCGTCGGGTACCTCGGGTTCTCCGGCGGCCAGCTTCCCCTGCGCGACCCCGGCCTGGTCCGGCCGTCGCTGCTGGAGGCCGCCGGGCTGATCTCCTCGGGCGCCATCGAGGTGCATGTGACCTCGGTCTTCCCGCTGGAACAAGCCGCAGAGGCCCACCGGGTGTTCGAGCGCCGCGCTGCGGTGGGCAAGTTCATCCTCGCGGTCTAATCGCACAGCGATCTTGCCATGGCTGGGGACGCTCACGGGCGCTCCGGTGGCCCGGAGTGGCCGCCGATCCTGCCGACAGGGTGGCTACTCAAGTCGCGTTGGCCCGCGTTTGCTGGCCGGCACCGGATAGGCGATTGTGGCAGCACACGGCGGCCGTGACGGGCAAACTTCGATGTCGGGGAGGGATCGGCGATGTCGAAGATGGCCGGGGATCCCGAAGGTATCGTGGCCCGGCGGGGCCACTGGCGTGAGCATCAGGGGTTCGTGGCGCGGGTGCTGCCGCAGTCTGGGCGAGTTGTCCGGCTGCCGCAGATGAGATGCCGGGAGTGCGCGGCGGGGACCGCCGCGGCAGCCCAGTTCTGCGTCCGGTGCGATGCCCCGGTCGCCGCGCAGCCGCCGCTGATAGCGGGCCCGGGGGCGGGCGATGAGGTCAGCGACGCCGTGGCCGGGGCTGCGCCGATGCTGCCGGAACCTTATGTGCCGGGCGCTGGCGGTAAGGTCCCCGCCCAGATCCGGTGGCTGCTGCGAGCTTATGCAGGCGTGGCCTGGAGTGCCTTCGCGGGCGGTTGGGCCTGGGCAATAGCCGGCGCCAATGTCATCGCCCAGCACAACACACAGGGCGACCTGGGTGTCACGGCGGCCTGGGCGCTGTTTGGACTGGCCATTGTCTTCCTCGTCCAGCGCATCGGGTTCTCACGGCTGTTGCGGCGGCCCCGTGCTGCCTGCGCCGCCACGGTGATCGCCAGTCGGCGTGGCGGGCGCACCCTGACTCTGCACGCCCCCTGCGACAGGTACCGGCCCGAACTCATGGTCCGCCTCGCCTTGTGGACACCACGCCAAATGCTGCAGCCCGGTGAGGAGGTGACGGTCTACGGGCGGGCCGACGGGACAGGCTCACTGTTGGTCAGCAGCCCCCCGCGGGGCAAGGCATTCCTGGGCACCGGCACACGCCAGCTACGCCCGCCCTCTCATGCCGAGGTGAGAAGACAATTCTCAGCACCTGCGCCGAACTTGGAAGCTGGCGGGGCCGTACTCGCCGAATGGGTGGAGTCCAAGGGCTTTGCCGTTAGCCTGCGCAGCTATGAGCGGGCGGAGGTTGACGCCTTCCTCGACGCCATCCGGGATACGTTCCTCGGGGTAAGGAAACCACCTGTGACCTCAGATGAGGTTCGAGACAAGCAGTTCTCTACCTACCGTCTGTGGCGCGGGCCGCCCGGCTATGACCGGATGGAGGTTGACGTCTTCCTGTGTCAATGGCCAAGTTGCGGTGGCTCTGGCTCACTTTCCGTGAGGTGGTCTGCCCGGCGTGTCCCGTGGCGTCTTGATCATGGTGTTTGTGATCATGCGCTGCGTGCGATCTTGAGACTGTCGCTGTTCTGGTCCCTGACCTGGCTGGTCTGGCCATCGAGCGAGTCGTCACGACGGGCGGGTCGGTGCGTGTGCTGGCCCGGGCTTGTGCTCGTGAGGCGGCCTGCCCAGGATGCGGCGTGGTGTCGCGGCGGGTGCACAGCCGCTACCAGCGGAAGCTGGCTGATACTGCGAGCGGCGGCCAGGAAGTGCTCATCCACCTGCAGGCCCGGCGGTTCTTGTGCGGCAACGACGGGTGCGCGAAGGCCACGTTCGCGGAGCAGATGCCGGGCCTGACCACCCGCTATGGCCGGCGGACCTGCGGCCTGCAGGCAGTGCTGCAGGCGGTCGGCCTGGCCCTGGGTGGCCGCGCCGGGGCCCGGCTGACCGGCAGGCTGGCCTGCTCAGCGAGCCGGTCCACGCTGCTGCGGCTGATCCGGGCCGCACCCGACCCGGATGGGCGGACTCCGCTGGTGCTGGGCGTCGATGACTTTGCCTTGCGAAAAGGGCATGTCTACGGCACCGTGCTGGTGGACATCGAGACCCGCAGGCCGGTCGACATTCTCCCCGAGCGGTCCGCGGAATCCTTCCGGGCCTGGCTGGACGCCCACCCCGGCGTGGAGATCATCTGCCGGGACCGCGGCGGCTGCTATGCCGAAGGCGCAACCGAGGGCGCGCCACTGGCGATCCAGGTCGCCGATCGGTGGCACCTGTGGCACAACCTGGCCGAAGCCGTCGAACGTGCGGTCGCCCGCAACCGCTCCTGCCTGCAAGAACCACCACCGCCACCCGCTTCTGGGCCCCCAGCGCAGCAGGCTGTGTCGGCCCCTGAGGCAGGCCTGGCCGCGCGGACGCGGGCCCGGCATGGCGAGATCCACGCCGCGCTGGCCCGCGGGCTGACCATCACCGAGATCAGCCGCACCTTAAGGCTGGAACGCAAGACCGTCCGCCGCTACGCCACCGCCGCGACCGCAGACCAGCTGATCGGCGGCGCCCGCCTCACCCGGCCGGGCCTGCTCGGCCCGCACGAGGCCTACCTGCGCCAGCGCTGGGACGAAGGAGCCCGCAGCACCAACCGGCTCCACGAGGAACTGCGCGCCCGCGGCTACCAGGGCAGCCTGCGCACCCTGCGCCGGCTCACCGCCCAGCTCCGCCACGACACCGCCGTCCCCGCACCACCACCCGCGCCTGCGGCCAGGAAGGTCGCCAGCTGGATCCTCACCCCGCCCGGCAAGCTCGCCGACGCTGATCGCGCCGCGCTCGCCCAGATCACCGCCCGTTGTGAAGAACTCACCACCACCCGGGCCCTAGTCCGCGAGTTCGCGGACATGCTCTGCCACCGCCATGGCGAGCGCCTGGAAGCCTGGGCCGCCCAGGCCGAGAACAGCCCGGTCAGCGAGCTCCGCGGCTTCAGCAAGGGACTCCGCAAAGACTGGGCCGCCGTCACCGCCGGGCTCACCGTGCCCTACAGCTCCGGCGCGGTCGAAGGCCACGTCAACCGCATCAAGATGATCAAAAGACAGATGTATGGGCGCGCGAAACCCGACCTGCTCCGCAAGCGCGTCCTGCTCGCCGACTGACCCCGTCACGACAATTGAGCCAGAGCCACTTTCTCATGGCCACGGACATCCTGGCTGAGGTCGAGCCGAGGCTAGCCGCCTGGCAGCCGCTAACCATGAACGACACCAACTGATCACGCACCACATCAGCCTCCCGGCGCCGATCGAGGCCCGGCCCGGCGGCAGGCCGGGCCTGAGATCAGATCAGTGCTCAGTGACTCGGCTTGATCGGCTCCTGACGCGCAAGTAGCCGCCGATAGGGCCGGTTGGCTGGCGGGCGGAAGCGCTGATGTGATGAGCCCAGATGCGGGTGTTCTGTTCGCGATCTAGCGGCGGCGCGGGGACGCACAGATGGCAGCTGGTCATGAGGCCGCCAGCATCCGGGTCAGCAAGAACCAGCCGACCTCCAGCGCGATAATCGCGCCTGCCATCACCGCGGCGCCGCGGCGTCGGCTGGGGCGTGCTGCGCCTGCGACGAGCACGGCGACCGCGGCGACGGCCAGGCCGGACTGGCCGATGGCGCCAGCCTTGAGCCATCCTAAGCCAGGCCCGGGAGTATCCCAGCTCCCCATCACGATGCCAGCTAGGTCAGTCAGGGCGAGCAGGCCGGCTGCGGCGATCGCGAGTGCGCACGCCAGCCACATGGCCCAGGGCAGATGCGCCCGGCCGGGCCGACTCGCAGGACCGTCATTCATAGCGTCATTCTCCGCGGTCCACGGCACCCGGGCATGCGTACAAGTACTCATGCCCGGGTGCGCATGCCTCAGGGCACACCCGGGCTGGCGTGCCGCATCGTATCCCCCGCACCCGGCAGCCTGCCGCGACCTCGCCGGGCATAACCGGCCTGCAACCTGGCATGGCACGCATCGCCGCCCGATCGGTGCGCCGCCAGCGGCGGCAGACCACCCGCAGAATCGGCATCGACCAAGCGCTGCTTCGCTCCACGAGCCGATCACGGCCGACGATCCTCCCTCAACACTGCCCGCGCGCGGAGCCGCCTTACCTGTATCGGGTGACGCCGCAAGGTGGTTCGGCCTGGGCGTTGCGGCCCCATGAGCTGCTCTGTGTGGGCATGGTTAAGTTGGCTCCCTGCCCCTGATAGCTGCCGGGCCTGCGACCGGGCGGGCGGGTCAAGGACCGGGCGGGAGCCCGGTCGGCGTAGCCGGCGCCGTTAGGCGTCCTTGAGGCGGCCGCCCGGGAGCGGATCATTGCCAGGCGGCAGGGCAGGGAGCCGTGGTGGTGCGTGGGTGTGGTCAGTGGTTCAGGCCGGGGCCTTTCTGTGCGGGTGACCAGCCGTGGTGGGCGGGGCCGGGGGGAGGAGCAGCCAGCCTTACCTGGGTCCGCGGGGCTTGGGCGCTGCCCCGGCGACAAGATGATTGATTGGGTGTCCCCGGCTTGCGGGGATGCGGCCGCTCAGTCTGATCAGGCCGCCCGCCTGGCCCTTGGTGGCAAGGCCGGCAGCGGCTGACAGCGGCTCGCGGGAGCTGGCCGCGGTGGTTCCCCATCGGGTGAAGTGTGGCTGCGGTGTGCCCGCCCGGCGCCGGCGCGTCGCGGGGCTGGTGACCATCGGCATGGGTGAGGGGTTAGGCGGCGGTGAGCGCGTCGTCGCCAAGTTCGGTCAGGATGTGGCAGGCCTGCCGGACGATCTTGCGGGCCTCCGGCAAGGCCGCGCGCTTGCTGTTCTTGCGGTCCTTGACGGCGGCGTAGTAGCCGTGGTCGGGGGCCGAAGCGCGGGCGTGGGTCTTGCCGGCCTCATACACCGCCCAGCGCAGCACCGGTGGCCCCTGCCGGGACAGGCGCCCGGGCGGGCCTTTGCGGTCCGAAGACCAGACGGTGATGTCCAGTCCGGTGAACCGGACCGCCTTGCGGGAGGAGGAGAACCGGCCTTCCCCGGCCAGCCAGCAGGTCAGCGCCAGCGCGGTGACCGGGCCGACCCCATACAGCCGCGCGGCGAGGACCTTCGCGCCGGTGAGGTGCCGGGCGGCATAACGCAGCTGCGTGCGCAGTACCTCCATGCGGGCTTCGATGGCGGCGAGCATGTCCAGGGCGGTGGCGACCTGCAGCTGCCCGCCCGGCGACAGGTGCGCGGCCGCGGCCTCGCGCAGCGCGGCCAGGCCCTGCTCGGTACGCAGCGCGCCTTCGCCCAGCGCTGGCGCGCCCTGGTGGAAGAAGACCGCGTGGATGCGCTGCACCCAGGCGGTGTGCTCGCGGCGCACGTCGTGGTAGGTCTCCAGCAGCGCCCGGTACTCCAGGATCTGCGCCGGCGGGACCCAGCACTCCGGCAGCCTGCCCTCGGCCAGCAGCCGGCGCAAGTGCGCGGAGTCGGTCTTGTCGGTCTTGGCATGCCGCTTGCGGCCACGGGCAGCGGCGGTGTCGGCCGGCTCGCCCACATGCGCGGCGATCCCGGCCGCGGCCAGCTCCTCGGCGACATACCGCCACCCCGTGCACCCCTCCACCGCGAACGCGACGTCGCCGCGCCCAGCGAACCGCACCAGCCAAGCCCGCAGGTGCTCCCGGTCGGCCGGGGCGATCTGGCCGCGCCGCACCTCCCCGGTCACCGTGCCGGGATAGTCGAACGTCAGCTGCTTCCGGTGGATATCCAGCCCGCCTACGATGGGCATCGGGACCTCCTCACGCTCCGAAGGGGCGCACGCGCCCCATGCGAAATGCCTACGCGGTCAAGCCTGACCCGCGTCTGAGCTGGGGAGGTCTCCAGCACCCGGCCAGCGACCTCAGCCCGGCCCGATGCATGTCATCTAATTGCTCAGCAGTGGGGTCGGGCAATGTGGCTGCCTGAGCCGCGCCCGAAGGGTCGTTCGGTATCCTGCTGAACGCCCGCAGGACCGGGCGGACTCGGTTGGCTACAGCTCGTCGACGCGAACGAGGTCGAGATTGCGGAACGCGGGCCCCGATACACATAGGGCTGACAGCTTCTCGGCGAACGCCGTCGTCTCGGGAAGGGCGGAGTTCGCCATCGCCTCCTCGTAGGAGGGGAACTCCACCACCTGCACGTAGGTATCGGGGCGTTCGCGGTCCTTGGTCAGCAGGCTGCGGCTTGCGCTACGGCGCCCTTCTGTCGCAGCCATCCACCCGTTCATGAGCTCCTCGATTTCGGGAGCTTTGGTGGTGGTCATCTCGATGATCTGTACGAACGTCATCACTCCCCCTCCCGGCGGCCGGCTGGCCGGACGACGGACAAAACCTACCAGCGCGACCCCGGACCTGGAGTGGGGGGTGTGTCCAGAACGGCTGAGCGTCCCGGTCTCGCCGATACCCGGCGGGCCGACATCCAGTGCTTCGCCCACGACCTGGAGACGCGCGGCCGCGCCCGGGCCACCATCACCCGCCGGCTGTGCACGATCGCGGGGTTCTGTCGGTACGCGGTGGAGGAAGACCTGCTCGATCGCTCCCTGGCGGCCCATGTCCGCCGCCTCCGGCTGGACTATGACTCGCGCGCCACCGGGCTGGACCCCAACGAACTCGGGGCGCTGCAGTCCGCCTCGACGAAATCCCGGGGTGATTCATTCGCGGGTCTGGATGCTGCCGGGCCGGTCCCGCAGCGGGGAGCGGGACCGGAACCGGGCTGGAACTGGCTAGATGTCGCCGTCGCCGTCGCTCGGGCCGCCGTTGTTGTCGCCGTCCTGGTCACCGCCGTTGCCCTGCGGGATGGGGTTGGGAGCCGGGGTGGGTGCCATGGTCGGCGGCGGTGGTGGCGGCGGCGCGACCGGCGTGGTGACCGGGGTCACCACCGCCATGGCGTGGTGATGGTGGTGGTGACGGTGATGGCGGCGGTGCGTCGGCATCGGGGCGGGTGTGGCGGTCGCGGCCTGCACCGGTGGCGATGGGTCGTGGCTCCGCGCCGCCGGGACTGGCTTCTGCGTGGCGGGATGGCTTGCCGCGGCGGTGCCGCAGCCGGCGATCAGCGCTGCGAGGAGCGCGAGCCCAGCCCCCGCTCGGGCTGTGAACAACATTCCTGGTCCTTTCCGGTTTGTGCTGGTCCGGGGAGTGGTGGGCGCGCGCTTACCTCTCCACACGGCGCGTGCCGCGGTGGCGTTCAGCATGGGTGGTGCCGTGGGATGTGGGATGGGTCACATTCGCCAGCGGCACGCGGGCTCTGCGTGCGGGCGTTTCACGGCGGGCTGCCTTGCGGGAATGGGGGAACACCGGCTCTTGTGGACGCAGATGTGGTGGTCATTGGAGCGGGCGCTGGGGCTGAGCACCGCGCTGCCAGCACCAGGCTCGACCTCACACCCTTCTGTAACCCCCACCCTTAAGGATCTTTAGCAGGCTGGTCATCATCCAGCCCGCGCCGAAAGGGTTGATCTGTACAGGATCGGCATCCGAACCCCGATCGGTGCAATGAGTTCAGAATCGGCGATCCGGTCACATAGCCGCCCGGGTTCAACGTCACTTTCTGATTCGTCCTACTCCTGACTCACGCGTGTTGACCCGCCGTTCTGGACGGCCATACGCATCCTCACGCTGATCAACTTGGGCGGACATATCTGCTGGATCTGCGCGTGCAGGCGGCTACGGCAGTTTCTCGAATGCCGCGACCTGGCTGTGGCTGTCTGAGGTGAACGACGCCCGGTCCCAGGCCGCCAGCGGTCCCGGACCCGGAAGCCAGTGATCTTGGCCACCAGCCACCAAGGACTACGTCGCCCGGCGGACCGCCGAGGGCAAGATCAAGGCCGAGATCCTGCGCTGTCTCCAGCGCTTTATCGTCTGAGAAACCTATCCCTCTCTCACCGCCCAAACCACGCCAGGTATCGGCCGCAACGCTCGGCAACGGGTCGCGTTTACCCTGCATCGCTAACCGTCCCGGGGTGGTTTCTGGAGCCCGGGCTCGTCGGCCGAGGACACGCATGGAGGCGGTCGCTGCCATACTGTTGGGCATGATCTCTCGCTATGTCGGTTCCGGCCCGTACTGCTACGCTAACTGCCTGGCTATGGCCCTTGCCGATGGGACCGACCCGGGGCTGCTAGAGGTGCTCACCGGCTCTCCCTTCGGAATGCAACTGCTGGCTGGCCGTCGGCCATTCTTCGATCCGATGGGCTGGGACCCCGAAATCGGGATTGACGCCGCGCTGGAACTGCTGGGCTGGTCATGTCAGCGCAGCGACAGCGGGGACGCTGACGCAGCGCTCAAGCGCCTGCAAGAGGCCACCCGCTCCGGGCCGGTCTTCGCTGGACCCGTGGAAATGGGCCTGCTTTGGCAGCAACCCGGGGCAGGAGGGGCTATCGGCGCCGACCACTATCTGCTGGTGCTTGCCGCTGACGGGGAAGTGATCCGCTTCCACGATCCCGACGGCCACCCGTACGCCACCCTGCCAGCTGAAACCTTCGTCACTGCCTGGCGCGGCGACTCCATCGACTATGCCAAGACTGAGTACACGATGCGCACCGGGTTCCGCCGCTCCCGAGAGACCGATCCACTTGACGCGCTGCGCGCCTCGGTGCCCGCGGCGATCGCATGGCTCAGCGGGCAGCCCGGGCAAGCGCCACCAGCGACACTGGGCGCCGGGGAGGCAGCCCTGGCGCTGGCCGACATGGTTCAGGCGGGCCTGAGCGAGGGGCAGCGAGACGAACTGGTGTCGTTCGCCGTCCCCGTCGGCGCCCGGCGCCTAGCCGACGCCGAGTACTGGCTTGCCCAGATCGGCCTGCACGCCGCCGCCGAGATCACCGGCGCTCAGGCGCGGCTGGTCGGCAGCCTCCAAAACCCCTTCGTCACCGGTAACAATGCCATAGCCGCCAACATATTGCGCGACCTGGCGCCAACCTACCTAGACCTACGCCAAGCACTGACCGCCTAGCCCCTTCATTAGGGGCCGCCGACCGCCTAGCGATCCTTGGTCGCTAGGTCGCCTGTGCGGCCCTCCACCGCAGTGAACGTCATGGGCCGCTCAGCGCCGCGCACGCAGAACCGGATAATCTGCGTAAGTTCTCCGCAGTTGTTGACATGTCAGCCCGGCGCGCCGAGTCGGCGATAGGCGCGCCTACCAGCGCATCGGGACTACCGCCGGATCTCACAGTGCGTAGCAGGTATCCCGCTGTCTGCCGAGCACCGAGAACGAGCACCGTGCGGCAGACCTCGCTTGTCATCTTGACGGAGGGTGTGGCCAAGGTACGACAAGCCGTACACGCTGGGCACGGTGAAGAAGCCCTGGGCATTCCCGTCCTCCGGCCGCATCCGAGCCAGATAGGCCGGAATTAACAGAGCGCTGTGGCGCGCTCGCCCTGACGCTGCCCCGGCCACGCCATGCCAGCCAGCGCCGGGCTGGCCCGGCGGTGCTGGAGGACCTGACCACCTGCACACTCGGCGACTAAGCGGGGGAGCGGATAGCTCTATCGAATAGCGAATTAGAACAGTCTTAGATTCCAGAACCCCAGCGCCCCATCACCGATGGCCAGCACCGGGGCGCGCATGCCGCGGCGGGCGCAATCGCGCAGCAGGTCCGCCCACGACTCCGCCGACTCCCGGTAGCCGTCAGCGAGGGCGATGAGCTCCTTGCGGCCGTCGGCGCGCACGCCGATCATCACCAGCAGGCACAGCTTGTGCTCTTCGAGGCGGATGTTCACGTGGATCCCGCCGGCCCACAGATAGACATAGTCCACGCCGGACAGGTCCCGCCTGGCGAAGGCGCGCTGCCCGGCCTGCCAGGTCCCGGTCAGCCGGGTGATCACCGCCGCCGACAGCCCGGCAGATGAGCCCAGGAACTGGCCCAGGGCGGGCACGAAGTCGCCGCTGGACAGCCCGTGCAGATACAGCAGCGGCAGCACCTCGGTGATCTTCGGGGTCTTGCGCGCCCACGGCGGCAGAATCGCCGATGAGAACCGCTGCCGCTCGCCGGTAGCCGGGTCGGTGCGCTTGTCGTTGACCCGCGGCACGGTCACCTCCACCGCGCCCGCGCTGGTCAGTACCTCCCGCGGCCGGTGATAGCCATTGCGCACCACCAGGCGCTGGCCGTTCCCGTCCCGCGCGGCGGTGAACTGGGCGATATAGGCGTCTACCTCGGCGGCCAGCGCCTCGGCCAGCATCCGCCGCGCGCCTTCCCGGACAATCTCATCGATCAGCGAGCCATCCTTACCAGCCTCGTGGCCGGAGCCGTCGCCAGGGACTACGGTGAGCATCGGGTTGTACCTTCCCGGCCGGCGCGCCAACGCCGGTCATTGCTTGAGACCTCAACTCGGACACCGGGAAGGTACACCCCTTCCCGGCCGATCCACAGGTTTCAAGCATTGCTCCTGTTCGCGCGGTCCTGGGTGTTCCTATGTGTGGGGCAGCCCGCGGCTAGCAAGCCAGGTAGCGAACTGGCGGGGGGTGCGGCCCCCGTCATCGATCGCAGCGGTGTAGATGTCCAGGCCACCGACCTGGTCTGGATAGCTTGGCCGCCGGTGCCACACGTCTTTGATGCGCAGCACCGCGCTGCCCTGCTCGGCGGTGATGCGCTCGCGCAGCTGTTCGTGCCAGCGGGTGACATTGAGGTGCGCGTCGTGCAGCCACAACGTCAGGTCGATCCGCCAGCACTGGCCGGCCCGGTCCACGGTAAAGGGCACGTGGTAACGCTCATCGCGGACCTGGCCGGTCACGCACCGAGGACCCCGCTCGTCGTGGTACTCGAAGGCCGTGACCCCCGCTGCCCCACGATCCGCTGCAGTAGCCGCAGCACGTCCCGGGGTGAGAAGTCACTGCCGACGAGCAGTCCCACATCGAGGTCGCGCCAGCACATTAGCCCGGACACGAAACTGCCCGCGAGGAGCAGCGGGCCGATGTCGGCGACCAGCGCGGCCAGGTCCAGCTCGGCAAGCACCTCCCGCGCCTCCACTTGCAGCGCGGACTGCCGGGCCAGCAGCTCCTCATCGGACACCGGCGGCATCACTACAAACAGTCCAGATCCATCACGGTTACAGGCTGCCGCCGATAATCCGCCAGGGCTACTGAAATTCGGTCGTCTTATTCGAGCCCGCAACCCGCACTCTCATAAGTAGCCGCATAGGGCGCGTCTGGTAAGGCGCGATCCAGCCAGTGGCGGCCACCCGTTCACTCACAGCCTGGACGGGCACCTCGCCGGCAGCGAGCCCCAGACCAGCCAGATTGCACCGAGTCCACGGGTCGGACATCCAGCTACTGTAGGTGACAACAAAGGTCAGGGATAACGCGCGCCGAGCCGTTCTGGGCGGGAGCGACTGCCGGTGCTGCGCCGGCGGCGGCACGCAGAGTCGGCTGATCTGTGCGGGCCGGTCTGCGGGTCACCACCGGCGGCGAGGTCATGACGCGCGGCCGGCCCGTAAGCGGTCCGCGGTCCTTCGATCACCTCGGCGGGCTTGGGCTTTGCCTGTCGGCCGCGGATCGGCCGGGGCGGGTTTCATCGGTTAGCCCCGCGTGTGAGGTTCGCCTCGGCCATGCGCTTCAGGTGTGTCCGGTCCAGTTTCCCGGTGGCGGTGAGCGGCATTTGGTCGAGGACGACTATTTCGTCGGGCGCCTTGTAACCGATCCTCGCGCGGGCGAACTGGATCAGCTCCTGGCTGGCCGGGCGCGCGGTCCCCTCCGCAAGGGTGATGTAGGCGCGGACGTTCTCACCGTGGATAAGGTCGTGGATCCCGATCACCCCAGCGCTGGCGACGCCCGGGTGCTCGAGCAGGGCGCCCTCGACCTCCTGGGGGCAGATGTTCGAGCCGTCGTGGACGATGATCTGCTTCTTGCGCCCGCAGAAAAAGAAGTAGCCCTCGTCGTCGGCTCGCATCACATCGCCGGAGTCGAGCCACCCGTTGCTGAAGGCCGTCTCGGTCGCGCCCAGGTCGTCCCAGTAGCCGACGGTGGCCGCGGGAGTCTTGATCCACAGGCGGCCTTCGCTGCCCACCGGCAGCTCCTGGCCGTCGTCGTTGCGGATAGACAGCGAGACCGCGGGAACGACCTGCCCGACCGAACCGGGCTTGATCTGCCCCGATGGTGGGCTCACCGTCACCAGCCCGGCTTCGGTCAGGCCGTAGGCCTCGTCGATCACCAACCCGCTTAGCGCGGTGAACTCCCGTTCCAGCTCCGCGGAGACGGTGTCGCCCGCCCCGCGGCACAGTCGCAGCGAGGCGAAATCGCCGTGCCGGGCACCGTGGTCGCGGGTCAGCGTGAACAGCGCCGAAGGAAGCATCGACAGCACCGTGGGGCGGTCGTCGCGAAGCAGCGGCAGCAGCTCGTCCCCATCGAACGTCTGGGCCACAATCACCCCAGCGCCTGTGCTCAGCGCGGCGAACGAGACGTAGAAGGCACCCACGTGCGACAGCGACGAGCCAGCCAGAAGCAGATCGCCGGGGCTGAGCTCGAGCCCTGCCGCCGCCGTCGCGAACATCCACCCGAGCGTCTGGTGCGTATGGGTGACCCCCTTCGGGCGTCCGGTACTGCCGGAGGTAAAGAAGATCACGGCAGGCGCCGCCGGAGAAGGAGGCGGCGGAGGCGAAGATCGGGCCTCCCGCTCAATCAGCTCCCCGAAAGCCGGACCTGCTCCTGGCTTGCCGCCGTAGCTGATGGTGCCCAACGGCAGCTGCCGCGCGAGCTGGCTTGCGGCCAGATCTTCCTCCCGCTCGGCATGCGCGAGCAGGGCACGGGCTCCGCTGACCGCCAGGGCGTGATCGATCTCCGGAGCCATCTACCGGTAATTGAGGGGCGTTGCGACCAGCCCCGCCTTGAAACAGGCCAGGTAGTGAACGACGAGCGCCGGACGATTGGGCATCAGCGAAGCGACCCGATCACCCGGGCTCAGCCCCAGACCGACCGGCGCTTGATCTGTTCCTGAGAAAGATCGGCCACGGGGTGGTCGGGCCGTGGTGGCGGGAGTTGGAGTGCGCGGTGCGGTCTTCGCCCGTTGTAGTGCCGGGCACACTCGGCCATCACGATCCGCAGGTGCCGTTCGCTGAAGATCAGCATCCGGTCGGTGACTTCAGTCCGGGCGGTAAGCACGAACCGCTCCGCATAGGCGTTTGCGCGAGGACTTCGAGGCGGGATCTTGAGCGCTTCGCGGTCACGCCGAGGACGTGCACGTAGCGGGAGCCGATCTTTATCACGAACAAGCAGTACAGACGCTGGAGGGTGACCGCGCAGTCCACGTGGAAGAAGCCGGTGGCGAGCATCGTCGCGGCTTGCGCGTGCAGGAACTGCCGCCACGTCGTGTCGGTGTGCCGCGTCGGCGCCGGAGGGATCTTCAGCGCCTTGAGAACGCGGCGGATCGTGGATGCGCTGACCCTGTGGCCGAGCTTGAGCAGCTCAGCTTGGATCCGCTGGTATCCCCAGCGGGGATTCTCGGTGGCGATCTGCTCGATCAGCGCAGCGAGCCCCGGATGAAGACCAAGTAGAGCAGGCGGATGGACACGGCTGACCATCATGCCGCACGGCCGTGCCTCGCCTATCGTCCCAAGTCACAGGGACAGGCCGAATTGTGGCACCCGACAGGATCGCCTCCGGGTCACCCAGGTGCGCCACGATGAAGCACTGCAGGGCCTTCAGCGCCGCCTTCCAGTCCCAGGCGTGCTCGCCCAGCAGCGCCTGCATCCACCGCGGCGTGGCATGCCCGGCGGTCTGGGCCAGCTGCCAGCACGACCTGCGGTCCCCGGCCCCGGCCAGCAGCGCGCCAATATAAGCAAACGCCGTCAGCCGCGACCTGGCCTGGCAGAACACCGGCGCGATCGCCGCGCGCAGCTCATCCTGGAGCCGTCCCAGCCAGCTGCCATCTTCTACGATGGCCGCAGCGGCCACCTGCTGATCTTGCTTCCTCACAGATCATGATCATCCAGGTGGCCGTCTTGTGCCCAGCTCGCGGCCCCGGCACACCATGATCACTCAAGCGCTAGATCACAAACCGGGACTGTAGTACAGGTACGGCGCCGTGCCAGCGGTACCAAGGGCCGATCCGTAGATTGTGACGGGCGCGCCAGCTACCTGGGCACTCGGTGACTGGCCTGCCAGGATGGTTCTCACTGGCTCGCGTAGTCTTCCCTTGTTATGCAGCATTGTAAGGCCAAAATCAGGCCAGCCCTGATCCCCTCCGTCAATGACTGTGGTGATCTGTCCAACACCTGACCAGGCCGACGACCTCGCTATCCGCCTGGGCCCAGCGGCTGTTGGCCCGTAGCGGACCGCTCGGAGCGTCCATCTCAGCGCGGGTGCCGGTGCAAGCGACACTCGCGGTGGCCGAGCAACTCGGCAGGGTGGCAGAGGCGCTGGACATGCCGATCCAGCTGGGAGCAGGAGGATGGCTAAAGATAGCTGGGCTGAGAGCGGCCCGTTACGCGCAGGACTTTTGGATAGGCGCTTAGGAAAGACAATCTGACCAGTTACGCTTATAAGAGGCTCGGAATCAGGTGTTGTCGCTCTCTTGACGGGAAAGAGTCTTTGCCTCAGCGCAGGAGGATCCTATGGCACTCGTGACTGTTATGGACGGTAAGGCATCGGTGGCATCGCAATTTGAACACCTTGCCGCGCTGCTAGAGTCGTACGAGGCGGACTGCGTCCTGGATGTCGGGGCTCACGTTGGCGAGTTTGGATCCGCGCTGAGGCATGCTGGCTATTCAGGTCCGATTGTCTCCTTTGAGCCAGTCAACGAGTACTTCAAGCGGCTCGAGGCGGTTGCGGCGCCCGATCCGAAATGGTGGGCGTATCGTGCAGCGCTTGGTCGGGATACCGGCGACCGGCCAATGAACGTAATGGACGGGACGGGCAGCAGTTTCTTGTCTCCGAACCGGTACGCAATGCGATGCTGGCCAGAGTGGCATTCTGCCTATGTCGAGAAGGTGCCGATGCGGCGGCTAAGCGACATGATGGAAATGTTGTCCGCGAGCATTGGCGTGTCACGGCCCTTTCTAAAGTTGGATACGCAGGGCTATGACATAGAGGTCTTCCAGGGCGCAGGCGACCGTATCCATGATCTGGTCGGACTCCAGTGCGAGCTTTCTCTTATTCCCCTTTACGAAGGGATGCCAACGATTGAGAATGCGCTAGGTATTTTCCGGGCAGCTGGGCTCGACGTGACTGGCTTCTTTCCTGTAGCGGTGGAAAACGCAACCGCGCGACTGCTAGAGGTGGACTGCGTGATGATCCGCTCCCAGGCACTGCCTCGTCACCGGCTTTGAGTAAGCTTCTCGGCAGAGTACCCAGGAGGATAATCTGGCGCGGAGACTCTTGCGCTTCCGTATGAGAAAGCGCCTTACAATTAGTTACAAGCACTGGAGACAGCCGCGGTCGGTGCGGGCGGGCGCTCAGTCCTTGCCGGTCCCACCTACCGCCGGCCCTTGACTCCTCGTCGGTCGTTCCTTAGGCGGCGCGGTTGCTGCGCTTTCCTGGTGCACCGGTGGGGCGAGCTCAGCGTCGCGTCGGCTTGACATAGGGGCATCAGCGTGCGCCGTTGGGGCAGCCGGGCTTTGCTGCGGGTCGGCGATGGTCTCGTCAGTGCCATTGTGGCTACCTGGGTTGGCATCGTGGCCTGCCCCGGCGTGGCTGTCGGCGGCCTTTATCTCGGCGAGTTCGGGTGCGCCGGGCGGCTTGCGGATCAGCCGGATCATCAAGACAAGTGCCACCACGCACAGCACGCTGACTGCTATGAAGGCCGCGCTGTACCCGTCCTCGGAGGCTGCCCGGGCCGGCAGCAGGTAGGGGGTCAGTGAGCTGTTAAAGGTGCTGGGCCGCACACCGGTGCCTACCGCCTGGGCAACCGCGTTCCTGAATTGCTCTGACTGCTGCCGGGTCATGTTTGGTAGCGCGATGCCGGAGACCTTGGACTGCAACTGGTGCACGAAGGTGGCGTGAAAGACCAGGTAGAGCACGGCGATACCGATGGCACCGCCAAAGTGCTCGGCCGTCGTGGATACCCCTGATACCTGGCCGCGGTCACTGGCCGGGACCATGTCGAGGCTGACTGGATCATTGACGGTCAGGATCAGGGCCAGGGCGATCCCGTACAGCAGGAGGCCCGGGAACACGGGCAGGTAAGCGTTGCTGTGCACCCCCCATGCCAGCAGCACCGTCGCGGCCAGCAGCGTGGCGAAGCCCGCGATCAGCGGCGGGCGGCCGCCCACACGGTCATACCAGCGCCCGGCCAGCGGAGGCACAAACACGAATGGCAGCGTCGTGGGGGTCAGCGCCAGCCCGGCCAGCACCGGGCTCATCTGCAGGTTCAGGATCAGCAGCAGCGGGAACAGCAGCGCGAGGCCCATCCCGGTTATCCCGACGATGAACTGGCTTGCTGTACTGCCGAGGTAATTGGCATGCCGCCACAGCAGATTCAGGTTCATCAACGGGCTGGTAACAGCACGCTCGACGCGCAGAAAGGCTGCGCCGGTGCACACGCCGATGATCAACGGGACGAAGACCCCCGGGGAAGCCCACCCCCACGCCTGCGACTGGGCCAGGCCGAACACCACGCTGATGACGGTGACGGTGAGCAGAATGGTGCCCGCCAGATCGATGTCGGATCGTCGGCTATCAGCGGTATCAGGCGGCACTGCCCGCAGTGTCCAGGCTATCGCGACCACGGCCAGCAGGCAGTCCATCAGGGGGATCGCCCGCCAGCTCCAGGCCACGGTCAGGGCCCCGCCGATGGTGGGTCCGAGTGCTCCGGCAACGGCGGCCACGCCGCCCATCAGCCCGAGCGCCCGGCCCCGTTCCTCGTCTGGGAAGGCCGCGCTCACGATCGCCACTGTGTTCGGCAGTATCAGCGCCTCGCCCGCCCCTTGCAGCATGCGGCAGGCCAGCAGCACCGCGAACACCGGCGCCAGGGCGCCGATCGCCGAGGCGCCCGTGAACACGGTCGCGCCGATGATGAAGATGCGCCTGCGCCCGAACATGTCCCCGAGGCGGCCACCCAGCACCAGCAGGCCCGCAAGCGGGGGAAGGCTGGCGTTCAGGATCCACTGCACCTGCTGAGACCCGACGCCGAAATCCTGCATGATGTTGGGAAGCGCTAGCGGCACCGCCGTCTGATCGAGCAAGATCATCGCATTGGCCAGGGACATGGACCACAAGACCCCGCGCGCGCTGCTGTCCCTCGTCGCTGTCGTCACGGCGACGCCCCCACTAAACGACCCTAGCTACACGCTGACGACATTACGTAGTCCGAGCAGGCCTGGCTAGATCCGCCTGCCCGGTACTACAGTCCCGGTTTGTGATCTAGCGCTTGAGTGATCATGGTGTGCCGGGGCCGCGAGCTGGGCACAAGACGGCCACCTGGATGATCATGATCTGTGAGGAAGCAAGATCAGCAGGTGGCCGCTGCGGCCATCGTAGAAGATGGCAGCTGGCTGGGACGGCTCCAGGATGAGCTGCGCGCGGCGATCGCGCCGGTGTTCTGCCAGGCCAGGTCGCGGCTGACGGCGTTTGCTTATATTGGCGCGCTGCTGGCCGGGGCCGGGGACCGCAGGTCGTGCTGGCAGCTGGCCCAGACCGCCGGGCATGCCACGCCGCGGTGGATGCAGGCGCTGCTGGGCGAGCACGCCTGGGACTGGAAGGCGGCGCTGAAGGCCCTGCAGTGCTTCATCGTGGCGCACCTGGGTGACCCGGAGGCGATCCTGGTGCTGGATGAGACCGCCGAGCTCAAGAAAGGCCTGATGACCGTCGGTGTCACCCGCCAGCATGCCGGGATCACCGGCCAGGTGGAGAACTGCCAGACCGTGGTCTTCCTGGCCTACGTCACCGCCCGCGCCCACGCCCTGTTGGCTGGTGCTCTTGCCTGGCCGGCCACCGCTTGCCCAGGGCGGGGCCTGGCAACACAGATGGGTCCGTTGGGGAGGTTCGCAGCATGGCCCCCGGGTCGGCCGCGTGCCAGACTGGCTGTCGGGGGCACGCGCTGCTTAGGGGGCCCGGCCGCGCGGAGACGGGGTTTCGCGCTGGCTCGTGCGCTGGCGCTGCACGGTCCGTCGGCAGGCTTCCGGTCACGTTAGGGGGACTGCGGTGGAAGATTTCATGGCTGGCCTGGCCCGGGTCGTGATCCGTTTCCGTTACGTGGTGATCGCCGGCTGGCTGATCGCGGCGGCCTTGTGTGTGCTGTTGCTGCCGTCGCTGGCGGAGTCGGTCAACACCGACAACAGCACGTTCCTGCCGGCCAGTACGCCGACCCAGCATGCGCTGGTGCTGGCGGCGCCCTTCCAGCCCGCGGGGACGACCACCGGCGCGCTGGTGGTGGTCGGGAAGGCCAAGCTGAGCAGCAGCGATCAGTCGGATATCGCCAGCCTCGAGGCCAAGATCGCCAAGGACGATCATGTCGTATCGGTGTCCGACCAGGGCGTGTCCACCGACGGCAAGGCGCAGAAGGCCCAGGTGGTGTTCAGCGCGACGACGTCGAGCCCAGACGCGTCGCCGGCCGTGGCTGGCGTCCGGGCCACGATCAGCGGCGCTCACCTGCCGTCCGGGCTGCGCGGCTATCTGACCGGGCAGTTGCCCACGGCGGTGGATAACCAGAACTCCCAGGCGGGCGCGCAGAAGCTCACCGCGCTGCTGTCCGATCTGGTGATCTTGGTGATGCTGATCGTCGTGTTCCGGGCCGTGCTGGCCCCGCTGGTGACCCTTGGCCCGGCGGTGCTGGTGCTGCAGATGTCTGAGCATGTCATCGGCGGTTTGGCCGAGCACGGCCTGCAGGTGTCCACGGTCACCGAGACGATGCTGGTGGTGCTGCTGCTGGGCGCCGGGACCGATTACGGGCTGTTCCTGACCTTGCGGGTGCGGGAGGAGATCGCGCGCGGGGCCGGGCCGCGGCCGGCGATCGAGCGCGCGGCCCGGTATGTGGGGGAGTCGATCACGTTCTCGGGGGGGACGGTCATCGTTGCGCTGCTGTGCCTGGCGCTGGCCTCGTTTGGCCTGTACTCCGGGCTGGGCCCGGCGCTGGCGGTCGGGGTGGCGATGATGCTGCTGGCGGCGCTCACGCTGACCCCGGCGCTGCTGGCGGTGTTCGGCCGGGCGGTGTTCTGGCCGACGCCAATCCGCCACGCCCAGCGGGAGGGCGTGTGGGCCCGGCTGACCGACCGGGTGATCGGCCACCCGGTGGTCACGCTGGTGCTCGGCGTGGTGTTCCTGGGCGGCCTGGCCCTGGCCGCGACCGCCTACGTCTCCAGCGGCTTCGGCGGCACTTCCACCGGCCCGGCGGGCAGCGGCTCGGCCGCGGGCACGGCCGCCATCAACGCTCACTACCCGGCCGCGGTCGCCAACCCGACGGTCGTTTTGCTGGTGTATAAGTCCTCGGTGTGGACCGACCTCACGCCGGTGCAGCAGGCCGAGAACGATCTAGCCAAAAAGCCGGTGTTCGCATCGGTCAACGGCCTGCTCAACCCGAACGGCACCGCGGTCAGCACCCAGCAGCTCGAAAGCCTGTATAAGGAGCTCGGGCCGCCCGGCAAGCTGCCCGCGACCCAGCCGCCGGGCAGCCCGGTGCCGCCCCAGCAATACGCCGCCTACCGCGCCACCACGCAGTTCGTCAGCCCCAACGGCAAGACGGTGCAGTTCTACACCACCCTCAAGGCCGGCGCCCCCGCGACGACCGCGGCCCTGAACGCCACCCCCGCCGTGCGCGGCGCGGTCGCCAGCGTCCAGCATGCCGTCGGCGCCGTTGACAACGGTGTCAACGGCCTCGCGCCCGCCTCCTACGACGTGAGCACCGTGTCCCAAAGCGACCTGAAGGAGATCGTGCCGATCGTGGCCGCGCTGCTGGCACTGCTGCTCGGTTTGGTGCTGCGCAGCGTGATCGCCCCCCTGTACCTGGTGGCGACCGTTGTCTTGAGCTACTTCGCCGCGCTGGGCATCGCGGTCCTGATCTTCCAGGACGCCGCGGGCGGCGCCGGCCTCGACTTCGTGCTGCCGTTCTTGCTGTTTGTGTTCTTGATGGCGCTCGGCGAGGACTACAACATCCTGGTCATGAGCCGCATCCGCGAAGAAGCACGCAAGGCGCCGCTGCACCAGGCGGTCGCCGGCGCCATGCACCACACCGGCACCACCGTGACCTCGGCCGGGCTGATCCTGGCCGCCACCTTCGGCGTGGCCGGCCTGACCGGCGCCACCACCCAGATCAAGGAACTGGGCACCGCGATCGCCCTCGGCGTGCTGCTCGACACCTTCTTCGTCCGGACCCTGCTCGTCCCGGCGATCGTCATCTTGTGCGGGCGCTACAACTGGTGGCCCTCGAAACTGGCGCGCGCCACCCCGCGGGTCCCCGCCCCAGCCGGCGCCCACGGCCGCGCCCGGTGAAAACCTAGCGGTCCGGGCTCACCGTTCCGCATCGTCACCATGACGCCACACCGCCACCGGCGCCTGACCTTCCTGCCGGTCAATCCCCCCGGCCTGCATCAAGAGCCGGCTCGTCCCTGACCTGACGTTGCCCGCCCGGCCGGGGCGGGCCGACGGTCACCGCAGGCGCAGGTCCACCCCAAGCACGCCCGGACCCACATGGAGGCGATCTTGCCAGGCCTGGGGCCAGAAGCTGGCGGGGCCAGGTTCATCCGGCAGGCCGGCAGGTGCAAGGCCGCCAGCCAAGACGCGTTGCGCGAAGCCGATACCAGACGTGAGCCCAGAGCTGGAACACGCAGATCTGGCCGGTCTGTACCCAAGGCGGCACAGAGGCCTAAGCGCGAAGAAGCGAAGATAATCGGCAGGGAGGGTGTGGATGTGTGCTTCCGGCCCTGCTTCCGATGGTTTGGCGTGGTGCGGGCGTAGGGTCGGTGGCCTGGGTCCCGGCCTGACCTGCTAATCGGCTGACGCCGCTGGTTGTCTTCGGAAACGACCTGTCGGCCGGGGTCCCAGGTTTTGTTCTGGCACCCACCGGCGGTGCCGTCCCGGGGCTGCCTGGCCTGGGCAAGAGGCCAGGGTTTGCCAGTCCGGCGGCCAGCGGGTGCGTGCCATCCCTCAACCACGAAAGGGATGACGTTGTCCATGGTAGATACCTGTGCCGTCACCGGCGGAGTAGATACGCACGCCGATGCCCATGTCGCGGCCGCGCTGGACGGGATCGGCGGGCTGCTGGGGGTGCGCGAGTTCCCGGCGACCCCGGTGGGGTACGGGCAGTTACTGGGCTGGCTGACCGGCTTCGGCACGGTGGGCCTGGTCGGGATCGAGGGCACCGGCAGCTACGGCGCCGGCTTGGCCCGGCACATCGCCGCGGCCGGGATCCGGGTGGTGGAGGTGGACCGGTCGGACCGGCAGGACCGGCGCCGCAAGGGCAAGTCCGATCCCCTCGATGCGGTCAGCGCTGCCCGCGCAGCCCAGTCTGGGAGGGCGTCGGGTGCGCCCAGGGGCCGGGATGGGCAGGTGGAGGCGATCCGGGCGCTGATGGTCGCCAAGCGCACCGCCCGGGCGCAGCGGACCCAGACGATCAACCAGGCCAGGGCGCTGATCATCACCGGGCCGGACGACATCCGCACCCGGTTCACCGGGCAGACGCCAGCAGAACTGGTCGCCGAGCTGACCGCGCTCCGGCCCCGGCCGGGCAGCATGGTCCGCTACCACACGCTGCTGTCGCTGCGCGAGCTCGGCCGCCGCGCCCAGTACCTCGACGGCCAGCTCGCCCGGCTCGGCCAGCTGATCGTGCCGCTGGTCACCGCCCGCGCTCCGGGGCTGCTCAGCCTCTTCGGCGTCGGCCCGGACACGGCCGCGATGCTGCTCATCGCGGCCGGAGACCACCCCGGCCGGCTCAGATCCGAAGCCGCCTGGGCGCACCTGTGCGCGGCCGCGCCGATCCCGGCCTCCTCGGGCAAGGTGGCCCGGCACCGGCTCAACCGCGGTGGAGACCGGCAGGCTAACCACGCCCTGTGGCGGATCGTCATCACCCGGATGGGCTCGCACCCGCCGACCCGCGCCTATGTCGCCCGGCGCAGCAAGGAAGGCCTGTCCAAGCCCGAGATCATCCGCTGTCTCAAACGCTACGCAGCCCGCGAAACCTACCGGCACCTGCGGCCCAGCTGACTACCCGAGCCACCGGGGGCGGCCTGACCCGCTAATCGGCTGCCGCACCTCTGGTGCTGGCCTTCTAACGATCCGTCGGCCGCCCCCGGACCCCCTTACCTGACCTGCTGGGCGTGACCTCATAAGAGCCTGCCCTCGTGGCCCATCCCTGTCCTGTCCGCAACCCAGCAAACGACCTGATCACTAGTTCATCCAGCGGAAAGGAAAACAAATTCACCATTCCAGAGACTTGACAGACATAGGAGCATCGATCCGGAGCAACGGCCAGAATCGCAGCGGTGACCTTGCGTGATCGCCCGGGTCGGCTTACCGGTGAAGTGAAGAATCGTTGCTGGGGCCGTGGCGGGTCCAGCCTCCCTCGGGCCTCAGCCCGACCCGGGAGGTGCCCATGGCCACCACGTCCACATCTACAGCTGTTGCCGCCGTCGAACCGGTGTTCACCGAGCCGGAACGCCTTGCCCTGGCTGGGTTCTTGGCCGGTTACACCGGCTTGACCCGCGAGGCGTACGCCTTGGACTTGCGCCAGTACGCCGGCTGGTGTCAGCAGCACCACCTGCCACTGTTTCAGGCGCGCCGCGCGGATATCGAGTGCTTCGCCCGCGACCTGGAAGCCCGCGGCCGCGCCCGGGCCACGATCACCCGCCGCCTGTGCACCATCGCCGGATTCTACAAATACGCGGTCGAAGAAGACTTGCTCGACCATTCTCCGGCCGCGCATGTGCGCCGTCCCCGCCTTGACTATGAGTCGCATGCCGCCGGGCTGGACCGCAATGAGCTCGGCGCGCTGCTGGTCGCCGCCGGGCTTGGCCACGCCGCCGAGCATGCGCTGATCTCGTTGCTGGCGCTGAACGGTTTGCGAGTTTCCGAAGCCACCGGTGCCAACATCCAGGCCCTGGGGGTCGAGCGCGGCCACCGGACGCTGGTTATCACCCGCAAGGGCGGCAAGCTGGTCACTATTCCGCTCGCGCCCCGCACCGCGCGGGCGATCGACCTGGCCATCGGCGAGCGCGTGGAAGGACCGATCTTCGTCACGCTCAACGGCCAGCGACTGGACCGGCATGGTGCCGCTCGGATCGCCCGCCGGGTTGCCCGCCGCGCCGGGATCACCAAGCCGGTCGGGCCGCACACGCTACGACACGCGTTCATCACCGCCGCCCTCGACGCCGGGGTTCCGCTCCGGGATGTGCAGGAAGCCGCCTCACACGCCGATCCCAGGACCACCATGCGGTATGACCGCGCCCGCGGCAGTCTCGACCGGCACGCCACCTATATCGTCGCGGCCTACCTCGCTGGCGCCGCCCGGTAAACCGGCTCCCTGGCATGAGCTCCGCCTGGCCAGACTGCACCGGCCAGGCGGACGCCTGCCAGCGTGGAGTCAGCAGGCAGTTCCAACCCCACAACCGAACATGATCCGGATAGCGATCGCTAACCGCCGATACGTGTGGGTGCGCTGCTCGCTGAGGGCGATCTTCTGTCCGCGCGTTCTGTTCGCCCTTGTCGATCCACGGGCCTCGGGGACCACCCGATGACTGTGGATTAGGGGATCTAGTACCGGCGCATCTCGTCGTTAGCTTCGCTCGCCTCGCTTGCCGCCGTGCCCTAACCCTTCGGGCGGAAGAGCCAAAAGCGCGCGCCGGAGGGGTCGGCCACTTGGGCGACCCGCCCGAGGCCGTGGTCGGCAGCCTCGGCGAGCACCGCGCCGCCCAGCGCGCTGACTTTCGCGACCGAGGCGTTGACATCGTCGCTTTGCCAGAACACCGACCAGTGCGGCGATTCTCCGAGCGCCAACGATTCCACCTCGTCGCCGATCCCGGCGATTGGCCGGTTGTTGTCCGGGTCCATGTAGCCGGCGTAGTGATGACCGTTGACCTCCTCCTCGAGCGGATCCCAGCCGAACACTTGGCGATAGAAGGCGACCTCTCTGTGGTAGTCGTGGACGTCGATGGCGATGAAGCTCGGGGTGCCGTGCTCGTGGATCACGGTGAAGCCGGGAAAGCTGCCGGGCTGCCAGATGCCAGTTACCGCCCCCGCCGGGTCGGCGATCACCGCCTGACTGCCGAGATCGTCGATCGCTATGGCAGGGAGACGCACCGTGGCGCCGTGCGCGGCGGCGAGCTCGAGGGTGCGCTCGATGTCCTCCGTAGCGAAGAAGGGCTTCCACGTGTTGTTGGCGCGCCTCTCGCTCATGTCGCCCATCGCCCCGGCGACCGGAATGCCGGCGCGGGTGAACATGAAGTAGCCACCGTGATCGGGGCTCGGCTCCCCTGCTTGCCAGCCGAACAGCTCAGCATAGAACCGGCGGCTCCCCTCGATGTCTGAGGTCCACAGGTCGGTCCAGCAGGGAGCCCCGGGCGAGGGGACGGGCCGGTTCGTCATCGCCGCTCCTTTCAAAAGATCGTCGTCTTTGCTACGTAGACGGGAGTTGCCTCAGGATCTCATCGCTCTTCCCCAAGCCCAGCTGCAGGGCCGATGAACCTCGAGTTCCGACTCGACCAAAGGAAGGCCGGGCATCGGCGTGCATGCTATCGAGGTGCTCGCGGCCGGCCGATTCGTCATGCTTTGTCAAAAGGAGCTCGATCGCCCAGAAGTCCAGAAGTATGGTCGAGCAGGTCGAGTGCGAGATCGGGCGAAGCGTCAGTCATGCCATCGGGCCCATCAGCCGAACAGCGGGTGCTCCTGGGCGCACTGAACCGGCAGCGCGAGCACGTTCTTGAGGCCGTCGAGGGTCTTGCATCCAACGACCTTGACATTCGGTAATTAGAGCCGGTCGCCGCCACGCGCATGGAACCGCCGAGATGGGCGGCAACCTGGTTGCTAGCGCGGCCGCCTGTGCGGCGCCCGAACGGGGTGATCTGTGTGGTCACGCGCACGGCTGACGGTGCCCGGGTCCTAGCCCGAAGGTAGTACGCGTCCGTCTTGCATACTGATGCTCGCTGTGCATGCTTAACGTCGGAGTCGATGACCAACGTTCTGGTCGGCCGATGAGACGTTCGCGGGCCCGGTTTCATGCCCGGGGGTATTCGACGTGGCCCAGATGGCCGGCTCCGCGCCGGGGATGGGCGCAGTGGCTGCGGTTGCTCTCGCGTGCAGATCGTCGAGGTCTGTACGGCCACGACCCCGGCGCGTCGCGGTTCCTGGGGGAGCAGATCCGCTGGGTCGCCCTGCGCTTTGGCCCTTGAGTCGCTCGGCGTGGCGGCACGTGAGTTTACGGCAATGGTGCCGGGCGGGCGTCCAGCCGAGTCCCGGGGCGAGGTCTTGGCCGTATGGTTCAGAGCCGTGCGTGCAGTGCGTCAGGGCCCGGGGCGACGATCGCCGGTAGCCGTCGATCGCCATCAGCAGGTCCGCCTCGGCCAGTAGCGATCCTAGGACGTGCACGATGCCGTCAGCGCCGCCGGGCGCTGCGGGCTGCCACCCGGCCTTGGTCGGATCAGCGCCGCCCGGTGTTCACCAGTTCGTTCTGTGGGAAGGGTGGACCGGGCCGGGTGGAACGTCCCGGGGGCAAGACGGCATCACCCGGCCCGGCGTCTGGTGGGTCAGGCAGCGTCCTTACCGCGGGAGCTGCCAGCGGCCGGGCCGATGCCATGCGCGGTGAACCAGATCTTCCCCGGCACGGGGCCCCTCCTGTCCGTCATCGGTGACGCCGGCGGCGCCGGTGTCTGGTGGTGGCGCGGCTGGCGTAGTGCCCGCCGTCAGGCCTCAGAGCCGGCGCCGGGCGGTGCTGGCCTGCAACCGCAGCGCGGCCGCAAGGTAGGCGGTGAGCGCGATACGGCCGTGGCCGATCACGTCGGGGTCGGGGTCGCGGCGCTCGCGGAAGGCCAGGTCCAAGATCCGGTCGCCGAGCTCGACCAGCATCACGAAAACCAGCAGATCGGTCTGCGGGCCGGCCAGGTCGGCCGCGACGGCCACACCGTGCAGGCGCTGGGCGGTGCGGCGGTTGTAGCGCAGCACCTCCGCCCGCACCCTCGGCGAGACCCGCCCGTCCAGCCACAGCCGGGCCGCGTTGCGGTTGGCCTGGAAGTAGGCGGCGTAGCAGCCAAGCTCGTGCTCGACGAACTCCGTCACTGACGAGGGCGTCCAGCCCGCCTCGGCCTCGGCGAGGAAGACGCTGAGCCGTCCGAGATGCTCTTCGATCAGCGCGTCGAGGACCTGCTCACGGTCGGCGAAGAAACGGTAGAGCGAGGGCGCGGTAACGCCGGCCCGCCCGGCGATGGCACGGGTGGTGACGGCGTCGACGCCGCCCTCTTCGATGAGGACGGCCGCGGCGCCGAGGATCCGCTCGACGGTCTCGCGGCTGCGGGCCTGGACCGGCTGCCGCCGGCGGCCGGGCTCGGCCGGGTCCGGCCCGGCACCAGGCGGTTCCGCAGGCTCGGTGCTCTTGACCACTGCTGCCACAGATGGAACTATAACACGATTCACGTTAGGTTTAGGCGGAGCTCCACGCTTGACCACTGATTCCGGGCCGCAGCATGTCCGCGTCGTCGTTGTCCGGGGCCGGGTTCGGCGGGCTGGCCGCGGCCCCCAGGCTCAACGGCGTGGGTGAGGACTTCGCCGCACTGGAGCGCGAGCAGGAGGCCGGCGGCGTCCGGCGGGACAATCCCTATCCGGGCTGCGCCTGCGACATCCCGTCGACCCTGTACTGGCCGTCCTTCGCGCCCAACCCCGCTGGGCCCCGGGCCTTCTCCAGGCAGCCTGAGATCCGCGACTACCTGCGCCGGGTCACCCGCGAGCCGGGCTGCTGCGCCACATCAGCTTCGGCCGCGCCTGCTCGGGGCCGTCTGGGACCACGCCGCGCAGGGCTGGCGGATCGACGCCAGCGGCCCATCGCCGACCCGTCAACCCGGGAACTGCCGGGCCTGGACACCTTCACCGGCGAGGCGTCCCACTCGGCCCGCGGGAACCACAACCTCGATCTGACCGGCCGCCCCTCGTGCACCAGGGCCAGATAGCTATCGACGTCGCCAGCATCGCAGCGCACGATCGCATCGTAGGGACGTCCACGGGCATGCGGACGGCAGCCACCGGCGCCCGGATCTGTCTTTATCTGGCGCCTGTCCGCGCGCCCGGATCTAGCCGCATAGGGGCGGGCGGTCGGGCGGGGACCTAGCCAGCGGTGGCTAGGCTGTTCCTTCGCAGCATCGACGGGCACCTCCCCTGACGGTGCCTTCCAGACCAGTCACGCCGTGCCGAGCCCGCGGTCGGCATCGGGCTACGTCGATAGATGCCATCACTCTGAGTAACGAGGGAAGGCCAGGAGAACGCGCGCCGAGCCGCCTAATCGCCTGGGATGCGTCTCGATAGTGGGGCCGCCGCTGCGCAGAGCGGGGCGTTCTGTGCCACGCTGGTCCTGGTCATGGGTCAGCCGCAGGGCTGTCGGCCGCCCCAGCGAAGAACTCGCGTGGCAGCGGCCATGACAGCCTCAGCGTCCCGCCCGGCGGCACTACCATCCAGCGCTGCTCCAGGTGTTTGACCCCGCGGATGGCCGTGGCGATCGTCGCATCATCGACCGGTGCCAGCAGGTCTGCCAGTGATGGATCGCCTGTCCGGGCCACCCGGTCCCGGACGCCGCGTGGGGTGTCGGGGCCATCATCCCACCGGTTGGCCACGCAGTTAGTGATCGTCTTCGCCCTACGGTGCCCAGACGTCAACCACTGGCTGGCAGGGGCACCGGCTGCCGCCCCGGAGACGATTCGCCCCTGCTTGTGGCGCTTGGGGTCGCGGGCCGTTGCCGCATGGCCGGCTGCCGCGTAAGACCCTGCCGCCAGTTCTGCCCATAGCCCGTCGGTGATGCCGAACACGGACTCGACGACCAGATGCGGAAGATCGTGGATCACGTGAATGGGGCCGCGCCGTGTGACACCGTCAACCTCCAGGTAGGCACGGTCCCGGTCACCTGGCCCGGCAGCTTTCACCAAGGTGATCTCCATCAGCGGCAGGGTTCCATTACCCGCACAATCTGGGCAAGCCCTATTTCCGGCCGGGCTCGATCACGGTGCGGGCTGTGTCCGCGTTGGCCGCTCGCGAAGACCCTCAGTTACGCGCGCCCGTCTCAGTCTGCCGGGCGGCGTGCCCGGCCCGGCTCGAAGCACCACCTGATCACCGAAGCTTCCTGGGGCGGAGCAGCGGCCGGACTTCCGGCGCCCGCCGGGCAGACGGCTGGACACGCCCAGGTCTGGCGTACGGGGAGCGGTCTACTACGGTGGCTAGCCGCGGCCCGAAGGTGGGCTGGCGCGCTCGTCCAGGTGCGTGCTGATGCCCCCGGTCATCGAGCGCAGCTTGGCCGCGAGGTCGCCGAGCGCGGCCAGACCGGGTTCGTGCGCGAGGGCGCCGCAGGTCTCGGTCAGCACATCGAGGCGTTCGCTGATGATCTTCCAGGCCGGCTCGCGGTGGGGCAGCACGAAGTAGGCGGGCCGGGCGATCTCCAGGCCGGGCCGGCGGTCCGGCCGGGATGGGAGGGCCCGACCGGCAAGGTGGTGAGAAGCGAGCCGAGCGGGCGCATTACCCCGTTCATCAGGTACTTGGCCGTCCGGGCCAGGGTCTCCAGCTCGGCGGGCGTCTCGCCGTGATGAACGTAGTACCGGCTCAGGACCTGCAGCATCACCTCATACAGGCCATTGCACAGATCAGCCACCCGGGCCGTGAGAAGATCCTCGATCAGCGTTCCCGACGCCACATCAGGGGGCAGCCGGACGTAGGCGGGCTCGACCGGCCGCGCCGGGTCGAAGCCCGGGTCGGCCGCCTGCATCGCCAGGAAGTCCTCCAGGATCCCGGTGAACGTGCCGAAGTGCGACTTGACCCAGTCGCCCCGCGCGCCCTCGCCCTGCTCCACGATCAGCTCGATCGCCCGGCTCGCCGAGGCCAGGCCGGTGACCGCGGTCAGCTCCTTCCACTCGAAGGTCGCGGTGACCGCCTGCGCGGCCGGCGGCCCGATGAACACCGGCCGTGCTTTCCGTGCGGCCCGGAGAATAAACGGTCACGGGCACCTCAGCACCCGGCGACCATCCCCCTCACCGGACGGCGCCTACAAGGGCTCGGTCACCCACCGCCAGCCGTGCTGCCCCTCCGAGACGGGCCGGACAATGGTGGCATCAGCCGCGTCAGACAGTTCGGCGACCACCCTGATCAACTGCCGGTGGAAATCAATGGGCGGGTGCGGGCCTTCTGGCATGACGGGCGCGACGAGGGTCACGGCCGAACCCTCGCCCCCGGCGAGCCGCGCCGTGATGTTGCCGTTGTAATCACGGCCGACCCCCGCAATAGCGTCGGCCCGGATGATGTCGCTGCCGTCGTCCTTGGCCACCCACACGGTCAGCGCACTCATGCGCCTCACCCCCAAGCTCGATCTGCCCGGCACCCTGTACCACAGTGACACAGGACGGCACCCGGGACGAGCAGGCTTCCGGCCGGGAGCAGGCACTGGGCCGCGGATCGCCGGGGAATCCATTCACATCATCAGCTGGCTATCCATGGCTGCCATCCGGGTGGGCGACCGCGGTTGCCGGAACACGATCGAAGATTGCGTCCCGAAGGTCCGTGCTGGCCCGGTCCAGTTCACCGATGGCATGGTCGATCCTCGCCTCTGGGTGATCGCCAACCAGGCGCAGCGCCGCATGGAGGCCCAGTCCCGGCGGCGAACAACCGGTGGACCACGACGTTGTTGAGGCGCTGGGCAATCCGGTCGCGATCTCCAGTCAGCCCCTGGATCTCTTCCGCTGCGCCCGCTGCCCGCAGGCGCCCACGCGCTGCCGCGTCTGGGGCGCACGCGGTTCTGGCATCGCGACCGCTGCGGCGGACGGCAAGTCCGCTGATCGGTCCATCGCGTCCGTCGGCTCCTTTATCCCGACTCGGCCGGTCAGGCCGTGCCGCCAGGGTCTGGAGCGACGCCGGCAACCAGGCCCATGCCTGGGCCCATGCCGCGGCTCCCAGTCGATGTGGCAGCCGTATCGTGCGAGGCCAAGGACACGCATAACTGGAAGATCTGGCGCAAGGTCCATAGTGTCTCGGTCGGCCTCGATAGCCGCAAATATTCGGCGATAGGCGCGCCTGCCAGCGCATGGGGACTACCGTGCGATCTCACAATGCGTAGCAGGTATCCTGCTGCCTGCCGGGCACCGGGAAACGGGCGCCTAGAGCAGGTCCTGCTTGTCATCTTGACCGCGGGTGTGACGCGGCAGGGCAAGTCGTACACGCTGGGGCATGGTGAAGATGGCCTGGGCGTTCCCCGTCATTCGGCCGCATTCGAGCCAGATAGTCCTACAGCCGCACTTCGTGACAAGACCCGGGGTCGCGGCTTGGCTTGCCGCTTGATCTGGGAGAATCTGGACTGCTGGTCCCGCGCTGAGCCGGGCTTGACGGTGGCGGAGTCCCTGGCAGCCAGTCTCAGCCGTGTTGGCTGATCCACACTGATACGTGGGCGGGTTCCAGTGCCTGGTGCACGACACCGGCCAGGTCATCTTGGACCGCATCCAGGTCGAGGGCGTCTTGCAGCCGGGCCGCGAACGCGGCGATGGTCTTGTCGGCGTCGTAGCGGGCCCGGTTGAACCGGCGGTCCACGGCGCGCTGCACCCGCCGCCGGAGCGGGTTGAACAGCGCGGCGGCCACCAGCGTGGCGCAGGCCACCGCGACCGGGGTGGACAGCGAGAGCGGCAGCACCCGGGTGGCCAGCAGCACCAGCCCGGCGTACACCCCGATCAGCAGCCCGGTCACGATGGCATAAGCCAGGGTCCGGCTGATGATCCGGTCGATGTCGTACAGCCGGTACCGCAGGATCGCCACGCCGATGCTCACCGGCAGCGCCGCCCAGCCGAACCAGGCAAACCCGCCCACCACATTTAGGAAGGTTATGCCCGACGAGCCGAGGGACCCCGAAAGGCCCGCACAGACAAGAGTGAAGGCCGCTCCGCTGGCCAGCCACTTCAGCTGCTGGCGCCGGTCACTGGACGAGCGCCGCCAGCTCAGCACCTGGCGGCCGATGAAGCACAGCGACAGCACGAGCAGCATGATGATTGCCGGGGCCTGGACGGCCTTAAACCAGCCGGCCGGGGTGTTAACAGCGGACAGCCCGCCGCTGGCGTCGACGCGGATGGGGTGCGCGGCGAGGGCACCAGCCGTCGCCACGGCAGTTGCCACCAGCAGCACCGCGTAGATCGCGCAGTACACCCACAGGGCCCGGCGCCAGAAGCGGGACGGCAGCCTGCCATCGGGGAAGAGCAGGATCACCACGAACAGCAAGACGAGGCCGGGGCCCCACAGCTGGCCCAGCGCCAGCCCCACCGCGCCCAGCGGAAGATGATGCCCGAGGCGGTAGGCCAGGAACGCGTAGTCAGAGCCATCGGTGCCCAGAAACAGACACGCAGCGATCACCAGAAAGAGCCACCCGATCGGGTTGCGCGGCTGGCGCCGCGCAACCAGCACCCCGACCGCCGCGCACGGAACGCCGATCACCAGCGCCACGAGCCCGTTGAACTCCTGATGTGCCATGAGCGTCAGCGCGATCGCGGCCACGAGCGACAGCGCAGCCAGACCTCCCAGGAGGATCACCCAAATCGCCGGTGACGCCACGCGGAACCGGCGGGCCGTGACTCCCGTCGTCACCGGTGCCCGCCCGGCCGCTGGCTGCGCTTCCCCCACACGGCACAACCTACGCCCGCACCGTTCCGGGAACGTTACCGCTCAGCGTGGAACCCCAGTGGGTCAAGATCACCAACTGGGTGCGTGACGCGGCCCTCCTCACGCACGCCGTCACACTGGGCTCCCTAACGAAGTACGGCTGTAGGAATAGGCCGGAATTAAGAAGTTGCTGGGGCGCTGGCTCCGGCGATGTCGGAGAACCTGACCACCTGCACACCTGGCGGTTAAGCGGGGGAGTGGATAGCTCTATCAAATGGCGAATTAGAACGATCCTAGGTCCAGCGGCCATCGGGACGCTGACCAGCCGGACGGGTGCCAGAGCGAACCGTCCGCCCGTCCCGAAGGTTCCAGCGACCTCCCGCGGCCGCCGCGGGCGGCACCGGGGGCCCTTGGCACACCATCTCATCCCACCGCTCACTGGCCCGGGGACCACCTACTGCCACGCCACACACGGAGCAAGTCAGGCCAGACGAGATCAAGCCCGCGGCAGGCGATGCCGCCCGTTCGCAGCACCGGCTGCACCAGCGACCCTCGAGACCAGACGCGCTCCTGAGCCGAGTTAACGGATGGCCTCTGACCACCGCGATCGACGATCTTACGCTGGGTGACAGAGAAGGCCAGAAAGAACGCACGCCGAGCCGCCGATATGGACGGCTATCAATTCTTGCCGACATCACATTCGCGCTTAGTTCTGTATCGCCTGTAAGCCGCTTGCCGTGCATGTTGCGGCCGGCTTCTCGCCGTTGCCGGCGGCTCGTATGGCCAACGGACGCGACACGTGACCGCAGCGCGCGGCGCCCTCGCCTGGCATGACGCGCTGGCCTACCGTAGGGCTGCGCGCAAGTTCTCAGGAGGAACCATGGCCGTCGCGTTTCCCGGAGAGTCAGCCGAATACCGGGCCGCGCGGAACCGGCTGCTTGACCAAGAGATCGAGCTGCGCCGTGGCATGGAGGCTGTGGCTGACGCCAGGCGGCGGTTGCCGCCTGGTGGGGTGGTGCCAGAGGACTACGTCTTTCAGGCGCAAGGGCCCGGCGGCGCGCCGACCCGTGTGCGGCTGTCCGAACTGTTCTCGCCAGACAAGAACTCGCTCGTGATCTACAGCATGATGTTTCCCCGCGCCGCAGACGACAACAGCCCCGGCCCGCCAGGCGGGCAAACTGCGTTGCTGCCATTGGCGCAGGGACCGTGCCCGTCCTGCACCGCACTGCTCGATCAGCTGGATGGCGCGGCCGAGCACGTCTCCCAGCACGTCAACCTCGCGGTCGCCGTGAAGGCGCCGCTCGAGCGCATCCTCACCTTCGCCGCGGAACGCGGCTGGCGGCGGCTGCGCCTGCTGTCCTCGGCCGGCACCACCTACAACCGCGACTACCTGGCCGAGACCGCCGACGGCTCCCAGCAACCCATGCTGAACGTGTTTCACCGCGACGGGCAGACGATCCGCCACTTCTGGGGCTCGGAACTCTTCTACGCACCCGTCGATCCCGGGCAAGAACCCCGCCACGTCGGCACCATCGAGCCGCTGTGGAACCTGTTCGACTTCACCCGCGAGGGCCGCCCAGCCAATTGGCATGAGCAGTTCAGCTACTGACCACCTGGCGGCGGCCAGGACGCGGATCACCCGTGTATCAAGCGATCCGGCGTCACGCTGCGTCTGAGGGTTGTGTCACGCACCGTGACTGGCACTGGTCTGCTCCTGGCGCGCAAGTATCCGCCTGCGCGGCGTGCTGTCGTCCTTGCGCTGACTTTGATTACGCACAGATCCGTTCGTTCTGTCAGGATCGCGAATGCCGGCTCGTGGGAGCCGGACGCGGCATGTAGCAGCTCGTTCTGTCGCTTTTCGCCAGGGGGGGCAGTCAGAGTGGCTGGGGTATCGGGTGGCGGGCGAAGAAGCCGGTCAGTCCGTCGGCCACGGCGGCGGGGTCCTGCATGTGCAGGAGATGGGTGAGGCCGGGCAGGTCGAGTGGCTCGGCGTTGGGCAGCCAATGCAGCAACAGTTTCTGCCGTTCCGCGAGCATCTGAGGGCTGGCCGTCCCGAGGACGGCGAGCGTCGGCTGCTGGATGCGGTGCGCGTCGTTTTCGGTGAACGGCCATTGCTGGATGGCGGGCATTTCCTGGGTGAAGAACGCGCCGGAGTCGGCGACCGCCTGCTCGAAGGCACCGGGCAGCCCGTGGTCGAGGGCGGGACGGTAGCCCGGTCCGAAGACACCGCGGAAGAAGATGTTGACCGCTGCGGCCTTGTCGCCCGCGCGATAGCGCTGGACAGCGGCCACGACGACGTGCGTGCCGAACTGCCGCTCGGCGTCGGTGGGCGCGGCGGGCCGCGCGGCCTCCATGAGGGTGAGGGTGTGCACGGCATCGGGGGCGTCCAGCGCGAGCTGGAGTGCTACCGGGACGCTGGAGGAGTGGCCGACGATGTGGGCCCTGGTGATGCCGAGCTCGCGCATCAGCTGATGGCAGTGGGCGGCGTGCGCGGCCATGGTGGGTGGGCCTTCTAGCGGGCCGCTGCCGGCGAAGCCTGCCCGGTGATAGCTGAGCAGCTGGTAGCGGCTGGTCAGTGCTTGCTGCTCCAGGAGCGGCTCGGCCCATTTCGCGCCCACGCCCCAGTGGATGAGGACGACGGGTTCCCCGGCGCTGATTCCGCGTAGCTCGTATTCCAGTTCGGTTCCGCTGACGCTGATCCTGTGCAGCATGCTGGTCACACCTCTTCTTCCTCGGCGTGGGGCAGGTCGAAAGCGTCGTGGATGGGGCGGTCGGTGAGCCGGAGCAGGACAAGCTCGCGGTCGCTCGCGGTCAGCCGATGCCAGGTCCAGGCTGGAATGGCCGCCACGTCGTTAAGCAAGAGCGCGAGGGTCTGGCCGCGGTGGCTGCCATGAAGATCTCCTCCTCGTCGCGGAGGTTGAACCCGTGCCGATAGCCAGGAGTCAACTGTGCAGGAGCATGCCGGAGTCCCGGGTCGGGTTACCGCCGGTGACGGCGGCTTCCGTCAGGTCGCGGGAGGTGGTGGGCCTGCGGCGCGGGCGCATGGCGGTGATCCACAGGGCGGCAGGGTGGCCCAGATAGTAGGCGGGAGCGGTGTTCGGGCGGCGGCCTTTCCGCGCCGGCTCGGCGGGGGAACCCTGGCGGGCGGATCCGCCGCCACCGTCACGGCCGTCATGACTGCGCTGGAGGCTGTCATGCCCGGCGCGGGAACCGAGTCCGGCAGTGCCAGGATCATGGTTGCCCTTGCCGTCCCAGGTGAGGGATTCGATGGGCCCACTGAAGTGGTGGCCGGCCGGGCACCTGATCATGGCGCTTTCCAGGGGCCCGTCGGTTGAGCGCATGGTGAACCGGCACCTGACCTCGGCAGGCAGCCCGCATCGTACGGCACGGTCCTGGTCCAGGTAGGCCGGGCAGTTAAGGAACATCATCGTGGCCTCCGTTAATCACAAGGTCCGGGTGCATGGACAGCTGCTGCGGCCGTGCGATGCCGGCATCGTGGACAGCTCCGCCAGCCGTAGGTAATCGCGGTCATTGCCGGCTGGCGCGAGGGTGCGACCCATCGGGTCCTCCTGGATCGGTGATGTACGGTCAGGAAAAGACTCGCGGTTCCCGTTCCCGCCAACATCTGCCGAAGGGGGTATATCTCCCCCGGCTAGGTCATACGGGACGGAGAGCTGGGTCGTAGGACGTGACGCGAGCAGCATGCGTTGATGGGGGGCGTAGACGGCACGTTTGCCACAGCGGCATTCGGGGTTGCCGGCCGAGGTGAACTCACTGGTGGGCCGCGGCCCTGAGATAGCTGCTGTGCTTGAACGCCTTCGCATGGCCAGGGTCGTCACGCTCACTGGCCCGGGCGGGTGCGGCAAGACCCGGCTGGCACTGCGGGTGGCGGCGCTCGCCGAGGCCGGCTTTGGCGATGGCGCCCGGCTGGTCGAGCTGGCCCCGCTCACCGATCCGGCGCTGGTCCCGGCCAGCGTCGCGCAGGCCCTGGGTGTGTCCGAACAGGATATGCCCACCCCGGCCGCCGGGCTGGTGCGCGCGTTGGCCGACCGTGAGCTGCTGGTGGTGCTGGACAACTGCGAGCATGTCCTGGAGGCGGCGGCGGGTCTGGTGGTCTCGCTGCTTGCCCAATGCCGGCGGGTGCGGTTCCTGGCCACCAGCAGGGAACGCCTGGATGTTCCCGGTGAGCTGGTCTTCCCGGTGCCGCCGCTGGGGCTGCCGACCGATGGCTCGGCCGCGGCGGTCGCCGCGTCCGAGGCCGGCATGCTCTTCGCGGCCCGGGCCGGTGCGGCCAGTCCCGCCTTCGAACTGTCGGCGCACAACTCGGCCGCGGTCGCGCAAGTGTGCGCCCGGCTGGACGGCATGCCTCTGGCGATCGAACTGGCCGCAGCCCGCTGCCCGGCACTAGACCCCGCCGAACTGGCCGCACGGCTGGATGGCCGTCCCGGGCTGCTATCCGGTGGCCCCGCCCGCCCGGGGCGGCACCGGTCGCTTGAAGCGCTGGTCGCGTGGAGCTATGAGCTGCTCGGCGATGCCGAACGCCGCCTGCTGGCCCGCCTGTCGGTCCTGCGCGGAGGGTTCGACCTCGGCACGGCCGAACGAGTCGCCGCCGGCGGGCCACTGCAGCCGCAGGTGATCGCTGGGCTGCTGGCCAGCCTGGCCGGCAAATCCGTCGTGCAAATCCATGACGGCGCCGCGGTGCGTTATTCGCTGCTGGAGACCATCCGCCAGTTCGCCGCCGGCCAACTGGCCGCCTCCGGCGAGGAGACGGCCGTGCACCTGGGGCTGCTGGAATGGGCGCTGGATGAGGCCCAGTCAGCGGAGGCGACCGTGGGCAGCAGCAGATGGGCAGCGTGGGCCAGCCGCCTATCGGCCGAACAGGCCAGCATCCGCGCCGCCTTGTCGTGGGCGCTCAGCGGCCAGGAGCCGGAGGCAGGACGGGAACTGGCCGCCCGGCTCGCCCGGTGGTGGATCGCCACCGGCCGCTACAGCGAAGCGGGCCAGTTTCTGACCACGGCGGCCGGTGTCCTGGCCGCGGCGGATCCGGGCGTCCAGGCCCGGGTGCTGCTCGGCGCGGCCTGGTCGGCGTTCCACCTGGGAGACTTTCGGCGGGCAGCCCCGCTCGCCGCCGACGGCATCGCCTATGCCCAGCGGGCCGGCGAACCGCAGCTGGAAGTCTGGGGACGCAACCTGCTGGCCGCTCTGGCGTGGCACGCGGGCGATGCGGACCGGATCGTCGCCGAGATCGAGGCCAGCCGGGCCCTGTCCGGCCAGGCCGATCCGGCGCTCGCGGCGCGGGCCCAGATCCTGCTGTCCGGGGCGGCCTTCCTGTCGGGCGACCTGGCCGAGCAGGAGCGGCGCGGCCTGCTGGCGGTCGAACTCGCCCGGACGGCGGCGCGCCAGGAAGGGCTCGTCCTCGCACTGATCATGTGGTCGATGCCCGCGGCCGCCGGAGCGGGCATCCAGCCCGCCACCGTGGCTGCGCTGGATGAGGCCGCGAACCTGATAGCGGCACATCCAGACCGCTTTACCGAGACGATCATGCGCCACTGGCGGGCACGGCTGTTCGCCACCCTGGGCCAGCTCGAAGCGGCCGAGACGGAAATCGGATTGTGCTGGGCGGCGGGACGAGGCGGCGCCTTCCGGTTTGTGGAATTCGCTGGCCCGCTGGCCGAGGCCCGCCTGGCCGCGGCCAGGGGTGACACCGCGGCCGCCGCCGGCGCGCTGCGCCGGGCGGCCGATGGCGGGCGCCGCGTTGCGAGCGTCATGTTCGTTCCCTCCGCCCTGGCCGGCCTGGCGTGCCTGGCCGCCAGCGCCGGTGATCAGTCCTCGGCGGCCGCCGCCGTCGCCGAGGCGCGCGCGGAACTCGCGGGCCGCCGGCAGGCGATCATCGCCGCCGCGCTCGGCTACGCCGAGGGCGTCATGGCCTGGCACCGTGGCGAGCTCGCCGGCGCCGAGCACCTGGTCCGCGAGGCCACCGAGCAATGGCATCGTGGGTGTGACCGGATGGACGCCTGCGACGGCATCGAGCTACTCGGCGTGCTCGCCGCTGCCCGCGAGCGCTTCCCCGACGCCGCCCGTCTGCTAGCGGCCGCCGACGCCGCCCGGCGGCCGCTGCAGTACCTGGCCCCCGGGTTCACCGCCAACCGCGGCGCCGCCGTACACGCTGTTAGCCAGGCGCGGGACGCCCTCGGGAAGGACCGCTTCACCCAGGCGTGGGAAGAGGGCCAGGGACTCACCCTCGACGACGCGGTCGCCTACGCCGCCCGCAAAGGCGGCGGCCGCAAACGCCCCGCCACCGGCTGGGCCAGCTTGACCCCCGCAGAACTGGAGGTCGTCCGCCTCGTCGGCGAAGGCCTGCGCAACGACGCCATCGCCCGGCGGCTGTTCATCGCCCCCGGCACCGTCAAAGTGCACCTGTCCCACATCTTCGCCAAGCTCGGCATCACCACCCGCGCCGAACTGGCCGCGCAGGCAGCCTCACAGGATCTGACCGCCAGATGATCTGGCCGGTAAGACATGCAGTCGCTGTCCGCACCGCCACACCCGGCCACAACCGCAGACGATCCGCGGCCGCCCAGAAGAGAAAATCTGCGTGCGGCCGCCCGGGCAGCGGCATGGCAATCAAGCCGCGCCGAGTCGGCGATCTGTCGCAGCATGCATGGTGCTGCCTCTTCGGAATTGTCACTCTCGGTAATGTCCGTGGCAGTGGATGGATAGTCGCCAGCGGATCCGGTTCAGCGCGCCTGCCGTCACCAATCCGGCGGTCATCGTCATCGGGCCAACCATCTCCCTGCTGCCGCAACGATGACCACAGCATCCAGGTCACCTCAGGTGCCGCGGGGCTTCCGGAACTGCGGGGTGGTTCAGCCAGATGATGCCCTGACTTTCTTTGGGGTCCGGTACCACCCCCTGGATTCAGGAGCCGGAGGGCGGCGGATCGTCCTGGGTGAGGGGCTGGAGGATGGCCGCGGCCGCGCGGTGTCCGGGGCTGGGGCCCTTCTGGCACTCCTCCAGCGGGGTGCGGTGGTGCGTGGGGTCGCGGAGGTTGGGGTCGGCGCCGTGGGCGAGCAGTCGCCGGACACTGGCGGCCCGTCCGTTACCGGCTGCGGTGTGCAGGGGCAGCCGCTCCCATTCGGCGTCGGCCTGGTTGACCGGCGTTCCCGCCTCGACGAGGTGGTCGATGACGTCGAGCCGCTGGTGGTCGGCGGCGAACACCAGGGCCCGGAGCTTGCTCTGCAGGGTGAACCGGCCAAGCGGCCAGCCGGCGACATCTCCTGCGGCGGCGGCCATCTCCAGGCTGCGAGTCTTGGCTCCGGCAGCGACCAGGACGTCCACGACCTCGGTCATGCCGAACACCGCTGCGTGTTGCAGCGCGGTGCTGCTGGGGATACCACCGTTGGGTGCGGAGATGGCCTCGATGTTGGCCCCGGCGTCGATGAGCACCTTGGCGACTTCGGCGTCGCCGTAGCTGGCAGCGGTGATCAGCGGGGTTTCGAAGTCTCCGGGGCGCCCGTCAACCAGCGCGCCTGCCTCGATCAGTGCCCTCGCCATGACACCGGTGCCGGGCAGTTCGCTGGGCAGGCCGAGCCGGTCGTGGTCGAACCGCAGCATGGCCATGTAACCGAGCGGGTCCGCACCTAGCTGATGGTCGGACCAGTGCTCCATCCTGGCGGTGGCCAGCTCCGGGTGCTCGGCCAGCAGGCTGGTCAGCCGGGACAGGTCGCGGCTGTTGAGGACGTCGCGGCGTTCGACTTCGAGCTTGAGCTTGGCCCAGCTGGCGAACCCGTACTCGCGGGCCAGCGCCAGCTGCGCCGAGGACAGGATGATCCGATTGCTGACCGCGCGGATGCGCGCGGTTGCTTCAGGGTCACCGCGCTGGGCGGCGCGCAGCAGCTCCTTGGCCTGATGGCGGAGCTGGTCGAGATCGGGCCGGGCAGGCAGGTCAGCCATGACGTCTCCCTGGTCACCCGGTGGTCCGCGGCCGGGCCGGAAGAGAACGTCATCAGTTACGGCCTGCTATGTGCTAGCGGAGGTGGACTCTGTCCTGCCCGCGGACCCAGCGGCGCCCTCCAGCGCCTAGAGCCCATCGTATCGCCGCGGGCCGGTCTCAGCGCAGCAGCAGATGGCGATCGGATGGCTGATCCCGACCAGACTGGTGACCAAAGCGGATCGCCGTCGGCGGCATGGGCCTCGCCGAGGAACTGCTGACCCGCGCCCGCTCCCTCGCCGATGGCACGCCTGAGACGGGGGACATGAGCGCACCCGATCGCCGAGCTGGCGAGGCGTGAGGTCGTACCACATCCGCGCCAGTTAGCCAGATGCCCCGGCTGTCGGGCGCACGGGCGAGCTCAGGCAGCAGGCCTGCCCAGCAGAGAGCTCAGGTCAGGGAACGCGGCCGTTCCTTGATCCTGCTTGCGAGCAGGCCCGTGACCTCCGCGATCCGTGCCGCGCGCAGGTCCGGCCGCCGCTTCGTAGCGTCGATGTAACGCAAGTAGCCATTGCGGTAGAACTGCGCGAGCGTGTCGAAGAACGCGCCGGCCGCGGGGTTGGCGTCCAGCGCGGCGGCGATGTCCTCGGCAAGATCACCGCGCTGCGGCCCCTCGGGCGACAGTTCCACGGGCACTTGTGAGCCGACCGCGATACCCGCATGCTGCATTCTCGTCGGGTTCATCGTGAACGCCCAGCCGCTGTCGCCCGGCTCGAGCGTCACCCGCACCCGGCAGCCGTTGACCGTGCCGCTCACGTGATGCACGGCCTTCACGCCCCACTCCGTATCCGGGTCAAAGGGCACCACGATCAGCGCGTGGCCTCGGAGACCAGCTGCGATCCGGACATCAAACCGCTGAACACGCATGGATCATCGTGACACGGCGACTGCCGCGCCTACGCGGCCGGGTGATCATGGTAGGCCGCCGGCAGGCGGATCTGTCCCGGGCGGCGGAGCTGATCGCGCCAGACGTGGCCATCTGCGCCGATGGTGACCTCGCTGAGCAGGTCCGCGGTGACGCGGGCGCTGATGTGGTTATCGCGGCGGTCGGGTCCGGAACCGTGCAGGAGCAGGCATCGGCTGCGTGGCGCCGCGCGGGCGGGTCAGCCTGTACAGCGGGCTGCCGCCGGGGACGCCACCGCCGGCGTTCGACACGAACCACATCGACTACCACGAGCTAACGGTCTCCGGCACAAGCGGCGCCACCTTCCCGATCGGGCCGCCACCCGGGCCCCGACCTTTGAGTGCCGAGAGCTAAGATGACTGAGTGGTCAGTCATTTAGTACGGCCATCGGGCCGAGGCCGCGGTCTGTCCCGGGATCTCCCATCCGGGCCTGGCCGCGGCGATGGGGAAGGAGGACCTATGGCCACTCAGAGCACCTCTGCCGGGTCTGCGGCTGGCGGGCCGCAGACGCTGGCATCGGACGCCGACCGTGACGCGGCCGCCGGCCTACTCAATGCGGCGCTGGCCGAGGGCAGGCTGACCGCCGACGAATACGATCAGCGGCTGGGCGCCGCTTACGCCGCGCGCAGCTGGCAGCAGCTGCGGCAACTGACTGAGGACCTGCCTGCCCCACCGGCCACCGTCGCAGCGCAGGCGGTGCCCGGGGTGTTCGCGGGGGCGGATCTGTGCCTGCTGTGTGTGCTGCTGGTCGTGTGCCCCCCCGTGGGGATCGCCTGGCTGTTCCTTTCCTGGCACCGCTCGCGTACTGATCCGGGGCGGCTTGCCAAGGCCAATGGTGCTCCTCTCCTGGAGGGACGATGACCGGCGGGGGCGTGGTGGAGCGGTACCGCCGCGCGGTGGAGCCAGCCGTCCGTGGCGTCGCTGGGGTGGTGGTGGCAGTGGCGTTTTTCGCCGCCGCGGCCGCGGTGGGCGGGCGCGCCGGAGTCGCGATCGCCAGCACCTGGGTGGCGATCGCGGGCACCTACTGCCTGGCGAACTTCTGGCACTGCCGGGAGACGCACTGCGCGGTCACCGGGCCGGGCTGGACACTGGCCGCGCTGCTGGGGTTCGCGGCCGTGCTGGCGCCCGGATCCGCCCTGGGGTGGTACCGGGTGAGCGTGGAGACCATAGTGTTCGTGGTGATCTTGGCCGCCGGTTATGGCCTGGAGTATCTGGTGGCGGCGCGGACCGGGCGCCGGGCCCTAAGACGAGCGGGCCAGTATGCCCAAGATCGCTGAGCAGACGCGGGCGGCGCGGCGGGAGCAGATCATCGCCGCGGCGCTTGCGTGCTTCGCCCGGGCGGGCTATCACGCCACCACCATGGCCGATGTCGCCGCGCAGGCCGGGGTGTCCAAGGGCACCCCCTACCTGTACTTCGACAGCAAGGAGGCGCTGTTCATCGCGCTGGGCGAGGAATGGGACTGCGGGCTCGCCGACCGGGTGAACGCCGCGATCGCCGCCTTGCCCGAGGCCGGGCGCCGCTCCCCCCGGCGGGTCCTGCACGCGGTGGCCGCCGCGGTCGCCGCCCACGTGCTGGCGGAGACCGCGACCTGCCGGGTGCTGATGGAGGCCCGGGCGCTGGCCGCCCACGAGCCCGCGATCGCCGCCGCCGTCCGGGCCGCCGACGCCCGCACGCACGAGCAGCTCGAGGGCCTGTTCGCGGCCGGTGTCCAGGCCGGGGAATGGCCTGCTGGCACCGACCCGGCGCTGGCGGCCCGGCTGTTCACCGCTGGCCTGTACGGGCTGATGGCCCAGTGGCACCTGGCGCCCGGCTCGTTCTCCTGGCAGGCCGCGGCGGCCGCGCTCGCCGACGGCCTGGCGCCCGGCACCACGGACGGGCAGTCCCAGGCCGATCACTGACCGGCACAACCCACCCAGAGAAGAAAAGGTCCCCGATGACCCGACGTAGGCACGGCCGGCCGGCGGAGGTTCACTGGACATCGGCTCGTTCCAGTACCTTCTTCAGGGTTTGGAGCTGTGCGACCTCGCGGCGCATCTGCCTGGCGATCATCGGGGTCATGAGCTTCGTGAACCCCGTTGGCTGGACGTCGAGGGCGAAGCGGACGACGGTGGCCCGGTCGGTGCCGTCGGTCAGTTCGAAGACACCGGCCGGCCGGGCCGGGCCGGCGGTGACCAGGAACTCCAGCCGCCGCGGTGGATTGAACACGGTTATCCGGTAGTCGCCGTCAATACGGCGGCCGCCGGGGCCGGCGAGGACCTGGCGGTAGGCAGCACCCTCGCCGGTGGTGGAGTTGGTGTGTTCGATGTCGAGGACACCGGTGCGCCATTCGCGGTTATGGGTGCCGTCGGCGAGGTAGTCGAAGACCTCGCGCGCCGGGCGGTCGATGGTGACGGTGTATTCGGCGTGTGGCATCTGCTTTGCCAGCCTTTCTTGTGGCTTGTCGGTGTCAGGAGCGGGCCGTGAGACGGGCCCGGGCGCCGGCGAGGTAGCGGCGTTCGACGTCGTTGCGCACCAGCTCGAGTGCCCGCTGGTAGTCGTCGAGCGCTGCTGAGGTGTGGCCGAGTCTGCGGTGCAGGTCGGCCCGGACGGCCCAGATGCGGTGGGAGCGGGCCAGCGCCGGGTCGCTGGCCAGGTCGTCAAGCAGGGGCAGCGCGGCGGCTGGCCCGGAGGCCATGGCCACGGCGACCGCGCGGTTGAGGGCCACCACCGGTGAATCCTCGACAGCCAGGAGCTCGTCGTAGAGGGCTACGATCGCCGCCCAGTCGGTGGCGTCCGAGCTGGGCGCGGTGGCGTGACACGCTGCGAGCTCGGCCTGCAGGAGCAGCGGGCCGCGGCCGCCCCGGCGCGCCTGGGCAAGCGCGTGGACGCCATCGGCGATCAGGTCGCGATCCCACCGGCCGCGGTCCTGCGCGTCGAGCGTGAGCAGCTCACCGCGCCCACCTGTGCGGGTGTTCCAGCGGCTGAGCTGGAAACACACCAGCGCCCGCAGCGCCCATGGTGCCGCCTCGCCCGGGGTGAGCTGGGTCAGCAGGCAGCACAGCCGGTAGCCCTCGAACGCGAGCTCTCCCCTGGTGAGAGCGCCGCCCGCCGCGGCCAGGTAGCCCTCGTTGAAGATCAGGTAAATGACATCCAGGATGCCCGGCAGACGGCCGTGCACGACCGGGTCGTTGCTGGTGAAGGTCACCTGGTGCTCGGTGAGGACCCGTTTCGCCCGGGCTATCCGTTGGGCAACCGTGGGGATGGGCGTGTGGAAGCTGCGTGCGATCTCCTCGGTGGTGAGCCCAGCCACCATCCGCAGCGTGAGCGCGACCTGAGCGTTCGTGGGCAGCAGCGGGTGACAGCACATCGCGATCAGCCGCAGCCGGTCGTCGGCTATCCCCGGCGGCCCGTCACCGGCGGACGACTGCCCGGCCAGCAGCGGCCGCAGCGACCTGGCCTTCTGGTCCGCCCGCCCGGCATCCCGGACCGCGTTGCGGGCACGGTTGCGGCACACGGTCATGAGCCAGGCGCCGGGCCGCTCAGGCACGCCGGCGAGAGCCCACTTGTCCAGTGCCGCCAGGAAGGCATCCTGCGCGGCGTCCTCGGCGGTCTGCAGATCACCGGCGACCCGGAGGGCGGCCGCGACGAGCCTTGGCCATTCCTCGCGGAAGGTGGCCGCCAGCGCCGCCTCGGCGTCATCGCTCACCGTGCAGCCCTTCGCCGGTCGCCGCGTCACACAGCCGCAGGACGGTGACCTGGTAACCGCCCGCTTGCCCCCAGCCGGCCGCGAGCCGCGCCGCTGCGGCGGGCCCGGCCGCCCGCACGACCAGGCACACCCGCGGCCCCGCCAGCCATGGAGGCCGCACGGCGTAGGAGCGCAGCAGGCCCCAGCGGCGCAGCCACCGATGCCAGGCGGCGAGCGTGGCCAGGTCACGCGCGGCCTTAGCCGGTGACATCTCCGGTGGAGGCGCGGGCTGGGTGCCGAGCAGCAGGAACTCGCTCACCCCATCGGGACTATCTCGCGCACCTCGACCGAGCCGAACTCCGTGTTCGGGCAGCGGCTGGCGATCACCACGGCCGTGTCCCGGTCGGGCGCCTCGATCACGAAGTAACCGGCGATGACCTCCTTGCTCTCGGCGAACGGCCCATCCAGGACCCGCCGCTCCCCGTCCCGGGTGCGGATCCGCTTGGCCTCGGTGACCGGATGCAGCGGCGCGCCTCCTTTGAGCGTGCCGTCGCTGAGCAGGCCCATCGCGTACTCGCCCACCCGCTCGACCGCTTCCTTGCGCTGCTCGTCGGTGGCAACCAGATCCTGGTCCTCAAACAAGACGAGCATGAAATCCATCGATCAGCCCTCCTCCACGCCGGTACGTCTTCCACCCATACGACACCGCCCGCAGCCCCGATTCGACATGGAGTTCCGGGCAATGCCGGATGCGTAAGATGTTGCTTACAAAGGCAAGGGTAAGGGTCATGCGGGCGGGACCGGAGGCGGCGCGGATGGATGAGGCCATGCGCGCCCTGGCCGACCCCACGCGGCGGGAGATCCTGCGGCTGGTGCACGAGGACGAGCTGGCCGCCGGTGAGATCGCACGCCACTTCCCGGCCATGAGCCGGCCAGCAGTCTCCCAGCACCTGCGCGTCCTCGCCGGCGCCGGGCTGGTCACGGTCAGGCCCTTGGGCAACCTGCGGCTGTACCGCTGTCGGCCCGAAGGGCTCAGCGACGTGACCGCATTTCTGCGGGAGATGTGGTCCGGCCGCCTTGAGGCACTCAAGGCAGCGGCAGAACGAGAGGAATGGCCGGCCCGCGAGCGGGCCAGGCGCCGCATGGCCCGGGAGACCCCGTCGTGACCGGCCCGGAAGGCGACACCGTCGAGCACGAGATCTGGATCAACGCCCGGCCGGAGACGGTCTGGCGGTACTGGACCGACCCGGCGCGGATCTGCGACTGGTGGGGCGTCTCGGCCGAGCTCGACCCGCGCCCTGGCGGCACCTGCCTGGTGAGGCTCAGCGGCGACGCGGTGATGCGCGGCGAGTTCGTTGAGCTGATCCCCTACCGGCGCATCGTCTTCACGCTCGGCTGGGAGCCGGCCGACGGCGCGCCGCCGGTCCCCCCCGGTTCCAGCACGGTCACGATCACCCTGGCCGCCGGCACTGGCGGTACGATCCTGACCCTCCGTCACACAGGACTCCCGCCGGCTACGCGTGACATGCACCGCTCAGGGTGGTCTCACTACCTGCCCGCGCTCGCCAGCGCAGCCGGTGGCCCGGTCCGCAGGCCCAGGGCGGACGCTGATCGGAATGCCGAGCACCGGCGCGCCCTGGCCCACCGCGCACCGGCGCCCACCAGCGACGGCGTGACAGCCACAGATAGGAGCCGAGCAACCATGCCCAGCGTCAATGTGCTCACCGACATCATCATCAACCGGCCCGCCCAGGCGGTGTCCGCCTACGCCGCCGACCCGGCCAACGCCCCCGCCTGGTATGTCAACATCGAGGCGGCCGAATGGAAGACCCCGCCGCCACTCCGCACCGGAGCCCAGGTCGGGTTCACCGCTCACTTCCTGGGACGGCGGCTTACGTACACCTACGAGATCACGGATTTCATTCCCGGCGAACGGCTCGTCATGCGAACGGCACATGGACCGTTCCCCATGGAAACGACCTACACCTGGTCACCGGCCGGCAGCGGCGCAACCCACATGACCCTGCGTAACCGCGGCGAGCCAGCCGGGTTCTCACGTATCCTGGCCCCGTTCATGGCCGGAGCGATGCGCAGGGCCAACAGCAAGGACCTGGCCAAGCTGAAGTCGATACTCGAAGCGACCTGACCACCTCGCCTCTCGGCGCAGCCGCCGGCGCCGCCGTGGCCCCGCTGTCACCCTGAGCCACCTCAAGTCGCCGCCGGGCGCCCGCCGTCGGGAGATTAAGAGCCTGCCTCGGACCGCACAGTCGTGGGCCGGGCCTGGGTCTGTGGTAGTGACGGGTGCGGGATCGGCCCGCGGCCCGGGCGGTGTGGAGGAACAGTGACCCCGCAAGAGATCGCGGATCTGTATTACAACGGGTGGATCAGCAAGCACGGTGACCTCAGCGAGGTGCCGATCGCAGACAACTTCCGCTTCCGCGGGCCGGTGGCGAGCTTCGACAGCGCCGAGGGGTACCGGGCTATGGCCCGCGAAGCCGGCGCGATGGTCACGAAGTTCACCGTCCGTCACCAGTTCGTCGACGGTAACCGGGTGTGCTCGATTATTGCCTGGGAGATGGCACTGCCCGTGGCCCCCATGACGAGCGCCGAGCTGCTGGAGGTCGAGAACGGCCGTCTTGTCCGGGGAGAACTGATCTACGACGCGCAAGAACTGCGCGCGGCCATGGCCTCGGCCGGCTGACCGGTCCCAGTGCTGCAGCAAGGAGTGGTGTGACCCTGGCCCCAGATGAGCCCAGCGGGAACCATGAGAACGGTCCCGGCGGCGGCCGAACTCGCGATGATGCCTTCCTGCTGGGACGGGCCAAGGGCGGCGACCAGGCTGCGTTCGCAAGCCTGGTCGCCCCCTACCGCGCGGAGCTTCAGTTGCATTGCTACCGGATGCTCGGCTCGTTCCACGATGCCGAAGACGTCACTCAGGAGGTGCTCGTGCGAGCCTGGCGGCACCTCGGCCGATTCGAGGGCCGATCGTCGGTACGCACATGGCTGTACCGGATCGCCACGAATCGATGCCTCACCCACCGGGCCCGTGCCGCAGGCCCGCTCTCACCAGGAGCAGGATTTAGCCCACCCCTGCCGAACGCCCTCGACGTCGAGGTGATCGCGCTTCAGCCATTTCCCGATTCCCAACTCGGCGAGCCGTCCGAACCTGGGCCTGAGGCGGCCTACGACCTGGCGGAGAGCGTGAATCTCGCCTTCTTGACGGCTGTCCAGCTCTTGGCCGCCCGGCAGCGGGCGGTCCTCCTGCTTCGCGACGTCCTGGGATTCACCGCCGCCGAGACCGCAGACGTCCTCGGTGCCACGATCCCGGGAGTGAACAGCCTCCTCCACCGAGCAAGAACCACTCTGGAACACCATCGCAGCAAAGGCCGGCCGGTCCCGGCAGGCAGCCGTCTCGACGCGGACGCGGAACGGCGGCTGCTCAACAGGTACGTGACGGCGTGGCACGCCTGTGACATTCCTGCCCTGCTGGCTCTCCTGCGGGAAGACGCGCTGCTGACCATGCCGCCGCTGCCCGCCGCCTACCGGGGCCGTGACGCGATCGGGCGGTTCCTGCGAACGGTGCCTGCCGCAGGGTGCTTGGACCGGATCACGCTTGTGCCCGTCCGCGCTAATTGCCAGCCGGCCGTGGCCGCATACGTCCAGGACGATGACGGACCCGGAATGTCCGCCTACGGCATCATGGTCCTGACCGTCGACGGCGGCCACATCATCGAAATCACTGGGTTCGCCGACCCAGCACTGTTCCCGGTCTTCGGACTGCCCATCCGAAGGGAGGTGTGAATGGCATACGACGAGACGCTTGCCGACCGCATCCGAGCTGCCGCCGCCGTCCTGACCGGCGACGTGACCGAGCGCAAGATGTTCGGCGGCCTGGCTTTCATGCTCAACGGGCACATGTTCGCCGGCGTTGTGGGCAAGGACCTCATGCTGCGCCTGGGCGAACCAGCCGCAAGCCACGCGCTGAGGCGCCCGCACGTGCGGGAGATGGACTTCACCGGACGGCCGATGAAGGGCATGGTCTTCGTCGAGCCCGACGGACTCGACGGACCCGCGCTGGGACACTGGGTCGCTGAAGCGGCGGCCTTTGCGGGGTCGCTTCCAGCCAAGGCGTAAGGCCGCACCACGGATCCGCGTGCCCCAGTTAGGCCGTGGCCGCGTTGGGCCTGTTACGACGGTCTCCTGGCTTCGCCGGGCTGCTGGCGGCTCAGACCATCCAGTCCATTCGGTGACGCGATGGCGACCACCGCGTTGATCTTGCATGTGCAGCGGGCGGCAGGCAGCGCCACAGCGGTCGGGTTGCTGCTGTTCGCGCAGGCGGTCCCGCCGCTGCCAGCGCCCTTCGCGGGCGTCATCGCGGACCGGTTCCAGCCGCGCCACTTGCTCGTCGCCGGGGGTCGTCTCGGGTGTGGTCATTTTGGCGCATGCCTAGGGAGCGATCTGGGTGGCAGGGCACACCCGGCCGGGAATGTCATGGATGACCTGGGCACGGTTGCCGTCCCGCAGGTAGCTTCGCGAGGGTGGCTGCAGAGTTCGCGACCCCGTTCACGAGGTTGGCCGGATGCCGGGCGCCGATCCAGCTGGCGGTGATGGGCGGTGGCACCGGTACACCGGAGCTGGCAGCCGCGGTGAGCCAGGCCGGCGGGCTGGGGATGCTCTCATCGACCTTCCCCATGTCTGTGGATGAGCAGTTGAACTGGGTCCAGGAGCGCACGGACCGGCCGGTCGGTGTGGGGTTCTTTGCCTTCGACCTGCCGGCGAGAACCGGGGACCTCGAGCTTGCGGCCCGTCGCGCACGCGTCGTTGATGTGTTCTGGGGTGATCCAGACGCCACCGTGGTGGAGCGCATCCATGCCGGCGGCGCGATCGCCTTCTGGCAGGTCGGCTCCCTCGACGAGGCGGTGGCCGCCGTCGACGCCGGCTGCGACGCGGTGATCGCCCAAGGGATCGAGGCCGGTGGCCATGTGCGGGGCACGACGCCGTTGGCCACGCTGCTCGGGCAGGTCATCGCGGCCGTCGAGGTGCCCGTGATTGCCGCCGGCGGCATCGCCACCGGCGCCGCGCTGGCCGGGGCCCTGAACGCTGGCGCTAGTGCAGCTCGAGTGGGCACCCGCTTCCTGGCCACCACCGAGTCGGGAGCCCACCCCGGCTACGTGGCTGCGCTGCTCGCAGCCACCGCCGGAGCCACTGTGCACACGACCGCGTTCGGCGAAGGCTGGCCGGACGCCCCCCATCGCGTGCTGCGCATCGCCAGGGAGCGTGCGGCTGCAGGTGCGGGCCGGGTCGTCGCTCGCGCCGCCTACCAGGACCAGAGTTGGGAGGTCGTCCGCTGGTCCGCGCAGCCACCGACGGTGTTCACCACGGGCGAGGTGGCTGCCATGGCCATGTACGCCGGCTGCGGTGTGGGCGACATCGCCGACGTGCCGACCGCCGCGCAGATCATTGAGCGAATGATGGCAGAGGCGGTGCCGTTGTTGCCGCCCCTAGCGCGCTGAGGCCGTACTCGTACGCGGACCACGATCTCGCTCGCCCTGGCGCCTGATCCGCTGGTCGGGACACTGCCGGATGCCACTCCGAACAATCTGTGCGCAAGTCTCGCCTCCTGTCCACGCCTTCCGGACGCGCCCTACCTGGCGATCCGCGCGAAATAGGGCCAGAAACCGGATGACACCCGATAACCAGCGCCCGGTCGGCTGCAGCGTGCATGGAACCGCCTTACCTGTATCGGGTGACGCCGCAAGGTGGTTCGGCCTGGGCGTTGCGGCCCCATGAGCTGCTCTGTGTGGGCATGGTTAAGTTGGCTCCCTGCCCCTGATAGCTGCCGGGCCTGCGACCGGGCGGGCGGGTCAAGGACCGGGCGGGAGCCCGGTCGGCGTAGCCGGCGCCGTTAGGCGTCCTTGAGGCGGCCGCCCGGGAGCGGATCATTGCCAGGCGGCAGGGCAGGGAGCCGTGGTGGTGCGTGGGTGTGGTCAGCGGTTCAGGCCGGGGCCTTTCTGTGCGGGTGACCAGCCGTGGTGGGCGGGGCCGGGGGGAGGAGCAGCCAGCCTTACCTGGGTCCACGGGGCTTGGGCGCTGCCCCGGCGACAAGATGATTGATTGGGTGTCCCCGGCTTGCGGGGATGCGGCCGCTCAGTCTGATCAGGCCGCCCGCCTGGCCCTTGGTGGCAAGGCCGGCAGCGGCTGACAGCGGCTCGCGGGAGCTGGCCGCGGTGGTTCCCCATCGGGTGAAGTGTGGCTGCGGTGTGCCCGCCCGGCGCCGGCGCGTCGCGGGGCTGGTGACCATCGGCATGGGTGAGGGGTTAGGCGGCGGTGAGCGCGTCGTCGCCAAGTTCGGTCAGGATGTGGCAGGCCTGCCGGACGATCTTGCGGGCCTCCGGCAAGGCCGCGCGCTTGCTGTTCTTGCGGTCCTTGACGGCGGCGTAGTAGCCGTGGTCGGGGGCCGAAGCGCGGGCGTGGGTCTTGCCGGCCTCATACACCGCCCAGCGCAGCACCGGTGGCCCCTGCCGGGACAGGCGCCCGGGCGGGCCTTTGCGGTCCGAAGACCAGACGGTGATGTCCAGTCCGGTGAACCGGACCGCCTTGCGGGAGGAGGAGAACCGGCCTTCCCCGGCCAGCCAGCAGGTCAGCGCCAGCGCGGTGACCGGGCCGACCCCATACAGCCGCGCGGCGAGGACCTTCGCGCCGGTGAGGTGCCGGGCGGCATAACGCAGCTGCGTGCGCAGTACCTCCATGCGGGCTTCGATGGCGGCGAGCATGTCCAGGGCGGTGGCGACCTGCAGCTGCCCGCCCGGCGACAGGTGCGCGGCCGCGGCCTCGCGCAGCGCGGCCAGGCCCTGCTCGGTACGCAGCGCGCCTTCGCCCAGCGCTGGCGCGCCCTGGTGGAAGAAGACCGCGTGGATGCGCTGCACCCAGGCGGTGTGCTCGCGGCGCACGTCGTGGTAGGTCTCCAGCAGCGCCCGGTACTCCAGGATCTGCGCCGGCGGGACCCAGCACTCCGGCAGCCTGCCCTCGGCCAGCAGCCGGCGCAAGTGCGCGGAGTCGGTCTTGTCGGTCTTGGCATGCCGCTTGCGGCCACGGGCAGCGGCGGTGTCGGCCGGCTCGCCCACATGCGCGGCGATCCCGGCCGCGGCCAGCTCCTCGGCGACATACCGCCACCCCGTGCACCCCTCCACCGCGAACGCGACGTCGCCGCGCCCAGCGAACCGCACCAGCCAAGCCCGCAGGTGCTCCCGGCCGGCCGGGGCGATCTGGCCGCGCCGCACCTCCCCGGTCACCGTGCCGGGATAGTCGAACGTCAGCTGCTTCCGGTGGATATCCAGCCCGCCTACGATGGGCATCGGGACCTCCTCACGCTCCGAAGGGGCGCACGCGCCCCATGCGAAATGCCTACGCGGTCAAGCCTGACCCGCGTCTGAGCTGGGGAGGTCTCCAGCACCCGGCCAGCGACCTCAGCCCGGCCCGATGCATGTCATCTAATAGAAGACTCGAGTCAGACGCTGGGGGTCTGGCCGGGATGGCAGTGAGCCGGGCCGTAGCGTTGAGAGGCCTGGTGGGAAGCGTTCGAGTCGGCACGGCGGCGGGTCATCTGCTCGGCCGGGACTCTGCGGGCTGCCACGGTGTCTTGACATGAAGGGTTGGTTAGTGGATTCTAACGGTTAGTGGATGCTAACCGAGATGCTGAGCGCTGGGGTGCGCTGGCTGACGGGACGCGCTGGGCGATAGTGGCGTGCCTGGCCGAGGGGCCGCGGGCGGTGGGGGAGCTGGCGGCGGGCCTGCCGGTCAGCCGGTCGGCGGTGTCGCAGCATCTGAAGATCCTCAAGGACGCGGGCCTGGTGGATGACGTTGCCGCGGGGACGCGGCGGATCTACCGGCTTAATCCGGCGGCCCTGGCGGCGCTGCGGGATCAGCTCGATACCTACTGGCAGCGGGCGCTGACCGCGTACGCCAAGGCCACCGAAGTACCAGCCAGGGAGGACTGATGGCTCAGACCGAGGCGGTGACGGTCCGCAAGCAGATCGTCGTCAACGCGCCGATCGGGCGTGCCTTCACGGTGTTCACCGACCGGTTCGGGGACTTCAAGCCGCCCGAGCACAATCTGCTCGGCGCGCCCATCTCGCAGACTGTGTTCGAGCCGCGCGTCGGCGGCAATATCGTCAACCGGGCCGCCGACGGCAGCGAGTGCCGGTGGGCGCGGATCCTGGCCTTCGATCCGCCGGACCGGGTGGTGTTCAGCTGGGATATCAGCCCGCGATGGACGATCGAGACCGACCCGGCCCAGACCAGCGAGGTCGAAGTGCGGTTCTACGCCGAGTCGCCGACCCGCACGCGGGTGGAGCTGGAGCACCGGCACATCGACCGGCACGGTCCCGGGTGGGAAGCGGTCGCTGGCGGCGTCGATGGGGCGCAGGGCTGGCCGTTGTACCTGGCTCGCTACGCCGCGCTGGCGAAGGAAGGCAGCTGACATGCCGCCGATCGTGGCCAGCACCGAGGTCGGGCGCCCGGCCGCCGAGGTCTTCGCCTACGCCACCGACCCGGCCCGGTTCAGCGAGTGGCAAAAGGGCGTGGTGGACGGGCACATGGACGGCCCGGCCGACGGCACACAGGCACCGGCCGTCGGCGCAAAATGCGTGACGACCCGGCGCATCGGCGGCGCCAACCGGCCCTCGACGTCCGAGCTGATGCAGATCGACCCGCCCAAGACCTGGAGCGTGCGGGGCGTAGACGGCCCGATCCGGGCGGCTGTCGATGTCCTGGTCGAGCCCGTGACCGTTTCCCCCTCCCGGCTGACCATCAGCGTCGACTTCACAGGCCACGGCATCGGCAAGGTGCTCGTGCCGCTGGTGGTCCGCCGGCAGGCTCGTAAGGAGATGCCGGACAACCTGGCAGCGCTCAAGCGGAGGATGGAAGCACGTTAGACCCGGCGCGTACCGTGACCCGGTGTCCGCGGCGGCGCGCTACCGTTCACCTGCCCGGATGGGCCATGCTGGCGTTATGTCGGCCCATCGCGATGGGGTGTCGCACTGGGATGAGGTCTATGCCGGGGGTGATGCCTCCCGCAGCTGGTTCCAGGCCTGCCTGCGCATGTCGCTGACGATGCTCGATGCCGCAGGGGTCACGGCCAGCGACAGCCTGATCGACGTGGGCGGCGGCGCGTCACGTCTGGCTGGTGCGCTGCTTGGCCGGGGATTCCGGGACATCACGGTGCTGGACATTTCCATGACGGGGATGCGGTACGCGCAGGATCGTCTGGGTGAGCAAGCGCAGCAGGTTCAGTGGCTGGCTACTGATGTTCTGGCGTGGGAGCCGCTGCGGCGGTTCCGGGTCTGGCACGACCGGGCGGTCTTCCATTTCCTGACCAGCCCGCCCGGCCAGCACCGGTATGTCCGTGTCCTTGATGCCGCCACGGAAACTGATGCCGTCGCGGTGTTCGGCTGCTTCGCACCCGACGGCCCGGACCGATGCTCGGGTCTCCCGGTCGCCCGCTATGACATCCCGGCATTGGCGGCCCACCTCGGCCCGGCGTGGACGCTGTGCGCCGGGGATCGCGAGGAGCACATCACGCCTGCTGGCGTGATGCAGCCGTTCACCTGGGCCGCCTTCCGTAAGACTCCCGGCTCCCCGTCACAGGCACGCTAATGGCAGGTGATCTTGGGCGCTAGCGGCATCGGCGCCCGCTAACGGTGGCTGGGCATGTAATGGACGACCGGTGCCAGTGCGGCCCGCCTCGATGCTGACTGCTCTGTTCCCGTCTTCGTGGTGGGGCCGCCCATCAGCCGGAACCACGTCGCAGATCAGCCGGAGCCAAAAGACGCAGATCAACCGGAGCCATACATTCGCAGGTGGGCTGGCAGGTGCGGCTCTCTCGCGGCTGCAATCTGGCTGCAATCGCGGCCGGCGAGGCTGATGGGGACGTACCACTTGATCAGGAGGCCCGACATGGCCCGACGCCGCGCCCCCAAGACCGTCGATGAGCTGCTCGCCCAGGCCCGGGCCACACTGCCAGGCCGCCCATCGCCCGCCGAGGCCCTCCGCGCCCAGGCCGGTGGCGCTCTGCTGATCGACATCCGCGGCGACGACCAGCGCCGCGAAGACGGCCTTATCCCCGGCGCCATCGTGCTGCCCCGCAACGGCCTGGAATGGCGCTGCGACCCCGCGTGCGAGTGGAGGCACCCCGCCATCACCCACCGGGACTTGCACATCATCCTCATCTGCGACCAGGGATACCAGTCCAGCCTGGCAGTAGCGAACCTGCAGCAGCTGGGCCTCAGCTACGCAACCGACCTTGACGGAGGATTCACCGCCTGGGCCGCGGCCGGCCTGCCAGTGATCACCCCGGGCCACAGCCAGCCACAACCCACCCGGTGACCATTACCCTGAGGGCGCCCGGAACGCCACGGTAATAGCCACCGTGTGCCCGCCGGCCGGCCCGGTCCGCCGGCACATCACCGGCCAGATCGCCGCGCTCGGCGCGGCACACGCACCGACCGAGGAGACCTGATGGACGTCAACGCCGCCCTGCAGTCCCAGATCCGCAACATCGAGGCCACCTACGGCAAGCCCCTCGACCACTGGTTCGCGGTCATCGACGCCTCGGGCCTGACCAAGCACAACGAGGTCGTGGCGATGCTCAAGGCTGACCACGGGCTCGCGCACGGCGCCGCGCACCGCGTCTCGCTGCTCGCCCGCCAACGCCACGACGCCGGCGTAGCCGCCCCGTCGGACCCGGCAGATGCCCTTTACACCGGCGCCAAAGCCGGACTCCGGCCGCTGCACGATGCCCTCCTCGGCGAGATCCGCGCGCTGGGCGCCTTCGACATCGCCCCGAAGAAGGGCTACCTGAGCCTTCGCCGCCGCAAGCAGTTCGCGATGGTCCAGCCCAGCACCACCAGCCGCATCGACCTCGGGCTGATCCTGCCCGCAACAACGCCACCGACCGCCCGGCTGGAGCCGGCGGCCAAGTTCAACCCGCTGTTCACCCACCGCGTCCGCATCACCGCAGCCACCGACCTCGACAACGAGCTGCGCGGCTGGCTCGCCACCGCGTACGCGCTCGCCGGGTAGCCACCCCGCGGCGCGGCTACTACGCGCCCAGGGTGACAGTGCGCCTTCCCTCCAGCTGAGGCCTCATCCCATACCTGCCGAAACACGGGCCAAAAGGCTGGTCAGCATCCTTGAGGATCCGGTCACGGTGTCCGAGCAGCCGTGGGCGAATGGAACCCTCTTGAAGACGTGCCAGCGGCCGTGACGGCTCGCGCCCACAGACAGCCTGATCCAGCCGGACCGGCAGCAACCGAACCGTTCATTCGGCGCGTCGACGCTTTCACAACCGCAAGTGCCACCTCCCGACCCGGGTCACAGTGGCGACTCGATCGGGCGGACCGGTTCGGTCGGTCTGACGGGTTATCGCGCTGATCGAACTGGTAGTCCGGTCACTGTGCGTGAGTAGCAGCTGTGCGCTGTGGTCGTTCTGAGCATCGAAGCGGCGGATGGAGTTCGTTCCACGCCAGGCCATGATCGCATGCCCAAGGAGAGAATTACCGCAGTTCAGGACGGGTGCGCCGCCAGGGACTCGAACCCCGAACCCGCGGATTAAGAGTCCGCTGCTCTGCCAGTTGAGCTAGCGGCGCTTGAGACTCAGTGATGGTAACAGCATTCGCGATGGCGGCGCGAACCAACCGCGCGCGTCGCGGCCCGGCTGGTCAGTCACCCAGGAACCGGCCGAACACCTGTGCGGCGCGGGACTGGTGGCCGGTGCGCGCCTCCCGGCGGTCGGCCCAGCTCATGACGTGCCGCCCGGTGTTCATCCCCAGCCACCGCAGGGGCTCGGCCTCCCAGCGGGGCGAGCGGTGGTTGACCCAGGGCAGCCGGGTGAGGTCGCTGCCGGTGCCGAGGATCAGGTCGGCCAGGGTCCGGCCGGCCAGGTTCGTGGTGGAGACCCCGTCGCCGACGTAGCCGCCCGCCCAGCCGAGCCCGGTGGCCGGGTCCAGTCCCACGGACGCGCACCAGTCGCGCGGGACGCCGAGCGGGCCGCCCCAGGTGTGCGTCATCTTCGCGTCGGCCAGGACCGGGAACAGGTCGGTCAGGGTGTGCCGCAGCGCGTCGAAGACCTGCGGCACCCGGTCGAACTGGGGCCGGATCGCCGACCCCAGGTGATAGGGCGCGCCGCGGCCGCCGAACGCCAGCCGCCCGTCCGCGGTCCGCTGGCCGTAGATGATCATGTGCCGGTGGTCGCCGAAGGTCGGCCGGCCGGTCAGCCCGATCTGTGCCCACACCTCCTCCGGCAGCGGCTCCGTCCCGATCATCAGCGAGTACACCGGCGCGATGGCACGCTCCAGGCCGGGCAGTTGCGGCGTGTAGCCCTCGGTGGCCCGGATCACGTACCGCGCCCGGACGGTGCCCATGGGCGTGCGCAGGCTCCCCGGCGCGATCTCGGTGACCGGGGTGGCCTCGTGGACCGCGACCCCGTGCCGCCGCACCGCCTCGGCGAGGCCGCGCACCAGCCGGGCGGGGTGGATGGCCGCGCAGTGCGGTGTGTACGTCGCGCCCACGATGTCGGTGGCCATGGCATGCTCGCGCGCCTCCGCCGCGGTCAGCAGGCGCAGGTCGTCCTCGCCGAACCCGAACTCCCGCGCCTCGGCGACCTCGGCCCTGGCCCGCTCGAGCTGGGTGGCGGAGCGGGCCAGGTGCACGGTGCCGCCCTTGGCCCAGTGGCAGTCGATGCCCTCCGCCGCCGCGACCCGGCCCACCTCGTCCACGGTCCGCTGCATCGCCCGGTACATGGCGATCGCCGCGTCCCGGCCCGCCATCCTGGTGAGCTTGGCCAGCGACGCGGGGAACAGCGCCGAGCACCAGCCGCCGTTGCGCCCGGACGCGCCGAACCCGGCGATCTGCGCCTCGCAGACGGCCACCCGCAGGCTGGGCTGCGCGCGGGCCAGGTAATAGGCCGTCCACAGCCCGGTGAATCCGGCGCCGGCGATGGCCACGTCCACGTCGAGGTCTCCCGCCAGCGGATCGGCCGGGGACAGCGGCCCGGGCACCGAATCCAGCCAGTACGACAGTGACCGGTATGTCTCATCATGCGGGGGCATGCGATCCATGGTGACATGCCCCGTCATCCGCAACCTGCCCCATCTTGCATAACGAGAGAGGCCACGCACGTCCTGCCCGTGCGCGGTCGCCTGAATGCGTAGGGTGGCACCACGGGCAACACCAGCCGTGATCAGGCATTCTGGTTGCATGTCCGCGCAAAGAGCCGCCGCCGAAGAGCTGCCTGGCCACCGGCTGTCATCTGGCCCGTACCGGGTTTGCCTGGTCTGCCTGGGGAACATCTGCCGATCACCCATGGCTGAGGTGGTGCTGCGTGAGGAGCTGGCGCGGGCCGGGCTGGCGGGGGCGGTGACGGTCGAGAGCGCGGGCACCGGGGACTGGCACGTGGGGGAGCGGATCTACGGGCCGGCCGGGGCCGAGCTCGCCCGGCATGGCTACGACGGCTCCGCGCACCGGGCACGGCAGATCGAGCCCTCCTGGCTGGGCGGATATGACCTGCTGCTCGCGATGGACCAGGGCAACCTCGCCGACCTGCGCCGGATGGCGCGCGGCTCCGATGCCGCCGGCCGGATCCGGCTGCTGCGCTCGTTCGACCCGGGCCTGGCCGACGACGATCCTTTCGGCGGCGAGGTGCCCGACCCCTACGGGGGCCATCCCGGTGAGTACGCGCGCGCGTTCGACCTGATCCACGCGGCCGCGAAGGGGCTGGCCCGGCGGCTCGCCGAGTTCCTCGGCGCGCAGCCCGCCGGGAGGTGAGCGGAAACCCGGACACCGAGCTCGCCCAGCGGCTGGAGCGGCTGGCCGGCGCCGGGGTCAGCGAACTGCGGGCCACCGGCTCGCAGTTCGCCTACCGCCACTACCGTGCCTCGCTCGCCGACGGCCGGGTGGTGTTCGTCAAGGCGGCCATGGGGGGTCAGGGTGCCGCCCTGACCGCCTCGGCGCTCAGGGCCGAAGCCCGGGGACTGGAGTGGCTGAACGAGGCGGGCGCGGTGCCGGTGCCCGGCGTGGCCGGGTGCGACGAGTCCACGCTGGTCATCTCCTGGGTACGGGCCGGGGCGGCGGACGCGGCCAGCGCCGGGCGGTTCGGGCGCGACCTGGCGCTGATGCACGCGGCCGGGGCGGACCGGTTCGGGGCGCCCTGGCCGGGGTTCATCGCGAGCCTGCCGCTGCCGAACGACGGGCCCGCCGCGGGCGAGAGCGCGGCCGCTGGCCAGGGCGGAGGCATGGCGGGGGAGGGGACGGGGGCCTGGCCCGGCTGGTATGCGAGCCGGCGGCTGCTGCCCTATCTGCGCCGGGCCGCCGACGCGGGCACGCTGGGCCCGGCGCAGGTGCGGCCGGTGGAAGCCGTGATGGCGCGTATCGCCGATCTGGCGGGCCCGGCCGAGCCGCCGAGCCGCATTCACGGCGACTGCTGGTCCGGGAACGTGCTGTGGTCCGGCGGGCGCGGCTGGCTGATCGACCCGGCCGCGCACGGCGGGCACCGGGAGACCGACCTGGCGATGCTGGCCCTGTTCGGCGCGCCGTTCCTGGACCGGATCCTGGCCAGTTACCACGAAGCCGCGCCGCTGGCGGCGGGCTGGCGGGCCCGGGTGCCGCTGCACCAGCTGCATCCGCTCCTCGTCCACGCCTGCCTGTTCGGCGCCGGTTACGCCGGGCCGGTCGCCGAGGCCGCCCGGGCCGCGCTGGCCGCGTGAGGCGCGCCGGCCGCCGGGTAGCCGCAGTGGGCAAGTGCGGCCGGGACGCGGTCAGGCTGCTTCGGCGGCGAGCGGGAGCGTGATCCAGAACGTGGCGCCCTCGCCGGGGGCCGTATCCACGCCGGTGGTCCCCCCGTGCGCGGCCACCAGGGCGTAGACGATCGCCAGGCCCAGCCCGGCGCCGCCGGTCTTGCGCCGGCGGGCCTGGTCGGCCCGGTAGAACCGCTCGAAGACCCGGTCGGCTTGCTCCCCGCTCAGGCCGGGGCCGTGGTCGTTGACCTCGAGGGTCACGCTGGGCACCGGGAGACGGCCGTCCGGGCCGTGGGCGAGGATCCGGACGTCGATCGGCGTCCCGTCGGGAGTGTGGGTGAGGGCGTTGCTCATCAGGTTGCTGATGACCTGCCGCAGCCGGGCCTCGTCACCGAGGACGAGGAAGGCCGCGCCGCTGCCGACCGCCAGCTCGATCCTCCGGCTGGGGGCGATCATCCGGGCGTCCTGCACGGCATCGGCGGCGACGGTGAGCATGTTGACCGGCCGGCGTTCGAGCGGCCGCTGCTGGTCGAGCCGCGCCAGCAGCAGCATGTCCTCCACCAGCACGCCCATCCGGGCGGACTCCTGCTCCACCCGCTGCATGATCCGGTCTACGTCCGGCTCGCTGAGCTGGCCGTCGGCGGCCAGGCCGGATTCGGTGCTCGCGGGAGCGGCGTGACGGGCGCCGTTGCCCGCCGCCCCGCCGCGCTGCCGGTAGTACTCGGCGTAGCCGCGGATCGCGGTCAGCGGCGTCCGCAGCTCGTGGCTGGCGTCCGCGACGAACTGGCGCATCCTCTCCTCGGACCACCGCGCGGCGGCCTCGGACTTCTCCCGGGCGTGGAACGCGGCCTCGACCTGGGCCAGCATGGCGTTGAGCGAACGGCCGAGCCGCCCGACCTCGGTCCGGGGATCGCGGTCGGGCACCCGCCGGGACAGGTCGCCCGCGGCGATCGCCTCCGCGGTGAGCTCGATGTCGGTCAGCGGGCGCAGGCTGCTGCGCACGATCGCGATCCCGACGATGGCCAGCGCCACCAGCACCACCGCGCTCACGATCAGGTCGATGAGCGCCAGCCCGTCCAGGGTCCGGTAGACGCTGGACACATCGAACCCCACGATGATGGTGCCGCTGGTCGTCTGCCCGGTCGCGCCGTTGATGAACCGGGTGGGGAAGGCGGTCAGCCGCCAGTGGCCGCCGCCCGACGTGGCCGGCACGGTGACCGTATGGCCCGCGAGGCCGGCCGCCCAGCCCGGGTCGGCCGGGATGACCGGGCCCGGGAGGATGCTCGACGCCGAAGGCATGATGCCGGCCTGGGCCTGCACCGGCAGCCACACCGCCTGCGGCTGGCCGTGCACGGGCAGCCAGTCGATCATCACGCCACCCGGCACGGGCTCCGGGCACGGGGACGGGGGCACCAGGCACCTCTCCGTGAAGCGCTGGGCACCATGCTGGCTGGCGAGCAGGTCGGCGTCGAACGGGCCGAGCAGATAATTGCGGAGCAGCGTGATCCCGCCGATGCTGATGGCGCCCAAAGCGATCAGGACCAGCGCGAGCACCGCGCTGATCAGCTTGATCCGCAGCGGGACCCGGCCGGATGCCCGCCGGGCCTTCTGCCAGCGGCGGCGGAACCCGGACTGCACAGACATGAGCTGATGGCTACGGGGATGGAAGCCGGAGCACGTACCCGACGCCGCGCAGGGTGTGGATCAGCCGCGGACCGCTGTTGTCCACCTTGCGGCGCAGCACGGACACGTAGGACTCGACGATGCCGGTGTCGCCGCGGAAGTCGTAATCCCACACGTGGTCGAGGATCTGCATCTTGGACAGCACCCGGTTGGCGTTGCCCATGAAGTAGCGGAGCAGCTTGAACTCGGTCGGGGACAGCTGGACCGGCGAGCCGGCCCGCCACACCTCGTGGCTGTCCTCGTCGAGCTCGAGGTCGGCGAACTTCAGCCTGGGCGTGGGCTCGGCGGCATCGCCACGGGTGCGGCGCAGGACCGCCCGGATCCGCGCGATGACCTCCTCCAGGCTGAACGGCTTGGTCACGTAGTCGTCGCCGCCCAGGGTGAGGCCCCGGACCTTGTCCTCCATCGCGTCCCGCGCGGTCAGGAAGACCACCGGGATGCGGGTGCCGCCGCCCCGCAGCCGCCGGACCACGTCGAACCCGTCCATGTCGGGCAGCATGACGTCGAGCACGATCAGGTCGGGCCGGTGGCGGCTCGCCGCCTGCACGGCCTCCGTCCCGGCGGCAGCGGTGATCACCTCGAATCCGGCATAGCGGAGGCTGGCGGCCAGCAGCTCGAGGATGTTCGGCTCATCCTCCACAACGAGCAGCCGGGCATCATGCCGCTTCCGCCCGTCGCCCGAGGGGGTCGTCATGTGTCGATCCTGGAAGATCTACCTGAGGGTTTCCTGAACGCAGCCTGGGGCTGATCTGACGATCGTATGCCAAGGTCAGGACCGCGGGCCACAGTCCGGGGCCAGGCGGGCCGCGCCGCCCGGCGCGGAGTGGGCGGCCCGGTCACGCCGGGCGGCTGCTGGCGTCGGTCCAGCGGACGATGGCCGCTGCCCTGGAATCGGCCCCGAGCTTGGCGTAGATCCGGTTGACGTGGTTTTTCACGGTCTTCTCGGCGAGCACCAGACGGGCGGCAATCTCCCCGTTCGAGTGCCCTTCCGCGATAAGGGACATGATCTCCGCTTCGCGCGACGAAAGGCCCATCGGGCGCACGACGCGGGACACGCTGGCGGTCCTCATCTGACCTCCGCCCACCCAACACCAGCGGATATGTTGCGTGGGCATGCTATCGAAACCAGCCCCGGCCCGCGCAAGAGCAGATTTGATCGCGTCGGAAAGGTTATGCGCGGGCAACAAGCCGCGGACCCGCTTCTCGTGCCCTGCCTCCTACCCGGACAGGCCGGAGCCGGTGAGCAGGCTCTTGGGCACCGGCTGGTCGTGGTTCAGGTCATGGAACAGCCGGTTCGCCTTGGCGTTGTCCCACAGCACCGTGTCGCCGACGAGGTAGACCGGGTAATTCGCGTTGGCGATGGGGACGGTCGTGGTTTCGGGATTGCGCAGGGCGAGCGCGACCTGCAACAGCTGGTACAGGTGAGTGCCGTTGTCCACTTTGAGCGCGCTGGTGGCCCCGAACGCGGCGGGAACCGCGGCGAACGGGTTGAGCATGGTGCCCGGGCTGGTCATCTTGCGCAGCAGGGCCCGCAGAAAGATCCGCTGATTCTGGACGCGCTGGAGATCCTGATCGGCGAACGTGTGCCGGTCGCGCACATACGCGAGGGCCTGCGCGCCGTCCAGCGTCTGGCAGCCCGCCTGCAGGCGCAGGCCGGAGGCCTGGTCGTGGATCGAATGCGGCACGCACATGTCGACGCCACCGACCGCGTTGACGACGTTCACCAGCCCGCCGAAACCAATTCCCATGTAGTGATCGATCCGCAGGCCGGTGTTGTTCTCCACCGTTCTGACGAGCAGCTTCGGGCCGCCGAACGAATAAGCGGCGTTGATCTTGTTGTTCCCGTACCCGGGAATCTGGACATAAGAGTCGCGGGGCAGGCTGACGAGCACCGCCCGGCCGCCGTTCGACGGGATATGCAGGAGCAGGATGGTGTCCGAGCGGTGCCCGCTGGCGGCTCCCGTGTGCAGCTTGCGTTCCTCCGCACGGGTCAGCCCCTGACGGCTGTCCGAGCCGGTGATGAGCCAGTTCTGCCCGGCGCCCGCGGCCGGGCGGCCCGCGTAGTCCACGAGCACGTTGCTCCGGCTGAGCTTGGAGTCCAGGTAGAAGTACATCGCGCCGGTGAGGACCAGCACGGCGAGCACGATGACGACGACGATGAGCAGGATCCGCCGCCCTCGATGCCGTCCCATCCCCCCGCCGCCCCGGCGTGGTGGGCCCGGCCGCGGCGGCCGGGTGCGGGTGGCGGCGGCCGGGCCGCGCTGGCCGCCGCGCGGCGATCCGTACCGCGGCGGCTGGTCCGGCCAACCACCGCCCCGGCCCGCCTGGCCCGCCTGGGCGGATGGGCCGTGCTGGCTGGCCGCCGCCGCGTAGGCGCCGCCGGCCGGTGCCGCCCCGGCGCCGCCCCCGGGCAGGCCCACGGTGGGCTCGCTCGCCGCTCCCGGCGGCGTCCCGCCGGGCCGGCCCTGGCCGGCCCCCCCGGGGGCACCGGGCGCGCCGCCGGCCGCTCCGGCCTGGGCGGGCTTCTCGTCGCGGAACCAGCCTGATGGCCACTCGTTCACGCGGTTCCCTCCCACCAGATCGTGACCACTTTTCTCCCTGACGATCCCAGGTCCCTGGGCTCCCCGGCATTGATCCCCAGGTCCGCCAGTGCGGCCTCCACCTCGCCCGCCCGCTCGGGCGGCAGGCACAGCCGGCGCCTGGTCACTTCCACCAGCTCCGCCATCGACTGGTAGTCGGTTTCGGCCGGGCGGCTCCATTCAGTGTGCCTCGGGTTCAGGCCCATCGCGGCCAGGATCGCCAGCGTGTCGCCCGCGGTGGGCCGCTCCGGCCGTTTCAGGCCGTGAAAGCGCAGCCACAAAGGGTTGAGCGAGGTCAGCGGATGGACCACGGCGGTCTCGACGATTACCCGCCTGCGGGCGTGACCGGTCAGCGCCGCCAGGAACGGTCCCAGGTCGGGCACGTTGAAGATGACATGGTGGCAGGTCACGACGTCGGCGGGCGCGAGGCGCCCGGCGACGCCGGGCCACTGGCCGTGGACTGTCCGGGCCGTCAGGCCCGCCTCGGCGGCCCGCCCGGCCAGCAGCCCGAGCATCCCTTCGTCGGCGTTGACCGCGGTCAGCGTGGTGATGCGCGGGGCCAGTGGCAGGCACGCCGCGCCGGCCCGGAGCCGATGTCCAGCACGCTGCCCGCTGGGTCCAGCGCCTCCCACGCCCGCTCGAACGACGGGCCGGCCGGGGCCTGGCGCAGCCGGTCGGCGCGGCGCGCGAACACCTGCCGGGGCAGCACCCACGGCGACTCGGCGACGCCGGCGGTGATGTGGTCGGGAATCGCCCAGGCGGAAAGATCGTCGCGCCACCGGTTCAGCAGCTCGGTCAGCTGGGCCACGGTGGATGCTCCGGCAGTTCAGGGGCCGCGGGGCCGGCCCGCATGGATCGGGGTTCAGCAGTCGGGCTCGCGGAATGACACCTGGATTCAGACACTATCCGCGCCACCAGGTAGAAGGCCGGTCAAACACGGCTGTACTCCCGAGATGGGGACACCTCCCCATCGCCGGTTGCCCGGGATTCCCACGCCTGCTTGCGGGTGCTGTCCTGCCCGTCCTGCCAGTTCACCGGCCACCGCGACCTTGCCGCCGAAGCCGATCGCCTTGTTGCCGGTCATGACGCTGTTGAGCACCACCCAGGACACGCCGATGCTGCTCGGCGCGCCGCCGTTGGAGCACCGCCCGCCGCGGAACGTCGCTGGTGATGTACACCGGCCGGTTGCGCCACTGGGCCAGCGCCTGGACCGCCGCGCCGCCCAGGTCGGGGCGGGTGATAGACACGTGCCATGACCGCGCCGCCTGTCCCGGATCTCGCCGACGTGCTGGCCGCGCGCCAGCGCATCGCGTCCTACCTGCGGCCCACCCCCCTGTACCGCTATCCCGCGCTCGATACGGTGGCCGGCGCGCGGGTGTGGGTCAAGCACGAGAACCATCAGCCGGTGGGGGCCTTCAAGGTCCGCGGTGGCGTGAACCTCGTCAGCCAGCTGACCGCGGACGAGCGGCGCCGGGGCGTTACGGCGGCCTCGACCGGCAATCACGGCCAGTCGGTCGCGTACGCGGCGGAGGTGTTCGGCGTGCGCGCGGTCATCTGCATGCCCGAGCAGGCCAACCCGGTGAAGGTCGAATCGATGCGGGCCCTGGGCGCCGAGGTGGTGTTCCACGGCCGCGATTTCGACGAGGCCCGCGAGTACTGCGAGAAGCAGGCCACCGAGCACCAGTTCCGGTACATCCACTCGGGCGACGAGCCGGCGCTCATCGCCGGGGTCGCCACCTCCACCCTGGAGATCCTTGAGGAGCGGCCGGACACCGAGGTGATCGTGGTCCCGGTCGGCGGCGGCAGCGGGGCGGCGGGCGCCTGCGTCGTGGCCAAGGCGGTACGCGCATCGGTCGAGGTCATCGGCGTGCAGTCCGAGGCGGCCCCGGCCGCGTACCGCTCCTGGCGGGCCCGTTCGCTCGTCGAGGACACCATGGGCACGTTCGCCGAGGGGCTGGCCACCCGGACCGCGTTCGAGCTGCCGCAGCGGATCATGTGGGAGCTGCTGGACGATTTCGTCCTGGTCTCCGAGGATGCGCTGAGGGCCGCCACCCGGATGATGATCGAGAAGACCCGCAACCTGGTCGAGCCGGCCGGGGCGGCCGCGCTGGCCGCGGTGCTGGGCGCGCCCGAGCGGTTCGCAGGCCGGACGGTGGCGGTCGTCTGCAGCGGCGGCAACATCAGCCCGGCGCAGCTGGCCGCGCTGTGGGCTCGTGAAACGTCCTGACGGCGGCCCCTAGGGGCCCGGCACCGGGCCGATGTCACTCCGGCGGCGGCTCCGCTGCCGGTCGCCGCGCCCGCTGCCGTGGCCACGGCCAGCACGCCGGCGCCGGCCTGCGCGATGCCAGCGGCCGCGATCCGCGCCGTCCTCGCCCTGGCCATCGGCGCCGCGGCGCGGGCCACGCCAGCCGCGCCGGACAGCCGGCGAGATGAGAGAGCGGGAAGTTGCATGGTGTCCTCCTTGTACGAGACGGTTATGGGTCTGTGCACCGGTTAAGAGCGCGCGCAGCCGCCCCGGCGGATGTGGGGAGGGCTCCCATCGCCCGGCCGGCGACGGGAGCAGCCGGTCACCCGGCCATGAACGGAGGGACCGCATGCCCGCCAAGGTGGGGTACCTGGTGATCGACGCGGCCGACCCGGAGCGCAACGAGCTCGACCTCGACGTCCTGCCGCCCGGGTAGCCGGTGGCGGACGAGGCAGCGCCCGGGTTGACGGCTGAACGCTTCGACGACCGGCGCGACGACGTCCCCGCCGGGGTGACGGGACCGGTCGAGCGGGTGGTGGTGGTCGGCGCCGGGATCGCCGGGCTGACGGCCGCGAACGCGCTGGCGCACGGCGGGGTCGAGTGCGTGGTGGTGGAGGCCCGCGACCGGACCGGCGGCCGGCTGCACACGGTTGACCTGGCGGGCTCGCCCGTCGATCTGGGCGGGTCGTGGATCCACATGCCGGGGGGCGGGAACCCGATGCGGGCGTTCGCGCAGCTGGCCGGCATTGCCTGCCGGAGCGCGGACCCGGTGCCGGACATGGCCGGCTTCGACTGCGGCGAGGGCCGCCGCCTGCCGGCCGCCGAGGCCGAGGCGGCTCTCCGCCTGTACCTCGAGACCTTCCCGGCGGCGGCCGGGCAGCTGGCCGCCGAGCTCGGGCCGGATGCGTCCGCGGCGGACGGGATCGAGGCGTTCGTGGCCAGGGCCGGCCTGGCGCCGGGCCCGGTGAGGCGGGCGCGGCAGATGCTGTACGGGGCCATCGAGGCCGAGTCCGCCGATCTCGCCGAGCGCCAGTCGCTGCGCTGGATGTGGAACGAGTTCGAGTACGACGGGAACTATTTCGGCGATGTGCCGGACGGGGGCTACCGGCGCCTGGTGGACGCGATGGCCACCGGCGTCGATCTGCGCCTGGGCATCGAAGTGACCGACGTCGTGCTCTCCGCGGGCGGGGTGCGCGTGCAGAACGCCGACGGCACGTCCGAGGAAGGCTCGCACGCGGTGGTGACGGTGCCGCTGGGTGTGCTCAAACGGGGCGCGCCGCGGTTCTCACCCGCGCTGCCGCCTGACCGGCTGGCGGCCATCGGGCGGCTCGGGTTCGGCCGCTTCGAGAAGGTGGTGCTGCGGTTCGACGAGCCGTTCTGGCGCGCCGCGGGCTTCCCGCACTTGATGATCTTCCCTCGCGATCCCGGGCAGTGGATGGTCTGGGCGCTCGGGCTGGACGCGTTCGGCGCAGGCCCGGCGCTGGCCTTTTTCGTCTTCCACAGCGACGCCGTCCGGCTGTCGGGACCGTCCGGCGGTGCCGCCCGGTGGGCCCTTGACCTGCTCGCCGAGGCGATCGGCCGGCCGTGCCCGGCGCCGGCCGGCGTGGCCGTGACCTCATGGGCCAGCGATCCCTACACCGGCGGCGCCTACGCCCACATCCCTCCCGGGGCCAGCCCGGCCGACGCTGACCTGCTCGGCGAGCCGGTCGGCGGGCGGCTGCTGTTCGCGGGGGAGCATACCCAGAGCGCGCGGCTGGCCTACGCCGACGGGGCGATGACCAGCGGCATCCGCGAGGCGAAACGGCTGCTCGGCCAGCCCAGCGTCCGGCTCGGCCCGATCCGCGCCTGAAGCGGGCGCCGAGGGCTGGTCATCCGCGTGCCGGAGGGCCGGTCATCCGGCGCCGGGCTGGTCATCCGGGTGCGGCGGGCCGGTCGCCCCGCGGGCGGACGGCCCGGAGTGCGGCATGGCCGTTGCGGCGGCCGCCCGCTGCCGCCCGACGGCGATCCAGCGCTCGATGAGTGCCCGGTCCGCCCCGGCGGCGATGCACAGCTCAGCGATCTGCCGGTACCGGGCGGCGTCCTGCCCGTCCTCGCCGAAGCCGAGCGCCGTGCCGGCGCATTCGGCCAGCAGGTCGGCCCGTCCGGCCGCGGCCTGTCTCAGCTCGGCGACCGCCGCCGCTTCCTGCCCGGCGGTCAGCCAGGCCTGGGCGTGGCGCGCGGCGGCCCCGGCGATCTGCGCGTACCGGAGACGGTCAGGATCAGGGCCGGTCATCCAGGAAGCATAGAATCTACGTTCGATATGGGGCAAGACGGTCATTTCGCCCCGGCCGTCCGGGCGGCCGGGAGATCATGCGCCCCGGCGGCCGGGGGTCATGCGTCAAGCAGCCGGGCGATCTCGGCCATCGCCGCCGGCGGCAGCGGGTCCAGGCGCAGCGCCGCCGCGTTCTGCTCGGCCTGGCCGACGGTCCGGACACCCGGGATCGGCACCGTGCGCGGGCTCCGTGCCCGCAGCCAGCACAGCGCGCCCTGGGCCTGGGTGCGCCCGCCGCTGGTGAGCACGTCGCGGATGGCGTCGATGCGGGCCAGCCACTGCGGCGCCGGCCGCCCGCCGGTGAAGTAGCTCACCCACGGCTGGGCGGCGCGCACGTCGTCGGCGGGCAGCTGTGACCCCGCGCCGTACTTGCCGGTGAGCAGGCCCATGGCCAGGGGGGTGCGGTTGATGCTGGCCACGTCGAAGGTGTCGCAGGCGGCGAGCATGGCGGGGGCGTCGGCGAGCACGTTCAGATCGTGCTGGATGGCGGCGCAGTGCGCGCCGCCCGCGAACACGGCCGCGCGCTGCGGGTCGTCGGTGCTCCACCCGTAGCTGCGGATCAGCCCGGCGGCGACCAGCCCGTCGAGCGCGCCGACGACCTCCGGCGCCTGGGCGGCCGGCAGGTTCCCGATATGCAGCTGGTACAGGTCGATCCGGTCGGTGCCGAGCCGCCGCAGCGACGCCTGGCACGCCCGGCGGATGTAGCCGGGCGAGGCGTCCTCACCGGTGATCGCCCGCTGCTCGGTGTCGAAGGTGTAGCCGAACTTGGTGGCGATCACCACCTCGTCCCGGTGGCCGGCCAGCGCCCGGCCGAGCACCTGCTCGCTGTGCCCGGCGCCGTACACGTCCGCGGTGTCGAAGAACGTGATCCCCAGTTCCTGCGCGCGGCGCAGCGCGGCCATGGACTCGCCGTCATCGACGTCGCCCCAGCCGTCCGCCTTGCCGTCCATGGTCATCGGCCCGCCAACCGCCCAGCATCCGCACCCGATGTCGCTGACCTCGATCCCGCTGCGTCCCAGAAATCTGCTCATTCCCGTCCCTTCCGCCATGGCCGCCCAGATGCCCCGCTGCCGGAGCCGCATCCACTGGGATCTAGTGTCACGCCATGAGCGTGCCCCCGATGGTGGCGCCGAGGGGCTGAGAGCGTGACCTTCCTGATCCGCGATGCCATGCCCGCCGACCTGGCCGGGCTGCGGGATGTGTACCGCAGGTCGTCGCTGTCCAACGAGGGCGACCGGGCGAGCCTGCTGGCCAACCCCGATGTGCTCGAATTCCCGGGTCTGGCCGCCGGTGACGGGCGCACCCGGGTCGCCGTCGCCCCCGACGGCCGGGTCGCCGGCTTCGCCACATCCCTCGTCGCCGGGGACACCATCGAGCTCGACGACCTGTTCGTGGATCCTGGCTGGATGCGGCAGGGGGCTGGCCGGGCGCTGGTGGCCGACGTTGTCACGATCGCCCGGGACCGGGGGATCGGCCGCGTCGAGGTGACCGCGAACCTGCACGCGCTCGCCTTCTACGAGAAGGCCGGCTTCACCGCCGGCCACGAGGTGGCGACCCAGTTCGGCGCGGGAACCCGGATGCACCTCGACGTGGCGCCCTGAGGCGCGGATTATCGGGTTGCGGTGCTACGGCTGAGCCGGCATGGTGGGCAATGTGACCGGCCCGGCGGCTGAGGGTGTCCGCGTCGGCTGGCAGGAGGTTCCCGGGCCGGTGCGGGAGGCGATCGAGGGCATATGTGGCGCCCGGGTCACCCAGGCGCGGACGCAGGCGGGCGGATTCAGCCCGGGTGTGGCCGCCCGGGTGCGGTGCGAGAACGGCGCCCGGTTCTTCGTCAAGGCGGTGTCGGCGGAGGCCAACCCGGACTCGCCAGGGCTGCACCGGCAGGAGGGCCGGGTCCTCGGCGCGCTGGAGCCGCTGATCGCCAGCCGGGATTTGCCTATCCCGCGGCTGCACGGGGTGGTGGAGCAGCCGCCGTGGGTGGCACTGGTCCTCGACGATGTGGCCGGGCGCCAGCCGGCCCTGCCGTGGCGGGCGGCGGAGCTCACGCAGGTGGTGGCGGTCCTCGACGATCTGGCCGACGCGCTGACCCCGGCGCCGGTAGCGGTGCCGGCCGTGGCCGAGCGGCTGGGCGGCGAGTTCACCGGCTGGCGGACGCTGGCCGCCTCGGCCGGCCATGACCGCCTCGACCAGTGGTCGCGACAGCACCTGGAGCAGCTGGCCGGCCTGGAACCGGCGTGGGCCGGGCACGCGGCCGGCGACACGCTGCTGCACGCCGACATCCGCGCCGACAACCTGCTGATCGGCGACCGGGGCCCGGTGGTCGTGGACTGGCCGTGGGCGTGCCGGGGAGCCGCGTTCGTGGACCTGGTCCTGTTCGCGCCCAGCGTCGCGATGCAGGGCGGCCCGCCGCCCGCGGACCTGATCGCCTTGTCACGATATGGCCGCGCGGCTGGCCGGGAAGCCCTGGCCGCGCTGGCCTGCGGCCTGGCCGGCTACCTCACCGAGCGGGCGTTGCGGCCACCGCCTCCGGGCCTGCCCACCGTCCGCGCCTTCCAGGCCGCGCAGGGCGCCGTCGCCCGCCGCTGGCTGGCGGGACTGATCTAACGGCCAAGCTCCGGGCGCCGCGCCGGCCCTGTCGCCCGTGAGCCAGGTGATCGTATAGTGACCGCCATGTCAGCAGGCTCGCCAGCACCGCAGGCCCCGGTTACCTCGATCGCCGAGGTGATCGCGCGCATGGAGGCGATCGAGGCGGCGCTTTCCGCCGGGGATGGGCTGGCCTGCTTCAACCGCATGTACCTCGACGTGACCAGGCAGGTGAACAGCCGGCTGGGCCAGGGCTTCTTCGCCGATCCCGCCTTCATGACCGGCCTGGACGTGACGTTCGCCAGCTTCTACTTCGCCGCCGCCGACGCCGCGGGCGGCCCGGCGGCGGTGCCGCTGGCCTGGCGCCCGCTGGTGGAGCTGCGCGCCGAGCCGGGGATCGAGCCGGTCCAGTTCGCGCTCGCCGGCATGAACGCCCACATCAACCACGACCTGCCGATAGCGATGGTCAGCACCTGCACCGCCCTGGCCACCTCCCCCGAGGCGGGTTCGCATTCCGCCGACTACCAGAAGGTGGACCAGCTGCTGGACGCGGCCGAGCAGTCCATCCGGCAGTCTTTCGAGTCCGCTCCCGAGCTCACCGTCGATCACCACCTGAGCGCGGTCTCCAACCTGATCGCCGACTGGAGCATCAACAGCGCACGGGACCTGGCCTGGGACAACTGCCTGCTGCTCTGGGGCATGCGCGACAACCCGCCCGCGCGTGAGCTGTTCCTTGGCAGCCTGGCCGCCTCGACGGCGCTGGCCAGCCGGCTGCTGCTGGTCGCGGTCTAGGGCGGCCGCTCGCCGGCGGCCCGGGCGAGCTCGGGGACGAACAGCGCGGCATCGACCGTGCCGACGCCGGACGCGAGGTCGTATCCGGGCTGCGCGGTGAAGCCCCGCACCAGGTGCGTCTGGCCCCTTCTCACGAACGGGTAGCTGTTGTTCCCCTGGCGGATGTCCACGATGCCGCGGTCATGGCCGGCCGCCATCGTGTACAGCGCCGGGTTGATCAGGCCCAGGGTGTGCCCGGCCTCCTGATCGGCGAGCGCCACGATCCCGGCGAACAGCGGCGCCGCGACGCTGGTGCCGCAGGCCGCGGACCAGGCCGGCTCCCCGAAATAGCTGCCGAACACCGCCACGCCGCTCGCGCAGGCGGCGTCCATGGAGATGTCGGGGATGCCGCGCTGGCGCCCGACGACGCCCGCGACGCCGTCCTGGTAGGCCGGGCGCGCGAACACCGCCGAGCGGCCACCACCGCCGTCGGACCAGGCCACGTCCGGCCCTCGCCGGGTGCCGTTGCTGGCCAGGTCGAGCTGGGTGCCGCCGACCGCGGTCACCAGCGGGTCGCTGGCCGGCCACTCCGCCTGGGGCGTCGTGAAGAAGCTGCCCAGGTTGTACGTCGGGCCGGCCGCGCCGTTATCGCCGGTGGATGCGAGCACCGTCACCCGGTAAGCGGGCCTGGCCGCCAGCTGATAGGCCCCGCGCAGCTGCCGGATCGCGGCCGGGGACCGGAAGGTCGCCTCGGTCGCGCCGAAGCTCTGGCTGATCACGCCGCCGAGATGGTGCCTGATGACGTACTCCTCGGCCGTGACGATCTGAGGGAAGCCGGTCCTCCCCTCGATCTCCGCCGTCGGCGTCTCAACCAGCAGGATCTTCGCACCCGGCGCTATCACGTGCGCCCACTCCACGTCCAGCGTGGTCTCGCCGGCGGCGCCGGCCCGGTTGCCGTTACGCCGGTAGGGGGGCACCGTGCCCGCTGGCTGTATCACCCGCAGCGAGGGCGGCGGCGGCAGGCCGAACCACTGGTCGAACACGGCCAGATCGTGCGCGATGGTCGGCGAGCCGAAGGGATCGACGATCACGATCGTCTGGCCCCTGCCGTCGATGCCGTCGCGCAGCAACGGCCCCAGGTCATAGGCCGCCCGGATCTGCGCGGGGCTCAGGCCGCCGCCCGGCGGCGGCCTCGCGCCCACCGGGCGCAGCGGCGGGGCCGTGCTCGCCCGGCGGCCCGGGCTGGGAACCTGCTGGTGCGGGCCACTGCTGACACTGCCGGTGCACGCCGCCAGGGCCAGGGCCAGGCCAAGCGCCGCGCCGCAGGCGCCGATGCGGGTGGTGACCGGCCGGCCCTTGCGCACTCCTCGCTCCCGTCGGGTCGTCTTCGCGATCACGCTGTCTGGATCAGATGCGCACCCAACGTTATGCCAGCCCCGGCGGTGGCCCGGATTGCTCGCCGGAGGTGGGGGCGGCCTCATCGCCGGGCCGGTCCCCGCCCGCCACCACCGACATCAGCACCCGCGCCTCGCGGCGGAGCCGATCGGCCTGGCCAGCGTGCCCGGCCCGCTCGTATTCACGCGCCGTGCGCTGGCGTTCGCCGGCTTCCGCCCGCACGATCTGCTCGGTCTCGGCCGTGCTCAGGCTGTGCCGCCGCGCCTCCGTGGCGCCCAGACCCACGGCCGCGGCCCGCGACATACGGGCTTCCGGGGGCGTGAGCGGGCGCGGCGCCCGGAGCGGCCGCGCCGCCCGGGTCTACGGCCTCGGCGTCCACGGCCTCGGCGTTGCCGATCGCGCTCAGCGCCGACCGCAGTGCCGAGACCGCGATGATGTCCCGCGCCCGGAGGGCGTCGGTCAGCGCCAGCCGCAGCCGCGCCCGCACGTCAATGCCGGGGCCGGTTACCGGGGGCGGGCTGGGCGGGTCCACACCAGCCACCCTAGGGCCGGTCAAGGGGCGGCGCCTGTACGGGCCGATCAAAGGGGCGCGCCCTGGGCGGGCCGGCAAGGGGGCGCCCTCGGCGGGCTGGCAAGGGGCGGTCAGCCGGGGGGCGGAAGTCACGAGCCGGTGGTGTCAGGCAGCCGGTAGAACCCGGCCAGCATCTGGCGGGCCGCCTCATCGTCGGCGACACGGGCCTCCCACCAGACTTCGTGGCCGTCGGCCTCAATGGCGAAGTCGAAGAAAGCGCAGCATGCCTTCTCGCGGCGGACCAGATCACGGACCCAGTCCTCCACCCCGGGGTCAGCCCGGAACCGGAACCGGATGCGGTCCGGAGCCCGGCTGCGGCCCAGCAGGGACTGGGTGAACAGGCGCCGGTACTCGTCCATGCGCTCGGCGGGCGTATCGGTGGCGCCGGTCATGTCGCAGACGACCGGGGGAGGCGGTGCGGGCATGCCGTGCAGGTCCATGGCTGGCTCCTTAAAGGGTGGTGGTGCCGCGCTGCGCGGCTGGCCGCCACCTAACGTAAAGTCTGGAGTCAAGTCCAGAGTCAAGGGGTGGCGGTGAAGATCGGGCAGCTAGCTTCCGAGTCAGGCGTCAGCATCGATACGATCCGCTTCTACGAGCGCCGGGGCGTGCTGCCGGCCGCGCCGCGCACCGCGTCGGGCTACCGCATCTACACCGATTCGAGCGTGACCCGGATCCGGCGCGCCCGGCGGCTGCAGAGCCTGGGCCTCACCCTGGAGGAGGTCATCGGCGCGCTCCGCGCGCGTGACCAGGGCCACGCCTCCTGCGAGACACAGCGCTGGCGCCTGCAGGCCGCGCTTGACCGCATCGATGCGCGGATCGCCGAACTCGCCCGCCTGCGCGGCGACCTGCGCGGCGCGCTCGCCGCGTGTGAGGCCGGCGCCTGCCAGCTCATCGACGCCGATGACCGGGAAGCGCCCGGATGACGCCTCACGTCGGCCGTTTCCCGAGACCGCCAATGCCGAGCGAGCCATCCGGCCCGGCTGGTCGGCCCGTGCCGTCCGGTGCCGCGATATCCCGCTCTGCCTCACGCACGTAGGCCTCCGGGTCCTTGTCCACCGCCGGGACGCCCGCGAAGTGCCTCGCCTCGAAGGCCGCGAAGGCGACCGCCAGTCCGTGACGCAGCTGGAGCCCGGCCCGGCGGCGGAAGTCGGTGAGGCCTTCGCGTTCCTCCTCGGCCATGTGATCGCCATTCGCCACGTTCACCGCGGCGACCGCCGCGAACCATTCGCCGCTGCCCACCTGGTGCCCGGCGACCGCGGCGATGGCGTCCCTGATGTCGTTGTGGTCGTGGATCGCGTCCAGCGTCTCCGCCTCGGCGCTGGCCGCGCCGCCGCCGCTGATGCCGACCCGCAGCAGTTCGGGGTAGAAGATCTCCTCCTCCGCGGCGGCATGCACTTCGAGGAACGCGGACAGCCGCGCCCAGATCGCCGCCAGGGTCGGCGTGTCGGCCGGGTCGATCTGCTCCAGGATGGCGAAGAGCCGCCGCTGCTCGTGATGGTCGTCCAGGATCAGCTGGGTGATGTCCACGGTTTCCCTCCGGATCGTGTCCCGGCGCTGTCCCCATACTGCTGGACTTCTACAGCACGCGCAGCGCTCCCACGGTGTCGCGTTCGCAGAACGGATCACGGTGTCGAAGTAGCTGGCGGCGCTGATGCCGGCCTCGCTGGGCTCGGGCTCGTCGAGATAGCGCTCGACCGTGGACATCCCGCGGAACAGGTGACCCGCCAGGCCTGCCACCGAATACTCGCGCAGGACGCTGCCCTCGGCCCAGTGCTCGGCCAGTTCGGGCCGCTCCAGCAGGTGCACGGCCGTGGCCGCGGCATCGAGGAACGCCGGGAGAGCATCACTCATGGACGACATTGTGCTCCCGCCGGGCCGGGCGAAGATCAGGCCGGGTCCAGGGAGTGTGCCGCGGTGAGGATCCTGGCGCGCAGGTTGTCGTGGCTGGGCCGGTAGAAGACGGGGCTCGTGGCGTGGGTGAACAGGGCGCTGGCCTGGGCGATGCCCTGCGCGGAGACCGGGCCGGGGGCGAGCAGGCGGCGGATGAGCTCCTCGAGCTCCGGCGAGCAGTCCCGGACCCGGTCCCGGCAGACCGGGATGGCGGGGCGGCGACCGGGTGGCTGCACCGCCGCGGCCAGGACGCGCTGCGCGGCCTGGGCGAGGGCGCGCCGGGCCCGCACCTGCACCAGCGCCTGGGCCCGCAGCGCCAGGCCCACGGTCGCGTCGGGCGAGGCCCCGGCGGCCAGGGCGGTGTCGAGGCGGCCCGCGCGCAGGCGGGCGAGGAGCCGGTCGCGGGGGCGGACGGCAACCGGGACGGGACAGTCGTCGTGGAGCAGTACGAGCATGGGGCACCTCCGGGTCGGCCGGGGCCCACCGCGGGGCCATAGCATGACCTTCAAACAGGCTATACAGGTCATGCGTGACTAGTCAACGGCTTTAGATGGTCACGTTTAGGGTAAGCTGAGCCAATGACACTGCCCGCCTGGGTCCCCGCTCCCGAACAGAAGCCGGCACCGGCGCCGCTGCGGCTGGTGCAGGCGTTCGTCAACACCAGGGACCTTGACCTGGGCACCGACCTGCTGGTCAACCCCGGCCAGGCCAATCAGTGGCTGCACGGGTCCGGGCTGCTGGCGCCGCGGCACGGTGCCGGACCCGAGGACCTGGGCACCGCCCGGGTCGCCCGGGAGAGCATCCGGGCCCTGCTGGCCCGCAACGGCGGCGGGCCGCCGCCGGCCGCCGCTGACCTGCGTCCCCTGGAGGCGGTGACGGGCCAGTCCGGGCTGCGGCTGGCCGTCGGCCCGGAAGGCCGCGTCCAGCTCGATCCCCAGCCCCCCGGCAGCCTCGCCGCCGGGCTGGCCAGCCTGCTGCTGATCATCCGTGACGCCCAGCAGGACGGCACCTGGGCCCGCCTGAAGGCATGCCGCAACGACGATTGCCGCTGGGCCTTCTACGACCGCTCACACACCCGCCAGGGGGCCTGGTGCGACATGGCCGTGTGCGGCAACCTCATCAAGAACCGCAACCTCCGGGCCCGGCGCGGCCGGGCCCGGGCCCGGCTCGGCTAGCCGCCCGCCATGGCCCCCACGATCAGGTAGGGCTCCGCGCCGGTGGCGACCGCCTCGGGCAGCGGGGCGTCCGGCTGCTCGTGGGACAGGTCCTGCTCGCAGGCGAAGAACCGCACGAACGCCCGGCGCCGCCCGCTGTCGTGGTCGCGGATCGTCCCGCACAGCACCGGGTAGCGGCCCTCCAGCGCGTCCAGGACGGAGCGCTGGGTGACCTCGCCCGCGACGGCCAGTTCCACCTCGCCGCCGACCTGGGCCAGCGTGCGCAGGTGGGCGGGGAGCACCACCCGGATCATGGCAGCGTCTGCACCTCGACGGACAGGACGGCAGGAAGATCCCGGACGATCGGTGCCCAGCTGTCGCCCGCGTCGGCCGATGCGTACACCTGCCCGCCGGTGGTGCCGAAGTAGACGCCGCAGGAGTCGAGGGAGTCGACCGCCATCGCATCGCGCAGCACGTTGACGTAGCAGTGCTCCTGGGGCAGGCCCCGGGTGAGCGCCTCCCAGTCGTCCCCGCCGGTCCGGCTGCGGTAGACGCGCAGCTTCCCCTCCGGCGGGAAATGATGAGAGTCGCTGGTGATCGGGACCACGTAGACGGTGCCCGGCTCGTGCGCGTGCACGTCGATCGGGAAGCCGAAGTCGGTCGGCAGGTTCCCGCTGACCTCGTGCCACGACCCGCCGGAGTCATCGCTGCGCATGACGTCCCAGTGCTTTTGCATGTACAGCACGGCCGGCCGCGCGGGGTGCATCGCGATCCGGTGGACGCAGTGGCCGACCTCGGCGTCCTCATCGGGGATGCCTTCCGAGTGCAGGCCACGGTTCACCGGCTGCCACGTCTCGCCCGCGTCATCGGAGCGGAACGCGCCCGCGGCCGAGATGGCCGCGAACATGCGCCCGGGCTGGCCCGGGTCCAGGATGATCGTGTGCAGGCACATCCCGCCCGCGCCGGGCTGCCAGGACGGCCCGGAGCGGTGGGTGCGCAGCCCGGGCAGCTCCTGCCAGGACTGCCCGCCGTCGGTGGACCGGAACAGGCCGGCGTCCTCCACCCCCGCGTAGACCGTATCCGGATCGCCCGGCGATGGCTCCAGATGCCAGACCCGCTCGAACTCCCAGGGGTGCGGCGTGCCGTCGTACCACTGGTGCGTCCCGGGCGCGCCCTCATAGCTGAACTTGTTGCCCACCGGCTCCCAGGTCGCGCCGCCGTCGTCGGAACGCTGGATCACCTGCCCGAACCAGCCGCTGCACTGCGACGCGAACAGCCGGTCCGGGTCGGCGGGCGATCCCTTGACGTGGTAAATCTCCCAGCCAGCGAAATGAGGTCCGCTGACGTCCCATTGCTCACGCTTGCCGTCCGCGCTCAGCACGAACGCACCCTTGCGGGTGCCAACCAGTACCCGTACGCCGCTCATCGGGACTCCCTTTCCAGCGGCGGCCGGACGTGACGGCTCCCCGATCCTGCCCGGGCATGATCCGCCTGACCTGACCGCTGCTTGTCTTCACTGGCCTACCACAGCCGTCCGACAGTGCTGACGGCGGCCGGGCGGGAAACTCATCGCCCGGCCGGTAAACAACTCGTGCCCGGGCGCACCGGGCGAGATCATGGCATGGTGGAACATCTTGGCCCCGCCGAGCTGCACGCCGGCCTCGATCACATCCGGGAGTCACCGCCGGACGGCGGTGTGGTCGAGCTGATCGTGCGGCGGCCGGCCGTTGACGAGCGTGAGGTGCTCGCCGTGGCCACCCTTGATGTCGGCGCCGGGCTCGTGGGCGACAACTGGCGGGCGCGCGGGAGCACGCGCACAGCCGACGGGTTGGCGCATCCGGGCATGCAGCTGACCGTGATGAACGTGCGCGCCGCCCTGCTGGTCGCCCGGCACCCCGACCGGCGCATGCTGGCCGGTGACCAGCTCTACGTCGACCTCGATCTCAGCCCGGCCAACCTGCCGGCCGGCACCCGGCTCGCCGTGGGCTCGGCGGTCATCGAGGTGAGCGGAGAGCCGCACCTCGGCTGCGCCAAGTTCGCCGCCCGGTTCGGTAAGGACGCGTGGCGGTTCGTCAACTCCCGGGTCGGCCGCGGGCTGCGGCTGCGCGGCTTGAACGCCCGGATCCTCGCCTCCGGGACCGTCTGCCCCGGCGACGCGGTCCGCAAGCTGCCGGCCTGACGCGGGTGGCATACCCGGTGATCAGCGGCAGACGGCCCCGGGCGGGCCTGGCCAGCCGTGGCGGTCAGTGGGCGGCCGGCCACTCGCGGGCGAGCTGCTGGAGCTTCGCCGCCGTTTCCGCCAGCGGTTCCCCGCGGCCAACCGCGACGCCCAGGAAGTACGCAGTCAGCGGCGCGGCCGGCCGGTCCACCGTGTGCGCCACGACCCGGGCCAGGTTGAGCACCGTCTTCTGGCTGCCATCTTCTGGGTGAAGGCCGAGCTCGGCGCATAGCGCGTCGGTCCAGTCGTCCAGCGTGCTCATCGTCTTCCCTCCGGATGATCGGGGAGCCGAGGTGCCGCACCCGCGGCTGCCATCGTTCTGTCGGGTCCAGTGTCCCGGACTCCTGCGTCAAGGAGCGTCAATGGCCGACGTCATCGTGTTCCACCACGCCCGGGGCCTCACCGACGGGGTCCGCGAGTTCGCCGGTCAGCTGCTCAGCTTCCTCGGCGACATCGGGTAGCCGCGGTGACAGCTCAGCGCCGAGCAGGTAGCTGGCCAGCCGGGCCGGCTGGGCCAGGGCGATCAGGTGGCCGCCGGGCAGCACGTCCGCCTCGACACCCAGCCGGTCCCGCGCCAGCGCCCGCTGGAAGCCGGCCGGGAAGAACCGGTCGCCCGCCCCGGCCACGACCCGGATCGGGACGGGCGGCCACGTGGTGAAGTCGCAGACCGACCCGAACACCGCGTCGGCCTCGGGCCGCTGGTACGGCTCACCGGCCGCGGCGACGTCCGGGGGGACGTCGTGGAGGAAGTAGACGGCCAGCTCGAACTCGGTGCCGTAGCCACCCTGCCGCGCCGCGGCGGCCCGGGCATCGGCCCACCCGGTGTTGTCCCACCACTCGCCCGGCGTCTCGCCCGGGCGGGGGATCATCGCGTTCACAAAGACCAGCGAACTCACCGGGGCCTGCGCGGCGGCCAGCGGCGCGGTGAACCCGCCGAGCGACTGGGCGACCAGCACCACGTCGCCGTGTCCCCCGATCGCGCTGGCGACCAGCTGGGTGTACTCGGGCAGGCCAGCGGCCGGGTCGTCACCGGGCAGGTCGACCGCGATCGCCTCATGACCCGCCTGGCGCAGCAGCGGGACGACGCGGTGCCAGTACCAGGCGGTGCCGCCCGCCCCGGGGATCAGGACGAAGGTCCGGCGCGGGCCGGCCGGGCCGCCCGGGGGCCCGGCAGCATTGGGAGGTGCACTCATGCTCCTAATTTAGGACTAATCGATCCTGGAAAACAACCACCTCGGCTAGGATAGGGCCATGACCACCGCCCGCCGCTACCACGACCCGTGCGGGATTGCCCGGGCGCTGGACGTCGTCGGCGACCGGTGGGCACTGCTGGTCGCCCGTGAGCTGATCTTCGGGCCGAAACGGTTCGTCCAGCTGCGGCACGGCCTGCCCGGAGTCAGCCCGAACGTCCTGTCCCAGCGGCTGCGCGACCTCGAGGACGTCGGCGTCGTGCGCCGCGACGTGCTCGGCCCGCCCGCCGGGGTGGCGGTCTACGAGCTCACCGCCCGCGGCCGGGCGCTCGGGCCGGTCCTGCTCGAACTGGCCCGCTGGGGCAGCCAGCAGCCCATGACGGCATCGGGCGAGCTAAGCGTCAGCGCGCTGCTCCTGGCCCTCAAGACCGTCTACGATCCCGCCGCCGGGCTGGACGCCACGTTCGCGCTGTGCATCGACGCTGAGTGGTTCCGCCTGACGGTCACCGGCGGCTCGATCGGCATCGCCCGCGGCCGCGCCGGGCACCCCGCGGTCACCCTGGAGACCGACGTGGCGACGCTGCGTTCAGTCGCTTTCGGGCGCGAGCCGATCACCACCGCCGAGCGGGACGGGCGCCTGACCGTCGAGGGTGACCGCCACCTGGCCGAGCGCTTCGCGCGGATGTTCCCGGTCCCGCACGATCCCACTCAGATCCCGTCCGGCGGCCAGCCCGCGGCCCGCCATTCACCGTATTAGCCCAGCAATCCCGGTCCTGAGGGCGCGGCCGACAACCGGGCGGCGCACTCCAGCATCCCGGCGTGCACGAAGGCCTGGGGGTGGGCCAGCGCGCCCCGTTCAGCACCGCATGGTCAGGCTGCACCCGGGCCACCGGCCGGAGGCCGGCATAGACGGCAGCGCGAAGGGTAGAGACGCCTGCGCGCTCGAGCATGTGGGGCGCCAGTGGCGGTAACTGAAGGGGGCTGACATGCCCAGGGGATCTAGCCCCAAGCGGGAACGGCAATACGAACACATCAAGGCCAGCGCGAAGCAGCGTGGCGAGAGCACCAGCCGGGCGGAGGAGATCGCGGCACGCACGGTGAACAAGGAACGCGCCCGCTCAGGTGAGGCAAAGACGGCCAGCCGTACGTCAACTCGGGACATGTCCTCGTCCCGCCGCGGTGGGCAGCGGTCGCACCGCGGCGCCCAGGGGCCGACGTACGCCCAGCTCTACTCTGAGGCGCGCCGCCGCGGCGTCAAAGGCCGCTCGTCCATGACCAAGGCGCAGCTCGCGCGGGCGCTTGGCCGCTGATGCCGGGAGGGCGCGCCCGGCCGCGGACGTGGCGGCGAACACCCGCCCGCGGCCGGGGGATCTCTCCGGCGGTGCCTCCGGGCTTAGCGCTCAGTCATCGCTGGGAATCGGCCGATCACGGGTTGATGCCAGCGGCGGGCGCCACCGTCTGACCGCTGACCTGCTCGGTGCGTTCTGGTAGCAGCAGCACGGCGCCGATGAGGAAGCACACCGCGCCGATCAGGGTCTGCGTGTTGGCCCGCCCGGCGTTATGCACCTGGCCGGTCACCGGGTTGATGTAGCCCGCCACCGCGGAAACGCCGAAGGCGATGGACCCGACCAGGTTGGCCAGGGTGATCCACCATGACCACGACCGGGGGCGCCAGGCCACCCAGCCGTGGCAGACCTCGTACCAGGCCAGTGCGCTGGAAACCAGGAAGCAGGCCGAGCCGACGGCATCGGGTCGCCACACGTGCTGGTGAGCGGCCTGCGCGGACAGGTCGGTCACCATGGCGAGCCCGGTGCTGATGTTGAAGTACACGGTCCCGACGAGCTGCACCGCGGTGGCCCACCAGTCGATCCGCCCGGGCTGGTAGGCGAAGAAGCGCCGGTGAGCGGGGTTCAGCGCCTCCGGGGCGGCGTCGACCGCCTCCCGGTAGCTCAGGAACGAGGCGGTGGTGAAGAACAGCGAGCCGGTGAAGTAGGTGACCGTATCCCAGACGGCCCCGACCGCGCTGGCATACCCCGGCACTGAACCGATCGCGAACAGCAGCGATCCAATGGCGAACAGGATGGCGATCCACCATCCGCGGGCCCTGGGCGCCCACCACGTCGAGCCGACGGCTGGCTTCTGGTGCTTGCGGTGGTGGCGGGACTCCCACCGGACCAGCACGCCATCCGGGCGGACGCGGTCAACGAACGTCGCCGGGGTGCCGATGCTCAGCTCGCTGTTGCCGCGGTTCCGCGTGGTCATGCCGCCTCCCAAGCGGACGCCTTTCGGCCTGCTACTTCAGTGGGTGAGCGAGGGGACTCGAACCCCCGACACCCAGGACCACAACTGAGCGATCACACCCACGAGACCCCTGCTCCAGGGCATTCGTCGACGTCAGAGCCACCTAGGCTGCCACGATCACGGTGCCTGACCTCGTTTGACCGCACCTAGCGCAGTCTCGCCGCTCCCATTCTGCTCCCAGAATTGGGCACCGGTCCGGCTGCTGGCGATCATTGGAGTCTGCCACTGACCGTGTGTTCGGTTCAGGCGGCCTCCGCCGCCGGGCCGGGCTGCACGCCGTCCGGGGCGGCCGGTGTCTCCTGGCGGCGGAATGCCGGGAGCAGGCGGGCCAGGAGCAGCGCGCCGCCGATACAGGCCAGCCCGCCGGAGATCACCGAGGTGACCGGGCTGAAGGCGGCAGCCACCGCACCCGACTCCGCGTCGCCGATCCGCGGCCCGCCGGTGACGACCGCCATCTGCACGCCCATCAGCCGTCCGCGGAGCGCGTCGGGCACGGTGAGCTGGAGAATCGTGCTGCGGAACACCGCCGAGATGACGTCGGCCCAGCCCGCCACGGCCAGCAGCGCGAGCGCAGCGGGCAGCCAGCGCGCGAGGCCGAAACAGGTGATCGCCGCGCCCCACACCACAACAGCGATGATGACCGCGCGGCCCTGCCGCCGGACCCGGTGGACCCACCCGGTGGTGACCGCGCCGAGCAGGGCGCCGGCCCCGGGCGCGGCGTAAAGAAACCCGAGTGTGCTGGCGCCGCCGCCGAACACCGTGGCGGCCAGGGCGGGAAACACCGCGCGCGGCATGCCGAACACCATGGCGTTGATGTCGAACAGGTAGGTGCCCTGGATGACCGGCCGGCCGCGCAGATAGCTAAGGCCGGTCACGATTGAGCGCAGGCCGGGCCGTTGGCTGGCGCCCGCCTGCGGAGGCTGCGGGCTGATCAGGAAGGTCGCCACGATCGCCGCCGCGATGGTGGCCACGTCCATCCAGTAGACGAAGCGGACGCCCGCCCCGGCCAGCAGCAGCCCGGCCACGGCCGGGCCAGCCACCTGGCCGATCTGGAACAGCGCCTGGAACATGGCGTTGACGGTGGCCACCTCGCCGCGGGGGACCAGGTTCGGCAGGATCGCCGACAGTCCCGACTCGGCCGTGGCGTTGAAGCCGGCCGCCACCGCCGGCAGGGCGAACAACGGCCACAGCGCCGGCCCGGTGTCCGCGTTGACCGCCAGGCCAGCGCTGCACAGCAACGCCAGCAGCTGCGCGCCTAGCAGCACCCGGCGGCGGTCGGCCGCGTCGGCCAGCGAGCCACCCAGCAGAGCCCCGGCGATCAGCGGAAGCACCTGCGCGAGCGAGACCAGCCCGACAGCGAGCGACGAGCGGGTCAGCGCGTACACCTGGTACGCCACCGCGACCATGGTGAGCTGGGCACCCAGTGTGGACAGCAGCTGGCCGGCCGCCAGGCAGCGCAGATCCCGGGATCGCCGCAGCGGCGACACGTCTATCAGGACATGCCGCCCGATCCGTGCCATCCACTTCACAGTGGGCCAGGCTAATCCCACGGAGTCGAGTCCATCGGTCAGCGACCGTTCCCGTTGCCGACTCTGCGCGCCTGGCCGTACTTCGGGCGGTGGCTGAGCACGCAGCGCTTATCACCAGACCGGGGCCGGCACGCTAGGGGTTCCGCCTTTGCGGGGGCGCGACCTGAAATCACCTCCGCTTTAGCCGGGCGGACAGCAACAGTGGGCGCGAGCTGCGACGAGAGCTATCGCCCCGAGGATCGCCGCTAGTCGGGGCGAAAAGGCGGCTTAGCGTTTGGGTGGCCCAGCATGACCCGGCGGCCTATGACCCACCCCGGCGGTTCGCGGACGAGCTGGCTTCGATGCCAAGAGGCCGGGCCTCTGCCTTGGCCCGGCCTCGTGACCTGCTACTTCAGTGGGGTGGGCGAGGGGACTCGAACCCCCGGCCCCCAGGACCACAACCTGGTGCTCTAACCAACTGAGCTACGCCCACCATCGTCCCGGCTGCCCGGTGCATGAAGCATAGCGGGCCCCGGTCATTGGGCCGAACCGGATCCGGCCGCCTCTTGCGCGCCGCGTCCCTGGGTGCCGGGTTTCTGGCCATCGGGTGGCGGGGTTTGCGGCCCGGTCCCGATGACGTAGCGCGCGGCGATCTGCCGCGCCCGCACCGAGTCGGGGCCGGGTGGTGGCACGAACACCGCTGCGCGGTAGTAGCGCAGCTCCTGGATGCTCTCTTTGATGTCGGCGAGCGCCCGGTGGCCGCCGTGTTTGGGCGGGCTGGCGAAGTAGACGCGCGGGTACCAGCGCCGGGCCAGCTCCTTGACGCTGGACACGTCCACCATGCGGTAGTGCAGGTAGGCATCGAGCACCGGCATGTCCCGGGCGATGAAGGAACGGTCCGTGGCGATCGAGTTGCCGCACAGCGGCACCTTCCTGGGCTCGGCGACGTAGCCGCGAACGTAGCTGAGCACCTGGTCCTGCGCCTCGGCCAGGGTCACCCCGGAGGCCAGCTCGGAGAGCAGGCCGGAGGCGGTGTGCATTTCCCTGACCACGTCCTGCATGTGGTCGATCGTCTCGGCGGGCGGCTTGATGACCAGGTCAACGCCTTCGTCAAGCACCACCAGGTCGCCATCGGTGACCAGGCAGGCGATCTCGATCAGAGCGTCGTGCGCCAGGTCGAGCCCGGTCATCTCGCAGTCGATCCACACGAGCCGGTCGGTCATTCCCCCAGCTTAAAGTGTTGACCGCAGAGCTCCGCCACAGTTACCGATCTTCAAGCGCTGAGCCCGGCGCCCGGCGGCCCGGCTTCAAGCGCTGCGCCCGGCGGCTGGCACCGCGCGCCCGGCGTCCCGGTTCCCGGCGCCCAGCCCGATGATGTGGTCCGGAACCGGCGTGCCCGGGCGCAGGGCCGCGTCCGGTTCCGGCTCGCCGAACGCCAGCGCGATGGGCACCACCCCGGCCCACACCCCGGCGGCGAGGTCGGCCGCGTCGTCGGCCGGCGGCCCGGTGCGGATCTTGACGGAAGCCTCCGCGAGCGGCACGGACAGCACTGCGGTGGCGGCGAGCTCCTTGCGAGTGGGCGCCCGCAGGGCCTCCCACCGGCCCGGGATCAGCTGCTCGGTGACGGCCCGCAACGCCGCCAGGCGCTGCGCATCGTCGGTGACGAGCGTGGCGACGGCGAACACCATCGCGCTGCGGTAGTTGACGGAGTGGCTAAAGGCCGCCCGGGCGCAGACCAGGCCGTCGAGGTGGGTGACGGTGACGCAGACCGGCTGGCCGTCGGCGGCCATGATGCTCCGGTTGGCCGAGGATCCGTGCAGGTAGAGGGTGTCGCCACGGCGGGCGTAGGCGGTGGGCAGCACCACCGGCGAGCCGTCCACCACCACCCCGAAGTGGCAGATCATCCCGGCGTCCAGCACGTCATACAGCTCGGCCCGGTCGGGCCGGCCCCGCTCGGAGTGGCGGCGCAGCCGGGTGCGCTCGGTCGCGGACAGGGGGGAAACGGCGTTCATGCTAGCCAGGCTACCGGCAAAGTGGTCTGATAGGAGTAGCCACTTTTCCGGAAGAATGGAAGACCACTTTGACCACCCTGAGGCGCGGGGGCGTGGACCTGCCGCTCGCCGCGGACCGGGCGGGCCCGGCCCCGCTCACCGTCCAGGTGGTAGGCCAGCTGCGGGCGGCGATGGCCGATGGACGGCTGGCGGCGGGTGAGCGGCTCCCCCCCACCCGTGTGCTCGCGGCCACCCTGGGGATCAGCCGGACGGTCGTGACCGGCGCGTACGCGCAGCTTTTCGCGGAGGGATGGATCGAGGGCCGGCACGGCTCGGGCACTTACGTGGCCGACGGTGCCAGCCGGGCGGGCCCGGAGGAGACGCCGGGCGGGCCGCCGGCCCCGGCGCTCGCTGGCTGCGGGTGGCAGGCGGGGGAGCAGGGCGGCCCGGGCAGCGCCCTGATCGAGCTGCGGCCCGGTATCCCCTGGGTGGCCGGCATCGACCGCACGGCGTGGCGGCGGGCCTGGCGCGGCGCCGGCACCGAGACGCCCGCTGCCGCCCCGGAGCCGCAGGGCAGTGCGGCGCTCCGCGGCGCCCTCACCGGCTACCTGCGGCGCAGCCGGGCCGTCCGCTGCACGCCCGAGCAGATCATGGTCACCCGGGGCGTGGCCGGCAGCCTCGGGCTGATCGCGGCCGCGCTGCTGCGGCCCGGTGACCGGGTCGGGGTGGAGGAGCCGGGTTACCCGACCGCGCGGGCGGTGTTCGCCGCGCACGGGGCGCACCCGGTGCCCTGCCCGGTGGATGCCGATGGCCTGGTGGTGGACGCGCTCCCGGCCGGGCTGCGCCTCGTCTACACCACGCCCGCCCACCAGTACCCGCTCGGCGGCCGGCTCCCGGTTCCTCGCCGGCGGGCGCTGATCGCCTGGGCGCGCTCCACCGGGGCCCTGATCGTCGAAGACGACTACGACGGTGAGTTCCGGTATGACGTCGGGCCGCTGCCGGCCCTGTTCGGGCTGGATCCCGGCGTCGTGGTCTACCTGGGCACGACCACCAAGATCCTCACGCCGGCGCTCCGGGTCGGCTGGCTGGTGGCCGAGCCGGAGCTGGTGGCCCGGCTGGTGGAGACGGCGGGTCGGCTGGGGGAGTGGGCCGGCGGCCCGGCCCAGCGCGCGGTCCTCAGCCTGGTCCAGGCGGGCGATCTGGAGCGGCACATCCGCCGGATGCGGCACGAGTACGCCCGCCGCCGGAAGGCGATGACCGACGTGCTCGGCGGGGGCGTGGGCGGCGTGCGGGGTGCGGGGGCCGCCGGGCGGCTGCTCGGCGAGGAGGCAGGCATGCACCTGGTCCTGCGGACGGGCCGGGACGCGGAAGAGATCGCCAAGGCGGCGTGGGAGCGGGGGGTGGCGGTGGCCACGCTGGCGCGCTACTACGCCGGGCCGGTCACCACCAACGGGCTGTTGCTCGGCTACGGCGGCGCCAGCAGCGGCGAGATCACCCGGGCCGGCCAGATACTGACCGGCCTCGCCGTCGCCGGCTAGCCCCGCTGGCGCGGGTTCCTGGCTGGCACGGACAGGCGTGTTCCGGGATCATGCTGGGCAAGTTACCGGGCACGTAGTGGTGGCCGGATACGGACAGGAGCGTGAGGCTGATGGCCGAAGGCGGCGTGCCAGGTGTCGAAGACGTCGCCCGGCTCGGCCGGTGGCTGGCGGGCAGCGGTATCACGGGCGGCGACGGGCCCGCCGCGCCACCCGCGGTGCGGCTCATCGGCGGCGGGCGGTCCAATCTGACCTACCTGCTCGACACCGGTGCCGCGGCCGCGGCGGGCGGCGGCATGCTGGTTCTGCGCCGCCCGCCGCTCGGTCATGTGCTGCCCACGGCGCACGACATGGCCAGGGAGTTCCGGGTGCTCACCGCCCTGTACGGCACGGCGGTCCCGGTGCCCCGCCCGGTCGCGCTGTGCGAGGATCCGTCGATCGTCGGCGCGCCGTTCTACCTGATGGACTACATGGACGGGGCGGTGCTGCGAACCCGCGAGGACGCGGGCGCGCTGACGCCGGCCCAGGCGGGCCTGCTGTCCCAGCGCTTCGTGGAGATGCTCGCGACCATTCACGGGCTGGACGTCGAGGCCGCCGGGCTGGGCGGGTTCGGCAAGCCGGAGGGATACCTGGTCCGGCAGTTCGCTCGCTGGCAGCGGCAATGGGAACTGTCCGCGACCAGGGAGATGCCCGGCTATGACGAGCTGACCAGCCGCCTCGCCGCGGGGCTGCCGGCTGCCGTCGCCGCGTCGCCGCCGGGCGGCCTCGTCCACGGGGACTACCGGATCGACAACATGCTGATCGTCCCCGGCGGCGAGCCGCGCATCTCGGCGGTCGTGGACTGGGAGATGTCCACGCTCGGTGATCCACTCGCCGACCTGGGCCTGGCCCTGGTCTACTGGATCGATCCCGGTGAGCAGGACTGGATCTCGCTGGGCATGACGACATCGGCGACCACCGCCCCCGGCTTTGCGACCAGGGACCAACTGGCCGCCGAGTACGCGCGGATCACCGGCCGGGACCTGTCCCGGCTCGGCTACTACATGGCGTTCGGCTGCTTCAAGCTGGCGGTGGTGCTGGAGGGCATCCACGCCCGCTTCCTGCAGCGCAAGACGGTGGGCGAGGGCTTTGAGCGCGAGGGGAAGGTGGTGCCGGTGCTGATCGAGCGGGCCCACCAGATGCTCGACGCCGACGGCTGACGCTGGACCGGAGACGCTGGGCCGGAAATGATATGAGGCCCGGCGCCCCGCTAGCGCCGGACCTCATCCCCGCCGGACCGTATGATCCGGCAGGAGCTTGCGTGAGGCCCGGCGCCCCGCTCTCGCCGGGCCTCATCCCCGCCGGACCGTATGATCCGGCAGGAGCCTTATGAGGGCCCGGCGCCCCGCTCTCGCCGGGCCCTCATCCCCGCCGGACCGTATGATCCGGCAGGAGCTTGCGTGAGGCCCGGCGCCCCGCTCGCGCCGGGCCTCATCCCCGCCGGACCGTATGATCCGGCAGGAGCCTTGTGGTGAGGCCCGGCGCCCCGCTCTCGCCGGGCCTCACGCCCTCGGGACCGGATGATCCGGAGGGAGCCTGCGTGAGGCCCGGCGCCCCGCTCTCGCCGGGCCTCGTAAGCAAGACGCGCGACCCTCAGATGTGGTTGACATCCGTGGCGCGGGTTTCTGCGCGACTTCTGCCCTGGCCCGGCCGCGATCGGGTCTTCGCCCGTATCGGCGCAGCTAGCCGCGCGGTCGTGGGGCTAGCTGTCGGGCCGGAGATCGGTGATCAGCGTCGGCCTTCGCCAGCAGTGCGCTGGGACCGGAGTCACCTGCAGCTAGCCGGGACAGGACGGCTGGCAGAGCGCGTGGGACATGGCCTGGTACATGACCGGGCCGAGCTGGGAGTAGCGGGTAATGCCGATGGCCTGGCCGCTGGTGGCGGCGGCGATCTGCTGGAGCGCGCCCAGGTCGCCCGCCCGGCCGAGCATGATCGCCACGATCTTGACCGGGCGCTTGGGGTCGTAGAGCACCTGGAGGTCGCGCACCAGCGTGGCGGCGGAGATGTCACCGGGGTCGTGATCGACCCCCGCGGTCAGGACCACCACCGCATTGGTGTGGCGGGGCTGGTAGGTGGCGAGCATCTGCTGGTAGGCGGTCAGGATGGTGCCGTACAGGGGGGCCGGGGTGTGCGGCATGGCCAGGCTCGCCTGGGCCACGCGCTCGATCCGCTGCCTGCGGGTGAGTTTCCCCAGCGGGTCGGGCAGCGGGCCGATCGGCACCAGTTCGGTGTAGGACAGGCCGTCCACGATCTGGCTGGGGAACGTCCATAGGCCTATCTGGGTGCTGTCCGGGAACAGCGCCAGACCGGATCCGGCGCCCTGGGCCAGCACCTGTTCCAGATCCTGCCCGCCGGGCGTGGCCCGGGCGGCCATTGCCGAGGAGATGTCGATCAGGGTGAGCTCACGTGAGCCCAGGCTGAGCCGCTGCCAGGTGCGGATGGCGGCCGCTGCCTGAGCCGGCGTCGGCTGCGGCAGCACCTGGGGGCCGCTCCTGGTCAGCCCGAACCAGGCGGGCCAGTCGCCGGCCAGCCCGTCGCTTGAGCGGAAGCCCGCGTAGCGCACGTACGAGGCGGCATAGGGTGACCGCAGCACGTCGCCGAACCGGTCGGCCGCCGCCAGCGTGAGCGGCTTGGTGGCGGTCAGCACATAGGGGTAGCTGAGTTCCTGGCTGCCCTCGGCCGGGTAGCGCACGGCCAGCGGCTGCCGTGGATGCGCGCGGTCGAACTGAACCACCGCCTGCTCGGTGGTGATCGTGACCGGTGCGGCGGTGGCACCGCTGCCGGCAGGCGGTGCCCAGGTGGCCAGCGGCGCCAGCGGCGGCGTCCCGCCCGGCGCGGGCTCGACCTGGGCGTTCACCGCGAAGCTGGCCAGATCAGCCTGGGCGGCCGGCCCTCCGCCGCAGAGCCGCTGGAGCTCGGTGAGGGCCACGAGCCCCGTTACGCTGCTCATGGGGTCGGGGAACTCGACGAGCAGCCCGAGCGCGGCCGCCGGGCCGCCGGCGCTCTGGGGGAGCAGGAATTTCCAGCTGACCGAGGAGCCGAAGGCGGGAGCCTGCGCGGCGGCCAGCCGCGGCATCGCGATGACCAGCGCGCTCCTGGCGAGCGTGATGCCCGACAGCCGGACGCGCCCGATCCCGGCCGCCGACCGGCTCGCGAGGCCGGCCCACAGGGGCGAATCGGGAACCCAGGCGTCAGCCTGCGGCAGGTGCCGGGGTCCCCTCCCCGCGAGCTGAGCCACCACCGTGCCCGGTGGCTCGGCCGTGACCGCGACCCGCACGCAGTGGCCCCTCACCTGCTGATGCAGGCTGTTGAAGTACTGGCCGAGGTGGCGGACGACCGGCCCGATCTGGCCTGCGGCGGCCACGTTCACCACCACGGGATGGCTGGTGCAGTCGGCGCGGACGACGACGGCCCGGGCGCCCAGCGCGAGCAGGAAAGTGGCGGCGATGGCCGCCGCGAGGCCGGTCAGCGCGGCTGCCCGCGTCCGGCGCTTGCGCGCCGGACGGTAATGGTCCCGCCTGCTCCGCCCAGCGTTCACGACATTCCTTGGGTCTGGAGCACATGCTCTCACTTCGCGCGGGCTGGCGTCCCTGGAATCATCCCAAACCGGACGCGATCATGACGCCAAGCCGGGGAGGCGCCGACCGGGCCGGCCACACTGGGCGGGTGAGCGATGTCATCCGGGTCGACGATCCCGGTGACCCCCGGCTGGCCGACTATGTGCGGCTGACGGACTCGTCGCTGCGCACGAGCCTGGAAGCGGCGCACGGGCTGTTCGTGGCCGAGGGGGAGAAGGTGATCAGGCGCGCGATCGGGGCCGGCTACCCGGTCCGGTCGCTGCTGATGACCCCCGACCGGCTGGACGGTCTGGCCGATCTGGCGGGAGCGTGCGCGGGCCCGGTTTACGTGACCCCCCACGATGTCGCAGAACGGATCACCGGCTACCGGGTGCACCGGGGCGTGCTGGCGTCGATGGGCCGGCGCGCACTGCCCGAGGTCGGTGCCATCGTGGCCGGCTACCAGCGGATCCTGGTGCTGGAAGACCTGGTCGATCACGGGAACGTGGGAGCGATCTTCCGGTGCGCCGCCGCGCTCGGGGTGGGGGCGGTGGTGCTGGCGCCCCGGTGCGCGGACCCGCTCTACCGCCGCTCGGTCAAGGTGTCGATGGGCGCGGTTTTCGCCGTCCCCTATGCCCGGATGACCGACTGGTACGGGGGCCTGGCCGGGCTCCGCGCCGCGGGCTTCCGGCTGCTCGCCCTGGTTCCCGACCAGTCCGCTGCGGCCCTGGACCGGGTGGCCCGGCGGGCGGCAGGCGGCCGGGTCGCGCTCATGCTCGGCGCCGAAGGCGACGGCCTGTCCTCCCGCTGGCTGCGCGAGGCCGACCAGAGCGTCTGCATACCGATGAGCCCGCACGCGATGGCGCTCGGGGTGGACTCACTGAACGTGGTCGCCGCCGCCGCCGTGGCCTGCTACGCGCTGATGCGCGGGGCCGGCTGACCGGCTCAGCGCCGCGGCGCCGCGGTGGCGAAGTACCGGCTGGACTCCTTGCGCCACAGCAGCATGACCGCGCCGAGGCCGATCAGCCAGACCACCGCCGCGAACACCAGGTTGACCGCGTCGGCACCCCGGAGGAAAGCGAGCAGCAGGCCGATGGTGTTCAGCGCGAACAGGACGGTGGCGGTGATCCGGCCCCAGTTGTACCCGCTCCTGTTCGCCCAGGCCATGAGCAGCCACAGGCCGAGGGTGATCAGGGCTTCCACGATGGCGGCGACCGCGAGCTGGTGCGCCTGCTGCGGGGTGTAGTTGGCCCTGGTCTCCATCGTCGTCTCGATGGAGTGGATGGTTAGCACGGTCACGATCAGGGTGACGGCGGTGACCGCCGCGCCCACGTACATGAGTATGACCGCGGTTCTCACCGGGCGGGGCGGCGCGGGGCGGGTGGGCGCAGGCGGCGGCATCTCGCCACCCTGCGGGTATGGCTGGTACATGTCGGCTCCTCAGCAACCCCCGGCGGGCATGCCGAACGGATGGCTCGTGGTTCATCGGGACGGCAGCGCACTGAGCCTAGCCGTGCCACTGTCCGTTGACCAGATGGCCCGCAGCGCACCGTGACCAGGTACCCATGGTCATCGGGAGGGCAGGCGGCCGCAGCTCAGATGGGCGGCCGCAGCAGCGCCCAGACGACCTTGCCGCCTTCGTCGAGGAGATGCCAGCCCCACCGCACGCTGCAGGATTCGACCACGTTCAGCCCCCGGCCGCTTTCGCAGGTGGGCCCCGACTCGCGCAGGACGGGGATGTCATGGCCGGGATCGGTCACCATGCACATCACGAAGGGAGCCTGGGCGAGCAGCCGGAGCCGGATGCAGTGCTCGCTGACGAGCTTGCGGGCGGAGGGGACGCCATGCCGCAGCGCGTTCGTCACCAGCTCGGAGACGACGAGTTCAGCCAGGTCGGTGAGGGCGGACAGGTCCCAGTCCAGCAGCGTGGCCCGGGTGAAGTCCCGGCCGGCCTTGACCGACTCGGGCCGGGGCTGGAGCTGGCAGGTCGCGCTCGGCTGGGCCGCCGGCGAGTAGCTGACCCTCCCGGCCTGGGGATGCGACGGCAGCGAGTGGCCCGACGGGCGCAGTCCCTGGGGTGTGCCTGCCGCGAGGAAGCCAACCCGGCTCACGCCGCTGACCTCCGTCGTCACTGGCAAGGCCGCCCGGTGTGCGGTCATCAGCTTCCCGTCTTCATCTCTCGCACGTGGTCGCTACGCGTGAGTCGTGCGCTTGCAGCGCAAGCGCTATCATCCCCTGTGTAACTTGCAAACGCAAGGCCAGATGCACGTGCATATGAAACTATCAGAGTGCACGTGCGCGGACCGGGATGTCTGATAAGACCGAGATGTCTGATGGAGGACTTGCCCGCGGACCGGGCAGCGTGAGCTGAGGGGAGCCCAGGTGATAACAGCGCAGCCGGGGAGCGGCCCGACCGTTCTGCGCATCCTCCTGGGTTCCCAGCTGCGCATGCTGCGTGAGGTGAAGGGGATCACCCGCGAGGAGGCGGGCTACGCCATCCGCGCGTCCGGCTCCAAGATCAGCCGGATGGAGCTGGGCCGGGTCAGCTTCAAGGAGCGCGACGTCACCGACCTGCTCAAGCTGTACGGGGTCAACGACGATGAGGCGGCCACGCTGGTGGAACTGGCCATCCAGGCCAACTCGCCCGGGTGGTGGCACAAGTACGGCGACGTCCTGCCGGACTGGTTCCAGGTCTACGTGGGTCTGGAGGAGGCGGCGTCGCTCATCCGGCTGTACGAGGTGCAGTTCGTTCCCGGCCTGCTCCAGACGGCCGACTATGCCCGGGCGGTGGTGCAGCTCGGGCAGCCCGGCGCGGCACCCGGGGAGATAGAACGCCGGATCAGCTTGCGCCTGGCCCGGCAGGAGCTGCTCACTAAGCCGGGCGGGCCCCGGCTGTGGGCGATCGTGGACGAGGCGGCGCTGCGCCGCCCCATCGGCGGGAAGGAGGTGATGCGGGCACAGCTCGTGCAGCTGCTGGAGGCCACAGAACAGCCACAGGTCACGCTCCAGGTGATGCCCTTCCGGTCGGGCGGTCACGCCGCCGAGGCCGGGGCGTTCGCCATCATGCGGTTCCCGGAGCCCGACCTGCCGGACGTGGTCTATCTCGAGCAGCTCACAAGCGCTCTCTATCTCGATAAACGTGACGACGTCGAAAAGTACACGGAGGTTATGGAACGCCTCAGTGTCGAGGCCGAGTCACCCGAACGTTCTGTCCTTATCCTGAGCGGGATGCTTGAGGAAGTCATAGGTACATGAACACCTACAATGGAATGTCGGCCGCGGAGCTTTCCGGGGCCATGTGGCGCAAGAGCAGCGTCAGCAATTCACAGGGAGCCTGTGTCGAACTGGCCAAGGTCGGCATGGACGAGTTCGCCGTGCGTAACTCGAGGAACCCAGATGGCCCGGCCCTTATCTACACCCGGGCCGAGATAGCCGCACTCATCGAAGGCGTCAAGCTCGGCGAATTCGACGACCTGCTGATCGGTGTAGCTTTCTGACGGGGGTCAAACGGGCTGGTTGGCCTACCGGGGGATTATTCACGATAAGCACCTTCGGGCATATACCTGGTGCCAGGCCTGGCCTGTTAGCCCACCAAGTGTCACAGCGACGGCAGCACGCCGCCTGTGCCCGCCACCGCGGGAGCGCCGGCCGCCGCGTCCGCCAGACGTGGCGGCTGCCGCATGCCAGGTGACCGCGTCAGCGCGCCCGGGCCATCCCGCGGGCTGCGCCTGAGGTGATACCGCGGGCCTGCCCCGAAGCCGTCCCGCCCAGCCGTTGCTGGATCGTCCCGCCCCGGCCGCGCCTGGATCGTCCTGCCCGGCCGCGCCGTGTCCCGCGCGCTACGACGGGGGCCGGGTATTGAGCCGTTGTTAGGTTTGGTATACCTAACTTTGGGCTATCCTGACCTGGCTTACCGGACGACGGTCGGCTTCCGCCTCAGCGGAGACGACCTAGTCGGCTGGAACCACCCGGCCGGAACCGCCCCGGCCGGCTACCAGGCCAGCGGTGCCCACCCAGGCCAGCGAGACCCGCCCAGCCAGCCGGAGCCGCCGGCCGGGCTCAGGACCAGCCGGGACCCCCGGCCGAACAGGAGAGGATCGCCCGTGCCCGCCAGCCAGATCGCCATCCTCGGAGCCTTCGCAGGCCTCACGATCTTCATCGGGCTGCCGCTGGGCCGGGTACGGGCACAGATGCCCCGGACCAAGGCGTTCCTCAACGCCCTCGCCATCGGCATCCTGATCTTCCTGCTGTGGGATGTGCTCACCAACGCGTGGGAGCCCACCGACGAGGCGCTGGGCCTGCACCACTACGCCACGGCGGTCACCTACGGCAGCGTGATGCTCGTCTGCGTGGGCGCCGGGCTGCTCGGCCTGGTGTACTTCGACCGCTGGATGAAGCACCGGGCGGCGCGGCTGCGGCCGGAAGGGCCAGGAGCGGCGACGGCGCGGCCGACCCTGATCCCGGCCGGCCCGGATGCCGCCCGCGCCCAGGCCGCCGCCCTGTCGATGCTCATCGCGGTCGGCATCGGGCTGCATAACTTCGGCGAGGGCCTGGCCATCGGGGCCTCCGCCGCGGCCGGCAAGCTCAGCCTCGCGGTGCTCCTGGTCATCGGGTTCGGCGCGCACAACGCGACGGAGGGCTTCGGCATCGTGGCGCCGCTGGCGGCGGCCGGTGAGCGGCCGACCTGGCCCCGGCTGGTGCTGCTCGGGCTCATCGGCGGCGGCCCCACCTTCGTCGGCACTGTCGTCGGCATACAGGTGACCGCGCCCGTGCTGGGCATCGCCTTCCTGGCGCTGGCGGCGGGCTCCATCCTGTACGTCGTGATCGAGCTCCTGGCCGTCGCGCGTGCCACCAGGCTGAAGGAGCTGGTCACCTGGGGGATCATGCTGGGGCTGGTGCTCGGCTTCGTGACCGATGCGATCGTCTCCGCCGCCGGTGCCTGAGGCTGCAGACTGACTCCAGATTTGCTCCAGGCTTGCTCCAGATTGGCCTCAGGCGGGCTCCGGACGGACGGTGCCCAGGTAGCGGCCTTATAGAGTCCAGAGGTGATCCCGGAGCACGACACTGGCCTGCCGAAGCAAGGCGCTGGCCTGCCGAAGCAAGGCGCTGGCCTGCCGATTGCCCCGCCGATCACCAGGCGGCAGTTGGGCTGGGAGATCGCCGTCGTCTTCGCGGTGTCGCTCGGCGCCAGCGCGCTGCTGGCGATCATCAGCCTGATCGGGTCGCTAACGGCGCACAAAGCACTGGGGCACCAGCAGGCAACACTGAACGGGTCGCTGGCACCGGGCCGCCCGCTGCTTGACCTCTCGCTGCAACTGGCCAGCCTCGTGGTCGGCCTCGCCCCGGTCGCGCTGGTGTTCTACCTGCTGGCCAGGTCGGGCGAGTCGCCGTCAGCGATAGGCCTGGACACCAAGAGGCCGGCCAGCGACCTGGCCCGCGGCGCGGCCCTGGCGGCGATCATCGGCGGGCTGGGCTTGGGCCTCTACCTGACGGCGTACCACCTCGGCTTCAGCCTCAACGTCGTCCCGGAGAACCTGCCCGCCGTGTGGTGGCGGACCCCGGTGCTCATCCTTGACGCGCTGCACGACGGGATCCTGGAAGAGATCCTGGTCCTCGCCTATCTGCTGCGGCGGCTCGATCAGCTCGGCTGGACACCGGCCCACGCCATCATCCTCAGCGCGGTGCTCCGCGGCTCGTACCACCTCTACCAGGGGTTCGGCGGGTTCATCGGCAACGCCGCGATGGGCGTGGTGTTCGCCATCCTGTACCGCCGGTGGGGGCGGGTGACGCCGTTCATCGTCGCCCATGTGCTGATCGACGCGGTCGCTTTCGTGGGCTACGCCGCCCTGCACGGCCACGTCTCCTGGCTCCCCTGATCCCTGGCCCGGGCCCCGGGCTCCGGCCGCGGCCTCCGTCCTGTTCGTGATCATGGGATCACGATCGCTGGAACAGCAGTAATCCCATGATCACGAGCTGCGATGGGGCCGGTTATCCTTCCCCCATGCCAGAGCCCCCAGTCGTGAGCGAGAAGATCCCCGGCACCGGCATCGATGCCGCGCAGGCCACCGTCGCGGAGCTCCGGGCGGCGCTGGCGGGCGGCACGCTCACCGCGCGCGGGCTGACCGCGTTCTACCTGAGCCGGATCGAGCGCCTGGATCCCCTGCTGCATTCGGTGATCAGCGTCAGCGGGGACGCGCTCGCCGAGGCGCAGGCCAGCGACGACGCCCTGGCCAGCAGGACGGTGGCGCGCCCGCTCGAGGGCATCCCCGTCCTGATCAAGGACAACATCTCGGTCAGGGGGATGCCCGCGACCGCCGGGTCACCCGCCCTCGCCGGGACCGAACAGGGCGACGCCTGGCTGGTCACCCGCTTGCGGGAGGCGGGCGCGGTGATCCTCGGCAAGGCGAACCTGTCGGAATGGGCGAACTTCCGGTCCTCCCATCCCACCAGCGGCTGGAGCACGCTCGGCGGGCAGGCGGCCAACCCGTACGCGCTCGACCGGAACCCGTCGGGTTCCAGTTCCGGCTCGGCGGTCGCGGCCGCGGCCGGCCTGGCCGCGGTGACGGTGGGGACCGAGACCGATGGCAGTATCGTCTGCCCGGCCAGCGCCTGCGGCATCGTCGGCCTCAAGCCCACCCTCGGCCTGGTCAGCCGCGGCGGGATCGTGCCGATATCGGCGGCCCAGGACACCGCGGGCCCGATGACCCGCAGCGTGGCGGATGCCGCGGCGCTGCTGTCCGCGATGGCCGGCGCCGACCCCGCCGACCCGGTCACCGCGGCCGCGGCCGGGCAGCCCGGCGACTACACCGCGTTTCTCGACCCGGGCGCCCTGGCCGGAGCCCGCATCGGCGTATGGCGGGAGGGCGTCAAGGCAGCGGGTCCCGCCGCCATCGCCGTCCTGGAGGCGGCCCTGGCCCGGCTGGCCCAGCTCGGTGCCGACGTGGTCGACCCGGTGGACCTGCCCGCGGCCGGCCAGATCGAGGAGCCCGAGTTCACCGCCCTGCTGACCGAGTTCAAGCATGACCTCAACGCCTACCTCTCGGCGCTCCCGGGCTCGCACCCGGGCAGCCTGGCGGAGCTCATCACGTTCAACCGCGACCACGGCGCCAGCGTGCTGGCCCGTTTCGGCCAGGAACTGTTCGAACAGGCGGAAGCCGGCAGCGGCGACCTGGCCGACCCCGCATACCTGGCCGCGCGGCGGGAGGCGGCCAGCCGGGCCCGGGAGGCCCTGGACGGCCCGCTGGCCGCCCACCGGCTCGACGCCATCGTGACGCTGACCGCCAACCCGGCCGGGCTGACCGACTACCATCTCGGCGACCACGACGTCTTTCACACCTCGGGGCCGGCGGCGGTGGCCGGGTACCCGGCTATCTCGGTCCCCGCTGGCGGGGCCTTCGGGCTTCCGGTCGGACTGTCCTTCATGGGCCCGCAGTGGGGCGAGCCGAGGCTGATCGCGCTGGCGTACGCGTACGAGCAGGCGGCCGGCCCGCGGCTCACGCCGGCGCTGCGTGCCACCTGCCCGCCGCCCACACCGCCCGGCCGGACCGGGCCTGGGCGATAGCCTGCGGTTATGTATTCCTGGCGTGCGGTCAGCATTCCCCCTCTGCCGGGACGGGGCCCGGATCCCTACGTCCACGACACCGCGACCGGCGAACTCATGAAGGCGGCGGCCGGCCCGACCGCGACCATGTACGCCTGCGGCATCACCCCTTACGACGCGACGCACATCGGGCACGCGGCTACCTTCCTCGCCTGGGATCTGCTGGTCCGGGCCTGGCGCGATGCCGGGCACAACGTCATCTACGTGCAGAACGTCACTGACGTGGATGACCCGCTGCTTGAGCGCGCGAACCGGGACGCCGAGGACTGGCGCGAGCTCGCCGACCGGGAAATCGCGCGCTACCGGGACGACATGGAGGCGCTGCGGGTGCTGCCGCCGGCCCGCCTGGTCGGCGCCGTGGAGGCGCTGCCGGTCATCGAGCGGCTCTCCCGCCGGCTGGCCGAGCGCGGGTCGCTCTACGACCTGGAGGGCGATCTGTACTTCTCCCGGGCGTCGGACGCGGAGTTCGGGTCGGTGTCGCGGCTCGACCCGGCGACGATGACGGTGCTCTTCGCCGAGCGGGGCGGCGACCCGGCCCGGCCCGGGAAGAAAGACCCGCTCGACGCCCTGGTCTGGCTGGCCGCTCGGCCAGGGGAGCCGTCGTGGGCTTCCTCGTTCGGACCCGGGCGGCCGGGCTGGCACGTGGAGTGCGCGGCGATCGCCACCGAGTACCTCAGCCGCGTGTTCGACGTGCAGGCAGGCGGGTCCGACCTGATCTTCCCGCACCATGAGATGAGCGCGTCGCACGCGCGGGTGGCGCTCGGCGAGGGCCCGCACACCCGGCCGAACGGCGGGGTGCATGCGTTCGCCCGCCGGTACGTGCACGCGGGCATGGTGCGCCTGGACGGCGAGAAGATGTCCAAGTCGCTGGGGAACCTGGTGTTCGTGTCATCGCTGCTGGCCGACGGAACCGACCCGATGGCGATCCGGCTGGCGATCCTGGCCCACCACTACCGGCATGACTGGGACTGGACGGCGGCCGGGCTGGCGGCGGCGGCCGAGCGGCTCGCCCGCTGGCGGGCCGCTGTCGGCCGGCTGCTGGCCGCCCCGCCGGCGCCAGCGTCCTCGCCCAGCGCAGTGCCAGCTTTCCCCGGCGCGGCGTCCCCGCCCGGTGGCCTCGTATCCCCGCCCGGCGGCCCTGTATCCCCGCCCGGCGGGCCGATGTCGGCAGAGGCGGTGCTGGCCGCCATGCGTGAGCGGATCGCCGACGACCTGGACGCGCCGGGCGCACTCGCCGTGGTCGACCAATGGGTACAGGAGATCACCGCCGCGCCCGGCCCGCCGCCGCATCCGCGGCCGTCGCTGGTGCTCGTCCGGGATGCGGTTGATGCCCTGCTCGGCGTCGCCCTCTGAACGCCACCCTCTGGAGGGCCGCCCCTGAAGCCTGCCCTCTGAAGCCCGCTCTCTGGAGGCTACCCTCAGAAGGCGGGCCCGCGCCTCCGTCAGTGGCTGTGCCCGCGGCTTGCTGAGTAGGGACTGTGCAGGCCGTGCGTAAACGACCCGCCGGCGATATCGTGATATCGCATATCGATATCGCTCCAGCGCCCGACCAGGAGTCGGCTATGCCCACGACGCCCCCCGACCCGGCCCCATCCCCCGGCCAGAATGCCCCGAAGGATCCCGTCCACCTGCTGGTGAAGGCACTTGCGGCGGTGCCGGAGGCGGACAGGGACCTGGTGTACGCATGGCTGCTGCGGCGCGGCTCCGAGCCGGGTCAGGTGACCGGGCTGGCACCGCACGGCCTGGCCCGACGGGTCCCGGTGGCCACGCTGCTCCGGCAGAACGTGACCCTGGACCCGGGGCTTGAGGCCGGCGTGACCATCGTGTCCGGGACGCCGCTGCCGCAGGCCTCTGGGCAGCAGATGGTGCCGGTGCGGTTCTCGTCCGAGCAGCACGCCCAGCTGCGGCAATGGTGCGGTGAGCACGGTTTCTCGATGGCGACCGTGATCCGCGGCCTGGTTTCCCGGTTCCTCGAAGGCCAGCTCCCCGGAGCCGAAAAGCCCGCCTGAGCCCTGGCCAGCCCAGCATCCGGGCCAGCCTTCCCGACCCGTCGACCCAGGACCGCCGCTGTCAAGGTGGGGACCGGTGGCTGTGGATGGCGCACGCAGCTTGCCCAGCCCGGTCCACAGATGGCGTTCTCCCTCTCGCCCGGGCCGGGCCGGCCGCCCAGTCTGGCGTCATGGACACAACACAGCCCTCGGGCCGCGGTGCCCCTCGTGCGCAGGGCCGGCCCGGGTCGCCCCGGGTGCGGCTGAGTTCCCCCGCTGACGTCCTCGCCGCCGTTCCCCATCTGTTCGGGTTCCATCCAGCCCGGAGCCTGGTGGTGATCGGCGCTGGCGGGCCTCGGGACCGGATCAAGCTCGGGTTCCGGTACGACCTGCCCGACCCTCCGGCCGTTGCGGTCGCCCGCCAGATCGCCGGGCACGCGGTGGCCGTCCTGGGCGGGCGCGGGGCCACCACCGTGATCGTCGTCGGGTACGGCGAGGGCAGGCTGGTCACCCCGCTGATCGACGCTTTCGCCGCGGCCGCCCGGGAGGGCGGGCTCATCGCGCGTGAGCTGTTACGGGTCGAGGACGGCCGCTACTGGTCCTATCTGTGCCGCGACGTGAACTGCTGCCCGGTCGAGGGGGTCCCGTTCGACCCCCGCTCTCACCCGGTGAGCGCCGTGATGTCCGCGGCCGGCCTTCCGGTGTACCCGGACCGGGCGGCACTGGCCCGCACCCTCGCCCCGCTCACCGGCGAGCGTGCCACGGCCAGGGACCAGGCCGTGCAGCGAGCATGCGCACGGGCGGCCGCCCTGGCCGAAAAGGCGTCCCGGCGGGGCCGCGGCAACCCGTTGCGCCTGGTGATCAGCGAAAGCCGGCGCGCGGTCAGGGACGCGATCGGCAGCTACCGCGACGGCGGTGCGATCACCGACGATGATCTCCTCGCCTGGCTCTTGGTCAGCCTCGCCCACCTCCCGGTCCGCGACGACGCGTGGGCGCGGATGGAGCCTGAGCACCGCGATGCGCATCTGCGGCTGTGGACGGACCTGGTGCGCAGCGCGGCCGGCCCATGGGCGCCCGCTCCGGCGGCGCTGCTCGCGTTCACCGCGTGGCAGTGCGGCGACGGGGTGCTCGCCAGCGTCGCGATCGACCGCGCGCTGGCCTGCGACCCGGATTACTCGATGGCACTGCTGCTGCGGGAGATCCTCGACGCCGGCGTGCCGCCATCAGCGGCCCGGCTGCCGATGAGCCCGGAGGAGGTCGAGCGCAGTTACGACCGGCCGGCCGACGCGGAGCCGGCACCGTCGGCCCCGCGGGCGCGCCGTTCCGCGGATCGCCGCCGTCGCGGCCGCGGTGAGAGTAAACCCCCGGTTGTCCAGGAATAAGCAGGTGATAAACCCGCGATAGACATGCTGTGCCGCTGTCCAGGTCGGTGCGGGGCTTGCCGCCCCGGCCTGGAACGTTCATTCTCACTGGAAGACCGGCCGCCGCGAGCTGAGGAGGGTGGCGTGACCCACGCCGCGCACAGAGGGCGTCAAGACCCTGCCACCACGGACACCGCCGCCCCTCGGCCAGTACGGGTTCCGGCTACTGTGCTGGGGGAGCACCAGGCGGCGGTAGCCGCGATCCGCGAGGCCTACGCGGCCCTCGCGCCGGGCAGCCCGGTCCGGCTGGCGAAGCGCACCTCCAACCTGTTCCGGTTCCGCGACCCCCCGCCGCGCCGGGCGGCCGGGCACGGAGCAGCGGCGGCCCGGGACGGGGCAGCGAGCGCGGCCGCTGGCGGCCTGGACGTGTCGGCGTTCACCCGGGTGCTGTACGTCGACCCCCGGGCCCGCCTCGCGGTCGTCGGCGGCATGACGACCTACGAGGATCTGGCCGACGCTACCTTGCGCTACGGCCTGATCCCGCTGGTGGTGCCCCAGCTGAAGACGATCACGCTCGGCGGGGCGGTGACCGGGCTCGGCATCGAGTCCACGTCCCTGCGCAACGGCCTGCCGCACGAGTCCGTCACCGAGATGGAGATCCTCACCGGGGACGGGCGGGTCGTCACCGCGGCCCAGAGCGGCGAGCACTCCGACCTGTTCCGCGGCTTCCCGAACTCCTACGGGACGCTCGGCTATGCCCTCTCGCTCACCATCGAGCTGGAGCCGGTCCAGCCGTACGTGCATCTGCGGCACTTCCGGTTCGCCTCCCCGGAGGCATGCATGGAGGCGGTCGGCCAGATCGCGGCCGAGGCGAGCCTGCACGGGCACCGGGCGGACTTCGTCAACGGGACCGTCTTCAGCCCGGATGAGATCTACCTAACGGTCGGCGCTTACAGCGACGTCGCCCCCTGGGTCAGCGACTACACCGGCCAGCACATCTACTACCGTTCGCTGCGCGGGCCGCAGGAGGATTTCCTGACCATCCGCGACTACCTCTGGCGCTGGGACACCGACTGGTTCTGGTGCTCGCGGCCGTTCGGCGTCCAGCATCCGGCGATCCGCCGCGCCTGGCCGCGCCGCTATCGGCGGTCGGACATCTACCGGGCGCTGGTCGCCTTCGACCGGCGGTACCGGCTCTCCGCCACGCTGGACGCCAACCGGGGCCGGCCGCCGCGCGAGGCCGTGATCCAGGACGTGGAGATCCCGCTGGCGCGCAGCGCCTCCTTCGCGCGGTTCTTCGCCGCCGAGGTCGGCATGAGCCCGGTGTGGCTGTGCCCCCTGCGCGTGCGCAGTGACCAGCCCTGGCCGCTCTACCCGCTGCCGCCGGGTGAGGTGTATGTGAACTTCGGTTTCTGGGGAACCGTGTCGCTGCCCCCGGGGGGCACGGACGGGCATTACAACCGCCTGGTCGAAACGGAGGTCGCCGCGCTCGGCGGCCACAAGTCGCTGTATTCGACGGCGTTCTACTCACCGGAGCAGTTCTGGGAGCACTACAACGGCCCCGCCTATGCGGCGCTCAAGCATGAGTACGACGGCGCCGGGCGGCTGGCCGGGCTGTACGAGAAGTGCGTCCGCGGGCGGTAGGAAACGCACCAGGCGAAGGGATGGATGGCATGGCACTAGCCGAGGTGTTCGAGAAGGTGGCGGGGCCGGACGCCCCGGTGGAGTTCCGCGCCTACGACGGGAGCTCGGCAGGGACCGCGGGCGCACCGGTGCGGATCACGGTACGCTCCCCGGTCGCGGTGGCCTACCTGGCCCAGGCGCCAGGCTCGCTCGGGCTGGCCCGCGCTTACGTCTCCGGTCACATCGACGTCGACGGGGACATGTACACCGTTCTCGCCCGGACGACGGGGGCACGGCAGGTGCACCTGAACGTGTCCGAGCGGCTGCGTCTGCTGAACGAGCTGGGTGGCCCGAAGCTGCTCATCCCCAGGGTGGCGCCGCCCCCGCAGGAGGCGCGGGTAAACCGCCGCTGGCTGGGCGGGCGGCGCCACAGCAAGGGCCGTGACGCCAGCGCGATCTCCCACCACTACGACGTATCCAACACCTTCTACGAATGGGTGCTCGGGCCGTCGATGGCCTACACGTGCGCTTGCTTCCCGCGGGAGGACGCGACGCTGGAAGAGGCACAGGACTACAAGCACGACCTGGTCGCCAGGAAGCTGGGCCTACGGCCGGGCATGCGGCTGCTGGACGTCGGCTGCGGGTGGGGCGGCATGGTGCGCCACGCCGCCCGGGAGTACGGGGTAAAGGCGCTGGGCGTGACCCTGTCCGCGCAGCAGGCGGCCTGGGCGCAGCGGGCGATCGAGGACGCCGGGCTGTCGGGGCTGGCCGAGGTACGTCACCTCGACTACCGGGACGTGCCGGAGAACGGCTTCGACGCGGTGAGCTCGATCGGCCTCACCGAGCACATCGGCAAGGGCCGGCTGCCGGCCTACTTCTCGTTCCTGCACGGCAAGCTGAAGCCGGGCGGCCGGCTGCTCAACCACTGCATCACCAGGCCGGACGACAGCGAGCCGGCCCGCCGCGCCGGGGGGTTCATCAACCGGTACGTGTTCCCCGACGGCGAGCTGGAAGGCCCCGGGCACCTGGTGTCACGGATGAACGATGCCGGGTTCGAGATCCGGCACGAGGAGAACCTGCGCGAGCACTATGCCCTGACCCTGGCCGGGTGGTGCGCCAATCTCGATGCCCACTGGGACGAGGCGGTCGCCGAGGTCGGTGGGGGCAGGGCGCGGGTGTGGCGGCTGTACATGGCTGGCTCACGGCTCGGTTTCGAGCTGAACGTGGTCGCGCTGCACCAGATCCTCGGCGTCAGGCTGGAGGCGGGCGGGCAGTCGGGGATGCCGCTGCGCCCGGACTGGGAGCGGTCGGCTCAGCCGGTCGCCGGTTAGCGCCGGCCGCGCCGGATGAAGGCGCGGTCCCGGATCCGGGGTGAGCCCGGCGGTACGGTGATCCGCGCACCGGGCACAATGGCGGGGTGGATTCCTCCCGCGGCGGCCCACGCAGTGTCGTTCTGCTGGGCTCGACAGGGTCGATCGGCACCCAGGCCATCGATGTCATCCGGCGCAACCCGGGCCGGTTCCGGATAGCCGGCCTGGCCGCGGGCGGCGGCAACCCAGGCCTGCTGGCCAGCCAGGCGATCGAGTTCGGGGCCGAGGTCGTGGCCGTCGAACGCGGGCTGGCCGCCGCCGAGCTGCGCGAGGCCCTGCGCACGCAGGGCGCCCGCCCGCACCCGAAAGTGCTCGCCGGGCCGGACGGTGTGGCCGAGGCCGCGGCCTGGCCCTGTGATGTCGTCCTCAACGCGGTGACCGGGTTCAGCGGCCTGGCCGCCACCCTGACGGCCCTGCGCGCTGGGCGGGTGCTCGCCCTGGCGAACAAGGAGTCGTTGATCGCCGGTGGCCCGCTGGTGGCCGGACTGGCCCGGCCGGGCCAGATCGTCCCCGTCGACTCCGAGCACTCCGCGATCGCGCAGTGCCTGCGCGGTGGGGCCGCCGGCGAGGTGGCCAGGCTGGTGCTGACCGCGAGCGGCGGGCCGTTCCTGCACCGCAGCCGCGCCGAGCTGGAGCAGGTCACGCCGGAGCAGGCGCTCGCCCACCCCACCTGGAACATGGGGCCGGTCATCACCATCAACTCCGCGACGCTGATCAACAAGGGCCTGGAGGTGATCGAGGCCCACCTGCTGTTCGGGGTCGGCTTCGACGCGATCGAGGTGGTGGTCCACCGGCAGTCGGTGGTCCACTCGATGGTGGAGTTCGCCGACGGATCCACCATCGCGCAGGCCAGCCCGCCCGACATGCGGATCCCGATCGCGCTCGCCCTGGGCTGGCCGGACCGGGTCCCCGGCGCCGCCCCGGCGGTGGACTGGTCAACCGCCCACACCTGGACCTTCGAGCCGCTGGACGAGCAGGCCTTCCCCGCCGTCCGCATCGCCCGGGAGGCGGGGGCGGCCGGGGGCACCGCCCCTGCCACCTACAACGCGGCCAACGAGGTGTGCGTCGACGCCTTCCTGGCGGGCCGGCTTGCCTTCACCGGGATCGTGGACATCGTTGCCCAGGTAGTCTCGGAGCATGACGGCCGTGCGGGGAGCACTGCACAGCTGGCGGACGTCCTCGCCGCTGACCAGTGGGCGCGGGACCGGGCTCGGGAACTGACCAGCCAGCGGATCAACCGCGCCGACCACGCCGTGGACGCGGCCAACAGGAGGGGAGATTCCGCCGGATGAGCTTCCTCCTCGGCATCCTCATCTTCATCCTGGCCCTGCTCTTCTCGATCATGCTGCACGAGGCGGGCCACTTCGTCACCGCCAAGAAGTTCGGCATGAAGGTCACCCAGTTCTTCGTGGGATTCGGCCAGACGCTCTGGTCAACCCGGAAGGGCGAGACCGAGTACGGGGTCAAGGCGATCCCGGCCGGCGGCTTCGTGAAGATCGTCGGCATGACCGAGCTGGAGGACGTCGATCCGGCCGACGAGCCGCGGTCGTTCCGCCGCCAGCCCGGCTGGCAGCGCATCATCGTACTGGCCGCCGGGTCGTTCATGCACTTCGTGCTGGCCTTCGTGCTGCTGTTCGTGGTAGCGGTGTTCATCGGCCAGGCCAACCCGGGCACCTCCACGTCGGTCGGGGCCGTCAACGCCTGCGTCCCGGCCAACCTGAACTCGACCTGCACGGCATCCCGCCCGCCCTCCCCCGCCAAGCGGGTCGGCATCCGCGCCGGGGACAAGATCGTCGCTATCGCCGGAACGCCGGTACGGAACTGGACCCAGATGGGCCAGGTCATCCGCCGCCAGCCGCCCGGCCAGCCGGTCACGGTCACCGTGCAGCGCGGCGGGCGGCAGGTGACCCTGCATCCCTACCTGGCCGTGGTCACCGGGCGCCACGGATCCTACCTGGGCATCTCCCCGGTCATCGTCTTCCGGCGGTCCGGGCCGCTGGCCGGCGTCAGCTACGCCGGCAGCCAGTTCGGCCAGATCGTGGCCGGGTCGGCCGGGGTGGTGGCGAGCCTGCCCAAGGCCATCCCGGATCTGTTCGCCAAGAACCGCGCCGACACCCCGGGCGGCAATGTCACCAGTGTGGTCGGTGCCGCCGACGTGACCGGCCAGGTGGTCGCCGCGCCGATCGGCTGGCAGGCCAGGGTCAGCGTGGTGCTGCTGATCATCGCCTCGCTGAACATCTTCGTCGGCCTGTTCAACCTGCTCCCGCTGCTGCCGCTGGACGGCGGGCACCTCGCCGTCGTTATCTACGAGCGGTGCCGCGCCTGGCTGGCCCGGCTGCGGGGCAAGCCCGACCCCGGCCCGGTTGACTTCCGGCGGCTGATACCCGTGAGCGTGGGTGTGTTCGCCCTGCTGGTAGGTTTCGGATTGCTCCTGATCATGGCCGATCTCGTCAACCCGGTTCACATCATCCAGTGAGGCAACGAGCGTCATGACGATAGACCTTGGTATGCCCCAGCCTGCCCCCGAACCGCTCGCCAGCCGGCGCAAGTCGCGCCAGATCATGGTGGGCCAGGGCAAGCACGCGGTGCCCGTGGGCGGTGGCGCCCCGGTGTCGGTCCAGTCGATGACCACCACGCTGACCGCCGACGTGAACGCGACCCTGCAGCAGATCGCCGAGCTTACCGCCACCGGCTGCCAGATCGTCCGGGTGGCCGTCCCCTCCCAGGACGACGCCGACGCGCTGCCGCAGATCGCCCGCAAGTCGCAGATCCCGGTCATCGCCGACATCCATTTCCAGCCCAAGTACGTGTTCGCCGCGATCGACGCCGGCTGCGCCGCGGTCCGGGTCAACCCGGGGAACATCAAGGCGTTCGATGACAAGGTCGCCGAGATCGCCCGGGCGGCGTCCGGCGCCGGGGTGCCGATCAGGATCGGCGTCAACGCGGGCTCGCTGGACAAGCGGCTGCTCGCCAAGCACGGGCGGGCCACCGCCGAGGCGCTGGTGGAGTCGGCCCTGTGGGAATGCTCGCTGTTCGAGGAGCACGGGTTCACCGACATCAAGATCTCGGTCAAGCATCACGACCCGGTGGTCATGATCAACGCCTACCGCCAGCTCGCGCAGGCGTGCGACTACCCGCTGCACCTGGGGGTCACCGAGGCGGGGCCTGCCTTCCAGGGGACGGTCAAGTCGGCGGTCGCGTTCGGCGCGCTGCTCGCCGAGGGCATCGGGGACACCATCCGCGTGTCGCTGTCCGCCCCGCCGGTCGAGGAGGTCAAGGTCGGCATCGCCATCCTGGAGTCGCTCGGACTGCGTGAGCGCGGCCTGGAGATCGTGTCCTGCCCGTCCTGCGGCCGCGCCCAGGTCGACGTCTACACCCTGGCCGATCAGGTCACCGCGGGCCTGGAGGGCATGGACGTTCCCCTGCGGGTGGCGGTCATGGGCTGCGTGGTCAACGGGCCGGGTGAGGCGCGCGAGGCCGACCTGGGGGTGGCGTCCGGCAACGGCAAGGGGCAGATCTTCGTGCGGGGGGAGGTCATCAAGACCGTGCCGGAATCCCAGATCGTGGAGACCCTCATCGAGGAGGCCATGAAGCTGGCCGAAGTGGCCGGTCAGGCCGGTGAGTCAGGCCAGCCAGGCGCTCCCACCGTCACCGTCTCCTGAGCGGGCATCCTCACCGTCTCCGCAACAGGCATCCTCACCGTCTCCCGAACGGCACCCTCACCGTCTCCGCGACGCGCCGTCACCCTCTCCTGAACGCCGCTGGTCGCGGGCACGCCCGGCGGCCCAGCCCGCGCCGGTCATGTCGCCACCAGCTCGCCATCGTCCGGCCATGGCCCCGGCCGCGCCGGGGGCCCCGGGTCCGGCTGGGGCAGCCGGCCGACGTTCGCGATCACGAGCTTGCCGACCCGGTCGGCGATCAGCGCCCGCGCCTCCGGCGGCAGCCCGTCGTCGGTGACCAGCGTGTCCACCTCGGACAGGTCGGCGAACGAGGAGAGGCCGACCGTCCCCCACTTGGTGTGATCGGCCACCACCGTCACCTTCCGTGCCGCCTGCACGAAGGCCCGGTTGGTCTGCGCCTCGGCCAGGTTGGGCGAGGTGAGGCCGGCCACCGGGTCGATGCCGTGGCAGCCCAGGAAGAGCACATCCAGGTGGAGCGAGCGGATGGTCAGCCCGGCGATCGGGCCAACCAGGGCATCCGAGGGGGTGGGGGTGCCGCCGGTGAGGACGACCGAGGCGTTCCCGGCGCCGTGTTCCGCCTGTCCGCTGCGCTGCAGGCTCACCACCCGCACCGAGTTGGTCACGATCGTGATGCCGGGGATGCCGATCAGCCGCTCCGCCAGCGCGAAGGTCGTGGTGCCGGCGGACAGGCCGATCGCGCTGCCCGGCGTGACCAGTTCCGCCGCTGCCGACGCGATGGCCGCCTTGGCCGCCTGCTCCAGGGTGGACTTGGTCTCGAAGCCCGGCTCGTGGCTGCTCGGTGCGCCCGGCAGCACGGCCCCGCCGTGGACCTTGTCGATGAGCCCGGCCTTGGCCAGCACCTCCAGATCCCGCCGGATGGTCATATCCGAGACCCCGAGGCGCGTGGTCAGCTCGCTCACGCGCGCGCTGCCCGCACCCCGCACCTCCTGCAGGATCAGCGTCTGTCGCTGCTTGGCCAGCATCTCGTCACCCTTCGCCGGGTCCGCGGGCGCGCCGCGCGGCGGCCGGCCTCTGGGCCGGCCCCCGGGTCCGCGGCGGTGGAGCGGGGACTGCTCAGCGGATGTCCACAGATTGCCACAAACCTACCCCCTGACCTGCGGTGACCAGCGCCGGGGCCGCAGATCACATGTTCGCATCTGAGGGTGTTTGTTCATTGACGATCAAGCTTGTTGGCTTTACGTTAAGGCGTCACAAGAGCGGTCGCTTCCGGGCCAGCCCCGGATCGGCGGTCTTGCCTGGGGACAGTTAGTGCTGTCCCGGGACGCCATGGCAGCTCGCACGGCCCTGCCATCTCGCCCCGCTGGCACGCGCGGCACCGATGTTCTGCTGATCACAGGTTCTGGAGGTTAGATGAGAGACGTCGACCCTAAGGTCGAAGAGGCGATCGAGACCCTGAACATGAAGGATGGCCCGACCCGCCGGAAGCTGCTGACCGGCACCGGGCTCGTGAGCGCCACCGCGGCCGCCTCGGCGCTGCTGGCCGCCTGCTCATCGGGCAGCAGCAGCGGCAGCACCGCGAGCTCGGCGGCCGGGAACTTCCCGTCTACGCCCGCGTGGAAGTTCACCTTCGTCAACCACGTCACGACCAACCCGTTCTTCGTGCCCACCCAGTATGGGCTGGCCGATGCCGCGGCGCTGGTGGGGCTGCCCAAGCCCGCCTGGGTCGGCTCGCAGAACTCCAGCGTCCCGGAGATGGTCAGCGCCACCAACGCCGCCATCTCGGCGAAGGCGAGCGGGATCGCGGTCGCAGTGATCAGTTCGACCGCGTTCACCGCGCCGGTGAAGAACGCCATGGACGCCGGCATACCCGTCGTCTCCTACAACGCCGACGGCAACGTGGGCGACCCGGGCACCAACCGGCTCGCCTATATCGGCCAGGACCTGTTCGTGTCGGGGCAGAACCTGGGCCAGCGGATCGCGTCGTCCATGCCGAACGGCGGGGACGCGGTTGGGTTCATCGCCACCCCGGGCACGGCCAACATCCAGCCCCGGATCGACGGCGCCGAGCAGGCGATCAAGGCCTCCGGCAAGAACATCAAGTTCACGTCGATCGCGTCGGGGGCGACGCTGTCGCAGGAGAACACCACCATCAACTCGTACGTGCTGGCCCACAAGTCCACCCTGAAGGGGATCTTCGCGGTGGACGCCGGGTTGACCCAGACCATCGGGTCGATCGTCCAGAAGTACGGCCTGACGGGCAAGGTGGCCTCGGGTGGCTTCGACCTCACCCCGCAGACGCTGTCGGCGATCAAGGGCGGCAGCCTCGGCTTCACCATCGACCAGCAGCCGTACCTGCAGGGCTTCCTCCCGGTGCTCTACCTGTACCTGTTCAACCTGTCGGGTGGCCTGGTCAGCCCGCCGGAGACGAACACCGGCCTCACCTTCGTCACCAAGGCCAACGTCGGCCCCTACCTGAACAGCACGTCGCGGTACGAGGGCTCGACCACGGCGCAGAAGTACATCAAGCACACCGGCCCGATCGGCTGACCCAGGGCGACGAGGTCTGCAGCGTGATATCCAGGCCGGCGGCGGGCATGAACCCGGACAGGACGGGTCCGTGCCCGCCGTCAGCGTGGTGGCCTGCGCCTTCCGGCCGGCCCCGCGCTCGCCCGCACGACAAGTTCCGCCTCTATCGGCAGCGTCGGCTCGAGCCCGTGCTCGCCGGAGATGATGTCCAGTAGCAGGTGCAGGGCGCGCCTTCCGAGCTCGCCGAAATCCTGACGGACCGTGGTCAGCGGCGGCAGGAAGAAGGCCGCTTCGGGGAAGTCGTCGAAGCCCACCACGCTGACATCGCCGGGCACGCGGCGGCCGTGCTCGGCCAGGGCACGGAGCAGGCCGAGCGCCATCTGGTCGTTTCCGCACTGCACCGCGGTCACCTCGGGCATGGTGGCCAGCCGGTGACCGATCTCGTAGCCCGATCGCGCCGACCAGTCACCACGCAGCACACCTGGCTCGGGGACGCCTGCCGAGCGCAAGGCCTGCCGCCAGCCTTCCACTCGCTCCTGGGCATCCGGCCAGCTCTCCGGGCCAGCGATATGGTGCACCGTCCGATGGCCCAGGTCGAGCAGGTGCCACGCCGCCTGCGCCGCACCGGACACATTGTCGATGACCACCGAAGGGAGCGGAGCCCGGGTTCCGCATCCCACGGCAACCAGCGGGAGGCCGGCGGCCAGGTCGGACACGGCCTCGACAGCGGCCGTCTCCGTCGCGATCACGATGATGCCGTCAACGGCCTGGCCGAGGAACCGCTCCACCGCCTCGGTCAGCGAACTACGGTCAAAGCCCGCCAGGTGTGCGATCGCCACCGAGTAGGCGGGTTGAGCGGCCCGCTCAATGCCGTACAACTTCGCCGCTGAGCCGTAGAGCGTGCTGTCAAGGCTGATCACGCCCAGCACGTTCGTCCGGCCGGTGACGAGCGTCCGTGCGGCAGCGTTCGGGCGGTAGCCCAGAGCACGGATGGCGGCGAGGACGCTCGCCCTGGTTGCTGGGCTGACATTCGGGTGGCCATTGAGCACGCGCGAGACTGTCTGATGGGACACGCCGGCCTGCCGTGCGACATCAGCCATGATCGGCCTTGCTGCCGGGCGGCTTGTGTCAGACATCATGCAGCCATCTCTTTAGTCCCTGGCCAGCCGTTCAGCTGCATTGCCGCCATGGCTGGTAACGCTCACATGACGAAGGCCAGACAGACTATAGCCCAGACCCTGGGACTCACTGTCCGCCCTGGGTCCAGCCACGATTCAGGCGCCGGCCCCGCCCAGCGCTGGCGTAGATGTTCTGGCCGCGCTCGTAGAGATATCCCATGCCGCCCGGCACAACGGCGGGCGACGGCTGGTCACTCCCCTCTCTGTCCGCCGCTGATCTGCGTCGTTAGGTGATGTGAGCGCTCACATCCAGACGACGATACGACATCGTGACGCCCGTGGCTAGATCGTTCGCTGAACCTGTCCCCGGGGTTTGCGGAGAAACTGCTGCGCCGCCAGCAAGCCGCTGCTGGCCAGGGTGGGAAGCAGCGATAACAACGGCAGGACGGTTCAGTCAACAATCTAGATTTAGGCGTCATGATGTCGTATCGTTCTCCCGGGTGTGAGCGCTCACACCAGCTAATGACTCTAAGGTCTGCGGCAAGAGGTCTTGTGCCGCTCCCGCATGGCGCCACGGTCTGAGGGGGCTGCTGGCCGCTTGATGGTGTCAGAGCACGGGATCAGGAACGCCGTAGACCAGCCGCACCAGAAGCGTTCTACATAAGGGAAGTAACCGGAGGCCGCGATGAGAGACGTCAACCCTAAGGTCGAAGAGGCGATCGAGACCCTGAACATGAAGGATGGCCCGACCCGCCGGAAGCTGCTGACCGGCACCGGGCTCGTGAGCGCCACCGCGGCCGCCTCGGCGCTGCTGGCCGCCTGCTCATCGGGCAGCAGCAGCGGCAGCACCGCGAGCTCGGCGGCCGGGAACTTCCCGTCTACGCCCGCGTGGAAGTTCACCTTCGTCAACCACGTCACGACCAACCCGTTCTTCGTGCCCACCCAGTATGGGCTGGCCGATGCCGCGGCGCTGGTGGGGCTGCCCAAGCCCGCCTGGGTCGGCTCGCAGAACTCCAGCGTCCCGGAGATGGTCAGCGCCACCAACGCCGCCATCTCGGCGAAGGCGAGCGGGATCGCGGTCGCAGTGATCAGTTCGACCGCGTTCACCGCGCCGGTGAAGAACGCCATGGACGCCGGCATACCCGTCGTCTCCTACAACGCCGACGGCAACGTGGGCGACCCGGGCACCAACCGGCTCGCCTATATCGGCCAGGACCTGTTCGTGTCGGGGCAGAACCTGGGCCAGCGGATCGCGTCGTCCATGCCGAACGGCGGGGACGCGGTTGGGTTCATCGCCACCCCGGGCACGGCCAACATCCAGCCCCGGATCGACGGCGCCGAGCAGGCGATCAAGGCCTCCGGCAAGAACATCAAGTTCACGTCGATCGCGTCGGGGGCGACGCTGTCGCAGGAGAACACCACCATCAACTCGTACGTGCTGGCCCACAAGTCCACCCTGAAGGGGATCTTCGCGGTGGACGCCGGGTTGACCCAGACCATCGGGTCGATCGTCCAGAAGTACGGCCTGACGGGCAAGGTGGCCTCGGGTGGCTTCGACCTCACCCCGCAGACGCTGTCGGCGATCAAGGGCGGCAGCCTCGGCTTCACCATCGACCAGCAGCCGTACCTGCAGGGCTTCCTCCCGGTGCTCTACCTGTACCTGTTCAACCTGTCGGGTGGCCTGGTCAGCCCGCCGGAGACGAACACCGGCCTCACCTTCGTCACCAAGGCCAACGTCGGCCCCTACCTGAACAGCACGTCGCGGTACGAGGGCTCGACCACGGCGCAGAAGTACATCAAGCACACCGGCCCGATCGGCTGACCCAGGGCGACGAGGTCTGCAGCGTGATATCCAGGCCGGCGGCGGGCATGAACCCGGACAGGACGGGTCCGTGCCCGCCGCCGGCGCATCACCGCTGGGGTGATCACCAGCCGCCGGGCGCGTGATGGGAACGGCCATGAGGGACAGGGAACGAACGTGAGCGATACGGTCCAGCAGGCCCCCGAGGTCGCGGGCGGCCCACCGGGGGAACCCACGCCGGGCGGCAGGCTGTGGCACGGGGTCAAACAGGCGGGACTGCTGTTCGCCGAGCAGCGCGCGGCCACGGTCTTTGTGGTCGTGGTCCTGCTTGTCGTCTATTTCGGGTTCATCTCCTCGGCCTCGTCGACGTTCCTGACCAGCGACAACATCGCCAATATCACGTGGACGGTTGCCCCGTGGGCGATCATCGCGATCGGTGAGGTGTTCCTGCTGGTGTGTGGGGAGCTGGACCTTTCGGTCGGCTTCATCCTGGGCTTCTCCCCATACCTCATGCACTACCTGATCGACTTCTACGGCGTGCCGCCGCTGCTGGCGGTCATTCTCTGCCTGCTCATGGGTGTGGCCGTCGGCTTCGCCAACGGGTTCATCACCGTCACCCTCGGCGTGCCCTCGTTCATCACCACCCTCGGCACCGGGTTCATCCTCCTGGGCGTCATGCTGGTGACCTCGCACGCCTACCCGGCGACCATCCCGAAGAGCGCCGCCGGGGTCGGCAAGTACCTGGGCTCCTGGACCTGGGCGGAGATCACCTGGACGATCATCCTGGTCGCGGTCTTCCAGGTGGTGCTCAGCCGGACCCGGTGGGGCCTGCACACGGTCGCGGTCGGCGGCAACATCCTCGGCGCCAGCGAGGCCGGCATCAGCGTGCCCAGGATCAAGTACGGGAACTTCATGATCACCGGCTTCATGGGGGCGCTGGTCGGGCTCATGATCACCTTCCAGACCAACTCCATCGACCCGAGCAACGCCAGCTACACGCCCATGTTCTACGCCATCGCGGGGGCGGTTATCGGCGGCACCGCGCTGGCCGGCGGGTCCGGCACGGTCGTCGGCGCCTTCCTTGGCACGCTTGTGCTGGCGATCCTGTTCGACGGCTTCAACCTGATCGGGATCAGCGCCAACCCGCAGCCGATCATCCTCGGCGCCGCGATCCTGGTCGCCATGATCGCCAACGTGCAGCTGGCCAGGCTGCGGAGGGCGGGGAGGGCGCGATGAGCACGCCAGCACCGGACGGTGCCGGGCCCGCCGCGGCGGTGCCTGACACCAGCAGCGGGCCGCTAGCCGATGATGACGTGCTCCGGGTCGAGCACATCTCCAAGCGGTTTGGCGCGGTGACCGCCCTTGTCAACATCAACCTGCACCTGAAAAAGGGCGAGGTGCTCGCCCTGCTCGGGGACAACGGCGCGGGCAAGTCCACCCTGCTGAAGATCCTCTGCGGCTTCCAGCTACCCGACACCGGCCGGATCATCCTCAACGGCCAGGAGGTGACGCTCAAGTCGGTGGACCAGGCGCGGGCGCTCGGCGTCGACGTCGTCTACCAGGACCTGGCCCTGATCGACGAGCTCACCGTCTACCACAACATGTTCCTCAAACGGGAGACCGTGCGCTGGCCGCTGCTGAACAACCGGGCCATGCGCAGGATCGCCCGGCAGCGCCTGGACGACATGGGGATCGGCCTCAAGTCGGTCAACGCGGAGGTGGCGAGGCTGTCCGGCGGGCAGCGGCAGGCGATCGCGATCGCCCGGGCGATCTACTCCGACGCGAAGGTGCTGCTGCTCGACGAGCCGCTCGCCGCCATGGGCGCCAAGGAGGCGGCGCTCATCCTGGACCTGATCCGGAACATCAAGCGCCAGGGCGATGTATCGATCATCGTGATCGCGCACAACTACGCCCAGGTGCTGGAGATCGCCGACCGGGTCAACCTGCTGCAGCACGGCGAGATCACCTTCGACAAGCCGGCCGCGGAGACCTCGGTTCAGGAGCTGAACGACATCGTCATCGAGGAGTACCGGCAGGCCCTGGAGGCCCGCCACCGCGCGGCGGGATAGACCGGCCCGGCCGGCCCACGCGCCCGCGTCGGGCAAGATGGCTGGCATGCCGCATAAGCGCCTGCCCGGCCCGGTCCTGGTCGCCGCCGTGGCCCTCGCGTGTACCACCGCCATCGCCGGCTGCCGGTCGGGCGGGCCCGCGGGATCGGCAGCCCCGGCCTCATCGGCGGCCACGAGCGCGGCGGCCACCCCGGCGCAGGCGAGCACGCTGAACTGGCATCCCTGCCGGGTGCAGGGTGTCCAGATACGGTGCGCCAGCCTGCGCGTGCCGCTGAACTACCGCGACCCCAGCGGGCGGAAGATCACCCTGGCCCTGGACGAGGTGCCGGCCACCGCGCCCGCCGCCCAGCAGCAAGGTGACCTGCTCGTCAACCCCGGCGGCCCGGGCGCGAGCGGCCTGCCCTGGTCCGTGATCGTGGCCCAGGGCCTGGACCGCAGCGTGTCCTCCGAGTACAACATCATCGGCTTCGACCCGCGGGGCGTGGGCGCCAGCGTTCCCGCCCTGCACTGCGACCCCGGCTTCTTCGCCGGGGTGCGGCCTGATTACATCCCGGCCAACCAGGGGGCCGAGCAGGCGCTCATCGCGCGGGCGAAGCTCTATGCCGCCGGCTGCGAGCGCCGGTACGGGTGGCTGCTGCCGTTCATGACCACGGCCGACGCGGCGCGGGACATGGATTCCATCCGGGCCGCCCTGGGCCAGCGGCAGATCAGCTACCTCGGTTACTCCTGGGGCACCTACCTGGGCCAGGTGTACGCGACCCTGTTCCCGCACCGGCTCCGCAAGATGGTGCTCGACAGCATCGTCAACCCGCAGGGCGTCTGGTACGCCGACAACATCAGCCAGGACTACGCGTTCGAGAGCCGGATACGGGCGTTCTACGCCTGGGCCGCCGCTCATGACGCCGTCTACCACCTCGGCTCCACCGAGGCGCAGGTGGAGCGGGCGTGGTACCAGGCGCGCGCCATGCTCGAGGCCCATCCGATCGCCGGGGCGTCGGGCCCGATGATCGGCCCCGACGAGTTCGATGACACCTTCCAGCAGGGCGGCTACCTCAACGACTACTGGCCGGACCTGGCCATAGCGCTGAGCTACTACCTCCGCGGCCACGCCACCGGCCCGATGATCACCGTCTACAAGGCGCTGGGGGCGCAGAACGAGAACCTGTTCGCCGTCTACAACGCGGTGCAGTGCAGTGACGTCAACTGGCCGCGGAACTGGGCGAAATGGGACGCTGACACCCTGCGCGTCTACCGGGCAGCCCCGTTCATGGCCTGGGACAACGCCTGGTTCAACGCCGCTTGCGCGTTCTGGCCGGTGCGCGGCCCCGCCCGCCCGCTGCAGATCCGGGGCGCAGGGCTGCCGGGCATCCTGATGATCCAGGGCACGCTGGACGCGGCCACGCCCTACGCGGGCGCGCTGGTGGCCCGCCGCGCGCTGCCGACCGCCCGGATGGTCGTGGTGGCGGGCGGCGGCAACCACGGCCAGTCGCTGGCGCAGCCGCCCAACACGTGCGTCAACGGCTACCTCAACCGCTACCTCGCGACCGGGGCGCTGCCGCAACGGCCCGGCCTGGTGGACGCCGTCTGCCCGGCGCTGCCGCCTCCGCCCCCGCTCCGCTGACGACCGGGGTGGGGATGCGGGCGGGGTCGGCCGCCGGGGCCTCTGCGGGCTGGCGCAGGCCAGCTGAAGGGACCGAGATCATGCCCGAGGCGCGCGCGATGACGGTGCGGAGACGACGCTACGCCCGCTGGCGGCCCCAGCGGCCGGCCCCTGGGTTTGCGGCACTAGGGAAGATTGCGGCGGCTTGTAACCTGAGCGCGGCCAGGGCCGATACGCTGGGAGGGTGCTGCGCACCAAGACGTGGCGATCGTCGTCGCTGCGCCTGCTCGACAACCGCGATCGCGATGAGGTCCTCGACCTGTGCGACCGCGACCCGGTGGTCAACGTCTTCATCAGCTCCCGGGTGCGCGAGGCTGGGGTGGAACCGTCCCGG
>CAVSQL010000022.1:0-107760 GCA_963730065.1 uncultured Actinomycetes bacterium | reverse complement strand
TGATCGTTGTGCCCAAAGTGTCAGGTACGACAAGGCCTTCCTCATGGGCACGCTGATCATCAGGCTGGTCGAGCATCTGCGGCTGCGGGCCAGGGCGGGGCCCCAGGAGGAACTGCGGCACGTCATCGTCATCGAGGAGGCCCACCGGCTGCTCCGGGCCGGGCGGGAGGGGCGGGCCAGCGCCCACGCGGTGGAGCTGTTCGCCAGCATGCTGGCGGAGATCCGGGCGTACGGCGAGGGCCTGGTGATCGCCGAGCAGATCCCGGCCAAGCTGCTCCCCGACGCGGTCAAGAACACCGCGCTCAAAGTGGTCCACCGGCTCCCCGCGCGGGACGACCGCGACCTGGTCGGGGCGGCCATGAACCTCGACGAGGACCAGTCCCGGCAGGTGGTGTCGCTGCCGCCGGGCGTCGCGGCGGTCTTCGCGGACGGCATGGACCGTCCGGTCCGGGTCCGGGTGCCGTTCGGCGGGGACCGGGAGCGGGTCCGGCCCGGCCGGCCGCCGCCGCTGGCCGCGCGGCGCAGCCCCGCCTGCGGTCCCGTCTGCGCCAGCGGGCGCGCCTGCACCCTGCTGGAGATGCGCCGCGCCGAATTGCTCGCCTCCCCGGGCCCGCCGGGCTCGCTGGGCTCGCTGGGCGGGCCCGGCCAGGCCTGGCTCAGGCTGTGGGCGGAGACGCTGGTGCTGGCCTTCCTCACCAACCACGGCCGGCCGGCGGTGCCGGACCGGCTGCGCCGCTGGTGGCCCACCCTCGACCGCCGCTTGCGCGAGTGCCTGCTCGCGGCCGTGCTCGACCGGGCGGTCCGGTCCCGGGCATTGGCCGTCCGGGCCTGCTATGACCCGGCGGCCCTGGCCGCGGCCGCGGCCCGGGCCGGGCTGCACATGCTCGATCAGGGCGCCGGTGCGGGCGGCCTGCCGGGCCCGGGCTGGGTTATCCCGCAGGTGCGCTGGCTGCACGAAATGGAGCGGGTGTGCCCGCTGGGCGGCCCGGCGCCCGATCCCGCCGACCGCGCGCCGCCGCCCGGCTTCGACCTGTCCGGGCTGGCGGGCTGGCCAGGCATGCGGGTCGGGCACCGGCTGCGGGCGCTGCGCCGCCACCCGCTGTCCACCGAGCTGCCCGGTAACGGGGTGCTGGCCTGGACGGTGCTGCTCGGAGACGACGACCAGGGCGGGTTCCTGCCGGACCTGGCCACCGTCGGGGTGGGCCTGGAACCCGGGGTGCGGCTGCGCCGGGCGGCGGACGCGATGGCGGCGGGGGCCTGGCTGGAGGTGGTGCTGTCGTGGCCGCGCCGGTTCGTGACCCGCGCTGGGCCCAGCCGCGGGACCAGCGGCTGAGCGGCACGCGGGTGTGCCGGGCGGATCCAGGGGCCGGATAGCATCGTCGGCCATGGGCAAGCTTCCGTTGCGCGCGCGTCTGGCCACCACCCTCGGCGGTGCCGCCGGGAGGATGTCACGCCTGGCCGGCCGCGGGGACGGATCGGTGATCGGCGGGGTGGTCGGCCTGCGGGTGGAGCCCGGCCTGCTGGCCCTGCTGGCGGCGGACCGCCGGGTCGTCCTGGTGACCGGGACCAACGGCAAGACCACCACTACCCGGCTCATCACCGCCGCCCTCGGCGCGCTCGGGCAGGAGGTCGCCTCGAACGCGTTCGGCGCGAACATGGAGGCGGGCCTGACCGCGGCGCTCGGCCAGGCGCCCAACGCCTCGATGGCGGTGCTGGAGACCGACGAGAAATACCTGCCCGCCGTGCTCGCGGCGACCAGGGCGCGGGTCGTCGCGCTGCTGAACCTGAGCCGGGACCAGATGGACCGGGCCGCGGAGATCTGGCTGGTGGCACGGAGGTGGCGGGAGGCGCTCGAGTCGGCCCCGGACTGCCGGGTGGTCGCCAACGCCGACGACCCGCTGATCGCGTGGGCGGCCGGGGGCGCGCCGGACGTCGTCTGGGTGGCCGCCGGCCAGCGCTGGCACGAGGACTCGTGGTGCTGCCCGCGGTGCGGCTCCCACCTGTCCCGGGACGAGCTCGGCTGGCGCTGCGGCGAGTGCGAGTTCACCAGGCCCCCGGCCCGGTGGGTGCTGGAAGGCAGCTCGGTGATCGACTCCCAGGGCCAGGTGCACGACGTCTCCCTGGCCCTGCCCGGCCAGGCCAACCGGGCCAACGCGGTGATCGCTCTCGCCGTGGCCGAGGTGTTCGGGGTCCCTCCCGCCCAGGCCCTGCCCCGGCTGCGTGACGTTGCCTCGGTGGCGGGCCGCTACACGCAGGTGGAGCGCCGCGGGCGGCAGGTGCGGCTGCTGCTGGCCAAGAACCCGGCCGGCTGGCTGGAGGCGTTCGACGTGCTGGATGAGCCCCCGGTCCCGGTGCTGCTCTCGGTCAACGCCCGGGAACCTGATGGCCGGGACACCTCCTGGCTGTGGGACGTGGACTACCGGGTCCTGCGTGGCCGGCCGGTGCTCGTCACCGGGGAGCGCCAGCTCGACCTGGCGGTGCGGCTGGAAGCGGACCTGGTGCCGTTCGAGCTGGCGGACGGGATCGACGAGGCGGTGGACCGGGTGAACGGCAGGCTTGATGTGATCGCCAACTACACGGCGTTCCAGCAGATCCGGGTCACCGTCGGCCGGGCGGCCTGACATGGGGACTGTCCTGCCCACGGCCCGGGGCGCGCACGCACAGGGACCGCGCGGCCCAAGCAGCCTCCGCCTGGTCTGGGTCTACCCGGACCTGCTCAGCACCTACGGGGACCGGGGGAACCTGCTGGTGCTCGAGCGCCGGGCCCGGCTGCGCGGGCTCGACGTGGAGGCGGTGATGGTGAACGCCGACCAGCCCGTTCCCCGGCAGGCGGACATCTACCTCATGGGCGGCGGCGAGGACCTGCCGCAGATCCTGGCCGCGCGCAGGCTCCGCGCCGACGGCGGGCTCGCGGCCGCCGCGCAGGGCGGCGCGGTCGTCTTCGCCGTGTGCGCCGGCTACCAGCTGCTCGGGATGGAGTTCGGCGGCGAGAACGGCCAGCCGCTGCCGGGCCTGGAGATCCTGAACATCCGCAGCGGGCGCGGCCAGCGGCGGGGGGTGGGGGAGATCCTCGCCGACGTGGACCCGTCACTGGGCGTGCCCCGCCTGACGGGATTCGAGAATCATCAGGGCGTGACCCGGCTGGGGCCGGAGGTGGCGCCGCTCGCCGCCGTCGTGGCCGGGGTGGGCAACGGCGATGGCACCGAGGGCGCGCTCGCGGGCCGGGTGGTCGGCACCTACCTGCACGGCCCGGTGCTGGTGCGCAACCCGGGCCTGGCTGACCTGCTGCTGACCTGGGCGGTTGGGTCACTGCCGCCACTGCAGGCGGGCGACGAGGAATGGACCCAGCGGCTGCGCGAGCAGCGGCTCGCCGCCGTCGCCGCCGGGCCGGCCTGACCGTCCCGGCGTCAGTAGACCAGGGCCTGGGTCCCGTCGGCGGTGACCTCGGAGACGAAGGTCGCCGCCCCGCTGATCCGGATGCCCTCGATGACGTCCCCGGGGCCGATGTCCCGGCGCGCGGCGCACTGCGTGCAGAGCGTCACCTGCCCGGCGGCCACCACGCTGGCCAGCAGATCCGCCAGCGGTGGGGAGTGTGGCAGCACGATGTCGTCGGCGCGGCCCGGCAGCGCGAGCCAGGCGGCTTCGGCGGCCAGCCACAGCGACACGGCGACGCCGCTGGCGATCGCCGTCGCGGCCACGGTGAGCGCCTGGCCGCAGCGCTCGGGTTCGTCCTTGCCAGCAGTGACTTTGATGACCAGGGTGTGGGCTGCCATGGTCGCACTGTAGCCCGCGCCGGGCGGCGGCATGTCGCGGCGCCGCACGGGGGATGGGCGTGCCCGCCTGCGTACACTTCGGGACATGCAGGGGATGGTCAGCGGGGTCATGGTGGTGGCCGCGTTCGCCGTGGTCGCGTGGGCGGCGGGCTTGGTTGCCGTGCGGCTGTACCGGGTGAGCCGCCGGCCCCAGCCCACCGGGCCGGAAACGGGTGTGCCGGACGGTGGCAGTGAGGCGCCTGATGCCTGAGAGCACACCGGAGCCGCATCCGGATCTGGCTCCCCTCGGGTTCCTGCTCGGCCGCTGGGAGGGCGCGGGCGTCGGCGGCTACCCGACGATCGAGAGCTTCCACTTCGGCCAGGAAGTCACCTTCAGCCACAATGGCAAGCCCTACCTCATCTATGTCAGCCGGAGCTGGCTGCTCGACGCCGACGGCGTGCCTGGCCGTCCGCTGGCGATGGAGACCGGGTTCTGGCGGCCGCAGCCCCAGGGCAAGGTGGAGGTCCTGCTGGCCCACCCGTCCGGGATCACCGAGATCTACCTGGGCGAGGTGACCGGCACGAAGATAGAAATGGCCACCGACGTCGTGGCGCGCACCGCCTCGGCCAAGGAGGTGACCGCCGGGCACCGGCTCTACGGGCTGGTGGGCCCGGATCTGGCCTACGCCTACGACCTGGCGGCGGTGGGCCAGCCCCTGCAGCCCCATCTGTCGGCGCAGCTCAAGCGCGCGGCCCCGGCCTCCTGATCGCCCAGGCCCGGCGCCCGGCGGCCCGCTGACCAGTCATGTCATGGGTTCGGCCGGGTGGCCGTGGCCCAATCCCCGGTCACGGTTCTTAGCGGTGGCCGGGCCCTGTGGTAATGGCCCGAATGGTGCGCCAGATCGGCAATCTCCGGCTGGTTTGCGGCGGGGCGGCGAGGCCCGCGTGTCACTGCCGGCGGTGATAACGGCCAGGCCGTGGTGGTGCGGTGATGATGGCGAACCCGGCCGATCTGAGTATTTGGGTCTTGCCGCTGACGGCATTCTCTTAGCCTGTAGATCAGCGAGAACACCGCGAGTCGCGGTAACGTGATTACCGCGCTGCGCCACCACGGCGCCACCTGCAGTAATCGTTCCCAGTATCAGGCCAGATGGACATATTCCCCTTGCCGCCCGTCCTTAAACAGTGGCTAGATGAGCACCAAAGGCAGCAAAAGCCTCACCATGACCTGGCTACGCAATAGGCACGCCTGTAACGACTTCGCGGCAAATTTCCGGCGTTTTCGCCGGACATGCGCATGCGCCGCAAACATGATTGTTTATGATCACCTAGTGGCTAGCTGAGTAGTAGCCATTGGCTAGCTGAGAACGAGCGGAGGAGAAAGCACGTGACATCCCGCTGCATCATCTCCGAGCGGGACCCGGGGGTGACCTTACGAGCTTCACGCGCTAACTAAGGCGGTCCCGGCCAGGTGTTCGAGCACGCGGCCGGGACCTTTGTCGGACAACCTCAGGAGGAACCCCGACATGTTCAGTATTCCAGTAGTCGGACTGGCAAAGTCCCTGATGGTGGTCACGATTTCGCTGCATCCAGCGGCGGCCCACCACCAGAGCTACACCGTCAAGCCGGGCGACACCCTGTCAGCGATCGCGGCCCGGGAGTTTGGCCACGCGGCCGCCTGGCCCGCCCTGTGGTGGGCCAACCGCCGCCGGGTGTCCAACCCGAACATGATCGCGGTCGGTGAGCGGCTGCAGCTGCCGGGCTCGCATCAGGTGACGCCGTCGATGGCCCACGCCGCGATGGCCGCGATCCCGGCGCCACCGCCGCCTCCCGCGGCTCCTGCGGCTCCTGCGGCTCCTGCGGCTCCTGCGGCTCCCTCGGCCGGAAGCGCACCGGTAGCCTCGGCTCCGGCGCCGGCCCCGGCGTCGTCGGGCGGCGTGAACTGGGACGCCATCGCGCAATGCGAGTCCGGCGGTAACTGGGGCATCAACACCGGCAACGGGTTCTACGGCGGGCTCCAGTTCACCGAGGGGACCTGGCTCGCCAACGGCGGCGGCCAGTACGCCTCGTCCGCCAACCTCGCCACCCCGGCGCAGCAGATGGCCGTGGCCAACAACGTGCTGGCCAGCCAGGGCATCGGCGCCTGGCCGGTGTGCGGGGCGAACGGCTAAGGCCGTCCAGACGTCACCTGCCTGCACCAGGCGCACATCGGCCGGAGCAGGCAGGTGACGTCGTTGTACGGGTGCCGCACCGAGCGGCGGAGAGTTAAAACCCCCGGGCCTCTCCCGCGTGGCCACGCGCCTGGCATCCGCATCGGGCTCATGACCCGTGCGCCGCGCGCACGGTCATCCGCGCCGGGATGCGAGGCTGGCCACACGGGGACCGGCTGGACAAGGCCGGTCAGCCCGGGGGCTCGGTGTCTGCCGTGTATTCGCCGGCCGCCGCCTTGCGGCATGCGGGCCGCGCCCGAAGGGCGGGCCTGCGCGACCGATGATCGCACCGCCGGGCTTGCGCCGCGGCCGGTGCACCGGCGGGACGGCGGCTAGCTGACAGCCACCTCGCGAGTCCTACTGCTATGCATGCTGTTGGACCACCTCCTTTCCCGCGTTGGCCGCAGGCTATGCCAGGTGGCTGCGGAAGGGCAAGCGAGTTGTCCGCCTGCTGGACAGGTGATGCCAGCGGCACCGGCGGGAAAGAGGCCGGCCGTCCCGCAGCGGGGCAGGCGGTGGTGTCATGCCCTAGTCTCGGGGCCATGACGCAGGCGTGGGACAAGGAGCTGCGGGCCCGCGGCTACCGCGTCACGCCCCAGCGGCAGCTGGTGCTGGAGGCCGTCACCAAGCTCGAGCACGCCAGCCCCGAGGAGATCTGGGAGGACGTGCAGCAGACGGCCAGCGGGGTGAACATCTCGACCATCTACCGGGCGCTGGAGCTGCTGGAGCAGCTCGGCCTGGTCACCCACACCCACCTGGGGCACGGCGCCCCCCGTTACCATCTGGCCGCGGAAGCGGATCACGTGCACCTGGTCTGCGCCAGCTGCGGCCGCATCACCCAGATTCCCCCGGCCGCGGTCGAGCCGCTGGTGACTGCCCTCGACGAAGACCATGGGTTCCAAACGGATGTCGGTCATCTCACCGTTTTCGGCCGCTGTGCTGCGTGCCGGGACCGCGAAGGCGCTGGCCCGACCGCGTAGCCTGAGGGCATGGAATCCCCGCTGCTGGCCCAGGCCGGAGCCGTGCCCGCGCAAGGGCCCGACACCGGCGTCGCCGCGCACTACGGCGACCCCTTCGCGGAGCAGCGGGCGCTGGCCCGCTCGGCGGGCGTGGTGGACCGGTCGCACCACGGCGTCCTGCGGATCACCGGCGAGGACCGGCTCTCCTGGCTGCACAGCCTGACCACGCAGGACACCGAGCATCTGGCCCCGGGCGTGGCCACCCAGGCGCTGGTGCTCAGCCCGAACGGCCACGTCGAGCACCACCTGACCCTGGCCGACGACGGCACCGCGGTGTGGATCCACGTGGAGCCGGGCGCGGCCGGGCCGCTGCTGGGCTTCCTGGAGTCGATGCGCTTCATGCTGCGCGTCAACGCGGTGGACGTGACCGGGGAGTTCGCCCTGATCACCCTGATGGGCCCGGACGCGGCCGCCGGGCGCCCGGACGGGGCGGCGGTGACGCTGGCCGATCCGTTCGGCACCGATGTGCTCGTGGCGCGGGACCGGCTCGCCGGCGTCGCGGCGGACCTGGAGCGGCGCGGGGTGAGGCTGGCGGGCGTGGCGGCGTACGAGGCGCTGCGGATCGCCGCGCACCGGCCGCGGCTGGGGCTGGACACCGATCGCCGGACCATCCCGCACGAGGTGGGCTGGATCGAGACCGCCGTCCACCTGTCCAAGGGCTGCTACCGGGGCCAGGAGACCGTGGCCCGGGTGCACAACCTGGGCCACCCCCCGCGCCGGCTGGTGTTCCTGCACCTCGACGGGAGCGAGAACATCCTGCCCGCCCACGGCGACCCGGTCACCATGGGCGACGAGGAGGTCGGGTTCACCGGCTCCGCCGCGCGGCATTTCGAGCTGGGCCCGGTCGCCCTGGCGCTGGTCAAGCGGACGGTGCCGGTCGACGCGGTGCTGCGGGCCGGTGGCGTGCCCGCCGCCCAGGAGGTGGTGGTCCCCCCGGACACGGGCGCGAACGTGAAGATCACGCTCAAGCGGCCGCGCCGCGCGCTCACGCCGCGGGGCGAGTGAGAACGTGCCGGGAGCCCGGGCCGGGGCCTGCGGCCCGATCCTGGGCCGCCGCTGGCTGGAAGATGCGCGAGCGCATGCCCTAACGTTGGCTCCCGGCAGCGGGCTGCCGGCTGTGCGGCGGCCCAGACCGCGGTAGGAGGTGGGCACCGTGCTGCGCCGAATGCTGCTGGCCGCGTCGGCCAGTGACCGGGTGCGGCGGATAGCCGTCGCCGCCCCGTACACCCGCGATGTCGTGGCCCGCTATGTGGCCGGCGATGACGCCGCCGCCGCGGTGGCGGCCACCCGTGGGCTCCAGGCGAGCGGCCTGGCGGTCAGCCTCGACTACCTGGGCGAGGACACCACCAGCGCCGATCACGCGGCCGCCGTGGCCGCGGAGTACGTCGCGCTGCTCGGCCGGCTGGAGGCGGATGGGCTGAGCCAGGGCGGAGCGGCGGAGGTCTCGGTCAAGCCCACCGCGGTCGGCCTGCACCTGCCCGAGCACGGGGGGAAGACCGCGGCCGCCAACATCGCCCGGATCTGCGCCGCCGCCCGGGCCGCGGGCACCACGGTGACGGTCGACATGGAGGACCACACGCACGCCGACGCAACCCTGCGCCTGGTGGCCGAGCTGCGGGGCGACTTCCCCGACCTCGGCTGCGTGATTCAGTCCCAGCTCCGGCGCAGCGCCGCCGACTGCGCCGCGCTCGCCTACACCGGCTCCCGGGTCAGGCTGTGCAAGGGCGCCTACGACGCACCGGAGGAGGTGGCCTTCGCCGCGCGGGCCGAGGTGGACCGCTCCTACGCCCGCTGCCTGCGGGTGCTCATGGCCGGGCCCGGGTACCCGATGCTCGCCACCCACGACCCCCGGCTGATCAGGATCATCGCCGCCCAGGCGGTGCTCACCGGGCGCGGCAGTACCGGATTCGAGTACCAGATGCTGTACGGCATCAGGCCGGCCGAGCAGCGCCGGCTGGCGGGCACCGGCGCCAAGGTCCGCGTCTACGTTCCCTACGGCAGCGACTGGTACGGCTACCTGGTCCGGCGGCTGGCCGAGCGGCCCGCCAACCTCGCCTTCTTCCTCCGCTCGCTGGCGTCGCGCCGATGAGCGGGCCGGCCCCCGGCGATAGGCTGGCCTCGGTGATCGGGATCCTGGGCGCGGGCAAGATGGGCGAGGCGCTCATCTCCGGCCTGCTGCGGGCCGGGCGCAGCCCGTCCGGGGTGCTCGCGGTGGTCCGCCGCCCCGAGCGCGCCGAGGCGCTGCGGGAGGGTTACGGCATCGGGGTGGTCAGCGCCGCGGAGGCGGCCAAGAGCGCGGACACGCTGATCATCACCGTCAAGCCGCAGGACATGACGGCCCTGCTGGATGAGATCGCGCCGCACGTGCCCGCGGACCGGCTGGTCATCTCGGTGGCGGCCGGCATCACCACCGCGAGGATCGAACGCCGGCTCGGGGGCGACGTGCCCGTGGTGCGGGTCATGTCCAACACCCCGGTGCTGGTGGACGAGGCGATGAGCGTCATCTCGGCGGGAACGCACGCCGGCCCGGAGCACCTGCGGCGGGCCGAGGAGCTGCTGCGGCCGGTCGGCAAGGTGCTGCGGATACCCGAGTCGCTGCAGGACGCGGCCACCGCGCTGTCGGGCAGCGGCCCGGCGTACGTGTACTTCCTGGTGGAGGCGATGGTGGATGCCGGGATCCTGCTCGGCATGCCGCGGGGGACCGCGCTGGAGATGGTGACGCAGGCGGTGTACGGGGCGGCGACCATGCTGCGCGAGAGCGGGGAGCACCCGGTGATCCTGCGGGAGGCGGTCACCTCCCCGGGCGGGACGACGATCTCCGCGATCCGCGAGCTGGAGAAGCACAGCGTCCGGGCGGCGTTCCTGGCGGCGATCGAGGCGGCGCGCGACCGTGGCGCCGAGCTCGGCAGCGGCTGACGGGCGGCCGGGCCGTGGCCTGCACGCTGCATGTCGCCTGGGACGAGCGGCTGACCAGCTATGACTTCGGGCCTGACCATCCGCTGGCCCCGGTCCGGGTGGAGCTGGCGGTCGCGCTGGCGGATGCGTTCGGCGTGCTGTCCGAGCCCGGCGTGACCGTGGCCGCGCCCGCCGCGGCCAGTACAGCCGAGCTGGAGCTGATCCACGATCCGCGCTACATCACCGCGGTCAGGACCGGGGCCGCCGACGCGGCCTTCGGGCTCGGCACCCCGGACAACCCGGTGTTCACCGGCATGCACGAGGCGTCGGCGCTGGTGGCGGGGGCCACCCTGGCCGCCGCGGCCGCTGTGTGGGAGTCGCGGGCGCAGCACGCGGTCAGCGTGGCGGGTGGACTGCATCACGCGATGCGCGGGATGGCGAGCGGGTTCTGCATTTACAACGACCCGGCGATCGCGATCCGGTGGCTGCTCGCGCAGGGCGCGGAACGGGTCGCCTACGTCGATTTGGACGTCCACCACGGCGACGGGGTGGAGGCGGCGTTCTACGACGACCCGCGGGTGCTGACCATCAGCCTGCACGAGCACCCGATGACCCTTTTCCCCGGCACCGGCCTGCCCGGCGACGACGGCGGGCCCGGCGCGGAGGGGATGGCCGTCAATGTGGCGCTGCCGGCCGGCACCGGCGACGCCGGCTGGCTGCGCGCGTTCGACGCGGTGGTGCCGCCGCTGCTGCGCGCGTTCCGCCCGCAGATCCTGGTCAGCCAGCACGGCTGCGACAGTCACCGGCTGGATCCGCTCGCGCACCTGGAGCTGAGCATCGACGGGCAGCGGACCGCGCAGACGTGGCTGCACCACCTGGCGCACGAGACGGCGGGCGGTCACTGGGTGCTCACCGGCGGGGGCGGCTACGAGCTGGTGCAGGTGGTGCCGCGCACCTGGACCCATCTGCTGGCCGAGGCGGCGGGGCGGCCGCTGGACCCGGCCGCCGTCACCCCGCCGGCCTGGCGCGAGTTCGCCCTCGCCCGGACCGGCGTCCGCCCGCCGCCGACCATGACCGACGGCGCCCCGGCCTCGTTCTCGCCGTTCTCGTCCGGCTACGACCCGGCCGACGCGGTGGACCGGGCGATCATGGCCACCCGCAACGCGGTCTTCGCGCGGCACGGGCTGCTGCCGTCCCCCTGAAACCGGTCGCCATCGCGGGCGATCTGCCCATCAACGCAGCGTGACGGCGGCGGGACGGACCGCCGGCTGGCGGCGCCCCGGATCGGCCCTGGCGGCTGCAAGGTCCGTGCCAGGCGTGACGAAATGAGACTCGATGGAGGGTTGCCCTTTTCCACACAAGACTTACGCTGGGGACGGAGGTGACTGATGCGCTGAATCCGGCTAGGCGTACCCAGCACCATGCGGAAGAGGGCGACTCATGGCTGCAACTGAAACAACCCCCCTGAGTGACGTCAGGTTCCTGACCGTCGCAGAAGTAGCCTCGATCATGCGGGTGTCCAAAATGACCGTCTACCGGCTTGTCCATTCCGGGGAGCTGGAGGCCATCCGGGTTGGCCGCTCCTTCCGGGTGCCCGAGCAGGCGGTCAACCAGTACTTGCGGGACTCATTCGTCGCCGCCAGCTGAGCGGCGCGACGGGGTGCGCTGCCCCGCGAGGCGGGGGCAGTGGGGGCACCGGGGGATAAACGGGGACACCAGGGGCGGTAACCTAGACCGTTGGCGTGTGCCCTGCCGACCGGCATCGGGCGTGCGCAAGCATGCCAGTCGGATGCCAAAGGTCGAATGAGGGTGGTGTTGTGGGCTCCGTCATCAAGAAGCGCCGCAAGAGGATGGCCAAGAAGAAGCACCGCAAGCTGCTGCGCAAGACGCGCGTCCAGCGGCGGAACAAGAAGTAACGCGGCGTCCCCGCCTGCGGGCGGGTGAGCCGGGGCTGACCAGCGGGAGCGTGCGGGCGGATCGGCCATGCCGCCGCACCGGGACGCGGGCGCGGCTGGCCCGCGGTGACGTTCAGCCGGCCCGAGATGCCGCTCCCGGCCGGCCCGCGATGCCGCTCAGGAAAGAAGAAAGAGGAAACGGTGAGCAACCCCGCAGCCGCTGCCGACGGCACCATGCGCGACGTGACGGGGGAGACGGGCAACGGCTGGACGCCCGGCGGCCCGCCGGCGAACCTGCGGCCCGTGACCAGGCCGGGGGGGGCGGGCGGCCACGGGCCGGGGGACGGCGGCCGGGCCCGCGATTACGGCGGTATCTCCGGTGACGACAGCATCATCTCCCGCCCGGCGCGTGTCACCGCCCGGCCGGGCGGCTGGCGGAGCCGGGTCGCTGATGCCCTTGAGTTCGCGCGCCGCCAGCTCGACGGCGAGTCCGAGGTCGACCAGTTCGGTTTCGACCCGGAGTTCAACAGCCGCGTGCTGATGCCGATGGCCAGGGTCCTCTACCAGCGCTGGTTCGGCGTCCAGATGCGCGGTCTGCCGCACGTGCCCGAGGCCGGCCCCGCGCTAGTGGTCGCCAACCACTCCGGCACCCTGCCCATCGACGCGGTCATGCTCCAGGCCGGCCTGCACGACGAGCACCCGGCCCGCCGGAACCTGCGGCTGCTGGGCGCCGACCTGGTCGACGAGGTCCCGCTGCTGGGGCCGCTCGCCCGCAAGTCCGGGCACACCCGGGCCTGCCCGGCCAACGCGCACGTGCTGCTGCGCTCCGGCGAGGTGGTCGGCGTGTTCCCGGAGGGGTTCAAGGGCGTCGGCAAGCCCTTCGCCGACCGCTACCAGCTACGGAGGTTCGGCCGCGGCGGCTTCGCGGCGACCGCCATCCGGGCCCGGGTGCCCATCGTCCCCTGCGCCATCGTGGGCGCCGAGGAGATCTATCCCCTGCTCGCGAACGCCAAGCCCCTAGCCGAGCTGCTGAAGCTCCCCTATTTCCCGATCACGCCGCTGTTCCCCTGGCTGGGCCCGCTCGGGGCGGTCCCGCTGCCGTCGAAGTGGATCATCGAGTTCTGCCCGCCGGTCCTGACCTCCGATTACGAGCCCGGCAGCGAGAACGACCCGGCGGTGATCGCCGACCTGAGCGGCCGGGTACGCGGCACCATCCAGCGCAAGCTGGACGACCTGCTCGCCGAGCGCGGGCCCGCCTTCGGCTAGGCCATGTCTCGTAGATCTCCAGCCTGCTGCGCGGCCGACGGGGCGGGCGTCTCGCGGCGTCGCCGCCGACAGCTCCACTATCGGTTCCTCCTCCGCCTTGCGGTCCCCCACCCGTCTCCCCATCCCCCTTCATGAACCGCTCGCGACGGCATAAATCTACGAGGCACGGCCTGGCGTGGCCGGCGCCGGGGCCCGCGGGGACCGCCTCAGCGGCTGGCGGCGTAGCGGCGCCGGAGGGCCAGGGCGGCCACGACAGCCCCGGCCACCGCGCCCGCGCCCGCCGCGGTGGGCAGGGCGATCATGGTGGCCTTGCGGCCGGACCGGAAGTCGTGCACCGGCCAGTGGCTGGCCCGGGCCTCGGCACGCAGTTCCGCATCGGGGTTGACCACGCACGGGTGCCCGACCAGGCGGAGCATCGGCAGGTCATTGGCGGAGTCGCTGTAGGCGGAGCACCGGGCCAAGTCCAGGCCTTCGCGCACCGCCAGCGCCTCGATCGCCGCCGCCTTCGCCTCGCCGTGCAGCAGCCCGCCGACCAGCCGCCCGGTGTAGACACCGTCAACGGACTCGGCGACGGTGCCGAGCGCCCCGGTGAACCCGAGCCGGCGGGCGATGATGCTGGCCAGTTCCACGGGGGAGGCGGTCACCAGCCAGACCCGCTGCCCGGCCTCCAGATGCCGCTGGGCCAGTTCCCTGGTCCCCTCCCAGATCCGGTCGGCCATGGTGTCGTCGTAGATCTCCTCGCAGAGGGAGACGATGTCGCTGACCTCGTGCCCGGCCACGAACGCCAGCGCGGCCTGCCGCGCCACGTCGATGTGGTCGGCGTTCTCCGAGCCCCGCATCCGGTAGCAGGCCTGCCCCCAGGCCATCCGGGCCAGGTCCGCCGGGCCGAACATCTTGCGGGCGGCCAGGCCGCGCGCGAAGTAGTAGACCGAGGCCCCGCGCATGAGGGTGTTGTCCACATCGAAGAACGCGCCGGCCGCCGGGTCGGGGATAAGCGGGGGATGCTCGACCTCGGCGGCGGCCGCGGATGCCTCTCCGGCCAGCGCCGCCCGGTCCTTACGCAACGGCTTCACCCACACCCTCGGGGCCCGTTGTGCCTGGTAAGAGCCATCGGCCGGGTCCCCCACACCGGCCCCCATCCCGGCCGGGCCTGGTGGCAGAAGCCGTCCCTGCGGCAGCCTCATAGCGGTTTCATGCTACCCGCGGCGCCGGCTGGCCCGGCCTGCTCGGTCAGCCATCTGGGCCTCATCATCGGCCAGCGTCAGGCACCATAGGCAGCAATGTCTGTTTCATTCCTGGCAGCGGGCGGGGCTGCGGCTGTCGCGGCCGTCATCACCGGGATACTGGTGGGGCGGTTCGCCAACCTGCCCCGGCTGGACCAGGCGGCCTGGATGTACGCGGCCACCGGGCTCACGATCGCCCTGGCGGCGCAGGCTCTCGGCTACCACCAGGGCTTTAACGCGGCGGCGTTCCGGGCCATCCAGGTCGGCGCCCGGCTGGTCGCCCCGGTGGCCCTCGTCTGGGGACTGGCCGAGCTGACCGGGAAGAGCTTCGGGGCCCGCTTCGCGGCCAGGCTCGCGCTGGCGGCGCTGACAGCGATCGCTGGTGCAATTCTGGTGGCGGACCCCCTCAGCGGATCGGCGTTCACCACAGCGTGGCCAACGGTCGACGCGCATTACCAGTTCATCCCGCACCTGGTCCTGCTGGCGCTATCCGCGGCGATCGCGGTTCCCGCGATCGCCGCACTGGTCGTGGTGGCGGTGCGCGCCCGGCGCGAGCCCGCCTGGCGGGACGCGTTCCCGGCGGTGGCCGCCGCCGCCGTGGCGGCTCTGCTGACCGAGGGGCTGCAGGTGAAGCTGCCCGTCAACTCCGGTTACGCCGCCATCTGCCTGGCCGCCGCCGTGCTCACCTGGTACGCCGGCCAGCGGTCCCGCCGCCTGCAGCTGGCCGCCCTGCGCGGCCGGGCCCCGGCCGGTGACGACACCGGCTGGGGTAAGGCGTACAGCGACGACACCGGCTCCGGCCGGTACCGGCCGGACACCGGCGGCTTCGGCCGGCCGGACACCGGCGGGTTCGGGCGGGTGGGTGACACCGATTTCGGCGGCCTGTACCGGCCGGACACCGGCGGCTTCAGCCGGCCCGACACCGGCGGATTCGAGGAGATCGGCAGCGACACCGGCGGATTCGAGGAGATCGGCAGCGACACCGGCGGATTCGAGGAGATCGGCAGCGACACCGGCTACGGCTTCTACCGGACGGATACCAACCTCAGGCCGGTCGTCAACGGCGGCCCGGACCGGCCCCGCAGCGAGCCGGTGCCCGGGATCATCGAGACGGGTGACATCCTGCCGGTGTCGTTCGACGTGTTCACCCCGGCCCCGCGCGGGCCGGACGACCAGGCCGATGAGACCGCGCGCCTGTACGGGCAGATAGCGATCTACACCCTGATCGACGGCCAGGCCGACGAATTCGACCGGCTCGCCCAGGCCGTGGTCGAGAAGGTGAAGGCACTCGAGCCCGACACGCTCGTCTACATCGTCCACGGCGTGCCTTCCGCGCCGATGCAGCGGATCCTCTACGAGGTGTACCGGGACGAGGCCGCGTTCGGGGAGCACGGCCGGCAGCCCTACATCCAGGACTTCGAGGAGGAACGCAAACTGTACATCCTCGCGACGAACGTGATCGAGCTCGGTGTCCGGCAGGCGAAGCTCTCGCCGCTGGGCAGGCAGCCCGGCTACCCCGGCCCGCCCAGCTCACCGGGCCCGCCCGGTCGGCCGGGCCCGCGTGGCGAGCCGGCCGGGCCAGGCCCCGGGGGTCAGCCTGGCCCGCACGACCGGCCTGCCCGGCCCAGTCAGCAAGGCCAGCCCGGTATGCAGGGCCGGCCCAGCCAGCAGGGCCGGCCGAGTCAGCAAGGCCAGCCCGGTATGCAGGGCCGGCCCAGCCAGCAGGGCCGGCCGAGTCAGCAGGGCCAGCCCGGCATGCAAGGACGGCCGAGCCAGCAGGGCCAGCCCGGTATGCAGGGCCGCCCCCGTCAGCAGGGCCGCCCCCGTCCGCCGGATCATGCGGCCCGGCAGCGGGGCAACGGCGCCCAGTGACCACCGATCCTCACGTCATCACGCTGCTCAGCCGGGCGGGATGCCACCTGTGCGACGACGCCCGCGAGGTCATCGCCCGGGTCGCGGCCGACCTCGGCCTGCGCTGGGAAGAGCTCGATATCACCAGCAACGACAGCCATCTGCGGGAGTACTGGGACAAGGTGCCCGTGACCCTGATCGACGGCGTCCAGCACGACTTCTGGCATGTCAGCGAGGAGCGCCTCCGGGCGGCCCTGACTCGATAGGGCATGTCTGGCAGATCTTCAGCCTGCTGCGCGTCCGCCGGAGGGCGCTGCGCGGCGTGGGCCCTGCGGCCCTCTCCCTCGGGACGGCCGCTCGGGACGGCCTGGATCAACCCCGGCATGCCCTGGCCGTGGCGGGAACCCGCCACTTTGTGCATCCGTTCACAAGGGCGTACCGTGAAATGAGAGCGCCTGGCCAGCCCGTGGTGCCCGCAGCGTCGATCCTTCAGGAGCAGCCGGCGAATGTCCCGCCGCCCAGTCACAGGCCACAGCACTCAAGGAATCCCGGAGGCGACGATCGCCCGCCTCCCGGTCTACCTGCGGGTGCTCTACGCCTGCGCCGAGCAGGGGATCGCCACGGTGTCGAGCGAGGAACTCGCCGCCGCCGCGGGCGTGAACTCAGCCAAGCTGCGCAAAGACCTCTCCCATCTGGGCTCCTACGGCACCCGGGGTGTGGGCTACGACGTCGACTACCTCGTCTATCAGGTCTCCCGCGAGCTCGGGCTGACGCAGGACTGGCCGGTGGTGATCGTCGGGGCCGGCAATCTGGGGCGGGCGCTGGCGAACTACGGCGGGTTTGCTTCCCGCGGCTTCCGCATCGCCGCGGTCCTCGACGCCGACCCCGCCGTCGTCGGCACCGAGCTGGCCGGGCACGTGGTCGAGGGCGCTGACCAGATCGAACCGGTCGTCGCGCGCCACCGGGTATCGATCGGCGTGATCGCCACCCCGGCCGGAGCGGCGCAGGGGGTGTGCGACCGGCTGGTCGCAGCCGGTGTGACCAGCATCCTCAATTTCGCTCCTGTGGTACTTAGCGTGCCAGTGGGCGTAGACGTGCGTAAGGTCGACCTGTCAATTGAGTTGCAGATCCTTGCCTTCCACGCGCAACGGAGGTCTGTCGTGCGCGTCGCCCAGGATGGAAAGCGTCACCACCAGGGCCGGGTTATGCCTGCTGATCCCCAGTCAGCAGCCGCGGGAGGCGTGGTCGGCCAGTCGGCGGTCGGGGCGCCATGAGTGTGCTCATCGTCGGGCTGAGTCACCGAAGTGCCCCGGTCGCGGTCCTCGAACGGGCCGCTGTCAGCGGTGACCAGCTCGGCAAGCTGCTGCGTGACGTCTTCGAGGCGGAGCCGGTCGCGGGCACGTTCGTCGTGTCCACCTGCCACCGGGTGGAGATCTACGCCGAGGTCGACCAGTTCCACGCCGGCCTGTCTTCGATCTCCGACCTGCTGGCCCGCCACTCCGGCGTCCCGCTGACCGAACTCACCCGCCACCTGTATGTCCACTACGAGGACCGGGCGGTCCAGCACCTGCTCACGGTGGCCGCGGGGCTGGATTCCATGGTCGTCGGCGAGAGCCAGATCCTCGGGCAGGTGCGCCAGGCGATCGCCCTGGCGCGGTCGCAGCGGACGCTCAGCCGGACGCTCGACGGCCTCGGCACGCTCGCGCTGCGCGCCGCCCGGCGGGCCCACGCGGAAACCGGGATCGACCGCGCGGGCGCGAACCTGGTGAGTGTCGGGGTGGGGCTCGCCGCGGCGCGGCTGAGGCCCGGTGACGGCGAGGGCGCCCCGGACCCCGTCCACCCGCTGGCCGGGCTCAGCGTGCTCGTGGTGGGGGCCGGCTCGATGAGCTCCCTGGCCGTCGCCACGGCGCACCGCCTCGGCGCGGCCAGCATCATGGTCACCAACCGCACCCACAAGAAGGCGCAGCGGCTGGCGGCGTCGGTGTCCGGGGCCACCACCGGGTTCAGCGACCTGCCGGCCGCGCTGGCCGGCGCGGACCTGGTTGTCTCCTGCACCGGGGCGGCCGGCCTGGTCATCACGGCCGAGATGGCCGCCCAGGCACTCCGGCTGCGCGACGCCGCCGCGGACCGGAACTCCGAATCCAGGCCCCTGGTTCTGCTCGACCTCGCGCTGCCCCACGATGTGGACCGCACCGCCGACGGGTTGCCCGGGGTCAGCGTGCTCGGCCTGGATTCGCTCGAGGACGCCGGGCTGGCCATCGCGGTGGCCCAGGCCGACGACCTGGCGGCGGTCCGGGCGATCGTCGCCGAGGAGCTTGCTGCGCGCGTCTCCGCCCGGCACGCGGCCCGGGTGTCGCCGACCGTGATCGCGCTGCGTGCGAAGGCCGCCGAGGTGGTGGAGGCCGAACTGGACCGGCTGACGGGCAGGCTGGGACCGCTGGACGAGCGGGCCAAGGCGGAGATCTCCCGGGCGATGCAGCGGGTGGCGGACAAATTGCTGCACGCGCCGACGGTGCGGGTCAAGCAACTGGCCGGCTCGCCCGGCGGCGACTCCTACGAGGTGGCCCTGCGGGTCCTTTTCGACCTGGACCAGGACGCCGTTGACGCTGTCACCCGGGCAGACGCGGACCTCACGCCCCTGGCCCGGCCGGGCCAGGGGCCGGTGGTGAGGCGCATCGCGGGGGAGGCGGGCCGATGAGCGGGCCGCTGCTGCGTCTCGGCACGCGCAAGAGCCCGATGGCCCTGGCCCAGTCCGCGGCGGTAGCCAGCCTGATCATGGAGCGGGCCGGGGTCCGGGTCGAGCTGGTCGGGCTGACCTCGTTCGGCGACGTCAGCCAGGCCCACCTGGCGCAGATCGGGGGCACCGGTGTCTTCGTGAGCGCGCTGCGCCAGTGCCTGCTCGCCGGGGACATCGACCTGGTCGTCCACTCGCTGAAGGACCTGCCGACGGCCGAGGTGCCCGGCATCGCGCTGGCCGCCGTGCCGGCCCGCGATGACCCCAGGGACGCGCTGGTGGCCAGGGACGGCGCCAAGCTGGCGGACCTACCGGCCGGGGCGCTGATCGGCACCGGATCGCCGCGCCGGGCCGCCCAGCTGCGGTTGATGCGCCCGGACGTCCGCCCCGTCCCGGTGCGCGGCAACGCCGGCACCCGGCTGGCCAAGGTGACCTCCGGTGACCTCGACGCCGTCGTGCTGGCCCGCGCCGGGCTGGACCGGATCGGCCATCTCGATCTGATCACCGAGGTCTTCGAGCCGGATGAGATGGTCCCCGCTGCCGGGCAGGGCGCGCTGGCGGTCGAATGCCGTGACACCGATCCGGGACTGGCCGATCTGCTGGGTTGCGCGGACGACCCGGACAGCCGCGCAGCCGTGACCGCGGAACGCGCGGTGCTGGCCGGCCTGCAGGCGGGCTGCCATGCGCCGGTCGGCGCCTATGCGGCGGTCACCGACATGCTGCGCCTGACGGCGGTCGTCATCGGCGATGACGGCGCCCCGCCGGTGAGCGCGAGCGCGACCGCCCCCACCGGGGAGGCGGCGCACACGGGCCTCCGGGTCGCTCGTGAGTTGCTGCGCCGTGGGGCGGGAAGGTACGTGACGGTGGCTGCCGCACACACGAGCAACGGGGACGATGCCCAGTGAAACTCACACCGACCAGGAAAACCGGGGACACCCCGGCACCGCAGGCGCACGCGGACGCACGCCCGGTCCCGTCCGCCCTCGCCGGTCTTGTCGCCTTCGTCGGCACCGGCCCGGGCGACGAAGGGCTGCTGACGCTGCGCGCCGCCGAGCTGCTGGCCAAGGCGGACCTGGTCGTGGGCAGGCCGGAACTGACAAGCCCGCTGGCCCACCGGCTGCGCGAGCAGGCGGCCGTCGCCGATGCGGCCGACCCCGGCACCGATGCCAGGACGCTCGTCAAGGCCGCGAACGCGGGCCACCTGGCGGTCAGCCTGTTCGCCGGTGACCCGTTCCTGTCCGGCCGGGCGTCCGAGCAGGCCGCCGCGTGCGCCCGGGCCGGGGTGCGGGTGGAGATCGTCCCCGGGGTCCCCGCCGCGACCGCCGTTCCCGCTTTCGCCGGCATCCCGCTGACCGCCGACGCCGGCGGCGTGCGGGTGGTGCACGCCGCCGACATCAGCCAGGTGGAGGGGCCAGCGCCGGGCAGCCTGGTCGTCCTCGGGGCCGAGGCCGGGCCGGTCAACCTGGCCAAGATGCTCGTGGCGGCCGGCTGGGCGGACACCACCCCGGTCGCGTTCACCTGGAACGGCACCACCACCGATCAGCGCACGGTGGTCAGCAGGCTGGGGTCGGTCGCGGCCGACCTCAAGGCCGCCGGGGTGAGCATGCTGACCGAACCCGGGCCGGCCCTCGCGGTGGTCGGCGACGCCGCCGCCCATGAGGGACTGTCCTGGTTCGAGAGCAAGCCGCTGTTCGGCTGGCGGGTGCTCGTGCCGCGCACGAAGGAGCAGGCGGCGTCGCTGTCGGAGCGGCTGCGCTCCTACGGGGCGGTGCCGCAGGAGGTCCCGACCATCGCCGTCGAGCCGCCGCGCACCCCGCAGCAGATGGAGCGGGCGGTCAAGGGCCTGGTCACCGGCCGGTACCAGTGGATCGCGTTCACCTCGGTGAACGCGGTCCGTGCGGTCAGGGAGAAGCTGGAGGAGTACGGCCTGGACGCGCGGGCGTTCGCCGGGGTCAAGGTGGCGGCGGTGGGTGAGCAGACCACGGCCGCGCTCGCCGGGTTCGGCATCAAGCCGGACCTGGTGCCCGACGGGGAGCACTCCAGCGAGGGCCTGGCCGCGGCGTGGCCACCCTACGACGACGTGCTCGACCCGATCAACCGGGTGCTGCTGCCCCGGGCCGACATCGCCACCGAGACGCTGGTCGCCAGGCTGACCGGCCTGGGCTGGGAAGCCGAGGACGTCACCGCCTACCGCACGGTGCGGGCCGCCCCGCCGCCAGCGCCGGTCCGGGAGGCGATCAAGAGCGGCGGGTTCGACGCGGTCCTGTTCACCTCCTCCTCGACGGTGCGCAACCTGATCGGCATCGCGGGCAAGCCGCACGCGGTCACGGTCATCGCGGTGATCGGCCCCCAGACCGCCCAGACCGCCGCCGAATACGGGCTGCGGGTCGACGTGATGGCGCCGAAGCCCTCGGCCACGGCGCTGGCCGAGGCGCTGGCCGAGCACGGCGCCGGCCTCCGCGATGCGGCCATCGCGGCCGGTGAGCCGGTACGCAAGCCCAGCGAGCGCCGGCGCGGCGCCCGCCGCCGGCTCCGATGACGCGAGCGCCCGCCCGCCGGGCGCGCCAGTGGGCGGCCAGCGTCAGGCCGGCCGCCAGCGGGAGGTGACTGCCATGACCGGGTTCCCCGCCGTCCGTCCCCGCAGGCTGCGCCGGACCGCGGCGTTGCGGCGGCTGGCCGCGGCCACCAGCGTGCGCGGCTCGGACCTGGTGCTGCCGCTGTTCGTCAAGGAGGGGATCGCCGAGCCGGTGCCGGTCCCGTCCATGCCGGGCGTTGTCCAGCACACCCGGGACAGCCTGCGCAAGGCCGCGGTGGACGCGGCCGAGGCCGGGGTGGGCGGGCTGATCCTGTTCGGCATCCCGGCGGCCAAGGACGGTCACGGTTCCGCCGCCGACGACCCCGGCGGCATCATCCAGGTGGCCTTGCGCGATGCCGCGGCGGAGGTGGGCGACACCGTGGTGATCATGGCCGACCTGTGCCTGTGCGAGTACACCGACCACGGTCATTGCGGAGTGCTGACCCCGGCTGGCGCGGTGGACAACGACGCCACCCTGGACCGGTACGCGGCGATCGCGGTCGCCCAGGCGGCCGCTGGCGCGCATGTGGTGGCGCCGAGCGGGATGATGGACGGGCAGGTCGGGGCGATCCGGTCGGCGCTCGACCGGGCGGGCCAGCCGGACGTCGTGATCTGCGCTTACGCGGCCAAGTACGCCTCGGCCTTCTACGGGCCCTTCCGCGACGCCGCCGAGGGGGCACCGCAATTCGGCGACCGGTCCGCCTACCAGCAGGACCCGGCCGCCGGGGACGCGGTGCGGGAAATCCTGCTCGACGTGGATGAGGGCGCCGACATCGTGATGGTGAAGCCCGCGCTGCCGTACCTGGATGTGATCGCCCAGGCCGCCGCGGCGGCACCGGTGCCGGTCGCCGCCTACCAGGTCAGCGGCGAGTACGCGATGGTGGAAGCGGCGGCGGCCAACGGCTGGCTGGACCGGGACCGGGTGATCATGGAGACGCTGACCGCGATCCGCCGCGCGGGCGCCAGCATCATCCTCACCTACTGGGCCGCCGAGGCCGCCCGGCGGCTCGGCTAGCCCCCGGGCCGGGGAACAAATCGCGCGCCACGGCTGATCTACCGTTACAAGGGTCAGCCCGGCGCCTTCGTTAGGTATCGTCTCAGCCTCACCTGGGATGAGCGGCCTGCGCGCAGGCGGGCACAACCGGCATGATCGGAAACGGGAAGGATCCCGCTGGGAGCGGGAGTTGGGAGCCAACAGTCGAGGCGATGCTCCGTCGCGGCCGCCGCCGGACAGCCGGCCGGACGGCCGCCGTTGCCGTGGATTACGCCGCTGCGGGCTGGCCGGTCTGCGTGGGCACCCACCTGCGTGAGGAGCAGGCCCGCCACGGCGCCCCGCGAGGGCGGGTGCATGACCAGGGCCGCGCCTGCTCCTGCGACCGGCTCGGGTGCCCGGCGCCGGGCGCGCACCCGATCTCGCCCGCGTGGCAGATCGAGGCGTCCAGCGACCCCGGGGAGGCCGGCCGGCGGTGGCGGGAGCGCCCGGAGGCGAACATCATCCTGGTCACCGGGCGGGTTTTCGACGTGCTCGACGTGCCGGCCCCAGCCGGAACCGCCGCCCTGGCCGGGCTGGAACGGGCCGGGGTGGGGCCGGCCCGGTGGCGCTGTCCCCGCAGGCACCGCCCACCGACGACCGGGCCTTGTTCTTCGTCGCCACCAGGGGCGCCCCGGCCGACGAGGACGAGTGGTGGTCGTGCCAGCTGGACTGCGAGCCGGACGACTTCGCGCCGGTCGCGGGCCTGCGCTGGCACACCAGAGGCAGCTTCGTGGTCGCCCCCCCGTCCCGCTACGGCGGGGGGATCGCCCACTGGGTCCGTGAACCGGGAGAGGATCCGCTGCCGGATCCGCTGCGGCTGCTCGAGTTCCTCGCCGACGCCTGCGATGAGGAGAGCCTGTGAGCACTGCGGCCGGATCCGGCGGGCTTTTCCAGCGCGCGTGCGCCGTCATCCCGGGCGGGGTGAACTCGCCGGTCCGGGCGTTCGGCGCGGTCGGGGGGACACCGGTGTTCATGGCGTCCGGCCGCGGCCCCTACCTCACCGACGCCGACGGCCGGGAACTGGTGGACCTGGTCTGCTCGTGGGGACCGCTGATCCTCGGCCACGCGCACCCGGCGGTGATCGAGGCGGTGACGGCCGCGGCCGCGCGCGGCACCTCGTTCGGCGCCGCCACCGCGGGTGAGGTCGAGCTCGCCGAGGAGATCGTGGCGCGCACCCCGGTGGAAAAGGTGCGGCTGGTCAATTCCGGCACCGAGGCCACGATGACGGCGGTGCGGCTGGCGCGGGGCTTCACCGGCCGCCCGCTGGTGGTGAAGTTCGCCGGCTGCTACCACGGCCACGTGGACGCGCTGCTGGCCGCCGCCGGGTCCGGCGTCGCCACGTTCGGCCTGCCCGACACGCCGGGCGTGACCGGCGCCGCGGCCGGGGACACGCTGGTGCTCCCCTACAACGACGCGCCCGCCATCCGGGAGGCGTTCGCGGAGCACGGCCAGCGGATCGCGGCGGTGATCACCGAGGCGTGCCCGGCCAACATGGGGGTGGTCCCGCCCGCCCTCGGCTTCAACGAGCTGCTGTCCGCGCTGTGCGGCGAGTACGGCTCGCTGCTGATCATGGATGAGGTGCTGACCGGCTTCCGGGTGACCCGCTCCGGCTGGTACGGCCGGGAAGGCGTGGCCGGCGACCTGATGACCTTCGGCAAGGTGATGGGGGGCGGCCTCCCGGCCGCCGCCTTCGGCGGGCGGGCGGTGATCATGGACCGGCTGGCGCCGTCCGGGCCGGTCTACCAGGCCGGCACCCTGTCCGGGAACCCGCTGGCCACCGCGGCCGGGCTGGCCACCCTGCGGGCCGCCGGGCCCGAGGTGTACAGCCGGGTGGACGAGGTGGCCGCGGCCGTGGCCAAGCTGGCCGCCGACGCGCTGGCCGCGGCAGGGGTGCCGTACCGGCTGCAGGAGGCCGGCAACCTGTTCTCGGTCTTCCTCGGCAGCGACACACCGGTCCGCGACTTCGATGAGGCCCGCGGCCAGTCCGGCCCGGCCTACGCGGCGTTCTTCCACAGCATGCTGAACGGCGGTGTCTACCTCCCGCCGTCCCCCTACGAGGCGTGGTTCGTGTCCGCGGCCCACGACGACGAGGCCGTGGCGAGGATCGCCGGGGCCCTGCCCAAGGCCGCGGGCGCGGCCGCAGCTGCCCTAGGCTGACCCAGCCGCCACCTACCACGGGTTTGCGTCTCCCGGAAACCGGGACGAAACGGGCGTGATCATGACGCAAAGTCATGCGATGTCCGGTTAGGCACGGCCGGGTGTCAGCCGAGGGTGACGACGACTATGCCTGCGACGATCGCGGCGGCGCCGGTGAGACGGCGGGCCAGGCCGCCCTCGCCGAGCAGCCTGCGGCCCAGGATCACCCCGAACAGGACGCTGACCTCCCGCGCCGGGGCGACCGCGGCGACCGAGGTGAAGGTCATCGCGACCAGCACGAGGATGTAGGCGAGCGGCGAGAGCAGCGCCGCGCCGGCCACCTGGCCCCGGTAGCGGCGCCAGACCAGCCGGGTCCGGCCGGTGTCGGCCAGCGCGAAGGGCGCCAGCACCAGCGCCATTCCCACCAGCGACGCGTAACCCTGCAGCAGCGGCGGGTTGCCCACCGAGGTGACCGCGACCTTGTCCCACAGCGTGTACGCGGCGATGAAGATCCCGGTCACCAGCGCGAGCACGATCGCCGCGGGGGCGACCGCCGGCCCGGTGCGGGCGGGCAGGCCGAGGACGATCACCCCGGCGACCAGCAGGCCGATGCCCACCAGCCCGGCCGGGCCCGGCCGCTCGCCGAGGAGGACGATGCCGGCCAGCGCGGCCAGCAGCGCCCCCGAGCCCCGGCCGATGGGATAGACCCCCGACAGGTCGCCGACCCGGTAGGCCCGCAGCAGGAACAGGAAGTACCCGGTCTGCAGCACCGCCGTGCCGGCCAGGAACAGCCACGACCGCGCGGTCAGGTGCGGGGGGCTGGCGACCAGGCTGACCGCCACCACCGGGGCGTAGATCGTGGTCGCCGCCGCCGACATGAGCCACACGAAACACACGGCGCCGGCCTCCGCCGCCTGCTTGCTGAACAGGTTCCAGCTGGCATGGGCGACGGCGGCGACCAGGATGAGGACGAGGGCGGTGGCGTTCAGTCAGCGGCTCCTGCGTGCGTTCTCCGGCCTTCCGCGCCGTCCATCCTGTCCGGCGCAGGCGCGGTTCACCCGCTGTTCATCATGCCTCCGCCGGCCGGGTGCCCGGGCCGGCCGCCGGTAGGCTGGGCGGGCCATGTCTGACACCACCGTCGTCCACCTGCTGCGCCATGGCGAGGTCAGCAACCCGCGTGGCGTGCTCTACGGCCGGCTTCCCGGCTTCCACCTGTCCGAGGAGGGCCGGCTCATGGCCAAGGCCGCCGCCTCCTTCCTGGCCGGCCGGGACGTGACCGTGCTGCGGTCCTCCCCGATGGAGCGGGCGCTGGAGACCGCCACCCCGGTCGCGGCCCAGTTCGGCCTGGACACCGAGGTCGATGAGCGGCTGATCGAGCCGTGGAACCACTTCGAGGGGACGAGGTTCGCCGTCGGGGACGGCGCCCTGCGCCGGCCGCGAACTGGTGGCACCTGCGCAACCCGCTTCGGCCGTCCTGGGGTGAGCCGTACGCGGACATCGCGGCCCGGATGCGCGCGGCCATGGCCGACGCGGTCCAGGCCGCCCGCGGGCACGAGGCGGTCCTGGTCAGCCACCAGCTGCCGATCTGGGTCGCCCGCCGGGAGGCCGAGAACCTCCGCCTCTGGCACCATCCCGGCCGCCGTCAGTGCGCGCTGGCCAGCGTGACCAGCTTCACCTACCGCGGGGACACCATCGCCGGGATCAGCTACGCCGAGCCGGCCGGGGCCGGCCGGCCGCAGGTTCCCGGTGCGTGAGGCCGGCCCGCTGTCACCGCCGCGGGCCCGGTCCGGCACAATAGGGCGCGGCACTACTGCCTGTAGGAGATCGCCCTGTGTCCCGTCCACCGCGATGTCCGCGCCGTCACCCACGCCACGCGGCCATCGGTCCCCGGCTCTACGGTGTGCGCCGCGCCGCCGCGGCCGCGGCGGCCACCCTGGCCCTGGCCGCCTGCGCGGGCGGGCCGATCGCGCAGAGCACCCCGGCCAGCAACGGCCAGAGCTTCGTCTCCGGGGCCGGCGGCACCACCGTGTTTGGGAGCAGGAATCCGCCGCCCGCGCCCCCGGTCAGCGGCACCACCCTGGCGGGCGCCAAGCTCAGCCTGTCCCGGTTCCGCGGCCACGTGGTGGTGATGAACTTCTGGGGATCGTGGTGCACACCCTGCCGCTCCGAAGCGCCGACGCTGGCCGCGCTGGCCCGCTCGTTCCGCCACGCGGGCGTCGCCTTCATGGGCGTGGACATCAGGGACACCCCGGCCAGCGCCGAAGCGTTCCAGCGCGACTTCAAGATCACATATCCGAGCCTGAACGACCCCGGCGGCCTGATCGCACTCGACTTCCGCAGCACCGTTCCACCGGCGGGTATCCCCACCACCCTGGTCATCTCGCGCACCGGCCGGATCACGGCCCGCGTCATCGGCGAGGTCTCCTACCCGGGGCTGCGGGAACTGATCTCCACGACGCTGGCGCAGCCGTCATGACCGGCCGTGGGCCGGCGGTGGCCCGGTGACCGGGGTGCGGGTCCCATCCGGGACACCGGCCGCCACCAGGTCGCCCGGGCCGCGCGGCCCGGGCCCAGCCCCGCAGCCGACGGCGGGATCCTCCCGGCCTCCGCTGGGCACCTGGGACTGGGCGCGGTGGGCCTGGCGGCACCTGACCTCCATGCGGACCGCGCTGGTGCTGCTGTTCCTGCTCGCGGTGGCGAGCGTGCCCGGGTCGGTGCTGCCGCAGCAGGGGATCGACCCGCAGGCGGTGCAGCAGTACTACGCCGCTCATCCGTCCCTGGCGCCGCTGCTGGCCCGGCTGTCGCTGTTCAGCGTCTTCGCCGCGCCCTGGTTCGCCGCGATCTACCTGCTGCTGTTCGCGTCGCTCGCGGGGTGCGTGATCCCGCGCACGTTCCGGCTGGCCGGCTCGGCGCGCCAGCAGCCGCCGCGGGCGCCGGCCAACCTGTCCCGGCTGCCGTTCACGGTACGGTACGAGACCGCGCTCGCCCCGGATGAGGCGCTCGCGGCCGCGGCAGCGGTGCTGTCGGGCCAGCGGTTCCGGCTGCGCACCGGCGACGGCTGGGTGGCCGCGGAAAAGGGCTACCTGCGGGAAGCGGGCAACCTGCTGTTCCATCTGGCGCTGCTGGGGGTGCTCGCCGCGGTGTGCGTGGGCGGGATGTTCGGCTACAAGGCGAACCGGCTGCTCGTGGTCGGCGACTCGTTCGCGAACACGGCCACCGACCTGGACGCCTTCCATCCCGGGCGGGCCGTTTCCGCCGCTGACCTGCAGCCGTTCGCGATCACGCTCGACAAGTTCGAGGCGTCCTACGTCACTTCGGGCGCCCTGCGCGGGCAGCCGTCACAGTTCGACGCGCTCATCCGCTACTCGCCGCAGCCCGGCGCGCCGATGCGCGGCTACCGGCTGCGGGTGAACCATCCGCTGGCCGTGGACGGCGTGCGGGTGTTCCTGATCGGCCACGGGTACGCGCCGGTGTTCCGGGTCACCGACGGGACCGGCCGGGTGGTGTTCGACGGCCCGGTGCCGTTCATCGCGGTGGAGCAGGCGGGCCTCACCTCCGAGGGCGTGATCAAGGTGCCGGACGCCCACCCGCAGCAGCTGGGGTTCGCCGGGGTGTTCCTGCCCACCGCGGTCAACGTCGGCGGGAAGCTCGGGTCCGCCTTCCCGGCCCCGCTCAACCCGGCGGTGAGCCTGGTCTCGTACGCGGGGAACCTGGGCATGAACAGCGGCCCGCCGCAGTCGGTGTACCAGCTGGACACCACGGGCCTGCACCAGCTGCCGATCAGCCCCCGGCCGCTCGCCCCCGGCCAGTCGATGAAGCTCCCGGACGGCGACGGGACCCTCACCTTCACCGGCTACCGGCAGTGGATCAGCCTGGCCATCACCTACGACCCGGGCACGCTCCCGGCGCTGATCGCCGCCCTGACGGCGCTGGCGGGCCTGCTACTGTCCTTCTTCGTCCGGCGGCGCCGGATGTTCGTGCGGGCCGCCGCGGTGCCGGGCGGCCGCACCGTGGTCGAGCTGGGCGGCCTCGCCCGCTCCGATGCCGCGGGAAGCTTCGAGACCGAGTTCGCCACGCTGGCCAGCGAGATCTCATCCGCCCAGCAGGGTGGTGAGCCGGCCGCGCCGGGCCCGGGCCCGGCGCGCGGCCCCGGTGGCCGCGGCGACGTGCCAGCCCTGGATGACCCGACCGAGGGGGAGTGAGAGCCGTGCCCATCAACTACGGGCTGGCCAACCTCAGCCACTACGCGTTCGTGGCCACGATCGTGGCCTACGCGCTGGCGGTGCTGGCCTTCGCGTGCGACTTCGCCTTCGGGCGGGACGCGCTGCCCTCGCTCAGGCAGGCGAAGGAGCCAGCGGCCGACCTGGTCACGGTGGGGGCGCCGGGCGCGGCGCAGCGCTCGGCGGAAGCGGGCGCGGCCACGCCGCCTCCGCCCGCCCGGCCCGCGCCGTCCGCGCCTGCCGCGCCCCCCGCCGGGTCTGGGCCGGGCGCGCGGCGGGATGCCGCGCCGGTGGGGCTGTGGGTGCGGATGGCCATCGGCCTGACCGCGCTCGGGCTGGCGGCGCACATCCTCGGCGTGGTCAGCCGCGGGCTCGCCGTGCACCGGGTGCCATGGGGCGACATGTACGAGTTCGTCACCACGGTCACCTGCGTGGCGGTCGTCTTCTTCTTCGTCATCATGCTCCGCTACCGCGCCTACCGCCTGGGCCTGTTCGTGCTCGGCCCGGTGGTGATCCTGCTCGGGCTCGCGGAGACGGTCATCTACACCCCGGCCGGGCAGCTGCCGCCGGCGCTGCAGTCGTACTGGCTCGCCATCCACGTGACCTCGATCACCCTCGCGACCGGCGCGTACGTGGTGGCGGCGCTGCTCGCGGTCGTCTACCTGCTCGCCGAGCGGCATGGCAGGCGGGTCGCCGCGGGCCTGCCCACCCGGGGTGACGCGATCTTCCGCATCCTCCCAGTGCCGAAGGTGATTGACCAGCTGGCCTACCGCACGGTGGTGTTCGGCTTCCCGCTCTGGACGTTCGGCATCATCGCCGGGGCGATCTGGGCGGACGAGGCCTGGGGCCGGTACTGGGGCTGGGATCCCACCGAGACCTGGGCCTTCATCACCTGGGTGGTGTACGCGGGCTACCTGCACGCCCGCGCGACCGCGGGCTGGCGCGGCCGCAAGTCCGCCTACATCCAGCTGATCGGGTTCGGGTGCCTGCTCTTCAACACCATCGTGGTCAGCATCCTCATCAAGGGACTGCACTCGTACGCCGGGCTCAGCTGATACGCCGACTCAGCGGCGCGCCCGGGGCGCGGGCGGCGGGTCAGGCCGGCTCGCCGGGATCCTCGCCCCGGATGAGCCGCTCCAGCGCGCTAATGAACTCAGGATCGTCTTCCGGCCCGGCCGGCTGGTCGCTGCCGGGTGCGTCCTCGTCCGGCCGGATCACTGCCCGCAGGCCGTCCGGCTCCAGCCATCGGTCCCGGCCCGCCGGGTGACGCCGCAGCGCCGCCTGCGCGTCCCGCTCGTGCCGGGACAGGCGCCGGGACCGCGGCACCGAACGGCCGGCCAGCCACCACACCCACGTGCCGCCGACCAGCAGCCCCACGATGAGCAGGGCGGGCAGGACTCCCAGCAGCACCATGGCCGCAGCCTAACCTCTGTGGTACCCCGGCGGCGGCAAATCGGTGACTACTGTCGGCTTACCGGCGGCCGCCAAAACGTGACAGTCAGTCACCGCAGATGACTGATGCCGGTAATTCGTCGTACTCTGGCGGCCTGGTACGCGATCGCGGGGAGTGCGAGATATGCGGCTGCGGCTCTTGGCCCGCTTCCGCCGGTCCGCCCGGCCACGGCACGAACCACCCACCCAGCCTGCTGCTGGCCGCCATCGCCGGGAAGGCCGGCATGAGGCGGCGGCCGACCCGGCGTCGGCCGGGCACGCGCAGCCGGAGTCCGAGGCAAGTCCCTACAGCTCCCCGGTCGGGGACGTCCTCCCGCGCCGGGTACGGCCACGCCGCCCCGAGACGGCCCGAGGGCCCACGTACCGGTCCGGGACGGCCGCCGCCAGGGCCGCCGTCAGGATGGCGCCGCTGGCGGGCCAGGAGGCAAGCCCGGCAGCGGGCCGGGCCCGGCAGCGGCCGGAGGCGGCCCGCGCAGACGGCCTGCCCTGGTATGAGGTGGCGCACGCGCGCCGGGCGGCCGAGGGGGGCCGGGACTGCGGCGAGCTGGAGCACATCGTCTGCCGGGAATGGGCGGAGGGCGCGGTGCCGCCGCCGGAGGCCGTGCGCGCCATCGACCGGCTGGCCGAGCTGCCGTCCAAGATCAAGCGGATCCTGGCGGCCGGCCTCGACGCCATCTTCATCGGGCCCGGCGGCGTGCCCGACCTCGACGACATGTCCAGGCTGCACGGCGTCCCGCTGCCATCCGGGCGCGCCACCTGGGACGCGTGCGCCGGGGCCTATGGTGAACGCAAGATCATCGTCGGTTCGCGGCGCTCGGCCGCGCCGGACGTGATGTGCCATGAGGTCGGGCACGCGCTCGACGACCTCGATGGGTCCGGCGGGAGGTGGCAGTCGGATTCTGATCAGTTCCGCCGCCTGTACGGCCGCTGCCTGCCGCGCCTGGTGAGCTACTTCCACCGGCAGGAGGGGGCGATCGGCCGCCGCGAGTTCTTCGCCGATGCCTTCGCCGCGATCGCGTCCCGGCAGCGGCCCGCGCTGGTGGACATGCTGGGCGGTGACACCAGGATTGCGCTGGATGTCATGCTCTACTTCAACGTCCGGTACGGCATCTAGAGTGGTGCGCGATGTTCGTTATTAAGCTGCCGAACGGGAACCTCATGGCTCCCGAGTCAGCCATGGACACCGACGGCCAGGTGGTCGGGGACGCCTACGTCGAGGTCAGCCCCACCGACCCGGAGTATGCGCGCCTGGCCCAGCAGGCGGTCACCGAGGCCGAGGCCGAGGACCGCCAGCGCCGGTGGCGCGACGGCGACGAAGCGCTGCGGCGGGAGTTCGAGAGGTACCTGGCCAGCCGCGGCCAGGACGACACCGGCCCGGGCTGAACCGGCCGGGACGGGCGGTACGTCAGGCGGTCACTGGGCGGGCGGTCGGTCGTGCGCCGTCTGCGAGTCCCCGCGGAGCAGGGCGCGGACCTCGGACTCCCGGAACCTTCGGTGGCCACCGGGAGTTCTGATGCTGCTGATGCGGCCAGATGCCGCCCACCGGGTAACCGTCTTCGGGTCAACTCGGAAAAGAGCAGCGACCTCTCCGGGAGTGAGAAGTCGCTCACTGTTCCCGTCCACGCCTCTCCCCTCCTGGCCTCCGTTGGCGGAGCCTGTCCTTCAGTGTCGCGGACGGAGACCCGTTTTCTGCCCCGATTTCCGGAAATCAGTAGCCGGCCGACAGCGGTGGGCGTATCCGCCTGATGGGCCAGCTGGCCATATGGTGGGCCAGTGCCGTCGCTGGTATCGGTCGCTGAGATCCGGGCCGCAGCCGCGCGCCTCGCCGGGGTCGCCGTCCGGACCCCGCTGGTGCCGTTCCCCGGCGTGGATCCGGGCTTGCTGGTCAAGCCGGAGTCCCTGCAGCCGACCGGGTCGTTCAAGCTGCGTGGCGCGTACGCGGCGATCAGCGCTCTGCCCGCTGACGTGCGGGCGCGGGGGGTGGTGGCCCATTCGAGCGGGAACCACGCCCAGGCCGTCGCCTATGCCGCCGCCCTGCTGGGCGTCCCGGCCACCGTGGTGGTGCCGGACAATGCGCCGCCGGTCAAGCTCGATCCCGTCCGGCGGCTGGGTGCCCGGATCGTCACCACCCGGCCGTCCCTGACGGCGCGGGTGGCCGCCACCGAGGAACTGATCCGCCGTCACGGCTATGCGCTCATCCCGCCCTTCGACGACCGGGCCGTCATCGCCGGCCAGGGCACCATCGGCCTGGAGATCGCGGCGGACTGCCCCGACGCTGGCCTGGTCGTCGTCCCGGTCGGTGGCGGTGGCCTGATCTCCGGGATCGCCGCCGCCATCCGCGCGCTGTGCCCGGGGGCACGGGTGATCGGGGTTGAGCCGGAACTGGCGGCTGACGCGCGCGACTCGCTGCGCAGCGGCCAGCAAGTGACATGGCCGCCGCAGGATACGCAGCGGACCATCGCCGACGCGCTCCGGGTGGAGCAGGTCGGCTCCCTGCCGCTGCAGCACATGCTCAGCCACGTCGACGACATCGTGACCGTCACCGAGGACGAGATACGTGAGGCGGTGCGGCGCATCGCGGCGCAGGCGCACCTGGTCGCCGAACCGGGCGGCGCGGTCGCGGTCGCCGCCTGCCTGCTCCGCGGGCACGATCTGCCGCCCGCGCTGCCCCGGGTGGCCGTGCTGTCCGGCGGCAACATCGATCCCGCCCTGCTGGCGGGCATCCTCAGCGGCAGCCGGCCCAGCGGGCCGGGCGGTGCCCAGGCGGGGGACGCGGGAGCGGACGGCCGGGCATAGGCTGGGGTGCGTCATGCGCGCCACATTCGCCTATACGACGGCCCGGATCCTGCTGTTCGTCGCCGCCACCGGCCTGTGCTACCTGGCCGGTGCCCGCGGCCTGCTGCTGCTCGGGCTGGCCCTGCTGCTGAGCGGGGCGGCCAGCTACGTGGTGCTCTCGCGCCAGCGCGACGCGATGTCCGGTGCGCTGGTGAACCGGCTCCGCACGCTGCGCGCGCGGATCGACGAGGGCGCTAAGGCGGAGGACAGGGACTAGGGCACCGGGTCAGTGGCCCGGCCCGCGGGATTCGGGGGCCTCGTCGGCGGGCAGCCATCCGCCGGTGGTGAGCAGGCGCAGCACGGCGTCCACGGACTGGTGGCGCGACATCGCCGAGGTGTCGATCGTGAGCTCGGCGTCGGTGGGCTCCTCATAGGGGTCGGACACGCCGGTGAAGTTGTCGATCACGCCGGCCCGGGCCTTGGCGTACAGGCCCTTGCGGTCACGTGCCTCGCACACCTGCACGGGCGTGGCCACATGGACCAGCAGGAAGTCGCCGACCTCGCGGACCATGCTGCGCACCCGGGCGCGCGCCTCCGCGTACGGTGCGATCGGGGCGCAGATAGCGATCCCGCCGTGCCTGGCCACCTCCGTGGCCACGAAGCCGATCCGGGCGATGTTGAGGTCGCGGTCCGCACGGGAGAACGTCAGGCCCGCGGAGAGCAGTTCCCGGACGAGATCACCGTCGAGCAGCGACACCGAGCGGTCGCCCCGCTCGCTGAGGGCGTCACGCAGCCCCCTGGCGATCGTGGACTTGCCCGACCCCGACAGGCCGGTCAGGAAGATGACCAGGCCGCGTTCGCTGCGGGGCGGGCGGGCCCGGCGGAGTTCGGCCGCCACCGCGGGCGGGGTGAACCAGGCGGGCACCTCCTCGCCCCGGTCCAGCAGGTCCTCGAGCTCACCCATGGCCAGATCGGCCCGCTCCGTGCCGGGCTCGATCAGGGCCAGCGGACGCCAGACCTCGGCCGTCCGGTCGTAGGCCCAGTCGCCGGCCGACACGACCGGGATGGCGGCCGCGGCGCTGGGTGCCTCGGTCTGGTCGGTGAACAGGTGGGTGGCACCGTAGGCGGCCGCGACCAGCGCCCGGAGCGTGATCTCCCGCTGTGGGCCGACGTCCCGCGCGGCCAGCGCCAGCGGCACGACCAGGGTGCCGGGTGGCAGGTGCCGGGCGGCGGCCCGGACCGTCCGGACCAGCGCCTCGGGCCGGAGGACCACGTCTGCCGTGCCGGTGACCAGGGGGAGCAGGAGCAGCCGGGCCCGCAGCTGACCCGCCACGTGGCGCAGCTGGCCGATCTGGCGAGCGTTCAGCGGGCGGCGGGTGATGAAGGCGAGCACCGCACCCTCGCCGAACTCCGCCCGCACCTGGGCCGGTGTCCGCCGCAGCTGCCGGAACGGGCCGTGCTCAGGATCCCGGAACTGGATCACCTGGCCGCTCAGCCGCACCAGCCCGGTCGCGGCCGGGCTGGCGGGCCCGGTGGTCCCGGGCCGGAATGGCGGCGCGGCCTCGGTCAGCCGCGCGTGGCGGCCGCGGCGGCCGTCCGGTGCCGGAAGCGACGGCAGGGCTGGGGACCGCTCGCTGATGTCGAGGACGGCGAGCGGCACGCCCTCGGGATCGTTCAGCGCCAGCCGCCGCTGGGACGGCGGCACAACGTCCTCGGGGACATCGAGCGTCACCGGGACCGGCCACGCGGTCCCGTCGGCGAGCGTGCCCGACTCGCTCACCGACGACACGTCGGCGGCGGTCATGAACCCGGTCAATGGCGCGAAAGCGCCCGAAAGCAGCATCTCCAGGTCGGCCAGCTGGTTCTCGTCGAGAGTCCAGGAGGGAAGGCTCGCAAAACCCGCAGCCAGCCCGGCCGCAGCCTCAGCGGTCACGTCCACCTCCGTCCGGCGCGCCGCCCTACCCCGAGGGCTCGCTGCCCGGGCCGCTTTTTCCGCCAGGCCCTGCCTGAGGGTACTCCGGCGCTGGCCAGCGGGCCAGGAGATAGTCCGGCCGCACCGCGGCTGACCGGCGCGACCGGCGGGTACCTGGCCAGAGGTCAGAGTATCCTGGCGAACCGGTCCTCCGGCTTCCGCAGGACGTAGAGGAGCTCCTCGTGCGCGGCGGTCAGCCGGCCTCGTGAGAGCCGGGCGACCAGCTTCTGGGCGGCAAGGAAGCCGGGTGACCCGGCCAGCGTTCCCGCCAGCCCGCCCAGCGCCTGCCGTTCGGCTATCACCAGCTCGCGCATCAGGGCATAGGCCTGAACGCCACGAGCCGACGATAGGCGCTCATAAACAGCCGGGTGGGGCCCGGGCTGGCCGGGCCGCCGCCGGCGCCAGATCGCCCGCCTGGCCACCGAGGGCAGCACCCGGTCGAGGAAACCCGCCGCGCTGTCCCGGTCACCGAAGTGCAGCAGCAGCAGCCCGCCGGGCTTGATCGTGGCGACCAGCCGGTCGAGCACCAGTTCCGCGTGCCGTGTGCGCTGCAGGAGCAGCGCACACAGCACGATGTCGTGGGCGCGCGGTGGCAGCGGCACCGTGCGCAGGTCGCCCTGGACGCAATCGCCCAGGCTCTCGTCCGCGCCGAGCGCCGCGCTGGTGACCGGCTGGTCGTCATCGATGAGGCTGACGACGATGTCGCCGCCCGCCTCCCGCAGCCCGGCCACGCCCAGGTCATCGTCGGTCGTCGTGCACCCGGCCCGCAAGATCGTGACCTGCTGCCCATCCCGTCCAGTGACGTAGTCGCGGGTGTACCGGGCGAACAGGCCGCTGGCCGCGGCCGCGGCGGCCTGGCTGTCCATAACCGGGGCGGCGGACGCGGCCGGTGCCCGCTGATGCAGGTCGGGGCCCGTCTGGCTGCCCACAATGACCACGTTCGGGGCCGGATCGGCCAGCGCCCCCCAGGCCCGCCTGGGGGCGGCCGCCTCCCGCGCGCTGGCGTCCTCGGCCGCCGCGTGACCGCGTGCCGTGCGCCCGGGCGCTGTGCGCCCGTCTGCTGTGCGCCCGTCCGTTGAGGGCCCGGCCGCTGTGCGCCCGGCCGCTGTGCGCCCGTCCGTTGAGGGCCCGGCCGCTGTGCGCCCGGCCGCTGTGCGCCCGTCCGTTGAGGGCCCGGCCGCTGTGCGTCCGTCTGCCGTGCGCCCGGCCGCGGCGCTCTCCGCCGCAGCGTCCCGCGCCGCCGTGTGCTCGGCCGTGGTGTCCTCCGCCGTGGCACGCCCGGGCGCGGCGCGCTCGGCCCTCGCCCGCCGCGCCCCGCTCCCGCGTGCTTCCGTACCGCTCCCGGCCAGCCTGCCCACCGACATAGCCCAACCTTCTTCGATGACACCGATTGGGGGGTGTCCCCGTATTCCCGGCATCTTGCCATAGCCCGGATGGGCTGGGCCATGAGGGACCGGGCTAGGACGTAAGCTGGATACGTCCCCCCGCATCAGGCCAGATCGCCTTGGCGCCAGATGCGGGTGTTTGTGCTGCCTATCAAAGGACACCAGTGAGTCTCGCCGGACTACTCAGCGTAATCGGGGACGATCCCGCGCTGCGGGAGGCGCTCGGCTCCCCCGGCCCCGCAGGCGCCGGGCCGGGGGCTGGCCCGGCCGCCGCGGAGACGGGGGGCGACTTCACCGCCCCGCCCGCGCTCCGGCCGTTCCTGGCGGCCGCCCTGACCGGCCTCCCCCAGCAGGCCGGTCAGGAGGGACAGCAGGCCAGTCAGGACCGCCGGTTCGTGCTCGCGGTCACCGCCAGCGCCCGGGAGGCAGAGGCGCTCACCGACGCCCTGACCTCACTGCTGCCGGGCGACGGCGTGGCCTACTTCCCCGCCTGGGAGACCCTGCCGCACGAGCGGATCTCGCCCGGCTCGGACACCTGCGGCCGCCGGCTCGCGGTCCTGCGCCGGCTCGCGCACCCCGACCCGGCCAGTCCCCGGACCGGCCCGCTCAGTGTGGTGGTGACCCCGGTCCGTGGCCTGCTGCAGCCGATCGTCGGCGGGCTCGGCGACATCGCGCCGGTGTCGCTGCGGCCAGGCCAGGCCTTCGGCCTCGATGAGGTGATCGCCGGCCTGGTCGAGATCGGCTACATGCGCACCGACCTGGTGGAGCGCCGAGGTGAGATGGCGGTGCGCGGCGGCATCGTCAACGTGTTCCCGCCCACCGAGGAGCACCCGCTGCGGGTCGAGTTCTTCGGCGACGAGGTGGAGGAGATCCGCCAGTTCCGGGTGGCCGACCAGCGGAGCCTGCAGGCCGTCAACGAGCTGTGGGTACCACCGTGCCGCGAGCTGCTGCTCACCCCGGCCGTGCGGGACCGGGCCAAGCAGCTGGCCGCCGATCACCCGGGCCTGGCCGACGTACTCGGCAAGCTCGCCGACGGCATCGCCGTCGAGGGCATGGAGGCCTTCGCGCCGGTCATCGCGTCCCGGATGGAGCTCCTGCTCGACCACGTACCCGCCGGGGGCCGGTTGCTCGCGTGCGATCCCGAGCGGATCCGCGCCCGCGCCGCCGACCTCGTCCGCACCAGCCAGGAGTTCCTGGCGGCGTCCTGGGTGAACGCCGCGGCGGGCGGGCAGGCGCCGATCGACCTGGGCGCCGCCGCGTTCCGCTCCATCACGCAGGTCCGGGCGGCAGCCGACGGCCTGGGGCTGCCGTGGTGGACGGTCACCCCGTTCGAGAGCCCCGGCGCGGCCGGGCCGGACGAGGCCGGCCGGGACGGGCGCAGCGCCGGGGGGCGAGGTGCCGGCGGGCGCCGGGCCGGCCAGGCCGGTGACGACGGGCACGGTGGCACGGACGAGGATGTGCCGGGCCGCCCGGCGTTCCGGATCGGGGCCAGCCCGGCGGAAGGGTACCGCGGCGACACCGCCCGGGCGCTCGCCGATGTGCGCCGCTGGCTGGCCGGGCAGTGGCGGGTGGTGCTGGTCACCGAGGGGCACGGGCCGGCGCAGCGGCTGGCCGAGATGCTGCGCGCGGACGGCCTCGGCGCCCGGCTCGGCGACCTGGACGACCCGCCCGAGCCCGGCGTGCCCTGCGTCACGACCGGGCTCATCAGCAACGGCTTCACGTGGGAGGCGGCCCGGCTGGCGGTGATCTGCGAGGCCGACCTGGCCGGGCAGCGCACCGGCAGCCGGGACACGCGGCGGATGCCCAGCCGGCGCCGCGGGGGGATCGACCCGCTCCAGCTCACCCTCGGCGACTACGTCGTCCACGAGCAGCACGGCGTGGGCCGTTACCTGGAGATGACCAGCCGCAGCGTGCAGGGGGCGGTCAGGGAGTACCTCGTCATCGAGTACGCGCCCGGCAAGCGCGGCCAGCCGCCGGACCGGCTGTACGTGCCCACCGACCAGCTGGACCAGGTCACCAGGTACGTCGGCGGCGAGGCGCCGGCCCTGCACCGGCTCGGCGGCGCCGACTGGGCGAAGACCAAGGGCCGCGCCCGCAAGGCGGTCAGGCAGATCGCCTCGGAGCTGATCCGCCTGTACTCGGCCCGGATGGCGTCGGCCGGCCACGCGTTCGGTGCCGACACGCCCTGGCAGCGCGAGCTGGAGGACGCCTTCCCGTACGTGGAGACCCCCGACCAGCTCGGTGCCATCGACGAGGTCAAGGCCGACATGGAACGCCCGGTCCCGATGGACCGGCTGATCTGCGGCGACGTCGGTTACGGCAAGACCGAGATCGCGGTGCGGGCGGCGTTCAAGGCGGTCCAGGACGGCAAGCAGGTCGCGGTGCTGGTGCCCACGACGCTGCTCGCGGCCCAGCACTACAGCACGTTCAGCGATCGTTATGCACCGTTTCCGGTGGTGGTGCGGCAACTGTCGCGGTTCCAGAGCGACGCGGAGGCGGCGGCCACCCTGGCCGGTCTGGCCGATGGCACCGTGGACGTGGCGATCGGCACCCACCGGCTGCTGTCGCCGGAGACCCGGTTCGCCCGGCTCGGCCTGGTCGTCCTCGACGAGGAGCAGCGGTTCGGGGTGGAGCACAAGGAGTACCTCAAGCGGCTGCGCACCGAGGTGGACGTGCTGGCCATGTCGGCCACGCCGATCCCGCGCACGCTGGAGATGGGCGTGGCCGGGATCAGGGAGATGTCCACCATCTTGACCCCGCCCGAGGAGCGGCACCCGGTGCTGACCCTGGTCGGGCCCTACGACGAGAAGCAGATCGCCGCGGCCGTCCGCCGCGAGCTGCTCCGCGACGGTCAGACGTTCTTCGTGCACAACCGGGTCGCCTCGATCGGCAAGGTCGCCGCCCGGGTCGCCGAGCTGGTGCCGGAGGCCAGGGTGGCGACGGCGCACGGCCAGATGAACGAGCACCAGCTGGAGCGGATCATGGGGCAGTTCCTCGACCGTGAGCACGACGTGCTGGTGGCCACGACGATCGTGGAGGCCGGGCTGGACATACCCAGCGCCAACACGCTCATCGTGGACCGGGCCGACGCCTACGGGCTGTCCCAGCTCCACCAGCTGCGCGGCCGGGTCGGCCGGGGCACCGAGCGCGCCTACGCCTACTTCCTGTTCCCGCCCGAGCGGGAGCTGACCGAGACCGCGCACGAGCGGCTGGCCACCATCGCCCAGCACACCGAGATGGGGGCGGGCATGTACGTGGCGCTCAAGGACCTGGAGATCCGCGGCGCCGGGAACCTGCTCGGCGGTGAGCAGTCCGGGCACATCGCCGGGGTCGGTTTCGACCTGTACGTGCGGATGATCGGCGAGGCGGTCGGCGAGCTGCGCGACGCCGGGCCGGCCGAGCGGCCCGAGGTCCGGGTGGAGCTGCCGGTCAACGCCCACATTCCGCACGAGTACGTGCCCGGCGAGCGGCTCCGGCTCGAGGCCTACACGCGGATCGCCGCCATCGATTCCGACGCCGACATCTCGGCCGTGCACGATGAGCTCACCGACCGGTACGGGCCGCCGCCCGAGCCGGTGCTGGGGCTGCTGGCGGTGGCGCGGCTGCGGGCGCAGGCCCGCCGCGCCGGCCTGACCGACATCACCCAGCAGGGCACCCACATCCGGTTCTCGCCGGTGGAACTGCCCGATTCGCGGCAGGTGCGGGTGGCGCGGCTGTACCCGAAGACCGTGCTGAAGCCCGCGGTGCGTACCATGCTCGTACCGGTGCCCAGGGCCACCCCCGGTGCCCGGCCCTCAGCTCCCGCGCCGCCCGGCGCCCCGCTGCTGCGCGACCAGGAACTGCTGGCCTGGTGCGCGCAGCTCGTCGAGACGGTGTTCGGCGAGGGCCGCCCGGCCGGTCCAGGAGTGCCGGACGCACCGGCCGGACAGGCCGGGCCGGACACATGAAGACACGCATGAGAAGGGACGTCGTGGTGCGCCGCACTTCGATCACAGCGAGCGCTGGCATCCTGGCCGCGCTGACGGCGCTGACCGCCTGCGGGCCCGTCCAGATGGGGTCGGCCGCGATCGTCGGCGACCAGGGAATCTCTGCCTCCACCCTGACCAGGCAGGTCAGCAACCTGAAAGACGCCTACAGCGGCAGCCACGGGTCGATCCAGCTGCAGTACCGGCTGGCGCAGGCACCGCAGCAGGTGCTGAGCTGGCTGGTGCGGTTCCGCATCCGGGATCAGATGGCGGCCCGCAACGGCATCACGGTGACCCAGGCCGACGTCCAGCGGGCCAGCGCGGTCCTCGCGGCGCAGGCCCGGCAGAACCACGTCAAGCTGGCCGATCTCGCGGTGGCCAACGGGCTGCCGCCGGACCTGCTGCCGGAACTGGGCCGGTACGAGGCGATCCAGACGGCGCTCGTGGGCAAGCTCGATGGCGGCGCGCTGCCTACCTCGTCGAGCGGGCTGAATGCCCTCAGCCAGAAGTTCGGCGCCATCCAGTGCCACGCGGCCAAGAGCCTGGCGATCAGGGTCAACCCGCAATTCGGCAGGATGGACTACAACCAGCTGTCCATCGTCCCCGCCGCGCTGAAGCTCTCGGCCCCGCCGGGCGGCGTGCCGACTCCCTCACCCAAACCGCAGCTCACCCCCCCGTGCTAGGTCGTGTCTCGTGGATCCATGCCGTCGCGGGCGGTCGCCGGCGGGATGGATCGCAAGGCGACGATGACAACGCAGCGAGCCGCCCGTCCGGTGGACGCGCAGCAGGCTGGAGATCCACGAGACACGCCCCGGGGCACGCCCGGGGGCGCGCTGGCCACCGGCTGGCGCTGGCGGGCCGCCCGTGACCGATGACAGGCCCGGTGCGGCCCTGCTGCGCCTGGTGGAGGTCATGGACACGCTCCGGGTGTCCTGCCCGTGGGACGCCCAGCAGACACACGAGTCACTCGCGCCGCACCTGCTGGAGGAGTGCTACGAAGCCCTGGACGCACTGGAGGGCGGCGACCCGGCGGCGCTGCGGGACGAGCTCGGCGACGTCCTGCTCCAGGTGGTGTTCCACGCCCGGATCGCGGCAGAGGCGACCGACGGCACCGGTTACACCATCGACGACGTGGCCGAGGGCATCGTGGCGAAGCTGATCCGGCGTCACCCGCACGTGTTCGCCGACGTCACCGTGTCCGGCCCGGAAGAGGTCAAGCGGAACTGGGACGCGATCAAGGCGGCGGAGCGGGCGGAGGCGGGCGATGCGTCCGCCTCGGTGCTCGACACGGTCCCGTTCGGGCAGCCGGCGCTCACGCTCGCCGCCCAGCTCCAGCGCCGCGCCGAGCGGGCCGGTGCCCCGGCCGAGCTGGCCAGCCTGCCGGCCGGACAGGACAGGGCGGCCGGACAGGACGGGGACCCGGCCATCAGCGACATCGGCGCCGAGCTGTTCGCGCTGGTGGCCAGGGCCCGCGAAGCCGGGCTCGATCCCGAGCTTGAGCTGCGGGCGGCGGCCCGGCGGTACCGGGACCGGGTCCGCGCCTGGGAACGATCCGGCCACCGCTAGGGCGGCCGCTGGGCGATCCCGGACCGCGGCCAGTCCGCCGTCAGCACCACCGCCAGCTGGGAAAGGGGCCGTCCCCGTCTCGGTGGACGAGATCGGCCAGCGCGTTTCCGCGCTCTGCCAGCTACCCGGCGAGCCCGGTGCACAGCCGCCGTGACAAGGCGGGACGTGAGGCGCGGGGCGGACGGCGTGGCCGGTGCGCCGGGCCCGGGTGGCTCCATTAGGCTCCAAGAACCGACACTTCCGCGCAATCATCAGGAGTCGTCCGTGGCTTCCATCGAAGCGGTCTTCGCCCGGCAGATCCTGGACTCACGGGGCAACCCGACGGTCGAAGCTGACGTGATCCTTGATGACGGCTCGCTGGGCCGGGCGGTGGCCCCGAGCGGCGCCTCGACCGGCGCGTTCGAGGCGGTCGAGCGGCGCGACGGGAACGACGACTACGGCGGCAAGGCGGTCACCCAGGCGGTCCAGGGGGTCATCGAGGAGATCCAGCCGGCGCTGCTGGGTTACGACGCCGAGGATCAGCGGCTGATCGACCAGGCCATGATCGACCTGGACCGGACGCCCGACAAATCCCGGCTCGGCGCCAACGCGATCGTCGCCGTCAGCATGGCCGTCGCGAAGGCCGCGTCCAGCGCCGCGGGCCTGCCTCTCTTCCGGTACCTGGGCGGCCCCAACGCGCACGTGCTCCCGGTGCCGATGATGAACATCCTCAACGGAGGCGCGCACGCCGACAACAGCGTCAACATCCAGGAGTTCATGATCGCCCCGGTGGGGGCGGCCACCTTCGGGGAGGCCGTGCGCTGGGGCGCGGAGACCTACCATGCGCTGAAGTCCGTGATCAAGCAGCACGGGCTGTCCACCGGCGTGGGCGACGAGGGCGGGTTCGCCCCCGACCTCGCCCACAACCGGGCGGCGCTGGACCTCATCGTGGAGGCGATCGGCAAGGCCGGGTTCAGCCCCGGGACCGACATCGCGCTGGCCATCGACGCCGCGGCCACCGAGTTCAGCACCGGCGGCTCCTACACGTTTGAGGGCAACTCCCGCACCGCCGACGAGATGACCAGCATTTACGCGGAATGGCTGGACGCCTACCCGATCGTCTCCCTGGAGGATCCGCTGGCCGAGGAGGACTGGGGCGGCTGGCAGGCGCTGACCGCGGCGCTCGGCGGCCGGGTCCAGGTCGTCGGCGACGACATCTTCGTCACCAACCCGGAGCGGCTGCGCCGCGGCATCGCCGAGGGCACGGCCAACGCCCTGCTGGTCAAGCTCAACCAGATCGGCACGATCACCGAGACCCTGGACGCGGTCGCGCTGGCGCAGCGCAGCCGTTATGCATGCATGATCAGTCACCGGTCAGGCGAAACGGAGGACACCACGATCGCCGACCTCACGGTGGCGACCAATTGCGGGCAGATCAAGACCGGGGCCCCGGCCAGGTCGGAGCGGGTCGCGAAGTACAACCAGCTGCTGCGGATCGAGGAACTGCTCGACGACGCCGCTGAGTACGCGGGCGCGGCCGCCTTCCCCCGGACGCCATCGGGGCAGTGATGGCCGAGCGCAGGCGGCCGCAGCCAGCGGACCGGGCCCGGTTCACCAGCCGGGCCGCGGTGCTCGCGGTGGTCATCTGCGCGGTCGCGCTGAGCCTGGCCTACCCGGTGCGGGAGTACATCGCCCAGAGCCGCCAGATCGACCAGCTGCAGGCGCAACGGCAGATGACGCTGGCGCAGCTGCGGACGCTGGAGCGGGAGCAGCAGCAGCTCAGCGATCCCGCCTATGTCGAGCAGCTGGCCCGGGACAAGCTGCATTTCTGCATGACCGGCCAGACCTGCTATGTGATCATCGGCGGGCCGGGGTCCGGTTCCGGGCCGGCGGCGCGGGCCGCGGGCACGCCCTGGTATGACCGGCTGTGGCACTCGGTGCAGCAGGCGGACGGGGGCCGGCCCGGCCGGCCGGGCCGGCCGCGGTGATGACCGATGAGGCGGCGGTCGAGCGGCAGCTGGGCCGCCCGCCGCGGTCCGTCCGCCGGGTCGCGCACCGGTGCCCGTGCGGGCTGCCGGACGTGGTCGAGACCGCCCCGCGCCTGCTGGACGGGACGCCGTTCCCGACGCTGTACTACCTGACCTGCCCGCGGGCGGTGGCCGCGGTCAGCCGGCTCGAGGCGGCCGGCACGATGCGGCTGATGCAGGAGCGGCTGGCGGCTGACCCGCCGCTGCGCCGCGCCTACCTGGCCGCGCACCGGGACTACCTGGCCCGGCGGGACGAGGCGGCCCGTGCCGCCGGGGTCGATCCGCTCCCGCCCGGCACCCAGAGCGCGGGGGGGATGCCCGACCGGGTCAAGTGCCTGCACGCGCTGGTCGCGCACGAGCTCGCCGTGCCAGGGGCCAACCCGCTGGGACGGCAGGGGGCGGAGGCGGCCGGCGCCTGGTGGGACGCGGGCCCCTGCGTCGGCTCCGGCGCCCGGTGAGCACCGCCGCCGCCGCGGGCGCCGGGCCCGAACGCCGCAACGGACCTGTTGCGGCGTCCCGGCGCCGAGGACACGCCTCCCGCCCGGCTGTCTTGCGCGCCTCCGGCGCGACCAAGCGAAGTGCCAGCCTGCGCGCCTCCGGCACGACGCACCGCGAGGGGGCCCAGCAGTGAGGGTGGCGGTGATCGACTGCGGCACGAACTCGCTGCGGCTGCTCGTGGCCGACGCGAACCCGGCCACCGGCACGCTCGCTGACGTGGACCGGAGGATGGAGATCGTCCGTCTGGGGCAGGGCGTGGACGCCACCGGCCGGCTCGCCCCGGTGGCGCTGGAACGCACCCTGCGGGCGCTGCGGTCCTACGCGGCGATCGTGGCGGCGGCGGGCGCGTCGGCGGTGCGGATGGTGGCGACCAGCGCCACCCGGGACGCGGCGAACGCGGCCGATTTCGTGGCCGGGGTCCGCGGGGTGCTCGGGGTCAACCCGGAGGTCCTCAGCGGGGACGAGGAGGCCCTGCTGTCGTTCACGGGCGCGACCACCGAACTGGCGGGCGGCGCGGCGGCCCCGCCCTACCTGGTCGCGGACATCGGCGGCGGTTCCACCGAGTTCGTGCTCGGGGACCCGCCTGCCGTGAGCGGGGCGGTCTCGGTCGACATCGGCTGTGTCCGGATGACCGAGCGGCACCTCCATGGGGATCCGCCGACGCCGGCCGAGGTCGCGGCGGCCCGGGCCGACATCGGCGCCGCGCTCGACGTGGTGGCGGCCAAGATCGCGGTCGGTGACGCGCGCACCCTGGTCGGCCTGGCCGGTTCGGTGACCACGGTGGCCGCGCTCGCCCTCGGGCTGGACGTCTACGACGCCGGCCGGATCCACCACGCCAGGATCGGGGCCGGCCAGGTGCACGAGCAGACGGCCCGGCTGCTGGCGCAGCCGCAGGCCGGGCGGGCGCGGCTGGGCGTGATGCACCCCGGCCGGGTGGACGTGATCGGCGGCGGGGCGCTGGTCCTCGACGAGATCATGACCCGGTTCGGGTTCGCGGAGGTGCTGGCCAGCGAGCACGACATCCTGGACGGCATCGCCTGGTCGCTGGCGCAGGACGGGGGACCGTGACGGCTGGGCCCGGCCGCGGGATCCCGGACGGGCCGGTGCCGCCCGGGACCGGCTGGCCGGATGACCCCGCCACCGCCGCGACCCCAGTGGCCCACGGCGCGGCGCAGGTCCGCGCTCTCGCCGCCGGGGCGGGCACCGTGGCCGAGCTGGTGGCCAGGCAGTCCGTCTGCCGGGCCTGCCCGCGGCTGGTCGAATGGCGGGAGCAGGTGGCGGTCGTCAAGCGGCGCTCGTCGCGCGGCGAGCGGTACTGGGGCCGTCCCATCCCCGGCTGGGGCGACGAGCGGCCGGCGGTGCTGATCGTCGGCCTCGCCCCGGCCGCCCACGGCGGCAACCGGACCGGCCGGATCTTCACCGGGGACCGCAGCGGTGATGTCCTGTTCGCGTCCCTGTACCGGTGCGGGCTGGCCGCCCAGCCGGCATCGACCGCGGCGGGCGACGGCCAGCGGCTGATCCGGGCGAGGATGGTGGCCGCGGTGCGGTGCGCGCCGCCCGCGAACAAGCCGACCGTGACCGAGCGCGACACCTGCGCTCCCTGGCTGTCGGCGGAATACGCGCGGGTGGCGGGGTCGGTCACGGTCGTCGTCTGCCTGGGCGCCTTCGCCTGGCAGGCGATGTGGCCGGTGCTGCGCTCGGCCGGGTTCGCGCTGCCCCGCCCGCGCCCGGCGTTCGGCCATGGCGCGCAGGCCCGCCTCACCGGCGGGGAACCCGGCGGACGCCGGGTCCTGCTCATCGGCTGCTACCACCCCAGCCAGCAGAACACCTTCACGGGCCGGGTGACGCCGGCCATGCTCGATGACGTCTTTCAGCGGGCGCGGCGGGAGGCGGGGGCGGCCTGATGGCTCAGCGGCCACCGGACCCCGGTGTCAGCCGGGCTCAGGCCGCCCAGTACAATTACTCTCTGTACATATTCTTGATCGCAATAGGGGTCAAATAGTTACGCTCCGCATTCGCGGATGATCGAAGAATTGAATATATGCACCTCAGGGGATCTTTCTCCACCCCATTGGCCGGCCTCGAATTATCAGGTCCGGCCGAGGTATCATTACCCAGCCCCCGTAGCCCAAAGGAAGAGGCCGGCCCCCTAAAAGGGTCCCCAGTGTCGGTTCGACCCCGACCGGGGGCACTCACCGTGTTCAGCCTCCTGACCTGCGATGATCCAGATACGCTGGTTACAGCAGGTCGCCAGCGGCGCGCTGGGCCGGCGGGGTGGCCACGGGCTGAGGCCGGGAACGGATTAAACCATTCGGCGACAACCGCCCATCACGTTAGCGTAACTGGCACGTAAGTGAATGGATAAAGTCCGTTTCCGATGCTGCGAGCGCGCATTTGTGATCTCCGAATTTGTGATGTCGGCGTGAGCGTCCTCTCCCATCCCGGCGGGAACGGCCGCTCATGACGGCAGCGACCAGGCAGTCATCGGCCGGGGGATGGACCGGGCCCGGCCGGTATGGATCCGGCCGCGGTCAGCCGCTGACGTCGGGGCCGGCCCGGGTGAGGCTGACCCGCACGATGACCCGGCGCTCGCGTTCCATCGCCGCCCGGTAGTCGTCCCAGTCGGAGTGCTCGCCGGCGATCCGCCGGTAGTAGTCGATGAGGAGCTCCATGGCATCGGGCAGCGGGATGATCTCCGCTTCGCCCTCGACCTGGACCCATTCTCCGAAGAAGCCGTCGCTGATGACGCACAGCGATGCCCGGGCGTCGCGCCGCAGGTTCCTGGTCTTGACCGCCGTCTCGCGGGTGCTGATCAGCACCCGCCCCTTCTCGTCCACGGCGCACAGCACGGGGGAAAGCTGTGGCCGCCCATCTGATCGTGACGTGGCCAGGACCGCCCGGTGATGGGCATGCAGGAACTCACGCGCCAGATCAAGATCCATGTCAGGCGTAGTTGAGCCGGATGCGGCGCTGCCGCTCGTACTCGTGCACGATGGCTCGCGCGTAACCGTGCGAAAGCCCGTGCTCATCGGACAGCCAGTGGGCCCGTTCCTCACACCGAAGGAACGCAGGGCCCGACTCCAGGCTCTTGAACCACTCAACCAGGTCTCGTCCGGTAACGGACGGGATGCGCGCGATCAGGTTCTTATGCGTCTCCGGGGAGTGGTTCAGTGTCACGGGCACCTCCAGGGCCGACCGACTCCTTGCAGTCGAGACTGCACCACGGAAACGCCGCTGACAACCCCCCGGCCGCACTCATGTCGGCGTCCGGTCACTTCCGGTTCACGACAGCCGCTCGACGATCATCGCCATGCCCTGGCCGCCGCCCACGCACATGGTCTCCAGGCCGAACGTCTTGTCGTGGAACTGCAGGCTGTTCAGCAGGGTGCTGGTGATCCTGGCCCCCGTCATGCCGAACGGGTGGCCGACCGCGATCGCCCCGCCGTTGACGTTCAGTTTGTCGATGTCGATGGACAGGTCACGGTAGGAGGGGATGACCTGGGCCGCGAACGCCTCGTTGATCTCGACCAGGTCGATGTCGTCGATGGTCATCCCGGCCCGGCCCAGCGCCTGCCGGGAGGCCCCGACCGGGCCCAGCCCCATGATCTCGGGGGAGAGCGCCGACAGGCCGGTGGCGACGATCCGGGCCAGCGGGGTGATCCCGAGGTCGGCGGCCTTGCGGTCGCTCATGATCACCACGGCCGCGGCGCCGTCGTTGAGCGGGCAGCAGTTGCCCGCCGTGACCGTCCCGTCCGGGCGGAACACCGGCTGCAGCGTTGCCACCTTCTCCAGCGTGGTGCCCGGCCGCGGGCCGTCGTCCGCGGCCACCACGGTGCCGTCCGGCATCGTGGCCGGGGTGATGTCGCGCTGCCAGAACCCGTTGGCGAGCGCCTTCTCGGCCAGGTTCTGCGACCGCACGCCGAACTCGTCCTGCTCGGCCCGGGTGATCCCGCGGATCTGGGCGACGTTCTCGGCGGTCTGCCCCATCGCGATGTAGACGTCGGGGACGGCGCCGTCCTCGCGCGGGTCCCGCCAGGCCGGGGTGCCCGCCCCCGACCGGGCCTGCGCCCGGGCCTCGGCCTCGCCGAACACCGGGTTCTTGGTGTCGGGCCAGCTGTCGCTGCTGCCCTGGCCGAACCGGCTCACGCACTCAACGCCGGCCGAGATGAACACGTCGCCCTCACCGGCCTTGATGGCGTGGAAGGCCATCCGGGTGGTCTGCAGTGACGACGAGCAGTACCGGGTCACCGTCGTGCCGGGCAGATGGTCGAAGCCGAGCATGACCGCGACCACCCGCGCCATGTTGAAGCCCTGCTCGCCACCGGGGAGGCCGCAGCCCAGGATGAGGTCGCCGATGCTGGCCGGGTCGAGCTGGGGCACCTTGGCCAGGGCGGCGGACACCATCTGGCCGGTCAGGTCGTCGGGCCGGACGGTGGTGAGGGATCCCTTGAATGCCCGCCCGATCGGTGAGCGGGCGGTGGCGACGATTACGGCCTCGGTCATGGCACGCTCCCTGGCATGGTGGTGGCCTACCGGTTAGCAGCCTATGCCAGCCAGGCCAGGCGTCCCAGGGGCCCGGAACCGGCGCCCGCCGGGCGTGATCATGAAGCTGGCGCGAAGAGGGGCGGCAGGACAGGCGCGGCACGCCCACTTCGGTTTGTGATCATGAGATTACCGCGGCCAGGACGATAGCAATGTCATGATCACGCACTCAGGCCCGGCACGGGAGCGGTTGGGATAGCGTCGGTGGGATGGAGCCCGGGGGATGGAACCCGCCGCAACGGCGCGGCTGTGTGACCAGGGCTGGCCCGGGAGGGGTGGCTGGATGCAGGTCCATGAATCGCTGATCGAGCTGGTCGGCAACACCCCCCTGGTCAGGCTGCGTACGGTGACGCGCACACTGGGCGCCGCGGGCCGCGGTGCGCCCGCCGTGCTGGCCAAGGTGGAGTACTTCAATCCCGGCGGTTCGGTGAAGGACCGGATCGCGCTGCGCATGGTGGAGGCGGCGGAGGCCTCGGGTGCGCTCCGCCCCGGCGGCACGATCATCGAGCCGACCTCCGGCAACACCGGGGTGGGGCTGGCGATCGTGGCGGCGGAAAAGGGGTACCGCTGCCTGTTCGTCTGCCCGGACAAGGTCGCCCAGGACAAGATCAGTGTGCTGCGCGCCTACGGGGCGGAGGTGGTCGTCTGCCCGGGCACGGTATCGCCCGACCATCCCGATTCCTACTACTCGGTGTCCACCCGGCTGGCCCAGGAGACCCCGGGCGGCTGGAAGCCGGACCAGTACTCCAACCCGGAGAACCCCGCCTCGCACTACCACTCGACCGGGCCGGAGATCTGGGCGCAGACGGACGGCCGGGTCACCCATTTCGTGGCCGGGATCGGCACCGGCGGGACGATCACCGGCGCCGGCCGGTACCTGAAGGAGGTGTCCGGTGGCCGGGTGAAGGTGATCGGCGCCGACCCGGAAGGCTCGGTGTACTCGGGTGGCAGCGGCCGTCCCTACCTGGTGGAGGGCGTGGGGGAGGACATCTGGCCGGGCACCTACGACCCGGCCGTGTGCGACGAGGTGATCGCGGTCAGCGACGCCGACTCGTTCGGCATGACCCGCAGGCTGGCGCGGGAGGAAGCGCTGCTGGTCGGCGGGTCGTGCGGGCTGGCCGTGGTCGCCGCGCTGCGGGCCGCCGCCACCGCCGGCCCGGTGACGTGATCGTGGTGCTGCTGCCCGACGGCGGCCGCGGCTACCTGTCGAAGATCTTCAATGACGACTGGATGGGCGACTACGGGTTCCTGACCGCGCAGACCGCCGAACCCAAGATCGTTGACGTGCTCGCCAGCAAGCAGGGCGGCCTGCCGGAGTTCGTGCACACCCATCCCGACGAGCAGGTCGTCACCGCCATCTCGATCCTGCGCGAGTACAACGTCTCTCAGCTGCCGGTCATGAAGGCCGAGCCGCCGGTGATGGCGGCCGAGGTGGTCGGCTCGGTGGTGGAGAGCGATCTGCTCGACGCGCTGGTGTCGGGCCGGGCCAGCCCGAAGGACCCGGTCGGCCGGCACATGTCCGCGCCGCTGCCGATGGTCGGCTCGGGCGAGCCGGTCAGCCGGGCGGTGGACGCGCTGGAGAAGGCGGGAGCGGCGGTGGTGCTGGTGGACGGCCGCCCGGCGGCTATGATCACCCGCCAGGACGTGCTCGCCTTCCTGGCCGGGAGCGCGGCATGACCGGGCCCGGCTTCGAGACGCTGGCGATCCACGCCGGGCAGGAGCCGGACCCGCGCACCGGCGCCGTGGTGCCGCCCATCTACCAGGTCTCCACCTACGCCCAGGACGGGGTGGGCGGGCTGCGCGAGGGCTATGAGTACTCGCGGACCGCGAACCCGACCCGGACCGCGCTGGAGGAGTGCCTCACGGCCCTGGAGGGCGGGGCCCGGTCCCTCGCCTTCGCCTCCGGCATGGCGGCCGAGGACTGCCTGCTGCGCACGGTGTGCGCGCCCGGCGACCACGTCCTCATCCCGCACGACGCCTACGGCGGCACCTACCGCCTGTTCGACAAGGTCCTGTCCCGCTGGCAGCTGAGCTACCGCCCGGTGCAGCTCGCGGACCCCCGCGCCGTCCGGGACGCCCTCGCGGAGCGCCCGGTGCGGGTGGTGTGGGTGGAGACACCCACCAACCCGCTGCTGTCGGTGGTGGACATCACCGCGCTCGCGCAGGCGTGCCGGGAGGCGGGTGCGCTGCTGGTGGTGGACAACACGTTCGCCTCCCCGTACCTGCAGAACCCGCTCGCGCTGGGCGCCGACGCGGTGGTCCATTCCACCACGAAGTACCTGGGCGGGCACTCCGACGTGATCGGCGGCGCGGTGGTGGTGGCCGATCCCGCTCTCGGCGAGCGCCTCGCCTTTGCGCAGAACGCGACGGGCGCGGTGGCCGGCCCGTTCGACGCGTGGCTGACGCTGCGCGGGATCAGGACCCTGGCGGTGCGCATGGACCGGCACAGCCGCAACGCCGCGCGGGTGGCGGACATGCTGGCCACGCATCCGGCGGTGACCGTGGTGCTCTACCCGGGACTGCCCGGCCACCCGGGCCACGAGGTGGCGGCCAAGCAGATGCGCGGGTTCGGCGGGATGGTGGCGTTCCGGGTCCGGGGCGGCGAGGAGGCGGCGGTGGCGGTCTGCGGGCGGACCCGGCTGTTCACGCTGGGGGAGTCGCTGGGCGGGGTGGAGTCGCTGATCGAGCATCCCGCCCGGATGACCCACGCGTCGGCCGCCGGGTCGCCGCTGGAGGTGCCCGGTGACCTGGTCCGCCTCTCGGTCGGCATCGAGTCCGGCGACGACCTGCTGGAGGACCTGCGCCAGGCGCTGCCCGGCTGACCGGCCGCGGCCGGTGCGGTTCCACCCCGGCCGCCACGGCGAATGAGGGCCGTTTTATCGCGGCGGCCGCGCCGCGGGAAGTACTCCGCCGCGGAACTACCCCGCCGGGCTGGCTCCCGCGGCCGTTTCCGGGCGGTGGAGTAATGCACTGGCAAATGGCGGGCAAAACAAAATGCCCAACGCGGGATCCGTGAGCGGGAAATTATTCCGGCGGTGGCCCCGCGGGGCCGGTGTGCATTGCGGGGAGCCGTCCTTTGCCGCGCCCGGCCGGGCGGGGTCAGCTGTTCCAGACCATGAGCACCAGGATGGCCAGCCAGATCAGGCCGACCACGCCGCCCATGGTGGCGATGCGGCCGCGCTCCACGTTGGCGATGTGTACCTCGGCGGCCGTCCCCGTCCCGGAAGCCGGCGTGGCCGCCGGCGGCGGGGCGGAGCTGGCCGCTTCCTCGGTCCCCGCTTCGCCGTCCTCCGGGTTGCCGCCGCCGGAGGGCTGAGGCGCCGGGACTTCCCGCTGGCTGGCCAGTACCAGTGCAGCGACGGCCCGCCGCTGATCGCGCATGATGAGCACCAGCAGGACGAGAGCCACCACGAACAGCGTCATCGAGACGGTCAGCCATGCCTTGCTCAGTTCCTTGTGCTGCTGCCCAAGGATGATCCCGAAGATCAGGACGCCCAGCGACGCGAAGGCGAAGATCCTGGTCATCAGCAGCAGGTAACGCAGCACACCGATGTTGCGGGCCCGGATGGCCCGGGGGCTGGACATGACCGCGATGGTGACAGGCCCGATGGTGAAGATCACGAAAGCGACGTGGAGCCAGAGCACCAGCCGGTCGGTGAAGGACATGCGGTGATCTTAGTGGCCGGCCGGGCGCGGCAGGCCGTCCACGGACACGATCCCCTGGCCCGAGGGGCCAGGGGATCGTTGCGTTCAGCAGGCGGTCTCAGCGGGGAGGGTCCCGCGGCTGGCCGGGCAGGGCTCCCGGATCAACACCGCAGGCCGGAGAACCTCGGGTTGTGCCTCAGTCGCGGGTGGACGCCTCCGTGGGCGCGGACGCGGAGGCGCCCGCCGAGGACTTGGCGCCCTTGTTGACGAACCATGCCCCGACCAGGCAGGCCACGCCGATCACGAACGCGACCGCCATGCGCACCGAGTGGTGGCCGTTCGCCGGGGTGGTGTGGCCGAAGATGGAGGGCAGGTTTCCTGCGGGTACGGCCAGGTACACGATGCCCAGGATGATGCCCAGGACGCCGACGACGGCAAGCACCAGGGCGAGCGGCCGCCTGCTGGGCTGACCGCCCGGGTCGCTGACAGAACTCACGTAGTCCTCCTAATAAAGATGTGCCGGGCCCCGCTCCACCTGCCGCTGGTCCGGCCCTCTCATCAGCTGTGACTGCCGAACGCTACTACGTGTAAGGGAACGTGCGTGGCGATGTTCAGAAATGCTTATGTCAGCCTAACGCCTAGATGCCCGGCGGGCGCGCAGGAAGTCCTTCACCACAAACTCGCCCAGCCGCTCCGGCTGGGCGTGCAGCACCCGGCCGCCGTTGCGCCGCGCGACTTCGTCGACAAAAGCGGTCAGCCTTTCATCGTTGACGAGCATGAAGATGTTTAGCGAAGCCCGGCGCCTGGTCATCTTGTCCACTTCGGCCAGGGTCAGTTCCAGCGTCTCCGGCGCGGGCGGCCAGTCGAACCAGGAGCTCCCGTCCCGGCGCAGATGGGCGGTGGGCTCGCCGTCGGTCACGATCAGCACGACCGGGTCGTGCTCGGGGCGGCGGTCCAGGTAGCGGCCGGCCAGCACCAGCGCGTGGTGCAGGTTGGTGCCCTGCACCATGTCCCAGCCCAGGCCGGCCAGGTCGGTCTCGCGCAGTTCGCGCGCGTAGTTGGAGAAGCCGATCACCTGGATCGAGTCCTGCGGGAACCGGCTGCGCACCAGCGCGTGCAGGGCGAGCGCGGTCTGCTTGGCCGCGCCCCAGGTGCCGCGGATGGCCATCGAGTAGGACAGGTCGACGAGCAGGCACACCGCGGCGCTGGCCCGGCGCTCGGTTTCGCCCACCATGAAGTCCTCGGCCGACAGGGTTACCCGGGGCGGGTCACCCTCGCGGTGGTGCGGATCCGCCCCGGGGGCGCCGGGCGGGCGGCGGAACGAGCTGGCGTCCCGCAGCAGCGCGTTGCGCACGGTGGCGGGCGCGTCGATCGTCTGCTCGTCCCCGAACTGCCAGGGCCGGGTGGCGCCGGTGTAGTCGCCCGCCTGCCCGGCGTCGCGCTGCTCGTGATCGCCGTAACCGCCTTCCGGCAGCTCGGCGAAGACCCGGCGCAGCGCGGTCTCACCCAGCCTGCGCACCGCCTTGGGGGTGAGCTCCAGCTTGCCCGCCGACCGCTGCAGGTACCCCTGCCGTTCCAGCTCCCGCTCGGTCTGCCGCAGCGCCTCCATGTCGTCCACGGCCGCCCGCCCCAGAGCCCGCCGGACGGCGTCCTCGTCGATGTCGTCCAGCCGGGCCCCGGGGTAGTCCTGGCGCAGGGCGGTCTCCAGCTCGGCCAGGTCGGCCAGGTCGGCCAGGGCGGTGGTGGCGTCCCCCAGGTCGAGCGGCCGGTCGCCGGTCATGCTCTCGCCGGGCCAGCTCGCCATGTCCAGTTCCGGGCGGCGGGCGCGCAGCGCGTCGGCCAGCCGGGCCATCTCCGCCGCGAGGCCCTCGTCGGCGAGCGTCTGCTGCATCAGCCCGGCGAGCTCGTCCCGCTGGTCCGGGCTGAGCGATGCCAGCAGCCGCTGCGCCGCCATGGCCCGGCGGACCAGCGCGTCGACGAGCTCCTCCAGGTTGGCCGGGCGGCCGGGGAACATGTCCCCGTAGGAATCCATGAACGTATCGAAGTCGGCCTGGGTGTGCTCGCCCCGTGCATCCGCCTCCAGCATCTGGTTCAGCGCCGCCAGCATGTCCTTGACCCGCCCCATCGACTCCGGGTCGGCGTTCTGCAGCACGTCCTTCATGCCGCGGAACTGGCTGTCCAGCACCTGGCGCCGGAGCAGGTCCTTGAGCTGCTCGAACGTCTCCCGCGCGGCGGCCGACTGCCAGTCATAGCCGGCCAGCCGCCGGATCGCCTGCGCGGTGTCGGGCGGCAGCGAATCGAGCTCCGCCTCGCGCATCCTGGCCTCGTCGCCCGGGTCGGGGAACAGTTCCGCCCGTTCCTGGCCGATCGCCGTGTCCAGCAGGGCCCGGGCCTGATCGAGGATGCCGTCGAGGCGGCCCCGGCGGCGTATCTCCTGCTGCCGTTCCCGCACCCGGCGCAGCATGTCGTCCAGGCCCCGCTCCCCCCGCATCCCGCGCCGGATCAGGTCGCGCAGGGCCGCGGCCGGGTCGGCCCCCCCGAGCACGGCGTCCCCCAGCTCGTCCAGGGCCAGCCGGGCGTCGTAGGGCGGCGCGAGCGGATCAGGGCCGTCGCGGTACTGGCCGTACCGGTAAGTCACGTCCGCACTCCCCTCTCTGCCTCCCTCGCGGAGCGTCGCGCCGGAGGCGCGCCGGCCAGCGCCGTGGCCCGGCGCCTGCGGCGTTCCGGGACGGCCGGCCGTTCATGTGCGGTAGACGGCCCCGCCGTCGACCGTGTCCTTGGACAGGCGGCGCAGCAGGTACAGGCCCTCCAGCGCGAACTCCACCGCCGCCGCCGCGTTCCCCGGTGACTCGCTCCCGTCCATGCCGAGCCGCTTCATGATCCTGGCCAGTCCCGGCACCTCCCCGACCCGGGCCAGCAGGTCGGTCGCAGGCACCAGGTCGCCGGTTTCGACGCTGCCGCCGGCTTCGAACACGGCAAGCAGCCCGGACAGGTCCGCGCTGCCCAGATGGGCGCGGAAGGTGTCGGCGGTGGCCCGGCGCAGCATGTGCTCGAGCACCTCGTGCTCCCGGCCCTCCTCGCTGACCTCGAACTCGACCTTGCCGCGCAGCGTGCTCACCGTGGACGGCAGGTCGCAGATCCTGGTCACCGGCTGTTCCTCACCAGCCAGGGCCGCCCGGCGCACCGCGGAGGCGGCCGCGGACTCGGCGGCGGCGATCGCGAACCGGGCCGAGACGCCGGAACGCGAATCGATCGCGGGCGACGCCCGCACCAGCCGGGTGAACCGGGCGATGACCTCGACCAGGTGGCCGGGCAGCACTGCGCCCGGGTCGCCCCCCGGCCAGGAGATCGCCGCCTCCTGGCCGACGAGGGCGAGCTCGTCCGCCAGCGTCGTCGGGTAGTGGGTGCGGATCTCGGCCCCGAACCGGTCTTTCAGCGGGGTGATGATCCGCCCGCGGTTGGTGTAGTCCTCCGGGTTGGCGCTCGCCACGAGCACCAGGTCGAGCGGCAGCCGGAGCGCGTATCCGCGCACCCCGATGTCCCGCTCTTCCAGGACGTTGAGCAGCGAGACCTGGATCCGTTCGGCCAGGTCGGGCAGCTCGTTCAGGCAGAACACACCCCGGTTGGTGCGCGGCACCAGCCCGAAGTGGATCGTCTCCGGGTCGCCCAGGGTGCGGCCCTCGGCGACCTTCACCGGGTCCACGTCCCCGATCAGGTCCCCGACGCTGGTGTCGGGGGTCGCCAGCTTCTCCCCGTAGCGCTCGCTCCGGTGCCGCCAGCTCACCGTCAGCTCGTCACCCTGCTCGGCGGCCAGCCGCCGGCAGCGCGCACAGGCCGGTGCGAACGGATGGTCGTTGATCTCGCAGCCCGCCACCGTGGGTGTCCACTCATCGAGCAGGCCGGGGAGCGTCCTGATCAGGCGGGTCTTGCCCTGGCCGCGCTCGCCGAGCAGGATCGTGTCGTGCCCGGCCAGCAGGGCGCGCTCCAGATGCGGGAGCACCGTCTGGCCGAAGCCGATGATCCCGGGGAACCTCTCCTCGCCCGCGCGCATCCGGGCCAGCAGGTTGCGGCGGATCTCGTCTTTGACGGTCAGGTAGGTGTGACCGCTCGCGCGCAACTCCCCGACCGTGGTGATCGCTGGGCTGGGTGAGGGTGTTGCGCCGGTACCGGCCTGGCTGTGTGAGTGCACCATTCGACACTATGTCCATGCCGGCGGGTTCGCGACATGCCGGGAGATCCTGGGCACAGGAGGTGCGGACATGACAGCTGCGTATCCGGCGCTCGCCGTTGACGTCGGCGGTACGAAGTTCGCGGCCGGGCTCGTCGAGCCGGGTGGCCGGGTGATCTCGTGGGCGCAGACGGCCACCCCCCAGGAACTCGACGCGGAGCAGCTGTGGCGCACACTCGACGCGCTGGTCACCCGGATCCTCACCGAGGCTGAGGTGAACCCGGCCACCGGGCTGGCCGGGGTCGGTTGCGGCTGCGGGGGGCCGATGGAGTGGCCCGCCGGGAAGGTCTCGCCGCTGAACATCCCCGCCTGGCAGGCGTTCCCGCTCCGCGACCGGCTCCAGGAGCGGTTCGGCGGGCTCCCGGTGCGGCTGCATAACGACGCGATCTGCTTCGCGGTCGGCGAGCACTGGCGGGGGGCGGCCCGGGGCCGCACCACGATGCTCGGGATCGTGGTGTCGACCGGCGTGGGAGGCGGGCTGGTGCTGGACGGCAGGCTGATCAACGGCGCGACCGGTAACGCCGGCCACATAGGCCACGTGGTGGCCGACCCGGATGGGCCGCCATGCGTGTGCGGCGGCCGGGGCTGCGTGGAGGCGATCGCCCGCGGCCCGGCCCTCGCCGCCTGGGCCCAGGCGCAGGGCTGGCGGCCTGGCCAGCCGCAGGTCACGGCCAAGGATCTGGCCGACGACGCCGCGCAGGGCCACCCGGTCGGGCTGGCCGCGATGCGCCGGGCGGGCCGGGCGCTCGGCATCGCCATCGCCTCGGCGACCCATCTGTGCGACCTGGAGGTGGTCGCCGTCGGGGGCGGGCTCTCCCAGGCCGGGTCGCTGCTGTTCGACCCGCTGGAGGAGGCGCTGCGCACCCACGTCGGGCTCGATTTCGCCCGGGATGTGGCGGTGGTGCCGGCGGCGCTCGGCCAGAGCGCGGGGCTGGTCGGGGCGGCGGCGCTGCTGTTCGCCGCCGACCGGTACTGGGCTGGGGAGTAGGCCCGGCGGGTGCGAGACTGCTGGCATGACGATGACGTCGCCCCAGGTCGGCCCAGCCGATGTGGCCGCCGCCAGGGACGTGCTGCGCGAGATCGTCGCGCTCACCCCGCTGCTCCACTCCCGGGTGCTTTCCGACCGGCTCGGCGGGCCGGTCTTCTTCAAGTGCGAGAACCTGCAGCGGACCGGCTCCTTCAAGCCGCGCGGCGCTTACCTGCGGATCAGCCGGCTGACCGCGGCCGAGCGCGAGCGGGGCGTGGTGGCCGCGAGCGCGGGCAACCACGCCCAGGGAGTCGCGTTCGCCGCCGCCCTGCTCGGCACCAGGGCGACCGTGGTGATGCCGGCCGGCGCGCCGCTGCCCAAGATCGAGGCGACCCGGGGCTACGGGGCCGAGGTCATCCTGACCGGCGAGACGGTGGAGCACGCGCTGGAGGCGGCGCTGGCGCACGCTGACGAGCACGGTCCGGTCTTCATCCACCCGTTCGACCACCCCGACGTGGTGGCCGGCCAGGGCACCGTGGGGCTGGAGATCGCCGAGCAGTGCCCGCGGGTCAGGACCATCGCGGTGCCGGTCGGCGGGGGCGGGCTCGCGGCCGGGATCGCGGTGGCGGTCTCCGGCGCCGAGCCGGCCGTCAAGGTGGTCGGCGCGCAGGCCGAGGCGGTCGCCTGCTACCCGCCGTCGCTCGCCGCGGGCCGCCCGGTGCGGACCGCCTCGGCCCGGACCATGGCGGACGGGATCGCGGTCAGCCAGCCCGGTGACATCGCGTACGAGATCCTCTCGCGGCTGGTGGACCGGGTGGTGACCGTCTCCGAGGAGACCCTGTCGCGGGCGCTGCTGATCTGCCTGGAGCGGGCCAAGCAGCTGGTCGAGCCGGCTGGTGCGGCCGGGGTCGCCGCGCTGCTCGACCACCCGGAGGCGTTCGAGCCGCCGGTGGTGGTGGTGCTGTCGGGCGGCAACATCGATCCGCTGCTGCTCGCGAACGTGCTGCGGCACGGCCTGTCCGCGGCCGGCCGGTACCTGATGTTCCGGTGCCGGATCACCGACCGGCCCGGCGCGCTGGCGACGCTGCTGAGCGAGCTGGCCGGCCTCGGGGCCAACGTGCTCGACGTCCTGCATGAGCGGGTCGCCCCCCGGCTGCGGGTGGACGAGGTGGAGGTGCTGCTGCAGGTGGAGACCCGCGGGCCGGCCCACTGCGACGAGGTCATCGGGGCGCTCCGGGAGGCGGGCTACACGCTCCTGTTCGGCTGACCGGCCCGCCCGTCATTTGGCGCTCCGGGCGGCCGGCCGGAGCAAGGTGCCGGGCGGCCCGTCAGAGGTTGCCCCGCCGGCCCTGCTCCCGCTCGATGGCCTCGAACAGCGCCTTGAAGTTGCCCTTGCCGAACCCCTGCGAGCCGTGCCGCTCGATCAGCTCGAAGAACACCGTCGGCCGGTCCTGCACCGGCTTGGTGAAGATCTGGAGCAGGTAGCCGTCCTCGTCGCGGTCGGCCAGGATGCCCAGCTCCCGGAGCGCGCCGGCCGGCACGCGGGTCTGGCCGGCCCAGTCGCCGAGCGTGTCGTAGTAGCTGCCGGGGGTGTCGAGGAACTCCACTCCGGCCGCCTTCATGCTGGTGACGGCGGCGACGATGTCATCGGTGGCCAGGGCGAGGTGCTGAACGCCCGGCCCGCCGTAGAACTCCAGGTACTCGTCGATCTGCGACTTCCTCTTCCCCGGCGCTGGCTCGTTGATCGGGAACTTGACCCGGCGGGAGCCATCGGCGACCACCTTGCTCATCAGCGCGGAGTACTCGGTGGCGATGTCGTCCCCCACGAACTCCTTCATGTTCGTGAAGCCCATGACCCGGTGGTAGAAACCCACCCACTCGTCCATCCGGCCGAGCTCGACGTTGCCGACGCAGTGGTCGATCTCGGTGAAGTAGGGCCGGCTGGGACCACCTCCCAGCGGGCTGACGGCGACGTAGCCGGGCAGGTACGGGCCCGAATAGCTGGATCGCTCGACCAGCGTGTGGGCGGTCTCGCCGTAGGTGGCGATGGTGGCGAGCACGGCCTTGCCGTGGTCGTCCTCGACCGTCACCGGGGCGGCCAGGCCCCGGGCACCGTGGGCGATGGCGTAGGAGTAGGCCGCCTCCGCCGAGGGCACCTCGATGGCCAGGTCGGTCACGCCGTCGCCGTGGTCGGCCACGTGCCTGCCGAGGCGGGTCCCGGCCCGGACCGGGCCGCGCAGGACGAACCGCGCCCGGCCGGATTCGAGGACGTAGGCGGCCTCGTCGCGGCAGCCGGTCTCGGGGCCGCGGTAGGCGACGCACCGCATGCCGAACGCAGATGAGTAATAGTGGGCCGCCTGCCGCGCGTTGCCGACCGCGAAGACGACCGCGTCCATGCCGGTGACCGGGAAGACGTCCTGGGGCCCGTGCCCGCCGTTCGCTGCCATCGCCACGCTCCTTCGTGCCTGTGCGCCCTTCGGGACGCTCCTGCGGCCCTTAGGGCAGCATCGGCCGGGTAAGTCATGATGTGCAACACTTAGTTAGCTAGCTGGTCAATTTGTATAGCCAGGCGCGCTCACATGCCGCAGAGCTGCGCAGTCTGCGCTGGCTCACGCGGGACGTGAGGCGCGGGGCGGAGGGCGGGATGAGCGGGACGGCCGATCCGCTGGACGCGCAGCTGATCGAGCTGCTGGCGGCCGAGCCCCGGGTCGGGGTGCTGGAGGCGTCCCGGCGGCTGGGCGTGGCGCGCGGCACCGTGCAGGCGCGGCTGGACCGGCTGCACGCCCGCGGGGTGGTGACCGGCTATGGGCCGGACGTGAACCCGGTCGCGCTCGGCTACCGGGTGACCGGGTTCGTGACGCTGGAGATCCGGCAGGTGGGCGGCCACGACCCGGTCGCCGAGCGGCTCGCGGGCATCCCCGAGGTGCTGGAGGTGCACACCATCACCGGGCCGGGTGACATGCTCTGCCGGGTGGTGGCCCGGACCAACGCCGACCTGCAGCGGGTGATCGACGCCATCGTCGCGGTGGCCGGCGTGGTGCGCGCCTCCACCGTGATCGCGCTCGCCGCCCCGGTTCCCTACCGGGTGCTGCCCCTGGTTCGCGTCTCAGCCAGCGCCGCCCGGGACTGACCGGGTACATACCGCGCCGGTGCTGGGACGTGGATAACCGGGCCGGACCGGATGGCGGCGGGTCAGGGGGCCTCGGCGTCGGCGAGCTCGCGGGCGACGCCGAGCACGGCGTCGTGCAGTTCCTCCGGGCTGGCCGCCTCACGCTGGAGGATCATCGGGCTCATGCCGATGGCGATCACGGCCGCGACGGCGCGCACCCGGTCGGCGAGCGGGGCCCCGGGCGGCGCGAGCAGGTCGCACAGGCTCATGAACTGGTCACGGAACATCTTCTTCCGGGCGCCGCTGTCCGACATCAGCGTGTGCATGGCGGCCTGGTTCTGTTCCATGAAGCGGATCACCGCGAGCTGCTCGCTGACAATGCCGGCGTAGCGGCGGAGGATTTCGGCCCGGGTCTCGGGGGTCCGTGGCTGGCTGGCGCCCCAGGCGATGACCTGCTCCAGTTCGGCCCGGTAGTCCTCGACGAAGCTGCGGACGATATCCTCTTTGGACTTGAAGTGGTAGTACAGGGCGGCCTTGGTGACGCCGAGCCGTTCCGCGATCTCCCGCAGCGAGGTCTTCTCGTAGCCCTGTTCCGCGAACAGCTCCAGCGCGATCGCCTGGATGCGTTCCCGGGTGCCGCCGCGCGGGAACCCGGCGCGCGCGCGGTGCCGGACCGGGGACTCACCGCGGGCCGGGCTAACGCCACGGGAGCGGTTCCTGGTGCGGGTCCGTTTCCTGGCCGGGGCAGGGGCGACTTCCAGCGCCGGGGCCGCGCCCAGTGTGGTGCCGCGAGTGGGCTCATTCATCGTGCCCCGCCTCGTACTCCTTCAGCGATACTTACTTGACGACCGGTTAGTTGCTATCTTAGCCTGTCCCTTGACGACATACTAACCGGTCGGCAAGTAGGTAGCCAGTATCTCGTGGCGGCGCGGCCGCCCGCAGGCGGCGTCGGAGCCGCGGAACCGGGGGACGGGGCCGTGGGCCGGTGCCCGGCCTGGCGCGGAGAGCTGCAAGATCTAGTGGCCGGCCTGGGTGGTCAGGCGGCCAGGCCTGACGGAATCCGGCGGACGAGCCGGGGGGAAGGAAGCCCATTCATGGCACAGAACGCGCCCGCGGCGGCGGCGGCGGTCCCGACCGGTCCCCGGCGGGAGGTCCTGATCATCCTGCCGGGCCTGCTGCTGGCCATCATGCTTGCGATGCTCGACCAGCTGGTCGTCTCCACCGCCCTGCCGCGCATCGTCGGCGACCTGGGCGGGGTGGCCCACCTGTCCTGGGTGGTCACCGCCTACGTGCTCGCCGCGACCATCACCACGCCGCTCTACGGCAAGCTGGGCGACCAGTACGGCCGCAAGCGCCTGCTCATGTTCGCGATCGTCCTCTTCCTGATCGGCTCGGCGCTGGCCGGGCTGTCGCAGACGATGGACCAGCTCATCGCGTTCCGCGCGCTGCAGGGCCTGGGCGCGGGCGGGCTCCTGGTCGGGGCGATAGCGACCATCGGTGACCTGGTGTCCCCGCGCGAGCGGGGCCAGTACATGGGCTACATCATGGCGGCGATGACGCTGGCCATGATCGCCGGCCCGCTGGTCGGCGGGTACATCACCGACAGCCTGTCGTGGCGGTGGATCTTCTACATCAACATGCCGATCGGCGGCGCCGCGCTCATTTACCTCGCCCTGACCCTGCACGTGCCGCTCCACAAGGTGAAGCACAAGATCGACTACCTCGGTGCGGCGCTGCTCGCGGTGGCCGCTTCCTCGCTGGTCCTGCTGACCACCTGGGGGGGTACACAGTACCCCTGGCGGTCGGCGCAGATCATGGGCCTGGGCGTGGTGGCCATAGCAGCGACGGCTGGGTTCATCGCGGTCGAGCGGCGGGCTGCTGAGCCGGTCCTTCCGCTGCACGTGTTCCGGAACCGGAACTTCTCGCTCGTCACGGCCATGAGCTTCCTGCTCGGCCTGGCCATGTTCGGCGCGCTCACCTTCCTGCCGCTGTACCAGCAGACGGTGCAGCACTTGTCGGCGACGCAGAGCGGGCTGATGCTGATCCCGCTGATGCTCGGCTCGACCGTCACCACGCTGATCGCCGGGCGCGTCACCACCCGGACCGGCCGGTACAAGGCGCTGCCGATCATCGGCGGCGCGGTCATGACGGTGGCCATGTACCTGCTGACCATGCTGGGTGTCAATACCAGCCTGGTCACCTCCGGCCTGTTCTTCGTCGTCCTCGGCGTGGGCATGGGCTTCCTCATGCAGATCACCACGCTGGTCGCGCAGAACAGCGTGGCCATGAGTGACATCGGCGTGGCCAGCAGCTCGCGGACGTTCTTCCAGCAGATCGGCGGGTCGATCGGGGTCTCCGCGTTCGGCGCGATCTTCGCCCACCAGCTGACCAGCGAGATGCACGCCAAGCTGCCGTCCGTTCACCTCAACGCCGGCGGCGGGCAGCTCAACCCGGTCGTGGTCGCCCACCTGCCCGCGGTGGTGAAGGACGCGGTCTTCGCCGCGATCACGCACGCGACCACCACCGTGTTCTTCTGGGCTGCGCCGGCCGCCGCGGCAGTGTTCGTCCTGGCCTGCTTCCTCAAGGAGGTGCCGCTGCGCGGCCGGGGAGACGCCGAGCAGCCCGCCCCCGAAGCGTCCGAACTCGTGGGCTGACAACGGCAGCGGCCGCGCCCGGGTTTGTGAGCTATCCCGGGCAGCGGCCGCGACCGGCTGGGTTCAGACCCCCGCGTACGGGACCGCCTCGAGGATCTCGACCGTGGCGGCACGGCCGTTCGGCATGTTGTAGGTCGCGGTGTCGCCGACCTTCTTGCCGGAGATGGCGCTGCCCAGCGGGGAGCGCGGGGAGTAGACGTCGATCGGTGACCCGCTCTCCTCGCGCGAGGCCAGCAGGAAGGTGACCTCGTCGTCGTCGCTGTCGAAGCGGACGGTCACCGTCATCCCCGGGCCCACCACACCGTCGGTGCGCGGCGGCTCCCCGACCTTGGCGTTCTGCAGGATGTGCTGGATCTGGTTGATCCGGGCCTCCTGCTTGCCCTGCTCCTCCTTGGCCGCGTGGTATCCGCCGTTCTCGCGCAGGTCGCCCTCGCTCCGGGCGGCCTCGATCTTCCCCGCGATCTCCACCCGTCCTGGCCCCGAGAGATGATCAAGCTCGGCCTTCAGCCGGTCGTATGCCTCCTGGGTAAGCCAGGTGACGTGGTCGTCGCGTGTCTCGGTCACGGGTACTCCTCGGCTGCCAAGCGGACGGCTGAGGTCCGCCGGAGCCCGGGTGGGCTCCTCAGGGTAATTCTTGAGGTTAACAAGGCTTAACGCATGAGTCGTCTCAGTCAATAGCCGGCGGCGGTGAGAATCCGGCCCGGGCCTGGTTATCCGCACCGCCGGGTATAGGGAATGACGTTCCCTCATCAGCGGTTGTCATGCAAGATGAATTCCCTGCGCTGCCGCGCTGGTGCCCGCGGGCGCCCCGGCCGTGCGTGCTGATACCCGCCCCGCGCTCCCGAAAGGACGTCTTGCCTGCCATGGGTGACGATTCTGCCGCGGTGGACCGCCGCCAGCCAGCGCCGTTGCGGCTGATGGCGGTGCACGCGCACCCGGACGACGAGTCGAGCAAGGGCGCGGCGACGATGGCGCGCTATGTCCGGAGCGGGGTCGATGTCCTGGTCTGTACCCTCACCGGCGGCGAGCGGGGCGACATACTCAACAAGGCCATGGACCGGCCCGAGATCCGGGCCGACCTGCCCCGCGTCCGGCGGGAGGAGATGGCCCGGGCCCGGGAGATCCTGGGCGTCGGCCAGCAGTTCCTCGGCTTCACCGATTCCGGCCTGCCCGAGGGTGACCCGCCCCCGCCGCTGCCCGAGGGCTGCTTCGCGCTGCAGAAACTGGAGGACGCCGCCGAGCCGCTGGTCCGGGCGGTGCGGGAGTTCCGGCCGCACGTGATGCTGACCTACGACGAGAACGGCGGCTACCCGCACCCCGATCACGTGATGACCCACCGGGCCAGCGTGGAGGCGTTCGACGCCGCCGCCGACCCGGACCGCTACCCGGGCTCCGGTGAGCCCTGGCAGCCGCTCAAGCTGTACTACTTCGTCACGTTCCACAAGGCCCGGTTCACCGCGCTGCACGAGGAGATGGAGCGGCGCGGGCTGGAGTCCCCGTACGCGGAGTGGTTCGCGCGCTGGGATGACGAGGACCGCGCCGCCACCCGGCCCGAGCTGGAGATCACCACCCGCATCCCGTGCGGCGATTTCTTCGGCGTCCGCGACCAGGCCCTGCTCGCCCACGCCACCCAGATCGATCCCGAGAGCTCCTGGTTCGCCTGCCCGGTGGAGGTCCAACAGGCGGCGTGGCCGACCGAGGACTATCACCTGGCCAGGTCGGTGGTGGATACTGAACTGCCAGAGGATGACCTGTTCGCCGGCGTGCGGGACTGCTCGCCGGTGCCCGGGAGAGGGTGAGCCTGTGACCCAACTGGCGGCCGCCTCGGCCAACGCCGTCGTTCCTGGCGTGCTGGGGTTTCTGGTCGTGGCCGCGCTGGCCGTGGTGCTGTTCTTCTTGTTGCGCTCGATGAACAAGCACCTGCGCAAGGTGATCCCCCCCGAGCCGAAGTGGCGCGAGAACGCGCCGGGCCCGGCGGGCGGGTCACGGCGTGAGCATCAGCCCGTAGGCGAGCAGGATCGCCCCGGGCCCGGGTGACCAGTCCCGGTCGGGCAGCCGCGCGAACCCGGCGTCGGTGTAGAGGCGGTGGGCGGCGCGCATCTGCGGCAGGGTCAGCAGCAGCAACTGCCGGATCCCGTTGCTGGCGGCCCGGTCGATCACCGCGCTGACCAGCGCGGCGCCGACGCCCCGCCCGCGCGCGTGCGGCGCGACCGCCAGCGCCCTGATCTCCGCCTCGCCCGGGCCCTGTGGCAGCTCCCCGCTGGGCCACGCCTGGAGCATGATGGTGCCGACGATCTGGCCGCCGTCCACGGCCGCCAGCACCTCGCCCGTGCCGTCGGCCCCGAGCGCGTGCAGCGTGGCCGCGTACTCCGAGGTAGCCGGCAGGAACCCGTCAGCCCGGTAGGCGACGACCCGCAGGTCGCCGATGTCGGCCAGTTCGTCCGCCCGGGCCTCACGCACGATCACGCCGGGCCCAACCCGCCCGGTGGCCCGCGCATTCCGCGTCACCCTCGCCGCCTGGGTACCCTGGCCTGCGATGGCCGGCTGGTCATGACGGGGAATCGCAGCCGAAGCGGAGGAACGCGATGAGTGAGGGCAGCACTGTGCCCCAGGTACCCGCGGCCGAGGTGCCCGCTGACGCGTACCTGCTGGATGTGCGGGAGGCCGACGAGTGGGCGGCCGGGCACGCGCCCGGCGCGCTGCACATCCCGCTCGGCGACCTGAACGCCCGCTACACCGAGATCGAGCGCGGCTCCGCCCTCTACGTGATCTGCCGGTCCGGGGCCCGCTCGGACCGTGCGGCACGGGCGCTGGCCGGCGCGGGCTGGCAGGCGCACAACGTGGCGGACGGCATGATCGGCTGGCACGCCGCGGGCCGTCCTATGACGAGCGAGTCCGGCGAGCCGTTCGTGGCCTGACCGGCCCACATAGCGGGGCGGGCCCGCGCCGGCGACCGGCCCGGTCATGCCGGGCTGGCGGTTCCACGTCATCTACCCGGCTGACGAGCGGCATGCGGGGCCGCTCACCGGCGGTCCGGCCCGGGACGTAATCTTCATTACAGAGACGTCCGGTGACCCAGCGATCATGAGGTGATCATGGAGTACGTCAACCTAGGCGCGACGGGCATGCGCGTGTCGCGCGTGTGCCTCGGGATGATGAGCTTCGGGAGCAACAGCGAGCGGCCGTGGGTGCTGGATGAGGACGCGGCGGAGCCGATCGTCCGGGAGGCGGTCGAAGGCGGCGTGATCTTCTTCGACACCGCGGACGTCTACTCGGCCGGGGCCAGCGAGGTGGCCACCGGGCGCCTGCTCGGCAAGTTCTTCCAGCGCGACGAGGTGGTCGTGGCCACCAAGGTGTTCATGCCGGTCGGGGAGGGCGAGAACGCCGGGGGCCTGTCCCGCAAGCACATCCTGTCCGCGATCGACGCGTCGCTGCAACGGCTGGACATGGAGTACGTCGACCTCTACCAGATCCACCGGTGGGACCCGCGGACGCCGATCGAGGAGACGATGGAGGCGCTGCACGACGTGGTGCGCTCCGGCAAGGCCCGCTACATCGGCGCGAGCAGCATGTTCGCCTGGCAGTTCGCCAAGGCCCAGCATGCGGCGGACCGGCACGGCTGGACCCGGTTCGTGTCCATGCAGAACTACTACAACCTGCTCTACCGCGAGGAGGAGCGGGAGATGATCCCGCAGTGCCTCGACCAGGGCGTCGGTGTGATCCCGTGGAGCCCGCTCGCCCGCGGCACGCTGGCCGGCACCCGGACGCGGGCGGGGGAGCGGCGCACCACCCGGGCGAACTCCGATCCGTTCGGCGACAGTCTCTACCAGCACCCGGCGGACTTCGACGTGGTGGACGCGGCGGCCGAGGTGGCGGCGGCGCGCGGGGTCCCGCCCGCCCAGGTCGCACTGGCCTGGCTGCTGCGCCGGCCCGGCGTGACCGCCCCGATCGTGGGCGCCACCAAGCCCGGCCACGTGGGGGACGCACTCGCCGCCGTGGAGCTCGACCTGACCGGGGACGAGATGCGGCAGCTGGAAGAGCACTACGTCCCGCACCCGGTCCTGGGCCACCAGTAGCGCTGACCGCGGAAGCCGACATGCCACGGGTCTGCGTCACAGGACCCGGGCGAAACGGACGTGATCGTGGCGCAAATCCGGTTGAAGAGGCCCGGCCGCTGGCGGCCGGGCCGCTCTCCCTCTCAGGCAGGCTTCGCGCTAGTGGGAGAGCGGGTACTCGAGACCGACCAGGCCGGCGAGTTCAGCGAGGGTGATCTCGAACATGGGGGCAGCGTCGTCGAGCGCGAAGCCGAGGTGGCCGAAGACCTCCAGGCTGACCATGCCGTAGAGCCGCACCCAGCAGCGCAGGAAGATGAGCGCCGCCCCGATCGGCAGGTCCACGCCGAGCCCGCCGATGTAGCGGGCCAGCTGCGCCGCCAGTCCCGGATCGATCTGCTCGTCGGCGGGAACGGGGAACGGGTGCCGGAGCCATAGCTCCAGGAACAGCGCCATAAAGGAGTTGCCGAACTCCATCGCGCACTTGTCGGTCTCGTCGTTGTGCAGCGGCTCCAGCCCGGGCAGGGGCGTGCCGAAGAGCAGGCCGAACTCCTCCCGGTGCCCGAGCGCCCAGTGGCGGAACTCCCGGCACGCGGCGATCAGCTTGGCCGTCACATCGCCGCCCGGCTCCTGGGCCGCGTGTGCGGCGGCGGCCCGGATGTCGGTGGCGATCTCGGTGAAGATGTCCCCGCAGACGTGCCGGATCAGGTCCTCACGGCTGCCGAAATAGCGGTACAGCGCGGGGGCGGTCATCCCCATCTCGCGCGCGATCGCCCGCAGCGAGACCTCCTCCGGCCCCTTCGCCACCAGGATCCGCCGGGCGGTGTCCTTGATCTCGCCGGTGGTCGCGGCGCGGACCCGGTCGCGGCGGCTCGGTGCCTGTACCACGTGGCCACCCCCATCCGCTGAACAGGCTTGACAATCGTGAAGTGTGTATGCCAAGTTAACACTGTTTGCAGTTTACACCGTTTACGAAGGTAAACAATAGGTAACAGTCTAGCGGCGGGGGGACCGATGTTCGAGGCATGGGGACGTTTGGTATACCGGCGCCGGCGGCTGGTCCTGGTGGTAGCGGCGGTGGTCATCGCCGCCGCGGCCGTGTGGGGGACGGGGGTGTTCGCGCGGCTGCAGTCCGGCGGGGGCTTTACCCCCCCGGGCAGCCAGAGCCAGCGGGCGAGCGACATTGCGACCCGGGCGTTCGGGCGGGACACGGCCGACGTGGTGGTGCTCTACCGCAGCCCGGCCCTGACGGTGCGGGATCCCGCCTACCGGGCCGCGGTCACCCGGAGCCTGGCCGCGCTGCCCACCGACAAGGTCCTCTCCTACCAGACGTACTGGTCCACCGGGTCGCCGCAGTTCGCCGGGCGTGGTGGTCGTGAGACCTACGCGGTGCTCCGGCTGGCCGGCGCCACCGACGCCGCCCAGATGAAGACCTACCAGGCCATCAGCGGCGAGCTCGCCGCCCCCGGCCTGACCACCCGCGTGGGCGGGCAGATCCCGACCGAGGTGGCGATCAACTCCGAGGTCAAGGCCGACATCGGCCGGGCCGAGGGGATCTCCATGCCGCTGCTGCTCGTCCTGCTGGCGATCATCTTTGGCAGCCTGGCCGCCGCCGGCCTGCCGCTGGCGATCGGCGCCATCGGCATCCTCGGCTCGTTCGCCGCGCTGCGGCTGCTGACCCTGGTCACCGACGTGTCCATCTACTCCATCAACATCACCACCATCCTCGGGCTGGGCCTGGCCATCGACTACGGGCTGTTCATGACCGCCCGGTTCCGGGAGGAGCTGCGGGTCCAGCCCACGGTGGAGCAGGCGGTGTCGCGGACGGTAGCCACCGCCGGCCGGACGGTCGCCGTATCCGGTGTCACCGTCGCCGTCGCCCTGGCCGGCCTCATGCTCTTCCCGGAGATGTTCCTGCGCTCCATGGGCTATGGCGGTGTCGCCACCGTCGTGGTGGACATGCTGGCCGCGCTGACCGTCATGCCCGCCCTGCTGGCTGTCCTCGGCCCGCGGGTCAATGCGCTGCGCATCCGGGGCCGCCGCGGCCAGCGCAGCGCGCTTCCGCCGGCCACAGACGAGGCCAGCGGCGCCTGGTACCGCATCGCCCGCAGCGTCATGCGCCGGCCGGTCGCCTACGTGGCCGTCATCGTGGTGGTGCTGCTCGCGCTCGGCTCGCCGTTCCGCTCCATCACCTGGGGCGGCACGGACGCCCGCGCCCTTCCTGCGACCGCGGCGCCGCGGGTGGTGGCGCAGGCCCTGGCCAGCGACTTCCCGGCCAACTCGACCACCCCCATTGAGGCCGTGGTCAAGCTGGCCGGGCCTGCGGGGGCCCCGGCGCAGCGGGCCGCGCTGGCCGGTTACCTGACCCGCCTGGATCACGTCCCCGGAGTGATCGCCGGGCAGGTGACCGGCGTGGCGGGCAACGTGGCGCGGGTGGACCTGCGTTATGCGGCCAATGCGGAGTCGTCGGCGGCGCGGGCGCTGGTGGCGCGGGTGCGCGCGGTGCCACCGCCGGCCGGGGCGCGGGTCTACGTGGGCGGCGCGACCGCCCAGCTGGTGGACGAGCTGGCCAGCCTGGGCCACACCCTGCCCTGGATGGCGCTGGTGGTCGTGCTGGCCACGTTCCTGCTGCTGTTCCTGGCGTTCGGGTCGGTGATCCTGCCGGTCAAGGCCATCGTGATGAACGCGCTGTCGCTGACCGCGACGTTCGGCGTGATCGTGTGGATCTTCCAGCAGGGCCATCTGTCCGGGCTGCTCGACTTCACCCCCACCGGCACCATCGACCCGACCATGCCGATCCTGATGCTGGCGATCATCTTCGGGCTGTCCATGGACTACGAGGTGTTCCTGCTGTCGCGGGTCCGGGAGCGCTACGACGTCACCGGCGACAACACCGCGGCGGTGGCGGGCGGCCTGCAGCGGACCGGCGGGATCATCACCAGCCTGGCGCTGCTGCTGGTGATCGTGGTCGGCGCGTTCTCCGCCTCCGGCATCACGTTCATCAAGCTGATGGGCGTCGGCATGATCATCGCCCTGGTGGTGGACGCCACCATCATCCGGGTGCTGCTGGTGCCGGCCACCATGCGGCTGCTCGGGCGGGCCAACTGGTGGGCGCCGCGCCCGCTGCGCCGCCTGTACGCGCGCTACGGCATCCGGGAGGATGACAGGCTGGTACTCCCGCCGGGACCGGCGAGGACCCCGCAGCGGGTGGGCGGCCCGGCGTAGCAGCGGCCTGTCGCGGTGGGCTCCCGGCCGGCCAGGCGGGGAGCCTTACCCGCTGCGGTGGCGTTCCGCTGCGGTGGCGTTCCGCTGCGGTCCCGCCGGCCCGTGGCGGCCCTGGTGCGGTCCGGTGCGGCCGCGGCCCGGCGCGGGACGTTTCCGGGCCGGAGCTGGCTACCGGTACCGGAAACCGTCGCGGAACCGCCGGAAGACGCCGCCTTCCGGCGACAGCGCCGGGCCCGGCGGGGGAGCCTCGGCGCGCTCGTGGCCGACCGGCTCGTCGTAGTCGGCCCGCGCGATGGCGTCGATCACCTGCTCTTCGGTGAAGTCCTCCGAGCCCTCGATCTCGGGTATGAAGCCGACGAGGTCCCCGTCCTGCATGACCTGGGCCTCGAGCCCGGCCGTGCCGTCGGTATCCCAGTCCGCCTCGCGCCCGCCCGGCAGCGAGACCCGTACGCCGAACTGGGCGGTGCCGACCTCGACGAAGTGCGCGTTGATGCCGCGGGCGCGGAGCGCGTCGGCAACCCGGCGGGCACGGTTTTCCTCCATCGCCCCAAAATATGTGCCGCCAGCGACTGCCCGTGCCCGATCGGCGGGAGTCAGAGACTCCTCTGAGCTGCGTTGCAGACCTCGCTCAGCCGTGCACCGGGTGCGCGCGGAGGAAGGCGGCGATCACTTCCCCGAGCCGCTGGCCGGCGTCCTCCTGCAGGAAATGCCCGGCCCCCGTGATCACCGGGTGCTCCAGGCCGGCCGCTCCCGGGATGGCTTGTTTCAGGAGCGGGGCCATGCCGCCGGTGATGGGATCGCGGTCGCTGAACGCGACCAGGAACGGCCTGTCCCAGGCGGCGAGCCGCTCCCAGGCCGCGCGGTTGGCCGGGGCCGCCGGGTCGCCTGGCGAGGTGGGCACCAGGCGGGGCATGGCCCGGGGGCCGGCCATGAAGCTCTCGTCGGGGAAGGGTGCGTCGTAGGCGGTGAGCACGGCCGCGGGCAGCCTGGTCTGGCAGCCCGACTGCACCAGCCGGGACACGCTCAGTGCCGGCGCGCTGAGCACGACGTCGCGGAACCTCAGCCAGACGTCGGGCATGGGGTGGTCCCCGGTGGGCAGGCCGGTGTTGGCCGCCACCACCCGGGCGAACCGGTCCGGGTGCTCGGCGACCAGCCGCAGCCCGATCAGGCCGCCCCAGTCCTGCCCGACCAGGGTCAGCCCGCGCAGGTCGAGCCGGTCGAAGGCGAACGCGCGGACCCACTCCACGTGCCGCGCGTAGCTGTGGTCACCGATCGCGGCCGGCTTGTCCGACCGGCCGAACCCGATCAGGTCGGGGGCGATCGCCCGGAAGCCCGCCTCCGCCAGCACCGGCATCACGGTGCGGTACAGGAACGACCAGCTGGGCTCCCCGTGCAGCAGCAGGACCGGCTCGCCGGCAGCGGGCCCGGTCTCCACGTAGGCCATCCACAGGCCGCCGACGTTCACGTAGCGGGGGTCGTAGCCGATGCCCGGCAGGTCCGCGAAGCGATGTTCGGGGGTACGGAGGACGCGCACCCGGTCATGATGTCACGGCGCGATCACTCGCTGCGGTGGCTTCATGGTGGGGTGACCCGGCCGGGCGCCGGGCATCCTCCTCCATGACCCGGTCCTCCCTCAGGCCGTGCTGCAGCGGGGACACAGGCCGAACAGCTCCACGGTGTGATCGACGGCCGTGAACCCGGCCTCGGCCGCCACCTTGGCGGCCCACTGCTCCACCGCCCGTCCCTCGACCTCCACGCTGGCGCCGCAGACACGGCAGATGAGGTGATGGTGGTGGGCCTCACTGCGGCACCGCCGGTACAGGGTCTCCCCGCTGGCGTGGCGGATCGTGTTGACCCGGCCGTCCTCGCTCAGCACCTGCAGGTGCCGGTAGACGGTGGTGAGGCCGATCCGCTCCCCCCGGCGGCGCAGTTCGTCGTGGATCTGCTGCGCGCTCCAGAAGCCGGGCAGGCTGTCGAGGACCGAGGCCAGCGCCTCGGCCTGCCGGGTGCCGCGCACCCGCGTGCCCCGGCCCCAGGCGGGCTTGGCCGGCGTGCTCACGTCCGCACCGTAGCAGTCTCCCGGGCCGGGCATGCCCGGCCCGGCGGTGCCGGTGCCACGGCAGCGCCAGCCGCCCTCGCCCGGGCCGCCTGGCCCACGCGGTCCAGGCCCGGGCGGCGAGGTACAGAACGAAGGCCAGGCTGGTCACGTAGAAGCTGACCGGGTACGGCGTGTAGTACGCCAGCGCCAGCGAGATCCAGGTGATCAGCACGGCCAGGCCGCCGGAGACGGCCAGGGCCGCGCCCGGCCGGCGGGCGACCCGCTCGGCGATGGCGCCCGGGGCCACCAGCAGCGCGAAGATCAGCAGCACCCCGGAGACCTGCACGGCCTCGCTGACGGCGAGCGCCATCAGCAGCATGAAGCCGATCCCGAGGGCCCTCACCCGGATGCCGCGGGCCTGGGCGACCTCCTCGTCCAGCGAGGCGAACAGCAGCGGCCGGAAGATGGCCGCGAGGATCGCGAGCACGATCACGCTCGTGACGACCGTGATCAGCACCGCGCCGGTGGTGATCCCGAAGATCTGCCCGAAGAGGATGGAGTACGCGTTCTGGGCGTTGCCCGTGTACAGGCTGATGAACAGATAGCCCAGGCCCAGCGACGCGGCCATGATCAGGCCGATCACCACATCCCGCCCGCGCAGCCGCTTGCCGAGCATGCCCATCGCTCCGCTGGCGACCAGGCTGAGCACCGCCACCCCGAGCACGGGGCTGAGCCCCAGCAGCACCGCGCCCGCGGCGCCGGCGAAGCCGATGTGGGAGATCGCGTGCGCGGCGAAACTCGACTCGCGCAGCACCACGAAGTAGCCGATCAGGCCCGCCACGATGGCGGATGCGGTGCCCGCCGCGAAGGCGTTGCGCATGAACGCGAAGCTGAGCATGTCCTGGACGTCGGCGACGATATTCCAGCCCGGCCCGGGGGTGAAGCCGGGAACCTGGGCGGAGAGCGCGGTGGTCAGGCTCGTGGTGATCATGACTGGGCCGCGGGCGGGGAGGTGGGTGAGTGGGGATGGGCGGTCTCCGCTTCGAGACCGACCACGAAGACACGGCCGCGCGAGTCGCTGAGCACCTCGACCTCGGCCTGGTAGAGGCGGGAGAGGTTCTCGCTGGTGATCACCTCATCCGGGGTGCCGACACTCACCCTGCCCCCGGCGATGTACATGACGCGGTTGGTGACCGACAGCACGGGGTTGATGTCGTGCGTGACCAGCACCACGGCGAAACCCTGCTGGGCGCGAAGCTCGGCGACAAGCTGGCTCACCTCCTGCTGGCTGCGCAGGTCGAGACTGGCCAGCGGCTCGTCGAGCAGCAGCAGCCGGGGCCGGGTGACCAGCGCCTGGGCGAGCTGCAGCCGCTGCTGCTCGCCGCCGGACAGCCGCCCGACGGCCCGGCGCGCGTACCCGGCCGCGCCGACCGCGGCCAGCGCGCTGGCCACCGCCTCCCGGCGCTGCCGGCCGGCGCGGCGGGACAGCCGCACCCCCCAGCGGTGCCCGTCCACGCCCAGCCCCACGACGTCCTCGGCGCTGATGGCCAGGTCCGGGTCGAGCGCGCGGCGCTGCGGCACGTACCCGATGGCGGGGTTGCCCCGCTGCGGGGGCGCGCCGAACACCTGCAGGGTGCCGACGGCGGGCGCCAGCAGGCCCAGCACCATGCGCAGCAGCGTGGACTTGCCCGCCCCGTTGGAGCCCAGGACGGTGAGGAAATCGCCGGCGCCGATGCCGAAGTCCGCGCCGGACCAGATGATCCGCCCGCCGTACCCGGCGGCCAGCCCGCTGGCCTGGATCACCGCGCCGCCGGGCGCCTGCGGGCCGGGTGGCCCGGCGCCGGGCGCGGGCCGGTCCGCGAGCCCGGCCGGCCGGCCGGGCCGGGCGCCCTGATCCGGCGCCGCGGGCCCGGCGGGGTGGGCCGGGCGGGTGGAGCCCATCACGGCGCTCCCCGGTTCAGCGCCCGGCTGAGCGCGGCCAGCTCGGCGGAAAACCACCGCTGGAAACTGGTGCCCGGGGGCTGGATCGTCTCGGTGACACCGACCACCGGGATGTGGTGGCTCACGGCGAGTTCCCGGATGCTGGTCGTCAGCGCGGTGGCAGTCTGCTGGTTGTACACGAGCACGTCGGCCCGGTGCGCCGAAAGCTGCTGCGTGAACTCGGCCACGCTGGCCGCGGGCGGGTCGTTGCCCTCCGACACGGCGTTCATGAACGCGGGCGGGCTGACCAGTTTCAGCCCGAGGTAGCGCGCGAGGTAGACGAAGATGCTCTCGGTCGAGGCGACCGGCTTGCCGCGGTCGGTGCGGCGGATCTGCGCGAGCTGGGCCCGGATCCCGGCGAACGCCGCATCGGTGGCCTTGCGGCGGGCGGTGAAGTACGCCTTGTCCCGGGGATCGAGTGCCTTGAGGTCCGCCTCGATGTGGTTCTCGGCGGCGGTGACGTAGTCCGGGTTGTACCACAGATGGGGATTGTCACCCGGGCGCTTGCCCAGGTAGGCGCCGATGTCGAAGACCCGCCGCGACCCGCTGGGACTGGCCGCGAGCAGCTTGCCCATCCAGTCGTCGTAGCCCACGCCATTCTGGATCACATAGCCGGCCTCGGCCACGGCCCGGGCGGCCGAGGCGGAGCTCTCGTAGTCATGGGGGTCGGTGTTGGGGTCGGTCACGATGGACAGGACCCGCACATGCGACCCGCCCAGCTGGCTGGCGATGCTTCCCCAGAAGTTCTCGGCGGCGACGACGTTGACCTCCCGGGACTGCCCTGGCGTGTCGGGCCCGGTGGTGCCGCCGCAGGCCGAGGCGAGCACGGTCAGCGCGACCGGGGCCGCCGCTGCGCCCAGCCACCGCGCGCGCCGTGGCCGGCGGGTGCCCGGGCACCCCGGCCCGGTCCGTGTGCGCCGGCAAGGACGCCCCGCCATGCTGGCGCGCCTGGCCGTGCACCGCAGACTGCCGATCGCCTGCCTCATGTGGCCTGCCCAGTTCTCATGTGGCCTGCCCAGTTCTCATGTGGCCTGCCCAGTTCTCATGTGGCCTGCCCAGTCCGCTCCGTCAGTGAAAACGATAGTGAGAATCATATTCATTAACTCGGGTCAGGGGCAACCTGTTCCAGCGCCCGGCCGGCGCTCCGTGACCCCCGGGCGTGGCTGAACGCTGCGGCGCCGGGCAGGCTGGGGGTAACTGACGGCCCGGGGAGGGCTCCCATGAACCGGCTCAGCGACGCGACCAGCCCCTATCTGCTCCAGCACGCGGGCAACCCGGTGGACTGGTGGCCCTGGTGCGAGGACGCGTTCACCCAGGCGCGGGAGCGGGACGTGCCGGTGCTGCTCTCGGTCGGCTACGCGGCCTGCCACTGGTGCCATGTGATGGCGCACGAATCCTTCTCCGATCCCGAGACCGCGGCGCTGCTGAACGAGAACCTCGTGGCGATCAAGGTCGACCGCGAGGAGCGGCCCGACGTGGACGCGGTCTACATGGCCGCCACCCAGGCGATGACCGGCCAGGGCGGCTGGCCGATGACCGTGTTCATGACCCCGGACGCGCAGCCGTTCTACTGCGGGACCTACTTCCCGCGCGAGGTGTTCCAGCGCCTCGTGCTCGGGGTGGCGAAAGCCTGGCGCGAGGATCGCGGCGGGGTCACCGCGCAGGCCGGCCAGATCACCGCGGCCCTGGCGGAGCGGGCCGCGCCGCTGCGCGGGCAGGCGCCCGCGGCGGGCCTGGCGGCGCTGTGCGACCAGGCGGTGGCCACGCTGGCCGCGGGCTACGACGAACAGCGCGGCGGCTTCGGCGGTGCGCCAAAGTTCCCGCCGTCGATGGTGCTGGAGTTCTTGCTCCGTCACTCCGAGCGGCCCGGGCCCGGGCGCGGTCCCGGCAGCGGCGGTGAGCCGGGTGCTGGAGGGCCCGATGGTGGGGCGGGCGGCGGGCGGGCGCTGGCGATGGTAACCGGCACCGCACACGCCATGGCCCGGGGTGGCATGTACGACCAGCTCGGCGGCGGTTTCGCCCGGTACTCGGTGGACGCCGCCTGGGTGGTGCCGCACTTCGAGAAGATGCTCTACGACAACGCCCTGCTCGCCAGGGTCTACGCGCATCTGTGGCGGCGCACCGGTGACCCGCTGGCCCGGCGGGTGGCCCGCGAGACCTGCGCCTGGATGATCCGGGAGCTGCGCACGCCCGAGGGCGGCTTCGCGTCGGCGCTGGACGCCGACAGCGACGGGGAGGAAGGGATCTTCTACACCTGGACCCCGGCCGAGCTCACGGCGGAACTCGGCGATCGGGACGGGCGCTACGCGGCGAAGGTGTTCGGCGTGACGCAGGCCGGCACCTTCGAGCGCGGCCGCTCGGTGCTGCAGCTGCGGGCCGACCCGCCCGAGCCGGGCCGGTTCGCGGCCGTCAGGGATGCCCTCCTCGCAGCGCGTGAGCGGCGGGTCCGCCCCGGTCGCGACGACAAGGTGGTCGCGTCGTGGAACGGGCTGGCGATCGCCGCCCTGGCCGAGTGCGGGCTGCTGCTCGGCGAGCCGGGTTTCACCGCCGCGGCGGGTGACGCGGCCACCCTGCTCACCCGGGTGCACCTGAGTGGCCAGCGGCTGGCCCGGACCTCACGGGACGGGGCGGCCGGCCCCGGCGCAGGCGTGCTGGAGGACTATGCCTGTGTCGCCGACGGCTTGCTCGCCCTGTCCGGGGTGAGCGGGCAGGCGGGCTGGCTGCGGATCGCCGGGGAGCTCCTGGAGACGGCCCTGTCCCGGTTCGCCGATGGCCGCGGCGCGTTCTATGACACCGCCGACGACGGCGAGGCGCTGATCTACCGGCCCGGCGACCCGGTCGACGGCCCCACCCCGTCCGGGGCGTTCGCCACGGCGGGCGCGCTGCTGGGCTACGGGGCGCTCACCGGGTCGGCCCGGCACCGGGAGGCGGCGCTCGGCGCGCTCGGCGCGCTCGCCCCCATCGCCGCCCGGTACCCGCGCGCCGCTGGCGCGGGCCTGGCCGTGGCCGAGGCGGTGGTGGCCGGCCCCGCGGAGATCGCGGTGGTGGGCCCGGCCGGTGACCCGCGCACCGCCGTGCTCCACCGGGCAGCCATGCTGGCCGCCCCGCCCGGCGCGGTGATCGCGCTCGGCGACGGCGCGGCGGTGGGGACCGGGCCGGGCGGCGGCGCGGTGCGGGGGACGGGCAGCGCGGCCGGGGTGGCCGGGCCCGGGTCCGCGGCGGCCGTTCCGCTGCTCGCAGGCCGGGGCCTGGTGGCTCGCGCCCCAGCCGCCTACGTTTGCCGCGATTTCACCTGCCGCATGCCCGTCACTGATCCCATGGAGCTGCGGGCCGTCCTGGCCTACCCGGCTCAGGCACCAGCAGAGTAATGATCTTGGCAGGAGGGTAGGAGGCGGGCGTTGGCAGCTGGCCGGCTGGGGAGGGGGCGCGGCATGCGTCGGGCCGGGCACGCGGCGGGCGACCAGGCATCTGGTGCGCGGGTTCGCCGGCCGCCGGCCCGGGGACAAAGTTCCCTGGGTACCCGGGTCCTGCCTGAGAGGTCCGGGTTATGTTAGTCGGGGGTAAGCGGTCCTTGATCCGAAGGTCCTCGGTATGCGTGTTCTGGGTATGCGGGTTTTCGGGCCACCGGTTCCCGGGGTGCCGGACTTAGGCCGCCGGGTGCCGGGAAACAGCCAGCTGCCGGGAAACAGGCTGCGCCGCACCGGCGGGCCGGTCCTGATCGCGGCCGCCGCGCTGCTGGTCGTGGCGGCGGGCTCGCCCGCCGCTGGCGGGACATCTCACGGCCGGGCCCCGGCCCCCTCCCTGGCCGTGCTGGAACCGCCGCAGCCCGGCTCGCCTCCCGGCATCGTCCCGGGCGGCGGGAGCGCACCCGCCCTGGCGCCGCTGCACAAGCTGCTGCCAGCTGACCTGCTGGTCGTGTCGGCCACCCCGCTGCCGGCCGGAGCCGTGGCCAAGGTCCGGAAGTTGCGTGGGGTGCGCGCGGCCGAGCAGGTGGAGGCGGCCCGGGTCAGGGTGAACGGGTCGCTGGCCGCCGTGCTCGGGGTGGATCCGTCGGCGTTCCGTCGTTTCGCCGCCAAGCCGACGGCGCGGGACAGCGCGCTGTGGCGCAGCGTCGCCGGTGGCGCGATCGCCGTCTCCTACACCATGGGCCGGCAGGCCAAGCTGCCCGCTGGCCGCCTGGTCACGGTGGCCGGGACGAAGCTGGAGACCCTGCGGGTCGGCGGGCTCGGCACCGTCGGCATCGCGGGCGTCGACGCCGTTGTCTCCGACGCCGTGGCCCGCTCGCTCGGGTTCCCGGCCGGCAACGCGATCGTGATCAGCGCCCCGGGCGCCAGCCTGCCCGCGCTCAAATCGAAGATCAAGGCGGCCGTGCCCCGGACAGCGGTGGTCGAGCTGCTCGTCGCTCCGGCGATCCGGGCCATCAGCGGCTCCGGAACCGGCGGCAGTTCCGCCGCGGCCGGCTCGTCCGCCACCGGCGCCCTGCTCAGCCCGGCCCAGCTCAGCGTGTTCCTGAGGGCGGCGGTCAGCCGGGTGGGCATGCCCTACGTGTGGGGCGCCGCCGGGCCGACCGCCTTCGACTGCTCCGGGCTGGTGCAATGGTCGCTGGCCCGGGCGGGTGTGGCCATGCCGCGGGTCGCCGCGGACCAGGCCCGCACCGGGCCGGCCGTGCCGGTCAGCCGGCTTCAGCCCGGTGACCTGCTCTTCTACCACACCGATCCGACCGCCCCCGGCTACATCTCGCACGTAGCGATCTACCTCGGCAAGGGGCTGATGATCCAGGCACCCGAGCCCGGCATGGACGTGCAGATCGTCCCGGTGGATCTCGGCAGCGGATTCGCCGGCGCGGTGGCGGTGGCGCCCGCGGTCGCGGCGGCCGCTGCGGCGAACCCCGTGGGGTGAGCGCCCTCCGGGGATCTCCCGCGCGCCGGTGACCTTCATGCCTGGGCCGAAGCCGTTGCACGATGTACGCCAGTGCGTAATCATAATTACATGCGTACCGACAAGCAGGGTGAGGCGGCCAGCTCGCTGGAGCAGGTGCGGGGCTGGTTCACCGGACGGCTGCCCGACGAGTGGTTCGCGGGTGCGCCGGAGATCCTGGTCGACCGCGAGGAGATCACGGTCATCGGGCACCTGGCCAGCCCGGGGGGGCCCGCGGACGCGGGCACGGGTGGCGGGGCCCCGGCGGCGGAGGCCGCGGGCGGCACGGCGGAACGGTCCGCGGCCGAGGCCGAGGCGGCCGCGGCCGGCCGCGCCCGGCGGTTCCGCGAGGAGACCCGGGACGCGCGGATAGAGATCGCGCGGGAGGCGGAGTACACGTTCGGCCGCAAGGTCTCCTGGGGCGTCATCTGTGACAGCCACAAGGTGATGTTCACCACACTTTCCATCCCGGTGATGACCCGGCTGCGTCAGTCGGAGCGGCGGGTGCTCGACACGCTCGTGGACGCCGGGGTGGCCCGCAGCCGCAGCGACGCGCTCGCCTGGTGCGTGCGGCTGGTCGGCGAGCATGAGGACTCCTGGCTGTCCGGCCTGCGGGAGGCGCTGCGCCAGGTGGAGCAGGTGCGCGCGGAAGGGCCGCACGCGTGACCAGCCACGAATGGCCGCCAGCGGTTTAAACCAAAGGTCTAAACCAAAAGCAAAGGAAAGCGCGGCCGGGATCGCTGTTGACCAGCCAATGCGGTCCTTTTCCCGGCCCCCGCCGCGTGTGGCTTTCCCGCCTTCTCCAAGGCACCTCGGCGTGCTTGCCGGGCCGCGGTCGTCCCATCCTGGCGGCCGTGCGCCGATCGCGCCGCGCAGGGCCCGGGCGAAAGTGCCCTGCCGCCTGTAATCGATTGGGCCATGCCGGGGTACACTCCCCTAATCCCGCAGCGCAGGGCGCACATGACTGTGCGCTGCGGGTGGCAGGCCCCGGGCCGGGACCGTGCGAGGGCGCGCCCAGGAGGAGGAGCACGTGGCGCACGAGGTAAAAGCGGCAACGATCGAGTGGAATCCGACCGCGGACCGTCTTCGCGAGCTGGCCGAGAAAATGCCGAACGCCGTGGTCACCGAGTTCGGCAATGTGGCCGTGAAGGCGAAGGTGGACTCCCGCAGCACAAGGTCGACCTTCATCGTTGATGACTCGACCAATGCCACCAAGCAAACGATGACCCGGGAAGAATTCGACCGCGTCGCGGCGGCCCAGGACGCCTACATCGCCAACAGCCACATGGTGGTGGTGGACGGCTACATCGGGTCGGACCCGGCGTTCCGCACCCGGGCGAGGCTGATCATCGAGGCCGCCAACGCCAACGTCGCGGGCATGCAGCAGCAGCTCTACTACCCCGTGGGCGACGACTACGACCCGGCGGCCTGGGAGCCCGACACCACGGTCATCTACACGCCCAACCTCGCCGCCCCCGGCTACCCGAACGACCGGGTCATCGCCGTCGACCTCAACAGCAACATCACCCGCGTGCTCAACTCCGACTACTTCGGCGAGTCGAAGAAGGGCGGGCTGCGGATGTGGAACAACATCGTCTACGACCGCGGCGGCCTGTCCCTGCACGCCGGCTGCAAGGTGATGCCCGACATCGGCGGGCGGGCGCGTGCCCTGCTCATCGTCGGCCTGTCCGGCACCGGCAAGACCACGACCACCTTCACCACCCAGCTGGGCAGCAGGCCGGCCCAGGACGACTTCATCGCGCTCATGCCCGGCGGCCGGGTCTACACGACCGAGAACGGCTGCTTCGCCAAGACCTTCGGGCTCGACCCCAAGTTCGAGCCCGCCATCTACAACGCGACCACCAAGCCGGACGCCTACCTGGAGAACGTCTCGGTCGCCAGCCTCGGAGCGGTCGACTTCTTCGACACCTCTTACACCAAGAACGGCCGCACGACCTGGCCCTTCTCCTACGTAGACCCATGGCCCGCGGACGACATCCCGGCCGCGGAGTTCCTGCTGATCCTCAACCGGAACGAGAACATCGTGCCCGGCGTGGCCCGGCTGGACCGGGCCCGGGCCGCCGCGTACTTCATGCTGGGCGAGACCACCGGCACCTCGGCCGGCGGCAAGGACGAGGAGGGCAAGTTCCTGCGCGTCCCCGGCACCAACCCGTTCTTCCCGCGCGACATGGCCGACATGGGCAACCGGATGCTGGAACTGCTCGAGAGCCACGAGCTGAAGGTGTTCGTGCTCAACACCGGCCGGGTGGGCGGCGGCGATGAGCACGAGGGGTCCAAGAAGGTGACGATCCCGTATTCCTCCGCCATCGTGCAGGCGATCGTGGAAGACACGATCACCTGGACCAGCGACCCGGACTTCGGCTACGAGGTTGCCGAGTCGCTGCCGGGGGTCGACGACCCCGAGATCCTCCAGCCGCGCCGCCTCTACGAGCGGCAGGGCCGGATGGACGAGTACGCGGCGATGGTGGCCCGGCTCAAGCGGGAGCGCCGGGAATACCTGTCCTCCTTCGCCGGCCTCAACGAGGCCATCGTCAAGTCGATCGGCTAGCTGCCCTGGGCCCACCGGCCCGGCCCCACCGGCCCCCCGTCCTGGCCGCGCATCAGGATGTGGGGGCCGGCCGCTGCCGGGACACGGCCGCCGCCGGGGGGCGTGCTGTCACCATCCTGACCCCAGTGGTGAGATCCTTGGATACGGTGCTCAGGGACGATGACGCTGCAGCCCCGCCCAGCCTCGCCGCCCGCTAGCTTGCCCGGCAGTCACGCCTGCTGCCGCCGGACGGCGCCTTTCACGGCCGCCACCGATGACAGCAGGCCAGCGGTCCGCCGCCAGCGGTCCGGCACCGGCGGCCGTGCGGCGGCGGGACGCCCTGACCCGCGGGACACGTGCCCGCGTCATAACAGTGAGGCAACAAAACAGCGGCAACAACACAACAGCAGGACTGTCCGGTGGCGCCGCTGTGCGCAGCGGGGGCAGCGGTGGCCAGGCAACGGCGGAGAAAGGGTGCGGATGCTAGTTCGCGATCTCGTCTACCGGCTGTATGAGCGGAGGCTGGAAGCGTCGATCTCCGGGCACTCAGTCCCGCGCCACGTCGGGGTGATCCTGGACGGCAACCGGCGGTGGGCGCGCTCCGTGGGCCTGGCCGACGTGAGCTCCGGGCACCAGAAGGGCGCCGATCACATCTTCGAGCTGCTCGACTGGTGCCGCCAGGCGGGCGTCGAGGTGGCCACCCTCTGGCTGCTCTCCACCGACAACCTGGCCCGCCCGGCCGCCGAGGTCGAGGCTCTGCTGCGGATCATCGAGGCCACCGTGCGGGGGCTGGTCGCCCAGGGCTGGCACGTCAAGCCGGTCGGGGCGCTCGACCTGCTGCCAGCGGAGACGGCGCAGGTGCTCAAGGACGCCGCCGAGGCCACCGCGGCCAACCCGGGGCTGCTGGTGAACGTCGCCGTCGGGTACGGCGGCCGGCAGGAGATCGCGGACGCCGTCCGCTCCCTGCTCCACGATCACGCCACCAAGGGCACCAGCATCGAGGAACTCGCCGAGATCCTCGACGTGGAGCACATCGCCGACCATCTGTACACCGCGGGCCAGCCCGATCTCGACCTGGTGATCAGGACGTCCGGGGAGCAGCGGCTGGGCGGGTTCCTGCTGTGGCAGAGCGCGCACTCGGAGTTCTACTTCTGCGACGCCTACTGGCCCGACTTCCGGCGGGTCGATTTCCTGCGCGCCCTGCGCTCGTATGCGGCGCGTCACCGGCGGTTCGGCTCCTGACCACCCGCGCGTCAGCGCGACCGTTAACCGGCGCGCAGGTACTTCCAGGACGGGCCACCCCCAGGTACCGTCAGAGCTGGATGGGCGGTGCGTCGCCGCCCGCCGGGAAGGCCCTCGACATCCTCGAGCTTGTTGCCGGAGCACACAGGCGAGACGAGCGAAGGGCCGGCGACCGGCCCTTCGCGGGCCGGTCCCGGTCCAGCCGACACAACTGTGTCCGTATGCGCCTATCCCGGCGCCCAGGGGAGAACGAGTGGCCAGTTCTTCTGCCCGCCGCTCATCGCGGCACAGCACTACCCGCAGTGACACCGACAGCCCCGGCCAAGCCAGCGCCCGGCGGCGTACATATGTCCTGGACACCAGCGTCCTGCTCGCCGATCCGGCGGCCATCGGCCGGTTCGCCGAGCACCGCGTGGTGCTGCCCATCGTGGTCATCACCGAACTGGAGGCCAAACGCCACCACCCCGAACTTGGTTTCTTCGCCCGCCAGGCCCTGCGGCACCTGGACGACCTCCGGATCACGCACGGGCGCCTGGACGCCGACCTCCCCGTCGGCGACCTGGGCGGGACCGTCCGGGTCGAGCTCAACCATGCCGACCCCCAGGTGCTGCCACCCGGCTTCCGGCTCGGTGACAACGACACGCGGATACTGTCAGTCGCGCGGAGCCTCGCCGCCGAAGGGGACGATGTCGTCCTCGTCAGCAAGGATCTGCCCCTGCGGGTCAAGGCGGCCTCCATTGGCCTGACCGCGCAGGAATACCGGGCCGAGCTGCCCCCCGACTCCGGCTGGACCGGGATGGCCGAGCTTGATCTCACCGCGGCCGAGATCGACGAGCTGTACGCGAGCGGGAAGCTGGATCTCCCGGCCGCCGGGGAGCTGCCCTGTCACACCGGGCTCGTGCTGGCCGGGGCAGCGGGCAGCGGCTGCAGCGCGCTCGCGCGCGTGCTGCCGGACAAGTCGGTGCGGCTGGTCCGCGGCGACCGGGAGGCGTTCGGCCTGCGCGGCCGGAGCGCCGAGCAGCGGATCGCGCTCGACCTGCTGCTCGACCCCGACATCGGCATCGTCTCGCTCGGCGGCCGGGCGGGCACGGGCAAGTCGGCGCTCGCCCTGTGCGCGGGGCTGGAAGCGGTCATGGACCGCCGCCAGCACCGCAAGGTGGTGGTGTTCCGCCCGCTGTACGCCGTCGGCGGCCAGGAGCTCGGGTACCTGCCGGGCTCGGAGGCCGACAAGATGAACCCGTGGGCGCAGGCCGTCTACGACACGCTGTCGGCGGTGACCTCGCAGGACGTCATCGACGAGGTGCTGGCCAGGGACATGTTCGAGGTGCTGCCGCTGACCCACATCCGCGGCCGCTCGCTGCACGACTCGTTCGTCATCGTGGACGAGGCGCAGTCGCTGGAGCGTGGCGTGCTGCTCACCGTGCTGTCGCGGATCGGGTCGGGCTCGCGGGTGGTGCTCACCCACGACATCGCCCAGCGGGACAACCTGCGGGTGGGCAGGCACGACGGCGTGGTGGCGGTGATCGAGAAGCTCAAGGGGCACCCGCTGTTCGCGCACGTGACCCTGGTCCGCTCCGAGCGGTCCCCGATCGCGGCGCTCGTCACGGAGATGCTGGAGGACTCGGGACTGTGAGGCGTGTCCGCTCCTGACCCGGAATCGGCAAACACGCCTGGTTAGACCGTAGCAAGAGGTCGCTGCGCCACCGCTGTGGCGGTACGGTGACCCGAGATGAATGAAGTCTTGCCGGCGCCCGACTCCCCGGTTCGGCCAGCCATCACCGCCCGTACGCCGGTTTCGGTGATCATGCCAGTGCGCGACGAGCAGCGCCACCTGGCCGAGGCGGTCGGCCACGTGCTCGCCCAGGACTACCCGGCCGAGCTCGAGCTGGTGCTCGCCGTGGGCCCCTCCCGCGACGCCACCGAGGAGATAGCGCAGCGCCTGGCGGCTGACGATCCCCGGATCACCGTGGTGGCCAATCCCAGTGGGCTCATTCCCGCCGCGAACAACGCCGCGATCAAGGCCTCCCGTTACCCGATCGTCGCCCGGGTGGACGGGCACGCGCTGATCCCGCCCGGGTACCTGCGGCAGGCGGTCGTGACCTTGCAGGAGACCGGCGCGGACAACGTCGGGGGCATCATGGCCGCCGAGGGCGTGACCCCGTTCGAGCAGGCCGTGGCCTGGGCGATGACCTCGCGGGCGGGCGTGGGCAGTGCCCGTTTCCACACCGGCGGCCGGCCCGGCCCGGCCGACAGCGTGTACCTGGGCGTTTACCGGCGCGCCGCGCTGGAGCAGGTGGGCGGCTACGACGAGGGCTACCTGCGGGCCGAGGACTGGGAGATGAACCACCGCATCCGGCAGGCCGGCGGCCTGATCTGGTTCCAGCCCCGGCTGCGGGTCACCTACCGCCCCCGCGCCACCCTGGCCGCGCTCGCCCGGCAGTACTTCCACTACGGCCGCTGGCGCCGGGTGGTCACCCGCCAGCACACGGGCACCATCAACCTGCGCTACCTGGCCCCGCCGGTGACGCTGCTCGCGATCGCCGTCGGCCTGGTCGCGGGCCTGGCCGGCCTGGTGGGCACGGTCACCGGCCTGCTTCCCGCGACAGACTGGCTGATGCTGGGGTTCCTCGTGCCAGCGCTCTACCTGGCCGGGATCCTGGCGGTCAGCGCGACCGCGGCCCGTTCCCTGGCCAGGCCGGCGCTGGCCCGCCTGCCGGTGGCCCTCGTCACCATGCACCTGGCGTGGGGCGCCGGGTTCCTCACCAGCCGCCGGAGCCTCATCCCCGGCCATCCGCGCGGGCCGTGATCATGGCTCCGGCGCCGCCCTGCCGTCATGATCCCCAGAGGGGGCGATGGTGACGGTTTCGGCCCGGAGCAGGGCCTCGGCGATGGCCAGGTCGCGCGGGTAGGTGATCTTCAGGTTGTGCTCGCTGCCCAGCACCACGTGCACCCCGAGGTCCGGCAGATAGCGCAGCACGATCCCGCAGTCGTCGGTGGCGGGCAGGTCGCCGAAGCCCGGGTCGGCGTCGGCGAGCTGGTAGGCGCGGCGGATCACCGATAGCCGGAACCCCTGCGGGGTCTGGCACCGGGCCAGGCTGTCCCGGCGGGGGATGGCGGTCATCACGCCGTCGCGGACGACGGCGATGGTGTCGGACGAGGGGACGGCCACCCCCACCGCCCGGTAGTCGGCGAGCGCCGCCACCGCGGCCGCGATGGTCTGCTGGCTGACCAGTGGCCGGGCGGCGTCGTGGAACAGGACGTCGCACTCTTCCTCGCCGAGCTCGGCGAGGGCGCGCCGGGTGGACTCCGTCCGGGTGCGCCCGCCGTCGATGACCTTGCCGAGCTTGGCGTAGCCACCGGCCCCGAGCAGGGCTCTGACCTCGCCGGCATGGCCCGCGGCCATGACCACCAGGATCCGGTCCACGCCTGGCGCCTGCTCGAACGCGGCGACTGAGTGCTCGATCATCGGCCGGCCCGCGAGCGGCAGCAGCTGCTTGGGGACCGGCAGGCCGAACCGCTCGCCGGAGCCGCCCGCGAGCACCACCGCGACCGTCCGCATGACGCGGACTCTACCTGCGGGCCGCGGCAGGTTCGCCTGCCGGCCGCCCGGAGGCGTATCTTGGGTGGCTCTCGTGCTGGCCAGGGCGTTTCTGGCTGGCACGGCCCGGGAGGAGGAACACTGGTGATCGGGCTGGTGCTGGCCGCGGGCGCCGGGCGGCGGTTGCGGCCCGACACCGACGCGCTGCCGAAGGCGCTGCTGCCGGTGGCGGCGGGGACCACGATCCTCGACATCGCCCTGCGCAACCTGGCCGCCACCGGCCTCACCGACGTCGTGGTGGTGGTCGGGCACGCGGCGGACACGATCGCGGACGCCGCGGCCGGGCTGGAGCGGGCCCACGGGGTGACGCTGACCCTGGTGCACAACGACCGCGCCCAGGACTGGAACAACGCCTACTCGCTGTGGCTCGCGCGCGAGCACCTGCGCGACGGTGCCCTGCTGGTCAACGGCGACACCGTGCACCCGGTGAGCGTGGAGAAGACGCTGCTGGCCGCCCGCGGCGCGGCCGGGGTGGTGATCGCGATCGACGACGCCAAGCCGCTCGCCGAGGAGGAGATGAAGGTCGTCCTCGACTCCCGCGGGCAGCTGAGGCAGATCACCAAGCAGATGGACCCGGCGCTCGCGCACGGCGAGTACATCGGGGCCACCCTCATCGAGGCCAGGGCGGCCGGCCCGCTCGCCGACGCGCTGGAGGCCACCTGGCGGCGCGACCCCGGCCTGTACTACGAGGACGGTTACCAGGAACTGGCCGACCGCGGCGGGCAGATCGCCACGGCGCCAATCGGGGCGGCGGTCCCCTGGGTCGAAGTCGACAACCACGCGGACCTGCGCCGGGCCCGGGAGATCGCGGCCCACTGCTAGTCTCGCGGTGGCGTGATGGGTAACGCGCGGCGAACAACCCGTGCCCGCCCGGCCCCCGCCACTGTCCGCCGCTGGTCTCCGGGGGAGCCGCGCTCATCGTAAGGGAGGAGGCCCATGCCGCTCCTGGCCCGCCTGCTTCCCGTGCCGCTCTCCGTTGACGTGCGGCGGGGGGCCATCGCCGACCTCGGGACGCTGCTCGCCGACCGCCGGATCGCGACCGAGGGGCGGGTCGCGGTCGCGCTCGGGCCGGGCGAGCACGGTGACGGCGTCGCCGCCGGTCTGGGCGTCGGCGAGGCCGAGGTGTTCCGGGTGGAGGACGCCGCCGTCGACACGGCGGTCAGCCTGGGCAAGACGCTGCGGGCAGGCGCCTACGAGGCGGTGGCCGGCATCGGCGGCGGCCGGACCATCGACGTCACCAAGTTCGCCGCCAACATGGCGGGCATCCCGATGGTGTCGGTGGCCACCAACCTGTCCCACGACGGCATCGCCTCACCGACGAGCTCGCTGGAGCACGAGTCCGGCAAGGGCTCCTACGGGGTGGCGCCGCCGGTGGCGGTGATCGTGGACCTGGACAGCGTCCACGCGGCCCCGGACCGGCTGGTCCGGGCCGGGATCGGGGACGCGGTCAGCAACCTGTCCGCCATCGCGGACTGGGAACTGGCGGTCGCCCACGCGGGCGAGCGGATCGACGGCCTCGCGGTCACCCTGGCCCGCACCGCGGCGGAGGCGGTGCTGCACCAGCCCGGCACGATCGCGTCCGATGAGTTCCTCACCGTGCTGGCGGAAGCGCTGATCCTGTCCGGGATAGCGATGACCGTGGCCGGCTCCAGCCGCCCGTGCAGCGGCGGCGACCACGAGATCCTGCACGCGATCGACAAGCTCTACCCGGGGGCGGGCACGCATGGGGAGCTGGCGGGCGTGGGGGCGCTGTTCTGCGCCTACCTGCGGGAGGACGCCGGCCAGGCCGATCTTGTGTCGGCCTGCCTCGCGCGGCACAATCTTCCACGTTCCCCGGCCGAGCTGGGACTGTCGGCGGCGGAGTTCACCAAGGCGGTCGTATGCGCCCCCGGTACCCGCCCGGGCCGCTACACGGTCCTGGAGCACCTCGGGCTCACCGAGGCGGAGGCGGGGGCGCGAGTGGAGGAGTATGTCCGGTCCGTCGCTGGCTGAGCTGAGGGCCACCGGCCAGCCGCCAGCAGTCCTCGAGCGGCTTAACGATGAGCACTGGGCTGGCCGCCTTTACATGCGCCGGGTGTCGCCGCGCGCCACCTGGGTCTTCGCCCGGCTGGGCTGGTCGCCGAACGCGGTCACGGTGGCCTTCATCGTCTGCGGGGTGGCGGCCGGCGTGGTGGTCGCGTTCGGCGGCCTGTGGTCGGCCATCGTCGCCGCGATCCTCATGCAGGCCTACCTGCTGTTCGACTGCTCCGACGGGGAACTCGCCCGCTGGAGCGGCCGCTTCTCGGCCACCGGCGTCTACCTCGACCGGGTCGGCCACTACCTGGGCGAAGCCGCCCTGCTCACCGGGCTCGGCTTCCGCGCGCAAGGTAACCTCACCCTGTCCGGGCCCTACGTGACCGCCGGCCTCGCCGCGGCCCTGCTCGCGATGCTGGTCAAGGCGGAGACCGACAACGTGATCGTCGCCCGGTCCGAGTCCGGCCTGAGCGAGTCGCCTACCGACGCCGACCTCGCCCCGCGCAGCTCCGGCCTGGCCCTCGCCCGCCGCCTGGCCGCCGCGCTCAAGGTGCACCGCATCATCCAGGCGGTCGAGCTCTCGCTGCTGATCCTGCTCGCCGCGATCATCGACGCCATCGCCGGCAACCTGACCGCCACCCGCGTGCTCACGGTCGCGTGCCTGGTCATCGCCGGGGTTCTGGTCGTCGCGCACCTCGTCGCCGTGGTGGCGTCCCGGCGGCTGCGGTGAAGCTCTCGTGCGTGATCCTGACCATGGGGGACCGGCCGGCCGAGCTGGAGCGGGCGGTTGGCAGTGCGCTGGCCCAGGACGGGGATGGCCTGGAGGTCGTGGTGGTGGGCAACGGCGCCGATGTGCCGGCGGTGCCGCACGGTGTGAAAGTGGTCAAGCTTCCGGAAAATCTTGGTGTGGCCGGGGGGCGGAACGCCGGGGTCCAGGCCTGTGCTGGGGACGTGGTGCTGTTCCTTGACGACGACGGCTGGTTCCCCGGCCGGCAGCTGGGAACGCATGTCGCCAGACGTTTTGCCGCCGATCCTGGGCTTGCGGTGATCTCGTTCCGGGTGGTGGACCCGGAGGGAGGGCCGGGGGCCCGCTGGCATGTGCCGCGGTTGCGGGCCGGCGACCCGGAGCGGTCCTCGCCGGTGACCACGTTCGCCGGGGGGGCCTGCGCCATCCGGCGGGCCGCGTACCTGGAGGCGGGCGGGCTGCCGGAGGCGTTCTTCTACGCGCATGAGGAGACCGACCTGGCGTGGCGGCTGCTGGGCCTTGGCTACCGGCTGGAGTACGACGCCGCAGCTCAGATGTGCCATCACGCGCTGCCGAACGCCCGGCACGCCACGTTCTACCGGCTCGACGGCCGGAACCGGGTGCTGCTGGCCCGCCGGAACCTGCCGTGGCCGCTGGCCGCCGCCTACCTGCTGAACTGGTTCACCCTCACGGTGGTGCGGGAGCGTTCGGCGGCCGCGGTGCGGGCCTGGGTGACCGGGTTCAGGCAGGGGTGGCGGATGGACCCCGGCTGGCGGCGGCCGATGTCGGCGCGCACCGCCTGGCGGATGACCCAGGCGGGCCGGCCCCCGGTCATCTGATGCGGATTGGGGCGGCCGGTGCCCGGCCGGCCGGGCCGTTCCAGCCGCGATCGCCGGTGACCGCCACCCGGCGGGGCGTGGTCGGGCGCAAGAATCGCCAGCGGCTAGGATCGCCCTCGTTGGGGGTTGCATGTCGATGCTGACGCTGAGGCAGGCGCCGCCGGGACGCCCGGCGCGCCAGTCCGACTGGCCGTCGCCTGCCAGCATTCCGCCTCGGTGGATGACCCTGGCCTTCGCCGGCAGCGCCGGGTTCGCTGTGGTCATGGCCCTGGTCACCACGTACGACGCGCACCGGATGTGGGGGGTGTTCGCCGGCTGCTCCTACCTGCTCGGCGCGATGGCGGTGGTGGTATGGAAGTCCCGCGGGCTGGACGTGGCCCTGGTGGTCAGCCTGGCCGGGGCGCTGATCGCGCCGATGTGGCTGATGGCCGCGGACCGCGTCCAGCAGCCCGAGGTGCAGGTGATCGACCAGTCGGCGGCCATGCTGCTGCACCGTGGCACCCCCTATCCGGGACCGGCCATGCTCGCCGCCACGCACAACCCGAACGTCTTCGACCCCTATCTCCCGGCGCTGACGGCCTTCGGGATCCCCCGGGTGCTGCTCGGGTTCTCGCCGGTCACCGATCCCCGGATCTGGTTCGGCGCCGGGTTCGTGGTGGTGTTCGCCGCCGCGCTCACTGTGGCGGGGGCGCGTGACGTGGTGCGCTGGACCGCGCTGGTGACGGCGTCGCCGGTGATCGCGTTCTCGCTGACCGTCGGCGGCACCGATGTGCCCGTCCTGGCGTGCATGTGCCTCGGCTTTGCCTTGCTGTGGCGGCGGCCGCGGCCGGTGCTGGCCGGGCTGGCGTTCGGCGTGGCGTCGGCCATGAAGGCCACCGCCTGGCCGGCCCTGGTGGTGGCGGCGGTCCTGCTCCTGGCCAGGGACGGCCGCCGGGCGGCGGCGAGCATGGCCGCGACCGCGCTGCTGGTGGTCGCCGCGGTGGTCGGCCCGGTGGCGGCGCTGGGGCCGCGGTCCCTGGTGCAGAACACGATCGCGTTCCCGCTCGGCCTGACCAGGGTCAAGTCCGCCGCGGTGAGCCCGCTGCCGGGCCGCGTGCTGGCCGAGACCGGGCATGCCGGCCATCTGGTGGCGGTGGCGCTGCTGGCGCTGGCGGGCCTGGCGGTCATCGCGAGCCTGGTGCTCCGCCCGCCGCTCACCGTGCCTGCCGCGGCCTGGCGCCTGATCATCGCGCTGACCGCGATGTTCACGCTGGCGCCCGCGACCAGGTTCGGCTACTTCGTGTACCCGATCGGCCTGTTCGCCTGGCTGGAGGTGTCGCTGATGGGCGCGGCCAGCTCGGCGAACTCCGCCCGCCAGGAGGCGTACCAGTAGCGGAACCATTGCTCGCTGGTGGCCAGCGGGACGATGTACTCACCGTTGCCACCACGTCGGCGGGCAGCCGCTCCCGCAGCCCCGCCTCCGCCTGCGGCCAGGAATGCCAGTTCGTGAACAGCTCCACCCGCGCTGGGGTCAGCCGCCCGTCGCCACCGGGCTGTCCGGCCCGGTGAACGCGGCGGCGTCGTTGCAGATGTTCTGGTTCGCGCTGATGCCCTGGAAGTTGTCCGAGTTCAGGGTGGCGACCGACGGGCCGGTCAACTTCGGCTGGCTGGTGGCCAGCCCGGCGAACTTCGAGCCGATGATCAGGCTGAGGGTGCCCGCCTGGAGGCTGGCGACGTGCTTCACCTGGACGCCGGCCACCTCCTTCTTGAGCGTGTTCACCTCGGGCAGCTGGGCGGCGGAGCTGTACTCGATGATGGAGTTGGTGTAGCTGTAGCCGTTGGCGTCGCCGGTGCCGATGACGTTGAAGCCGAGGTTGGTCAGCCCGGTGGCGGTGGTGCTGGCCACCCCCATCGTGCCGGAGCCGTTGAGCACCTCGAGCTGCACCTTGGACGGGCTGACCGTGGCCGCCGGCGTGGGCTTGCCCTTGGCCGCCTTCGCCGCCTTGAGGATGTGGGTGTCATGGGCGACGGCGGAGAAGAGGGTGTCGGCCTGCGGCATCTCCCACTCCACCCGGTTCACGTCCAGCGGGTAGGGCACGACCGGGACCGAGATGAACCGCACCGCCTTCGTGTTCAGGCCCTTCATGCTGTTGGCGATGCCGAGCATCTGGGTCAGGGAGAGGTCGGTGGTGACGGCGTCGGCGGCATCCTTGATCACCTTGTAGTCGCCGAGCAGGTTGGTCTGCTTGATCTTCTGCATGGCCGAGGCCAGGAAGATCTGCTGGCGCTGTATCCGCTGCAGGTCGGAACCGTCGCCGATGTTCTCCCGCAGCCGGACGAAGGCAAGTGCCTGCGCGCCGTGGACGATGTGGCGCCCGGCCGAGATGTACAGGTGGGCCTGCGAGTTCCTGATGGCGAACGGCAGGCAGACGCTGATCCCGCCGACGTCGTTGACGATGGCCTTGAAGCTGTCGAAACCGACCTCGACGAAGTGATCGATGCGGATGTGGGTGGTCTGTTCCAGGGTCTTCCACAGGCACGGGGCGCCGCCGGCGGAGAACGTCGCGTTGAGCGGCTCGAGCTCGCCCGGGGCCGCCGTCTGGCCCGGGTGGCCTTCCTGGTCGGGCAGGCAGCCGTAGACCGGCACCATCGAGTCGCGCGGGAAGCTGAGCACGTATGCGCGTGTGTGGTCGGGCGTGATGTGCAGCACCATCGTGGTGTCCGAGCGTGCGCCCAGCACATCCTTGCCGAACTTGCCGCCGGTGCCGGCCCGCGAGTCCGAGCCGATCAGCAGGATGTTCGTCGAGCCGTTGAGCTTGGGCGGGCGGTTGCCGAGCATCTGGGCGGTGATGGCCTCGTGGTTGATGCCGTCGTAGACGTTGCGCACGGCGGCGTAGGCCACCAGCGAGACCCCCACCACCAGGACGGTGGAGATGATCGCGGCCGCGGCCAGTATGGGGTGCGGGCCGAGGAAGGACCCGCGGCGGCGCCTCGGGCCGGAGTCGCCCGGCTCGCCGGGGGCGCCGGGCCCGCCGGGCCCGAATGAGCGGTCGCGGCGGATCTGGCCGTAGCTGGTCCAGGCCTCGGTGTCCTCGCTGGGCAGGCCCAGGCCGGGCGGCCCTTGGCGTTTTCCGGATACCGGGTGTTCGCCCGGGCCCTCCGGATCGTCGTAGCGGCTCATCACTCCTCGGCCTGGCTCGCGGATCGAGTGGGGTGCGGCCCCATTGTCACCCCGGGAGGTAATGGTATGCGGTGCTATTAGTGGGAATCGGCCAATGCGCTTCCGCGGGGCGCGGCCGGTCCGATCTACAGTGGGAGGCGTGCGTCTGGGACCTCACCTGACCGGCAAGCAGACCCAGGGCGGCCCACCCGCCCCCGGCGCGCAGCGCGCCCGGCTGGCGTCGTTCGGCCTGCGGCTCAGGCGCATAGCCGATACCGGCGGCAAGGCGTTCGCGATCGTCACCGTCGTGCCCGCACTGGTGATCACCGCCTGGCTGCTGGCCGGCCTGCCGCTGCTGCTGGCGGGCCGGTTCTTCCCGGTCCCGATGGTGCTGATCACGGTGCCGGCCGCGGTCGGCCTGGTGCTGATGGCCGGCCGCCAGGTTCCTGGCCGCTGGCCCGGGCCCGGCACGCCGGAGCGCGCCGTGGCCGCGGACGGGGCCACGGACCGCACCGCCAGCTGGCACGCCTGGTGGGGGCTGGCCGGGACGGTGGTGGTGGCGGCCGGATTCGGCGCCTGGCAGCTGTGGGCGAATTCGCCGCAGCTGATCGTGGACCGCAGCCCGGGGGTGTTTTTCCAGTACGGCTTCTGGATAGCGGAACACGGGTCGCTTCCGATCCCGCCACAGCTCGCGGCGTTCGGCGGCAGTCATCCTGGCCTCACCTTCTCCAGCTTCGGCTTTATCAGCCACGGCGGGGCGGTCGTGCCAGCGCAGGCGGCCGGCCTGCCGATCGCGCTGGCGGCCGGGCTGTGGACTCACGGGCTGCCCGGCGGCGCGGCGCTCAGCCCGCTGCTGGGCGCGCTCGCGGTGCTCAGCGTGGGCGGGCTGACCGGCCGGCTGGCCGGACCGCGGTGGGCCCCGGCAGGTGCCTTCCTGCTGGCTCTCACCCTGCCCGAGACCTACACCAGCCGGTCGGCGTTCAGCGAGATATTGGCGCAGGTTCTATTGTTCGGCGGTCTGTGCTTGGTAGTGGACTCGCTCGCACCCCGGCAGTCCCGCATCCTGGCGGCGCTCGGGGGCCTCGTCCTGGGGCTGACGGTGCTGGTGGCGATCCGCTCGCTGGTGGACCTGCTGCCCACCATCGTGTTCCTCGGGACGCTGCTGGCCGTGCGCAGGCCGCAGGCCCTGCCGTTCGGCGCCGGCCTGCTCGCTGGAACTGGTTACGGGCTGGTCGGCGGGTTCGTGCTCGCCGGGCCGATGATGGCGGAGCTGGCCCCGCAGCTCGGCATGGTCGCGCTGGCCGCCGCCGCGTTCCTGGCGGTGACCGTGATCGGTGCCACTGTCGGCCTGGTGGACCCGGTCCGGCGGCGCGTGGCCTGGCTGCTGAGGGCCCGGCCGCTGCGCTGGCTGCCCGATGCCGCCGCGGTGATCGTGGTGGCGGCCGCGGTCGGGTTCGTGATCCGCCCGTACCTGCAGCAGGTCCACGGCGGCGCGAACCCGTACATCGCTGCCCTGCAGCGGATATCCCACCTGCCGGTCGACCCGCGCCGGCTGTACGCCGAGGACAGCCTGTACTGGGTGATCTGGTACCTGGGGGCGCCCGCCCTCGTGCTCGGCGTGGCCGGGCTCGCCCTGCTTACGCGGCGGTGCCTGCGGGCGCTGTTCACCTGGCAGGACCCCACCGGCGCGGCCCGCGCCTGGGCGCTGCCCCTGATGATCATCGGCTGGGGGTCGGTCACGGTGCTGTGGCTGCCGCACACCATGCCCGACCAGCCGTGGGCGGGCAGGCAGCTCGTCCCGGTCCTGCTCCCGGGGCTGATCGTGGCCGCGATCTGGGCCTGCGCCATGCTGGCCGTCCGGGCCAGGCAGCGGGGCGCAGGAATCGTGGCGATCGCGACCGCTACCGCCTGCTTCGTGGCCGCGCTGGCCGTGCCGTCCGCGGTGACCACGTTCGGGATCGGGGCCAGGCGTGTCGCGCTGCCCGCGCCCTACCCGGCCAGTGCCGCGCCGGCGTTCCAGCGGACGGGCGTCGGTGAGCTCGTCGCCATCGACAACCTCTGCGGGGCCATCCCGGGCGGTTCGCCGGTGCTGCTCCTCGACCAGGTCGCGGCCCGGCGGTTTGCCCAGGTGATCCGGGGCATGTGCGGCATCCCGGCCGGAGTCATGGCGAGTGCCTCGCAGGCCCAGGTGGAGGCGGTGCTGGGCCAGATCGCCCAGACGGGGCACCGGGCGGTGCTGCTGGCCACCCGCCCGGCCGAGCTCGCCCCGTACGGCGGGGCGCCCCACCAGGTCGTCGACCTGACGACGGTCCAGGACGCCCATGTGCTGACCCAGCCACCGGCGTCGGGCTGGCCGGTTCGTTATGTGCTGTGGATGTCGGGGCCCGGCGCCGGGAGCGGCCTGACCGGCGGAGCGTGATCTTCCGGCCCGGGCCGCCGCGCGCCGGCCGCCAGGTGGGCGTGATTTGCCTCGGGGATGCGCGGGCCCTACAGTAAAGGCACACCGACGCGGGGTGGAGCAGTTCGGTAGCTCGCTGGGCTCATAACCCAGAGGTCGCGGGTTCAAATCCCGCCCCCGCTACCAGGAAGTGCAGGTCAGAGGCCTGATCGCCAGGACGGCGATCGGGCCTCTTGATCGTTCGTTGGCGGTTCGTTGGCGAGATCGGGCCGCATCTGACATGCCGGGCCGCCAGTAATCGGCAGGTATCGGCATCCGTCGGCGGTGTGTCGCTGGCGCGCTGTGGGGTACGGGATCTGGCTGGGTACATGGTCGCGTAGCTCTCCGGGCTTACCGGGGCGATTCACTCGCGGCTGCCACGCCGAATGGGATATTCGGCGTGTTTGGCGCTGTGCGCTGTGCGCTCTGCGATCTGCTGGCGGCTGGCGGTATCTAGCCGGTGATAGGCGTTCGGTGCGCGGCGAGGTCGTCGGCTCCCGGGTGGGCGGGGCTCTTCCCGCTGGCGGCGGTGGTGATGATGGGGGTGCGTTGGGGGCCGGGGTGGGGGTCTTCGGCGAGGCTGAGGATGTACCAGGCGACGTCGGCGCGGGAGATCGTTTTCATGGCGAAGTGGGCGCTGGCGTGGACGTGCCCGGTGAGCGGGCCGTCGGTCAGTTTGATGGGGCGCAGCGCATACCAGTCGAGCCCGGTGGCGGCGAGTTCGTTTTCCATGGCCTGCAGGTCCTTGCCGACGCGGCCCAGGTTGGGGGTCACGACGGTGCGGAAGAAGCGGAACAGCAGCCGCGGCCCGGCGCCCATGGCGGCGTCGCCGGGTCCCATGCTGGCGGTGCTGACCGAGATCAGCCTGGCGCGTGCGCCGGGTTCTGTCATGGCGGTGATGAGGGTGCGGGCCAGCCGCTGGTGGAGGTCTGGCGGCGAGATCATCGTGGTCCTGGGGTTGTGGCGCTTGGCGAAGTCCGGGCCTAGGGAGGTGACGACCACGTCGGCGCCGCGGATGGCCTGGGCGGCGAACCCGGGGTCGAAGATGTCCGGGCTGACCAGGATCTCGGCCTGGCCTGCGGGTGGAATTTGCGGGGTGGCCCGGTAGACGGCGCGGACCTGGTGGCCGCGCTGGGTGGCGAGATCGACGACGTGGGTGCCGATTCCGCCGGAGGCTCCGAAGACGGTGATTTTCATGGTCAGGTAACTCCTTTGGTCAGGGCCGCGCCGGCCCGGGCTGCGATGTGTCGGCCGCGGTCATCGTGGCTGTGTCTGCTGGGGTGTGTGTGCTGGTGTGGGTGGGGCCTGGCCGGTCAGCTCTGGCGCGGGCATCACGCCGTAGCTGGCAGGGAGGTGCCCGGGCTGCGCCGCCGGTTCGCCGTGGGTGTTGGTGGCGCGCAGCGCGATACCGGCGGCGGCGAGCAGGAAGATCGCGGAGGCCAGCAGGGCTTGGTGGAAGCCTGCGGTGAGCGCATCGGCGCGGGGGGCATGGGCCGCGAGGAGGGCGCTGGTGCGCGCGGCGGCGATGGCGGAGAAGACCGCTAGGCCGAGCGCGGTCCCGAGCTGCTGTGAGCTGTTGAGCAGGCCGGCCGCCAGCCCGGCTTTGTCCGCGGGGACGCCTGCGTTGGCGGCGGCGGTGACGGAGACGAAAACGGCGCCCAGCCCGATCGACATGACTACCAGGCCTGGGAGCAGGTCGGTGAGGTAGGAGCCGTGAACCGGGACGCCTGAGAGGTAATAGATCGCGGCCGCGGCGATCAGCGCGCCGGCGACGGTGACCGGCCGGGTGCCGATGCGAGCGAACAGCCGCGATGAGATTCCGGCAGCGGCCACGATGCCGGCAGTGACCGGCAGGTAGGCCGATCCGCCCTGGATTGGCGAGTAGCCGAGCACGTTCTGCATGTACAGGGTGAGGAAGAAGAACAGCGAGACAAAGCCGGCGAAAGCGATCATCTGGGTGGCATCGGCGGCCGCCAGCCCCTTGATGCTGAATATGGAGAAGGGGAACAGCGGGTTGCGGCGGCGCAGCTCGGTGAGTACGAAGGCGGTGAGCACTACAGCCGCGGCGGCGAGCTCGGCGATCGTGCTGGTGGCGCCCCAGCCCTGGCTGGGTGCTTTCACCAGCGTGTAGACGAGCAGCAGCATGCCGCCGGTGGCCAGGACCGCGCCGGGCAGGTCGAAGTCCGCCAGCGCCGCGCGGCGGCGCTGGCCCGGGACCAGGCGGTAGGCACCGGGGACGATCGCCGCGCAGACCGGCAGGTTGACGAACAGCACCCAGCGCCAGCCTGGGCCCTGGGACAGCACGCCGCCCAGGAACACGCCGGTGGCGGCGGCAAGCCCGGAGACGGCGCCCCACACGCCGAGCGCCCGGTTCCGGTCGGTGCCCCGGCTGAAGGTGGTGGTCAGGATCGACAGCCCGGCCGGGGCCATCATGGCTGCGCCGATGCCCTGCCCCAGGCGCGCGCCGATCAGCATGCCCGCGTCCGCGGCCAGGCCACCGGCCAGCGAGCAGGCCGCGAACAGCGTGGTGCCGGCGACCAGCAGCCGCCGCCGCCCGAGCAGGTCGGCGGCCCGGCCGCCCAGCAGCAGGAAACCGCCGTAGGTGAGCAGGTAGCCGCTGAGGACCCACTGCAGGCCCTGCACCGAGAATCCCAGGTCGCGCCGGATCGACGGCAGGGCGACGTTCATGATCGAGGAATCGGCGATGTCGAGAAACTGAACCGCGCACACAAGAAGCAGCGTGAGCTTGCCGCGGCGGGTGGCGAGGAAGGAACCTGCCTGGGTGGTCATGGCCGCTCCCCGAACTGGACTAACTGGTCCAGTCGACGGTAACAGCTAGTGGACCGATTAGTCCAGTCTCAGGCCCGGTAGGTTCGCACGTGCGCGAGCGCCGCCTCCACGGCAATCCGGAGCGACGCCGCCTGCTTGCGCGTCTGGCTCAGCAGCAGCCCGCCCTCGATGCTGGCCAGCAGCGCGGTGGCCAGCGCGCCCGGTGACGCGTCCGCGCGCAGCTCGCCCTGCTCACGCATCCGCTCCAGCGCGTCGGCAAACAGGCCCTCCCAGGCGTCGAAGGCGGCGGCCGCCTGCCGCCGCGCCCCGTCGTTGCGCTCGGCCACCTCGCTGGCCAGCGACCCGATCGGGCACCCCGGCAGGCCCTGCTGCTCAAACCCGGCGATGAAACCCGCGAGCATCGCCTCCAGCTCCGCCAAGGTCGCGATTTCCCCCAGCGCCTGGGTCAGCTCGCCCAGCACCTGTGTGCAGCGGCGTGCTACCGCCGCCTCCACCAGCTCGTCCCGGCCGGCGAAATAGTGATAGAGCTGACTCTTGCTCGCCCCAGCCGCCGCCAGCACCTCATCCAGGCTGGTCCCCTCAACACCGCGCTCGGCGACCAGCTCCGCGGCGCGCTCCACAATCCGCTCACGGCTGGCGCGACCGCGCCCGGTCCTCGGCTCACCCGCCATGCGCCAATGCTAGCCCACTGCTGGACCGAACAGTCCAGAAAGGCTGTGGCGGGGTGGAACCCCAGATCGCCTGCCTTGTTGCGGCGATCTCGCTGGGTTAGCGACGGGCGCGGCGTCCGGGAGGCTTGGGCTGTTTGGGGGCGAGGGTCCGGGCATAATCGGCGGCCGCGGTGATCCAGCGCTCGAGTGCGGGGCCGTGCAGCCCGGCGGGCTGTACGAAGATCATGTTCTTCATCGGTCTTCCGGTGAAGTCCATTTCCCGGACATGGTCAAGTTCCAGTGCTCGCTGGGCGGCCTCGTGGCCGATCCGGACCATGAGCTCGCTGCCCACGATGCCGGCGAACATGTGCCCTCTCAGGAGGAAGGCAAGGCCGCCGAACATCTTGCGTTCGGTCACTTCGGCGTCGGTGGGCATGACCTCGCGGGCGCGGTCGGCGAGGTCCTCGTCGTAGGCCATCAAGCCTCCAGGCGGCCGGGCAGACCGGAGAAGCGGACAGGGCAGGGGTCACGGCGGGCAGTCATCCCGGCTGACCACAACCGGTGTCTTTCGCAAGCATACTCTTTCGCAAAGACTCTATTGCACAATAGGATGGTTGTACTAGTGTCCGATATCAGGAACCTGCCTGTCCCGGAGGAACATCATGGAACTCTACGAAGCTTTTGACCGTGCCGTCGCCTCGACCGCCGGGATCGTCAAGACGGTGCGCCCTGACCAGGCCCGCGCGCCCACCCCGTGCACGGAGTGGGGGGTCCGGGACCTGCTCAACCACATCATCGGCACCCTGTGGCTCAGCGAGGCCCTGCTCAGCGACCGCACCCCCCGCCATCCGATGGCGCCGGGCGGCCTGCCCGGCTGCGAGCTGGCCGGCCAGGACCCGGCCGCCGCGTACGCGGAAGCCTCGGCCGCCGCGCTGACCTCCGCCAGCGCGGGCGATACGCTCACCCGCGTGCACACCACACCGCTCGGCGACATGCCTGGCCCTGCCCTGGCCGGCTTCACCACCTTGGACATCCTCGTCCACGGCTGGGACCTGGCCCAGGCCACCGGTCAGCCGGCCGCGCTGGACGACACCCTGGCCGCGCATGTGCTGGCCTTCGCGGAGCAGGCCATCACCCCGGGGTTCCGCGCGCCGCGCATCGGCCCGGCCGTGCGGGTCGCGGCGGATGCCCCGCTCACCGACCGGCTGGTGGCGTTCCTCGGCCGGCAGCCGTGAATCCCGACGCGGCCCTCAAGGCGCTCGCCGAACCGCACCGCCGGGCCATCCTGCGGCTCGTCTCGCACGATGCCCGCCCGGTCGGTGACATCGCCAGCCACCTCGACATCACCCCCCAGGCGGTGTCCCGGCACCTGAAGGTGCTGCACGAGGCCGGCCTGGTCGACGAGCACCGCGAGGGCACGCGTCACCTGTTCCTGGCCAACCCCGGTGGCTTTTCCGCGGTGCAGGAGTTCCTGGCCGACTTCTGGGCCCACCACCTCGGCCAGCTCCAAACCACGCTGCAAACCGCGGGCGACCCCGCCGACGGCGGACAATCACCAGCGTGACCGAATCATTCGCCACCGAACTCGATCTTCCCGCCCCCATCGAGGAGGTTTTCCGGCACTTGACCGACCCGGCCGCGATGACCCGCTGGATGGGCCAGCACGCCACCCTCGAACCCGCCGTCGGCGGCGCTTTCGAGCTCGACATTAACGGCGTTCCCATCCGCGGGCGCTACCTGGAAATCGATCCACCCCGGCGGGTCGTGGTCAGCTGGGGCGTGGCCGGGTGCACCGAAGTGCCCCCAGGCGCCGCGAGTTCTGCAATCGGGGTCGTCTGTGGCAACCAGCACGGGGTTCTGCCGCCAGTCTTCGCCCGCAGCGTCATCGGCGGTGCCCACCAGGCAGTCGCTGCGCTCTTCACCGACCAAGACGGGCACGCGACCTCAACTAACTGAGGCCTGACCGTGATACACCGAACTGCCCCCCGGCGCCACCCGGGTCGAGTTCACTCTCACCCCCACCCCGGCCGGCACCCACCTGCGCCTGGTCCACCGCGGCCTGCCTCCCAGCCAGGCACCCATGCACGCCACCGGCTGGAACCACTTCCTGCCCCGGCTCAGCCTCGCCGCCGGAGGAACCGACCCCGGCCCCGACCCCTGGAACCAGGCCTCCCAGCCGCCACGGCCAGGGCGCGGGGCTTGATCCTGGTCACCGGCAACGTCGCCGAGCTCGCCCGCAGCGATGTCCGCGTGCTCAATCCCTTTGACCCCTCCGGCCGCAGCAAATGATCCACCTGTAACCGGTGCTTGCCGGGAAACGCTGGGCGGCCCCGCCAGATGATGCCTGGTGCTGAACAGTGCCGACTTGGCTCATAACCCAGAGGTCGCGGGTTCAAATCCCGCCCCCGCTACCAGTAAGTGCAGGTCAGAGGCCTGATCGCCAGGACGGCGGTCGGGCCCTTTGATCATCCGTTGGCCGTTCGTTGGCTGGACGGGACCGCGGATCGCGGCAGACTTTGCTCAGGACTGGCATATATCGGCACCCTCGCAGTGCGTGCTTGCGATCCATGCCGGGTCGAGGCATCCCCCCTGTGAGGTCGCTGGGGACAGGCATATCGCCCGGTGAGCACTCGTTGGCAATCGGGCTCATGCGCGCGATCAGGCAGGCACATCGGCCGCTCTCAAGGCGGTAGGACCGGTGCAATTCCGGTCGGTGCTGTTCACAGATCATCTGCCACCGGTTCGTTACGGGGTTCCAGTAGCGCCTCAGTGCGTCGCGAACGCTACAGGCTTCCAGTCGGCCCCTGGCCGAGAGCTTGCAGGAACTCGCCGCCAGCGCCTCCATTTGTGCGATAGGACTGGCCCAACCTTCCATGTGCAGGAGCAACGGCTCCGGAGGCCGTTTCCCGGTATCGCTCTGACCAGCGGAAACGTTGCCGCAGGTGTCCTGGCCGGGCGCGTATGGGCGCAGCCCGCCGACGCCCCGTAGTGCAGGCCTCCGGCCAGCTTTCGCCGCACGCTGCGTGATCGACACCCGGCTTCGGTGAGGCGCGCAGCGCCGCCCTCGATATGGGCGGGTGGCCGTCCGGCGCCGTGCTGAACCGGGTGATCGATGCGCAGCTACGCGCAGACCCGACAGCCTACCGACGCCCGGATCTAGCCGATGACGGTGCGTCCTCCGCCGCCAAGTCTGCAATTCGCTCGCGCGGTAATCCCCAGTGGTCGCGGATGTACTCGTGAGCCCGCCGGACATCCAACGGCCGGGACGCGTTCCCCTTGCGCACGTAGAACTCCGGCGGGTGAATGAGCTCCCCGCACGAAGGACACCTCACCGGCTGCGGCGAAGCACCTTCCTGCCGGATGTAGAACTGCTGGGGGATGTCCTTGCTGAGCAGGAACACAGGATGGGGTGAACGCTCGACATCGACCCGGCAGATCTGGACCCCGCGCACAAAGGGAAACGAGATCGTCACAAGATGGCTGCTTTCTGGGTCGAGGCCAGCGACGAGCGCGTCACGGAACCTGGACTCGAAGCCATCGATATTTTTCCTGTTCCTGAAATCTTGGATGTCGTCTTCCAGCCCCGTAGGCTCTCCCGAGTCTGCGACACCGATCAGCAGGATCCCGCCCTCGCCATTGAGGAAGGCGCAGACCGCCTTCACGCACCCTCTGAGCAGCTCCGGGTTGCGCCTATGGAGTGCGGTGTCCCACTGCAGCGTTTGCTTAAACTCCAGCTGGGTGCTCTCGCCGGCCGATATCAGAGTCTCCAGGTCGGCTGTCTTCTCAATGCTGCGGAGCTCATCAAGCGCCGCCTGTGCGCTGGGTGGGCGCTCCTCCCGGTCCGTGGCCAGCAGCGACAGGATGAGCTTGTCAAGCCCGGGAGGAACGTCGCTGCGCCACCGGGAGGGGGGCACGACGTGTGCGTCCTGGCCTGCCTGTGCTGGCTCCCTGCCGGTGAGGAGCTCATAAAGGATCCCGCCGAGCGAGTACAGATCGGCCCGGGCGTCTGGCGCATCACCGAGCAGCTCGGGAGCGGCGTAGCTCTCGGCCGCCGGAGGGCCCCCGGGATCCGGCAGCGGCTCATCAAAGGACATCGCCCTATCGAAATCACCCAGGTGCGCCTCACCACGTTCGTCTAGCCAGATGTGGGTCGCCGAGACGTCCCGGTGAATGAGGCCCTTCCCATGGACCTGCGCGAGCGCCCGGCATACCTGACGGGCGGTACGGAAGAAGTCGCGAAGCGGCACCTGCTGGCCCTGCGATTGCAAATTCCGGAAGTAGTCGCGAAGCTCCCCGCCCGGAATGTATTCGAATACCAGATAAGGCGGGTCCGCATCGAGGTCGGCCTCGTGCAGGGTGACGATGTTGGGATGGGGACATACCTTGCCCAGCATGTCGACCTCCCGCTGGGTCGCGAGAGGATCGGCTCCAGGCAACATAACGGCTAGAGCGACCTGCCGGCGAGCCTTCGGATCCCAGGCCAGATAGGTCTGTTTACGCGGGCCTTCCCCGATCAGACGTTCGACGCGGTAGCGGTCGGCGAAAAGCGAGCCATCCGGAAGCGCAACGTCCATAGTGCACAAATCGTAGCGCTGCCCTCAGGCAACCGCATCCCAAACAAGTCAGTATGCGCAGATCGCTGATATGCAGGAAGCTCACGGCCGGTGCCAGGGCGGCAAGTTTCCACTCAGCGATGTACAGGGTCAGGACAACGCCCGCGTCGAGTGTGTTATCGGGATCGCGGGCCCTCGCTGCGAGAAGGTAGCCCACGCAGGCTCAGATGCCGACGCAGCGGGAGCCCGGTTACAGCGGGATCGGCCCCCTGGGTAATCGTTGACTACCTCCACCGCTGTATCACCGTCAGTGACAGAGAGCTTGGAAGAGAAAGCGCGTCAACCCGCCGCTATGGTCGGCAGCCCCGGGTCCCCGAGTGGCTTTCGTCGCCGCGCCCGAATGGTCGTTACGCGTGCCCGACGTCAACCGACGTCAAGGAGCGTAAGCACGTATCCGTTAGGGGCATGACGGGGCGATGCGGACACGCCTTGCACTTGGGCGAGGGTTCGGACACGCGGTCGGCGTGTCACCAGACTTCCGTCGCGCTGATGTCCGCTGTCTGCTGAACGCACGTTAGTGGACAACCGCCACGTCGAGCTGCTGTGCGACAGCGCGCACCAGGTCTGCAGTCGCCCGGTACCGCGCTCGGCCGTGCCGAACGGTCGTTATGTCCTGATGTCCGTCGCTCTCCGTCAAGCTTCCGTCGCACCTGGCGATGCTTGAGGGCGCGGACCGGGACGCCCGCATCTATCAGCTGGTCGACTACGGCGCGCCCAACCCGGCCGGTCGCTCCGGTGACGAGCACCGGAGGCACTCGCGTCCGTTCACGAGAACCCGGAGTCGATCATGCCATCTTCCTGGGAGCGGATGAAGATCACCGACATCGTGGAGAAGGCAGAGGCTGACCTGCGGTTGCTGGTCTGGCGATGTCGAACTCCGGAATGTGGCCATGGAGCCCGTGAGTACTGGATCGGAGCGCAGCGCACCTCGTCGAAACGGCAGTGCCCAGGACCGTGACTGAAGAACCCTCCGTCCCAGCGCTCTCTCGGTGCGAGAGCAACGTGCGTATGTCCCGCTGTTATGGTTGGGCATGTCGTGACCTGTGTGACCCTGGAGCGCTCTTGTCCAACGGCTGTACTCGATGACCCAGAGTCGGAACAAGACAGAGGAGACGTGGGACTATGACTACCCGTCCAACATGCAGCCGCAGCGGCCGCGGAGCGACACGGCTACCCTGACATCATGGCGTCACGCGGCTTGGAGGTCATGATCCGCAGCAGTGCGGATCGTGTTGAACTTGCGCGCCTAACTGCAACATTGAGCCAGATCCGTCTCGCATTGAGCGAAATCGACCGTGTCTACCTGCTGCGAGGTAGTCGGCCTAGATGGGTCGTCGATAGTCTTCGAGATCATCCCGGACGCCTTGTGATTCGTGTCGCGCCGACTCAGCCTCGACGCAGGGACGCGAACTCGCTATCCGTACCGGTTGAAGCCTTGATTTCCGGTGTAAGGTCCCTAGATGCCGTTCCTGAGGTGCCCCAGTTCTATACCGACGCCACGGTGGAACGGCTCGTCAAGCTCGGCGAGCCTGGACATGGGGTACGCGAAGTCTCCTTGGCGACTGTGAACGGAGGACCGAGTAACTACGTTCCCGTTTCCGAGCACGTTCGCAGCAATGCGAAACAAGCAGTTCGCGGGACAACAGTCTCGTTGGGCTCCGTGGCAGGATGGCTCGACACACTTAGCACGCGGCGGGTAGGACGCGGCTTGATCGGTGTAGGACTGTACGACAAGCTGACCCGACGGGCGGTTACTGGTTCCTTGAGCGTGGCCATGGAAGCTGAGGTACACCGCCTATGGGGTCATAGGGTCCTGGCCTTCGGACAGGTGACTCGCAACGATCGGGGTCAAGCCGTCCGAATCACGATTGAGCGCTTTGCGGAGCTGCCCGAAAATGATGACGACCGTGCGTCGGCCAGGGACTTGCTAGGGATCTCGCCAGAATGGATCGGTGACCAGAGCGTAGACGAATACGTTCGGGAGGCACGACGTGCCTGAGCGTATTCCACTTATCTATGCTGATACTTGCGTATATCTGGACCTCATCACCCGTAACACTGATCCCCACAAAGACGACGGAGAGGAACGTTGGCGTGGCGCCGTTGCCTTGTTCGATGCGGTAGAGCAACGGCAGGCTCGGCTTGTGGCGTCACCACTAATTGAAGCCGAAGTCCTCTGCAACGGTACAGCGCAGAGCCGCAGGCACCGGTCAGCCCGTGTAGCCGAGAGGCTGCGTACCTGGTTTACATCCCCGGAAACGCTGTGGGTGGACATCGATCGCTTTGCCGCCCAGGAGGCAGCCCGGCTGTCGGAGCTATATGGGCACCTACGCGAGGGCAAGAGACGCTTCAGCGCAGCAGATGCTCTACACTTGGCCGTCGCAGTCCGGTCAGGAAGTAATTACTTGATGACCCATGACGACGGATTCCCCGTAGGCGAGACAATTGAAGGTGTCAGCGTGATACGGCCAAGGATAGTTTGGCAGCCGACGCTTTTTTCAGACCCGCTCATCTTATCTGCCAGCGATACGGCTGCCTCTATCCGGCCTTCAGTAGAGACGTTCCAGGACACCGGGGCTTGGAGTTGGCTGAAGTATTCTGCGGCCCGGGCGGGCGCGGGTCCGCCGCGGACCAGGAGTCCGGCTTCGATGTTCTTATCGATACCGGATTGGGTGAGGTTCGCGCTGCTGACCAGCAGCACCTCGCTATCGGCGACCGCCAGTTTCGCGTGCATCTTGGACGAGTGTTCGGGCCGCTTCCCGGGTGGCCAGTGCCATACCTGTACGCCGGGAACAGCCAGGAATGCGGCGGCGGGCTCTTCGGCCGCGAGTGCGCCACCGGCCCAGGCCAGAGTCCCGACCACGACGACCGAGGTGACTCCCCGTGCCACGGCGGCTGCGCGAGCGTCCGTGAGCGGCTGGTACGGCCGTGCCGAATAGGTCATAAGGATCAGGTCCTGCCGTGCTTCAGCGACCAGGTGGGTGAGGACCCGGGCGGTGGCCCGGACCGGGACCGCCGGAGAATTGGGCCCGCCCGCATGGGCGAGGCGGCGTTCAAGAAGGCCCAGACGTCGGGCGCATCCACCGGAAGCAGGCGCGCGAGAGAATACGCGCTGGAATAAGAACAACCCGTCCTACCCAGCCACAGGATCGGCCGGCAGAAACGACACGAAGCGTTCGGTTTGCCCCGCACAGATCTAGACGATCTGCATGCGCCCACACAGCTGAACTGGCTTGATATCAGCCGCGCCGAGTCGGCAACTTGTTTAGATCGTCGCTGGGAGCCTGGGGATCTGGGATCCTCGGGCGCTGAGCGGGGTGGGCTCGCTCGCGAATCGGCTGCCGTCGCCTTCGGGTGTTCT
>CAVSQL010000021.1:0-25981 GCA_963730065.1 uncultured Actinomycetes bacterium | reverse complement strand
TTTTATCACTGTGGCGGGATCGGCTTGGTCGTAGCGCTGTAACCTGCAGGTTCGCCAGTGGACTCCGGGAAATTTGCGCACTAGGCGATGGCTCGTAGTCTCGTGTGGTGGCGTACGTCCGCACGGTGAAGACCTCGTCGGCGGCGACCGCGGTCCAGATCGTGTGGTCCTCGCGGCGCGGGTCGCGGAACATTGAGCACATCGGCTCGGCGCACGACGACGCCGAGCTGGAGGCGCTGAAGGCCGCCGCGCGGCAGCGGCTGGCGGCCGGGCAGATGGAACTCGACCTCGGCCTGGGCGGCCCGGGACCCGCCGCGCCGCTGGAGATCGCCTCCTCGCGGATGAGCCCCCTGTGGAACGCCCTGTGCCGAGCCTACGACGCGCTCGGGTTCCCGCAGGCCACCGGGAGCGACAAGGTATTCAGGCAGAACCAGGCCAACCGCGCCTTCGCCGACGCCGAGGCCCGCAACGCGGCCAACCCAGCCTACGAGCCGTACCCGGCCGGCGCGCCGAGGCACATCGGGCTGGTCGCCGAGGCGGTCCTCGCCTGGCGCGCCGAGATCCGCGCAGCGGTCGCGCCCCTCGTCACGCCCCCGGCACCAGCCCGGAGTCCGCCGGGGTCACTATGGCCCTCATCTGGATGCGGACCGAGACGCTGGAGTCGATCGCCGGCGACCCGCAGGCCCTGCGGCTGTGCGACGGCTGCTACCAGGCGGCCACCGGCCTGATCGCGGAATGCGAGGACGGCTGCGAGCAGGATCCCGGTCACACCGGGCTGTGCCTGCGCGACGGGCCTGATGACTGCCAGTGGTGCGGGAAGCAGGACCGGCTCCGCGAGGTTCCCCGTTCCGGCATCGCGCGCCTGCTGCTGACAGCGGGCGAGTCAGGCGAGGGCCTGTGGCACCTGCACTTCACCGACGGTGCGCAGGGCCCTTACCCATCGCAGCGGGCGGCCTGGGATGACTGGCACGCCAGCGCACGCGCGGGCGATGGAGGGACCGGGGCATGAACGAGCCCGCGCCCGGCGCAGCGCCCGAGCCGGTCACCGAGACGTGGACCTACGGCGGCATCCGCGCCGACAAGGACGGCAGGAAGTGGCACGCCTGGGTCGACCCGGCCGGCGAGGAGCACTGGTTCGCCCGCACCGGCGGCCGGATGGCCGTCGGCAGCCATTACACCGCCCGGGTGACCCGCCGCGACGACGGCGGCATCACCCTGCACGGAGCCCCGAGTACGCCGGGTCGCAAGCCGGCCAGGAAACCCGCGCCGCCTTGTGGACCGAGCACACCCTGGCCCAGACCCGCATCGAGTCCCTGCGCGCCGAGCGGGACGACGCCCGCCGCAACGCCCTGGACGAGGCGATCGCCCCGCTCCTGGAACTGGCCGCCCCGCTGCGCACCGGCGCGCAGCGCGACGCCCTCGCCGCCTACGTCATCCGCAAGCTCCACAGCGCCTGGAACACCCGGGAACCCCCGGGCAGCCGGGAATAGAGGGACATTGTCATGACGATCCGGCGACGCGCCCGCATGCCTCAGCAAGCCGGGCAGGAGCCGTGCGGCGCGAGCCGGAGAGGATGGGCGCGACTGCTGGGCCCGCCTGCCAGGTCCCGGAGTCCGCGGGTCGGTGCCCGCCTCATCGCCGGGCGGGTTCTGCCGCGTGCTCGCGGATGTGCGCGATCACGGTGTCCAGGGCGGCTTCGAGGGCATCGGTGGTGTGCTGAGCCTGGGCGAGGAGCATTCCGCCCTGCACGGCGGTGAGCAGTGCGAGGGCAAGCTGGCCCGGGTCGGTCCCCGGCGGCAGGGTGCCGTTGCCGGTCATGGCGGCCAGGCCGGCGCGGATCGCCTCGGACCAGGCGGTGAAGCTGGCGGCCAGGGCGTCGCGGGCCCACGGGTGGTCGTCGGACAGTTCGCTGCACAGGCTGCCCAGCGGGCAGCCGCCGGCGCCGTGCTGCTGCCGGGCGGCGTCGACCACGACGTCGCGCCATGCACGGAGCGCGTCGAGGCTGTCAAGCCTGGCCAGGAACGGTGCATGGAGGGCCAGGATGGCGTCGGTCTGGAACGCGATGACTGCCCGGGTGAGGTCGTCCTTGTCGGCGAAGTAGTGGTAGATCTGCGAGGAGCTGACGCCGGCGGCGTCGCGGACCGCCGGGGTGCTGGTACCCGCGACTCCGTGGAGGTACATGAGATCCGCCGCGGCCGCGACGATCCGGTCTCGCGTCGCGCGGCCTTTCCTCGTGCTCGGCGCGTCCTGCTTCGGCATCTGATCACCTGCCCCCTGGAATGGATTTGACGATCCAATCGTACCCGGTCTAGATTGGATAGGTCGATCCAATCTAGACGGAGGCACCAGATGAGCTTCGAGCAGGCGACCGTGCTGGTCACCGGCGGGACGTCCGGCATCGGCCGGGCGACCGCGCAGTTGTTCGGCGACCGTGGCGCGAAGGTGGTGGTCAGCGGCCGCGACGAGGCCCGCGGCCAGGAGGTGGCTGCCGAGACCGGCGGGCGCTTCATCCGCGCGGACCTGGCCTCGCCGCAGGACGTGCGGCGCCTGGCCGCCGAGGCCGGGGAGGTGGACGTGCTGGTCAACAACGCCGGGTTCTGGGAGCTGGGTCCTACTGCCCAGACCACCGAGGCGGGCTTCGAGGCGATGGCCGCGGTGAACTTCCGCGCGCCGTTCTTCCTCACCGCGGCGCTCGCCCCGCAGATGGCCGCACGCGGCCGCGGGGCGATCGTGAACGTGTCGACGATGGTCGCCGCGCGGGGAGCGGCGGGCATGGCCGCCTACGGGGCGACCAAGGCCGCGCTGGAGGCGCTGACCCGCTCGTGGGCGGCCGAGTTCGGCCCGGCCGGCGTGCGAGTCAACGCCGTCGCCCTCGGGCCGAGCCGCACCGAGGTCACCAAGAGCATGGGCGACATGCTCGACACGTTCGCCGCCGCCAGCCCCCTGGGGCGCCCGAACGAACCGGATGAGGTTGCCCGCGTGATCGCCTACCTGGCCGGCGAGGAGGCCCGGCCGGTCACCGGGACGGTCCTCGCCGTCGACGCCGGCCGCGCCGCCACTCTCTGACCATCCACGTTTCAGCCAGCCGAAGGAGACACGATGATCCTGGTTACCGGCGCGACCGGCAACGTCGGGTCAGAAGCTGCCCGGCTGCTCGCCGCGCGGCACCAACCCACGCGGGCGCTGGTCCGTGACCCGTCCCGCGCGCCTCACGGCGACGTCGAAATCGCCACGGGCGATTTCGACCGCCCGGACACGCTGGATGCGGCCATGCGCGGCATCGGCACCGTCCTGCTCGTCAGCCCGGCCGTGCCGGCTCAGGAGATCGCGGTCATCGACAACGCCGTTCGCCAAGGCACGACCCACGTCATCAAGGTCACCGGCAAGGCATCGACCGCGGTCAGGTGACTTTCGGGGTCTCGCCTCGATCACCGCTCAGGCCCGAACACGTACTCGGCGAAGAAACCCGGGAGCACCGGCGCACGCAAACCCGGCAAGAGCAGTTCAACCTGGCTGGACCCACAGAAGATGAGAGGGAATCACGATGAGCACACTCCCCGCAAAGACCGTGCTGATCACGGGCGCCAACGCCGGGATCGGCAAGGACGTGGCCCGGCAACTGGCACTACGTCCCGAGATGGCGCGGATCTACCTGGCGTGCCGGAATCGAGACCGGGCGACAACGGCGAAGGCCGAGCTCGAAGCGAAGACCGGCCGGCGCATCTTCGACATCATTCTCATGGACGTTGCCGATCTGGGCTCGGTCCGAGCCGGCCTGGCGGGCATCAACGGATCGCTCGACGCGCTGGTCATGAACGCCGGTACAGTCGGCGGCAAGACGGCCCTGGACTTGACCGCCGACGGGGTCACTACCGTGTTCGCGTCGAACGTTCTTGGCCACGTCGTCCTCCTCGAGGCGCTCCTGAAGGAGGACCGACTTGGCGAGGTGGCGGTCTTCGCCGGAAGCGAAGCAGCCAGGGGAGTCCCGAAGATGCGGATGAAACGGCCATCGTTCGTCTCAACCTCCGCCGACGAGCTCGCCACTGTCATCGACGGCAGCTATTTCGCCGGCCGCAAGACTGACCTCGCTTTGGCCTTCGGGCAGGTCAAGTACATCGGGGCCCTCTGGATGTCCTACCTGGCCCGCCAGCACCCCGACCGCCGATTCATCACCGTGAGCCCCGGCAGCACCTCCGGCACCCAAGCCCCCAACGACCTTGCGCTACCGCTGCGTGTAGCGGCCAAGTACGTCATACCCGCCCTGGGGATGGCCCACAAACTTGACGTGGGCGCGAGGCGACTGGTCGACGGCGTCACCGACCCGACCCTGTCGAGTGGCGTGTTCTACGGCAGCGCGGCCAACACGATCACCGGTCCCTTGGTCGACCAAGCGGACATCTTCCCCGACTTGGCCAACCCGTCATTTCAGGACCACGCCAACGAGGCCATCCACCGCTTTATCACCACTGTCACGCCAGGATCTGTGGGAGCCCAGGGGTGAAATTCCCCTGGGCCACCCGACCACTGTGGCGAGATCGGCTTGGTCGTAGCGCTGTAACCTGCAGGTTCGCCAGTGGACTCCGGGAAATTTGCGCACTAGGCGATGGCTCGTAGTCTCGTGTGGTGGCGTACGTCCGCACGGTGAAGACCTCGTCGGCGGCGACCGCGGTCCAGATCGTGTGGTCCTCGCGGCGCGGGTCGCGGAACATTGAGCACATCGGCTCGGCGCACGACGACGCCGAGCTGGAGGCGCTGAAGGCCGCCGCGCGGCAGCGGCTGGCGGCCGGGCAGATGGAACTCGACCTCGGCCTGGGCGGCCCGGGACCCGCCGCGCCGCTGGAGATCGCCTCCTCGCGGATGAGCCACCTGTGGAACGCCCTGTGCCGAGCCTACGACGCGCTCGGGTTCCCGCAGGCCACCGGGAGCGACAAGGTATTCAGGCAGCTCGTGCTGGCGCGGATCATCGAGCCGACGAGCAAGCAGGACTCGTTGCGCGTCCTGAAGGAGGCCGACGCTCCCGCGCCGTCGTATCCCACGCTCAACCGGCGCCTGCCGGCCTGGGCGCAGGAGCCGTGGCGGCAGCGCCTGTCGGAGGCGTGCGCCGCGCATGCCCGGCTGGGGCCGGCGTCGCTGGTCCTCTACGACGTCTCGACTCTCTACTTCGAGGCGGACCAGGGCGACGGGTTCCGCGAGCCCGGCTTCTCCAAGGAGCGGCGCCTCGAGCCGCAGATCACCATCGGGCTCCTCACCGGGCAGGACGGGTTCCCCCTCATGGTCTCCGCGTTCGAGGGCAACAAGGCCGAGACGAAGACGATGCTGCCGGTCATCGAGAAGTTAATGGCCGCCCACCGCCTGCCAGACGTGACGGTCGTCGCCGACGCGGGCATGATCTCCGAGGCGAACCAGAAGGCCATCGAGGCCGCGGGCCTGTCGTTCATCCTCGGCATGAAGATCCCCGACGTCCCCTACCAGGTCGCCCAGTGGCGCAGAGAGCATCCCGCGGAAGACATCCCCGACGGGCACGTCTTCACCCAGCCGTGGCCGGCCGGGCCGTCATCGAAGCGCCGCGACCAGATGATCTACTACCAGTTCAAGGCCGACCGGGCCCGGCGGACGCTGCGCGGGATCGACGAGCAGGTGGCCAAGGCCGCCAAGGCCGTGGCCGGGCTCGCCCCGGTCAAGCGGAACCGGTTCATCGCCCTCGACGGGGCGGTCAAGAGCGTGAACCGTGAACTGGAGGCCAGGGCCAGGGACCTGGCCGGGCTGAAGGGCTACGTCACCAACCTCGCGGCCTGCCCCGACGGCACGCCCGTCACGCCGGAGTTCGTGATCGGGAGCTACCACGAGCTTTGGAATATCGAGAAGAGTTTTCGCATGTCAAAGCACGATCTGCGGGCCCGGCCGATCTACCACCGCAAGCGCGACTCCATCGAGGCCCACCTGACCGTCGTCTTCGCCGCCCTCGCCGTCACCCGGTTCATCGAGGACCGCACCGGCTGGTCCATCAAGAAATTCGTCCGAACCGCCCGCCGCTACCGCACCATCCAGATCCGCGCCGGCCACCACACCCTCACCGCCGAAGACCCACTCCCGGCCGACCTCCGCGACGCCCTCGCCCTCATCAAGTAGCCGAAGTTAAGTGCGCACTAGCCTGATAAAAGTCAGGTCATCGGCGGTGCCCACCAGGCAGTCGCTGCGCTCTTCACCGACCAAGACGGGCACGCGACCTCAACTAACTGAGGCCTGACCGTGATAGACGAGACACCGCTGATCTGGCCCGTCGCGAATGCCAGGGCAGGTAGACCCAGCTCACGCTCATCTCACAACTCAAGGCAGGCGTCGCAGCAGTCCGCTAGCTGGCGTGGATAGTGATCCTCCGGCCGCGGCGGAGAAGCGACCGGGTGCTGGCCATGATGAAGAGGCAATGCTGGTTGAAAAACGTCTCGATGTTGCAGGTGACTGCGTCGCCAGCGAGGTCGGTCAGCTTCATCTTCTCGGTGGCCATGTCGCTGCCGTTGTAGGCGGCCAGCGCGAGAGTCCCGATCGGGTGGGCCGCACCTGGGGCGAGCGGAACGCCGCGGTCAGGCATGAGGGAGCGGAACGGGCCGAAGCGCTCGGAGAAGGCCCTCGACTCGACGCTGAGCCAGATCGGCACGGTCTGGTCAGAGCGGGGGAGGCGGCCGGCGACGATGAGGGCGACGGGCTCGGGGTGGTGCTCGACGTAGAAGCGGATGCTGGCGTGGAACGACGCCCCGTACTGGTCGGCCAGGCTGATCGGGGCCTGCAGGCTGGTCTCGTAGTCGAGTGACCGGGCGTGGAATCGCGCTCCCTGGAACATGAGCAGGGATGCAGCGAAGCTTGCTTCTTCTTCCAGTTCTTCGTTGGCGTCCCGGAAGATGCAGGTCTCGTTGTCCAGGTGGAAAGCTCGGGCGTGCCAGGGCACGATCTTGTGACCGGTCTCGTGGGCGAAGATGAACCGCTGCCGGCCGATCGGCTGGCTGAGATCCACGAAGGCTGTCTCCGCCCGGTACAGGTAGGCGCCGAGTATCCGCCGCCAGCTCTTGGGCCTGGCGGTGACCAGTTCGTCGGGGAGGTCGCCGATATTGACGACCTCAGCGATCCCGGCGACCTTGGCGACCTGGTCGAGCGGGGTCGGCAGCACGTCGATGACGTCGGCAGCCTGCAGGACCGTCTCAGAGAGACCCATGATCTGCCTGCGCAGGAACGGGTCGACGGCCATCGTCTACTCTCCCTCCTGCCGCTTCCGGCGGAGGTGCTCCATGAAGGCAAGGAGCTCTTGCTCCTCGTCCGGTGAGAGGTCATCGATCGTGTGCAGGGCAGCGCCGACCAGGGACCTGACTGGACCGCGCCGCGACGCCGGGCCGGCTCGCTCGGCCAGTTCCATGAGCTTGGTGAAGTCCAGCTCGTAGACGTTCGCCAGATGCCAGAGGATGCCGACCGCCGGTTTGGCGATGGTGCCGCTCTCGATCTGCGACAGGTGCCCGTTGTTGATGCCGGTCAGCTTCTCGACGTCGCGCAAGCTCAGATCCTTGTCTGCTCGCGCTTTGGCCAGCACGTCACCGAGCGACCTTGACACCCGTTGCCCACCTCCAGGCCCATCACCGCCAGTCATCTTACACGGGTGCTCATCCGCTGAGCGGAGAGGTGCTAAGGTGATGAGCGCTCAGCCGATGAGCACCCAGCTCGGAGCAAGATCGTTTCGTTCCCGCACTGGCTGTCACTACAGATCAAGGAGGGGGTCCGTCATGGACACCACCGTCAAGAGAGACACGGTCACGATCACTTACAACGGCAACGACAAGGTCAACGACTACAGGCCGGACGAGAAGGTCCGCGCCGTCCTTGACCGGGCGCTCGCCGAGTTCCACGTCACCTCGAACCCCCACCTGATGGGCCTGTTCACCGAGGGAAACGTAGAGCTGCCGGACGACGCCACGATGAGCGCGGCCGGGGTCAAGCCGGGCGAACTCCTGGTCCTTCGCCAGAGCGCGGTGCGCGGCGGCAGGAACTAGGGCTGACGAGCCATGGCCCTCACGCTGGCGCCCGGCATCATGGCGAGCACCTTCGCGCAGCTTAGGAGTTGCGGGCAGGGCCGAAACGAGTGCGTCGTCTAGTGGACCGGCCCCCGGAGCGTTCCGGGGGCCGTGGACGGCGTTGTCCAGCCTGTGCACCAGGCCGGGCCGGACTGGTATGAGATCGAACCGGCCTGGATTACCAGCTTCTTCCTGGAACTCCGCCGTGCCGGGCGGACCGCCAGGGCGCAGGTTCACAGCCACCCGACGTCCGCCTGGCACTCCTGCACCGACGATCGCTACCCCCTGGCGCCCAGCCCCGGCTTCTACTCGCTCGTCCTGCCGCGCTTCGCTGGCGACCCTGTCGGGCTGGACGATGCCTACCTTGCTGAAGTCGGAACTGACGGCACCTGGCTGGAGCACAACCCGGAGGCTGAGATCCGGCAGGCCAGATGACCCCCGAGCATGCCCTGGACCGGACGGCCCGCCTCATCAACATGGACCTATTCGCGGGGAAGGCATCCGCCGAGCAGATCATCGACGGCCTGCTGGGGACGACGATCCGGCTCCGCGCCGACGCGGCCAACCTCTCGTCTGCCAATGGGCAGACAGCGCTCTGCGCCCTGTTCGCCCAGATCGCCATGATAGGTATCGGCATCGACCTCGACATTCCTGAGACGCCTCTCCTGGTTCCCCAGCCGCCTCTCCGGGGTGACGAACTGCGGGCAGCCCTGCTGGATTACGCAAGCGATCTGATCCCCGGCATGCGCTGCGGCAGCGGGCTCGGGGATAGCGACCTGTCCTTTACGCTCGGCGACAGCACCACCGCGGGGACGCACGCCCTGCGCGTGACGGGAACCGACTGGTCCTGCGCCGTCGGGCCAGCCGTTCAGATTCCTCCCCACCGATGGGACGGCGACTGGCCTCTCGGCGCTTTGCTCGCTGCGGTGGCGGCCGCGCCCGAGGCGCTCCGGGCAGCCCTCCAGCGCATCGCGGCGAGCACCGGCCACCAGCTGAGTGCCGAGTTTGACAGTCGGCCTGGACGTCCGGTCAGGCTCGACCTCTTCGACCGCGCCGTACCGCGTACGCCTCTTGACCTGGGCCGCGTCGATGTCATCAGCGGAGGGGCCATCACCAACGCGACCATCTACGCGCTCCTGAGAGTCCCCGGACTGTCCGCCGCCCTCCGGGTGATCGAGCCGGAGACCGTCGATCTCACCAACCTCAACCGTTACCCGCTAGCCCGTCGCTCCGATGAGAACCAGCCCAAGATACGAGTCCTCGAAGGCTATTCACGAGGTTCCATCACGATCTCAGGGAAAAAGGCACGGTTCGATGATTCGTGGCCGACTCTGCTGGGCAGCCTCGCGCCCAGAGTCCTCGTCGGAGCGGACCAGATACCGGTCCGGTGGGCGGTCCAACAGGCAGCACCCCGATGGCTGCAGGTGAGCGGGACCAGCCACTTCTTCGCGATGGCCTCCAGCCACCATCCGGACGGTCCGTGCGCCGGATGCGCCCACCCCGTCGACGAGAACGGGAACGAGCCGATCCCAACCATCTCGTTCGTCTCCCTGTGGGCCGGGACTCTCCAGGCGCTGGACCTTCTGAACGAAGCCAGCGGCCGGCCCAACGCCGGTTACTACACGATGTGCTACCCGTTCGGGCTGTCCGGCGGCCGCCCGATACTCCGCGGCGCGCTCGACGGGGTTACCACTTGCCCCGCCGGATGCAAGGTGTCACAGTCAGTCGCCAGGAGAGGTAGCCAGTCAGCCTGACGGCACAGCCGGGATTGCGGTTCAGCGGGCTTACCGGCCGTAGGCCGAGGTTCCGTAGCTGCCGTTTCGCACCTGGCCAGATGAAGAGCCGTCAAGACCCTCGTGTGCCTCCCTGCCTCCCAGCGACTGCGGCCATCCAGCACGTGCATCTCTTCCTCGCCGGGCCGATGGGATTGTCCCTGCTCCTCGGGCACCGGTGGAACCACGTAGCGCCGACCATCGTCTACGAGGATCTCGCCGCCCTTGGCTACCAGCCAGCATTTACCGTGAGTGCGTGAGATAAGCCCAGTGGAAGATCACCACGACCATCGTGCGGACGAGAGCGGTTCGAAGATCGCCAAGGTGGCTGGCATGGAGCGGCACACCTCTACCCACGGAATATGCGGTACGGACGCCCGGGTCGGCTACCGTGCTTCTCGCAGACCTGGTCACAACGCCGGGGAGGGGAGCATCATGACCGCCGTTGAGTTCCCCACGCCCAGCATGACCTACTTCAGTCCCGGCAAGCCCACGGCGGAGATCAATCCCTGGCTGACCAAGGTTCTGCGGCTCGCGGAGGCGGCCAGCACGTCCCGCGCATTGTCCGGCGCTAATGTCCGCTGGATCCGCGGGAGCGTGCAGGACTGGTCTCGTCGACGCTTCTCCCTCGCGCATGAGCTCGCTCACTTGGAGTTCTGGCCCGAGGCGGCTCGTGGTGTCGGCCAGGCTCCCGATCCCGTCACGCATGTGGCCCGCGAGAAACTACTGCGGTTCGTGGATGGCATCCTGGCGGCCGTGCGCCTGACGCTCGTGCGCCTGCTGGCCGCGCTGTCCAGGGTTATCGGCGCGATTAGTTTCGTGCTCGCAATGATCGCGGCATGTCGGCGGTACGGGCACCGCCAGGATCGCGGAGACCACTGCTCCCCCTATGCCCACAGTTGCCGGATGCTGCCGGGGAGAGTGTCAACAGCCTGCTAAGGACCACGCTCCCCGCATGACCAGGGAGCAAGTCCATGGAAATACCTTTCCGCCTGCTGGCGGACCTAGGCCCGGGAGCCACCTGGGCGGCCATATTCCTTGCGGCTATCGTGGCCGTGTTCGTGTTCTACATCGGGGTTGCCATGCTGGCGACCCTCCACGCACATGATCCCGAGCAGATCAAGATCCGATACCGGATCTTCAGCGACCTGCTGGCGCTGTTTTGTCGCCGGAGACGCCATTGAGCGCCTCGGCTGCCTCACCTCGGTCGCGTCGGCCAGGCCGCCCGCCTTCCTGCCCCGGTGAGATCGCGGCCTGGGTCGTCGACCTGCGCCGCCGTGGATTCAGCCTTGCCGCGATCAGTACCGCACTGAACGCAGAAGGCGTGCCCACCCCAGCCGGCCGACCGCAGTGGGGCAAGTCATACGTCGATCGCCTGCTGCACACGCGGTATGTCCAGGACATCATCGCAGGAGCGGCTTCGGTCGGCGGTCGGGCCAGCGGCGCGGACGATAACACCCGGCTGAACCAGCGAGGCCGCAGCACCTAAATTAGCCTGCGCACCCATTGATTCGGTGCGCCAGCTGCGTCTCTACGAACCGGCATAGTGCCGATCGACAGATTATTCCTGCCGGTATCAGTTGGTAATGCTCGCTACCGTAATTTTCGCTTGAATGACGAGCCGTGTCATCTTGTATCAGATGCAATCACAACGCGGACCGGTCGAAGCAAGATATTCTTATCCATTGTTTATCTCTGGACCGGCGCGGCCCAGAGATAAACAATGGGACCAGCGCCCAATGGGCGACCGCTGGTGGGACCGGGCGCGGTCCCACCAGCGGGGGTCGGCACGGGGATCGAGGTGATGGCGTGGCGGAAACTGTGAAGCGGCGGCGGTCGCGCCAGGCGGTGTCGCGGCCGAGGGTCGTGCAGTTCTCGCTGACCGAGGAAGAGTTTGACGAGGTCAGCGCGGCAGCGGCCCGGTCTGGGCTGGCGCGTGGGGCGTTTGCCGCGGACGTGACCCTGGCAGCTGTGCGGGGCACGCAGTCCCGGGCTGGGTCGCCGGTGCGTGAGGCTCTGGTGGAGCTCATTGCGGCGGCCGGGCTGGTGCGGCGGGTCGGTACGAATTTGAATCAGGCGGTGGCGCGGCTGAATGCGACCGGGCAGCGTGGTGATGATCTGCTCCCGGCAGCGCAGTTTTGTGTGCGGGTGATCCGCCGGTTGGAGGAGGCAGCGGAGCAGTTGCGCCGGAGCGTTCCGTGACGGAAGGGGAGTGCGCCGGGTGATCGGGAAAGTGCTCCGAGGCATCGATGCCAGGCGGCTGCTGTATTACCTGTACGGGCCCGGGAAAGCGAACGAGCACACCGATCCGCACCTGGTCGCCGGATTCGCTGATCCGGCGGAACTGGAGCCGGAACGCCGCCCCAGCGGGGCGCCGGATCTGCGCCGCCTGGCCGGGCTGCTGGCCCAGCCACTGGCAGCCCTCGCCGGTCCCGGCTACGACAAGCCGGTGTGGCACTGCTCAGTACGCGCCGCCCCCGAGGACCGCGTCCTGTCGGATGCGGAGTGGGCGCAGGTCGCGGCCCGGATCATGCACCGTACCGGCCTGGCACCCGAGGGCGACGATCTAGGGGTCCGCTGGGTGGCGGTCCGCCACGCCGCTGACCACATTCATCTCGTCGTGACCCTCGCCCGCCAGGACGGCATCAGGCCCAAGGTCTGGAACGACTTCTACCGGGTCCGCGAAGCCTGCCAAGAGGCAGAACGCTGGTTCGGGCTGCGCCGTACTGCTCCGGCCGATCGCACCGCCGCTCGGCGCGCCACTCGTGCCGAGTCGGAACAGGCGGCCCGTCGCGGCTGGGGTGAGCCGCCCCGGGCTACGTTGCGTCGTGAGGTGTGCACCGCAGCCGCTGGGGCGGCCACGGAGCGGGAGTTCTTCACCCGCCTCGGCCAGGCCGGGGTGCTGGTGCGGCTGCGGCACAGTGTCACGACCCCCGGCGAGGTCACCGGGTATGCGGTGGGGCTTCCGCAGCACGCGGCTCGGGACGGGGGGGGTGATCTGGTACGGCGGCGGCAAGCTCGCGCCCGACCTGACCCTGCCCAAGCTGCGCACCCGCTGGGCCAGCCCTGCCGGGCACGGCCCGGCCGATTGGACAGGTCTGTCGGCCCCGGTGGCCCGAGCTGTGCTGCGGAGCATAGTCACCCGGGCCGCGGAACGCTCGCCGGATGAGGCCGGCTTCTTCGCCCGGCTGCGGGAGTCGGGGGTGCTGGTGCGGCTGCGGTTCAGCGAACTCGATCCGGGACAGGTCACCGGGTATGCCGTCACGCTCCCCGGCCATACCGGGCCGGACGGAGCACCGGCCTGGTATGGCGGCGGGCGGCTCGCCACCGGGCTCACCCTGCCCCAGCTGCGGGAGCGCTGGAGCCGGGGACGGAGTAGTTCCGCGGAACACCCAGGAGCATTCCGGTTCACTGCCCCCGAACGCGATGCCATCTACGCCCACGCGTCCCGCCAGGCCGCTGCGGCGGCGGAGCACATCCGCCGCTGCGCCCACGGTGATCCGGCCGCGGCGGCCGACGCCGCCTGGGCGGCGGCCGACGCCGCCTGGGCGGCGGCCGACACGCTTCATGTCGCGGCGCGGGCGCTGCGCAGCCGGGAGCTGCGGTGCGCCGCCGACGCCTACGACCGCGCCGCCCGCGCGCCTCATGGGCGCCTGCCCCGGCGCTCTCGTGACGGTGACCGGCTCCGCCGCACCGCCCGGCTGATCGCGCTGGCTGGCCAGGTCACCGGGGACGGCACGCTCACGGCGATCGCGCTGGTCGCGAATCTGGTCGCCCTCGCCGCTGCCGTGGCCGAACTGCGGCAGGCTCAGCGGCACGCCGCGCAATCGGCAGCCGCGCACGCCGCCGCCAGGCACCTGCACACTGCGATGACCCACGCCCGGCCCCATCCGCCATGTCCCGCCCAAGCCCACGCGCCTCGGCGGAGCAGAGCGTCCAACGCGGCCGACACCGCCCGCCGCGACTTCCCGGTGCCGCCGCATCTAGGCGATCCCCTTCCCGCCCAGAACGGTCAGCCCGCCCAAACCGGTCCGGGTCTGCGGCGGCACCGTGGGCAAGGACCACTGCCTGCACAGCGGGCAGGACCATCGCGATGACCTGCAGGTGCTTGGGATGCCGGGGACGAAGAACCGATGATGTCGCTCTTATGTCGGTTATCCACAGGCGTAGTTGCAAACCTGTGTGTGCCGCAGGGAGCCTGGGAGCGGAACTCGGCTGAGCACTTGAGGTGACGAGCCAACGAAAGGAGGGTGATCTGTCATGCAAGCTCTAGCGAACAGCCTCGCGTTCTGGCTGTTCGCGTTCCTTGCGATCGTCGTCGTGTACCTGCTGCCGACGCTGATTGGGCTGATCCGCAGAGTTGACCGGTTGGCGCTTGTATTCCTTGTCAACCTGATCGGAGCCCCGACGGGTGTCGGCTGGGTAGCCGCGATGATCTTGGCGTTCGGGCCGAGGAGGGTTCCTGACCCGCCGCCAGTGCCGCAGCCATCGTACCTGCGCTGATCACCCGTCTGCGCGGCATGACCAGGGCTGAAAGGCTAAAGCGCTGCGCCACCCAGCTGCGAGGCCCCATTTCGCGATCACCCGGCCTGAAGCCTAGAGCTGGAGCGGTAGCTATCCACGTGCGCGGCGGGCCGGTAGCGGGGTCCGATCATCACGCGCTGGCCCGGGCGGTGCACGACTTGGCGCTGCAGTGAGGGCATGGCTGGATGCCTGCGTTGGAACGCCTGGGAGGTCACGCCCAGCGACTGCCGCCGCCCGATACGGCAGTCCAGCTGCTCGTTCCCCTGGAGATGTGGTTCCCGTCTTCGCGATCACCTGCGGGAGTTCGTCGGTAACTGCCTCGGTCACGGTCGCGCAATCCAGGCCGAGCCGGTGAGCGAGCCTGGCGACCTGCCGGGCCACGTGGGGAACAGGCATGGCCGCGATGACGGGCGCGGTCGCCCGCAGAGCGTTGATCTGCCCCTCGGGATACTCCAGCCAGCGACTCCACCGGTCCACTATCGCGTCAGTGACCAGGTCAGCTAGCGGATGAGGGTGGGCAGCAATCCCGGCGAGTGCGCCAGGCCCGTGCTCGGTGAAGACCTGCGCCGGATCTTGGCCAGCAGGCAGGACCATCGCCGACACCTCGTGAGCGTATGGAGTCAGCAGGTGATACGCGTGGATGGCAGCCCGCTGTCCGGCGGTATCTGAGTCGAAGGCGATCAGCACTCCAGTGCTGCCGAGGTCCGCCACCTGGCTGAGGGTCCTCACCTGGTCGGCGGTGAGCGCCGTGCCGCACGGCGCGACTCCCGCACAGCGCCCGGCGCAGGCGGTGGTCACCGCGATGGCGTCGAATGGGCCTTCCACTATGACCGGCCGTGCCCCCGCGGCGATCACCTGACGGGCTTCCCAGAGCCCGAACAGCGTCTCGCCCTTTTGGTACAGGCAGGTGCGCGGGCTGTTGATGTACTTGGGTACGCCTGGCCCTGCGTCCTCGGGAGCGCGGCCGATGAACGCGGCAACTCTGCCGTCAGTGGAATGGACCGGGAGCGTGGTCCGGTCGCGGAAGGTGTCGATGAGCGTTCCTCGCTGGGATCTGCGGGCGAGGCCGGCAGCCTCGATGAGCGGGTCGGGGAAGCGGAGTGCTCGCAGATAGCTAGTGAGCGCGTCCCACTCCGCTGGCGCGTAACCGGCCTGCCACCGCTGCTGGATGGCTGGACCGAACCCGCGTCTCTCCAGCTGATGGGGAGCCCAGCTGTCGGCCAGCCGACTGTGGAAGAACCGCAGCGCGATCTCGTTGAGCTGCGCCACATCGTTGGCCAACCCCGGTGGAGCCGGAGGCTCGGCGGGCTGGAGGGCTAACGGCCGAGTCTGGCCTGTCTGCTCGGGCCCGGGCGGGTCGTCCGTCATTGCCGCGGACTCCGGGTCCGGGCGACGCGCTGGGCGGCGGGTGATGCGGCTGTGGGTGGGGCGACGGCGTGAGCTCCTCGGCTGACCATCGCCAGGACGTCGCGGATGGGTATCGGGAAGTCGCGTTCCCACGGCCGTCCGGGGTGACTGTGTCGGCGGGCCCGGGCGGCCGCGGCGCTCGCGGTGGCGGTGGCGTCCTGCACGGCAACCAGGTTCACGGTGCGCTCGTCTATTCCTGGCGTGGCGGTCAGGTCGGTGGCAGCGTCAAGGTCGGCTGCCCGCGCCCGCTCGGTGGTGGTGGCACGGTCCTGCTCGGCTATGACCGGGCCTGCATCCGGCGCGTCGCCAGGCCCACCAGTCCAAGGACCAGCCCCGGTTTCGGCCCGGTTCACGCCCAGCTCGTCTCCTGCGCTCAGCATCGGCCGGGGCGTGGATGACGAGTCGCGCGCCCGGGGCGGACGCGCGAACAATGGCGCGGCCTCCTGCATCGCCTCGGCAGGCCCAAGCCCATCGGCGCGCAGCCGGTCGTAGCGGCCCATGGCGTAGGGATGCAGGTCACGGAGCTTTTCCTCGCAGTTGCGCATGGCGGTGGCGGCTGCGGGCTCGTACCAGGGAACGGCCCGATCGGAGTAGGGCACTGCCGCGCTCCAAGCGCGGGCGACCTGCAGCAGGGTGGCCTCGCGCAACCATGTCGGGTCGAGGGCGGGCGCCCAGCCGGCGCGGCCTGCCTGTTGCTCGGCGCGCATCTGGGCGTGCAGTGCCCGGCGGGCGCGGTCATCGCGTTCGTCAACGGCTCTGGTCTGGGTGTTCCGGTGGAATAGATACACCTGGCCGGCGGTCACGGCAGCGGAGGCGAGCTGGATCGCTCGTTGTAGGCCCTGCCGTAGCACGTCCTCGAAGGGGTCGGGGTGCTGTTCCGGGATCATTTCCGGTCCTCCTCATTTCCTGGGTGCTGGGCCGCCTCCGGCGTCCGGACCTGCGCCCCTCCTTCTGGGATCCACCGCGCGAGGTACTTAGGGGCGAAGGCCCGGGCGGTCGGCGCGGGGATGACTTCCGCCTGGACGAGGCGGTGGGGCAGCCGTGGGTGCCTGTGAAGCCGTCGTGGCGCGGGAGTCCATGCAGGTGACCCCAACGCCATCCCGACTGAAGGGCCCGCTCCACGGTTGGTGACCTGGCTGCTTGACTGGTGAGGCGTCGGGGAACCGGAGCGCGCCCTCAAGGAGAGGCGTGGAGTCCTGGGCGGCGGTTCCCCCGAGATGGAAGGTGATGCCTGCCCAGCGGATGGCCACGTCCTGGGCGCGGCCGATATCCATCTGCTCGCGCAGCGAACAGAACAGCGCGAGCGCGTGCCCGGCGACGCGGAGATGGCGTTCGATGAGATCGTCGATCGCTTGCTCCAGAACGCTGGCCGTGCCCAGCTGGAGCGCGACGCCTAGGTCGGGAGGAAGGACGGCGGGAGGGCGGGGGGCGTGAATTCCTGATCGTGCGGATACCCCGGAGCGCAGGGCAGTTCGCGCCTCATCCAGGATGCCCAGGCCCGAGCGTGGCGACTGGGCTGCGCTAGGCAGACTGCGGAATCGTTCGATCACAGCCCGGGCGGTCGGCGACGGGTTCTCGGCGAGCTGGTGCAATACGACCCGCATGGCGTTCAGGCGCGACTCCAGCCCAGCCGGGTTCCAGCCGGTCACGACCAGGTCCCGGCCACGTGGCCCGGAGTCATCAGTGACGCGGTAGCCGACGCGAGCCAGCGCGGCGCGGGCACTGCGGGCCGCGCGCCGCGACGGGAGACAGACACACATGCCTTCTCGGGCACCGACGGCCAGCCCCGGCCGACCGCCGGTGGCGTGTGTGCAGATGGCGAGGATGTGGGCGGGATCTAGCCCGGCCGGGTACGGCTCAGTCACCGTCGTCACCGGCCCCCATGACATCCACCGACATGGCCGGCCCACTGCCGCCGGGCACTGTGTCCTCGCTGCTGTCCCACCATTCGCCGGGCGACGGCGTCGCGGCCGCCTCGCGCGGTTCCCGGTGGGCGGTTTCGCTGCACTGGTAGAAGGGGCCGCGGGAGCCCATGAGGATCGGCAGCTGATGCGGATCCTGCCCGCCGGGTGGGCGATCCCCGCCACGCATGTCGAACGACGCCGGGACGTGGTCACCCGGCTGACCCGGGTCACTCACGGCGGCACGGCGGCGATCGCCGCCACATGTGCCGTCGCCGCCATGGCCTCCTATGCGGTGGAAGGCTGCCCCGCGCAGGCCCTCATCACGGTCGCGCTCGGCGAGCTTGAACATGCGTTGGGGGAGCACGCCGCGGCAGCCGTTCTGCTGGAAACTGCGGAGGCTGCGGGGCAGGGGATTTGGCGGCCGGGCGTGGAGGGGGTGCCGCTGGGTGCGGCGGAGACCCTCGCCGCCGTGCTGCATGTCCTGGCCACGTGCGGGGATGACGTGGACGAGGCGATGCGGTATGCAGTCGGCTTGGGCGGCGATACCGACACCGTCGCGGCGATCACCGGGGGCATCCTCGGCTGCCGCAGCGCCGAGGTGAGGATCGGATGGCTTGACCGGGTCGTCCTGTCAGACGCGGGGGCGTTGGACCGGCTGGCGGGCGGGCTGCATGAGATGAGGCGCGCGTCCTATGGCTGACTTCTGGGTCGTCGGGCCGATCGCGTGGGATCGGGTGCTGCACGTGCCCTGCCTGCCGCCCAGCGGCGGGTTCGTGCAAGCCAGCGAGGCCTCCGAACGGCCCGGCGGGTCCGGCGCCAACGCAGCGATCGCGCTGGCCAGCACTGGGGTCAATGTCCATATGGTCGGCTACGTCGGCGAAGACGAGGAGGGGGCGCGGCTGCTGGCTGTGCTGGGAGCCGCGGGCGTCGATGTAGGTTTCGTCCATGCGCGTGAGGGTCACACCTCGGAGGTCGTCATTCTGGTCGAGCCGTCGGGGGAGCGCGCGATGACCGGCATGTGGCCGGATCTGCTGCACACGGTGCCGGTCCCGGTGACGGACATCACCGCCGGGGACGTGGTCTACCTTGCGGGCTGGCGTGGGGAGTTCCTGCCGGCGATGACGAAGCTGACCGCCTCCGGCGTCATGGTCGCTGCGGTCCCGCCGCCGCTGCTGGCACCGGCCCTGCCGGCAACCTATGTGATCGGGTCCGAGACTCAGTACGGTGACCAGAACCTGCAGGACATCCTCTTTACTGGCGCTGGGGCGCTGCGGGCGGTGGTGGTGACACGGGGGCCCGACGGTGTCGTGATTCACGACCATGACGGCTCGACCGTCTACCCGGCGCAACTGGTTCCAGTGGTGGACACCACAGGCGCTGGTGATGCCTTCGCCGCAGGATTCCTCCAGCAGATTGCGGCCGGCGGGACGCTTGACGAAGCGGCAGCGGCAGGCATCGCCTGGGCCTCTGTCACCGTGCAGTCACCCGCGTCCATCCCGCCGCCGTGGCATGTTGTGCGCGACAGCATCCGTGATGTTCTTCCGAAGTCGCGGTAGAACTCACTCGGCTGGGGCAGCCTGGTTCGCCTTGCACAGACGGGCTCCTCTGGCCGGCGTTATACGGGGTGAGGCGCTCTGGGCGGGGCTGGTTGAGGAAGTCCTGGACCTTGCACCTGCGGTAGCGTCGCTCGCCAGCCGGGGTGCGGAAATAAGGAAGTAGGCCTGCGGTGGCCCAGCGTGTGACCGTGCTGGGATGCACCCCCAGCACTCGTGCAACCTCGGCGCGCGTCAATACCTCCGGGCCTATGATCCTGCGCGCCACAATTCGTATGGTACGACCCGTAGCGATACGTATCGCTACGGGTCTCTAATGAGCGCATCGTTGTAGGCTAGATACCTTGATCGCGTGGAGGCACCGGAGATCGATTACCGTGCTGAGCTGCCCCCTCACCGGCAGATAGCGGCATGGCTGCTTGGGCGCATCGAATCAGGGGCGCTTGCCGTGGGGCAGCCGGTGCCGTCTGAGAAGGAACTCATGGATCTGTTCGGTGTAGCGCGCACTACGGTCAGGCGCGCCATCGCCTACCTGCGGGACCAGGCTGCTATCCGGACCGTGCCCGGCCGGGGAAGCTATGTCGCGAAACGCTGATCTTGACTCGCGCAGTCATGTGTGACCGGGGGTGCCCGGGATCTGGCACGTGAGCCGCCAGAGGACGGCTACCAACCGGACCCAGTGGCTGGTCTTGGCGTTCTTCCTGGCGGCATGGGCCACCGTGATCACCATCTTGGCCGTGTCGCCGCAGGTTTACCGGCCAGGCCTGGCCCGGGCGCCGGGCAGTCTGCGGGTTGCGGAAATCGTGTTCGCGGTTGCGCTCTCTGGCCTGATAGGTGTGATTTCGGCTGGTGTCGTCTGGCGCTGGCGCTGGCTGTTCTGGGTGATCCTGGCGGTCTTCTTGCTGGGGGTGCTGCGCGTGCCGGTGACGGTGCTGGAACTGTCCGGGCAGATGGCGGCCAGCAACCCGGCCTGGTACATCGCCGTTCAGGGCGTGGCATCTGTGGTCCAGTTCGCCATCGCGCTCCTGATGCTCGCCGGCTATCGCCGCTCCGGCGTCTGGGGAGCCTTCTGAGCCGGTGTCCCGCAACTCATGAGCGGCAAGCGTGGCGATACTCGCAAGGCCAGGCGCCAGTCAAGGTGCCAGGCGTCATGGCTAAACTTGGCAGTGGTGCGCCGGGAAGCCTGGTCGGTAAGGCCTTAGCCGTGACCGTCCCGGAGGAGCCCCGTCGTGACTGGCGTCGAGCCGTTTGCCCTACTGGTAGTGCTGGTGGCGGCGGTGGGGCTGGTCGCGGTGCTGTCGAATCGGCTGGCTCATCGGGTCAAGCTCCCCGCGCCTGCGCTGTTCCTGGTGGGTGCGGCCATCGCGGCCAAGGTGATTCCTGCCCTGCATGGGCCCTCGCAGCATGCGGTGGAGCATTTGGTGGCCGTGGCGCTGGCGTGCATCTTGTTCGACGGCGGCATGAACATCGGCTGGGCCCTGTTCCGGTCCGCGGCTGCCCCTATTGCTATCACCGGCGTGCTGGGCACGTTCCTGACCGTGATCGCCTGTGCGCTGCTGGTGCACTTCGCGTTCGGCCTTGCCTGGTATGTCTCGCTGCTGGTGGCCACGGCAGTAGCGCCCACAGACCCGGCGGTGGTGTTCTCGGTCCTTGGCCAACGGGAGGTCTCCGGCCGGGCCGGCGTCATCTTGAAGGGGGAGGCGGGGGCGAACGACCCGGTGGGGATCGCGCTGATGGTGAGCCTGATCGCCGCGGCCGGTGTCAGTGCGGGCGCGTTCGCTCATGTCGGCGGCGAGTTCCTGCTGCAAATGGCCGTCGGGGTGGCGGTCGGCGTGGTGGGCGGCCGGGCGCTGCTGTGGTTCACGCGGCGGGTACCGCTGCCCAGCGAAGGGCTCTATCCGCTGCGGACGCTGGCGTGCGTGCTCTTGCTGTTCGGCATCGCCACACTCGCGCACGGATCAGGATTCTTGGCGGTGTTCGCCGCCGGGATCGCGTTGGGCGATGAGCGTGCCCCGTTCAAACGGGAGATCGAGACGTTCCATTCGGCGCTGGCTAGTCTCGCCGAGATCGTCGCCTTCATCGTCCTTGGCCTCACCATCGATCTCGGTGTGATCGCCCAGGCCGACGTGTGGATCCCCGGGCTCATTCTCGGGGCGGCGCTCGCGTTCGCCATCCGGCCGGTCCTGGTCGGGTTGTGCTTGATCCCGGCCCGGCTGAAAAGCAACGAGCGCAACTTCGTGCTGTTCGCCGGGCTCAAAGGGGCGGTGCCGATCCTGCTGGGCAGCTTCCTGCTCGCCGCCCACGTGCCCGGCGCTGAGCGCCTGTACGGCATCGTCGCGGTCGTAGTGGTGTTCTCCGTGGTGGTACAAGGGAGCCTGACACCCGCCGCCGCCCGGCTGCTCCGCGTTCCCATGCGCGTGCTGGAGCCCGAGCCTTGGGCGCTTGGGGTACGGCTGCGCGATGAGCCCAGCGGCGTGCACCGGCTCACCATCAAGCCCCACTCACCTGCCGACGGCCGCACCATAGCCGACCTGGCCGGCCTCCCCGGCGACGCCTGGATCACCTTCATCGTGCGAGGCGGCCAGCTCGTCCCGAACAAAGGTGACACTCGGCTGCAGGCCGGGGACGATGTCCTGATCCTGGCGCCCTCCGAACTGCACAACGACCTAGCCACCGTCTTCGAAGGACGCCACCGCAGATGATGCGCTCCTGGGGAGTTGGCGTCACCACAACCGCGCTGTCAGGGCCGATCGACGTGCACATGGTCACTCACGAACGCGCCCGCCAGGAAGGGGGCCGCCTCCCGTCAGTCTGCGGGCTCACCGTGGGCCGCCGGATCGGCGGCCTCGCGGTGGCCGCGGCCGGGATGCCGCTGGCGGCCAACGACACACCCGGCGGCGGCCTCACCATGATCCTCACCCTCCCAGCTGCCGCAGCACCATCCGCACCCATGGCGCCCGCCGCCGTCGCGGAAGATCTAACTGCCCATCCAGCGATCACCAGCCGCGTCGACGCCTGGCGCGCCGCCTCCCGCCGCGGGGCCGCGCCGTGACCCGAATCCTGGTCGTCGACGACGACCCCCAGATCCTGCGGGCGATGCGCATCAACCTGCGCGCCCACCACTACGACGTCGCCGTCGCCGCCGATGGCACCACCGCCCTGCGCGACGCCGCGAAGCTGCGGCCCGACCTGGTCGTCCTTGACCTCGGCCTGCCCGACATCGACGGCGTCGAGGTCATCCACCGGCTGCGCGGCTGGACCCAGGTCCCTATCATCGTGCTCTCCGGCCGGGCCGGCAGCCAGGAAAAGGTCGAAGCCCTCGATGCCGGCGCCGACGACTACGTCACCAAGCCCTTCGGCATCGACGAGCTCATCGCCCGCATCCGCGCCATCACCCGTCGCGCTCCCCCCAGCCAAACCCCGCCCACCGTCCGCATCGGCGACCACGTCGTTGACCTCGCCGCCAAGACCATACGCGCTGCGCAACAAGCAGGCGGTGGCGCAGAGTCCAGTGCAGACGTCCGCCTGACCCCCACCGAGTGGTACCTGCTGGAGATGCTGGTGCGCAACCCCGGCAAACTGATCAGCCAGCGCGAGCTCCTCACCGAAGTCTGGGGACCCACTTACATCCGCGAAACCCACTACCTGCGCCAGTACATGGCCCAGCTGCGCCGAAAACTCGAACAAGATCCCGCCCGCCCCCGCCACCTCCACACCGAACCCGGCATGGGCTACCGCTTCCAGCCCTGATCCCGTAGCCGCCGTAGAACCCGGCTCCGGGCGGGCATCGCCTCCAAGCTGAGTGACGCGGAGCTGGTGACGCTGATGGTGATGCAGGCGCTGGTAGCTTCACCTCGGAGTCGCGGTTGCTGCACCTCGCCGCGCCCAATTTGCTGCATCTGTTCAATTACCTGCTGGGCCGCCGGTGCGGTCGGCGCGCTCATCGGGCGTCTGGTCTGGGTCGTCGAGGTGGCGTTCTACTTCTTCGACGCCGGCTGGGCGCCCGGCTCTGGCCCACAGCGCGTACAGTGTGGCGGCGATCGCGGCGGTGGCGGCGATGGACAACAGCGGGTAGCCGCGGGCCAGGTTGACCAGCAGCGTGAAGGCGACCGCGGCCGCGCCGGCGATGTTGACCGCGGCCAGGCCGGGCCGGCGGTCGCGCAGGGAGAACCGGGCCATGGCGGCGAGCCCGGCGAGGAAGCTGACGAACACCGCGACGGCGTAAAACAGCACCAGTTCCTGCTCGTGGCCGGAGGCGGCGATCAGGACGGCGGCGGAGGCGGCCAGGTAGACCAGCACCGACCAGTAGGGGGTGTGGTGGCGGTTGGTTTCCCCGAGGGCGCGGGGCAAGATGCCGATTCCGGCGCTGTGCGGGTGCCGCGACAGCGCCTTCAGCAGGCCGGGCCCGGCCTGGAAGGAGGAGCTGGCGGCGGCGAGCAGCAGCAGCGCGCTTGCCGCCTGAAAGAGGGCGTAGAGGGAGCCGCTGCCCGCCGCGGCGTGGGCGATGTCGGCGATCTGGGTGGAGTCTGGCCCCGGGATGCCGACGTGCAGCCGCACCGCCAGCCCGGCCAGCCCGATCGTGAGCCCGGCGACGATGACGAACGTCGCCGCCAGCGTGCCTCGCGCGAACCGGCGCCGGTCGGCCGGGCCGAGCTGGCCCAGCTGGGCGATGGCGGTGGACGGGGCCTCGGTGCCGGTCGCCAGCGCCATTGCCACCGGGAACGAGAACACCACCGCGAACAGCGGGTCGCCTTCTGGGCCGGTGACCGGCGCCCGGCCATAGGCCAGCGCCGGGTGGATGAACCCGTGCACCAAGACCGCGACCGCGGCCGCTAGGAACAGCAGCGTCATCACCGCGAACGTGAGCCGGCCGCCGTGCCCGAACCAGGTCAGCCCGGCCACCAGCACCAGCAGGCCCAGGCCCAGGATGATCCGCGCCGGTGCGAGCGAGGGCAGGTAGGCGATCAGCGCGCTCACGCCCGCCGCGACCGAGATGGTGATGGTGAGCACAAAGTCCACGATCAACGCGCCGATCGGCACGAATACCCAGCCGGTGCCGAACGCCCGGGCCGCCCCCTCGGCGGACCCGCCACCCATCGGGAACCGCCCGACCAGCTGCCAGTAGTTCACATCGACCAGCAAGATGATCCCCAGCACGATGACCTGGGTGGCCATCAGCAGCCCGAGATACCCGTGCAACGCCCGCAGCGACGCCTCGATCGTGTAGGCCACCGACGACACCGGATCGGCCATGATCGCGAAGGCGAACGCGATGAACAGCACCACCTTCGCCCGCGGCCGGACGGTGGCCGGAAAAGCTGGCATGGCCGCCGTCCGGCGGTGCGAAATCCTGGCCCGGCCCGTCGTCCGCGCCGCAGTAGTGACCGACGAACGCCCGGCGCCGGCGGCATCGCCCGCTGCGGGCTGGACAGGATCGAGCCGCCGTGGCGGCCTCACCTGCTGCTCCAGCCGAGCGCGATGACCGCGGGGCACTGCACGGCTGCCTGTCGTGGCATCGGTCTCTCCTTCTGAGACCCCCGCCTGCCCCCCAAGAGAAGGGAGCGACGGTATCGGGCGAACCGCGTCCCGGCGCTCCTCACACGGGGGCGCACGGGGTCAGCTGCTCGTTGACCAGCGGCGGGCCAAGCAGGCGCCGCTTGACCGTATACCAGGAGCTTTCCGGGCAGATCGGAGGCTTCATCGGTGCCGGGCAGGCTGGCTGCCTTGCGTAGGGCCATGGCGCGCCACCTCCGACCGCCACCGCATCCGGCCTGGGCACTTGGCCCTGGACGACGCCCCGACCATGAGCGGTGGTTTGATCACTTTCGACGCTAGGCACCTAGGCCCTGGGCCTGCTGCATGGGCGGCGTCAAGACTGGCGGGACTGCTGTTAGGGTTTCGTCAAGATCGTCGTTAATTCCTGCTCTAGTCGGCAACCAGACGATGCAGCCCTGGGGGTACAGGCGCGCCATCTGCTGTGCTGATGACGGGGTTCACGGCGCATTGACTGGTCTCTTGACTTGCGCGAATGGTTCTTTGGCGAGCCGTGCCCGGTCGGGCCGGTGAATTCATCGCCTGCCGGTCCACTGCGGTTCTACTGCCAACCACTCCGCCTCCCAGCGGGCCAGCCGGTAGCGGTCCAGCACTGCCGAGGCCGCCCAGCTGATAGCAGACAGCAGCAGGATGAGGGCCGTAGCGGTCACCGCCACCGCTTCCACGACATCGGTGCGCGACAGCGGCCGGGCGGTTAGCCGGCCCGCCTTGTCGATCCAAACCGCTGTAAGCCTGCCTGGCGCGGCATCGGCGCGACCGGCGATCTCACCGGTGCGAGACGCCCCTTGCGGGGTTGTCCACCGTACCGACAACGTGGCGGGCCCGGTTGTGTCAGGACGCTGCCAGAGCGTGGCTACCGGCCCGACGCGGAGGATAAGCGCCGGTACCCGGTGCCAGGCCATAGCTTGGGCACGCGCAGTCCGGGCTGCGGAGGCATAAGCGGCATGGCTGGCATAGGCGGTGGCGATTGGGCCGCCGATCACCAGCATGGCCAGCACGACAGCCCGCAGCAGCGCCTGGACGCGGTCAGGGGCCCGCCGCATCGGATTGCGGTCCCACCCGAGCCGCCGCAGAGCCACAACGACCCACCGGGGAGGCGGCCCACGCAGCCTCATCACGGCCGCCACCGACCCGGCCGGCCCGGGACCGGCATCAACCAGCCAACGTGAGGCGGCCCTGGCGTCTGCGGATTGCGCTGGCCGGACCTCGCTCCC
>CAVSQL010000020.1:0-781190 GCA_963730065.1 uncultured Actinomycetes bacterium | reverse complement strand
AGGGGGTCAGCGACTCAGGTTCCTTAAGGATCAGCACAGCATCCCCGGCCGGCTTGCGCAGGCGCACGACCTCCCGGCCCACGCCCGCCGTCCCTCCACTACCGCCCAGCCCGCGATACCTAGCGCGACCACGCCATCGAGCCACCAGGCGCCCCACAGCGTATTGGCGGCCAGCCCAGCGAACACCGCCATCGCCAGGTAGGCGCATAGCAGATTCTGCGTTCCCTCCCCAGCAGTGGCAGAGGAACCGAGCCGGGCACCGATCCGCCGCTTGGCCACCCCGAGCGCAGGCTCAAAGACAGCGGTGCCCGCGGTGAGCACCAGGCCCACAACGCTGGTCTCGGCCCGGTCACCGGCCACCAGCGCCCGGATCGCCTCGGCGGCGATGTAGGGAGCGAGCAGGAAGAAGCTGACCGCCACCAGCTGCTGGGCGCGCCGCTCGGAAGTGGAGCTGGCGAGCCGGGTGCCAGTGAACCGCCAGATGACGATGATGGACGCTATCGCCTCGATACCGCTGTCCAGACCGAACCCGAGCAGGGCGACCGAACCAGCGACCACCGCCGCGACGATCGCCACTCCGCCCTCGATGCCCATCCAGGCCAAGGTGAGCCATGACAGGATGCGGGCGAGGCGAGCGAGCCGCAGCCAGTCCGCCGATCCCGCCATCAGCATGGTGCCTGGGCGCCGGTTGGCCGTGGGCTGGGGGAGCGGCACGGTCATGGCATCTCGATGTGCTCCAGCACGGTGTAGTACTCCCACGCCACCCCATCGGGATCATGGGCCCACACCTTGTCTTGCAGGGCGTAGCAGCAGACGGCGCCCGGCTCGGGCTCGGTGTCCAGGCCCTCAGCATTCAGCCGCGCCCCGGCCTGGGTGACTTCCTCGGTCGAGGCGACCTCCACGCCCAGGTGGTTGATGGTGCCGCCGGGCCCGTTGCCGGGCGAGTTCAGCACCAGTTTGAGCGGCGGGTCGTCGATGGCGAAGTTGGCATAGCCCGGCCGCAGCTTGGCGGGCGCGGTCCCGAACAGCCGGGAGCAGAACGCGACGGCGGCGTCGAAGTCGCTGACGTTGATCGACAACTGGACACGGGACATCTGGTCACCTCCGGGGTCAGCTCCGTGTGGGTGTCACTGGCAGGTCCCGGGCAGGTCGAGCGCGGCGAGGACGCGCAGCCCATCGGCCAGGCGCTGGTCGGCCAGCTCGTAGCGGACCCGGCGGCCTTCGGCGGTCGCGGTCACCAGCCCGCACTCGCGCAGGCAGGTCAGGTGGTTGGACAGGTTGGCGCGGGTGGTCCCGAAGTCCTCGGCCATTTCGGCCGGGTAGCCTGGGCCGTCGATAAGCTGCACCAGGACCCGGCGGCGGGTGGGGTCGGCCAGCGCCTTGCCGACTCGGGTGAGGGTTCCCAGGTCCGCCTGCGTCAGTACAGTCATACCTGTACTGTACAGGTTGGGCTGAATCAAGCAACCTTCCCCTTGGGCGCCCGCGGATGGCGCTTGACTGCTGCCAAAACTGCTGCCAAGACCATGGCCAGCTATCGACACGGGGCGACGGGCCTGGAATGTCGGCCGAGCGCGCAGCCACTCCTGGACGGTCCTGTTACAGGGCGGCGGCCAGGCCTGCCCACAGGAAGCGGATGCCGATCGCCACCACCACCAGCGCCAGCAGCCGCCGGATGATCGCCTCCGGCATCCGGGCATGCAGCCGGGCGCCGACGTACCCACCGGCCAGGCCACCGGCTCCTAGAGCGATGCCGGTCGGCCAGTTCGGGGCCACGCTGCCGTGCTGGTGCACCGACAAGATGGTAAACGTCACCACCCCGGCCAGAGAGGTAACAAAGGTCGAGCTGAGCGCGGCGGGCGCGACCAGCGATGGCGGCTGCCCGTCGGCGACCAGGATCGGGGCGAGGATCGATCCGCCGCCGATGCCGTAGATGCCGCCGACACAGCCCGCCACCGCCGCGATCACCCCGATGACCACGCGTGGCAGCCGGGCCCGGCGGGTGGGGCGGGGGGTGGTCATCTGGGTCAGCGCGAGCCAGGCACCCAGCGGGATCAGTACCGCCGCGACCACGAAGTCGAACACCACCGGGCCGGGCAGCACATAGACCCGGATGACCGACCCGGCGATGACGCCGGGCAGCGTCCCGGCCAGCAGCAGCCAGGTCAGCGGACCGCCGGTCTGGCCCTGCCGCCGGTAGCGCCAGATCGCGCCAGGGCTGGCTATCACGTTGTAGAGCAGGTTCGTCGGCGTCACCGACGGGCTGGGCGTGCCCAGCACGCTGACCTGAAACGGCAGCAGCAGCACTGCACCCGACACCCCGGCCGGGGTGGTGACCGCCGCGATGACAAACGCGGCCACCAGGGCCACCACCTCAACCCAGACACTGCTAAGCATTCGCTAAATCTACCGGCGGCCAAAGGGCCTGGTGCTGTTAATGTGGGCATGCCACCTGGCCTTTGCGGTTTTGAGCGACCAAGATGGGCCTGTGGTAGCCGGGCCTGGGGGAACGCAATTCCTCCCGGCCCGGCGTGGCGTTACCAGAAAAGGACGCAGCTCCGCCGCAAACGGATAATTCGCGGCGCGTTTGCGTCTTTTACCGGATGGTTTCGTCGCATCTGCGTTAGGGTCACAAGATGCCGGCATTCCGGATCAGCGAAGCTGCCAGCCTGCTGGGTGTCAGTACCGACACCGTGCGCCGCTGGGCCGATGCCGGGCGGATCACGACAACTACCAATGCCGCCGGGCGGCTGGTCGTGGATGGGGTGTCGCTGGCCACGCTTGCCCAGGAGCTGGCCGAGGGGGCCGATCGCGCGGCAGACAAGGAAGTGGTGGCCCACTCGGCGCGGAACAGGTTCAGCGGCCTGGTCACACGCGTCGTCCGCGACACCGTGATGGCCCAGGTCGAGATCCAGGCCGGGCCGAACAGATTCGTCTCGCTGCTCAGCCGCGAAGCCGCCGACGAGCTCGCCCTGGAACCAGGGATGCTCGCGGTCGCGACCGTCAAAGCGACCAACGTCTCCGTCGAAATCCCCCAGACCAGCCAGCAAGATCGTTAGAGCCGCGATCTCTCACAGTTTTCTCACAGACTGACCGGACTGCACCGGACCCAGGCGGACAGCCTGGACATCCGGCGGATCCTGACCTGCGGGATACGGATTCTGGCGCACTGGCTGGACGGATGGCCTCCCTCTAAGCGCTTCAAGCGCCTGTTTTCGAAGCCCTGGTAGGCCTAGGCTCGGCGGATGACCTTGGAATGGGAACAGGTAGTTGTTCACTCGGTAGATCCGGTGGCCTTGGGGCAGTGGTGGGCTACGGCTCTTGGTTGGGTTGTGGTCCACTCCTCTGATGAGGAGTTCGAGATCCGCCCGGAGCCGGATCGCCTGCCGGGGTTGGACTTCGTCCGGCTTGATGAGAGCAAGAAGGCTAAGAGCCGGTTGCATCTCGACTTCAGGCCTGATGACCAGGACGCCGAGGTGGCTCGCCTTGAGGCTCATGGCGCAAAGCGTGTTGACATTGGCCAGGGTGACCAATCTTGGGTTGTCATGGCAGACCCCGAAGGTAATGAGTTCTGTGTCCTTGGCCGACAGCATCAGTAAGAACCCCTGAGAGTGCGCGTGTCCCGCCTGGCGAGCTTGTAGTTCAGAGGCTGCGTCAAAGGCGCAACGAACTGACATCAGCGCCTGACACCAACACCAACGAATATGGGCGGGTGCCAGCGAACACGGATAGCGCGTCCACCTTGTGCCCTGCTGGCCAGCATCCCAGGTCGCGAACCGATCTGGACGACGCTGAACACGATGCAGGTAACTACGAATCAGAAAACCCGGGGATGGTAAGCCTGACCGCGTTACGCTTTGGTGCATCGTGCTCATGGGGGGGAGGCGCCGGTGATGGCAGGGCCGGGAGATGAAATAACAGCGACGGCGGGAGGCCGTGGCCGTCTGCGGGCGTCGCACGCCGACCGCGAGCAGGTGGTCGAGGTGCTCAAGGCCGCGTATGTGCGGGGGCGGCTGACCAAAGATGAGCTGGATGCGCGGGTGGGACAGGCGTTCGCCGCGCGGATCTATGGGGAGCTGGCCGCGGTCACCGCCGACCTTCCCCGGGGGCTGACCATAGCCCCGCCGCCGCGTCAGCCCGCCCGGGCGCGGACCCGGCCGCCGATGAGTAAGGTGGTCGCGGGCGCCGCCTTGATCATTCCGCCGCCAGCGATGGTGGCGGCCGTGTTTATCACCGGTAGTGACCCAGTGGGCAAGGTGGCCGTCCTGACCGTGCTCGTCTTTTTCATGGCCTGGATCGCGGCCGGGATGCAGCTTGTCGCCAACTGGCATGACAACCGATCCCGATCCCGCGGGCAGCTCCCGCCGCGGCCAGCCCAGCCCGGCCAGGCGCTCGGACGTGAGCAGGACGGCAAGCCTGGCGATAACTGGTTTCTTTGCCAAGCCCGCAGGGCTGCCCGGGGCCCGTCACCTTCCTGGGCATGAGCTGACAACACCAGCAACGTGCTTGAGGTGACCTGGCCTGATTTTGGCCTTACCAGGACGCCAAATGCCGCTCAGCCTTGGAAGGCCCGCGCGGTGCGCGCCGTGCCGAGGCACTAGACTCTGCGCCAGATCAGCACGGCTATTCGCCACGCACACCGGATGCGTGCTCGCCGATGATCCTTCTCCGATCGGTCCCAGCTCGCAGCAGCCAGACGGCAGGTCGATATGCTCCGGTCAGAAGACAAGGGCCAGGCGGGAACCTGCCCGGACCGGGCGCAGGCCATCCCCTGCAAGGTGTAGGCGGTCACGGGCCGGTTCCCATGATAAGGCCGTTAGAAAGATATGGATTGGTCCGAAATATGGCTAAGGAAAAGACGGCAGGAAAAGTCAACGGCCAAAGGTCAGACCAATGGTTCGTGGGCGGTTTCACGACCATTCTTGTCAGCGGCCTGCTCACCATCAGCTGGCGGGTATACACCGTAGGGAAGATACCTTTTTGGTCGGCATGGCCCGGAATCCTTGGGGTCGCAGTCGTGGGCGTAGGTTTCATCATGATTACGGTCGGTGCCGCCCTACGCTGAACGAACCCGCGGGGCCTTGCTGGTATCTACGGACCTGAAGGTCGTGGTCGAGCCGATCCAGGGCGCCCCTTGACCGCTCCCGCTCCGGGCACTGATCGGCGCCTATCGGGTGAAGCCCACCACGTGGGAGGCCACTCGCCTAGGAGCGACCACGAGCGCCAAGGATCGGTGCGCGGAGTGCCATGTGGCCTTTCGGCCAGCGTTCCAGCCGTTCAGAGCTTCCGCTGCCGGGGCTGCAGACGACACTTCGGTCGATCAAGCATCACCGGTGGGTCTATGTCGCTAACAGTGTTTCCGGCGGTTGGGTCAGCTGGGCTCGGCGGCGGCACGCGGGCCTAGTTCGGCCAGCTGCTCGGCTGCGGACAGGCGCACCTCGTCAGCCACTCCGTCATTGCAAGCGATGGCATGGAAGGCTTCGGCGGCGGCACGCGGGGCGACGGCGGGCAGCAGTTCGGCTGCGGACAGGCGCAGCTCGTCGGCGACGCCATCATCGCGGGCGATGGCCAGACAGCCCTGGGCGGCGGCACGCGGGTCCAGTCGGGGCAGGTGCTCGGCTGCGGACAGGCGCACCTCGTCGGCGACGCCGTGGTCGCAGGCGATGGCCAGACAGCCCTGGGCGGCGGCACGCGGGTCCAGTCGGGGCAGGTGCTCGGCTGCGGACAGGCGCAGCTCGTCGGCGACGCCGTCGTCGCAGGCGATGGCATGGAAGGCTTCGGCGGCGGCACGCGGGTCGTGCGCGGTCAGCTGCTCGGCGGTGGCCATGGGATCGTCATCGGTGTGGAAGTGCATGGGTCTGCTGGCTTTCTGTGAGGACGGTTCAGCCTGCGGGTTCCGCTGGCTGCTTTTACTCGACGTCCTTGAGGACTTTTTGCACCTGATCCAGCTGGTCGCGCAGCTGGGCGAGCTGCATGTTGATCTCGCCGAGTTTCAGGTCGGTGTGCTCCTGGGCGGTGACAGCCATCTCCGACAGGCGCCGGTACTCCTCGCTGGTGGTCACCTCGGCTCGTGTCTTCCGGCTGATGGAAAGCTGGCGTCCCCACTGGAAGATCGCGTACGCGAGCAGGCCACCGACGACCAGCACGACGACAACGAAGGCGACAGCGACCGTGCTACTCATGACCCCACCTTTGAATCCTGCTCACTGCCCACCGTCAGGGTCGTGGCCGCGGCCATGATCGCCTGGGGTGTCAGCTGGATGGCAAACGGCATTACCTCGTAGAACTTCATAGCTTTCCCGTCCTCTGAGACCTCAATAACAGCCGAGACCAGCCCGGCTGCCACCAGCTTGCGCAGGTGGACCTGCAGGAGGGCCCGGCTGATGCCGAGCTCGCGGGCGAGCTGGCTGACGTAGTTGCGCTGTTTGGCCAGGGCCGCCACGACCCGGAGCCGGTGCGGGTTGGCCAGCGTGGCCAGCATCCTCAGCAGCCCGTCCCCGGTCATGTCAGCGGTGTCCACGACATCCTCTCTTGCATCTGCAAATTTATGTTAGCATATGCTAAGACTGCTTACAAGAGTGGCGTTCGAGAGCGCACAGTGGTGCCAGAGCGTGCCCGCTGCGTGCCCGATAGGGCAGGGAGCCGGGGCGAACAGCGGTCACTCGCGGACCGGGTTGACGCCAAGGCGGCTACGGCGGCAGGTCGAGAACGACGAGTACAGCGCATTCATCCGGCGCATCCTGCGCGCCTACCGCCGCCGCGTCGGTGACGGTGACATTGAGGCCCTGGCCCTTATGCCCGGCTTGGCCGAAGAGATCGACACCGCCATAGCCGAGACGGTCAAGGACCTGCGCGTCTACGGCTACTCCTGGGCCAAGATCGGCTCCCAGCTCGGCATCACCCGCCAGGCGCCCAGCAGCGCTGGGGCACATCCTGATCCAACCGAACCGGATCGAGCGGGTATTTGAGATTGGTATCGGTGGTGCCGCTGGTCAGGACTGCAGGTAGCGGAGGACAGCGAGAACCCGGCGGTGGTCGGCGTCGGACGGGGCCAGGCCGAGTTTGCTGAAGATGTTCCCGACGTGCTTTTCGACGGACCGCTCGGAAACCACCAGGATCCCGGCGATCGCGGTATTGGAGCGGCCTTCGGCCATCAGCGCGAGCACATCGCGTTCCCTGGCGGTGAGCGTGCCGAGCACGTCGTTGCGGCGACTGGCGCCCAGAAGTTGCGTAACGACCTCCGGGTCCAAAGCGGTGCCCCCGGCCGCCACCCGGCTCAGCGCCTCGACGAACTCCCCGACGTCGGCAACCCGGTCCTTGAGCAGGTACCCGACTCCCGCCGCGCCGCCGCCCGACGCCGCGCCGAGCAGATCGGCTGTATGGCGGGTCTCGATGTACTGCGAGAACACCAGCACCCCGACCTTCGGGTGGTCGCGGCGGATCGCGATCGCGGCGCGCAAGCCCTCATCGGCGTAGCCAGGCGGCATCCGCACATCCACCACGGCGGCGTCTGGGTGGTGCTCGTCCACCGCGACTAGCAGGTCGTCGGCGTTGCCGACGGCGGCGACCACCTCATGGCCACGGTCGGCCAGGATCTCGGCCAGGCCCGCCCGGACTACTGCCGAGTCCTCGGCGATCACAATCCGCATCAGGAGGGCTCCAGTTCGGTCAGGCGTGGGACGGCAGCTCAACGGCGACCACCGTGGGGCCTCCGGGCGGGCTGCTGATCTGCAGCCTGCCATCTACGGTCTTGACCCGCTCGGCGAGCCCGGCCAGGCCGCCGCCGGCCTCGATGCGGGCGCCTCCACAGCCGTCGTCGCTGACCCGCACCCGCAGCAGGCCGGGCACGTGGACTGCCTCCAGCGTGGCATGCCGGGCGCCGCTGTGCTTGGCGACGTTGGCGAGCAGCTCAGCGGCGCAGAAGTAGGCGATGGTCTCGATCGCGGCCGAGGATCGCCCGGGCAGGTCAAGGACGAGCTCGACGGCCAGGTCGCCGCGCGCGGCGAGGCTGGTGAGCGCGGTGCCCAGACCCTGGTCGAGCACCGGCGGGTGGATGCCGCGGGCCAGGTCACGCAGCTCGGCGATGGCTTCCTTGGCCCCGCGGTGGGCGGCGTTGACCAGCTCCAGGACCCGATCCAGGCCGGCCTGCCCGGTCCCGTCGACCATGCCGTCGAGCTTCTCCCTGGCCAGGCCCAGCTTCATGGCGACGGCGACCATCTGGGCCTGCGCGCCGTCGTGCAGATCCCGCTCGATCCGGCGCAGCCTCGCCGCCGAGTCCTCCACCAAGTTGGCCCGGGACTCCTCCAGCTCACGCACCCGGTGGACGCTGTCCTGCTGCAGGCGGTAGACGGTCCAGAAGATCAGCGCTGCCCCCGCTAGCGGCAGCGCCGCCAACCAAGTCAGCGGCCCCAACTCGTGGAAGGCAGCGAGCAGAAGGACGCCAAGAACGACGTTGAAGATGCCACAGGCAACGCGCACACCCACCCAGAGACGGGGACGGCGGTATTCCCACGACCTGACCAGAAATCTCATGAGGACGGGCTGCGAGGAAGGGAAGTTGGCCGCTGGTGCATGCACCGGGACGCCTCCAGTGACCTGCGATGCCTTAGCCACTCCGGTCACCCACATCTCAATGCTCGCCAGACCCGCGAAGCCCGGGAAGGACCGGTGTCAAGCGTGAATATGCCCCGTGCTGGCACGGGAGGGCCGGACCGCTGGTCGGTTACCGCGATGGCGCTGTTGCTGTGCATCGCGCTCCCCGCCCTTCTGTGCTCTAGTATCCGCGGAAACTCACACGCCGCGGGCGTGCTCCGGACCGCTTGCTCAACATGGGCCGCACCGGGGCGACTAGGCCACCGGCCTAGAAACGGCGGCCACTGGTATGGATCTTGGCGGCTGCGAGAGGGACGCGGAACACCAGCGACCGACAGCTCGGCCGAAGAGCGGAAACATCTCCCGAAGCGGGCCGGGGGTTGACCGATCCCGCTACGGGGAGATGCTGTCAAGCTAGCTCTGGACACTGGTCTGCAGGCGGTAGGCGGTCCAGAAGATCAGCACCGCCCCCGCGAGCGGCAGCGCCGCCAACCAAGTCAGCGGCCCCAACTCGTGGAAGGAAGCGAGCAGAAGGACGCCAAGGCCGAGGTTGAAGACGCCACAAGCAACGCGCACACGAACCCACACATGGGGGTGGCGGTATTCCCGTGACCTGACCAGAAATCTCATGAGGACGGATTGGGGGGAAGGGACGTTGGCACTCGGTGCGTACATTGGGATGCCTCCTGCGAGCTGCGGTGCCGGCCACTCCGGTCACCTACATCTCAAGGCTCGCCTCGCGCGACCAGGAGATCCACCGTGCGGGCACCCGAACTTAAGGTACGGCTAGCACGGTCCCCGGGCTCAGCATGCGACGCCAGTGGCTCGAGACCCGGCGGAGCTAGCTGATCTTGGTACGGGGATGCTAACGACGGCCCTGGATGAGCCTGGACACAGCCGGAACTGATCAATCACTGCGACAGGCACGAACAGTGGTGACAACCGCCAGACGACAGGTTCAGTCGCCGGTCTGACCGTCGATCGATTCGCGGATCAGGTCGGCGTGTCCGTTGTGCCGGGCGTATTCCTCGATCATGTGCACCAGCACCCACCGGAGCGAGACCGGATCCTGACGGCCCCAGGCAGGATGGGTCTGGCTCAGCGCCGCGTCCTCACCCTCGCTGAGCTGCGCCTCTATGATGCCGCGGGACCGGTTGACCCGTTCGGCCCACAGCTCCCGCAAAGCGTCGCCGGAGTCAGCAGCTGCGCTGTGCCAGTCCCACTCCGGGTCAGCTTCGAAGTCCACACTCGCCCACGGCTCGGGAAGCGGTTGACTCCCGACCGTCTCGGTGAACCAGGAGTCCTCGACACAGGCCAAGTGCTTCAGCAGCCCGCCCAGCGTGATCGGCGAAGGCGGCAGCGCCACCCGCAGCTGCTCATTGCTCAGCCCGTGGCACTTCCGCCGGAGCGTCGCCCGCTGGTAGTCCAGAAAACCGAGCAGCGTTGCGGCCTCAGCACTGTCGTAGGGCGGCTCGGGCCGCCCGTGCTCGTCCACCCTCACTTCGTCCACAAGCTGGACCGTACTAGACATAACCACGTCAGTCAGATGGACGGATCCGGACAACAGGGTGGCGATCACCCCAGCTCACGGACCGATCCGGACGGCGCTGAACGCCTGACAGGTATCTACAGATCAGGAGGTCTGAGGGCGGCGCCGAGCTGCACGGCTACCAAGGCGGCCACGGGTTCTTGTTCCAAGACCCGGCCGCCTTCCCGGCATTCACCGCATTCCTCCGAGCACCATCGAGCTGACGGCCGGGTGCAGGCCGCAGGAGCCGCCCCAGACATACAAGGCGGTGCTGCGGCAGGGGGCGTGGCCGCGACGGGCAGATCTGCGGTCCGAGCTGATCACGACGATGGCAAGCCGGCCCGGCTGCCCGCGGCACCCGCTCCACGACGAAAGCCCAGGTCACAGGCGGTGCGCCCTCTGTTCTGCCATGATGCTGGCGTGCCCACTCACGTTGCTTTGCTGCGCGGGGTCAACAACCTCGGTGGCAAGAAGGTCGCGATGGCCGAACTCCGAGAGGTGGTGACCTCGCTCGGCCATGCCGATGTCATGACCTACATCCAGAGCGGAAACGTGCTGTTCACTCCGCCGCCGACAGGCGGCAGCACGGGAGGTGGTGCGGACGCAGCGGCGCTGGCCGCTGAGCTGGAGCAGGCCATCGCCGCCGGCATCGGCGTGCGGGCACGCGCGGTGGTGCTCTCCCGCGAGGAACTTGCCCGCTGCGTGCGCGACAACCCGTTTCCGGGTCAGACGGATCCCAAGCTGCTGCATGCGGTGTTCCTGCCCGAGGTACCCGGACCCAGCCTGGCCGCATGGCTGGCCGACACGGAGCGGCAGGTGCGGGCGAAAGGCAGCCGGGACCAGGCCCGGGTGCGTGGCCGCACGGTCTACTTGCACACCCCCGACGGGTACCCGCGCAGCGAACTGCGCCGCGTGCTCGCCAAGGCGGGCGGACCGACCTCGGCCCGGGTCGCTGGCACGGCGCGCAACTGGGCGACAGTCAGCCGGCTGATCGAGCTGTGCGGACCGTGACCGCGGGATATGGACCGCCGCGACCCGCCTGCCGATCGGCTCACGCTCCCAGCGGTGACGTCCGCAGGTGGCTGATCCGTCTTGCGGACGGAGACTGTCCTACCAGCCGCCTAGTCCGGCAGCGGCCAGTGCCTAGCCGGCGTTGGCCGCCAGGTCTTGATAGGCAGGGAGGAGTTCGTTCCACCGCGCGTCGGCGTCGCAGCGCTCACGCCCGGCGAGGTGGGCGGCGAGATCTTCGACATGGACCTGTATCCCGGCCCCGTAGGCGGCGAGCTGGTCCAGGGGCATGCCCCGTTCCTCCCAGACCAGGATGGTCTGGTCGCCGTCAGCGGTCAGCGTGGCCTCGATGAAATGCTCGTCCGGCTGGCCCGGTTGCATGGTCAGCAGCAGCAGCCGCCGAGGGGGCTCGCACGCTGCCACGCGCCCTGTGCCTTCCCATCCGCTGGCAAAAAAGCGTGCGCGGAACTCACCGTCGAGGCGGAGGTCGCCCTCTACCTCACCCATCCAGCGGGCCAGACGGCGGGGGTCGGTGAGCGCCGACCACAGGTCGTCGATATCGGTGTCGAAGCGGTCCTCCACGCGCACGATGCCCTTGCCATCTGCTGACCGCAGGCTGCCCAGGATGCGGGTGCCCGCACGTTCGTTGCTGGTCATCTGGTGCTCCTTCGTTCGCGTTTGCCCCGGGCCACCTCGGTGTGCAGGGCATCCAGCCGCTGCTCCCACAAGGCCCGGTGCAGCGATCGGGGTGGCGCAGGAGTTCCAGCGGGTGTGGGCGGTTACCAGCGGGACACGGCCACAGCGGCGCCGCAGTACACCTTCGCACCGCGACACCGGACAAGGTTCACTCGCGCAGGTCCTCTCGCCGGTCTGCCCTCCGGATGGTCATCGGGTCTGCGGCCAGCGCCCGCCGCATCAGCGCCGCTTCAGCGGAATCGCCCTCCTGGCGGCCGATGCAGTCGGCCAGCACGTCCGGTGCGACGAGGACCGGCGCATCGGTAAGGACGGCTAGGTTCAGCGCATCACTGGACCGGGCATCCACCAGACCCACACCGTGCGGTCCCTCGACCTCGACGGTGGCGGCGTAAGCGCCCTCCACTATCCGGTCCAGCCGAACCTCGCGCACCCGGCCGCCCAGGCTGCGCACCAGCGCTGCGGTGAACTGGTAGGTCATCGGGCGCCCCCACTGCAGGCCCTGCAGGCTGGCAGCCAGGCCGAAGGCCTCCGCATGGCCGACCCAGATCACCAGGTGCCGGTCCCCGTCCAGCTCATCCAGCACCATGACCTCGGAGAAGTCGTCGCCGTCCTTGAGACCGACAGCCTTGCTGACCCGCATCGGCACCAAACCGGTACCAGTCGCCATGATCATGACGGCCTCCCTCCGCAGAAACCGGGCCTCCTACTGCAACCATCGTGACAGCACAAGCAGGCACCACCAACCGAACGGGCCACGCACGGGCCACGAGCGAATGACGCTGCGGCCTCGTCGGTAGTTCAGTCCTCCCCGGAGAACCGCTCCCATGCCGCCTGCTTCGACACGCCGAGCGCTTCCCCGATGCGGGTCCAGCTGATGCCCCGGCCGCGCAGGACGGTCGCATGGTCGTGGATGGCGGCATCGACCTGTGCGACCACAGCTTGAGTCCGCGCCAGGCTTGCGAGCAGTTCGTCGTCTGGCTGCTCATTCCATGCGGTGAACTCGCGTACCGGCTCCCCCGCGAATTCCGCCGCGATGATTTGCTGGCATAGATTCACGCACTCGTCGCAGATGTAGACGCCCGGACCGGCGACGATCTTGGCGACTGCGTCCTTGTTCTTGTTGCAGAACGAGCAGTGCACGGTCTTGAGTCGGCTGGCACCTGGTACAGAAACCTGGGATCCCGTCATATCGTCAAGGTAGCCTTGACGATAGTTCGGAGTCAAGGTAGACCTGACGGACTTGTTGGGAGCCACGATGGCCGATTCAAGGCCGAACAGCGCTGGCTGACGGACCCGGCGGAAACCGGCACACCGCGCGGGTTCCTGCCTACGCCGAGCCAGTCCCACCGCCGCAGGCACCAGCCGCCCCGGCGCAGTCAGCCGGCATGAGTGACCGGCTCGCCCAGCTGAAGCAGCTCGGCGAACTGCTGTCGGCGGGCGTGCTGACCCAGGCCGAGTTCGAGCAGCAGAAAGCCCGCATCCTGAACGGCTGACCTGACCGCCGCTGCGGCGAGGGGTCACTGGTTCGAACCCGGTCACGCCCACCGGGCGATCTGGGACGCACTGTCGCCGACTCGGTAACCTGAAGATCATGGCACGTGACGAGCGCAGCGTTACCCCGCAGAGCGAGGACTTCCCGGCCTGGTATAACGACGTGGTCTTCCGTGCCGAATTGGTGGACCGGGGACCGGTCCGCGGCAGCATGGTGATCAGGCCGTACGGGTACCGGATCTGGGAGTTGCTGCAGGCGGACCTGGACGGGCGGATCAAGGCCACCGGGCACCAGAACGCATACTTCCCGCTGCTCATCCCGCAGAGCTATATGGAGCGCGAGGCCGAGCACGTCGAGGGATTCGCGCCCGAGCTGTTCACGGTCACCCACGCGGGCGGCAAAGAACTGGAGGAGCCACTGGTCATCCGGCCGACGTCGGAAACGATCATCGGGGAGATGATGGCCAAGTGGATTAGCTCGCACCGGGATCTGCCGCTGCTGCTGAACCAGTGGGCCAACGTGCTCCGGTGGGAGCTGCGACCCCGGATGTTTCTGCGCACCAGCGAGTTCCTATGGCAGGAAGGCCACACCGCGCACGCGACCGCGGCTGACGCGACCGCCGAGACCATGCTGGCGCTGGGCTTTTACCAGGACGTGGCCGTGGAGACCGCGGCCATGGCCACCGTGCCGGGCGAGAAGACGCCGGGAGAGAGATTCGCCGGGGCCGAGCGTACGTTCACCATCGAGGGCATGATGCGGGACGGGCGCGCCCTGCAGGCGGGCACCTCGCACTTCATGGGGACGAACTTCGCGGCGGCATTCGGGATCACCTATGCCAGCGAGAGCGGCACGGCCGAACTGTGCCACACCACCTCCTGGGGCATGACCACCAGGATGGTTGGCGCCCTGGTCATGACCCACGGTGACGACAAGGGCCTGGTGCTGCCGCCGGCATTGGCTCCCTACCAGGTGGTGATCGTCCCGATCGGGCGCGGGGACCGGGCCCAGACAACGTTGTCCGCAGCCACCGAACTGGCCGCCACGCTGCAGCGCGCGGGTATCCGAACGCACGTGGACGACCGGCCGCAGTTGTCGCCTGGCTTCAAGTTCAACGACTGGGAAATGCGCGGCGTGCCGATCCGGCTCGAGCTGGGCCCGCGGGATCTGGCTGCCGGTACCACGTTGATGGCCCGCCGCCTGAGTTACCGGCAACCGGACGCCGCCAAGGAGGCCATCCCGCTCGATGCGGCGCCAGGCCTCCTGGCTGCCGAGCTTGCCGCGTTCCAGGCAATGCTGGCCCGGCGGGCCACCGACTTCCGCGACGACCACACAGCCGTTGTTAATTCCTGGCCTGAGTTCGCCGCCGCCGTGGCGGTCGGCTGGGCGCTGGCGCTGCACTGTGGCGAGCAGGCTTGTGAAGACGAGATCAAGGCGGAAACCACGGCCACTCCCCGCTGCATCCCGCTGGCAGGCGAACCTGAGCAGGGAACGTGTATCCGCTGCGGCAAGGCGTCCGCCTACGGCAAGCGGTTGATCTTCGCCCGCGCCTACTGAGCCTGTCTGGCCGCGTCAAACCTGTCCTGGCGGTGGTGACTAGCTGTACTGACCCGCGCCGCGCCGGTCGGCGGCTTGGTGGTGATGCGCCGGCACCTTGGAATCGGTCTAGGCCGCTGCAGATCATCGCCGCTCGCATGGACGTATGTCTTCTGGGTGAACGCGGAGTCGCCGTGCCCGGCCCTCTTGCTGATGATGGAGATCGGCACGTCGGCGTGCTCGACCAGCGTCAATGCCGTGTGCCGCGAGCCGGGCGAGGTGATCCGCTGCCGCCCGGCCCGCCTGAACAAACGTCCGGCCAGTCGATGAGAGGCCAGGTCATGACGATCTACCAGCACATACGCCATCCACGCATCGCCGCGCGGCGGGCTGACCGCCCGGTGAAAGTGGATGATCTGCACCGCCGGGACTCGGCGGTTGACCGGTTCAACACGAAGGTCGCGATTGTGATCACGCGGGTGGTTGGCAGCATGTGGTGTGCCTACGCGTTCGCGCTGTTCGACCTGATCAGCCTCCCGGCCGCGATCCGTGGCGGTGCGGCAACGATCGTCTCCTGGGTGGCGCAGACCTTCCTGCAGCTGGTGCTGCTGTCGATCATCATGGTCGGGCAGAACGTGCAGGCTGCCGCCGCGGACAAGCGAGCGGAGGCGACCTTCCATGACGCGAGCGCGACCCTGCACGAGGTGGCGCACGTGCAGGGTCACCTCGCCGCCCAGGACGAGCTGCTGACCCGGATCGCTGCGAAGATCGGACTCGACCCGGTACCTGTCATCGACAACCCGGCCCTGGACGAGTCAGCCGACCCGGATCCGGAGTACTGACGACCGTGGCGCGGGCGCGGCCCAAGCTGGCCCGGCGGGCAGTAAGGACGACATGACCACTGAACCCTCGGTCGGTCACCGGGTCCTGGTGAGCGCGGCGGCCTCAGCCCACGCGTCGTAGTCGTAGATCCACCGCCGGTCGGTCAACTGGCTGCCGGAGCTGTCGTAGCCGGCGCCGAGCACCCAGGCAGGAAGATCTTCATACCATTTGCACACGTAGCGCATCGCTCCTGCATCCACGCGAGTTGCGGTACTGATGACAGGGGCCAGGGCCCTCAGGGGCATCGGTGGCATGGTCCGGCTGCGGGACCAAATCGGCGACGCAGCGGCCGCGGCAGTTGCCGGCAACGGCAATGGGGCGGTTTCCTTCGTCGGCTTTTCCCTTGCCGCATTGAAGGCAGCGGGAAATCGTCAGCAAGACCTTCGCCCACGTTGGTGGCCAGCCGCCCGCCTGGACACTGTGCCGGGCCCCTTGTACCGGGACCCGCGCCCCGGAAGGAGATCCGGGTGCTGGGGGTGGGGATGAGGGTTCCGACCGCTCGATGGGTGGCTGGCTGTGCGGCGGCGGCCTCAGTGGCGCTGATGGCCGGCGCACTGGCGCTGGCGTATGTGGACCGGCACCGGGTGCCGGCGGACATCATGAGGTGGAACCTCTCCGACGTCCTCGGGGAAGCAGTGAACCTGGCCGTCCCGGTCGTGGGCCTGGTCCTTGCTTCCCGGCGGCCAGCCAACCGCGTCGGCTGGCTGTTCCTGGTGGCGGGCCTGGCGCTGGGGCTGAGCGCCTTCTCGGAGCAATACGGCCTACGGGCCCTCGTCGTGGCCCCCGGGTCCTGGCCGGCCGGCCGGGCATTCGCCTGGCTGTCCGACTGGATCTGGGTGATCCCCGTCGCCATGCTGACCTTCCTGTTCCTGCTCTTCCCGACCGGGCGGCTGCGCTCCCGGCGGTGGCGGCCAGCCGCGTGGTTCGCGGGCGGGGCGCTCATGCTGACGTCGGCGGCCAGGATCGTGTACGCGACCCGCTTCTGGTCGCACCCGTTCAGCCCGGCCGCTCATGCGTCGCCCCCTGTGCTCACCGCGCTGGGCTTTCTTTCGCTCGCCGCGCTGGTGGTCAGCGTCGTGGCCGTGGTGGTCAGGTTCGCCCGGTCGGCGGGTGAGGAGCGGCTGCAGCTGAAGTGGATCGCCGCGGCCGCTTCGCTCGTGGTCGCCATGTTCCTCGCGTCGAACCTGACCAGCTCGGCCGTGGTGAGCGTGCTCCTGAACCTGGCGTTCTTGTGCCTGTGGGCAGCCATCGGCATCGCGGTGCTGAAGTACCGGCTGTACGAGATCGACATCGTGATCAGCAAGGCGGTCATGTACGGGTCGCTGGCCGCGTTCATCACCGCGGTCTATCTCGGCCTGGTGGTCGGCGTGGGGACGCTGGCCGGTGGCCGGGACCGCCCGCTGCTGGCGGCGCTGGCGGCCGCGGTGGTGGCGGTCGCGTTCCAGCCGGTGCGCCAGTGGGCCGGGCGGCTGGCCAACCGCGTCGTGTACGGCCGGCGGGCCACTCCGTATCAGGTGCTGTCGGACTTCGCCCGGCGGATCGGCGGCGCCTACGCCAGCGAGGATGTGCTGGCGCGGATGGCCCACATCGTGGCGGCCGGAACCGGCGCCGAACAGGTCGTGGTGTGGCTGCGGGTCGACGACGAGCTCCGCCCCGAGGCCTCCTCCGACGGCAGCCCAGATGCGGCCCCGCTCCCGGTCAACGGCCATGAGCTGCCGTCCTTGCCGCGCGCCGATCTGAGCGCCCCCGTCGTGCACCAGGGGGACCTGCTGGGCGCGATCTCGGTCCGGATGCCCAGAGGTGAGCCGCTCCGCCCGGCGGGTGAGCAGCTGGTCGCCGATGTGGCCTCGCAGGCTGGGCTGGTGCTGTCGAACGCGGGCCTGATCGAGGATCTCCGCGCCTCCCGGCAGCGGCTGGTGACCGCGCAGGACGAGGCGCGGCGGCGGCTGGAGCGCAATATCCACGACGGGGCCCAGCAGGACCTGGTGGCCCTGGCGATCAAGCTCCGGCTCGCAGCGATGGCCGTTGACGGGGATCCGGCCGCACAGATCCTCGGCGAGCTGCAGTCCGATGCCACCAGGGCGCTGGAAAACCTGCGTGACCTGGCCCGGGGGATCTACCCGCCGCTGCTGGCCGACCTGGGGCTGACCGCCGCGCTCAGCGCGCAGGCCAGCAAGTCGGCCGTGCCGGTGGCGGTCGAGGCGGACGGGATCGGGCGCTTCAGCCAGGACACCGAGGCGGCCGTGTATTTCTGCTGCCTGGAGGCGCTGCAGAACATCAGCAAATACGCCGGTGCCACCCAGGCCCGCATCTGCCTTCAGATGCAGAACGGGACCTTGCGGTTCACCGTGTCCGACGACGGGGCCGGCTACGACGCCCGCCACACCCCGCTGGGATCGGGCCAGCGGAACATGGCCGACCGGCTCGCGGCGCTCGGCGGCCGGCTCGAGGTCCGCTCCGCCCCCAGGCAGGGCACCACCATCACCGGGCACCTGCCCGTCCCCTCTTACGCGGCAGCTGGGACCGGCGTCGCGGCCAGCGCTGATCGCCAAGTCTGAGAGACCTCTCACAACGTTCTCATTGGCTAACCGGCCAGCACCTGGCGCAGGGGAACCAGATCGGTATGGTAGGAAAAGAGGCCGGCGCGGAAGGCAGCCGCATGGCATTAGTGCTTGTGGTCGAGGACGAGGAGTCGTTCAGCGACGCCCTTTCCTACATGCTGCGCAAGGAGGGCTTCGAGGTCGCTGTCTGCGCGACCGGCCCCGATGCGCTGGAGGCGTTCGACCGCAACGGGGCCGACCTGGTGCTGCTCGACCTCATGCTCCCCGGGCCGCCAGGCACCGAGGTGTGCCAGAGCCTGCGCGAACGCTCCGATGTGCCGGTGATCATGCTGAGCGCCAAGGACACCGAGGTCGATAAGGCGGTCGGGTTCGAGCTTGGCGCCGATGACTATGTGACCAAGCCCTTCTCATGGCACGAGCTTGCCGAACGGATCCAGGCCCTGCTGCACCAGGATCAGAAGGCGGGGCCCGGATCACGCGCCGGTCACGTACTGCCCGCCGTACCGGAGGCCCCGACCGGCCGGGGGAACGCACGGGTCTGATTGGCATCTGACGGGTGCGTGAGCTCTGAGCGGCGGCAGCGGACCTGCAGCTAGCTGTCCAGCCCGAGGGTGAACGTCGGCTTGGGGGAGGTCTCCGGCAGCTGGTGCTCATCGGCGAGCCGCCGGACCGCGGTGCCGGTGGCCAGGAACTCGGTCGCGTGCTCGCCCCAGACGTGGTTCTTCACCTCCACCGTCACGCCCACGATGCCGGACGAGCCCACCTGCGCGGCCTCGGCCTGCATGCGCGCCAGCGCCAGCTCGCGTGCCTCGTAGACACCCTGGGTGAACTGCATCATCTCCTGGTTCTGGTACGCCTGGCGCAACGACTGCAGAGCGCTGCGGTGGGCGATGTGGTAGACGCAGGTGCCGAGCACGAACGCGACCGGCACCGCCCCCGCCGCCAGCAGCCGGAAGAAGTCCTGGGCGGACAGGTCCGAGGTGAACGCGCGGCCGTCGGGCGCGCGGTGGGCGCCCTGGCCGGCCAGGTGCCGGACGGCGGTGCCGGTGGCCACGAACTCCAGGCAGGCCTGGCCCCACGCGTACATCTGCATCCGCAGCTGCACGCCGACGATGCCATCGGCGGCCAGGTGGTCGGCCTCGGCGCGCATCCGGGCCATCGCGAACTCCCGGGCGTTGTACATGGCCTGGGTGAGGACCTGCAGCTCCTGATTGCGGCCCCACCGTCCGATCTGCAGGCCGACGTGGTACATCGAGGAGCCGACGACGAAACCGAGCGGCTCGAAGCCGGCCTCGCCGAGCAGCACGTACTCGGACACCGACAGGTCAGAGGTGAAGACGCCGGACGGATCGGCGCCCGCGGTCTTGGCGAGCCGGCTATCGGCCGCCTGCGGCTCCCACGCTGGCCCGTTCTGGTTCTGCTGGCCGGGGGTGAGCGGCATTGCTGCCTCCTTGAGGATTACGCCGGGGTGTCAGGACGTGCCGCAGAATGCGGCTGGCTGGCCGGGACCGGGCGCGACCGGGCCTGGTCGCCCGGTCGCGCGAACTGTGCTGGACGTTATCCCTGGACGGCCTCGTGCTGGTAGTACGCGTTGGACTTCTTGCTGAAGATGAGCACGACCGCCGCCAGGGCGACGAGCCACAGGATGGTGCCGGCGATCAGGTCGGCCCGGGCGTAGAACGCGGCATGGCCGGCCAGTCCGCTGAGCAGGCTCAGGGTGGTCAGGGCGAAGAACGCCGTGAAGACGAGCCGGGCCCAGTCGTACCCCCGGCCGTTCGCCCAGGCCAGCCAGACCCACAGCACGATGGCGATCGGTGCGCCGATCTCATCGGCGGTCAGATGGATGAGCGCCACATGCCAGGCTGCTGGGTGGCTGCCCAGGACGGCTGACTTGACGCTGCCGGCGGTCACCACGATGGTGACCAGGGTGGCCAGCTCCAGCGCCGCGCCGGCGTACATGAGCCTGACCGCGTTCATTACCGTGCGGGGCGGCCGTGGTCTGCTGGTGCGCGGGTGCATCCTCAGCGTGCTGCTGATCAGATCGGTGGACATGTCTCCTCCAATGTGGTTACGAGCTGAACGGGATGGATGGGGATGCAGGGCTTCATTCGCTCCTCCTTGACTGCTGACTAGTGGAAGGTCCCTGGGGGCTTTCCCCGGGCCGGGTGGCGATGTGGAACAGGTCCGCCAGCTGGTGGGCGTGGTGGCCGACGTCGAGGGCGGGGTCGCGGGCGAGCCGGGATGGCACGGCGTCGATGGCGGCGCGGATCGCCATCGCCATGACATGCGGGTCGAAGCTGGCCCGGAACTCGCCGGTGCCCTGGAAGTGGGCGAGCAGCTGCTGGAGCGCGGCCACCCCGGCGTCCTGGACGGAGAAGTCGTAGAGCCGGCTGCCGTCGGCGGTGCGGGCGTTGAGCGCGATCTCGACGATCGCGGCCACGTGGTTGCGGTTGTCGCGCATGAAGGCCAGGTTGGACTCGATGTAGGCCCGCAGCTTGCCCGCGCCGGTCGGCTCGGCCTCGATCCGGGGCTGCATGTAGGCCACGCCGCGGGCCACCAGCTCGGCGACCAGCTCCCTGATGAGCTCGTCCTTGCCGCCGAAGTGGTAGATGATCACGCCCTTGCTGGTGCCGGCGGTCGTGGCGATGCGGGCCAGGGAGGCCTGCCCGTACCCCAGCTCGGCGATGGTGTCGATCGCGGCCGCCACGATCTGCGCCCGGCGTGCGGTCTCGGTGAAGGTCCGGCCCGGCTGCTGACCGGCTGGGCTAACTTCTGACCACATGGTCAAAAATTAACACGACTGGTCAACAAGGGTCAAGCCCGGGCGGGGAAAGACAATAGGCAAAGCAGGACCCGCGAGTCATGCCGATCAGGCGGATGCAGCCGCCCAACCATCGCAGCCGCGGCGGCGGGCGCTCAGTCCAGCGCGAACGATCCTGTGACGATCTCGCCCGCCGGCTCTGACCCTGCCGCCGCCTGGCGCGTAAGGCATCACGCTCGCGGCGCGATGTCCCGGCCCACGGTCAGGACGGCCCGCAGCTGATCCGGCAGGTCATGGAGGGCGGCGTCCGGCTGCGTGCCCGTCGCGTCGAGCACCTTGCTGAAGAAGCACCGGGCCGCGGCCGCAAGAATGACGTTGAATACGTCGGCATCGGAGAGCCCGAGGCCGCGGAGCTCGCCGACGTCCTCGGGCGTGATCTGCTCAGCCTCCTCCGCGACCTTGCGCGCGAACCGGACGACCGCCGCGTCGGCCGGATCCAGGGCCCCGGCGACCTCGTCCCCGTCTCCCGCGATGCTCGCCACCGTCTCGGCCGGGTAGTAGCCGGCCGCGAGGATGTTCCCGTGCACGAGACTGCAGTAGCTCGATCTGATCGCCGTCGCGGCGGCCACCGTCGCCAGCTCGTACAGCCGGGGATCCATCCCCGACGTGATCGCGTCCTTCAACGCCAGCCAGCCCTGCAGCACGTCGGGCCGGGCGCTGAAGGCGCGCGTGTAGTTCGCCACGTAGCCCTGCGCCGCCAGGTCCTGGTCGTACATCGCTTTGACCTCGCCGGACGCATCCTCAGGCGGCACGGTCTGAAGATATGGCATGGTTATCCCTCCCGGTCCCGACGCTACGCCCGGTCACGCGCAACCGTGACCCGAGCCTGACGGCATGTCCGCAGCCAGGCGCGATTGTGCTGGTTCAGGCCTGGTTGAGGACCCGGTCGGCCAGGAAGTCTTCCCACGTCCGGTGCCCCACTGCTCGCTGAGGAGCCAGGTTCGCGCCGGCCCGGACCGCGCGGGCCGCCTTTCCCGGAAGCCAGACCGGCACCAGCAGCCGGCGCTGACCACGGGCCCGCAGGTATCCGCGGAGCAGGCCGGCCGTGCTGTACACCCGCGGGCCACCCATGTCGGGCACCAGCCCGGCCGGGGTGCCGAGCGCCAGTTCCACCAGCCGGGCCGCCACCTCGCCGGTGTCGACCGGCTGGAACCGGACACCGGCCGGGACCGGTATTACCGGCAGCTTGGCCATCTGCTGCGCCACCATCAGGCTCAGGTCATGGAACTGGGCGGCGCGCAGCGTGGTCCACGGCAGGCCAGAGTCGGCCACAACCCGCTCCGCGGCCAGCTTGAACCCGAAGTAGCCGAACATCGTGCGGTCAATGCCGCTGACCACTGGTATCCGGTCGGCCCCGATCACCGAGATGTACACCAGGTGCGGCGCCCCGGCCCGCGACGCGGCCCGCACCAGGTTCCGGGTCGCCTCGTCGTCGCCTTTTCTGCCGCCCGCACAGTGCACGATGATCCCAGCGCCGTCCACCGCGGCCTGGGTACCCTCGTCTTTGAGCAGATCACCGGTCACGTACTCGATACCGTCCGTGGCCTCGCGGGTGCGCCTGCTGAGCACGCGCACGTCGCGGCCCGCGGCCTGCAGGCGCGGAACGACCTGGCGCCCCAGCGTCCCCGTGCCACCAGTGACCAGGATGCGCGATGTCATTGCTCCTCCTTACCCCCCGCCTGTCACGCCCGCGGGGTGCCGGGTGTCAGTGTGGTGACACCCGGCAGCGAAGGAACGTGACCGATGGCCGACAGTGACTGGCTGGCGGCTCTCTTCGAGGAGAACCGCGATCACCTGCGGGCGGTGGCCTACCGGCTGCTCGGCTCGATGACCGACGCCGACGACGCGGTCCAGGAAACCTGGCTGCGGCTGACCGGCGCGGATACCAGCGAGGTGGAGAATCTCGGCGGCTGGCTGACGACGGTCGTCGCGCGGGTATCCCTCAACATGCTCCGGTCGCGCCGGTACCGGCACGAGGAGCCGGTCGGTGATTCCTGGCCGGGCGCCGCGGAGCTGGCGGCCCGGGCCGGCGCGGTGGCCGGGCCCGCGGGGGCTGGCCCGGCCAGCCCGGTCGGCGACCCGGAGGACGAGGCGGTGCTCGCCGACTCGGTCGGCCTCGCCCTGATGGTCGTGCTCGACGCCCTCACGCCTGCCGAACGGCTCGCGTTCGTGCTGCACGACATGTTCGCCATGCCGTTCACCGAGGTGGCGGCCGTGCTCGGGCGCTCGACGGACGCGGCGCGGCAGCTCGCCAGCCGGGCCCGGCGCCGGGTCCGGGGCGCACCCAGCCCAGATCGCGCCGCCGACCTCACGCGCCAGCGGGAGGTGGCCACCGCGTTCCTCGCCGCCGCCCGCGGCGGCGACCTCTCGGCCCTGCTCGCGCTGCTGGACTCCGGTGTCGTGCTGACCGCCGATGCCGGCGCCGTCCCGTCCGGGAAGCCGGCGCTGCTCCGCGGCGTGGACATGGTCGCCAAGGGCGCGGTCGTGTCCTCCGGCCGGGCCGGGCATTCCCAGCTGGCCCTGGTGGACGGGGACGTGGGCATCGTGTTCGCGCCCGCTGGCCGGCTGCAGGTCGTGCTGGCCCTGACGGTCAGCGCCGACCGCAAGATCACTGCCATCGACGTGATCGCCGATCCGGGCCGGCTGCGACGGCTGCGGCTGGCGGTCCTGCCGGACTAGGCGTGCGGCCACCCTGGCATTATCGATGCGTGGCCAGCTCCCGCCTCGACAGCGTCGCGCGAACCGCTTACGAAGCTCATCGTGGCGCCCATCCCACGCCGCTGCCGCCGTGGGAGGACATCACCGAGCAGGAGCAGGCCGCCTGGCGGGCGGCCATGTCTGCCGTCGCCGGGCAGCCGCGCGGCACCCTCGCCGAGCCGGTCCCGACCCAGTCCCTGCTCATCCAGGTCGGAGACGAGCGCCACCTCTTCCACAACGGCTTCACCATCGGCCGCCAGGCCAACCTGGTCATCGACGACGAGTACGCCTCCGGCCAGCACGCCCGCTTCCGGGTGGCCCACGGCCTGTGGTACGTCGAGGACCTCGGCTCGACCAATGGCACCTGGCTCAACGGGCGCCGCATCAACGCGCCGCAACTGCTGAACAAGAGCGACAAGGTCAGGATCGGGCACACCTTCATGACCGTGGTGCCGGAGTAAGCGGGATCCCAGCTGGGTGCCACGAGCGCGCGCCGCGCCGTCTCTATCCGCCAGCCGGGGCCGCCATGGCCTTCAGTCCAGCGCCAGTAGCCCGGCGCTGGTGGGCCCGAAGCCGCAGGCGCCGTAGTAGAACGCACCCAGATGATCTTCGAAGTCCACGTGCAGGTACTCGCAGCATCGGCGGCCCGCAGCCTAACGACTGAGCCAGCCGGCGCTGGGAACGGCTCCGGCGCCGGATGGGCCATGATGGCGGGATGGCCGATGAGCTGCCGCCGCGCACGTTCGTGGTCGTGTCCGGTCCCTCGGCGAGCGGGAAGACCACCCTGGCGCGGGCGATCGCGCCAGCGCTGGGTCTCCCGCTGGTGGCCAAGGACACGATCAAGGAGGCACTGATGAGCGTGCTGCCGGTCCCGGACATCGAGACCTCCCGCACCGTCGGCGCGGCGAGCGTGGCGGTGCTCCTCGCGGTGGCCGCGCAGACATCCGGCGCCGTCCTGGAGAGCGTCTGGCACCGCAGTTACGCCCAGGCCGACCTCCGGCGCTTGGAGGGGATCCTCGTGGAGGTGTTCTGCCGCTGCGACCCGCAGCTCGCCCAGCGGCGGTACGCGGACCGCGCCGGCACCCGCGCGGCCGGCCACTTTGCCGCCGAACGGACGGCCGCGGAGCTGTGGAACGACGAGGTGGCCCGGCCGGTGGCCGGTGGCTGGCCCGTGCTCGAGATCTGCACCAATGACCCGGTCGAGGTAGCGCCGCTCACCGCGCGGATACGCGCCGCCGCAGGCATGGCCGCGTGATCTGCGTACTGGGCGACGCGCATCTGGACGTGGTGGTCCGCCCCGGGGGGCCGATCGCGGAGGAGACCGACACGCCCGCCCGCACCTGGGTCGGGGCCGGCGGTCAGGCGGCCAACGTGGCCGCCTGGATCTGCGCGCTGGGCGGCCAGGCCCGGCTGATCGCGGCCCGGGGCAGCGACCTGGCCGCGAGCCTGGTGGCCGCGGACCTGGCCCGGCGCGGCGTGCGCATCACCGGGCCGGTGATCGAGGGCCGGACCGGCGTCGTCGTCTCGCTCTCCGAGCACGGCACGTCCCGGTCCATGCTGACCGACCGCGGGGTGGGGCCGCTGCTGGCCGCTGACGCCCTGGCCGACGGCTGGCTCACCGGCTGCGACCGGCTGCACCTGCCCGCCTACAGCCTGGCGGGCGGGCCCATCCGGGGCGCCGCGCTGGCGGCGGCCGCGCGGGCGCCGAGGCTGAGCGTGGACCTGTCTTCCACGGCCGTGCTCCGCGACCACGGCGTCGGCCAATTCCGGGATCTGCTCGCCGAACTGCGGCCGGAGATCGTGTTCGGCACCGAGGCGGAGGCGGAGCTCATCGGGGATCTGCCCGGATCCGACCTGGTGGTGAAGCTGGGTGCGCGCGGCGTCCGGGCCGCGGGCGTGCTGCACCCGGCGCGGCCCGCCCGGGCGGTGGACTCCACCGGGGCCGGGGACGCGTTCGCGGCGGGCTACCTGCTCGGCGGGGTCAGCCTGGGACTGGCCGCGGCGGCCCGGGCGGTGGCGACGATGGGAGCGATGCCATGACGATCACCCCGGTGCTGAGCGAGGAGGTCGAGGCGGCGCTGCGCCGCGGCGGACCGGTGGTGGCGCTGGAAACGACGCTGGTGTCGCACGGCTTCCCCGGCGCGCAGGGCGTGGAGGTGGCCCTGGCCGCGGAGGCGCGGGTCCGGCAGGCAGGCGCCGTCCCGGCCACGATCGGGATCGTGGACGGCGCGGTACGGGCCGGGCTCACCGCCGCGGAGCTGGAGCGTTTCGCCAGCGCGGGCACGTCGGCGCGCAAAACCGGCCCGCGCGACCTCGCCGCCTGCGTGGTCCAGGATGCGCTGGGCGCCACCACGGTCGGCGGCACGCTGGCGGTCTGCGGCCTGGCCGGGATCGGCTTCATGGCCACCGGCGGCACCGGCGGGGTGCACCGCCGTTTTGCTGCCCGCCTGGACATCTCCGCCGACCTGCCGCAGATCGCCAGGACCAGGGCGCTGGTGGTGTCCTCCGGGGTGAAGTCGATCCTGGACGTGGCGGCCACCGCCGAGCTGCTGGAGACCCTGGGCGTGCCGGTGCTCGGCTGGCGGACCAGCACGCTGCCGCTGTTCTACAGCGCGGCGGGCGGCCCGCCGGTGTCCGCGGTGGTGACCTCCGCGGAAGAAGCCGCCCTGATCACCGCCGCCCACTGGCGGCTGAACGGCGCGGGCGGCCTGCTGCTCACCAGGCCGCCCGAGCCGTCCCTGGAGATCGAGCCGGTCATCGCGGAGGCGGTCGCCCGGGTCAACCGCCAGGGTGTGCGCGGGCAGGCGGTGACCCCGGCCGTGCTGGCGCTGGTGCACGAGCTGACCGGCGGCCGCAGCGTGGCGGTCAACCGGCAGCTCATCGAGGACAACGCGGCGCTGGCCGCCGAGGTCGCCGCCGCCTACGCGGCCACCGCGGGCACCGACGGGTGACGGGACACACTCACAGCCGGATCCGGTAGTGGCACGTGCCGCCGGTGACCTCCGTCAGGGCGCCGCCGTTGGCCTCAATGACGCGCCGCGAGCCGGTGTTGCCCTCCGCGCAGGTGAGCAGCAGCTCCGGCATCCCGCGCTCACCACACAGCGCGCAGGCACCGGCGAGCATGGCCGTGGCGTGGCCGCGGCGCCGGTACGGGGGCACGACGCTGTAGCCGATATGACCGCCCTCACGGCGCAACTCCGGCGTCAGCCGGTGCCGGATCATGAGCGCCCCGATGTAGACCGGGCCACTGACGAACCACAGCTCGGTGGTGGGCACGCCCCACATCTCCCGCGTCTCCCGGCGCCCGGCGACGAAGGCGGCGAAATCGGCCTCCGCCCCGTCCAGCCACGACGGCGACGTCCCATCCACGGCGCACGCGGCGTGCTCGCCCGCGAGGAAGGAGTCCCGGACAGCCAGCGTCGGGCGGACCAGTTCAGGCGCGGGCCGCCTACTCGCCAGTCTGGTCGTCCACCTCGGCGCCGGGAGCGTTCTCCTTCACCGACTCGATTCCGTGCAGGGCGGACTGCTTGCGCTCGTAAGTCTCGCTCGTCGCGATGACCTGCCCGTTGGCGGCGAGAAGATTGAAGTGGTACTTGCCGCTCGCGCCCTTCTTCACCACGAACTTGCCAGCCATGCTTCCTCCTTGATCGGCCCGCTCCACGATCCCGGCCGGTTCGCAGGTGCTGGCCCACGCGCCCGTTCGCGCCAAAGCGGATGCTCAACGACAGGCCCCTGGGTTGATCTCGGACAAGCATAACCAGCGGGGTGCCGGCCAGAAGCGGGTGACGCCCTCGCCCCGGGGACCGGGCCAGCGTGCCCCTACCATGGGCCGGTGAGCAGCCGTTACGACACGTCGGGCGTGCCACCGCAGGGCGGTTATGTCGCCAAGCAGTGCCCGGTCCGGGCTCAGTGGGACCTCATCCGGCCGGCCGAGCCCCGCCCGGCGTCGCCGGTGCTCGAGCGCAGGCTCGCGCGCGGCCGGCAATTCGAGGCCGGCGTCGTCGCCCAGCTGCTCGCTCTTCACCCGGCCGCCTACGTGGTTCCCGGTGAGGCCCGGGCGGCCAGAGAGGACGCCACGCTCGGCGCGATGCAGGCCGGCACGCCGCTCATCCTGGGCGGGCGGCTGCCCGCCGATCCGGCCGGCCGGCGGGTCGGCGAGCCCGACCTCCTGGTCGCCGCGACGGGCCGCCCCGGGTACCGGCCGGTGGACGTCAAGCACCACCGGTGCCTCGACCCCGCCCCCGACGGCCGGCCGCCCCGCTGTTCACCACTGGCCCGCCCGGCCTGGGAGGCGGCGCAGCCAATGGCGGGCTCATCGGCCCGCGCGCGCAAGGAGGACCTCCTCCAGCTCGCCCACTACCAGCGCATGCTGGAAGCCTGCGGGATGGCCGCGCCCGGGAGGCCCCTGGGCGGCATCATCGGCGTCGACGGCGTCGTCACCTGGTACGACCTGGATGCCCCCCGCTGGCCGACGCCGTCGGCGGCGGGCCGGAGGAAACAGCGCTCGGCCATGCAGGTGTACGACTTCGAGTTCGGCTTCCGCCTCGATGTCCTGGCGGTCGCGGCCCAGCACCAGGCCGATCCCTCGGTCCCGCTGCTGGTCGTGCCGGTGCGGATCAGCGAGTGCGCGGAATGCCCCTGGTGGTCCTGGTGTGGCCCGCAGCTCCAGGCCGGGTCCGGCGACCCGAGCATGCTGCCGCATCTTGGCTGGCGGGCGTGGCGCATCCACCGCGACCATGGCGTCACCAGCCGGGCGGCGCTCGCCGACCTCGACCACCGCACCGCCACCCTCGTCGCGGGCCAGGTGGATCTGCGGCCGATCACGGCCGCGCTGGGCGTCCTGCCCGACGGCACGCCGGTCACGGCCGTCGTCGGGAACCGGAAGCGGGCGCAGCTGGCGCGCCTGTCCAAGGCAGGCATCCGCACGCTGGGCGACGCGCGGACGCTGAGCCTGCGCACGGCCGCCTACTGCGATCACCCGATGCGGAGCCTGCCCGAGCAGATCGACCGCGCCCGGGCCGCTCTCGGCGATTCCCCCGTCTACCGGCGCCGTGGCGTCACACGGGTCGAAGTGCCCCGGGGGGAGGTCGAGGTCGACGTCGACATGGAAAACGTCGAGGACGGCGTCTACCTGTGGGGTGCCCTGGTCACCAACCGGTCGGCCAGCCGCCCCGTGCCCGCTGGCTACCGTGCGTTCTGCACATGGGACCAGATGACGAAGGAGGCCGAGGCGCGGCTGTTCGCGGAGTTCTGGGCCTGGCTGTCGGCGGTGCGGGCGGCCACGGCGTCCGCGGGCCTGGTGTTCCGCGCCTACTGCTACAACGCCGCGGCTGAGAACACCCAGATGCACCGTATCGCCGCGGGCACCGGCCTGCGGGATGCGGTCGCCCGCTTCACCGGGTGCGAGGAATGGGTGGATCTGCTCCGCGTGTTCGAGACGCAGCTCCTGACGGGATCGGCGGCCGGGCTCAAGCAGGTGGCCCCGCTGTCCGGCTTCTCCTGGGACGTCGAGGATCCCGACGGGGGCGAATCGATGATCCACTACGACGAGGCCGTCGGCCCGGGCGACCCCAGCGCGGCGCAGGCCGCCCGCGACTGGCTCCTCGCCTACAACCGCAACGACGTCGAGGCGACACTCGCCCTGCGCGACTGGCTTGACCGGGCCGGATCCAGCTTCCCCGCGGCCGGGGACCTCGGGCCGTGACGCCGGCCGGCCGGTGCCGTCCGTGTACAGCACCGTGTCGGTACCTGGCCGTGCCGCCCAGCAGCCATCCGGCGGCCAGCACGCCCCCTCCCCGGCCCCGGTCCTGGAGCGGCCCTCATCCCCGCCCGGCATAGGCGATGATGGGGGCATGCGCGTGGTGGTCGTGAACGAGACCGGCGGGCCCGATGTCCTGACCGTCGCCGACCGGGAGCCGTCACCGGCCGGACCCGGCCAGCTACTGGTGGACGTGGCCGCCGCCGGGGTCAACTACATGGACATCTACCAGCGGGAGGGCCGTCCCCCTTACGGCCGCGACCTGCCGTTCGTGCCCGGCTCCGAAGGGGCGGGGACGGTGACCGCGATCGGGCCGGGCGCCGGGGGGTTCGCCGTGGGCGACCGGGTGGCGTGGGCCGGCGCGCCGGGATGTTACGCCGAGCAGGCGGTCATCCCGGCCGCGTCCGCCGTCCTCATCCCCGATGGGGTGGAGACCACGGCCGCCGCCGCCGTCATGCTCCAGGGCATCACCGCCCACTATCTGTGCCACAGCACCTACCCGGTCGCTCCCGGCGACACGGTGGTGGTGCACGCCGCGGCCGGCGGGGTCGGCCTCCTGCTCACCCAGATGGTCAAGATGCGGGGCGGCATTGTCGTCGCGACCACGTCCAGCCCGGCCAAGGCCGACCTGGCCCGGCAGGCCGGGGCCGATCACCTCACCAGTTACGAGGAGTTCGGCGCGGTGGTGGGGCAGGTCACCGGGGGGAGCGGGGCGGACGTGGTCTACGACGGGGTCGGCCAGGCCACCTTCGACGCCAGTCTGGCGGCGATCCGCCTGCGCGGCATGATGGTCCTGTACGGCGGGTCCAGCGGCCCGGTGCCCCCGTTCGAGCTTCAGCGCCTCGCCGGGTCCGGTTCGCTGTTCATCACCCGCCCCACCATGATCCACTACATCGCCAGCCGTGAGGAGCTGGTCTCGCGGACCGGTGATCTGTTCACCTGGATCAGGGACGGCCAGCTCTCGGTCCGGATCGGCGGCACCTACCCGCTCGCCGACGCCGCCCGGGCCCACGATGACCTCGCCGCCCGGCGCACGACCGGGAAGCTGCTGCTGCTGCCCCGGTGATCATCGGCAGGCGCCCGGACCATGCCAGCCCACCCGCCCCCGCACGTGGCGGCCTTCGAGTCGGTTTCGACGTGGCGGCAGCCCGAGCCGTCATCCGCGTCCGCCGCACGGTCCGGCCTGATCAGCGACGTTGCGGGCCGGATCGGTCGGCTGAGCCCGGGGCGGCTGCGGGTGGCTGTCGATGGGTTCACGGCTGCGGGCAAGACCAGCTTCGGGCATGAACTCGCGACGGCGATCCGCGGGCTGGGCCGCCCTACCTTGCGCGCATCCCTCGACGACTTCAAGAACCCGTGGCGGGAGGCGCGGGAGCTTGGCTACGACCGCGTCAGCGGCGAGGGGTACTACCGCAACGCGTATGACTTCCGCTCCGCCACCGAGCTTCTGCTCGGCCCGGCGGGCCCAGCTGGCTCGGGACAAGTGGTGCTGTGCGCCTACGATCCGCTGACCGGTGAGGATCACCGGGACAAGGTGGTCCCGGCCCCGGCCGACGCGGTGCTGGTCGTCGATTCGGTCTTCGCGTTCCGGCCCGAGTACAACAGCTTCTGGGACTTCCGCATCTGGCTCGAGATCGATGCCGAGGTTGCGCTGGAGCGGGGCATCGCCCGTGACGTGGGCATGGAGGGCCTCGCCGGCGCGACGCTGCTTCACCGCGACCGGTACCACGCCGCCGAGCTGATCTACCTGGCGGAGGTCGATCCGACGTCGCTGGCCGACGTCCTGATCGACAACCGGGACTTCGCGAACCCGCGGATGCGCTCCTGAAAAGCGGCATGAAGGGATAGCCGCCAGGTCCGCCAGGGGTAAGGATGGCAGTGGGCACCGGACGGGCGCGGGAGCCGGTTCCTGGTCGGCTGGCGGGGGGCAGATGTGGAACTTATCGAGCAGACCCCTTACCGGTTCCTGATCCCGCAGCGGGGCGAGATGCGGGTACCCGGGATCATCTGTGCCTCCCGCTCCCTGCTGCCCGGCCCGGGCGGGGACCGGTCACTGGAGCAGGTGGTGAACGTGGCCACGCTGCCCGGGATCGTCGAGGCGTCCTATGCCATGCCCGACATGCACGGGGGATACGGCTTCCCGATCGGCGGGGTCGCGGCCACCGATCCGGCGCGCGGCGGTGTGGTGTCGCCGGGCGGTGTCGGGTTCGACATCTCCTGCGGGGTGCGCCTGCTCGCGGCCGACGTGGACCGCGGCGAGCTCGCGCCCATGCTGGGGCAGATCATGAACCGGCTGGCGGCGGCGATCCCCCGTGGCGCCGGCCGCGGGGGGATCTGGCGGCTGCGGGGCGCCGGGCAGTTGCGTCACGTCCTGACCGGCGGGGCCCGGTACGCGGTCGGGCAGGGCCACGGGGTCGAGCGGGACCTGCTCCGGTGCGAGGGCGGGGGAGCGGTGGCGGACGCCGACCCTGCCCAGGTGAGCAGCCGGGCCATCGACCGGGGGCTGCAGCAGGTCGGCAGCCTCGGCTCGGGCAACCACTTCCTGGAGATCCAGGCCGTCGACGAGATCTACGACCGTGAGGCGGCACGGGCTTTCGGGCTGCGGCCCAAGCAGGTCTGCGTCATGATCCACTGCGGTTCCCGCGGCCTGGGCCACCAGATCTGCGGCGATCACGTGCGGGCGATGGAGAAGGTGATGGACCGTTACGGCATCACCGTGCCCGACCGCCAGCTGGCCTGCGCGCCGGTCGACTCGCCGGAAGGCCAGGGTTATCTGCGGGCGATGGCCGCCGCCGCCAACTACGCGCGCGTCAACCGGCAGGTGCTCGCCAACACGGCCCGGCACGTTTTCGCCGAAACGCCTGGCGGTGACCTCAACCTCGTCTACGACGTGTCCCACAACCTGGCGAAGATCGAGACCCATGTGGTGAACGGGCGGCCCACGCAACTGTGCGTGCACCGCAAGGGCGCCACCCCGGCACTCCCGCCCGGGCACCCCGACCTGCCGCCCGACCTGCGCAAGACCGGCCAGCCGGTGCTGATCCCCGGCTCGATGGGCACCTGCTCGTATGTGCTGGCTGGTGTGCCGGGCGGCGGCGCCTTCGCCTCCACCTGCCACGGCGCGGGGCGGCTGATGAGCCGCCACGAGGCGCTGCGCAGGGTCAACGGGTCGCGGCTGCAGAGGTGGCTGGAGGCGCGCGGCATCGCGGTCCGGGGAGCGTCGGCGCGCGGGCTGGCGGAGGAGGCCCCGGAGGCCTACAAGGATGTGACCGCCGTCGTGACGGCCGCCGAGGGAGCGGACCTGTGCCGCAGGGTCGCCCGGCTGGTGCCGCTCGGCGTGGTCAAGGGGTTAGGGCCAGCCGCCTGCGGCCCTTCTCGCCAGGGCACGGCCGCGGGACGCGGCCGCAGCCCCGCGCCGTGGCAGAATCGCCAGCGATGGAGCAGAAACCGCGGCCGGCCAGGCCGCTCACCAGCGGGCACCGGGGCGTGCCGCACCCGGCCGACCTGCGCATCGAGGCGTGGGCTGAGACCAGGGAAGAGTGCCTCGCTGAGGCTGTCCGCGCGCTGGTGAGCAGCTTCGCCGAGACCGGGACACCGGGCCGGCGCCGGGTCGCGAGACGGCATGTGGCCGGGGAAACCGCGGCGGATCTGGTGGCCGCCGCCATCGAAGAGGTCATCTACGGCCTGGATACCCGGGGCGAGATCCCGGTCGCCGTGGCCGCGCGCCGGGCGGCTGACGGCGGGATTGACCTGACTCTGCACCTGGCCGGCCTGGACCAGGTGGAGATCACTGGCGCGGTCCCGAAGGCCGCCTCGCTGTCCGGTCTGCGCTGCGGCCGGGACGAAACCGGCCGCTGGTCATGCGCGGTGACCATCGACGTCTGAGCGTGCCGCCATCCGCCCGGGCCCGGCTTGCCTGTCCAGGCGGCGCCGGGAAGAATCGACTCCCTATGGCACCCGAGGCTCAGCTTTACTTCGAGGACTTCGTCCCGGGATCGGTTCACGAGTTCGGCCCCGCCGTGGTGGACGAGGCCGAGATCATCGAGTTCGCGCGCCGGTACGACCCGCAGCCCATTCACACCGACCCGGAGTGGGCCCGCACCGGCCCGTTCGGGGGCCTGATCGCCAGCGGCTGGCACACGGCGGCGATCACGATGCGGCTGCTGGTGGACCAGTACCTGCCGCCCGCCGCCAGCCTGGCGTCGCCCGGGATCGACGAGCTGCGGTGGCTGCGGCCGGTCCGCCCCGGCGACGAACTGCGGGTCAGGGTCACGGTGATCGAGGCGCGCCCGTCGCGGTCCAAGCCGGACCGGGGCCTGCTCCGCTCGCGGATCGAGGTGGTGGAAGCGGACGGGTCGCCCGTGATGACCATGATCGGGCTGAACCTCATCCGCCGCCGGCCCGGTGCCGCGGGCTAACGTCCCGGCAGGCCGTCACGCGGGCGCGATCACCGGGCTGGGCTCTTGCTTCCGTCCGGGATCAGCACGCTCAGCAGCCATGTCACCACGCTGATGATGAGCGCCCCCAGGAACGCGGGGACAAACCCGGTGATATGGAACGGCAGCGACAGCCAGCCGGCCACCACGCTGGCCAGCCACAGCAGCAGGGCGTTCACGACCAGCGCCACCAGTCCGAGCGTCAGCAGGTAGAACAGGCACCCGATCGTCTTGATGATCGGCTTGATGACCGCGTTGATCACGCCGAAGATCAGGGCCACCGCGATCAGGGTCAGCACCTTCTTGGTGGTCGACCCGGTGGTCAGCTCGATGCCGGGCAGCACCGCCGTCGCCACGGCGAGTGCGGCAGCCGAGATGGCCAGGCGCAGCAGGAAAAGCATGGGGCAATCTTGGCATCCCGGACACCGGTCACGCCATCGGGCGCCCCGGTGCCTCGTGTGAGAGGCGGCCCGGTGTCGGGCCGGCCGCCCGGCCGGGTGTTACCGCCACCGGAAATGAACGAAGAGCCGCCCGAAGTTCTTGGAGTCCTTCTCGACCCGGTGATAGAGCGCCTTGATCTCCTTTTGCTCCAGGAATCTGAGCACCCGCTTCTTGAGCTGCCCCGAGCCTTTGCCGGGGATGATCTCAACGACGGGGGCCTTCTTCGCCACCGCCTCGTCGATGATCTCCCGCAGCGCCCGGTCGATGTCCTGCCCACGGTTGTAGATGTCGTGCAGGTCGAGCTTCAGCTTCATGCGCCGTCTCCGATCCCGGGCTGCCTCTACGGTACGCGGCCCGGGCGCGGCGGGGGATCCATGCCGCCATGCGGCCAAGCTGGCGGCCTACGAGGGGCGCTCCAGCCCCAGCTGCCGGATGATCTCCTGCACGACCTCGTCGGGCGGGTCGTCGTCGCCCACCACGGTGACTTGTTTACCTGGAACCGGCGTTTCGACCGCCGCCAGCTGGCTGTCGAGCAGTTCCGGGCGGAAGAAGTGGCCGTGCCGGCCCTTCAGCCGGGCGGCCAGGGTGTCGCGGTCGAGGACCTCCAGGAAGATCATCCGCAGGTCCGGGCGCCCGTCGAGGAGATGCTCGCGGTAGGAGTGCTTCAGCGCTGAGCACGCGATGACGCCCGAGCGGCCCGCCGCGGTGCGCTGGTCGATCCACGCGGCCACGGCGTCCAGCCAGGGCCGGCGGTCCTCGTCGGTGAGCGGGTGGCCGGCCTTCATCTTGGCGATGTTGCTGGCCGGGTGCAGATCGTCGCCGTCCTCGAACTCCCAGCCCAGCTGCCTGGCCAGGAGAGCACCAATCGTCGACTTGCCGCTGCCGGCCACACCGGCCACTAATACGATCACGCTGCCGGAGCCTAACAGCTACCACGCGCGTGCGGCCGGCGCTGGGTATCCGCGCCCTCCGCCCTGGCCGCCGGCGAACCGGCCGGGCCGGTGGCCGCCATCGCCCGGCCCCGCACGTGGGCAGCCGCCTGCGCCTACGGTAGAGCCATGACATCATCGGCGCGTTCGCGCGGCCATGCCGTGTCACCGGGCGAGGGTGGCACCAGCGTGCTGGTGGTGGAGGACGACCCGGGGATCGCCACGCAGCTGGTGCGGGGGCTGAGCCGGGACGGCTACGCCGTCGACCACGTCATGACCGGCCGGGACGCGCTGGATCGGGCCGATCCCGACGTGGTCCTGCTGGACCTGGGCCTGCCCGACGGCGACGGCGTGGACGTCTGCCGCCGATTGCGCCAGCGGTCCAGGGTAGCGATCATCGTGGTGACCGCCCGCGGCGAGGAGCCGGAGCGGGTGCTGGCCCTGGACGCGGGGGCGGACGACTACCTGGTCAAGCCGTTCGGCCTGGCCGAGTTGCGGGCCAGGATCCGGGCGGTGCTCCGCCGGGTCCATCCCGGCGGGGGGATGCTCACGCATGGCCCGCTCGTGATGGACGTGCCCGCCCGGAAGGTGACCGTGAACGGGCGTGAGGTGGCGCTGACCCCCAAGGAGTTCGACATCCTGGAATGCCTGGCCACCGGCCCGGGCCGGGTGGTGAGCCGGCAGGAGATCCTGGAGAGCGCATGGGACGCGCACTGGTACGGGCCGACCAAGGTACTGGACGTGCATGTGGCCGCGCTCCGCCGCAAGCTCGGCGTGCCCGGGCTGATCGAAGCCGTTTACGGCAAGGGCTTCCGCCTCGGTGGCGTGTGATGGCCCGCCGGATCGCCCTCACCATGCTGGCGCTGGTCAGCGTTCTGCTGATCACCGCGGTGGCTCCGCTCGGGCTGATCACAGCCGGCCGTGAGCGGGATTCGTTCCAGATGTTGACGGTAATGTCCGCGCAGACCCTGGCGGCGGTGGCGGAGAAGCGGCTCAGCGACCGCGGGGCCAGCCCGACGCTGGTGACGACCCTGGTGCGTGCGAGCCCACCCACCGACGAGGTCTGGGTCTTTGACGCGGCCGACCAGCTGGTCGCGCGCATCGGAGGCGCGAAACAGGAGAGTCTGCCCGTCCCACAGGGGACCGTCGCCTACGTCTTGCACACCGGCCGCTTCGCCGTTTCGGCCAGCGGCGGCGAGCTGCGGGTGACCGTGAGCGTGGTGGGCACCATCGACAGCAGCTCGAGCGGGGTGCTGGTGCTCGCCCGCCCGACCGGCACCCTTGAGGACCATCTGCGCATGCTCTGGGCCTGGCTGATCGCGGTGGCGACGGTCGGCCTGCTGACGGCGGCCATCGTGGCGGTCATGTTCGCGCGCTGGGTCGGGCGGCCCCTGTCCGACCTGGACGCGGCGGCGCAGCGGCTCGGCGGCGGTGCGCTGGATACCCGCTCCGCGACCGGGCACGGGCCGCCCGAAGTACGCCGCCTCGCCCTCACGTTCAACACCATGGCCGGGCGGCTGGAGACACTGGTCCACGGTAACCGGGCCATGATGGCCGACGTCTCCCATCAGCTGCGCACCCCGCTCGCCGCGCTCCGGCTCCGGCTGGACCTGCTCGCCCAGGACGCCGATCAGGCCACGGCCCACGAGCTGACCGCCGCGCAAGGCGAGATCGCCCGGCTGTCCCGCCTGGTGGACGGCCTGCTGGCGGTAGCGCGGGCCGAGAACGTGGTGACCAAGCCGGTCGAGGTCGCGGTGGACGCGGTGATCCAGGACCGCGCCGCGGCCTGGCGGCCGGTCACCGAGGAGCGGGGCGTCGGGCTCACGACGGAATGCCCGGATCCGGTCCGGGCCAGCCTCGGGGATGGCCATCTGGAGCAGATCGTCGACAACCTGCTGGCCAACGCGCTGGACGCAGTTCCCTCGGGGGGCCAGGTCAAGGTGAGCGCCGTTGCCACCGGCCACGGGGTGCGGGTCTTCGTCGCCGACGACGGGCCGGGCATGAGCCAGCAGCAGCAGGAGGCCGCGTTCCGCCGGTTCGCGGGCACCAGCCCGGCCGGAGCCGGCCTGGGCCTGGCCATCGTGCACCGGCTGGTGATGTCCAACGGCGGGTCGGTCGCCTTGTCGGACACCCCGGGCGGCGGCCTGACCGTCACCGTTGCCCTCCCCGGAGGCCCGCCGGACCGGGCCCGCCGGCTCGGCGTGGCAGTGCCCGACCGGGATTTACTGCCCCCGGATGATTCCTAGACCAGTTCCGGCCGGGACGCTTCCCAGCGCGGTATTCCACGGCCGCCAGCCTAGCCGTGGGCCACCCGGGCGTTCCGCGCCAGCTGCGACCGGATCGCCTCGGCGGCGGCTTCCGCGGCGGCCCCGGTGCACTCGAAACCGTGATCCAGGAATGCCGTCCCGCGCCGCGGCTCGTCCGCGGCCCGCGGGTACAGCCAGGCGTGGAAGTGGGGCTGGTAGTCCATGGTGGCCAGCAGGTGGATCCGTTCGGCACCGGTCACCGGGCGGACCGCGCGGTACAGGGCGGCCAGCAGCAGCCCGAACGACGCCGCCTCAGAGTCGGTCATGTCCGCGAAGTCGGTGAAGTGGCGCCGGGACTCGATCCGCAGCGTGCCGGGCAGGGACATGTGGGCCGGCCCGTGGCCGACCAGCCAGTCGTCGTCCGCCACCAGCCACCCGCCCGGCGGGGCGTCCTCGCCGGTCCGGTGCTTGGCGCAGTAATAGCAGTCAGGCTGCGGTGTCATGCCGGGTCTCTCCTTCCGCGCCGGATGTGTAGGCGGCGAAACGGACCAGCCGGTCGTCCGCGTCCACGGCGACCCTGGTGAACCCGGCCGCGCTGAGCCGGCCGGGCAGCGTGCCCGGGTCGACCGGGGTGCAGATGTCGCCGAGGTGGATCAGGCGCCACCGCAGACTGGGCCGGCTGTCCGTGCCGGCGAACACGCCGCCGGGCCGCAGCACCCGCGCCGCCTCCGCGAACAGGCGGTCCTGTGCGGCGGCGCCGGGCAGGTGGTGCAGCATCGTGAAACAGACCACGGCGCTGAACGACCCTGCCCCGAACCCCATGGATGTCGCGTCACCGTGTACCACCCGCACCGAGCCGAGCTCGGCACGCAGCCGGGCCGCGAGCAGCGGGTCGTACTCCAAGACGGTCAGTGACCGGGCCCGCGCGGCCAGCGGCCTGGTGCTCGCGCCGTATCCCGGCCCGAGTTCGAGCACCCGGGGGCCGAGGTCGATCCCGTCGAGGGCGCGCGGCAGCACCGTCCCGGCAATGTAGGCCGACCATCCGGAGGAGCGGCAGCGCCGCCGGTGGTAACGGTTCATGGCCCGCCGTCCTCCTTGTCGACGCCCGGCAGGCGGGTAATCGGGGCGCTGCTCGTTATGAAACAATAATGTTTCATCATGTGTCAAGAGATGATGCATATCCAGGAGCATGGACGCTAAGATGCTGGGATGGGCGGGCAGCAACCGGGCTGGGCGGCCGGCCGGCCGGATGAGGCAGCCGGGGAGCCGCCCACGCCCGCGCCGGTGCAGGACGCCCGGCTGCTCGCCGCCGCCGCGCGGGTGCTGGAGGACGCCGGCTGGCAGGGGCTGACCGTGGAGGCGGTCGCCGAGGCGGCCGGGCTGTCCCGGGTGACCGCGTGGCGGCTGGGTGCGTCCCGCGAGGCCCTGGCCGCGACCTTGCTGCGCGACCTGGCCGTGGCCTACCGCGAGGCGATGTGGCCGGCCCTGGTCGGGCCGGGCGACGCGCGGCAGCGGCTGGACCAGGCGCTCGACGCCCTGTTCGGCGTGATCGACTCGCATCTGCCGCTGCTGCTCGCCTCCGACCAGGTCTTCCACCGGGCCAAGGCGGCCAGCATCAATTTCAACGAGCCGTTCGCCCGCCTGTTCGGGGACGGCCTCGCGGACGGGTCGCTCGCGCCGCCCGGCGGCGACCCCGCCGAAGCGGCCGAGCTGCTCTTCAACACCGTGTGCTGGTCCTACGTGCATCTGCGCGGCCGCCACCACTGGCCGGCCCAGCGCGCCCGCCGTGGCCTGCGCAGGCTCATCGCACCGGGGCTCGCGGCCGGGCCGGGCCCGGGAACACGGCCCGCTGGCTCGTGATCATGGGATTACTACTGCTGGGACGGTAGCAATCCCATGATCACGAACGGCCTCCGGGCATACGGGCGGCGGTTCGGCAGCCGGGGCCGCCCGGACCGGTGCCGCAGCAGCGGGCGCTGCCGGGCCGTGACATCACCGGCCACCGGGCTGGCCGCCAGTGCCGCGGATGGGGTTCAATCGCCCGGTGAGCGATGTGCGGCCGCCGGGTGAGGACGCGGACGTGCCGCTGGTGGGGACCGCCTGGCCGATCCGCTACCGCTGGCCGGACCAGCAGCGGGTCGCCCACCTGCACGCGCTCGGCGTCCGGGCGTTCAGCGCGCTGGCTTACGCCCATCGTCCCGGCATGGCGGCCGACCTCAACGCGTGGACCCTGGAGTTCGCCCGCGCCACCCCGGGGTGCCTCCCGTCGGCGACGTTCTACCCCGAGCCCGGCGTGATGGGGTTACGTCCGGGCGGCGCTCGACGGCGGCGCCCGCGTCTTCAAGGTGCATCTGCAGGTGGGCGGCTTCCCGGCCGGTGACCCCCGGCTGCGGCCGGTGTGGGGGCTGCTGGCGGAAGCCGGGGTGCCGGTGGTGGTGCACGCCGGTCACGCGCCGGTGGCCACGGCCCACACCGGCCCGGAGCCGTTCGCGGCGCTGCTGTCCGAGCATCCGGGGCTGACCGCGATCGTGGCCCACCTCGGCGCGCCGGACTACGAGCCGTTCCTGGACCTCGCCGAGCGGTACAAGCGGGTGGCGCTGGACACAACCAAGATGCAGCTATGACACACTTACGGCATGGGAAACGCCGAAGTTCCAGCCGTGATCTACGTGCGCATCAGCCTTGACCGGAGCGGCAAGGCCCTCGGTGTCGAGCAGCAGGAACGTGACTGCAGGGCTCTAGCCGACCGGCTCGGCCTGGCCGTCCGCGAGGTCTACGTAGACAACGACGTCAGCGCGTCCAGCTACAGCCGCAAGGCGCGGCCAGGCTACAAGCGCATGATGCGCGACCTGGAGGCCGTCCCGGCTGACATCGTCTGCATGCACAGCGACCGGCTGTACCGGCAACCGGGCGAACTGGAAGCTCTCGTGAAGCTGGTGGAGCGGCTCGGCATCGGCATCCACACGGTGCACGCCGGGGAGATCGACCTGACCACCGCCTCGGGCCGGATGACGGCACGCGTGGTCGGAGCTGTCGCTACCCACGAGTCCGAGCGGATGTCGGAACGCAGAAAGGCCCGCAAGCAGGCCCAGCGGCTGGCTGGCGAGTACCACGGCGGACCCCGCCCGTTCGGGTTCGAGGCCGACGGTGTGACGGTACGGCTGGACGAGGCCGAGCGTATCCGGCAGGCGGTGGCGGACCTGCTGGCCGGGCGTACCCTGTACTCGCTCGTGGCCGACTGGAACACATCGGGGGTACGTACCTCGTCGGGTGCGCGGTGGGCTGCACGGCAGCTTTCCCGGGTACTGGTCCGGGCACGCAACGCGGCGCTGATCGAGTACGAGGGCCAGTTCATTGGGAACGCGGTGTGGCCCGCCATCATCAGCGAGGACGAACTGCGCGCCGTGCGCGCCGTCCTGCGGAACCCGGCCCGCAAGATCTCACCCGGCCCGGCCCGCAAGCACCTCCTGTCCGGGTTCGTCAGGTGCGGTGTTTGCGGCGGCCCGATGATCGTCTCGTACTCCGGTGGGGTACGCGCCCGCGCGGTGTACAGGTGCACTCCAGGGAACGGCCCGGGTCACGCTTCGAGGACGGTGACCCACCTGGACGAGTACGTCACCCGGATGGTCCTTGGGTACCTTTCCCGGCCCGGGAACGTGATCCCGGCCCCGGCTGAGGACACCACCCTCGCCCACACTCGCCTGGCCGCGATCACCGCCGAGCTGGATGAGCTGGCCGAGCTGGTGGGCCAGCAGCAGATCTCGGCCAGGCAGATGGCCATCGCGTCGGCGCCACTGGAGGCCGAGGCCGAGAAGCTGCGGGAGCGGATCGACGCGTCACTGATGGTGGACGCCCTCGGCGCGTTCCGGGGTGCCGAGGATCCGGCCGAGATCTGGGAGCAGCTCGACCTGGACCGCCGCAGGAACGTCATCCAGCGCCTGGTCGCCTCTATCACCGTGAACCCGGCCGCGAAGGGGCGGCCTGCGGGCTGGACGCCGGGCCAGCCGTACTTCGATGCCGACAGCATCGAGGTCGTGCGCCGCGAGGTGTGACCCTCAGGCCGCCGCACCGGTGGACCGGCCGCCGTGGATGATCAGCGACAGGTCGGCGCGCTGGCGGTCGGTCAGTAGCGGCCAGCTCGCTGCGATCTCGTCTGCCCGGTCCAGGGCCCGCTGCGGTAATCGGCTGGCGCGTGGTAACCGCTTGGTGCTGTCGTTCATGTCCCGCCCCTTGCTGTCCGGTGGTCTCCTACCAGTGTCCCGATCTTGGGCGGGGATAAGCAAAAGCACACGTTCCCGGCCGGATTTCGGCCAGAGGAGGCAGCCAGCGGTCAGTTTGAATCGTCGCCTGAATCGGGCAGTTCGTCCGCGATCCTGGCCAGGTCGCGGCGGCTGGTGACCTGGATGACGTCCGACTCCTCGAACGCGCCGTCGGTCAGGTCGCCAGCCGGGCCTGGGGTAGCGCGCCAGACGCCTACCCTCGGGTCGCCGTGGTTGGACAGGTCGATGACGTTGAAGCAGGCCCGGTAGCTGGGCTCGTCGCCGGTCTCGCACAGCGGGCAGGCGTCACCGAGGCAGACGTACCTCTTGCCGCCCCGCTCGTGCTCGTAGTAGGTGATGACCGGCTCGCCGTCCTTGTTCATCACACCCGGATCTTAGGCCTGCCCCGAGATTCCGGCCTCGGGCATGGAACCGGCCACGCGCGGCGCTGAGAGCCCGCAGGAGCGCCCGAGCCTCGGAGCCACGCAAGCACTACCCCAGGGCTCTCGTGGTCCTGCGTGGAATTGGCCTCCAGCTCGGCCAGTGCACGTAGCTGGCCTGACCGTCGCTGACCGGTTACGGCAGTGCCCAATCCATCGCATTACTCGATGCACTCCGACCCGACGGCTGGCATGCGGTCACGGTGCACTGCTACCTCGGGCCAAGTGCATGGACCACAGCCCAATCGCGTGCGTGCAGGACTTCGATAACGGCGCCCACTATCGCTGCCCCGCCGATGCCGAACAGGGCTCCAGCGAAGAATGTCAGCCTGCCGATGTCTTCCTGTTCCTTGGGGCTGGTGCCACTCGCCGCCGCCGCTGGCGTCAGGCCGTTGACCAGTTGTTCCTCCCAGACAGCGTCAGACTTCCGGGCTAGCAAAACCTGGGATCCGGACCAAACGAAGCTGCGGGCGGATGGAAGGTAATAATCGACCACTAGTGGTGTGTAAGTGAGTTTGTTTTAGTCTTGGCGCGCTGGATGCTGGCGAGGATCTCGTCGGCGTCCTTGGTCCAGGTAAACGGCCGGGGGTGGTCGTTCCAGTGGTCGATGAAGGAGCCGATGGCAGCGGTGAGTTCCTTGACGGAGGTGAAGGTGCCGCGGCGGATGGCCTGGCGGGTGATGACGGAGAAGAAGCACTCCACGAGGTTGAGCCAGGAGCAGCTGGTCGGGGTGAAGTGCAGGGTGATCCGCTGGTTGGCGGGGCGGGCCAGCCAGTCGCGGATGTCGGCGTGCTTGTGCGTGGCGTAGTTGTCGCAGACCACGTGCAGCTCGGTGCCGGGGTAGGCGGCGGCGACCTTCTTCAGGAAGCGCAGGAACTCGCCGTGCCGGTGGCGGGGGTAGCAGGCATCGGTGACGGTGCCGGTGGCGGTTTCCAGGGCGGCGAACAAGGTGGTGGTGCCGTGGCGGATGTAGTCATGGGTCTGCCGTTCGGGGATGCCCGGGCGCATCGGCAGCACCGGCCGGGTCCGGTCCAGGGCCTGAATCTGGCTCTTTTCATCGACGCAGACCACCACGGCGTTCGCCGGCGGCGCCAGATACAAGCCCACGACGTCGCGGACCTTGGCCTCCAGCTGCGGGTCAGTGGAGAACTTGAACCCCTCTACCCGGTGCGGCTGCAGGCAGAACTTGCGCCACAGGACCGAGATCGAGTCATGGCTGACGCTGATGCCCTTAACCCGCTGCAGCCAGTCCGCAAGCCGCCGGCTCGACCAGTGCGTCACGCCCGCGGCCTGCAGTGATTCCGGCGGCGGGGTCACCGTCGCGGCCAGGATCTGGCACACCACCGCATCGGTCAGGATCCGCCGCGGGCCGCCCGGCCGGGGCGCGTCCTCCAGCCCAGCCAGCCCCGACTCGGCGTACTGGCGGCGCCACTTGACCACCGTCGGCTCGGTGCAGCCCGCCCGCCCGGCGATCTGCGGGCCGGTCAGCCCGTCCGCGGCCAGCAGCACGATCCGGGCCCGTTCCACCACCCGGGCCGGCGCACCCTTGGCCCGGGCCCGCCGCTCCAGCTCGGCCCGGTCAGCATCGGGCACCGTCAGCACGCGCACGCGATTCGGCATGCGCCATTGTCCCGCATCCGACCCGAAAATTAAAGGAAGACACTCGTCATAACACTAGTACAGGTTTCACTGCTGCCGCTGCCGACTGGATTTGCGGGCCTCTATACGTGACGGCTGGGAGTGCGGCCGATGCGACTAGCCCATTGGAATCTGCACCGAAGTGGCTGTTTTTCACGATAAGAGTAACCGTCGATTGCTCCGTTCCAGCGCTCAGCCTGAAGTACAGCAGCTTGGTCCAGGTTGTGAACCCATCGGTGGTTCGGCAGTCCGGGGCACGGCACTCATTGACGGCAACCCGGTAAGGGAGGCCTACGCCCAGGAAAATGGGGACACCGGTCGTGACCGTGCCGGGTGATGCGTAGAACGTGATGACTATCGCTGCTTCCGTAGAGGAGCGCTGAACGACTGCGTAGCGGATATCCGATATGCGGACGCCGTTGCGATTTGCAGCTGAGAGTTCCCAGGGGCAGGAAGCACCGTCGCCACCGTCGGGTACAGGGAAATGCCTGCGACCGCGATTAGAAGGCCGAAGGCGCCCAGGACGATCGGTGTGAGGATCTCCAGCCGCTTGGACCGCTTAGGCGCGGGAGGAGACGGCGGTTTACCGTCTGGCGATGCGGCAGGCGAGGTCGCAGGTTCGACGCTCTGAGTGGCAGGCTGACCTGATCGCTTGCCTGCAGCTGCCGAGGGTAGCGGATTGCGCTCCGGGTCGGAGGACGAGTTCGCAGTCCCCGCACTCTGTGCGAGGGGATCGTCAGGCATCCGGCCTCCCCCCTGCTTGCCAGAAGCCAATAGTCCCAGGCACGATCATCGCGCGCTCCATGCGAAATAGCTACCACCCGGTTGCCCGGACCGCTACCGGGCACGACGGCGGTAGGGTGCTCTCCCGGTTCATGGCCGCAGGTACACCACCCCGGCTGTCACCGGGATCAGCCTGTTCGGGCTGGGCGAACGGGCACTGCGCATCGGGCGCTTCCGTTGACGCTGATTCTGGGCCCAGGGAGGGATCACGCGGCCCCGTCGCGGCCGAAGAGCTGCGCCCGGTAGTGGTCCCTTTCGAGCCTTAACCGCTTGATCGCTTCGCGATACTGCAAGATCGACTCGACGGCGAGCTGGAGTGGGTCGGTGTCCTTGCCCATCTCGGCCGCCAGGTCGCGGTACCGACGCATCTCTCGCCAGGTGCTGTCGCTGATAGCTACGGTCATGCCCCCTTCCGGGTGACGCGGCGCGCGACCGCGACGGAGATCCCGGCCAGGGCTGCGAGGATGCCTGCGATGATCAGGGTGCCGCTGGCGATGACGAGGTCGTGGACGTGGATGCACGCCTGCGACGTCGTAGCGAGGCTGCCCGGCGGCGGCCAAGTCTGCGGCCCCCCATGGCGCACAGGTGAGACCACCCCTGCGCGCTGTAGTGGGCGGTCCCTGGCGCGGACGGGCCGTACGGGATCCGGCCGAGGACGAGGCCCGCGACGAATACCACGGCGCCGACGATCGCGGCGATGAGGGGCTTCCTGGAGGGGCCCGATAACTGGGTCGTGGTGGTTTCGGTGGTCATGATGATCTTGATCCCTTCGTGGTTGTCAGCGACTGGTGCAGTGGACGGCGGCGCCATGGACCCGCAGCCGCAGGTGGCTAATGTCGGGACAGGTGATGGCGCTCGGCCGGGCGGCCTGGTGGCTGCTGCCCAGCTCGCGCTGGAGGCCGATCAAGTCCTGGCGCAGCACGATGAGGCAGGCGCTGATGACGACCACGGTGGCCGCAAGCCCCAGGCCGAGTAACGCGATGGTGGTTCGCATTTCTGTTGATCTCCTTGTCGTTCGGTCTAGTTCGAGGTCACGGGTGAGGTGATCACGGCTGGCCCTCTTCCCGTCCCACTTCTCTTCCCGACTTTCTTTCCGTCCCTACTTCTTTTCCCCTTAGAGGGACCTAAGGGGGAAAAGAAGTCTGGGTAGGCTTTTTGACTTATCTTCCGGGCTTTTCTTCCCGGGAAGGAAAGTCAGTTGAGCAGCCTGACCACCTCCCGTGGCCTGCCCCGTGTCTTGACCGCGTCGAAGAGGATGCGGCCCTCTTCCGCCAGGTCCGCTAGCGCGGCCTTGGCGTCCTCGGCCCGGATCCCGGCCTTCTTGGCGACGTTGGACCGCGTCACCTCGTCGTTCACTGCTGCCGCGATCTTCAGGGCCCGGATGATCTTCTCCGTATCGCTCAGCGTGTCCTCTTCCATCGGCGCGACCTCTACCACGACGCATGAGCTGATCTCGTCGCCGTCCTCGTCCTCGCCGAGGATGATCGTCTCTAGCCGCAGGCACATCGGGGGGAAGTAGCCCTCGTCGCGCTGCTGGCCACCACGGCTCCATCGACGGACAGCGGCAGCGCCCGTGAGGCCATCAGCGGCTGGCCGTTCACGAAGGCCAGGTGCTCGATGTGGCCGAAGCTGATCGCAGCAGCGATGATCGCGACCACCAGGACCGCGAGCGTGGCCGTGGCCCTGATCAGCTTGTCGCCGGTCACTTGCCGCCGTCCTCACTGGCGAGGAAGTTGCAGCCGCCGGTCGCCTGGTCGATGACCGCCAAGAGCTGATCGACCGTGGTCATGGCCTCCGACATCGCGCGCTCGAAGAGCCGCTCGTTGTTGGCGAAGCCGAGGTGCCGGGCCAGCGCCTCACGGCCGCTGTCGTGTGCGACGGTCAGGGAGCAGGCCTGCTGGACCCGGTACCGCTGCAGGGGTGTAAGCCCAGCACCTGGGCTTGCGGGGCTGGACAGTGCTTGAGGTGTAGCCATCGTGCCCTCCTCTTCCAGAAGCGTGTTTCCTGGAATGTCGATACGACGATGGTGTTCACGCCGTTCTTCGAGCGGCTCACCCCGTTCCCCGGCCGGGCGTTGCCCCGCCTGCAGGCCCTCGGGCTGGCCGGGAAGGTGTTGCTGGGCAGCGATTTCCCGAACATCCCCTATCCCTATGCCGAGCAGATCGCGGGCCTGGTGCGGCTGGGCCTGGGCGAGCCGTGGCTGCGCGCGGTCTGTTGGGCGAACGCGGCGCACCTGTTCCGCCTCACCGCCGAAAGCTCATAGGCGGCTCTGAAGTTCCTCAGACGGCCGGGAGAAGCCCGCCTGTTTACCTGGTTCATGTCAACCGGCGGGAGAGCCGCCGGCGCGGAAGGACCGGCGGGCAGCCGCCGGTCAGAAGGAGAGGCACCCGACATGACCGCACTGGTCCTGGCCAGCATCCTGCTGACGATCCCGTTCCTGGTGGCGTTCATCGGCATCCCCCCTGTGGATGACGTTCGCCCGCCCCGAGACCGGCGCCGACCACACCCGCGCGCAGCGTTACCTGCGGGCTCGCGGCGCGCGCAGCCAGCCCGCCGCCCGGGCCGCCGCCGCCCGGGCCGCGCTCGCCCCGGCCGCGGCATGACACCTGGCCCGCCCCGGCGGGCCGGGGCGGACGGCACGGTGCCGCCGTGACGGTGATCGGGGCTCAGGCCCCGTCCACCTCCCGGCGGCGCCGCCGTGTCCGCGGCGCGGTCAGGCCCGCTGGAGCCGCCGCCCGACCACGAAGGCGAGCCCGTAGAGCACGCCGATCACGATCAGCAGGAAGTGGTAGCCGGTGATCAGGGCGATGTACTCCAGCGTGCCGCCGACCATGGCGCCGAGCAGGTTCGCCGCGAACGCCGTGCTCGAGGTGTCCACACCGGAGAACCGCTGGGCGAAGACGAGGTTCGCCAGGTACACCGGGGCGAACGCCAGCGCGCTGGCGGCCAGGAAACGCGGCACCATCGGCAGGTTCAGCAGTGATTCCTGCGGCACCAGCCAGGCCAGGGCGAGCGCGGCGATGAGGGCGGCGTACAGCACGGCCGACCGGGGCAGGCGCACCCACCTCGCGGTCTCCACCGCCAGGTACACCGCGACCAGCACGCCCGCGAAGACCAGCGCATTGACGAACCAGGTGGCGCCGAACAGCAGCGCGAACTGGACGATGTTCTTGGTCTCCAGCAGCAGGAACGCGGCGCCCATGAACGCCAGGTCGAGGTAGCCGCGCATCCGGCTGAACGACCCGCCGGCGACCCGGACGAGCAGAGCCGACCCGAGCAGGATCAGGCCCAGCATCAGCAGGTAGGAGCCGGGCAGCGTCGCGTTCGGCAGGTACGGGAACGGATGGTCGTCGGTGGCGGGGGCCACCGTGGCGCCGTGCCAGTACGCCGTGCAGTTCGGCACCGGCCCGCCGGGGTGGACGGTCAGGACGGAGAGCCGGCGGCCGCCCAGCGGCGGCCCGACCTCGGCGCAGGGATCGCGGTGGAACACATCCGTGATGGTGGTGGCGTACCGGTTGAACAGGAACGGCGCGTAGTAGTTGTACATCGCGAAGGTGCCGCCGGGCGCGAGCCGCGACTTGGCCGCGGCCAGCGACTGCTCCGTGAGCAGGTAGCTCTCCAGGCGCAGGGCGGACTGGCCGGCCAGCGCGGACAGCGAATCGGGCAGCGCGAACACGATCAGGTTGTACTTCTTGGTCGTGTTCTGCAGGTACTCACGGCCGTCGGCGATGTGAACGGTCAGCCGGGGGTTCTGGAACGGATGGTTCGGGTGCTCCCGGCCGATCTTGGGCAGCAGCGGGTCGATCTCGACCGCGTCCACGTGCCGGGCCCCCTCGGACAGGGCGACGGCGGCGTCGTTGCCGGTGCCCGCGCCGATGACCAGCACGTTGTTCAGGCTTGCGCGGGTGACGTGCTGGTACGGGTAGAAGTAGAAGGCCTTCTCCACGTGCAGCATGGCCAGCGAGCGGGCCGCCTGGTAAGGGACGTTGTTCGCGGACACCCTCAGGACCTGGGCGCTGCCGCCGCCGATCTTCTGGACGGCCAGCTTGTTGTAGGGCGACCAGTGCTGGCCCGGTACGAACGACTCCAGGACCAGGAGTATGACGGCGCCGCCCACGGCCGCCAGCTGCCACCACCGGATCCGGGGCGCCATCAGGACCACCAGGCCGCATCCGGCGATCACGCCCCAGCCGCCCGGCGGCAGGTCAAGGAAGGACAGGGCGGAGAACACCGCGATCCCAGCGATGCTGCCCAGGATGTCGAGCCGATAGGCGCTGAGCGGCTGGAACCGGACGAAGAGCCGCGCGACGGCCTGGCCGAGACCGGCCATCACCCCCGTGGTGAGCACGAAGATGACGGCGAGGCTGACCGGCTGCGGCAGGGCCGGGGTGCCGTTCAGCCCCTGCAGGGGATGCGGCCCGCTCAGCGTGGCCAGGATCACCGGGAAGGCGAGCACGAAGCCCACCAGCGCCAGCAGCGCGACCGGCGTCCAGCGCAGGTAGTCCCGCTGGGTCCGGGCGTTGAGGAACCCGATGCCGATCCCGAGGAAGCTGGCCAGCAGGATGAAGTTCGTCGCCCTGGTCACGTAGACGTTGTTCGCTGTGACCCAGCGGATCAGGGCGAGTTCGACGAACAGCATGAGGAAGCTGGCGAAGATCAGCCGGGCCTGGTCTCCGGGCTGTCGGTCCGGCGTCGCGTCCGCCTGTCTGTCCGGCGCTGTGCCAGCTGGCCTGGGTGGCTGGCCGCTGGCGGCGGTCTCGGTCGGGGGTGCGTCGGCGCTGGCTGTCTCAGAGAGTTTCCCGGTATCCACCGTGCCACCGTAACCAATAGCCGCAGTCATAGCTTGGCAAAGCAGAGGGCTGCTTGCGGCGGGTCCGTCCGTCCGTCGAGGTCATACGGGAGTCGCGCGGGTTCCCGCGTGATGTGCGCCGGGTGCGGATGCGGTGCGCCGGGCACGGTCCGGGGCAGGAGCCGGACTGCGCCCGTAGACCGCTGTCAGCGGGCGCGCCCGTGCTCTGTGGACAGGCGCGCCCTGCCCGTAACCCCAGAGCGGTCACCGATCCGCACCCGGCGCACACCCGTGACACGTACACCGCCTGCCGCCAGTTCATGAAGGGCCCGCTACCCGGGTCCGCCCCGGGCAGGCGGGTGAGATGAAGGACCTTCTTGACGGGCTTCGCCGCCACCTGGGAATTCGGCGGGCTGGTGAGCTGGATCGAAGTCCGGCTGGCGGCCGAGCCCGCCGCGCGGGCCGCCGCCGGCCGGACCATCGCCGCCTACACCGCCGCCGACAGCTGAGGGGCGGCCCGCCGGTCCCGGCGAGCCGCCCGTGCGCGCTGGCGGTCAGTTGTGGAAGAGGTTGGTCATCGTGATGACCTTGAGCCCCGTGAAGAGCTCCTCGTTGATGATGAAGATGAATCCGAGGAAGTAGAACGCGACGAGCGGGCTGAGGGCCAGCCATGGCAGCCACGCCCGTCCGCTCGTCCGCTGCTCGATGACCCAGCGCCGGATCGGGGGCAGCCGCAGGAGGAACAGCGGGAGGCTGACGGCCAGAGCCTGGTAGAAGCGCTGGTGGAAAACCGGGTCGCCGTCTGTGCCGTTGTTTTGGAAGGGCGTGAGCCCGTCGAGCAGGAGCAGGTGGACGAGCGTCATTCCCCAGACGACGTAGGTCACCTTCTGCAGCCGCTTCCACCACCGCCCGAGCATCCGCTGCGCCGGGGTGTTGGCCGTGGCCAGGATGGGGAGGGCGATGAGGACGATGAGGAGCCCGCTCAGCAGGAAGCTGTGCCCGGCCAGGCGGCCGACCGGCCCGCCGGAGAAGCTCGTCGTGATCGCCGCGGTGGTGCCGTCCGAGACGCCGATGAGCGCGAACATGATGCCATACCAGCGCCGGAGGGGAGCGATCCACTGCGCCCCGGTCATGGTGATGATCGGGGTGATCGACAGGGCGATGAGGAGGCAGGCCTCACCCCCGCTCCCCAGCACGTCGGCTTCGGTATTGGTCAGGACTTCCTGCGCGTTCAGGTTGAACCAGCCACGCGCTATGAAGATCCATGGGATAAACGCGGGAAGGCGCAGGAGGAGGAGCGCGATGGAGCGCTTCTTGATCGTGATGGCCGAGAACTCGAGGTACTGGCTCGGCCTGGTATCCTCCACACTTCGGACATCAACGTCGCTTCTACCCATCTGCAGCTCTCTCCTTAAGTAGGACGTAGCGCCGCTCCCAGCGCGGGTAATTCATGGGCAGATCTAATTTGGCTTTACTCTGTGTTGGTGTCGGCTTTGGGCGCTTTCGGATTGGCGGTGCGATGTGTTCCGGGCGCGCCCTGGATGGCCTCGGCCCTGGTCAAGGCTGTCCGTGCCTGCCTCAGCATTCCGCAAGAGAATGGTGCTTAGCCCGTGCATCGCCGTCTCCGCAAACTGGCATGAAAAGACCCGGTCAGGGCCAATATCACCTTAGCGAGCGGCGCTGGGTTCCCCGCCAGGATTTACTCCCCCTTGACTAGTACATTAATTGGACATGGGGTAAGGGCGGTGCCGGCGAGGCAGGCCCTCGGGCGGCGGGCCGTGGCCGGCTGGGCCGCCGCCTACCCCGTCACAGAACGGCCGAGGGGCGGCCCGCCTGTCCCGGCGGGCCGCCCCTCGTCATGCCGTCTCCGGCGTCAGTTCGCGGGAGGGTGCAGCGTGATGGCCATGGTTCCGGTGAAGATCTCCTCGTTGACGAGGAAGGCCATCGCGGTGAGGTAGAACACCGCGAGCGGCGCGACGGTCACCCACACCGCCCACTGCCGGCCCTGCGCCCGCTGCTCGACGATCCAGCGCCGTACCGGCGGCAGGCGGAGGACGACCAGCGGGATGCTGACCGCCACAGCCTGGTAGAAGCGCTGGTGGAAGATGGGGTCACCGTCTCCGTCCGCGCCGCCGAACGGCTTGATGCCGTCGAGCAGGAACAGGTGGAGGACGACGAATCCCCAGATGAGGTAGGTCATCCGGTGCAGCCGCTTCCACCACTTCCCGAGTTTGCGCTGGGCCGGGGTGTTGGCCGTGGCCAGTAGCGGGATGGCCAGGAGGATGATGAGGAACCCAGCCAGCAGGAAGGTGTGCCCGGCGAGCCGGCCGAACACCCCGCCGGCGAAGTCGGTCGTGATCGCCGCGGTAGTCGCGTCACAGACGCCTATGACCGCGAACCAGATGCCGTACCACCGCCGGAGCGGGGAGATCCACTGCGCCCCGGTCAGGGTGATGATCGGGGTAATCGACAGGAATACGTAGAAGCAGATCACGCCTCCGGTTCCCAGTACGTCTGCTTCCACCAAGGTCAGGGTTTCCTTGGGGTTCAGCTCTACCCAGGGGCGTATCATGAAGATGAACGGGATGAACACCGGAAGGCGCATGAGGAAGAGCGTGACAGACCGCTTCCTGATGGTGATGGCCGAGAATTCATAATACTGGCTCGGCCTGGTATCTACTGCGTCACTGCTACCCATCTGTAGTTCTCTCCTTCAGGAGAACGTGGCGCCGCTCCCAGCGCGGGTAATCTATGCGCAGCCTAATTTTTTGATCGTTGTCAGTTTCGGCGCGTTTCCGGCTTCGCGCGGTGATGTACTCCCCTCTAATTGGTCTTACCCGGTGTTGGCGTCGGCTTCGGCGTGCTCGGAGCCGCACTGTGCTGTGCGCCCGGTGCGTTCGCCTGGCCTGGGCCCTGGTTCTCGTTAAGATTCTGCGAGTTGCCCGCGCCCGCTCCGGCGTTCCGGAAGAGGAAGAACGCGAGTCCGGTCTGCGCTATCCGCACGGCCGAGATGGTGAGGCCAATCACGACCAGGGAAATGAAAGCAAAGATCACCCGGTTCCTGGCCGGGATCTGGCGGCCCTTCGACTTCTTCTCCGGGCGGGCGGCCGGACGTGACCTGGTGGCCGTCCGGCCGGCCGGCGCTGACCTGGTGGCCGTCCGGCCCGCGGGCGCTGACCTGGTGGCCGTCCGGCCCGCGGGCGCTGACCTGGTGGCCGTCCGGCCCGCGGGCGCTGACCTGGTGGCCGTCCGGCCTTCCGGCCTCGACCTACCGCCTGGCCGGCCCTCCGGCCGTGACCTGGTGGCGGTGCGGCCTGCGGCCGCTGACCGGCCGGCGCCTCGCCCCAGGTTCCCAGCCGCCGGGGTCCCGGGACTCTTCTTCAGCCCAGGCCTCTTCCAGCTGCTGCCAGGCCTGCGGCTGGGCGTCCTGGGCATCCCAGGCCTGCGGGTCGGCGGAGGGCATCATGGCGGTGCCGCCGAAGTCTTCCGCACCTCGCTGCGGCCGGACCCGGGCCTGGGGCCGTGGTCGGGCGGCGGGCTGCTGCCAGGCCTGGGGATCCGGGGCGTCTTCCTCCCAGGTCTGCTGCCAGGCCTGCGGCTCGGCGGCCTGGGGGGCCCAGTTCTGCCAGGCTTGCGGCTCCTCAGCTTGCGGTTCCCAGGTCTGCTGCTGCCAGGCTTGCGGCTCCTCAGCCTGCGGTTCCCAGGTCTGCTGCTGCCAGGCTTGCGGCTCGGCGGCCTGGCCATCCCAGGCTTGCGGGTCGGCGGCGGGCATCATGGCGGTGCCGCCGAGGTCCTCCGCGGCGCGCTGCGGCCGGGGCCGTGCCTGCCGCGGGGGGCGGGCGGCCGGCTGGGCGTCTGGCTGCCAGGCCTGCGGGTCGGCGGCGGGCATGGCGGCGTTGGTGTCTTCGATGACCCGCTGCGCCCGCGCCTGCTGTGGCCGGGGCCGTGCCTGCCGCGGGGGGCGGTCGGCCGGCTGGGCGTCTGGTTCCCAGGCCTGTGGGTCGGCGGCGGGCATCATGGCGGTGCCGCCGAGGTCCTCCGCGGCGCGCTGCGGCCGGGGCCGTGCCTGCCGCGGGGGGCGGGCGGCCGGCTGGGCGTCTGGCTGCCAGGCCTGCGGGTCGGCGGCGGGCATGGCGGCGTTGGTGTCTTCGATGACCCGCTGTGGCCGGGGCCGTGCCTGCCGCGGGGGGCGGGCGGCCGGCTGGGCGTCTGGTTCCCAGGCCTGCGGGTCGGCGGCGGGCATGGCGGCGTTGGTGTCTTCGGTGACCCGCTGCGCCCGCGCCTGCTGTGGCCGGGGCCGTGCCTGCCGCTGGGGCCGGGCGTCTGGCTGCCAGACCTGTGGGTCGGCAGCGGGCGCCGCTGGGCCGGTGTCCTCGGCGGACCCCGGCCCGGGCAGGGCGGTCGGCTGACCGGCCGCGGGGATCGCGGGGATCGTGAGGGTCCTGGTGACGTAGGCCGCCACCTCGCCCAGCTCGGCCGACAGCCTGATCGCGCCGGCCCGCAGCTCGTCGGCCTCCCGGGCGGCGGCTTCGCGTATCGCTTCGGCCTGCTCGGCCGCCTGCCTCTTGAGCTCCCCGGCCTCCCGCTCGGCCTCGCGGGCCGCGTCGGCCTGGTAAGACGCCTGGCGCCTTATCTCGTCGGCCTCCCGCTCGGCGGTTTCGCGGATCGAGTTGGCGTGCTCCAGCGCCTCCTGCTTGATCCCGGAGGCCTGGATGTCGGCATCCGACAGGATCCGCTCGGCCAGCCGGACCGAATCCTCACTGCGGAATCCCCCGCCATTCTGCCGGACCGGGTCGAGCAGCTCCGCCGGGCCATTGGCCGTGATTGGCATCTCCCCGGTGCCGGCGCCCGCCTGCCAATCCTGGTTGGCGGGGGGGAGGAGGACCTGGACCCGGCCATCACCGGCAGCGGCGTCGTAGTACGCCGCCGCACCAGCGTCCGCGGCCTGCTGGCCCGGCCACTGCTGTGCACCGTCCGGCCCGTGCATGCCGTCCGGCCCGTACATCCCGTCCGGCCGGCCGTCGGCCGGGACCTGCGTCCGCGCCGCACGCGCTGGCGCAGACGCCGCCGCCGGGCGGCCGTTGCGGTTCCTCGCGGGCGCCGGTTCCCGTCCGGGCGCGCCCGGCCCGCCGATACCCGGTCCACCGTTACCCGGCCAGCCGGGCTGATCGTTGCTGGCCGGGTAGCTGGGGTGGTCCTCGCCGTAGGGCCAGCCGGGGGTGGCGCCGCCGCCCGGCCAGCTGTCGTCGCCCACGGTCCAGTTCGGGCCGGTGGTGCCAGCTGGCCAGCTGGGGTGGTCCTCGCCGTAGGGCCAGCCGGGGGTGGCGCCGCCGGCCGTCCAGCTGTCGTCGCCGGCCGTCCAGTTCGGGCCGGTGGCACCGCCTGGCCAGCTGTCGTCGGCCGTCCAGCCCGGCTGGTCGCCGCCACCCGTCCAGTCCGGGTCGTCACTGCCAGGATCGTTATATGGCCAGCTTGCGGGGTCGGCACGCATATTGAGTCCTGTTCCTTACGAGGGAGTCAGTTCCGCTTGCCTGAGGTTCCGGCCTGTCGCTTGCGTGGGGTCCCAGTCTGTCGCCTGGGCGAGGTCCAGTCTGTCGCTTGGGTGAGGTTCCAGGTCAGCGGCACGGCCCTGTGCCGGCCTGCTGCCGGCGCGGTGATGACACTCTTTGCCGTCCAGGGGAAGCGGGCCGCGGAGGCCCGGGCAGCGCCCGCCGAGGAGGCGCGGGCGGCACCCGCCGAGGAGGCCGGGCCTGGCCACGGGACGGCGGGCACCTCGGTGCCGGTGGGTGCAGGCGCGGCCACGTGCGTGGCCGTGTGCACCGGGGCTTCTGCGTCGCGGTGGGAGCCCCTGCTGAGGGTCGTCATCTCCGTCGTCTCGTGCCGGGTACATGGGAGCTGTGCGGGTGTTCCTCGCCGTGCCCGGGGCCGCATGCCCGGCTGCGCGGCGACCGCGCAGTCCCGGACCTGCCGCCCCCCGGCTACGGGGGGAACGTGCGCTGGACTCGGAGGATCTGCCCCGATTTGTGCGCTTCGCCATGGGCGAGCCTTGACCATAACCCCGATCCGCTTAACGGCATCCGGACAGGTGCCATCGGTGACCCAGCCGCAGACCTTGGCGCTTAGGGCCCATGGCGGCCTCCAACAGCGGGACAACACACCGAGGCCATTGTTGGTCCCGGTGTGGGGAGAGTATCCAAACAGGCGCTCGCCCTGCGGCACATTAGGTGGGCCAGTCACTCCCACACCAGGACGGATACCCCTTAGGGGACCCAAGCGCACGCAGCATCGCCGCGGGCAGTGGGGGCGTTCGCGGCGAGAAACCTACCCTCCAGTAACGGCTGGGACCCGAAACGGGATCTGAACTCCCTCCGGGGACGCCGCCCGAAACTGCCTGACATCTACTGTCATGACGTCTGAACCGGGCGGGAGGTTCACCCGCCGTCCGTCTTATGGCCATCCGCGACGGGCCGGGGGACGGGCCGGCGAGGATCCGGGATCATGGGGGCACAGCCATCACCGCCCGAGGAGACCCCATGGTGATCCCGCTCGCCGGCCGCTGGGTGGCCGCGGCCGCCGGCATCGCGCTCGTGCTCACGGCGTGGGCCAGCATCATCGGGACGCTGATCGTCCCCCGCCCGGTGAGCAGCTGGCTGACCCGGTGGGTCAACCGGAGCGTCAACTGGGTGTTCCGGCTGGTGACCGGGGCCATCACCGATCACCAGCGGCGTGACCTGGTGCTGGCCTCGCAGGCTGCCGCGATCCTGCTCGGGCAGCTGTTCGCCTGGCTGGGGATCTCCTTCCTCGGGTACACGCTGCTGCTGTGGCCGTTCGAGACCGGCGGCATAGCGTCGGCCTTCACCGTGGCCGGCTCGGCGATGTTCACCCTCGGCTTCGCGGTGCCGACCGGCGCGGTGCCCGCGGCGTTCGTGTTCTCCGCCGCCGCGACCGGCCTGGCGATTCTCACCCTGCAGATCGCCTACCTGCCGGTCCTGTACGCGGCGTTCAATCGCCGGGAAACCGAGGTGGCGCTGCTGAACGCGCGGGCCGGCGTCCCGTCCTGGGGGCCGGAGCTGCTGGCCCGCACGCACTACGCCCTGGGATCGGGCATCTCGACCATTGACACGCTGCCCGATCTGTATGCCCAGTGGGAGCGCTGGGCCGCCGACGTGACGGAAAGCCACACCACCTACCTGCCGCTGGTGCGGTTCCGCTCACCCAGGCCGCTGTCGTCCTGGGTGACCGCGCTGCTGGCCGTGCTGGATTCCGCCGCGCTGATCCTGACGCTGTCGCCCGACTCCGCGCCGGTCGTGCCGGCCCGCCTGTGCCTGCGCAGCGGGTTCCTGTGCTTCCGGCAGGTCGCCCGGGCGATGGGCATCGACGTCCCCGACGAGCCCGACCCGAACGGCCAGATCACCTTGAGCTACCAGGAGTTCCTCGAAGCGGTCGACCGGATGCGTGAGGTCAACTTCCCGATCGAGCGCAAGCCCGACGAGGCCTGGCCCGAGTTCGTCGGCTGGCGGCTCAACTACGAGCAGGCCGCCTACGCGGTAGCCTTCGCCGTCGACGCCGTGCCGGCGCTGTGGTCGGGCCCGCGCCGGCGTGACGACCCCCCCATCCCGCCCATCCGCCCGCCGATGGGGCGGCAGCGCAGGTAGGCCCATGGCGCCGAGCAGGATCGACGGAAAGCATCCAGGGCGACCTGAAGATCGTCCCCGGCCACGCCGTGATGCTCGCCGGCGATGCCGTATCAGCCGAGACCGTGAGCTGACCTGACGGAGCCTGGGCCGCCCTGACACGGCAGGCGATCGTCTGTGATGACGCTTCGCGGGCCGTGCGGGCGGTTCAGGACAGCGCCCGGGTCAGGGCGGGCGCGACGTCCGGCGAGCCGCCGGAGCGGCTGGCTCAGCTCGGGGCCGGCCGGGCCCCGGGGCGGCGTGCGTCAGTCGCCGCCGCCGTTCCCCTGCCCGTTGCCGTTGCCGTTGCCGTGGCCAGGCGGCTGGACCGCCGTGGTCACCGTCACGGTGCTGCCGGCCGGCACCTGACCGCTGGGCTGGACGGAGATGACCGTGCCGGGTGCCTGCCCGCCCCGGACGGCGTCAACGACGCGGGGCCGCAGGCCGAGCTGGCGCAGCCGCTGGCTCACCGCGCTGGCCCGCTGGCCGGCCAGGGCGCCGGCGTTGACCTCGACGGTGCGGGCGGCCGGGGCGCTCGACGAACGCGCGGCAGGTTGCGAAGCCCCCGGCTGGGGCCGCGGCGACCCGGCTCCGAACGCGCCCGCCAGCAGCCATCCCGCGAGGCCCGCCACGACCGCCACCCCGGCGACGGCCAGCACCACACCCCGGCCGGGCCGCATCCGGTCCCGCAGCAGCCGCCAGTGGCCCTCCGTGGCCGGTGCCGGTTCCCCGGCCAGGTTGACCGGCGCCCCAGCAAGGGTGGCCGGTTCCCCCGCCAGCGTGACCGGCTCCCCGGCCAGCATGCCAGGCTCCGCGCCCATCGCCCTGGCGGAGGGTTCGCTGGCCAGGATGGGGGATTCGCCGGGCGGCTGGACGGCCGCGTCCCCGGCCAGGGCATCCCGCAGCCGCCGGGCCCTCGTCGCGACCTCACCCGCGCTGCCGGGCCGGGCCGCCGGATCCCTGGCGGTGAGCTCGAGGATCAGCCTGGCCACCCCGGCGGGCACGGCCCGGGGCAGTGGTGACAGCGTGCGTTGCTGATGCGCGGCCGTCACCTCGGGCGGCATCCCGCCGAACGGGGCCTCGCCGGTCAGGCACTGGTAGCCGACGACGCCCAGGGCGTACAGATCGCTGACCGGGGTGGCCGGGCCGCCCGCGACCCGTTCCGGGGCCAGGTAGGCGGGCGTGCCGACCAGCGCCCCGGTCTGCGTGATCGGCGCGGACCACGCGGCGTAGGCGATCCCGAAGTCGGTGATCTTCACCTGGCCGACCGGGCCGACCAGCAGGTTCCCGGGCTTGATGTCACGGTGTACCAGGCCGGCCGCGTGCGCCGCCTGCAGGCCCGCGGCGGCCTGGGCCAGGACGTCCATGGTGTCAGCGGGATTCAGCGGCCCGGCCGCCAGCACGCGGGCCAGGGACGGCCCGTCCACCAGCTCCATCACCAGGTACGGCGAATCCGCCGCGCCGGTCTCGCCGAAGTCGTAAACCTGCGCGATACCCGGGTGGGACACCGATCCCGCGTGCCTGGCCTCGGCCCGGAACCGGGTCAGCACCTCCGGGTGCTCGGCGTACTCGGCCCGCAGCAGCTTGACCGCTACCGGCCGGCCCAGGACAAGGTCCACCGCCCGCCAGACCTCGCCCACTCCGCCGAAGGCGATGCGGCCATCCAGGCGGTAGCGGCCCGCAAGAGTGACGCTGGTGTTGATCACAACCACCCGACCCTACCCGTCACGCGGCGAGTTAGCCCGGTATCGGTGTCCTGAGTGTCAGGGCCCAGATAGCGCAGGACCGCGAGCACCCGGCGGTGGTCAGCCTCGGACGGTCAGCCGGTCCAGTGGCGGGTCAGCCGGTCCACAGCGCGTCGAGATCCGCGTCGATCCGCGCGGCCAGCCGCCTGGTGCGGGGCAGCAGCGGCGTCGGCGGCTCGGCCTGGACGGATTCGCATGCGGCCAGCGCCCGGTCGTCGAGGAACCGGCTCAGCTGCCCGTAACTGTGCCGGTCGTCGCTGGCCAGCCGGCGGTGGTGGAGGCGCATCGGCGCGTACAGGAACAGCTGGTCCCGGGCCCGGGTGACCGCGACGTAGAACAGCCGCTGCTCCTCGGCCAGCCCGGCCCGGGAGGCCAGCGCCATGTCGCTGGGCACGGCCCCGTCAACCAGGTGCGGCAGATGAACCACGGGCCATTCGAGGCCCTTGGCCGAATGCACGGTCGAGATGACCAGGAAGTCGTCATCCTGGCGGGGCGGCCCGGCGAGATCGGAGGCGGACACCGGGGGGTCGAGCGCCAGCTCGACCAGCGCGTCGTGCAGCGACGGCCTGCTCGCCGCCGCGTCGGCCAGCCGCTGCAGGTCAGCCAGGCGGATGTCCGCGTCGGGGTAGCGCGCCCGGAGCGGGTCTTCCAGGGCGGCCAGGACCGCGGTTGCGCGCTCCCCGGCCCGCTCCATGGCGACGGCGCCGGCCAGGCCGCCGATGGTCGCGGCCAGGGTCTGGCGGGCCCGCCGCGGCGCGGCGTCGGCCGCGTCTTTCCAGCGGTCGAACGGGGCGGGATCGGCCGGGCGCAGGATGTCGATGATCCGGCGGGCGTGCACCGCCCCGATGCCCTCGTGCAGCCGGAGCACCCGGAACCAGGCGACGTCGTCGGCGGGGTTGGCGACGATCCGGGCGGCGGCCAGGAAGTCCTTGACGTGAGCCGCCTCGGTGAACCGCAGCCCGCCGTACTTCACGAACGGGACGCCGCGGGCCGCCAGCTCTATCTCGAGCACGTCGCTGTGATGCGCCGCGCGCACCAGCACCGCCTGATCGTGCAGGTCAGTGCCGGCCTCGTGGGCGTCCAGTACCCGGGCGCAGATCTCACGGGCCTGCGTCGCCTCGTCGTGGCAGCGCACGAGCACCGGGGCCGCCCCGGTCTCGCGGGCCGCGGTGAGCGCGAGCTCGAGCCCGGGGGACTGCGGGCGGACCGCGTTGGCCAGCCGCAGCACCGCCTGCCGCGACCGGTAGTTCTGCGCGAGCCGCACGACGGTGAGGCCGGGGAAGGCGTCCGTCAGCCGGTGCAGGTGCTCCGGGTCGGCGCCGCGGAAGGCGTAGATGGCCTGGGCGTCGTCGCCGACGCAGGTCAGGCAGCCGGCCTCCGGCTGCAGCAGCCGCACGATGTCGGCCTGCACCGCGTTCACGTCCTGGTACTCGTCGACCAGCACCGCGTCGAACATGCCCCGTAGCACCGGGCCGGCGGCGGGATCGGCCAGCGCCGCCCGCCACAGCAGCAGCAGGTCATCGAAGTCGACCAGGGCGTGGCCGCGCTTGTGCGCGACGTACCCGCGGAACAGCTCGGAGAGCTGGCCGGTGTACTCCTCGCACCAGGGGAAGCCGCGGCGCACCACGTCGGCCACCGTCGTCTGGGTGTTCACGCACCGGGTGTAGATGTCGGCGCAGACCGAGGCCCGCGGCGCGCGGCGCTGGGTGCCCGCCAGGCCGTGATCCGCCCGGCGGGCATCCAGCAGATCCGCCATGTCCGCCGGGTCGATCACGGTGAACTCGGGCGGCAGGGAGAACGCCTCCGCGTGCTGGCGGATGATCCGGTGGGCGATCGCGTGGAAGGTCCCGCCGGTGATCCGCCCGTCGGCCGTCCGGGCCCGGGCCGTGGCCCGGGACAGCATGTCGTCGGCGGCGCGGCGGGTGAAGGTGAGCAGCAGGATCCGGCTGGGCTGCATGCCCTGCCCGGCCAGCCAGGCGGCGCGGGCCACCAGCGTGCGCGTCTTCCCGGTGCCGGCGCCGGCCAGGATAAGCAGCGGCCCGCCCGGATGCGCCGCCGCCCGGCGCTGTTCTTCGTTCAGCCCGTCCAGCGGGCTCGCCGATTCGAACATGCACACGAATGTAACCAGGCGATCCGGCGTGGCCGGGCCGCCACGCTGGAGCACGCCACCGCTTGCCCCGTCGCCGGTGAGCGAAAGTGTGCGCAAACGGCTGTCAGGGCAGCCCTTGGCGCACAAACGGACGCCCACCCGGGTCGGGCACCTCGCTCCGCTTCGGAGCTGCGATGCACCTGACCCGGGTGGGCTGGGTGGGGCGGGTCGGCTATACGTCGCCGCGCCGCATCCGGAAGGCGGCGAGGCCGAGCAGGACGGCTGCGTAGAGGCAGAACACGCCGAACCCGGTCCACGGCGGCAGCGACGAGACGGGGTCCGGGTGCACCAGGGTGACGGCCTGGCCGGCCGTGGTGGGCACGTACTTGCCGACGTCATCGGCCCAGCTTCCCGGCAGGAAGCCGACCGCGAGCTGGACCCCGAACAGCAGGCCGAACAGCGCCGCGATCCCGCCAGCCGTGCTCCGCAGGAGCGCGCCCAGGCCCAGGCCGATCAGCGCGGCGACCGCCAGGTACAGCGCGCTGCCGATCACCGCGCGAACCACGCCAGGGTCGCTGAGCGGCACCGACAGATGCTGCCGGGCCAGGATCGACTGCCCGGCCACGAAGGCAACGAACGCGGCCGGCAGGCTCGCCGCGAGGGTGGCCGCGACCACCAGCGCCGCCTTGCCCCACAGGACGGGCAGGCGCCGCGGCACGGCGGCCAGGGTGGTCCGGATCAGCCCGGTGGCGTACTCGCTGGTGATCAGCAGGACGCCGAGCACCCCGACCGCGATCTGCGCGAGCTGCACGCCGGACAGGCTGACCCCCGCCGGGTCGAAGGCCGCGATCGCCGCCGCGCCGTGCGGCGGCCGGGTCTCCCGCACCAGGCTGTACAGGATGCCGAACCCGGCGATCAGGATCATCGTGGCCAGCAGGGCCCAGAACGTGGATGGCTGGGTGCGCAGCTTGGTCCATTCCGACCGCAGCACCCGGGCCTGGGTGACCCGCTGCGGCAACTGGTAGGCGGGCGGGGCTGTCGCGACCTGCGCCGGGTCCGGCGTCGTGGATGTCATTTCTCCTCCTCGGTGATGGGCCCGGCGGCCGGCCGGGCCGCGGCGCGGAACTCGACAACGTCCTGGGTCAGGTCAACGAAGGCGTCCTCCAGCGACGCCTGCTCGGTGGCGAGCTCGAGCACGGTGATCCCGGCGGCGGCGGCGACCGCGCCGACCTGCGCGGCGGGCAGGCCGGACACGGCCAGCGCGCCGTCACCGGCCGGTGCCACGGTCACTCCCGGCGAGCGGAGCAGCCCGGCCAGCGTGTCCTGATCCGAGCTGCGGACCCGCACTGGCGGGGGCGCGGCCGTCGCGATGAACTCCGCCACGCTGGTGTCCGCGATCAGCCGGCCCCGGCCAATGACGATCAGGTGTGTGGCGGTCTGCGCGATCTCGCCCATCAGGTGCGATGAGACGAAGACCGTCTTCCCCTGGGCGGCCAGGTCCTGCAGCAGCGCGCGGATCCAGCGGATGCCCTCGACGTCGAGGCCGTTCACCGGCTCGTCGAGGACCACGGTGGCGGGATCGCCGAGCAGCGCCGCCGCGATGCCCAGCCGCTGCCCCATGCCGAGGGAGAACCCGCCCGCCCGCCGGCCCGCCACCGAGCCCAGGCCGGCCGCGTCGATGACCTCATCGACCCGGGACCGGCGGATGCCGGAGGTCCGCGCGAGCGCGAGCAGATGGTGATAGGCGCTGCGGGACGGGTGGACCGCCCGTGGGTCCAGCATCCCGCCCAGCTCGCCCAGCGGCGCGGTGTGAGCCCGGGGCGGGCGCCCGTTGACCGTGACCGAGCCGCTGGTCGGCTCGTCCAGGCCGAGGATCATCCGCATGGTGGTGGACTTCCCGGCGCCGTTCGGGCCGAGGAAGCCGGTGACCACGCCCGGCTGGACCGTGAACGTCAGGTCCGAGACCGCGGTGGTGCGTCCGTAGCGTTTGGTCAGTGCGCGGATCTCAATCATGGGTACGACGCTGCCGGACGCGCGGCGCCGCGTCAGTGGGGCGCCCAGCCGGTCCCGGGTGGGGATTTCCCCACCCGCGCAGCAGGACAGCCCCATGGTGACCTGCGGGGATGCCCTTGTACCGTGACGTCATGACCTCGCCTGATCGGACCTCCCACCGCGCCAGCGCCGCGGTCGGCGCCCTGTGGTCGGCACTGACCCGGCGGGCCACCGGCAACGCGCTGGCCGCCGCGGGCGTCGCGGCGGTGGGCGGCATCCTGCTCGGCGGACTCGTCCTGATCTGGGTGGCCGCGATAGCGAGCCTGGTCCAATGGCCGGTGGGCGGCTGGGGGCACGCCGTTCTGTATATAGCCGTGGTGGTCGTGGTCCCGGTGCTGGCGCTGTGGGCGGTGCAGGGGCTCACCGCGCTGCAGCGGTCGCGGTTCCGCGCCACGCTGGGCCTGGAGATCCCCGCGGGCCCGCCGGCGGCTGAGCGCAAGCCGTGGCCGGTCGGGCCGTGGCTCGCCGCTGCGACCTGGCGCCAGCTCGGGTTCCACCTGCTGGCGATCGTCACCGGGGTGATCGGCGGCGGGCTGGTGGCCGCCTGCTGGCTGGCGCCGGTGGCGGCGATCGGCTACCTGGCCGCGGGCCACCCGCCCGCCGCCGCCGGGGCCGCTGCCGTCGTCGCGGCGGCCGGGCTCCTGCTCGCGGCGCCCTGGGTGGCCCGGCAGGTGACGCGGGCGGACGAGACCTCGGCCCGGGCGCTGCTCGGCCCGGGCCGCAGCGAGGAGCTGGCGCAGCGGGTCGAGTCGCTGGCCCGCAGCCGGTCCGACGCCGTCGCCGCGGCCGACGCCGAGCGCCGCCGGATCGAGCGCGATCTGCACGACGGCGCGCAGCAGCGGCTTGTCTCGCTGGCCATGAACCTCGGCATGGCCAGGGAGCGCTTCGCCGATGCGCCGGAACCGGTGCGGCGGGCGATCGCGGAGGCGCACGACGAGGCCGTGCTGGCCCTGTCGGAACTGCGGGAGTTCATCCGTGGACTGCACCCGGCCGTGCTCAACGACCGGGGCCTGGACGCGGCGCTGTCGGGTCTCGCGGCGCGTGCCCCGCTGCCCATCCGGCTGCGGGTGGACGTGCCACGGCCCGCCTCGCCCAGCGTCGAGGCCGTAGCCTACTTCATCGTCTCCGAGGCGCTCACCAACGTGGCCAAGCACGCGCAGGCGACCCGGGCCGAGGTGACCGTCACCCGCGACGGCGACGTGCTGCGCATCGCCGTCACCGACGACGGATCCGGCGGCGCCGCTCCGGCGGACGGTGACGACGCCGGGGCCGGCACCGGGCTGCGGGGCCTCGCGCAGCGCGCCGCCGCGGTGGACGGCACACTGATTATCGACAGCCCGCCGGGCGGGCCGACCGTCATCGCCGCGGAGCTGCCGTGCGAATCGTGATCGCCGAGGACTCGGTGCTGCTCCGCGATGGGCTGACCAGGATGCTCACCGACGGCGGCTTCGAGGTCGTCGCGGCCGTGCCGGACGCCGAGCAGCTGCTGAAGACGGTGGCCGAGCACCAGCCGGATCTGGCCGTGGTCGACGTCCGGATGCCGCCCACCCACACCGACGAGGGCATCCGGGCCGCGCTGGTCATCCGGCGCCAGTACCCGAACGTCGCGCTGCTGGTGCTGTCCCAGTACGTCGAGGAGAGCTACGCCACCGACCTGCTGTCGGCGGCGACGAGCTCGGTCGGCTACCTGCTGAAGGACCGGGTCGCGCACGTGAGCGACTTCCTGGACGCGGTGCGCCGGGTGGCGGCCGGCGGCACGGCGCTGGACCCGGAGGTCGTCGCGCAGCTCCTGGTCCGCCGCCGCGACGACCCGCTCGGCCGGCTCACCCCGCGGGAGCTGCAGGTACTGCGGCTCATGGCCGAGGGACGGTCCAACAGCGGGATCGTCGAGGCGCTGAAGGTCAGCCCGAGCGCGGTGGAGAAATACGTCACGAACATCTTCGCCAAGCTCGACCTGCCGCCCACCGGCACCGACCACCGCCGGGTCCTGGCCGTGCTCACCTATCTCGGCACGTGAGCCGCTGGCGCCGCTGGATGCTGGGCGAAATCGTGCGCATGCCTCATAATTCGTTGTAGATCGTCGGGGCCGGGCGCCGATGGCTGGCTCTCGCTGACGGCATCGCAGGAGCGTGACAGTGATGCGGCGGGTGCTCGGGGAGGCGGCGGAGGCTCCCTTGACACGCCTGGCGGAACTGCCCGGCCGTGGCGTCACGCGGGTGTGGGAATGCGCGGGCCCGCGTGGCGCCGAGACACTCGTCCTCATCCACGGGGTGGCGGTCACGGCCGAGCTGAACTGGGGAAAGGTCCTCGCACCGCTCGCGCGCCATTTCCGGGTCGTCGCGGCCGACCTGCGGGGCCACGGCGACGGGATCAGCGCCGGTTCCCGGTTCCGGCTCGAGGATTGCGCCGACGACCTCGCCGCGCTGGCGCAGGCCTTCGGGATCCGCAGGTTCGTCGCCGTGGGTTATTCCATGGGCGGGATGGTCGCCCAGCTGCTGTACCGGCGGCACCCCTCGCTGCTGTCGGGCCTGGTGCTGTGCTCCACCGCGGGCAACGTCCGGGAGTCACCGGCGGAGAAGCTGGCCGCCCTGGCGCTGCCGACGGCCGCGGCCGCCCTCAGGTGGAATCCGATGCTGCAGCTGGTGAGCGCCGAGGCTCTCGGGATGACGCTGCTGGGCCACGTCGACGACCCGGCGACCGCCAGGTGGGCCCGCGCCCAGCTCAGCCGGACCACGCTCGCCGCCGCAGTCTCGGCCGTGCAGGCCGTCTGCGAGTTCTCGTCGGACGGATGGATCAGCGGGGCCGATATCCCGGCCGCCGTGGTCGTCACCACCCGGGACCGGATCGTGCCCGCGAGCCGTCAGCTCAGGCTGGCCCGGGCGATCCCGGGCGCGTCGGTCCACGAGGTGGAGGCGGATCACGGGGTGTGCATCAACGCGCCGCAGCTGTTCGCCCCGGCTCTGCTCGAGGCATGCTGGTCGGTGGCGCCCGGCCGCGGCCGCCACGGCCCGCTCGCCACGCTGCCCACCAGCCGCCGGCCCTCCTTACCGCTCCCCTGAGACACCCCGTGCCGGTCCCACCGGGCTGGGCCGCCGCTAGCCCGGCGGCGGCGTCCGGCCGGTCACGATGTAGCCGCTGCCGAACGCCATCTCATGGACATCCACGCCGTCGATCAGCTGCTCGAGATGGTTCCACGGCCGGCCGAACCCTTCGAAGCTCCGCACATAGGGAGCGTGGAGCATTCTCACCTGCATGTTCACGGCCACCATGACCGGCGCGGCCCACTTGCCGCCGCCAGCGGCCACCCACGCCCCGGGACGCAGACTGCTCATGACGTTCCGCAGCGCATCCGGGGACTGCAGGATGTCGTGGACGGCGCAGAACAGTGCGGCGTCGGCGGTGACCGCGATCCGCGCGTCCTCGGCCCGCGACCGCACCACCGTGACGTTGCGCCAGCCTTCCGCCGCGATGTGCTCGCGCGCCAGGGCCGCCATCTCGGGCGACTCCTCGATGCCGACGACCCCGCCCTGCGCGCCGACCTTGTCCCGCAGTAAGCCGCAGCACAGCCCGGTCCCGCACCCCACGTCGAGGACCACCTGCCCGGGGTGCAGCGGCAGCGCCCCGACGATCGCCTCGCGGTAGTCCTGGAACGCGCCGGTGTCCCGGTCGTAGGAGCGGGCATGCTCGCGGTAGGCCGGCAGCCGGGCCGGCGGATGCGCCGGCGGTGCGGGCGTACGTGACCTGCTCATAACCTTTTTCGCGTCGCTGTTGGCGGGACAGCACCTGCTGCCCTACCCTCAGCGCGCCGCCGTTAACAGGCTCCGTCGCGGGCCGGTGTCTCTCAAATCGCCAGCCCGGCCCGGGTCTCGGGGGGCGAGCAGGTCCGCCGGCTCGGTGCCATCCCGGGCCAGCCCCCGCGCCCCTGCTCAGTCTGGGCCCGCGGACAGCGAAGCGCCCCGCCGCCATGATCATGGCGGCGGGGCGCTGGTGCGGCGTTCGCGCCGCGGCCTGGACGTGTCCGGCCGTGCCTCCGCGGTGGGCGGAGTGCCGGCGCGGTCATTGCTCCAGCCCCGAGCTCAGCCGCAGGGCCCGGCGGACAGCCCGCCGGAGACGCCGTTGGGCGCGTTCGGCGCGGCGCGATTCCCTGGCCTGCGCCATGAGCTGCCGCGCCTGGCCGTGCCGTTGGGCCTCCGCCTGCATGTCGCGCTGGCGTTCCCTGACGACCTGGCTGGCGACATATGGGTGCATCTGCACGTGACTCACCTCCTCTCTGTGCCGTTGATGGATGACGGCCGGCCGCGGCCCGCGGCCGGACAGCTGGAATGAGAACCTTTGGCGTTGCCCGCTGGTCCCGGACGCCGGAGTCTCTGCTGATGGTCACCGTCAGGTGCAGGTCACCTAGCAGATGGCGACCGGGCGCGGCCAGCCCACAGTCCGGCATCGGCCGATGCCGCGGGGGCCGCCGGGCGGCCCGCCCCGATCAGGCGGCTACCTCAGTGCCGGGCGGCGAGGGCGGCGAGGCCGACGCGCTTCGTTGACCTTGCCCCGCCGGGAACCGGGCACCGGTAACCCCGGCATGGACCACGCTGGGACCGTCCAGCGGCGGTTGCCGCCACCACGGGCCGCGCGATGCGCTGGGCCGATATCCGCTGCCGTGCGAACGCCATGACGACACCTCCTACCGCTGACAGAGACGGCCTGTTGTCTATACAGAGCCGCACCGGGCCGGCCTGATACATCCGGGCTGTGACGATGGCCCGGCCACCCGTCCCGGCTGACCTGCCTCATCACGAACGGCCACGATCTGGCTGCCCCTCCACCCTGTTCTCCGGGCAGTCTTGAAGCAAGCGAATTAAATGCGGCCGGGCGCCTCAGGACCCAGCCGCCGCCGGCCCCTCGCCGAAAGGATCCCGTGATGGCCTTGACCGGTAATGACATGGCCGAGGAGAGCATCTTCACCTGGGGGGCGCCGCCGCTGAAGTTCGGCCCGGGCGCGGTGGACGAGATCGGCTTCGAGATGGCCCAGCACGGGGCGCGGCGGGTCCTCATCCTCACCGATCCCCGGATCAATGAGCTCGGCATCCCGGCGCGGATCGCCGATTCGCTGGCCAGGCACGGGATCAGCTCGGAGATCTTCGACGGCTGCCACGTCGAGCCCACCGACGACAGCATGGACAAGGCCGCCGGCTACGCCCGCGAGCAGGGCCCGTGGGATGGGTTCGTCGCGGTCGGCGGCGGGTCGTCCATCGACACCGCCAAGGCAGTGAACCTGCTGACCACCGACGAAGGCAGCCTGATGGACTACGTCAACCAGCCAATCGGCCAGGGCCGCGCCCCCCGGCGCCAGCTCAAGCCGCTGATCGCGGTGCCGACCACGGCCGGGACCGGTTCCGAGAGCACGGCGATGTGCGTGCTCGACGTGCTGTCGATGAGGGTCAAGACCGGCTTCGGCCACTGGCGGCTCCGCCCCACGCTCGCCGTGATCGACCCGCTGGTGTCGCTCACGCTGCCGCCGGAGGTCACCGCGTCCTCGGGCATGGACATCGTGTGCCACGCGCTGGAGTCCTACACCGCCCGCTACTACACCACGTTCGAGCGCAAGCAGCCCGAGCAGCGTGTCACCTACTGCGGGTCCAACCCGGTCTCCGACCTGTGGTGCGAGAAGGCGCTCGCGCTGATCGCCGCCTCGTTCCGCACGGCGGTCCGCGACGGGGCCGACCTGCAGGCACGCAGCAACATGATGCTGGCGGCGACCTTCGCCGGCATGGGGTTCGGCAACGCCGGCGTGCACATCCCGCACGCCAACGGCTACCCGATCGCGGGCATGGTGAAGGACTACCGGCCCCGGGGCTACCCGCAGCAGGAGCCGATGGTGCCGCACGGCCAGTCGGTCTCGCTGACCGCGCCGGAGGCGTTCCGGTTCACCTTCCCCAGCTCCCCGGACCGTCATCTGCGGGCCGCGGCCATGCTGGCGCCGGATAAGGAGAGGCTGAGCGACCCGGCTGAGCAGCTTCCGTCCGCCGTCATCGAGCTGATGCGGGACATCGGCATCCCCAACGGCATCGGGGCGGTCGGCTACACCGAGGCCGACATCCCCGGCCTGGTGCCGGGGACCATGAAGCAGCAGCGCCTGCTGGCCACGTGCGCGCGCCCGGTCACCGAGGAGGACATCGCCGGGATCTTCGCCCGGTCGGTCCAGAACTGGTGACGCAAGGCCGCTAGCCGACGAGCGCGACCGCCCGGGTCGGCCCGCCGTGCGCGCCGCGGAGCTTGAGCGGGAATCCGGCGAAGGTGAACCGGGTGTTCACCACGTGATCCAGGCGGGCGAGGTGCTGGACCTTCCGACAGTTCGCCAGAACGGTTGACCTGGCTGGTCGGGCCTTTGCGCAGGTCAGGTGCCGCTGCAAGCCTGTCGGCGTGTCGTGGGCAGATTCCTGAGATGGCGTCGGCAATCCACTACAGTGCTCGGTGATCGCGAGCTTTCTTCGGGATTGCTGAAGCCGAGGTGAGATCTGGTGCTGGGGGTGGTCCGGGACCTGCGGTCCCGCGGTCGCTGGATACCGCCGATGTGGCGAGCTGGCGGGAGCGCGCAAGTGGCTTGCTGCGGCCCGGCACTACGCGATGGCCCGGCTGGCCGCCGAGGTGGGGCTGCGGCTGCGGGGACCTGACACAGCTGACCAGCGGGCGGTGCAAGCCGTGCCGCCTGTTCGGGTGGAAGCATCCGCCGGGAACCTGCCCCTGGTGCGGGCGCCAGCAGCCCATCGGCGCGGCCGGGGGCTGCCGGTCCTGCCAGGCCGCGCTGCGCGCCGCCGAGGCGTTCAAACGGGCGCGCAAGCGGCGGCTCCGGTTCGACGCGGCCACCGGGCCATGCGGCGACTGCGGGGACGTGACCCGGCTGGCCGGCGGAGTCTGCAAACCCTGCCGCCGGTTCCGCTCGGTGCACCCGATCGGGCAGTGCCCGCACTGCAGCCGCCAGCAGCCCATCGGCGCGGCGGGGGGCTGCCGGCCCTGCCAGGCCAAGCTCCGCGCCAGCCGCGCACTCGGCCCGGCACCGCCAAAACGCCACCCCAGGCCCGCGCTGACCCCGGCCGGCTGGCAGCTCGTCGCGTCGCTGACCGGTTACGGGCAGGCCCGCGGCTGGGCGCCGGGCACGCTGGCACGGGCCCGGCACGCCCTCGTGGTCGTGCTGACCAGCGGCCAGGACCTCGGCCAGCCGCCCTGGGACACCGGGCAGCTGCGCGAGTTCCTGGTCACCCGCCATCTGGTGGCGCTGCGCGTCACCGAGTTCCTCACCGACCAGGGCCTGGCCCGCGTCAATCCGAGGGCCGCCCTGGAGCAGTGGGCGGCACGCCGGCTCGCCGGCCTGCCCGCCCCGTTCGCCGCCGAGGTGGCGATCTGGACCGAGGCGCTGCACGGCCGCGGCCCCCGGGCGGCCCGGCCCCGCCACCCGCGCACGATCGAGGCCTACCTGCGCGTCCTGGACACCCCGCTGGCAGAATGGTCCGGCCAGTACGGCTCGCTGCGCCAGGTCACCACCGAGGACCTGGCCGCCCAGCTCGCCCCGCTCACCGGCGCCACCCGGCGCCTGGCCAAGGCGGCGATGCGGTCGCTGTTCACCACGCTCAAAGCCCGGCGTGTGCTGTTCACCAACCCCGCCGCGCCGCTGACCGGCGACGCCCTCCAGCCACCACCGGTGCTGCCGCTCGACGACACCCGCCGGGCCCGCCTGCTCGGCTCCCTGGACGAGCCCGGCCAGCGGCTGATGGTGCTGCTGGCCGGAGTGCACGCGCTGCGGCCATCCCAGATCTGCGCCCTGACCCTGGACGCCGTCGGCCCCGGCACCGACACCCTGCTCATCAGCGGCAAGGCCCGCCCGCTTGACCAGCTCACCACGCGGCACCTGCGGGCCTGGCTGCAGACCCGGCGCGCACGCTGGCCCGCCACCGCCAACCCCTACCTGCTGATCAACCTCAGCACCGCTGGCGGCGTCAAGCCCGTCAGCCGCGGCTACGTCCAGGAAACCGCCCGCCGGGCCGGCATCACCGCCGCCGATCTTCGCGCTGACCGGCTGCTGGGCGAAGCCCACGCCACCGGCGGCGACCCGCTCCGGCTCACCCACCTGTTCGGGATCAGCGACCCCACCGCCATCCGCTACTGTGCCGAGTTCGGCCAGCGCGGATACGATGAGCACCAGGCGCGGGAGGGCGCCGCCGGGTCCGCGGGCAGGACAGAGTCCACCTCCGATAGCAGGTAGCAGGCCGTTGCAGATGACGCTCTCTTCCGGCCCGGCCGCGGACCACCGGGTGACGAGGGAGACGTCATGGCTGACCTGCCTGCCCGGCCCGACCTGGACCAGCTCCGCCACCAGGCCAAGGATCTGCTGCGCGCCGCCCAGCGCGGCGATCCCGGCGCCACGGCGCGGATCGGGGCGGTGTCCCGGCGGCTCATCCTGTCCACGGCGCAGCTGGCGCTGGCCCGCGAGTACGGTTTTGCGAGCTGGGCCAAGCTCAAGCTGGAAGTCGAACGGCGTGACATCCTCAACAGCCGCGATCTGTCCCGCCTGACCAGGCTGCTGGCCGAGCACCCCGAGCTGGCCGTCAGGCCGATGGAACACTGGGCCGACCGGCAGCACGGCGAGCCGCTCGGCTACATCACGATGATGCGGTTCAACCACGACCGGCTCGGCCTGCCCCGCGAGCTTCCCGGCACCGGCGCCATCGCCGCGGCCCTCATCGACGCGGGCGCCCCGGTCAACGGGCATCCCGGGGACAAGGAGACACCGCTGATCACCGCGGCCAGCTCCGGCGACGCCGACGTCGCCAGGGTGCTGATCGAGGCCGGGGCCGACATCGAAGCCATCTCCGCACCCGACTCCGGCGGCGTGCCCAACGACACCGCGCTCCAGCACGCAGCGGTGTTCGGGATGACCGAGGTCGTCGATGTCCTGGTGGCCGCCGGAGCCCGCATCGACAGCCTGGAGATGGCCGCTGCCGCGGGAGACCTCAGCGCCTGGCCGCTGGACCGGTCCACCATCCAGAGCCGGATCCGCGCGCTGGTCTTCGCGGCCGACCACCAGCGGCTGAACGTGATCGATCAGCTCGTCGAGGCCGCAACCCCGGTCAACGAAGCCGATGCCGAATGGGGGCGGCTGCCCCTGCACACCGCAGCGGGCAACGGCAGGCCAGCAAGCGTACGGCGGCTGCTCGCCCACGGTGCCGACCCCAGCCTCCGCGACCCCAAGCACAACACCACACCGCTGGAGGAAAGCCAGCAAGACAACAGCCCCGGACACCGCGAGGTCGAAGCCATCCTCCGCCCCCTCACCCCAGACGACACGCAGCCCCCCGGCTCCTGAACCCAGGCACCCAAACCAGCCCAGCAAGCCGCCGCCACCCCCGGGTTCGCCTGCAAAAGCCCTTCAGAAATCGCGAACTCCCGGGGTTCTTCTCGTAGTGGGTGATGTGCTCCCGGCGGCACATCATGTGGCACGGGTAGCTGGTGCTGGCCGGGTTGTCCGGGGTCGGGCTGTCCACGCCGAACGTCTTCACCTGCCGCCGCACGATCCATTCGCTGCCTGACTCGCCCAGCCCGGCGAAGTCGGTGAGGTAGCGCTTGTCCCCGGCATAGCGGTTCCAGGTCCCGGTGTGGAACAGCACGATGTCCCCGGGCCGCACGTCGACCGGCGAGGCGGCCTCCACGCTGTCGAGGTCATCGGCCGTGATGTCGGTCCGCGGCTGGAAGCCGGTGACGTCCAGGCATACCGCGGTGCCGTAGAACAACTCCAGCGGCATCTGGTCGATGGTTTGCGCCGACGGGTCGGGATCAAGGTGCGAGAACGAATCCACGTGGGTGGGCCCGTTGTCGTTGAGCATGAATCCGGTCGTCTGGAACGAGAACCCGCCCTCGAACCGCCGGGGGCGACAAGATCGGCCGCCCGTGGCCCACCCCGGCGTGAAATAGCCGGGCCCTCGCCGGTGCTGTGCAATGTGGGGGACCGGGGACCGGCGAAGGAGCTGAGGTGTCAGGCAACGGCGCCTGCCGCAAGCTATTCGAGCCCACCGACGAGACGAGGAGTACATGACGATGAGCGGCAAGAGTGAGAAGGCCATCCTGGCGGGCGGCTGCTTCTGGGGAGTGCAGGACCTTATCCGCAAGCGCCCCGGCGTGATCTCGACGAGAGTCGGTTACACGGGCGGCGACGTGCCGAACGCCACCTACCGCCACCACGGCACCCACGCCGAGGCCATCGAGATCATCTTCGACCCGGAGCAGATCTCCTACCGGGACCTGCTCGAGTTCTTCTTCCAGATCCACGACCCGACCACGCTGAACCGGCAAGGCAACGACATCGGGGCCAGCTACCGGTCGGCCATCTTCTACACCAGTGAGGCGCAGAAGCAGATCGCCGAGGACACGATCGCCGACGTCGAGGCCTCGGGCCTGTGGCCGGGCAAGGTGGTCACCGAGGTAGCGCCCGCCGGGCCCTTCTGGGAGGCCGAGCCCGAGCACCAGGACTACCTGGAAAAGTACCCCGACGGCTATACCTGCCACTTCGTCCGCCCGGGCTGGAAACTGCCGCACCGCGCGGACCAGGTCACCCGCTAACCGGCGAGCACGGGTGGATGCCAGAGCTTCCCGAGGTTGAGAGCGCCCGCAGCCTGATCGCTGACCAGGCCCTGCACCGGCGCATCGTGGACGTCAACGACTCCGACCGCTACGTCGGGCGGCCCCATCCACCCGGCGAGCTGCGGACCGCACTGGCCGGGCGCAGCCTCACCGCCGCGCACCGGCGCGGCAAGACGATCTGGCTCGAGACCTCCGGGATCGGCGACGCGGCCGCTGGCCCGGAACTCGGCATTCACCTGGGCATGAGCGGCCGCATCGTGGTCACGGGCCCGGACGGCAGTGTGGCCGAGGGCGGCGATCCGCACCGCTACGATGTCCGGGCGGGCCGGGACAAGTGGAGCCGCTTCAGCCTCACCTTCGTGGACGGCGGCAGCCTGGTGCTCCTCGACCCGCGCCGGCTGGGGCGGGTCCGGCTCAACCCCGACATCGGCGCGCTCGGGCCGGACGCCGCGCAGGTCACGCCGGCCGAGTTCCGCGCGCTGATCACGAAGGGGACGATCGCCGTCAAGGCGCGGCTGCTCGACCAGTCCAAGATCGCCGGCGTCGGCAACCTGCTGGCCGACGAGATTCTCTGGCAGGCCAGGGTGTCGCCCCTGGCGCGGTCCGGCAGCCTGTCCCCGGCGCAGGTCAATCGCCTCTACCGGGCGCTGAAGTCGGTCCTGGAGTCGGCCAGCGCCAAGGGCGGCGCGCACACCGGCGACGTCATCGGGGCCCGCCACGCGGGCGGCACCTGCCCGCGCGACGGCGCCCCGATGGTGCACGGAACGGTCGGGGGACGCTCCACCTGGTGGTGCCCGCGGGAGCAGGCGCTGGCCCGGGATCAGCCGGGCCCGGCCCGCCGCGTCAGCCTCGGCGTGGGCGCCGTTTCAGCTCCGTAGCGCCGCCACCGCTGGCGACGGGCCGGGCTACGCGGCGAGGGTGGCGTAGCGGCCGCGGTCGGCGATGAGCCCGGCGTGAGTGCCGGCTTCGATGATGCGGCCGTGATCCAGGACGACGATCTGGTCGGCGCCCCGCACGGTCGACAGCCGGTGGGCGATGGTGATGGTGGTGCGGCCCCGGGCGAGGGCGTCGAACGCCTGCTGGACGGCGCGCTCGGTCTCGGTGTCCAGGGCGCTGGTGGCCTCGTCCAGCACGAGCACCCGCGGATCGCGCAGCAGGGTGCGGGCGATGGCGAGGCGCTGCTTCTCCCCGCCGGAGAAACGGTGCCCGCGCGAGCCGACCATGGTGTCGTAGCCGTCGGGCAGCCCGGTGATCAGGTCGTGGATCTGCGCGGCCCGGGCCGCGTCCTCGATCTCGGCGTCGGTGGCCCCGGGCCGGGCGTAACGCAGGTTCTCCCGCACCGTGGTGTGCAGGAGGTAGGTCTCCTGGCTGACCACGCCCACGATCGCGGCCAGGTCGGTGAGCCTGATGTCGCGGATGTCGATGCCGTCGATGCGGACACTGCCGCTGCTGGGGTCGTACAGCCGGGCGATCAGTGAGGCGAGAGTGGTCTTGCCCGATCCGGTCTCGCCGACCAGGGCCAGCGTGCTGCCGGCCGGGACATCCAGGTCGATGCCGGAGAGGGCGGCCCGGTCGGCGCCGGGATAGGCGAAGCTGACGTCCTCTATCCGGACGTGCCCGGTGACCTGGGCCGGGTCGATCTCCACCGGGTGGGCCGGGTCGCCGACCTCGACCGGCAGGTCGAGGTATTCGAAGATCCGCGCGAACAGCGCCAGCGAGCTGATCACCGAGACGCCGGTGTTCAACAGCCCGGTCACCGGCCGGAACAGGGTGGTCTGCAAGGTGGTGAAGGCGATCAGGGTGCCGATGGTGACCGCGCCGGCGGCGACCGGCAGGCCAGCGGCGAGGTAGATGACCGCGGGGATCGCGGCGAAGATGATGCTCAACGAGGCCATCCGCCACCGCCCGGCCAGCTGCGAGCGCAGTTCCAGGTCGATCAGCCGGGCCGAGGAGGCGGTGAACCGCTGGACCAGGGACGGGCCGGTGCCCATCGTCTTGGCCAGCTGCACGCCGTTGATCGACAGGCCTTCCTCGATGGTGACGTTGAGGTCGGCCAGCTCGCGCTGCTGCTGCGCGGTAATGGCGCGGCGCAGACGCGCGACCTTGCGGCTCAGGTAGACCGCCGGCGGCATGACGACCAGCGAGATGAGGGAGAGCTGCCACGACAGGACCACCATGGCGACCGCGGTGGCGACCGCGGTGGTCAGGTTGGAGGCGATGGAGGTCGCGGTCGAGGTGACGACGGATTCCATGCCGCCGATGTCGTTGGTGATGCGGGACTGGACCTCGCCGGTGCGGGTCCGGGTGAAGAAGGCGACCGACTGGCGCTGCAGGTGGCCGAAGACGCCGGTGCGCAGCTCGTGCATGACCTGCTGGCCGACCTTGGTGCTGATCCAGGTCTGGATCACGCCGAAGGCCGAGGTGATGGCGGCCACGGCGACCATGCCGATCACCAGCCAGGCCAGCAGCTGCAGGTTCCTGGCCGGCAGCGCCTGGTCGATGACCGCGCGGAGCAGGAACGGGGACGCCAGCCCGACGACGGAGGAGGCGACGATGATGGCGGTGACGATCGCCAGCGGCCAGCGGTAGGGGCTGAACAGCCGGGCGATGCGGCGCAGGGACACCTCGCGGGCCTGCGCCTTCTCGGTGGCGGTGACGGTCCTTGAGCCGCGGGTCCGGCCCGTGCTGCTGATGTCCCGGAGCGTGTGTGGTGAAGCCAAAGGGCTGCTCGATTCTGTCTGGGGTGGGCCCGCGCCCGGACGCGCGGGCCCCGGGAAAGCTTATTGCTGAGGTTACCTCAATATGAGGCTGCAACAACAGAGGCTGGTACTCTATTCCGGTGACCCAGGACCGCGACGGGGCGGCCCGGCGCGACTCAGCCAGCGACGATGCGCTGCCGGAAGTCTTCTGGGCCGTCGCGCGGCAGCTACGCGAAACGTCCCAGGCGACCCTGGCCCCCTGGGACATCCACCCCTTCTCACTTCCGGGCGCTGCGCGTGCTCAAGCGCCACGGGGTGATGCGGCTGTCGGAACTGTCGGACCACCTGCGCATCGCGCCGCGCTCGGCCACCGAGGTCGTCGACGCCCTTGAGTCCCGTGGCCTGGTCCTGCGGCGGCCTGACCCCGGTGACCGGCGGGCCACCCTGGTCGAGGTGACCGGGCACGGCGCCGAGGTCCTCGACGCGATCCGGGCGGCCCGCGGAACCGAGGCCGAACGGGTCTTCGGCCGGCTGAGCCCGGCCGACCGCGCTCACCTCGCCCGCATTCTCCGCAAGCTGCGTGACTGAGGCCGCCCCCGGGTCAGCGGCGGGCGGCATGCTGACGCGGGCCGCCGGAATCCGGTGCGGCCCGCGTCGGCGGTCGGGTTCCGCTACTTGCTGTACACCAGGTAGCGGTTGGGCAGTTCGTGGCGCCAGCCCGGAGGGGTCGGCGGCACGAACAGGAAGCCGGGGTCGTCGTCCCAGTCGAAGAAGTTCGTCGCGAAGGCGGCGTACGGCTGGCCGGGGTTGACGATGTCGAGCGTCACGTTGGCCTCGTACACGGCCGCGTCCGGCCCCGGGTCCGGGGTGGGCAGCGTGAACACGGCGAACTGCAGCGTCGGCGCGGCGGGGCCGTAGGTGCCGGTCTGCACCAGTGTGGTGTGGGTCAGGTCGGTGATGTTCATCAGGTCCAGCGAGACCCGCCAGCTCCGCCCGCCAAGCTGCACGGTCGGCGGCACGGCGAAGCCGTCCGGGATGCTGGCCAGCGGATTGACGAACATGTACACGTAGAGGTACGCGGACTCACCGGCCGCGATTACCTTGCCCGGCTGGTACGGCGGCAGGCCGGTGAACTGGACCGGTGACGCTGCCGCCACATCGAACGCGACGTACTGGCCGACCGTGGGCTCGCCGATCCTCGGCGCGATCCCCCCGTTGGAGCCGTTCGCGTTGCTCCCCAGCTCCGTGAGGCGCTTGGTGGTCGCGTCGCTGAGCTTGGCCAGATAGTCCTGTGCCAGCTGCTTGGCCGCGTCCAGCTTCTGGTCCGTTGCGGCCGGTGCCGTCTCCTCTGGCGGAGCGGCGGGTGTGTCGGTGACGGCAGTCATGTTCTGCCCCTTCTGTTCTGCCTGCGGCCGGGCTGGCCGCAGTTGCTCTCGTTTAGGAAGAGGGCGGGCCGTCACGCTCAGATACATGCCGCGACGGTTTTTGTGCCGCTGCCCCGGGCTGAAGGCCGTGCCCGGCGGCCAGCGGACGGCGCCGCCGGGCCGTGTATCAGCGCCGGGCAAAGCGGCCTCCTGCCTAGTAACCGGGGGTTTCATCGGGCTCCATGCGGAGCGCAGGGGGGCAACGGCCATCCCGCTCCCGGGCCTGAAAAGGGGGGCGCGGCCATGGTGGAGCAGCGGCTGGTGGCGATTCCGGACAGTCACCGCGATCCGCTTCCTGGCGCCAGGCGGACCGCAGACGTGCCGCCGGACGATGAGATCCGGCTCAGCATCGTGGTGCGGCGCAAGGCGGGCGGCATGGGCAAAGCGCTCCAGGCCGCGGGCGCGGGGGAGCCACCGGGGCCGGGTGACGAACGCCGGCGCCGGCTGGCCGAGGAGGCTGGCGCGGACGAAGCGGATCTTGAGCGGGTGAGGCGGTACGTGACCGGTGCTGGCATGCGGGTCGAGTCCGCCGATGCCGCCGCCCGCACGGTGGTCGTGTGCGCGACAGCCGCCCAGGCCAGCGCCGCCTTCGGGGTCTCGCTCGGGCACTACGAGACCGGCGGCCTCACCTACCGCGGACGCGAGGGGGCTATTCAGCTGCCGGCCGACCTCGTCGGCGTGGTCCAGGCCGTGCTCGGTCTCGACAACCGCCCTCAGGCGCGAACGCACCTGAAGCTGGGCGGTGCGCTGCGTAACGGCGAGCTCCCCGGCCCGGCGGCCGAGCCGACGTCGATGCTCCCCGCCCTGCAGGCCCGCGTGGCCGCCGCCGCCAGCCCGCGGCCGGACCCGCAGCCGATGTGGCCGATGCAGGTGGCGCAGCTGTACGCGTTCCCCGCCGGTGTCGATGGCAGCGGCGAGACCATCGCGATCATCGAGCTGGGCGGGGGATTCACCACCGACGAGCTGACCGCCTACTTCCTCCGCGTGGGCGTTCCCGCGCCGCAGGTGGAGGCGGTTGGCGTCGGCAGCGATGCCAACAACCCGGGCGTCGACACCCTGGCCGACACCGAGGTTCTGCTCGACATCGAGGTGGCCGGCGCCGTGGCGCCGGGTGCCCGGATCGCCGTCTATTTCGGCGACACGTCCGACCGTGGCTTCTACGATGCCCTGCTGAGCGCGGTTCACGACTCGCAGCGCTCCCCCTCGGTCGTGTCGATCAGCTGGGGAGGCCCGGAGGACGGATGGACCGGGCAGGCCCGCGACGCCATCGACGGGGTGCTGACCGACGCCGCCGCACTCGGGATCACGGTGCTGGCCGCGGCCGGGGACCACGGTGCCGGGGACGCCTTCGGCGACGGGCAGGCCCACGTCAACTTCCCCGCGTCAAGCCCGCACGCGATCGGCTGTGGTGGCACCACCCTGTACCTGGACGGCGGCCAGCCGCGCGAGGTGGCCTGGAACGACGGCGACGGCTGGGCCACCGGCGGCGGTATCAGCGACGTCTATGACCTGCCGCCATGGCAGGACGTCATGCTGCCCGCCAGCCTGAGCGCAACCGGGCGCCCGGGACGGGGGGTGCCGGACGTCGCCGGGAACGCCGACAACGCATCCGGCTACGTAGTGCTCGCCGATGGCAGCTGGCAAACCGTCGGCGGCACCAGCGCCGTGGCGCCGCTCTACGCCGGGCTCATGGCGCTGGTCAGCCAGGCGCTCGGCCACCCGGTGGGCCCGCTGCTGCCGGCGCTGTACGCGATTCCCTCCGGCACCGGGGCGCTCCGCGACACCACCGTGGGGGACAACTCGGTGCCGGCCAGCCAGTTCGGCCCGGCCACCGGCGGATACCAGGCGGCCCCCGGCTGGGACGCGTGCACGGGCCTCGGGAGCATCGACGGGTCCGTGCTGCTCCAGCAGCTGCAGTCGGCGAGCCCAGCACCAGCGGCGCCGGCCGCGGGGGCAGTCACCGTCTAGGCCGGCCGCCTTCACGAGTGCGCCCGGTCACGGGACCTCACCCCCCGCATTCCCCCCGCGGGGGGACGTGGTGCCGGCCGCCGGTCCATATCGTCGCCAGCACGGCGGGAGCGCGTTCAGCACTGGTGGCGGCTGGCGTCCGGCACCCGGTCGACGGAGGTACGTCGTGACGGTAGACCGGCTCCCGGACAGCACCGCCGGCCGGCCGCTGGCCGCGTTCATCGACGCCACCCAGGGCGCGGTGCCGGTGGTACAGGACGCCGACGAGCCGGACACGGGCTACCGGGCGATCGCCCTCCTGAGCGGTCACCTGGCCGCCATGTGGCGCACGGTCTATCCCCAGGCGGCCGGCCGGCCCGGCGCGGACGGGCAGCTGCGGGCCGTGTGCCTCACCCGCGGCCGCGAGGTCGAGTGGACACTCCGGCTGTTCCAGTGCCAGCTGTCGGGCGAGGTGTCCGCTGTCGGCCGTCCGGCAGCGGCCGTGCTGACGCTGCTGGCGCAGCGCCTCGACAGCTACCGGTCGGCTGAGCGGGCGCTGGTCTCCTGGCTGGAGGACCAGCTGGCCGCCGAGGGCCGTGACAAGCTGGCCAGGAAGTACCGGCGCGCGCTTACCCACGCGTCCACCCGCCCCCATCCGCGGTGTCCCCGCACCGGACCGCTGTGCCACGCCGGCTTCTGGCTGCACGGCCGCTGGGACCGGGTGCTCGACACGATGGACTCCCGGCCCGGCGTGGGCCACTATTTCCCCGTGCCGTCGCCTAACGGCTGGCCTGAGTCCGCGGCCGATGAGGACACCGGGCCTGACCAGGACGGTGCTGGGCCCGGGTGAACGGGGCATCTCCCCGAACCCCGCCCATCGGTCCCGCGCCGGGGCGCAGATCGCCGCGTAATCTGGGCTGGTGAAGGCGGGAGGGGCTCTGGTGCTCACCGCGGACGCCGGTGAGGCGGCGAGGCGGGCGGTCGGGGAGGCGCGGGCGTCGCTGGGGGATGTGTCCCCCTCGTTGGGGGTGCTGTTCGCCTCCGCTCATTTCGCCGGCTCGGCGGAGGCCCTGGTTGGCACGGTGGCTGAGGAGACCGGCCAGCTGCCGCTCATTGGCTGCGTGGCGGAGGCGGTGGCCGGCGGCGCCCGCGAGGTCGAGTCCGGGCCCGCTGTCTCGCTGTGGCTGGCTGCTGAGCTGGGCCCGGTCGAGACGTTCGCCATGGAGTTCGTCCGGACGGCCAGCGGGGGCGCCTTCGGCGGCTACCGGTTCGGGCCGGACCTGGCGGGCGTGCACCTGATGCTCTGCGACCCGTTCACGTTCCCGGCCGGCGACCTGCTCGCCCACCTGAACTCCCGCGTCCCCGGGGCGGTGGTCATGGGCGGGATAGCCAGCGGCGGGCTGGCCCGGCGGCAGAGCCAGCTGTTTCTCGACGGGCGGGTGCTCGCCTCGGGTGCCGTCGGCGTTCACCTGCCGCGGGCCGAAGTCCATCCGCTGGTGGCGCAGGGATGCCGCCCCGTCGGTGACCCTTATACCACTACCCGGGCCGACGGCAACGTGATCTTCGAGCTGGGCGGGCGCCCGCCGCTGACGCGGCTGCAGGAGCTGGCGGCGGCGCTGCCCGGCCGGGACCGGGAGCTGCTCACCCGGGGCGTGCAGCTGGGGATGGTCATCGACGAATACCAGGCCGAGCCGCGCCAGGGGGACTTCCTGATCCGCGGCATCGTCGGCAGCGACCCCGGATCGGGGGCGATCGCGGTGGGCGATGCGGTGGAGGTGGGCCAGACGGTGCAGTTCCATGTCCGGGACGCCGACTCCGCCGATGAGGATCTGCGGCGCACGCTGGAGCGGGAAGCCGCGGCTCTCGGTGGCCGCCGGGCGGCCGGGGCGCTGCTGTTCACCTGCAACGGCCGCGGATCGCGGCTGTTCTCTGAGCCCGACCACGACGCCGGGCTGCTCGCGAACATGCTGGGCGAGGTCCCGATGGCGGGGTTCTTCTGCGCGGGGGAGATCGGGCCCGTGGGCGGGCAGAACTTCCTGCACGCCTTTACCGCGTCGATCGCGCTGTTCCCGGAGACGGCTCTCTAGGCACAACGCTGCTGGCGCCGAGCGCCTGGCGGTTCTGAGTCATGTCAGCCCCCGCTCTGGCCAGGTCATTGTCAACCGCATCTGCAGGGATTCTCCAAGTCGCGGGAACCGCCGGGAACCGCGGCGAGTCTAAGGGTGGTGAGCGCGTGCCACGATATGGGCGGGGCTGCCGGGCCGGCCAGCCTGATCCTCGTCGAGCAGTCCGGTGCCAAGCATGAGATCCCGCAGCTGTCCTGCGCCACGGGGATGGCCGGGGCGGAGCAGGCCATGCGCCGGCCCGGCCTGTGTTTGCGGGAGGTCAAGGTGGTCAGCCAGCACCGGGCCATCGCCCGCTGGAAGGCCGGCGAGCGGGGCTGGCGCCGGGTCGTCTGACTATCCTCAGCTGGTGTCCACGGGCGACGGCTCACTCTGGCGAACGACGAGGCCTAATGACCTGGTCATCAGCGTCGCGGCAGGCCACCTCGACTCGGCCGACGGCATCGCGGCCAGGGCTGAGAACAGGATCACGCCATAGCGCTGCCGCAGATCTCCCGGCCGGTGGCCCTTGCCAGAGGCCGGCGCCGACGGGCAGCCGCGGCCGGCCGTGGTGCCGGGGGGGCACGTCAAGATCCAGGCCAGATATCGACCGGAGCGGCGGGCGCGCGGGATGATGACCGGAGGAGGCGAAAATGCGGGTACTGATGATCGCGCCTCCTGGCGCGGGCAAGGGGACTCAGGGCGCGCTGATCGCCGCGCACTTCGACATCCCCCACATCGCGACCGGTGAGCTGCTGCGCGATCACGTCGCGCGGGGGACCGCTCTGGGCCAGGCCGTTAAGGGGTACCTCGACCGGGGCGAGCTGGTGCCCGACCAGGTCGTGCTCGGCATGGTGCGGGAGGCGATGATCGCCGCCAAAGCGGCCGGGGGCGGGTTTGTCCTGGACGGGATCCCGCGGAACATGGAGCAGGCCCGCGCGGCCTATGAGATCGGCCGCGATCTCGGGATGACCGCGGACGTGGCGCTGCACCTGCAGGCCGACGACGCGGAGCTCACGCGCCGGCTGCTGGCGCGGGCCGCGCTCGAGCACCGCTCCGACGACACGGCGGAGGTCATTGCCCAGCGCCTGGCGCTCTATCACGAAGTGACTGCTCCCATCGTCGCGTGGTACCGCGGCCGCGGAATCCTGGTCTCGGTGGATGCGATGCGTTCCGCGCAGGAGGTCGGGCGCGAGATCCTGGTTGCGCTCGAAGCGATGCGCCCGTTCCTGGAGAACGGGCCCGCACATGAACGGCTCCCCGTGGACCTGACCAGCCTGGGAGAGGCGTTCGGCGCGACCGGCTCAGCCGCCAGCACACCCGAGTGAGCCCAGGTATCCGCAGGCCGTGATGGTCCGCCCGTCTCTGCGATCACCGGGAGGACCATCATGACCGGCAGCGCCCAGCCAGATCGGTCCGGGCTGGAGATCATCCGGGCTGGTACCCATCTCAGGCCCGTGCCGCTGGTCCCAGAGATCCGGCTGCACCAAGCCAGCGATCCGATCAGCTTGTGGCAGCGCACCGAACTGGCGGCCGGGCGGACTGGCCTGGATCCCCCGTTCTGGGCGTTCGCCTGGGCCGGTGGCCAGGCGCTGGCCCGCTACCTTCTTGATCACCCGGAGGCCGTCCGGGGGCGGCGCGTGATGGACATCGCCTCCGGCTCGGGGCTGGTGGCCATCGCCGCCGTCAGGGCGGGAGCAGCGGAGGTGACCGCTTATGACATCGATCCGCTGGCCGTTGCCGCTATCAGGGTCAACGCCGGTGCGAACGGGGCAGCGGTCCTCGCCGTCCGCGCTGACGTCCTGAGCCAGGATGGTCCCTCCTCGCCCGGCGCCGATCTGGTGCTGGTCGCCGACGCTTTCTACCAGCGCGATCTGGCCCGCAAGGTGACGCGGTTCCTGGAACGGGCCCACACCCGCGGAACCGCGGTCCTGGTCGGCGACTTCGGCCGGGCATATCTGCCGCGCGATCTCCTGGCGCCACTGGCAACCTACGACGTTCCGGGCCAGCGTGTGCTGGAAGATACCGACATCAAGCGCACGACCATCTGGACACTGCTGGAACGACTGGGTGGACCACACAACAGGATGCGTGGCGTTGCTGACGCTGATCGCGGGAACGGTCTTCTCCCGGCACAGGCACAGGCACAGGCTGGTGGGGCGGTGGGTGTTTCATGATGGTGGGCTGGCGCCGGGCAGATGCCAGCGGTAGGGCGCGGTGAGGTGGTCGAGTGCTGGCTGCGGGCCCCATGAGCCGGGAGCGTAGGGCTGGACGGGGGGCGGGTTGTCCAGCAGGGGGGCGGAGATTTCCCACAGTCGTTCGATCGAGTCGGAGCGGGTGAACAGGGACTGGTCGCCGAGCATGGCGTCCAGCAGGAGCCGCTCGTAGCCCTCCAGGCCGTAGGCGGCGCGGAACGAGTCGGCGTAGCGGAAGGTCATCTCGGCGGCGTCGAGTCTCATCGTGGCGCCGGGTTCCTTGGCCAGGAAGCCGGTGGTGATGGAGCCGGGGTCGGCGAAGTCGATGACGATCTCGTTGCGCCGCCCGGCCGGGGTGTGGCCACGGACGACCGGGAACATCCGCAGCGGCGGCTGGTGGAAGCCGAGCGTTATCACCTGGCGGCTGGCGCCGAGTGCCTTGCCGGAGCGCAGGAAGAACGGGATCCCCGCCCACCGCCAGTTGTCGATCTCGGCCCGCACCGCGGCGAGGGTTTCGGTGCCTGAGCCTGCTGCCACGCCGGGCTCGCCGGTGTAGCCGGCGTACTGGCCGCGTACCACGTGCGCTGTGTCGATCGGCTTGAGCGCGTCGAACACCTTGGCCGTCTCGTCGCGCAGGTGCCGGGCGTCCAGCGAGGTGGGCGGTTCCATGGCCACAAAGCCCAGGACCTGGAACAGGTGGGTGACGACCATGTCCCGGTAGGCGCCGGTGTGATCGTAGAAATTGGCGCGCCCCTCGATCGAGAGTGTCTCGGGCACGTCGATCTGCACGTAGCTGATGTGCTGGCGGTTCCAGATCGGCTCGAACAGGCCGTTGGCGAACCGGAAGGCCAGGATGTTGCCCACCGACTCCTTGCCGAGGAAGTGGTCGATCCGGAAGACCTGTGACTCGGCGAAGATGGCGTGCACGGTCTGGTTCAGGGCACGCGCCGAGGCCAGGTCGGTCCCGAACGGCTTCTCGATGATGACGCGGGACCCAGGACCCAGGCCCGCGGCGCCGAGCATGGTCACCGTGGGCTCGAAGGCAGCCGGCGGGACGGCCAGATGGAGCAGCCGCGCTGGCGTGCCGCCGATCTCCCGCTCCGCCCGCTCGATCGCCGCGACCAGCGAGTCGGTGCGGCCGGGTTCGGCGCTGGCGAAGGAGAGCCTGCGCTGGAATGCCTGCCAGGCTTCGCCTGCGGGCTTGACGGTCCCGAATTCGGCGATCGCCCGGTCGGCCAGGTCGCGGAACTGCTCGTCGGCCAGGTCTCTGCGGGAGGAGCCGATGATCTGGTACCTGTCCGGCATCAGGCCGGCCGCGGCCAGGTGGAACAGCCCCGGCAGCAGCTTGCGCCGGGCCAGATCGCCAGTCGCCCCGAACATCACGATGACGTGATTTCCCGGGCGCGGCACCGAATTTCCCGGGCGCGGCACCGATCCCCGGACCCGGCCGGGCCGGGAAGATGCCGAGGTCATTGCGGCCGCTTCCGGGCAGACGCCGCACCGAAGCCGCTGCCGGCTGCGGCGGCGATGGTTTTGGACATGGCTGATCCGCCTTTCTGGGCCGCGCTGGACAAAGACCCGCATCCGCTGGCGATTTCTCGCGCCGCGTTCACGGCACTCACACTCTCACGGCTTGCGCCGCGACCGGCGCCGTCACGGCAGGCCGGACAGCCGGAGCACGGCGGTGGTCGCGGCGGCCGCCGCGACCACCAGCGGGAACGGCACCCGCCGGATAGCCAGCGCCCCGCCGACCAGCACACCGGCCGGCCGGGCCCAGCCGGCGAAGCCGTGACCCTGGGTAAGAGCAGCGGTGGCCGCCAGAGCGGTCAGCAGCACAGCCGCGGCCACGGACAGCAGGTACTGCAGACGGCCCGATATGCGCAGCCGGTGCCGGAGCACCGGCCCGGCCAGCCGGAAGGCATAGGTTCCCGCCGCCAGCGCGGCGATGGCGAGCAGGGGCATCAGCGCACCTCCGGCGCCGGGCCGGTGCCCGGCATGGTGAGAGCGGGCCAGGCCAGCACCAGGCCGGCCAGTGCCAGCAGCACCGGCAGGCCAGCGGGCAGGAACGGGGTGGCCGCGACGGCGAAGACCGCGCCGAGCAGAGCCGCGTCGCGGGTGCCGCGATCGGCGAGGGCGGGCAGCACCAGGGCGAGGAGCACGGCCGGGAAGACCGCGTCAAGCCCGAACGCGGCGGTGTCGTGCATGACCGCTCCCGCCAGCGCGCCGACCACCACGGCCGCGTTCCAGCACAGGAACAGGGCCAGGCCACAGGTCCAGAAGCTGGCCCGGCGCCGCTGACGCCCGTGCTGTCGCAGCGTGAACGCCACGGATTCGTCGGTGATCAGGTGCGCGCCGGGCAGCCTGGTCCACCACTTGCCCTCGACTGCGTCGGCGACGGCGAAACCGTAGGGCAGGAGGCGGGCGTTGAGAACCAGCCCGGCCACCACGGCGGCGACCGGGCCACCACCGGCGAGCACCACGCCTGCCGCGGCGAACTGGGCACCGCCGGCGAAGATGAGCACGGACATGGCGACCGGTACCCACGGATGCAGGCCGCCAGACACCGTGACGGCGCCGAAGGTGGCCCCCACGATCGCGTCGGCGAGGCAGACCAGGGCGATGTCGCGCCGTGTGCCGCGACTGGTTGTTCGCCAAAACGAACGCATGTCCAATAGGATGAACACGGCGACGGGCGTTCGTCAAGTCGAACGAATGGACGTTTGGAGCGAACACATGGGCACCAGTTCACCGGGCGAAGGCGCGGCGCCGCCCCCCGCATTGATCTCGCTGATCGCGGCGTCGATCCGCCGGGAGCGCGACCGGGCCGGCCTGTCGCTGACCGAGCTGGCCAGGCGGGCAGGCATCGCCAAGTCCACGCTGTCCCAGCTGGAATCGGGCGTGGGCAACCCGAGCGTGGAAACCCTATGGGCGCTCGGGGTAGCGCTCGGCGTGCCGTTCAGCCGGCTGGTCAACGTGCCGCGGCCAGCGGTGCGGGTGGTCCGTGCCGGGGAAGGGCCGGTCACCTACTCCGAGCGCGCCAATTATGCCGCCACCCTGCTGGCTTCCTGCCCCCCGTACGCCCGGCGGGACATCTTCCGCATCCAGGTGCAGCCGGGTGAGCCCCGGCTGTCCGACCCGCACATGCCCGGCACCACCGAACACGTCGTGCTCAGCACCGGCCGGGCGCTGGTCGGCCCCGCCGATCAACCGGCCGACCTTAGCCCCGGCGACTACATCAGCTACCCGGGCGACGCGCCGCACATCTTCCGGGCCCTGGCACCGGACACCGCCGCAGTGATGATCATGGAGCACATCTGAGGTGGCGCCGGCATCTGGCGGTCAGCTGGGGCAGGTCCATGGGAGGGGAGAACGGACCGATGCCAGAGCTTCCGGAGGTTCAGATGGCCACCCGGGCGGCATGCCCGCGGGACAGCGCCCCGATGGTGCACGGAACGGCCGGCGGACCCGGGCCGGCGCCCGCCGCCACCGCGGCAGCGCCCAGCGGGCCCCGCATCAAAATGAGGCATCGGCTCGCGCTCTGATGCGCCCGGTCACGGCAGCTCGACGGTCTGCGCGCGCATCAGGTCGTGAAGCGCGGAGTCGAGAATGGGCGGCAGCCCCTGGGCCAGGATCTTGAGCTGGTCCGCGATCAGCAGCAGGCCATGTGTCACCACGGCTGTGCCGTCGGGCTGCGGTGATTCGCCCGGGTTGCTGATGCCAAGCGCGCCAGTAAGCGCCCCGGCCAGCGAGTCACTATCGACCGGCTCGTACCAGCGCGCGGCGGATCGGATGCAGCTCTGCAGCACTTGCTCGGCATCCTCGAAGCCGAGGCCATCTGGGTGCGAGCGCTCAAGCAGGTCCCGCGTGATGGCCCCGAGAAGTACCGCGAGTTGCTCGCGGTCGAGGCGGCTGAGGTTGGCGGTCGCGTCAGTGAATGCCGCGGCATCGCCGGATTGCGCCGCCGACACCGCGGCATCGACCGCCAAGGCCATCGCCCGCGCCGGTCCGGGCCAGGACCGGTAATCCGCCGTCATTGATCCGGCCCCGGAAACTCCGATGTCACATCGGCCACGGTGCCCATGCTGACACGGCGATCCGACAACGGTTCCCCGATGACGCCAGCATGTGCAGCTGGCCGGCGCCGGGGCCGGGGGACCGGGCCAGCGTAGGCTACACATCATGCTGCGTGGGCTCAGGGTTCAGTACGAGTTCATGGACTCCCCGCCGGCCCGGTACGCGAAGCCAATCGGCTCATCATCCCCGTCATGCGCACAGGCAGCTGCCTACCGACGGTTCCGGTCAATATGCCTCCGACGTCTCCGTTGAACACCAACGTTGTCCAGCGCTACCGCCAAGCGCACCTGGTCGCGGTGGACGCGGGAGCGCAGCGGCGGGGGGGACCGCAGATCAGTGCCAGCGGCGATCTCCTCCCCCTCGCTGGCTCGGGCCCGGCCCGCCAGGTCCGGGCCACACGACCGAACGGGACCGGTCGCCGGCGGTTCAGGGGACCTTCGGAGGTGACTCGTGAAACCGTTCGTGGTCAACCGGCACGGTCGTCTGGTGTTTCCGGCCAATCTCTTTGGCGAGCTGGACTTCTCGGTCCTGGAGACGCTCGATCAGTTCACCGCGGTGATCGGCCGGGATTTCGAGGCCAAGGCACCGACCGGGACCGACATCCTGGCCCGGGTCGAGTCCGGGGCCTATCCGGGGCGCTTCGAGCTACTGCGCGATCTGGGCCAGAACCTGTTCTGGGTCAACCGGTACTCGATCACCATGTTCGAGAAGCGGCCGACGCGCTGGCGTGACGTGGCGAAGCGTCGCGATGATGTCTTCCTGCCGGTGCTGACCCCGTGGGAGGACAGCGAGCGGAAGGTCGCCGCGGTCGAGTACGCCTTCCGCGGGCTGCCCGCGACATGGGACGAGGACACCGAAGAAAAGGTGTTCGGCCTGCTGTTCGATCTGTTCCGCAACAAGCTGCACCACGCCACCGAGCTGCCGCCGATCAAGCCGACGGTTGCTGAGTTCCTGGACCGGCCCGACGCGCTGACGTTTGTGATGCCTGAGCACGACCCGGACTACCCGGTCTTCCGGACCGAGGAGATCCTCGACGCCGACGAGAGCGTCCCCGAGCTGGAGGCGCTCATGCGCTGGGCGATGGTGCTGCACAACCAGTACCCGTGGGACCGCTCCCTCACCGAGCTGCGCGGGCCTGCCGAGATCGGCGGCGACGACTTCGTGGTCGCGTTCCACCCCCGCAACCGCGACGTGATGGCCTTCATCGACCGGGTCAAGGGCACCGGCGCCGCCAGTCAGCACCCCGGCGGCATCAGCGCCGCGGTCCCGGCCCCGCGCGAGCCGATGGAGGCCGTCGCGCCCGCCACCCCCTACCCGCCGGTGCGGGTGCGCGAGGCGTTCGCGATCCAGCCGAAGCTGGCGGCGCTCGCGATCGTGCGCGGCGAGTATGTCTGCGACAACACCGACGTCATCCGGAACGCCAGTTTCTCCTGGTCGCCGATGAGCGCCGGCGACATCAGCGCGAAGACCGGCATCGAGCAGCGCCGCTACACCAGCCGGGAGCCGGAGCAGCTGGCCATCCACGCCGCCCTGGCTGCGCTGGCGAAGTCCGGCCGGGCGGTGGAGGAAATCGGGGCGGTACTGGTCAGCACCTGTACCAGCAACCGGCAGATCCCGTCGGTGGCGTGCTGGCTGTCCGGCGAGCTGGGCCTGCTGCAGACGCACACCTCGGTCGACCTGGTGGCGGCCTGCGCGGGGCTGCCGTACGGGCTGTCTGAGGCCATCCGGCAGCTGCAGGAGGTCCGGCGGCCGGTCCTGCTGGTCTGCGTGGAGAAGTTCTCCGACAAGATTGGCAGCGCCCGCCCCTCGCGGATGATCTTCGGGGACGGCGCCGCGGCGATGGTCATCTCCCCGGCCGCCCCGGGCACGGCCGGCGACGTCGAGGTCGTGCAGACCTACGCGAGCGGGCCGCGCAGCGAGGTCAACTCGATCATCTGGCCGAACCCGGAGTTCGACAACGACATCACCGTGTATGGTCCCGAGGTCAAGTCGCTGGTGCAGCGCTACCTTGCTCAGATGATCGACGAGCTCGGCGCCCAGCCTGATCCGGACGACCCCGGGCGGACGTTGCTGGAGAGCATCGAGCTGATCGTCCCGCATCAGGCCAACAAGACGATGATCCTCAATGTGGCGGCAACGGCCGGGCTGTCCGCTGACCAGCTGTACTTCAACATCGAGACGATGGGCAACGTGTCGGCTGCGAGCATCCCGATCGCGGTGCACGACGCCGTGCGCGACGGCGTGATCAGCCGACCGACCCGGGTCTTCGCGCCCGGCTTCGGGGCCGGCGCCGTCGGCGGTTACGCGGTGATGCGCATCGACCCCGCCGTCGTCGCCGACGAGGTGGTGCTGGACATCCTGGAGGCCGTCAGCAGCGGATCCGCGGCAGCATCGCGGGTGACCGGGACGACAACCGACGACATGCGCGTTGCCTTCGGTGAGTGACCGGATGAGCATCCAGGGACCCCGGCCTTCTTTCCAGCGCCTCGCGATCGTCAACCGGGGCGAGCCAGCGATGCGGCTGATCAACGCCGTCCGGGAGTGGAACGCCGAAGGGCGCCCGGCGCTGCGCGTCATCGCGGTGTACACGGCCGCCGACCGGCACGCGATGTTCGTCCGCGAGGCCGACGAGGCGGTGCTGATCGGCCCGGCCGACCCCGGCGACGCCGCGTTCGAGGCCAGCCCCTATCTCGACTACGCCGAGCTGGAGCGGGCGCTGCGCGAGTGCCGGGCCGACGCGGTGTGGCCGGGCTGGGGGTTCGTCTCGGAGAAGGCCGAGTTCGCGGAGCTGTGTGACCGGCTGGGGATCATCTTCATCGGCCCGTCGGCCGAGGTCATGCGGCGGCTCGGCGGCAAGATCGAGTCCAAGCGGCTGGCCGAGCAGGCCGGCGTGCCGCTCGCCGCGTGGAGCGGCGGGCCGGTGGCAAGCCTGGAGGAGGCCCGCCAGCATGCCGGGACAATCGGCTACCCGCTGATGGTCAAGGCCACCGCGGGCGGCGGCGGGCGTGGCATCCGGCTGGCCGGCTCCCCCGCGGAACTCGGCGAGGCCTTCGAGCGCGCGAGCTCGGAAGCGTCGAGGACCGCCGGAGACGCGACTGTGTTCCTGGAGCGGGCGATCCGCGGCGGCCGGCACGTCGAGGTGCAGGTCGTCGCCGACGGCGCCGGCACCGTGTGGGCGCTGGGTGTCCGGGACTGCAGCGTGCAACGGCGCAACCAGAAGGTGATCGAGGAGTCCGCCTCGACGGCGCTGGACGCCGAGCAGGAGCAGTCGCTGCGTTCCCATGCCGCCAAGCTCATCCGGGCCGCCGGCTACGTCAACGCCGGAACCGTGGAATTCCTCTACGAGCCCCGGGAACGGATGCTGTCGTTCCTGGAGGTCAACACCCGGCTGCAGGTCGAGCACCCGGTCACCGAGGCGACCACCGGCATCGACGTCGTCAAGCTGCAGCTGCACATCGCGGCGGGCGGCACGCTGGCCGATGTCGCCCCCGGCGCGCCGCCGGCGTACGGGCACGCCATCGAGGCCCGGCTCACCGCCGAGGACCCAGAGCGCGGGTTCGTGCCCGCGCCGGGCCGGATCGAGCACCTGGCGCTGCCCACCGGCCCCGGCATCAGGGTCGATACCGGCGTGGCCGCGGGTGACGTCATCCCGCCGCAGTTCGACTCCATGATCGCCAAGGTGATCGCCTGGGGCCGGGATCGTGGCGAGGCCCGGGCCAGGCTCTCGCGCGCACTCAGGCAGACCGCCACGGTGATCCGCGGCGGCACCACGAACAAGGCATTCCTGCTCGACCTGCTGGACCGGCCGGAATTCGTTCGCGGCGATGTCGACACGACCTGGCTCGACACGATGATGGCCGGCGGCTACACCCCGCCGCGGCGGCTCGACGTCGCCCTGCTGGCCGCCGCCGTCGAGGCGTACGACGCCCATGCGAAACGGCAGCAGCGCCGGCTGTTCGCATCCGCCGGGCGGGGGCGTCCCGAGGTCGGCCACGAGACCTGGCACCAGGTCGATGTCCGCGCGGGCCAGGAGGCCTACCGGCTGCGGGTTTCCCGCAGCCGGTACGCCCGCTACCGCGTGGAGCTGGACGGGACGATGGTGGACGTCGACGTCGAGCGCCCCAGCCAGTTCGAGCGCATGCTCCGCATCGGCGGCCAGGCCTTCGCCGTGCTCTCGGTCGCGCAGGGCCCGGACTACCTCGTGGAGGTCGACGGCGCGGTGCACCGGATGTCCGGCGGTGAGGCCGGCCTGGTGCGCGCCCCGGCGTCGGCCATGGTGGTGGCCATCCCGGTCAAAGCCGGTGACGAGGTCGCGGAGGGCGACGTCGTTGCCGTGGTGGAGAGCATGAAACTGGAAACGGCGCTGCACGCACCGATCGCGGGCCGGGTCGCCGAAGTGCTGGCCAGCGTCAACACCCAGGTCGAGAGCAGCGCCAAGCTGGTCCGGATCGAACCCGACCCGGACCAGGACCAGGGCGGGGAGGCGGAGCCGGGCGACCGGGCCGATCTGAGCGCGCTGGTTGGCGCGGCCGCGGCTGACCGCGATCCGGCCGGGACCGCGGCCGACGCGCTGACCGCCCTGCACTCCCTGGTGCTCGGCTTCGACCTCGACGAGCGCGAGGCCGACCAGGTGCTGCGGCGGCTGGCCGCCGCGCGGGCCGGCCTGCCCGCCGATGACCCGCGGCTGCTCGCGGGGGAGACCGAGATCCTGCGGATCTTCGCTGACCTGTGCGAGCTTTCACGCAACCGCCGGGTACCCGAAGCCGCGGAAACCGATGAGGAGGCCGCCGTCGACGCCGAAGCGGCCCGCAACCCGCAGGAGTACTTCTACGCCTACCTGCGCTCCAGGGACGCCGACACCGAAAATCTGCCCGAGTCGTTCCGGATCAAGCTCCGCCGTGCGCTCGCCCACTACGGGGTCACCGACCTCGGGCCCTCGCCCGACCTGGAGCCTGCCCTCTACCAGATGTTCCTCGCTCACCGCCGCGCGAGCGCGCACGTGCCGGTCGTGTCGGAACTGCTCCACTGGCGGCTGCGCGATCCGGCGTCGCTGCCCGAGGACGCCCGCGACAGCTACCAGCAGGTCATCGACCAGCTGGTGTCGGCCACCCAGCTGCGTCACCCGGCCACCGGCGACCTGGCCCGTCAGGTCCAGTACCGCTGCTTCAACGCCCCGCTGATCGCCCGCGAGCGGGCGCGGGCGCGGCAGCAGGTGCGGGCCGAACTCGACAACCTCTCCGCCGACCCCGAGGCCAGGGCGGCCCAGATCGACGCCATAGTCGCCTCCGGCGAGCCGATCCTTGGCGTCTTCGCCGAGCGGCACCACACCGTCATGCTCGAGGTGATGACCCGGCGGTACTACCAGATCAGGCCCTTGCGCGAGGTCAGGCTCTTCGAGCGGGGTGGCCGCCCGGTGCTGACGGCCCAGTACGATCACGACGGCCATGACTACATGATCATCGCGACCGTCGCCAGGCGGACCGACAGCACCGCCGGGACCGACCTGCGCCAGCTGGTGGACTCGCTCCCCGCCAACACCACCGTGCTGATCGATCTCTACGTCACCTCCGAGACGTCCGAGGACGAAGGGGGCGGCCCGGATGCCCGCGCCGGGAGGATCCGCGACAAGCTCGGGATCATCCCACCCACCGTCGGACGGGTCGCGGTCGCGGTGCGCCAGCCCGACGGCACCGATGGGGACGAGCCGGCCTGGTTCACCTTCTACGGCGCACGGGAAAGCGGGGAGGCGGCTGAGGACCGGACCCGGCGCGGCCTGCACCCGATGGTCGCCGAGCGGCTGGGCCTGTGGCGGCTTTCCGCATTCGAGCTGACCCGGCTGCCCGCCGCCCCCGACGTGCACCTGTTCCGGGCTCAGGGCCGCGAGGTCCCCGACGACCAGCGGCTCATCGCCCTCGCCGACGTCCGCGACCTGACCATCCTGCGCGGCGAGGACGGCCGGATCCGCGGCCTGCCGCAGATCGAGCACCTCCTCGACGCCTGCCTGGACAGCCTGCGCTCCGCCCGCTCCGCCGACCGCGCCCTGGCGAAGCTGGACTGGAACCGCGTCCAGCTCTACGTCTGGCCGGTCGTGGACGTACCGCTCACCGACCTCGACCCGGTCGTCCGGTCCCTGGCCCCGCGAACCGCGGCGCTGGGGCTGGAGCAGGTGCTGGTGCAGTTCCGGATGACCGACAGCGGTGACCCAGACGCCCAGCCCCGCGAGCTGATGCTGCGGATGTCCCGCCCGCCGGGCGCCGGGCTGACACTGCGCATCACCGACCCACCCCGGGAACCGCTGAGCGAGATGGACGCCTACACGCAGAAGGTGATCCGGGCCCGCCGCCGCGGCGCGGTATACCCCTACGAGCTCGTCCCGCTCATCACCCGCTCGCCCGACCGCGACGGCGCCGCTGGCACCTTCACCGAGTACGACCTCGACGACGCGGGTGTCCCCGCGCCGGTAGACCGGGCGCCGGGTGCGAACACCGCGAACCTGGTGCTCGGTGTGGTCAGCACGCCCACGAAGCGCTACCCCGAGGGGATGCGCCGGATCGTGCTGCTGGGCGACCCGACCAGCGCGCTCGGCGCGCTCGCCGAGCCTGAATGCCGCCGGGTGCTCGCGGCCCTGGAGCTGGCGCGGCGCATGGGCGCCCCGGTTGAATGGTTTGCTCTCTCCGCAGGCGCGAAGATCGCGATGGACTCCGGCACCGAGACCATGGACTGGATCTCCCGGGTGCTGCGCGGGATCGTCGAGTTCAGCCAGGACGGCGGTGAGATCAACATCGTGGTCAGCGGCATCAACGTCGGCGCCCAGCCGTACTGGAACGCCGAGGCCACGATGCTCATGCACACCAAAGGCGTCCTGATCATGACCCCGGACTCGGCGATGGTCCTGACCGGCAAGCAGTCGCTCGACTACTCCGGCGGGGTCTCCGCCGACGACAACTTCGGCATCGGCGGCTATGACCGGATCATGGGCCCGAACGGCCAGGCCCAGTACTGGGCACCCGACCTGTCCGCCGCCGTCAACGTGCTGCTCGCCCACTACGAGCACACCTACACCGCGCCCGGCGAGCGTTTCCCCCGCCCGGCCCCCACCACCGACCCCGCTGACCGGGACATCTCCGCGTCGCCGCACGCCGGGGCCGGTTCCGACTTCGGCGCGCTCGGGGAGATCTTCGATCCCGAGAGCAACGGTGAGCGCAAGAAACCCTTCGACATCCGCTCGCTGCTGCGGGGCGTGGCCGATGCCGACCACCCACCGCTGGAACGCTGGGCCGACATGCACGACGCCGAGTCGGTCGTCGTGCTCGATGCCCACCTGGGCGGTCAGCCGGTGGAGCTGATCGGCTTCGAGTCGCGCCCGCTGCCACGACACGGGCCCTACCCGGTGGACGGCCCGTCACAGTGGACGGCTGGCACGCTGTTCCCGCGCTCATCGAAGAAGGCCGCCCGGGCGATCAACGCGGCCAGCGGGAACCGCCCACTCGTCGTGCTGGCCAACTTGTCAGGTTTCGACGGCTCCCCGGAGTCGATGCGCCGGCTGCAGCTGGAGTACGGCGCGGAGATCGGCCGCGCGGTGGTCAACTTCGACGGCCCGATCGTCTTCTGCGTGGTCTCGCGCTACCACGGCGGCGCGTTCGTCGTGTTCTCCGGGACGCTCAACGACAATATGGAGATCGCCGCCGTTGAGGGCTCCTACGCCTCGGTGATCGGCGGGGCGCCCGCCGCAGCGGTCGTGTTCGCCGGCGAGGTAAACAAGCGCACCGCCGCTGATCCGCGGGTGGCCGGCCTGCAAGCCCGGATCGCCGAGGCTGTGGATAACGGCGCCCATGCCGACGCCGCCCGATTGCGTGCTGAGCTGACGACGGTCCGCTCCGCCGTCCGCTCGGAGAAGCTCGGCCAGGTCGCCGACGAGTTCGACAACCGGCACAGCATCGAACGGGCTCACAGCATGGGCTCGGTCCACACCATCGTCCCCGCCGCCCGGCTGCGGCCGTACCTGGTGGATGCCGTTCAGCGCGGAATGCACCGCACGCTCGCCGCGGTCGCCGAGCGGCATGGCGAGCACGGATAGGGACGGCAGCAGACCGCGGGACCTCGCTCCCCGGCGTGCCCAGCCGGCGTCCAGCCGTTCGCGGAAGGCCGCTGCGCAGGTCAGATCGATGGGAACTCAGCGCCATGGTGGCGCGGCTGGTCATGCGGCCGGGCTGGGGAAGCAGACCGCAGGACCTCGCTCCCCGGCCTGCCCAGCCGGCGTCCAGCCGTTCGCGGAAGGCCGCTGCGCAGGTCAGATCGATGGGAACTCAGCGCCATGGTGGCGCGGCTGGTCATGCGGCCGAGCTGTGGAAGTAGTGGCCCTTGTCGAGGTCGTCGATGAGCCCGGGGTGGGTTGGCTGCCAGCCCAGGAGCTCGCGGGTCAGCGCGCCCGAGGCCGGGCTGTCGACCGCGAGGAAGGCGGCCAGCCAGCCGAAGTGCCCGGCTGCGTCCTCGGGAGCGATGACGGCCACGGGGAGGCCGAGATGCCGGCCGATCACGTCGGCGATGGCGCGGATCGGCACGCCCTCGTCGGCGATCGCGTGCAGCGCCGATCCGGCCGGGGCCTTCTCCAGCGCCAGGCGGAACAGGTGCGCGGCGTCGAACCGGTGCACGGCGGGCCACCGGTTGGACCCGTCGCCGATGTAGCCGGAGACGCCCTTGTCGTGGGCGGTGCCGACCAGGGCGGCCATGAAGCCGTTGTCTCCTTCGCCGTGCACCGTCGGGGGGAGCCGCACTACGGACGAGCGGACGCCGCGGGAGGCGAGGGAGAGCGTCATCTGTGCGGTGCCCAGCCGGGTCTGCGGACCGCCGCTCAGATGCGCCGCGGAGCCGGGACCGCGCCCGTCCCGTTCGGTCGCCACCCGCCCCGGTACGAGCCCGAGCGTCCCGGAGGCGATGACGAACGGCCGGCCGGAACCGGCAAGTGCCCCGCCGAATGTCTCGACGGCGCGGCGATCCGCATCGGCGGCGCCCTGGAAGTCCCCCGAGAAAGCGATGTCGTGCTTGAACGCAAGGTGGATCACGCCATCCGCCGCGGCCGCCGCGCCCCACAGGCCGTCGAGATCATCAAGAGTGCCGCGGTGCACCTCTGCCCCCGCCGCGGTGAGGGCAGCGGCCGATGCATCCGAACGGGCGAGTCCGGTGACCTGATGGCCCGCGCCGATGAGCTCGGGAACGACGGCGGAGCCGATCCAGCCGGACGCGCCGGTGACGAAAACGCGCATGAGAAACCTCCAGGTAAGCCGGCCGTCCCCGGCACCGGGGTGTGCGCGAGGACTGACTGATGTCAGTTACTGTCATCAGAATAGCACCTGATGTCAGCTACTGTCATCACATATGATCGGGGCATGAGCCGATGGGAGCCGAACGCGCGCGGCCGCCTCGAGCAGGCGGCGCTGGAACTGTTCATCGAGCGCGGGTTCGAGCAGACCACGGTGGCGGAGATCGCGAGGCGGGCCGGGCTCACGGAGCGGACGTTCTTCCGGCACTTCGCCGACAAACGTGAGGTCCTGTTCGGGGGCGCGGGCACACTGCAGGAGTTCCTCGTGCGCACTGTCGCCGATGCGCCTGATCCCGTGGCGCCGATCGCCGCGGTCGCCGCGGCCGTGGAGGCCGTCGGCGCCGTGCTCCAGGAGCGCCGCGAATACTCCCGGCAGCGCCAGGCCGTCATCGACGCGAACGCAGAGCTGCAAGAGCGTGAGCTGATCAAGCTCGCATCGCTCGCCTCGGCGCTGGCCGGCGCGCTGCGCCGTCGCGGCGTCACAGAGCCAGCCGCGAGCCTGACGGCCGAGGCCGGGATAGCTGTCTTCAAGATCGCGTTCGGGCGCTGGATCAGCCAGACCAGTCAGACCAGCCAGCGAGACCTGCCGCAGCTCATCCGGGAGTCGTTCGACGAGCTCAAAGCCGTGACCGCGGGCAAATGATCTGCAAGCCGTAACTTCGGACTAGCCACCGAACGGGGTTACGTGGCAGCGGGCCCGGTCCAGCTCCTGGCAGCATGCCAGGCACCAGGGCCGGCGTACTACCGTGTCGTTCTTGCGGCTGACCCAGAACCCGGCGGGGCTCTGGCGGCAGTGGACGCAGAGCTGGTGGGTGCGCGGCGGCACGCGAGGCGTGATCAGCACGGCTGGCCTTCAGGCGGCTGGCCGTCGCCCGGCTTGCGGTTGTGGCTGCCGGGCCGGCAGCCGGTCCGCGGCCATGCGCAAGTGATGGCCGGCGGCGCAGTGCAACACGATGTGACCAACCGGGCCGTCCGTGCTCGGCAGGCAGAAGCGTTCGGTGATCTCGGCCGGGACGCCGCAGTCAGGGCACGGTACGAGGGTCGGCATGGTTCTACCTCCGGGTGCGTGTCGCCAGGTAATGCGCAGGTCATGCCGGTGCCACCGGGACCGGCGAGCGCGCGGGCCGCGGGCCAGGCTCGCGGTGCCGGAACCGATACCAGGGCGAGCGGCGGCCGGTGGCGGTGGCGGCCACCGCCGCCACCGCCCGGTCCACCTCGTCCGGGGTGTTGTAGAGGTAGAAGCTCAGGCGGCAGCTCGCCGGCGGGCTCAGCCGGAGCGCGTGGTGGGCGAGCGTCGCGCAGTGACAGCCGGCCCGCGCCTCCACCCCGGCCCGGTTCAGGGCCCCGGCCACGCTGACGGGATCACGGCCAGCGAGGTTGAACGCGACCAGCGAGGTACGCCGCGCCGCATCGCGCGGACCGTAGACGGTCAGCGCCGGAATGCTGCCCAGCCCGTCCAGTGCCCTGCTCGTCAGCTGCTTGTTCCAGCCGGAGATGCGGTCCATAGCGGCCTGGACGGCGGCGCGCCCGAGGGGCCTGGCGGTACCAAAATAGGTCGGCCGGTCCGGGGTCAGGGCCAGGTCCAGCAGGATGCGCAGGGCCTGCGCGGAAACGATCGCGCCGAGGATGTTGGGCGTCCCGGCGGCGTACTTCCAGGGCAGCGCGTTGTATTCGACCCGGTCGGGGAAGACGCGCCCCTCGGCGATCATGTCACCGCCGTACAGGAACGGCAGCGAGGAGCGGAGCAGGTGCTCCTTGGCGTACAGCACCCCCACCCCGAACGGCGCCAGCAGCTTGTGAAAGGAAAACGCCAGGTAGTCGGCGCCCAGAGCCTGCACGTCCACGAACGACCCGGGCACCAGCTGGGCGGCGTCGACCAGCAGGTAGGAGCGCCGTTCGCCGCCAGGCTGCGGGTAGCCGCTGGCATCGGCCAGCGCCCGGACCGCGCCCAGGTCGGGACGGGTGCCCAGGAAGTTCGACGCGCCGGTGCAGCACACCAGCTTGGTCCGGGCGTCGATCAGCGACGACAGGTGCTCCAGGTCCAGCTCGCCGGTGCCCGGATCAAACCGCGCCAGGCGGTAGTCCACCCGCCGCCCCAGCCGCGGCAGGATCTCCCGGCACATCGCATACCACGGGACGTAGTTGGAGTTGTGCTCCATCATCGTGGTGACCACGTTGTCGCCGTCGCGGAACTCAGTCAGCAGCGAGTACATGACCGCGTTGATGGCCTCGGTGGTGTTCCGGTACAGCGCGATGCTGGCCCGGCCCGGCGCGCCGATGAACTGCGCGAGCGTGTCGTAGGACTCCTCGAACCGCGCGGTCATCTGCTGCGAGGCGGAGGACTGCCCCCGGTGGACGTTCTCGTACCCGGGCGCGAGCGACTGGTACAGCGCCACCAGTTCCCGCGGCGGCTGGGTGCTCGCCGCGTTGTTCGTCACGATCCGGCCGAGCTCGGGGAACGTGAAGTGGTTGCGGATGGCCGGCACGTCCAGCGGGCCGGGACTCACGCTCATCGCCCCCGGCGGCCGGCCCGGGGCCCGCAGGCGCGGGATCACCGGAGTCATGCCTGCTCCTTGCGCTTCCAGGCGCCGATCAGCAACGGCCACAGCACCGGACGGTCGGGGAAGCGGGTGGCGTCGCGGTCGATCGAGGCCAGCGCTGCGGCGGCGTCGGCCTCGGTGGTGACGTCATACGCCAGAGCCGTCGGCAGCACGCTGCGGAAGGCGCCCTCCATGATGATGCGGCCAGTGGCGAGCGGCTCGATGCGGCCGGCCACGTCGGTGCCGTCCGGAGTCCCGACGCCTGCCTGCGCGAACAGCTGCGGGAGCCGGGTTCCAGTCGACACGTCGGCGCCCACCGCACCGAACGCGCCGGTCCATACCCGCAGCAGCTCGCCGACCCAGTCCAGCTGGGGCAGCGTGCTGACGCCGCGCAGGTCGTAGTCCTGCACGAGCAGATGCCCGCCCGGGGCGACCGCGTCCCACAGCCGCGCCAGCACGTCGACGCGCTGGGGCAGGTGGAACAGCAGCAGCCTCGCGTACACGAGGTCGAACGGAGCGCCCGGGATCGGATCGGCGGCGGTGAGGTCCTGCGCCTGGAAGGAGCAACGACGGTGGCCCGCGCCGTGCAGCATCGCCAGCGTCATGGCGCCGAGCGCAGGGTCGGCGTCGATGCCCAGCACGCCGCCCGCGGGCCCGACCCGCTCGGCCATCGCGCGCATCGTCTCGCCGGGCCCGCAGCCGGCGTCCAGGCAGCTGGCGCCCGGTCCGAGGCCGACCTGGTCCAGCAGCCGCCCGGTCGCGACCTCCCACGCGCGGGCCTGCCTCCGCAGCCGCTCGTACTCCTCCGGTGTGTGCCCCAGCGCGTAGGCGGCCTGCGGCCGCTCGGTCTCGGTAGTGCTCACCGTCATCCCCCTGTCTGCTCGCCATACGTCAGTTCGCCATACGGCAAGCATTGACGGGAGGGAACGGGCTGTCGTTGGGCTCCCGCGCAGAGGCCTTCACAACGCGCGCAGACATGCGGAACTCCGCCGGAGGCAATCCGTGCACGGCACGGAAGGCCCGGCTGAAGTCGCCCGCGCTCGAAAAACCCCACCTGGCCGCGATGGCCGCGACCGGGCGGGCGGCCAGCGCCGGATCGGAAAGATCCTGGCGGCAGTACTCCAGCCGCCGCCGCCGGATCCAGCCCGCCACGGTCAGGCCCTCATCGTGGAAGAGCTGATGCAGGGAGCGCAGGGAAATGTGATGGGCAGCGGCGATCATGGCCGGCGAGAGCCCGGGATCACCCAGATGCTGCTGGATGAAGGCCTGAACCGTGATGAGCAGGGCATGCCTGCGGGCCTCCGGCGTGCCCCAGTCACGGACATCCAGTTCGTGCGCCAGCCGCGTCGCCAGCACCTCCAGCGCGGCGGTCGACAGCCGCGCCGCCTCGGCCGGGCTGTAGTGATCGACATTGCGGGCCAGCTGGAGGAGGAACTGCGAGGTCAGATCACCCAGGCCGGCGTTGGCCGGGAAACGCACGGCGGCCAGCTGCCCGAGCCGGCGCCGGGATAGCGGCAACAGGGACGGCGGGAACATGAAGGTCATCATCTGCGTCGGCCGATGTCCGCCGACCCCGCACGCCACCTCGTAAGGGCGCCGGGTGTCGTAGATGGCGAATTCGGCCGCCCCCAGAGGGGCCTGGCGGCCGTCCTGGGCGACCACACATGAGTTGCCGCCGCACACCAGCACCATCTTCAGCATGTCGGGATCGGCCTGGGAGATCAGCTGGGGGGTGCGGCGCACGGTGATAGGCATGATGTCCATCACGACCACCTGCATCGCGCCCAGACCGCTGGCGCGGAACTCTCCCCGGTAATCGCCGAGCTCGGAGCGGCACTCCATCGGCACCCACGTCGTGGCCGTCATCTCCCGGACAAAGTCGAGACGATCGGCCGCGGGCACCTGGTCGGTGCGAATCAGTGTGCTCATCGTTCTCACACCCAAGCGACAGACGGAAGTTGCGGCGGGCGCTCCTCCAGGTAAAGCTCAGCCTATCGAAGTGTAAAGCAATAGTAAGGTACCAGTCTAGAGCAATACTCTAGACTGGCATTCCCCCCACTGGCCGCGTCGCGTCACCGGAAGAGCACGGAGCACACCCGCATATGCCCATGACAGACCAGGCACCACGAGTCACCGCGCCAGCACTGCGCCGCCGCGGGCCAGCCAGCACCGAGGACGGGCAGCGCAGCCGCGACCGCATCCTCAGGGCAGCCGTGGAGCTGATCACCGAGGTGGGCATCGACCGGGTGCGGGTCGCCGAGATAGCCCGGCGGGCCAACATGAGTTCCGGCCAGGTGATGTACTACTTCACCAGCAAGGAACACATCCTGCTGGAGACCCTGGCCTGGCGGGACCATCAGGACATCAGGCGGACCCGCGCCGCCCTGGCCAAGGTAACCGGCGCCTGGTGCCAGCTCGAACGGTTCATCGGCCTCTACCTGCCCGCCAGCCCGGCGGACCCGAGCTGGATCCTCTGGTTGGAGGCATGGGCCCGCGCACCCCACAACCGGCAGGTGAGCCAGTTCCTGGAAGAACTGCTGGCCCTCTGGCGCGACGACCTCGCCGCCATCGTCGCCCGCGGCGTCCAGGAGGGAGTATTCACCTCCCCAGCCGCTATCGACGACTTCACCCTCCGCTTCGCCGCGCTCCTCGATGGGCTCGCGATCCTCCGGCTCCGGCAAATGCACCAGCCAACTCGCAAGCGCCTCATCGAGCTGGCCATGATCACTGCCCGCGCCGAGCTGACCCGCGACGCTGCTGCCGCACCCGCAGACTGCTGAGTTCCGGCCCCGATCATCTGTGTCCGAGGGGCGAGCGCACCCATAAGCCAATGTATACCGAGCGGTGGGTTCGCGCTTGGGGGCCAGGTCATGAGGGGGCGGTTGGATGGGTGGATCCGGTGGACGACCACGGTCTGTGTGGCGCTGCTGGGCAACAATGACGGTCAGGTAAGGGGGATTCGCATCCAGGCGAGCCGCTTACGGCATGACCGCTGCATCAGGCCCTGGTCGTGAGCAGCCTGGCGACTGCCGTCTCGGCTTCCGCGCCGACCGGGAGCCTGGCGGGCAGCACCGGAATAGAGGGCAATCCGAGCTCCGACTGGTACCGGCTAACCAGCCGAGGATCAATGTAGGAGGCGCGCGTCACGGCGGGGGTGTCGCCTAGCCAGTCCGCTACTGCCCGGATGCTGGCGGTTATGACGCTCTGGGCCTTCCGGGGCGTTGCCGACGGTCCCGCGTTTGCCAGCATCAGGGCCATCAGCACGGTGGCGTTCCAGGTGCGGAATTCCTTTGCCGTGAAGTGGCCTTCGGCGCGCTCGGCGATGTAGACGCTCACGTCATGGGAGTGCAGCGCGTGCCAGGTGCCGCCCTTCTCCCAGCAGAACAGCAAGTCCAGACCGTTGTCGCTGTGGGCGAGCCTGCGCACCGTCGGCAAAACTGCCGGGTCGGTGACTGTGATGGCCCGGCGCTTGCCTTCCTTAGCGATGTAGTCGAACACGGCACCATCGCGCTTGATGCTGACATGCCGTTTCTCCAGAGTCGCTACGCCGTAATGGTGATCCAGCTCGGCATACTTTTCGCCTCCGATACGGAAGAGGCCGAGGTCGATCAACCGGACAGCGCTGGCGGTTACCGGGCCCCGGTGGAGGCTGCGGCTGCTTAGGTCATGCAGAGTGGCGGCCCGCAGGGACGGCAGCGCGCTGGCGAAGTGGAGCATGTGCTCGAACTTCTGGACATCGCGCTGCTCCCGCCAGAGCTGGTGGTAGCGGTACTGGGTCCGGCCCCGGCCGTCGACGCCAGTGGCCTGGATATGGCCCAGCGGGTCGGGAGAGATCCAGATGTCCTTCCAGGCCGGGGGGATGACCAGGGCGCGGATGCGCAGCAACGTCTCCGTGTCCGTGATCTCCGCGCCAGACGGCGCGCAGTACCCGAACTCGCCGCCGAGGCACACCCGGGTGATACCAGGAGCCCGCGGATCGCTACGCGTGAGCCCGGCAACCGCCGCCGGTCCAGCGGAACTCACTGTCCCTAACCCCTCTCCGCTGCCCGCCGGGCCTTGACGTAGGCAACGCACACCGGATCAATGGCGATCTTTCGTCGCCGCTACCACGGTAGCGCCCCCCGGGCGCACCGGCCCTCCCGCTGCCGTGACCGGGCCTGTGAGCGTTCGCTGTGCCGGGCGTACAAGGAGGGTCGCGAAGACGGCCGCCAGGAGGTCTGGGACCAGGCGTAGGACGCCGGTTTCCGCGCCGGCGGCGCCGCCGCGATCATCGGCCGCCACCAGGACGGGCCAGCCTGATGGGCGCCAGCCTGGGCACACCGGGGCGCCACCTAACCGGGCCTGCCGCTGGCCGCCGGTGACAGCGGCGGCCCCCGGGAGCGCTTCACCAGGAGGTCCAGGGCGCCTCAAGCCCTGGGCTTCACCACACGCCCCCCGCCGCTGCCCCGGCAGATCAGGCCCCACCCGAGTACGCCGGCGTCCAGGCCGGATGCAGAACATGTGGAGTTCGTGTGAAGAATTCGCTGCCGGCGGCCCGGGACGTTTCCCTCAGGCCGGCCTGAGGGCCGCCGCACCTATCGTGGGCCAGGGGGCAGCCGGCTGAGACATGCCCGTGGCGGTGGCGCCATTGGGGGCCGGACGCGGCCCGTACCATGCTTTCCCCCCGGGCTGGTGCGGGCCGCCCAGCCGCTCCCCGCCGCGGCTCACCGCTGCGAGCGCGGCCCGACCGCCGCCACCCCCGCCACTGGGTGCACCAAGCAGTCCGGGTGGGCCGCCTGGTCATGACGAGCCGGTCTCGTGCCACTTGAGGCGCAGCCGACACGTGGCGGCAGGCACCCGCTATCGGGAATGATTTTCATTAGTGGGTTGTTGCACCGGGCATGAGTCGCAACAACCTCCGCCCCGTCATCAAGCTGAGGTCGACCGCTGGGACTGGCTACACGTACGTGACCAGGAAGAGTCGGAGAAACGATCCTGACCGTCTCGTCATCCGCAAGTACGACCCGGTCATCGGCCGCCACGTTGAGTTCCGGGAGGAGCGGTAATCATGAAGCAGGGAATCCACCCGGACTATCATCCGGTCGTCTTCCGTGACCGCACGGCGAACGTCGCCTTCCTCACCAGGTCGACTGCGGCCAGCGAGCGAACCATCACCTGGGAGAACGGCAGTACCTATCCCGTCGTCGACGTCGAGATCTCGTCGGCGAGCCACCCGTTCTACACCGGGCAAGCGCGCGTCCTCGACACGGCCGGCCGGGTGGAGAAGTTCCGCCGCCGGTATGGCAACAACGCCAAGGGCGCCTGAGACCTGAGGGAGCTTGTGTTCCCCCGCGATCACGGGCGGTCCGACCGCACCCTCTCGCACATCTGCATGCTGCGTCACGATCGCTGGCTACGCCGCCGCGCGAGATCCGCCGATTCGGGGCGGCCAGGGCGGCGTCGATGCTCATCGATTGAGAGGCGCAGATCGGGGCAATATGGAGCGGTCATGGCCTCCGGCGAGCCGAGTCCTCGGTGTCCCTGGACGCGCCTTGCCGGACGGAATGACCTGGCTGAGGAAGTGGTTGCAGGTGCTGAGAAGGCGAAGGAGTTAAATCATGAAGGTGAGGAATTCACTGCGGGGGCTAAAGGCGCGCCAGGGCTCGATCGTTGTGCGGCGGCGCGGTCGGACGTTCGTGGTGAACAAGAAGGATCCGCGCCAGAAGGCGCGGCAGGGCTGACGCGCCCGCGTCGGTGCGCGGGGATCCAAGCGGTCGATGTGGCCGTCGAGCAAGGCTTGGCGGACAGCACCCGGGTCGCCTTCGCTCAGGTCATGCCGAGCAGTCCCAGGTCGCGTGCGGCTGCGGCCGCTTCGCCGCGGCTGGCCGCGCCCAGCTTGGCCATGATGTTGGACACGTGAACGCTGGCTGTTTTCGGCGAGATGAACAGCTCGCTGGCGATCCGCGCGTTGCTCATCCCGGCGGCGATCAGGCCGAGCACCTCGAGCTCCCGGGTAGTGAGCCCGCCGGTGGCCGGGCTCGCAGCGGCCGTTGTTTCCCCCATCGGAATCCTGGCCCGGCGGGCGAGCTGGGCGGCCATCTCGCCGAGTGGGTGTGCGCCGAGGTCGGCTGCGATCTCCGCGGCCCGGCGCAGCTTCCGGCTCGCCTCTTCTTTGTTGCTCCCGCTGGCCAGGGCCGCCTCGGCGGACCGGAACAAGGCGATGGCCAGCGGATAGGGCTCGCCCACCGCTTCCCACGCGGCGGCGGCCTGCTCCCATGCGGCAGCCTGGCCGGCCGGGCCGGCTCGCCCCTCGGGCGCCTCCGGGCGCCGCGCACCGAGAACCTCCGCCGCGAACGTCAGCTGGTGTGCCCGCCGGTCGGGTCCTTCCGTCTCGAGCTTGGCCGCCTCGGTGGCCAGCGCCGCGAGCAGCTCGGCCACGGCTTCGGCGGGGCTCTCGGCGCGGGCCGCGGCGGGCGCCCGGGCGGCCTCGGCTGCGGCCCGGGCCGCCGCGACCATCACCGGCCAGGCGTAGCGCGGGCTGGCCTGCAGGTCGTAACGACGGATCAGCTCAAGGGCCGTATCCAGGGCCTGCCGGTACCGGCGCTGGGCGGTGAGCAGCTCGATCTGCAGCGTGGCGGTCGGCAGGTGGTGCTGGGCCTGGTAGCGCTCCCCGGTGCGCAGCTGCGCGGCTGTTTCCGCCGCACGGTTCGCCGCGTCTGCCTGGCCGCGGGCCAGCGCGATCAGCCCGGCAAGCTGGAGTAGCGAGGCGCGGGTGGCGGTGGGTGCCGACAGGTCCAGGGCCCGCTCGATGACCTCGACGGCTTCTTCCCAGCGGCCGAGCGAGTACAGCGGCTCGGCCAGGTTAATGGCCAAAAACGTGCCCTGGGAGCGGGCCAGGCCATACCTGGCCGCCTCGGCGATGCCGTCCCGGGCCACCTGGGCTGCCCGTTCGTGTTGCCCGGCACCTTCCAGGACGTGGGACTCGTTGATCGCGGTACGCAACATCAGGTGATAGTCGCCCGCCCGGGCCGCCGCCGCCCGCGCTCTGGCCAGCATCTCCAGCTCCACGTCCAGGTCAGGCAGGCGGCCGTCCGGCCCGAGCATGGCCAGCGTGCTCAGCGCGCTGGCCTGTGTTGCGGCGTCCCCGGCCGCCTCGGCAAGCTGAAGCGCCTGCTCAGCAGCCGGGCGCGCGCGCCCAATAGCCGGGGTCTTGCAGAGCCGCATCGCCAGGGTGGCCAGCACCACGGCGCGTTCCCGTTGCTGGTCGTCCTCTGTGACGAGGGCCAGCGCGTTGTGCAGATCGGCGATGCCGTCCTCCGGGTCAGCGCAGGACCTGCCGCGCATTTCCAGCAGCAGCGCCGCCCGGCCGGGATCGGCCGCTGGGTCGATCTCACGCAGTGCGGCCGAGATGAAGGCGCGGGCACGCTCCTGTTCGCCCAGGAGATGCGCGACCCGGGCGGCCTTTTCCAGCAGCTGGTCATGACTGGTTCCGACGCGCTGCGCGGCATCGGGCACCTCGTCCCACAGCTCCAAGACGCGCGACAGCATCGCAAGCTGCTCGGCGTAGGCAAAGACCCGGTTCGCCTCGGCCGCCGCCTTCCAGGCAGCGGCCAGCGCCTGGGCCAGATCGTGCGCGGCATACCAGTGGTGGGCCAGCTGAATGCTGGGCCGCCCCGCGGCCAGCGACTCATCGGCCGCGATCGCCTTCGCAAACCCGGCGTGCACCCTGCTGCGCTCGCCCGGCAGCAGATCCTCATACATCGCCTCGCGGATCAGCGCGTGCCGGAACGCGTAGCCATCGGGCAAGGCGACAAGTACGTTCGCGGCCACCGCCGGCCGCAGCGCACTCTCCAGATCGCCGTCGCTGAGCCCGCTGACCGCGCGGAGCAGCGCATACCCGGCGCATTCCCCGGCCGCCCCAGCGATCCGCAGGACATCCTGTGTCGCCGGGGGGAGCCGTTGCACCCGGCCGAGCACCAGGTCACGCAGCGAATCAGGCAGCTCGTCACCGCAGCACAGCAGTTCCTCGGCGAACAGCGGGTTACCCTCGCTGCGAGCGAACACGCACTCCAGCCGCTCTGGTTCCACCTCGCGGCCGAGGCTCGATGCCAGCAGCTCGGCCGTTTCGCGCCGGGTCAGCCGGGGCAGTTCGGCCCGCTCTACCCAGGCCAGCCGGGCCAGCTCGGCGAGCAACGGCCGCACCGGATGGGTGCGGTGCAGCTCATCGGAGCGGAACGTGCCGATGATCAGCGCGCCCGGCAGTACCCGCTGATTGCTGACCAGGAACGAAAGCAGGTCCGTGGTCGAGTGGTCGGCCCAGTGCAGGTCCTCGACGACCAGCACGACCGGGCCGCCCGCGCTGAGCTGCTCAAACAGCGTCAGCATCTGCTCAAACAACCTGCCACGCCCCTCGCCGGGGTAGGTATCGGCGGCGGAGCCGGCCGTCTGGGCTGGCTCTGGTTCTGCGCGGGCCAGGTCCGGCAGCAGCCGGCCGATCTCTCCCGCCCGGCCGCCGAGCAGCCCGATGACCGCCGCCGCGCCGTCTTGCCGCACCAGGTCGCGGATCACCGCAGTGAACGGTGCGAACGGCAGACCATCGGCGCCAAGCTCAAGACAGCCGCCGATCAGCACCCGCCCGCCCTGCGCCCGAACCCGGCCGGTGAACTCGGCGGCAAGCCGTGACTTTCCCACCCCGGCCTCGCCGCCGAGCAGCACCGTTGCCGGCTCGCCGCGGCGGACGGCCGCAAAAGCCGCCTCGAGATCGCCAAGCTGAGCCCGGCGGCCGATAAAGACAGGGCTGACCATGCGCGAGCTCACGCCCTCCAGCATGCCATCATCGCCACGCCGGCTGAGCTCTCCAGGCCGACCGCATCCGGGCTCGGCGGGCCTGCCGCCGGCCACGCTTGACATCGCGGGCTAGCCGTGCGACCTCTGCCTGCCTGTGCAGGTCAGCGACCCGGGCCGCCATGAGCGCCTGCGAGATGACGGGCTGCATCGTGATCCTCCTGGCTGCGAGGCGGCTGATCCGCCCATGCACTCTTGACGATCGCCGTAAGGCCAGTCCATCCGCATCGGGACAAGTTCCTATATCGGGGGACAAAACACTGACAGGCCTAAGGAAGCCAGGCACACGACCACCCAGACCCCGACCGGTCCGCCGATAAGGGAGCATCGCCAGCCTTCGCGGTTGTGCTACCGATAGCTGCGGGTAGCCTGCCGGCAGCCGGTCCGCGGAGGCCATCGGTGAACGGTCATCAGGGCATGCTCGAGATCCCAGGCGACGAACAGCGCCTGGGCGATGCGCAGCGAGAACACGACCGCCCTGCCGGCGGCCGGACCCCACGCGTCGGCCGCCGCGGCGCGCAAGTCCGGGCTGCCCTCGCCGACGGCAGGCGGCTGTGCGATCCGGGCCCGGACTGGGAGATCGAGGGCGACGTCACCCAGGATACCGGCGAGTGAAGCTGTCGCGGCTGCACCCGGGAGAGCAGTTCGCCTACGTGTTCGACCTCGGCGGCGACTGGGCCCACCTGTGCACCCGGCGTAGCGGTAGCCGGGAAAATCAGGACCGGGCGGGAGAGCGATGAGATTCCCGGCCTTCACCGGTCGGTACGGGCAGAAACGATCAGCCTAGGAAAGGGGATCCGCCACCATGAGCGAGCCGAAGACGTACACGCTGGAGGCACCGGGCGCCGTGCTGCACTACGACGTGCGGGACAACGGCGGCACGGGGCATCCGGTGCTGCTACTGATCGGGGCGCCGATGGGAGCCTCCGGCTTCGCCGCCTTGGCTGAGCAGTTCGCCGACCGCACGGTGGTGACCTACGACCCCCGCGGGACCGAGCGCAGCCAGCGCACCGACGGCGAGCCGCCAGGGTCTGAGCCCGACGAGCACGCCGAGGACCTGCGCCGGCTGATCCAGGCGCTGGACGCCAGGCCGGCCGACGTCTTCGGCAGCAGCGGCGGCGCGGTCAACGCGCTGGCCCTGGTGGCCAGGCATCCCCGGCTGATCCGCACCCTGGTGGCGCACGAGCCGCCCGCCGCCCAGCAGCTGCCCGACCGTGAGCCGGTGCTGGCCGCGTGCGCCGACATCCGCGAGACCTACCAGCGCAGCGGCTTCGGCCCGGCGATGGCCACGTTCATCGCGCTGGTCAGCCACGCGGGCCCGATCCCGCCCGGCTTCCCCGGGCAGCCCGCTCCGGATCCGCCGCTTTCGGGTTGCCCGGGCAGGACGACGGCTCCCGCGACGATCCGCTGCTCGGACTGCACATGACCGCCTGCGTCGGCCACCAGCACGACTTCGACGCGCTCCGCGCGGCACCCACCCGCATCATCCTCGGCGTCGGAACCCAGTCCGGCCAGATGTTGGCCGGCCGTGCCGCCGTGGCCGTGGCCGAGCGGCTCGGCACCACGCCGGTCACCTTCCCCGGCGGTCACGACGGCTTCCTCAGCGACCCCGGCGCTTTCGCCGCCATCCTGCGCACGACCCTGGACGGCTGAGTTCCGCAGGTCAGCCGGGGCCACGGCGAAGCACGAAAGAGACCCGCGCCACCATGGCGTCCCGCCGCCTGATCGCACAGACGGCCGAAGTTGAACAACCCCGCACACCGCACCGTTCGTCCGCGCCGGTGATCACCGAAACCGCAACCTAAACCTGCACACCAGTCCGCCCAGCGTCCAGGCCTACCCTGCGAACTCGGGATCGGCGCCGGCCACGACCCCCTGGAACCAGTGCCACTCGGCCCCGCCCAGGTGCTCGACCAGCCCAGCTGGCGTCCAGCCCGACGGCACGACCGGCCGGTGCCACGCCTCCTCGTCCAGCCCCGCCATGATGGAAAGCACCGCGCCGCGCTGAGCGGCGAGGAAGGCCAGCAGAACCTGGTCCTCCGCGTCCTCAGGCCGATTGCCGGTCATACCCCGTCCTCCTGCCGGCCGGTCACCGTCCCTGGGGGCCGTGTTCGCGGGCCAGAAGCTTGCTGCCGCGGATGCTAGATCGCGGCGGGCGGCCTCGAGAGCCGTGAACGCTTCTGTGCTCCGATCGCATGAGAGTAATGTGGCCAAGTCTCCCAGCCCATGGCGCCCACCGCGGAGAGACGGGCCGACGAGAAACCATGCTGGCTGCAGGACAAGCGCGCGTCATACGACGGCAAAGGCCATACGTGAGGCCGGCTTTACGAACCCTCGGACTCGTCCAGGTCCTGGGCGAGTTCCCAGATGTGCCCGGCAGGATCGGTGAAGCTCGCGGTCCGCATGCCCCACGGCCGGTCCACCGGGCCGTTGAGCAGCCCCACTCCCTGACTAGCGAGCTCGGCGCAGGCCGCATCGACGTCATCGACCCAGATGGTGAGCAGGATGCGTGACCCGGCGCTGGGGCTGGCGACCGTTACCGGCGCGATGACCTCGGCCGCCGCCCGGGTGTCAACCAGGTTGACGATAGTGTTGTCAAACTTGAACCCGGCCGAGCTGTCATCCCCAAACGCTGCCGTCCGCCCGAAAACACGCTCGTAGAACGACCTCGCGGCGGGCAGGTCCTCCACGAACAGCGTGATCGCGCCAACGCTTTTCAAAGCCTCGCTCACTTTGCCACTTCCTTCCGCTGGCCTGCTGTCAGGTGAGGACCATCCTCTAGTACGGCAGCAGCCATTCGGGTTGTGACCTGCGGTGGGACGTAGGAAAGCTGGGTCGGCTGGCGCAGCCGCCTCGCGATCATGCGTGTGTGACGACTACACGATCGAGGGCGGCTGCTGCCGCCAGGATAGGTGCCGGGCTGGGCCGGCGGAAGCGGGCTGAACTGCTGGGACTGCTGCGGCCGTCCTTTGTGCGGGTGGAGCCGTGGCTGCAGGCGGGCAAGTACGCCGCGGCGCTGATGAGCGACCTGCCGAAACGGAACGGCTGGACACTCGCCGAGCGCGCGGGGGACCACGCACCGGACCGGATGCAGCGGCTGCTCAACCGGGCCGTGTGGGACACCTTCGCGGCGATGGCGGTGGTGCGCCGGTTCGCGGTGGCCGGGCTGGATGAGGCCGCCCACAGGGGCGGGCGGCGTGGCCTGGCGGTCGGGGCGGTCGATGAGACCGGGCAGGTCAAGCAGGGTGAGCGCACCGCGGGCGTCAAGCGCCACTACCTGGGCTGTGCGGGGAAGGTGGCCAACGGGATCACCACGGTGCACCTGTCGTATGTGCGGGAGAACACCGGGCACGCGCTGATCGCCGCGCGGCAGTGGATCCCGCGCGAGCAGGCCAGCGACCCGGTGAAGCAGCAGATCATGGGGCTGCCAGATGATCTGGTCTTCCGCACCAAGGGGCAGCTGGCCATCGGCCTGCTCACCGAGGCGTTCGCCGATGGCATCGCACTGGACTTCGTCTGCGGGGACGAGGTGTATGGCAGCTGCACTCAGCTGCGCGCCTTCCTGCAAGCCCGCGGCCAGGGCTATGTGCTGCGGGTCCCGTCGAACTTTCACCTCACCCTGGCCACCGGGGTGAGGCTGTCTTGCAAACAGGCGGCCGCGCGGCTGCTGGCCGGTGCCCGCCGCTGGGAGGTCCGCTCCGCCGGGAAGGGATCGAAGGGGAACCGCTGGTATGGCTGGGCCTGGATCGCCACCATCTCGCCCCGGCACTACCTGCTGATCCGCCGCCACCGCACCACCGGCGAACTAGCCTTCCACTACTGTCACGTGCCCGAAGGCCAGGCGGTGTCACTGTCCCGGCTGATCCGCGCCGCCGGGCTGCGCTGGCCGGCCGAGGAGAACTTCCAGTTCGCCAAAGGCTGCTTCGGGCTGGACCAGTCCCAGGTCCGCCTCCACACCGCGATCGCCCGGCACACCGTGCTGGTCATGGCCGCCCTGGCCATCTGCGCCATCACCGCCGCCTTGCTCCGCCACCGCACCGATACCCGGGCCCCGGCGCCAGCCCGGCCTGACCAGCCGCCACCCGCCGACCCCGGGCTGATCCCGCTCACCGCCCCCGAGACCGGGCGGCTGCTCACCCACCCGCCCCCCGCCGGCGCCGCCGGGCACTGGCTAACCTGGCGGCGCCGCCACCAAGCCCGCTCAGCCTGGCACCACCAGCGCACCCGGCTCGCCCGCGACGCCGAGATCGCCCAGGTCAGCTAATGAATGGCTGCTGCCGTACTAGGACGGACATCACCCTGCTGATGTTGTCCTGAGAGCGGCCTGCGGCGAGCTGACCGGCCGAAGCCTGGCACGAGCGCTAATGCGCACGTCCGGCGAGGTAGATCACCCGGCGGGCGATGTTGAAAGCGTGATCGGCCAGACGCTCGTAGAAGCGCGCCACCAGCGTCAGCTGCATCGTCACCGGAAGTGTCATCTCTCCTGAGGCGAGCTCGGCCATCAAGCTGGCGTACAACTCGTCCATCTCGTCATCACGCTCACCTAGCGCTACCGCAGCGGAACGGTCGCGCTCGCACCAGCAGTTGACTGCCTGGCTCCACATCTCGGATGCGAGGCTCCCCATGTGCTCGGTGAGCCTCCGGCTGCGCGCCGATAGGTCCTGGCTGAGAATGAGGTTGCCCCGACGGGCGATGTTGACGATGAGGTCGTGGGAGCGCTCGAGTTCGGGCACGACCCGCAGCACGGAGATCAAGAGGCGGAAATCTGAAGCAGCGGGCTGCTGCAGCAAGAGCTCGCGGTCGGCTAGTTCCTCGATCTCCAGGTAGAGACCGTCGATAACCCGGTCACGCTCGGCCAGCGCCCGGGCAACCTCGCTGTGGCCATTCAGGAGCGCATCGGTGGCCCGGGGCAGGTCCTCAGCGACCATAGTGAACAATTCGATGACCTTGGCTTCGATAGCCCCAAGCTCGCGGCCAAACCACTGTCGTTCCTGGTGTCCCGGTTGGTGCTCAGTCATGGCCAAAGCTTATAGAGCCCCGATCTCGCCCTTCGAGACGACCTGATTGCGCATCGGCGAGCAGCATTCCACCAGGTCAACCACCATGGTGCTGATAAGGACGCGGTCACTGGGAGCCAACATGGGAGCCACCGGGGCGAACGGCTTCCCCCGCCAGGCGGACCGATACGGACAGGCGGCTGACGATCAGGCCAGGTCACGGACTGATCCGGACGACGCTGAACGCCGGACGGTATCTACGGATCAGCTGGCATTGCGGTGGAAACTGGGGCCGAGGGCGCCGGCGTGTGCGAGGCTGGCGCGGGCGTGCCGCAACGCGTCTTTGGGATGGTGGCGGGCGGCGGCAGCGAAGGCTTCCACGTTGCTGTTAGCGGCCATGACTCCATTCGCTGCAGCGTCCCCTCGGGCGCGGCGGGTGCTGGTGGACGGCAGAAGCCGGTAGGCTGTCGCGCCATAGTCTCGCAGACCCTTCGCTGGAGCACTTGTACATGCTTGCGCTGCATGGGTTCTGGTCTCTTCAAGGCGGCTTGTGCCTGTGGGCAGAGGATTCTGTACCCGCCGTCAAGAGCCGGAGCCAGGCGATGCGGTCGGCCCGGCCGCATCCCTTTGCCGCATCGGCCAGCACGCTGGCGGCGATCCATCCCGGTAAGCCAGCCGAGGCCGTGCTGCTACTGCCCTCGCTGCGCACCGCTCCGCTTGACTCACCTGAACTGGTCAGGATCACCCCGCGCCCGCCCGCGCGGTCAAAGGCTGCACTGCTGCCGTGGACCGTTCCCGTCGTCACGCTTAACGCGGCTGCGGGGCTTGCCGCCCTGTCCGAGCGCGCTCCCGGCGTCCGCTACGGTGCCTCCCTCGGCTACCTTGCCGACGTAGCCGCCTTCGCAGGCGAACTCGTGTCACGCGGCCGGGTGCTGCCAGGTCTGGCGCGGGACCAGGCCGGTGCCTCCGCCAGGTGGCGGCCGTTCTTGCAGGGGCGCGATGCCGTCGCCATGCACACATTCGTCAGGGCGATGCCGCCAGTCTGCCGTGCCGTACCCGGCTGCGATGATCCGCACGAGTTGCTCACCGCCGCGCTGGGGGCCATGGTTGACGCGGCTGCTCGCGAGGCGCTGCCCGGCGATCTGTCTCTCACGCCGCCGCGGCGGGGACGTCGGCCGCCGCGGCTGGCTGTCACCGAGGCCTGGCTGGCAGCGCTCTGCTCCCAGGACGGCCGGTTCGACGCCGATCCCGATGAGATCGATATTCTCGCCGAAGCCCTGCATCCCTGGGATAAGGCTGGGACCGGCCTGACTGGGCCGGCCCGGGCAACCTTCCGCCTAGTGGAGGCCACAGCCGGGCCGCGCATCGATGAGCTGGGCGCCGATGAACGGGAGGCCGACGAGTCGGCCGCCGCTGAGCTGGGCGCTGACGACAGCCGGTGGCGGCTGGAGTTCCTGCTGCAGTCCATGGCCGACCCGAGCCTGCTCGTGCCAGCCGCGCAGGCATGGGCCGACGACGGCAGCCTGAGTCGGTGGCTATCCCGCCCGCAGGAACTGCTGCTGGCCGAGCTCGGCCGGGCCTGCCGGGTCTATCCCGAGCTGGCCGATGGCCTGCACCAGCCGCAGCCCTGCGCGCTCGAACTGGGCGCTGAAGGGGCGTATCAGTTCCTGTCCGTCGCGGCCCCGGCGCTGGACGAGGCCGGCTTTGGGATCTTGCTGCCCTCCTGGTGGGACCGGCGCCGTCGGCTCGGGCTCACCGCGTCCGCGTACACCCCGGTTGATGGCATGGTGGAGAAGGCTAACAAGTTCGGCCGGGAACAGCTGATGGACTTCCGCTGGCAGCTCGCCGTCGGCGATGACACCCTGACCGAGGAGGAGATCGCCGCGCTCGCCACGGCCAAGGCCCCGCTCGTCCGGCTCCGGGGGCAATGGGTGGCGGTCGACTCCGAGCAGCTCAAGCGCGGCCTGGAGTTCCTGGCCCGCGAGCAGTCCGGGCAGGTCACCGCGGCCGAGATCCTGCGGCTGGCCGCCAGCCATCCGGACGACCTCGACTCGCCGCTGCCCCTCAGCCGCGTCACAGCCGACGGCTGGCTGGGAGAGCTGCTCGACGGATCCGTTGCGCAGTCTCTGCGTCTCGTGCCTGTGCCGGATCATTTCCAGGCCGTCCTGCGCCCCTACCAGGAGCGGGGGCTGTCGTGGCTGGCGTTCCTGTCCTCGCTCGGGCTCGGGGCGTGCCTGGCCGACGACATGGGGCTGGGCAAGACGGTGCAGCTGCTGGCTCTGGAGGCGGCGCACCGCGCCGACGACCACGCGATCGGCCCGACGCTGCTGCTGTGCCCGATGTCGCTGGTTGGCAACTGGCAGCGGGAGGCCGCCCGGTTCGTGCCCAGCCTGCGTGTCTACCCGCACCATGGGCCGCAGCGCCTGCACGGGGACGCCCTCAGCGCCCGGCTGGGCGAGGCCGACCTGGTCGTCACCACCTATGCCACCGCCACCCGCGACGTGGACGAGCTCTCCAGCTTCGAGTGGCGACGAGTGGTGCTGGACGAGGCCCAGGCGATCAAGAACAGCCTGTCGCAAGCCGCGAAGGCGGCAAAACGGCTGCGCGCAGGCCACCGGGTCGCCCTGACCGGCACCCCGGTCGAGAACCGGCTGGCCGAGCTGTGGTCGATCATGGACTTCCTCAACCCGGGCATGCTGGGATCCGGCGAGCAGTTCCGGGCCAGGTACGCGATCCCGGTCGAGCGCCATGGGCTCACCGAGCCGGCACAGCGGCTGCGCACCGTCACCAGGCCGTATGTGCTGCGCAGGCTCAAGACCGACCCAGCCATCATCGACGACCTGCCGGACAAGATAGAGATCAAGCAGTACTGCCAGCTCACCACCGAACAGGCGTCGCTTTACCAGTCGGTGGTAGACGACATGATGGACAAGATCGAGAACTCTGACGGGATCGAGCGCCGGGGCAACGTGCTCGCCGCCATGGCGAAGCTCAAGCAGGTGTGCAACCACCCAGCGCTGCTGCTGCACGACCGCTCCGCGATCGGGCACCGCTCGGGGAAGGTGATCCGGCTGGAGGAAATCCTCGAGGAGGTCATCGCCGAGGGCGACAAGGTGCTGTGCTTCACGCAGTTCACCGAGTTCGCCGAGATGCTGCTGCCGCACCTGGCCGCGCAGTTCGGCACGGATATCGCCTACCTGCACGGCGGTACGCCCAGGCCGCGCCGAGACGAGCTGGTGACCAGGTTCCAGTCCGATGGCGGCCCGCCGGTCTTCCTGCTGTCACTCAAGGCTGGCGGCACCGGGCTGAATCTCACCGCCGCCAACCATGTGGTCCACCTTGACCGGTGGTGGAATCCGGCGGTGGAGAACCAGGCCACCGACCGTGCGTTCCGGATCGGCCAGACGCGGAACGTGCAGGTGCGGAAGTTCGTCTGCGCCGGGACGCTGGAAGAGAAGATCGACGAAATGATCGAGGAGAAAAAGGCCCTGGCCGACCTGGTGATCACCGATGGTGAGGGATGGCTCACCGAGCTGTCCACGGGTGACCTGCGAAAGGTGTTCGAGCTGTCGGGGGACGCGGTCGGTGAGTAGCTGGTATCCGCCGCCGTCGCGCCCGCGGCCCGTCGAGGATGGCCTGAAGGCCCGCAGCACGCGCGGGACGATCGGCCAGACCTGGTGGTCCGGGCGGTTCGTCGAGGTCCTGGAAGGCATCGGCCTTGGCAACAGGCTGCAGCGGGGCCGGAACTACGCGCGCAGAGGCCAGGTGATCTCGCTCGACGTGGACGCGGGGATGGTGACGGCACGGGTCCAGGGCAGCCGGGCGCGGCCCTACCGGGTGCGCATCGGCATCACCGCGTTTGGCAAGCCCCAATGGGCCAGGCTGGAACGGGCGCTCGCAGGCAGCGCCTGGTACAGCGCCAAGCTCCTGGCCGGGGAGATGCCTGCGGGCATCGAGGAGGTGTTCGCGGACCAAGGGCTACCGCTGTTCCCCGTCGCGGCCCGCGAGCTTTCGATGGACTGCTCCTGCCCGGACTGGGAGGTCCCCTGCAAGCACATCGCGGCGGCTTTCTACCTGCTGGCCGAGGCCTTCGACGACGACCCGTTCACGATCCTCGCCTGGCGGGGAAGGGAGCGGGAGGATCTGCTGGCCAACCTGCACGCTGTCCGCAGCGATGGCCCACCCGCGGCCGACAGCGCGGACCGGGCCGGCCCGCCGCTCGCCGACTGCCTTGAGTCGTACTTCACGGTGCAGGGTGAGATCTCGCCAGCCAGTCCACCCGCGACAGCGAGCGGTTCCCTGCTGGACCAGCTGCCCCCGGTCGACGTCACCGTGCGGGGCCAGGCCCTGACTGGGCTATTGCGTCCCGCCTATGCGGCCTTCGGGCCGGCCAGGAACTGACCGGAGTAGACCCTCGGCGTTGCGTATCAGCTCGGACAACGCGGCGGGTGTGGCTCGTCCGTCACGCTCTTGTCCCTGAGCCCGGCCGGCCGGGGCGTGCCGTCCCGTCAGGATATTGCCCGGTAGATCCCCGACGGTGGCCCACACCCACGACCAGGATGACGAGCTGCTCGTCCATGATTTCGTAGATGACCCGGTAATCGCCAACGCGCAGCCGGTAGCGGTCTTCGTACCCGGCGAGCTTCTTGAGGTTGGCGTCCGGGCGGCGTGGATCGTCGCCGAGCGGGGCCAGGGCCCGCAAGATCGTCAGCGCGGCTGGCTGGGGAATGGCCCGCAGTTGCCTGACCGCACGCTCCCGCCACCGGAACGCGTACTTCACGCGACGCCCTTGCCCGGCTCCTCCTCAAAGATCGCAGCCACGACCTCGGACATGCTGTAGGTCGGCGCGTCGGGATTTTCCGCTAGGTCGCGGTCGGCCTCCCTGGCGAAATACCGGTCGATCGCGTCTTCGAGGGCGTTGAAGTCCTCGATGGGCACGACAGCGGCCACGGGCTGGCCGTTGCGGGTGATGATGGTGGGCGTTCCACCCTGGGCTCGCGTGATGAGCTCGGCGAAGTGCGCGCGGGCATCCCGCACGCTCAGCTGGTTCTGGCTGTCATCCACGTCCTCAGTGTACCCAGAATTGTGTACACGTGCAGTCCCGTTACGCCGACCGCGGCCCCGCCTTCTACGACACCCGCATCAGCAACAGCCGCAAAATGCGCAACCACCTCCGCCAGTTCGACCGCCCTCGGCTACACCGTCACCCAACCCAGACCGCCTGAACCTGGCCGCAGTCACCAGTGGGCCGAAGAGCCGGTTCCGTCGACGCTGCCGCGCCCACCTATAGTTCCCTATTTTCCGGTCTGTACAAATATCGTGTCCGAGGGGCACTTGAACCGTTCTCCTATATCACCGCGGCGGACACAGATCCCTGGCTGAGCGTCTGACAGCGATCTGCGCGTTTCGGAGTTCTCGCGGCCTGCTCATTTGTCGCTGCGCGTGCCGGCCTGCGCCGAGCTGCCGACCGGCCCGTCTCATGCACGCGCGCTATGCGCGTCGCTCCGCGACGGGCTCCGGCCGACCCGACCGCGGACCGCCCATGCCGACGCCCCGTTCCCGGGTCACGCAAGACGGATCCTCACTGAGTTGAGCCCCTATGTCCCTGACCTGCGATTTTATCGGAGGATCGACCGCGCCCTAAGGCGTTTCTGCTGGTCAGACCATGATCATCTGTGTCCGAGGGGCGAGTCGCCTCTTACGTACATGCCGGCGATCACTGGTCGGCTGAGCCTCGGGGCAGCGGTGACCAGGCGAGCGGACTGCTGAATTAGATGTACGACGGCCGGGTGCGCGGCGGTACTGGCGCTGTTTAATATCAACGTATGCGATATGATCGTATGCATGGCGCAGGTTGATAGGTTCTCCGTGACGATGCCTCCCGATCTGGGTGAAGGCGTCCGCAGGGCTGCGGAGCGGCAAGGGATCAGCGTGTCAGCCTGGCTCAGCGAGGCGGCGGCCGACAGGCTCAGGAACGAGCTGCTCGGTGCGGCTCTGGATGCCTGGGAGTCGGAGGACGGTTCCTTCACCGAGGCTGAGCTCGATGCAGCGGCATCGCGGCTTGGCCTCGCGCCTCGCCCGGATGTCGCGTGAAGGCGGTACTCGATGCCGGGGCGCTGGTCGCCATCGACCGGCGTGACCGGGAGGTGGGTGCTCAGCTGCGCGTGCTCCAGCAGCAGGGGACGCCGCTGCGTGCGAGTGCCGCGGTTGTCGGTCAGGTCTGGCGTGATGGCCGCAAGCAGGCCAATCTCGCACGAGTACTGGCGGGCGTGGGAACCGAAGCACTGGGCAGGGATGACGGCAAGCTGATAGGCGAGTTGCTCGCGCAGGCTGGCTCGGCCGATGTCGTCGACGCGCACGTAGCGCTGCTGGTCGCTCCAGCGGACATCGTGCTGACCAGCGATCCGGGCGACATCCGTGCGCTGCTGCAGGCACGCGGAATCCCGGCGCATGTGCAACTGGTGTGAGGTCATCACCCGCCGATACGCTGCGGCCGGCCGTGTGCTGGCTTGGAATGAGCAAATCTTCAGTTCATCCGAGAGGCACTCACTGTGCGCGCAATCGGGGGGCGGGCCTAACTCTCGCGTCCCGCAGAGATGGCACAAGATTGCCCCAGGTGACGAGCTGTCGGCAGCGCACCTCGGCAATGTCGCGGTCCATGGCCAAGCCGCGCTCAGCGAGCTCGGAAGCTACCTCAGCGGCGGAGAGATCGGTGAGCAGGGTGGCCGAGAAGAGATCCATGATGGCCAGGTAGTCGGCGGACTCATCGACGGTCAGGTAGCGGAACAGGCCATGCCGGGAACGATCCGCCAACGGTATGCCCACGTCCGAAGGCTCCACAGCGGCAAGGCTAGATGAGCGGGCCGACATTTCCGCCGAATCGGAGGTGCCCGACGCTGAGGCCCGGCGGTTTAGCCCACTTCGTTGCGCGCCGGACACTGGCCCTGAGCCCGTCAGCATCTCCATCCCGAACGGCCGCACACCAGTGGTACGCTATCTGGTACTAGTCGAGGAGGGTTCGACGGGAATGTCCATCACCGCGAGCGAGGCCCGCAAGAGCCTCTTCCCACTCATCAAGAAGGTCAACGAGGACCACGATGCCATCGAGATCGTCTCCAAGCACGGCAACGCGGTCCTGGTTTCAGCCGACGACTTTTCAGCCTTGCGAGAAGGCGCCTACCTGCTTCGCTCGCCCGCGAACGCCCGCCGCCTGCTCAAGGCGTATGAAAACGCCCTGAACGGCGTCAACCTTGCTGAACACCAGCTCATCGACCCCGACGCCGCGGACCCGCGGGGCGGCGACAGGTGAGGCTGGTATTCGAAGACCAAGGCTGGGAGGACTACACATCCTGGCTCAGGATCGACCGCAAGACGCTTGTCCGGATCAACAAGCTCATCGAGGACATACGCCGAGACCCCTTCACTGGCATTGGCAAGCCTGAGCCGCTCAAGTACCACCTGCCCGGGGCTTGGTCGCGGCGCATCGACGACGAGCACCGACTTGTCTACCTCATCACGGACAAAGAGGTCATCATCATTGCCGCCCGCTACCACTACTGACAGCCCCACCATCTCGCATCCTCAGTCGGCGGCCCGACTCTGCGTAAATACCTTCGCACTCATGATGGCGGGTCAGCGCGAGCGCCCAGCCAGGCCAAGCATGTACGAAAGGGTCGTGTCCGAGGGGGAGTTGAACCCCCATGGCTGTGACCTGCGGCTTCACCGAACTTCGTCACCACGCTGGACACGAACCCGCAGGTCAGCGCGGATGTGATGTGTCCGAGGGGGGACTTGAACCCCCATGCCCCTTTCGAGGCACTAGCACCTCAAGCTAGCGCGTCTGCCTATTCCGCCACCCGGACGTCGCCGCAGCACGGCAGATCCCGTGTCGGCCTCGTCACGATAGCAAATCCGGCTGCGCCCGGCGAAGCGCTGCGGGCACCCCACCCTGGTCAGCGCGACCGGAACGACCGTTCGGCCACGCTGCGCCCAGCGGGAAGGCGGCTAGGGGAGGGCCCGGGGCAGACATCGGGCAAGCGCCCTCGGCCGGGACCGCCGGGCCGGACCGGGCGGCAGATGGGACGATGGGCAGGTGACCGAGCACGCAGCGAGCGCGGCTCTGACCGCCGAAGACGAGGTCGCCGCCCTATGCAGCGACCTGATCAGGATCGACACGAGCAACTACGGGGATCACTCGGGGCCCGGTGAGCGACCCGCGGCCGAGCACGTCGCCGCTCTGCTCAGCGAGGCCGGACTGGAGCCGGTACTGCTTGAGTCCCACCCCGGCCGGGCAAGCGTGGTGACCCGGATCGAGGGGGAGGACCCGTCCCGGCCGGCCCTGCTCATCCACGGCCACCTCGACGTCGTCCCGGCCGACGCTGCGGACTGGGCCGTTCCCCCGTTCTCCGGCGAGATCAAAGACGACACGATCTGGGGCCGGGGCGCGGTGGACATGAAGGACATGGACGCCATGATCCTGGCGGTCGTCCGGCAGCGGATGCGGGAGGGCCGCCGACCGCCGCGTGACGTGGTGCTCGCCTTCCTGGCCGACGAGGAAGCCGGCGGCACCTGGGGCTCGCGCTGGCTGGTGGAGAACCACGCCGACCTGTTCGACGGGGTTACCGAGGCGATCAGCGAGGTTGGCGGCTTCAGCGCGACCATCGGCGGGCGGCGTCTCTACCTGGTAGAGACCGCGGAAAAGGGCATGGCCTGGATGCGGCTGACCGCGCGCGGGACCGCCGGGCACGGCTCGGCGCTCCAGCGCAACAACGCGGTCACCGAGCTGGCCGAGACGGTGGCGCGGATCGGGCGCCACGAGTGGCCTACCAGGCTGACTCCTTCGGCCCGGGCATTCCTGCAGGCTGCCGCCGACGCGCTGGGGCTCGAGTTCACCCCGGACGCGGCGCCGCAGGTGCTGGCCAAGCTCGGGCCGCTGGCCCGGATGATCGGGGCGACCCTCATCAATACCGCCAACCCCACGATGCTGAACGCGGGCTACAAGGTGAACGTCGTGCCTGGCGTCGCGGCCGCGAACGTGGACGGCAGGTTCCTCCCCGGTCACGAGGAGGAGTTTCTCATCGAGCTCGACAGCCTGCTCGGACCGGGCGTCGAGCGCGAGTTCATCCACCGCGACGTGGCTCTGGAGACCACCTTCGACGGGATCCTGTGCGAGGCCATGACGGCCGCCCTGCTGGCGGAGGATCCCGGCGCCACGGCGGTTCCCTACTGCATGCCCGGCGGGACCGATGGGAAATCGTTCAGCCGGCTGGGCATCCGGTGCTTCGGTTTCGCGCCCCTGCGCCTCCCCGCCGACGTCAACTTCTTCGGGATGTTCCACGGCGTGGACGAGCGGGTGCCGGTGGACGCCCTCCGGTTCGGCGTGCGGGTGCTCGACGGCTTCCTCGACCGCTGCTGACGGCGAGCGTCACCAGCTGTTAACGCGCTGTCTGGCGGGGATGGCCTTGACTTGGCCGCCGGCCCCGGTAAGCTCTCACGCTTGGCAGGGGTCAAAGCGTGCGGACAGAACGTATGATCTGCCGCCGCAGGGTTGCTTTCCTGCTCCCGTCCGCATTCAGCCGGAGCCTGGCGAGTTCCCAGTCCCCATACTCCGCATGATCTGTCAGGATGCGCCGGGCGGCGTCGGGTGACATTCCTCGCGGCAGATACAGCACGAGGTAGGAGTACTCGGCCATCAAGTTATATTGTGCGCCGGGACGGGGTGGTTCAATCGGTCCGGCAAAATTCGGGCCTGCGCGCCGCAGGTGGGGCATCCGCCGGGGACAGGTCGGCATCGGCCGGGAACACCACGCCGGGGGCCGGAGTTGGATGAGCGAGAGCCGGATGAGCATGGCGTGAGTCGGTGAAGGGTACCGGGCTAGAGGGTGAGGAGCGTGCCAGCAAGGACGGGTAGCGCCGGTCGAGGCGCGGCCGGCAAGCAAGGCGCCGCCAGCGGCAACGGCGGGCGCCGGCTTGTCATCGTCGAGTCGCCGGCCAAGGCGCGCACCATCGCGGGCTACCTGGGCAAGGGTTATGTGGTCGAGTCGAGCATCGGCCACATCCGCGACATGCCCGACAAGGCGGCCGAGATACCGGCCAAATACCGCAAGGAGCCCTGGGCCCGGCTCGGTGTGAATGTGGACCAGGGTTTCGAGGCGCTCTATGTGGTGCCCGCCGATAAGAAGCCCCAGGTGAGCAAGCTCAAGCACCTGCTGGCCGACGCCGACGAACTGCTGCTGGCCACGGATGAGGACCGTGAGGGCGAGGCGATCGCCTGGCACCTGCTGGAGGAGCTCAAGCCGAAGGTCCCCGCCCGCCGGATGGTTTTCCACGAGATCACCCCGGAAGCGATCGCGCATGCGGTGGCCAACCCCCGTGACCTCGACCGGGGACTGGTCAACGCCTACCAGACCCGGCGGGTGCTCGACCGGCTGTACGGCTACGAGGTCTCGCCGGTCCTGTGGAAAAAGGTCATGCCGCGGCTGTCGGCCGGCCGGGTCCAGTCGGTCGCCACCCGGCTGATCGTCGCCCGGGAGCGGGAGCGGATCGCGTTCCGCCCGGCGACGTACTGGGACCTGGAGGCGGTCTTTACCAAGGTGGCCAGCGCCGGCGCCGCCGCGGGCGACGACGTCTCGTCCTTCCCGGCCCGGCTGGTGGCCGTGGACGGGCGCCGGGTCGCGCAGGGCCGCGACTTCGCTCCCACCGGCGAGCTGCGCAACGCCGACCTGCTGTACCTGTCCGGCACGGCGGGCACGGACGCCGGCCAGGCCACCCAGGCCGGCCAGGTCCCGCCCGGGGTTGTCCACCTGCTGGGCGCCGGCGAACTGGCCGGGCGGCTGGACGGAGTTCCGTTCAGCGTCAAGTCGGTCGAGCGCAAGCCGTACCGGCGCTCGCCGTACGCGCCGTTCCGCACCACGACGCTGCAGCAGGAGGCGTCCCGCAAGCTCGGCTTCTCCGCGAAGTACACGATGTCGGTGGCGCAGCGGCTGTACGAGAACGGCCACATCACCTATATGCGGACCGACTCGATCACCCTGTCCCAGACGGCGATCAACGCCGCCCGGGCCCAGGCCCGTGAGCTGTACGGGGCGGAGTACGTGCCGGACGCGCCCCGTGTCTACACCAGCAAGGTGAAGAACGCCCAGGAGGCGCACGAGGCGATCCGCCCGGCCGGTGACCGCTTCCGCACCCCGCCGCGGGCCGGGCTGTCCGGCGACGAGCTGCGCCTCTACGAGCTGATCTGGAAGCGCACGGTCGCCTCCCAGATGAAGGACGCCACCGGCGAGTCGGTCTCGGTGCGGGTCAGCGGCCGCTCGACGGCGGGCGAGGAAGCCGAGTTCAGCGCGTCTGGCAAGATCATCTCCTTCCACGGGTTCCTCAAGGCCTACGTGGAGGACGTCGAGGACGACGCCGAGCGAGACGACCGCGAGCGCCGCCTGCCGCCGCTGGCCGAGGGCGACCCGCTGCGGGGCGAGCTGGAGCCGGCCGAGCACGCGACCCGCCCGCCGGCCCGCTACACCGAGGCGACCCTGGTCAAGGAGCTCGAGGACCGGGAGATCGGGCGGCCCTCCACGTACGCCTCGATCATCGGCACGATTCTCGACCGCGGGTATGTGTTCAAGAAGGGCACCGCGCTGGTGCCCTCCTTCCTGGCCTTCGCCGTCGTCAACCTGCTGGAGCGCCACTTCGGCCACCTGGTCGACTACGACTTCACCGCCCGGATGGAGGACGGGCTCGACGAGATCGCGCGCGGCGAGGCGGCGCGCGTCCCCTGGCTGCGGCGCTTCTACTTCGGCACCGACGGGGATGAGGCGCACCACGAGGAGGGCCTGAAGGAGCTGGTCAGCGACATCGGTGACATCGACGCCCGGGACGTGAGCTCGTTCCCGCTGGCGGGCACCGACATCGTGGTGCGGGTCGGCCGGTACGGGCCGTACCTGGAGCGGGACGGCGAGCGGGTGAACGTGCCCGAGGGCACCGCGCCAGACGAGCTGACCGCCGAGCGCGCCGCCGAGCTGTTGGCCCAGCCCAGCGGCGACGTCCCGCTCGGCACCGACCCGGCCACCGGGCACCAGATCGTCGCCAAGAGCGGCCGGTTCGGCCCCTATGTGACCGAGGTGCTGCCCGAGGGTGACACGGCCAAGCCGCGCACGTCCTCGCTGCTCGGGTCGATGGCCCTGGACACGGTGACACTGGAGGACGCGCTCCGGCTGCTCACACTGCCGCGGACGATCGGCGAGCTCGACGGCGAGACGGTCACGGCGCAGAACGGCCGGTACGGTCCCTACGTCAAGAAGGGCACGGACAGCCGCTCGCTGGACAGCGAGGATCAGCTGTTCACCCTCAGCCTGGCCGAGGCCAAGGAGATGTTCGCGCAGCCGAAGGCCCGGGGCCGCGGCCGGGTGGCCGCGCCCCCCCTGCGCGAGCTGGGCGAGGACCCGTCCAGCAGCCGCCCGATCGTGATCAAAGACGGCCGGTTCGGCCCGTACGTGACCGACGGGGAGACCAACGCCTCCCTGCGCAAGGGCGACGACGTCGAGTCGGTGACCCTTCAGCGCGCGGTGGAACTGCTCGCGGAGCGCCGCGCGGCGGGCCCGGCCAAGCCCCGCCGCCGCGCCGCCACCGGGTCCAGGGCCGGGACCGGTCGGCCCGCGGCGCGCTCGGGCGGCACCCGGCGCGCCGGCCCCGCACGCTCCAGCCGCCCCTAGCGCCGTCGCCGGCCGCGGCCCGCCGATACCCGCCCCCACCGGTGGATATCCACCAATGGTCTGGACCGTGACCCCTATAAGGGCATGGATCCGAACTACCGTTCGTTACCCATAGGAGAAGTAGCTGGCCGGGAGCGCAGGGCGGCCCGGGCGGAGGCACGGGGAGATATGGCTGTGACGCAGGACCAACACGGTGGGGAAAGCGGCGCTGCGCGGGCCCGCGGTGGATAACCTAGCGCCGTGAACCTCCAGCCGGCCCCCGCCAGCACGGCGAACGCCAGCGTGCTGTCCATCCGGCCTTTCCGCCGGCTGTGGATCGCGACGTCTCTGTCGAGCCTCGGGGACTGGCTGAGCCTGGTCGCGCTGTCGACCCTGGCCCTGAATCTGGCCGGGAAGGGAGCTGCCGCGCAGAGCGCGGCCGTCGGTGGCGTCTGGCTGACCTCGCTGCTGCCCGCGCTGCTCCTCGGGCCGCTGGCCGGCGCGGCCGCGGACCGGCTGGACCGGCGGCTGAACATGATCGTCGGCGACGTCCTCCGCGCCGCCCTCTACCTGTCCCTGGTGCTCAACCTCACGCTCGGCTTCGCGAACGAGCTCACCTGGATGTACATGGTGCAGTTCCTCGCGTCATGCGCGTCGCTGTTCTGGACGCCGGCCAAGGACGCCTCGGTTCCGAACCTGGTGCCCCCGGACAAGCTGGAGCAGGCCAACCAGTACAGCCTGCTCGGCACCTTCGGCCCCGCCCCGATCGCCGGCCTGTTCTTCGGGCTGCTCGCCCTGGTCAGCCGGTCCCTTGGCTCGGTCTCGCCGTACTTTTCCACTAACCAGGGCCAGACCAAACTGGCGCTCTACTTCAACGCGGCCACCTTCGTCGTCTCCGCGGTCACCATCTACCTCCTGCACGAGATCCCCAAGCGGCAGGTGAGCGAGCACATCTCGGCCCCCTCGGTGGCCAAGACCATCTGGGAGGGCTGGAAGTTCATCGGCCGTACCAAAGTGGTCCGCGGGATCGTCATCGGGCTGGTCGGCGCCTTCTCGGCCGGGGGCGTGGTGGTCGGCCTGGGCCCGCCGTACATCCAGAACACGCTCAACGGCGGCAGCGCCGGCTGGGGGATCACGTTCGCCGCGGTCTTCGGCGGGCTGGCCGCGGGCATGTTCCTCGGGCTGCGGATCCTGCGGGGCTTCAGCCGGCGCAGACTGTTCGGCCTGTCCATCGTCGGTGCCGGGGTACTGCTCGTGCTCATCGGGCTGATCCCGAGCCTGGTCGTGGTGGTCCTGCTGGTGATCCTGCTCGGCGCGTTCGCCGGCATCGCCTACGTCACCGGCTACACCATCGTCGGCAGCGAGGTGGACGACGACACCCGGGGCCGGACGTTCGCCTTCCTGCAGTCCGGCATCCGGGTCATCCTGTTCGCGGTGGTCGCGGTCGCGCCTTTGCTCGCGGGCGGGTTCACCGCCCTGGTGCACGGCGTGACCGGCTCCAGCACGCTGCATATCGGCCGGGTGGACTACAACGCCATCGGCTACAACTTCGTGCTGATCCTGGCCGCGGTGGTGGCGGTGTGGCTCGGGGTGGTCTCCTACCGGCAGATGGACGACCGCCGGGGGGTTCCGCTCCGCGACGACCTGGCCGCGGCGGTGCGCGGCGCGCCGTTCCGGCCGGTGCCCACACATCCCAACGGCCACGCGCCCGCGCCGCCGCCCGCGGCCCGGCGCGGGCTGCTGATCGCCTTCGAGGGCGGCGAGGGCGCGGGCAAGACCACCCAGGCGCGGCTGCTCGCGATCTGGCTGCGTGAGCAGGGATACGACGTCATCGCCACCCATGAGCCCGGCGCGACCAAGGTGGGGATGCGGCTGCGCGCGCTGCTGCTGGACACCGCGCACACCGGGCTGTCCCACCGGGCGGAGACGCTCATGTACGCCGCCGACCGGGCCGAGCACGTCAACACGGTGATCGCACCCGCGCTGGAGCGGGGGGCGGTCGTGGTCACCGACCGGTTTACCGACTCCTCCCTCGCCTATCAGGGGCGCGGGCGGAACCAGCCGGTCGGCGAGGTCGCCGAGCTGAACCGGTGGGCGACCGGCGGCCTGCGGCCCAACCTCACCGTTCTGCTCGACCTGCCGCCGACGGCGGGACTGGTCCGCCGCGCCCCGTCCGCGGACCGGCTGGAGGCCGAGCCCGCCGAGTTCCACGAACGGGTGCGGGAGGGCTTCCTGGCGCAGGCCAGGCGGGAGCCGGGCCGGTATCTGGTGCTCGACGCGACCCGCCCGCCGGACGAGCTCAGCCGGGCGATCCAGAGCCGGATCCGCGACATGCTGCCCGACCCGGTGCCGGCCGCCGCCGAGCACGACACCGGCAGCTTCCCGGCCATCATCGACTGAGCGGCAGTCCAGATGCTTAACGAGGAAGCGCCCGGATCCCCCGCCCCCGGTGGCCTCCTGCCGGGTGGCCCTGACGGCGGCGTGCCTGGTAACTCTGCCCCCGGCGGCCCCGTGCCCGGTGCCCCAGGCCCCGGAGGCGGCGGTGACCCAGGCCCCGGCGGCGGCGTGTTCGCCGACCTGGCCGGCCAGGACGAGGTGGTCGCGGAACTTCGCCAGGCGGCCAGCGCCGCGGCAGCCGTTCTGCATGGTGAACACGCCACCGGGATGACCCACGCCTGGCTGTTCACCGGGCCGCCGGGCTCGGGGCGGTCGGTGGCGGCCCGTGCGTTCGCGGCTGCGCTGCTCTGCCCGTACGGAGGCTGCGGGCGGTGCGCATCCTGCCATCAGGTGCGCGCGGGCACCCACGCCGACCTGCTGCTGGTGCGGCCGGACGGGCTTTCCTACGGGGTGCGGCTCACCCGCAGCCTGGTGCTGCGGGCGGCCGGGGCGCCGTCCGGCGGCCGGTGGCAGGTGGTGCTGTTCGAGGACGCCGACCGGGCCACCGAGCAGGCGGCCAACGCCCTGCTCAAGGCGATCGAGGAGCCCGCGCCGCGCACGGTGTGGCTGCTGTGCGCGCCGTCCGCGGAGGAACTGGTGACCACGATCCGGTCCCGGTGCCGGCTGGTCACGTTGCGCACCCCGCCGTCGGCGGCGGTCGCCGAGGTGCTCACCGCCGGCGGGGTGGACCCCGACCAGGCGCTGGCCGCCGCCCGTGCCGCGCAGGGGCATATCGGCCGGGCCCGCCGGCTCGCCACCGACCCGGAGGCGGCGCGCCGCCGCGACGAGGTGCTGGCCGTGCCCGCCCGCCTGACCGGCGTCGGCCAGGCCTTCGCCGCCGCGGCGGCGCTGGTGAAGGCGGCGGAGACGGAGGCGGCCGCGATCACCGAGGAGCTGGACACGCCGGAGCGGGCGGCTCTGCGCCGGGCGTTCGGCGAGGGCTCGACCGGCAAGGGGGTGGCCAAGGCCATCCGCGGGTCGGCCGGGGCCATGAAGGAACTGGAGGACCGCCAGAAATCCCGCGCCACCCGGCTCAAACGGGACGCGCTCGACCGGGCCCTGCTCGACCTGGCCGCGTTCTACCGGGACGTGCTGGCGGTGCAGGTGGGCGCGCGGGTCGAACTGGCCAGTTCCGGCCATGAGCAGGACGTGCGGACGCTGGCCGGGGCGAGCCGGCCGGAGACGACGGTCCGCCGGATCGAGGCCATCATGGCCTGCCGGGAGCGGCTGGAACTCAGCGTCGCCCCGTTGCTGGCGGTGGAGGAGATGACTCTGGCCCTGGCCGCCCCGGCGATCTGACCTGCCCACGCACCCAGCCGCGCCGGGTTCCGCCCATGCGGGGGTAGACGGGGCCGGTGGGAGGGAACGTACGCTGGGGCCGTGGGCATGATGATGGCGGTCAGTTTCGAGCAGTACGGGCGGCTGTACTACATCGACCCCGGGTCCTACTCGCCCACCGTCGGCACCAAGGTGCTCGTGCCCACCGACAGCGGGCCGGAAGTGGCCATATGCATGTGGGCGCCGCAGTGGGTGGACGACGACGTGGCCGGGCTGCCCGTCTGCGAGGGCATCGCCGCCGACGAGCACCTGAGCCGGGACGAGGGCAACCGGGCGAAACGGGCCCAGGCGCGGGTAGCCGCCCGGCGGCTGGTCCGCGACCACGGCTTGCCGATGAAGGTGATCGGCGCCGACTACACCGACGGGCCGCCGGTTTTCACCGTGTACTTCAGCGCACCGCACCGGGTAGATTTCCGCGCCCTGGTCCGCGACCTGGCCGGCCGCCTCGGCGGCCGGGTCGAGCTGCGGCAGATCGGCCCGCGGGACGAGGCGCGGCTGCAGGGCGGGATCGGGCCGTGCGGCCGCGACCTGTGCTGCTCCACCTTCCTCAAGGACTTCGAGCCGGTGTCCGTCCGGATGGCCAAGGACCAGGACCTGCCGGTCAACCCGATGCGGATCGCCGGGGCCTGCGGGCGGCTGATGTGCTGCCTGAAGTACGAGCACCCGCTGTACCAGGATTTCCGCGAGAAGGCGCCCAAGCTCGGCGAGTCGGTCGAGACCCCGGAAGGGCCGGGGGTGGTCACCGGGCACAACGTGCCGGGGGACAAGGTCGTGGTGAAACTGACGGCCGACGGGCGCAAATGCGCCTGCTCCCGCGCGAGCGTGTGCGGGTCCCGGCAGGCGTACGAGGCGAAGTACGGCGAGGCGGGATCGGCGGCCGGCGAGGCAGGTCACGATGATGCTGGCCCGGGTGGGGCGGCAGCGGGCGGGCGGTGACTGGCGGAATGGGGTGAGACGGCCGCTGGCGGCGGCGCCAGCGATCATGGTGGCGTTCGCCCTGCTCATTGCCGGGTGCACCGGCTCGTCGAGCAAGTCGGCCGCCACCGGGACCTTGCCGGTGGCGGGCGGCGGTAACATCCCCGCTACCAGCGCGGCTGGCGCTGGCGGCCCGGCGCCCACCACGATCGCGGGGTACTACGCGCAGAAACTGCAGTGGCAGCCCTGCGATCAAGGGTTCCAGTGCGCGCGGCTGCTGGTGCCGTTCGACTACAGTCGGCCCGCCTGGCGGCGGTTCTCGCTCCCGGTGATCAAGCTGCCCGCGAGCGATCCGGCGCACCGGATCGGGTCGCTGGTGGTCAACCCCGGCGGGCCCGGCGCCTCGGGGATCACTTACGCGCTGGATGCCCCCAAGGTGGTGTCCGCCGCGGTGCGCGCCCGGTTCGACGTGGTCGGGTTCGACCCGCGCGGGGTCGGCGGCAGCGTGCCGGCGGTCCAGTGCCTGACCGGGCCGCAGCTCGACAGGTTCTTCGCCACCAGCGACGACCCGGCCACCAAGGCCCAGCTCGCGACGATCGTCGCGCAGTCCAAGCTGTTCGCCCGCGGATGTGAGCAGCGCTCCGGCGCGCTGCTGCCCTACGTGGGCACCCGCAACGCGGCCCGGGACATGGATGTGCTGCGCGCCGCGCTCGGCGACGCCAAGCTGACCTACCTCGGCAAGTCGTACGGCACCTACCTCGGTGCCTGGTACGCGCAGCTGTTCCCGTCTCACGTGCGGGCCCTGGTACTGGACGGCGCGGTCGACCCCGACGAGTCGGCGTTCAGCATGAGCGTGGTCCAGGCGCAGGGATTCGAGGTCGCGCTCCGGTCTTTCACCGCCAACTGCGTGCGGCTCGCGAGCTGCCCGCTCGGCAACGGGACGGTGAGCGCCGGGATCGCCCGGCTGCAGGGGCTGCTGAACCGGACCGCGAGCAGGCCGCTGACCAGCGAGATCGCCGGGCAGCCGGCCGACTCGGCGATGCTGCTCGGCGGGGTGTCGTTCGCGCTGTACAGCAAGTCCTTCTGGCGGTATCTGCGGGCCGGGCTGGCCGCCGCGTTCGCCGGGAACGGGACGCTGATGGTGCTGCTGGCCGACTCGCTGGTGCAGCGGCAACAGACCGGCCAGTACACCAATCTGATGGACGCGTTCATGGCCGTAAGCTGCATCGACCGGCCGTGGCCGCAGTCGCTGGGGGCGTGGAGTTCGGCGGCCACCGCGGCCGGCAAGGTGGCGCCGCAGTTCGGCACGGCGAACATGTGGGGCAGCCTGCCCTGCGCGTACTGGCCGGTGCCAGCGGCCGCCCCGGTGCGGCTGCGGGCGCCCGGCGCGCCACCCATCCTGGTGGTTGGGACGACCCGGGACCCGGCGACGCCGTTCCGGTGGGCGCGGGCGCTCGCGCGGGATCTGAAGTCCGGGGTCCTGCTGGGCTGGAACGGGGACGGGCACACCGCTTACCTGGAGGGCAGCACCTGCGTGGACACGGCCGTGGACCGATACCTGATCAGCCTGGCCACACCCTCCAACGGGAAGATCTGCCCATAGGTTCTGGCCGGGCAAGAGGCCGTTGTGGCGTGATCTACTGCCTGACGGGCAGACTCCAGGGACCGGTAGACTCGTTGCGCCGCCGTCCCTGTGGGCGGCTTCGCCGCCTTAGCTCAGACGGATAGAGCGACGCACTCGTAATGCGTAGGTCTGGGGTTCGATTCCCCAAGGCGGCTCCCAGGTCAGCGGCCCCTTCTGATCATGGAAGGGGCCTTTTTGCTAACGCATCTGCTAACAGCGCTGCCTGCTGCTTGTGCGGCACGCGGCGGCCGGGAGCTACCCGAACTCAGTGCCCCGCGATGACTTGTCCGCAGGCCGTCCGTCTGCATGCTTACCAACCAGGTGACACAACGACCTTGCGAAGGGAGATCGCCATGCTGTTTCTCATGCTCGTCTGCCAGGACAGTGTGCCGGTTCCGCCACCGTCGGGCCCCGCCGGAGGCGATGTCGAGCAATGGGTCACCACAATGGACGGCCGGGGGGTGCGAGTCACTGGCGATGCCTTGGCCTCCGAGGGCGAAGCGGTCGCGGTCCGGGTCCGGGAAGACCAGCTGCAAGTGACTGAAGGAGCGTTCCTGGACACCAAGGGCGCGCTGCTGGGGTTTGACGTGCTGGAGTGCCAAGACATGGCCGAGGCCGTTCAGGTCGCATCTGCGCATCCGCTCGCTAGGCGTTGCGTGCTTGAGATCCGCCCTGCATCTGCCGACTAGCCGGCTGCATCGCGATCAGCATGGTATTGGCCCGCTGGTCTATCTGTCGTTGACTGCCTGGGCGAAGATGTCGGCCGCGGCGGCTTCGGCGGTCCGGATCACATGGGCGTACACCCGCAAGGTGATCGCGGGGTCGGCGTGACCCAGGCGGGCCGCGACCACGTGCACTGGCACCCCGGACAGCAGCAAAGTGGTGGCGTGGATATGCCGTAGATCGTGCAGCCGCGCGTGCGGCAGCTGATCCTCCGGGCGTGGTCCGTTCTCCGGCTCGTTGTGGGCGCGGATGAGCTTGGTCATCAGGGTGGTGACAGTGTCGGGGTAGATGGGTTCGCCCCATCCGGTGGTGAATACGTAGCCGCTGCTGGTGCCGCGCCAGTAGTCGCCCGCCAGGGCTTGCTCGGCGGCTTGGTCTGCCTGGTGCTGGCGAAGGACGGCCGCAGAGCCGTCATCAATGGCGATGACTCGCGTCCGGCCACTCTTGGTCGTTCCGTTGATCCGCTCGCCCCCGATCACGGCGGTTGATCCGCTGATGGTGATCTTCTTCACGTCGAGGTCGACGTCGGTCCATCGCAGGTTGAGCAGCTCGCCGCGGCGGGCTCCGGTGTAGGCGGCAAGGTGGAAGAAGGCGAACAGCCGGTGCTGCCTGGCGGTGGCCAGAAAGGCCTGGAGCTGGGCAATAGTCCAGACGGTCCCGGGCTCGTAGTTCGGCATCCGTGGCCGTTTCGCCCGATCCACGGGATTGCTGCCGATGAGGCCATCGACTATGACCGCATCACGGAATGCCTTCCTGAGGACCGCATGCAGATGAATCACGGTCGTAACAGCGAGCGGCCTGCCGTGGTGGCCTCCGCTGGCCAGAAGGTCGCGGTACAACTTGGTGATCGTGGATGGCCGCACCGCCTGGATCGGCAGGTGGCCGATACGCGGCGCGATGTAGAGCCGGATACAAGCCCGGTAGTCCAGCAGGGTCCTCGGCTTGATCTCCATCGAGTGGCTGTCGAGCCACCCATCGAGGTACGCGGTGACCGTGATCCGGTTGCGGTCGATGTACTCCCCACGGCGAGCCTTCACGCGTGCCTCGTCGCGGGCGGCTTTGGCTTCTTCCTCGGTGGCGAATCCGCCTACCCACCTCGGCCTGCTCACGCCAGTCTCGGGGTCCTTGACCCTGATCACATAGGACCATGCGCGTCCGCGTTTCATGACGCCGTCGCGGAGCTTACTTGCACTACCACTGCGGCTGCTCCTACTGCTGCCTGGCTGGTCGGTGGGGTCAGGAGGGATGGCGGCAGCCATCATGCGGCCGTCCTTTCGGCGAGGAGCCTAGAGATGTACTCCTCCAGGGCGGTGAGCGGGATGCGTCGTGACCCGTCGATGCGGATCGAGGCAACGGCGCCGCTGGCCAGTAGCTCGTAGAGCTTGCTGCGGGAGATCGCCAGCGCCTCGGCTGCCTCAGGCACGGTCAGCAGGAGCCGGGTCATGGCTGGCCTCCCTCCGGCGGGCTGGGCGGTGGGGTGCCGGATCTGATGGCCTCTGCGGACGGCGGGATTATGGGCAGTTGGCCTTGCCCGGCGAATCGCCAGTGGGCCAGGACCAGCGTGGTGTCGTCTTCAGGCACCGGCCAGAGGCTGCCGGTGGTGGCGTGGTCGCGCTGGTGCTGGGCGCGTTCGGCGCGCAGTACGCCCGAAGGTGGTGGAGTAGTGGCGGCTCTTGGTGGAGAAGTGGCCTCGGAAGCCGAGCATGTGCGCCCAGGCGGCCAGCCGCAGTCCGGCCAGTTCCGGGAGTTTGCCAAGGCGCAGGCATGTGCCGATGAGGCGGCGGCCGTGCTCGCTGACGGGCAGGCCGTCGAGCTGGTCGGCGGGGGTGATGCGGCGGTCAAGGGTGCCGGTGCACTCGGCGGCCTTGGTGGCGTACTTGGCCACATAGGCGGCGACCCTGGTATCGGTTAGCTCCCCGCTGGTGGTGATCGGCCGGGTGTCGTGTTCACGCCCCCATGCCAGCGTGCGGGCAGGCAGGCCAGGGGCAGCCGGAGTGTCGAGATGGACGGCGTCGGCGGCCTGGACGATGGCAGCAGTCAGCAGGCTGACGGTGGCCCAGGCAGGTGGGGCCGTGGCAGGCCCGGCGGGGCCGTCGAGGCGGATGATGGCATGGAAATGGACCACGCCACGGCGCTGGTATTCGGCGACCTTGGCGAAGGAGACCCGCAGCTGCGTGGCCAGGGCCTTGTTCGTCAGCCCGGCCTGGCGGGCGAGAGCCCTGCGGAGGGTGATGGTGAAGCGCCGCCACAACTCGGGGGCGCAGGCGTTGAACAGCACCGAACAGGTGTAGTCGTAGCAGTCCGGGCACAGCGGCTCGCCGAGTTGGGGATCGTCGCGGGCGTGCCTGTCACCGCAGGACATGCGCCGGCCATGGGGGCAGATCTGGGCACGACGGCGGGGACGGCACCGCAAGAGCTGGCCATCTTTCTCCCGGGCCAGGTGAACCGGGCCGAAGGAGGGTGCGGTGAGGGTGGTGAACACGCACGGGTGGGTGGCGACACTGTCGGGGACGCCCTTGCCGCCCGACAGGCCGGCCCGGATGAGCTGGTAGGTGTCGGCGCTGTATACCTCCGCGCACGGCGGGCAGCGGGAGGCGCGGCGGGTCTTGCACGCGACCGGCAAGACCCCATCGGGTTCGTGGACAGTGGAATAGCGGTGCAGCAGTTCCCCGGTGGCGCCGTCGATGTGATCGACGCGGCCGCGCAGCAAGACGGGCTGAATGCACCCGCCTGCCTGCCGGGCAGTGCCAGCGGGGAGTGGGAGGGTGGGCAACGGTGGTACTCCTCTCGTCGCGCCCTTGCGGGCGGGGTGGACGAGCGGAGGCAGACCTATGCCAGGTGCAGAAGTATCGGGTGTGTCATGATCAGCGGTGCAATGCCGCGACTGACCTGGCCAGGTTGCCTGCCGCTCAGGCGGTGCATTGATGTGGCTTTTGGCACCGTGACCGGGCACCCGGTGCATCCACCGGCCCGGCATAGCACGGTCATCCCGCGCTGCGGGGATCTCTTATGACGCTGATACGACTCGTATCAGTACTTCTCGCCAACACTTACAGTATCAGACAGGACACGCAGAGCGTTGGATGTCTCGACGTGTTGGATCCGTTCGCGAGCACAGTAACAAGACACCACGACACTCTGGGATCGGTCAGCGAACCGGTTGACTGCCTCTCCCCTGGGTTAAGGATATTCTTCAATCAAGGCGCGTGACATGACGCGCGCAGGAAAGGAGCCGTGTGGAGTGGGAGATCTTGCTGACCCCCGAGGTCGAGGCGTTTCTCGACGAGCTGTATGAGTCTGACCCGGTGAGTCATCAGCTGGTGAACCAGGCCATCTTGGTCCTGGAACGCAACGGCCCGGCCGAGGGCCGCCCGCTGGTGGACACGATCACCTCGTCGCGGATCGCCAACATGAAGGAGCTGCGCCCGCCGTCAGCGGGAGGCAGCGAGATCCGGATCCTGCTCGTCTTCGACCCGTGGCGATCAGCGATCTTGCTCGTGGCGGGTGACAAGTCCGGGCAATGGGACAAGTGGTACCGCACGGCGATCCCCCACGCGGAGCAGTTCTACGACGATTACCTGGTCGAGCGGAGAAAGGAGATGGGCCCATGAGCGGCGTGTCGCGCTGGCGGGACTCTGGCCACCTGGAGCGTGCCGTCGAGACCGCCGGCGGCAAGGAGGCCTTTGACGCGGCGGTGGCCGCGATGCTGGATGACGCCCGCGGCTGGCGGCTGGCGGAGATGCGCAAGCGGCGTGGGATGACCCAGGAGCAGGTGGCCGTCCGGATGGGCGTTTCGGTGGCCCGGGTCTCCCAGATCGAACGCGGCGACGTCTCCACCCAAGACGTCTTGAACCGCTACATCGCCGCCCTCGGCGGCACTTTGAAGCTCATCGCCGACTTCGGCGACGAGCAGCTCAAGATCGCCTGATCGGTGAGGAGTTTCTTCACTATCAGTTAAAGGCGCGCGGAGCGCGCCGCGCGCACGTCCGGCGCGTTGATCTCACGCGAGCAAGCGTGCCCTGGCGGACGACACGAGGCGGGGCCGCGCTCGGCGGGGCGGGCGCGAAGCGCCCGTGAGACTCTCACCGCAACCGGACTGGCAGCTCCGCCTTAGCACCCTTCGGCGCACGGCGGGCTGCCGCCCGAGCGCTACCCCGGGCACCGCCCGTCACCAGCTGGCCGCCGTCACGTCCGCCGACCGCGCCCGCGGGAACGGCCATCCTCCCGGCGCTCCAGTCTTGAGCCGAGCCAAGATCACCGTCAAGAGCGCTCGCTGCGCTCGCGTCCTACGGATGGCGCTTCGCGCCACTCTGGACTGTGATCTTCCTCGGTTCACTTTGGGCCTATCGGATGGATGGCCAGGACTGGATCATCTACGTGTAGTTACCAACACCTGAACCCGTTCGGTCCCCGATCCAGACCGTTGCGTTGATGTTACGATCTCAGCATGGGTTTTCATGACGAGGCACGGAAAATTGCCCAGCAGGCAGAGCTACAAGAACAGCCTACGGGAGATCAGGTATTTAAAGAGAGTATGAGACGAACACGAACATTTCGGGAAATGGAAGAACAGGACGAGCAGCGGCGGTCCGACTGCAGGGACAAGGTCCTGCGGTGGTTTGACGAGGTTGGGATGCTGCCACCTCCACGACCTAGCGACCCGGAGATCTCGCTTCGCCCCAAACGCTATTCCAGCAATTATGATGATACAGAATCATACGTTAAGATCACTTGGCGATTCGACGGGTACGATTACAGGGCTTCATGCGCCTCCAGGAATCCCGAATCATCGCCGGAAGTCGAAATAAGTGTGGATAGCGAGTGGTTTCCAGCAAATACCAAGAAAGAAATTGGCCGGGCGCTCCTTGCACCCAGGACACGGTGGTATTAGAGCTCAGATGAACACGCGTGGATGAGTGCAGCAACCTGTGCCGGTAGCCGGGCACCTGTCGTCGTCCAAGGCCGCCGGGCATTATCTGCCGACCAGCAAGGGACCGCGGCAGCCAAGTAGATCAAAGCGTGCAGCATCGAAGTGCAGCAACCAGAGTGCACCTGGCCGACCGCATCCAACCTCTACCACCTCCGCCAAGAGCGCAATGACCTTCAGCGACCCTGCCGTCACGAGCTACGGACCAGAAGGTCACGATCGCCGGATCCATGACACCCACAGCTGACGCCGACGCGGTCGGGCCTGGAGATGCTCGACGAGGCAGGCCTGCCCGGCGATGAGCCCTTCCGGGAGGCGGTGCGCTCTCACCTGGAGTTCGGTTCGCGTGTCGCCCAGCAGAACTCGCGGGCCGAGGCTGACGCCGAGCTTCACCCCATCCGAAACGTCGCGCAGTGGAACTGGCCGGGCTGATCGCCACAGTAGAGAACTCAGGGCGAACGGGAGCGCGCTCCGGGGCACCCGCAGCCGGCCGTGTCTGCTGCGGGCGATCTTCACGGCTCAGTTGCGGTCGCCTGATTTGCGGACCAGTTCACTGACGAGCTGCCTGCTGAGGTCGGCTAGGTGCCGGGCTGCGTTCCCTTCCTGGCGGCCGGCGAGCTGCGCGGCTTGGCGTTCGAGGTGGTCCTGGCAGCCGGAGGCACCGGCCAGTTCGTCGCGGTCCGGCGGGGCAGATCGCATGTCGGCCAGCTGGCGGACCGGGCCGGTGAGTGTCCGCAGCATCGCGGCGTAGCTCTCGCCGAATGACGCCGGAAGGCTAGGCGGCTCGTCTCCGGCGGCAGCGTCTAGCAGGACCCGGGCGATGGCCCGGGTGCGGGCGGTCAGCTCTTCCAGGGAATCGAGTACCACGCCGTCGGGCCGCGGCACTGCCCGCTCGACCCTGGCCCGCGGGTTCCACCGCAGGCTCTCCCGCGCGTTCCGCGCAGCGGCGCGGGCCTGCTCCGCCGCCCCGCTGAGCTGCCGGTCATGCCGCGGCCAGGACTTCCCCGGTGAGTACCGGCCGGCCGCCGCGCCGGCCAGGTCGTCCAGGGCGGCGGCGAGATCATCGCCCCATCGCCGGACCGCCTGCTCGGCTGGGCGCAGCTGCAGCGGCGGGAACACCAAGACATTGACCGCGAGTCCGGTGACCACCCCGATGCCCACGTCGATCAGCCGGGGGGTGAGATAGTGCAGCGGCTGGTAGCCGCCTATCAGCAGCACGAACAGTGCCGTGAAGGTAACCTGCGTGCTCTGCCCGCCCAGCCGCCGCCAGCTGCCGATCACCACCCCCGCCAGCACGACCACGGCGATGCCCGCGATCGACGGACCCAGCACCAGGGCCACCGGAATCGCCAGCACGGCGCCGAGCACGAAACCGGCCACGTACTGGAGGCCCTCGCGCAGAGACCGGGCCACCGTGGGGGATACGCCCAGCAGCGCCGCAAGAGGAGCGAAATAAGGGTCCTGCTGGCCCGCCGCGTACCGGGCCAGCGCCCAGGCTGCCATCGCCGCCAGGGCGCATTTGGCAGCTACCCGGCCGCGGTCCTGCCAGTACCGGGCCGGCCCCGACGACGCAGGCTGAAACGGCGCTGGCAGCCGCGACCACCACGCCTTCGCGCCGCCCCGCCGCGTACGCCCGATCACCACACTGCGCTGCATCCCCCGCCGCTACCCGCAAGCCCGCAGATCATCCCCAATCGGAGCAGTGCCCGTGCAGCCTCTCCTCGTGCCGGCGCCGTGCGCGCTGCCCGCGCCGTGCCCGGCCACACGCTCAACGAGTTCGGCAGGGGATCAGCCCGGCAGCGTCAAAGTCACGATGGATAGAGGCGGTGAGCGCAACCGGTCTGCCTGCAAGCCGAACCGCGCACCTAACGCTGACCCTGAGCGGCTGCTGGCCAGCTGGGCCCGCTTACTCGCTGATAGCTGTCACCCGGGTCGGGCTGTGGCTTATGCAGAGCGCCTTTCAACATCGCGCCGCCGCACACCTCCCTGCGGGGCATCACCGCGGCGGAGCCGGTGGCCGGGATCGCCCTCGGCATGGTCGTCTTCGGCGACGGCATCCGCGTGTACCCGGGTCTCATCCTGCTCGGAGCCTGCGGGCTGATCGCCCTTCTCATCGGCGTGATCTTGGTGGGGAGGTCCCCGGCACTCTGGCGGCGGCACAGATCCCGCCCACCCCCGGGTTTGAGCTGCATCCAGCGCGGAAGATGGCAGGCCCCGGATCGTGGCATGTCAGGCGGCGAAGAGGAGCCGGTAATGGGTGTGGCTAAGAAGGCAAAGCACGAGGCGAAGGCAGCCAAGAGCAAGACGAAGAAGGGTGCCGGCAAGGTTAAGCGCAAGGGCAGGAAAGTCAAGAATGCTGCGAAGCACTGACCATGCCCGGGTGCTGAAAAGGATCTGAGGACCAGCAGGACAGGCCCGTCGGTCACCGCGCGCCATCGGCGAGGTCCGCCGGCCACAGGCGGGCGAAATCGTCACGCATGCTGAGCACTGTCCAGCCTCCTCCGGCGGCCGCGTTGAGTATCTGATGGTCGTCGTAGGCGTATTCGCGCACATCGTCGTCGTGGTGAACCACCAGGGCGAAGCGGGCGGCCCGGAGCATGTCGATGTCTCCGGCTGCGTTGCCCGCCGCCAGCACCGGCTGGGTTCCGGTTCGATCCCACAGGTGCACCGTCTTGCCCGGCCCGTCATCCATGGGGACCGGTATGGCCGTACGGACCAGCCGCCCGTCCACGGCCTGGATCTGGACCTCCGACCCGATCACCCGCTCACGCCGCAACCCGTAGACCGGGCCGGCGATGACCCGCATGAAGTCGCGGGAGCTGTCGGTGCACATGAACACGCAAAAGTCCAGGGCCTGCAGCAGGGCCATGAGTTCCAGCATCGGCTGGTACGTCAGCATTGGGTAGGGGCGGTGGAAGCGCGGATGCAGTGCTCCGGTGAGGTAACGGCGCGCCTGTTCCTCGTACTGCGCCGTTGTCTGGCCGGTGAACAGCACACCTAGCTCTTGCAGCACGTCGTGGCCGCTCGCCACCTCCGGCGGAGCTGAGCCCGCCGCGGCGGCCCGGTCCAGGAGGAATCCCGCCAGCGCCGTATGAGGCTTCTCGCAGGCCAGCGTGCCGTCATTGTCGAAGGCAGCCACCCGGTCAGCCACGGGAAGAGCGTCCGGTCCCTGGGTGATCTCCTGCAGAAAGGCGATCACTGACCGCCTCGCGGAGCCGTCCCGCCAGGAGGGCAGGCTCACCTTCCACTTCTCCGCATCCATCACGCCAGGTCCTCCTGTCAGGGCAAGCGGATTCAACTACTGCTCTGGCACCCGGCCGGTCAGGCGGCTCGGGTAGCTCCACCACCCTGCCGCGTTCGCGGCCGCGGGGGAAGCGACACCGGTGACTCACGAAACGGTGCCCTGGTCCGCGATCGCCGGCAGATGCAATACAGGCATCTGCCGATGTGAAGATCGCCGCCGGCAAGGTGAAGGCTGACCACCAAACCTGACCACAACAGGATCCGACGAGGCCCGATCCCAGCGGACACGGCCAAGACCGCAATCCCAGGTAAGCGACCGTACCCGACAACCTGGGCCTATTTGCAAGCAGGGGGTCAGGGGTTCGAGCTCACCGGTTCCTAGCCCTGCGGCCGGTTCTTCTGTCCATGCTGTTCGAGGTATTCGCGTAGCTGTTGGGCGGAATCCAGATTGACGACGGCTGTCTCGTCGCTCCAGGGCCGGGCGCACCAAAGCGCATGGCCCACGGCGCGGTTCACAACCCATATCTGCCAGTCCGGGAACTGCGCCTCAAGCTCAGCAACGATCTTCCGCTGATCATGCATGAGCTTAGACTAGCACTAGCTAGTACTGACTAGTATCTGACCAGGTCAGGCTAGTGTTGGGTAGCTTGATCTTGTGCCACGGGAATCCCAGCCGCCGTATCTGCGCGTGTCGGCAGACCTGCGCGAGAAGATCGCCAGCGGCGAGCTGCTGCCCGGTGAGCAGCTGCCGAGCCTAGACAGACTCGCTGCCGAGTATGGGGTGTCCCGTGCAACCGCCCAAAGAGCGGTCAAGGTCCTGACCGAGGCAGGGCTTGTCGAGACTAGGCGCCGGTGGGGCGTGTTCGTGGCTGAGAGGGCCTAGTGTTCCGCGCGGGAAGTTTCTTTCTTTCTGACTTTGGCTAGCAGCTCGTCGGCTGACTTGGTCCACACAAACGGCTGGCAGCGTTCGTTCCACCCGTCGATGAACTCGCCGATCTTAGCCGTCAGCTCCTTGACCGACCGGTAGGTGCCGCGGCGGATGGCCTGGCGGGTGATGATCGAGAAGAACACCTCTACCATGTTCAGCCAGGAGCAGCTGGTGGGCGTGAAGTGCAAGGTGACCCGGGGGTTCTTCGCGAGCCAGGCCCTGACCTCGGGGTGGTTATGGGTGGCGTAGTTGTCACAGACCACGTGCAGATCGGTGCCGGGCCAGGTGGTGGCGACCTTCTTGAGGAAGCGCAGGAACTCCTGGTGGCGGTGGCGCGGGTAACAGGCGTCCACGACCTGCCCGGTGGCCACCTCCAGGGCCGCGAACAGCGTGGTCACCCCGTGGCGGATGTAATCGTGGGTGGCCCGTTCCGGCAGCCCGGGGCGCAGCGGCAAGACGGGCTGGGTGCGGTCCAGCGCCTGGATCTGGCTCTTCTCATCCACGCACACCACGACCGCGTTCTGCGGCGGGTGCAGGTACAGGCCCACAACGTCGGTGAGCTTGGCCTCCAGCCGCGGGTCGGTAGAGAACTTGAAGCTTTCCCGCCGCCACGGCTGCAGGTCCCACTTATGCCAGGTCTCGATGACGCTGGCGGTGGAGATACCCAGCTCGCGCGCCAGCAGCCGGGACGACCAGTGGGTCACCCCCAGCCGTTTCGGTGGCGGCTCCAGCGTCGTGACCACGACCTTCACCTCATCGACGGTCCTGGGCCGCCCCGAGCGGGGCAGGTCTTCCAGCGCCTTGATCCCCGCGGCCACATACCGGGACCGCCATTCGCGCACCGTCGGCACCGACGTCCCGCACCGCTCAGCGACCTCGGTATGCGGCAGCCCGTCGGCGGCCAGCAGCACAATCCGGGCCCGCCGCGCCAGGCCCGCCTCCCCGGCCCGCGAGGAAGCCATCTTGGCCAGCTTTTCCCGGTCACCGGCCCGCAGCACCAAAGGGGCAGCTACACGCATACCCCCGATTATCTCAAAGAGAAAGAAACTTTCCTAGCGCAACACTAGCTGAGCGGTGGAGCTTATTGGACGTGGGAGTGAATTGTCCCTGCTGCTGAATGGCTAGAGGGTCAGCCATCGGCGGTGAGATCGCGCAGGCGGCTGGTCACCTTGTGTACCTCTACGAGGTTGCCCTTCGCCTCGAACAGCGGCCGCGCCGCGGTCAAGTGCTCCCTTTCCCGGGAGATGCTGCCGAGTATCCTCTCCACATCGGCAGCGGTGAGGTAGGCCTGGCCGACGGCATCGGGCTGTTCGTCCTTTGGCTCACGTTGGACCGCGTCAGCGATGGCCGCGCGGGCGAGATCGGCCTCGCCCGCGGCCGCTGCGAGGAGCCCTTCGGTTTGCCGCACCAGTGATTGCGTCGCGACGTCATCGGGGGATCCGTGCCGGCGGGCAAGCTCCAGCGCCATCTCAGCCTGTGCGGTTCGTCCGAGCCGTGCGAGCAGCCGGGCATGCAGGCCCGCGACAGTCGAGAGATAGCCGCTTTCCCCCAGCGCTTCGAGATCGGCGCAGGACCGGGCGTACTCGGCTTCGGCGGCGTCCAGATCACTCGCGAGTTCCTCAACATGACCGGTGCTCTGCGCAAGATTTGCCAGGAACAGCCCGTGCCCGACCTCAGCGAGGTGCTCGCGGGCATCGGTGCCAATTGTCCGTGCTTTGTCGAACCGTCCGCACATGGCGTGCATGACGCAGGTCACCTGCTCGGCCTCGGCCCGGACGCGGGGGTCGTTGCCGGAGGAGGCCACCATCTGGTCAAGCAGGGCGATTGCCTCCTCTGCAGGGGTTGGGCCGAAGAGCAGGGTGACCCCCAGCAAGCTGCGGGCCCGCGCGATGCAGCCCGCATCGCCGGCAGCTTCGCCATGCTTGAGCGCTTGTCCAAGTAGCTCTGCGCTGCGGGCCGGGTATCCGCGGAACGCGGCCAGGTCGCCTTGGACGAGGTAGACCTGCGCGAGACCACGCTCATCGCCCCACGCGCGGAAGCGGCCTGCCGCCTCCCGGAGGATCTCCTCGGTGTCTCCGGTATGGAAGTCGGCGGTGAGGCTGCTCTGCCGGCACATCAGAACCTGAGCCAGAACGGCCTGCCGCGGATCCGTGGCGCCCACCGCCAACTGCAGTGCTTCCTGCGCAAGGTCGATTTCGCCAAGCTCTTGCCGCTGCGTGGTGAGGCTCAGCAAGCATTCCACCCGGTAAGGGTCATCCGGCTCGAGCATGCCGACAGCCCGCTCCAGCAGCGATGCCGCCGCCGCAACGTCGGACAACTGGAGTCGCTGGGCCCCCGCTGCCAGTTTCCGAGCCGCCCGGCCGCCCAGTTCGCGGACGTCGCTGGTGGCGGGGCCGAGCTGCGCACGATATTCCCAGGCTGACGCGAGGTGGTGGCCCACGATCTCGTCTGGCACAGCATCGCTGTCAAGGTCGGATAGCCAGTCGGCCAGCCGCTCGTGCCAAGACGCGCGGCTGGTCTTGGCGAGTCCGTCGTAGGCTGCGTCGCGGACCAGGACGTGCAGGAATCTGTACGCCGATAGTCCCGGCAGGTCTGTTGCCGTCGCCCGCAGCAGTTCCTTGCGGACAAGCTGCCCCAGCACTTGCTGTACCTGAGGCAGCGGGGTGCCCGTGAGGACGGAGATCGCTTCGGCGTAGAAGACCGTTCCGATAACGGCGGCGCAGCCCACGATGGCGCGCTCGTCCTCGTTCAGCCGGTCGATGCGCGCGGCCAGGAGCGCGGACACCGAGGGGGGCATCGCCCATCGGACGTGGGCGGGCGGGCCGCCGATCCAGGTGGCGACGCCGTCCTTGAGATCAGCGTGGCCTTCGTCAACGAGCATCGCCACCATCTGCTCGACGAACAGCGGGTTGCCACCGGCCGCATCGACGATGCGGCGCCGCACCGCCTCCGGCAGGTCGTGCTTGTCCACGAGGCTGATTGTGGCGGCCTCGTCCAGTGCGGACAGCAATACAGCTGTCGCGTTAAGCTTCCCGCCTCCCCAGCTCGGCCGACTTTCGTAGAACTCGGGGCGGGCCAGGCCGACCAGCATGATCGGTGAGTCCCGGCTCCAGTCGGCGATGTGTTCCAGAACATCGAGCAGCCCGGGTTGTGCCCAGTGCAGATCATCGACCACCAGCAGCACCGGCTGCCGCCGAGCGAGCTGCTCGAGGAACACCCGCACCGCCCACGGCACGTCCTCGGGCATCGCCGTTTCGCGGTCGAACCCGGCGAGCGCGGCCAAACGCGTGACGACGTTCACGGTGTCGGGAATGTCGCCAATCGCGGCGGCGAACGCCGCCGCGGCGGCGTCGGCCGGTTCGTCGCCGGTGAGGCCGACGGCGCCGAGCACAGCCTCGCGCAACGGCCAGTAGGTTGCGCCTTGGCCGTAAGACAGGCAGCGCCCCGTCAGCACCGTCGCCGCGGTGACCGTTGCCGCGAACTCTTCGGACAGTCGGCTCTTTCCCATGCCCGCGACGCCAAGGATGGTGACCAGCAGGCAGGTGCATTCGCCCACCACCCGCCGGAACGCATCGTCCAGCAGCCGCAGCTGCAGGTCGCGGCCGACGAACAGATTCGTTGCCCCGCTCCGTGCCGTTCCCGCTGACCCGGTGACGTCGACCAGCCGCCAAGCCGCGGTCGCCCCAGCTTTGCCCTTCAGTTTCAATGGCTCGACCGGCTCGGCATTCACCTCGTCGCGGACCAGCCGGTAGGTGTTATCGCCGATCAGCACCTCACCCGGGCCGGCCACCTGCTCCAGCCGCGCGGCTACGTTGACCGCATCACCGGTCGCCGACGAGCCACCGGCGCGGCTCTTTCCTACAATGACCTCGCCGGTGTTAACGCCGATCCGGATCTCCAGCGTGACACCAAGATCGCGCCGCAGTTCGTCGTTCAGGATGCGGAGCGACGCGCGCATGTCGGCAGCCGCACGCACCGCGCGAAGAGCATCATCCTCGCGAACCCGCGGGACCCCAAACAGGGCGACGACCGCGTCACCGATGAACTTTTCGACCGTTCCCTCATGACCTTCGACGGCCGCCTGCATCGTCTCGAAGTAACGACCGGTGACATGCCGCAGCGCTTCAGCATCCAGGGATTCACCGAGCATGGTCGAGCCGACCAAGTCAGCGAAGATGATCGAGACACTCCGGCGCAGCTCCGGTACCACATCCGGCTCGCCGTCCAGCGGTTGGCCGCAAGCCAGGCAGAACCGGGCCCGCGCCGGATTGTCCTCACCGCATGCCCCGCACCCCCGCATGAAGATAACGATAAGGCGTCAACCAGCGCACCGTCTGTTCGTGATCCCCAACGTTCTCGATGAGGTTCTGCTGTGGGGATCGCTGACAAGAAAGCGCCGGTCTTCCGTCGGGTGTTCTCCGCACGGCTGCCGCGGCCAAGCTTTTCATCTGCGCACTCGTTCGTCATTTTGGTGCACTTTGATACCATAACGGTATGGCAATGACCCTACGACTCGATCCACATCTTGAGGCACAGCTGCGCGAGGCCGCTGAGGAAGACCACCGCAGCATCCAGCAGACCGTGGTGCTCGCTGTCGAGACCTACCTGGCGCTACGGGAGACAGCCGAGGTGAGGGCAGACCCAGAGGCCCTGCGGGCCCTGGCCGAGGCCAGGCAGGCCGTGCAGGAAGGTGACGTGGTCTACGGCACCGACGCCATACTCGACCTGCTGCGCACGCGCCGGGCTTCATGACCGCCCGCTACGAGCTGGGGACCGCGCCCCCGGCCCGGCGGTCCTTGGCCGAGCGGCTACCCATCGAGGTCGCCAGCGCGGCAGCCGAGTTCATCACCGGGCCCCTCCTGGAAGATCCACGCCGGGTGGGCAAGCCGCTCGGCGCGGAGCTGACCGGCATCTACAGCGCCCGCCTCGGCCGCGACTGGCGGGTGCTGTATGAGATCGATGACGCCAAGCATGTGGTGATCGTGCTCGACACCCGCCATCGCCCGGCCGCGTACCGGCGCCGCTAGACCCGGCGTTGTCCCGCTGGTGATCCGGCGGCCGCAGCACCAGCTGGTCCTTTACTCCTCCACCCACCCGGTACCGGCAGGTTGCCGTTACAGCAAGCAGATGGCATCCGCAACACGGGGTTAAATGCCCATCAGAGGCGCCGCCCGGCCCAGTAACAGGCTGTTACCCAGGAGATGACCCGGTCGTGGCCCGGGTCGTGGCCAGGGAATCCCGTGCGCGCCGTGCGCTGAGTGCATTCCGGGGCAGGCGTGCTGCTATCAGTGCAGGTAGACGGGCCTGAGCGGCGTGCCGGGCTTCTCGTAATGCGTAAGTCACCGGTTCGAATCCGGTAGGCGGCTCGGCTCGGCTGGACACCCAAGGCGGCTCCACCACGAAAGCCCAGCTCCTAAGGATTTTTCGCATCCTGCCCCGGTTCGGATTCCGTTCGAATGCGCCCCTGCAGTCGCTCAGATGCCCCCGTGATGCCCCCGACGAGCCGGCGGCCTGCCACAAGCTGGCATCCACCAAATGCCCGTAGAGGTCCATTGTCATCGCGGCGGTGGCGTGCCCCAGCACTCGCTGCACCACCTTCGGGTCCGCGCCTGCGGCCAGCCATAGCGATGCCGCGGTGTGGCGCAGATCGTGAACGCGCACATCCGGCACACCGGCTGCCACCCTGGCGGCCCGCCAGCCGACCGACCGCTTCCAGTTCGACTCCCGCAGCGGCCCGCCGGCTGGCGCAGCGAACAGCCAGGCCTCCGGCTCCTTCCGCGCGCTCCACCGGTCGATGATCGGCACCAGCTCGGCCACCAGCGGCACCGTCCGGGCCCGGTGGTTCTTCAGCGTGTCCACATACAGGGCGCCACCGCCCTCGCTCGCCAGCACGGCGCGGCTCAGCCGCAGGCCAGGACCGGGCACAGATACCCGGTCACCGACCTGCAGACCAGCCAGTTCGCCCCAGCGCAGCCCGGCCAGCGCCAGGACCGGGACGATATCGCGGTACGGGCCCGGGCAGGCAGCCGTGAGCGCGTGCAGCTCAGCCAGGGTAAGCGCCTGCCCCTCCCGCCGCCCTGCGGGTGTCGCCGCGCGGTGGCTTCGCCAGCCCAGACCCGGCACCCACTCGCCAGGATGTGGCGCCTGCAAGAGGAACGGCAGAGAGTAGCACGCGCGCCGGTTCCCCGGTGCGGAGAGCTGCGCTGAGCTTCCACAACGTGGGGGCTGTTCCGGCCTGCGGATTTTGGTCCACGGTGGGGATAAACCTTTGGCGGTAGCCAGGTAGTCATACCAGTAGAGGCATCGAGCTGCCCGGAGGGGGGCTGTGGACGCCGAGGCTGAGGGGTTCGCGCAGTTCGTGGAGGCGCGCCAGCGGGCGCTGCAGCGGACGGCGTGGCTGCTGACCGGTGACTGGGCGCTGGCCGAGGACCTGGTGCAGACGGCGCTGGTGCGGTCGTGGCCGCGGTGGGAGCGGATCCGGCGGCGCGATGACCCGGAGATCTATGTCCGCCGCGCGATGGTGAACAGCTGGACGAGCTGGCGCCGGCGGCGGTGGTGGGGCGAGCGGGCCACTGACGCCGTGCCCGACAGCCCGGCGGTGGGGGATCTGGCGGCCGAGGTGGCTATGCGCATCACGGTGCAGGGCGCGCTGAGGTCGCTGACCGCCCGGCAGCGGGCCGTGCTGGTGCTGCGGGTCTTCGACGACCTGTCCGAGGCGCAGGTGGCGCAGGTGCTGGACTGCGCGGTCGGGACGGTCAAGGCCACGCTGGCGCACGCGATGGCCAGGTTGCGCGAGGACCCCCGGCTGGCCGGGTTGATGGATCGGGAGACCCAGTGAACGGGATGGACAGGCAGCTGCGCGATCTGCTCGACGCTGCCGCGGGCGAGCCACCGCACCGGGTCAGCGCCGAGGCGGTGCACCGCCGGGTGGTCAGGCGAAGGGTGGTCGAGCTCGCTGCCGGGGCCGTGGCCCTGGCGGCGATCACCGTCCTCATCCCGGTGGGCATCGGCGCGCTTGGCCACGCGCACGGGCCACCAAACACTGGCCCGGCCGCGGCCCGCATGGTCACCTCCCGGCACTACGGCTACACCGAGGCGCTGCCCGCGCGCTGGCGGCTCGTCAGCCAGGCCACCCGCCAGTGGAATGGGCGGGGCGGCCCAGGCTACGACACACCCGTCGTTGACCTCTTCGCAGGACCTCGCGGCGTCCAGGCCTGGGCGCTCGCAACGTTGACGAGGCAGAATCTGGCGGGCTACACGACAACGGTCATCCGGGCCTCCCGCGCCGCACATCCATGCTCGCCCCCGCAATCCACCCAGGCGATCACGATCGGCGGGGCACCCGCCCGGCTGGTGGGCATGATCTGCCCGGCAGGCAGCGGTTTCCTGGTGGAGATCGCGGTCACCGTCCGCAACGGCACAGGGTTCGTGTTCGCATCGCAGCCCGCGCCGGGGACCACCGGGGCCGGCCAGCCTGCCGCCGCCTTCCGCACATTCCTGGCCGGCATCCGGCTTCCACCGTAAGGGCCCCCCAACGGGGACCACGCCACCCGCGCGCCGCTAGGGACGCCCGAGGCGGTCACCGCTGCGCCCATCAGCTGCCAAAACCAGGCAGGCAACCGGCCACAGCCTGGCCAAGCACGGAGGGGATCACGATGTACCCAAGACAGCCAACCGCAGGCAACGAGCCCCCGGGCCGCCCGCACCCACCGAGCACGGCAGCCAGCACCAGCCCGGCCCCCAGCTCGGTCAACCCCATCAACAGGCGGCGGCTAGAGAAGTCGGTCTCCTGGTCCGGCCGCGAACGGCTCCGCTGCCTTTGGTACCCGGCTCCGCCTGACCGTAGCGGAGATGAACTACGCGACCCGCCGGATGGTCGAACTGCAGGGCCCCTGGATAGCAGAGGACCGGCCCCGATGACCCCGCAGATGGGCCACGGCCAGCGCCGGCCGGTCCGCGAAGGGCCAGCGCTCCTCGCGCTCCTCATCGCCGCCGCCGTCCTGGCGGGCTGCGCGTCGCCGGCCACCACCGGCGCGTCAAGTGCTTCCCCCGCACATTCGCAGGCCTCGGTAGCAAGCACGTCCGCCGCGGCCCGCGTCTTCACCTCCCGGCACTACGGCTACACCGAGGCGCTGCCCGCGGGCTGGCTGCCCGGCGCGCAGGCCACACAGCAGTGGAACGGCAAGGGCGCCCCCGGCGGCGAAGACAGCGTCGTTGACCTCTTCTACGGGCCGGGCGGCGTCCAGGCATGGGCGCTGGCGGCCCCAACGAAGGAAAGCCTGGCAGCTTACGCCAGAGCGACCATCCGGGCCGCCGCCGCCGCCCATCCGTGCCCGGCGGTCCCGCAAACCGACCAGGCGATCACGATCGGCGGCGCACCCGCCCGGCTGCTCAGCATGCAATGCCCGGCAGGCAGCGGCTTCCTGGTGGAGACAGCGGTCACCATCCATGACGGCACCGCCTTCGTCTTCGCATCCCAAAACCCGTCAGGGGCCGGCGCTGACCACCGCGCCGACCGCACCGCCTTCCGCAATTTCCTCGGCGGCATCAGGCTTTCGCGATGAAGGGCCGACACAGCGGCCACGGCCAAGGGGGAGGGCAGCTGCGAGAACGAACTGCGAACCGGGGCGGCGGGGCACCCTCCTAGACCCCGCCGCCTGAGTGCAGCCGACGCCGAGTCGGAGCAGGCGGGCCAGAGGGGCAAGGCGACCTTGAAAGCAGCCGCCCGACGATTGGCAAGATCATCGTGCCATTGGCGTGCCATTAACCACGGTCAAAAGCGGCGCAGAGCGGCCACCACCGGGCGCACAAATTGGCAGGTCAGATCCGATGACGACGTGTTTCGTTCAGATTCCCAAGCTGATAGTGCGGGAAGGTCGAGGCTGCCCAGGTGCCCTCAGCGGACGTAGCTCCCGCGTTGCGGAACTGTGTAGATCAGGCCCTCGTCCCTGAGTACGGCCAGCGTGCGACGCGCGGTTGAGCGCGCCACCTCATAGGTCTCGGTGATCTCCGCCTCGGTGATCCGGCTGCCGGTGGGCAGCTTGCCCGAGCGGATCTGATTGCGGATGATCTCCGCGACCTGGAGGTAGGGCGGCACGGGGCCGGTGGGGTCGATCTTGGGCACGTCATGACCGTAATGGCTAGAGACCGGCTCCTACGTACTTAGACATCTCGTACCGTCTCTAGTTGTATCGCTATGCTTGAGGGCTTGTCATGGTGCATACCCGAGGGAGACAGGACCATGATCGAGCGCGAGCCCTCGCGCCTGGAGCAGATCTTGGCAAAGTACGGCCTGCGGTGGCAGATCGAGCGCGACGGGCTGGTGTGGACGGCGACGGAACATCCGAGCCGACCGCACTGCATGTCATCATCGCCCACGACCTGGATGCACTAGAGCAGAAGATCATCGAATCAGAGCTTCCCGGCTGACCAACGCCCCGTTTCTCGTGCCCTTTTGGGGACCACTTGGGAACCACGCGCTCTACGAGCGATCGAACAATCCGCAGGTGGCCACCCGTCGTGTCCGGCAGCCTGAACGCCTCTGAGCAGCGAAGACCGGCGAGCCCGACCGCGAGGGGCGGTCGCGATGCTCATCGGGTCCGGAATTGAGCGCGGCGGACGAACATGCGATAGTACTCGTTAGCTGATAGGCGCGGGAGGCGGCATGGGGCTCCGGTTCCGGATGGCTCCCGGGGTCGAAGAGTGGGCGGCTCGGTTGACTGCTCCTGTGCACAGCGCCTGGCGCGAGGCGCGCCGGATGCTGGGCAAGATCGGGTTTTGGGTTGCGCAGCCTGGCCTGGATGCCGCCTGTCAGCGGCAACTTGTGGCGCTGCAGCGTTCGCGCAGGGACGTTGCTGAAGTGGCCACGGCGTGCAAGCGGCTGGAACTTCAGATCGCGGCACTGGAACGGCAAGCCGACCAGCCGGAAGACCCGGGCCGCAAGGTGACCCGCCAGGGCTGGGGCAGCACCGCCGAGGAGCTCGCCGAGCTGCGCCGCCAGCACGCGGACCTCCAGGCCAAGGAAGAAGGGGCTGCCGCGGTCAGCCGGCGGCTGATGGCCGAGATCAATGCCTCCTAATGCCGGGCACCACTGAAGCGAGCCGTGCGGCAAGACCGATGTGCTCGGCACCACTCGCGGGTGCCAGCCTGGCTGTTCCTATTCGCGAAGATCAGCGAGCTCCACGACCCTAGCTCGCAGCACCTGCCATGCGGGCAGGACGGATGCCAGCACGGCGACCGCTGCGCAACCGGCCGTGATCGCGCCGATCGGGAGCCACGGAATGCTGACTGGGACATCTGTTGAGAACCGGGTCAGCGCGACCCACTGGCCGACGACCACCACGGTGGCCGCGCCGGCCGCCAAGATCGCCCCAATAACTACAACCAGGGCCGATTCGGCAGCGATGAAGCGGAGCGCCTGGCGGCGGGTGGCGCCGGCAAGGCTCAGGGCAGCGATCTCGCGTCTGCGGCCCGACGCCGCCATGACCAACGTGTTGGCCACGGCGATCAGGGCGTAGATGAGCGCGAGACCGAGAATAACGGTGGTGGCCTGCCGGTCTTGCTGCGTCTGCTGGGATCGTACGGCTTCGAGATACTGGCGGATCGGCGTGACAATGGCTCTGTGGCCGCGGACCGCTGCTCGCAACGCGGCTCCGACGGCCGCCACGTCGGCTCCCGGCCGCGCCGTGACGTCCATCTGAGTCGGTAGCCCGTCGGCGGCGTCTGCGGCGGGTATAAAGACGGTCGCCTCGGTGGTGACGGTATGGATCACCGCAGCGATCCGCAGCCGGATGCTGGTGCCATCTGGAAGATAGGCCTTGACCGGCTCTGCGGCGTGCAGGCCGTCTGCCAGCGCCGTGCGCTGGTCGATGATCAGGAAGTCACTGCCCAGATGGGACAGCGACCCGGCGACCGGGGTGAAGTTCTGCGTTGTGTTCAATGTGGCGGGTTCCACCGCCTGTGCCGTCCAGGTGTCGATGTACGCGCCGGAGTCGGCAGCCACGTTTATGAGGATGGAGGTGAACTCGGTGACGTCGGCGGCTGGAATTCTGCGTATTGCGGTGACCGTCTGCCGGCTGAGTTCCGTGGATTCGGTTGGGACGATCACGAATTCGGCATTGGCCTGCCGCCGCATAGCCGAGTAGGAGGTGGCGTTCGCGATGGCCTCCAGGGTCAGCATCGAGGCGGCCAGCCCGAGCGCCAGTACGATCGGTGCCGCCGTAGCCGCGGTGCGGCGCCCGCCGGTGAGGACGCTCTGCCTCACGATCATCGAGCCCGCTCCCATGCGGCTCACCGGCCAGGTGACGAGGCGGGCCACCGGCTTGAGGATGACTGGGGTCAGCAGCGCGAATCCGGCGACGATCGGCACAAACACAGCGAGGTAGTTCTTCACGATCATCGCGTTGCCGGGATTGCGGGTGATCGTCGTCAGGCTGACGTACGCGCCCAACGCGAGCAGGCCCACGCCGAGCAGCCATCGCGTGACGGTCATGACCTTCTGCTCCACGACAGCATCCCGGAGTGCCTCGGTGGGCCGCGTCCGCGCCGCACGCCATGAGGCGGCCGCCGCGCCGGCAATCGCTGAGGCCAGCCCGATGGCGAACGCGATGATCAGCGGCCGGCCAGTGACGTGAACAGTGAACCAGGCTGGGGCCACGCCGTGGCCGATCAGCCATTTCCCGGCCAATGAGGACCCCAGCGGGCCGAGCGCGCAGCCAGCAGCGGATGCCACGACGCCGACGACGGCCGCCTCGGTGATGATCATGCGGCGTACCTGCCGCGGAGTCGCGCCTATGGCTCGCAGCAGTCCCAGCTCCCGGCGCCGCTGGTCGGTGATGAACGCGAATGTCGCGATCATCACGAACACCGCGACGAAGACGCCAAGGCCTGTCGAAGTGCCGGCAGCGGCGCTAGTGGCGTAAAGCTGGTCTTGACCACCGCTTGGATCGGGATCCGTCTGCTTCCTTGCGGCGCCGGTGAGCACTTGCGCAACGCCGCGGCCGGCGGCCCGGCGGACGGCGCCGGGCGGCCCGTAGGCAACGACCGCGTCGATCGGCGGGGAGATGTGGGCCGCTGCGGCGTCGGTGAAGAAGATCGCGTGCTCGAACCAGACGGGCCGCGTCACACCGGCAACGGTGTAGGTGCTGGTGCCTTCCGCGGTCGTGACTTGTACCCGGTGGCCTACCAGCGCGGGGCTGCCGCCGCCGACCACGACCTCGCTGGCGGTGGCCGGGGGGTGGCCGGCGACCAGCCGGTACGGCGTGAACGAGGCGGCCGACCAGGCATGTCCCACCTGGCCGGGCGGGCCTCCGGCCTGCTGCGCGGGGAACGTGTGGTCGGGGACGGTCCTGCCCGTGCTGGCCAGCTGCTTCACCACCGGGGCGGGAAGGCCGCCCGGCTGCTGGACCGGCAGGCTGAAGGGGAAGCCGTCTGCGGTGAACCGCTCGGTCTTGTGGGGTACCACCACGATCGGTGCCGCGGCGAACCGCTGCGGACCGGGAAACGGGATGCCCGAGGTCGCGGTCAGGGTCATGAGCATGATCGCGACGAACCCTGACCCCAGGGCCAGGGTGAGGAAGGCCCCGGCAAAGCTGACCCAGCGGGCTCGCAGCGTGGCCAGCGCGACGCTCAGCACGGTACGTCCTCTAGGCGGGTCAGGCGCCCGGCGACTGTCTCGGCGGTGGGTTCGAGCAGCTCGCCCGCGAGGCGGCCGTCGGCCAGGAAGACGACCCGCTGGGCATAGGCGGCAGCGACCGGGTCATGCGTCACCATGATGATCGTCTGGCCCCGGGCGACTAGGCCGTGAAGCAGCGCAAGGAGGTCACGGGAGTTGCGGGAGTCCAGCGATCCGGTCGGCTCGTCGGCGAACAGCACCTTCGGGCGTGTCACCAGAGCGCGGGCGATGGCGACGCGCTGCTGCTGTCCCCCGGAAAGCTGGCCGGGCCGGTGTCCCGCCCGTTCGGCTAGGCCCAGCTTGGCCAGCACGCTGGTGATCTCGGCTCGCGCCGGGCGATGTCCGGCCAGCCGAAGCGGCAGCGCCACGTTCTGCTGCGCGGTGAGCGAGGGCACCAGGTTAAACGACTGGAAGACGAACCCGATCTGGGCGCGGCGCAGCCGGGTCAGCGCGTTCTCTTTCATGCCGCCCAGGGCGGCGCCTGCGATCACGACCTCGCCGGTGTCCACGCGGTCGAGGCCGGCGGCGCATTGCAGCAGTGTCGACTTGCCCGAGCCTGAGGCACCCATGACGGCGGTGAACGTTCCCGAGGGGAAGTCAATCGTCACGTTTGTCAGCGCGGCGACCCGATTATCCCTTGACCCGTACGCCTTGCTCACCGAGTGGAGCCGCACCATGATCTCTAGTGCTTCCGTCACGTGGCCCGCTCGATCGGACGACTGGATGTTCACGTGCGTCCTTTCCTTCCCCGAGTGGCCGGAGAGGTGGTGTGCTTGTCCTTCCATCCTCCGGACTCGCGGACGACACGTGATCGCCGCCGAGAGCGGTCTTTCGGGCTCGGCGGCATTGGGGGGACTGGCGCGGTTTCTCCCCCACAGGAGGGAGCTGGAATCAGCTAGGAGCCGGGGGAAATCAGGCCGCTCTCGTACGCGGTGATGACCGCCTGCACCCGGTCACGCAGGCCGAGCTTGCTGAGCACGTTGCTGACGTGTGTCTTTACGGTGTGCTCGGTGACGGTCATGGCGGCTGCGATCTCGGCATTGGATAGCCCGCGGCCCAGCAGCATGAGTGTCTCGAGCTCACGGGCGGTCAGCACCGCCAGCCGCTCGGCCGGCTGCCGGCCCTCGCGGGGCCGGTTCCGTGTGAGGTCGCGAATGAGCCGGCGGGTCACTGTGGGTGCAAGCAGCGACTCCCCTGCCGCGACTACCCGTACAGCCTGGACCAGGTCGTCGCGGCGGACATCCTTGAGCAAGAAGCCGCTGGCGCCCGCGTAGAGGGCGTCATAGATGTAGTCGTCTTGGTCGAAGGTGGTCAGCATGATCACCCGGCAGCTGGTCTCGGCGCAGACGACCCTGGCGGCCTCGATGCCGTCCATCTGCGGCATCCGGACGTCCAGGAGGACCACGTCGGGCATGTGGTCGCGGACGGCCTCAAGAGCCGCCGCGCCGCCGCCCGCCTCGGCGACCACCTCGATGTCTGGCTGCGCGTTGAGGATCATCGCGAAGCCGCTGCGCACCAGCTCCTGGTCGTCGGCGAGCACCACCCGGATCACGGGCACCGGTGCGCGGCGGGCGCTCACCATGGTGCCATTAGGGCGCCACCGCAGGTTTGGGCAGGCTATCGGACGCTCCCACGGGGGGAACGTGGGCGCCGGTGGCTTCCTTTTCGATGTACGGCAGCCGCGCGGTCACCTGGAAGCCGCCGCCCGGTGCCGGTCCTGTCTCAGCATGGCCGCCGCACGCCGCGACCCGCTCCTGGATCCCGATCAGGCCGTGCCCGCCCGCCTGCGGGGCCGCCTCGCCGTCCGGTCCCCGCCCATCGTCGGTAACGGTGATCAGCAGGCTTGCGTCCTTCCAGTCGAGCCGCACGGTCGCCGAGTCGGCGCCTGCGTGTTTCACCGTGTTGGTCAAGGCCTCCTGCACGATGCGGTAGGCGGTCACTTCGGCATCGGCTGGCAGGAGGCGGGGCTCGCCCCCGGTCCGCAGATCCACCCGCAGGCTCGTACTGTCCATCTGGGCCACCAGCGCGGGGACCGCAGCCACGGTCGGCGGCGGCGCACGAACCCCCGCGTCCTGTTCCTCCTTCAAGACGCCCAGCAGGCGCCGCAACTGGGCCATCGCGTCCCGGCCCGCCTCGGCGATCGCGTCGAACGCCCTCTCCGCCCGGTCTGGATCGGTTCTCACGACCACCGGCGCTGCCTCCGCCTGCACCACCATGATGCTGACCGCGTGAGCGAGCAGGTCATGCATGTCCCGAGCGATCCTGGCCCGCTCCTCGGCCGCTGCCCGCGCCACGTCGGCCGCCCGCCCGCGCGCCAGCTGCTCTGCCCGTTCCTCCAGCGCCTCCGCGCGTTCCCGGCTGATTCGCGCCAGTGTCCCGAGCAGGTAGGCGCTCAGCGGCAGCAGAAGGTCAAGCAGGAAATCGGCCGCACCGTAATGCTTCACCAGCAACGCCCCGGGCCCAAGGATGAGAACAAGGCCCCCAAGGAAGCTCCATCGCTGCCAGCGCCGCCCCAGATCGGCCACCGTGTAAGTAGCGAGCAGCGCACCATACGGCAGGTCCTGGCCAGGCCGGTTGTACACCGAGGCCAGGAGTGAAAAGGCGGCGACTGTGACCGCCACGGCAAAGGGCGCCCGGCGCCGCCAGATCAGCGGCAGCACTGTGCCCGCGTTCAGCAGTACACCCAGCGGAGTCGCGCCACCGGGCGACGCGTTCGCGAACTGGACCGACACGGGCACCGCGACCACAGCTGCCAAGGCGCTATCCACGGCGTAGGTGTTGGCCGAACGGAGGCGGGCTATGACGGCCGCCCACCAGTGGCGAGGCTGCTGGCCAGGCATGAGTGCATTATCCCGCCCGCAAAGCCCGCACGCATCGCCCGCATGAGGGAGGCAGGCCGGCGAACTCCCTCACACGAGTGAGTCGCGGGACCATTGGCTGGGCGTCGCTGCCCATAAGTACAAGGCGCCGAACCGGCGCCCCGACATGTACCTATGGACAAGCCGCCACAGCGCAATGACCGACGGCTCGTACAACGCCATGCCCGCTACCGACGGACCGTCCGGCTGGAGTTCTACCGCGACGAGGTGAGCGCCGGACATCTCCGAGCGCTACCGCGCGCTGCTGGCACTGCTGCGCCCTCACCTGCCTCAGGCCTACCTCGACGCTGAACGGCGCCGCCACGGCGCCCCACGTCATTGGGAGCGGCTGCGCCTGGCCGCCGCTCCCAAACACGGCACAGAGATCAGCGCACCCCGCTAGTTCCACAGCCAGACTGTCCTACCGCTGTGCTACCGTAACGTCATGGCAGTGCGGAAGAAACGTTCGATCTCCATCCCCCCTGATCTTGATGCTGAGATAGCGGCCGCGGCCGCTCAGGCAGGATTGAGCTACAGCGCGTGGCTGGCAGACACGGCAAGAAAGGAATTCACCATCCAGGCGGGCCTGGGTGCCGTCAGCCAGTTCGAGCAGGATCACGGTGCGTTCGCTTCCGGAGAGCTTGCCGAAGCCGAGGAGTGGGCTGCCGCCGTGGTCGAGCGGGCCCGACGGACCGGGACAAGTTCCCGGCGCCGGACCGCGTGATGGGCGTCACCTACGACACCGGCGCTCTCATTGCCGCTGACCGAGCCGAACGCCGTTTGTGGGCCCGCCACGGCGCCCTCCTCGCGCGTCGGGAAGTGCCCACAGTCCCGGCGCCAGTCGTAGCCCAGTCCTGGCGCGGCGGAGGCCGCCAGGTTCTCCTGGCTCGGCTGCTGGCTGGGTGTGATGTGGAGGCCCTCGATGATGACCAGGCCCGCTCCGTCGGCTCCCTCGCCGCTCGCGCCGCGATCACCGACATCGTTGATGCTTGCGTGGTTGAGGGGGCCATGCGCCGACACGACCTGGTGGTGAGCTCGGACGAAGGCGATCTCCAGGCGATCGCTGCGGCCGTAAGCCGCCGTCTTGAGGTTGACCGCCCCTAATCCGGCCACACTGCCCGCGGCGCCGACATAGGCAGTGACCTTGCGTAAAAGCCATCCGGCCCAGGCTAGCAACGCTCTGTTACCCGGAAGTATGACCTGATCGTGGACCGGGCCGTGGACCGGAAAGCCGGAGTGCTCTGTGCGCCGTGAGCATTCCGGGACGGGCGTGCTGCTATCAGTGCAGGTAGCGGGCCTGGAGCGGAGTCCCGGGCTTCTCGTAATGCGTAGGTCTGGGGTTCGATTCCCCAAGGCGGCTCAGCTCAAAGAACTGCTTTCGTTAATACGTTCGACCATCGTGGACCGAGATAGTCGGTCCACGAACGCGACATGCCGCCTCTCTGCAGGACGACAAACGGTCACGCAGAGTAAAGGCTGGAAGCTCCCCGGGTTTGGCCCGGGGGTCTCCCTGACTCAGGCGCTGGGGTTCAGCCTGACGATCTCGGCGTTCAGCGCGGTGGCGAACGCGGTCCAGCCGACGTAGGGAAGCAGGATGACCGCCGCCGTGCGGTCAGCCCGCCATGTCTGGCGGATCAGCAACACGTTGACGATGTCGAGGCAGACGATCTCGGCTAGCGCGGGCGCGAGGCCGACGGGCGCGGAAGAACAATGGAGCCCAAGCAGCGTTGAGCGCTAGGTCAAGGAGTCGGCCACCGGCAAGCTGGCTGCGATCGCGGCTCAGGGCGCGCGTGAGCGCCCTGGCGCCTGCGTAGGCGATGATCACATACAGCGGCGTCCATACCAGCGCGTAGGCCGGAGGCGGATGTCACCGTGGCTTGCGCAGACTGCGATACCAGACGGACCCGGGGTCGGCCGCGACACCGCCGATTACCGCGGTGGCCGCTACGGCGCCGACAGCGGCGATCGTCGTCCTCATGGCCGTCGTGTGCCCCCGTGGTGCCCGGCGGAACCGGGCCGCGTGATCACAACGCAACCATGATGACCCTGACGAGGGTGCCTCATGCACCGATGCCGGGCGGTTCGGAGCTGGCCGTCAACAGGCGGTGCGGCCGAAGCGGGCGACGACGGAGTCTGGAACTTCCTTGGTCAGAGTCGGTTCAACGCCTTGCACATGCCGGCTTCCGCTTCGTTGCCGAGGCGCTCGAAAGCGGGCTTGAGCAGTGGGGCGACGAAGCGGGATAGGCCCTTGAAGGTGAACTCGGCAGCGTAGGTCACCTCGGTTCCGGACGCCACAGACCGGAAGGTCAGGGTGTCAACGGCGATGACGGTCTTGTTCTCCCCGCGAAGGTGAATGAGTTGGTGGTTCACGAGCTCATCGACGACGTAGGTCAGCTGGGTCGTCCGGCCGAGGAATGTTGAGGTGTTGAGGTAGGTGGTGCCGACTCCGCCGTCGCCGTGCCGGCGCACAGTGGTCACCGTGCCCGGGTCCCAGTCAGTAGTCGTGGTGAAGTCGGAGAGGTAGTCGAACACTGCGCCCAGGGGTTTTTGGACGACGACGGTCTTGAGCAGTTTCATGGTGTCCTTTGCTTCCGGCGGTCTCGGCCGAGGTGTTCGGCCGGACGGGTGTCAGGGCGTGAGGTGCTTTTCCACAGGGCCGTCCAGGCGCGGGCGGGGACCAGGCGCGCGGCCTTCATCAGCAGGGCCATCCGCGCGGGGAAGACGATCTCCGCTCTCTCACGTTCGAGCCCGTCGCAGATGGATCGTGCGGCCTGATCGGCCTCGATGATGAACGGCATGGGGAAGCGGTTGTCGGCCGTGAGGTCGGTCCGCACGAAGCCGGGGCAGACAGTCGTGACCTGCACGCCTGTTCGGGCGAGGTGGATGCGCAGCGATTCCAGGAGGTTGATCTGGGCGGCCTTGGTCGCTCCGTAGGCCTCGGCGCCGGCGAGCCCGCGGTAGCCGGCGACGGAGGCGACGCCGGCTATGGTCCCGCTCTGCCGCCGCAGCATGCCGGGCAGCACGGCCGCGATGGCGTTGCTCATGCCGGTGAGGTTGACCCGGAGGTGCTGGTCGAAGACGGCGGTGTCCCAGTCGCTGGGATCCATCGGCTTCCAGTAGCCCGCGGACAGCACCGCGAGGTCGATCGGGCCCAGCTCCTCCCCGACTCGTGCTGCAGTGGCCGCGACGGAGGCGGCGTCGGTGACGTCGGCGGGGAGGACGAGCATGTCCCCGCCCGCAACGTCGTGGAGCTGCTCCTTGCGCCGGGCAGAGACCGCGACGGTCGCGCCACGGCGTACGAGTTCGCGGGCCACGGCGGCGCCGATTCCGCTGGATCCGCCGACGACCCAGGCGACCTTGCCATTCAGCTTCATGCCGGCTCCCGGGTCAGCTGGAGCTGGCTGACCCCGAGGTAGCCGCTGCGGAAGCCGGCCTCGCTGTAGGCGAGGTAGAACTCCCACATGCGGCGGAAGGTCTCGCCAAAGCCCTGGGCGTGGATGTCGGGCCACTGGCCGAGGAAGCGTTCCCGCCACAGGCGCAGGGTCCGGGCGTAGTGCGGCCGGAGCTCGCGCTGTCGCGTCACGCGCAGCGTGGTGTGGGCCGCGAGAGCGTCGTCGACCGCCTGCAAAGACGGGATGATGCCGCCGGGGAAGATGTACTTCTGGATCCAGCTGAAGCTGCGCCGGGTGGCGAGGAAACGCTCGTGGTCCATAGTGATTGCCTGGATGGCGGCCCTGCCGCCGCGAGCGAGGAGCCGGTCAAGGGCCGCAAGATAGGTGGGCCAGTAGGCCTCCCCGACGGCCTCGATCATCTCGACGCTGACAATGGCGTCGTACTGGCCTTCGACCTCGCGGTAGTCCTGCACCCGCACCTCGGCGAGCCCGGACAGGCCGGCGGCTTCCACCCGCTCACGGGCCAGCCGCATCTGCTCGTGGGAGAGGGTGATCGTTGTGACGCGGGCACCGCGTTGCGCGGCGCGGATGGCAAGCGACCCCCACCCCGTTCCGATCTCCAGCACGCGGGTGCCGGCCTGGACGACCGCGAGGTCGAGGATGCCGTCGATCTTGCGCCGCTGTGCCTCTTCCAGCCGGGTGGCCGCCGCGATCGGTTCGCTGTCGTCGAACCAGGCGCAGGAGTAGGTCATCGTCGGGTCCAGGAAGGCAGCGAAGAGGTCGTTGCTGAGGTCGTAGTGGGCGGCGATGTTGGTTCGCGAGCCGTCGGGGGTGTTCTCGTGGTCCGGGGGGACGCGCCTGTCGACGAAAACGCGCAGCCGCTGCAGGGCCGGGGGAATCAGGGTGGTCAGCCGCGAGGCGAAGGGTGTCAGCAGGTCGGCCAGGTCGGTGCCGGGCCCGGCGCGCCAGTCCCCGGCCATGTAGGCCTCACCGAACCCGATCTTCGCGTCGCGGCCCAGCCGGGTGAAGAACGCGGCGGGGCGAACGACCTCCAACTCGGGCGATGCCGGCGACCCTCCTCCAAGCACCCGCCCGTCGGGGTAGGTGACGCGGACGGGTACCGCGGCGACGGCACGCTCGAAGATCAGCCGGGCAGCGGTGGCGCGCATGGGCGCCCGTGGGCTGGTGGCCCGAACGGGCCACCTGATGGCGGTGGAGACGGTCATGGTCAGACCCCTTCCTGCCGGATGTGGTGTGGGTGAGCGCGGACGGGCAGGCCACGAAGCCACAGCCAGATGCCGTGCACCCGGATCAGGGCCGAGACCCGCTGGGTCATCAGGGGCTGGCGGATGAGCCCGCCGGCCAGAGCAGGAGCCGTCGCGGGTTCGGGCCGGCCCCGGAAGGTCGCTGAGAACGCGACGGCGCCCTCGCGTCGCAGCGTCACGGTCGTGGCGACAAGGTCCGGCCTCAGGGTGAACCGCAGTTCGTAGGTGCCGCTGACGTCGAAGAACGGGGAGACGTGGAAGTCCTTGCCCGTCACGGCGGCCCCCGACTCGTCGGGATGCAGGAGGTAGGCGTGCCGCTCACGGCAGGTGTTGTGGACCTCCGCGACGACGCAGGCGAGCCGCCCGCCGCTGTCGTAGCACCAGAAGACAGACAGCGGGTTGAAGACGTGGCCCAGGACGCGGGCGTTGGCGAGCATGAGGACCCGGCCCCGGTCACCGAGGTCGATGCCGTTGAGTGCCAGGTAGCTCCCGATGTTGTCCTTGATCGTCAGGCGGGGGTCGCCGAGGTGATCCTCGCTGCTGAAGTTGGCGAATGGCCTGAGGTACCACGGCTGGCTGGGGACCGAGTCGAGGTCGATGAGCCACTGGTAGACCCGGTGCCGGAAGGCATGGCGGACCGGTCCGGGGCGCCGGTGCGTGACCCAGCCAGCAACGAGCGCCGGCAGCGCGGGCAGTTGCGTCAGTTCGGGTGCCTGGCCGGCCGTCTCCGGGACGATCGTCGGGGGGGCGGCGCTCACCAGGTCACCCCGAAGTGCCGGGCGGCCTCGACGCCGGAGCGGCAGCCGTCCTCGTGGAAGCCCCAGCCGTGGTAGGCCCCGGCATACACCGTGCGATCGGTGGCGAGGTCACCGAGCTGTGAATGCGCCCGGACCGCCTCGGGCGTGTAGATCGGGTGCTCGTAGTGCATGACCGCGACCACGGAGCCCGGGTCGAGACGCTCGCGGCCGTTGAGCGTGACGAGGAAGGCCTGCGGCGATCGGTGTCCCTGGAGCCGGTTCATCCAGTAGCTCACCACGGCAGGCTGGCCAGGCCGGTCGCAGGACGTCATCCGGTAGTTCCACGACGCACGGGCGTTCCGTGCCTCCGGCAAGGCCGAGCTGTCGGTGTGCAGAACCGTCACGTTGCTCGAGTAGCCGAATTGCTTGAGGGTGGTGACCTCCGCGTCGCTGGGGTCGGTGAGCAGGCAGAGGGCCTGGTCGGCGTGGGTCGCGATGACGACGCGGTCCACGCGGGTGAGCTGCCCGGTAACGTCCCGGATCTGGACGCCATCCTCACGCCGGGTGACGTCGGTGACGGCATGGGCCGCGCGCACGTCCGTTAGCAGCTCGGCGAGCCGCTCGACGTAGACCCGTGATCCACCGGCGACGCTGTACCACTGGGGGGACCCGCCGACCCGGAGCATGCCGTGGTGGTCGAGGAACCGGAAAAGGTAGCGCGCCGGGTAGACCAGCGCCGTCTCCCGCCCGGCGGACCACACGCACGAGACCACCGGAACGGCGTAGTGGGCGATGAAGTAGCCACCGAACCCCTCCCGCTCCAGGAACTCGCCATAGGTCGTGAGGTTCTCGTCGTCCGTCGTGCGCAGGAAGGCCAATGCACGCCGGTGGAACCGGTTGACCTGCCACAGCATCCGGGCGAACCGAGGGTCGATGAGGCGACGCGGTTGGGCGAATACGCCGCGCAGCCCGCGGCCGCCGGCATACTCCAGCCCGCACCCCTCGCAGCGGACGCTCATGCTCATCTCGGTGGGACGCACCTGGACGTCTAGCTCACCGAAGAGCTTGCGCAGCCAGGGGTAGGTCTTCTCGTTGTGGACGATGAACCCGCTGTCGACAGCGTGCTGCCCGCCATCGGAGTCAGTGACGTTATGGGTGTGCGCGTGGCCACCGAGCCGGCCCTCCGCCTCGAAAAGGGTGACATCGTGGGTGCGGGAGAGCAGGTAGGCCGCGGTGAGCCCGGAGACCCCGGCGCCGATCACGGCCACGGACGGCCGCCGGGAGCCGGCGGCGTCGCCTGGAGCGCAGGTCTCGTGGGTGGGTCCTGCGCCGGTCGGTGTGCCGGTAGCGATAGAGTCCACTGTCCAGATTTCGTCTAGATTATGTCTAAGGACCAAGCTAGGTTCGCTTCCAGGAGTTGTCAAATTTCTGTCGAAGGACTGTATAGTGTTCTCATGGAGGTTCCAGGGGATCGCGCGCTACTGCGCATTGGTGAGCTGAGCCGGCGCCTCGGCGTAAGCGACCACGTCCTGCGGGCGTGGGAGAGCCGCTATGGTCTCCTGCAGCCGGTGCGCTCACCCGGCGGGTTCCGGCTGTACTCCGAGGCGGACGAGTCGCGGGTCCGCCGGATGCAGGCATATCTCGCCGAGGGGCTGTCCGCGGCCGAGGCGGCGCGCGCCGCGCTCGGCGGTGGCGCAGATACTGCCCCTGGCCGGCCCGCAGGGCCGCACCCTGGCACACCTGCGGGGAGTGGGCCGTTCGCTGCGCTCGGGCAAGCTCTGGACGCTTTCGACGAGCCGGCCGCGCAGGCCGTGCTGGACCGGCTGCTCGCCGATCTGTCTCTGCCGGCCGTGCTGCGGGACGTCGTTCTGCCCTACCTCGCTGACCTCGGTGAGCGCTGGCAGCGCGGGACGGCCAGCGTCGCCATGGAGCATTTCGCCAGCAATGTCATCCGCGGCCGGCTCGCGGGTCTTGCCCGTGGCTGGGGGAGCGGGCGCGGGCCACAAGCTCTGCTCGCCTGCCCACCCGGCGAGCTGCACGACATGGCGCTCATGGTTTTCGGCATCGTACTCAACCGCAACGGCTGGCGGATCGACTACCTGGGGACAAACACCCCGGTCGAGGAGCTGGAGCGGGCCGCCGGCGCCTCGCATCCTGACCTGGTCGTCCTCGCTGCCACCCGCCCGGAGGCCCTGGAGTCGCTCCGCCCGGAGCTCACCGCACTCGCGCGGCGCGCCCCGCTCGCCCTCGCCGGAGTCGGCGCCACGCCGCAGATCGCGAGTGCCGTGGGGGCCCGTCTGATGGCGGGCGACCCAGTGACCGAGGCCGAACAGGCCGGGTGGCCGCGGTGAAGGTGCTCGTGGCCGGCGCGTCCGGTTTCGTCGGCCGCCGACTATGCGCGGCCCTGGCCGGGACGGGTCACGATGTCGTCGCTATGACCCGCAACTCTGCCGGTTACGCCGGAGCGGGTATGCCCGTCCACGGAGACGTTCACGACCCGCACACCCTGGCCGCCGCGATGGCCGACTGCCAGGCGGCCTACTACCTCGTCCACTCGCTCGCCGAGGCGGACTTCGAACGCAAGGATGCCGCCGCAGCCACAGCATTCGGCCGGGCGGCTGCGCGAGCCGGCCTGCATCAAATCATCTACCTCGGCGGGCTCGGCGACGACAAGGACGCCCTGTCGGCACACCTGCGCAGCCGCCGCGAGGTCGAGAAGCTGCTCGGATCGGCCGGCGTCCCGGTGACCGTCATCCGGGCCGGGATCATCGTCGGACATGGCGGCATTTCCTGGGAGCTGACCCGCCAGCTCGTCGACCACCTGCCCGCCATGATCACGCCAAGATGGGTCGCGACCCGCACCCAGCCGATCGCCGTCGACGACATCGTGCGCTACCTTCTGGGGGTGCTGGCCCTGCCGGAGGCGGCGGGCCGGGTCTTCGAGGCCGGGGGACCCGAGATACTGCAATACGTCACCATGCTGCGCCGCGTTGCCGCCATCCAGGGCCGCCCGCTCCCCATCGTGCCGGTGCCGCTGCTCACCCCTCGGCTGTCCTCCCTGTGGCTGACCCTGGTCACCGACGTCGACACCGCCACCGGCCGGGCGCTCGTCAACTCAATGACCAACGAGGTCATCGTCCGGGACCCGTCGATCCGCGACCTTGTCCCCTTCGACCCCATGTCCTACGACGACGCCGTCCGCAAGGCGCTCAGCGAGCGCCGCCAGGACAAGCGCGGTAGCCGGTGACTGCCACGCGCCGGAACCTGTGGCGGGAACGCAGCAATCCCGCCCGGCAGGGACCTCTGCCGCCGCCCGGCCATATCCCCCCGGCCCACACAGAGTCGGCGACGGCCCGCGCCCGTCGCCGACGGGTCGTCACCGTCACCGGCATCGGCGGCGCGGGCCTGCTGGGGATATCGCTGTCCACCCGGCCCGGCTCCCCCCAGTTCTACCTTCTGACGATGGGCCTCGCCGGCACCTGGGCCACCGGCGCCCTCAGCTCCGGGCCGCTCCCCCTGGGCACGGCTCAGGGCCAGGGAGGCGTCCATCGCCGCCCCGTGGTCATGCCTGTGCTCACCGGCGCCGGCGCGTTCGGGCTCTTCTATGGCGCCGCGCGGCTAGCCCGGCACATCCCCCCGCTCAACCGGGCCATCGGCAGCGTCCTGGACTACGCAGACCACGGCTCAACGCCCCTCGTGCTGCTCACCGCATCCGCCAACGCGGTGGCCGAGGAACTGTTCTTCCGCGGCGCACTCTGGTCCCTCGTCGAGGAGTCACACCCCCTCGCCACAACCACCCTCGCCTACGCCACCACCACAACCATGACCCGCAACCCCGCGCTCGTGCTCGCCGGGACCGCCACAAGTGTGCTCTTCGGCCGCCAGCGCCGCACCTCCGGCGGCATCCTGGCCCCCGCGCTCACCCACCTCACCTGGTCGCTCCTCATGCTGCGCTACCTCACGCCCCTGTTCCAGACACCCCGACGGCCCGAGATCACTCGTGCCTGACCTGGCACAACGATCGAGGCCGACCCAGCACCGCAGCGATTACCCAGTCCCGGCCGCCTTCGCCTCCAGCGCCCATCTGATCACCCCGGCCTCATCAGCCCGCCGGGCCAGGCACGTCACCGGCAACATGAGGCCGGAATCCTGGGCGGCCTTCCGGTCGTGGTGTCCAGGCCGCGCTCGATCGGCCGCGCCGATTCGGCAACTGCGCGGAGGTGGCTTCGTTCAGCGCCAGGCCGACTACCGGCGCGGACTTGCCTGAGCCGCACACGGCCCTGCCACACCAACGGCCTGGGTGGCCATTCGGACCATCCTAGTAACGTTCTGTTACCGCTAGGCTGACCGGGTCGTGGACCGGGAATCCGTAGCACGCTGTGCATCCAGCGCACTCCGGGACGCGTGTGCTGCTATCTGTGCAGGTAGCGTGCGCGGAGCGGTATGCCGGGTTTCTCGTAATGCGTAGGTCTGGGTTCGATTCCCCAAGGCGGCTCAGTTCAAGACACTAATTTCGTCAGTGTGTTGAATGTCCGTGGACCGGCATGGCCGGTCCACGGACATGGTGAGCCGCCTCTCTCCACGACGACAGGCGGTCACACAGAGTGAGGACTGGAAGCCCTACTGGTGTCATTGCTCGATGGGATCCCGCGCGCCCTGGAACTGGCGACGGCATGGAAAGGCGACGGCCGCCGATCATGCGGACAGGCAGCAGAGGCCACCCATATCCGATCGGGCCATTCATTCCCGGCGCTTACCGCTGATCGCGGCGCTGTGGCGGTCACGGAGTTCGATGATTCGCCGTCTGCGGGCGGAGACCAGCAGGCTAGGCGAACGCAGGCGGACCGCTGGATAGGTACTGGCCGGCTTGATCCCGGCCGCGTGCATGATCTGGTAGCCGCGCTCGGAGACACTTGATTGGCTCAGGCTGAAATAGCTCATCAGATCCTTGACCCGCAGTTCGCCAGTCCCTTGGCCGAGGCGCTGGTTGCCCTTGCCGATCACCCAGCACACCGCAGCCGCCATCGCCTCGGGCTTGGCTGTCTTGCGCAGCATGCCGGACAGGCCCGGTGCGGCGCGGGCCAGCAACCGCCGGCACGCCGTCCGGTACTCGGCGCCGAGCAGGTCGTCGCAGCAGCGGTCGCAGGCGGCGAGCACCTCCCCGACCCGCTCGCGTACGTCGGCGGGAACCTCATCCCAGCCGAACTCCTCGTCCGGCAGCGGCGTGCCATCAAGGGAGTCGAGCGCGTCCTGTCCGCCGACCTCCTCGGCCAGCCCGTCGAGGAGGTACTGCCCGGCCCCGGAAAGCCCGTCCTCCCACGGCTGCTGGCCGCTGAGCATGCCCATCGCGGCGAGCAGCGCCATCGGCCCCTGTGGCCGGGGCGAGCGGATGACCCGCTGATACTCCGGCTCCTGCTCGCCAACCGCGGCGAGCGTCTCGTCAGTCAGCGCCGACCGGATCTTGCGCTCCGCATGACAGAACCGGACAAACGCACGCAGCAGCACCGGCGCCGCGCTCAAGTACTCCGGGCTCGCCGCGATCTTGCGCGGGATCCAGTCGGCCAGCAAGATCTCGACCGCGACCGGGCTCCACCGCAGCGGGTCACCCGGCCCGTAGTCGGTGCCGAACCACAGGAACTGATTCAGCAGGTCCCGGTGGTCATCGTCGTCGAGCGGCTTGCCGAACTCCGAGCCGAAGAACCGTTTCGCGAGCTTGTTCTTCCTGGCCTCGCTCCACGTCGGGCGGACGTAGCCGACCCCGCCCTCAGGCAGCAGCCGGACCAGCCACTCGGTCAGCGGCCGCGACGCCGGCCAGGTCTCCGACTCCAACGGCGGGAACATGATCGCGCCCACCTCGATCGCCTCGACAACCCGGGCCCGCGCGTCAGCAAGGCTGATGTCGCCGAACCTCACATCTGGGTCGTCCGCCGCCTCTCGCATCCGCGCGACCACCTCACTGATCGGGCTCGGCGCCGGGAAGGCGTCCTTGACCACCGTGCCGAGGTTGTGGTCGATATAGATGACCGCAGTCAGCTCATGTCCCGGGAGCCGCGCGCCAAGCAGCACACTGTCCCCATCGCCCAGCACATGAGTGCTCTCCACCGCCCCGTACACCGAAGTCTCGCCAAGCCGGGCGAGCCAGCCCGGCAGCTGATGCGGTCGCGCCGCCAGCGCCCGCCGGGCACGGGCGCGGGTCAACTCGTCCGGGCCAAGCTCGGCCAGCGTGGCGAGCAGCGCCGTGGTCTCGGGCAGCACCACCTCGGCGAAGGACTCGAGCAGCGTGGGCAGCGTGGCGCGCTCCGGCCCGTCGGGGCGCTCCCGCTCAAACGGACTCTCCCCACGCGGGTCGACCGCGGCCAGCAGATTGCTCACATAGGCGAGGAGGTCCAGCGGCTCGCCACTGGCGAGCCGCTGGCGGACATCGGCCAGCAAATCGCCCGGGCCTGCCTGGTGGGTACGCGCAGGCCGCACCTGCCGCCCGTGCTGGTGCTGCCGGGCCTGCCGCCCGCGCTTAACTGGGCGCCGTCCGCGCTTGGCCATAGACGGCAACCTATCGGAGCTACCCTGGGAACCTGCCGGAGACGCCCGAACCCTGACAGCGACGCTGGTGAGAGTGTGGCCGGGACCGGCGCCGACCAAGCTACTGTCTATCAGCTTGACAGTTGTGGTGTCTAGCCACTAGATATATTGTGATGAGGGCGCGGGAGGTCAACCGGCGCATCGAGCGGCTGGGCGGGATGATGCTTCGCCAGGTCGGCTCGCACCGCCGTTATGTGGCGACCTACACCGATGCCGCCGGAAGGGAGGCGACGGTGGCAACCACGGTGCCACAGCATGCTGGTGATATCCCGGCCGGGACGCTGCGTGCGATCGAGCGTGATCTTGAACCGGCGCTGGGGAAGAGATGGCTGCGGTGAGCCGGCGCGCGTTCCGGGTGGTCGTGACCCGCGAAGATGGCCAGTGGCTCGCAGATATGCCTGACTTGCCGGGCGCACACACCTATGCGCGCAGCCTTCCATCGCTGGACCAGGCGGTCCGCGAGGTCGTTGTACTGGCTGCCGATCTGCCCGATGAGGCCATGCCAGAGCTTGTCCTGGACTACGACTACCACACCGGGGACCCGGAACTGGACGCCACGGCGCTGGCGGTGCGGCGCCTGCGGCGGCAAGCGGACGATCTGGCGGCCACCGCGACCGCCCGCACCAGCCAGGTGGCCGCCCAGCTTGTCGCCCGCGGCCTGTCGGTGCGTGATGTGGCCGCGCTGCTGGGCATCAGCCCGCAGCGAGTCTCCCAGCTCACCGCCAAAGCCGGCTAGCACTCACGGTGCGATCAACAAGCGTTGCCTCCGGCTAGAAGGGTGGCCAGTGACCCTCTGTTACCACTAAGTCAGCCGAGCCGTGGACCGGATCGTGGACCGGCACTGGGTAGAACCCTGTGCACTCAGCGCATTCGGGGACGCAAGTGCTGCTATCAGTGCAGGCAGCGTGCTCAGGACGATGTACCGGGCTTCTCGTAATGCGTAGGTCTGGGGTTCGATTCCCCAAGGCGACACCCAAGGCGGCTCCCGGGTCAGCGGCCCCTTCCGATCATGGAAGGGGCGTTTTGCTAACGGACCTGCTAACCGCTGGCCGTGAGGCCTCGTCCGTGAGGCCTCGTCCGTGAGGCCTCGTCCGTGAGGCCTCGTCACTGGCTGGGATTAGCCGTGCGAAGATGTCCGTGGCCTCGGCAGCCTGATCCGCATCAAGCGGCTCCGACGAGGGCGACCACGGCGCTGGGCTGGCGTTGACTACGCCGCTGCCGGTTACGTTCGTGGTTGATGTAGCGCCGAGCCAGGTGGGCGGATAGTGGCGGGGTTTGCGCGTTTCCTGCTCAGGCGGTTGCTGGGGATCATCGTCCTGGTGTGGGCCACTACGGTGGCTGCTTTTGTGCTGCTGCGGGTGGGGCCGCCCAGCCCGGGTATGGAGGCGGAGATCAGCCAGCAGCTCGGCGCTGGCCAGTCGGCCACCTGGCAGTACGTGCACTACCTGCAGCGGCTGCTGCATGGCAACCTCGGCGTATCGCTGACCGTGGGGCTCCCGGTGGACACCGTCTTGCGGGAAGCGCTGCCGCCGACCCTGTCGCTGATGATCGGCGGGACGGTGTTGTGGCTGACGGCCGGGGTGCTGGCGGGGACGGTGAGCGCGCTGCGGCGGGGCTCGGCGGCGGACCGGATCGCCACCGGCGGGGTGCTGACGGGGCTGGCCGTCCCGACGTTCCTGCTGGCGTTGCTGCTGCTGTGGCTGAGCTCGCGGCTGGGCGAGGCCGGGAATTTGTGGTTTCAGCCCGGCTACGTGCCGATCAGCCAGAGCCCGGGCCAATGGCTGGGCCGGATGATCCTGCCCTGGATCGCTGTCGCCGCGGGCCAGGCGGGGGTCACCGCCCGGCTGGTCCGGGCGGGCATTTTGGAGGTGCTGGGTGAGGACTACGTCCGGACCGCTCGGGGCAAGGGCCTGGCGGAGCGGCGGATCGTCTGGTTTCACGTGCTCCGGGCAGCGATCCTGCCGGTGGTGTCGAGCGTCGGCGTCGGTTTCGGGGTCATACTGGGGGCGGCGGCCATCATCGACCAGGTGTTCGCGCTCGGCGGGCTCGGGCAGGCGTTCCTGGTGGCGGCCAAAACCGGGGACCTGATGGTCGTCATGGGGGTCACCATCGCCGTTGTGATCCTGATCGCCGTCGTCAACCTGATCACCGACGTGTGCTACGCGCTGCTCAACCCGCAGGTACGGCTCACCTGACACAAGGGGCGCTGCTGGGAGGCGACAAGGCAGCACCGGCCTCGTCAGTGGCCGTGAGGCTGTGTGCCGCTGTCTGCATGCCGTGCGGGCGGCGGGCCTATGGGGTTGCTCATGGCTTGGGCGAAGATGTCGGCCGCAGCGGCCTCGGCGGCGCGGATCAGCTGGTAGGTGTCGGCGCTGTACACCTCCGCACACGGCGGGCAGCGGGAGGCGCGGCGGGTCTTGCACGCGACCGGCAGGACCCCGCCGGGTTCGTGGACGGTCGAATAACGGTGCAGCAGTTCCCCGGTGGCGCCGTCGATCTGGCGCTCCGCGCCAGGCCATGGACGGTGCTGGACATCTTGGCCTTGCTTTGCAAGCAGGTGGTCACGGCGGTGCAGATCGTCGTGGGTGCGCGACCGTGCCGCCATCGGGTGGCATGATCTACGAAGGCTCGTTTGTGGATCTAGGACTCCGGTGACAAGGGGGAGGTCATTGCGGTGGATGACGAGGCACGCGACACCATTGAGAGGTTCCACGAGGCACTCAACCGCCGGGACCTCGACGCCCTGGGTGACTTGATCACTGACGACATCGTGTTTGAGGCCACCAGCCCGGCACCTGACGGGACCCGCCACGTTGGGCGGCAGGCGGTGCTGGAGGCGTTCCGGGTCTTCTTCGCTGGTTCGCCCACCACGCATTTTGAGGTGGAGGAGATGTTCGGCGCGGGTGACCGGGTCATCGTCCGGTGGCTCTACAGCTGGGCGGACGGGCATGTCCGCGGTGCCGACCTGGTGCGGGTCCGGGCCGGGCGGGTGGCGGAGAGCCTGGCCTACGTCAAGGGCTAATCGAGCGCAGCAGGTGGCCTCTCGTGCAGCGGCCAAGTGCAGCAGCCAGAACGCCCCCTGCCGACCCCAGCCGACCGCTATAGCCCTCACCGGCAGCGCAAAGACCTTCAGCGACCGCGCCGCCGCTAGTGTGCAGTGTGCCGGCATCCGGCTGCGTCATAATGCGAACAGAGCAGGCTTCCGCTGGGAGGTCCCGATGGACGACCTCAATGATCCGAGAATCTCGGCATACAAGCCGCAGCGGCGGCTGCTCCTACCAGCGCCGCCGGGATATCGGCGGAAGCGGAGCAGTGCCCAGCGCAAGCAGAAAGCGCTGGCTGATGCGCGCGCAAGCCGGCTGCACTTGGTCGGCTTGACCGATGCCGCGGTGATCGTCATGGGCCTGGCCGCCGCTGCAATGGTTGTCATGCTCGTGGTGGTACTGATCAGCCACCATTAGCCCGCGGCCATCGCACCCTGCGGCTCGTCTGGCATCTACCCGTTAGTCGGGGTTTGCGGTGCCTGTTCTTGGCGTGTCGTTGGATGCGGGGGCGCCGCTTGCCAGGCGCGCGTCGATGATGCGGCCTGCCTGCTGGCGTGTGGGGGCATGGCCGAGCACCGCGGTTAGGAAGTGTTCGCGGTTAAGCCGGTAGACGGTCGCGGGCGTGTGCGCGGTGACGGTCGCGGTGCGCGGGACGTCGCGCAGCAAGGCGATCTCCCCTACGCCGTCGCCGCGTCCGCAGCGGCGCAGGAGGTGGCCGTCCTGCTGGACGTCGAGCTCACCGGCGGCGATCGCGTAGTAGGCATCTCCGGGTTCGCCCTGGCGGATCAGGACGGCCCCGGCCGGCACTTCGACCGGCGTCAGGGCCGCCGCGAGGCCCTCGATCGGGGGCGCTGGCAGTTCGGCGAACAGCGGGAGGGAGCGCAACAGGGCGATCTCCACGACCGGGACCGGGGCTTCGGCGTCGAGGGTGAGCAGCCCCCGGCCGCCGATGGCGGCGGCCAGCGGCAGCACGGCTGCGATGCCGAGCAGGGCGAGCCGGCTGCCGCCCAGGTCTACCAGCAGCGGCACGAGCAGCGCGCCGAGCGCGTAGCCGGCCATCATCATGCCCTCCAGGACACCGAAGACCCGGCCGAGCAACTGGGCCGGAACTGAGCGCTGCAGCAGGGTGCGGCTGGCGGTCTCCAGCAGGCAATGACTGGCTCCGACCACCGCCAGCAGGGCCACGGTCGCGGCGAGGCCCAGGCCGAACGCCAGTGCCGCCAGCGCGCCGCTGACCACGAACGCCGACGCGAGGATGGGCGTGCCCAGGCGGCGGCCAACCAGGGCCACGCTCGCCGTGGCCGCCAGTACCGCGCCGACGCCGCACGCGAAGTTGAGATAGCCCGCCCAGGCCTGCGGACGGCCGAGCACGGTGATGGCGAGGATAACGATCAGCAGGTCCAACGCGCCCACCACGACCGCGTCGGCGGTGAGCAGACCGACCATCAGCCGCAACCGCGGTCGGCGGGCCGTCAGCCTCAGGCTCTCACCGAGGTCGGCCAGTACCGCCGGGGCACGCTCCGGCGACGACGCGAGCGCCGGCACCCGGAGCCGGGCGACCAGCAGCATGGCGGCCACGCCAAGGCCCGCGCACACCGCGAACACAACCGCCACCCCACCTGCCGCGATCAGCACACCGGCCAGCAGCCCAGACGCCGCGAAACCTGCGGCCTCCATCCAGGCCACGGTCACGTTGGCCGCCGTCAGCTGATCGGGGGTGACAGCAACGGATGGGATGAGCGTGGCCTGCGCCGGGCGGGTGGTCGTCACGAGGGCGGCGGCGACCACGGCGGCCGTGTAGGCAGCCAGCGGTACGCCGGCCATGACCGCCGCGGCGGTCGCGGCCATGGCCGCCGCCTGCCCCAGGTACCCCCCGGCGAGCAGGACCACCGGCGACCACCGGTCCGCCACCGCCGCGGCAAACGGCGCGAGCACGGCCGCCGGCACCAGCTGTGCGACGGCTACCAGGCCGGCCACCGTGGCGCCGCCGTGCCGGTAGGCATAGACCAGCATGGCCAGCCACACCGAGTATTCGGTGAGAATGAACAGCGCATACGCCACGACCACACGCATGAGCGCCCTGTTGCCCGCCAGCGAGCGGAAAGTACGGAGGCGGCGGGCCAGGGAATCGCCACCCACCGGGCCCCCCTGAACCTGCCGGTGGCAAACTGCCACCGCGCACTTGTGTAAGGCACGTGACGCCAACCGCCCACCCCAGGCGCCACGACGGAAAGTATGTGCTGGTTAACCCACTGTGCAGACTACTGCGGGTACCTTCTCGTGTGATTCCCTATACCTGTCTTTGGGAAACAGAACACTGGCTTGGCCCCGCGGTCCACACCGCGGGAGCTTGGTTACCGGTAAGGATCGCGGCCCGGGTCAAGGTCGCCGAGGGGAGCCGGGCGGGCCACCACCGGCGGATTCGCGTCCATGTGGTGACCGGCGCCGGTGGGAGGGGGAGGCACGGTGGACCATCCGCTGGCAATGGATGTCGAGGCGATGCGGCGCACCGGGTACGCGGCCGTGGACGCGCTCGTGGCCCGGCTGGCAGATCCCGCGGGCGATCCGGTGCTGCGCCGCGCCAGCCCCGCGGAGATGCGGGCCCGGCTGGGCGGGCCGCCTCCCGAGCAGGGCGCGGGCCTGGACGCGGTCCTCGCGCGGGTCATCGAGGACGTGCTGCCGTATGCGGCCCGGACCGATCACCCCGGGTACTTCGCCTTCATCCCCTGCTTCACCACCTGGCCGGCGGCGCTGGCCGAGCTGACAGCCACCGCGGCCAACCCCTCTCCCTGGGCGTGGATGGAGTCGGCCGCCGCCACCCAGATCGAGCTGGAGGTCATCGACTGGTTCCGCACCTGGCTCGGGATGCCCGCCGGCACGGGAGGCGTACTGGTAAGCGGTGGCTCGGCGGCGAACCTCACAGCGCTGCTCGTCGCCCGTGAGGCCGCCGGAGGTCCCTCGGAAGACAGCGTCGTGTACGTGTCGGACCAGGGCCACTCGTCGCTCGCCCGGACCGCGCGGGCCATGGGCCTGCGCCCCCACCAGGTGCGGGTGCTGCCCAGCGACGACCGCTGGCGGCTGCCGCCCGAAACCGTGGCCGCCGCCGCTCGTACCGACCGCCGCGCTGGGCGCATTCCCATCGCCGTGTGCGCCAGCGCCGGCTCGACCAACACCGGCGCCGTCGACCCCCTGGACGGGCTCGCCGACGTCTGCGCCGCCGAAGAGCTGTGGCTGCACGTCGATGCGGCCTACGGCGGCTTCGCCGCGCTCACGCCGAAGGGCCGGGCGCTGCTGGCCGGCGTCGAGCGGGCCGACTCGGTGACCGTCAACCCGCACAAGTGGCTGTTCCAGCCGTTCGAATGCGGCGGTGTCCTGGTCCGCGACGGCGCCCGTCTCGCCCGCACGTTCAGTGTCCACCCCGACTACCTCGACGACACCGGCACCCACGGCGCCGGGGAGGTGAACCTCGCTGACTGGGGCCTGCAGCTCTCGCGGGGTTTCCGTGCCCTCAAGGTCTGGATGTCCGTGCAGGCGTTCGGCCTGGGCGCCTTCCGCACCGCCATACAGCGCAATCTGGACCTGGCCTCCTATGCCGAAGAACTGGTCCGGGACCAGGCGGAGCTGACCCTGATGGCACCGACGACGCTGGGCATCGTCTGCTTCCGCCGGGAATGGCCGGGCTGCGACGAGGCCGAGACCGAGCGCCGCGGGATCGCGCTCGCCGACGCCCTGGAACGCAGCGGCGCCGCGCTCGTCTCCACGACCCGCCTGGCCGGCCGGCACGCCATCCGGCTGTGCGTCCTCAACCCGACCAGCTCGGAAGAGCACGTCCGGCAGGTTATCGAGCACTTCGCGCAAGCGTCACCCCCGCCGGGCGGACTGCCGGGCGCCAGCGTCCTGCCCGATTCCAAGGCCGGCGTCATCGCGGACCATGGCGGGACCCGGGGCGCGGACCCGCTGCACACGATGTCCCTGCTGGCCGATGTGCCCGATTCGGTCATTCAAGCTGTCCGCGACCGCGGCACCTGCGTCAACGTGGCCGCCGGTGAGGAGGTCATCCGCCGGTGGGAGGCGGACCGGTTCTTCTACATCGCGCTCTCCGGCCGTTACGAGGTCCTCATGGATGACCGGCTGATCCGAACCCTCGGTCCTGGTGAGCATTTCGGCGAGCTCGCCGCCCGTGACTGGGGAGGCGGCTACGGCTACACGCGCCTGGCCACCGTGCGATGCGCCGAACCGGGCCAGCTCCTCAGGCTGAGCAGCGAGGACTTTCAGTGGCTGGTCGGGACCCAGCCAGCCGTCCGGGCCGAGCTGGCCAAGATCCTGGCCGAACGCCTCCAGGAGCGCTAGCCGTACCGCGTGCGAATCCCAGCCCATGAAATCGCCACGGTTTCTCAAACAGATGGCTGCGCGCGCCCTGTGGGGGCCCAAGGACGCGCACTGGCCGCCGGGAAGGCACGTTAAGACCGTCACTGGAGGAAGACCTAGAGGCGGTTATCGGGGCTCCCGGCGGCCGCACCACTACGCTTTCCGCATCGCTAGCCTTCCTTCGGCGAGGGCGGCGGTGTCGATGCCGTCGAGCGTGGTGACCACGATATCGGCGCCAGCAGCGTTCAGCAGTCCGGCGTCGTCGGCTCGTGCTATCCCGATCGCCGCCATGCCGCCGGCCTTGGCCGCCTCGACACCGGCGGACGCGTCCTCGATCACCATCGCGCAGCGCGGCTCGACGCCGAGCTCGTGCGCGGCGGTCAGGAAGATCTCGGGGTCGGGCTTGCCGTGCGCGAAATCGCGCCCCGAGACGTCGGCGTCGAAGTAGTCCAGCAGCGAGAGGCCGGGCCGCAGCGACGGCGACGAGATCCCCTGCTCCTGCGCGAACGTGTCGAGCCGGATCTGGCGCAGGAACAACGCTGCGTTCTTCGACGACGACGCGTCCGCGATCAGTATGCCGGCGTCCTTGGTCGCGATGACGAACCGCAGCGCGTCGGGATACGCGGTGAACTCACCGGCCTCGATGAGACGCACGACCATCTCCTGCTTGCGCTGGGCATACTCGGCGACGCGCGTGTCGGCGCCGGGCACCTTGAAGTAGTCGAGCGCGGCGCGGGCGCCGCTCGCGCGTGGCTTGCCTGAAACGTGTTCCTGGTAAACGTGGGACGTGAACGCTTCCGGCGACCACGTCGTGCGGTCGCGGATGTCAGCCCAGTCCGACTCCATCAGCTCGCGCAGCGACTGGCGCCACGCCTTCTCGTGCGGCGAGTCAACCAGCACCCCGTCGACGTCGAAAATCGCTCCCCGGAACTGCGGCACACGCCCTCCTCTCAATCGTGGTCCGGCGGCCCGGTGGTGGCCGGGCCTTGGCTGAGCTCGAACACCGTCCGGTCGCCCGGGCACAGCTCACGGACGTCGTCACGGACCCCGACGCTGACGGGGCGGCTCACTCCCTCGGGGTGGCTGGCCAGCGTCAGCCGATCACCGGTGAGCGTGACGAGGATCGGGGTCTCCTGGAACTGCATCGAGAACGACAGGCCGTCGAGTTGCCTCGGGAGCCGGGGATTGAAATACAGGACACCCTCGCGGACGTGAGTGCCCGCGTAACCGCGCTGCACGAGGTCGAGTGTCCCGCACATGACACCTACGTGGATGCCTTCCTTCGTCGTGCCGCCCTGGATGTCGTCAACATCGCTCTGGAGCGCGACAAGGAACCGCTCCCACGAGCTCTCGGGGTCGATGGCGGCGAGCACCCCCGCGTGGGCGACAAAGCTCAACGTCGAGCCGTGAGAGGTGCGCCGGTCGTAGTACGCGACGTTCCGCATGGCCGTGTCGGCACGGTAGTCGTACCCGAGTCGCTCGAAGATCTCGTGTAGCCCCTCGTGCAGGAACAGGAAGAAGAGCATCACCGTGTCGGCCTGCTTGGTGACCTTGTAGCGGTTGGGGTCGTCGCCCTCCGCGCGCAGGATCCGGTCGAGCCGCTGGATGTTGCCGTATTTCGCGCGGTACGCGTCCCAGTCGAGCTCCTTGAGGTCAGCGTAGCCCTCGAACTGGCTGATGATTCCGTCGTCGTGGAACGGGACGAACATCCGGCGGCTCATGTCCTGCCACGTCGCCAGCTCGTCGTCGCCGATGCCCAGCCGCCCGCGCAGCGCCTCCGCGCGGCTCGTCGGGAGCAGTGACAGCACCTTGACGGCGATGCCGCACAGCCACGCCACCATGACGTTGGTGTAGGCGTTGTTGCGCAGCCCGCCGTCGCGGGCGTCCGGGTACTTCTCGTGGAACTCGTCGGGGCCCATCACGCCGTGGATCTCGTAGCGCTCACGCTCGGTATTGAAGTGAGCGATCGACGCCCAGAAACGCGCGATCTCGAGCATCATCTCCGCGCCGTAGTCGCTCAGGAACGTCTGGTCATGGGTGGTCCGGACGTAGTGCCAGATGTTGTAGAAGATGGCGGCGTTGACGTGCCGCTGGTTGCGGCTGAGGTCAGGTTCCCAGCGGCCCGAGAGCGGGTTGAGGTGGACGCGCTGGGCCTCCTCGGTGCCCTCGCTCCCGCTTTGCCACGGGAACATCGCGCCCCGGAACCCTGCCGCCTGGGCCGCTGCCCGCGCCTCGCCTATCCGGCGGTAGCGGTACATCAGCAGCTCTCGCGTGACCTCGGGCAGCCGGGCGTTGAAGAACGGGAACGCATAGATCTCGTCCCAGAACACGTGCCCTCGGTAGGCCTCGCCATTGAGCCCGCGGGCGGGCAGCCCGGCGTCCAGGTCGGCGGTGTGAAGCGAGCAGACCTGCAGGATGTGCGCGATGTGCAGCCGCAGCAGCAGCTGCACCCGCTCGTTCCCGGACACGCGCACGTCGCACGCCCGCCACAGCTCGTCCCAGGCCGCGGCGTGCCGCTCGAGCGACCCGGCGAAGTCGGTGTGGCGGGCCACCGACGTGGCGGCCTTCACCAGCGTGTCGCTGATCGCCGGGTCCCGTGACGTGTAGAACGTCACCATCTTCTCGACCCGCGTCGCCGCGCCTTCCCGCACGTCGAAGGCAAGGACCTGCTGGATGTAGTCCTCCATCTGGTGGAGCGTTCGCTTAACCGGGAGCGGCTGTCCGCCGTGAAACACACGCGTGCGGGCCGCCTCGCTGATGTACAGATTCGACTGCCGGGTCTCGGCCTTCAGCGCGATGACCTCAGGCCCGAACGTCCGCGGGGAGACCGGGCTCAGGTGGCGGCCTTCCAGCTGCTCGTAGCGCGCGACGCCGCCATTCCTCACCCGGCCGTCGATCGCCGTGACCACCTCGACGCGCCCCGACCAGTTCTCCGGGACGAGCGTCCACTCGATCCCTGCGTGGTGGTGCTCGGCCATGCTGACGAACCGGCGGCTCTGCAGTGCCGTCTTCCTGCCGCTGCGATCGCGGAAGCGAAGGTCGCGGACAACGGTCGCATACCGGATGTCGAGCTCGTGGCGGTAGTCGAGCAACTCGACGTCGGCGAGCCGGATCGCGTCCTCGCCCTCAATGCGCAGCTGGAGGACCAGCCAGTTCGGCAGGTTGACGAGATCCTCGTTGAGCACGGGGAGGCCGCCGAGGATCGTCGTCTCGCGGTTGTAGCCTCCGTGCACGTAGGTGCCGGGATAGTGCACACCGTCCGCCTCCTCCCACTCCGCCGCACCACGTGTGCACAGGTAGCCGTTGCCCGTCGAGGTGAGTGCTTCCCGGAGCCCTTCAGCGCCGGGATCGAAGCCGTCATAGATGAGCGAGAAGCCGTCCACGGCACCTCCTCGTCGGTTCGACACCCACACATAACGCTGCCCTCATCGTCCCGCGCCGCACCGGACTCCCCGGCAGGGACGGACCAGCAGCGATGGACTACGACCTCCAGCCCGTGCCTCCGGCACCATCGCGACAATTGTCGAGCGTCATCGGACCGACGCTGCGCTTCCATGTTGACGGGTGGAACGCCCCCGTCGAAGATGTGTACCCATCCGGCATGAACCGCCGCGCGGGGCCCACCTCACGATCCGCCCAATCGTGCTAGCGCTCCCGGCCTGCCGCATCCCAGCACGGCTTGTTCGTCGGGCCGAGGCGCGGAGGATACTCACACGGGCCCGGACCTCCCTCGACCGTGAGTTCCGCCGCGGTACGCCATACCCGAGACCCATCCTCAATGCCGCTGACCGGAATGTTGAAATTTGCAGTCAGCGATCGCGCAGGGAGATCCCGTCAGACTCTGCGATGTCTACGGCCCCGACGCCTCGCAGTCCTTCGCCCAGGCGCTCGCGAGCCTGCCGCAGGAGCTTGAACGAGTCGGTGGAGGAGCTCTGTGTGGCAGCGCGATCCAGATCAGCCCCGTGCTCCTCGACGAGGTGTGCCTGAAGGCTCGCCGCGACTTCGTCGGCCGCCTTGAGCGCTTGGTAGATGGCCCGGTCCCGTGCGGTGTCGTCAATCATGCGGCCAGTATCCTCGGCGCCTGCTTTGCATCGCAGCATCTTGGGCCTTGTTCGTCAGCCCGGCCTGGCGGGCGATGGCCCTGCGGAGGGTGATGGTGAAGCGCCGCCACAGTTCGGGGCGCAGGCGTTGAACAGGACCGAGCCGGTGTAGTCGTAGCAGCCGAGCGTGCCACACACGTGCCACATGACCCCTGCCACCCGGGCTCAATCAGGGGAACCCACGAGGCATGCCTACGAGTCGAGCTGCTTCGCGTGTTTGGGGCTGACCTCAGCGGGCAGCTGGACGGCTTCCAACCAGAGAGATTTCATCATGGGCGCAGAGAACAAGGCAGCCAACAAGGTGACCGAGGTCAGGGGCAAGATCAAGAAGAAGGCTGGCCAGGCCACCGACGACACCGACCTGGAGGCCGAGGGCCGGGCCGAGGAGGCGAAGGGCGACCTCAAGCAGGCTGGCGAAAAAGTCAAGGACGCTTTCAAAAAGTGATCAGTTCCCCCGAGTAGCGCTTCACTGATCGTCGCCGAAGGACGCCGGGCCCGCACGGGAGCCAGGTCCGCCGTGAGGCCTGTACCGGGCCAGTTCAGGGCAATTCGCGGCTCGTGCACCACAGAGAGAGGAAGAGCCAATTTTTATCGGTATTGGCACCCTAGTCGTTATCGTTGTCATCGTAGTCGTCGTACTGCTACTGCGGCGCTGAACGCGCTGTCCCCTCCCCACGAACTGTGAGGTAGCCGCTATAGCCAGGTGCGACGCAGCGAGCTGCCAGCGGCCGACGAAGAGGCCATCTTTGAGCACTACGGCCTGACATACCAGCCGGGGGCCAGCGGTGAACGGCGGTTGGCCCGCCGCTGAGCCGCCCAAGTGAGCGGAGGATCGGATGATTGCCCTCTTCCTACTGCTGGTGATCGTGGCGATGGTGCTGGGCATCGTGGGTGTCGTCGCCAAGGGCCTGCTGTACTTGCTGATCATCGGCATTGCCGTGTTCCTCGGCGCCCTTGTCCTGGGCGCTCTGCGGATGCGGCGGCGCCCCGGCAGGCGCTCGGCACGCTGACCCTCACCAGATTTCGGGATACTGCCCTGATCGTGGTCCACACGTGGCCTAGGGCCTGTCCCGAATCCGTGAATCCTCATTTCAGAAGGCTGAGGATTGCGTTATATCGGCGGTCACGCCAGCCTCATATAGAGGTCTTAAATGCAGGGTTTCAGCTGGCGGGCAGGAGCGGGATCAGCCCGCCTGCCGGTAACGGCCGGGGACCGGTGGGACGGTTTTCGCTTCGAAGATGTCAATGTCACGCGCGGTCCTGTCGACCGCGCCGCTGTGCTGCAGCTGGTAGTACAGGCCGCGGCCACGGTGCACGTCATGATAGGCCAGGTCGGCCTGGGCGACCTGCGGCGCCGACAGGGGCAGGTCATGTGTTGCCCGGTACCGCTCGATGAGCTGGTATTTGATGACCCAGTCGATCTCCCGGGCGATGGTGTCGAGGTTCCCTGTCCCGATCGCGTCCAGCGCCCGGTCCCACATCCCCAGGACGCGCCTGTTGACCGCATCCGCGCCGCGTTTGCTGGTGAAGTCCCTCGCCTTGGCCAGGTACTCGCGCTGGATGTCGAGCGGGCTCATCTGCCGGCCGTCGGCCAGCCGCACCGGGCTGCGCCCGGTTAGGTTGCGGCTGACCTCACCGATAGCCTGGACCGGGTTGTCCAGGATCAGGCCCGGCATCACGGTGCCCGCCTCGGCCATGCGCAGCACCAGGCCGGTGGCGCCCGCCTTGAGCATTGTGGTTGTCTCGCTCATGGTGGAGTCGCTGACGATCACGCGCAGCCGCCGCAACCCCGCAGCGGCGGCGCGTGGCTCGTCGCGGGTATGGATAAGCGGCCTGGACCGGGTGGCCGCCGGCGATAGGCCATTCCCGATGTGGCCAGCCGCCGGCTGAGGAAGTACACGGCGCCGCGCGGTGTCTGCACTATCGTGCCTGCGCCGCAGATGATCTGCCTGGTGACCAGGAACGGGATCAGGATGTCGGCCAGCCGGCCGAACTCGCCACGCCGGCCGACCAGGTAGTCCTCCTGGCAGCCGTATGAGTTGCCCGCCGGGCCGGCGTTGCTCTTGAACACCGAGATATCGCCGGCGATGCCTGCTTCGCGCAGCCGCTGGCCGGCGTCCACGAGCAGCCCTTCAACGATCCGCTCGCCCGCCTTGTCGTGCACGACCAGGTCAAGCACGCTGCCGCACTCCGGCGTCGCGTTTTCTGGGTAGCTGACCACGTCCAGGTGCAGCCGCCCCCCGTTCCTGAGCAGCACGCCGCTGACCTGGCCTCCGGACACGACCGGGCCGAACAAGCGGCGCCCCACCTCCTCCGGGGACAGCTGCCGCTGCCCGCCGGCGGAGAAGACGACGCTGTACTGGTTCCTGAGGCCGAAGAACCGCTTGTCCACATGGCCAATGCTAGGCGCGCAGCGGCCCGCCGCCTACCCAGTGAGCCCTGGAGACCCGCCATGATCAACTTAGGCTATGTGGCCGACCCGGCGACCACTCACCAGGGTTCAGCGCCTGCGAGGAACCCGGGGGGTGAAGCAGGCGACTGGTAGGCAGCCTGCCCGCAGACACAGCCATCGCGGACAAAGCCCGGCAGGCTGTCGAGACTGCAGACGGCTGATCGCCGCCGCTGACACGCTGCTCGGCCAGCTCTCCTTCTTCGCCCAGCCGGAAGGACCTGAACCGTAGCGGCTGTACCGGGTACCCCAGCCAGGCCAGGACGCCCGCCGGGAAGCGCAGCGCTGAGGCCGGGCGCACCCGGCGTGGTGGCCGGCGCTCTCGGCTGTGCCGGGCCCGCCGGCTGACCTTGCCAATGCCGCGGTTTAGGCTGCCCGACCCACCTGGCGCCTGCGCAGCAACGCCGGGTCCAAATCTTGTAATGCTGCCGTCGTTTCACCCAATTCAGAGAAGGCGAAACGGTATAACGATGGCTAGACGGCGGCAGGGGAGGGACGATGGCCGACGCGGGGAACAGCCCGGCCGCACGGGTGAAGCGCATGGTCGCACCGGGCTCAATGCACGTCCTCAGGGATACCCGTCCCCGGCGCTGGGACAGGAGCGGCGTCGACGAGCCTCGCAGGTGGCGGGCGCGGGCGCTGATCTGGATCGCGATTTGGCTTACCGTCCTCGCCGCGCTCGTTTTTCTCCTGTGGCTGGCTTGGTCCTTTTATGTGGTCTTCCTGGGGCACCCGTCGGCTTTCGGTTTCGACCCCGACCGCCGATGCGCGCAGCTCGGCTTCTCCTGCGGGGCTCTTTCCAACTTCGCGACGTCAGGCCTGCTGCTCGCGATCGCGTCGGCCTTCTTGCTGTGGCGGCTATATAGATTGCTGGGCCGCTACCAGGCCAGAGCACGAAACGAATCCCGCGAGCTTGTGCCGACGGCCGGGACAATCCTCGAGGAAGTCGTGGGCCGCGATGAGCTGTGCAAGGTGCTGATGGTCAACCTGCACGACCGCGGCGCCCGCCCCCACATACTGGTCGGCGGTGTCGGCACGGGAAAGACCGCTGTGCTCGTCAAGCTGACGGAGTTCCTGGCCGACAAGGGCGCGGTCCCGGTGCCGATCCGGCTCCGGGACGCCGGGAACGAGCTGGACTTCGAAGACCTGGCCCGGGAACGCTTCCTGGACGAGGTGAACCAGTACGTGCTCAACTCGGCCGAGGGCGAGACCATCTGGCGGCGGCTGCGCAAGGACGGAAAGATCGTCGTGCTCGCGGACGGCCTGGAGGAGGCCCTGGCCGGGATGAGCGAGCGGGACAACATCATCCGCGCGGCCATCCGGAACGCGCACACCGAGCACCTGCCGCTGATCATCGCGTCCCGCCCGCATGATCCCCTCCGGGCCACGGACGCAACGATCCTGGTCCTGGAGCCGCTGAGCTACGAGGCGGCGCTGGCCTACGTCGGCAGCGGTGGCACCCGCGAGAACGATCGCAGGCTGGCCTGGATCGTGGAGACCGCCGACGTGGTGGAAGCGCCGCTCTATCTGCAGATCACCCGTGAGCTGCACGACAAGGGCTTGCTGGAGCCATCATCAGCAGGCCAGCACGGCGTGGTTGACACCCGTGGCGCCGACCGGTCCACGCTGCGGCTGGGACTGCTGCAGACCTGGGAAAGGGCGCTCATACGGGGCCACCTTTACGAAGACGTCCCGCTGAACCGGGCCGAACGGCAGGCGGCGGTCGAGCACATGTCGGCGCTCGCGTGCGCTGGGCTCAAGCAGGACCTGCTAGACGTCGAGCTGGACGGTCCCGTCAGCGGCAAGATCTCCGCAGAGGTGAAGCAGCGGCTCGCAAAGATCGACGAGCAGGCGGGGCGGGCAACCGGAGTCGGGACGGTCAACGTCCGGCTGGCTGCGGCCTGGGCCGCCCGGCTGGAGCTGGTCGAACTGCGCGGGGACAGCGTCCGGTTCCCGCACAGCCTCATGCAGGCATACCTCGGATCGCGGCTGCTGGACGCCGCCCTGCAAGACACCAGCTACTGCGAGGAGGCCCTGCGGAGTCCGCGGCCGGGCCGGGAGTTCCTCATCGCGCTCGTCCTGCATTCGCGGGCCGCCGGACGGGCCAGCGCCGCGCGGCCCGGTCCCGCCCACCGGGCCCGCACCGGGCTGCGGTTGGGCCGCCGGCCCAACCCGCCCGCCGCGCAGAACGGCTCTGCCGGGCTCGGGTTCCTCACCCAGGCGGCCGCGGCACGCGATGACAACAAGGTCCTGGACATGTACGCGGCCGCGCTCGAGATCGACTGCACCGCCGCCGAGCCCGCGCACGTTGCCATCGCCGAACAGATCGTGGATAACTGGCCCCAGATCCATGCCCACGACCCAAGGACCCTCGAGGAAGGCAAGGTGGGGCTGGTACGCCGCTTCGGCGAGGCGGCGCGCACGATCGATGCCCGGCGGCGACAGGGAGACGGCTGCTCAGCCACGCCGGCTTACCGGCAGCTCTGCGCGATCGGCTGCCAGGAACGGTCCTACCCGGTCCAGCTGGCGGTGGCGCAGGAGATCGGCGCCGGAGGCGATGCCGCATACCGGGAACTGGAGCAGACGCTCATCGCGCCGTGCCAGATCTGCGAAGACGAGCGAGCGGGGGAGCGGCCGAGCAAGGCCAGCGGACATCCGTCCGGGCCGGTGGGCGGCAACCAGAGCTGGCGGGAATGGATCATGAGCGCCTGGCTGGCGCCGATGCTGGCCGGCCCATCGGACGCGACAGCCAGCGGGCCTGAGCATCAGGAGCTGGAAGCTAAGGCGCGGGCCGACCTGGCCCGGTGGCTGCGGCACATTGGAAACGATGCGCGGCGGCCAGGGGAAGAAGACCTGCCGATCTCGCTGGAAATCGCACTCGCGCAGGGATTCAAGTACGCCGCCAACCGCCGCTCCCCGCATGCCGAAGACGGCCGGGAAGCGCGCATGTACCTCGCCGAGCAGGCGCTGGAGATGCTCAAGGGCGCCCGCTACTGGTTCTCCCAGCTGACCCTCATCCAGGCGCTGTGCCTGCTGAACATGTCCGAGAGCCCGAGGCTCTCCAGCGACAAGCACGGCGCCAAGCCGGAAGCGATCGTCCAGCACTGGCTTGACGTCGCGGGCCGCGAGCGGGCCGGCCGTGACCAGCGAGCTGGCGCGCCCGCTGGGCCGCACCCATTCGTCCGCGAGGCATCCCAGCTGGCCGTCCTGGCCCTGAAGACTGGTTATCCCCAGCGGTATTGCTGGATCGACGAGAGTGGCGTCGTCGCTCAGGTGGGTTCCCGTAACACGGGCACGAGCACGGGGCAGCGCAATCGCCGGCTATGGATCCCGCCGTCCGCCGGATGGACCGCGCTCAATGGACGTGCCCAGCGGCTGATAGCCGACGTTCTGCTGCTGCTCAACCTGGCCGAGAGGGGTGACCAGCCACGCGACCGCGAGCGGCGCCTCAAGCGCGCAAACCGCCCCGACCTGCCGCCGTGCATCACCCGCTCCCGGGCCTCCCTCAACCCAGGGCGGACCGTCGGAACGGCTACTTCGTCGGCACCGGGAACCACCTGTGTGGACGGCTGTGCCTTCGAGCTCTGCCCCTATCCGCCGAAGGGCGTGCAGCCCAGGGTGGAGATGTCTGAGGCGTTCTGCCGCCGCCAGCAGACACTCCTGAACAGGCGTTCCCCGGGCCCTCGCACGGCTCCATGGCAGCAGATGCCACCAGCGCAGCTCACCACGTTCTGGGCAGAAATGGCCGATCGCGCGCGCGACTCGCGTCCCCGGGCCGCGGGGGCCGGCCGGGATCGCAGCCGGTGACTGGACACCCAAGGCGGCTCCCACGTCAGAGGCCTTCTTAAGGGTCCCCGGCCAAGCGGTAACGTTCCCGGAACGGTCCGGGCGTAGTGTGCGCTTCGTGGGGGAGGCGCGGCCAGCGGGCGGGATCGGCGGGGGCCCAGCCATGACCTCCGCGCCGGCGGCCCGCTTCCGCCCCGCCCAGCGGACGGCGACGGTGGTGCTGGCCGGGGTGATGCTAGCGCTGCTGGGCTTTATCGCTGTGTCGGGCGCCCTGACCGGCGGGCTGACGCTTAGCAAGCTCTGGTCGGTCGCTGGCCTGCTGGTGGTAATTCTGGTGACCGCGACGGTCGGCATCGTGGTAGCCGGGCACCAGCCGCGCAACCCGATCGGCTGGCTGCTGGCCGGCGGGTCGGTGTTCATGCTGCTGTCCATCGCCGGCGGGAGCTATGCGAACCTGGTGTACCGGCTTGGCTATCACGACCTGTCGTTCGCAGCCCCGGTGATGCTCGTGCTCAACCAGCTGTTCAGCTTTTCGCTGTTCGGGTTCCCGCTGGTGATCCTGCTGTTCCCCGACGGTCGGCTGCTATCGCGGCGCTGGCGGTGGGGGCTGTGGATCTACCTGGCCATCACCGGCGCCGCGATGGTGGCCGTCGGCACCGCCACGCTGGGCCTGGCCATCGGGCACCACGTCGTCCTGCAGCAAGACGGGAACCTCGAATCTTTTGGCCGTGGGAGCACGGCCTGGGCGGCCCCGGTGCTGGCCGCGTTCTTGATCGCGGTGGCGGTGTTCTGGCTGGCCGCCATCGGCCGCCAGGCCCTCAGCTGGCACCGTTCCACCGGGGAGCGGCGCCAGCAGCTGAAATGGCTGGCCAGCGGCGCCGCTGTGTGCGGAGTCTTCGGCATCTGGGCCATCGCGACCAATTCGGCGATCTGGGAGGTGCTGATTCTCGGGTTCGCGGCGCTGCCGTTGAGCATCGGTGTCGGGATCCTGAAGTACCGGCTGTATGACATCGACCGGATCATCAGCCGGACGCTGGCGTATGCGATCGTCACCGGGCTGCTGGTGGGGGTGTATGCGGGGCTGGTGCTGCTGGCCACCGCGGCGCTGCCGGTGTCGCTGTCCACCCCGGTGGCGGTGGCGTGCGCCACGCTGGTGGCCGTTGCCTTGTTCAACCCGCTGCGCCGCCGGGTGCAGCGGGTGGTGGACCGGCGGTTCAACCGGGCCCGGTACGACGCCGACCGGACCGTCGCGGCGTTCGCGGCCCGCCTGCCGGACGCCGTTGACCTGGACTCCGTCCGAGACGACCTGACCGGTGTCGTGCAGAAGGCCCTGGAGCCCGCCCACGTCTCGGTGTGGATGAGCGAACGCGGGTGAGGGTGGCTTCAACCGGCCGTCCTCATCGTCGGCCTGCCCGGCGTTAGCGCGCGCCCAGCGACCCGGGTGCTGGAGGACGAGGGAGGGGTGCGTCGTTCAGCTGCTGGTCAATGTCGACGAGAATGGCGTCGTCTTCGATCTTGCATGCGTAAACCGGGATGGGGCCGCAGGCAAACACGCCGACGGCCTCGCCGGTGGTCAGGTCGTAGCGTGACGCGTGGGCGGCGCAGACCAGCGTGTCATCGTCCTGGAGAGTGCCCTCGTGCAGGGGTTGCTGCTGGTGGGTGCAGGTGTTGTGGATCGCCCTGACGTCGTCATCATCGAGGCGGATGAGGCAGACCGGTTCGCGCAGCTCCTCCACGAGCATGGTGTCGCCGACCTCTAGGTCATCGAGGTTCGCGACGATGACGAACGTCATGGCTGTGTCCTTCCCTTTGCGGGCCGCCGGGGGGCCGGCTGGCTGCCGCGCACCTCGATCCAGCCGTTGCGGATCCGGGTACGCAGCACGGGTTGTGGCTGGCTGGCCGGGCCGCGGCCGATGGAGCCGTCCGCGAGGGCGAAGCGGGACCCATGCAGCGGGCACGTCACGGTCAGGTCCGCGACTGTGCCGCGGCTGAGCAGGCCACCTGCGTGGCTGCAGATGTTGTCGAGGGCATAGAGGCTGCCGCGGTGGCGGTACAGCAAGATCTGCCGGCCCTCGGCCTCCACGGCGATCGGCGAGTCATCAGGCAGGTCGGCCTCCGGCACCGCGCGGACCCACCGCCGCGGCCCGATGGCCCACCCCACCCGGTTGACCATCACACCCTTGGTGAACACGAGATGACCGCCGAGGTAGGCGGCCGCGGCCGTGACCGTGAGGCTGGCCGCCCCCAGCGCGCGCGCCGTGCTCCGGTGGCCGGTCATCCGGCTCCCCAGGGACGCACCTTGCAGCCCGAGGGCCGCCGTGTTGAGGAGCCCGTGGAAGAGGCCGACACGGCGGTCCTGCTCGTTGCTGACGGTCCAGTCGCTGAGCCCGGTCAGGGCGGTGGCGCATGCGGCGAGGATGCCGGCCGCGCTGAGCAGGCCCGCGGCGTCGAGCCCGTGCCGGGGAGCCGGGCTGTGGTCCGCAGCATCCAGCACCGTGGCGCCCGTCCATAGCCCGATGGGCAGGTCGCTGAGGGCCGGGTGCAGCGGGTGGCCGACCCATCGGCCGCCGTGCAGCAGCTCAAGGGCCAGATTGTCCTGGTGCCGTTCGCGGAACGGCACCAGCGCGGCGGTGAGCCAGTCGTTCACGGTGCGGAGCCAGCCGAGCTGGTCGACCCAGACCAGGAGGTCGCCGTGCCAGGTGACCAAGCGGGTGGTGCCGGACGGAAGACCCGCGGCGGGCTCGGCCTGCTGGGTGGCGGCTGGCGGATCGCCGGCCTGGCCGCTGCCTGGTTGCATAACGTTCCTCCGTGGTGGCGCCGGCTGAGTGGCCCGATTCCGAGGGAATCATCAAGCTGCTGGCTCATTCACCGCTCCTGCGGTCGGCATGGCCGGCCTATGGTGCGTCTCCGGCGGAGTCGGCAGTGGGCGGCCGCGTGCGCAGCGGCGGCAATCTGTACAAGCTCTCTATGTTCAGCTGCTGCGCATCTGCCAGCACCGAGTCCTGCTGTTCCTCTGCTTTCCCGGCGGTTTGCTTGGCCAGTTCTGACGCCAGGCCACCCAGCTGCCGCACACCGATGACATCGATGAGCACATGACTCGCGGAGAAAATCGCGATGCCTTCCACCCGCCGCTCTCTCTGCCCAGGGAGAGAAAGAGCGGCCCCAACCTTCGCCTCATCGAATGGGTCCGCGGGATGCACAGTAAGCTTATTACGTTCCTCAATAATCCATTTATGAAATTTCATCACTGCCCCATGCAGAGGCAGGTTCTGTACATCTTCAGTCGCCAGCCCGAAACGCCTGCCCTTGCCGAAGCAGCGAGCGTAGGCCACCAGAGCGGACGACCAGAGCGCCTGCGGCACGACCCCATCCCGGTCTTCCTCCGGTCGGGCCAGCTCCGTAAGCAGCCGCTTGCAGCAATCCATGACAAATTGAAGATCCTGAATGATCGACGACTGATCGGCGAGAACCTGCGCCGACGGCAGGTCAAGAGCAACAGTCAGCATCGGCACCTCTGGCGACGCACCGTCCGTCCCGCCCACAACTCCTCGTTCCGGCTTCCGGCCCGATGACCCCTGCACCTTGATCCTCGCATAGCGGCAACCGGCTCTCGTCTCACATAGTGACAAGCCTCAGCGATATGTGGGCCGGCCCCGGCCGCTGGGCCGGACGTCGCCATGAGCCACCACCGGGATCGCGCATGCGGTCCCGCAGCAAGGTTCCGGCACCGCAGAACCAGCCGACGACCTGATCACCGCCCTGGCCGCCCGGCACGCAGACGGCGAGGACCGCCAGGACCTGGCCGCGAACTGCATCTTCTTCATCCTCGCCGGGCACCAGACCACCACCACCCTGCTGACCCTCGGCACACACCTGCTCTGCACCCACCCCGACACGCTGGCCGCCCTGCAGGACGACCCTGGGCGCTGGCCCGCCGCCCTGGAAGAAATGCTGCGGCTGATCACCCCCGACCACCTTCACCGGAGCAACCCCCCGCACCGACGCCGACATCCGCGGCGTCACCTGCTCGGCCGGGCAGCCGCGCCTGCTGTTCCTGGCCGCCGCCAACCGCGACCCGCGGACCTTCCCCGACCCCGACCGGTTCGATATCAGCCGCGAACCCAACCCTCACCTCAGCTTCGCCGCCGGAGCCCACTTCTGCCTGGGTGCCCCGCTAGCCAGAATGCACGGCGAAGTCGCGTTGAGCACCCTGTTCACCCGCCTGCCCGGCCTGGCCGTCGTCACCCCGCCCGACATCACCGCCAGCGTCCCGATCCGCCAGATCGACCACTTCACCGTCACCTGGCAACATGACTGACCAACCCCCAGCCCCGCACCACCGGGCAACACGATCAGCCACGGTGCTGCGAACTGGACCGGTCTGCGGTGCCCCGCCCATCTCGCGTGTGACAGAGGTCGCATCTGGTGACGCAGAGTAAGGCCGGCTGGCTCAGGCCTGAACCGCCGCTGCCGCGAGCTCTACCTGCCACTGGGCGCGCTGCTGCTCGGTGCCGAAGCACGCGTCGAACGAGTTCCGGGCCAGCGTGACGAGCTGGTCATCGGACAGGCCCATCTCACTGCGCGCTGCGGCATAGTTGGCGTCGATATAGCCGCCGAAGTAGGCCGGGTCATCGCTGTTGATAGTGGCCTTGATCCCCTCGGCCAGCATTGTGGGCAGCATGTGCTCGGCCAGCGAGCCGACCGCGCGCAGCGCGACGTTCGAGATCGGGCAGACGGTCAGCGGCACCTGGTCAGCGGCCAGCCTGCGGATCAGGCTGGCATCCTCCATCGCCCGGATGCCGTGGTCGATGCGCTCCGCACCCAGCACGTCCAGGGCTTGCCACACGTAGTCGGGGCCGGCCTCTTCGCCGGCGTGGGCGACCAGGTGCAGCCCCTCGGCCGCTGCGGCGCCGAAGACATCACGGAAGAGCTCCGGCGGGTAGCCGACCTCAGTCGAGTCGAGGCCGACGCCGATGAAGAGGTGCCGGTAGGGCAGCGCTGCGCGCAGAGTCTCCATCGCGGCCTCGGGCCCGCGGTCCCGCAGGAAGCACATGATCAGCTCCGCTGATATCTGGTGCGCGCGCTGAGCCCCGGCGAGCGCGGATGACAGTCCGGTGAACACTGCCGCCAGCGGGACGCCACGGGAGGTGTGCTGCTGGGGATCGAAGAAAATCTCGGCCCGCCGCACGCCCGCGGCGGCTGCGCGGGCCAGGTAGGCAGCGGCCAGCTCGTGGAAGTCGGCCTCCGTGCGCAGCGCCGCGACGTTCCTGTAGTACAGGTCAAGGAACGACTGCAGACTACTGAACTGATACTGGGCCCGCAGCTGCGCCGGGTCGGCGCTGGGCAGCGGCACCGCGTTGCGGCGGGCCAGCTGGACCAGCAGTTCGGGTTCCAGCGTTCCTTCTATGTGAACGTGCAGCTCTGCTTTTGGCAGCATGCGGATCCCCTTTCCGGGCAGCGCGGCAGTGTGAGCCCTGGCCCTAGGAGCTCGCGGCGGCGGGCAGGTCCGCTTCCGCGGCAACCCAGCTCGCTGCCGGCGAAGTCGGGAATGAAGCTGGTGAGGTCGTAGCCGAAGCGCGAGTCCGGGCGGGCGACGGCGGCCATCTTGTCCCAGACTGCCTGCCTGGTGCGGGCCCGCTCCTGGTCGGTGCCGGTTCGCGGGCTCTGGCCTGTGGTCATTGTCATGTCCCATCGTGTCCGTCGGCGGCCCAGCTGTCCGGTTATGCGGCTCCGTGGCGGTGGCCACGGCTGCTTCTCAGCTCGGCGAAGTAGGGGCGGCTCCCGGCGAAGTCGCGAGGCAGGCGCTCCCAGAACAGCCCGGCTGGCTTGAGCAGCGGGCGGCACCTGGTGACCTGGGCCGGCGTGACTATCACGTTGACGGTGGCATCAGATACCGCATGCGGCACGGATTCCTCTACCACCTGGCAGTCGTGCACCGAGGCAACCACCGGGGTGCGCTGCGCGACCAGTCCCACCTCCCGCAGCAGGCCCCATTCGATGTCGAAGTATCCATGGCCCTTGCCGAAGTGGACGCCCTCCCGGGTGACGGCAGCCGCGCCGGTGACCACCAGGTCCAGCTGGCCAAGGGCGCAGAGCTGCGGGTAGGCGAGCGGGGTGGTGAACCGCTCCATCCCGTCCAGGGTGGCGGCCAGCGCCCGGTCGGCGGCCGCCAGCTCACGCCCGTCGAGCAGCACGAAGCCGCGGGCCAGCGCATAGGTACAGGTCAGCAGTTGCTTGCCGTCGGCCAGCACGCGGCTGCGGAGGCTCTCCAGGTTGTTGTCGGGCATCACTGCGACGGTCGCGGCCGCCTGGTACTCGGGCAGTCCCGCGACCGATTCCGTGCACAGGTGGCTGCCTTCGAAGTCCGGGATGAAGCTGGTGAAATCGAGGCCGAACCTGGAGTCCGGCCGGGCCACCTCGGCCAGCCGGCGCCAGACCACATGCCGCAGCCGCGCAGCTGGATTCACGAATGTCCCGCGGCCGGCCTCCCGCCGCACAAGCCCGAGTTCCTCCAGCTCGGCCAAGGCGCGGCGCACGGTACCGCGGCTGACGGTGAGCTGCTCGGCAAGCGCCCATTCGGGCGGCAGGACCGTCTCCTCGCCAAGCGGCCCGGCCAGCACCAGCGCCTCCAGCTGCTCGGCCACCTGGCTGTAGAGCGTGTGGCCGACGGGGGAGAGATGAGCGGCACGCCGGTGTCTCACGCAGGAAGTATAAACGTTTAAATATTTATAACAATGAGTCGGCCCTTGAGAATCCGCGCCGCTCGAATGCTCGATTGCCTGGCTGACCGACGCTGTTGCCAGCAACTGGGCGCGGTGATGGTCGGCTAGACGGGGACGCGAGCATCCCATGGGTGCCTGGGATGCCAGCACGTCATCTTGGGGGCGGCCAGCCTCACGGAGGAGTCGTCCCAGCACACTTGTGGTGGGCCCGCAGCAGGCCATCTACTTGAGGCATGCACGGCGGGGGCTCAAGCTATGGCAGTTCGGGCGGGGCGGGCGAGCGGGGTGAGCGGGCATGCGGATCACGCTGACCTGGCTGCGTCTTGACTTGCGCCGGCGCTGGCGTTCGCTGGTGGTTCTGGCGCTGCTGGTCGCGTTGGCCACGGCGACGGTTCTGGCGGCGGTCGCGGGAGCGCGGCGTGGCCAGAGCGCGTTTGGCCGGCTGTGGGCCCGTACACTGCCCGCGACCGCCATGGTGCTTCCGAACCAGCCGGGCTTCGACTGGGCCAAGATCCGCGCATTGCCCGAGGTCAGTGCTCTGAGCACGTTCCCGGTCACCTTCGGATTTGGCCTGGACTGCTGCTCGGGCGCCAGTACCGGATTCCCGCCCGCGGACAGTCAGATCACCCGGACGATCGAGCGGCCGGTCATGCTGGCCGGACGGCTGTTCAACCCCCGCCGCGTCGATGAGGTCGTGGTCACCCCCCAGTTCGTGGCGAGTTACCACAAGGGCGTCGGCGACACGCTGACCCTGCACCTGGCCAGCCCGAAGCAGGTTGACGTGGGATACGACGGGTCCACCGGGCCACCGCGCGGGCCGGAGATCGTGGCCCGCATCGTCGGGGTGGGCCGCACGCCCTGGGGGATTGACGCGGACAGCCCAGGGCAAACGGGAGGCGTGCTCCCTTCACCGGCCCTGTTTACTCATTACCGCGCCAACATCATGGGCACGAGCGGTCAGACATACATCAACGCGCTGGTGCGGCTCAAGGGCGGCGCCGCCGCGATTCCCGCGTTCCGCGCCGACCTGGCCCGGGTGACCGGGCGGTCCGACATCGACGTGCAGAACAACCTGGCCGAAATCGGCGGCCCCATCCGCAAGGTCACCGGGTATGAGGCTGCCTGCCTGCTGGCCTTCGCCCTGGCGGCCCTGGTGGCCGCCTTTTTCCTGGTCGGGCAGTCCGTGACCCGGTACACCTCTGCCACCGTCGTGGATCTGCAGGTGCTGCAGGCGGTGGGCATGACCCAGCGGCAGGCCGTCGCGTCAGCCTCAGCCGCGCCCTTCCTGGCCGCGGCCGCCGGGACGACAGCCGGCGTCGCCGGTGCGGTCGTGGCGTCGCGGTGGATGCCGATCGGCATCGCATCAATCGTGGAATCGCATCCAGGGCTGGACGTGGACTGGCTGGTGCTGGGGGCCGGCTGGATCATCGCCCCGCTGCTCGTGCTGGCCGGGTCGGCCGCCGCTGCGGCGACGGCGCTCACCGCGGGCCGGCGGCGCGGAGCCCAGCGCCGGTCGGGGGTCGCGGTGGCCGCAGCGGGAGCAGGGTTTCCCGTGCCGATGGTGATCGGCGCCCGTTTCGCTCTTGAGCCTGGACGCGGCCGTTCCGCCGTGCCGGTCCGCCCGGCTCTGGTGGGCGCGGTCGCGGGCGTGCTGGGCGTGCTGGCCGCCTTCACTTTCTCCGCCGGGGTGTCCGACGCCGCCGCCAACCCGGCACGCTTCGGGCAGACGTGGCAGCTGGACACGTTCCTGGGTCTCAACGGGCAAGACTTCGGGCCGGCCAGCCGGGTACTCCACGCCGTCGCGGCCGACCGCGACGTGATCGGCGTCGACGACGCCCGTATCGGGGGTGCGCAATCCGGCCAGGTCTCCATCGAGAGCTTCACCTATGCCCCGGTGGCCGGCAAGCGGCTGCCCGTCGTCCTTACCGACGGGCGCATGCCCGCCGCGCCAGACGAGATGGTGCTGGCCCCGACGACCGCCCGCGAGCTGCATGCCGTAACGGGCTCCACGGTCCGGCTCACCGGCGGCGCGACCCGGCGGGCGGTGAGGGTGACCGGTATCGGCTTCGTTCCCGCGGGGCCGCACAACGGCTACGCCGACGGGGCGTGGCTCACCCCAGCTGGATTCGACCGGATTTTTGCGGGCGCGCACTACTCCTTCAAGTTCCACGCCGCGGCGGTGGCGCTGCGGCCCGGTGCGAACGTGCAAGCGGTCGCGCGCAGGCTGAACGCCGCCGCGGCAACGATCACGGGCAGCCACGCAATCACCTTCACGCCCCCGGGCCCGGTGCCAGAAGTCCAGGTGATCAAGGACCTGCAGCTGCTGCCGCTGGCGCTGAGCGGCTTCCTGGCCCTGCTGGCCATCGGAGCGGTTGGGCACGCCCTGTCCATCGCCGTGAACCGCCGGCGCCACGACCTGGCGGTCCTGCGGGCGCTCGGGATGACCCGGCTCCAAACGCGGATGGTGGTCGCCACCCAGGCGAGCCTGCTCGCCGTGATCGGGCTGGTGTTCGGGGTACCGCTCGGGCTCGCGCTCGGCCGCAGTATCTGGCGTGTGGTCGCCGGCTTCACGCCGGTGGCCTATCACCCGCCACTCGCCGTGTGGGCGCTGCTGCTGATCGGCCCCATCGCCCTGCTGGCCGCGAACACGCTGGCCGCCTGGCCAGAACACCATGCCACGCGGCTACACACCGGACAGGCTCTCCGCACCGAATGACGGCGCTCCGAAACCGTCCACTCGGCCAGCGAGGAGGCGCCGAACGGACCGGCCGCGATCTGAAATCATGAGCCTGGCCGCTTGGGCCAGGCCGCCGGTACCACCGTCCAGCGAGGAGTCTGCGTGGAGCGAGCTGAGTCCGCGGTTCTCATCGATACTGATCGTGTCCGGGTTACCGCATGGAAGTTCGCCCCGGGCCAGGCAACTGGCGTGCACCGGCATGAGTTCGACTACGTGGTGGTGCCAGTTAGCGGCGGGACCTTCACCGTGACCGCAGCTGATGGAGCGACGCAACTGAACCAGCAGGCCGGGCAAGCGTACGCACGTCAAGCCGGCGTCGAGCACGATGTCGCAAACAGCGGGCCGGACGGGGCGATGTTCGTCGAGGTCGAGCTCAAGGCGTAGGTGGCGCCGTGGCTACCCGGGCTCAGCCCGGATGCCGTAGCTGCCGAGGGACGGCTCGGCGGGCCCGGCCCAAGACCGTCAGCACGGCCGTCCGGTGATCCGGACTGATCTGCAGCTGGCGTTGGAGGAGTAGGCCTAGGCCGACACCACGATCATGACCGTGTGGCCGATGGTGATCCTGTCGCCCTTCTTCAGCAGCTGGGGTGCGTGGACGCGGCGCCCGTTGAGCCAGGTGCCGTTGGTTGAGCCGAGGTCCTCGAGGTACCACAGGCCGCGGGCGGTCTGGAAGCGGGCGTGCTGGCCGGAGGCGAAATCGTCGTTGATGACGAGCGTGCCCTGGCGGCCGGCGGTGAACTGGGTGTGGAAGACACGGCGCTGGTCCCCGGCCTGGATCTGCAGGGAATGGCTGGGCACGGCCTCGGAGCGGGTCTTACCGGCCTGGCGGCCGACGGCTGACATCGCGGCCCGCCAGGCCTGCCGGTCGTGCTCGCTGGCGTCTTCCCATGGCGGGAGCGGGCTGGGGTGGGAACTGCGGTGAGCCTCGTAGGCGGCTCGGGCTGTGGCGTCAGGGTCAGCGTTGCTCACGTATCGATGATGACAGACAGAATCAGGCAAAAGTTGCGGGTCAAAGGCCAGCGTGGATGCTTCACGGAGCGAAGCGTGGATGCTTCACAGGGCGAGCTGCATCTCAGCCGCCGTAGTGAAGCGATCGGCGGCCGGGTCACCTGAGCCCGCATGGGCGTCGGCCCCCTCGCAGTACGGGCATCCTGGGCCGAAGGCGCTGTGCAGGTAGGCGCAATCCGCGGACAGGGCGCGGGAGGAGGCCGCGAACGCCTGGTCGCCCGCGTCGTAGGTCGTGCTGGGCATAGGCCTCCTTCCGGGAACCGTCCTGGCTCCGGGGAACGACTGACGTCATAACGGTTGACGTCGTGGCGCACCTGCCCCGGCGCCGGCGGTCATGCCTTCCGGGAAGACTCTCAGGTTCAGGCGAGTCCATCACAGATCGGCCGGCCGGGCCACGCGGCGCGCTGGAGCCCTAGGCGCATTCCTGCGCGGCACGACGGCCAGCCCGGGCCGGATCATCCAGGAGCGGAGCGCGCCAGCCGGGGGTGTGCTCATCGCCGGGTGCCAGGGTGATCTCATACTCAACGGTGCCGGGCCCGTAGCCGGTCAGCTCGGCACCGGCGCTGCGCAGCAGCCCGGCCACCGCGGCGTTGTCGGCCGCGGTCAGCGCGGTGAAGCGGCGGATGCCCGCCTGGCGGGCGCGCCCGGACAGCTGACCCAGCAACTCGGTGCCCAGTCCCCGGCCCTGCCAGTCGTCCACGACGGTGATGGCGAGCTCGGCGGCCTGCGGGTCATCGGCGTCGCGGACGTAGCGGGCGACACCCACGCCGCGCCCGTCGGCGCGGCTGACCGCGCCGAGCGCCTCGTGGTCGTGGTGGTCCACGTCGGTGAAGTAGCGCACCTCGGCCGTGGACAGCTGGTCTTTCCTGCCCAGGAAGCGCATCCGGCGGGATCGGTCGCTCAGCCGGGCAAACCCGTCGGCCAGCAGCGGGGCGTCGGCCGCCTGGACCTGCCGGATCAGCACAGCCGACCCGTCCCGCAGCATTAGCGTCCGGCCCAGCGCCGGCCCGGCACTGGCCGCCGCCTCGCGGACGGGGATCAGCCGCCGGCCGGTGGCGAGCCCGGCGAACGCGGTCACGGCGGCGGTGACCACGACGACGATCCAGGCACGGTCGAGTCCGGCCATGCCCCGGGCCGTCCCGGCACCGACCACGGCCACGAAGACCGCCACCCCCAGGGCCGACCCGAGCTGGCGGGCCGTGGCCAGCACCGCTGACCCTGACGCGAGCTCCGCCCGCGGCGCGGCGTCGGCACTGGCGAACAGCGAAGGCTGGATGAGCGCGTTGGCCACCCCCCACAGCAGCATGCTCGGCAGCACGACCTTCGCGTAGGCGGGGCTGTCCCCGGCGGCGGCCAGCGGCCAGGCCCCGGCCGCGGCGAACAGCACTGCGCCCGCAACGACCGTGCCCCGCACACCGAAGCGGGCCGAAAGCCGGCCCGAGAAGGGGGAAACGATCCCGGCCGTGATCGGACCGGGCGCGATGCAGGCGGCGGCCTCCAGGACCGGGAAATGCCACTGCACGGTCAGCAGCAGCGTCGTGCCCAGGAGCATGGACGCGAAGCCCGTGTAGTAAGCGACAATCCCGGCCGCACCGGCACGGAAACGGGGCACGGCAAAGAGCTGGGGCGTGACCAGCGGGTCGGGGTGACGGCGGATGTGGGCCACGAACGCGGCCCCCAGCACCAGCCCGGCGGCCAGCACTGGCCAGGTGCGTGACGGCGGCCAGCCCGGTGCCTCGGTCAGCGCGGTGCACACCAGCCCCACCGCGCCGAGCACCAGGACGGTCCCCACCCCATCGATGCGCCAGCCGGACCGCAGACCGTGGCGCGGGCCAGTGCTCCGCGGCAAGATCGCCGCACCGGCCGCCAGGGCGGCAAGGACGATGGGCAGGTTGATGAGGAAGATCCAGCGCCAGCTCGACTCGACCAGCAGCCCGCCAAGTACCGGGCCGCTGCCAGCGGCTACGGCGCCCACGGCCGCCCATACCCCGACCGCGGTGCCCCGCTGACGTGACGGGAACACCGCCAGCGCGAGCCCCAGTGAGGTGGGCAGCAGCACCGTGGCGCCGGCCGCCTGCAGCGCCCGGCAGGCGATCAGCGCCGGCAGGTCCGGGGCCAGGGCGCATCCCAGCGACGCGACGCCGAATACCACGAGCCCCGTCAGGAAGCATTCGCGGCGCCCAATGGTGTCGGCGGCCCGCCCCGCGGGCAGCAGCAGCGCGGCCAGCACGATGGCGTACACGTCGAGGATCCACGAGACATCCGACAGCGTCGCGGGGGCGAAGTCGTGCTGCAGCGCCGGGAGCGCGATGTTGACGACCCACAGGTCCAGGATGACGAGGAACTGAGCCGCCGACACCACCGCCAGCACTGCCCACCGCCGCCGGCCAGCCTCCTCATGCGGAGCGGCGGCAGCTCCGGCTGAGGTAGTCATGCCATCTCCTTCAGGTGCGTCGCTGGAAACCGTGCACGCCGAAGGTATGAACCGCAGCGTTCGCGCAGCGCTCGGGTGGCAGCGCTCGGCCTGCTCACCCGGGAGAACGCTGGGAGCGAGCCGCGCGGGCGCGGCGCCGGCGATGGTGGATCACGCCGAAGCGGCCAGCAGCCCCTCGCCCTCGCGGATGAAGCGCGTCGCGCCCACGGAACGGAAGAAACCGAGTGCCTGCCGGAGCTGGTCATCGGCTTCCGCCTGCCGGCCTTTCGCGATGAGCTCCTGGGCGGCGCAGAGCCGCGCCAGCGCGGCCGACCGGGCCGCGCCCATCGAGCCGAGCGAGTCGGCTGCCCGCACGAACTCCTGGTCGGCCAGCGCACGGGCGGCAGCGAGCCAGGGGGAGCTGCGCGATGCCTCGAGCCATCGCTGCGCCTGATCCCGGCAGCCGAGGATCTCGGCGGCGAGCAGGCAGTCCGTGAACGATACGAACAAGTTGCTCAGGTCAGCGGTCCCGGCCGCGAAGAGCTCGGCGAGGATCCGCCGGCCCTCGTCGGCCCGGCCGGCGGCGGCGAGCAGATAGGCCGAAACGCCCAATGCCGGGTACAAGGTCTGCGGGTCCTTGGCTTGCCGGGCGCTGATCAGCAGTTCCGTCTGGTCCGCGAGGGCCGCTTCCACGTCGCCGCGGGCCAGCCTCATCAAGGCGCGGGCGCTGCGGACATAGGAGTCGTAATAGTGCGGCCCCAGCGCGGCGGATTCGGCCAGGAACTCGTCCGCCGCACGCGCGCACCGGTCCCAGTCCCCCATCTCGAACCAGAAGCCGGTCAGGGCGCCGAGCGTCCAGCGCAGCGCGGCCTTGGTGCCGAACCGCTGCGCCACCTTCTCCGCCTCGAGCGCGAGCCGGAGGCCCTCTGACAGGTCGCCGGCCACACCCTGGGTGACGTGGGCGAGGTTGGAGTAGCCGCGAACCGCCGCGAACAGGAAGTTGCCCGCGAGCGCGATCTCGAGGCCTCGCCTGACGTCGGCGATGCCCTCCGGGTCCCCGGCGATGACCCGGCCGGTGCCGTTGGTGATCAGGACGTTCGCCCGGACCTCGTCCAGCCCGAGCGCCTCCGCCAGCTCCAGCGCCTCCTGCCCGGTCTCGGCATCGAACTCGTCCGCGAGCATGCGATAGCGGGCCAGCTCGCTCAGGACATAGGCCTTTCCCGCCGAGGCCGGTTCGTCGCGGACGAGCGCCTGGGCCCGCCCGAGATGCTCAAAACAGCGGTCCCGGTACCCCTTGAGCCACCACAGCTCGCCCAGCCGCGCTTCCGCCTCAGCTGCCCTGGCCCGGTCGCCGGCCGCGAGCAGCGCCGATCGTGCCTGCTCCAGCGAGTCGCCGCCGTCGTCCTCGCCCGCGCCGCCCAGTGCCAGCGCCAGCCGGAACAGCACGCCGGCCCGCTGTTCCCGCGCGTCCGGCGGCCACAGCGCGAGCGCCGCCCGGTACAGCCGGGCGGCGGAGGCGAAGGCGTCCAGCGCCAGGGCGTGGTCGCCGGCGCGTTCCAGCGCGGGCCGCGCGCGGGGGACCAGGTCCGCCACGTCCCGGTCCGCCGCGCGGGCCAGTTCCAGCGCGCTCAGGTAATGGTGCGCGAGCATCTCGGCCTGGTCCTCAGGCCGGCCCAGCGACTCGATCCAGCCGGCCGCGTGGACGTGCTTGTCGGCCCGGGCCGCGCGGGGGATCTGGCCGTAGGCGACGTCGCGCAGCAGCACGTGCACGAACGCGTACTGCGTCTCGTCGGACACCAGCGACCGGCGCTCGCGGCGGACGAACTGCTTGCGCTCCAGCCCATGCAGATGCTCTTCCAGCTCAACGCGGCTGGCCCCGCCGCCGAGGGCCGCGACCGCGCCCGGCCAGAAGACCTTCCCGATCACGGCGGCGTCCTGGAGCAGCCGCTTCTCCGGCGGCGTGAGCAGATCCAGCCGGGCGCCGACAATGCCCTGGATCGAGTCCGGCAGCGGCAGCTCCCGGCCAGCCCCGTGTTCGGCCAGCATCTGCACGTACTGCTCCGCGTACAGCGGGTTGCCGCCGGCCTGGAGAAGCAGTGCCGCCTGCTGTCCCGCCTCGAGCACCGGGCGGCCGAGCAGCGAGCCGATCAGCCGCGCCGTGTCGTCGTCGGAAAGCGGAGCCAGCGACAGGGTGACCGCGTTGGGCTTGCCGCCGCCCCAGCCCGGCCGCCGGGCCAGCAGCTCGGGCCGGGCCGAGCCGACCACCAGCAGGGGCACGCTGCCCGCCCAGTTGACCAGGTAGTCGACGAAGTCGAGCAGCCCGTCGTCGGCCCAGTGCAGGTCCTCGAACACGAGCACCAGCGGCCGCAGCTCGGCCAGGGCCTCGAAGAAATGCCGCCAGGCGGCGAACACCTCGCCGCGGCGGTCGCTGCTGACCTGGACGCCGCCGCTCCCCAGGCCGACCAGCGCGCCCAGGTGCCGGTGGACCCAGTCCGCGTCCGGCCGGCCGGACACCACGTCCGCCGTCATCTGGGCCAGCTTGGCCCCGGCCTCGCCCGCGGTGTCGTTCTCCAGGATGCCGGCCTGTGCCTTCACCATCTCCGCGAGCGCCCAGAAGCTCACTCCCTCGCCGTAGGGGAGCGAGCGGCCCTGCCGCCATGAGATCAGCTCCGCGTCGGCGTCGGCGATCTGTGACAGCTCGTACAGCAGCCGGGACTTGCCGACGCCCGGCACACCGACCAGCGTGACCAGCTGCGGCGTGCGCTCGGCCCGCACCCGGGCCAGCGCGTCGCGCAGGATGTGGAGCTCCCGTTCCCGGCCCACCAGCGCCGTCCTGGCCTGGTGCGGGACCTCAACCCCCAGCCGGGCCCGCGCCTGCAGCGCCTCCCAGACCGCGACCCGTGCCTTCTTGCCCTTCGCGTGCACCGGCTCGGCCTGGCGGTACTCGATCACCCGGCGCGTCGCCCGGTAGGTGCGCTCACCGACCAGGATCCCGTTCACGGGCGCGGCGGCCTGCAGCCGCGCGGCCGTGTTCAGCACATCGCCCGCGGCCATGCCCTCACCCTCCGACGGCCGGGCGCCCAGCATGATCAGCGCTTCCCCGGTGTTCACCGCGAGCCGGACCTGGATCGGCTCCTCCTCGCGCACCCAGTCGCGGATCGCCAGCGCGGCCAGCACGGCCCGCTCCGGGTCGTCCTCATGCGCGGTCGGCGCCCCGAACAGCGCCATCACCGCGTCGCCGATGAACTTCTCGACGGTCCCGCCGAAACGCTCCAGCTCCGCCCGCAGCCGCGCGTAGTAGGGCGAAAGCAGCGCGCGGACGTCCTCCGGGTCCATCTGCTCGGCCCGGGAGGTGAAGCCGACCAGGTCCGCGAAGAGCACGGTCACGACCTTGCGCTCCTCGTAGGTGGGCGGCTGAGCCTGCACGAGGGCGATACCGCACTCGGAGCAGAACTTCGCCCCCGGCTGGTTTCGGTGGCCGCACGCAGGACAGACGCTCATCCGCAAAGCCTACGGTGGCCGGATCCGCGCCGCTCAGACGGCGTGGAGCACCTCCCCGCCGTACACCAGCGGGTCCTCGGGCTGGAAGGCGTCGGCGAGGCGGTTGAACTCCTGGAATCCGGGATCGGCGTCGTGCTCGCTGTGCGCGGCGTGATCCGGGACCTCGACGGCGATGACGTACTTGACCACGTCCTGGCGGTTGTCGGTGCCGAACGCGGCGCGGGAGATCCGGGCGCTGATGAAGGCGCCCCGTGCCTTGTACTCGCGCCAGCGCGGCAGCTCCCGTTCGGCGAAAAGGCGTTCGTACTCCGCGGCCTGCTCGGCCCGGATGTGGATGACGATGACGTCCAGCTCGCTCATGGCTGCGGCTCCTCGGTTGCTGACCCTGCTGGCGAGCTACGCTCGCATCCGTCCATTCTGGGCACGTAGGCGGGGATTCCCGCCCCGCCGGGGGTGGCGTGGGTGGCATGGCCCTTCGTCGCCTAGCCTCGGGTGGTGGCCTTCGGGATGGTCTGCTCGTGTGGCGTCCCGACCAGATGGGCCGTGACACAGGAGGGCTGTAGTGACAATCGCTCCGCTGGCCGACATCAGCCGGTGGGTGCCCACTGACATCAGCCGGTGGGTCCGCGGCGATCTGCTGGTGATCGTCCTGCTGGTCCTGGGGGCGGTTCTGCTCACCCGGCTGGCCGGATGGCTGCGAGACAAGATCATGGCACACATCGATGCCCGCGCGATCGAGGCCGATGAGCTGGTGCGTTCCGAGGCCGCCAAGCACCGCCAGGTCGTCGCGCAGGTCGTCACGTGGTCGGCGCTGGCTGTCATCTACGTCGTCACCGCCGTCCTCGTCGTGACGCGCCTTGGCGTGCCCCTCGCGGGCCTGGTGGCGCCGGCCGCCCTGCTCAGCGCCGCGCTGGGCTTCGGCCTGCAGCGATTTGTGCAGGACATCGGCGCCGGGTTCTTCATCACCGGGGAGCGCCAGTACGGCTTCGGCGACGTCATCACGATCGCGACGTCCGGGGTGTCGCAGCCGGTCACTGGCACGGTCGAGGACGTCACCCTCCGGGTCACCCGCCTCCGCACGGTCAGTGGCGAGGTCATCACCACACCCAACGGGCAGATCATCCAGGTGACCAACCTGTCCCGGGACTGGGCCCGGGCCGTCATCGACGTGCCGGTCCCGGCGGCCGTGGACGTCAGCCACGTCACCGAGATCCTGCGGCGCGTCGGCGAGGAGGCCTACGGCGACGACCGGCTGCGCAAGATGATGCTCGACCCTCCCACCGTGATGGGCGTGGAGAAGATCGAGGTCGACACGTTCTCGGTGCGCATGGTGGCGCGGACGCTGCCGGGCATTCAGTTCGAGGTTGGCCGTGAGCTGCGGGCGCGGGTCGCGTCGGCCTTCCGCCGTGAAGGCATCAACGTGGCCGCCGATCTCGACACCGGCCGTGCGCCCGGAGCCGGCTGATGAGCTTCCTGCGCCGCCGCCTCCGCACCTCGACCATCGTGCTCACCGGCCTGTTCCTGGCCGTGTTTGCGCTGTGGCTGCAGGTCCGCCCGCCCTCGCCGTCCGCGGACGCGGGGCCGGTCCAGCCGGGCGCGCCGGCAGCGACGCACGCGCCCACGCGGGCACCGAGCCCCTCTCCCACGCCGCGGCACACGAGCCATTCGCCCACACCGTCGGCCAGCCCGTCCCCGTCCCTCGGAACGTCCGGACCCAGCCCGTCGCCGTCGGCGGCATCGCCGACCGCGAGCCAGCCGTCCGCTGAACCGTCCGGGACACCCACCCAGCCTTAGAGACCCGGCAGTAGGGTGGGGCCTCTTGGTGCTTAACGGCGGCCGGGGGCGGCCGAGAATGAACCGGGAGCCCCGGGCGTTGGCAGGGTCATGCAGACCTGGGAGGCCATTACCTCACGCCGCAACGTACGGTCGTTCGCCGACCGCCCGGTGCCGCCGGAGGATCTGGACCAGATCCTCGAGGCCGGCCGCCGCTCCCCGTCCTCACAGAACTGGCAGCCGTGGGACTTCGTCCTCGTCACCGACCGTGGGCAGCTCCGTGAGCTGGCGAAGGTCTGGCGGGGGGCGGGCCACGTCGCCGGGTCGGCGGCGGCGATCGTGGTGGTCGGCCCCCCTGCCGACAACGAATTCCACCGGGCCCAGTTCGACCTGGGCCAGGCGACGATGGCCATGATGCTGGCCGCCGCCGACCTCGGCATCGGCAGCTGCCACGCTGGTGTCGCCGACATCCAGCTCGCCCGGGAACTGCTCGGCCTGCCCGAGGACCGCAGCTGGGCGCTGCTCATCTCGCTCGGCTACCCGGCTGACCGGCCGCTGGCGCCGAGCAGGAATCCCCGGCGGCGCCCGTTCGGCGAGGTTGTGCACCGCGGCCGCTGGTGAGCCGGCCGGGGACGTCCACCCGGCCGCGGTGGCGCCAGCCCGGCGGCCCTAGGAGCCGGGCAGCGGGAACCACGGGCTGCCCGAGGGGAACAGGTACTGGTCGGCGACATGGTTGAGCACGCGCCGGGCCTGCCTGAACCGGTCGGCCACCTCGCCGACCACCGTGATCCGCGCGGTGCCGGCCGGGGCCAGGTCGCGGGCGGCCCGGTACCAGCGGGCCCCGAGATGCTCCCAGAGCTCGATGGCTGGCGCGCTGGCCAGGCGTTCCTGCTGGGCGGCTGGCAGCTCGGCGGCGCGCAGCAGCCGGGCGGCGTTGACCGGGCCGAGGGCGTGGGCGGTCGCGTAGTCGGGGAACACCCCGGTCAGGAACAGCGCCACGTCGCCGAGCCTGCGGTACACGCCGGGCCGTTCGGCCTGCGGGACCGCGTCCAGCAGGGCCGCCAGCCGCACCGGGTCGAGCTCGCTGAAACGCCGGGTCCGGGTCCGCCCGCCGGCCCGGGTCCGGTAGCGGCCGCTGGCGACGCGGGTGAAGGAGGAGAGGAGTTCGGCCAGGAACAGCCGGCGGGCGGGCGCGGCCAGGAAGTCCCGCAGGGCGGGCGCGTCGAACAGTGGCACCCGCTGGCGCGGTCCCGTGCGCTCCGGCACGTGGTCCATGGACGCCAGCTCGGCGGTGGCGCGCTGCACGAACGCCGCGAACACCAGGAACGGGGACGCGGGCGCCGCCCCGGCGGGAGCGGTATCGCCCGGGCCGGACACGACGCGGAACAGGCCCGGATGCTCCAGCAGCCGCAGCAGCGCCTCCGGGTCGCCGCGCAGCGACGCCGCGGTATCCGGGTCGCCGCGCAGCGACGCCAGCAGCCCGAGGTCGGCATCGGTGAGATGGCCCGCATACTCACGGCCGACCAGCAACCGGTCCATAGCACCACGTTAAGCCGGTGCCCGGCTCCTTGCACTCCTGCGCTCCGGCGCCGGGGACTTGCGCCCGGCCGCCCCGGCGCCCGGACCATGATCGGCAGCCAGGCCCTGATAGGCATGGCGCACGGGCTCCGCGTCAGCGCCAGGTGGCGTCGGGGCAGATCTTGGCGACCGCTTCGGTCCGGCTGGAGACCTCCAGCCGGGCGAACGCGTTCTCCAGGTGCTTGCGCACGGTGGCGGGTGACAGCCCGAGCTGGCCGGCGATCGAGATGTTGTCGTGGCCGGCCGCGACCAGGCGGAGCAGTTCCTGCTGCCGCCTGGTCAGCAGCCGCGAGGCGGCGCGGCGCCCCTGCACGCGGAGCGCGTCGGCGATGTGGGGCTGAAGCAGCACGGCGGTGTCCCGCTCGTCGTCACCGAACGGGCAGCCGGGCCCACGGGAGAAAACGAGCCGGCGGACGATGCCGGGCGGGGCGGGGAGCGGCATGACCAGTTCCCTGCCGCCTCCGCCCGGGGCCACGCGGTCGGTGTGCAGGCCGGCCGGGCGCCATCGGCGGTCGCCGGAGAATGCCGCGGCCGTCATGGCCCCACCGCCCAGCCGGCCGACGTGCTCGGCGTACGTGGGGCTGAATGTGTTCCAGAAGTGCCGCCAGAACACGCCATGCGCCCCTCGGCCCCGGTGGACAGCAGTTCCACAAGGGCACGTTGATGCGCGTGAACATCGAGGTCATTGAGGGTGATCGCGTCAGCGGGAAGAGCCCGCAGTAAGGCGCGGACGACGCCGGGGGCGAGCAATACGAAAAAGTCGCCGTCACGTGCCTTCCGCAAGGCAGCTACGGCCTGGAGCACCCCCGCCAGATCCATGTCAAATCACCAAGACCACCTAAAGCATAAGCCAAATGTCGTATGGCGTCTTCATCCGCCGTCGGCAGAGGATCGCGGTAGAGCAACGCGGGCCACCGGAGCTCCCCACTCGCTGCAAACGGCAGCCAGCTCCGGGATGGGGGGACCGCTTTGAACGGCACATGCAGGCGCGTCTTGGCCGGCATGGCAGCCACTGGTGCAGCGTTCGGCGCGGCTTCCGCTGAAGGTCCAGTCGCCACCCCCTGCGGCGGCGACATGCCTACTGGGGGTGCTCGATGAAGTGCACATTGTTTCCGGCTTCTGTCAATCCGGCGCGGATGCGCCTCAAGGGCCGGCTGCTCGGCCTCGGCGTCGCTGTGGTGCTAACTGCTCCGCTGTCCGTTGCGGCCGCGAGCGCGGCAGCGGCTGCCGGGCACGGCGCGAGCGCGGCAGCAGCCGGCCACGCCGAGAACGCAGCGGTGGTCTCCGACTGGAACGCGACCGCGGTGAACACGCTGGCCGGGGACGCGAGCAGGGCACCGCAGGAATGGGGCCTCTACCTGGCGTTCATGCACGCCGCAATATACGACGCGGTGATCGGCGTGGAAGGCGGATACGGGCCGTACGTCTTCGACGACCGCGCCCCACGTGGTGCGTCGGCCACCGCCGCGGCCGCCGCCGCCGCCCACATGATCCTCGAAACCTATGAGCCGTACGCGCAGTCCTCGCTGGATGCGGCGCTGGCGGCCTCGCTCGCTGGGATCCCGGACGGGACAGCGAAGACCGAGGGCGTGGCCTTCGGCGAGCTGATGGCCAGCAAGATCATTGCCCTGCGCGCCAACGACGGCCGCAACGCGCCGGTGTTCTTCACCACACCACCGGCACCGGGCGTGTGGCGGCCGACACCGCCCGCCTTCGCGCCCATGGCCGTACCCTGGCTCGGCGGGGTAACGCCGCTGCTGGTGCGCAGCGCCACGCAATTCGCCCCGCCGCCGCCGCCCGCCCTCACATCCAGGCGCTACACGCGTGACTTCAACGAGGTGAAGGCGGTCGGCTCGGCTACCTCGACCGTGCGGACGGCCGACCAGACCGCCACCGCGCTGTTCTTCTCCGGCAACGCTTTCACGCAGATCAACGCCGCGCTGCGGGACCAGGCGGCCAAGCGCGGGCTCGACATCGTGCAGTCCGCCCGGATGTTCGCCGCGGTCGGCATGACCGTCGCCGACGCGCTCATCACCACCTGGCGGGCCAAGCTGTTCTACGGCACCTGGCGGCCGAGCACGGCCATCCAGCTGGCCGACACCGACGGCAACCCGGCGACCATCCCCGACCCCACCTGGACGCCGCTGGTCGTCAACCCGAACTACCCGGAGTACTCGAGCGGCTACAACGCTGTCGCCGCGTCCTTCTCACGCGCGCTGGAGGAACTGTTCGGCCGGCACCTGGATCTCACGCTGATATCAACGGCGGTACCAGGAGCAACGCGTAACTACGAGACCGGACGGGCCCTGCGCGCGGACGTTGTCAACGCACGGGTGTGGCTGGGTATCCATTTCCGGTTCGCCGATGTCGCCGGCCGCAACCTCGCGCTAAGCCTCGCGGACTGGACTCTCAATCACTACTTCCAGCCGGTCAGGCATAACGGCTGACGGCCCCGGCAACGGCTGAGAGGCCCGGCAATAGGCGCTGGATCAGGGAACGGGTCCCGCGAGCCCAGCGGTCCTATTGCCGGGCCTTTCAGTTGCCGCGCGAGAAGATCCGCAGGAAGAACAGGAACACGTTCAGCGCGTCAAGGAAGATCGACGCGGCGAGCAGCGGCGCGGAGTCGATGTCCTTCGAGCGCCGCAGCCGCTGGAAATCGAACATGGTCAGGCCCGCGAAGATCACCAGGCCGAGGACCGAGTAGATCAGGTCGCCGGCCGGAATCCGGACGAAGATCAGCACGATGCCGAACACGATGAGGGCGACCAGCGCCCAGAAGCACAGGCGGGCGAGCCCGGAAAGGTCGCGCCGGGTCGCGTAGCCGGCCGTCCCGAAGCCGGCGATGAACAGCGCGGTGGCGCCGCCGGCCTGCCAGAGCGCCTGCGGGTTCACGCTCGCGTAGTAGACCAGCGCCGGCGCCATCGCCAGGCCCAGCGCCGTGCCGACCACGAACAGCAGCACCGCGCTCAGCCCCTTGGACCGCCGCACCGTGAAGTTCATGCCGATCAGGCAGGCGAAGGCGACGATGAACCACACGATGGCCCAGCCCTCGGCCAGGTGGCGCCCCAGATAGGCGCCCAGCGCGAAGAAGCCGGTGGTGACCGCGACGTACCCCATCGTCTGCCCGAACAGGGTGTGGGTCCGGTCCCGCGACGGCGCGCCGACGGTGCCCAAGCTCAGTGACTCGCTCATGACCTCGTTCTCCTGACGATCACGGAGCCCGGCGCCCGGGACCCGCTGCCATTGTGCCCAGTGTGCCCAGGATCCGGTAATAGCACGTGACTATCGGGTCGTGGACTCCTTTCATCCCGGCGGGCAGGACCGGGCATGATCGGGATGGGTGCTGGCAACCGAGACGTGGCAGGGCGGGTGCATGATCGAGGCGGTCGTGTTCGACCTGGATGGCGTGATCGTGGATTCCGAGCCGGTGTGGGAGCAGGTGCGCCGGCAGGTGGTGGCCGAGCACGGCGGCCGGTGGGCCCCGGACGCCCAGCAGCGGATCATGGGCATGAGCACCGGTGAATGGGCCAGGTATCTCAGCCAGGACCTGGGCGTTGGCCTGCCGCCGGAGACGGTCGCGGCCACGGTGATCGAGGGGATGCGGGCCCGCTACCGCGCCGGGGTCCCGCTCATGCCCGGTGCCGCCGAGGCGGTCAGGACGCTGGCCGCGCGCTGGCCGCTCGGGCTGGCCAGCTCATCCCCGCCGGCCTTGATCGACGCGGTTCTGGATGGCGCGGGCCTGGGGGAATGCTTCACGGCCGCCCTGTTGACCGAGCAGGTCGACCGCGGCAAGCCGGCCCCGGACATCTACCTCGCGGTCACCGCCCGGCTGGGCCACCCGCCGGACCGCTGCGCGGCGGTCGAGGACTCCACCAACGGGCTGCGCTCGGCGGCGACCGCGGGCCTGCGGGTCATCGCGGTCCCGCACCCGGGATACCCGCCGGAGCCCGCTGCCCTGCACGCGGCCTCGCTGGTGCTCACCAGCCTGGCGGACCTGACCGTTCAGGCCGTCGCGGACCTGCCCACCAGCTAGCCGGTTCGGATGCCCTCGGCGCCTGGGCCGGTCATGCGCTCGGCGATGATCCGCATTCCCTCGGTGAGCTCGGCGGCCGACAGAGCCTGCTCCGGGTCCATGAACCACTTCACGATGATGCCGATGAACATGGCGTGCAGGACCGAGCCGGCCGTCCGTGCCGACTCCGGGTCCTGGGCGGGATCGATCCCCAGGAAGAGCTCCGCCAGCCCGCCCGCGGCGACGCGCTGGACCTGGGCCAGGAAGGTGCGCAGCTCCTCGTTCTGCTCCATCGGGCCCATGAGCTCCAGCTGCGCCGCCCACATCCCGCGAGCCGGGCCGCTGAACGACTCGATCGTCCGCCCCATGATCGATTCGAACCGCTTGAGCGGTTCGGTGTCCAGGGCCCCCTCGGCGGTCAGGGCGCGCTCGACCTCCTCGCCCCATTCGCCGACGAATTCGTAGATGGCCTGGTTCATCAGGGCTTCCTTGGAGCCGAAGTGGTAGCCGATGGCCGCCAGGCTCACGCCGGAGGCGGCCGCGATGTCGCGCGCGGTCGTGCGTGCGTAGCCCTTCTCGATCAGGCAGCGCTTCGCCCCGGCCAGCAGGTCCTCACGGTTTCCCACGGTCAGCAGCATACCCATCGTTTCGCACGAATGTCTGGAACAATTGTACTAGACGATCGTCTCAGACATCTGTACAGTCGCCCACATGACGACTCATCAGACGGCTCAGCCCGGGCCAGAACGGGCCGGGCGCCGGGAATGGACCGGGCTGGCGGTGCTGCTGCTGCCGCTCCTGCTGGTGTCCATGGACGTGTCCGTGCTGTACTTCGCCGTCCCCTTCATCGCCAGGGACCTGGAGCCGACCAGCACCCAGCAGCTGTGGATCTTCGATGTCTACGGCTTCGTGCTGGCCGGCCTGCTCATCACCATGGGCTCGCTGGGCGACCGGATAGGCCGGCGGCGGCTGCTGCTGATCGGGGCCGCGGCGTTCAGCCTCGCCTCGCTGGGGGCCGCCTACTCGCAGACCGCCGGCCAGCTCATCGCCGCCCGGGCGGTGCTGGGGATCGCCGGGGCGACGCTGATGCCCTCGACCCTCGCGCTGATCCGCAACATGTTCCACGACGAGAAGCAGCGGCGCGCCGCCATCGCCATCTGGACCGGCGCGACGATGAGCGGCATCGCGCTCGGGCCGGTGCTCAGCGGCGTCCTGCTGAACCACTTCTGGTGGGGCTCGGTCTTCCTGATCAACATCCCGTTCATGATCTTGTTGCTGGTGCTCGCCCCCGTGCTGGTGCCGGAGTTCCGCGCCCCGCAGGCGGGCCGGTTCGACCTGGTCAGCTCGGTGCTCTCGCTCGCCGCCGTGCTGCCGGTGATCTACGGCATCAAGGAGATCGCCGCTGGCGGCCTGAACCTGCAGCGCGCCCTGTGGATCGTGGCCGGCGTGGCCGTCGGCGCCGTGTTCGTCGCCCGGCAGGCCCGCAGCATCGCGCCGATGATCGACCTGAAGCTGTTCCGCAGCCGGGGCTTCACCGGCGCGGTCGCGATGAACCTGGTGTCGATGTTCGCCATCGTGGGGTTCGCCATCTTCGCCACCCAGTACCTCCAGTCGGTGCTGGGGATGAGCCCGCTGACCGCCGCGCTGTGGTCGCTGGTGCCGATGGCCGGGACCATGACGGCCGCGCCGGCCGCCCAGCTGCTCGCCGGGCGGGTGGACCGCGCGTACCTCGCCGCGGGCGGGTTCGGCCTCGCCGGGCTGGGTTTCGCCGGGCTCACCCAGCTGCGCCCGCACTCGCCGCTCTGGTTCCTCCTGATCTGCGCCGCCATCTACGCCGGCGGCATCGTCGGGGTCATGACCGTCGGCAACGAGCTGGTCATGGGGGCGGTCCCGCCGGAGCGGGCCGGCGCCGCCGCCGCGGTGGTGGAGACCGCGACCGAGTTCGGGGCGGCGCTGGGCATCGCGGTGCTCGGCAGCGTCGGGGTCGCGGCCTACCGGTCCGGCCTGGCGGCCTCCGCGCCGGCCAGCACGCCACCGGCGGCGCTGGCGGCGGCCCGCGACACCCTGGGCGGCGCGGTGACCGTGGCCGGCCAGCTCCCGGGCCGGCTCGGCGCGGACCTGCTCGCGGCGGCCCGCGCCGCGTTCACCCACGGCCTGAACTACGCCGCGCTCGGGGCCGCCATCGCCATGGTCCTGGCCGCCGCGGCCAGCGCCGTCTTCTTCCGCGGGGTCCACGTGGAAGCACCGGCCGCCGTGGCCGAAGAACCGCGGGCCAGGGCGGACAAGGAACTCGCCGCCCGGTGATACGCCGGTGCCCGGCGCGGGCCCCTCGGGACAGGCCCTCCTGTCGGGACCCCCTGACGGGCCCGCCGCCACGGCGTGTAGCTGATCACGCCTGCTGGGCGCGGGTGAGCCGGTCCCGGCGCTGGGAGCGCATCGGCTCGGTGAGTTCCATGGCGGCAAAGGCGGCCGGCCAGTCGCCCGGCCCGTATCCGGCGCCGAGGTCGCAATGATGCAGCTCGACCTCGACCAGCCGCCGGGTCAGCAGCTGCCCGGCCGGGAACGGCTGCGAGTCCAGGACCCGCACGGGGAACTGCCAGGCGCCGTCGGGCAGCTGCGTGCTGATGGCACGGAAGGCCATCGCCGAGTCGGCCAGGTCGGCCACGAGCTCCTTCGCCCCCAGGCCCGCGCCGTGCTCGATGTCTGCGGCCCGGGCCTGGGGGCTGGGGTAGGCGGGGCGGTCCTGCCCGGCCCGGGCCCCGACCAGGAGGTTGCGCATCGCGTCGGCGCCGCGGGCCAGGTGCGCCAGGACGTGCGCCCGCGTCCAGCCCGGCAGCAGCGACGGCGCCCGCAGGTCCGGCGCGGCGATGACACGGGCCGTGCCGAGCAGGCGCTGCGTCGCGTGGTCGATCTGGTCGCTCAGCTGACGTTGCGCGGCGTCCATCCGCTCACTCTATGGAGACCGCGGCCGCCGCCGGCCCGTACCGTGACCGGCCGGGCGGGCAGCTGCGGTAACCGGGCGGGCTGCTGCGGTGACCGGGCGGGCTGCTGCGGTGACCGGGCGGGCTGCTGCGGTGACCGGGCGGGCTGCTGCGGTGACCGGGCGGGCCGCCCGCTGACCGGGCGCGCCGCTGCGGTGACCGGGTGGGCCGCCCGCTACAGTGACCGGGTCCGCTGGTCGCCGGCTATCAGGCGGGGACGATGCCATGTCGCGCGCCGCGCGTTTCCCCGCTGATTCCCCCGCCCGCTGGCGCGCGGTCCGCCGCGGCCTGAACGAGCGCCGCTACCCGCTCACCCAGGCGGCCAGCAGGCTCTACCCGGGCGTGGCGCGGGCCGGCACGACCGCGCTGCTGTGCCGCGAGGAGTGGATCCCATCGCAGCCGCTCGGCCTGGACGAGGTGACGCTGAACTGGGCCGGGCATCCGCCCGCGCCGGCCGTCAGCGGCACCGAGCCCGTGTCCGCGCACGTGCGGCCGCTGCGCGGCGACGGCACCCGCTACCCCGCCTATACCGACGCGATCGCCGCGCTCGGCCCGCCGGCGCTGTTCGACAACCGGCCCTGCTACCGGCTGCTGGCCGCGCGCCTCGCTCCCGGGGCCAGCCACCTGGACCTGGCCCACGGTCGGTACTTCGACGGCGTGAACATCGGCGAGGCCCTGGCCCACGAGCTGGCCGCCGCCCTGGCCGATGGCCGTGGCCCGGCGACCGCGCCCCGGCTGCCGTTCCGGGACTTCATCGGCGACCCTTGCGACCTGTCACGGCGCAGCGCGATGTGCGCGGTCACCACCCTCACCCTCCGGCGCACCGCATCCGGTGACGCGTCGTTCCTGCTGCACTGGCGTGACCCGGGCCAGGTCACCCACGCGGGCGGCCTCTACCAGGTCATGCCGGTCGGGATCTTCCAGCCCGCCGACGGCAATCCGGCCTCGGTCGGCAGCGACCTGAGCCTGTGGCGGTCGATGGCGCGCGAGTTCAGCGAGGAACTGCTCGGCACCACGGAGGACTACCGCGACCTCGGCAGCCCTCTCGATTACGGCCGCTGGCCCTTCTACCGGGCGCTGTCCGCCGCGCGCGGGGCCGGGACGCTGCGCGTGTTCTGCCTGGGCATGGGCGTGGACCCGCTGACGCTGGCGGTGGACATCCTGGCCGTGGCCGTGTTCGACAGCGACGTCTTCGACGGCCTCTTCGCGGGCCTGGTCACCGCCAACGCCGAAGGGCGGGTGATCGGCGGGCTGGACGATCCGGGCGGGCCGGGCGATCCGGGCGGGCCGGGCGATCCGGGCGGGCCGGGCACGCCGGGCACGCCGGGCGTGCCCTTCGCCGCGGAGGTCATCGACCGGTTCGCGGGCGGCGCCGAGCCCACGCAAGCGGCCGGGGCGGCGGTGCTCCAGCTCGCGTGGCAGCATCGCGCCCGCCTGCTGGGCTGACCTGGCGGAGCCCGCAGCGGGCGAACCGGTTCAGGCCCCGGCGCCGGCCAGGTAGGCGTCCTCGGCGGCATAGTCGAAGAGGTCTCGTGAATAGCCGGCCAGATCCGGCAGGACCTCGCGCCAGTCACGCCCGGAGCAGGCCTCAACCACCCAGGCCAGGTCTCCAGCGAGCGCGTCGGCGTAGCTGGCCGCCTCCCGGTAGCCGAGCTCGGCCTGAGCGCGCCGCATGTCGGCGACGACGGGGCGGGGCACGCACCACGGGTGGTCGCCGACGGTCGGCGCCGGTGCCGGGCCTGCCACCAGGACCCGCTCGGTGGACCAGTCCATGAGGCCGTCGATGACCGCGCTGATCTGGGCCGCCGACGGCGGGTCCAGGTCCCCGCAGTTGAGCGTCCGGTGGCCGGGCTGGCCGGCGGCGAGCGCGACCAGTTCCGCCAGGTTCACGGCTGCCGTGGGCTGGAAGACGCTGGCTCCGTCAAAGGGGAGGATGACCTGCCGGCGGCCGTCGAGAACCCGCTTGATGAAATACCACTCGCGCAGGTGGCGGCTGTCCGGGCCGTGGATCGCGCCGGGGCGCATGATCGTGACGGGCCACGGTGCGCGGTCGCGCAGGACGCGTTCCAGCGCGGCCTTGCGGGTGGAGTAGTTGCCGTCGCCAGGGGGCAGGACCAGCCAGTCCTCGGGGATCGGCACCGGCCAGGCGGGGAAGCTGGCTTCATCGGCTGCCTCAGCGAGCGAGCGGCCTTCGGGGTCGGTGTAAACGGACATCGTCGACAGCACGACCGCCGCGCCTATCCGGTCGCCGAGCGCGAGCAGCTGCTCGGCATGCGCCGGTGTGAAGGCCACGATGTCAACGACGAGATCGGTGCCGGGCGGCACCACCGCGCCGAGGTCCCTGACCTGGTCGCGCGCCAGGGCCGACCAGCGGATCCCCGGGGTGGCCGCCGGGTCCGGCAGGGGCCCGGCGGTAGTGGCGGTGACGGCCCACCCCCCGGCGGCCAGCCGCTGGCCGATCGCCCGCCCACATTGACCTCGTCCCCCAATGATCACAGCTGTGGGCATGCTCGTAGCATGTCCGCCCGCGGCGCGGCGCGCAATCGGGATAGCGGTGGTGCGGCGGCCGGCGCGGTGCCAGGCCCGGGGTCACCGCCGGAGCGCTGGTGCCCACGGGCCCTGCTCCGGCCGGGCCTCGTGCGCGTCGTCCAGCGGCCAGGGGGGCATCGTGACGGCCACCGCGGTGAGCGGCTCGCTGGCGTCGTCGGCGCGGAACTGGAAAGCAGTCCGGAGGGGAATCGTCAGGCACACGCCGGGCCGCAGCTCGACCGTGATCAGGGCGTGGCCGTCTTGCTGGCGCCACATCAGCCCGCGTCCGCCGACGATGTACCAGATCTCCTGCACGGTGGCATGGGAGACGGCCCTCGCGGTTTCGCCCGGCTCAAGCTGGAAGTGGCCGAAGCTGCCCAGGCCGGTGATGCGGCAGAGCGGCCGGACCTGGGAACCGTCGGGCGCGGTGACCAGCGGGGCGGATGTCAGCGACTGGGTGTCAGGTAGGTCATGCATCGTTCGGCAGCGTCCTGTCGGCGTGGCGGGCCCGCCAGCATGCAGGCCAGGACAAGTTCGGCCGATGCCGGGGTGGCCATGTGGAGAGTCATGTGAAGCCTCACTTGGCCCGGGCCAGAGGGGCCCGTTCCTGAGCCGGATGCGCCTGCTCCCGGGCCAGCGGGGGATACATCAGCGGCGGCGCCCGCCGGGGCCGGGCGCGGCGGCCGGTCATCAGGAGCAGCAGCTGCCAGGCCACGAGCAGCAGGATGAGCGCGGCCGCCCCGAGGGACAGGGCGAAGCCGGCCGTGAACCACGGCGGCACGTAGCTCCAGGTCACGATGCCTCTTCCCGGCGGAACGTCGATGGCCTGGACGAGGCCGGCCCGGGCGACGGCCAGCGTGACCGCCCGTCCGCGCTGGGGATGCCAGGTGGCGGTCCAGCCCGGTATGGCCGCCACTGAGCGGACGACCCGGACGCCGTGCGGGGAGAACACGGCGGCCGAGCCGGCCATCTGCCGTACCGACGCCCCCGACGCTGATCGCCCGGGCAGAGCCTCGAGGCTGAGCGGGCGCTGGGCGGAGTGGTTCACGAACACGGCGAAGGAGCCGTCGTGGCCGGCGTATCCCCACCGCGGCGGCACCAGGGCGTCCTGGAGCTGCCCGTTGGCCACGAACACGCTGCCGTCCGACACGACCACGGACAGCGGGCCGAGATGGCTTGGCTTGCCGTCCGCCTGGGCCACCACCGCGATGCCCGTCACCGGGTGAGGCAGGCTGATCGCGAGCACCGAATCATCCGGCGCGCTCGCCGGGAACCAGCGGGTCGAGCCGTCCGCGGTCATGAGCCCTATCTGGGTCCCGGACGCCGCGTCCTGCCGGGCGTCCGCGTCGGGCACCTCGAGCCTCGACACGGCCAGCGGGGTGGCGAAGTACCAGGTGGCGTGCTGATCCGCCGCGACGTCGCGCCGGCCGGTTCCCGGCGGCCCGGGGGCCGGCCCGGATCGCCCGGGGGCGGCGGTCATCAGGTAGGCGGGCGCGGTGAGCAGCACCGAGGTGCCGAGCTGGTCGAGAGTCCCGTCGCCCACGGCCCTGGGATCGAGCACATCCTGCCCGTCGCCCATGGCCCGGTGCGCCCCGGTCGCCGATGCGTAGAAGCCGTTCACGAGGGACGAATACCCCTGGACCGACGGGGTGGCGCTGATGGCGTTGAGATCGGGCGACCCGAGCAGCGGCAGCTCGTCCGCATGGAGCTGGCCGGGATCGTAGATCGCGAAACGTCCCGGGTACCCGAGCGCCGCGACCGGCCGCGGGGCGGCCGCGGCGCGCTGGCCGGCCGCCGCGCTCGCGCCGTGGCCCAGGCCGGGCAGGACCGCGACCACCCCGAGGAGCGTGAAAACGATCAGATCGATGACGACGAGGGTGCCCAGCCAGCGCGACCGCTGCCGCGGCCGGAGGCGCCGTCCGAAGATCACAAACGCGATGGCCCCAACGCCGATCAGCGCGTACGGGCCCAGCCACGGTTTGAGGCTGCCGGCGCCGCTGGCGGCGCCCGGGCCCGCCCTCAGCCAGTGGAGGAGGCCCGCGCCCCAGCCCAGGCCGAGAACGGCGACGGCGATCATGGCGAGCGGGGGCACGGCGCCCAGGACCGTCTCCAGACCGGCACGGCGCCGGCCACGGGCCCGGACGAGCCGCTGGCTCCGCTCGCTGACCGGGTGGTCGGCCCAGTAGGCGAGCAGGACGGCCAGCGCCAGGTCCGCGACCAGGATGTTGCGGCTCTGCAGCCGCTGGCCGCCGAAGAGCGGCAACTGAGCGAGCAGCCCCCCGAGAGGGGTGTTGCCCCCGAGCGCGAGCACGACCCCGACGAGCGCCATGAAGTGCCACACGATCCACTCAGGGAGCCGTGGCCGCAGCCGGAAGCGGCCGAGGAGGGCGGCCGCGGCGACGAGCGGGAGGATCCCGACGTATCCCGTCACCTCGGCCAGGTTGTAGCTGGCGAAGAAGGCCGGCTGGCCGAGCGAGCCGGAGCCGCCCAGCAGGTCCGGCACCAGCATCAGAAGCAGCCACCGGTGCGGCAGCGAGCCCGAGTTGAACAGGGCCACTGAACTCGCCCCGCGCTGGGACGTGCCGATAACGGCCAGGCCGGGCATCCACTGGACCGCGCCGAGGCAGACGCCCAGCGCCAGGCCCGCGGCGACGCTGATCGCCGCCGGGCCGCAGCGGCGCCCGAGGCGGGCGACCCGCCAGGCCGCGTAGATGATGACGATCACCCCGGCGTCAGCGATGGCGCGCGGCTCGCCCGCGAGGATCGTGAGGCCCTGCGCCGCGGCCAGGACCGCGATCCAGCGCAGCCGGGAGGCGGTGCTGCGGGTCTGTGTGAGCCGGAGCACGCTCAGCAGCTGCACCGGCACCCAGCTCATGCCGGCGATCAGCCCGAAGTGGGCGACCTGGGCCGACATGGCCCCGGCGAAGGCGAACGAAAGCGCCCCCAGGAAGCCCGCCAGGCTTCCCAGGCGGAGGGCCCGCAGGAAGCAGAACATGCCAAGCCCGGCCACCGCCCAGGTGACGATCATGCTGAGCGTCCACGCCGGGATGGGCGGCAGGATGGCGAACAGGAACGTGAGCGGGTACACGGCGCCGGCGTTCCAGTCGGCGAGCAGGGGCGCGCCGCCCCAGATGTACGGGTTGTACAGCGGCAGCTGACCGCTGCGGATCTCGTGCCCGGCGAGCACGCGCAGCGGGAAGTTCTGGGTCAGGTCGTCACCGGGCAGGACGGCGTGCCCGAGCAGCGCGGGGATCCCGAAGACGATGACCGGCAGCGCGAGGAGGACGGCGACGGCCACGGCATCGCCCGTCCGGCGCGCGGGCGCCTGCCGGGTGGGCACGGGGAACGCGGCCGGTGCTGGCGCTGGTGACAGCTCAGACCTCATCACGCGCACTCTTGCAACAAAACCTGAAGGAAAACTGGGGATTCCCTCACCGGCCCGCCCGGATCACCCTGGTCGCCCGCCTTCGCACACTTGATCATGCCGCATGGCGGGGTGCGCCCTGTCCAGCCGCGGCCGGGTCATCTCGGGTGGTGGGTCAGCGCACCAGCGGTAACGGCCCGATGCTGGGCCAGCCGGTGATCAGGCCAGGTGGCGTGGTGCGTTCTGTACTGTCAGCACCCGTCGTAGGCCGTCCAGTTCGACGCGCCCCCCGCGTTCACGGCGTTGTCGAAGATCTGGTCCTGGTACGCGGGCCCGGCGACGCCGAACTCGCTGGCCGCGCCGCCGTACGCTTCCCAGGTGCCGATCACGAACTGGTACGCCCCGCCGCCGTTGCCTGGTCCCCAGGCGTAGCTGCCGCCCTCTTCGGCGTTGCGGATGCAGGTGCCCAGCGCGGAATGGGCGGGATCCCCGCCGCCGGTGGTGGGTGGTGGCGGGGCAGCGCTCGGCGGCGGCGCTGCGGGCTGCTGAGCCTGCTGCTGGGCCGCCTGCTGCTGGGCCGCCTGCTGCTGGGCCGCCTGCTGCTGGGCGTGGTGCGCGCGCTGGGCGGCCAGCTTGGCTGCCGTGCCGGCCTTCGCGGCCGCGACGTCGGTGCGGACGGCGGTGGTCACCCGGTCGCCGGTGAAGACCGCCCCCGCCCCCGTCACCGCCATCGCGTTATGTGCGGGCCCGGCCGCCGCCGATCCGCCGTGCAGGGACACAAAGGCCGCGGCCACGCTGGCGAGGGTTGCCGCGGCCACCGCCGGCACCACTACCGGTGCCCGGAGCCTGATGACGGGTGTCTTTGGCTTGGCATGACTGGCTGCCGCGACCACTACCGGCACCCCGGCCGGAGCCAACACCGGTGCCCGGAGCCTGATGACGGGCGCCTTTGGCCTGGCATGACTGGCTGCCGCGACCACTACCGGCACCCCGGCCGGGGCCAACACCGGTGCCCGGAGCCTGATGACGGGCGCCTTGGGCTTTGCGTGACGGGGCGCTACGGACATCCCGCTCCTGTCCGCGACACTTCGCGTCCACCCGGCGAGCTGACGCCCGTGACGTCAGGTGGCGCGGGGAACGCCTGTCTCGGGGAACCTACTGGAGGCAGGTAGGGGCGCGTGTGAAAACACGACAATAGATCGCTGACCAGCGAAAACGCCGCTAACGGCGGGTAGCTGTGCGGAGACCGACAGCAGTATCAGGCCCGTGGCTCCGGTGGGTGCCCGGTGCCGGACACACGGTGATCGTGCTCGGCGCCCGTCGTCACCCAGCGGCCTGCCGGTGCGGCTGAACCCCGGCCGAACTGGCTCATGGCCCGGATGTGCCGCTCAGTTACAGTAACGAGATGTCGGGGCCGCGCGCTGGTCAGCACGTCCAGCCGAACGTGATCCTGGCCGTGCTGTCGCTCGGCGCCCTCGTGTACGCGGTCCTGAGCTCGGCGGTGATCCCGGCGCTGCCGACGATCCAGCGGAGTCTGCAGGCCAGCGAGACGGGTGTCACCTGGCTGCTGACGGGCTTCCTGCTGTCGGCCTCGGTCGGCACGGCGATCATCGGCAAGCTCGGCGACCTGTACGGCAAGCAGCGGCTGCTGGTGTGGACGCTGCTGGTGCTCGCCGCCGGGACCCTGCTCGCGGCCCTGGCCGGCTCGCTGCCGGTGCTGATCGTGGCCCGCGTCGTCCAGGGGGTGGCCGGCGGTATCTTCCCGCTCTCGTTCGCGATCGTCCGGGATGAGTTTCCCGCTGACCGGGTTCCCGGGAGCATCGGGCTGATGTCCGCGATCCTCGGGGTCGGGGGCGGTCTCGGGCTGGTCGTCGGCGGGCTGATCGACGAGCATCTGAGCTGGCACTGGCTGTTCTGGATCCCGCTGCCGATCATGATCGTCGCGGCCTTCTGCACCTGGCGCTACGTGCCGGAGTCGCAGGTCCGCTCGCCGGGCCGGGTCAACTGGGCCGCGGCGGCGCTGATGACCGCCGGCCTGTCGGGCGTGCTCATCGCGATCGCCCAGACCACGGCCTGGGGCTGGACCGGCCCGCCCACGCTGGCGCTGCTGGCATCCGGCCTGGCCGTCTGCGGCCTGTGGATCGTGGTGGAACTGCGCAGCCGCAACCCGCTGGTCGACATGACGATGATGCGGGTCCGCGGGGTGTGGACGGCCAACCTGGCCGCCTTCCTCCTCGGCGCGGGGCTGTACTCATGGTTCCTGCTGCTCCCGCAGTTCGCCCAGCTGCCGAGGATCACCGGCTTCGGCTACGGGGCATCGGTGGTGGCCGCGGGGCTGTTCCTGCTGCCGTGCGCGCTGGGCATGGGCGTGCTGGGTTCGCTGGCGGGCCGGGTCGAGCGGCGCTTCGGCTCGCGGCGCGCCCTGATCGCGGGCGCGGCTGTGAGCGCCGCCGCCAGCGGCTGGCTGGCGCTGACCAGCCGGCACCCGTACGACATGGTGCTCAGCTCGACGCTGCTGGGGGTCGGGATCGGGCTGGCGTTCGCGGCGCTCGGCAACCTCATCGTCCAGGCCGTCCCGGCCACCCAGACCGGCATCGCCAGCGGGATGAACACGGTGCTCCGCACCCTCGGCGGGGCACTCGGGGGCCAGATCGCGGCGACGTTCGTCGCTGGGAGCACGCTGCACGGCCTGCCGGCCCTGACCGGGTTCACCAGGACGTTTGCCATGTCAGCCCTGTTCCTGACCGGCTGCGTCGTCGCCGGGCTGCTCGTCCCCGCCCGCGGGCCGGCGGTGCCGTCGCTGCAGCCCGCGGCCACCTCGGAAGCGGGCTAGCCCGGCCGGCGCTCAGGCTACGCCGCGTCCTGTCCCGGGCTGGGCGCCGCGAAGATGTAACAGTACTTATATAAATGCTGTTACAATGACCGCATGACCGGGGCCAGCACCCCCCCGCGGGCGGCCGCCGACCCGGATGCCCGGGGCCCGGCCGCCGACCCGACCGAGCACAGCCGCTGGCGGCCGCTGCGGCTGCTGCTGGCGGCCATGGACGCCGATATCGCCCGGGTCTACGCCGAGGCGCAGGTCGAGGGGCTCAAGCCGAGCCAGGTGATGGAGCTGCTCCGCCTGCATGCCCGCGGCCCGATGACCATCACCGAGCTGGCCGAATCCGTACAGCTCACCCACTCGGCGGTCAGCCAGAAGGTGGCCGCGATGCGCGCCGCCGGCTGGGTCCGCACCGCCACCGGTGCCGATGCCCGCAGCAAGAAGGTGATGCTGACCGCCAAGGCCGCCCGCATCATCGGCCGGCTGGCGGCCGAGTGGCGGGCCACCGAGGCCGCCGTCGCCGAGCTCGAGGCGGAGATCCCCTACCCGCTGAGCCGGGTCGTCACCGACATCGAGGAAGCGCTGCGGCGCACGAGCTTCCACGACCGGGTCGCCGGGAAGCTGGCCAGGGATGACGCATGGGGATGAGGCGCGCGCTGATCGACCTGACCCCGCTGCGGTCGTCACTGCGGTTCCGCCGGCTGTGGATCGGCCGGACCTGCTCGGGATTCGGCAGCCAGATGACGCTCGTCGCGGTGATGTTCCAGGTCTGGCGCATGACCGGCAGCACCATCTGGACCGGTGCAGTCGGCCTGGCCCAGGCCGTTCCGCTCATCGTGTTCGGGCTCGCCGCCGGGTCGCTCACCGACCGCACCGACCGGCGGCGCCTCTACCTGGCCGCCACCACCGGCGAGGCGGTGTGCTCAGTCCTGCTCGCGGCGCAGGGGTTTTCCGGGCGGTTGCCGGTGACCGGGGTGCTGCTGCTGGTCGCGGTGCAGTCCTGCTTCGTCGCCGGCGCCGGCCCGGCATCGCGGACCTTCATCCCGCGGCTGCTGCCCAAGAGCCAGGTGGCGGCTGGGCTGGCGCTGAACCGGATCAGCATGCAGGCGGCCATGCTGGCCGGGCCCGCCCTGGCCGGGCTGATCCTGGGCTGGCTGGGCGTCGGCGGCTGCTACCTGATCGACGCGATCACCTTCGCCCTGGCCTTCTACGGCGCGTTCGGGCTGCCGCCGATGCGGCCGGAGGGCGAGCCGTCCCGCCCCGGCCTGCACGGCGTACTGGACGGCCTGGGCTTCCTGGTGCGCAACCCAGCGGTCCGCGGCGCGCTGCTCACCGACCTGGCCGCTACCGTGCTGTCGATGCCGATCAGCCTGTTTCCCCTGATCAACGCCGAACGATTCGGGGGCAACCCGCGCACCCTCGGGCTGTTCCTGGCGGCGATCGCGGCCGGTGGGGTCATCGCGTCGGCCTTCTCCGGGACGTTCACCCGGCTGCCGCGTCCCGGCCTGGTGATGCTGGTCGGCTCGGCCGCCTGGGGCGCGGCGCTCGCGCTGTTCGGTGCCGTGCCGGATCCGTGGCTGGGGCTGGCCTTCCTGGCGGTGGCCGGTGCCGCCGACACCGTCGCGGTGGTGTCGCGCGGCACGATCGTGCAGCTGAACACGCCGGACGCCCTGCTCGGCCGGGTGGTCGCCGCCGAGCAGATCGTCGGCCAGGCCGGCCCCGACGTCGGCAACATGCGGGGCGGCCTGGTCGCCGGCGCGACATCGGGGACGGCGGCCCTGGTGAGCGGCGGCGTGCTGTGCCTGGTGGCGGTGGCCGTGATCGGCGCGGCCACGCCCGGGCTGCGCCGGTCGCCCACGGTCCGGCCCGGCCGGGACCAGCGGCCAGCCGGGCCGGGGACGCGGCAGATGAGCGCCGCCAGCCGCCGCCGCTGACCGCGCCGGCCGGGCCGGGCCGCCGGTCAGCGGGAGGCGGACCGGCGGCGTTTGCGGGCCGGTTCGCCGGGTGCCGGGGTGGTCGCGGCCAGCGGCAGCCGGGAGGGGGGCTTGACCTCGGCCAGCCGGAGGTAGGTCACCAGCCGCTGCCCGCCGCGGGTGGACAGGCTGGCCAGCACCTGCTGCAGCTCAGCGACATCGCGGGCCACCACGGTGAGCAGGTAGTCCATTTCGCCGGCCACGTTGTCCGCCGTGATGACCTGCGGCAGCGCCCGGATGTGGTCATCGAAGATGCGGCTCGAGCGCGGGTCGTGACGGCTCAGGGTGGCGGTCACGAACACCTGCAGCGGGAACCCGCAGGCGGCCGGGTCGAGCTGGGCGCTGATGACGCGGATGGCACCCGACTCCTTCAGCCGGCGGACCCGGTGCAAGGTCGCCGCCGGGGACAGCCCGACGAGGCGTGAGAGCTCGACATTCGTGCAGTCCGCGTCGGCCTGCAACGCAGTGAGCAGTTTTACGTCAACTTCATCAAGATCAACAGCCATATTACAATATATTATTAAGCTTCAGTGCTTGACTAGCAAATTCTGTGCAGACGGTCGGCGACGATGGTCCCATGAACCTCGACCGTCGCCGCGCCTTTGCCGCGCTCACCGCCGCTGGGCTGCTGTGGGGCACGACCGTGCCGCTGTCCAAGCTGGCCCTGGGCTGGCTTCCGCCGGGCTGGCTCACCTTCGTGCGGTTCGGCCTGGCCGCCGCCATCCTGCTCACGGCGGCCCGCCGCCGGCTGCGGGCCGCCTGCACGCTGCCGGTGCTGGCTTCCGGCGCGGCCGGGTACGGCGGGTCGGTCGTGATCCAGAACGCGGGCATCACCCGGACCAGCGTCAGCCATGCGGCGCTGCTGGTGGGTGCCGCGCCGGTGCTGGTCGCGGTCATCGCGGCGCTCTGGCATCACACGGTGGCCCGCCCGGTGGCCTGGGTCGGTTTCGCGGTGTCGCTGGCTGGCGTCGGTCTGGTCGCCGGCGGCCGGGGCGGCGGCACGACGCCGGCTGGCGATGGCCTGGTGCTGGCGTCGCTGCTGCTGTCGGCCACGTTCACGGTGGCGCAGGTCCGGCTGCTGCGCGGCCGCGACCCGATCGCGGTGACCGCGGTCCAGTTCCTGGGCGCCGCCCTCGCGGTGCTGCCGCTCTCCGTGGCCACCGAGGGCATGCCCGCCGCCCCCGGCGGGCCGGGCACCGTCCTGGCCGCCGCCGGCCTGGTGGCCGGCGGCACGCTGCTGCCCTTCACCCTGTTCGCCTACGCGCAGAGCCGGGTGTCTGCCGAGGTGGCCGGGGCCTTCCTCAACCTGGAGCCGCTCATCGGCGCCGTGGCGGGCGTGGCCATTTTCGGCGACCCGGCCGGCCTGAGGCAGCTCACCGGTGGCGCGGCCATCCTCGCGGGCATCGGCCTCAGCAGCCTCCCGCTGCTCGGCACCGGCCGGTCCCGCCCGGCCCGCGAGCCGCGGGACCAGGGGCGGGCCACCCGCGAGCCGCGGGACCAGGGGCGGCCCACCCGCGAGCGGCGGTGGTCCGCGAGGGTCCCAGAGCCCGCGCTGCGGTGGTGCGCCCTGGCTGGCGGTTCCCGGGCCTTGACCGGCGCCCATCGCGGCCGCGCTGGACGTGGCGCGCGCAGGCCAGGCTGCTGGCCCGGGCGGCGACGAGCTGGCGCCGCGGCCGGGCCCGGCCGCTGTTCCGTCGCTGGTGGTGGCCATCACGGTCGGACGGGCCGGCCGCCGCCGAAGGCGCACCGGAGCGGTGTCACGCCAGGCCGGTGCGCCAGGACGCAGGCGGCATGAGCGCCGGGCTTCACCGCGGGCACCTCGTGCCGTGGCCCGCCCGGCCCGGACGGCCTCCGCCGACCGGGCGGCCGTCTACGGCCTGACCTGGATCTTCCGGCCCTGGCCGGCGCGGAACGCCGCCAGCGCCTCCGGGTACTGGCCGAGCGGCAGCCGGTGACTGATGAAGATCTCCGGGTCGAGCAGCCCGCCCGCGAACAGCTCGGCGGCCCGCTCGAAGCTGTGCAGCACCGCCATCGACCCGGTGATGGTGATCTCCTGGTGGTAGATCCGGTACGGCTCGATGGTGACCCGCGCGGCGGGGGAGGCCACGCCGAACTGGAGGAACGTGCCGCCCGGCCGGACCCGGCCGATGCCGTCGGTGATCGCGGCCTCGCTGCCGGTCGCGTCGATCACGAGTTCCCAGCCCGGGGGCCGGTCGAGCTCGTCGGGCCGCACCGCGGCGCCGCTGCAGCCGAGGAGCCGGGCGGCGGCGAGCCGCTCCAGGTTCAGGTCGACGACGTCCACCGATACGGCGCCCGTGAGCTTGGCGAGCTGCAGCAGCATCAAACCCATCGTCCCGGACCCGTAGATGAGCACGTGCGACCCGAGCTGGGACGCCAGCACGTCGTAGCCGTGGATGGCACAGGACAGCGGCTCGATGAGGGCGGCGTCCTCCAGGCTGACGTGGCTGGGCAGCGGTACGCAGTTGGCCGCCGGGACCGCCACGTATTGGGCGGCGCCGCCCGAGGTGGTCACGCCGATGGCGCCCCAGCGGGCGCACAGGTTGCCGCGCCCGATCCGGCAGTAGTGGCACTCGTGGCAGTACAGCGACGGATCAACCGCGACGCGGGCGCCGGGCGCGATCCCCTCGACCGCGTAGCCGGTCTCGGCGACCACCCCGGCGAACTCGTGCCCCGGGATCACCGGCAGCGACGGCGCGAACTCGCCGTCGGCGATGTGGAGGTCCGTGCCGCACAGGCCGCACGCGGCCACCTCGACCACCACCTCGCGCGGCCCCGGCACCGGATCGCCGACGGTCACCACCTCGACGACGCCCGGCGAGCTGATCACGGCCGCCTTCACGCCCGCCTGGCTTCCCGGGCGGCCCTCACCGCCTGCCCCCTGCGCCCGGCGGGCTGACCGGCACCTCCGCCGAGTCGGCCAGGCGCAGCTTGCGCCGGGCCCGTTCGTAGAACGTCGTGCGGCCGAGGCGGACGACATGGGCGGCACCGGGCCGCGACCGCAGCTCGATCCGGTCGCCGACGTCCACGTGCGCGGCGAGCTGCCCGTTGACCTCGACGGCGAGCCGGCCGCTGGCGGGCAGGATCTCCAGCGCGAGGCTGTCGTGGATGGAGAGCACCAGCCCGCGGTTGTAGGCCGAATGCGGCGCGGCCGGGGTGACCAGCAGGGCCTCCACCGCGGGGCTCACGATCGGGCCGCCCGCCGAGAAGCTGTAGGCGGTCGAGCCCGTCGGGGTGGCGACCACGACCGCGTCGGCCGCGTAGCTGACGAACGGGTGCCCGGCGGCCCGCACCGCGACCACGGCGGTCGGCTGCCCGGGGAAGCGGACGATGGCAACGTCGTTGAAGGCGGTCTCGACCTGGCCGCCGATGACCGCGTCGACCGCCAGGCGCGGCTCGACCGTGAACTGGTGGTCATCGATGGCGGTGAGCGCGCCGGGCAGGTCGGGCACATCCACCTCGGCCAGAAAACCCAGCTTGCCGAGGTTCACCCCGAGCACCGAGGCCCGCTGCCGGTCGGCCAGCCGCATGGCACGCAGCATCGTGCCGTCCCCGCCGAGGCTGATGAGCAGGTCCGCGCGCTGGCCGATTTCGGCGGCCGTGACCGCCGCCGCGGCGCAGTTCAGCCGCTCGATCTCCGTGTCGATCCCCAGTACCTCGGCACCTTTGCGCGCGGCCCAGTCCAGGACGGCCGTGACCGCCTCGGCGGAATCACGCTCCGGGTGCAGGACCAGGCCAAGCACGTCCACCTCAGCGGGTCCCTCGGCTCGATCGCGGCCGCCCGCGGCCGCCGCCCGCGGCGGGCGGCGCGGGGGATAGCGTCGCGCAATCAGTCATCGGCTGCAGCGTAACCCGGCGGGCCGGGGGGCCGCTGGCCCGTGGCCGGCCACGCGGGCAGTGGCAGACTGAGCACATGCCCGATCGGCCAGCGCCGGACCGCCCGGCCCGCAGCTGGCAGGCGGCTGCCGCCATCCTGGCCGAACGGGACCCGGTCCTGCACCGCCTGGCCGCCGAGGTCGGCCCGCCGAAGGTCCGCCCCCCGTCGGAGACCCATTTCGAGGCCCTGGTCCGCGCGGTCCTCTACCAGCAGCTCGCCGGCCCGGCGGCGGCCGCCATCCACGGCCGCCTGATCGCCGCGCTCGCTGATGAGGTCACCCCGAAACGGCTGCTGTCACTGCCCGCGGGCACGCTCCGTTCGGCCGGCCTGTCAGCCAACAAGGCCGCCTCGCTGCAGGATCTGGCGGCCAAGGTGCTCGACGGGACGGTCGTGCTCGACCCGCCCCGGCTGCGTAACGAGAGCGACGCCGAGGTCGCGGCCCGGCTTACCGCCGTCCGGGGCATCGGGAAATGGACGGCCGAGATGTTCCTGATGTTCCAGCTGCGGCGGCTGGACGTGTGGCCGACCGGCGACCTCGGGGTCAGGAAGGGATTCGGGCTGGCCTGGGAGATCCCGACGCCGACGGCGAAACAGCTCGACCCGCTCGGCGACCCGTTCCGGCCGTACCGCTCGGTCGTGGCCTGGTACTGCTGGCGGGCCGCCGAGATCTACGGTGGCACCGCGGACAGCGCCCTCACCCGTTAGGCGCCGGAAACGCTTCGCCTATATCCACCACTGCCGGGGGGATCCCGGGGACCAGCCGCGGCGCATCCGGCGGTGGAGCCGGCCCGCGGCGAAGACCCCGGCCACGCAGGCCAGCAGCCAGAACACCAGCATCAGCTTGAAGAACGCGAACAGCACCCAGCCGCCGCTCGGGATCAGCGCCGACGCGAGCAGCACGAGCAGCAGCAGCGGCAGTACCCGTGGCCCGCGACGGCGGGCCATCCAGGGCGGCCCGGTCCACTGCGGGCTCGGCCCCGCCCGCAGCGGGGCGGGAGCGGGCTCGGGAAGGTCCGCCATCACCGGGCGGAGATCGCCGAAGGTCTTCGCGTTCAGCGCCGCGGAGATCCGCTCGTCCAGCTCGTCCTGGGTGAGTCGGCCCTCCGCGAAGTGCTCGCGCAGCCGGGCGGTGACGCGGTCCCGGTCGGCGTCGGAAACGCGGATCTGATCGTCCATTGCCTGTGTCTCGCCTTCTACTGTTGGTCCTGCTCGGCGTGCACGTCCCCGGCCAGGATCTGGTAGATCTTGCTCCGGGTCTGCTCCAGCAGCTCTTCGGTCACGTGGATCTGCTCGGGGGTGCCCGCGTGGGCCATCTGCACGATGCTGCCGCCCAGCCGGGCAGCCTGGATGAACAGGCCGGGCACCTCCCCGGGCTCATCGCCGCCCATCGACTCCCACGCCGGGCGGGCCACCTCGGGGTTCTCCTCGATGTGCCGGCGGCCGGCGTCGGTGAGGCTGAAGGTCCGGCGGCCGCCCGACTCCTCGGCCTCGACCAGGCCCTCGTCGGCGAGCTGCTGCAGGGCCGGGTAGACCGCGCCGGGGCTGGGCCGCCAGGCGCCGCTGCTGCGCTCCTCGATCTCGGACATGATCTGGTACCCGTTCCGCGGGCCCTCGCGCAGCAGGGCCAGGATCGCGGCGCGCACGTCCCCGCGGCCGGCCTTCGGGCCGCGCGAAAAGCCGGGTGGACCGGGCGGGCCTGGCCACCAGCCTCCGCCCCACGGCCCGCCGGGCCCCCCGGGCCATTCCCGGCCGCCTCGGGGGCGCCCGGAGCCCCACTCCCACGGGCCCCCGCGCCAGCCCGGGCCACGGCGGCCGCCGACCATCTCCCGGACGGCCCCGAGGACCTGGCCCAGCAAGCCGCCCAGGCAGCTGAAACCCTCGAAGAAACCGGGATCGAACTCCCCGGCGGATGAATCTGCTGCCGTCATCGTGCCCCCAGGCGATCCACTCGCGATACGATCACGATATATCGCCATCCTACGGCGCGGGTCGCGCAGCGGCAAGACATGACGTGTTTGCCCAGGGCGAACGGGGCGATGCCTGACCACCAGGAGGGCGGTTCCCGGGCGGGCCGGGGACCGCGCGTCAGCCTGGGCGTTCTTCTATCGGCAGTCCCAGGGCCCGGAGCAGCTCACCCAGATTGGCGAACGTGGCATCGTCCGGGAGCGGCGACACCAGATCCAGCAGCCGCTGCTCGGCCTGGTGCGAGGCCAGGACGTCGAGCAGATGCGCCCTGGTCGCCGGGAACGCGGTGCGATCCAGGTGACGGGCCAGGTCGCTGCGCAGTTCGATCGTGTCCCAGTCCTCACCGGGCGGGGTTCCGCCGGGCCTGCCCTCCGGGGCCCAGGTCGCCTCCGGCTCGTCCTCACCTGGTGGCTCGGGCTCGAGCCACTCCTCGGCGCGGGTCGCCCGGTGCGCCTGCAGCTCACTGCGGACCTCACGCTTGAGCGCGTCATCCTGGCGCGCCCCGTGCGTCGCGCTGTCCTGTTCGCTCATTAGCCTGCCTCGCATAACGGACGGCCCAGCTCTGCCGTCGCCCTGACGGTGACGGCCAACTATCGACATTGCCCGCGCGGCCCGGGGGAAACGCCCGGCGGCTAAGAATCAGGCCGGCGGGCGTGGCGCGGGCGAACTGCCACCGGTGGGGGCACCCCACGGGCAGCAGCCGCGTCCCCAAGCGAACAGGTGGACCGGGCGGGGCGCAGCGGCCGAGGCCCTTGTGGGAGGCTGGCGGTGGACCTGTCCACCCATCCCGGGCCGGGTAACCGGCCCGCTCGTCCGGGAGGGAGGCGCCCGGTGCACCTGGGCTTCCTGCGACCGCTGTACGACGAGGTCGGTGACTACGTGTCCGTGTACCTGGACACCGACCGCGCCCACGAGAACGCCTTACCGGCCATCGAGCTCCGGTGGCGCGCGGCCCGGCAGCGGCTGGCCAAGGCCGGGGCCAGCCAGGCGTCGCTCAACGCGGCCGCGGCCGTCGCCGGCGGCCCATCGGGGGCCCGGGGCTACGCGGTGTTCGCGCGGCACGGCGTCCTCGCCTTCGCCGGCTCCCTCGATGCACCGCCACGGCGGGAGATCGCGCGGCTGGCGCCGCTGCCACACCTGATGCCGCTGCTGGCCCAGCGCCGTCCGCCGATCCCGCACGTGCGGGTCAGCGCCACCCGGGTCGGCGGTGAGATCGTCGCGATCGGCGGCAGCGGCGCCGGGTGGCGGGACTGGTTCGCGGGCCAGCAGTGGCCGGTGCACAAGACCTCGGTCGGCGGCTGGTCCCAGGACCGGTACCAGCGAAGCGTCGAGGAGACCTGGGCCGAGAACGCCAAGGCGCTGGCCGCGGAGGTGACCGCGGCGGCGGGCCGGATCGGCGCCCAGCACGTCATCGTGAGCGGTGACCTCCGCGCCCGGTCGCTGCTGCTCGAGCACCTGGCCACGCCGCTGCGGGAATCGGCCGCCGTGCTCAAGGAGGAGGTGAGCGCGGACAGCCCGGCCATGACCGAGGCCGCCGACCGGGCGCTGTCGGAATGGGCCGGCCGCCGCAGCCGGGAGCGCTTCGATGACTGGCGCACCCGGCTGGCGCACGGCCTGGCCGTGGAGGGCCTGGGCCGGACCATGGCCGCGTTCCGCGACGGCCAGGTCTCCGACCTGTTCCTGGCCGACGATCCGACCTCCACCGCGTCCGCGTGGATCGGCCCGGCCGGCTACGACCTCGCGGCCTCCGCCGGGGAACTGCGGGAACTGGCCGTGCCCAAGCCGGTCGCCGACCGGGCCGACGCGGCCATCGTCCGGGCGATCGCCCACACCGACGCCGAGCTGCACTTCCTGCCCGCGGACCTGGTGGAAAGCGGGGACCCGGCGGCGTGCGGCGGCGTCGCCCGCCCGCGGGACGGGGTGTGCGCCACGCTCCGTTTCTCGCTGGACAGCGGCTGACCCGCTAGGCGTCGCGCGGCTCAGGCGCCGCGCCCGCGTCGATGCGGCGGAGCTCGGCCTCGCTGGCGTCGATCGCCACCTGCTCGGCGGCGACGTCGAGGTTGCGGGTCAGCAGCCAGTAGACCACCCCGGTCACCACGGCCCCCACGATCCACGAGATATCCACGCTGTTCAGCCGGCTGGCCAGCGGGCCGGTGTAGTAGCTCTTCAAGGTGACCAGGTTGAGCAGCACCATGAACGGCACCTCGGCGAGGAAGCCGGCCCCGTAGGCGATGAGCCCGCGGTACGACCAGACCCCGTAGATCCCGTTCGGCTTGAAGATGTCCAGGATCGAGTAATGGCCGTGCCGGACGAAGAAGAAGTCGATCAGGTTCGTCACCGTCCACGGCACCAGCAGGTAGAGCATCAGCGTCAGCACCGTGTCGACCACGCCGACCGCGCTGGTGGTGATCAGCTTGGCGATCACGAACCAGATCACCGTCAGCACCACGATGGTGATCACCCGGGCGGCCCGGGTGGCGTTGACCTTGCGGAAGGCGTCCACGCCCGCCAGCGTCGTCAGCATGGCGCCGTAGGCGTTCATGCCCATGGTCGCGGCCAGCGCGAAAGCTGACAGGAACCCGGTGATCCCGCCGAGGTGGCTGATGACGTTGTTGCCTGCCGTCTGCAGGCCGACCAGGCCGTCGGTCGCGCCCAGGCTGATGGCCAGCCAGGCACCCAGGGCGATCAGCCAGATCGCGGGCGTCGCGGCCCCGGCGAACACGTAGCCGATGATCTTGCCCCGCGGGGTGTTACGCGGCAGGTAACGCGAGTAGTCGGAGACATAGCCCGCGTAGGTGATGTTGTAGGCCGCGGCGGCGGACAGCTGGGCCATGAAGCCGGTCCACTTGAACCCGTAGACGGTGTGGCTGGCGACATGACCGGCCTGGCCGGCGAGCACGCCGATGGTGATGATGGCCACCAGCGGCAGCAGGATGTACAGGGTCCAGCGGAACACGCGGTGGACCCAGTCGTAGCCGTAGATCGCCAGCAGGGCGGCGCCGACGGTGACCACGATCGCGACCAGGTTGGCGTTCCACCCGAACGCCCCGTGCAGGCCCTGGGCGAGCAGCACCTGGTCGGCGATGTTGAAGGCCATGTAGGTGAACACCATCGCGAACAGCGCGACGATGACGCCCCGGTAGCCGAACTGGGCCCGCGACTGGATCATCTGCGGCAGCCCGAGCGTGGGGCCCTGGGTCGCGTGCAGGGCCATGAACACGGTGCCGATCAGGATCCCCGCGGTGCCGGCGACGATCGTCCACACCAGGGACAGGCCGAACGCCGGTCCGATGAAGCCGATCGGGATCGTGAAGTACTGGAAGTTGCCGAGGAACCACAGCGGTGCCTGGTGCCACACCTTGCCGTGCCGCTCGGTGTCCGGGATCCAGTCGATCGAGCGCACCTCGATGCCGCGGATGCCGGCCCCCTGCGCCCTGGCCGGCGCGGCCTTGTTCTCAGTAGCCACGGCGAGCTCTTTTCTTTCGCAACGATGCGATCGCGGCCGGCTGGTTCCCACCTCGCGGCCCGCCGGTGCTTACCCGCAACGGTGGGGGAGATCATGTTGGGGAGTCAATAGTGTGTTGCACAGAATGAGTGCGGTCATTTGTCGCTGCATACAAGAGTCGCCCCCCGCTGACGCGGCACCCTCCCGAGCCGGAGCCGAGAAAGGCACAACGGTTCAGTTCGCTGCCCGTATAGGGGACCGTGCTGAATCGGAACAGGGCCGCCACAGCAGCGGCCGCAGGCTGGTTGTTCAGTGGGCGGCCCAGCTATGAGCCCGCGCGAGGGCGGGTGCCCCACCCGGCGCACAGTTGTCCCTACCAAGCCTTCCTCTGGTTACGGCGGGGACTGGCTAGTACTCCAGCCGGTGCGTCCAGAGATCATGGAGGTGATCGTCCAGCGGTCATGACCTGATCGGAAGCTCGTCGTCGCCTGCCGGTGAAAGTCCGGTCCGGGTAATCGCCAGGGAGCCCGGTAGCAGGCTGGCAGTTCGGCCTGGAAACGGGCCGGGCTGGAGCCCAGCGTCGAAAGCCCTTGTGGGGGAGCAACTGAACGGTCCGTAGCGCGAGCGAAGCCTGCCGCGTCGTTAGACACCGAAGAGAGTGCCGAGCCGGGCGGCTCACGGCGAAGGCCATGGAAGCGGTGAAGATCCTGGAATCGCAGCCGCGAGGGACTCTCCGGCGTAAGAGGGCGCGGAACGTTCAGATGGTGGCGGCGGGAACTGGAGAGGCCCTCCCCGGCCGGAGCGTGCTGCGGGCTGGCGCGGAAGACGCCGTTCTATAACCGGTGTGGAGCCGGGAAATGGGCGGCGGCCGGGAGGGAGTCGGAGGCGGCCGTAGTACCGCTCGACCCGCAGGACAACACAACCTGCGGTGAGGGAAGGGCCGCTGCTTCGTTCACGCGCAAGTGGAAAGGCCCGGATCGGTGAGTGCCGGTGTTACGGCTAGGTCCATCCTGGCGGCTGGCTGTGGGGACAGGGTTCGCGCTTTGCAGCATGCGCTTTACCGGGCGGCCAAGGCCGACCCGGCACGACGGTTCCATGCGCTGTTCGACAAGATCCACCGCAGGGATGTGCTGGACAGGGCGTGGGAAGATGTGCGCCGCAACCGCGGCGCTGCTGGCATTGACCGTGTCAGCCTGGCGGACGCCGAGGAGTACGGGGTGTCCCGGCTGCTCGGCGAGCTGGCCGCGGAGCTGAGGGAGAGGCGGTACCGGCCGTTGCCGGCCCGGCGGGTGTTCATCCCGAAGCCGGGCACCAGCGAGCAGAGGCCGCTGTCGATTCCTGCTGTCCGTGACCGGGTCGTGCAGGCTGCCGCGAAGATCGTGCTCGAGCCGGTCTTCGAGGCGGACTTTTTGCCGTGCAGTTTCGGGTTCCGCCCGGGGCGCTCGGCCCACGATGCCCTGCAGGTGCTCATTGATGAGTCCTGGCGGGGCCGCCGCTGGGTGGTGGAAACCGACATCGCCGACTGTTTTTCGGCGATTCCGCATGACCGGCTGATGCAGGCCATCGAGGAACGCGTCTGTGACCGGGCCGTCCTGGCCCTGATCCGCACGCTGTTGCGGGCCGGGGTGATGGAAGGCGGGTCACTGCGGCGCAGCGCGTCCGGCACGCCGCAAGGTGGCCCGTTGTCACCGTTGCTCTGCAACGCCTACCTGCACCGGCTGGACCGGGCGTGGCAGGCGGGCGAGCACGGCGTGCTGGTCCGCTACGTTGACGACGCGGTGGTGATGTGCGACACCAGGGAACAGGCCGAGGCCGCGCTCGCGCGGCTGACGGTCCTGCTGGCCGGGCTCGGGCTGGAGCCCAAGGCGGCCAAGACCCGTATCGTGCACCTGGCCGAGGGGAATCCGGGGTTCGATTTCCTCGGGTTCCACCACCGGCTGGTGCGCGGGCGGACCCCGAAATCGGCGCACCTGACCTTCCTCGCCCGCTGGCCCTCACGCAAGGCGGCCCAGCATGCCCGCGACCGGATCCGGGAGATCACCGGCCGGGAACGGCTGCTGGTGCCAGCCGAGGTCATCGTCACGGAACTGAACCTGTTCCTGCGCGGCTGGGCCGGGTACTTCCGCTACGGAAACTCGGCCCGTGTCCTCGGCCAGGTCGGGAACTACGCCCTCTGGCGGCTCGGGCTCTGGTTGTCCAAGAGAGGCAACCGGCGCCACGGCTGGCGGTGGGGCGTAACCCAGGTGCTGCTATCACCGGACCACCTGGGCCTGGCCAGCCTCCATCGAACCGTCATCCCGCCCAGGCCCTACCGGGACTGGCGCGGAAAGGCCGAACACCGCCGGTGAAGAACGTCGGTAAGCCGTGTGCGGGAAAACCGCATGCACGGTTTGACGGGCGGGGACTGGAAACGGGCCGCTATCAGCGGAACCGCGCCAGTCCCCGACCCTCCTAGATCGTTATGTGCCCTGGTTTGGGGGGCTGGCTACCGGCGGCGGACTCATAGGTGGCCTCAGCGCACCATCTGGGTAGAGTTGGGCGGTGCCCGAGCTGGAGCAGCTGCGTGCTGGCCATGCCCCGGCGGTCCTGGCCTTCGAGCTGGTGAACCGCGCCTACTTCGCTGCTTCGGTCTCTGACCGTGGCGACGACTTCTTCGACCAGTTCCCCGACCGGTACAGCGCCTTGTTGGCTGAGCAAGAGGCCGGCATCTGCGCCTTCTACGTGCTCGTCGCTGATGACGGCTCGGTTCTGGGCCGGTTCAACCTGTACGACCTCAAGGACCGCACTGCCGAACTCGGCTACCGAGTCGCGCAGCAGGTCGCCGGCCGCGGCGTGGCGACCAGGTCTGTCCGGGAGCTGTGCCGGATTGCGGCGGCGCGGCACGGGCTGCGCACACTGCGGGCGGCCACCTCCCACGGCAACGCCGCGTCCCAGAAGGTGCTGGCCAAGGCCGGGTTCGTCCCGGTTGGCCCGGCCACCCCGGCTGATCTCGGCGGCAAGTCAGGCACCTGGTACCAGCGCGACCTCCAGCCATAAACCTTGATCTTGCTGGTGGACCGGCTGCAGGAAGGCTGCGGCCACCGCTGATCATCGGCGTGTGAAGACTAACGATCTTGTGGCGGCCGCAGGCCACAGCGTAGACCCTGCCCGCTGGCAGGAGGCGTTCGGCAGGGGGCACGTGAAGAATCCGACAACCTCGGCCCCGCTGACCAGGCCCGAAGCCTGATCGTGGAGTGGACAGCCCAGTTCTGACCTGACGCACCGGACATGGCAGTTCAGATCGTGTTGGCCATAGGGGCAGGAAACAGAACTGCTGATGGCTTCTTACCGGGAGGGCAGGGTCGCGGCGGCGCGCAGGGCCAGCCAGGTCTCGGCCAGCGCCTCGGTCGAGGCCAGCGAGCGCCCGGTGATCTGCTCGAACCGCCGCACCCGGTACAGCAGCGTGTTCGGGTGAATGTGCAGCGCCTGGGCGGCCTTGTCGGTCTGCCGGTCGTGCTCCAGCCAGGTGCGGATGGTCGGCAGCAGATCCCCGCCATGCGCGTCGTCATAGTCGATCACGGCCCGGAGCACGTCGTCCACCAGGGCCCGCAGATCCGCTGGCCCGGTGGGCAGCCACCTCCCCGTGCGGTCGTCGCCGTAGCTGACAATGTCCCGGCCCGATTCCACCGCCCGGGCGACGGCCCACTGGGCCTCGCGCCGGGCCGCCCCCAGCAGCGTCCCGGCCCGGAAGGGCAGGCTCACCCCGACGATCGTGCCGCTGGCCGCCAGCGCGTCCCTCACGGCCTGGTCGTCGGGGACCAGGACGTACAGCTCTGCCTCCTGCCGCAGCACGAGCTGCGGGAACCGGCCCTGCGCGAGCGTGTCCACGACGGTGTCGCAGTCGGCCGCCTGGCCTTGCGGCCGCACGATCGCCAGCATCAGCCTGGCGTCCGGCGGGAAGCCGTGCACGGCGAGCCGCCTGGTCACCACGGCCGCTTCCAGCACGCCCCGGAGCATCTCGGCCAGCGTCTCGGCGCCTTCCCGGCGGAGCATCTCCCGCTCGTGCGCCTGCATCGACAGCTGGAGAGCGGCGACGGTGGCGATGTGCTGGACCACCGACACACCGGCAGGCGCGGCGCCGGCCGTCTCCATGGCCAGGATGTAGCCCACGGTGCCCCGCGGCCCGGACACCGGCAGCACGTACCCGCCGGGGACCGTCGGCGGGCTGGTCGGCGTGTCCGGTATGAGCTTCGCCTGGCCGGGCGGCGGGACCGGGACCCCGTCCAGCAGCGGGCCCCGCTGGGTGGTGCAGGCGTACAGCCGGTAGCCGGACAGGCGCTCGAGCCGGGCGAAGATCTCCCCGGTGCTCAGGTTCCCGGCGGCCAGCCACCGGACCGCGCCGAAGACCTGCAGCTGCGCGTTGAGCCGCTGGCCGGTGTCGCCCTGCACGGCCGCGGCTACCTCCTGCGAGATCGCCATGAACGGCACCGCGATGGGCACCTCCACCACCGCGAAGCCGCGCTCGTCGGCGGCGGCCAGGAACTGCCTGGATAGCGGGGGCACGAACAGCTGCTCGGACAGGGCCAGGCACGCCACCCCGGCGTCGTCGAGGCGCTCGAGGTAGGCACGCTGCCGGCCGGCGCTGGCGGGAAGGCCGATCCCGGTAGTCATGATCATCTCTGAGCCGAAGAGCCAGGGGGTCGGATCCTCAAGCTCGCTCACGTGCGCCCACGCCACCCGCCGCGACGTGCCCGACTCCCCGGCGACCAGGCGCAGCTGCAGCGCGGGGGAGCGCAGCAGGTCCTCGACCCGGATCACGCCGTCCTGCGGCATGATCCCAACGTAGGTTGTGGGTCAGACCAAGAACAAGACCCAGGTCTGTGGCCGCCACTATTGCGCGGCGGCACGGCAGTTCGTTATGCATAACGCATGGCTGCTCGCCATCGGCCATCGGCGGGGAGGTGTTGCTGACGGGTACCGAGGACGCACCGCGCGGGCCCATCGACGCCAGCCGGACGCCGCGCTTCGCCGGGCCGCCGACCTTCGCGATGCTGCCGCGGCGGGACGAGGTCACCCGCTGCGACGTGGCCGTTGTCGGCGTCCCGTTTGACAGCGGGACGTCGTACCGGCCGGGCGCCCGGTTCGGGCCGTCCGCGGTGCGGCAGGGATCCCGGCTCCTGCGCCCCTGGCACCCGGGCCTGCAGGTGGCGCCGTTCGGCGCCCAGCAGGTCGCGGACGCGGGCGACATCGCGTGCAACCCGTTCGACATCAAGGAGGCCGTCGACCAGATCGAGGCGGGCGCGGCCGAACTGCTCACCGGGGCCGGCCACCTGCTGGCGATCGGTGGTGACCACACCATCGCCTATCCGCTGCTCCGCGTGGCCAACCAGCGGTTCGGCCCGGTCGCGCTGGTCCACCTCGACGCCCACCTCGACACCTGGCAGACCTACTTCGGCGCGCCGCTCACCCACGGCACGCCGTTCCGGCGCGCGGCCGAGGAAGGGCTGTTCCTGGACGAGCACAGCATGCACGTGGGCATCCGCGGGCCGCTGTATGCCCAGAGCGACCTGGAGGAAGACGCGGAGCTGGGCTTCCGCATCATCAGCGCGATGGACGTCGACCGGGACGGCATCGACGGCGCCGCGGCCGCGATCCGCGAGCGCGTCGGCGACCAGCCGCTGTACCTGTCGATCGACATCGACGTGCTCGACCCGGCTCACGCGCCCGGCACCGGGACACCCGAGGCCGGCGGCCTGACCTCCCGGGAGGTGCTCGGGATCCTGCGGGGCCTGGCCGGGACGCGGCTGGTCGGCGCGGACGTGGTCGAGGTCGCACCCGCCTACGACCATGCCGAGATGACCACCGTGGCCGCCGCCCACATCTGCTACGAGCTGCTGGCGCTGCTGGCCCTCGGCCGGCAGTAGCGGGGGACCGGCCCGACCGCCGCGTGAAGCAGGCTGGGGTGCACTGCTGCGGCCCGGACCTCGCCGGCCGCGTCGGCTGCGGGGCGAGGCTGGCCGTGGGCGCGCCTGCTGCCGGGCCTAGCCCGTTGAGCGTGCCTGCTGGGGGGCGGCCTCCTCGGCGATGCGGTGGTACAGCGCGGGCCTGCGGTCGGCGTGCACGTCGTTCCTCGGGCTGATGGCCTTGTCGAGGGCCTTGCCGAGCTGGCACCCGGCGGTGATGGTGATGGGCCCGGCGGTCATGGTCGCCTCGGCGAGCGGCCATCCGTCGGCGTTGACGATGACCGAGCCCCCGACCCAGGCGACGCCGCGCTCCTCGCCCGTCCGGTCGCACGCCGCGATGAACATCCGGTTGACGGCCGCGCCGGCCTGGACCCGGACGATCTCCGCGGGGCGCTCGCCGTCCGGCCGCGGGAACGCCGGCCAGTTGGTCGGGGCGCACAGCAGCTGCGCGCCGTCCAGCGCGGGCAGCCGGACCCATTCGGGGAACTCGAGGTCGTAGCAGATCATGACCGCGATCCGGCCGAACCGGGTCGGTACCACCGGCGGGGCCGCGCTCCCGGGGGTGAACCACAGGCTCTCGGCGTCCCACAGGTGCGCCTTGCGGTAGACGCACCGCAGCCCGCCCGGATCCACGAGCACGGCGCTGTTGAACACCTCGCCCCCGGCCAGCTCGCAGAACCCGCCGACGATGACGATCCCGTGATCCGCGGCCAGCCGCGCCCAGAGGGCGACCGTCGCGCCATCGGCCGCCTCCGCGCTGGCCCTGGCCTCGGCCTGGCTCTCGAAGACGTAGCCGCTGGAGACCAGCTCGGGCAGGACGACCACGCGGGCCCCCCGCTCGGCGGCGCGGGCCACGGCGCCGGCGGCGAGCTCACGGTTCGCGGCCGGATCGCCCAGCACCGGGGCGAGCTGGCAGCAGGCCACCACGGTCGCGGGCACGGCACGGTCGTCTGCACTGGCGGGCTCGGTCATCTCGGCTGCACTCCTGCTTCCAGCGGGACGCTCCCGGCGCCCCCGCCCCCGCCCGCCAGGGGGGCACCCGCGTCAGCTCCCGGCATATCATTTCCCCGCCCGCGGTGGTAGGCACCGGGCCGGGCGATGATGATGGGTGAGCATGACACCTGACCAGCAGCTGGCGCCGGGCCGTCAGATCAGGGCGGCGGTGTTCCGCGGGCCCGGCCAGCCGGTCCGGGTCACCGAGGTGGAACTCGCCCCGCCCGGGCCCGGCGAGGTGGAGGTGGCCGTCACCGCCGCCGGGGTCTGCCACTCCGATCTGCACATCGTGCGCGGGGAGTGGCCGCACCCCACCCCCGTCGTGCTCGGGCACGAGGGCTCAGGCGTCGTGGCGGCCGTCGGCCCCGGTGTGACCGCCCTGTCGCCGGGCGACCATGTGGTGCTGTCCTGGGTGCCAGCGTGCGGGCAGTGCCGGTACTGCCGCCTGGGCCGGCCCGCCCAGTGCCAGCTGGCCGCCGAGGTGATCGCGCCCGGCGGGGTGCTGTACGACGGGACGAGCCGGCTGCGGGCCGGCGGCGAGCCCGCCTACCACTACCTGGGCGTCTCCTCGTTCGCCGAGCGGGTGGTGGTCCCCGAGTCCGGGGCGGTCCGGGTCCGGGAGGACGCGCCGCTTGAGCTGGCCGCGCTGGTCGGCTGCGCGGTGGCGACCGGTGTCGGCGCGGTCCGCAACACGGCCTCAGTGCCGCCGGGTGCCACCGTGGCGGTCATCGGCTGCGGTGGGGTCGGCCTCAGCTGCGTGCAGGGAGCGCGGCTGGCCGGTGCGGCGCGCATCGTCGTGGTGGACGTGGTCCCGGACAAGCTGGCCGTGGCCCGGCGGCTCGGCGCCACCGATGCCGTGCAGACCGACGGCCAGCCGGGCCGGCCGGTCGTGGCGGCGCTGCGGGCCCTGGTGCCCGAGGGCCTCGACTACGTCTTCGACGCCATCGGCAAGATCGATACCACCGAGCAGGCGATCGCCGCCCTCGGCCTCGGTGGCAGCGCCGTGGTCGTCGGGCTGCCGCCGGCCGGGAGCCAGGCGCGGTTCGACCCGCTCGCCCTGGCCGAGGCCGACCAGCGGATACTCGGCTGCAACTACGGCTCGATCGTGCCGCAGCGGGACATCCCGCACCTGGTGGACCTGGTCATGAGCGGCGACCTGGACCTGGAGTCGATGGTGTCGGCGCGCCGCCCGCTGGCCGAGGCCGCCGAGGCGCTGGCCGATCTCGCCTCCGGCCGGGTCCTGCGCCAGCTCCTCATCTGCGGGTCAGCCTGAGGCGGGCTGGCTCCCGGCGGCGGCCGCGCTTCACTCCCGACGCGCTTGCGTCATGATCGTGTCCGTTTTGCGCCCGGTATCCACGACGCAAACCCGTGGTATGTGCCCCGCGGCCGTCGCGGTCACGGCACGGGCAGCAGCCCCATGGCCTGGCCGCGGAGCACCGCGCTGGTCCGGTCGTGCGTGCCGAGCTTGCGGTAGATGTTCTCGATGTGCTTGCTGACCGTCCGGGGGGAGATGCCGAGCTGCCGCGCGATCGCCGCGGCGATCAGGCCACCGGCCATCAGGTCGAGCACGGCGAGCTCGCGGGAGGTCACCGGGATGCCGGTGTCGGCGTCGCAGGGCCAGGGCGGGCCGGCCGGGCTTGGCTGGTGCGGGCTCATGCGGTCCCGCAGGGCGTAGATCCCGCCGAGAACAGGCTGGATCTGACGGGCCAGCTGCAGGCCCCGGGCGGGGAAGTCCGGGCCGGAACGCATGAGCCCGACCGCGCACAGGTGCCGCGGCGTCACGGTCAGCGGGATCGTCAGCACATGGGGCATGCCCAGCTCGCCGCCGGTGCGCCGGATCTCCCGCGGGGAGGCCACGTCGCTGAGCCGGAGCGGTGCCGATCCACCGGGCCGCCGGTGGGCGCGGGTCAGCGGGTGGCCAACGGCGAACTGGTGAAAGCCGGCCGGGCTCATCGGGATCGGCCGGGGTGTGGCCGCCCACCGGCGGCTCGCGGTGGCCCGCAGGTTGACGTCGCCGGCCCCGGCGGCCTCCGCGTCGAGCACCTGGCAGAGAAGACCGGTCACGGTCACGTCCGGGAAGTCCGGCCCGGCGCAGCACAGCGCCCCGGCGACCAGATCCAGCACCCTGCGGTAGTCCCCGGCCGATAACGACATACGAACCCCAGCGCCTGCCCCTCCCTGGTCGGCTCCGGCACCATCCAGGTGGGGCGTCAATACGCAATGTTCCCCATATGACCTGACCCGCCACGGCCATACCGTTGCACCGCCGTCTCATTCTTTGACACCTGCGGGCGCCCGCCACCGCTGGCCGGCGCCCTGCGGGGCGGCCGAAAGGGGGCAGTTTGCCATGCCGGAATTCAAGCGGGGCACCGTCCGGGCCAACAACCTGACTTTCACGTACTTAACGGAAGGAGACGGCCCGCTGGCCTTGTGCCTGCACGGCTTCCCCGACTCGCCGTACAGCTACCGCTACCTGCTCCCGGCGCTGGCTGAGGCCGGGTACCGGGCGGTGGCCCCTTTCAACCGTGGGTTCGCGCCGACCGAGCTTCCCGACGACCGCCACCACATTCACAGCAGCATGATGGTCAACGACGCGATCGCGCTGCACGAGTCGCTCGGCGGCGGCAGCGACGCGATCCTCATCGCGCATGACTGGGGTGCGGTCGCGGCCTGGGGCGCGGCTGGAAAAGAGCCGGACCGGTGGCGGCGCTGCGTCGTGCTCAATATCCCGCCGTTCGCGATCTTCGGCGAGAACATCGTCAAGTACGACCAGATCAAGCGCTCGTTCTACTTCTGGTACTTCCAGATGCAGCGGGTGTCCGAGGAGGTGATCTCGGCCGACAACTTCGCGTTCATCGACCGGATCTGGGCCGACTGGTCGCCCGGCTACGACGCCTCCGAGGACCTGCCCAAGGTCAAGGAGTGCATCCGCGATCCCGCTCACTTCCGCGCCGCCCTCGGCTACTACTGGGGACAGTTCGACCCCAACCGGTTCGGCTCCGAGGAATGGGCGGCCGAGCAGGCCGCGGCCTGGGGCAAGGACATCACCCAGCCCACCCTGTACCTGCACGGCACCCAGGACGGCTGCCACGGGTGCGACCAGGACCAGGTGAACCGGGTGCCGAGCCACTGCGGCCCGGGATCAGAGTCCGAGCTGATCGAGGGCGTCGGGCATTTCCTGATGGTGCAGCGCCCGACCGACATCAACAAGCGGATCCTGGAGTTCCTCGGCGCCTGATACCCGCGTCCGCGGAAGCCACCGGTCGCGGCTGATCCACCGCCCCGGGGCTGGCCAGCCTGGCTGACGGTGCCAGCCGGGCTGGCCGGTACGGGCCCGCGTCGCTCGGGGTTCGTCAGCCGGGCTGGCCGGGCACAGGCAGCGCGCCGCTCAGGGCCGTCCCGCGCCCGGGCTGCGAGCTGATGCGGAAGGTGCCGCCGAGCGCGGCCAGCCGGTCGGCCATGCCCTGCAGGCCGCTGCCATGGCGCGCCGTGGCGGTGTCAAAACCGGCCCCGTCGTCGGTCACGGTGAACTGGAGGCTGCCGCCGGAGTACGAGAGGCCGACCGTCGCGCGGGACGCGCCCGCGTACTTGGTGATGTTCTGCAGCGCCTCCAGGGTGCAGAAATACACGGCGGCCTCGGTGTCCTGCGGGTAGCGCCCAACGCCGTCCGCCTCGATCTCCACCGGCAGCGTGGCCTTGCGCGCCTGCGCCTGCAGGGCCGGGACCAGGCCCTGGTCGGCCAGCAGCGGCGGGTAGATGCCGCGGGCCAGGTCCCGCAGGTCATCGAGCGCGGCGCGCAGGCCGTCCCTCACCGCCGGCGCGAGCTCCCGGACGGTGCCGGGGTCGCCGGCGGATTCCTCCAGCAGGCTGAGCTGGATCGTGAGCGCGATGAGCTGCTGCTGCGCCCCGTCATGCAGGTTCCGCTCGATCTTCCGCCGCTCGGCGTCCTGCGCTCCCACCAGCCGCCGGCGCGACGCCCGCAGCTCGTCGATCGTGGCCTGCAGCTCGGCGGTGAGCGCCGCGTTGCGCAGGACGAGGCCCGCCTGCGACGCCAGGTGCCGCAGGAGCTCGTCCTCGGTGCTGGTCAGCGGCTCATTCCTAGGTTTTTGCAGGGACAGCGCACCGAGCAGCTCGCCTCCATGCTGAACGGCTGCCGCGCGCGACTCCCCCCCGAACGCGGGGAGCTTGCCGTCGGCGCCGAGCGCGACGGCGGTGGATGACGGTGACCCGTGCGGCCAGACCGCGGCCGGGCGCAGCTCCGTCCCGACCCGGATCCATGCCTCGGCCCGGTCGGCCCCGGTCGCGCCGGCCAGGACCGACACCATCTTGTTGACGGCCTCGGTGAGGTCCAGCTGGCCCGCCATGTCCCCGGCGAAGTCGGACAGCGCCTGATACGGCGTGGCCCGCTTGCCGTAGACGAGGCGGTTCGCGAACCGCTGGGCGCGGCGCCGCAGCGGCTGGAACAGCAGCGCGATCGTGACCGCCGCCGCGATCGTCAGCACCGGGCCGCCGGCATAGCCGGCCAGCGTCCCGATGCCCACCACGATTCCGGCATACACGCCCGTGAGTGCGGCCGAGAGCAGGCCGTACTGGACCGCCCGGTTGATGATGACGTCGATTTGGTACAGGCCGTACTTCAGGATCGCGAGCGTGATGATCGCGGGAATCCCGAACAGCGCGGTCACCGGTACCACGACATAGGCGGTGACCGTCACCGGGTTGGACGCGTCCCCGGTGGCCGCGAGGGCCAGCAGCGCCACGAGCTGGCTGGCCGCCACCACGGCCGCCGCCAGCGCGATCCATTTGATCTGCTGCCGCACTTCGCGCCCGCCCGACCGGTAGCGGACCGCCAGGGAGACGAAGGCCGCCGCCACGATCACGGTGCCCAGCACCGCCAGGCCGTTGATGGTACCGATCAGGACTGTAGACAGGACAGGTCCCAGTGACCTGATGCCGAGCGGGTTCTCGAACATCAGCGACGTATCGCCCGGTGATGGGAGCGCCACCAGCCTTGGCCGCACCACGAACCCGATCATCGTCAGCGCGGTGGCCAGCAGGCCCAGTCCCGCGAACGGGCGCCAGCGGGGCGACGGCAGGCTCCCGGATGGGAACAGCAGCAGCATGAAGCCAAGCCCGGTGAGGACCGGGACGAAGCTCCACTCAGCCAGCAGGCCCACCAGTTCCGGCACCGGCAAAGTGCCGGGATGGGTGATGCCCAGCACCGCATAGGCGGAGGCGAGCGACATGATGGCTTGGCCAGCCCCGATGCCGAGCAGCATCCAGCCGATGATGTTGCCCGCGCGGCGGACGACCAGCGCGCCGAGGGTGGCGTACAAGACGGCGGCGGGCGCGGAAGCCAGGTTCGACACCGCGTCCTGGGTCTTCAGGTCGCCCCACGCCAGGACCGTCAGCACCACCCCAGCCACCGACAGCGCCGTGACCGAGAGCCACACCGCGCTGGTGGCGCGCCTCGGTCCGGCCACCGGCGCCCTGCCACCGGCGCCCCGCCTGGCGGCACTGGGCGGCGCTGCCGAGCTTACCTGCGCCACGACATGACCTCTATGCCCCGCGCTGCCCGGGCGTGGGCGTACAGGTAGCCCGTGATGCTCAAGATGAGCTGCCCGCCGAGGGCATGCAGGCCGCCGTAGAGCGCGGCGTTACCAATGACGCTGGATCGGCTATTCGTGCGGATGGATGAAGCCATCGGAATCCCTCAGGGAGGTGCGGCCGGCCGGGAGCGTGGTCGGCCGGGCTGGGTCTGTGATGGGCGTGATGGTGTAACGCTTCCGGGCCACAAGGGTGGCGCCGAGCGCGATGAACGCCAGGAACTGCGGGAACGGCAGGGCGCCGCGGAACGCGGCGTACTGGGCGAACAGCAGCAGTGCCGCGGCGAGAAACATCGCCGCGGTCCAGCGGGGCAGTGCCCGGGTGCGGAAGATGGCCACGCCGAACGCGGTCAGCGCGGCCGGGGCCAGGAGGGCGAAGTACGCGGTGCCCAGGCCGGCGGCCCACTGCGCGATACCGAGGTACCAGCCGGGCGGCGCGGCGGTGCCGAGCAGCGTGCTGGTGACCGCCAGGTCGTAGGCGGTCGAGGCGAGGCCGAGCGCGGCGCCAACCAGGTACAGCGACCGGCCGACCCGCGCGGTGTCGGAATCGAGCACCCGGGTGAGCAGTTCGACCGCGGCGACAGCGGCGACGATCGACAGCGTGATCAGCCAGGTCGAGGTGAACCACGCCGTGCGGTGCGCCGCCGCCACGGCGACGCTCTGCGGGACCGAGTCACCCCAGGTGCGCAGCAGGGGCGGGTTGACCACGCCTGCGACAAAGCACACGCCGGATACCAGGAACAGGCCGCCCATCACACGCTGCCGGGCACCGGTCATTGACTGCTCGTTGCCCAAGGACCGGGAGTGCTGGTCAACCAGCCCTCGTGATGTGCTTGGCGCTTCGCTCACCTGTCCCCACCTCTGTCGCTGGCACCCAGGTCATTCATTAGCGGCGGCATCACTGCCGCCAGGCGGAGCCGGTGCAGGACGCCGAGCAGGTCGGCCGAAGACCAGTGCTCGGCGAACTTCCCGTCCGCCCCGGCCCGGTTGATCTCGATACTGGAGAAGCAGACCTGCTCGCCGGTCGGCAAGACGCCGCAGAACTCGCCCCGGTGGGTGCCGTAGCAGGTGATGCGCTGCACGACCCGGTCGCCCTCGGCGATCTCGTCTTCCACAATCGCGTGGAAATCGGGGAAGATACGCTGGGTCAGAGCCAGCCAGCCGATCAGGCCCGCCAGGCCCGGCGCGGGCTGGCCGCCGGGGACGTGGTGAACGCAGTCGGGGGAGATGAGCTCATTGGCGACGGCGAGGTCGCCCTGGTTGAGGGTCTCCTCGACGATGCGGCGGGCGCGGGCTTTCAGTTCTTCCGGGGACATCGCTGTGCTCCCTGGCATTCTCGGCATGCGGCCTGATCTCAGGGTCGGTGGTGCCGGAACCGCGCAACAGGACGAGCGCTCCCCGAGTTCTCCCCTTTTCCCGCGCAGGTGGCGGTAGCACCGATGCCGGGCCCGGGCGCCATCACGTTTGCCGCGCTGCTCAAACGGCTGCGGCTGGCGGCCGGCCTGACTCAGGAGGCCCTCGCCGAGCGCGCCGGGCTCAGCGCCAAGGCCGTCAGCGACCTGGAGCGGGACCCAGGACGCAGCCCGCGCCTGGCGACGGTGACACTGCTCGCCGACGCGCTGGGCGCGGACCCGGAGCAGCGGGCCGAGCTGCTCGCGGCCGCCCGCCCGGCTGGGCCGGGCGGGCCGGGCGACACGGTCGGCCACGCTGCGGGTGTCACGGGGACGTCCCGCCGGGCCATGCCGCGGCCGCTCACCCCGCTGATCGGCCGGGCCGGGGTGGCCGCGGCGGTGGTGAGGCTGCTGCGCCGGGGCGATACCCAGCTGCTGACGCTCACCGGGCCCGGCGGGGTGGGCAAGACCCGGCTGGCGATCGAGGTAGCCGAGCGGGTGACCGGTGACTTCGCCGACGGCGCCGTCTTCGTCGACCTGGCGCCGCTGCGCGACCCCGGGCTCGTACTCGCCGCCATCGCCCAGCGGCTGGGGGTGGACGAGCGGGACGCGACCCCGCTGCCCGACCTGCTCGCGGTGTCGCTGCGCGGCCGGCGGCTGCTGGTGCTGCTGGACAACTTCGAGCACCTGCTCCCGGCCCGGGATGCCATGCTCGCCCTGCTGGAGGCGTGCCCGGAGCTGGTCATGCTGGTCACCAGCCGGGTGGCCTTGGATGTCCGGGGCGGGCGTGACTACCCGGTCGCGCCGCTGGTGCTGCCCGATGCGGCCGGCCCGCCGGAGACGCAACTGAGCTCGTCAGCAGTGGAGCTGCTGACCGACCGGGCCCGTGCCGCGGGGGCGGAACTGCCGCCGGACGCCGAGACGGCCTGGGCCGTGGCCGAGATCTGCCGACGGCTGGACGGGCTCCCGCTGGCCATCGAGCTGGCCGCGGCCCGGGTGCGGCTGCTGCCCCCGGCGGCGCTGCTGGCACGACTGGACCGCCGGCTGCCGGTGCTGGCCGGCGGCCCGCACGACCTGCCGGCGCGGCAGCAGACCATGCGGGACGCGATCGCCTGGAGCTACGAGCTGCTGAACGAGCCCGAACAGGCGCTGTTCCGGCGGATGTGCGTATTCGTGGGCGGCTGCACGCTGGAGGCGGCGGAGGCCATCTGCGCGGATGGCGGAGAAGGTGCCCCTGTGCTGGACGGGGTGGCTTCGCTCGCGGCCAGCAGCCTGCTCCGGCTGCGCGAGGCACCTGCGGTAGGGGAAGGTGCCGCCTCGTCCGCGGCGGGGGACGGTGACGCCTTGCCCTCAGCGGGGGACGGTGCCGCCTTGCCCGCGGCGGGGGACGGCAACCTCCCGCCCGCGGCGCCGCGGCTGACCATGCTGCAGACCATCCGGGAATACGGCACCGAGCTGCTGGCCGAGCGGTCCGAAACCTGGGAGATCGGGCGACGGCACGCCGCCTACTACCTGGCGCTGGCGGAGCAGGCAGGCCCGGCGCTCACCGGACCGGAGGCGGTCGCCTGGCTGGCCCGGCTGGACACCGAGCACGACAACCTGCGGGCGGCCCTCCGCTGGGCGCGGGAACAAGATGACGGGGCGACAGCGCTCCGCCTGGCCGCCGCGCTGTGGCCGTTCTGGCAGCAGCGCGGCCACCTCAGCGAGGGCCGCCGGTGGCTCACCGAAGGGCTGGACCGCCCCGCCGCGGTGGTCGCCCCGCCGGTGCGGGTCAATGGCCTGGTCGGCGCGGCGCGGCTGGCAATGGACCAGGCGGCGTACGACGAGGCGGCGGAGCTCTGCGCGCAGGCCCTGGCCCTGGCCCACGAGTTCGGGGACCCGCGGGTGCTGGCAGCCGCGCTCACCACGCGGGGCATGCTGGCGCGAGCGCAGGACCGGTACGCCGACTCCGCGCGCGACCACCAGGCGGGGCTGGAGCAGGCGCGGGCGGCCGCCGACCGCGCCGGCGAAGCGGTGGCGCTGCTGGGCCTGGCCTACGCGGCGATGTTCACCGGCGACGGCGCCCGGGTGAGCGCCCTGGCCGAGGAGAGCCTGGCCGCGGCGCGGGGCTCGGGCGACCGGCACACCCTGGCCCAGGTACTGTTCCTGCTGGGGTGGGCGGCTGGCAACGCGGGGCCGGGGGCGTCCGAGAAGGCGGAGGTGTTCGGCACCGAGGCGCTGGGCCTGTTCCGCATCCTGGGCGACACCGGTGGGCAGGCTGATGTGCTGTTCATGCTGGGAACGTTCGGGATCAACTCGGGCGACTACCAGCGCGCGTCGCACTTCTTCGCCGACAGCCTGGCGCTGCTGCGCGAGCGGGGTGACGAGAAGACCACGGCCCGGGGCCTGGGCGGGCTGGGGACCGCACTGCTGAACCTGGGCGACCGGGCAACCGCCCGGGAGGTGCTCGCCGAAAGCCTGGTCGTGGCCCGGAAGTACGGCGACCGCTGGAGCACGGCCATGTCGCTGACCCTGGTGGGCCACGTCGACCTGGCCGACGGCGATCACGCCCGGGCGCAGGCCCGGCTCGCCGACGCCGCGGCGCTGTTCGCCGACACCGGCAACTTGATGTACATGCAGTGGTGCTTGGAGGGCCTGGCCGGGGCGGCGGCGGCACGCGGCGACTACGAGCGCGCCGCGGGGCTCGACGGGGCGCGCGACGCCCTGCGTGCCCAGATCGGCGTGCTGCTCCCGCCCGTCTACCCGGCCGGGTACACGCGCACGTTGGCCGCCGCCCGCGCCGGCCTTGGCCCGGCGGCCTTCGACGCGGCCCGCGCCAGGTCATCCCGCCAGGCGCCGCAGCAGGTCATCGCGGCGGCCCTGAGCGCCGGGGACCCACCAGCGGGGTGAGCCCACCAGCCGCGCCCGGTCAGCCCGCTGCCTACCGGTAACCGGTTAGGGGCCGGGCGGGGCCCGCTCCTAGCCGATCTCGGTGACGTAGGCGCCGACGAGGCTGGCGTTCTGCTGATCGATGTCGCCCTGGCGCCGCTCGCCGTGGCCGTCGAGGAAATGCGCGAAGGCGGCGGTGGACGCGATGGGGTTGGTCTCGCCGTGCGCGTGGCCGTGGAAGGAGATGTGCACGAACGAGTCGTCGGCCAGCCGCAGGACGAGGTAGGTGACGTTGTCGGGGCGGGTCTGTTCGAGTTCGGCGAACACGGCCTCCACCCGGCGCTGGTTGTCGTCGGCCGCCTCGCCCGAGCGGCTGGCGTATCTGGTCACCAGGCGGAACTGCACTGGCCTGGCGGCGGGTGATGTTGGGCGGCTGTCGCTGTGTGCGGTGCTCACGTGCGTGGTGTCCCCTCGGTCGCTGGAGCCGTTCTGCGTACCGGGCCGGCCCGGATGCCAGCGGCCGGCTCACCTGATACGACGAACGGGGATAGCTCCAATCGACAATGCCATGCCCCCGCCTCCGCTCGCCGGGCCGCCGGACGTTCGCCATTCCCGGCCGGACGGCCGACATCACGTGGCCGGATGATCAGTCATCCTGCGGCCCGATGATCAATTATCCCTCGGCGGGCGGACGTCGGCCGCCCCGGGCTGAGATGCTGTCGGTGGGCCGGATCGAGCGGGGCGCTGGTGCTCCGCGCTGGAGGGAGGCTGCGATGCCTGGGCAGATTCCGACTGGTGACATCCATCACCTGCGGCTCACCGTTACCGACGTGGAGCGGAGCCGGCGGTTCTACACCAGCCTGCTCGGCTTCGAGGTGGCGGTGGAATCGCCGCCGCCGGACGACCCGTCGGCGGACGAGGTGTTCAAGATCCTCTTCGGCGGCGTGGTCATGATCCGCGGCAACCTGCTGATGGGCCTGCGGCCGATGGCGCCGTCCGGTGACCGCTTCGACCCGGACCGGGTGGGTCTTGACCATCTCAGCTTTGGCGTCGCCAGCCGCGATGACCTGGAGCAGGCGGTGCGCCTCTTCGATGAGAACGGCGTCGCGCACGGCGAGATCACCAGCCTGGCGTCGTTCGGCATCGATGTGCTCCCGTTCGAGGATCCCGACGGTGTCCAGCTCGAGCTGACGGCGCCCATGGCCGCCGCGGGGAGCTGACCCTCCGCACTGGCATCGCGGCCCCGGCTTGCGGCAGAGAGCTGATCTTCCAGCCGCATCACGCCCTGGCCTGCGGCGGGAGCTAGCCTTCCCGCTCGTATCGCGGCTCCGCCTGTGGCGGGGAGCTGACCTTCCCCCGCGTCGCGGCCCGGCTGCGGCGGAGAAATGGCCTTCCCGCCCGCATCGCGCCACCCACCCAGGGCGGGGCTGGGCGTGGGTTCAGCGGATTCGGCGGGCGCCGCCGGAGGGCACCGCGTCCAGGTAGCGCGGGGCCTGCCAGCCGTGCCGGGCGAACCGCTCGGCGACTGCCCGGCGGATGAGCTCCGCCCGGTCGGCGGGCATCAGCCCGATGACCGAGCCGCCGAAGCCGCCGCCGGTCATGCGCGCGCCGGCCGAACCGGCGCCGATCGCCGCATCGACCGCCGCGTCGGCCTGCGGCCAGGATGCCTCGAACTGGTCGCGCAGCGAGCGGTGGGAGGCGGTCAGCAGCGGGCCTATCCCCGCCTGGTCACCGGCGCGGAGCAGTTCGGCGGCCGCGAGGACGCGGCGGTTTTCCGCGATGACGTGCCGGACGGTGCGCTGGAGAACCTGCCCCGCCTGCCCGGCCTGCCCCACCTGCCCGGCTTTCCCGCCCGGCTCGGCCTGTCCGGCCAGGCTGGCCAGTGTCCCGGCGTCGTCGATAACATCCCGCAGCGACCGCACGCCCAGCATGGCCGCGGCATCCGCGCAGGCCTGGTGGCGCTCCGCGTAGCGGCCGTCGGCCAGCGCATGCCGGACACGGGTGTCGATGACCAGCAGCGCCAGGCCGGCGTCGGCCGGGCGGAGCGGGACCGCCGTCCCGGTGCCGGTCCGGCAGTCGAGCAGCAGCGCGTGGCCGGCCCGGCACAGGAACGCGGCCAGCTGATCCATGATCCCGGTAGGCACGCCCACGAAGTCGTTCTCACCGCGCCGGGCGTGGGCCGCGAGCTCACGCCCGGGCACAGAGAGCCCGTGGAGTCCGGTCAGCGCGAGCGCCACCGCACATCCCAGCGCGGCCGAGGACGAGAGCCCGGCCCCGACCGGCAGGTCGGCGTCGACCGCTATGTCGGCGCCGCCCGCGAGGTGGCCCGCCTCGCGGAGCGCCCACGCCACCCCGGCCGGGTACGCGGCCCAGCCGCCGACCGTCCCGGGTGCCAGCGCGCCGATGGACAGCAGCATCGGATCGCCGCCGGCCTGGCGGGAGGCCAGCGCGATCCGCCCGTCGCCGCGCCGGGAGGTGGCCGCGTACACCCCGGCGCCGAGAGCGAACGGCAGCACGAACACCTCGTTGTAGTCCGGCCCGCCGAGCAGGTTGACGCGGCCGGGCGCGAACCAGATACCTTCCGGCTCGCGGCCGTAGCACCTGGCGAACCAGGCGCCGGCGTCCGCGCCACCAGTTCCTTCCGCCTCCCGCGCTTCGCGTGCCTCCCGCACCCTTATCCTCTGCCTCCCGCCTGCCGCGCTTCGCGTTCCTCCCGCACCCGTATCTTCTGCCCCGCCCTCCCGTGCGTTCCGCCTCCCGCAGCCTGGTGCCCGCCGCCGGTGCCCGCCGCCTCCCGCAGCCCGGTGCCCGCCCTCTCGCGCCGTCCGCCTCCCGCAGCCTGGTGCCCGCAGCCGGTGCCCGCCTCCGGTGCCCGCCACCTCCCGTGCTCCCGTCGGCACCGCACCTGGTCCCGGCCGGCCGCCGAGGCCGGGGCTACTGCCCGGCGGCGCCCGCCCGGTCCGAGGACCGCAGTTGCGCCGCGGCCGTCAGGGGATCCACCGGGTCGAGGAAGATGCCCGCGCCCAGCTCGGCGGAGGCGAGATGCCGCCTTACCCCCGGCGCCCGCATGGCCGGGGCCAGATGCAGGTGGAGATGGGCGGCGGGCCAGTCGCCCCCGCTGGCCGGCCGCTGATGTACCCACAGCATGTAAGGGGTGCCGTCCCCCAGGAACCGGTCCAGGCGGGTCAGGCAGTCCACGAGGATCGCGGCCAGGCCCGCGCGCCGCCGCGGGCCCGCCGCGGGAAGATCGGCGACGTGATCGCGCGGGGCGATCAGCATCTCGTACGGCCACGAGGGCGCCCACGGCACATGCGCCTGCCACCCCGGGCCGCGGGTGACCACCAGCTCGTCGCCGGGGTCTTGGCACAGGTCACAGTCTTCCTTCGCCAGCTCGGCCCGGGGGATGGGCGGGATGTGGCCGAAGGCCAGGATCTGGCTGTGCGGGTGCTCGATGGTGCTCCCGATCGCCCGCCCGCGATTCTCGAACACGAACACATAGCTGACGTCGTCACGCGACCCGAGCGCCGCGGTGCGCGCCGACCACAGCTCGACGACCAGCCCGGACCGGTGCTCGCCCAGCGCGGGGAAGGACGAATGGTGGTCCGGGCTGTGCAGGACCACCTCGTGACGCCCGTCGGGCAGGGCGGGCCAGCGGTTGGGGATGTGCAAGACGTCGTACGGCCCGGGCGCCTCCAGCCCGCCCGGGCAGAACGGGCAGCCGCCCTCGGGCAGGTTGGGCCGGTGCTGCCGCCACGGGGTGACAACGACGTGGGCGCCCGTCAGCGGGTCGATACGGAGATCCGGTTCGATCATGAGTCTCCACCGGCGCTGCTCGACGCTGACCGCTGCCGGACGCCATGGCCAGCTCATCATCATGCGGCAGCCCCCATCCAACACGACCGCGCTGGGTACCGGCGCGGGCGCGGCGACCGGGCAGATCGCCCGACAGCGGGAGACGCCGCCTGGCCGGGGTGCGTCGCGCCGGCGCCGGCGCGGGCGGCGGAGGCGCCGCGCGCGAGCTAGAGTGCGGCCATGGACCCGCTGCCGGTGGATGACGCGCTGGCCGCCGCCTTCGCCCGGGACGGGGTGGTGTGCGTCCGCTCGGCCTTGGACGCCGGCGAGGTGGCCGTGGCGGCCCGGGCGATCGACGCCGTGCTCGCCAGCCCGGGCCCGCTCGCCCAGGTGGCCAGCGGCGCCGACGACCCCGGCGCCTTCACCGAGGACTTCTGCCGGTGGCGGGAGATACCCGAGATCGAGCGGCTGGCCCGGCGATCGCGGGTGCCCGCCATCGCCGCTGCCCTGATGGCGACGCCGCAGGTCCGCTTCTACCACGATCACGTGCTGGTGAAGGAGGGCAGGACCAAGCAGCACACCCCGTGGCACCAGGACCAGCCCTACTACAACGTTGACGGCCGCGGCGTGAGCGCCTGGATCCCGGTTGACCCGGTGCCCGCGGCCGGCTGCCTGGAGCTGGTGGCCACCTCGCACCGGGGGCCCTGGCTGATGCCGCGCACCTTCCTGCGCGGGGAAGCGCGCTGGTTCCCCGAGGGCAGCCTGGCCGAGCTGCCCGACATCGAGGCCGACCGCGCCGCGTTCGACATCCGCCGCTTCGACCTGGAGCCGGGCGACGCCATCTTCTTCGACTTCCTGACGATGCACGGCGCGCCCGGGTTCCCATACCAGACCCGCCGGCGGATCCTGTCGCTGCGCTACCTGTCGGCCGACGCCCGGCACGCGCCGCGCCGATGGACCACCTCCCCGCCCTTCGACGGCCTCGACGCGGAACTCCCCGCCGGGTCGGCCATGGACCATCCCCTGTTCCCGGTGGTATGGCCCGGCTGACCCCGACGACACCACGGCCGCCGGTGTCGCGATGGCAGTCGCCTCCGGCGGCGCGACCAGGTCGGCCCGAACCACCCGGCTGCTCGATGGCCAGGAGTGGGTCGAGTCCCTGCGGAAGGCGCAGAGTTCCGCCTACCGGCCCGCGCGGTAGTCCAACGTTCACTGAGCCCGGCCGTCACTGGGGTTCAAAACGGCGCTGCCCGTCGTCACACTGGTATACGTGTACGACTTCGACATCCTGGTGATCGGCTCGGGCCCCGGCGGGCAGAAAGCGGCGATCGCCGCCGCCAAGCTGGGCCGGAAGGTGGCGATCGTCGAGCGCAAGGACATGATCGGCGGGGTGTGCCTGAACACCGGCACGATCCCGTCCAAGACCCTGCGGGAGGCGGTCCTGTACCTCACCGGCCTGGACCAGCGGGAGATGTACGGGCAGGCCTACCGGGTCAAGGACGAGATCACCATCGCCGACCTGGCCGCCCGCACCAGCCACGTGGTCGGCCGTGAGATGGACGTGGTCCGCAGCCAGCTGACCCGGAACCGGGTCACGATGCTGACCGGCACCGCCCACTTCACCGACCCGCACACAGTGCAGGTCGACGGCGGCGGCGGCAAGCTGCGCACGGCCACCGCCGAGAAGATCGTGATCGCCACCGGCACCCGGCCCGCCCGGCCCAAGACCGTCGAGTTCGACGAGCGCACCGTCATGGATTCCGACGGGATCATCCAGCTGGAGCAGGTCCCGCGGTCGATGGTCGTCGCGGGCGCGGGGATCATCGGGATCGAGTACGCGTCCATGTTCGCGGCGCTGGGCACCAAGGTCACGGTGGTGGAGCGGCGCGAGCGGATGCTGGAGTTCTGCGACGTCGAGGTGGTCGAGGCGCTCAAGTACCATCTGCGTGACCTCTCGGTCACTTTCCGGTTCGGGGAGACCGTGGCCTCCGTCGAGGCACGGCCAGAAGGTGCCATCGCGATCCTGCAAAGCGGGAAGAAGATCCCCGCCGACACCGTCATGTACTCCGCGGGCCGCCAAGGCGCGAGCGACCTGCTCAGCCTCGACGCGGCCGGCCTCACCGCGGACGAGCGCGGCCGGATCGTGGTCGACGAGTTCTTCCGCACCGAGGTACCGCACATCTACGCGGTGGGCGACATCATCGGCTTCCCCGCCCTGGCCGCCACCTCCGCGGAGCAGGGCCGCCTGGCCGCGCACCACGCCTGCGGGGAGCCGGTGCACGCCATGACGGAACTGCAGCCGATCGGCATCTACAGCATCCCCGAGATCAGCTACATCGGGCAGACCGAGGAGGAGCTGACCAAGGAGAACGTGCCGTTCGAGGTCGGGATCGCCCGCTACCGGGAGCTGGCCCGCGGCCAGATCATCGGCGACTCCTACGGCGTGCTGAAGCTGCTCGTGTCGCTGAACCACCACCGGCTGCTCGGCGTCCACGTGTTCGGCACCGGCGCCACCGAGCTCGTCCACATCGGGCAGGCGGTCATGGGCTGCGGCGGCACCGTCGACTACCTGGTCGACGCGGTCTTCAACTACCCGACCCTGGCCGAGGCCTACAAGGTCGCCGCCCTCGACGCGATGAACAAGATCCGGCAGATCGACCGGCTGTCCTGAGCGGCCCGGGCCGGTCAGCCGCTGCTGTAGCCGGCGGCGGCCAGCATCGTGCGCAGGTCGGTGACCGTCCGGGTGTTGACGTCCTTGCCCTTCGGCGGGGTCAGGACGACGCTCTGCGCGCCGACGGTGACGGTCACCTTCCCGTCGTGGTGGGTGGTGACCGTGCCGACCGCGTCCAGCAGCGAGACCACGCTATGCCACTCGATGTTGTGGCCGGCGGGATGCCGGAAGATTTGGTGCAGCGTGTCGCGATGATGGTTGTTGAGGTGTACCGGCTCCGGCGGCGATGACATCGGGCCGCTCACGAGTCGTAGCGCGTCGGCGGGAACCGGTCCGGCTCGCCCTCGACCTCGAGCTCGCCCTTGTCGTACTCGCGGCGGATCTCGGCCCGGGCCTCCTGGTACTCCTCGCCCTCACGGACGTCCCACTCGGGCGGCGCGTCGGTCGCGGGGGGCACCTCGTCCGGGTCGTAATCGTCGATCCCGGCCTCGACCCGCTCCTCCTCGGCCAGCCGGGCCAGCTGGTCGTCGTCGAGGTGCTCCAGCTTGCCGGGATGCTCCCGCCGGTTGCGGTGGAACCCCTCCGCTGGCTGGTCCGGGTCCTGCTCGGTCATGACGCCTCCAGCGGGTTGGCGAGGGACGGGGCCGGTGCCTCACAGTGCACGCTACGCCTCGCTCCCGGGTCAGCGCCTGGCGCCCTGGGTAAGCGTGCCCGGGCCTGCGCACCGGGGAACGCCCGCCCGCGGCCCGGAGCGTAGGGTCGGTTCCATGGCGCTGGCCCGAAGCAGAGTGCTCCTTCTCGCCGCCGACGACTTCGAGGATATGGAACTGCTGTACCCGCTCTACCGGTTGCGCGAGGAGGACGCCACGGTGACCGTGGCCGGTCTCGATGACCATCCGGTGACCGGGAAGAAAGGCCACGGGCCGGTGGCCGTCGACACCACCGTCGACCAGGTCGCCGAGGCCGATTTCGACGCGCTCGTCATCCCCGGCGGTTACGCGCCCGACAAGCTGCGGCGCTCGGAGGCGGTGCTCGGCCTGGTGCGGGCCTTCGACGACGCCGGGAAGCCGATCGCGTTCATCTGCCACGCCGGCTGGGTGCCGATCTCGGCGAAGATCGTCAAGGGCCGCCGGGCGACCAGCGTGGCGGCGATCCGCGACGACATGGTCAACGCGGGGGTGGACTGGGTGGACCAGGCGACCGTGGTGGACGGCAACCTCATCTCGGCCCGGACCCCGGCCGATCTCGGCCCCTGGATGAAGGCGCTGCTGGCCGCGCTGGAAGGCGCCGGAAGCTGACCCGGCGCGCCGTCGGCGGGGCCGCCCGCCGCCACCAGGTGGCAGCCGTCATCATGTGGGCATGAGCGAGCCGTACAACCGCTTCACCGGCCAGAGCCTTGAGCACCTGACCGCCCTGAGCGACGGCCTGTTCGCCGTCGCCATGACGCTGCTCGTCCTGGATCTGCGGGTGCCGGTGACCACCGCCGGAACGGTGTACTCCGAGCACGGGCTCGGGCTGGCGCTGCTGCACATGGGCCCGAGCTTCGCCGCGTACCTGCTGAGCTTCACGATGCTGGGCACCTTCTGGCTGGCCCAGCACACCCTGCTGGGCATCCTCGGCCGCTGCGACCGGACCCTCAGCTGGATCAGCCTCGGGTTCCTGTTCGTGGTGTCACTGCTGCCGTTCTCCGCGGCGCTGCTCGCCCACTACGTCCATCTCCGGCTGGCGGTCGGCGTGTACTGGCTGAATATCCTGCTGCTCGGCGCCGGGCTGGAAGCGGCCGCGCGGTACGGGCGCACGACGCTGGTGCCCGGCGACGACCAGCAGGCCCGTATCCGGCTGTCCACCTTCCGGCGCCGGATCCTGCTCGCCCAGACCCTGTACGCGCTCGCGGCGCTGATCTGCCTGATCAGCACGACGGCCAGCGTGATCGCCCTCGCCCTGGTCCAGCTCTACTTCATCGTCTCGCCCCGCCTGCCCCACAGGCGTAACACAGCGGCCTAACGAATCGGCCCGCGCACCTCCGTGCCCCGGCGGCCCCAGGGGGTGCTGGCACGAGCGGCCCTTGCGCGGTGGCCCGCCGTCACCGCGTAAGGGTGACCTCCTTGTCCGGCCGCCCGGGCCGGTCCACACTTCATCGTGACGATGCCTGCCGAGGGCAGAGCCGGCGCTGGGGGATGGGAATGAGGGCGCGGACCGCTAGATGGGTGGCCGGCGGCGTTGCGGCGGGCTCGATCGCACTGATGGTCGGCGGGCTGGCCCTGGCCTACGTGGACCGGAACCGGCTGTCAGCGAGCCTCACGAACTGGGACTTCTCCGATGTCCTCGCGGGCGTGGTGAACATGTCCCTCCCCGTCATGGGCTTCGTCCTGGCTTCCCGGCGGCCCGGGAACCGGATCGGCTGGCTGGCCCTGGCGGCGGGCCTGCTGCTGGGGCTCAGCCGGTTCGGGTCGGCCTACGGGGTGCACGGCCTGGTCGCGGCCCCCGGGTCGGTGCCGGCAGCCCGGGCGGGTATCTGGCTGTCCAATTGGATCTTCGCGATCCCCGTAGCCGCGATCGCTTTCGTGTTCCTGCTCTTCCCGGCCGGGCGGCTGCGCTCCCGGCGCTGGCTCCCGGCCGGATGGTTCGTAGGCATCGCCTTCGGGCTGGGCACGCTGGGGTTGCTGGCCGGCGCGACCCGCAGCTGGTCCCATCCGTTCAGCGGCACGTTCAGCCAGGCGGTCACGCCACCCGTGCTGATCATGCTCCTGGTCCTTTTCCCCGCCGCACTGCTGGTCAGCCTTACGGCGATAGTGGTGAGGTTCGCCCGGTCGGCCGGTGAGGAGCGGCTGCAGCTGAAGTGGTTCGCGGCGGCCGCGGTGCTGGTGGTCGCCGCCTTTATCACCGTGATCCTGACCAATTCCGTACCCGCGAGCGTCTTCCTGAACCTGACGGTCCTGTGCCTGGACGCGGCCATCGCGATCGCGGTGCTGAAGTACCGGCTGTACCAGATCGACATCGTGATCAGCAAGGCGGTCCTGTACGGGTCGCTGGCCGTGTTCATCACCGCGGTCTACGCCGCCCTGGTCGTGGGGGTGGGGACGCTGGCCGGCAACCGGCGCAGCCCGCTGCTGGCCGCGCTGGCGGCGGCGGTGGTAGCGCTGGCGTTCCAGCCGGTGCGGCAGTGGGCCGGGCGGCTGGCCAACCGCGTCGTCTACGGTCGGCGGGCCACCCCGTACCAGGTACTGTCCGACTTCGCCCGGCGTATCGGCGGCGCCTACGCCAGCGAGGACGTCCTGCCACAGATGGCCCACATCGTGGCGGCCGGGACCGGCGCCGAGCGGGTCGTGGTGTGGCTGCGGGTCGACGACGAGTTGCGCCCCGAGGCCTCCTCCGACGGCGAGCTGCGCCCGGAGGCTCTCTCGGACAGCGGCCCGGCTCTGGGCCCGCTGCCGGTCGTCGGTGAGGCGATGCCACCGCTGCCCGGCGCCGAGATGGGCGTCCCGGTCGTCCACCAGGGCCAGCTCTTGGGTGCGATCTCGATCATGATGCCCAGGGACGAGCCGCTCCGGCCAGCCGGGGAGCAGCTGGTCGCGGACGTGGCGTCGCAGGCCGGCCTGGTGCTGTCGAATGCCGGGCTGATCGAGGATCTGCGGGCGTCGCGGCAGCGCCTGGTCACCGCGCAGGACGAGGAGCGCCGCCGGATCGAGCGCAACATCCACGACGGGGCCCAGCAGGACCTGGTGGCGATGGCCATCAAGCTCCGGCTGGCCGGGACCACGGTGGACGAAGACCCGGCGGAGGCCAAGGAGATGATCGGCGAGCTGCAGGCGGACGCGTCGGGCGCGCTCGAGAACCTGCGCGACCTGGCCCGGGGGATCTACCCGCCGCTGCTGGCCGACCTGGGGCTGACCGCCGCGCTCAGCGCGCAGGCCAGCAAGTCGGCCGTGCCGGTGGCGGTCGAGGCGGACGGGATCGGGCGCTTCAGCCAGGACACCGAGGCGGCCGTGTATTTCTGCTGCCTGGAGGCGCTGCAGAACATCGCCAAGTACGCCCGGGCGACCAGCGCCCGGATCTGCCTGCAGGCGCAGAACGGGACCTTGCGGTTCACCGTGTCCGACGATGGGGCCGGCTACGACGCCCGCCACACCCCGCTGGGATCGGGCCAGCGGAACATGGCCGACCGGCTCGCGGCGCTCGGCGGCCGGCTCGAGGTCCGGTCCGCCCCCAGGCAGGGCACCACCATCACGGCGGAGCTCCCCGGCGTGCCAAGCAACTTGCAAAGCACCACAAAGAGCGGGTGACAGCGTTCCGTGGGGGGTGAGGAACGGCCCGCCGCGGCGGCCTGGCATGTCCGCCAGACAGAAACAGGCCAGGACCGGCTGCGGGCGACGCCGGTCCTGGCCTGGACAGCTGTACTCAGGCTGCGACGGCGGCCCGGGGGTCGGGGCCGAACTCGTTGGCGCCCTGCGTACCGGGAAGGAGCATGAAGACGAGCAGGACGATGCCGCCGACGAGCGGGATCAGCCCCAGCAGGATCCACAGTCCGTTACGCCCGGTGTCCTGCATACGGCGCCAGGTGACCGCCAGGCCGGGCACGATCACGGCCAGCGCGTAGAGGAAGTAGAGAATCCAGAAGAAGTACGATTTCGTGACGGCCGCGAGGATGGCCAGCACGACGAAGACAATGAAGTTGAACAAAGCGAACATCCAGTACTCGGTGCGCCGGGCCCGTCCGCTGAAGCCCACATAGTTTTTGAGTACGGCGAGATACCAGTTCATTGTGCTCCCCAGGTTTCGGCATCGTCATAAGACGGTCATGACCGCCCATAAGACGGTCATGACCGCCCATAAGACGGTCATGCTGGCGAACACCGTAGCGGAGGCCGGCCCGCACCACAATGATCTCCGGGCCGGGTGCCGCCGGGCGGCTAGCGCGCTGACAGCACGGCAGCCACCCTGGCGGCCAGCGTCGGCCGGGCCCATGGAAGCCCGTTCAGCTGTGCTGGTTGGCGAGGTGCCGCAGCCCCTCACCCACGTAAAGCTGCCGTGGCCGTGAGATCCGCTGCTCGGGGTCGCTGATCCCTTCCTCCCACTGGGCCAGCCAGCCCGGCATCCGCCCGATCGCGAACAGCACCGGGAACATTTCCACCGGGAAGCCCATCGCCTGGTAGATGATGCCGGAGTAGAAGTCCACGTTCGGGTACAGCCGGTGCTCGATGAAGTACTCGTCGGCCAGCGCGATCCGCTCCAGCTCCAGCGCGATGTCGATCAGCGGGTTGCGCCCGGTGACCTTGAACACCTCCTCGGCGACCTGCTTGATGATGGTCGCCCGCGGGTCGAAGTTCTTGTAGACCCGGTGGCCGAACCCCATCAGGCGCAGCTCCCCGCGCTTCACCCGGTCGATGTAGCTGGGGATGTTCTCCACCGTGCCGATGTCATTCAGCATCCGCAGGACCTGCTCATTCGCGCCGCCGTGCAGGGGCCCGTACAGGGCGGCAGCGGCCGCGGCGGCGGCGGAGAACGGGTTGACCCGCGAGCTGCCCACCCCCCGCATCGCGCTCGTTGAGCAGTTCTGCTCGTGGTCGGCGTGCAGGATGAACAGCACGTCCAGCGCGCGGGCGAGCACCGGGTCCGGGTGGTACCTGGGCTCGGTCATCTTCCAGAACATGTTGAGCAGGTTCCCGGTGTAGGACAGCTCGCCGTCGGGATAGTTGTACGGCAGGCCCTGGGCGTGCCGGTAGGCGAACGCCGCCAGCGTCGGGGTCTTCGCGATCAGCCGCACCACCTGCAGGTGGCGGTCCTCGGGGTTGGAGATCGCTTTGGCACCGGGGTAGAACGTGGACAGCGCCGCGATGGAGCTGACCAGGATGCCCATCGGGTGGGCGTCGTGGTGGAAGCCGTTGATGAACTCCTTGACGTTCTCGTGCACGTAGGTGTGGTGGGTTATCTCATCGGCCCACGCGGCGGATTCCTCCTTGGCGGGCAGCTCGCCCCGCAGCAGCAGGTAGGCGACGTCGAGGAAGGAGACCGTGTCGGCGAGCTCATCGACCGGGTAGCCGCGGTAGCGCAGGATCCCCTTGTCCCCGTCGATGAAGGTGATCGCGCTGCGGCAGCTCGCCGTGTTCATGAACGCCGGGTCGTAGGAGAGCAGGCCGAAGTCGTCGTCCGAAGCCTTGATCTGGCGCAGATCAAGGGCCCGGATGGCGCCGTCGGTGATCGGCAGCTCGTAGCTGCGGCCGGTTCTGCTGTCGGTCACATGCAGCGTTCCGGCTGGCTGGGTGGTTTCTGGCGTCATGTTCTGAGCTCCTGATTTCCCGGGGTTCACATCTTGCGTCCGCTGTTTGCGCTATCACCATCTTGAGGCCTGCCCGCTATCGTCGGCTAGCGGCCGGCCGAAGCACGAGCACACCGTCGGGCGCCAGTTCCACCCGCGCCCCGAACGGGCGGGTGGCCAGGGTCTCCGCCAGGCCGTTCTGCCCGAATTCCAGTACGTGGTTGTTCGCCAGCGCGCACACATCCGGCCGGGCCACGGTCAGGCAGGCAACGTTGGCCGGGTTCATCCGGTGGTGCACGGCCTTGCCCGGCGCGAAGTTGCCGCTGACGGTGACGCTGGTCTCCAGGCTGATCAGCCGGACGTCCGGCGCCACGCCGTCGAGCACCGCGAGCGCGTCGCCCCACGGCCAGGCCGGTTCCGCCGGGCGCGGGATCGGGCCGCTGGCGGCTTCCGCCAGCGCGACATAGCCGGTGGCGTCCGGTATGTAGGCCGCCGGTTGCCCGCGTTACCCGACGCCCATTCTGATCCGCGGCGACCGGGCCGGGTCCAGCCAGCGCAGCACCCTGAGCAGTTCGCCCATGGGCAGCGTCACGCAGCCCGCGGTGGCGGTGCCGATGTTGACGTGCAGGAAGATGCCGCTGCCCAGGCCCGGGGTGCGGGCGGTGTTGTAGGCGATCACCGCGCCGTAGTCGTAGCCGGAAACGTCCATCGGCTCCGGGTCCAGGCCCGGATCGGCCCGCCGCTGGTCGACCCATTCGTTGTAGTGCGGGCTGGCCGGGTCGTCGTCCCAGAAGTCGTAAGGCTGCGACTGGCGGTAGCCGAACCTGACCCCGGGATCGGGCAGGACACCGAAGAAGAACCCGAAACCGAACGTGCCCGACGGGGTGCGGCCGTCGCCCTCCCGCTTGCGCCCGGGCGGGGCGAACCCGTTCCGGCCGATCCGCGCCGTCCATGGCCCGAGGACGGGCCGCCAGCGCCCGCCGGCGAGCCGGTAGGCGGTGAGCGTGGCGTAGGTCGCTGCGTATGACGGCGCGGTGACGGTGATGAGCTGGCTCTCGGCCGGCGGGGAAGGGGATGCCGGGCGCGCGGCGGCCGCCACGGAAGCGGCGCCGGTGGCGCCCGCGGCCCGGGCCGTGGCGCCCCCTGCCGCCGCCGCGGGGGATGCGGGCGCGGCGGCGCCATGCGCGCAGCCGCCGGCCAGTGCCGCGGCGGCCAGCAGGGCCAGACCGCACCGCACCGGTGGCCAGAGCTTCACGCGTTGACAGGATGCCCCATCAGCCCGGAGGATGCCTCATCAGCCGCAGGCCCGGTGGATGCGTCGGGCCTAGCCCGCCTTCTCCGGCACCACGAGTACCGGCAGCGTGGACTTGTGCACGACCTCGTGCGCGACGCTGCCCAGCAGCATCGACGTGACGTTGGAGCGGCCCCGGGTGCCGACCACGATCAGCCCGGCCTGGTGGCTCTTGGCCACGTCGATCAGCGCGCCGCCGATCCCGACCTCCAGTTCCCGGTGCATCTCGCCGGTGGCCGGGACACCCGCCGCGGCCAGCTGCGCCTTTACCAGCAGGATGACGGTGCTGCGCACCGCCGCCATAGGGTCTAAGGACCCGCGGGTGGTCCTGGGACCCGAGGGCATTGACGCCGGTGACGGTGGCCACTGGAGGGTGAGGGATAACCGGAATGCAGCTGCACGATCTGTCGGCCGACGGCGATGTGCTGGAGCGGGTCACCCGGTGCGCGCACCGGGCACTCGGCGCCTACGGCTGCCATCCCGCCGCCACCGTCCGCCTGCTCAACGTCTCGGAGAACGCCACCTACCTGGTGGAGGACCCCGATGCCGGGGCGTCCGTCCTGCGTGTGCACCGGCTCGGCTATCACACCCAGCCGGCGATCGCCTCCGAACTGGCCTGGATGGACGCGCTGCGGGCCGAGGCGGGGGTCCGGACACCGCGGGTGCTGACCACCACCGACGGCCGCCGCATCGTGACCGTGGCCGATGGGGCCAGCGGTGAGCGGCGGCACTGTGTGCGGTTCGAGTTCCTGCCCGGCGCCGAGCCGGCCGGTGACTCGGTGGACCACTTCGCCGAGCTCGGTGAGCTCACCGCCCGGATGCACCGCCATGCCCGGCAGTGGGCGCGCCCGCGCGGGTTCACCCGGTTCCACTGGGACTACGACGCGGCCTTTGGCACGCAGGCCCGGTGGGGACGGTGGCAGGACGGGATCGGCGTCGGCCCGGCGGAACGCGAGGTGCTCGGGCGGCTCGACGCCGCCCTGCGTGCCCGGCTGGCCGCGTTCGGCGCCGGCCCGCAGCGCTACGGCCTGGTCCACGCCGACACCCGGCTGGCCAACCTGCTCGTGGACGACGGCGGGGTCAGCGTCATCGACTTCGACGACTCCGGCTTCAGCTGGTACCTGTACGACGCCGGCACCTCGGTGAGCTTCTTCGAGCACCAGCCCCAGGTCCCGGAGCTGATCGACGCCTGGCTGACCGGCTACCGGCGGGCCGGTGACCTGCCCGCGCACGACGAGGCGGAGATCTGGACGTTCATCCTCTTCCGGCGCCTGCTGCTGGTCGCCTGGATCGGCTCGCACACCGCGGTGGACATCGCGCGGCAGCTCGGGGCCGGGTACACCCGGGACAGCTGCGACCTGGCCGAGAAGTATCTCAGCCGCCCCCGGTAACCCCACCCCAGCCCTCCCTCCCCCGCTGCGGCTGGGTGAGCCGTGAGCGGTTCGGGTTTATGCCCCCCGGGAGGACCGTGGCAAATCGGAACCTCCCTGCCATGGATCCAGCCGTAAGCTCACTGTCGAGTGGACCACCAAACTGAACCAGCAGCCGGTCGCTGCCGGGCCAACGGACGCGCCACCACCAGCCGGGCAAGATCATGGGCCCACTAGCGGCTGGCACAACCAGTACACGCTCTGCGGGCGCAGTTGTCCCCACCAAGGCTTCCTTATGTGCTGGCTGGTGTGTACATCCGCAACCTTGAGATCGGGCCGGAAGCCGCCTTGGACTGTCACCAGCTGGCCGGATAGCCGGCCGGGAGAAGCCCAGACGCGGGCTGGGTGCGGTTGGGCGCGGCGGGCACGCCCAGTGACTGGAGCAGTTTGTCGAAGTTCACTCCGATCCTGGTCGGGAACGGGCCGAGCCCGGCGATGCCGCCGGCTTGCGGGAGCTCCGATTCAGCGGACAGGCTGGTTGGCTGCGCCCACCCGGTTTCGATGCCGTCGCCGCCGTCGAACATGGCGCCGATCACGGTGGAGGGCGACACGCGCTGGCCGACCGCAACGGCCGGGGTGATGTCTTCAGCCACATAGACCACCAGCCCGGCCGCGGGGCCGCTGGTGAGCCGGTAGGTGATCCATCCCCCGCCGGGCCACCCGAAGTCGGTCCCGGTCGCGCCGGTGACCACAGCGTCGCCGAGAGCATAAACCGGGCCCAGCCCGCTGAAGTTGACGCCGTCGTCGATGCGCTCGGGAACCAGGCCACTGACCCCGCGCAGCGGGTTGCGGTAGCCGGCCCCAATGGGGTTGACGACGGCGGCGCTGACGATCTGCGCCGGGCTGGCCCAGGCAATCCCCCAGCCCCCCAGGTCGCCGGTCGCCTCCGCCAGCCAGGCCCCTACCGGGGCGGGTGCTTGCACCCCGCCGTACTCCGCGATAGCCCAGCCGAAGACCAGCACAGCCAGGCCCCAGACGGCCACCGCCGCAGCCCAGCCGCGCCTGTCCCGCCGCGTCGGGCCGGCCAGGGACCGCTTCCGGCGCCGGGTTAACGCGCCAGGGCGGGCCGGGGAAGTCCGCGGCGGCTTCAGGTGCCGGACGGGCGCGGTGGACACGACCGCCACCTCCAGTCTGGCACTGCGGTCACGCTCAGCTGCCACACCAGACTGCCCCAAACCCACCCGCCACCGGGGCTTAATTACCCAACAGGTATGTACCGCTACGCTACGTCAATCTCCGGCGCTTTGACCGGCCAGCCACCCCTGGCACCCAACGGCAACGTCCGGGTCGTCGGGTCATAGTTGAGCTGCCCACTCGATGATCAGGCGCCGGGCCTGGCCGACGAGGTTGAGGTTGTCGGAGTGCCTGGGACTGTTACCGTGACGCGCGACGACGCCACGGGGATTACGGGCTGATCGTAAGGTCTAAGCCGTGGCTGGTCGGCCGAGCGCCGCCCGGAAACAGGCCAGGTCGCTCGAACCGGTGGCTGTTCGGCGCTCTCCGGGATGCCCCGGGTGGGTCAAGGGGTGGGGGAGGCGGCGCTGCGGGCCAGTTCGTGCAGTGCCTGGGCGGAGCCGAGCGAGGTGTCGACCGCCAGCAGCCGGGGCGCCTCCTCGCCCCTGACCACGGCCTGGATGTGCTGGACCGCCGGGGTGAACGAGTGCTGATTGGGTCCGGCGCCGGGATGGATCTCCGGCTCGCGGCCCTCCACGCAGACCTCGAACCTGTCCTGCGCGGTGGGGTGGAACGGGTTGGTGAGGTTGATCTGCCCGGCGGTCCCCAGCAGGCGGCTGAACGTTTCCCCGGCCAGGTTGAAGCCGCACGACAGCAGCAGGCGGCGGTCGCCGGGGAAGCCGAGGCAGCCCCACATGGCCGTGTCCACGCCACCGGCGTCGTACTCCGCGGCCGCCCAGGCGCTGGTGTGCTCGGCGGCGAACAAGTCGCGGGCAAGGCGGACGGGGTAACAGCCGACGTCGTTGAGCGCGCCGCCGGCCAGGTCCGCCGACATCCTGACGTTGCCCTCCGGATGGGCCATGAAGAAATGGAAGTTCGACTGGATCTCCCGCAGCTCACCGATCACACCGGCGGCCAGCAGCGCGGTGACCCGTTTCATCTGGTCGTGGAACGGGAAGATGAACGCCTCCCACAGCGGGGTGCCGGTCTCGCGGGCCACGGCGAGCACCTGCCCGGTCTCGGCCAGCGTGCCGGCCAGCGGCTTCTCGCACAGCACCGGCTTGCCGGCCCGCAGCGCCCGGATCGTCCACTCCGCGTGCAGCGCGTTCGGCAGCGGGATGTACAGCGCGTCCACCCCGGGATCGCCGATCAGGCCCTGGTAGCCGACGACGGCCCGGCCGACGCCGTTGTCGCGCGCCCACCTGCCCGCCCGCCCGGGGTCGCGGCCCGCCACGGCGGCGGCCTCCCCGCCTGCCTCGCGCACCGCTGGCAGGAAGAACCTGCGCGCGATGTTGGCTGTGCCGAGGATCCCCCAGCGCACTGCTGTCACGCCGCCGCCACCCCCTTGTCCGGGCCTGCGGGCATTATCCCGCCGGCGCTGGCCGCCGGGGAGCACTTACCATCGGGAGGAGTGCCGTGCGGGGCCGAACGTGGAGGACACAGGCGTGAACGACTCATCTCCCATCCCGGGCACAGGCCAGGACCGGCCCGGCGCCACGACCGGATTGTTCCGCGGCGTCGGGGTCGCATTGGTGACCATCTTCGGCGACGACGGCGAGACCGATCCCGGCGCGACCGGCAAGCTCGCCGCCGATCTGGTGGCACGCGGCATGCAGGCGGTGCTGGTGAACGGCTCCACCGGCGAGGCGGCGACGCTGACCGGGCCGGAGCGCGTCGCGCTGATCGGGGCGGTGCGGGGCGCGGTGCCGCCGGGCACCCCGGTCATCGCCGGCACCGGGGCGCCGTCCGCGCGCCAGGCCGCCGCGCTCACGGCTGACGCGGTCCAGGCCGGCGCCGACGTGATGCTCGCCTTCCCGCCGCCGGGAAGCCGCGACCTCACCGGGTACTACGGGGCCGTGGCCGCCGCGGCCGGTGGCCGCCCGGTGCTCGCCTACCACTTCCCGCGGGTCTCCACGCCGGGCGTCCCGGTGGCGGCCCTGGCCGGCCTCCCGGTGGCCGGGGTCAAGGACTCCTCCGGTGACCCCGACCGGCTGCTGGACGAACTGGCGCACTACCCGGGCGCGACCTACGTCGGCTCGTCCGCCGTGCTCGCCCTGGCCGGGCCGATGGGGGCGGCCGGCGCCATCCTCGCGCTGGCCAACCTCGAGCCGGAACGATGCGTCGCCGCCTTCGCGGGTGACGCCGCCGCCCAGCTGGCGGTCGCCGACCGCCATCTGGAGGCCAGGAGCGGCGGCCCGGCCGCGCTCAAGAAGATGCTGGCCGCCGAGACCGGCCTCCCGGCCGTGACGCGCCAATAGGTGCCTGCCTGCTGCGTGCCAGCGCCGGCGCGCACCGGGATGTCCGATCTGTTCAAGACGGCCCCGCCCGCCGTTTCCTAACGTGGTGCTCATGGACAAGCAGTTCGCCGCTGGCCGGGACTTCATCCTCCGCCAGGGCCGGCTTCTCGAACGCCGGCTGTTCGCCACCTGTTTCGAGGGCGCCCCTGCTGCTGGGGTCGTCGACGCGCTGAGAGGCTACCGTAACGGCGACGGCGGCTTCGGCCATGGCCTGGAGCCGGACAAGCGCTGCCCGGCGAGCCTGCCCATCGACGTCGAGGTCGCCCTGCAGGCTCTGGCGACGGCCGGCGCGGCCGATCTGCCGCTGGTCCTGGGTGCCTGTGACTACCTGGCCGAGGTGGCCGCCGGTGTGAAGCGTAACGGCGCGGTCCCGCTGGCGTTCCCCGTCATCGAGGCCTACCCAAGGGCCGCACACTGGACGGACTGGACCTATGAACCCGCCCTGAACCCGACCGCGGGGCTCGTCGGGCTGCTCTACCGGTTGCGGGTCGATCATGCCTGGGTGGCCGAGGCCGCCGGCTACTGCTGGGAGCAGCTCAGCGGCCCCGAACTTCCCGCTGACGCCCATGCGCTGAGCGAGGTTTTCGTCTTCCTGGACCACACTCCCGAGCGCGACCTCGCCGACGCGGTGGTGGCCAGGGTTGAGCAGCAGCTGGCCAAGGCTTCCTTGTTCCGTGCCGACCCGGACGACCCCGGCTACGGGCTGTCCCCGCTCGCCATCGCGCCCCGTGCCGACAGCCGCTGGCGCTCACTCTTCGCGGACGATCTGCTTGATGCGCACCTCGACCGGCTGCAGCGCGACCAGCAGCCAGACGGCGGATGGCCTCTCACCTGGGAACCCCCGGGCGAGGCCGCCCTGCTTGAGTGGCGCGGCATCGTGACCCTGGATGCCTTGCGCACCCTCGTCTCGTACAGGCGGCTGAGCGCCTGACGCCCAGCCCGTTCCTGCCTGGTCGCCCGAATCCTGACGCGGGCGCAGGATGTCCGCCCTCAGCGATACCCCTCCAGATAGATCTCGTTTGTGAGATACCGTTCGGGATATGGAGGGATCCGTTACCGGCAGGGACCCGTACGGGGCAGCTGAGCTTTCCGCGCCAGGCGAGCCCGGTGGAGCCGGTGACCCGGGCGAGACCGGTGACCCGGGCGAGGCCGGTGGGCTGCCGCTGCCGCTGCTGCCGGGGTTCCGGGAGATGGCCATCCGGCGCATGTCCGCCGAGCGCCGCCGTTTGGTCGGGGAACTGGCCGAGCAGCGCAGGTCGGCCGGGCTGTCCCAGACCGAGGTGGCGGCCCGCATGGGCACGTCGCAATCGGCCGTGGCCCGGCTGGAGGCGGGGGACGCGGATGTGCGCGCCTCGACGCTCGAACGCTACGCCGCGGCGATCGGCAGCCAGATCACCTGGCAGCTGCGGGGCTGACCGGCCGTGGGAAGCACCAGCTGTGGGGGGCGGCCAGTCATGGGAAGCGTCGAAGCCGGGGGAAGCCAGACCGCTGCGCGAGGCGACCAGCCGTACGCAGGGACGAAGCCGCAGGCAGCGATGAGGCCATGGGCGGCTAGAGGAGGAGTCTGGAGATGATCACCTACCGCGCTGGCTCGTTCCCGCCCCGGCCGCCCTTCCCGCCCTGGCAGCCGGAGCGCCCAGCACACCCGGAGCGGCCGGAGCCGGGCCCGGACCCGGACCCGCAGCCTCCCCGGCCGAACCCGGCGGTCCAGCCCACCCGGATCTGGGTCGAGCAGGGTGAATGGCCGGGCCGGCTGTACGAACGGCTGCTGAACCAGCGCATCGTGATGGCGCACGGCTGCCTGGACGGCGAGTCGGCCACCCGGCTCTGCGCCCAGCTGCTCACCCTGGACGCCGAGGGCGACGGGCCGATCCGGCTTGAACTGCAGAACCTTGATGCCGACCTGCCGGCCGCGCTGACCGTCATCGGTGTCCTCGACACCCTCCGGGTCCCGGTGACGGCCTACGCGGGCGGGCGCACAAGCGGCCCCGGGCTGGCCGTGCTCGCCGCCGCCCGCCACCGCCGGGCCTACCCGAACGCGTTTTTCGCGATGTCTGAGCCGAGGGTCAGCTTCGACGGCCCGGTGACCGCCGTCGCCATCCATGAGGAGCAGGTCCGGGCGATGCTTGACGAGGTGTACGAACGGTTTGCCGAGTCCACCGGGCACGAGGTGGATGAGGTCCGGGACGACGCCAGGCGGGGCCGGCTGTTCACGGTCGAGCAGGCGATCGACTATGGCCTGGTCGAGGGTCTCGCGGAGGCACGGGCCCCGGCCGGCCGGGGTACCGTCGGGCTCGGCGGCTCGTCGGCCGACCGGGGGTCCGCCGGGTTTGGCGGCTCGCCCGGGCCAGCGGCGTCGTCTGGCCCGGCCGCGCCCGCTGGGTAGGCGGCGCGGCGCCGCGGGCGTTCCACCGACACCACCAGGCCGACGCCGGCCACCACGACCGCCCCTCCGATCAGGATCGGCCGGGTCACCTGCTCGCCCAGGATGAGGGCGCCGAGGATCACGGCGACCACCGGCCTGCCGCGGCACCGTAGGCCGTGCTGGCCTCTTCGATGGCGGTCAGGTAGCCGGCCCGCTCGAAGGCGGAGCCGTGGGCGCCGGCCGGCACGGCCAGCAGCCCGCGCGCGTCGTCCACGGCGGCGAACCCCTTGCGCTTCAGCCACTCGTTCAGCCCGTCGATCAGCACCGCCGCGTAGCCCGGCCCGTGGCGCAGCAGCGACGAGGTCGTCATCACCACGTCGGCGCCGGCGAGCAGGTAGGCGGCCACGTCGGCCGCGGTCTCCACCCCGGTGCTGGCGGCGAGCGAGGCCCCGACCAGCCCGCGCAGGCGGGCGATCCAGGAGCGGGGCAGCGCGGCCTCCGCCGGGTTCGACAGCCTCAGGCCGGTGCTCACGGTGAGGGTCTCGGGGTCGATGTCGGTCTGCATGAACCGGTTGAACAGCACCATCCCGTCCGCCCCGGCCCGGTCGAGCCGGACGGCCACCTCACCCGCGGAGCTGAAGAACGGCCCGAGCTTGACCGCGACCGGGATGGTGACCGCCGCCTTGACCGTGGTCAGGACGTCCACATACCGCTGCTCGACATCGCGGCCGGGCATGCGCGGATCCGCTGGCAGGTAGTAGACGTTCAGCTCGATCGCGGCCGCGCCCATCTCCTCGATTGCGGCCGCGTAGTCGGTCCAGCCGCCGGCGGTGACGCCGTTGAGGCTGGCGATGACCGGCACGTTGACCGCGCCGATGGCCCGGCCGAGCAGGTCGAGGTACCGGCGCGGGCCGGCCTCCCCGCCGGTGTCGGGCAGGTAGGTGAGCGATTCCGCGAAGCTCTCGGCGCCCGCCTCGGCCAGCCGCGCGTCCCGTTCGGCTTCCCGCCGCACCTGCTCCTCGAACAGCGAGGGCAGGACGATGGCGCCCACCCCGGCATCGGCCAGGTGCTGGACGCCCTGCACGGTGCGGGCGATCGGCCCGGCGGAGGCGACGACCGGGTTCCTCAGCGTCAGACCCAGGTACTTGGTGGTGAGGTCCATCAGTCGCTCCTCTGGGCGCCGGGCGGGAACCGTTCGGCGCCCTGCATGGTACTGGCCCGGGCGGCGCCGTGGGGCAGGTCGGGGAGGGGAGTGAGATCGCGGGGCGGGTGTGTCACCTTCCCATCCTGCCCCATCCTGCGTGCCCTTCGGCCGGCCCGGCCAGGGACGAAAGGCCTCTGCGCTCGCTACGCGAGTCCCTTCCCTGGGCGGCGGTTTCAGACAAGCCAGCCGCAGCGGCGCAGGCCCGCTCCCGCCGGATCGAGATCAAAGGCTGATCCGAGATGGCGGCCTTTCGCCGGGCACGGGCGGGCCGGGGTCGCACCGTGACGGTGAGCGAGATTAATCGGACACCTTTGTCAACGGCCAGACATCCCGGCGAATTCGGACATCGCTCCGAGCCGGGCACAGCTACGCGATGGCCGCGGTCAACGCCGTCGGCGTCGCCCTGCTGGCTCTGTCGCTGGCCGGCTCCCTCTACATCGTGATCGGGCTGGCGCGGCGGCTCGCCAGGGCGGCCCTGCGCTGGTCCGCCGGCCGTCCCGCCCGCCGCTTCCTGGTCGCCGTGGTCGGCCTGGCGGGCATGACGGCGCTCGCCGGCTTCTGGAACATGCAGGGCCAGTTCCACGGCTGGTAAGCCCACCCGCGCGGGGCCCGGCTGTACCGGGGCGGCTGCGCTCCCGGGTGTGGAGGTGGCGAGCCGGCCCGGCACCTAACGTCCTCAGGGCCGGGCCAGCTCGCCGCGCTGGGTCGGCGGGCCGGCGGCGATCCGCTCGGTGATCTCGCGCATCCGCTCGGGGGAGTCGTGCGGCATCTCCCAGCGGGTCTCCAGCCACCAGGTGCAGCCCGCGTCCGCCCACGGCGCGACCTCCGCGGCCGCCGCGGCGCGGTCGTCCGCCGGGGTCTCGCCCTCCGCCACCATGTCCAGGCCGGGCCCGGCCCCGTGCCCGGACAGCCACGCCCGCACGGCGCGGGCGTCGTCCGGGCCGGCCGCGCGGTCCTCGAGCTCGTACTGCGGGATGATGCCGGCGCAGCGCAGCACCCGGCGCATGGACTTCGGCCGCGGCCACACGCCGACCACCCACACCGGGATCGGCTGCTGAACGGGCTGGCAGGCCCGGGTCAGATCATCGCGGTCACAGTCGTAGCGGTAATGCTGCCCGTGGTAGCTCGTCGCCCCGCCCCACAGGGCGTGGATCAGGTCGATCGCCTCGTCGAGCCGTTCGGCGCGGGCGCGGACATCGGTGACCTCGCCGGTGTCGGGCAGGCCCGTGCCGATGGCGCCGATGCCCACCGCGAGGACCGCCCGGCCGCCGGAGAGCTGGTCCAGCGTCGCCACCTGGCTGGCCACCTTCCACGGGCGCCGCCACGGCAGCGGGGTGAGCATGGTGCCGAGCCGGACGCGGCTGGTCCGGGCGGCGACGGCCGCCAGCAGTGTCCACGCATCCACCCCGTAGCCGGCCTCCCAGACGAACACGCCGTCCCACCCGGCCTGCTCGGCCAGGATGGCGTGCTCCAGTTGCTCGGTCGCGGTCCCGCCCGGCAGCACGACACCAGCGCGCATAGCGTCTCCGGTCATGGCCTGGTCCTATCAGAGGCCTCCGACACCACCGGTAGTGAGGGGGCCCGGAATCACGGCTGGGGGCGGGTGTGGCCGGCTGCTGGCTGGCGGGGGCCGGAGGGGGGAGACTGGCCGGGTGACCAGCATCGTCCGGGCGTCTGTCCGCGTGGAAGGGGTCGTGCAGGGGGTGGGTTTCCGCCCCTTCGTGTATTCCCTCGCCACCCGGCTCGGGCTGGCCGGGTGGGTCGGCAACGACGTCGACGGCGTGTTCGCAGAGGTCGAGGGCAGCGCAGCCTGCGTTAAGGAGTTCCTGGGTCTGCTGGAGGCCCAGGCGCCGCCGCTCGCGCGGGTGGACCGGGTGACGTCGGCGGCCATGTCCCCGAGCGGGGCGTCGGGGTTCGCGATCGTCGCCAGCGACCACGCCGGCCGCCGCCGCGCGCTGGTCTCGGCCGACGGCGCGACCTGCGACGACTGCCTGGGTGAGCTGGCCGACCCGGCCGACAGGCGTTATGCGTATCCGTTCATCAACTGCACCAACTGCGGGCCGAGGTTCACGATCGTCACCGGCGTGCCCTACGACCGGCCGCTGACCACCATGGCGCCATTCACCATGTGCGCGGAATGCGGGGCGGAGTACCACGACCCGGCGAACCGCAGGTTCCACGCCCAGCCGGTCTGCTGCCCGGCCTGCGGGCCGCGGCTGCGCCTGATCGACACGCGGCAAAACGAGAGAGCGGGGAACCCACTGGCGGAGGCGGCCCGGGTGCTGGCCGGGGGCCAGGTGCTGGCGGTCAAGGGACTGGGGGGATACCACCTCGCCGTGGACGCGGGCAGCCAGGCCGCGGCGTCGGCGCTGCGGGCCCGCAAGCACCGCGAGGACAAGCCGTTCGCGCTGATGGTGGCCGACGTGGCGGCGGCGCGGGAGCTGTGCGAGGTGGATGAGACCGGCCAGGCCCTGCTGGCCAGCGCCCGGCGGCCGGTGGTGCTGCTGCCGCGCCGGGCCGGCGCCCCGGTCGCCGACGCGGTCGCGCCCGGCAACCGCCAGCTCGGGATCATGCTGCCCTACACCCCGCTGCACCACCTGCTGCTCGCGAAGGTCGGCCGTCCTATCGTCCTGACCAGCGGCAACGTCTCCGATGAGCCGATCGCGTACACCGACGACGACGCGCTGGCGCGGTTGGGCGGCATCGCGGACGCGTTCCTCACCCACGACCGCGCGATCCACATCCGGACCGACGACTCGGTGGTGCGGCCGCTGCGGGGCCGGGAAACCCTGCTGCGGCGGTCCCGCGGCTATGCCCCCGAGCCGCTCGGCCTCATCTCCCGCCTGCCCCGGCCCGTGCTGGCCTGCGGCGCGGAGCTGAAGAACACGTTCTGCCTGGCGGTGGAGAACCGGGCGTTCGTCTCCCACCACATCGGTGATCTGGAGAATTTCGAGACCCTGCGGTCCTTCACCGAAGGGATCGGCCATTTCCGGCGGCTGTTCGACACCGAGCCGGAGGTGGTGGCGCACGACCTGCACCCGGAGTACCTGTCCACCAAGTACGCGCTGGAGCTCGACGGCGTGGACCTGGTCGGGGTCCAGCACCACCACGCGCACATCGCCTCCTGCCTGGCTGACAACGGGGAGGAGGGCCCGGTCATCGGGGTGGCGTTCGACGGCACCGGGTTCGGCAGCGACGGCACGATCTGGGGCGGCGAGTTCCTGCTCGCCGACCTGGCCGGCTTCGAGCGGGCGGGCCACCTGGAGCCGGTGCCGATGCCCGGTGGCGCCGCCGCGATCAGGCAGCCGTGGCGGATGGCGGCCGCCTATCTGGACGCGGCGTATGGGGGCGGCGAGGTGCCGGCCGGCCTCATGGTCGCCGGGCGCAACGCCGGCCGGTGGCAGGACGTGCTGGCGATGTCGCGGCGGGGTATCAACGCGCCGCCCACCTCCAGCGCGGGCCGGCTGTTCGACGCGGTCGCCGCCCTGCTGGGGGTGCGGGACACCATCAACTACGAGGGCCAGGCCGCGATCGAGCTCGAGCAGTGGGCCGACCCGGCCGAGCGCGGCGCCTACCGGGCAACGATCGAGCCGGGCGCGGCGGGCCCCGGCGGCGTGGTCGGCCCGTTGCGGGTACGCGGCGCCGACCTGGTGCGGGCGGCGGCCGAGGACCTGCTGGCCCGCGCCGCGCCCGCGATCATCGCCGCCCGGTTCCACCGTGGCGCCGCGGCCGCCGTCGTAGACGTGTGCGCGGCGCTGCGGGACCGATCCGGGCGGAACACGGTGGCGCTGTCCGGCGGCGTGTTCCAGAACCTGCTGCTGCTCGGCCAGGTGGTCGACGGGCTGGAGGAGGCCGGGTTCCGGGTGCTCACGCACGCGCGGGTGCCGCCCAACGACGGCGGGATCAGCCTCGGCCAGGCCGTGGTGGCCGGAGCCCGCGACCGCGACGGCGGGCTGGCCACGCCGTAGCCGTCCCCGCGCGGGTGATTCCCAGGCGTCCCCGCGGGTGGTTCCCAGGCGTCCCGGCGGGTAGTTCCCAGCTGGATAGCTTTGACCGGTGAGCGCGCCCGTCCCGACCCCCGGCGTCTCGGCGGTCGTGCGCAACAAGGCGCTGGCGGCGGGCGCCGGGCAGTGGATCCGCGATCTCCCGGAACTCGTCGCGGGCCTCGAGCGGGACTGGTCGATCACGGGCAGTGGGGGGGTGGTCGAGCGGGTGTCGACGGGGCTGTTGTGCACCAAGATCGAGCTGCAGCCCGTCGGCCGCGAGATGCTCGCCGCCGCCGGCCACTCTGCCGCACCGGTGCGGCCCGGGGGCGCCGCCGGGGCACCCGGGCCGGCCTGCCGGATGGGCTCAGGAGCGGTCCTCGAGGACGTCCAGGTCGTAGAAGACCGGCTGCCCGTCGGAGAGCTCCATGTACTTCGCGGCCGCGGCCTGCGTCTCGGGCAGGTTCGAGTTCTCCATGGCCGACTCGTACGAGTCGAAGAACACGATCGCGAAGTAGCGGCCGGGCTGGTTCCGGTCGGCCGCTATGATCTCGCGCCGGACGGTCCGCTTGCCCTCCGTGGCCTTCCGCCACTCCTCATCCACCCGGCGGATGCCGTCCAGGTCGGAGGTGGTGAACTGGAACATCTGCACGAAACTCATCTGGTCGCTCCCCTCGATCAGCTGTGTTCCGTGATACGTCGCCGGGTCCCGGAGCGGATCAGTGAGGGGACGGCGCCGGAGCCGAGGGGAGCGGGCGGCGCCGGTCTCAGCCGGGGGACAGGCGAACGGGGCGCCGGGCGGGCGTCCGGCCGGTCATCCGGTTCCGTCCTGGTCCGGGCCGGTGAGCCCGTCGGCGACCAGGCCGAGGCCGATCCCCAGCATCCAGACGTCCTTGCTGACCGCGATGCCGGCCTGGCTCGGCCAGATGCTGCCCGGCTTGTGCATGGCCGGGGTGCGCGCGTACATGGCCAGGAGGCTGCCGGAGAACCCGGTCAGCGCGGCCCCGGCCACGGCGTTGGGCACGACCGGGACGAGCAGGGCGCTGCCGATGGCGATCTCGCTGGCGGCCAGGATGCGCAGGAAGCGTTCTGGCGGGATCCGCTGGAGCACCGGGAAGGCGTTGGACGCCACGCCGTGCAGGGCCTTGGCGCGGGTCTCGTCGCCGTGCCATTTCTCCAGGCCGGAGTGGAGGATGTAGCCACCGGTAGCGATGCGGGCGGGGAGGTCACGCGCCCTGACAGGAAGACGCACGGGGGGTCCTTTCGTTTCGGGCCCCGGCCTCAGATGCCGGGGAAGATAGGCCGGAGCTCGTCGAGATCGACCCCCCGGGTCTCGACGGCCGGGGTGTGGGCAGGATCGAGACGCCCGTAGACCAGCCGGATGAGAGCCTCGGCGGGCAGCCGCAGTTCCGGGCCGGCCTCCTCGCGGTCTCCGGCTGCGGAGGGTTCGAGCGTGACCGCCTCGCCGGTCTCCAGCGTGAAGTGCCGCTGCGGGTCGCTCGCCGACACGTGCAGCTGCCGCTTGTTCCCATCCGGCTTGCCGGTCCACCCCGCGAGCTGGCCGAGCGTGTCGACGAGCAGGCCGACCGCTTCGGGGGCCACCGTCGCGGACGGGTCCAGCGCCACGGCCACGTCCCAGCTGTGGACCGCGTGCTCGGACAGGCGCATCCGCGCCAGCCCGGCGATGTCGAGGTCCATCCCGAACAGCAGCAGGCGGAACCGCTCCCGCTGGCCGTCGTCGAGCGACTCGAGCCGCTCGACCAGCGCCTCGTTGGCGTGCAGCGAGTCGGCTGCCTGCGCCTGCGGGCTGCGGGCGTTCCACGCCTCCCAGATCGGGCCGAACACCTCCTGCCCGGGCGGCTCCTGCCCGGTCAGGCCGGCCTCGAGCCACAGGCCGAAGACCTCCGCCTGCGACCCCAGATGGGAGAGCACCTGGGCGATCGACCACTCGCTATCGTACGAGCGCTGCTGCAGCTGCTCGGCGGTCAGCGGCCCGGCGAGCGCGCGAAGGGCGTCGTGGGAGTGCCGCACGGCAGCGATCCAGCGGTCAGGGTCGGTCTCCATGTCGCTCTCTCCGTTCCGGACGGGTGCGGGCCGGGTTCCAGGCGGTGTAGGGCGCGGTGCCAGGCCGTAGGGGGCAGGCCGCGGAAGGCAGGCGCCGCTCATGTGGAGGATGATTCCGGAACACCCTAACAGTTTCCGGAGGACGCCCTCCACATCTACCATGGGCCAATGAACGCCTCGACCAGCCCGGCCGCCTCGACCAGCCCGGATGGCGCGGATGGGGCCGGGGCGCCGCGGCGGCTGCGGGTGGACGCCGAGCGCAACCGGGTGGCGCTGCTGGACGCCGCCCGGGAGGTGTTCGCCGAGCAAGGTCTCGAAGCGCCCCTGGAAGAGATCGCCCTGCGGGCCGGGGTCGGCATCGCCACGCTCTACCGCCGGTTCCCCACCCGCGGGCAGCTGGTCGCCGCCGCGCTGGTCGACAAGATCGCCCAGTATGCCGACGCTGCGGAGCAGGCCCTGGCCATCGGCGACCCGTGGGCCGGGTTCGCCAGCTTCGTCGAGCGGATCTGCGAGCTGCAGGCCGACGACCGCGGTCTGTCCGATCTGCTGTCCATGGCGCTTCCCGGCGATGAGCAGGTCGAACAGCTCCGCAGCCTCGCCAACGCCCGAGTGGTCGAACTCGTCGAACGCACCAAGGCGGTCGGCAGGCTGCGCCAGGATTTCGCCGTTGAGGATCTCCTGCTGCTGATGATCGCGCATGCGGCGGTCGTGCATGTCAGCCGCGAGGACGCCCCGGAGGCCTGGCGGCGGTTCGTCGCGCTTATGCTCGACGCGTTCGGTCACCACTATGAGTCGGCCTCCCTCCCCGCGCCGCCGTCGCCGGCCCAGATGAGGCGAGCCATGGCCCGGCTGGCCACCGAACGGGGCTGCAGTAGGCGCGCCTGAGGACAGGCGGCCCGCCAGGCCAGCTCAGCGAGCCGGGTTCGGGTAGCCATCAGCATTTGGCCAGGTAGAGGTCCTGTCGTCGTCGTCCAGCATGGTCGCGGTGGGAGGGCTTCCCGTGCCGCAAATTCATCTCGGCGCTGAACGAGTCATCCGAGTCGGCAAGCTCCGCGTCTAAATCTCGTGCTGAACGAGTCATCCGAGTCGGCAAGCTCCGCGTCTAAATCTCGTTACCGGTGTCTTGCTCGTGGTTAAAGATACGCTTACCGGCACTTGGGGTGCAGGTAACGGTCGAGGTGGGGGTGGCTCGTGCGGCTAGTGTTCTGTGACGGCAATAGGCTTCTGTGCGAAGCCCTGGCAGCGGCGCTGGAAGAGCGCGGCCACCAGGCACTCGCCGTAACCAGCAGTGCCGATGATGTCCTGTCTGCCGTGAAGAAGCACAAGCCCGACCTGTGCATCCTGGACCCTGGTGTATCTGGGTCGGCAGGTGGCCTGGCTGCCGCCCGCGACATCCGCCGTGACTACCCCGAGACGGAGATCCTGGGGCTTTCGGGCACAGCCGATCCGCGGATCTTGTCCGAGGCCAGGAAGGCCGGCTTTGCCGGGTTCCTCTTCAAGGACAAGAACATCCGCCAGATCGCCGATGCGCTGGACCTCATCGCCGCTGGGGGCGTGGTTTTCGACCGGCCGCGCCGGATGGCTTCCCTTCAGCCCACCCGGCGGCACGGGTGGGTACCGTATCAGCTCACCCCGCGGGAGAAGGAAGTCCTGCGGCGCCTCGTGGCGGGCCAGACCACCCGGCAGATGGCAGATGAAATGCAGATCGAGGTCTCGACGCTGCGGACCTACGTGAAGAACCTGCTGACCAAACTTGGGGCACACACCCGCCTGCAGGCGGCAGCCGTGGCCGTCCGCGAGGACCTCCTCAGCGAGCGCTTCTCCGCCTCCGCGTAGCTGGTGACGGGTGCCCTGCGCGGAGCACCTCCACTTGGCGTAGCCAGAGCAAGGCAAGTAGGGGTACCCCGGCTGGGAGAAGTAGGCGAGGCTTCACGACCATGGGGATCACGGTCGCGGTGGTCGATCAGGAGGCCACCTTCACCGACGCGCTGTCGGCCCGCCTGCAGGCCGAGGAGGACGTGGAGGTCGTTGGCGGCCTGCTAGCACGCGTGCCGGTTCCCTGTGTCGTTGTGGGCAGGCACGCCGACGTCATGATTCTCGATGCGGACCTGCCGGATGACGCGGCAGCCCGTCTATGCGAAGAGCTGTCTGACCGCGCGGATGCTCCCCGCGTCATCTTGCTCAGCCGCACTTCGGAGCCCCAGTGGATCCTGGAGACCCTGCAGGCGGGAGCGGCTGCCTGGCTGGGCAAGGACGCGTCGCTTGAGGAACTGCTGCGCGTCATCAGGGGCGTCGCACGGGGTGAGACCTGGCTGCCGCCGGCGCAGACCGGGGCCGTGCTGCGGCTGCTCCTGGCCCAGCGCGACCGTGAGCTGGACAGTAACCGGTTGCTGGCCACACTCACCCCCCGGGAGCGCGAGGTGCTGTCCTGCCTCGCTGAGGGCGCCGGGCGCCGCGAGGTGGCCGAGCGGCTGCACGTGTCCGCCCACACCGTCCGGACCCACCTGCAGAACATCATGGCCAAGCTTGGCGTGCACTCGGTGCTGGAGGCCATGGCGCTGACCCGATCCCCGCTCGAGTAGCCCTCCGGGCCTGCCGGGGCTCTCTTGCTCTTGCCTGGGGACTCAGGTCCGCCACGTCAGAGCGATTCTGCCGCCCCGGCCGCGACCGGCGCCCGCCGGAAGGGCACCAGCAGGGCCGCGGTGCGGGCCAGGATCTGCAGGTCGGCCCGCAGGCTCCGGTGGTGGAGGTACTCGAGGTCGAGGGCAAGCTTGGGGTGCAGTTCCAGCTTGACGTAGCGGTCTTCCGGGTCATCGGTGGCGTCGCACCCGCTCTCCTGCAGGTATGTGTAGTAGATCTGCCCTGAACAGGTCAGGCCGGGACGGACGCCCAGAATCGCCAGTTCCTCGTCGCGGTAGAAGCGGAGGAAGTGGGGTACTTCCGGGCGGGGGCCGATGATGGTCATCTCACCACGGAGCACGTTCACAAGCTGGGGCAGCTCGTCGAGCTTGGCGGCCCGCAGCAGCCTTCCGACCCGGGTAACGCGCGGGTCTGCCCGGCTGGTCACCAGTGGCCCCGACCGGTCGGCGCCGGGCATCATCGAACGGAACTTGAGTACGGTGAACGGCTTGCCCCAGCGGCCCGCCCGCACCTGCCGGTAGAGGACCGGGCCCCGGCTGGTGAGCTTTACCGCCGCCGCGATCAGCGTCAGCAACGGGCAGCAGATCATGAGCAGGAAGGTCGCGGCCAGGACATCAACGGCCCGCCGCACGGCGGTGTCCGTGACCGGCCGGGCGCGCCCCGGCGCGGCGTGCCTGCCGGGCCGCTCCGGTGGCCGGCTGCTGGCGGGCGGGAGCGCGCTGGTCCCGGCCAGCCGGGTCGCCAGGATCACCAGCACGGCAGTCGTGACCAGATACGCGATGGCAGAGGTGATGGCACCCCCGATGGCGCCGTAGCGGGGGATGAGCAGGACGTCGAGGGTCACCGTGATCGTCGTCCCGATGCCCATCCCGACCGAGTTCAGTCCGGGGCGGCCTCGGCCCAGCAGGAACGCGGACGCTATGGCAGCCGCCCCTTCGACCGAAAGCCCCACGATGATGATCTCGGCCGGCACTATGGCAGCCCGGAATTCCTGCCCGTACACGATCGGGAGCGCGAGGGCGCAGACCATCAGCACCGGGGTGAGCGCTACGGTGAGCGCGGTCGTCCGTGGCAGCAGCCGCCGCATCTCAGCCGTCGCGGTCGCCTGGTCCAGCCGCGCGAAGCGGGGATAGAAGACATAGTTGATGGCCGTGGGGACGAGGCGCATGAGCTCGGCTACTTTCGAGGCTATGGCGTAGATGCCGAGCACCGTGGGCCCGGCGATCGCGCCGAGCAGCAGGAAGTCGAACCGGAGGTTCATCAGCCACAGCATGTTGCCGAGCTGGCCGCGGGCGCCGAAGCCGGCGATCCTCTTGGCCAGCGCCCATGATGGGAGCCCCCAGTCCCGGAAGAACCCGCGCCACTGCAGCCGCAGCAGGCCGGTGGCGGTCGCCAGCGTGCCCGAGACGAGCAGCGCGTTGACGACCGAAGCGGTTCCCATGTTGCCCTCCACCAGCAACACGCTCAGATAACTGGGAACGAACCACAGCTCCTCGGTGACAATGATCAGGTTGGCGCCGGCGATGTCCCCGCCACCCTGGCAACAGCCCTTCGCTGTGACCGTCCACAACTGCGTGACGACCACCACTGCCATGATCGCCACCAGCGAGACCGGCAGCTGGCGGAAGAACAGGTGCTGGAACGGGACCACACACGCAAGCCAGATGACCGATCCCAGCGCTGCACCGGCTACGGCCAGGGCGCTCAGGGTTGGCCGGAGCCGCCGGTCGTGGTGGTAGTCCCCGGCCATGAAGAACGCCGACGAGGTCGGCAGGCCGGAGGAGAACACGACTCCGAACAGCCAGGGGAGCACCCGCAGCAGCGCATACTCCCCGACCACTGTCGCGCCGCCCACCCTGGCGACGAGCAGGCTGGCCAGCGAAACGGACGCCAGCGCCCCGGCCTGTGCGCCCAGGTTCGAGGCGGCAAGCCTGGACGCCGATATGGCGCCATGCCGGCCACGCTCATCCCGGCTGATGACCGACCGGACCGCGGCGCGCATTTCGCCGTGCATCCCGGAACTCCCTCGCATCCCGGCCGAGGACCGCAACAATCCCCAGCAGCAACCACAGAAACCGGACGTGCTGGATCTCCTCGAAGTAGGAGTTGATGCTGAGCGCGAGCAGGGCGGCCACCACGCCGGCCGGCCGCGGGACCGCGGCGGCGAACCCGGCTGACAGCCGCCACCGGACAATGGGCGTGGCCCTTCCCGCTGCCGAGCCGGCCAGGAGCAGAAACGCGAGCAGGCCCACCGTGCCGCGCTCGACGAGCGCGGCGAGGTAATCATCATGCGCCTCGTTGGCATAGGGGTAGTTCCACACCGTCAGCAGCTCTTTCGTGCTCGCCGGGCCTAGCCCGAGCGCCCCGTCGCTCAGCTGGTAGAGCTGCACCGATTCCTGGATCAGCTGACTGCGCTCCGACGTGCTCTGGGCGCTCCGGCCGATCGAGTTCACGAGCAGCGGCTGGTTGCTGTTGGTGGCCCATTGCCTGATCTGGTTGAGCGGGAGGACCGTCAGGAAGAGGCCGGCGGCCAGCACCAGCCCGAGGCCTGCCGCGGCGGTCCCGGGCCAGCCGAGCTTCCGGTAGGCGCGCAGCAGCAGGAGGAGCACCACGCCGATGCCGAGCGCGAGCATCCCGCCGTTGGACTCGGACAGCGCCAGCGCCCACACCAGCATGCAGTAGCCGGTCAGCCGCAGCCAGCGCGCTGCCGGTGTGCGGGCCGCGTAGGCAATGAAGATGGTGGCGACCCAATACCAGGAGGCGTAGTTGGGGTCACCGAAGGTGAACAGCACCCGGTTGCCCTCTGCCGCGGTGAGTCCCTCGACAGAGGTGATGTGCCCTGCCCAGGCGACGATGACGACACCTGCCCAGCAGATTCCTGACCAGCTCCAGGCCACGAGCGCGTAGCGCATCGCCCGCGGCGTGCCCAGCACATTGACCACGGCCAGACACCAGAAGAACAGCAGGATGTCGGTCGCCAGGGCGAACAGCGCGGTCCCGGGCAGCAGCGACACCAGCCCGGACGCTGCCCCCGCGGCCACATACAGTCCCACCGGCAGGACGTAGGGTGCCCGCAGCTTGCGGTGAGTACCGGCGAGCCAGATCGCCGCCGTGAAGATCGCCGCGATCGTGACGATGTCGACCGGCGATGAGTTCGCCGGCCCGGAAGGATGCAGGAGCGGCTGAAAGACGATGGCCGCAATCATCGCGATGAGGGCGGCGCGGGCGGCGCTGCCACGGGCGGGCCAGCTGCCGAGTGCGTCGCCGGGTTCCAGCATGGCCGCGGGCTGCGCGCCGGCATCTTCCCGCAGGAGCGGCAGGGTCAGGGACATGGGCAGCTCCCGCGGCACAGGCGGCGGAGCAGCAGCAGGTGCTCCCAGGCGAAGTCAGCGTGATCGGCTTCGGCGGCGATGGCGGCGAGCTCGGCGAGCAGCAGATCCCGCCAGCATGATTCGGCGATGCCGATCGCGCCCAGCGCACCGGTCATGAACTGCTGGGCCAGCCGCGGGTACCAGCCCGTTCCGTTCATCGCGTACTCCACGCCCGCACCCCAGCGGCCAGCCCGAAGGCCAGGGTGACCGGTCACCCGGCGACCCGGGCGGGTGTGGCGGTCCAGGTACAGGGAGTAGGAGATAAAAAAGCGGGCGGGGTCACGCACCGGCGGGCCGGAGACCTGCGCCCGTTCCCAGTCCACGACACCGCTCACCCGGCCGCCGGCCAGCAGCAGATTGCCCGGCCACAGGTCGCCATGCACGACCGTGGCGGCGGCCCGATGGCTGGCCAGGCGGGCCTGCAGCTCGGCGAGGCTGGCCAGGTCCTCCTGCGTCCCCGGCCGCGTACCGAACCGGTCGCGGATCACGCCAGGAACGCCGTCGAGCGTGCTGGCGAGGCTGATCTCGCCGCCGGCCGTTGCACGATGCAGTGCGGTCAGCCAGCCGCCTGCTGCGGCGAAGTCGGCCGCCACCTTGGCCGGGCGCGCGGTGTGCCGCCAGGCGTGGTAGGCGGCGAGCATTCCCTGCCCGGGCAGGGCGGTGGTGACCATCACCGGCCGGCCTAGGTGCTCGGCCATGGCGACGATGCGCGGCACGGTCGCGGTCACCGGCCCCAGGCCCCGGCGGGCGATTCCGGCCAGCAGTCCCGCCTCCCGCTCAACGTCCCTGGCGGCGTCATCAGTGGTCGGCACCTTCGCCACGAGCCCCGGCTGCCGTGCGCCCGGTGGGAAGATCAGGATCGTCACCTTGGCGTTCGGATCCCTGGACATGGCCAGACAGGCGGTCCGGCCGCCGGCTTCCTCGATGAGATCAGCCAGGGCCCTGGGCGCGGTCGCGGCCCGCGTCATCCGGCCCTTCCGACGAACACCACGCCGCCGCCAGGCCGGGCGGCCGCCAGGAACCAGATGGCACGGTGCCGGAACAGCCTCAGGCCCGCGGTCAACAGCAGGCTGAGGACGGGGCCGGTGGCAGGTGGCACGGAGAGCACCGCGCCGGCAAGGTAGCGCATAACGTCGGCGTCCCAGCTGGCCACGATCAGCGGCTGCTCGGGCGAGGGCACAGGAAGATACGCACGCATCCGCCGGTCCCCGGCTGGCCCTGCCCCCCTCAGCAGCGTCCAGGGCCGGGTCACAACCGCGAAACCGGGCGCTGCCCGACTGCCGGACAGCCATTGAGTGCCGTCCGGCAGCAGCGCGTTCCAGGCGGCAGCGCCGGCTGGAACGGTCATGTCAGCACCGCGAACGGCCTCATCCGGGCTACCGGCCGCACCAGTTCGTTGTGGGTGAGGATGCCAAGCGCCTCGTTGACGCCGCGGTCGTCGAGATGCGGCACCTCGGCGGCGGCGCCGCCGCCGTAGCCGAACCGGGTGGTGGTCCGGCCCCGTGGGTCGGGGCCGGACCGGCCCGAGCGCTCGAACGCGGAGATGATGCTGCCGGTGCCGTGGCATGCTGTGTAGAGGCTGCGGTGCGCCCCCGCACCTGGCACACACAGGTAGGAAGAGGTGCGGTTGGTACCGGGCAGGAGCAGCGGCTGGCCGGTCGCCGCGAACGCCGGGTGGTCGGCCATCAGTGCCGCCGGATAGGCGCGGCAGGCGTTGTGCCGGTGGACGAAGGAACGCTCGCCGCCGACCGCCTCCTCATAGATCGAGTTGTGCGGCGAATCGACCACGAGCCGGGTGGTGGCACCGAACGACGACCGGGCGAACTGGCCGAGCGCGGCGTAGGTGGCCATCCGGTAGGCGAAGCCGTAGTTCATGGCGAGGCGGGTGGCCAGCAGCGCGCGCCTGCCGTCGTCGCCGTCGGTGGGGACGGCAGGGGTGCCGGCGGTGAAATATGCGGCCAGGCGGCGCTTGGCCTGCGCGGGCGAACGGGCGGTCAGCAGGTGCGAGAGCGGTTTCTGCACGGACATCTCGCTGCGCAGCATCCGGGAGGCGCTCTTGCGCCGCCCGTAGAGCCCGCCAAGCTGGCCGGTGAGGACGCCGCCGCCATTGTGGAACTGGAGCGTCACCTGCCCGGTGTGGATGCCGAGGTGCGCGGCCGCGGCGGGGTCGAGGATCTCCTCCACTTCCTGAAGTTCCAGGAAGTGGGTGCTGGGCCCGATGCTCCCGAAGCGCAGCCGGCTGAGCTGGACCACCAGCCAGGGCAGTTCCTTCCTGGCGCGCCGCGCACCGCCGTAGGCCTCGATGTCCAGGCACCCGCGCTCCTCGATCCGGTCGAGCTCGGTGTCGCCCAGACCGAACCGGTCGGCGGCGAAGTCGGCGCCCTCCGTGGCGGCGCGCAGCACCTCGGCGCTGCTCAGGTCGGCGCGCCAGCCCGGCGGGTCCGGGAAGCGCTCCCTGACCTGGCGGAAGAAGTCGCCGACGGCCGCCCCAGACGGGCGCTCGACGTCGAGGGTCACCAGCGCCATGCCGCAGTTGAGCGCGGCATCGGTCAGGGCCGGGCGGATCGCGCCCCTGGTAGCGACCGCGATGCTCGATGGCATCTCCGATTTCGCCTTGTGACAGAAATCGGGCAGGACTACCGGGGGGGCGGCGAGGTCGGCCCCACCGGTTCCCTCGCCAAGGCGCTCCAGCAGCTGCTCATCGGCGGGTGCCGCGGCGCTGTCGAAGACCGTGAATTCCTCACGGCTGCCCGGTCCGGTCAGGACGTCGATCTCCATTTCGTTCCTTCCAGCAGGAGCGGTCTAGTGGGCGGCGAGGCCGGCGAGCGCGTCGCACACCCGGTCCACGTCGGCATCACTAAGGCCGGGGTACATGGGCAACGACAACAACTCAGGAAAGACACGGTCCGCGGTTTTCAGGTCGCCGCACACCTCCGCGCCGAGCACTCGCCGGAAATACGGCTGGTGATGAACGGGTATGAAATGCACGGAGGTGCCGATCCCCGCCTCGGCCAGCGACTCGGCCACCATGTCCCGGTGCACCCCGAACGCTCGCTGGATGCGGACGACGTACAAATGCCAGGCATGCTCACCGGCCGCGGGCCGCGGCGGCAGGAGCAGCCCGGGGATGGGGGACAGCAGCGCGTCGTACCTGCTGGCGATGGCTGCCCGGCGCCGCTGCCAGGACGCGAGTGACCGTAGCTGTTCCCGGCCGATCGCCGCCTGGATGTCAGTGAAGTTCGCTTTCAGCCCGCGCTCCGCCACCGTGTACCGCCAGCTTCCCGACCGGTGGTAGCGCCGCCAGGCGTCACCGCTCATCCCGTGCAGCCGCATCTGCCGCAGCCGCGCGGCGAGGTCCCCGTCGGTGGTGGCGATCGCCCCGCCTTCGGCGATGGGGAGGTTCTTGGTGGCGTAGAAGCTGAAGCACGCCGCCTGCGAGCAGCTGCCCACCGGCGAGCCGTCGACGGCCGCCCCCGGGCCATGGGCGGCATCCTCCACGACGTAGCCCGGCGGTATGCCGGCCGCGGCCGCCAGTTCGGCCGCATCCAGCGGGTAGCCCCCCATGTGCTGGATGACCATCGCAGACGCGCCGGATCGGGCGGCCTTCGCCACGCCTTCCTGAGAGACCGCCAGCGTGTCCTCGTCCGCATCCACCAGCACCGGCCGCAGCCCGGCATGGATGATGGCCTGCACGGCGCCGCAGAACGTCAGGGTGGGCGTCAGCACCGCGGCGCCCTCCGGCAGGTCCAGCGCTGACAGGGCCAGCTCGATGGCTGCGGTGCATGAGCTGACGGCTACCACGTGCGCTGCGCCCAGCCAGTAACCGAACTCCTGCTCGAACGCCATCGTCTCGGCGCCCATCGTGACCCAGCCCGAGGACATCACCCGTAGCGCAGCGCTGCGTGCGGCAGGGGTTATCTCCGTCCGGCAGAACGGCACTCCTGCCGGGTCCCCGTGCGGGAGACCGGCGCCGCCCACCTCCGCCGGGGCGGTCACGGCAGCACCGCTTCCGGCTGGGCGGCGGCACCCCCGTGCCCGGCCCAGGCAAGCGGATGGACGTAGGTGTCGGCGAGCACGGTCCCGAGTGCGGCGGGCGTCATGTCCGCACTGAGCAGGGCGCGGCCGGCCGCGCCGAGCCTGGCCGCCTTGGCCGGGTTCTCCAGCAGGTGGCCGATTGCCAGGCTCAGCAGTTCCGGGTGGCCCGGGGGGACCAGCAACCCGGTCTCGCCGGGGATCACGATGTCCGGCACCGCGTTGACGGCGGTGGCCACGACTGGGAGCGCCGCCACCATTGCCTCCACCACGGCGCAGGGCAGGCCTTCGTACCGGCTCGCCATGGCGAAGACGTCCAGCCCTGGCAGCAGGGCGCTCACGTCGCTCCGCTCACCGGCGAAGAACATCCGGCCGGCCAGGCCGCGCCGGGCAGCCAGCTTCTCGGTCCGCTTGCGCAGCGGGCCGTCCCCGATCCAGACCCCGAAAACGTCGTTGCGGCCCAGTTGCGCGAGCCCGGCGACGAAATCGTCGGGCGCCTTCTGGAAGTCCAGCCGCCCGACCGTGCCCACGACCCGCATGCCGGGCGGCGCACCCAGCAGGCGCCGGGCCTCCGCCCGGGCCCACGGCTCCGGCGCCGGGAGGGCCGTATCCACGGCAACGCCGATCGTGCGGATCCGGTCAGGGGGCGCGATCCTGCGCCGGACCGCCTCTGCCGCCACCGCCGAGCCGACAGCCAGGAACGCATCGGTGAACTTGCCGACTGCCTGCTCGATACGGACGTAGGCAGCCCGCCGAGGCCACGACTGGAACTGGTGGAACGGGAAGCCGTGGAAGGTATGCACGATCCGGCCACAGCCCACCTGGTGTGCGGCGATCCTGCCGAGTACGCCCGCCTTGGCGCTGTGGGTATGGACGGTGTCGAATTCTCCGGCCCGCAGGCACGCACGCAGGTCGGCGAGGACACGCCAGTCATCGGGCGGCGCGATCTCGCTGCGCAGCCGCGGCAGGACCACCACCTCGAAACCCGCTGCCTGCGCCCGCTCGGTGAGGCTGCCGCTGCCGGTCACGAACACGACCTCGAAACGATCGGGGTCGAGCGCGAGGACGCCGCGCAAGGCGACGCCCCCCGCCCCGGCCGTGAACCTGGTGATAATCTGCGCCACCCGCAGACGTCGCGTCATCTGCCCACTACCCCCGCTTTCGTCCCGGCGCTCAGCAACTCCCGCAGCGGCGGGCCTGGCTGGCCGCCGAGAGTCACCCGCAGGCAGGGCAGGTTGCTGGCCAGCTCCACCGCGGTGGCGTGCACCGATGGGTGGACCTCGCCGACACCGGTGCCGAGCGCCAGCGTCGCCGCGAACGGCCAGTAGCGGCGCAGCTCACCGGCCATGTAGGTGCCGGCGGTGAGCGACCGTACCGCCTCAGCGGGATTACAGGGGGCCACGCCCGGAGCGGCGCCGGTGCCCCGGGTCAGCATCAGCAACTGGCCCGGCACAAGGCTGTCGGCCCGGCGCGGCCACGGCGCTTCCCGGCGGCCGTGCGGCATCCGGCGGCCCCGGCGGGGGGCGGCGCTGAGGTCTGATGGCATCCGGAGCGGCTCGGCCAGTCCCCAGGCCGTCGTCCCGTCGCTGACGCATACGTTGTCACAGGTTGAAACGCCGCCCCTCGCAAGCTCACCTGCCACCAGGGTTGACTTGCCGATCCCGCCCGGCCCGGCGATCAGCACGGCCCGGCTGCCGCCGGCCGTGCACACGGAGGCGTGCAGCGGGGAGCGGCCGCGCTGCTGGCTGTGCCACAGGGCCGGGTACTGGAGCAGCACCGCCCTCAGTAGCAGGCGGGCGCGGGCACGCAGGACGGCGGCGGCGCCCCGGGTGGTCACCGGCGGCCGCCAGCGGGCGACGATGTCCAGGGTGGGCTCACCGGGGGTTACCAGCAGGTCAAGGCCGGATGAGCACGCGTTTCTCATGACTACCTGGCCTAGGCGCTGCCACGCGTCGCGGGTCAGCACTTCCCAGCCGGCCACGGGGAAGGGCGCGGTGGCATCCTCGACGGTGATCCGCACGTCCGGCTGACTGCCGGCCGGTGCCGTCAGCGCGCCCGCAGCGCCCTCCTCCAGGACGGCCCGGAGCCAACCGACGGCACAGTTCAGTTCGACCCGCTCACCGACCGTGGTCAGCAGCACCAGCATCAGAACCCGTCCGGATAGGGGCAGGCGATCGCGGCTGCGAGCTCGTGGTCCGTGGCCGGCGCGGGCGCGTAGTCCAAGACCAGCTCGGCCAGCCTTGCCCGCGCGAGTTCGTCGTCGCCGTCGGCAGCGACGGTCAGCAGACCTTCGAGCTGGCTGGCGAAATCAGCTGGCAGCCTGCTGGGCCGGGTCGCCCAGATGGACGGGTTGATGGTGGGCAACCGCTCCTCGTTCCCGCTGAAGAGCGTCTCATGCAGCTTCTCCCCAGGGCGCAGGCCGGTGAAGCGGATCTGCACATCCGGGATCCCGAGTTGCCCGGCGTATCGCTGGACAAGGTCCACGATCCGCACCGGCTCACCCATGTCGAGCACGAAGGTCTCGCCATACTCGGCCATCGGGGCTGCCGTTAGCACGAGCCCGACGGCCTCTTCAATGGTCATGAAGAACCGCGTGACCTGGGGATGGGTGACCGTCACCGGCTCACCGCGCTCGACCTGGTCAGCAACCACCGCCAGCAGCGAGCCGCGGCTGCCGAGAACGTTGCCAAAGCGCACCGAGCAGACCTTGGTCTGCCCGGCCGCGTTCGCCTGCACGATCATCTCGGCCAGCCGCTTGGTCGCGCCCAGGATCGACCGTGGTTCGGCAGCCTTGTCCGTAGAGATCAGGGCCAGGTGTGACGTCCCGGCGGCCAGCGCGGATCGCACCACGTTCAGAGTGCCGAGCACGTTCGACTTCACGCCTTCGCACGGGTGGCGTTCCAGCAGCGGCAGGTGCTTGTGTGCGGCGGCATGGAGGACGACATCCGGCCGGACCGCCTGGAAGACCTGCTGGATCCGGGCCTTGTCGCGGATGTCGGCGATGATCGTCTCAGGGCTGTCGAGCAGAGCCTCACCGGAGAGCTCCAGTTGGAGTGTGTGCAGGTTGGACTCGTCGTGGTCCACCATGTGTAGCGAGGCCGGGTCGTGGCCGCGGATCTGGCGGCACAGCTCCTGGCCGATCGAGCCGCCAGCGCCGGTGACGAGGACCCTGGCGCCCGCGAGCAGGCCGCGCACGGACGGATCGAGCACCCGGCGCTCGGTGCGTCCAAGCAGCGCGGACAGGCGGACCGTGCGCATATCCGCCGCCCGGGCTGCCCGCTCCACGGCGGCCAGAAAGGACGGCAGGTAGCGCACGTGCGCCCCCGTGCTGGCGGCCTCGCGGACCAGGCTGCTCAGCGTGGCCGGCGGCAGCGACGGGATCGCGATGGCGACGGCCTCGATGTGGTGTTCGCGTACCACCCGGCGGAGGTCAGCCAGCCGTCCCAGGACCGGAATCCCCGACGCCGACCTGATGCCGGGGTCGTCATCCAGGCAGCCGACCGGCCTCAGTCCATAATCGGGAGACCTGCGCAGGTCCCGGGTAAGCGTCCGGGCGGCTGACCCGGCCCCGACGATGAGCGTCGGCAGCCCGGGCCCGGGGGCCCGGCCCCGGCCGCGCCGCGGCGCAAACCAGCCGTCCTGCCTTACCCAGCTGGCCCCCCGCAGATCGGTCATGCCAGGGCTCCCCTCTGATCAGCGCCGTCCGATACGGCGAGATCGGACTGAGCGGGGGGATTGTCGGCGGCTGGCTGAGCGGGGGGGTTGCCGGCGGCTGGCGGAGCGAAGGGGTTGTCGCCGGCTGGCGGAGCGAAGGGATTGCCGGCTGCCGGGCCGGGCGCCGGGCGCGGCTGCCCCTGGCCTGACGGCGCCTGCCGGGGGCGGTAGAGTCGGCCGCGCCGACCGTGCTGGTGCAGCCCGATCACGCCGAGGACCGGCCATTGCGTGCTGATGCCCAGATCGGTGATCCGGTCCAGCGCGTAGTGCGGGGCATAGCGAGGCAGCACCACCACGAGGGCAGGGTCATCGGGATGGGCCGCCAGACTGATGTCCGGGAGAGCCATCACAGCTGGTGGCAGCGGCACCTTGGCCACGCGGAGGTCATGTCCGTCGCTGCCGATGCTGTCGTAGCTGGCGAAGGAGATAGGCGTATCCGCCGCGGGAAGGCTGCTGCCGATGACGGCAGGCTCGACCGCCGACAGCTCGCTGTTGATGAGCTGGGCGAGTGCGGTGAGCTGGCCGCGGGGAACCGGTCCTGTCAGGACGGCGGTCCTGGCGCCTACCCGCTGGGCCGCCAGGTTCAGGTGCCCGGCGATGCCCGCCTCGAGGCTGGTGGGCTCGCCGCCCCTCGTTTCGGCGTTGCCGAGGAACACGACCCCCAGCTCCCTGGCGGCCGCGCCGGGCTGGGCGATCGTCGGCCGGATCACCTCGCGGACGGTGGCGATCAGCAGGCCCAGCACGAGCCCGAGCAGGCCGGCCAGGGCACCATAGGCGGCCACGTGACGGGAAACGCCGGTGGCGAACGTCGGCGTGCTCATGAGCTGGGCGCCCCCGTTGGAGCTGATACTCGCGAGGATCTGCTGGACTGCCGACACGTTGTCCGAGAGCTGTTGCTCCACCCCGGTCAACTGAGCCAGCAGCGACTGCACGTTCACGCTGGTAAGCGGCTTGCCGTCAAGCTGGGCGGAGTTCAGCTTCTTGATCAGCTGGTCGCGTTCCGTGGTCAGCCGGAGGTTGGTCTTGTTGAGGGCGGCAAGCTGCGGGTTGGAGCGGGTGCCGAGCTGGTTGAGCTCATCAACGACCAAGTTGGCCAGCGCTCCCGCCATCTTGATCGCCGCAGACTTGCTCGGGTCGGTCACCGTGATCAGCATTACGGCGGAACTGCCCAGCGGGGTCACCGCGACGTCGCGCCGTGCTACCTGCGTCGGGTCCCGGTTTACGCCCGCGGCAGCGATCGCCGCCCGCACCAGGGCCGGGCTGGTGGCGACGGCGGTGACCCGGCTCTGGATGGCGGTTATCTGCGTACTGGAGTCAGGCGCCGCGCTCTGACCCTGGACCTGGGCTGTGGCCGCGTACGTGACCGGCTTGTGCTCGCGGAGCGGGATCACAACGGCTACCGGCAGCAGCACTAGGGCGAGAAGCAGCCACCGATGACGCCAGAAAATACGCCGGATCGCCTCGCTGGCCTCCATGCCTGATGTCGCCCCCTCCGCCCGGTTGGCTCCTCAAGCTAGCGAGGTCCCGCGCCTTGCCACCTCGCCCAGATGACCCCATTTCTTCTACGTCGGGTGAGGGCGTGACGGCGCGCACCGCCCTCATAGGCTCGGACACGTGAATGACCACCGTCGTCGCCGTCCCGTCGGCGCGCTGGGGTCCGGGGTGGGCCTGCTTTGCTGCCTGCTGGTGGCAGGCTGCGGGAGCGGGACGGGCGCGGGCGCGGGCAGCGACCCACAGCCAGGCGGCCGGGGCCCCGTCCCCGGCGCACACCGGGGCAAGCAGGCCCAAGATCCTCGTGATCATGGAGGAGAACCATAGCCTGCAGCAGGTGTTCCCTGGTGGCATGCCCTATCTCTGGAGCCTCGCTCGACGGTACGGGTACGCCATCGACTGGAGCGATGTGGGCCATCCGAGCCTGCCGAACTACCTGGCCATTTTCGCCGGCTCCTCGTTCAACAACCCGGCGGACTGCGCCCCGGCCAGGGGCTGTACATACCCTGCGCCGACCGTCTTCGGGCAGGCGCTCGCCCGCGGCGAGACCGCCCGCGCCTACGAAGAATCCATGCCCCAGCCGTGCGACCTCGGCTACAGCGGAAATTACGACGTCAACCACAATCCGTGGGCGTACTTCCCGGCCGAACGCGCGAGCTGCCGGGCATTGGATGTGCCGGCCGGCACGCCTGCCGGCGGGGCACTTGCGTCAGCAATCCGCGCGGGCACCCTTCCCAACATCGGCTTGCTCACCCCTAACCTCATGCATGACGGTCATGACGGATCCCTGGCGCAGGCGGACGCCTGGCTGCATTCATGGATCCCCGTGCTCACCTCCGGTCCGGACTGGCGCTCGGGCCGGCTGGTGATCGTCGTCGTCTTCGACGAGGGGGAAACCACCGAGCAGGTGCCATTCGTGCTGATGGACCCACGGCTGCACGGCGCGGTGCTGAAGGCGCAGACGAACCAGTACGCGCTGACTCGGCTGATCGACGGGATCATGGGCGCCGCCCCCTTGCGGCACGCGGCCAGCGCGGCCGAGGTTGCTGGGGCCTTTGGGCTCCGGCCATGAATGGCCCGGGGACCGGGAATGGTGGCGTGACGCGATCACCGGGCCGGGTCATCTTTGTTGGAGCGGTACACGAGGCCGTACCGGCGCTCGCCGCTGTCCTGGGCAGCCCGGCCGAGGTCGCCGAGGTGATCACACTGCCTGCCGACCGGGCCCGCGCCACCTCGGGCTTCGTCGACCTGGAACCGCTCGCGCGGGAGCACGGGGTCCGAGTATGGCGTTGCGCGGACCTCAACGCACCCGAGGCCGTCCAGCATGTGCGGTCCCTGCAGCCCGGCCTGATCGTGGTGGTCGGCTGGACCCGGCTGCTGGCCGCCGGGCTGCTGGCAATCCCCAGCCGCGGCTGCGTCGGGTTCCATGCTTCCCTGCTGCCGCGCTACCGCGGCCGGGCGCCGGTGAACTGGGCCATCCTCCGCGGTGAGGAGACGGCGGGAAACACGATGATGTACCTGGACGTCGAGGCTGATACGGGCGACGTGATCGACCAGCGCGCGGTGCCGATCGGCCCCGACGACACCTGCGCCATGGTCTACGCCCGTGTTGGCGAGGTCGGCGCCGATATGCTCCGGCAGCACCTGCCGCCGCTGCTCGACGGGACCGCTCCCGCCCGTCCGCAGGGCCCGGCCGACGGCCCGCCGCTGCCCAAGCGGACGCCGGCCATGGGGATTACCAGCTGGAACCGGCCCGCCCGGGCGGTCCACGACTGGATCCGGGCGCTTACCCAGCCGTACCCGGGAGCGTTCACGTCCTGGGAGGGCCGGAAGGTCATGCTGTGGGCGTCGGCCATGCCCAGGCCCGGCCGGACCGGCCCGCCGGGCCAAGTGCTGGCCCTGGATGAGCGCGGCCCGCTGGTGAGCACGGCTGATGGCAGCGTGTGTGTGACCGCCATGTCGGATGCTGGGTCGCCGCCCGAGCCAGCATGTCTGTGGGCCAGGCGGAACAGCCTCCGCCCAGGTGCTTCGTTCGGGGCGGTGGACGAGGCGACCGCCCGCTGGGCGCTGGGACTGGGGCCAGGCCCCGCCGCCCTCCCCGCCGGAAGGTAGTCCCGGATGGCGGGAAGGCGGATCGCCGTCGTCGGGGCACACCCCGACGACGAGCTGCTCGGGGCCGGCGGGACGATCGCCCGCCACGTGCGGGCGGATGATGAGGTCCATGCGATCGTGGTCGCCGACGGCGCAGGCAGCCGGTACCCGCATGAGCTAATCGGCGTGCTAGAGAAGCAGGCACGGCTGGCCGCCGAGGTCATCGGGTGCAGCTCGCTGCGCTTCCTGGGGCTGCCGGACCAGCGGCTGGATGCCATCCCGCTCATCGAGCTGACGCAGCAGCTGGAGGCGGCACTCGACGACATCGATCCCCACGTCGTTTACACGCACTTCCCGGGCGACGTCAACACGGACCATGGCCTGGTAGCGAGGGCCGCCTGGACCGCCTGCCGCCCGTTCAGCCGGCCGCAGCTGTGCCGGTTCGCGGTCTTCGAGACGCCGTCCTCCACGGAGTGGGCCTGGCCGCTGCCCGGCGGCCAGCTGGAGCCGAACCTGTTCGTCGACGTGACCGAGACCCTGGATATCAAGGTCGCCGCGATGGAATGCTACGAGACCGAGCTGCGCGACTACCCGCATCCGCGGTCCAGCCGGGCGCTCCGGGAACGGGCCGCGTTCTGGGGCAGCCATATCGGCCGGCTCGCAGCCGAGCCGTTCCGGGTGCTTCGGGACATCGAGTGAGCAGAAGTGCTGGCCGCAGGCCTACGCGAAGGTGTTCCGGGCCCGCAGTCTGGCGGTGCCGGGTGGCGGTACCGGCGGCGCTCACTGCCGTGATCCTTGTCGCGGCCGGCGGGTGCACGGCGGCCAGGGGCGGCACATCGGGGGGTGGCATTTCCTCGGCTGCCCGGCGCGGGGCCGCTGCGAGCGCCAGTCCGTCCGCCGCTGGCGGCCGCCGGGCCCATCTGCGATACACATACCTGACTGACCTTTCCGACGGCGTGCGCGACCGGCGTTACGGCTACAACCTGGTAGACCTGGGACCGTACCGCACCTTGATCGATGCGCTGCCACCAGGCGCGCGCGCGCTGGTCTGGCTCGGCAACTACGTGGCCAGAACCTGCCGGTTCGCCAGATCGGACGCGAGCGTGCGCCGGGCCGTCGGCGGGCTGGCCGGCGACCCCAAGGTCGCCGGCTATTACATAGCGGACGAAGCTGACGATGCGCTGCCTGCCTACGGCGGCCACTGCCCGGACGTGGTCGCGCAGGTCACCGCGCGGAGCCGGCTGATGCACCAGCTGGCGCCCGGCACCTTCACCTACGAGGTGGTCACTGAGCCCGGCAACTTCGCGGCCTTCGCCCGCGCGACCGACATCATGGGAGCGGACCCATTCCCCTGCCTGGACGGCCACCCATGTGACTGGGCGCAGATCCCCGCTTACATCGCCGCCCTGCGCGCGGCTCACGTGGCGCGCTACTGGGGGGTGCTGCAGGCCTTCAGTTACCGTCAGTGGCGGTATCCGACCCCCGCCGAACTCACCCGCATGATCGGGCAATGGCAGCAATCGGGCTGGCAGGGAGAGCAGACGTTCGCATGGAGCTACGCCGGCGGTTCGCTGGCGGGTCGCCCGGGGCTGCTCGCGGTGCTCCTGCGGCTCAACTCAGGCCACCCGCTGCCGGGCTGATCTTCGACGACAGAAAGAAGCCAGGAAGACCCCAGGAAACGTAGACCTGATCCGCCGGATGGGGATTCCGCCGTGGCGACCGAGCAGTAAATTGCTTTCGGTAACCGTACATCCGGTATAGTCCGCCCTTGGCCAGATAGAGGTTGTCCATTCCCGCGGCCATCGCAGGTTACCGGGTCCGCGGCCGCTTTCGGCATTCCGCGCCTGCTGGCGCTCTGAGGTGGGGGTTCCATGAGATCTTGGCTGCGCCGCCTGATCGGCACAGTGGCCGTTGCCGCGCCCGTCCTTGGGTCGATGACGGCCGCCCAGGCCGCATCCGCGGCCATCACCTGTACCGTGCCGGGTCTCGTCGCGGCCATCAAGACGGCTAACACCACCACCGGCGGGGCAACCATCACACTGCCGACAGGCTGCACGTATACGCTGACGGCGGCGAATAACACGACCGACGGCGGTACGGGCCTGCCGGTCATCACCGGCAAGGTCAAGATTGTCGGCAGCAATGACACGATCAGGAGATCCAGCGCTGCCGGCACGGCGGCGTTCCGTATCTTCGATGTGGCTTCGGCTGGCAGCCTGACGATCAGCGCGCTGACACTGGCCAACGGTCTGGCCAATAACGGGGTGCAGGGCGGCGGCGCGATCTTCAGCCATGGCATCCTGTCGGTTTCGGGATCGACGTTCAGCGGCAATTCCTCGCCGGCGACGACGGGAACCTCCGGCGGCGCGATTGACAGCAGCGGGACGCTGACCGTGACCACGTCCACGTTCACGGGAAACACCGCCCAGGAAGGCGCGGGCATCTTCAACCAGAAGACCGCCACCGTCCAGAACAGCACTTTCACCGGGAACAACGCGACGATCTACGGCGGCGGTGGCATGGTCAACGGGGCGGGCACGCTGACCGTGGCCAGGGACACATTTACGGCGAACACTGGGCCAGGCGGCGGCGCCCTGGACAACGACGCCACGATGAATGTCTCGGACAGCACGTTCTACAACAACACCGCGGGCAGCAACGGCGGCGGCGCGATCGTCAACTTCGGCACGGCCACGATCAATCAGTCGACGATGTCGGGCAACACCGCGCCGTTCGGCGCGGACGTGCTCAATTACACCGGCTTCACGATGTCGATCAGCATGAGCATCCTCGCAAACGGCCAGGGCGGCGGCAACTGCGGCGGCCAGGCGCCGATCACCGATGCCGGGTACAACATCGACAGCGGCTCGTCGTGTGGTTTCTCGGCGGCCAGCCATTCGATGATCAACACTCAGCCGCAGCTGGACGCGCTCGCCTCGAACGGCGGCCCCACCCAGACGATGGCGCTGCCAGCCGGCAGCCCGGCCGTCAACGCGATCCCGTTGACCGTCACCGGATGCACGGGCACCACCGACCAGCGCCGGACCACCCGGCCGCAGGGCAGCGGCTGTGACATCGGCGCCTACGAGCTGATAAAGACCACGGGTGACACCCAGCCGCCGACCGTGCCGGCCGGCCTCGCCGTCACCGGGGTAACAGCGAACTCGGTGTCCCTGAAGTGGAATGCCTCGACCGACAACGTGGGCGTGACCGGCTATACGATCTACCGCAACGGGACCGCGGTGGGCACCACCGGCGGGGCCAGCGCCACGACCTACACGGACACGACGGCCGCGCCGTCCACGACTTACTCCTACACGGTGGACGCCTTCGACGGCAGCGGCAACCACTCAAAGCAGTCGGCTGCCGTGCCGGCGACGACGCCCGCGCCGGCCGGTGTGAAGTTCGTGCAGGGCGGTTCGGTGGGTACGGGCAGCAAGGTGGCGAGCGTGACGGTCACGCTGGCGAAGCCGGTCGGCGCGGGTGATCTGCTGGTGGGCTGGTTCGGTCAGTACGACTCGACTGGTCAGGTGCAGGTGTCCGACAATGTCAACGGTGCGTGGACCCGCAGCAGCGCGTCGACGACCTTCGGCAGCGGCGGTGACCTGGCGCTGTATTACCTGCAGAACTCCAAGGCGGCGCCGTCGGGCCTGACGATTACGATCTCGTCCGCCAATCCCACCTACCTGGAGGCGGCGCTGGCGGATTACTCGGGTGTGGCGACGTCGGGGGCGCTGGATCAGGCCGCGGTGGCCAAGGGGAATAGCGCCTCGGTGGACTCGGGGCCGACGGCGGCTGTCGGCGCGGGTGAGCTGGTGGTGGGTGGCATCATCACCGGCGGGTCGCCGTCGTCGGTGACCGCGGGCTCGACGCAGGGGCAGCCGTTCACGATCCGCAGCCAGACGAGCTCGGGTTCGGTGGACCTGGAGGATGTGCTGGCCAGCGCGGCCGGGGCGCAGGACGCCCGGGCGACGTTCGCGTCGGCGACCGACTGGTACGCCGTAGCAGCGGTCTTCCACCCGGCTCCCTGAGCCTGCGGGCCGGCCAGGTGACCGTGGGCACAGTCCCGATGCTGGGAGACAGCAAGGCACGAGGCAGCAAGGCGACGCTGCCCAGCACGGGCAGCACCCGCGCCCATGCTGGCCTGATTGGTGCCCCTGTGTCCGTGTCTGCGGGTTGATCCCCCGTAGCCGACGTAGCGCAGCTACGTCGGCTACGGGATGGCCCGGCAGGCCGGCGGCCCTAGACTGCAGCCGCCAGCGTGGTAGCCGTGGGTGTGGCTCGCTAACAGGGCCGGGGGGTTAAGTGCAACCACAGATGACGCCGCGGCTGCGCCGCGGGATCTCAGCCGCCGCAGTTGTGGTCGGTACCTGTGTGGCGGCGAGCGCGGCAGCGGCGCAGCCAGCCCTGGCCAGCACCGTGCCGTGCTCGGTGGCCAGCCTCGTTTCTGCCATCTCGGCGGCGAACGGCTCGAACGGAACGGTCACGCTCACCGCAGGCTGCGTGTACACGCTGACCGCGGCGAACAACTCCACCGACGGTGGCACCGGCCTGCCGGTCATCACCGGCCGGGTAACCGTTCAGGGCAGCGGCGCGACGATCCAGCGGTCGGCGGCCGCTGGCACGGCGGCGTTCCGGATCTTCGATGTCGCCTCGGCGGGGAGCCTGACGCTGAGCTCGGTCACGCTGTCGAACGGCCTGGCGAACAACGGTGTGCAGGGCGGCGGCGCCATTTACAGCCACGGCACGCTGTCGGTCAGCGGATCTACCTTCACCGGCAACTCCTCGCCAGCCACCACGGGAACCTCCGGCGGCGCGATCAACAGCAGCGGGACGCTGACGGTGACCACGTCCACGTTCACCGGCAACACCGCCCAGGAGGGCGGCGGCGTCTTCAACCAGAAAACCGCGACGATCACCAACAGCACGTTCACGAACAACAAGGCCACGATCTACGGCGGCGGTGCGCTGCTCAATGCGGCCGGCACCGAGACGGTCACCGGGGACACCTTCGTCGGCAACACCGGGCCGGGCGGCGGCGCGATCGACAATGACACCACGCTCAACATCGCCGACAGCACCTTCTACAACAACACCGGCGGCAGCAATGGCGGCGGCGCGGTAGAGAACTTCGGCGCCACCACGATCAAGCAGTTGACCCTGGCCGGCAACGCCTCGCCCTACGGCGCCAACATCCTCAACTACACCGGCTTCACGCTGTCGATCAGCATGAGCATTGTCAGCGGCGGGCTGAGCGGCAGCAACTGCGGCGGCCAGGCCCCCATCACCGATGCCGGCTACAACATCGACTCCAGTTCCTCCTGCGGGTTCTCCGCCAGCCAGCACTCCATGAGCAATACCCAGCCGCAGCTCGACGCGCTGTCCGCCAACGGCGGCCCGACCCAGACGATGGCGCTGCCGGCGGGCAGCCCGGCCGTGGACGCGATCCCGGCCAGCACCCTCGGCTGTACCGGCAGCACCGACCAGCGCGGCATCTCCCGGCCGCAGGGCAGCGGCTGCGACATCGGCGCCTACGAACTGGTCGTCACCTCCGGCGACACCCAGCCGCCGACAGTGCCGACCGGCTTGAAAGCCACCTCCGTCACCGCGAACGCGGTGTCCCTGCAGTGGAATGCATCGACCGACAACGTGGGCGTGACCGGCTACACGATCTACCGCAACGGGACCGCCGTGGGCAGCACTGGCGGGCCGAACGCGACGAGCTTTACGGATCTGACGGTGGCGCCGGGCACCTCCTACACGTACACAGTCGACGCCTTCGACGGCAGCGGCAACCACTCGGCGCAGTCGGGAGCCGTCCCGGTCACCACACCCGCCCCGTCCGGCATCCAGGCCGGGTCGAGCGGTGCCGTGTCCACCGCTAGCCGGGCCACCAGCACCACGGTCACGCTGTCTGGCCCCATTCCCGCCGGTGATCTGTTGGTCGGCTGGTTCGGCCAGTACGACTCCCCCGGCCAAGTGCAGGTGTCCGACAGCGTCAACGGTGCGTGGACCCGCAGCAGCGCGTCGACGACCTTCGGCAACGGCGGCGGTGACCTGGCCGTGTACTACCTGCAGAACACCAGGGCGGCGCCGAACGGGCTGACGATCACGATCAGCGCAGCCAACGCGACGTACCTGCAGGGCGCCGCCAGCGCCTACAGCGGGGTGGCCACCTCGGGCGCCCTGGATCAGGCGGTCGCGGCGAAGGGGAACAGCAGCTCCGTCAACTCCGGCCCCACCGGCGCCGTGGGCGCCGGCGAGCTGGTCGTCGGCGGCATCATCACCGGCGGGTCACCCGGGACGGTGACGCCGGGCTCGACGCAGAGCCAGCCGTTCACGATGCGCGCCCAGACCAGTTCCGGCTCCGCCGACCTCGAGGACGTGCTGACCAGCACCGCCGGAGCACAGGACGCCCGGGCCACGTTCGGCTCGGCCACAGACTGGTACGCGGCGGCCGCGGTCTTCCATCCGTACGGAGGCGGCGACACCCAGCCGCCGACGGTCCCGGCCGGCCTGACAGCCACGTCGGTGACCTCCAGTTCGGTCGGCCTCAGCTGGGGCGCATCGACCGACAACGTCGGGGTGGCCGGGTACACCGTGTACCGCAACGGCACGGCGATCGGCACCGCGAGCGGCAGCGCGACGACGTACACCGACGCGACGGTCTCGCCGTCGACGAGCTACTCCTACACTGTCGACGCCTTCGACAACGCCGGCAACCACTCGGCCCAGTCGTCCGCGCTGCCGGTGACGACGCCGGCCGCGCCGGCCGGTGTGAAGTTCGTGCAGGGCGGTTCGGTGGGTACGGGCAGCAAGGTGGCGAGCGTGACGGTCACGCTGGCGAAGCCGGTCGGCGCGGGTGATCTGCTGGTGGGCTGGTTCGGTCAGTACGACTCGACTGGTCAGGTGCAGGTGTCCGACAATGTCAACGGTGCGTGGACCCGCAGCAGCGCGTCGTCGACCTTCGGCAGCGGCGGTGACCTGGCGCTGTATTACCTGCAGAACTCCAAGGCGGCGCCGTCGGGCCTGACGATTACGATCTCGTCCGCCAATCCCACCTACCTGGAGGCGGCGCTGGCGGATTACTCGGGTGTGGCGACGTCGGGGGCGCTGGATCAGGCCGCGGTGGCCAAGGGGAATAGCGCCTCGGTGGACTCGGGGCCGACGGCGGCTGTCGGCGCGGGTGAGCTGGTGGTGGGTGGCATCATCACCGGCGGGTCGCCGTCGTCGGTGACCGCGGGCTCGACGCAGGGGCAGCCGTTCACGATCCGCAGCCAGACGAGCTCGGGTTCGGTGGACCTGGAGGATGTGCTGGCCAGCGCGGCCGGGGCGCAGGACGCCCGGGCGACGTTCGCGTCGGCGACCGACTGGTACGCCGTAGCAGCGGTCTTCCACACCTTGTCCGGACCATGATCGGGAGAATGTGGACAGTGGTCGGCTTCGTCCCGGCCTGGTCGCCGGGAGGACTGTCTTAGCCGAGTCTCCTGCCTCAGGCTGGTGCGTCCACCACCTCGACCGACAGGATCCGCATCTCGCCGCCAGACAGCACGGCCGCGTCGGCGCTGCCGCACGAGCACAGCGGGATCGGCCCGTCCGGCTCGAACTCCTGGCCGCAGGAGCCGCACCGGCACCGGGCCGCCACCTCGCTGATCTCCAGCCGGGCCCCTTCCAGGTTCGTCCCTTCGGCGGCCATGGGGAAGTAGAAGCGGACCGAGTCCGCGGCGATCCCGGACAGCGAGCCGATCTCCAGATGGACGCAGGTGACGGTGGCGCCGGGCAGCTGCCCCACCACCGCCGCCACGACGGTCTCGGTGACCCCGTACTCGTGCACGCGGTGCCTCCCTCGCGTCAGTGCCTACCCGCGTCAGCGCCTCCCGGCGCCGCGCGCTCTCCCACCAGGGCGTCAGCAGATCCGGGGCAGCGGATCCCCGACCAGCAGGTCGACGATCCGGGTGCCGCCGAAGGCGGTCTTGAGCAGGACGATGCCGGGCTGGTCCGCGGTGATGTGGCCGATGACCGCGGCCTGCTCGCCGAGCGGGTGCGCGCGCAGCGCCGCCAGCGCGTGGTCGGCCTGCCCGCCGTTGACGATCGCGACCATGCGCCCTTCGCAGGCCACATACATCGGGTCGATGCCGAGCAGTTCCGCCGCGCCCCGCACCTGGGCGCGGACCGGGATCTGGTCCTCCTCGACGATCACGCCCACCCCGGCGGCCACCGCCAGCTCGTTGAGGATAGTGGCCACCCCGCCCCGGGTCGCGTCCCGCATGGCCCGCACGCCCGGGACCGCCCCCAGCAGGCCGGCGATCATCGTGTTCATCGGCGCCGTGTCCGAAGACAGGTCGGCCTCGATGTCGAGCTCGCCGCGGGCCAGCATGATCGTCACGCCGTGGTCGCCGACCGGCCCGGACACGATGACCACGTCACCGGGGCGGGCGGTGGCGACACCGAGGGCCAGATCGTGCTCGACCACCCCCACCCCGGCCGTGTTGATGTAGCAGCCGTCCGCCTTGCCCCGCTCGACCACCTTGGTGTCGCCGGTGACGATCTGCACCCCGGCCGCCGCCGCGGCGGCGGTCATGGACGCCACGATCGTGGTCAGGTCGGCGACGGGGAAGCCTTCCTCCAGCACGAAGCCGGCCGACAGGTACAGCGGGGTGGCGCCGGACACCGCGAGGTCGTTGACGGTCCCGTTCACGGCCAGGTCGCCGATGTTGCCGCCGGGGAAGAACAGCGGCGAAACGACGTAGGAGTCGGTGGTCAGCGCCAGCCGCGAATCGCCGATCCGCAGCTGCGCGGCGTCCTCCAGCGGTTCGAGCAGCGGGTTGCGGAACGCGTCGAGGAACACCGCCTCGATCAGGGTCTGGGTGGCCTTGCCGCCGGCCCCGTGCGACATCGTGATCCGCTCTTCCCTGATCCGGGGGCGGCGGCGCCTGGCCCGCTCGATCCGGTCCAGCACCTGCTGCTCGCGGTCGGACGGGCTGCTGGGCCGCCCGCCCGTCCCCGTCTGCCCGGCCGCCCCGTGCTCGGCGCCCCCGTGCGCGGCCGCCCCGTGCTCGGCGGCCGCGCGCTCGGCCGCCGTGTGTTCCTCGTGCTCGCGCAGGGCCTCGTCCACCCAGCTGGCCCCCCGCTCGCTCATGGCCGGGTCAGCTCCACTTCAACGACCCGGCGCCGGCTCATGCGCCCGTAGTTGTAGTACGCGGCGCAGGCGCCCTCGGGGGAGACCATGCAGGTGCCGATCGGCGTCTCCGGGGTGCACGCGGTGCCGAACACCTTGCACTCCCAGGGCTTGAGCACGCCCTTGAGCACCTCCCCGCACTGGCACGCCTTCGGGTCGGCCACCCGGACCCCGGGCACGTTGAACAGCACCTCGGCGTCGAACGCGCGGAACCCTTCACGCAGCCGCATCGCCGAGTGGGTGATGAAGCCCAGCCCGCGCCACTCGAAGTACGGCCGCAGCTCCATCACCTCGTTGATCGCCGTCAGCGCGGCCAGGTTGCCGTCCCACGGCACGACCCGGGTGTACTGGTTCTCCACCTCGCTGCGGCCCTCGGACAGCTGCACCATCAGCATGTAGATGGACTGCAGGATGTCCAGCGGCTCGAAACCGGCCACCACCACCGGCTTGCCGTAGTCGGCGGCGATGAACTCGTACGGCCGGCAGCCGATCACCGTGGACACGTGCCCGGGGCCGATGAACCCGTCCAGCCGCAGGTCGGGGGAATCCAGGATGGCCTTAATGGCCGGGATGATCGTGACGTGGTTGCAGAAGACCGAGAAGTTCTCCAGCCCCATCGCCCTGGCCCGCAGCACGGTCATCGCGGTCGACGGGGTGGTGGTCTCGAACCCGATGGCCATGAACACGACCCGCTTGTCCGGGTTCTGCCGGGCGATCTTCAGCGAGTCCAGCGGCGAGTACACCATCCGGATGTCGGTGCCGGCCGCCTTGGCGTCGAAGAACGAGCCCTGGCTGCCCGGCACCCGCATCATGTCGCCGAACGAGGTCATGATCGTGTCCGGCTGCGAGGCCAGGTGGATGGCGTCGTCCACCCGCCCCATTGGGATGACGCACACCGGGCACCCGGGGCCGTGGACCAGAGTGATGGCCTCGGGCAGGTAGTCCTCGAGCCCGTGCTTGTAGATGGTGTGCGTGTGCCCGCCGCACACCTCCATGAACTTGTACTGCCGGCCCGGCTCGCACAGCTCGGTGATCCGGGCGGCCAGGGCGTGCGCCTTGTCGGCGTCGCGGAACTCATCGACGAACCGCATGGCTCCCCCTTACTCGATCCGTGATTCGGCCAGGGCGGCGAGCTCGTCGGCATAGGCCTGCCCGATACTCTCCAGGAACTCCAGCGCGGCCGCGGCCTCGCTTTCGTCGATCTTGGACAGGGCGAAGCCGACGTGGATGAGCACCCACTCACCGGGATCGGGCGGGTCGTCGGCGAGCAGGCCGATATTGATCACCCGCCGGACGCCGCTCACGTCCACCCTGGCCAGGTCCGGCTGGTCCGGGAGGAACTCGACCACCTCACCTGGTATGCCGAGGCACATGTGATCACCCTTTCGTGGTGAACCCGCCGCTACTTGCTGGTTTCCCGCCGGGCGGGGCGGTCCCGGCGTTCTCCCGCACCAGGTCCAGCACCACCCGCGCCGCCTCGTCCACGGCCGCGGCGACCGGCTCGCTGAGGCCGATTCCCTCGGCCACGCTGGCCGGCTCGCAGCCCACCACCAGCACCCGGCCGGCCTCGGCGCCGAGCATCCCGGTCATGCCGAGCATCACATCCGGCTGCATCCCGTGCGGGTCGAAGAGCATGCTCTCGGTCAGGCCGGGTGACGTCCCGTCGCTGTCCGTGGGCGGCTGGCGTTCCGGCTCGATGACGTAGACGGTTCCCGGCTCCCCGTTCCGCTGTACCGCGTCCACCAGGATCGTGGCGTCCCAGCCCTCGGCCAGGTCGTACGCCAGGTGCATGCCCCGGATGCCGTAGTCGGTCACCCGCGTCCCGTCCGGCAGGTCTTCACTGGCCAGCCGGCGCGCCACCTCCACCCCGAACCCGTCGTCGCTCAGGAAGATGTTTCCCAGGCAGGCGACGAGCGTGCGGCGCGGCACGGGGTCAGCCGCCTTCGCCGAGTGCCGCGAGCGTCAGCTCCCACAGCACATGGTAGATGGTGGTCTGGGCTTCCTGGATCCGGTGCACCGAGGCCGACGGGGCGACGAACAGGTAGTCGAGGCCGTCGAGCTCGGCCATCTTCCCGCCCTCATAGCCGGCGATCCCGACGGTCAGCATCCCGCGGCGGCCCGCCTCCGCCAGGCCTCGCAGCAGGTTCTCCGAGTTGCCGCTGGTGGACAGCGCGACCGCGATGTCGGCCGGGCGCCCGAACGCCGCGATCTGGCGCGAGAATACGACGTCAACCCCGATGTCATTGCACAGCGCGGTCACCACCGCGGTGTCATTGGACAGGCAGAACGAAGGCAGCGCCCGCATGCCGTTGCCGGGGTGGAGGAACAGCGTGGCCATTTCCTGCGCGTCGGTGGAACTGCCGCCATTGCCGAAGGTGAGCAGCCGCCCGCCGCCCGCCAGGCAGCCGGCCATGTCGCCCGCGCAGGCCCGCAGCCGGGCCGCGTCGCGGGCGCCGACCTCGCGCCGCAGGGCGGCGATCTCGGCGGTCTTGGCCACGGTCGAGGCCCGGACCTCCTCCATCACCGCGTCCAGGTCGCTGCTGGCGGCGTAGAGGAACGGGTACAGCGACTCCATCGCCGCGGCGCTGGGGGAGGCCGCGGTGCTGCCGCGGCGCGCGGTGCTGCCGGGGGCCGCGGTGCTGCCGGGGGGTGCGGTGCTGCCGGGGGGTGCGCCGCCGCCGGAGCTGCCGCTGGCCCGGCTGGCCCGGCCGGGCTCGCTCGCCGGGGTCATGACGTCACCACCGCGATCGCCTCGCCGGCGTGCACGAGGATGGTGTCGCCCGCCTGGGCCGGGACGAAGGCCACGCTGACCTCTTCCTCGCCGGAACCCGTGTCCACCAGGGCCAGTTCGTCGCCGAGCAGCCGCACGACGGTCACCGGGACAGCGGTGTCGGAGCAGGTGACGCACACGTCGTCATGGCACTGCGGGACGGTGGGCTGGACCAGCCCGCCGGGGCCCCCGTGCCCGGTGGCCGGTCCCAGCCCCACGGTCGGCTCTGGCCCGGTGCCGCCGGTCATGCGATCACCCCCGGTGTGAGCACGCCCGGCTGCTCGAAGAACACGTGCACGAGCTCCCACAGCACGTGATACGTGGTCACGTGCACTTCCTTGATCACGCGCGGATCGTCCGACCGGGCGGTGAGGATGTGGTCCACGGCCGGGCTCGTCCCGATCGGGCCGCCGTCCCCGCCGGTCAGTGCGATGGTCAGCATGCCCATCTGCCGGGCGGCCTCAAGGCCGCGCAGCACGCTGGGGCTGTTTCCGTCGGCGGCGATGCCCAGCGCGATGTCAGCCGGCTCGGCCAGCAGGCGGATCTGGTGGGCGAAGATGCCGTCCATCCCGTCGCTGGCCGCGAGCCCGGTGACGGTGGCCACGTCCGCGGTCAGCGAGATGGCCGGCAGCGCCCGCTTGCCGACGATCACCGGGTGGACGAACTCCACCGCCACATGCAGGGCGTCGGTGCTCTCGGTGCCGGTGCCGAACACGACGAGCTTGCCACCCTGGTGGAAGCGCACCGCCATGGCGTGGCAGGTCGCGGCCACCGCCCCGGCCTGGCCGGCCAGGTCCTCGATCGGCGCCTGCCTGCGGGCGAACAACGCGGCGACGTCGTCGTCGGTGGAGAGCCGCGTCAATACGCTCACTTCCTCAGCGAGAGTTCAGCCCGGGCCGCCGGCCGGTGAGGGCACCTCGACCTCGGCTTCGAAGTCGACGGCGTCGCGCACCTTCAGCGCCCCGAAAAAACCGGTGTAGGGCTTGATGCCGTAAGAGGTCTGGACGATCGTCCCGGTCGCCCGGTAACGGCCGGGCGCCACCTGGCTGACCTGCAGGCGCAGCGGCCGGGCGACCCCGGCCAGCGTGAAGGTCCCGTCGATCGCCCCCCGGTCGTCCCCGGCGGGCTGGAACTGGGTGGCGGTGAACTCCGCCTCGGGGTGCCGGTCGGCGGACAGCACGCGGCGGGCGGTCTTGGTGATCTCACGCCGGTCGCGGTCGGTCAGCGGCTTCACTCCGCCGTTGCCCTCGCGGATGGTCCACGAGGTCATGTCGATCTTGGCCTCAATGGACGCCGGCGTCTTGTCGTCGTTCACGGTGAGCTCGCCCGACCATCGCGGCACGTCAATGACGAGGTCGTGCCCGGCCACCGCGCCCAGGCCTTCACGAAACGTCCTGATGACGATCCGGCCGCTGTCCGGGCCCAGCCGGTAACGCCCCGGGGCTACCGTCATGACAGCACGTTAGGACAGTTCTGGGGTCAGCGTCCACCCCACTCACTGGACACAGTTGTCCAGACAGAGCCGCCCTGGCCACCAGCGCCCGCGTGTGCCGGGCACCGCAGCTCCCGCGCATCTCCCGCGCCGCGCGCCCGTGATCATGACATCACTATCGTCGGACAGTGGTAATCCCATGATCACGAGCCTGAGGCCGGGCCAGCCGGGGCAGTGTGACGTGAGGTGCTGGTGTGGTGACAGCGGGGCGGCGGCTGACCGGACCACGCCCGGCTGGGAACGGGAAGGGGCGGCGGTCAGGGGAAGGGGAGCTCGCCGAACAGCTCCTGGATCCGGCGCAGGTCCCGCATCCGGGGCTCGGTCTCCCCGCCGACCCAGCGGCCGACCGTCTTCACCGACACGCCGAGCTGGCGGGCGGCCGCCTCGTGGGTCAGGCCCTCACGGCGCAGGGTGGACGACATCCAGTCGGCGAAGGTGGCCTGGCGGGCCGGCTCCGCCGCGCGGGCCGGGGCGGCCTGGGCAGCCGGGGCACCGGCCGGCGTCCCAGCGGCCGGGACCGCGGCCAGCGGGCCGACGACCGCGTCGTTGGAGTGCAGGACGTCCACCTCGACGTGCTCGGGGAAGATGCGGAACGACACCTGGATCGCGCCGGTCGGCCCGGCGGCGTCGAGCAGGGCGCGGAAGACGGTCTCGCCGACCTCCCGGTTGCCCTCCTCCGTCAGCGGTGACTCAGCCAGGCAGCGGCGGACGAAGTCGCGGATCTCGGGGATCCAGGAAGGGCGGGCGGGGAAGGTCTGGGACAGCACCACCACCGGGACGACTTCGATCCTGCCGTCCTCGTGCCCGTGGCTCCGGTCAGGCACTCCTGTCTCTCCCTCGCACAGCCTGGCCAGCACACGCCGGCCCTCCGGGCGTGCGCCTGAACGCCGCGTACCTGGGGTTACCCAGACCTGCCCGTCACCTGGGGCTCATATTACTAGCGGTGCTGATTACTGGCGGTGCTGAGCACCAGCCGTGATGATCATTTGTGGCAGCGGCCCCAGCTGGCCTACCGGACATTTGTGTCCACCAGATCGACGGTTCAGTCTTGTCCTGTCCCGGCCCCGGGTTTAGCATGATCGCGTCTGCACCTGGGTGCGGCCTAGTCCGCTATGAGCCATTTTCCTAGTGAGGAGGTGGCCCGGCAATGGCCACTGAGACACAGACCAGCGACCCCTCGCCGGCTGGTTCCGCCGCCGAGCCCGTTGTCCACATCCTGTGGATGAACGGAGGGCTGGGCTGCGACGGGGACTCGGTGGCTCTCACGGCGGCCACCCAGCCGAGCATCGAGGAGATCGCGCTCGGCGCCCTCCCCGGCCTGCCCAAGGTCGCCGTGCACTGGCCGCTGATCGACTTCGAGTGCGGCCCGGAGCAGGGCGCCGACAATTTCATCGAGTGGTGGCACAAGGCCGACCGCGGTGAGCTCGACCCGTTCGTCCTCGTGGTGGAGGGCTCCATCCCGAACGAGGCGATCAAGGAGGAAGGCTACTGGTGCGGCTTCGGGAACAACCCGGCCACCGGCCAGCCGATGACCACCAACGAGTGGCTGGACCGGCTGGCTCCCAAGGCGACCGCGATCCTCGCGGCCGGGACCTGCGCCACCTACGGCGGCATCCACGCGATGGCGGGAAACCCGACCGGGGCGATGGGCGTGCCCGACTACCTGGGCTGGGAGTGGCGGTCGAAGGCGGGCCTGCCCATCGTCTGCGTCCCCGGCTGCCCCACCCATCCGGACAACCTGTCGGAGACCATCCTCTACCTGCTCTACCAGGTCGCCGGCCAGGCGCCGATGATCCCGCTGGACGAGGCGCTCCGGCCGACCTGGCTGTTCGGCGCCACCGTGCACGAGGGGTGCGACCGGGCCGGCTATTACGAGCAGGGCCAGTTCGCCACCGAGTACGGCTCGTCCCAATGCCTGGTCAAGCTGGGCTGCTGGGGCCCGGTGGTCAAGTGCAACGTCCCCAAGCGGGGCTGGATCAACGGTGTCGGCGGCTGCCCGAACGTGGGCGGCATCTGCATCGCGTGCACCATGCCGGGCTTCCCAGACAAGTTCATGCCCTTCATGGACGAGCCCCCGGGCTCGAAGGTGTCGGCGACCGCGTCCACCCTGTACGGCACCGTGATCCGCACCCTGCGCGGCTTCACCGCCAGGACGGCCGACGAAGAGCCCAAATGGCGCAAGAAGGGCGATGACCTGCTCACGGGCTACCAGAAGACCTGGTGATGCTGACCGGCGCCCCCTGGCGCGCCTGACCGCATTGAGCGTGACCGCACGGAGAGGGATGAGCGATGGCCAGCGACATTGTGGAGATGAACTGGGACCCGATCACCAGGATCGTGGGCAGCCTCGGCATCTACACCAAGATCGATTTCAAGCAGAAGAAGGTCGTCGAGTGCCACAGCACGTCGTCGATCTTCCGCGGCTACAGCATCTTCATGAAGGGCAAGGATCCGCGGGACGCGCACTTCATCACCAGCCGGATCTGCGGGATCTGCGGCGACAACCATGCGACCTGCTCGGTCTACAACCAGAACATGGCCTACGGCGTGGCCCCGCCGCACCTCGGCGAGTGGATCATCAACCTGGGCGAGTCCGCCGAGTACATGTTCGACCACAACATCTTCCAGGAGAACCTGGTCGGGGTGGACTTCTGCGCCAAGATGGTCGGCGAGACCAACCCGGGCGTGCTGGAACTGGCCAACCGCACCGAGTGCCCGCACGCGGCCGACCACGGTTACAAGTACATCGGCGACATCATGCGCTCGCTCAACCCCCTGGAAGGGGAGTTCTACCGCGAGGCGCTCCAGGTCAGCCGGTCCACGCGGGAGATGTTCTGCCTGATGGAGGGGCGGCACGTGCACCCCTCCACGCTCTACCCGGGCGGGGTCGGCACCACCGCGACGGTGCAGCTGTTCACCGACTACCTCACGCGGCTCATGCGTTACGTGGAATTCATGAAGCGGGTCGTGCCGATGCACGATGACCTGTTCGACTTCTTCTACGAGGCCATGCCCGGCTATGAGGAGGTCGGGCGGCGGCGGGCCGACCTGGTCTGCTGGGGCAGCCTCAACGACCCGGAGCACTGCGACTTCCGCTACGACCACATGACCGACTGGGGCCGGAAGATGTTCGTGAGCCCCGGTGTCATCCGGGACGGGAAACTGCTCACCAACGACCTGGTGAAGATCAACCTCGGCATCCGCATCCTGCTCGGGTCCTCGTTCTACGAGGACTGGGAGGACCAGGAGATGTTCGTCACCCGGGACCCGCTGGGCAACCCGGTGGACCGCCGTCACCCATGGAACCAGCACACCATCCCCCGGCCGGCCAAGCGGGACTTCGACAGCAAGTACAGCTGGGTCATGTCGCCGCGCTGGTTCGACGGCGAGACCCACCTGGCCGCCGACACCGGCGGCGGGCCGATCGCCCGGCTGTGGGCGACCGCCCTCGGCGGGCTGGTCGACATCGGCGGTTACGTCAAGTCCACCGGCCACAGCGTGCAGATCAACCTGCCCCGCACGGTGACCAGACCCGAGGTCAGCTTCGAATGGAAGATCCCGGTCGACAAGACCGGGGCGCCGCTGTCCAACGCCATCGAGCGGGACCGGGCGCGCACCTACTTCCAGGCCTACGCCGCCGCGGCCGCCCTGTACTTCACCGAGAAAGCGCTCGCCGAGATCCGGGCCGGTCACACCAAGACCTGGGAGCCGTTCACCGTGCCGGACGAGGCCAACAGCTGCGGCTTCACCGAGGCCGTGCGCGGCGTCCTCTCCCACCACATGGTCATCCGTGACGGGAAGATCGCCAACTATCACCCGTACCCGCCGACCCCGTGGAACGCCAGCGTCCGTGACTCCTACGGCACGCCCGGCCCCTACGAGGACGCGGTCCAGAACACGCCGATCTTCGAGGAGAACCCGCCGGACCGGTTCAAGGGGATCGACATCATGCGCGCGGTCCGCAGCTTCGACCCGTGCCTGCCATGCGGGGTGCATATGTACCTCGGCAACGGCAAGGTGCTGGAGAAGGTGCACTCGCCCATGACCGTCACCCTGGCCACCTGACCCGCCGGTGGCACCACGACGCCAGACGGGCGGGCGGTACCCGGCTGAGGAGGGGCGAGGCGGATGACCCGTGTACGGCAGGCCGGGGAGCGGATCGAGGAGCTGCTCGCCACCCTGCGGTCCACCAGCGGCCGCGCCGCGGCGGCGGCGGAGGAGCTGGTGCGGCTGCTGCTCGGCCTGTACGGCGACGGGCTGGGCCACATCATGGACGCGCTCGCCGAGCAAGGCGCGGCCGGCGACGCGGTCCGGGACCGGCTGCTCGCCGACCCTCTGGTGGAGAGCCTGCTCCTGCTGCATGACCTGCATCCGCTCGACGTGGACACGCGGGTCCAGCGCGCGCTCGACCGGGTCCGGCCCTACCTCGGGTCGCACGCCGGCGGCGTGGAATACCTCGGCGTCGGCCCGGACGGGGTGGCGCGCCTGCGGCTGGAGGGCAGCTGCCACGGCTGCCCGTCATCCACGGTGACCGTGCGGCTGGCCATCGAGGGAGCGGTGCAGGACGCCGCGCCCGAGGTGACCGAGGTCGTGGTGGAAGGGATGACCGAGCCCCCCGGGCCGCCGCTGCTCCAGATCGGCCCGCGGCCCGAGACCGCGGCCAGCGGGCCGCCCGGATCACCCGGCGGCCCCACCGGCGGACTACCCGGCGGGCCCTACCCACCCGGCCCTTCGGGCCCGCCGGGTTCCCCGCCCGCGGGCGCTGGCCGGGGCGCCACGCCCGGCGCGGCCGGTGATCCCAGCTGGGTCAGCCTGCCCGCCGTCGGGCCACCGGACGGGCGGCCGGCCGCCACTGTGGCCGGCGGGATCCCGATCGTGGTCTGCTCGGTCCGCGGCACGCTGTACGCCTACTACGACGCCTGCGCCGCGTGCGGCTCCTCCCTGGCCGGCGGGTCGCTGGCCGGTGAGCGGCTCGGCTGCCCGGGCTGCGGGGCCGGCTATGACGTGCGCGCGGCGGGCCGGAGCCTGGACGACCCGCAGCGCCACCTGGACCCGCTCCCGCTGCTCACCGACAGCCAGGGGATCCGGGTCGCGCTGCCGGCGGGCGCGGCACTCGGCCGCGAACCCGCCGGAGAGGCGGTCGCCCGTTGACCGGGCAGCCGGGCCTGCGGCGCTTCCTCCAGCCGCCCGCGGAGGCGCCGGGGGCCAGCCCCGGGATGCCCGCCGCCGGGCCCGTGGCCACCGTTCCTGCCGGGCCGGGTAGCCCTGCCGCACCCCCCCGCGGCGCTGTGGCGCCCGGCCCGGCCAGCGGCCAGTCCGAGGAGTTCTGCGAGCTGTGCGCGGTCCCGGTCGGGCCGGTCCACGGCCACGTGGCGGATCTGGAGCGCTCCACCCTGGCCTGCGCCTGCCGCGCCTGCTACCTGCTGTTCACCGATCCCGGTGCCGGCCGCGGGCGGTACCGCGCCGTCCCCCAGCGCTACCTGCACGACCCGGCCCGGCCGCTGACCGCCACCGAGTGGGCCGAACTCGACGTGCCCGTCGGGCTCGCCTTCTTCCTGCGCAGTTCCCGCCGCGGGCAGGTCGGCGGCTTCTACCCGAGCCCGGCGGGCGTCACCGAGTGCATGCTGGACCTGGAGGCCTGGGCGCGGCTCGGCCAGGCCCACCCGCTGCTGCTGGCCGCCGAGGACGATGTCGAGGCGGTGCTGGTCAGCCGCGGTGACGCTGACGTCGAGTGCTTCGTGGTGCCGGTCGACGTGTGTTACGAACTCGCCGGGCGGATGCGGCTGCTGTGGCAGGGTTTCGACGGCGGCCCGGAGGCGCGCCAGAGCATCGCCGGGTTCCTCGACTCCGTGCGGGCCCGCGCCCGCGAGCTCGCCCAGGAGCCCTGACATGGCCGAGCTGGTCTTCGACTGGATCGGCGCCCGGGCCGAACGGTTCTCGGCGGTGCCCAGCCTCACCCTGCAGCTGCAGATCAGCGAGGCCACCGGGCAGCAGGTGGACGCGATCGCGCTGCGGTGCCAGATCAGGATCGAGCCCCAGCGCCGCCGCTACAGCGAGGCCGAGGCGCAGCGGCTGCACGACCTGTTCGGCGACACCAGCCGGTGGGCGGACACGCTCAAGCCGCTCCAGTTCACCACGGTCGCGGTGATGGTCCCCGGGTTCAGCGGCAGCACCGGGCTGGACGTGCCGGTGCCGTTCACCTACGACCTGGAGATCGCCTCGACCCGGTACTTCGCCTCGCTCGACGATGGGGTGGCGCCGCTGCTGCTGCTGTTCAGCGGGACGGTGTTCACCACCGTGGACGGCCGTCTGCAGGTGCAGCAGGTGCCGTGGAGCAAGGAGATCACCTGCGGCCTGCCGGCCAAGGTGTGGCGGGAGGCGGTCAACGCCCACTTCCCCGATAGCGCCTGGGTCACGATGAGCCGCGGCACGCTCGACGAGCTGATCCGCTTCAAGACGCGGCACGCCCTGCCCACCTGGGATGCCACGCTGCGGGCGCTGCTGGACCAGGCTGACCGGGAGGACCAGTGACCGCGGCCGCGGAGTTCCTCGCCGGCGCCCGGCAGGTCGCCGACGCGATCCTGTACGAGGGCTACCTGCTCTACCCCTACCGCGGCTCGGCCCGCAAGAACCAGTCGCGGTTCCAGTTCGGGGTGCTCATGCCCCCCGCCTACCGCGACGTCGACGACTGCGAGCCGTCCGCCAGCCAGACCGAGTGCCTGCTGGAATGCCCCGCGGACGCCACGGTCACCGTGATCGCCCGGTTTCTGCACCTGCAGCGGCGTCAGGTGGAGGCCACCAGCGGCGGGGAGGGCTTCCGCGCGGTGGCTTCGGTCCAGGTGGACGACGCCGAGGTGACCACCTGGGACGAAGCGGCAGAACGGGAGCACCGGGCGACTGTCCCGGTCGCGGGGCTGCTGACCGGCGGGGTGGACGCCGCCTTCGAGATGCCGGGCAGCGAGAGCACCAAGATGCTCACCGACCGCCGGGGCCGGGCCGTCGGCCGGCTGGTCCGGCGGCAGGCCCCGCTGACCGGGATGGTCCGCCTGCGGGCCGAGCGGCTGCCCGGCCCCTACGGGGCCCTGAGGCTGCGGGTCGCGATCGAGAACCACACCAGCCCGGACGGGCCGCTGCGGCGCCGGGAGGACGGGCTGCGGCTGGCGCTGATCGCCACGCATGCGCTGATCCACGTGCCCGGCGGCCGGTTCCTGTCACTGACCGACCCCCCCGAATGGGCGGCGCCGTACGCCGCCGCGTGCACCAACACGGCCACCTGGCCGGTCCTGGCCGGCCCGGAGGAATGCCGGGAACTGGTGCTCAGCTCGCCGGTCATCCTCTATGACCACCCGCGGATCGCCGCCGAGAGCGCGGGCGAGCTGTTCGATTCGACCGAGATCGACGAGATCCTGACCCTGCGCACGCTCGCACTGACCGACGACGAGAAGCGGGAGGCCCGCGCCACCGACCCGCGCGCGGCCGCGCTGCTTGACCGCCTCGACGGCCTGCCGCCGGAGATGCTGGAGCGCATGCACGGCGCGATCCGCTACCTCGGCCCGGTGGGCACCGGGCCGCCGGGCACCGGGCCGCCGGGCACCGGGCGGCCGGCCGCCGGCCCGCAGGATCGTTCGGTGCCCTGGTGGGATCCGGGGTCGGACACCAGCGTTGCGCCGGAGACCGATCACATCTTGATCCAGGGGGTCCGGGTCGCCCGCGGCAGCCGGGTCCGCATGCGCCCGGGCGCCCGCCGGGCCGACGCCCAGGACCTGTTCCTGACCGGCCGCAACGCCCTGGTGGAGGCCGTGCTCTACGACGTCGACGGCAACGTCCACCTCGCGGTCACCCCCGAGGACGACCCGGCCGCCGACCTGCAGCGCAATCACGGCCGGTTCCTGTACTTCGCGCCGGACGAGGTCGACCCCCTGGGGGGGCCGACATGACCGGCGCACCGCTGGCGCCTGCGTATCCGCCCATGGCGCGTTCCTGGCCGCCGCCGGCACCGGCGAAGGCCGCCACCATCCGCACCAGGCACAGGAGGAGAAGCAATGATCGGCAAGCTGATCAAGGCAGCGCTCATCGCGGCCGTGCTGGCCGTCATCGTCCAGTCGCTCCCCGACATCAAGCGGTACCTCGAACTCCGCGACATGTAGGGCAGGCAGACGATGGAAACAGTGATCGGGTTCATTGCCGGCTACCTGGTCGGCACCAGTCAAGGGCGGGCCGGCCTGGCCAAGGTCCGCAGTTCGGTGGAGGCGATCAGGACGTCGCCGGAGCTGCGCCGCCTGGCTGCGGACGGGGCAGGCATCGCCGGGGTGGTCGTGAAGCAGGCGACCCGCCGGGGCGTCTCTGGCGCCGCCACCGAGGTCGCCAGCCGGCTGATCGGCAAGCCAGCCAGCGAGCGGGCGCGCGCGGCCTGAGCCTGGAGTGGCGCAGGCCGCGCGCGGCGCTCTGTCACCTCATCTGACTCGGAAATACATGGTGGGGTGCCACCAGATTGATGGGTAGTGCCACCAGACCCGGGTCCCCGGTGCCGCCGCGCCGAACGTGCCACGCCTGGTGACCAGTTCCACGTGGCCGCTGCCGTAGAAGGCGAGGTCGCCACGCCGCCGCGCGCTCGCCGGCTCCCAGACCAGGTGCCGGCTCGCCAGCATCCCGTACGTGGTGCGCGGCAGCGCGATGCCCGCGTGCTGGTAGGCCTCCATCACCAGGCCCGAGCAGTCGAAGCACGACGGGCCGGTCCCGCCGTAGCAGTACCACTTCTGGGCCTGGTGTTCCGCCCACCCGAGCGCGATAAGCCGTCTGGGCACCGTGGATGCCGAGGCTGAGGATGCCCCCACCGGGGCGAGCACCAGTGTGATGAGAACGGCGGCCAGCGCCGCCAGGATGACTCTCACCGGTGCCGCCCGCAGCCGTACGGCCGCCGCTGGGGCAGCGGCCGACGGTCCGCTCAAGGCGGCCAGTGCGGTGGATGTGGTGCCGAACGCGGCGGCTGTCACGGCCGCCGGGCCGGCGATTGCGTGGTTGATCTGAGTGATTTTGCGGTTACGAATAGTCCTTGACCTTAAGGCGGACAAAACGAACCTTTGGTCGGGCGCGCAACGCGCGCTCGCTTCCGCCCGTGGACATCTGCCGACCACCCGCGACGGGGGGCCAGGGCAGTAGCGCGCATGATTGGCGCGGGTCAGGGCACCGGTCGCTCATATGGCGGCCATCACGCACGCAGGGCGCTTGCCACCTACATTGCATAAAGGGCGAGCTTTTGTTTGCGAAACACGCCCAAAAGGCGGGTTTATCGAACAAGGGAATTCCTCACCAGTCTCACCCACCTATCCGGCCCCCACCCGGCGCAGGAATTGAAGTGACTTTCTGTCGTTACCGGGTAATCGTCCGTGATCATGGATGCCGCCACGCGAGCGGTGGTGGCGTCATCACGGCGCAGGATTTGGCACGATGTGCCCGTGACCGGATTCCTGATCGAGAAGGATGGCTCGGCGGCCAGCGCGGACCGCGGCACGGTGCAGCGGCTGCTGGACAAGGGCGATCTGCTGTGGTTTGACCTCTATAAACCGGATGCGGATGAACTCGGCCTGCTGGCCACGGTGTTCGGCATCCATCACCTGGCCATCGACGATGCCGCCCAGTTCGGGCAGCGCCCGAAGCTGGAGGACTACGACGACTTCACCCAGCTGGTCGCCTACGGCGTGCAGGACGCGGGCGAGGACGATCTGGTGGAGGTTCACTTCTTCTACTCCGAGCGGTACCTGGTGACCGTCCGGCACGGCGATTGCGCCGCCTTTGGCGAGGTTCGTAACCGGCTCGGGCACCGGGCTAAGCCGGTCAGCAGGCTGCTCCTGATGCACCACATCCTCGACGAGCTGACCGATGGCTTCTTCCCGGTCCTGTCGTCTTTCGATGACCGCATCGACCAGCTGCAGGACGAGATCTTCGCCAAACCGACCGACGAGCAGCTGGCCGAGCTCTTCAACCGGAAACGCTGGCTGATCGGCGTGCGGAAAGTGATCACGCCGCAGCGCGACCTGGTCGCCTCGCTGGTCTCCGGCGTGGCCGAACTGCCCGGCATGACGCGGGAGATCGAGCGCTATTACCGGGACCTGTATGACCACCTCATCCGGATCAGCGACCTCATCGACAGCTACCGCGATCTCCTGACCGGCTCGATGGACGCCTATCTGTCCACCGTGTCGAACCGGCTCAACGTGATCATGAAGCAGCTGACCCTCATCGCCACGATCTTCCTGCCGCTGTCGTTCATCACCGGCTTCTTCGGCCAGAACTTCGCCTGGATGATCCAGCGCATCGGCACCCTGGGCGCGTTCCTGGTCATCGGGCTGGGGACCGAGCTGGTCATCGTGGCGAGCATGGTGATCGTCTTCCGCCGCCGCGGCTGGATCTAGGGCATGCGGCGGGCACAGGGCGTGCGATGAAGCACTCTGCGCGCGGGGCCGCCCGGGACGGCCTGCTGGTGCTGCTCACCCTCACCACCGGGGCGGTGGACGCGTCCTGCTTCCTGCACCTGGGCAACGTGTTCAGCAGCGTCATCACCGGGAACCTGGTGCTGCTCGGGGTGGCGGCCGCGACCCAGTCCGGGTCGCTGGCGATCCACAGCGGGACCGCATTGGCGGGGTACTCGGCCGGGGTGCTCATCGGGGCGCCGATCGCGACCAGGCGGGCCCGCGGAGGTGAGACCTGGCCGCTCAGCGTGACGGTCACCCTCGCCGCCGAGTTCTGCGTGCTGGCCGGGTTCTCGGTGGGCTGGGAGCTCACCGGCGGCAGCCCCGGCAGCACGGCCAGGCTGCTGCTGATCGCCGCGCTGGCGATCGCCATGGGGATCCAGAGCGCCGCCGTCCGCGAGCTCGGGGGGATGTCCACGACCTACCTGACCGGGACCCTGACCGCGGTCATCTCCGAGCTGGCGACCCGCGACCGGGCGCCCGGCTTTACCCGCAGTCTGGGGGTGCTCGCCGCCGTCGTGGCCGGGGCCGTCGGCGGCGGCGTCGTCGCGGAACACGCTCCCGCGTGGCTGCCGGCCGTCATCCTGACCCCGCTGGCGGTGGTGGTGATCGCCTCGATCACGTTCGAGCTGGCCGGCGCCCCGTCCGACCCGCGCCCGGGCCGGTAGGGCCCGCACCGCTGGGCCCACTGCCGGCTGCCACCCCTGTCACCGTCCCGGGCGGCGGGCCAGCCGAGGCATCAGGTTCCAAGGTGACCAGCGCGGGCACTCGCAGAGAGCGCAGTCCCTGCCGGGCCGGTAGTGGCGGTGAGCATCGCGGCTGTGGTGACAGCTGCACAGGAGGTGACGACGCGTCCACTTCGGGTTGTCCTCGTTGACCTCGGCCAGCACGTCCGGGTCATTGAGCTGTGCCTGCACCCAGTCGGCGTTGACCAGCACATCAGCAGGGCCCATGGTGAGGCCTTCCTGTCCGGCCGGCCCTTGGTCAGTATTTCCCATTTAACCTATTGTTATAATAGCTAATACTACGGCGCCGCAGGCTGCGCCATCCCCTTCGCGGCCACAGCGACGTCGAGCGCCGCGCGGGAGGCCCGGCAGGCTCAGCGAGGAGCTGGCCGGCGGGCGCTCTGTGGCTCCTGCCCGCTGGTACAGCACCGTAGAGAGCCACCTCAAATATCAGCGCTGAAACTGAGCGATTGCTGGATAGCTACTGTAGAAATCCTGCACAGTTGCCGGGTGTGCGCTGATGATGACGGCCGGGCTAAGCGCCCGAGGCCGGGTGCGGGCGAATGCTTAATGGGCAGCGGGCCCGTCATCGCCGCCCCGCCGTCCGTCAGCTGGTGGGCGTGCGGTCATGGGGTTACGGCTGCCCCGGGCCACGGCCGTTTCCCTGGCCGCCGCCGTGGGCGGCGGTGGCCGCCGGGGTGCCCTGAGTGGCGGGCTCCTGCGTTTGGCGGCCGGGGGCGGTGGCCGTGCCTGGCGGCTGGCCCGGTGCCTCGCGCCGGTGGGTGAACAAGGCGGTGAGGGCGAGTGCGGCGGCGGGGGGCAGGGTGATGAGGGCGGGGAGTTGGTAGCGCCAGCTGAATTCGAAGACGTCGGAGACGAGCAAGATGGCGGCGGCGGTGGTGAAGGTGAGCAGGCAGGCGCGGGCGGCGTCGCGCTGGGCCGGGGTGGCGTGGCGGCGGGCCAGGCTGAGGGTGCCGGCCAGCCCGGCCAGGGTCATCAGCGCCAGCAGTGGCCCGGGGGTGTATCCGCCGCCGAGCTGGTAGGCGCGCAAGAACGCGGCCAGCGGCCGGGCCACCACCGGGCCGCCACCGCCGAACTCCTGCGCGCTCCATATCCACCGCACCGAACCCGTGGGCGAGAGGCTCGTGAACAGCACCTGCCCGCTGAAGGTCGTCATGTAGGGCGGGTACTGCGGGTAGGACGGCTGGAACTGCCAGCGGCTGATGCTGACGTCTCCGGGCGCCGTGACCCGGTCCACCGCGTACAGCTTCAGCGCATCCTTCCCGATCGCTACCAGGACGCGGCCCGGCTGCTGGCGGAGCACCTGGTGGTTGAAGTTGGTGACGACCGCTCCGCTGCTCATCCCCGTCGGCGCCTGGAAGGACTTGATCGGCGAGCCGACCTGGTGGTCGAGCCAGTCCGGGCCGTTGCGCTGCTGCTGGGGGGCCGGGCACAGCGCCCGCTCGTAGGAGGGGAGCTTCAGCGTCGCGCAGTCCGCCGCCGCCGCCACCCGGCCGTAGGTCGAGCCACCCGAGTAAGGGGCGAGCCCGAAGCGGTGGATGGTGGCCTCGTTCCGGAAACTGGCGGCGAGGATGGGGAGGGCGAAAGCGGCGCACAAGATGGCGGCCTGGGCCAGGCGCTGGCGCCAGTGGGGGATGGCCACCAGCAGGTAGGCCAGGGCGGGCACGATGAGGATCTCGCCGACCTGGCGGGCGGTGACGGCGGCGCCGAGGAACAGCCCGCCGGTGACGACCAGCGCGGTGCGGGGGCGGGGGTGCCACAGCAAGGCGGCCAGCCCGGCGACGATGCAGGCCTCCAGCATGACGTCGGGCATGATGGTCTGCTCGATCTGCAGCTGGTAGGCGTCGAGCAGGACCGGCGCGGTGGCCAGCGCGGACAGCCAGCGGGGCACGCCGCGGCGCACCAGCACGGCGTAGATCACCACCGCCATCGCCAGCCCCAGCACATGCTGGATGGCGGCCACCAGCGACGGATCGGCGACGTCCAGGACCGGCTTGATCAGTATCTGGTACCCGGGCGGGTCGTTCCCGGGGTACGCGCCGAACAGGTACTTCGCGGAGTCGATGTAGAACAGCGCCGGGCGGTAGGCGACCTGGGCCAGCACCCGCAGCACCAGGCCGGCGGCCAGCAGCAGCGCCAGCAGCCAGTGCTCCCGCGCCAGCGCCGGTGTGCGCCGGGCCAGCGCGGTCAGCCGCCGCGGCAGCGCGGCCAGCCATCGCGGGAAGGACGCCAGCCGGTGCGGGAGGGAGGCCAGCCATCGCGGGAGCGCCGCCAGCCGCTGCGCTGGAGCGGTTACCCACACCGGCCAGCCCCGGCTGGCGGGCACCGGCTGTCCCGCGGCTGTCGTAGGCATGCGCATGAAGGTTATCCCGCCCGGTGGACCGTCTTGTCCGGGCGGTTACCTGCCTGCCGCCACGGATTGCGAACATTGCACAACGCTGCCTGCGGGGACTGGTCTGGGGAAACCAGGCCGTCCCGATCAGGCCCGGTAAGCATGCGCACCGTGACCGCCGCGCTGGTTACCGGCTGCCGGGGCCGTTCATCGTGACCGGCGAACATCATCTTCTCACGGCCGTGCCTGCATCCTCACCTGCCTCGGCGGATCCGCGGGCGGGCGGCCCAGGGGCGCCGGGCCAGGTCCCCGCGGCCCCTGGGCTTGTCGGCGCCCCGGCCTACCATCGCGCCCATGGCGGCTTCCGCGGCCCACCCCCCGCCGGCGTCTGCGGCCTGCTCGCTGTCAGCGGCCGGGACCTGGGACCGCCTGCGCGCGGCGAGCGCGGCAGGCCCGCCGGTGCCCGGATCGGCGGCACCGGGGCGGTGCCAGGCGTGCCAGGGCCCGGCGCGCCCGGGTTACGCGCGCTGCTTCCAGTGTGAGCTGCACGCGCAGAGCGCGCCGGGGCTGCTGGCCGACGCGGTGGCGCCGGTCGCCTATGCGGCCAAGGGAAGCCAGCTGGCCCGGGATCTCTGGCTCTACAAGGCCGGCCGGCCCGGGAGCGCGGTGGCCGGCTCGCGCCTGCTGCTCCTGCTGCTGGTGTTCCTGCACGACCACGGCCCGGGGGTGTGGTGGCAGGCGGGCATGGCCCGGCCCAGCCACGCCTGCGTGGTGCCCAGCGGCCGCGGCCGCACCCGGCCGCATCCGCTCCAGGTGCTGGCCGCGCCCTTCCTCACGCTCCCCTGGGTGAGCCTGCGCCCGCGGCCCGGCGGCGACCCCTGGGCCCGGTCGCTGGACCCCGGCCGGTTCCGCGCCGCGCGGCAGGTGACCGGGGCGGGAGTCCTGCTGCTCGACGACACCTGGGCTTCCGGCGCCAGCGCCCAGTCGGCGGCGGCCGCGCTGAAACAGGCCGGAGCCCGGTCGGTGGCGGTGGTGGTCATCGGCCGGCACGTCAACAAGCTTCAATAAGCTGCATCCGTGACCCTGGAAACCCCCACGCTCCCCTCACGGACCGCTCTCGTCCGCCGGGCGCGGCGGATCAACCGCGAACTCGCGCTGATGTACCCGGACGCGCGCACCGAGCTCAACTTCACCACCCCGCTGGAGCTCCTGGTCGCCACCATCTTGTCGGCGCAGTCCACCGACCGGGGGGTCAACATGGTGACTCCGGTCCTGTTCGCGCGCTACCGCACCGCGGCCGACTACGCGGCGGCCAACCGGGAGGACGTCGAGAAGATCATCCACTCGACCGGGTTCTTCCGCGCCAAGACCACCTCCCTCATCGGGCTCGGCCAGGCCCTCTGCGACCGTTTCCGCGGCGAGGTGCCGAACCGGATGCGCGACCTGGTCACGCTGCCGGGCGTGGGCCGCAAGACCGCGAACGTCGTGCTCGGGAACGCGTTCGGGATCCCGGGGATCACCGTGGACACCCACTTCGCCCGGCTGTCCCGCCGCTTCGGCTGGACCGCCCAGACCGATCCCGACAAGATCGAATCCGAGGTCGGCGCGCTGTTCCCGCGCTCGGAGTGGACGATGCTGTCGCACCGCCTGATCTGGCACGGCCGGCGCGTGTGCCATGCCCGCCGGCCGGCCTGCGGCGCCTGCGGGGTGGCCCGGCTCTGCCCGTCCTTCGGCGAGGGCCCGGTCGACCCGGAGGTGGCGCGGAAGCTGGTGAAGGAGGGCCCCTTCTCTTGACGTCCGCGACCCCGCCCGGTGCGGTCCCGCAGTGGCTACGCGCACTGGCCGGAAATACCGAACGGATGACGGTGCCGCCCCCGCTCCGGCCGCCGGTGCCGGGGACGGGCCGGCCGTCGGCGGTGCTCATGCTGTTCGGCGAGACCGCGGGCGAGCCTGACCTGCTGATCGTCCAGCGCAGTCCGTGGCTGCGGCGCCACGCCGGCCAGCCCGCTTTCCCCGGCGGCGCCATCGAGGCGGCTGACCACGGCCCGGTCGGGGCCGCGCTGCGGGAGGCGGCCGAGGAGGCGGGCGTCGACCCCGCCGGGGTGGAGGTGCTCGCGGTGCTGCCGGAGCTGTACATCTCCCGCAGCGGCTTCAGCGTCACCCCGGTGCTCGCGTGGTGGCGAACGCCGGTGCCGGTGGTCCCCTCCGCGGACGGGGAGGTGACCGCCGCGGTCCGGGTCCGGCTCGCCGATCTGGCCGACCCCGCCAACCGGCTCCGGGTCCGGCACCCGTCGGGCCCGGCCGGCCCGGCGTTCCGCGTGCACGGCATGCTGGTGTGGGGGTTCACCGCCCTCCTGGTGGACAGGCTGCTGGCGCTCGGCGGCTGGGAGCGGCCCTGGGACACCGGTCACACCGAGGATCTCCCGCCCGACGTGCTGGAATCCTCGGCCCGCGGCTAGGGCATCCCCGGCCCATCATGGGCGTGGCGGCCCGGCCGGCCAAGCGGTGGGCAAGCTGGTGCGGGCAGGTGAAAGAGCCCTATACGGTGGGGCGGTGCCCGGTGACCTGCTGGACCTGATCCTGATCGCGCTCGCGGCCGCGTTCGCGGTAGCGGGCTACCGGCAGGGTTTCATCATTGGCGTGCTGAGTTTCGTCGGTTTCCTCGGCGGCGCCGCGGTCGGTGCGGTGTTCTCCCCGACCATCGCGCGGGCACTGGTCAGCGGCCCGGCCCGGCAGGCGCTGGTGGCCATCGTCGTGGTCTTCATCGCCGCCATGATCGGGCAGCTCGTGGCGTCGCTCGCCGGTGCGGCGGTCCGCTCGCGGGTGACCTGGCGCCCGGTCGCGTTCGTCAACGCCGTCGGCGGTGCGGTCGTCAGCGTCCTGTCCGTCCTGCTGATCGCCTGGCTGATCGGGTCGGCGGTCGCCAACGCCCCGTTCCCCGCCGTGGCCGGCCAGGTGAGCGGGTCGGTGGTGCTGCGCGGGGTGGACAGGATCATGCCGCCGACCGCTCACGTCATGTTCTCGGACTTCCGCCGCCTGCTGGCCAGCGGCCCCTACACGCAGGTCTTCGGCGCGCTCGGGGCGGAAGGCGCGCTGACCGTGCCGCCACCCGATCCGGCGGTGCTGAACGCGGCTGGGGTGCAACGGGCCAGGCCGAGCGTGGTCAAGATCGTGGGTGTGGCACCCAGCTGCTCGCGCACGCTGGAAGGCTCGGGTTTCGTGTTCGCGCCCCAGCACGTGCTCACCAACGCTCACGTGGTCGCCGGCGTGCGCGGCGGGGTGACGGTCGCCGGACACCGGCACGGGAAGGTCGTGCTCTATGACCCCGAACGGGATATCGCGGTGATCTACGTGCCCGGCCTCCGCGCCCCCCCGCTGGCCTTCGCCTCCCCGCCGAACCGGGGGGACAGCGCCATCGTCGCCGGTTACCCGCTGAACGAGCAGTTCACGGTCGTCCCGGCCCGCATCGGCAGCGAGCAGTCCGCGAACAGCCCCGACATCTACCAGGCCCACACCGTGACCCGCGACATCTACGCGGTGCGCGCGGTGGTCAGGCCCGGCAACTCGGGCGGGCCGCTGCTCGCGCCCAGCGGCGACGTGGACGGGATGGTTTTCGCCGCGGCGGTCGACGTCAGCGACACCGGTTACGCGCTGACCGCCGGGGAGGTTGCTTCCGACGTCAGCGCGGGCCGGGCAGCTACCGCGCCGGTCTCCACCCAGAGCTGCGACTGAGCTGCGGGCACGGTCTAGGGCATGTCCCGTAGATCTTCAGCCTGCTGCGCGTCCGCCGGGGGGCGCCCCGCGGCGTTGTCGTCGTCGCCGATAGCTCCGCTATCGGCTCCTCCTCCGCCTTGCGGTCCCCCACCCGCCTCCCCATCCCCCTTCATGACGGCCGCTCGCGACGGCCAAGATCTACTCCGGCACGCCCTAGGTGAGGCGGAAGCCGGCGCCGTCACCCGCCGCCGCGGCGGGGCCGTCGGCGTCGATCCGGTCAGCCAGGCTGGCTGCCTGGCGGGCGATCGCCCCGGCGTCGATCCCGTGCGGCGCGCTGCCCGCGTACCCGCCGACCCGCTGACCGCCCCGGCGCAGCAGGGCGGCGGCGCCGGTCGCGTTGCCGCGCCGGGCGTGGGTGAGGCCGACCGCTATCTGCGCCAGTCCCTTCCACAGCTCCCTCTCCGCTGGCGGGGCCGCCTTCCACGACGCCTCAAGCACCTCATGCGCGTGGAAGGGCCGGCCGGAGTCAAGCAGGCCCTGGGCCAGGCTGAGGGCCTCATCCGGGGGGACGGCCAGATCGTCGGGGACGCGGTCCTCCCCGGGCTCGCCGCGGGGGAGCGGGCGTCCCAGGGCATCCCGGGCCCTGGCGTTGCGCGGCCGGCCAGCTGGATCGCGGTCGCGGGCCGCCCCGGGTGCCCCAGGCTGCCGCGTCCCGGCCGGGCCCGGCTGGGCCCCCTGACCGGCCGGGACGGATTGGCTCCCGGGACGGCCGGTCATCGTTCCGGCTCCGGGTCGGCCAGCCAGTGGCACAGTTCGGAGGTCAGGCGGTCTGACTGCTCCTCCTGCGGGAAATGCCCCGCGCCGTCGATGAGCCGCCACCGGTACGGCGCGTCCACGTAGCGGCCGCTGCCACGCGCGGTGGCCGGCCGTACGCAGGTGTCGAGCGCCCCGTGCAGTTGCAGGGTGGGCGCCTGCACCGGCGCCCGCATGCGGTGGGCGTAGCGCATCCCGTCGGACCGCAGCCTGGAGCGCATGAACCACCGGTGATACTCCAGCGCCGAGTGCGCGACCGACGGGATGCACATGGCGGCGCGGTAGCGGCGTTCCGCCTCCGGGTCCGGCCATCCCGGCCCGGACCAGGCACGCAACATCCGGGCGACCTGCAGGGCGTCGTGGCGGACGAGCCGCCGTTCGGGCAGCACCGGCAGCTGGAAGCCGATCGTCTGCCCGATGCCGGTCCCGCCCCGGACGACATCGGTCAGCATGGTGGCCCGCATCCGCAGCGGGTGGGCCACGGAAACGACAGCGAGACGCCTGACCACCTTCGGGTAGTAGGCGGCCATGGTCCAGGCGACCAGCCCGCCCCAGTCATGGCCGACGATAACGGCGTTGGCCTCGCCCAGCGCCCGGACCAGGCCGGCCGCGTCGGATGCCGCGGTGATCAGGTCGTACCCACGGGGCGGCTTGTCGCTGCCCCCGTACCCGCGCAGATCCGCGGCCACGGCCCGGAAGCCCGCGGCGGACAGCGAAGTGAGCTGCGACCGCCAGGTCCACCAGAACTGCGGGAAGCCGTGCAACAGCAGCACCAGCGGTCCGTCGCCGGTTTCCGCGATGTGGAATCGCGTGCCGTTGGCCGTGACCGCTCGGTGCGCCCACGGGCCGTCGGCGAAGACGGGCGACCCGCCGTTGCCCGCCATCGGGTCACCTGGCCCCGTTGGCCGCCGGGCGGGACGTGTCCTCGTCGCCCCGCAGCACCGCCAGGTCCTCCTGAACCGTGTCCCTGGTCTGGCGCAGCCCGGTGATCCGCCGGATCATCACGTAGACCACCAGCATGGCCAGCGCGCCCAGAAGGACATAGGCCCCGGCCACGATCAGGAACGCGGCCCAGCTCCAGATGCCCGCTGTGATCAGGCCGAAAGCCAGGGCGTAGCTCAGCATGAACATGACGAGGATGCCCGCGAAACCGGCCACCCCGGTCAAGGCCACGGACATGAACAGGCGCCGTGCGTCGGCGCGCAGCTCCAGCCTGGCCAGCTCCAGCTCACACCGGACCAGCCGGGTGACATCGCGCACAGCCAGCGAAACGAGATCGCCGACTGACGCCGCGCCATTCGCCGGCGTCCCTGGGACCGCGGGCTCAGCCATTACGCTGCCTCCCTCCTGCGTTGGCGTCTCCAGTGGCCTGTCAGAGATCGCTGTCGGTAAAAACTGCCGATACAGACAACTAGTGTGGCGCATGCATGCTGGGCGGCCTGCACCCGATACCGCAATTGGCAGGCGCGGACCGGGCCCGGCCGCGCCGCCGTAGTCATGGCGATGGGCGGCCCGCGGCCAGAAATCCTACGCCGATCACGGCTGTGCGCCCGGGTGGGTACAGGCGAACGGCGCCCCGGGAGGGGCGCCGTCGCCTGGCACGTCAAGCCGGGTTACCAAGCGTGCACCTACACATGCCGGACCGTCCACCCGGTGTGGGCACCGGTCTGCAGTACCCGTCCACCCGGCAGTCCGTGCCTCGGCTCGCCTCCCGCGGCTGGTCGCGCGTGGGTGCCCGGTCGCCATGCCCGGACGTATTCGTCCGTGACACCTTTCTACGACGGATCAGCCCGTGTGCATAGACCCGGGGCGTTACCAATCGGTGATCTCGATTGGTTGCCTGGTTCACATGCCGCCGGGCGGCGCGGCGGCCGGGGCCGCCCGGTGCGCGCTGAAGGTGAGCACCGGCCAGCCGCGCTGCTGCGCGATCCTGCGCAGCGCGCGGTCCGGGTTCACCGCCCGGGGGCGGCCAACGATCTCCAGCATCGGCAGGTCCGTCACCGAGTCGCTGTAGGCGTAGCACAGGGGCAGCGAGTAGCCGCGCTCGGCGGCGAGCGCGCGCACCTGCTCCGCCTTGGCCTCGCCGTAGGCGTAGAACTCCACCTGGCCGGTGTAGAGGCCGTCCGCCACCTCCATCCGGGTGGCGATGACCGACGAGGCCCCCAGCAGCGCCCCGATCGGGGCGACCATCTCCTGGCCGGACGTGCTGACGATGATCACATCCTGGCCGGCGGTGCGGTGCTCGGTCAGCAGCGCCCGCGCCTCGGCGTAGACGTGCGGGACGATCAGGTCGTGCAGGTTCCGGGTGACGATCTCGGCGACCCGGTCAGCCGGCCATCCCCGGCACGCGTGGCTGACCTGATCGCGAATTTTCTCCATCCGCTGGTGGCTCGCGCCGCCCAGCCGGAACGCGATCTGGGCCAGCGCCCCGCGGACCACATCGCTGCGGCTGATCAGGCCATGCCGGTAGAATGAGGGCCCGAAGACGAGGGTGCTCGACCTCGAGATGATGGTCTTGTCGAGATCGAAGAAGGCCGCGATGGGGCGGATTGTGCTCTCGACGGGACTGCCCACGATCCGGCAGCATAGAGGCTAAACAACCGCAATCGATGGCATCCGCGCGTGACCGGTTGGTAACTTAGTATGGCGTTAAGATTGTGTAGATGGTACTAAGCTTTTCTGGATGACGGCTCCGGGATCCGGGGCCGCACGGCGACCCCCGCTCTCCCCCCCGGCGGGGGTCGCCTCATGTCTGGCCGTTCCCGCGCCGCGGCGCCAGCAGCCGCCCCAGCAGCAGCAGCGCACCGTCCTTGCTCAGCGGCTCGTTGCCGCTGCCGCACTTGGGTGACTGGATGCAGGACGGACAGCCCGCCTGGCACTCGCAGTCCGCGATGGCCTGCCGGGTGGCGGTCAGCCAGTCCCGGGCGACAGCGAAGCCGCGCTCGGCGAAACCCGCTCCTCCCTCGTGCCCGTCGTAGACGAAGACGGTCAGCCGGCCGGTGGCCGGGTGCAGATCGGAGGACACGCCGCCGATATCCCAGCGATCGCAGGCGGCGAACAGCGGCAGCAGGCCGATGGCGGTGTGCTCGGCGGCGTGCGCGGCACCGGGCAGGTTGACCCCGCGGCGCATCAGCGCCGCCCGCTGACCGGCGGAGATGGTCCACCACACGGCGCGGGTGCGCAGCGCCCGTGGGGGGAGGTCGAGCGGGAACTCGCCGAGCGGCTGGCCGGTCTCCAGATTGCGCCGGGTGAACGAGGTGACCTGCCGCATCACCTCGACCTCGCCGAAATGCACCGCGGCGGGGCCCCAGGCGGCCCGGCGCAGTTCGGTGATCACGTCGATGCCGGTGATGTTCCTGGCCGACGTGGTGTAGCCGGGGTCCTTGGCCTCCACCAGCGCCACGCCCCGGGCCAGGTCCAGCTCGGTGACCAGGTAAAGCTCGCCCTGATGCGGATACACGGCGCCGGTGTGGACCATGATGTGGGCCGACGGCTCGTCCACGGTGCCGACCAGCCGGCCCGTCGGCACCTCGACGATCTTGACGGGGCGGCCGCCGGTGCCGCGGAGCCCGTCCTCGGCCGCCCGGCCGCGCCGGGTCCAGTACAGGCGCTGCCCACGACGCCGCAGCATGCCGCGGCTGACGAGGCCGTCGGCGACCGCCGTGGCCGACGGGCCGAACATGGCGAGGTCGGCTGGTGCCAGCGGGAGTTCGGCCGCCGCGGCGCACAGGTGCGGCGCCAGCACATAGGGATTGCCGGGGTCGAGCACCGTCGCTTCCACCGGCTGCTCCAGCAGGGCCTCCGGGTGGTGGACCAGGTAGGTGTCGAGCGGGTCATCGCGGGCGATGAGCACCGCCACCGCCGCCTGGCCCTCCCGGCCCGCCCGCCCCGCCTGCTGCCAGACCGCGGCCCTGGTGCCCGGCCAGCCGGCGATGAGCACCGCGTCCAGGCCGGTGATGTTGACCCCCAGCTCGAGCGCGGTGGTGGTGGCGAGCCCCAGGACAGGCCCGGTCCGTACCGCCTCCTCCAGCTGCCTGCGGTCCTCGGGCAGGTAGCCGGACCGGTAGGCGGCCACGCGCTGCGTGCCCCACGGCCCTCCGCACGCGGCCTCGGTATCGCCCAGGGACCGCCGCGCGGCCAGCGCCACCGCCTCGGCGCCGTGCCGGGAGCGGGTGAAGGCGAGCGTCCGGACCTGGTGGGCGACCAGGTCGGCGAGCAGCCGCGCGGCCTCCGTGGTGGCGCTGCGGCGCACCAGTGTGCCGGCCTCGCCGCGGGCGCTGGTGAACGGCGGCTCCCACAGTCCGAACGTGAGCTGGCCGCGTGGGGCAGCGCTCTCGGTGATCTCCTGGGCCGCCTCCCCGGTGAGCAGGCGGGCGCACGAGCCGGGCTCGCTGATCGTGGCCGATGCGAGCAGGAACACCGGGCCATCCGGCCGGCCCCCGGCTTCCCGGCCCGGGCTGTCATCCCCGCCGGCCTGGCTGGCCTGGCGGCCCCGGCTGGCCCCCCGGCCCCGGCTGGCCCCCCGGCCCTGGCCGTGGTGGATGGAGATCCTGCGCACGCGCCGCAGCACGTGGCCGACGTGGGAGCCGAACACGCCGCGGTAGCCATGGCACTCGTTGACGATCACATAGGCGAGCCGGCTGAAGAACCCGCTCCACCTGCCGTGCCGGGGCAGCAGCATGTGGTGGAGCATGTCCGGGGTGGTGATCAGGTAGGTCGCGTACGCCCGCGCCCATTCCCGGTCGGCCGCTGGCGTGTCCCCGTCCACCACCGCCGCACGCACACCCGTCAGGCCGAGCGCGCGCACCACGCGCAGCTGGTCAGCGGCCAGCGCCCGGGTCGGGGCCAGGTAGAGAACCGTGCGCCCGGCCAGCACCGCGGTGAGCGCGGGCAGCAGATACCCCAGGGACTTCCCCGACGCCGATGGTGTCGAGATGATCACGTTCTGGCCCTGGTGGGCGTGCTCGGCCATGGCGACCTGATGAGCCCAGGGCAGGCCGACCCCGGCACGCATGAAAGCGTCGCTGACCTGCGTCGGGACCCAGTCCGGCCACGGCAGGCTGCGCCCCGGGCTGGCTGGTATCCGTGCGACATGGATGAGCCGGCGGGTCCGCTGGCCGCGGCGCAGGATCCGGGCCGCGGCTGGCCCGGCGGGCCCGGCGGCGGCCTGTGACCACGCCCGGGCCGGCCCGGCGTGGGCCGCCTTCCTCTGGCCCGGTGGGCGGGGAAGCGTGGGTGGCCCGCCCGTGGCGGGCGGCGTCGGCGCGCGCATCGCCTCCCAGTCTGTCATCCGTGCGCGGGTATGCCTGTAAGGCTGAACTCGTGTAGACATGACGTCAGAGCGTGGTTGAATGCGCGGGGATAAGGTGCCTGGATGTGGCGCCGGCCGACCCTGGCATCCACGCAGGCAACAGCGGTAAGGCGCGGGAGGATTTGTGGATCTGAAGCTGGACCACCACACCAAAGACGGGATCGAAGTCGTCGATGTGGAGGGGGAGATCGACGTCTATACCGCGCCGCGACTGCGTGAGCTGCTCATCGAACTCGTCAACATCGGGCACTACCAGCTCGTCGTGAACATGGAGAAGGTCGAGTTCCTCGACTCGACAGGCCTGGGCGTGCTGGTGGGCGGGCTCAAGCGGGTCCGTGCCCACGACGGGTCGCTGGACCTTGTCTGCACCCAGGAGCGCATACTCAAGATCTTCCGGATCACCGGGCTGACCAAGGTTTTTGGCATCCACGACAGCGTGGACGAGGCGATCGCGGCCCGGAAGTCCGAGAAGTAACCCCACCTCACGCTGACGATGACGATGGCCACGGTCGAAATGAGCTTCACGCCGCTGCCGGCGCATGTGCGCACGGCGCGGCTGGTCGCCACCGCGGTGGCCAGGCGCAGCGGCGTGGATGAGGCGCTGCTCGACGAGGTCCGCCTGGCGGTCGGGGAAGCGTGCTCGCGGGCGGTAGAAGCCCACCAGGCGCATTGCCCGGCTGAGCCCGTCCGGGTTGCCCTGACCGGCGCCAACGGCCGGTTCGAAGTGGTGGTCACGGACACCGCGGCGCAGCGCGCCGCCACGGTCGGCATGGAGAACGGCAGCGTGGCGCCCGGCGGTGAGCGGCCGGCCGTGGCGGGCGATGCCGGGCCGCTGGCGGTGCCCGCCGAGCTCGGCCTGGCCGTGATCGAGGGCCTGGCCGACGACGTCGAGATCGCGCACACCGAGGCTGGCCTCAGCATCCGGATGAGCTGGCCGTCCTCGGCCGCGGCGAGCTGAGCTGCCCCGGGCAGTTCGATGAACGATTCACCTGAGACCGGCTGCGTCCCTGTGCCCGCTCGGCGCGCCCCGCCAGTCGGCGCCCCCCGGAGGCGCCACCGGCCCCTCGCCGCGGCGGCCGGGCCCGCCGATAGGCGCCCGTCGGCCCAAGGCCGCCGGTATGTGGTTTATCTTTATGTGGCGAGCGCGCCGCAAGCCATGCGGATCCGACCCCGCTGAGCTGTCTCATGGCGAGCGTGCGTAGAATCCCGGCTCTGTCCACAGTGGCATCCGCGTGTATCCAGTGGGCCGCTGCCCCGACGATGTGGCAGAGCCCCGGATCGCCTAACCCGCGCGCGGGATGCCGTGTGCCCCCGGTCAAGGAGGATGGATGTTGAGGCACTACCTCGCCGCGGGCGGCGGGGCGGTCGGCCTGAGCGGCGGTAACCTCACCCTGGTTTTCGTCGTCGCCGTGATCGCCCTGCTCGCGCTGGCCGTGGCGGGCTGGCTGGTGAGGGATGTTCTCGCCGCCAGCCAGGGCACGGAGAAGATGCAGGAGATCGCCCGTGCGGTCCAGGAGGGCGCGGCGGCCTATCTCCGGCGCCAGTTCAGGACCCTCAGCGTCTTCGTGGTCATCATCTTCTTCGTGCTGTTGCTGCTGCCCGCCGACTCGGCCGGGGTCCGGTGGGGCCGTTCTGCCTTTTTCCTGGTCGGTGCGTTCTTCTCCGCGCTGACCGGTTTCACCGGCATGTCACTGACGGTGCGTGGCAACGTCCGGGTGGCTGCTGCGGCCGGCGAGCCTGATGGTCGGCGGCGCGCGATGCGGATCGCCTTCCGCACGGGCGGCGTGGCCGGCATGTTCACCGTCGGCCTCGGCCTGTTCGGCGCGGCTGTCGTGGTGCTGATCTTCAAGGCGAACGCGCCGGCCGTGCTGGAGGGCTTCGCCTTCGGTGCCGCGCTGCTGGCGATGTTCATGAGGGTCGGCGGCGGCATCTTCACCAAGGCGGCCGACGTCGGCGCCGACCTGGTGGGCAAGGTCGAGAAGGGCATCCCGGAGGACGACCCGCGCAACGCCGCCACGATCGCCGACAACGTGGGCGACAACGTCGGCGACTGCGCGGGCATGGCCGCCGACCTGTTCGAGTCGTACGCGGTCACACTGGTGGCCTCGCTCATCCTGGGCAAGGTCGCGTTCGGCAACTACGGCCTGGTCTTCCCGCTGATCGTCCCGATGATCGGCGTCGTCACCGCGGTGATCGGCATCTTCGTGGTCGCCCCGCGCAAGGGCGACCGCAGCGGCATGAGCGCCATCAACCGCGGCTTCTTCGTCTCCGCGGTCGTCTCCCTGCTGCTGGTCATCGGCGCCACGTTCCTCTACCTGCCCGCCAGGTTCAGTGAGCTCACGGGGGTCACAGACCCGGGCATCCTCGCGCACGCGGGAAGCCCGCGCTGGCTGGCGATCGGCGCGGTGCTCATCGGCCTGGTGCTGGCCAGCGCCATCCAGCTGCTGACCGGGTACTTCACCGAGACCAACCGGAAGCCGGTGCGGGAGATCGGCGAGGCCACGGCCGGCGGCCCGGCCACGGTCATCCTGTCGGGCGTGGCCACCGGCCTCGAATCGGCCGTGTACGCGGCGCTGCTGATCGGCGCGGCCGTCTACGGCGGTTTCCTGCTCGGCACCGGTAACGCCACACTCGCGCTGTTCGCGGTCGCGCTGACCGGCACCGGGCTGCTCACCACGGTGGGCGTCATCGTGTCCATGGACTCGTTCGGCCCGGTAACCGACAACGCGCAGGGCATCGCCGAGATGTCCGGGGACGTGGAAGGGCCGGGCGCCCAGATCCTCACCCAGCTGGACGCGGTCGGCAACACCACCAAGGCCATCACCAAAGGCATCGCGATCGCAACCGCGGTGCTCGCCGCCACGGCGCTGTTCGGCGCCTTCCGCACTACCGTCGAGCAAGCCCTGGGCAAGGCCGCCGGCTCGTTCAGCCTGTCGGTGGACAGGCCCAATGTCCTGCTGGGGGTGATCGTCGGCGCGGCGGTGGTGTTCCTGTTCGCCAGCCTGCTGATCCGGGCCGTGGGCCGGGCGGCCCAGCAGGTGGTGGTGGAAGTACGGAACCAGTTCCGGGACCACCCCGGGATCATGGACTACACCGAGAAGCCCGAATATGGGCGGGTGGTGGACATCTGCACCCGGGACTCGCTGCGCGAGCTCGCCACCCCCGGCCTGCTGGCCATCCTGGCCCCGATCGCGGTCGGGTTCGCGTTCGGGTACGCGCCGCTCGGCGCCTACTTGGTCGGGGCCATCGCCGCCGGCGTGCTGATGGCGGTGTTCCTGGCCAACTCCGGCGGCGCCTGGGACAACGCCAAGAAACTGGTCGAGGACGGGAACTACGGCGGCAAGGGCAGCGAGGCACACGCCGCGACCATCATCGGGGACACCGTCGGCGACCCGTTCAAGGACACCGCCGGCCCGGCCATCAACCCGCTGATCAAGGTGATGAACCTGGCGTCGCTGCTGGTCGCCACCAGCGTGGTGAAGTACAGCCACGACATCGGGCTGCGGGTCGGCGTGGCGCTGGGCGCGGTGCTCATCATCGTCGTCGCCATCGTGATCTCCAAGCGGCGCTCCGTCAGCCTGTCCGGCAGCGGGTCCGGTGACACAGCGGCCATCGATGGTGCGCAGGGGCCGGACGGGGCGGAAGCGGCCGGGGATGCGCTCGGTAAGAAGGCCGATGCCCCCGCGGAGCAGACCCCGCAGGCCACCGGCTGACCAGCCGGCCCGGGCACGGCGGCGCCCCGCCCGCCGTGTCCGGCCCGATTTGCTATGCGCAGGCCCGCGTTCCCGCTAGCGTTCGTTGCATGGCACCGTCGCCTGCCGGGGAAGCGGAGGACAAGCTCCGCCGCTGGGCCGAGACCAACGCCAGGCGGGACGAGATCGTCCGCGAAGCTGCCGCCGCCGGGGTCAGCCTCCACCAGATCCAGGAGATCACCGGCATCAGCCGGGCCACGATCATCGGAATCCTGGCGCGCCGGCCGAAGCGGCCCCTGCTGAGGCTGGTCTCCAGCGACGAGCCCGCGCCGCACTAAGAGGCCCCGGCAACAGGACTGCTGCCCTTGCGTACCCGTACCGAACGGTCGATCAGCTCGCGCAGCGCCTCAAGGTCGACGTCATTGAGGCGCTTGATGTACAAGCAGCCCTTTCCGGTCTTGTGCGGACCCAGCCGCGCCACCACCGACTGGTGCCGGTCCTCGAACTCGCCGACCAGATAGATGACCAGGTGCTGGCGGCGCGGTGAGAAGCTGGCCAGCGCCGAGTCGCCCTCGCGGCCGCTGGCGTACCGGTAGTGGTACGTACCGAAGCCGATGATGCTGGTCCCCCAAATCACCGGCGGCTCACCGGTGATCTCCTGCATCATGGCGCACAACCGGCCCGCTTCCTGGCGCCGCTGCTCATCAGGCACACGGGCCACAAACCCCGCCACCGATACACCGGTCGGGCGCATCGCCGGAGCTCCCTCGGCCGCCATGCCCTCATGCTCACACAGCCGCACGGATCTGCCGGGACGCGACGTACCGGGACGGGTCTGCCGTCAGGGCCTCACGGCGGGGCGTCCGCGGCCTCCACCTCGTCGCGGGACAGGCCGAGCAGGTAGAGCACCGTGTCCAGGTACGGCACGCTGACCGACGCGTCGGCCGCATCCCGGACGACCTGCTTGGCGTTGAAGGCGATGCCCAGCCCGGCCGCCGCGATCATGTCGAGGTCGTTCGCGCCGTCACCGACGGCCACCGTCTGGCTGAGCGGGATGCCGGCCTGCGCCGCGAACCGCCGCAGCGCCGTGGCCTTGCCGGCCCGGTCCACGACCGGGCCGGCCAGCCGCCCGGTCAGCTTGCCGCCCGAGATCTCCAGCGTGTTGGCGGCGGCGTAGTCGAGCCTGAGCTCGGCGGCCAGCGCGTCGGTGATCTGGGCGAAGCCGCCGCTGACGATCCCGCACCGGTAGCCGAGCCTGCGCAGGGTGCGAATCAGTGTCCTGGCGCCGGGCGCGAGTCGCAGCTCGCGCCCCACCTGATCGAGAACCGTGGCGTCCAGGCCGGCCAGCAGCCCGACCCGCTCGGCCAGCGACTCCGCGAAGTCCACCTCGCCGCGCATGGTAGCGGCGGTGACCTTGGCGACCTGCTCGGCGCAGCCAGCCCGGGCGGCCAGCATGTCGATCACCTCGCCGGCGATGAGGGTGGAGTCGACGTCCATGACGATGAGGCGCATCGCCCGGCGGTGCAGCCCGCCGCGCTGGACCGCCACATCGACGCCCTGCGTAACCGACTCCTGGGTCAGCGCCGTCCGCAGCGCATCCGGGTCGGCGCCGGACACGTCCAGCTCGATGCAGGTGACGGGCCGGTCGGCGAGCCGGTCGATCCGGTCGATGTTCGCGCCGTTCGCGGCAATCCGGCCGGCGATGGCCGCGATGGCGGCGGGAAGCAGCGGGCTGCCCAGCACGGTGACGTGAAGCTGGCCGCGCCGGCGCGGTGACTCCGCGGAGCCCATGGTGATCTCGGCGTCCATGCCGAGGTCCGCGGCGACGGCCCGGACACCGCGATGGATCGACGTCAGGTCGGGGTCGGCCCCGCAGGTCAGCAGGACACCGAGCACCAGGCGGCCGCGGATGACGACCTGCTCGATGTCGAGCACGCTCAGGCCGTGCCCGGCTGCCAGGACCGTGAAGAGCCTGGACGTCACCCCCGGCCGGTCCCGGCCGGTCAGGGTCACCAGGATGGTGGTTTCCGTAGCATCCATTGCTCGCGCAACGCTACCGCCGGCGGATGACCGCCAGCGAACCGAAGGGCCGCGGGGCAGGCCGTGACCCCCTGCGCCGCCGCTGGCGCGCGTGGCGATCAGCGGCCGGCCAAGGCACCCGCCAGGCCGGCCGGGACGGGTGTACCGGCGGCAGCGCCGTAGCGTAGGTTCGGTCTCACAGATGCCGCGCTGGAGGGAGCGGGATGTCCGACGAGGTAATCCGCTTGCGTGGTGTCGGCATCCGGCGGGGCGGGTCGATGCTGCTGCGCGAGATCACCTGGACGGTCTACGACGACGAGCGGTGGGTGGTGATCGGGCCCAACGGGGCGGGCAAGACCACCCTGCTCCAGGTGGCCGCGACCCAGTTGTTTCCCACCGAGGGGATCGCGGAGATCCTGGGCCAGCGGCTCGGCGCGACGGACGTCTTCGACCTGCGCCCGCGGATCGGCCTGGCCAGCGCGGCCGTCGCCGACCAGGTGCCGCCGGGGGAGAAGGTCATCGACCTCGTCCTCACCGCCTCGTACGCGATCGTCGGGCGGTGGAAGGAGGAGTACGAGTCCACCGATGTGACCCGGGCGGTGGAGTTGCTCGACGCGCTGGGCTGCGCCCACCTGATCAGGCGCCGGTTCGCGACCTTGTCCGAGGGTGAGCGCAAGCGCGTTCAGATCGCCCGGTCCCTCATGCCCGATCCCGAGCTCCTGCTGCTCGACGAGCCGGCCGCGGGACTGGACCTGGGCGGCCGGGAAGACCTCGTGCGCCGGATCGCCTACCTCGCCACCGACCGGACGGCGCCGACCATGGTGATGGTCACCCATCACGTGGAGGAGGTGCCCAACGGGTTCACCCACGCCATGCTGCTGCGGCGGGGCCAGGTGCTGGCGGCCGGCCCGCTGCCGGACGTGTTCACCGAGCGGAACCTGTCCAAGTGCTTCGGCGTCCCCCTCACTATCGAGTACCGCCAGTCCCGCTGGACCGCCCGCGCTGCCGTGTAGGGCACCCGCGGCCACGTAGGCAGCCGCGGCCATGTGGGCAGCCGCCGGCCATGTGGGCACAGCCGCCATGTGGGCACCCACGGTGCCCTGGGCCCCACCGGCGGCGTCGGCCGCAGGTCCCAGGCTCCGACCGCCCGCGACGAAGATCGCGCGGGCACGCGTCGGCGGGCGGCGCCGGGGGCACAATTCAGGCATGCAGCCCTATTCAGGCAGGCCGCCCTCGCGGATCGGGAGCCTCCGGTGAAAGGTGACAAGGTCGAGATCGTCATCGACACCGGCGGGGCCACGAAGACCTATGAGGTGGCCGCCACCCGCGCCGGGCGGCGGGTCGAGGTGGTCAACCGCCGCGGGCTGGTGGAGGTGACCGAGCTCACCCGCAGTGGCTCGGCCGTGCGGACGGCCCGGTTCATGGCCAGCCGGGTGGTCGCGCTGGTCGAGCACCCGGCCGACGACCGGCACTCCCGCAGCGCCGGGGGCGCCGGGGACGCTGCGACCTCCGCGCGCCACGCGGGCCGGGTCCGGCAGCGGGCGGCGTCGGCGGTCCCGTCCCAGCCGCCCGCCGACCCGGACGGGGAAGCTGGCCCCCCCTGAGCTGGTGCGGCCCGCACCCTGGCCTGGTGCCGGGGTGAACGCCACAATCGGCTCATGACTGCCGTGGTGAGCCGCCGGGGCACCCGCGTCCGGGCCTGGTCGCTGGCGGGCCTCGCGCCGCTGGTCATGGCCGCGGCGCTGGCGCTGCTGCCGTTCAACGCGCGGGTGATGAGCCCGACCCGGATAGCCATCTACGGTTTCGCGGTGGTCGCGGTGGTGGTGTACGCCGGGATCGGCGGGCTGATCGCGGCCCGGATTCCGCGCAACCCGATCGGCTGGCTGCTGTGCCTGATCGGGCTCGCGCTGGCGGTCAGCCTGTTTCTGGAGCAGTACGGCCTGCGTGGCCTGGCCACCGCGCCCGGGTCCCTGCCAGCGGTCCGGCAGATCACCGCGCTCGGCTACGGCACGCAGCAGCTGGCGCTCGTGCCGCTGATCATCATCCTGCTGCTCTTCCCGGACGGCCGCCTGCCGTCCCGCCGGTGGCGGCCGGTGCTGTGGTGGGCGATCGCGGCGACCGCCGGGGCCGGGTTCGCACAGCTGGTGCAGCGCGGCACCGTCGTGACCGGCAGCCTGACCAACGGGCTGCTGGCGGCGCACGTCTCCTACCCGAATCCGCTTGGCATCTTCCCCCGCCACGGCTGGTACAGCGACCTCGTCGCGGTGGCCGGGGGCATCACCGTGGCCTCGGCCGTGCTCGCGGTGGTCTCGGTGTTTGTGCGGCGGCGCGGCGCCCCCGCCGAGCTGCGGCAGCAGCTCGCCTGGCTGGCCTACGTCGGCGTGCTCACGTTCGGCTTCGTGGTGGTCAATGTCGGCTACGGCGTGGCCACTCACGGGGGCGATACCTTCCTGGGCACGATCCTGTTCGTTTTCATCTTCGGCACACCCATCTTCGGCATCCCGATCGCTTGCGCGGTCGCCGTGCTCAGGTACCACCTCTACGACCTCGACATCGTGGTCAAGAAGACCGTGGTCGCCGCGCTGGTGGCGGCGGCGTTCACCGCCGTCTACGTACTGGTGGTGGTGGCGGTCGGCGCGGTGACCGGGCGGCCGGGCGGCAACCCGCTCACATTCGTGGCGGCCGCGCTGGCCGCCGTCCTGCTGCAGCCCGTCCGCACCCGCGCCGGGCTGCTGGCCGACCGCCTGGTCTACGGCAGGCGCGCCACGCCGTACGAGGTGCTGTCGGAGTTCTCGGGGCAGATCGCCGGCACCTACTCGACCGAGGACGTCCTGCCCCGGATGGCCCGGATGCTGGTGGAGGCCACCGGCGCGCAGCGGGCCGAGGTGTGGCTGCGGGCCGCTGGAGCCGAGCGCCTGGAAGCGGCCTGGCCGGCCATGGCAGAGCCGCCGGGCCCGCGCGCGGAGGAGCAGGGCAGCTGGCATGAGCCCGCCAGCCCGGGGGAGCCGGCCAGCCCGGGGGAATCCGCCAGCCCGGGGGAGCCGGCCAGCCCCGGGGAGCCTGGCCGGGACGCCAGCGGCCCGTTACCGGCCGCTGGGCGGGTCGCAGAGCCTGAACCCCACCTGCCCGAACGTGACCCGGTCGCCCGCGCGGACCAGGAAGCCAGAGCCGACCCGCCATCCGTTGGCGCAGGTGCCGTTGGTCGACCCGAGATCGGCCAGCACCCAGTCGCCCCCGGCCTGACGCAGCTCGGCGTGGCACCACGACACCGTCATGTCGGTCAGCCGCAGATCGGAGCTGGCGGCCCGGCCGATCGTGAACACCGTGCCGCCCCGGCCGCGGGGCAGCACCAGGCGCGGCAGCCGCACAGTCCACCACGCCGCCCGCAGGTCCCCGGTGAGCCCGTCCCACGCCGCCGCCGCCCGGTCGGCCAGCCGGGTGCGGCGGCGGGCCGGCCGCAGGTCGTTGAGCAGGCTGGCGAGCTGGCCCGCGTACCGGGCCTGCAGCGCGAGCTCCAGCCGGTGCATGAAGGTCTCATGCGACAGGCGGCCGTCCGCGGACCCCTCCTTGAGCTCTCTGATCGCCGCGTCGCGTTCCGCGTCGGACACCCGGAGCGCAGGCCACTGCGGGTCCAAGGCCGCCATGCTCGAAACGATAACCCCGCGAGCAGCGTCCTTCCAGGGCTCTGAGGCAGCCAGGGGCCCGATACCTGGCCGCCCCGTGTGACCCGCAGCCCTGCCCGGGCGGTGCGGTACACCACCGTCGGCGGTTGCAGGTCTCGGCGTCTGGGCATGCATCCAGCGCACCAGCCGCCACCGACACGCCGGCACAGCTCACACCGATACACCGGCATACTTCCAGTCACGACCACTAGCTTCGGGCACGGTGATCCCGGTCCCGGGATGGCTGGCCGACCAAAGGAGCCGCCAAATGACCCCCAGGCCGCTGACGGTCCTGTTCATGCCGGAAAGCGCGTACGGGCCGACCAACAACTGCATCGGCATCGGCGACGTCTTGCGCCAGCGGGGCCACCGGGTCGTCTTCGCGGCCGAGGCGTCCTGGAAAGGCAAGCTGGAGCCGCTCGGCTTCGAGGAGGACCTGGTCGACCTCACCCCCCCGGCCAGCGGGGACCAGGACGCGGGGCAGTTCTGGAAGGACTTCGTCGCGCAGACGGCGCCGGAGTTCCGCAAGCCGACGATCGAGCAGCTGGACACCTGGATCAAGCCGGTGTGGGAGGAGCTCGCGGGCGGCGCCAGGTACTGCCACGACCAGCTCCGCGCGATCGTGGACCGGGGCCGCCCGGACGTCATCGTCGAGGACAACGTGGTGGGGTTCCCGGCGCTGAATACCGCGGGCGTGCCGTTCGTGCGGATCGTGTCCTGCAACCCGCTGGAGATCAAGAGCGCCGACGTGCCGCCCGCGTTCTCCGGGTACCCGGCCGGCGACCGCACCGGATGGGCGGAGTTCCGGGCCGAGTACGACCGGGTGCACCGCCCGCTGTGGCAGGACTTCAACGCCTGGTACACGGCGCAGGGCGCCCCGCCCCTGCCCGACCTGGAGTTCATCGCCGAAGGCGACGTCAACCTCTACGTCTACCCGGAGCTGGCCGACTACCGGCGGGAGCAGCCGCTCGGGCCGGCCTGGCACCGGCTCGACTCCTCGGTGCGCCGGACCGACGAGCGGTTCACGCTCCCGCCCGCGCTCGCCGGTGGCGACGGGGCGCTGATCTACTTCTCGCTGGGCTCGCTCGGATCGGCGGACACCGGGCTGATGCGGCGGGTGATCTCGTGCCTGGCGGCCACCCCGCACCGTTACATCGTGTCCAAGGGCCCGCTGCACACCGAGATCGAGCTGGCGCCGAACATGTGGGGTGCCGAGTTCGTCCCCCAGACGTCGGTCCTCCCGCTGGCCGACCTGGTCATCACCCACGGCGGCAACAACACCACCACCGAATGCCTCCACTTCGGCAAGCCGATGGTCCTACTAGAACTCTTCTGGGACCAGCACGATAACGCGCAGCGGATGGACGAACTGGGCCTGGGCGTACGGCTGGACACCTACCGGTTCACCGATGGCCAGATGCACCGGGCGATCGGCCGCCTGCTGGCCGATACGCGGCTGCGAGCGCGCCTGGCAAGTGCCGGGAAGGAGATCAGGGCGCGCGACGGCGTGCAGAAGGCGGCCGCCCTCATCGAGCGCGCGGCCCGCCGCTAGCGATCCTCGGTCCCCAACTTCTGCACACTTGAGTCAAGTTTTCGGGGGGCGTACCGTCGAAGACGTCCGCTCCACATTTGCAGGCAGAGTCCTGACCAGCCACTTTGGGTGGCACGACCGGTCGCATACGTCGGCCGGACCTTGGCGCAGCGGGCGGCGGCGGTCAGTCGATCTTGACCGCAGGTCCTGCGTCAGCTTGCGCCCAATTCGGCCGTTACGCTATTCACGCAGGTCAGCCAGCTGACTTGGCGGTCCGAGGCGGAGCCTCACTGGTACTCCAGCGTCACTTCGTGACGGTGGGCGTGGCGGTGCCGGAGATGGGGCGGCCACCGCCTGATCATCATTGCAAACCGGGTTGTTCACACACGGGCGGAAACAGTCGGCCAGTTGGCCGATGGCCGGGATCGACTGGGTCCGTGATGTCTCGGCGTCCAGGCTGAACGGCCAGCAGGTTAAATAACAAGTTAAGGCAGGTCAGGAGGGGCGAATCACGGTCAGCGTGAACGGCTTGTCGCCGGCCGCGTGCGCGACGGCGTCGTTCACGTCGTTCCTGAAGATCGCCGCCTCATTCGCCGCGGGCCGCCCCGTTGACCTGTCCGCCGTGGTCACCAACTCACTCGGCTGGGCGCACGCCCGGCGGGTCGCCGAGGCGGTCACGACGACTGACGGGCCCTCCCGCTCGTTTTCTCAGCCTTGCTCGGCTACGCGTCAGATGAAAAACACGCAACTGTGCGGCTGCTTGGGAGGCGGCCCCGGCCGCACCCGGGCGGCCGGGTGCGGCCGGGTGCGAGAAGCCCGCTCAGGGCGCTGCCGCGCCGAAGACCAGGACGCCCGGCTCAGCCGCGGTCGTGGAGGGTCACCTGGTAGCCGTCGGGGTCCGCGAACGTGAAAGTGCGGCCGAACGGCCCGTCGACGGGCGCTGAGATGATCGTCGTGCCGGCGGCGGCGAGGGCGTCGTGGATGTCCTGCGTGTCGGGGGCGTGCAGCCACAGCGCCATTCCCTGCCCCGGCTGCGCGATCGCGTCCAGGTCGACGCCCGCGACGACGTCGCGGACGGCGAACGCGATCGGCTTGGTGCCGAACACGACGGCGTGCGGCGGTCCTGCGTCGGAGCGCTTCAGCCCCAGGTACTGCTCGTAGAAAGCGGCGGAACGCTCCAGGTCGCGCACCTGCAGTGAAATGAAGTCGGGTCCGGTGACGGCCACGATTCCTGCCTCCTCATAGTATGTCAGTCTTCTGACACACCACAATGTATGTCAGACTACTGACATGAGTCAAGGCGAGCCCGGAATCGAGCTGGACACATCGCTGGGGTACATGCTGAAGGCGGCCGCGAGCGCCCTGCACTCTGCCCTGGAGGCCGTGCTGAGGCCGCTTGGCATGACGATCACCCACTACGCCTGCCTGGAGCTGCTGGCCCAGCGGCCGGGTTTGTCCAACTCCGAGCTTGCCCGCGGCGCCTTCGTCACCCGGCAGTCGATGAATGTGCTCCTGCAGGCCCTCGAACGCCAGGGACTCGTTGTCCGCCCGGCACAGGCACCCGTCGGCAGGGCCCTGCCGACCGAGCTGACCGCCCGCGGGCGCCGCCAGCTCGAGGTGGCCAGCGCCGCGGTTCGCCGCGTCGAGCAAGACATGCTGGCCAACCTGGATGCCAGCGAACAAGATCAGATGCGGCGCCTGCTCACCGAGTGCATCGCCTCACTGACTGAACCGCCCGCACCGGCGACGTGACTCCTCCGGACCGGCCGCCTGCATCAGGGCACGTGGCGCAGGCAGCAACGGCCTGGTGACGCGCGGGTGCTACCTGTAGGCGCCAGGCTTGCGTCTCCGCGCCTGGACATCCTGGATGCGGTGGACCATCCTGGCCATGCTCACGCACGCGTTCCTGTCCGTCATGACCGCCGACCAGCCCGGTCCGGACGCCGGCGACGTGCACCGCGACGAGACCGGCCACGAGCTGATCCCCCTGACCCGCAACGAGATCCGCCGACTCTTCACCGGCCTGCTCCACCGCCCTCGCCCCGCCCGCGAACAGCTGCACTGGTCATGCTGCGGCGGCGCCACAGGCCACCGCCCGCCTGCGCGCGAGCGAGAGGCCGCGCCATACCTCCCCAGCGTCAGGCGCGTCCCGGAACTCGGCCAGCGGGTCGGCTTCCGCAGGAACAGCAAGCTGGGTGGCGATCTTGTCCAGTTCGGTCTTCCGCACCCGCGCCGCCGTCGCGTACTCGCTCTCGCTGATCTCCCCGAGCGCGAACAGCCGGGCGGCGGCCTTGCCCCGTTCCTCCAGGACGGTCCCGCGCTTGCGCAGCGCGGCCACGTCCACCCCGGCCGAAGGGGCCGGGCGCAGCAGGTCGGCCAGGTCTGGCCGTTCGAGCCGGGCGATCAGATGCGCAACCACATAGTCATCCACCCCGGAGGCGAGACGGCGCACGCCCCGGCAGCCCTCGGCCGGGCCACGTAGACGGGGGCGCGGCGGCGACCGCCGCTGCTGCCTTTCACCGGGCCGCCGCACTTACCGCATTCGTAGATCCCGGAGCCAAGGTGCTTCGGCGTGTTGCCGGTATGGGTCAGCCGGGCCGGGTTGGTCAGTTTCGCGCATACCGCATCCCAGGTTTCCCGGTCGAGAATGGCATCCCACCCCGCTGGCTGGAGGGAACCCGTGTCATTCCGGTCCTGGTCCCTTTCGTGCACCGCTACCAGCCCGGCCACGCTCGGCTTGAGCAGGCTCTCCCGCAGCATTTTCGCCGACCATTGCTTGCCGCCGGAGGTGGTGATTCCCGCCTCCCGCAGCCCGGCCGCCAGGGTGATAAGCGATTCCGCGCCGGGCGGGCGGCCCTTGCCGTCATAGCTGTTCCAGTAGAACTGGCGGAAGTTCTCGGACAGCACTTCGGCGGCAGCCTGCCGGAGCACTGCGGCCTCGGCCTCAACAACGGCCAGCCGCCCGCCGCCCAGCAGCCGGTACCCGAACGGCCGGTGGCCATTCCCGCCCCACAGGCCCTCCCTGGCCCGGCGCGTGCGGGAATCTTCCATCCGCCGCGCGGCGTCCCGGCTGGCCTTGTTGGCCATCGTGACCATGATCCTGGCGGTGGTGATCTCGGCGTCGGTGCCGCCGTTGGTGATCGTCAGCGACCCGGACAGCGACCTCGCATTGGCGCGCTTCTCCTCGCATGCGTCGATCAGGTCCTCAAGGTCGCGCGGGTCGCGGCAGGCCCGGTCAAGGTCCTCGGCCAGCACCGCCTGTGCCCGTCCGGCCATGAGGTCGTCCAGCACCGACCGGAAGCCGGGCCGGTAGCCCCGCTTCTCGGTGCGCCCGCCGGGCAGCGCCACCTCCTTGCGCTTGAACGCCGATGCGGGCTTGCGCTTGCCGTCCGGGTCGACGTCGTTCTCGATGACGACGCGGTGAACGTCCCAGCCCAGCCGGGACGCCTCCGCCCGCAGCGCGGCCTCGCGGGCCGGGAAGCTGTCGCGGTCGTCGGCGCGGCCGCCATCATCTAGGGCGCCGCCGCGGGCTGACGCAGGTGGGCTCAGCGGGCGTGCGCGGGACCGGCAGGGCGTACCTGCACCATGCCGCCCTCGACGACCCGGGTGTCGAACGCGGGCTGGCGCGCCGTGGCCGGCCCGTGCACCACCGCCCCGTCCGTCAGCCGGAACGTGCTGCCGTGCCAGGGGCAGGTGACGCACGGCCCGCTGTCATCCCCGGTGAGGCTGCCCTGGTGGAGCGGGCCGCCGAGGTGCGCGCACTGATCGGCCAGGGCCAGCACGTCGCCGCCCTGGCGCAGCATGGTGAGGGTGAGGTAGCCCAGCCGGCGCCGGGCCAGGCGGCCGTCGGGCAGTTCATAGATACGGCACAGGTCATGCCAGCCGAGCGCGGTGAGGTGCGCAACCGGCTCGGCGTGGCTGGCACCCGCGCCCAGGCCGAAAGCCAGGTGCCGGCCCAGGAAGCCGCCCGTGGTCATGGCGGCTAGCCCGCCCAGCGCCAGCAGCCTGCCGCCGCTGTCCCGGCCCGCCATCCGGGCCAGCAGCGAGGCGGTGAACAGGGCCGATGCGCCCGCGCTGGACGCGGCGTGGACCAGGCCCACCCGCTGCTGCTCGCGGTGGAGCGACGACCAGTCGGCCAGCCCGGCCGCGGCCGCGGGCAGCGTGCCGGCCAGCCCGAGGGCCAGCAGCACCCGCGACGCCCGCTCGGCGCCCGGCACGAAGTCCAGCACCGTCGCCGACGTCCAGAAGCCCAGCGGGAGCGCCACCAGGGCCGGGTGGACGGGCTGGCCGAGCCAGACGCCATGCAGCGCGTCCGCCCGGCCCCCGGTCGGCAGGCCGCGCCGGACGGCCTCCGCGATCGGCTGGGTCACCCGGTCCAGCGCCTCGGCGTGCTCCAGCCGCCCGGCGAGGTCGGCCGGGGCGGACAGCAGCCTCGGGCCAGAACGGGAACTGCGGGAACGGCCGCCGCGCCGGGGGAACAGCCTGGCGTGGGATGGGCTCATATACCCACACGTACCCGGCCAGCCGCCGGCCTACCGTGACTCGCGCCCGGGGGCGCGCCGCCTGCCGTAGCCGCGAGGCGCCCGCCTGCCGTCGCCGCGCGCGGTCCTCGGCCATGATCGTTCCGACTCCCCACGGATCTGCGTCATGATCACATCCGTTTCGTCCCGGTTCCGGTGACGCAAACCCGTGGGAGGTGCCCGATGGCTGTCCAGCATCTGAGACAACGGGCCGGGGCCGGGGGACAGGAGTGGCCGATGAGCTAGGTGGGGGGTGGGGCCAGGATGCCGCGGTTGACGGCGGTGTCGATCATGGCGCGGGCGTAGGCACCCAGGGAGGGGGAGCCGTCCTCGACCAGGGCGGCCCTGGCCAGCGCCTGGTCGGCCGTGACCCCTCGCGACCGCCACGTGCCGCCGCCGGTCACCATGTTGATGAGCATGGGCTGCAGCCGGTCCAGGGCCCGGGCGAACTTCGCCTCCGCCGTCACCCGCTCCTCGAACTCGTCCCACAGCGCCCGCAGCGCGGACGCCTGCGCGGGCGGCAGCAGGGGGAAGAGCCGGTCGGCGGCCGCCCGTTCGGCCTGCCGCTGCCGGGCCTGGTCGGCTTCGCCGGCATAGACGGACAGGTCACCGGCGTCGATCTCGACCAGATCGTGCAGCACGACCATCGCCATCACCCGGCCCAGATCGGCACCGGGCGGGGCGTGCTCGGCCAGCACCAGGGCCATCAGCGCCAGGTGCCAGGAGTGCTCGGCCGAGTTCTCCTGGCGCGAACGGTCGGTCAGCGTGCTCTGGCGCAGCACCGTCTTGAGCCGGTCCGCCTCCAGCAGGAAGCCGACCTGGCGGTCGAGGGGTTCCATGAGCCCATTCGATCGCGCCACACCCACCCACAGCCACCCCCGCGCCACGCCCGGGGTGACCGCCGGGATGAAGTCCCGGGTCGTCGGGCTACCCGGAGCAACGTGCTGGCCGGGGCTCGGCTCAGCTGGCCGGGAGGCTACTCGGTGCGGAGCAGGGCCGCGGGCGGGGTCCGGGCGGCGACCGCGCCCGGACCGGCGGCCAGCAGATTTCCCGCCACCAGCAGGACACCGAACCCGGCGAGCAGGACGGGGACTGGCACGACGGTCACCGGGACGGCCCCGAGGGAGGTGGCGAAGGCGGCCCACGCCCAATGGCCGGCGGCCACCCCGAGCGGCACCCCGACCAGCGCGGCGATCACCAGGATCACGCTGGCCTGCCAGGCGACGGCCGCCATTACCTGGCGCCGGGTCAGGCCCAGCGTCTTGAGCAGCGCCAGTTCCCTCCGCCGCCGGCGGACCGACGCGAGCAGGGCCAGCGCCAGGGACAGTACCGCGCCGGCCGCCACGGCCAGCGCCAGCGCGAGCGGCTGGCTGCCCATCCGCGCCGCGTCCACGATCACCGCGCCGCGGATCCGGTCCTGCGGAAGCCGGTAGGTCCCACCCGGGGTTCCGCCGGGACTGGCGCGGCTGATCCTGGCCACCAGCGCCTTGCCGCTGACACCGGGTGCCAAGTCGATCGCCACCGCCGAGGGGAAAGCGGGGATGGACACCGGCGCAGCCGACTGCTGCGCTGGCAGTTGCGGGGAAAGGCCCTGGGCGGCCAGCAGCGTGCTGTCGGCCAGCATGGCGCCGCGGCCCAGCGATACGTGGTCGGTCAGCGTCAGCCCGATCGACGGCAGCGTCACGGTGCCCACGATGGTGAGCGTGCGCCGGTCCCGACCGCTGCCGACGGTCACCGTGTCCCCGATCCGCTTGCCAAGCTGGCGCAGGGTGGCGACGCCCAGCTCGATCTGGCGTGGCCCGGCGATCGGGTGGCCGCTGGTGGTCGGGGGCTCGACCGACCCCAGGTGCCGGGTCAGCCCCAGCACAGGCAGGCTCTGGCCGTCGATGGGGATCTGGGTGAACGCGAAGGTGGACCAGCCGGTGACCCCCGGCTGGCCGCTGACGAGCCGGTTCATCTGCGAGGGGGGCCAGCTCTCGTACCCGCCCTGGCTGTCCATCAGCAGTGTCCAGTTCCAGCCGTACCGGGCCGGGTTGGCGACCAGCCCGGTCAGGCTGGCGCCGAACACCACCGCGATCGTGACGGCCGTGACCGCCACCACCGAGCCGGCCAGGGTGGCCAGCACCGGAACCGGTCGGCGTCCCGCTCCCCGCTCCAGCGCCTCCCGGGTCCCCACCACCGCGCTGACTGGCAGGCCCGCCGCGGCGGCGGCCGCGGCGACCGACGACGCCCGGGCGGCCGGAGTGCCGCCGGGGGGCCGCGCTGACCGCCAGGCCAGCACCCCGAGGAGGGCGAGCAGCGCGGCCGCGAGCACGCAGCCGCCACCCACCAGCACCAGCGGATCCGCCTGCACGCCCCGGGCCGGGTCGAACTGCCTGACCGCGCCCACCGGGGCGAGCGGGGAGACCGCAAACGCGCCCACCACCGCCAGTGCCGTGCCACCGAGGACCGCGACCGCTCCCGCCAGCCCGGAAGCGAGTGCCGCCTGAGCGCGGGAGGCGCCGATGGCGCGCAGCCCCGCCAGGTCCGGCGTGGACCGGTCCAGCAGCTGCGCCAAGGCCTGGCCCGCCAGCACGAGCAGGGCCAGCGCTGCCAGCCCGCCGAGCACGGCCAGCGCGACCGCCTGTGGCTCGATCCCCTGCTGCACCTCGTGGTGAACAATGTCCAGGCGGCGGATGTTGAGGCGGATCGTGCCCGGCGGCACGTGGAACATCCGGTCCACCACGTCGGCGACCGTGGTCAGGCGCTGCTGCAGCGCCGGGATGCCGGCGCTGCCCGCCGTGAGGCGCAGCCCGACCCACCCGAATGCGAACTCGCCGTTCAGGTGCCTGGCGGTGGCCGCCGGGGGCAGGACGGCGTTGTCCACCTGGTCGAACTGGTCCCCGAGCACCGGGGGAAGGTCCACGATGCCCGTGACCAGGAACGTGAGCCGACCGGCCGGGATCAAGGCGTTCGTCGTCAGGTTCCCACGGTAAAGCTCATAGGTCACGTGGCCGCCCACGCCGGTGTGGAAGAACTGGGCCTCGCCTGGCGTGAGTGCGATCTCGTCCGTGGCGCCAAGCCGGGGCAGCCTGCCGGTCAGCACCGTCATCCGGTCCTGCCGGAAGCCGTCCCCGTCGAGGCTGCCGGTCAGGCCGTTGGTGAGCCAGGCGTCGCTGATCTTGCCGTGCACGACCGGGTTGGCGTTCAGGCCCACGGTGGCAGCGGCGGAGGCTACCCCGGGCAGGCGCTCGACCTGCCGGATAACCGGCAGGACCGGGCCGGGCACGTTGACGAACACGTCGCTGGAGTTGATCGCGCGCAGGTAGCGCCCGTAGGCGGTATCCGTGCGCCGGGCGCCGGCCAGGGCCCCCAGCGCGACCGCGCCGAGCAGCCCGCAGATCAGCGCCACCACGAGCACCTGGCGGCGCGAGCGCCACCGGGTGCCCCGCCAGTAGTAGAAGGCCCCGCTCACGGCTCCGTCACCTCCGCGGGCATGGCGGTCACTCGGCCCGCAGGATCTGTGCGCTGCGCAGCCGGGCCGCCCGCTGCCCCGGCCAGGCGGCCAGCAGGTTCGCGGCCAGCAGCGCCAGCGGGCCGATGAGTACCAGCGCCCAGAAGGCCAGCGGCGGGTGGTAGGCCAGCGGCGTGTTCAGTGCGACCAGCCGCCAGACGAAGCGGCCGATCGCCAGTCCCAGCGGCACCCCGACCGCCAAGCCGACCGTGGCGAGCACGCTGGCCTGCGTGACTACCACGAGGCGGGACTGCAGCCGGGTCATCCCCAGCGCCCGCAGGACCGCCAGCTCGCCGCGGCGGCGGTGCACCGCCGAAGTCAGGGCATGACCCATCGCCCCGAGTGCCAGCAGGACCAGGAAGGCGCCGAGGGCGAGCGGCAGCACGGCCACGTCCTTGACCACCAGGAGGTTCTGCGGCGGGGGCGGAACGAAGAACTCGGGCCCCTGCCCGCCGTTGACGGACCCGGCGGCCGTGCTCAGCCGGCGGGCCGCCGCCGCCACGTTCGTGCCCGGCCGCAGGCTGACCAGCGCCCGGGCGATCGCCAGCCGCTGGCGCTGCCCGCCCGACAGCGCGCCCGGCAGGCGGCCGCCGTGCTCGCCGATGCCCAGCAGGCCGAGCAGCTCACGGCCGCGGGCGGCGGCCGCCCGGCGCCGCAGGCCGCCGAGGATGCCGGGCAGGACCAGGTTGTCCAGCACGCTGACCCCATCCAGCAGGCTGAAGAACTGGAAGACCACGCCGATGTGATGCCGGCGGAACCGCGCCAGCCACTCCTCGTCGCGGCCGTCGATCCGCTCGCCCGCCACCTCGACGCTGCCCTCATCGGGCTGGTCGAGTCCGGCGATGACGTTGAGCAGGGTGGACTTGCCGCAGCCGGAGGGCCCCATCACCGCAACGAACTCGCCGGCCGCGACGTCGAGGTCCAGCCCGCGCAGCGCCCGGACCGGTACCATCTCGGCGTCGAACGAGCGCCGCGCGCCGCGCATCCGCACCGCGGGCGGCGCGTCGCTGGCCTGGTCGCCGTTGGCCTGGCTGCCGCTGGCCAGGACGGTGCCGCGGGCAAGCGCGGCCGTGCCGTGGCTCATGATCCAAGTAGAGGGCATGGCGAACGGGGGTCTCAATAGTGCTAGGACGAGATATCACGGATGCTGACCCCACCAGGCGGGACGTGGTGGCAGGCACCCGCCTGCCCGCCGGCATGCCGCCTCGCTCCTGGCTGTCCACCGGCCCGGCAGCGCGCTACGATCACCGCCTGATGGCAACGATCCGGGTCGTGCTGGCCGAGGACAACGTCCTGCTCCGGGAGGGCGTCTCCCGGCTGGTGTCGGCGAACGAGGAATTCGAGCTGGTCGGGACCGCCCCCGACCTGCCGCAGCTGCTCGCGCTGGTCCGCGAGCAGGAGCCCGACGTCGTTGTGACCGACATCCGGATGCCGCCCACCGGGACCAACGAGGGCATCCAGGCGGCCGCCTGGATGCGCGAGCACCACCCCGGCGTGGGCGTGGTGGTGCTGAGCCAGTACACCGCCCCGGCGTACGCGATGGCGCTGCTCGAGCACGGCTCCGCGGGCCGCGCGTACCTGCTCAAGGAGCGGGTGGCCAGCGTCGACGAACTGGCGCGGGCCATCCGCGCGGTCGCCCAGGGCGGCTCGGTGATCGACCCGCTCGTCGTCGACGAGCTGGTGAGATCGCGGTCGGGCCCGCACCAGCCCGGCATGTCGTCGCTGACGCCACGGGAGTCGGAGATCCTGGCCGAGATGGCGCAGGGCAAGAGCAATGCCGCGATCGCCGCCTCGCTCAGCGTTTCGGAGCGCGCCGTGGAGAAGCACACCAACTCGATCTTCGCCAAGCTCGGACTGTCCGAGGAGAAGGACCTCAACCGCCGGGTGAAAGCCGTCCTGCTCTTCCTGGCCGAAGGCCAGGGAAGCTGACCACACCGCCGCCGGGGTGGCAGTACCCTGCCCAGGTCAGCGCGGCCGTGCGAAGCTTGAGACATGACCACCAACCCGCACACAGTGGTCGTAGTCGACGATCAGGCGCCGTTCCGGATGGCCGCCAAGGCGGTGCTCCGGCGGCTGCCCTGCTTTGAGCTCGCTGGCGAGGCCTCGAGCGGGCCCGAGGCGATCGAGCTGGTCGAGCTGGTTCACCCCGAGCTGGTGCTGATGGACATCAACATGCCGGAGATGAACGGGATCGAGGCCACCCGCCGGATCGTCTCCGCCCACCCGGACGTCGTGGTGTTCCTGTGCTCGACCTACGACGTGGAGGATCTCCCCCCAGCTGCGGCCGACAGCGGCGCGAGCGCCTACGTCAACAAGGAGCGGTTCGGGGCGGAGACGCTGCGCCAGCTGTGGGCGGACCGGGACTCCGGCTCGTTCGCGACCGCCTGAACGGCCGGCCGGAAAGGCCGCGGCAGGTGAGCTTGAAGCACTGCCCGCGGATCCCAGAGGCAGCCGGGACTGCCATCATCCACGCTGAACCGCGCGCGACCGGCCGGCGCTACGGGTCGATGACCGGCACCGACCCGCTGACCGTCGAGCCGTGCCCGGGCTGCGATTCCCAGCGGACGGTGCCGCCGATGGCGCCCAGCCGGTCCGCCATGTTGACGAAGCCGTGCCCGGCCCGCGCCTTCTCGGGGTTGAAGCCCGGCCCGTTGTCGCTGACCGAGAACAGCAGCCCGCCGGACTCCTCCCACACCCGCACCTGCGCGCTCGCCTGCGGTGCGTGCTTGGCCGCGTTCTGCAGCGCCTCCAGGCAGCAGAAGTAGATCGCGGTCTCCACCCCCTGCGAGTAGCGCCCGATGCCGTCGGCGCTCACGCTGACCGGGATCGTGCACCGGACGGCCGCGGCGCGCAGCGCCTCGGGCAGGCCGGCGTCGGCCAGCAGCGGCGGGTAGATGCCGTGCGCCAGCTCGCGCAGCTCCCTGATGGTCACCTGCACGTCCTGCGCCATCTGGTCCAGCATCTCCGTGCCCCCGGTGGGGTCGTCGGTGATGATGTCCCGGGCCAGGCGCAGGTTCACCGCCAGCGCGACCAGATGCTGCTGGGCGCCGTCGTGCAGGTCCCGTTCCACCCGGCGGCGTTCCGCGTCGGCGGTCGCGACGATGCGGGCCCGCGATTCGCGCAGCTCGTCGGCCTGCTTGCGCAGCTCATCCAGGGTGGTCTGCAGGGCGGCGTCGAGCTGCACGTTGTGGAAGGCGAGACCGGCCTGGCGGGCCAGCTCGGTCAGCACCCGGTCGTCCTCCTCGGAGAAGGCGTCCGCCCCGGCCGGGCGTTCCACCACGATCAGGCCGAGCAGCTCCCCGCCGTGGCTGATCGGCGCCACCCGCAGCTGGGACCGCTCCCGGCCGTCGAGGAGCGCGGGCAGCCAGATCGAAGCCCACGCGTTTCCCGACACGCCCGCCCTGGTCACCACCGGGCGCTCGCGCTCGGTCAGCAGGATCGTCCGCCGGCCCGCGTCAGGCACCGACACGGCGCGTTCCAGCACCTCGCCGCCGCCCGTGTAGACCTCGGCCCGGGTCAGGCTCATGGTCTTGCGCAGCGACTCGGCCAGCTGGAGCAGCAGCTCGTCCATGGCGACGGCCCGGGTCATCCTGCTGCCGAAGGTGCGGAGCGCCTCGTCCGGCGCCTCGCGCGCCCCGTACACGAACCGGGTGGCCGAGGCCAGCAGCCGGTCCCGGGCCGGGAGGTAGCCGGCCGCCGCCACCGCCGCGGCGAGCATGGACAGGCCCAGGATCTCCCGGTCGCCGGCGTCGGCGGGCCCCTTCCCCAGGCCCAGCACGATCACCACATAGACGGCCGCGACGACGAGGCTGAAGCCCGCCACCCACAGCACGTGCACCAGCAGCCGTCCGCCGCGCGGCGCCAGCCGGGGGATGCCGCCGGCCACCAGGCTGAGCGGGATCACCACGCTCACCCCGGCCGCGACCGCCGCGACCGCGGCCGGCCAGCCGACCAGGAGATGCAGGACCACGCTGACCAGGGCCGCATCCGCGGCCACGACCACGCCGATGGCAAGCCACTGCAGCCGTTCCCGGTCCCGGGCCGTGGCGCGGACGTAGCGGAGCCGCACGGCGGGCAAGGCGCAGGCCGCGACGGCCGCCAGCCCCAGCGCCGCGACCAGGGGCGGCAGCGGCCTGCTGGCCAGCGCGAACGCCAGCCCGGTGCCCAGCGCCACCAGGTAGGCGACGGCAGCGCCCGCCTGCCGGGGCCGCCCGCCGAGCCGGCCGCCGGGCAGCGCGAGCAGGAAGTGGCAGGCCGCCGCGATGACCAGCGCCGCCGCCAGCGTCGCGGCCGCGCGCGCCAGGTGGTGCTGGCCCGCCGGGGGCGGGCTGGCCAGGCGGGCACCCGTCAGCGCGACGGCGGCGGCCAGCGTGCCGCCCGCCAGCGGCCACTGCGGCACCCGGTCGGGGGCCCGTGCGCAGATGGCCCCGGCCAGCGCCCAGACGAGCACCAGGCCGACCGCCACCGCGTCCAGGACGGACAGGCCGCCGGGCACCCGCACCCGCAGCCCGGCGAGCGCGACGGCCACCGTGACCACCGGCAGCACTACCCCGGTCATCAGGTGGCCCGCGGCGGCCCCCCGCGGCGGTGCCGCCGCGGCCGGCCCGGGGACGGTTCCGTTCACCGCCACTCCCCTGAGCACCACCAGGGGCGCCGGGGCGGCGGACCCGCTAGACAGCGCATAAGCGCGCCTCGATGACGACGACCCCGCCGCCGTCCGGCTGCAGTTCCGGCCCGGGCTCGACGATCCGGCCATCGCGCATCCGGACCACCCGGCCCGCCGCGGCGGCCACGCTGGCGTCGTGGGTGACCAGGACGATCGTCTGGCCGCCGCCGTGCAGCCTGCGCAGCAGTTCGATGACCTCTTCCCCGCCTTCGGAGTCAAGGGCCCCGGTCGGCTCGTCGGCCAGCAGCAGCGTGGGCTCGTTGGCCAGGGCGCGGGCGATCGCCAGCCGCTGGCGCTGCCCGCCGGACAGCACGCCCGGTACCGCGCGCGCCTTGTCCCCGATGCCGAGCAGGTCGAGCAGGTCGGCGGCCCGGGTCTCGGCCATCTTCCGCCTGCGGCCGGCGATGACGGCCGGCAGGGCCACGTTCTCGAGCACGGTCATGCCTTCGAGCAGGTTGAAGAACTGGAAGACCAGCCCGATGTGCCGGCGGCGCAGCCGGGCCAGGTCGTCCTCGCTGCGGCCGGTGACCTGCTCGCCCGCCACCGTGATCTCCCCCTCGTCGGCGGTGTCCAGGCCGGCGACCAGGTTGAGCAGGGTGGATTTACCGCAGCCCGACGGTCCCATCAGGGCGACGAACTCGCCTGGCCCGACGCTCAGGTTGACCCCGCGCAGGGCGCGCACCGGCGCGTTCTCCGCCTCGAAGGTCTTGCGCACACCGCGCACGGAGAGCGCGGCTTGGCTCTCGGACATAACCCCCCCATTCGGGATGTGGTGTTGTTGACAGCGCCGGGGCCGGGCGGCCCCGCCTGGCTGTCCGTGGGCCGGACGTCCCGGCAGACAATCTTGTAGGCAATGACCGGGGTCTCGCGGCCCTTCACCTGCTGGGCGCCGAGCAGGACGGTGTCCACGGCTGCCTTCAGCGCCTTGACCGTGGCCTCGGACGCCACGGTCTCGCCCTTGTCCGCCAGCTGCTGCAGCCGCTGGCAAAGATTGACGGTGTCCCCGACCAGGGTGTACTCCAGCCGCTCGGCCGAGCCGAGCAGGGCCGCCGCGGCCGCGCCGGTGGATAGCCCGAGTCCCAGGCCGAAGGCGGGCAGGCCGTCGGCCTCCCAGCGGGTGTTGATCACCGCCTGGAGCTCATGCATCGACGACGCGGCGGCCACCGCGTGGTCCGCGTGGTCGTCCTGGGGGAACGGCGCGCCGAACACCGCCATCACCGCGTCCCCGACGAACTGCATCACGGTCCCGCCCTCACCGAGGATGGCCTTGTTCATCGCGGCCCGGTGGGTGTTGAGCTGGCCGGCCAGCTGGCTCGGGTCGGCGTGCTCGGCGATCGTCGAGTACGACCTGATGTCGCTCATCAGGACCGTGACCACCACCCGCTCGGTCTCGCCGATGTCCGGCCGCTCCTGCCGGAGTTTCTCGGCCAGCCCGCTGGGCAGCAGGCGGGACAGCGTCTCGCCCTGCTCCTCCCGGTCGACGATGGCCTGCTGCAGCATGCGGAGCCGGCGCAGCGCGCTCTGGTTGCCCGCCGAGACGCCCTCGGCCAGCTTGACGAAGACCGCCTCCACCTCCGCGTCGGCTGCCTCCGGCGGGACTCCCCGGGCGGCGGCGATCGCCTTGATCGGCTTGCCCTCCGCCACCATCGACAGGAGTTCCTCCTCCTCGGACGACAGCCCACCCGCCGGGACGACCGGCCGGACCAGCGCCTCCACGATCGACGGGTCCAGCGCCGTGCCGCCGGTCGCCACCGCCCGGATCGCGTCGGCGAGCTGGTTTCCCTCCGCCACGTGATCTTTCAGCAGGTAGCCGTAGCCGGCCGAGCCTTCCGCCAGCAGGGACACCGCGTACTCGGGGTCTTCGTACTGCGAGAGGATCACGATCCCCGTCCCCGGATGGCGCTTGCGCACCTCCTTGGCCGCGTCGATGCCCTCGCGCTGGAAGGCCGGCGGCATCCGGATGTCGGTGACCAGCACCTGAGGGCTGGCGGCGGTGGCCCCGCTGACCACCCCGTCGTAGTCCTCGGCCACCCCCACCACCTGAAGGTCGGCGTGCCGGTTGATGAGGGCGCGCACGCCTTCCCGCACGATCAGGTTGTCATCGGCGAGGAAAACGGTGATCGTGCCCGGCGGCTGCGCATCATGGTGGTCCATCTACCCAGTTGTCGCACATCGGGGCGGTGGCCCGCCAGAGGGCAGGCACGTACAGCACTGGTGGTGGTAGGCACACCTGGCCCCGGCCAGGCACCATCCTCCCGGCAGCGGAGGATACCGGCCACCATCATTCAGAACGGAGAATCGTGGCGGGCGCCGACCGCGCAGCCGACTCGCCGGGCAGGGCGGCGGCCGCCACGGCGACCGCCAGGGCGATGGCCGCCATGGCCGCCAGGGTCAGCGGCGGGATGGCTACGACCGGCAGGATGCCCAGCTGGTGGGCGAAGATCCGCCACGCGGTGCGGCCCACGAGGACGCCGGCCGGCACGCCGATGACGAGGGCGGCGGAGGCGAGCGTGGCTGCCTGCCAGCCAACCGTGGCCCTCACCTGCCCACGGGTGAGGCCGACGACCCGGAGGACGGCGAAATCGCGCCGCCGCCGCCGGACCGCGGTCAGCAGCAGGTGGACGATGGTCCCCAGGGCCAGCAGGCCCAGCGCCACCCCGAGCAGCAATGGCAGGTCCTGCACGCGCCCGAAATTGACGAGGTCGGTCGGGATCGCGGGCCCGGAGACACTGAACGGGCCATGCGGGGTGAGCCGGCCTGCGAGCGCGTCCACCCCCGCCTGGACGCCGACCTGCGGCCGGAACCGGACCAGCAGGCTGTCCCACGGTGGGAGGGGCACACCGGGAGGCAGGAACTGGCGCAGGCCGCCGACCGTCAGCATGGCCCCGAACCCGAGCCCGAGCACGTCGCTGAGCGTCGGGAAGACGGCGGCCCCCACCACCCTGAATCTGGCCGGGTGGAAGCCGGCGAGCGTCACCGTTACGGTCGCACCCACATGCGAGTGGATCTCGGCCAGCGTGCGCGCCCCCAGCGTGATCTCGCCCGGCGCCCGGGGCAGGCGGCCCTGCGTCGGGGTGGGCAGGAAGGAGCGACCGTGGCCTGGGCTGATCGCCATCGCCTCCGCGCGCACGCCGTTGACCTGCAACGGGGCGCCGGCGTCCGCGGTCGTCCAGCCGGCCACCTGCGGGTCGCGCGCTACGGTTCCGATCGCCGGTACGATCCCGGTGTTGTTCACGCCTTGCACGTCAGCGTCCCAGCTCACCCCGTAGAGGCGCGGGGTAGCGAGCAGGTGGCCGAGGCTGGCGGAGAAGACGATCGCTGCGGTGAGCGCGGCGACCCCGACGGCCGCGCTCGCGATCGTGCTGCGTACCGGCACGGCGGTCCTGCCCGCTCCGGGGTGGACCGCCAGGCGGATGCCGAGCCGGGCGGGAACCGGACGGATCCCGCGGGTGACCGCTGTCACGGTCGGCCGCCGCTGGGCCACTCCGGCCGCGGACGGGAGCGCCCGTGCCGTGCTCCTGGCCGCGGACCGCCAGGCCGCGGGGACGGCGCAGGCCACGGTCGCGAGCACCGTGGCCAGCGCCCCAAGTACGACCACCACGCCATCGACCCGTAGCCCCGGGTACGGTTCGGCGACTCGCGCCAGGCCGACCGGGAACAGCGGCGAGACCGCCACCGCCAGCAGCCCGGCGGCCACGGCGCCGCCCGCGCCGATCACCGCCGCCCGGGCCAGCCCGGCGGCCAGCAGCTGGCGGGGGCTCATGCCGAGCGCGCGCAGGGTGCCGAAGTCGTCCGCCTCGAGGAAGCCCTGCCGCGCCAGCAACTGGCCGGTGACCAGCACGCCGATGACAGCGAGCAGCGCGGCGAGCAGCCAGAGCGCGACGGCCTGCAGGTGGATGGAGCGCTCCGTGTTGGCCGACTGCGTGGCGAGCGGGTACGTCAGCGTCGGCCTGCCGTGGGCCAGCTTGCTGATCTCGTGCAGCACGGGCGGGAGGTCCGCCGCACCATGCCGGAGCCGCAGCGCGGCCATCTGGAAGATCGCGAGCCCGGAGTTGTGCCGGGCGTAGAACGCCGGCGTTGCCCAAAGGTCATCGGTGCCCGTCCCGGTCTGCGGTGGGAACTCGGACGGCGCCGCGTCGATTCCGACGATATGGAAGGTGAATGACACCGGCCTGGGCTTCGCGCCGGCGGTGAGGGCATCCACCTGGAGGACGTCGCCGACCCGGAGGTGGCGCGCCTGCGCCAGAGTGAACGAGATATCGGCCTCATCCGCGCGGCGGGGGTCGGGGAGGCGGCCGGCCAGGATCTTCCGCCGCCAGAAGGTAACCGGGACCTTTCCGGTCTCCGGGGCCACCAGCGCGACGTCGGATGGCTGGGCGACCGCGTACTCGGCGAGGAGGACTTTCCCACCGACCTGCGGAAGCCCGGCCAGGGCGGACAGCGGGATGCGGCCGAACACCGACTGGCCGGCCTCCGATGCGGCCAGCAGATCGGGTGCCCTGCTCCAGATAAGGAGGGCCGGGTAGGCCGCGTCAGTCCGGCGGGCACCCGCCGCCGCGGCCTCGACGGCCCCGGCGAAGGCGCCAACGATCAGCGCCAGCGCCAGCCACGACCGCCATCGCCTGCGCAGTTCCGTACGCAGGAACATCCACCCTGCGTCCATGGCTGTCCTCCCCGGTCGCCGCCCATGGTCCCGCGGCACCCCGGCACCGCCGGGTGCACGGTACCCGCCCGCAAGGCGTGCCTGTGACGCGGGCCGTTCCGCAGCTTCCATTGCGCCATCCCCGGCTGGTCGGCGGGAAGGTGGCGAGCACGAAGGGCATGGTGGTGCCTGCCCCATCGGCGGCTGCGGGCGAGCACCCTGTCCGGCCCAGGGCCTGCTGTCTACGCTCGACCCATGTACCAGGTTGTCGGCCGCTGGTCGCAGGAGGTCTGAGCGGATGCGGGCGGTCTTGCTCGTGGCCGCGCATTCGCTGCGTGCCCGGTGGCGCGGGTGGGTGCTGATCGCCGCGCTGGTAGCGATCGGCGGGGGAGCTGTCCTTGCCTCGGCGGCGGGGGCGCGGCGGACCAGCAGCGCCTACCCGCGTTTCCTCCAGGCGTCGAAGGCCGCTGACGTGCTCATCTCGCCGGGCGGGACCGGGCTGGGCGGCTACTACCGCGCACTGGCCAAGCTGCCCGGTGCCGCTGAGGTGGCTCCAGGAGTCGGCCTGAACATCCAGCTGTCCGGGGCAGGCCGGCCTGAAGTCACGCTTGAAGCGCCGGCCGACGGCCGGCTCTGGCGCCAGACCGAAATCCCCAAGATCCTCGCTGGCCGGATGCCTCCGCCGGACCGGCCGGGCGAGGTCGCGGTGGACCAGAACGGGGCGGCCCTGCTGCACCTGCACGTCGGCAGCACGCTCGCGATCACGGCCGCTGGCGACACGGGGCCACCGAGCGCGGTCGGAAGCCGCCCCGGCCAGGAACGCCGGCTGACCGAGCGCGTGGTCGGCATCGTCGTCACCCCGCAATCAGTGGACCCGGTCACCGACATCGACAAGGTTCCGCTCGTCCTCGCGACCCCGGCGCTGTGGCACCGGCTCGGCCGCGCCTACGACGCTTACGACGCTGCCTATGTGACGCTGCGGCCCGGCGCCACGGCGGGCGGATTCGGGCGTCGGGCCCAGGCGCTGGCGCGCCGGTTCCCCGGCACGCAGGGCCAGATATACGTGGGCGACACGAGCACCCAGGCCGCCACCGTCCAGCAGGCGGTCCACCCGGAGGCGCTCTCCCTCGCTCTGTTCGCGCTGATCCTGGCGGTCACCACGCTGCTGATCGTCGGCCAGGCGACCGCCCGCCAGCTGGCCGCCAGTTCGGCGGGCACGCCCACGCTGGCGGCGCTCGGGATGACCCGCACCCAGCTGATGGCGGCGGGGCTGATCTGCGTGGGGGTGACCGCGGCCGCCGGGGCGGTGGCTGCCGCCGGGCTGGCGGTCGCCGCCTCGCCGTTGATGCCGATCGGGACCGCACGGCTGGCCGAGCCGGACCCGGGCGTCAGCGTCGACTGGGCGGTGCAGGTGGCCGGTGCCGTGGCCATGGTCGTGCTGCTGGTGGCGGTCGCCGCGCTGCCCGCCTGGCGCTTCGCGTCGGCTCGCCCGGCCGGTGCGGGCGAGGAGGGGATGCGGCCGGGTACGCGGCCGCGGCTGGGCGCCGGGCTGGCGAGGGCTGGCGCGCCGGTGACCGCCACCCTGGGTGCCCGCTTCGCCATGGACCGCGGCGCCGGCCGCGGTGCCGTGCCGGTGCGCGGCGCTCTGGCCGGCATCACGCTATCGGTGCTGGCGGTGACCGCCGCGTTCACCTTCGGCGCGAGCCTGATCCAGCTGGTGCATTCCCCCAGCCGCTACGGGCAGCGCTGGGACACCGCCGTCGACCTGCAGTTCTCGGCCATGAAGTCATCGCAGGCACGCTGGCTGGCGGGCCGCGACACCGCCGTCTCCGGCTGGTCGCTCGGCGACCACGGGATCATCGGGATCAACGGCGCCGTGGTGCCCGCGATCGGGGTAGCCCCGGGGAGCGGGCCGTTGCTCTCGCCGACGCTGCTCCAGGGCCGCGCGCCGCGTACCGCCCATGAGCTCGTCCTCGGCACGTCCACCCTGCGCCGCCTTGGGCTGCGGGTGGGCGAGCCGGTCACGGTGACGATCGGTGGGTTCCGGCTCCGGGACCGCATCGTGGGCAGCGCGGTCTTCCCCAACTTCGGCGAGGGCGGCTACGCCCCGACCGACCTCGGCGAAGGCGCGGAGACCACGACGGCGGTCTTGCAGCGGCAGGTGCTGCCGGGCGCGTCGGCCGCGGGGAGCCCGGGGTATGAGTTCATGCTGCTGCGGCTGCGCCCCGGGCAGCGCGGGCCGGCGGGCGTCGCGAGGCTCCAGCGGGCTCTGGCCGGCTTCTGCCGGTCCGTGCAGCAGTTGACCTGCGTGGTCACCGACCAGCGTCCCAATGGGGTCACCAACTACGCACGCATCGATGGCATTCCGGAGGTGCTCGCCCTGCTGCTGGCCGTGCTCGGGGTGGCGGTGCTCGGGCAGGTCATGGTGGTGTCGGGATGGCGACGGCGGCGTGACTTCGCCACGCTGAAGGCGCTCGGGCTGGTGCGCCGCCAGGTCAGGGCCATCGTCGGCTGGCAGGTGACGACGCTGACCGCGGTGGCCCTGGTGGCCGGGCTGCCGCTCGGGGTGGCGGTGGGGCGCTGGGCCTGGGCGCTGTTCAGCGGCGGTCTCGGGGTCCCGCCCGGCGCCCTGGTCCCGGTGCCCTTCGTGTTGCTCATCGTTCCGGCGGCGATCCTGCTGGCGAACGTGGTCGCCTCCTGGCCGGCCCGTACGGCCGCCAGGCTGAGACCCGCGCACGTGCTCCGGGCGGAGTGAGCGGGCAACCGGCCCGTCCGCCCCGTGGGCTGCTCCCACGAGCGGCGGCCTGGTGCTAGGCACACCGGAATTTCGCCAGGCAGCACCCTGGCCCCGCCGCGGCCACGGGGACGAGGCTGGCAGCAACAGGATCCCCACGAGAGGGGGGCGGAGACCATGACTGCGCTGGCAGCACGGGGCATCCGCAAGTCGTTCGGCCGGCGCCAGGTGCTGACCGGCCTTGATCTTGAAATTGCGGCGGGGGAACTGGTCGCGGTGGTCGGCGAGAACGGCACCGGGAAGACGACGCTGCTCCGGATCCTCGCGGGTGACCTGCGGCCCGACGCGGGCAGCGTCACCACCGCGGGTCGGCCGGGCTACTGCCCCCAGACGGTCGTCCTCGACGAGGCGCTCACCGTGGACCAGAACGTGCGCTACTTCCAGGCCGCGTACGGGATCGACCACACGGACCGGGCCGATGACCTGATCGAGCGGCTCGGCTTCGCCGCCTGCCGCGACCAGCGGGCCGGCATCCTGTCCGGCGGGACCAAGCAGAAGCTCAGCCTGACCCTGGCCCTGATGCATGACCCGCCGGTCCTGCTCCTCGACGAGCCGTATCAGGGTTTCGACTGGCAGACCTACCTCGCCTTCTGGGAGCTCACCGGCGAGCTGCGGGAGCGGGAGACCGCGATCGTGGTCATCAGCCATCTGGTCTTCGAGCACGAGCGTTTCGACCGGATCTGCCATCTCAGGGACGGGCGGATCGAGGAGGGGGCGAGCAGCCATGCGCCGGCAGTTTGAGACCGCCATCCGGCTCACCCTGGCCGCACAGGTCAGGAACCGGTTCGCCTGGATCCTGCTGGTGGCCTTCGTCCCGGTCTGGTATCTCCTGACCAGCGCGATGACCCCGCACACCGACGCGGTGTTCAAGCTGCGCGCCACGGGCGCCACCTTGGTCCTGGACGGCCACAAGCTGATCCTGATCACAGCCGGGCTCAGTGCGATCACCCTCATCACCGGGTTCGTGGTGTTTGCCGCCGTCCGCCGGTCGCTGCCCTTCGACCGGCGTCTGGTGCTGTCCGGATACCGGCCCGCCGCCCTCATCGCCGCCAAGACCAACGCGGCGCTGGTCCAGGCCGTCGCCATCGGCGCCTACGCCGCGGTCGTCATCCTGCTCTTCTGGCGTCCGCCCGGTCTGTGGGCGATCGCGCTCGCGTTCATGCTGGGCGCGGCCACCTACGCCGCGCTCGGCCTGCTGATAGGGGTCCTGGTGCGGGGCGACCTGGAGGGCTTCTTCCTCATCATCATGATCTCGCTGCTGGACACGTTCTTTCAGACCCCGGTGGACAACCCGCTGGCGAACAAGCCCGTGCTGGCGTTCTTCCCGTCGTACGGCCCGACGCAGTTCGCCGTCGCCGGCGCGTTCCACCACCAGGCGCTGGTCAACATGACCGCCGTGTCGCTGGCCTGGACGGCCGCCTTCGCCCTGCTCGGCCTGGCCGTGCTGCGCCTGCGCATGCCCCGGCCCACCCGCGTCACGGGCCCCGCCCCCGACCGGCACGCACCATCCACCGATACCCACCAGCAGACGCTGACGGCGGCCGTCGCGCAGGCAAGGGGAGGTCCCGGTCGCAACCCGGGTGAAAGCGGTTTGCCAGCAGACCAGCGCGTGGTCCCGCCTCCCGCCGCCAGGGCCGGCTAAGCCGGCCTCAGCGTGTGATGGTTCCGGGCCGGGAAGGCCGCGAGGCCGCTTGCCGGCCCGCGTGGCGCAGCGGTGGTGACGGCCGGGGCGCCGGGCGCCGGCTAGGGCTCTGTTGTGGTGAATCCCGGCGCGTGGCGATCGAGGGTTTGCAGGTAGTAGTCCAGCAGCCGCCCGGCCGCGGCGTCTGATTCTGCCGCGCCGTCGGCAGCGGCCAGGGCGCGGGCGTGCTCACGGAGCAGGTCGTGCAGCCGGTAGCGGCCGGATGCGGGCTCGGTCAGCAGGTGCTGGTCGTACAGTTCGCCGAGGCGGCGGGCGGCCTGGTCCAGGGTGGTGCCGTCGAGGGCGGCTGCGGCGTGGGCGTCGAAGCCCGGCCTGGGGACCAGGCCGAGGCGGCGGAACAGCCGCTGCTGGTCTGGGGTGAGGTCGGCGTAGGCCAGGCCGAACGCGGCCGCAACCGACAGGTTCCCGGCGTGCATGGGGGACAGCCGGTCCCGGGCGTAGGCCAGGCCGTCGGCCAGCTGGCCGGCGGTCCAGGCGGGGTGGTGGCGCAGCTGGCTGGCGAGCATCCCGATGGCCAGCGGCAGGTACCCGCACAGCCGGGTGACCTCGGCCACGGCCGCGTCCCCAGCGCGTAGCCCAGGCCGGGCCGCCAGCCGGGCTAGCAGCACCGCCGCCTGGTCGGGGGGCAGGGTGTCCAGGCTGACCGCGGTGGCGTCCGCCAGCGCGGTCAGCCGCCAGCGGCTGGTGACCAGCACCAGGCTGGCCGCGGTGCCGGGCAGCAGCGGCCGGACCTGCTCGTGGCCGGCCGCGTCATCGAGCAGCAGCAGGATCTTCTTGCCCGCCACCTGATCACGCCACCGCCCGGCGCGGGCCTGCAGGCCGGGCGGGATCTGCGCTGCGGGCACCCCGGCGGTCAGCAGCAGACTGGCCAGCGCGTCCGCCGGGTCGACCGGCCGCTGGCCGGGGGTGTGGGCGTGCAGCGGCAAGAAGAATTGCCCGTCTGGGAAGGCCCCGGCCAGCCGGTGCGCGGCATGCACCGCGAAGGTGGTCTTGCCGACTCCCGCCATCCCGTCGATCGCGTGGATGCCCACCACCCCGCCGCCCGGCGCGGCGACGGCCAGCGTCCCCATCAGCTGCGCGAGCTCGTCCTGGCGGCCGGTGAAGGCGGCGATGTCCCGGGGCAGCTCGGCCTCGTTCCGCAGCTGCCGCAGTAAACCGGCAAAACTCAGCTCAGGCTCCGCCACGCCCCAGCGTCCCCTCGCGACCCTCCGCCGCGGCGGCCCAGCACCGGGCGGAACCGATCTGGCACCATCAGTACGTACCCCCGGCTCGCCCTCCACCATCCCCCAACCGCGGATTCCTGTGGCGGTCATGTGTGGTGCGCACCCCGGCCGCCGCCCACCGTAAGAAACAGCCGCCGTGGGGTGCGCCAGCTGGCGGTGGCCGGTCCTTATTCGGTGCGCAGGATCAGTGCCGGGCGGATCCGGGCGGCCGTCCAGCCGGGGACGGCGGCGAGCAGGATGGCCAGGATGAGCGTCACCGGGATGACCAGCAGCACCAGCGGCACCGGGACGTCGGCCTGGTTCCCGACCCCCGCCGAGTCGGCGAACAGCAGCCACGCCCAGCGGCCCGCCAGCAGGCCCAGCGGCAGCCCGACCAGCAGCGCCGCCGCGGCCAGCGCGGTGGCCTGCCAGGACACCACCCGCAGCAGCTGCGACCGGAGCAGGCCGAGGGTCTTCAGCATCGCGAGGTCGCGCCGCCGCCGCCGCACCCCGGTGAGCAGCACGTGGGCGAGCGTCCCCACCGCGAGCAGCGCGAGGACGGCGCCGAGGGCGAGCGGGGTGTCCCGGACCCCGGTGTAGTTCTGGATGTCGCTGGGCCGCTGGTCGCTGGTCACCAGGCACAGGCCCGGAGGGCATCCGGCGCGGGTCGTGGCCCGGCTCACCTGGGCGGCCGCCGCCCGCAGGTCGGTGCCCGGCCGGTACCGCAGCAGGAAGAAGTTGTAGCAGGTCGCGCCGCCGGCGCAGCTCTGGGGGTTGCGGCTGGGAGAGCACCGAGGCCGCCACCGCCGCGCCGGTCCCCAGGTCGGTGGCGGTGCCGCCGCCCACGCCGAACGAGGCGAAGATCGCCGAGCCCACGATGCGCATCGGGGACGTCCGGCCGTTCGCGTCCACCTTCACCCGCTGCCCGAGGTGCAGGCCCAGCGTGCGCAGGGTGCGGGGGCCGAGGGTGATCTCACGCGGCCCGGCCGGAGCCCGGCCCGCGAGCAGGGTGAGGAACCCCTTCCCGTGCAGCTGGTCGAGGCCGATCGCGGGCACGACGCTGCCGCTGCCGCCGCCGGGCGCGGTGACGCTGACCTGGCCGTAGTTGCCGCCCGCGTACTCGGTCAGGCCCTTGACCTGCGCCAGGACTTTCTTGGCCATGGCCCGGGCATGGACCCGACCTGCAGGTCCAGCTCCTGGGGCCAGTTCTGCCCGTACAGGTGCGGCGTGCCGACCAGCGCGAGGAAGCTGGCGCCGAAGACCATGGCGGCCACCACCGCCGCGACCGCCACCGTCGTCCCGACCAGGGCGCTGCGCACCGGCACCGCGGTCCGCCCGTGGCCGGGCTCGAACGCCATCCGCACCCCAAGGTTGCCCGGCACGGAGCCGGCCAGCCCGAGCGCCGGGCCCAGCCGGGAGGCGCGCACGGGCGCGGCCGGCTCGGCCAGCCCGAGCGCGCCCTGGGCCCGGCCCGCGGCCCGTAGCGCAGCGGGCAGCACCACCAGCAGCGGCACGACGGCGATGAGGGCGAACCCGGCGCCGAGGATGGCCAGGTTGACCTCCACGCCCGGGCTGGGCTCGGCGGCCCGGGCCGGGCCGATGGGCATCAGCGGCGACGCCGCGATGGCGATCCCCACGGCGACGCACAGCCCCCGCGGTGGTCACCACGGCCACCCGGGCCAGCGACAGCGCGGCCAGCCGGGACCTGGGCATGCCGAGGGCACGCAGGACCGGGAACTCCGCCGAGTCGAGGGCGAGCTGGCGGCTCAGCAGCTGCCCGATGATGGCGAGCGCGATGAGGGCCGGCGAGCGCGGCGAAAATCGCCAGCGCGGCCGCTTCCGGGCGTATCGCCCGCTGCGTGGCCGCGTACTCGGTGGCCAGCTGGACGACCGGGGCGTTTCCCACCCGGTACCGCACGGCCAGGGCCGCCGCCCGGCGGGTGAACGCGGCGGCGTCGGCGTGTGGCCGGAGCACTACGTAGAGAGCGCCGCCGGCCGGGTTGAACGACATCGCCTGCCGGGTCCGGGCGAAGGCCGGGCTCAGCAGCAGCCGCGGGTACCCGAGTTCCTTGGAGGCGGCCACGATCTGGTCGTCGAAGACCACGATCGCCGACACCCGGAACGCCAGCCGCGCCGCGTGCGCGACGTCGGGGCTGCCGCCCCGCTGCGGGAACCCGATCAGGCGCAGCGTGCCGCCCGGGCGCAGGTGCTCCCGGTCCGCCACCTGCTGGTCGATCATGACCGCGTGCGGGTCGGCGGGGTCGAAGAGGCGGCCGGCCACCACCTTGACCCGGTCGATCGAGACGCCCTCGCCGCCCGCGGGGCTGGCCTCGGCGGTCAGGTCTGAGAACGGCGACGCGCCCGGGCCCGGCAGGGACATCTGCAGGAACGCTGCGGACGCCGACGACGACACCTCCGGCAGGCGGCCCACGGCGGCGAAGTAGCTGCCGAACCCGGACCGCGCCGGGAACACGGCCAGCTGCGCGGCGTGGCTGGCCCGCAGGAAGCGGGGGTAAGCGGTGTCGGTGCGCCGCGCGCCGGCCGCGGCGGTCAGCGCGATGCCGCCGATCACGCCGAGCAGCACCGCCAGAGCGAGCCACGCCCGCCACTGGTGGCGCAGCTCGGCCCGCAGGCGCAGCCAGACCGCTCCCATGGCAGACATTCACCCTTTCGTCCCCGCCCGCGGTCAAGGATGCAGGCATCCCCGCCCACGGGGGTGCTGCCCGCCCGCAGCCCGCCCGGAGGCGCCGCCGTCCCGGGCCGGCAACGGCCTGTCCCGGGCTCAAGATGGCTGGCCAGCGGGGGTAGCGGCCCGGCCGGGGCCGAGCGCGCGGCCCGCCCGAGCCTAGGGCATGCCCGGTGGTGGTAGGCCCACTGAAACAGGCCGGTCACCACCCTGGTGCTTGATCGCTAACGGCGGGACCATAGCGGTATGCGATACGAGAGCAGCGTTACCTCAATCTCCTGGATACCGTCCGAAGCCGTGGCCGGGAGCATGCGGGTGGCCTTCGACGCGGGCTTCACCCACTACGACGACCCCCCGCCCACGCAGCTCGATGAGATCGAGGCACTGCGGGCCGGGGGCAAGTTCCGTTTTGCCAATCTGCTGAAGGCCTGGGTCGAGACCGGCAGCGCCGGTGAGATCACCGAATGCGGCTACAGCGGGAGCGGGCTCATCGGCGACACCACCGTCAAGCTCGGCGGGCTGAAGCACACCTTCCAGAACGCCATGCTGCCCGACCTGCGCCGCGACCCCGAGCGGGGGGACGGCTGGGTGCGCTTCGCGCAGACCGTGGGCGGCCGGACCTCCCTGCCCGCGCCGCGCAAGGTCCGGCACCGGCCCTACATCCAGTGGCAGGCGCCGCTGGTGTGGACCACCCTGTCGCTCACCCTGCACGCCGACGGCACGGCCGAGCGGGCGATGACCGGGGCGAGCAAGTTCCCGCGCCACTGGCTCTACGACGACAAGGGCAGCCTGACCCACAAGTCCGGCCTGACCGACTTCAGCGACTGGATGGCGGTGTCGTTCGGCCCGCACACCCCCTGGGGCGATGAGGACTCTGAGGCGCTGGTCACCGCGGTGGAAACGGCCCTGGAGCACCAGCTGTCGGTGCAGCTGATGCACGGCGCCGCCAAGCCCAGTATCGCCAAGCTGGCCGCCGGGGACGTGCTGGTCCGCCAGGGCGAGCCGGGCACCGAGGTCTTCCTGGTCCTCGACGGGGTGATCCGGGTGGAGCGGGACGGCGAGTGGCTCGCCGAGTACGGGCCGGGGTCGCTGCAGGGGGAGCGCGCCCTCCTCGAGGGCGGCGAGCGCACCGCGACCCTGGTGGCCGTCACCCCGTGCCGGGTGGCCTCGGTGGATGCCAGCCAGTTCGACCGCTCGGCCCTGGTCGAGCTGTCCGGGGGGCACCGGCGCGAAGACGCCGACCGAGGCTGAGGGGTGCGCGTACACCTGTGCGGTGTCCGCGGCTCGACCCCCGCGCCGGGCCCGGAATTCATCCGCTACGGCGGCCACACCTCGTGCGTCGCGCTCGCCCACGACGGCGCGGCCGGGCCGACGCTGATCCTGGACGCCGGCACTGGCCTGCGCCAGGTCACCGCGCTGCTCGGTGGCCGCCCGTTCGCCGGCACGATCCTGCTCACGCACCTGCACTGGGACCACGTCCATGGGCTGCCCTTCTTCCAGGCGGGCGACCGCGACGACGCGCGGGCCGCCCTGTTCCTGCCCCAGCAGCCCGGCGGCACCGCGGCGGACGTGCTGGCCCGGGGCATGTCCCCGCCGCACTTCCCGATCACGCCTAACGGCCTGCGCGGGAACTGGACGTTCGGCATGATCGAGCCCGGCCAGCTCAAAGCCGAGGGCTTCACGGTCGAGGCCCGGGAGGTGCCGCACAAGGGCGGGCGGACCTTCGGCTACCGGGTCAGCGACGGGCAGTCGGTGATCACGTACATCCCCGATCACTGCCCCACCGCCCTCGGGCCGGGGCCCGAGGGATGGGGCGAGTACCACCCCGCCGCCCTCGACCTGGCGGCCGGGTCGGACCTGCTGATCCACGACGCGTTCCTGCTGCCGGAGGAGGTCGCGGCCGAGGCGTCGTTCGGGCACGCGGCAGCCGACTACGCGGTGGGCCTGGGTGAGCGGGCCGGGGCCCGCCGGGTCATGCTGTTCCACCACAAGCCGGGCCGGACCGACGTGGAGCTGGACCAGCTGGGCGCGCGGCTCGGGGCCGGCCGGGTGAGCCGGCCCGATGTCATCGTCGCCGCCGAGGGCGGGATACTCGAGCTATGAGCGTGCGTCCCAGCCCGCCGTGGAGGCGGATGACCGGTGGGTAGCCCAGCAGGCATCCGGCCTGCCGACGCGATCGTGGTCGGCGCCGGGCCCAACGGGCTGGCAGCGGCGGTGACCCTGGCCCGGGCTGGGCTCGCGGTGCACGTGATCGAGGGAGCGTCCACGCCCGGCGGCGGCTGCCGGACCCAGGAGCTGACCCTGCCCGGCTTCCAGCACGACGTGTGCTCGGCGGTGCACCCGCTGGCCGCCGCCTCCCCGTTCTTCCAGCGGATCGACCTGGCGGCGCTGGGGGCCACGCTGCGCACGCCGAAGGTGGCGTTCGCCCATCCGCTGGACGGCGGCCGCGCGGCGTATGTGGCCGGCTCGGTCGAGGAGACCGCGGGCGGGCTCGGCGCCGACGGCCCGTCCTACCGGCGGCTGCTCGGCCCGCTGGTCCGCGACGTTCCCCGCACGCTGCCCGAGATTCTCACGCCGATGATGCGCTCTGTCCCCGGGCATCCGGTCGCCCTGGCCCGGTTCGGCCTGGACGGCGTCCTGCCCGCCAGCCTGCTGGCCCGGCGGTTCAAGACCGAGGAGGCGCGCGCGCTGCTCGCGGGGGTGGCCGCGCACCCCATGCTGCCACTCAGCGCGCCGGGGACCGGCGGTTTCGGGCTGACGCTGATCATGATCGCGCACGCGGTCGGCTGGCCGGTGGTCGAGGGCGGCAGCGCCCGGCTGATCGATGCCCTGGTCGCCGAGCTGACGTCGCTGGGCGGGCAGGTGGAGACCGGCCGCTGGGTCAGGTCCCTGGACAGCCTGCCGCCCGCCCGCGCCGTCCTGCTCGACGTCACGCCCCGGCAGCTCGCCGCCATCGCGGGCGGGTCGATCCCGGGCTGGCAGGGCCGGGCGCTGGCCCGCTTCCGGTACGGGCCGGGGGTCTGCAAGGTCGACTGGGCGCTGTCCGGGCCGGTGCCGTGGGAGGCCGCGGCCTGCCGGGAGGCGGGGACCGTGCACCTGGGCGGCACGCTCGCCGAGGTGGCGCGCAGCGAGGCCGAGGTGAACGCGGGCCAGCACCCGGAGCGGCCGTACTGCCTGGTCGCGCAGCCGGGCGTGGTGGACCCGACCCGGGCGCCCGCGGGGCAGCACACGCTGTGGGGGTACTGCCACGTCCCGTCGGGCTCGGACGTGGACATGTCCGGCCGGATCGAGGCGCAGATCGAGCGCTTCGCGCCGGGCTTCCGCGACCTGGTCCTGGCCAGATCGGTCAAGACCGCTGCCGACATGGAGCGGTACAACCCGAACTACGTGGGCGGGGACATCAACAGCGGGGCCGGGACGCTGCTGCAGACGTTCTTCCGGCCCACGCCGCGCTGGAACCCGTACCGGACCCCGCTGCCCGGCGTCTACCTGTGCGGGGCGTCCACCGCGCCGGGCGGCGGCGTGCACGGCATGTGCGGCGACGGCGCCGCCCGGGCCGCGCTCGCCGACCTGGGCGTCAAGGCGCCGCGGTAGGGCGCGGCCGGCCGGTCCTGGCCCACCGCGGGTCGGGCGGCCGTGCGGAAGGCCCGTGAGGGCCAGGGCTCGGTCGCCTCCGGGCCGGTGCCAGGGCTCGGTCGCCTCCGGGCCGGTCTAGGGCTCGGTTGCCTCCGGGCCGCCGCGGAGCCGGACGAGGTGCTCGCGGAACACCTGCTCCATGCGCGCGTAGAAATCGACGATCAGCTTGAGCTCGTCGTCGGAGTACCGGGCCGCCATCTCCCGCCAGGACCGGAGCATGGGGGCGAAGATCTTGGCCACGTCTTTCATCGCCCGGTCCAGGTTGATCTGGACCACCACGCGCCGGCGGTCGTGCGGATCGCGCTCCCGGGTGACGAAGCCCGCCTCCTCCAGCCGGTCGACCACCCCGGTGATGGACGCCGTGGTGAGGCCGGTGGCCCGGGCCAGCTCGCCGGCCGTCATGTGCCCGCTGAAGCTGAGGATGTTCAGGCAGTTCAGGTCCGTTGCGTTGATGCCGGCCTGGTCGGCGGCCGCCGTGCCCATGAGCTGCATCAGCGCCCCGGTCCGGCGCAGGCCGGCCGCGAAGGCCACCTCGAGATCCGCACGCTCCCGCCGTCCCGTCCCGGCGGCCGGCGACTCGGGCCATGGCGTCTCCCAGCCCGGCTGGGTCCCCCAGCCCGGCGGCGCCTCCCCGCCCGGCTGGCCATCGTGCCCGGCACCTGCCCCGGCTGGGTCCTCAGACATGCTTTACCTACCTATTATTTAAGAAGCCTAGATATCTGGCTAACAAGATGCTAGCGTTCCTAGTGTAGTTCAGACACCTCCATGCAAGCGGAGAACACGATGACTTCGGACGCTCAGATCCTGGCCCGTCCCGCGGCGACGGGCGACAGCCCCGATCCCCGGCGCTGGCTCACCCTCATCATCCTGCTGCTGGCCGCGTTCATGAACCTGCTGGACGTATCCATCGTCAACATCGCGATACCGTCCATCCAGCGTGACCTGCACGCCAGCTACGCCGACGTGCAGTGGGCGCTGGCCGGCTACACGCTCGCCTACGCCCTGGTCCTGATCACCGGCGGCAGGCTCGGCGACACGTTCGGGCGCAAACGGCTGTTCCTGATCGGCGTGACCGGCTTCACCGTCATGTCGGCGCTGTGCGGGGCCGCACAGAGCCCGGGCCAGCTCATCGCTTTCCGGGTGGTGCAGGGCACCATGGGCGCGATCATGGTCCCGCAGGTGCTGGCCGTCATCCAGGTGATCTTCCCGCCCGCGGAGCGGATCAAGGCGCTGGCTGGGTTCGGGGTGACGGCGGGCCTCGGCACCATCAGCGGGCCGCTCATCGGCGGGCTGCTCATCCAGCACAACCTGTTCGGCCTGGCCTGGCGGCCGATCTTCCTGATCAACGTTCCGGTCGGGATCATCGCGGTGGTGGCGTCGGCGGTGCTCGTGCGCGAGTCGCGGGCGCCCAGCCCGCCCAAGCTGGACCCGGCCGGCGTCGGCCTGGTCACGGTGGCCCTGCTGCTGCTGCTCTACCCGCTCGTGCAGGGGCGCCAGCTCGGCTGGCCCACCTGGACGTTCGTCTCGATGGCCGCGTCGGTGCCGGTGTTCGCCCTGTTCGTCTGGTACGAGCGGATCAAGGACCGCCGGGACGGCTCCCCGCTGGTGCCGCCGCGGCTGTTCGGCGAGCGTGGTTTCAGCGCCGGGATGGCCATCGCGGTGACGTTCTTCATGGGCATCGCCTCATTCGGGCTGGTGCTCACGCTGTTCCTGCAGCTGGGCCTCGGCTTCACCCCCCTGCACGCCGGGCTGACCTTCCTCCCGTTCTCGCTGGGCGTGCTGGTCTCCTCTGGCGCGGCCGCCCGGCTGGCGCCCCGGTTCGGGCGCGGGGTCACCATGGCCGGCGCGCTCATCATCGCCGCCGGCATGGCCGGCATCATCGCGACCACGCACCACTACGGGCCGGCCGTGACCACCTGGGAGCTCGTGCCGAGCCTGGTGGGGGTCGGCCTCGGCCTGGGCGCGGTGATCGCGCCGCTGGCCGACATCGTGCTGGCCCGGGTGCCGGCCCAGGACGCCGGCTCGGCGTCCGGGGTGTTCAACACCGGCCTGCAGCTGGGGAACTCGATCGGCATCGCGCTGATCGGCGTGATCTTCTTCGGCCTGCTCGGCAGCCAGTCCGGCCCGGCCGCCGCCGCCGTCGCGCCGGCGCTGCGCTCGGGTGTCGTGGCCACCGGGGTCCCGGCCCGCTACGCCGGGCAGATCGAGGCCCAGTTCCGCGTCTGCCTGCACGACCGGCTGGTCGCCGCCGACCCGACGGTCACCCCCGCGTCGTGCCGGCCCAGGCCGGCGAGGTCATCACGCCCGCCACGGGGCGCGTCCTGGCCGGGGCGGGCGCGAGCGCCGTGCGGCTCGACTTTGTTGCCTCGCTGGTCCGCACCCTGTGGTTCCAGGTCGGCGTCTTCCTGCTGAGCTTCCTGCTCATGTTCGCCCTGCCCCGCCGGGCCGGACGGCAGCCGGCCCACCAGGAGCAGGCCGCCACGGGCCAGGAACTATCCGCCGCGGTCGCGCACGGCGGCTGACCACCCCCGGCTTCCCACGGGTTTGCGTCACCGCGATCACCCCGGAACGGACGTGATCATGACGCAAACCCGTGGGGAGTCAGAAGTCCAGACCGACGAATGGGGAACATGATGAAGGTCACAATTGTCGCCGCGACCGGTGGGGTCGGCCGGGAGCTCCTCGGCCAGGCCCTGGCCGCCGGCCATGACGTCACCGCGGTGGTGCGCAGCCCAGACAAGCTGCCCGGCGAGGTGCGCACGGCCGGGAAGGCGCGGATCGTCACGGCCGACATGGCGGCCGCTGACCCGGGGGCGCTGGAATCCGCGGTGGCGGGGGCCGGCGCGATCCTGTCTGGGCTGGGCCCACGGTCCAGCTCCGATGCCGGGATCGCGTCGCAGGGCACCCGGGCGATCGTCGCGGCCATGCAGGTAACGGGCGTGCGGCGGATCGTGGTCGTCAGCGCCGCACCGGTCGGCACCGTCGCCTCGGCCCGCCGGCCCAGCCCGCCGCGGCATGATCCCGGCGACGGGTTCTTCATGCGGCAGGTGGGCAGCCGCTTCGCCCGGGCCGCGTTCGGCAAGGTGTATGCCGATCTTGCGGGCATGGAAGACATCCTGGCCGACAGCGGCCTGGACTGGACGGCTGTGCGGCCACCCCGGCTGACCAGCAAGCCTCTCACCGGCACCTACCGGACGGCGGCCGGCCAGAACGTCCGGGGTGGCTGGCTCGTCTCCCGCGCCGACGTGGCCCACTTCATGCTCCAGGCGCTTGACCGGCCAGAGACGATCGGCCAGGCCATCGGGATTGCCGGCTAGCGCGCCCGCGGTGGGCCCGTCAGCGGACGCGCGGGCCCGCCTCGCGCTGCGCGGCGATCAGCTCCCGGTACCAGCCGAACGAGTCCTTCGGCGTGCGCCGCTGGGTGGGGAAGTCCACATGGACGAGCCCGAAGCGCTGATGGAAGCCCTCCGTCCACTCGAAGTTGTCCATCAGCGACCAGACGAAGTAGCCGCGCACATCCACCCCGGCCCCGATCGCCTCGTGCACCGCCCGGATGTGGCCGTCCAGGTAGCTGATCCGCGCCTCGTCGGCGACCACCCCGGCGGCGCTCACCTGGTCGTCGGCCGAGCACCCGTTCTCGGTGATGTACACCGGCGGCAGCGCGCCGCCGTAGCGGTCCCTGAGCAGGACCAGCAGCTCGGTCAGCCCGGCCGGGATCACCGGCCAGCCGAACGCGGTCACCGGGTACCCGCGGATGGGCTCCATCTGGAACGGCAGCAGGGAGTCCGGCAGCGCCGACAGCCGCATCGGCATGTAGTAGTTCACCCCGAGCGCGTCCACCGGGGCGGAGATCACCGCGAGGTCGCCATCCTGGACGCAGTCCAGGCCGCCGGGCAGGCCGAACGGCGACAGGTCCGGGTACCGGCCGAGCAGCACCGGGTCGGTGAACAGGCGGTTGTGCAGGATGTCGTAGGCGCGCGCCGCCGCCGTGTCGGCCTCGCCGTCGCTGGCGGGCCAGGCCGGGGCGTAGTTGTTGGTGATCGTGACCTGCCCCGCTCCGGCCGCGCGCAGTGCGGCGGTGGCCAGGCCGTGCCCGAGCAGCTGGTGATGGGCGGTTGGCAGCGCGTCCAGCATGAGCGACCGGCCGGGCGCGTGGAAGCCGAGCGCGTATCCGTACGCGGTCACCACGAACGGCTCGTTCAGCGTGATCCACAGCGGGATCCGGTCGGCCAGCCGGCCCGCGGCCAGCCCCGCGTACTCGGCGAACCGGGCGGCGGTCTCCCGCGCCAGCCAGCCGCCCTCGGACTGCAGCGGCTCGGGCAGGTCCCAGTGGTACAGGGTCGGCACCGGGGTGATCCCGCGGGCCAGCAGCGCGTCGGTGAGCCGCTCGTAGAAGTCCAGCCCCGCCGGGTTGGCCGGCCCGCGCCCGGTGGGCTGGATGCGCGGCCAGGCGATGGAGAACCGGTACGCGCCGACGCCGAGCCGGGCCATCAGCTCGACGTCCTCGCGCCACCGGTGGTAGTGGTCGTCGGCCACGTCGGCGGTCTGCTGGTCGCGGATCGCGCCGGGCTTGCGGCAGAACACGTCCCAGATCGAGTCCCCCCGGCCGTCCTCGTGCGCCGCGCCCTCGATCTGGAACGCGGAGGTGGACACCCCCCAGGTGAAGCCGCCGGGGAAGCGCGGCAGGGGCGGGCCGCTCACCCGCCTGCCCCGTCGGCCACGGTCCCGTCGGCCATGGCGGCGTAGTGATCGTAGGTGCTCACGGCACGCTCCAGGCTGGCGATGCCCTCATATTACTGGCCGGTATCGCCCGGCTCCAGGGCCGGTCTCAGAGGCAGACGGACGGCTCGTGGTCGGCGTGGCCGGCCGGTTCGAGCTGGAAGGTGGAGTGGACCACGTCGAAATGCCCGCGCAGGCAGAACTGCAGCGCGTCCAGCATGGCGGCGCTCCGGTTCCCGGTAAGCACCGCCGGGTCCACCACCACATGGGCGGACAGCACCGGCAGCCCGGAGGTGATCGTCCACGCGTGCAGGTCGTGCACGTCTTTGACCCCCTCCAGCGCGGTCATGTGCGCCCGGACCTCGGTCAGGTCGATCCCGCGCGGGCTGGCCTCCAGCAGCACGTCCACCGCGTCCCGCAGCAGGTGCCAGGTCCGCGGCAGGATCAGCAGCGCCACGGCGAGCGAGGCGATCGGGTCCAGCAGGGTGAACCCGGTCAGCGCGATCACGACCCCGCTGACGATCACCGCCAGGGCGCCGAAGGTGTCCGAGGCGACTTCCAGGAACGCCCCGCGCACGTTGAGGCTCTGCGCCTGCCCGTGGCGCAGCAGCAGCAGCGACACGCCGTTCCCGGCCAGCGCCACTATGCCGAAGATGATCATCAGGCCGGAGCCGACCTGGGGCGGCGCGGCGAGCCGCTGGACCGCCTCGGTGATGATGAACGCGGCCAGGCCGAGCAGCAGCAGGGCGTTGACGGTGGCGGCCAGGATCTCGGCGCGGGCGTAGCCGAAGGTGCGGCGGTCGGTGGCCGGCCGGGTGGCGACGTAGGCGGCCAGCACCGACAGGCCGACACCGGCCGCGTCGGCAGCCATGTGCGCGGCGTCGGCCAGCAGCACCAGCGAGCCGCTGATCAGGGCGCCGACGATCTCCGCGGCGGCGATTCCGGCGCTGATCGCCATGACCGCGGTCAGCCGGCGCCGATACCTGCCGGTGGCGGTGAGGCCCTGCGCGTGATCGTGCCCGGGTTGCAGCTGTGCCTCCCTTCGCTGCCCATGGCCGGGCGCCTAGGCGCCCGGCCACCTCCCGCGCGGCGCCCGCGGCATGCGCGGGGTCCGCGGTGCCCGTATCAGGAGTTTTCCCCGGCCGGCGGGGACGCCTCACCGGCCGCGAGGAGCTCGTAGGCGGGATTGATCATCACTGGGCGGCCGTGACGTATCCCGACCGCTCCGCGGAAGCGGACCCGCGACCCGCAGATGACCCCCGGGATGTGGGAGCGGCCGTAGAACAGGGCGGTCAGGTCCCCGGTGGCGTCGGAGATCTCGCAGGCCAGCACCGAGTTCCGCTCGACCGGCCGGATCTCGACCGCGCGGACTCGGCCCTCCACGGTGGCCCGGCCCGGCCTGGTGAGCGAGCCGATCGGGTTCACCCCGGGCGGGGGAGCGGGCCGGTCATAGCTGGCGCGGCCGGACCCGGCCCGGTCCCCCGGTGCCGGGCTTTCGCCCGGCGCGGCCGGCCGGCGGGCGCGGCGCCCGCGCAGCAGATTCCGCAGCGGTGAGGCGGGCGGGTCGGCCAGCACCGGTGGCAGGTCCCCGGCCCCGTCGGTGGCGGCGATGCCGTGGGCCTCCTCGGGCGGGCCAGCTGGGCCGGCCGCGCCGGGGAGGCCGGTCTGGCCGTCGGCTGTTCCCGCGCCCGGCGTGGTCTTCCCGTCCGGTGAGGCGGCGCCCGGCCCGGCGGCATGCGGCGTGGCCGGGGCCGCTCCGGCGTCCGCCCGGCCACCGGCGTCCGCCGGGTCCGCCCGCGACGCCCGTTCGCGCTCGACCTGGCGCTCGTGCAGGATCTCGATCCTGCTCCGGACGTCGAACGGGACGATGGTCGCGGTCGCGCGCGGGATCTGGCTCACGACGGCGGCGATCTTGTCCGCGGTGCGGTCGTGCAGGAGCCTGCCGAGCAGCTGCGAGTAGCTGCGCCGGGGCAGGACGGTGGTCACGAACGTGCCGGGCACCGCCGTCTCCCGGCTGACCAGTTCGGCGGCGGCCTTGGTCAGGCGGCGGTCCGGGCAGTCGACGAAGTCGAGCACCACGCCCCGGTCGCCCCGCATCCACTCCTCCCGCAGCTGATCGGCCTGCTCGGTGTCGATGACGAAGTGCACCGCGCGCAGCGTCGTCGGCCGCAGGCTGCGTGCGTACCTGACCGCCGCCAGCGTGGCCAGGTCGAAGCTGTCCACCAGGAGGAACACCGTGCGCCGGGGGTAGTTCGGCAGTTCCGGCGCCTTGGGGCGGCCCCCGACCCGCTCGAGGACCTCGGATTCCATCGTGTACTCGCGGTTGAGCCGGATGAACGCGAACCACAGGATCGGGAAGAGCACCACCACCAGCCAGGCGCCCTCGGTGAACTTCACGACCGCGAAGATCGCGACCACGACCGCGCTCAGGGCGCCGGCCGCGGCGTTGATGGCCCGCTTGTGCCGCCAGCCGGGCTCCTTGTTCCGCTTGTGATACCTGGCCATCCCGAAACCGGCCATGGTAAAGGCCGTGAACACGCCGATCGCGTACAGCGGGACCAGCTTGTTGACCTGCGGCCCCCTGATGATGATCAGGGCTATCGAGACGATGGTCAGCCCGATGATCGCGTTCGAGAACACCAGCCGGTGCCCGCGCTTGAGCAGCCAGCGGGGCAGGAAGGCGTCCCCGGCCACGTAGCTGGCCAGGAAGGGGAACCCGTTGAAGCTCGTGTTGCCGCCAGTGAACAGGATCAGCGCGGTCGCCGCCTGCACCAGCAGGAACAGCGCGTGGCCCAGGAACGAGCTGCCGAAGACCGCCTGCGCCTCCTGGGCCAGCACGGTGGGGTATCCGAGCTTCCTGGGGGTGGCCAGGGTCGCGTGGGCGAGCCAGGAGATCCCGGCTACCAGGAAGCCGAGGATGACGCCCTCCGTGACGAGTACCTGGCGGGCGTTGATCCCCTCCGGGGGCCGGAAGGCGCCCACCGCGTCCGAGACCGCCTCGATGCCGGTCAGCGACGCGCCGCCGTTAGCGAACGCCCGCAGCAGCGTCAAGATCATCGCGAAGGTGATGATGCCCGCCGTGCCGGCGCCGATCGGGTAGGTGCCGGGCAGCGCGTGCGGGTCGTACTTGGGCAGGTCGCCCAGGACCTCGCGGACCAGGCCGACGACGATCATCAGGACGACCGCGCCGGAGAACAGGAAGGTGGGCACCGCGAAGATCCGCCCGGCTTCCTTGATCCCGCGCAGGTTGCCGTAGCACATGAGCAGGATCACGGCGATGATGATCGGCTCGGTGTACGGGCCAAGTGCCGGGACCGCGGAGACCACCGCAGCCGTGCCGGCGGTGACCTGGACGGCCACCGTGACCACGTAGTCGATGAGCAGGGCTACGGCGGCGATCTGCGCGACCCGGGGCCCGAAGTTCTCCCTGGCCACCACGTAGGAGCCGCCGGGCCGGATGTAGACCATCACCACCTCGCGGTAGGACAGCACCACCAGCGCCATCACCACGAGAATGACAAGCGTCATCGGCAGGATGATGGTGAACGCCGCCAGCCCGGCCAGCGGCAGCAGCGCGATCAGAATCTCCTCCGAGCCGTAGGCGGAGGAGGAGATGCCGTCCGGGGAGAGCACGCCCAGCGCGAGCGGTTTCGACAGGCGCTGATGGCGCAGTTCCTCGTTGACCATGGGCGGCCCGAGCAGGCGGCGTTTCACCGAGTACCAGAAGGTCTCTTCGTCCAGCTCGCCGCTTCCGCCGAGAAGGCCGACTGCGTTACGTATGGCCACGTCCGTGCGTCCCGTCGGTCGCATTACCCTGTCGTGGCCTTCATACCATCGTTGGCCAGCGTCTAGGCCACGAGGCCGGGCCGGAGACAGGAAAGGGCGGCGCGGGCTGGGCCGGCCAGGCCGGATCCCGTGGATCCATGGCTGGCGCGAGCCGGCGGCGGCTCAGGCCAGGAGCTCGTAAACGGGATTAACCATGACGGTGCCGGTCTCCCGGACACCGGCCCGGCCGCGGAGCTGGATCCTGCTCCCGGGCTCGACGCCAGGTATGTGCGTGCGCCCGTAGAAGAGCGCGGTGAGCTCCCCGGTGCCGTCAGTGACCAGGCAGGCGAGCACGCAACTGTGTTCCACCGGCCTGATCTCTATGCTGTGGACCCGGCCCTCCACCGTGACCTTGCCGTTGTGGGTGACGGCGGCGATCGGCGTGACCCCCCGCCGCATGACCGGCTGGCCGGGCCCGCGGCCGTCCCCGTCGGGGACCGGCACCCTGGCCTTGCGGATCGCCTGGCGCTCGGCCAGCACCTCCAAGCGGGCCTGCTCGTCGAAGGGGATGATCGTGGCGGCGGATCGCGGGATCCGGCTCACCACCCGCGCGATCTTGTCGGCGGTCTGGTCATGCAGGAGACGGCCGGGCAATGCTGGGTAGCTTCGCCGGGGCAGGACCACGGTCACGTAGGTGTCTGGCTGGCTGGCCTCCCGGGCGACAAACTCGCCTGCGGCCCGCGCCACGCGCCGGTCCGGGCATTCGACGAGGTCGAGCGGAATGCCGCGGTCGGCGCGAAGCCATGCCTGACGCAGTTCGTCGGCCCGTTCCTGGTCGATAACGAAATGCACCGCCCGCAGGTCGGTGGGGCGCAGGCCGCGCGCGTAACGGAGCCCGGCGATCGTCGCCAGGTTGAATTCGTCCACGAAGACCAGCACCGTCCGGCGCGCGTAGTTCGGCGGGTCAGGCGGTTTGCGCCCGCCGATGTCCTGCAGGACCTCGGCCTCCACCCGGTATCGGTGGTTGAGCCGGATGAACGCGAACACCAGGACCGGGAACACCACCACCACCAGCCAGGCGCCCTCGGTGAACTTGACGATTGCGAAGATCACGACGACAAGGGCCGTGTACACCCCGGCCGTGAAGTTGATGACGAGTCGGCGGCGCCAGCCGGGCTCTTTGGTCCTGCGGTGGTACCTGGCCATGCCGAACCCGGCCATCGAGAAGCCGGTGAACACGCCGATCGCGTAGAACGGGACCAGGGCGTTGAGGTTGGCGCCAACTACGAGCAGCAGAGTGAGCGCGAGCACGGTGAGCAGGATGATCCCGTTGGAGAAGACCAGCCGGTGGCCGCGCTTGGACAGCCAGCGGGGCAGGAAGGAATCCTCGGCGACGAAGCTGGTCAGGAACGGGAAGCCGCTGAAGCTGGTGTTGCCACCGGTGAACAAGATCGAGATGGCCCCCGCCTGAACCAGGAAGAACAACACCCGGCCAGCCGAGGACTGCCCGAAGATGAGGTTGGCCTCCTGGGAGACCACCGTCGGGACACCGCTTCGGTACGGGACCGCGTAAGTGATGTGGGCCAGCCAGGAGATCCCGGCGATCAGGAACGCGACGATGCTGCCCTGGGTCACCAGGATCTGGCGGGCGTTGCGGCCCTCGGGCGGGCGCAACGCGCTGACGGCGTTGGAGACGGCCTCGATCCCGGTCAGCGAGGAGCCGCCGTTGGCGAACGCGCGGCCCAGGACGTAGATGGCCCCCAAGGTGAGCAGCCCGTTCAGGTGGTGCCCGACCGCCACCGTCCCGGGCTGCCAGGGGACATGGGGCAGCCCGCCGCCGACCAGCTCGCGGTACAGCCCGACGATGATCATCAAGCCGACCGAGCCGGTGAACAGGTAGGTCGGGAGCGCGAACGTCTTGCCGTTCTCCCTGACCCCCCGCAGGTTCACGTAGCACATGATGAGCGTGGCGGTGACCGCGATCAGCGTCAGCGTCACCGCGTCGCCCAGGGGCTTGCCCAGCGCCGGGAACGTCGAGAGGATCGCGGCGCTGCCGGCGGCGTTCTGTACCGCGACCGTGACCACGTAGTCGACCATCAGCGCCACCGCCGCCACCTGGGCGACGCGCGGGCCGAAATTCTCCCGGGCGACCACGTACGAGCCGCCCGCCCGGGTGTAGACCGTCACCACCTCGCGGTAGGACAGCACCACCAGGGCGATGCCGAGCAGGATCACCCCCGTCATCGGCAGCAGCAGCGTGAACGCAGCCAGGCCGAAGAACGGCAGCAGTTCGTGCAGGATCAGTTCGGAGCCGTAGTTCGCCGACGAGATTCCGTCGCACGACAGCACGCCGAGGGCCAGTGGCTTCGACAGCCGCTCCTGGGTCAGCTGCTCGTTGACCAGCGGCGGCCCGAGCATGCGACGCTTCACGGAGTACCAGAAGGTCTCCGGCAGGTCGCCCCCGCGGGTCCCGCTGAGGAGACCAGCCGCCTTGCGCACGGCCACCGGTTTCTTCCCTTCCGTACCCGAGCCATGGATCCGACGCTGCCACCTCGGCCACGTCGTGCCCGCGTTCTGGCTCTGACTCAAAGTGCCCGGGCAGCAGGACTTCTGGGCTTGGGGCGCCGCTCCCGGTCCAGCGCCCATTGCCGGGCAGACTTGCTCGTGCTTCGAATAACTCCCCCACGACGCTAAACGCGGCCGTGCGCCGCATCCGCTAAGGCCGCGTCAAGACTGCTGACCTGCGCGTTAAGGTTTTATCAAGATCCTTATTTTTCGCCTTGAGCGGCGTTCGACTGTCCTTGAGATGAACGGTTCGACGAGGCGTGGACTGGCCGCGCCCTACGCTCTGGTCACGGGCTACGCGGTGCTGCTGGCGATCGGCACGGTCGCGGCCGCCCTGCACGGCCGGTTCTCGGCGACCGGCGTGCTGATCGCGGCCGCGGCGGTGGTGACCGCCTGGTCCTTCGCGGCCGAGCCGCTGGCGGTGATCCCGCTGGCCGTCGTCGGATGGCTCACCGCGGTGGGGTTCTCCCATCCGCCGTACGCCCAGCTGCGGGTGACCGGCCCCCAGGCGGCGAAGGCCGCCATCGTCATGGGCGCATGCGCGCTGGCCGCGGGCGCCCTCGGTCTGCTCATGCGCTGGTTGGCGAACAGGCCCATACTGGAGAGCGTGGGCGCTGGAAGTGATGCCGGGCAGCCCGCCACTGGTCCCGGGCCGGCCGGCCAAGGTCCTGAGCAGGTGGCGGGTGGGCAGCCCGCGGCGGGCTACGGTGCCCTCATGGCCAAGGCGGCCTACGCCGTCGGCGCCCGCCGGGCCCTGCTGGGGGTGCTGCTGGCCGTGGTCGGCCTGCCCCTGCTGACCACCCTGCTGGTCCTGGCCCGGCCGGATCTGAGCCTGACCGACGACCTGCTGATCTACCTGGTCGCCGTGGTGACGCTCGCCGTGATCGGCGGTTTCTGGCCCGCCGTGCTCGCCGCCGCGTCCGCCAGCCTGCTGCTCAACTGGTTCTTCACCCCGCCGCTGCACACGTTCACCATCGACAAGCCGGACAACCTGCTGGCGCTCCTGCTCTTCGTCACGGTCGCCGTGGCGGTCAGCAGCGTCGTCCATCTCGCCGCCAGCCGGGCCGGCCAGGCCGCCCGCAGCCGCGAGGAAGCCAGGTTGCTGCTGGCGCTGGCGCAGACGGTGCTGGGCGGCGCCGACACCCCGGCGGCGGTCCTCGACCATCTCGTGCACACCCTGGGCGGCCAGGCGGAGCTGCTGGAAAACGTCAGCGGCCGCTGGGTGCCGATCGCGGCCAGCGGCAGCGCGGGCCCCCTGGTTCCCGTCACCCGCGTCGGCGTCCGCAGCGACCTGGCGCTCCAGGTGAGCGGCCAGCCGAGCCCCATCGCGCCGGGCCTGCTGGCCGGCTTCGCGGCGCAGGCCGCCGCCGCGCTCGACCGGGAGCGGCTGCGCACCCAGGCCGCTCAGGCGGAGGCACTGGCCGAAGGCAACCGGATGCGGACCGCGCTGCTCGCCGCGGTCAGCCACGACCTCCGCACGCCGCTGGCATCGATCAAGGCCAGCGTCAGCAGCCTGCGCCAGACCGACGTCGCCTGGAGCGAGTCCGACGAGGAGGCCCTGCTCGCCACCATCGAGGAGAACGCGGACCGGCTCGACGGGCTGATCGGCAACCTGCTCGACATGAGCCGTCTGCACACGGGCTCGCTGCAGCCGTTCCTCCGCCCCATCACGATCGACGAGGTGGCGCCGATCGCGCTGCGCGGGCTCGACGCCCCGGCCGACCTGCGGCTGGTGGTGCCCGACGGCATGCCGCTGGTGCTGGCCGACCCGGGCCTGCTGGAGCGGGTGCTGGCCAACCTGTTCTCCAACGCGCTGTACCATTCGCCGCCGGGCCGGCCGCCCGCCCTGCAGGCCCACCGGGCCGGCGATTCCGTGGTGCTCGAGGTCATCGACCACGGCCCCGGCGTCCCGGACGCCCTGAAGACGGAGATCTTCGAGCCGTTCCAGCGCTTCGACGAACGCAAGGTCGGGGTGGGCCTCGGCCTCGCCGTGGCCAAGGGTTTCACCGAGGCCATGGGCGGCGCGATCGTCGCGGCCGACACGCCCGGCGGCGGGCTCACGGTCAGGATCACGCTGCCGGTCGCGACCAAGGGCGCCGAGTCGATGCAGGGTGCCGAGTCTTGACCCACGTGCTGGTCGTCGACGACGAGCCGTCGATCCTCCGGGCGTTGCGGATCAACCTGGCCGCGCGCAACTACCAGGTCAGCACGGCCATCGACGGTGCCTCCGGGCTCGCGGCCATGGCCCGCGAGCGCCCGGACGTGATGATCCTTGATCTCGGGCTGCCCGACATGGACGGCACCGAGGTGATCCGCGGCGTGCGGGGCTGGGCCTCGACGCCGATCATCGTGCTGTCGGTCTGGGGGCACGAAAGCCAGAAGGTGGCGGCGCTCGACGCCGGCGCGGACGACTATGTGACCAAGCCGTTCGGCATGGACGAGCTCCTCGCCCGGCTGCGCGCCGCCATCCGCCGCGCCTCACCCGCCCCGGACGAGCCGGTCGTGAAGACGGACGACTTCACCGTCAACCTCGCGGCCAAACTGGTCACCCGCGGCGACGGCAGCGACGTGCGGCTCACCCCCACCGAGTGGCAGCTGCTGGAGGTGCTGGTGCGCAACCGCGGCCGCCTGGTCACCCAGCGCCAGCTCCTCCAGGAGGTCTGGGGCCCGGCGTACGAGACCGAGAGCAACTACCTGCGCGTCTACGTCGCCCAGCTGCGGCGCAAGCTCGAGCCGGAGCCGTCGCGGCCTCGTTACCTGCTCACCGAGTCCGGGATGGGCTACCGTTTCGCCTCCTGACCGCGAGGTGTGACCGGCCGGCGGGTCAGCCGATGCCGAAGAAGGCGAGGACGGTGCTGCCGAGCAGCAGCAGGCTCATCGCCGAGATAGCGGCCACGCAGATGGTGGCCGCGACCTTGAACACCGTCCCGTTCGCGGCCTGGCCCAGCACGCTGCGCCGGTTGGTGAGGATCAGGATGAAGACCAGGATGACCGGGGTGACGATGCCCTGCAGCACCTGGGTGCCGATCAGCAGGGTGATCAGGTTGATGTGGGTGAGGGCCAGTGACGCGCCGATGAGGACCTGCACGCCGAACAGCCCGAGGAACAGCCGGGCCTCGGTGAACTTGCGTGACACCGACCGCTCCACCCCGACCGCCTCGCTGATGGCGTACGCGCTGGACAGCGGGACCACCGCGCCGGCCAGCGCGGACGCCCCGATCAGCCCGAGCGCGAACAGCAGCTCGGCGCCCGCGCCCGCGACCGGCTTCAGCGCCTGCGCCGCTTCCGACGCGGAGGTCAGCGGGCCCTTCCCGCCGATGGCCGCGGCCGTGGCGATGATGATCGTGATCGACACGATGCACGCGAACAGCGCCCCGGAGATCGCGTCGATCCGGGCCCGCGGGTAGTCGGCCGGGTCGGCGCCCTTGTCGACCACCCCGGCCGCCGCGTACAGCTGCATGTACGGGCTGACCGTGGTGCCGATCAGGGCCACCCCCAGCAGCAGGAACGGCCTGGTGAACTCGAAATGCGGGATCACCAGGTTGCTGCCGACCGCGCCCCAGTCCGGGTGGCCGAGGATGGCCGCGATCGGGTACGCGAGAAAGGCCAGCGACATGATCAGGAAGATCCGTTCGGCGTACCGGTAGGAGCCGAACGAGACGAGCGCCCAGATGGCGACGGCCGCGATCGGGATGATGATGAAACGGCTGACCCCGAGCAGCTCGAAGGCCGCCCCGATGCCGGCGAACTCCGACACGACCAGCCCGGTGTTGGCCAGCAGCACGCAGGCGAGCGCGACGGCGGTCATCCGCAGGGTGAACTGCTCCCGGATGAGGGCGGCCAGGCCCTTGCCGGTGTGCGTGCCCAGCCGGACCGCCATCTCCTGCACCAGCACCAGGGCGATGGTGACCAGCACCATGAAGAACAGGGTCCGGTAGACGAACTGGGACCCAGCCGAGGCGTAGGTGGCGATGCCGGCCGCGTCGTTGCCCGCGTTGGCGGCCACGATCCCGGGGCCCGCGATGGCCAGGACGAGCCAGATCCGGCTCTTGCGCCTCCGCATGAGCCGTAGCCCGCCGGCCCGGATCCGGTTCAGCGACCTCAGCGCACCGGAGTCCGGCACCGGCGGGCGGAGATCAGCCTCGCTGTCCTCCTCCCGGGTGCTCACTGCAGGATCCGCGGGAAGTGCAGGCGGCCATGGCCCGGCACCAGCGCGTCGAGCACGTCGTCGGACAGGATCCGGCCGATTGGCCGCCGCTTGTCGTCCACCACCAGCAGCGACGAGCGCCGGGACTCCACCATCTCGGTGGCGACCATGGCCATGTCGTCGTCTGGGCGCAGCGTGACCGGCGGGTTGTCCGGGTCGATCAGGTCGGATAGCGGTTTGTCGCCGTCGTTGACCAGCAGGTCGAAGGCCGAGACGTCACCGATGAGCCGGCCCTTGGCGTCGACGACGGCGACCGAGTCGATCTCGGTCTGGTGCTTGGCCAGCTTGCGCAGCCGTTTCCGCACTTCGGCGACGGTCTCGTCGGGGGTGGCGGTGGCGAGCACCGTGGTCATCACCCCGCCGGCCTCATCTTCGGGGTAGCCGAGCAGCCGGGCGAGTTCCCGCTCGGTGGCCGCGGGCATCTCTGCCAGCAACTGGGCCTGCTCATCCTCAGGGAGATCGCGCAGCGCGTTGACCGCCTCGTCGGGTTCCATCCGGGCGACCAGGTCCGCGGCCTGGGATGGGGCCAGTTCACGCAGCAGCGCCGTCAGCTCGTCCGGCTCCATCTCCTCCAGGACGTCCGCGGCGAGGTCGTGGTCGAGGCTGGCCAGCAGCTCCTTCCGGCCCGGCCGGCCGAGCCCTTCCAGCACGTCCGCGAGCTCGGCCGGGCGGAGGCGGCGCAGGGCCGAGTGCGGTTCCCGCAGCTTCACGGCGGCCGGCTCCTCCGGAGAATCTTCGCCGAACGACTCGATCGCGGCCCAGTCGATGACCCGGTCCGGTGTCGGGTGCCAGCGGTAGCGCTTGGGGCCGAGCCTGCGCAGCAGCGTCTGCAGGCTCACGTCCACGCCGACCAGCCGGACCTGGTCGCTGACCTGGGCGAGGTAGAGGTCGGCCGCCCGGATCACCTGCACCTCGTCGGTGTCGACCAGCTGGTGATCGAGAATGTCGCGGTGCAGCAGCACCTCCCCATCGCGGCGGTGGAACTCGCGCAGGTCCAGCCGGGCGGTGCGGAGGGTGACCGAGCGGCGGTCCACCTTGTCGATGGCGGAGGCGTCGAGGAAGGCCTGGCGGCGTCCCACCCGGACCACGATCCCGGTCAGCGCCGGGTAGGGATCGGTGTTGCCGTGCACCTGGGCGACCAGGTCGACGAGGCGGCCGACCTCCTCACCCGACTGGTTCAGCACCGGGACGCCGATCAGGCCGACCAGCGAGATGATGTTCTGCCGGACCTGGCGGGAGGTCATCAGCCGCTGGGAGACGCCGCCGAAAAGGTGCGAGGCGCCGCCGTTGCCATCGCGGGAACGCGGGCCGGGCAGCCGGCCGCTGAAGAAGTGCCGGTCGGACACAGCAACCTCCTGGTCCGCCGGCCAGGCCGGGTGGTCTAACCCGGGGCGGCCGGCAAGCGTGGAAGGGATCGGCGTGGGCAACGTCCGGCGGCCCGGCCCGTGGTGACGGCCGCGCTCGCCGTGGTGGTACTGCAGGGATCACCGAGCACGGCCACACCTCCCTCAGTCGGCTGCGATACCTCCAGGCTAATCGTCGCAGCCCCGTAAGCCCATCTGGGCGGCGATCTTTGTGCTGTGTTCCCTCCTTCCGCATCCGCGACCCGCATGGCGGCGTCAGGCTCCCTCTCCGCCTTGCGCCGTTGCGCTGCCGGCCGCTTCTTCTGCGGCGTGGAAGGCCTCGAGTGCCTCGGTGGGAGTGCCGTAATAGCAGCCGGGGCCGAGAGCCGGGCCGATACCGTAACGGTCGAGTTGCTGCCGCACCGGATCGAGGACCGTGCTGAGGGCCAGCCGCACGTGCCGCTGCTGAAGTTGTTCGGCGAGCCTGGCCAGGACGACGGATGCGGTGTAGTCGATGTCTGCGATGGCCGTGCAGTCGATAACCAGCCAGCGCACCGGGCCGCCGTGGCCGGTCAGCGCCATGACCTCCTCGACGAGCTTGGGGGCGTTGGCGAAGTACAGGCTGGTGCCGAACCGGTAGATCACCAGCCCTTCCTCGGTCCGTGCGCCGGGCGCCACCGGGATCGGACGCCAGTGCCCGGCCGGTGACTTCACCAGCACGCTGTTGAGTGGGCTGTAGCTGTGGCGCAGGTGGTTGACGATCGATGCGACGATGGCGAGCACGAGCCCGTACTCGACCCCCAGGACCACCACCGCCGCCGCCGTGAGCAGGGCGATGACGGACTCGCGTCGGCGAGTGGCCAGGATGCGCCGCATCCCGGTGACGTCGATGAGCCCGACGGCGATGAGGAACACCACCGCGGCCAGGGCGGCTTCGGGCAGGTAGGCCAGTGGCCCGGTGAGCAGGACAAGCACGACAAGAACCACGGCGGCGGTGGTGAGCTGGGCCAGCTGGCTGCGGCCGCCCGCACTGTTGACCACCTGCGTCTTGGTCGGGCTGCCGTTGACCACGAACGTGCCGGAGAACGCGGCGACGGCATTGGCGGCACCCAGGCCGACCAGGTCGGTGTTCTCGCTGAACGCCTCCTCGTACTTGACGGCATAAGCGCGCGAGGTGGCGGCGCTCTGGGCCAGGATGACCACGAACATCGACGCCGCGGTGCCCAGCAGGGCGACGGCGTTGTGCCAGCCCAGAGCCGGCAGCGCCAGGCTCGGCAGCCCACGCGGCACCGGCCCCAGCAGCGCCACGCCACGGCTGGCCAGATCCGCGGCCCGGCTGGCCACGATCGCGGCGATCACCGCGATCAGCGCCCCGGGGATCCGGCGGGTGATCATGCGCGCCGCGAGCACGATCACGATGACCCCGATCGACACCGCCACGTCTGCCGCGTGTACGCCCGGGAGCGCCCGCACCGTATACCAGAGCCTGGCCGGGGCCTGTCCGCCCGCGGACGTCACCCCGAGCATGGCGGGGAGCTGCCCCACGGCCACCTGAATGCCCACGCCGGTGAGGAATCCGACCAGCACGGTCCGGGAGAGGAAATTCGCCAGGAACCCCAGCCGGGCGGCCCGGGCCAGCAGCAGCATCCCGCCAGCCAGCAAGGCCGCCAGCCCGGCCAGCCGGACGTACTGCGGCGACCCGGCCACCGCCAGGCCGGTGAGCGCGGCGGCCAGTATCGCGGCAGTGGCCGAATCCGCCGCTACCACCAGGTGACGGGACGAACCCAGGACGGCGAACACGGCCATCGGCAGGAGCAGCGTGTACAGCCCCGTCACCACCGGCATCCCAGCGATCCTGGCGTACCCCAGGACCTCTGGAATGCCCACGGCGGCCAGCGTGACACCGGCCAGCACGTCCGTAGGCACCCGGGATCGCTCGATCGGCAGCACCGCCCGCATCACCGGAAGCGCCCGCAGCCATCCCCACCAGCGGCTCCCTGGGGAACCTGGCATCGCCCCACCCCCGGCCAGTGCGTGAGCAGTCTGGGATTCGTTCATCATCCCGCCGGCCGCGTTCAGCGCGGTCACGGCCCGGTACAGGCCGCGGGGCCACCGCGGTCGTGCCCGTCCTACGGCACCAGGCAGCGAGCCGGCTGATGGCCTAGTGTGCTCCCGGTGCTCAGCCAGGCATCACGGCGGGCTGCCCGGATTCGGGTTCGCCGTGGGCAGGCCGGAGCAGATGCTGGCCCCGGCGTTGCGGGTCTGGATGGCGCCGGAGCTGCCCTGGCTGCCCGCGGCGGGCTGGCCCGGCTTGGCGCGGCCGGCCTTGGCGGCGGGGTTCGCTGGCGCCGGCCGGTCCACGCCGGCCCAGTCGGAGCCGATGATCAGGGTGACCGGGCCCACCGCCCCCGTCTGCGGGGTGGGCTCCGGCAGCAGATTCTGCGCGGCGGGGGTGGCCTTGAGCGCCGTCATCAGCGTGTAGGCGCTGTCGGCCTGCTCGGTGCCCGAGTAGGTCACGGTGGTGGCGGCGGCCGGGGCGGTGGTATCGCCCACGCCGATGACGTCGAAGCCAAGTTCGCGCAGGCGGGCGGCGGTCTGCCCGGCGAGCCCGGGGATGCCGGCGCCGTTGAGCACGCGCACCTTGACCTGGCCGGCCGGCAGCGTCGGCAGCTGGTCATGCCACGGCTGGCCGTCGGTGATCATCTGAAAGATGACGTCGTCCTGCGGCTCCTCGGGCAGCAGCCTGCCCGATTCGGCCGGGTCGGGATCCGGCACCGTGGGCATCGTGATCAGCGTGACGTGCTTCGCGTGCAGGTGGGCGAGGGTCCTGGCCAGCCCGAGCAGCTTGGTGACCGAGTCCAGGCCCTGGTCCACAGTGAGCGCCTTGGTGGCCGTGTCGGCGATCTTGAGCAGCTGAACGGAGTTGCTCAGGATGCCCTGGCTGTTCACCTTCTGGATCACCGAGGATATGAACGCCTGCTGCAGCATGATCCGCGGCAGGTCGCCGCCGGCGTCCCCTTCGGCCGAGACCCCGTGCCGGGTGCGCACGTACGCCAGCGCCTGGTCGTAGGTGAGCAGGTGCCTGCCGCCGCTGAGGCTCAGCTTCGAGAACGGGTCGTGGTAGCCGCCGGGCGGCACGCAGACCTCCACCCCGCCGATGGCGTCCACCATCGCGCGGAAGGAGTTGAAGTCGAACATGACGAAGTGATCGAGCTTGACGCCGGTGAGGTCGCCGACGGTGCTGACGGCGCAGGACGGGCCACCGATGTTCATGGCCCCGTCGATGATCGCCGACTGGTACGGCCCCCAGATGCCGTCGCCGATGCCCGGGCGGGCCTGGCACCCGGGCTCGTAGACGATGGTGTCCCGCGGGATGGACAGGATGATGGCGTGGGTATGCCTGGCGTCCAGGTGAACCAGCAGGATGTTGTCGGAATTACTGGTGCTCAGGCTGGGGTTGCTGCCGAACCCCTTGCCCTGGCCCTTCCTCGTCTGCGACCCGAGCAGGAGGATGTTCTGCACGCCGTAGACCGACCTGTGGGCCAGCCCACTGACGCTGACGACCTTGATGTTGCCGTACAGGTGCCGGTAGACCGCGTAGACGCCCAGGCTGGCCGTTACCACGAGCACCGTCAGGCAGATGGAGGCGATGTAGGCGGCCTTGGCCAGGCCGCTCATCCGCGGCCAGTGAGGGGGTCTCAGCCAGGTGCCGGGGCGCGCCGCTGGGCCGCGCCCGCCAGCGGGGTTCCGGCCAGCGGGCCTGCCAGCCGGGTGCCGGCCAGCGGGGTGCCGGCCGCCCACGCCGCCAGGCCGCCGCTGCGGTCGGCTGGGCGGGTCATAGTCGCGCCCGCGCTGGCTGCGGACATCTGACCGGTAGGGCATCTGTGCTCCGTCCCGCCGGCGCGGCATCCTGGTCCAACCGCACGGTGGCCGGCCCGAGGCAGATGATCGGCGTAGATCCAGCAGACGGTACCGACGGTGTCAGCTGCTGCTGATGCGACTTTGCCGGCTCAATGGGGATTCCAGACCTGCGCAACTCAGACCTGCGCAACTCAGACCGGCGCAACTCACACCGGCGCATCAAGCCATGGCTGTCACGAAGAGCGGCCAGATCTGGGCCCAGGAATCGCCATCTTCAATGGGCGTGAACCGCCACGGCGCCATTGTCCGGTGCCTGGCCAGACTGTCTGGCCTCGCGGGTCACGCCGTGGCGCCGTTGTCGCGCAAGCTGGCGATATCGGCGGTACTGAACCCGAGACCGGCGAGCACCTCGTCGGTGTCGGCACCCGGGCGGCCCGGTGGTGAAGGCGGGGCGCACGCGGTGCGGCCGAACCGTGGCGCTGGCGCTGGCTGGGTCACGCCGCCCACGTCGATGAAGGTCTGGCGGGCGGCGTTGTGCGGGTGCCCGGGCGCGTCCCGCGGGCTGACCACCGGCGCCACGCATGCGTCCGAGCCGGCGAAGACTTCCGCCCATTCCGCTTGCGTGCGCCCGGCGAACACCTCGGTCAGCCGCGCCCGCAGCTCCGGCCAGCCGGACCGGTCGTACTGGGCGGGCAGGCCGGCCCCGTCGAGGCCGAGCCGGTCGAGCAGCTCGGCGTAGAACTTCGGTTCCAGCGCGCCCACGGCCATGTGCCGGCCGTCGGCGGTGGCGTAGGTGTCGTAGAACGGGGCCCCGCTGTCGAGCACGTTCGTGCCCCGCTCGTCCTGCCACGCCCCGGCCGCCCGCAGCCCGTACAGGAACGAGGCGAGCAGCGCCGAGCCGTCCACCATCGCCGCGTTGACGACCTGCCCCAGCCCGGACCGCTCGCGCTCCAGCAGGGCGGCGAGCACACCGACGGCGAGCAGCATCCCGCCGCCGCCGAAATCGCCGACCAGGTTGAGCGGCGGGAGGGGCCGGTCGCCGGCCCGGCCGATGGGATCGAGGCTGCCGGACACGGCGATGTAATCGATGTCGTGGCCTGCGGTCTCGGCGAGTGGGCCGTCCTGCCCCCACCCGGTCATCCGGGCATAGATCAGCTGCGGGTTGCGCCCGGCGCACACATCCGGCCCGAACCCGAGCCGCTCGGCCACGCCGGGGCGGAACGCTTCCACCAGCACATCGGCCTCGCCGGTGAGGCGGAGCAGGATGTCCACCCCGGCTGGATCCTTGAGGTTGAGCCGGATGGACCGGCGGCTGCGGCACAGCGGGTCGACCGGTGGGAGAGCCTGCCTGCCGGAGCGGTCGATCCGGTCCACCCGCAGCACGTCCGCGCCCAGGTCGGCCAGGATCATGCAGCCGAACGGCGCGGGCGCCAGGCTCGCGATCTCGATAACCCGCACCCCGTCCAGCGGCCCCATCCAGCACCCTCCGGCAGCGGCGCCCGCGTGCCGGGTGCCTACGCGACGATGGTAGACGCGCCCGGCCCCGCGCCCCGGGGACTCCGGTCGCATGGCATCAACCACCCCCCCGGCGACGCCGGTCCGTATGCCATCGGCCTTCCCGGCGCCGCCGGTCCGTATGGCATCGGCCTTCCCGGCGCCGCCGGTCCGTATGGCATCGGCCTTCCCCGGGTGCCTCCAGGCTCGTGAGCATTGCTTGGTGGGTCGCCGACGGCAACGCCCGGGCGCGTGCCTTCTGTGTGCGGGCCGGTTTCCGGCCGACGGGCATTCGCCAGACCTTCAGGCGCCACGACGGCTCGGCCTTTGATGAGGAGAAACTCGTCATGCCCCTGGCCGGTGGGTAGCGCGCCGGGTGCGCTGAAGGCCATGATCATCACCGCCTGGCGGTCTTCGCGGTGGCCGGCCCGGCCAGGGATCCGGTTCGGTGGTGGGGCGGGCATCCGTCATGGAGCGGTCATCGGGTGGCTACCGTACGGCCGGGTTGCCGCACCGTCAGCGGATGAGGCAGCTGGGCCCGCGAGCACGTATTGTCACAGCATGCGCGGTTATACCCAGGACAAGGACGCCTACCTCAACCGCCTGCGCAGGATCGAGGGCCAGGTCCGGGGTTTGCAGCGGATGGTGGAGGAGGACGTCTACTGCATTGACGTGCTCACCCAGATCTCCGCGGTGACCCGGGCGCTGCAGGCGGTCGCGCTCGGGCTGCTCGAGGACCACCTCGGCGCGTGTGTCTCGGACGCCGTCCGCAAGGGCGGGGACGAGGGGCGGGCCTCGGTCCACGAGGCGGCCGAGGCGATCTCACGCCTGGTCAGATCCTGACCGCCCGCCGGGCCTGGGCCGCAGGCATCACTCCGGGGCGGTGCCGGAGGCAGGATCGGCGAATTGGGCGAACGCGCGCAGGTTCGCCAGGCTCTCGCCGCGCTTGACCCGCCACGCCCACTCCTTGCGGATCGAGGAGGCGAAGCCGATGGCCAGGGCGGAGTTGAAGTTCTCGTCGGAGTAGGTCAGGACACAGCCGAGAATCCGGTCGATCTCATCGGCGGTCACCGACGACAGCGGCAGGCGGCCAACCAGGTAGACGTCGCCCTGCTGATCCACAGCGAAATGGACGCCGTACATCCGGCCGTTGCGCTCCAGCAGGAACCGGTAGAAGCGGGCGTGGTCCTCGTCTGGCTGGCGGCAGAAGAACGCCTCCACGTGCAAGCTGTGCGCGCCCACGATCAGCCAGGTCATCGTGGCCAGCTTGCGCTGGCCCTCCAGCCGCACCAGGTAGCTGCCCGGCTGCGGCCGCTCGGCGTCCAGCCCGAGCCCGGCCAGCGCCGACTCGATCGCGATGGCCGCCTGCGCCTGGACCGTGGTCACCGGGACACTGTAGTCAGCCTGCGCACCGCGGTCACGGCGCGCCCGGGTCGCCGGAGCCACAGCGCACCGTTCACAGCATGCCGCTCATCGCTCCGGCCCGGTCAGCCCGCGCGGGTATAACTGTCCCGGGCCAGAGAGGTGCTCATCGCCCCGGCGTAGACCGTGAGCAGCCGGTTGACCGTGACCCCCCAGCCGAACCGGGAGGCGTGCTCCACCGCCCCGCGCGCCAGCCGGGCCCGCAGGCCGGGGGAGGCGAACAACTCGCCGAGCGCCCGCGCGTAGCTGGCCGGATCGTGCCCGGCCACGAGGATCCCGGACACGCCGTCCTGGACGGCGGTACGGAGCCCGCCGACGGACGCGGCGATTACCGGCGTCCCGCAAGCCTGGGCCTCCACCGCCACCAGCCCGAACGACTCCGAGTAGGACGGCACCATGACCACGGTGGCCGCCCGGTACCACTCCGCCAGTTCCGGCTGCGGGCACGGCGGCTCCAGCCGCACCAGCCCGGTGATGCCGAGCGCGTGGGCCAACTCGGTCAGCTGGTCGGGGTCGGCGCGCCCGGTGCCGCTCGGCCCCCCGATGAACGCGACCGTCAGGGAACCGGCCAGGGTTGGGTGATCGCGGACCAGGACCGCGGCGGCGCGCAGCGCCACATCCGGTGCCTTGAGCGGCTGCACCCGGCCGGCGAACACGACGACGTGCCCGTCGGCGGGCAGGCCGAGCCGTCGCCGGGCCTCCTGCGGCGATCCCGGCCGGAAGACCGACAGATCGACCCCCGGGTTGACGGTCCAGATCCTGGCTGGGTCGGCCCCGTACAGGCCGGCGAGCTGGCGGGCCTCCTCGTCGGTGTTGGCGACCAGCCGGTCGGCCGCGGCCACCACGTCGGTCTCACCGCGCAGCCTCATCGCAGGCTCGGCCGCGTCGCCGTGCGCCAGGGCCGCGTTCTTCACCTTGCCCAGGGTGTGCATGGACTGCACCAGCGGCACGCCCCACCTTTCCTTGGCCACCGCGCCGACGTGGCCGGAGAGCCAGTAATGCCCATGCACCAGGTCGTACCGGCCAGGGGCGTAGGCCGCCTCCGTCCGCAGCACCTCGAAGGTGAAGTGGCACAGCTGGGCGGGCAGGTCCGCCTTGTCGAGATCCTCGAACGGCCCGGCCGGCACGTGCCGGACGAGCACGCCGGGCACGAGCTCGGCGACCGGGGGCGCGTCCCGCGATACCGCGCGGGTGAAGATGTCCATCTCCACGCCGCGGGCCGCCATCCGCTTGGCGACTTCGACCACGTACACGTTCAGGCCACCGGCGTCGCCGGTGCCTGGCTGCTCGAGCGGCGAGGTATGAACGCTGATTGTCGCGATCCGCCGGGGGTAGCGTCGCGGCACGGGCATGCACCTCCCACCGAGAAACCACGCTGCCCTGCGTCCTGTTCCCGGCCCGGGGCGCACCCGGGACCGAGGGCCGTCACCTGGCCGCAGGCCGTTCCCTGGCCGTCACCTCGCCCCCCTGGCCGTCCCCTGGCCGCAGGCCGTCCCCTCGCCCCTGGCCGTCCCCTCGCCCCCCTGGCCGTCCCCTGGCCGCAGGCCGTCACCTTTGGCCCGGACCCAGCACCCCACCCGGTCCCGCCACCCGGCCCGGGCCCCGATTACAGCGCCAGGCCAGTGACGCCCCGGACGCGCGCGGTGGATAGGCTCGCGGCATGTTGACTCTGGTGCTGTTGCGGCACGGCGAGAGCACCTGGAACGCGGAGGGGCTGTTCACCGGCTGGGTGGATGTCGGGCTTTCCGCCAAGGGTGCCGCGGAGGCGACCGCAGGTGGCACGCTGCTGCGCGACTCCGGCCTGCGGCCGGACGTCGTCCACACCTCGGTGCTGACCCGCGCTATCCAGACCGCCCACCTGTCGCTGGAGGCGGCGGACCTGCTCTGGCTCCCGGTCACCAGGTCGTGGCGGCTGAACGAGCGCCACTACGGCGCGCTCCAGGGCAAGAACAAGGCCCAGACCCGGCAGGAGTACGGGGACGAGCAGTTCATGATCTGGCGGCGTTCCTATGACGTGCCGCCGCCGCCGATCGCCGACGATGACCCGCTGTCACAGGCCCACGATCCGCGGTACGCCCATCTGCCGTACGAACTGCGGCCCCGCAGCGAGTGCCTCAAGGACGTGCTGTACCGGCTGCTGCCCTACTGGTACGACGCGCTCGTTCCCGACCTGGCGGCCGGGCGGACCCCGCTGGTCGTCGCGCACGGCAACTCGCTGCGTGCGCTGGTGAAGCACCTGGACGGGATCGGGGACGGCGAGATTGCCGAGCTGAACATCCCGACCGGCGTCCCGCTCGTCTACGAGCTGGACGCTGACTTCCGGCCGAAGCTGGCCGGAGGCCGTTACCTCGACCCCGAGGCCGCGGCGGCGGGCGCGGAGGCTGTCCGCGCCCAGGGTCGCTGAGCCTGCCCGTACCCAGGGCCGGTGAGGCTGCCTGCGCCCGGGCCGCCGAGGCTGCCCCGCTTGGAGCGCCGAGGCTGCCCCACCGGCAGCGCCGAGGCTGCCCCGGCCGGCAGCGCCGAGGCCCGCCGAACGGTTTCGGCTGCGGGAATCCGGCATGTCTCTTGATCAACACTTGTATGAATACGTGAAGAACAGCACAGCTGGCATGAGACGGGCCATGAGCGTTCCGGGCCCAGTGCGCTTACCATCGAGATGTGAGCATGCAGGTGACGCGTGGTGCCATGGCCACACGCCCGTGTGTGCCGTGACGTGATGCCGGGGGCTGACCGGTGAAAGTCGACAGACAGCCCGCCGCGGTGCCGGACAAGATCAAACGGCGGCAGGCGGCCCGGCTCCCGCCCGGCGTTGCGTCAGTGCTCTCCGTGCTCTCGTCCTCCGCTGTGGTGCTCGACAACCACGACCGGGTGCTGAGCGCCAGCGCGGCGGCCCGCTCCTTCGGCCTGGTCAAGGGCGACCAGCTGATGATGGGGGAACTCCTCGCCCTGGCCCGCCAGGTCCGCCGGGACGGCGAGATCCGTGAGGGCGAGATCGAGGTCTCCGGATCCGCGTTCGGCGGCCGGCGGACCAGCTTCGCGGTGCGCGTGGCGCCGCTGGGCGCCAACGTCGGCGGTGGCGGCCTGATCCTGCTGCTCGCCGAGGACCAGACGGAGAGCCGCCGGGTGGAGGAGGTCCGGCGGGACTTCGTCGCCAACATCAGCCATGAGCTCAAGACGCCGGTCGGGGCGCTCGCATTGCTCGCCGAGACGATGGAAGAGGCAGCCGACGACCCGGAGGCGGTGCGCCGGTTCGCCGGCCGGATGCGGCAGGAGGCGTCCCGGCTGACCTACCTGGTCCAGGACCTGATCACCCTGTCCAGGATCCAGGCGGCCGAGCCCGTGCCCGACCCGCATCCGGTCGAGCTCGCCGCCGTCGTGGCGGAGGTCCTGGACCGGTGCCGGATGAAGGCCACCGCCCGCGGCATCGAGCTGGCGTGGAGCTGCGACGAAGGGCTGGCCGTGCTCGGCGACGAGGACCTGCTGGTCACGGCGTTGCGGAACCTGGTGGAGAACGCGGTCGCCTACAGCCCCGAAAAGACGCGGGTGATGGTCTCGGCCAACCGCGACGGCGCCAGTGCTGCCCTGGTGAGCGTCGCTGATCAAGGCATCGGCATTCCCGAGCGGGACCTGGAGCGGATCTTCGAGCGCTTCTACCGGGTGGACCCGGCCCGCTCCCGCGCCACCGGCGGGACGGGCCTGGGGCTGGCGATCGTCAAGCACGTGGTGGCCGCCCACAGCGGCAAGATAACGGTCTGGAGCAAGGAGGGCGTGGGATCCACCTTCACCCTGCGCCTGCCCGCGATGAGGAATACCCCGACCGCCGACGGCAACCCCGCCGCTGGCCTTGCACAACCTGTCAGGGAGGCAGTCAAGTGACACGCGTGCTCGTGGTCGAGGACGAGGAATCGTTCAGCGACGCGCTCTCCTACATGCTGCGCAAGGAAGGTTTCGAGGTCGCGGTCTGCCCGACAGGGCCGGACGCGATCGAGGCGTTCGACCGCAACGGCGCCGATCTGGTCCTGCTCGACCTCATGCTGCCGGGCCTGCCCGGAAGCGAGGTGTGCCGGACGCTGCGCGAGCGGTCCAACGTGCCGGTAATCATGCTCACGGCCAAGGACAGCGAGATCGACAAGGTCGTCGGCCTGGAGCTGGGCGCCGACGACTACGTCACCAAGCCCTTCTCATCCCGTGAGCTGGTGGCCCGGATGCGGGCGGTGCTGCGGCGCCGCGGCGAGCCGGAGGAAGCCGGCGCCGCGGTCATGGAGTCAGGGCCGGTGCGGATGGACGTCGACCGGCATGTGGTGACCGTGCGCGGCGGGCAGGCCCAGCTGCCGCTCAAGGAGTTCGAGCTGCTGGAGGTGCTGCTGCGCAACGCCGGCCGGGTGCTGACCAGGATGCAGCTGATCGACCGGGTCTGGGGCGCGGACTACGTCGGCGACACCAAGACGCTCGACGTCCACATCAAGCGGCTGCGCGCGAAGGTCGAAGCCGATCCGGGCAACCCCCGGCACATCGTCACCGTGCGTGGGCTCGGCTACAAGTTCGAGCCGGCGGGCTGAAAGCGCCGTCCCTGCTCCCCGGACCGCCGCGCCGGCTGGTTCCGCCATGGGCCAGCGGCGTCACCGGCGTCACCCGGTGGCGCTCGGCGAGGGGCTCGGGGACGCCGTCCCGGACGGCGACGCCGACCCGGACGGTGAGGGGCGGACCAGCGGCGGCGCCGGCGAATAGGTCGCGAACCACTGGGCGCGGGGCATCACCGGGACCTGTATGTCCACGGTGCCCGCCCGCAGGAAGTGCAGCACGACCAGGATGTGCTGGCCGCCGTTGAGCTGGCGGGTGAGACCGCGCAGGATCACCTGCGGGGCCGGCCCGGTGAGGAGCACCGACTGCTGCGATGCCAGGCGCACGCCCCCGCCCGGCATCTGGACCGCCGCGGCGGAGCCCGGCGCGGTGATCGCGATCAGCCGGTCCGGGGCGCCCTCATTGTTGAGGGCGAGGAACAGGCCCGCCGAGCCGCCGCGCTGGAGCGAGAAGGCCGGTGACGCCCCGAGCACGAACATGTTGTTGATCCGGATCTCGTTGTTCACCACCCGCGACGCACCCGCGCTGGGCTGATGCCACTGCTGGGTGGGAGCGTTGAACCCGGCTTCGCACCCGGCGATCGCGGGCACCAGGACGGCCGCCGCCGCTACGGCGAGGGCCCGCAGCGGAACTGCGGCGCGGTTGCTGAGGATCACGGCGTGCTCTCCTGCGGGTCAAGAAGTCCGACGCGAGGTAGTGGACGCCGCACAGCGTATCGGGCGCGGTGATGCCGCCCGTCTGCGAGGGGGCCTTTCGGCCGGGCCTGGATCCCCGGGGCCCTAGCTGCCCGCGGGGCTGGCCACGACGCTCGCCATGCTGGTGCCGCTGGGGCGCGGCGGCCCCTTGGTGGCGCTGGGGACCAGCGTGCGCATCGCGCCCGCCAGCGCGAAGCCCTGCCCCCGGTCACGGGCGATCTTGGCGACCGAGCCGTTGGCCTTGACCAGGACAGCCGTCAGGGTGGCCGGATGGTAGGTGCTGCTGAGCGCGCCCTCGGTGTCCTCCACCGCGTGCGACGCGCCCAGGCCCGTCTGGTGGGTCAGGCCGGTGACCTCGGCGTTGTGCGTCCCGACGATGTAGAGCTGCACCCCGGCCCGGTCCGCCTCGAGCGCGAGCTGGCGCAGGTGCCCGCACTTGCACTGGGGCGGGACCAGGGCCAGCACCGACCCGTTCAGGCTGCTCAACGGCGCTTCCGTGCCGCCGACCAGGACGATCGCGTCGGGGAGCTGGTGGCCGGGCTTGCCCAGCGACGGCGCGGTCATCTCGGTGCTGCTGAACACGGTGAGCAGCGTCCCGGCGAGCAGCGTCAGCGCCAGGCAGCCCGCGAGCAGCGGCAGCACCAGGCCGTTGCGGGTCAGTGGCACCGCCAGCCGGTGGGTGCGGCGGCGCCAGCGCTGCGCCCGCAGCTCACGGTGATAAGCCTGCACGTCGCGCTCAAGTTCCCGCGCGTCGTCGGGGATCTTGATGTCGATCGGTGGCAGGCCGTAGTCGTCCCGTCCCGGGTCGCCGCCAATGTTCACGCGTCTCTCTCCGGCCTGAGCTCCCACCTTCATCCCAGTATGGGTCAGGGGCGCCCTCCGCGTCACTCGCGCGCGGCTGCTGGGCGGCCCGCCGGCCGGGCAACACGCTGGAGATCCCACTTTGAGATCGGTCAAATGCCCCCTTGACCTGCGTATTTGCTGTAGTGAACGGCTACTGGGCCGCGTGCGGCATGGTAGGATTGGCGTAGCGGAAGGGGTATGTGCCACATGACTTTCAAGGTCGGCGACACCGTCGTGTACCCCCACCATGGGGCTGCTCGCATCGAGGAGATCGAGACCCGTTCGATCAAAGGCGAGGACAGGGCCTATCTGGTTCTCAAGGTCGATAAGGGTGATCTGACCGTACGCGTGCCCGCGGACAATGCCGAACTGGTAGGTGTGCGCGACGTTGTGGGGCAAGAAGGACTGGAACGAGTATTCGAGGTGCTGCGCGCCCCGCACACCGAGGAGCCGACCAACTGGTCGCGGCGGTACAAGGCCAACCTGGAGAAACTCGCCTCCGGTGACGTGAACAAGGTGGCCGAGGTAGTCCGCGATCTGTGGCGCAGGGATCGTGAGCGTGGCCTGTCGGCCGGCGAGAAGCGGATGCTGGCCAAGGCCCGGCAGATCCTGGTGAGCGAGCTGGCGCTGGCCGAGAAGACCAACGAGGACAAGGCCGAGGCCCTGCTCGACGAGATCCTGGCGTCCTGACGCACCGCTGCCCGCACCGCATGGCCTGGCATGGCCGGTGATCTGCCCCGCGTAGGCGTGGGAACCGACGTCCATCCGCTGCTGCCCGGGCGGCCGCTGTATCTGGCCGGGCTGCTGTGGCCGGGCGAGGACGGCCTGGCCGGGCATTCCGACGGGGACGTCGCGGCGCACGCCGCCTGTGATGCCCTGCTGTCGGCGGCGGCCCTGGGCGACCTGGGCTCGGTGTTCGGCACCGACGATCCGGCCTGGGCGGGCGCCGCCGGGGTCAGCCTGCTGCGCGCCACCGCCGCCCGGCTCACCGGCGCCGGCTTCGTGGTGGGCAACGTGGCCATCTGCGTCATCGGCAACCGCCCGCGGATCGCCCCGCGGCGGGCGGAGGCGGAGAAGGTCCTGTCCGAGGCGCTCGGCGGCGCGCCGGTCAGCGTGTCCGGGACCACCACCGACGGCCTGGGCCTGACCGGCCGCGGCGAGGGCATCGCCGCGATTGCGACCGCCCTGGTTGTGGCCAGCCACTAGTGCACCTGCCTGCAATTACGCGTATGAATTGCGGGCTCCTCGCCGGGTGGCGAGCGACTCCCCGCCGGCGCTAGGCGGGCGGGGCGGGCCGGTGCCGGCCAGGGGACCCGCGGGCGCTGCGGTGATGGGCGCGGCGGCGCGGGTCACGTCGCGAGGGGGCGACACCGGGCAGGTGGGCCCCGGCGCGGCGGTGCGTGACGCCGGCCAGCAGGCTGGCCGGCGTGGTTCCGCCGCCGAATCGGGCGGCGATGTTGGCCGCCGCGGAAAGGTCGCGGTGGCCGGTGAACAGGCAGGCCGGGCAGGCCAGGACCCGCCCGGGCGGCTTGGGGACCCGGGAGTGGCAGGCGGGGCAGGTGGAGGAGGTGCCACGCTCATCCACCAGCTGCAGGCTGATCCCGGCGGCTTCGGCTTTGTCTTTGAGTACGGCGATCAAGTGGCCGATCCGCCAGTCGCGGGTGCGCTGGTTGTGCCGCCGTCCCGCGTTGAGCTTGAGCACGCCGCGGGGGTCGCCGACGGCCAGGGTGCCGACCCGCCGGTCAACGGCCCAGGCGATGACCGCTGTGGCGGCTTCGTGCTGGGCCTGGCGGACCCGGCGGCGGTGGCGGGCCTCGGCCAGGCGCTGGCGGCGGCGGTAGTGCCGCCACCGCCGCGACCCCTTCTGCCCCGGCGCGGGCGCCCGCTTAGCGACCGCCCGGCGGCGGCCCTTGCCGTCGGCCAGGTGCATCCGGTGCTCGGCGCGGATCGCCCGCCCCGACACCAGCAGCCCCTGGCCGTCCGGCCCGGCCACCGCATACGGGTGGATGATCCCCAGATCCACCCCCGCGACCCTTGCCGGGTCTGGTTGTTGCCCGGCCGGATAGGCGGTCACCGGCACCTCGGCGGCCACATCCAGCCACAGCCGCCCCGCGTCATACAGGAGCGTCACCGACCGGACCTGGCCCGGCGAGTAAGGAAGGTCCCGGTCCAGCCGCACCACCAGCGGCGGGCGCCCGCGGGCGACCGGGATTCGCAGCCGCCGACCCTCCAGCGTGAAGGTGCCGTGGTGCCAGCGCACCGGCATCAGCGACCTCCGCCGCCGCGGAAACCGCGCCCGCCGATCGCCGTCCTTGCGGCGCTGGGCGGCGGCGAACCAGGCATCGGAATAGCGGCGCAGCACCGACCGCGCACCCACGGCGTCTAACTCCCCGAAAGTACCCGGCCCCGACGCGGCCAGCTCCCGGCACAGCTCCTGATACGAAACCAGCGGCCGATCCTGCCGGGCCCGCCGCCACGCATTCAACTCCAGCACGCACGCCCACACATCGCCCGCCGACACCAGCAGCCCCACCAGCCGCCGCCGCTGAGCCCGCGTGACTCGCAGCCCCGCCCGGGCGGTGCGGTGCACCACTGGGGGCGAGCCAGGTCCACGGCGTCTAGGCATGCAACCAGCGCACCAGCCGCCACCGACAAAACCACCACCCCGCGACACACCAGCACAGCACTCACCGATACACCGGCATACTTCCAGTCACGACCACTAGCAGTTCAGATCGCGCGGTCATGCGCTCCTCAAGTGCCGTCTCCTACCAGGGGACCGGCGTTCCGTCCCAGGAGAAGAACTCCCCGGATGGACCGTCGTCGGGCAGCAGCGCCAGCCGGACCGCGCCCGCCGCCGCCTCGGCCGGGTCGCCGCCACTGGCGGCGGCGGTGGCGTTGAGGTCGGTCCGGCGCAGGCCAGGTGCGAGCGCGTTGACCTTGATGCGGTCATCGGCCAGAGTGTGGGCGTAATACACGGTCAGCGCGTTCAGGGCTGCCTTGGACGACCGGTAGGCGGCGTAGGTGCCCTGGTGCGGGAACTGCGGCCCGGTAGCCCAGGTCAGCGATCCGGTGCCGCTGGAGATGTTCACGATCCGGGGGTGCGCGGACCGCCGCAGCGCGGGCAGGAAGGCGTTGGTCACCGCGACGACCCCGAAGACGTTCGTCTCATAGATTCGGCGAAAGGTGCCGGCGTCCTCCTGGTCCGCTGGCTTGCCGTCGCCCGAGATGCCGGCATTGTTGACCAGGATGTCCAGCGTGTCGACCTGCCGCACGGCGTCGGTGATGCTCGCCGCGTCGATCACATCGAGGACCAGCAGCCGGGCGTCGCCGCCTATCTCCCCGGCGGCACGCTCGCCGCGGGCGGCGTCGCGCGAGCCGATGTAAACGGTGAGGCCCGCGCCCGCGAGCTGGCGCGCGATTTCCTTGCCGATGCCCTTGTTGGCCCCGGTGACCAGCGCGATTGATTTGCCCATGCTGTTGAGGCTATGCCCGCCCGGGGGGGGTGTCCGGGCCTGGCGGACAGCCGCTGCCTCCCATGCGCCCCAGGAGAGGCCAACATCGGAGCTGCTAGGGATTGCCGAGCGGCTGGGCCGGCACGACGCGGCCTTCGACGGAGCCGAAGCCGATCGTCACCCCGCCGGGGCCGGGCGCGGTGGCGGTGATCCGCACCACGTCACCGTCCTCGAGGTAGGCCCGGGTGGTGCCGTCGGGCAGCTCGACCGGCCGGGTCCCGTCCCAGGTCACTTCCAGCAGGCAGCCGCGCTCGTCCGGGCCGGGACCGGACACCGTGCCGGACGCGAATAGGTCACCCGTGCGCAGCGGCGCGCCGTTCGCTGTCGCGTGCGCGAGCTGCTGCGGCGGCGTCCAGTACATGCCGCGGAAAGCCGGGCGCGCCAGGAGCTGATCGTTGAGCATGATCTGCAGTGACAGGTCCAGGCCCCAGGGCTGCTCGCAGCGCAGGTAGGCCAGTGGCGGCGGGTCCTGCCGGGGCGGCGCGACGCGGGCCGCCTCCAGCGCGGCCACCGGCATCACCCACGGCGACAGCGAGGTGGCGAACGACTTTCCGAGGAAGGGCCCGAGCGGCTGGGTCTCCCAGGATTGGATGTCACGCGCGCTCCAGTCGTTGACCAGCATGAAGCCAAACGCATGCTGCGCGAACTGCCCGGCCGCCACGGCGGTGCCGTGCGGGGAGCCGACCCCGATGACGAAGCCGACCTCCGCCTCGAAGTCGAGCCGCCGTGTCGGGCCGAACACCGGTGCCGCCGCGCCAGCGGGAAGCAGCTGGCCGCGGGGCCGGGTCACCGTGGTGCCGGAGACCACGACCGACCCGGCCCGCCCGTGGTAGCCGACCGGCAGGTGGAGCCAGTTGCGGGGCAGCGGAGGCGAACCAGGGCGGAAGATCTGGCCCACGGTGCTGGCGTGGTCACGGGAGGAGTAGAAGTCCACGTAGTCGGCGACCTCGAACGGCAGCCGGAGTTCCACCGCCGCCAGCCGTTCCAGGTGGGGTTCCACGAGGCCGCGATGGCCGGTGTCGGCCAGCAGCTCGGTGATCCGGGCGCGGGCCGTCTGCCACGCGGCGGGACCCGCGGCCATGAACGCGTTGAGCGTGGGAGCCGCGAACCAGCCGGGCCCGGCCAGCAGCCCAGCCTGGGCCAGCCCGCCCAGGTCGAGCACATGCTCCCCGATCGCTACCCCGACGCGGGGCGCCTGGCCCGGTCTGGCGAACACGCCATAGGGCAGGTTCTGGACCGGGAAATGACTGCCCTCGGGTACCTCGACCCACGACGCCCCGGCCGCGGTCACTCCCCGCTGGTCCCCGTTTCCCCGGGCGGTGTCGGCGAACTGCGCAGCCGGTCAAAGTGCGGAGCCAGGGCGGCCGCCGGCAGTGGCGCGGGCATCGGTCCGTCGTGGGCGGCGTCCCCGTCGTCGGGAGCGTCCTCGGCCTGGGCGGCGTTCCCGGCCTCGGTAGTGTTCCCGGCCCAGGTGGCGTCCCCGGCCTAGGTGGCGTCCCCGGCCTGGGCAGCGTTCCCGGCCCAGGTGGCGTCCCCGGCCTGGGCGGCGTCCCCGGCCTGGGCGCCCGCCCCGTTCGCCTCGCTGTCCTTCCCGGGTCCGGCGCCCTCCGCCGTCTTGGGCTCGGCGGGCAAGACCTTGACCGACTCTTCGTCGTCCAACGTGCTGTCCGGCAGCTTCAAGAGGCCACCCAGACGGGTCCGGCGGCCCCGGGTGTCGGCATCGTCCTTGCGGTCGCCCTCCGGGTCCTTGCGGTCGCCCTCCGGGCTGGTCCCGGTGGCCTCGGTGGCAGTGGCCCCGTTCTGCCCGGCCCCGACGGCCTCGGTGCCGGCGACGGCGGCTCCGGCCGTCGCAGCGGGCTGGTCCTGAGCTGGCTCCGCGGTGCGCTGCTGGCCCTGGGCCGGGCCCTGTGTCCCGTCCGCTGCCCCTTCCGTTGCGGCGGCGCGGTCCGGCGCCCGGTCCGCGTCCCGCTGCAGCAGGGTGTCGATCCCCACGCCCGGGGCGCCCGGGCGGGCCGGTGCGGCGCCCCGGGCGGCCGCCGCCCAGGTGACCGCGCCCGTGGCGGCGGCCGCGGGGGCGGCCGCGGGGGCCTCGATGGCCGGCCGCTCCCGGCCGGCCGGGCTGCTCTCCGACCCGCTGACCGCGGCCGCGGCCCGGGCCCGGCGCCACTGCCGCAGCATCACCAGCCATATCCCGAAACCCATCAGGAGCAGCGCCCACGGGATGACGGCGATGGCCGCCCGCGCGCCCTGGCCGGTCAGATGGACTCCGGTGGCGTGCAGGGCGTCGCCGACGGCCACCGCGGCCAGCACCACCAGCAGGCACACCCACACGTAGAACTTGGTCCCCCAGCCCGCGTTGCGCAGGGCCAGCACGGCGGCGCAGGTGACGACCAGCATCGCGTCGAACATCAGCGGGTAGAGCCGGGCCAGCGCCGGAGCGACTCCGGCCTGCAGCGCGATCTGGTGGATGCCGGCGTAGGAGAGCAGGAAGGCGGCCGCGGCCACCAGCACCACGCCGGCGATGACAGCGATGAGCGCGGCCAGCCGGAGCCTGAGGTGAGGATCGCCAGGCCGGGCCCCGCGCGTGACGGGATAGTCGTTCATCACGGAGCTTGTCCTTCCTGCGGCGCCACTCGGGCCGCTCGCGCCCGCCTATAGTCGGGACTACGGGCTCTATTCTCCGCGCCGGGCAGGCGGTCGGCTGGTAGGCACGCCCAGCGCGCGGAGAGGGAATGTCCGGGACGGCGAACGGCCCAGCCGTGCGTGCACCCGCGCGGCCTCGGCGTCGAGGGAGACGATATGCCGTACTACCGGGTGACGGGGGAGGTCCCCCGCAAGCGCCATATCCGTTTTCACCGCCCCGATGGGGGACTGTACTCAGAAGAGCTTATGGGTGAGGAGGGATTCTCGTCTGATTCCTCCCTTCTTTACCACGTTCATCCGCCCACCGCGATCGTGAAGAGCGAGGGGCTGGACGACGGCGCGCAGGCCGGGACGGTACCGAACCATCCGCTGCTGCCGCGGCACGTGCGCACCGCTGTCGTGCCCGGCGGGGATGACCTGGTGCTCGGCCGGGCCCTGCTTTTCGCCAATGACGACGTCCGCATATCGTTTGTTTCCGCCGCCGGGCCGTCCGGTCTTTACCGGAATTCAGCGGGCGACGAAGCCGTCTACGTCCAGCAGGGGTCGGCGGTATTCGAGTCCGTCTATGGCACGCTGACCGCCGGGCCCGGCGACTACATCGTGGTGCCGCGCGGGACCATTCACCGCTGGCTGCCCGCCGGTCCCGGCGTGAGCGCGCTGACGATCGAGGCGAGCGGCCACATCCGGCCGCCGCGGCGCTACCTGTCCGCGTTCGGCCAGTTCCTCGAGCACGCCCCGTACAGCGAGCGTGACCTGCGCGGGCCCGAGGGCCCGCTGCTCGCGGACGGGCAGGACGTGCCGGTCATCGTCCGCACCCGGAGCGGCCTGACCCGCCTGACCTACGCCCACCACCCGTTCGACGTCGTCGGCTGGGACGGATGCCTGTACCCGTTCGCGTTCAACATCGCCGACTTCGAGCCGGTGCTGAAGCGCACCCACGCGCCGCCGCCGGTCCACCAGACCTTCGAAGGGCCGAACTTTGTCGTGTGCTCGTTCTGCCCACGGCCGCTCGACTTCGACCCCGAGGCCGTCCCGATCCCCTACAACCATCACAACGTGGACTCCGACGAGATGATGTTCTACGTCGGGGGCGACTACACCGCGCGCAAGGGCTCCGGGATCGGCGTGGGCTCGATCACCCTGCACCCGGCCGGGTTCACCCACGGCCCGCAGCCGGGCGCGGTCGAGGCGGCGGTGGCGGGCCTGGCCGAGGGCAAGACCACCACCGACGAGACCGCCGTCATGATCGACACGTTCCGCCCGCTGAACCTCGGCCCGGCGGCCCGCCGGGCCGAGGATCCCGAATACGCCTGGTCCTGGGCCCGCGCCAGCAGCTGAGGGGCGGTGGACCCCGACGGCCGCGGTCGCCGGGCTGAGGGCGCCGCGCCTCCCCGGTGGGGAGACTTCCCCGCGCAGGTTGAAGCGCTCGCGCCGGAGCCGACATGATGGCCGGCGTGAGCACCCTGACGGCGGCGCGTGGCGGGCGTCTCTGGGCCAGGGTCGCAGGCGGCGCCCTGGTGCTGATGGTCGCCGCTGCGGGCGGCTTCGCCGTCCGGTACCGCGCGGTCTATAACGTGTGGCCGGGGCAGGGAGCCTCGGCCCGCGTGCACTGGTGCGGGCGGGACTACGAGTCCTTCGGCGGCCCGCCGCGCAGTTGGCGGCAGATCTCCGCGCAGGAGCCGGTCCCGATCCACGCGGTAGGCGTGTACCCGCCGCTCGGCTGGTCACGTCAGGAGTTGTTCGCCGCGACCACCGCCGGATCGCAGCGGCTCGCCGCCAGCAGTTCGCAGGTGTGCGCGATGATCGTCTACCTTCGGACCGGCCCGGGCGAGTACCGGGCCTACAGCCTCGAGGGCGGCCCGTGACCGGGGACCGCGGGTCAGCTGCGGGAATCCGCGCCGGGTCCGCCGAGCCCTGCAGCAGGTCGAGCGCCTCCCTGCAGTAGGCCAGCGCCTGCTGCTTAGCGCCGAGATCCCATGATCACCGAATGGCTTCGGATCTGCGGGCGGGCCGCGGCTCCCGGTAGCCTGGGCGGCGTGACGCTCCGCATCCATGACACCGCCGCGCGCGCCGTACGCGACTTCACCCCCATCCGCCCCGGGGCGGTGTCGCTGTACCTGTGTGGCGCCACGGTGCAGGCGCCACCGCACATCGGGCACATCCGGTCCGGCGTCAACTTCGACATCTTCGTCCGCTGGCTGAAGGCGAGCGGCTACCAGGTCATGTTCTGCCGGAACGTCACCGACATCGACGACAAGATCCTGCGGGTCGCCGCCGGCGAGGAAATCCCCTGGTGGGCGGTGGCCCAGCGTAACGAGCGGGCGTTCACCCGCGCCTACGACGTGCTCGGCTGCCTGCCGCCCGACGTGGAGCCGCGGGCGACCGGCCACGTGCCGGAGATGATCGCGCTCATGCGGCGGCTGGTCAACGGCGGCCACGCGTACGCCTCCGGGGGCGGCGTCTACTTCGACGTCACCTCCTGGCCGGCCTACGGCGCGCTGTCCGGCCAGCGCCTGGAGCACATGCGGCCCGCCGACGACACCGACACCGATGATGCCAAACGAGACGTGCGTGACTTCACCCTCTGGAAGGCCGCGAAGCCCGGCGAGCCGGCCTGGGACACCCCGTGGGGGCCGGGCCGCCCCGGCTGGCACCTGGAATGCTCCGCGATGGCCACCAAGTACCTGGGCCCGGTCTTCGACATCCACGGCGGCGGCCTGGACCTGGTGTTCCCCCACCACGAGAACGAGCTCGCCCAGTCCCGGGCGGCCGGCGACGGGTTCGCCCGGTACTGGATGCACAACGGCCTGCTCGGGGTCCAGGGCGAGAAGATGAGCAAGTCGCTGGGCAACTCGCTGCTGGTCAACGCGATGGTGACCCAGGTGCGGCCGGTGGAATTGCGGTACTACCTGGGCCAGGCGCATTACCGCTCGGCGATGGAGTACTCGCCGGAAGCGCTGGCCGAGGCGGTCGCCGCCTACCGGGGGATCGAGGGCTTCGTCGTGCGGGCGGGCGAGTTCGCCGGTGCGCCGGATGCCGCCAGCCCGGACCCGGCCGCCGGGCCGGCCTGGCCGGAGGAGTTCGCCGCCGCGCTCGACGACGACCTCGGCGTGCCCCAGGCGCTCGCGGTCCTCCACGCCACCGTGCACGAGGGCAACAACGCGCTGGCCGCCGGCGACGCGGAGGCGACCGCGGCCGCGCTGGCCTCGGTCCGGGCCATGCTGGGCGTGCTCGGACTCGACCCGCTGGCCCAGCCGTGGGTCAGCCGTGGCGCCGACGACGACCTGCGCGAGGTGGTCAACGCCCTGGTCAAGGGGGCGCTCGCCGAGCGGCAGGCGGCCCGCGAGCGCCAGGACTGGGCGGCGGCCGACGCGATCAGGGAACGCCTGCAGGCGGCCGGCGTGCTCATCGAGGACACCCCGGACGGGTCCCGATGGGAGCTCAAGCGATGACCCGCGGCGGTGGCCGCGGGGCTGGCGGGTTCCTCCCGAGGGACGGCCGGCGGTGAGCGGGGGATCGTCGGGGCGGTCAGGCTCCGGCCGCGCGGGACGGGGCGGGCGCACCAAGTCGGGTAAGCCGCGCCCGGGCACCGGCGGCCACGGCCGGCGGCGGCTGGAGGGCAAGGGGCCGACGCCGCCCGCGTACCTGCGCCCCGGCCACCCGGCGCAGCGCCGGGCCGCGCGGGACCAGGACCGGGCCGACCCGGAGAGCGGCGGCACACCTGCTGGCCGTTCGGGCGGCCGGTCCTCCGCGGGGCAGCCGGGCCGGGTGGCCGCAGGCCGTTCTGCCGAGGGGCCGGCCGGCGGGCGGACGGGCCGGGCGCGCACGTCCCCCGCAGGCGACTCCGCGGGCGGCCGCGCGCGGGGGGCCGGTGACGCGCCCGAGGTGGTGGCCGGCCGCAACGCGGTGCTGGAGGCGCTGCGCGCCGCGGTCCCGGCGACCGCCCTGTACGCGGCCCAGCGGCTGGACGCCGACGACCGGGTGCGCGAGGCGATCACCCTGGCGGCGCGGGCCGGCGTCCCGATGATCGAGGCGGGCCGGGCGGAGCTGGACCGGCTGACCGGCGGGTCGGTCCACCAGGGCCTGGCCCTGCGGGTCAGGCCCTACAACTACGTCCACCCGGCCGACCTGACGGCGCTGGCCGCGGCGCGGGGTGAGCCGCCGCTGATCGTCGCGCTGGACGGGGTGACGGACCCGCGCAACCTGGGTGCGATCACCCGCTCGGCGGCCGCGTTCGGCGGCCACGGCGTGCTCATCCCGGCCCGGCGGTCGGCGAAGGTCACGGCGGGCGCCTGGAAGGCGTCGGCCGGGGCGCTGGCCCGGGTGCGGGTCGCGCAGGCGCCCAACCTGGTCCGGGCGCTCACCGCCTACGCCGGGGAAGGGCTGTTCGTGGTCGGCCTGGACGCCGCGGGAACGACCGGCGTCGGCGACCTGGAGGTGGCCGACGGGCCGCTGGTGCTGGTGGTCGGGTCCGAGGGGCGCGGGCTGTCCCGGCTGGTGGCGCAGCGCTGCGACCTGCTGGCCCAGATCCCCATGGCGGCCGCCACCGAGTCGCTCAACGTCGGGGTGGCGGCCGGGATCGCCCTGCACGAGGTCGCCCGCTGCCGCGCGGCCCGGGCCTGACCGGCCGGGCCCGGACCAGCGCGGCCGAGGCTCCTAGGGGCACCCGGCCTGGCGGATCGCGCCCTCGTCGCGCTATCGTTCGCAATGTGAACACGCCAGGCGGGGACGCACCGGGCGGCGGCGAGCAGCCGGACGGCGCCTGGGAGCGGGCTGCCCGCCGGGCCGGTGAGGGCACCGGGCGCCGCACCGACTTCGTCCAGTCCCTCGACCGCGGCCTGGCCGTGATCCGGTGTTTCTCCTCCGAGCACCCGTCGCTGACCCTGTCCGAGGTCGCGGAGCGCACCGGCCTCACCCGGGCAGCTGCCCGGCGTTTCCTGCTGACCCTGCAGGAGCTGGGCTATGTCGGCAGCTCCGGGCGCCAGTTCTCGCTGCGCCCGCGGGTGCTGGCCCTGGGCTACGCCTACCTGTCCTCGTTCAGCGTCGCCCAGATCGCCCAGCCGCACCTGGAGGACCTCGCGGAGGAACTGCACGAGTCCTGCTCGGTGAGCGTGCTCGACGGCGACGACCTGGTCTACGTGGCGCGCGCCTCCGCCAACCGGATCATGACCATCTCGCTGACGGTGGGCACCCGGCTGCCGCCGTATCCGACCTCCATGGGCCGGGTCCTGCTGGCTCACCTGCCCGAAGCCGAGCTCGACGCCCACCTGAGCCGGACCAAGCTGCGCAAGCTCACCGAGCAGACCATCACCGACCCGCAGGAACTGCGCGCGGTGCTGTCGAAAGTGCGCGGCCAGGGATGGGCCGCGGTGGACCAGGAGCTGGAGGCCGGCGTCCGCTCGATCGCAGTCCCCATCCGCGACGGCTCCCGCAAGGTGGTGGCGGCGATCAACGCCAGCGCGCACGCGGCGCGGGTCGCCATGCGGACGCTGGAGAAGGAATTCCTGCCCCGCCTCATCGACTGCGCCCAGCAGATCGACGACGAGCTGGCCACCCGGCTGTCCGGCGGCGCGCGCAAGGTCATATAACGAGCAGGCCACCGCGTTCTATCGAACCTCTGTTCGTATACGGGCTATACTCGGCCCATGGCTGATGTGTTCCAGGGCTCGCTGCTCGACCTCACGGGCCAGGCGGGGCCCGGCCCGCTGGGGGAGTCGGTCCGCCGCCGGCCCCTGGCCCACGGGGCCTGGGTGGACACCCGGCCGGGCTGGCTGGCCGGCGCCGACGCGCTGTTCGGCCGGCTGCTGGACACCGTGCCATGGCGGGCCGAGCGGCGCCAGATGTACGACCGGGTGGTGGACGTCCCGCGGCTGCTGTGCTTCTACGGCGAGGGCGAGCCGCTCCCCGACCCGGTGCTGGCCCGGGCCAGAGACGCGCTCGACCGGCACTACTGGCCCGAGCTCGGCGAGCCGCTGTGCACGGCCGGGCTGTGCCTGTACCGGGACGGCCGGGACAGCGTCGCCTGGCACGGCGACACCATCGGCCGCGGCGGCACGCAGGACACGGTGGTGGCCATCGTTTCGCTCGGCGCCCCACGTGCGCTGCTGCTGCGGCCGCGCGGTGGCGGCCCTGCGATCCGCCACGACCTCGGCCACGGTGACCTGCTGGTCATGGGCGGCAGCTGCCAGCGCACCTGGGAGCATGCGGTGCCCAAGACCGCCCGGGCCGCCGGCCCGCGGATCAGCGTGCAGTTCCGCCCTCGCGGCGTCCGTTAGCCCGCCCGCTGGCCACGGCGTGGTGTTCGGGGTCCTGATCATCCTCACCCTGCTCGGCAGCGGCTCGGTCTGGCTGGAGGGTGCCGACCGGACCCAGGCCATCGCGGCGCTGGACGGCGCTGCCCCAGCCTGGATGGGGCGCTTCGCCAGTTTTGGCACACCTATCGCGGTCAACATCGCCTCGGGCGTCGTCGCCTCGGTGTTCGTCTTCTTCGTCTTCCTCATCACCAGCGGGAGCCTGGCGAACTTCTTCTCCGTGATGATCGCGCTGGTGATCTCGACCACCTCGGTGAGCTACGTCTTTGTCTTCCCGGCCCTGGTCGCACTGCGGCGGAAGTACCCGGACGCGGACCGGCCCTACCGGGTGCCGGGGGGCACGGCCGGGGCCTGGGCCGCGGTCGTGATCTGCGAATTGTTCGTCATCATCACGGCCATCACCCTGCTATGGCCGGGCGCTATCAACGCGGTGTTCGGGCAGTCGTACTCGATGGAGAGCAACTGGGGGGTGTCCCGGGTCTTCTTCGAGTCAGTCACGCTCGGCGCGTTCGTGGTGATGGTGCTGGCCGGGGTGGCCTTCTGGGCGATCGGGGCCCGGGGCCGCCGGCGCGGCCTGACCGGCGAGGCGGGGACGTACGCCGAGGCTGGCGTGGCCGACGCCGGTCCCCCTCCCGGCCGCCTCTGACCCGGCGGCGGCCAGCCGGCCGGGGGAGCCACCGGCATCGCCGGAACCCCCATACCATTGCTTACGTGTTATGTGCATGGGCGCGTTCGGTCTGGGCACTATCGCCGTACCGCGTTCACGAGCGATACTCGCGGTACAGGCGGAACACCGGGCGACGGGGAGGTCACGCCGTTTGGCGAGCAAGAGAGGGTGGATGAACAGGGTACTCGCCGGGCTGTGGCTGGTCTTGATGGTGGTCATGGTTTCGGCCTGCGGGGCACCCCAGTTCACCTATGTCTCGAACTCTGACGCGCACGCCTACTTCAAGGTCCCGTCCGGGTGGAGCAAGCTCAGCGATTCGGCGCTGGCCAAGGTGCTGCGCGGCGGCAGCGGCAGCTCGTCGCAGCCGAGCGGGGTGTGGTCGGTCGGGTACGACGGCAACCCCTCGCCGTCAGCCTCCCACGTGTTCGGCTCGGTGGTCCCGCAGCCGTTCGCGTTCGCGCTGGTCGAGCCGCTCAACTCGGCCGCGGCCGCGGGCATGTCCTACAACGAACTGCGTGACATCTTCCTGCCGGTGACCACCGCGACCCGGGCGACCGCCGCCAAGAGCGGCTTCCCGCTGACCGGGTTCCACCTGCTGCGCAACACCGTCCTCACCCAGGACCAGGGCGTGCACGGGGTGCGGGTCACCTTCGACTACACGTTCCCGGACGGCAGCACCGACACCTTCGACCAGGTCGCGTTCACCAACGCCGATGACACCGAGATCTACCTTCTGGTGCTGCACTGCCTGGCAAGCTGTTACCAGCGGGACCACGGCGAGATCGACACAGTAATGCAGTCATTCACGGTCAGGAGCAACTGATGACGACAGCCCCCGCGGGCCCGGTCGAGGGACTGCCCGCGCCCGGTGAGCGGCCACGGGACGAGGACCGGCCTACCCGCAAGCCGCTCGCCTTCTGGGACCGGGTGAAGTTCCTGCTCCTCCTCGTGCTGGTCTGGTTCGTGCTGGTCTGGTCCGTGATGGCGGACAACCCGCTGATCGGGTTCGGCGACGCGATGCGGCTCGAGCTCAGGTCCGCCTCGTGGGTCTTCCTCCTGATCGCCCTGGAAGCGCTGCGCCAGCTGCACTTCCTCATCAGCGAGCACTGGGCGGGCTACCACCGGTTCTGGACCCACACCGTCTTCGGCGGGTTCGAGCGGGCCACCCACCGCAAGCTGTCCGACTGGACCCGGTTCCGCGTCCGGCGGCTGCTCGGATGGCTGTTCTGGATCGCCGTGATCGCCGTGGTCATCGGCAAGGTGACCCACACCAACCCGTTCCTGGCGCTGCTTCACCTGCCGGGCTACATCTGGCACGCGCTCCCGTTCGTGTTCCAGATCGTGTTCGCCATGCTCTTCCTCATCCTCCAGTTCGGCGCGTTGTTCTGGTTCCTGTCCCGGGGCGGGGTCGACGTCTACTTCCCCGACGACATCAAGACCCGGTTCGCCGACGTCTGGGGCCAGGACCACGTGCTGGCGAAGGTGAAGGAGAACATCCTCTACCTGGAGCACCCGGAGCAGATCGAGGACAAGGGCGGGTACGTGCCCGGCGGGATCCTGCTGTGGGGCCCGCCCGGCACCGGCAAGACGCTGATGGCCGAGGCGGTGGCCGGGGAGACCGGCAAGCCGTACGTGTTCGTGGACCCGGGCGCGTTCATCAACATGTTCTTCGGCATCGGCGTGCTCAAGGTGAAGGGGCTGTTCCGCAAGCTGCGCCGGCTCGCGCTGCGGTACGGCGGGGTGATCGTCTTCTTCGACGAGGCCGACTCGCTCGGCAACCGTGGCGCGCTGGGCCAGGGCGGCCCCGGCTTCCCGCGCGGGATGACACCGGCGCCGCACCAGGCCGGCTGCCACGGCTTCTCCTACCTGTCGCAGGACGTGCAGTGGATGCTGCTGCGGCGCGCCATGGCGTCGGGCATCGAGGACGACGCCCCGGACGGCCGGCGCAGCAGGCAGATCATCGGCGGGGGCATGGGCGGTGGTGGCGGCGGCGGCGGCATGGGCACCCTGCAGGCGCTGCTCACCGAGCTGTCCGGGCTGAAGAAGCCGCGCGGCTTCGTCAACCGCCACATCCGGCGGATCTTCGGCATGCGCCCCAAGCCGCCGCCCAAGTACCGGATCCTCGTCATGATGGCGAGCAACATGCCGGAGACGCTGGACGAGGCGCTGCTGCGGCCCGGCCGGATCGACCGGATCTACAAGGTCGGCTACCCGTCCAAGGCGGGCCGGGTGAAGACCTACCAGGGCTACCTGGCCAAGGTGCGGAACGAGCTGACCCCCGAGCAGGTGGACAAGCTGGCCATCATCACCCCGTACGCGACCGGCGCCACCATCAAGGACATGGTCAACGAGGCGCTAATCCACGCGATCCGCGATGGGCGGGACGTCATCACCTGGCAGGACGTCATCCGCGCCAAGCAGCTCAAGGAGCTCGGGCCGCCGGAGGACGTGGAGTACATCGAGCGCGAGCGGCACGCGGTGGCGGTCCACGAGGCCTGCCACGCGCTGGTCGCCTACCGCACCCGCCAGCACATGGAGATCGACATCGCGACCATCGAGAAGGGCAGCGACTACCTCGGGATGGTCGCGAGCATCCCGCCCGAGGACCAGTTCACCCGCTGGCGCACCGAGTACGAGACCGACATCCTGGTGTCCCTGGCCTCCCTCGCGGGCGAGCGGATGTTCTTCGACAACGACAGCTCCTCCGGCGTGTCCGGCGACCTGGAGTCGGCCACCACGGTGGCGTCGTTCATGGAGGGCTTCTGGGGCATGGGGTCCACCGTGTCGTCGTACTCGACCGCCAAGCGGCTCGAGGTCGGCTCGCCCGGCGGCGGGGCAGGCGGGCGGAAGAAGAAGGGCCAGGACCCCGAGCAGGAGCTGCGGCGGGCGCTGGCCGACCGGATCGAGGACACCCTGACCGGCCTGCTAACGCGGGTCGAGCAGATCCTCACCGAGAGCCGGGGCCAGGTCCTGTGCCTGGCGCACGCGCTGGAGACGCACAAGACCCTCACCGGTGACGATGTGCTCGCCGTGCTGGAGCACCGGCAGGGGCCGCTCATCGACGGCAGGCCGTACGGTAACCCGGACTTCGTGAGCCAGCTCGAGGCCTACCACACCGGCGCGGCGGCCGCGCACCGCGAGCACGGCAACGTGCCGCTGGGCCTGCCGCCCGCACCGAAGCCCATCTGGGATTCGGTGGGCGTGGCAGCCACGCCGAAGCCGGACCAGCTCGGCCCCTGACCCAGGCCATGTCTCGCAGATCTCCAGCCTGCTACGCGGCCGCCGGACGGGCGTCTCGCGGCGTTGTCGTCGTCGCCGATAGCTCCACTATCGGCTCCTCCTCCGCCCTGCGATCCATCCCGCCGGCATCCGCTCGCGACGGCATAGATCTGCGAGACACGGCCTAGCGATGCGCGCCGCCTACCGGGTGCGGCTGGTGGCCAACCTGGTCAACGGGTCGACCCTGGCCGGCGTCCTGGTGGCGGCGGCCGGGCGGGCCAGGCTGGCCCGCGGCCATGACGGCCTGCTGATCGGGGAACGGTACCGGCTGCCGGTGCCTCCGGCGCCCGCGTTCACCCTCGGCAATGTCATCATGACCCGCATCGAGCGGGACGCCCTGGTCGCGCAGGAGGCGCTCCTGGCGCACGAGGCCCGGCACGCGACCCAGTTCGCCTGCTGCGCGGGCCTGGTGATGCTGCCGCTGTATTTCACCGCGGCGGGGGTGTCCTGGGTGCTGACCGGCGACTTCGGCTCCCGCAACATCTTCGAGCGGCGGGCCGGGCTGGCCGACGGCGGGTACACCGACCGCCCGCTGCGCCCGGCGCTGGCCCGCTGGGCCGGGAGGCCCGGATGGGCCGGGGGGCCCGGGTGGCGGCGCCGCCGCCAGGCATGAGGTTCCACCGGCTGAAGGTGCTGCGCCGGCTGCCCCACCCGGGACGCGGCTTCACCCAGGGCCTGCTGCTGTCCGGCGACACCGTGTGGGAGAGCACCGGGCTGTACGGGCAGTCGGCGTTGCGCCGGTACAAGCTCGGCGCGGGGGAGTGGGAGGCGTGCGCGCCGCTGCCGCCCGAGCTGTTCGCGGAGGGCATCTGCCGGGCGGGCGAGGCGATCTGGCAGCTCACCTGGCGGGAGCGGACCGCGCTGCGCTGGCACCCGGACACCCTGGCGCTGCTGGAGACCATCCCCTACAACCGGGAGGGCTGGGGGATCTGCAGCATCGGTGATCACATCCTGACCAGCGACGGCAGCAGCGAGCTGGTCAGGCGGGATCCGCAGACCCTGGCCCCGCTGGAGATCATCCGGGTCCGCTGCCAGGGCGAGCGGGTCGGCGGGCTCAACGACCTGGAATGGTCCGGCGGCCTGGTCTGGGCCAACATCCTGACCAGGCCGTATCTGGCCGGGATCGACCCGGTCAGCGGCGAGGTCACCGACATCGTCGACGCCCACCTGGGCGGCGAGCACCACTGGGGTGATCCGCAGGCGGTGCTGAACGGGATCGCGGCCACGGGCCGCAGCGGGGAGTTCCTGCTCACCGGCAAGGGCTGGCGCTTCCTGCACCACGTCCGCCTGGCCGAGGGCCGTCACCGCCGGCAGCCCGCGCGGCTGCTGATCCCCGGCGACTGACCTCGCCGGTGGCCCTGATCCCGGCGCCTGGCCGCCCCGGCCGGCTGGCCGGTTCCCGGGGAATTTGTCCGGGTCCGGGCCTGCTGACCGGTCAGGCCCGGACCGCCCGCTCGAGGGCGGCCCCGGCGGCCAGCAGCCGCTCCTCGCTGCCCGCGGGACCGATCAGCTGAATGCTCGCTGGCAGGTGCCCGCCGGCCGGCACCGGCAGCGCGAGCGCGGGCACCCCGGCCAGGTTCACCGGCGGGGTGAGGCCCCGGATCCTGGCCAGGCCCTGGGCGTCGTCGAGAGCCGGCGGGAAGCCCAGCAGCGTGGGCACGGCCAGCAGGTCGACCTGGTCCCACAGCGCCGACAGCGCCGCCAGCCAGTGTGACGCCCGCTGGCGGGCCACGCCGAGCTCCGCCGGGGTGACCTCGCTGGCCCCGTGCAGCCGGGCCAGCACATCGGGGCCGATCCTGCCGGGCGCGGAGCGGGCCAGCGCCCCGTCGCTCTCCCACGCCTCGGCGTCGAGCACGATCATGGCTGCGTTCATCGCGGCCTTCAGGCCCGGCAGCGCGACCGGCGAGATCTGCCAGCCGGTGGCCGCGAGTGCCGTGTCGACCGCCTCGTTGATGGCGGGATCGGCGTCCATCGCCACCCGCCCGACCGTTCCCGGCGGGTCGGCGGACACGGTGAATCCCGGCTCAAGCAGCGCCATCCCGGCGGCCAGGCCGGCCACGTCACGCGCCATCGGCCCCACGGTGTCCAGGCTCGGCGCCAGCGGCCACACCCCGGCCAGCGGGATACGGCCCCAGGTGGTCTTCAGGCCGGCCACCCCGCAGCACGCGGCCGGGATCCGGATCGACCCGCCGGTGTCCGAGCCGTAGGCGACGTCGGCCTCGCCGGTGGCCACGGCGACCGCCGATCCACTGGACGACCCGCCTGGCACGAGAGCCGGATCGAGCGGGTTGACCGGCGTCCCGAACGCCAGGTTGATCCCGCTGATGCCGTAGGCCAGCTCATGCAGGTTGACCTTGCCCGCCAGGCACGCGTGGCCGCGCGCGATCGCGGCGCGCAGCCCGGCCAGGCATGCGGCGTCGGCCGCGGCTGGCCCGGCGAGGTCGGCGACGGCCAGGCTGCCCGCCGTGGTGGGGACGCCAGCGACATCGATGAGGTCCTTGACCGCGACCCGGAGCCCTGGGCCCGGCGCGGTCTCCCTGAAGATCCACGTGGACATAGCCGATCAGTGTGGCAGGGGACGGGCCCCGCGACGGGCGGCTCGCCCCCGGCACGCCGTGCCCGTTAGCCGGACGGCAGCGCCTTAACCAGCCGGCCGCCTGACATCCGCTGGCGGCCCCGCGGCGCGCCCCGGGGCCGCCGGTGCGGCCAGTTCGCCGCCCTCACAGCACGGGAGCACGAAGTAGCAGCGGGGGCAGGCCCACTTGGAGCCGTTCCCGTAAGGGCGCAGATCGGCTTGCTCGCATTGCGGGCATTGCTCACCGCCGACGCTCTGGCCGATGCTCACTCACTCAACGTAACGGCAAATCAATGCACGGCACGCGCGCCATGCCGGTGAGCGGCAACGACGGATTCGTTTAGCCGATCCGTTTGCCGGGCCGTTTACGCCGGTAAATATCCGCAGCCAGGGCTTATTTGCGCTTGTCATAGCCGTGTATGGCACGTTCCTGGCATACCACGGAATCCGCAGTGCCTCGCCGCAGCGTGATCGGCGCCGTCATGACCGCGCAGAGTTTCTATATGAGCACGTAGTGCTCCCATGAGGGACACCGGGGGCCGGCGCCCGCTCCAGGGGCGCGCGCCGATGCCACTCCAGCCGGGCGGGCTAGCAGGGTAAAGGGCGATTCACCCGCGGTTAGCAGCGCGAAAGCCGTACACTCCAGTTTCAAACAGCAACTGCTGGGAGCGGAGATAACGGAACCCTGGCAGCGATGGTAGCGATGCAAACTCGCGTCACGGTCCGGGTGGCGGTGCAGTCGCCGCGGCGGTTGCTCCGGGACACCCTGGCCGCCTGTCTTGCTGTCCGGCCGGATGTCGCCGTCGTGGGACGGGTGGCGGAGCCTGACGGCATCGTGGCTCTGTGTGAATTGCGGCGGCCCGATGTCGTGATTCTTGACGCGGGCCGCCAGCTGGGCGAGATGGCCGGGCGGGTGAGCGCGCTGGTCCGCCGGTTCCCGGACCTGAACGTGATCGTGACCTACCGCGACGCGTCCGAGCAGGACGTCGCCGCCGCCTGCCGGGCAGGCGTCTCCTCCCTCGTGCCCGAGTCACGCGGCCTCACTGCCGTGCTCGCGCTGCTCCGCCGGAAAAAAGGCGATCACGCGCAGGACACCAAGCGTGACCGGGGCGGCCTGACCGACCGGGAGCACGAGATCGTCGTGCTGACCAGCTCCGGCCACAGCGTCACCGAGATCGCGGCGCTGCTGGGGATCAGCCCGCTCACGGTGGAGAACCTCAAGCGCCGCGTCTACGCCAAGCTGGCTGTGAGCAGCGGGGCGCACGCCGTTGCCCGCGCCGCCTCGCTCGGCATGCTCGAGCAGCAGGCCGCCGCGGCCCCGCCGCCGCGCCGGCGCCAGGCCGAGAACGGCTCGGGCCCGCTGGCCGTGGTCGCCGGACGGCCCGGTCCCGACCTGGACCGGGTGGTGACCGTCCTGCTCCGGAGCATGCTGCCGTTCGTGCTCATCCGCCTGCCCGGGCCGGTCACTGACACGCACTGGGCCCGGTGGCACCGCGGGCCGATCGTGGCCGCTCTCGTGGACCCGGCACCGTCCGACTGGGACCTGGTCGCCGAGATGAGCATCCCGGCGGTCCTGGTGCACAGGGAGCCGCTCGATTCCCCCGACCTCGCCGAGGCGCTGGCCAGCGGCGCCAGCGCGCTCGTCGCCGCCAACCGGGTGGACGACCACTTCCTGTCCGTGTTCCGGATGGTCGGCCAGGGGTACCTGGTCGTGGACTCGCTGCCGATGCGCCCCCTCATCGGGGTGGTGCGGGCCCGGTGGGACGAGCCGGTCCCGGGAAACAGCGGCCTGCCCGAGCTCACCTCGCGGGAAAGCGACATCCTCCAGTCCCTGGCGGCCGGGCACTCGATCCGGCAGACCGCACGTGCGCTCGGCATCGCACCGAAGACCGTGGAGAACGTCCAGACGCGGCTGTTCCGCAAGCTCGGCGTGCGCAACAGATCGGGTGCGCTCACCGTCGCCGACGCCTTCGGCCTGCTGCCGGCGGCCACGTCAGCGGAGACCCCCAGGGGGGTCCCGTCATCCCAGGGGGACTCTGTCTCTATCCAGGACTGACCGCCAGTCCTAATGTGCCAGCAGGGTACACAGCTTTATCCGTTTCCTCCTCGCGCCCGGGCCTAGTCCTGGCCCCGATGGCGCTCCCCCGCTACAGGAGGCCTCACCCATGGACGAGTTGACCGATCCCGAACGCCGCGACGGCGGACCAAGCCACGCCCGAGGGACGCACCAGGTCGGCAAGACGAGCCAAACTCCCCCCCAGCGCCACGCTGGCGGCAAGCACCAGGCCGGCAAGACGGGCCAGGCCGACCCGAAACCCGGCCACGGGAAGCACGCGGCCCCGCCGCGCGAGCCGGCCACGGCACCGGGGATCTCGCCGCCCAAGGCCGGGTCACGATCCGGTGTGCTGGCCGTTTCCCGGCGTAACCTGCTGATCTCCGGCGGCGCGCTGGCCGCGGCCGTGGCCGGGCTCGAGGGGCTGCGCAAGATCGCGACCACCCCGGTCCGCCTGGCCGTCGACCCGGCGAACGCGGACCTGGCCGGGGCGAACGGCCGGATGGACCTGCCCGACGTGCAGTTCAACATCGGCAGCTTCACCGCCCCCGCGGTGACGGTCAACGGCGTGCTGGTGGCGTTCCCGCCCGTCTTCACGCTCTTCGCCACGGCCACGCTGGAGCGGCGGCCCAGCCGGGAAGACCAGCGCGAGCTCGCCCGCGCCCTGGACGAGGTCGAGCGGGCGTACCAGTTCTCGCCGCAAGGGGTGTTCGCCTTCGTGGCGTACGGGCTGCCGTACTTCAGCCGGTTCCCCAGCAAGCTGTTCGATGCCAAGGTGCCGCGCCTCCTGTCCGACGAGACCCGTTTCGCCCTGGAGGAGGCGGTGCCGTCGCCGACCGACGTCAGCCCGGCCAACCCCGGCATCAAGAAGAAGACGTTCAACGTCCCGGTCATGATCGAGGCGAACGATCTGCTCTTCACGCTCCGCAGCGACCACGTGGGCAACCTGTGGGACGTGCTGGCCTTCCTGGGCGGCAGCAACAAGCTGGCCGGCCGCCGGGTGCGGTCCCCGCACCTGGACGCCGGGCTGAAGTTCACCAGCACCCGGGTGATGTTCGTCCAGCGCGGGCTCCCGCGCCAGGTCGCGGACCAGAACAAGCTGGTCTTCGCCCCGTTCGTGAACCCGAGCTCACCGATGTGGATGGGCTTCGCCGACCAGCAGGTCAACGCGACCGCCCCGGCGCCCGACGTCACGTTCGTCGGCGCCGACGGGATCCACTTCACCACGGCCCAGCCCGGTGAGTACTTTGACAACGGGTCGCTGCAGCACCTGTCCCACGACATCCTGGACATGGCCCAGTTCTTTGACCTCAACGCGGCCGGGACGCCGGGCTCGGACGGGACGTTCCTCGAGCGCGTCCAGTACATGTTCCGCGCCGACCCGCCGCCGAATATGGGCCGCGCGAACCAGTTCACCGACGGCGGCGGCCCGGCCTTCCTGCCCAACGTGTTCCAGGGCGCCGGTGACGCGGCGCGGAGCGCGGCGGGCATCGAGACGCTGGCCGTGGCGGCGGGCTCGACGGCGACTCAGCACCGGATGGGCCACATCTCCTGCCTCCAGCGGTCGTCCCGGACCGCCGACGGCAGGCCGATCCACGTGCGGAACGACGGGCCCGGCTTTGACAGCATGGACGTTCCCGACGGGACCAAGCAGCCGAAGCTGCAGTTCATGGTGTTCGTGCCGACGGCCGACTTCTTCACCACGATGCGGGTCAACCAGGCGTCGCTGGACCTCCAGGCGAAGTTCCACGTGGACCCGGACGACAACGGGCTGGAGCGGTTCATCACCGCCACCCGGCGGCAGAACTTCCTGATCCCGCCGCGGCGTCACCGGGCCTTCCCGTTCGCTGAGTTCGAGCGCGACGCCCACCCGGCCGCTCCGGCCAAGAGCAGCCCGGCCAAGAAGAGCAGCCCCGCCGCCAGCAGTCCCGCCTCCAGCGGTTCGGGTGGCGGTGGGTCCGGGGGTGGCACCGGCGGCGGCAACGGTGGCGGCGGCGGTCACGGCGGTGGCGGTGGCGGCGGCGGCAACGGTGGCGGCAACGGTGGCGGCGGTGGCGGCAACGGCGGCCGCTGAGCCAGCGGCCATATCGGTGACGATCCGTTCCGGCCACGTGGGCGGGACCCGGCCGGCTGCGGCCGGCGGGTCCCGCTTAGGCCATGGCACCGGCGGACAACGGCGCGCTCCTGGTTGAGCTGCTTTATGAGCGGGAGACACGCCTCGATGAGGGCCGCCTGCTGGCCGAGGTGAACAAGGTCCTGCCCCAGACCGTGCTCACGGGCGACGACAGGCAGCCCACGCTGCTCGTGCACGAGGGCGACGGCGACGTGGACACCGTTGAGGCGGGGGTGCCCGTCATGTCGGTGATCATGCCGGTGGATAACGATGATTACCTGACAGATCCGGCCCGGATCGACCTCAGCCAGACGTGGGGGTTCCCGCAGGCGCAGACGGTGCTGGACCGGTGCCGGGCGGCCCTGACCATCGGCGAGATGTTCGGCCGGGTGCGCCCCCCGTGGCAGCGGCTCGCGGTGTTCCGCGCGACCGTGCTGGCGGTGTGCCGCCTCACCAGCCCGGTGGCGGCGTGGTGGCCCACGGCCACCCAGCTCCTTTCGCCGCCGTCACCGGACGGCCAGCCGCTGATGGGGCTGATGAATGTGCGGCTGTTCCGGGTGGAAGGCAGCGCCAGCGACGTGGTGATGGACACCCTTGGCCTGCAGGTGTTCGGGCTGCCCGACCTTCAGTGCCACTGCCACGACCTGGACCTGCCGCGCCTGGCCACCTACCTGCGCACCGCCGGGCTCTACATCTTCGAGCACGGCGACGTCATCCACGACGGCGACACGATCGAAGGGATGGAGCCGGGGGAGAAGTGGCGGTGCCAGCCGGAGGCGGCGCTGATCCCGCCTGACCGGCTCGTGATCGACCTCGACCCCGGCGAGGAATACGCGGCCGGGGAACGATTCCCCTGATGCCGGGCCCCGGGCACCGGTGCCCGCCGCCGGCTTCCCCGCGGCGGCGGCAGCGCCCTCACCCGCCCGGCCCGCTCACCCGCACGGCGGTGAGAAACCCGCTGCGGGCCGGGTCGGGGACCGGCCGCCGGTAGGAACGGCCGAGCATGGCGAGCTCGTGGAACCGGGGCCGCCAGCCGTGGCTGGTGAGCCAGCCGGGCGCGTCGCTCAGCCCGCCCTTCCACAACGAGACGTACGGCCGCATCGCCGGCAGCTGCCGTGCCCGGGCCGTCACCGTGTCCGTGCCCGCGGGATTGTGCTCGAACGCGAGCTGGCCGCCCGGGACGGACAGGCCACCGGCCGCGCCGAGCAGCCGCCCGGCCTCACCGGCCGTGAGGTAAATGATCAGCCCTTCCGCCAGCCACGCGGCCGGCTGGGTGCGGTCGAATCCCGCCGCCACCAGCTCCGCCGCCCAGTCCCCGCGCAGGTCGGCCGGCACAGTGACCCGCTCGCCGCGCGGCACGGCCCCGCACCTGGCCAGCACCGCCTCCTTGAAGGTGAGCACCTCGGCCAGGTCCACCTCGAACACCCGCGTCCCGGCCGGCCAGCCCAGCCGGAACGCCCGTGTATCCAGCCCCGCCGCCAGCAGCACCACCTGCCCGCACCCATCCCCCACAGCCGCGGTCAGCCATTCGTCATAGAACCGCGTCCGGATAACCGCATGCGCCGAGAACGCCGCCCCCACCGCCCGCAACGTCCCCCGCCCATCCCCATCCCCATCCCCATCCCCCGGCACCGCCGCCTGCCGCTCCCCGGGAAACGCCCCCGGCGCCGCGTCCACGAACGCCTGCGCATAAGGATCATCGAACAGCCGGTCCTCCCGCCCGCTCTCACGCGCCCGCACCACCGCGACCCCCAGCGCGGTCTTCCCCACCCCCCGCAACGGCCCCGGCGATCCCACTTCCCGCCCTCCCGCCACCCCTGCGCTCCGGCTCCCTGCCGCCGACAATAGACCCCGCCACGGACGCGTTTTCGCGGTGCGGCAAGAGCCGGCCGGACGGTGCATCTGGCAACGGCGAAACGCCCTGGGCCAGACGCACACATCCGCCCGGGGGGCGAGGCCCCGGTACCGGGCGGATCGGTGCACCTGGCACCAGCGTTCAGCGCGTGCCAGGTCGCACCGTCTGCCCGTCAGCCCCAGCGTCAGTCCGCAGCCGGCGCGGTCATCGGCTGCCCCTGCCGGTACATCTGCGGCGGCTTGTTCCCGGCCGCCTGCCCGCCGTCGACGGGGATTACCGCCCCCGTGATGAACGATGACTGGTCCGAGCAGAGCCACAGCACCGTCTGCGCCACCTCGGAGACGCTGCCGGTCCTGCGCATCGGGGTGGAGAGCCCGGCCAGCCGCTGCGCCTCCGGTCCCGCGGCCTCCAGATGGTGGGTCAGGATCGGGCCGGGCGCCACCACATTCACCCGGATGCCCTGGTCGGCGTAGTCCAGCGCGGCGACCTTGGTCAGGCCGATGATCCCGGCCTTGCCGGCCACGTACGCGGCGAGGTTGGCCGTGGCGTTGAGCCCGGCGATCGACGCCATGTTCACGATCGCGCCGCCGCCGGACCGGAGCATGGCCGGGATCTGGAACTTCATGCCGAGGAAGGTGCCGCGGATGTTGGTGGCGATGCCGCGGTCGAAGTCGGCCGGCTCGATGTCGGCGAGCGGCGCTGGCAGCGGCCCGTCGGTGGCGTTGTTGAACGCCGCGTCGAGCCGCCCGAACGCCTCGATCGCCGCCCCGGCCAGCTCGCGGTTCGAGTCGGCGTCCGCCACGTCGGCCCGGACGGCCAGCGCCCGGCCCCCGCTGGCCTCGATGCGCTTGGCGACCGACTCCAGGGCCGCGATGTCGCGAGCGCCGAGCACGACGGCGGCGCCAGCGGCGGCGAACGCCTCGGCGGTGGCGGCCCCGATACCCCGGCTCGCCCCCGCGACCAGGGCCACCCGGCCCTGGAACGGCAGCTCAGTCATGGTTCCTCCTCAGCCGATCTCCCTGGTGGGCCCCCTGGCTTGAAAGTTAGTCATCGAACCATAAGATGTCAAATGAATTTGCCCGCCGCTGCTCCGCGGCATGGCGGTGTCACGGCTGGGCGGAGTGGCCAGCGGTGAGTACGGCACGGGCACCTAGGATCGCGATATGCGCCCGGTCGAGGGTCTTCGCGGTACGGCCATGGTGACCCAGGGCGGATCGGTCGAGGCGGATCTGGCCGCGGGCCTGGCCGACGTCGGGGCCGGTGTCCCGTGCACCTCGGTGACGCCGTTCCAGCTCTGCTCGGTGAGCAAGCAGTTCGCCGCCGCTGCGGTCATGCTGCTGGCCGAGTCCGGGCGGCTCGACCTGCGCGAGCCGGTTGACCGGTGGCTGCCCGGAGGCGCGCCGCAGTGGCGGCAGGTCACGCTCCATCACCTGCTGTCCCACACCGCGGGCATCCCGCACTGGCTCGAGGCCCCAGGCCTGGACCCGGCCGAGCCGATGAGGATCAGCGAGCGGCTGCGGATCATCCAGGCCACGCCTTTGCGCACCGAGCCCGGCGCGCAGTGGCACTACAGCAGCCCGGGCTTCCTGCTGGCTGGGTTCATCGTGGAGCGGGCCAGCGGCCAGCCCTACCCGGAGTTCCTTGCCGAGCGGATCCTGTCCCCGCTGAAGCTGACCCGGACCACCGTGGGCGGTGCCCCGGCCGCTGCGGCCCGCGGCTACCAGGACGGTCAGCCGGTGGCGCCCTGGGATCTGGGCGCGATGCCTGGCACCGGCGACATCTGGTCCACCGCGGGCGACCTGACCAGGTTCACCGTCGCCCTGCACTCCGGTGAGCTGATCGCCGCGAGTTCGCTGCGCGCGATGTGCACCGCGCACGCGCCCCTGGACGACGATGAGGAAGGTGAGCCCCGGCTGACCACCACCGGTTACGGCTACGGCATGTTTACCGGGGTCTTCGCCGGGCGCGCGGCCTTCTACCACCCCGGGGACAACCCGGGCTACCAGTCCTTCGCCTGCTGGATCCCGGACCGGGCGGCCAGCATCGTCATCCTGGCCAACGACGAGGCCGCGAGCATAACGGGCCTGCTCAGGCAGCTGCTTCCCGCGGCGCTGGAACCTTAGGGACCGTCCGTCACGATCAGGCCGATGCTCTCGGCGAGCAGGGGCGCGATCTCCGCGAGCTGCGCGGTGGTCACGATCGCGCCGCGCAGGCATTCGGGATCGATGGTGATGCCCAGCTCGGCGCCGCGCAGGTCGACCTGGTCCAGGGTGACGCGGGCGAAGTTGGTCGTGGTCAGCTGGGAGCCCCGGAAGGCGGTCCTGGTCAGCGTCGCGCCGGCGAAGTCCACGTCGCGCAGCACGCAGTTGTCGAAGGTCACATCCACCAGGGCGGCTTCCCGGAAGTTCACCGAGTCGAGCTTGCAGCCGCGCAGGCTCACCCGGCGCAGCTGCGCCCCGAACGCCTCCACGCCAGCGGCGACGCTCCCGATGACCGCCGCATCCACCCAGCTGGTCTCGGCCAGGGTGGTCGATATCAGGCGCACGTCGCGCAGCCAGACATCGGCGAACCTGGCGCGGCGCAGCCGTCCGTCCTGGATGGACACCCGGGTGAAGGCGCAGTCCAGGAACCGGCTGCCCGACGCGTCGGGGCCGGTGAGGTCCAGCTGGTCGAAGTGGGCGCTGTCATAGTCCTCGGCCGGTGCCAGGCCGCCCGGGCCGGGCCGCAGCGCGGCGGCGAACGGCAGGTCGGCCAGCTCGTTCCAGCGCGTCGTCCCGGCCTCCGCCATCATCGGCCCTCCGGTTCCTCGTCCGGCCCGGCGAACGCGGCGAGCGCGCCCAGCAGGTCCTGCGCCGCGACCAGATCGGCGTCCAGCGGCCGGTCGGCGGTGCCGGCTGGCAGCGCCGACGCGGCCAGGTCGAACGCGGCCACCAGGCTTGGCCCGCCCGGCCGGGTCCCGCGCAGCCGGAGCGCCCGGACCGCGGCCACCAGCTCACATCCCAGCACGATCCGGTAGGCGCCGATGACGTCGGTGGTGGCCCGGGCGGACTGGGTGGAGAACCCGGCGTGCTCCTCGGCCCCCCGTGACAGCACCGCACTGCCCAGCGCGGCCGGGGCGGCCAGCCGGCGGATGTCGGCGATCGCGGAGTGCGTCACGTACTCCAGGATCATGATCCCCGAGCTCGGCGGCGGGTCGGTGGCCAGGAACGGGGCCAGGCCCGTGAAGGCCGGCTCAACCAGCGTCCCGAGCCGGGCCGCCGAGAGGGCGGCGGTCTGGAACAGGGCGGCCCGCGCCGCGTCCAGGGCCAGCCCCACATAGGCCGTGTGGAAGTTCCCGTTGTGCCAGACCGTAGCGCCGGCCACGTCGATCAGGGGATTCTCCGCCGCGGCGTTCAGCTCGGCGGTCACCGTCGCCTCCGCGTGACGTACGGCGTCCATGGCCGGACCGTGCACCTGCGGCAGCGCCCGGTACCCGTACGGATCCTGGATCCGGCCCGGTGCCTGCCCGTCCGTCCGCCGCGTGCCCTCCGGGCGCCCGTCCGCTGGCTGGCCGGAGTCCGCGAGCAGCGCCCGCAGCGCGGCCGCCACCGCCTGCTGCCCGGGATAACGGCGCGCCTCGTGCACGGCCGCCGCGTAAGGCTCGGTGGAGGCGGCGACCGCGCGATGTGACAGCGCCGCGATCACGATCGCGGCGCTGACCAGTTCCGTGAGGTCGGCGCAGCCCAGCGCGGCCTCGCCCACGGTGGCCGCGTTACTGGACAGGAAGGCCAGCGCGTCCGCCGAGGCGAGTGGGAACCGGGGCTGCGGGGCCTGCCCGCCCAGCCAGTCCCGCTCGCCGAGCAGGCACAGCGCGGTCGCCGCCAGCGCCGTGAGGTCCCCGGTGCCGATCGCCCCGTACCGCGGTACCGGGACCGAGAGCCCGGTGTTCACGCCGTCAAGCAGCGGGCCGAGCACGCCGGGATCCACGCCTGAGCCGCCGGCCGCTATCTGGTTGGCCCGCACCACCAGCATCGCCCGGCTCAGCTCGGCGGCGACGGCCGGGCCGCCGCCGCCCGCGTGGCTGCGCAGCAGCCGCAGCCCGTGCCCCGCCCGGTCCGCCGCGGCGACCCGCTGGTCGCGGTTGGCGCCCACGCCGGTGGTCCGGCCGTACACGTCCCGCCGGGCCGCCACCTCGGCCGCGGTCCGCGCGGCGGCCTCGGCGCGCTCCCAGCCGCGCTCGCTGACCATCGCCGCCGCGGTGCCCCGCGCGACGTCCCGGACCTGTCCGCAGCTCAGCGTCCGGCCGTCAAGCAGCACCACCGGCCCGGCCATGGGGCCCTCCTCCCGGCGTCGCGTCATGGCCCCTCCTCCCGGCGTCGCGTCAATGGGGCCCTCCTCCTGACGTCGCATCAATGGGGCCCTCCTCCTGACGTCGCATCAATGGGCCCTCCTCCTGGCGTCGCGTCAATGGCCCCCCTGCCGGCGCCGCGCTTCACGGTAGGCATGTGCCGGGCGGGCCTGCCGCCCGGGCTACGCGGTCTGGGACCCCTCGGTGCCGCGCTCGAAGGCGAGGATCCTGGCGCCGGTCTTGCCGGCCCAGTAAAGGCCCCAGCCGCAGAGCGCCTGCAGCAGCTCGTCGAGCCGGGCGCGCTCGGCCCGCTGGACGTCGTAGACGACCTTCGGCGGAACCTGGTCATACACGGTGCGGCTGACCAGGCCGTCGGCTTCGAGCTCGCGCAACTGCTGGGTGAGCATCTTCTGGGTGATGGCCGGGATGAGGCGGCGCAGCTCGCCGGTCCGGCGCGGCTCCTGCAAGAGGTAGAAGAGGATGACGAGCTTCCACTTGCCGCCCACCATGCTGACCGGCACCTCGACGGGGCACCCGTAGGCGGGCTGGCTGGGCATCGCAGGCCTCCATGGGCACCAGAAAGTGCGTACTGGTCGTTACGGATGGTTGCTGATTCTATGTGCCCATGACACCCACGAATCGAGCGGGTCGAAGGCACCGTGTTGGCCGTGAACTCCTCCCTGGTCCACGGCCCGCTGGCCGCCGGTCCGGTTCCGCTCAGGGCCGGCTGACAGACTCCGCAGTATGAACACGACCGCGGCCGGCCACGACGAGGCAGCGCTGGAGTTTCCCGTTCGCGGCCAGCCCGTCGCGGCCATCCTGCGCACACCCCGGAACCGGCCGGCGGACGGGATGGCCGGTGTTCCCGGGATCGTGCTGACCGGGCCGTTCACCGGCGTGAAGGAGCAGGTCGTCTCGGTCTATGCCCACCGGCTCGCCGACGGCGGGCTGGCCACGCTGGTGTTCGACCACCGCAACTTCGGGGCCAGCGGCGGCGAGCCGCGGCAGCACGAGGACTCGGCGGGGAAGCTGGAGGACCTTCGCGCCGCGACCAGCGCCCTCGCCGCGCACCCCGCGGTCGACGCCGGCCGGCTCGGCTGCGTCGGGATCTGCCTCGGCGGCGGCTACGCCCTGCGCCACAGCGCTTTCGACCCGCGTATCCGCGCCGCCGCGTTCGTCGCCGCCGCGTTCAACGACCCGCGCGCGATGCGCCAGGGCATGGGAGACGACGGGTACCGGGAGCAGATGCGGGTCTTCTCCGCAGTCGAGCAGCGGCAGTTCAGCACCGGCGAGATCGAGTACATCCCGGCCGTTGACCGCGACGGCGGCCCGGCGGGCATGCCCGGCCGCGAGCCGTGGGACTACTACGGCACCGAGCGGTCGGCGGCGCCGGGCTGGGTGAACCGGGTCACCCGCCTGTCCATCCGCGAGCTGCTCACCTTCGACGCCGCGATCGGGGCGGACTTCCTGTCCGGCGCCCCGGCCCTGTTCATCCACGGCCGCACCGACGATTTCTGCTCGCCGGGTGCCGCCGAGGCCGTCTACCAGCGGGCCCAGACGGCCGACAAGGAGTTCCTCTGGCTCGACACCACCAACCACATCGACCTCTATGACAATCCCGCCTACGTGGACCCGGCCGCGGCCCGCCTCGCCAGCTGGCTCACCGAACGCCTGTGACCGGGGACGCCGCGGGGGGACGCTGGCGGACGCCGAAGGTGGGCGCCGGCGCCCGGTGACCGGGACGCCGCGGGCGATGCTGGCGGACGCCGAGGGCGGGCGCTGGCGCCCGGTGACCGGGACGCCCCAGGGCGGGAGCGCTGAGGGGCGGCGCTGAAGGCGGGGCGCTGGCGCCCGGCGCGGCGGTGTGGCCATGGGACGGGTCCCGGCCACCAGGCTGGCTTAAGGTTGAGGGGCGCCCCCCGCGCCGACTGGGCCGCCGGGCGCCGGCTGAGGTGGTGGTGGCCCTGGCATCTGACCCGCGGCGTTCATATGCGGTGCTGATCGGCACCAGCACGTTCGCGTCCGCCGACCTGGCCGACGTACCGGCCGCGGCGGGCAATCTGACCGGGCTGGCCGAGGTGCTCACCGACCCGGCGCTGGGCGCCTTCCCGCCCGGCCGGTGCATCGTGATCGCCGATCCCGCCACCGCCGGGGCGGCCGACCGCGCGCTGCGCGAGTACGCCGCCCGCGCCGAGGACACCCTGCTCGTCTACTGGGCCGGCCATGGCGGGCCCGGCCCGGCTGGCGAGCTGTTTCTCAGCGTGGCCGAGACCGACACCGCTGAGCTGCCGGCCAGCGCGCTGGCGATCAGCCGCGTCCGCGACGCCATGCTCCGCAGCCCCGCCGCCCACCGGATCCTCATCCTGGACTGCTGCCTCAGCGGGCGCGCGGCGCCGGCGAGCGCCGTCACCGAGGCGCTTTCCGGACAGGCCGCCGTCGAGGGCGCTTATGCCCTCGTCTCGGCATCGCCCAGCCCGTTCCACTTTTCCCCGCCCGGGACGATGTACACGGCGCTCACCGGCACGCTGATCGGCATCATGCGCAACGGGATGCCCGACGGGCCCGAGTTCCTGACCTTCGCGGCCATCTACGGCCAGCTGCTGTATACCCTGGCCAGCCGGGGCCTGTCGCTCCCGCGGCAGTTCGGGACCGGAGCCGCCGGCCAGCTCGCCCTGACCCGGAATCCCGCCTATCACCGCGGCCAGGACGACGATGGGCCCTGGGACGCGGGCCAGCCGCGGCGGCGGGCACCGAGGCGGCGGCGCCTGCTCACCGCCGCGGCCGTCGTGGCCGCGCTCGGGCTGAGCATCACCCTGACCAATATCTCGCAGCACCAGGCCAGGCCCGACCGGAAAGCCGGCAGCAGCCCGGCCTCCGCGACAGCGGCCGACCAGCTGGCGCTCAGCTTTCCTGTCTCGTTTACCGTCCGCGTCTCACCGGCGGCCGTCATGGCCGCCGCCACGAGGCCGCTGGCGATCAGCCGCATCATGAGGCGGCTCGACCAGCAGCTGGCCGCCCGCCGGCTGCGGGGCAGGCCGGTCGGGCTGGTGCAGGTCTTCGCCTCGGGCGCTATTACCGAAATTGGGCCAGCCAATAGGGCGGCGCACCTTGTTCTCGGCAGCCTGCTGCGGCGCGACCCAATCTTCGCCAAAGCCGCCGGCCAGAGTTTCTGGACGGGCACCGGCGACTATTTTTTCTTCCAGATATACTTCCTCACCTGATACGCACCGCAGGTGTACGCGCGACCGGGAGCGTGATGGACGGGCAGGCTGTCACCGCCTATCTGCGCCGCATCGGTGCTGAGCGGCCCCCGGTCCTGGACGGGACGGCGCTGCGCGGCCTGCACCGGGCCCATCTGCTGGCGGTGCCGTTCGAGAACCTGAGCATCCACCTGGCCGAGCCCATCTCACTGGACGAAGACGACCTGATCGACAAGATCGTCACCCGGCGGCGGGGCGGCTTCTGTTACGAGCTCAACGGCGCCTTCGCGGCCCTGCTGCAGGCCCTCGGCGCGCAGGTGGTGAGGGTGGCCGCGCGGGTCTACGGCGACGGGCGGCCCGGGCCGCCGTTCGACCACCTGACCCTGATCGTGCGCCCGGCCGACGGCAGCGGCCCGTGGCTGGCCGACGTGGGCTTCGGCAGCCACAGTACCTACCCGCTGCGTTATGACAGCAGGCACGAGCAGGACGACCCGGGCGGGCGGTTCCTGCTGGCCGATGCCCCGGCCGGGGACGTGGACGTGCTCAAGGACGGGCAGCCGCAGTACCGGATAGAGCGGCGGGAGCGCTCCCTGGCCGATTTCGCCCCCACCTGCTGCTGGCAGCAGACCTCGCCGGAGTCGCACTTCACCCGCAGCACGATCTGCTCGCGCCTCACCGAAGACGGCAGGATCTCCATCAGCGGCCGGACCCTGATCCGGACCAGCGGCGGAGCACGCACCGAACAGCAGATCCAACCCGACGGCGCCGTGCTGGCCGCCTACCACGACCACTTCGGGATCGCCCTGGACCGGGTTCCCACCGCGGCCGCCGGCCAGCCCACCGGACCGCTCCGGGCCGCCCACCGGACCGCTCCGGGCCGCCCTCGAAGCGGTGGCCCGCGCTTGGCCGCCGGTGATTCCCCCGCGTCGTTATGCCCTTTATCGATTTCGCCGATGACCAACGCGGGGGCTATTCCGCCCGGGAACGCGGGGCTATTCTGCGGGAATCCAGCTATCGGCGTTGCGGGGCGCCTGAACGCAGTCGGCGCTGAGGGCCCGCACGCCGGTCGAGGGGAGGGCGTGTGGATGAGCTCAGCCTGGGGGTGATGGGCCGGTCGCGGAAGGAGAACGAGCGGCGGCTGGCGATCCACCCGATGCATATCGAGCGGATCGACGCCGATCTGCGGCGGCGTCTCTACCTTGAGCGCGGCTATGGCGAGCCCTTCGGCGTGCCGGATGGGCAGCTGGCGGGCGAGGTCGCGGGCCTGTGCACCCGCGACCAGCTCCTGGCGGGCTGCGGCGTCATCCTGCTGCCCAAGCCGCTCCCGGAAGATCTCGCGGAGATGCGTGAGGGCCAGGTGCTGTGGGGCTGGCCGCACTGCGTCCAGAACGAGGACATCACCCAGCAGGCCGTTGACCGCCGGCTCACCCTGATCGCGTTTGAGGCGATGAACCACTGGGCCAGCGACGGCTCGTTCCGCCTGCATGTCTTCCACAAGAACAACGAACTGGCCGGCTACTGCTCGGTGCTGCACGCCATGCAGCTCATCGGGATCACCGGTGAATACGGCCGCCCGCTGCGCGGGGCCGTCATCAGCTTCGGTGCGACCGGCCGGGGCGCGGTGACCGCGCTGAACGCCTGGGGCGTGAACGACGTCCATGTCCTCACCCACCGGGAGGTGACCGCCGTTGCCTCACCGATCCACTCGGCCCGCATGATCCGTTTCGAGCGCGACACCGGCGACCCGGCCCGGTGCCACGTGCTGGAGGAGAGCGGCGCCGTGCCGCTGGCCGCCTACCTGGCCGGGCTCGACATCGTGGTCAACTGCGTGCTGCAGCACACCGACGCACCCCTGATGTTCGTCACCGGCGACGAACTGGCCGCGTTCGCACCCGGCAGCCTCATCGTCGACGTGTCGTGCGACGCGGGGATGGGCTTCAGCTGGGCCCGGCCCACGTCATTCGCGGATCCGATGTTCACCGTGGGCGGCAACATCCACTACTACGCCGTGGACCACAGCCCGTCGCTGCTGTGGAACTCCGCCACCTGGGAGATCAGCGAGGCCCTGCTGCCCCATCTGCGGACCGTGCTCGACGGCCCCCGTGCCTGGGACTCCGACCAGGTCATCCGGCGGGCCATCGAGATCCGCGACGGCAGGATCCAGAACCCAGACATCCTGGCCTTCCAGCACCGGGCACCGCAGTACCCGTACCCGCGGCTCCCCGCCTGAGGCCGGCGGCGTCGGCCGCGGCCCGCTAGCCGGGCCCGCGCGGGCCCGGCTCGACGCAGAACTCGTTGCCCTCCGGGTCCTGCATGGCCGTGAGGTCCTGGTAGCGCCGCACCACGACGGCGCCCAGCGCCTCCAGCCGGGCCACCTCGGCCTCCATCGTGCCGGGGGCGCGCAGGTCGAAGTGCATCCGGTTCTTGGCCGACTTGGGCTCGGGGACCCGGGCGAACCACATGTTCGGCCCGCCCCAGCCCGCCGCCTCGACGAACGCCTTGTCGGCGGTCGAGTCCTCATCCACGTCCGACCCCAGCGCCGCCGCCCAGAAACCGGCCAGCGCCAGCGCGTCCACGGCGTCGAACGAGACATTTTTGATCACACTCGCCATCGGCTCGCACCTCCGTTGCCCGGACGGGCGGGTTCACAGCTCCACGATGATGGTGACCGGGCCGTCGTTGATCAGGCTCACCTGCATGTCGGCGCCGAAGACGCCGGTCTGCACCCGGGCTCCGAGCGCGCGCAGGGACGAGACCACGGCATCGACCAGCGGCTCCGCGGCCGGCCCGGGAGCGGCCGCCTGCCAGGTGGGACGGCGGCCCTTGCCGGTGTCGGCGTAGAGCGTGAACTGGCTGACGACCAGCAGCGGCGCGCCCACATCGGAGCAGGACTTCTCGCCCTCCAGGATGCGCAGCCCCCACAGCTTGGCGGCCAGCTTCGAGGCCTTGTCCGGCGTGTCCTGGTGGGTGACGCCGACCAGGACCAGCAGGCCCGGCTCGCCGATGGCGCCCACGACCCGCCCGCCCACGGCCACGCTGGCCTGGCTCACCCGCTGCACCACAGCCCGCACGAGAGCACCCCCTCCGGGCGCAGGATACGCAGCGCCGGTGATCCGTGGGCCCGCGTCCCCGCGACCCGGCCGCCAATCCGTGCCCGGCCGCTATCTGTGGCCGGGCCGTCTATCCGTGCCCCGGCCGCGCATCCGGGACCCACCGCCGGGCCGGTCGCGGCGACGTTGTCCCGGGTACCGGGCCAGCGGAGCAGAATACTGGCATGCCCACTGACACCATGAACCCGGCCACCGCGGTCACCTGGGGGCCCTTTGTCCAGGCCGCCGCCGCTCAGTACGCCAGCGATCCCGGTGAGCTCAACCCGGCCTCGATCAAGGGCATGCCCGCGGGCTACACGCTGGTGCGCACGATCCAGATGTCGGACTTCTTCGGCCCCCAGGAGACGCGCGTCTTCTACGGCTTCGTCGCCGTGGGCGGTGAACCCAAGACCGCGGTGGCCGCGATCCGCGGCACGGCCTCGTCCACCGAATGGTGGGACGACATGCACTGGGACCTGGTGCCCTTCACCAAGGTTCATAACGGCGGGCAGGTCGCCGACGGCTTCTTCGGCATCTACCAGACGTTTGGCACCATGGTCCCGGGCCAGCAGCAGACCTCACAGCCCTCGGCCACCTTCGCCGCCGATGTCGCGCAAGCGGCCGCCGGCGGCCTGGCGGCCGATCTCGATCCCGGGCTGCCCCTGGTGGTGTGCGGCCACAGCCTGGGTGGTGCGCTGGCGACGCTCCTGGTCGCCGACGTGACCGCGAACACGCCGCTGAAGCCGCAGGCCTGGACCTTCGCCTCACCACAGGTGGGAGACGCCGTCTTCGCCGCCCGTTACGGCGGTCTCAGCACCGTGTCATGGCGGATCTACAACCAGGTTGACGTCGTCCCGTACTTCCCCGCCGATGTCTCCGACAGCTACCAGCCCGTCACCGCCGGGTACGCGATCAACTCCCTGGGCAAGGCGCACTGGAGCCTGGGCTGCGCCCACGCGCTGAACACCTACATGCACGTGCTGTCGCCCGCCACGGTGCCGCTCGCCCCGGCCTGCCAGTCAGGTGGCTAGCGCTGACCTCCGGCGCTGCGCCAGACCGGCGCCGTCAGGCAGGTGGGGCCGCCGTCGCCCTTGAGGGAGATCTCCGAGCCGTCATACCCGTGCACCTCGCAGCCGGCCGCCTCCAGCGCGGCGCGGGTCCGCGGGTTCCCGTTCAGCATGACCACCCGCCGCGGCGCGACCGCCAGCACGTTGCACCCCATGGTCTCGTACTCCTCGGCCGGGACGGGCACCACCTGGACCCCCCGCTCGGCGAGCGTCTCCATCAGCGCGACCGGTGCCAGCGGCGGGTAGACGACGGCGAGGTCGTCGGCGACCGGTGAGATCAGGGACATCAGGTGCAGCACGTGCCCCGGCCCGTGGTCGTGCGGCAGGTTGACCGGCTCCAGGCGGACGTCCTCGGCCGCGAGGACCTGCGCCAGCTGGCGCAGGCCTTCGGGGTTGGTGCGGTAGCTGCGGCCGGCCAGCATGGTGCGCTCGTCCAGCCAGATGAAGTCGCCGCCATCCGCCCGCGCCGCCCCGGCCAGCCGCGCCACCACCGGGACGCCCGCGGCGGTCAGCGCGGCGCCGAGCAGGGGCGGCTCGGCGGCGCGGGCCGGCTTGGCCATCTGGAACAGCACCGCGCCGGCGCCGGTCACCAGCCCGGGGTCCCGGACGTAGGTGGCGTTGACCAGGCCGTCGGCGGCCGGTGCGACCTCGACCTCGCAGCCCAGGTCGGTGAGCAGCTGGCCGAACGCCTCATGCTGGCGGGCCAGCTGGCCGGCGTCGGGCGGCCGCCAGTCCGCGGCGGCGAAGTCGCCGGTGACTGCCGGGCGGCGGAGCAGGACGCGGCGCAGCGGCGCGGACATGGACTGCACCCCGAACCGCGGCCCGGCCGCCGGCGTACCGCTCTCGGACGGCATCAGCGGGCGGGCTTGACGATGTTGGCCAGCGGCCGTCCGGCCAGGTGGCGTTCGGCCTGGTCGGCGACGAACCCGGGGGCGCGCTGGGCGAAGGCGAACGTGTCGCCCCCGATATGCGGGGTGATCAGGACGTTGGGCATGGTCCACTCGGGGCGGTCGGCGGGCAGCGGCTCGATGTCGGTGACGTCGAGGGCGGCCCGCAGCCGCCCGTCGGCGAGCTGGCCGGCCAGGGCGGCCGCATCCACCAGGGGGCCACGCCCGACGTTGACCACCAGCGCCCCGGCCGGCAGGGCGGCCAGGACCTCTCCGCTGATCAGCCCGTGGGTCGCCGGGGTCAGGGCGATGCAGACCACGAGGATGTCCGCCCCGGCCGCCAGCCGGGTCAGCTCGGACAGCGGCGCCACGCCCTCGCGCGCGGTGCGGGAGACCCGCAGGACCTGGGTGCCGAACGGCCGCAGCCGCCGCTCGATCCCCTCGCCGATGCCGCCGTACCCGACCAGCAGGGCCGTCTTGCCTTCGAGGCTGTCGGTCCGCAGATGGTGCCAGGAGCGCCGCGACTGGTGCCGCACGAAGGTGGGGAGGTGCCGCAGGCTGGCCAGGATGAGGGTGACCGCGAGCTCCGCGGTCCCCTCCTCGTGGTGCAGCCCGCTGCCGTTGCAGAGGGTCACCGGGCCGGGCACGGAGCCGAGCACATTGTCGACGCCGCTGCTCAGGCTCTGCACGACCCGCAGCCGCGGCAGCTGCGGGATGAGGGCGACGCTGGCCTCGGCGCCCATGTACGGCAGGCAGTAGAACTCCACGTCGCCCAGGGCGCCGGGGTCGCTGTCCTCGTAACGCAGGATCGTGGCCTGCGGCAGTCGCTTGGCGACCTCATCGGCGACCCCGTCGGCCGACGGCAGCAGAAATGTCATGCGCCCGTCCCATCCCTCGAACCCGGCCTTCCGGCCCTGCCGCTGTGATCAGAGGTACTGCCCGGCGCCCTCGCCCTCCCCGGCTATCCACTCGACCGCCTGCACGCCCGCCGGGTCGAACACGTTCCACCCGTCGTCGCGCGCGGTCTCCACCAGCCCGTCAGGACGGAGCCGCACGCTGAGCAGGGGATGTTTCTCGTCGTTGAGCGCCCACCTCGCGCTCGCGCCCTGGAGCACCAGCCGGACCTGCCCCGGCTTGCCGATCACCGGCTCCAGCAGCTCGATGACTACCCTGCCGTCCACGGCGCTACCTTACGTGCCGGGCCCGGGCCCGGCCTCTCCGCCGTCGCCGCCACCGGGCGGCCGGGTGACTACCACAGCGGCCGCAGCGGCCCCCGGGGGGCGATCCGCGCGAGATCGCCGCCCAGGGCCCGCAGCCGCTCCTCGCCCAGCGCCGCCGCCCAGGGCCGGACGGTGTCCGCCGTGGCCGCGTCGGCGGCGCGGGTACAGGCCCAGCCCTTCCCGGTGAGCACGATAAGCCGGGCGCGGGCGTCGTCGGGATGGGGGCGCCGCTCGACGTAACCCTTGGCGGCGAGCTCGTCCACCAGCTGGGCCGCGGCCTGCCGGGTGATGCCGAGATGGCCGGCCAGCTGGGTCAGGGTGGCGCCGCCGGCGGCCAGCCGGGCGAACGCGAAGCCGTGAGCCGGCCGGACGTCGGCGAAGCCGCGGGCCCTCACGCCCGCGGAGATCCCGTCCACCAGGGCCCGGCTCGCCGCCAGCAGCGCCACCGCCAGGGCCTGCGCGTCGTCGTCTCGCATGGGCCCAGCTTGACAGATTAGGCAGGCTGCTTGAACATATAGGCAAGCTACTTGCGTAAATCGGGAAGAAGGAACCTATGCCTGTCATCCACGCCGGCGAGGCCGTCGTCCACCGCATGCACGGCGCGAGCTTCACCTCCTACGCCGCCCCGGCCCGCGGCAGTCAGGAGCTGTGCGCCTGGCGCGTCGAGATCCCCGGCCGCACCGAGGGCGTCGCCCACCACGTCTCACGCGAAGAGGTGCTGTACGTCCTCAGCGGGACGATGCGGGCGGTCCTGGGCGATCAGGCGGCCGAGGCCACGGCGGGCGACGTGGTCCTGGTCCCGGCCGGTTCGAAGTTCCGCATCGACAACCCGGCCGACGGGCCGGCGACCGCCTGGGTGACGGCGGGCGTCGGGCTCACCGCCGTGCTGCCGGACGGCTCCCGGATCACCCCGCCCTGGGCGGGCTGACCACCCCCCGACGTCACCGCCGCCGGAGCGTAAGCCGGGGCGGCTGACCGCTGGCCGTCCCGCGAGCGGGGAGCGCCTCCCTCACGCCGCGCGCCGCGGCCCGGTGCACACGAACCAGGTCCGGCTGCCGCTCTCGTCACCGCCGCCACCACTCTCGTCACCGGCGCCGCCGTCACTCTCGAATATCTCTATGGCGGCGAACCGCTCGCTCAGCGCTTTCTGAATCCGCTCCGGCGGGAACGCCGCGGTCCTGATTTTTTCCCTGAGCAGCGCGTATCCGCCATCGCGCTGGCGCTCACGTACCTCGATATGCCAGTCGAACACCGACTCATCACTCGCCCGGACCTTTATATGGAGGGAGTTCGCGCCAAATTCCTGGACGATCTCCGGCGAGCCCGCCATCACCTGAAGGCTGCCGATGGTGTAGGTGTCGAAGACGAGCACGCCGCCGTCATTCAGGTGCCGGCGGGCGCAGTCGAAGAAGCTCTCCCAGGCCGGGAAGCCGAGCAGGTGGTTGATGCCGTGGTAGATGCAGATGACAGCGTCGAACGTCACGCCCAGCTGGAAGCGGCTCATGTCGGCCAGGTGCAGCGGGGTCCCCTCGGGCAGCTTCTCGCGGGCCACGGCCAGCATGCCCGGCGAGATATCGAGGCCGGCCACCCGGTACCGGCCGGCCAGCGAAGCGAGGATCCCGCCGGTCCCGCAGGCGACCTCCAGCAGCGTCACCGCAGCGGGATGGGCACGCTTGATGACACCGTCAATAAACGCGGTCTCGGTGGAGGAATCTCCCGTCACGGCGTCGTAATGCCGGGCCAGCGAATCATAAACCGCCACAATTAAACCCTATCGGCCGCCGCCGGAGCCGGGCAATCGCCGCTGAGCCGCCAACGTCCGCACCGGCTGATAGACCGTGGTCATGAACGCGGGCAGGCTTCCCATCGACCGGCAGCTGCGGCAGTTCCGGGCAGCGCTGCTGCGGAACCAGGCGCTGGCCGAGGTGCTCACCCGGGCGGCGGCGTGGGATCTGCCGGGCTGGTACCTGGTCGCCGGGTGCCTCTACCAGACGGTGTGGAACGTCGTCACCGGCCAGCGGCCGCAGGCGGGCATCCTGGACTACGACCTGGCCTATTTCGACGGCTCGGACCTGTCCTGGGACGCCGAGGACGCGGTCATCCAGGCCGGGGGCGCGGTCTTCGCCGGCCTGCCCGCCCCGGTCCAGATCCGCAACCAGGCGCGCGTGCACCTGTGGTACGGGGACAAGTTCGGGGTGCCCTGCCCGCCGCATGCATCCACCGAGGCGGCGATCGACACCTTCGAGGCGACCACCGCCTGTCTCGGGGTGCGGCTGCGGCCGGGCGGGCGGTGGCGTGTCTACGCCCCGCACGGGCTGGCCGACGTGTTCAACCTCGTGGTGCGGCCCAACCCGGTGCTCGCGCCCCGCGAGGTGTACCAGGCCAAGACCGCCCGCTGGCAGCGGCAGTGGCCCTCGCTCACGGTGCTGCCCTGGCCCGCCCCCGGCGGCTGACGCCCCTTCACACAGAACGACGGGCCCCAGGCAGGCCCGGGTCCCGTTTCACCCCGGCGTGCCGTACGCGGACGGATCAGTGGACCGGCCCACCGGCCGAGTACGAGCGGCCCCGGGTGCGCCGCATCTGCTGGAGCATCCGGTCGAACCCGGGGGCCCTGAGCGAGACCCGGCGCGTCAGGGTGTCGATGCGTTCGCGGTCCTGGCGCCTGTGGCGCCGTTCGAATACGGTCCGCAGCGGGATCACGGACGCCATCGCGACCAGGGCCGCATCGGGCACGGCGCTCCCCTCATCCCCGGCCTCGCCGCTGAGGATCTGCCGGGCCCTGGCCTGCAGCGCGGCGATGGCCTCCAGGTCGTACGCGAGCTGGTACATCCTCGCGGGCAGTTTCTGGCCGGTGTCCATCCGCTCTCCTCCGCCCCTGGCGGGCCCGGGCCGCCTACCCCGGCCGGCCCACGTCATGCCTCCCAGTCCGACCGTAGGCAGCGCCCGGGCGGGTCCCCAGGCGCAGCGCTCATGACCTGGCCATGACAGATGTCACCTTCCCGCGCTGTCACATCCAAACGGCGCGCGGTGTTTTAAGACGAGATGGCCTATGAAGGGAGAGTCAATGAACGGCAACCTCGCGCCGATCAGGGAGGCGAAGACGATCCTGCTGACTACCTACAAGCGCGACGGCACGCCGGTCGGCACACCGGTCAGCATCGCCCTCGATGGTGACCGGGCGTTCTTCCGCTCCTACGACAAGGCCTGGAAGACCAGGCGGCTGCGCAACAACCCCCGGGTGGAGTTCGCCGCTTCCACCCTGCGCGGCCAGCCCACCGGGCCGCCCGTCCGGGGCTGCGCCACCCTGCTGGCGGGCGAGCAGGCCCACATCGCCGCCCGGGCGCTGGCGCGGCGTCACCGCGTGCTGCAGGGCATCCTCGTCCCGCTTGCCCACCGGCTCAGGGGCTACCGGACCCTGCACTACGAGCTGACGCCCGACCCGGTGCCGGCCTCGCCGGGAACAGTGGTGGCGTGAGACCCTTCACGGCGCCCAGCGGGGGGCGATGGGCGGCCTGACGTCCGCCCAGTGCGACGCCCGCCCAGCCCGACGCGAGCCAGTCCCCGCTTGCGGCCACGGCCAGCCTCGCCGGCTGGTGTCGTTTATCGTGGCGGGACCAGCGCTTCGGGAAGTGGGCCGATGTTAGACGACCTTGCGTACGACGACAGCGAGCCGCCAGCGATCGGCCTGGTGCCGGCGGCCGTCTCCTGGGACGAGGTGCAGCATCACATCAAGATCGCCCACAGCCCGCTGCTGGTCGGCCCGGAGGCCAGCGGCGAGTACGCGGGGGCGTACTGGGCCAGCACCCAGATGGTGGTGGTCGGCGAGCTCGGATCCGACCAGGACCAGGCGCTCAGCGAGTTCCGGGACATCCTGCGCGAGCGGGGCGAGGCCTGACCATGCCGGGTACCGCCGCGATCCCTGACCGCGCCCGTGTCGTCGTCATCGGCGGCGGCATCATCGGCACCTCGGTCGCCTATCACCTCGCGCATCTCGGGGTGGGCGAGGTGGTGCTGCTGGAACGCGACCGGCTGACGTCCGGCACCACCTGGCACGCGGCCGGGCTCATGGCCACCTTCGGCTCGACCTCGCAGACCTCGACCGAGCTGCGGATGTACACCCGGGACCTGTACGCCCGGCTGGAGGCGGAGACCGGGCTCGCGACCGGGCTGAAACAGTGCGGGCTGATCGAGCTGGCCATTGAGCCGGGGCGGCTGGAGGAGTACCGGCGGGTGGCCGCGTTCAACCGGCTGTGCGGCGTGGAGGTGCACGAGATCTCGGCGCGCGAAGTCGCCGAGCTGTGGCCGCTGGCGCGGGTCGACGACGTGCTGGCCGGCTTCTACATCCCGGCCGACGGCCGGGTGAACCCGGTCGACGTGACGATGTCGCTGGCCCGCGGGGCCCGGATGCATGGCGCGCGGATCATCGAGGGCGTCCCGGTCACCGGTTTCATGCGCAACGGCGGTGCCGTGGCCGGAGTCCGCACGCCGCAGGGCGACATCGAGGCCGAGTGCGTCGTCAACTGCGCCGGGATGTGGGCCCGCGAGCTCGGCGAGCTGGCCGGGGTGACGATCCCGCTGCAGGCCGCCGAGCACTACTACCTGCTGACCGAGCCGATCGAGGAGGTCAACGGGGACTGGCCGGTGCTGGAGGACCCGGCCAGCTACGGCTACTACCGGGAGGAGGGCGGCGGGCTGATGCTCGGCCTGTTCGAGCCGGTCTGCGCCCCCTGGCAGGTAACGGGAGTTCCGGCGGGCTTCTCGTTTGGCGAGATCCCGCCCGACTGGGACCGGATGGCCCCGTACCTGGAGCGCACGATCTCCCGGGTGCCGGTGGTGGAGGAGACCGGCATCAAGAAGCTGTTCTGTGGCCCGGAGAGCTTCACCCCCGACCTGCTGCCGATCGTCGGCGAGGCGCCGGAGCTGCGGAACTATTTCGTGGCCGCCGGGCTGAACTCGATCGGGATCCTCACCGGCGGGGGGATCGGCCGGGTGGTCGCGCACTGGATCGCCGACGGCCGGCCCGACGTCAACGTGACGGCCATGAACATCGACCGGCTGCACCCCTACCAGGCCAACCCCGAGTACCGGGCGACCCGCACGGTCGAGTCGCTGGGCATGGTGTACGAGACGCACTACCCGGGCCGGTCCATGCGGACCGCACGCGGCGCGAAGGTGTCGCCGATCCATCAGCGGCTGGCGGCGCAGCGGGCATACTTCAGGGACGTCAGCGGCTGGGAGGGCGCCGACTGGTACGCCCCCGAGGGCGCCGAACCGGAGGCCCGGCTGTCCTGGGGACGGCAGGACTGGTTCGGCTACTGGGAAGCCGAGCATCATGCAACACGCAACGGCGTGATCTTGATGGACATGGCGTTCATGGCCAAGTTCGACGTGCGGGGCCGCGACGCGGGGCAGGTGCTGGACCGGGTCTCCGCCAACGAGGTCAACGGCGAGCCCGGCCGGATCACCTACACCCAGTGGCTCAACCCCGGCGGCACGCTGGAGGCCGACCTCACGGTGACCAAGCTCGCCGAGGACCGGTTCTGGGTGGTCGCCTCCGACACCGCGCACCGGCACGCCGAAACCTGGCTGCGCCGCCACCTCGGCGACTCCCGCGCTTCCGTCACCGACGTGACATCGGGATACGCGCAGATCAACATCCAGGGCCCGCGGTCGCGGGAGCTGCTCGCGGCGGTCACCGATGCGGACGTGTCCAACGAGGCGTTCCCGTTCCGCACGGCCGCCGAGATCGCGATCGGGTTCGCCCGGGTGCTCTGCATCCGGATCACCTACCTCGGTGAGCTCGGCTACGAGCTGTACGTCCCGGCCGAGCAGGCGCTGCATGTCTACGACCGGCTGGCGCAGGCCGGGCACGCGGTCGGCCTGCGGCACGCCGGGCTCAAGGCGCTGGGCAGCCTGCGGATGGAGAAGGGCTACCGCGACTACGGCCACGACATCGACAACACCGACACCGTGCTGGAGGCCGGGCTCGGCTTCGCGGTCGCGCTCGACAAGCCGGGCGGCTTCATCGGCCGTGACGCCGTGCTGGCCCAGAAGGAGCGCGGGCCGCTGCGCCGCCGGCTGGTGCAGGTGCTGCTGACCGACCCCGAGCCGCTCATGTTCCACGCCGAAGTCGTCCGCCGGGATGGGCGGCCGGCCGGGTACATCCGTTCTGCGTCATACGGGTTCACCCTCGGCGGTGCGGTCGGGCTGGCGATGATCGACGCCGACGAGCCGGTCAACCAGGCGTGGCTCGACGCTGGCGAGTGGACGGTCCAGATCGGGGACGCCATCTACCCGGCCGCGGTGTCCCTGCGCCCGATGTACGACCCGGGGAACAAGCGCATCCAGATTTGACATCCTCCCTCGTGGTCGCGGATTTGACCTGAGCGCGGCGGTTCGATCCACTCGCCCCAAGATAAGTTGACGATCATGCCGGACGCAGCTGACACCGCCGAGGCGGGAGAGACCTACCCACCGCGCCAGGGCCACCGCGCAGCGGTTGTCGTGCAGGCCGGCCTGCTCGTCGTCGGCTGGTTGATCGTCGTTGTGCTTGGGCTCGTCGCGCTGCTGCGGCTCGTGGCTTGGGACTCGCGCGAGCCGCTGATCGTGCTTGACGCCCTCACTCAGATCGTCTACCTACCGGCGTGGGTTGTGGCTGCCGGGGCGCTCATCATGCGGCGTTGGTGGCTCGCCGTGGCAGCTGTCGTCATCGTCGTCGCCCAGCTGGCGTTCATGGCGCCGGAGCTACTCGCTACGGCTCCTGTGCCTGCATGGGCTCGGCATGCCCCGGTGGTGCGGGTGTTCGACGCGAACGTTGACCAGAGCATCGACTTCGAGGCTGGTTACGCGCCAGCCATCGAGCAGGACCGCCCGGACCTGATAACGCTCGAGGAGTTCACGCCACCGGCGCTGCACAGCATGGTGGCCTCGGGCGTGCTGGGCAGCTTCCCCTACCAGTGCGTGGCGCCGACCTACGGCGCAACCGGCTTTCTGGTCGCCTCCAGACTGCGCATGACCGCTTGCCGGGTACGAACCGTGTTCTGGGAAGGTCACCGGATGCAGTACATGGTCGAGGCCACCCTGTGGTCGCCAGCTGGGCCGGTTGCTCTGCGCGTTGTGCATACCCTGGCGCCGTTCCCCAGGTACTGGCGGGAGTGGTCGGCGGCGCTGGCCGCTGTCGGCCGATCTGTGCGCGCTAGCGGCGACAGTCGCATGCTGATGATCGGGGACTTCAACGCCACGTGGGGCAACAGCGGGTTTGTCGCCCTTCTGCACGACGGCCTGGCCGACGGGGCCGCGGCGCGCGGAGAGGCGGCTGACATGACGTGGCCGAACGGTGCCATTCTGCCACCCTTCGTCCGTATAGATCACGTACTGACGGGAGCGCGCCTGGCAGTCACCCAGATCGCCGCCAAGCCGGGGTTCGGCAGCGACCATCGCTATCTAGTCGCCACGATCGCAATCCGGCCCTGAGATGTCCTGGTGCGCACCACATACAAGATCGCGTCCACGATCACCCGCCGCGGGTGCACCACCGGCCGCCCCCGCAGCTCGCTGGTGATGAGCGCCCGGTCACTGAAGGCCTCCACGATCCGCAGCCGGACCGGGTGCAGCAGCAGGTCCGCGGTCGCCACGCCGCCTACCGCAACTCATTGTTCGCAAAACTGCGAGCGTTCGCCATTATGAGATTAGCGGCGATACCGCCGGTGACGCGGGGCGTTCCGTTTCAGAGCATCTCAGCGATCCTGGCGGCGACCCGGCCGGCCGCCTGGGGGTCTACCGGCCGGTACCGGACCTGACGCCCGATTTCTCCGGCGATTGCCTCGCCGATGGCTTCGGGGCTGGCGGCCGTGTAGTCCATGCGCCGCCCGGCGCCGTAGCGGGCGAGCCGGTGGGGGACGTGGAAAGTCTGCTCGAAGTGATGGCCGAGCGGGAAGTAGAGAAACGGCCGGTTGCTGGCCACGAGCTCCATGGTCGTGGTCAGCCCGCCCTGGACGACGGCCAGGTCACAGGCGGCCAGATGGCGGTACAGGTCATGGACGTAGGCATGGATCTCGACGCCGGGCACGGCCGGCAGCCGTCGCGGCTCGATGCGGGGCCCGGCCACGGCGACCATGCGCAGGCCCGGGACGGCCCGCTCCGCCTGCGGGTAGGACTCGATGACCCGGCGGAGCAGGTGCGCGCCGGCGCTCGATCCCCCGACGGTCACGAGGCATATCTTCTCGTCGGGGGCGTAGCCGAGTTCCGCCCGCAGCGCGTCCCGGTCAACCAGGTCCGACGGGTCGAAACCGGTGATGTAGTCGCCGGAGAAGTCGTAATGGGCCTCGGTCCACTGCCGGATGGCGGGGAGGTCAGGGCCAAACGAGTCCGGGACGATGTCCTCGGGCGCGCCGACGAAGATGGCCCGGTCCCGCAGCCGGGGGTGGCGGGCGATGTGCCCGATCATCTCGGCGTTGTAGTCGGCGGTCAGCGATTCCTCACGCCGGCCACCGTCGGGCATGGGCAGCCAGCCCACGAAGTCGGTCAGCCACACATACGCGGCCCGCTTCTGCGCGGGGTTCTCGTGCAGGTAGTAGTCGAGCTCCCAGGCCTCATCGCCGACCCACAGGTCGTAGGGGTCATCCCGGACGATGTCATGGAAGACCATGAAGTTGGCCAGCAGGATCTCATCCATCCGCCGCCAGGCCTGGAAGCAGTGCAGGTCGTGGTCGGCGCACTCGGACTCGATGTGGCCTGACTCGCTGGCCAGCGCGCCGGAGGCGGGATGGATCCTTTCCCCCTTCGCCGCCAGGACCTTGGTAACCGGATGCTGCGCCAGCCAGTCGATCTCCAGGCCGGGACGCAGCCGGCGCAGTGCCCCGGCGATGGCCACATCCCGGCGGGCGTGGCCCAGCCCGATGGGGGAGGAGATGTACAGCACCCGCTTCGCGCGGCCGCGCCGCCGGCGCACGGGCCGCGCCCTGGCCGCGTCAGGCCCGGGTGCCTCCGGGCCGGGTCCGGACGCTTCCGGGTGATGCCCGGCCGCCTCAATGAACTCGCGGAGGAGGAGGTTGACCTTGACCGGGTCGCGGGCATGCGGCGAGTGGCCGGAGCCGGCCAGCTCGACCAGCCTGGCCCGCGCGCCCAGGGCGGCGGCCAGCTTCCGGCCCGCGCCGGGCCCGACGATGGCGTCGCCGGCGCCCTGGATGATCAGGCAGGGACAGCGGACGCCGGTGAGCAACGGCGAGATGTCGTCCCGCGCGTCGCGGATCGCCCCGCGCCGCGTGTCGGCCAGCGTCTCGGGCCCGGTCTCGAGCCCCCAGCTGATCCCGTCCTCGATCTGCTTGGTCGAGTGCGGCTCGGTGAACACCTGCGAGAAGAAGAACTCCAGGAACCCGGGGTAGTCGCGCAGCCAGTAGCGGGCGTTGTCCTTGGCCCAGCCCTCGTCGCTGTCGAGTGCTTCGTCGAACCGCCGCGCGAAGGGCAGCCTGGCCGGTGAGAACGGCGCCAGCGGGGTCGTGGGGCAGATGAAGATCTGGCCCGCCACCCGTTCCGGCCGGGCGGCGGCCAGGTGCAGCGCGTAGGACGCGCCGCGTGACAGGGAGACGACCACGGCGCGGTCGGTGCCGGTCGCGTCCAGGACGGCCAGGGCGTCCGCCGCGTATTCCGCGGAGGTGTAGCTGCCCGCCCCGGTGGGCCGGCCGGACCGGCCGTTCCCCCGCCCGTCGAAGGTGATGACCCGGTAGTGGCGGGCCAGGTAGGGCACCTGCATCTTCCAGGTCAGCGAATGGGTGACGGACCACGCCGGCAGGAGGAGGATGGTGGGCCGGCCATCCCCGAAGACCTCGTAGAACACCTTGACGCCGGCGCGCTGGACGTAGCCATCACGGTCAGGCTGGCGTGCTCTCATCGTTTCCCCCCGGATCAGGATCCGGCCCCTCGACGCTATCGCCCGCCGCCGCACCCGGCGACGGCCGGCCGGGGACGCCCGCCCCGTGCTCTCCTGCCCGGGCCGGCCGGCGGCCGGGGAAGGAGAGCAGCTCACGGGGCTGGTCCCGATGGGTGGCGGCCACGCCCCTGATCATGGGCGTGCCTCGAACACCAGGTTGAACGGCGTCTCGCTCACCCGCTGGAAGCGGCTGAGGCCGGCGCTGGTGACGACGCCGCGGATCCGGGCCTCGCCCGCCTGCGCCCCGAGCGCGAGCCCGACCTCCTGCGAGAGCGAGGCGGGGGTGCACAGGAGCGTCGAGAAGGCGTAGTACACCCGCCCGACCGGGTTGAGGTTGTCCTCGACACGGTCACCGGCCGCGGGCTCGACGATCATCCAGGTGCCGTCGGGCGCGAGCGACTGGCGAACGTGCCGGGCCGCCCCGGCGGGGTCACCCATGTCGTGCAGGCAGTCGAACATGGTCACCAGGTCGTAGCCCTGGCCGGAGTACGACGCGGCCGCGGCGATCTCGAAGCGGACGCGGTCGGTGACACCGGCCCCGGCCGCCCGCTGCCGCGCGGTCTCGATCGAGCCCTCGTGGTAGTCCGAGCCGACGAAGGTCGAGCGCGGGAAGGCCTGTGCCATCAGGATCGTCGACGCGCCATGGCCGCAGCCGACGTCGGCGACCTTCGCCCCCCGCTCCAGCTTGCCGACCACGCCGTCGAGGGCCGGCAGCCAGGTGGAGATGAGGCTGGCGTTGTAGCCGGGGCGGAAGAACCGCTCGCAGCCATCGAAGACGTCGTGGCCGTGGTCGTGCCAGCCGACACCCGCGCCGGTCCGGGCCGCCTCCGTGATCCGGGGCGAGTCGGTCACCGAGCCCAGTGCGAGCTGGAAGAACCCCGGCAGGTAGGCGGGGCTCGACCTATCGGTCAGCGCGACCGCCTGCTCCGCGGGCAGAGTGTAGCGGCCGCTGTCGGGCTCGTAGTCGACGTAGGCGCCGGCGGCCTGCGCGTTCAGCCACTCGCGGACGTAGCGCTCGGCGGTACCGGTGCGCTCCGCGAGCTCCGCGGGCGTCAGCGGGCCGGCCCCGGCGAGGGCGTCGTAGAGCCCGAGCCGGTCACCCATGACCACGAGCGCGGCGTTGAGAGTGGCGCCGACCTCGTCGACGGCCCGGAACACGAACCCCATCAGCTTGTCGAAGTCGACGGCGGCCGGCTCCTGGGTTATGGACATTGCTTCCTCCTCAGCTTCGGCTGTGCTCTGGACCGTACGAGCGCCCCGGAAGCCGCCGCTTCCGGGAAGCCCCCTAGCCCGGGCCGCGCTGGCGGCCCTTCGCTTAGGGGCCCCCCGTACACTCACTGCCATGTTGTTCGGGCGTGATCAGGAGCAGCTGGCCCTGGCCCGGCTACTCCAGGACGCCCGTTCCGGTCACAGCGGCGTGCTCGCCGTGGTTGGTGAGGCTGGGATCGGCAAGTCGGCGCTGCTCGCCTACGCCGGGGAGCAGGCGGCCGGCATGAACGTGCTGCGGGCCCGGGGCGTGCAGTCCGAGGCCCACATTCCCTTCGCCGGGCTTTTCGAGCTGCTGCGCCCGGCGCTCGCCTGGATCGACCGGATCCCCGGTCCGCAGGCCGACGCGCTGGGGAGCGCGCTCGCGCTGCGGCCCGGCCGCGACCAGGCCCGCTTCGCTGTCGGCGCGGCGACCCTCAGCCTGCTGGCGGCCTACGCGGACGAGGCCCCGGTCGCGGTGCTCGTCGACGACGGGCAATGGCTCGACGGGTCCAGCGCGGATGCCCTGCTCTTCGCGTTCCGCCGCCTCGTCGCCGAGCCGGTGGCCGTGATCCTGGCCGTGCGGGAGGGCGGGTCGTCCCTGCTCGACGGGGCCGACGTGGCCAGGCTGCGGCTGCCGGGCCTGGACCGGGCCGCAGCAGCCGAGCTGCTGCGACGCCAGCTGGCGGGGCCGCTCAGCCAGGACCTTGCCGACCGCCTCCATGACGAGACCGGCGGGAACCCGCTCGCCCTCCTGGAGCTCGGCGCGGACCGCGGCCGGCTGGCGAGCCTGCCGCCCGGCACGCCGCTCGCTGCCGGGGCGAGCGTCGCCGAGGTTTACCTGCTTCGCTTCCGGTCGCTCCCCCAGCGCACGCACGATGCCCTCGTCCTCGCGGCCGCGAGCGACAGCGGCGAGATGTCGGTACTCTCACGTGCCGCCCCGGCGCTCGGCCTGGACGTCGCTGACCTGGTGCCCGCCGAGGGCGCGGCCCTCATCAGCGTGGCTGATGCCCGTGTCGAGTTCCGCCACCCCCTCATCCGGTCGGCCGTCTACGGCGATGCCCGGCCCGACCGTCGGCGCGAGGTGCACCGTGCCCTCGCCGGTGCCCTGCCCGACACCGATGCCGACCGCCGCGCCTGGCACCTGGCCCTGGCCGCGTTCGGTCCCGATGAGACCGCCTCTTCCGCGCTGGAGCAGGCGGGCCTGCGCGCCCGGCAGCGCAGTGCCTACGACGTCTCGTCACGGGCGTTCGAGCGGGGCGCCCGGCTGGCACCTGATGAGATCTCACAGGGCCGGCTGCTCTACGCGGCAGCCGACGCGGCCTGGCTGGGCGGTCTGGCCGACCGCGCGGTAGCGCTGCTGGACGAGGCACGTCGGCGTGCGTCAGCACCGGAGCTGGCCATATCGATCGAGCACCTGCGTGGCCACATCGCCGCCCGGCGCGGGCCGATCGGTGACGCGCAGCAGATCCTGCTGGCCGCCGCCGAGCAGGCCGCGTCGGCCGAACCCGGCCGTGCCGTCGTGATGCTCGCGGAAGCGGTCAACGCGTCGTTCAACGCCGGGGACGCGGCGACCATGCGCCACGCCGCGGACCGGATCGCCGCGCTGACCCCGGCGGACCCGGACGACCGGACCGCGTTCTTCGCGCTGAGCGCGCAGGGGATGGCGCTGATCTTCTCGGGCGAGGGCGAGCGCGGCGCGGCCGCGATCCGCGAGTCGGTCGAGGTGCTCGAGCGCTCCGACCTCCGGCACGACCCCCGCCTCCTCGCCTGGGCCGCCATGGGGCCGATCTGGCTCCGGGAGGCGCACACCGGCCCGGAGCTCGCCGACCGGGCGCTCCAGGTCGCACGCCGCAGCTCCGCGGTCGGGGTGCTGCCGTTCGTGCTGACGCACGTGGCGCTCGACCAGGCCGCCACTGACCGGTGGGCTGAAGCGCAAGCCGGCTTCCATGAAGCGATCAGCCTCGCCCGTGAGACCGGCCAGCGCACGGACCTGGCATCGTCCCTGGCGCGCCTGGCGTGGCTTGAAGCGAGACAGGGCAGATCCGACCAGAGCCGCCTGCACGCCACCGAGGCGCTCGCCATGTCCCGCGAGTTCGGCCTTGGCCTGTGCGAGGTGTGGGCGATCGCGGCGCTGGGCGATCTTGAGCTCGGCTGCGGCCACCCGGCGGAGGCACTCGGCCACTTCGAGGAGCAGCAGGCCGTGCTCCGCTCGCGTGCCATCGGCGACGTCGACCTGTCGCCCGCACCGGAGCTCGTCGAGCTCTACCTCCGCCTCGGCCGGGGCCCGGAGGCCTCCGAGGCCGCCGAACGCTTCGAGCGCGAGGCCGCCGCCAAGGCCCAGCCGTGGGCGCTCGCCCGCGCCGCACGCTGCCGGGGCCTCCTCGCGGCCAACGATCACGCCGACCACCATTTCGCCATCGCCCTGGGCCTGCACGACCAGACGCCCGACGTCTACGAGACCGCCCGCACCCGCCTCGCCTACGGTTCCCGGCTGCGGCGGGCCCGCCAGCGCGTGCGGGCGCGCGAGCAGCTGCGCGCCGCGATCGGCGCCTTCGACCACCTCGGCGCCGAACCGTGGTCGGAGATAGCCCGGGCCGAGCTCGCCGCCACCGGCGAGACCGCACGCCGCCGGGACCCGGTGACCCTCAACCAGCTGACACCCCAGGAACTGCAGATCGCCCTGCGGGTGGCCGGAGGCCTGACCACCCGGGAGGCCGCCGCGGCGCTTTTCCTCAGCCCGAAGACGATCGAGTACCACCTGCGCAACATTTACCGCAAGCTTGCCATCGGGTCGCGAGGCGAGCTGGCTGCGGCGATGGAGCGGCCCCAGTTAGCGGTGCAGCCGCCCCGGGCTGCCGCCCCCGGGGGGCCAGGCGCCCGGCGTGACCCACGGGAAGCGCTCGATCATCATGTTCACCGGCCCGGGCACCCCGGCCGGGCCGGAGTGGCCGGACCCGGCCGTGACCTGCGCGTGCGCGGCTGGCGCCCACAGCACCCTGATACGAAGCCGCCGGGGGCGAGGTTCGGACTAGGGGTCCTACCGAAGCGGCGGCCCGCGGCTCAGGCCTAGGTTCAGGCACAGCCGAACCTGGGAGGAAGCAATGGCCGCAGTCGGGGAACATGGCGTCAGGGTCAGCGCGGAGACGGGCACCGCGGGGATTGTGTTCGACTCGGCGGGCGCGGGCGATCCGCATCTGCTGTTCCTGCATGGGTGGTGCGGCGATCGCAGTTTCTTCGCCCCGCAGTTCGATCATTTCTCAGGCTCGCACCGGGTCGTCAGCGTGGACCTGCCGGGGCATGGCGAGAGCCCGGCGCCGGCCACGTACACGATCGATGGCCTGGCTGCCGACGTCGCCGCACTGGGGCGCCAGCTCAGCCTCGGACGGGGCGTCCTGGTCAGCCACAGCCTGGGCGCGATGGTCGCGCTCGCACTGACCCAGCAGGCGCCGGAGCTGGTGAGCGCGGTGATCATGGTCGATCCCCCGCCGCTGAGCAAGGAGGTATGGAAGGACTTCGCCGGCAGCCTGCTCCCGGGATTCGAAGGCCCGGATCCCGGGACCGCTCGCCGGAGCTTCGTGGAGCAGATGTTCCTGCCGACCGATGATGCCGACCGCCGGGCCCGGATCGTCAAGACCATGTGCGCGGCGCCCGACGACGTCGCGATAGCAACGGTGAAGGCGATGGCCGCCTTCGACGCCGCGGCGATCCTGCGCGGCTGCGAAGTGCCCGTCGTCGTCATCTCGTCCGCGGTGCCGACGAACGGCTCAGCGTACCTGCAGGAGGTCAACCCGGCGATCACCATTGGCCAGACGGTCGGGGCAGGTCACTTCCTCCAGCTAGAGGTGCCCGAGCAGGTGAACCTGATGATCGAGCGTTTCCTTTCGATCAGCCCCGGGACCGCCGCCCAGTGAGGCGTGACCGGACCGCTTGACGCCGCCATGGGCAGCGTGACCGGAGCAGCAGTCACGGGGCGCGGCGGCCGATGAGCACGGCCAGCCCCGGCGGGCTGACCAGCGCCCAGATAGCCGCCGCCCTCGGGGTGCCGGCCGGCACCGTGCGCTACCGGCTCTCCCTCGCCCGCCGTACCCTGGGCGCAGCGCTCGCCGCCTACGACCAGCCAGCCGGAACCCGCGGAGGAACGATGAGCCTCGACGACGCCCTCGCGGCCTGGGCGGCCACCGTCCGCCTCCCCGACGCCGCGGCCGCCGGCATCTACCAGCGGATCGTCACGACGCCAGCCTCCGCCACCGAGCCGTTCGGTGGGCTCGGCCGGACCTGGTGGCGGGACTTCAGCGCCGGCTTCGCCGCCCGGATGATCACCAGCACCCGGCCCGTGCCGGTGTCCTGGGCAGCATGACCACAGGGACGATCAGTGGCATGGCGGGCCAGGGTGCCTTGATGTTGAGCGGTACACGTAACGTACACGTTTAGTGTATGATTGGTGTATGAGCAAGGTGCGTACGAACATCGAGATCGAGGACACCTACGTTCGGGCAATCATGAACCGCTACGGGGTGCGGACGAAGACAGAGGCCGTTGACCTAGCGCTGCGGCACCTGGCCGGCCAGCCGATGACCCGCGAGGAGGCACTGGCGATGCGGGGCGCGAACGCCATCGCGGAGCCCCCGGCCGATGCTCAGCCTCGCGGCGCTGCGTGATCCTCACCGACACCTCCGCCTGGGTCGAGTACGACCGGGCCACAGGTGGCGTCGTTGATCGGCGCCTGACGGCCCTGATCGAAGCAGGTGGACCGGTTGCCGTCACCGAGCCCGTCATCATGGAGGTGCTGGCCGGGGCGCGCACCGGCCAGCGGGAAGCTGATCTGCGCCGACTGCTCCTGCGGTTCGAACTACTGCCCTTCGACGTGGTGGCCGACTTCGACGGTGCGGCCCGCCTCTACCGCCGCTGCCGCCGCGCCGGTGTGACCCCGCGGGGGATAGTCGATTGCATGATCGCGGCCGTGGCGCTGCGCTGCGGAGCCACGCTGCTTTCCCATGACGCCGACATGCATCGCCTGGCTGAGGTGACCGGGATTGCCCTGGACGAAGCATCGCTCCGTGCGACGTGATCGGGCCACCCTGGCGATGACAGTCAGGGCGCCACGGGCCCGGGGAGGGTAGCTGTCAGCCAGCCGGTGATGTCGGCGACGACCGCCGGGTCCATGTGCTGCGCCGGCTCGTATTCGGCCGGCGCGGACGGGCCGCTGCCGGGGAAGAACAGGTGGTTGTCCGCGTCGTAGACGCGGATCGTGACGTCCGGGTGGCCGGCCAGGCCGGCCTTCCACCCGGCGAGGTCGTCGGCGACGGTCGCCTGATAGTCACGGCCGCCCTGGATGATGAGGACCGGCTTGCCCAGCGCCGCGGCGGCCGCGGCCGGGTCATAGTCGCGCAGGTCCAGCCAGTACGGCGCGGGCACCCCGAAGGGCAGCTCGCTGTCCGGCGTCGAGAGGGACAGGTCTGAGCTGTCGACCGTCCGCGCCTGGCGGGTCATCGCCTCGATGGTGGGCCCCGACGCGGCGGCCGTCGCGGGGTCCAGCGAGGCGATGTAACGGACCTGCCGGACGGCGGCCCAGTACAGCGGCTGCGTCCCGCCGGCCAGGATGACCAGCCCGGCTACGGACGGCTCGGCCCCCGCGACCCGCGGGGCGACGGTGCCGCCGAGGCTGTGGCCGGCCACGAAGACCCGCCCGGCGCCGACGGCCGGGTGCCCCTCGAGCAGGCGGATCGCCGCGGTCGCCTGCGGCAGGTACTCGTCGGACACGGTGAAGCCGCGGTCCGCCGCGACCTGTTCCCCGTGCGCGTGGGTGACCTTGTCGAAGCGCAGCACGGCCACGCCGCGGCTGGCGAGCCCCCACGCGAGGTCCTTGAGCGGCTTGTTCCGGCCGATCGTCTCGTCACGGTTGACCGGCCCCGAACCGCCGAGCAGCACTACGCCGGGCAGGGGCCCGTCCTGCCGCGGCAGGCTCAGCGTGCCGGGCACGGCAAGCGGGCCGGCGCCGACCGTCACGTCCTGCTCGCCGAACGTCGCCGGGTCGGCGTAGGCCGGCGGCTCCCACGGCCTGGCCGGCTCGGCCGCACTGGCGGGTGCCAGCTGGATACCGGTGAGCCAGCCCGCGTCGGCGACCGACACGATCACCGTCAGCTCCCCGCGCTCGAACGTCACCGGGATCTTCACCAGCACGCCGCCGGGCCCGGCCGGCTCGCTCACCGGCGTGCCGACGCAGGTCACCGGGCCGCGCCGGCCGATCTCGGCCGCCCAGGCGGCCTGCAGCGCCTCGGCCGGCACCATTGCGCGCAACGGTGGCGCGAACAGCCCATGGATCTCCGCGAAGCGCCCCGTCTGCGCCATGTCCAGGACAGTCAGGCCGGTGGTTGCTGGTGCAGTGGTCATGCCGCCACCCTAACGCTTTGTTCGCAAAATTGCGAACGTTAACGATACTGAGATCGGAGTCCGAGGGCCGCTTGAACTGGACACGCCGGGGCCTGCGCGGAGACCGCTTCCTGCTGGCCCGGCCGATCACAGCGCGCGACGCGCACGGTGAAGCTCAGCCCACGGGAGGACAGTGCACACGGCGACGGCGCCACGCACCACACCAGTGCCCTCGGGGCGATCGTGCGCCAGCATCACGAAGGCCCCGGCCCAGGCGCAGATGTTAAAGGGCGAGCAAAGCGGAGGGTGCTGGCCGAGAATTATCGCACTTCTTGCCGCTGTCACCCGCAATGCTGATCGCTGGCGCCTGGCTGCTCGTCCCGACACGCGAGTGGCGCCGCCCGCCCTTCGATCCCGCCCCTGTCACGCTGAGTGACCGCGAAGGTTCTTCAGCGCTTCATCAAGGGGGCGCAGCGCGCTACAATCTAATCCCCGCCATCCTCTCTGGTTACGAGCCTGGGCTGGTGTCTTCATGGAAGAGTGGGAGCGTCTCCTTGATCAGCTCCACGCGGAACTCACCCTGCGTGAGCAGGAGCTGGAGCTGCTCCACGACATCGACCTGCTGTTGCTGGAGCCCGAGCAGTCGGCTCAGGAAATATTCAGCTTTATTGTCCAGCAGACTCAGAAGCTGCTTCACGCAAGTCATACCACGATCTTGCTGCGCCGAAGCACCTTCCTGGAGCCGATGTATTCCAATTTGAGGTCTGTGATAGGGCAGCGGGTGCCGATCTCCGACTCGCTGACCGGTCTGAGCCTCGAGAAAAATGAGCTGGTCAATGTCTCGGATCTCACCACCAGCCCGCTAAGGACACGATACAACCGGCTCCGGGGGTACAGAGGGCCGCAAATGCGCAGCCTCCTCGCCACACCCATTACAATCCGCGGCACGATCGTGGGTGTCCTGAATGCCGAGAGCAAGCACCTTGACGCTTTCAGGCCTGTGCACGAGCGGATGGCGACGGCCATAGCCTCCCAGGTGGCGATAGCGCTGGAGCGGACCCAGACACTCGCCAGCGAGATTATCTTTGCGGATGTCGACCGCCTGATGTTCGGAAACGACGATTCGCAGGACGCCGTCCAGAGCTCGGAGCACGTTATTCAGATAGCCTTGGAAAGAGTGATGAAGGAGCTCAAGCGCATCGAGCACGTTCATCACACCGGGGCACAGATCATGTTCCTGCGCGGCGACGATGAGCTCGAAATCGTGCACAGTACCGACCCCCAGCATGTCGGCCTGATGGTGCAGATCGACAGGTCGGTCAGCGGCCGGGCTATCAAGAGGCTGGAGACAGTCATCGTTGGGAACGTTGACGACGATCCCGAATATCAGCGGATGCTGGGTGATTCCATACGCAGCGAGATCGCCGTCCCCATCCTTTTCGGGGACGATGACCTGCCGATCGGGGTCCTGAATGTCGAAAGCGATGAGCTCGATGCCTTCTATGGGTTCTATCAGGTCGTGCTGGAGAACTTCGCGGAAAAGGTAAGGACCCTCCTTGCTTTTGCCAAGCTCCGGGCCGACGTAACCGAGGCCCTGGAGCTGCGCACCGCCGATGACCTGCTGGTGGCGGTTGGCAACCAGACAAGCCATCTTATCCACCGCCTCAACAACACAGTGGGGGCGATGCGGGTCCGGGTCATGGAACTGCAGGATATGCAAGATGATGGGAGCCTGGATGAGAGCTTCCTGAGGGAAGCCCTCGAGGCGCTGTTTGACCTGGCAGAGCGCACATTGGAAATGCCAGAAGAGGTCATGCAGCTGCTGACCAATGAGATAACAAGAACTACCGTCGACGTCAATGACTGTGTGAGAAAGGCTGTTGGCCAGATCGTGGTGCCCCCGGGCGTTAAGCTTGACCTGCGCCTCGCCGACAGCATACCCCCGCTGCCGTTGTATAGCTTCGATATTGTGGTGCAGAATCTCCTCAAGAACGGTATTGATGCGATGCCGGAAGGCGGCCGGTTGACGGTCTGTACATCGGTGATCCTGGATCCTGCGCTCTCGACGGGCTACCTGCATCTATCAGTCCGCGACACGGGCGGTGGAATTCCAGACGAGGTAAAGCCGCATATGTTTGATCTGAATTTCACCACCAAGGACGACCAGAAGAAAGTAAAGGGCTTGGGGCTGGGGCTCTGGTGGGTACGGAACTTCGTTAGGCGCGCCAGGGGGGACATCACAATTCAGAGTACATCCAGGAAGGGGACAGAGATTGTTGTTAAAATACCTGTCACTCGACCTGACACGTCCGCCCAGGTGGCTGACAAGAAGTGAAGAGGAAAATCATGGGATCTGACGAGAACGTTCTCATAGTCGAAGATGAGGATGAGTGGCACGGAATATATGAGCGCGCCGTAAGCTCTCAGATACCAGAAAAGGCTCCCAAGGTAGCGAAGGACCTGAAGACCGCTAAGCGACTGATCGATGAGGAAAAATTCGCGGTGGCCTTCGTCGATATCGGGCTTGACGTATCAGATGACGAGAATGTAGATGGCCTGCGCGTCATGGAGAAGATCCGGGCGGCTGGCGACGAGACGAGCATCGTGGTCGTCACCGGCCGGAGCGGCCAGGACGTCCTGCCGATAACCCGTGACGCGATCATGAAGTACGGCGCTTACTACACCGTCGGGAAGAGCACTGTCCGCCCTTCGGAGATCAGGCGCCTGCTCGCGGGCGGGCTCGAGGCGTACAGAAGTGCGGCAGCCTCCGGGCGCATGGACGCCCGCGAGGCTCTCCGGGGCACGGCCGACCCGATGAGCTGGGACTACCAGGCCAAGGCGGCAGCCGATTTCCAGGGGGACATGGGCAGCTTCTACCGTTTTCTCAGCCAGCTGTATGGCGAGTACCTGCCGCTTGTTCCCAGGTCCGGAGCCGGGCACGCGTACATCGACACCGAAAATCAGATGGTCTACGGCAGCTACTGGAGCCGTGCGGTCGCAGCGGGCGTGCTGATTTGCCTCGGCGCCGAGGAGAAACTTGATCAGCGCCTTGAGGCCGTGTTCAGGTCTGCCAATATTCCTGAGGCAAAAGGTAGGAGGACTCCGGCCGAAGAGCTGACGGGCCAGGGCACCAAGGGCAATGTCTTCATAATCAAGGAGAACCGGCGCGACGAGTTTAGCTTAGGGTAACGGGACGGGGTGGGGCTCGCAATGGGCCGGCCCAGCCAGCCGCCGGGTTTAGGGGCGCGTGCGGATCCGGGATAGGTGTCCCAGATGTGGTAAACAGGTTTCCAACGTATAGGCATGATTCAATGGCGAGTGTGCTGCTGGTAGACGATGAAGGTGTCTGGCTGGATCTGATCCGGCGGGCGCTACCGCAATATGAGGTCTCTGAGGCACCTACCTACGAGAAAGCAATAGATCTGCTGCGTAGTGGTGTGACGTATGACGTTGCGGTAGTGGACCTGAACCTGCTCCCATCGGGCGATGACATGCTGGGCGGAGAGCTTCTCAAACTGATAAAAGAAGATTATCCCTCGACGCGCCGCATAGCGCTCACAGGCTGGACTCCGAGCGCGGTGAAGGCGGTGTTCGACGAGTATGGCGTCGATGATCTGCTGCTCAAGGACAAGATGCGTCTCTCGGTTGTGCGCCAGGTGGTAAGGGCTGCGGTGGAGCGCACAGGCGGCGACGTCCCGGATGGCTTGAAGGACGAGAAGTCGACGGTGTGGAGAAGCTTCCGCACCTGGAATGATGCGATGCTTCAGCAGCTCAGCCAGCAGGAGCAAACCCTCAAGAATGACCTCCGGGAAGCGCGCCGCCTCGGGGTGGCAACCGAGAGTTCTGGCAGCCAGCTAGCGGATCTGGCCGCCGCGAAGGCGAGTCTGGAGAAAGCGTGCTCCAGGTTTGCGACCATGGTGAACACTGTGCGCAGCCCAGCGGATATGGAGCAGGTTTCAGAACAATTCGAGCTGCTGAAGAGCACGTTCGGGGCTTGAGGCCGGGGGAGCTCAGTCCCGATTGGCACGCGGGCGGGCGGGTTCTGACGCGGTCACTTGGCGCCCGGGGTGGCCTTGAAGAAGTGCTTTCCGCCGGATGGCGGCCGCTCATCGGTAATCTGTGTCAGCTCACCGTTCCGGTCACGGTGCCAGAATCTGCCGGCAGCGTCGCTGAAGATCAGCTCGACGGGCAGCGACTCGTCGGTGTCCGCCGGGTGCCGGTGAAGCTGTATTGAAACCTCCCCGTCCTGATGGGACTTGGGCGGCATGACGTAGATGAGGTCGAGCTCCGTGTACGACCGGTCGTTGGCGGACCACCCCGGGCCGACCGCGGCCCGCAGGCCGTAGATTGGCTCGTCGCTGTTGTTCTTCAGCGTGACGGTAACGGAGTAACGAGGGCTGTCGGCCGCTCGCTGGATCTGGCTCGACCACGCGGAAACGAGCCGCGCCTGGGTTTGGCGTTGCTCGGTTTGCAGCCGCCTCTGCTCGCGGAGGGTTATGCGCAGCAGCCAGTAGGTGAGAATCAGGGCTACGGCGGTGGCGATCCCGCCTACCCACGTTGCGACGTCACCCCATTGGGCCTTGGCGATGATGGTCCCCACGGGATAAGCATGACAGGCGCAGCCAGGGCATAGACGCCGTTCGCAGTGTTGATCAGGGCTCAGCCTTGCCCCTGCCGGGCGAAGACGCAGCACCCGGGGGGCACTCCGGGTGCATCCCTGGTTACAATCCCAGCAGGGGTTACCGACAGCGCCCTGGCGCGGCCGGGACCGGAGCGTGACGGCACGAAATCCGTAGAGTGGGAGCAGCTGCCTGGCGACCTTGGAGTGGGCGCTAATGTTACATTAGAAAAATCTGAATTGTCCGATCCTATCGGTTGCCTCGGTCTCTAAGATGTGAACTGCTGCCGGAGAGAAGCTGGTGAGTGTCATTGGCGCGGATTCTACACGTGGACGACGATCAGGAATGGCTCCAGCTAATCAAGAGAAGACTCGGCGACCATGATGTAGACTCGGCCGAATCGATGGCCAAAGCGATAGAGCTGCTGGAGTCGGGCGTTTCTTACGACGTTGCGCTGGTCGATCTTAATCTAGAGTCAGATAGTGACCTTCAGGGTGGCGAGCTTCTTGACATGATGCGGATTCGTTATCCCCACACGCGCCGCATACTTGTCACGGGAAGTCCCCCAGCTGGCTCTATGCGGAGAAACGTATTCGAGCGCTACGATGTTGAAGAGATCATCATTAAGCGCGACATGCGGATACCTGACCTCCGGAGCGCGGTTGAGGAGGCGATTGCTCAGGGAACAGGCCCCCCGCAGTCGCTGAGGCTGAGCCGGTCAGCGTTGCGGCAGCGATTCCGGGACTGGCGGAGCTCTCAGGCGGACCGGCTGAAGAACAAGATCCGTGTGGCCGAGGAGCAGATGCGCGCCGCGGCTGACGCAAGCGGGCAAAGCCGGCAGCGCGCAGAGAGGGCTGTGGAAGCGGCAACGAAACGCGAAACAGAGTTCAGGTCTGAATGCGACCGGCTGCGCGGCCTGCTCGAAAATATCGAGAACGCAGATCAGCTCGATGTGGCGCTGGCGGCCCTGGAAGCTGCTGAGGAACACTTCGCACGAGACCCGGTGCCGGAGGAGGCCGGAGCCGAGCCTCGGGTGGGCCAGACCAGGCGAGAACCGGCCGCAAAAGCCCCTCCCAGCGACAGCCAGGCGCTGCCGGAACCTGACCCGGCAGAGGAGCGATCCCCGGCCGGGGCCAAAGCCGCTGGCTACGCTATCGGCGACTTCATCGACAGCCGCTTCGAGATTCTGGACGTACTCGGGCAGGGCGGCTTTTCGAAGGTCTACCGGGTGCGCGATGACGTCGAGGATGAGGAGCGGGCGCTCAAGCTCTTCGACAGCGCCGCCGGGTATGCGGCGGTGCGGCGCGAGATCGGCGCCCTGCGGAAGATCCACCATCCCAACGTGGTGGAGGTCTTCTGGGCCGGCAAGACCGGCGACGGCGACTGGTACCTCATCACCGAGTTCATCGACGGCGAGTCCCTCAACGATTTCGTTATCGGGAAGAGGAGGAGCCTTCGCGACCGGGAGGCGGTCGATGTCGCCCTCGATCTGCTGGACGCGCTCGTTGCCATTCATCCGGATGCGGCGCGCCTGAAGCAGCTGGATGCCCAGCGCCGCGAGGGCGAGCTGTCCGAAGCCGAGCTCCACGAGTGGATGGAGCTGCAGGACAAAGGGCTGGTGCACCGCGACATCAAGCCGCTCAACGTGATGCTCACCCGCACCGGGGCGAAACTGCTCGACTTCAACATCGCTTCCCGGGTCGGCGACCCCGTGCATACGCAGTCGGGCACACCGCCGTACCAGCCACCCGACGCCAGCCTCACCCGCTGGGACGTCTCCACCGACCTGTTCGCGGTCGGTGTGGTGCTCTACCAGCTCCTGTGCAAGGGCCAGCACCCGTACCCGAACTCGATGCCCAGGGTCGACGAGCCGGTGATCGATCCGAGAACGTTCCGATCCGATCTCAACCCAGAGCTGGCCGAGTTCCTCATCAAGGCATGCGCCCCAGCCAGCGCTGACCGCTTCTCTACCGCCGCTGAGATGCGGCTCGCCCTGCGCAGCATCCGCGCTGGCCTTTGAACCCGCGCGCGTGGGCTGAGTACCGGTCCACCGGATCAGACAGCGGGCGCGGTAGCTCGCGTGCGGGCCGGGACCGTCCGCTGATGGCGAACGCTGGGGCGAAACAATCCTGGCCACTGGTTGTTGAACTTACAACCTACTCAGTTGTCAGGAAGTGACGATGAGCATGAAGCTCTCGCTGCCCGTGCTGCCGCTCGATGACACGGTCGTGCTGCCGACCATGGTCGTGCCGCTGGATATCTCCAGCTCCGAGGCACGGGCGTCCATCGAGGCGGCGCAGATCTCGGCGCAGGCGCCCGAAAGCGGCGGAGACGGCCCGCAGGTGCTGCTGGTGCCACGGCTGGGCGGCACGTACGCCCCGGTGGGCACGCTCGCCGCGGTCGAGCAGGTCGGGCGGCTGCCCAGCGGCGAGCGCGCCGCGGTCGTCCGCGGCCTGTCCCGGATGCGGATCGGCGTCGGCACCACCGGCCCCGGCGCCGCGCTGTGGGTCGAGGGGACGGTCGAGGAGGAGCCCCCCGCGAGCTCCCGCGCGCAGGAGCTGGCGCTCGAATACCGCGGGCTGGCGGCCACGATCCTGCAAAAGCGCGGGGCGTGGCAGCTGGTGGACGTCCTCCAGCAGCTCAACGACCCGTCGGCGCTGGCCGACAGCGCGGGCTACGCCGGCTATCTCAGCCTGGACCAGCGCAAGGAGCTGCTGGAGACGATCGACCCCGAGCAGCGGCTGGAGCGGCTGGTCGGCTGGGCCCGTGACCACATCGCCGAGCTGGACGTCGCGGAGACGATCCAGAACGACGTCCGCGAGGGCATGGAGAAGCAGCAGCGGGAGTTCCTGCTCCGCCAGCAGCTGGCGGCGATCCGCAAGGAGCTGGCCGAGCTGAACGGCAAGCCGGGCGACGCGGCCACCGAGGAAGAGGACTACCGGGCCCGGATCGAGGCCGCCGACCTGCCGGAGAAGGTGGCCGAGGCGGCGCTGAAGGAGGCCGCCAAGCTGGAGCGCGGCTCGGACGCCTCGCCGGAGGCGGGCTGGATCCGCACCTGGCTGGACACGGTGCTGGAGATCCCGTGGAACACCCGGACCGACGACGCCTATGACATCGGCGCGGCGCGCGCGATTCTCGACGCGGACCACGCCGGGCTGGACGACGTGAAGGACCGGATCATCGAGTACCTGGCGGTCCGCAAGCGGCGCTCGGACAAGGGCCTGGCCCTGGTCGGTGGCCGCCGCAGCGGCGCGGTCCTGGCGCTGACCGGCCCGCCCGGCGTCGGCAAGACCTCCCTGGGCGAGTCGGTCGCCCGGGCGATGGGCCGCAAGTTCGCGCGGGTGGCGCTCGGCGGCGTCCGCGACGAGGCGGAGATCCGCGGCCACCGGCGCACCTACGTCGGCGCGCTGCCCGGCCGGATCGCGCGGGCCATCCGCGAGGCGGCCTCGATGAACCCGGTGATCCTGCTGGACGAGGTGGACAAGCTGGGCACCGACTACCGCGGCGACCCCACCGCGGCGCTGCTGGAGGTGCTGGACCCGGCGCAGAACCACACGTTCCGCGACCACTACCTCGAGGTCGAGCTCGACCTGTCCGACGTGCTGTTCATCGCGACGGCCAACGTGGCCGAGGCGATACCCGAGCCGCTGCTGGACCGGATGGAGCCGATCCCGCTGGACGGCTACACCGAGGACGAGAAGGTGACGATCGCCCAGGGCCACCTGCTGCCACGGCAGCTGGAGCGGGCCGGGCTGGACGCCGCCGACGTGACGGTGACCGACGGCGCGCTGCGCCGGCTGGCCACCGAGTACACCCGCGAGGCGGGCGTGCGCGCGCTGGAGCGGGCCATCGCCCGGGTGCTGCGGAAGATCGCCGCGAAGCTGGCCTCCGGCGAGGTGCAGCTCCCGGTCGCGGTCGGCGCGGACGACCTGCGCGGCTACCTCGGTCACCCGCGGCACACCCCGGAATCAGCCGAACGGACTGCCGTCCCCGGCGTGGCCACCGGGCTGGCGGTCACCGGCACCGGCGGCGACGTCCTGTTCATTGAGGCGTCACTGGCCGACCGGGAGACCGGCACCACCGGGGTCACGCTCACCGGCCAGCTGGGCGACGTGATGAAGGAGTCGGCCCAGATCGCGCTCTCCTACCTGCGCTCGCACGGCGACGAACTGGATCTGCCGGTCGTCGAGCTGAAGGACCGCAGCGTGCACGTGCACGTGCCGGCGGGCGCCGTGCCCAAGGACGGGCCGAGCGCCGGGGTCACCATGACCACCGCGCTGGCCTCGCTGCTGTCCGGCCGGCTGGTGCGCAGCGACGTCGCCATGACCGGCGAGGTCTCGCTGACCGGCCGGGTGCTCCCGATCGGCGGGGTAAAGCAGAAGCTGCTCGCCGCGCACCGGGCCGGGATCACCACAGTGCTGATCCCCAAGCGCAACGAGCCCGACCTGGAGGACGTGCCCGAGGGCGTGCGGGAGCAACTGGAGATCCACCCGGTCAGCGACGTCCGCGAGGTCCTCGAGCTGGCCCTGGAGCCAGCCACCACGCAGGCCGCCGTGGCCGCCTGAGCGCCCAGTGGCGGGCAAGCGCAGGCCCGCCACTGCCCGCCCGGTTCGTGATCATGGGTTACTGCTGCTGGGACGACAGTAATCCCATGATCACGACGCGATTCTGGACTCCTCTGTCAACGGCGCGGAGATAACAGGATCGGCCTGGCACGTGGCGGCGTGGGGGCCGGGCCGGCTCTACTGCAATATCTGGGTGCCTGTCTGATTCTGGAGGCAGCAGCCTCGCGGCTGGTTCCGGCCCGGGCCGCCATCGCGGCGATGGTGTGCTAATACCACCCGTTTCCGGCATGCCTGCCCTCTGGCCACAGCGCCAGCGGTGTGCGAGAACTGGGTGGAGGGGCCCGCTGGGTCAGCTTCGCCCCAGAGGAGTACGGGCATGGTCGCAGAGCCTGGGCACCGGCGCCCGGAAGATGCCGGGCTCTCCGGGCTGGAGCCGCATCTGGAATCCGTGCGGTTCCGCCGGGGGGCCTGCCTCATGCGTGAGGGCAGCCGGGGCGACGCGTGCTACGTCATTGTTTCGGGTGAGGTGCGCGTGGAGGTGGAAAGGCCCGACTTCGACAGCGATGGCGTGGTGTCGATCATGGGGCCGGGCGCCGTCTGCGGCGAGTTCGGCCTGCTCGACGACAGCCCGCGGTCTGCGACCGTGTACGCGCACACTGACGTCGCCGCGCGCCGTCTGTCCGCCGACGCGCTGCGGGATTTGTGCGACAGCGATCCAGCCGCCGGGGTCGCGATGCTGCGCTGGCTGTCGCGCAATGCCGCCGGGAAGGCCCGTGCCTTCGCCAAGAACCTTGAGGAGTTCATCCTGGCGGGCGAGCCGGACCAGGCCATGGATGCACTCGTAACCCGGTCGGCCGCGGCCCGGGAGAGCATCGCCGGCTGGCCCGAGGAGCAGATAGACGACCTCATCACCGCGCTCGCCGCCCAGATCGCGGGCCATGCCCATGAGCTGGCCGCGGCGACCGTGGCTGAGACCGGCATCGGCTGCGTGGCCGACAAGACGGACAAGAACCGGTTCGCGAGCCTGAACGTGGCGCAATCACTGATCGGGAAACCGGGCGTGGGTGTCATCGGCAGCGGCGGGCGGGAGCCGCTGACCGAGATCGCCGATCCCATGGGGGTCGTGCTGGGGCTCATCCCGATGACCAACCCGGTGTCGACGCTGGTGTTCAAGGCCTTGATCTGCGTCAAGGCGCGGGACGCGCTCATCGTGAGCTCCCACCCCGACGCGGCTGACGTCGGAGCCACGACCGTGGGCCTGCTGCACGAGGTGCTGCGGCGCCGCGGGGCGCCGGCCGATCTGGTCCAGAGCGTCCCGTGGCGGCCCACCCGGGCGACGACCGCCGCGCTGATGCGCCACCCCGGCGTGTCGATGATCCTCGCCACCGGCGGGACGGCCATGGTCAAAGCCGCCTATAGCTCCGGCACGCCCGCGATCGGGGTCGGGGCGGGGAACGCGCCCGCCTGGGTCTGCGCCGATGCCGACGTTGAGGCCGCCGCCCAGGCGGTGGTGGCCAGCAAGGCATTCGACCACGGCATCATCTGCGGCTCGGAGAACAACCTGGTCGTCAACCGGTCGGTGCGCGACTCGTTCATCACCGCGCTGCACAGGGCGGGCGCGGCCGTGCTCGGCAGCACCGAATCAGATCGCGTGGCGCGGATAGCGTTCGACGAGGAGGACGGGCGCCTGCGCCGCACCGTGCTCGGGCAGGCGGCCACGGCTATCGCCGCCCAGGCGGGTATCGAAGTTCCGGCCGGCACCCGCCTGCTCGTCGCCCCCGTGCCCCGCGAGGCCCTGCCGGGCCCGTGGGGCAAAGAGAAACTCGCCCCGCTCCTGTCGCTGTTCACCGCCGACGGCCACGACGATGGCATCCGGCTGTGCCTGCAGATCCTCGGCAACGGCGGCCGCGGCCACACGGCGATCATCCATACCCGCGACCAGCGGCGGCAGATGTCCTTCGCCCAGCAGATGCCAGCCAGCCGGATCCTGGTCAACGGCCCCGGCTCACAGGGCTGCATCGGCCTCGGCAACGGCCTCACGCCGTCACTGACTCTCGGCTGCGGGACCTACGGCCGCACCTCCACCACCGACAACGTGACCTACACCAATCTGCTCAACATCAAGCGGGTCGCGCACCCGCTGGCGGGCGCCGGCGCCCCGCCGCCATCCGGCCGCGAAGGCTGAAGCAGGCAAGTGCCTCAGCCGAAGGTGGGTGATTCGTGAAAAGGGTGGTGCCCGGGCGTCAGGAGGCGGGTGCGGCGCGCTGCTCGGCAATGGAGTTGCCGCCGTCCACCACCAGGCAGTGCCCGGTGACGTAGGACGCGCCCGGGCTGGCCAGCCAGGCGACGGCGGCGGCGACCTCACCGGGTGAGCCGCTCCGGCCGGCCGGGGTGGCCAGCCCTTGGCCGCGCTCGTCCGGCGTCTGCGACCCGGTCGCTATCCAGCCCGGGGCGACCGCGTTGACGGTGATCCCGTGCGGGGCCGCGTCGACCGCCGCCGCGCGGGTGAGGCCGGTCATGCCCGCCTTGGCCGTGGCGTACGCGACGTCGGCACGGATCGCCATCACCGGCCCGGTCAGGCTGGCCACCATTATGATCCGCCCCCAGCCGCGGCCGGCCATGGCGGGCATGGCCGCCCTCGTGACCAGGAACGCGGACGTCAGGTTCCGCCCCAGCGACTTCTGCCAGGTCGCCAGGTCCATCTCGTCCACCGCGCCGGACTCGAACACGGGGTCGGCGGCCGAGACCATCCCGGCGTTGTTGACCACGATGTCCAGCCGCCCCCACCGCTCCACCGCCGCCGCCACCAGCCCCGGCGCCGTAGCTTCATCGGTGAGATCCCCAACAGCCGCCGCCGCGTCAAACCCAGCGTCACGCAGCTCCCCGGCCCGGTCCCGGATCCGTCCCGTGGTGGCGCTGATCATCACCGCAGCACCGAGCTCAGCCAGCAGCCGCGCGCAGGCAAACCCGATCCCGTCCGGACTGCCCGCCCCGGTGACCAGTGCGACCCGCCCCGACAGGTCGAACGCCGCTGGCATAGACACTGTCCGATCCTATGCAGCAGCGGACCGCGAGGAAGTGGTACGGACGGCGTGCATGTCCGGCAAGGCGTTCAGCCGGCCGGACATGCACGCTGGCCGGGCCCGGCCCCCGCCCGTGGCTCCTGGCCCGGGCGTGACAAGGGGACCGAGGGCAGACGCTGGCCAGGTACCGGGCCGTGGCGGGGCGCCAGGCCGCAAGATACCTTCGAGCCTATGGTGCAGCGCCCCGACCCCCTGGAGACCACGCCGCCGGCCTTCGACGACGAGGCGGTCAGGCGGATCCTCCGGGACCGCTTCGGCGTGGAAGCAACCTCTCTCACCCCGCTCGCGGGCGAACGTGACCAGAACTTCCGGGCCGACACCGCCGACGGCCGGCGACTTCTGTTCAAGATCTCCAACCCGGCGGACGGCCTGTCCACCGTGGAGATGCAGGCCGCTGCGCTCCGCCACATCGAGCGGGTGGACCCGGGCCTGCCGGTGATGCGGCCCCTGCCGGACGTGGTGGGGGAGCCGTGGGTCGAGGTGCGCGGGCCCGATGGCCGGAACTACCCGGTGCGGCTGTTCACGTTCCTGCCCGGGCGGGTGACCGCGAACACGGCGCTCACCACGGAGGCGATCCGGTCGTTCGGACAGACCGCGGCCCGGCTGGGGCGGGCGCTGCGCGGTTTCTTCCACCCCGCGGCCGACTACGAGATCCTGTGGGACCTTACTCACGCGGCCAAGCTCCGGCTGCTGCTCAAGCACCTGTCCGACGCCGCGCGCCGAGCCCAGGTGGAGCGGGTGCTGGACCAGTTCGAGGCCCGGGTCGAGCCGGTGCTGCCGACGCTGCGTGCCCAGGTGATCCACGGCGACATGAGCCTGGACAACGTGCTGCTCGACGACGGTCTGCGGGTCAGCGGGATCGTGGACTTCGGCGACATGACCCACGCGCCGCTGGTCTGCGACCTCGCCGTGTCCGTCGCCGACGTGCTGCACGGCCGCGACGACGCGATCGACGCGGCCGAGGTGCTGATCGGCGGCTACGTGTCGGTGACCCCGCTGGAGGACGAGGAGGCCGGCCTGCTCGCGGACCTGGTGGCGGCCAGGCTCGCCACCGAGGTGACGGTCGCCGCCTGGCACGGCGGGCTCTTCCCGGGCAACGCCGCGTACGCCGCGAGCGGCGAGCCGGGGGCCCGTGCGTTCCTCGACGCGATCGAGGCGATGGGGTTCGACGCCGTCACCCGGCGGTTCCGCGACGCCTGCCGTGGGCTGCCCTACCGCAGCTCCGGCACCGGCAGCCTGCTGGAACGGCGGCGGCGGGCGCTGCCCCGGTCGCCGCTGTTCTACGACCATCCGGTGCACCTGGTCCGCGGCGAGGGCGTGTGGCTGTTCGACCCCGACGACCGGCGCTATCTCGACTGTTACAACAACGTGCCGGTAGTCGGCCACAGCCACCCCCGGGTCGCGCGGGCGGTGGCGCAGCAGCAGCGGCTGCTGGCGACCCATAGCCGCTACCTGCACGAGGCGATCGTCGAGCTCGCCGAACGGCTCAAGGCCACCATGCCGCCCGCGCTCGACGCCGTGCTGCTGGTGAACTCGGGCAGCGAGGCCAACGACCTCGCCTGGCGGATCGCGCGCGCCGCCACCGGGCGGGCCGGTGCGGTCGTGAGCGCCTGCGCCTACCACGGGCTGACCGAAGCCACCCACGCCCTGTCCCCCGAGGAGTGGGGCAAGGGGGAGCGGCCCGCCCACGTCGCCACCATCCCCGCGCCCGACGGGTACCGGGGAGCCTACCGGCGGGACACCGCCGGGTGGGCGGAACGTTACGCCGCCCACATCGATGACGCCGCCGCCGCGCTCGGCGACCGCGGCCTCGCCGCGATCTACCTGGACCCGGGCTTCACCGCCGACGGCATCGTGGCGCCCCCGCCCGCCTACCTGGCCGAAGCGGCCCGGCGGACGAGGGCCCTCGGGGGCCTGCTGGTGGCCGACGAGGTGCAGGCCGGGCACGGCCGGTGCGGGACCCACCTGTGGAGCTTCCAGCCGTCGGGGATTGAGCCGGACATGGTGGTGATGGGCAAGCCGATGGGCAACGGCTTCCCGGTCGCGGCGCTGGTGGTCCGGTCCGAGGTGCTCGGGTCGGTGCCTGAGGAGACGGAGCTGTTCAGCACGTTCGGCGGGAACCCGGTCGCCTGCGCGGCCGCGCTCGCGGTGCTCGACGTCATCGAGGAGGAGGGCCTGGTGGCCAGCGCCGGGGAGACCGGCGCCTATCTCCGGCAGGGCCTGGCGGCACTCGCGGGGCGTCACCCAATCATCGGGGACGTCCGGGGTGAGGGCCTGCTGATCGGCGTCGAGCTGGCCGAGGAGGCGAACGCCTCTGCGGCCAAGGACGCCCGCGGGCCCGCGGGGGGCACGCCGGCGGCGGGGGACACGGGCACGGCTGGGGACACTCTGCTGCCCGCGGCGGGCCACGCCCGGCGGGTGACCGAGGCGCTGCGGGAACGGGGGGTACTGATCAGCGCGACCGGCCCGGACGGGAACGTGCTGAAGATCCGGCCGCCGCTCGCCTTCCAGCGCGAGCACGCCGACCTCCTGCTCCAGGCCCTCGACGACGCCCTCACCTCTTCGAGCGGGGAGACGCCATGACGACGCCAACGCCGGGCTGGGATTCGGTCTATACCTCGGACACGCCCCCGCCGTGGGACATCGGCCGGCCGCAGCCGGCGTTCGTCCGCCTGGCCGACGACGGCCTGCTGCGCGGGCAGGTGCTGGACGCGGGCTGCGGCAGCGGGGAACAGGCGCTGCTGGCCGCCGCCCACGGCGCGGACGCCACGGGCGTGGACCTCTCGCCGGCCGCCATCGAGCGGGCGCGCCGCAAGGCGGCCGAACGGGACCTGGCGGTCCGGTTCGAGGTCGCCGACGCGCTGGACCTCGGCCAGCTGGGCCTGACCTTCGACACGGTCATCGACTGCGGGCTGTTCCACACCTTCGACGACGACGGCCGCGCCCGCTACGTCGCCAGCCTGGCCTCGGTGCTGCGGCCCGGCGGCAGCTGCTACCTGATGTGCTTCAGCGACCGCCAGCCCGGCGAGTTCGGGCCCCGCCGCGTCCGCCAGGACGAGCTGCGCGCCGCGTTCAGCGACGGCTGGTCCGTCGAAAGCATCGTGGCCGGCACCTTCGAGGTCAACGCGGGGCTCCCCACCAGGACCGCGCAGGCCTGGCTGGCCACCATCCAGCGGGACTGACCCGCCCGGATCCGGCGCCCGATCCAGGCGGGTACCAGCCCGTCAGGTGTCACCCGCCGACGGCCAGATGAACGGGAAGTCAAGGCCTGGCCGGCCAGGGACCTCGATCACCGGGTGGCAGGATGGGGGCGGAGGAAGGAGCCAGGCATGGGCAGCCCGCGGCCAGCACAGTCGCCGGCAGGTGGCCGCCCGGAGGGCGCCGAGACCCGGCTGATCCTGCTCGCCGAGCCGGGCAGCGGGGTGGAACGCACGCTGGTGAAACGGTGGCTGCGGGAGGCAGACGTGCGCCCGTCCGCCGTGGTACCGCTGGACGGCCCGGGACTGGCCCGGTCCCTGGCCACCTCGCCGCCGGACACCCTGGTCACCGCCGCCCGCGTCGCCTGGCTGCCGCCCGAGCGCGACGGCGAGCGGCGGGTCCGCTGGGCCGACGTCCTGTCACAGGTCAACCCGCGCCACCCGCCGGTGTTCTGGCAGCGGACCATCATGCGGCGGGAACCCGGCCGGGCCCAGCTGGTGGTCGCCGAGCCCGCCACCGTGGCGGCGCTGCGCGAGCGCTGGGGCGGGGCCGGCTCGTTCGCGCAGTTCGTGTCCAGGCAGGCCCGGCTCGCGCTGGACCGTGCCGAACGCGCGCTGCTCGGCTACCGCTACAAAGTGCCGAAAGACGTCGCCGAGGCGATCGAGGACACGCCGGGATTCCGCGCCGACGCCGCCGCGCTCGCCGCCCGGCTCGGCCTGACCGAGCAGGAAACGGCGGAACGCGCCCGGGCCGACCTCGACGGCCTGGTCGCCTCCATGAGCCCGGTCGCGGTCGATCTGCTCTCCGGCGCGCTGCGCCCGCTGCACGCCTACGCCTGGGACGTCCAGGCCGACACGGCCGGGCTGGACCGGCTGCGGGAGCTGAACCGCCGCCACGCGCTGGTCTTCCTGCCCAGCCACCGCTCCTACGCGGACCCGCTGCTGCTGGCCGACGTCCTCGCCGCACACGACTTCCCGCGGAACCACGTCGTCGGTGGCGACAACCTCCGCATCTGGCCGCTCAGCCTGCTGGCCAAGCGATCCGGCTTTGTGTTCATCCGGCGCAGCATCGGCGACGACGAGATCTACAAGCTGGCGCTGCGTGAGTACCTTGGCTACCTGCTGGCCAAGCGCTTCAACCTTGAGTGGTACATGGAAGGCGGCCGCTCCCGGACCGGCAAGCTGCGCCCGCCGCGGTACGGCCTGCTGGCCTACGTCGCCGACGCCATCGCCCGCGGCCGGGCCGACGACGCCTATCTGGTGCCGGTGGCCATCACCTACGACCAGCTCCGCGAGGTGTCGGCGATGGCCGCCGAGCAGGGCGGCGCGGCCAAGAAGCCGGAAGGGCTCAGCTGGCTCGCGTCCTACGCCCGGGGGCAGCTCACCAAGATCGGCACGGTGCACATCTGTTTCGCCGAGCCGCTGTCGGTGCGGGACGCGCTGGCCGGCCAGGACGGCGATCCGGACGCCCAGCGGCTCACGGTGCAGAAAATGGCGTTCGAGGTGGCCGTCCGGATCAACCGGGTCACCCCGGTGACCGCGACCGCGCTGGTCACGCTGGCGCTGCTGGGCGTCCGCGACCGCGCGCTGACGCTGGCCCAGGTCCGCGGGGTGCTCGAGCCGCTCCGCTCTTATCTGACGCAGCGAAGGCTGCCGCACTCGGACGACGTGCTGCGAAGCGAGGCCGGCGTGCGCCGCGTGCTCGACGCGCTGGCCCAGCAGAACGTGGTCACCGTCTACACCGGCGGGGAGGAGCCGGTGTACGCCATCGAACGGGGCCAGCACCTGGTCGCCGCGTTCTACCGCAACAGCGCCATTCACCACTTCGTGCACCGGGCGGTGGCGGAGCTCGTTTTGCTGAGTCAACCCGGGGATCGGTGGGACGAGGCGATGCGGCTGCGTGACCAGCTGAAGTTCGAGTTTTTCTTCCCGGACAGGGCGTCCTACCGGGCGGAGCTCGCCGCCGAGCTCGAGCGGCTGCACCCGAGCTGGGAGACGGTGGCCGACGGGCGCGCGGTGCTGGAACTCGCGCCGGTGCTGGTGGCGGACCGGGTGCTGCGCTCGTTCCTGGACGCGCAGCTCGTGGTGGCCGAACGGCTCGCCGCGCACCCGCCCGGCCAGCCGGTCGCGGAATCGGCGTTCCTCGGCGAGTGCGGCGGCGTCGGGCAGCAGATGCTGCTGCAGGGGCGGCTGCACGGGCCGGAGTCGCTGTCGCGGGAGCTGTTCTCCGGCGCCCTGAAGCTCGCCGCGAACCAGGACCTGATCGGGCCGGGCGGCGAGGAGCTGGCCGCCAGCCGGCGGGCCTTTGCCGCGCGGCTGCGCGACCTGGTGGCGCGGCTGATCGTGATCGACGAGATCGATGCAACGTCCCGGCAGGAGGCGGTCGGTGTCGAGCCCTAACCAGCTGTGGTCGGAAGAACAGCTGATCGCCGACGTGGAGAACGGGCCGGACGGCCCGCGGGTGGGGGCGTTCGTCGACTTCGACGGCACCCTGATCGACGGGTACTCGCTGTCGGCGTTCGCCCGGTACTACCTGCGGTCGGGGCGGGTCGCACCGGCCGACCTGGGCCAGCTGCTGCTCACCGGCCTGCGCGGCGTGACCACCGAGGAGGACTTCGAGCGGCTCACGGTGCTGAGCATGCGCGTGTGGGCCGGGCGCACCGAGGACGAGCTCACCGAACTGGGGGAGCGGCTGTTCGTGCAGGCCATCTCCGGCTCGCTGTACCCGGAGGGATGGCGGCTGGTGGAGGCGCACCGCCGGGCCGGGCACACGGTCGTGCTGGCCTCCTCCGCCACCCGGTTCCAGGTGGAGCCGGCGGCCCGGGCGATGGGCGTTGAGCACATCCTGGTGTCACCGGTGGAGATCGTGAACGGCATTGCCACCGGCCGCCCCGGCGGACCGCTGCTGTGGCGGGGGGGCAAGGCGGCGGCGGTCGGCGCGTTCGCCGGCGAGCACGGCATCGACCTGGCCGAGAGCTACGCCTACTCCAACGGCGACGAGGACGTGCCGTTCCTGCGGACCGTCGGGCGGCCGCGGGCCATCAACCCCGGCCGCGAGCTGGAGAAGGTGGCGCGGGAGTCCGGATGGCCGGTGGCCCGGTTCCGCTCCCGCGGCCGGCCCGGGGTGCGGGACCTCGCCCGCACGGCGGCGGGGCTGGCCGGCCTGTTCGGCGGCTTCGCCACCGGCGCGGCGCTGGGGGCGGCGACCGGCTCCCGGCGGGAGGCGGTCGACCTGGGCACCACGTTCGCGGGCGAGCTCGGGAGCATGCTGGCCGGCGTGCGGCTGGACGTCTCCGGCGGCGAGCACCTGGCGGCCAGGCCCGCCGTGTTCCTGTTCAACCACCAGAGCCAGCTGGACGTGCTCATCCTGGCCAAGCTGCTGCACGGCGGGTTCACCGGGGTGGCGAAGAAGGAGCTGGCCCGCAGCCCCGGGTTCGGGCTCATGTTCCGGCTCGCCGACGTGGCGTTCGTCGACCGCCACGACCACGACCAGGCGGTCAGGGCCCTCGGGCCGGCCGTGCAGAAACTGCGCGACGGCATCTCGCTGGTGATCGCGCCGGAGGGCACCCGGTCGCCGACCCCCGCGCTCGGGCCGTTCAAGAAGGGGGCCTTCCACGTCGCGATGGAGGCGGGGGTGCCGATCGTGCCGATCGTCATCCGCAACTCGGGCGAGCTGATGTGGCGCCGGGCGAAGATCATCCACTCGGGCACGGTGCAGGTCGCGGTCCTGCCCCCGATCCCGACCACCGGCTGGGTGGCCGCGGACCTCGACGCGCACGTCCGCCAGGTCCGCGGGCAGTATCTGGCGACGCTGGCCAACTGGCCCACCTCCGGATCCGGACAGGTGAGGGTGACGGCGCCGGCGAGCGCCGGCCGCCCCATCCAGCGGCCGGCGGCGCCGCTGGACTGGGGCGCCTCCACTCAGATGAACCCGCTGGAAACGGCCATGTGGCGCGCGGAATCGGCCGACCCGCGGCTGCGGGCCAACGTCAGCCTGCTCGAGCTGCTCGACCACGCCCCCGACTGGGACCGGCTGCTCGCCGCGCACGAGTGGGCATCGCGGATGGTGCCGCGGATGCGGCAGCGGGTGGTCGAGCCGGCGTTCGCGCTCGGCACCCCGACCTGGGCGGCGGATCCCGCCTTTGACATCTCCCAGCACGTCCACCGGGTGGTGCTGCCCGTCCCCGGCTCGATGCGTGAGCTGCTCGACATCGTGCAGGAGTTCGCCGCCGCGCCGTTCGACCGCGACCGGCCGCTGTGGGACGCGCTGCTGGTGGAGGGCCTCGACGACGGCCGGGCCGGGTACGCGGTCAAGAGCCACCACAGCGTCACCGACGGGCTCGGCGCGGTCCAGCTGATGGTGCGGCTGCACAGCCGCACCCCCGAGCACGACCCGGGCCGGCCGGAGCCTCCGCCGCCCGCGAGCGGGGACGGGGCTACTGGCGCGTCGCGGGTGGGATTGTTCGCCGGGCAGGTCGCGGGCGCGGTCAAGTCCGTGCCGGGGGTGGCGGTGCGGCAGGGCGCCGGGGTGGTGGGGGCGCTGGCCCGGCCGTGGGACACGGTCCCGCGGGCGGCCGGAACCGTCACCCGGGCGGCCGGGCGGGCGGTCGGCGCCGCCCGGTTCGTCGGCCAGAACGCGGCCCCGCCGCGCGGCTCGGAGCTGCTGGCCCGGCGCGGCGGCAGCTGGCACTTCGAGGTCGTCGACGTGCCGCTGGCCGACCTCAAGGCCGGGGCGAAGGCGGTCGGCGGCTCGCTCAACGACGGGCTGCTGGCCGCGGTGATCGGCGGGTTCCGCCGCTACCACGAGTGGTTCCACGCCCCGCTCGACCACCTCACCGTCGGGTTCCCGATCAGCCTGCGCAACAAGGACGACCCGCAGGGCGGGAACCGCTTCACCGGCGCCCGGTTCGCCGCGCCCATGGCCGAGCCCGACCCGGCGGCGCGGATCGCCGCCGTGCGGCAGTTCGTGCTGGCCGCCCGTGCGTCCAGCGGCGCCGCGTCCGACGCGGTGACCATGGCGCTGGCGCCGGCGGTCGGCTGGCTGCCCGCGCCCCTGGTCGGGGTGGTCTCAAGCCGGCTGACCAGCACGAACGACGTGCAGGTATCCAGCATCCCCGGGGTGCCCTACCCGGTGTACATCGCGGGCTCGCGGATCACGCATATGTACCCGTTCGGCCCGCTGCCCGGATGCGCGGCGATGATCACCCTGCTGTCGCACGAGGGGGACTGCTGTATCGGCATCAACTCCGACACGATGGCGGTCTCCGATCCCGGCCGGCTCGCCGACGACCTCCGGGCCGGGCTGGACGAGGTGGTGGCGCTGCGAGGCTGAGGCCCGTTTCGCTGTGGCGGCCGGCTGCGCGGTGATTGGTGGGGCTGGCCTGTGGGCCGCCGGAAATTGGGTTGCGGACGCCGGGCCCTCGTCTTGCCGGGCCGGCCGATTTACACTCGCACCGAGGTAATCGCATGGACGAGTTCGCCGATCAGTTGCTCGAGGTGATCCACCGCCTCGAGGACCTCAGGGATGCCGTCACCCCTGAGCAGGCCCACGCTGCGTTCGACGAGACGACACTGCAGCTGTTCTGGAAGAAGTGGCCCGGCCTGTCCATGTGGGCGGGCTCGCTGTGGCGAATGCTCTGCGAGGAACTCGACGGGCCAGCCACTCCCCACCGCGACGCCGATCTCGATGAGGTGGGGGGGAGTGACTGAGCCGCGGAACCCCCGGATGTCATCGGGGGCGGTGCTGCGGGATCTCATGACTACCCGGGTGGCGACGACGACGCCGGACACGCCCGTGGAGGCGGCGGCCGCGGTCATGGTCGAGGCGAACGCGGGCTCGGCCGTAGTCATGCAAGGGTCGTTTCTCGCCGGGATCCTCACCGAGCGCGATGTCCTCAAAGCCGCCGCGTCCGGTGCGGAACTGTCAGTATCCAAGGTCTCGGAATGGATGACCCCCGACCCTCACTCGGCCAGCCCGGATACGTCCGCCGAGGACGCGGCGCAGATCATGCTGATGAACGGGTTCCGCCACCTCCCGGTCGTGGAAGGCCGCACCGTCTGCGGCGTGGTCAGCCTGCGCGACCTGTTCGCGGCCCGGATCCGACGCCCGCTGGCCCGCTGAACCCCTGGCGGCCAGGCGTCCTTTCGCGCGGCCCGTTCTGTCAGAGGGCCGCCATAGCATCGGAGTGTGACTGTGTACCCCGACACCCTCGCCCCCGACGACCTCGAAGGCCACCGCCGCGAGCTCACCGCCTACTGCTACCGGATGCTCGGTTCCGGCTTCGACGCCGAGGACGCGGTCCAGGAAACGATGGTGCGGGCCTGGAAGGCCAGTGACAGCTTCGAGGGACGCTCGAGCGTCCGGTCGTGGCTGTACCGCATCGCCACCAACGTGTGCATCGACATGATCCGCGGCCGCCAGCGCCGGGCCCGGCCGATGGAACTCGGCCCCTCGCGGCCCCCGGTGGAGTCGTCGCTGGAGGGGGTGCTGCCTGAGGGCAGCTGGGTCTCGCCGATCGCGGACGAGCGGGTGCTGCCGCCGGAGGCCGACCCGGCCGAGGTGGCCGTCGCCCGGGACAGCATCCGGCTGGCCTTCGTCGCCGCCCTGCAGCACCTGCCCGCCCGCCAGCGGGCGGCCCTGATCCTGTGCGAGGTGCTGCGCTGGCAGGCGGCTGAGGCGGCCGAACTGCTGGGCACCAGCGTGGCGGCGGTCAACAGCGCCCTGCAGCGGGCCCGGGCCACGATGGGATCGGTCGACGCCGACAGCGCCCCCACCACGGTCGGCGACGACCAGCGCGACCTGCTGGCCCGCTACGTGGACGCCTTCGAGAGCTACGACATCGACCGCCTGGTCACGCTGCTGCACGAGGACGCGATCCAGTCCATGCCCCCTTTTGCGATGTGGCTGCGCGGGGCCGGCGACATCGGCCGGTTCATGCTCGGGCCCGGGGCCGGCTGCCGCGGGTCCCGGCTCATCCCGGTGGCGGCCAACGGCTGCCCCGCGTTCGGCCACTACAAGCCGGACCCGGACGGCGGGTACTCGCCGTGGGCGCTGCAGGTGCTTGAGATCTCCGGGGACCGCATCGCGGGCCTGAACTTCTTCCTGGACACCGAGCATCTGTTCCCGGCGTTCGGCCTGCCCGATCACCTGCCGGAGGAACGGCCGTAGGGCCTGGCCTCGCCGGTCACGGTCCGGCGCGGGGCTCGGGGGCGGGCGGGCTGGGCGCCCCGGCCACTGCCTGGCCCGGCCTGGGCTGGCTGGTCATTGCCTGACTCAGGCCGGCCAGGTCGAGCAGGTCGCCCAGCGCCGCGGACACGTCTTCCAGCCACACGCGGTGCCCGGCGCGGCAAGCCATCAGCTGAAACCTGGCCAGTGCCTCGATGACGGCCAGATCGGGCGGCCCGTCACCGGCGAGCGGTACCTCGTAGCGGGTGCCGTCGGAGGCTGCTACCACCATCCGCGCCCAGCCGGCCGTGTCCGCCACGCCCGTTATGACGCTGCGCGGGTCTCTAACTCAGCGCCGCGCGCCGGGATGAGTTTCCCGAACTCGCCGGCGCACGGCCGATGAGTTGTGCGTCCCGGCGGCGTTGACCCTTGAGAAGACCATGAACGAGCGACTTCCGAGGAGGGCCGATGAGCCTCCTGCAAACCGGGCAGAACCCCGTCCAGCCCACGGTCAGCACGGCCGCGTACACGGTAGGTGCGGCCGCGTCCGGCGTGGGTGGGACCGCGCTCACGGGGAGCGGGACCGCGCCGGCGGCGATCCGGGCCGAGCGCCTGGTGCGGCGGTTCGGCGAGGTCACCGCCGTGGACAAGGTCGATCTGGAGATCCGCCGCGGGGAGATCTACGGGTTCCTCGGGCCCAACGGGGCGGGAAAGTCGACGACGGTCCGGGTGCTGTGCACCCTGCTTTCCCCCACCGGAGGGCGGGCGGTCGTGGCCGGATACGACGTGGCCACCCAGCCGGAGAAGGTCCGCCTGCGCATCGGGGTGGCGCTCCAGGAGGCCGCGCTCGACCCCAGGCAGACCGGCATCGAACTGCTGCGGCTGCAGGGTCGGCTGTACGGGTTGTCGCGGGCCGAGATCCGCGGCCGGCTGGCCGAGCTGGGCGAGCTGATCGACATCGGCGACGCGCTCGGCCGGCCGATCGGCACCTACTCGGGCGGGATGAAGCGCCGCCTCGACCTGGCCGCCGCGCTGATCCACAACCCCGAGGTGCTGTTCCTGGACGAGCCGACCAGCGGCCTGGACCCGGTGAGCCGGGCCCGGATGTGGGACGAGGTCCGGCGGCTCAACGCCGAGCTCAGCATGACCATCTTCCTCACCACCCAGTACCTGGAAGAGGCGGACGAGCTGGCCGGCCGGGTTGGCATCATCGACGGCGGGCGGCTGGTCGCCGAGGGCTCGCCGGCTCAGCTCAAGCGCAGCGTCGGCAACGACCTCATCGTCGCCCACGTGGACGGCCGGGCCGAGGCCGCCCGCCGGGCCGTCGAGCCGCTGGGCGGCGTGCGCAGCGTGGAGGTGCGCGGCGAGGAGATGATCGTCACGGCCACCGACGGCGCCGCGACCATCGGGGCGGTCGCCGTCGTCCTCGCGGGCGTGACGCCGGTGCGTCACCTGACGCTCCGCACACCCAGCCTCGACGACGTGTTCCTTGAGTACACCGGCAACCGGTTCAGCGGCAGCCCTATCCCTGACGGCCAGGGCCGCGCCGGGCCCGGCGACGGGGGACGGCAACAGCGAGACCTGGTGGAGGTGGGGTCATGACCAGCATCAGCATCACCGCAGCCGGTCCTCGTGACCGCTCCGCGATCCAGGCCCGCCCCGCGCCCGCACTGCGGGATGTCGTGTCGATCGCCGGGCGTGCCCTGCGCGCCGTCCCGCGGGAGCCGGAGTCGGTCATCCCGCCGGTGTTCATCGCCCTGTTCTTCTTCGTGGTCAACATCGGCACCCTGCAGCACCTGACGCAGAGCCACATCAAGGGCTTCGACATCAAAGCCTTCATGCTGCCGACGGCGATCCTGCTGGGCGTCACCGGCGTCTCCCGCGCCGGGTCCCTGGTTACCGACATCCAGGACGGCTATCTGGACCGGCTGCTGCTCACCCCGGTACGAAGGCTGGCCATCCTCATCGGGCACATGGTCGCCGACGTGACCATCGCCTGCGCGCTGATGGTGCCGATCATCGCCCTGGCCCTCGCGCTCGGCGTCCGGCCCCAGGCCGGGCCGGTCGGCGTGGCGCTGTTCCTGCTGATGGGCTGCTTGTGGAGCCTGGCGTTCGCCGGTTTCGGCTACGCCATCGCGCTCAAGACCGGCAACCCGGCCGCGGTCAACTCCAGCTTCCTGCTGTTCTTCCCGTTCCTGTTCATGACGTCGTCCTACGTGCCCCGCTCGCAGCTCAGCGGGTGGCTGAGTGTGATCGCCACCTGGAACCCGGTGACGTACGTGCTGGAGGGCCTGCGGTCCCTGGTGACCCTCGGCTGGCAGTGGGCCTCCCTCGGCAAGGCCGCACTGGCGATCATCGCGGTCGGCGGGCTGAGCATGTCGCTGTGCCTGGCGGCGCTGCGCGGGCGGACCAGGCGCGGGTGACGCCGCTGCCCCGGCGCGGGGGCCCGGGGTGCCGGCGGTTAGACGTTGCTGTCGTTCGGCGACAGCAACGTCTAACTTTCGTCATGCTGCCTGCGGGCACGTTCGAGCGTGCTGACGCGAAGCTCGCTGTAGGACGCGGCGAACGCCGACCACCAGCCGTGAGAATCAGTCGAGCCGATCGCCTGGGCAAGCTGCCGGCCCGAGTCAGTCCGCAGGGCAGCTAGCGACGACTCACGCCAAGCAGCGGTGTCATGGCCTTGTGCCTGGTACTCGACAGCCTGAATCAGGGTCTCGATCTTGTCGGCGTCGTGGGCGACCCGCGATTCGATGGTCTCGGTGGCTTCGTATTCGGCAACGAGATCCTGAACGACTTTGGCCACCGCGTCAGGCATGGCCGATGTCTGGTGGGCGGACACAGCCTCCGGGACGGCGGTGGTGACATAGGCACGCCCGACCGAGGGGACATCGCCGATCCTCGTCTCGTGTGCGTCATGCAGAAGGCACAGGGCAGCAGTGCGCCCCACGTCAGCGCCTTCCAGGGCGGCTAGCGTGATGCCCACGACACCGACGCGAAAAGAGTGTTCGGCCACGGTCTCCGGTTGTGGGATACCGAGCAGCAGCCAGCCGGCCCGGGTGAGGTGCTTCAGGTGGCCCATTTCGAACAGAAACGTCGCCACTCCTGCCAGCGGATGATCCTTCTCGGTGGGAACGGGAAGGCTCGCCTGGTCGCGGACGTAGACACCGCTCCCGGTGCGGCTGCGAACGAAGCCTTCGTCCCGAAGAGTGCGGATGGCGGTCTGCACCGTCATCCGCGAGACGCCGAAGAACCTGGCCAGTTCATGGCCTGGCGGAAGCTGTGACCCGGGGGCGAGCTCGCCGGTGAGGATCGCCGCGCGGATTGATGCGGCGATTTGGATGTTCGGCTGCCGCTTGTCAGCAGGGTCGATGGGCTGCATACCCGAAATACTAGCTGCCTAGGCAGATGTAGCAGTGTATTGACGACCTGTTAAGATAGGTCTACAATCAACCTAGGTTTTTTGGCAACCTCCATAGGCAGATTGTCTTTGGAGGTAACGCGCCCACAGGCCACCAGGGGCGGATGCGCCCGTCGTGGCAGAGCAGGGACCGGCACCGTGGACCGGGCTGCGGCCTACGTAGCGACCTGCGGCCCTGGGCAGAGCGTGGCTCCAGTGCCGGTCCCGCCGTCCCCGTCAGATCAAGGACAGGCGATACCCGGTCACTGGCCCCGGCGCACCTTTCTGGAACTCAGCGCCCTGCCCGGTGCGGTGCCCTGTGCGCGGCTACACGCCCGCCAGGTGGCCTGGGAGTGGGGACTGGCTGGGCTGGGCGACGACACCGAACTGCTTGTCTCCGAGTTGCTCACCAACGCTGTCGTCGCCACAGGGGCCATGGAACCGATCTTTCCGGTGCGGCTGTGGCTGCTGTCCGACACCACCCAGATCGCCATCCTGGTCTGGGATGCCAACCCCCAGCCACCGGTGCGCACGCAGGTCGATGACAAGGCCGAAACCGGCCGGGGGCTGCTGCTGGTCGAGGCGGTCAGCCAGCGGTGGGGGTGGTATGCCCCGCGGGATACGACAGGCAAGGTGGTCTGGGCGCTGACAGGAAGGTAGGGCGCGTGATGCCCGGACCCTGCGGGCAGTCGGCTCACCTTCACGATGGCCCTGCGGAGCTCTGCCTGCTGGGCTGTGCCTGGGCGAAGGCCGGGCTGGGCACACTGACATGGTGGACGTTGATGTGGTGGTCATCGGGGCCGGCGCGCTCGGACTGAGCACTGCGCTGCACTGCTCGCTGGCGGGCCGGTCGGTCGTGGTCGTGGAGCGGTGGACAGCGGGCTCGCAAGCGTCCGGCCGGGCGGCGGGCCTGTTCAAGTCCGTCCAGGCGGATGAGTTGCGCACCAGGCTCGCCCGGCGCAGCATCGAGAAGGCGGTCAGTTTCGCCGACTGGGCGGGTGTCCCGCTGGAGGTGGCCCGGCCGGGGAGTTTCCTGATCGCGCGGACCGGCCAGCACGGCGAGTATCTGCGCCGGGAGCTGGCCCAGTCGCGGAGTTGGGGCGCCGACGTGCGCGAGGCGAGCCCCGAGCAGCTGGCCGGTGGGCTCAGCTACTACCAGGCGGGCGGCGGGGAGTTCGCGCTGTGGTGCCCCGAGGACGTCTACATCGAGGAGCCGCTCAGCCTGGTGCGGGCATACCTGGATGCCTGCCGGCTGCAGGGGGCGGTGTTGCTGGAGCACGAGCCGGTCGTCGGGATAACCCGCATGTATGGGCGGGTAACCGGTGTCGAGACGGCCGAGCGCTCGATTGCGGCGCCGGTGGCGGTGGACGCGGCGGGCGGCTGGGTGCGGCAGGTCGCCAATCTCGCGGGCGCGTGGGTGCCGCTCGCCCCGGTGCGGCATCAGCTGCTGATCACTGCGCCCACACCAGAGGTGAACCCGGCCGACCCGATCACCAGGGTGGTCGACGCCGCCGTGTACCTGCGCCCGGCCCGCGGTGGGCTGATGGTCGGCGGGTTCGAGGCCGGTCCGCTGCCGGTGGATCCGCGTGTGCGGCCAGCCTCGTTCAGCACCGATGATGTGCCGCTTGACCTCGGTGTGCTGCGGGCGCTGACAGAGCAGGTCGCGGCGGAAGTCCCGGCCGCCGGGACCGCGCCGGTCGCCGAGCTCCGCGGCGGGCTGTTCACGATGAGCCCCGACGGCCGGTTCGTCGCCGGGCCCGTGCTTGACCTGCCTGGGCTGTGGGTGGCCAGCGGATGCAATGGATCTGGCTTCTCCTCGTCGCCCGCGATCGGGGAGGCGCTGGCCGCCTGGATCACTAGTGGCGATGCGCCAGGTGGGGTGGAGGCGCTGTCGCCGGGACGGTTTGGCCCGCTGCCCGACGACGCGCTGGTCACACGCGGGCTGTGGCAGTACGCGCACTACTACGACCCGGTCAGCGGTGCTTCCGAAGCGGTCACGCCGTTAGCTCAGCCGCCCCGGATGTGACCGGCCGGGCCAGGTGGGCAGGTGTCGATGTAATACCTAGCGCGATGGGCGGCCACCTCGACCAGGACGTCGCCGATCCCCGGCGCCGGCACGGCCATCTCCTCACACCTCAGGCTCCCGGGATCGTCGCGGGCATGGACACGCAGAGCCCGCATGACGGCTGGGACCGTGGTCGTCACCGCAGCGCTCCTCTCGGCATCGGCACCATTTCCGACCTACCGTTGCAACGGCGGAAGCAAACACCCCGCGCACAGGTCCTGGGATGCTGGACTGGGTTATGAGGAGGAATTGATGCCCGGATGGACTGCCAGCGACATTCCTGACCAGTCGGGCCGGACGGTTCTCGTCACCGGCGGCAACTCTGGCCTGGGCTATCAGACGGTGCTGCAGCTGGCCCGCAAGGGTGCCCACGTGCTGCTCGGCGCCCGTGACCGCGCGCGGGGCCAGGCCGCGCTGGAACGGCTGGCCGCCGAGGCCCCGGGCAGCCACATCGAGCTGGCCCAGCTCGACCTGGCCGACCTCGCCAGCGTCGAGCGCTTCAGCGCCGGGTTCCTGGCCAGCGGCCAGGAACTGGATGTGCTGGTCAACAACGCCGGCGTGATGGCGATCCCGCATCGCGAGACCACCGCCCAGGGCTACGAGCGGCAGTTCGGCACCAACCATCTCGGCCACTTCGCGCTGACCGGCCGGCTGCTGCCCGTCCTAGTCAAGCGGCCGGGTAGCCGCGTGGTCACCCTCAGCAGCAACCGTCACAAGTCGGCTAAAGCCATCAACTTCGACGACCTGCAAGGCGAACACACCTACCGGCCCTGGGGAGCCTATGACCAGTCCAAGCTCGCCAACGCCATGTTCGTCCTCGAACTCGACCGGCGGCTGCGCGCGGCTGGGCTGGACATCGTCTCGGCCGGTGCCCATCCCGGGTTCGCGGCCACGAACCTGCAGTTCAGCGGCCCCCGGTCGGGCGGCACCAGCCTTGTTAACCAGGTAATGGGCTTCGGGACCAGGCTGTTCGGCCAGCCCGCCAGCGACGGCGCCTTGCCGCAGCTTTATGCGGCTACCGCCGAGGGGGTGCACGGCGGGGAGTACTTCGGGCCCGACGGCCCGGGCGAGATGCGCGGGCATCACCCCAAGCTGGTGCAGTTCTCCGCAGCCGCCCGCGACGAGGCCGCCGCGGCCCGGCTGTGGACTGTGTCCGAGGAGCTGACCGGCGTCACGTTCGAAGCGCTGACCGCGAAGTGATGTCGCCCGGCTTGGGCGGGGCCGCCGGGGATGCTGGGCCGGGTGAGTTCGGATCTGCGGGGGGAACACATCCGCTGTGGATTGTCATACGCAGGCCGGAAACGGGGAGTCATGGGCGCCGAACTAGCTGAGCACCGCCTGGGGGACATTCGCTGGCTGGTCGTCACGGGCGAGCGCCGGGCCGCCTTTCGCGCTCTCGGCGCGCAGATGCGGGCGGAGATCGGCGAGGTCATCAGCGAGATGCCGGAGGCAGCCCGGCTGAAGGTGCAGATGGCCAGTGACGCTGGCACGGCGCAGCAATTCCGTGCCGTGACCGAGGCGAGCGCTCGATGCCACCCAGCGGCCTATGCCGAGCTTGTGTACCTGGCGCAAGGTGCGGACGCTGATGTGGACGATCTGCTGCGGCTGACCCTGCGGGGTGACCTAGGCACGGCCAGGGGTACCGGCTGCAGCGATATCGCCATCACCGACGGCGACACGCTGGTCTGGGCGCATAACGAGGACGGCGACCCGGCGCTGGCAGGCCGGTCAGTACTGCTGACGATCAAGCTCGACAGCGAGCCGTGCGTGACGTCCTGGTGGTACCCGGGGTTCTTGCCGGGCAACACGTTCACTGTCAGCGAGTGGGGCCTGGCATGGGGAGTGGACGCGCTGCCAGTTCCGGAGCCAGCGGCTCTCCCAGGCCGGGCATTCGCCGCTCGGGGGGTGCAGGCCTGTGACTCGCTGGATGAAGCCACCCAATACTTAAGGTGCCATCACACCGCAGGCGGATTCGCCTATCTCATCTGCGAGTTGCCAACAGCACGTGTGGCCATGGTGGAAAACGGCGGCGATCGGACGGCGATGACCCTGGCCGACCCGGTTGGGTGCCCGCTGCTGTGGCATACCAACCACTTCCGCTCCACCGCGCCTCACGATCAGGGCACTGGCACAGACAGCCACAGGCGCGGGGAGGTGCTGGATTCGGTCGCGCCTCGCGCAGCCGACGGTGACTTCCTGCTTGGCCTGCTGGCACGAGATTCCTACCCACGGGGCGTCCGCCAGCCCGGCACAGCGGGCGTTCTCACCCTGTGCACGGTGGTCGTCGACCACAAGAATGACATGGCGATGCTGGCCTCAGCCCAGGGCACGCTCGTTAGGCTCCCGGTCGGCGATCTGGCGACCGGTGATCCGTCCCGGGCCACCGTTGACAAGATGCATCGCGGCGCCGGGGACAGCCGCAACCAGAGCTGAGACGGTCGGCCCGCGTGTACCTAGGTGAGCTCCTCCACCTCCCCGGCGAACAGTGACATCTGAGAGATGAGCTGCGCGCCCAGAGCTGCGCCCACGATGCCGAGGTTCTCGACGATGAGCTGGCCGCGCACGGTGTACCGCTCGAATTCCCCGCTGCTGCGGATGCGCGCGAGTTTGTCCTGGTCACCGCGCAGGAGGAAAAATCCGCTAAGTTCCCCGCCGTGCGGCTCGAGAAGAACCGGCTCAAAGCTCTCGATCTCGCCTGCCTGCTGCAGCCGCGCGTAATATTCGAAAGCCTCGTTGAACACCTTGATGGCCTGCCGCTCACGGCCCCGCACGGGAGCGCCGAATCCGATGAACAGCCCAAAATCCGCCATGACTCACCCCGCTGCTTGTCTCGTCCTTAGCAGGCACCCAGCCCCGTCCGTCACCCACATGACGTCCGCCACACACTGGCACCGCTGATGACCGCCATCTGAAATCACCGGGCTTCCCCCCGCGTTCTTTGACCACCCGCGCGGCCCGGGTCCCGGCATCGCGCCAGGACCTTGTCGCTATCGATCCCCGATGCTGAGCTTAACGGGATCACGCACAGCACGGTAGGGCGATGTCCGCGCGGTCACGGCCTGGGCGGCCTGGGTCGCCAGACGAGGGTGGCATGGCCGTCAGCCGGCATCGGCAAGCCGAAGCAGCCTGGTGATGCGTCAGTCGGCGATGGGTTCGCAGACCAGCTCGGCCCCATCGCCGGCCAGTGGTGATCTTTTGTGAGGGCCGGCGTCCTCCGGACTACTTTGACGGTCGGCTTGAGTTTTCCGGCAGACTGGGCTCACGAGGGGCGTCCCGACGAGAAGAGCGACCATGAACGATCCTGGCCTCACCCGTGTCGCTGTCTACATCGACTTCGACAACATCGTGATCTCGCGGTACGACCAGGTTCATGGCCGGGGCCAGTTCCAGCGTGACAAGGTGCGCGGGTTCAACAGAGCCGACAGATCGGCCGATTCCGATATCGCGGACAAGCTCCGGCGCGCCACCGTAGATGTCGGCGCGGTGATCGACTTCGCCTCATCGTTCGGCACCCTCGTGCTCACGCGCGCCTATGCGGACTGGTCAGCCCCGGTGAACGCTGACTACCGCGGGCAGCTCATCAGTCGTGCGGTGGACTTGGTGCAGCTGTTTCCCGCTGCCGCCTACGCCAAGAATGGTGCCGACATCAGACTGGCCGTGGACGCGGTGGAGGACATGTTCCGCCTTCCCGATCTGACCCACGTGGTGATCGTGGCCGGGGACTCGGATTACATCGCCCTCGCCCAGCGGTGCAGACGTCTGGGCCGCTACGTCGTGGGGGTGGGGGTCGCGGGATCGACCAGCAGATCGCTCGCTGCGGCGTGTGACGAACTCGTGACCTACGACGCACTTCCGGGCATCACACCCACCGACGCTTCCCAGCAGGCAGCCGCACGGACGGCCGGCGCGCAGGCGGGACATCAGGGGTCCGGCAGCGCGCCGTCTACGCGGGGCTCGCGACGTACCAAGCGGCCAGCGGCCGCGATGGCCGATGAGACTGATCTCGATTCCGAAGACCCACAAGAGGTGGCGACGAGACTCCTTGAACGGGCGCTGCGGCTCGGCCAGGAAAAGGATGACGCGGACTGGCTGCATAGCTCCGAGGTAAAGAGCCAGATGAGGCGCATGGACCCGTCATTCAGCGAGAGGGCGCTCGGCTATCGTTCATTCTCAGACTTTGTGAAGTCACGAGAAGGCGTCGCCGAGCTCGATGAGACGAACCCGGCGCGGCTCGTACGGCTCAACCCGGCCATGACCGCACAGTAGGGCAGGCATGTCCGCCACCTGGCCTGCGGAACGTGGCGCGATGCGAGATCGCTGGCCAGGTTCCCCGGAACACCTGGACGGTTAGGAAGTTTCTGAGCACCGGCTCAGTCTCACCCACGCCCGAGATGACCAGAAGGACCGCCGGGACAGGCACTCTTCGGGTCTCCGCGGCCGCAGTCATCAAGCCGGAGCGCCCGTCGCGGCCTGGTGCTTGTAGCGTGCCGGTGATGATCGACGCGCACCACCACCTGTGGGACCTCGCCGCCAGGGAACACCGCTGGCTCATGGGCGGCCAGCCGTGGGCCACCGATGCTGAGCTGGCCAGATTGCGCCGGTCCTTCAGGCTCGGGGACCTGGCCCCGCTGGCGGCGGCGTCCGGTGTGACCGGCACCGTGGTGATCCAGACGGTAGCCGAACCCTGGGAGACGCCCGACCTGCTCGCCCTGGCCGCTGGCGGCGACCCCTACGCCGCCGGGGATCAGGCCCCCCGGACTGAGCTGCCCGAGCCTCCGCCCGGCAGCGGGGATGAGCCGGCCGGGCCGGCGGCCTGCTGGCCGGCGTGGTGGGCTGGACGGACCTGACCGCCCCTGCGGTGGAGGACGCGGTGGCCGGCCTGCGGGCACTGCCGGGCGGCTCGTTCCTGGGCGGCATCCGGCATCCGGCCCTGGTCGAGCCGGATCCGGACTGGCTGGCCCGCCCGGCGGTACTCCGCGGCCTGCGCGTGCTGGCGGCGGCGGGCTTGAGCTTCGACGTCGCGGCTCTGCCGCACCAGCTACCGGCCGCCGTCACCGCGGCGCGTTCGGTGCCGGAACTGACGTTCGTGCTCGATCACCTGGGCGGTCCGCCGGCCGACTCGGGCCAAGGAGCCCAGACCGGCCCATGGGCCTCGGCGATCCGCAGCCTGGCCGCGCTGCCGAACGTGACCTGCAAGCTGTCCGGCATGCACACCGGCGCGGCTCGCGCCAGCGACCTGCGTCCTTATTACGAGACCGTGCTGGCCGCGTTCGGCCCCGATCGTCTCCTCCTCGGATCCGACTGGCCGGTGTGCACGCTGGCCGCGCCCTATGGCCAGGTGTGCGCTCTGTACCGGGAGCTGACGGCGCAGCTCAGCGCCGCCGATCAGGACGCGATCTTCGGCCACACCGCCTGCCGCGTGTACCGGTTGCGGTAGCCGGTGCCCTGCGGCAGCGTGCACCCGGGAACACCCCACCATGTGCCGGACCGGCCCGGGGTCCTGCTTAACTGATCGCAGGAACCATGCGGCCAGGAGCTAGAAATGGCAGATACTGCCGACTCACGTAAGAGATGGGACACCGACCAGCGGTTCGCCGGTGTCGCCGACGCCAGCGCCTTCGCCGCCGCCGTCGAGGAGCTGGCGGCGCTGGCCCGACGCCCGGACTGGGTCGCCGAAGAACCCGAGGCCCACCTGGTCCCGCACCTGCGCAGGGCCGGTGCAGGACGGCTGAGGCTGCTGACCTGCAGCAGCGGGGACGACGGCGTGCTGAACGTCGAGGCCGAGTGCGGTCCCGGTGACAGCCGGTGCGACATCCGGCGGCTGGCGTGGGCGCTTATCGGGGAGGTAGCCGAGCCCGCGGCCAGCGTGCGCGAGCGCCGCGACGGCGACAGCGTCGTCTTCGAGGTCGTCACCGGAGTGCCCGGGGATTCCGGCCCGTTCGCCAGCCACGGTCACACGATCCGGCTTACCGTCCTCCCGTCGGCCACTGCTTAGCCGCGGGCCCGGCGCCCGGCGCCGGGTGCTTCACGTGTACCACCGGAGCCGCGGCATCGGCTCAGGCCGGTAACCGAGCGGGGGCCGGGGCCGCAGGCGCGGGGCGCGGCGCTTGAGGGTGGAGATGAGCGGCGAGAGCATCGTGTTCTCCCTTATTTGGTCTGGAGACGTTACATCTCAGAATATTACGTCCTAAGACGCTAAGTCTCAAGATGTTTCGTCCCCAGGATGTACGGGCGGCACTGGCGCGCTACAGTGCAGCTCATGGCAGACACCGACGGCGTCGACGCGATCCTCCAGCAGTGGCAGCGCGAGCGACCGGACCTCGACACGTCACCGATCGGCGTGATCGGCCGGATTTCCCGCCTCTCCCGCGAGATCGAGCTCCGGCTGGAGCCCGTCTACGCCGCCTCCGGCCTGGAGCCCGGCTGGTACGACGTCCTCGCGACGCTGCGCCGCGCCGGGCCGCCGTACCGGCTGCGGCCAACGGACTTCGCCGCGGCCTTGATGCTGACCTCTTCCGGCACGACCAAGCGGCTCGACCGGCTCGAGGCGGCCGGGCACATCACCCGCGAGCCCGACCCGAGCGACCGGCGGGGCGTCCTGATCACGCTGACCCCGCAGGGCCGCCGGCTGGTCAACAAAGCCGCCGTGAAGCACATGGCCAACGAGAAGCGGATCCTCAGCGGCCTCACGCCGGCGGACCAGCGCCAGCTCGCCGACCTTCTGCGCAAGCTCCGCCTCACATTGCCGCCGCTCGAGGAACGTCTGCCGGCCGGTGGGCGATGAAGACGAATTCGCGCCCGGGCCGGTCGGGAGCGTCGCGGACCTCCTCGACGATCAGGCTGGCCGCGGCCGGCGAGCCGGCGGGTTCGGCTGGCCTTGGCCCCGTCACATCGAGTTGACGCGGATGGGCGCGTCTGCGGCGCTGGTGAGGGCCGGCCGGGTGGCGCTGAATGCGCTGACCGGGAACCGGCTGGAGCCGTCGAGCGCGAGCTCGGTGAGAATCCGGCCCAGCAGCGCGGCGAACTTGCCGGCGTGCCCCGCGCCCGCGCAGACCAGGACGCGCTGCGACCCGGGTACGTAGTCGGCGATGAAGTCCCGGTCGGGTGGGAAGTCATAGCAGCAGGTGCGGGTGTAGAGCTCTGGCCCCACGGCCGCGGGCAGGTAGCGTTCCAGGAAGGCGAGCACCCGGCGCACCCGCGCCTCATCCCGGGCGTAGGTCCGGGTTTCCGGGGTGACCACCGGCCCGGCGCCGTCGATGCCGATCTTGGTGGCGACCTCGCCATACACCGGGAAGCCGTAGTACAGGCCGTCGTCGGCCAGGTAGCCGTAGACGCCGAACCGGTCCGGGGTGAATTCGGCCACCTTCGGCGTGGCGAAGTAGGTGACCTGCTCTTCGGTGAGTGTGATCGGCAGACTGGCGCCCAGCATGGCCAGCAGCAGCGGATTCCAGGCGCCGCCGGCCAGCACCACCCGCCCGGCCGAGTAGTCCTGCCCGGCCGCCGTGACGGTCACGATGCCAGCCGACTCGTCGATCGCGGTGACTTCGGCCCCGGCCAGGATCGTCGCGCCGCGGTCGCGGGCCAGCGCAATGTGTGCGGCCGTGGCCCGGCGGATGTCGAGGATGCCCGATTCGGGGTCGCGCAGCGCGACGTGTTCGCGGCCGAGCCGCCACTGCGGCCAGAGCCGCGTCACCTCAGCGCCGGTGAGCTGCTCGAACGGCAGGTTCGCCGCGCTCATCGCGGCGGCGGCGTCGGCCACATACGCCGCGCCGGCGCTGCCTTCCTCGGCGAGGATCAGTCCGCCGGTGCGGTGCACGAGCTGCAGCCCAGTGCCCCGCTCGGCGACGTTCCAGCTCTGGTAGGCAGCCGGGGTCAGCGCCGTGTACTCGGGCCGGCTGTAGGCGTGCCGGATTACCCGGGAATGATCCTCCGACGCGCCGAGGGAATGCCCGTGCCGGTATTGCTCGAGCGCCAGCACATCGCCGCCTAGCCGACGGCTCAGCCAGTAGGTGGTCGCGGCGCCGACGGCCCCGCACCCGATCACGATCGCCTGGTACTGCTGTGTCATTCGCGCTCCCCGCAATCAGCCGGCCGCATGAGGCGGCCCCGGGTCGCCACCCGGCAGGCGGCCCTTGGCCGTGATGCCCATCAGGGCGCGATACCACGCGTAGTACTGCGAGATCACCTCAGCCTCGCTGGGCACCAGCACGCCGCCGCCGCGGTAGGCGCGCGAGCTCATGTTCGGCTGGCACCATTGCGCGGCGGCGAAGTCCTGCTCATTGACCTTCGCGAACAGGGCGACCGCGTCGCTGACGTCGTACCGGCCTTCGGCCCGTGTGCCCGCCGGGAACAGCCACTCGCATACCGCCCGCGTCCGGTCGGCGGCGACCGGCTCGAACCTGTGCACGATCACGTGGTCGCTGATCAATGACAGGAAGCTGTTCGGGCGCAGCACCATGCCGTAGAACAGCCCGTCATCGGCGGGCAGCAGGCCGGGCAGCCGGGGCAGCACCGTCTGCCCGGTCAGGGAGAACGAAGCACGGCCGGGAGCGATCGGGTAGCCGCCGGGGTCGTAGCCGCCGGTTCCCATGGCCGGGGACCGGAACTGCGGGATCGCCTGCGCCAGCTCGGGGTGGATGTGGGCGCAGTGGTAGCACTCCTGGAAGTTCTCGTAGATCAGCTTCCAGTTCGCCGCCACGTCGTACTCGGCCCGGCCGCCGACGGCCAGCTCGCCGATCCGGTACCGCTCCAGCTTGCCGTAGCCGCCCAGCCGGGACTCGATCTGCGGACGCAGATAGTCCTCCAGCGGGCCCGGGTCGCCGTCCACGCACACCCAGACCAGGCCCTCCCAGACCTGTGCGCGCACCGGGTGCAGACCATAGCCCCCCTTGTCGATATCTGCCATCGCCCGCCAGTTCGGCGCGGTGATCAGCGCACCGTCCAGGCCGTAGATCCAGTTGTGATAGGGGCAGTGGATCGCGTTGCCGGTGTCCCCGGCGTCGGTGAGGCACAGCTGCGCGCCGCGGTGCCGGCACACGTTGAGGAAGCCCCGGATCACCTGGTCCTTGCCGCGGACCAGGAGCACGGTCTCGCGCCCGACCTGGCGCCGGATGAACTGGCCAGGCGCGGCGATCTCGTCGGCCCGGCCCGCGTAATACCACTGCCGCTCAAAGATCCGCTCGCACTCGGCGGCGAAGATGGCCGGGTCGGTGTAGTACCGGCCTGCCAGTGTCGGCGCGAGCGCGGTCTGTGTGTCAGCAGCCACGAGCTGCCTCCCGTCCTGGCGATAAGACTCCTTTCTCCAACCTGGCACGGGCGATGCTCAGCACGGCTACGACAGCTGACACATACTGGCCGGGCTGGCTTCGACAGATGTAGGAGCGCCTTCGCATTACCCGCAGGGCCGCCGGGAATGACCACAACGTGTTCGAGGAGCACCTGCAGCACATCGCCGAGCAGCTGGCCAGGGACCTGGGCCGGTCGGTGATCATCGACGATGCCGCGCTGCGGCCGCTGGCCATCAGCCCGCAGACCGGGCAGCTGGACCGCAGCCGGGTGGAGGCGGTACTGCAGCGCCAGACCAGTGCCCGGCTGCGCCGCAGGATGACCGAGCACGGAGTGTTCTCCGCCCGCGAGCCGGTGTCCATCCCCGGCGATCCGCAGCAGGCCATCCTGCCCCGCCTCTGCCTGCCGCTGCTGGCCGATGATCAGCTGCTCGGGTTCCTGTGGCTGATCGACGAGCCCGCACTGACCATGGAGCAGACCCGGCAGGCGCATGCCGCCGCGGCGCGTGCGGGCCACCTGCTGGCGCAGCGGGCGATCCGGGCCGCCGACCAGTTCGCCGTGCTGAGCGGGCTGGCCGACGGGCTGCTGCACGCGCAGGAGCAGGTCCGCCAAGAGGCCGCGGCCATGCTGGCCGGGCAGGCGGCGCTGGCCGGCCCGCCGCCCTACGCGCTGGCCGTGATCCGCCCTGCGGCCGGCCGTCCAGAGCCCGCGCCGGCCCGGGGCCAGGCGGCGGGGAGCCTGCGCCGGGCGGCGGGAAACCTGCGCCTCCGGGCGGCGCCGGGCACCCTGGTGCTGGCCAGCCCCGGCGAGGGGGAGATGGTCGCGATCACAACCGCTGGCGCGCTGGCCGAGCTGCGCCGGGTGATCCGGGCGCTGCCCGGGCCGCCACTGGCCATGGGTATCTGCTGCGGCGCGGCAGCGCTGGCGGACGTGCACGCCAGCCTGGGTAACGCCCAGTACGCAGCCTACGTAGCGGCGCGCGTCCCGCAGTTCGGGCGGGCCGCCGACTGGGCGAGCCTGGGCGTCTACGCGGCGTTCCAGCACCTTTACCGCGACCCGTCGGCGCCCGAGCGAATCTGCCCCGGCGTCGGCGCGCTGCTGGACGAGCGAGCCGGAACATACCGGCAGACCATGCGGTGCTACCTCGGATGCGGAGCGCAGGCCCAGCAGGCCGCCGTCCAGCTGCACATCCACCGGACAACGCTGTACTGGCGCCTGGCCCGCGTGGCCGAACTGGTGCCACTGGACCTGCGCCAGGGCGAAGACCGCCTGAAACTGCACCTGGCCCTCACCCTCGCCGACCTCACCCACCCACCCGCCGGGCCCGCCAGCTGAGACCCTGAACGGCTCTCGGCAGGCCCCGGGTGCCCGGCCGGGATCGGGCGGCAACCTGCGCCTCGGCTGTGGCGAAAGTCGGCTGCAGCAGGTGGCGCGCAGCGCCCGAGTTTTAGGCTTGGCTGGTCAGGTAGGCGACGCTGACCTCCCACTTCGCGGGGTCGGGCTCTTTGGAGGGGTCGGTCAGATAGTGCTCGGCCCGGCTGCGCCAGGCTGTGCCGTTGGCGGTATCCCAGGTGTCGAACGTGACCCCGCGCTCGCGCGCCCACTGTTGCAGCGCGGCATTGCTGGTGATCAGGCCGTCGTACGGCCCGGTGTGCCGCAGCACCGCATACGTGCCCTCCGGGAGGACGCCGGGCCGGACGCGCCCGCTTGCGGCGATCGGCGCGCCGACCGGCACCGCCAGCTCGATCTCCAGCTCCGCTGCCATGTCGATGACCAGGTAGCGGATGAACGGCGGACCGCTGGCGGCGATACCGTGGCCGGCCAGCCATCCGAAGAGTTCGGGGAAGGCCTGGTCCACGGCGTCGGCGATGCTGTCCATGGTGACGGTCACCGGGATGGCGGCGTAGTCGTGCGCGGCGCACGCCTGGATCTGCGGCTCGTGGCTCATGTCGCGGCCTCCGTTTCCATTGTCATGCCCCCTTGTGACGGCCGGCCGGGCCGACACTCATCGCTGACGGTACGGGCGCGCCGCGGGCCATCGTTGCCGCGGCTGACCTGCGTCACTGATGGTTCTTGCGGCGGCACGGGAGCTGGACGCGGAGGATGGTCTCGCCGGGCCGCGAATCGATGGTGATCTGGCCGTGGTGGCGCTCGACGACGATGCGGCGTGAGATGTCAAGGCCAAGACCGGCGCCTTGGCCGACGTCCTTGGTGGTGTAGAACGCCTCGAACGCACGGGCCTGCACCTCGGCGGGCATCCCATGGCCGGTGTCGACGATCTCGACGACGACGTGCTCGGTGCTGGCCCGTGTCGAGATGCGGAGCGTTCCGCTGGCATCCATGGCATCGATGGCGTTGCCGATGATGTTCGTCCAGACCTGGTTGAGCTCGCCTGGGTTCGCCTCGATCTGAGGCACGCCGGTTCCGTAATCGCGGATGACAGTTACGCCGTCTCCCAGCCTTTGCCCCAGCATCACCAGGGTGCTGTCGATACCTTCTGTGACGTTCGACGAATTGCATCGCGGCCCGGTCGAGCTGCGCGTATGACTTCATCGCCGCGACGAGTCCCGAAACCCGCTCTGTTGCCTCCTTCACTTCCGAAAGCAGCACCGCCGCCGACAGGGTGCTTGCCACCCATTCCAGGCCAGGTTCGAGCGTGCCGCCGCCAAGTATCTGGCCGGCCCGTTCGCACCAGGCAATGTCGGCACCCGCCGCCGCAAGAGCGGGAGCGATATCCCACGCGGCGGTGACCCCGTGCGTCTGGAGCCAGTCAGCCAGCGCTTCCTCGCGATCGGCGGCCGCCAGCGGACTCACGCTCGCTGCCCCCGCTTCGATCTCACGCCGCAGTGTGTCGATAGCGATGAACTGTTCCGCCGACAGGGATCGCTCGGCGAGGCGCACAAGCGACGACAGCAGCACATCGCTGGTGTCCTGCAACGCCCCAACCGCACGCACAGCCGCGGACGCCGGGTTGTTGATCTCGTGAGCCAGACCTGCCGCCAGCGTGCCGAGAGCGGCGAGCGCCTCCCGCTGGCGCGAAAGGGCTTCCATGTTGCGCACCGTCTGGAAGAAGCCCTCGATCAGGTGCACGCCGAACGAGAACCAGGCGAGCACCCGTTCCCCCAGCGCCTCGGAGGGGACTCGCAGCATGACGCCCGAGCTGGCCCCGCGGCCGGTCGCCAGGTACCCGGCCTGGTCCGACCATGCGCGGAAGCCCCCCGCCCAGACTCCCGGCCGGTCCATCACCCCGGCGACCGATTCCTCCCATCGAGAGCGGCGCAGCAGCTCCACCCGCCCTTCCAGCAATACCCACCAGAAGTCAGCGGCCTCACCCTCACGGAACAGCACATCGCCGCTGTCGAAGCGCACCTCATCACCGGCCGCGACCAGCTCATGGAGTTGCTCGTCGCTGAGCCCCTCGAACAGGAAGATGTCACGCAGACCGTCAATGAGCATCAGCCGAACCTGCCCAGTGCAGCGAGCGGATCAGCACCCGGCGGCGCCCAGACGGACCAGGACCCAGCGGCGCAACAGCGGCGCACATCACGCGCCATCGCCTCGGGTGAGACCGCGCAGCCTTCGCCGACGATCATCATTGCCGACTTCGCCACCCCGCGCGCTTTCCCTAGCCCCTGTCCAGTCGAGGCTACCAGAGTCGCCGCAGGTCAATGTGGCAGTGAACGAGCCCGCGGACGCCGACTACCGCCGGAGCCTCGCCTGGGTCGCCGCGCCACCGGCGTAAGAGCCCGTGCCGGCGGCTTTCCGGTAGGTGGGGTGCACTCGACAGGCCAGGCCCAGTCGCATGTTTTGCCTGGCTTGTCGGGCCATGGGAAACGTACGGATCTGCCGCGGGCCAGGTATGTCTGCCGCCTCTGTGCTCAGCCTTAGCGGGTGAGTGTTTGCTTCGGGCGCACTACGCAGAACTCGTTTCCCTCAGGATCGGCGAGGACAGTCCAGGACTCGGCGCCGGTCTGTCCGATGTCAACCCGGCGGGCCCCCAGGGCGAGCAGCCGGCCAATCTCCTGATCGCGGTCAGCTGCGCTGCTGGTCAGGTCGAGATGCACGCGGTTCTTGACCGTCTTGGGGTCGGTGACCGGCATGAAGCACATCCCTACGGGTGCGTTCTCGGCGGGCCCGATGACGATCTCACGCTCGCGCTCGGAAAGAACCTCCCAGCCGAGCGCCTGCGTCCAGAACCGGGCCAGCCCAGGCAGGTCGTGGGCGTCAATGACGATGTGGTGAAGTCGGACAGGCATGCCGACAGTATGCGCGGCACGCCAGACTGGACCCGGGCGGGCCCGCACCCTTCTAATGGCTGGGCTGAGGTCGTAGGATCCCGCACGTGATCGATCAGCGACTTCACGAGCTCGGCATCACGCTTCCCCCCGTGTTTCCTCCCGCAGGCAACTATCTCGGATGTGTAGTGGACAACGGCATCGTGTATGCCGGGGGCCACGGACCGATCGACGGCGAGAACATCATCCGTGGAAAGGTCGGCCGGGACCTGTCCCTCGAAGAGGGAAAGCAGGCGGCGCGGTTGACCGCACTGTCCATCCTCGCCACCCTGCGGGCCGAGCTAGGTGATCTTGACCGCATCGCCCGGATCGTGAAGGTGTTCGGGATGGTCAACGTCGCGCCTGGTTTTAACCAGACTCCCGCCGTTATCGACGGATGCTCCGACCTGCTGGTGGATGTCTTCGGTGACGCAGGGCGTCACACCCGCAGCGCCGTCGGTCTCGCGGAGCTGCCCTTCGACATCGCCGTGGAGATCGAGCTGATCGCCCGGCTCCGGTCAGACTGACCACGCGCACGAGCCCGCCGGCTGCCAGCGATGGACGATGCCCGTGGCAGACTGGCGCCCAGAGGCGGCTATGCGCGCTGGTGGCCTCGCGGCTCGCTTGCTGCCGATGCGTCAGGCAATGACCCTGACGTTTTCCGCCTGGGGTCCCTTCTGGCCCTGGGTGATGTCGAGCTCGACCTTCTGTCCTTCCTCCAGGCTGCGGTAGCCGCCGCCGGTGATCGCGCTGAAGTGCACGAACACGTCCGGGCCGCCCTCGACCGCGATGAAGCCGTAGCCCTTGTCGCCGTTGAACCACTTCACAGTGCCCTGCGTCATCTTGACCTCTTGGTTGTGCATGCGGCGCCCGCCATGGCTGGGGCCGCGCTCGCCACTTGCTTTGGCCAGCCTGTCACGGAACGCGCGCGGGCTGAAACCGCGTGGCTGGCTAACTGCCCGGCAGCTGGATCTTTTCCCGGCTCGGCCAGCGGGGTGCGGCTGGAGCGAACACCCGGCCGGGGCGCCTGCCCAGCCCGGCCCGGGATCCCGGTCACGAGCCGCCCCTGACTCCGCCTAGTGTGATGTGGAAGAGGACGAGGCGGCCGCTCTGGTTTTCTGTCATCTTGTCTTCCGGCACCTGGCCGGCAGCGCGGGTTCAGCGGTATGTCCCGTTTGTTGGCCTGCATATTCGGGAGAGGATGCCTGTGTCGCGAGCCAGCCCGGCCAGCCAGGCGTCGAGCCCCACCGCGGCGCACTGCGGTCCAGCGATCGAAGAGGTGATCGTGGTGGCCGGCGAGCCTGAGCCAGGTACCGGCCAGGGCGGCGTCGCGGCTGCCGCCGGCCACCCGTCGAAGGCGGCGAGCGAGGAGAGCCAGGACGAGCCGTTCGTTTCCGGCGATGACGACGAGGGCCTTCCCGCCGCCCAGGTGGCACTCGGCGGCGCTACGGCCGACCCGGTCAAGGACTACCTCAAACAGATCGGCAAGGTGTCGCTGCTCAACGCCGGGCAGGAGGTCGAGCTGGCCAAGCGGATAGAGGCGGGCCTGTTCGCTGATCACAAGCTCGCCGGAGGCAGCGGGGTGCTGCGCCCCGGCCAGAGCATTGACCTTGAGCGGGTCGCCGAAGACGGCAGGAGAGCCAAGAACCACCTGGTGGAGGCCAACCTGCGCCTGGTCGTCTCGCTGGCCAGGCGGTATGCCGGCCGGGGGATGCTGTTCCTGGATCTGATCCAGGAAGGCAACCTGGGCCTGATCCGTGGCGTGGAGAAGTTCGACTACACCAAGGGCTACAAGTTCTCCACCTACGCCACCTGGTGGATCCGGCAGGCCATCACCCGGGCCATGGCCGACCAGGCGCGGACCATCCGGATTCCGGTGCACATGGTCGAGGCCGTCAGCAAGCTGGCCCGGGCGCGGCGGCAGATGCTGCAGGACCTGGGCCGGGAGCCCACCGCAGGGGAACTCGCGGCCGAGCTGGACATGACCCCGGAGAAGGTCATCGAGGTGCAGAAGTACAGCCGGGAGCCGATCTCGCTGCACACCCCGCTCGGCGAGGACGGCGACAGCGAGTTCGGCGACCTGATCGAGGACTCCGAGGCCATCCAGCCCGGTGAGGCGGTGAGCTTCACGCTGCTGCAGGAGCATCTGCACTCGGTGCTCGACACGCTCTCCGAGCGCGAGGCCGGCGTGGTGTCCATGCGGTTCGGGCTGGCCGACGGGCAGCCCAAGACCCTGGACGAGATCGGCAAGGTCTACGGGGTCACCAGAGAGCGGATCCGGCAGATCGAGTCCAAGGCCATGTCGAAGCTCCGGCACCCGTCCCGGTCCAACGTCCTCCGGGACTACCTCGACTGACCTGACCGACGGCCGTCAGCCCCAGGACGTAACCGGTATTTCTGAGATAGCCATCCTGACACCGCTGGGCGGGCGATCACCTCAACGGCCCTGCGATGTCCGCGTCGTGTGCAGGCGGCCGTACCGCCTGGAACTCGGATCTGGCGCGGCATCCGGACAGGACAGCGGCGCGAGTTCGGCAGCCGGCCGTGGAGTTCCTCGCCGAGGGCATGCGACGTTTCCGGCTCCCCGGCTGCGGCGCCATGTCATGCCTGGGCAGCCGCTGCGGCAAGGAGCCGGGCGAGTTCGATCGGCGTGCTGACCATGGGCCAGTGGCCGGAGTCGATGTCGACGAAGCTAAGGTGCTTGGCCTTTGCGAGCTCGGGCACCTCCCCGGCGGCGATCCACTCCTGAGCCTGGGCCGGTGTGAACTCGGGGCACACGAGCACGACCGGGACGTCGAACCGTCGCTCGTCCGCCAGCCGCACCACGCCCTTGGCCACCCCCTCGGGGACGGGAATCGCAGCAGACGCGATGATTCGCCTGGCCTCCTCGTCGAGGTCAGCAGAGTCTGGTCCCTCGAATGGGCCCCAGCCGGGGAAGGGCATGACGCCATCCTTCAGCTCGAAGAAGTCGGCGTAGGGCTCCCCGTCGGCGGACGGGAAGCCGCCGATGAGGACGATTTTGGCGACGTGCTCCGGTCGCGCGTCGGCGGCCAGCCAAGCCAGGGTGCAGGCGGCGGAATGCCCCACCACCATGGGCTTTTCGGACGCTGAGTCCACGGCGGCGAGCACCGCTGCCGCCTGGTCGTCGAGCGTGGCGGACGCAGATCCGTCACCCTGACCCGGGAGGGTGAGCGGTACGGGGCGGTGGCCGAGTGGCTCGAGTGCGGACCCGACGTCGTTCCAGGCGGATCCGTCGAGCCACAGGCCAGCAATGAGCAGGATGTCCATGATCAGTTCCCCTTTCCCCAGTGCGGTCAGATTACGTTCGGCATAGAGCGGGCGGTCCATTTCTCGTCGAGGACGACTAGGTCATGGACATCACGCTAGGGCCAGTTCCGGACGATCTGCTTCCGGTTTATCTCGTGACCACCTAGTCTGCTCGTGTGCCGACCGATCTCAGTCCCACCGCACGGGCGCTGCGTGCCCTCGAGATCCTCCAGGGCCGCCCCGGCACGACAGCCGGCCAGCTCGCCGAGAGATTGGGTGTTACGGAGCGGGCCGTGCGTCGGTATGTAGGGATCCTCCGGGAGGCCGGCATCCCCGTCCAGTCAGCCCGGGGCCCCCATGGCGGGTACCGGCTTGGGCGCGGGACGAGGCTGCCTCCGGTCGTCTTCACGCAGGCCGAGGCACTTGGTCTGGTCATGGCGGTGCTCGACGGCCAGCCGGCGGCTGCCGACGTCGACGACCTCGTCGGTTCTGCCCTGGGCAAGGTCATCCAGGCCCTGCCCGAGAGCGTCGGACGGCAAGCGGCCATGCTGCGAGAACACGCGTCAGCTGCGCCCGACCGGCACTCGGCCCGTCCAGATCCCGCCGCCACCAGCGCACTCGTCGCTGCTGTCGCGATCCGACGTCGCGTGCTGGTCACCTATCGGAGCGAGACCGGCCAGGAGTGGGAGGCGGAGGTGGACCCCTGGGCGGTCGTCGTCCGCCACGGGCGGTGGTACCTCCTGTGTCATTCCCATCGCGCGGACGCGATCCGCACTTACCGGGTCGACCGGGTCCGTGCCGTCCAGCAGACCGCGCACGAGTTCGAGATGCCCGGCGGCCTCGACCCGGTCGCAGCGCTGGAGGAGAACCTGGGAACTGGGTGGGAGTTCCCCACCCACGTGGTGTTCGACGCTCCGCTGGCTGAGGTGGCACCATGGATCCGGCCTCCCATGGGACGGCTTGAACCATCGGGAGACGGGTGCGTGCTCGTCGGCAGCACGAGCAATCCGGCGATGTATGCGCAGGAGTGGCTGGCGAGCGTGCCGTTCGCTTTCCGCGTCGATGGCGGACCGGAACTCCGGGCCGCGGTCGCTACGCTCGCCACGCGTTTCGCGGCCGCCCTAGATGATCACCCGGTCGCTATCTGAAGTGGCGGTGCTGACTTCCTGCCCGCGCAACCAGGCAACGCACTGCGCGCTGCCGCAGGTCCGGCCAGAGCCCAGACGCGGCCTGCCGCACCGGCAGGCCGGCGCCAGGCCGGCCAGCCACGCGGCGTGCGCAATCAACTCGGCCGGGCCGCCATGGCCCGGGACGGAGACAACGGGCCGGATCCCGCCGCCCGGCAGGGCAAGCCACTCGCGCGGCCTATCCGCGGCGGGGCTGCGCGGCGACGGGTCCATGCTTCCATCTTCCCTGCCCCGGACCCCTCGGCAGCTCCCTAGCAGGCAGACAGGACATCCTCCGTCCCGCTGGCACCACCGGCGGACGGTCTGCGCACGTCAGGGACCACGCTCTGAGAGCGGCATAGATGGTCTGCGCGGGCGCGGATCTCCTGGCGCACTCAAGCCGGCCAGAGCTATACGCTGCCCGCGGCATTGTGGGGTCGCTAGGCCCTATGGCGAAGGATTAGTCTTCGCTGCGAAGGGATGGCAGGCGTGCAACCAGGGCAGCACCCCCAGTGGCGGCCGCTCAACCGTCAGGACAGCCATGTGGCGCAGCAGATGGTAGAGCGGGCGGCGGAACTGGCCAGGGATTCCCATGCCCGGACCCGGCATGCCGCGGTGCTGGTGAAAGACGGCAGTCTGCTGGCCTGGGGTAACAACGGTGTGCCATTTCCGGGGGAAGACCACTGCTACTGCAAGTTCGGGGAGTCTGGCCACCATGACCAGTGCCGGACGCACGCGGAGCAGCGGGCGATCACGCTGGCCCGCGGGGGTGATGGCTGGCGGATGCTCCAGGGGTCGACGCTGATCTATGTGCGGCTTGAGGCGGACGACTCGGTCCGGCTGCAGGTGCCTCACTTTTGCGCCCGGTGCAGCCGCCTGGCGCTGTCCCTGAGCGTGGCGGAGTGGGTCTTTGCCCTGTCGGAGGGTTTGGCCGGGTACTCCGCGGCTGATTACGACCGGGTCGCCCAGCTCAGGTGGTAGCAGTTATCCTGCATTTCCGAATCGGTACCGAGTACGGCTGTCTCGGTGCAGTTCGGCCGGGCGCCGCACCGGCCTTCATCAATGACTCGAACGTAAACATACCTCCCGGCCTGTCACGCGCGGGCTTCGAGAACTGGGCCGGGAACCACGCCAAGCCGGTCGTCTGCTCTCTCCCCTACAACGGACAGATTCCGGGGAATGTCGCATGCGCCGGCCCGCCTGACTGGTCGAAGTCAGCCATCACCCCCGCCCAGCCCGCGCCCTCCAAGCTGGAAGCTCTGGCCGTCAAGATCGCCAGCCAGGACTACCCCGGCTACACCGCGATTGTCCGCTACCCGTCGATCTCCCTCATGATCAAGGCCGGACTGTGGATCGAGCTTGAAGCGGCCGTCGGACTCATCCTCGGCCTCGGGCTCGCGTCGCTGATGGGGCAGAGAACCGTCCCGGTGATCTTGATAATCGTGCTCCAGATGATCCTGACGCCGATCCTGGCCTTGGCTGCCATTCCCCATCTGCAGGACCTGCAGCGATCAATCGTCGGGGTGGCCATGGCGCACCTGGAACCATCCGGCTGCCGGCGGTGTTCGGGCTGCCGGGGGTAACCGGAGGCGTCGCGCGCCCCGGCGCCGCGCAATCAGTGCTGCCCGGGTCGGCCACCCAGACCGTCTGCGTCATCATCGCCTGGCTGGCGGCCTGGACGATCCTCGGCGCGTGGCGAATGATGACCAGGGACGCCTGAGAAACGGCGTGGATCTGCGGACGGGAGCCGACCCTCTATTCGGCTACCGTGCGGGCTTCTCGCCCACACGCTGGCTGGGGATCAACTGCATGCCGCTGCTGGCCGCCAGGGCCCGAGACGATCTGGGCGGGCTGGTCCGGACCGGGCTGTGTATGAGTTTGTATCAGGATCCTGTGGTGGCCTCGTACTGCTCAACGACGCTCGCGGGGATGCGCCCGCGCTCGCTGACCGCGATGCCCTGGTCTTTCGCCCACGCCCGGATGTCCGCGCTGCGCTCCCGGCTTGACGCGGTACGCCCGGGCCTGCGGCGCGCTCCTCGTCCCGCCTTGCGGGCATGTTCGATGAAGGGTGCGAGCTTCCGGCGGAACGTCGCGGCGTTCCTCTTGCTCAGATCGATCTCGTACTCCGTGCCGCCTATCCCGAATCGCACCGTCTCATCCGCTGGACCTCCATCAAGATCGTCTTCCAGCGCGACGGTTATCTTCTGTGCCATTCCCCGCCTCCCTGACTGCGATCGGCTACCTGCACCGTACAAGATCAACTGTGATGGTGTGGTAACCGCCCCGCCGATAGAGTTCCCCGCAACCGAATGCAGGCCACTCCCCAAGCACGACGGCACGGGCCGCGGCTCCCAGGGCCTTGAAATGCGGCCGTTATGCCATGGCGATGGCCCGGGGTTGGCGGGGAGCTTACGGCGATGACCCGGTTTGGTCGGAGCGTGGTTATCAACCAGTCGGTGGAACGCGTGTTCGCGTGACGATCTCCACGAGATTTCCGTCCGGATCGCGCAGCGGCGCATTCCGGTTGTTGTTGCCAGTGTTGTGCGGCGCCACGGCCGGCTCACCCTGCGGCCGGCTAACCCCGGGGCTGGCCAGCCCTGGAGCCGACCGGAGATCACGACCGCACCGAGCAGAACGGGCGGCACCGCTCGATGAGGTCTTGGGCGACCTGGCGCCACACGTCGCGGCCGGTACTCCTGATGGGCAACCCGAAACTCTGGGCGTACACCTCCAGCCGCGGCACGGCGGTGTCCAGCACGTCATAGCCCAGGCCCTCCAGCACCTCCCGGGCGTCGGCGGTCGAGTGGGCCCGGGTGATGCAGCGGTTCAGCAGCACGGCCGAACGCGCGGGCCGGTCCCGGCCCGCGCAGACCTCGGTGATCTCGTCCCGGACCGGCGTGGTGCGGTTGATCTCAATGGGACTCGGCGCGCACGGGATTAATACCTCGTCGGCGTACCGCAGCGCCGACCGGGCAATGCCGGCGTGGTCCTCCAGCTGCGGCGCGTCGATGATCACCACGTCATCGGCCCCGGCGATCTCGGGCAAGCGGCGGTGCAGTTCGCGGGAGGGCAAGGCCACGATCCGGAACGGGAACGCCGCCCGCGGCGGCGGCAGCCGCGGGTACATGGCCGCGAGATCGGACCATTCCAGGGCACTGCCCGAAGGGTCCGCGTCCACCAGCAGCACGCGATTCCCGGCTTGCGCGAAAACGTGTGCCAGCCAGACCGCCGATGTCGTCTTCCCCGTGCCCGGCTTGAGGTTGGCCAGAGCCAGGCTCAGCCCCGTCATCCCGGCATTATTGCAGCGTGTACCGCATTCCGGTAGACCGCGGGGGCAGGTTGGCGCGTGGTATACACACTGAGACTAAGGGTTAACAAGAGGTGTCCCGCCAGCCCCGCCAGGCTGAACCGGCACCATACGGGGCAGATGCGGCCCGGCCGCGGTGAGCGCCCGCGGAGCCAGGCGTTACCGGGCCAGGTTGCAGTATTACCGTATCTACGGCATTACGCCAGGCACCGGCCCCGCGCGGGCCGGTGGTGCATCCATCCACCACCCTGCATGGTTATCCACAATCGGTGGACGGCGACGCGGCGGGGCGCGGGGGCCGGAACCGGCGCCCGGAGGGTCAGTGCATCATCATGGGCGGCGCGCCGTGCAGGCCCGGGGCGAGCCAGGGAATCCAGATCGTGGCCACCGCGAGGGCCAGGAGCGCGACACCCGCGACCCGCCCGGCCGCGGGGCCCCACCGCCAGACCTTCTCGACCAGCACCAGCGCGGCCAGGCCGACCATCACGGCCACGTTCATCACGCCCACCGCGATCAGGATCAGCATCAGGCCCCAGCAGCAGCCCAGGCAGTATCCGCCGTGATGCACGCCGACGCGCAGATCGCGAGACCGGCCGCGGTATGAGCCGTAGTGCAGGAGCAGCCCGAGCGGGGAGCGGCAGTGCGCGAGGCAGCGGTCCTTCAGGCTGCTGAGCTGGTAGAGCCCGACAGCGGCGAAGACCGCCACGGCCATGATGTGGGCCGCGCTGGGGTGCTGGCCGGTCAGCCAGCCGGCCAGCCAGGCCAGCCCGAAGGCGGGCACGCCAGCCGCCGCCCAGACCGCGAGATAGCCCACCACCAGCCCGGTGATCCTCGCCGCCCGGTTGCTTTGCAGAGTACGGGCGTACAGCGACGCCGTCGGCGCCACCGAGGGGAGCATCATGGCCGCCATCATCAGCGTCCATACCGGCACGAACAGGGCGAGACCAAGCCCCATCGTGCCCGCCATCCCGGCCATCCCGCGGGCGAGCACGATGGTCGCTACCCAGGCGCCGGCCGCCAGGATCAGCAGGAACGCGACCTCACGGGTGGCCGCCAGGGCCGGCCGGGGCCCGGCGAGCCCGGAAGAGCTGCTCACCCGGCCCAGGAGAACGGCGCGGAAAAGCCGCTCTGCCCTTCGCGCCCCCAGTCGATGCCGAACGTCAACAGGCGCGCGGCCCGGGCCGGCGCCACCGTCAGGGTCGTGTTCGACGGGTGGAACACGTTCGTCAGCCGGACCGGATCCTGGCCTTCCAGCGCGACGAAGTCCTCGACGCCGAGGTCGACCGCGCCGCCGATCCGGACCCGGTGACCGCGGCCGTCGTCGCTGTAGGTGATGGGCACCTTCTCCACGCCGAGCATTTCGCTGATCAGCGGGCCGAGCATCGCGGGCGGCCCGCCGAGCTGGCCGGACAGGAGCGCCCCCAGCTGTTCGGCCTGGCCGTCGGACGCGGCGTCATCCAGGTAGACGCCCACCCGCCAGTTGCCCTCGGCCATGACCGGCGGTGTGTCCAGGAACAGGGCGAAGCTCAGGCCGCTGACGTCGACGCCGTCGATCTCACCCGAGTCCACGTGATAGGCGAGCAGCGCCCGGCACCGGTCATGCGTCGCCTCTGCGGTCAGCGCCGACCAGGTGCAGGGACAGACCGTGTCGCACGAGCAGGATTCGAAATAGGTCCCGTCAAGCCGCCAAGCCATGGCCCCTCCCAAATGGCTCGATAAACCCTGGGACCAGGCTGGCGCAGACGGCATTGATCGTCAAGGAGTCTTGCCCACGGTGACCTGCCGCTCACAGCCAGCCAAGCCAGCCCATCACCTCATGCGCGACATCCCCGGGCGGGCGGTCGTTCGCGACCACCATGTCCTCCACCCCGACGCCCTCGCCGGCCGCGATCGATGCGGCCGCTTCCCGCAGGTCCTCACGCCGCTCGGTGGTGAGATCGGCCACCAGGCGCCGCTCGATCTCGGGCAGCGGGACCGTCAGGCGGACCACCCGCAGCGGCACCCCGACCGCCTCCCGCACGCCGCGCAGCGCGTCGTGGTGGCGCACGAAGTAGGCGGCGACGAACACGCTGACCCCGGCGTCGCGGTAATTCGACGCGACCGCCGCCACGTTGCGCAGCATCAGGCCGAGCCCGGCCTCGTGGTCGTCGAAGTTGTCCCCGCCCCAGCCCAGATAGTCCAGATCCAGCAACGCGTACGGCTGGCGGCGCTGCTCGAGCAGGTAGGCGATCTCCGCGGCAACGGAGCTCTTCCCGGAGCCGTACACCCCGGTGATCAGCACACCGTCCGGGCCGTGGATTCCCATCAGGCCAGCTTAGGACGCATCCGGGCATCCCCACCGGCGATACGCCCCACTATCAGCAAAACGAAAAGGCGTGGGGCCCCAGTAGGCGGCCCCGAGCCGAATAGCCTGCCCCATGGCGCCCTCAGACGCTGGCCCGACCTCCTGGCCGGCGACGTGCGCGCATTCTTCCGGCCGCTCCGCTGACGGACCGGCCGGCCGGAACACGGCGGCCATTTTCGCCACTACCGACTTTGATGGCCAAACCGGGCACATCGCCTTAATTCGGCTGTTACAGTGTGGCCGTTGTTTGCCGGGCTGATCACGAAATGACCGCGGCCCCGGGGGGTGGCGCGGATGGGCGAGCAGGGCCATTACCGGCCGCCGCGCTGGCAGGCGGAGAGCGGTTCGGTGTCGTTCGACGAGCTTGAGTCGGCGTTCAGCACGGCCCCTCCGGGCCCGAGCCGCGGTGACGAGCCCGGTCATCCCGACGCCCGCACCAGGCCGCCCGGGGCCAGCGGCCGCGGGCCCGGCCCGGACCGCCCGGCGCCGTCGTGGCCGGCCGTGGTCGCCACGACGGTGCGCCTGGGGCTGCGGCGGCGCGGGGCCGCGCTGGGCCGGCTGTTCCGCCACCGCCGGGTGATCGCGCTGACCGCTCTGGCCGTGACGGCGCTGGTGGTGACCGGGCTGATCATCTCGGTCTCCAGGCATGCCGGTGCGGCGCCGGCCGCCTCGCGGAAAGCCGCCCGCACCGGCCAGCTGACCGGCTCCCTGGGCCGGAACGCCGGGCCGGCCGCCACCGGCCACGCGGCGGCCGTGTGGGTCGCGCACCAGGTCAGCCGCGACGCCGTCGTGGGGTGCGATCCCGGCATGTGCCGGCTGCTGCAGGCGCAGGGGACCCGGGTCAGCGACCTGCTCGTGCTGAGGCCCGGGGGAGCAGGCCTGCGTCTGTGCGACGTGATCGTGGCGACACAGGCCGTCCGGCACCTATTAAGCGGCCGTCTTCAGCAGGAGTACGCGCCCGCCGTCATCGCCGGCTTCGGATCCGGCGCGGCCCGGGTTAACGTCCGCGCCGTCGCCCCCGGCGGGGCCGCGGCCTACCGGGCCGCGCTGGCCACCGACTGGGCCGCCCGGCGGAAGGCGGCCGCGCAGCTGGTGACCAGCCCCCGGATCCACGCGGCGGGTGCCGCGCGGCAGGAGCTCCTCACCGGGCAGGTGGACTCGCGCCTGCTGATCACGCTGGCCGCGCTCTCCGTTTCGTATCCGGTGGAGGTGGTGACGTTCGGTGACTCCGCTCCCGGCGCCGCCGCGGGCCTGCCCCTGCGGGAGATGGAGATAGCGCCGGCGGGCAGCCCAGCGTCCCGCCCCGCGGAGGTGCAGCGCATCCGCTCGCTGGTGCTCGCGCAGCATGCCGTGTTCCTGCCCGCGCGCGTGAGCCTGGTGCGGCTCGCCGGAGGCGGCGCGGGACTGCGGATCGAGTTTGGCGTGCCGAGCCCGCTGGGGCTGCTGCTCGGCCGTCCGGTGACCCAGTGATCAGGCGAATGGCCAGCCGGCCCGGCGGGGTTCCTGGCCGGTGGGAGGGAACGAAATGAAACTGCGCGCCGCGGTGGCACTTGTCCCGTTGTCGCTCGCCCTGGCCCTGGTGGGAGCCGCGCCGTCCGCGGCCGCGCAGGGCACCGGGTGGATCCGGTGGGGCAACTGGTCGCCCAGTGCCCCCGATTTCGACATCTACCTGAACTCGTTCGGCGGCTCCGGCGCGCCGACCGTGATCAGGCACGTCCGCTACGGCCATGTCTCGTCATACATGGGCCTCCCCACCGGCCAGTACACGATCGCGATGCGGGATGCCGGGGCCGCGGCGACCACGCCGCCGACGCTGTCGGCCAGCGTTCAGGTGACCACCGGCACCGCCTACACGATCGTGAGCATGGGGCCCGCGTCCCACCTCGGCGTCCAGGTGCTGAAGGAGACCATGAAGTCGAGCCCGGGCAAGGCGCTCGTGCGCGTCGTCCAGGAGTCGGTGCAGCAGCACCGGGTGACCGTGACCGACGGCAGCCGCGCGCTCGGCGGCCCGCTGCTGCTCGGCGCCTACACCGGCTTCCTGCAGGTCTCCCCCGGCTGGCAGGCCATCCGCGCCGCCAGTTACAGCCAGAACACCAGCACCCGGGTGTTCCTGCCCGCCGACACCATCTATACGCTCGTCGTGCTCGACAAGCCGGACAAGCAGGGCGGCCTGCGGATCCACAGCCTGCAGGACGCGGTGGGCAGCCAGGCCATGCCGGCCGGGGGGGCCGCGACCGGCTTCGGGGGCACCGCGCCACGACCGGGTATCTCGCCGCTCCTGTGGCTGACGGTCATCGTGGGCGGCGGGCTGCTCGCGGCCGTGGGCGGGATCAGGCTGCGGCGGCCCCGCCGCCGCGCGGCCCATGCCGCGACCGCCCGGTGACGGTCACCAGCCAGCCCGGGCACGTCACCGCTGCGAGATGGAAGTCGTCGTCAGCGGCGTGGTTACGCTGGCCCGGTGGCGGCTCGGCTGCGGGCCAGGTGGGCGGGCCTGCCAGTGTGGGCGAGGGCTGGCCGTTTCTTGATCCGGTCAGGACAACCTGGCGACGGTGGGCGGTCGTTATTCCTGAGGTGAGGTCAGCCCGCCGGGGCCAGCCGCTGCTGGGCTTGCTCGTAGAGACCGGCTGGCAGCGGCCCTTTCGCGGCGAGGGCCAGGTTGGCGCGGAGATGACCGATGCTGGAGGTGCCGACGATCGTGCTGGAAAGGCCGGGGTGGCTGAGGGTATAGCGCAGCACGAACTCATGGCGGGTCATGTCATCGAGGAGGCCGTCCACTCCGGAGGACTCCCACCGGCGCCGGCCTTCGCCTTCGGGCAGCCCGAGGGGCCCCTGGCGCCAGTCCTTGTCCTCGGCTGGGCCGCCGCGGGCCGCGCCACCGCGGATCAGCGTGCCGGCGCCGGCCGCGGCCGCCGCGGTGATGAGGCCCTCATGCTCGCGCTGGACGGCTGAGTAGGGGATCTGGAACACGTCGAACACGCCCATCGCGATCTGGTCGGGCAGGTGGGGCAGGATGCCGGACATCCCGACGAAGCGGGCCTTCCCCTCCTCTCGCAGCGACAGCAGCGTCTCGACCGTCCCGTCCGCCGCCATCTGGGCGCGGCTGGGCGACATGTGCACCTGCACCAGGTCGAGCCGGTCGGTCCCCAGCCTGCGCAGGCTCTGCTCGACCCCGGCCCGGACGTTGCCGCGGCTGTAGTCGTGCGGGAACGGCGGCCTGGCACCGGGCGGCGGGTCACCGAGCAGGCACCCGCACTTGGACGCCAGGAAGTACTCCTCCCGGCGGTGACCGAGATACCGGCCGATGAGCTCCTCGCTGCGGCCGTAGTCGATCGAGGTGTCGATGAGGTTGATGCCGGCGTCGAGTACCGAGTTGAGCAGCCGCCCCGCCTCCGCATCCTCGATCGCCGGGCCGTATGGCTGGCCGCGCAGCTCCATGGCCCCATACCCGAGGACCGTCACGCTGGTTCCGGTCCGCCCCAGGGGGCGCGTCTGGATCGTCATACCCGCACGCTACCGGCCGGGCCTTACGTCCCGGCCCGCATCATCATCCAGCGATGGGCCGTGACGACGGACCCGTCATGGGGTGGCGCGGAGCCGGGAGCCCGTCATGCTCCCGGCTCCGCGTGCGGTGGTGAGGGGGCTAGCTGACCACGAGGCCGGCTGGTGTGGCGCCGGTGGGCAGCGAGACCGGGGAGCTGGCCAGTTCGGTCAGGTCGCCGCCGTTGACGGCGAACGCGCCGACGGCGCCGATCTTGCTCTCGTCGACGTACAGGGTGCGGCCGTCGGGGCTGAGGCGGGCGTCGACCGCGCCGACGCCCCCGCTGGCCTTGACCGCTGTACTGCCGAGCAGGGTCAGCGCGCCGCCGTGGGTGATCGCGTAGCGGGAGATGGAGCCGGATCCGGTGTTGACGGTGAACAGGAACCGGCCGTTATGGGTGATCTCCACCCAGCACGGAGCCGTCTGCAGATCGGCGAACGGGGAGGATCCGATCGGCGACAGCGTGCCGTCGGCGGAGTCGCTGAACGCCGAGACGGTGCCGCTGCCCGCGGCGGCGTTGTGGGCGTTGGACACAAACAGCTGATCCGGGTTCGTGGGGCGGAACTGGCTGCCGAACGGGCCGAGCCCCTGGGCGGGGAAGGGCGAGCCCGGGGCGGCCGTCAGCAGACCGCCGCGGCCGACGGTGAAGCTGTCGATCTGGGACGTCCCGACGCGCGTCCCGGCGAGCTTGGTGCCGTCGCCGTTGAACAGCACATCGCCCGGCTGGGAGCCGTCCGGCAGCGCGACGGCCGAGTCGGCGATCGGCGCCAGGCGGCCGTTCCGGCGGAGCCGGAAGCCGGTGTAGTTGCTGCCGCCGTTACCGGAGTTGGCCACGTACACCAGGTGACCGTGGATCGCGATGCTGACCGGCAGCACCCCGCCGGAGGGGACGACGCCGCCGGTCACGAGCTTGAGCGAGCCGTTCCCCCTGATCCGCAGCACCGAGATCTGGTTGCTGCCGGCGTCGGCGGCGATCAGGTAACGGCCGTCCGGTGAGATCTGCAGCGCGCCCTGAGAGGCGAGTCCCGCCCCGGTTCCGGCACCGCCGGCGGCGAACGGGGATCCGGCTTCGGGGGTGAGCGTACCGTCCGCGTGACGGTCGAACGCCCCGATCGTGTTCGTGCTGGCCGTGTTGTCGTTGACGTACACGTGCCCGACCACCCGGGACGCGAGGGTGGAGGCGGAGGCGGCCGCCGGGACCACGGCTGTGGCCGCCAGGGCCGCGGCCGCCAGGCCGAGCAGGACCGGGCCCGGCCGCCTGCGTGTCACAAAGCGCATTTGTTTCTCCTCGTTGGTATCGGGGGAGCCCACGGGCTGGCTGGCCCGGCGGGCTGAGACCGGTCACGGTTGTTACTCGTCGCTGGCGCCGTCGTGGATTGCCGGGGCGGGCGAATCTCGGTTCCGGGACCAAGCGGTGCCCGCCGCGGCGGCGAATAACAGATGTGGGGAGAAGCGGGGCCCGCCCGTACGCGGGGCCGGCCGCCGACGTCCGGCAGATGCCCGACACTGACCTGGGGGCCTGTCTGGGCGAGGTGGCCAAAGGAGACCAGGCGGCGTTCGAGGCCGTCTGCGCCCGCGCGGCGGGGACCGTGTTCGGCGTGGTGCGCAGCGTGGTGCGTGACCCGTTTCAGGCCGAGGAGGTCTGCCAGGAGGTGCTGCTGGACGTGTGGCGCTGCGCGTCCAGGTTCCAGCCGGGCCGGGGCAGCGCGATGGCATGGGTGACGACCATCGCGCACCGGCGCGCGGTCAACCGGGTCCGCGCGGAGCGCAGATTAGCTGAACGGGAGCAGCGTGCCACCGTGCACGCCATCGCCTACGACGAGGTGGCGGAAACGGTTCAGGCCGGGCTGGACCGGGAGCGGGTGCGGCGGTGTCTGGGGTCGCTGACTGAGCTGCAGCGCGAATCGGTGACCCTGGCCTATTACGGCGGATACACCTTCCGCGAGGTCGCCGGGCTGCTGGGAGTGGCGGAGGGAACGGTGAAGACCAGAATGCGCGATGGCCTGATCCGTCTCCGGGACTGCCTGGGAGCGGGCCGATGAGACCGCGACGGCCCGAGCCGCACACCCTGGCCGGCGCGTACGCGATGGACGCCGTGGCCGGGGCGGACAAGGCCCGGTTCGAGCGGCACCTGGCCAGCTGCCAGGCCTGCGCCCGCGAGCTAGCGGAGCTGCGCGAGGCCACCGCCCGCCTGGCTGGCGCCGCCGCCGCCGAGCCGCCCGCCGGCCTGGTCCAGCGGGTCGTGGCATCGGCGGTGCGGACACCGCAGCTGCCAGCGGCCCCCGGGCCAGCCGGACGGTGGCGCGCCCGGCGCGCCGCCCAGCCGCGCCGGGGGGCCGGGCGCCGGCCCGCGCACCCCAGGCAGGCCCTGCGGGCCAGGCTGGCGCTGGCCCTGGCCGCCGTGTTCCTGGCGGTGGCAGCGGCCTCCGGCGTGATCGCGTTCACGACCGAGCACCAGCTCGGTGCCGCCGAACGGCACGACCACCAGATCGCCCAGGTGCTGACCGCACCGGACGCGGTCATGCTCACCGCCCGGGCCCAGCCCCGGGGAACCGCCACCGTCGTGATGTCCCACCGGTACCGGTCCCTGGTGCTCACCACTGCCGGGCTGCCGCCGCTGCCGGCCGGCCACCGCTACCAGGTGTGGCTGATGGGACCTTCCGGCGACCGGTCAGCCGGGCTGCTCCCGGCTCCCCATGGCGGCATGACCAGCCCGGTGATCGCGGCCGGCCTGGCCACTGGCGACTGGATTGGCCTCACCGTCGCCCCCGCGGGCGGATCATCCCGGCCGGCCTCCACCCCGGTCCTCATGCTCAACCTCACGCCAGCCTGACGCCTCCGGTCCGGATCTTCGAGCCGGACGCGGGCTCCTGACGCGCGGTCACGTCGCCCGGCCTGAGCGAGCAGCGCGACGAGATCTCGGCGTTCGCGGACCGGCTCAAGCTCGGCTGACCCACGGCCGCCCCGGTCAGCGGGACCGGGCCAGCGTCAAGCCCATCCCGGGAGGCGGCCGTGGTGCGCCCGGTGGATTCCCAGGCTGCCGGCCCGGGCCGCATCCGCATCGGCTACCCGGTGCGGCGCGTCTCCGGCTCCTCGGTCCAGCCCATCGCGGCCAGGTAGTCGGCCATCGCCCGGTCGGCCTCGTCGTAGTAGCTGCCGATCCGGTCGCTGGCGGTGGCAGCGCCAGCGGCCGGCTGCCCGTTCGATGCCGCCCGCGGCGCATCCGGCCTATCCGGGTCAGGGGCCCGACCGGTCGCCCCGTTGGCCTGCGGTTCCGCCCGCGGCCCATCCCTCTGCGCCCGTAGCCCATTCGGCTCTGGCCGCGCCCCATTCAGCTCCGTCCCCTGCCCACCTGGACCAGAAGCAGGACCGGTCATCCCGCTGACCTGCGATGGCGCTGCCTGCTCCGGCTCGGCTGGCGCACTCACGCCCAGGTCTGGCTCGGGGTCATCGCCGAACCCGGGCACAACGGCCGTGTCACGCCCGGCCGTCCCGTCGCCGGCCAGCTCGGCGGCTGTCCCCAGCGGTTCTCCGGCGCGCATCGCGGCCTGATCGCGCCGGCGCCGCCAGCGCCACAACATGATGCAGCCAGCCACCACGACCAGCAGGGCGCACAGCGCCACGTCGATCAGGAGCAGTTGGATCATGGTCAGTTCCCCAGGCAGGCGGTCCTCCTCAGACCCCCGTACCCGGCCAGCCCGGCCGGAACCCGCCTGACCGCGACCCCAGGGCAAACCTCGCGCGAGCAGGGCCAGATGCCGCGGACCTCCGCGGTGACCGCTACCGGCCCGCTGCCCGGGACGATCCCGTTGACGGTTGGCTTGGCCGCGGGCGTGAGGCCGGACGCCGCGCCCGGGCAGAATGGCCCGCATGGATCTCGGATTGCGCGGCCGGGTGTACCTGGTGACCGGCGGCAGCCGCGGCCTCGGGTTCGCCGCGGCCCAGGCGCTCATCGAAGACGGGGCCCACGTGCTGCTCAGCGCCCCCCACGAGGCCACGGCGACCGCGGCCGCGGCCCGGCTCACGCGGCCGGCCGCGGCGGGCACCGCCGCCTGGGCCGTCGCGGACAACGCCGATCCCGCCACCCCCGGCCGGTTGATCGCGGCCGCCCGGGACCGGTTCGGCCGCTTGGACGGCGCGCTGATCAGTGTCGGCGGGACACCGGCCGGGACCATCGGGGCCACCTCCGACGAGGCGTGGCGGTCCGCGTTCGAGAGCCTGTTCCTCGGGGCGGTCCGGCTGGCCCGGGTGCTCGCCACGGAACTGGACGGCCGGAGCCAGGATGGCGCCCTGACCGGGACCGGCGGCTCGGTGGTCTTCGTGCTGGCCTCGTCGGTGCGGGTGCCGCTGCCGGAGCTGGCCATCTCCAACGGGCTGTTCCCGGGCCTCGCCGGGGTGGTCAAGACGCTCGCCGGTGAGTTCGGCCCGGCTGGGGTCCGGCTCAACGGGGTGCTGCCGGTCAGGATCGCCACCGACCGGGTCCGCGAGCTCGACGCCCTTCGGGGCGACCCCGATGAGGTGCGCGCCCGCCAGTCCGAGCTCATCCCGCTGCGCCGCTACGGCGAGCCCGAGGAGTTCGGGCGCGCCGCCGCGTTCCTGCTCTCCCCGGCCGCGTCCTTCATCACGGGCGCGATGATCCCGGTCGACGGCGGCGCGATCCGCTCGATCTGAGCCTCACCCGGCACACCCCGGCAGCAGCAGAACGAGCTGCGCCCCGCCCACCGCCCGTGGCGGCCCGGCGCCTACAGGGCGCCGGGCGGCTTGCCGCCGGACCCTACCGCCGCGATGGCCTCGCGGACGTAGCTGGCCAGTGTGCCGGGATCGGCCTGGTCCGGCCAGTGCCACACCTCTTCGGGGGTGACGGCCCGCAGGTCGCGCCGGCCGCCCGGCAGCCGGGCACCCTTCGGCGCGCGGATCGTCAGCATGACCTGGCCGCCCCAGTCCTCGGTGTTCCGCAGCAGGAGACGCAGCTCATACCCCAGGCCGCCGAGCTGGCCCACGACGGTCCCGTACTGGTGCGGCCGCGCGTACCACGGGTGCTCAAGCCGGTCCCGGAACCGCGCGCCGAGCAGGTCGGCCGTGGCCCGCAGGGCCTGGTTGCCGGCGGCGCGGTCGCGGGGGCTAAAGCTTTGAAGCTGTCCCAGTAGGCCCCGACCAGGATGAGCAGGATCACGGCCACAAGGGCGGCGGTAACGAGCCCTAGCACCGCAGGGGACGCGTGGTTCACATCACGAACGGTGGCGGCCCGCACCACCGGCGGCGAGATGCAGATCAGCCGGTCATGGCCTGCTCGAGTTCCGCGCGCTCGGCCTCGCTGAACGGGGCCGGCCTGTGCTGGCCCGCGTCCCAGCGGACCGTGACCACGCGCGCCTCGGCCGCCACCTCGCCGGACGGGGTCAGGATCGTTTCGCGCGTGGTCAGGCTCGTCGTCCCCAGCCGCTCGACCTCGACCCGCACCGTCACCCGCCGGTCGGGGTAGCGGACCTCCGCGCGCAGGTCGATCTCCAGCCGGGCGACCACGTAGACCGGGTCGCCGCCGAGGGTCGCGGTGTAGAAGGCATCGCGGCCCTCTTCGAGGTAGGTCAGGAACACCGCGTGGTTGACGTGGTCCAGGGAGTCCACGTCACGCCACCTGACGTTGACCGGATGCTCGAAGACCGTGCCCATGGCCCCATCCTTAGCACTCGGGGCCGTCGCCGGCCACCTCAGCCAGCGGGCTTCTCCCAGACCGAGACGTGCTGGTCGCTCTCGCTGGTGAACGGCGCCCGGGTCCACCCGTCCCAGCGGGCGCGAAGCCGCATCCCCGCGAGCTGGGCCATCAGGTCGAGCTCGGCCGGCCACACGTACCGGAACGGGATCGAGTGGTACTCGCCGCGGCCCTCCGCGACCCCGACGTAGTTCGAGCTCATCGCCTGCGTGGCGACGTCGTAGACGTCGAACGCCCACTGGGTGGGGCTCACGTGGAACGGCAGGACGTTCTGCCCGGGCGGGAGCCGCCGCAGCTGGGGGATGTGGACCTCGATGACGAAGCAGCCGCCGGGCTCGAGGTGGGCGGCGACGTTGCGGAAGCAGGCCACCTGCGCGTCCTGCGTCGTCAGGTTCATGATCGTGTTGAAGACGAGGTAGGCGAGGGAGAACGTCCCGTCCACCCGGGTCGTCGCGAAGTCGCCGATCGTCACGCCGATCGCGTCACCGCCGGGTTTGGCGCGCAGCCGGCCGACCATCGCCCGCGACAGGTCAATGCCGTGGACCGGGACCCCGCGGCGCGCCAGCGGCAGCGCGATGCGCCCGGTCCCGATGCCCAGCTCGAGCGCCCGGCCGCCGCCGGCCAGCTCGGCCAGCACGCCGGCCGCCGCGTCCACGGCGGCCGGGGAGAACATCTCCGAGTCCGGGTCGTCGTAGGTCGCCGCGACCTGTTCCCCGAAGTAGCCGTCCTCGTCCATCGCCCGGACCGTACCGCACAAGACCTTCGCGGTGCGCGCGAATTTCGCGCGGGCCCGGGCCACACCGCGCAGGACGCCCCGCCGGCGGCGAGGCCGATGCAGCTGCGGATGTCTACCTCCCGGACGAGCCCGCCGAGCCGAAATAGCCCCGCCCCGGGCACGGCGGCGACAGGGGCGATCCGCGTACGCCACGGCGCCATGGAATCTAGCCGGTGATCGTCGGCTCGTCGGGCGCGGACAGGCTCAGCACGGCGCCGGTCACCGCGGGCGACTCGCTGATCCTCGCCTCGAGCGCCCGCAGCCGGCGGGCCAGCCGCGACTCGTTGTCGTCACCGGTGAGGTCGACGTAGCCGATCACCGAGACCATCCGCGGCCCGACGATCTCCAGCCGCAGATAGGTCACCCGGGCCACGTCCGGCTCGGCCGTCAGGGCCTGGATGGCGGCCGCGCGCACCCGCGGGTCGGCTTCCTGGCCGATCAGGAACCGCCGGTTGCGGTTGATCAGGTCGATGGCGACCACAGCGAGCAGCACGCCGACCAGGATCGAGCCGATCGCGTCCGGGACCGGGGACCCGGTCAGCTCGTGGGCGGCCAGGGCGGCGGTGGCGATGACCACACCGATCAGGGCGGCGGTGTCCTCGAAGAACACCGCCCGCAGGGTGGGATCGGAGGTGACCAGGACGTGCTCGATGAGGTCCCGCTGCATCGCCTCGGCCTCGGGGCGGGCCTGCCGGAGCGACTGCATGAAGGAGACTGCCTCCAGCACGAACGAGATGCCCAGCACGACGTAGCCGACCACGAAGCTGCTGGCCGGCTCGGGGTTGATCAGCTCCTGGACACCGTGCGCGACCGAGATCGCGGCCCCGGCCACGAACAGCCCGACCCCGGCGAGCAGCGACCACACGTACGCCTCGCGGCCGTGGCCGAACGGGTGCGCGGCGTGGGCCGGGCGGCGGGACCGCCGGTTGGCGACCAGCAGGAACACCTCGTTGCCGGCGTCCGCCCACGAATGCGCCGCCTCGGCCACCATCGACGCCGACCCGGTCACCACGGCGGCGGCCGACTTCGCCACCGCGATGAGGATATTGATCGCGAAGGCGACAACCACCGTCACCAGGCTCTCGGGCGCGCCGGAATCGCCTGGGCGCTGCAGCGATCTGAGCAGGTCGTGGGGTTCGCGGGCGGCGTCGGCGGCCACGACGGATGCCGGGGCCTGCTCGCCGTCCTGCTCGTGCGTCATTAGCCAATGTTTACCCACGGCCATGCGCGGGCAACGGGCAGGTACGTCACCCCAAGAGCCCCTATGCGCCCGGCCGGGCCTGGGTGACATCGGCGCTGAACAGTGGAAATTGTGACCAGCCAACCGTGTGGGAACTGGTCTATCGCTACTGAACAGTGGAAATGTGGTAGGCATGTCGTTCGCGCCGCTGCCCGCCACCGCGGCGTGGCTCCACCGGGGCGCGCGGTCCGGCTTCGAGGTGGTGTACTTCCAGGCCGGTGGTGACGGCTCCCGCATCGAGGGATGGACGGCCGCGGCCGAGGACGGCGCGACCTGGGTCGTCGAGTACGCCATCGACGTGGACGCGGCCGGGGCCACCCGGAGCGCCCGGATCCGCGGCAGGTCCGCCAGCGGGATTCAGTCGGCGCTGCTGGAGGGCGACGGCGCGGGGCACTGGCTGGTCGACGGCGAAGCCGCGCCCGGCCTCGACGGCTGCCTGGACGTGGACCTGGAGGCCTCGGCGATGACCAACGCGCTGCCCGTCCGGCGGATCGGCCTGCCGGTGGCCGCCGAGGCCGCCGCTCCCGCGGCTTACGTCCGCGCCGCTGACCTGGCCGTGGAACGGCTGGAGCAGACGTACGTGCGGGCCGCCGACGAGGCCAGCTGGCAGCGCTATGACTACGCCGCCCCCGCGTTCGAGTTCAGCGCCCGCCTGGTCTACGACGAGGCCGGATTAGTGCTCGACTACCCCGGGATCGCCGTCCGGGCCGCCTGACTGGCCTGGGTCACGCCGGCGGTGCCCGGATCACCGGCCTCCTAGCGGCCCCGCAGGCGTCGGTAAAGAGCAGTCATGGACAGGCCCCATCAGGCATGCCTAGCGTGGTGGGGGGCTGTCCGGACAGCAGCCGGACCGCGCAGAGGCCGGCGCGGGCAGCCGGGAGGGGGAACCACCATCGCCTTCCAGACCACCGCCACTCCGGGCCCGGCCCCGAAGGAGCTGGCGGTGACCGGTGGCACCGGCATCTATCGCAACGTCGGCGGGGACGGGACCCTGGTCGAGTTCGGGAACGGCAAAGGGAAGCTGACCCTGCACCTGCTGAGCCTTGTTCCCCGGGGCGGGGGAGGCTGACACCGCCATGGTCGGCTGCCGGCCGCTGATGTGAGGCTCTGGCGGCCGGTGCGCTGATGCGCTGGGGTGATCCCGCCGGGGAACGCTCGCCTGGGCATCTACTACTGTGCACCGGGGCGGCAAAGAAGGCCGGGCCCCTGAACAGCCGGGTCAGACATCCGTGGAGCCGCCTTGGACGCCATGCCGCCATCCAGCGTTCGGCAGCTTCGTCCGCCTGTGCTCCGGGGCCTGTTCGGGCGGTACGTGAGCGGCGACGACGCCATCCTGAGGCTCGCGCGGCTGCGGTTCGCGGAGGCCGGGATGCCGGCCGAGCTGTACGCGGACACGCCGGAGCAGCTTGAGAGCGAGCTCCGGTTCGTGCCACCGCACCCGGCTCTGCCGCTGGCCCATCTCAGCCGCCAGATCAACCTCCTGCGGGACGACGGCCAGCGCCAGGTCCAGGCCTTTACCGGCCAGTTCGGAGGCCGCCTGCTGGGCGTGGTGGTTCACGACCAGGCCGTGATGGCCGACCGTATCCCCGAGGTGGTCACGGCCCTGCGCAACGCCACGGCGGGCCGATCACCGGACGCGCCGCTGGTCTTCCTCGAGTACGCCGCGGGCATGGAGCCGGAGCGGTTCACCGGGCTGGCGCGGCAGCTCGCCGACGTCGAGGGCGCCAGCGTGTGCATCGACATCGGGCATGTCGGTATCCGCGAAAGCCGCCGCCGGCTGGCGGCCGTGCACCCCGGGCTCGATCTCGCCGCCCTGTCGCGGGACGGCGCGGCCGCGCCCGGGCTGGTGTCCGAAGTGCAGGCCGCGGCCCGGTCCTCCGTGGACGTGGTCCTGGAGATGATCGAGTCCATCGGCCAGGTGGGGAAGCCGGTCCATTTCCACCTGCACGACGGCCACCCGCTCATCCCGGGGCTGTCCGATCACTTCAGCTTCCTGACCCGCGTGCCGGTCCCGTTCACCTGGGAGGGCCGGTCCTCGCTCGACCCGATGTACGGCCTGGGTGGCCTGGACCAGGTGCTGGCGGCCATCGTCAGGCACTGCTCCACCGGCGGATCGTCGGCCACCCTGGAGATCCATCAGTCGGAGGGCCGCCTTCCGCTCGGCAACGCGGCCGGGCTGTTCGGGCACTGGACCGACCTCACCAATGCCGAGCGCATGAACTACTGGCTGTCGGTGCTTTTCGGGAACCACCTGATCGCCTCCACCATGCTCGACTCGATCCACGCCCGGCCGCCGGCCGGCCCGGCCTAGGCCTGCTGGCCGCCCCGGCGGGAGGAAGTACGGTACGAGCATGGCGACTCTCGACGACGTGGCGGGGCTGGCCCGGGGGCTGCCCGAGGTCACCGAGGACGAGCGTCACGGCAACCGGACCTGGTTCGTCGCGGGCAAGGCCTTCGCGTGGGAGCGCCCGTTCAGCCAAGCCGATCTCCGGCGGTTCGGCGACGAGACCCCGCCGGAGGGGCCGATCCTCGCCGTCCGCGTCGAGGATCTCGGCGAGAAGGAGGCGGTGCTCGCCGCGCAGCCGAAGGCGTTCTTCACGATCCCGCACTTCGACGGGTATTCCGCGGTGCTCATCCAGCTGCGGGACGTCTCCGGGAAGGCGCTGCGGGACGCGGTCACCGACGGCTGGCTGGCGTGCGCGCCAGCGAAGCTCGCGGAGCAGTACCTCAAGCGCTAGGCGTTATACGGCGCGGGATGCTGGATCCGGATGTGGCGGGAGCGGGTCAGTCCTTATCGGGCCCTTACTCAGGGCGGTGGCAGACGGCCTCGACGTTGTTGCCGTCGGGGTCGCGGACGAAGCCGCCGTAGTAGCTGTCGTGGTACTCGGGCCACAGCCGCGGCGGGTGCAGGACCTCCGCGCCGCTGGCCGTCGCGGCCTCAAAGAAGGCCCGCACCGACGCGCGGTCCGGCGCCGAGAAGGCGAGGTGCGACTCGCGGAACCCGTCCCCAGTGGCCTGGCGGCCGATCCAGAAGTCCGGCATGGGCGGCACGCCGTACCCGATGGCCTCGCCGAAGTCCAGCACCCGCTGGCCACCGAGCGGGGCGAGGACGGCGTCGTAGAAGGCGGCGCAGGCGGCCAGGTCCGCGCACTGGATCGAAACATGATCGAGCATGTGGCCCATCTTTCCCCCGAAAGTTGCCCGATGCCACGATCACACCCGCCGGCCCGGCGGCCTGGCACGGCCGGCCGGGCGCCGGGTTGCGCTGACTGCCCGGGACGCGGGGCCTCGCGTATCGCGCGCTGCCCGGGAGCCTGAACAGTTCCCAGATGGCAAGGTAGGCACAGCATGACCCGGCGCCGGTGGCGCTGGCCCGGTGTCGCATCCGCCCAGGGGAGCGTGACGTGGACGAGATCGGTGAGGCTGAGCTCATCAGCGCGGGCCAGAGCGGCGCGGTTCTCGACGGTATGAAAGATGGTGCCAAACGCGCTGTGCCCGCCGCCGTCCTGCGCAGCTGCTGTCACGAGCTCAAGGAGCAGGTCGATCCCCACGGGCTGCGGCTGGCCAACGCGAAGGTGACCGGGCGCCTGGATCTGACCGGCCTCGCGGTGCCGTTCCCGCTCCGCTTCGAGGGCTGCGAATTCGACGCCGCGCCCATGGTGGAGGGCGCCGAACTGTTCGAGCTGTCGCTGACCGGCTGCCCGGAGCTGCCCGGCCTGCTCGGCAACGGGCTGCGGCTGCGCCGCGACCTTGACCTGTCCCGCTCCCAGGTGACGGGCGCGCACTGGACGAGCGCGAGCACGTCGAAACGGGCGGCGATCTGGCTGTGCGAGTCGGAGATCGGCGGCCGCCTGCTCTGTGTCGACACCACCATCGACGGCCAGGGTGACCGCTCGATCCAGGCGGACCGTGTCCGGGTGGGCGGCGCCGTCCGGCTGCTCCACCAGTTCAGGTCGCTGGGAGAGATCAGGCTGATCGGCGCCCGGCTCGGCGGATCGCTCGACCTCACCGGGGCCCACATCGAGCCATCGGACGGGCCCGCCATCGACCTCGGGGACGCCACCATCGAGGGCAGCGTGTTCCTGACCGAGGACCCGGCCGGGCGGCGACCGGTGATCCGCGGGGGGTTCGACATGGGGAGCGCCCGCATCTCCGGCCGGTTCCTCATCCGCAACGCGACCATCGAGGCCCACCCCGACGTCCGGGCGGGCAGCATCTACGCGAGGTCCACGGCGGCCGGCACCGCGCTCGGCGCCGCCCGGGTGTCGGTCGGTGACGAGCTGACGCTGGCCGGGCACTGCGAGGTGATCGGCCGGATCGACATGACGACGGCCGACGTGAGCAGCCTGTCCATCGGCGCGGACTGCGCGCTGCGGGCACCCGGCCGCACGGCCCTGGAACTGACCAACGCCGAGATCCGCGCCGGTCTCCGGCTCGACCGCGGCGCGTCGGTCGAAGGCACCATCCGGCTGGCCGGCTCCGTCATCCACGGGAACCTCGCGCTGCAGGGCGAGATCAGCCATCCCGAGCACGGGTCGCTGGTGGGCGCGAGCGCGGTGAGGGTCGACGGGGACATCTACCTCGACGGCCTGCGGACGACCGGCGGGCGCGTCAACTTCCGCGGCGCCACGCTCGGCAGCCTCACCGCCAGCGGCGCGCGGCTCGACAACCCCGACGGGTACTCGCTCCGCCTCAGCCAGACCGTCATCAAGGGGTCGGTGCTGCTGGTGGACGGCTTCACCTCGACCGGGCTGGTCGCGCTCAACCGGAGCACCATCGAGGGCCGGCTGCAGTTCACCGGCGGCTCGTTCAGCTGCCCCGCGCCGGCGCCGGCCAACGAGCACGGGCACGCGATCGAGGCGATATCGACGACCGTCCGCGGCGGCATCGACCTGGGCTGGAAGACGGTGTCGCCGAGCGTGGACTTCACCGACGCGGTCACCACGTTCCTCGCCGACGACCCGGCGACCTGGCCGGAGCGGTTCACCATCGCCGGGCTGACCTACGAGCGGTTCGAGAAACCCCACGGCGCGCAGCCGAAGCGGATCTGGGACCAGGCCGCCCGGTGTGCCTGGCTGAGCCGCCAGACGGAGTTCGAGTCCGGCCCGTACGAGCAGGCGGCGAGGGTGTTCCGCCAGCACGGGTACGCGCGGGAGGCCGAGCATGTCCTGATCGCCCAGCGCCGGCACGCCCGGCAGGTCGGCCACTCCGGCGCGGGGTGGCCGCAGCGCGCCATCGAGGCCGTGTACGCCACCATCGGCTACGGGTACCGGCCGTCGCGCGTCTTGTGGCTGCTGGCCGCGCTGCTCATCCTGGTCACCTTCTCGCTGGAACTGCCCGTCAGCCAGGCCGCGCTGCGGGCGACGAACGGCAACGGGGCCGTGTACGTGACCGGTCAGCAGGCCGCCCCCACCGACGCCGCGGCGCCGGGCCCGGCCACCAGCGGCCGCGCACCCAGTACCCGTTCCTGCGGCGACGGCGAGGTGCGCTGTTTCAGCCCGGTGCTGTACGCGATCGACACCGTGGTCCCGCTGATCTCACTCGACCAGCGGACGACCTGGTACCCCGACCCGCAGGCGCGCGGTGGCCAGTTCCTGGTGTGGTGGCTCAACCTCGCGACACTGCTCGGCTGGCTGCTGTCATCGATCTTCGTCCTGTCGCTCGCCCGGCTGTCCCGCAGCACCTGACGCTTCGCCGTCGTCTTCGCCGAGGGCGTAGGAGCGGAGGAAGCTGAGCAGCCGGGCATGCTGATCGAGCAGCTTGGCCGCGGCCGCCGGATCCAGCGCGCTCATCTCGGCCAGGTCCGTCCGCAGATCGGCGACCACGGTGACCATCCCGGACACCACGGCCGCGGCACCGGCTCCCTCCAGGCCACGATCCGGGCCGCCGATGATCTCCGCCTGGACCAGCTGGTCCGCGAGCTCTTGCGAGCAGCCCAGGCCCGCCTCGATCAGGTCGCTCCAGCGGCGGGCCGTCGTGCGCATACCGCTCCAGGACCGGTAGCCCACGAAGATCGAGTCCCACTGGCGGGCGATGAACTCCTCCCACCCGAGAGTCTCGACCTCTTCCAGATCGTGGTCATACACGCGCCCAACAGTACGGCGGCGTGATCCGGCGCCGGGAAGCTAACACGAACAGCGAGGTGGGCCCTGCGCCCTGTTTCCGCGGGCCAGCGAGCGCCAGAATCGGTGCTATGGCTGTCGTGGCCGGCCGGCCCGGCGCGTGGATCGGCGGCCAGCGCCACGAGCACCTCGGCGAGATGCTCGACCCGCTGACGACGCCAGGCCCGCCCGGGCTGGGCGTCAGCGGGGGATGAGGACGCAGAACTCGTTGCCTTCGGGTTAAGATCCATTGTGTACCTGAAAGGGCAACGAGATGAGCACGGCAGACAGCGACATCACCTGGGGCGCGTACGCGCGGCTATCGCGGAAGAAGCCCAGCGGGCGCAAGGGCCAGCGCCACCGGGGCCGCTGGCGGGACCCCGATGAGTCCGTGGAGCGGCAGGTTCGCCTGATCCGGGCCTACGCCGCCGAGCACGGGCTGAACCTGCCCGAGCACCTGATCTTCCCCGACAACGGGCGGTCGGGGTGGCAGAAGCCAGGCGGGCCACCGCCACACCGGCCGCGCTGGAACGAAATGATCGCCGCAGGCAAGGCCGGGGAGTTCGGCGGGCTGCTCACCTGGAAGCTGGACCGCTTCGCGCGCAACGTCCGCGACGGGGAAGACCTGGCCGACCTCCGGGTGCTGCTCGACGGCCCGGACTCCGGGCGGATCGACCTGCGCACCGCGACCGGCCTGTCCACCTTCCGCAAGCAGATCGAGGCCGCCACCCATTCCTCCCACGAGACCTCGGAGAAGGTCAAGGCCGCGTTCAACGACATGCTGGAGAACGGCTACCGCATCGGCGGGTCAGGCCGCCTGTTCGGGTTCGAGGTGCTCAGCCTGGCCGAGTTCGATGGCGACGAGGACGAGGACAGCGCCCCGGCCGCTGTGGTGCGCGAGGACGAAGCCGGGGTCGTGCGTGAGCTGGCCGGGCGGCTGCTGGCTGGCGAGACGGTTCAGTCGATGGCCGGTGACCTGAACGCGCGGGGCATCACCACCACCAGGGGCGGCCAGTGGGCACCGCGGAACCTGTCGCGCACGCTGGGCAACCCGTTGTACGGCGGGAACCTCGCCTACAAGGGCGAGACCATCACCAGGCTGGCGAACGTGACGCCGATCCTCGACCGTGACACCTTCGATGCCGTGCAGGCCAAGCTGGGAGCCCGCAAGCGCGGTCCCAAGGCGACCGGCCGCTACCCGCTGTCCGGGACCGCTGTCTGCGACAACCCGGCGTGCCCGAGGCGTGGCACGATGGCCGGGCACCCGCGCACCGGAGGTCAGCGGGCCTACATCTGCGCGCCAGTCAGCGGGGGGTGCGGGCAGTCGGTGCTCGCCGCCCCGGTCGAGGCGATCGTCCGGGACCGGGTGCTGGCGGAACTGGCCGACGCGGAACGGCGGGAGGCGATGCGTGCCGCCGACGCCACCCTGGATCACCAGCGGGAGGAGCTGCGCCGCCTGCTCGATGACCTGGACGCGGACATGGCCGAGACGGAGGCCAAGCTGGCGGCCACGCCCCGGTCCATGACCCGCCGCCGCCAGCAGCAGGAGCGCAACCTGGCCACCCTCGCCGCCCGGTACGAGGCCGCTGAACGGGACCTGGACGGGCTCGGCCCGGCCGCCGCGCCTGCGCCGCCGCTGGAGCCGGTCACGGCGGAGGAATGGGAGGACCCGGAGGTCACCCCGGCAGCCGTCAAGGCGGACATCATCCGGCGCCTGGGCCTGTGCATCACCATCGTGCCGGGCACCCGCCCGCCGGGTGCTTCGCGGCTGCCGTTCGACGCCGCCCGGGTCAAGATTACCCAGGCTTGACCCTTTGCTTTGGTCGCGAAGTGGGCCTGACCTCGGGGAATGTCCCGCTGACAGCACCATCCGGTAGCGCGCTTGGGTATATGCTGCTGTCCATAGGCAGGGCCAGCAGGTCCCACGTACCCTCTCCCGGGCAGCCCAACGAGTTCAGACCGTCTGCCGCAGACTGGAAATCTGGGACACCACGGTCACCAGGGCGGCGCACCGCCCAGTGACCGGTCAGACGGGACATCTCGACCAACGGGCTCGGTGGGTTAAGGACGGAAACCAGCACCCGTGGCGGCGCACGCCCCACGGGCCTTCCCATGTGCTGGGGAGTTGGTTTCCGTGCCCATCAGCCCGCAGAAAGCACACGAACGCGCCAAGAAGGGCGCAGCCGCCCGCAACTCGCCCGATGGCTACATCCGCGTCCTCGAACGCACCGACCTCACCGCCGAGCAGAAGCGCCGCCTCGCCGCGTTGCTGATGCCGTTCCTCGACGGTGCTGAACAATCCGGGGGTGATGCAGCCGGGGGTGAGGCGGCGTGAGCGCGGCCACCGGGCGGCTCAGCAAGGACAACCTCCGCGAGCTGGCCCGGATCGTGCGGGGGATTCACGCCCGTGCCGCGGCTAAGCGTGAGCGGCTGCGCCGCCAGCAGGAGGAAGCGGCCGACCCCGACCAGGGCAAGTCCGCAATCACCGTGGACTGGGCCGCCAAGGTCAGCACCGGGTCACCGATGCCTGACGGCGTGGAGCCGGTCAAGGGCGCGGTGCTGATCCTTTCCGCCGAGGACGGCCTGGCCGACACCATCCGGCCCCGGCTCGATGCGGCGGGCGGCGACCCGGCCCAGGTCATCACGATCACCGAGATGTCCACGGTCACCGAGGACGACGAGCGCATTACCCGGCCGGTGGCCATCCCCCGCGACCTGCCCGCCATCCAGGGCACGATCGCCCGCAACGGCGTGGTCCTGGTGATCGTGGACGTGCTGATGGCCTACCTCGACGGCTCGGTGGATTCCTACCGGGACCAGGACGTTCGGCGGGCGCTGTTCCCGCTGGCTGCGATGGCCGAACGCACCGGCTGCTGCGTCGTGGCGATCCGGCACTTCACCAAGTCCGGCACGCGGGCCATCCACCGCGGCGGCGGATCGGTCGGCATCGGCGGCGCGGCGCGGGCCGGGTTCATGGTCGCCGCCGACCCGGACGACGACACAGGCCATACCCACGTGCTCGCCCCGGTCAAGTGCAACCTGGCCGAGCATCCGCCCGCATTGGCTTACCGGCTCGACGCTGACGAGGAGCGCGGCTGCGTCAAGGTGGCCTGGCTGGGCGAGTCTCGGCAGACCGCCGACGCCTTGCTGGCCGAGCGTGGCAGCGAGGAGGAGCGCAGCGAACGGGACGAGGCTGCCGAGTGGCTGCGTGGCTGGCTCATCGACCACGGCGGCGAGGACGGCGCTGGCGACATCATCAAGGCTGCGAGCAGGTCGGGATCGCCCAGCACACCCTGCAACGCTCCCGGGGCAAGGCCGGTGTCACGACCGCCAAATCCGGGATGCGCGGCGGCTGGCTGTGGCGGCTGGACCTCTCCGAAGATGACACGAAGGTGACGAAGATGACAGGGGCCGTAGACCGGGCACCTTCGCCCCCTTCGGTCACCTTCGGGGGCCAGGAAGGCGAGCCGGGACGGGAGCCCGGTCATTCTCCGTGCCCGCTCTGCGGCGGCGATCACGAGCGCTGCGAGTACCGGGCCGGGTCGCTGTATTGCGTGAAGCCCGGCTGCACCAACCCCCACCACCGCGACGAGGGGGACTCGCCCAGCCGGGACGAGGTGCCGCCGTGGTGACCCGCGAAACTCAGCGACGTGGCCGGGCGGCCTTCCCGCCCCCGAATAAGTCGGACGAGATCGCTGATCCGAGCCGATCGGTGCTGTCGGTGGTGAGCGGGGCGACTTCGCCGCACAGCCCGTGAGAGGCCAGGGCTTGCCGGACCTCTGCCGGGTAGTGCTCTACCACGAACGCCACCAGGTCAGCGACGCGCTGACCGCCCGGCTGCACCTTGACCCACAGTTCAAGGTTCGCAGGCCGGTTGTCGGCCTTGATGCCGTTCTTGTGATGGACGTTTTCACCGGGCTCCAGGCAGCGGCCCTTGGCCTGCTCCATCACGTGCACGTGCTCCATGACGAGTCGGCCGCCCACCTTCAGCCACACATAGCCGTTCCCGTAGACCCGGCGCTCGCCTTCCGCTATCGGGAACCGGAGCCCAGTCAGCGGGTGGTCCTTCATGAAGCGCCGGGCATGCGTGCCGCACATCCCTAGGCGGGATTCGCTTGGCTCGCCGCAGGCGGGAACGTTGCAGGTCTTGCGGCGAGCCTTGAACATGCAGTCACGGCTGCAGAACACGCTGCGCGGCTGAACGTTGGTCTTGCCGCAGACCGGGCAGACGGTTCTCGGCCGTCTCTTCCGGCTCCGATGACCGAGGCTGACGGCGCAGGACATCGAGCACGCGCGCTGGAGGCCGTACTTAGGGGTGAAGGTCTTGCTGCAGACGGCGCACGTACGCTCGGCCATGGACGGACGGGCTTACTCCGCCGGGGGCGGAGGCTGCTCGCTCGGCGGTTCAGGCTTCGCGCCGCCCTTGTCCTGGCCGCCGAACACCTTCTCCATGGCCTTCTTGCCGAAATACGTCCCTGCCCCGATCGCCGTCCCGTCGCCGAACTTGTCGGCCAGCTCGGTCAGCAGATGGGGGAGATTCCGCTGGGCTTCCTGGGCCGGCTCGGCGGGCTGGGCGGGCTGTTCCGTGCGTGATTCATCGCTGTTCATCATGTGCTCCCGTAGTGCACCGGGTGGTGGCCGGGGAGCGCCCGGCGGATAGCTGGCCAGCATTGCCGGGCCACTCCCCATCGCGGCGTGCACTCGCCGCGGCCATGATCAGGACGACGCTAGCGCGCGCGGCCCCGCTCGCGGTGGAGACACGCCGGGGTATCAGCAGGCGCGCAATGTCAGAGACAGCCGCATGCCCTTCGCCATGCCGACCCGCAAACTGACAGGAGGATCGGCCCATGCCGCCCAGTGACACAGCCCACCCGGTGACCGTGCTCCGCGTCCACAAGGCCAGCCACCCGCCCGGCCTCGACCTGTACTACCTGTGCCTGCGCCCGCTCGCCGCGATTGAGGCCGCGTGACACCGCCGCTGCTGCCCAGGCTCGGGCAGGATGGGAGCACCTGCCGGACCAGGGAGATGCCATGAGCCCGAGCCCGATGGCCGACGACCTTGAGTGGCTGAATGCGGCGCTCGCCCCCGCGCGGCAGCGAGCCCACGCCGTGGACGGCCCGGCCACCGGCCCCGGCCCCGCGCCACCAGCCCCAGAGCCCGAACCCCAGCCCGGACCCGGGCCGTCACCGCTAGGCAAGCTGATCCCGGCAGGGCCGATGACCGACAGCCCCCCAGACGGCGACCTGATCCGCGACGCCTTGCGCCGCCGACGCTGAAAGGACCGTCGATGCCTCACCCCGCAACCGCCCTCAGGGCGGAACAGCTCGCCACCCTCGACGGGCTAGTCACCCTGCCCGCCGCGGTCAGCAACGCCGTCCACGCCTACCAGGCCGCCCAGCAAATGCCGGTGCCAGCATGGCCCCAGCCCGGCGCCGCAGCCCAGGCCACCGCCGTCACCGCCGCCCAGATCGCCCGCGCGGCCCTCGACGACCCCGGCGTGCTCACCCAGCCGCTCGACGTGAACCCCATCACCACCGCCCGCGACGCCGAGCAGGCAGCCCGGGACCGCACCACGCTCGCCGCCGAAGTGCAGGCCGCCGCCCAGGAGCTGCTGTGCGCCACCGTCACCGCGCACGAGGCCGCCGTCGTCCAGGTGATCCAGGCCCGGCACGCCGACATGACCGCCGTGCTCGTCAAGTGCGCGCACCGGCTGCCACCCGGCACCGACGACCAGGCCGCGCTCCAGGCAGGCGGCTCGATCCGCACCGACTACCTCGCCGCCCGCGACGCCACCGCGACCGCAGCGTCCTTGCGCGAAGCCCTCCGCCTGGCCGAAGACGCCGCCTCATCCGAGGAACCAGACGGGCTCACCATCACCACCGCCTACGAGCGGACCGGCGCCCTGTACCAGTCCTGGCTGGCGCCGACGTGGACCACCACCTACGGCGACCCCGGCACCCTGGAGTTCTGGCTGAACGCAGGACGCGAACCCGGCTTCGAGTGGTGGCTGCCCGACAGCAGCCAGCTACACCAGCGGCTCGCTGAGCTGCGCACCCAGCAGCAGCATGACCGCGCCGCACGGCTGCCCGCGGAAGCCGTCTTCTGAGACCTCCCCCGGCGCTGTTCCCGAAGGCTGGCGGCGCTGGGGGAGCAGGCTTCCGTGGCCGCCGCCGTTCTAGTGCCAGGCGGCGGCCACGGAAGGCAGGTGGCACGGAACCCCGTGCCGTGCGGGACTCCTTCTCGCCGCCCGGCACGGGGCGACGTGCAGCCCGGCAGCACCACATCCGCACACGCACCACCGCCGACAGCAGCAAGTTGACGCTGACGCTGACCGTGACGCTGACCGCGCAGTCCTCGCCGACAGCGACCACGCCGACCACGCCGACGCGGCCACCGTCCGCACCGGCACTGTCCTCGGTCAGTTCCATGCCCGGCTGCGGCCCGGCCCGCCCGGGACTGTCCCCGGGGATGTTCCGCCGATCGGCCCGCGCGATCGCACCATCAGCGAGCCGTGGGACAGTGGCGACCGCGCCAGCTCGCCCAGAGGAGGGGGGGAACTCCCGCTGTCCACGATGCAGGTGAGACCTTCGCCGGCACACACGTGCGCGCCCAGGTTTTCCCGGTTCCTGTCAGCGCGCAAATGGCGCCCGGCCGACCTCGGATTGACCTGGGTCAGGCTCCCATGTGTAGGGTTGTCTGGTGTCTGGCCGCTTGCTAGGGTGGGCCGCTGCCGTCCTCGCGGTACTGATCACGCTGGCGCTTATCGTTGGCGAAATCACGAACGCCGGGCAGCGAAGCTGGTGGGGTGCCCACTCGCTTACGACAGACACCGTGTCAGGAATGCTGGTGCTGCTGATCACAGTCCTGGTCGTGAATCAGCTGCTCAACTTGCGACAGGACAGGCAACGCGGTCAAGCGGTCGCCTCAGAGGCCGCCATCATAGAGGCCCAGGCCGGTCGTGCGGCCAAGGCTGTGTCGTCGGTGATCGACGGATCGGGCGACCGCAGCGCCGCGTCCGATACTTTCCAGACGTACATGATGATGCTGCTGATAGGCGCGCCTGTGCTCATCGACGACCCGGTCGCCCGGAATTTCCTCGAGCGGGCCCAGCACCTCGGCGCAGTAATGACCCGCACGCTCGCAATAAAAGACAGGTCGCCGCACGGCGCTGCCGTACCGAGCGACGGGCTGGACGACGCCGTGCAACAGATGCAAAGTGCCGCGGCACCGCTTCTCCGGCTGCTCAGTCCCAGCGTGCGCGATTCCATGCAGCGCATCGGCTCGACCGCCGAAAAGTAGTGCGGGCTGGACCGGTGATCTCAGCGGTCCCCGGCTGGCGGGACGGCTTCGTGGCTGGCGAGACGCACCTGCTGCCGGCCTATCAGGGCCAGGGCCTGGGCCGGGCGCTGATCACCGCCCTGCTACACCCGGCGGCTTCTTCGGAGGGCCATACGAAGGATGATCGGCGGCGTGTCCGGGACAAGTGACTGGGCGCGTACAGCGTTTCAGTACGGCTCGGGAAAGTCCTGGGCCTCCGCCCAGGCGAGCAGGTCGTCGGTGCTCCACTCGGCCCGTTCGGCGGCCTGCTGGCGGGCCTGCTCCGCCGCCGCGACGTGGCCTGCCCGCCACCGGCACGTGTCGCCGCAGTAGATGCGGGGCCTGCCCCGGCCGGTCGAGGCGGGGAACGGCGCCCCGCACACCGCGCACTGGCGGTCGCTCACCGCCCCGCCCCGTAGTTCCACACCGTCCCCGCCACGCGCCCAGCATGGCACCGAGGGCGGTCAGCGTCAGCTAGGCCAGTCCAGGCGCCTACGGTTCAGGATCGTTTCCCGGGGCGGCATCGCCCAATACTCGTGCTCACCCCAGGTCCAGTACGTGTGCCACTTCCTGCTCCATCGCCGCCGCTCCCCCGTGGCCCGGATGAACGCCCACGCGGCCGGTCACGGGACCACCTCGCATGCCGCCTCCCGGCCGAGGGCGACGGCGACGGCCTGGGCGAGCCCGACCCGCTGCGCCTTGCCCGGCACCTCGTAGACGCCGCTGCCGTGGCGGACGATGATCCCTGCCACCTCCCCGTCCGGTCCGCAGACCTCATAGCTGGCGGCGGTCCAGATGGCGGTGTCGCCGCGCCGCTCCTTGACGATGGTGTCGGGGAGTACCCTCACCGTCGCGTCCCCGACCGATCTCTCCGCGATGTAGCGGTCGCCGTCGGTGTCGGTGGCCATTTTGCGCACGCCGGTGTGCTCGGTCAGCCACCGGCCTGGCCCCGGTGCGGGCAGCCTGTACCCGGGCATCTCGGCCAGGTCATCGACGGGGACGCCCAGCTCTTTCAGCCCGGCCTCGTCGCGGCACCAGCCCCAGGTGCAGCCCGCGTAGCGGGCCAGCAGCAGCTCGCCGTCGCCCGGCGGGTTGTTCCAGATGCCCGTGACGCTGGTGTGGCGGAGGATCATGTGCTCGACCAGCCACAGCCCGTCCGGCGTGCCCCGGAAGCCGCTCATATCGGCAGCGCCTCCTGCCAGCCCCCGGGGCCTTCCACCTGCTGCCGGTTCAGGATCGTGTCTACCGGCCTGAGCGTCCACACCTCGGTCCCGTCGCCCGGCTGCCAGTAGCTGTGCGTGCGGCGGGACGGGGCGAACCAGCGCCTCTGGCCGCGGGCGCGGATGAAGGCAGCCACGCGCAAGTGCGTCCACGGGTCGGTGGAGTGGCCGGGCTGGCGGCCCGGGTTGAGCAGGAGGTACTGGTGCGGCCACTGGGGCATGGTGGTCGCGGGTTTCCACCGCTGGCGGGCGCAGTAGTCGCGGGCCTCCTGCTCGCTGATCAGCGGCTGGCGGGCCGGGACTTCCTCCAGGGGCAGGATGCGTGTCCCGCCGATCGTGTCGCGGCAGACGGTGCACAGGTGCGCCCAGGCTCCCCAGGGCGTGAGCACCCGCCACCGGGCGGGCTCGTCACCGTAGGTGTGGATATCGCAGTTGCGGCGGACGAGGACCGGATGGTCCCCGCTGTCGGTGGCTATTTCGCGCATGGCTCTGCCCGCCTTTCTCCCGGTGGATTGCGCCCAGGTTGAGCGCTCCACTCCAGTCTACCTGGAGAAAGCGGAGTCGATTATCCTCAATAGTGGTCTTGACCTGGGACGATGCCATTGTTCGGGGCTCCATGGAAATGGCCCAGGAAACTAGCGAAATGGACAGCGTAATGGCTTAGCTCAGCGGAAATGCCACTCCGAGATCAGGTGTATAATGGGTCCTAACCCTCCGGGTCGGCCAGCACCTCCCAGGGCACCTCGCCCTGGCCGATGTCGGCCCGCGCCGCGCCCAGGCTGAGCAGGCGGCGGACCTGGGCCGCCTGGTCCTCGGCGGACGAGCTGGCCAGGTCGAGATGCACCCGGTTCTTGCCCGTCTTCGGCTCGGGCACCGGCACGAAGACCAGCGGCAGCGCCACCGGGTCGGGGTAGGTGTAGCCGCGCGGCCACACATCCACCTCGGTGGGTTCCTCGTCGGCGATCTCCCATCCCAGGGCATCCGCCCAGAACCGCGCCAGCCGCGGTGGGTCGGCGGCGTCGGCCACCAGGTGCACCAGGCGCGTCGGCATACCGCCAACCTGCCACCTACGGGAGAGCAGCCGCAACCCTGGCCGGATCAGGCCCGACCGAGATCAGCAGTCTTTTCCTCCCCCGGCGATCATGCCGCGGATTTCCTGACCAGCCCAGCACTTGATGGCGGTGGCCAGGGTGCGCCGCAGGTGCCCGGTCACCAGTAGCGTGGTCCGTTCGTGCTCGGGGTCGTCGGTGCAGATCACCAGCTCGCAGCAGGGATTGAACTCACACGTCGGGGTGAACGCGACGGTGAGAGGCAGCGACGAGCCGGGACGCAGCGTCGTCGGGAACGGGTTGTCGACCAGCCGGAACTGGGCGCAGCACTGGCAGGTGCCGCACCGGTGGTCGTGGTCGTGGCAGAAGTTGCACCGGTCGCGCTCCGGACGTCCGGTGTGTTCCGGCTCGCCGGGCTCGTCCTGGTGGTCGTCGTGGTGATGCTCGCCGTGGTGGTGATGGTGCTCGCCGTGGTGCTTGTGATGGTGCTCGCCATGGTCGTGGTGGTGATGCTCGCCGCACTCGTGACAGCGGGCAGTCCCGTGACCGCAGCCGCAGCCTCCGCAGCAGCCGCAGCCTGAGCCGCCCGAGACACACCCGCACGGCCCGAGCGCGCGGAACGCGACCCGGCACACGTGCAGGTCGCAGTCGCCGACGTTGGCCAGGGTGATCACAGTCTGCGCGGTCAGGCCCAGGTCGACCTGGCCGAAGTCCGTCGATCCGCTGACCGCGAGCACGCCGTGCGGCGCGTACCCGGAGACGTCGATGGTCCGCGGCCCGGCCGGGTCGTCGCTGACGACGGTGAGGGTGGCGGATTTGTGCCCGTAGGTCTCGGGCTGGAACCGGATCGGCACCTGGGTGGCGGTCCCGGGTGCCACCGTCAGCGCGAAGATATCGACGTCCGGGACGAGAAACTCGCCCGACGTCGAGGTGATCGCGGCGACCGTCAGCAGGCAGTGGCCGCCGTTGCTGATGGTCAGCGGCTCATCGCGGAACGAGCAGGCGCAGACGCGGCCGAACCTGCCGGCGTCCGGCAGGAACGTGATCAGCCGCGGCGGCGGGCACGTCCCGCTCAGGTCGACGGACAGGTCCGGTGCGGCGCTGTCGGTCACCACGGTCACGGTGGCCGACACGGTGCCGAACGCGGCTGGCTGGAACCGCACTGGCATGCTCACCGAGTCGCCCGGGGCGATGAGGATCGGGTAGGACGCCTCGGGCGTGATGAACTGCGCGTCCGACGAGCTGATGTTCAGCACCTGAAGGTCGCAGGTGCCCGCGTTGTTCAGGACGATGTCGCGGTCGACGAAGCTGCCACGGCAGACCTCGCCGAAGTACCCGTTGTCGGGGATCGCGACGCTCAGCAGCCCCGTCCCGGCGATGGCGGTGGCCTGCAGGTCGACCACGGGTGCGGTCGGGTCGTTGCTCTCGATCCGGATGGTGGCGGTGTCGGTCGCGCCGATGATCGCTGGCGTGTAGCGGACCGTGAAGTCCACTTCCTCCCCGGGCGCGATGACCAGCGGCGTGCCGGGCATGGGCAGCACCGTGACGCTGGCCGAGCCCATCAGCCGCTGCACGCTGTCGATCACCAGGTCAGCGGCCCCGACGTTGAAGATCTGCAGCGTCAGGTCCTCGCGGCCGCCCAGGCACACTGTCCCGAAGTCGAGGCCGTCCTGCATGTTGACCGCGATGACCGGCCCCTGCGGGGTGGTGAACTCGAAGACCCCGCGGCCGTACGTGGCGGCGCGCAGGATCCGCGCGTCCCGCGCGAGCACGAGGTCGGTGACGGGCGCGCGCGGGAAGTGAATGTCGTCGAGCACGGTCCAGGTCTGGCCGCGGTCGATCGACCGGAGCACGCCGAGATCGGTGCCCACGTAGATGGTCGTGGGGGTGTCGGTACCGTCCAGTTCGAGCGCGCCGTGCGGAATGTTGACGGCCGGGGAGATGTCCTCCCACGCCGTGCCGCCCAGCGTGGTGCGGAAGACGTGGCCCTGCTGGCCGGGGCCGAAGCCGTCGAAACCGCCGAGCACGGCGTAGACGACGGTGGGGTCGTTGGGGTCGAACGCGGCACGCTGGACGCTGCGCGACGGCAGGTTGCGGGTGATGTCGGTGAACGCGGGCGCGGCCGCCAGCGCGTCGGTCGTTACGAAGACCTGGGCGCCGACCGCGATAACGACGTTGTTGCTCTGTGACGGCGCGACCCTGGTCTGGCCGGTCGCGGGGAAGCTGCCGATGATGCGCCAGTTGTTCCCGCCGTCCTGGCTCTGCCACAGGTTCTGGCTGCCGCTGACGTAGACGGTGCCGCCGCTGCTGGGGTCGGTCGCGATCGGCGCGAGGTAGCAGCCCGCGTCGGTCGCGGTGCCCCACGGCGTGATCTCGGACCAGTTGACCCCGTCATCGGTCAACCGGAACACCCGGGTACAGGGATTGGAGAAGAAGCCGCTGGTGCAGTACAGCTGGCCGGAGATGCCGCCGTCGTAGACGACGTCCCACCCGTCCCCGCCGTTGGTGCCGGTCCATCCGGGCGGGGCCACGCCGCTGGTCGTCTCGACCTCGTTGTCCTGCAGCGCGCCGACGATGACGTCGGCGCCCGCGTCGGGCTTGCTGTCGATGTTGTAGAACAGCCCGGTCTGCAGGCCGCCGCTGTTCAGGGAGCTGAAGTTCGTGCCGTCGGTCGAGACGAAGATGCCGCCGTCATTGCCGGAGTAGACGGTCGACTGCCCACCGCCCGATTTCGGCACGAACGCCCAGGAATGGGTGTCGGCGTGCAGCCCGTTGAGCCCGGTGAAGTTCTGCCCGGAGTCAACTGACCGGGCCTGCCCAACCGCGCCGAAATAGATGATGTCGTTGACGCCGTCGCCGGGTGAGGCCGGGTCGACGGCGAAGTGGAAACTGTAGCTGCCCTGCGTTCTCGTCGGCATGTTCGCCGCGGACTGCTGGGTCCAGGTGGCGCCGCCGGCGGTGCTGACGAAGAAACCGACCGGGTCCGGGGCGCCCCCGGTCCCGGCCATGGAGGCGTACAGGACCTGCACGCCAGCCGGGCTCGTCGCTGTTGCGGGCGGGGCGATGTTGACGATCACCTTGCCGATGCCGCCCGCTCCGACCGCGGCGGCGACCGCGGGCGTGCTCGCGCTCAGCACCTGCGCCCAGGTCTGGCCGCCGTTGGTTGAGGTGAAGACGCCCTGCCCGACCAGGCCCGCGTGCAGCACCCGGTTCGTCGCCGGGGTCGAGGTGTCGAGCACCAGCGAGCGGACGTCGCCGAAGATGCCGGTGCCCTGGGTCCAGTTCAGGCCGCCGTCCTGCGAGCGGAACACCCCGCTCGTGGACGCCAGGTAGACCGTCTGCGAGTCGGCCGGGTCGACGATGATCACATTGATCCACTGGCCGGCGAACATGATCGCGTTGCCGATGTTGCCGTCCGGGTAGCCCGATCCGAGCCGGACGCAGCTATTGCCGCCATCGGTGGACTTGAACAGGCCGGCCTGCGCCTGCTGGGCGACCCGCGCGCTGGTGCCGATGTAGATCGTGTCGGTGTCATTGGGGTCGATGGCCAGCGCGGCAGGCTCGCCGACTCCGAGGGCGGCCTGCCGGTCGAACTGCGGGATCCAGTGCTGGCCACCGTCGATGCTGCGCCAGACCCCGCCTCCGGCGGTGCCCTGGTAGATGACGTTCGGATCGTTCGGGTTGATGGCGATCGCCGAGACCAGGCCGTTGTCCTGCCGTGACCCCTCGCCCATCGGGCTGGGCCCCCGGGCGGCCCAGACCGTGCCGTTGAGGCTCATCGCCAGCGTTCCTCATACGGGCTGTTGTCACCGGGATCGGTGGCAGGCAGCACTCCCTCGTACCCGGCCTCCGGCCCGGCAACGCCCGTCTCGATGAGCTCCTCCGCGACTTGCTCCAGCGCGCCGGCGACCTGCTCGGCCAGTGGGTGGACCTCGCTCACGGGAGCGCGGACCGCGCCTGGTAGCTGGTGCCACTGGTCCACGGCGCGCTCGTAAGCCTCGGGGGTGGGGAGTTCCCCGCCGCCGAGCCGTTGCTGGACGTATTCGCGGTGGATCCGCACCGGATCGGCATCGGGATTGCGCTCCAGACGTGGTGTCCGGCCGCCTCGGTCCCCGCCTCCGGAACGTCCCCGTCCCCCTGAGTCCGCCGGACGATCCGTCTTGCCTGACCCTCTACTCCGCCCCGAGGACGCTGGGCGCTTGCGTGGTGGCATGCGAGTACTCCCCGTTCATCCGGAATCCGCCAGCAGCCGCCAGTGGCGGCGCGCGACGACTCCCATCGCGACCGCAACTACCAGTAGGACCGCGACGATGAGCCATTCGACGCTGCCGTTGTGATGGTCTGGGTCCCAGCCGGTCAGGGCCTCGATCCAGTCGTGCCAGAAGATCGTCACCACTCCCAGCAGGCCAGCCAGCAGCGCGATGGCGGATTCCAGCCCGGCCCGGATCTTCGACGGCTTCATACCGGACCCCATTCACCTTGAGTTGCCGCTAGGGCCGGTCCGGCCTGGAGCGCTGACCGGGTGGAACTGGGTACGGCCGGCACGATTACAGCGACGACCGACCGGACTTTGCTACTCAGCCCGCCGCCGCCGTTCAGTGCTGGGGCTAACGCCATCCCGTTCCCCCCGGGTCCCGCATGGCCTGCACAGCCCCACTGTGCGCGCGACCCCCTTGCTGACCGGCCTATCACGTCCGTAGGGCGGCTGCAATAGCAGGGTTGACAGGTCGTATGGATAAGCGTGGCTGGCGGACCTCCTGCCTGATCTCCGCCGTCATGCTGTCGTCGGCGCGGACTTTCATAGGCCGTGACCGGTCACACTCTGGCCGTGCAGCCGATATCGGCATTGCGCCCAGCGGCTAGATGAGTGTGCCCGGTCAGGGTTGGAAAGGCGAGGGGTGGCGGGGCTGGTAGATGGGGAATTCTGAGCCATCGGGCAGGCGGATCGCGGCGAGCAGGCCCCAGCCCTGATCGGTGACGTCCCGCGCCACCTCGGCTCCTTTGCCGCTCAGCTCAGCCAGGGTGGCGTGGATGTCGTCACACATCAGGTAGAGCTCGTGATGGCTGTCACCATCGGCTGGGTGAACAGCGAGCTCAGCGGGGGGCAGCGCGAAAATGAGCCAGCCTTCGCCGGCGTCTGCCGATGGCAGGCCGAACACGTCCGCGAAGAACGCACGGACCTTGTCAGCTTGCGCAGAGAACACGATCGCATGCATCCCGGTGATCACACCGCGATCCTAACGGCCGCCCAGCCAGCGGCCGTGCCCTGGCGGGCGCCGCTGCCCACAATGCGCGCTGCGCGGCATCAGCAACCTCATTTGACGGGTGCTGTGTACGCCACAACCTGCGGATTACCGCTCCGCGTACTCGTGGTGGGGCCGCCCGCGGGGACGATCACCGTGTTGCCGGCGATGGCGATCGGGGCGTTCGCTGATGTGGGCAGCTGGCGGCGGAAGACGATCGCGCCGGTGCTGCGGTTGAGGGCGATCAGGACACCGCGGTACAGCGTTGTGAACACAAGATCGTTCGAGACGGTGGCGGCACCGAGCGGCATATCCGGCACCTTCGTGTCCCATTCGGCCTTGCCCGTTGCGAGATTAAGAGCCTCCACCTCTCCAGTGGCACGGCCGGCGGCCTTACTCGGCAGGACCTGGTGCAAACTTGTGTAGGTGAGCGGCAGGTCGATGGTGACCACGTAGATGCTGTTGCCGGCGAGGGCCATGTTGGTCAGTACGCCGCCAAGGGATCCGGGAAGAATCGTGTAGGGCGCCTTCAGCGTGCTCTTGTGCTCCAGCGCCTCGAGCGAGTCGTTGTCGTGGCCGTTGTGCTCGCCGACTGGCGTCTTCCAGATCAGCTTGCCGGTCTCGGAGTTCATCTCGTAGACGTAGCCCATCTTGCCGGCCCCGATGACCACGGGGACTCCGTGGCTGTTCGCCGAGATCGGCGAGGCCTGCATGTCGTAGTCCTTGAAGTCGTCGGGCACGCCCTGGTAGTACCACCGCAGTTTCCCGGTTGCCGCGTCGAGGTTCACGTCGCTGTCGGTGTAGAGCTGCGCGGAGGGATGCGCGATCGCCGAGGCGGCCGACTGGTAGGGATTGCCGATGCCGTAGGTCACCGATCCGTCGCTGCTGACAAGCGGCGTCTCCCACGCTCCGGCCGTGCCAACGCCGACGGTCCGAACGCCTTGGTCAGCGGCGAGAACAGTATTGAATTTCCAGACCAGCGCCCCGGTCGACGCGTTCAGCGCGAGCAGCACCCCGCCACCGGGCCCAGAGCCGTACTGGCTCGCCATATATACGCGCCCGTTGGCGACTTGGGGCTGGATGCCAAACGTGCCCTGGCCCTTGCTGAGGACATGGCTGTTGACCCAGATCTTCCGGCCGGTGCTGGCATTCAGCGCGAAGGCCGATGTCGGGGAGTCCGCGTACACCGTTCCGCCGGCGACCGCGACGCCGTTCGGTCCCGGCCCGCTCTTCTCCGGCATGTTGAGCTGGTACTCCCACTTCAGCTTGCCGGTCGCCAGAGCCAGCGCATACACGTTCGAGTCGAGGTCCTGGATATAAACGACGCCGTTCGCCACGATCGGAGCTGCGGCCAGGGAACCGTACGGGGTGACGCCGGCCGCAGCTGGTCCGGTTATGTGGAACGTCCAGGCCTGCTGGAGCTTGGACACGTTTGCCGATGACATCGTCGAGCCGGCCGCGTCCCGGGTGTTCGCGATGTCGCCGTTGGGATACGGCCACGACCCGGACGCTATCGGCTTAGTGGCAGCGGGGTTGGTGACGGTGGCCGGCGTGCTGCTGCAGGCCGCTAGCGCCAAACTGCCCATGACAAGCAGGGCCGCCATGCTGAAGTGGCGTCCAGTTGAGTTGAGCTTCATCCGACTTCCCTTTCATCTCTCTGCCGGGGGCGCGAGCTGCATCTACCGGGCCCTTCAGGGCGCTACGTTCGCGGCTGCCCTGATCTGAATGTCGCCGTAGCTGCCGGGTTCGGCGGTCGGCGGTCGCCCGCCGCCTGGTTCTCTTCACTCGCTCCCGCTGACCCTCCGGGGTGACCCGCAGGTGAGCCGGCATGTGCTGGGTGCTGCCGCTCAGATGTTCTCCGTCGCTGGCGCTTGTGCCATCTCGCTGAACAGTTCGGCGTAGTCGTAGGCGGCGTCGGGCTTGGCGCGTACCGCCGCGTCGATCATGGTGGCGTCGTCGCCGAGGAGGATCCGCCAGGCCCCGGCTCGCACCTGGTCGAGGATGATAGCCGCCGCCTGCGCCGCGCTGAGCGGCGCCTTGTCCCGGAAATCGGTGTTCGCCCGCACGAGCATCTGGCGCAGCTCGTCGGGTGACGCGCCCTGGGCCAGGAGGCCGGCGCGGACCAGCCCGGCCCGCGCTTCGCGGGGGATCAGCTCCTCCAGCTGGGCGTCGCTCATCTGCTCCGGCTCCGGCAGGCCACGGGCACGGAGGCTGTTCGCGACGATGTCGGTGCCGACGTGCCCGGGCATCACCAGGGCGGCCCGGACCTGAGGCGCGTTGGTGCGCAGGTCCTCGATCAGCGCTTCGGTGAAGCCTCTGACGGCGAATTTGGCGGTGGCGTAGGCGGTGTTGGGCATGCCCGGGCCCAGCGACGCCCACAAGCCGTTGACGCTGCTGGTGTTGACCAGCACGCCGTCGCCGCTGGCGATCAGCAGCGGCACGAACACGCGGGCGCAGTAATACACGCCGCACCAGTTGACGGCGAAGGTGTGTTCCCACTCCTGGCGGCTGTCATTGATGAAGCTGCCGCCGCCGCCGATACCGGCGTTGGCGAAGACCAGGTCGAGGTGCTCGCGGCCGTGGGCCCCGAGCAGCTCATCGCGGAACCGCAGCACCTGCGCCTCGTCGGACACATCGCAAGCGTGGCTGGTGACCTGGACGGCGGGCGGGGCGCCCGCCCGCGCCGTGGCCGCGGTCTGCGCGACCTCCTCCGCGTGCCAGTCGCAGGCCGCGACCGAGCATCCCTGCGCCGCCAGCTGGCGGACCAGCTCACGGCCCATGCCCGAGCCACCACCGGTCACCACCGCGAGCTTCCCCACGAACGAATCCACTGTCCACTCCTCATCTCAGACGGTTTGCTTCCCGCCACGCCGGAGGGGTTGTTGCCTAATTAAACTGATATCACTATGCTAGACATGTAGTATCAGCCACGTCAAGCGAAGGTGGTAGCCATGACCGCGCAGGCCCCCGTCAGTACACGTCATGAGCCGGCTCCGGCTCCGGCCACGGCGCCGGTTGCCGAGTACCAGGCCTGGTCAACACGCGGCGTCAAAATCCTGGTGTCCGGCGTGGTCGCGCTGGCCGTCGGCGTGGCACTGCTGTGGGATTCGCACAAGCAGACCGGTGGCACTGCGACCGCCCTGGTCTGGGCAGGCGTCATCGTGGTGATCATCTTCGCGCTGGCCCTGGTCGGCCTGACGCCGGTTGTCCCCGGTCAGGCCCGTGTCATCCAGCTATTCGGCAAGTACCGCGGCACGATACGCGATCCCGGGCTGCAATGGGTGAATCCGTTTACCCACCGCATCAAGGTATCCACCCGGATCCGCAACCATGAGACCGCGCAGGCCAAGGTCAACGACGCCGATGGCAACCCGATCGAGATCGCCGCCGTGGTCGTCTGGCAGGTCGCCGACACGGCCAAGGCCACCTATTCCGTCAACGAGTACACCAAGTTCGTCGCCATCCAGACCGAGACCGCCGTCCGGCATATCGCGTCCAGGTATCCCTACACCAGCCCCGGCGGCGAGCTGTCGCTGCGCGACAACGCCGAGGAGATCACCCACCGGCTGTCGGCCGAGATCGCCGACCGGGTCGCATCGGCCGGGGTGACGATCATCGAGTCGCGCCTGACCCGGCTGTCCTACGCCGCGGAGATCGCCCAGGCCATGCTGCGCCAGCAGCAGGCCAGCGCCGTGGTCGGCGCGCGGATGCGGATCGTGGAGGGAGCGGTCGGCATGGTCCAGCTGGCCCTCAAGCGGCTGGAAGAGGAGGACGTCGTCGCGCTGGACGAGGAGCGCAAGGCCGCGATGGTGTCCAACTTGCTGGTGGTGCTGTGCAGCGAGCAGGCCACCCAGCAGGTCGTCAACACCGGCTCCCTCTACCAGTAACGGCGGGCACGGTAACGCGGTGAGCGAGCGCAAAAACATCCTGCTGCGACTGGACCCGGCCGTCCACGACGCCCTGGCCCGGTGGGCGGCCGATGAGCTGCGCAGCACCAACGCCCAGATCGAGTTCCTGCTGCGCCGCGCCCTGGCCGACGCCGGGCGGCTGCCCAGCCAGGTGGGGGCGATGCGCGGCCCCGGCCGGCCGCCACGCGGCAGGCCATCGGGCTACAGCACCGAAGCGGCAGGCAGTGATGCCTACCCAGACAGGTAGTAACGCTTTCTGGGTGGGGATGAGACGGCCCTCGCCTGATAGGGCGACGCGGCGATCGGACCGCTAGACCCCAGCGCTGCTGGCGGCGATCGCGGCGATCACGTTGGCGGTCAGGAGGTCGAAGCTGCGGCCGTCCGGGTTGGCCTGGTCGATCGTCAGCGCCGCGGTCGGCGTGATTCCCGGCGTCTGACCGTTCCACCACAGGTCGATCTTGCCCAGACCGCCGCCTTGGAGCATCTGACGGATCAGGGCGAACGACCGCTGCCCGTCGAACAGCTGGACGAAGGACTGGTGCTCCTGGCCGGTGGGCACGCCGAGCCGGTCAGCGCGCCGGACGGTTGCGGGATGATTCTGATCGAGGGGCGCGTTGACGAGAGGACACGACATATCGTGTTGTTTGGGTAGGCCTGGGCCCTCGACGGGCTCCGGGCCCTGAGAGGTGAGCGTGATGACCGGCTGGTACGCGGAGCGGACGCCGGACAGGCCGGCCAAGGCCATGATCGCCGTGACGCTGCTCGCGCTGCTGCTGGTGGCGGCCGTGCCGGTGGCCCTGCTGGCCGCAGTGGTCATGATGCTGCTGGGATACGTCGTCGGCGGGCTCGCGTTGTTCGGCGGCTCGGTCCTCGCGGCCGCCATAGCTGTCGCGCTCGCGGGCATGAGCGGGATGCGGCACCTGCGCAAGCTGCTTTCGGGGGGCAGCTTCCGCGTCGTGCGGCTGGGCGGCAGCCAGTACACCGACGTCGCACAGCCAGAGGGCAGCGACTACACCAACCTCGTGCAGCTGGACCGCAGCGAGTACACCGAAGTTCGCTGACCTGGCCCTCCCCTCATTGCGTGTATTTGGGGCCGGACCCAGACCATCAACCGGGTTCGCCAGCCGGGACCACTTCGCCTCCTGGAACGCACCGCACTCTGCCTCTTGACATTAAGGGGAGCCAGATCCGGGCCTTCCGGCGGGACGTGCAGCGGCTGCTGCGGGAGCCGTTCGGCTCATTCTCGCTGGGTCGCTGGGGGTCCGCCTGGCGAGGGCGATGGCGGCGATGGCGATCCAGACATGCATACTGGCGACGACATTGCCAGCACCGAGGAGAGATCGATGGCCGTGAGGTTCCAGCTGGTGATCGACTGCGCTGACCCTGAGCCGCTCGCGCGCTTCTGGGCCGCCGCATTGGGATACGAGCTTGAACCGCCTCCAGAGATGCTGGTGCGCCGGCAGTTCGATGAAATCTGGAACGGTGGGAACTGGGCGACCGCAAGGGAGCTGTACGCCCCGGATTACGTCAACCACGACCCGTACAACCCGGACCAGGGGACAGGCCCGGAGGGATTCATACAGCGAGTCAGCGGTTACCGCGGTGTCCTCCATGGCTTCGACCTGAGGATCGAACGTCAGATCGCCGAGGGCGATATGGTCGAGACCCACTGGTCACTGCGCGGCACACACGGAGGAGAACTGGAAGGCACCGCCCCGACCGGAAAGTCGGTCTATGTGGACGGGCAGCTCCTGAGCCGCATTGTCGATGGCAAGTTCGTCGAAGAATGGGTTCACTGGGATACCCTCGGCCTGCTTCGCCAGATCGGCGCTGTCCCGCCCCCCAAACCATGACCGGGCAAGTGCCACGATAGAACAGGGCTGCAGTCAACGGCGTCCAGCTGGGGCCCAGAGTCCTCCCCCGCACATGCCGGATAGAGAACGTCCCGTGCGCGCACGCTTATGCGCTGATCGGCGTATTTACTCGCGATCCAGAGACCTGGAAGCGGTCGCCCGCCGACCATGCGCTTACTTGTGTGGTGACTACGGTGTTGCCGGATTGGCACAGAAATACCATTTATGGCTCCTAAGCCGTCGTGGAACAAGGCGATTGACGGTCGCTTCGCCGACGGGGTTCCGTTGCGGCACGCCGAACATGCGCACGTGGAATCCAGGCTTGCCTGCCGCCAGTACCTTAGAACGCCCGGTTCGGTGTCTGGCGGGCGTCCGGGCGCCGCTGTTACGGTGGCGTTGCCGACCCGGGCTTACGGTTGCCCGGCACAAGTCTCTGCATCCTCGTGACGCGCCCGCTTTCCCGCGGGCTGGTGAGCGGGCCGGCGGCCGGGCGGTGCAGAGGGCGGGGACCGCAGCCGTGTCCCGGCGTCGGCCGTGCCGCGCCAGGGCGGTGCCGGCCAGGACAACGCGAGACCGGGGGAGCCGGTGGCTGATCAATGGACCATCTGGGGCAGGGAGTACGGGAACTGCAATTGTTCCTGGGGCTGCCCGTGTCAGTTCGGGGCGAAGACAACCCACGGGCACTGCGAAGCGGTGGTGTGCGGGCGCATCGACGAAGGGCACTTCAACGACACCAGGCTCGATGGCCTGAGTTGGGCGCTGTTGCTGTACTGGCCCGGCGAGATCGCCGATGGCAACGGCACGCAGCAGGTCATCATCGACCAGCGGGCGGCCCCGGCGCAGCGAGAAGGCTTGCGGAAGATCCTGCACGGCGAGTCGACGACGCCGGGGGCGACGCACTTCTTCGTCTACAACAGCACGATGTCGACGGTGCTGGACACCTTGTACGCGCCGATCGAGCTGTCCATTGACATAGACCAGAGGATGGCCAGCCTGAAGATTGACGGGCTGGTCGAGTCCCGCGGCACGCCGATTATCAGCCGCCACAGCGGCAAGCCGGTGCGGTCCCGGATCGACCTGCCGAATGGGTTTGAGTACACCATCGCCGAGATGGGCAACGGGAGCTCGACCGTCCGGGCTGGCATCGAGCTTGATCTGAAAGACAGCTACGGCCAGTTCAACATTCTGCACTTGAACCAGGACGGAGTTATCCGCTGACCGCGCCTCCACCGACCCCGGTTTCCTGGGTGAAGCTGTCGTCCCTGGCCCGGCGGCACCGGGACCGCCTGGCCGTGCTCGGGGGCCTGGCCGTGATCACAGCCGCAGCCTGGGCCTATATCGTGGTGGCAGCGCGCCTGATGATGAGAGGCCAGGCCGGCATGACAGGCCGCTCGATGGCGCCGATGATGCACGCCATGACGGGGGCGCAGCCGTGGACGGCAGCCGAGTTCGGCCTGCGGCTGGCGATGTGGGCCGTGATGATGGTCGCCATGATGGTCCCCACCGCGGTGCCGATGACCCTGCTATATGCTGCGGTCGCTCGCAAGGCCGCAGCGCAGCACAGCCCCGTGGCCCCGGCGTTCGTCCTCGTCGCGGGCTACGCCGCGATGTGGGCGATCTTCAGCCTGGTGGCCACCGCCGCCCAGTGGGGCCTCGATCAGGCCGCGCTGCTGTCCCCGATGATGGTCTCGCGCAGCGCCTGGCTCGGCGCCGCGCTGCTGATCGCCGCCGGGATCTACCAGCTCACCCCGCTCAAGAACGCCTGCCTTCGGAACTGCCGCGCCCCCGCGCATTTCCTGTCCCGCCATTGGCGCAACGGCCGTCTGGGCGCCTTCCGCATGGGCGTGCGGCTCGGCGCCTACTGCCTGGGCTGCTGCTGGATCCTGATGGGACTGCTGTTCATCGGCGGCGTGATGAACCTGCTGTGGATCGCCGCGATCGCCGCCTTCGTCCTGCTGGAAAAGACCATGCCGTTCGGAGTGACCGGCGGACGGGCCGCGGGCGCGGCGATGATCCTAATCGGCGCCTTGAGCTTCGCCCTGTAAGCAGACCTCTCGCCTCGCACGTCACCGAGCGCCGCGGACACCGCATGCCGCTTTGGCCCAGGCCACGGCCGGCCCGGCCCACACCCGCGCGGGCACGCAGATCAACACGGCTCATACCTGACGCGGCAGGGGCTGCGGGAAGCCCTGCGGCTTAAAGAACGCGCTGGAGGGCGGGCGCCACAGCAGCCACACCGCAGCAGCGCCGACCAGCCACGCCACGACGAACAGCGCGATGGCGCCGTAGTACAGCACCGTTACGCCGAACCGGGCATGGCTCACCGGCTGCGTGAAGGCGCCGGGCAGCTCCAGCGTCGGCAGGCCGAACAGCACCGTGGACAGGATGCGCGCCCAGTTCCGGCCCTGGCCGTTCGCCCGCGCCATCCATAGCCACAGGGCAACCGCGACTAGGCCGAAGACTATCCACACCGTGATGATGAGCGGTCTCATCTGGGGCGCAGTGAGGCTGTGGCCCAGGAATCGCCCGCGGGCGGCGGCCTTGATGTTGACGATGATAAGGGCCAGCCCGATGATCAGCTCGACGCCGCTGACGGCGGCGCCGGCGTACATGAACTTGACCACGGTCAGCACCGGCGCGGGAGCAGGAGGCCGCAGCGGCTCGGCCGGCTGGCCGCTGGAGGGGTAGGGCTGGTACATGATGACCTCTTCTACATGAGTGAGTGCGGTTGGGGTCCGGCCTGGCTGCCTGCGCTGTCATGGCCGAGCAGGTCGCCGGGCTGGCAGTCGAGCGCCTGGCAGAGCCGCGTCAGGGTGCTGAACCGGATCGCCCGGGCGTGGCCGTTCTTCAGGATGGACAAGTTGACCACGCTGATGCCCACCCGCTCGGAAAGCTCGGTCAAGGTCATGCCCCGGTCCGCCAGCAGCTTGTCGAGGTGGATGACAATGGCGTGGCCGTCGCCATCGGGGGGCGTGGGCGGCACTACACCGTCCCCTCAAGATCGGCGCGCATGGCGGCACTGATCCGCATGATGCGGGCGAAGATGATCAGGCCCAGGCCGAACCAGGCGACCGGCCACGACACAGACCAGGCCACGGGCCACTGATACCAGTCGATATTCCAGGTGACCAGGTGGCCCAGCAAGTAAAGCGGCCCGCGAGCACGGCCCAACTAGCGAAACGACCTTGACAGCAGCCAGGCCGCCCTGCCGATTCCGGGCGGGTAGCCGGGCAGTACCGACCACCCGTGGCCATACAGAACGGCGGCCCGGCGCACGTTCTCCCCGGGGCAACCTCCATCACTTACTGTGACGGATCCTGCGGGGCCGCCCGTCTCGCGCCCGAACGACATTTGGTGTGCCAGCCGACTGCGATCAGGGCGCGGGCCGGGATGCGCTTGGCCGCGGCTGAGGATTGTCCCGGACCGTTGCCGAATCTAGGCCTGTACCGGGGATCTTGCGGGCGTGATGGTCGCGGCACGGTCCAGCAGAGGCTGGCAGCGCAGGCGCCCGGCGATGTCGCGGGCTTCGGCAATGGCCGCCTCAGCGGCATCGGTGTCGCCTCGGCGGGGGAGGAACTCGGCATGGTCGAGGAGGCCGTGGGCGAGGTGGTAGGGGGTGCTGTTCTCCCGCAGGCCGCTGACCGCGGCGTCGAATTTTTCCGCTGCGGCCGGGTCGCCGTCATAGGCGGCCAGGCGGGCGCGGACCAGATCACGCTCGGCCCGCAGCATCGGGGGCAGATGCCCGGGCTGGTAGCCGTCGAGCAGGGCGAGCAGTTCGCCGGTGGTGGCGGTGTCGTGCAGGTCGTGGGCGGCGCGGGCGGCCAGCGGCCACGCCCACCGGTGGAAACTGGGGCCGAGGGCGCCGGCGTGTGCGAGGCTGGCGCGGGCGTGCCGCAACGCGTCTTTGGGATGGTGGCGGGCGGCGGCAGTGAAGGCTTCCACGTTGCTGTTAGCGGCCTTGTCCTGGGGGTTTTCGCTGGCCCGCAGGTCTGGCAGGGCCGCCAGCATGGTCTCGGCGGTCTTGCTGTCGCCGCGCAGCGCCGCGAGCCAGGCCCGGTAGCGGGTGAGGTACTCGTAGCCGGCGAGGCCGTCGCTGTCCGCGGCGTGGGTGAGTTCGCCCTCGGCAGCGTCCCAGTCACCGAGGATCACCAGCGCTTCGGTCAGGTTGCCGATCGCGTAGGCAAGGCTGTCCCGGTCGCCGACCCGTCGCGCATGCGCAGCGGCGCTGCGGGCAGTCTCGCTGGCACCCGCAGGGTCGGTGGGCACAAGCGTTGCCGACAGATTGACGAGTACGTTTGCTAGGACCGCGTGGTCACCGGCCTGCTCGGCTAGCCGCGCGGCCTCGCGGAGGTAGCCAAGCGCTTCGGGGCCTCGCCCGACGGAATCAAGGTATAGACCGCGGGAAAGGAATACTTCGGCGAGCTGGCCCGGGCCGGTTCCGAGCGCCTGGCCGAGGGTGAGGGCTTCGGTGGTAAGCCGGTCCGCCTTGGGTGAGCCGGTGAACACCTCCAGCCCCGCGAGTCGGTCCAGGGTGCGCACGGTGTCTGCGTCCGGGCCGGACCGTAGCACGTCCAGCGCGGCAGTGAGTAGCTTGCGCGCCTGGGTGTACCGGCCCCAGAAAAACAGTGCATCCCCGGCGATCGTTTGAGCGCGCGCTGCCGCCCGCGCATCGCCGGCCCGACGGTAGCAGTCGCTTGCCCGGCCGGCGTGCTCGACCGTGGCAGGCCAGTCCGAATGGGTGAGCGCGGCCCTGGCGGCACGCTCCCACAACTCGCAGGCATCCGGCGACCCCTCCGCCCTCTCTTCTGCGCTGGTGGTGCGGGACTGGGTGAGCTCGGCGGCGGTGGCGTAGCTGGCGGCGGCCTGGGCGGGGGCGCCGGTGCGCTCGGCGCGCTCGGCGGCGTGGATCAGCGCGCCGACCGCCAGCCCGCGAATCTCTTCCGCGTCGGCATCTTCGGGCACGGCGTCCAGGGCGTCAAGGTAGTGGCGGGCGATGACCTCGGCTACTTCTTCCCCGTCGCCCGCAAAGGCGGTGCGCAGGTGCGCGGCCACCGTCAGGTGGCGAGACTTGCGGTCACGGCGCGACAGGGTGCCGTAGGCGACTTGGCGCAGCATGTTCTGGGCGAAGCCGTAGCTGCCCCGCTCGCGCGACAGCGGGTCGGCGGACACGGTGAACACCTCCCGGCGCACCAGCTCACCCAGGGCGGCCCGCACCACGGCCTCGTCCTGGCCGGAGACGGCGATCAGCGCGTCGGCGGGGAAGGTGGTGCCCAGCACGGCGGCGTCGGCGACCAGCCGCCGCATGCCCGGGTCGAGGGCGTCGAGCCGGGCGGCAAGCAGCGCGTGCAGGCTGTCGGGGACCACCAGGTCCCCGACGTCGCCGACCAGCTGGTAGACCCCTTCGATGGGCTGGACGATGTCCCGGTCGATCAGGGCTCGCACCGTCTCCACCGCGAACAGCGGGATGCCCTGTGCTTGGGCGGTGACCGCGGAGCGGGCCGAGGGCGGCATGCCGGGCACGAGGGCGAGCACGAGCTGGTCCATCGAGGCGGGATCAAGCGGGTCGAGGGTCAGCGCGGTGCGGTTGCGGCCGGTGCCGAACCCGGGCCGGGCCTGGCTAAGTTCGGGACGCGCGAACACCAGGACGTAAAAAGGCATGTCCGGGGCCCAGTCGATGAGATGGTCCAGGAAGTCCAGCAGGCCGGTGTCGGCGTACTGGGCATCTTCCACCACCAGCACCACGGGGCGCGCCGCCGCGAGCCGCTCGAAGAACAGCCGCCAGCCGGCGAACAGCTCCTCCCGGCCCAGCGGTGCCCCGTCATCCCCGTCCAGGGCGACCCCCAGCAGCCGGCCCAGCCGCGCCCCCACGTACGCCCGCTCCTCTGGGCCGGGGACGAACTCGGCCAAGCCGTCTGCCAGCTTGCCCGCCGCCGCACCGGCCGGGTCTTCCTCGGCGATGCCCAGCCGCTGGCGCACCATCTCGGCCAGCGCCCAAAACGCCACCCCGTCCCCGTAGGATAGGCACCGGCCCCGGTGCCACCAGAGCCTTTCCGCCAGGCCATCGGTGTACTTCTCGAACTCCCATCCCAGCCGTGACTTGCCCACCCCGGCCGGCCCCGAGACCAGCACCATCCGCGGTACCCGGCGCGCGGCCGCGGCATGAAACAGCTCCTTAACCGTGCGCAGCTCTGCGTCCCGGCCGGTCAGCGGCGCCTCCAGCCCATCCACCCGCTGCGACCCGCCCACCCCGGCGAGCACCCGGGTCGCCCGCCACAACTGCTGCGGCCCGGCCTTGCCCTTCAGCGCATGCCCCCCCGCATCGGCGAACCCGACCCCTCCTTCAGCGAGCCGCCGTGTCGCCCCATCCACGAGCACCGACCCTGGCCGGGCCGCCGCCTGGACCCGGGCGGCGGTGTTCACTGCATCCCCGGCGACCATCCCCTCGTAGGTGGCGCCCAGCGTGACCGCCACCTCCCCGGTGACCACCCCCGCCCGCGCCGCCAGCGCCGGGACGCCCGCCTCCGCTCCCAGCGCCGCCACCGCGGCCACCAGCTCCAGGGCGGCCCGCACCGTCCGCTCCGCGTCTCCCTCCGTGGCCACCGGCGTTCCCCACACCGCCATCACCGCGTCCCCGATGAATTTCTCCACGACCCCGCCGTACCGGCCGATCACCGTCCGGGCGACGTCGAAATACCGAGACAGCAGCTCCCGGACGGCCTCCGGGTCGCGTGACTCCGACAGCGGTGTGAACCCCACCAGGTCGCAGAACAGGACCGAACACATCCGCCGCTCCGCCACCGGCTCCTGCCCCGCCGGCGGCGCTGCCGTCCCCACCGGTGATGCTGGCCCGCCCCCCGCCAGCGGGTGCCCACACGCATGGCAAAACCGGCTGCCAGCAATGACTGGCTCACCGCACGACGGGCAACCCCCCACCGGCGCCCCACAGTTCCGGCAGAACCGGTGGCCCTCCCCCAACGATGCGCCGCACCGCGCACACCTATCCACCAGGTATTTATACCTTCCGGCCAGACCCCCGGTACATGGCCCGCACCCGCCGCGGCGCCGGCCGACCCCGGCCACACACGCCTGCAGCGTCCCCGCACGCCCAGAACCAGCGCATCTGAGCGCCAAGAACCGGCTGATCAGCAGTCATCATGGACACGAGCCGAATCGGCAACTTGCCTGCGCGCGCTGAGAGACCCCGGCCGCGCTCACATTCGGTAGCAGCCGGCCGCCCGGCCCTCGGCTGGCTGTAACGACGGGGAGCCGGTCCGCTGTACCAGAACCCGGTGGCCAGCGGATCTCGAGGCACGTCACGACGGCCGGGCCCATATAGGTGACAGCACCTGTCCCGCTGGCTGTAGTCCGCTGGCGCCAAGCGAGCGGGCCCCTCCAGGAACCTGAGCGTGATCGTTGTGCCCAAAGTGTCAGGTACGACAAGACGATCCTCGTGGCAATGGGCACACTCTGGCGCCGCTGCGGCGGGATGGGTCTCCGGACTCGCCGGCGATTCACATCACGTTGGCCAGCTTCGACTGGCTGTAAGCGCGCTGGGCGGAGTAGTTCCGCTCGCCCTGCAGATCATCGAAGTCGATGCGGCCCCGGGGCGTGGGCGCCGGAAGACGGTGACGATCCGCGGCTTGCGGGGGGCCGGCGCGCCCGGCGGCTGTCCCGGCCACGTCGGCCACGGCGGCCGCCCCTGCGGTGGCGGCTCAGTCGTGGGTTGATCTGGTTGTCCCGCCTGGTGAGGGCGGCGGGGCGTTCTCTACGCCGCGGCGGCTGAAGGTGCCGGACGGGTGGACGGCGCGGGTATGGGCGCGGGTCCCTGGCGCCCGTATGGAAGCCTGGACCCCTGAGGGCGACCTGCTGGTCAGCGCGCCCGGCAGTGGGCGCGTGGTGGAACTGACGCCCGGGTCTGGGGGGACGGCCGCGTCGCGCATCGCGCACCAGCTGCTGGCGACGGCGAGCTTGTCACAGAACGTGCCCACTCGTGAGTACACCGACCCGCTATGGGCGGCGACGAGGCTTGCGCGACCAACTCGATAAGCTGCACAGAACGGGCCGATCCGGGACGGCGGGGCCGCCGCCCCGGAGCGGCAAGGACGCGCACTCATGGCTCCCCTCTGTGTCAACAGGGTGGTCGTTCCCGCTTTTGCGGTGTGCTCCGGTCCTTGGTCCTCGGGCACAGTCTCGCCTGGGAATCCTCACGGTCAGGAACCCAGGGCGTCGCCATGCCCGAAAGACGCCCGCAGCGCATCGGTCAGCAATGCGGCCAGCGCCTCGAGCTGCACGTCGGCCGAGGGGGAGATTTCCTGGTCCGACCCGTCTAGTGCCCGGGCGGCAAGCCCCGCCTTGCTGTCGATCAGCCCGGCGATCCGGGCGTCGATGGTCTGCGCGGCGATGATGCGCCACGCGGTCACCGGTTCGGCCTGCCCGATGCGGTGGCTGCGGTCGATGGCCTGGGTCTGCTCCGCGTCGGTCCAGGACATCTCGGCCAGCACGATGTTCGAGGCGACCTGCAGATTCAGGCCCACGCCAGCCGCGGTCAGCGAGCACACCGCGACCGCGACGTCCGGGTCGTTCACGAAGGCTTCGACGTTCGCCTGCCGCGCTGTGGGCGTCTGGCCGCCACGGATCGACGAGAAGCGCACTCCCTGCCGGGCGAAGAGCTCTTCGGCGGCGTCCATCACGTTAACGTGCTTGGCGAAGAAGACGACCTTGCCGGCGCTGCGGGCCAGCTGAGCCGCGTAGTCCGCGGCCAGTTCGGCCTTCGCCTGGCCGATGCGCCGCATCATGGTGAACACGTTTTCGCCGGACTGCGCGGTCGTCGCCTCCTTCAGCTCCGACCGGGCCACCCGGCGGACCAGGTCATGGTCGATGCTCTCGACGCCGACGTCGGAGGATCGGTTCGCGAACGCGGTCTTGTACCGCGCCACCATCCGGCCAGCGAGGTCCCGTTCTGCCGCCCGGATCGACCGGCCGGCCCGTTCGTCCAGCTCAACGGGGAGGTCAGCGATACGGCGGGCGGGGATGTCGGCGGCCACGTCGAGCTTGCGCCGACGCACGATGCCGAGGTCGATCACGCACTGGCGCGCCGCGGTGTAGAAGCTTCGGTCGGCGGGCGTCAGGCCGGTGTCCTCAAGCGCGTCCATTAGCTCGTCGAGGGGCTTGCTGTCGTCGATCCAGCCGAGGAACTGCCAGATTGCCCGGAAGTCCTCGATGTCGTTGATCAGCGGGGTGCCGGTCAGCGCCATCAGCAGGGGCCGCGCCGTACGGGACCGGATGCGGTCGGAGAGCGCGAGGACGTGCTGCGAGCGCTGCGAGGTCTTGTTCTTGATGAAGTGGGCCTCGTCCACGACCATGCCGCGGAAGCCGAAGTCGCCGAGCCAGCCCATGTGACGGTCGAGAACCTCGTAGTTGAGCACGACGATATCGGCGAAGCCGTCGACAGCCTCGCCGTCGCCCCGCACCACCGTGGCCGGGCGGCGGGGAGCCCAGCGGGCCGCCTCACGGGCCCAGTTGGTCTTGACGACGTTCGGCACGACGACGAGCAGCGGGTAGGCGTTCGCTGCTTCCGCGGCGAGCAGCGCCTCGGCCGTCTTGCCCAGACCCGGCTCATCAGCGAGCAGGAACGTCCGGTGACCGGCAGCGGCCGCGGCGACCAGCTGCCCCTGGTGCGGCATCAGCTCCAGGCCCGCCGGGGTGAACCGTGCCGTCGGCGCCGGGAGCGCCATGCACGCCGGGGTTCCCCCGCCGGCACGTTCGAAGGAACTCAGCAGCGGGCCGAGCAGCTCCCAGCCGGTCAGGCGGCGCGGACGGGAGGTGAGCTGCGGAACGGCGGAGAAGTCGGGGGCGAGAAAGGGGTTCGCCAGTTGCCGGGAGATCACCGGCTGCGGCACGACTCGCCGCTCCGAGCCGGCGGAAGCTGTAGCGGTCTCCGTAGGCGCGATCTCCTCGGGCACCGGCTCGATCCCGAGGTCCCGCAGCATCTCCCGCTTGAGCGACCGGGCCGCCTCGGAGACGCCGGAGCCCTCGGCGAGCAGCGCCAGGAGCCCAGCGTCCTGGACGGCGGTCGTCGCGAGGATGGCCGCGACGCCGTCCAGGCGCTTGAGCTGCTCGGCCCGATGACTGTCGCTTCCGGCCGCCGCCCGGACGCGGGCACGCTCGTCCCGCAGCAGCAGGGCGACGGCCTGGAACTTCGTGCGCACGGCAGGCGTCACGCGGCCGCGCCGGGCAGCCGCCTCGACCTCACGGACGGTTCGGGCGAGCACCGGGACGACATCGCCGCGGTGGTGGACGCGTCGCTGCTTCCGGGGGGCGCTACGGCGAGCGCCCGTCTGGCGCTGGCCTGGTCGAGCCACAGACTTCTCCTCTGGAATGCCGGGACACAGTGGCCACGGCAGCATGCCGCACAGTCCCGCGGCCGGGCGAGGAACGTCCCGGGCAGAGGGCCTGGTGCTGTGAACGCCGAGCCGGCTTGCGGATCTCCGACGATCGACGCAGGCGAGCCTCGGCAGGCCTTTTACACGAACCCTGAACCGCCGGTAGGTGGGCTCGTGGCCACCACACGGGGGAAATCGCCGTCGGACGACCGGCTCGGCTCTCGGGTACCGCTCATGTTAACGCGTGCGAGAGCGCATAATTCCCGGCCGCACCGCGGGTGAACGTCCTCAATTGCCTGACCGGTCGTCTCCCCCGATGCTCACAGCATGAATCGCCCGGCGAGTCTGAGCACGCGGCGCAGAAAGAACTCACTGGCGAACGCGACCCGTTCAACCGGGTCCACCGATGCCGCGACCGGCTCGAGCGCCTCGGCGGGGCTCGGCCACATCCCCACCAGGGCCGCGTTCAGCAGCCAGGTCCGGGAAGTACCGGTAGGCGGTGGGCTCCGACACCAGAGCCGCACGCGCGACGGCAGGCATCGTCACCGGCCCACCGGAGCGGATGACCTCGCGGCAGGCCTCGACGATCGCTATCCGGGTGCGCAGCTTCTGGTTGACCCGGCCGGTCTCCTCGTTCACAGCCCTCATCACGCACCTCCCTATCCTGCATGCCTGCTCCCATCATGAGAGCTAACTTGCACAAAAGTAGCCTCGCAAGGCAGCCCGGAGCGCATGTTAGTCAGTTCGGTGTGCTCTGAGCTGCAAACGCGGCTCTCCGGGCCACCGGTTCGCGGTCTGTACGCATGATCTTCGTGGCCCTGCGTGATTGCGCCATGCTGGGTAGCGGATGTATGCCCCGGCTGCCGACAAAGGGGGTCCCCGAGATGATCATTGATTGTGCGCACTACCAGGACGGCCGCAGGCGCGATGAGGGCGCGGTGCCGCTGGAGGAGGCGGCGGCCCGCTGCGGGCAGGGCGGCTTTGTGTGGCTGGGATTGTTCGAACCCAGTGAACAGGAGCTGGCCCAGGTGCGTGCCACCTTCGGCCTGCATGAGCTAGCGGTCGAAGACGCGCAGAACTTTCACATGCGGCCGAAGACCGAGCTGTATGACTCCGGCGTGCGGCTGGTCATCTTGCGCACCGCCCGCTACGACGACGCCGCCGAAGAGGTGGAGTTCGGCGAGATCAGCGTCTTCCTCGCACCGACCTTCGTGATCACCGTGCGCCAAGGCGTCGCGAGCGAGCTGCGCGGGGCCCGGCAGCGGCTGGAGCAGCGGCCCGAGCTGCTCGCCGCCGGCAGCTCTTCCGCGCTGTGGGCGATCTTGGATCAGGTGGTGGACGACTACGCCCCCGTCGTGGCCGGGCTCGAACGCGACATCGATCAGATCGAGGCCACCGTGTTCTCCGGCGCCGTGGCGCCGACCGAGCGGATCTACTCGCTGCGCCGCGAGGCCACCGACTTCTACCGCGCCGTCCACCCGCTGCTGGCGGTGGTCACCACCGTCGAACGCGCCGCTGAAGCGCCGCAGCTGCAGCCCTACCTGCGTGATGTGCAAGACCACCTGCTGCTGGTCAACGAGGAAGTCGCCGCCCAGCGCGACCTGCTCGGCACCGTGCTAGAGGCCAACATGGCAGTGATCTCGGTCGAGCAGACCAAGGTCAGCGTCCGGCAGAACACCACCATCGAACAGCTCACCATCTTGGCCACGGTCTTCCTGCCGCTGACCTTCATCACCGGTTTCTTCGGCCAGAACTTCAGCTGGCTGGTCAGGCACATGACCGGCCCCGGCGCGTTCGCCGTCTACGGCATCGGCGGCCTCGTCGTGCCGCTGGCGCTCCTGTTCATGTGGCTCCGGCTACGCACCCTCCACACCAACACCGCCGCCACGGTCCACGACTGAGCGTGATTGGGTCTCGCTCGGCGTGCCGCCGGATCGCCGGATCTGAGCGGTTCAGCTGAATAGCGTGACAGGTCGCTGCGACCGCGTGGCCTGAGGTCGCCACCGGCTATACGGGGGGTATAAGCCCCGCATGTCTTCTGCGTCGTCTTCTGCCATGGCAGACCGCCTGGCTGCGCCTGGTGACCGGCGCTGGCTGATCCTGGTCGTGGTCGCCATCGCTCAGCTGATGGTGGTCCTGGATTCCACGATCGTGAACATCGCGCTGCCGTCGGCGCAGCGTGCCCTGGGGTTCCCGAACGGCGACCGGCAGTGGGTGGTGACGGCCTATACCCTGGCCTTCGGCAGCTTGCTGCTGGTGGGCGGCCGCCTTGGGGACATGTTCAGCCGCAAGTGGGTGTTCATCACCGGCTTGATCGGATTCGCCATTGCCTCGGCCATCGGCGGCGCCGCGGTCTCGTTCCTGATGCTGGTAGCGGCCCGGGCACTGCAGGGCGCGTTCGGCGCCGTTCTCGCGCCGTCTGCTCTGGGCACGCTGGTCAGCACGTTCCGGGAGCCGCGGGAGCGGGGGCGGGCCTTTGGTGTTTTCGGCTCGGTCGCCGCGGGCGGCGGCGCGGTGGGGCTGATCCTGGGCGGGGTGCTCACCCAGTATTTGTCGTGGCGCTGGTGCTTGTATGTCAATCTGGTGTTCGCCGCGATCGCGGTGGCCGGCGCCCTGGCCTGGATCCGCAGCAGCCGCCCGGCCGTCAGGCCGCCGATGGACTGGCCCGGCGCCGTGCTGGCCTGCGCCGGGCTGTTCCTCATCGTCTTCGGCTTCTCCCACGCCGAGACCGCCGGGTGGACGGCCGCGCTGACGATCGGCTCTCTGGTAGGGGGCGTGGTGCTGCTGGCCGGGTTCGTGATCGCCGAGCAGCGTGCCAGTCACCCGCTGCTGCCGCTGCGGGTCATCCTGGACCGCACCCGCGGCGGCGCCTACGTGGCCGTCGGCATATCGGGAATCGCGATCTTCGGCACCTTCCTGTTCCTCACCTATTACCTGCAGGTGATCAAGGCAGAAAGCCCGCTAGCCACCGGCCTGCTGTTCCTCCCGATGATCGCCTGCATCCTGATCAGCTCCAACCTGTCCAGCATCGTGGGCCTGCCCCGGCTCGGGCCGCGCGCCCTGATCGCGGCCGGCATGCTGCTGGGCGCCGGCGGGATGGCGTACCTGACCCAGCTCACCGTCACCTCCAGCTACGCCAGCGCCGTGCTGCCCGCCCTGCTCATCTTGGGCCTGGGCTTCGGCATGATCTTCGCACCGGCCATCAACACCGCCACCTTCGGCGTCGCGCGCCAGGACTCCGGCGTGGCCTCCGCCCTGGTCAACACGATGCAGCAGGTCGGTGGCTCGATCGGGATCTCCGCCCTCAGCACGATCGCGCTGACCGCGACGTCTAGCTACCTGATCACCCACCACACCAGCCCGCTGGCACCGGCGATCGCGGCCACCCACGGCTACACCACCGCCTTCACCGTGTCAGCAGCGCTGCTCGGACTCGGCTTCATCCTCGCGATCGTCTTGCTGCCGTCCAAGCACCGGCTGGCCGAGCTCAGGAACGCCGCCGCCGCCCCGGCGGCAGCCGCCCCGGCGGCAGCCGCCCCGCCGCCCGCCGCGCAGCCAGCATTCGAAGCGATTCCCGTGGCCCTGTGCAGCTGCTCGCCGGTAGTGACCCCGGTTGCCGGATCGGCGGCCACGCCGGTCCGCTAACAGTGACTGTGGGCCAGGTATCCCGGCAGGGCGTCTCGTGGAATACCCGGGGGCGTGCACGCGAGCTCCGTCACGATCGAGTCAACATACGCGCCGAACCCACTCGCCGGGACAACTCTGCGGGCGGCCTCCTCGCAGACCGGAGGCCGGGGACGCCCGCGCAAGGGCACAGGGGCTATCCTCCCTCCGGTGAGCACTACCACGCCGCCCGCGACGGATCTGCGCCTTGTCGTCGGCTATGACGGATCCCCTCCGGCCAGCCGGGCCCTCGACGCCGCGGTCAACCTGCTGCGGGGCCGGACGGGCCGGATTGAGGTGGTGTATGTGGCTCATATGCCCAGCATGGCCGCGCTGTCGCCCGGTGCCGTAACCGAGCTGGAAACAGACTTCGACGACGTCGAGCACGAGCTCCGCACCCTGGCCGGCGAGCAGCTACGCGGCCACGAAGCGGACTGGGACTTCGAGCGGCGCCAGGGCCTGATCGCAGAAGAACTGATCGCCGCAGCCAACGAAGTCCGCGCCGCCCACCCCCACGCCACCCTAGTGATCGTGGTCGGGAGTTCGTCCCAAGCCATGCACCGTGTCGTCGGTTCGGCCGCCGTCAGCCTGGCCCGCCACTCACCGGTACCCATCGTCGTCGTGCCCTAGAGCTCACCCCTTTCCTGGCCATGGCCGGCGCGCGAGCCAGGAACGCCTCCCCGCCCACCACGAAGCCATGATCTTGTGGGCCATGATCACCCTCATGACCCGCCCCCTCGCCCGCCCTGCCAGTGCCAGGCCTGCTACTGCCGCGACGACTGGCAGCGCACCGTCGTCTTCGACGGCCCCTTCTACGACTACACCGACGGTGTGTGCCCGGCCGGGCACCGCCACCTGATCGACGACTAGAGCTTTTGCATCACCGCCCATAGAGGCGGTCCCGGCGCTGATACCGCCAAGCATCACGCCGGGACCGCTGCCCCATCAAAGGAGCAGGATCATCATGGCCCAGTTACCGCGCCCGGTGCCCCGGGGACCGAACGAGAAGCTGACCATCGCCGAGGTCTGCCGTGAGCTCAAGATCTCCCGGTCGACCTTCTACGACTGGCGGGCCAAACGCCGCGCTCCGCGCTGTATCACCCTGCCCAACGGCAGCCTGCGCGTCCGCCGTGCCGATCTCGACCGCTGGCTCAGCGCCCACGAGGACGCCGCCTGATGGACACCACCTACGACGTCCGCGTCTACAAGACCGAGGTCCACCGCGGGGCCCGCGTGTCCAGTTACCGCGTCCGTTGGAAGACGGGCGGACAGGACTGGCGCCGGTCGTTCCGCAACGCTGGCCAAGCTGACGTCTTCCGGGCCGAGTTGCTCGCCGCCGCCCGCAAGGGCGAGGCGTTCAACGTGGCGACGGGGGAGCCCGTGGCCTGGCAACGCGACGAGCCCGGCATGAGCTGGTACGACTTCGTCTGCGCCTACGTCACATGAAGTGGAAGGCCGCGTCGGCGAAGTACCGGCGTGCCATCGCGCAGGCTCTCGCCTCCGCCACCGCTGCGATGGCCGACACGGTCGGCAGGCCGGATGGCCAGGCTTTGCGCAGTGCGCTGGTGAACTGGGGCTATAGCACCAAACAGCGCAACGAGGCGCCAGACGACGTCGTCGGCATCCTCGCCTGGCTGGCCCGCAACACCAAAGAGGTCAAGGAGCTGGCAGACCGGCCCTGAGCCGTCAGCTACTTACTGCCGCTACGTCCCGCCTTGACGGCAGCCGCGCGGCCCCGACCTCGGTGCGCAGGAACCGGGCGGTCCTGCTCAACGCGCTCGACTACGCCGTAGAGCTCAAGCTGCTCGACGAGAACCCAGTCAAGGGCATCAAATGGCGGGCGCCCAAGATTGCCCATGAGGTCGACCGCCGCGTGGTCGTCAACCCTGCTCAGGCGCGAGCCCGCGTCCAGGGCCGCCCGCTGGCCACCATCACCTACAGGCGGGCGTGGGACCGGGGACGCGATGCCGCACTGACCGGTGCAGAGTACCGTTCCCCGCTGGCCCGCCGCCCCTACGACCTTCGCCACGCATGCCTGTCCACCTGGCTCACCGGCGGAGTAGCCGCCACCCAGGTCGCCGAATGGGCCGGCCACAGCGTCGAGATGCTGCTCCGCGTCTACGCCAAGTACCTCGACGGTCAAGACGAGATCGCCAAGCGCCGCATCGCCGCTGCCCTAGGCGACTTCAACGAGTGACCCGTTGGGAGCGACGCCCCAGACTCACGGATGCCACCAGGCCATCCGACTTTGCCGAATTGAGGGCGTTGGGTTCACGCATGCTTATGCGTTGTCCAGCATGTCTATTGGGGGTTTTGAGCGCAGACCGGAGTTCCGCGAGATTAGCGGCTCAGCGTCGCCGCATAGACCTTCCAACAGTTGGACCAGCCGAGGCGACCTCGATACATCTCCGGACCAGCTGCGTGCTGCATGGGCTGACGAGTTCGCTCGAGCGCCCGACAGGGCCTAGACCAGCAACAGGTATGCCACTGGACCTGCCAGTACCCCACATCATCGTGATCCCACTGGTATCCGCAGTTTCGGAACGGGCTGGCTGTCCGGGTGCGGCCGACTCCATCTGGCCTTGAACGGGGTGCATAGTCATTTGATTAGTCACTGGAATTCCCCGCCCTAGCGCGGAACATCAATGCTTCGTACCGAGTCCACGATAACGCCGATGTGCGCTGACTACAGCCTGCAGGTTGCCTCGACCAGGGGTGAGGATCACCCCGGCGGCCAGCAAGCGCGTTCACTCTATGGATTCATTGGGCAGGCCTGTCAGACTGTTAGCTGTGGCACTGAAGCCTCGGAGCCTGTGGCCGGTCGTAATAAACGTCACGGTCGCTGTTGGAACCATCTGGCTGGTGTGGGTGGTATGGCGGTCGCCGCATCGGGGCGACCTAGCCACGTTCGGGGCGTTCGCTGCGGCGGTCGTTACGATCGCCGCAGGCCTGATCGCCTGGGTAAAGAATGTTGGTGCGAGGCGGCGGGTCGGCGAGAGCCAGCAGCGGGCGCTTGATGACATTGCTGATCTGCTCGGTGGGGCGGTCAAGGATCAATGGACCCGCGCAGCCTTGGACCGACGGCTGCAGCCGGAGTCAATTCCGGTCCGGTGGGCAAGGCCGTCCAAGCCGTTAGCTGGACCGGTGTCGGCTGCGGCGGCCTCACGACAGTTCCCGCCGTTGCCCGGGCTTCGCGCGGCCGGGCAGCGAGAGCTGCAAAAGGGACAGCTAGGGGATCTCCACGCCATATATGGAGGGCTCGGGTCTGGGCGGATGATGATCGTCGGCCCCCCCGGTTCGGGTAAGAGCGGCGCGGCCGTGCTGCTTGTCCTGGCCGCCTTGAAGCATAGGGAGCAGGTACCAAAGAAGGACCGGCCGCTGGTGCCGGTACCGGTGATGTTCACCTTGCACGGGTGGGATCCGAACACCCAGCGGGTCGAGGACTGGCTGGCCAGCCAGCTGCAGCAAACCTACCCGCTCTTCGCCGGCAAGGGCGGCGCGAGGGACGGTGCCAAGCTGGTCAGAACGGGCCGGGTCGCGGTGATCCTGGACGGGCTTGATGAGATCGCGGATGAGCTGCGGCCGGTCGCCCTGCGGGCGCTGAGCCAGCAGGCAGTCTTTCGTGTCATCGTCCTGGCTCGCAGTGCCGAGATGGCGGTTGCCGCCAAACGGGGCCTTCTGGAAGGTGCTGTGGCACTCGAACTGCAGGACGTCGATCCCCCGGCTGCAGCGGATTACCTGACGCGCGCCCAACTCGATCCAGCACCGCGCGGGTGGCGCGAGCTGACCGGCCGCCTCCGCCAGGCACCGGACAGTCCTATGGCCAACGCGCTGAGTAGTCCGCTGGCTCTGACTCTGATCCGGGATACCTACCGCAGCGGCGATGATGTCCGCGAGCTCCTCAGTTTCTGCGATGGCGCCGGTGACGGCCTTGCGCGGGAGGACATCGAGGACCATTTGCTCGACCGTGTGCTGCCCGCCGCCTACGCGCCGCGTCCCGGGGAAGCACCGCCGCGGTATGAGCTTCAGTCAGCTCAGCATGCCATGCGATGCATCGCTGCTCGCATGAACCAGGACTGCACGCGGGATCTCGCATGGTGGCGCTCTCCCGCGTGGGCGTCACGTCCCCCTCGTCTCGTCGCAACTGGGCTCGTCGTCGGGCTCGTCGGGCTCGTCGGGCTCGGGGGCGGGCTTGCGGCCGGACTCGGGGCCGCGCGCGGGGCCGCGTTCGGAATCGGACTGGTGTTTGCGCTCCTGGTCGGGCTCACGGCCGGGCGTGTGGGTGAGCCCCCCCAGCGAATCGGGCCCCTGCGGTGGCGGCAACTGTTCAACCGCTCGGCACTCGTGGCCGGGCTCCTGGTCGGGCTCGGGGTCGGCGTCGTGGCCTGGATCGTGGCCGGGCGCGTGGCCGGGCTCGTGGCCGGCGTCGTGGCCTGGATCGGGGCGGGGCTTGTCGCCGTGCTCATGTTCGGGCTCTCCCAGCCAGGAGCAAGTAACGCGAGTCCCCTAAGTCCGCGTGCTTCCTGGCAGCGTGATCAGGCCTTCGGGTTCCTAACCGGGCTCGTGGCTGGGCTCGTGGCTGGGCTCGTGGCCGGGCTCCTCGTTGGGCTCAGGATCGGGCTAGGGGCCGGGCTCGGGGGCGGGCTCGGGGCCGGGCTCGTGGCCGGGCTTGGGTTCGGGCTCGTGAGCGGGCTCACTTACCCCAGGACCTGGGCGGCTTCCCTCACGTTTGCTCAGCTTGCCATGCGCTGGCACACCCCTGTTCGCCTTATGCGGTTCCTCGAGGACGCTCGCAAACGCGATGTCCTGCGCACAGTCGGACCGGTCTACCAGTTCCGCCACGCTCGCCTGCAAGATCGCCTTGCCGACCAAGCACGCACGGCAACCCACCCAGACCAGCAGACCGCCCGCACCGTTTTGTAGGGCTTTCCAAAGCGCATCGAGTCACAGTTGAGTGCCGCACGGCAAGGCAGCCAGCAGCTTCTATGAGAGATCCAGCAACATATCGATGATCATGAACGAACGTCCGCTTGCTGCAGCGGACCATTGGCGGTGCGGACATGGAAGAGGTCTTCTCTGTACATCACGTCGCGGACCTGGGTTTACCCAACCGGGTGCCCGAGATCCCCGCCACGCGCTGGATCTTACTCTTCTGCCGAAGAGAGGGCACATCGTAAACGCATGCTTATGGGTCAACTGGCATGTTCATTCGTGAAGAGTGGACTTTGGCCTAGTACCCGTACGGATCGCTGCTTCTGTACGGGCATTCCGCCCAAATGGAGTAGCAAGGACATCCACGAGCGGTTCGGCTACCGCTACATCGAGGCCGAGTTAGAGGAATGGGCACCCAAGGTACGCGGCCGAGACGGGTCAAGGTGACCGGTGGCTGGATAAGACGTTCACCGGTACCGAGACGAGCAAATTACCATTCCAGTAGAACTCGATATGATACGTGTCTCCAGTGTAAACGTTCAGTGGAACGTACGAGGTGTATGAGCCGCTGCCGTTACCCCAGGGCCAATTGGTCATTCTTGGGACCGATGCCGCGTCAACCAGTGAATAGTTACCAGCAGATTCTTGATATGTTCGGAGGCTGAAAATACCAGGCTTGCTGAAACCGTGGTAGGTGAAGCGAAAGCGCACGATCCCTTGTTGCCCTACTTTGTCGATATTGTAGTATTTTATGCTGAGGCCGCTGATAGCCGCGCGTCCCCCGGTGCCAGGTGCTGCTGTGCCGAGGGCGTCAAAGCTAGCCTCTATTTCTTGAGCCCGAGCGTAGAAGGGTTGCCAGCGCGCCTTCGCCATTCCCGTTCGCTGGAAATAGGCTCCGTCGTTGCGGAGGACGGCGAAGAAAGCTTCCACGGCGCCGGTGTCGCCCTTGTCTAGTCGGTCTACAGCGGTGGTGAGATCCTTGTATGCGACGGGCAGATCTCCGCTTGCCATATTAATCTCGGCGAGGCTGCCTTCCGCATATGACCAGTTGACGTCATTTTGTGTCTTAAGCGCTAGGAGGATATCTTGCCTCGCTTCGCGCAGGCGCCCCAGGAATAGCTCATCAGAGGCCATGTTGTTACGGGCTACCAAAGAGCCTTGGCCATCCGCTATCACTTGCCGATAGGCCGCAATCGCCTGCGCCAATTCCGAACGGCTGGGGAAAGGCCTCCCGTCGAGGGATTCAGCAAGCCCAAGCCACGCTTCGGGCGTATCCCTGCGAGCCTTGACCACCCGCTTGAACGACGTAGCGGCCGGTCCATATTCAAGCTCGATCAGTGATGTCTGGCCGTTAGCGTAGGCGGTCAGCGTCCGGGAGGTCATGCCTGGAGTTCCCTGGCTGTAGATTATCGCTACCCGGACACTTGCGAATACGGCTAGGAGTATGGCCGCTATGAAAAAAATCCGCCGGCTGGACTGCTGATGGGTGGCGAGGATCAGCCCGACAAGGAACAAAGACACCGCGAAGACAGCCGCACCGGCGATGTATCCGTCTTCCTTATCCCTCAATGATGCAACTACCTGACCCTCTACGATCGCCAGCTCCCCGCTTTTCTGGGCGGCGGTAAACATGCTCCAGTAACCATTATTCGAAGCGTTGATGACTGGATTCCAGGCTTGCGAGCGCCGAACCCACTCTGCTCGCATGGCCTGAACCATCCGGGGCGGCGAGGTGGCCCTCTCGATCCACCATGCCCCAGCACGGTCAAAGTCGAACTGGAATAGGTTGTTGCTCTCGGTATTAGTCAGCAGGTAGGCAGCCTCAGCGTCTTGATACTGCTGTGCAGTCAGGGCGTGGACCTCTTGATGTTGCTGTGTCGTGACCGCTTGAGCGTCCGCCCGAGCAGCCAGGATCGCGGTGATAGTCCCGAGAATCGTTATCACCAGGATGAGGACCGTGACACGCACCTTGGTGGTTTGCTCAGGAGTTTCTTCGGCATCCCGCAGATGCTCGATGGCGTCATGGATATGGTCTTCCACGTTCATACCTCAAGAGTCACAAGGGCGATGACGCCGAGGGCGAAAATGGCAATACCAACCACGGCGCAAGAGGTCTGCAGGCGGCCGCGCCTCGCTAGCTGATGGGCCACCGTTGCGCACGCAAGGCCTATAACAAGGCCAAGGTCCAGCCACAGAAGATTACGGCGTTTCTGTTGTTGGCTATCGGCCTGGCTGAAGAGGGAAGCTGAATTGGTAGGCACGCGTGATGCTGATACAAGGTCGGAAGTACGGCGGGTAATATTGTAGTTCGGCGCGATATCGATATTGGACTTGTAAAGGTAGTTTCTCTCCGGCCAGTTGTTCCACGATTCCCATTCTGCGACCCAGGACGCAACATTGGACTCGGTCTTCAGCTGGTCCTTTGCGGGGCCGGGAGGAGTCAGGGCCAGTTGCTTCTTGAATAGGTCTCGCTCATCCAGTAGCTGCTGCACGCGCGTCACGTCGGCTGCTTCACCCATTGCCATACCACGATCATGGGTTCTCTCAGCTGCAAGGTTAATCGCGATAACGATACCTCGCTGTGTGAGCTCGGCCGCCTTGGTGGCGGCCACCTCGGCCTGCCAGGTCGTTATCGCACCCAGGATGGCGATAGCCGCGATCAGCATGGCAGTGCGGGTCCGGAACCGATCACCGGGAGCATGGTCCGGTTTCCCGCTTCCTGCCTCAGTTGGCTCAGGCTGCGCACTTGGCTCAGGCTGCCCACTTTGAGCTGCTGCCGGCGTTGCGCTGTTATCTGCACCCTGATGGGGTTGCTCAGTGGTGGCCATTTGTGGCTCTCCTCAGAGGTGCGGCGATGCCACACTTAAGTGCTTCCTTGCGCAACTGACCCAGAGGGTGGTCGGACAAGTGTGATCCAGACGGGAACCAAAGTGGCAGACCGACATCGGCGCGGCCCGTGATGAGGCCATGGCCGACTCCTCGTGTGGCAGCCGCAGGCTCACAGGCCCGGCCGGTTCCGGGTACCCGGTTCGCGCGCTCGTGCACGCTGGGCCCGTATGCGCGGATCCAGGATAGGTCCCGGCACCATCGCTGCTCAGGCCCGCCGTGACACAGGCCATCTCCGCCTCCCCCCCAGGTAAGCGAATGTTCCGGTCCATCTTCGCCGAGTCAGGGAGGCCTGTTGACCCCCTTCCTGGCCGCGTCCCCGCCGCTTGGTGTAAGTGATCTTCACCGTGCATGTCAACGGGCTGTGCTGACGGTGCCGTGAGATGTGCTGGTGTGGCTACGCCGCGGCGTTCCGCCGCAAAGCTCGCCCCTGTTCACCGACCACGCCCGCAAGGCCGGGCCAGCGCCGCCGGCCCGGACGGCTGCAGCAAGCCGGGAGCGCAACGGCGACATCCGGGCGTGGGCGAAAGACCATGGCACTTGCGGTCAGCGCCCGCGGACGCATCCCGCCAGCGTCGTGGAGCAGTACCAAGCCGCTACCCAAGGTCCTGATCACGCTCAGCACGGGCCGGCCAACCCAGCCCCGCACCCGATGTCCGTGGCCCTGGTAGGCAGTCCCGCGTGCGGTTGGCCTTCTCCACCGTCCATAGACGACAAGCCCACCCGGATCTGCCGAAATGAGGGTATCGCGCGAGCGCATGCTTATGCACTCGCTCACATAGTCACTCATTGTTCAGTAAAGGGGAGATGCTTCCGCAATGATTTGAGGCGCGTAGTCCAACCGGCGAGCCGAGCGCCGGGCGAACAGGTAGCCCGGCCTCGTCCGACCCCTAGGGATCCTTGGTCGCCAACTTCTGAACACTTGAGTCAAGTTTTCGGGCGGCGTAGCGTCGAAGGCGCCCGCTCCACATTTGCAGGCGGAGTCCTGACCAGCCACTTTGGGGTGGCACGACCGGTCGCTTACGTCGGCCGGGCCTTGGCGCAGCGGGTGGTGGCGGTCGGCCGATCTTGACCGCGGGTCCCTGCGTAAGCTTGCGCGAAGTTCGATCGGTCCCGCTATTTACGCAGGTCAGCCACATCAGCTTGGCGGTCCGAGGCGGAGCCTCACTGGTACGGCAGCGGCCTTTCGGGTTGTGAGCTGCGGCGGAGCGGTGGAATCTGGGTCGGCTGGCGCAGCCGCCTCGCGATCATGCGTGTGTGACGACAACACAATCGAGGGCGGCTGCTGCCGCCAGGATAGGTGCCGGCCTGGGCTGGCGGAAGCGGGCTGAACTGCTGGGAGGGCTGCGGCCGTGCTTTGCGCGGGTGGAGCCGTGGCTGCAGGCGGGCAAGTACGCCGCCGCGCTGATGAGCCAGATCCCCCGGCGCAACGGTTGGACGATCGCCGAGCACGCTGGGACCGCTCGCCGGATAAGACCCAGCGGCTGCTCAACCGGGCTTGCTGGGACAGCGTCGCGGCGATGGCGGCGGTGCGCCGGTTCGCCGTGGCGGGCCTGGATGAGGCGGCACGGCGATCTGGCCGCCGTGGCCTGGCGGTGGGGGCGGTCGATGAGACCGGACAGGTCAAGCAGGGTGAGCACACCGCCGGGGTCAAACGGCACTACCTGGGATGTGCGGGGAAGGTGGCCAACGGGATCACCACGGTGCACCTGGCGTATGTGCGGGAACAGGCCGGGCATGCGCTGATCGCGGCCCGGCAGTGGATCCCGCGCGAGCAGATCGGCGATCCGGTGAAGTCGCTGGTGATGGGCCTGCCGCCGGATCTGGTGTTCCGCACCAAGGGCCAGCTGGCCATCGACCTGCTCACCGAGGTCTTCGCTGACGGCGTCGAGCTGGATTACGTCTGCGGGGACGAGGTCTACGGCAGCTGCACCCAGCTGCGCGCCTACCTGGAAGGCCGCGGCCAGGGCTATGTGCTGCGGGTCCCCGCAAACTTCCACCTCACCGTGGCCCGCGGGGTGACGCTGTCCTGCAAGCAAGCGGCCGCCCGGTTCCTGGCCGGCGGCCGCCGCTGGGAGATCCGTTCCGCCGGGAAGGGATCCAAAGGTGAGCGCTGGTATGCGTGGGCCTGGATCGCCACCACCTCCGCCCGCCACTACCTGCTGATCCGCCGCCACCGCGTGACCGGCGAGCTGGCCTTTCACTACTGTCACGTGCCCCAGGGCCAGCCGCTGTCGCTGTCCCGGCTGATCCGCGCCGCCGGGCTCCGCTGGCCGGCCGAGGAGAACTTCCAGTTCAGCAAGGGCTGCTTCGGCCTGGACCAGTCCCAGGTCCGCCGCTACACCGCGATCGCCCGGCACACCGTGCTGGTCATGGCCGCCCTGGCCATCTGCGCTATCACCGCCGCGCTGCTGCGCCGCCGCACCAGCACCCAAGCCCGGGCACCGGCCCGGCCGGACCAGCCACCGCCCGCCGACCCCGCGATGATCCCACTCACCGTCCCAGAAACAGGGCGCCTGCTCACCCACCCACCACCGCCCCGCGCCGCCGGGCACTGGCTGAACTGGCGCCGCCGCCGCCAAGCCCGCTCGCGCTGGTACCACCAGCGCACACGACTGACTCGCGAGATTGCCCTGGTCAGCTAACCTCGGGCTTTCGCCAGTGACCGGCTGACCTTGATCTTTTACATATAAAAAGTGCCTTTGGCCTGGGAGGATGGGACTTGTCTAGGTTCCTGTCCACGCCAAACCGAAGGCACTTTCAAGGTGAAGAATACCGGGCTCCGCTCCAAGATCACTGTGTCGGCCGACGGGAAGGGGCTGGTGTCGCAGGCTGGCGGGTTGCTGCTGGCCGAAGCGCTCCAGGTGACGGGCCTGGGCCAGGGTCTGTCCGGCGCTTTGACGCGGTGGCGGGCGCCGCGGGCGGTGCACGACCCGGGGAAGATCATTGCCGACCTGGCCATGGCGCTGGGGCTGGGCGGGGACTGCCTGGCTGATGTCGCGGTGCTGCGCGCCCAGCCGGAGCTGGCCGGGCCGGTGGCTTCTGATCCGGTGATCTCCCGGCTGATCAGCGCGCTGGCCGCGGATGCGCCGCGGGCGCTGCGGGCGATCCGCAAGGCCCGCGCTGCCGCCCGTGAGCGCGCCTGGGCGCTGGCTGGAGCGCGCGCCTGGCGCGGACGGGAGCCTGATCCCGGTGGACCTCGATGCCACGATCGTGCTCGCGCATTCGGAGAAGGAGAAAGCCGCTTCCACTTGGAAGAAAACGTTCGGGTTCCATCCGCTCGCCGCGTTCGCCGATCACGGCGCCGCAGCAGGCGGGGAGCCGCTGGCCATCGTGCTGCGCCCCGGGAACGCCGGGTCGAACACCGCAGCCGAGCACATCGAGGTGACCCGGCTGGCGCTGGCCCAACTGCCGCGCGGGCGCGGCGGCGGGTGCTGATCCGCACCGATTCCGGCGGCGGCACGCACGAGTTCCTGGCCTGGCTGGCCAGCCCGGGCCGCCGCCTGCACTACTCCATCGGCATGACCATCACCGACGAGATGCAGCAGGCGATCCTCCAGCTGCCAGACCGCATCTGGGAACCGGCCTATGACGCCGGCGGCCAGGCACGGCCAGGCGCCTGGGTGGCCGAGCTCACCGGCCTGCTGGGCCTGGCCGGCTGGCCGGAGGGGATGCGGGTGATCGTCCGCAAGGAACGCCCTCACCCCGGCGCCCAGCTGCGGTTCACCGACATTGGCGGCCACCGGTTCACCGCTTTCGCCACCGATGCCTGGCGCGGGCAGCTCGCTGACCTCGAACTACGGCACCGCCGCCGCGCCCGCTGCGAAGACCGCATCCGCAACGCCAAAGACACCGGGCTGCGCAACCTCCCGCTGCACGTCTTTAACCAGAACCAGATCTGGTGCGAGCTGGTCGCCATGGCCTGCGAACTGCTGGCCTGGATGCAGATGCTCGCCCTGGACGGCCCCGCCCGCGCCTGGGAACCCAAACGGCTGCGGCTGCGGATGTTCTCCGCCGCCGGGCGCCTGGTCTGCAGCGGCCGCCGCCTGCGGCTGCGCCTCGCCGCGACCTGGCCCTGGGCCTCCCAGCTCACCACCGCGATCACCCGCCTGCAGGCCTTCGCACCTGGCTGACCACCACCAAACCGCCCCTGCGACCAGGAAGGACAAACCCAGGGCCCATGGAACCCCGCCCACCCGGCGCGACAGTCGGGAAGCTCAGCACGGCCAGGCGCTGAAAATCAGCAAACGGCCGCAGTCTCAGCCGGATAGTTCAAGATCGCGAAACATCGAGGCTAACGAATGGCTGCTGCCGTACCAGTGAGGCTCCGCCTCGGACCGCCAAGTCAGCTGGCTGACCTGCGTGAATAGCGTAACGGCCGAATTGGGCGCAAGCTGACGCAGGACCTGCGGTCAAGATCGACTGACCGCCGCCGCCCGCTGCGCCAAGGTCCGGCCGACGTATGCGACCGGTCGTGCCACCCAAAGTGGCTGGTCAGGACTCTGCCTGCAAATGTGGAGCGGACGTCTTCGACGGTACGCCCCCCGAAAACTTGACTCAAGTGTGCAGAAGTTGGGGACCGAGGATCGCTAGGAAGCTGACCGGCAGATCGTCATTGGCGTCGGCGTCGTAGCACGATTCCTGGTTCACCAGCTGCAGTTGCCGCGGCGGTTCCTGGCGGGATGGAGGTCGGCAGCACGCCGATGCGGCGGGTCTCCATGCTGAGCTGGCCTCTGCTGAATGTCGTCGAGGCGGCCGCCGGAGCCGTCATAACCCGAGCCTATGGTTCCCGGAACTGGTCATTTCCAGGCGGTCTGTCTTTTTCCTCTGCGGTGACGGTTTCCGTTTTCTCCTCTGCTGTCGCGGTTTTCCGCCGCGATACCGCATATCTGCCGGATGTGTCATCCTGGTGACCAGGAGCGACCGGGCTGTGGCCTGGTGCGACTCGCGAGGGGGAGAACGTCCGTGGCTGCTGGCATCGTGATGGATACGACAGGTTCAGAGGACAAGGACCGCGCGGCGCAGCAGGTCCTGGCGAGAAAGCTCGATTACCTGATCGGGCAGATCACCCCGGAGGAATTCCGCTGGCAGGACGCCAATTATGACCAGGACTCAGCCCTCGGGCGTGAGCTGCTGTTCCTGATCGCCAATAACGAGTGGGCGCGCGCCACCTCGGAGATCATTGATACCGCCCGGTCGGATACGGTCGAGACGACCATCAAGATCGACGTAGACCTGAGCCGGATCGCACATGAGGCGTTCCGCGGCCGGACCGGCCAGCTGTGGCTCCCGGTCCTGGTCCTTCCGCCGCTACAGTCGCGGTACCTGGAGCCCGACCCGTTCGCGACATGCACCGTGACTGACGCCAGCGGGGCACTACTAGCGACGCTCCCGAACGCCGACGTCCGGCATCGCGTCGCGGCGGCACTGGCCGAGACCATCGTGAACATCGCCGTCGCCCGGCTGCCCGACCTCGGTCGGCTCGGCGTCAGCGCCTCACGTGACCAGCGGCTGCTGCTGGCGGCGGCCATCTACCGGCTGCTTCGCAGCGAGAACGTCCCCAAGGCGGTCGTGACGGGGGATACAGCGGGGCAGCAAGCGCCGGGTGGTCCCGTGCAGCGGATCGGAACGGCCCGGCGCGAGCTCGCCGACTTGCTCGGGTCCTACGCTGGCCTGCTCGAGCCTGTCCCCTCCGGGCCCGCCCAGGCTGCGTCGGCTGGCCAGGGCAACGGTGCCCGACCCGGGCAGGACTCCGAGCCAGACCAGGCCGCCCTGGAGCGGCGGGTCTTCGCGCGCGTGCTGACCAAGCGGGCGGTCCAGGTTCTGGACGCATTCACCAAGTCCGCGGTCGTTGTGGTGGCCGCCGACCGGGCGCGCACGCCAACCGTGCTGACCGTGACGGTGCCCAGCCGTCCGCTGCGCGAGCAGCAGCCGCCGCCCTCGGAGCGGCGTACACGCGGCCTGCTTCGCTGGCTGCGACCCTCCACCCTGAACCGGGTCCTGCCCCGGGCCCGGCTGGAGATCGACTTGCTGCTGCCGTCGGCCGACGCTGACCGGCAGGTCCAGGTTAACCTCCCCGACGGCGTCTCGTTCGACCCATGGCAGAAGCAGGACCGCCAGGCCGAACTCGACATCAGGGCAGGGCCGCCCCCGCCGGTCACCCAGCTCGGCTACCTCATGGACCAGCTAACCGCAGCGCCAGAGGAGTGGCCAGCCGAGCTCTATCGGGCCCTGGGCGACCTGACCTGCGCCAAGGCCGCGGCCACCCGGGAGACGCTGCGTGATCACCGTGCGGTGCCGCGTCACCTGCGCGAGCCGACGGACCCAAGGCCACAGCTGCCCACCAGGGAAGTCGGTGATCGCCTGGACCGGCTCGTTGACATCCTGTCCAAGATCTCCGCTGGCCTTCCGATCGCTGCCGCCCGCCAGGACCTGGCCCAGGCCTGGGAACAGCACGAGGACTGGCTCGGGACGCCCATGCAGCGCCGGACCACGACCGACACGGTGAGCCCGGACGTCGTGGTCGCGCGGGCCCGCATGATCGAGGACGTCTCCCAGCGGGGCGCGCCGTACCAGGCCACGATCGGTGTGCAGGTCGCGGTGACGGACTCCGAGTATTTCTCGGTCGCCCGGTTCTCGGGCTGGATGAGCGTAATGCTGATGAGTGTGGTCTTCGCGTTCTTCCTGATCGGACGCTTGTCCGGGATCGCCAGCCAGCAGGTCAGCGCGGAGGTGCTGGCCTTCGTGCTGACGCTGTTCGCCGCCGTCCAGGCCGGCCGGATGGAGCGGCCCGACCGGTCAACGCTGCGCGGGCTGCTGGCGCAGGCAAGCAACCTGCTCATTGGCATCCTGATCCTGCCCACCGTCGTGCTGGCTGTGGCGCTTGCCTTCTCGCGCGGCCTGCTCTGGGTGGCGTGCTGGGCCCTCGGCGCCATCGCCTTCCAGCTCGTCCTGCAGTGGCTGCTGAGTCAGCGACAGCGGCTGGACACTGGCCAGCAGGGCCAGACGCCGGACGCGCTGCGGATGCAGCTCTGCAACCTGCTGCGCACCGATACCCCCGATTACTCGCACGCCGAGGTGCTGCACAGCACCTGGTGGCGCAGCACTACCGCGGACGCCCTGCTGGTCGGCCGGCCCGCCTACGGCTATATCGTCTGGCAGCACGGCGCCACGCTGCGGTCCTTGCTGCATAGTGGCCGCCCGGCCGACGATCCGGCGTCCCCGGCGCTGTCGGCTGGATCGCGATCCGAGCGGTGGCGGCTGCGCCGCGCGGCCGGCCAGCTCACACAGCCAACAGGCACGCCGCGGGGTGGCCCCGACGGTCCCGCTCCCGGTCGCCCGGATCCGGGCGCGCCCCGGGCGGGCGGCCTGCCGCCCAGCGACGGTCAGGGCGGGGCGGACGGCGAGCCACCCGCATCACTCCTGGAGCAGCCGGCCAGCGTCCTCGCGCTGCAGCGATCCGGGACCATCGCGCAGTCGGTGACGTTCGCGGTCTTCCGGGACCAGCCGAAGGGCGACTGGGACGCGGCCACCGAGGAAGTGCACCAGGTCGATCTGGACGCGAGCCAGCTAGCGCCCGCCTCGGACGTCAGCGGGGTCGTCGGGGTATTCCTCGGCCTGCCGAAGGACGCCGGCCTGCTGACGCTCGCCGGTCATCCGGTGACCGCCGTGCTGCGAGCCGCGAGCGACCACAGCCGCCTTTCCATACTGGAGATCCAGCTGCCGGTGCCCGCGCCGTCCGTCGCTTACACCGGGCTGCAGTGGACCCGGGTGCAGGTCGGGCTGCGCGACGGTGATTACGCGCGGCTGGCCTCATTTTTGAACGACATGCAAGCGCTCGCCGTGGGGCCGGTGGCACCCGGCCTGGTTATCGGCGTACAGACCGTTTCGGAGGGCATCCCGCGCATCCTCAATCCGCCGCCCGCAGCAGCCAACCCCGGCCCGGTCGCCGAGCAGGCCAAGACCAGACCCGCCCGCCCGGTGCTGGCCAGCGACCTGGACGTGGTAGCGGGCAGCGGGCTGCACCGGACCGAGAAAGCCAGCGAGCAGACCTGGCGGCTGCTAGCGATCTGCTCCGACTGGCGCAGCGCGGAGGAGATCGAGGTCCTGGACGGCTTGGACCCCGGCCTCGAGCTGGCCGGCCTGACCACCGCCATCCTGCACGGGAAGCTGGTCATCCTGCTGCTCGGCCACCGGCCGGGCGGGCGCGGTGGCCATGACAAGGCACTGCTGGAGCCGGCCGGAAGCGACGGTCAGGTGATCGTCTACCTGGACAAGTGGCAGAGCCGCCAGCAGCTCGGGGAGGGCCACAAGCAGCCGCTCCTGCGGGTGCGCATGCGGACGCCGGACCGGGCCGGGGCCACGCTGGAGGTCATCGAGTCGCTACGCGAGACCCTCCAGGAGATGGCGCCCGGCTCGCTGACCGACCGGGACTGGAAGGTCTGGTACACGCGAACCGTGGTCACGACCGGCCACGCTGTGGTGATCCAGCTCACGGTCCGTCTCGCGGTCAACCCGGCGACCACGCCCCCGCACCATCCGATCGAGCACTGGGGACAGGCGGAGATGTCCCGGATCGAGCGTCGCGCGCTGGCCCTGGCCGCCAGCAAGATGGCGGCCAGCGGCACGGGCAGCGTCGCCGACCTCGGCCTGGACGCGCCCGAGGACACCGTCATCAGCGTCAGTCTGATCACCACGCCCGACCTGGACGAGCCAAGCGTGAGTGACCCTGGCCTCACGGAGGCTGCCACAGCCCCTTAACTACCTTGTCAACCGGTTGTTCAGCCGCACACCGCTCACTGTGATCTGCTCCGCCCTGTCGGCCCGCCCGGGCAGACTGAACGAAGAAGGAGGTCCGTCAGGCAAGACCCTGACCTGCAGGCTCAACTGGCACAGATATCCAGGAAGCGCGGACATTACCATAAGCCTGACAAGTGAGCCGTAGCGAGTTCAGCCAATCCTCCCGGGTCGTTCCGTCCGGGCTCCACTTCTACCCTGGGGCAGAGCTTTTGCGGCACGAAGGCGCCCAGCGAACGCAGGCGTAACGGCATCGGAGTGGGCTGAACAGGCTGCGGCGAGAGTAGGACCCTACTCGCTCACATGCCGAATTGAGCGCGTTGGATATCCGCATTCTTATGCATCTGCCAGCATCTTCATCCGTCACTGCAGTTCGACCAGACACGCCGACGGCTGGCAGCGGGCTCCCGCGCAGGAACAGGACCCAGGTGCTCGTTCGTGACGCTTTCCGGTTCCACGAACACGAACGCATGGCCGGCCGGGCTCGGTGATGCTAGGCCGTCAGAGCTCACTTCCGCGATATGCCGCGAGACTAGCCGCCAGGTCCGTCACACCGTCGGCTGCTGCGGCCAAATCGGCCCGGGCAGCGCGTAGCGAGGCTATGCCGGGTCGGGCCCGCCGAGCTCATCCTTCGTGCCTGCCGGGTCGGGCCCGCCGAGCTCATCCTTCGTGCCTGCCGGGTCGGGCCCGCCGAGCTCATCCTTCGTGCCTGCCGGGTCGGGCCCGCCGAGCTCATCCTTCGTGCCTGCCGGGTCGGGCCCGCCGAGCTCATCCTCCCCAGCGGAGTCCGGCCCACCCAGCACATCCCTCGCTTGGCCAGCCGGCCCCGGCTCGCCCATGTGACTCCCCATTTTGACCTCCCTCGGCTGCGGGCAACTGCCCCCGGCATTGTTGCCTGCACAATTACGCTGCACTCCTTCCTTCCCCCTAGCAAGGACACCCGAACCGGGCAGGCAGTGTTCCTCGCAGGTAAGGAATGGCCACGGTAGACATCTCCTGGCACTTCGCTACGCCCGCCCGTGTACGGCGCCCCGTACGGGCCGGTCAGCGACCCAGCAGGAACGCCAGCCGGCGAGACCACTGTGCGCGCGGCCCTCTCGGCGGCCAGCTGGTAGCGCCCCAGGACGACTGTGCGCAGCCCCGACCCATCTGTCCCAGCACATCCCAGTTGCTCCTAGCACTCGGGGGCCGGCCACGCCCCCGGTCGCATGATTGTTCAATGCCAGGCTGGCGCCGGAGACGCACTACTTTGCCGCTGACGGCGCGGCCCGTGTCGTTCAGGGAACCGGCACAACTAGCGGAGGCACCCCCGGCAAACCTCCCGGGTCAGGTAGCCGTGTACCACAGCTCGACTTGATCTCGATGCCCGGACCAGCTCAGATCCAGTGTCCAGCATCCAGGTGCTGGGAGATTGACGTATGACGGGCCGACATCGGGCAGCTCCAGGGCAGCGGTGCGGTGCGTGCCGTTGAGCATGGCACGGACCCTCAGCGGCGCTCCGGGCTTGTCGGCGAGCCGCGACACCCACAGGACTTTGTTTCCCACGTTAGGCAGCGGCGGGGCATACAGCGACGATTCTGGCCCGCCCCAGAGAATGGCGACGATATCGCCCCGCAGTCCCATCACATGCCCGATCGGCATGCTGGGTGGATGAAAGCCGGACCGGGCCCATACCGGCAGTGGCCCGCCGGTCCGCCGAGCCAGGCAACCCGCGGTGCTAACCGGCGCAGCGCTACCGCCTGGCAAGGCAATAGCAGGTGGGCGGGAGGGCAGTGGCGGCGCAGATTGGCCGGCGGGGGAACACGCCGCCATGGCCGTGACGGCGACGGCAATAAGGACAACGGCCACTCCGGACCTCATATGGTGACGATACGCCACCTGGGGGCACGCGCCGCGACCTCGGCCCTGGGCCACCGGATCGGTACCGAAGGCAGCCCACGTCCGTATATTTTTGCATCGCCACGCTTGAGGTGAACGTCCTCAATTGCCGCGCCCGGCATGTTTCGCGGCCGCCGAAAGCAGGCGCAGTGTCTGGGCATGATGAGCTTCCCTGACCTGGCGTCCCTCCCGTCTGATCGTCCGGCGACGTTCACTGATCAGCTGCGGCTGGCAGTGGCTGCCTACCTGGCCCGGCTCAAGGGCTCCTCCCGCGAGCACACCGCGTCCGACCTGCTTCCGTAGCACTCCTGGCCGACCTTGACGCGAACCTAAGCGGGAAACTGACTGGACTGGAGGGGCGACGGAGCTGAGCGGTGAATCCGGGGGGGCGATCACGTCTATGCATGGCCGGGACCGCCGCGCACTTCTGCCGACGGGCAAGTGTGGCGGAAACTTGCACTGTCGGCGAGAATGAGCTCATCCGCATTGTCACCAAATTGCGGCCAGAACCGCGGTGGTGACGGAGGAGAAGATCTACCGGGCGGCTGCCGCGCTGGTAGTTTCCCAAGAGGAGTGCGCCCACAATGCCTGATAATGGCCCCGGCGACACGCCAGAATCGCTCGCCACGCGGCAGGCCGCCGAGGCGCATCGTGCCCAGTATCCGGTTGAGGCCGCATACACGCCGCCTGGCCCGTATGCCACGACAACGGGCGCGGTCACCGACGGCGCTGGCAACGCGATCTACGACCTGTACTACCCCGAGGACTATACGACCCTGGGGTTCAAGAGCCCGATCGTCACCTGGGGCAACGGAACATGGGGCATACCGCCCTACTACTCGACACTGCTGAGCCACCTGGCTTCCTACGGGTTTACCGTCATCGGCACAACCTCACGGGAAACCGGCAGTGGCGTCGAAATCGGCGACGCCGCTCACTACCTGGTCACCCAGGCCGGCACCGTCGACAGCGTCTTCTATGGCAACCTCGACGTCAACCGCGTCGCCGCCGCCGGTCACTCCCAGGGCGCCGACGGCGCGACCCGGGCAGCGCTGAACAATCCAGCCCTGATCAAGACGCTGCTGACCTTCTCACTGCCCATTACCTACTGGCTCAATGGGCCCAGCATCGCTGGGCTGACCCGGCCCGCCTTCCTCACCTCCACCCACGGGATCTTCGACTCGGTCATCGCTCCCCCCGTGATCGAGCGCATCCTCTACGAAACCCTCACCGTCCCCGCCGCGCTAGGCATCATCTTCGAATCCGACGGCAAACGGGCCGATCATGCCTCGATCGAGGACCCAGCCTACGGCGGAAACCCGGGCGGCGAACTCGGCTACCCGACCGCCTGGCTCGCCTACCAGCTCCGCAGCGACCCGACCGCCGCCACCGCGTTCACCGGCGCGCACCCCGAGCTGGTTTCCAATTCCAACTGGCCGGGCAGCGCTATCAAGTAGATGGCACCGCCCCGACTGAAACTTCTACTCGCCGCGCCGGGCGCTCGGCTCCATGCATTCAGCTAGATCTCGACCGAACCTGACATGAACAAGAAGCCGCTGCTGGTGCGATCGTTGTCTTGGGGGCCGGTCTCCGGCGGTGATCGACGGCGGTGCACCGGGTTGGGGCCGGGTGGCAGGCTGGCTGGCGTCGGTAGGCTGGCCGGGTGTCATCGGCCATGGATTACGTCCACGGTTACTCGGCCCGGGAAAGTATCCGGCTCAGCGACCAGGCCACTGCCCTGGCCGGTGCTGCACGCTGGCACGCGGTATGCGCAGGGCAGCCGGGTGCTGGAGGCGGGCTACGGCACCGGCGCACAGACGGTGATCTTGGCCGACCGAAGCCCCAGGGCGGAGTTCACCTGTATTGACATGTCCCGGCGATCGCTTGCCGAGGCGGCGCGGCAGGTGCACCTGGCCGGCTGCGCCAATGTGAGGTTCCTGCAGGCCGACATCTTCTGCCTGCCGTTCCAGCCGTCCTGCTTTGATCATGTCTTCGTGTGCTTTGTCCTGGAACATCTGAGTGACCCGGGCGGGGCGCTGCAAGCGCTGATGACCGTCGTTAAGCCTGGAGGGTCGCTGACCGTCATCGAGGGCGACCACGGCTCGGCGTACTTCCACCCCACCAGCGAGCACGCGCGCCGGGTTGTCCAGTGCCTGATCGAGGTGCAGCAGCGGGCGAGCGGCGATCCGCTGATCGGACGGCGGCTGTACCCACTGCTGGTCCAGGCCGGTTACCGGGATGTGCACGTGACGCCCCGGATGGCGTATGCCGACGGCAGCAGGCCAGACCTGGCCGATGGCATCACGCTCAAGACGTTCACGGCGATGGTCGAGGGAATGGCGGGCCAGGCTCTCGGCCAGGGCCTGATCGACGCGGCCAACTGGTCAGCCGGGATCCGGGACCTGCGGCGGGCGGCCGACAACGACGGAACGTTCTGTTACACGTTCTTCAAAGCCGTCGCCTTGCGATGAGCCGACGCCCCCCACGGCCGGCGGCCGGCTTGCATGATCATGCGTGACCGCCCAGCGAGGAGACACACGCTTCTAGCCGCGTTGCGTGCGCAGAGACCCGACGGACTGAATCTGGCACGAGGACTGCGCCAACCCGGCCGCTGGGTCGGAGGGTATTGGCGCAGCCAAGTTGCCGATTTTGAATTTCATGGAGGACCCCCAAGTCGAACCATCCTGCGCGTGCCGATAGACCTGTTATGGAGTTCCGAATCGAATTCCAAGGCAGTCGTGGTTGCAACTGTTGCCTATCCCCGATCGGCACTTCGGGGACATAGATGGCCGCCGGATGTGACGGACTTTGGGGGCATCCCTCCGTTCGGGTTGTTTGCCTTTAGGCCCGGTTATCGTCGGGCGGAGCTAACCGGAGACGGGCCTTCAGCCGGCATCCGTTTGGAGGGCTGCCGCGGGACGGCGCGCTCGGTACCGATGCGTGCGGGGATGGTGGCTGCGAGCTCGACCTGCGACCTGCGTCCGCTTCGTGCTCCGGCGCGTCTCGTCTTGCTGGCCGCACTTGACGCACGCCTGTCTAACCGTTAGGTTGAGCCTAACCGTTAGATGGAGCTTGCATGCAGCAGGAAGTCGTGCTCGCACTCTTGGCCAAGGAGCCCTCGCAGGGCTATCAACTGCGCGCTCGGCTCGACGAAGCCCTCGGCCCCCTGGGCGAAGGGCTGAACGCCGGGCACATCTACGTCACTCTCGGCCGTCTGGAGAAGACGGGCATGGTGGCCCTCGAGGAGCCACCCCAGGGGCGCACTCAGCCCGCCGACCGGAAGATCTACCACTTGACCCCCGCCGGTCAGGAGCGAGTCTTTCAGTGGCTGTCGGAGGTGAGCTGGCCGAGGCCCGACCTGGCAGAGTTCCACCTGAAGCTCGTTGCCGCCGCCCAGGCCGGGCTGGCCGACCCGATGAGCATCGTCGATGCCCAGCGACGAGAGCTGCTGCGGCGGCTGCGAGACGCTCAGCGGGCCGCCATGGAGGAGCCGGACCACTCCGATGCAGGCTTGCTGCTGGAGGGAGTCGTGTTGCGACTCCAGGCGGACCTGCGCTGGCTGGAGGCCTGCGAGCGGAATTGGATCGGTCGAAGGGAGCGGTCATGACATCGATGCGGCCGGTGCTGCGCGCCTCGGGTCTTTGCAAGACGTTCGGCTCGGGGGCGGCGCTGGTGCGTGCGGTGGACGGCGTTGACCTCGATGTCGCCACTGGTGAAACGGTTGGCATCATGGGCCCCAGCGGGTGCGGCAAGTCCACCCTGTTGCATCTCCTCGGCGGCCTCGAACGGCCATCGGCTGGAGAAATCGAGCTAGCGGGGCAGCCGGTAAGTGACAGCAGCGAGCGTGCACTCGCCCATCTTCGACGTACGGCGGTCGGCTTCGTCTTCCAGGGCTTCTATCTGATGGATGAGCTGACAGCCATCGAGAACGTGGAGTTGCCGGGGCTGTTGGCGGGGCGCTCACCGAGAGCCGCCCGGGCGCGGGCGAGGGAACTGCTGGAGCAGGTGGGCCTGGCCGACCGGACCGGATTCCTGCCTTCGGCCCTCTCAGGCGGCCAGCGCCAACGGGTCGCCATCGCACGGGCACTTATCAACCGGCCGATCATCGTGTTGGCTGATGAGCCGACCGGCAACCTCGACAGCACTGCCACGGTGGAGGTGCTCCGGCTCTTCGGGGCGTTTCATGAATCCGGCCAGACGCTGGTGATCGTCACTCATGACCAGCGCGTCGCCGCCACCGCTGATCGCCTGATTTCCATGCGTGACGGCGGATTCGTTGACGAGATGAGAATGACGGGCGGCAGCAGGGGTGACCTCGGGCAGCTCATCGGGCTGGGGGGCGAATGACAGGCCAGGTCGTACTCGTCGCGCGGCTCGCTGCCCGGGACCTCCGACGGCGCCCGGTTGAGGCCCTGATGGTGTTGCTGGTCATCGCGGCGGCTGCGACCACGCTGACGGTGGCGTTCGCCCTGAGCGGGGTGACCAACCAGCCGTACCAGCAGACCCGGCTGGCCACCGCCGGCCCGGATGTCGTCGCTGTCGAGGGTGGCGGCCCCAGGCCAGCTCAGCCGGTGAGCTCCGCGCAACTGGCGGCGGCCGTCGCCTCACTGACCACGGCACCCGGTGTGACCGCTCACAGCGGGCCGTATCCAACGTCCCTTAGCGTCATCCGGTTCCGGAGGGCACACGGTGGACGTGGTGGCCGAAGGGCGAGACCAGGCTCCGGCCTCGGTGGACCAGCCGAAGGTGACCCAAGGGGGCTGGATCCGCCCCGGCGCGGTGGTGATCGAGCGCGGCTTTGCCGATGCCCTTGGCGTTCACGTCGGCGACAACGTCCGTCTCGGCGGGCGGCCGTTCCGGGTGGCCGGGATCGCTGTGACAGCTGCCATCCCGCCCTACCCCAGCAGCCTGTGCCACATCGCCTGCCCGTTCCCGGTCCGAATAGGAAGCTCCGGAGTCCCGAACATGGGACTCGTGTGGCTCACCCGCTCCGCCGTAGCAGGCCTCGCCAGGTCGGGCGCTCCTCTCGGCTACCTCCTCAACCTGAAGCTGGCGAACCCCGCCCAGGCTCCGGCCTTCGTGGCTCAGCACCCGGGCACCTTTACCTGGGGCACCTTTACCTGGCAGAGCATCCAGAGCGCGATCAACGCCCTGATCGGGATCGAGCAGGTGGCCCTGGGAGTCGGGGGATGGCTGCTCGGTCTTCTCGCCCTCGCCGGTCTCGGCGTCCTCGCCGGCCTGCGGATGACCGAGCAGTCGAAGAGAGTAGGGCTGCTCAAAGCCGTCGGCGCCACCCCGATGACGGTCGCGGTTGTGCTCCTGGTGGAGCAGCTCACGCTGGCCGTGGGTGCCGCCGCGGCCGGTCTGGTTGCAGGATGGCTGATCGCACCCCTGCTCACTGGCACAGGGGCTGGCCTGGTCGGTGCGCCCGGTGCGCCGTCGATCAGCGTGCCGGCCGTCGTCATCATCGCGGTGATCGCCCTGGCGGTCGCCGCTATCTCATCACTTGTTCCCGCCATCCGGGCCGCACGGACCAGTACCGTCTCCGCCCTCGCCGACGCACCACGCGTCCCTTCCCGCAGACCACTGGTCATCGCCGTTTCGGCGCGCCTGCCCGTGCCGCTTCTCCTGGCCTTGCGTCAGCTCTCGCGTCGACCGCGACGTGCTCTGCTCAACGCCATAAGCATCGCCGTCACTGTCACCGGCCTTGTTGCCATCCTCGCCAGCCATGCCCATATCCCAATCGCCAACCTCACCATCAGCAACCTGAAAGTGGACCGCTTCAACGAGCTGACGGCCATCATCACCGTGATGCTGGTCATCCTTGCCGTTGTGAACACCACCTTCATCGCCTGGGCGACCGCCGCCGACGGCAGGTTCTCCTCCGCCTTGGAACGAGCACTCGGAGCAACGGCAGGACAAGCGACCGCCGGTCTCTCGATGGCAGCGCTGCTCCCTGCCCTGCCTGGGGCCATCATCGGGATACCACTAGGCATAGCGGTCTACCATCTCCTCACTTCAGGTACTCCCCTCGCCGTGCCCCCCGCATGGCAGCTCGCTGGGGTCTTCCTGGCAACCCTGCTTGCGGTCACCGTTCTTACCGCCATCCCATCCCGGCTCAGTGCGCGGCGACCCCCAGCACGGATTCTGCAAACCGAATAGGCCACACTGCCTCCTACCTCTGTTCCCTCCCACTCACAATGCCGATGCACCTTGGAAGGCAGACGCGCCCGCCAATGACCTCCCCACGACTCACAAATGTCGGGCCCGATGCGCCATAACCGCCCTCATATGCTCGCCCAAGCCGATCATCACCGAGCAGTCGCCGACCGCACCGAACGGCGGCTGGGTGAGCGGTTATCAAGAGCCCTTTGCGCCGTGTGGCAGTCACGGGTTACCCAGACCTGCGGGCTGTAGGCCGACCGGATATTCATGGATCGGCGCTTCGGCCGGCCATCCTAATTTGCCGCATAGGGCGCGCCAGCTCAGGCGGAATCTCGCCAGCGGTGGCCGGGCCGTTGGTTCGCAGCATCGACGGGCATCTCGCCCGACGGCGACCTCCCGGACAGTCCCGCCACACCGAGTTGACGGCCGGCATCGGGCTACGCCGATCAGCGGCATCACGCTCAGTAATGGAGTAGGTCAGAGAGAACGCGCGCCGAGCCGCCGATCGGTGCGGCCGCGGCTCGCCTCGGCACTCATCGACCGGGCATGCAGATTATGTGGGTATGTGCCGCTAGGCCCGGTCACGAACCTCAGCGTTGACTAATGAGATCATTCCGCCGGTCGCTGGCTGAGGTAGCACTGTTGTCATCGGATGAGCAGGGGAATGTTGTGCACGGCGTTGCCGCCGTAGCCGAGGCGGTTCCAGTGCGGCCGGTCGGGTTGCGTGCGCCCGGCAAGATCAGTTGCCCGGGCCCGTAGCGTCGTTTCGCCCGGGCTATCGATCCGTGTGAGCAGTTCCCACCACTGCCAGCTGTGACGGTGGCGCTGGCCGATTAGCCGGGCGTTTTGCCACGGGCCGCTGCCGATGCTGACCTCTACCTTGTCGATGGGCGCCGCGCCCGACCACGCCACCCCCCGGACGACCAGGTCGCCGGCGGTGATCTGCTGACCGGCGGACGGCTGAGTGATGACCGACCGGACTTGCTGCAGGCGGACCGGTTCGCGCGTCACGGTACCGTTGCGCTCGGTTTCGTAGACGTAGCGCTTGGTCTGGAAGAATCCGGTGAACGGCGCGCCGATGGCCTCGATCTCGGTCAGCCATTTGACCGAGGCAACGGCGTACCATCCGGGCACGATGAGCCGCAGGGGATAGCCGTGCTCGAACGGCAGTGGCTCACCGTTCATCGCATACGCCAGCAGTGACCCGGGGTGACCGGCGTCGGTGACCGGCAAGCCCCGCTCGAAACGGATGGGATCGGCCGCGTCCCCGGCGTTGCCCTGGTCCGCGCCGCGGAACACGATCTCAACTGCCTCTGGCGTAAGGCCAGCGCGGTCGAGGATCTCAGCCAGCGGCACCCCGGTCCATTCCGCGGTGCTGACCGCGCCGAGCTGCCACTGTTCCCCGTCGGCGGGCGGGTCGAACGCGAATCGGCCGTTCCCGGCGCACTCCAGGGTTGCCACCAGGGTCTCCGAGCGCATGCTGTGAAGATCACGCAGGCTGAGCCGCAGCGGCCGCTCAACGAGTCCTCTCACCTCGAGCCGCCAGGACACCGGGTCCAGCCGGGGGGTCTCGAAGTGGTTCCGCACGTAGAACCGGGCATTGGGCATGACCACGCCGCCGATCAGCGCCGGGATCGAGGTCTCGCAGTTGAGCGGGCGGGTGCGGTGCACTACCAGGCCGGCGCTGCCCGGCCCGGTGGTGACCACGGGCAGGCCAGCCACCGCCCACGCGGTCATTCCCCCGGACAGGTTGACCGCGTCGAACCCCCACGTGCGCAGCGCCTCGGCGACCGCGGCGGAGCGGCCGCCGGAACGGCAGACGACGACGATCTGGCGATCCGGGGGCAGGTCGCTGCGGTGGCGGGCCACCTGGCCCATGGGCAGCAGCAAGGCCTGCGCCACGTGGCCAGCCTGCCATTCGCCGGGCTCGCGCACATCCAGCAGCAGCGCGCCCGCACCGACCAGCGCCGCGGCCGCGCGCGCACCCACCTCGGGCGCGGCCGCGTGGGGCGCTGCCTGCCGCACCACCCGCAGCCCGGCACCTTCCCAGGCGCGGTAACCGCCGAGCAGGTCAGCCACCTCCCCGAACCCTGCCGCATGCAGCACGCTCGCCGCAACCAAGGAGCGGTAGCCACCAGCGGAGTACACCAGGACCGGGGCGGAAGGGGCGAGCGCGTCCGGCAGCTTAATGAGGCTGGCCAGCGGGATTTCCCGTGCCCCAGGGAGAGTGCCGCGGGCGGTCTCGGCGGGAGTGCGGACATCGACAAGCTGCAGGGCCGGTTCCAGCCGCTGCAGCTCGGCGAGCTGCTCGATGCTCAGCCGGGAGCTCGCCTCGGCCAGCTCCGGCCGGGCGGTAAGCACCGAGGCAAGGTCGTCAAGCTGGCCAACCACCCTGTCATACCCGGCATTGCCCAGCCGGGCCGCTGCTTCGGCCGCGATCTGCCGATCGCCGACCAGCACGACATCTCGGTCGGGCGCCAATACCGCGCCAGCGCATTCCTCGAAACGTCCCCGCAGACCGATGCTGACCGCCCCGCGCAGATGGCCGGCCGTGAACTCGGCGGGCCCGCGGACGTCTAGCAGCACCGCTCCGGCATCCCGGCGCGACAGGACCTCGGCGATCGGAAGCAGGGCAAGATTGCGCCCAGACACGGCGTCACCTGGTTCCTGCCGCAGCACCGGCCGGGCGGCCGCAGCCCACGGTCCCCCGGGGGCAGGCCTCCGCGGCTGGCCGCCTACCTCCGGCCTTCGGGTTGGTGACCTCCACCGCTATCACTCCTCCCATCCGCGTGCGCGCCCAGAAACGCCGGTCTTACGGGCGCGACATGCGGCCATCTGTCCTTCGCGGCCAGTGGTGGCTAACTGCCCCTGACCAGGACGGTGCCACCGGCTGTGACGGTGTCCCAGGCTGCGCCGGCAGGGTTACGACGCGGCTCGCTCGCCGGCCGGGACCGGACCCGGCGACGCGCCTGCCGACACCGACTCTGAGTAAGGGCTGGGCGAAACCGCTCCTAGAGGCCAGCGCTAGGTGCCAGGGCCGGCACGCGCGGCGGGTCACGCCGCACAGGCCACCGAGCCGAGGGACCAGTTCCTGGCCGACGATGAGCGGTGTCAGCACCGCGCCGCAGGCGCCGCAGCCGACGGCCTTCAGCAGGGCCCAGTAGAAGCCCGCCGCCAAGTCCGCTGCCTCCAGCCCCAAGACCCGCCCAGCCTGGACGCCCACCAAAGCGGTGCTGATCTGGTGCTCCATCCGCTCGGCCACCGCCAGACCGGGGCCACAGGAAAGGGCACACCACAATTGGGCGGCGCCCCGCGACACGGAACGCGGGCCCGGCGGAGAACCAGCACATGCGGCCGGGCTCATGCGTGCAGCCTAGCCCGTGAGCCAGAGCCTGGACCAGAGGCCCTATCACTGGCCCCACAGCCCCGGTCCCGGCCAGAGAGTCCCGGGTACAACCCTCACCCAGGCACCCCAGCTCCCGCTGACAGGCCACCGCAGCCACTGGCTTGCCGCTGTCCTGCCACCGGCACCAAGACGCGCGGCTCGCGGACAGCCGCTGGCCGCCACAAACCCGCTGCCGCTCCCCAAAGGCAATCGTCCGCGCGGGCTTAAGAACGCCAGAACTGACCCTTCTGCACGGCCAACCCATAAGAAACCAGCGATCGACCTGAAGCGCATACTCGGCAGGCCTGCGAACGCTGAGAGATCCCGGCCGCGCTCACATTCGGTAGCCGGCCGTCCGGCCCTTGGCTGGCTGTAACGACAGGGGTGCCGGTCCGCGCTAGACCAGAAGCCCGGGGGGTCTGCGGATCTCGGGGCAGGCCACGACGGCCGGCCCCATATATAGGTGACAGCAGCTGCCCCGCTGGCTGTAGTCCGCTGGCGCCAAGCGGGCGGGCCCCTTCGAGGAAGCTGAGCTTGTGAGCTTGATCGTTGTGCCCAAAGCGTCAGGTACGACAAGGCGATGTTCGTGGGTAATGGGCACACCTGGCGCGCTGCTGAGCTGATCGCTCCCGGCTGGGCGCATCGGTTGCATTGGATGGCGGCACCGCGGGTACCCGCGGCCGCTACAGTTGATCTTGTACGGTGCGGGTAGCCCCAGCGCAGCCAGGAGGCGGGGATGGCGCAGAAGGTAACCGTTGAGCTCGAAGATGATCTTGATGGGAGCCCAGCAGATGAGACGGTGCGGTTCGGAGTCGATGGCTCGGATTATGAGATCGATCTGAGCAAGAGGAACGCCGCGGCGTTCCGCCGCAAGCTCGCACCGTTCATCGATCACGCCCGCAAGGCGGGACGAGGGGCGCGCCGCAGGCCCGGGCGTACCGCATCGAGCCGGGGGCGCAGCGGCGATATCCGGGCGTGGGCGAAAGGCCAGGGCATCGCGGTCAGCGAGCGTGGGCGCATCCCCGCGAGCGTCGTTGAGCAGTACGAAGCCGCTACTAGATGACCCTGACCGGCGCTGGAGTCACGGCTGGCCCGGCCGAATTCCGCTCAGCTGGCCCTCGGGCCCTGACGGCGGTCAACGGCACGCGGCTGAGCTCCGCTCCCGCCGTAGGCAAGAAGCGGCCGCCCGGATCTGCCGAATTGAGCGCATTGTCGGCCCGCATGCTTATGCACTCAATGACGTACTCACTCTTGTATTGGTTCGCGGCCCCTGACGTGAACTAGTGGTCCCGCCGATAAGTACGTCGGTGTAAGGTCTCGGGCAGTCTCGGCGAGGGGAAGCGCCGAGCCTCCGTGATGCTGTCGTGCGGTTCCGGAGGCTGCCCCGATGAGCCGGTGTTCCCCTTTCGTGATCATGTTGTCGGGTGCTGACCGGGACGTGCTGGAACGGCGTGCTCGTTCGTATTCGCTGCCGCATGCTGTGGTGGTCCGGGCCAGGATCGTGCTGCTGGCGGCTGGTGGTGAGCAGAACGCGGTGATCGCGCGGCGGCTGGATGTGCATTCCGGCGTGGTCAGCAAGTGGCGCAAGAGGTTCGCCCTGGAAGGGCTGGGCGGGCTTGCTGACCGTAAGCGGCCGGGCCGGCCGCGGGTGTTCCCGGCGCCGGTGGTGTCCCAGGTGAAGGCGATGGCCTGCGAACCGCCGGCGCGGCGGGAGGTGGCGCTGTCGCGGTGGAGCTCGGCGGAGCTGGCCGCCCAGGCCGCTGCGGAAGGCATGGTGGAGAGCGTGTCGGCGTCCACTGTGCGCCGCTGGCTGGCCGAGGACGCGATCAAGCCTTGGCAGTACCGGTCATGGATCTTCCCGCGGGATCCGGATTTCGCGGCCAAAGCGGGCCGGGTGCTGGACTTGTACCAGCGCCTCTGGGACGGCCGCCCGCTCGCAGATGACGAGTATGTGATCAGCGCCGATGAGAAGTCCCAGCTGCAGGCGCTTTCCCGCTGCCATGCCGGGCTGCCGTCCGCGCCGGGCCGGGCGGGCAGGGTGGAGTTTGAGTACGAGCGGCATGGCACGCTCGCCTACGTCGCCGCCTATGACGTGCATCGGGCCAGGCTGATGGGCGTCATCGCGCCCACCACCGGCATCGCCCCGTTCACTGAGCTGGTGACCAAGGTGATGAGCGCCGAGCCGTACGCATCGGCGAAGCGGGTGTTCTGGGTCGTGGACAACGGCTCTTCTCACGCCGGCCAGGCCTCGATCCGCCGGATGGCCCAGGCATGGCCGGCCGCGACGCTGGTGCACCTGCCGGTGCACGCGTCCTGGCTGAACCAGATCGAGGTGGTCTTTTCCGTCATCCAGCGCAAAGTGATCAAACCCGCGGACTTCACCGGCCTGGCCGATCTCGCCGGGCGGCTGGCGGCCTTCGAGCCCCGTTACAACACCACCGCCGCCCCGTTCGACTGGCGGTTCACCCGCGCCGACCTGCATGACCTGCTGCGCCGCATCGACGCCCGCGTCAGCGCCGACGTGCTCGGGCCGGCAGCATAAGCCAGGCGCGGCATGATGAACTCATGCCCGCGCCACCCGTATCCACCAAGACCAGCCTCGGCCAGCGGCTGTCCGCCCGCGCCCGCGAACGCTGGCCCGCGCTCAGCAAAGTCGACGTCCGGTTCCGCGGAGCGTTCGGCTACGTCAGCGGCCAGCTGCCCAACGGTGAAGTGCTCCCCCTGTGCCGGCTGCGCTACGGCGGATCCGCCAGCCGCTGGGGCTTTGCCATCTACCGGGCGAGCCACGACGACTACCAAGACAACATCCTGCCCAGCGGCCAGTTCACCGGCAGCCCCGAAGAAGCCCTCGACTGCGCCTGCGGCCTCTACCTCAACGACCCCACGGCCTGGCAGAGCGGGCCATCATCGACGAATTAACCGGCGGGGCCACTAGTTACGCCATGTTTCCGGACTGCCAGCTGACGTGCCTACCAGACAGGGCGTTTGGCAGGCACGCCTTGAGGGGCGGCGGGGATGGTGGCACGAGCTACCGGTAGGGGGTGGCCTCCTTGTCTGCTGCTGCTGGCCGGGCAACACTGCATGTGATGATGCGGGGTAGTAGCCCCGGGGCGCTACGCGGTCTTCCACATTGGCGGCCTGTGTCGGCAGCGCTGGTACTGGGGGAGGACGATGAGGATCTTGCCAGCCCGGTGGGCACCCGGATGTGTCGCGGCGGCCTCGATCGCGCTGATGGCGGGCGGGCTGGCCGTGGCGTACCTGGACCGTCATCTGCTGCCCGCTGGCCAGCCGGGCTGGGATGTCTCCGACGTTTTCAGCGATGTGGTGAAGCTGGCCGTCCCGGTGGTGGGCTTCGTCCTTGTGTCCCGGCGGCCGGGGAACCGGATCGGCTGGCTGTTCCTGGTAGCGGGCCTGGCGCTGGGGGTGGGTACCTTCTCGCAGCCCTACGCACAGCACGCCCTGATCGCGGCCCCGGGGTCGTGGCCGGGCGGACGGGCGGCGGCGTGGCTGGACAACTGGACCTGGGCGATCCCTTTCGCCATCATCGCCTTCGTGTTCCTGCTGTTCCCGACCGGGCGGCTGCGCTCACCGCGGTGGCGCCCGGCGGCGTGGTTCGTGGGCGGTGCTTTCGCGGTGACCACGGTGGCCCTGATGGTGGTCGCCGCCAGCATCTGGTCGGATCCGTTCAAATACTCCAGCCGGACCAGCGCGAATCCGCCCGTCCTGACCGCGTTCCTTCTCCTCCTGTCCGCCGCGCTGGTGGTCGCCGTGACGGCCCTGGCAGTGCGGTTCGCCCGGTCTGCCGGTGAGGAGCGGCTGCAGATGAAGTGGTTCACCGCGGCCGCGGTGCTCGTGATCGCCACCCAGATCCCGTCATTCTTGTCGAACTCAGTCGCCGTGAGCGTGCTGAACAACTTGGCGTTCTTGTGCCTGTTCGCGGCGATCGCGATCGCGGTGCTGAAGTACCGGCTGTACGACATCGACCTGGTGATCAGCAAGGCGGTCCTGTACGGCTCGCTGGCGGTGTTCATCACCGCGGTCTACGCTGCCCTGGTCGTCGGGATAGGGACGCTGGTGGGCAACCGGCGCAGCCCGCTGCTGACGGCGCTGGCGGCGGCGGTGGTGGCGGTCGCCTTCCAGCCCGCCCGCCAGTGGGCCGGCTGGCCAACCGGGTCGTCTACGGCCGGCGGGCCACCCCCTATCAGGTGCTGTCGGACTTCGCCCAGCGGATCGGCGGCACCTACGCAGCCGAGCAGGTGCTGCCGCAGATGACGAAGATCGTCGCGGCGGGCACCGGCGCCGGCCAGGTCGTGGTGTGGCTGCGGGTGGGTGACCAGCTCCGCCCCGAGGCTGCCTCGGGCAGCGTGGATGCGGGCCCGCTGGCCGCCGATGCGCTGCCGGTCGATGGCCAGACGTTGCCGCCGCTGCCCGATGCCGACCTGAGCGTCCCCGTCGTGAACCAGGCGAGCTGCTGGGCGCGATTTCGGTCACGATGCCCAAGGATGAACCGCTGCGCCCGGCCGGAGCCCAGCTGATCGCCGATGTCGCGTCACAGGCTGGGCTCGTGCTGGCCAACGCCGGGCTGATCGGGAACCTGCGGGCCTCGCGGCAGCGGCTGGTCACCGCCTAGGACGAGGCGCGGCGGCGGCTGGAACGCAACCTCCACGACGGGGCGCAGCAAGATCTCGTGGCCCTGGCCATCAAGGCCCAGCTCGCCGACGTCACGGTGGACGAAGACCCGGCCCAGGCCAAGCAGATCATCGGCGAGATCAAGGCCGACGCCGCCGGGGCGCTGGAGAACCTGCGCGACCTGGCCCGCGGTATCTATCCGCCGCTGCTGGCCGACCTCGGCCTGGCCGCCGCGCTGGGCGCCCAGGCCAGCAAGTCCCCGGTGCCGGTGGTGATCGAGGCCGGCCGGATCGGCCGGTTCCCGCAAGACACCGAGGCGGCGGTGTATTTCTGCTGCCTGGAAGCGCTGCAGAACACCGCCAAATACGCCCACGCCACCCAGGCCCGCATCTGCCTGCAAGCGCAGGACGGGTCCCTGCGTTTCACCGTGTCCGACGACGGGGCCGGATACGACGCCCGCCACACCCCGATGGGGTCGGGCCTGCGCAACATGGCCGACAGGCTCGCCGCGCTCGGCGGCCGGCTCGAGATACGGTCCGCTCCCGGTCAGGGCACCACCATCACCGGGCAGCTACCGGTCCCGCCCACCATCGGCAATCATCAGCGCACGGCAGTCACCAATAGCCAAGACGGCACCCAGCCGCCGGCAGATAGTTGGCGCGAAGACGCAACCGGCAACCCCCCGCAAACGCTCATCGCCGGACACGGCGCTCCTGATAACTAGCTCCCGCATGTTCACTCCCGCCGCGTTCACAGGTAAGCCCAGCTGACCAGCGGCGCATAACCGGAGGCGCCCGCGCTTCGCGCCTATGGCTTATTTACGACCTCCCAACCGTGCCCTTGAGCACAACTCAGGACCGACGATCAGTGCAGCCGTACTCACTCCGATCGCCGACTGCTCGCATGGTTATGCATGCCCACCGGGCGCCAGAACGTCCGCAATTGCCGCTGTGAGAGCGCCTACCTGCCGCTGGTCGGTCGTGGACCTGGCAGCCCATGCCGCGCAGTTGCCGATCTATACTCGGCCAGATCTTCACCGCCTCGAGGGCCTGGGTGGGTGGAAGCCCGGGGTGAGATCTGATCGGCCGAGCCGGACGGCATCGGTGATGTGAACTCGACCGAGTAGTGGAGCTGTCTGGCTGCGCTCGTTCTCTGCGGTCTGGTTCCTGGGTCCGCGGTGGCCGCCGCCCCTGGCTCACCCAGCTCCTCGCAGGCAAGAAACCGCCAGGCTCATGGAAGGCCCTGGCCAGCCTGCTGCCGCTCAGCCGATGCTTCCGGCCCGAAACTTTGGCACGTATTTGGCACAGAGGGCCGCCGATAGCCACCTTCGGCCGGTGCCAGCCGGACGCACGGCCGTCGGGCGTTGCGTCCAACGGACAACAGTCCAGACAGCAACTCGGCAGGTCAGAGCCAGAAGGCGCACGTCAGGGCCGGGGTGGGCTACCATGCACCGAGTCTCCCGCCGGTGTAGCTCAGCAGGCAGAGCAGCCGTCTTGTAAACGGCAGGTCAGCGGTTCGAATCCGCTCACCGGCTCCCAGGTCAGCGTCGCTTGCGCGAAAGCCCGTTCGGGCGCATGCAGGGCCTGTGCAGCCAAGAGTGCAGCCAAGCGCCTGCCAAGCCAAGCGCCTGGACTCTCACTTCCGAGTGGTGAATCATCCCCTTGGGCACAGGCCGGCCAGTGTGATCGCGCCGCCACAGCGCCATGGCCAGGCAGGACTCAACGAACGCGACGTCTTTAGCCGCGGAGGCCGACCAGCCCACGATTGCCCGCGAGTACAGGTCGATCGCGAACGCGACGTAGGTGAACCCCGACCACGTCGGCACATACGTGAAGTCGGTGACCCACGCCCGGTTCGGCGCAGCGGTGCGGAACTGCCGGTTGAGCAGGTCCCCGGCCCGGCGGCCGTCCTTCGCCCGGATGGTGGTGCGGACCTTGCGGCCGCGGACCAGCCCCCGCATGCCCTCCTGGCGCATCAGGCGGTCCACGGTGTGCTTCGAAACGCCAGGGATGCCGGTGCGGGCCAGCCACGCGGTCATCTTCCGGCGCCCATAGAGCACTTCCGGCAACGGCCGGCCGCCGGGCCCACCGGTGCGCAGCTGCCGCAGCCGACCGACAATCACCGCATCGCTGACCGTCCGCGCGACTCCACTCGAAGATCGCCTTTGCTGCGGCGTCGATCACCGTCCGCGGCGACGCCCCCGCCGCCAGCAAGAACGACGCGCACGAGTGACGAAGATCGTGCGTGCGCCGTGAGGCGCTGTTGATTCGAGTGGAGGTGAGAGACCTTCACCACCGGTCCTGTCGCAGCAGGGCGGTGGAGCTGGGGGCAGCCTGACCCGGGTGGTGCCGGGGAGGGCGGGAGCAGCCCTGACAAAGCCGGGACGGTTCAGCACTGCCAGATGGGCCGGGCCCGGCAAGCGGGACGGAAAGGAGTACGCGAGGAACCGGTGTGGGACACCCCCTTGATTAGGCGCCAGCTCGAACCTGGCGGATCTGGGCTGGAAGCGGTGCGTACCCGCTCTTCATGACGGGCGGGGAACTCCTGGGGCGGTAAGCATGAGCCGCCGGGGAGGCTGCGGGGAAGGTCTGCGGCGTACCCGCAGCGATGCCGCAGGGGCATAGCCGGGCTCCTACTTCGTCGAGCGAATCACAGTGAACACGGGAACCGCCTGGTCGCGGTCCCGGCAGCGGGCATCCGGCCCGCTGGCCGGGATAGGCGCACCGACCGCTGAACGGTCCGGGCGGGGCGGAGCCGCCGTAGTACTCCGGGGCCGGGAGAGCCGGTCACATGGGGAAGGGCGGTAGCGGTTGTGAGAGGGGAAGGAGGCTGCAATGCCGCAAGACGCGCCGCCGAACGGCGGCGCCCACGACAGCGCCCCGGAAGGGTCGTGGTCGCGGGTAGCGGGGATGCAGGCCAAGCTTCACCGTTGGGCGGTGGCCGATCCTGGCCGCCGGTTCGATGACTTGTTCAACTTCGTGCACGACCCGGCGACGCTGATGGTGGCGTTCAGCCGGGTCGCGGCCAACCAGGGCGCGAACACTCCCGGCACCGACGGCGTGACCGCCGCGTGGGTCGAGGAACAGGTGGGCGTGCCCGGGTTCCTGGACGACCTGCGTGCCCAGCTGAAGTCGGGCACGTTCCGGCCGCTGCCGGTGCGGGAACGGTTGATCCCCAAGCCGGGCGGGTCCGGGAAGCTCCGCAAGCTCGGCATACCTTGCATCGCGGACCGGGTCGTGCAGGCGGCGCTGAAGCTGGTGCTGGAGCCCATCTTCGAGGCGGACTTCCATCCGTGCTCGTACGGGTTCCGGCCAAAGCGGCGCGCCCAGGACGCGATCGCCGAGATCCACCACTTCGGCACCCGCGGCTACCGCTGGGTGCTGGACGCGGACATCGAGGCGGCCTTCGACAACGTGTCACACTCCGCCCTTCTAGAGCGGGTGCGCGCACGGGTCAAGGACAAGCGCGTGCTGGCGCTGGTGAAGGCGTTCCTGAAGGCCGGGGTGCTCACCGAACTTGGCGAGCACCGCGACACCCTCACCGGCACGCCGCAAGGCGGCATCTTGTCCCCGCTGATCTTCAACGTGGCCATGTCGGTGCTCGATGAGCACGTGATGGCGCCATGGAAGCCCGGCGGGACGATGTTGACGCCGGGTAAGCGCACCTACCGGCGCTCCAGGGGACAGCCGGCATGGCGGATGATTCGCTACGCCGACGACTTTGTGATCTTGGTGCACGGGACGCGCGCGGACACCGAAGCGCTGCGCGAAGACGTCGCCCAGGTGCTGGCCCCGCTCGGGCTGCGGCTGTCACCAGCCAAGACCCAGGTGGTCCACATGAGCGGCGGGTTCAGCTTCCTCGGCTTCCGCATCCGGTGGAAACGCAAGAGAGGCTCGGGCAAGTGGTACGTCTACACCTTCATCGACGACCGGCCGGTACGGTCGGTGAAGGCCAAGATCCGTGCCCTGACACACAAGACATCGCAGCAGGATCTCGCGTACGTGCTGACCAGGCTCGGTCAGATCATGCGCGGGTGGGCGAACTATTTCAAGTACGCCGTGGCCAAGTGGACCTTCAGCAAACTGGACTCCTTCACATGGTGGAGGCTCGTCCACATGCTCCGGGTCCGCAACAGATGGAACTGGGGACAAGTCCGCCGCCACCTCAAGTCCGCCGACGGGCGGTGGGTGATCGCGGCGGGCGGGGTCGAGTACTTCCGGATCCAAGGCGTGACGGTCTCCCGCTACGCCTACCGGGGGAACAAGATCCCGAGCCCATGGCCACCTGCGAACCACGCCTGACGGCAACGGCCGTGGAGAGCCCGTTGCCGGGAGACCGGCACGGCGGGTTCGGCGAGCGGCCCGGGGAAACGGGCCGGTGGCAACACCGGAACCGCGCCCCGGGCCGACTCAACAGGCGCACTCCTGTGAGTCCTGCCCGGACCGGACGGCATACCACGAACGGTTCACGTTCCGCGGCTCCAGCGGGCCACCCAGGCGGGTCGTGAAAACAAGGCCCGTGTCTTGCCATGCTGTGCCAGCGGCAAGCCGGTCAGCGCGCTACCGCTTCCGGTGCGCCCGCAACGCGGTCAGGGCCTGTGAGACGTCCCCCCGGGCTAACACAGCTCGAAGTCCCAGAAGATCAGCATCGGGTCGCCGTTGCAGGCGGCGTAAGCCGCAGCCGGGTACCAGGCGCGCAATGTCCAGATGTCTGACGGATGCTCGGGCAGCACCCGCTCGGGCGGCGGCGCGTCGGCCGGGTCCCGGTGCGGGACGCGCAGCTCTTCGCAGTGGCGGACCTCGAAGCCGAGCGGCAGCGCGGCGGTGAGGTACTCGCTGGTCATCCGGCTGTGGTGCGGCATGTATCCGTAGCTGCCGTCGGGCATCGCTTGGACCATCGGATAGTCCATCCGTGAGTCGGCGATCACCAGGTGCCCGCCCGGCCGCAGCACCCGCGCGAATTCGGCCAGCACCGGGGCCAGTTCGGGTACGTGGGTGAGCGCCAGCGAGATCGTCACGAGATCGATCTCTTGGTCCGCGACCGGCAGCGCCCGCAGGTCACACTGGCAGAAGTCCGCGCCGGGAACCTTGGCCTTGGCGACGGCGAGCATCTTCGCCGAGCCGTCCACGCCGATCACCGAGTGGCCCTTGGCGGCCAGGTAGGCCGCGTGGCGGCCGCTGCCGCAGGCAGCGTCGAGGGTCGGCCCGATCGGCAGGCGGTCGATGATCGGCCGGATGATCGGCTCCTCAAGGTCAATCAGGTCGTTCGGCCCGTCGTAGTACTCGGCCCAGACGTCGTAGCCCCCGGTCGCCGTGATCGGGCGGACCGTGGCGCCGTCGCCGAACTCGCTGGCGCAGTCGAGCATCGCGCGGATCTCGGCGATCCTGGCCTCGGTGAACTCGCGGTCGTACTCGCCGTTGTAGGCGCGAAGGAGGGCGACGCCTGGCAAGCCGAGCAGGTAAGCCAGGGGGTGCTGGTAGATCACCTGTCGATGCTAAGAGCCGCCGCACCGGGGGGCTACTGGATATCGGGGCGGACGAAGAGGCCTGCCGCAACCGTGACGAAACACGACTGGTCGCTCAGGTCGGGGGGACGGGTCTAAGTGCAAGTCACAGGGCTGGCGAGACTCATTTGACGACTCCCTGTCAAACCGCCCACGTTCCGTGCTGGCCGAGCGTCCCCCTGCTGCATGCCCGGCTGCGGGCCATGCGGCGAAGTTCAGCCCGGCCCCAGATCCGCCGACAGCCACCGCTGCGGACGCAGGTAGATCGCGATCTGCTCGCCAAAGTCCGCTCTGGCGAACTCGATGTAGGCCGGGACCTTCTCCGGTGGCAGATAGCGCTCAGCGATCTCCCGCAGCAGCTCATCGGTCCCCGCAACCGTGCGCGTGACCGGCCCCTCCACCGATACGTACCGGATAGTCGGGACGACCCGCTCGACCATCAAGGTGAACCGCCCGGCTGATTCGATGAGCCGGACCTTCCGGGATCCGGCCTCAGTCAGCACCCACGCCTCCCCGCCGGGGGCGTACTGGTACCAGATGGGCACGGTCAGTGGGCCGCGGCCCGGGCCTGCCGACACCGAAAACGCCGCGATGTGAGGCTCGGCCAAGAACAGCTCGCGGTCGCGTACAGACAACCTGTTATCCGCCATGAGCCTGAGCCTAGGCAGATGCACCGTCGATCCCGGGCGGCTTGAATCCGCGGGCTCCTGTGAGACCGTGCAGCCAACAGTGCAGCCAAGGCACCAGGCGACTACGGACTGAGACATACCGCCGCGGCCGCCGCGAGCAGCGCACAAGTTGCTCGACCGGCAACCCGCCGCCAACTTGTAAACGGCAGGTCAGCGGTTCGAATCCGCTCACCGGCTCCCAGGTCAGGGTCGCTTGCGCGAACGCCCGTTCGGCCGATGGAGCGCGGGTGCAGCCAACTGTTGAAGACTCTTGACATGAAGGCTCTTCTGCCATCGTTGGACATGAACAGACCGCCGGGTGGCAGAGCGATGCTCTCTGGTGAGGACGCGCGGTCCAGTCGCCCGTCCGGCCGGTCACGCCGCCGGGACTGATCAGGCGCCTACTGCGCCCGGCCAGCCGCCGGCAGCACACATGTTTTCCCAGTGAGGGCCGTTTGGCGTCCCCGGGCCGGGGAAGCCGATCCGCATCCCAGCGAATTCGCCTGCTTCCACTGCAGCTCATCTGGGTACTGAGTCAGGTGGGGATGGCGTGATTGGTGAACGGCAATGACTGCAGCAACCGTGAAACTTACCGGCCGTTGCCGCGTTGTCACTAATGGGATGACTGTGCTGCGGGGAGACAGGCGCGTGACGTGGCTTCGCGGGGGCACGCCCGGCCTGACGCACGCCGGGCCGGGCCTGGGTGCCGGGGGAGACCATGGAACCGGCTGAACCGGAAGCTCCCGCCAGCCCCCCCGGCCGCAAGCACCCGGGCCGCGGGAGGAAGATCCTCGCCTGGACCGCCGGGACCGTGGCCGTCCTGCTGGTCATCGGCGCGCTCGGCGTGTACTTCGTCTACCGTCACCTGAACGGGAACCTGCATCAGGTGGACATCTCCGGGGTACTGGGCAGCCAGCCCGTCGACCTGCACCCGCAGGCAGAAAACATCCTCGTCCTCGGCTCCGACACCAGGATCGGGCAGGGTGGGGGCTATGGCAGCAGCGCGGAGCTGAACACCGATCATTCCGACACATTGCTGGTCGTGCACATCGCGGCGGACCGCAAATGGGCCGATATCATGTCGATCCCGCGTGACTCCTGGGTGAGCATCCCGGCCTGCCTGATGGGCAACGGCCAGACGTCCTCGCCCACGACCTTCAAGATCAACGAGGCGTTCACGCTCGGCAACCTGGATGGCAACAAGACGACCCTCGGCGTCGCCTGCACGGTCAAGACGGTGGAGAGCGACACCGGCATCCGGATCGACCACTTCGTGGTGGTCAACTTCACGGGTTTCCGCGACATGGTGAACGCCGTCGGCGGGGTGCCGGAGTGCAACACCACCGCCATCAACGACCCTCTGTCAAGGCTCCACCTCAAGGCGGGCCACCATCTGCTGGACGGCTGGGAGGCGCTCGCCTACGTTCGCGCCCGCTACACCCTCGGCAACGGGAGCGACATTGAGCGGATCGGCCGCCAGCAGGCCTTCATGTCCTCGCTGGTGGACAGGGTCAAGAGCAAGCTGCTCAACCCGATCGCGATCTACCACTTCCTCGACGCGGCCACCAAGTCGCTGACGATCGACGACGGGCTGGGCGGCATCAAGGGCCTCTACGATCTGGCGGCCAGTCTGAAGAGCCTGCCGCCGAGCCAGGTGACGTTCTTCACCCTGCCCACCTACCCGCGCTCCTACGTGGACCCCACCGACACCGCCGACGTGATGTGGACCCAGCCTGAGGACAGCCTGATCTTCCAGGCGTTCCGCGACGACGTGCCGGTCAGCCAGGCCATGCTGAAGCACCAGCCGGCGCCGCGGATCTCCCCGGCGACAGTCTCCCTCAACGTGCTTAACGGATCTGGCGCGGGCGGCCTCGAATACACGGTCGCTGCCGTGCTCCAGCAGGACGGCTTCAAGGTCCACCGGACCGGCCAGGCCAGGTCGCAGACCGTGACCCAGACACTGATCAAATACCACGCCGGCCAGCAGCAGCAGGCCAGTCTGCTGGCGGCCAAGGTGCACGGCGCCGCGCTGCAGGAGGTGCCGGGAACCGGCCAGGTCATCCTGCTCCTCGGCAGTAACTACGGGAGCACCGCCTACACCGGGCCGGGCACGAAGCCGGAGCCGGCCTCCAGCTTCGCCCCCCGGACCGCCAGCCAGAACATCTGCACGTAACCCCGGACCTCAGGTCCGGCCACGGCCCCTTCCCTCGCGACCCAGCCCGGCCGCCTTCCGGCGCTGGATACGGTTGACGGCGTGCACGTGACCTTGGGCAGGACCCTGGCCGCCGGTGCCGCCGTCCTGGCCGTGGCCGCACCCGCCACCGCGCTGGCCGGCACCGGCCAGGCCGCCAGGTCCGGCGCTCCGGCGGTCCACGTGGTTCTGGTCGGGATCGGCGGGCTCCGCTGGAGCGACGTGTCGCCTGCCGCCACCCCGGTGCTCTGGCACCTGGCCCGCGAAGGGTCGGTCGGGTCCCTGGTCGTCAGCGGGATCCGCCCCCGCACCTGCCCGGCCGACGGGTGGCTCACGCTGAACGCCGCTGCCCGGGCGGCCGTTCCGCACGCCGCAGCCGGCCCCTGTCCGGCGGCTCCCCAGGTGATGGTCCAGCCGTCCCGCGCCCGCCCGGGCACCCCCGCCCCGGCGCGGGTGCCGCGGATGCCGGGCCTGGTCGCCTACAACGCCCGGTTCCACTACGACCCGCAGTGGGGACTGCTCGCCGCGGCTGTGGGCCCGCCCGGTCCCGGCCGGTGCGCCACCGCGGCCGGCCCTGGCGCGGCGCTCGCGCTGGCCAGCCCGGCCGGCCGGGTCGCCTCCTATCTCCCGTCCGCGGCCGCGCTGACCGCGGCCGCCCTGACCCGATGCCCGCTGACCGTCGTGGACCTCGGCAATCTTCCCGCGGCCGGGGGCACCGCCGGGGTGCCCGCTCGGGCGGCGGCGGTGCGCGCGGCCGACCGGCAGCTGGGCCGGATCGCCGCCCGGCTGCCCGCTGGCTCGACCCTGGTGGTCGCCGCGCCCGGTGACGGGACAGAGCCTCATCTGCGGGTGATCGTGGTGAGCGGGCCGGGCTTCTCCGGCGGGCTGCTGACGGCGGCGTCCACCCGCCGGCCGGGGATGGTGGTGCTGACCGACCTGACCCCCACCGTGCTGGGCTGGCTCGGCGCGCCGGTCCCGTCCGCGACGGCCGGCTCACCGTTGCGCGCCGAGCCCCGCGGGCCGGGCGGGCTGGCCGCCACCGTGCGCACGCTGGCCGCGCAGGACACCGCCGCGCAGGTCTACCGCGGCACTGTGACCCCCTTCTACCAGCTGGTCGGGTTCGGCTACGCGGCGCTCTTCGTGCTGATCGCGCTGATCCCCTGGGCGCGCGGGGAGCGGCGCGGCACCCGCCGCCGCGCGGTGGTCCGGGCGGCCGGGGCCTGGGCGGCCTCGGTGCCGGCCGGGACGTTCCTGGTCGGCCTGGTGCCGTGGTGGACGCTGGCGCACCCCGCGGTCGTTCTGTACTCGCTCACGGTGGCGTGGGCCGCGGTGGTGGCGGCCGCCGCCCTGGCCGGGCCGTGGCGGCGGGATCCGCTCGGGCCGCCCGGCGTGGTCGCCGCCGTCACCCTCGCGGTGATCGGGCTCGACCTCGTCAGCGGGTCGCAGCTCGCGCGGGAAACCCCGTTCGGCCTGTCCGCGCTGGAGGCGGGGCGGTTCTACGGCCTGGGCAACAACGCGGTCGTGATCTACGCCGCGTCCGGGCTCGTGTGCGCGGCCTGGGCCGGCGCTGCCTTGCTGCGCCGGGGCCAGCGCGGCCGCGCGTTGCTGGCCATGGCCGCCGTGACCGGGCTCACCGTGGCCACCGCCGCCTGGCCCGGTTTCGGTGCCAAGGTGGGCGGGACGATCGCGATGCTGCCGGGCTTCCTGCTGCTGCTCGCGGCCGCCGCGAACGTGGCGATCACCTGGCGGCGGGCGGTCCTCGCGGCCGTCAGCGGGCTCGCGCTGGTGACGGTGCTCGCCCTCGTCAACTACCTCGTCCCGGTCACCGGCCACTCGGACATCGGCGGGTTCGTCGGGCAGGTGCTGCACGGCGGCGCGGGCGCCACGCTGCAGCGCAAGATTGGCTCGAACTTCGGCTCGCTCACCGCCAACCCGTTCCTCCCGGTGGTCCCGGTCGTGGTGGCCGGGCTGGGTGCTACCGTCGCCTGGCCCGACCGGCTGTGGTGCCCGCTGCTGGCCCGTGCCTACCGGCGGATCCCGCTGCTGCGGGCCACCCTGTCCGCGGTGTGGCTGGTCGCCGTGCTCAGCTGGCTCACCGAGGATTCCGGGATCACCGTGCCCGCCGCCGCGCTGCCTCTGGTACTGCCCCTAATGGTGGTGATCCTCTCGTCGCTGCCGGCCGAGATCCCGCAGAGCCCGGTTATCGTTGAGGGCGCCAGTGCGTTGACACCGGGTCGGGCTGGTGGAGGAATCGAGTGAAATACCAGGTCTCCAGGGTTGTCGCCGGGCCGTTCCTGCACCTGCTGTGGCGTCCGCAGATCACCGGCGGGGACCACATCCCCCGGACCGGCGGCGCCATCGTCGCCTCCAACCATCTGTCGATCGTCGACTCGATCTTCCTGCCGCTCATGCTCGGCCGGCCGCTCACCTTCGCCGCCAAGTCCGAGTACTTCACCGGCGGCAAGCGGCCTGGCCAGCTCTTCGCCGCCGCCTACATGCGCGCCACCAAGCAGCTCGCGGTCGACCGGGACAGTGCCCGGGCGGCCCAGGACACGCTGCAGGCCGCGCTCCAGCTGCTCCAGGCGGGGGAGCTGTTCGGCGTCTACCCGGAGGGAACGCGCTCGCCGGACGGCCGCCTCTACCGCGGGCGGACCGGGGTCGGCTGGCTGGCGCTCGCCTCCGGGCTGCCGGTCATCCCGGTCGCCATGCTCGGCACCGACCGGGTGCTGGCGCCGGGCCGCACCATCCCGGGGCTGCACCGGGTGGGCATCCGGGTCGGCGAGCCGATGACCTTCGACGCCTACCGGGACCAGGGCCCGGCGGCGAAGGTCCGCCGGGCGATCACCGACGACGTCATGAAGGCCATCCAGGGCCTGTCGGGCCAGCAGTACGTGCCCATGTACGCATCGGTCCGCAAAGCGGAGCTCAACGGCAGCGTCGGCTAGATGCCCTGACCCGCCCGCCCGGGCGGCCAGTGCGGCGCCGGCCCGGCGGGCCTGGTTACCGCTTGTGGTTCTCGCCGGGCGGGACGGCCTGGATGGTCTCGGTCGAGGCGCTCGGGTTCCACACGTAGATGGGCCGCGAGCCGTCGGCCGGATCCTCGCCGGGCCGGCCGCCCCCGGAGTCGCTCGCCTGGCCCGGGGCGTGGTTGGCGGGATCCGGCCCGCGCTGGGCCGGCTGCCCGGACGCACTCGGCCCGCCCGGCCAGGCCTCCTCCGCGATCGCGTCCCAGGGCGACAGCTCCGCCTCCGGTGGCTCGCCCGCGGGGAACGCTGGCGTCGGCGCGGTCGGAGCTGACGGCTGGCCCGTGGGAAACATTCGTGCGCCTCCGGTTTGGGGCATAGGTGACTGGCTCCATGGGACTTCGCCCGCTGGCTCGGGGGCCGGCTCCCAGGGCGGGCGGCCGGAGATACTCGGTGTGCGGGGCGGCGGGGCCACCCGCTGCTCCCCGGCCGCGTCCGCGTCCGGGGTGTCCGCGCTGAGGGGCGGCCCGGCGCGCGCCGGCCCCGCCGGGCCGGGCCCGGCCTGCCAAAGCCGCCCGCTGGCCACGGCCGGCCAGGAAGGCTCATCCGGGTCGGCGGGTTCCGGCGGCCCGCCCAGGCCACCCGGAGCGGCGGGGAACAGGGGGGCGTTGCGCTGCCCGGGCCGGGGGAACGCGCTGTCCGGGAAGGCGCCCTCCGGGGGGCCGTTCTCGCTGCCCCACGGCGCCCACTGCGGCTGGCTGGCGGGCCTGATGCCATTGGCGGGCGGGGAGGCGGCGGCCGGGGATTCCGCCCCGGGCGGCGCCGCGATGTAGCTGTAGTCTTCCGGCTTGGATGTCGCTACCGCGGCATGGGCCTGCGGCCTGCGGACCACGGGCTGGGCGGCCGCGCGCACTTCGGCGAGCCGGGCGGCCCGGGTCCGCCGGCGCCGGTAATAGCCGTAGCCGAGGATCGGCACCGCCAGCAGCAGGAACAGGGCCACGCTGATGCCGATGTCGAGGAGCAGGGTCCTGCTGACGCCTCTGGAAGCGGGCGCTGCGGGCGCTGCGGGCGCCGGATGTGTCCCGGCCGACGAGGTGGGCACGGCCTCGATCATGCGCGCCGCCGCCGTGAGGGCCGCGGCGGCGTCCACGGTCCCGGCCCCGGATCCGTCCTGCTGGCCGCCGGGGCGCCGGAAGACGGTGCTCTGCGTGAGCGCGCTGGTCACCTGCGCCGGGCTCAGCGCCGGGAACTGGGTCCGGATGAGCGCCACGATGCCGGCGACCACCGCACTGGCCGCGGCGGTGCTGCTGACCAGGGCGTAACCCTGCGTCCCGTTGGCTGCGATGACCCCGTCCCCGGCCGCGGTCAGCGTCACATAGGGCCGGTGGCTGCTGAACGGGGCCTTGGCGAACGCCGAGTTGAAGGCGCCGGCCGAGATGACACCCCGGTAAGCGGCCGGGAAGTTCACCGCGTCGGTGCTGGCGCCGTCGTCCCCGGCGGGCGCGACCAGCACGACATGGTGGGCCATCGCGTAGGCGACCGCCGACCGCTCGGCGGCGCTGCCGCCCGCGCCGGGCGCTCCCTGAGCGGTGACCGGGTCCAGCGGCAGGTCGATGACGGAGGCGTGGTGCTTGACCGCGTACCTGATCCCGCGGGCGATGGCGCGGGGAAGCCCGGCCGCGACATTGGCGTCCGACAGCAGCGGGTCGCCGCTTTCCAGCGTCACCCGCACCGACAGGATGGTGGCGGCCGGCGCGACGCCGATGATCCCGGCGGCATGGCCCGGGCCGTGGCCGCGGCCGGCGATGAGGCTGGCCATGGCGGTGCCGTGGACACCCCAGAACGGCCCGCCGCGCACGCGCCCGGAATTGGTGTAGTCGGGGCCCGTGATCACCGCGCCGGCGAGATCGGCCTGGGTCGGGTCGACCCCCGTGTCGAGGACGGCGACGGTGACACCCTTCCCGCGGGTGCTCTGCCACGCCTTCGTCACGTGCAGCTTCGTCAGCCACCACTCCTGGCTGCGTACGCTGTCGGCGGCGGAGGCGGAAGCAGCGTTGAACGCCAGGCATGCCACAGCGAGACCTGCGGCTACCCCCGCCCGCGCCCGGGGGGGAAACCCCAGCGACACCGCCACCTCCTCCCCGTGATTTACCACGGGCATTCTGTCATGTTCGGGGGCGCTTGGTGGGTGCTACCGAAGGTGCGTGACCCCCCCGGGGACCGCCACTCCAGCCGCGGCGGGCGGACCCGGCCCCGCCACGGCCAGATGACCGGGTGTGGTCAGGAGGGCGTGGCTGACAGCCGGACGTGGGCGCCGGGCGGGAGGCCGAGCTGCTGGGCGGCGTCACCGGCGTTGACGGCGATCGAGATGAGCCCGGCGCTGTCGGTGAAGGCGACGATCTCGCCGGGCGGGACCGCGGCGAACGTCTCCAGGTAGGGCACGGTCAGCTGCCGGCGCCCACAGCGCACCACCAGCGACGAACCGAACCCGATGCCGAGCCGGTCGGCGTCCGAGGCGGCGATGGACAGCTGCACGTTGCCAAACCTGTCCACCGACATGACCTCCCCCTCGGCCTCGCCGTTGTGCACCCGGCTGGTCGGCGCGGGCAGGGTCACCAGATCGCCGAGATCGAGCGGCGACCCCACCGAGGCGAGGCCGGTCCCGGCGGCCAGGTGGGCGGCGACGGGGATGAAGATGTCCCGGCCGTGGAAGGTCTGCGACAGCGGGTGCAGCCACAGTTCGCCGTTGGTGAGCTGGTAGACGCTGGTGGCCCCCCCCACCCGGTCGATCGCCCACGACAGCACGCCGTTGTCCGGCCCGATCAGGATGGAGCCGTCGGCGGCCTGCACGGCGATCCCGCGCCGGGCCGTTCCCACCCCTGGGTCGACCACCGCCACATGCACCCCGGCGGGCAGGTAGGGGATGGTCTGGGCGAATACCGCCGCACCGCGGCGCACGTCACCCGGCGGCACCAGATGGGTGATGTCGATGATACGGATGCCCGGGGCGATGCGGGCTGCGACGCCGTGGCAGGCGGCCACGAACCCATCGTCGAGGCCGTAGTCGGTCAGGAAACTCAGGCAGTCGAAAGAGCCCACGAACGGTGAGCGTACGGCCTGACCACCCCCGGCGCATAGGCCCTACGGCCCTGAGGCCAGGGAAAAGTTGCCCTTGGGTTCAGTCCCGCCGGATGCCGGGCGGCCCGCCCGGCCAGGGTCACCGGGCTCCCGCGGCCCACGGATCCCGCCGCCCCTTGGTCACCGGCCGTGCACGCTGAGGTCACCGGCCGTGCACGCTGAGGTCACCGGCCGTGCACGCTGAGGTCACCGGCCGTGCACGCTGAGGTCACCGGCCGTGTGCGCCGGGACGCCGGGCCCGCTGGGGCGGCGGCCAGCACAAGACGCTCTCCTGCCGGCCACTAAGAGGCTCCCTCGCCGGCCACTAACATGAAGGTCCCGGCCGGCCACCGAGCAAGAGGAAGGCGGGATGCTGATGGCGGCGTTGTCCGAGCGCGACATGCGCATCCTGGCTTTCGAGCGGAACTGGTGGCGCCAGCCCGGCGCCAAGGAGCAGGCCATCGCCGACCTGCTCGGGCTCTCCGCCACCCGCTACTACCAGCTGCTGAACGACCTCATCGACCGGCCGGAAGCGCTCGGGTTCGACCCTGTCCTGGTCAAGCGGCTGCGCCGGCAGCGCGCCCGCCGCAACCGGATGCGCGCGGGCCCGTCCGAGCACGGCGCGGCCAGTTGAGATCGTTGCGTGCTGGACCCGACGGACGGTGCGTCTGGCACACGCTGAACGCTTTGTGCCGGACGCACATCTCCGCCGGGGGAGGGTGCGGGCCCGTAGCCAGGACGACGCGATGACACAGGCTGAAGGCGAGCTGCCCGTGCCGCGGACCGCCGAGGGAAGGGCGGGGCTGGCGGCGATCCGGCGTGAGCCGGGGACAGCGCTGATCGCTACGGATTTCGATGGCACGCTGTCGCCGATCGTGGCGAGAGCGGACGGCGCCCGGGCGCATCCCAGGGCGGTGCCGGCCCTGCGCGAGCTCGCCGGGCTGGTTGGCACGCTGGCGGTTATCACCGGGCGGCCGGCTGGGGACGCGGTGGAGCTGGGCGGGCTCGGGGAGGTACCCGGGCTGATCGTGCTCGGGCACTATGGGTGGGAGCGGTGGGAGGACGGCGAGGTGAGCTCTCCGCCGGTGCCGCCCGGCGTGGAGACGGTGCGGGCACGGCTGCCCGAAGTGCTCGCTGAGGCGGGTGCGCCCGAAGGGACGTGGATCGAGGACAAGGGGAGCGCGCTGGCCGTGCACACCCGGCGCACCGCCGACCCGGCGGGGGCGCTCGCCGCCCTGGCGGATCCGCTCGCCGGGCTCGCGGCAGCGGCCGGGCTGGCGGTCGAGCCGGGGCGGCTGGTCATTGAGCTGCGCGCCCCGGGAACGGACAAGGGAACCGCCCTCACCGCCCTCGCGGCCGAACGCAGGTCGGGGCCGGTCCTGTTCGCCGGCGACGACCTCGGCGACCTGCCGGCGTTTGCCGCGGTGCGTGCCCGGCGTGAGGCCGGGCACCCGGGCCTGACCGTGTGCAGCGCTTCAGGCGAGGTCACTGAGCTGGCCGCCGGAGCAGACCTCGTCGTCGCCGGGCCGGACGGGGTGGCCGCCCTGCTGAGCGGGCTGGCCCGCGCGCTCGCCGCGTCGCCGCGTCCAGCGCGCTGACCTGGTCGGTGAACCATTGCTGGGGCGGATGCTCTGCCCCCGCCTCGGCCAGGAGAGCCGCCCGGCGCCGCCGTTGCGCATCGGGCATGCTCAGCGCCTCGTGCAGGGCCTTCGCCGTCTGCGTCACGTCGAAGGGGTTGACCACCAGGGCATTCTCGCCGAGCTCGGCCACCGCGCCGGCCTCGCGGGACAGCACCAGCGCGCAGCCGCGCTCGGACAGCAGCGGGCCCTCCTTGGCGACGAGGTTCATGCCGTCCCTGATGGGGTTGACCAGCAGCACGTCGGCCAGCCGGTAGGCGGCCAGCGAGCGGGCGTAGTCGTCGTTGACCTGCAGGACCAGCGGGTCCCAGTCCTCGGTGCCGAACTCGTCGGTGATCTGGCGGGCGAGCCGCTGCACGCCGGCGGTGTACTCGCGGTACTCGGGCAGGTCGTGCCGGGAGGGATAGGCGAGCGCGAGGTGGATCACCTGCCCCCGCCACCGGGGATAGCTGACCAGCAGCTCCCGGTAGGCGGCCAGGCCGCGGACGATGTTCTTGGACAGCTCGGTCCGGTCGACCCGGACGATCAGCTTGCGCCCGCCCGCCGCCGCCGTCAGCGCCGTGACATGCGCCTGGACATCCGCGGCCGCGGCCCGCTCGCGCAGTTCCCCTGCGTCCACGCCCAGCGGGTGCACGCCCACGGTGGTGGTGTGGCCGCGGTACCGCACGATGCCCGCGGCCTGGTCCACCTCGGCGCCCAGCACCGCCCGGCAGCAGTCGAGGAACGCGTCGGCCCAGCGGCGGGTGTGGAACCCGGCGTGGTCGGCGCCGAGGATGCCCTCGAGCACCTCGCGGCCGACGTCGTCGGGGAGGATCGCGTAATAGGCCGGCGGCGCCCACGGGGTGTGGCAGAAGTAGCCGATCGCGACGTCGGGGCGCCGGTCCGCGAGCATCCGGGGGACCAGCGTCAGGTGGTAGTCCTGCACCATCGCGCGCACGCCGCCGTGGCCGTCCGGGCCCGCGCCGTCGGCCAGGGCGTCGGCGAACGCCGCGTTGTAGGCGCGGAACGACTCCCACTCGCGGCGGAACGCGAGACCGAAATGCGGCCGGTTCGGCGTGTCGTAGAGCATGTGGTGGACGAACCAGAGGGTGGAGTTGGCGATCGCGTTGTAGGCGCGCTCGAACGTCGCGGCGCCGATGTCGAGCATCCGCACCGCCGATCCCGCCGGATCCCGGCCGTCGGCGGAGGTGTCGAGGTAGCCACCCGGGGCGGCCCGGGCCGCCGCCCGGTCGGCGTCGCTGAGCGCCGCGCAGACCCACAGCACCTCGGCCTGGCCGGCCACGGAGGAAAGGCCCGACACCATCCCGCCGCCGCCGCGGCGGCTGGTGAGCTGGCCGTCGTCGCTGACCCTGAACGAGACGGGCCCCCGGTTGGACGCGACGAGTACCCGGCCCCGCGCATGCGCGTTCATGACCGTGAGGCTAACCCGATCAGGCCTGAGGAGCAGCGGCGGGATCGGCTAGAGTGCTGGGGACAACTTAATAACGCTCATCCAGAGGGGTGGAGGGAACGGCCCTGTGAAGCCCCGGCAACCACCACGCATGCTCGCGGCGATTTCTGAACGAGGCCTGGCTGCGTGGCAGGTGCCAACTCCGGCCCGCGGCATGTGAGAGCCGCCGGGACAGATGAGGGAGAAAGGCCTCGCCCCTGTGAATAGCACGACGACGAAGAAACCTTCCCGGTTCGGATTCGCCACTCATCTGGCGTGCCGCGAATGCGGTGCCATCAGCGATCTGGGCGCCACGCATGTCTGCGCCGAGTGTTTCGGCCCGCTGGAGGTCGGCTACGACCTGCCCGCGCTGACCAGGGCCGTGATCGAGTCCGGGCCGCCGAACATCTGGCGGTACGCCAGCCTGCTGCCGGTGCCGCCGGACGTGGCCGCTGCGCCGAGCACCGAGCCCGGCTGCACCCGGCTGGTCCGCGCCGACCATCTGGCCAGGGAGCTGGGGATGGGCGCGCTGTGGGTGAAAGACGAGCGCGCCAACCCGACCCACTCGTTCAAGGACCGGGTGGTCGCGGTCGCCCTCGCCGCGGCGCTGGAGATGGGCTACAAGGTGCTCGCCTGCCCCTCCACCGGCAACCTGGCCAACGCGGTCGCCGCCGCCGCGGCGCGGACGGGGATCCGCTCGGTGGTGCTGATCCCCGCCGACCTGGAGCCGCAGAAGATCGTCGCGACCGCCGTCTACGGCGGGACGATGGTCGCCGTGGACGGCACCTACGACGACGTGAACCGGCTCGCGTCCGAGCTGGCCGACGAGCGCGAGGACTGGGCGTTCGTGAACGTCAACGTGCGCCCCTACTACGCGGAAGGCTCGAAGACGATCGGGTATGAGATCGCCGAGCAGCTCGGCTGGCGACTGCCCGCCCAGATCGTGGTGCCGGTCGCTTCCGGCGCGCAGCTCGTCAAGATCGACAAGGCGTTCCGCGAGCTGATCTCGCTGGGGCTGGTCGAGGACACGAAGTACCGGGTGTTCGGGGCGCAGGCGAGCGGGTGCGCGCCGGTCGCCGCCGCGTTCCGGGCCGGCCACGACGTGGTGCAGCCGGTGCGGCCGTCCACGGTCGCCAAGTCGCTGGCGATCGGCAACCCGGCCGATGGGCCCTACGTGCTGGACGTGGTGCGGCGGACCGGCGGCGCGGTCGCCGACGTGGGCGACCCGGAGGTGGTCAGCGCGATGCGGCTGCTGGCGGCGACCGAGGGCATCTTCGGGGAGACCGCGGGCGGGGTCACGCTGGGGGTGCTCCAGCGCCTGCTCACCGACGGGCAGCTCGACCCGGGCGCCGAGACCGTCATCATCAACTCCGGCGACGGCCTGAAGACGCTCGACGCCGTGGCCGGGGCGGCGGCCGCCCCAGCGCCGATCCCCGCGACGCTGGCGGCGTTCCGCGCGTTCGAGGACTCGCTGCCGCTCCCGGACTCCCCATGACCCGCGCCGGAACCCCGCGCTCGCCTCGTGATCATGACCTAGGTGTCGTCAGGGCGAAACTAATGTCATGATCACGAGTTCGCGGCGGCGGCCCCGTCCTTTGCCCAGCCCGGAAAGGTAGTTGGCTGATGAGTGTTTCTGTCCGTATCCCGACCATTCTGCGTACCTACACCGGTGGGTCGGCCGAAGTAACCGCCGATCCGGGTACCCTGCGCGAGGTGATCGCCGGTCTCGGCACCGCCTACCCGGGGCTGGCCGGGCGGATTGTGGATGACACCGGCAATCTGCGCCGGTTCGTGAATGTTTATGTCGGGGACGAGGACGTGCGGTTCGCGCAGGGCCTGGAGACCCCCGTCCCGGCGGGAGCGCACGTATCGGTGATCCCGGCGGTGGCCGGCGGCTGATCCCGGATCTGATCAGCCTGTTTACGATCCAGAGTGGTTCATGATGCCCCTGTGCCCAGGCGGCACGGATAACTCGCCTGACTGCGTTAGGCGAGTAACCGGTCACGAGAGAGCGTAACAGGGGGTATGGTCGTGTCCGGTCGCTGTCGGTCGGCGGGAACGGCAAGCCCTGCTTGCCTGGCACGCCTAGCGCTCCGCGATCGAGGGTCCCGCGGTAGCAAGGGGCGGGACCTGAAAGGCCCGAGCGTAGGTAGGGAGTTGTTGGGTAATGGCTCAGGGCACCGTCAAGTGGTTCAACGCGGACAAGGGCTACGGCTTCATCGCGGTCGACGGTGGTAGGGACGTGTTCGTGCACTTCTCGGCCATCCAGATGGATGGCTACCGCAGCCTCGAAGAGGGGCAGCGGGTCGAATTCGACATCGAGCAGAGCGATCGCGGGCCCCAGGCATCGGCGGTCCGCGCCGTCTCCGGCTAAAACCGGTTCATCATGGCCCGGCACCCAGGAGTACTGGGTGCCGGGCCATCTGGCTGTGATGTCCCGGGCTGACTGCCCTGGTGCCCGGGGGCTCACCGCCGGATCGCGCGCTGACATGCCGGTGAGATCGCGGCCAGCAGTCCGTGCCATCCCGGCTGGCGGTCAGGGCAGCGGCTCGATCTCCACGTCTGGGTTCATGGCCCGGATCGGGCCGGCCCGCGCGCTTACCACCGGCCAGCCCCGGTCGGCCGCCAGGTAGGCGGCGTGCGCGCAGCTCGTTGACGCCCGCGCGGGCCGGGCGCTGGCCCGCATCAGGCCCGTCCCGGTCGCCTCGGTCGTCCCGAACTGCGCGACCTTCGCTATAGGCGAACGCACCAGGTCGAACAGGCGCGCCTGCTGCTGCGGGTCGTCGAGCCCGGCGAGCGCGTCGGCCAGGCAGGGCGCGGGGATGACGAGCGGGATCAGGTGCTCGTGGCTGATATAGAGCAGCGCCTGCATGTAGGGCGTGCCCCGGGCCGCCTGCACCAGCGCGCTCGTATCGAGGATCCGCCCGCCGATCACGCCGCGGGCCCGGGGCCCACGCCCAGGACCTCCCTGGCCCAGGCGTAGTGCTTGGCCTCCGGGCCGGGGCAGCGCTCGAAGATGCGGTCCAGGGTGGCACGGGCGTCGCGCCAGTCATCCTCGCGGCGGAGCAGCTCGGCGATGTAGCCGGAGACGGATTCGATCCGGCCCTCGTCCTTGGCCCGGCGCAGCTTCTCGATCAGGTCCTTGGGCAGGCTGATCGCCAGCTTCTCCGTTGCGGACATACCCCGGTTATACCGGCCCGGAACCGTGCCCTCAACCGGAATGGCTAGCTTGCCCGGCCTTCCGGGCTGGCTTGCACTCTCGGGGCGAGAGTGCTAAACAGGTCGTTGGCACTCTCCCATCGAGAGTGACAACGCCAAGGCAGGATCGGGGCGATGAGGCCTCCGCGCCGGCAGGAAGGGACTGCCCGGCGGGACGGCCGTCCGTCGCGGGCGTTGACCCGGTTCACCCAATTGCCACATAGTCCCGGGAGGACTGGAGCCTATGGCAGCGAAGATGATCGCGTTCGATGAGGACGCCAGGCGCGGCCTCGAACGCGGTATGAACCAGCTGGCCGACGTCGTGAAAGTAACCCTCGGCCCCAAGGGCCGGAACGTGGTGCTCGAGAAGAAGTGGGGCGCCCCCACGATCACCAACGATGGCGTGTCCATCGCCAAGGAGATCGAGCTCGATGACCCGTGGGAGAAGATCGGCGCCGAGCTGGTCAAGGAAGTCGCCAAGAAGACCGATGATGTCGCCGGTGACGGCACCACCACCGCGACCGTGCTCGCGCAGGCGCTGGTCCGCGAGGGCCTGCGCAACGTGGCCGCGGGCGCGAACCCGATGTCGCTCAAGCGGGGCATCGAGGCCGCGGTGGAGCGGGTGAGCGAGGAGCTGTCCAAGCTCGCCAAGGATGTGGAGACCAAGGAGCAGATCGCCTCGACGGCGTCGATCTCCGCCGGGGACACCGCGATCGGCGAGATGATCGCCGAGGCGATGGACAAGGTCGGCAAGGAAGGCGTCATCACCGTCGAGGAGTCCAACACCTTCGGCCTGGAGCTTGAGCTCACCGAGGGCATGCGCTTCGACAAGGGCTACATCTCGCCGTACTTCGCCACCGACCCCGAGCGGATGGAGGGCGTCCTGGAGGATCCCTACATCCTGATCGTCAACTCCAAGATCTCGGCGAACAAGGACCTGCTGCCGCTGCTGGACAAGGTCGTGCAGTCCGGCAAGCCGCTGGTCATCATCGCCGAGGACGTGGACGGCGAGGCGCTGGCGACCCTGGTCGTCAACAAGATCCGCGGTCTGTTCAGGTCCGTTGCGGTGAAGGCACCGGGCTTCGGTGACCGGCGCAAGGCCATGCTCGGTGACATCGCCATCCTCACCGGTGGCCAGGTCATCAGCGAGGAAGTCGGCCTGAAGCTGGAGACCGCCGAGCTCGACCTGCTCGGCCGGGCCCGCAAGGTCGTCGTCACCAAGGACGAGACCACGATCGTGGACGGCATGGGTGACGCGGATGCGATCTCCGGCCGGGTCAACCAGATCCGCGCCGAGATCGAGAACACCGACTCCGACTACGACCGCGAGAAGCTGGAAGAGCGGCTGGCCAAGCTGGCCGGCGGCGTGGCGGTCATCAAGGCCGGCGCGGCCACCGAGGTCGAGCTGAAGGAGCGCAAGCACCGCATCGAGGACGCGGTGCGCAACGCCAAGGCCGCGGTCGAGGAAGGTGTCGTGCCCGGTGGCGGCGTCGCGCTGCTGCAGGCCGGCATCAACGCCTTCAAGAAGCTCGAGCTGACGGGCGACGAGGCGACCGGTGCGACCATCGTGCGCCGGGCGCTGGAGGAGCCGCTCAAGCAGATCGCGATCAACGCCGGCCTCGAGGGCGGCGTGGTGGCTGAGAAGGTGAAGACGCTCAGCTCCGGTCACGGGCTCGACGCCGCGTCCGGCGACTACGTCAACATGTTCAAGGCCGGGATCATTGACCCGGCCAAGGTCACCCGTTCCGCGCTGCAGAACGCCGCCTCCATCGCCGGACTGTTCCTCACCACCGAGGCAGTCATCGTCGAGAAGCCGGAGAAGGAGAAGGCACCCGCCGCCCCCGGTGGCGGTGACATGGACTTCTAGTCCGTGTGCCGGCGGGCCTCGTGCCTGCCAGCAAGTCGTTAGGGGCGGCCCCCGCGCGGGGCCGCCCCTTCGGCATTCTCCGCCGGCGCCGGGTCAAAGGCGGGCCAGCACGACACGACCGCGATCAAGTCATGGACTCCACATTTCCCAGTATTAAGGGGATTATCTGGGCATGAAGGTCCCTGCGAACCTGTCCGGCGACAGGCTCATCCTGGATTACCTGACCCGGGTGACCGTCGCCGGCACGCGCTACCTCCCCAAAGGCAGCCGGATCGCATTCGTGGGGACCACCCGGAACCGGATCGAGCGGGAGATCGGGCCCCATGGCACGGCGGATCCGGCGCGCGTCAGGGAGGTGCTCGCCCGGCTCGGCGAACCGGAGGATCTGGTCAAGGCCGAGCGGGCCCGGCTGGATGCCGAACTTGTCAGCCGCCAGTCGCGGGCGGCAGGAGCGGGTGCCGCCGCGAAGGCCCCGATCACGGGGCCGCTCGAGGCCCGCCCGATCAACTCCCGGTGGAGGCCAGCCACGCGGGCCCGCCCCACGGGCAGGCGCCCCCCGGCCGGCCAGGATGGCGGGTCGCAGGACCGGTCAGCGGGGCGGCGGGGCACGGCCGGGGACAGGAAGCGCAAAGGCCGGCTGGGCGGCCTGCTGAGGGATAGGCCTGGAACCCACCCGGCCGAGCCGGAAGCGCCGGCACCGCCAGATGCCGCGGCGAACTCACCGGCCCGCCGGGCACCGGGCAGCGAGTCCGGCCGAGCCCCGGGCAGCGAGTCCGGCCGGGCACCGGGCAGCGAGTCCGGCGGGGTCCCGGGCGGTGCGTCCGGCCGGGCCCCGGGCAGTGCGTCCGGCCAGGTACCGGGCGGCGATACAGCTGGTCAAGCCCCGGGCGGTGCGTCCGGCCAGGTACCGGGCGGCGATACAGCTGGTCAAGCCCCGGGCGGTGCGTCCGGCCAGGTACCGGGCGGCGATACAGCTGGTCAAGCCCCGGGCGGTGCGTCCGGCCAGGCACCGGGCGGGGCTGACTGGTGGCCCTGGCGCGGTGGTGGCGGCCGGGCGCCGGGCGGCACCGGTTCTCCCTCGCCCGACGCGATGGGAACCCAGCCGCTGCGCGAGGCGGGCACGCGGGCTTCCCGGTGGGCGACGGCCGCGGGTACGGGAGCTCATGCTTCCGGCGGGACGGGGACCGGGGCCTCCGACGGCGCGGAAGCCCCGGGCTCAGGCGGGGCGGGAACCCGGGCTACCGGTGGGGCCGGAACCCGGGCGAGCACTCCCGGACCGAGGGCCGGGGGAGATGAGCCCTCGCAGCAGGAGCCGGCCGGTTGGCTGACGCCCACCGCGGTGATACCGCCCACGGCTGGTTCCCGCCCGACCGGGCGCGCTGGCCGGTCCGGGGGTGACACGCCGGTCCATGGGATTCCGGTGCTCCCCCCGCGTACCCGTGCGCCGCGGGACCCCTTGACACTGCGCACCGCCGCGGCCGCGCTGGGCCGCGGCGCGGCACGGCTGGCCGTGAGCGCCGCCCGGCTGGCCCGCCGGTACCCGCTGGAGACCGCCGCGGTCATGCTGCTCGCCCTCGGCGGCCTCGTCCTCCCGTTCCCGTACTGGCTGTTCGGCGGACTGCTGGGCGGCCTGCTGTCGATCCGGTCGGCGATGTGGCTGGCCCGCGACAAATGGGTCGCGGTCGTCGGGCCCGTGCTCATCATGATCGTGGGCACGGTGCTGGCCGCCCTGATCACCGGCGGGCGGGGCGGCGCGGTCACGGCGTACCCGCATGCGTTCGCGCTGTACGCCGGCGACCTGCTCCGGCTCGGTAACGTGCTGTGCGCCGCCTACCTGGTGGTGCAGGCGCGGCGTGCGCCGCAGCGGCGGCTGCCTCCCTGGCAGCGGCAGCGGCAGCCGCCCCCGCGGCAGCTGCGGTAGCCGCACCCCCGGGGGGATGGGAGCCGTGGGTCCGCGTGGTCCGTCGGCGCCCCGGCTCGTGGTCCGTCGGCGCCGGCTCGCATCGTTGTCGCGGTCACGTCCCGGGGTGGCTGCCGGCTGCCGCAGCGGACCGATAACCTGGGAGCGCGTGCTCCCGCGCGTGCCTGCCCGCTCCTACACCGCGTGAGGTCCGTCCGTGCCCACTGGCAAGGTCAAGTGGTATGACGCCGACAAGGGGTTCGGCTTTCTTACCCGCGATGACGGTGGCGAGGTGTTCGTGCACTCGTCCGCCCTCCCAGCCGGCGCGGTGCTCCGCGCCGGGCAGCGGGTCGAGTTCGGCGTGGCGGAGGGCCGCCGGGGTGTCCAGGCGCTCCAGGTCCGTTTGCTGGAGCCGCCGCCGACCGTGGCCAAGACCAGCCGCAAGAACCCCGACGAGATGATCGTGATGGTCGAGGATCTCATCAAGCTGCTGGACGGGCTGTCGGCGTCCTACCGGCGCGGCCGGCACCCGGACCCGCGTGATGCCAAGAAGATCGGGGCCGTGCTGCGGGCCGTGGCCGACGACATCGAGGCCTGACCTTCCTGCCACCCGCGGGCGGCCGCGGGGCCGGTTACGGGTCGCTGATACCGCCAGCCGGCGGTGGTCAGCCGGTGGCCAGCGGCAGGCGACCGCGGGGGCCGGTTACGCCGCGGGCCGGGTTACGGGTCGCTGGTACCGCTGGCGGGTGGCCGTGGGCCCGCTCCCGCACCGCTGGCGGGCGGCCGTGGCGGGCGGGGGGGCCGCCGCCGGGCCGCCAGGATCCGCCGCCGCCGGTGCAGCACCAGCAGGAGGAACGAGATGCCCAGACCGGCGGCGGCCACCGTCAGGCCGGCCACGCCGCTGTTCGTCAGCGACATGAGCACCCCGGCCAGCCCGCCCGCCACCCAGGACAGCTGGTTCAGGGTCTCGGAGGCGGCAAAGGCGGAGGTCCTGATCTCCTCGCCGATCTCCTGCTGGATGGTGGAATCCAGCGCGAGCTTGCTGAGCACCTGCCCGAACGCGGCGACCAGCGCGACCACCAGGGTCGCCCAGAGCCCGAAGAACACTGCGCACAGGGCGGTGATCACCGTTAACGCCGCGAGCAGGCCGAACGTGATGATCTGCGGCTTACGGGTCCGCGAGGCGGAGCCGATCAGGCTGCCGAGGAAGCCACCCGCGGCTGCCGCCGCGATCATCTGGGCGAGCGCGACCTTGTCGGGCACTCCGGGGAAATGCACGGTCCGGAGCAGGAACGCCAGGAAGAACACCATGAACCCGGAGAACGCGCGCAGGCTGGCGTTGGCCCGCATGGCTTCCCCGACGACCGGCCCGAGCTGGCTCAGCGTCCGCCATCTCGTCCGGCCCCGCGGTGGCGCCGACCCGTTTCCGCGCCTGGCGTTCCGGCCCGGGGCCCGGCCGGCGGCCGGGGCTTGCGGGTGCGTGGCGCCCCGCCGCCCGGCCGGCGGCTGGCTGGAGCCGTGGCGCCGTCCGGCGGGCGGGTGGCACCAGCCGTGTCATCCAGCGGGCGGGTGGCGGCCGCTCCGCCATCGGGCCAGGTGGCCGCCGTCTCGCCGTCCAGCGGCCGGGTGGGGGAGGGCCCACCGGGCTCGGCAGGCGCCGGTGACCGGGGCACGTCAACCTGATCCGGTATCCGGAAGCACAGGGCCGTCGCCGCCAGGTAGATCACCGTGCCGACCCGCAGCACCCACGCGGCGCCCCCGGACCCGCCACCGGCGGCCAGATCGATGCCGCCGGCGATGAGAACCCCCACGGTGGAGGCGATCAGGGAGGCCAGCCCAGCGCGGGCGTTCGCGGTCACCAGCGTGATCTCCCGCGGCAGCAGCCGGGGGGTGATCGCGCTGCGGGTCACCCCGAACGCCTTCTGCAGCACAAGCACGCCGAACGCGGCCGGCAGCAGCGTCACTGTGTCGTGGTGGAACACGGCGCCCGACATCCCCCAGCACAGCAGCCCGCGCGCCAGCAAGGTGCCCGCCAGGATGTAGCGGCGGCCGTCCTGGACCCGGTCCAGCATCGGGCCGATCAGCGGGGCGAGCACCGCGAACGGCGCCATGGTGACGACCAGCGCGAGCGCGACCTTGCCGCGGGCCTCGTCGACGGAGGCGCTGAAGAACAGGGTGCCCGCCAGCGCCACCGCCACGAACGCGTCGGCGGCGCTGCCGGCCGCAGTCAGCTCGATGAGATTGGAAAGCCCGGTGCGCCCCGCCCCGGAGGCCCGCGTCATCCGCTGGACCACGCGGCCCGCGCCGCGGCTGGCGGACGCCCCGGCTCTCGCGCCGGACTGGGCGGCAGCGGTCACCCTCCGCGTCGCCCGTCCGGCTTTGAGCCGGCTGCCCGCCCATCCCATGATTCCAAGTATTCTGCGCTTTCGGTCGCGCCACGAATCAGCAGGCCAGATGGATGTAACCCGATCTGGGCCGGATCGTGACGTAAGCATGCACGCCGATGGGGGAGAATTACTGAACGTGAGCCCAACTCGGACACGGACCCGGGAACCAGATGAGGTCTGCGCGCAGGCTGTGGACTTGGCGCGCACTGCCGCCGAGGAGACCGCCGCGCCCAGCACCGTCGGCGACCACCTTGGCGTGGAGGCGGACGGCGAGCGGGTCGTCACTCATCTCTTCGGCTGCCTCGACCCCGCCTACCGTGGCTGGCAATGGGCGGTCACGGTGGCCCGGGCGTCGCGGTCCAAGATCGTCACCGTGGACGAGAGCCTGCTCGTGCCCGGCCCGGACGCCATCCTGGCCCCGCCGTGGGTTCCCTGGCGGGAGCGGGTCCGGCCCGGCGACCTGGGGGCGGGAGACATTCTGCCTGCCCCGCTCGATGACGAGCGGCTCGCGCCCGCCGCGGTGGTTGAGGGCGACGGCAGCGGCGTGGAAGACCTGACCGGGATGGCCTCGCAGTTGGCGGGCCTGGCCGAGTCGGCGGTGGGCGCTCTCGCGGCTGATCTGGCCGTCTGCCGGGCGCGCGTGCTGTCCGCGATCGGCCGCGACGAAGCGGCCCTGCGCTGGTACACCGGTGAGCACGGACCGCGGAGCCCGCTGGCTCATCTGGCGCCGGGAATGTGCCTTACCTGCGGTTTCTTCATCCGCCTGGGCGGCCCGCTCGGGCAGGTCTTCGGTGTGTGCGCCAACAGCTACGCGCCGGACGACGGCCGGGTGGTCTCAGCGGACCATGGGTGCGGCGCGCACTCCGAGGCGCTGCCGACGCCGGCCGGCCAGCCCGTCCGGCCCGTGATCGACGAGCTTGGCTACGACCTCGTGGACGTGCCCGGCGTCTCGGTGGAGGAGACCGTCTTCGAGTCGTTCGAGCACGGCTGAGCGGCCGCGGCGGCCCGGGCCTCCGCCCGGCGCTGCGCCTTGCGGGCGCGGGCGCGCTTGAAGCGGGGGACATACCACAGCGCGAACAGCCCCATGCACACCCCGGCCACGCCGGTCCAGATCCACCACTGGTTGCTGGCGGGAATCTGCCCGCGCAGCGCCAGGAGCACCACCAGGGCGACCGCCCACGCCACGGTGCCGACGATGGTGACCCGTCGGTCGTTCGCCTCCAGAGGCGGCGGCACCGGCCGCTGGCTGCGCGTCACGGATCCAGGCTAACCCGTCGGGCGCGCGCCGCGCACCCGCGCTCACCAGCCTGTCCGCGGTGGTTGACGAAATGTTTCGCCTGCGCGTACTGTTAGCAAAAGTAATGACTCAGGCTAAAGAGGATGACACTACAGCAGCAGCGGTCCGACGTTGGTCTCGCCACCGCACTCCGGATATCGGTGAGCCGCCTGGCACGGCGGCTCCGGGTCGAGCGGCTCGTGCCCGAGCTCGCCGAGCCCGCGCTTTCGGACACGCAGCTGGCCGCCCTGGCGACCCTGGAGCGGCTCGGCGCGATGACCCCCGGGGAACTGGCCGAGCACGAAAAGGTCCAGCCGCCGTCCATGACCCGCGTCATCGCCGCCCTGGCGGACTGGCAGCTCGTGATGCGGGCGCCGCACCCCACGGACCGGCGCCAGGTGATACTCACCGTGACCCCGCAAGGCCGGGACCTGGTGCAGAAGGTCCGCCGGCGGCGGGAAGCCTGGCTGGCCAGGCGGCTGGCGGAGCTGAGCCCGCAGGAGCGGGCCACGCTGCGGGCCGCCGCGCCGATCCTGGAGAAGCTCAGCCAGTCCTGACCGCCCGGCCGGGGCGTTTCCGGCCCGGCCAGCTCCGGCGTTTCCAGGCCGCCCGGCCGCGGCGTTTCCGGCCGGGCCAGCTCCGGCGTTTCCTGCCCGGCCGGCCCGGGCGGCCCCGGGCCAGCCGGCCGCGGCGGTCGTGGCTGCGGACCTTCGCCTCGCTCGGTACCCGCAATTACCGGCTGTTCGTCACCGGGCAGGTCGTCTCCAACACCGGCACCTGGATGCAGCGCGTGGCGCAGGACTGGCTCGTGCTGGAGCTGACCCACGGCAGCGGCACCGCCCTCGGCATCGTCACCGGGCTCCAGTTCCTGCCTCAGTTGCTGTTCAGCCTGTGGGGCGGGATGATCGCCGACCGCTATCCCAAGCGCCGGATCCTGTTCGCCACCCAGGCCACCATGGGCGCGCAGGCGCTCATCCTGGGCGTGCTCGCCCTGACCGGCGCGGTGGCTGTCTGGCAGGTCTACCTGCTCGCCTTCGCGCTGGGCCTGGTCGCGGTGGTGGACAACCCCACCCGCCAGACATTCGTCGCGGAGATGGTGGGCCGCGGTGGGATGGCCAACGCCATCGCGCTGAACAGCGCCGCCTTCAACCTCGCCCGGATCACCGGGCCGGCCGTGGCGGGCCTGGTCATCAGCACCGTCGGCACCCCGGCCGCGTTCCTGGTGAACGCCGCCTCGTTCGCCGCCGTCCTGCTCGGCCTCAAACTGATGCGCCCCGCCGACCTGCACCCGGTGCAGCGGGCGCCCCGGGCCCCCGGCCAACTGCGGGAGGCACTGGCCTATGTCCGGGCCCGCCCGAACCTGTGGCTGACGCTGGCACTGGTTTTCTTCGTGGCCACGTTTGGCATGAATTTCCAGGTGACGACCGCCTTGATGTCGCGCGGCGTGTTCGGGACCGGTGCCGGGGCGTTCGGGCTGGCCTCCACCATGTTCGCGGTGGGCGCGCTGGGCGGCGCGCTGCTGGCCGCCCGCCGGGCCCGGCCCGGCATGCGTCTGATGCTGGCCGCCGCGCTCGCCTTCGGCGTGCTGGAGGTGGCGGCCGGGCTGATGCCGACGTTCTGGTCGTTCCTGGTCCTGCTGGTGCCGACCGGCTTCGCGCTGCTGATGTTCACCACCACCACCAACTCGGCCATCCAGCTCGGCGTGGACCAGGCGGTCCGCGGCCGTGTGATGGGCCTGTACATGCTGGTCTTCCTCGGCGGCGCCCCGCTCGGGTCACCGCTGGTCGGCTGGGCGGCCGAGCAGTTCGGGGCGCGGATGGGCCTGATCGGCGGCGGCGTGATCTCGGCGCTGGCCGCGGCCAGCGCCGCGCTCCTGCTGGCCCGGGTGCGTGACGCGCCCGCCCGCGGCGGCCAGCCGCTCGTCACCGCCGTGGCCGCCGGGCCAGAATCGGGGTCATGACGGTTGAACGGGTCGTGCCGGCGCCAGTGGCGGCCGAGCGCGAGATGCTCGATGCCTGGCTCGATTTCCAGCGGGACACCCTGGCGCTCAAATGCCACGGCCTGACCGGCGAGCAGCTGCGGGAGCGGCCGGTGCCGCCGTCCAGCCTGTCGCTGCTCGGGCTGGTCCGGCACATGGCCGAGGGGGAGCAGCAGTGGTTCGCGATGGTGCTCGGGGGTGAGCAGGTCCCGTGGCACTACTACACCGACGACCACCCGGACGCCGACTTCGACGACGTGGACGGGGCCGACGTGGCGGAGGCGTTCGCGACCTGGCGGTCCGAGTGCGCGGACGCGCGGGCGCGGGTCGCGGCGGCCCCGTCGCTGGAGGTCACGGGAACCCAGGACGGCCAGGAGTTCTCACTCCGCTGGATCATGGTCCACATGATCGAGGAGTACGCCCGGCACAACGGCCACGCGGACCTGCTCCGGGAGCGGATCGACGGCGCGGTGGGCGCCTGAGCGGCAGATTTGGGCGTGGCCGGGCTGGGACTGCTACGAATGGCCTATGAGGTTGTTCGTGGCCATCGCGCTTCCCGCCGCCGCAGCCGGTGAACTGGATAGCGCGGTGGCACCGCTACGGCTGGCCTGGCCAGAGCTGCGCTGGACGGGGCGGGACGCTTGGCATCTCACGCTCGCCTTCCTCGGCGAGGTGGATGAGGAACTGACCGGGAAACTCGGTGATCGGCTCAAACGTGCCGCCGCGCGGCACCCCCGCCTGTCACTGGCGCTCGGCGGCGCCGGGGCCTTCCCCGCGGCCGCCCGGGCCCGGGTGCTGTGGACCGGGGTGAAAGGCGACCTGGACGGGCTGGGACGGCTGGCGCAGACGGTGGCCGCCGGGGCCCGCCGGGCGGGTGTGCCGCCCACCACCGAGGGCAGGAGGTACGAGCCGCACCTGACCCTGGCGCGGTGCCGCGCGCCGGCCGACGTGCAGACCCTGGTGGCGACGCTGGGCGGCTTCGCAGGCACGCCCTGGACGGCCGGCGAGATCTACCTGATCCGCAGCCGCCTCCAGGACCAGCCCCGGTACGAGACCCTCGGCGCCTGGCCGCTGCTCGCGCCCGCGCCGAGCCAGCCGGCCTGAGCTGACCAGGCGGAACTGGCCACTAAGCTGCCTGGTGTGAACCGCACCACGCGCTGGCTGCTGCCTACTGTGCTCGTCCTGCTCGTGCTGGGTGCGGTCATCGGGGCCGTGCTGCGCTGACCCGGGCCCGGCCGGGAAAGGGCTACAGCCGCTCGACCACGTAGTCGACGCAGGCGGTCAGCGCCTCCACGTCGGCCGGGTCCACCGACGGGAACATGCCGATGCGCAGCTGGTTGCGTCCCAGGCTGCGGTACGGCTCGGTGTCCACGATGCCGTTCGCCCGCAGGATGGCCGCGACCGCGGCGGCGTCCACCGTATCGGCGAAGTCGATCGTGCCCACCACCGGCGACCGCTGGGCCGGGTCGGCCACGAACGGGGTCGCGTACGCCGACTTCTCCGCCCACGTGTACAGGCGCGACGACGAGTCCGCCGTCCGGGCCGTGGTCCAGGCCAGGCCGCCCCCGCCGAGCATCCATTCCACCTGCTCGGCGAGCAGCAGCAGGGTGGCGACCGACGGGGTGTTGTAGGTCTGCTGCTTCGCCGAGTTGTCGATGGCCAGCGGGAGCGACAGGAAGCCGGGGATGTAGCGGCCGCTGGCCGCGATCTCGGCGGCCCGCGCCAGCGCCGCCGGCGACATCAGCGCGATCCACAGGCCGCCGTCGGACCCGAAGCACTTCTGCGGCGCGAAGTAGTAGACGTCGGTCTCGCCGATGTCCACCGGCAGCCCGCCCGCCCCGCTGGTGGCGTCGACGATGACCAGCGCGCCCGGGTCGGCGCCCGGCACCCGGCGGATGGGCATGGCCACCCCGGTGGAGGTCTCGTTGTGGGTGAACGCGTAGGTGTCCGCGCCCGCCTCCGCCCGCGGCTGCGGGTGGCTGCCCGGCGCCGACTCGATCACGGCCGGGTCGGCCAGCCAGGGCGCGCCGCCGATGATCTTCGCGAACTTCGCGGAGAATTCGCCAAACGAAAGGTGCAGTGATCTCTCGCTGACCAGGCCGAACGCCGCGATGTCCCAGAAGGCCGTGGTGCCGCCGTTGCCCAGCACCACCTGGTAGCCGCCGGGCAGGGCGAACAGCTCGGCCAGGCCCTCGCGCACCCGCCGGACCACCGAGCGGACCGGAGCCTGGCGGTGCGAGGTGCCCAGGTAGTTGGCGCCGGACGCGGCCAGCGCGGCCAGCTGCTCGGGACGCACCTTGGACGGGCCGCTGGCGAACCTGCCGTCGGCGGGCTTCAGCTCGGCCGGGATCATCATGCTGTCGGTCACGCCATCAACCCTATCGGTGACTCTCAGCTGCCACGCCGGCCGCGGCGCGGCCTGCCATGGCCCCAGCGGCCACCCTCTTCCGCGACTTGCCAGGGCTTGCGTCACGGGAATGGGGATGAAACGGACGTGATCATGGCGCAAATCCGGGGGGAGTGCGCCGTGAAGCCCGGTGACGGGTCAGATCTCGTCCAGGACGGCCTCGGCGCCGTCCACGTCCCGGACCGGGCGCGGCTTCGGGCCCACGTAGCGGGCGCTCGGCCTGATCAGCCGCCCGGTCCGCTTCTGCTCCAGGATGTGGGCGGCCCAGCCAGCGGTCCGCGCACAGGTGAACATGGCCGTGAACATGTGCGCGGGAACCTGGGCGAAGTCCAGCACGACGGCCGCCCAGTACTCCACGTTCGTGGCCAGGATCCGGTCCGGCCGGCGGGCGTGCAGCTCGGCGAGGGCCGCTTCCTCCAGCGCCACCGCCACCTCGTAGCGGGGCGCGCCGAGCTCCTTGGCGGTCCGGCGCAGCACCCGGGCGCGGGGGTCTTCGGCGCGGTAGACGCGGTGCCCGAATCCCATCAGCCGCTCGTGGTGGTCAAGCGCGTCCTTGACGTAGCGTGTCGCGTCGCCGGTCCGCTCGACCTCCTCGATCATGTGCAGCACCCGGGCGGGCGCGCCGCCGTGCAGCGGCCCGGACATGGCGCCCACCGCCCCGGACAGCGCCGCCGCGACGTCCGCCCCGGTCGACGCGATGACCCGGGCGGTGAAGGTGGAGGCGTTCATGCCGTGCTCGGCGGCCGAGGTCCAGTAGGCGTCCACCGCCTTGACGTGCCGTGGGTCCGGGTCGCCGCGCCAGCGGATCATGAACCGCTCGACGATGTTGTCCGACTGCTCCACGTGCTCCTGAGGGATGGCCGGCAGGCCAGGTCCCCGGGCCGCCTGGGCCACGAAGGACAGCGCCAGCACCGAGGCGCGCGCGAGGTCGTCGCGGGCCTGCTGGTCGTTGATGTCGAGCAGCGGCCGCATGCCCCAGGCCGGGGCGAGGGCCGCCAGCGAGCTCTGCACGTCCACCCGGATGTCACCGGAGCGCACCGGTATCGGGTACGGCTCGGCCGGCGCCAGGCCGGGGGTGAAGGCGTTGTCCACCAGCAGGCCCCACACGCGGCCGAAGGTGACATGCCCGACCAGATCCTCGATGTCCACCCCGCGGTAGCGGAGAGACCCCCCTTCCCGGTCGGGCTCGGCGATCTCCGTCTCGAATGCGACAACGCCTTCGAGCCCGGGCCTGAACTCGGACATCTGCGTCTCCTCGTGAGCGACGTGACCCGGCGCCGGGCCGCTGCGGCTGTGGTGGCGGGTAGCTCCTACCGCAGCCTGATCAATTCAACCTCGCGGGAAGGGCCTACTGGTAGCGGTGGGGGCCGTGATAACCGCCACCCGGCGTTCCCGCTTCGTGCCCGGCCGCGGTTGTGTGAGGATCAATACCCGTGGGCACCGATAACCATCCATCCGGGACGGGCCAGCCAGCCGGGCGGGCGGGGCCGGGCGGGCTGGGCGACCCGGGCCTGGACGAAGGCATGCTCGCGCCCGACCCGGTGGTGCAGTTCTCGGGCTGGCTGGCCGAGGCGGGCGCGGCCGGCCTGCCGGAGCCGAACGCGATGGTGCTGTCTACCGTGACCGGCTCCGGGCGGCCGCGCGCGCGGTCGGTCCTGCTCAAGAGCCACGGGCAGGACGGCTTTGTCTTCTACACCAACCGCACCTCCGCCAAGGCCCAGGACCTGTCGGGGAACCCCTGGGCGTGCCTGCTGTTCCCCTGGTACGCGCTGCACCGCCAGGTGATCATCCAGGGCGCGGTCTCGCCCCTGTCCGCCCGCGAGAGCGAGCCGTACTTCCACTCCCGCGCGCACGGCTCCCAGCTCGGGGCGTGGGCCAGCAGGCAGTCGTCGGTGATCGGCTCGCGCGCGGTGCTCGACGACCGTTACGCACGGCTGGAGCAGCGCTGGCCGGAAGGCGCGACCGTGCCCATGCCCAGCTTCTGGGGCGGCTACCGGCTCAGGCACGACATCGTCGAGTTCTGGCAGGGCCGGGCCAACCGGCTGCACGACCGGCTGCGTTACCGCCGTCAGGGGACGCACTGGGTCGTCGAGCGCCTGGCCCCCTGACCTGGCCCGCGTCGTGGCCGCCACCGCAATCGGTCGCAACCGAATACCATCGGCTGCGAAGGGAGTAAAGCGGTGACCGCGCACGGGCTGATCGACACGACGGAGATGTATCTGCGGACCATCTTCGAGCTTGAGGAAGAAGGCATCGTCCCGCTCCGGGCCCGGATCGCCGAGCGGCTCGGGCAGAGCGCGCCGACGATCAGCCAGACCGTGGCGAGGATGGAGCGCGACGACCTGCTGCGGCTGGAGGACGGCCGCCTGCTCGTGCTGACCGTCACCGGCCGCGAGCTCGCGACCCGGGTCATGCGCAAGCACCGGCTGGCCGAGTGCCTGCTGGTCGGCGTCATCGGCCTGCCCTGGGAAGAGGTCCACGTCGAGGCGTGCCGCTGGGAGCACGTGATTTCCGAGCACGTCGAGCGCAGGCTGGTCGAGCTGCTCGACTACCCGGTGTACTGCCCGCACGGCAACGTCATCCCCGGGCTCGACGAGCTGGGGGTGCCGGCCGAGGCCACCAGCCGGGCGGTGGCCGCGGGCCGGGAGTCCGTCGAGCCGATGGACCGGGCGGCGACCGCGCACGCGGGCCCGGCCGTGGTCCGGCGGATCAGCGAGCAAGTCCAAAGCGATGCCGACTTGATGCTTAAACTCAGGCGCAGCGGGATACAACCGGGACGCGAGGTCACGCTCGCAATGACCGACGACGGTGTACGGGTGACCAGTGAGGGCGGAGCCGGCAGCATCACGGCGGAGTTGCCCCGCCGGGTTGCCGCGCACGTGTTCGTCGCCGCGCACTGACCACCGCGGCGCGGCGGGCGGCCGCCGCACCCGGCCCGGCCGGGGGACCGCGCGGTGAGCGGGGACGGGGCCGGGCCCGCCGTCTTCCTGCCCGCCGACGCCGTGCTCGGGCAGATCGAAGCGGCGGTGCTGGTCACCGACCAGGCCGGCCACCTGCGGTACGCGAACGCCTACGCGGCCGAGCTGTTCGGCTTCGCGGGCGGCGCCGGGCGCCCGGTCGGCCGGCCCATCCTCTCGCTCGGTTTCGAGGAGGGGGACCTGGGCGCGGGGGCCGAGCTGGTCCGGCAGGTGCTGGCCGGCGGCACCTGGGAGGGCACCTTCGCCAGCGTGCGGTCCGACGGGTCCCGGGTCTTCGTCCAGGCGCAGGCCGTCCCGCTGCGTGATTCCTCCGGCGCGGTCGACGCGATCGCGGTCATCGCCCGCCGGGCCGCCCAGCGGGTCGGCCGGCGCGAGCGGGACCGGATCCGGCTGCTGGAGCGGATCGGGGAGCGCCTGGCCGGGTCGCTCGAGCTCGACCTCACCTTGCGGCACGTGGCCGAGACGCTGGTCCCCCAGTTCGCGGACCACTGCTTCATCGACCTGTTCCAGGGCGACAAGCTCATCCGCCGGGCGCAGACCAACGCTCAGGGCTGGACGCCGCCGCCGGGAAGCTGGGCCCGGGTGGGCGAGCAGATCGTCTACCCGGACGGCCACTTCTGCCAGCAGGCGATGACGCAGCTGGACGCGGTGGTGGTAGGGGACCTGCGTGACAAGCAGTACCCGGCGCCGAGCCCCAGGAGCCTGCGGGCCAGCGAGGAGGTCGGGCTCACCTCGGTCATCGCCGCCCCGCTGCACGCCCGTGGCGAGCTGCTCGGGGTGATGAGCCTGGGCCTGTCCCGGCTCACCGACTCCGAGGAGCGCCACTACCACGCCGACGACCGCGGATTCATGGCCGCGGTGGCCGGCCGGGTCGCCATCGCCATCGACAACGCGATGCTGTTCGAGGAGGAACGCCGCACCGCGCTGGCGTTCCAGACCAGCCTGCTCCCACAGCGCCTGCCCACCCTCGACGGCCTCGAGGTCGCCTGGCGGTACATGCCGGCCAAGCCGCTGGAGACCCACGGCCAGGGGATCCAGACCCAGGTGGGCGGCGACTGGTACGACCTGATCCCGCTGTCGGCGGGCCGGGTCGGCATCGTCATCGGCGACGTGGAAGGCCGCGGCGCCCGGGCGGCCGCGGTCATGGGCCAGCTGCGCGCGGCGCTGCGCGCCTTCGCCCAGGACGACAAGCCGCCCGCGGAGATCATGCGCAAGCTGGACGACTGGTGCCGGACGCTGGGCACGACCGCGCCGGAATCGCCCGGCCAGCTCGACCCGCCGATGGCCAGCTGTACCTACCTGGTCTATGACGCGTGGTCCCGCAGGCTGTCCTTTGCCAACGCCGGGCACGACGCGCCGCTGCTCATCACCGACGGTGAGGTGGGCGAGCTGGAGATCGAGCACAAGGGGGTCCTGCTCGGGCTGCGCGGCAAGGGCATACCGGGCCTGCCCACCTACCGGGAGGAGGTGCGCGAGCTCCCGCCCGGGTCCACCCTCGTCTTTTACACCGATGGCCTCACCGACCGGCGGCAGCGCCTCGACGGCTCCGGCCACTACACCGAGGCGGAGGCGGCGGAGATGCTCCGCAGCGCCGTCCGGGCGGTCGCCGGGGCCGATGTCGAGACGATCGCCCAGGCGGCCGAGGAGGCGGTGCCCGGCGACATCGACGACGACATGGCCATCGTCGTGGTGCGGACCTCGCGGACCGACCTCGCGTCCTGGGAGTGCGAATTCCCGGCCGAGGCGATCAGGGTCTCCGAGGCACGCCGCCAGGCGCAGGCGATCCTGACCTGCTGGGGCGTGCCCCCCAAGCAGGCCGAACTCGCCTGCCTGCTCGTGTCGGAGGTGGTCACCAACGTCGTCCTGCACACGACCCTGCCCCGTCGGCGGCGCCGGATCGCGCTGGAGCCGGCCGGGGCCGTGGCCGGGCCCGGCCGTCCGGGCCCGGCGTGGAAGGCCGAGCCGCTGCCGGAGCCGCCCCCCAAGCAGTTCACGCTGCGGCTGCGCCGCGGGGCCGCGGCGGTGTGGGTCGAGGTCTTCGACACCGATCTGCGGCTGCCCCGGATCCGCAGCGCGGACGAGACCGACGAGGGCGGCCGGGGGCTCTACCTGGTGGACCAGATCGCCAGCCGGTGGGGCTCACGGCCGACCAGGAACGGCAAGGTGGTCTGGTTCGAGATGCCGATCAGCAAGGGCCAGCCCACCGACTGAGCCAGGCCGATGACCAGCGAGCCGGCGGCGCCCGGTCACTGGTGCGTGGAGTACGCCCACATGGCCAGCACGCCCACGATGAACACCGCCATGACGATCAGCCAGGTCCGGCCCCTGGTGGTGCCCATGTGCAGGCGGCGGCGGAGCACGGACCAGCCGAACGCCACCAGCAGCGCCAGGAACACCAGCAGGATCAGGCCCGCGGCCATCGGACTCCTCCCGGCTCGGCGTCCCCCGTCGCGGCGGGGCTCCTGCTTCGAGCATAGATGCCTGGCCGGTCACTGGCGCGCCGGCGGTGGGGCCGGCCAGGGCAAGGGACCGGCGTGAACTGTCGTTATGCAGGCATGGGCGCGAGGTTAACCCGACGGTAACATCAGGGTGACCGAGCAGAGCAGAGGGCAGTTCGCCCCTTCAGCGCGTGGAGGGCGTCGTGGCGGAAGCTTTTATCGTCGGAGCGGTCCGTACCCCGGTGGGCAGGCGCAACGGCGGCCTGTCGGGGATCAACCCGGTAGACCTGGCGGCCCACGCGCTCAGGGAGCTGCTGGCCCGCACCGGCGCCGACCCGGGCGCGGTCGAGGACGTGATCATGGGGTGTGTCTCCCAGATCGGCCCGCAGTCGCTGGACATCGCCCGCCAGGCGTGGCTGTCGGCCGGCCTGCCCGAGCACGTGCCGGGCGTCACCATCGACCGCCAGTGCGGCTCCTCCCAGCAGGCCGTCCACTTCGCCGCCCAGGCGGTGCTGTCGGGCACCCAGGACCTGGTTGTCGCGGCGGGCGTGGAGAGCATGAGCGTGGTTCCCATGGGGTCGTCGGTGATGCTGGCGGCCGAGAAGGGGATGCCGCTGCCGTTCGGCCAGGGCTGGAAGGACCGGTACGGGGACCAGGAGATCTCCCAGTTCCGGGGCGCCCAGCTGGTCTGCGAGAAGTGGGGGATCAGCCGGGGCCAGCTGGAGGAGTTCGCGCTGGAGAGCCACTGGCGCGCGATCCGGGCCATCGACGAGGACCGGTTCGGGCGGGAGATCACCGCCGTGAACGGGGTGAGCGTGGACGAGGGACCGCGCCGCGACACCTCACTGGAGAAGATGGCCGCGCTCGCGCCGCTGCGCGAGGGCTGGGAGATCACCGCGGCGACCGCGTCCCAGATCTCCGACGGCGCCGCCGCGGTCCTGGTGGCCTCCGAGGCGGCGGTCGAGCGGCACGGGCTCACGCCGCGGGCGCGGATCGCCGCGCTGGCCGTCACCGGCGGCGACCCGGTGTTCATGCTCACCGCGCCGATCCCGGCCACCGAGCAGGCGCTCGCCAAGGCGGGCCTGCAGGTCGGCGACATCGACGTCTTCGAGGTGAACGAGGCGTTCGCGCCGGTGCTCATCGCCTGGTCGGGGGATACCGGGGCGTCGCTGGAGAAGACCAACCCGAACGGCGGTGCCATCGCGCTCGGCCATCCGCTCGGCGCGACCGGTGCCGTGCTGATGACCAAGCTGCTGCACGAGCTCGAGCGCACTGGTGGCCGGTTCGGCCTGCAGACCATGTGCGAGGGCGGCGGCCAGGCGAACGCGACCATCATCGAGCGGGTCGGCTAGGGCCGGCGTCCCGGGCCGCTCGAATTCGCTCCCCCGGTGCCAGGCCTGGTCTACGTTGAGGGACTGGTGGGACAGATGTACCTTGAGAGGCCTCAGGATGTGGCAAGATACACGCAGATCTTTGATCGTCTCAGCACGCTCGCGCTTAGTCAGCAGCAATCTGTCGACCTGCTGGCCAAACAGAGCAAGTCGTTCAGGACAGGCTAGCGACTGTGGTCGCTAGCCCTGTTGTGATTACGGAACTCAGCTTCGAGGAAACGATGCCTAGAACTGGCTCGCCGGGCCATGAACTCGCCTGGCTCAAGGCGCGGAAAAGCGCTGGCAACGGGGCTTGTGTGGAACTCGCGCCTGACGACGGGATGGTCGCCGTCCGGGACTCCAAGGACCCCGGGGGGCCCATCCTCCGGTACACGGCTGCCGAGTGGGAAGCCTTCCTGGACGGCGCCAAGAAAGGCGAGTTCGACAACCTCGTCTGAGCCGGTGAGACCGGTCAGGCGAGGTCAGAAGACAAGGCATCGATGAGGTGGCCCACATCGAAGGTCACCCCAGTTGTTAGCGTACCCATGATCACCTGCCTGACCCGGAGCGGAGCATGGGGCGGCCGTGTTCGCGCCGGACGATGGTGTCTCCTGTGAGCAGAGCGGCGACAGCGAGTCGGGTCGTGGTACTGCCCGGCAGCCTGCCAACTCGATCTGTCCACCTTGCTCTTCCGGTACGATGTCGGGGCGAACCCAGATGGGCAGTGCCGGAGCCGGCAGGGACCTCGCGGGTGTAGTTCAATGGTAGAACGTCAGCTTCCCAAGCTGATAGTGCGAGTTCGATTCTCGTCACCCGCTCCACACCATGAGTTCCCAGCTCAAGCTGCCTACCTGCCATGATCGCCAGTTCCCGTTCCTGCCCCTTGGACGTCTGCGTGCGATTGGTCGCTACCCGGGCACCGCTGGACCGTCTCAGCTCTCGCCGGGCCATCTTGCCGAGCGTGCTTGCGAGCTGGCGGTCCTGCTCCTCCCCGGCATGCAGGTACACCCTGGCGGCCCGGGGCAGGCCCACAGTTAGGACCAAAGCCCATGACCAGCCTGGGGTCCCTGGCGGTATGTCTGGGATGGAGGTGAGAACTGTGATCACCGTGTTTACCGTTGATGCGGCGCTCCAGCACATCTGCTCGGTCTTCCGCGAGCAGGCTGACCGGGGCGATATCACTCCTACCGAGCGTGACCTCCTGATAGGCGGCGCCATTCTGCTCGGCATGCACGTCGACGATCTAGCCCAGGATGGTCGCCTCGGCCCGCACTCCGGCTGGGCAGAAGGGGCGCTACCGGAACCGGCTGGGCGGCACGAACGACACGCGGTCGCGGCAGCCGCCTGAACTGGCGCATCGTCCAGGCGCTACTCAGTAGCGTGCTTTCGGCGGGGCTCTGGGCGAGCTGATCAGCGGAGGCGCTGGAGCGCGGCGTTCGTGGCGGCGAGATCGAAGGCCTCCGGGCTGAAGTCTCCTCCTGCCCACCGCCGGTACCGCTCATGCTCCTCGTGCGCTGGGTTGGCCAGTGCTTCGAGGAGATCGGCATAGCCGCCGGTTCCGCCGCAGTCTTCGGGTGGGCAGGCGTTCGCCCCGTCGAGGCAAACCGCGAACTTGAGCACGGGGCGGATCGTGTCAGCTCGCTCCACCAGCACTTCATGCTCCCAAGAGTCGCCGAAGTCATAGTCGTAGCGGAACCGGTCGCCATGGTGCACGACGTCGGTGAGCTTGAACTCGACTTCATGCAGTTCTCCGTCGGGCCAGTCCTCGAAGTGCATCCCATAAAGGGCGTCACCGATCCAGAACTGGTGGAGGTGACTGTTCGTCCAGCCCATCACGTCCTGGAAGACCATGTGGCACTTGTCGAGCCGAAGCGAACCGGGGACAAGTACCCGGCGCCAGATCTCCGGCCGGTGATCAAGCAGGCTGATACGTAGCCCGAAGACGTTCGGGTTCAAGTTCACGGGCACGAGCGCAGGGTAGCGCGCCAGCCTCTGCGCCGGTGCGCAGGCCTGATTTCGATGAAAGGAGTTGCGGGCGCAGCCATGGTGGCTCCGCACGCCCAGGTGAGCGACGGTATCCGACAGACCGCGCGTATTTGCAAGCACAGGGTCACCCGGGTGCGACGACCCGGCGAGATGACATCCACATGGCCTTGCAGCTGGCCCCTGAGGAGATGGAAGCCGGGCCGTGGCATGTGGAGTTTCTCGCTGTAATCGTTGAGGCCCTGACTCAGCTTGGTTCGGGCAGGGCCGTGGGTGATCGTAGTGTCGTGCTGGCAGTGGACGGGCGCAGCTCCAGCGGGAAGACCACCCTGGCGGTACGGGTACAGGCTGTGGTGACCGGGTCGGCGGTCGTTCACACCGACGACCTCGCGTGGTGGCACTCCCGCTTCGGCTGGGCCGACCTATTGATTGATGGCATCTTGCTGCCCGTGCACCGGGGCGAGCCGGTGACCTTCCGCCCGCCGGGCTGGGCTGAACACGGCTGCGGGGGATCCATTGACGTTCCGGCCAGCTGTCCGTTGCTCATTATTGAGGGGGTTGGTGCCGGGCGCCGCGAAGTCGCGCACCTGGTCGATGCGCTGGTTTGGGTGCAGTCTGATCAGCGGGAAGCCGAGCGGCGGAGCCTGGCCCGGGTCGGTCAGCCGGGAGGGCCGCGGACGGTCCGGGACCTGCGCGAGTGGATGGCCGAGGAGGAGCCGTTCCTCGCTGATCAGAGGCCGTGGGAACGTGCGGATCTCGTTGTCGCCGGTACTCCGCGGATCGCCTTCGATCCAGGCACTGAACTCGTTGTTGCGCGGCCACGGCCGTGACCGTGATGGCCCATGGTGGTGACACCCGTAAACGACACCGTGACAGGCTTCTGGCCAGTTCCTGAACGATCAGGCGACGGACCATTGGCGGGCCATTAGCCCGGCGTCACAGGGTCCATCATGGTCACTAGCGGTGCGCCGGATGCCCAGCTCAGGGCGGTCAAAGGCCCTGATCGGTCGGATTCCCAGGCTGATAGTGCGGGTTCGATTCCCATCACCCGCTCCACGCTCGGCCAGCGAATTCCCAGGTCAGAGCCGCATGTATTAGCTTTGGTGCGCCGTCGGCGCCGGTGAGCATGGCACCTCCATGGCACACGAACCGCGTCCCGTGGCGCCACCGCGGCGGTGAGACAAGATGCCCGGCGCGCGTGCGGCCAAAGAAGCCGGTGCCTCCCCCCGGCCACTACCAGTGGTACACCCGGGTGGGGGTCTTGCTGCAAGGACCCCTAGTGTGCTGACACTGCACGCCACGAGCCGGTCCACGGCGGTCGGCGCGACCGACAGTCGGAATGAGAGAGGCCCGAGGGGGTGAAGGGGAAGGTGGACTGATGGGCAACTACGTGCTGGATTTCCAGGAGATCGACCAGACGCAGGTCGCAATCGTTGGCGGCAAGGGCGCGCAGCTCGGGGAGCTTTCGCGGATCGAAGGCATCCGTGTGCCGGCTGGCTTCTGCGTGACGACGGACGCCTTCCGGCGGATCATGGCGGAAGCGCCGTCGATCGACGCACGGATCGACCGGCTGTCGCCTCTGAATCCTGATGACCGGGAGACGATCCGCACGCTCAGCGTGGAGATCCGCCGCACGCTCGAAGGGATCGCCATCCCCGACGATCTGGCGGCGGCGATCACCCGCGCGCTCGCCCGGCTCGGCGAGCAAGGCGCCTACGCCATCCGATCGAGCGCGACGGCAGAGGACTCGCCGACGGCCTCGTTCGCCGGCCAGCAGGACACGTACCTGAACGTCGTGGGGCCGGCGGCGATCGTCGAGCACATCAGCCGGTGCTGGGCCTCGCTCTTCACCGAGCGGGCCGTGACCTACCGCCTGCGGAACGGCTTCGACCACCGGAAGGTCGACTTGGCCGTGGTCGTGCAGCAGATGGTCTTCCCGCAGGCGGCCGGCATCCTGTTCACGGCCGACCCCGTCACGTCCAACCGGAAGGTCGCCTCCGTGGAGGCCAGCTTCGGCCTCGGTGAGGCCCTGGTATCCGGCCTGGTGAACGGGGACGTCTTCAAGGTGCGCGACGGCGAGGTCGTCGCCAAGGCGGTCGGCACCAAGCAGCTCGCCATCCACGCCTCGCCGACGGGCGGGACGCAGGAACAGGCGATCGACCCACAGCGGCAGGACCAGCCTGCGCTGACGGATGCGCAGGTCGTGCGGCTCGCCGAGCTGGGCCGGCGGATCGAAGCGCACTTCGGCCGTCCGCAAGACATCGAATGGTGCCTGGTCAATGATGGCTTCCAGATCGTCCAGAGCCGGCCGATCACCACGCTGTTCCCCATCCCCGAGTCCGGCGACCGGGAGAACCACGTGTATGTCTCCGTCGGTCATCAGCAGATGATGACCGACCCCATGAAGCCCCTCGGGCTGTCCTTCTGGCAGATGACGACCCCCGCGCCCATGGCCGCGGCCGGCGGCCGCCTGTTCGTCAACGTCACCCAAAGGCTGGCCTCGCCGGCGAGCCGCGCCGACCTCCTGGAGGCCTTGGGGAGATCCGATCCGCTGATCGGGGACGCGCTGCAGACCATCCTCGAGCGCGACGGCTTCATCCGGCCGCTGCCTGACGGGGGTCCCCCCAGGCCACTGTTTGGCGGCGCGCCAGCTCCGATCGAGACCGATCCGGCCATCGTCACCGAGCTGATCGGGCGCGGCCAGGCATCGATCGCCGCCTCGGAACGCGACATCCGGACGAAGTCCGGAGAGGCGCTGCTCGACTTCATCCTGGCGGACATCCAGGAGCTGAGGCGGATCTTGTTCGATCCGCAGAGCCATCAGGTGTTCATGTCGGCGATGGAGGCCGCGTGGTGGCTCAACGATCAGCTGCAGGCGTGGCTGGGCGAGAAGAACGCGGCTGACACGCTCACGCAGTCTGTTCCCCATAACGTCACATCGGAGATGGGGCTGGCGCTCCTGGACGTCGCGGACGTGATCCGCCCGCATCCGGACGTGGTGGCGTTTCTGCACCACGTCGAGGACGAGGGTTTCCTGGACGAGCTGGCCGAGCTCCCGGGCGGGCGGGAAGCGCGAGACGCCATCGAGGCTTGGCTCGAAAAGTACGGCATGCGCTGCGTCGGCGAGATCGACATCACGCGGCCGCGTTGGAACGAGCGCCCCTCCACGCTCGTGCCCGTGATCCTCGGCAACATCAAGAACTTCGAGCCGGGCGCCGCCGCGCGGCGCTTCGAGCAAGGGCGGCAGGAGGCGTGGGCGAAGGAACAGGACGTGCTGGAGCGCTTGCGGGCCCTGCCGGACGGGGAGCGGAAGTCCGAAGAGGCCAAGCGGATGATCGACCGGGTGCGGACCTTCATCGGGTACCGGGAGTACCCGAAGTACGGCATGGTCAGCCGCTACTTCGTCTACAAGCAGGCCCTGCTGGAAGAGGCCGAGCGCCTCGTGCGGGCCCACGTGCTTCGTGAGAAGGAAGACATCTTCTCCCTCACGTTCGCCGAGCTCCACGACGTCGTGCACACAAACCAGGTGGATGACCAGCTCATCCACCGGCGCAAGGACGCGTTCCGGACGTATCAAGCGCTCACACCGCCCCGGGTGCTCACGTCGGATGGCGAGGCCGTCGCCGGGGCGTACCGACGCGATGACGTGCCGCCCGGTGCGCTGGTCGGCCTACCGGTCTCCGCCGGGGTCATCGAAGGGCGGGCCCGCGTCATCCTGGATATGGCGCAGGCCGATCTCGAAGCGGGCGACATCCTGGTCACGGCCTACACGGACCCCAGCTGGACGCCGCTATTCGTGGCGATCACGGGCCTGGTCACCGAGGTCGGAGGCCTGATGACCCATGGCGCAGTGATCGCACGGGAGTACGGCTTGCCGGCCGTCGTCGGTGTGGTAGATGCCACCCGGCTCATCCGAGATGGCCAGCGGATCCGCGTGCACGGGACGGACGGGTACGTCGAGATTCTGACCTAGAGAGATGGCGGCTGCCTGCCCCCGTGGGATGGGCGATCCTCTGCATGGCCTAGGGCTGACGATCCCGTTCGGCGGGATCCTCTACCTGGCCATCGGGAAGGACCGCTCTCCAACGCCACCGCCTGCACCCCACTGATTTCCGCGCCGATGGGAGGCTATGGATTCGGGCGTCGAGCCTCGGGCCATTGGCGGGCCATTAGTCCCGGTGTCGCAGGGTCTATGACGGTTACTCGTGGTGCATCGAATCCCCAGGTCAGGGCGGTCAGAGGCTCCGATCGGTCGGATTCCCAAGCTGATAGTGCGAGTTCGATTCTCGTCACCCGCTCCACATGCTGAATTCCCAGCTCAGGCCACCTACCGGCCATGATCGCTAGATCCCTTTGTGACCCCTCGGGACGCCCGCGTGCCCGCTGCGTGCCCGATCGCCCGTCGCGACGGGCATCGCTGGACCGTCTCAACTCCCGCCGGGCCATCTTGTCGAGCGTGCTTGCGAGCTGGCGGTCCCGCTCTTCCCTGGCATGCAGGAACACTCTCGCGGCCCGGGTGGAGGAGTGGCCCATCCGGTTCATCAGCTCGGCCAGCGAGGCGCCCGCCTCACCGGTCAGCGTGTTGCCGGTGTGGCGAAGATCGTGAACATGAACCTCGGCCGGTAGCCCAGCTTGGGCCAGTGCCCGCGCCCAGGGCTTGGAGAAGTTGCTGCGCCGGAGCTGGCCGCCTTTGACACCGACAAAGACGAAGCCGTCGGGCCCATCGCCCCCGAAGGTATCCAGGTGCCGCCGCAGCTCGGGAACGATCAGTTCGGGAAGGACGACCGTGCGGACGCTCGCCCTGGACTTGGGCGTGCCCTTGACGAGCTGGCCGGATTCGTAGACCGTCTCGGTCACCCGGACACGCCGGTCATCTAGGTCGAGGTTCCGGCGGCGCAGCCCGGCCAGCTCACCCCCGCGCAAGTTGCCGAAAGTCGCCAGCAGTACCAGTGCCCGGTATCGCGGCTCGATCGCGTCGGCCAGGCGGTAGACCTCAGGCACGCTGAGTACCGGGCGTTCTGGGCTCGATTCCTGGTCGGTGCCGCTGATCTGGCACGGGTTCTCTCTGATCCGCTTGTCCCGCAGCGCGGTATTGAGGATCGCCCGCAGGAGCCGGTATGCCTTGGCGACGGTCACCGGCCCGAACGGCCGTTCCTGCTGCGGACCGGTCCGGAGCTGGGCCGCGCGCCAGGTCCGCACGTCCTCTTGCCGGATTTCTGCGATGGTCATCTCACCGAAAGTCGGCACCAGGTGCAGCCGGCGCAGCAGCTCGTAGAGCTGGGCTGTTTCGGCGAGAACTGCCCTTGCCCTATCCAGTCGGCTGCGTACTTCACGAACGGCACTGACCCGGCCGACGGGTCCAGCCAGTCGCCGCGCTTGATCTCGCCTTCTTTGAGAGTCAGCCAGACCTGGGCCTCGCGTTTCGCCGCGAAGGTCTGCGGCGCGGGACGGTCTGCGCCATCCGGTCCCAGGTAGCGAGCCTGGTACCGGCCGGACGGCAGCCGACGCACCCGGCCGAATCGCCGCCTCCCAGCCATCAGGCCACCCGGCCCGGCCGGGATCGCGCCACCGGTTCGACCAGACCCGCTGCGATGAACTCGCGCACCGCCGATTCGGATATGCGGACGTGGCGCCCCATGCGGATGAACCGAATGCGTCGCTCAGCGATCAGGCGACAAGGCGGCGGCCTGGTCCCCGCTCTGGGATGCACCTGCGACGGGAACGCGCACACCTGCATACCCGTGATCTGCCCCGCGTGCCACGGCACCGGGCGATGGATCAGGTCCGCGCCCGTTACGTGCCCGATAGGAGGGTCAGACACGGACACTCACGGTCACTCATGAGACCAGCACCGGCACGATGACCTGCATGTGCGCTGGTCTGGCGGGGTCTAGTCGCAGCCTTCCAAGCTGGTCATGAGGGTTCGATTCCCTTCGCCCGCTCCAACCGAATAACCCCAGGTCAGAAAGTACCTGAACGGTCGTGGCGATCCCCGTTACCCTCGGTGTCGACGGCCGGTCGTGCCATACACGTGCCATTGAGTCCTCTCGGTGCAGCCGTCGACGGAGCCTCAGTACGCCCTGTTGTATCACATAACGTGATACACTATTGGCATGACGTCAGCCATCAGCGTGCGCCTGGACGCCGAGACCCTCCAGGCGCTGGTCCAGCTGGAAGCCACCGGCCTGAGCCGGTCAGAAGCTATCCGCCGGGCGATCCTCGACAGCGCCGCCCGACTGCAACGGCGTGCGACGCTGGCCGCCGAAGTGGCTGCGCTCGAAGCCGACGAAGACGACCGGCGCGAGATGCTTGAGGTCGCGGCCGTCATGGAGATCATGCGTGCTGCGGGGTGACATCCACGAGCTCCGCCTTCCGCGTGGGACCGGTCACGAGCAGCAGGGTCGGCGCTACGGCGTGATCGTTCAAGCTAACGAGTTCCTGCCGCGCTCGGTGGTGCTGGTTGCGCCAACGTCGCGCAGCGCCAAGCCGGCATCGTTCCGCCCCGAGATCGAGTTGCTTGGTGAGACCACCCGTGTCCTGGTTGAGCAGGTCGGCGCCGTGGATGCAGGACGGCTTGGTGAACTCGTGGGCCGGATAAGCCCGGAGCAGCAGTGGGGTATCGATGAGGCCTTGATGACCGTCCTTGGGCTCCGCTAGCCACATCTGTTACCGGGCTCGTACAGGCCAGCAACGCTGCCCGATCCGCCATCTGACCTGCGGGAAACGGTCGCGATAACGGGTGTTGTCCCCGAGTTCGGCCAAGTTGCCGAATGTGCCTTTAGCAAGTATCAAGGCGGCGCCTAGCGGCGCCGCTGGGCCCGGCGTCAGCGGCGGGCTCTGCCTTGGGAGGCCCGCCCGCCGCACGCCGGGCCGCACGCCGCAGGTCCGCAGATCAGGATGGCTCAAACGAAACGCAGACCAGGTGCAGGGCGGGGCCGTCTTCCTCGCGCTCCAGTGTCCCAATCGCGGTCACCGCGTCAAGAGCGCCTGGCGGCGCCGCTGCGCGATCGGCTCTCGCCGACTCCTGACTCGCCGACCGCTCACAGGGATTCCGCGCCGACGAGGAGGACGGACAGGACTAGGGGGGCGTCCAAGATTGTGGTTCTGGGGCGAGAGGGTCTGTCCCTGGCGGGCAGGCGCTCACTCTTTGCGGGTGAGGTGAGGTGACGCGGCGCGGCGCGAGTCTTGAGGTTACTGGTCGTTTAATGGTGGCACCGTAGCGACACCCGCTCGTGGAGGGAATGACACCCGGCCGTCCATCGGGGCCTGGCGAGACCGAGGCCCGGTACTTCGTCAAAGAATGGAAATCACATGCCCGGCTCGTCCACCCGCGCCAACGCGCTCGACCATGTCGTGGTGGTGCTCTTCGAGAACCGGTCCCTCGACAACGTGCTCGGTCGCCTCTACGGCCCCGGGGACGGCAAAACCTTCGACGGGGTCATCGGGAAGGAACTGAGCAACCCGATCCCGGAATGGGCCGAGCACGGCACCGACCGCAAGGTGGTGCCCTACAGGATCACCACCGACATGGACTCCCCCAACCCGGACTCGGGTGAGGAGTGGTACCACACCAACACCCAGCTGTTCGGCGCGATCGACGACCACAACAGGTTCAAGATCGGCGAGGGCGTGACAGCGCCGTGGAACGCGCCGCCGCCCGGTGCGGCACCGACCATGGACGGGTTCGTTACCGACTACATCAGCACGTTCACCGGCGAAGTCGGACGGCAGCCCACCTATGACGAGTACGCCCAGATCATGACCGGGTACACCCCGCAGCAGCTGCCGGTGCTGAGCGGCATCGCGCGCCAGTTCGGGGTGTTCGACCACTGGTTCAGCGAGGTGCCGTCGCAGACGTTCATGAACCGGTCGTTCTGGACGGCGGCCACGTCATCAGGCCTGGTCGTGAACTCTCCGGCGAAAAAGTGGTTCACCAAAAACGACGCGGAGACGATCTTCGAGCGGCTCGAGCGCCACGGCAAGACCTGGAAGGTCTACGTGATGGAGCCGATGTGCCTGTCGTTCACCGGCGTCATCCACTATCCCCGGCTGAAGGACCGGCTGGCGACACACTTCGTGCGGTTCTCGGAGTTCGAGAAGGACACCGCGGCCGGGACCCTGCCCGATTTCGCGCTGATCGAGCCGGACATGATCGCCGGGCACGGCGACTACCACCCGGCGTTCGGCCGGTCATTTTTCGGCGGCAACACCGACATCGGACTGGACCCGTCGTCGGCGATGCTGGGCGGCGAGGCGTTCCTGGAGCGAGTGTTCAACGCCTACCGGTCCGCCACCTCACCGTCAGGCACCAACGTCTGGAACACCACCCTGCTGATCGGGTGGGACGAGCCCGGCGGAACCTACGACCACGTCCCCCCGGGACCGGTCCCGCCGCCCGACCCGGCCGCACCGGCGGGCGAGTTCGGCTTCAGGTTCGACCGCTCCGGCTACCGCGTTCCCGCCATCGCCGTGTCGCCATGGGTCGAACCGGGCTCGGTGTACAACGAGGAGTACCGCCACACCTCGCTGATCGCCACCCTGCGCAAGGCCTGGGACCTCGGCGAGGCGTTCACCCAGCGCGATGCCGCGGCGCGCACCTTCGACCACGTCTTCACCCGCGACACACCGCGCGACCCGCAGACCTGGGCCACCGTCGCGGCCCAGCCCCTGCCTGCATGGGCGATTGATTACGCGGCCCTGGGCAACGCCCTCGGCTACCTGGGCAAGGACGTCGGACCCGGCATCATCGAGCACGCCAGGCAGATGGGGGTCAAACTCCCACCGCAGCTGGACGACCCCTCCGCCGAACTCACGCCCCAGCTCATCGTCGAAGTCATCAGGGACGTCGCCTTCCACTACTTCCCCCAACTGGCCGACGGCGCAGGCTGAGACCCACCGCCGAACGCCAGGCCCGCGCTGCTGGCCCAGCGAACGGGTTGCAGTTTGGGTTGCAGTTCAGTGCCGTACGGTGCAGTCCAGGGAGGACCGGTCAAGGACGTTGGTCCAGCCTGAACCGATCCGGACGGCCGCGATCCGAGCTGCTAATGCGGCGCATGACCCAAGGGTCGTGCCCGTTGCGTGCCCGATCGAAGGGTCAGACACGGACACTCGCAGTCACTCATGGAGCCGACGTCATAGTGATGACCTGCATAAGCGCTGGTCTGGCCGGGCATAGTCGCAGCCTTCCAAGCTGGTCATGGGGGTTCGGCTTCCACTTCACCTTCGTGGTCCGAGCCTGGCCCGTACGTGGCAGTATCAGCGTGCGTGACGAGGCGCGATCAGCGGTGGAACCACAACACCCATTACCACCGGTTGATCTTGGAGGCCGTTCCGCCAGGATGCCAGAGGGTACTGGACGTCGGATGCGGAGAGGGCGCGCTGGCTCGGCAGCTCGCCCGTCTCGTCCCGCAGGTCGTGGGCATCGACACAGACGCAGCGAGCATCGACCTGGCCCGCCGCCGGGACCCGGACCGCGAGATCGGGTTCATTCGCGGTGACTTCCTCACCCATCCCTTCGCGCCCGCGTCGTTTGGCATGATCACCTCGGTCGCGGCGCTGCACCATATGGAAGCTCGCGGCGCATTCGACCACATGAGCCAGCTCCTGGCGCCGGGCGGGACGCTGGCCATCGTCGGACTGGCCCGGTCCCAGCTGCCCGCAGACCTGCCCTGGGAGGCCGCCGCAGTCATCGTGCACCGAGGACACAAGCTGACCAGAACCTACTGGGAGCAGCCCTCGCCCACCGTATGGCCGCCGCCTCACACCTATGCCGAAATGCGCGCCCTTGCCCAGCACGCACTCCCAGGCGTGCGGTACCGGCGGCACCTGCTGTGGCGCTACTCACTGATCTGGACTAAGCCGTAACGAGCGGCGGTGGCGAGCAGCAATTCGAGCAGCAACGCCGCCGTACAACGTGGGACGGCATCACCTCAGACGGAACGCGTCGTCGCAGCAGAACCGATAACTCGGACGGATTCGCACGGTCTCGATCGTGGCCGAGCCTGTCATTTAATCCGTGGGTTCAGGGTTCGAGCCCCTGGCGCCCCACTATCTGACCTGGCAGTTCATCTTCTGGACCGATGCCCGGCCGCCAGTCGGGTTGCAGTTTCCTCCACCCGCACTTCGTTAGGGCGCCTGGCGTGGTGGCGTGACGTGAGGACGGCCGCGTCACGCCCAGTTGGTGATCTTGACGCACTGGGGTTCTGGTGCTGAGCGGTAACGTTCCCGGAACGGTCCGGGCGTAGCGTGCGGTTCGTGGGTGAGGTGGAGCCAGCGCCCAGGCCAGCGGCCTGGATCGGCGGGGGGGAATCCAGATGAGAGCCCGGATGGCCCGGTGGGTGCCCCGGTGCGCCGCGGCGGGATCGGTCGCGCTGCTCGGCGGTGGGCTGGCGCTGGCCTATGTGGACCGGTATCTGGTGCCTGCCAGCCTGACTGGCTGGACCGATCATCTGGCGCGAACGTTGTCACCGCTGGGAATTGGCGGCTCACGCTCCGCATTCTGGGCGCCCGGGCCACCTATGACCTCACGCTTCACCCAAACAGCACGGTAACCGGTACCGGCCGGTGGACCATCTCACGTGCCAACGTCGCCGGCCGGTGGCTGTTCGATCCTGCCGGGCAGATACTTCACCTGGAGCTGTCCGGGGGCATCGAGGAAGGCACCAAAGTCATTCCTGTCAAGGTCGTCCGGTGGAACAGCGCCCGCGACGCGGACTGCATGTTCGAGCATCGGCGTGCTCATCTTGAGAAACTCCCGCCTGCTGGGCGGTGAGCCAGACCTGGCGCACTGCGATCCTCGGCGGTGAACAGGCTGCCGTAGGCGAGGATAGGGGAATCTTTCGGCGGCCCAGCTCAGCAGCCGATGGCAGGTCGCGCTCGACCGTGGTGCGGTTCGTTCCAGTACGTCATTGGCGGCGAAGTCCAGGGTGCACCCGGTCAACCTGCAGGACGGCGGTAGCCTGATTCGGTGTCTTTGGCCGAGTACCCGCTGGCCGAGATTCTGGCGCTTGAGGACGGCCGTACCGTTGAGTGGGAAGCCGTCGGCGACGGGCGGCCCCTGGTATGGGTCGAGGGTGGACCGGGGTTCTGGGCACATCTGGCACGGCCGGACGTGGCACTGGTGTCGGACTTGTTTCGCTGTCATCTGGTGAATGCTCCCGGGTGCGGGCGCACCTCGCCTCCCGCGGACAAATGCGGGTACGACCTGCCCGGGATCATTGCCTTCTTCGAAGAGGTCCGCGAACGGCTCGGTCTTGGGCAGGTGACTGTCATGGGCCATTCATGGGGCGGCCTGGTAGCCGCGGCGTGGGCTGCGGCCCACCCGCGGTCAATAGGCCGGCTCGTTGTGATCGACGGCTATCCCGGCAGCAGCGATGGTTCAGGTTCGGTCGTCGACTACGACGCCGCCCGTGCCGAGCAGGAGCGGGCCTGTGCCCGGCACACCAGCCAGCCGTGGTACGACGCCGCGGTACGTGCCCTGGCCGAGGACGACGACGAGGAGGAATGGGACGAGGAGACCTGGATCTCCCGCTTCGATCCGGCCTGGCCGATGTACTTCGCCGATCCATACTCGCCGCTGGCCGCGCCGCACCTCGCGCGGATCAGGGCCGAGGTGCGGATGAATATGGCCATGTCTTACGCATGGTTCGGCCACGTCCACCACTTCGACGGCATCGACATCCTGCCCTCCCTCGCGGCGGTCAAGTGCCCTTCCCTTGTGATCGCCGGACAGGAAGACTTCATCTGCAGCCCGGCGTGGAACCGGCCGATCGCGGCAGCGATTCCAGCTGCCCGTTACGTCGAGATCGCTGACGCAGGTCACCTCCCGCAGTACGAGCAACCTGGTGCTTTCCGGGCCGCGTTGCTCGACTGGCTGGCCGCCACCTGAGAATCACCTTGCCGGGTGTGCCTGGACCCTTGACGGCGCAGGCTGCGGCGCTTCCTGGAGTCGGCTCACGTCTCGGTCTGGATCAGCCACCGCCAGCCAGGCGTCTCCCGGCCTGCCTCACAGGTGACCGCGTCGAGAGTGGTCCCCATCGGCGGCAGCATCTGACCCAGGACGGCTGACCACCAAGCGTGACCGCTGAGTGCCGCGCCCGATGGGAGGCTATGGGACGCGGGGCGTCGGGCCGGGGGCCTCGGGCCATTAGCCCCGGTGTGACAGGGTCCATACGGCCACTAGCGGTGCGCTGGATGCCCAGCTCAGGAGGGTCAGAGGGCTGGATTGGTTGGATTCCCAAGCTGATAGTGCGGGTTCGATTCTCGTCACCCGCTCCGTCACCCGCTCCACGACGAAACGCCAGGTCAGCGGGTACGCCGGACATGCTCTCTAGCTCGTTGACCTCTTGTTGATCTACATGGGCAGATAGCTGGCGCCTGGGTTAGGGCGTGATAGGCCCTAACCGAGGATGACCCGGGAGGGCCGGGACGGGGTGTGCCAGAACCGGTTGGCTGCGGTGACGCCTGTGCTCTCGGTGATCCGGTCGCCGCCGGTGCCGAGATTGACGTCGAACTTGGGAAAGGCCGAGGACGCGATCTCGGCCCGGAGCCGGTGACCGGCGGGCAGCCGCACACAGGTGTCCCACAGGCGGATCGTCACCTCGTACGTCTCACCCGGGGTGACGGCCTGTTCGGCGGAGAAGCCGTCCCGGTAGCACAGCCGCACCATCCCGTCGCAAAGCCGCTGGGTGAAGCCGCCGGGGTGCACGTCCAGGAGCTTGGCCGTGATGTCGGTGTCCGCGGCCGAGGTATCGACGTGCGCGATCACGGTGACCGGCCCGATGATCTCCAGCGGCTCGGCCAGCGGCTCGCTCGTGAAAACCAGCACGTCGCCCCGGCTTTCGATGCCGTAGTAGTCGTCGGGCCCGCCGATCTGCGCACTGCTTTGGTCAGTGATGAAGGGCACCGGCCGGTCCGGGTCGTGCGTCCACTCGTCCGGCGGCTGGTCGCTGGTGACCGCCGAGACAACCAGCTGGCCGTCGCCGAACCTGCTGTTGGCCTGCCCGTTGCTGGAGAAGTGGTAAACGGTGGGCCGCGCACCGGCCGGCGGCCAGGTCTGCTCGTCGCGCCATTCGTTGGCGCCCATGACGAAGATCCGGACCGGGGCAGACGGCGATTTTGGCTTGATGCCCTTGACCTGCTCGTCGAGGAAGACGGCGATATGGGCGTCGAGGTCGATCAGCGCGTCCGGCCCGAAGTTGACCTCACCGAGGGTCCGGGTGGTGTTCACCGCGTGCCCCCACGGGCCCATCAGCAGCCGCTGGCCCGGCCGGCGGCGACCATCGCGGCGAAGTTGGCCGGTGTGCCGATCTGCTCGTCGTCGTACCAGCCGGAGATGTGCAGGACCGGTACGTCGATCTCGCCGATGCGGTGCTGGTAGCGGACCGGCTCCCACCAGTCGTCCAGGGTGCGGTGCCGCAACTCCTCGCGCCAGCCGGGCGAGACGAAACCGGCCGCCTCGTCCATGGTCAGCAGCGGGCGGTGCCGGTACACGGCCATCCAGTTGAACGTCGTCCAGATACTGCGGCACCCGGGCGTCGGTGAGCCGGTACCAGTTGACATGCATGGGGGTGGGCAGCCCGGTCGGCCACTCCACGAACGGGTCGCTGGGCGTCACCACACACACCATGGCACGCAGCGCGGGCGGCTGCTCAAGCGCGGTCAGCCACTGGATCCGGGCGCCATAGCTGCCCCCATAGGTCGCCACGTCGCCGGTGCACCAGTCCTGCGCCGCCACCCACGCGATGACGTCGGCCCCGTCCTTGCCGTCGTTGCGGTACGGCTGGAACGTGCCGTCGGAGTCGCCGCGGCCACGGACATCGGCATGGACCGATACGTAGCCCGCCTTGGCGAGGGCGGTGTTGCGCCGCGACTGCCCCTCGCCCGTCTTGCCGTACGGCGTGCGGATCACCACCGCCAGTGCGGGCAGCGATGTGGGCAAGGTCAGGTCGGCCGACAGCGTAAGACCGTCACGCAGCGGGATTCGTACGTTGAACTTGCGGTCTACTCCAGCCTCGGTCACAACACCGGATGCTACCGGCAGCACTGCCGCCGTCCGCTGGACCTCCTTAACGGGCAGGTCAGTGTGAGGCCCAGGCGCCCGTCAAGGGTAGTTATGGTGAAACCAGCCGCGTCCAGAACCATCGGGCCCCGGGTCATTAACCCTGGTATTGAGGGGTCTGTGACGGTCACTAGCGGTGCATTGGATGTCCAGGTCAGGACGGTCAGAGGCCCCGATCTGTCGGATTCCCAAGCTGATAGTGCGGGTTCGATTCCCGTCGCCCGCTCCAGTGTAAAATCCCAGGTCAGCGGCTCACGCTGGTCCCTGGCACCCGGGCCGTGGAAGTCCTGGAGATGCCCGCGTGCCATTAACGTGCCTGCGTGGACGACGGTCCCGGATGCGCCACCGTCATCGCCTCCTTTGCCCTGCTCGGACTCCACGTGAGCGTCGATCGCATCGGTGATGGCCGCATCGGCGCCGCGTGCTTCGTGCTGGTAGATGATCGCGGCGCGCTCGCTGTCGTGGCCCATTCGCGCCATCAGGTCTCTGAGCCCCACGCCACTCCGGGCCGCCCATGCGTTCCCTGTGTGCCGGAGATCATGGAAATGCAGACCTTCCGCGCCGATCGTCCGGACGGCGTCCGGCCAGGACGCTTGCCTGTTGAAGTTCCCGCGCCGCAGCGTGGCCCGGTGCCGTTACTTTCATGAGGGCTATGCGCAGCGTGGCCGAGATGCGGGGAACAAGCGGTTCAGGTGGTAGTCGATGACTGCCTGCGCCTGCCCGGGCGAGGACTGGCCGGCCAGGACGCTCGTGCCCAGGCCCGCGGACATGGCCAGCAGGCTGACGGCCTCCAGGTCCGGGTCCACATGGGCGGGCGTTTCGCCGGCGGCTTTGGCGGCTCGCAACTGGGCGGCGACCACGTCGATGACGGCGGCTGAGTTCCTGACCAGGGGGGCGATCGCCAGCGCCGGGTCGGTCAGCGAGAGCGCGAAGTAGGCCGTGTACAGGACGGTGAAGGTGCGCCGCTCATCGTCGGCGGGCAGCGCCTCGGCCAGGATGGCTGCGATCACGTCGCGCGGGGGAGCCGGACCGGCTGACCCGCTGGCCTCCTTGAACCGCGCCACAGCCCGCTCGCCAAAGCGGGCCGCCAGGTACTGCATGGCGGAGAGCAGGAGTTCTTCCTTGGTGCCGAAGTAGTACTGGACCAGCCGCAGGGACACACCGGCTTCGGCTGCGACCTCGCGCATCCCGGTGGCGTGCAGCCCGCGCGTGGCGGCCGTCCGCAGCAGCGCGTCCGCGATCTGCCGCCGCCGTTCCTCGTGATCGACCCGCTTCGGCACCCGCCCACCGTATCCCTGGTCAACCGCCAGATCTCTTTATGATACGTTCGTATTACGAAGCACGGACCTGGCCCAGAGGAGGTGGGACATGCTCGGGCTCAAGCGCATCACCGGCGCAGCTGACCTGGCGGCCGAGGGCGAGCCGGGATCGTGGGTAAGCGATGCGGCGCGGGAGAAGTTCATGGCCGCCTACGAGCGGGTCTTCGCGCTGTGGCCACAGCCCTGCGAGGAGTTCGATATCGAGACAGCGACCGCGACCACGCGGGTGCACGCCTACCGGCCGCATCCCGGCGGGGATCCGGTCGTGCTGCTCACCGGCGCCGGGGGCAACGCCTCGAACTGGTACCCGCACGTAGCAGCGCTCGCCAAGGACGGCCCGGTCTACGGGATCGACATGCCCGGCGACGCGAACCCCAGCGTCCCGCGCGCCCCGATGACTCCCCCGGCCGCCTGCGCGGCCTGGCTTGACGGGCTGCTCGCCCAGCTCAGCGACCGCCAGGCGCACCTGGTGGGCTTCTCCTACGGCGGCTGGATTGCCATGAACCAGGCGATCCGCGCACCCAGGCGGGTCGCCTCCATCACGCTGCTCGACCCCGCCGGGCTCACCAAGCTCGACGCCCGCTTCTGGTGGTGGCTCACCATCAGCGGCCTGGCCACCCTGACCCCGATGCCGCTGCGCCGCCGCCTCGCCCGGTGGCTGGACAGCCCGGCCATGCTGCAGCCGGAGCTCATGACGCTCATGTGGGCAGCCATCCGCGGCTACCGGGCCGAGCCCAAGTTCCCCGGCGTCCTCACCGACGACGAACTCCGCTCGATCGCAGTGCCGGCCCTGCTGGTCACCGGCGCGCGCAGCTCCCTGCTCACCCCGGCAGAAGCCCGGGCCCGGGGAAGCCTCATGCCGCACGCCGAGGTCGCCGTCGTCCCCGGCAGCCACGGCGGCTTCAACCGCATCGACGAGCTGAACGACCGGATGGCCGACTTCATCAAAGCCCACGCCGCCGACAAGCACGCGGTCCAGTCGGCACAGCCGTCGGCAACTGAACAGTAAGACCGACATCAGCCCCCCCCGCACCCCGGCTGACTTACGCACTAAGTTGACCCAAGTCGGGTCGGATACGCCGACAAGCCCGGCTAGGCCCATGCCTCCCGACGTCCAGGCCGCCGCCGTGACAACTGACCTCGCCGAGATCACCTGGCACTCCGCGACACCCACTTCTTGTCCTACGTCGGATGATGTGCGACACGTCCGCCAACTGATCCGCGACAGTCCAAAGCGCGGATCGCGGCACCCATGAGTGCGTCAGCCGAGCGCGTGTGCGATGGACTCAAAACCGACGGCCGTGGATGCTGGCTCTTGTGGACAGGGCCCCCAGCGGTGACGGCGACGGTCCCCCCGCCGTTCCAGCTGTGTACCGCGGAACGGAGGGAAGGCCCGGGGCGGTGTTGTTCACCCTCGACGTCGATGGCGAACGGTTCGCCATTCGCCGAGCTGGAGACGGCGGCACCGCCTACGCCTGGCTGAGCGGGCCTGACAAGGGCTACGGATTCGGGTCGAGCGGGACACCGAATCGGTCGGTGGAGGAGCACCGGGAGAGCATCCGCGCCTTCCTCGCCATGATCGATCCCAATACGGGCTACATCGGGGACGACTGAGGGGAGCGTATAACCCTACTTTTATCAACTTAGTGCGCACCGGTCTGGCCATTTCATGAGCGCGAGGGTGGGCGGTGATAATGGGCGGCATGGGAACTTCCGCAGACACCGGTGACGTGCCGGCCGGGCGCGGTCCCACGCCGTACCTGCCTGAGCCGACCGGTCCGTACCCGGCCGGCACCGCTTCCGTGTGGCTGACAGACACCTCCCGTCCCGATCCGTGGGTCTCGGGGGTGAACGCGCGGGAGCTGATGGTTTCCCTGTGGTATCCGGCGGTGCCATCGGACGGGCGGCGAGCCCGGTACATGACGCCAGCGGAGTCCGGGCTCCAGCTCACCAGCAGGGGCATCACCGGCATCCCGCAGGACACGCTGAGCACGGTTGAGACCAACGCGGTCAGCGACGCCAGGCCGGCCGGGCGTCAGCACAGCCTCCCCCTCGTCGTGCTCTCGCCCGGCTTCACCAACTCCCGCAGCACGCTCACCGCCCTGGCCGAGGACCTGGCCAGCCACGGCTACGTGGTGGCCGGGATTGACCACACGTACGAGAGTCACGCCACGGCCTTTCCCGACGGGCGGGTCACCACCTGCCTCGCCCGCCAGGCACCCCGGCGGGACAGGAAGGAGGAGGTAGCGGCAGGCCGGGCAGCGGATGTCTGCTTCGTGCTCGACGAGCTGACCGGTGCGCACCCGGCCTGGCCGGGCGCCGGGCTGATCAACCCGTCGGCGATGGCGATGGCCGGCCACTCTGCCGGCGGCGCCGCCGCGATCGCCGCCATGCTGGCCGACCCGCGCATCCGCGCGGGCATCGACATGGACGGCTCCACTGCCGTCCCGATCCCGGACGAGGGCCTGGCACGGCCATTTCTGTTCCTGGGCAAGCAATCCAGCTACACCCCGGGAAGCGGAGGCGCCGTGACCACCCTGCGGGACTGGAAACTCCTGAGAGGCGCCGTGATCACCTGGGGGCGGGACTGGGAACTCCTGACCGGCTGGAAGCGGTGGCTCGTGGTCGCCGGCGCGGTGCACGCCTCCTTCACCGACCTGGCGCTGCTGGCCGATCAGACCGGCATCGACATCGGCGCCGGCCTGTCCGGAGCCCGGTCCCTGGACATCACCCGCGCCTATGTCCGGGCCTTCTTCGACCAGCACCTGCGCGGCAGGCCGCAAGCCCTGCTGGACCAGCCGTCACCACGCTACCCCGAGGTCACGTTCTGCTCCCCGTAAGCTAACCTGCGCGGGATGGCGGCCCGCCGAGGGAAAACGGCAGACCGGTGAGAAACTGCCAGGACCCGCGGGTCAAGACCGCCAGAGGCGACGAAAAAAGGAGAACTTGTAACGACCTCACGACCCACTGTTAGTGCGCAAATCCAACGATCTCCGCCCACAAACCTGCAGGCCACAACTCTGCGCCCCAACGAATCTCTACACAGTGATAAAAGTCAGGCCTTCCTCGCCATGATCGATCCCAATACGGGCTACATCGGGGACGACTGAGGGGAGCGTGTAACCCGCCTGAGCCTTTACCAGGCACAGACATCGGCATCCGTGCGTTGCCGCCCGCCATGTGATTGGCAGGCTTCTAGACCTGTCGCACATCAGCTGGCGGACATGCGTCGCGGATAAGTTGGCGGCCGCGACCCGAGCTGCTAATGCGGTACATCCCGCGCCCGGGGCGCGCGGGCGCCGGGTATCGATTCTGCGCAGCGCCGTGTTCCCAACCACTAACGGCGCCCGACACGGGTGGGGAGTGCGTCATGAGCAAGATCGCAGGTATCAGCGAGCCCGCCAGCGAACTGGAACGCCTGATCGCCGAGCTATCGGGGGTCTGGGCTGCTCGTCTTCGTCTTCGGCGCCGGCGTCGGCTGGTGCACGGCGCACCTCACCGGGGTGACAACGCCGGCGTTCCGCGGACCGGCCGACCGACGCTGGTGGCATGTCGAACTCGGCGACGACCCGGCGAGCTGGACGATGGACGTGCGGGTCGATGAGATCACCGGGGTCCGGTTCGTGCGCGGGCCCTACCCGTTCCCCTCGTTCCCCGGGCGGGAGGTCTTGGCCGTGCAGTTCCTCGGGCCACGCGGGGAGACGGTGCTCAACTGCTACATACACGACCTGTATGACGGGCAGCGGATGCGCCCGGAGAAGCTGAAAGCCTGGCGGGCGCTGCGCGAGCGCTACGGCAACCGCGACGAGTCCAGGGTCGACCGGGGCACCCTCCTGACCCCGGCTGCCTGAACCATCGAGGTCACCGGCCCACCCACGGGCCGGGAGCAACAACGCGAGCAGCAACGCCGATACACGGGCCCGGACAGACGCCGACCACCTCGAACACGTCGGTGCTGATCATCCGATGCACCGGACGCCCTCAGACGATTTCGACCATGACCGGGCCCGTCTCTTCATCCGCGGGTCGGGGCCGTGCCCGCTGTGTGCCCGATAGCAGTTTGAACCAGGGCGAACAGCGGTCACTCCCAGCCAGTCCAATGCGACCGACGACCTGGGACCAGGCAGGTAGCGCGGCTGACCACGACGACCTTCTAGCAGCGGGTCGCGGGTTCGAATCTGCCAGGCATGCCAGGCGCACTAGCCCCAAAATCCCCTCAACGACCTGAAGCGAGGACAGGACCCACTGGCGGTGGACTCCGCTGGAGATCCGGATCCGCTCACTACGCGCCGTGGCCGCCCCGGACAATGGCGCGGAACCCCGGATCCGTGCAGGATGTGCACGTGGCAGAACGGGCAGGGGGCGCGGGTTGCACGGTGGTGGTCTTGGCGCCGCGCCAGGGCGATGGGGCGACGTTGTGCCGCCTGCCTTCGGCCGTTGGTCCTGAGGCGGCCTGTGCTCTGCCTACTGTTGCCGTTGGTGCTGAGCCGGGCATGGAAGAGGTGGTCCGGGGGGTGAGCCGCCTGGTCGGGGAGCCGGTGGCGCTGCTCCGCGCCAATGCCGCGGCGTGGGACTCTGGCTTCGCCGTTACCGCCCTGATCGCGGAGATCGGCCCGCTGAGTGCGGAGCCCGACGGGTTCTGCTGGGCGCTGCTCGACGAGTCTGACATTGAGACCATCGACCCGGCCTGGGCTCGTTCCTCGATGCGGTCCTGGACCCGCGAGCGCGTGGCAGGCTGGTCGGATCTGCGGCCGCAGTGGTCCCGTCCGGGGTGGCTGGCTGAGGCGGCCCAGTGGATGCAAGAGCAGATGATTACGGCGGGGTACCTGGACCCAGAAGTCCCGCGGATTCACCATTTGTGGGGCGTCTCGGTGGTGCTGTCGGCCGCTTCCCGTACCGGTAGCGCCTTCTTGAAATGCAGTGGTGACCGGTTCAGCCATGAGGGCCGGATGACCCAGGCGCTGGCCGGCCGCTCGCGGGGGTACCTTCCCGATGTCCTGGCGGTCAAGCCAGACCGCGGCTGGCTGCTGATGCGTGACCTTGATGCGCCGATACTCGGTGACCAGCCGGAATCGACGTGGGAACTCGGACTTGACGCCTTGGCGGGCCTCCAGCAGGAGTGGCTCGGCCGCACCGGTGACCTGCTCGCCGCAGGTGCCGAGTTGCGGCCGCTGCGCCAGCTTGCCGACTGGGTGAATGCCACTGCCCTGGATGCGGACTTCATGAACCGCCTTGCCCCGCAGGTGCGCGGTGCCTGGCTAGCGTCCGTGCCAGCGATGGTCGATGCGTGCACCAGTCTTGACCGGATCGGACCGGGCACATCGCTCACCCACGGTGACTTTCATCCGTGGAATGTCGTGGCAGGCCAGGACGGGACGCGAATCTTCGACTGGTCCGACGCGGCCGTGGCCCACCCGTTCCTTGACCTCGTCACATACATCATGCGCACCGACGATCTCGCCCTGCGCCGCTACCTACTCCAGCGCTACCTGGAACTCTGGTCCAAATACCTGTCACCGGACGACCTGCATGCAGCCGGCCAGCTTGCCCTAGTAGTCGGTGCGCTCTACCAGGCCCACACCTACTCGCAGCTCATCCCTACGGTCATGCCAGACGACCTCGCACAACTGCGCGACGGCGACGTCCAATGGCTGCAGCGGGCGCTAGACCGTTTGGATCACGGAATCCAGGGAGCCTATTAGATCTAGGGTCAGATAGCTCCTGCGCGTGCCATTGACGTGCCTGTGACCACGGTCAAGGACGGCGCAGGGCGGCTACCACCGGGCACACAAATTGACAGCTCAGGCCCCATGACCCGGAGTTCGTGGTACCGGACACCGTGACCACATACAGCCCCGCCCGGGCCGATGTCCCGGCGGTCGTCGACGTCAGCGCGGTGGCCCGGCAGCCAGCTGACCGGCGTTTTGGCAAGTATCATCGCAGGTCACATATCAAAAGACAGGCCTGAGCAGTGGCGGTCTGTAGAACCGTCGGCTTCGAGCGTAGTGGGTTGCGCTCTCATGCAACCTCTTGCTGGTGAGGAATGTCTGTACTCCTCTCTCCTCTCAAGGCGCTTCCCGCGCTGTCCCGGCCTTGACGGTTCCGCTCGGCTAGATGCGGCTGTTCGCGGCTCGGGACGCCAATCCCCTCGAACACGTTGGCGCTGATCACCCGAAGCCCCGGACGGCCTCAGACGGTTTCGACACCGACCGAGTCTGTCTCTTAAATCTGCGGGTTCGGGCAGGGCAGCACCCAATCAGCCTGTCTCACCGTGCTGAGGCCCGGCCAGGGGCGGGTTCTCCGCTTGGCGGCTTGCCCTCCTCCGGACCGCCAGGGCCAGTACTCCAGCGCAGGCCACGTCGACGAGGCCGCCGCCCAGGTAGACGGGGCGCCAGCCCACTGCTGCGACCAGGAAACCCGCGAACCCGTAGCCCGCTGCAGAGGCAAATGTGGTGGTGGCGCCGACGGTGGCGAACATCCGGCCGCGGATGACGTCCGGCGTGCCGCGCTGGTAGATGCCGCTGAAGCCAACAAAGGCGAAGGAGTCACTACCAGCGAACAGCAGACTGAACAGCGGAATGAGGACAAACCCAGGGGCTCACGCCAACGGCGGCGACAAAGACACCGAACACCAGCACGCCGAGCACAGCCGCTGCGGTCTCGCTGTTCTTGCTGACGACGCGGGCTGCGATCAGCGCGCCGAGCAGCCCGCCCGCTCCCCAGGCGACATTCATGACCCCATAGCCGACGCCGCCGACCCCGAAATGGTGGATCAGCGGCAAGTCAGCCACAGCGACGATCTCGGTCGCCATGAACGTGACTGCGCCCACCACAGTGAGGGTCAGCAGCGTGCCGTTGTGCCACAGGAAGCGGACGCCTGCCCAGATGCTGCCCGTCTCCGGTGTGCTCGTTTCTGCTTCCGGGTTCTCGCCGCGGAACCGGCCGCGCACCGCCGCGACGAAAGCCGCGGAGACGACGAACGAAACGGCATTGGCCGCAAACGCCACGCCCGCACCGGCAAACGCGTACAGAACCCCACCCAGCGCCGGGCCCGCCAGCTGCCCAACGTTCGAAGCCGCCGCGAGCGTGCCATTCGCCCACGTCAGGTCGGCTTCCCCGGCCAAGTTCGGGACGGCGGCCCGCGAGGCCGGCCCAAACGGCGAGTGCAACAACGCCGCCAGCGCCCCCAGCGCAATCAACCCCAGTGGGCTGCCAGTAACGGCCATCCCAGCGTAGGTGGCCGCCCCGAGCAGATCGCAGATGATCATGATGCGCTTGCGGTTCAACCGGTCAGCCATCGCCCCCGACACAGGAGCCACCAGCGCGGATGGCACCTGGGTGAACAGGAAGCTGGCCGACAGCCACACAGTAGACCCGGTCTTGGCGTACACGGTCAAGGACAGCGCGATCGTGGCCGCCCAGTTACCCGTGTTCGACGCCGCCGCCGCCGCCGCCAGCCGCCACACGTCGCCCCGCTTGCGGGTGATCATCAAGTGCACTCCAGTGCAGCGGCGCCGCAGAAGTCTCTAGAGAACTCCGCGAATACCGCAACTGTCAACGCACGAACAAAGCCCCGATCACTGCACCTCAGGCCGCCGCAGGCCAGGCAGGCACAGCCGGCCTAAAGATCATCGTGCAATTAACGTGCAGCTAGCGAGGGTGCCTGGCGGTCAATGACGGTACCCAACGGACATCCGAACCTGCTGGTCAGGCGGCCTGAGCGTCCGTATCACGAAGCTTCCCAAGCTGATAGTGCGAGTTCGAGGCGCTGGCCAACCTCCAGGAAGCGCTTGAACTCTACTTCGAGGATGAACCTGCTCCTGGGGCGTTTCCAGAGCCGATCGTTGCGCCGATCGAGGTCCGGCTCTCGGCGTGAGCCCTCGCCAGCTTCCCGTCGTATCTGGCAAGTGGGTTGTCCGCGCGCTGGAGAAGGCCGGCTTCGAGGTTGTGAGCACGTGCGGCAGCCACTGCAAGTTACGCCATATGGCGCCACCGCGGATCGTGCCGCTGCATGACGAGGTGCGCCCGCGCATGGTGGCCGGGCCGCCTGAGCGGTCCGGCCACCGGGGCATTTGGCTAGCTCGGAGGCGGGAAGTGCCTCGTGTTCGGTGTCGGGGCGGTGGCCTGGGCGCAGTCCGCCCGGGTGTAGCCCGCCGGGATTACCGGGCGCAGTTTCGCCAGGTTCTCGGACGTGGGCGGGAGGAAGATGTAATCGAAGACGCTCTGCTGCCCATTGGACATGCGCGTGTACTCGCGCATCGGCAGGTAGGTCGTGGCGTTCACCCACATGCGTTCGGCTGTCGTATGGGGCGGGGCTTCGTTGTTGGGTGGCACGTTGATCTCCAGCTCTATGGCCTGCTGTCCGTGCAGTTCGGTCCGCCCGATGACCGTGAACTGGCCGTTAGCGATCTCGGCGCGGATACCGGCCGCGTCGAGGGTGAACCCGAGGATGAACTTCGAATGGCACTCACCCCAGACGTGCCTGAAGTGATCGACCCACATGGACGTCCCGGACAGCTGCAGCCCGCCTTGGTCGAGGTTGGCGGTGTAGTTGTTGATGTAGTCGTGCAGGGCGGTCTCGGAGGGCATCTGGAAGGAGTACTCCCCGTCTTTGTACACTTTCCCGTCCGAGCCGACGGCCGGGCCGACACGGACATGGACCTTCTGGCCAGGCTGGGGAAACGCCGGGTACTGCCCCCCAACCAACGGTCCGCCCGGTGCGGGCGTGTACAGGATGTCGCCACTGGCGGTGTCGATAGCCGCGAGCAGGCGGGCCCGCAGCACAGGCGCCGCGATGTTCGTGGCCGTGGCCGGGCCGTGCGCCACCGCCGCGATCACCGCGACTGCGGTCACCGCCCCGGCGGCGCCCAGGGCCAGGCCTGCGCGCAGGATGTGCCGCCGCCGCTGCCGGTGCCTTTCGAATGTTCGGGCGGCAAGGTCCGGCGAGACCTGCATAGTCGCCGTGAACTGCCGCATTCCCTCACGGGCCAGTTCCTCGATGTCTGAGCTCATGATCGCTCCTTTGCCGCCGCTGCCTCCGCGCTATCCGCGGCAGCGGTCATTTCCCGTAGCCGGACCAGCCCGCGTGCGGCCGCCGACTTCACCGTGCCCACCGAGCAGCCGAGAGCTTCCGCCGTTTCCGCCTCGCTCAGCTGCTCGAAGTAGCGCAACACCAAGACAGCCCGCTGGCGTGGCGGAAGCCGCACCAGCACCCGGACCACGGCATCACGAAGATCAACCGCGGTTGCCGGGTCAACCGGCGGGGCGGGCACGAACAGCACAGCCTTCCGCTGCCGCACCCGCTGACGGCGCCACCCATCGGCGGCCAGGTTGTACAGGGTGCGGCGAACGTAGTTCTCCGGGTCGCCATTGATCCGCCGCCAATGCCTCAGCAGCCGCTCCAACGCCGATTGCAGCAGGTCCTCCCCGTCAGCCCGGCTCCCCGCCAGCAGCGCCGCCGTGTGCAGCAGCCGATCACCCCGCTCGGCGACAAACCGCTCCAGGGTGCGCCTCTGCTCGTCATACTGCACCTGTGGGCCTCCGTCCTGTCATCAAGGGAATACGAGGACCTCAGGTACAAGGTTGCCTGCACCTAACTCCCGCACTCGGCCGAACTGGGGCAGGCATCTCTTACAGCTTTCTCACGGGCTGGCCGGACAGCACCGGTCGGCTGCGGCCTGCGCTATCGCTGATGTACGGCCACCCAGCCTCTTGACCTGGGCTGATTCCGTCTGCCGATCGATCGGCATTGCCCGTGCCAGTTTCGTCAGAACAGGCAGCCATCAGGGGTCTTTAACGGTCACTCGCGGATACTGCTAATCGTGCCCCTCCCGTCACCCGCTCCGCGCACTGAGTTCCCAGCTCAGGTGGCCTACGGGCCATGACCGCTAGTCTCCGATCCTGACCCCTCGGGACACCTGCGTCCGATTGGCGGCGGTTTCGGATGTCGCTGAACCGTCTCAGCTCTCGCCGGCATTTTGTCAAGCGTGGTCGCGAGCTGACGGTCCCGCTCCTCCCTGGCCTGCAAGTACACCCTCGCAGCCCGGGCCGAGGAGTGGCCCATCCTGTTCATGAGCTCAGCCAGCGAGGCGCCCGCTTCACCGGTGAGGGTGTTGCACGGTGGGGATGAACCTTTGACGGCATCCAGGTAGTCGTATTAGTGGAGCATTGAGCTGGCCGGGGGGGCAGTGGACGCCGAGGCTGAGGGGTTCGCGCAGTTCGTCGAGGCACGCCAGCGCGCGTTGCAGCGGACGGCGTGGCTGCTGACCGGTGACTGGGCAGTGGCCGAGGACCTGGTGCAGACGGCGCTGGTGCGATCATGGCCGCGGTGGGAGCGGATCCGGCGGCGCGATAATCCAGAGATTTATGTGCGCCGCGCGATAGTGAATACCTGGGCGAGCTGGCGCCGCCGCCGGTGGTGGAGCGAGTGGCCCTCTGCGGCCGTGCCCGACAGCCAGGCGGCGGGGGATGTGGCGACCGAGGTGGCCGTGCGCCTCGCGGTGCAGCGTGCGCTGAGGTCGTTGACCGCCCGGCAGCGGGCAGTGGTTTGTGCTGCGGGTATTCGACGATCTGTCTGAGGCACAGGTGGCGCAGGTGCTGGACTGCGCGGTCGGGACGGTTAAGAGCACGATGGCGCGCGCGCTGGCCAGGCTGCGCGAGGACCCCCGGCTAACTGGGTTGATGGATCGGGAGGCCCAGTGAACGGGATGGACAGGCACTTGCGTAACCTTCTGGACACCGCCGTCGGCGAGCCACCGCACCGGGTGACCGCCGAAGCGGTGCGCCGCCGGGTGATCAAGCGGCGGGTGGTGGAGTGCGTTGCCGGGGCCGCGGCCGTAGCGGTCATCGCCGCCATCATCCCCACGGGCATCGGGGCGATCGGCCGAGCGCTCGGGCCACCAACCAGCAGCAACGCCGCGGCCCGCGTCTTCACCTCCCGGCACTACGGCTACACCGAGGCGCTGCCCGCGGGCTGGCGGTTCCCCAGGCAGGCAACACAGCAGTGGGACGGAAAGGGTGCCCCCGCCAACACAGACAGCGTCGTTGACCACTTTCAAGGACCTGGCGGCGATGAGGCATGGGCGTACGCAGCACCAACGAAGGAGAACCTGGCGACCTACACGAGAACGGCCACCCGGGCCGCCGCCGCCGCACATCCGTGCCCGGCGATCCCGCAAACCAACCAGGCCATCAAGATCGGCGGAGTACCCGCCCGGCTGCTGGGCATGCAATGCCCGCCACACAGCGGATTCCTAGTGGAACTCGCAGTCATCATCCATGATGGCACCGCGTTCGTGTTCGCATCCCAAAACCCGACAGGGACGACAGCCGGCGACCGCGCCGCCTTCCGCAAATTCCTGGCCGGCATCCGGCTTCAGCGGTAAGGGCTCCTCACCATCGAATGGTGAGCCAGCTGGACCGGGGAAGGCCAGGAACTCACCTACGCGGGCGTGATGGTGCTGCGCTTCGACGACCGGGGCCAGGTGGTCGAGCACCGCCACTACGACAACCAGGTCGAGCGGCGCGAGCCGCTCCACCCAGTCTGGCGAAGCCTTCTGCGGACGGCCAAGCCATCGGTCCGCGAAGGACGGGAGGCGTCCAGAGCCGGGCGTGCCCGACCGGATGAGCAACCGCGGGTAGTCACGGTTACTTATGGACAGACAATCAAGATCCCCGCAGTCACGGAATCAGCAGGGGGCAGACGGACAGCGCCACAGACTTCTCAAGCCGATAGTGCGGGTTCGATTCCCGTCACCCGCTCCTCTGAAAGACCAGGTCAGCGTACATCTGCACGTTATTAACGATCTTGTATCGGAGGAACCTCATCAGGTCGCCGATGGCGCCGATGTCATCCTCTTGGGCCGTGTCCTGGGCAAGGCGATTAGCCCGTGCGACGCCGCATCGGGTGCAGCGGTGGATGATCACTAGCCCCTTTCCTGACCGGTGGTCTATCCGGTCGGGCCGCATCATGCCTATGCACTCCGACGCACGATCCCCCGGCTTGACATCGACATGCTTTGACCAAAGGCACGAAGGACAGTGATTCCGATAGCCGCCGTTAGTAACTGGCGCTACCGCGGCACCGCAGTTCTCGCATATAAAGCCCTGATTCTGGGCGGACCTGCTGATGGCTCTGCCTCCGAATTGAAGAAGTGATCTTCAATCGGAGTGCAGGGTTCCGTTTCACTCTCGCAGCGATAGCCAGGACATTCCTGACCGCGCTGCTCCCAGGCTTGGTGCGAGCGATGGACCGATTCACCGCCTGTTCCCCCTCATCAGGGATCGGCGATTACTTCCGCTTCCTGCTTCACTGGGGGCATCTCTCATCCCCGCAGATCCGAACCACGACCGGGTTTGCCTGATTGTGCCGGTCACTGTCGGCCGAGCCTCCTCAGCCGCCAGCGGTAGGTGTCATCCCGCCCTCACTGGCGTCGGCGTCGTCCCCTGGCCTCAAACCCAGCAACCGCCGCCAGATGTCTGCTCAATACCCACACCTCCCAACCATCGACTCCAACCGAGATGAAAGCATGCGGACGAGGCGGTAGCAAACGGATTCGGACGGTCTCACTCCCAGCCGAGCCAGCGTTCTAACCCGAGTTGGCTCAATTAGTGCGCAGCAGGGATCGCGTCGGGGGTAGGGGTGGCACGGGTGCGGGTTCCGCCCACCCGGCCGATGAGTTCGGCGTCGCCGGGTGGTCTGCATGCTGGGAACGTCCCCCTTCCGGGCCTGCGGGAGGCCGGGGATGAGATGACAAGGGAGCGTGCGCACCGTGGACCAGGAGAACGTGAGCGCCACCTTGGCTGTCGCCGCGCCCGCCGCGAGGGTGTTCGCGGTGCTGGCGGACCCGGCGGCCCATGCTGCGATCGATGGCACCGGCTGGGTTCGGGAAGCTGCCGACCGGGTGCCGCTGACCGAGGTGGGGCAGATTTTCCGGATGGGCATGTATCACCGCGGCCATCCAGATGGTGACTACCAGGTAGTCAACAAGGTGGTGGTGCTCGACCCGCCGCGCGCCATTGGCTGGCTGACGGGGCAGGAGAAGGGCGACGGCCAGCTGGAGTTCGGCGGCTGGGTCTGGCGTTATGACCTGGCGCCGCTGGGTCCGTCCGGGACCGCGGTCACGCTCACCTACGACTGGTCGGCGGTGCCGCAGTTGATCCGGGACCGGGGCATCCAGTTCCCGCCGTTCGGCCCTGAGCATCTCACCAACTCGCTGCACCACCTGGCCGGGCTTGCCGCACCGGGGTCCCGGGCCTGGACGCCCGGCGGCTAGACGCCGGGCGGCCGGGCGGTCCACTCGAGCGAAGAGGCCGGCGATGTGGGCATCGGTCAGGGGCCGGTACGCGGCTGGGCGGCGGAAAGCGTTCCCGGGCTGGCTCAATTAGTGCGCAAATCCAGTCACCAGGAACCAGGAACCCACAGGTCAAAGCGGTGGACCAGCCGAGAATCTTTGATCGTGAGCCAGGACGCAGCGGACCTGGACTCGGTCCGGGACGACCTGGCCAGTGTCATACACCAAGCCCTGGAGCCCGCCCACGTCTCGGTCTGGATCAGCCAACGAGGCTGAGACCGGCGTCCTCCGGCACGGTCGCCACCACCACGTACACGGCTGGGCGTGGCATAACCAATCCAGCCAGGCCAAGGCTCCGGCACGGTCACTGGTCGCCGATGACCGGGCCGTCGTCAGAGTGGGCCGCCGGGCGTTCCAGCTGCGACAGCACGTCCACGCCAGCCGCGGACCGTTCGCTCGCAAAGCGCTTGATCTCCTGGAAACCGAAAGCGGTATGAAGATGCAGTGAGGCGGCGTTGTCCGCCCCGGTCACATAGAACACTGTGTCGGTACGGGCGAAGGCCCAGCGCAGGCGAGCCCGGGTCAGCGCGGTGGCGATACCCCGGCCCCGCCACGCCGGTTCCACCAGAACGCCGCTGAGGTAGCAGCCAGCCGGAGTTCCCGGACCCGCCTCATCGGCGGCCAGTTCGAGGACCCGGCCGTAGGCCACGACCAGGTCGCTGGCCTTGGCGACAAACATCTGGCGCCGCTCACCGGTGATGTCCGCTGCGAACTGTTCCCCGCGGTCACCGGCCTTCACCCGAAGGACACGGACGGCAAGATCGACAGCAGATGTCACGTCTGCCTTCGTCAGCGGCTCGATCCGCACCGCGGCCTCACCCACGCCAATGCCCAGCTCCGGCCGCCGCGGACGCGCCTCGTGTTCCCGGCGGGAGGGTCACGCTCGTCGGCCACAGTGGGCAGTGTACGGACCGGACAGGGAGATGGGCCTTCGATAAGTGGATCTTGACAAGGCCCACCCGGACCTGTTGTCAGTCGTCGAAGACTTCAGGGTCATCTTCCCCGCTCCAGCGACCGCTGCGGCCTCGGTCAGCCGCCGGCGGCGTCGGTTTCCGCCGACATGTGATGAGGGCGCGCTGGTCGGGCGATACACGGGCCGGAGGTCTGTGGCCGGATACCGTCGGGTCCGGGGACTGGGCCGGTGCGGTACCGCATCGGCCGCGTCACACCTCTTTCCAGCCACATCTGCGAACTCAGCCGACGGCGGCGCCGAACCACCGAGGCAGATGGTTGAGCAGATCCTGCTGGTCTTCACCGATCCACGCCACGTGGCCGTCCGGCCGCAGGAGTACGGCGGGCACCTCCAGTTCCTCGCTGACGTTGACGACGTGGTTGACCCGATCTGCCCACCCCGCCACCGAGTGCCGGCCGGTCTGGTCGAGCAGCAGGCCGCGGCCGCCGTGCATCAGCTCGTAGAGGCGCCCCCGCTTCAGCCCGACATCCCGCATCCGCCGGCCGAGCAGCTCGTGCCCCTCGCCGAAGTCGTAACGGACCCCGATCGCGGTGATCTTCTCGATCAGGTACCGGTTCACCTCCTCGAAATCCATCAGTTCCGACACCAGCCGGCGCAATGCCTGGGGACCCGGCTCGGTGGACAGCAGCTCCATCTGTGCGCGGGTGTTGTTCAGCACGTCAGCGGCCACCGGATGCCGTTCGGTGTGGTAGCTGTCCAGCAGCCCTTCCGGCGCCCAGCCGCCGACCTCGGCGGCCAGCTTCCAGCCGAGGTTGAACGCGTCCTGGATGCCGAGGTTGAGGCCCTGCCCGCCTACCGGCGGGTGGACGTGCGACGCGTCGCCGGCCAGCAGCATCCGGCCGACCCGGTAGCGTTCGGCCAGCCGGGTGGCGTCACCGAAGCGGGACAGCCAGCGCGGCGAGTGCACGCCGAAGTCGGTCCCGGCGAACGCCCGCAGCTGTTGCTTGAACTCCTCGAGGGTCGGCGGGGCCGAGCGGTCCCCGGCCACCCCCTCGGCGGGCACGACGACGCGGTACACTCCCTCCCCGAAGGGCGCGGCGCCGAACCGCTTCTGGGTCTTGCGGACTTCGGCCACCACGGCGGCCAGCGTCTCCGGTGGCACGGCCACCTCCATCTCGCCCAGCAGCGTCTCGACCCTGGAGGGCTCGCCGGGAAAGCCGACGCCGAGCACCTTCCGCACCGTGCTGCGGCCGCCGTCGCAGCCGACGAGGTAGCGTGAGCGCAGCTGCGTGCCGTCGGCCAGCTCAGCGGTCACCCCGTGATCGTCCTGGCTCAGCCCGACCAGCTCGCAGCCGCGCCGGATCTCGGTGCCGAGCTCGGTGGCGCGCTCGGCCAGCAGGCGATCGGTGGTGGTCTGCGGGATGCCGAGGACGTAGGGATGCGCGGTGTCCAGCCGGTCGGGCGGGGGTTTGTCGATACCGGCGAAGAAGCTGCCGAGCGGGTACTGCTGGCCGTGCGCGAGGAACCGCTCCAGCAGACCGCGCTGGTCCATCACCTCGATGCTGCGCACGTGCAGGCCAAGCGCGCGGACATACCCGGCCGGCTCCCCCTCCTTCTCCAGGACGAGCACCTGCACGCCGTGCAGCCGCAACTCGCCCGCCAGCATCAAGCCAGTCGGCCCGCCGCCGGCAATGATCACGTCAGTCATGAAGATCCCCCATTCACCGAGATGGAATTTCGGCCAGATGCTCCGCGCAGTCCGGCGGCGCACACCCGCGAGCACACGTCCTTCGCGTATCCCTGATTTCCGCATGTTCCGGCTCCGGCCGAAGATTCTGCCGCACGACCCGGGTCTTGCCGCAAGCCCCCCAGTGCGCTATACGTTGAAAGTGGCGGGGAGTCGGCGCTCCTCTTGCCCCTTTGCGTCCGGCGTGGACGAACAAGCTTCTCTCGAAGCGGTGACGCCACGACACCACGGAGCGATGGACCGGCCTGACCTGGGACGCACACTCTCAAGCTGACGTACCGGAAGAGAGCAGAGACCATGAGCGTCACCTTGATCAACATCTTCGAAGTGCCCGCCGGCGACGAAGACGCATTCATCGCTGCCTGGGAAAAGACCCGCGACTACCTCATGAAGCAACCGGCGCATATTGAGACCGCACTGCATCAATCGCTGCATGATGCGCGGTTCCGGTTCGTGAACATCGCCCAGTGGGCCTCCGAGGAAGAGTTCAATGCTGCAATAAGCAGTCAGGGATTCCGGGAAGCGTCGTCGGACCTGCGGTGGCCCTTTTCCCCCGCGCTGTATCGTGTCGTTCGGACCGGTTAGCGATGAGGAGCCGGCCAGGTTGACAAGTGGAAGAATCCCGATTCCGCCCACCAGAACCTGACCTGCGGCTGCGGATTCTGCCCTAGTGGCGGACAGGCGGCATTGATCTACAGGTCAGATGATCAGGCGGCGGATCCAGGAGCCCAGCGGTCGCCGGGGTGCCGGTGCTGGCCTAACAGCTATGAGGACAGGACCGGGGCGGGAAAATCGCGGGTGTGATGGGCCGCGGTCGCATGGGTCAGACTCGGCCCTTGGCCCCCGGCGACAAGGCGCCCGTAGCCGTCCTGCCAGTCCGGCAGATCCGCGGCCGCTTGCTCCCACTCCACGAAGGTCGCCTCATCGCACCAGTCATCAATGCGGCTCATGGTGTGCAGATGCGGTTCCCTGCCGACGAACGCGTCCATCAGGTCGTGCTCTTGCCAGACTGTGCGGGTCCAATATGTATTGTTCGCCTCGGCCAGCACATCCGCGCCGAGGTTGCCGTCGGAGTTCTGTGCCTGCTCCACCACTGCCACGGCGCTAGCGAAGAACTCATCGAAGAACGCCGGGTCCTTGAGCCGGAGCCTGGTAACCACGATGACCGGCATCGCTACCTCCCTGGTCCCGGCGCCCGCGCACGGGTCAGCCGGTGCCGACGATGTGACCGGGTTCGTCCGCGTAAGTATGCCCATGGCAGCCGGGCGGACACGAGACCGTACCGGCCAGGATGCAAGCAGCCGTTTGACGTCCCAGCGTTGGGGCGGCCCGGTCACCACGACGAGATTCACTGGAACCACCCGCCCTGCCGCAAGGCCTGCACGCCAGACTGACAGACTGACGCGCCAGGCCAAGGCCGACGTCTAGGCCAAGATCGACGTGCAACTAGCGAGGGTGCTCAGCGGTCAATAGCGGTGCCTGGCGGGCATCCGAACCCGCTGGTCAGATGGGTTCAGCTGCCGTATCACGAAGCTTCCGAGCTGATAGTGCGGGTTCGATTCCGTCACCCGCTCTCATCATGAAGGCCCAGGCCAGGATAGGGATCGGCGCGGCGCGGGGTCATGGTCAGGGTTAAATCGGGGTTTTCCCCGATAGCTGGAGGCTGGCTCGTGCCGCCAGACTGGGCTCATGCAGCTGGGTCAGATGATGAAGCGGCCCCGGCGCCCAGGTACTCATCTCCGCCCGCCGCTGCGCCGGGCCCTGAACTGGCCAGGCTGTCCGCCTCGGATATAGGAACTGATCTCGCAGAGAAAGCCGACACCGTCATGTACGAAGACGACGAGGACCGCATGGACGCGGCCGAGCAGCTAGCCGAACACAACCCCCACGCCGCCGCCGAAGCCTTCTCAGCCATCGCCTGCGACCGGGCGGTCGACGACGAGACGCGCCTGTCCGCCGCCGAGGCACTCGCCGCCGTCGACCCGCGCGCCGCCGCCCCGGCCTGCCTGGCCATCGCCTGCGACGGGGAGGTTGGCGACGAGGTGCGCCTGTCCGCTGCCGAGGCACTCGCCGCCGCCGATCCGCGCGCCGCCGCCCCGGCCTGCCTGGCCATCGCCTGCGACGGGGAGGTCGGCGACGAGGTGCGCCTGTCCGCTGCCGAGGCACTCGCCGCCGCCGATCCGCGCGCCGCCGCCCCGGCCTGCCTGGCCATCGCCTGCGACGGGGAGGTTGGCGACGAGGTGCGCCTGTCCGCTGCCGAGGCACTCGCCGCCGCCGATCCGCGCGCCGCCGCCCCGGCCTGCCTGGCCATCGCCCGCGACGAAGCGGTCGGCGACGAGGTGCGCCTGTCCGCCGCCGAGCAGCTCGCGGCCCTCGAGCCCAGCGCTTGAACCCGCCCCCGGCCGAGGTTAGATGAGCCACAGTTGCATGACGACAGTCGACCCGTGCCCCCGAGATGCCTCCGAACTGCCATGAGCAGCCGATGATCATCACCAGCAGCACCTTGTGAACGTGGAGCTAGCGGGGATCGGGCTCACGAGCAACACGTGCGACAGGCTCGCAATGCGCAGGTCGGTGGGCCCTGCTCAGCTCTCGCCGGGCCATCTTGTCGAGCATGGTCGCAAGCTGGCGGTCCCGCTCCTCCCTGGCATGCAGGTACATCCTCGCGGCCCAAGTGGAGGAGTGGTCCAGCGTGAGGCCAGTTCAGAACGGGCAGCATGCTGTGACATTCCGAGACGCCAGGCGTGTCGGTGCACCCACTATCGTCGCAGCTTGGGTCGTATGACACGGTTGTGACAGTCGGCGTTAACCAGGGGGCGGGCAATGATCCGGAAGTTAGCTGTCGAGTTCCTGGGTACGGCAATCTTGGTGTTCCTCGCCGTCGGAGCAGCCACGCTGATGTTCGGGTTCAAGTTCGACGGCGGCAGCGTCGCCGCGGGAGTGGTCGCCACCGCGCTGGCGTTCGGCCTGACACTGCTGGCGCTGGTGTACCTGATCGGGCCGGTGTCGGGCAGCCATGTCAACCCGGCGGTGACGATCGGGGCCCTGCTCACAGGCCGCATCTCGCTGGTGGAGGCGGTCGGCTACTGGATCGCCCAGTTCGCGGGCGGGATCGTCGGCGCGCTTGCGCTGTGGGGAACGTTCGCTACCTCGCCTATGTACAGCCGGACGGCCACCGGCCTGGGGACCGACGGCTACGGCAGTGAATCGATGATCCACATCGGGGTCGGCGGCGCCTTCATCTTCGAGACCGTCCTGACGGCCATCTTCGTTTTCGTCGTCCTGCGGGTGACCTCGGCGACAGCCAACGCGGCGACGGCGGCCATAGCCATCGGGCTGACCCTGACAGTCGTCCATCTCGTCGGCATCCCGATCACCGGCACGTCGGTGAATCCGGCACGCAGCCTCGGCCCGGCCATCGTGGTCGGCGGCACGGCCCTGAGCCAGGTGTGGCTCTTCATCGTGGCGCCCCTGGTGGGGGGCGTGCTCGCGGCCGGGCTGCACCGGCTGCTCTACCGCGAGGAGGGCACCGTGCTGGCCGCCGAAGCACAGCAAGCCGAGGAAACCCGCCGCGCGGCGGCTTCGTAGCCGAAGGGCCCGCCCGGCCCGCGCCCGGCCGCCGCGTTCAGGCCGCCCGCGGGCGCCGCTCGGCGACCGGCTGCGCCGAACCAAGGCCCGTGTCCACTCGCCAGATTCCCGTTCCCGCGAGGAAGGACGCGCCGGCAGAGTCAGAAGGTGAGAGAACGCCGGGCGTCCTCTAGTCCTTTTCGTTATCTTGCGGCCCGCTGATGCCGGTCAGGTTGTTCCCGGCGATGCGCCAGGCGAAGTAGCTGGCCTGGACAGCCCAGCGGAACCGCGGCATCGGCGCCAGGCCGCGCCGTACCTCGGTAGCTCCGAGGATGCCCTCGTCCAGGTATGCCCTGACCAATGTCTTTGCGTGGTCTGGTCCGCCGGCGTACATGACGGCCGAGGCCAGGTCGTAGAGCAGTGGCCCGTATTTGGTCCTGGACGGGTGGCTAGTGCTGTGACCGGAGCGGTTCGCCGGGCTGGGCAGCAGGACGGCGCGTGCCGAAATACGTTCCGGGCCCCGTGGGAGTGGCCTCTACTGTGGCGCTGTGACAACTCAGGTGATCGTGCTGAATGGCGGATCCAGCTCGGGCAAGTCCGGGATTGCCCGGTGTCTGCAGGCGGTCCTGCCGGATCCGTGGCTTGCTGTCGGGGACGACGCGCTGATCCAGGCCATGCCCGCGTCCATGCAGGCATCGGACACGGGCATCGAGTTCGCTGCCGATGGCGGGGTGAGTGTGGGGCCGGAATTCCGGGCGCTGGAAGCGGCGTGGATGGAGGGGGTCGCCGCCATGGCCCGTGCGGGCGCCCGGGTCATCGTCGATGAGATCTTCCTCGGCGGAGCAGCCTCCCAGCAGCGGTGGCAGAAGGCTCTTGGCCGACTGGACGTGCTCTGGGTCGCTGTCAGGTGCGACAGCGCGGTCGCCGCAGGCCGCGAGCTCGCCCGGGGAGACCGGGTCCGGGGGATGGCCGTGTCGCAGGCGGAGATCGTCCACCAGGGTGTGATCTACGACCTGGAGGTGGACACCACGCATAACGAGTCCCTGGCGTGTGCGCGGATCATCGCGGCCCGTGTCGGGTGATCGGCGGCAGTAGGCCGGCTGGGATCAACCGGAGCAAGGCGACCGCTTAGCCACCCTTCGGCGTGTGCCAGCCGACGGTGGTAACGCCAGGCTGACGTCAGGCATGGAGGACCCACTCGTCATCACGGATGATCTCCACTGTGCCCCGCGGGCCCGTACCGGTGACGGTCATGCTGTCGCCGCCGATCACGACATCGGTGTGGACGGCCGAGTGGTTGAGCCCGATCTCATACCGCTCCTCGTTGCTCTTGTTCAGGCCGTGCGCCACCGAGAACGGGAAGCTCTGCCCCCACGCGACGTGGCAGGCCGCGTTCTCGTCGAACAGTGTGTTGTGGAAGAGGATGCCGGCCTTCGCGATCCGCGAGTCCCGGTCAACCAGCGAGACCTCGCCGAGGCTGCGGGCGCCCTCGTCGGTGTCGAGCTGAGCCCGTACCGTCTCGGCCCCCGATGCCGCGGTGGCGTCGGTGATGCGCCCGCCGGAGAACGTGACCTTCAGCCCTTCCACCACCTGGCCGCCGATGATCACCGGCTTCGTCAGGCTGATCGTGCCGTCGGCGCGGCGCCGGTCGGGGCTGGTGAAGACCTCCTCGGTCGGGATGTTCGGCATGTAGGTGACGCCGTCCGGGTCCTCCATGGAGCCACCGGTCCACCGGCTGTCCGGCACGAGCCCGACCGTAAGGTCCGTGCCGGCGCCGCGGTAGTGCACCTCGGTCAGCTCCAGCGCGTTCAGCGCGCGAGCCCGCGCGGCCAGCTGCGCGGCGCGCTCGCGCCAGCAGGCGACCGGGTCGGCCTCGTCGAGGCGCATCGCCGTCGCGACCGCCTCCCAGAGGCGTTCGACATCGGGTTCGCCGAAGACCTCCTGCGCCCAGCCCGGGTTCGGCGCCGGGACCACGGTCCAGCGCAGCCGCTGTATGAGGGTCGCCTCCCGGTAGGCCAGCACCTCTTCCAGCCGGACCGCGGCCGCCTTGGCCGGATCGACATCGTCGAGCAGATGCGGGTCAGGATCGCCGACGAGGTGGATGGCGACGCCCCGTTCGGCCGCCCATGCCCTGGTCCGCTCAATCGCCCACGGCCGCGACTTGGTCAGCGTCTCGATACTCGCGTGGGTGAGCCGTGAGCGCCGGATCGGACCGTCCGACCACTCGACCTCGACCCATGCGGCGCCAGCGCCGTAGGCGCGCTCCACCACCGCACGGGCGATCTCCAGGTGCGCGATGTCGGTGCCGAGCAGGACGCCCGACCCGGGCTGGACATTGGCGCCGATACAGACGACCAGGTCAGCGAAACGTTCCAGACGATCGTTGTCAGTCATGACTGGCACAGTAGGGCATGAGCGGGAAGTGACCGACGGCACTGCCGGGCGTGTTCGATCGTCGCTGGTAAGCGGTCAAGAGCGTCAACGTGTTCCACTCGTTGGGCAAGTTCAGCGGCGAGGGCCCGGGCCCGCTCCCGTCGCCCGGCCGGGCCATCTTGCCGAGCGCGCTGGCGATCTACCATGACGATATGAGCGACACCGAGACGTCCCTGCGAGCGGAGAACGCCGAGCTCCGCCGGCTGCTGGACAAGCATCAGTGGGCCAGTCTCACTCCCGTTAAGTCCAGCGGATGCTGTCCGGAATGTTCCGGCGCGTCCACGCCTCAGGGCCGTGGGTACCGGCCCGGATGCGCGATCGCGGCGATCTTGGCGCTGACTGCGCCACCCCCCGGTTACCTTTAACGGCGGACGGCGGTCCCAGCGCGGGAGCAGGCGGATTCGCAACGGGCTGCGCCCGGTCAGCCCCGGGTGCAAGACGGACGAATCCATGACCCGACACCTCCCACCGGTCGTGCGTGGCCCAGCCGTGTCACATTTCGAAACCGGGGACGTATGCGTCGATGACGGCCAGGGTTGAGGGCCGACCGCGGGCAAGACATACCGGAACGTAGTTGCCGTCCGGCGGGCCGTCGAAAGCGATGGTGAGCGTGCCGCGGCCGTGCGCAAGCGAGATCTGGAGGCGCAGCGCGCCCGGCGGCGGGCCACACCAGTTGCTCCAGTAGACCTCCAGCCACGCGGTATGCGGCTTGCCCGGCGCCAGGACCACGGTGTGGTTGAACGGTGCGGGCGAGTGCGCCCGGTGGACAGCCAGCAGCGACCCGTCGGCGCGCAGCAGCTTGACCCGGGGGATGCCCCGCAGGATGCACGGTCGCGGGCCGATGTTGGTGAACCAGATATCCCCGTGCGCGCCCATGTTCTCGCCCTGCCGCCCTCCCCGGGACCGCAGTGCGCTGGCCGTGCACAGCTGGTCAGCGGAGGGGGCCGAGAGGGACGCCGCAGGCGCCGACGACCTGGGCGATGAAGACCGGGGGCGGGCCGACCCGGCGGCGCCTGCACAGCCGGAAAGCACGACGATCCCGGCGAGAGCCGCGGCCGTCGCCAGCCGCGGCTTCAGCGCGTGAACCGGCCCGAGCCCGGAGTGCTGCATGCCGCCCCGAATCCAGGAGGCAGCAGCCAGGCCGGCATCATCCCGGGAGCGGGGCCAGCCAGCCGCCAGCCACGACGTGGCGCATATAGTTCTGGTCGACAACGGCGGGCCGGCCGTCCTGGCCGGCCATGAGCGGGGGTGCGGATGCCCAGGATCGTCGTTGTGGGGAGCGGGATCGCCGGGCCATCACACGGCGGCCTGCTGGGGGCGCTGGCATGAGCGCGGTGCTGGCATGAGCGGGGGCGGCGGGAGCCGGACGGTCGAGGCCGGCGGGGTCCGCCTGCACGTCGAGGACCACGGGAGCGGAACCCCGGTGCTGCTCATCCACGGCTGGCCGGACTCGGGATACCTGTGGCGCCACCAGATCCCCTTCCTGGCCGACCACGGCTTCCGCGTGATCGTGCCGGACATGCGGGGGCTCGGGCGCTCGGACCGCCCGGCGGCGGTGGCCGACTACGCGCTGAGCCGGGCGGTCGGGGACGTGGCCGGGATACTCGACGCGCTCGGCGTCGAGGCGGCCCATGTCGTCGGGCACGACTGGGGGGCGGCGGTGGCGTGGTTCACGGCCATGTTCCTCCCGGACCGCGTGATGAAGCTCACCGTGCTTTCCGTGGGCCACCCGCGCGCGCCACGCACGATCCGGCAGAACGAAATGGCGTGGTACCAGTTGTTTTTCCAGTTCGAGGGCATCGCCGAGGCGACGCTCCGGTACGACGACTGGGCCTGGCTGCGCGAGTTCAGCCGCGGCGACGGCGACCTCGAGCGCTACATCGAGGACCTGTCCCGGCCCGGGGCGCTCACCGCGTCGCTGAACTGGTACCGGGCGAACCTGGCGCCGCGGCCGCCGGGGAATCCTGGTGAGCTGCCCCCGGTGACCGCGCCGACGCTCGGCATCTGGTCGACGAACGACCATTACCTCGACGGCGAGCGGATGGAGAAGTCGGGTGCGTGCGTCGCTGGGCCCTGGCGTTATGAGTTGATACCCGGGGCGAGCCACTGGATCCCGCTCGACGCACCTGACCGGCTGAACGAGCTGCTGCTCGACTGGCTGCGCTGAGCCCGCGCCCGGCCCGGGGCCCGGGCAGCGGATGGGCACGCGGCGAGCTGGGCAGCGCGCTGCCCGCGGGTGCCCGGGGGCCGGCAGACCCGGGGCAGCGCGGCCGCCGGGCCTTCGGCCCGGTCCTTGGGGACGTCCCGCCACCTTTCGCCGGATCTGGCGGGCCCCTCGATGCCGGAGGTGCGTAACTCGGCGATCTGCGCGAACGCCATCACCTTTCGTGCCGCCCAGCGTGGCTGGGGTCGGCGGTGCCCGCCAGGCGCGGATCCGGCCCCCCCACCGCTGGTTGCCCGCTGCTGCCGCCAGTCGTGACCCGCCTTGACGGCAGCTGGCGAGCCGCCCATCGCGAACGCGGGCACCGCCTACTACCCCCGGTGGACCGCGCCAGCAGGCCTGCAGGCGCCGTCCTTTACCCGTCCAGCAGAGCGCGGCCTTGAGCAGACGAGATGCAGATCGTGTGTGATCGGTGTGGAGCACGCGGCCCGGCGCGGCGCCGGCTCCGCCGGGGCCGGCTGGCAGAATGCCGTTCGTGCCTCGCTCTCCCCGCGGGCCCTTCCGCGATCTACCGCGCGAGGTGGCAGTCCTCACCGCCGTCTCGTTCACCGTGGCGCTCGGGTTCGGGATCGTCGCCCCGGACATCCCCGCCTTCGCCCGTCACTTCGGGGTCAGCACCGCCGCGGCCGCCGGCGTGGTCAGCGCGTTCGCCCTGATGCGCATCGTGGGGGCGCTGCCCGCGGGCCGTCTGGTGGACAGGTTCGGCGAGCCGGTGGTGATGGCGTCCGGCATCGCGATCGTCGCGGTGAGCAGCATCGTGGCCGGGTTCTCCGGCTCTTTTGCGGAGCTGATCATCCTGCGCGGTGCCGGTGGGCTCGGCTCAGCGATGTTCGCTGTCAGCGCCCAGACGCTGCTGCTGGTCAGCGTGCCCAGCGAGCAGCGGGGCCGGGCCAGCGGGCTGTTCGCGGGCGGGTTCCTGGTCGGCAGCATCAGCGGCCCCGCGCTCGGCGGCATCATCGCCGCCTGGTCGATGCGGGCGCCGTTCATCATCTACGGCGCGATGCTCGTCGTACCGGCGGTCATCGCCGCGGCCGTCCTGCGGGACGGGGCCGGGCGGCGCGCCGTGGCCGGCCCGCGGCCGAAGCAGTCCTTCACCGCGATCGCCCGCGCGCTGCGGGACCGCGCCTACCGGGCCGCGGCCGGCGCGAATCTCGCCGACGGTTTCGCCACCATCGGGGTCCGCAGCGCGATCGTGCCGCTGTTCGTGCGCGACGTGCTGCACCGCTCGGCCATCTGGACGGGCATCGGGTTCGGGGTGGTCGCCGTGCTGAACGCCGCGACCCTGCTTCCCGGCGGCCGGCTCGCCGACCGGCTCGGCCGGCGGCCGGTCGTCGTCGCCGGCTGCCTGGTGTCGGCGGGCGGCATGGTCATGCTCGCGCTCGTTCCCGGGCTGGCCGGGTATCTCGCCGGGCTGTCTGTCCTCGGCCTTGGATCCGGGCTGCTGGACGTCGGGCCCGCCGCGATGATCGGCGACATCCTGGGCGGCCAGGGCGGGATCGTCGTCGCCTCGTATCAGATGGCCGGTGACATCGGCGCCGTCACCGGGCCGGTGACGGCCGGCTACCTCGTGGACGTGGCCACGTACGGCGCGGCCTTCGGGGTCGCCGCCGCCGTCCTCGGGCTGGCGGCCGTTCTCGGCCTCTTCGCCCCGGAGACTCGGTGGCGGGGGGCTGGTGGATCAGGGACGGGGTCTATGCCTCCCACCAGCGCCCGAGACCGGGCCAGTTCCCGGCGTGCGGGAACGCCAGGAGCAGCAGGCTGAAGGCGAACGCCATGTGCCTTGCGTGAAGCAGGGGCTTCCCCGGCCGGCACCGCTCCTATCCGGCGGCACGTCACCGGGGTGGCCCGCGCTCACTCCCCACGGGCTTGCGTCATGATCGTGTCCGTTTTGAGGCGGGCGGCTTGGCTGACGCAAACCCGTGGCAAGTCAAAAAGATCATGGTTTGGCGGCGGGCGGAGGCTCGCGCACCCGGCCCGGTCCCGGTGGCGGGCGTCGCCCAGCCGGGCGCCCGGGCAGACAGCGCCTTGTGGGAACAGTCATATGTCCATAGATATTGACAATTGCTTGTCAGAGCCTAAGCATGGTGAGCAGCCTGAAGGGCCGGGTGGGCTGCCCCCGAGGCGCCCGTTGGCCCTGCTCATCTATGTCCTGGTGCGCCGAGACTGGAGGTAGGCCAGTGGCAAGCAGTGAGGCAGCGGCGGGGCCGGTACAGACCGGAGGGGCCTCCACTCAGCTGTTCATCCGGCAGACCTCCGGTCTGGTCCGTGAGCTGGGGATCCCGGCCGCGATCGGCATCTCGCTGGCGTCGGTCGCCGTCGTCAACACCTTCATCAACTTCAACGCGGGGCTGACGGACTTCCCGAAGTCCGACATGTACCTGCCGCTGGTGGCTGCCGCGGTGATCTGGCTGGTCGCCATGTTCGCCTACCGCTACCTGCTGCGGGCGGTGCCGCGGGCCGGCGGCGAGTACGTCTATCTGTCCCGGATCGTGTCACCCGCGATCGGGGCCATGGCCGGGCTCGGGATAGCCGTCGTGTTCACCTATGTGCTGTCCACCAACGCGCACTTCGCCGCCCAGTTCACGCCGTTCATGCTGACCGGCCTCGGCCTGGCCTTCCACAGCACGGCCATCGCGAACGCCGGGAACCACCTCACCAGCAACCTGTCGATCGCGTGGCTGAGCGTCATCCTGATGCTGATCGTCGCGGCGCTGTCGCTGTTCCGGGTGAAGATCGTCGCCCGGATCATCTTCTGGCTCATCGTCCTGCAGCTCGTCGCGTTCGTCGCCCTCATCGGGATCCTGGCGTTCAACTCCCATGCCGACTTCGTCACCGCGTTCGGCAGTTTCAGCAATCACCCGGGCGCCTACCAGGCGATCATCACGGCCGGGCACGCGAACGGGGTGGTCTTCGGCACCGCGATCGCGTCCGCGGTGGCGATCATCCCGTTCATGGTGCTCAACTACAACGGCGTCCTGTACTCCTACTACGTCGGCGGCGAGCTCCGCCGGCCGGGCCGCACCTACCTGTACGCCTCCACGATCAGCATTGTCGTGCTGGTGATTCTCTGGGTGGGCGTCTGGGCGCTGCTGCGCGCGCGGGCGGGCCTGACCTTCATGCAGGCACAGGCCAACGTCGGCGTCCTCAACCCCACGGCGTATGGGAAGATCACCAGCCTGAGCTCGGTCTCCGGCGGGCTGGGTTACGGCCTGGTGCTGTCCAGCGACCCGATCACCAAGATCCTCTTCGCGACCGCGGTGCCGTTCGCCGAGATCGCGGTCAACCTGGCGTTCCTGACCGTCACCACCCGGGTCCTGTTCGCCCAGGCCTTCGACCGGCTGCTGCCGGTCAACGTGGCCAAGGTCGGCGACAAGAACCACGCGCCGAACGTCGCCATCGGCATCGTGCTGGTCATCGGCATCGCGTTCTGCTTCCTCACCAGCCTGGTCAACCTGGGCAGCATCGTGGCCCTGCAGAGCCTGTTCTTCGCGCTGATCCTGCTGGCCGGCGGCGTCGCGGCGCTGTTCCTGCCGCTGCGCCGGCCCGACCTGATCGAGCTGCCCGGAGCGAGCGAGGCCGCGCGCAAGACGTTCCTGCGCAAGGCCGCGTGGGTCGGCGGCGCGACCACTGTGCTCGCGTTGTTCACCGTGTTCGAGCTGGTCACGCACTCCAGCGTCTACGGCAAGTTCAGCTGGGAGTCGATCCTCACGCTGGTGATCGTCCTGGGGGCCGGCCCGGTGATCTACGCGATCGCCCGCTCGGTACGGCGGCAGCGGGACTCGCTGGATCTGAGCCTGGCCATGCATGAGCTGCCGCCGGAATAGCCGATGCCCGGATCCCGCCGGCAGCGTGGGAAGAAGAGGCGCGCCCTGCGCCTCTTCTTCGCCACCGACATCCATGGCTCGGACGTGTGCTTCCGCAAGTTCCTGGCCGCCGCCAAGGTCTACGAGGCCGGCGCCCTGATCCTGGGCGGCGACTTCGCCGGCAAGGCGCTCGTCCCTGTCCTGCCCCAGGACGGGTCGCTGACCGCGCGGGTCGGGGGCCAGGCCGTGTCCGTGCCGGCGGCGGAATGGGACCGGCTGGCGGCTGAGATCAACCGGGCCGGTTTCTACCCGGTGCGGATGGAGGCGGACGAGCTCGCCGCGCTGAATGACGACCCCGCGGCCCTGGACCAGCTGTTCCGCAGGGAGATCGTGGCCCAGCTGCAGCGCTGGTGCGACCTGGCGGCGGAGCGCCTCGACCCCGCCGTGCGGTGCATCATCACGCCCGGCAACGATGACCCGCTGGAGGCCGACGCCGTGCTGGTGGCGCACCCCCGGGTCGAGTGCCCGGAGGCCGAGCTGTGCGATCTGGGGCCGGTGACGATGGCCAGTCTCGGCGTCGTGCCCTACACGCCCTGGAACACCGAGCGGGAGACCTCGGAAGAAGACCTGGGCAAGCAGATCAGCCAGATGCTCGACCAGGTGCCCGAGGGCAGGAACGCCATCATCAACATCCACTGCCCGCCGTACGCGTCCGGGCTCGACGACGCCCCCGAGCTCGACGACACGCTCAAGCCGGTGATCCGCGGTGGCCGGCCCAGCATCATCCCGGTCGGCAGCCACGCGGTGCGCGAGGTCATCAAGCGCTACCAGCCGACGGTCGGGCTGCACGGCCACATCCACGAGTCGCGGGCCGCGCAGAAGATCGGCCGGACGGTGTGCGTCAACCCCGGCACTGACTATGCCTCGGGCGTGCTGCGCGGCGCGATCGTGGACATCGCCGAGGACGGGACGTGCCTGGACTTCCTCCTCACGACCGGTTAGCCACATGGCCGGGCTGGACGTGCTGACCATGGGCCGGGTCGGCGTCGACATCTACCCGCTCCAGGCCGGCGTCGCGCTGGAGGACGTGACCACGTTCGGGAAATACCTCGGCGGCAGCGCCACCAACGTGGCGGTGGCGGCGGCCCGGCTCGGCCGCAGCGCCGCGGTCATCACCCGCACCGGGGCCGACCCGTTCGGCCGCTTCGTCCACCAGGCGCTGAAGCGCTACGGCGTTGACGACCGGTTCGTCACCGAGGTGCCGGGGCTGCCGACCCCGGTCACGTTCTGCGAGATCTTTCCCCCCGATCATTTCCCGATCTACTTCTACCGGTACCCGAAAGCGCCCGACCTGGAGATCCGCGCCGACGAGCTGGACGGCGACGCGATCCGCGCGGCCCGCGTGTTCTGGGTCACCGCGGGTGGCCTGTCCGCCGAGCCCAGCCGCTCGGCCACGCTCGCCGCGCTGGAATCCCGCGGCCGGGCCGGGGTGACCGTGCTCGACCTGGACTACCGGCCCTCGTTCTGGCCGTCGCCGGAGGAGGCCCGCCGCTGGGTGCAGGCGGCGCTCGGCCACGTCACCGTCGCGGTCGGCAACCTCACCGAGTGCGAGGTGGCCGTGGCCGAGCGGGACCCGCTCCGGGCGGCCCGCGCCCTGCGCGACCACGGCGCCGGCCTGGCCGTGGTGAAGCAGGGGCCGCTCGGCGTGCTCGCGCTGGACTCCGGCGGGGTGGTCGAGACGCCGCCGGTGCCGGTGGAGGTGCTGAACGGGATCGGGGCCGGGGACGCGTTCGGCGGCGCGCTGTGCCACGGCCTGCTGGCCGGGTGGGACACCGCCGCCGTCATGCGCTTCGCCAACGCGGCCGGCGCCCTGGTCGCCTCCCGGCTCGCCTGCTCCGACGCGATGCCCGCCGCCGACGAGGTGGAGGACCTGCTGGCGCGGACGAGCGATGTTCGCTGAGCGGATCGCCCGGGTGATCGAGACCCGCGTCCGGCGCCCCGAGCAGATCGCCGAGGCGGCGGCGAAGCGGGCCCGCGCCGCGTCGCCCGTCGCCCCGGACGGGCGGCTGGTCATCGTCGCCGCGGATCACCCGGCCCGCGGGTCGCTGCGGGCTGGGCGCAAGCGGCTGGCCATGGCCGACCGGGCGGACCTGCTCGAGCGCCTCTGCGTGGCCCTGGGCCGGCCCGGCGTCGGCGGCGTGCTCGGCACCGCCGACGTGCTGGAGGACCTGCTGCTGCTCGGCGCGCTCGAAGGCAAGATCGTCATCGGCTCGATGAACCGGGGCGGCCTGGCCGAGACCGTCTTCGAGGTGGACGACCGGTTCACCGGGTACGACGCCGCGGCGGTCGCGCGGATGGGATTCGACGGCGGCAAGATGCTGCTCCGGATCGACCCCGACGACCCGGCGACCGCGGACACCATGCAGGCGTGCGCGCAGGCGGTGTCCGACCTGGCCGGGCGCAGGCTCATGGCCATGGTCGAGCCGTTCATCGCCCACCGGGTGGACGGCCGCGTCCGCAACGACCTGTCGCCCGAGGCCATGATCCTGGCCCTGACCATCGCCTCCGGCCTCGGCACCACGTCGGCCTACACCTGGCTCAAGGTCCCGGTCGTGAAGGACATGGAACGGGTCATGGCCGCCTCGACCCTGCCCGCGCTGCTGCTCGGGGGCGAGGTGCCCGACGACCCCGAGGTGGCGTTCGCGGGCTGGCGGAAGGCGCTGCGGCTCCCCAACGTCATGGGCCTGCTGGCCGGCCGGTCGCTGCTGTACCCGGCCGACGGTGACGTGGCCGCCGCCGTGGACACCGCGGTCAGCCTGCTGTGAGCGGCGCGAACACGCGCCCGCGCGGCCAGCTGGCGCGCCTCCGGCACGACCAGGCGACGTGCCTGCTGGCGCGCCTCCGGCACGCCGCACCCCGAGGGAGGCCAGTGACATGACCGGCGGCCGGCACCTTCCGGCACCAGCCATGGCCAGCGGGCCGTGGCGGATGTCCATCACCCCGGAGCAGGCCGGCTGGCGGTACTGCGGCCTGCGGGTGCTGGAGCTGCCGGCCGACGGGTCGCAGGCGCTGCGCACCGGCGCGGACGAGATGGTGGTGCTGCCGCTGGCCGGGTCGTGCGTGGTGGAGTGCGACGGCGAGCGGTTCGAGCTGGCCGGCCGGGCCGGCGTCTTCGCTGGTGTCACCGACTTCGCCTATCTGCCGCGGGACGCGGTCGCCCGCGTGACCAGCCCGGCCGGGGGCCGGTTCGCGCTGCCCGCGGCGCGGGCCAGCCAGCGCCTGGCGCCCCGCTACGGGCCGGCCTCCGGCGTCCCGGTCGAGCTGCGCGGGGCCGGTGGCTGCTCGCGGCGGGTGGACAATTTCTGCATGCCCGGTGTGTTCGCGGCCGACCGCCTGATCGCGTGCGAGGTGATCACCCCGGCGGGCAACTGGTCCTCCTACCCGCCGCACAAGCACGACGAGGAGCGGCCCGGTGAGTCGGTGCTGGAGGAGATCTACTACTTCGAGATCGCGGCCGGCCCGGCCGGGCCCGGTGTCGGCTTCCAGCGGGTGTACGGCACCCCGGACCGCCCGGCCGACCTGCTCGCCGAGGTCGGGACGGGGGATGCGGTGCTGATCCCGCACGGCTGGCACGGGCCGTCGATGGCCGCGCCGGGCTACGACATGTACTACCTGAACGTGATGGGCGGGCCCGGCCCCGACCGGGCCTGGCTGGCCTGCGACGACCCGGCCCACACCTGGGTGCGTGACACGTGGCGGGAGCTGGCGGCCGACCCGCGCCTCACCGCGGGCGGCCGGCTGGCAGTTGGTGCGCCGTGACCGGCGGCGGCACGGTGCGGCTCACCGTCGCCCAGGCGCTGGTGCGCTTCCTGGCCGCCCAGCGCAGCGAGCGGGACGGCACCGAGCAGCCGCTGTTCGCCGGCTGCTTCGGCATCTTCGGCCACGGCAACCTGGCGGGCATCGGCCAGGCGCTGCTGGAGGCCGAACTGCGCGAGCCGGGTGCGCTGCGCTACCACCAGGCCAGGAACGAGCAGGCCATGGTGCACACGGCGGCGGCGTTCGCCCGCATGCGCAACCGGCTCGCCACCTTCGCCTGCACCTCGTCGGTCGGCCCCGGCGCCACCAACATGGTCACCGGCGCCGCCCTGGCCACCATCAACCGGCTGCCGGTGCTGCTGCTGCCCGGCGACGTGTTCGCGACCCGGGTGGCGCCGCCCGTGCTGCAGGAACTGGAGTACCCGGGCGGCTACGACGTGTCGGTCAACGACGCGTTCCGGCCGGTCTCGGTGTTCTTCGACCGGATCTGGCGCCCGGAGCAGCTCCCGTCCGCGCTGCTCGGGGCGATGCGGGTGCTGACCGACCCGGCCGCCACCGGGGCGGTGACGCTCGCGCTCCCGCAGGACGTGCAGGCGGAGGCCCGCGACTGGCCGGGCGAGCTGTTCGCCGCGCGGGTCTGGCACGTGCCGCGGCCGGTGCCGGAGCCCGCCGCGCTCGCCCGCGCCGCCGCGGTCATCCGCGCGGCCGCCCGCCCGCTCATCGTGGCCGGCGGCGGGGTCATCTACGCCGAGGCTACCGGGGAGCTGCGGGCGTTCGCCGAGGCGGCCGGCGTCCCGGTGGCCGAGACCCAGGCCGGCAAGGGCGCCCTGCCCTACGACCACCCGCTGGCCCTGGGCGCGGTCGGCAGCACCGGCACCGCCGCCGCGAACCGGATGGCCGCCCGCGCCGACGTGGTCATCGGGATCGGCACCCGTTACAGCGACTTCACCACCGCCTCCCGCACGGCGTTCGCCGCGCCGCAGGTCCGTTTCGTCAATATCAACGTCGCCGCCGCGGACGCGAGCAAGCTCGCGGGCACGGCCCTGGCCGCCGACGCCCGCGAGGCGCTGCGCGCGCTGGCCGGCGCCCTCGCCGGGTGGTCCACCGATGCCGCCTACCGGGAGGAGGCCCGGCGGCTGGCGGCGGACTGGGATGAGGCCGTCGGGCGGGCGTACGCGCTCGGGCACCGGCCCCGGCCGGCCCAGTCGGAGGTCATCGGGGCGGTCAACGAGGCCGCCGGGGCCGACGGCGTGGTGGTGTGCGCCGCCGGCTCCATGCCCGGCGAGCTGCACCGGCTGTGGCGCGCGCAGGACCCGAAGGGCTACCACGTCGAGTACGGCTACTCCTGCATGGGGTATGAGATCGCGGGCGGCCTGGGGGTGAAGATGGCCGAGCCGGGCCGCGAGGTGTTCGTCATGGTGGGGGACGGGTCGTACCTGATGATGGCCCAGGAGCTGGTCACGGCGGTGCAGGAGGGCATCAAGATCATCGTCGTGCTGGTGCAGAACCACGGTTTCGCCTCCATCGGCGCCCTGTCAGAGACGGTAGGGACGGCGCGGTTCGGCACGCAGTACCGCTACCGGGACGCCACCAGCGGGCGGCTGGACGGCGGTGTGCTGCCGGTGGATCTGGCCGCCAACGCGCAGAGCCTCGGCGCGGCGGTGCACCGGGCGCAGACGGTCGCCGAGCTCCGGGCGGCGCTGGCCCAGGCCAGGCACGAGCCGGGCCCGGTCCTGGTGCACATCGAGACCGACCCGCTGGTGCCCGCGCCCGGCAGCGAGGCGTGGTGGGACGTGCCGGTCGCCGAGGTCGCGGAGCTGGAGCCGACCCGGCGGGCGCGCCAGGCCTACGAGGCGGCCAAGGCCGATCAGCGGCCGTTGCTGGGGCCACCGCCCTGACCGGGGAGCGAGCCGGCGGCCGGTTCCCCCCGGGGCCAGCTGGTGGTGAATGCGTAGCGGGAGGCGCGGTACAGGTGCTGCCCGAACTCGACCGGGCGGCCGGTGTCGTCGTAGGCGATGCGCTCCATGGTCAGCAGCGCGGCGCCGCGGTTCTCACCCAGGGTGCGGGCCTCGGCGGCCGAGGCGTTCTTGGCGCCCATGCGCTGGGTGGCCGAGGACATCCGGACGCCCGACGCCCGGAGCAGCTCGTACAGGCCATGCTCCTCCAGCATCTCGATGCTCAGGTGCACGAGCGCGGCGGGCAGGATGTTGTGCATCAGGGCGATCGGCTCGCCGTCGGCCAGCCGGATCCGCTGCAGCGAGTTCACCAGCGCCCGCTCCGGCAGCTGCAGCGCCGCCGCGACCCGGTCGGTGGCGTGGATGACCTCGTTCCGTATCACCTTCGTGGCCGGGGCCCGGCCGGCCGCCGCTAGATCGTCGTAGAGGCTGGTCAGCTCGACGTCGCGGTCGATGCTCTCGTTGGCGACCAGCGTCCCGGCGCCGCGCTTGCGGACCACCAGGCCCTTGTTGGACAGGTACAGGAAGGCGGCCCGCACCGTGGGGCGCGACATGCCGAGCCGCTCGGCCAGCTGCACCTCGTTGTCCAGCCGGGAGCCGACCTTGAGCGCGCCGGACCGGATGGCCGCCTCGTAGTGCTGCGCCAGCTGGAAGTACAGCGGCACCGGGCTGGTCCGGTCGATGCTGATCGCGCCGGCCGTGCTGATCTCGCGGTCCGGTGTCGCGCTCGCCATCCAGCCCTCCGTCAGCGTCACGGGACCGGGCCCGGGGTGCCCGGCAGCCCGGCAGGTATTCAGGCTCGTTTGTTTGGACATATTATTGATTGCGGAGCTAGTCCAGTCTAGATGGTGGCCGCAGCGCTTCGCGGGCCGAGGTCCGGAACGCGGCATGAGTTACTTTGTCCCGACATTCTGACAGCATCTTGACAGGTCATAGGGACCGGGGCAGAGTCGACCATCGAGGTGTTCCCCGTGGGTCTCGCCGGGCAGGAGGGCTGAGCAGCGACCATGGCCGGCTCCCCGGAACTGCGGATCGGCGTCGTGCTGGAAGCCTTCCTGGACTGGCCGCTGGACAAGACGCTGGCCTGGCTGCGCCGCGCCGCGCCCGAGGTCACCCACATCGAGGTCGGGGCCGGCGGGTACGCCCCGCACCCGCACTGCGACGTGGCCGGACTGCTGGGCAGCGCGGCCGCCCGGGCGGCGTGGCTGGGCGGGATAACCCGGCACGGGCTTGGCGTCAGCGCGCTCAACGCCTGGGGCAACCCGCTGCACCCGGACCCCGGGGTCGCCCGGCGGCACGACGAGGACCTGCGCAACGCGATCCGGCTGGCCGCCGCGCTCGGGGTTGACCGGGTGGTCGCCATGGCGGGCTGCCCGGCGGGCCAGCCGGGGGACCGGGTGCCACACTTCGGCGCGGGCGGCTGGCTGCCGTACCTGGAGGGTGTCTACGAGCGGCAATGGGAGCAGCAGATCGCGCCGTACTGGGCCGGCCTGGCCGCCTTCGCGGCCGCGGAGCATCCTGACCTGAGGGTGTGCCTGGAGCTGCACCCGGGCACGTGCGTGTTCAACGTCGAGACGTTCGGCCGGGTGGCCGCGCTCGGGCCCTCGATCGGCGCCAACCTCGACCCCAGCCATTTCTTCTGGATGGGCATGGACGGCCACCGGGTCGCCGCCGCGCTCGGCGGGCGGGTGGGGCACGTGCACGGCAAGGACACGGTCTTCCACCCGGACTCGCTGGCCCTCAACGGCCTGCTCGACCGGCGCTGGCCCGAGCCCGCCGCGGACATGCCGTGGACGTTCGCCGTCCCCGGCCGGGGCCACGACCTGGCCTGGTGGGCCGGCCTGGTGCGGGCGCTGTCGCGGTCGTCGGCCCAGGTGGTGTCGATCGAGCACGAGGACCCGTTCGTGCCGGCCGGGACCGGCGTGCCGGAGGCCGCCCGGCTGCTGCGCGCGGCCATCGACGCGGCGCAGGACGTGGCCGGGTGACCGGCCGCCGGCTGCGGATCGGCCTGGTGGGCACGGGACTCATCGCCCAGGTGATGCACCTGCACTATCTCGCCGAGCTCGGCGACCGCTTCGAGGTCGCGGCGGTGTGCGACATCGTGGGCGAGTCCGCCCGGGCGTGCGCCGACCGCTACCGCATCCCGGCCGCGTTCACCGACTGGCACGAGCTGATCAGCCACCCGCTCGACGCGGTCATGATCCTCACCTCGGGCAGCCACGCGCCGATCGCGATCGCGGCCGCCCAGGCCGGGCGGCACGTGTTCACCGAGAAGCCGATGTGCTTCTCCGCCGAGGAGGGGCGGGAGATGGTCGCGGCGGCCGCGCAGGCCGGGGTCACCCTGATGGTCGGGTACCCGAAACGGTACGACCCGGCCTTCGCGCGTTTCCGGGACGAGGCCGGCCAGCTGGCCGGGGCGCGGCTGCTGCGGGTGACCACGCTGGAGTCCCCGCTCCGGCCCTACGTCGGGCACTATCCGCTGCCGCCGCGGGCCCCGGTGCCGGACGGGGTCGCGGAACGGCTCCGGGAGGACAACGAGGCGCGCGTCCGGTCGGCGATCGGGCCGGCCAGCCCGCTGGAGCGGCACGTGTACGAGCTGGTGCTGCTGGACACGCTCGTGCACGAGCTCAACACGGTCCGCGGCCTGCTGGGCGAGCCGGACCGGCTCGACTACGTGAGCCTGGCCGAGGACACGGTCACCGTGATGCTGCGGTTCGGCGCGCTGCCGGTCGCCATCCACTGGATCGACCTGCCCGGCATCGCCCGTTATGAGATGGAATTCGCGCTCTACGCGCCGGACCGCCGGGTAACCCTGTCGTTCCCGTCCCCGTTCCTGCGGAACGAGGCCGCCGTGCTGGCGGTCGAGGGCGGCGAGGAGGGGAGCGCCCGGTCCTGGCGGACGCAGGAGACCGTGTCCTACGCCAGCGGCTTCCAGGCCGAGCTGGTGGCGTTCCACGACAGCGCCGTCAGCGGCGCCGCCCCGGTCACCTCGGGGCTGGACGGTCTGCGGGACATCGCGCTGTGCCAGGCGATCATCGAGTGCCACCGCAACGGAGGGCCGGTCGACGACCCGGCCGGGCTCGCGGACGAAGGGACGGCCGGGTGAGCACAGAGCCGGTGCGACAGCATCCGATAGCCGTGGCGAACGCCCCGGTCAGCTACGGCGCGTTCGAGATCACGGTCGGCCATGACCCGAACGTGCCGGACGGGCTCAGCGTCCTGGACCAGGTGGCCGCGGCCGGGTACGCGGGTATCGACCTCGGGCCGGTCGGCTACCTGGGCACGGGAACCCGCCTCGGCGAGCTGCTGGCCGAGCGGAACCTCGGCCTGGCCGGCGCCTACCTCGAGCTGCCCTACGCCGACCACGACGCGCTGGCGCAGGCCATGGGCGACCTGGACGCCCTGCTGGCCACGTTCGACGCGGTGCGGCCGTACCTGCCGGGGCCGCCGCCGCGGCCGACGCTGGCCGACGCCGGCAGCCGGGAGCGCCGCAGTCGGCCCGGCCGGTCAGTCACCCAGCCCGCGCTCGGGCTGGACCGCGACGGCTGGCGCGCCTTCGCCGAGGGCCTGGCCCGGGTGGTGGGCCGCTGCCGCGACCGCGGCTACGAGCCGACCTTCCACCCGGAGACCGGCACCTACGTCGAGGCGCCGTGGGAGGTCGAGGAGGTGCTCGGCCGGTCCGACATCGGGCTCTGCCTGGAGACCGGGCACATGATGCTCGGCGGCGGCGACCCGGTGGCGATGCTCAGGGACTGGGGCGAACGCGTCAATCACGTCCACCTCAAGGACGCCGTGCGCTCGGTCATGGCGGAGATCGTCGCCGATGACGCGCCAGTGACCGAGATCTGGTCACGCGAGGCGTTCTGCGCGCTGGGCCGCGGCGACCTCGACGTGGCCGGCATCCTGGACGGGCTGCGGGGCATCTCGTTCGGCGGGTGGCTGGTGGTGGAGCAGGACATCCTGCCGCGCAGCCGCGAGCGGTTCGCGCAGGCGGCGGACGAGCAGCGCCACAACCGCGAATTTCTCGCCGAACGGGGGCTCTGACATGCCGCCGTCCTTCCGGCTGGGCCTGATCGGGGCGGGCCGGATGGGCCGCACCCACCTGCGGGCGCTGGCCGGCTCCGGGCAGGTGGCGGTGACGGCGATCGCCGAGGTGTCCGCGGCGAACCGCGACGCGGTGGCGCAGTCCGGCGCCGTGCTCTACCCGGCCGTCGGGCCGATGCTGGACGGCGCGGCCGTCAACGGGGTCCTGATCACGGCGCCCAGCGACCAGCACGGCCAGATCGTCGCCGAGGTCGCCGCGCGCGGCCTGCCGGTCCTGTGCGAGAAGCCGTGCGGGGTGACCGCCGCGCAGACCCGGGCCGCGGTCGCCGCCGCCGCGGCGGCCGGGGTGCCGTTCCAGGTCGCGTACTGGCGCCGCTACGTGCCGGCGCTGCGGGCGCTGCGGGAGCGGATCGCCGCCGGCGACCTGGGCACCGTCCACCTGGTGACCTGCTACCAGTGGGATCTGGAGCCGCCGTCGGCGGCGTTCCGCGCCCACAGCGGTGGCATCCTCATCGACATGGGAGTGCACGAGTTCGACCAGCTCCGCTGGCTGACCGGCCAGGACATCGGCGCGCTCTGGGCGGTGGCGTCCGGGGTGGTCCCCGATAGCCTCGGCCAGCCGCCGGACCAGGCCCCGGACGTGGACAGCGCCCAGGTGATCGCGGAGCTGTCCGGCGGCGGCAGCGGCGTCATCTCGCTCGGCCGTTACCACCCCGCCGGCGACATGGCGCGGGCGGAGGCGTTCGGCACCCGCGGCACGGCCCGGTGCGACTTCCTCGACCCGGCGGAGGGGGAGCGGGCCCAGCTGGAGGCGGTCCGGCGGCAGGCCGAGAGCTTCGCGGCGTTCGCGCGCGACGGCCCGTGCGAGGGCGCCACCGGCGCCGACGCCATCGCCGTGCTGGACGCAGCGGAACGGGCGGGCGCGGCCATCGGCGCACTGGCGGGCAGGTGAGCCGCCCGGAGCTGCGCGTCGGCATCGTCGGCTACGGGATGATGGGCAAGGCGCACTGTTACGGCTACCGGGTCGCCCCGATGCTGCGCCCGCTGCCGGTGACGCCCGTGGTCACCGTCATGTCCGGCCGGAACGGGCCGGCGGCCGCCGCGGCCGCGGCCGCCTACGGTGTCCCCGGGCACACCACCGACTGGCGCGCCCTGGTCGCGCGCGAGGACCTCGATGTCGTGGACATCTGCACCCCGCCCGGCACCCATGCCGAGATCGCGCAGGCCGCCGCGGCGGCGGGCAAGGCGGTCCTGTGCGAGAAGCCACTCGCCCTGTCCTACCCGCAGGCCGCGGCGGCGCTGGCGGCGGCCGAGTCGGCCGGGGTCCACCACGCGGTCGGCTTCAACTACCGGCGGCTGCCCGCGGTCGCGCTGATGCGGCGCATGGTCGCCGACGGCGCCGTCGGCGAGATCCGGCTCTGGCGGGCGACGTGGCTGTCGGACGAGTTCACCGACCCGCGGACCCCCTACGACTGGCGGTTCGACCGGGCCATGGGCGGCACCACCATCGCCGACCTGGGCAGCCACCTCATCGACATGGCGCTGTGGATGGCCGGGGAGATCGCCAGCGTCTGCGCGCAGTCGGGGACGTTCATCGCCGAACGCCCGCTGCCCGGGAGCGCAGGCGAGCCAGGCCCGCCCGGCGCCCCCGGCGGCGGCAGCCGGGCGGTGACCGTCGACGACGCCTCCAGCGCGCTGCTGCGGTTCGGGTCCGGGGCGCTCGGGACCCTCGAGGTCGCGCGGGCCGCGGTGCGCCGCCCGTGCGACTTCACGGTCGAGGTGAACGGCAGCCGCGGCACGCTGGTGTTCGACTACGCGCGGCTCAACGAGCTGCGCTACGGCAGCGCCGACGACGACCCGGGCCTGTACGGGATGCGGCGGATCCGGGCCGAGCATCCCAGCCACCCCTACGCCGCCAGCTGGTGGCCGGTTGGGCAGGGCGTGGGGTACGGCGCATCGTTTGGCAATCAGGTCGCTGACCTGCTGGAAGGCTGGCCGGAAGCGCCGTGGAGCCCCGGGTTCGGCCAGGGCGCGGCGGTGCAGGCCGTGTGTGACGCGATGGAGGCCTCGGCGGCGCAGGGCCGGTGGGTCGCGGTCAGCGAGGTGGCGGGCGCGCGGCCGGACCCCGGCTGACCGGCCCGCCGGCCCGGCGGGACGGGCGGCGCACGCCAGGCGCTGCCGTCACCGCAGGATCGGCCTGCCGAGCGGCATCGCCTTGCCGCCGGTGGCCAGCGACAGCGAGTTGAAGAACAGATAGACACCCACGGCGGCGGCCGCCAGCAGGACATACCCGGCGGTCTTCGTCAGGCCAGTCGATGCCTGCTCGGTGCCGAGAAGCACCAGCAGCACCGTAAGAGCCACGAGCACGAACACCACCGTGAAGGACACCGGGAGCCGGAGCGTCGCCAGGGTGAGCATCACCACGACGACCAGCCAGGTAATCAGGAACAGCTCCAGAGTGGAAGTCACGTCGGCCGCGAGGATCCCGAACCAGCCGCGGATCAGCGCGGTCACGAGCAAGAAGTAGCTCACCCAGAAGGCGGCGAAGATGCCGAAGACGGCCGCCACCGCGGACTGGCCGAGCGCAGCGGCCCAGATCGTCGTGATGATCAGCCCCACGGACGTGGCCCCGAGAATGATGGCCAGGGGCGCGCCGAGGGCCCGCGCGGGCACGACGCCAACCAGCGACAGGCCGAGCGCCACCGCGCCCATGATGAAGCAGGCCAGGCCCAGCCCGGTAGGGTCGCCGGTCAAAGGTCCGGTCGGGGCCGACTCAGGGGTGACTTCTTCCACTTCTACCTGGGCGCCAGCCCGGGGCGACTCATCAGCGCTGGCATCGAGGGAGGTCATCGCCGCTCCTCTCACCGGAGTATCCGGGAGCCCAACGATTTGTGGGCCAATGTGATCTATGTACCTCGGTGACGGCTTGCTGTGGTTCTCAGTTTGAGCCGTCACCTTGGCCAGATCGCGGGCTCCGGTCCCGCGATGGTGTTTAATGGACGCGGTTGGAGTAGAAGTTCGTGTACGTGTCACAGCGCCCGCGAAATTCTGACAGCGGACGCCGTGGGCACATAGCCAGGCCTTCACAGGCAGGCGGTCGCGCCAGCCCAGGACGCACACACGTGCGTCCCGAAGATCATCCCACCAGGAGAAGGCGCATGGCTCAGGGCACCGTGAAGTGGTTCAACGCTGACAAGGGGTACGGTTTCATCGCCCCGGACGACGGCAGCGGCGATGTCTTCGTTCACCACTCCGCCATCCAGACTGACGGCTACCGCAGCCTTCAGGAGAACCAGCGGGTCGAGTACACGACCGCCCAGGGGCCCAAAGGCCCGCAGGCCGAGCAGGTCCAGCCGCTCTAGCCGTCGCGGCCGCCATGGCCGGGTGAGGTCACAGCTTGGTCAGCTTGGCGCACGGGACCGGGATCCGCAGCTGCTGCGGGCGGAAGTCCACGAGCACTGCGTGGTCTTCCACGCCGACGATGACGCCGAGCCCGTACTTGTCGTGCGTCACCCGGTCGTGGACGGCGAACGTCTCGGCCGGACGCACCGGAGCCGGGGCGTTGAAAGGACTGCCGGGCAGGTAGCGCCGGGCCGGGGCGTGTGATGCCTTCATGGTTACTATCATGAAGCTTTTTGGCCTGGCCGGCCGGTAGGCAGGCCGGCCAGGCGGCCACTGGTGCACGCACCATGGCCTCGGGTCGGGTAGTGTCAGTGGCGCGCCGGGTAGTGTCAGTGGCGCACTGTGTTCAGTGAGGCGCAGCCATCAGGGCGCGCCGGTCGTACGTCGCTCAGTGAGCGAGCTGGTTTCCACGGACGTGGCGGCCCGCGGGAGATGCGGCCAACCTAAGTCCGGAAGACGACTTTCATGACAGCTCAGCCCATCGAACGTACTGCTGCCCTGCGCCGGGAGCGCCGCCACACCAGGCCGGCGGACGTGGCGCACAGCCCTACCTTCGCCTCGCTCGGCGTACCGGCGGTACTGACGGCCGCCCTGGCCGCAGCGGGCATTGACGCGCCGTTCCCCATCCAGGCCGCCGTCGTGCCCGATGCCCTGGCCGGCGCCGACATCCTCGGCCGGGGCAAGACCGGCTCCGGCAAGACCCTGGGGTTCTGCATTCCGCTGGCCGCCAGGCTGGCCGGCGGCCACACCAGCGCCGGCCGTCCCCGTGGGCTGGTGCTCGTGCCGACCCGCGAGCTGGCCAGCCAGGTCCAGGCGGTCCTGCGGCCGCTGGCCCGGGCCGTCGGCCTGAGCGTCGCCACGATTTTCGGCGGGACACCGCAACGGCCGCAGGTGGCGGCGCTGCATCACCGGGTGGACATCATCGTCGCCTGCCCGGGCCGTCTCGCCGACCTGATCGACCAGGGCCACTGCCATCTCGGCGACGTCGAGATCAGCGTGGTGGATGAGGCCGACCACATGGCCGACCTGGGCTTCCTCCCGGCCGTGCGCCGGCTGCTGGACGCGACCCCGCCGGAGGGCCAGCGGATGCTCTTCTCCGCGACTCTCGACCACGCCGTCGATGTCCTCGTCCGCCGGTTCCTCGATCATCCGGCCCAGCATGCCGTTGACCCGCCCGGGGCCCCGGCGCCGATCGTCCACCACCTGCTCACCGTCGCCCCTGCGGACCGGATGGCAGTGGTCGCCGCCCTCGCCGGAGGCGACCAGCGGTCGCTGGTCTTCACCCGGACCAAGCACGGCGCGCGCAAGCTCGCCCGCCAGCTCACCGCGGCACACATATCCGCTGCCGAGCTGCACGGCAACCTCACCCAGACCACCCGCGAGCGCAACCTCGCGTCCTTCGCCTCCGGGGCCGTCCGCGTGCTGGTCGCCACCGACATTGCCGCCCGCGGCATCCACGTCGACGGCATCGACCTCGTCATCCACGCCGACCCGCCCGCCGAGCACAAGGCCTACCTGCACCGGTCCGGCCGGACCGGCCGGGCCGGTGCCAGCGGCGTGGTGGTCACCCTGCAAACCCCGGCCCAGGCTGGCGACGTGCGCACCCTGATGCGGAAGGCGAGCGTCGTCCCGCTCGCCGCCACCGTCAAACCCGGCTCCGCGCTGCTGCGCTCGATAGCCGGGAAGCCCGCCCCGCGGTCGGCGCGGCCCCAGCACTCCGGGACCGCGGCCCGAGAAGCGGTGGCCACGCCCAGCCTGGCGACTGGCCGCACCGCCGCCGCCATGTCCACCCGCTACCGGGGCCGGCGCAGGCACTGACCCACGCCGCCTGGCCGCTGGCGCTCGCTACGGGGCGGCGATGAGCGGCCGGTAGCGGTCCCGGAGCAGCCGGTCCCCGCGCTCCCGCAGGACAGCGTCGCGCTAGGCGGCGAGCAGCCACTCGAACAATGAACGGTAACGCCGCAGCGCCTGGCGGAGCTCCTCGGTGGAGACGTCCTCTCCTGGGCCCGGGCGTGAGCCGAGCCGCTCACGCTCAGCCGCGATCAGCCGGGCCAGCCGTTGCATCAGGTCGGCGACGAGGCCGTCGGCATCCTGGACCGCCCTTCCCGGCTCGTCCACGAACCCGGCCTGGATCTCCTGCCAGCGGGCGGTCAGGCGCTCACGCTCGTCGGCCTCGACCAGCTGGGCGCGGTGTTCCTGGCCGGCCCGGGGCATCTGGCCGGCATCGGGCACGTCGTCCCCGGTCATCAGCTCCAGCAGCGGGTCGTTGTCCAGCAGCAGGTCAGCCTCGGACGCCGGTCTTACCGGCGCGCCGCTCTTGCCGGGGCCCGCGCTCCGGTCCGGGCCCGGGGCCTCACCCGGCCCCGGGCTCTCATCCGCCCCTGTGCTCTGACCCGGCCCTGTGCTTCCATCCGGCCCGGTGCTCTCACCTGGCCCGGTGCTCTCACCCGCTCCGCTGGCCCCGGGCTCGCCGTGCCGCCAGCCGTGCTCATCCTGCGTCATCGCTGGTCCCCAGGATCGCTGCCGTCCTGGCCGCCCACCGGCCGGTCGCTGACGCGCCCGGTGCTGGCGGCCGCCGCCGCGGCGTCATCGTCGCGCAGCAGTTCCTCGAACAGCGAGCGGTACCGGATCAGCGCCTCCCGGAGGTCTTCGGTGCTCGCCTCCTGGCGCTGGGCCCGCTCGTGGATTCCGTGGGCGGCCCGGTAGTTCTCGACCACCTCCGGGTGATCCACCGATACCAGATCAGCCTGGGCATCGAAGTCGCGCATGGGGTATCCGCGTTCGGCCATCACGCGGTTCACCAGCTCGTAAGCGGCAGCGGTCGCCTGCTCCGGCTCATCCACGAAGCTCTGCTGGACGGCGCGCCATTCGTCGGTGTAGCGCGCGCGGGATGCCTCGGACAGCGGCGTGATGTCGAGCCGGGCCCGCTCCCGCTCCCGCTCCCGAAGCTCGGCCTCGGCCTCACGCTGGTTCTCGCGCGCGTCCACGGTCCGGTCGTATTCGCTGCCGAAACGCTCGCGCAGCATCATGGTCCTGCGCCGCCGCGCCGCCATCACCGCCACCAGGGCGATAGCCACCACAACGATGACGATCACGATCCACAACCAGCTAGTCATCGGATCCTCCCGAGATCGACTTCCCGGGGGAACCCACTACCCGATCACGGTTTCCCAAACGCCGATGATCGATATGGCGCCAGCGGCCGCCACCGGCCCGCGGCGGATCGGCCAGGTCAGCCGCTGTTTCCGCTCAGGCCGCGGAGCTCCGGGCCGTGACGTAGCGGAAGCGCTCCAGGATCAGGGCGGCCACGGCGGGGTGGTCGCCGAGCGGGGCGCTGACCCACGCCGCCCCGCTGGCGCCGAGCCGGCCCTGAAAGACCCCCGGCGCCAGCAGGTAGCTGGCCACGGCCACCGGGCCGCCGGTGCCCGCGGTCAGCGCGGCGACCGCCTCGTCCACCGCCGGCTGGCCCGCGGACGCGAACGCCGCCCACACCGGCGCCCCCAGGTGGGCGGCCAGCAGGGCGGCCTGGGCCCGGGCGTCCCCGGCGGCCCGCGGGTCGGTGGAGCCGGCGGCGGCCAGCACCGCCGGGGTTCCGGCCGGCACCCCGGCCGCGCGCAGGCGGCCGGCCAGGGCCGGCACCAGCGCCGGACCGGGCCCGAGCGGGTCGGTGACCGGCACCCCGGCCCGGGCGGCCGTCTCACCGATGTCATGGCTGAGGTGATACCCGGCCGAGAGCAGCAGCGGCACGACGACGACACGGCGCTGGCCCGCCGCGGCGAGCGCCGCGGCCAGGGACGGCTCGGCGTTCTGGACGAAGGCCGCCCGCACCTCGACGTCCGGCGCCAGGCCGCCGACCAAGCGGGCGAGCGACCGGACGGTCCGCTGGGCCTGCGGGTCGCGGCTGCCGTGCGCGACCGCGAGCAGCACCGGGCGGCTCATGCCGCACCCAGGGCGTCGGGCCCGAGCGTCTCCCGCAGCCGGACCACCTCGCCGACGACCACGACCGCGGGCGGCCGGACGCCGCGGGCCGCCGCGTCCGCGGCCACCTGCCGGAGCGTCGATACCACCACCTGCTGCCGCTCGGTGGTGCCGTCACAGATCACCGCGACCGGGGTGCTGGCGTCCCGCCCCCGCTTGATCAGTTCCCGTGTCACCTCGTCCAGCCGGGCGACGGCCATCAGCAGCACCAGGGTGCCCGGGCCGGCCGCGAGCGCCTCCCAGTCCACGGTCGCGCCTGGATGCGAGGGATCGAGATGGGCCGATACGACCGCGAAGTCCTGGGTGATGCCCCGGTGGGTGACCGGGATCCCGGCATAGGCCGGGACCGCCACCGCGCTGGTGACCCCCGGCACGACCTCGAACGGGACCCCGGCCCTGACGCAGGCGAGTGCTTCCTCGCCGCCGCGCCCGAACACGAACGGGTCGCCGCCCTTGAGCCGCACCACCCGCTGGCCCGCCTGCGCCCGCTCCACCAGCAGCGCGTTGATCTGCTCCTGGGTCAGGCCGTGGGCGTGGGGTGCCTTGCCCGCGTCGATGATCTCCACGTCGGGGCCGAGCTCGGCCAGCACGTCCCGGGGCGCGAGCCGGTCGGTGACCACCACGTCCGCCTCGGCCAGCAGGCGCCGCCCGCGCAGCGTCAGCAGCCCGGGATCCCCGGGGCCGCCGCCGACCAGCGCGACCCGTCCCCGGCCGTCCGCCGCCCGGCGCTGCGGCCGGGCCGGCAGGGTTCCCTCGGCGAGGGCGAGCGCGATCGCGGCGCGCAGCCGCTGGGCCCGGCGCGGGTCGCCGCCAGCGGTCACCGCGACGGTGATGTCCCCGTGCCGGGTCACCGCGGGTGTCCAGGCGGGGGAGCGGGCCGCGTCGTCGGCCCGCACACACCACAGCCGCAGGCGCTCGGCATCGGCGGCGACGGCGCCGTTGACGGCCGGGTCGTCGGCGGCCGCGTGGACCAGCCACGCGCCGGCCAGGTCGCCGTCGCGGTAGCGCCGCCGGCTGACCGTCACCGGCAGCCCGGCCAGAGCCGGATCCACCTGCGGCGCGACGACGTGCACGTGCGCGCCCGCCGCCAGCAGGGCCTGGGCCCGGCGGAGCGCCACCGGGCCACCGCCGACGACCACCGCCCGGCGGCCGGTGAGGTCGAGCATGAGCGGATAGGTCATGGCGGCGGCGCACCTCCGCCCGGCGGCCCGGCCGCCTGGCCCGCGGGTGCGATCCCGGCGAACCGCAGCTCGAACGCCCGTGCGCACGCCCCGCACCGCCAGCTGCCGCCGGCCGGGCCGGCCGGGCGCAGATCCTCATCCCCGCAGTACGGGCAGTAGAACGGCACCTGGCGTTCGCCGCTGGGCTCGGCGGCTTCCCGGACGTGCCCGCTGTGGCCGTCGCTCACTTCAGCAGCTGTTCGTCGGCGCGGCGGGCCCAGGGCGCGAACTGCTCGCCGGCGGCCCGGTCCGTGAGGTAGTTGCGCAGGACCCGCTCGACGTAGTCGGCCAGGCCGTCCGCTTCCACCTTCAGCCCGCGCAGCTTGCGGCCGAACGCCGGATCGGTCCCCAGCGAGCCGCCCAGGTGGACCTGGAAGCCCTCGCCGCCGTCCACCGTCGAGCCCTTGAGCCCGATGTCGGCGACCTGGAACCGGGCGCAGGAATTGGGGCAGCCGTTGACGTTGATGCTGATCGGGGTGTCGAAGCCGGGCAGCCGCCGTTCCAGTTCGGCGTGCAGCTCGGCGGCCCGCTGCTTGGTCTCCACGATCGCGAGCTTGCAGAACTCGATCCCGGTGCAGGCCATCGTGCCGCGCCGGAACGCCGACGGGGCGACGAGGAGGTCGCGTGCGGCGAGCTCGTCCGACAGCTCACCGACCCGGTCCTCCGGCACGTCGAGGATGAGCAGCTTCTGCTGGGCGGTGGTGCGCACCCGGCCGGACCCGTACTCCTCGGCGAGGTCGGCGACCTGCCAGAGTAAGGTGCCGGAGGTGCGGCCCACGCTGGGCGCGACGCCCAGGTAGCAGCGCCCGTCCTGCTGCCGGTGCACACCGATGTGGTCCCGCTGCCCGGGCGGCGGGATGACCGGCGCCGGCCCGTCCGGCAGCGAGCCGCCCAGGTACTCCTTTTCCAGCACTTCCCGGAACCGCTCGGTGCCCCAGTCGGCGACCAGGAACTTCAGCCGCGCCCGGCTGCGCAGCCGCCGGTAGCCGTAGTCCCGGAACAGGCCGGTCACCCCGGTCCATACCTCCGGCACCTGGCCCGGCTCGACGAACACGCCGAGCCGCTGGGCGAGCATCGGGTTGGTGGACAGGCCACCGCCGACCCACAGGTCGAAGCCCGGCGTCCCGTCCGGGCCGGCCACACCGACGAAGGAGATGTCGTTGATCTCGTGCGCGGTGCACAGCGACGCGCAGCCGGTGACCGTGGTCTTGTACTTGCGCGGCAGGTTCGTGAACCCGGGGTGGGTGGTCGCCACCTCCTCGGCCGCGCGCAGCATGGGGCTGGCGTCCAGGATCTCCGTGGCGTCGATGCCCGCCACCGGGCAGCCGAGGATATTCCGCGGGACATCGCCGCACGCCTGCTGGCTGGACAGGCCCACCGATTCGAGCCGCTCCCAGATGGCCGGCACGTCCTCGATGGACAGCCAGTGGTACTGCACGTTCTGCCGGTCGGTGATGTCGGCGAGGTCGCGGCCGTATTCCTTGGCGATCCCCGCCACCGTGCGCAGCTGCCCGGCGGACAGCTGCCCGCCGGGGATGCGCACGCGCATCATGAAGTAGGGCGCCTCGATCTCGGCGTCCTCGAGCGAGCCCGTCTTGCCGCCGCCGATGCCGGGGCGGCGCTGGGTGTACAGGCCCCACCAGCGGAACCGGCCGCGCAGGTCGGCCGGGTCGATCGAGTCGAACCCCAGGTGGGCGTACCGGTTGATGATGCGCTGGCGGACGTTCAGCCCGTCGTCGTCTTTTTTGAAGCGCTCGGCCGCGTTGAGCGGCTCGCGGTGGCCGAGGGCCCACTGGCCCTGGCCGCGCCGGGTTTCCGGTGGCATGTCGCCGGCCCTTCTGCTGCGGACGGACCGCGGCCAGCCGCACGCCGAGGCGGCGCGGGCAAAGCACGCGGGCGGGGCGGGATGGGGTGGGTCAGCAGCAGGAGCGACAGACTGCGCTGGACACGCGCAGCAGATCCACATGACGGCGGCACACGAGCGGCACCCGGGGGCGGCCACCAACGGTGCGTGTCACGGCAATGCCTCCTCGTCCAGCCAGCGGGGATCGGCCAGCCGCTGGCGTTCACGGCAGGTGGCCTCGACAGTACCAGCCCGCCGGGGGTGGCGCAGATGGGCTACCCGGCGGTGACCAGACGGTGCTCTAGCTTCTGGGCATAGATGCGGTCAAGATGCAGTAAGGGCAGCGGCCGCGCGCATCGACGGGTCCATGGTGTGCGGTAGTGCGGATGCTGCAGGTACTGGTCTGGCAGACTATGGCGGCCGGCTCGGCTCCAGCTTCCGCCGCCATGGGGTGCCCGGCGCCATGTGCGCGTGCGCTGCCTTCGGCGCACGCTGGGGAGCGGCACTCATGGAGGCCATCGTTGGAGACCGTCCGCGAGATCATTGCGGCCATGCAGGAGGCCGCCCCGAAAGGGCGCGAGCACCTGGACGAGCCCACGCTGGACCGGGTTGCGGGCCTCACGCAGTCGCTGCTGGCGGCCAGCGCCGATGCGGACCGTGAGTACCAGAGGTTCCTGGGGATCCAGCACCGGAGCCTCGGGCTGCCGGGCGAGGACATGCATGACTGGCTCGGCGGCAAGATCGTCCTCGTCACCGGCGGCACGGGGTGCGTGGGCTCGATGCTGATGCGCCAGCTCGCGAGCTGCCGGCCCCGGCGGCTGATCTGCCTGTCCCGCGGGGTCACCGGCGGCTGGCCCTGCCCGGACGGGTCCGAGTTCGCCCAGGCGGACGTCCGGGACGCCCGCGCGGTGAGGTCCGTGGTCGGCGAGATCAAGCCGGACGTGCTGTTCCACGTGGCGGCCCAGCGTGACCCCGGCCTGGCCGAGCCCGACACGGTTCTACGCTGAGACGTGACCGATGCGTTCACGGAGGACGCCATGCCACTGATGGACCGGTTCAGGGAACAGGCGGCCCAGCTCGCGCAGAAGACCCAGGAAGCCGCCCACGAGGGCCGGGCCATGCTGGATCAGGCGCAGGCGCGGCGGCGGGCGGACGCCATGTTCCGTGACCTCGGTGCCGCCGTGTACGCCGAACGGACCGGCCGGGGCGGCCCGGGCGGCGCGAAGAAGATCGAGCGGCTGATCAAGGCCCTTTCCCGGCAGGAGGCCGAGCAGGGCCTCGGCGAGAACCAGCCGCCCCCGGCCAGCGAGAACCCGCCGCCGGCCAGCGAGAACCCGCCGCCGGCCAGCAAGAACCAGCCACCGCCGGCCAGCAAGAACCAGCCACCGCCGGCCAGCAAGAACCAGCCGCCGCCGGCCGGTACCTGAGCGTTCGCCTCCCGGCCCGTCCGCCCGGCCCGGGTACCGGGATCGCCACATCGCGCGCGGTGCGCACACGCCAGCCGGGCACCTCCGGTCACACCGGGTCACCAGCCGCGGGACGCCCGCGCCAGGGGGCGGTGGTCACCGGCAGGAACTAGTGGCCGCTGGCCGTGACGGCGCGGAGTGGGCGGTGGCGGCCGCCGCGGCTGGCTGGGCGACCGAGTAGCCGCTGGCGCCCAGCACGACCCTGATCCGGGCCAGCCCCTTCGTCTGGCTCAGCGCCGCGCCGGGCAGAGCCGTCCGCACCAGGCGGGCCCCGGCCCGCTGGCCCGGCGGGAACTCGATGAGGCTGTGCGTGATGTCGTGGGAAGGCCAGTTGAGGCCGGAATGGACGCGGAAGCCGAGCCTGGCCAGCGCCGCGCCCGTGCTGGCGGACAGCCCGCTGATGAGGGTCCCGTTGTAGACGTCCACCGTGACCTGGCTGGGCTGCAGCCGTGGCGGCTGGACGGGGGTCGCACCGCCGGGGCCGGGCCCGCTGATCCGCTGGCCGCCGACCGGCTGGTCGGCCTGGAGCGCGGCGAACAGCCCGCCCGCCTTGGCCGAGTCCCACAGCACGGCCAGCTCGCCGTCCGGGGCCTGGTAGCTCGTGTTGCCCAGGGGCACGGTCAGGAAGTGGACGTCGGCGGGCGTGATGCCGCGCAACTGGTCGGCCAGGGCGGCCAGGTTCAGGTTCTGGTCCACCTTGACCGCGCCGAGCGCGGCGGACAGGAACTGGCTCAGCCGCAGCGGGTTGGCCAGGGTGCCGGAGCTGATCCCCTCCTTCAGCAGCGAGGACAGCAGCCGTTGCTGGTTGGTGATCCTGGCCAGGTCGGACGTGGCGAAGGAATGCCGGTCACGCGCGTACTTCAGCGCCGTGACGCCGTCCACGTGATGGATCCCGGCGCTCAGGTGCAGCCCGCTGTAGGGGTCGGCCACGGCCTGCGGCAGGCAGATGTTCACCCCGCCCAGCGCGTCGATGACCTTGACGAAGCCGAGGAAGTTGACCTCGATGAAGTCGTTGATGGTCAGCCCGGTGGCCTGCTCCACGGTCTCCACCGTCAGCTGCGGGCCGCCGAGCCCAAACGCCGCGTTGATCTTGTTCATGCCGTGCCCGGGGATGTTCACCCACGAGTCGCGGGGCAGGCTGACCACGGTCACGCGGGACCGGTCGGCGGAGATGTGGATCAGCATCAGGGTGTCGGAGTTGGAGCTGACGTCGTGTCCCACGTGCAGCTCCAGCTGCTGGGCCCGGGTCAGGCCGGAGCGCACGTTGACGCCGGCCAGCAGCATGTTGAGCGGGCCGTCGAGACCGCCGGCCGTGCCCGCGAAGATGCGTCCCACCGCGTCGTTGGCGTAGTTGGCCAGGCCCCACGCCGCCCCGGCGGCGAGCAGCACCAGCGATGACAGCAGGCCGCAGGCGACCAGCAGGGTACGGCGCAGCCGGGCCCGCCTGGTCGCCGAGATCCGCCGCATGAGCTGGCTCTGGGCCGGGGAAGGGGCAGGCCGCCGGCCCGGCCCACCGGGGGGCACCGGGGGCGGTGGCGGCCGGGGCCGGGGCTGTTTCCCGGGTGATGCCATGCCGCCGCCCGCCATGCCCTCGTCGCCTCCCCCTGCCGGAATGATGACACGGTGCGGGAGGAGGGGCCGGACGACACACCTACGTGCCGGGCTCCGGATCGCGCGGCAGGCCCAGGATGCGCTCACCGATGATGTTCAGCTGGATGTCGGTGGTGCCGCCGCCGATGGTGAGCGCGCGGGTGAACAGCACCGCCCGTGACCACCGGGCGCCGCCCAGCGCACCGTCCGGGCCGGTCAGGCTCCAGCATTCCTCGGCGACCCGCTGCGCGTGGCGCATGCCGAGCAGCTTGCGGACGCTGCCGGTGGCGCCCGGCTCGGTGCCGGACAGCTGCTTGAGCGTGACCCGCCTCCCCAGCAGGTCGATGGCGTGCCCCTCGGCCAGCAGCCGCCCGGCCCGCTCCAGCACCGCCTGCCCGGCCCCGGCGCCCAGGCCCCGCACGGCCTCGATCAGCTCGGGGTTGCCGCAGCCGAACGTCCACGACTGCGACAGGGACACCCGCTCGTTGGCCAGCGTGGTGCGGGCCACCCGCCAGCCCTGGTTGACCCCGCCGACCACCAGGTTGTCCGGCACGAACACGTCGTCGAGGAAGACCTCGTTGAAGAGCGAGTCGCCGGTCATCTCCCGCAGCGGCCGCACCTGCACGCCGGGCGAGGTCATGTCGACCAGGAAGTAGCTGATCCCGTCGTGGCGGGGTGCGCCCGGATCGGTCCGGGCGACACAGATGGCCCAGGCCGCCTGCTTCGCCAGCGAGGTCCAGATCTTCTGGCCGGTCAGCCGCCACCCTCCCTCGGCCCGCTGCGCGCGGGTGGACAGCCCGGCCAGGTCCGAGCCTGCTCCCGGCTCGCTGAACAGCTGGCACCAGACCAGCTCGCCGCGCAGGGTGGGGGGCAGGAAGCGCTCCTGCTGCTCCGGTGACCCGTACTGGACGAGGGCGGGGACCACCCAGGCGCCGATCATGAGCCCCGGCGCCCGCAGCCCGGCCGACCGCATCTCCTCGGCGATGACGAGCTGCTCCAGCGGCCCGGCTTCCCGCCCCCAGGGGCGCGGCAGGTGCGGGGTGACCCAGCCGCCCCCGGCCAGGCGCCCGTTGCGGTCGGCGGGGCGGGCGGCCGCGATCTCCGCCAGGTCCGCCCGCACCTGGGCGCGCAGCGGCACGGCCTCTGGCGGGAGGTCGATGCTGACGGGCCGGCTCGCGCCCGCGAGCGCCAGGCCCGCCACCCGCTGGGCCCACTCGCCGGAGCCACCGAGGACCGCGCGCAGCGACAGCGCGCGGCGGTAGTAGAGATGCGCGTCGTGCTCCCAGGTGTAGCCGATGCCCCCCAGCACCTGGATGCACTCGTGCGTGCAGGTGACGGCGGCGTCCGGGGCGACCAGCGCGGCCGCGGCGGCGGCCAGCTCACTCCCGGCGCCGTCGCTGTCCTGGCCGCTGCCGTCGCCGACCGCCGCGCCGCCGCCGCCCGTGTCCGGCAGGGCCCGGGCGGCGTCCCAGGCCGTGGCCGCGGCCTGTTCCGCCGCCGTGAGCATCCAGGCACACCGGTGCTTGACCGCCTGGAACTGGCCGATGGGCCGGCCGAACTGGTGGCGGATCTTCGCGTACGCGGCGGCGGTGGACACGGCCCAGTCGGCGACGCCGGCGGCTTCGGCCGCCAGCAGCACCGCGGCCAGGGAGGTCACCACGCCCGGCCGCAGCCCGCTGAGCACCCGGCCGGCGGGCACGCTCAGGTGGTCCACGCGGACCCGGCCGGCCGGGCGGACGAGGTCGAGGCTGTCCACCGGCGTGATCTTTGCGTCGGCGGCGTCCACGACCACCCAGACCTGCCTGCCGCCGGCTCCGGGTGCTCCGGGTGCCTCGCCTTCGCCGGCGGCCGCGCCGGCGGAGGCCGGCCGGTCATCCAGTGCGGCACGCAGGATCACCAGGTCGGCCAGGCCGGCGGCGGGAACCGGCCCGCAGTCGCCGTCGACCACCAGCGCGCCTTGCCCACCGTCACCGGGCCCACCGTCACCGGGGCCACCGTCACCGGGGCCACCGTCACCGGGGCCACCGTCACCGGGGGCGCCATCACCGGGGGCGCCGCCACCGGCCGCCGGGGTGGCCCGGATGCCGGGGGCGAACCCGACCGCCCCGGTCAGCGTGCCGCCCGCCATGTCCTTGACCAGCCCATTCAGGGCTTCGGCGCCGGCAGCGTGGAGGATCGCGCTGGCGAGCACGGTGGGCAGGAACGCTCCTGGCAGCAGGGCCCGCCCCAGCTCTTCCACCGCGACCGCCAGTTCAGGCAGGCCGTAGCCCTGGCCGCCGAGCGATTCGGGCAGGTGCAGGCCGAGCAGTCCCTGCCCGGCGAGGGCCGGCCTCAGTGTGCCGGCGTAGAGCGCCGCGCCGCCGTCGCCGGCCGCCACCGCCGCCCTGATCACCTCGGGGGGTGCGGCCCGCCCGGCCCAGCCCCGGACCGACTCCGCCAGCGCCAGGTGCTCCTCGGTCAGCGCCAGTGCCATCGCCCACCTCGCCGGGATCATGGTCCGCTCGGGCTCACTGTAGAACGCCGTCTGCCCAGGAGGAACCCCTGGCGCCTAGTTCGTTACCAGCGGGTAGCAAAGCCCGTTACCAACGGGTAGCATATGGCTAGTTACCGGTGAGTAGGATGGGCGCGAACCCGCCCGGATACCGCGCTGGATGGTCCTGGAAGAAGCGGAGCCGCGATGGGCCACTACAAGAGCAACCTGCGTGACATCGAGTTCAACCTCTTTGAGGTGCTCCGCCGCCAGGACGTGCTCGGCGCGGAGCCCTATCCCGATCTCGACGAGGAGACGGCCCGGGGGATACTCGCCGAGGTGAACCGGCTCGCGACCGGCCCGCTGGCGTCCTCGTTCGCCGACGCCGACCGCCACCCGCCGGTGTTCGACCCGGCCACGGGCTCGGTGCGCATGCCGGAGGGCTTCAAGCGGTCCTACCAGGCGTTCGTGGACGCCGAGTGGTTCCGGCTCGAGCTCCCGCCCGAGCTCGGCGGCAGCCGCGCTCCCCGCTCGCTCGGCTGGGCGGTGGCGGAACTGGTCCTGGGCGCCAACCCGGCGGTCTGGATGTACTCCAGCGGCCCCATATTCGCACAGCTCCTATGGCGGCTGGGCACCCCGGAGCAGAAGCGGTTCGCCCAGCTGGCGATCGAGCGCAGGTGGACCCCGACCATGGTGCTGACCGAGCCGGACGCCGGCTCCGACGTCGGCGCGGGCCGCACCAAGGCGGTCGAGCAGCCCGACGGCACCTGGCACATCGAGGGCGTCAAGCGGTTCATCACCTGCGCCGAGCACGACATGGCGGAGAACATCTTCCACCTCGTGCTGGCCCGCCCCGAGGGGCACGGCCCCGGCACCAAGGGGCTGTCCATGTTCCTGGTGCCCAAGTACCTGGTCGACGCCGACGGCACGATCGGTGAGCGGAACGGCGTCGAGGTCACCAACCTCGAGCACAAGATGGGCCTGAAGGCCTCCACCACCTGCGAGCTCACCTTCGGGGCCACGCGGCCGGCGGTGGGCACGCTGGTGGGGGGCGTCCACGACGGCATCCGTCAGATGTTCATGATCATCGAGCACGCCCGGATGATGGTCGGGACCAAGGCGATCGCGACCCTGTCCACCGGCTACCTGAACGCGCTCGACTTCGCCCGGTCCCGCGTGCAGGGCGCGGACCTGACCCAGATGGCCGACAAGTCGGCGCCACGGGTCACGATCGTGCACCACCCCGACGTCCGCCGGATGCTGATGATGCAGAAGGCGTACGCCGAGGGGATGCGGGCGCTCGTGCTGTACACGGCGTCCCTCCAGGACGCGCTGCAGATCGCGGCGGCCAGCGGCGATCCCGACCCCACCGCCGCCGGGCTGAATGAACTGCTGCTCCCGGTGGTGAAGGGAGCCGGTTCCGAGCGCGCCTACGAGCTGCTCGGCCTGTCCCTCCAGACCCTGGGCGGTTCCGGCTACCTGCAGGATTACCCGATCGAGCAGTACATCAGGGACGCCAAGATCGACAGCCTGTACGAGGGCACCACCGGGATCCAGGGGCTTGACCTGGTCTTCCGCAAGATCCTCCGCGATGAGGGTCGGTCGCTGCGGGCGCTGCTGGGCCAGATCGCGGAGTTCGCCCAGGGCGAGTCGGGCAACGGGCGGCTCAAGCCGGACCGGGCCGCCCTGGCCCAGGCCGCCGCGGATGTGGAGGCCATGGTGTCCGCCGTGGCCGGCTACGCCGCCGCCTCGCTGGAGCGCCCGCCGGAGATCTACCGGGCCGGCCTCAACACCACCAGGGTCCTGATGGCCCTGGGTGACCTGGTGATCGGCTGGCTGCTCGCCCGCCAGGCCGAGGTGGCCCTGGCGGCGCTGGATGGTGCCGGCGCCGGGCCCGCCCGCCTCAGCGACCGGGACCGGGCTTTCTACCAGGGCAAGCTCGCCACCTCGCGGTTCTTCGCCCAGACCGTGCTGCCGCGGCTGGCGGTCGAGCGCCGCATCGCCGAGGAGACCACGCTCGAGCTGATGGAGCTGCCCGAAGAGGCGTTCTGACCGGCTCCCGGGGAGCTGTCCCCGGGGAGCTGTTCCCGGGGTCAGATCTGGTACTGGACCGCGAACCGGCGGGCGACAATCGGGTCGACGTAGTTCTTGACGACGTCCCGGTGGACCGGATGGTCGCGGTAGGCCAGGTAGCCGTCCCGGTCGTCGAAGTCGGCCACGACCGCGAAGTCGCAGTTTCTGGGGTTGATCCCGGCGTCGGGCCCGACGTGGTACAGGCGGATCACGTCGATCACCGAGGGCAGCTTGCGCAGTTCACCCGCCAGCGCATGCTTTTGTGCCTGGGTCGCGCCCTCGGCCCAGCTGAACAGCACCACATGCCGGAACATGGCCGTTCCTTCCGTTGTCCCGGCTGGCCCGGCCGGTCAGCACCAGGCCAGCATCCGAACTGGGTCGGCCAGCATCGCACCGATGTCCCGCAGGAACGCCGATCCGAGGTCGCCGTCCACGATGCGGTGGTCGAAGGACAGCGACAGCGTGGTCACCTGGCGCACGGCGAGTTCTCCCTCATGCACCCAAGGCATCTCTCTGACCTGGCCAAACGCAAGGATCGCGGCCTCGCCCGGGGTCAGGATGGGAGTCCCGGCGTCCACCCCGAACACCCCGACGTTGGTGATGGTGATCGTCCCGCCGGCCAGGTCGGCCGGCTGCGCCTTCCCCTCCCGCGCGGTGGCGGTGAGCTGGGCGAGCGCGCCGGCCAGCCCGGGCAGCGACAGGGCATGGGCGTCCTTGACGTTCGGCACGATCAGCCCCCGCTCGGTGGCGGCGGCGATGCCCAGGTTCACATAGTGCTTGACCACGATCTCCTGCGCGCCCTCGTCCCAGGACGAGTTGATCATCGGGTGCCGCCCCACCGCCACCAGCAGTGCCTTGGCCACCAGCAGCAGCGGCGAGACCCGTGCCCCCGCAAACTCCGGCAGCTCCCGCAGCCCCCGCACCGCCTCCATCGTGGCCGTCACATCCACCTGCAGGAACTCGGTCACGTGCGGCGCGGTGAAGGCACTCCCCGTCACCGCCGCCGCCGTATGCTTGCGCACCCCCCGGACCGCAATCCGCTCCTCGCGCCCAACGGATGGGGTGGCCGCCCAGGCGGGCGGGGCGGATGCCGTGGCCGGCCGGGCCACCGCAGCCTGCACGTCCTCCCGCGTGATCGTCCCGTTCGGCCCGGTCCCGGCGAGAGCGCCTAGATCGACCCCCAGGTCCTTGGCCAGCTTCCGCACCGGCGGCTTAGCCGCCGCCCGCGTCCGCCCGTTCCTTCCCGGCGCCTCCACGGAGGGCCCGGCCGGCGCGGCTGGAGAGCCCACGTCCCCAGCGGGCGCCGCGGCGTCCGACGCTGGCGAAGCAGGAGTTGCTGTCCCGGCAGCGGACCCGCCATCGGCAGGAGTCCTCGCTCTATCCCCCTTCCGCTGCCGCCGCTTCGCCGTCCCCAGCTTCACCCCGTACCCCACCAGCACCGCCTGCCGCTCCACCTTCGGCGCCGGGCTCCCGACAATCCCCGGCTCAAAGGCGGCCTGCAGCGGCGACTCGGCCCCACCGGGCGGGGCGGCTGGTGTAACGGCGGATTCGGCCGCGATCGCGTCAGACGCTGGCTCCCGCTCGGTGGTGGCCGGGCGCCCACCCCCACCACCGGAGACGTCAACCGCAATAATCGGCGTCCCCACATCCACGGTCGCGCCCTCGTCCACGAGCAGCCCCGTGACGATCCCCTCGTAGGGAGAAGGAAGTTCCACGACCGCCTTGGCGGTCTCGATCTCGACGATCACCTGGTTGATGGTCACGGAGTCCCCCGGCTTAACATGCCAGGCGACGATGTCGGCCTCGGTGAGCCCCTCGCCGACGTCCGGGAGCTTGAACTGCTTCACGTCAGACATCTGGCCGCCCCTCAGTACGAGAACGTGCGGTCGACGGCGTCCAGCACCCGGTCCAGGTCCGGCAGATAGTGCTCTTCCAGCCGGGACGGAGGATACGGCGTGGAGAACCCGCCGACCCGCAGCACCGGGGCCTCCAGCTGATAGAAGCACCGCTCCATCACCCGCGCGGCGATCTCGGCGCCGAGCCCCCCGGTGACCGGGGCCTCGTGCACGACCACGCACCGCCCGGTCCGGCGGACCGACGCGACGATGGCGGCCAGGTCGAGCGGGGACAGCGAGCGCAGGTCGATCACTTCCAGCGACCGGCCGTCCTCCCGGGCCGCCACCGCGGCTTCCACGCAGGTCCTGACCATCGGGCCGTACGCGAGCACGGTCACGTCGGTGCCCTCGGCCACCGTCCTGGCCGCATCCAGCGCCAGGGCACCGGCCAGCCCGCCCGCGGTGTCCACCTCGGCCTTGTCCCAGTACCGCCGCTTGGGCTCGAAGAAGATCACCGGATCCTCGCAGTGGATCGACTGCTGGATCATGGTGTAGGCGTCCGCCGGGCCGGAGCAGGCGACCACCCGCAGCCCCGCGATGTGCGCGAACAGCGACTCCGGCGACTCGCTGTGGTGCTCCACCGCGCCGATCCCGCCGCCGAACGGGATCCTGATCGTCACCGGCACGGTGGCCCGGCCCTGCGACCGCATCCGCATCTTGGCCAGCTGGCTGACGATCTGGTCGAACGCGGGGAACACGAAGCCGTCGAACTGGATCTCGCAGACCGGCCGGTAACCGCGCAGGGCCAGCCCGATCGCCGTGCCGACGATGCCCGACTCGGCCAGCGGGGTGTCCACCACCCGCGATTCCCCGAAGTCCTTCTGCAAGCCGTCGGTGACGCGGAAGACCCCGCCCAGCTTGCCCACGTCCTCGCCCATGACGACCACCTTCGGGTCGTCCTCGAGCGCCTTGCGCAAGCCTTCGTTGATCGCCTTCGACAATGTCAGCGTGGTCATCGCGCCGCCTCCTCGGTGACGAAGGAGTCCAGGTAGGTGGCGTACTGTTCACGCTCCTCGCGCAGCAGGGCGGTCGGTTCGCCGTACACGTCGTCGAACATCGACAGCGGCGCCGGGTCGGGCATCTCCAGGCATGCCCGCCGGACGTGCCGGCCGACCTGTGCGGCTTCGGCGTCGATCTCCTCGAAGAAGGCCGCGTCGGCGGACCCGGTGCGGACGAGGTAGGCCTTCACCCGCTCCACCGGGTCCTTCAGCTTCCACGCCTCGAGCTCGCTGGCGAGCCGGTACCGGGTGGGGTCGTCGGTGGTGGTGTGCGCGCCCATCCGGTAGGTGTAGGCCTCGATCAGGGTCGGTCCCTGGCCGTCGCGCGCCGCCTGCATCGCCTTCCTGGTGACCGCGAGGCACGCGAACACGTCGTTGCCGTTGACCCGGAGCCCGGGGAAGCCGAACCCGCTCGCCCGCTGGTAGAGCGGTATGCGGCTCTGACGCTCCAGCGGTTCGGAAATGGCCCACTGGTTGTTCTGGCAGAAGAACACCACCGGGGCGTTGAAAACCGACGCCCAGATAAACGCCTCGTTCACATCCCCCTGGCTGGTCGCGCCGTCGCCGAAGTAGACAATGGCCGCTTCGCCGTTCTCACCGACCAGTCCGTCCCGCTGGATACCCATCGCGTAACCGGTGGCGTGCAGGGTCTGGGCGCCGATGACAATGGTGTAGAGGTGAAAGTTGTGATCGGCGGGATCCCAGCCGCCGTGGCTGACGCCGCGGAAGAGCTCCAGCAGCTTGGTCGGGTCCAGCCCCCGGCACCACGCCACCCCGTGCTCGCGGTAGGTGGGGAAGGCCATGTCGCGTGGCGACAGCGCCCGGCCCGAGCCGACCTGCGCCGCCTCCTGGCCGAGCAGGGAGGCCCAGATGCCGAGCTCGCCCTGACGCTGCAGGGCGATCGCCTCGGTGTCGATCCTGCGGACGATGACCAGGTCGCGGTAGAGCGCCTTGACCTCGTCGGTAGTCAGGTCGAGAGGGTAGTCGGGATGATCGGCCCGCTCGCCCTCGGGGGTGAGAAGCTGGATGAGTTCTGCTCGCGAATCGGGCTGCCCGTCCAGGCTTCCCGAACCCGGTGCGGTGACCGCACCGTCGGTGTCGACGGCCACGTGCCACTCCTTGCGCTAGGGGCCGGTCCCGGGATCACCGTGGCCGGCCGGTCGGTCTGTTGTCCCGCCGCTGCGACAGCGTGGGTTTGCTGTCATGCGCCGTGTACCCCGCGGGGCCCACTCGATGCCGGTCCGGGCGCCTCCGGTCGGGAGGCCCGGCGTACCGGCTCTACCGCCATCGTGACAGACCATTCCCGGCTCGGCTAACCCTTGGCCAACACCCCGCCCGGTCAGCGCCGATAGCGTCACGTCGCGTACGCTGCGTTGCCACGCGGGACCGAGGGAAGGCGGGACAGTGGCCCGGATCATCGTTGAGGTCATGCTCAAGCCGGAGATTCACGACCCCCAGGGGGAAGCGATCCTGCGGGCGTGCCAGCGGCTCGGGTTCGGTGATGTGCTCGGCATCCGCCAGGGGAAGCGTTTCGAGGTGGAACTAGCGGGAACGGCAGATGATACGGCGCTGGCGCGCGTGGGTGAACTGGCAGGTGAATTGCTCGCTAACCCAGTGATCGAGGAATTCACGTTCCACGAAGCCTGATTCAGCTCGCGTTCGCCTCGCTGTGTGACCATAGAGTTACAAGAGTTGACGATTATTGTCGTGCTGGCGGGGAATGCACTTATGTGGCCAGCGTGAAACGGCGGAGGCAGCGACCTGAGGAGCGGATGCGAACTCGGATGAGATGTGCCGAGGAGCCGACCGTGGATGTCAAGTTCTGCCTCGTGTTCCCGCGCGAGGCGCTCAGTGTGCCGGTCATGCGCCACGTGCTGGGCGATACGCTCCGTGACCTGGGCGCCGATGACGACGGCGTGGCCGACCTCCTGCTCGCGGTCACCGAGGCGTGCTCGAACGTGGTCCGGCATGGCGGCCCGGGCCAGCGGTACGAGGTGCTGGCCAGCGTGGGCACGGACGGCTGCGAAGTCCAGGTGCTGAACAGTGCCCGCGGGGCCGACGCCGGGCGGTGGCCCGGGACCCAACCGCGGCCGGGAGCCCGTTCCACCGCGCCAGCGGCTGAGCGCAGACGCCGCCGGGTGCCACGGCCGGCCCCGCGCCGCCGCTCCCACCGCCAGGACCGGGCGATGACCGCCGACGAGGCGATCGCCGCGCTGCCGGAATCCGGGCGCGGCCTGGCCATCATGAAGGCCTGCGTGGATGACGTGACGATGAGCAGCGGCCCGGAAAGCGGGACCGTGGTGTCGCTGCAGAAGCGGATCGCCTGGCGCAACGACGCGCCGCTGGCCCACCTGGCCGACGATCAGCTTCGCGACGTCGGTTAGGGCGTGCCGGAGTAGATCTTGGCCGTCGCGAGCGGCCGTCATGAAGGGGGATGGGGAGGCGGGTGGGGGGCCGCAAGGCGGAAGAGGAGCCGATAGTGGAGCTATCGGCGACGACGACAACGCCGCGGGGCGCCGCCCGGTGGGCGCACAGCAGGCTGAAGATCCACGGGACACGCCCTGGCGCCTCCCGCACGTCGGCGGCGAATCCTGCCCGGTGACCCGGTAGCCTGCCGCGTGTGGCAGCCCGCGTGGGGATCGTGACGTTCCCGGGTTCGCTCGACGACCGCGATGCGGCCCGGGCGGTCACCCGGGCCGGCGGGGAGGCGGTTCCGCTCTGGCACGCCGGCCGCGGGCTTCGCGGCGTGGACGCGGTGATCCTGCCCGGGGGGTTCTCCTACGGGGATTACCTGCGCTGCGGTGCGATCGCGCGGTTCGCCCCGATCATGACCTACCTGGTGCCCGCCGCCCGGGCGGGCCTGCCGGTGCTGGGGATCTGCAACGGCTTCCAGATCCTGTGCGAGGCGCACCTGCTGCCTGGCGCGCTGGTCCGCAACAGCGGGCTGCGGTTCATCGACCGCTGCCTGCGGGTGCGGATCGAGGAGACCGGCACGCCGTGGACTGGCGATTACACCAGCGGCCAGGAGATCACGGTGGTCCTGAAGAGCGGCGAGGGCGCCTACGTCGCCGACGAAGCGGATCTGGACCGGCTGGAGGCACACCGGCAGGTCGTGGCCAGGTACTGCGGCGCCAGCCCGAACGGGTCCGCGCGCGACATCGCCGGGATCAGGAACGAGGCGGGAAACGTGGTCGGGCTCATGCCCCACCCCGAGCACGCGATCGACCCGCTGACCGGGCCGGGCCGCGACGGGCTGGGGTTCTTCACCTCGGTCCTGCGCCAGGCGATGGCGGCGGGATGAGCGCGGACGGTGGTGGCCGGATGAGCGCGGACGGGGCCGGCTTGGTGAGCGGGGGCGGGGACGGCCGGGCCGGCGATGGCGCGGCGGGCGAGCTGGACACGGTCGCTCACGCCGCCGCCACCGGCGACCGGCCGCAGCCCTATGCCGAAATGGGCCTGACCGGCGACGAGTACCAGCGGATCAGGCAGATGCTGGGCCGCAGGCCCTCCGACTGCGAGCTGGCCATCTACTCGGTCATGTGGAGCGAGCACTGCTCCTACAAGTCGTCCCGCCTGCACCTGCGCCAGCTCGCCGACCAGGCGCCGCCCAGCGACGCGCTGCTGGCCGGCATCGGGCAGAACGCGGGCGTGGTGGACATCGGCCAGGGCTACGCCGTCACCTTCAAGATCGAGTCACACAACCACCCGTCCTACGTGGAGCCGTTCCAGGGCGCGGCCACCGGGGTCGGCGGGATCGTCCGCGACATCCTGGCCATGGGCGCCCGGCCGGTGGCGGTGATGGACGCGCTGCGGTTCGGCCCCGCCGGCGCGCCCGACACCGCCCGGGTGCTGCCCGGCGTGGTCGGCGGCATCTCGTTCTACGGCAACTGCCTCGGCCTGCCCAACATCGGCGGCGAGCTGGCCTTCGATCCCTGCTACGCCGGGAACCCGCTGGTGAACGCCCTGTGCGTGGGGGTCATGCGGCACGGCGACCTCCAGCTGGCGGCCGCCCGCGGCGAGGGCAACAAGGTCATCCTGTTCGGCGCCGGGACCGGCCCGGACGGCATCGGCGGCGCCTCCGTGCTGGCCAGCGCCTCGTTCGGCGGCGGGGAGTCCGCCAAGCGGCCCAGCGTCCAGGTCGGCGACCCCTTCATGGAGAAGCTGCTGGTGGAATGCTGCCTGGAGCTGGGCGCGGCCGGGCTGGTGGCCGGGATCCAGGACCTGGGCGCGGCCGGCATCTCCTGCGCGACGGCGGAACTGGCGGCGGGCGGCGGCTCGGGCATGCGGATCGCCCTCGACGCCGTGCCGCTGCGGGACCCCACGCTCGGCCCGGCCGAGATCCTGATGAGCGAGTCGCAGGAACGGATGATGGCCATCGCGGCGCCCAGCGACGTCGGGCGCTTCCTGGCCATCTGCGCCCGCTGGGAGGTGCCGGCCACGGTCATCGGCGAGGTGACAAGCACCGGCCGGCTCGAGCTGACCTGGCACGGCGAGCAGGTGGTGGACATCGCGCCGGAGACCGCCGCCGACCAGGGCCCGGTGTACGACCGGCCCGCCGCCCGCCCGGCCGGCCAGGACGCGCTGGCCGCCGACGACCCGGCCACGCTGCCGCGGCCGCGGGCGGGGGAGGAGCTGCGCGGGGCGCTGCTGTCCCTGCTCGGCTCGCCGTCCCTGGCCGACAAGACCTGGGTGACCCAGCAGTACGACCGGCACGTCCGTGGCGACACCGTGCTCGCGATGCCGGAGGACGCGGGCGTGATCCGGGTCAACGAGGTGACCGGCCTGGGGGTGGCGCTGGCCACCGACGGCAACGGCCGGTACTGCCTGCTCGACCCGTACGCGGGCACGCAGCTCGCGCTGGCCGAGGCGTACCGGAACGTGGCGGCCACCGGCGCCCGCCCGGTTGCCGTCACCAACTGCCTGAACTTCGGCTCGCCGGAGGACCCCGCCGTCATGTGGCAGTTCACCGAGTCCGTGCGCGGCCTCGCCGACGGCTGCGCCCGGCTGGGCATCCCGGTGACCGGCGGCAACGTGAGCTTCTACAACCAGACCGGGCAGGTGGCCATCCACCCGACCCCGGTGGTGGGGGTGCTCGGCGTGCTGGACGACGTGCGGCGCCGGATGCCGATCGGGTTCTCCTGCCCGGGCGCGCGGCTGGTGCTGCTCGGTACGACCCGCGCCGAGTTCGGCGGGTCGGCGTGGGCGCAGGTGGCGCACGGTCACCTCGGCGGGCTGCCGCCGACCGTCCGCTTGGATGCCGAACGGGCTGCCGCGTCGCTGCTCGAAGCCGCCGCGCGGGCGGGGCTGCTGGCCGCCGCCCACGACGTCTCCGACGGCGGGCTCGCCGTCGCGCTGGCCGAGTCCTGCCTCACCGGCGGCCACGGCTGCCGGGTGAGCCTGCCGGGCGACGAGTTCACGTTCCTGTTCAGCGAGTCGGCGGCACGGGTGGTGGTCGCGGTGATGCCCGGGTCGGAGGCGGAGTTCGCCGATCTGTGCGCCGCGCACGGCGTCCCCGCCACGCCGCTGGGCACGGCCGGGGGCGACAGCCTGGAGGTGGAGGGCAGCTTCGCGGTACCGCTGGACGAGCTCGCCGCCGCCCACCAGGGCACGCTGCCGGCGCTGTTCGGGTGAGGGAACTGTGATGCCAGCGGGGCGAGCGCCGGCCGGAAAGGAGCCGGCTGGGAGGAGGCCGGCCCGCAGAGCGCCAGCCCGGGGCATCAACACGCAGCGGCTGCGCGCCGCCGTCGACGAGCAGCGCGCCGCCCTGGGGGAGCCCGCCTGGGCCGGGCCGTCCGAGCCGGAGGCGCTCGGCCAGGAGTGCGTGCGCGCCGTGCTCGCGGCGGTGGACGCCCGCCTGGTCCCCGGCCAGGAGGCGCTGCGGGCGGCCGTGACCTTCCTGCTCGGCGTGCTGGCCGGCCGGGCGCCGGGCAAGGCGGTCGAGGTGCGGGTGCCGCCGTACGCGGCGGTGCAGTGCATCGAGGGGCCCCGGCACACCCGCGGCACCCCGCCGAACGTGGTCGAGACCGACCCGGTGACGTGGATCACACTCGCGGCCGGGCGGGCCGGGTGGGCGCAGGCGGTGGCCGCGGGGAAGGTTCGGGCCAGCGGGCCCCGGTCCGACCTCTCGGCCTGGCTGCCGCTGCTAGTGGTGGAATCCCCCTAGGGCATGCTTCGTGGATCTCCAGCCTGCTGCGCGGCTGCCGGACGGGCGTCTCGCGGCGTTGTCGTCGTCGCCGATAGCTCCACTATCGGCTCCTCCTCCGCCTTGCGATCCAACCCGCCGGCAACCGCTCGCGACGGCATGGATCCACGAGGCACGCCCTAGACTGGCGCCGTGGTCAAACCCGATGGCCGGTTGACCCATGACATCGATCACTGGGACCGGCCTCCGCGGGACGCGTGCGGTGTATTCGGCGTCTGGTCGCCGGGCGAGGAAGTCGCCAAGCTCGCCTACTTCGGCCTGTACGCGCTCCAGCACCGGGGCCAGGAGTCGGCCGGCATCGCGGTCAGCGACGGCACCCGGATCGTGGTGTTCAAGGACATGGGCCTGGTGGCCCAGGTGTTCGACGAATCCATGCTGTCCTCGCTGCGCGGTCACATCGCCGTCGGCCACTGCCGGTACTCCACCACCGGTTCCTCGGTGTGGGAGAACGCCCAGCCGACCTTCCGGTCGACCACGTCGGGGAGCCTGGCGCTCGGCCACAACGGCAACCTCATCAACACCCTGGAGCTGGCCGCCATGGTGGAGGGGTCGGCGGACCAGTGGCGCGGCCCGGTCGGCACCTCCGACACCGACGTGCTCACCGCGCTGTTCGCCGACCCGCGCGGCGCCAGCGTCGCCGACAGCGCGCTCGCCGCGCTGCCCCTGGTCAGGGGGGCGTTCTCGCTGGTGTTCATGGACGAGCACACCCTGTACGCGGCGCGCGACCCGCAGGGCTTCCGCCCGCTGGTGCTCGGCCGGCTGGAGCGGGGCTGGGTGGTGGCGAGCGAGACCGCGGCGCTGGACATCGTCGGCGCCGCGTTCGTGCGCGAGGTCGAGCCGGGCGAGCTGATCACGATCGACGAGCGCGGCGTGGGCTCGGCCCGTTTTGCCCCGGCGCGTCCCCGGGGGTGCCTGTTCGAGTACGTGTACCTGGCCCGCCCGGACACCACCATCGCCGGCCGGAGCGTGCAGGCGGCCCGGGTGGAGGTCGGCCGCCGGCTGGCGGCCGAGCATCCGGCCGACGCCGACCTGGTCATCCCCGTCCCCGAGTCGGGCACCCCGGCGGCGATCGGCTACGCGCAGGCCAGCGGCATCCCCTACGGCCAGGGCCTGGTCAAGAACTCCTATGTGGGCCGGACGTTCATCCAGCCCAGCCAGACCATCCGGCAGCGGGGCATCCGGCTGAAGCTGAACCCGCTCCGCGAGGTGATCGCCGGGCAGCGGGTGGTCGTGGTCGACGACTCGATTGTGCGCGGCAACACCCAGCAGGCGATCGTCGCGATGCTGCGCGAGGCAGGGGCCGCGCAGGTCCATGTGCGCATCTCCAGCCCGCCGGTGAGCTGGCCCTGTTTCTACGGGATCGACTTCGCCAGCCGGGCCGAGCTGATCGCCGGCGGCATGTCGGTGGAGGAGATCCGGGAGTCGATCGGGGCCGACTCGCTAGGGTTCATCTCGCTCGACGGGCTGACCGCTGCGACCACGCTGCCCGCCGGCCGCCTCTGCCGGGCCTGCTTCGACGGTGATTACCCGGTCCCGGTCGCCGGGACGGCGCAGGGCAAACATCTGCTCGAAGGCGCGGCCGCGGGCAGGATGGCGCGGTGAGCCCGGCGGCAGCGGGTTCACCGGGGGGCCCCTCCTACGCCGGCGCGGGCGTGGACATCGACGCGGGCGACCGGGCGGTGGCGCTGATGAAGGCGGCGGTCGGGCGGACCAGCCGGGCCGAGGTCGTCGGCGGCATCGGCGGCTTCGCCGGCCTGTTCGACGCCAGCCGGCTCGCCTCCTACCGCCGTCCGCTGCTCGCCACCTCCACCGACGGGGTGGGCACGAAGGTGGTGATCGCCCAGCGCCTTGGCCGCTACGACACGGTCGGGATCGACCTGGTCGGGATGGTCGTGGATGACCTGGCCAGCTGCGGCGCGGAGCCGCTGTTCATGACCGACTACGTCGTGTTCGGCACGCTGCGCCCGGAGCGGGCGGCCGCGGTGGTGGCGGGCGTCGCGGAGGGATGCGTGCGCGCGGGCTGCGCGCTGGTCGGCGGCGAGACGGCCGAGCACCCCGGGCATCTCGGCCCCGACGACTTCGACCTGGCCGGGGCGGCCACCGGGGTGGTGGAGGCGGACCGACTGCTGGGCCCGCACCGGGTCCGGGCCGGGGATGCGGTGATCGGGCTGGCCTCGTCGGGCTTGCATTCCAACGGGTATTCGCTGGTCAGGCACGTGCTCGACCAGACCGGGCTGGCGCTGGACGCGGAGCCGCCGGAGCTGGGCGTCCCGGTGGGGGAGGAACTGCTCACCCCGACCGTCATCTACGCCCAGGACTGCCTCGCCCTGGCGAGGCGGTGCGACGTGCATGCGCTGGCGCACATCACCGGCGGCGGGCTGGCGGCGAACCTGGCCCGGGTCCTGCCGCCGGGCACCGGCGCGGTGCTCGGGCGGGCCACCTGGCGGCCGCCGCCGGTGTTCGGCCTGCTCGCGGGGCGGGGCGGGATCGACGCCGCCGAGATGGAGCGGGTGTTCAACATGGGGGTGGGGATGGCGGCGGTCGTCGCCACCGGCGACGCCGATCAGGCCGTGAGCGTGCTTGGAGCCCGTGGCGTGACCGGATGGGTGCTAGGGGAGGTCACCGGCCGCGATGGCGGCGTCCGCCTGGTGGGCGCCCATCCCGGCTAGGATATGCCCTCACCGGCGCCGGGCCGCCGCGCCCGGCGGCCGGGAACCGGCGCGCTCCGTTTCCCGGATGGCCGTTGGTTCCCGGATGACCGTTCGCGATGGCGTGGATCGGCCGGACGCGACCTAGCTGTCGTCCTCGTCCGGCTCCTCGCCGTCGGCGCCGGCGAGATCGCGGTAGCGGTCCGCGAGGTCTGCGTAGGCGGAGTCCCCATCGTCCTGGTCGTCCCTGCCTACGCCCAATTCGGTCCGCAGCCGGTCAAGGTCGGTCCCGCCGCTGTTGTACTTGAGCTGGCGGGCCACCTTCACCTGCTTGGCCTTGGCTCGGCCGCGCCCCATTGGCTCGACCCCCTCGAACATGCGGAGCCCGGGTCTGGCTCCTGCTCCCTGCACGGAAAGTTGCCGGCTTCCTGCACAGCACACTAGGCCGCCGTGGCCTCCATCGCCTGGGGTACGACGTGCATTCGAGCCCGCAATACGCCTACAACCGTACCTGCTTTGCGGCGCCAGCGCTTCCCTGGCGCGGCGGCGGCACCCGGCCGGATTTCGCGAACGGCCGGGGGACCTGGTCACCAACGGCCATTAGCCCAGCCAGATGCGGCGCAGCCGGCCCACCTCGGCCATCCTCCGCTCGGCCAGCCGGTCGGCCGCCACCGCGGGCGGCACGCCCTCCTCGTCGGCCAGCGCGAAGATCTTCTTGGTGGTGGTGAAGATCTGGGCCGCCCGCGCCTCCGCCCGCTCGAAGTTGAACCCGGTGAGCTCGTCGGCCACCTGGACCACGCCGCCGGCGTTCACCACGTAGTCCGGCGCGTACAGGATGCCCCGGTCGGCGAGCATCTTCTCGATCCCCGGGTGGGCCAGCTGGTTGTTGGCACCGCCGCAGATGATCCGCGCGGACAGCACCGCGACGGCGTCGTCGTCCAGCGTCCCGCCCATGGCGCACGGCGCGAGGATGTCGAGCGGCCGGGCCAGCAGGTCCGGCCGGCCGGCGACCACTTCCACTCCGCGATGCTGGCCGCTGACCCGCGCGGCCACCTCGGCGTTCACGTCGCAGATCACCACCCGCGCGTCGGCCTCGAGCAGGTGCTCCACCAGGCGGCGGCCGACCTTGCCTACGCCTTCCACCCCGACCAGGCGGCCGGCCAGGCTGGGGTCGCCCCAGGCGTGCTCGGCGGCGGCGCGCATGCCCTGGAACACCCCCACCGCGGTGAGGATCGAGGAGTCGCCGGCGCCGCCGTTAGGCACCGTCCGGCCGGTGACGTACCGGCATTCGCGGGCCACGATGTCCATGTCTTCGCTGTAGGTGCCGATGTCGCACGCAGTGATGTAGCGGCCGCCCAGCGACTGGACGAAACGGCCGTACGCCCGCAGCAGCGCCTCGGACTTGTCCCGCTGCGGGTCGCCGATGATCACCGCCTTCCCGCCCCCGAGATCGAGCCCGGCCAGGGCGTTCTTGTACGCCATCGCGCGGGAGAGGTTGAGCGCGTCGGCGAGGGCCGCGTCCTCGGTCAGGTAGGGGTAGAACCGGGTCCCGCCCAGCGATGGGCCCAGGGCGGTCGAGAAGATGGCGATGATGGCCCGCAGGCCTGACTGGGCATCCTGGCAGAACACGACCTGCTCGTGCCCAGCCTGGCTGGCGGCGCTCAGTGCGGAGGTGGCGGCCTCCCCGGGGTGCCCGGGAGCGCCGGCCACCCGCGCATCCCCAGCTGGGCCGCCCGGCCGCGGGAAGTGCGCGAACACGTTTGTCACGGTGGTTATCCGTTCTGGTTAGGCATCTGACCTGGGCAAATGCCCTGTGGGGCGAGATGCCCGATCCAGCAGAGACTACCGCTAATCGTCGCACATTCATCTGCGGTGGGGCCTGCGCAGGACCGGAGCCATTCCCGGGCGCGCCGTGCGTGGTCGGCCAGCCAACGGTGACTGTCTCGTTATGTGTCGGATCTGTTTCCGGCCGTGACGCCATGCCACGATGCGTCCGTGCTCCCCTACGCGGCATATCTGCGTGTCTATGAGCCGCTGTCGGCATTCTCCGGGCCGGATGCCCGGCGCTGGACGGCGTACGCGGCCTCGTCAGGCCGGCCGCGCCGGGCGGGCGCGCTCGCCGCCGAGCACGCGGACGCGGTGCGGCGGCTCATCTCGGTGCCGCCGGTCATGGTTCCCGAGCGGGAAAGCGGCGACGCCTATGTGCGCTGGGTCGAGGGGGCCGCCTACATCTGCCCGTGGCAGACCCGGCTGCGCTCGTGGCTGGGCCTGTCCAGGCTCAGGGCCACGGATCCGCAACTGTGGTCGGCCACCCGCCACGCGGCTGCGGTGGACGCGGCCGCCGCCGGCTTCGCCCGCTGCCCGGGCCAGGCCGCCACGCTGCGCATCCACATCCAGGCCCGGACCTGGCTGGTGCCGCCCGCCTGGTTCTTTCCGTTCGCATCCGACGAGCGCTGGCTCGTGCTCGGCGCCGCCAGCGATCCGGGCGACGGCGGCCGGGCGACGGCCACGCCCACCCGTACGCTCGTCTACGCCACGGCCATGGCGCAGGCCCGCGCGCGGGTCAGGCGGGCTCTGGATGCCTTCCGGCGCGCTGGCGCGCCGGAAGGCATCCTCGCCGATGACGCGGTGCCGCGGGTGGTGAGCGAACTGGGGCAGATCGAGTGCTGGCTGGAGGAGTTCCATCCAGATGCCCTGGTGGAACTGGACTACGGCGGGCTGGTCCACCTGCCCGACGACGCGGCGCTGCGCGCCGATCAGTCGGTCGCCGAGGTGTCCGCCGCCATCGGCGCGCTGACCAGCGGGGAACTCGAGATGGCGACCGCGATGTACTGGCGGGTGACGGGGCGCTGGCGGGCGCTGGCCGCGCTGGAACATGCCAGCTGAGCAGCTTTGAGATCAGTTTCCCCCAATCAGCGCCACCACGACGGTACGTATCATTAGAATCACGTATCGTCACGAAGATCATCGGCAAAGTGGGGCAATGTGTCACAGAATCTTTGCTCCTGGTGGTCGACTTGTCACCGCTGGTGATGGCAATATGGCCTCTGTGGGCCATAAAGGGACATCCACGACAGGCTCCGCAGGGAGCCATGGAGAGCAACAAAACGCAGGATGGCAGTACTGGTCCAGGAGGAGAGGCCGTACCAATGTCTGCACGCACACCCGAGGCTGAGCCGCTGCTGACGCCGGCGGAGGTCGCGACGATGTTCCGCGTGGATCCCAAAACGGTGACACGCTGGGCCAAGGCCGGCAAGCTGACGTCCATCCGTACCCTCGGTGGCCACCGCAGGTACCGGGAAACGGAGGTTCGGGCCCTGCTCACGGGGATCCCTCATCCGCGTTCAGAATAAGGACAGCGATGCCAGGGCGGAAGCCAGGGACGTCCGCCGGCCACTGAGCAAGAGCAACCAGAGCGGGGCAAAGAGCGGGATCAAAGGGGGTTCCCCCGGACGGTCATCCGGCCGCAGCGGGGCACCAGGAACGCTGCCGGACCGGTCCGGCCACCGGGGGAGATCTGTCCACTGGCGGCCATGCGCGGGCCGTGACCAGCCCGGGATTCCGCCCGGCCCGCGTGTCGGCCGCGGGCCGCCTCACCCTCGGGTAGGGTCGGGGCCGGAACCTGTCATCGCGTGAGAAATGTTGCCTTGAGCTGGGTATGCGGACGCGCCTGGAGGGTCTCCGGCCTGCTGCGCTTGCGCGCGAGAGCACCCCGCGCGGCGGCCATCGCCGCCACGGGCACCCTGGCGGGCCTGCTGGCCGCGTGTTCCGGCGCCCCGGTGCCGTCATCGGCCGGAGCGCCGACGGCCGCGCCCGTCACCACCGGGCCCGTCACGACCGGGCCGGGCGGCTCTCCCGCTGGCGTGCCTTCTGCCAGCGCCACTGCGCCCGCCCGGCCGCTGGCCGGAAAGGTGGTCGTGATCGACCCCGGGCACAACGGGGATAACTGGGCGCACCCGGCCATCATCAACCAGCTCGTCAACGTCATCACCGGGATGAAGCCGTGCGACACGACCGGCACCGAGACCGATGCCGGCTACACCGAGGCCGCCTTCAACTTCAACGTCGCGACCAGGCTGACCCGGCTGCTGCGGGCCGAGGGCGCGGCCGTGATCCTCACCCGCGCCAGCAACCACGGTGTCGGCCCCTGCATCACCCAGCGGGCGGCGATCGGCAACCGGGCGCACGCGGACGCGGCGATCTCGATCCACGCCGACGGGGGCCCGCCGGGCGGCTCGGGTTTTGACGTGATCGAGCCGGGCCTGATACCGGGTCACACCGACGCCATCGTGGCCCCCTCACACCGGCTCGCGCTGGACATCCGGGACGCCTACCACCGGATCACCCACGAGCCGTACGCGAGCTACGTCGGCCACGATGCCCTCGACGTCCGCACCGACCTCGGCGGGCTCAACCTGTCCACCGTGCCCAAGGTGTTCATCGAATGCGGCAACATGCGCAACGCGAGCGACGCCGCGAAACTGTCCAGCACGGCGTTTCGTCAGCGCATCGCGGTGGCCCTGGCGGCCGGCCTGACCGCCTTCCTGGCGCCCGCGGGCGGGGCGAGCGTCCCCGCGGGCGGGGCGAGCATTCCTGGCGCGCCCTCGGGATAACCCAGGCCCACCCGCGTCCAGGCCAGGCACTCCGCGTCCAGGCCAGGCACTCCGCGTCCAGGCCAGGCACTCCGCGTCCAGGCACCTTGGGTGATTTCTCAGCGCTTTTTCAGCCAGGGTCCAACTCGGGCGATGAGGATCGTCCTGGACTCGTCAACCCGGTGGCCCTGCACCGGCCGGAAGGAAGTCGCACTCCCATGCTTGGTACGCGCAAACTGCCTGGCAGACCGCTGATTCTCGTGGGAGTAGCCGTGGTCGCGCTGCTTGCTGGAGCAGGCGTCGCCATGGCCGCGACATCGGGTTCGCCGACGTCCGGAGCGGCAGCGGTGTCCCCGGCGGGCGGGGCCGCCGCCACGCCCTCACCCTCTGCCCGGCCGGCCTTCCCCCACCGGGGCCGGCCGGGCGGAATGGGGTTCGGTCTCGGAGGTGTGTTCGGCGCGGTACACGGCGAGTTCGTCGTCCCCAAGTCCGGCGGCGGCTTCCAGACGATCGACACCCAGCGCGGTTCGGTCACCGCCGTGAGCGCCACCTCCATCACGGTCAAGAGCGCTGACGGTTTCATCAAGACGTACCAGGTGATGAGCTCCACCAACGTAGACGCGCAGCGGAACGGCATCGGCTCGGTCAAGACCGGCCATCAGGTGGTGGTGACAGCCACGGTCAGCGGCGGCACGGCCACCGCGGTCAGCATCCTGGACTTCACCCTTCTGCCTGCCATGCACGGCTGGAACCACCAAGCACCGTCGGCCGCGCCGACCACCGCGCCGACCACCACTGCGCCGACCACCGGGGTGGGCTGAGGGGCAAGCGTCTGGGCTCCGGTCCGGCCTGGGTCAGGGACCGGACCGGAGCTCAGACACCACTTGGGCGGTTTGTCGGCCTGGCAGGCGAGAATCTGATCTGTGCGGGTCGCTGTCGTCGCTGGGCACGGGGACGGTTGCTGGCTGTCGGAGCTGGCGGAGGACGGCACCGGCCACGGGCCTTCAGTTCGGCATGACGATCTCCCGGCGGCCGTCACCGAGTACGAGCGATCCGGTGCCGTCCGGTGGGTCTGGGCGGCGACCGCCGGTATCTACCCCGCGCTGCTGCGGGCCGGGGTGCGGGTGGAGCGCTGCCACGACATCGCCCTGACCGAGGCGCTCCTGCTGGGCCGGGAGGAGCGGCCGGGCGAACCCGCGTCGCTGGCGGGCGCGTGGGCCCGGCTGCGCGGCGCGGCGCCGCTGGTCTCTGGCGGGCCGGCCGGGCCGCGGCCCGCGACGACCGCACGCCCCGGGCAGGACACCTTGTTCGACCCGGCCGACCCGGTCTTTCCCGAGCCGGCCGGGGCCCTGGACGCCGTCATCGCCGTTCACGCCGGCCAGCTGCGGCGGATCGCGGCGGACGAGCATCCGGGGCGGTTTGCGCTGCTGGCGGCGGCGGAGTCGGCGGGCGGGCTGCTGGCGGCGGAGATGGGCTTCGACGGCCTGCCGTGGCGGGCGGACGTGCACAAGGACCTGCTCACGGCGCTGCTGGGCCCACGCCCGGTGCCGGGCCTGCGGCCGACCAAGGTAGCCGACCTGGCGGCCCGGATATCTCAGGCTCTCGGCCGGCCGGTGAACCCGGATTCGCCCGCGCAGGTCCTCCGGGCGCTGGCCGCCAACGGGGTGCGGGTGCCCTCGACCCGGTCCGGGGTGCTGCGCGACGTGGACCACCCGGCCGCGCCCATGCTGCTGGAGTACAAGGAACTCGCCCGGCTGCACGCCGCGCACGGCTGGGCCTGGCTGGACGAGTGGGTGTCGGATGGCCGGTTCCACCCGGAGTACGTGGTCGGCGGGGTGGTGTCGGGCCGGTGGGCCAGCCGGGGCGGCGGCGCGCTGCAGATACCCCGGGTGCTGCGCCAGGCGGTGGTGGCAGATCCCGGCCATGTGCTGGTGGTCGCCGACGCAGCGCAACTCGAGCCGCGGGTGCTCGCCGCCCTCGCCGACGACCGGGCCCTGGCGGTAGCGGCTGGGACGGGGGACCTGTACGAGGCGCTGGCCGGAGCGTTCGGTGGGGACCGGGGTAAGGCCAAGGTCGCGCTGCTGTCGGCCATGTACGGGGGCGCGGGCGGTGAGGCGGGCCAGCTGCTGGCCGTGCTGCGGCGGCGGTTCCCGCGCGCCGCGCAGTATGTGGAGGCGGCGGCCCGGGCGGGGGAGGAGGGGCGGGTGGTCCGGTCACGGCTGGGACGCACCTGCCCGCCGCCCTCGGACGCCTGGCGGGGACTGACCGCGATGCCGGACGACCCGGACACCGGCGAGGCGGTGGCGGGACGGTCGCTGCGGGCCCGCGGCCGATTCACCCGCAACTTCGTCGTGCAGGCGAGCGCCGCCGACTGGGCGATCGTCCTGCTGGCCGGGCTCCGCCGTCGGCTGGCGGCGATTTCAGTGCCCAACCAGGCCAGCCGGCCGCGGGGCGGCGCGGCGCGGGGCCCGGACGGCACCGGCGCCGCCGCCCGGCTGGTCTTCTTCCAGCATGACGAGGTGATCGTGCACTGCCCGGAGGGCCTGGCCGGTACGGTGGCCGACGCCGTCGGCTCGGCGGCCGCGGAGGCCGGCCAGCTGGTGTTCGGCCCGGTCCCGGTCCGGTTCCCGGTGACGACCGCCGTGGTCGCCAGCTACGCCGACGCTAAGTAGACCGCTGGCGGTGTGCGGCGGCCCGCGGCCGGCGCACACCCGGGTGTGACGCCTGCGCGGGCTGGCCGTTCATGGCCGGCGCCACGGTGGCGGTGCAGAACTTGCAGCGCTTGGCCGCGACCGGAATCTCGCTAAGGCATTCCGGGCAGGGGCGCTGCGCCGCATCGGTGTTGCGGGTGGCGATGATGGCGAGCCGGTTGGTGGGGGCCACCACGAAGTAGTACACGACGGAGGCAATGATCAGGAAGGAAAGGGCGGCGTTGATGAAGTCGCCGTAGGCGAAAGAGCTCCTGTTGACGGAGAAGCTCAGGCCCGCGAAGTTGTGCCGCGCGCCGAAGGCCGTGATCAGCGGGGTGATCAGATCCTTGATCAGCGCCTGCACGACGGTGTTGAACGCGACGCCGACCACGACCGCGACGGCGAGGTCCACGAGGTTGCCACGCAGGAGGAACTTCCTGAACCCGCCCATTCATCTCACTCTCGGCTGCGTCAGGGCGCTGGTCCCGGGGTTTCCGCCAGCGCGTCTGGGCCTGGGCCGCGGCGGGTCCCGGTCTCCGCCAGCGCGTCTAGGCCAGATGTCACCGTACCGGCCCCGGCCCGGAGCCGCCGCCACTGTGGACAGCCCGCCCGCCCTTCGCGCCCGGCCGCCGCTCCCGCATGGCTGCGCGGAGCCGATGCAGCGCATTCTGACGACCTTTCTCGAACACGGCTTCTATGTTGCTCGAAAATGTCGTTGCTCCTCGCTATGATATTTGTATAAAGGCCATTCAAATGGCCAGTGATACGACGGAAGTTTCGGGCGAGGGGAGGTGACCGTGATGCTGGACGGGACCGGTTCCAGTTTCATGCCGACGCGTGCGCCCTCGCGCACGGGCTCTTCAAAGGCCCCAGCGGGCCGTCCAGCGGACATCACAGGCAATGACCTGCTCCCCGTCCCGGCCTGGCCACCCTTGCCCCGGCCGGGCGCTGCTCCTGCGCCCGGCTGTGCCCGCCCGGCTCGCGCGAGCCCGGCCGGCTCACAAGATCGGCGTGGCCCGCCTGCCGACCCGCACTCATCGGAAAGCCAACGATCGCCTGAAAGCCAACGCCTGGCCGGCCGTGCTGTTCTCTGGGTGCCGTGGCGGACTCTGGCTGGATGGGGCTCCGAGCCCGGCGAACTAAGCTGGATCGGCCCGGTCACCGCCGGGGTGGCGCATGACCTTGCCCTGGCCGCGGCGGCGGATGTGACCTGCGAATGGCGGGTGATCGTGGTCGGCCCGCCGGGACGGGCGCTCGCCGTGACCAAGGTCCGCCGCGTGGGCTCAGGCGCCCGTGGCCGTGGTTGCAGCACCGCGCCCGCTGCGGCCAGCGGAAGCGGACACATCGCAGCGGTGCCGGGCGTCGTGGGGCGCGTCACCCTCACCATTCCGGCCGGCCTGCTCAACTTCGTGCTCATCCCAACCACCCAGGCTCTGGCGGGCTCCGAGGTGCTTGCGAAGGTGCTCGGGACGGCGCTGCGGGCGGGGGCGAAGGCGCTCTCCGCCCGGCGGGTCTGGACCGGACCTGGCAGCTGCACCCATCAGGAGGCGAGCCCTGGCTACCAGGTCCCGGACTCGATGCGGGCGCTCGTCGAAGCACGCGACCAGACATGCGGGTTCCCGACCTGCCGTCAGCCGGCCTGGCGGTGCGAGCAGGATCACACCGTCGCCTACCGCCTGGGCGGCGCGACGTGCCCGTGCAACCTGTCGGCGGTGTGCGGCCGGTTCGTCCCGCCGCGGTGGCTGCGGTGCGTCTCCTGCAAGGCGGCACGATGAGCGTCCAGCCTGTCGGCCCGGAAGCGAACCGTTCCACCGCCCGCGTCCGGTTCCTTCCTATGTCTCTACATAGGACTCATCTGTGGTCGCGCCTCCCGCAGGAGAGAGCTGTCGGGGCTTGGCAATCCTGTTACCATCCCTATACCTCAGAACGTAGAAGACTCCCCGCGGAACAGGGGTACCGTCATGCGCGTTCGCAGGATCATCGCCGCCGCCGCAGCCGCCGCCCTCACAGGGGGACTGCTCACCGCCGCCGCCTCCGCGCCAGCGGCGACCGCGCCGGCGGTCAAAGTCAACGGGTGGACCGTCGGCACGGTCGCCCAGATCGAGCCGGACGGCACTCCGCTCACGTTCGTGTTCACCGTGACCAACACCGGGACCAAGATGATCTCGGAGGCTCTCGACGGCGGCGATGGCGCCGCTACCTTGAAAAACGTGACTGTCACCGGCGTTGAGTGCATCGCGGAAGGTCACTCCGGCGGCGGGGACGGGCACACGTGCGAGCCGGATCTGGTACCGGGCGAGACGTTGACGCTAGTCGAAACCGCGGACCTCACCACCAATGTTGCTGGGGCGGTCGCGTCGATCCGGGCGTGCGCCTACCCGACGGACGGCCCCGGCGGCACGGTGTGTAAGACGGTGGGCGCGAAGGTCGGCTGACGTTACGTGCGTTTATATGTCGCGCATTAAGCCGAATGCTCCCGTCATCACCACCTCAAGCACCTGCCGAACTGGCGGCTCGAGCAGCCGCGCCCGGGGACTCTCACCTGGACCACCCCGGCCCGGCTGACGCACACCGTGATTCCCGGCCCGTATCCCGTATGAGGGACTGGCGACCCAGCGAACGCACGCGTCGCCCCGGTGAACCAAACGGCACCATGACCACGTGATGATGGCTGGGTGGCGCATGCGTGCCGGGAGCCGGAACCCGGCGAGGGAGGGCGGCGAGATGAAACAGCTCGTGCTGATCGTGATAGGCGCACTCGTGGCTCTCGCCGGGGCCGTCTGGACCCTGCAGGGACTCGGCTACATCAGCGGCAGCTTCATGACCGGGGCAACGCTGTGGGCGGTCATCGGACCGGTGGTCCTGCTGGCCGGCCTCGCCATCATTGTTGCGGCGCTGAGGAGCAGGCGGCGGGTCAGGTAGGCGGGTTAGCTGAGCCGGTACTCCCATCCTTCCTGCCAGGCGAAGTCCTGCTCAACGAGATCTTCCAGCGGGACACCGCCGATGAAGTGGTCCAGGGCCCACCGGGTGGCGACATGACCGATGACCAGGACCCGCCGCCCGTCCCAGCGCAACGGCAGGTCGCCGAGGAAGCGGCCGACGCGCGCGACGGCCTGCCGCCAGCTTTCCCCGCCCGGATAGGGCCGGTCCAGGTGCTCGCGCCGGCCAGCGTGCAGGTCCGCGACGGGCATCCCCTTTGCGGTGCCCGTAATCACATTCGCGTAGCCGCCAGTCATACAGCACCGGGATCGCGGACGCGCCGAAGGCAATCGATGCTGTCTGGACGGCGCGGGTCAGGTCGGAACTGAACACGGCGGTGATCCCGTCGCTCGTACGGCGGCGCCCCAGCCGCCGCGCCTGCGCCCGGCCCCGTTCGGCCAGCTGGCCGGGCAGCCAGCCGGTCGCGCGCCCCTGCTCGTTGTCCTCGGTCGTGGCGTGTGTCTCGAACACCAGCTCAATGGCCACCAGTCAGCCCCTTCCCGGTCCGTGTCTCCCGGTCAGCGACCTAGTCATCCTGCGGCCGTCGCAGCCGCTTGAGCTCGGACCGGCGGCGTTTCGCGGCCAGCCGCCGTTCCCTGGCGGCCCGGCTCGGCCTGGTCGGGCGCCGGGGGGCGCGGGGCGGTGCGGTCGCCGCTGTCAGCAGCGCGCCGAGACGGCTGGCCGCCGTCTGCCGGTTCCGCAGCTGAGAGCGGTGCTCGGAGGCTGTCACGGTGATAACCCCGTCCACCAGCCGGTCGGCCAGCGCCCGCAACGCGCGCTCCTTGAGCACCGGCCCCAGCGCGTCCGAGCCAGCCAGGTCATAGGAAAGCTCGACCCGGCTGTCCGTCGTATTCACCGACTGCCCACCCGGGCCGGACGACCTGGAGAAACGCCAGGACAACTCCTGTTCCGGGATCACCGCGCCCCGGACCTCGATCGCAGACGTCACTCACTCATGATCGGCTCTCAGCGGCCTGGCGGGCCAGGATCGGCCGGCCCGGTCCCGATCTGGCTGGTGAGCCGCTCCCGCGGTCATGGCGCCTCCCCGGTGGCCGCGCCCTGACTTCGCTGTCGTAGTGTCCTGACGTGTACGCAATCGTGCAGCAGGCCACAGGCCCGGGGGTCGCCAAAGCGATTCCGCGCTGGCGCTCCTGCGGTTAGGCTGCCCGTTCAGGCGGCTCGCGAGTCGCCAGCAGGAGGCCATATGGGCGGGCGGTATGTGGTCGCTGAGGGAACTGACAGCGACGGGCTGACATGGGTCATCTGGGCCAGGCGGCACGAGCCGCATGAGGGCGACCTGCTCAGCGTGATCCGGGTCACTGACGCTGCTGGCCGCATTCTGCATGGCAGTGGCCAGGGCGGCCCGCCTCTGCATCCCGGCTACATGCTGAACGTCACCTCCGACGGCAGCGACGAGGGGCCGCGGGCTTTGCTGGCGCGCGTCGCCCCCGGCGTCCGCAGGCTGGAGCTGAAGGTCCGGGACGGCGACGCGCTGGACGTGCCGCTCTACGACTGCCCGGACATTCCCGAAGTGCGTTTCGCCTCGCTGCTGCTGCCCCGGGACGTGGTGCTGGAATCGGTGGCGGGGTTCGGCGCGAGGAACAAGGAGCTGGAGCGCTTCGACCTCAGGTTCTATCAGGGCCGCTGGGAGGAGCGTTACACACCGGCTCAGTCCCACCCGTCCCGCTAGGCCCGCGAGCATGCCGGAGCGGCTGCGCTGCGCGGTGGGCGTACCCAACGTGAGCACGTTCGGTGACCCCCGGATCCTGGTCGAGCTGGCGGTGGCCGCCGAGGAGGCGGGCTGGGACGGCTTCTTCGTCTGGGACCACCTGCTCTGGCGTGATCCGGACGGGCACGTCGCCGACCCCACCGTGGTGATCAGCGCGGTCGCCGCGCGCACCGAGCGGATCCGGATCGCCATCATGGTGAGCCTGCTGGCCCGGCGGCGGGCGGCGAAGGTAGCGCGCGAGACCGTCACCCTGGACGTGCTGAGCGGGGGCCGGCTCATCGTCGGCGCCGGGCTCGGGTCGCTGCCAGCCGAATTCACGGCGTTCGGCGAGTCCGCCGACCCGCGGGTGCGGGCCGGCCTCGACGAGTCCCTGCAGCTGCTGGACGCGTTCTGGTCCGGCCAGCCGGTGACCTTCCACGGCGAGTATCTGACCGCCACCGACGTCACCATGCGGCCGCGGCCGGTGCAACGGCCACGGATCCCGGTCTGGTGCGGCGGGCGCTGGCCGAACAAGCGGCCGTTCCGCCGCGCTGCCCGGTGGGACGGCGTGATGCCCACCCATGCCGGCTACGCCCTGGGTGAGACCATGCCCCCGGACGAGCTGCGGGCCGTCATCCGGTACACGCGCGAGCACAGGACAGCGGACGGGCCGTTCGATGTCGCGCTGGAGGGCCGCACCGACGGTTCCGCCGCGGACCGGGGCGGCCAGCTGGTCACCGCCTACGTGCGCGCCGGGCTGACCTGGTGGATCGAGGCACTGGGCTGGTGGCGGGGCACCCCGGCCGTGGCCATGAACCGGATACGCCAGGGGCCCCCGGCCGTCGGCTGAGCTTAGCGGCCGGGCCAGCCGTTACCGCGGGCACGGCGGTGACGGGGTCGTCGGCAGCGGGATCCGCCAGGCGCTTGCGGCTGAGGCGACGATCTCGGCGGTGGTGCGCAACCGGGCCGCCCCGGTGACCCGGTGATGGATCAGGAAGTCGCGGACTATCCGCAGCGCCGCCGGGTCGCCGAGCAGGTCGCCGTGGAATGCGGGCACCACCTGCACGTTGGAGGGCAGGCTGCAGGCGGGCAGGGTGACGGCGTCGGCGAGCGGGACCAGGTCGAGCCAGGGCAGCCGGTGGTCGCGGGCGGCCCGCTCGGCGAACCGCGCGCCGACCTGGTTGACCGACCCGATCAGCGTCTGGGCCCCGGCGGTGCCGAACGGGGACAGGCCCCCGACGAACCACTCCACCCCCTGCAGTTCGCTGCCGGGCACCATCGCCAATCCGCCGCCGGCCGGGTAGCTCACCTGCCCGGGCGCGACGATCGGGCTCAGCAGCACGGCCGCGGCGACCGGGACATGGGGGTGCCGGGCGAGCATGGCGTACACGCCCAGGGTGCCCTCGCTCTCGGCGACGACGTTGACCGGCTGGCCGGTCCGGGCATGCAGCCGCCACACCTGGGCGGCGATACGGTCGCCCAGCACCGGCAGCGGCAGGTTGCCGGCCGCGGGGCCGTACGGGAGCGGGTAGCCGGCCTTGTCCAGCCCCCGGTAGGAGAACGTCTGCACGAGCGTGTCCGGCATGGCCCGGGCCAGTGCCTGGCCATGCATGCAGCAATAGGACCCGAACCCGGGCACGACCAGCACGGGGGGACGCCGTGACCACCGCGCTCGTTCCGGGCCGGTGACCGCCGCCCGCTGCACGGCCGTGCTCGTGCCTGCCGCGGCCGCCGCCCGCGCCGGGCGGTCCTGCGGGGCGTGGACGGCGGGCACGCCCACCAGGAAAACCAGCCGGATGGCGAGGATCACCACCGCGAACGCGGCGGCGGCGGCCAGCGGCACGGGCGGGATCCGCCGCAGGCCGGCCGGGTGCCCGTGGCCGCGGGCGGCGGCGCGGGCGACCACGCCGGTCAGCCCGTACCAGGCGCGGGCATTGACCAGGCCGGCCAGCCCGGCGACCGGGACCGCGGCGGCGACGGGAAGCTGGCCGATCGCCGCGGCCGCCACCGACAGGACCGCGAAGTCGGTCAGCAGCCAGCCGGCCGCGGCCGGCGGGGGCAGCATCCGCCACCAGGTGCTGGCCATGCCACCGTGGCTGATCGGCAGCGCGATCAGCAGCAGGACCGGCAGCGTCGCGAAGAACGGCCAGGAGAAGGGCAGGATCGCCAGCCCGAACGTCACGCTGACGACCGGGGACATGAGCAGGCAGGCGAACACGGTGAAGCCGAGGGCGGTGCGCAGGGCCGCCCCCGGCGCTGGTGGCGCCTCGGTGGCGGGCCACGCCAGCCGGACGAGCACCGAGTTCACCGCCGCGCGGGCCAGCATCAGCCCGGCCAGCAGCAGGGCGAATTCCAGCCAGGACCGCTGCGCGCTGTACAGCCAGCGCAGATCGTGGAAGACCGCCAGCGGCGGCAGGGCGGTGACCTGGGGCGCGAGCGCGCGGGCGGCCGGCGCGACGGCGATCAGCAGCCCGGCCTCGGCCATGGCGGCCCCGGTCGCGAACGCGATCAGCCCACGATGCGCCAGGAATCCGGCGGCTGCTTCAGGCCTGTTTCCCATGCGCCCCCGCAGGCAGCACTCACCATTGACGTCCCCCGCGGACCGGGTTGATCCGGGTGGGGCAGCGCGTCTGAGTACGTTCTCAATTGTCTCAGTGCGGTATCCCAGCCACGTATTCCGTGGACCGGGTTCCGCGGCCGAGCTGTGCCCGTTCTACAGACGGCCGGCGTCCACGATGCGGCGCAGGAAGCGCTGGGTGCGCTCATCCTTGGGGCTGGTGAACAGCTCCGCCGGCGGGGCGTCCTCGATGATCCTTCCCTCTTCGAGGAAGCACACCCGGCGGGCGATGTCGCGGGCGAATCCCATCTCGTGGGTGGCGATGATCATGGTCATGCCGGCGGCGGCCAGTTCGCGGATCACGTCCAGGACCTCGGCCACCAGTTCCGGGTCGAGCGCGCTCGTGACCTCGTCCAGCAGCATGATCTGCGGCTTCATGGCGAGCGCCCGCACGATCGCCACCCGCTGCTGCTGGCCGCCGGAGAGCCGGTCGGGGTAGTCGCCCGCCTTGTCGAGCAGGCCGAACCGGTCGAGCAGCGCCCGGGCTTCTTCCTCGGCCTGGGCCCGGGACGTGCGCGACACCTTCACCGGGGCCAGGGTGATGTTCCGCAGCACGGTCATGTGCGGGAACAGGTTGAAGGCCTGGAACACGATCCCGATATGCCGGCGCACCAGGTTCTGGTCGATGCCGGGGCCGGTGATCCGGCTGCCCCACAGCCAGATCGTCCCCGCGTCGATGGGCTCCAGCAGGTTGGCGCAGCGCAGCAGCGTTGACTTGCCCGAGCCGGACGCCCCGATCAGGCACACCACCTCGTGGGTCGCAACGGACAGGTCGATGCCTTTGAGGACCTCGTTCGGGCCGAACGACTTGTGCAGTTCCTCGATCCTGATCGCCTCGGCACCGTCCGGCCTGGGTTCCTCCGCACCGCCGTTTTGCTCGCTCATGTCGTGCTCCCGGCCAGGCGGCGCCGGCGGTCACGGTCGATGAGGTGGTCGGTGAACCGCGCGAGCGGGATCGTGAGCAGGAGGAAGAGGATGGCCGCCACCGTGAAGCTCGAGTAGTTGAACACGGTGCTGCCGTAGATCTGGGCGGCGTTGTTGGCCTCGATGGCGCCGAGCACGCCGACCAGCGCGGTGTCTTTCTGCAGGCTGATGAAGTCGTTCAGCAGCGGCGGGATAATGTTGCGCACCGCCTGCGGCAGGATCACGTACCGCATCGCCGTCGTTTGTGATAGCCCGAGCGAGCGCGCCGCCGCCACCTGGCTGCGGTGGACCGAGTTCAGCCCGGCCCGGTATACCTCGGACACGTAGGCGGAGTAGGACAGGACCAGCGCCGCGACGCCGTAGACCGCCAGCGGCAGCTTCGACACGAACGGCAGCGCCAGGGCGGGCACGCCGAAGCCGACCGTGAAGATCACCAGCAGCAGCGGGACGCCGCGGAAGAAGTCCACGTAGATCACGGCCAGCACGCGCAGCGGGAACAGCACCGGGCCGGTGGACTGCCGCACCAGCGCGATCACCAGGGCCACGATGAGGATGAGCACCTCGGCCGCGAGGAACATCCGGATGTTCAGCCAGATGGCCGCGCCGACCGAGTAGTAGCCCTTCTTCGGGTTGCCGATGAACGACTGCCACATGTCCTGGGGGTCGAAGAAGGTGTGGCGCACCTGCGCGCTGCCGGGGGCGAGCCAGAACACCGCCACCAGCGCCGCGATCACCACGATCGTGCTGGCCGTGGAGATGGCGGTCGCCCGCGGGCCGCCGCCGGTCAGCAGCCGCGGGCCGCGGCCGGTGGTGCCGAACGAGCCCGGGATCTGGCCTCCGCTCAGGCCCATGTTGGAGACGCCAGGGACGGTCAGCGGATCGATCTGCTGGTCGTACTCGCGGTCGTCCATGGGGAGGGATCTGGCGCGTGCCTTATCCGGGCCGCGTCAGGGCTTGATGGTCGGGACGCTCAGGTAGATCTGCAGGTACTTGTTCTGCAGCTGCTGCAGGGTGCCGTTGCTCTTCAGGGTGGCCAGCGCCTTGTTGACGCAGCCGACGAGCGGGTTGCCCTTGCTGAACAGCAGCCCGTAGTGCTCGCCGGTGCTGGGGAACTGGGCGACCATGACCGAGCCGCTGATCTCCGAGGAGGAGATGAACTGCGCGGTCGGCGTGTCGGTCACCAGGGCCGCGATCTGGTGGGTCTGCAGCGCCTGCTTCACGTCGTTGAGCGTGTTGAAGACCTTCGGCTGCGCGGTGGGCTGGATCTGGCTGTTGATGAACGCGAGGCTGGTCGTCCCGACCTGGTCGCCGTACACATAGTTCTTCAGGTCGGCCGGGGCGTGCTTGGTCACGATCGGCGTGCCCTTCAGCGCCACCAGCGCCTGCTGCACGTCGTAGTAGCTGTTCGAGAACGACACCGCCTGCGCCCGCTGCGGGGTGTAGGAGATCTCGTTGATGTCGAAGTCGAACTTCTTCGGCCCGGGCGCGTAAGAGTTGTTGAACGGCTCGTGCGCCCACTTCACCTGGGACGGGCTGAAGCCGAGCTGCTTGGCGACCGCGTAGGCGACCGCGCTCTCGTAGCCCTTGCCGTTGGCCGGGTTGTTGGACTCGAACCACGGCGGGTAGGCGGGCTGGTCGGTGGCCACGGTCAGCACGCCCGGGGCGTACAGCATCTTGCTGATGGCCGACTTCGAGCAGCTGGCCGCCGCGTTGGCCGAAGCGGCGGGGCTGGCCGAGCCGCTGCCCGAGCCGCTGCTGCCGCAGGCGGCCAGGCTGGTGCCGATGGCCACGGCGGCCGCCGCGATCATGATGCGCCGCATGGAAACCGTCCCTAACCGGCCGGGGGGAGCGTGACCGCGCCCGCTGATTGTCGGCGCGAAGCTTATCGTTCCCGCGGCGTTTTACCCAAGTTCCGGACCCGGGTCGGCGCCGGCGAACCGCAGGTAGCGCTGCGCGGACCGCCGGACCGCGGCCGCGCCGTCGGCGGCGACCACCCGGCGCCACCAGGCGCCGTAGACCCGCTCAAACGGGTAGGGCGCCAGCAGCGACAGCGCCCGGCGGACGGTGGCAGGATGCTCCGGAATGAGGTTGGGGTAGCTGTACATGAAGCTGACCCACCGGCGGTCCTGCACGACCTGGACGATGTCGCCGGACATCAGCGCGCCGCGCCCGCCTTCCCCGCCCGCCCAGTGCAGCACCTGCCCGCCGGCGAAGTGGACGCCGAGGTTGATGAGCGTGAGGCCGCCGCCGATCCGCAAGGTGTCGCCCTCCCAGAGTTCCACCACCGGGTCGGGCCGGGGGATCCACTCGCTGTCGGCCGCGTGGATGTAGACCACTGCGCCGAACTCGTGCGCCCAGTCGATCATCGTGCCGTAGTAGTGAGGGTGGCTAATGGCGATCGCGCTCACCCCGCCCAGCTCGCGGACCCGCCGGATCAGGTCATCGTCCAGGTAGGTGACCATGTCCCAGAGCACGTTCCCGGCCGAGCCGGTGATCAGCAGCGCCCGCTGGCCGATCGCGAAGGCGGGCTCGGTGCCGACGCCGATCACCCCCGGCCCCTCCTCGGTGAGCCGGCCGTGGTACCCCGCGCTGGCGAGCTCGGCCAGCGTCGTCCACTGCTGCCCGTCCCATCCGACGTACTGGCGTTCGTCCAGGCAGATCGGGCAGTCGTCGCGGGGCGCGGGATACTGCACCCCGCAGGTCCGGCAGATGGGAAGGTCAGTGCGCATACCCCAGGTATAGCGAAACGGCGGTGCGCGGCCGGGCCCGGTGCCCCGCTTATGCCCGTCGTGGCTGCCCTGCGCCCGCCGCCGGTCCTGCGCCCGCCGCCGGTCCTGCGCCCGCCGCCGGTCCTGCGCCCGCCGCCGATCTCGCGCTAGCCGCCGATGCGGGCCAGGCCGCGCGGGTACCGGTGCAGTGATTCCCAGCCCGACTCGGTGACCAGCAGCAATTCCCCGGTCTGGACCCCGGCCCGCTCGTCGGGGGTGATGACGTTGGGCTGGAGGACCACCGTCATGCCCGCCTCCAGGGTGAAGCCCCCGGCCGGTGGGCGCGGGGGTGAGGGCGCACGCGGCCCGGCCGGTGACACGGTCGGCCGGTGGGACTCCAGGTCGGCCCGTGAGATCACCGGCGGCAGGTAGCCGCCCCCGAAGCCGTGCACCAGGTCGTCGTAGACGGTGTACCCGGCGCCGAGGATGACCTCCGCGGCCGCGGCCGCCAGGTCACGGGCGGGCGTGCCGGCCCGCAGCCGCGCGGCCATGGCGTCGAAGGCCGCCTCGGCGACCCGGTGGAGGTCCTCATATAGCGGCGTGGGCGGCGCCGCGATGGTGAAGGTGCGCAGCAGCTGCCCGGGATAGCCGTGGTAGCTGGCGCTGACCTCGCAGGTCAGGGCGTCTCCGGCGCGCAGGCGGCGGGCGGACGGCCATTGCGCGGGCACGCAGAGGTGCGGCTCGGCCATCGCGGTGGCGCCTAGGTAGTGGATGTGGGTGAGACCGCCGGCCGCGATGTAGGCACTTTCCAGGCTCGCGCAGCACTCCGCCTCGGTCATGCCCGGCCGGGCGGTGGCGGCGAGGGCGGCGACCGCGCGGTCGCTCATCTCCGCGCCCGTGCGCAGCCAGCCGATCTCCTCGGCCGACTTCACCAGCCGCAGCCGGGTGTACTCGCGGTCGAGGAAGACGATCCGGCCGGCCGCCGCGGCCAGCCGGTCCCCGGTGCGGGCGGGCACGGGGCCGATCACGCCGAGCCGGGCCGGCCAGCGCGGGCGGCGAGCGCGTCGAAGGCGGCGTCCAGGGCCGAGCCGCCCCCGGGCCGGACGTCGGCGTCCGGCGCGAGCCGGCGGGCGTTGGGGACGTGGTTGTTGAAGCAGACGAACAGCAGGTCACGCTGGCCGGGCTGCAGTAGCAGCGCCGCCTCGCGGGTGACCGGCCACCCGGTCAGCCATTCGACGGCCGAGCCGGACCGGTCGGACCCGTAGACCAGCGCCGGCCCGGCGCCGTGCTCGTGCTGCACATCGGTCAGGGCGGCCCGCCGCCGGGCCATCTCCGCGGCCGAGAAGGCCGCATACCCGGTGTCCATCGGGTGCGGGCCCGTCGGGTACGGGCCCGGCGGGTGGCTCAGCGCTTGGCCCAGTAGTCGTCGGCGGCCATCGTGGCCGCCATGTCCGCGGGAGTCTCGAACCCGGGGGCAAGCGAGGCGGCGGTTCCCGGCATCACCTCGTGGTGCCCGATGTTCAGCATCCGCAACCAGCTCTGCTGCCCGAACGTGAGCCCGATGGCGCAGCCGAGCTCCACCAGCTCGGGCTCGGTGAAGTGACCGTGCATGCGCTCCCAGAAGGTGTCATCGGTGGGCAGCTTCCAGGCGATCGCCTCCGCGTAGGCGAGCGCCGCCTTCTCCCGCTCGGTGTACCGGTCCGACTTCTCGAAGTTGAGCAGCTCGTCGTACTTGCCCTCGGTGAGCCCCTGGGCCGCCGCCTGGACCGAACGCTGGTTGCCGCAGTACTCGCAGTTCACCGAGCGGGAGATGTAGACCCGGCACAATTCCTTGATCCGGTGGTCGCCGACGCCGTGCCGGAAGATCTCGTCCCAGGACCGGGCGAAGAACCAGAAGCAGGCGGCCACGTGCGCCCGGATCGCGGAGCTCTCCGGCCGGGGGGTCCCCTCCCGGCGGCACCGCTCCATTTCCGCCCGCATCTGCTCGTCCATCCGGTCGAGTGGGACGTAGCTGATCCGCTGCCGGTCCGCCATCACGGTCTCCTTCCCGGCCCAGCCCGCCCATGGGCCGCCGTACCGCCAGTATGACTTTTGCCGTGGTGACCCGGTTACCGGCGCAACCGATGACGCCCGGCCAGCGCGCGGGCCGCGGCCCGGAGGTCGCGGCCCAGCGCCACCGGGTCGGCGGTGCGCAGCTGGCCGTCCTCGACCACCGGCCGCCCGGCCACGGTCAGCAGCTCCAGCCGGGCGGGCGGGCCGCACACCAGTGCCCACACTGGGTCGGCGATGGCGGCGTGGCCCAGATCATCCAGGCGCCACAGCGCCACGTCGGCCTGCTTGCCCACCTCCAGCGAGCCAATCTCGTCCTCGCGCCCGAGGCATCGCGCGCTCCCCATGGTGGCGACGGCGAGTGCCTGCCGGGCGGTGAGCGCGGTGGCGCCACGCCGCGCGCGGGCGGCCAGCAGCGACTGCCTCATCTCGGCGGCCAGCCCGCCGTGATCGTTGGCCGCCGCGCCGTCCACGCCCAGGCCGACCGGGACGCCGGCCGCGAGGAACTCGGGGACCGGGGCGGTGCCCGCCCCCAGCCTGGCGTTCGAGGTCGGGCAGTGCGCGACCCCGGTGCCAGCCCGGCCCAGCTTGATGATGTCCGGCAGGTCCAGGTAGAGGCCGTGAGCCACCCAGACGTCGTCCCCCAGCCAGTCCAGGGACTCCAGGTGCTCCGCTGGCGTGCGGCCGAAGCGCTCCCGGCAGAGATCGGGCTCGTCCCGCGTCTCGGCCAGGTGGGTGTGCAGCCGCACCCCCTTGCGCCGGGCCAGCACAGCCGATTCCCGCATCAGCTGCTCGGTGACGGCGAACGGCGTGGACGGCGCCACCGCCACCCGCACCATCGCGGCCGGGCCGCGGTCGTGGTACCGGTCGATCGCCCGCTCGGTGGCGGCCAGGATCTCGTCCCGGGGCTGGACCACACTGTCCGGCGGCAGCCCGCCCGCGGACGCCCCGAGGTCCAGGGAACCCCGGCAGGCGTGCAGGCGCAGCCCGATCTGCCGGGCCGCGCCGACCCCGGCGGCCAGCAGGTCGTCGCTCCCGCGCGGGAACAGGTAGTGGTGGTCGGCGGTGGCCGAGCAGCCCGACAGCGCCAGCGTGGCCAGGCCGGCCCGGGCAGCGGCCCCGTGCAGCTCGGCATCCAGCTGAGCCCACAGTGGGTAGAGAGCGGTCAGCCAGGCCGCCAGGCCGCTTTCCTGCTCATGGCCGCGGGTGAGTCCCTGGAACAGGTGGTGGTGGGTGCCGATCAGGCCCGGGGTGGCCAGGCAGCCGCTGGCGTCGATCACCCGGGCATCCGGCACCGCAGGCGCGGGTCCCGGCCCCACGGTGGTGATCCGCCCGCCCTGGAGGACGAGGTGGCCCGGCTCGTACTCGGTGCCCGCCCCGGCGGCGGTCATCACGCCCGCGTCCGTGCCGTTGACGGTGGCCACCGCGCATCCCTCGATCACCAGGCTGTCCATGCCGTTGCCTCCTGCGGGCCAGGCCAGTCCGGGCCCGCGCGGGCCCGCCGCGCCAGGTTAGCGCCGGACGTTCATGCCGTTCCGGGCGGTCCCAGGCGGGAGGACCGCGTAGCGGCACCACGTTCGGGATGGGGCTGACGAGATCAATGATGCGGTTGTGGCGCTGTTTGTGAGATAGGCCATAGCGCTGCCGTCCGGATTTTGGTGAATCCAGGTTGCCGGATGGCTCATGCTCGAGATTTCAAGCGCCCCGTGCGCACGAGGCCGCGACCGAGCGCCCGGTGCCCTGAACCGCACCCATCGTGCGCACCACTGCCGTTGCCCCGCGTCGCTGGCGGCAGGCAGATGTTCCCGGGCGGAAGCCGAGCGCGCTGCCGCGTGCCCGACCAAAGGTTCCGCTTGTCCTCATTAAGGACTGTCCGCAACCGCAGACGTTCTCAACTCACCTTCGCACTGGCCGGCTCGGCGGTCGCCGTGGCGGCGTTCGCCTCCGGAGCCACCGGCGCCGCCCTGGCCGGGCCCGCCGGGCCGTCGGCCGCGCCGCATGCGGCTGCCGTCCCGGCGGGCCCGGTCAGCGTGGCCGATCCGGTCGCGGCCAGCCCGGCGGACCAGGCCAATCTGGCCAGCCTGGCCAGCCCGATCAACTCGGCCAGCCTGGTCAGCCCGGCCGGTGCCGGGCGGAGCAGCATCGTGCTGCTCGCCGCGGCCCGCACCCCACGCCAGATCGCCCGGGCGATGCTGCCCACGTTCCACTGGTCGGCCCGCAGGCAGTTCAAATTCCTGAGCTGGCTGTGGGAGCGGGAGAGCGGCTGGAACAAGTACGCGTACAACCCGTACTCGGGCGCGTACGGCATCCCCCAGGCGCTGCCCGGCAGCAAGATGGCCAGCGCGGGCCCCAACTGGCGGTCGAACGCGGCCACCCAGATCCGCTGGGGGCTGCGTTACATCAAGGCCCGGTACGGGTCCCCGCGCCGCGCATGGGCTCATTCGCAAGCCACTGGCTGGTACTAGCCAGCGTCCGGGGCTGACCGCCCGGCCCTCGGAGCCGCCTCGGACCCGCCCGGGACCCGCCGCCGACCCGCCCGGGACCCGCCGCCGACCCGCCCTGGGAACCCCACCAGCCGCCCTGGCGCCCCGGGTCAGGGCCGGTGCCGGGCGCGGAACAGCTCCGCGACCCGCTCGCGCGGCAGCGCCGGAACCCGGCGGCCGTCCCGGCCGGTCATCGCCTCGTTGGCGACGAGCGCGTTGGCCACCGCCTCCTCCACCGCCTGCACGACGGCGGTGAAGAACGGGTTGATGGCCCCCCAGGGGATGAACGTCAGGTGGTCGTACGGCTGGCCCGCGTCGCTGCCCGGGCCGGGGTCATAGGGGCTGAAACCACCGGGGTTGGCAGTCGAGAAGGCCAGGAACAGGTCACCGGAGTAGTGCGAGCCAGTGGTGCCGGTGCGGGCGAGGCCGAGGGTGACCCGGCGGGCCATCGCCGTGCACTGGTGCGGCAGGAGTGGCGCGTCGGTGGCCACGATCGCGATCACCGACCCGGCGCCGGGCGGGACGGCAGCGTCCCCGGCCCTGGGGTTGTCGTCGGTGAGCAGTTCGCCCAGGGCCATCCCGGCCAGGGTCAGTTCCGTCCGTGACCCGAAGTTGGCCTGGAGGAACGCCCCGACGGTGTAGGTGGTGCCGGCGTAGTCCACCAGCCGGGATGCGGTCCCGTTGCCGCCCTTGAACTCGTAGCAGACCATGCCGGTGCCGCCGCCGACCGAGCCCTCCTCCACCGGCCCGGGCGCGGCCGACTCCAGGGCGGCGATCGCCGCCTGCTCGGTGACCCGGTGCCCGGCCGGGTCGTTGAGGTAGCCGTCCCAGGTTTCCGCCGCCACCGGCAGCGGCCAGTCGTCGCCGAGTTCGGGGTGGTGCTTCGCCGTCCAGGCGACGATCGCCGCGTGCGCGATCCCGACCGCGTGGGTGTTGGTGATGGCGATGGGCAGCGAGAGGGTGCCCGACTCCCCGATCCACGACACGCCGGTCATCTCGCCGTTGCCGTTCTGGGAGAAGAAGCCCGCCGCGACCGCGTCGGCCGCGCCTTCCGGGCCCCGCGGGTGGATGGCGGTCACCCCGGTGCGGACCGAGTCGCCCTCGATCAGCGTGAGGTAGCCGACCTGGACCCCGGGCACGTCGGTGATCGCGTTCCAGCGGCCGGGCGTGCCGCCGAACGGGATGCCCAGCGCGCGGGCGCGTGGCTGGCCCGACGGGGTCGCCGCGTGCGGGCCGGGCAGGCCGGATCGCGCTTCGTTCACCAGGCGATGGTAGCGGCGGGATCATCCGCGCGGCCGCGGTGACCGGAACAGCGCGGCCACCTGGTCGCGGGGCAGGGCCGGGGTGCGGTGGCCGGTGCGGCCCACCATCTCCTCGTTGGCGGTCAGCGCGTTGGCGACCGCTTCCTCCACCGCCTCCACCACGGCGGTGTAGAAGGGTCCAGAAAGCCCCACGGGAGGAACGTGAGCTGGTCGTACCGCCCCGGTGGGGCGGGCGAACAGCGAGGCGATCGCGATCAGCGCGTAGTCGGCCACCAGGCTGGCGCCGGTCCGACGGGCCCGATTCTCGTACCAGGAGGTGCCGGTGGGCGTCAGTCCGGCTCCCCGTACCGGATCGCCCGGGTCGCCTCCCGCACCTCATCGAGCTGGGCCACGGTCAGCGTCCTCGGGTTGCCCATCAGCCAGGCGTGCCAGTAGACCGACGCGAGCCACTCCAGCGTGCGCGCCCGGTCATAGGCCTGCCCGAGGGAGGCGCCGTAGGCCAGGGCGCCGTGGTTGCGCAGGATCACCGCGGTCCGGCCCGCCAGCGCCGCGACCGCGCCGTCGGCCAGCTCCTGAGTGCCGAACCGGGCGTAGGGGGTGACCCGCACCAGCCCGCCGAGCCCGGCCATGGCGTAGTGGACGGCGGGCAGCTCGTCCAGCACGGCCGACAGGGCGATCACGAACGGCGAGTGCGTGTGCACGATGGCCTGCGCGCCGGTGGCCCGGTAGACGGCCAGGTGCATCGGGGTCTCGGTGGACGGCCGGCCCCGGCGGCCGTGCTCCCGTCCGGCCCGACCAGGCAGATATCGGCCGGTGCCATGGCCTCGTAGGGGGCCCCGGACGGGGTGATGGCGATCAGGTCGCCGGCCCGCGCGCTGAGGTTGCCGGACATGCCGTCCGCGAGGCCGTCGCGCACCATGCGGCGGGCGTACTCCACCAGGCCCTCGCGCTGCGCCGCGTACCGCCCGGCCGCGCCGCCGGTGCCGCCGGCCGTCATCGGTCCAGCGCGTGCCGGATGGCGACGCCGAGCGCGCGGGCGACCGGCGGCGGGAAGGCGTTGCCCACCTGGCGGTACGCCGCCGTCTTGCGGCCGGAAAAGGACCAGCTGTCGGGAAAGCCCTGGAGCCGGGCCACCATCGCGACGGTCAGCTTGGGTGGCTGGCCGGGCGGGAAGTCCGGGCCGGGAGCGTGGTCGGCCACACCGAGGCCGTCCACGCCGAGCGCCGCCCAGGCCCGGCGGGCCCGGGTCGGGCCGAGGTCGGGGCCGCCGTGCTTCTTGCTTCCCCCGACGATGGTGGGCGCGATGCCGCACGCTCCCGCGGCCCAGGCGTCCGACCCGGGCCAGCCGCCCGCGGCCATCAGGTCGCGGAGCGTCTCGCCCACGGTGGGCGGGCGCCGGGCCGACGGAGCCGGCCAGGTGAACCGGTCCGCCCACCGCGGCTGGATGGCGACCAGCACGAACCGGGGGCGCAGCTGCGGCACCCCGTGCTCACTCGCGTGGATCTCCCGCCACCAGGTCCGGTAGCCCAGCACCCGCAGGCAGGTGAGGACCTGAATGCGGTAGCCGTCGAAGCGCCGCGCGGCCAGGCCCCGCACGTTCTCCAGCAGCACCGCCCGGGGCCGGGCCTCAGCGGCCAGGCGGAGCGCACGCGGGAACAGGTCGCGGTCGTCGCCCGCCCCGAGCTGCTTGCCGGCGATGGAGAACGGCGGGCAGGGAATGCCGCCGGCCAGCAGGTCGATGCCGGCGAAGCCGCGCCCGTCCTGGTCGTGGACGTCGCCCTCGATGATCTTCCATTCCCCGCCGCGGTTGAGGCGGAGCGTCTCGCAGGCGTCCGGGTCGAGCTCCACCACCGCCTCGTGCCCGAAGCCGGCCTGCTCCAGGCCGAGCGCCTGCCCGCCGGCCCCGGCGCAGATCTCCAGCGACCTCAGCCCGTCCACGGTCCCTCCAGCGTGCGTACCACCGCCACAGTCTGCCCGCCGCCGCCCTCCGGCCGTGTGCCCCACGCCGTTGGGTCCCATCCGACTTCACACGGATCTGCGTCACGGGAGCCCGGGACGGAACGGACATGATCATGGCGCAAACCCGTGGCAGGTGACCGGTATTGGCCAATGCCGCTGCTATCGGGGTGACATAAGCGGCATAACGAAAGGGACATAGACCGCATTTGTGACGGAACCCCGGGACGGCGGTGGGGTCCGGCCGGGTGGGCGTTGCGGGGATGGCGCGGTCTCTTAATCGGCAGCGCCAGTGGTGATGGCGGTAGATCATTTCCGCCGTCATTGATGGCTTATTGGGGGAAATGTCGGGGTCTGCTCCGGGACCCTGCCTGACGGGCGGCGATGGGCCCGGCCGGCGGCTCAGGCGCCCCGGCGCGCGGCCGGCCCGGCGGCCTGGAGCGCGGGGCGCGTTAGCGCGTCGTTAGCCCGATCCCCGCGGCCGGTGAACCAGCGTCAGCGACCAGACGTGAATCCCCTAGGGGGGGTCTGCCAATCAGCACCCCTCGGGAAGGAGCGGGGTTCATGTTCCAGCCCCAGCTGGGCGCTGGGCGGTGCCGCGACCCTGCCGGGCGCCACCAGGGAGTGGGCGGCCGGCATCAACGGAACTGATCAGGCGCTCATCCTCAGCCATGGCTGATCGCGCCTGGACAGGCGGCTGGGGTGGCGGAGCTTGGGCCGTCACCCCAGCACCCCGCCCCGGGCGGCGCCAGGATGTTTCCCGTGGATCTCCGGCCTGCTGCGGGGGGCTAGGCCTGGGAGACGGCGGGGTCCGGCGCGGCCTCGGGCAAGGGTGCGGCCTGGAACGGGAACTCGGTCTCGGCCCGGTCCTTGACCCGGCTGGCCAGGACGTGCTCGACCAGGGTGATCAGAATGAGCTTGACCGAGTCGCGCTCGCGGGCGTCGCAGAGAACGGCCGGGACCCGCGGGTCGAGGTCGAGCGCGATGCGCACGTCCTCCGGGTCGTAGGTGGGGGCGCCGTCAAAGCAGTTGATGGCGACGATGAACGGCAGCCCGCGCTTCTCGAAATAGTCGACGGACGGGAAGCAGTCGTCGAGCCGGCGTGTGTCGGCCAGGACCACGGCACCGAGCGCGCCGTAGGACAGCTCGTCCCACATGAACCAGAAGCGTTCCTGGCCCGGGGTGCCGAACAGGTACAGCACCAGGTGGGTGCCCATGGTAAGCCGGCCGAAGTCCATCGCGACCGTCGTCGTTGTCTTGTTGCCGACGCCGGTCAGATCGTCGGTGCCCACGCTCGCCCGGGTCAGGGATTCCTCGGTGTGCAGCGGCCGGACCTCGCTGATCGCGCCGACGAGCGTGGTCTTGCCCGCCCCGAAGCCCCCGGCGATGAGGATCTTGAACGCGGCGAGCGGGACGTCGGCGGTGCTGTCAGAGGGCGCGGAGCCCATGCAGGACCTCCTTCAGCAGGGCGGCGCTCGGCTGCTCGCCTGCGGGTCGTTGGGCGGGCGTTCCTGACCGGCACCGCGCTGATAGTAATCCTGGTCGTTATCTTCGCGACCGGCATGAATTTCTACTTCCGGATCCAGAACGTCCTATTCGTGGTGGCGATGCTGGGCGTCCTGCTAACGATTGTGCTGCTGCTGACCAAGAACCCGGCCAGCTTCCGGTCCGGATTCAACCACTCGCTGGCCAGTACCGCCGGGACCCCCGATCCCTACCACGCGGTACTCGCCGCCGCCAAAAAGAGCGGCTTCACGACCGCCCCGTTCAGCCTGTACTGGACCATCATCCCGATCACCTGGATTTACCTCGAGCTGGTGTTCAACCAGTCCTCCGCGTATATCGGCGGCGAGGTGCGCAGGCCGGGCCGGGTACAGATCTGGTCGATGCCGGCCGCGGCGATCATATCGACGGGCGCGGCCATGCTGCTGGTCTGGGTGTTCCAGCGCACGGCCGGCACTACTTTCCTCGGCGCGCTCTCCTTCAACAACGGGGCGGCGCTCCATTTCAGCACCGCGCCGACCTACAGCGAGCTGGCGTCCTATGCGATGGGGAACGCCGTCGTGGCCTTCCTGCTGTGCTTCGGGTTCATCTTCTGGGCCTACTCCTGGCTGCCCGGCCAGATCCTCAACGCGTCCAGGAACCTGCTCGCCTACGGGATCGACGGGGTCATGCCGTCCTGGCTCTCGAACGTCAGCGGGCGGCGGCACACCCCGGTGAACGCGCTGGCCGTGATGGGCCTGGGCTCGATCGGGGCGCTGTGGCTCTACACCCGCCCCGATTCCCCGTTCAAGACGCTGACCGGGATCTTCGGCTTCATCCTGTCGTTCTGCATCACCTCCGTCGCCGCGATCGTGCTTCCCTACCGGCAGCGCAAGATCTGGGAGAACTCCTCGGTCAACTGGCGGCTGGGCAAGGTGCCGGTGATGTCGATCGTGGGTGTCCTGTCACTGATCGCGGCCGGCTTCATGGGCTGGGACTACCTGCACGACCCGCTCTCCGGGATCACCTGGAAGCCGGAGGGAGGCGGCGGGATCCTGTTCGGCAGCCGTTCGTTCGACATGTTCCTGCTGAACATCCTGATCCTGCTGTCCGGCCTGGTCATCTACCTGGTGGCGCGGCTGGTGCAGCGCCGCCGCGGGGTGGACCTGGACGCTGCCTACCGGGAGATCCCGATCGAGTAGCGGCTACCTGCCTGTTCACCATCCACCGCTCCTGGCCGGGCGAAACCGGCGCCGCTTCCGCCCGGCCAGCGACATCGTTTCCGCATACGATTGGCCGCGTTCTGTTGCTCAGGGTGCTGAGAGTCCGGGGGGAGTGCGTGTGGAGGGGCTCGGATTGTCGTCGCACCGCCACGGCCAGGTCACGGTCGTGGCGGTCCGCGGCGAGCTTGACGCGGTGACGAGCCGCGAGTTCGACGAGTACCTGGCCACGGCGCGCCATCAGTCCGACCGCATCGTCCTCGACCTCGCCGCGGTCGATTTCATGGACACCAGCTCGCTGGCCGTCATCGTCGGGCACTGGAAGAAGCTCACCGCCAGAAACGGGGTCCTGGCCCTCGCCGGGGCCAGGTACAGGTACACCAAGACGCTGTGGATCACCGGCCTGGCCGACCGGCTGCCGCGCTACGACACCGTGGAGGAGGCCGTCGCGGCCGTCTCGGACGGCGGCGGGGACGGGTAGCCCACCCCTGGCCGGGGCGGCCCGCACCGGTCAGGGGCGGAGCCGGATGTGCAGTCGGATGGTGGTGCCGGTGCTGCCGGTGCGCAGCTCGACCAGGTCGCAGAGCTGGTAGACGACCCACAGGCCGTTGCCGTTGGCGGCGCCGGGGAGCGGGCGGCGGCGGCCGGCCAGCGGGTCGCTGATGTGGCCGCTGTCGTGGACCTGGCCGAGCAGCTCGCCGCCGGCGGCCCAGATGTGCAGGGTGCCGCTGGCGTCGGTGTGACGCCACGTGTTGGCGGCCAGCTCGCTGACCGCGATCACCAGGTCGCGGGCCCGGCTGGCGTTCAGCCCGGCGCGGCGGGCCTGCCCGGCGGCGAATGACCGGACCCCGGCCAGGTCGTCCCGGTAGGTGAGCGCGGCGGCCGACCCGGGCGGGCTGGACAGCGGCCGGTCGCAGCTGGCCGGGAACACGCCAGCCTCGGGGTAGGCGCGGCTGGGGTGTGAGCGCCCGCCGGTGATGAGCACCGGGTGGGTGTGTTCGGCGTCCGCGATGACGGCCGGGGCCAGCCGGGTGCGGTCGTAGGGGCACAGGATGCTGGCGGCCGTGCCGGCGAACGCCAGGTTGATCAGCGCCTCGTGCCGGGTCGTCTCGCACACCTCCGCCGCGGTGCGGGTCTCCCACACCGGCTCACCGACGTAGCGGACGGCCCGGCCGCGATGGGCGTCGGCGAAGGCGGCCACCCGCGGGATGATCCACGCCGGGTTGGCTCCCATCTCGGTCATGTCGGCGAAGCTGACCCGGCCGGCCTGCCCGCCCAGCCGCTCACGCAGCAGCCCCACTTTCGGGCCGGGCACCGCCACCAGCACGGGGTCGGCGCGCTCCAGCCCGGCGCCCACGAAACCCAGCACCGCGTCCAGGTACTCACCCGTGCCGCGGTAGAGCACCGCGGCGTGCTCGAACTTCTGCGCGAGGACGGGCGCCGTCTCACGCATCCGTGACCTCCAAAACCGGGCGGGGTCGGTAAGCACATCTCCCATACCCGGCGTATCGCAGGTGATGCCTGACGGGACACCGGGGCGCGGCGGCCCGGGCTAGCCGCGGCGGGACAGAAACGCCCCGATCCCCTGGTCGTCCTGGCTCGCGACGAACGCCCCGGGCACCGTCACGAGGATCTCGTCGGCGTGGGCCAAGCACGCCCATGCCGTGTCGCCCGCCGAGTCGGCCAGCTTCACCTCGGCCTTCTTCCGGCACGGGCTCCGAGCGCCTTCACCCGGCCGAGCGCGTGCGGGGATGACCGTGACGGCCACCGCTCGCGAGCGGCGCCGGGCTCGGCGATGATGTTGGGGAATATGGCACCTGGCAAGGAGGGGCAGTGGCAGAACACGAGCACAGCCCGCTGAGCCAGCGCCGGACGCTCATCGTCATCGGCGCGCTGCTGCTGGGGATGCTGCTGGCCGCGCTGGACCAGACGATCGTGGCGACCGCACTGCCCACGATCGCCGGTGACCTGCACGGGCTCTCGCACCTGTCGTGGGTGATCACCGCCTATCTGCTGGCCTCCACCGTGTCCACGCCGCTGTGGGGCAAGCTGGGCGACCTGTACGGGCGCAAGGTGTTCTTCGAGGCCGCGATCGTCATCTTCCTCATCGGGTCGGCGCTGTGCGGGCTGGCCCATTCCATCCTCATCCTGATCGTGTTCCGCGCGGTGCAGGGCATCGGCGGCGGCGGCCTGCTGACCGGCGCGCAGACGATCGTCGCCGACGTCGTCCCGGCCCGGGACCGCGGCCGTTACCAGGGCCTGTTCGGCAGCGTGTTCGGGGTGACCAGCGTGATCGGCCCGCTGATCGGCGGGTTCTTCGTCGACAACCTGTCGTGGCGCTGGGTGTTCTACGTCAACCTGCCGGTCGGCGCGGTCGCGCTGGCGGTGGTCGCCGCGGTGCTGCCCGGGCATCTGCGCCGGGCCCAGCACCGAATCGACTACCTCGGCACGGTGCTGCTGGCCGGCGCGGCGACCAGCCTGGTGCTGCTCACCTCGCTCGGCGGGACGACCTATCCCTGGTCGTCCGCGCCGATCTTCATCATGGGCGGCGCGGCGGTGGTCCTGGGCGCCGCGTTCATCTGGGCGGAGAGCCGCGCCGCCGAGCCGGTCATTCCGCTGAAGCTGTTCCGCAACCGGGTGTTCTCGGCCGCCAGCGCGATCGGCTTCGTGGTCGGGTTCGCCCTGTTCGGCGCCATCGCCTACCTGCCCCAGTACATGCAGATCGTCAAGGGCGTCAGCCCCACCGTGTCCGGGCTGCGGCTGCTGCCGCTGATGGCCGGGCTGCTGACCACCTCGATCGTCAGCGGGCGGCTGGTCAGCAGGTGGGGCCGCTACCGGATCTTCCCGATCATCGGCACCGCCACGATGACGGTCGGGCTCTATCTCCTGTCCCACCTGGGCGTGACCACCGGCGTCTGGCTGTCCTCGCTGTACATGCTGGTGCTCGGGGCCGGCATCGGCGCGTCGCTGCAGGTCCTTGTCGTCGCGGTGCAGAACGCCGTCAGCTACACCGACCTCGGCGCAGCCACCGGCGGCACAACGTTCTTCCGGTCCATCGGCGGGTCCTTCGGCACCGCCACCTTCGGTGCCGTCTTCTCCAACGTCCTGGCCGGCGACCTGGCGAGCGCTCTGCACGGGCTGGCGCTGCCGCACGGGGTGACGGCGGCCAGCGGCGCGAGCCCGGCGGCGCTGGCGCACCTGCCGCCCGCGGTGCACGCCGGGTACGTCAGCGGCTACGCCACCGCGCTGCAGACGGTGTTCCTGGTGGCCATACCGTTCGGCGTGCTGGCGTTCCTGCTCAGCTGGACGCTCAAGGACATCCCGCTGCGGACCAGTACCGGCGCCCAGGACCCGGCCGACACCCTGGCCCCCACCTCCAGGCCCACGATCCGCACGTCGGACCAGGAGATGGAGCGCGCCCTGACCGCGCTGCTCAGCCGCGAGCGCCGGCGCGACGTCTACGCGCACCTGATCTCGGCGGCCAGCGTCAAGACGACACCGCGAGGCGCCTGGCTGCTGCTGCGGATCGGCGAGCACCCCGGATGGGGCCGCCAGGAGCTGGCCGAGCACCTGTACATGACCGGCGCCGACCTGGAGCGCCGGCTCGGCGAGCTGGTCGCGGCCGGGTACGCGGGGCCGCTGGCCGACGGCCCGGCCGAGCCGGTGCCGCTCACCGAGGCCGGCCAGCATGCGTTCGACGAGCTGTTCCAGGCCCGTCACGACGCGATCGCGCGGCTGGCCGCCGGCTGGGACCCGGAGCAGCACCCGCGGCTCGTCGCGCTGCTCACGCGGATCACCCACCAGCTCGCGGCCGGCAGCGAGACGCCCGGCGCCGACCTCGACGGGGCCACCGCCAAGTAACCGGGCACCGGGCCGAACATGACCGGGGCCAGCCCAGGCACGGGCCCGTCACCCACCCGGCGGCAGTCAGAGGATGTTGACCGCGAAACCGATCACGAGCACGGCCAGGGCGATCGACCCGGCCGCTTCGAGCATCATGAGGGACTTGGACCACGGCCTGATCGCTGAGATGTCGGTGGGGCTGATCGCGGTCGCGGTCCAGAAGGCCAGCGACAGGTAGTCGACGAACTGCGGCACCCAGGCGGCGGCCACGTACTCCGAGTGCTGCATCTCCGGGAACACGAACGCCGGGTTCCGGTCCGGATGGTGGGCCCGGGCGGCGGCGCCACCGCGATCGAGATGCCAGTACAGCATCCCGAACGCGATCACGTTCGTCGCCCAGATCATGCCGCCGGTGGCAAGCAGCCCGCCCGGGTTGTGCTCGAAGAGCTTGTTGCCGGTCAGGATGTCCACCACGAGCCGGACAGCGGCCAGCAGGTTCGCCACCGTGATGACTGCGATGACGATGCCGATGACGATCCGCAGCCATGCTTTCTGCCGGTCGATGCGGCCCGGGTCCCCGATGATCAGCACGGCCAGCAGCGCGAGCAGCACGGCCGGGACCACCCATCCCGGCTGGACCCGGTACCGCGCGGGCAGCGCCACATGCAGGCCGGCGACGACGACGATCGCCAGGGCCACCGGCCACCAGTGCTCACCCCGTTCGGCCGCCGGTGCGCGCTCCACCGCCGGCTCGCGGGCCGGCTTGCGCCCAATAGCCATAATCCATGATGAGCCCGGCCACCCGGGAGTCAATCCCGGTGGCCCGCCCGCGCCGTCCTGGCCGTCCACCCGGAAGGCACCGGCCGCGGCCTGGATACGTGACTCACCTGGGCAGGCGGTCACGCCGGGTTCACCGTCGCGTCGTGCCCAGTTCATCCTTGCTGGGTGATGTCCCCTCCCGCCCCGGCGGGGGAGGATGCGGTTACCAGGCGCGCCAGAGGGACTATCCCACTCAGCTTCGGGTCCGGCTCTGGCCGTCCCGGGGGAGTGCCCGCGGCCCGGCGCCGGCACCGTCATGTGCAGAACGGGAGGTGGGCCGGATGGCCGTGCGGAAGATCGCGCATCCGAGCATCGACGATCGCAAAGCCAAGGGTGTGGAGGCCCGGGACCGGGCGAAGCTGTCAAGCCATACGAAGTGGCGCCCGGCCGCGGACCGCCCCGACCCGGTCGCGCTGCTGGAGGAGCAGGACACCACCCGCGAGCAGGACCTGGTGCCCGTCCGCCATGGCCGGATGATGGTCTCGCCGTTCACCTTCTACCGGGGCGCGGCCAAGATCATGGCCGCGGATCTCGCCGAGACGCCGGTGGCCGGGCTGGAGACCCAGCTATGCGGGGATGCCCACCTGTCGAACTTCGGCGCGTTCGCCTCGCCCGAGCGGGTACTGCTGTTCGACCTGAACGACTTCGACGAGACGCTGCCGGGGCCGTTCGAGTACGACGTGAAGCGGATGGCGGCGAGCTTTGAGATCGCGGCCCGCAACAACGGGTTCGCTAAGGCGGACGCGCAAGCGGCGACGCTCGCGTCGGTGCGGGCCTACCGGGAGGCGATGGCCGGGTTCGCGCAGATGCCGACGATGGACATCTGGTACGCCCACCTGGACGAGGACGAGCTCAGGGCCGGGATCCGCACCTTGGTGACCGGGACGCTGAAGCAGGAGATGGCGGCGAAGCAGCAGGAGAAGGCGGACAAGCGGGCGAAGGCGCCGAAGAAGCAGGAGAAACGGGCGGCGAAGCAGGAGAAGGCGGATCAGGAAAGGGAGAAGGCGGCGAAGGCGGCGGAGAAGCGGGCGACGAAGATCTTGACGAAGGCGCACACGCGCGACAGCCTCCAGGCGCTGTCCAAGCTCGGCGAACTGGTCGACGGGCAGTACCGGATCGTCAGCCAGCCGCCGATCGTGGTCCCGGCGCGTGACCTGGCCGCCACCTATGGGCTGTCCCCGGATCAGGTCATGCCGGTGATCCACGATCAGTTCCGCGCCTACCGGGCCACCCTGCAGGACGACCGGCGCAAGCTGCTGGAGCGGTTCGAGGTGGTGGACGTGGCCCGCAAGGTGGTCGGCGTCGGCAGCGTCGGGACCCGGGCGTTCATCGTCTTGCTCCAGGGACGCGACGCACAGGACCCGCTGTTCCTGCAGATCAAGGAGGCGACCGCCTCGGTGCTGGAGCCGTACGTGGGCAAAAGCCGGTACCGGCAGCACGGCGAGCGGGTGGTGCAGGGGCAGCGGATGATGCAGGCCGCCAGCGACATTTACCTCGGCTGGACCAAGGGCCTGGACGTCCGCCGCCACTTCTACTGGCGCCAGCTCCGCGACATGAAGGGCTCAGCCGTGGTCGAGACGATGATCCCGCTCGGGCTCACGTTCTACGCGCGCATCTGCGGGTGGACGCTGGCGCGGGCGCACGCCCGGTCCGGGGACCCGGTCGCCATCGCGGAGTACCTGGGCGAGAGCGACGCGTTCGACACATCGATCACCGACTTCTCGCAGCGGTACGCGGATCAGAACGAGCAGGACTATGAGGAGTTCGTGAACGCGGTCCGGTCCGGGCGGCTGGAAGCGGTTGAAGGCGTCTAGGGACCGCTCGCCGGCGCCGGGGGACCGGGATCAGGCCCCCGACGGGCGGGCGCGCCCCGGGGACGGGCGCCCGCCCGCGGTGCTGCCTGATCTGCCGGCCACGGGCGGCGAGAGACGGGCCGCGGGGAAGGCGGCCCGGAAACGCGCGGGGCGGGGCACGCTGGGGTACTGGGCGGAAGCGGACCGCGGGCACGACCCGCTGACGACGATCCTGGCCCAGAACCAGATCCGGGTCCCCGGGCTCGTGCCCATCCGCCATCAGCGGATGGCGGCCTCGCCGTGGAACTACTACCGGGGCGCCGCGGCGGTGATGGCCGGCGACCTCGCCTCCCAGCCCGGCAGCGGGCTGCTGGTGCAGCTGTGCGGCGACGCCCACGTGCTGAACTTCGGCCTGTGGGCCACTCCGGAGCGGAACCTCGCGTTCGACCTGCGTGACTTCGACGAGACCCTGCCCGGCCCGTTCGAGTGGGACGTCAAGCGCTTCGCCGCCAGTCTTGTCATCGCGGCGCGGGAGAACCGGATCAAGCCGGCCAGGGCCGCCGCCGCGGTCACCGCCGGCGTCGAGGCCTACCGCAGGCGCATGCGCCGGTACACGGCCATGCCCGAGCTCGACATCTGGTACGACGCCATCCACGCCGACAGCCTGATCAGCTACTTCGAGCCGGCCGACCGCGGGCGGGTCTCGGTCCACATCGAGAAGAAGCGGAAACGCCGCACCAGCCGCGGGGCGTTCGCCAAGCTCACCACGATGGCGCACGGGCGGCCGCGGATAACAACGGAGCCGCCGCTCCGCGTCACGATCGGCGACGACGAGCAGGCCGACCTCGTCGGCCACCTGCTGGCCGGGTACCGGCTGACCCTCACCGAGGACCGGCGGAGCCTGTTCGACCGGTTCACCGAGGTCGACGTGGTCCGCCAGGTCGTGGGGGTCGGCAGCGTAGGGATGCGGGTCTACCTGGTGCTCCTCGAGGGCCGGAGCGGCGCGGACCCGTTGTTCCTGCAGGTCAAGCAGGCCGGGCCGTCGGTGTACGAGGCCCACACCCAGCCCAGCCGCCACGGCCACCACGGCGAGCGGGTGATCAGCGGCAAGCGGCTGGTCCAGACCGCCACCGACATCTTCGTCGGCTGGGGCTCGCTGCACGGGAAGGACTATTACGTGCGGCAGTTCCGTGACATGAAGATCATCCCGAGCACTGAGCTGATCGCGCCGCGCCTGGCCGAGTTCGCCACCGCGTGCGGCGAGACGCTGGCCCGCGCCCACGCCCGCACCGGTGACCCGGTGGCCATCGACGGCTACATCGGGAAGGGCCCGAAGTTCACCGCCGAGATCGGCCGGTTCGCCCGCCGGTACGCCGATCAGAACGAACGGGACCACGCCCAGCTGGTCAGCGCCATCGCCGCCGGCGCCGTCGAGAGCCTGCCGGGCTGACACCGGCCGGCGCCGTCACCCCCGCCGGTACGCCGAAAGCGGGATCGTCAATTCCGGCTATGCCGGTCACCCAGGCAGACCACGGGCGTGGGACGCCACCGAATTTCCGGGGACCACCCACGCTGGCCGGTGGGGCTGAGGAGGCCTTCTGTCTCACCCGTGCCGGGTGATGCCGATGATCCACTGCTAGGCCAATGCTTTGCCTGTTCAGGGCGAAGGGCTAAGGTAGCGGATCGCGGGCTGCCACCCTGGTGCGATCGCTGGCGGCCTCCCTGGCACGAAGGAGAAGGAATGTCACTACTGGCTGATTCGTCGTATCCGCTCTTGAGCGTGTTCTGGTCGATATTTGAGTTCTTTCTGTGGGTGATCTGGATCTGGATCCTGATCATGGTGTTCATCGACATCTTCCGCAGCCATGACCTGTCCGGCGTGGCCAAGGCGCTGTGGTTCCTGTTCGTGCTGTTCATCCCGCTGATCGGCGTGCTGGTCTACCTGATCGTCCGCGGCGGCTCGATGCACGAGCGGGGCGTGGCGCAGGCCCGGCAGCAGGATCAGCAGTTCCGCCACTACGTGCAGGAGGCCGCGGCGAGCTCACCGGCCAGCACGGCGGACCAGCTGTCGAAGCTGGCCGACCTGCGCGACCGGGGCGTCATCTCGGCCGAGGAGTTCGACCGCGAGAAGGCCAAGGTCCTGGCGGCCTGACCTGGTCCGCATCACCGGCGGTGAGTGTGGCCGGCTGGGGGCGCTCCCGGTCGGCCATGGCCGTATCGTGACGGCCAGGTGCCCGCGCCGGGACAGGACATGAAGACGGTCGCGGTGTTCCCGGGATCTCGTGAGGTCAGGGTGGCCGAGCGGGACGTTCCCCGGCTCACCCAGCCCGGCCAGGTCATGCTGCGGATGGCCGACATCGGCATCTGCGGCACCGACAAGGAGATCTGCTCCTTCGAATACGGCACCCCGCCGCCCGGGGACGACCATCTGGTGATCGGCCACGAGTCGGTGGCGGAGGTGGCGGCGGCCGGGCCCGCCGTCGAGCGGTTCAGGCCGGGCGACCTGGTCGTGCCGTCCGTGCGCCGCCCCTGTCCCCATGCCGGGTGCCTCGCCTGCCGTTCCGGGCGGCAGGACTACTGCTACACCGGGGACTTCCGCGAGCGCGGCATCAAGAGCGTGATCACTTTTGACCCGTCTCCATGACATCGCCGGATCCGGTCACCGGGACCAGCCCGGTCATGCCCTCGCCGACGATCAGGCCGCCGCCGCGCCGCCAGGTGAAGTAGCGCCAGGACATGTTGACCAGCGCGGAGATCCGGTTGCGGCCGCCGAGCAGGGTGATCAGGTGCAGCGCGAGCCAGGCCAGCCAGGCGAGCGTGCCGTGGATGCGCAGGTGGCGGGGGAGCTGGACGACCGCGGAACGGTACCCGATGGTGGCCATGATGCCCTTGTCGCGGTAGCGGAACGGGACCGCCGTCTGCCCGCCTGCGAGCCTGCGGACCTGGTCCGCGGCGTGCTTGCCCATCTGCAGGGCGGGCTGGGCCAGCTGCGGCAGCGGCTGGTCCTCGATGAGCGCGATATCGCCGACCGCGAAGATCCGGTCGTGCCCGATGACCCGCAGATCGGGGCCGATGAGGATCCGGCCGCCAGCTGCCTGCGGCAGGCCCCAGCCGCTGACCGCGTCCGGCGCCGCCACGCCCGCCGCCCACACCGTGACGTCGCTGGCCAGGGCGCTCCCGTCGGCGAGCAGGACCTGGCCGGGGGTGATCTTGGCGATGGCGGTGCCCAGCCGGACGTTGACGCCGCGCTTGACCAGCTGACGGCGCGTGTACTCGCGCAGCGCGGGGTGGAAGGGCGCGAGCAGCGCCGGGGCCCGCTCGACCAGCGCCACGTGCACCCGGGCGCGGTCGATCTCGGGATAGGAAGCGGCCAGGGCGATGTTCCGCAGGTCGGCCATGCTCCCGGCTAGTTCCACGCCGGTCGCGCCACCGCCGATGACGGTCACGGCCACGTCGCTGCTGAGGCCGGTGAGGCTGAGCCGTTCCAGGCCGGTCATGATGCGGTCGCGCAGGACGATGGCGTCACGGCGGGTGTACAGGCCCAGGCTGTATTCGGCCGCCCCGGGAACACCGTGATAGGCGGCGGAGACGCCGGTGGCCAGGATGAGGTAGTCGTAGCCGAACACCGCGCCGTCGGCCAGGGTGATCTGCCTCGCCGTGGGGTCGATGCCCGTCAGATCGCCGTGCCGGAACGCCGCATGGTACCGGTGGCTGACGCTGCGGGCCGGGAAGGCGACGTCGCTGCTGGTCAGCCCCGCGGTCGCCACCTCGTACAGCAGCGGCTGGAAGGTGGCATAGATGTTGCTGTCGATCAGCGTGGTCTGGGCCCCGGCGCGGGCCAGCCGGCGCACCGCGGCGAGGCCGCCGAACCCCGCGCCGACGACCACCACCCGTGCCGCGCCGTCGCCGGTGGGACGCTGCTCGTGCTGCCCGATCGCCGCCATGGCATCTCCGCTGCCGTCCGGTTGCGTCCCCTTCGGTTCATTCTCGGTGTCCTTGTACCCGGATGCCGGCCGCTCACCTGATCCGGCCGCCCGCGTCCGGCCGCGGGCCCGCCGGGCGCGCCACGGGCGTTGCTCACCGTTTCCGGCCGCAGGGGGGTATCGTCGCTGGCTACAGAGGGGGGACATGCGGATGGCTAGGGCCGCCGAGACGCAATTTGCGCGCTCTGCGGTGGGGGGCAGAGGTCGATCTGCGCCCGGTGTTCCCGGCCGTGCAGGCACCGACGCTGTTTCTCGAGCGCGCTGGCGCCAGCCTGATCGACCCGGGTTCCGGGCGCGCCGCGGCGGAGCTCACGCCGCACGGCCGGTACGTTGAGATCCCCGGGGACGACATGCTTCCCTTCCTCGGCGACCCCGACCCCATGCTGGGCGAGATCGAGGAATTTCTCACCGGCGCGCGCGGCAGCGTCGATCCGGACCGGACGCTGTCGATCGTGCTGTTCACCGACATCGTCGGCTCCACCACGACGGCGGACCGGGTCGGCGACCGGCAGTGGCGCAATATCCTCGACAGCCATCACACGGCGGTGCGGGCGTCGCTCAGCCGCTTCGGCGGGGTCGAGATCGACACCGCCGGTGACGGTTTCCTCGCCACCTTCGCCGGCCCGGCCCGCGCGGTGCGCTGTGCGTGCGATATCCGGGACGCCGTCCGGGATCTGGGGCTTGAGATCCGGGCCGGGCTGCACACCGGCGAGGTCGAACGCCGGCCAGATTCGGTCGCCGGTCTCGCGGTGCACGTCGGCGCCCGGGTGGCGGGGCTGGCCACCGCGAGCGAGGTGCTCGTGACCAGCGTGGTCCGGGCCCTGGTCCTCGGTTCCGGCATCTCCTTCGTGGACCGGGGCGTCCACTCCCTCAAGGTCGTGCCCGACACCTGGCAGCTGTTCGCGGTGGCCTGACCTCCGCGGGTTGTCGGTGGCGGGTGCTTTACTGACAGCATGGGGGCGCCATCATCGCCCGGTGTGCGCGTCGCCCTGGTGGCGGGCGCCACCCGGGGCGCGGGCCGGGCGATCGCCGTCGAGCTGGCCCGGGCCGGCCTGTTCGTGTACGCCACCGGCCGCAGCAGCCGGGTGTCGGGCCGGTCGGAAATCGACCGGCCCGAGACCATCGAGGAGACCGGCGACCTGATCCGGGCCGCGGGCGGGGCCGGCTTCGCCCTGGTCGCCGACCACGAGGACCCCGCCCAGGTCGCCGCGCTGGTCGCCACCATCGAGCGGGAGCACGCCCGGCTCGACGTGCTCGTCAACGACATCTTCGGCGGCGACCGGTACATGCAGTGGGACAAGCCGCTGTGGGAGCACGACTGGCCGGGCGGGCTGCGGATGCTGCAGATGGGCGTGCACACCCATCTGATCACCTGCCGGGCGGCGATCCCGCTGATGCTCCGCACGGCCACCGGCGGCGGTACCCGCGGCCTGGTCGTCGAGATGACCGACGGCACCTCGGCGGCCAACGCGGAGTTCCGTCGCAACGTCGGCTTCTACTACGACCTGGTGAAGGCCAACGTCGAGCGCATCGTGACGGGACTCAGCTTCGAGCTCCGGGACCATCCGGTGACCGCCGTCGGCGTCACGCCCGGCTGGCTGCGCTCGGAGAAGATGCTCGAGAACTTCGGGGTCACCGAGGACACCTGGCGTGACGCGTGCGTCAAGACACCCGGCTTCGCCATCTCCGAGTCGCCGGCCTACGTCGGCCGGGGTGTCGCCGCGCTCGCCCAGGCGGCCGACGCCAGCCGCTGGGCGGGCACGATCATCAGCGCCCGCCAGCTGGCCGACGCCTACCGCGTCACCGACACCGATGGCAGCAGGCCGGACTGCTGGGGCTACCTGGCGGCCTACGGCTGGGAGCGGGACGACGGCGAGGGGATCGACGAGTTCCGCTGACGGTCACGGCCCGCTGGTGACCGTGGTCACGCCCATCGTCACCAGCGACTTGTCGGCGCAGCCTGGCCGGTTCAGCCGCGCGAACAGCGCGCTGAACTGGTCCGGCGGGTAGACCTGCACCCATTTCACCTGCACCTTGTGCACGCAGTTGTTCCCGATCAGCACGTCGCTGACCGCCAGCGTGGCGTGTGCCGTCGCGCCGGGGGCCAGGGCGACCAGCGCCGGCACCGGAGGGGAGCGCCGCTTGGCCGCGGCGCCGATCGGGCTGCCGCCGGGCGAGCTGACGAACGCGACCCCCGGGTAGCCGTACATCGTGCACGCCGAGCTGGAGGTGTTGGTGAAGTCGAGCGGGTAGAAGATCGTGCCCGCGGCGCCGTTGGCCTGGCCCACGGCCAGCTTCAGGTTGGTGGTCGCGCACGGCTGCGGCCCGGACGAGGCCGGCGACGCCGACGTCGGCGGGTTCGTCGGCGTGACCGTCACGGTGACCGTCCTGGTTGGCGTGGCGGCCGACGTGGAGGAGCCGCAGGCGGCGGTGAGCAGGGCCAGTGAAGTCAGGCAGCACACGGTCAGCAGCCGCTGGCCCGTGATCGCGGATGCCCTCATGCTTGAACACCCCTTCATCCGGTGAATGCCGGTCTCTATGACGTTCTCCGGTGCGCCGCGGTTAGCTCCGGCCGGAGCACAGCGAACGAGATTATCAGGACGGCCAGCGCAACGACGCTGCGCGGCGACGGCGCTGCCGATGCCGGTTCCCAGTCCGGATCCGTCGGCCGGCCTGAGATCAATCTCACACCCCGCCTGAGCTGGCTGACGCGAGCCTGTTGCCGCTCGCCGTCGGCTGCCTGCGTGATGACACCGGGCTGGTGGCGTGCGCGTTCGTTTGCGTAGTTTCCCCAGCCGTGTTGCGTAGTTTCCCCGCCGCGACGCCCGTTTGTGGTGCAGCCTGGTGAGCCAACAGCACCCAGCGTGCGTGACGGCCACCTTCTCCCGGTGCTCCCGTCGCCCTGACCCGCGCGGCGTCCGCACGCCGCTGGCCGCAGGATAGGACCAGGCCAGCATCCGGGTGACAGGCGAGCGCGATCACCGCGCCCGATCGAAGGCTCAAGCGTGTCCCGCGCATCCGCCCAGCACCGGAAGCCGTCGCGATCCTCATCCGCCCGCCCCAGCCAGCCCGCCCAGCTGCGTGCCGCCGCCCGCCCCAGCCAGCCCGCCCAGCTGCGTGCGGCCACCCGCCCCAGCCTGGCCGCCCGGCACCGGAAGCGGTCGCCGATCGCTTCCGCGCTGCAGCACACGCCCGCGCGCCTCGCCGCCGCCGTGGCAGGCTCGGCCCTCATCGTCTCCGCCCCCTGGCAGGCAGCGCCCCATACGGCACCCCACCCGGCTGCCGCGGACCAGGCGGATGCGCAGCCCGCGCTTGAGGCTGGCGCCCACCCCGGTCAGCCGGCCGGAGCCGGGCCCAAGACCAGGCGCAACACGGCCAGCTTCGCCGGGTCGCCCGCCACCGCCCAGGCCAGCAGTTCCGCCGCCTTAAGCGAACTGCAGCGGCGCAAGCAAACCCACGCCCGGCCGCCGGCCAGTGCTCCTCCGCCGGTCTACCTCAACCCGCTGCGCGCCGTCAGCGGGCTGATCCCCGAACGTATCGACATGGGTGTCGACTTCGGTGGGTCGGGCCCGGTCTACGCTCTCGGTGACGCGGTCGTCACCAACGCGACGGGGAGTTCCGCCGGGTGGCCCGGTGGAGGGTGGATCACCTACCGGCTGACCGACGGGCCGGATTCGGGATTGATGGTCTATGTGGCCGAGGACGTGACGCCGGCCGTCCAGGCCGGCGACCATGTGTCGTCCTCGACGGTGATCGCCAACATGTACGCCGGAGGCGACGGAATCGAGACCGGATGGGCGATGCCCGATGGTGCCTCAGCGGAATCGGAGCTGCCAGAAGCGGGCGGGATCAGCGGAGGCGGGCCGTTCCCGACCATGATCGGGCTCAACTTCGAGGAACTGCTCCAGTCCCTGGGCGTGCCGGCGGCCAACAACCGCACCCAGCCGGCGTCCGGGATTCTTCCCGCGAACTACTGAAAATGACCGGCGCTTGCGTTGCCGTGACGCCCGACGCCATGCTCGGTGAGTGCGGCATGCCACGCAGGAAGACCTTGACCACGTAGAGGAACTGCTGGGAGAGCTGCGCCAGCTCCCGCAGTTGCGGGAGCGCAAGCGCGGCTATTTCTCGCGGGGGTCCCGGGCGTTCCTTCACTTCCACGAGGATGCCGGTGACCTCTACGCCGATGTCAGGCTCGACAGCGAGTTCCAGCGCATGAGGGTCACCAGCCGCCGCGAACAGGCCGAGTTCCTCGCACAGGTGCGAGCAGCGCTCCAGCCGGCCGGTTGACAGACGGCTTCCGATTTTGCCAGGCTCGCTGGACGTGATCTCGTGGCGCGACTTCAAGGCCCAGCAGCCCGACCTGGCCCGTCAGGGAGCCGGCCTGCTGTACCAGTACGGCGTCGGCCTGGCGTTCCTCGGCACGGTGCGGGCCGACGGCGGACCACGGCTGCATCCGATGTGCCCGCTGCTCACCGAAACCGGACTGTACGCCTTCATCGTCCCGTCGCCCAAGCAGAGAGATCTCCACCGCGACGGGCGTTATGCCATGCACTCGTTCCCCCTCGACGACAACGAGGATGCCTTCTACCTGAGCGGTGCGGCCAGCCACGTCTCCCAGCCGCAGATCCGGGACCGGCTGGCAGAGCAATTCGCCGCCGAGCGCTCCGGGTCCGCCCTGCCGCCGCCGGGTGAGGAGCAGCACCTGTTCGAATTCCACCTGCAGATGGCGATGCTGACCCGGACCACCGGCCATGGCGATCCCGAACCGCGGCACACCATCTGGCGGGACGCCTAGCGGCGCCACTGACTCCCGGGAGTGGCTGGGCGGCCCGCACCAGCTTGGGGAACCCGGGGGCCTGGTACGGGCCGCGTCTACCAGCGAGCGGCGCCCGGCCAAACGGGACGCCATCAGGCCGTCGGCATCTACGCTCACAATAACTGCGGCGGCGGTCAGGCCAGCCCGCGCAGACCGTCCCGGAGCAGCCGCGCGGAAATCTCCACATGATCCTCACATCTTCTGCCGCTGCCACCGGCACCCACCGGCCAGCGCCGCCCCGCTGGAGGCTGCAAGAATCTCGTACGCAGCCGCGGCGCAACCGGATCACGAGCGGGACAGCGGGAAGGAAGAGGCGAGGATGGCAACCGAATTGGTGCTGCTTGGGACGGCGGGCGCACCGATGCCGGTCGCTGGCCGCGGGGGGATCTCGTCAGCGCTCGTCGTCGGCGGACGGGTCTTCGTCATCGACTGCGGTCGCGGGTCGCCGTCGGCCTTCGCCGGCGCGGGACTGGACTTTTCCTGTCTGGAGGCGGTGTTTCTGACCCACCTTCATGCCGATCACATCGGTGACCTGGCCGGGATGCTCCTTTACGGGTGGGGCGGCCGCGTGGGCGATGACGGCCCGCTCCCGCCGGTCCGCGTCTACGGGCCGCCGCGGCCCGCAGCGCTGCCAGCCGGTGATGCCACCTTCCACCGGGAGACGACGATCCACCCCGAACTGCCGGCCCCGGGCACCACCGACCTGGTCGAGAACATCCTGGCCGGATACGCCTACCATCTGAACGTCATGCCGCTGGATTGCCACATGCCGGACGCGGGCGCGCTGGTCCGGGCGATCGACATCCCCGTCCCGGCCAGGGCTGAGGGCGGCACCCAGGTCCCGGCCGTCGTCTTCGACGACGGGATTGTCCGGGTCACCGCGGTCGCGGTGATGCACGGCCGGGCGGTCCCGGCGCTGGCCTACCGTTTCGACACCGTGGACGGCTCTGTGGTGTTCTCCGGCGACACCTCCGTGAACGACGATCTGATCGCCCTGGCCCAGGGTGCCGACATCCTGGTCCACCAGGTTGCGGACCTCGGCTACCTCCAGCGGCACGGCATCACTGGTGCCGAACTCGAACGTATGGCCGCGCTGCACACCGATATCACCCAGGTCGGGGGCGTCGCCGAACGCGCCCGAGTCCGCGAGCTCATCCTCAGCCACTACCTGCCGGCGGAACCGGGCGCGATCACCGATGCGCAATGGGCGCAACGCGCCGGGCAGGGCTTCAGCGGGACAACCACCGCAGGCCGCGACGGCCTGCGCAGAACTCTCCACCGCGTCACTTCGTGATCACCTCGAGGATCGAGCGGTGCATCGGGCGAATGTCAGGGTCAGGCCCCGGCCACCAGGTACCGGAACACGTTCTCCTGCCGGTAGCTGCCATCTGGCTGGCGGCTGCCAGCGAATGCCCTGGTCAGCGCACCGCGGACGGCCGGAAGCCCGGAATGCTGGATGGCTGCGCGCGCCGGGCCCGAGCTGAGCTGCGTGCGGACCGCCGTGGCGAGGTCGGGGTAGATCAGCGGGTTGGGCACGTCTTTGACGGCCAGTGGCGTGAGGCCAGCCGCCGCGGCGAGCTGCTCGAGCTGGCCGTCTTCACTCCAGGCGATGGCACCTGGTGCGTCGGGGGGCGCAGGCGGCATCAGCGGGCCCAGCTCGGTGAACAACACACCGCTCTCGCACTGTGCGGGCGGGCCCCAGACCACCGCGCTGATGAGCCCGCCGGGCTTGGTCACGTGGCTCATGTTCTTGAGGGCAGCGACCGGGTCGGCGGCGTACTGCACCGAGTTGAACGCCGTGACCACATCGAACTCGCCCGCGTCGAAGGGCAGCGGGTCTTCGAGGTCTGCTATGGCGAGGGAGGCACCGGGGACGCGCTCGCGGACGATATCGAGCAGCGCTGGGGTTGTGTCGATTCCCGATACCGTGGCACCCCGTCTGGCGGCGAGCAGCATCGCGAATCCGCCCCCGCAGCCGACGTCGAGCAGCCTGGTGCCGGGGCCCACTTCGATCGCGTCCAGGACCGCCTCATAGAACGGCGTGCACATCGGCTCGTTGTAGTCGGACCAATCACGCGCTCCTGGGCCCCAGAGCTCGGCCTGTTCTTTGCCTGTTCCCATGACTGTTCCCTTTCTTGTCCCTGGCAGGACCGGCTCCGGCGGATGTGGCTTCCTGTCCGGTCCTCTGGCCTTGGCCTATCGTTGGCTGGCCCGCTGACCAGGCGCATCGGTAGCAACGCGTATCCGGCCACGCATTCGGCGGGCGGGGACGTATCGCGGCCCAGCGTGGGCAGGCCGGCCTATCGGTGGAAACACGTATCCGCGCACACATCCCGGCGGCAGGGCCTCCTGTGCTGAGGCCCCGGGAGGGCTGTCGCGGTTCGGCCGCTGCGGCCGCTCCACCTTGCCGCGAAGCATAATGATCTAGTGACGGACCTGCTGTGTCCCGTGCTCATCGGCCGCGATGTGGAGACCGCGCGGCTGTGGTCCGCTCTCGCGGCAGCCCAGGGCGGCGCGGGCGGGGTGATGTTCCTCACCGGCGAGGCGGGGATCGGCAAGTCCCGGCTGGCTAGCGAACTGGCCGCCGAGGCGCGGGCGTGTGGGGCGACGGTGCTGGCCGGCCGTGCTGTACCCACCAGCGCCAGCATCCCGTACCGGCCGCTGACCGAGGCGCTGCTGCAAGCGCTGCGCGAGCGCGCGTTTCCCGACGATCCCGGCCTGACGCCGTGGCTGCCCTCGCTACGGGCGGTGATTCCCACGATCGGCGGCCCTGAGGGTGACGGTCGCGGTGACCACGCGGCACCGGTGCGCGGCGAGGCCGTGCTGCAACTGCTGCGGCGTTTCGCCGGAAGCGCCGGCCTGCTCTTGGTGCTCGAAGACCTGCACTGGGCCGACCCGGACACGCTCGCGGTCGTGGAGTACCTGAGCGACAATCTGTCCGCCGAGGCCGTGCTCTGCGTGGCCACCTGCCGGGGTGAAACCCCGTCGGCGGGAGCCGAGCTGGTGGCCCGGGTGACCGGTCGCCGCGCCGCCCAGCACCTGGCTCTCGGCCGGCTGACCGCAGGCCAGGTCGCCGCCATGGTGCGCGCCTGCCTGCCGTCGGCCCGAGATGAGGTCATCGCTCGGGTCCAGCGTGCTGCCGACGGCATTCCGTTCCTCGTCGAGGAGTCGCTCGCTGCCCCCGGCGTGCCACGGTCGTTCGCCGATGGAGTTCGCTCACGGCTGGCCGCGCTCGGTGATGACGAGCGCCTGGTACTGCATACCGCCGCGCTACTCGGGCGGCAGTTCGACTGGCGGCTGTTGCCGGCCGCCACCGGGCTGGATGCCGGCCTCGTCGCTGGCGCGCTGGAACACGGTGTCGGAGCACAACTGCTCGCCGTCGACGCCGATGTCTTCCGGTTCCGGCACATGCTGACCAGGGAGGCCGTGGCCGCCGAGCTACTCCCGCCTCGCCGGGTCACCCTCGCCGCCCACGCGCTCGCGGCCCTGGAGGCGGCTCACCCGGGGCTGCCCGGGGAAGCGGGTGATCTCGCCGCGAATCTAGCCCTCCAGGCCGGCGACCAGGACCAGGCCGGTGGCCTGCTGTTCGCGTCTGGCCGGTCTGCGCTGGACCGGGGCGCGCTCGCCACCTCCATCGATACGCTGCGCCGCGCCGTGGAGCTGCTCAGTGACCGTGAGCGGCGCGCCGAAGCCGAAATGCTCCTTGTCGAGGGCCTGGCGCTAGCTGGCCGGGTAGACGAGGCGATGCTCGTCGGCAACCACCTCATCACCCAGATGCCGCCCGGTGCCGGCTCAGCTACCGCCCTGGCGGCGGTGCATCTGAAGCTGGCCCACGCGGCTGTGGATGCAACCCGGTGGGCCGCCGCGAGGCGGCAACTCGCAATTGCAGGCGACCTGCTCGCGGCCGTCCCGCAAGCCGGCCTCGCCGCCGAGACGGCCACCCTGAACGCCGAGGTCGCATTCGCCGGCAACGACATCGACCAGGCGCGCGCCCTCGCTGAGAGCGCCCTGGCCTCGCCGCAGGCAAGTCCCCAGATCCGCTGCCACGCGCTCGAACTCCTCGGCCGCATCCTGCGGGGAAAGGATCTGGATGCCGCCAGGGCTGCCTTCGAGCAGGCCCTGGCGACCGCGGATGCGGCAGGGCTCGCTGTGTGGCGGCTGCGTGCCCTGCATCAGCTCGGCACCATTGACATGTTCGACGACGCCCGCACCGACCGCCTCTCCCAGGCCCGGCGTATCGCCGATGAGCTGGGAGCCGCCAGCACCGGCGCGGTGATTGACCTGCAACTCACCGCCGTCGCGATGTTCCGCTACGAACCCGGCGAGGCCGAACACCACGCCCAGTCCGCATTGGCCATCAGCAGCCGGCTCGGGCTGGCCAAGACCCATGCCATCGGGCTGCTTTTCCTTGCCGAGATACAAGCGTTGCGCCGTGACCGCGCGGGCATGGATCGCTGTCTCGCGCTCGCCCATGCCGCCGAACCCGGCGATCCGGAAATCGAAGGTAGCGCGCTGGCCGGTGCGCACGGGATGCTAGCGCTGCTCGACGACGACAGGGCGGGCGCTCTGGAGGGCCTCGGCCGCGGCGTTGCCATCCTCGACACGTTGCCCCAGCAAGGCCCGGCCCCCTATCGGGCGATATGGCCGCTGCTGCTGGCCGCGAACGGCGACGCGGATGCGGCGGCCGCGATCGGCAATGCGCGGCGGATCGGCCTGACTGTCAACCGGGTCAATCGGGGAATCCTCGGCTACGCTGACGCGATCCTCGCCGGCCGCGCCGGGGACCAGCACCAGGCCACCGAACTGGCTGTTGCGGCGGACAGGGAGCTGCGGAACTACCCGGTCTGGGCCGACCTGGCCCGGCTCTGCGCCGCCGAGCCAGCGCTGGCCGACGGCTGGGGCCAGCCGCGGCAATGGCTGGAGATAGCGGTCGGCGCGTTCGCCCGGCACGGGATCGAGCCACTGGCGCTGCGGTGCCGTCGGCTGCTGGAACAGCCGCAACCGAGCCGCTGGTCCAGGCTAGGCATCACCGACCGGCAGGCCGACGTACTCCGGCTCGTGGCCGAGGGCATCTCCAACAAAGAGATCGCCGCACGGCTGCATCTCTCCCCCCGCACCGTGGAGAAACACATCGAAATCCTCCTCCGCAAGACCGCTGCCCGGTCCCGAACCCAGCTAGTGGCAATCGCCGGCCCGGAATCACCCGTAGACGCGCGGCAGTGGCGAGACCCTGCGTGACCAGAGCAGCCACTGGAAACCACCATTTGCTCAGCACGCTTGGCACCGGACTCGTCACCAAGCCAGACACACAGAAGCGGCAGATCTGCGCGGTCACGTCATGATCAAGAACCGAACGGGCGGCCAGACAAATATCGGCGCGCGGGTCCGTCGGCGCCCGGCCGGTCGATCACGGGGTTGATGTCGGTGCCCTCGCCTACCGTGTGGGTATCGGCGATCGGGCGGAGCAGGCGATGGCAGAACATGTGGCCGAGTTCGAGGTCCTGGGGCCGTGGTCGCTGGACACGAGCCGGCGGTTCTGGGAGGGTTTCACCCCCGCTGCGCTGGCAGGCCAGCCAGCCGGGCCAGGGCTGCGCACGGTGTTCTGCGCCGAGGGCGACTGGAGGCGCGCCGAGGTAGAGGTCACTCAGGCCGGGGCCACCGCGCGGCTGATGGTCAGCGGTGACGGTGACCTGGAGGCAGCCACCGCGCAGGCGCGCCGGTTCCTGGCGCTGGACGTTGATGCGCGGGGCTGGCCGGAGGTGGGCCGCCGGGACCAGGTGATCGGCGACGCGCAGGCCCAGCGGCCCGGGCTGCGCCCGTGCGGTTTCCATTCCCCCTACGAGGCCGCCGCGTGGGCAGTGCTCACCCAGCGGCTGCGCATCGCGCAGGCTGCCCGGCTGCGCGCCGAGCTGATCGCCCGCCACGGCGAGGACGGCGCGTTCCCCGCGCCGCACACCCTGCCCCGGGCCGGGCTGGATCTTCCAGGCCGTAAGAGTGAGTATCTGCGGGCGGTCGCCGAGGCCGCGCTCGACGGGCTGCTGGACGGCGCGGCGCTGCGCGCCCTGGACCCGGGCCAGGCCATCCAGCGCGTGCAGCAGGTCAAAGGGCTCGGCCCGTTCGCTGCCGAGCTGGTCGTGGTCCGCGGCGCGAACGCCCCCGACGCCCTGCCCCGCCACGAACGCCGGCTGGACGCCGAGATCACCGAGCGGTACGGCCCGGGCCGCACCCTCGCCGGAATCTCGGAGGCATGGCGGCCCTACCGCACCTGGGCCGCCGTTCTCCTGCGCGCGCTGCGCGAGCAGCGCACCGGCGAGATCGCCGGCCGCTGAGCCACCCGGACACTCGCAGTGGCCACGCTTAACCTGCGCGAACTCGCTCGGAATCATCTGCTGAACGTTCATCTGCATCACGCTGAACAAGCATGTTGTTGCCGCGCATGCAGCACGATCACCGCGGGTACTGGCGAGTAGCGGGCCCGCTGACGGCGACCGGACCCGCCACACGTGGGCGGCGTGGGACGAGCTTCCGACGGCGATCACCACGGTCTGGTTGCGGAGCGCGGTCACGCCGCCGATGCCAGGGGTAATGGCGCGGATCCCCATCAAACAGCGGCTGGGCGTCTGATTTCCGGGTTCGGTCCCCCGGGATAGGCTGGCGGGCGGGCGTTAGCGGTGTCTGGCTGGGAGGCCGCGTGAGCGTTCATGTCTGGCCGGGTGACCGCGGCGCGGCGTTCAGGTGCCGCCTTGCCGCGGTCGGTGGTGCCGCCGCCATGGTTGCTGTGTAGCGCCGGGCCGATGACGGCACATTCTGGTATCGGGGGGCCCGCGGCATGGCTAACGGGCCGGCTCGGCGAACGTGGCGTACTTGACCGGTTCGTTGCTGGCGTGCGGGCCGGTGGGGGCCGGGCACTGGTGGTGCGCGGTGAGCCCGGCGTGGGCAAGACTGTGCTGCTGGACTACCTGGCCGGGCGGGCCTCGGGGTTCCTGGTGGCGCGGGCATCGGGCGTGCAGTCGGAGATGGAGCTGGCCTTCGCGGGGCTGCATCAGCTGTGCGCGCCGATGCTGGATCATGCCGAGTCTCTCCCGGTGCCGCAGCGTGAGGCGCTGCGGACCGCGCTCGGCCTCAGCACCGGCCCGGTGCCGGACCGGTTCTTGGTCGGCCTGGCCGTGCTGGGCTTGCTGTCCGAGACGGCGGGGGAACGCCCGCTGCTGTGCGTGGTGGATGACCAGCAGTGGCTGGACCACGCCTCGGCGCAGGCGCTGGGGTTCGCGGCGCGGCGGCTGGCGGCCGACCCGGTGGGCCTGGTGTTCGCGGCGCGGGTTCCGGGCAAGGACGTGGCCGGGCTGCCAGAGCTCGTGGTCGATGGCCTGGCCGAGGGCGATGCGCGGGAGCTGCTGGAGTCGGTGCTGACCGGGCTGACCGGGCCGCTGGACGCGCAGGTCCGGGACCGGGTCATCGCCGACACGCACGGGAACCCGCTGGCGCTGCTGGAGCTGCCGCGAGGGCTGACGCCGGCGCAGCTGACGGGCGGGTTCGGGCGCAGCAGCGCGGTGCCGCTGGCCGGGCGGATCGAGGAGAGCTTCGGGCGGCAGCTGGAGACGTTGCCCGCGCAGACCCGGCGGCTGGTGCAGCTGGCGGCGGCCGATCCGACCGGCGATCCGGTGCTGGTGTGGCGGGCGGCCGGGCGGCTCGCGATCGGCCCGGGGGCGGCGGGGCCGGCGGCGGTAGCGGGGCTGGCGGAGTTCGGCGCGCGGGTGCGGTTCCGGCATCCGCTGGTGCGCTCGGCGGCCTACCGGTCGGCATCGGTCCAGACGAGGCAGGAGCTGCACGGCGCGCTGGCCGAGGCCACCGACCCGGCGGTCGATCCTGACCGGCGGGCCTGGCACCGGGCCCAGGCCGCGCCGGGCCCAGATGAGGAAGTTGCGGCCGAACTTGAGCAGTCCGCAGGCCGGGCACAGCGCCGCGGTGGTCTCGCGGCGGCGGCCGCGTTCCTGGAGCGGTCCGCCGGGCTGACGCTCGACCCGGCGCGCCGCGCACAGCGGGCGCTGGCCGCAGCGCAAGCCAAGCACCAGGCTGGCGCCCTTGACGCCGCGCTCGGCCTGCTGGCCATGGCACAGGTCGGGCCGCTGGATGAACTGCAGCGTGCCCGCGGCGACCTGTTGCGCGCGCAGATCGCGTTCGCCTCGAGCCATGGCCGTGACGCGCCCCCGCTCATGCTCAGCGCGGCCAAGCAGCTCGAGGCGCTGGACGCCGGGCTGGCCCGCGAGACCTACCTGGAGGCGTTCACCGCGGCGCTGTTCGTCGGCCGCCTGTCTCCGGCGGTCGGGGACGTGGCCGGAGCCGCACGTATGGCGCCCGCGCCACCGGCCCCGGCACGCGCCCCCGATCTGCTCCTGGACGGCCTGGCGCTGCTGGTCACGGAGGGCTATGCGGCCGGGACGCCCGCCCTGAGACGGGCGCTGCTCGCCTTCCGCAGCCAGGACAGCTCGGCGGAGGAGGGACTGAGCTGGCTGTGGCTCGCGGGGCGGGCGGCCATGGCGGTGTGGGACGACGAGACATGGCACATCCTGGCCAGCCGACACGTCAAGCTCGCGCGTGACGCGGGGGCGCTCAGCGAGCTCCCCCTCGCGATCCGGTCCCGCATCCTCTTGCACGCACACGCGGGCGAGCTGGCGGAAGGCGCGGCGCTCATCGCGGAGGCGCAGGCGGTCGCCGACGCGACCGGGAGCCAGCTCGGGCCCTACGGTGCCCTGGGCATTGCCGCGTTCCGGGGCCGCGAGGCCGAGGCCACCGAGCTCATCCAGGCCACCATGGACGGCGTGACCAGCCGTGGTGAGGGGAGGGGAGTGACCAGCCAGTACGCCGCCGCCTTGCTGTGTAACGGCCTCGGCCACTACGACAAGGCGCTCGCCGCCGCCGAGCTGGTGTGCGAGTACGACGACATAGGCGTCCTCGGATGGTCGCTCGCCGAGCTGGTCGAGGCGGCCGTCCGCAGCGGCCATCCCGCCCGTGCATCCGGCGCTCTGCAGCGGCTTACCGAGACCACCCGCGCCAGCGGCACCGACTGGGCGCTTGGCACCGAGGCGCGCTCGCGGGCGCTGCTCAGTGAGGGTGAGACCGCCGAGAACTGCTATCGCGAGGCGATCGAGCGGCTCGGCCATACGCGCATGCGCCCGGCCGTGGCCCGCGCCCACCTGCTGTACGGCGAATGGCTGCGCCGCGAGAACCGGCGCCGGGACGCCCGGGCCGAGCTACGGACCGCCCATGGCCTGTTCACCACGATGGGCATCGAGGCGTTCGCCGAGCGGGCCCGGCGTGAGCTGCTGGCCACCGGCGACACGGTGCGCAAGCGGACGGTCGAGACGGCCAGTGAGCTCACCGCCCAGGAGGCGCACATCGCCCGGCTCGCCGCCGGCGGCCGCACCAACGCGGAGATCGGGGCCCAGCTATTCCTCAGCACCCGGACCGTCGAATGGCATCTCGGCAAGGTGTACACCAAGCTCGGAGTCGGCTCACGCCGGGAGCTGCGGCGGGCCCTGGCCAGCCTCGGGCAGGCAGACCCACAGGCCTAGCGACCGGCACCCCGACACGAGCCGGCCACGCTAGCCCGGCCGGCCTGGACTGACTCCCCACTCGATGCCCCGCACTGATCACGGGTGCTGGGGTGAACTGATGCTACGGACGTCAGGGATCCGCTGTCCTGGCTCCGGGCACCGCCACATCTACGGGCCGAAGGGGTGCCCGGCGCTGGGCCGCCCTGCCGCAGACCAGGGAACCCGGCCCGGGGTTCCACGGGTTCGACGCCCCGCCCGGAGCGCGACCGTGGTTTCAGTACCAACCTGCAGGCGCAACCGCCCGGCTCCCGGTCCACAGCCTGGGCCGGCGAGCCGCCGCCCCCGGAAGGAAGCCCCATGGCCACAGTAACTGTCGGACAGGAAAACAAGACAGACATCGAGATCTACTACGAGGATCACGGTGCCGGCCAGCCGGTCGTGCTGATCCACGGTTACCCGCTCAGCGGCCGCGCCTGGGACAAGCAGGTCCCGGTGCTGCTCGAGGCCGGCTACCGGGTCATCACCTACGACCGCCGCGGGTTCGGCAAGTCCAGCCAGCCGGTCGTCGGCTACGACTACGGCACCTTCGCCGCCGACCTCAGCACGCTGCTGGAGCGCCTCGACCTGCGCGACGCGGTCCTGGTCGGCCACTCGATGGGCACCGGCGAGGTCACCCGCTACCTGGGCCACTACGGGCCAGCGCGGGTGGCCAAGGGCGTGCTGGTAGCCCCGATCCCGCCGTTCCTGCTGCAGACCCCCGACAACCCCGACGGGGTGCCCCAGGCCTTGTTCGACGGGTTCGTCCAGGCCGCCCAGGCCGACGCGCCGGCCTGGATGAAGGGGTTCCTGGACAACTTCTACAACTTCGACACCCTGCGCGGCACCCTGGTCAGCGACCAGGCCTACCAGGCCAGCTGGAACCTGGCCGTGACCGCGTCGGCCACCGCCGCGGTGGCCTGCATCCCGACCTGGGCGACCGACTTCCGCGCCGACCTCCCCGAAATCGACGTGCCCATGCTGGTCGTGCAGGGCGACGCGGACCGGGTCCTGCCGCTGGACAAAACCGGCCAGCGGCTGCCCGACCTGATCAAGGACGTGCAGCTGATCGTCGTCGAAGGCGGCCCGCACGCCATCCCCTGGACCCACGCCGCCCAGGTCAACACCGCCCTGCTCGACTTCATCCGCAACTGACGCCCGACCCAGCCCACGCAACTACCCAGAAGGAAGAGCAAAATGTCGAACCACTTCAGCGCCGACAACCTCAAGTTCCCCGGCGACGACCGCCGCCTGGACCTCACCGACGTGTTCGTCTTCCAGGCGCCCGCCAGCCCGGAACATCACCACACACTGCTTCACCGTCACCACCCCGGCACAACCGTGCTGATCATGGACTCGAACCCGACCAGTGCCCCGCCGCCGATCCCGGCCCCGGTGACCGGCCCGGAGTTCTACCCCGGCGCGATCTACCGGATCAACATCGACACCGACGGCGACAACCACGCCGACGTCGCGTTCTCGTTCGTGTTCTCCGAGTACGAGAACGGCAGGCAGACCGGGACCGCCTGGTACGCCACCGGCGCCCAGGCCCGCCAGCCCGAGCCGGCCGGCGAGGTGCTCGCCGAGGCCATCCCGGTCAGCTTCGACGGCACCGCCCAGCCCGTCCAGGCCGGCCGGATCCGGCTGGCCGCCGGGCTGCGCAGCGACCCGTTCTTCGCCGACGTCGAAGGCGCCCTGCACGGCTTCGTCTGGACCGGGCACGACGACTTCGCCGACAACAACGTCGACTCGATCGTGCTGGAGGTACCCGACGACATGCTCGGCGGCCCGGTGATCGGCGTGTGGGCCTCGATCAGCCGTCGCAGCAACGGCGTGCTGGAGCAGATGGACCGCGGCGGGAACCCGACCATCAACCCGTTCATCAACCCCGACGGGGAGAAGAACCTGTTCAACTCCCGCCAGCCCGCCGACGACGTGGCCAACTACCTGGGGCCGTGGTCCAAGATCCTGGAAAACGCCGGCGGCTACACCCCCGAAGCGGCCCGGGCGGCCGCCCTGCAGGTGCTGCCCGACATCCTGCACTACGACCGCACCCAGCCCGCCACCTACCCCAACGGCCGCATCCCCACCGACGACGTCTACAGCATGCGCTTCGCCTGGCTGAGCAACGGCAAGATCCCCCCGGCCGGCCTCAAGCCACACGACGACCTGCTGGCCGAGTTCCCCTACCTCGGCCCGCCCAACCCTAGCGACAGCTAGATCGACGGGCTTCGACCGGCGGTGGCCGGCTCGCTCGCCAAGCATCGCTTGGCGAGCGAGCCGGTTCGCGCCTCGGTCCGCCCTGAGGCCGCCGTCCGATCACTCCGCCGGCACTCGCGCTCGGCGGCGGGCTCTTGAGCAGCCGGGCGAGATCGCCCCGGTCAACTGGATGGTGTACTCGTAGAGCAACTCGCCGGGCATCTGTTCCGTCATGACCGCTAGCTCCTTTTTCTCAGGGCCTGGTCGAGGTCGCGGCGGGAGCTGATGTCCAGCTTGGCGAACACCTTGCGCAGGTGCCACTCCACGGTGCGGCCGCCGATGAACAGCTGTGCGCCGATCTCCGGGTTGGTTCGTCCCTCGCGGGCCAGCTGGGCGATCTCCTCCTCTTGCGGAGTCAGGTCGGTCCGGGTGTCTTCGCTGCGCTTGCGCGCCTTTTCGCCGGTCGCCTGGAGCTCTCGCCGCGCGCGTTCGGCGAAGGCCTCGGCGCCCATGGACGCGAGCGCGTCCAACGCGGACCGCAGCTGGTTGCGGGCATCGATCCGCCGCTTCTCCCGACGCAGCCATTCGCCGTAGACCAGGCGGGCGCGGGCCAGGTGGGTCGCCATCCGGGTTCTGCCCAGCAGCTCGATCGCCTCGCGGTACTCCGCTTCGGCGGCGCGTCCCTCGGAGACCAGCGCCCGGGACCGCGCCGCCGCCCCGCGAGCCCAGTTGCTGGAGCTCGCCACGGCTAGCTGTGACAGCTGATCAGCCGCCGCACAGGCACGTTCCTGCTGACCGCTTCGTGTCGCGGCTTCCACCAGCTCATACAGGGCCCACGGCGAGATGACGATCTCGTCGACGGCGCTGGCACCGTCCGCCGCCTCGGCGGCGGGCCCGTAGTTGCCGAGGCCGTTGTACAGCACCGCCTGCGCGTAGTCCGTGTAGGTCAGTGCCGCGCCCTCGCCCCGGTCCGAGGCGCCACGGGTCATCTCCTCGGCCAGTTCGGCCGCGCCCGGCGCGTCGCCGCGCCACGCGGCGAGCAGCAGTGGGACGTAGGGCAAGGTGGCCTCTCTGGTCCCCGGGTCGACGCGCTCACGCTCCACCAGCAAGGCCGCCGCCTTCGACAGCTCGCCGCCCTGGATGCGAATCTCGGCGAGATAGTCCAGCGCGAACGGAAGCCAGCTGAGGGTGCCGTTCGCTCGCGCCAGCCGGACCTGGCCGGCCGCGAGCTCGAACCACGCCTCGTCGTCCCACAGGTCCATGGCGACCATGTTGTACGAGACGGACAGCCAGTCCAGCTCGTGCGGCTGCGCCCGGTAGCGGCGCAGTGCCTCCTTGAGCGTGGGGGCGGCGGCCAGGTACCCATCGGTCAGGCGCGCGGTGAGGCCCTGGATGAGCAGCTGCGAGTGCGACAGCGGCTCCGGCCCGGAAGGCCCCAGCATTGCGGATCTCGCGGCGCGCGCGACCTGCCTCGCGTCCTGTCCGCGGGCGAGTCGGCCGGCGTAGATCGCGGTTACCAGGGCTTCGAGATAGGTCTGCCGGGCCAGCTCGGCGTCCAGGCTCTGTAGCCGCTGTGCTGCCCGCAGCATGAGTGGCGGCGCGTCGCCGCCCCGTCTCAGCGCGAACGCGACCTGCGCCCGCATCCGCTGCACGCGCGCCTCGTCGAGCTCGCCCAGCGGTCCGAGCTCAGCCGTTACCAAGAGGGCCTGCGCGGCCGCGAAATCCCCGGCTGCGTACTTCGCCTCGGCCGCCGCCAGAGCCCGTGAGGCGCGCTCGCCCGGGTCCGGAGTGAGCGCCACGGCTCGCTCCCAGAAGGCCGCGGCGGCTGCTACCCCGCCTCGGCGCAGGGCACGGCTGGCCGAGTTGATGAGTTCCTCGGCCACCGCCTCGTCCGGCCCGGCAGCCGCGTGGGCGCGGTGCCACGCCCGGCGGTCGGGGTCGGCCAGCGGATCGGTCACTGCTGCCAGCGCCTCGTGTACGGCTCGCCGGTCATCGGCCGCGGCGGCCCGGTAGGCGGCAGAACGCACCAGAGGATGCCGGAAGCGCACGTTCGCACCGAACTCCAGCAGGTCGGCCGCGGCGCCCAGGTTCATGGTTCCGGCGTCCAAGCCGAGTACCCCAGCCGCCCGGAGGACCAGCGCCGGGTCCCCGACCGGATCGGCCGCCGCGAGCAGGACCAGCCGCTGGACCTCGTCCGGCAGCTCACCCAGGCGCGCTGCGTACTGATCTTCGATGCGGCTGGGTAGATCTCCCGCGTCCGGAAGAGCGAACCCGCCGGCAAGGTCGGCGGGGCTCCGGCCTCCATAGAGCTCGAGCAGGGCCAGAGGATGGCCGTGTGCCTCCGCGAGAATCCGGCCGCGGACACTCTCGTCGAGCGGACCTGAGGTGACCGTCGCCAGCAGCGCCCGAGCCGACTGTTCATCCAGTCCGCCCAGCTGGAGTTCGGGCAGGCCCGCCAGGTGATTCGGCGAGGGATCTCCCGCGGCCGGCGTCCGGACCGCGAACACCAGCGCTATCGACTCCGCCAGCAGGCGCCGCCCGATGAATCCGAGGACTTGGGCCGAGGCCTGGTCGAGCCACTGCGCGTCGTCCACGACGCACAGCATCGGCTGCTCCTCAGAGGCCTCCGCCATGAGACTGAGCGCCGCGAGGGCGACCAGGAACCGGTCGGGACTATCTCCGGAGGCAAGCCCGAACGCGACGCTGAGCCCGCTACGCTGAGGCTCGGCCAGCGACCCGAGACGGCCGAGCATCGGCGCGCACAGCTGGTGCAACCCGGCGAAGGGGAGCTCCATCTCCGACTCGACGCCGGCCACGCGGGCCACCCTGAAACCAGACGCCTCGCCGATCAGATGTCGCAGCAGTTCCGTCTTGCCGATCCCCGGCTCTCCCCGCACGACCAAGACGGCGCTCTGACCGCCTCGCACGTTCGCGATGAGCCGTCCCAGGACCTCCAGCTCGCCGGTCCTGCCGAACAATCGGGACGGAGGATGCACTGTCGAGCCCACCATCCGGAGAGAGGGCTAGCTGAGACGCTTCACCCGACGCTACCCGCCACCTCAGGCGGGCCGCAACGGGCTGGATGAGCAGTCGGGATACCGGCACCGCCTCGGGAATCCTACGAGATGCCGGCGCCATGGGTGCCGAGGCGTTCGCCGGATGCGCCGGGCGTGACCTGCTCGCCACGGGCGAGACGGTACGTAAGCGCACCGTCGAATGGCATTTGCGCAAGGTGGCGCTGACACAGGTCGGACAGGGGGGCCTGCCGGCCTAGCGGCCCGCGGTCTGGCCGCCGTCGATGTGCAGGATCTCGCCGGTGATGTAGGTCGACGACTCCAGGAACAGGATGCCGTTGACGACCTCGCTGACCTGGCCGACCCGCCCGAGCGGAGGAAGCCGGTCGCCGAGTCCCTCGTAGCTGTCCGCCGGGTGCACCGGCGTCTGGATGATTCCCAGCGAGACGGCGTTGACCCGGATGCCCCGGGAGGCATACTCGACGGCCAGCGACCGGGTGGCCGCAACCAGGCCGCCCTTGGTCAGCGCGGCCAGGACCGAGGGCGTGCCGGAGCTCGCGACCTCGGCGAGGGTGGCCGAGATGCTGACCACGTGGCCGCCGTACTGCGTCGCCATCTCGGCGATGGCCCGCTGGGTCAGCCAGAAGAACCCGGTGAGGTTCACCCCGACGACCAGGGCGTAGTCCTCGGCGGTGTAGTCAGTGAACGGTTTGGAAACGAACACGCCGGCGTTGTTGACCAGGGTGTCGATCCGGCCGAACCGCTCCAGTGCTCCCTCGATGATCCGGCCGGCGGTGACGGGCTCCGCGATGTCGCCCTCGACGGTGAGCACGTCCGGGTCCTCCGATGGCTTGATCGTGAGGGCGTTGGCCACCACCGCCCAGCCACGCCCGCGGTACCCGGCGACCAGGCCGGCGCCGATGCCCTGCGAGCCTCCGGTGATGATGGCGACCCTCCGGTCGTTCCGGGTCATGGGATGATCATCGCCGGGTCGCTCGGGTGCCGGGTGAGCGGCGTGGTCTCGACGGTCATCCACGGGTCCAGGGGCAGCGACTTCAAGATCGCCTGCATTTCGGCGGGGTTCCCGGCGTTCCACAGGCCCAGCGCGCGCCACGGGCCGGGCAGCCTCCACAGCCGCAGCAGGTGTCCCTGCCCGGCCAGCTCCTTCGCGCGCCGGGCCTCGCGCGCCTCGGTGTCGTCCACGGCCTGGCCGGGCGTGCCCTCCGGGACGCTGATGGTGAAGGTGGTCAGGAACTCCGTACCTGCATTCCTGGCCGCCAGCGCCGGGTCGTTCGGGTGCGGCGCGAGCGGGGTGACCTCGTCGGTGCGCCACACCCGCAGCGGCATCGAGGCCAGGACCTCCTCGAGCTGGCCGCCGTCCGCGGCGGCGAACAGCCCGAGCGAGCGCCATTCACCCGGTTGCAGCGGCGGGCGCCACAGGCGCAGCAGGTGCCCGGCCGCTGCCAGTTCGCGCGAGTGGGCGGCCTCGCGGGCGCGGATGTCATCGACGGCCTGGTCCGGCGTCCCGTCCGGGACACGGGTGGTCATGGTGACGAGGTACTCCA
>CAVSQL010000019.1:0-95807 GCA_963730065.1 uncultured Actinomycetes bacterium | reverse complement strand
TCGGTCATGGTCATCCGTCCTCCTTGGGGATGGGTGAACTAGGGCCGTCGCTGCGTCGTGAGCGCATGCGGCGGCCCGGGCTGTAATGGGGCCGGGTCGTGATACTCCGCGCGATACTGGCGAGGCTGTAACCGGGTGATGCCGCATGCTCCCGGCAGGCAGGTGAGCTGGGTTCGTGCCCAGGTCAGCTAGCGTCTGGCGGTGGCCGGTTGTACCGGGATGCACCCGGCGCGGCAGAACCCGCCCTCAAGCCCGGCCTGATCGCTGTCTGGCGCAACCGCGACACCGTCCAGATCGGCATCGACCCTCGCCGGGCCGTCGCCCTGACCGGGATGCGCGGGGCAGCGGTGCTGCTCGGCCTCCTGGACGGCAGCCGCGACCTCGCCCAGATCCTGGCCATCGCCGGCGAGTTCGGCATCTCGGCCGAGGCGGCGGACCGGGTGATCGCCCTGCTCGTGGCCGGAGGTGCCCTGCACGACTTCCCGGTCAGCGCCTATCGCGCGATGCCGCACGGGCTGCGCACCCGGCTGGCACCGGAACTGGCCACAGCGGCCCTCGCGCACGGTGACGGGGACGGCGGCGCACGGGTTCTGGCCCGCCGCCAGGGCGCGTGCGTCCGGGTGGAGGGCATGAGCCGGGTTGGCTTATGCGTCGCCAGCCTGCTCACCGCCTCCGGCATCGAGATCGTGATCAGCACCGGGTGGCCACCCGGCAGCGGGACCGGGCCGGACGCTTCCCCGGCCGCCCGCGCGCCCACGCCCGCCGGGCCCGCCGACCCGGCCAGCGCCGGCCGCCGCCCCGACCTTGTGATCCTCGCTGACACCTACCGCCGTGAGCTGCCCGAGCTTCTCAAGCGGGAGCGCGTGCCGCATCTGGCCGCGGCGGCCAGCGAGGCCATCGGGGTGGTCGGCCCGCTGGTGCTGCCGGGCACCGCATGCCTGCGGTGCCTCGACCTGACCCGCGCCGAAGGCGATCCGGCGTGGCCGCTCATCCTCGCCCAGCTCACCGGCGGCGGCGCCGATCCGCCCGCCTGCGACACGGTGCTGGCGACGGCCGTGGCCGCGCAAGCTGCCGCGCAGGCCCTGGCCTTTGTTGACCGGCCCGCGTCAGCCAGCGCTGTGATCAACGGCACGCTGGAACTCGTCCTGCCTGATTGGCGGTGGCGGCGGCGGACCTGGCTGCCCCATGATCGCTGTGGTTGTGGCAGGCGCGGCACTTTGTGACCGACAATAAGGATTGTGAACGATCTCCCCCGCTGGGCAATCACGCGCACGGCAAAGCTGGCCACCTTGCCGGTTGGACTGGCCGGCCGGACCGCGCTGGGCTTGGGCAAGCGGCTGGGTGGCCGGCCCGCGGAGCGCGTTGCCACCGAGATCCAGCACCGCACGGCCGAGCAGATCTTCCGTGTGCTGGGCGAGCTCAAGGGCGGCGCGATGAAGTTCGGCCAGGCCCTGTCGATCTTCGAGGCCGCCCTCCCGCCCGAGATCGCAGGCCCCTACCGGGCGACGCTGACCAAGCTCCAGGAATCAGCGCCGCCGCTGCCCGCGAGCACGGTCCACCGGGTGCTGGCCGAAGATCTCGGCCCGGACTGGCGCGAGGCGTTCGCCGAGTTCAGCGACAAGCCAGCCGCCGCCGCCTCGATCGGGCAGGTGCACCGCGCCCGCTGGCGGGACGGGCGCGACGTCGCGGTAAAGATCCAGTACCCGGGCGCCGGGCGCGCGCTGCTGTCCGACTTCAACCAGCTCAGCCGGGTGGCGCGGCTATTCGCTGTGCTCATGCCCGGGCTCGAGGTGAAGCCGCTGCTCGACGAGCTGCGCTCCCGGGTCGCGGAAGAGCTCGACTACCACCTCGAAGCCGAGTCCCAGCACGCGTTCGCGGTCGCCTACGCCGGGGACCCGGACATCTTCGTGCCCGACGTGGTCGCCGGCACCAGCCATGTCCTGATCACCGAGTGGATGGACGGCACCCCACTCTCCAAGATCATCAGCGATGGCTCGCAGGAGGAGCGCGACCGCGCGGGGCTGCTGTTCGCCCGGTTCCTGTTCTCCGGGCCGGCCCGGGCGGGGCTGCTGCACGCTGACCCCCATCCCGGCAACTTCCGGCTGCTCGCCGACGGACGGCTGGGAGTGCTGGACTTCGGCGCCGTGGACCGGCTCCCTGATGGACTCCCCCCGTTCATCGGGCGGCTGCTGCGCATAGTCCACGACGGCGGCCATCTGGGGGCTGCTGAACAGGAGCTGCGCGATCAGGGGTTCATCAGGGACGGCATCGAGTTTGACCCGGAGGCGCTGCGTGTGTTCCTGGCGCCGCTGGCCGAACCGTCCCGGGTGGACAGGTTCAGGTTCAGCCGGGAATGGCTGCGGGGCGAAGCCACCCGGGTGACCGATCCACGTGCCGCCAACATGACCCGGCGGCTCAACCTGCCCCCCTCCTATGTGCTCATCCACCGGGTCTCGACCGCTGGCATGGGGGTGCTGTGCCAGCTCGAATGCGAAGGGCCGTACCGGGCGGAAATGCTCAGGTGGATGCCTGGCTACTCGGACACCGGCTCGCAGGCCGCGGAGCGCACCGATGTGGTGAGCCCGGCTCCCGTGAGCCTGGCTCCCGGCGACCTCAACGGCGCCAGCCCGCCCCCCGGCGAGCTCAACGGCGCGACCCCGGCCCTCAGCGACCTCGGCGGTGCCAGCGCGGCCCCCGGTGAACTCAACGGCGCGAGCGTGGCTCCGGGTGAGCTGAACGGCGCCAGCCCGGCCCCCGATGAGCCTGACGGTGTGAGCGTGGCCTCAGCCGAGCCCGGCGCCGCCAGCGTGCCCCCCGGTGAGCCCGACGCCGTCAGCCCGGCATTCTGAGCCGCCGGTGAGCCAGCCCGGTAGGACCGGCCAGGGCTGAAGCCCACAGACAGGCGCGTGGCCCTGGTTCGCACGCCTCATCCGTGCGATCCAGGGCCACGCTTGGGTCATCCCCAGGACCGGCCGGGCTCACCGCTCATCCGCCGGGCATGACGCTGCGCGTCAGAAAGGCGCTTCCGTGCGCGCTCAACCCGCCGGGACGCCCGCGATAGCGCCCGCAGGTGCCGCACCTGGCGCTGCTCCTCAGCGTGCTGCAGCATTTCCTGATGCCGCAGCTGCCCAACCCGGAAGCTCGTGTACACGTTTCTCACCGCCTTTCACGTTTCGCTGGCCTGAGGGTTGGCCTAGGCCGCAACTTCGGTCTTGGGTGGCCGCCCTCGCGGCCTCTTGCGAGGCACCACCGTGCCGCGCAGGACGAGTTCGCCACCCCATACGCCCCACGGTTCCTGGCGCTCCAGGGCACCCGCGAGGCAGGCGATCCTCGCTGCACACCCCCGGCACATGGCCTTGGCTGTCTCCACGTCCTGCGGGGACTCAGCGAAGAACAGGTCTGGATCCTCGGTGCACGGCAGCGCGAACCCGGTGCGCGCTACCGGCACGACGGCCCTGGCCGCCACCGGAGAAGACATCCGGGGCGGCGCCGCCCCGGGCGCGCCCTGGCCTCTCCCGGTTCCCCTTACGCCTGGTACGGACTCCGTTTCCAGCCCCACCGTGCCCGGTGCAACGGTGGTGGTGGCGGGCCAGTACATGTCGATCCCCTCATCTCGTCGTAGTTGTCGGTCTGGACTGCGGAGGTCACGCGGGCCCGACAAATACTTAAGGCCGCGGACCCGGTTCGGGTCCGCGGCCTTCTGGGGATCGAGGCCGGTCTTCCTAGACCGGATCCCAAGCCGGATGCGAACCCGATTGGTCGCCGCCGTCGGCGGCGATACGGGCCATTTCCTGGTACTTCTTGCTGGTGATCTGCTGCACGGCGGCCTTCATCGGGTCATGTGCCTTCGGCCGCGGCCCAGCAAAGACACCGCTGGCGCTGGCGGGCACCGGGACGTCTGCGGACATACGGGTGCCCTGTGCGCTCGCAGCAAGCGGCCAGACACACCGCTGGCCGGCAGCCTGGCTAAGAAGCACGCTGTTGCTCAATGTGGGCACCTCCTTCCGCAAGGCGTCGTTGTCCCACCTCTGACATGGCATCAGCCTAGGTAGGTCACCGCCCGCGGGGCAACTGCTTTTCCCGGCGGATTTCCTACCGGTGGCCGGCCCGGCTGCACACACGGCCGCAGCCGGCACGCCTTGGCGGCCGGCCGGTCCGTTGTCGGCCGGTCAGGCCAGGCAGAAGCCGAGCGGATTCCCGCTGACGGCGAACCGGCCGCTCACCGGCTGGTCAGGCCGGCCTCACCATGACGTCACCGGTTTGTCACATCACGAACCCGGGCGGTGTCATGGCCCGCTGCGGATGAGGCCCTCCTGCACGACCGACACCACCAGCTGGCCTTCGGCGGTGAACACCTCACCCCGGGCCAGCCCCCGGGCGCCGTCGGCCACCGGGGAGTCCTGGGCGTACAGGAGCCACCTGTCGGCACGGAATGGGCGGTGGAACCACATGGCGTGATCGAGGCTCGCCCCGCTGGTGTGCCCATCCGCCCAGGACAGGCCATGGCGCAAGAGCACGGTATCCAGCAGCGTCATGTCCGACGCATAGGTCATCAGGCAGACGTGCAGCAGCGGGTCGTCCGGCAGCTCGCCATCGGCCCGCAGCCAGACCAGGTTGCGGTCGGCGCGCAGGGCCGGGTCGAGCTGTGCCTCATAGGTGAGCGGGCCGATGAAGCGGAGATCGATCGGGTTGTTCTCGAAGAGCCGACGGACCGGTGCGCCAGGCAGGTTCGCCAGCCGCTCGGCCACGGGCAGCACCGATTCCGGCTGCGGCACCGGCGGCATGGCAATGGCATGCACCGGGCCGGGCTCGTCATGGTGGAAGGACGCCGACAGGGTGAAAATCGTCTTGCCGTGCTGGATCGCCGACACCCGCCGGGTGGTGAAGGACTTGCCGTCCCGGACCCGGTCAACGATGTAGACGAGCGGCACCGCTGGGTCACCAGGCCGGATGAAGTAGGCGTGCATGGAATGGACGGGCCGGTCGGCCGGCACGGTGCGGCCCGCCGCCACCAGGGCCTGGCCCGCGACCTGCCCCCCGAACACCCGCTGCAGCCGGTGCTTTGGGCTGCGGCCGCGGAAGATGTCGAGCTCGATCTGCTCCAGGTTGAGCAGGTCCACCAGCCGGTCCAGGGTCTCGCTCACAGCCTGCCTTCAGCCTTCATGGCATCGGCCGAGCCAGCGGACGCTGGCACCTCATCGCGCGACGCCGGTACCGGGGCACCGTACCGCCCGGGGCGGCCTGCTCCGGTGGCGGGGACGCCGGAAGCACGGCGCCGCGCGTCGCGGGCCTGCGCGGCGCGTCCGCTGATGCCATCCAGCCGCCGCGGGCGCAGGCCGTCCAGGAACCGCGACGGCGCGCGGGACGGCCGCCCGCCCGGCGCGCGGGCCAGCGCCCACGACAGGCACACCCGCTCGCGGGCCCGGGTCACGCCCACGTAGAGCAGGCGCCGCTCCTCGGCGACCGCCTCGTCGGTCTGGGCGTGGACGATCGGCAGGTTCCCCTCGGTCAGCCCGGGCAGGAACACCACGTCCCACTCCAGCCCCTTCGCCGCGTGCAGCGAGGTCACCGTCACCCCTTCGGGAGCCGGGGGATGCTCGATCGCGGCCCGGTGGGCGAGGCCCGCGACGACCTCGGCCAGCCCCGCGCCCGGCGTGACGGCGCAGTAGTCGTCCGCGAGCTGGGCCAGCGCCGCCAGGGACTCCCAGCGTTCCCTGGCCGCGCCCCGGCCGGGCGGTGGTTCCAGGGTGAGACCAAGCCCGGCCAGCACGTGCCTGACCTCGGCGGCCGGGGCCGCGGCCGCAACCTCCGGGTCGGCCGCAACGTCCGTGGCGGGGGGCCCCGCCGCCGGGGTGGGGGGGGCGGCCGGAGCCGGGGCAATCCGGGAGGAGGCGGCCGCGGCCCGCAGCATCCCCATCGCCTGGCGCACCTCAGGCCGCCGGAAGAACCGTTCCGTTCCCCGCACCTGGAACGGGATACCTGCCTGCGTGAACGCCCGCTCGAAGCGCTCGGTCTGGACGTTGACCCGCACTAGCACGGCTATCTGGCGGGCCGGGACGCCGGACGCGACCAGCTCGGCCGCCCGGGCGGCGACCGCCTCGGCTTCGGCCATCTCGTCCTCGTGGGCGGCGAACTCCGGTCCCGGCCCCGCGGCCCGCTGCGCCACGAGCGGGGCGCCGCCGGGCGGCGCGGCCCGGTCCGGGGTGCCGCGCCGGGCGGGGACCGCGCCGGTCAGGCGGTTCGCCAGTGCGACCACCTGCGGGGTGGATCGGTAGTTGCGCACCAGCCGGACCACCGTGGCATGCGGGAACGCGGCGGTGAAGCCGGTGAGGTAGGCGGATGTGGCGCCGGTGAAGGAGTAGATGGTCTGGCACGGGTCGCCGACCACGCACACGTCGTCACGGCCGGCCGTCCACGTGTCGAGCAGCAGCTTCTGGAGCGGGTTCACGTCCTGGAACTCGTCCACCACGAAATAGCGGTAGCGGTCGGTTACCTCGGCCGCCGCGAGCCGGTGCTCGGCCAGGATGGCGGCGGTGAGTTCCAGCACCGACTCGAAGTCCACCAGGTGCCGTTCCCGGCGCCGCTGCTCGTACGCCGCGTACAGGCGGGCCGTGGTCTCCGCGCCGAGCGGCGGGAGACGGCGGGCGGCAGCGGCTGCGGGATAGTCGTCCGGCCGCACCTGGCTGACCTTGGCCCACTCGATCTCGGCAGCGGTGTCGCGCAGTTCCGGCGGGCCCGCCTGCATCCGCAGCTCCCGGGCCACCTCGGTGAGCAGCCCCAGCTTGGAATCGAGCACCGCCGGCGGCTTCCCCCCCACCGTGCGCGGCCAGAAGTGGCTGAGCTGGCGCAGCGCCGCCGCATGGAAGGTGCGGGCCTGCACCTGCTCCACTCCGCCGCCAGCGGCGCCGGCGAGCTGGCGCAGCCGCCCCCGCAATTCACCGGCCGCCCGGGTGGTGAAGGTGACGGCCAGCACGTGGCGCGGGTTGACCACGCCGATGCGCACGCCGTAGGCGATCCGGTGCGCGATCGCCCTGGTCTTGCCGGTCCCGGCGCCGGCCAGCACACATACGGGCCCCCGGGTAGCCAGCGCGACCTCCCGCTGCTCGGGGTCGAGCGCGGCCAGCACGGCCTCGGGGCCGCCCGCCTCCGGACCGTACGTCTCCGGACCGTACGTCTCCACCGCACCTCCTGACCGTCCGGCTCGCCATCTTGCCGCATGCCACTGACGATTGGCGGGAAGCCGGCGGCCGGTCCCGGTGTTGGATGTGACTAGTGTGTGAGGGCAGGGAGACGCGCGTGTCAGAGCCGGTTGTGATGTACACCACGTCGTGGTGCGGTTATTGCCGGCGGTTGAAGAGCCAGCTCGCGCGGGAAGGGATCGAGGTCACCGAGGTCGACATCGAGCGGGATCCGGACTCAGCGGACTATGTGATGTCCGTCAACGGCGGCAGCCAGACGGTCCCGACCGTTGTCCTTCCGGACGGGACGGCGCTGACAAACCCGTCAGCGGCCCAGATCCGGGAACACCTCCGCGAACTCACCACAGGATGATGGAAACCGAAGGCGACCAAACGGCTGATGCCGGGGACTCACGGCGCCGCCGCCGCGAGCAGTACGGACGCAACGAACCAGCCGACTGGCCCAGTGACCCCAGCGGGCCCGGCGCCTCCGGCGGATATGGCCAGCGGCGGCCCGACGGCTACGGCCAGCGGCGGCCCGACGGCCACGATCAGCGGCAGCCCGACGGCTACAGCCAGCAGCACGACGGCCACGATCAGCGGCAGCCCGACGGCCACGATCAGCGGCGGCCCGACGGCCACGATCAGCGGCAGCCCGACGGCTACAGCCAGCAGCGGCGACCGGACGGCTACGATCAGCGGCGACCGGACGGCTACGATCAGCGGCGGCCCGACGGCTACGATCAGCGGCGGCCCGACGGCTACGATCAGCGGCGGCCCGACGGCTACGATCAGCGGCGGCCCGACGGCTACAGCCAGCGGCGGCCCGACGGCTACAGCCAGCAGCGGCGACCGGACGGCTACGATCAGCGGCGGCCCAGCCGCCCACAGGGCGCCGGGCCGCCGGTCGCCAGGCGGACACCCACCGGCTGGCGGGTCGGCGATGAGGAGGTCTCCGACCTCACTAGCGCGATGGTGCTGGCCGATCTGCTCGCCGCCGACCTGCCCGCCGAGGGGGCGCCCACCCCGGGCGGGCCGGCCGCGTCGGCCGCGGCGAGGCGGCGGGCCGAGGAGGAGCCACCCAACACCCGGCAACTCCAGGAGACCGTGGCCCAGCTCGAGCACGCACTGACCGTCCGGGTGCGGGTCGAGCAGGCCATCGGGGTGCTGGCCGAGCGGCACCGGCTGCGTCCCCGGCAGGCGTTCGAGCTGCTGAGGTCCGCCGCGCGGGCACGCGGCAGGCGGGTACTGGAAGTCGCGAGCGAGGTCGTGGAGAGCGCCAGCAATCCGCTGCTGCGCCTGCCCGAGGAACTGGCCAAGCCGCCCGTTGCCCGCCGCCGGGGCCGGACGCCCCGGCACCCGCACGCGGACGGGTAATGAGAGCCCGCGGTCAGCTCGCCGCCGCCAGCACCTGCTGGGCCATTGCCCGCTCCCCAGCGCGTTGGGGTGGACCGGGGCCGGGGCGGCGGAGCAGATGCGATTCCCTTCCAGGAGGTTACCGGCCGGTAATCAGATGATGGGGCGAGCCGATGGCGGCGTCAACGGCCGTCCTGAGCGCACGGCCCGTCTTAGTCTGGCGGTGTGAGCGATCTTGCGGAGGCGCGCCGGCTCGCGCTGTCCATGCCCGAGGTCACCGAAGAGCCTCACTTCGACATGACATCGTTCCGGGTCCGCGGCAAGATCTTCGTCACGGTGCCGCCCGACGGAACCCGCTTGCACGTGTTTGTCAACCCACTGGAGGTCGAGGCCTACGTGGCGCAGGACCCGGCCGCGTTCGAGCCCCTGCACTGGGGAAAGCAGGTCAGGGGGCTGTGCGTCACCCGGGCGGCCACCTCGGCGGCGAGCCTGGCCGAAATCATCGAGGAGGCCTGGCGCCGCAAGGCGCCCAAGAGCCTCGTCGCCGCCTTCGACCAACGGCTGGACGGCTGAGGGCTGAGCCCGGGCGGGTTCCGCGGCGGAGCACCCGGGGAGCGGCGGCGCTGAAGGCCACGCTGCGCCTGGCGTCAGCCGGCGATCTGCTGGTTGGTGAGCACCACACCGGCATGCGCCCAGGGGCGGGTGAACCCGACCACGGTCTGGTCGCCCTGGGGCGAGCCGGGCGTGCCGTAGGAGGCGATGCGGAGCGGGAAGCCGGTGGCATACGCCTCGATCATCTGGCCATGGCCGATCACCATCGCGACGTGCCCCGGTGAGGTGGTGGTGCCGTCGGATCCGGCGAAGAAGACGAGATCGCCGGGCTCCTCGTGACCGGGCGCGATCCTCGGCCCCCACGCCCACTGCGCCTCCGAAGTACGCGGAATAGCCACGCCCGTGGCCCGGTAGGCCATCATCATCAGCCCGGAGCAGTCGAACGCGTCCGGCCCGGTGCCACCCCAAAGGTACGGCTTGCCGATCTGCGCCCGGGCGAACGCGATCGCCGAGGCAACCGCCTGGTTCGGGACCAGGGCGCTGCCGGGGCCGCCGCCAGCGGTGTCGGCCAGCAGGCATTCGGCGACGTTGGCCGCGCTGGCGGCGGCGGCAGCGACCGAGAAGCCGCCGTGAGCGTAGAGGTCCGCCCAGTGGAGCACCGACTGCACGTAGGAGAACAGGTGGTTGTAGGCGAAGATGGCGCTGCTGACGTTGTTCTGCACCCCGTGGGCGACCAGGTACTTCGCGGCGCCGGCGATCGCGTCGGCCGGTTCGTACACGCTGGCGATGCCGTCGCCGTTGCCGTCGGTGGCGAACCCGGCGACCTGCTCGCTGGCCGGGTGGACCGCGGCGCCACCCCAGTTGTTGCCCGCCGCGCCGCCGATGCCGATCTGCATCGGGCCGGCCGCGCCGAACGCGTTGGCCCCGCTGTGCACGCCGGGCAGGGTTGAGCGGCCGTCGTTGCTCTCCACCTCGCCGATGCCCGCCAGCACCACCCACGGGACGCCGTAGGTCCGTCCCGCCTGCTGGTAGTCGCGGAGGTAATCGGCGGGAATCGACGCCCGCCCGGCGGCACTGGCCGTGGGCTGCGCCGCGGCGGCGACCGCCTTGGCCGACCCGGTCGTTCCGCCACCGGGACAGCCCTGGCCCGCCCCGAACAGCGCGCCGCCGCCGCCGATCAGGCTCGCCCCGACGACCACCAGGCCCAGCACCATCACCAGCACCAGGCCCACCGCGATGAGGACAGCGGGCCGGCCGCTGCGTTCAAGCCCCAGCCGCCAGTTCATGAGTTGCCCGCGGAGGCCAGCTGGATGTCGTTCACCTGCCAGCCGCTGCCCGACTGGGCGGCCGTGATCGCGTAGTCACCGCTGACCACGTGGGCGGAGGTCTTTCCCGTCCGCTGGGTGCTGTAGGTCTTCTGGTTCAGCGTCACCAGGAAGGTCAGGCTCGATGAGCCGAACGCGCGCAGCGCGGTGATCACGCCGCTGCCGGTGGCGGTCTGCTTCTGCTGGGTCCTCGCCTGGGCGACGCCCGGTGTCGCCCAGTCCTGCTCCAGGGTCGTCGCCAGTTCCGGCGTGACCAGGCTCCGCATCCGGCCGACGTAGCTGCTCGCGCTCTCGGTATAGGAGTAGGTGGCGTATTCGGTGCAGAACTGCCGCACCACCCCGGCCGCTTGCGTCAGGTCAGCCTGGGTGAACGGGAGCCAGTGGTAGATGTTCACTGCCGGCCCGGACGGCGCCGGGCTCCCCGCGGCCACCGGGGAGGCCGGTGGCCGCGCTGGCGTGGACGCCACCCCGCGAGCCGTGGGCCCCGCCTGGTGAGATGCGGGCGATGAGCGCGGCCACAGCAGGAAGGCCCCCAGCCCGGCCAGGGCGAGGACGATGAGAGCGAATGCTACTTTCCGCTGTGCCGACGTCAGGTCCATAGCCGCGGGAACTACTTCCGGCGCCGCATCGGGCGGAGCCAGAACGGGCTCGGCGACCTGGGCTGGTCAGGCTGAGCCGCCGGGTTTGGCGAGGCGGATGACGCCGTCCCCGGCGGGGCGGATGACGCTGGCGCTGGCGAGGCGGATGACGCCCGGCCCGCCGGAGCAGATGGTGCCGGACGGCCGCTGGCCGGCCTGCCCCCGGCCGGTGCCGGTCCTCCCCCCGAGCGGGCGAAGAAGGGGCCGCCGTTACCCCAGGAAGCTGGCCTGGCCGGGGCCTGGTCTCTGGCCGGCGCCTGGTCTCTGGCCTGCTCTCTGGCTGGCGCCTGGTCTCTGGCCTGTGCTCGGGCCGGAGGAGGGCTGGCCGCGGGCGGCGTGCCTGAGGGCGCCGCCCGGGGCGCGGTATCCGGCCAGCGGGACCTGGCTGGGCCGGTCCCGCCACGCGCCCAGCCCGCCTGGGGCGGCGGCCCAGCCTCCGCGTCGCGCGACGGTAGGTCGAGCGGCGGCGGGGTCCGGCCAGCACCATTGCGGCCAGCGCCGTTGCCGTCGCCGCCGTCGCCGCCGTCTGCTCCTGTCCCACGCGCACCGGCCCGCCCCGCCCGGGAACCCGAGCCCGCCTGCGAGGTGTCCTGCGGGTCGGCTCCGTCGGCCTGAGCGGAGCCGTCGGCCGCATGCCCGTTGGCCCCGCTGGCTCCGTCCGACCCGTCTCCCCTGGCGGCCCCGGCCGCTGCGGCTCCGGCCATCGCTCCGGCCGTGCCGGCCGTGGCGATCCCCGCGGCCACGCTGGCCGCCTGTCCCGGGTTGCGCCGGGCCCACCGGGCCGCCCGGTAGCCGGCGAACCCGGGAACGCCCACCGTCGCGGCGTCGACGGTGTTCCGGCGCGCCGTGCTGCTGGCCTTCGCCATGCTCGTCTCGGCCCGCTCCTGCGATCCGATCACCCCGTACCCCACGGCTGAGAACAGGTGGCCGAACGGCTTGCGGTAGATGAATACCGCGACCGTGACCAGCGAGATCATCAGGATCTTCAGCGCCCACGGCAGTGCGGCGTCGCTGGCGCCCATGATCAGCGAATAGGCGTACAGCAAAAGGCTGAGTACCAGGGCGATCGCTGCCGTCTTGAGCAGCACACCGATCAGCATCTCGGCCCAGCGCAGGGCGACGATCCGCCCGAACCCCGGGTGGGTGCCGACGATGAGGAAGAACGGCCCTGCCACCAGCAGCAGCAGGAAGCTGAGTTTCAGGACGATCAGGGTGATCGCGATGAGCAGCACGAGCAGCCCCGCGGCCAGCGCGGCGAACAGCGCCGCGAAGCCGATCTCCAGCCGGGTGGTCCACAGCTTGCCCTGGAACAGCGGATACACGCCAGGATCGTTCTGCTTGATCGAGGCGGCGATGCCGGCGTAGGCGTCCTGCTTAGCGGCGAGCACCGCTGCGGTCGGTTTTTCATTAGCCGCGATCGCCTGTGCCCACAGCAGCTGCCGGCCGTACTTGTTGACGACCGTCGGGTGGCCGCCCCCGGTCGCGAACGTGGTGGTGCCGAACTCACCGTCCAGCCACGGCTTGCAGACCAGGACCGTCCACAGCTCGTTGGCGTTGGTGTCGACGACCCCGTTGCCCGCGGTGTAGGCGAAGTTGGTTCCGGTCGGCACCTGCGGGTCCCCCTTCTGCAGCGGCACGCAGCTGCTCTGCTGGGGGACGGGAAGCTTGGCGAAGGCGATGTTGAGCGTCTGGGTGATGCCATCGGACACCGACTTGCCGATCCCGGTGAAGTCCGCGGGCCGCCCGATGAGCCAGATCGCTGTCGCGCAGGCGAGGACCATCCAGATGGTTCCCTCGATGGTGCGGGAGGCGCGCTTGCGGATCAGGCCCTGCCAGGCCAGCCAGATCGCGCCGATGATGACCACCGGCGCCAGGAAGGGGAAGTAGATGGCGTTGCCAAGGCTGGTGATCAGCCTGTCCACGACACCGCTCAGCCAGGCGAGGATGCCCTCACCCGCCGCCGACTGGTACACGGTGATGGTCACCCGGTCGAGCGCCTTCGCCCCCGTGAACACCACTCCCGCGACCTGATTGCCGATGATCGAGGCGAAATCGGAGCACTGCAGGCCGTAGGCGGACCACGACTGCCCGGCCATCCCGTAGCTGTCATAGAGCGTGGCTGACTGGCGGACCGCCGAGGCGGGCGGCCTGACCAGCGCGTCGAGGCCGCCGGTGGCGGACTCGGGCGCGGGCGCGGACTGCTGGCAGATGTTGTTGAGGTCGCCGATCAGGCCGCTGGACCCGGACGCGCAGAACCCGAGCAGGCCGCCGATGTCACCGACCCCAGGGACCTGACAGACACCTCCGGGCACGGCCGGGCTGGCCAGGCCGGCCGGGCTGGCCGGGTGAGCCGTGCTGACCACGAACACACGGGCCGTCACCGTGGTGGAGGCAGCCGCGCTGGCCGGGGTGGCTGGGCTCACCGCCGCCTGCGCGGTGCCGGGCAGGCCAGCCACGGCCGCGATGACGCCGAGCAGCAGCAGCAGGCGCCGCACGGGTAGCGGCACCCAGGAAAGCGGTCTGGGCATCAGGGGGCTCCGGAAGGCGCGGAGGAGTCTGAACTTTGCGCGCGTCAGGCGGATCGGGCTGGGCATGGGGGGCTTTCTTGATCAGGGCGCTGGCTCACCTGCGTATGGGTCGGCTGGGCGGTCTGGCGCGGCGCCGGTCCCGGGCGGCGGCCGGCCGGTCCCCGGCGGTGACGGCTGTCCGGCCTCCCGAGCCGACATCTGTCCGGTTCCCGGCGCTGACGGCTGTCCGACCCCCGCTGACACCTGCCCGGTCCCCGGCACTGACGGCTGTCCAGCCCCCGCTGACACCCGTCCGGTTCCCGGCGCTGACGGCCGTCCGGAGACAGGTTCCGTGTCCGCCGCCGGTTCCGCGCCCGCCGCGGGCTCCGCGCCCGCTGTGGGTTCCGCGCCCGCCGCCGGTTCCGCGCCCGCCGCGGGCTCCGCGCTCACGCCCGGGGCAGCCACCCCCGGCCTGCGGCGGGTGGGGTTGGTGTCCAGCCACTGCCGCATCTCGTCGGAGATCAGGTCGATGCCGATGCGGCCTACTCTGCCTTCCAGGTCGCGGAAGATGCATTCCCCGTTGCCGAGCCCTCGCAGCGCGATCTGGTGCTCATCGGACGCCTCCACCCCCAGCAGTGCCATGACGTTCGCCACCTCGACCCGCTCGGAGGAGCGGAACGCGAACACACCGGAGATGCAGTTGGTGACCTGCTCGGACAGCAGGTCGCCGGCGTTCTGGGAGACCAGGATCAGCGCGGTGTTGCGGGACCGGCCCATCCGCGACACCTCGGGCACCAGCTTGGCCCCTTCAGGGGTGGACGTGATCGCCCACGCTTCGTCCAGGAAGATGGCTTTGGGCAGCCGGCGGTCCATTCCGTTGAGCAGCCTGCGGGCGAACTGGGAGACCAGGTACAGCAGGGCAACGGACAGCCGCTGCTCGTAGGAGAAGTCGTCCCGGCTCACCGCGGCGTCCGGCAGCGTGAGACCGGCCAGGGTGAAGACCGTGGTCCACCCGGCCGCATCGATGCGCTGGCCGCCCGAGGGCGCGAAACACAGCCGCGCCAGCCGCATCTCCGACATCGAGCGCAGCACCGCACCCAGGTTCCTGGACGCGGCCCCCTCGGCCTGCTCCAGATACCGGACGACCTTGCCCAGGCTCGGCCGGTCCCGGCCCGCGACCGCGCCCACCGCCTGGATCATGGCGCTCTCGCGCTCTTCGCTCATCCGCGGCAGCAGCAGCCGCAGCGTCTCGGTGGCCATGGTTCGCTTCTCGGCTAGGTCGTCGCCGAACGAGAACGGGTCGAGCAGCCCCGGCGCGGCGCCGCCGAGCGGGAGCACCCGGGCCTTGCGGCCGCGGGCCTGCAGCACATCCACCAGGGACTCGGCGTCCCCCTTGGGGTCGATGACCGCGACTGTCACGCCGCGCAGCGCCAGCTGCAGGATGAGCAGCAGCGCGAGGGTGGTCTTGCCGCCACCCGGCTCGCCGGTGATCGCGACCGCCGTGGGCCGGTTGCGGGTCGCGGCCAGCAGCGGGTCGAAGTGGACGATGGACCGCGCCCGGCCCAGCGTCTCGCCGATGTAGGGGCCGACCCAGGTGTCCTCACTGCCGTCCATGCCGCCGACCGGCACGTCCCCGAGGCCCACGGTCGCGGTCGGCACGCCGCCGGCGATGGTGTACAGCGGCTGGCGCTGCACGTACGAGGAGAGCCGCACGTGGTCGCCGGGCAGCGATTCGCACAGCAGGGAGAACTGGTCGCCGGTCGAGTTGACAACGTCGATGCCGATGTCGCGGTAGTGCTCGACGAGCGCCTCGACCCGGCGCTGGCACAGGTCGCGGGTGGGCGCGATCACCGACAGCCGGTGCCATCCGTATACGAATGGCAGCCGCTCCTTGGTGATCCCGTGCTCCAGCATCCTGGCCGCCTCGAGCTGCTCGGCCAGCGCCAGCGGCAGGTCGACCCCGGCCTCCCTGATATGCGCGTCCATGTCCCTGGCATGCGCGAGCCTGCGCCCGACGTCCTTGCTGGCCTTCGCCGGGGGGATCAGCCTCATCCGGGAGCTCACCTCGACCGGGAACGGCAGCGAGTCAGCGAAATGCAGCCAGGGCTCCCCCTCCGGGAACGACATGACGTCGGGGAAACGGGAGAAGGACACGAACGCCACGAACGATTCGCCGGCCGGGTGCTCGAGCCGCAGCATCGTGCGCCCGTTCTGCACCTGGCCTTCGGCCAGCGCCTCGATCTCCCCCGCCCCCCAGGTGCGGCGGAGGGCCGCCGACGGCGGCGGGTCGCCCACCGTCCCCGCCAGCGTGTGCTGGAACAGCCAGGCGATCTCGTCGCTGGTCGCATGACGGGCGCGCAGGGCGCTGGCCGACAGCGCCCGGCCGAGCCGCTCGGACTGCTCCGTCCAGCGGGCCAGCTCGCTGTCGGAAACCGCCTCGTCGGCCACGCCCAGCGCCTGCTCGCTGGTCCGGTAGGCGTTGACGAACTGGGAGAACATGCCGCCCGAGAACTGCCCCCGCATGCCGCGCTGGCCCAGCCGCACCCCCAGGTAGACCTCTTTGGTCCAGAAGTCTTTGGCCCACACGTGGCGGTACATCTCATCCAGGCAGTCCCGCCAGCCCGGCCCTCCGTCTGAGGTGGCGTCCAGCCTCGCCGCCCACTGCGCCGCCGGGTATGACCGGTGCACGATCCGCAGGTGCGCCTCGGTGTCGGGCAGCCTGATGGCGGCCAGCGCCACCGTGGCGTTGATCGCCACCGCTTCCCGCTCGAGCGGGGTGGTGAACTCGTAGGGGTGGGTCGGCAGCCGGTAGTACGCCCAGGCGTGGCTCTCGCTCAGCAGGATCCGGTCATCGAAGTAGCGGACGCTCAGCCGGCTGCGGCCCCGGGTGCGTCCGCTCATGTGGCCGCCCTCCGCCGCCGCGGCAGGCTCGCGCTGAGAGCGGCCACCAGTACCCCGGCGAGCGCGGTATAGGCCTGCAGGACGGGCGGGCGCAGCTGGCCGAGGCGGGACGCCGCGGCGCTCGGGTCCAGACTGTCCCTGATCCCCCGCTCGGTCTGCGGCTCGGCCAGGTGGTCATCCCACGGCACCCGGACGATCGCCCGGCATTTGCCCCTGACCACCAGCTCAGCCTGTTCGGCGTGCGGCATGCTGCGCTTGGACAGGCCGTTGACCACCGCGATCGAGTTCGCGCTGAGCGCGCCGTAGCCATGGGTGCCCAGCCATTCCTGGGTCATCGCAAAGGCCCGGGCGGCATCGGGGCTGGCGGGGGCGACGAGCACCAGTTGGTCGGCGGCGCTGAGCACCCGGGCCACCGCGGTGGCGCCCGGATCCACGAGGGTGAGCTGGTAGCCGGCGGCAACGGCGCCGAACATCCGGTGGTACTCCAGATCGCCCATGTCCACCGCGCCGTCGCCCCGGACCTCTGGGGCGAACACGTCGAGCTGGCCCCGGGCGCGCGGCTGGTCCCCGTTGCGCGCCTGACGCCCGGCCGGAATCTCATGGGCGAGCAGTGACTTGACCGTCAGCGCGGGCCGGGGCGCGGCCAGCTCGCCGAGGGAGGCCGGCCCGGGGTTGAGGTCGAGCGCCGCCACCGCTTGCCCGCGCAGGCTGGCGAGCAGGTCGGCGACCATCAGCGTGGTCACCGTCTGGCCGGCGCCGACGGTGCAGCCCACCACCGCCACCAGCCGGGAGCCGCTGATCGGCAGGACAGCCCGCGCCCGGTCGCGTTTGTCATGATCGGGACGGCCTGGCCCGGCCCCGCCGGGCACGAGCGCGACGTGATCGCGCCAGTGCGTGCTGCGCTGGCCGGCCGGGCCGCTCAGCGCCCGCTCGACTGTCCGTGGCCGCACCGTGGGCGGGTCGGCCGGGCCCTGCTGCGCGGGCACGACCACCACCGGTGGCGTCCCGGTTGCCCGCCCGGTTCCAGCCTCCGGTACGTCACGGGAGCCCAACGGCGGCGCCTCACGAACGGGCGGCGCCGGGGCCACGGGCGCGTGCGCCGCCGCGGCTGGAGCACTGGGCGGCACCGGAGCGCTCACCGGTACCGGAGCACTGGGCGACGCCGGAGCACTGGCAGGGACAGGAACCGGAGCACTGGGCGACACCGGAGCACTGGCAGGGGCAGGAACCGGAGCACTGGGCGGCACCGGAGCGCTGACGGGGGCGGGGGCAGGGGCCGCAGCACTAGCAGGAACCGGAGCACTGGGCGGCACCGGAGCGCTGACGGGGGCGGGGGCAGGGGCCGCAGCACTAGCAGGAACCGGAGCACTGGCCGGCGCTGACGGACGGGCGGGCGCGGCGGGCACAGCGGTCGCGGCGGCGCCGAACGAGGCGGGCGCGGGCCCCCGGCTCACGGAACCGCTGGGACCAGGCGCGGCCGCAGCGGCGCGGACCCCCTGCGGCTGGCCGGCACCGGGCGTGGCCGCAGCGGCGGGCCGGGCGGGCTCCCCGGCAGCCGGGACGCGCACCCGGCCGGCGGCCCGACCGGACACTGGTGCGGGAGCCGGCTGACGGGCAGGCCACACACCCGGCCGGGCGGCAGCCGACCCGGCCGCGGTCGCGGCAGCCGACCCGGCCGCGGTCGCGGCGGCCGGCCCGGCGGCCAGTTCCACAGCGGGCACGGTGGCGGTCTCGGCGGCCAGCCCTGCGGCGGGCACGGCGGTCTGGACGGCGGGCACGGCGGCCGGCCCGACGGCAGGCGCCGCGGCTGGCTGGGCCTGGCTGCGCCGCCACACCTGCCCGACCACAACGATCTCGTCCTTCTCGACATGTGGCGTCATCCGGCACCAGGCCGACGGCTCACCGATATAGCGCACCTGCGAAATGATCAGCTCCGGCAGGCGTTTGCTTTCCAGGACCGGCCGGGTGGCCAGCCAGGTGAGGACGCCGGGCGGCAGCACGTACAGCCAGAACAAGTTGTGATTGAAGGGCAGCCCGAACAGCGTCAGGAGGATCACATACGGCACCGTGATGGCGGTGAAGACGGCAATCTGGCCCACCGGCAGGGGCATCGGAAGGCGGAAGTCGTAGAGCTTGTACAGCCGCTTCTCGATCCGCCAGATGCTGGTATAGGTGGGCAGCTCCACCAGTTGTTTCTCCTTCCGCTGGAGCAGAGGTCAGTGGACGCCCAAGGCCTTGGCGATGCCCTGAGCCAGGGTCTGCACGATGCTCGGGGTATAGAAGACCACGGCGATCGCGACCGCGAGCACCATGAACTGCACGAACCTGATGATCTCCCGGGTGAACAGGAAGAAAAGCGCCACAATCCCGACAATCCCAAGGAACAGCGGCCCGAAAAGGCCCTGCAAGTAGGACACGAGACCGGAGGTGCTCAGCGACAGGGGCGCCGCCGCGGCCAGTGAGTGGATCATCGGACTACTCCGGGGTGAGGGCTTGCCGGGGTGCGGGTTGGCTCAGCGGCCGGCGAGGTTATGGTCACGACGACCCCGCGGGCTGGAGCGACGGGCCGATGGCGCTGATATACCAGGTCCCGCTCCTCTTCACGATCGTCAGTGCGTAACTCATCTCGAGTCCGGCGGGGGGTGCACTCTTGGCCGCCGCTGGGGCCGGGCTCGCCTGGCCCGGGACATGCCATACCACCGTGGCGATGGTGTGTCGGGTATTCCCGCCGGCCGGGACGGTGACCCCGGTCAGTGAACCGAAAGTGAGCTCGCCGCCCAGGCCGGCCACGTGGGTGCCGGGGGCGAGGAAGCGGTCGATGGTGACCTGGTCTCCGCTGGCATAGGCCTGGAAGAAGGCGGGCAGCTGGCTCATCAGCTCCGCCTGGGTGGCCGCATCGGAGCTGGGTGCCGACGGCGCGGGCACCGACGCCTTCGCCGGCGCGGGCAGCCAGGCCGGCTCGCCGGAAACCGCCAGCGCCCCGGCCGAGTAATAAACCGGCACGCCGAGTTCCATCAGCTGCCCGTTGACCCGCGCGAGCAGCGTCACCAGCGCGTGATGGGCATCCTGCACGGCAACGTTCGCAACCTGCTCAGATTGCAGCTGAAGCGACCCGCTCCCGTTCCAGCCGAGCTGGGGATCCGAACCCGCGGGCAGGAACGCGGCCAGCTCGCTGGCCCGCTGGCTGGCGGTGGCGGAGTCCGCGTTCAGGTACACCTGGCCAAACTGCATAGCATAGGCACCCGCGAGTGCCGAGGGGAAGCTGCTGCCCGGGCTGGCCGCAGGCACAGGAGCCGGGTTGTTGCTTGCCTCCCCGAACATGATCGCGGTCACACCGCGGTAACCGATGAGCAGCAGCACGGCCCAGACCACGATCCGGAACGCCCAGACCATCCAGCGCCCACCGGCGCCGCGCCAGCCCGGGGCGGTGCGGTCTGTCTTCCCGCTATCCGGCGCCAGATCCCCGGTCCCCGCAGCGTAGTCCGCGTCGTACACATCTGGTTGCGGACTGCGATCGACGGTTGACCTACGAACCATGACACCTCCGCCCCCGGCTCCCGCGCTTGCGCCGAGTTACGGCGCTGTCCTTGTCCGTCAATGGACCATTCTGCGTCATAACGGGCTGATCGGGGAGTCCTTTGGGGTGGGCAGGGCATGACGATTCGGCCACCGACCTGCGATGACTCGCTGTGGTCACTCCGAATACGCTTCGAACACCGCCGCTGACCTGCGGTGATTCAGCATGGGTGGGCCGCCGGGCCCAGCCGGGCCGCTCCTGCACGCGCCCGGACCCGGTGCTTACTTTCCGTAGATCTTGTCGCATTCTCGCCAGCCCATGACCGCGATGCACACTGCCCCCGCCAGGCACCCGTACACCAGTCGCGACTGTATACATTACAAACCTACTGGAAAATCCATATAAAACGAACATTAGTTCGACCTGCCCTGCCCAGGCAAGCGCACGGGCGGGCTGATCGCCACCCGTGACGTTACCCTGCCGGGGCGAGTGCGCGGGCCGCTGATCGCCCCCGCCACCTCCCCGCGCCGGGTCGGCGGTCACGGTGCCGGGCCAGGCTGGCGGTCACGGTGCCGGGCCAGGCCGGCCGCGCCCGGAACGGCGGAACACTAACCGGGCCGGGTGGCGCTAGGTGGCCGGCCCGGCCGGCGCATCTCCCCCGCCTGGCCGGGCACTGACCATCCCCCGCGCTCAGCCAATCGGCTGCCGGGCCAGCTGCTGACTTGGGCTGGCTAGAGCCTGTGCCGTCATCGCTACCAACTCCGCTTGACGTGACTGATACCACGTGCGTATCATAGTGATATCAATTTAAGGACGCAACAACGTCCAGCAGCCTGCCGGGGACTTCCTGACAGCAGACCGCGGGAGGCAATGTAATGAACGAGCCGGGAGGATCCGCCCTGACCCCTGAGGACGCCGTCCCAATGACCCCATCCACGCCGTCGGCGCCGGGTTCCACCTCCGATCGCGTGCCGGTACTCGCGTGGGTGATCGGCGCCGTGTTCGTGGCGGTCGAGCTCGCGGTGAGCGGCCGGTACGGCTTCCAGCAGGACGAGCTGTACTTCATCGTGGCCGGGCACCATCTCGCGTTCGGCTACGTGGACCAGCCACCGCTCGTCCCGCTGCTCACCCGGATCAGCAACGTCCTAGGCGTCAGCCCGACGGCGGTCCGCGTCATCCCGGCGCTGGCTGGCGGGGCGGTCGTGGTCATGGCGGCCAGGCTCGCGGCGCTGTTCGGCGCGGGCCGGTTCGGCCGGGTGCTCGCCGCCCTCGCCACGGCCTGCGCCCCGATCGTCATCGGCGCCACGCACATCGGCAACACCACGCCGCTGGACCTGCTGGCCTGGGCGGCGGTGCTGCTGTGCGTCACGACGGCACTGCTGCGGCACCGGCCGCACTGGTGGCTTGGCGCTGGCATCGCGGCCGGCGCCGGGCTCGAGAACAACAACCTGATGGTCATGCTGCTGGCAGGCCTCGCTCTCGGCATCCTGGTCTCGGAGCACCGCTCCGTGCTGCGCACGAGATGGCCGTGGCTCGGAGCCGGCATCGCCGCGTTCATCTGGGCGCCCAATGTCATCTGGCAGGCCACGCACGGATGGCCGCAGCTGGCCATGGCCTCGGCCCTGCACCAGCAGAACAACTCCGCGGCCGACTACGTCGGCGGGCTGCCGGCCCAGCTCGTTTACCTGGGACTCCTGCTCATACCGGTGGTCATCGCCGGCTTCGTCCGGCTGTGGCGGACCCCCGAGCTGCGGTTCATCGCCGTCGCCACCACGCTCATCGTCGTCTATGTGCTGGCCTGGGTGCCGGGCAAGGCGTACTACACCGACGGAACGGCGCCGGCGGTGCTGGCGGCAGGGTCCCTGGCGGCCGAGCGCTGGATCGCCCGCGGCCGCCGGCCGCGGCTGCGGCGGGGACTCCTGATCGCCGCGCCCTTGGTGGGCATGGCCATCATCCTGCCGGGCGTGCTGCCCATCGTGTCAGTCAGTCACGTGCACGACCTGCCGGCATCTTCTCAGCACGCCGACCTCGGCGACAGCGTCGGCTGGCCGCAGCTCACCCACGCGGTCGCGGCGCAGGACGCGGCGCTGGCGCGCGCGGGCCAGCCGCCCACCTCGATCTTCACCGGGTACTACGGAGAAGCCGCCGCGCTCGACGTCCTCGGCACCCCGGACCACCTGCCGCCGGTGCTCTCCGGCCACAACGCCTACTGGATGTGGGGACCGGGGCGGGCCTCGGACCACACCGTGCTCGTGGTCGACGCGCTCGGCCGGCTGCGGCCGTACTTCGCCAGCTGCCGCCTGCTGACCACCTACTACGCCCCGTACCACGTGCACAACGACTGGACCGACATCCCGATCGGCGTCTGCACCGGCCCGACGGCGAGCTGGCACACGCTGTGGCCACACCTGAGGCACTACGGCTGATGAGCGTGTCAATCACCCTGTCACGGTCGGCGTCGGAGGGCCTGAGGCGGCCGGGTGGCTGAAACAACGCAGCCGGGCCGGTCGCGCTCAGGAAAGGTAGGCCGACCAAGTAACCGCCTTCCGCTGTGCCAGTGCCTCAGCAGGCGGGGACAATGACAGTGAGCCAGGAGGCCAGAAGGGAGTTCCGATGGTCGCCGGATTCACACCCCAGCAGGGCTATACCGCCACGCAGAGCCAGCAGCTCGCCGATGCCGACTTCACCGAGCCCGGCCGAGACACAGGCGAAGATCACTCCGTCCATACGGCCGGGAAAACCTGCGTGAGCTGCGGCAAACCGATCGAGGCCAGGCAGCCCGCCCGCCGCCGCGGTGAAACCGACTGGGTGCACGACGTCTGCCCGTGACCGGCCAGCCCCGGCCGGATCCTCATCGCGCCGCAGCCCTGAAACGCGATGTATCGTGTTTGTGTTTGGGGGACGGGCGAGACCAGGCGGAAGGGCGGCGCTGAGAATGTTCGAGAGGTTTACCGACCAGGCGCGGCGCATCGTGGCCCTGGCCCAGGAAGAGGCCAGGGCACTCAACCACAACGACATCGGCACCGAGCACATCCTGCTCGCCCTCATCCGCGAAGGCAGCGGCATGGCGGCCCAGGCGCTGACGGCGCTGGGGATCACCGAGGAGGCGGCGCGCCAGCAGGTTGAGGAGGTCGCCGGCCGGGCCCAGCAGCGTCCGCAGCGGGGGCGCATCCCGTTCACGCCGTGGGCGAAGAAGGCGCTGGAGCTGTCGTTGCGGGAGGCGATCGCGATCGGCAATTCCTCCATCGGGACCGAGCACATCCTGCTCGGCCTGGTCCGGGTCGGCGAGGGCCCCGCCGCCCAGGTACTGGCCGGCCTGGGTGTTGACCCGAACCGAGTCCGGCAGCAAGTGATCAGGCTGGTGTCTGCCAGCCAGGGCAAAGCTGAGCCAGGACCCGGACGCGCCGCGGCGGGCGGCGGGCAGCGCCAGCTGCCGCCCGAGCTTCGCGGCCGTCTCGACTCCCTGGAATGGCGGTTGTCGATCCTCGAACAACGCATGGGCACCGGCCCGGGCCGGGGCCAGCTCGACCGGGAGATCGCCCAGGTCCGCCGCGACAAAGAGCGCGCCGCCGACTCCCAGGACTTCAAGACCGCGGCGGTGCTGCGCGACCGGGAACAGCAGCTGCTCCACGACAGAGCCGCCCGTGAGCAAGAGCGGGCCGCCCTTCCCTCGTTGAGCGATGAGATCGAACGGCTGCGTGACCTTCTCCGCCGACACGGCATCGATCCGGAAGCTGAAGTGGCATAGCCGAAGGCCACATCGATGGGACCCAGCTGGGCCAGCCGACGTCGGCCCGGTCAGGCCCTTTCCTGGCGCCGCTCCTCAAGCCCGGCCACGTCGCCCTCCGCACCCGGCATCACGAAGAGTGGGTCTAGGCCCATTGCGGGCCAGGTGGCGGCGGCCGGACACTAAGCGGCGTGAACAGCACCGGGGAGAGCTGGCCGTGACCACGGTTCGCATCGCGCATGCCGAGCCGCGGCCGGGCAGACAGCCGACGGGGAGACTATTCCTGCACCGCCTCAGCGGGCACCGAAGGCGAGTCCGCGGTTCTGTCCTCGGCCGTGCTGGAACCCTACGGCTTCGCCGGGCTGGCGCAGACGATCTTCGCCGAGGACTACGAAGGCCGCACCGCGGTCTTCCGCGCTGAGCTCCGCACCCAGGACGTCGCCAGCCAGTGCGGGCTACAGGTGCTCACCGGCATCCCGCCCGGGCCAGTCTCCGCCCCGAAGCGCCTGGCCGTCCCCCTCGCGGGCAGCCGCGGCTGGACCAGGCAGGAGGTCACGGCCGAAGTCCCCGCCCGGGCTGGCATGATCCAATTCGGCATGTTCCTGTACGGCCGCGGCCGGGTCGAGCTGCGCAACGCAGAACTGACCTTCGGGACTTGACCCCGGGGCATTAGGTGCGTGCCTGGCGCCGTTCCTTAAGCTCGAACACGTTGCCCTCCGCATCCCGGAAGTAACACCACCGGCCACTGGCTGCAGAGCTGCCTTCCAGATCCCTAACCGGCTGCACGCCAAGCGCGATCAGCCGCGCCCGGGCATCTTCGATATCCTCGACCGCGTATCCGACCTGGTAACGAGCTTGATCGTATTGCGGCTGGTCGCTTCGCCGCACGATCTCAAGCAGCCGTGATTCACCCAGATCGAACTGGACCCAGTCCGCGCCTTCAGCGATCTTGGTGAAACCGAGGACATCGCCGTAGAACCGCCGCTGGCGGTCCAGGTCATCGGCCACCACTCCGATCCAGCATGGCCAGCCCAGGGTCACCACCATGAGCTCCTTCCCCGCCGCGGGCAAGATCGTGGCTAGTCCAGGAATACCCCGGACGGACTCTTTGATCCGGAACCTAGACGGGACGCCTCGGCCGCGAGCGCGGGCGGCACCTGTCCGCCATCGGCAGTGGCCCGTAGGCAGCCCTTCAGGCCGCTACCGGCTTGCGCAGTGTCAGGTCGAGGAAGAACGGCATTGACACCCACTGGTAGCCGCTGCCCTTCGCGGCACGAAGATCACTGACCAGGTCGTCGATCTGCTGCCCAGACGCGATCCCCGAGGCGATGGCGCGTTCCCTGGCCGCCAGCAAGGTGGCCGCGTGCAGGCCAAAGCCCAGCTCCGGATCCAGGATCCCGAAGCGTCCATCGACCGCGACGACCTGCAGGCCCGCCGCCCGCGCCGACCCCGCCAGGCCATCGACGGCGCCGTGCGGCACCCCCCCGGCCCGCTCCAGCACCTGGTAGATCAGGTCCCAGTAGGCGCCCAGCGCATCGAGGTGGGGGTGGGACCGCGGGGGCGGGCTGCGCAGCGCCTCTTGCGCCACGACCCAGCCGCCGGGGCGAAGCAGCCGCGCGATCTGGCTCAGGGTCCGGACCGGGTCGGGCTGGTGCATCAGGAAAAGCCGCGTATAGGCCAGGTCGAACGGGCCGCCCACCGCGGCCGCGCCGAGCTCGTGGATGTCACCGGCAACCACCTCCACGTTGCCCAACTCGAGCGCTGCCACCACCGACCGAGCCCGCGCGATGGCGGGCTCGCTGAAGTCGACACCCACCACCCGCCCGGCCGGGCCCACCATCTCCGCCATCACGGCCAGCCCGCCCAGCGGGCCGCAGCCGCAGTCGATGGCATGCCAGCCTTCCCGCATGCCGACCCGGCGGAAGGCCGAACGGGCCATCTCCCCGGTGGTCTCAGCGATACTCAGCAGCCGCCGAAGATCCTCATCGCCGCCATCGAGGATGTAGCGCCTGACCCGCTCCGCGATCGCATCCGCCATGACCGGCCCCCCTTTGCCGCCGCGAGCCCGCGAAGGGCCTGTTGGGTACGGCCCGCGCCCTCCCGGCAGAGCACGCCGCGCACCGGCTTGATACAGCACCACCCGATTTGATTGCCAACACGCACCCTGCGACCAGGCAACTTGGGCTAGGTTTTAGGTACTCGTGACTCTAACATTGCACACCTTTGGGAAAGGTACCGCCCCAAAGTGAGACGCAGGTGGGGAGCCGACGGGAAACCATTCCCGGGGACGTCATGGCCGGGGTCCGCTTTTGCGCCTACGCGCGGGCACGGCCCCGTAGGCACGACCCCGTAGACGGTGTGGCCGGATGGCCGCAGCCTCGGAGGGCTCCCGGCCCTAACTTCACCGGCACGCGGCTACTTCTGGTGGCCTGACGCTCAGACGTTGAAGCGGAACTCGACTGACTTCCGTTCAACATCAGTCACCTCAAAGCGACAGCCGATTGGCAGCGTGGCGGTGGCCAACGTGGTACCCGACAGCACAACCGCATCACGGCCTGATGCCGGATTGAGCCGTAGTTAGACCAAGGCGGCGCGCTGCGCGCCCCTGCGGCCCGGCTCCCGCGGGCTCTGCCTTGGGAGTGCGCGATCGGCAGGCGGCTCGCGGCTGGCTCGTCAACGCACGGTGGGTCGGTCAGCAGTTCGGGTTGCGGCGGATCGGCCCGGCGAACGCCCCCAAAGTGCCTGGCCCGACCGAGCCGTACTGTGCATCGCCGCCGAACGTGTTGCCGTTGCGCATGTTGCCGAACTCCCAGACGCACCGGCCGGCGACCCTGGCCTGGGTCCAGTAGGGGAAGAAATTCCCCGGCCCCTTGGGCGGGAGCACACAGCCCGCGCCCGAGTTGAGGTCGCAGTTCGTGTTGAGCTCGCTCGCGCTGGTGTCCGTCATGAACTGGATCTGCGGATAGCGATGGCCGCCGTTGGTGGTCGGCTGCAACTGCAGGAACGTGGACGGGAACCGGTCCGGCCGGACCGAATTCGGCCAGTCCGGATAGTACGGCGTGCCGTCGAAGTCCAGGTCGCCGATCGCGTCGAAGAATACGTCGCAGCCGGTCACAAGGTTGGGCGCCGCGGTCCCGCCGTGCGTATCGCCGAACTTGAAGCACGGCGCATCATCCGGTTCCAGGTTGGGATCCTCTGCGGCCGACTCGTACGGGCCCAGGCAGTGCGTGTAGTAGGTATCGCTGCCCGGGGCTGCCACCTTGCCGCTGACCCGCTTGCATGGTTCGAAGTGCCCGAGCTCGAACTGGTCATTGATCATGTAGGGCCCGATGCCCCAGGGGATGATGTTCTGCGCACGGGCGGAGGAGTATTCCGGCTGGAAGTTGAACGGCGTGCCGGAGCAGTCGGCGGGGCTGGTGTTCATGAAGCCATTGGCCGCCGACGCGATCATGAAACCGCTCTGGCCGGTGGTCAGATCGGTTTCCCTCGCTTCGAGCGCATGACCGCCCGGGATCTTCGCGTCGAACATGTGCACTGTGATCGCGTCGCCCGGGTTCATCAGCAGGGTGTGCGCGTTCGGCGTGAACGAGGTGAGATCGCTCAGCTGCGGGCTGGGCGGCCCGGCGGGCACGCCGTTGGTCTGGATGAAGCCGAAGTTGACCGGTTCGGTGCAGTCCGGGTTGCATGTCCCGTCGGCGGCGCATTCCAGGCTGTCGATGGTCAGCGCCGAGCACCAGTGCGTGTTGTCGCAGCTGATGCTGTCGGCGAAGGGGGCGAAGCCGGGCGGGTAGAACTGCAACTCCACAAACGCCGCGCCCGCGCCCGGATAGGTGCCGCCCGGCGCGTTGGCGTCGGACTTGGGCGTGCACGGCAGCAGCGGCGTGGACCGCGGGTCGCAGACCGTGGTCGAGAGCCAGGGGGCGATGGTCAGCTCGAACGTGTGCGTCACGTCGCGCCCAGGATGACGCACCGTCGGCAGCGCCGCTGGCTCGACCGGCAGGCGCTCGGTGAGCGTGGTATTGGCACCCGAGCCTGGCTGCGAGGAGAGGAACCGCACGGACGGCTCGTCGTGCCCAATGTAGCGGCCATTGTCCTCGAACCGTCCCCCGTCCGGGCCACGGGGATCGATGCACTGCACGGCAGGCTTGACCGGCCGCTGCACCGGGCTCAGGCCATTGCAGTCCAGCGCACCGACCTTGTTCGGATGGACGCCGGCATTAGCCGCATGCGCGGCTGCGGTAGTCGCCCCAGTAGCCGGGCCCGCCAAGCCGAGTTGGCCGATGACAGCAACGCCAAGCGCAGGCACCAGCAGCATCCGCCACGACCGCCAGCGGCGCGGCAAGCCCCGCCGGGGCAAGCCGAGTACCGCCAATCGCTCCGTCGATGACCCCCGCGCGGACAGGCGAATGCGCATGGATGATCCCCCCTCGCGCGTGCCCAGCGGGTCCAGTCCTCCCCAGACTGCCGGTCGCGCCCCGGTGACCGTCTCCCCAAGCCGAGAGACTGCGCGGCACAGTAACACACTCCCTATTAACAGGCCAAGGACCTACAAAGCTATTATCCAGAAAAGGTCATTAGCGCTTCGCCCAGTACGGCAGCCGAGCCCGGCGCCGCTGATCAAGTATCAACCGGAGTGCGGCAAGGCAACGGTCGAGGCCAGCTAGGGCGTCAGCGAGCAGGCCTATGCCGGAGACGTGCGTCATGGGGCTCATAACCAGGGAGCCAGGGTGATATCCGTTCAGCTCGCCGGACATGATCACCGGTCAACTACGGCTCCCACCGCTTACCCGAACGCCCACGGCGGGACGCGGCCTCACGCTTGACCCCGGAGCCTCTGCGGATCTACCTGGCCGCAGCATGGAAGCATGGGCGGGGTGAGCTGGGACGAGGCGTTCGCGGACCGCTACCAGGAATGGTCGGCTGAGATGACAGCCGACATCGCCTTCTACATCGCGCTGGCACGCCACGCGAACGGGCCGCTGGTCGAGCTGGCGGTCGGCAACGGGCGGGTCGCGATCCCGGTCGCGCAGGCGACCGGCCAGCGGGTCATCGGCATAGACTTCTCCCCGGCGATGCTCGCCCAGGCGCGGGCCCGGGCGGCCGCGGCGGGCGCGCAGCTCGACCTGCGCCACGGCGACATGCGCGACCTGGCCCTCAACGAGCTGGCCGGGCTGATCTACTGCCCGTTCCGCGCCCTGCTGCACCTGCCGACCTGGGCCGACCGCCGCCGCACCTTCGAGCGGGTCGCCGCCTCACTCCAACCGGAAGGCCGGTTCGCCTGGAACGCCTTTGCCTTCGACCACCGGATCGCCGCGCGCCTGGACGGCCAGCATCAGCACGAGCCGGTACCGCACACCAACCGGTACGCAGTGGGCGACAACCGGATCGACATCACCCTCGACGGCGGCGCGAGGAGTTCACTGTGGTGGGCAACCAAGAACGAGTGGCTCGGGCTCCTCGATGTCGCTGGCCTGGAGCTGGAGGCGCTCCACGGCGGCTTCGCTGGGGAACCGTTCAACGACGACAGCCGTGAATACGTGTTCATCGCCCGCCGTGGCCTCTAGCCCACAGGCACGCGGCTACTTCTGGTGACCTGATGTTGCTTGGAAGCGGAATTCGACGACGTCGCCGTCGCGCATCACGTAGTCCTTGCCCTCGATGCGGGCCTGGCCGGCCGCGCGGGCGGCCGCGACCGAGCCCGCGGCGACCAGGTCGTCGTAGGACACCACCTCGGCCTTGATGAACCCGCGCTGGAAATCGGAGTGGATCACCCCGGCCGCCTCCGGCGCGGTGGCGCCGATCGGGATCTCCCAGGCGCGGGCCTCCTTCGGCCCGGCGGTCAGGAACGTGGTCCGGCCCAGGGCGTGGAACCCTGCCCGGGCCAGCCGGGACAGCCCGGGCTCGCCGAGGCCGAGCCCGGCCGCCATCTCGGCCGCCTCGCTCTCGGGCAGCTCGGCCAGCTCGGCCTCGGTCTTCACGTCGAGGAAGATCACTTCGGCCGGCGCGACCAGCGCCGCCAGCGCATCCTGCGCCACCTTGTCCTGCAGGCCGGCCTCGTCGGTGTTGAACACGTACAGGAACGGCTTCGCGGTAAGCAGGTGGAACTCGGCCAGGTCCGCCAGGTCGATCCCGGCCCCGGCGGCCCCGGCGAACAGGGTCGTCCCGTCGTCGAGCAAGCGCTGCCCGGCGGCAGCGGCGTTGGCCACGCGCTTTCGCTGCGCACCCTTGCCCGCCCTGAGCTCTTTGGCCAGCCTCGGCACCGCCCGATCCAGCGTCTGCAGGTCGGCCAGGATCAGCTCGGTCGCGACCGTGTCGATGTCGCGCCCGGGCGACACGTCGCCTTCCACGTGGCTGACATCGGGGTCGGTGAACACCCGGACCACCTGGCAGATCGCGTCGGTCTCCCTGATGTGGGACAGGAACTGGTTGCCCAGGCCCTGGCCCTGGGACGCGCCGCGCACCAGGCCAGCGATGTCTACGAACCGGGCGGTGGCGGGCACCACCCGCGCGGAGCCGAACAGCCGCGCCAGCACCGCCAGCCGCGGATCGGGGATGCCGACGACGCCCACGTTCGGCTCGATGGTCGCGAAGGGATAGTTCGACGCCAGCGCGCTCGCCCGGGTCAGCGCGTTGAAAAGGGTGGACTTGCCGACGTTGGGCAGCCCGACGATGCCGATGGACAGGCTCACCCGGGCGAGTCTAATTGCGCTTCTCCGCCACGCCGTCCGCCTCCCCGCCTGCCTGCCGGGGAGTGTCACACCCGGCTGCGATGATGCGGCCCATGAGCGTAATCTCGCTGCTCGCTGTGCTCATCGGCATCGCCCTCGGGGCGGTGCTCGGGTTCCTGTTCGCCCGCAGCCGCCAGGCGGGCGCCGCCGCCAGCCTGGCGGCCCAGGCCAGCGCGGCCGACGAGCGCGCCCGCGCCGCCCACGAGCGGGCCGCGCTGGTCGAGAGCCAGCTCGCTGAGCGGTTCCAGTCACTGTCGGCGCAGGCGCTCGACGCCAGCACCAGGCGGTTCCTGGAGATGGCCGAGGGACGGCTGGACGCGGCCAACGCGAAGGCCGTCGGCGAGCTGGAGACCCGCCGGGCGGCGGTAGAGAACCTGGTCGGGCCGCTGAAGGAAACGCTCGCCCGGGTGGAGAGCCAGCTCCGGGACTCCGACGCGGAACGGGTCCGGTCGCACGCCGCGCTGGCCGAGCAGGTGCACATCGCGCGCCAGAGCTCGGAGCAGCTCAAGATCGAGACCCAGGCGCTGGTCACCGCGCTGCGGCGGCCGGAGGCCCGGGGCCGCTGGGGCGAGATGCAGCTGCGCCGGGTGGTGGAGCTGGCCGGGATGAGCTCCCGCTGCGACTTCGACGAGCAGGTCGGGGTGGCCACCGACGACGGCGCGCAGCGCCCGGACATGGTGGTGCGGCTGGCCGGCGGCAAGAACATCGTCGTCGATTCCAAGGTCTCGCTCGCCGCCTACCTGGAGGCCGCCGAGGCCGCCGACGAATCGGTGCGCCAAACGAGGCTGGGCGCGCACGCCCGTCACCTCCGCGATCATGTGGACCGGCTGGCCGCCAAGGCGTACTGGGCGGCGCTCAGTCCCACGCCCGAGTTCGTGGTGCTCTTCATTCCGGGCGAGGCGTTCCTGGCCCCGGCCCTGGAGCATGACCCTGAGCTGCTGGAGCACGCGATGGCGCGCAGGGTGCACATTGCCACCCCGACCACGCTGATCACCATGCTGCGGACCGCCCAGTACGCCTGGCAGCAGGCGGCACTGTCGGAGAACGCCCGGGCCGTGTTCGACGTCGGACGGGAACTGTACGACCGGCTGGCCGGGATGGGCAGGCACGTGGACCGGCTGGGCAAAGCGCTGTCCAGCGCGGTGATCACCTATAACCAGGCGGTCGGCTCGCTCGAAAGCCGGGTGCTGGTGAGCGCGCGCCGCTTCAGCCAGCTCGGGCTGGTCGACGCCGGGCTCGAGACACCCGCTCTGGTCGAGGAGACGGCGCGGGCCCTGTCCGCGCCGGAGCTCACCGCCGAGGTCGCGGCCGGTGCGGGCCCCGGCGCCGGCCGCGGGCCGCAGGACGCGCCGGGGCTGAGCCCGTCCCCCGATCCGGCTGAGCTCACCGGCGCCCGGTACCGTAGCGAAGCCCGGTACCGTAGCGAAGCTGGGTAACAGAAGCGGGCGGACGCGCACCGGCCGGCGGCGCGCGGATGAGCCGGCCCGGCCGCGGACGGGTGGCCCGGTCACGATGGGTCACGGATGAAAGGTCCGGCTGGCGATGACCGACGGCACTGAGCCCAAGGCCGGGACGGGCGACGCCTCGCCTGGGGTAGGTGCTGGCGCCCCGCAGCGTGCCCGCACAGCGCTCAACCCGCTCTCGGTGGCGGGGAACCTGGAATACGACCGGGTACTGTTCTTCAGCGACGCTGTCTTCGCCATAGCGATCACCCTGCTGGTGGTGGATATCCGGGTGCCCCAGGTCGTGAGGAACAGCGCCCAGGAGCTTAGTCACGATCAGAACAAGATCCTCAGCTTCACCATCAGCTTTCTGGTGATCGGCCTGTTCTGGATGGGCCATCACCGCCTCTTCCGGTACATCACCGCGCTGGATCGCTCGCTCATCTTCCTTAACCTCCTCTTCCTCGGCACGATCGCGTTCCTGCCCTACCCGACCGCGCTGCTGTTCGCGGGCAACACCAGGGCGCCCGCCGCCCCGGCCTTCTACGCCGCATGCGTGGCCGGCGCAGGCCTGGTGGAGCTGTGCGTCTGGCTCTACGCCACCCATGCCAAGGGCCTGGTCCCGGCCAGCATCTCCCCTGCAGTCCGGCGCTATGAGCTAGCCCAGCTGCTGCCGACCCCGGTGGTTTTCCTGCTGTCGATCCCGGTGGCGTTCGTCGCTCCGGGCGTGGCGCCGTTCACGTGGATCCTGCTCGTGCCCATCGGCCGGGTGCTGCCCCGCATCATGCGGGCGAAAATCCCCCTCCGGCGCTGACGGCTGACCCTGCCGCTGCCACACGCCGGGTGGCTTGGCCGAAACGCCGGTTTCAATGACCCGTGCCGCAAGCGCGGCGCGAGAGAATCCTTGAAGGCGTACCGGTGTGAAAGGGGGCACGGATGTCCGGGGAGGCGCTGCGGGACACCTCCGGGATCCGGCTCACCGGGCGCGGGGCGGTCCTGGGCATGCTGGCCGTGTTCGCCCTGGGCCTGCTCGGCGCCTCCTGGCTGGGATGGGGAGTGCTGGCCGGGGCGTCCTTCGTCGCCGGCAGCGCCGCCGCTGTCTTTTATGTCCGGCCGCGCGACCTGCTGATGGTGACGATCGCCCCGCCGTTGCTGTTCTGCATCGCGCTGGTCGGTGTGAAGGCCGGGACCGCGACCGGGAACGTGGCGCTGGCCACCGCCGAGGGGGCGGCGGTCACGCTGGCGGGAGTGGCGCCGTGGCTGTTCGCCGGGACGGCACTGAGCCTGGTCATCGCCTGGTCGCGCGGCCTGCGCGAGCGCGTCCGTGAGCTGGCGGAAGAGCTGCGGCCCGGCCGCCAGCCTGGCCCCCCGGCCGGTCCCCGCCCTGGCCCGGCGGCAGCGGACGCGCCGCCCCGGCCCCTGAGCCCGGCAGCCAGTTCCCGTCCTGTGCCGACCGCATCATCCGCCCCGGCCGCATCGGACGCGCCGGCCGCATCGGACGCGCCGCCCAGCGCCCGCTAGGAGTGCGCTGAATAAAGCCGCAATCGATCTATTTGGATCAAGGAACACGCAGGTCAAGGACATGTGGATTCTCGCCGGAAGCTGTTATTCAGCAGGCTCCTAGCGCGGGGGCCTGGCCGGTCGCAGTTCGGCCGGGAGCGCGAAGACCATCCGCTCCTCCACTGCCTCGACCTCTTCGACATGGTCGAAGCCGCGGCGGGCGAGATGCTCGAGGACGCCGGCGACCAGGTCCTCCGGCACAGACGCGCCGCTGCTCAGCCCGACCGTGCTCGCGCCCGCCAGCCAGGCCGGGTCGATCGACCCGGCGTCGTCCACCAGATAGGCCGCGCGGGCGCCGGCGTCGATCGCCACCTCGACCAGCCGCACCGAGTTGGAGGAGTTCTGCGACCCCACCACGATGAACACATCTGACTCGGCCGCGATCTGCTTCACGGCCGCCTGCCGGTTCTGGGTGGCATAGCAGATGTCGTCGCTGGGCGGGTCGGCCAGCGTCGGGAACCGCTCCCGCAGCGCGGCGACGGTCTCGTTGGTCTCATCGACCGACAGCGTGGTCTGCGACAGCCAGACGACCTTGGCGGGGTCGCGCACCTGTACCTCGGCGCCGCCCCCGGGCCCGTCGACCAGGGAGATGTGCGACGGCGCCTCACCGGTCGTCCCCTCGACCTCCTCGTGGCCCTCGTGGCCGATGAGCAGGATGTCATACCCCTGTGTGGCGAACCGCCGTGCTTCGCTATGCACCTTCGTGACCAGGGGGCAGGTGGCGTCGATGGTGTGCAGGTTGCGCTGCTCGGCTTCATCCCTGACCTGCGGCGAGACCCCGTGTGCCGAGAAGACGATGACCGCGCCCTCAGGCACGTCCGCCGCCTCGTCCACGAATACCGCCCCGCGCTTCTCCAGCGTCGCCACCACGTGCTTGTTGTGGACGATCTGCTTGCGCACGTAGACCGGGGCACCGTAACGCTCCAGCGCCAGTTCGACGGTCTGCACGGCACGGTTGACCCCGGCACAATAGCCCCGGGGCTTGGCGAGCAGGACGCGTCGGGTCGTCGCAGGCATGCTTCTCATGGTAAGGGGAGCCCTGCGCGGCCGAACCGGCATGGTGGCACGCCGGGGCGGTGGCAGACTGGCGCAATGACGGCGGCCATCACCAGCGGCATGCCCCGTGCCCGCCAGCGCGTGCGGTATGTCCTGGGCGGAACTAAGGTAAGCACACCGCGGCACCGGCCACTCGCGCGCTCCACGCCGGGGGACGCAGCAAGGGCGCGATGGCACGCCCAGGCAAGCACGTAGGGAGATCACGATATGCCCATCCCGCAGGTCACCGACCGCATTAAAGAGGCCCCGGCTGTGGTGCTGCGCGCGGTTTTCGCCGGAATCGGCCAGTTGCTGATGGCCGTGGACAAGATCCGGGCCCAGGCGCAGGAGCACCCCGCATCGTCGGCTCCGGCCGGCCAGGACGGGACCGGCCCGGCGCAGTCGCCGCCGCATCCTGCGAATGGCACGGGCAACGTCACGCAGCTCCGCGAGCGTCCTGCGCCCGCTGCCCCGCCCGCGGCAGCGCAGTCCGGCACCGCTGGTGCCCGGCCCACCGCCGCCCAGCCGACGGCCCATAAGCCGGCCACCACCCAGGCAGCCACCTCGGCGAAGTCCACCGCCGCCCCCAAGCCAGCGGCCCGCACGAAGCCAGCCGCTGCCAAGCCAGCCACCACCAAGCCAGGCGCTGCCAAGCCAGCCACCACCAAGCCAGCCGCCACCACCAAGCCGGCCACCACCACGCCGGCCGCCACCACGCCAGCCGCCACCACCAAGCCGGCCACCACCAAGCCAGCCGCCACCACCAAGCCGGCCACCACCACGCCGTCCACCGCCAAGCCAGCCGCCACCAAGCCAATCCCGGGCTACGACGACCTGTCGGTCCCCTCTCTCCGCGCCCGGCTGCGGGGGCTCGACGCCGACGGTGTGCAGGCTCTGCTCGAGTACGAGAAGGCACATGCGCGGCGGGACGATGTGATCACCATGTTCGAGCGGCGCCTTTCCAAGCTCGAGGACGGGGCGAGCTGACACCGGGCCACGGCCCGCCGCCCGGCCATCACCTGCCGCCGCCATGCCCCTGCAGACCACCGCGGAATCGCCGGTCCCCGTCCGCACCGTGCTGCGGCTCGCCGGGGAATGGGTCGGCAGGCTGGGGCGGGTCTGGGTCGAGGGCCAGATCGCGGAGCTGACCAGGCGCGGCGGGACCGCCTTCCTGACCCTGCGCGATCCGGTGGCGGCGGTCTCGGTGCGGGTGATCTGCGCCCGGACGGTGCTCGACGCGGCGGATCCGCCGCCCGCCGAGGGTGCCCGGGTGGTGGTATGGGCCAAGCCTGACCTCAACACGGCCCGGGGCTCGTTCTCCCTGACCGGGATCGAGATCCGTGCCGTAGGCATCGGTGAACTGCTGGCCCGGCTGGACCGGCTCCGCCGGTCACTGGCCGCGGAGGGCCTCTTCGCGGCCGAGCGCAAGCGGCCGCTGCCCTTCCTGCCTGCCACCATCGGCCTGATCTGCGGGCGCGACTCGGCGGCCGAGCGGGATGTGCAGCGCAACGCGGCGGCGAGGTGGCCAGCCGTCAGGTTCCGGGTGGAGGAGGTCGCGGTCCAGGGCTCTTACGCCGTCGCCGAGGTGACCGAGGCGCTGCGCCGCCTGGACACGGACCGGGCCGTGCAAGTGATCATCATCGCCAGGGGCGGCGGCTCGGTCGAGGACCTGCTGCCCTTTTCCGACGAGACCCTGATCCGGGCCGTCGCGGCGTGCCAGACGCCGGTGGTGAGCGCGATCGGCCACGAGCAGGACACCCCGCTGCTCGATCTCGTCGCCGATGTCCGCGCTTCCACACCCACCGACGCCGCCCGGCGGGTGGTGCCGGACGTGGCCGAGCAGCTGGCGCTCGTCGCCCAGCACCGGGCACGCGCCCGGCGGGCGCTGGCGGGCCGACTGGACCGCGAAGGATCCTGGCTGGCGGACATGCGCTCACGGCCCGCGCTGTCGGATCCGCTGCGGGAGATCGACCGGCGCGAGGAGCTGGTCACCGCGCTGACCGAACGGGCCCGGCGCAGCTTCGCCGCCGGGCTCGAGCGTGCCTCCGACGACGTGCGCCATATCGGGGACCGGCTGCTCGCGCTGTCCCCGGCGGCCACCCTCCGCCGCGGCTACGCGATCGTGCAGCGGCCCGACGGGCGCGTTGTCCGGCGGGCCGCCGACGTCGCCGCCGGGGAAATGCTGATGGTCAGGTTCGCAGCCGACCAGCTCGCGGTGACGGCCGAAAGGGCAGCGAATATCACCAAGGACGCGTAGCGTTATCCTCTCGTTTTCGTGTCACGGCGTTCTCTCACTTGCCAGAGCGGCGAAGATTTACCGCGTTGCATCGACCGGGAGGTAGCGAACGGGGTTGGCGGTGGAGCAGACGGCCGGCGGTCGCAGCCGCGCCGCAAGAACGAAGCAGAGGGCACCGGGCCTGGACGGCGTGCGGGCCCTCGCGGTTCTTGTGGTCATGGCCTTCCACGAGGGCATGCGGGGGATACCTGGCGGGTTCCTCGGTGTTGACGTCTTCTTCGTACTCAGCGGCTACCTGATTACCGACCTGCTGGTCGCCCAGCGGGCGCGTCGCGGCCGGCTCGACCTGCGCGGCTTCTGGACCCGGCGGGCGCGCCGCCTCCTGCCCGCTCTGGCCGTCGTGCTGGTCACCGTCACCGCCGCGGTCGCCGTGGTCGAGCCGGGCCAGCTGGGGGCGCTGCGCCCCGCCCTGGCCGCGGCCGTCACCTATTCGAGCAACTGGTACGAGGCGTATCACCACGTGTCTTACTTCACGGCGTTCGGGCCGCCGCCGCCGCTGCAGCACTTGTGGTCACTGGCCATCGAGGAGCAGTTCTACCTGGCCTGGCCGCTGATCCTCGGCCTGGCGCTGCTCCTGGTGGAGACCCGCCGGGCCCGCGCCAGTGTCGCCTGGGTCGGCGCGGCCGCGTCAGCACTGCTCATGGCCATTCTCTACACCCCCGGCGCCGACCCGTCCCGGGTGTATTACGGCACCGACACCCATGCGACCGCGCTGCTGGTCGGGTCGGCGATCGCCCTGACCTGGCCGCTGGCCCGGGTCACCACCGCTTCTGGAGACCTCGCCCGGCGGTTCGACTTCCTTGGCATGGCCGGGCTGGCCGCGCTGGCCTGGGCGGTCGGCCACTTTTCCGGCGCCGACGCCGCCGTCTACCCGGCCGGGCTGGTCATCGCGGCGCTGGCGGCGGCCGCGCTCGTCCTCGCGGCGGCTACCCCGGGAACCATCAGCGCCCTGCTCAGCCTGCCGCCGCTGCGCTGGCTGGGCGTCCGCTCCTACGGCATCTACCTGTGGCACTGGCCCGTCATCGCGATCGCCGTGGCGGTCACCGGCCAGCGGGCCGGCAACGTCTGGCTGTGGATCATCGAGGCCGGGGCCGCGATCGGGCTGGCGGCGGCGTCGTGGCGATGGATCGAGACGCCCATCATGCGCAACGGGTTCCGGGCCACGTTCCGCACCTGCCAGCGGGCACTGGCGGCATCGGTTCATGCGGCCCGGCGCTCCCCGCTGCAGGCCATGCCGGTGCTGGCGACGGTCGCCGCGGCCACCGTCGCGTGCACCGCCGGGTACGGGGTCCTGCACGCGCCCAGCAGCGGGCTCTCCGGCCTGATGCGGCAGGTCGCGCAGGGGGAAAGGATCAGCGCGGCGACCCGGTCGCTCAGGGCCCGCGGGAGAGCCTCCGGGCCCGCGCGGCCGGCCCGGGCCAGGCGCCCGCGCCCAGCGGGACCCCGGCGGCCGGCGGGACCCCGGCGCCCAGTCCGAGCGGCCCGGTGTCCCGGAAGATCCATGGGGGACAGGTCACCGCGATCGGGGACTCGGTCATGCTCGCCTCCGCGGCCCAGCTCCACGCCGTCCTGCCGGGCATCTACATCGACGCTCAGGTGAGCCGGCAGATGTCAGCGGGCCTGATGGAGATCGAGCGCCTCACGGCGGACGGCCTGCTGCGCCGGGTGGTGATCGTGGGGCTGGGCACCAATGGCACCGTGACCAGGGGCCAGATCCGCCAGCTGCTGGCCGAGATCGGGCCCCGCCGCAAGCTCGTTCTCGTCAACACCTACGAGGCACGGCCCTGGGAGCACGAGGTCAACAGCGTGATCGCCGCCGCCGCCCGCGACGACCCCAACGTCGTGCTCGCCAACTGGCTGGCCACGATCACCCACCGCACCAATCTGCTGTGGGGAGACGGGGTGCATCCGCGCCCACCCGGCGCCCGCCTCTACGCCAAGGTAGTGGCGGCGGCGGTCCAGGCCACCGGCACGGCCACGGCCCCCGGCCCGGCCGGCCACCTGGCGTCCGCGCCCCGGCCGGGCGGCATGACCGGCGGCCCCTAGCCGGCTAAGTTGGCGCCGTGTCCGCCCAGCCAGGTCAGCCGGAACGCCGCAGCAGGCCGGCACGTGGCCAGCCCGCCCCCAGACCGCCTGCCGGTGGCCAGCCGCCCGGCGGCCAGGCTGGCGAGGTGGCACCCGCCGCGGACATGCCCTACGAGCAGGCGCGCGACGAGCTCATCGAGGTGGTCCGGCGGCTGGAAGGCGGGGGGCTCACCCTGGAGGAATCACTCCTGCTCTGGGAACGCGGCGAGCAGCTCGCCGCCATCTGCCTGCAGTGGCTGGAGGGTGCCCGGGCGCGGCTCGCCGCCGCCCTGCCCGCCCAGGACGAGCCGGGCGACTCCGCCGCGCCTTTCTAACCGCGGCGGCCAGCCCCAGGTTTCACCGGATGGCGCTCCCGGCAGCGGACTTATCCCTGTCCCGGGCCTGATACGTAGGATCGCATCACGGCCACCGAGGAAAGGCGTCAGCCATGTCCGATGACCAGACCGCCGCCGTGCCGGGCCAGGCGAGCCCGCCCATCACCGCCGAGCCGGAGCGCCACGCGCCCGACCGGAACCTGGCCCTGGAGCTGGCCCGGGTGACAGAGGCTGGCGCGATGGCCGCGGCCCGCTGGGTTGGGCGGGGCAACAAGAACGGCGCCGACGGCGCGGCCGTCGAGGCGATGCGCCTGCTCATCAACACCGTGTCGATGCGGGGCGTGGTCGTCATCGGCGAGGGCGAGAAGGATCGCGCCCCGATGCTCTACAACGGTGAGCCGGTCGGCGACGGCACCGGCCCGGAATGCGACGTCGCGGTGGACCCGATCGACGGCACCCGCCTGACGGCCAACGGCATGCCGAACGCGGTCTCGGTGCTCGCCGTGAGTGCCCGCGGGTCGATGTACGACCCGTCGGCTGTCTTCTACATGTCCAAGCTGGTGACCGGCGCCGCCGCTGCAGACCTGGTGGACATCGAGGCGCCGGTGTCCCACAACGTCAGCGCGGTGGCCAAGGCCAAGGGCTGCTCGCCGCAGGATGTCACCGTGGTCATCCTCGACCGGCCCCGGCATGAGCAGCTCGTCTCCGAGGTCCGGGCCGCGGGCGCGCGGATCAAGCTCATCACCGACGGGGACGTCGCTGGGGCCATTATGGCGGCCCGGGACGGCACCGGGGTCGACCTGCTGCTCGGCATCGGCGGCACCCCCGAGGGCATCATCGCCGCCTGCGCCGTCAAGTGTCTGGGCGGGATCATCCAGGGCCGGCTTGCCCCCCGCGACGCCGACGAGTGCGACCGGGCGATCGCGGCCGGCCACGATCTCAAGCAGGTACTCAGGACCGACGACCTGGTCGCATCCGAGGACGCCTTCTTCGCGGCCACCGGCATCACGGACGGGGAACTGGTGGCCGGGGTTCGCTACCGGGCCGGCGGCGCGACCACCCAGTCGCTGGTCATGAGGGCACGCTCAGGTACCACCCGGACCATCACCAGTGAGCACCAGCTCTGGAAGCTCCGCGCCTACAGCGCGGTCAACTTCGACCGTCCCAGCTGATCATGGGGTCAGCGGTCCCGCCGCCAGGAGCGGCCCAGCCACCGTCCGGACTGGCGGCGCGGCGTATGCACCCGCACCCGCCCGGCCACGCTGAACGCGCGCACCTCGACCAGAGGTGAGCCGGGCACAGCCGCCGCGGCCGGGCGAGGCTCCAGGTCCGGTCCAGCTCGGCCCGGCTGGCGCGCGCTCACGACGGCCACCCGTACGCCTTCGGGCACGAGCAGGTGCAGCTGCCCGCCGATCAGCGTGGCGTGCACGATCGTGTGCAGTCCCTGCAGCAGCGCCTCGCGCAGGTCGAGCACGACGTGGCCGCCGACGGCGGTCACCACCAGCCGGTCCGGCATCACCCAGCGTCCCTCCCGCCGCTGGGTGGTGAAGAACGCGGCCACCGACCGCGAGCTGTCCAGCCGCAGTGGCTGAGCCGACGGCGCGACCAGGTCCTCGGTCAGCCCAGCCAGCTCACCGAGCGTGCGAGCCAGGTAGGCGCGGTGGACCCGTTCGGTGTGCTCATCGAGGGTGAGCCGCCCGTCCCCCGCCGCCTCGGCGAGGACGGCCACCACCCGTTCGCGGTCAGCATCGGAAGCGCGCAGGTCGCGAGGCTGTGGCCGGGACGTCACCTGATGAAAATATCCGGCCTTGGCCAGGCCCGTCACCATGCCTGGCGGGGCAGGGCCGACCCGGACCGCCTGGCGCACAGCACGAACCCCGGCTCCGCGCTGGCCCGGGCCGAGCGCCTGGCGGGCAGCACCAGGCCGGTGGCTGGTCCTGCTGAGCCGACGGCCGCCAAGGGGAACCAGTGCTGAGCTCCGCAGGGCGGGCTCCGGGCCGGGGCGGGCCGGCTGGGAGCCCGGCCCGGACGGTCCTGCGCCGGCGCCAGCTTGCGGCCCGTGCCCGTAGCCGGCCTGCGCGTCCGGTGGCCGGGGCCGGAAACCGGCAAGAACCGCCGCCCGCTCAGAGCGGCCATCAGCGAACGCGGGCAGGCCCCGGGGCCGGTGGGCAGCAGTCCGTATCCTCTGTTAGTTTGCTGATAGCAAGTATCAACGCGGTGAGGGGAAGACTGCCAGGTGGGCGAGTCGGCGAACGGAACCAGCGGCGGCGGGAACCGCAGGGGCGTCACCGGGACAGACGCAGGCGGGCCGGGCAACGGCCAGCCGCCGGTCCCGGCGCGGCTGCGCGGCACCCACTACAAGTGGGTGGCGCTGTCTAACACGACGCTTGGCATCCTGTCCGCCACGGTCAACGGTTCCATTGTGATCATCTCGCTGCCGGCGATCTTCCGTGGCATCCACCTCAACCCGCTGACCCCGGGCAACATCAGCTACCTGCTCTGGATGCTGATGGGGTATCTGCTGGTGTCGGCCGTCCTGGTGGTGACCCTGGGCCGGCTCGGCGACATGTACGGCCGCGTCCGCATGTACAACCTGGGCTTCGCCATCTTCGGGCTCGCGGCGCTCGCGCTTCCGTTCGACCCGTTCACCGGCCCGAGCGGCGCCATGTGGCTGATCTTGTGGCGGGTGGTGCAGGCCGTCGGCGGCTCCATGCTGATGGCCAACTCCCCCGCGATCCTCACCGACGCGTTCCCGCCGGACCAGCGCGGCACGGCAATGGGGATCAACCAGGTGGCCGGCATCTCCGGGTCCTTCATCGGGCTCATCCTGGGCGGCGTGCTCGCCGCGGTGGACTGGCGGCTGGTCTTCCTGGTCTCGGTGCCGATCGGGATCGGCGGCACCATCTGGTCCTACCTGAGCCTGCGGGAGACCGGGGTCCGGACCAAGGCCAAGATCGACTGGCTGGGCAACCTCACCTTCGCGTTCGGCCTGGTCGGCATCCTGGTCGGCATCACCTACGGCATCCAGCCCTACGGCGGGCACACGATGGGCTGGACCAGCCCGCTGGTGCTGACCGGCCTGCTCGGCGGGGCCGCGCTGCTGGCCGCGTTCTGCTTCATCGAACTGCGGGTGAAGCAGCCCATGTTCGACCTGCACCTGCTGCGTATCCGCCCGTTCGCGGCCGGCAGCGCCGCCACCCTGCTCGCGTCCATCGCCCGTGGCGGCCTGCAGTTCATGCTCATCCTCTGGCTGCAGGGTATCTGGCTGGTACTGCACGGCTACAACTACGTGGACACCCCGCTCTGGTCGGGCATCTACCTGCTGCCGCTGACGTTCGGCTTCGTCGTCTCCGGCCCGGTATCGGGGTGGCTGTCGGACAAGCACGGCGCCCGCGCCTTCGCCTCCGGCGGGCTGCTGGTGTCGGCGGCCGCGTTCGGCGGGCTGCTGCTGCTGCCGACCAACTTCCACTACCTGGCCTTCGGGCTGCTCATCTTCCTGGCCGGCGCCGGGATGGGCCTGTTCTCCGCGCCCAACGCGGCCGCCATCATGAACAGCGTCCCGCGGCATCAGCGCGGTGCCGCGTCCGGCATGCTCGCCACCTTCCAGAACTCCGGCTTCGTCCTGTCGATCGGCGTGTTCTTCTCGCTCATGATCGCGGGGCTGGCCTCCACCCTGCCATCCACCCTCAGCCACGGCCTGACCGCGCAGGGAGTGCCCGCGCCGATCGCGCACCAGATCGGCAACCTGCCGCCGGTGGGCAGCCTGTTCGCCGCGTTCCTCGGGTACAACCCGGTGAAGACGCTGCTCGGCCCGACCGGGGTGCTGGCCCACCTGCCCGCAAGCAACGTCGCCACGCTGACCGGGAAGCGGTTCTTCCCGGAGCTGATATCCCAGCCGTTCCACCACGGCCTGGTGATCGTGTTCACCGTGGCCATGGCGCTGCTCGCGCTCGCCGCGGGCATCTCGGCGCTGCGCGGCGCCCGCTTCGTGCACGAGGAACAGGTCGTGAGCACAGAGCCCGGAGGCACCACCGAGGCCGCGCTGGAGGGCACCGGCCGGTCTTGACCGGCACCGCCATCCCAGGCAGGTGGCCGCACCTGGCCGGTGTCTGCACCCGGTTAGCGCCCGCACCTGGCCGCCGGGCATAGCCGCGCGGCGCCCGCCTGGTCGGCGTCATCCCGCCGGCTGCGCGCCACACACCGGGTATATAGTTAGCTCTGTGAAGGATCTTTCTGAACAGGCGCCGCCCGCCGTGGCCAACCGCGAGGCGGCGGACCTACTGGCGGCGATCAGCGCGGTCCGCCGGACGGCCCGGCAGGCGGTGCGCAAGGCCTGGCGGGACGAGCCGCTGCCGACGGCGCAGAGCGAACTGCTGCGGCTGGTCGCGGACCGGCCCAGGATCAGCGTGGCCGAGGCCGCGCGGGAGCTGCGGCTGGCCCCCAATACGGTCAGCACGCTGGTGGGGCGCCTGGCCGGCCAGGGGCTGCTCGGCCGGGAGCGGGCACTGGCCGACGCCCGCTCGATCCGGCTGAGCGTGACCCCGCGGGCGCGGCGGCGGCTAGCGGACTGGCGCGATCTGCGGGCCGACCTGACGCAGCACGCGCTGGCCGAGCTGACCGAGCCGGACCGGCGGGCACTGGCGGACGCGGTGCCTGCGCTGCTGCGGCTGGCCGAGCGGCTGGCGCTGCGGTGACGGCGCACCCCGATGGCGCGGTCCGGCGCCAGGCGGCGCCGGGCCCGGCCATTCCGGCCGTCAGGTGCGCGGGCCTGCGTTACAGCTTCGGTACCCACCTGGCAGTGGACGGGGTCGACCTGCAGATCGCGGCCGGCGAGACCTTCGGCCTGCTCGGCCCGAACGGGGCCGGCAAGACGACCACCATCCGGATGCTGACCACCCTGCTGAAGCCGGACGAGGGGACGGTCACCGTCTTCGGCGTGAACGCGGTCGCCCAGCCGATGCTGGTGCGCAGGCTGATCGGGTACGTGCCGCAGCTGCTGTCCGCCGATGCCTCCCTCACCGGCCGGGAGAACGTGGAGCTGTTCGCGCGGCTGTTCGACGTCCCTCGCCGGGTGCGCGGGCAGCGGGTGGACGAGGCACTGTCGGCGATGGGCCTCACCGACGCGGCCCAGCGGCTGGTGAAAACCTACTCCGGCGGCATGATCCGGCGGCTCGAGCTGGCCCAGGCGCTGGTCAACGCGCCCCGGCTGCTGGTGCTGGACGAGCCGACGGTGGGGCTGGACCCGATCGCGCGGGCCGACGTCTGGGAGTTCATCGCCGGGCTCAGGCGGTCCAGCCAGACGACGGTTCTCATGACCACCCATTACATGGAAGAGGCCGACCTGTACTGCGACCGGGTCGCGCTCATGCACCACGGCACCCTCCGCGCCACCGGCACCTCGGCTGAGCTCAAAGCCGGGCTGGGCGAGGGAGCCACCCTTGACGACGTGTTCCGCCACTACACCGGCGGGGCCCTGGACGACGATTCCGAGCAGGGAGGCATCCGTGACGTCCGCCGCGCCCGGCGCACCGCTCGCCGCCTCGGCTGAGCCGCTTCCGCCCGGCTGGCCCGGGCTCCCGGCCGACCCGCCCCTGGCGGGCGTCCGCCGGCTGGCCAGCCGGATCGCCACGCTCTGCTGGGTCGAGCTGCGCAAGATCCGCCACGACCGCACCGAGCTGTACACCCGCGCCATCCAGCCGGCGCTGTGGCTGCTGATCTTCGGCGAGACCTTCAGCCGGATCCACGCCATCGCCGTGCCGAACGGGATTCCCTACCTGGACTTCCTGGCGCCGGGCATCCTGGCCCAGTCCACGCTGTTCATCGCGATCTTCTACGGGATCCAGATCATCTGGGAGCGCGACGCCGGGGTGCTGGCCAAGCTGATGGTGACGCCCACACCCCGGGCGGCACTCATCACCGGCAAGGCCTTCGCGGCCGGAGTCCGTTCCATCGTCCAGGCCGCGGTGATTGTGGTCCTGTCCGCCGTGCTCGGGGTGGCGCTGACGCTCAACCCACTGAAGCTGCTCGGGGTCGCGGTCATCGTGGTGCTCGGGTCGGCCTTCTTCTCCTGCCTGTCCATGAGCATCGCCGGGGTGGCGCTGTCGCGGGACCGGCTGATGGGCATCGGCCAGGCCATCACCATGCCGCTGTTCTTCAGTTCGAACGCGCTCTACCCGGAACGGCTCATGCCCGGCTGGCTGCAGGCGATCAGCAAGGTGAACCCGCTCTCCTACGAGGTGAGCGCCCTTCGCTGGCTGCTCATCGGCATCCCGACGAACCTGGCGCTGGACACCGGCGTGCTCGTCGTCGCCACCGTGGCCGGCATCACCGTGGCCTCCCTGCTCTTGCCCCGGCTGGCCCGCTGAACGTCCCTATGGCCCCGGGCAAGCTCACGGGCCGAGCCGGCCGGGTGAGCGGCGGTGCTGTGCAACCGGGGAGCCGCTGACCTCGACGGCCGATTTCATGACCCGCCGCCAGAGCCAAAGTCCTGATCATGATGGCCGCGGAGCCGATCGCGGCCGGAGAGGCGCGCTGGCACCGCTGCGAGGGCTCTCCCCGGCGTGGGTGCCACCACCGCCGTGAACGCCGTAACGCGCATGGACCGCGTTGCCGACCGGGCAGCCGCCCTCCGTGCCGCGGCACACGCCGGTGTCGCACAGCCGGCACATCCAGCGCACCGCGCCCGGGCCGCGGATCAGCCCGCCCAGCATCTTCGACATGAGCTCGCGCAGCGTCTCCCGTTCCGCGGGCGACAGGCCATCCAGGGCGCCCAGAAGCACTCCGGCCCGGGCCGCGGCGACCTGCTCCGCCGCCGCCCGGCCGGCCCCGGTGAGTGACACCGAGGTGGAACGCCCATCGGCCCCCGGGCCGCGCTGGACGTACCCCGACTCCGCCATCCGGTTGACCAGCCGCACCGTACCCGAGGACGTCAGCCCGAGCACCTGGCGCAGCAGGTCCACGGTCGGCCGGTCGAGGAAGCGCAGCAGCGCCGACAGCGCGGCCGCGCCGGACTCGGGCCGCCCGCCCGCCTCAGCCATCGCATCCGCCATCCGGTCGGCGATCACCAGTGACAGGGCGCCGAGCAGGTTCGCGGTCTGGTCCAGTCCCCCGCCCGGCGCGTCAGCCAAGCTCGTAGTCGAGGCGGTAGGTGCCACCGGGCTGCCCGGCTCCCGCCACCGAGACGCCGGATCCCTCCAGCCCGGCCAGGTCCCCGCTGCCCGAGCCGGGGATGACCCGCCAGGTGGAGCGGGCCTCGCCACCGTCGTAGCCGCCGTCGGCGACCATGACACAGGTGCCGGACCTCCCGGCGATCTGGCCGGTGAACCGCTGCAGGCCGGTGTACTCGGCCGTGCCGTCCTCCCGGTAGTACATCAGCGAATCCGAGACCAGGTCGCCCGTGAGGTCGCCGCTGAGCCGGAACCCCATCCTGGCCTTGGTGAGCTTCTCTTTGCCCGCCAGGTCCTGGTAGGTGTCCTCTTCCCAGGACGCGACCGTGAACGTGCCTTCCGCGCGTGCTGTCATGAAGCCCTCCTACCGGCTGGGTTCCCCGCCGGGGCCCTGGGCATAGGCCGGTCTGCCGACCATAGCCAAATTAATGTGTGACTCACACACTAGTCAGGCGGCCCACATCTAGGGAAGGCGACCTCGTGACATGTGCGAAGGTGCGCGGTCGGGGACCGTCGCGCCGGTGGCCGGCTCGGCCCGGGCCGGACCGGCTTAGGCCAGTTCAGTGGTACTGCTCACCGGCCAGCGCCACCCGCAGCAGGTTCTCGGCCGCGTCGGCCGCCGCACGGGCCGTGATCGCATGAGTATGGGCCCGGTCCAGCTCGCCCAGGCTCATGCAGTCGAAGGCGACCCGGGCATCATGCGCCGCAAGCTGAAGTTGCCTGGCCGCCTCTCCGAGATCCACCTGGCGCGGCCTAGCGTCCTGAGTGCTCACCCTGTCCCCACCCCTTGCCTCTGATCGCGCTGCTGATACGGCAAGATACCCAGCGAATTCAACGAGCATGCGCGGACGGCACGGAAGTGCCCGGCGTGGGCGGCTTCCGGCCCGGGGCCAACGCGTGCGGCCACTACCATTGAGAACGTCCTTGCCACCCGCTCCGCCCGAGGAATGCCGACCATGCCAGAGTTCGCCTATACCGACCTGCTGCCCCTCGGTCAGGACACCACACGGTACCGCCTGCTGACGGCGGATGGGGTCGCCAGGCGCGAGGCGTTCGGCCGGGAATTCCTCGAGGTCGACCCCGAGGTGCTGACCCTGCTCGCGCGGGAGGGCATGCGCGACATCGCCCATCTGCTGCGGCCAGGTCACCTGGGCCAGCTCCGGTCCATCCTGGACGACCCGGAGGCCTCGCCCAACGACCGGTTCGTCGCCCGTGAGCTGCTGACCAATGCCTGCATCTCGGCGGGCGGGGTGCTGCCGATGTGCCAGGACACCGGCACCGCGATCATCATGGGCAAGCGCGGCGGCGAGGTGATCACCGACGGCCGGGACGAAGAGCACCTGGCCCGGGGCGTGTACGACGCCTACACGCAGCTCAACCTGCGGTACTCGCAGCTCGCCCCGCTGACCATGTGGGACGAGCGCAACACGGGCTCGAACCTGCCCGCCCAGATCGAGCTGTACGCGGCGCCGGGAGCGGAGTACAAGCTCCTGCTGATGGCCAAGGGCGGCGGGTCGGCCAACAAGTCCTTCCTGTACCAGCAGACCAAGGCGGTGCTGAACGAGGCCAGCATGGTCACCTTCCTGACGGAGAAGATCGGCTCGCTGGGCACGGCCGCCTGCCCGCCGTACCACCTGGCGATCGTCGTCGGCGGCACCAGCGCCGAGTACGCGCTCAAGACCGCCAAGTACGCCTCCGCGCGCTACCTGGACACGCTGCCGGTCGAAGGCTCGCCCGCCGGCCACGGCTTCCGCGACCCGGACATGGAGCAGCTGGTGCTGGAGATCACCCGCACGATCGGCATCGGCGCACAGTTCGGCGGCAAGTACTTCTGCCACGACGTGCGGGTGATCAGGCTGCCGAGGCACGGGGCCTCCTGCCCGGTCGCGATCGCGGTCTCCTGTTCCGCCGACCGCCAGGCGCTGGCCAAGATCACCGCGGACGGGGTATTCCTGGAAGAGCTCGAGACCGACCCGGCGCAATACCTGCCGGACACCACCGCCGAGGACCTCACCGGCGACGTGGTGCCGATCGACCTGCGCCGCCCGATGAGCGAGATCCGGGCGGAGCTCACCAAGCACCCGGTGGCGACCAGGCTCTCGCTGACCGGGCCGCTGGTGGTCGCGCGCGACATCGCCCACGCGAAAATTGCCGAACGACTAGCGGCGGGTGAGCCCATGCCCCGATACCTGATCGACCATCCGGTGTATTACGCCGGGCCGGCCAAGACGCCGGAAGGGTTCGCCTCGGGATCGTTTGGCCCCACCACCGCGGGGCGGATGGACACCTATGTCGAGCTGTTCCAGGCGGCGGGTGGCTCGCTCGTCATGCTGGCCAAAGGGAACCGCTCCCCCGCGGTGACACAGGCCTGCGAGAGCTACGGCGGCTTCTACCTCGGCTCGGTCGGCGGGGCGGCGGCGCGGCTGGCCAAGGACTGCATCACCAAGGTCGAGGTGATCGAGTACCCCGAGCTGGGGATGGAGGCCGTCTGGCAGATCGAGGTGCGCGACTTCCCGGCGTTCGTCATCGTCGACGACAAGGGAAACGACTTTTTCACCGATACGGCAGGCCCGCTCCTCACCATCGGCAACCGCCCCTGAACGACCATTTAGATAATGGGTGCTGCGATGATATCGAGGCGACACTCGGCGAATTCTCATGCTTTTCACATGGATCGGGGCGCCCGCTCAGTGTATGGTCCGGGCCATGCGGGCAGTGACCGGGCCGGGGAGCGTCGTCGCCGGGCGCTATGAACTGCTGGCCCGGATCGGCCAGGGCGCGACGGGCACCGTCTGGCGGGCCTGGGACCTGGTCCTTCACCGGGACGTGGCGGTCAAGGAAGTACGGCTGCCTGAACTGATGTCCGACCACGACCGGGCGATCCTGCGTGAGCGCACGCTGCGGGAGGCCAGGGTCTCGGCCAAGCTCAGCCACCCGGCCGTCGTCACCGTTCATGACGTGATCGAGTCCGGTGGCGCCCCGTGGATCGTGATGGAGCTGGTTGCCGCGCGGTCGCTTCACCAGGTGCTGGCCGAGGACGGCCCGCTGCCTCCCAAGCGTGCCGCCGAAACCGGGATGATGCTGCTTGGCGCGCTGGCCAGCGCGCATGCCGCGGGTATCGTCCACCGCGATGTCAAGCCGGGCAACGTGCTTCTCACCGACGACGGGCGGGCGGTTCTGACCGATTTCGGCATCGCCACGGTGGCCGGTGACCCGGCGCTGACCCAGACGGGAGTCGTGGTGGGGACACCCGGGTTCTGCGCCCCGGAGCGGATCCGTGGTGCGCCCGCCAGCCCGGCATCCGACTTGTGGTCACTCGGCGCCACGCTGTATGCGGCGGTGGAGGGCCACGGGCCGTTCGATGGTCACGGCAGCCCGATGGCGGTGCTGGCCAGCATCGTGCACTCGGACCCGCCGCCGGTCCGGTCGGCCGGGCCGCTGGGCATGGTGATCGGGATGCTGCTGAGCAAGGACCCGGCCCAGCGGCCAGACGCGGCCCGTGCGGGCCAGTTGCTCGCCGATGCGGTCGCGGCTCCCAAGGCCACGACCGGGGACAGCGCCGGCGCCGTCCGCGCCAGTGCTGGCCCGGTCAGCGCCAGCGCCGGCCCGGGCCCGCCGCGGCAGGCCCGGTTTCCGCCAGCCCCCGGCCCGTCCCCGTTCTCGCTGGCCAGGCCGCAGCCGTGGCCAGGACCGACCCGATCGGCTTCTCGGCCGGCCCGCCGCCCGCGCCCGCCGGCCAGGGCGCCGCTACCGCACAGCTGCTGGCTGATGCGGGCCCAGACCTGCTCCCTCCTGCCCCGGGACCGGACCTGTTTCCTCCCCTCACCGGCCTGGACTCGTTCCCGCCCGCCGCGGAGCCCGCACCGTTCCCGGCCCGGGCCGACCTGGCCATGCCGGCCGGCGCGGGACCGCCACCGCTGCCGGTCAGCATGGGCGCCGCGCCGTTCCCGGACGGCACCGGCGCGGGAGTCGGTCCGGCCGGCCGGTCCGGCGCACCCCCATCGCCGGGGCGGCGCTGGCTGGTCCTGGGCCTCGCGGGTGCCGCGATCGTCGTCGCCGGGCTGGCCGCCGGACTGGTGTGGTCGCGGGTGATGGGGCCCTCCGCCCACAGCAGCACGGGGAGCGCCAGCAGCGCGGGCAGCGGCGCTCACACGGCAGCGGCTTCGCCGCCAGCCGGTTACCACTGGTACACGCGGCAGGCCGCCACGGCGAGGACGGCACGCGGCTTCACGCTGGCGGTGCCGGCCGGGTGGCAGGCGCGCCAGCAGGGACCGGTCACGTACCTGTGGAACCCGGCATCGGGAGCCATCATCAGCGTCTCCCCCGCGCCCGCCACCGTCAGCGGCCCGATGCGGGAAGGCCGGGTGCTGAAGCGCGCGGCGCTCGGCCAGGGGGCGTTCGCCAGCTACCGCCGGATCGCCGGCGTGCCTTTCGTCTCGCGCGGGAAACTGGCCGGCGCGTGGCGGTTCGCCTACCGGCGGCCCGGCACGGGCGCGGTGGATGGGCTGGTGGTGGTCACGCAGGCCAACGCCCCGGATGGCGGGTCATTTGAGCTCACCGCGACCGCCCCGGTGCGGTCCTGGCTGGCCACCAGGATCGCCTTCGCCGAGGCGGTCCGCACGCTCAGCCCCCGTACCTAGGGCTGGCCGGACCGGCCACCTGCCGCCGGTTCGGCGCCGGGCCGGAACGAGCGGGGCACCGGGAGCCATGGATGGCGGCCCTCCCGGCCCTCCCCGACCGGGGAAGGCCGCCATCCACGTGTATCGGCCCCGCTGCCCAGGGCTGGCCGCAGGCGTCAGTGTCAGTACGAGCCGACGGCCTCCTCGTGCGACCAGGCGGCGCATGGCGAGCCATAGATCTGCTGGATGTAGCCCAGGCCCCAGCGGATCTGGGTGGCGGGGTTCGTCTGCCAATCAGCGCCGGCGCTCGCCATCTTGTCGCCCGGCAGCGCCTGCGGGATGCCGTACGCGCCCGACGTCGGGTTGGTGGCGGAAGGGTTCCAGCCGCTTTCCCTGTTCCAGAGGCTCTGCAGGCACCCGAACTGGCTGGACGACCAGCCGTATGAGCTGAGCATCGCCATCGCTATCTGCTGGGGAGTTCCCGATGGCGTGGCGGAACCGCCGGACGAGCTCGCGGGCGGCTGTGCCGACCGCTGGGCCGCCTGCTGGGCAGCGAGCTCCGCTGCCCGCCGGGCGGCCGCCCGGCGCTTGGCCGCCCGCCGGGCGGCGGCCTGGCGCTGCTCCTGCGCCAGCAGCCGGTGCGGCTCCGCCGTGGCGAGCCGGGCCCGCACGGCCGCGAGCTGGCGGGGGACATTGGCCACGGCCACGGCGCCGGTCCGCTCCTCGCTGTGGGCCGGCCGGGAGGGGGCCGCCTGGCTGTCCGGCGCCGCCGTGGCGACGCCTGAGGCCACCGCGACGGTGGCGACGGCCGTGACCCCGACGACAGCAAAAGCACGCTTGGGCGGTTTACGGTGCTTAGACGGTTTTCGGTGCTTACCCGGCTTGCGATGCACGGTGGGGGGCGCAGACACGAAGGAGCCTTCGTTCGGGCGCTCAGATACGCGCTCGGCTATCACCCGGGAGACGCTGCCGGCCAGCGGTAGGGCACAGGCCACGCCAGAGGCGCGCGGATGTGCCGCGGGTCAGGGCGACACGTTACGCAAGGGCAACCATCACACGCGCCGGGTGCTGTCGGTCAACCACCATGCTGGGACTGCCGCCCGCATATCCGGGAAATGACCAGAATGGCGGTATGACCTATCTCACAGAGGGGCCGCGAGGCGCTGCACAGGTATTCGGTTCAGCGGCTCCGCCTGCGAGTGCGGAGGATCACCGGGCCACGGCCCGCGCCGGGCGGGCGATGTCGGTGATAACTATCCGCGACACCGGCTCTGACCTTCTACGCAGGCGGAATCACGTTGTGTGATTGATTACGGAACGGAGCCGGGTGGCGTCAGTACCAGCCGTTCGCCATCCAGAAAGACCATGCGCTGCAGGGAGTGCCGTAGACCGACTGGATGTAGCCGAGGCCCCACTTGATCTGCGTTGCGGGGTTGGTCTGCCAGTCAGCCCCGGCGCTGGCCATTTTCGACCCGGGCAAGGCCTGCGGTATGCCGTAGGCGCCACTGGCGTTCGCCGCGTCCCAGCGCCAGCCACTCTCCCGGGTCCAGATGTTGTTCAGGCAGCTGAACTGCGTATTCGGGTCGAAGCCGAACGACGACATCATGTTGAACGCGATGGACTGGGCGGTGCCCGGGTCGGGCGGCGGGAAGCTGACCGCCCCGACGCCACCCGTCCCCAGGTCAGCCATGGCAGCGACCTGCGGGACGCCGACTATGTGCATCGAGTGGGAGGCGGCATCCATGACGATCATCTGCTGGCGCTGCTCCTCCAGCACCGCCAGGGCCCGGCTGCCCGGCAGCACCGCGGCGATCACGGCACCGGCGCCGGGCCGCATGGCGCGCAGCACCAGATAGCCGGCCAGAGTGACCACGACGATCACGGTGACGGCCGCGGCCGTCACCGGCAGGAGGAAGCGCGGCCGCTGCGAGGCACGTCTCCCGCTGGGACGCCGCCTCCGGTGCTCTGACAAGGCAGTCCTTCCGTCGGCCGGGCACGCCGGGCGGGATGCCCGGTGGGCGGACCGCTGCGGGGCAGGGCAGCGCGTCGCGATGGCGGGGGGCCCATCGCGCAGGCCATTCCTTGGCTGCTACCAAAGTGAGATCGGCGGACATTCTTGACCCGCCGATCGCCATCGGCGATACCTTGCCAGAACGAGTCGCCTGATTCGCCTGATTCCGGGGAAAAAGCTGTGTCACCAGCTACCCCAGTGGTATGACACGGATCACACAAGGCCACACGTACGGTGACAATCACCAGGTGCCGACGCTGACACAAGCTGTGATCACTGGATTGAGGGCACCGGGCGTGCGGCGCGCCGGAGACGGATAGGCGAGGATCGGGACATGACGCCGATAGGCAACGCCGCGCAGACCGTGCACGCCTTCTCCGTCTCGGTGAAAGGCGTGCTGGTGCGTGACGGCCGGGTTCTGTTGCTCAGGAACGAGCGACAGGAGTGGGAGCTGCCCGGCGGCAAACTCGAACTCGGCGAGGATCCTGCAGTCTGCGTCGCCCGGGAGATCACCGAGGAGACCGGTCTCCCGGTCACCACCGGCCCGATTCTGGACTCCTGGCAGTACCACATCCGCAAAGACCGCGACGTGGTGATCGTCACGTACGGCTGCTACACGGACAGCGGCCAGTCCCCCACCCTCAGCAACGAGCACGAGAAGATCGGTTTCTTCACCCAGGCTGACGTTGAAACCCTCAAAATGCCCGCCGGTTACCGGCGCTCGATCCGGTCATGGTTCACCCGCCTGGCCACCACAGACGACAGCGGAGCGTAAGCCACAGGTGCCCGGAAGACGATCGGGACCGGCACAACGTTCGCGCTGCTACTTCAGCAGCTGGCGGGCCATCACGACCCGCTGGATCTGGTTGGTCCCCTCGTAGATCTGTGTGATCTTGGCGTCCCGCATCATCCGCTCGACCGGGTAGTCGCTGACGTAGCCGTAGCCGCCGAGCAGCTGCACCGCGTCGGTGGTGACCTCCATCGCCACGTCCGACGCGAAGCACTTGCAGGCCGAGGAGAAGAATGTGAGGTCCTCGCTGCGCTCCCCGGCCATGGCCCGCTCCGACCTGGCCGCCGCCGCATAGGTGAGCTGCCGGGCCGCCTCGACCTTCATGGCCGCGTCGGCCAGCATGAACTGCACCCCCTGGAACTCCGCGACCGGCTTGCCGAACTGGCGCCGCTCCTGCACGTAGCCGGTGGCGTAGTCGAGCGCGCCCTGGGCGATGCCGAGCGCCTGGGCGGCGATCGTCACCCGCGTGTGGTCGAGGGTCGCCAGCGCGGTCCGGAACCCGCTCCCCTCCTGGCCGACGAGCCGGTCGGCCGGGATCACGCAGTGGTCGAAGTACAGCTCCCGGGTGGGCGAGCCCTTGATGCCGAGCTTGTGCTCGGGCGCGCCGAACGAGAACCCCGGGTCGCCGGATTCCACCACGAAGGCGGAGATCCCGTCTGCCCCGCGCGCCGGGTCGGTGACCGCCATCACCGTGTAGTACGCCGAGATCCCGGCGTTGGTGATCCACCGCTTGGTCCCGTTCAGCACGTAGTTGTCACCGTCGCGGGCCGCGCGGGTCTTCATCGCCGCCGCGTCGGAGCCCGCCTCCGGCTCGGACAGCGCGTAGGAGAACATCGCCTGGCCACGGGCGACCGGCGGGAGGTATTTCTGCTTCAGCTCCTCCGAGCCGGCCAGCAGCAGCGGCACCGTGCCGAGTTTGTTGACCGCCGGGATCAGGGAGGACGTGGCGCACGCCCGTGCGACCTCCTCGATGACGATCACCGTCGCGATCGCGTCCGCGCCCGCGCCGCCGTAGGCCTCCGGGATGTGCACCGCGGTCAGCTCCGCCTTGGCCAGCGCCTCATGCACGTCCCAGGGGAACTCGGCGGACTGGTCGATCTCCGCCGCCCGCGGCGCGATCTTGTCATCGGCCAGGGCCCGCACGGACGCGCGCAGCGCCTCGTGCTCTTCCGACAGCGCGAAGGCAGGGAAGTCAAGACTCATGCCACGATGGTAGGCGGCCGGCCTCTGGCCTCAGAGCGGCCCGTCAGCTTTCCGGGCCGCCGGTTCAGGCGCCGGTGATGTGCTCGGGTCGCACCGGCACCTGGTGCAGCGGCAGCCCCGTGGCGTCGCGGATGGCGGCCACGATGGCGGGGCCGGAGGAGATCGTCGGGGGCTCGCCCACGCCGCGGACGCCGTACGGTGCGTGCGGGTCGGCGTACTCGAGCACATCGATCTGCATCGGGGGCATGTCGAGGATCGTCGGGATGAGGTAGTCGGTGAAGGACGGGTTCCTGATCTTGCCGCCTTTGATCAGGATCTCTTCCATCACGGCCAGCCCCATCCCCTGGGCCGAGCCGCCCTGGATCTGCCCGACGACCGCCTGCGGGTTGATGGCCTTGCCGACGTCCTGGGCGCAGTCGAGCGCCACGACCTTGATCAGGCCGAGTTCGGTGTCCACATCGACGACCGCGCGATGCGCCGAGAACGCGTACTGCACGTGGGCGAAGCCCTGCCCGGTCTCGGGATCGACCGCCTCGGTCGGGCGGTGGTGCCACTCGACCGTCTCGTCGATGATCTCGTCGCCGAGCAGATCCGCCAGGTCGCCGATGACGCCCTCGCGCTGCGAGACCACCTTGCCGCCGTCCAGCCGCAGGTCCGCCAGGGCGCGCCCGATCCGCTGCTGGATGACCGCAAGCGCGCGCTCACGCACCTTCTCACAGGCCGCCTTGACCGCGCCGCCGGTGACATAGGTCTGCCGCGACGCGGACGTCGATCCGCCGCTGCCGACCTGGGTGTCCTTGGGATGCACGATGACCCGGTCCACGCCGAGCTCGGTGCGGGCGATCTGCTGCTCGACGGTGACCAGCCCCTGGCCGACCTCGGCCGCCGCGGTGTGCACCGTCGCGGTCGCCTCGCCCGCCACCGCCTCGAGCCGGACCCGGGCGGTGGAGTAGTCGTCGAAGCCCTCGGAGAACCCGACGTTCTTGTAGGCGACCGCGTAGCCGACCCCGCGCACCACACCCTCACCGTGGGTGGTGTTCGCGACGCCGCCCGGCAGGTCCCGCAGGTCCACCTCGCCGTCCGCGCTGCGCGCCGGCGGCAGCGGCATCGCCTGCACCCGCCGCAGCAGCTCCTCGACGGGCGCGGCACTGTCGACCACCTGCCCGGTCGGCGCCTCGGCCCCCTCGGTCATCGCGTTGCGGCAGCGCAGCTCCACCCGGTCCATGCCGAGCTCGGCGGCCAGCCTGTCCATCTGGGCCTCGTGGGCGAAGGCGGCCTGCACCGAGCCGAAGCCGCGCATCGCCCCGCACGGCGGGTTGTTGGTGTAGGCGCCGTACGCATCGACCTGCACGCTCGGCACGACGTAGGGCCCGATCCCCATCGTGCCCGCGTTGCCGACGACGGCCGGGGTGCTGGACGCGTAAGCACCGCCGTCGAGGTAGATCTGCGCCTTGACGTAGACCAGCGTGCCGTCGCGGGTGGCGCCGTGCTCGAAGCGCATCACCGCGGGGTGCCGGTGCACGTGCCCGAAGAAGGACTCCTCCCGGTTGTAGACCATCTTCACCGGCTTGCCGGTGTGCAGCGCCAGCATGCACGCGTGCACATGCATCGACAGGTCCTCGCGGCCGCCGAACGCGCCGCCCACGCCGGCCAGCGTGAGCCGCACCATCTCCGGTGGCAGGCCGAGCGCCGAGCAGATCTGCCGCTGGTCCACGTGCAGCCATTGCGTCGCGACGTACAGCTCCACGCCGCCGTCCTCGGCCGGCACGGCCAGCCCGGACTCGGGGCCGAGGAAGGCCTGGTCCTGCATCCCCACCTCGTACTCGCCGATCACCACCACGTCGGCTATGGGCTCGGGATCGCCCTTCCTGAGCTTCAGGTGCCGCACCAGATTGCCCTGCGGGTGCAGGGCGGCCCGTTCCCTGGACAGCTCGCTGATCTTCCCCGGGGCGTTGTGGACCTGATTCCACCGCGGGTGGCCAAGGGCGTCGCGGGCGTCGGTGATCGGTTCGTAGACGTCATAGTCGACCCGGATCCGCTTGGCCGCCTGGCGCGCGATCTCCGGGTGGTCGGCGGCGATCAGCGCGACCGGCTCGCCGTGGTAGCGCACCGTGTTGACGGCGAGCACCGGCTGGTCGACGATCTCCAGCCCGTAGAGCTTGTTGCCCGGCACGTCCTCGTGGGTGAGCACCGCGTACACGCCGGGCGTGGCGAGCGCCGGGCCGATGTCGATGGAGCGGATCCGGGCGTAGGGGTGCGGGCTGCGCAGCGTGACACCCCAGATCATGCCGTCCATCCACATGTCGCTGCCGTAGGCGAACTCGCCCTTGACCTTGGCCGTGCCGTCCGGCCGGAGCGGGCTCGCGCCCACCGCGCCGGTCTCCGGGGTGGTCAGGCCTTGCGGTGCCCCGGTGGGCCTGGTCGGTGCAGTCATGGCGTCACTCCCGCCCGGCTCAGCAGCCTGTTGTTGCCAGCCGCGGCCGCGGCTGCCACCTCGTTCTCGTTGACGGTGACGACCTGCCCGCGCTCGACCACCGGCCTGCCCTGGACGAGCAGCAGCTCCAGGGGCGGCGGCGCGCCGAGCACGAGCGCGGCGACCGGGTCGTGGATGTCCACATGCGGCAGTGTGTCCAGCCGCCACAGCGCGATGTCCGCGAGCTTGCCGGCGTCCAGCGAGCCGATCTCGTCCTCGCGGCCGAGCACGCGGGCCCCGCCCATCGTGCCCATCTCCAGCGCATCGCGGACGGTCAGCTCGGTGGGACCGCCGCGGGCGCGGGCGAACAGCAGGGCATGCCGGACCTCCTCGAGCAGCGAGGAGGCCTCGTTGGAGGCGGCCCCGTCGACTCCCAGGCCGACGGGAATGCGCGCCTCGTGCATGTCGTGCGCCCGTGCGATGCCCGCGCCGAGCCGTGCGTTCGACGACGGGCAGTGGGCGACGCCGGTGCCGGTGCTCGCGACCTTGGCGACCGCGGAGTCATCGAGGTGGACCGCGTGGGCGAGCCACACGTCGGGCCCGAGCCAGCCGAGGCTGTCCATATAGTCCACCGGCGAGCGGCCGAAGCGCTCGCGGCAGAACGCGTCCTCGTCCATCGTCTCGGCGAGATGGGTGTGCAGCCGTACCCCCCGGCGGCGGGCCAGTTCGGCCGCCCGGGTGAGCAGCTCCTCGGTCACCGAGAACGGCGAGCAGGGCGCCACGCCGATCCGCACCATGGACTCGGGCGACGGGTCGTGGTGGGTGCCGATGGCGGCCTCGGTGGCGGCCAGGATCTCGTCAACGTCCTCCACAACGTTGTCCGGCGGCAGGCCGCCGTCGCTCTGCCCCAGGTCCATCGACCCCCTGGTCGGGTGGAAGCGCAGCCCGACGTCGCGGGCCGCCCGGATCTCGGCCGCGAGCAGGTCCCCGCCGCCGCGCGGGAAGACGTAGTGATGGTCGGTGGTGGTGGTGCAGCCGGTGGTGGCCAGCCACGCCAGCCCGGCCCGGGCCGCCTGGAACACGATCTCCTCGTCGATGCAGCCCCACACCGGATACAGCTCGGTGAGCCAGCCGAACAGGGTGGAGTCCACCGCCAGGCCACGCGACAGCCACTGGTAGAGGTGGTGGTGGGTGTTCACCAGGCCGGGCGTGGCCAGGCACCCGGTGGCGTAGACGTACCGCGCGCCGGGAAGATCACGGGGGGCGGGGCCGGCGCCGACAGCGCTGATGCGCGCGCCCTCGACGATGACGTGGCCGGTGGCATGCTCGCTGCGCTGGGCGTCCATGGTCACCACGGTGCAGCCGTCCAGGACTGTTGTCGTGGTCATCGCTAGCTCGCGGGGGCCTGTTGCGCGGCGGCCAGCCGGACCGCTTCCATGATCTTTTCGTAACCCGTGCACCGGCACAGGTTGCCGGCGAGCGCCTCGCGGATCTCCGCGTCGCTCGGCTCAGCCTGGCGCTCGATGAGATCGTGAGCGGCGACGAGCAGCCCCGGCGTGCAGAAGCCGCACTGCACCGCGCCCGCCTGCAGGAAGGCCTGCTGGATTCCGGACAGCTCGTCGCCGGAGGCCAGGCCCTCGACGGTGCGCACGTCACGTCCCTGGGCCTGGCCGGCCGCCACCAGGCAGGCGCAGGCCAGCACCCCGTCGAGGTAGACGGTGCACGAGCCGCACTCGCCCTGCTCACACGCGTTCTTCGAGCCGGGAAAGCCCATGCGTTCACGCAGGACGTAAAGCAGGCTCTCACCCTCCCAGACGTCGTCGGCCTGCTGCTGCTCACCATTGACGGTGCAGGTGATGCGCATGCGTGTTCACACCTTCCTGAAGTCGTTCCACGCCCAGATCAGCGCGCGCCGGGCCATGACGGACAGGGAGTGGACGCGGTACCGGGCGGTGCCGCGGACGTCGTCGATCGGAGAGGCGGCGTCCGCCACGAGATCCGCGAAGCGCCGGCTGGTGGCGTCGGGCAGGGCGGCGCGTGACTCCCACAGGCCCTCGTCGGTCAGCGACTGCGCGAGGAACTGCTCCGCTGCGAGCGCCCGCCGCGGCGTGGGCGCCGCCGACCCGATGCCGGTGCCGACCGCCTCCTGGCCGGGATGCAGGGCGATGCCGAACGCCGCCACCGAGATGACCATCGCGTTGCGGGTGCCGATCTTGCAGAACTGCTGCGGGCCGGCCGGCGGGGTTATCAGCACCGCCTTGATGAGCTCATCAGGGCGCAGGGCATTGCGTTTCACGCCCGTGTAGAACTCCTCGGCCGGGATCTGCCGCGCGCCGCGCACCGACTCGACCTCGACATGCGCGTACGCGGCCAGCAGCGCGGGGTGCGAGTCACCGGCGGGCGACGCGGCGCCGAGGTTGCCGCCGACCGTTCCCCGGTTGCGGATCTGGGGTGACCCGACCGTGCGCGACGCCATCGCCAGCCCAGGCAGCCGGTCGCCGAGCTCGGTGATGACGCGCGTGTAGGTGACCCCAGCGCCCAGCCGGATGCGCCCGTTGTCCGGCGCCCACTGGGCCAGCTCGCTCACCCGGTTGAGGTCGAGCAGGTACTCGGGCCGGTACCGGTCGAAGTTCAGCTCGACCATGACATCCGTGCCGCCCTGGATGGGCACGGCCTGCGGGTGCGCCGCCTTCATCTGCAGCGCCTCCGGCCACGTTGCCGGCTGCAGGAACTCCATGACGCCCTCTCCTATCCGCTACCCGTCTGCGGGCCGTCCGCGCCACGGCCATTCACGCTGCCATCGGGGCATGTCGACCGCGACGGCGCCGTAGCTCAGTGCCTCGTCGATCGCATCGTCTGCCTGCGGGCGGCGCCAGGTCCAGTGGTTGAACACCAGGTTCGAAAGCCGAACCTGCCAAGCTTCCCGACTATTCTTCCACTGAGCGGAAGTAAATATTCACTATGCAGATAAGCTAACTCTGGTGGCCGGGTCCGTCAACCCCCGTCAGCCGCGCAGCTGAGCCTGCAGGCCCGCTGGCAGCTGGGTCACCGAGCTCAGCGGCCGGGCCGCGAGCGCCGCCCGCCCCGTGTCCCCGCTCGCGGCCAGCACCGCGGCGGCGTGCGACTCGGGCAGCAGGTTGAACCAGCGCAGCGCGAGGTCGTCGCGGGCCGCGTCGGTCAGGGCCGCGAACAGCCTTAGCCGGGCCATCCCGCCGTCGGGATAGATGTCGAGTCGGATGTCGGTCACCTCGGCGCCGGGATCGAGCCGGAAGCGGTGCGGCGTGTCGGGCTGCAGCCGGGTGCGCGGCAGCAGCGTGGCCTGCGTCGGCTCCCCGGGTGGGCCGGGCGTGTCCCCGTCAGCGCGCCGGTCGCGGCCCTGCAGTGACGCCCAGCCGGGCGCGTTGCCGACGAAATAGCTGGTGTCAAGCTCGGCGAGCCTGGCCACGCCGGGCGCGGCGAGGCGGATCTCCACCCAGTCGTTGGCGTCGTCGCGGCGCCGGGCGGTCTCCCATCCCTCGCCCATGTTCCGGGCCTGGCCGGGCGAGATCAGGTTGGACGGCGAGGAGTAGAACATGTTGCTGCAGCCGGTGACCAGCGCGCCGTTGGCCAGCGCGGCGACATCGAGGTAGCCGCCGCCGAGCAGCCGGGGATCGGGTACCGCCTCGCCGTGCACGCGCAGCCTGGCGATGCCGCCGTCCGGGTACATGCAGAGCCGGACGTGGGTCACCCGCCGGTCGTTGCGGACGGCGAACTCGTTGGCCGTGTCGCCAGCGGCGGCGGTCCGCGGCACCAGCGGCATCCAGTCGGCCGCCGCGAGCTCGCCGGGTGACGGATAGCCCTCGACCGCACACCCCTCCACCGAGACCTCGGGCGGGAAATTGCCTCTGAAGAAGGCCGTGTCGACCACGACGCCGGAGACCACGCCGGGCAGCCCGAGCCTGATCAGCGCGAAGTCATCGCCGGGCTCGCGCCGCCGCCGCGTCTCCCAGCCGTCGTAGATCTGCCCTTTGTGGCCGAAGGTGTGGGGCGAGTAGGCGGGTGCCTCGGGCTTGATGAGGTTCTCCCGTTCGGCAAAGAGCTCGTCGCTGGCGCCGATGACACTGCCGCCCACGCGCCGGGAGGCGAGGTCGGGCAGGCTGGTGAAATCGTGGCGGCCGTCCCGGGTCTGCGTGCCGTTCATGATGGGGCTCCTCCTGGGGTGATCTATCTGACGCGGGGCGCGCCGAAGGTAACCCCGCGCGGGACGTATCCAGCTCAGGCACCGCGGGTCAGTCCCGCTGCCCCGGCCAGCCAGTCGCTCGCGACCCGGCCTGCCAGCTTCTCCAGCAGCGGGCCGGCGCTGGCCATGCAGCGGGCGGGGTCGGGCTCGATGTCGGTGAGCGCGTAGGCGCGCGCGATGCCGGCGGCGGCCAGCCGCGGCGCTGGCAGGCTCACCCGTCCGGCGACGGCGATCACCGGCACGCCGGCCTCGCGCGCGGCCGCGGCCACGCCGGCCGGCGCCTTACCGCGCAGGGTCTGCTCGTCGAGTGCCCCTTCGCCGGTGATCACAAGATCGGCGGCGGCCAGTTGGCTGGCGAAGCCGGCCAACTCGAGCATCAGCCCGATGCCGGGCCGCAGCGCCGCCCCGAGGACCGCGAGCGCGGCGAAACCCACGCCGCCGGCGGCGCCGGCTCCCGGCTCGGCCTCCCGGCTCGCGCCCACCGCGGCCGCTACCGCCGTTGCCCATTGCCGCAGGCCCTCGTCGAGCACGGCGACGTCGGCGGGGCTGGCGCCCTTCTGCGGTCCGTAGATGGCCGCCGCGCCCTGTGGCCCGTAGAGCGGGTTGTCGACGTCGGAGGCCACGATGAACTCGGTGCGCCTGACGGCGGGATGCAGGCCGGACAGGTCCAGGGAGGCCGCGTCGCGCAGCGCGCCGCCGCCCCGGGCGACAGGCGCGCCGGCCCGGTCACGGACCTGCGCGCCGAGGGCCTGCAGCATGCCGGCGCCGCCGTCGGTGCTGGCGCTGCCGCCGACTCCCAGCACGATCCGCACGCATCCGGCGTCCATCGCTGCGGCGATGACCTCTCCCACCCCGAAGCTCGACGCTCGCAGGGGCTCGTGGCGCCCGCCGGGCAGCAGGGACAGGCCGCACACCGAGGCCAGCTCGACGACCGCCATCTCCCCGCGGCGGCCGTAGGCGGCGTCGACCGGCTCGCCCGTCGGCCCGCTCGCGGGCACGGGCACCCGCTCGAATCCCGCCGCGAGCGCGGCATCAAGGGTGCCGTCCCCGCCGTCGGCAACCGGGACGCAGGCGGTGGTCAGGCCGCCGCCGGCCACCCGCCGCAGGCCCGTGACGATGTGGCCGGCCACCTCGGCGGCGGTCAGGGAGCCTTTGAACTTGTCCGGCGCCACCAGAACATGCATGGGCACATCCCCTTCGGCCTCAGTCGAGCAGCGCGATCGCGGTCGGCGCGTCCTCCTTTCTCGCCGCGAGCTCCTCGAACTCCACGACGTTGTCGAGCTCGGTGCCCATCGAGATGTTCGTCACCCGCTCCAGGATCACCTCGACGACGACCGGCACCCGGAACTCGGCCATCAGCTCCTTCGCCCGCTCGAAGGCGGGCCCGATGCCGGCGGGCTCGAAGACCCGGATCGCCTTGCATCCGAGTCCCTCCGCCACCTTGACGTGATCTACGCCGTATCCGCCGAGCTCGGGCGCGTTGACGTTGTCGAAGGACAGCTGAACGCAGTAGTCCATGTCGAAGCCGCGCTGCGACTGGCGGATCAGGCCGAGGTAGGCGTTGTTCACCACCACGTGGATGTACGGCAGGTTGAACTGCGCGCCGACCGCGAGCTCTTCGATCATGAACTGGAAGTCGTAGTCACCCGACAGCGCCACCACGGTCGCGTCCGGGTCGCCGACGCAGACGCCGATCGCGGCCGGCACCGTCCAGCCGAGCGGCCCGGCCTGGCCGGCGTTGATCCAGTGACGGGGATGGTAGGTGTGCAGGAACTGCGCGGCCGCGATCTGGGACAGCCCGATCGTGCTCACGTAGCGGGTCTGCGGGCCGAACGCGCGGTTCATCTCCTCATAGACCCGCTGCGGCTTGATCGGCACGTCGTCGAAGTGGGTGCGGCGCAGCATCGTGCGCTTGCGTTCCTGGCATCCCTTGACCCAGATGTCGCGGTCCGGCAGCTGCCCGGCCCGCTGGCGTTCGTCGGCGGCCTGGACGAACAGCTCGAGTGCCGCCTTGGCGTCGGAGACGATGCCGTAGTCGGGCGGGAACACCCGGCCGATCTGGGTGGGCTCGATGTTGACGTGGACGAACGTCCGCCCCTGGCGGTAGGTGTCCAGGCCGCCGGTGTGCCGGTTGGCCCACCGGTTGCCGATGCCGAGCACGAAGTCGGACTCGAGCAGCGTCGCGTTGCCGTAGCGGTGCGCCGTCTGCAGGCCCGCCATGCCCGCCATCAGCGGGTGGTTGTCCGGCAGGCAGCCCCACCCCATCAGGGTCGGGATGACCGGCACGTTGACGAGCTCGGCGAAGGCGACGAGCAGGCCGGCGGCATCCGCGTTGATGACGCCCCCGCCCGCCACGATGAGCGGGCGCTCGGCGCGGTCGAGCATGGTGAGCGCCCGCTCGATCTGCGCCCTGGTCGCGGCCGGCTTGTAGACGGGCAGGGGCTCGTAGGTGGCGGGGTGGAAGTCGATCTCGGCCAGCTGCACGTCGAACGGCAGGTCGATGAGCACCGGGCCCGGCCGCCCGGACCGCATCAGGTGGAACGCCTGCGCGAAGACGCCGGGCACCTGGGCGGGCTCGAGCACCGTGGTCGCCATCTTCGTGACGGGCGCGGCAACCGACGCGATGTCCACCGCCTGGAAGTCCTCCTTGTGCAGCCTGGCCACCGGGGCCTGGCCGGTGATGCACAGGATCGGGATCGAATCGGCGGAAGCGGAGTACAGGCCGGTGATCATGTCGGTCCCGGCCGGCCCGGAGGTGCCGATGCAGACCCCGATGTTGCCCGCCCGGACCCGGGTGTAGCCCTCGGCCATATGCGAGGCGGCCTCGACGTGCCGGGCGAGCACGTGAGTGATCCCGCCGTGGCCACGCATCGCGGCGTAGAAGGGGTTGATGGCCGCGCCGGGCAGGCCGAACGCGTGCGTGATTCCCTCGCGATCGAGGATCGCGACGGCGGCGGCAGCAGCGGTCATGCGAGGCATGTCGTGCGCTCCTCTGGTTTGTTGGCCTCTTAGTTCGGTCGGGCGCGGCTTCAGGCTGGGGCGGGCACCGGCTAGGACGGCGTCCGGCCGGACAGCTGCTCGACCAGCTTGAGCAGCGCGGAATGATCCAGCCCGCCGTCACCCTGCGCGTTGAGTGACCCGATGAGCTGCGCGACGAGCGCGCCCAGCGGGATCGTCACGCCTGTCTCGCGGGCGGCCGCCGTGACGATGCCCATGTCCTTGTGGTGCAGCGCGATGCGGAAACCGGGCGTGAAGTTGCGCGCCAGCATGCCGGCGGCCTTGCGGTCGAGGATCGCGTTGCCGGCCAGGCCGCCGGCGAGCACCTTGATGGCCGCCTCGGTGTCGACCCCGTGGGCCTCGAGGAAGACGATCGCCTCGGCCACGAGCTCGATGGTCCCGGCCACGATGAGCTGGTTGGCCGCCTTGACGGTCTGGCCGGCGCCGGCCAGACCGACATGCACGACGGTCTTGCCGACCACCTCCAGCAGCGGCAGGGCCGCCGCGAAGTTGGCCTCCTCGCCGCCCACCATGATCGACAGCACGCCCTCGATCGCGCCCTGCTCGCCGCCGGACACCGGGGCATCCAGGACCCGGAAGCCGCGCGCCTTCCCGTCCGCGGCCAGCCCGGCCGACACGTCCGGGCGGATGGAGGAGAAGTCGATCACCAACGTGCCCGGCCGGGCGTTCGCGAACACCCCGTCCTCGCCGCCGAGCACCTCGGTGACATCGGGCGAGTCGGGCAGCATGGTGGCGACCACCTCCGCCCCGGCGACCGCCCCGGCCACGCTGGACGCGCCGCGGCCACCGGCGCCCACGAGGGCATCGACCTTGGCCTGGCCGCGGTTGTAGCCGGTCACGTCGTAACCGGCCTTGACGAGGTTGCGGGCCATCGGGCCGCCCATGATGCCCAGTCCGATGAAGGCGACCGTGGTCATGGCGCACTCCCTTCCCGCGAGCTGCCGGTGCTGCCGGTGCTGGTTTCGGTGCTGGTGCCGGGCGCGCCGACCCGCCGCTCCCGCGGGAGCCAGGCGAGGCTGTCCACCGTGGGCACGGTCGGCCTGTACTCCAGGCTGACCCAGCCGGTGTAGCCCGCCCGCTCGAGCCGGGCGAGACAGCCGTCGAGGTCGAGCTGGCCGGTGCCGGGCTCGCCGCGGCCGGGGGCGTCGGCGATCTGGACGTGCGCGATCTTGGCAGCGCAGGCCGGGATGGCGTGCTCGATGTCGTCGCCGTTCGCGGCGAGATGGTAGAGGTCGAACAGGATCCCCACGTTGGCCGCGCCCGCGGCGCGGGCCCGGTCGACCACCGCAGCCGCGTCGGCGGCGGTGCGCAGCGGGTAGGGCTTGGGGCCGCTCACCGGCTCGATGAAGATGGTCGCGCCGATAGCGGCGGCGGCCCGCGCCGCGGCCACGATGTTCGTGATGGCGAGCTCATCCTGCTCCTGGGCCGCCACCCCGTCGACGCGGACGCCGTAGAGGGCGTTGAACCCGCTGACGCCCAGGCGCTCGCCGATGCCCACGGTCACGTCGATGTTGTCGCGGAACTGCTGCGAGCGCGCCGGGATTGACAGCACCCCGGCGTCGGGCCCGGCGAGGTCCCCGGCGAAGAAGTTCAGGCCGACCAGGCGGACGCCGGCGTCGCTTACCGCGCCGACGAAGGCGTCTACTGCCGCGTCACCCGGCACCGGGCTGTCGAAGGGCCACCAGAACTCCACCGCGCCGAAGCCCGCGGACCGCGCGGCCGCGGGCCGCTGCAGCAGGGGCAGCTCGGTGAACAGCATGGAGCAGTTCGCCAGGTACCGCAGCGAGTGGCTCATGATCTACTCCATATTTCTTTCGATAGACGGAAATCAAATCTCGCTATACGAATACGTTAGGTCGCCGGCCGGCCCGCCGTCAACCGCGGCTGACACGGTCAGGCCACGCGGCGGAGGTAGTAACGGTCGAGATCCGCGCGGCCCAGGCCGGTGAGCGCGTACGTCTCCGCCTCGTCGAGTGCCCCGCAGTCCAGGCCGCGAACCAGGAACCCGGCCAGGGCCTGCGCCGTGGCGGGCTCGTCGAGCACGCTGCTCTCGGCCTTCTCGGCGTAGGCCCTGAGCCGCGCCGCGGAGGCGGCCAGGCCGTCGCGGAAGAACCCGTACGTCCCCGTGTAACGGGTCACCAGCTGGGCCGGGTGCATGTCCCAGCCCTGGTAATAGCCGCGTTCCAGGGACCTGCGGACCAGCCGCAGATGCAGCCGCCAGGCGGTGAGGACCTGCCGGCGGTCGCCAACCGGCAGGACGTTGGTCAACCCGTCCGACAGCTGGACGCCGGTGCCCGCGGCCGCCACCTGCATCACGGCCTTGGCGTAATCGGCAGCGGGGTGATCCATGGACTGGTAGGCCGCGGCGACGCCGACCGCCGCGCTGTAGTCGTAGGTGCCGTAGTGCAGCGCCGAGCAGCGGCCCCGTGACGCGTGGATCATCCGTGCGACGGTGGCCGCGCCGTCCGCGCCGAGCACGGCCTGCGGCGTCTCGATCTGCAGCTCGAAGCGCAGCCGCCCCCGCTCGATCGCGTGGACCTGCTCCAGCCGCTCGCACAGGTCCGCCATCGCCTCGGCCTGCCCGGCCGTGCTGACCTTGGGCAGGGTCACCACGAACCCGCCGGGCAGATCCCCGCCCTGGGCCAGGGTGCCGAGGACGAGGTCGAGCGTGCGCACCCCGCGCCGGCGGGTGGCGGCCTCAAGGCCCTTGAACCGGATGCCGCTGAACGGGGTGGCGCTGCCCGCGGCGGCCGCCGCGCCGAGCGCCCGCGCGGCGTCCACGGCGGCGGCGTCCTCCTCGGCGTCGCCGCGGTGGCCGTAGCCGTCCTCGAAGTCGATCCGCAGATCCTCGATGGGCTCACGCTCCAGCTTGCCGCGCACCCGGTCGTAGAGCTGGGCCATCAGCCCGGCCGGCACGCCGAGCTCGTCGGAGAGCGCTGCTGCCGATGGGCCATGCTCGGCGAGCGCGGCCAGCGCCTGCGCCCCCCAGTCGCGGGCCAGGCCCGAGTGGTAGCGGTCGGCCGGTACGTACACGGTGTGAACCGGCTGGCGCACGCCCGCGTCCCCCAGGTAACACGCCGCGAGCTGGCTGTCGGTCGGCTGGAGCTGGCTGTCGAGCCGCGCGTAATCGTCGTCGCCGAGTCGCCCGGCCAGCTCGGTCACGGTGCCCACCTCCTGCGGGCCGGCCAGGCCGCGCAGCCTGTCGGCTAGGATGATTCTACAATGCAGATATAAAGTTCTACTAGATGGAAAGCTAGCCGGGAGGTTCCATGACATCGGGTGCCGAGGATGACGCTCTGCGCACGACCCGGGGCCCCGGCGGCGTGCAGTCCATCGAGCGCGTCTTTGAGCTGCTGGAGACCATGGCGGACGCCGGTGGGGTCATCGGGCTCTCGCAGCTCGCGTCGCAATCCGGGCTTCCGCTGCCCACCATCCACCGGCTGGTCCGCACGCTCGTCGATCTCGGCTACGTGCGCCAGGAGCCCTCGCGTGAGTATGCGCTCGGCCCGCGGCTGGTCCGCCTGGGCGACATCTCCAGCGGCTTGCTGACCCGGTGGGCCACCCCCTACCTCCAGCAGGTGGTGGATGCCCTGGGCGAGAGCACCAATCTCGCGATCCTCGACGGCGATCAGATCATGTACGTGGCCCAGGCCCCGGGCAGCCACTCCATGCGGATGTTCACCGAAGTCGGCCGCCGCGCGCGGGCCCACTGCACCGCGGTCGGCAAGGCGATGCTGGCGCAGATGCCCGCCGAGAAGGTGGAGGGCATACTCCGGCGGTCCGGCATGCCCGCGCTGACCGAGCACACGATCACCGACCGGGCCCAGTTCACCCGGGAGCTGGCGCTGATCCGCGAGCGCGGCTACGCCATCGACGAAGGTGAGCAGGAACTCGGCGTGCGCTGCGTCGCCGTCGCGCTTCCCGGCAACTCCACCCGCGCCGCGACCTCGATCTCCGGGCCGCTGACCCGCATGACCGACGAGCTCATCCAGCGCGCCGTCCCGCTGCTGACCGGCACGGCGAACGCGCTCGCCGAGGAGCTCGACCTGGTGGGCACCTCCGAGCGCTCCGCCTGAGCCCGGCTACCAGCCCATGCCCGGGTCGAACGCCGGGCCGGGCTCGGGCGCGTCGTCCCGCCGCACCGTTCCCTCGATGAGGCCGTACGGCCGGTCGTCGGCGTGGAACACCTCATTGGGGTTGTCCAGCCCGAACGGCTTGAGATCGATCACGAAGTGATGCTTGTTCGGCAGCGAGAAGCGCACCTCGTTGATGCCCGGCTGGCTCGCGATCATCCGGCGGCCCATCTCGAACAGGGTCTGCTGGAGGCCGAGGCTGTGGTGCCCCGCGAAGGCATCGGCCATGGTGGCGAGCGCGTCGTCGAACGAGTCCGCCCACGCGACGTCGTGGCCGTCGTGCCACCACTGCGCGGTCACGGACGTCGCCATCACCCGGTCGCTGGTCGGCGCCAGCGTGGTGTAGCGGTCGGTGTAGAAGCCGTGGAATTCCGAGTCGGTGGTCTTCAGCAGCACGAGGTCCTTGACCCCGGACACGAGCCACGCGCGGCCGCCTTCGTAGGTGACGGCCGCCGTGCGGACGTACCCACCGTCGCGGCGGAACCCGTGCGGATGCGGCGACCCGCCGCTCGACAGCCGCACCCACGGGTACATCTCGAGCTTGACCCGCGCCCGGTGCACCGGCGGCACGTCCTCGACGAAGTGCCGCGCGAGCACCAGCCCGAACGACTCCGGCTGGCGGGCCGCGTCGCCGTGCTCCTTGGCGAAGGCGTTCACGGTGTTCTTGGTCGCGTCGGTGGTCAGGCAGTTGGCGTTGTCGCCGGTCAGGTGCACGTCGGCGAAGTCGCCGCTCAGGGCGACGCTCACGTTGTAGTCGACCAGTTCATGCGGATCGCTGTCGCGATAGACGCGCACCACCCTGGTCTCTGCCTTGCCGTACTGGTTGTGCGCCAGCGTGACACCCATGGCTCAGCTCCCTCGGTAGGTGGAGTAGGCGAACGCGGATAGCAGCAGCGGCACGTGGTAGTGCGCCGCCCCGTCGTCACAGTCGAAGGTCACCGCCGCCTCCGGGTAGAACCCGCGCTGGCCGGTCGCCGCGAAGTACGTCGCGGTGTAGAACACCAGCCGGTATCTGCCCGCGGTCAGGCCCGCCGCGCCCTCGCCGAAGTCGCGGAGCCGGCCGTCGGGGTCGGTGGTGCCGCCACCCAGCCGGCGCCACCCGCCAGAGTCCAGGAAGAGCAGCTCGACCGGCATGGCGCCCGCCGGGACGCCGCGGCCGGTATCCAGAACGTGCGTTGTCAGGATCACGAAGTCGATCGTAGGCGTGTCAGCTTTCCGGGCCGGGGCGGGCGGTCCTGGCCCGGAGCGCGGCGCCCTTGGCCAGCGCCTGTTCCCGCAGGTCCTGCTGGAAACGCGTCATCTTGGCCCGCAGCGCATCGTCGCCTGCCGCGAGGATGCGGACCGCGAGCAGGCCGGCGTTGCGCGCGCCGCCCACCGCCACCGTCGCCACCGGGACGCCGGCCGGCATCGACACGATGGACAGCAGCGAGTCGAGCCCGTCCAGGTGCGCGAGTGGCACCGGCACGCCGATGACCGGCAGCGGGGTCACCGACGCGAGCATGCCCGGCAGGTGGGCCGCGCCGCCCGCGCCCGCGATGATCACCCGCAGGCCCCGGCCCGCCGCCGCCGACCCGTATTCGATCATCTCGTGCGGCATCCGGTGCGCGGACACCACATCGGCCTCGTAGCTGACCCCGAACTCGGCCAGCGCGGTGGCCGCCGCCTCCATCACCGGCCAGTCGGAATCGCTGCCCATGACCACCCCGACCAGCGGACCGCCGTTCATGGGCTCAATCCTCCCCCGTCGCCAGGTAGCGCGCCGCCCGCCCGGCCCGCGCCCGCAGCTGGTCCAGGCCGTCCCCGGCCGCCTCCCCGAGCACCGTCACGTGCCCGATCTTCCGCCCCGGGCGCACCGCCTTGCCGTACATATGCACCTTCACGCCGGGATCGGCGGCCATCACATGCAGGTACCGCGCGTAAACGCCGGGATCGGCGCCACCGAGAACATTGGTCATAACGGCCTGCGGCGCGACCGCGGCGGGGGCGCCCAGCGGCAGGTCGAGCACGGCCCGCAGGTGCTGCTCGAATTGCGACGTCACGGCCCCCTCGATGGTCCAGTGCCCACTGTTGTGCGGGCGCATCGCCAGCTCGTTGACCAGCAGGCCGCGCCGGGTCTCGAACAGCTCCACCGCGAGCAGCCCGGTCACGTTCAGCTCGGCGGCGAGTTCGAGCGCCATCCGCTGGGCCTCCCGGGCGCGGCCGGCCGCCAGCCAGGGTGCGGGGGCCAGCACCTCGTGGCAGATGCCGTCGCGCTGCACCGTCTGCACGACCGGGTAGACGGCGGCCTGGCCATGCGGGGAGCGGGCCGCCAGCACGGCCAGTTCCCGGTCGAAGTCGATGTTCTCCTCGGCGAACACCGCGACCCGGTGGGCCAGCACCTCGGCCGCCTCGCCGGGGGCCTGGCACACCCAGACCCCCCGGCCGTCATAGCCGCCGCTGACCGCCTTGAGCACCACCGGCCAGCCGGAGTCCGCGGCGAACGCGGTCACCCCGGCCAGGTCGGAGACCGGCGCGTAGCGGGGGCAGGGCACGCCGAGCTGACCCAGCCGCTCCCGCATCGCCAGCTTGTCCTGGGTGTAGCGCAGGGCGTCCACGCCCGGGCGGACCGCCACGGCCCGTTCCAGTGCGATGAGATGCTCGCCCGGGACCTGCTCGTGGTCGAAGGTCACCACGTCACATCCACCCGCGAACGCGAGTAGGTCGCCCAGCCGGGTGTGGTCCCCCACCCGCACGTCGGCGCAGATCTGGGCCGCGCTGTCGGCCGCCGAGTCCGCCAGCACCCGGAACCCGACGCCGAGCCCGATCGCAGCCTGGCAGGTCATCCGGGCCAGCTGGCCGGCCCCGACCATTCCCACCGCGGGAACCCGCGGCCGCCCGTCAGCCCCATCCGTCACGGACCGTAGCCTACGAGGCGCTCAACGCCTGTGCACCGCCACCGCCGGCGGCCGGGACATCAGCCTTCCAGGCCGGAGGAGCTCACAGCCGGCATCTTCCCGTGTCAAAGGCGGGGTTTTAACATCACGATAACAACTGGTGCTCGACTCTCGATCTTTCATCGGCCCGTCTGCGAGCGTTAGGCCGGCGAGCACCACGGCCCGGCTGACGTGGCGGTACCGACCCCACCATTGCCCGGCCCGAGGTCAGTAAGGAGCGCAGCCGATGACAACAGGTGATCAGAACCCCACTGCGGTCATGACGGACGATGCCCCCGCCGGTGTGGTGATACGCGAGGGCGAATACGGAGCGCGCGTCGGCACGGTGGAGCCGGGCGGGGCGGAGTTCATCGCGCTGCACGAACGGCACGGGCGGCCGATCCAGCTCTTCTGGACCTGGACCTCACCCAACCTGGAGTTCGCCACCGTCTTCGTCGGTGTGCTGGCGGTGGCCGCCTTCGGCCTGAGCTTCACGCAGGCGCTGCTGGCCATTGTGATCGGCTCCGGCGTCGGCGCGATCACCCAGGGCATCCTGTCGGCGCGTGGCCCCTCCCACGGGGTGCCGCAGATGGTGCTGTCCCGGCTGGGCTTCGGCTACTGGGGGAACGCGTTCCCGGCCGGGCTGAACGCGGTCACCGCGGGTATCGGCTGGTTCGCCGTGAACAGCGTCAGCGGCACGTTCGCCCTGAACACGCTCACGCATCTGCCCAAGCCCCTCTGCCTGCTGATTATCGTGGTGGCCCAGGTCGTGATCGCGTTCTTCGGCCACAACCTGGTCCAGATGTTCGAGCGCTACGCCTTCCCGGTGCTCGCGGTCATCTTCCTGATCGCGACCATCGTCATCCTGGCCAAGTCCAGCCCGGGCGCCCCGTCCCACGGCGGCGGGTCCGGCGGGTTCCTGCTCGCGGCCGGCGCGGCGTTCGGCTACGCGGTCGGCTGGAACCCCTACGCCGCCGACTACACCCGCTACTTCCCGCCCGACACCAGCCGGAAGGCGATCGCGCTCTGGTCCGGGCTAGGGCTGTTCCTGTCCTGCGCGATCCTGGAGATCGCCGGCGCGGGCTCGGCCACGATCACCGGCGTGGGCGCCGCCCTCGGCGACCCGACCGGCGCCTTCACCGGCCACCTGCCCACGGTGCTCGCCGACCTCACCCTGCTGGCCATCGCGATCGGCGCGGTCGCGGCGAACGTGCTCAACATCTACTCTGGCGCGCTCTCCTTCACCGCCATGGGCATCAAGCTGCCACTCCACCTCCGGCGGGCCATCGTGGCGCTGGTCTTCGGCGTGATCGGCTTCATCCTCGCGCTGACCGGGCTGCACGACGCCGGGACCAAGTACGAGAACTTCCTGCTGATCATCGCCTACTGGATCGCGCCCTGGCTGGCCGTGGTCTTCTGCGACCAGTACCTGCGCCGCCGCCAGCCCCTCGGCGAGATCGAGGTCATGCTGTTCGACCGGCGCCACACCAACTGGGCCGGGCCGGTGGCGATGATCGTCGGGATGGGGCTGTCGATCTGGCTGTTCTCCAACCAGACCGAGTACGTCGGCGTGGTTCCCAGCCACGTGCCGGCGGTCGGCGACCTCACGTTCGAGGTGGGTTTCGTCATCACCGCCGTGATCTACCTGACCTGGCACGCGATCACCGACCGGCGCCCGGCGCCGGCCGCGGCCGCGGCATAGGCCACCGGTCGGGCGGCCCGGCCTGGCTGGACGACCCGGTCAGGCCGGGCCGGAGACCACCGGCGGCTGGTCGGCCCGGCCCGGCCGCTGGCGGGGCAGGAACACGGCGAAGACCGCCGGGCTGGGCCGGACCAGCACCACGTTCCCGCCGTCGGCGGCCGCGATGCTGCGGGCCAGGGCCAGTCCGAGGCCGGTGCCGCCCGGCTTGCCGCTCACGTTGCGCTCGAAGATCCGGGGCGCGAGGTCGGCCGACACCCCCTTACCCTCGTCCCGCACCTCGATCACCACGGACTTGGGGGTCCGCGACGTGCGGATCGTGACCTCACCGGCGCCGTGCACGAGCGCGTTGTCCAGCAACGTGGCGATCACCTGCGACAGCGTCCCCGGCCTTCCGTAGGCCCGCAGGTTCTTGTCCCCCGTCACCTCGAGCTTGCGGTTCTTGCGGCGGAACGCCGGATCCCACTCCACCACCTGCTGCGCCACCACATCGTCGATCGAGATCCGCTTCCGCGACCCCCCCGCCGGGCTGCGGGTCCGCCCGAGCAGCTGGCTGACGACATCGGCCAGCCGCTCGGTCTGCACCAGGGCCGCCGTCCCTTCCTCCCGCACGACAGCGGGGTTGTCGGCGGCGGCCATTATTTCCTCCAGCCGCATCGACAGGGCGGTCAGCGGCGTGCGCAGCTGATGCGAGGCATCGGCCGCGAACTCCCGCTCGGCCGCGAGCAGGTCGCTGATCCGCTGCGCCGACCCGTCCAGGCCCTCGGCCACCCGGTCGAGCTCGGCCACGCCGTAGCGGCGCCCGAGCGGGCGCGCGTCCCCGGAGCCGAGCCGGTCAGCGGCACCGGCGAGTTCCTGCATCGGGCGGGCCAGCCGCCGGGCCTGGAACATGGCGAGCCCGACCGCCACCCCGACCGCGAGCAGGGCCAGCGATCCGGTCAGGGCCAGGGCCTCGGTGATGCCTTCGGTCGCCACCGAGTCGTCCGCCACGACGGTGACCCGGAAATTCTTGGTGACGGCGTGGGCGATGAGGCTGTCGCCGTCTCCCGGTGAGTCCCCGAACGTGACCGGCGGCCCCCCATCCCGGCTGATGGTGACGAACCGGTCCGGCAGCGAGTGCGCTGCGTCCGCGGCGTCGGTCGGGTCGGGGGGCAGGCCCGAGCGCAGCCGGTTCTGCAGCGTCCTCGCCACCGTGGTGGCATCGCGCTGCACCAGCTGATGGGCCGCGTTGGTCTGGAGCCGCATCAGGACAAACGCCAGCGGCAAGCCGAACAGCACGACCGCGGTGACTGCTACCGCGAGCGTGGAGAACAGCAGCCGGCGGCGCACGTCAGCCTGCCGGCGCCCTGATCATCCCGGCCATCAGTCACCCCGCTCGAACCGGAACCCGACCCCGCGCACGGTGGTGATGTAACGGGGGCTGTGCGCGTCGTCGCCGAGCTTGCGGCGGAGCCAGGAGATGTGCATATCGAGGGTCTTGGTCGAGCCCCACCACTTGCTGTCCCAGACCTCCCGCATGATCTGTTCCCTGGTGACGACCTTCCCCGCGTCGTTCACCAGCACGCACAGCAGGTCGAACTCCTTGGTGGTGAGCTCGAGCTCGGTATCGCCGATCCAGGCCCGCCGCGCGTCCGGGTCCACCCGCACACCCTGCACGGTGCTGGTTTCCACGCTGCCACGGCGCAGGAGGGCACGGACCCGGGCGAGGAGCTCGGCCAGCCGGAACGGCTTGGTCACGTAGTCGTCGGCACCGGCATCGAGCCCGATCACCGTGTCCACCTCGTCCGCGCGCGCGGTGAGGATCAGCACCGGGACGGACTGCCCTTCCGAGCGTAGGCGGCGGCACACTTCCAGCCCGTCCAGCTGCGGCAGGCCGATATCGAGCACGATCAGGTCCAGTCCGCCGGCTGTGGCCGCTTCCAGGGTGCTCGGGCCGTCCGCCGAAACGTCAACGTCGTAGCCCTCGCGCCGCAGTGCACGTGCGAGCGGATCGGAGATGGAGACATCATCCTCGGCAAGCAGAACGCTGGTCATGATCCGATGGTAAAGCGATTTGCGGCCACTTCAGCACATCGACATCGAGACGAGACCCGGACGGCCCGCTCGGAGGCCGCCGCTGCGCGCTCTCGGACCGGGCAATGCCTGCGAAAACCGGTGCTCTCAGACCGGGGTGACTCCGTGGCGGCGCCGGGAGAACCGGCGCTGCTTGCCGGCCGCGGCCGCGAACCGCTTGACCAGCTCAGCCCGCAGCCCGCCGGGCTCCACCACGTCGTCGGCGACGAGTTCGGACGCCAGCCGCAGCACATCGATGTCGTTGTCGTAGGCCTCGCGCAGCCGCCGGGTCTCCTCCTCCCGGTCGGCGGGGTCGTCGATGCCGGCCAGCTTGTTGAAGTAGACCGCGTTGACGGCCGCCTCCGCCCCCATCACCGCGATCTTCGCGGTGGGCAGGGCGATGGTCGCGTCCGGCTCGAACCCCGGCCCGGCCATCGCGTACAGGCCCGCCCCGTAGGCTTTGCGCACGATCACGCAGATCTTCGGCACGGTCGCCTCCGACACGGCGGTGATCATCTTCGCGCCGTGCCGGATGATGCCCTGCCTCTCCACGGCCGTGCCGACCATGAACCCGGGCACGTCGGCCAGGAACAGCAGCGGCACGTTGAACGCGTCGCACAGCTGGATGAACCGGGTCCCCTTGTCCGCGGAGTCGACGAAAAGCACGCCGCCCTTGAACATCGGGTTGTTGGCGACCACGCCGATGACCTGCCCGGCCAGCCGGGCGAACCCGATGGTCAGCTCCCGCGCCCACAGCTGGTGGATCTCGAAGAACGACTCCGCGTCCACCAGGCCCCGCAGGTACCGGCGCATGTCGAAGGCCTGCCGCTCGCTGGCCGGGACCATCGCCGCCAGGTCGATGTCCTCGGGCTTGCCCAGCGGGCCGGGCGGCGGCGGCTGCCGCCAGTTGGACGGCAGGTAGGACAGGTAACTCTTGACCGCCGCCAGCGCGTCGCGCTCCGATCCCGCCAGGTAGTGGCCGCACCCGGAGACCGTGCAGTGCATCCGGGCGCCGCCCATCTCCTCCAGCGTGGTCTTCTCCTTGACCACCATCTCGACCATCCGCGGGCTGCCGAGGTACATGGACGCGTTGCCGTCCACCATCGCCACGTAGTCGCAGAACGCGGGGATGTAGGCGCCGCCCGCCGCGGAGGGCCCGAACAGGGCACAGACCTGCGGGATGGCGCCGGACGCGCGGACCTGGCTGTGGAAGATCTTTCCCGCGCCGCGCCGCCCGGGGAACATCTCGACCTGGTCGGTGATCCGGGCCCCGGCGGAGTCGACCAGGTAGATCATGGGGACCCCGGTCCCGTAGGCCTTCTCGATGATCCGGATGATCTTCTCCACGGTGCGGGCGCCCCACGAGCCCGCCTTGACCGTGGAGTCGTTGGCCATCAGCGCCACGGGCCGGCCGTCGATGGTCGCGGTGCCGGTGACCACGCCGTCGGCGGGCAGCCCGTCGGCGAGCACGTTGGCGTAGCGGCCGTCCTCGGCGAAGCTGCCCTCGTCGATCAGCAGCGCGATCCGCTCCCGGGCGAACAGCTTGCCGGCCGCCGCCGCCGCCTCGTGGTACTTGCGCGCACCGCCCTGCTCAACCTGGGCACGCACCTGCGACAGGTCCGAGTGATCAGCCACGATGGCGACTGTACCCCCGGCCGCGTCCTGCCCGGTCGGCCCTGCTTGCCCGGTGGTCTGCTGCCCGGCGGCCCCGCTGCCGGCGGCTCTACTGCCCGGCGGCCCCGCTGCCCGGCGGCGGGGACGGGGCGGCCGGCCGGTCCCGGCGAAAATAGTCGTCCCTGATCACGAAGGACAGGCGCTCGGCGTCGCCAGCCTGCATGATCTCATCGCGGTCGTGGCGGCGTGCGTACCAGGTGCCACCGGCGGACCAGATCCGGTAAGCCATCCCCCAGTGCCAGATCAGCTCTTCCAGCGGGTCAACGCGGTGGCGGTATCTCTCCTCCGCCACGGCGTCCGACATGGCGACGCTCAATAATGAAAAGGCCCTGGTCTGATTGGTCACCGGAGTAACCATAGACGTTCGGCTCCGCCGGGTGGCGCCACTTGCACACAACGTCTGCACAAGTCTTCTGCACAAACGCCTGCACAGGCACCGGCATGACCTTCAGTCACAGGCATCGCAGACCAGGCGTGGCCGCGGTGGCGGGCCGCACCGCCGTTAGGCCGGAATGGTCCTGGTCCGTGGGCCGGCGCGCAGCACCTGGGACGGCAGCTCGCGCCCGACGATACGCTCCGCGGCCGCCGCCGCCTCGATCATCGCCGCCAGGTTGATCCCGGTGCCGACGCCCATGTCCTCGACCATGTGCACCAGCTCCTCGGTGGCGATGTTGCCGCTCGCGCCGGGCGCGTACGGGCAGCCCCCCAGCCCGCCGACGGACGCGTCGAAGTCGTCCACCCCCAGCTCCAGCGCGGCCAGCACGTTCGCGAGCCCAGTGCCGCGGGTGTTGTGGAAGTGCAAGTTGAGCGGCATGTCGGGGTGCCGGGACCGGAACGAGCCGACCAGGTCCCACACCCGCCCTGGTGTCGCCATGCCGGTGGTGTCGCCGAACGAGATCGCGTCCGCCCCGTCCGCGACCGCCCGCCCGGCCACGGCCAGCACCCTTTCCACCGGCACATCGCCCTCGTACGGGCAGCCCCAGGCGGTGGCGACCACCACCTGGAGGGTGGCGCCCCGCTGGTGCGCCTCGTCGATCATGACCGCGATCTCGTCCAGGGACTGCGCCGTGCCGCGGTTCACGTTCTTGCGGTTGTGCGTGTCCGAAGCCGACACCACGGCCTCCACCTCGGTGAACCCCGAGTCCAGGGCCCGCCGCCCGCCCCGCAGGTTGGGCGCGAGCGCCGAGTAGCGGACGGCGGGGTCCTTGGTGACGCCCGCCCAGACCTCGTCCGCGTCGGCCATCTGCGGGATCGCCTCGGGCCGCACGAACGAGACGGCCTCGATCCGGCTGACCCCGGTGGTCGCCAGCTGGTCGATCAGCGCGATCTTCGCGGCGGCCGGCACCGGGTCCTCATTCTGCAGCCCGTCCCTCGGTCCCACCTCGCGCAGCGAGATCCGCGACGGCAGATCGGTCACGGCCATCTCCTCACTGGCCCGGCCAGTCGGGGGCGCGCTTCTCGTTGAACGCCGCGATCCCCTCCCGCCGGTCCTGCGACATCGCGACCGTCCGCCAGGCCGCGTCCTCCACGTCCAGCGCCGCGGCCAGGCCGATCCCCCCACCGTGCCGGATCGCCCGCTTGGCGGCCCGGACCGCGACCGGTGAGTTAGCCGCGATCTGCTGCGCGAGCTCCAGCGCGTGCTGGCCGGCCTTCCCGGCCGGCGCCAGCCGGTCGGCCAGGCCGATCCGTTCCGCCTCGTCGGCACTGACCTGGCGGCCGGTGAAGATCAGGTCAGCGGCGCGGCCCGGCCCGAGCCTGCGCTGCGCGAGCTGGGTGCCGCCGCCGCCCGGCACCAGGCCCACCGTGGTCTCCGGCAGGCCGAACACCGCCGTCTCGTCCGCCACGATCAGGTCGCAGGACAGCGCGAGCTCGCAGCCGCCGCCCAGCGCGTACCCGTGCACCGCGGCGATCACCGGCTGCGGCAGGGCCAGCACGGCGGCGAACGCGGCCCGGAAGACCCCGCGCTGCGCCAGCAGCCCGGCGTCGGACAGGCGGTTCCGTTCCTTCAGGTCGGCTCCCACACAGAACGCGCGGTCCCCGGCCGCGGACAGCACGACGACGCGGGAGTGGGGATCGGACGCGAGCTCCGCGCAGGCCTGGGCCAGCCGGGTCGCCATCGCGGTGTTGATCGCGTTCAGCGCCTCCGGCCGGTCCAGGATGATTTCACAGACCCCGGCGTGCCCAGCCAGGTGGGGCTGCATCGTGATGCCGTCCATGCCCCCAGCGTAGAGCCCGCGCCGCCCGGCGGGGGGCAGCGGCGTGAGCGCGGGCCCCTACGGCACCGAGGCCGAGGCCCGCGCCGCTGCGCTCGCCGCTGCTGGCCCGCCTCGGCCCGGGTGGTCGATCCTCAACGAGGCGCAGCGGCACAACATGCTCCTGGCCGCGTGCGAGGCGGCCGGGCTCGAACTCGGCGACTATGACCATCGGATCCTGGGCTGGCTAACCGGGTGGGAAGACGGCACCGTGGCTGTGATCGCTGGGCTCATCACCCGCGCCCACGCTGCCCGCGGGACCGGGGGGCCAGTCATGACTGGCGACCGTCTCATCCGTACCGGCACCGCCGCGGCGGTGCTGCTGGTGGCCGCGATCGCCGCCACCGTCAGTTTCGTGCACATCGAGCACTTGGCCGTCACCCACGGCCAGACATGGCTTGCCGCCGTCCTGCTCCCCGTGTCGATCGACGGCACCGTCGCCGCCGCGTCTCTGGTGATGCTGCGCGCCGCGCGGGAGGGCCAGGGCACGCCGTGGCTGGCGCGGTTCATGCTCGTCCTCGCCGTCACCGCCACCCTCGCCGCGAACATCGCCTACGGCGTCCCCTACGGCCTCGCCGGCGCCGCGCTGTCCGGGTGGCCGGCGGTCGCGTTCATCGGCTGCGCGGAGATGGCGATCGGCATGGTCCGCCGCGCCCGCACAAGCGCTAGGGCGGGTCAGGTGGCCCCTGGCCTGCCTGCCCTGATCCCGTCCGATTCCGTCGCGGCAGCGGAAGTGAGCCTGCGGGCGACGGTGGCGGCCGGGAATCCCCTGTCGGTCAACCAGTTGCAGGAGCGGTTTTCGCTAAGCCGCCGGGTGGCGACGGAAGTGCGCAACGCCGTGCTCGCCGAGAGCAACGGTCAGGTCCAGCAGTGAAGCCCCAGGCGGGGGGGATCGGCCTTGGAACCATCCCCCCGCCTGGGTCTCTCCCGAAGGAGGTACCCATCGTGACATCTGAAATCATCTGGGCCGGGCTCGCCCTGGCCGTTCTGGCGTTCCTGGGGTGGCTCGGCTACCGGGGCACCATCAGCCGCCGGGTTATGGAGGCTCACCGGGCGCAGGCGATGCGCTGGCGGGTGTGGCTGCGGCTGCGGCCCGGGCCCGGTTTCGCCACCGCCGCTGAACTGTGGTTCCGCTGGTCCCGGCATGCGGCGATCGTGCACGGCGGCCGCGCCCGCCCGGGGCTGCGGATCTGGCACCGGGTCAAGGCCCCGACCACGGACTACGCGGTCCGCCTCGGCCGCGCCCAGCTCGGCCGACGCGTCTACGCCCGCATGCAGGACCAGGTGCTGATCCTCGCGCCGCAGCAGGTCGGCAAGAGCGGCATGCTCGCTGACCGGATCCTCGACCACCCGGGCGCGGTGCTGTGCACGAGCACCCGCGCGGACCTGTTCACCAACACCGCCGGGGAGCGGGCCCGCCGCGGGCCGGTCTCGGTGTTCAACCCGCTCGGCGTCGGCGGTGTGCCAACGACGTTCGGGTGGAACGTGATCGACGGCTGCGCAGACCCAGCGGTCGCTGCCCAGCGGGCCGAGGATCTGACCGGCGCCCTTGCGACCGGCAGTGATCTGGCGTTCTGGCAGGGCAAGGCCAGCGCCGCCCTCGCCGCGTTCCTCCACGCCGCCGCGCTCGCCCCCGGAAACCTGACGATCATCGACGTGCACGGGTGGGTGCACCGGCACGGGGACAAGATGGCCGAGGACGTGCTGGCCTCCCACCCGGCCGCCAGCCGCGCGCTGCGCGCGGTCCTGGCCGAGATCCGCGAGAGCGGCAAGTCGGCCGATTCGGTGCGGCTGACGATCTCCCGCTGCCTGACCTGGGTAGCGATCCCGGCGATCGCCGCGGCGGTCACCCCGCCACCTGGGCGCGGGTTCGATGTGGGCGCGTTCGTCCGCGATCGCGGCACGCTGTACATGATCGCGCCGGGGACGGAGAACTCGCCGATCGCGCCGTTGTTCCGCGCGTTCTGCCAGCACGTCCACCACGAGGCCGGGCTGGCGGGCAGCAAGACGAAGGCCGGGAAGGTTGACCCGCCGCTCCTGCTGGCGCTGGATGAGCTGACCCAGATCTGCCCGCTGCCGCTGCCGGAGATCCTGTCCGACTCGGCCGGTAAGGGGATCCTGGTCACCGCGGTGGTGCACGGCACGGGCCAGCTGGAGGCCCGCTGGGGCCAGCACGGCGCGGCGACGATCTGGGCCACCTGCGGCACGAAGGTCATGTTCGGCGGGATCAGCGACGCGAGCACGCTGGAGCACGCCTCCCGGCTGTGCGGGCAGGTCGGCATCGCCAAGGGTGACGGCCGCGAGTTGGTGCCCGCGCTGCCGCCGGAGCTGCTGCGCACGCTGCCGCCGTGGCGGGCGCTCGTGCTGCGGATGAACCTGCGCCCGGTGGTGGTGAAGATCCGCCCGGTGTGGAAGCGGACGGCTCACCGGTTCGGCCGCGGCCCCGTCCCCGTCCCGGTCCTCACCCCAGCACCGGCGCCGCTGCGCCTGGTCAAGGTCCCCGCCCCGGCCAGCGACGCCGCGCCGGTCCTGGCTGTCCAGCCCGGGAACGGGAGCAATGGCAACCACGCCTGACAGCGACTCCCTGGCCGCCCTTGCCGCGCAGCTGGCCGACCTGCGCGGCAAGGTGGCCTACATCCAGGCCCGCATCGACCGCGCGGGCCTGGATGGCTCCCTCGACTTGCCCGCGAAGGTGGCCGAGCTGGCGCAGACCGTCGCCGCGGCGATCGGCGATGAGCTGGCGTCCCGGCATACGGCGCCGTGCTGGCTTGGCCTGGACGAGGCCGAGAGCACGGCCCGGCTCGCCGGGCTGGACGGCTGGGTGAGTCACATCCTGAACGCGAACTACCCGGGCTCGGTACGGCCCTGCTGGGCCGCGCACCGGGCAGCGGTGTGGGAGCTGTCCACGCTGCGTGAGGAATGGCTGCGGATCTACGACCGCAAGTATCCCGAGCTGGCCGGGGCGCTGGCCTGGCACGACCGCTGGCTGCCCGGCACCTCGGCTCGCCTGGGCGTGATCATGCGTGACTGCGCGGGCGGCTGCACAGCCCAGCGCGCCGGAGGCCGTCATGGCTGACCAGGACAGCCCTGCCTCCCGCGAGGGGTACCGCCGCGGCCTGGCCGACGCGCTCACCGGCTGCATCTCGTTTATCGACGCCAACACCCCAAGGGCTCACCAGCTGGCAGCGGGCTGGCTGGCCGGATGGACCCGTGGCCGCGAGCTGGCCAGGCGCCACCTTGAACGTGAGGCCGAGGCGGAGCTTGAGGCCGGGCTGTAGCTCACATCTCCCCTGAGTTGGCTCACGATCCGGGGTGCTGGGCTGACTCGACACTGTGACCTGCTTGTTCTCGTCTCATGAGTGCTGAATCTGCGCACTCATCTGGGCCCATAGGCTGGCGGGGTGAAAGACATGCCGCCGGTTGTCGGTCATCTTGCCGGACGTCTGGACGGCCTTGGCTGGGTGACCGATCTTCTGGTGGCCGGTTCCCTGGCCACCGGGGATTACGTCCCTGGTGTCAGTGATCTCGACCTGGTTGCCCTGACGGAGGGCCCGGTCGGCCCGGCACGGCAGGAGATCCTTGCCAGCTTGCACCGCGAGCTGGACCAGGGGGCCGCTCAGGGACTGGACCTGGGCTGCGTGTACGTGGATGCGGGCAGGCTGGCCGACCTCGGGGCGCTGCACCCGACGTGGACCCACGGCTCGCTTGTCCAGCGCAGCCTGTCGGGGGTGACGCGAGCCGAGCTCGTCCGGCACGGCTTCGCTGTCCAGGGCCGCCCGCCAGCCGCTGTGCTGCCAGAGATGACCGACGATGACATCCGTCGCGTCGCGCGCGCGGAGTTGTGCGGGTACTGGGCGCACGCCGCGCACCGGCCGCTGTGGTGGCTGAATCCGGTGATCGCGGACCTGGGGCTGACGTCGATGGCACGCGGCCGCCGCGCCCTGGAGACGGGCCAGCTGCTAACCAAGACACAGGCTATAGAGCAGGCGTGTGCGCCGACCTGGCTGAAAGACCAGCTCCGCGCCCGGCGGCAGGGCCGGCGGGTGGTCTCGCCGCGGGCCCGGACAGCGCTGATCGCGTGGCGGGATGCGCGACGCACCGTGGCCAGCGCACGCCGCAGGGCGCCAGCCTGAACTCACGCGTCCGGTCACCCGGCTATCCAGCACAACCGGCCGCATTACCTGCTCTCGCGACCGTGCGCACTAAAGTGAGCCAACTCGGGTTACTCGTTCATCCAGTCCGGCACCCCGATGGGGCACCAGATGGCAGCGGGCTGGCTGGCCGGATGGACCCGAGGCCACGAGCTGGTCAAGCGCCACCTTGAGCGTGAGGCCGAGGCTAAGCTTGAGGCCGGGCTGTAGCTCACATCTCCAGTTCTAGCTCAGCCTCGGGCTCGTCCCTGCGCGCCTCCACGGCGCGCTCGGGCTCAGGCTGGGGCGTGACCTGTCCTGGCTGCCAGGGCTGCGCCTGCGGCGCCTCGGGCTGGGCCCAGCTGGTGGAGTGCTCCAGGTCGATCTGCTCAGCCTCGGCCTGGCTGGCCTGCTCACGCTCAGCGGCGATCCGGGCCGCGGCCTCCCGGGCCTGCGCGATGTGGCGGTCGATCTCCGCGCCCCGGGGATCTGCCTGCGGCTGCTCTGGCTCGCGGGCGGGCTCAGCCTCCGCCGCGACGGTCTGGGGCTCGGGGTCCTCGTGCTGGATACCGCGGCGGTCCAGTTCGGCAGCGGCCTCCCGGGCGCGCTCCTGCGGGCCTGCGTGGTGGGCTTCCCAGGTGTCACGGGCCGCGGCGATCTCAGCCAGGCCCGCCCGCCGATCCGCGAGCTGCGCGGCCAGCACCCGGGCCGAGTCGGCTATCTCCTGCATGTCCCGCCGCCAGGCCGCCGCCTCGGCCTGCCTGAGCGTGTCCTGCTCGGCCTGCGCGGTGGCCTCCAGGTCGGTCCGTATCCGGAGGTCAGCATCTGCTAAATGTCCGATGCTAGAGAGCCCACGTCCGATGCCGTCTGGCCAGTCTGTGAGATGGATGTGAGAGATCGATCTGCGTTACGGTGAGGACGGGCCTGGCGGCGCAGCTCCTCACGGGTATCTGGCGCGCAAGAGCGGTACCGCACAGCGGAGGTGCGGAATGCGTAGGCGCTGGTGGCAGCGGTCAGCGCGGCCGAGTCCTGACGCGGTGCCGACAGGCCAGCCTGCTCCCGAGGCAGTGCCGCCAGACCTGCTCGCCTGGGCACAGGCGGTGGACGTGTCGCGGCTCTCCGACAGGACTGTCCGGCAGATGGAACGCTATCTGCGCGGGTACCGGCACATGCGCCTGGCTGACAGCCAGGAAGAGGGCTTGCGCCTCAGGGCCGCCGTTGAGGCCCAGGTAAGCCCGCCACCGCCAGTGGACGCGCATTCGCTGGACGTCCTCGCGACGGTTCTCGCGGTGCGCCGGAAGCAGCTCGGCATCGGCTAATTGAGCTGAGCAGTCGTGCATTCCTCCTGTACCAGCAGGTCCAAGAGCGGATGGGTGCCTTCACCCGATAGCTGCCAGACCCCGGAGGGTGGCGGGCTGTCGTTGGTGACCGTGGGATACGTTGGGTAACTGGCCGATCGGACGCACGCAGCGGGCACGAAAGAGCAAGCGTGCCTCTTGATGGTGTTGACAGGGCCTGCCGATCTGGCGGCTGGCTTGGGTGTTCGGGTGGTGGGCCTAGGTGGACTTGAACCACCGACCTCATCCTTATCAGTTCCGGGACGGCCCGAGGTCGGAGGCCTCGACCTCGCCGGAGTAGGTAGTGGTGGTGAGCCCGATGAGCTGGCTGTGTGGCGCCGTTGCTGTCACTTCTGCTGTCAGCGACCTTCGGGCATGAATCACCGCCGTGCTCGCCGGGCTCGGCTGTCATGCAGAGAGCGGATCAGCGCCATCGTGCCGCCAGCTGATCTTACCGCCGTCCCGCACCCCGTCGATGCGGCTTAGTGCGTGTAACGTTCCTTGAGAGGGCATGTGGCGCGCGGAGGCTGGCATGGAGCAAACGCGGCACTACAGCCGCCATGTGGTCATCGTTTTCGTGGACGATTTCGACCCGTCCGCAATCGCAGCGCTGCGGTATGCGAGGAGGCTGCGGCCCACGACGTTGCGCGCTGTGCACTTCGTCATCGACAACCAGCAGGCGGAGCGGCTTCGTGCCGCCTGGCAGCCAGATCGTGGCGTGCCGCTGGAATTCGTGGATTGTCCGGACCGGGGGCTGACCAGGTGCGCCGACGACCTGGTCCGCCACGAGGCGGAATCGCCGGGCGCGCAGGTGAGCGTGATCTTGCCCGGGCGCAGTTTCTCGCCGCAGACGGGCGGGCTGCTGCACGGCCGCATGGCAGACAAGATCGCCGGTGTGGTGAGCCGGGTGCCCAACGTCGCGATCATCATCCCGCCATCCAGGGCCGCGTCCGAGCCGTCGATGTCTGGGCCCGGGCCTGCTGATCCGTAGATCAATGCCATCCGTCCGTCCGGTGCGCCAGAATCCGAATCGGCAGGTCAGGATCCGCCGGATGTCCGGGCTGTGCGCCCTGAGTCCGGTGCTGTCCGCTCAGTCTGTGAGAAGGCTGTGAGAGATCCCCCTCAGCTCCACCCCAGCCCCCTCTGAACGGGCGCAGGATCTGAGCGCGGTGCGGATGGCAGTCCGTCGGCTACCGTCCGGTTCCGTTCGCCGGTGTTGCTGCTCGTGTTGCTGCCCGGCGCTGGTAGTACGGGCTGGCCGTCTCGCTGAAGATGAGCACCACCGCCGCCAGCGCGACCAGCCAGAGCGCCGCCGCTGCGGTCAGGTCGGGCATGAGAACCGTCATGGCGTCCGGGCCGGCGCCGCCCTCGGCGAGGACGAAGAGCGGCCCAATACTGAGGAGGCCGAAGACCGCGGTGAAAGCGAACCGCGCCCAGTTATAACCCCGGCCGTTCGCCCAGGCCAGCCACAGCCACACGCCAGCACCGATCGGTGCGCTGGCGAGCACGGGGACAACCTGGGTGAGCATGAAAATGTGCCACCGACCGCCGGTGAAGTCCACGTCCTGGACGGCGGCCGACCTGACGCTGCCGAGAGTCGTCAGGATGGTGACGAAGACGGCCAGGTTAAGCACCGCACCGAGGCACATGAGCCGGACGGCGTCCCGCACCGGGCGTGGTGCGCGTGACATGCCAAAGTGCAGCCCGGCGGGCAGGTCAGCGGTGAGGGCGGCCAGCTCCGCGTAGGTCCGCGGCGCCAGCGCCTGGCCCACCCGCAGGTCGAATTCGTCCTTGACCAGCCTGCCCTGCACGAACGCGGCCTTGAGGGTGCCGACCACCTGCTCGCGGTCGGCGTGCGAGGCCCGCAGGTGACCGCGGCCTCCTGTCCCCGCTGCTATCTCATCTCCCGGTCCTGCCATCACCGGCACCTCCCGTCGTCGCTTGTCCACTCCCCGCCGTGCTGTCTGGCGTAGCGGCGCTGCTTGCGTATGGAGTCGGCGTAGCTGGGGTACACGTCCGCGGCTGTCCGCTTGGTCCGGCGGCTCAGGTTCCGTGTCTCGAAGCGGGTGAAGACCAGGAATCCGTAGATGCCGAGCAGGATTACCGCTGCGATGATGATGTATTGCCACCACACTGCGAATCACCTCTGGCAGAGGACCTGACGGCGGTCCTACCCGAGGTGGCGGTCCTCATGCATGCCTGGGTGAGGTAGCAGCCATCCCGGCCGACCGCTCCTTGGGCCCCCAGGGTTGGCTGGTGAGACAGGGCTGGACTGTCAGCTTGGGAAGTCTGTGGCGCTGTAGCGCTGCCAGCTGCTGACTCCGTAGCCTGCGGGCATCTTGGCGGTCTGTCTCTGAGTAACCGTGACTACCCGCGGGTCCTCCTCCTGTCGGGCACGCAGCGGGCACGGCGGTCGTCGGCCAGACTGCAGTCATGGAGCGGCAGACGATCGGGGCGGCGTGGCTGACATTGCGGCCCTTCACCACCGCTGACATCCCGTGGGTCTATGAGGTATCGCTGGACCCAGCGCTGCGGCATTTCGTGCAGGTCCCCTCGCCCTACCGGCTCGAAGATGCCGCGTTCTTCGTCGAGCAGGTGGCTGTCGCTGGCTGGGACAACGGACAGCGGGCCGAGTTCGTGGCCGAGGATGCCGCCACCGGCACGCCACTGGGCCGGGTCGGCCTGGGTTTGTACGAGGCTGGCTCAGCAGAGGTCGGCTACTGGGTTGACCCGCGGGGCCGCAACCGCGGTGTGGCCACCAGCGCGGTGCGGGCCGTATGCCGGTGGGCCTTCACCAGCCTGGGCGTGGAGCTCATCGAGTGGCGCTGTGAAGTCGGCAACACCGCCTCCCGCCGCGTCGCGGAGAAGGCAGGCTTCCTCATTGAGGCGACGCTGCGCAAGCGGCTCGTCCACCGCAGCACCCGGGTGGACGCATGGGTCGGTTCTTTGCTCAGCAGCGAGGCGCTGGCCGACCGCTAGTGTTATGACGAGTGTCTTCCTTTAATTTTCGGGTCGGATGCGGGACAATGGCGCATGCCGAATCGCGTGCGCGTGCTGACGGTGCCCGATGCTGACCGGGCCGAGCTGGAGCGGCGGGCCCGGGCCAAGGGTGCGCCGGCCCGGGTGGTGGAACGGGCCCGGATCGTGCTGCTGGCCGCGGACGGGCTGACCGGCCCGCAGATCGCCGGGCGGGCGGGCTGCACCGAGCCGACGGTGGTCAAGTGGCGCCGCCAGTACGCCGAGTCGGGGCTGGCTGGGCTGGAGGACGCGCCCCGGCCGGGCGGCCCGCGGCGGATCCTGACCGATGCGGTGGTGTGCCAGATCCTGGCCGCGACGGTGACCCCGCCGCCGGAATCACTGCAGGCCGCGGGCGTGACGCACTGGTCGAGCCGGCGGCTTGCGGACTGGCTGCAGCGGGTTAAGGGCATCAGCGTCAGCCATGACTCGATCTCGGTCCTGTGGCGCAAGTTCTGCCTGCAGCCGCACCGGGTAGAGGGGTTCAAGTTCTCCACTGACCCGCAGCTGGAGGCCAAGGTCCGCGACGTCGTGGGCTTGTATCTGGCGCCGCCGGCGAACGCCGTGGTGGTCTGCGTCGATGAAAAGAGCCAGATTCAGGCCCTGGACCGGACCCGGCCGGTGCTGCCGATGCGCCCGGGCATCCCCGAACGGCAGACCCATGACTACATCCGCCACGGCACCACCACCTTGTTCGCCGCCCTGGAAACCGCCACCGGCACCGTCACCGATGCCTGCTACCCCCGCCACCGGCACGGCGAGTTCCTGCGCTTCCTGAAGAAGGTCGCCGCCGCCTACCCCGGCACCGAGCTGCACGTGGTCTGCGACAACTACGCCACGCACAAGCACGCCGGCATCCGCGACTGGCTGGCCCGCCCCGCCAACCAGCGGATCACCCTGCACTTCACCCCGACCAGCTGCTCCTGGCTCAACCTCGTGGAGTGCTTCTTCTCCGTCATCACCCGCCAGGCCATCCGCCGCGGCACCTTCACCTCCGTCAAGGAACTCACCGCTGCCATCGGCTCCTTCATCGACCACTGGAACGACCACCCCCGGCCGTTTACCTGGACCAAGGACGCCGACGAGATCCTCGCCAGCATCCAGCGCGCCAAGACTAAAACAAACTCACTTACACACCACTAGTTAGGCTGGCCATTAAAGGGCTGAGCGCCGCGCAGAAGCCCTAACCGCATTAGCAGCTCGGATCGCGGCCGTCCCGATCGGTTCAGACTGGGTCAACGCTACTGATTGGTCCGCCTTGGACGGCTTTGCACGGTGGTGAACTGCAACCCAAACTGCAACCCGGCACCCGGTCGTGTCTTGAGCTGGGGGCTTGCGGGCTGGGCACCGATTCTGGTCAGGGCACTGGCTTGGCGTTGGGGTCGAGCGACAGGACAGCGAGGCGCGGTGCCGGGGCTGCCGTGCGCCGGTCGGCGAATCTCGCCACGGCGGTACCTGTAATGACTGCCTCTGCGAAATGGTCTGTGCGGCCTGGGTGCGCCTGGCACTCGTCGCTGCGGACGTGCAGTGTCATTGCGGACACGACGACGCCGTCAGCACCCAGCGCGCGTACCGTCTGCTCTAGCCGGCTCCGCGCATCCTGCCGGACGTAGGTCATCAGGTCGGTGTAGGCGGGCACCTCCGCGTTCCCTGTGCCCCAGGGGCCGGAGCTGGTCGTCACCAAGTTGTCGTGCAGCCCGGCCACCGAGATGCCCAGGGCGATCCCGGCGGGCACCCAGCCGTCCATGAGCAGCTTGGCGAAGTCCGGGCCGGACAGCTCGGTGGTGAACGGGCGGGGCAGCGGCGGGCAGCCTGTGGCTCGCACGGCCGTGCCGATGACCTGGAACGCGACGGTGGCGGCCGTGAAGCTATCGCCGGGGGTCTCGGTGACCTGCAGTGATGCGCCCACGATGCCGTGGCCGCCGAGATCTGAGCATTCGCCGGCCATCCGGTCGATCGCCGTCCGGTACCCGTCGTAGAGTGCCTGCGCGATCCGCGCGGCCGAGCCGGGCCAGCTTGTAACCCTCGCCGGCGCGCCGGGGATCAGGGAATGGGTTGCAGCCCCGGGGCAGCTGACGGCTGCGGTGGCAGTGAGCGGGTATCCGGCGGCTCCGAATACCTGACCGACCGGCTCGAACCCAACGCTACTGATCGCAGCGAACGCGTTAACCGACAGTACCGACCCCCAGGTCGCGCCACGGTCGGCCAACTCGGCCATCACCGCCTCTGTCTTTTGCGCCTTCGTGGTACATATCGGTGGAGCTGTGGCAGAGCCACCGGGAACTAGGGAACCGGAACCATATAACCGGTCGACTCCTACTTTCCCCATCTTCCTCGATAGGCGCCGATCCCTGGCGAGTGGACGTCGTGTCTAGGTTTCGGCGAAGCCGATCGCATGCGACGCGACCGCAGGGAGCGACCTAGACAGGGCGGCCGGGGAGCGGGACACTGGACCGCCGAGGAAGACGGCACCGCCAGCACCAGCTGCGGGACCGGGTGAGCCTGGTAGATCAGCGCTGGGCTGCGAGCGTGAGGGCCGGCGCGCGCCGGCCGGGGCCTTCCCAAGGCCGGAGGCCGAGCGCTGGCGCCGGCCCGCGGCGCCGCGCAGCGGCGCCGCCTTGATACTTACTAAGTGAGCGTTTGATAAATCGTGCTGGCGCGGCCTGGGCTGGTGATCTGGCGGTGTGTCGCTCGGCTCAGATGCCAGGCGCGGGCCCCATGATCCCGATGTGTGACGATCAAGGTGATGGGGCCCGCGTGCGCCCACAGTACGCGTCTGCCTGGGCGGGAAGCCAGGCGCTATCCGAGTGACCTGACCGATGCGCAATGGCAGGTGATCGCTGCGCACCTGCCCGGGCATGTGGCTGGCGGCCGGGGGCGGCCGCGTATCTGGCCTGCCCGCAGGATTGTGGAGGCGATCTTGTATCTGGACCGCACGGGATGCGCCTGGCGGTATCTCCCCGCCGGTTTCCCGCCCTGGCAGACCGTCTACGGCTACTTTGCCGCCTGGCGCGATGATGGCACCCTGGCCCGGCTGCACGGGCAGCTGCGCGCCCAGGTCAGGGCAGCGGCCGGGCGCCAGCCCCAGCCCACCGCCGCGGTCATCGACTCGCAGTCGGTGCGCGCCACCGACACCGTGCCCAAGGCCAGCCGGGGCTGGGATAACGCCAAGAAGGTCCGGATGGCGGTTCTTCGAGCCTGGCGGCCTGCCAGGGCCGGGCTTGCCGGGTTTTGGTGCGCCGCTGGGCAGGGGATGGTCGGGCGGATGTTTCTAAACCCCCGGCGAACCCTGGCCGGGGTCAGCTGGCCGGGGGGTGCGGGGCGTTCCCAGGGGCGGCGCAGGTCGCTGGCGAGTGGCCGGGCGAGGCGCAGCTGGGCATGGACGGTGATGATCAGCCAGGTCCACCGGTCGGCGGCGGGCGGGTTGCGGATCTTGGGAGCGGTCCAGCCGAGGACCTGCTTGAACAGGCGGAAGGTGTGCTCAAGGTCGAAGCGGCGCAAGAACGCCTGCCACAGCCGGTCCACCTCATCGGGGGCCACGCCGGTGGCCGAGGACCACAGCCACACCGGCTTGGGATCACGGTCACCGGGCAGATGGTCCACCTGGAGGCGGATCAGGGTCCCTTCGATGACCGGCAGCGGGCCGTCATGGTCCAGCCAGGCGGACCGGTGGGTCAGCCGCGGGTGCACCCGGTCCCACGCGGCAGCCACGGCTGTCCCGTACCGGGAGGTCACCGTGCTGGTAGCGACCTGCGGCGCCGGCCAGGTTGCCGGGTCAGCCAGCGCCAGCTCGCCGCCGTGCTTGCGGGGCCGGCCCTGGCGCCGGGCTGGCCTGGCGCCGCGGGCAGCCGCATCACCCGGTCGCTGCGCAGCCGCCCCAGCACCTCCACCGGCAGGTCCGCGAGGGCGAATGACAGCCGGGGCACGTCATAGCCGGCGTCGAAGATGACCAGGATGGCCGGATCACCGGGGCGCCAGTGCCCGGCGCCGATCAGCCGGGTGATGACGTCGCGGACCTGCGCGGCGGTCACCGCGGCCTCGTCGTCCCCGGGGCCCAGGCGCACCGCGTCCAGCACCGCGGTCCAGGAGGTGCGGCCGGGCTCCAGCGCCGCGACCACCGAATACGGCCAGCCCGGGATCATCTGCGCCTGGCCCTTGGCCCGCCCATACACGTGGCAGAACAACCGAGACTGTTTAAGAACTGGCTCTAAGCTTTACCGAACGCCTACCCTGATTGCCGCGCAGAATGCCGTTGCCGACTACCGTGCCCCTGACCGATCCGCAGCGCCGTGCTGTTGCCGCCCTGCTCCGCAAGGTCGCTCCCGCCGCCGATGAGCTTGGCCGCGTGTTCGCGGCGCATGGGCACGAACTCGCGCTCGTCGGGGGTTCCGTGCGGGACGTGTTCCTGTCCAGGCGGGCGGACGACGTGGACCTGGCCACCGATGCCGCACCCGAACGGGTGCTGGAGATAACCGGGGACTGGGCGGATAAGGTCTGGCTGATCGGAATCGAATTCGGGACCGTGGGGCTGCGGAAGGACGGCTGCACCTTCGAGATCACGGCCTACCGGAGCGAGAGTTACGGCCCGAAGTCACGCAAGCCCGCTGTGCGGTATGGCACCTCGCTGGAGGAGGACCTGGCCCGGCGGGATTTCACCATCAACGCGATGGCCGCGCGGCTTCCGGTCGCCGGGGCCGACGATCTGGTGGATCCGTTTGGCGGCCTGCGTGATCTGGGGGAGGGCGTGCTGCGCACGCCCAGCAGCCCGTCGGGCTCGTTCGGCGACGATCCGGTCCGCATGCTGCGCGCGGCAAGATTCGCCGCTCAGCTTGGGTTCTCCGTTGCGCCAGAGGTCCGCGAGGCCATGACCGCGATGGCCCGCCGGATCGAAATCGTGTCCCGGGAGCGGATCCGGGCCGAACTGGCCAAGCTGGTGGTCGCGCCCGGCCCGCGGACCGGGATCGAACTGCTTACGGACACTGGCCTGGCCGCGTATGTCCTGCCCGAGGTGCCGAAGCTCAAGCTGGAAACCGATGAGCACCACCGCCACAAAGACGTCTACGAGCACTCACTTACCGTGCTCACCCAGGCGGCCAAGCTTGAGGAGCGGTATGGCCTGTCCGCCGATCTTGTGGTGCGGCTCGCCGCGCTGCTGCACGACATCGGCAAGCCGGAGACCCGGACGCTGCGGCCGGGCGGACGGGTGGCCTTCCACCATCATGAGGTCGTCGGTGCTGCGATGGCCCGGGCGCGGCTCCGTGAGCTGCGCTTCCCCAAGTCCGTCGTCGACGACGTGGCCCGGCTGGTTGCACTGCACCTGCGGTTTCACGGATACGGTCCGGGCGAGTGGACCGACTCAGCGGTCCGCAGGTATGTGCGGGACGCGGGTCCGCTGCTTCCACGGCTGCATGTGCTCACCCGCGCGGACTGCACCACCAGGAACAAGGCGAGGGCGTCCCGGCTGGCGGGCGCATACGACGCGCTCGAGCAGCGCATCGCCTGGCTCGCGAAGGAAGAGGAGCTCGCCAAGATCCGGCCCGATCTCGATGGCCACGAGATCATGCGGGTCCTGGGGCTGCGGCCGGGGACCGCGGTGGGCGGGGCCCGCCGTTTCCTGCTCGACCTGCGGATGGAACATGGCCCGCTCGGCCGCGAGCGAGCTACGGCCGAATTGCTCCGCTGGGCACGCGAACATGGCATCACACCGCCAGCCGCCGGCCCGAACCCTGATCCCTGAGAGCCTGTTAAGGACCGCCACAGCAGCGGGCGGGCGCCGTCGCGGTCCTGGACGGAGGCGGCCGTGACCAAGACGCACAAGATGAGGCCCGTCACGTCAACCGCGAGGTGCCTCTTCCTGCCCTCGATCTTCTTCCCGGCGTCGTAGCCGCGGCTGTCCTTGCCGACGGTGTCGGCGGCTTTGACCGACTGGGAGTCGATGATCGCGGCGGTTGGCTGCGGGCCGCGGCCGGCCAGGACGCGGACGGCCTCGCGCAGCTGGTCATGCATGCGGCGGGTGGCGCCGGTTTCCTGCCAGGTGCGCACGTAGTGGTACACGGTGCGCCAGTGCGGCAGGTCAGCGGGCATCGCCCGCCATACCGGGCCGTTGTGCGTCAGGTAGCGGATCGCGTTGACGATGTCCCGGCGGCAGTACAGGCCGGGTGATCCGCCCCGGCCCAGGGTCCAGCCCGGCGCCGGCAGCAGCGGCTCGATGACCGCCCATTCCGCGTCGCTCATATCCGAGGGGTAAACCCGCCCCGGGTGCTGCGGCTGATCCCGCCCGGGCAGCACCGGCACGCCACCCCGTCGGTGGCCTGCGCACACGCGGGCACGGATGCGGGAACGGGCGGGACAAGGTACAACGGCATGAAGGCTCCTGGGCCCTGCGATCCGGATTCGACACCCGTGCGGGTACCAGGGGCCTCCTATCGCTGTGCGGCAGGCGCGCCGGCGGAACGCCAGGAAGGTCGCAAACCGTTATAGGCAGGATCAGCCAGTTCTTAAACAGGCTCTAAGTGGGGTGGTCCCCATGACCTATTCCCGTCAGGAGATCGTGAAGGTGCTTCACCGGGCCGGGATGGATGACGTCGCCGCCGCGGCTCTGGCGACTCTCCCCGAGCACGTGGACGATAAGGCCGCCGACAAGTTCTGCGCTGCACATCATCTGACAGCTGGGTTCCTGGTGGACCTGATGGGCGGCAGTCCGTAAACAGTCAACACGACCTTCTGATCCGTAGTTCTGGGCAGGTCGTCCAGGGCTGTCCACTCCCGTCCGCGCCCTGGATCGATGTTCCAGAGGTGTCTGCACGTGACAGAGGTCGTCCAGCGGCTTGGCAACAGTGTTGGCAACAGTCACGGCGCCCCCTCGGTCTTCCGTATTCCGTCCGTACACTTGTGCACTGTGGCTGAAGAGGCTAATCGGCAAGGTGCTGGGGCACGATGCGCGTCGTCCGCCGCCGCAGTCGGCCGATGGCATGGTGCGCTCGGTGCAGGTCGAGCCGCTCACGGAGGCGGACGTCTCATCGGCTGTCGAGTTTGCCGTGCGTGTCCTTCGGGTCAAGCCTGGTGACCTTGGCGAGCAGTTCGCCTCGGACATTACCGATGATCTGCGCCACATGGTCGTCGCCAAGGCCAGCGGCCAGGTAGTCGCCTACGGCAGGGTCATGGAGCTGGCAGCGGATGAGGCGGGCCCGGGAGCTCCGGCTGGTTGCTACCTCAGCGGCGTCCTGGTGGATCCGGCGTGGCGGCGCCGGGGTATCGCCATGCAGTTGACGCAGGCCCGCCTGCGCTGGGCCTTCGCCCGCACCGACAAAGTGTTCTATGTGACCGGGGCGGATAACGTCGCCTCTCTTCATCTTCACGCGGCATTCGGTTTCCGGGAAATGAAGCGCTTCCGGAGCGAACGGTCCGCCGCTGGTGAGGACGTGCTGTCGCAGCTCGCGAGGACGGCGGAGAGAAGCTGACAGCCGGCGACGGGAATCGAACCTGCATAACCAGCTTGGAAGGTCGGTACCACCGAGCAAGTCCTAGCAGTACCGATATATGCGCTGGTGGATCGGGTGCCTGGTCCGTGAGTTACCACCATTGACCGTGAATGCTCCTAGTGCGTGGCACATATGTGGCACGAGCCGCGCTTGCCTCGGTTCTCCGGGCGCGCGTTCGCGCACGCCTGTCCTGCTGATCATCCCGTCTGCCGTCGACCCGCCCGCCAGGGAGCGGGCCGGGCCAAGCCGGTCAAGATGCAGCGCCCCGCCGGACGAACGATCTTGACCGGCTTGGCCTGGTCTGCTGGGCTTGCCCCCTGGCCGACGGCAGACGGGATGATCAGGCTCCACCTTCAACCAGCAACACACAGTGGCCGGTGAGGTAGCGATCATCCCGGAGCCGGAGTGCCCCCACCAGAGGGAGCGGTTTTACATCCCTGAAGAAGCGGGCCGGGGTCAAGGGGCTGGTGTGTCCGTTTTTGGGCGTTTCCGGGCCGGGTTTGGGCATGCCGGGAGGAGGGC
>CAVSQL010000018.1:0-87690 GCA_963730065.1 uncultured Actinomycetes bacterium | reverse complement strand
CGCGGGGTACGCGTTCGGCCAGCCTTCCGCGGAGGCGATCCCGCTGGAGGAATACGACTTCGGCACCTACAACCGCTGATCACCCCGGCGCGGGGGATAAGGTCGGACTTTCCCCCGCACCGGGAATTCAGCGAGATCGGCCGTTGTTTTGACCATCGCACGAACCGTTCGGTAACCTTAGTTTCCGTGCCCGTGACGCGGGCACGCGCGTGCTCATGGGCTGCGATCCTCGCCGGAAGGCCGGGGTCGGCGAACGGCCCGCGCGTGTAAGACTTTTCCTCTCCGATGTCCGGCTCTCCGGGGCCGGTGCGCCGTGGTGACAGCGACACGCCCGACCACGGGGGTCGGAGAGGCCGGAAAACAAGCAGGTCAGGTGCGTAACTATGTGCCTGAAAGACCAGAAGAAGACGGAGACGCGGTGCCCACGATCCAGCAGCTGGTCCGCAAGGGCCGCCAGGACAAGGTAGCCAAGACCACGACCCCGGCGCTCAAGGGCAGCCCCCAGCGCCGCGGGGTCTGCACGCGCGTCTACACGACCACCCCGAAGAAGCCGAACTCCGCCCTCCGCAAGGTCGCCCGGGTCCGGCTCACCAGCCAGATCGAGGTCACGGCCTATATCCCGGGCGTCGGGCACAACCTCCAGGAGCACTCCATCGTCCTGGTGCGCGGCGGCCGGGTGCGCGACCTGCCCGGCGTCCGTTACAAGGTGATCCGTGGCTCCCTCGACACCCAGGGGGTCCGCAACCGCAAGCAGGCGCGCAGCCGCTACGGAGCGAAGAAGGAGAAGAGCTGACATGCCGCGCAAGGGCCCTGCGACCAGACGGCAGCTCGTCACCGACCCGGTGTACGGCTCGCCGCTGGTGACCGCGCTGGTCAACAAGGTGCTGCGGGCCGGCAAGCGCTCGCTGGCCGAGCGGATCGTGTACGGCGCGCTCGAAGGCGCCAAGGACAAGAGCGGCAACGACCCGGTGGTCACGCTCAAGCGCGCGCTGGACAACGTGAAGCCCACGCTGGAGGTCAAAAGCCGCCGTGTCGGTGGCGCGACCTACCAGGTCCCCGTCGAGGTCAAGGCCTCCCGCAGCACCACCCTGGCGCTGCGCTGGATCGTGGCCTACTCACGCCAGCGCCGCGAGAAGACGATGACCGAGCGGCTCATGAACGAGCTGCTCGACGCGAGCAACGGCCTCGGGGCCAGCGTGAAGCGCCGCGAGGACACCCACAAGATGGCTGAATCGAACAAGGCCTTCGCCCACTACCGCTGGTAGAGCAACGGGCGATACCCCGCCTGGCATAACGGCTGGCGGGGAGGCGACGAGAGAACAAGGAAAGCAAGCAGTGGCCACCCAGACCGCCGTAGACCTCGCCAAGGTCCGCAACATCGGGATCATGGCGCATATCGACGCGGGCAAAACGACCACCACCGAGCGGATCCTGTTCTACACCGGCATCAACTACAAGATCGGTGAGGTCCATGAGGGCGCGGCCACCATGGACTGGATGGAGCAGGAGCAGGAGCGCGGCATCACCATCACCTCCGCCGCGACGACCACCCACTGGCGGGACCACATCATCAACCTGATCGACACGCCCGGCCATGTCGACTTCACCGTCGAGGTGGAGCGGTCGCTGCGGGTGCTGGACGGTGCGGTGGCGGTCTTCGACGGCGTGGCCGGGGTCGAGCCCCAGTCGGAGACGGTCTGGCGGCAGGCGGACCGGTACAGCGTGCCGCGGATCTGCTTCGTCAACAAGATGGACCGGGTCGGGGCGGAGTTCCACCGCTGCGTGGACATGATCAGCGACCGGCTCGGCGCCACCCCGCTCGTCATCCAGCTGCCGTGGGGCGTCGAGGCGGACTTCCGGGGCGTCATCGACCTCGTCCGCATGCGCGCCCTGCTCTGGCAGACCGAGGGCAAGGGCGACAAGTACGACATCGTGGCGATCCCGGACCATCACGTCGAGGCGGCCCGCGAGTGGCGCGACCGGCTGGTCGAGACCATCTCCGAGAACGACGAGGAGATGATGGAGCTGTACCTGGAGGGCACCGAGCCCGACGTGGAGCAGCTCATCGCCGCGATCCGCCGGGCCACCATCGCCGGCGGCGTCACCCCGGTCCTGTGCGGGAGCGCGTTCAAGAACAAGGGCGTCCAGCCGATGCTGGACGCGATCGTGGACTTCCTGCCCAGCCCGGTGGACATCCCGGCGATCAAGGGCCACAAGGTCGGCGACGAGGAGGTGGTGATCGAGCGGCACGCCGATCCCGCCGAGCCGTTCGCCGCCCTCGCCTTCAAGATCATGTCGGACCAGCACCTGGGCAAGCTGACCTATATCCGGATCTACTCCGGCACGCTGGACGCCGGCCGGCAGGTGCTCAACTCCACCAAGGGCCGCAAGGAGCGGATCGGCAAGATCTACCAGATGCACGCGAACAAGCGCGAGGAGCGCCCGTCCGCGGTCGCTGGCCAGATCGTGGCCGTCATGGGGCTCAAGGACACGAGCACCGGCGACACGCTCAGCGATCAGAGCAACCAGGTGATCCTGGAGTCGATGACGTTCCCGGCGCCGGTCATCAACGTCGCGATCGAGCCCAGGACCAAGGCGGACCAGGACAAGCTCGGCACGGCCATCCAGCGGCTGGCCGAGGAGGACCCGACCTTCCAGGTCCGGACCGACGAGGAGACCGGCCAGACCATCATCGCCGGGATGGGTGAGCTCCACCTGGAGGTGCTGGTCGAGCGGATGAAGCGGGAGTTCCGGGTCGAGGCCAACATCGGCCGCCCGCAGGTTGCCTACCGCGAGACCGTCACCCGGAAGGTTGAGAAGGTCGAGTACACGCACAAGAAGCAGACGGGCGGCGCTGGCCAGTACGGGCGGGTGACCATCAACCTGGAGCCGACCGGCGGCGACGGCGGCGGCTACGAGTTCGAGAACAAGATCACCGGTGGGCGCATCCCGCGCGAGTACATCCCGTCCGTTAACGCCGGCTGCCAGGAGGCGGCGGAGTTCGGTGTGCTGGCCGGGTACCCGATGGTCGACCTCAAGGTCACCCTCACCGACGGCGCCTACCATGAGGTGGACTCCTCCGAGCTCGCCTTCAAGATCGCCGGCTCGATGGCGTTCAAGAGGGCGGCCGCCCAGGCCAACCCCGTGCTGCTCGAACCGGTGATGGCCGTCGAGGTCAGGACCCCCGATGACTACATGGGTGATGTCATCGGCGACCTGAACAGCCGCCGGGGCCATATCCAGGCCATGGAGGAGCGCTCCGGGATCCGGGTCGTCAAGGCACTCGTGCCGTTGTCGGAGATGTTCGGCTACGTCGGGGACCTGCGCAGCCGGACCCAGGGGCGGGCGGACTACAGCATGCAGTTCGACTCGTATGCCGAAGTCCCGCCCGGCATTGCCAAGGAGATCATCGCGAAGGCCCGAGGCGAGTAGCAGCAGTCAGAACGTAGGAGCAACAAGGCCCCCCGGAAGGGGGCCCGGCCCCCTCCGCGGGGGAGAGCGTAACGAGGAGATACCAGTGGCCAAGGCCAAGTTCCAGCGGACCAAGCCGCACGTGAACATCGGCACCATCGGGCACATCGACCACGGCAAGACCACACTGACCGCGGCGATCACCAAGGTGCTGCACGACAGGATGCCCGAAGTCAACCCCTTCACCCCCTTTGACGCGATCGACAACGCCAAGGAGGAGAAGGAGCGCGGGATCACCATCTCGATCTCGCACGTGGAGTACCAGACCGAGCACCGCCACTACGCGCATGTGGACTGCCCGGGCCACGCCGACTACATCAAGAACATGATCACCGGCGCCGCCCAGATGGACGGGGCGATCCTGGTGGTGGCGGCGACCGACGGCCCGATGCCGCAGACCCGCGAGCACGTGCTGCTCGCCCGCCAGGTCGGCGTGCCCTACATCGTGGTGGCGCTCAACAAGGCCGACATGGTCGACGACGAGGAGATCCTCGAGCTGGTCGAGCTGGAGGTGCGGGAGCTGCTCACGCAGTACGAGTTCCCCGGCGACGACGTGCCGGTGATCCGCGTCTCCGCGCTGAAGGCGCTCGAGGGCGACGAGGAGTGGGGCGCCAAGGTGATGGAGCTCCTCGACGCGTGCGACGAGTCCATCCCCGAGCCCACCCGCGAGGTGGACAAGCCGTTCCTGATGCCGGTCGAGGACGTGTTCTCGATCACCGGCCGCGGCACCGTGGTGACCGGCCGGATCGAGCGCGGCCAGATCCACACGAGCGAGGAAGTCGAGATCATCGGCATCAAGGAGCGGGCGCAGAAGACGGTGGTCACCGGCGTCGAGATGTTCCGCAAGATTCTCGACGACGGCCAGGCGGGCGACAACGTGGGCCTGCTGCTGCGCGGTATCAAGCGCGAGGAGGTGGAGCGCGGCCAGGTCGTGATCAAGCCGGGCACCAACACCCCGCACACCGAGTTCGAGGGCCAGGTCTACATCCTGTCCAAGGACGAGGGCGGGCGGCACACGCCGTTCTTCAACAACTACCGGCCGCAGTTCTACTTCCGCACCACCGACGTCACCGGCGTGGTCAGCCTGCCGGACGGCACGGAGATGGTCATGCCCGGTGACAACACCGAGATGAAGGTCGAGCTGATCCAGCCGATCGCCATGGAGGAGGGCCTGCGCTTCGCCATCCGCGAGGGCGGCCGCACCGTCGGCGCCGGCCGGGTCATCAAGATCGTCAAGTAGCAAACGAGGCGGGGGGCCAAGGCCCCCCGCCTCTACGAGTTCAGCGGAACCAGGAAACGAACGAAGGACACGGGAAGCCACATGGCGGGACAGAAGATCCGCATCCGGCTCAAGGCGTATGACCACGAGGTCATCGACAGCTCGGCGCGGAAGATCGTTGACACGGTGACGCGCACTGGCGCGCGGGTTGCCGGGCCGGTCCCGCTGCCCACGGAGAAGAACGTGTACTGCGTGATCAGGTCGCCGCACAAGTACAAGGACTCGCGCGAGCACTTCGAGATGCGCACGCACAAGCGCCTGATCGACATCATCGATCCCACGCCGAAGACCGTCGACTCGCTGATGCGGCTGGACCTGCCGGCCGGTGTCGACATCGAGATCAAGCTCTGAGGACCACACCGATATGAGTAAGGACATCAAGGGCGTTCTGGGCACCAAGCTCGGCATGACCCAGGTCTTCAGCGACGACGGGAAGATCGTCCCGGTCACGGTCGTGGAGGCGGGCCCGTGCGTGGTGACCGCGGTGCGCACCCCGGGCGCCGATGGCTACTCCGCCGTGCAGTTCGGTTACGGCGAGATCGACCCGCGGCGGGTCACCAAGCCGCTGGCCGGCCACTTCGCCAAGGCCGGGGTGACGCCGCGCCGGTACCTGGTCGAGCTGCGCACCGACGACGCCGATCAGTACACCCTCGGCCAGGAGGTCACGGCCGAGACGTTCGCGGCCGGCGAGCTGGTCGACGTGACCGGCCGGACCAAGGGCAAGGGCACCGCCGGCGTGATGAAGCGGCACGGCTTCCACGGCCTCAGCGCCTCCCACGGCACCCAGCGCAAGCACCGGTCGCCCGGCTCGATCGGTGGCTGCGCGACGCCGGGACGGGTCTTCAAGGGCATGCGGATGGCCGGCCGGATGGGCAACGTCAAGACCACGGTGCCGCGGCTCACCGTCCACGCGGTGGACGCCGAGCGGGGCCTGCTGCTCATCCGCGGCGCCGTCCCCGGCCCCCGGGGCAGCCTGGTCCTGGTCCGCAGCGCGGCCAAGCAGCCAGCGGTGAAGGAGGCCAGGTGAGCACGGTCAAGGTCGTCACCCCGTCGGGTAAGGGCGGCAAGGACGTCGAGCTCCCGGCCGAGTTCTTCGACGCCAAGGTCAACATCCCGCTGATGCACCAGGTGGTCGTGGCCCAGGAGGCGGCGGCCCGGCAGGGCACCCACGCCACCAAGACCAGGGGCGAGGTCCGCGGCGGCGGCAAGAAGCCGTACCGGCAGAAGGGCACGGGCCGGGCCCGCCAGGGCTCGCTGCGGGCGCCGCAGTACGCCGGCGGCGGCACGGTCCACGGCCCGGTACCCCGCTCCTACGTCCAGCGCACCCCCAAGAAGATGAAGGCCGCCGCCCTGCGCGGGGCCCTGTCCGACCGGACCAGCCATGGCCGCGTGTCGGTCGTGAGCCGGTTCGTCGAGGGCGAGGAGCCGAGCACGTCGGCGGCGCTCACGGTGCTGCGGGCCGCGGTCGGTGAGACCGGCGCCCGGCTCTCGCTGTCGGTGCTGGTCGTGGTGAACGAAGGCGACGAGCTGACCCGCAAGAGCCTGCGCAACGCCGTAAGCGTGCGCGTGCTGATCACCGGCCAGCTCAACACCTACGACGTCCTGGCGAGCGACCACGTCGTGTTCACCCACGCCGCGCTGGCCGAGTTCACCGGCCAGGAGCCGCCGGCCGACGACGCCCCCGCTAAGGACGACGCGGCCAAGGCGAAGCCGGCCGCCAAGGACACGGAGGCCAAGGACACGCCGGCCAAGGCGGCGTCAGCCAAGGCGGCACCGGCCAAGGATGAGGACGCCGGGGACGCCCCGGCCAAGGGCGCGTCGGCCGGGGCCAAGCCGGCCACGAAGGACGCGCCCGCCGCGGACGAGGGCGGCAAGACGGCAGGGGCCAAGGCCGCCGGCGCCAAGGACGCCCCGGCCAAGGGTGCATCCGCCAAGGCGAAGCCGGCCGTTAAGGATAAGCCCGCGGCCGGGCCGGAGGAGGAGCAGCAGTGAGCAAGATCGCGAATCCGCGGGACGTCCTGCTGCGGCCGGTGATCTCGGAGAAGAGCTACCGGCTGGCCGATGACGGGAAATACACCTTCGTGGTGGCCCCGGATGCCAACCGGACCCAGATCAGGCAGGCGGTCGAGGCCGTCTTCAATGTCCGGGTGACGGGCGTCAACACTCTCAACCGGCCGGGCAAGCGGCGCCGCACCCGGTATGGCTGGGGGAAGCGTCCCGACACCAAGCGGGCCATCGTCAGCCTGGCCGAGGGGGACCGGATCGACGTCTTCGGCGGCCCGGTCAGCTAGCGACAGGAGTCTGAGCACACATGGCTATCCGCAAGTACAAGCCGACCACGCCGGGCAGGCGGGGCGCGAGCGGGGCAGACTTCGCCGAAATCACGCGCGGCGAGCCCGAGAAGTCGCTCGTCCGTCCGCTGCACTCCCGGGGTGGCAGGAATGTGCACGGCCGGATCACCGCGCGGCACCAGGGTGGCGGCCACAAGCGCGCCTACCGGCTGATCGACTTCCGCCGGGCCGACAAGGACGGGGTGCCGGCCAAGGTGGCGCACCTGGAGTACGACCCCAACCGCACGGCCCGGATCGCGCTGCTGCACTACGCGGACGGCGACAAGCGGTACATCCTGTGCCCGCAGGGCCTGTCCCAGGGGGACAGGGTGGAGAACGGTCCTGGCGCGGACATCCGCCCCGGCAACTGCCTTCCGCTGCGCAACATCCCGACCGGCACGGTCGTGCACGCGATCGAGCTGCGGCCCGGTGGCGGAGCCAAGATCGCCCGCTCAGCCGGCTCCGGCGTCCAGCTGCTGGCCAAGGAGGCCGGCTTCGCCCAGCTGCGCATGCCGTCGGGGGAGATCCGGCGGGTGGACGCGGCCTGCCGGGCGACCGTGGGCGAGGTTGGCAACGCCGAGCAGGGCAACATCAAGCTCGGCAAGGCCGGCCGCAGCCGCTGGAAGGGACGCCGCCCGTCGGTGCGCGGGGTGGCGATGAACCCGGTCAACCACCCGCTCGGCGGTGGCGAGGGCAAGAGTTCTGGTGGCCGTCACCCGGTCAGCCCGTGGGGCAAGCCGGAAGGCCGCACCCGCAAGGCCAACAAGCCAAGCGACCGGATGATCAGCCGCAGGCGCGGCAAGAAGAAGCGGTAGGAGCACCTCACGATGCCTCGTAGTCTTAAGAAAGGCCCCTTCGTCGACGACCACCTGATCAAGAAGGTGGACGTCCAGAACGACAAGGGCACCAGGAACGTCATCAAGACGTGGTCACGCCGCTCCATGATCGTCCCGGCGATGCTCGGCCACACCATCGCCGTTCACGACGGCCGTAAGCACGTCCCGGTGTTCATCACCGAGGCGATGGTCGGCCACAAGCTCGGTGAGTTCGCGCCCACCCGGACGTTCCGCAGCCATGTCAGGGACGACCGCCGCAGTCGGCGTTAGGCCGGGTCAGCGCGCAGACAGATTGACAAAGAGACGGAGAAGAAGCGATGGAGGCTAGGGCAATGGCGCGGTATGTCCGCGTCACCCCGCGCAAGGCCCGCCGGGTCGTGGACCTCATCCGCGGCATGCCCGCCGATGAGGCGCAGGCGGTCCTTACGTTCGCACCCCAGTCGGCGAGTGACCCGGTCGGCAAGGTGCTGGCGAGCGCCATCGCGAACGCGGGCCAGAGCCAGCAGCTCGACGCGGGCTCGCTGGTCGTGAGCCGTGCGTGGGTGGACGAAGGGCCCACCCTCCCGCGGTTCCGGCCCCGCGCCCAGGGCCGCGGTTACCGGATCAACAAGCGGACCAGCCACATCACAGTCATCGTCTCGGACGAACCCCAGGGGAGGTCCCGCTAGTGGGACAGAAAGTGAACCCGCACGGGTTCCGGCTGGGCATCACCACCGACTTCAAGAGCCGGTGGTATGCCGACAAGCTGTACAAGGATTACGTCGCCGAGGACGTGGCGATCCGCCGGATGCTGCAGCGCGGCATGGAGCGGGCCGGCATCTCCAAGGTGGAGATCGAGCGCACCAGGGACCGGGTGCGGGTGGACATCCACACCGCGCGGCCCGGCATCGTCATCGGGCGGCGCGGCGCCGAGGCCGACCGGATCCGCGGCGACCTGGAGAAGCTCACCAGCAAGCAGATCCAGCTAAACATCCTCGAGGTGAAGAACCCGGAGATCGACGCCCAGCTGGTCGCCCAGGGCGTGGCCGAGCAGCTGTCGAGCCGGGTGTCGTTCCGGCGCGCGATGCGCAAGGCCATGCAGACGGCCATGAAGGGCGGCGCGCGCGGGATCCGGGTGCAGTGCTCGGGCCGGCTCGGCGGCGCGGAGATGTCGCGGTCGGAGTTCTACCGCGAGGGGCGGGTGCCGCTGCACACGCTGCGCGCCGACATCGACTACGGCTTCTACGAGGCGCGCACCACGTTCGGCCGGATCGGGGTGAAGGTCTGGATCTACCGCGGCGAGGCCCCGTCCACCCGCGCCGAGCGGGAGGCGCTGCAGGCGGCGATGCGGGCCGGCCAGCGGCGGGACCGGGACCGGGACCGGCCGCCCGCCAGGCGCCGCCGCCCGGGCGGCGAGGGCCAGGGACCGGCACCAGAGGAACAGCCGCGCTCCACCGGCGGCGCCGGCGCCCCCGAGGCGGTCGCGGCCGTCAGCGAGGAGGGCTGAGGCATGCTCATCCCGCGCAGGACCGCGCACCGCAAGCAGCACCGGCCGGACCGGCACGGCACCGCCAAGGGCGGTACCCGGGTGGCGTTCGGTGAGTACGGCATCCAGGCGCTGGAGCACGCTTACGTGACCAACCGCCAGATCGAGGCCGCCCGGATCGCGATGACCCGGCACATCCGCCGCGGCGGGAAGGTGTGGATCACCATCTACCCCGACCGGCCGCTGACCAAAAAGCCCGCCGAGACCCGGATGGGCTCGGGCAAGGGGTCACCGGAATGGTGGGTCGCCAACGTCAAGCCCGGCCGGGTCATGTTCGAACTGTCCGGTGTGACGGAGCCAGTGGCCCGGGAAGCGCTGCGCCGGGCCATGCACAAGCTCCCGATGAAGACCAAATTCGTCAAGCGAGAGGTTGGTGAAGCTTGATGTTCGACCACAAGCTCCCGATGCTCTGCTTGCAGCACGGGCCAAGATTCGTCAAGCGAGAGGTTGGTGAAGCTTGATGTTCGACCACAAGCTCCCGATGCTCTGCTTGCAGCACGGGCCAAGATTCGTCAAGCGTGAAGTGGGTGAGGCGTGATGGCTAAGGGCCTGGTCGCCGATGACCTGCGGACCTCCACCGAGGAGGAGCTCGACAGTAAGCTCGCCGAGGCCAAGACGGAGCTGTTCAACCTCCGTTTCCAGGCCGCGACCGGGCAGCTGGAGAGCCACGGGCGGCTGCGTGCCGTACGCAAGGAGATCGCCCGCATCTACACGGTGAAGCGCGAGCGCGAGCTCGGCATCGTGACCATCGCCGAGGAAGCGGAAGACGCCGGGGAGGCGGAAGGCAGTGAGTAAGGAGCAGGGTGACGCGCCCGCCCAGGCCAGTGGCATCGGCCGGGGCTACCGCAAGGTCCGCGAGGGTTACGTCGTCAGCGACAAGATGGACAAGACCGTCGTGGTCGTCGTCGAGGACCGGGTGAAGCACCCCAAGTACGGCAAGGTCATCCGCCGCACCAAGAAGTACAAGGCGCACGACGGCGAGAACGCCTGCGGCGTCGGCGACCGCGTCCGGCTCATGGAGACCCGGCCGCTGTCGGCGACCAAGCGCTGGCGGGTCGCCGAAATCCTGGAGAAGGCCAAGTAACCGCAGATCAACACGGGGCACAATCCGGCGGTCCCCGCCGCAGCCACCAAGCACCCGCCAGGCCCGCGCAGGGCGGCGTCAGGAAGCAGGAGTTGACGTGATCCAGCAGGAGTCGCGGCTCAAGGTCGCCGACAACACCGGAGCCAAGGAGCTTTTGTGCATCCGGGTGCTCGGCGGCTCCAGCCGGCGATACGCGGGCATCGGCGACGTCATCGTCGCGACGGTGAAGGACGCCCTTCCCGGCGCCGGGGTGCGCAAGGGCGACGTGGTCAAGGCCGTGGTGGTGCGCACCCGCAAGGAACGCCGCCGTGTGGACGGCTCCTATATCCGCTTCGACGAGAACGCGGCCGTCCTCATCCGCGACGGCGGCGACCCGCGCGGGACCCGCATCTTCGGCCCGGTCGGCCGCGAGCTGCGTGAGAAGCGGTTCATGCGGATCATCTCGCTCGCGCCGGAGGTGCTGTGATGGCGAAGCAAACGCAGGCGGGCCGCAAGCCAGCCGGGATGAAGATCAAGAAGGGCGACACCGTGGTGGTGCTGGCCGGCCGTGACCGAGGCCGCGAGGGCAAGGTCATCCTCGCCTACCCGGACCGGCAGCGGGTCCTCGTCCAGGGAGTCAACATCATCCGGAAGAACCAGAAGGTCAACTTCCAGGGTGCGCGGGGTGCCAAGGAGGGCGGCATCGTGACCCAGGAAGCGCCGATCCACGTGAGCAACGTCGCGCTGGTCGACCCGGACACGAAGAAGCCGGCCCGCGCCGGCTACCGGATCGAGGAGACCGACGGCAGCCGGGCCAAGGTCCGGATCTCGCGCTCGAGCGGTAAGGACGTCTGATGACAGCAACAACGGAGCAGGCGGCCCCCGGGCACGTCAAGCCGCGCCTGAAGGAGCGCTACCGGGCGGAGATCGCGCCCGCGTTGCGGGAGGAGTTCGGCTACCCCAACGTGATGCAGATCCCCGGCCTGGCCAAGATCGTCGTCAACATGGGGGTTGGCGAGGCGGCGCGGGACGCCAAGCTCATCGAGGGCGCGGTGAAGGACCTGACCATCATCACCGGCCAGAAGCCGGCCGTGGCCCGGGCCAGAAAGTCGATCGCCCAGTTCAAGCTGCGCGAGGGCATGCCGATCGGCGCGCACGTGACCCTGCGGGGCGACCGGATGTGGGAGTTCCTCGACCGGCTGCTCACGCTGGCCCTGCCCCGGATCCGTGACTTCCGGGGCCTGAACGACCGGCAGTTCGACGGCCGGGGGAACTACACCTTCGGCCTCACCGAGCAACTGATGTTCCACGAGATCAACCCAGACCAGGTGGACCGCCAGCGCGGGATGGACGTGACCGTGGTCACGACCGCCACCACCGATGCCGAGGGCCGTTCGCTGCTGCGCCGGCTCGGATTCCCGTTCAAGGAGAACTGACCAGTGGCGAAGAAAGGGCTCGTCGTCAAGGCGAACCGCAAGCCGAAGTTCAAGGTGCGCGGGTACAGCCGGTGCTCGCGGTGCGGGCGCCCGCGGGCGGTGTACCGCAGGTTCGGGCTGTGCCGGATATGTTTCCGGTCCATGGCCCACCGCGGTGAGCTGCCCGGCATCACCAAGTCCAGTTGGTAACCGACTACCGCGACAGCTAGCACGACCCGCCCGGGCGCACACCGGGCAACGACCAACCTGGGCGCTACCGGCGCCCACCGACCACGCCGCAGGTCCGCAGGGAAACCACGGCGAGGAGGGCCACCAGGCCATGACAATGACCGACCCGATCGCAGACATGCTGACCCGTCTGCGCAACGCCAACGCCGCATACCACGACACGGTGGGCATGCCCTGCTCCACGATCAAGATCCACATCGCGGAGATCCTCCAGCAGCAGGGGTATATCGCCGGCTGGCGCGTGGAGGATGCTGAGGTCGGCAAGAACCTCGTGATCTTGCTCAAGTACGGGCCGACCCGTGAGCGGTCGATCGCGGGGCTCAAGCGGGTGTCCAAGCCCGGGCTGCGCGTGTACGCGAAAAAGGACAACCTGCCGCGGGTGCTGGGTGGGCTGGGCATCGCGATCATCTCCACCTCCGGTGGCCTGTTGACCGACAGGCAGGCGGTCAGGCGTGGCGTAGGCGGGGAAGTCCTCGCCTACGTCTGGTGAGGAGACGGCGATGTCACGTATCGGACGAATGCCGGTGACGATCCCCAGCGGGGTGGATGTCACCATCAACGGCCGCGAGGTCATCGTCACCGGGCCCAAGGGCAAGCTCTCACTCGACGTGGCCGAGCCCATCGAGGTGTCCCAGAGCGACGGGATCATCACGGTGACCAGGCCCAACGACGAGGGCAACGTCCGGGCACTGCACGGGCTGTCCAGGTCGCTGGTCGCGAACATGGTGACCGGTGTGACCGAGGGCTACCGCAAGACCCTGGAGATCGTCGGCGTGGGCTACCGGGTCCAGGCCAAGGGGCCCAACCTGGAGTTCGCCCTGGGCTTCAGCCACCCGGTGACCGTCAGCCCGCCGGAAGGCATCACGCTGCGGGTCGAGACCCCCACCCGGCTGGTGGTCGAGGGAATCGACAAGCAGCAGGTGGGCGAGGTCGCCGCCAACATACGCAAGCTCCGTAAGCCCGACCCGTACAAGGGCAAGGGGCTGCGGTACTCCGGCGAGCACATCCGCCGCAAGGTCGGGAAGGCTGGGAAGTAAGACATGGCTGCTACCAGGACCAGGGCACGCGGGCACACCACCGCGCGGACGTCCTTGCGGGCGCGGCGGCACCTGCGCGTCCGCAAGAAGGTCAGCGGCACGGTCGGCCGTCCCCGGCTGGCCGTCAAGCGGTCGGCCCGGCACATCTTCGCCCAGCTGGTGGACGATGGCACGGGCCGGACGCTCGCGTCAGCGTCTACCCTGGATTCCGCCATCCGGGACGCTGGCGGCGACAAGACGGCCAAAGCGCGGCAGGTGGGGGAGCTACTGGCCCGCCGCGCCGAGGAGGCCGGCGTCGCCGCGGCGGTGTTCGACCGGGGTGGCTACGCCTACCACGGCCGCGTCGCCGCGCTCGCCGATGGGGCACGGGAAGGCGGGCTGAAGCTGTGAACACTCTGGCCCGGATCAACCCTCGTGGGGCGGCAGCCCACGCGGGGGGTTCCGGGGGGCCGTCCCCCCGGGCTAACACTGGAAGGACGATCTGATGGCAGGGACTCCGCGGCGCGGCAGCGGTGGCGGCGAGCGGCGGGACCGCCGCGACGACCGCCGGGGCGGGGCCGACAAGGGCACCGCCTACCTCGAGCGGGTGGTGACCATCAACCGCGTGGCCAAGGTGGTGCAGGGCGGGCGGCGGTTCAGCTTCACCGCCCTGGTCGTCGTGGGTGACGGCAACGGCATGGTCGGCGTCGGCTATGGCAAGGCCAAGGAAGTGCCCGCCGCGATCGCCAAAGGCGTCGAGGCGGCCAAGAAGCATTTCTTCCGGGTGCCCCGCATCGGCGGCACCATCCCGCACACGGTGCAGGGGGAAGAGTCGGCCGGCGTTGTGCTGCTCAAGCCCGCCAGCCCCGGGACCGGGGTCATCGCCGGCGGCCCGGTGCGCGCTGTGCTGGAATGCGCGGGCATCCACGACGTGCTCTCCCGGTCGCTGGGGTCGTCGAACCCGATCAACGTGGTGCACGCGACGGTGGCGGCGCTGAAGAGCCTCAACCGCCCGGAGGAGATCGCGGCCCGGCGAGGGCTGCCGATCGAGGACGTGGCGCCAGCGGCGATGCTGCGCGCTCGCGCGGCCGCAGCCGCGGCCGCAACGGGCAACAGCTGACCGGGAGCGCTTCGATGGCACAGTTGAAAGTAACCCAGACCAAGTCGCGGATCGGCGGCACCGCCCGGCAGCGGGCCTCGTTGCGCTCGCTCGGGCTGAAGCGGATCGGCCAGGTGGTCATCAAGGACGACCGGCCCGAGTTCCGGGGCATGATCCAGGCGGTGCGCCATCTGGTCACCGTCGAGGAGGTGGACTGAGCATGGCAAGCGCGGGCAAGGGCCGTGGCGACCGGGCCACTGGCAGCGGTACCGGTGACAGCGGTACCGGTGACAGCGGTGCCGGTGACAGCGGTACCAGCGGTGGCCGGGCGGGCCTGAAACTGCATCACCTCCGCCCGGCCCCGGGTGCGCGCAAGGCGCGGACCCGGGTCGGCCGCGGCCAGGGATCCAAGGGCAAGACGGCTGGCCGGGGCACCAAGGGCACCAAGGCCCGCGGCCAGGTGGCGGTGGCCTTTGAGGGCGGCCAGATGCCGCTGCACCGCCGGGTGCCCAAGCTGGGGGGCTTCTCCAACCTGCGGTTCAAGACCACTTACCAGGTCGTCAACACCGGGCGGCTGACCGAGCTCTACCCTGACGGCGGCGACATCACCCCCGACAGCCTGACCGCCAAGGGCGCGGTGCGCGCCGGGGAACTGGTCAAGATACTGGGCAACGGTGAGGCCGGGGCGGCGTGGCGGGTCAGCGCGCACGCCTTCTCCGCCACTGCGAAGGAGAAGATCACCGCTGCCGGAGGAACCATCACGCAGCTCTGAGGAACCGCCGAAGTGATCACTGGCCATAACGGCCTCCGCGCCGCACCCGGGCAGCCTGAGCTGGCTTCCCGGGTAGCGTGCGCCGGTGCCGCCGCTGCGGGCTGGCTGTTACAGTGCAGCGAGCGCGTTACACTGCGGCGGCCACCTTTGTGCTGACCCATCGATGTGAGGACGACGCATGCTGACCGCGTTCCTCAGGGCGTTCCGGACGCCAGACCTGCGCCGGAAGCTGCTCTTCACCGTCGCCATGATCGCCGTCTTCCGGCTGGGGGCGGCGCTGCCCACCCCGGGCATCTCGGAGAAGGCGGTCCATGCGTGCATCGGGGCCGCGGCCGCCAAGGGCGGCAGCGTCTTCGCCCTGGTCAACCTGTTCAGCGGCGGGGCACTGTTCAAGCTGTCGGTGTTCGCGCTCGGCATCATGCCCTACATCACCGCCAGCATCATCCTGCAGTTGCTCGCCGTGGTCATCCCGCGGCTGGAGACACTGCGGCAGGAAGGCCAGGCCGGGCAGGCCAAGATCACCCAGTACACCCGGTACCTCACCGTCGGCCTGGCGATCATGCAATCAACCGGGATCGTGGCGCTCGCCCGGTCCGGCAACCTGTTCCAGGGCGCCTGCAACCAGTCCCTGATCCCCGACTCCTCGGTCTTCACCATCTCCACGATGGTGCTCACCATGACCGCAGGCACCGCGGTCATCATGTGGCTGGGCGAGCTGATCACCGACCGCGGCGTGGGCAACGGCATGTCGATCCTGATCTTCACCCAGGTCATCGCCGTCATCCCGGGCGAGATGCAGACCATCTACAAGACCCGGCACGGGTTCGTGTTCGCGGTCGTGCTCGCCGTCGGGGTCGCGATCGTGGCCTTCGTGGTGTTCATGGAGCAGGCCCAGCGCCGGATCCCGGTGCAATATGCCAAACGGATGGTCGGGCGCAAGATGTACGGCGGGACCTCGACGTATATCCCGCTGAAGGTGAACCAGGCGGGTGTCATCCCGGTCATCTTCGCCTCGTCGATGCTGTACATCCCGCAGCTGGCCAGCACGATCTTCGGGAGCCGGACGCACCCGCAGGGCTGGGTCACGTGGATTAACACGTACATGGTCAGGGGCGACTCGGCGGTCTACATGCTCTCGTTCTTCGTGCTGATCATCTTCTTCACGTACTTCTACGTGGCGATCACCTTCAACCCGACCGAAGTCGCCGACAACATGAAGAAGTACGGCGGATTCATCCCCGGCATCCGTCCCGGCCGGCCAACCTCCGAATACCTCAACTACGTGCTCACCCGGCTCACCGCCCCGGGCTCGATCTATCTCGGTGTCATCGCGCTCATCCCGATGATCGCGCTGGCGCTGGTCGGGGCGACCCAGAACTTCCCGTTCGGGGGCACCAGCATCCTGATCGCGGTGGGGGTCGGGCTGGACACGGTGAAGCAGATCGAGAGCCAACTCCAGCAGCGCAATTACGAGGGTTTCCTGCGGTAGTGCATCTCGTCCTCGTGGGCCCCCCCGGTGCGGGCAAGGGGACACAGGCCCAGTTCATCTCGTCGCACCTGTCCATCCCGAAGATCTCGACAGGTGATATCTTCCGCGACAACGTCAGCCATGGCACCGCCCTGGGCCGCCGCGCCCAGTCGTACATGGAGCGTGGCGATCTGGTTCCCGACGAGATCACCATCGCGATGGTCAGCGACCGGCTGGCCGACGACGACGCCGGCGCGGGATTCCTGCTCGACGGGTTCCCCCGCAACGTGCCGCAGGCCGAGACGCTCAAGAAGATGCTCCTGGCCTGGGACACCAGGCTGGACGTGGTGCTGGAACTGGTGGTGGACGACGATGAGGTGGTGCGCCGGCTGTCGGGCCGGCGCACCTGCCGGCGGTGCGGGCGGGTCTGGCACGCGACGTTCGACCCGCCGGCCCGCCACGGCATCTGCGACGATTGCGGCGGTGAGCTGTTCCAGCGCGACGACGACCGCGAGCAAACGATCAGGCACCGGCTCGAGGTGTACCAGCAGCAGACCGCGCCGCTGGTCTCGTTCTACGCCGACGAAGGCATCCTGCTCGGCCTCGACGCCACCGGCCCGGTGGACGAGATCACCGAACGCGCCCTGAGCGCCCTGCGCCGTTTCATCCGGTGATGGGGCTGCCCCGCCTGCGGCGGGTACGGTAATGGGGGATCCGGAGGCACGATGCGGGTGAGGCGCGAGCCGGCCATACAGATCAAGACCGCGGCGCAGCTGGCGGCGATGGCCGAAGCGGGACAGGTGGTCGCCAGCGCCCTGAAGGCGGCCGCGGCCGCGGTGGCGCCCGGGGTCAGCACCGCCGAACTGGACGCGATCGCCGCCCACGAGATCCGGGTGGCCGGGGCGGCCCCGTCGTTCCTGGGCTATCACGGGTATCCCGCGACGATCTGCGCCTGTGTCAACGACGAAATCGTGCATGGGATCCCGCGGGAGGGCCGGCGGCTGCGCGGCGGCGACGTGGTGTCGATCGACTGCGGGGCGATCGTCGATGGCTGGCACGCCGACGCCGCCCTGACCGTTCCGGTCGGAACGGTCGGGGCCGAGCTGGGCCGGCTGCTCGGCACCTGCGAGCGGGCACTGTGGCACGGGCTTGCCGCCGCCCGGCCCGGCGCCCGGCTCGGCAATGTCTCACATGCAGTGCAGCGGTGCGCCCAGTCGGCGGGGACGTACGGAATCGTCGAGGACTACGGCGGGCACGGCATCGGCAGCGAGATGCACATGGACCCCCCGGTGCCCAACCAGGGGCGGCCTGGCCGGGGGCCGGTGCTGGCCGAAGGGATGGCGCTGGCCATCGAGCCGCTGCTCGTGCTCGGCGGCCCCGGCACCCGCCTGCTCGATGACGGCTGGACGGTAGTGAGCGAAGACGGCAGCCCGGCCGCTCACTTCGAGCACACGGTGGCGATCACCGCCGGTGGGCCGTGGGTGCTCACGGCGGCCGACGGGGGCAAGGAAGGCTTCGCCCGGCTGGCTGAGCAGCCGCCCCGCGAACTGGCACGGTCGAACAGCTGAGGAGGATGCCGATGGCCAGTGACCCCAGGATTCGTGCCTCGGACGCGGACCGCGACCGGACCGCGGCGCTGCTGCGCGAGCACCACGCGGCGGGCAGGCTGACGGCCGACGAGTTCAATGAGCGGCTTGACAAGGCATATGCGGCCAAGACCCTGGGCGAACTGGACGAACTGCTGACCGACCTGCCGGGGATCGATCTCTATAAGCTGCCCGACGCCTCGCTGGACCGGGGCCGCCGCGGCGGGTCCGGCCCACCGCCGCTGCCGTGGATGATGGCGCCGGGGCGCCTCACCCCGGCCTGGCGGGCCGCCCTGGGGTCCTGGCTCTCAGTGAGCCTGGTCGCGTTTTTTGTCTGGCTGCTCTCCGGGCACCCGGCTAACCTGTGGTTCCTGTGGATCGCCGGGCCCTACGGCCTCATCCTGCTGGGGCGGTGGGTCAGCGACGACGCGCCACGCCGTCACCGGCGCCGCCGGGACCGCTGACGCCCGGCCCGCGGGCCGCCGGGCCAGGGAATACCCGGGGTCCCGCCGGAGTTCGCATAGACAGCTCATGTCGCGTAGACTCTGCTCCGGCCTGTGAGCTGTCCCCGGCTGGCTTGTGCGCCGGTGGCGGACAGCCGTTTGCTGGGCCGGCCCGCATCTGGCGATCATGCGACAGCATGTGCCCAGGCTGCGGGGCAGCATCAGAGGCTATGTGATCGTGAGCGGCAGTACACGATCACGGAAACCACCCCTGCGAGCGGCCGCCCATGCGGCTGCTGGCGGACCGAGCGAAATGCGGAGGATATGCCCAAGAAGGACGGCGCCATCGAGATCGAAGGCACGATCGTGGAGTCACTCCCGAACGCCTTCTTCCGGGTGGAGCTTGACAACGGGCACAAGGTCCTGGCCCACATCAGCGGGAAGATGCGGATGCACTACATCCGGATTCTGCCCGACGACCGGGTCGTCGTGGAGCTGAGCCCCTACGACCTGTCCCGCGGGCGGATCGTCTACCGCTACAAGTAACGGACCTGCAGGCGAGAAACTGACCGAGATGCGCCAGGGCACGCCCCAGCGCCAGAGGAGACCACGATGAAGGTCAAGCCGAGCGTGAAGAAGATCTGCAGCAAATGCCGGATCATTCGCCGGCATGGTCGCGTCATGGTCATCTGCACCGACCCGCGCCACAAGCAGCGTCAGGGCTGATGGGATAACCAGACGCACCGCACCCTTACCGGGCCCAGGGTCCGGTAAGGGCACCCCCGGAAGGAGGCCGGGGCCCGCCGGGCAGGGACGGGGCGCGGTGTGCAGACCTCCCGAGCACGAAGGAGAACTGCCCGCAGATGGCACGACTGGTCGGCGTCGACCTCCCGCGCGACAAGCGCCTTGAGGTCGCCCTTACCTATGTTTACGGAATCGGCCGCACCCGCGCGCTGCAGACGCTGAAGGCCACCGGCGTCAGCGGCGACATCCGGGTCCACGATCTCACCGACGATGATGTGGTCAAGCTGCGCGACTGGATCGAGGCCACCTACCGGGTCGAAGGGGACCTGCGCCGTGAGGTGCAGGCCGACATCCGGCGCAAGGTGGAGATCGGCTGCTACCAGGGCGTCCGCCACCGGCGGGGACTGCCCGTGCATGGCCAGCGCACACAGACCAACGCCCGGACCCGCAAGGGCCGGAAGAAGACCGTGGCCGGCAAGAAGAAGGCCGGGAAGAAGTAGTTCGCGGCGCCCGGCGCCCACCCAGCCGCGAACCGACGACCTCCAGGGAACAGGAAGCAGATGCCGCCTAAGAGCCGTACCGGCGCCGCCAAGAAGGTGCGCCGCAAGGAACGGAAGAACGTCGCCCACGGGCACGCCCACATCAGGAGCACGTTCAACAACACCATCGTCTCCATCACCGACCCCATCGGCAACGTCATATCCTGGGCGTCCTCCGGCCAGGTCGGCTTCAAGGGATCGCGCAAGTCGACCCCGTTCGCCGCGCAGATGGCGGCCGAGGCCGCGGCCCGGCGGGCCATGGAGCACGGGATGCGCAAGGTTGACGTGTTCGTCAAGGGCCCCGGGTCGGGGCGGGAGACCGCCATCCGGTCCCTGCAGGCGACCGGCCTGGAGGTCGGGTCGATCCAGGACGTCACGCCCGTTCCGCACAACGGCTGCCGCCCGCCGAAGCGGCGCCGGGTCTGAGGAGTACTGACAGATGGCTCGATACACGGGTGCGGACTGCAAGCTGTGCCGCCGCGAGAAGATGAAGCTGTTCCTGAAGGGCGCCAAGTGCGATTCACCCAAGTGCCCGATCGAGATCCGGCCCTACCCGCCCGGTGAGCACGGCCGCAACCGCCCGAAGGAGAGCGAGTACCTGCTCCAGATCCGGGAGAAGCAGAAGGCCCGCCGGGTGTACGGGATCCTGGAGCGGCAGTTCCACAACTACTACGAGGAAGCCACCCGCAAGCGCGGCAAGACCGGCGAGAACCTGCTCCAGATCCTGGAGAGCCGCCTCGACAACGTGGTCTACCGGGCCGGCTTCGCCAAGAGCCGCGACATGGCCCGCCAGCTGGTTTCGCACGGCCACTTCCTGGTCAACGGCAAGAAGGTGGACATCCCCTCATACCGCGTGACCGAGAGCGACATCGTCGAGGTGCGGCCGGGCTCGCTGGAGATGACCCCGTTCGTGGTCGCCAGGGCCGAGGCCGGTGAGCGGCCCGCCCCGGCGTGGATCGGGGTCATCCCGGACAAGATGCGGATTCTCGTCCACTCCCTGCCCGCACGGGCCCAGATCGATACCCAGGTGCAGGAACAGCTCATCGTTGAGCTGTACTCGAAGTAAGAGCTTCCCCGGGCGGCCGCGCGACGCGGCGCGGGCCGGGGCGGGGACGGCCGGTGGCCGTCTGGTCAGATCGCGGCGTCAAATAGCGGGCGCCGCGGAAAGGGGTAGGACATGCTTATCGCCCAGCGGCCGACTCTCACCGAAGAGCCGGTAGACGAGTTCCGGTCCAGGTTCGTCATCGAGCCGCTCGAGCCCGGGTTCGGGTACACGATCGGGAACTCGCTGCGGCGGACCCTGCTGTCGTCCATCCCGGGCGCGGCAGTGACCAGCATCAGGATCGAGGGCGTGCTGCACGAGTTCTCGACCGTGGCCGGGGTCAAGGAGGATGTCACCGACATCATCCTGAACCTCAAGGAGCTCGTCGTCTCCTCCGAGCAGGACGAGCCGGTGGTCATGTACCTGCGCAAGCAGGGACCCGGTGAGGTCACGGCCACCGACATCGCGCCGCCCGCGGGCGTCGAGGTGCACAACCCGGACCTGCACATCGCCACGCTCAACAGCAAGGGCAAGCTGGAGATGGAGCTGACGGTCGAGCGCGGCCGCGGCTACGTGTCGGCGGCCCAGAACAAGCAGCCCGGCCAGGAGATCGGCCGGATCCCGATCGACTCGATCTACTCGCCGGTGCTGCGGGTCACCTACAAGGTCGAGGCCACCCGGGTGGAGCAGCGGACCGACTTCGACAAGCTGATCGTCAACGTGGAGACCAAGCCCTCCATGCGGCCGCGGGACGCGGTGGCGAGCGCCGGCAAGACCCTGGTCGAGCTGTTCGGGCTGGCCCGGGAGCTCAACGTCGAAGCCGAGGGCATCGACATCGGCCCGTCGCCGACCGACGCGGCGCTCGCGGCGGATCTGGCGCTGCCGATCGAGGAGCTGACCCTCACCGTCCGCTCCTACAACTGCCTGAAGCGCGAAGGCATCCACACCGTCGGTGAGCTGGTGGCCCGCAGCGAGCAGGATCTGCTCGACATCCGCAACTTCGGCGCCAAGTCGATCGAAGAGGTCAAGCAGAAGCTGATAGACATGGGCCTCGCGCTCAAGGACTCCCCGCCTGGCTTCGACCCGGGCAGCGCGGTGGATTCCTACAACGCGGACGACGACGAGAGCTACGTCGAGACCGAGCAGTACTGACGACGCCGGTCCCGAGGTAGCACCTGACTGAGGCAGCACAACCGAGGAGAACGTTGCCATGCCCACGCCCACCAAGGGCCCGCGGCTGGGTGGCAGCCCAGCCCACCAGCGGCACATCCTGGCGAATCTTGCCACCGCCCTGTTCGAGCACGGCAAGATCACCACGACCGAGGCGAAGGCCCGGCGGCTCCGGCCGTTCGCCGAGCGCCTGATCACCTTCGCCAAGCGGGGTGACCTGCACGCGCGGCGCGAGGTGCTGACGGTGGTGACCGACAGGGGGGTCGTGCACACTCTGTTCACCGAGATCGGCCCGGGCTTCGCCGCCCGGGACGGCGGGTACACCCGGATCACCAAGGTCGGGCCGCGCAAGGGCGACAACGCTCCGCTCGCTGTCATCGAACTCGTCCGCGAGGAGGCCACCGCATCGCCACGGCGTCGCCGGGCCCGCCGCGCCCAGCCGTCGCCCGCTCCCGCCCCGGCGGGGAAGAAGGCAGCCGCTGACGCGAGCCCGGCCGAGACGGCCGAGCCCGAAGTGGCTGATGCCGCCGAGACCGAGCCCGAAGTGGCCGATGCGACGGAGGCCGGGGCCGAGGTGGCCGATGCTCCCGAGGCCGGGGCCGACGATGCCGGGACTGCCGGGGCCGGAGAGGCCGATTCCGCCGAGGCGGGCGCGGAGGACGGAACTGAAGCCGGCGGCGCGGAGGACAAGGCCGAGTAGCAGGGCGGCCGGCCCTCGCGCCGGGATGGTGACCTGGAGATGATCCGGGTCCGCATCGATCTCGGCTACGACGGGTCTGGCTTCTCTGGCTGGGCGCGCCAGCCCGGCCAGCGCACCGTTCAGCAGACCCTGGAGGACGGGCTGCGCCGGGTGCTGCGGCTGGCGGAGACGCCGCAGCTCACCGTGGCCGGGCGGACCGACGCCGGGGTTCACGCGCGGGGCCAGGTCGCGCACGCTGACCTGCCGGCGGACTGCTGGGAGGCGGTGGCAGGGACCGTCGTGCGGCGGCTGTCCGGGGTGCTCCCGCCGGATCTGCGGGTCCATGCGATCGCGCCGGCTCCGGCGGGTTTCGACGCCCGCTTCTCCGCCCTGTGGCGGCGCTATGGCTACCGGGTCTGCGACGACCCGGCCGCGGCCGATCCGCTCGGGCGGCACGAGACGCTCTGGTACCCGCGCCGGGTCAGCATCGGGCCCATGAACGAGGCGGCGCAGGCGTGCCTGGGCGAGCATGATTTTGCCGCGTTCTGCCGCCGCCGCGAGGGAGCGAGCACGGTCCGGGAACTGCTGCGGCTGGACTGGGCCCGGCCCGCGCCCGGCCTTGCGGTGGCCACCGTGATGGCGGATGCGTTCTGCCACAACATGGTGCGGGCGCTGGTCGGCGCCCTGCTGCGGGTGGGGGAGGGGGCCAGGCCGGCCGGGTGGCCAGCCGAGGTCCTGGCGGCCGCGGAACGTGATCCCGGTGTGCCGGTGGTGGCCCCGCATGGGCTCTGCCTGGAGGAGGTCGGCTACCCGCCGTCAAGCCAGTTCGCGGCCCGGGCGCTGGCCACCCGGCGATCGCGGGCCACCGGGCTCCCCGGGTGATCCGGCCCGTTTGGCACCCATCGGGCCACAACACAACGGGTGATGCCTGTGACGCGGCGCCTGGGCCGCGGCGGCAGCCCGGTCCGGCTAGGGGATCGAGGGCTTCCCGGTCACCATTCGGCTGGTCAGGCTCACGTTGGCGGTGCCGGCGAACAGGTCCGCCGAGAATGTCGTCAGCTCCTTGCGCTGCTTTTTGCCCGAGGGAGCATGCAGATTCGCGAACTCGGTCCAGATCAAAATCAGGTAGTGCCCTTTGACCTCGGCCTCTTCCAGGCCCGTGCCCTTGGTGAGATTGTGGGTCGGGCCGCGCGGGGCCGGCAGCTGGCGGATGAACTCGGCTGCTCCTGTGGCTTTCCCGGCCTTCTCGGCCGCGGCGACGTCAGCGAGGTTCAGGACACCGATGGTGGCCATGATCTTCCGGTTGGTGGACAGGTAACTGGCCCGGATGACCTGGGTGCAGCTGCCCTTGCGGACCGCGGACCGGAGCGCGGAGCCGATCAGCGTGCTGGTGCAGCTGGCGTTGGCCTTGTCCACCGTCCGGATACCGGCGTTGCCGGCGAACGTGAACCGCGCTGGGTAGAGCTCACTGATGCTCAGCGGCACGGCGTCCACGGCCTGGCTGGTGATGTCCCGCCACGGGCCCAGGGACGGGGACGGCGTTGGGGACACGGCTGGCCTGCTCGGCGCCGCCGCGTTACTGGCCGTCGGCACCGGCCTGCTGCCGAAATAGACGATCATCGCCACGACCAGGATGACGATCACCACCGGCGCCAGCAGCAACCCGATCAGGGCACGGTGTGAGGGCCTGGTCAGCCCGCCGCCCCGGCGGCCGGCCGATGGGGCGGCCTGGCTGCTGCCGGCCGGGCCGAGCTCGCCGGTGCCGCCAGCACTACCCGGCCCGCGGCGGGTGCTGGCCCGGCCGGTGGCGGGTCGGCGGCCCGGTGCCCCGGGCGGCGCACCACGGGCGCCCGCGGGAGCAGCGGCGGGCCCCCGGCCCGGCCCGGCTGGCCCGGCCGGGCCGGTGGCGGGCGGGCTGCCGGATTCCCAGGGCGCGAGCTGGCGGCCGGGCATCTGCTGGGCTGAAGCGGCTGATTCGAACGCCGCACGCGGCCCGGCCGCCGCGGGCCCAGCCGCCCGCTGGACGCGCGGGATGCCCTCACCATCGGTGTGCGTGGACACGTCGCGGGCCAGGGGCGGCGGTGACCAGCCGTCCGCGTCGTCCATCGCGGCCCAGGTCTGCGTCACCGTCGCGTCCGCCGAAGGGTCGCTGGTGGCCAGGGCGGAATACCCCGGTTCGGCTTCTCCCTCCCCGGGGCCATCGCCGTTGCCGTTCATGCCCAGCCAGGAGGCGCGGACAGACAGCCGGTTCCACCCGGAGAACTGGCCGGGCGGGTAGACCGGGCCCGGCTGGCCCGGCATGGGCGGGTAACCCCGGATAGGGCCCCGGCGCCGGGGCGAGCCCCCGCGCGGGCCGGCCCCCCGGGTAGCGGCCGCGCCCGCCGGGGCGGTCACCGGCCGGGAACCGCTGTCGCCGGGGTAGGGCAGACCGCGCGGCGGCGTGGCCGGCGACGGCCCGGTGCGGTCACGAGGTGGCCCGGCCGGATAGGGTCCCGTGGCGCCCCCTGGCGGCCCGCCACGGGCTGGCCCACCCTGGGCTGGCCCGCCACGAGCTGGCCCGGCTGGAGACGATCCGGTGCCGCCACGGGGTGGCATGGCCGGGGAGGGCCCGGTACCGCCCCTGGGCGGCCCGCCACGGGCTGGCCCACCCTGGGCTGGCCCGCCACGGGCTGGCCCGGCTGGAGACGATCCGGTGCCGCTACGGGGTGGCATGGCCGGGGAGGGCCCGGTACCGCCCCTGGGCGGCCCACCGCGGGGGGGCAGGCTCCCCGGCACCGTGGTACCGCCGGGCATGGGCCCGCCCGGCGGTGATCCTGGCCCGCCGGGGGCCCTGGCCGGCCGGGCGGGGGCGGCACGTTCGCGCAGCGACGGGGCGGGGCCGTCGGCCAGGTCCCGATCGTCGGCCGGACGCTGGTGAGAACGGGGACCAGCGGGGCTGGTGTGCCTTGGCCGGCCCTGGTCCTGCGGCCGGTCTCGCGCCGGTCGCCCGGGCGCCCGCGCATCCGGCTGGACGCGCGGCGGCTCGTCGCCGCGCCCACCCGCAGAACCCATGGCGCGAGCGTATCCCTCCGAACGGCCGGCATCGTGCGGACAGGCGTTTTGCCGGATTCATACCGTGTGGAGACGCTGAATCGGCAGCGGCTCAGCTCGCTGGATCGGCTCATCAGGGAAAGGCGCAAGGCGCGACGATATCCGGCGCACGCCAGCCCCTGGCGGTGCCCGTCCGGCTCACTTTGACCGTCATCGGTTGTGGCCGGTATCCTTCAGGAGCGTTCCCGTGCTTCAGCATGCCTGCGGTGCCCGCTCAGCGGGGCTGGTCACGCGGCGGCGGGTGCGGGGACCCCCTCGCCTGGACGATCACCCCGGGTGTGGGCCACGGACCATGTCCCACATGTGAAGGCTTACAACTGTGCGCACTTTCAGCCCCAAGGCCGGTGACATCCAGCGTCAGTGGCACGTCATCGACGCTTCCGATGTCGTGCTCGGCCGCCTGGCCAGCCAGGTGGCGATCCTGCTGCGCGGGAAGCACAAGCCGATCTTTGCGCCGCACATTGACACCGGCGACTTCGTGGTCGTGGTGAACGCTGAGAAGGTCGCCCTGAGCGGCAACAAGCTCCAGGACAAGCGCGCCTACCGGCACTCTGGTTACCCCGGCGGCATCCATTCGGTGACCTACGGCGAACTGCTGGCCAAGCACCCGGAGCGGGTGATCGAGAAAGCGGTCAAGGGCATGCTGCCCAAGAATTCGCTGGGCCGGAACACGCTCCGCAAGCTCAAGGTGTACGCGGGTCCCGATCACCCGCATCAGGCCCAGGGGCCAACCCCGTTCACGATCAAGCAGGTCGCGCAGCAGGCGGGGCCGTCCGCTGGCGGCAGGTGACGCCGCCACCATGCGCGGCGGGGGCATTCATCCGTAGCGCGATGACAAGAGCCGATGAGGAAGCACGAGGAAAGTACCGTGGCCGAGTCCACTGATGTGCAGACGCTCGCCGAGGGCGCCGACCCGCAGCCGGAGGGAGACGCCGGGGAGCACGTGTCGGAGTACACCACCGAGACGTCCGCCGAGGCGGAGGGCCGCCCGGCGGCACGCCGGCCGGTGGTAACCGGCAGCGCGCTCGGCACCGGCCGCCGCAAGGAGGCGATCGCGCGGGTCCGCATCGCCCCCGGCACCGGCCAGTGGCGCATCAACGAGCGGCCGCTCGAGGATTTCTTCCCGAACAAGGTGCACCAGCAGCTCATCAGCGAGCCGTTCGTGACCCTCGGGGCCGAGGGGCAGTTCGACGTGGTTGCCCGCATCACCGGCGGCGGGGTCACCGGCCAGGCGGGTGCGCTGCGGCTGGGCATCGCCCGTGCCCTGACGCTGGTCAACCCGGAGAACCGGGCTACCCTCAAGCGAGCGGGCTTCCTCACCAGGGACGCCCGTGTCAAGGAGCGCAAGAAGTACGGCCTGAAGAAGGCCCGGAAGGCGCCTCAGTACTCGAAGCGCTGACCGGCGCTCAACCTACTCGGCTGCGTATCCGTCAGGACGGCACCGGAAACGGGGGGCGCGTTTCATGGGCCGGCTCTTCGGAACTGACGGCGTCCGGGGCGTGGCAGGCGATGATCTGACCAGCCGCCTGGCCATGGACCTGGCCATCGCCTCGGCTGAGGTGCTGCACGAAACCGGCGGGTTCGACCGGGCGCGAGCCGAGGGCAGGCGCCCGGTGGCTGTTGTCGGCCGCGATCCGCGTACGTCGGGCGAGTTCCTGGAGTCGGCCGTGGTGGCGGGCCTGGCCGGGGTCGGCGTGGACGTGCTGCGGCTCGGGGTGATCCCCACCCCCGCCGTCGCCTTCCTCACCGCCGAGAAGTCCGCTGACCTGGGGGTCATGCTGTCGGCCAGCCACAACCCAGCCCAGGACAACGGGATCAAGCTGTTCGCCAGGGGCGGCTTCAAGCTTCCCGACGCCGTCGAAGACGAGATCGAAGCGAAGCTCGGCCAGCCGGGCCGGACCGGGGCCGGGGCGCCGGGCGGAGGCTTCGGCCGGATCAGAGACGACGGTGAATCGCGGGAGCGCTATCTCAGCCACCTGCTGGCGTCCTTGCCCGCCCACGGGCCGGATGGCGCGGCCCGGCCCGCCAAGCGCGCCCAGCCGCTCGCGGGCGTGCGGGTGGTGGTGGACTGCGCCCACGGCGCCGCCTCCGAGGTGGCCCCGTCGCTGCTGAGGCGCGCGGGTGCGGACGTGATCGCGATCGGGGCCGAGCCCGACGGCGAGAACATCAACGACGGCTGCGGCTCAACCCATCTGGACACCCTGCGGGCAGCCGTCGTCGAGCAGCGGGCCGACGCCGGCATCGCGCACGACGGCGACGCGGACAGGTGCCTGGCGGTGGACGCGGGCGGCCAGGTGATCGACGGCGACCAGATCATGGCTGTGCTCGCGCTCGGGCTGAAGGCCGCAGGCCGGCTGGCCGGCGACACGGTGGTCGCGACGGTCATGTCCAACCTCGGCTTCCGGCTGGCGATGAGGGACGCCGGCATCTCCCTCGTCGAGACCGCCGTCGGGGACAGGTACGTGCTGGAAGCGATGCGCGCGGGCAACTACGTCCTCGGCGGCGAGCAGTCCGGCCACATCATCATGCTGGAGCACGCCACCACCGGTGACGGCCTCCTCACCGCGCTGCAGCTGCTGGCCGCCATCGCCCGCGAGCGGGTCCCCCTGGCTGACCTGGCGAAGGTGATGACCCGGTACCCGCAGGTGCTCGTCAATGTGGCCGGGGTGGACAAGACGCGAGTCGCCTCCTCGCCGGAGGTGGCGGCACACATCGCGGCCGCCACCGCCGAGCTGGGCCGCTCGGGCCGGGTCCTGGTCCGGCCGAGCGGCACCGAGCCGGCTGTCCGGGTCATGGTCGAGGCCATTGACCCCGATCGTGCCCGCCACCTCGCGGACAGGCTGGCCTCGGTCATCCGTTCTGCATCCTGAACGGGCCACCTGCCGCGGGACGGGCGGGCCGGCGCCGCGCCGGGGAACACCGGCCCGCATCGGCCCGGTGCTTCGTCTCCCCGGACCGGGGGTGGCAGGCTGGATGACGTGATCGTGGGCATCGGAGTGGACATAGTGGACATCGCGCGGCTGGAGTCCGCCCTGCGCCGGACCCCGGCCCTGGCCTCCCGGCTGTTCACCGATGGCGAACGTAGCCGCGGCCCGGCCTCGCTCGCGGGATGCTTCGCCGCCAAGGAGGCGGCGGCGAAGGCCCTCGGGGCCCCGGCCGGGTTGCGCTGGTCAGATGTGGAGATCACCTACGACGGCGCCGGGCGGCCCTCGCTGGCGGCCAGCGGCACGGTGGCGGAGGCGGCGGCGCAGCGCGGCGTGCTCCACTGGCATCTGTCGATCACCCACGACGGAGGCCTGAGCGCGGCGATGGTGGTGGCCGAAGGATGAGGAGAGCGCACGACGTGGCCACGGTCCGGGCGGCCGAACGTGCCCTCATGGCCACCGTCCCGCCCGGGGCGCTGATGCAGCGGGCGGCGGCCGGGCTGGCCTCGGTCTGTGCCGGGCTGGCCGGGAAGGTCTACGGGGCCAGGATCGTGGTGCTCGCGGGCAGCGGCGACAACGGCGGCGACGCCCTTTACGCGGGCGCCCGGCTGGCCCGGCGTGGCGCGTCGGTGGTCGCTGTCGCGGCGGGTGGCCGTGTCCATGAGCAGGGAGCGGCGGCCTTGCGCACCGCCGGCGGGCGCGTTACCGGCTCCGACGACCCCGACCTGCCCGCCGTCATCGCCGCCGCGGATCTGGTGCTGGACGGGCTGCTCGGGATCGGCGGCCGCGGTGGGCTGCGCGAGCCCTACTCGGCGCTGGCCGGCCTGGCCGCGCGGGCCAGGGCCGAGCGCCCCGGCGCGGGCCCCACTGTGGTGGCGGTCGACCTGCCGAGCGGGATCGACGCTGATACCGGTGTGGTGGACGGGGCCGCGGTGCGGGCGGACGTGACGGTGACCTTCGGCACCTGGAAGCCGGGGCTGCTGATCGACCCGGGCGCGGCCCACGCCGGGGTGCTGGAGCTGGTCGATATCGGGCTCGGGCCGTACCTGCCAGCGCCCGTGGCGGCCGGCTTCCAGGCGGCGGACGTGGCCGCCTTGCTCCAGCAGCCGCCCAGCGAGTCCGACAAGTACCGCCGGGGAGTGCTCGGCATCGTCGCGGGCAGCGACCGATTCACCGGCGCCGCAGCGCTGGCCGTCGGCGGCGCCCTGCGGGGCGGGGCGGGCATGGTGCGGCTGGTCTCGGCCGGCCCGGCCGTCGCGGTGGTCCGGCAGAGCTGGCCGGAGGCGCTGACCGTGGTGACCGGGGACGGCGCCCGGGCCGGTCATGAGGTGGAGGCGGCCGGGCGGGTCCAGGCCTGGGTGGCCGGGCCTGGCATGGGCACCGACGAGGCGGCCCGGGACCGGCTGGCCGCGGTCCTGGGCACCGACCGGCCGGCCCTGGTCAACGCGGACGGGCTGACCCTGGTCGCGCGGGAACGGGAACTGCTGGCCCGCGCGGCGCCCACGCTGCTGACCCCGCACGCCGGCGAGCTGGCCCGGCTGCTAGGGGCCGATCCGGCCGACGTGGCGGCGCGCCGCCTGGAGCACGCCCGCGCGGCCGCGGCCGAGCTGGGCGCGACGGTCCTGCTCAAGGGCTCGACCACGGTGATCGCCCCGCCTGGCGGCGGGGAGGTCCTGGTCAACCCCACCGGAACCTCGTGGCTCGCCACCGCGGGCACGGGTGACGTGCTCTCCGGGCTGGCGGGCGCCCTGCTGGCCCAGGGGCTCACGGTGACCGGGGCCGCCGCGGCCGCGGCGTTCCTGCACGGCCTCGCGGCCCGCCAGGCGGCGGCCGGGACGGTGCCGGGCGGCGCGGTTCCGGCGGGTGCGGGGACCGGGAGCCCGATCGCGGCGGCCGACGTGATCCGCGCGCTCCCGGCCGCCATCCGCGGCGTCCGCGAGTGGGCGGGCTGAACCGGGCGGTGCCCCCCCGGCCGGACGGGGCCAGGGCGGCCGTCGGGCGCTGACCTGCTGGCACACTGGTGGGTCATGAACGCCTCTGCGGAAACGCTCATCGATCTCGACGCGGTCAAGGGCAACGTCGCGGCGCTGCGGCGGCACGTCGGCGGCGCCGCGGTCATGGCGGTGGTCAAGTCCGACGGTTACGGCCATGGGATGGTCCCTGCGGCGCGGGCGGCCCTGGCGGGCGGCGCGAGCTGGCTCGGTGTGGTCACCGTCGCGGAAGCTCTCGCGCTGCGCGGTGCGGGCGTGCCAGCGCCGGTGCTGTGCTTGATGGGCGTGCCCGGCTCGGCCCACGAGGAGGCCGTCCGCCAGGGGGTGGATCTTTCCGCCGGGACAGTGAGCCTGGTCGAGGAGATCGCCGCGGCCGCGCGGCAGGCGGGCCGCCCGGCCCGCCTGCACCTGAAGGCCGACACCGGGATGTCCCGCGGCGGCGCCACCGCCCGCGCGTGGCCGGGGGTGGTGGACGCGGCCCTCGCGGCGGAGGCGGCCGGGGAGGTCGCGATCATCGGGATTCTGTCCCACATGGCCTGCGCGGACATGCCCGGTCATCCGTCGATCGACGCCCAGGTCGCCGCGTTCCGCGACGCGGTGGCCGTGGCGGAGAAGGCAGGCGCCAAACCCGAGCTGCGGCACCTGGCCAACACGCCCGCCACCCTGACGCTGCCGCAGACATGGTTCGACCTGGTCCGGACGGGCGGCGGCATCTACGGGCTCTCCACGCTGCCCGGCGGCCCGCCTGACTGGCTCCGGCCCGCGATGACGGTGCGAACCCGGCTGATCCAGGTCAAGCAGGTGGCGGCGGGGGCCGGGGTGTCGTACGGCCACCGGTACATCACCCCCGGTTCGGGCACCCTCGGGCTGGTGCCGCTGGGCTACGCCGATGGCGTCCCGCGCGGCGCGTTCGGGCGGGCCGAGGTGCTGGCCCGCGGACGGCGCTGGCTGATCTCCGGCACCGTGTGCATGAACCAGTTCATCGTGGATTTCGGCGACCAGACCGCCGCGGAGGGGGACGAAGTGGTGCTGTTCGGCCCCGGCGACGCGGGCGAGCCCACCCCGCAGGACTGGGCGGACGCCCTCGGCACCATCTCCTATGAGATCGTGACCAGGTTCGGCGGCCGGACCCCCAGAAGCTACTTTGGAGTAGCATATGAGCGCGATTCCCTGCACGCCGGTGCGGGCACCGAGGTGCCGGGGCGTCTTCCAGCACCTCCCGCATAGCGGCACCGTCCGCGCCGGGTGCCTTCCCACATGGGCAGCAGCCTGAGCCGGGCCGCACCGAGCAGGGCCGCGGCGAGCAGACAGGCACCGCGCAGGCAGCAGATGACGGGCGGCGGGAGGACGGATGGCCAGCTGGCGGCGGATCACCGGCGCTGCCGGACTGGTCGCGGGCGCGGCGGCGGCGGGCGCGGGCGCCCTGGTGGCCGCCGAGCGGATCGCGGTCGCACGGATCCGTGGCCGCGGCGACCCGGAGTCCGGCGAACGGTTCGGGGAGCTCCGCGGGCGCCCGCTCACCGTGCTCACCCAGGACGGGGTGCCGCTGCACGTCGAGATCAACGGGCCGTCGGCCGCGCCCCTGACCGTCGTCTTCTGCCACGGCTACACGCTGAACCAGGACTGCTGGCACTTCCAGCGCCGTGACCTGTCCACCCACCGGCTGGCCTTCTGGGATCAGCGCGACCACGGGCGTTCGGGGCGTTCGGAATCCGGCGCGGCCAGCATCGACCAGCTCGGCGCCGACCTGAAGGCGGTCATCGACGCGGTCGCGCCCGGCGATGCCCAGGTTGTCCTGGTCGGCCACTCCATGGGCGGCATGACCATCATGGCGCTCGCGCAGCAGCATCCGGGCCTGTTCGGGACCAAGGTGGCCGGGGCGGTGCTCATCAGCACCGCCGCGCGCGGCCTGGAGGACGGCAGCCCGTGGATGCCGGCCCCGATCCGGCCGGTGCTGAGCCGGGCGCTGCCCGTCGTGCTCAACGGCGCGGCCAAGGGCAGGCGCGCCATCCTGGTGGAGCGCAGCCGCCGCCTGACCGACCTGACGTTCCTGAGCACGCGGATGATCGGGTTCGGGGATGGCCAGGTCAGCCCGGCGGTGGTCGGCTTCCTGGGCCAGATGATCAGTTCTACCCCGATCGAGGTGGTCGCCCGGTTCGGCCAGGCGCTGCTGCTGTGCGACGAGCGGGACTCGCTGCCCACCCTCGGCCGGGTCCCGGTGACCGTGCTGGTCGGCGAGAAGGACCGGCTGATCGCACCGCGGCTCGGCATCGAGCTGGCCATGGACATCCCCGGCTCCCACCTCATCTGGGTCCCGGGCGGGGGCCACGCGCTCATCCTGGAGCGCCCCGAGCTGGTCAACGAGGCGATCACCAGCCTGCTCGACCGGGTGACGAGCGGCGACCTGCCCTGGTCGGCGTGACCGGCACAGGGACGTCACCGGCGGCCGGAGGCGGGACATCACCCGCGGCGGGAGGACCGCCCTTGGGTGAGGACCTCACGGTGGCGACCGCGGACGACATGGCGGCGCTGGGCAGGCAGCTGGCGGCCGTGCTGCGGCCAGGTGACCTGGTGGTGCTCAACGGGGCCCTCGGGGCGGGCAAGACCACTCTCGTCCAGGGAATCGGGGACGGCCTGGGGGTGCGCGGGCCGGTCACCTCACCCACATTCGTGATCGCGCGGGTCCACCCCTCGCTGACCGGCGGGCCAGCCCTGGTGCACGCCGACGCCTACCGGCTCGCCAGCCCGGCCGAGGTGGACGATCTCGATCTCGACGCCAGCCTGGAGACGTCGGTGACCGTGGTCGAGTGGGGCGGAGGGCTCGTCGAAGGGCTCGCCGCCGACCGGCTGGAGGTCAGCATCGTCCTGGCGGCGTCCGGGGCCGGGCCGGCCCAGGAGCCGCGGACCGTACGGCTGGAGGGTCACGGCGCCCGGTGGGACACGCCCGCCGGCTGAGGTGGTGTGAGTGCCGGCGGGCGGGTTTCAGCGAGGTATGCGGCTACCACTAGCGCATCGCGCGGTGAGCCCCAGGCGCTGCCTCCGTTCGCAGCGGCCGGTATGCGTGTCTGGCCAACCACCGCGCTCCGGAGGCTCTATAGTTCGAGCGTCCTGACCTTGGGCGCTGTGCGGCGTCATGCGTGGTTCGATCCCTTCCCCCGGGAGGCGCACCGTGGTTCAGCAGGGGCCTCCTCCCCGATCTGGCCGGCCGCCCGCATCGGGCCGCCCTCGTGACTGGTCCGATGGCGACTTCGCCGGCGATGACGAGGAGTACCCGCCGTGGGCGGGCCCGGGGGCCGCACCGCGCTGGGCCGACCATGACGAACGTGAGCGCCGGCGGCTCGGCGGCCGGCCGGGCCCGGCCACCGAGGAGGCCGGGGCCGACCGCCGCGGCCGCCGGGCCGGGCCGGCGGCGCCGCCCGGCCGGGGCCGGCCGGGCCGCGGCCGCGGGCGGCCCACGGCCCACGCCCGGCGGGGGCGCCGGGCGATGTACATCTGGGGCGGTGCGCTGGTCGTGGTGCTGCTCATCGTCGCGGGCGTCGGCTATGAGTACTTCCATCGCCCCAGCCCCCCGCCTGCGTCCGCCCCTCTCGTCACCACATTCCAGCCCGGCGAGTTCAAGACCGTGCCGCACGCCTGCTCGGCCGTGACCGCGGCGACGCTGAGCCAGTACCTGCCGGGCAACCGGCACACGATCGCCCCGCAATCGCTCGACGGCAGCGCGCAGAGCCTGTGCAGCTGGTCGCTTGACGCCAAGCCCACGTACCGGGTCCTGCAAGTGACCGTGCAGGCCTACGCCCCCAGCGGGCTGGCCAGCGGGAGCGGCAGCGCCACCTTCGCCGCGAAGGACGCCTACCAGCAGGCCAGCCTGCTGAAGACCCACCCGCCCAAGGCCACCCACCTGCCCAAGGCCACGCTGAGCCAGGTCCCCGGGCTCGGCAGCAGCGCCTTCGCCGCGCTGCAGGTGCCACCGGCGGGCGGGGACCCCACCAACCTGCTGACGGTGGTGGTGAGGGACCACAACGTGCTGATCACGGTGGTCTCCCAGGGCCCCGCCAAGGCCCGCCGTGGCTACTCGGCCGCGCCCCCGCTGGAGCTCCAGGCGGCCGCGGTGGCCGCGGCCCGGGACATCGTCGCCCAGATGCGCTAGACACCCGCCCGGCAGCGGGCCAAACCCCCCCAGGGCATGCCCTACGCTGGGCAATCGTGCTGCTGCTTGCGTTTGACACCGCGACGCCTGCCGTGACGGTCGCCGTCCACGACGGGGGCCGTGTGCTGGCGCAGGCGACGACGGTGGACGCCCGGCGGCAGGGAGAGCTGCTGGCCAGCCACATCGAGAAGGTCCTGGCGCAGGCGGGCACGGGCCCGGCCGAGCTGACCGCGATCGTGGCCGGGGTCGGGCCGGGGCCCTACACCGGCCTGCGCACCGGGCTGATCACCGCGCGGGTGCTCGGCGCCGCGCTCGGCATCGCCGTGCACGGCTTGTGCACACTCGACGTGATCGCGGCCGACGCCGTCGCCCCGGCGGCCGGCGCCGTTCCTGGTCGCCACCGACGCCCGGCGCCGGGAGGTGTACTGGGCCCGCTACTCCCCGGCCGGGAGGCGGCTGTCGGGCCCCGGCGTGGCCGCCCCGGCGTCGCTGCCAGCCGGCCTCCCGGCCGCCGGGGAGGGCCCGGTCGCCTACCCCGGCGTGCTGGGCGAGCCGATCGCGCCCCGCTACCCGTCCGCGGCCACGCTGGCCGGGCTCGCGGCCGGGCGGCTGGCGGCGGGCGGCGGCCTGCTTCCCCCGGAACCCCTGTACCTGCGCCGGCCCGATGCCCGGCCGCCCGGGCCGCCCAAGAGCGTGCTCCCAGGCCCGGAGCGGGCTTCGCGGGCAACCCCGGGGATGACCCGGTCATGAGCGTGGTCCTGCGCCCGATGGCCCGCGTCGACCTGCCCGGCGTCGCCCGGCTGGAGATAGCGCTGTTCGGCGAGGAGGCCTGGTCGGCGGACATGCTCGCCGGCGAACTGGCCGGGGAGCCGGGCCGGTACTACCTGGTGGCGGCGGACGATGGCGTGATCGCTGGCTACGCCGGGCTGCTGGCCCCCGGCGGCGGCCATGCGGATGTGCTGACCGTGGGGGTGGCACACGACCGCTGGGGCGAGGGGATCGGCACCGCGCTGGTGGAGGACCTGCTCGCCGAGGCCGGCCGGCGCGGCTGCACGGAAGTGTTCCTCGAGGTCCGGGTGGACAACGACCGCGCCCAGCGTCTCTACCGGCGGCACGGGTTCACCGGCGTCGGTATCCGGCGCGGTTACTACCAGCCGTCCGGCACGGACGCGCTGGTCATGCGCTGCCAGATCGCGCCAGCCTCGTCGGCCCGGCGCGGCCGGGCAGGCCGGCGGTGGCGGCGTGGGGGTGCGGCATGATCGCGCCCTTGGTGCTGGGGATCGAGACCTCCTGCGACGAGACCGGTGCCGGGCTGGTGCGCGGCCACGAACTGCTGGCGGACGCGATCGCCTCCAGCGTGGCGGAGCACGCCCGGTTCGGCGGTGTGGTGCCCGAGGTGGCCAGCCGGGCCCACCTGGAGGCGATGGTGCCCGCGGTGGACCGGGCGCTGGCGACCGCCGGGGTCCGGCTGGGGCAGGTGGACGCGATCGCCGTGACGGCCGGGCCGGGCCTGGCCGGGGCGCTGCAGGTCGGTGTGTGCGCGGCGAAGGCGTACGCGCTGGCCCTGGGCAAGCCGCTGTACGCGGTCAACCATCTCGCCGCGCATATCGCGGTCGACCAGCTGGAGCATGGCCCGCTGCCCAGGCCGGTGGTGGCGCTGCTGGTCTCGGGTGGGCACTCCTCGCTGCTGCTGGTGCCTGACGTGGCGGGCGAGGTGCTGCCGCTGGGGACGACCATCGACGACGCCGCCGGTGAGGCCTACGACAAGGTGGCCCGCCTGCTGGGGATGGGTTTCCCCGGCGGGCCGCCGATCGACGCGGCCGCCCGGGCCGGGGACGGCGCCGCGATCGCGTTCCCGCGCGGGAAGTACCGCGACGCCACCTTCGATTTCTCTTTCTCCGGCCTGAAGACCTCGGTCGCCCGGTGGGTGGAGGCACGGCAGCAGGCCGGGCTGGCCGTGCCGGTGGCCGACGTCGCGGCGTCGTTCCAGGAGGCGGTCGCCGACGTGCTGACCCGCAAGGCGATCGGCGCCTGCCAGGCGCACGACGTCAGGGATCTGATCATCGGCGGCGGGGTGGCGGCCAACTCGCGGCTGCGGGCGCTGGCGGCGGAGCGCTGCGAGGCGGCCGGGATCAGGCTCCGGGTACCCCGGCCCGGGCTGTGCACCGACAACGGCGCGATGGTCGCGGCGCTCGGGGCCGAGCTTGTGTCACGGGGCGCGCCCACCTCCCCGCTGGACGTGCCCGCCGACTCCTCGCTCCCGGTGACCACCGTCCTGGTCGCCTAGGGCATGTCCCGTAGATCTTCAGCCTGCTGCGCGTCCGCCGGACGGGCGTCTCGCGGCGTTGTCGTCGTCGCCGATAGCTCCGCTATCGGCTCCTCCTCCGCCTTGCGATCCATCCCGCCGGCGACCGCTCGCGACGGCCAAGATCTACGGGGCACGCCCTAGACGGCCCTCAAGTTGACGGAGCCACGTGGCGGCGATACTGTTCGGAACTAGCACTCAGTGAGGTAGAGTGCTAATGCGACGAGGCTGGTCTGGCACCCGCGACGACAGGCCGCCGCGGTCGCCCTCTCTTTATGTTATTGTCAGCCCGCCTTTCCGGAGGGGGAGGTCAGATCGTGACGACCGCCACCAAAGTTGTTCTCAAACCACTCGAAGACCGCATCGTTGTCCGCACGCTCGAGGCCGAGCAGACCACCGCGTCAGGCCTGGTGATCCCGGACACCGCCAAGGAGAAGCCCCAGGAGGGCGAGGTCCTTGCGGTGGGCCCGGGTCGCTTCGATGACGCTGGTGCCAAGCGTGTGCCGATGGACGTCAAGGTCGGTGACGTGGTGCTGTACAGCAAGTACGGCGGCACGGAAGTCAAGTACCACGGCGAGGAGTACCTGGTGCTCTCCGCCCGCGACGTGCTCGCCATCATCGAGAAGTAAGCGCAAGATCCAGGCGGCGCGGCCGGTGTCCCGCAACGGACCTGCCGCTGTGTGCCACACCGCCCCGGACGCCCCACCGGCGCCCGGGGCGGTGGCACGAGAACGCGGCGTGCCGCAGCCAGCCTGCCAAACGTAACCAGAGGTGATCATGGCCAAGATGCTGGAGTTCGACGAGGACGCCCGGCGCGCGCTCGAGCGCGGCGTGAACCGGCTCGCGGACGCCGTCAAGGTGACGCTCGGGCCACGCGGCCGCAACGTCGTCATCGACAAGAAGTGGGGCGCTCCCACGATCACGAACGACGGGGTCACCGTCGCCCGTGAGGTGGAGCTCGAGGACCCGTATGAGAACCTTGGCGCCCAGCTCGCCAAGGAGGTGGCTACCAAGACCAACGACGTCGCGGGTGACGGCACCACCACCGCGACCGTGCTCGCGCAGGCGATGGTCCATGAGGGACGGCGCAGCGTGACCGCCGGGGCGAACCCGATCGCGCTCAAGCGGGGCATCGACGCCGCCGCGTCGGCCGTGTCCGACCTGCTGCTCAAGGTCGCCCGCGAGGTCGGTGAGCGGAAGGAGATCGCGCACGTGGCGACGGTCTCGGCCCAGGACAGCCAGATCGGCGAGGTGATCGCGGAGGCCTTCGACAAGGTCGGCAAGGACGGCGTCATCACCGTCGAGGAGGCGCCGACCATGGGACTCGAGCTCGAGTTCACCGAGGGCATGCAGTTCGACAAGGGCTACATCTCGCCCTACTTCATCACCGACCAGGACCGGATGGAAGCGGTCCTCGAGGACGCCTACGTGCTCCTGCACGCCGCCAAGATCTCCTCGATGGCCGATTTCCTGCCGCTGCTTGAGCAGATCGCCCAGGCCAAGAAGCCGCTGCTGGTCGTCGCCGAGGACGTCGAGGGCGAGGCGCTGTCCACCCTGGTCGTGAACAGGATCCGGGGGCTGCTGTCGGTCGTCGCGGTCAAGGCGCCCGGGTTCGGCGAGCGGCGCAAGGCCATGCTGGCCGACATGGCGGTCCTCACCGGCGGCGAGGTGGTCAGCGAGGAACTCGGGCTCAAGCTCGAGCTGACCGGGCTCGGGCAGCTGGGCCAGGCCCGCCGCATCGTGGTCACCAAGGACACCACCACGATCGTGGACGGGGCCGGTGACTCCCAGGCGATCGAGGACCGGGTCCGGCAGCTACGGACCGAGATCGAGAACACCGACTCCGACTGGGACCGGGAGAAGCTCCAGGAGCGCGTGGCCAAGCTGTCCGGCGGCGTGTGCGTGCTGCGGGTCGGCGCCGCGACCGAGGTCGAGCTGAAGGAGAAGAAGCACCGGCTGGAGGACGCGATCTCGGCCACCCGTGCGGCGATCGAGGAGGGCATCATCGCCGGCGGCGGCAGCGCCCTCGTGCACACCGCCGCCGAGCTCGGTGATCTCGGGAAGACCGGGGACGAGGCGACCGGCGTCCGCGTCGTGCGCATCGCGCTCAACGCCCCTACCTACTGGATCGCCGAGAACGCCGGGGAGGAAGGCGGCGTGGTGGTCGAGAAGGTGACCGGGCTCGGCCGCGGCCAGGGCTTCAACGCCGCCACCTTGTCCTACGGCGACCTGATGGAACAGGGCGTGATCGACCCGGTCAAGGTGACCCGTTCCGCGGTCCAGAACGCGGCCTCGATCGCCGGCATGCTTCTCACCACCGAGGCGCTCGTCGCCGACAAGCCGGAGAAGGAAGCGGCGGACGCGAACGGCCACGGGCACTCGCACGGCCACGGGCACCAGCACTGACCCGAGGGCGCTGCCAGGGGCATGGCAATGTGACCTTTCTGGCTGCCGGTCCGGATGAAGGCACCGCTCCGGGGGAATCATCCTGTCGTGACGGAGCGGTCCTTCATCCGGCCGGCGGCGAGCGAGATCCGGCCGGTGCCGCCCGAGGGATGGCCGCCGGCCCGCACCGGATCGCGCCGCGGGCCGGGCCCGGGCATTAGCTCCAGGGCCGATGCGGCCCGCGCGGCCGCCAGCAGCCGGGCCGACGGGGCCGGGCTCCGCGATCTCACCAGCCGCGCCGCACGCGGCCAGCCGGCCGCGATCGAGTCCTTGCTGGAACATATCCGGCCGATGATCGTCCGGTACTGCCGGGCGCGCCTGGGGCGGGCCGCCGGTCACTACCACGTCGCGGACGATGTGGCGCAGGAGGTCTGCATCGCCGTCCTGTCCGCGCTGCCCCGCTACCGGGACATGGGACGGCCCTTCGCGTCCTTCGTGTTCGGCATCGCCTCGCACAAGGTGGCGGATGCCATGCGCAGCGCCGCCCGGCTGGCGGTGCCCACCGAAGATCTGCCGGACGGCCCCGACGAGCAGCCCGGGCCGGAGGAGACCGTGGTGGCCTACCTGGAAGCGCAGCGGGCCAGGGCGCTGCTGGCGCAGCTGCCGGGCCACCTCCGTGAGCTGGTGATACTCCGGGTCGTCACCGGGCTGTCGGCCGAAGAGACCGGCAACGTGCTGGGCATGTCGGCGGGGGCGGTCCGCGTCGCCCAGCACCGGGCGCTGGCCAGGCTCCGGGCGCTCGCGGTCGAGGAGTCGATCGCTTAACCCGACAATGGGCTCATGATCGAGGTGGACCCGGACCGGTTCGAGGAGATGGTCGTCGCTGCCCTCGACAGCCTGCCGGAGCAGTTAGGCCGCCTGATGAGCAACGTGGCGGTCATGGTCCAGCACGAGCCGGGCCCGCCCGGACTGCTCGGGCTCTATGAGGGAATCCCGCTGACCAGCCGGACGACGGGTTATGCCGGGGTGCTGCCGGACCGGATCACCATCTACCGGCTCGCGGTGTGCGCGGTGTGCGCCAGTGAGGCCGAGGTCGTCGCGGAGGTCCGGCGGACGGTCATCCACGAGGTCGGCCACCACTTCGGCATCGACGACACCCGCCTCACCGAACTCGGCTGGTGAGCCGTTACCGGTCCGGGCAGCCGCCGTGACCGTGCGGGACGCGGGCTCCTGCCGTCGCTCGTCACCAGCGGTGCGTCGAGGGACTCCGCCGCCGCACCACTAAACTGGCTGGGACCTGGACCCCCCTCCCGGAAGGTGCCATGACTGACGAGACCAAGTTCGGTCCCCCGGCCCTGACCTTCGACGACGTCCTGCTGCTACCGGCCCACTCGGAGATCCTCCCGGGGGATGCGGACACGGCCGCCAGGCTCAGCCGCCACATCACGCTGCGGCTCCCGCTCGTCTCCTCCGCCATGGACACGGTGACCGAGGCCCGGATGGCGATCGCCATGGCCCGCCACGGCGGCGTCGGCGTCCTGCACCGCAACCTCTCGGTCGAGGACCAGGCGCATCAGGTTGACATGGTCAAGCGCTCCGAGGCCGGCATGATCACCAACCCGGTGACCTGCGGCCCGGACGCCACCGTGGCCGAGGTAGAGGCGCTGTGCGCCCGGTACCGCATCTCCGGCGTGCCGGTGACCAGCGACGACGGCGTCCTGCTCGGCATCGTGACCAACCGCGACATCAGGTTCGAGGCCGACCACAGCCGCCCGGTGTCGGCGGTGATGACCCCGATGCCGCTGGTCACCGCGCCCGTGGGGGTGACCAGGGAAGTCGCGCTCGACCTGCTCCGGCGGCACAAGGTGGAGAAGCTCCCGCTGACCGACGACGCGGGCCGGCTGTCCGGCCTGATCACCGTCAAGGACTTCACCAAGAGCGAGAAGTTCCCCACCGCCACCAAGGACGCCGCGGGGCGGCTGGTGGTCGGGGCGGCCATCGGGGTGGGCGAGGACGCCAAGCACCGCGCCCAGGCGCTGGCCGACGCGGGCGCCGACTTCCTGGTTGTGGACACCGCGCATGGTCACGCGCAGGCGGTCATCGACATGGTGACCGAGGTCAAGGCGAACAGCCGGGTGGACGTGATCGGCGGCAACGTGGCCACCCGGGCGGGTGCCCAGGCGCTGATCGACGCGGGCGCCGACGGCATCAAGGTCGGGGTGGGGCCCGGGTCGATCTGCACCACCAGGGTGGTGGCCGGTGTCGGCGTGCCGCAGGTCACCGCGATCTTCGAGGCCGCGCAGGTGGCCCGCCCCGCGGGAGTGCCGGTGATCGGGGACGGCGGGCTGCAGCACTCCGGCGACATCGCCAAGGCGATCGCCGCCGGCGCCGATACGGTCATGCTCGGCAGCCTGCTGGCGGGCTGCGAGGAGGCACCCGGCGAGATCGTGTTCATCAACGGCAAGCAGTACAAGCAGTACCGGGGCATGGGGTCACTGGGGGCGATGCGCGGCCGGTCGTTCTCCAGGGACCGGTACTTCCAGGACGACGTGCTGCGGGAGGACAAGCTCGTGCCCGAGGGGATCGAGGGGCAGGTGCCCTACCGCGGCCCGCTGTCGGCGGTCGCCGACCAGCTCATCGGCGGGCTGCGGGCGGCCATGGGCTACTGCGGCGCGCGCACCATCGGCGACCTGCAGCAGGCGCGGTTCACCCAGATCACCGCGGCCGGCCTGGCCGAGAGCCACCCGCACGACATCCAGATGACCACCGAGGCGCCGAACTACACCCGGCGGCTGACGTGACCGTCGAGATCGGCCGGGGCAAGAGCGGCCGCCGCGCCTACAACCTGGACGAGATCACGATCGTGCCCTCCCGCCGCACCCGCGACCCGGAGGAGGTCTCGACTGCCTGGCAGATCGACGCCTACCGGTTCGAGCTGCCGCTGGTGGTCTCCCCGATGGACAGTGTGGTCTCGCCCGCCACCGCCACCGCCATCGGCCACCTCGGCGGGCTGGCCGTGCTCGACCTGGAGGGCCTGTGGACCCGGTACGAGGACCCGGAGCCGCTCCTGGCCGAGGTCGCCGAGCTGGACGATGAGGCGGCCACCCGCCGGCTCCAGGAGATCTACTCCGAGCCGATCAAGGAAGAGCTCATCGGCCGCCGGATCGAGGAGATCCGGGCGGCGGGCGTCACCACGGCCGCGCGGCTCTCGCCGCAGCGCACCGTCCGCTACTACAAGACCGTCGTGGACGCGGGCGTGGACATCTTCGTCATCCGCGGCACCACCGTGTCCGCCGAGCACGTCTCCGGCCAGGCCGAGCCGCTCAACCTCAAGCAGTTCATCTACGAGCTCGACGTGCCGGTGATCGTGGGCGGCTGCGCCACCTACACGGCGGCGCTGCATCTGATGCGGACCGGTGCTGCCGGGGTCCTGGTCGGTTTCGGCGGCGGGTCGGGGCACACAACCGCCGCGGTGCTCGGGGTGGCGGTGCCGATGGCCACCGCCATCGCCGACGTCGCCGCGGCCAGGCGCGAGTACCTCGACGAGTCCGGCGGCCGGTACGTGCACGTGATCGCGGACGGGGGGATGACCCGCAGCGGCGACATCGCCAAGGCACTCGCGTGCGGGGCGGACGCGGTGCTGGCCGGCTCGCCGTTCGCCCGCGCCGAGCAGGCGCCCGGCCGCGGCTATCACTGGGGGAGCGAGGCACATCACCCGGACCTGCCGCGGGGGGCACGGGTCAGGGTCGGCACCATCGGCACCCTGGAGCAGATCCTGCACGGCCCCTCCACCGTCGCCGACGGCCTGCTGAACCTGGTCGGCGCGCTCCGCCGCACCATGGCCACCTCTGGCTACTCTGACCTCAAGGAGTTCCAGCGGGTGGAGGTAGTGGTCACGTCCAGTACGCCGCCGAGACGCTGATCGGTGGGTGTCAGCGTGCGGCCGGCGAGGGCCGGAGGGGCGAACGCGGCCAGGCTGGATCCTGATTCCAGATCGGCCGCGCTGGCCGCGCTGGCCGGGGCCGAGTTCCAGGTGCTGGTCGTGGGCGGCGGGGTGGTGGGCGCCGGGGTGGCGCTCGACGCCGCCACCCGCGGGCTGACGGTCGGCCTGGTGGAGGCGCGCGACTTCGGCGCCGGCACGTCATCCCGGTCGAGCAAGCTCATCCACGGCGGCCTGCGCTACCTGGAGCAGCTCAACTTCGGCCTGGTCCGGGAGGCGCTCAGCGAGCGGTCGCTGCTGCTCGGGGTGATCGCGCCCCACCTGGTCCGGCCCGTTCCCTTCCTCTTCCCGCTCACCCACCACCTGTGGGAGCGTGCCTACGTCGGCACCGGGGTGAGCGTCTACGACGCGCTCAGCCTGTCGTTCGGCCACACCAGGGGCCTGCCCGGCCACCACCAGCTGTCGCGGCGCGCCGCGCTCAGGGTCGCCCCCGCGCTCAAGCGCTCGGCCATCACCGGCGCCATCGCCTACTGGGACGCGCAGGTGGACGACGCCCGTTATGTGCTCACCCTGGCCCGCACCGCGGCCGGCTACGGCGCGCAGGTGGCGTCCCGGGTCCAGGTACGGGGCCTGCTGCGGGAGGGAGAGCGGGTCACCGGGGTCCGCGCGGTGGATCTGGAGACCGGCGCCGAGATCGGCATCCGGGCCCAGCAGGTGGTCAACGCAACCGGCGTGTGGACCGACGAGATCCAGGCGATGGTGGGCGGGCGCGGCATGATCAACCTGCGCGTCTCCAAGGGCGTCCACCTGATCGTGCCCAAGGACCGGGTCCACTCCTCGACCGGGATCATCACGCGCACGGCGGAGAGCGTGCTGTTCATCATCCCCTGGGGGCGGTACTGGATCATCGGCACCACCGACACGGACTGGGTCGGCAGCAAGGCCGAGCCCGCCGCCAGCCGGGCCGACATCGACTACCTCATCGGCCAGGCGAACCGGGTCCTCAAAACCCCGCTGACCAGCGACGACGTGCTCGGCGTGTACGCGGGGCTGCGGCCACTGCTGGCCGGGGAGTCCGAGTCCACCTCCCGGCTGTCCCGCGAGCACGTGGTCGCACAGCCGGTGCCCGGCCTGGTGCTGGTGGCGGGCGGCAAATACACCACGTACCGGCTGATGGCACGGGATGCGGTGGACGCGGTCGTGCACGCCCTGGACTGGCGCGCGCCGCCGTCATGCACCGACCGGGTGCCGCTCGCCGGGGCGGACGGGTACCTGGCGCTGTGGAACGCCCGGCACCGGCTGGCCCTGTCATCGGGCCTGCACGTGGCCCGGATCGAGCACCTGCTGCGCCGGTACGGCTCGCTGACCCCGGAGGTGCTTGACCTGGTGGAGGCCGAGCCCGGGCTGGGCCAGCCGGTGACCGGCGCGGATGACTACCTGCGGGCCGAGATCGTCTACGCCGCGTCCCACGAGGGAGCCCGCCACCTCGACGATGTGCTCGGCCGCCGCACACACATCGCGGTCGAGACACCCGACCGGGGGATGGCGGCGCTGGACGAGATCGCCGGCCTGATCGCCAGGCCGCTGCGCTGGGACACGCGCCAGGCGGCCAGGGAGGCCGAGCACTACCGGGCCGGGGTCGCCGCCGAGCGCGCCTCGCAGGAGGCTGAGACCGACGCCGATGCCAACGCGATCAGGGAGAGCGTGCCGGACATCGTTCCGGTGCTGGGCGCCGACGGGGCCAGCGGCAACGGCGCCGACGGCCGGGGCGGCGTAGCCGACGGGGTGCGGGGCCGCAGCCACTAGACTGCGCGCATGTCCCGGCCACGTGTGTTCTCCGGCATCCAGCCGACCGCCCACTCCTTCCACCTCGGCAACTACCTCGGCGCGATCCGCCAGTATGTGGCGCTGCAGGACACCCGCGACGCCGTCTACTGCGTCGTGGACCTGCACGCGATCACGATGCCGCACGACCCGGCGCAGCTGGCGCGCCGGACCCGGATCGCCGCGGCGCAGTTGTTCGGGGCCGGGCTCGACCCCGACCGGTGCATCGTGTTCGTCCAGAGCCACGTGCCCGAGCACGCCGAGCTCGGCTGGGTGCTCGGCTGCCTGACCGGGTACGGCGAGGCCAGCCGGATGACGCAGTTCAAGGACAAGGCGGCCCACGGCGGGGCGGCCCAGGCCAGCGTGGGGCTGTTCAGCTACCCGATCCTGCAGGCCGCCGACATCCTGCTCTACCAGACCGACCAGGTCCCGGTGGGGGAGGACCAGCGTCAGCACCTGGAGCTGAGCCGGGACCTGGCGAACCGGTTCAACCACCGGTTCGGGCCGACCTTCACCGTGCCGGCCGCCTACATCGTCCCCGGGGTCGCGAAGATCACCGACTTGCAGGACCCGGCCGCGAAGATGAGCAAGTCGTCATCGTCAGACCAGGGGATCGTCAACGTCCTGGACGAGCCGGACGTGATCCGCCGCAAGATCAGGCGCGCGGTCACCGATCCCGGGTCAGGCATCCAAGCCGACGAAACGAATAAGCCGGGCATCACCAACCTGCTCCGGATCTACTCGGCGCTGGCCGGGGAGACCGTCGGCGAGCTGGAGTCGCGCTACGCCGGCGCCGGTTACGGGGACTTCAAGAAAGACCTGGCCGAGGTGGTGGTGGACGCGTTCGCCCCGATCCGGGAGAGGACCGAGAAGATGCTGGCGGACGAGGCGGCGCTCGACCGCCTGCTCGCCCAGGGCGCCGAGCGGGCGCGGCCGCTGGCCCGGCAGACCATGGCCGTGGTCAACGACCGGGTGGGCTTCCTGCCCGGCCGCTACGCCTGACCCGCACGATCGCCCAGCCGGCCAGCACCGCGAGCAGCAGCGCGCCCAGGCCGACGGCGAGCGGGACGGCGGGCAGCCCGCGTCCGAGCGGCTGGGCCAGCGGGTGCCTGCGGGGGGTGGGCGCCGGGCTGGCGGCCCGGTGGTGCGCGGTCACCACGGGCAGCGGGCTGACCAGGTGCCCGACCGGCCTGACCTTCCCGTCCATGGCGAAACCCCAGTTCAGCAGGCGCGCCGCGTAGGTCAGCTCGGTCAGCGGGACGCAGTGGAGGATGGTCACCACCAGGGTGATGTGCCCCCGCCGGGCCCAGCCGATGAACGTCGCCCCGGCCGGGGTGGTCCAGCCGATCTTGCCGCCCAGATCACCCGGGTACGTGTAGAGCATGGCGTTCTGGGTCCACAGATTGGTCATGCGGTGGCGGTGATGGGGGGTGCGGTGCGGCCAGAGCGGGAAGCGGAACATCCGCAGGCTCTCGTCCTGCATGAACTCGGGGACGGCCAGCGCCTGGCGGGCGAACAGCGCCTCGTCGTACGCCGACACGTGCTGGCCCCGGCCGTCGAGGCCATTCGGGGTGACCGCCACCGTGTCGTCGGCCTGCAGGTGGCGGGCCTCGGCGTTGATCATCGCCATGCCCTTGGCGTAGGACCCGGTCGCCTGGGCCAGGGCGATGGCCGCGTCGTTGGCGGAGATCATCAGCAGCGCCTTGAACAGGTCAGAGACCCGGTAGGGCTGGCCGGCGATCAGCCCGACCTTGCTCGGCTCGACCGCGGCGGCGCGGCGTGAGGCGATCACGGTCGCGTTCGGGTTGAGCGCCGGCATCAAGGTGATGGCGGTCAGCACCTTCAGCGTGCTGGCCGGCCGGTACAGGCCGTGCGGGTCCTTGGCCGCCAGCACCTGGCCGGTGCCCGCGTCAGCGACGACGTAGGCCGAGGCCGCCACACGGGGCAGGCGCTTCCCGCCATGGGCGGGATAGTTGACGATCACTCCGCGCCCGGCCAGTTGCGGGCCGCCAATCGTCGGCGCCTGCGATCCGTCGGCCGGGCCCACCGGCGTGCTGGCGGCCGGGCTCACCGGCGTGCTGGCGGCCGGGCTCACCGTCGGCCGGGCAGGCGGAGTCGTGCCGGAGCCGCCCGGCCCGGCCTGGAGGGTGCTGGCCCGCATGGCGGCCTGCGCGGAGCCGGTCAGCAGCGGGACCGCGGCGAGGGCCATGCACAAGACAGCGGCCGCCGACCTGACCGGCGGCCGTCCCGGAATCCACGGCCGTCGATCCCGCGGCGTCAACGCAAGGCCGTGGCGGACCCGCGGGGCGGCCCGCCCGGCCCGGCCCGCCGTCTTCCCGCTCCCACGATCAATCACAGCAAGTAGTCAACAATAGGTAGCCAGTAGTCAGGTGGCGACCCGCCGTACGCGTGCTGGGTAAGCAGCGCGCTCGATGAGGCCACCGTACGCCAGCCGCCCAGGAGCCCGCGAACGGCAGCCCGGCCGGTGTGTCCCGGCTCTGGGGGGTGTGTCCCGGTCCCGGGGCATCGGTGCCGGCCGCCGGGCGATAATCACCGCATGCGCCGGGTCACGGGTCTGGGCATCATGCCTTACCGGCCAGGAGGACCCGTTTAGCGGCCAACTAGTCTTGGCTCATGGGACGCGAGTCGGAGTCCGGGTTGCCGCTCGAGCCGGTGTACCGGCCCGGCGACCCGCCGGGCTTCGACCCGGCGGCGAAGCTGGGCGAGCCCGGTGCCTACCCGTTCACCCGCGGCATCTATCCCGGCATGTACACGGCCCGGCCGTGGACGATCCGGCAGTACGCCGGGTTCGCGACCGCCCAGGCCTCCAACGAGCGCTACCACCAGCTGATCGCGGCCGGCACCACGGGCCTGTCGGTGGCCTTCGACCTGCCGACTCAGATGGGCTACGACTCCGACGCGCCGGTCGCGCACGGCGAGGTCGGCAAGGTCGGGGTGGCGATCGACTCGATCGAGGACATGCGGACGCTGCTGCAGGGGATCCCGCTGGCGACGGTCTCCACCTCCATGACAATCAACGCGCCCGCGGCGGTGCTGCTGCTCCTGTACGAGCTGGTCGCGGAGGAGCAGGGGGTTCCCGCGCGCGAGCTGACCGGCACCATCCAGAACGACATCCTCAAGGAGTACATCGCCCGCGGCACCTACATCTACCCGCCGCAGCCCTCGCTGCGGCTGGTCGCCGACACCTTCGCGTATTGCCGCCGCGAGATGCCGCGCTGGAACACCATCTCCATCTCCGGCTACCACATGGCCGAGGCGGGGGCCACTCCGGTGCAGGAGATCGCATTCACGCTGGCGAACGCCAAGGAATACGTCCGCGCCGCGCTCGCTTCGGGCCTGGCGGTCAACGAATTCGCGCCCCGGCTGTCGTTCTTCTTCGTGGCCCGGACCACCCTGCTGGAGGAGGTCGCGAAATTCCGCGCCGCCCGCCGGCTCTGGGCGCGGATCATGGCCGAGGAGTTCGGCGCGGCCGACCCGCGCTCGCAAATGCTGCGGTTCCACACCCAGACCGCTGGCGTGCAGCTGACCGCGCAGCAGCCGGAGGTCAACCTGGCCCGGGTGACCGTCCAGGCGCTGGCGGCCGTGCTCGGCGGCACCCAGTCCCTGCACACCAACGCGTACGACGAGGCGATCGCCCTGCCCAGCGAGAAGGCCGCCCGGCTCGCGCTGCGCACCCAGCAGATGCTCGCGCACGAGACCGACCTCACCGCCACCGCCGATCCGTTCGCCGGCTCGTACGCGGTCGAGTCGATGACCGACGACCTGGAGACCGCCGCGAGCGACCTGATCACCCGCGTCGATGACCTCGGCGGGGCGGTGGCCGCCATCGAGCGCGGCTTCCAGAAGGCCGAGATCGAGGGCTCGGCCTACCGGATCGCGCGACAGATCGACGACGGCGAGCGGGTGGTGGTCGGGGTGAACAGGTTCACCTCGGCCGGCGGCGAGCCCGGCGAGCCCTACCAGCCGCTGCGCCTCGACCCGTCGATCGAGCAGGACCAGGCGGAGCGGCTCGCGCGGCTGCGCCGTACCCGCGACGCCGGGCAGTGGCAGCGCCGGATGACCGATCTCAAAAAGGCCGCGGCGGGCTCGCAGAACGTTCTCGTCCCGCTCCGGGAGGCGCTGCGCGCCCAGGCGACCGTGGGAGAGGCCTGCGATGCATTGCGCGAGGTATGGGGCATCTACCAGCCCGCCGAAATCACCTGACCTGCGCCGGTTGGGCATGATGAGGGGGGTGGTGTCCAGGATTGGTCCCACCGCGACAATTGCGCAACTCCAGCGGATCATCTGCCGCGCGCGATACCATACAGACCTGCGCCAGAGCGCATCCCGGCCACCACCGGGACGCACAGATGGCGGCCATTCAGCGCAATGCCGAAACTCGTCGACAGATACCGTGGCGTGCCCGCAGTAACCACGTTAGGGCGCGCGGGCGTCCCGGGTAGCTCCCGGGACAGGGAGCGCCGATTCGTGTGTCGTCGCGCCCCCGCTGGGGTATCTGCCGCATTTCCAGGCGCTGAACTGCGCCGCACCCCGCATGCGGGGTGGCACGGCACGGGGCTCGCTTCGAGCAGGGCGGTCATCGACGGGGAAACCCGCGGGCCGCGGGCAACCGCACCCGCAGGCGAGCTGGACTGAGTTCGAGGAGTGCATGGACATGCTGGCCCGCGACGGGACCATCCGGAGCACCGGATGCACCGCGGCCCCATTCACGTGCCCGCGGGAGGCGGCGAATGCCCGCGCCTGACCTGGTGGGATGCCTCGACGAGTTCCTCGTCGGCCACACGCAGGAACTGATCGATTTCCGGCGGGACCTGCACGCCCATCCGGAGATCGCCCATACCGAGCGCCGCACCACCGCCAGGGTCGCCCAGCGCCTGATGGCGGCCGGGCTGCGGCCCCGCCTCATGTCCTCGGGTACGGGCATGTGGGCCGATGTCGGAACGGGTGACGGCCCGCTGGTGGCGTTGCGGGCCGACCTGGATGCGCTGCCCATTCCCGATGAGAAGAACGTGCCGTACCGGTCCACCGTCCCGAACGCCTGCCACGCCTGCGGGCACGACGTGCACGCCACGGTGCTGCTCGGTGCGGGGCTGTTCCTGGCCGCACGGGCGGAGCTGGGGCTGCTTCCCGGGCGGGTGAGGCTGCTGTTCCAGCCGGCCGAGGAAGTGGTCGAGGGCGCGCTGGCGGCGATGGGCGAGGGCGCCATCACGGGCGTCGACCGGATCTTCGCCCTGCACTGCGATCCCCGGTTCGAGGTCGGCCAGATCGGGCTGCGGACCGGCCCGATCACGGGCGCCTGCGACAAGATCAGGGTGAGGGTCAGCGGGCCGGGCGGGCATACCGCGCGGCCGCATCTGACCGCCGACCTGGTGTACGCGCTGGGCAAGATCGTGACCGAGCTGCCGGCCGCGCTGTCGCGGCGGGTGGACCCCCGCTCCAGCCTCAGCCTGGTCTGGGGCCGGATCAGCGCCGGGCTCGCCCCGAACGCGATCCCGGAGGATGGCTTCGCCGCCGGGACCGTGCGCTGCCTGGACGAGGAAGCCTGGCACCAGGCGCCCGACCTGCTGAAAGGGCTGGTGAGCTCGGTCGCCAGCGCCTACGGGGTGATCGCGGAACTGGACTACGTGCGCGGCGTCCCGCCGGCCGTCAACGACGGCGAGAGCGTGCGCATCCTCGGCGAGGCCGCCGAGCTGGCGATCGGGCCGGACGCGGTCGCGCAGGCGCCCCAGAGCCTGGGCGGCGAGGATGTGGCCTGGTACCTGGAGTCGATCCCCGGGGCGCTGGCGCGGCTGGGGATCCGGGGCCCGCAGACGCCGACCGACCTCGACATCCATCAGGCGAACTTCGACATCGACGAGCGGGCGATCGGTGTCGGCGTACGGTTGCTGGCAGCGTCCGCCCTTATCGCGCTGTCCGACGGGCCGGCTCCGGCGGAATCCGGCCGGCCGGCTCCCGAGGAAGCGGTTGTGTCCACCCGCGGTGCCGCCTGAGCGGCTGGGCCGGCCGCCCGAGGCAGGTCCCGGGATTGGCCGTGGAGTGTCGAGGGAGGTACCGCATGATGGAGCTTGACCTGCGGGAGGAACTCGCCGGGTTCATGGCCGCCCGGGAAGCGGAACTGATCGCTTTCCGCCGGGATCTGCACGCCCACCCGGAGACGGGCTACCGGGAGTACCGGACGACGGGCCAGGTCCTGCAGCGGCTGGTGTCGGCCGGGCTGCGCCCGCTGACGCTCCCCAAGGGCACTGGGCTGGTCGTGGACGTCGGCGACGGCCCGGCCAGCGGCCCGGTGGTGGCGCTGCGGGCCGACCTGGACGCGCTGCCCATGCCCGACGAGAAGGACGTGCCGTACCGGTCCACCGTCCCGAACGCCTGCCACGCCTGCGGGCACGACGTGCACACCACGGTGCTGCTCGGGACCGGGCTGTTCCTGGCCGAGCGGGCCGCGGCCGGGGGCCTGCCGGGACGGGTCAGGCTCATCTTCCAGCCCGCCGAGGAGGTGCCCGGCGGGGCCCTGGACGTGATGGCCGCCGGCAGCATCGCCTCGGTGGAGCGGATCTTCGCCCTGCACTGCGATCCGTCGCTCGACGTGGGGAAGGTGGGGACGCGGACCGGCCCGATCACGGGCGCCTGCGACAAGATCAGGGTGAGGGTCAGCGGGCTGGGCGGGCATACCGCGCGGCCGCATCTGACCGCCGACCTGGTGTACGCGCTGGGCAAGATCGTGACCGAGCTGCCGGCCGCGCTGTCGCGGCGGGTGGACCCCCGCTCCAGTCTCAGCCTGGTCTGGGGCGAGGTCTCCGCCGGGCTCGCCCCGAACGCGATCCCGGAGGAGGGTTACGCGGCCGGCACCGTGCGCTGTCTGGACGAGCAGGTCTGGCACAAGGCGCCTGGCCTGCTGGAGGACCTGGTTTCCTCTGTCGCCAGCGCCTACGGGGTGATCGCCGAGATCGACTACACGCGCGGCGTCCCGCCGGCCGTCAACGAGCCGGTCAGTACCACCATCCTCGAGGCGGCCGCCGCGCAGGTGCTCGGGCCGGAGGCACTGTCGACGGCCCCGCAGAGCCTGGGGGCCGAGGACTTCGCCTGGTACCTGGAGTCGATTCCGGGCACCCTGGCCCGGCTTGGCACCAGGACCCCGGGACCCGGCGGCCAGCTCGACCTGCATCAGGCCACGTTCGACGTGGATGAGCGGGCAATCGGGGTAGGAGTGCGGCTGATGGCGGCCAGCGCGCTCGCGGCGCTCCGGGCCGGGGAAGCGGCCGCGTCCGAGCGCCTGGCCGACGTGGTCGGTGCCTGACGAGCGGAGTGCCCGGCGGTGTCGTTGCAGCAGGATCAGGCCGGCAGCCGGGAGGTGTTCCGGAGCACGGGCTCCGTCATCTTGTGGTGGGCCTGGATCGTGATCGCCATCGCCCTCCTGGCCGACGTGGCGGTGCAGGGCAGCGGCCGCCTGGCCGCCGTCGCAGTGGTGCTGGTGGCCGCCGTCACCGGCGTGATGTACGGGTGCGCGCTGCGCCCGCGCGTCGTCGCCGACGCCGCGGGCATCACGGTGGAGAACCCGCTGCGTGACCACCTGGTGCGGTGGGGGGCGGTGACGAAGGTGGACGCGGTCAACGCGCTCCGGGTGCACTGCGCCGCAGCGCCCGGTGCCAGCCAGGGCACGATCCTCCATAGCTGGGCCGTGCAGTCCTCGCCGCGTTCCGCCCGGGCGGCGCAGCTGCGGGCCGGCCGGCGGGCACAGCCACGTCCGGGCGGCTATGGCCGCCACCCGGCCCAGGCGCCCCCGCGGCCGACTGCCGCCGAGTCCGCCGCGCGGCAGCTGGACGAGCGGGCCCAGCGGGAGCGCGAGGCAGGCGCCGCGGGCGGGCCGCCGCAGGCGCGCTGGGCCTGGGCATCCATCGCGGCGATGGCGGTGCCGCTGGCGGCGCTCATCGTGGTCGCGCTCACCTAGGGCATCTCCTCCGATCCCCCGCCATCGCGAGCGGCTGCCCGAGGGGGCGGGCCGGCGGCCGGAGGGCCGTCAGGCGGGCGGTTCGTCCCCAAGCAGCCAGCGCGCCCCGGGCCCCCGCTGCGCCGCCATGTCATCCGGGTTGTACAGGGCGCACCGGCGAAGCGACAGGCAGCCGCAGCCGATGCAGCTGGACAGGGTCGACTTGAGGCGCTCGAGCTCAGCGATCTTGGCATCGATCCCCTTCTCCCACGTCCGGGCCGCGCGGCTCCAGTCGGCCCTCGTCGGCGCCTTGCCGGACGGGAGCCGGGCGAGCGCCATCCCGATGTCGCTCAGCGACAGGCCGAGCTGGCGTCCCGCCCGGATGAAGGCGACGCGCCGCAGCATGTGGGTCGGGTAGCGGCGCTGCTGGCCGGACGTCCGCTCGGCCTGGATGAGGCCGAGCTGCTCGTAGTACCGGAGGGCCGACGGCGCGGCGCCGCTGCGGGCGGACAGCTGCGAGATGGTGAGCTGTGACCGGCTGGCCATGGCCGGCGGCTACCGGGCGGCCGATTTGACTTCAAGTGCACTTGAAGTCCGAGCTCGGCGTGGGCCGCCCGGTCAGCCGATGGAGGCGCAGGGCCGGGCCCGGATGTCGGCGATGTAGTCGGCTGGCGCGCCGGCCTTCTCCGCCGCGTCGGCCAGCAGGCCCAGGTTGCGGGCCGAGGGCAGCCCGCCTTCGTAGGCGTTGAGCACGTAGAGCCAGGCGGGCACGTCACCGTCGAGCGTCGCCACCCGCACCCGCAGCTTGCGGTAGTAGTCCAGCGTCGCCCCGTCCCAGCGGTCCAGCGCCCGCTCGTCGGTCTCCGGGACGTCGTAGAGCACCACGAACACCCGTTCGGCACCGTCTTCCACCACCGTGGCGTGCGCGCCTTCCCAGCTGATGTCCTCGCCGCCGAACGTGAGGCGCCAGCCCTCCAGCCAGCCGGTGCCGCGCTGGGGGGAGTGCGGGCACCGGGTCGCCATCTGCGCGGGGTCCATGTTGCTGCCATACGCCGCGTACAACGTCACGGATGACAAGCGTACGAGCCCCGGCGCCTCTCGGGGGGCGGGTCGGCGGTGATCACCCGGTGCGGTATGCACCAGAATGGGAAGACGTGAGGCAGCCGCAGGCGAGCATCGTGATTCTCGGCGGCGGCCCGGGCGGGTACGAGGCGGCCCTGGTGGCCGCCCAGCTCGGGGCGTCGGTCACCGTGGTGGACTCCGACGGGCTCGGCGGCGCCTGTGTGCTGACCGACTGCGTGCCGTCGAAGACGCTCATCGCCACCTCGGAGACGATGGGGCTGCTGCACGGCTCGCCCAGCCTCGGCATCCGGATCCCCGGGGCCGGCGGCCCGGCGGGCCAGGCGGCGGCCAGCGGCGCGGGGACCGGCGGCCAGGGCGGCGACGTCGGCCCCCTGGAGACCGGGCCGGACTGGATCGACGCCCCCCGGGTCTACCAGCGGGTGAAGGCGCTGGCCCAGGCGCAGTCGGCGGACGTCGGGGCCCGGATGGCGGCCGAGGGCGTCAAGGTCGTCAGGGGGCGGGGGCGGCTCAGCGCACCCGGCTCACCGGCCGGGACCCACGCTGTCGCCGTCGGCGACCAGGAGATCAGTGCGGATGTGGTGCTGATCGCCACCGGCGGGCTGCCGCGGGTCATGCCCGGCGCCGAGCCGGATGGCGAGCGGATCCTGACCTGGCGGCAGCTGTACGACCTCGGCGAGCTGCCGCCCGAGCTGATCGTGGTGGGCTCCGGGGTGACCGGCGCCGAGTTCGCGAGCGCGTACCAGGCGCTGGGCTCGCAGGTCACCCTGGTCTCCTCCCGCGACCGGGTACTGCCGCAGGAGGACGCCGACGCCGCGGTGGTGGTGGAGGACGTGTTCAAGCGGCGCGGGATGACCGTGCTCGGCCGGTCCCGCGCGGCCTCGGCCCGCCGCGACGGTGGCGGCGTGCTGGTCACGCTCACCGACGGGCGGGCCGTCCGCGGCACGCACTGCCTGCTGACCGTGGGGGTGGTGCCGGCCACCGCCGGCGTCGGCCTGGCCGAGGCCGGCGTCGCGCTCGACGGCCGCGGGTTCGTCGAGGTGGACAAGGTGTCCCGGACCTCCGTCCCGGGCATCTACGCCGCCGGTGACTGCACCGGCGTGCAGATGCTCGCCTCGGTGGCGGCGATGCAGGGGCGCATCGCCATGTGGCACGCGCTCGGGGAGGCGGTCCAGCCGCTGCGGCTCGACCACGTCGCCGCGACGATCTTCACCGAGCCGGAGATCGCCACCGTCGGCGTGACCCAGGCCATGATCGAGTCCGGCCAGGTGGGTGCCGAGATCGTCAAGCTCGCGCTGGCGACCAATGCGCGGGCGAAGATGCAGGGCTTCCAGGACGGCTTTGTGAAACTGTTCGCGAGCCCCCGCAGCGGGAGGATTCTCGGCGGCGTGGTGGTGGCCCCCCGCGCCAGCGAGCTGATCCTGGCCATCTCGATCGCGGTGGAGCAACTGCTGACGGTGGACCAGATCGCGCACACCTTCGCGGTCTACCCGTCGCTGTCCGGCAGCCTGACCGAGGCGGCGCGCAAGCTCATGATGCCCGCGCGCCCGCGGGCCCCGTTCGGCGAACCCGCTCAGTGAGCGGGCCGGCCCAGGTCGGGGTCCTTGGGCGTGGGCAGGCCGTGCTGGCGCAGCCTGGCGATCCGGATGTCGTCGGCGTAAAAGGCCACCGAGAACACGCTGCCGGCCAGGATCAGGAGCACCATCATCACGCTGACCCACGGCGGGGTGGGCAGCAAGATGTCCAGCACCACCACGAGGATGGCGCAGACCGGGAGGATCACCGCGAGGTGGCGCACCAGGGTGCGCCAGCGCCAGCCCGCGTCGGTCAGCTCGTGCCGCACCCAGTGCACGTTCGCGGCCGGGAGCCGGAACCCGAGCGCGAACCGCAGCCACCCAATCGGCCCCGGGTCGCCCGGCAGCCTGGTCATGCCGTCAGTCTTTCAGCTGGCACAGCGCGTCGCCCGCGGCCACCGTCTGGCCGATCTTCACCGTGAGCCCGGTGACCACCCCGTCCTTGTGCGCCGTCAGCGGCTGCTCCATCTTCATCGCTTCCAGGACCACGACCGTGTCGCCGGCCGACACCCGCTGGCCCTCGCCGGCCACGATCTTCACGATGGTGCCCTGCATCGGGCAGGTGAGCGTGTCGCCGTTGGCCTGCACCGCGGCCGACCGCGCGGACCGGCGGGCCCGGCCGGGCCGGCCCGGGCGCTGCGCCGCGGCGGCGCCGGTGCGGCCGAGCCCGGCCGGCAGGACCACCTCCAGCCGCTTGCCCTGCACCTCGACGGTGATCCGCTCGCGCGGCGGCGGGCTGCCGTCCGCGCCAGCGTCCCCGGCCAGCCCCGGTGACCCGGTGTACGGCGGGATATGCCCCGCGAACTCGGTCTCGATCCACCTGGTGTGCACGGAAAACGGCTCGCTGGTGAACGCCGGGTCAGCCGCGACGGCCCGGTGGAAAGGCAGCACGGTCGGCATCCCGCCGACCTCGAACTCGGCCAGGGCCCGCCGGGCGCGCTCCAGGGCCTGCTGGCGGGTGGCGCCGGTGACGATGAGCTTGGCCAGCAGCGAGTCGAACGCCTGCGGCACGGTCATGCCCGGCCCGTAACCGGCGTCGACCCGCACCCCGGGACCGGACGGCTGGCGCCACCGGGTGATCGTGCCTGGCGCGGGCAGGAACCCGCGGCCAGGGTCTTCCGCGTTGACCCGGAACTCGATCGCGTGCCCGCGCGTCGCCGGGTCGCCGTACCCGAGCTCCTGCCCGTCCGCGATGCGGAACATCTCCCGGACCAGGTCGATGCCGGTGATCTCCTCGGAGACGGGGTGCTCCACCTGCAGCCGGGTGTTCACCTCCAGGAAGGAGATGGCCCCGTCCTGGCCGACGAGGAACTCGCAGGTGCCCGCGCCCACGTAACCGGCGCGGCGCATGATCGCCTTGGAGGCCTCGTACAGCAGCGTCTCCTGCTCGCTGCTCAGGAACGGGGCCGGTGCCTCCTCGACCAGCTTCTGGTGCCGCCGCTGCAGCGAGCAGTCACGGGTGGATACCACCACCACGCCGCCGTGGGCGTCGGCCAGGCACTGGGTCTCCACGTGCCGCGGGCGCTCCAGGTAGCGCTCCACGAAGACCTCGCCACGGCCGAACGCGGCGACCGCCTCCCGGACTGCGGACTCATACATCTCCCCGATCTCGGCCGCGGACCTGACCACCTTCAGCCCGCGCCCGCCGCCGCCGTGCGCGGCCTTGATGGCGACCGGCAGGCCGTGCCGGGCGACGAACGCGTCGACCTCGTCGACGCCGCTCACCGGGCCGTCCGTGCCCGGCGTCAGTGGCGCCCCCACCTCCTGGGCGATGCGCCGGGCGGCCACCTTGTCGCCGAGCGCGTCGATGGCCGCCGGCGGCGGACCGATCCAGGTCAGCCCGGCCTCGATGACCGCCCGCGCGAACGCCGCGTTCTCGGCCAGGAACCCGTACCCGGGGTGGACCGCATCGGCCCCGGCGTCCGCGGCGCGCTTGAGGATCTTCTCGACGTTGAGGTAGCTGTCGGCGGGGCTCTGCCCCTCCAGCGCGTACGCCTCGTCCGCCATCGTGACGTGCAGCGCGTCCAGATCCGCGTCGGCGTAGACGGCGACACTGGCCAGGCCCGCGTCCCGGCACGCCCGCACGATGCGGACGGCTATCTCGCCGCGGTTGGCGATCAGCACTTTGCGCACGAAAGTCCCTTCCGACTGCCGAGGAGTCTAGGGCGAAAGCCCTCATAACGGCATGCCGGAGTTGCCGCCAAGCATCACCTTCCTTGCCCGTGCAGGGTAACCGGGGCTTATCGCAGCGGCGTCAGGCCGCGCCTTCGTGGCGCAGCAGCCACTGCTTGCGGGCCAGCCCGTAGTAGTAGCCGCCCAGGCTGCCATCGCTGCGCAGGACCCGATGGCACGGGACGACCGGCGCGATGAGGTTCGCCGCGCAGGCCGCGCCGGCGGCCCGCGCCGCCGTCCGTGGCAGGCCGGCCCGGGTGGCCAGGTCCGTGTAGCTGATGGTGGTGCCGGGGCGCACCGCGCGCATCTGTACCCACAGCCGCTCCCGCGACCCCGTGGCCGGCTGGTGCACGGGCAGCCCGTCGAGTGCGGTGAGGTCGCCATCGAAGTAGTCGCGCAGCGGCTTGACCAGCCACGGCAGTTCGGCCGCCGTGAGCGGCAGCGGCCGCAGCGAGTGGTGCAGCCGGGCGTGCAGCTCGCCGGGGTCGCCGGTGAAGCCGGCGCCGACCAGCGCCTCGCCGTGCGCCAGCACGCTCAGCGGGCCGGCCGGGGTGTCGAGGATCGCCGTGGCGATGGAGCCGGATGGCATGGGGTTACTCCTGTCCGGTGGTAGCGAGATCGGCAATGGGCATAACGGCTTGCGCTCGGGCCCCGGCAGTGGGGGCTGGCGGAGTGGCGGGGGCTGGCGGCTCGCCGGGGGCGGCAGGCTCGGCCAAGGCGGCCCACAGATGGACGGCGGCGTAGGCGCGCCAGGGCCGCCAGCGGTCGGCGTGCCCAGGCTCGCAGCCGAGCCGCGCCATGGCCCGGCGCAGCCCGAGATCGCTGCCGGGGAAGGCGTCCGGGTCGCCCGCGGCCCGCATCATGATGTAGGCAACGGTCCACGGTCCCACGCCGGGCAGCTCCGCGAGCCGGGCGGCGGTCTCCTCCGGGTCGGCCCCGGGGTCCAGGCTCAGCCGGCCGGTTGCGCACGCCGCCGCCAGCGTGCGCAACGTCACCTGCCTGCCGGTGGTCATCCCGAGGCCGGACAGATCGGCATCGGCGAGCTCGGCCGGCCCGGGGAACAGCACCGTCAGCGGCCCAGCCGGACCGGCGGGATCGGCCGCTGGTCCGGCCCCGGGCATGCCGGGTCCCGGCTGCCCAGCCGGGTACGGCCGGGCGTCCACCCGGGTACCGTGGCGGGCGGCCAGCCGCCCGGCCAGGGTGCTGGCGGCGGCGACCGAGACCTGCTGGCCGAGCACCGCGCGCACCGCCAGCTCGAACCCGTCGTACGCACCGGGCACCCGCAGCCCGGGCCGGGCCGCGACCAGCGGCGCGAGCGCCTCGTCGGCCGCCAGCGCGGCGGCAATCGCCTGTGGGTCGGCGTCGAGATCGAAGAGCTGCCGGCACCGGGACACCACCTGGCCGACGCCGCGCAACCCGCTGAGCCGGACCCGCAGCAGGACCTGCGCCTCGCCCGCCTGGCCGCGCTGGCCGGCCTGGCCGCGTCGGCCGGTCTGGCCGGCCTGGCCGGTCTGGCCGCGCTGAGCGTGCTGGCCGGGCTGGCCCGCCTGGCCGCGGCGGGCGGCGCGGCCGGTTTGGCCCTCATCGCCGTCCCGGCGGGCGGGCGGGGGCATCAGCTCAATAAGGCCGGAGCCGCCGGGCATCCGCACCGTGCGCGCGTACCGGCCCAGCGACACCTGCTCCACCCCGGCGATGGCCCGCGCGGCCAGGAACCGCAGCAGCGACTGGCCGTCGAACGGCTCACGGCAGGCGAGCCGGAGCGTCAGCCAGGTCCCGCCGGCGGCGGGCTCCCCGTGCGCTCCGTCCCCGTGCGCTCCTCCTCCGTGCGGTCCCTCCCCGTGCGCTCCTCCTCCGTGCGCTCCTCCTCCGTGCGCTCCTCCTCCGCGCGGTCCCTCTCCGCGCGGTCCCTCTCCGCGCGGTCCCTCCCCGCGCGGTCCCTCCCCGCGCGGTCCCTGTCCACCCGGGCCCGCCATGCTGAGGGCCGGCGCCGGGCCGGGCCGGGCCGGGCCCGGCACCCGCGCGCGGGACCGGGGCCGGGGCGGGCCGGGCCGCAGCGCCGACGGAGGTCGGCCGTACGCTTCCTGGAAGCTGGCGTTGAACTGGCGGACGCTGGAGAACCCGCTCGCGAACGCGATCTCGGTGACCGGCATGTCCGTCTCGGCCAGCAGGCGCCGGGCCGTCTGCAGGCGTGTGGTCCTGGCCAGCGCGATCGGGGTGGCGCCGAGCTCGGCCAGCAGGAGCCGCCGCAGGTGCCGGTCGGTGACCGCGAGCCGCCGGGCCAGGCCGCTGATCCCGTGCTCGTCGGCGTACCCGTCCGCGATCAGCCGGACCGCCCGGGCGGCGAGGTCAGCCCGGGCGTTCCAGTCCGGGGAACCCGGGCTCGCCTCTGGCCGGCAGCGGCGGCAGGCGCGGAACCCGGCCGCCTCCGCCGCGCCGGCGTGCGCGAAGAACCGCATGTTGCGCCGGGCCGGGGTGCGCGCCGGGCAGATCGGCCGGCAGTAGATCCCGGTGCTGGTCACACCGGTGAAGAAACGCCCGTCGAACCGCGGATCGCGGGCCACGACCGCCCGGTAGCAGGTGTCGGAGTCGAGCGTCACACCACGATTAAAGCCGAGGCAAGCCGACACTACTGGCGGGAATCGGACCTCAACACCGGCCCGCGGGCCGCGGCCCGGGACCGCCGTGCGGCGGGCGGGAGCCGGTCAGGCCAGCTCGGGGAACCAGAGCGCGATCTCGCGCTCGGCCTCCTCCGGGTCGCCGGAGGCGTGCACGAGGTTCCGCACCGGCCGCTGCTCCTCGTTGGCGAGATCGGGCGAATCGGAGCTGTACTCCCCGCGGATGGTGCCTGGGGCCGCCATCACCGGAAGCGTGTGCCCGACGATCTTGCGGACCGTCTCGATGGCGCGGTTGCCGGAGATCACCATCGGCACCACCGGCGCGCTGAGCAGGAACTCGGTCAGCCAGGTGCGCACCATCTGGCCGATCTCTGCCGCGTCGTCGGTGCCGAGCCGGTCCCTGGCCGAGATGCCGAGCCTGGCGTAGTCCTCCAGGGTCTTGCCGCCGACCGTCTCCAGCCACTCCTTCGACCGCGGGTAGTGGTCCCCGACCGTCTCCTTCTCGTTGCGGGAGACGCGTATCGCCTCTACCATCAGGCCGCGCTGTTCCAGCTGGGCCACGATGACACCGGTGAGCCCACGCATGTAGGCATCCGGCTTCACGATCACGAGCGTGCGTTCCTGCATTACTGAGCAACTCCAGCAAGATCCGGGATGAAGGCCACCGGTAGGGTAGCAGACGCTCGTCAAGCGTAACGTCCGGCCGCAGGCGCCTCAGATGGCCGCGGCGTAGATGATCTGCTCGGTGCCGAATACGGTGGACCGCTTCTCGGGACGGAGCCCGATCTTCCCGGCGACCCGCTGCGACGGCACGTTCTCCGGGTTGATGATCGCGATCAGGCGGCTCAGGAAGAGCATGTCCCGGGCGAAATCGCGGGCGGCGGCGGCCGCCTCGGTCGCGTAGCCCCGCCCCTGCAGGCAGGTACGGACGTGGTAGCCCACCTCGATCTCTTTGATGCCGTCCACGTACTGGGGCGTCAGCCCACAGTCCCCGGCGAACTCGCCCGTGTCGCGCAAGACCATCGCCCACAGCCCGAACCCGTGTCTGCGGTAGAGGCGCTGATTCCACGCGACCCAGGCATGCGCCTCTTCGCGGGTCATCGGCTTGGGGTAGTAGCGCATCACCTCCTCGTCGCCGAACAGGGCGGCGATGTGGTCGAGGTCGGCGCCGGTCATCTCGCGCAGGAGCAGCCGCTGCGTTGTCAGGACAGCCATCGCGGCCATGTTACGGTGCGCAGGCGAATCCGACATATGCGGATGTGCAGGGATTCCTCCGGTTCGGGGGACTTCAGCCCGCCCGGCGCGGCCGGGGGCTGCGGCGCCAGGCATCGCGGCCCGGCGTGAGCGGGGCACCCATCATCGCGGACCGGTCGGCCCAGCCGGAGGAGGTCCCGCCGGGCCGGCCCGGCGGGGCGGGCCCGGCCCGGTCATTGGCGGCGAGCGCCGCCGCCAGCGCCACGGTCAGCGCGGCGAGCTCGTCGGCTGACGGATGCCCGGCCACCACCTCCAGCGTGAGCCCGCTGGCCGGCCGGTCGCCCTGGTCAGCCTGGCCGCTCCCGCCGCCCGTGGTCATGCGCGCCCGGTGCCGATGCCGAACTGCCGCCTGACCCGCGCCCAGAACGCGTCCCGGAGCCATTCCCTCGCCTCCTGGTAGGGGCGCAGCGACAGGCCGAGTTCCTTCTCCGCATCCACCAGCAGTTCCTTGTCGATGACCGGTGGCAGGATCGGCCCCGGGAGCAGGTCGCGGATGTTGTCCTCGCCGCGGGTGAGGATCCATCTCTGCGCGACGTGCTCACCCGCCTCCTCGACCCGGTCACGGTCCGGGCCGAGCCTGGCGACGCTGGCCGTCCCGTGCGTCACCCGCGGGACCGGCCGGGCCGGCGCGCTGCGCTCACCGAAGAGCTGGGCCGGTGAGGGGACACCCGATACCGACACGGCCAGCGGGGGAGGCGGGACATGCTCGGGGGTGGCCACCGCCCGGGTGAAGTACGGCTCCAGGAAGGCGCGGTCCAGCACCTCGACCGTGTCCGACTCCCAGACCAGGCGCTCGGCCTGGTTCGTGCCGAACGGCGGCTCGACCCCCCACAGATGCACCCGGACGCCGAACGCCTGCGCCGCCTCCACCGCGGGCACCATGTCCTCGTCCCCGGCCACCAGCACCGCGTCGGTGATGGCCCGGTGCCGGGCGAGCGCCTCCATGTCGGCCCGGATCTGCGCATCGACCCCCTTCTGCTGGCCGCGGGCGTTCAGGTTGCCCAGGCGCAGCTTCACCCACGCCATCTGCGCGATCACCCGCTGGTCGATGGTGGGCACCCGGTCGCGCGCGGCGTCGTACCAGTACACCCGCAGCAGCTCGCCCCGCAGCTGGCTGTCCGCGTGGCGGGTGAGCGCCTGGATCAGCTTGTCGGCGTCGACCCGGTATTCGCGCCGCGAGGCGCTGCTGAACAGGAGCTCGCCGGCCGCCGCGTAGATGTACCCGACGTTGACCATGATCGCGTAACGGGCGAGGGTGGGGAGGGAGGGCGGGATGTGCGTCGTCATATCCATTACTCAAAGCAACCGATCCATTACAAGGGGATGTTGCCGTGCTTCTTGGGGGGCAGGGTCTGGCGCTTGGTACGCAGCGCGCGCAGCGCGCGGATCATCTGGGAACGGGTCTCGGCGGGGCGGATCACGGCGTCCACGTACCCCCGTTCTGCGGCTATATAGGGATTGGCGAGAGTGTCTTCGTATTCGGCCACCCGCTGCGCCCGCAGCGCGTCGGGGTCCGATGCGGCGGCGAGCTCGCGGCGGTAGAGGATGTTCACCGCGCCCTGCGCGCCCATGACCGCGATCTGCGCGGTCGGCCACGCCAGGTTTATGTCCCCGCCCAGGTGCTTGGAGCCCATCACGTCGTAGGCGCCGCCGTAGGCCTTGCGCAAGATCACTGTGATCTTCGGGACGGTGGCCTCGGCGTAGGCGTAGATGAGCTTGGCTCCCCGGCGGATGATCCCGCCCCACTCCTGGCCGGTGCCGGGCAGGAAGCCGGGAACGTCCACGAACGTCAGCACGGGGATGTTGAAGGCGTCGCAGGTGCGGACGAACCGCGCCGCCTTCTCCGACGCGTCGATGTCCAGCACCCCGGCCAGGTGCATCGGCTGGTTGGCGACCACCCCCACTGTCGCGCCCTCGACCCGGCCGAACCCGACCAGGATGTTGGGCGCGAAGAGCGCGTGGATCTCCAGGAACTCCCGGTCGTCGAGGACCTGGGCGATGACGGTGTGGGCGTCATAGGGCTGGTTCGGCGAGTCGGGAATGAGGCTGTCGAGCGCAGTGTCGGAGCCGGTGACCTCCAGCAGCGGATCGGCGCCCCCGTCTGCCGCCGGCCCGGCGGCGGGCAGCACCGGCGCATCGTCCAGGTTGTTGGACGGCAGGTAGGACAGGAGCTCGCGGGCGAAGTCCAGGCAGTCGTCCTCGTCCTTGGCCTGGTAGTGGGCGACCCCGGACTTGACGTTGTGCGCGTGCGCCCCCCCGAGCTCTTCAAAGGAGACCTCCTCCCCGGTCACCGTCTTGATGACATCCGGGCCGGTGATGAACATGTGCGAGGTCCCCTCGACCATGAGTGTGAAGTCGGTGATCGCCGGGGAGTAGACCGCGCCGCCCGCGCACGGCCCCATGATCAGGGAGATCTGCGGGATCACGCCCGAGGCGATCACGTTGCGGTAGAAGATCTCACCGAACAGCCCGAGCGCGACCACGCCCTCCTGGATCCGCGCGCCCCCGCCGTCGTTGATGCCGATCAGCGGGCACCCGGTCTTGAGCGCGTGATCCATGACCTTGACGATCTTCTCCCCGTAGACCTCGCCCAGCGAGCCGCCGAACACGTTGAAGTCCTGGCTGTACACGCACACCGGCCGGCCGTCCACGGTGCCGAAACCGGTCACCACGCCATCGCCGTAGGGGCGGTTGGCCTCCACCCCGAAGTCGTTGGCCCGGTGCCGGGCCAGTTCGTCGAGCTCGGTGAAGGAGCCGGGGTCGAGCAGCCGGCCGATCCGCTCCCGCGCGGTCATCTTGCCCTTGGCGTGCTGCCGTTCCACGGCCCGCGCCGATCCGGGGTGAACGGCCTCGTCTCGGCGCTGCTGCAAGATGGCGATCTTGCCGGCGGTGGTGTGCGGATCGGGCGGGCCGGCCGGGCCGGTGGCCACCGGGCTGGGGGAGTCGGCCGCCTCGTCTCCGGGATCTGCCGGTATGGCTGGTTTGCCGGAAACCTCGCTGCTCATGCGCCTCAGGTTAGCCGCCTGCGGCGGCCTGGCCGGTCCTCGGCCGATGCTCGGCGGGTTCGGCGCCTCCGCAGGTAACGGAGGTCACCGGCCCGCTGCCGGACGGTCACCACTGGGGCCCATGCCCGCGCCCGGTGACCGGCGCCGTGCCCGGCGACACAGCAGGCTCACGGTGTTCACCAGTCCGGGTGACCGTGGTGCTGGTTCCACTCCTTGGCCAGTATCGCCATGTCGTGGGCGTTGACCCAGGCGCCATCGAACAGCAGCGCCTGCCGCTTCGTGCCCTCCAGGACGAAGCCGACTTTCTCGTAGACGTGGCGCGCCCGCGGGTTGAAGTCGTAGACCTGCAGCTCGATCCGGTTCAGCCCCTGCTCCTCGAAGGCGTGCCCCAGGGTGAGCCGGGTGGCCTCGGTGCCCAGGCCACGGTCGCGGGCACCGGAGATCCAGATGCGGAAGTTGCACCAGCGGCTGTGGGGATCCAGGTCATTCAGGACGGACGCGCCCACAACGTTGCCGGTGGAGTTGTCGATGATGACCCACACGATGCGGTCACCAGCGGTGGACCAGCGGTCGTAGATCTCCCCGAGCTGCTCCACCGTCCATGCGGGCTGGCCGGGCTCGCTGCTGGAGTGGATGGCCCCGGTGAGACGGGACACCTCACGATCGTCCAGGTAGCTGTGCAGCACCGCGGCGTCACTCCGGCACGCCGGGCGGAGCGTGACGAGGTCCCCGGCAAGGGTGGCCTTCCGCGTGAAGTCAGGGCTCATGGACGGTCCTCGGTTGGGTAGGCGCGGCGCACATCATACGGCCGGGGTGCGGCGGCGACTTTTACGCCCGGGCGAACATCCGCACCATCGCCAAGGTCGTCGGGGCCGATTCCGTTCCGCTCATCCGGGAGTATGACGCGCTCTACCGGGCGCGAGGCGCGTTGTCCGCGGTGAGCCTGGAGGGCGCCGGCCCGGAGTCGCTCGCCGCCTGGCGAGGAGCCCGCAATTCGAACATGTAACTGCAGGCAGGTGCACACTAGGCGTGCACTGTCCCCCGGCTGTCGAAGGTCATGGCGCGCTGCAGCGCCGCGGCCCGGAGCTCGGGCGAGATCTCGACCGGGCCACCCAGCGCGCTGGCGTTGATGCCCGCTTGCGCCGCCTCCTCGACTACCCCGCCGACCAGGATGGCGAGCTCGGGGGTGCGGTGGAACACCAGCACGCCGTGGTTGGCCAGCAGCACCGCCGGGACCCCCGGGATGACCGCGGCCCGGATGCTGGCGACCGCTTCGGCAGATCCGCGTGGCCCGTAGCCAGCCACCGGCACCCCGGCCGCAAGACCGAACATGGCCAGCGCCTCCACCCAGCACCCGATGGGACGCCGGGCCACCGCGTAGGCGGTGGCGTACGGCGAGTGGGTGTGGATGACACAGCCGACATCGGGGTGATCTTCATACAGGGCGGTGTGCATGGCGACCACGGCCCCCTGGATCGGCGGCAGCTCGCCTTCCAGCAAGGTCCCGTCCAGCCCGACCCGTACGACAGCTGAGACCGGATGATTGCGCAGCGAGGGTCCCGCGGTGAAGTACATCTCCTGTGCCCCGGGCACCCGGACGCTGACGTTGCCATGCCCGTTCACTGAGATCGCCCCGCCGGCCACCACCCGCTGAGCGATATCAACTACCTGACCGGCCAAGTCCTTATCCATGACCTGCCTCCCCCTGCCCACCGCGGCCAGCCAGCCGATGGGCCACCGGCGGCCACCGGCCTTATTTGGGCCAAGGTATCCCGGCCGCCCGCTCTGGGCCAGCCTGCCGGGGTGCCCAGATGGAGCTCGCCTACCGCAACGTGGCACGCGCCCCCAGCCGGCCGGAGGTCACCTGGCCGCGCCCGGGAATGATAAATCAGGATGCTGCCTGGTTTGAGAAGGCGCGGGTGACGGCGGCGGTGCGGCTGGAGACCTGCAGCCGTTCGTAGATGTTTTCCAGGTGGGTGCGCACGGTTCCCTCGGAGATGCCGAGCCGGCGGCCGATCTGGGTATTGGTGTGCCCGGCGGCCACCAGGTGCAGCAGGCCCGTCTGCCGGGGGGTGAGCCGGGGAACCGGGTGGCGGCGGCGCTCGGCGTCCAGGTAGGCCCGTTCCAGGTGTGGGCGCAGCAGCGTGAGCACCGCCCGGTCCCGCTCGGAGAAGTCCGGCCCGGACCCGCGGAAAAAGAACAGCCGCATGGTCCGGCCCGGCCCAGGGTCCGGGCCGTGCGGGGCGGGCAGGGTCAGCATCAGATCATGTTCGAACCCCTGCGGCCGGTAGATATCGCAGTAGGTGCCGATGGAATGCCATTGCCGGGCCGAGTAGAAGTCCGCGATCTTGATGATGCTGCGCAGGTCGCCGGTCCGGTCGGGGTAACTGCACGGCTGGCAGTGCCAGTAGTGCTGCCAGTGCACCAGATCCAGGTCCTCAGCCACGGTGCCGCCGCGGTCCGGGATGGCCTGCAAGAACCACGTTTCCTGCCGCTCGCTGTCGAAACCCTCGAAGGCGATGACGTCGCAGCGGATCTGTCCCATCAGGTCGGCTAGCAGCGACGGCGGCAGCCCTTCCCCATCTGGCAGGTCGGGGCGGTCCTCGCTGGCGATGGCCGCCAGGGCGCGCAGGTCCTGGTCGCTGGCCCGCACAGGAGTGCTCATGACGGTCCCTTTTCTCCCATATGGGATTTACGTTACGCCAGACGGCGCCGGTGCGGGCATCTGCAGAACGTCGGATAGCGGATGGGCGGTGCGCTGCCCACGGTGGGAGTTGACAGATCGCGCTATGAGCCGAAAGAGGTCGTCATGAATCCCATCCGCCACATCCGCCGTCTCGCCGGTGTCCTGGCCGGCCTGGCCGGTGCCTGGCTGGGGCTTGCCGTTGCCGCGCCCGCCGCGTTCGCGGCCGGAAGCCCGACCCCGGGACCAGCGGACTACATCACTCCGGGGGCTGAGCCGCCGGGCTGGCACCCGCCGCACCCGGGCCCAGTCCGGATCCCAGTTCACACCGTCGTCAGCGGCGGCATGCCCGGCTGGCAGATCGCACTGATTGCCGCCGGGGCGGCACTGGCCGCGGCCACGGTCGCGGTGCTCGTGGACCGCGCCCGGGCCGCGCACCGCAAGACCATCACGGCGAGCGCCTGACACGGACCAGCCGAACTGGCCACCGCGGCCACCGCTGACGCTACCTGCGCCTGCTACCAGGACCAGAACGTGCCGCCCTCAGCTGGCAGCGCCTCGACCATCTACCACTCGGTGGCCCGCCTGACCGAGGGGACATCGGTGAAGGGCCAGCCGAGTCCTTGTTCGTCCCGGAAGGGCGGAACTAGGCTGCGCCCTAGGGGCCACTTCCGCTGCGCGGACGTGAGCGCGCGGGGATCTTGCGCCTGCAGTAGCCAACTCCCGGGGGAGGCAGGCATGAAGATGGTCGTCGATCTGGCCGTGTGCCAGGGGTACGCGCAGTGCGCCTTTCTGGCCCCGGACGCGTTCCGCATCAGCGGCGAAGAGGCGCTTTTATAGGATCCCCAGCCGGACGACCGGCTGGAGGAGCGGGTCCTGCGGGCGGCGGCGGCCTGCCCGGTCCAGGCCATCTCGGTCGAACGGGAGCAGCGGTGAGCGTCGCCCAGCCGGAGCGGATCGTCATCGTCGGCGCGTCGCTAGCCGGGCTGCGGGGAGCTGAGGCGCTGCGACGGGAGGGGTTCACCGGCTCCCTCACCATCGTGGGCGATGAACCGCACGAGCCGTACGACCGCCCGCCGCTGTCCAAGGCCGCGCTCACTGACTGGGTACCACCCGAGCACACCAGCCTGCCGTGGCTGGCCGACCTAGGTGGGGTGGACTGGCGGCTGGGGGTAGCCGCCACCGCCCTCGACCGCCGCGCCCGGGAGGTCGTGCTGGCCGACGGCACCCGGCTGCCCTACGACCGGGTGCTCATAGCCACCGGGGTCCGCAACCGGCCCTGGCCCAACGCCGAACAGGCGGCCCTGGACAGGGTCCGGGGCATCCGGACCCGGGAGGATTCCCGGGTCATCCGGGACCTGCTGGATGCCGGTCCGCAGCGGGTGCTCGTGGTAGGCGCCGGTTTCACCGGGTCGGAGGTGGCCTCGGTCTGCCGCCAGCGGGGACTGGAAGTAACGGTCGTGGAGCGGGCGGAGAACCCGCTGGTCGGACCGCTCGGTGGCGTGGTGGGGGACGTGGCGGCGGGGCTGCAACGGGCGGCCGGCGTCAACCTCCGCTGCAACGTCACGGTGGAGGCGCTCGAAGGAAGCGGGGGCCGGTTCCGTGCCGCCTCCCTGTCGGATGGGACCACGGTGGAGGCCGGGCTGGCGGTGATCGCCCTGGGCGTGCTCCGCAACACGGAGTGGCTGGCCGACTCCGGACTGGCAACCGGGCCGCTCGGTGTCTCGTGTGACCCCGGCGGCCGCGCCTATGCCGTCAACGGGATGGCGGTCGACGACGTGTTCGCGGCCGGTGATGTGGCCCGGTTCCCCCACGCGCTCTACGAGTACGAGTTCCTGGCCCTGGAGCACTGGGAGAACGCCGTGGTCGGCGCGCAGGTGGTGGCCCACAACATGATCTGCGACAGCCCGGACCGCCGGGCCCATGTGTGCGTGCCCGCCTTCTGGTCGGTGCAGTTCGGGACGAACATCAAGTCCGTCGGCGTGCCGACGCTCGCCGACCAGATCCTGGTGACCCAGGGATCGGCCAAGGAGGGCCGGTTCGCCGCCGTCTACCTGGACGGGGACCGGATGGTGGGCGCGGTGACCTTCGACCACGGCCGCTACCTCGAGCACTACCGGCATCTGATCGAGCAGGCGCTCCCGCCCCCGGTTCCCGTCGGGGAGGCGGAGGGCAATGTGGCCGAGGACGCCCGGTTCCCCGACCCGGCCGCCCCGTACGCCCTGCCGACGGTCATCGTGAGCGGCCGTTCGCCCACCCACATGGAGGCCCGGCGGCTCCCCGCGGGAAAGGAGCACCGGTGAGCGACAACATCATGCGCCAGGTGGGCCGGCGGGCCAACCGGCCCAACCCCTGGCCACTGTACGCACAGCTCCGCCAGGACAGGGTCGTGCGGCTGGAAGAGCACCGTTATGCCATCGGGCGCTACGACGACGTGGTGGCCCTCCTCCACGATCCGAGGGTGAGCTCCGACCCGCACAACCTGGCCGATCCGGGCGAGACCCTCCTCCTGGACTCCGCCCCGTTCATTCAGACCGACCCGCCGGTCCACGATCGGCTGCGCCGGGAGGCCACCCGCTTCTTCGGCCCTCCGGCGAGCCCTGACGTGGTGACCGGCCTGGAGCCGGAGATCGATCGCCTGATCGGCACCCTGATCAGTGCTTTCCCCGAGTCCGGCGAGGTGGATGTCGTCGACGATTTCGCCTACCCGCTGCCGGTGGAGGTCATCTGCCGGCTGCTGGGGGTCCCTCCGGCCGACGAGCCTCAGTTCCAGGGCTGGGCCGAGGCCGCCGTCGGGGGCCTCGACGCCGCCGACCTGGAGGACAGCGAGGAAGCGACCAAGCGCCGGCAGGAAGGGCTGCTCGCCTTGTTCGCCTACCTGGGCGAGCTCATCAAAAAGCACCGGGCCCATCCGGACGGCTCGATGCTGGCCGGCCTCGCCAACGACCACCGGCCAGACGCCATGGGCGACACCGACCTGCAGGTCACCGGGGCGTTGTTGCTGGTGGCCGGTCACGAGACCACGGTCAACCTCATCACCAACGGCACTCTCACCCTGCTGCGCAACCCGGACGCCCTGGCGCGCCTCCGCCGGGAACCGGCGTGGGCGGTCCCGGTGGTGGAGGAGCTGCTGCGGCTCGAGCCGCCGGTGCAGTACCTGCCCAACCGCACCGCGCTCGCCGACATCACCATCGCCGGCACCACGATCCCCAAGGGCTCACTGCTGGTCCTGCTGCTCGCCGCGGCCAGCCGGGCCCCGGCCGGTTCCCCCACCCCGACCGGTTCGACCCCGACCGCCCCGACAACCAGCACCTGGGCTTCGGCAGCGGCCTGCACTACTGCTTCGGCGCACCCCTCGCCCGGCTGGAGGTGCAGCTGGCGCTCGCGGCGCTGGCCAGCCGTCTCGACAACCCCAGGCTGATCGAAGACCCGCCGCCCTACCGGCCCAGCCCTGTGCTGCGGGGCCCACGCCATCTCCGGATCGCCTACGACGCGCGCCGGGCCCGCTAGCCCGGGCGCTTGAGCAGGTCGTTGACGAGTCACCCTCCCGTTACGAGCTGCTCGCCCCCGTCGATGTCGTAGGTCGCACCCGTCACCGCGGTGTTGGTCATGAGGTGCACGGCGAGCGCGGCGATGTCGGCCGGCCCGACCACGCGCCCGATGGGGAGCGTGGCGCGGAGCTGATCGCGGCGCTGGTCCAGGTCCTCGCCGAGCAGCGACGCGGACAGCGGCGTGTTGACGAAACCGGCCGCGATGAGGTTGACCCGGACCGGCGCCACCTCAACCGCGAGGTTGGCGATCAGCGCGGGCAGCGCGGCGGTGGCCGCCCCAATGAGCGCCAGGCCGGGACCCCGGTGGCGGCCGCCCGTGCCGCTCATGAACAGCAGCGTGCCGCCCGGCCGCACCCGGCCGACGGCGTGCTGGGCCACGGCAACGGCCAGCCACAGATGCGCATCGAAATCGCGGCGCGCGCGCTCACGGTCGAGGTTGGCCAGGGGCGCGTAGTACGGACCGGGGCCCGTGACCATCACGTGGTCGATCTGCTCCGGCAGACCCTGGAAGAACCGGTCGAGGGCGGCCGGGTCGGTCGCGTCGAAGGCCGCCGTCTGCCGCGCGCCGAGCTCGGCCGCGGCGCCCTGCAGGCGCTCGGGATTGCGGCCGGTGAGGATGACGTCGGCGCCCTCGGCGCGTGCCCGCCGGGCGGTCTCGAACCCGATCCCGGCGCTGCCGCCGATCACGACGACGGTCTGCCCGGGCAGTTCCGGTTCACGCTGGCTGGCCGGGACAGCGGGTGTGGCGGTCATGATTCCTCCGGTGGTTGGGCGGGAACAACGGGTTAGGCTGTCGCAGCCGCGAGGGCATGATTGGAAATGGCGATGGTGCCCACGAGCGAGGCTAGCCGCTGGGATGGAGGCGATGGCAGTGTCATCGGGCGCGGCAGCGGGTCCCCCGGAGCCGGCGCAGGTTATCCCCGAGTCCCTGGCCGACCTGCTGGAACGGCCGCTCTACGCGCACCTGGCCACCGTCCGGCCCGACGGCACCCCCCAGGTGAACCCCACCTGGTTCCGGTTCGATGGTGAGTACCTGTGGCTGACCACCACCACCCGCCGCCAGAAGAACCGCAACTGGCAGGTGCAGCCCGCCGTCGCGCTGTCGATCGCCGATCCCAGCCGGCCGTCCCGCTATCTGGAGATCCGCGGCCGGGTCGAGCGGATCGTTCCCGATCCCGGGGGAGCGGAGTTCGTCCGCCTGGCCGAACGCTACGGCATGCCCCAGGGGCCGCCCCCCGATGCCGCGGACCGCATCGCCGTGGCGATCCGGCCGCAGCACACGACCACCCAGTGACCCGCTCCGCGCCCAGCATCACCAGCGGCCAGCTGCCGCCGGGCGTGGTGAGGCCGGGCCGGGTTATCCCGCTTCCGGCGGCCCGGCCGCCAGGCCGGCCCGCGCCAGCTCCGACCGCTGCCGCTGGTGGATGTCCCAGCAGGGGAACCGGGCGTCCGTGCCCTCGCCGCGCAGCAGCCCGGCGACCGCCTGCCGGGTGACCTCGTCGGCGGGCGAGTACACCACCACCCGGGTGCCGGGAACGGCGAGCACGGCCAGGCTGGTGGTGGTCATGGCCAGCCGCTCGTGCGCCGGGTGCCGGAAGATCTTGAGATAGGTGGCGTGGCTCGCCACGTCCTGCTCGGCCCACAGCCGGGCGAAGTGCGGGCTGCGCGCCTGCAGCCGCCGCACGAACCCGGTCCAGGCGGGCTCGCCCAGGTGACGGCCGTACGCCCCGCGCAGCTGGGCCACCAGGGTGGACAGCTGACCGTCCCGGTTGACGTAAGGATGGCAGCACTCCGCGTGCATGAAGTTCAGCCAGAGCACGTTGCGCTCGCCGGGGGCGGCACCGACCACGGTGGGCCACAGGACCTCGTAGGCGGCGTTCCAGGCGAGCAGGTCGAACCGCTCGTTGAGCACGCTGGCGGGCAGGGGCACCAGCGAGTCCAGGATCTGCTGGATGTCGGCCGTGACCTGCTCGCAGCCGCCGCCGTCGGCCCCGGCGGCCCCGGCCGCGTCCGGGACGTCGGCCAGCCGGAAAAGGTGCTCGCGCTCGGCCGGGTCCAGCCGCAGGGTGCGCGCCACCGCGCCGAGCACCTGGGTGCTGGCATTGATCTGGCGGCCCTGCTCCAGCCACGTGTACCAGGTCACGCCGACGCCGGCCAGCTGGGCGACTTCTTCCCGGCGCAGGCCGGGGGTGCGGCGCCGGGTGCCGGGCGCGAGCCCGGCCTCCTCGGGGCTGATCCGCTCACGCCGGCTACGCAGGAAGGCGGCCAGCTCGGCCCGCCGCTGCTGCCCGTTGGCCACGGTCACCATGCTCATACACCCATCCTGCCGGGGCCGGCGGCGGTTGCCAGGTGGTACTGATACCAGGATAACCAGGCTCCTGGTACCTGGATCCAGAGCGCGGCAGGCTCGTTCCATGACCAGCACCCTCACCACCGTCGGCCCGGCGCGCGCGGCCCAGCGGCGTGCACCCAGCCCGGGCGGGATCCTGACCATCGTCCTGACCGGCCAGTTCATGGCGCTGCTCGACGCCTCCGTGGTCAACGTCGCCGCCCCCGCCATCCATGCCAGCCTGCACGCGTCCGGGGCCGGCCTGCAGCTCGTCATCGCCGGCTATGTGATCACCTACGCGGTGCTGCTGGTGACCGGCGCCCGGCTCGGCGACATCGTCGGTCACCGCACGATGTTCCTGTTCGGGGTGGCCTTGTTCACCCTGGCCTCGCTGGGCTGCGGCCTGGCCGGCTCGACCAGCGTGCTGGTGACGCTGCGGTTCGTGCAGGGAGCCGGCGCGGCGGCCATGATCCCCCAGGTGCTCAGCCTCATCCAGCGGTCTTTTCCCGGCCCGGCCCGCGCCCGGCCGATGCGCCTGTACGCGGCGGTGCTGGCCGGAGGGGCGGTGGCCGGCCAGGTGGTCGGCGGGCTGCTGGTCAGCGCCGACCTGTGGGGCAGCACGTGGCGGCCGGTGTTCCTGCTGAACGTGCCGATCGGCGCGGCGCTACTGATCGCGGGCAGCCGGCTCCTGCCCCGAGGGCGTGGCGGGCGCGGCCGGGGGCTGGACCCGGCCGGGCTCGCGATCCTGACCCCGGCCGCGCTGGCCCTGGTGCTCCCGCTGGTGCTCGGCCAGTCCGAGCACTGGCCGGACTGGGGCTGGGTGTGCCTGGCCGCGAGTGTGGTGGGCTTCGCCGCGTTCGCCGTGGTGGAGCGGCGGGTGGCGGCGGCGGGCCGATCCCCCCTGATCCCCGGCCGGGTGCTGCGGCTGCCCGGCGCGGCCATGGGCATCGCCGCGATGTTCGCGGTCCTGGCCGTGTTCGGCGGGTTCTTCTTCACGCTCGCGCTGCACCTGCAGGGCGGGCTGGGTGAGTCGGCGCTACGGGCCGGGCTCACCTTCGCTCCCGCCGGGCTCGCGTTCGCCCTGGTCAGCCTCAACTGGCAGCGGATCGGCAGCCGTGGGCAGCCGGCGCTGATCATCGGCGGTTTCGCCGCCGACGCGGCTGGCCTGCTCGCGCTTGCCTTCCTGCTGCGCGGCGGCCAGGACGGCGGCGCCTGGCTGTACCTGGCCACGGCGGTGACCGGGGCCGGCATGGCCGCCTCATTCAGCCCGCTGATGACCGCGGTGCTGATGCGGGTGCCGGTGACCGATGCGGCCGACGCTACCGGCGTCATCGTGACCGTCAACCAGCTGGCGCTCGTGGTCGGCGTCGCGACGTTCGGCACCCTCTACCTGAACCTCGCCGGCCGCCTGCCGCTGCACCCGGCGGCGGGTGACTTCCGGCAGCTGTCAGCCCACGCGGCCAGCATGACCCTGGTCGCGCTCGCTGGCGGCGCCGCGGCGGGCGGGCTACTGGCCGGTGTCCGGGCCGCCCGCTTCCGCCGTCCGCAAAGGCGCTCGCGCCGCGGGAGCGGCCGGCCCGGTCTCACGCCTGGCGCGGCCCGTTCCGCTTGAACAGCCCGTGGATGCTGTCGTCGCCCATGATCTGCGTGAAATGCTGGTGGAAGTAGGCCATGAGCGCCGGCGTCCAGGGCACCCGGCGTGCTTCCCGGCCGGACAGCCAGACGTACTGCGCGCGCTCGAGCGAGTTGCGCCACACGGCCACCAGGGCGGGGTAGGTGGCTGCTCCGGTGGCCGGATTCCGCCCATGGGACAGCGCGTAGTCGGTACCGATCGAGTCCACCAGCAGCGGGCAGCCAGGCACGTCGGAGGCGAACCTGTCGGCCTCGATGGTCAGGGACACCGCGTCGGTCACCACACATGCGCCGGGCGGGATCAGCCGCCGGGCGTGGACGATGGTCGAGTAGGCCACGTGCGGCTCCGAGGTGGCCTCGGAGTTGAGCTGGATGACCGACATCAGCGCGATCATCAGCCCGGCCGCGAACGCCACGTACCCCGCGAACCAGGGCTGGTCGGTCCACCTGCGGAGTGCGGCGGGCCGGGCATCCCCGCCTTCCCTGGCGGCAGGCTGGAGGAGCCTGGCCGCTGGCAGGGCGACCGACAGGGCGACGAACGGCGCCAGGAACGCGGAGAAGTGATAGTGGAACTGGGGCGGCCAGAGGAACGCCGCCATCACCAGGACGGCCGACCCAACGGCGAACCACTCGAGGCTGGTCGGCGCCTGGCGGGTGACCCCGGACGCGAGGATGAGCAGCAACGCCACCAGGCCCGCGATCGCAACCGCGGCCAGCAGCACGGTGGCATGCGCGAACCGGAAGTCGCTCAGCCCGAACATGTGCTGCACCCGGAACCAGACGGGAACCCGGACCGCACCGGACCTGCCGCCGACCTGGGCAACGACCAGGCCGTCGTAGAACCCGCGCGGCGAGACGGCCGCGATGGGCAGCACCGGGATCAGGAAGCCGGCGGCCACGCCGGCCAGGCAGGTGGCAAGCCGCCGGGGGGTGCGCAGCAGCAGCACCGCGACCACGGCCAGCGGGAAGATGGCCCAGACCTCCACCGCGCCGGCGAAGCCGAACGCGACTCCGCCCCAGGCCAGCCGCCGGCGGCTGGCCGTGAGCCGGTCACCGTGGAACACCGCGAGCGCGCCGATCAGGCAGAACAGCGTCAGCCACGGCTCGACCAGCACGGTGTGAGAGGCCCGGATGGCGTCCGGGAAGACCGCGGTCACGCCGCACGCCACGGTGACGGCAATGATCCCGCGATGGCGTGCCAGCAGCCCGGCCAGGGTGACGCACGCGGTGCTCGCCAGGACCGTCAGCAGCCGCCCGGTCGCCATGGCCCAGGCGGTGCCCGTCAGCTTGCCCAGCAGCGCCGACGGGACCATCAGGAGCGTGATCCCCGGCGGCTGAACCAGCAGGAAGTCGCGGTACGGGATAACCCCGTTGACGAGCCGGAGCGCGCTGCCGAAGTACGGGCCGTCGTCGTACTCGGTGACGCTCAGCAGGAAACCGGGGCGGGAAAGCTGATACAGGCGCAGGCCGAGGGCGAGCACCGTGGCGACGGCGATCACCGCACCGGTGACGGTCGGCCGAGCACGCCGGGCCGGATCTGACGGGGGCGCCTGACCCGGCCCGCCAGCGCCGGTGCCCGGTGTTGATCCGCTAATTGTGGTTCCGCTCACCGGTAGATACTCCCCGCAAGCACTGGTGGGATTCCGGGGCCAGGACCCCGGCAGGCAGGATCAGCCGAATCAGCGTCAGCGCTACGGCCCTTAGCCGACCGGCGTCAGCCGCCCAAGATACTACCCGCAGCGCTTCCCGCCAGGCCGCGGTCCGGGCAAACCAGCCTGCTCGGCTGATGCGGGCGCCGGTGCAGATCCATCCCCGCGGCCCGCCGACCGTCATAAGCTGCCTCCGTTGGGGGCTTTCTTCGCCCGGTGGGACGACGCCCGCGACGTCCACCCGCCCGCTGGGGAGCGGAGGCCCGCTCCTTTAATGACAGCGAGGGAATTCATGGCATCCAGGGGAGCCGAGGAGAGTAGTGGGCGGCTGCCGGGACCTCCTCGGATCCCGCGCCGGCGGCCAGCGCGCTGGCCGCCAGCACGCCGGCGCCAGGGGGCCAGCCGGCGCCCGGCGGTGACGTGACGGAGCCCAGCCGGCCCGCGACGCCGGCCGGCCAGCCTCCGCTGGCCACCGGCCCAGCGGCGGAAGCGGAGAGCCGGAACAGCCATGACCGGGCGACCGTAACCGTGGCCGCCCTGGACGCGGCCGGGCTGAACCGCGCACTCGTGTCCCGGGCGGGCCTGTGGCGCGAGGTCAGGGTGGTCGCGGAAACCGGCTCCACCAATACGGACCTGCTGGCCGAGGCACGGTCGGGCGCGGGGGAAGGCCTGGTGCTGGTGGCCGAGGCGCAGACCGCGGGCCGCGGCCGGATGGGGCGGCGCTGGTTCAGCCCGCCGCGCGGCACCCTCACCTTCTCGGTCCTGCTGCGGCCCGCTGGCGTGCCGGCCGGCCAGCTGGGCTGGCTGCCGCTGCTGGCCGGTGTCGCGGCCACGTCGGCGCTGGCCGGGACGGCCGGGGTGGATGCCCGGCTGAAGTGGCCGAACGACGTCCTCGCCGGTGGCGCCAAGCTGGCGGGAATCCTGGCCGAGCGCTGGGGCGACGCGATCGTGCTCGGGATGGGGATCAACGTCTTCCAGCGGCGCGGCGAGCTGCCCGTGCCCACCGCGACCTCGCTGCTGCTGGCCGCGCCGGAGACCGCGGCGGCGGGAGCGGCTGGGGCGGATGTGCGGGAGCGGCTGCTCATCGCCGTGCTGGACGAGCTGGTCGGCCGGTACCGCGCCTGGCTGGACCAGCCCCGTCCCGGCGACGCCGACGGCTGCGGGCTGCGCGCGGAATACCTGGGCCGCAGCGACACGGTGGGCTCGGCGGTCGCGGTGATGCTGCCCGGCAGGCAGAGCCTCACGGGCGTGGCCACCGGCGTCGACGCGGCCGGCCGGCTGGAACTGCGCACCGACGCCGGCCTGGTCCGGGTCAGCGCGGGCGACGTGGTCCACCTGCGCCGAGCCGACACCCCGGCGGCGCGATGAGTGGCGCTTTCCCGCCCGTTCCGCCAGCATGTGCCACATGGCCGGCGGCACCGAGCTCTCCGAGGGAGAGCACAGCGTCCTCATCCTGCACCCGCACTGGAAGATCCTGCTGCGGCCCACCCTCATCCTGATGCTGGTCGCCCTCGCCGGGGCCGCGGCGCTGGTGCTGATCCCGCAGGGCTCGTATACCGCCTCGGGCCAGATCGCGGTCGGCGTGGTGGCCGTGGTGGCGGTCCTGATCTGGTTCGTGGTCCCGTTCCTGCGCTGGCAGACCACCACCTACGAGCTCACCAACCGCCGGCTCCGGCTGCGCCAGGGCATCCTGTCCCGGTCCGGCCGCGACTTCCCGCTGATCCGGATCAGCGACGTCTCCTTCTCGCACGGGCTGATCGACCGGCTGCTCGGCTGCGGCCGGCTCGTGGTCGAGTCGGCCGGTGAGCACGGGCAGCTCGTGCTCACCGAGATCCCGCAGGTCGAGAAAGTGCAGGCCACGCTGTTCCAGCTGGTCGAGGACGAGCACGCCCGGCTGGCCCGGGACGAGTCCGGGACCTGACCGGCGCGGGTGCCTGGCCTTCCCGGCGCGGCCCGTACGCTGGGGGCACGGCTTGGCAGTGGTTCCCGCGCAGGTCACGGCGCCGGATGCGGCGCCCGGGAGCCATACCTGGGAGCCAAAGGGCCTCATGACGCACCTCCCGCGCTCCGGAAGGTCGTGTCCATCACGCGCGCCGCGGTCGCCAGTTTGTCCGCCAGGACGTGCCGGTAGACGCTTCTCGTGACGGCGGCGTTGATGTGCCCGGCCGCATCGGCGATCTGGTCGATATCGACCCCGGCGTCAGACAGGATCGACACGAAGCTGTGCCGCTGCTCGTGCGGGTGCCAGTCATCGCCGAGCCCGGCCCGCTGGCAGATGCGCTTGAAGTTCACCCGGACCGTTCCCGGCCAGCAGGGCGACCCATCGGCGCGGGCGAACACCAGGCCGTGATCGGTGTAGCCGGGCCCGGCCGCGAGCCGCCCGGCGGCCTGATCCTTGCGCAGCGCAGCAAGCATCGGCGCCACCGCCGCGGGCAGCGCGAGTGTGCGCCTTGACCGCTCCGTTTTCAGGTCCTCAAGGACTGGCCGGGCGTGGCGCCCGCCTTCATGGATCTTGACCGACTTACGGACCCGGATTACCCCCGCGGTGGTATCGACGTCCTCCCAGCGCAGGCCCAACAGCTCGCCGGGCCGCAGCCCGCACATGATCCCGGTGTACAGGTAGGCCCGCCACCACGGCGACAGCTCGGCGCGCAGCAGCTGCTCAACCTGAGCCACAGCCATGGACCTGGACTCGCGCCGGGCACCACGTGGGCACGGCACGAGTTCAGCGACATTGCGGGCCACCAGGCCGTCCCGCTGGGCGCGGCGGATCGCCCGGATCAGCACCGACCGGGTATGCCCGATCGTTGAAGTCGCATACCCGTCCCGGGCCATGCTGCCAAGGAACCTCTCGACCTGGCCCGGGGCGAGCTGTACCACCTTGACTGCGCCGATCGCCTTGACGATCCGGGTGCCCGCGTCCTGATGGCAGCGCCGCGAGATGGGGGAGCGGACCTCTGGCGGCGGGTTGGCGAGCCAGTCGGCCACGACCTGCTCAACGGTCGTATCCCGGCGTGCGACGGTGCCCGTGCGGCGGTGCTCGTCCCGCAGCTCGGCTAGCTTTTCCTTGCACTCGTCCTTGGTCGGCGCGCTCACCTTGCGGCGGACCCGCCCGCCGGTCTGCGGGTTGCGGCCGAGGTCGATCGCACCCACCCAGCAGCCGCGGGCCGCGTCGAAGTAGATCGAGCCGTCACCGCGGCCCCGGCGCGCCATCAGTCTCTCCCTGCTTGCTCACGGGCCCGGCGGAACGCGTCGAGCATCGCCCGGTGGAAGGTCGCCACCCCAGCGGCTTCCCGCTCGTCCTCTTCCCGCATCGTCAGCTCGGCTCTGGCCTCGTGCACCAGGGCGCGGGCCTTTTCGTACGCCCGGTCCGCTTCCCCCAGCGCCGCTTCGGTCTCGGCGATGTCCTTGTCAAGCTCCTCGGGCGACCGCGCGACCGTGGCCGGGTCCACGAGCAGCTGGCTTAGGGGTACGTCGAGCACGGCGGCGAGGTGCACCAGCTCGCGGACGCGCAACGGCCGACGCTGGGAGGGCTCGGACGTCTCAATCTTGCCGATGGTGCTCTGGCCCCAGCTGTAGCCATAGGCGGCGTTCATCTCATCGGCGAGGCGCTGCTGCGTCCAGCCGTTGCTCTTGCGAACATCCCGGACCGCCTGGCCAGCGGCAGCCTCTGGATCTGCCAGCCCGGCGGGCACCCCGTCATCCCTCACAAGAATGAATCGTATAGGCGTGTCCAGGTTGTCGTCTACTCGTCCAGGGCTGTTGAATAGTCACGCCGAGGGTGGAGGCCACATCCTCGAACCGGATAACGATGGAAGGCACGCTATGCCGCTCTTACTCACCGTGGACCAGGCCGCCGAGCAGCTGCAGATCTCGCGAGCGAGGCTGTACCAGCTCCTGAGCCAGGGCGCGATCCGCAGTATTCACATCGGCCGCCTGCACAGCATCCCGGCCGAGGCCCTGGCGGAGTACGTTGACCGTCTCAACGCAACACCGCCTGATGTGCCATGACCGATGCCGCTTCCCTGAGCGCTGGCTGAACGACCGCCACGTCCTGCGGCTGCACAGACGGCGAGTTGTACGACGACCTGCTGATACCCCGCGTTGACCTTGCGGCGGCCAGCCAACTTACCCGAGTTACCCAAGTGAATTGCCGAATAGACCTTTAGTAAGTATCAAGGCGGCGCCTGCGGCGCCGCTGGCCCGGCGTCAGCGCCCGGGCTCTGCCGTTGAGCGGCTCGCCCGGCGCACGCCGGGCCGCACCCGCGCGGGCACGCAGATCAGCACGGCTCACGCCTGACGCGGCACCCGTGCCCTGATCCGCGTGAGTTCGGCCATCTGTGCCTGATGGTCGAATTCGGCCATCTGTGCCTGGTGCTGGGCCTGCGTGTAACCCGGCGGCCTGAAGAACGCTCTGGAGGCCGGGCGCCACAGTAGCCACACCACGGCGGCGCCGACCAGCCAGTACAGCACGGGGATGATAGTCGAGCCTTGCACCACCGGGACGAGGCTCACCCGGATCCCCGGCGACCCGAAGGGGCCGGTCAGGTCGAGCGTCGCCGCGCCGAACAGCACCGTGGACCCGATGCGCGCCCAGTTCCTGCCCCGGCCGTTCTCTCGGGCCATCCACAGCCACAGCGCGAGCGGGGCCAAGGACCAGGCTATCGACACCGTGATGAACGGCGTGTTCAGCAGCAGGCCGACCTTGGTGTGCAGGCCGATGAGGGCCAGCAAGATGACCAGGTTGACGGTGCTGACCGCGGCGCCGACGTACATGAGCTTGACGGCGGCCCGCACCGTGCGCGCCGAGCGTGGCACGCTGGGCCACAGCCGCAGCCACAGGCCGCTGCGGATCAGGTCCGCGGCCTCGGCCAGGCCGGGGCGGCGCTGGCCGGGCGGGGCGCTGGCGATCAGCACCGCGAGGATCTCTTGCCCGTTCTCGTGCCGGAACGCCCGGGGATACCAGGCCAGCAATCGCCGGTAGGCCCGCTCCAGGTGCTCGTGATCGGTCATGTCGCCATCCCCCCGGCCAGGTCCAGCCGCTTCAGCGCCACGGCGGCATGAGCCTGCAGCCGGGCCGCCTCATCAGCGAGCTGCCTGGTGCCCGCGGGGGTGAGCCGGTAGTACCGGCGCAGCCGCCCGTCCACGACCTCTTGCCGGTCCACCGCGATCAGCTCGTCCGCGCGCAGCCGGTCCAGGGCCATGTACAGGGTCCCGGCGCGCAGCCGGACCTGGCCGCCGGAGATGTCCCGGACGTCGCCGATGATCCCGTACCCGTGCTGACTGCCGTTGGCCAGCGCGGTGAGGATCATGAAGGTCGCTTCCTGCATCGCACGCGTGGCCATGTAGACGTTATATACCGTTGAACGATCGATGGCAAGTCCGCCATCCGGCCTGCCCTCGCGCCGGCCCGGACACGCGGGCCGTCTCTCTGATGCGATGAAGAAGCGGGCCTCCGCTTCTGGCGGATGCTGGAAGTTGCATGCATCCGTCTCCACCAGACAGGGAGGCCCTTATGTCCGAAGCCTATGACGGCCGGGAGGTCGCCGGAATGGACCTGCACCGGCGCCGCAGCGTGCTGGTGCGGATGACGCCAGATGGCCAGAAGCTGGAGACCGTGCGGATCACCAACAGCCCCGCGGAGCTGCGCCGGGTGATCGCCCGGGCGGGGAAGCGCCCCCGGGTGGTGCTTGAGGCGACGTATGGGTGGTACTGGGCGGCGGACACGCTGGCCGCGGCCGGTGCGGAGGTGCACCTGGCCCACCCGCTGGGGGTGAAAGGGTTTGCCTGCCGGCGGGTCAAGAACGACGAGAAAGACGCCGCGGACCTGGCCGACTTGCTGCGGATGGGGCGGCTGCCCGAGGCGTGGATCGCCCCGGCGGAGATCCGCGAGCTGCGTGAGCTGACCCGCTACCGGATCAAGCTGGTCCGGCTGCGCACCAGCTGCAAAGACCAGGTTCACGCCATTTTGGCCAAGCTCGGTGTCCCGGTCACCTGCACCGACATCTTCGGCGTGTGGGGGAACACCTGGCTGGATGGCCTGGAGCTGGGCCAGCCGTATGCGGGGAAGATGGCTTCGCTGCGCACGCTCGCCGGCCAGCTGACCGCCGAGATCACCATGCTCGAGGCGGCCATCGCCGACCTGCTGGCCCACCACGACGGCTACCACGCCATCCGGGCCCTGCCGGGCATCGGGCCGGTGCTGGGCGCGGTGCTCGTGGCCGAGATCGGCGACATCACCCGGTTCGCCACCCCGGCCCGGCTGTGCTCATGGGCCGGGCTGACCCCCCGGCACCGCGAATCCGATACCAAGGTCAGCCGCGGGCACATCACCAAACAAGGGTCACCGATCGTGCGGTGGGCGCTGGTGGAGGCCATCCAGCACGTGCCCGCCGGGCACCCGCTGCGCCAGCGCAAGGAGGACATCCTCGCCCGCCGCGGCGACCAGGCCAAGAACATCGCCAAGGTCGCCGCGGCCCGCCAGCTGCTCACCTGGGTCTTCTACGCGATGCGCGACGGCCAGGTACGCGCCCTGGCCACCAGCTCGCCGAAGGCGGCGTGAGCAGGCCCGGACGCGGGCAGCGCGTGATCGCTGGTTTTACTGGCCCCCGCCACTGGCGGGCGGCCGCCTGGTCTGATTGATCCCGCTGCCCGCACGCGCACCCGCCCCATGCCCCCGCGGCCGCCAGCCGCGGGCACCCCCGAAGGGATGAACGCAGCCGCGCGCCTGCCAAGGACACGACCTGCACACGGGGCCGCGCCACCCCCACATACCCGATAGCCGTTCCCGGCCTCACCCAGCGTGAGCCGGGAGAAGGACCGGCCTCAAGGTCGTTCGTCCAGCCGGGCGCTGATAGCACTACCTTCCTGGGTGAGGGTCTTCCCCGGGGAACGCTTCGGGCGCTTGTCCTTTGAGGACTTAATGGAGACGGCGTCCCTGGGGATGGCCCTGGAGGCCTGACGCCCCAGAGGTTGTCGTCCCGCGAGGACTGTCTATCAGCACGGTGCCGCGCCTCCCGTGGACCGGGCATGGCTTCGGCGGCCCGGTGCGCGCATTCCCCTTCCCCGGGCATGCGGTGCTGGCACAGACAAGAACGAAGGGCGGGCGGTGTGCTGGGAGTAGGGATCGACTGGGCCGAGGAGTTCCACGAGGTGGCGCTCGGCCGCCCCGGCAGCGGGGTGATCGAGGTGGTGCGGGTCGAGCACCGCCCGCAGGCGGTGTCCGCCCTGGTGGCACGGATCGCCGGGCTGGAGGCGGACCCGGCGGAAGTGCGGGTGGTGATCGAGACCCGGCACGGGCTGCTGGTTGAGGCGCTAATGGAAGCCGGCTACACGGTGCTGCCGGTCAACCCGCAGCTGGTATCGCGCCGCCGCGGCCCGGCGCGCAAGAAAGACGATGCCGAGGACGCCCGGATCTGCTGCCTGCTCGCACTGGACCGGCACGCCGGGCTGCGGCGGCTGATCCCGCACGGGCAGATCGGCGGTGAGTTGCGGTCGATCGCCCGCGACGACGAGCGGGCCTGCCGGGACGAGCGGCGGCTGCTCAACCGGCTGCGCGCCGACCTGCTCGTCACCTTCCCGGCCGCGCTGGCCATCGCCGGGGAAGACCTGGGCGCGACCCGGATCTTGCGGCTGCTGGAACGCTGGCCCACCGCCCAGGCGCTGGCCACAGCCAGCCGGGAACAGATCATCGATTTCGCCCGCGCGCAGCGCACCGGCTACCTGGCCCGCTTCGCCGACCAGATCCAGGCCGCGCTCGCCGAAGACCAGTTCACCGCGCCGGACCACCTGGTCCGGGCCAAGGTCGACACCATCCGGCTCACCGCCCGCCAGCTGCTGCTCATCGACGCGCAACGGCGCACCTGGGAGAAACGGATGGGCGAGCTCTTGCTGGGCCAAGCCAGCGAGCCACCAACGGAGGACCAGCCGGGGAACGCGTTTCCTGGCGGCGAGATCTACCTGAGCTTTCCGGGCCTCGGTCGCCGTCTCGCCGCCAGGATCGCCGGTGAGGTCGGCGAGCACATCGAGCAGTTCACCACGCCGAACTCGCTGCAATGCTACGCCGGGCGCGCACCGGTCACCCGCCGCTCCGGCAAGCGCGACCTCGTCGTCGCCCACCGGCTCGCCTGCAATCGTTACCTGGCCGACGCGGTGCACAAGTGGGCGTTCGCCAGCCTGCGCCGCTCCACCTGGGCCAGGCAGTTCTACGACGCCCAGCGGGCCCGCGGCAAGAACCACCACGCGGCCCTGCGGGCCCTCGGCAACCGCTGGCTCGAGGTGCTCTGGCACTGCCTCACCAACAGCGTCCACTACGACGAGGCCGTCCACATCGCCAACCGCAACCACGCCCTCACAGCGACCGCAGCACCAGCAGCCTGACCTCCGCAACCGGACATCAACTCATCCCGGATCACGGGCGCAGGAGGGTTGACAGAGGATGTCTCCACCTTGACCCCGGCCCTCCTCCCGGCATGCCCAAACCCGGCCCGGAAACGCCCAAAAACGGACACACCAGCCCCTTGACCCCGGCCCGCTTCTTCAGGGATGTAAAACCGTCGGCTTCGCCTACGTTGGTTCGAACCCAACACCTGCCACCATCTGCGTAAACAACCCCTGACCAGCTAGGACGCTGTCAGGGGTTGATCGTTTCCTGGCGGAGTCGTGTGCGGCTAGATGCAGCCGAGAGTGGTGAGATGCGGGTGGCTGTGCCAAATACGTGCCAAAGTTTGGCGGGCCTGGCTCATGGCGTCTACTCGTCGTACCGGGGCCGGGTGGCTTCTTCGATGCGGCGCTTGGCTTCGGTCTGCTGCCCGGAGATGCACTTGGCGTAGACCCGGAGCAACACGTTGACGCTGTGGCCCGCCCAGTCGGCGACCTGCGGCGCGGGCACCCCGGCGTTCAGCCAGGTGGAGACCGCAGCATGGCGCAGATCGTAGGGGCGCCTGGCCAGCAGTGACGCGGTCTCGCCGGGGGTGAAGGCAGCGGCACGGGCCTTGTGGAAGATCTTGAGGTAGGCGCGGTCATTGAAGATGCCGCCGCGCGGGCCGGTGAAGACGCGCCCGTCCGGGCCCGGCGGGTAGTTCTTGAGATGCTGGTTGAGGAGCGCGACCAGCTCGGGGTGGACGGGTACCGGGCGGGTCGCGCCGCGGGGGCGGTGCTTGAGCTCGACAGCCGGGGTGGTCTCGGAGACCAGCACGGTGGCGGTCTGGTGCTTGTGGATGCTCCCGAGGGCGATCTTCTGCCGGACGGCCATGATCACGCCGGCGCTGCTGGCCCGGCGCTGCACCCAGACTGGCTCGGGGGCAGGCCGGATAGCGGACTTGCCATAGCTCGCTCAGTGATATATAACATCTACATGGCCACGCGGGAGGCGCCGGTGCCGGCAAAGCCGGGAGACGACATGGCAGCAGACGCGGCTGGCCGCGGCCGCCTCCAGGCGTCTCATGCCGACCGCGAGCACGTGCTCGACGTGCTCAAGGCCGCATTCGTGCAAGGTCGGCTGACCGAGGACGAGTTCGACATGCGGGTGGGTCAGACGTTCGCCTCGCGGACCTATGCGGAACTGGCCGCGCTCACTGCCGACATCCCCGCCGGGCTGATCGGGGTCCAGCCGTTGCGGAAACCTGCCCGGGCGCAGGCCCCGCACCCGCAGAACAAGGTAGTCAATTCATGCGCATGTGCGGCGCTTGCGGTACTCGCGCTGGGGGCTGCTTTGGTGACCCGTGATTTTGGATTGTTCTTCGTGTTCGTGGTCGCCATTTTGGGGATCTTGTTCGTAGTGGGGGGCCGGATGGTCTACTCATCGCATAAGAAGCGCTCCACCAGGCACCAACGGTAGAGGTCGCCACCTCGCGTGGGCGGTTAAGTCAGCCCGGCTCACAGCATCTGCAGTATCGGCCGAGGAAGCTCCCACAGATCAATATGGCATCGTGCCTGCACCCCCTTTCCGGATCCAGACGCAACGCCGTGTCTGTGGGAGGCGCATCAGAAGGCTCAGGCCCCGAGCCGGGCCACCACCGACCATGCGCAGTCCACACTTGTGTGACCTGACTTGTGACAAGTTAGTGCGCGCGATCGGGCTCGTGGATGCGGTCGAGGGCCTGGTGTAGGTGGTTGGGAAGCGTCAGCGGCTAGATCTCATCCCATCGGCATTGGTCCATTGCAGCCGCGATGATGTCTATGAAGGCCTCGTCCTGGGGAATCATCAGCTCGTTGACCCGGTTCACGGGCGCCCAGCCGTGCGAGTTGCACAAGATCATTCCCTGGTAGCTGGCAAGGTCGTGTACGCAGACTGTCCCCTCGGCTTGCGGGATCCCTGCGGCGGTGAGCTGGCGCCGTAGCAGGAGCATCGTGATGCCCTGCAGCTTCGGCGCGTCGGGCCACATCACCGTGCCATCCCGCCAAAACCCCACGTTGGTGATGGTGCCCTCGGAGATCCTGCCCCCCTCGTCCACCAGCAGGCTCTCATCAAAGCCTGCGGCCAGCGCGGCCTCGCGGAACCGGCCCTGGCCCCAGCTGCCGACGTGTTTGAGCCGGGCAAGCGGCCGCTGAAAATGCGCGGATCTCATCGAGTGCGGACGGCGCGGCATGTGCTGCGGCTCACGAACGGTGACAATCAGCCCGGCCCAGTAGCCGTAGACGCGGACGCTGGCGTCTGCCTGGCCGCCGAGAGCATGCCGGATGCGGGCGCGGACCTCCTCGCCGCCGAGCGCCCGCCCGTACACCTCACCGTGCGCCGCCTCCAGCCGGGCCAGGTGCAAGTCCAGACCGCGCGTCTGGCCACCGCGCACCTGCATCGCCGTGAAATGGCCCCACCCTTCGTGTTCCAAAAGGGACACGGCCACCTCGTCGGCTTCATGGCCGTTG
>CAVSQL010000017.1:0-378255 GCA_963730065.1 uncultured Actinomycetes bacterium | reverse complement strand
CGTCGCAGATCTCCGAAGACCTCGCCGAGATCCGGCCCGCGCTCGAGGCGGCGGGCCGCGACCTGGACGCGTTCACGGTCGCGCACGAGAACTTCCTCCATCTCGTCCCCACGCAGGACCGTGGGCAGGCCCTCGCCGAGCAGCGGCGCGCCTACGCGGCGATCATGGGCGGCGGCCGGCCCTTCGAGTATTTCGAGCAGGTGTACCTGACGGGCACGCCCGCCGAGATCGTGGAGAAGCTCCGGGCGCGGATGGCCATCGGCGTCGAATACCTGATCCTCCACACCCTGGAGGCGTCCACGGCGCAGCTGGACCTGTGGGCGGAGCACGTCCTGCCTCACCTGGCGGTCTGATGACGAAGATCGTGCTCAACGGGGCCGGCAGCGCCGAGTTCACGAAGGAGCTGCTGGCCGACATTCTCGGCTTCGGTGAGCTCGCCGGGTCCACGATCGCGCTGTTCGATGTGGACGGCGAGCGCCTGGAAACCGCGGCGGCCATCGCGCGATGGACCGCCGGGGCCCTGGGGGTGCCCGCCACGATTGAGCCGCATCTCGACCGCCGGGCGGCGCTCGAAGGAGCGGACCACGTGATCAGCATGATCCGGGTCGGCGGGCACGAGGGGCTGCGGCTCGACTTCGAGATCCCCGGCCGCCACGGCGTGCGGCAGACGATGGCGGACACCATGGGCATCGGGAGCATCTTCCGGGCCCTGTGCACGATCCCGCCGCTGCTCGGCCTGGCGCGCGACCTGCACGAGGTCGCCCCGGGCGCCTGGCTCTACAACTACACGAACCCGATGGCGGCGCTGGTGTGGGCGATCTACGCGGGGACCGCCCACCAGCGCGTTGTCGGCGTCTGCATGTCGCCGGAGAACACCGCCCAGCAGCTCGCGGAGCTGCTCGATGTCCCCTTTGGCGAGGTCGCCTACCTGGCCGGCGGGATCAACCACCAGTCGTGGATCCTGCGGCTGGAGCACGCCGGGCAGGACCTCTATCCACGGCTCCGGCAGATCGTGAAGGACGACCCCGACGGGCTCGGGCGGCGTGTCCGGGTGGAGATCCTCAAACGGTTTGGCTACTTCCCGACCGAGTCGAGCGAGCACAACGCCGACCTCGTGCCCTGGTTCCTGCCCCATGAGGACCAGGTCCGCCGCTTCCGGATCCCCGTGGACGACTACCTGCACCGCAGCGAGCGGAACCTCGGCTCCTACGTGGAGACCCGGCGCAAGCTGGCGGCGGGTGAGCCGCTCGGGCTCGAACGCGGCCCCGAATACGCCCCGCAGATCATCCACTCCATCGAGACGGGCACGCCCCGGATGGTCTACGGCAACGTCCGCAACGGCGGGTCGATCGGCAACCTGCCGGATGACTGCTGCGCCGAAGTGCCGTGCCTGGTGGACCGGGCCGGGGTCCAGCCCACCCGGGTGGGGGACCTGCCGCCGCAGCTCGCCGCGCTCAACCGCCTGTATCTGAACGTCTGCGAGCTGACCGTGCGGGCCGCGCTCGAGGAGCGCCGGGACCTGGTGTACCAGGCGGCGCTCCTCGACCCCAGCACGGCGGCCACGCTGTCCATCGACGAGATCGTCCGCGTGTGCGACGAGCTGATCGGCGCGCACGGCGACCTGATCCCGGCCGGGATCCGCGGCGGCTGAGCCGCCTGGTCACCCGGCCGGGTAAGCTACCGGGCCGCTACCCGCCGGCCGCGGCCGGCACGTTCAGGATCGTGTTCGCCTGCTGCGCCGCCTGATTGAGCGCGGCCGCCGGAGCGGCCCGGCCGAGGAGCACCGACGCGATGCCGTTGCCGAGGGCGTCGACGACGCGTGGCCACTGCGGCAGCGTGGGCATCGCCTCTTTGGCGTTGGCCAGATTCGCGGCCATAGGCGCGATGCCCGGCCACTTCTTCAGGAACTCCTGGTAGCCGGGCAGCTTGAGGATGGACGGCCGGATCGGGAGCGAACCGGACCCGATCGACCACGCCAGCTCCTGCTTCGGCGCCGTCAGCCACTCCAGGAATGTGATGGAGGCCTTCACCCGCGCGGGGCCGTTGTTGAAGATGACCCAGTTGTCAGGCCCGGACACGGTCTGGTGATTGGTGCTCACGGCCGGCAGCGGCACGTCCGCCCAGTCCATCTTCGCCTGGTTGAGCACCGGGACCTCCCACGGGCCGCTGACGAACATGGCCAGGTGCCCGCTCGTGAACAGCGGTTCGGCGTTGTTCGCCGTCGGGTCCAGGTACACCGAATGGTTGACGGTCGCCATCTGCTGCCACAGCGTCAGGTTCGCCACGCCCGCCTGCGAGTTGAACAGCGCCTGCTTGTGGTTCGCCGACAGGATCTGCCCGCCGCGCTGCCAGAGCCCGGGGAAGAACCGCCAGGACGTGTCGAGCAGGTCCCCGCCGATGGGGTAGTTCACGCCGAAGATGTGCTTGGCCGGGTTGTTCATCTTCTTCGCGGTGGCGCGGAACTGGTCCCAGGTCCAGTTGGGGGACGGAACGGGGACCCCGGCCGCGGCGAACAGCTTCTTGTTGTAGATCACCGACAGGTTGTCGATGAGGGCGGGGAACCCGATGACCTTGCCCCCGGGCGACACGGTCTGCTGTGACGCCGGGTAGAAGTCGTTCCAGTCGTATCCCGGCGTGTGGATGATGTTCTTCAGGTTCACGGACGCGCTGCTCTCGGCGATGTTGGCAGCGTAGGACCCGTAGATGTACGCCACGTCGGGAGCGGTTCCGGCCGCGATCGCGGTCGTGACCTTCGGGAGCAGATCTCCGGTGGAGGTCCCTCCGGAGCTCGCCTGCACGACGATGTTTTTGTGCGTGGCGTTGAATTCGGCGGCGAGATTGTTTATCACCGTCGTTGTGGGCGGGGTCTGGGCCGTCCAGAACTGGAGCGTGACCTTCCCGTTTGAGCTCCCCGAGGACGAGCTCGATCCCGAGCACGCGGCCAGCAACAGGGCCAACGCCGCGATTCCCGCCAGCACTATCCGCTTCATACTGGTCTCCTTATTTCGTCAGCCCTGGCGCCGCCGGTCATCCCTTGACGGCCCCGGTGATCGCCTGGATGAACCGGCGCTGCCCGATGAGGAACACGAGCAGCACCGGCACCGTGGTCAAGGTGGTGCCGGCCATGATGGCCGACCAGTGGGTTATGTGTTCACCCTGGAACGTGGTGAGGCCCACCTGCACGGTGAACGTACGACTGGACGTGATCGCGATCAGCGGCCAGAACAGGTCGTTCCACGCGTAGATGAACGTGATGATCCCGAGGGCGGCCAGCGCCGGCCTCGCGAGCGGCAGCACGATCTTCCAGAAGACCGCCAGGCGGCTGCAGCCGTCGATGCGCCCGGCCTCCTCGAGCTCTTTCGGGAACGACTGGAAGAACGCGTACATGAGGTAGATGCCGAGCGCGGAGGTGAGCTGGGGCAAGATGAGCGCCCCGAGCGTGTTGATGAGCCCGATGTCATGGAAGATCACGAAAGTCGGGATCACCGTCAGCTGGATCGGGATGAGGGCCGTCGCGAGCACCAGGATCAGCATCACGGTGGACCCCCGGAACTGGATGCGCGCGAACGCGTAGCCGGCCAGGCTGCACAGGACCAGCTGGGCGATGACCGCGGCGCCGGAGACGATCAGGCTGTTCAGGAACCAGTAGGGGAAGTCCGAGCTGGCCAGGACGGTCGAGTACCCCCCGGTGTACAGATGATGAGGCCAGAGCGGCGGGGGGATGGTGTTGACCTCGGTGTCGGTCATGAACGACGTGAGGGTCATCCAGACGAACGGCAGGACCATGATGATCGACAGGGGCAGCAGCACCAGATGCCCCCGCTGGGGCAGGTGGCGCCGCCAGCCGCTCCGGCGCATCCGCCGGTCGGCCTCTTCGATCCGGGTGCGGTGCAGCGCCATGTCGGCCCCGGGCACGGCCTGCAGAGCCTGCTCGGCGGTCACAGCGTGACCCTCCGTCTGCGGCCGTAGGCGAGCGCGGCGATGATCGTGATCAGGCTGGTGATAAAGAGCACGTAGGCGACGGCCGCGCCGTAGCCGGCCGTGAAGAAGTTGAACGCCAGCTCCCAGATGTAGTAGACGAGCGTCAGCGTCGAGTTGAGCGGGCCTCCCCTCGTGGTCGTATAGACCAGGTCGAAGAACTGGAACACGTCGATGAGGCCCCACACCAGCAGGAAGACCGTCACCGGCCGGACGGTCGGCACGGTGACGTGCCAGAACCTGGACCATCGGCCCGCGCCATCGATCTTCGCCGCCTCGAGGACCTCTTGGGGGATGTCCTGGAGCGCCGCGAGGTAGATCACGATGTTGAAGCCGAACTGGGTCCAGAAGTACACGATCGCCAGCACGGCCAGGGCCTGCGAGGGGTCCTGGAGAAAGCCCTGGCGCGGCAGTCCCACCGCCTGCAGCCCGGCGTTCACGATCCCGAAGTTGGGATCGAAGATGAACCCGAACAGGATGCCCTCGGCCGCCGTTGACGCCACGAACGGCACCAGGAAGCAGGTGCGGTAGAAGCCGATGAGCTTGATCTTCTGGTTCAGCAGGATCGCCACGCCGAGCCCGGCCGCCAGGCCGATCGGCAGGTACATGACGGCGAGCAGAAACGTGTTCGTGAACGCCTGGCGGAGCAACGGATCCTTGGCCAGGGCGGCGTAGTTCGCGAACCCGATGAAGTGGCCAGCCGATATGAGGTTCGAGTCCGTGAGCGACAGGTAGGCCGCCCAGATCATGGGGATGAAAGACAAGCCGAGCACGATGATCACGGACGGGCCCGCGAACGCCCAGCCCGTGACGTTGTTCGAGCGGCGGATACGGCGGTTGGCTTCCCGGGCGATGGTGGCCTCGTCGAGGGTTGTGGCCATCAGCCCTCCACCGGCCCATACGAGTCTACGAGCGCGGCGCGAACGGGGCTGGGACGCAGCCTCGGTCCGGGAGCCCTCGTCGTCGCTTCTGCTTTCGTTCTCGCTCGGATGTGCGGATATTAGAACACACTCGTGCGCTCTGCAAGGCCGCTTCTGGTCGTTCGTATTGCTGTCCGGGCGATCAGGACGGTAGATTCGCCTCGATGCACGCCCGCCCCGGCCAGCCGCGTACCCTGGCCCGTTCGGTGTCCCCCGCGCCGCCCTGAGCCGGTGCAGATCACGTGATCCTCGTCGTCGCCCTCAACCCGGCTCTGGATGTGACCCATCACGTGCCCGGCGTCGACTGGGCCGGCGTCAACCGGCCAGCCGCGGTCCGGGCCCTGGCCGGCGGCAAGGGCCTGAACGTGGCCCGGACATTGTGGGCGATCGGCGCCGAGGTCCAGGTGATCGGGTTCGCGGGCGGCATCACCGGCGAGCAGGTGAATTCCGCGCTGGGGGAGCTGGGGGGGCTGGCCGCGTTCACGCGGATCAGGGGTGAGACCCGGCGCACCTTCGCCGTGGTCGACACCGTCCGCGGCGACGCGGCCTTGTTCAACGAGCCGGGCCCGCCGGTCGCGCCGGACGAGTACGCCACGTTCCGCAGCGCCTATGAGAAGGCACTGGCGGGATGCGCGGCCGTGGTGCTGTCCGGAAGCTTGCCGCCGGGCCTGTCGCCCGATACCTACGCCGAGCTGGGCGCTCTGGCCGCGGCGGCCGGGGTGCCCGCCGTGCTGGACGCGCACGGGGAGGCACTGCTCCGGGGCGCGGCCGCCGGCCCGGCCATCGTTAAGCCCAATCTGGCCGAGCTGGAGGCCTTCGCCGGCCGCCGCCTGTCCACGGCGGACGGCGTGGACAGGGATGCGGTGGCCCTCGCCGCGCGGGAGTTGAGGGCCGCTGGCCCGCAGGCGGTCGTGGTCACGCTCGGAGCCGACGGGCTGTGGGCCGTCACCGCCGACGGCAGCTGGCAGGCGGTGCCACCGGGCGAGGTACGGGGGAATCCGACCGGCGCCGGGGACGCCGTGGCCGCGGGCTTGGTGCACGGGCTGGTCCAGGGGCGCCCGTGGGAGGAGCGGCTGCGGCACGCGGTCGCTCTCGGTACCGCCTCGGCGGCCGCGCCGGTCGCGGGAGAGTTCAGCCCGGCCGACTACGCCGAGGCACTGGCCGGCGTCAGGGTGAACCGCGGCGAGGCCGGCTGATGCCAGCGGCGCCGATGAAAGAGATCGTCGGGCCCGCGGCGGCGGCGGGCCGCGGCGTTGGCGCCTTCAACGTCATCGGCATCGAGCACGCCGCCGCGATCGTAGCGGGCGCTGAGGCGGCCGCCGCGCCTGTGGTCCTTCAGGTCAGCCAGAACTGTGTCGCTTACCACGGCGCGCTCGGCCCGCTCGGCCGGGCCTGCGCCACCATCGCGGGCTCGGCGGCCGTGCCGGTGGCGCTTCTCCTGGACCACGCCACCGACGTGGAACTGATCGCCGAAGCCGCCGGCCTGGGCTTCGGGTCGGTCATGTACGACGCGTCGGCCCTGCCCTACGGCCAGAACGTCCGCGCTACCGCCGGAGTCACCCGGTCGTGCCACGAGCAGGGGATGTGGGTCGAGGCCGAACTTGGCGAGATCGGCGGGAAAGACGGCGTGCACTCGCCCCGTGCCCGCACGGACCCTGATGAGGCGGCCGGCTATGTCGATGCCACGGGGGTGGATGCCCTGGCCGTAGCGGTCGGCAGCTCCCACGCGATGCTGACCCGCGATGCGGTGCTGGACACCGGGCTCATCGCCAGGATCCACGGTGCGGTCAGCGTCCCGCTCGTCCTGCACGGCTCGTCGGGAGTCCCCGATGCGGCGCTGGCCGCAGCGATCGGTGCCGGTATGACCAAGATCAATGTGGCCACCCAGCTGAACAAGGTGTTCACGGCCGCCGTCCGCGACTGCCTGGCGGCCGATGCCTCCCTGGTCGATCCGCGGCGGTACGTTGCGGCCGGGCGTGATGCGATGGCCAACGAGGTAGCCCGGCTGCTGAGGGTGATCGGCGCCGGGATCGTCAGTCGGGATGAATCACCGGGCATGCCGTGACGGAACGTGGGGAGGCACCGGGCCTGGATCTGGTCGTGGTCGGCGACTGCAACCCGGACGTGCTGGTGCTTGACGGCGACGTCACCCCGTCCTTCGGCCAGCAGGAGAAGCTGGTGGAGGGCATCTGGATGGTCGTCGGCGGGTCCGCGGCGATCACGGCGGTGGCCGCGGCGCGGCTGGGGCTGAACGTGGGGCTGGTCGCGGCGGTAGGAGCCGATCCGGCCGGGGATTTCCTGCTGGGCCAGCTTTCCCGGGAGGGCGTGAGCACTGAGGCCGTGGCCGTGCGTGACGGTGTGCCGACCGGCATGACCGTGGCGCTGTCCCGTGGCGCTGACCGCGCGATCCTCACCGCTCTCGGCGCCGTGGCCTCGCTGACCACCCAGGATGTCCCCGCCACGCTGCTCGCCCGGGCCCGCCATGTGCACATCAGTTCCTACTTCCTGCTGGAGCACTCGCTGGGGCCCGGGCTGGCGGCCATGTTGGCGGCCGCGCGGGCCGCGGGGGTCACCACTTCGCTGGACACCAACTGGGATCCGGCCGGGAAATGGGGCGACGACCGCCTCCACGCCTCGCTGGCCCAGACCGATGTGCTGCTGCCCAACGAGGCGGAGGCCCGGCTGATCGCGGGCGAGCCGGCCTTGTCGGCGGCGGCGGCCGCCCTGGCCTCCGCGGGGCCCAGGCTGGTGGTCAAGCTTGGCGAACGGGGAGCCCTCTGCGTAGACGGTCCCGTGTGGCACCGGGCGGAGCTGCCGCCGGTGACGCCGGTCGATGCCACGGGCGCGGGGGATTGTTTCAACGCGGGGCTGATCGGCGGCCTGCTGCGCGGCCTGGCCCTGCCCGACGCGGCCGCACTGGGCTGTGCCGTTGGCGCGCTGTCGACCCGGGCGGTCGGCGGCACGGCCAGCTGCCCGGACCTGGCTTCCGCCCTGGCTCTCGCCCGGACCGCTACCGTCCGGAAGGTCAGCGCGGGGATGCCCGGCTGACCGGCCGGTCAGACCGCTAGGGCCGCAGCAGTGCCTTCACGGGATCGAGGCGCCCGTTCATCAGCTCGGTGAAGATCGCCGCTCCGGAGGCCAGCGGGTAGCCAGCCGCCCAGGTCAGGTCCCACTCCCGGACGAGGGCCATGGCGGAAGCGAATTCCTCGTCGCTGTAGGCGAACGAGCCAAGAACCCGCTTCTCGCTTCTCACTAGCGCGTTGGCGTCGAAGCCCGCCTCCTCACCGGCCAGGCCAAGCCAGACGGCCACCCCGCCGGGACGCTGGTGGGCGACGGAGGCCGCGCGGGTCGCGGCCGACCCGACGGCGTCGAACACCACGTCGTACTCGCCCGCCAGACCCGGGCCGGCCGCCTCGGCGCCGAGGCGCTGTGCGACGGCCAGCCGGTCCGGCGACAGGTCGCTCACGTTGACGCGGCCCGCCCCGCCCGACAGCGCCATCGCGGTGCACAGCAGGCCGATGGCGCCGCACCCGATGACAGCCACCCGCGCGCCCTCGGCGGCGCCGGCGCCCAGGGCCGCACCGGCCCGGTTCCACGCGTGCACGGCATTGGCCGCGGGCTCGATCAGCGTCGCCGTCTCCCACGGCATCCCCGGCGGTACCGGCCGGAGCGCCGACGCCGGGACCGCGACGCGCTCGGCGAACCCGCCGGCGCGGTGCACGCCGATGATCTGCCGCTCCCGGCAGATGTGGCGCAGCCCGCGCTGGCAGAGGGCGCAGTGGCCGCAGGAGAGGATGGGGTTGACCACTACCGCGTCGCCGTCGGCGGTGAGCCCAGCGAACTCGTGTCCCATGATCAGCGGTGGCTTGCGGAACCCGGGATGGCGGGCGCCGTGCAGCTCGCTGCCGCAGATCCCGGCCGCGCGGACCTGGACCAGGACCTCGCCGGGAGACGGCTCGGGCTCGGGCACGTCGAGCAGCTCGACCGTGCCCGGTGCGGTGAAGACGAGCGCCCTCACCGCGGGTCCGCTTCTGGTGGCATGGGCGTCTCTCCCGTGGGTGGGTCAGCCGCGGAACGGGCTGGCGGGCAGGCCGGTGGGCCCGGGCCGGCAGGAAAACAGCGCGCCGCCGCACGCTCCGGGCCCGGCGGCGGTGGTGATGTAGAGGGTGGCCAGGTCGGTCCCGCCGAAGGCGCAGCAGGTCACGTTGGCGGCGGGGACCTCGAGGGTCTGCTCCAGGCGGCCATCGGGCCGGTACCGCACGAGCGCGCCGCCGCCCCACAGCGCCACCCAGATGTACCCGTCGGCGTCGACGGTCAGGCCGTCGGGGACCACCCCGTCGCCACCGACGGCGGCGAACACACGACGGTTGCCGAGGGCGCCACTGGCGGCGTCATAGTCGAAGACGTCGATCCCGCAGGTGGGCGAGTCGATGTAGTACATCCGCGACTCGTCCAGGCTCCAGCCGATGCCGTTGGAGACGCTGACGCCGCGCAGGACCCGGGTCACCGCGTGATCGGGGCCAAGCCGGTACAGGGCGCCCGCGCCGGGGGACTCGTCCTCGGCCATGGTGCCGGCGAACAAACGTCCCGCCCGGTCGCACGCCCCGTCGTTCATCCTGTTGTCCGGCACGTCCGCTTCGGCGTGCGCGAGGAGGGTCAACCGGCCGCTGGCCGGGTCCAGGGCCCAGAACCCGTCCTTGGCCGCCAGCGCCATGCCCCCGCCGGCCCGCGGGACGATGGCGCCGACCGGCTGGCCGGTGTCCCAGGCGGTGTGCGTGCCGTCCACGGCCAGCCGGTGCACCCGGTGCGCCGGGATGTCGGTCCAGTACAGCGCGCCCTCGGCCGGTTCCCAGCAGGGGCCCTCGCCCAGGGCGGCGCGGGGGACGGGCAGCTCCGCCAGCCGCGGGCTCACCATACGGCGCCCGCCCTGGCCACGGCCCGGCCGCACCTCACGGCTGGAAACCCGCCCGGCATGGCCTAGGGCCGGCCGCCGGTGGCGGGGAGCACGGCCACGCAGTCGATCTCGACGAGGATGCCGGGCAGCGTGGCGCCCACGGTGGTCCGGGCCGGCAGCGGGGCCGGGAAGATCTCCCCGTAGACGTCGTTCATACCGCCGAAGTCGGCCATGTCCGTGAGGAACACCCCGCAGCGCACGACGTCCGCGAGGCTCGCGCCCGCCGACGCGAGCACGGCTGCGATGTTGTCCAGCGCGACCCGGGTCTGCTCTTCGATGGTGGCGCCGGTCACCGCGCCGTCGCGCACCGGGCCCTGCCCGGATACATAGACAAAACGGCCTTCGGCGACGATACCGGGCGAGTACGCGCCGGCGGGCTGGCTTCCGCCGACAGCTTGTTTAGCCATGGCCGCTAGGTTATCCGCTAGTGGTTATCAGGGCAGGGACGGCCGGGCATGCGCGGGCTTGGTGATAAGCGGGTTCTGATCAGCGGTGGCAGCAGCGGTATCGGCCTCGCCGCCGCGGCCAGGTTCCTGGAGGAGGGGTCGCGGGTCTTCCTCTGCGGCATCGATCCGGCGGAGGTCGAGGCGGCCGTCGCCGCGGGCATCGGCGGTGACGAGTTCGAGGCCGCCTACGTGCGGGACCGGATCCCGCTCGGGCGGGCCGGGCGGGCCGAGGACGTGGCGGCCGCCTACGCCTTCCTCGCCTCCGACGACGCGGCGTTCATCCACGGCAGCGCGCTGGTCATCGACGGCGGCCAGCTCGCCGTGATGTGATCCGGGGCCGGCGTCGGCGCGGCGGCGGCGGCGCCTGCCACCGGCCCGGTCAGAAGAACGTGTGAACCGCGTCGATGACGCGGTAGCCGTCGTCGACGACGGGGATCACCCGCCACTTGTCGAAGGTGGTGCAGGGGTGGGAGACGCCCAGGCAGACCAGGTCACCGGGAGCGAGGTCGGTCCCGGCCGGCAGCCGCACGTACGCGTGCTGGTCGTCGAGGGCGCTGACGTGTGATCCGGCCGCCGGGGTCAGCTGCCCGCCGGGCGTGCGGAACCGCAGCGGCACCGGCAGGCCGGAGTCGAAGCCCACATCCCGCCGCCCCGCGCAGGCCAGCGCGAGCTCCGGCTCCGGCCGGGAGAGCACGTGCGCCCACAGCTCCAGCGCGGGTTCCAGTGCCGGTCCCGGCCCGGTCCCGCCGCCGGGCTGGCCGCCGCCGGGCGAGCCACCGCCACCCGGCGCGACCCGCGCGTATAGCCCGTCGTCGAAGGCCACATACACGCCGCTGCGCAGTACGACCAGCGGGGCCCCGCCGCCCGCCCAGCCATCGGTCAGCTCCTGCACCACTATGTCGAAGAACGCGCTGCCCCCGGCGGACAGGATTACCCCGTCGGGGCCGGCCGTGGCGGCGAGATGCTCGCCCAGCGCGCGCAGCGCCCGGCAGAACCGGGTGACCTCCGCCACCGTCCGCGCCTCGCGGTCGTGCCCGATGAGCCCCTCAAACCCGGCCGCCCCGGTCACGCGCAGGGTGGGGGCCGCGGCCGCCGCCTGGGCGACCGCGATCGCCTCGCCGAGGTCCCGGCAGCCGGTGCGCCCGCCCGGGTAGCCAAGCTCCACCAGCACCGGCACCGGCCTGGCGGTGCCGCAGGCCCGGAGCGAGGAGTCGAGCAGGGCCACGCCGTCCAGGCTGTCGACGTAGAGGTAGCAGTCGAACCCGGGATCGGCGGCCATCTCGCCCGCCAGCCAGGCGATCCCGGCCGGGTCGGTCAGCTCATTGGCCAGCAGGACGCGGGGTATCCCGAACGCCCGGTAGGTGAGCACCTGGCCGATGGTCGCCGCCGTCACCGCCCACGCGCCCGCCGCCAGCTGCCGGGCCATGAGCTGGGGGGCCATGGTGGTCTTGCCGTGCGGCGCGAGCCTGACGCCCGCGGCCCCGCAGTAGGCGGCCATGGCCGCGATGTTGTGCGCCACCGCCGACTCGCGGAGCACCAGCAGCGGCATGGGGAACTCGCCACCGAACAGCGGCGGGCGGCGGCGGCCCAGGCTGGCCGAGGTCACCGGCCCGCTGGCCGCGATGACGCCGAATCCCTTCTCGGTCGCGGCGATCGGCCGCTCTCTCAGCGCGGTTATCGCCGTGTTAACTTCAGGTGGCACCACCGGGACACGCGGGGTCATGTGGCGAGAATAGACCGGCGGGCGGCCCGGCCCACGCTGCGGCATTGCAGAGGCTTTGAAACGGCATTACGGAGGCATTGGGGCCGACTTGCCATACTTGCCGCCATGAGCACAGGCGAGCTTCGCGCCAGCCGGTGGGTGGCCCCCAGGCGTCATCCGCTCACCAAGGTCCCGGAGGTGACGGCCTACTTCTGGATCACCAAGGTGCTGACGACCGGGATGGGGGAGGCGACATCGGACTACCTGGTACACCGGTTCAACCCCGAGATCGCGGTCGTGATGGGCTTCACGGCCTTCGTCGTGGCCATGGTGCTGCAGTTCTGGGTCCGCCGCTACAACAGCTGGATCTACTGGCTCGCCGTCGTCATGGTCGCCGTGTTCGGCACGATGGCGGCCGATGTCCTGCACGTCGGGCTGGGCATCCCGTACGCGGTGTCGACGGCGTTCTACGCGGTGGTGCTGGCCGTGATCTTCGTGCTCTGGTACCGGTCCGAGAGAACGCTGTCCATCCACAGCATCTACACCCGGCGGCGCGAGGTGTTCTACTGGGCCACCGTCCTGGCCACGTTCGCGCTCGGCACCGCGGCCGGTGACTTCACCGCGAGGGTCGTCGGCCTGGGCTACCTCGGCTCAGGTGTCATGTTCGCCGTCGTGATCGCCATCCCGTACGTGGGGTACCGGTGGTTCGGGCTCAACGCGATCGTGGCCTTCTGGTTCGCCTACATCGTGACCCGCCCGCTGGGCGCCTCCTTCGCGGACTGGCTGGCGTGGCCGCCCAGCGTGGGCGGCCTCGGGCTGGGCCATGGCGTGGTCAGCCTGGTTTCGACGCTCATCATCATCGGCCTCGTCGGCTACATGGCCGTGTCCCATAAGGACGTCATGGTGCGTGTCGGGCCGGGGCAGCCGGCCCCGTCACGGCAGTCGGCCGGGTCACGGCACCCAGCGCGGTCAAGGCCGACAGCCCGCCCACGGCCAGATGGCCGTCTAGGGCCGGATGCGCGCCTAGGGCCGGATGGCCGCCCAACACCGGCTGCCCGCCCGGCCGCCCAGCCGGGGCCTGGCCCGTATCGCCGGCCGGTGCAGTCCGGGCGCCACCGCCGCCAGGATTGAGGCCAGGCGGCCGGAGGTGAGCGGTGGCAGCGTCGCGTTCGCGTGTACCACCCTGATCCTGTGCCGGTCATAGCTGCGGACGACGCGGCATCAGGGGGAATGGGACGAAACGGGCGTGATCATGGCGCAAAATCGTGGTAGGTCGGGTTCCATGCGGCCCAGCGTCGGCACGCGCTGGCCCACCTCGCGGTTTCAGCGGCCGTGTTCGCCGAACCAGCCGGCGAGCCGGCCGCCGCGGCTCACGGCGCGCAACCGCCGTTCGGCGCGTTCGCGCACTCCCGCGGCGGCGACGACCAGCAGCCGGTCACCGGCTTGCAGGGTGGTCGCGGGATCGGGGACGAACCCGCGCCGGTCGCGGACGATCAGGGCCACGTTCGCCTCAGCGGGCAGCCGCAGCTCAAAAATGTCCACGCCGTGCAGCCTGGAGCCCGGCGGGATCTCCGCCTGGAGCAGGTCGGCGGGCAGGGCTTCGAGCGGCGCGGCCTCCACGTCAATCTCCAGCGGCTCCGCCGGTGTGATCACCTTCAGCCGCCGGGCCACCCACGGCAACGTCGGGCCCTGCAGCAGGGTGAACACCACGACGACCACGAACACCAGGTCGAACAGGTAGGTGGCGCCGGGCAGGTGGGCACTGACAGGGATCGTCGCGAGCACGATCGGGACCGCCCCGCGCAGCCCGGCCCAGGACAGGAAGGCCTGCTGGCGCCAGGGCACCCGCAACGGCAGCGTGGAGACGATCACCGCGGCGGGCCTGGCCACGAGCACGAGCACGGACCCCACCACCAGGGCGGGCAGGACCGCCGCGGGCAGCCGCGCCGGGGAGGCGAGGAGCCCGAGCATGACGAACAGCCCGATCTGGGCCAGCCAGGCCACCCCCTCGGCGAAGCCGCGGGTGGCCGGCCGGTGCGGCAGCCGCACATTGCCCAGCACCAGCGCGGCCACGTACACGGCGAGGAATCCGCTCGCATGCGCCAGCGATGCCGCCCCGTAGCTCGCGACGATGAGCGCGAGCACCGCGATCGGGTACAGGCCAGAGGCGGGCAGCGCCACCCGGCGCAGCGAAAACGCGCCAAGCCAGCCCGCCAGCAGCCCGATCGCGGCGCCGGCGGCCAGCTCGTACACCACGATTCCGGCGATCAGCGCGGGCCCGGGTGAGTGCCCGCCTGTCCCGCTCAGCAGCGTCACCGCCAGCACCGCGGGCGGGTCGTTGAGCCCCGACTCCGCCTCCAGCATCCCGGACAGCCGGGGCGGGAGCGGCAGCTTGCGCAGGACCGAGAACACCGCCGCCGCGTCGGTCGGCGCCAGCACCGCGCCGAGCAGCAGGGAATCGCGCCAGGCGAGTGACAGCAGCCAGTGGGACACCACGGCGACGACACCGATGCTCACCACCACCCCCACGGTGGCGAGGATGAACGCGGCCGGGGCCGCTGCCCGCGCGTGCTCCCAGTTGGTGGTCAGGCCGCCCTCGGCCAGGATCAGCACCAGCGCGCTGAGCCCCAGGGCCTGCGCCAGCTCGGCGTTGTCGAACCGGATACCCAGGCCCGCCTCGCCCAGCGCCAGGCCCAGGCCGAGGAAGAGGAGCAGGCCGGGGAGGCCGATCCCGTGCGCGACCCGGGCCGCCACGATCGCGGCGATCACCACCGCCGCGCCCACAAGCAGGATCAGGCCGGGGTCGCCTGCCTTCACGGCTGCCTCCGCATGGCCGCCCCCAGGTCCGGAGCTTGGTGGTCACCAGTCTGCCGGATCAGCGATCACCGCCCCGCGCTCAATCGCGCGGCGCTTCCCGCAGGCGCGGCGGGGTGGCGTTACGGCCCGCCGTCCATGACCACGGCAACCGGCCGGTTCTCGTGACCGGCCGGTTGCCATGATCACGAGCGGTGACGGCGGCTGCGGCCGGGCCTAGGACGCGCGCTGCTTCAGCCAGTCGAGCACTTCCTGGGCGACCTCGTTCCAGCCGTGGTCGATCGTCAGCGAGTGACCGCGGTCGGGGAACTCCCTGAAGTCGGTGACGCAGGGTGACCGGTGATAGAGCCTCCGGGTCAACGTGGAGATGATGGGCGGGACGGTGTGGTCCTTGCCCCCGGCGGTGATGAGCAGCGGCCCCCGGGTTTTGTTGCGCGTGTTGACCTTGGCGGGCGAGTTGGGGGTTACGGCCGCGAAGGCGTCCTCGAACAGAGGCTTGCCCGGTGACGGGATCGTCCAGCGTTCGTACAGCTCGTCGGATTCCTGCGCGGGCAGCGCGTTGCCGAAACCGTAGCGGAACTCCTCCCGGGTCAGGGATACCGCGAGGTTCCGGTTGGCCGGCTTGCGCAGCGCCACCGAGGCGACCTTGAGCGCCGAGAGCGGCAGGGCGAGCACGCCCTTGATGGGTGCCGGGTCGATCGCGACCGCCGCCGCGGCGAGGTTCTGGTCAAGCAGCCGCTGCACGATGAGGCCCCCGAAGGAGTGGCCGATGACCACCGGCCGGCCGTCGAGGCCGCGGATGATCTGCGCGTAGTGCTCGACGACCTCGTCGAGGCCCTTGCCGGCGACCCGGTCGGGCTGGCGGCGGGTTTCTTCGACCGTGTCCGAGTCGCCCGGCCAGCCAGGCGCCAGCGGCTCGTAACCCGCTTCCCGGAATAAGGCCGCCCACGGATCCCATGAGGTCGCGTGCAGCCACAGGCCGTGAACGAAAACAACATGGCCGTTCGCTGGGCTCATCTCCGCTGCCCCTTTCATCGTCGGTGCTGGCATCGCTGGCCTGGACGGCTGACAACTAACAGTCGGGTTTACCCCAATCCTCCCCATACGTAACAGGGTCCCTTCTCCGTCTGGCGCGAGGCTGCGACAGAATGGCTCCCCGTGGCGAGCGCGCACATCACGGGAGTGGCCAGCAAGACCTACCGGCTGCCCATGCCCCGGCCGTGGGGGCCGGAGGTCACCTGCCAGTACCTGATCGCCACCACGGTCGAGAGCAGCGACGGTGGCCGCGGGCAGGGTTTCAGCTGGGCGGTCCGGGCCGGGGCGCAGGCGATCCAGGCCATGGTCAACGCGGACTGCGGCCCGGCCGCCGAGGGCGGCCCGGTGGCGCCCGCGGCGGCCTGGGACCGGTTGTGGTGGCACCTACGCGAGGCAGGCGGCGGCATCACCACGCTCGCGATGGCGGCGATCGACATCGGCCTGTGGGACCTGCGGGCCAAGGCCGCCGGGCTGGGGCTGGCCGACCTGCTCGGCCGGCAGCGCGACCGGGTTCCGGTCTATGCCAGCGGTGTCAACCGGCACCTGACGCTGGAGGAGCTCACCGAGCAGGTGAGCCGCTGGGCCGCGGCCGGGCACAGCAGGTTCAAGATCAAGGTCGGCCTGCCCAGCCTGGATGAGGACCTGGAGCGGGTGGCCGCTGTCCGGCGGATCATCGGGCCCGGCCGGCGGCTGATGGTAGACGCGAACCAGCTGTGGGACCTGCCGACCGCCCGCCGCGCCGCCCGGGCACTGTCGGCGTTCGACATCTTCTGGCTGGAGGAGCCGCTGCCGGCCGAGGACTTCGGAGCCTACGCGGCGCTGCGGGCCGCCATCGACGTTCCCGTGGCGGCGGGCGAGAGCCTGTACACCGAGGCGCAGTTCCGGGACGTACTGCTGGCGGGCGCCGTCGACTACCTTCAGCCGAACGTCTGCCGGGTCGGCGGCATCACTCCGTTCCTGCGCGTCGCCCGGCTCGCCCGGCTGTTCAGCGTTCCGGTCATGCCGCATCTTCTGCCCGACATCTCCGGGCAGCTCGCACTATGCCTGCCGCTGCCGGGCATGATCGAGGACATCGACGAGGGATCCTTCGCCGCGCTCGGTGCGCTGGCCCAGCCCAGCGGCGTGGTGATCACCGGCGACAGCCTGCAGGCACAGACCCCGCCAGGGCACGGACTGGTCTTCGCTACCGGCGCCCTGGAGGAAGTCACTGTGAACCAGGGAGGACATGAGTGAACCAGGGAGGACATGATGGATCTTGACCGGGCGCGAGCGCAGTTGCTGGCCGAACGGGCCGAGGTGGCGGATCTGCTCGCCGGCGCCGAGACATCGGGTCAGGAGGATCGGGCCGCGGAGGATGAGGAAGCTCACGTCTACACCTCTGACGCCGCGCAGCCGCTGACCGCCGAAGGCGAGGACGATGCCATCGCCGAAAGCATGCGGGAGCGGCTGGCCGCCATCGACCGCGCGCTGAAGCGGCTGGATGATGGCACCTACGGGCGCTCGGTCCGCAGCGGGCTCCCGATCCCGGACGACCGTCTCGAGGCGGACCCGGCCGCCGAGCTCACCATCGAGGAAGCCAGGGCCTCCAGCTGACGCGCCCGGCCAGCCGGCCGGGCTGGTGGGCCGTCGGCCGGGCTGGTGGGGTCAGCGGCCGGGCCGGGCGGCCGCGGCGAGCAGGGTGTCGGCCGCTGCCCTGGCGTCGGCCGCGGCGCGGAGGTTGGTGCCGGTGGCGGCGGACACGGTGGCCCCGTCCACGAGCATCAGCAGATACTGTCCTGCACTGAGAACGATCGTTCTCATGCCGAGGGAGGAATCCCGTGACCCCACGACCGCCGCTGCCGCCCTTTACCGAGGAGACCGCCCGGCAGAAGGTCCAGGCGGCTGAGGATGCCTGGAACACCCGTGACCCGGAGCGGGTCGCGGGCGCGTATTCCGAGGACTCCGCCTGGCGCAACCGGGACGAGTTCCTCACCGGCCGGGCCGAGATCATCGAGTTCCTGCGCCGGAAATGGGCCCGCGAGCTCGACTACGCGCTGCGCAAGGACCCGTGGTCCTTCCACGGCAACCGGATCGCCGTCCGATTCCAGTACGAATCCCACAACGCTGCCGGGCAATGGTTCCGCAGTTACGGCAACGAGTTGTGGGAGTTCGACAATGACGGGTATATGCGGCGCCGGGAAGCCAGCATCAACGATGTCCCCATTGCCGAGGCCGACCGGCGCATCTTCGGCCCGCGGCCGGAAGCGGAGCGGGGCCAGTCCTTCCCGCTGCGCTGACCGGGCCGGCGCACCGATCCGGTCACCGCGCCGATCGTGCGCAACGGGCTGCGCTCGCAGGCCGGAGCCGCAGCGCCGGCTCATATGTCAATCTGGCGGTGCGGGAGGGCCCGCCTGCCAGCGTGACTCGATGTCGCCGAGCCGCCAGATCACGATGGCTGCGGCCCAGACGGTGACGAACAGCGCGGCGATGGTGAAACCGGCCTTGTTGATGTCGAAGCTCGCGGCGAAGTCCCAGAACGGCCCGCGGAGGCCGAGCTCGCTGGTGAGCAGGCCGAGGATCTCGACGGTGCCGATCAGGAAGGCCGCCGCGATCGAGAGCCCGGTGATGACCAGGTTGTAGTACACCTTGCGGACCGGCCGGGCGAACGCCCAGCCGTAGGCGACGGTCATGAAGCAGCCGTCCAGGGTGTCGAAGAGCGTCATGCCCCCGGCGAACAGCAGCGGCAGCGCGAGGACCGCGTAGAACGGCAGGCCGGAGGTGGCCGCGTAGACGGCGGCGGTGAGCAGCAGCACCTCGGTGGCGGTGTCGAACCCGATCCCGAACGCCATGCCCACGAAGACCATCTGCCAGCTGTGGTTGACCGCGCGCATGAACCGGCCGAAGAACCGGTACATCAGGCCGCGCGCCTGCAGCTGGCGCTCCAGTTCCTCCTCGCTGTAGCGGCCGCGCCGCATGTCACGGAAGATCCGGGCGATCCCGGCCAGGACGACCAGGTTCAGGGCGGCGATCAGGTAGAGGAAGGTGGCCGCCAGCAGGGTGCCCACCATCCCGCCCAGGGTCTCGTAGGTCGAGCTCGGGTTGACCACGGCGCCGAACACGGCCCTGGCGGCGAGGGCGATGCCGGCGCCGATCGCGACGATGATCGTGGAGTGGCCCAGGGCGAAGCAGAAACCGGTGCCCAGCGGCCGCTTTCCGTCGGACATGAGCTTGCGGGTCACGTTGTCGATGGCCGAGATGTGATCGGCGTCAAACGCGTGCCGCGCGCCCAGCGTCCAGGCGGTTATGGCCACGCCGAGCCCGACGCCGAGCCCCTGGTAGTGGAGATGACGAGGCAGCACCGAGAACACGAAGACGCCCCAGCCGGCGCCGTTCAGCACCAGGATCACGGCGGCCATGGCGCCCAGCCGGCCCTGCTCGCCGGGGCGCAGCGCGCTGGCCCGGCTCATCCCGGCGCCCAGGCGATCGCGGTGACGATCAGCCCGTCCCGGGCCCGCCAGCGGCCCGTCATCCGGGTCACCGGTCGGTCCCCACCGGCCGGGTCCGGGCCGGGCAGGCAGACGGTGAAGGTGCCGGTGGTGGCCAGCCCGATAGCCGTTTCCTGGAAGCCCAGCCAGCGCCCGGTCAGCGGGTACCACAGCTTGCGGGCCGCTTCCTTGGCGCTGAAGAGCAGCCGGTCCCAGCAGACCCCGGGCCGGCCGGCCGCGTGCCGGGAGATCCACACCCGCTCGGGGCCGGTCGCCACCGTCTCGATCAGGCCGGCCGGCAGCGCGGCGTCCGGTTCGGCGTCGATGCCGATCGCGGCCACGTCCGTGGTCCGGGCCACGGCGCAGGCCTGGTAACCGGCGCAGTGGGTGATGCTGCCGGTCACCCCGGCCGGCCACAGCGGCTGGCCTGCCGGGCCGGGCAGGATCGGCCCGGCGGCCACCCCCAGCGTGGCCAGCGCGGCCCGGGCGCACGACCGGCCCGCCGCGAATTCGGCGCGGCGCCGCGGCCCGGCCGTGCGCAGGGCCGCCTGTTCGGCCGGGAACAGCCCGGGGGCGGCCCCGGGTGGGCGGCCGGTGGATTCCGCGGCTGCCACCGACGGCGGCAGGAGACCGGCGATCAGCCCGGCCCGTCCTGGGCGCCGGGAGCTGTCGGCAGGCATCATGGCAGATGCGCTACTGCGGCCTCAGCGCCATCCAGACCGCGTGCGCATCGGTCGTGCCGGGGTTGTGCCAGGTGTGCGGCTGGTCGCCCCGGAAGTGCAGCGTGCTCCCCGCTTTCACCTGGTATGACTGCCCGGTCACGGTGAACTCGAGCACCCCGCTGGTGACATGGACGAGCTCTTCACCGGGATGCTGCATCGGCTTGCGCCCGCTGGTCGCGCCGGGTGCGACCGTGGCCCGCGCCCCGGCCAGCAGGAACCGGCCGTACGGCCCGGAGATGCTGCTCAGGTCGATCCCCTTGTGCGAGGTGTAGACCGGCCGGTTCTCGTCCGGCGGGGTGAGCACGGCCACGTCGTCCTGGCCGATGTCCTCTTCCACGAAGTAGGAGACCGGCCGGCCGAGCGCCCCGGCGATCTTGAGGAGGGTGGTGATGGTCGGCACCATGCCGCCCTGCTCGATCTTGTGTATCGCCGCCGCCGAGACGTCGGAGCGCTCGCCGAGCTGCTGCAGGGACAGGCCCATCCGCTTGCGGAGACTGAACACCTTCAGGCCGATGGAGCCGACGATGCGCTCCAGGTCCCCGGCTGCGCCGTCAGCACGGCTGTTCGACTGCGCGTCCAGGCACGGGGGCCCTTGGGTGCGTGCTACTCGGCTCATGTGCTGCCCGCTCGGTTGAGGGACGGTGGCGTCTTGACGTTCGGGGGTGGCTCCCGCCAGGATAGTGTACGACTCATAGCGGATACTAAACGTCCCTCCCGGCTCATGGGAAGAGGGTGCTGATGGCGCAGCGGATCGTGGTGATCGGCGGCGGCGCCGCCGGCATAGGCGCTGCCGGGGCCGCCAAGGCCGCGGACCCGTCCGCAGACGTACGCGTCTACACCGAATTCGAAGATGTCGGGTACAGCCCCTGCGGTATTCCTTATGTTCACGGCAAGGAGATTCCCGACTTCGAGCGGCTTTTTCTGGCGACCAAAGAAGCTTACGCTGGCCAGGGCATCGATATCCACTATGAGACACGGGTTACCGGGTTCAATACCGAGCGCAGGACTGTGTCCGTGCCAGGCGACGGCGAGGTCGGCTACGACAAGCTGATCGTCGCCACCGGGTTCGATTACGCCTCACCCGGGGTACCGGGCGCCGAACTCGATGGCCTTTATTACGTTAAGAACATCCGGCGGGCGATGCAGTGGGACAAGGTCCTGGACGGGGTCCGCTCGGCGGTGGTGGTCGAGGCGAGCCCGCTGGGCCTGGAGATGGTCACCGCGCTCTGCCATCGCGGTATTGAGACGCACCTGATCGACCCGGGCGCGTGGGCGCTGTCGGTGGCGACCGATCCCGACATCGTCGCCCCGGTGCAGGATTCCTGGCAGGAAAAGGGCGCCAAGCTTCACTTCAATACCACGCTCACCGGCTTTATCGGCGAGGGCTCGGTCCGTGCGGTCGCGACCTCGGCCGGGGAAATCCCGTGCGACCTCGCCGTCGTCTGCACCAAGAAAGAGGCCAGCACCAGCCTCGCCCGCGCCGCCGGTGTGCGGATCGGGTCGGCCGGCGGGATCATCGTCGACGAGCACATGTACACCTCCGCACCGAAGGTCTGGGCCGCTGGCGACTGCATCGAAGTGCCGCACAGCGTGACCGACATCCCGGTGCAGGGCCTTTCGGGCAGCCACGCCTACGCCCAGGGGAAGGTCGCGGGCACCAACGCGGCCGGCGGCCAGCGCCGGTACCAGCCGGTGAGCGTGCCGTGGGGGATGGTGGCCGGGGACTGGATGATCGGCGGCGTGTCGTTCAGCGAGACGCTGGCGACCGCATTGGGCATCCCGCACCTGGTCGGCGTGGCCGAGGGGATTTCCCGCGCGCGCTACTACCCGGGCGTGGAGAAGGTCCGGGTCAAGCTGCTGGCCGAGCCGGGCTCGCTGCGCCTGATCGGCGCCCAGATGGTCGGCCGCGAGGGTATCAAGGAGCGCGCCGACTTCCTGGCCATGGCGGTCAGGACCGGGATCACCATCACGGACCTGGCCACGATGGAGAACGTGTACTCCCCTCCCATCGGGGCGCTGAACGAGCCGATCGCCCTCGCGGCCCAGGCTCTGCTGGCGGGGCTGGGGTCCTGAGGTGGCCTTCTCCCGCTGGCTGAGAGCGACCTCCGAGCATTACCTCATGGTCGCGGCGCAGGAGAAGGTCGCCGCCAAGTACCGGGTCACCCCGCCGCGCCGGCCACACGGGCGGGACTGGTTCTGGCTGCGCGTGTATGTCCCGCTCTACCGGGCCGTGCCCTGGCCGGTGCGCTCGGCGATCATGCGGCGCATGCCCGGCAGCCACCGCATGACATGGACGCAGGCGCAGCGCCCGCGCGGGCCGACCAGCTAGGCCAGACCGCAACCGTTACCGGTCATCACATCTGTCAGGAGGATCCATGCCGATCACCATTCAGTCGCCGCGTGGCGAGGCCGGCACCGACTCGCTCTACAACACCGAGGAGAAGCTCTTCGATGACATCCGGGCCAACCCGGGCGAGAAGGCGTTCGTGTTCATCCACTCCGTGCCCTTCGAGGGCTCGGTGTCGCTGGTCAACCTGCTCACCTCGACCCGCCTGGTCCGCAAGGGCTTCGACGTGTCGATCATCCTGTACGGGCCCGGGGTCCTGCTGGCCTCCCGGCACCGCGGGTACCCGACCATCGGCACCGAGGGCTTCCCCGGGAACCTGGCCGGCAACCGGCAGATCGAGACGATCCTCAAGGAGGGCGGCAAGGTCTACGCGTGCCGGTTCGCCATGGGCGCGCTGTACGGCTTCCGCGAGGAAGACCTCATCGACGGGGTGAAGGCGTTCAACCCGCTGGACGTCCTCGACTCCGCGCTCACCGCGTGGCGGGCCGGCGCCTTCCAGCTCAACACCTGGACCGTCTGACACCTGCCGGCCGGGGGTGCCCTCCGCGGTGACACGGCCGCGGGGCGGCACCTCCGCGGCGCCTGGGACCGGGAGGAAGTGAGGCGCGCATGGACGGGATCCACGACGTCGGCGGCATGCAGGGACTCGGTCGGATGCCGGAGCTGACCGACGCCCCGCCGTTCACCGAACCCTGGGAAGGGAAGGCGTTCGTGATCGGGGCGCTCGCGGCCCGGATCTCGGGCACGAACCTGCACGCGTTCCGGCACGCCATCGAGCGGGTGCCGCCGCGCGAGTACATGGTGGGCTACTGGAACCGGTGGACGATCGGCGCCCAGCTCATGATGGAGGACAGCGGCATCGTCACCGACGAAGAGGTGCGGGCCCGGGCGGCGCGGCTGAGCGGGCTGGACGTGCCCGAGCCACCGGCGCCCGAGCCGCACAAGCCGGAGATGCCCTCGGGCGGCGCGGGGAACCTGCGCAGCGTCGACACGCCGCCCGCGTTCGAGGTCGGCGACCGGGTGCGGGTGGCCGACCTGCACCCGGTGGGTCACACCCGGCTGCCCCGGTATGTGCGGCGGCGGGCCGGGACGGTGACGGCTCTCCAGCCGGGCGCGGTCTTCCCGGATACCGCCGCGCATTTCGTGGGCGAGAACCCGCAGCACTGCTACACGGTGGAGTTCGACTCGCGGGAGCTGTGGGGCGCCGACGCTGAGCCGTTCCGCCTGTCCATCGACCTATTCGAGCCCTACCTGGAGCCCGAGAAATGACATCCCCGACCGAACATCTCGATCCCGCGCTGCGGGTGGAGGCGCTGGCCTCGCTACTCACCGAGCGCGGGCTGCTCGACGAGGCAACCGTCGAGAGCTTCGTCATGACCTACGAGCAGTCCGTCGGGCCGATGAACGGCGCCAAGGTGGTCGCCAAGGCGTGGACCGACCCGCAGTACCGGGCGCGGCTGCTCGCCGATGGGACCGCCGCGATCGCCGAGCTCGGCTTCAAGGGGCCGCAGGGTGAGCACATCGTAGTGCTGGAGAACACCCCGGCCATGCACCACGTGGTGGTCTGCACCCTCTGCTCGTGCTACCCCTGGCCGGTGCTCGGGCTGCCGCCGTCCTGGTACAAGGACCCGGCCTACCGATCCCGGGTGGTCCGCGAGCCCCGGCGGGTGCTGAGCGAGTTCGGGCTGGGACTCGACGACAGCGTGGAGATCCGGGTTCACGACTCCAGCTCCGAGGTCCGGTACATGGTGCTGCCGGAGCGCCCGGCCGGGACCGACGGCGCCTCCGAGGAGGAGCTCGCGGCCCTGGTCACCCGGGACGCCATGGTCGGCGTCGCGAAGGTGACCGCGCCGTGACCAGCCCGGCCGGCGGGGCCGGCCCGGGCGGGCACGCCGACGCCGCCTATCTGCTCGACTCGGCGGGCCCGGCCGCCCCGCCCCGGGACAACGGCGAGCTTGTCTTCGCCGCGCCGTGGGAGAGCAGGGCGTTCGGGGTCGCGCTCGCGCTGCACGACTCCGGGCGTATGGACTGGGAGGACTTCCGGCAGTCGCTGATCAGCGAGATCGCCTCGTGGGAGGCCGCCCATCCGTCCGGTGAGGGCTGGAATTACTACGAGTGCTGGCTGCGCTCGCTGGAGCGGGTGGTGAGCGACCGGGGGCTCGTCGGCGCCGGGGACCTGCGGGAGCGGCTGGCCATGCTGGCGGCGCGCCCGGCCGATCACGATCACGGCGAGGCAGGCGGCCACGGGCACGAGCACCGCTAGGCGCAGACGCACGAGCACCGGCACCGCCGGGCGGCCGGCCGCCGGGACGGGCCGGCCGCGGGAGGTGGCGCGGTGACCGAGGTCAGCGGCGCCGACCGGCCGCACACGAACTCGGTGGTCGCCCGGTGGGAGGGCGGCTGGCGGTGCACGGTCGCGGCCGGCGGGTTCGACCTGGTGGTCGACGAGCCCGAGCGGTCCGGCGGCACCGGCACCGGGCCGATGCCGACCGAGTACCTCCTCGCCGCCATGGCCTCGTGCTACGCCCTCGCGCTGGCGTGGGCGGCCGGCAAGCGGGGGATCACGCTGCCGGACCTGGCCGTCACCGCCACCGGCACCTACGACGGCCCGCGGTTCAGCCGGCTGCAGCTGTCCGTGGCGTCCGGCGCACCGCCCGCCGTGGTCGAGCGGCTCACCGAGCCTGCCCTGCGCGTCTGCTACGTGTCCAACACCATCGTTGCCTCGCCACCGATCGAGGTGACGGTGGAAGCTGGCGGCCCGGGCTCCGCCCGTTAAGCCCGCTGACCGCGCATGCCGCGCGCCGATCGGCCAGGATCGTGGCTGGCGCGGACGAGCTGGCCGGGCCGCCGGTGGGTGGGCAGGGTGTCTCAGCCCCAGGCGCCCGCCACCTGCCTGGTGGTGGCGTTGAGGCGGTTGAACATGTTGGTCACGGCGATCATGAGGACCAGGGCCGCGAGCCCCTGCTCGTCGTAGTGGGCGGCGGCCGCCCCCCAGATCTCGTCGGGCACCGGGTCGGCCCGGTCGGCGAGCCGGGTGGCGGCCTCGGCGAGCGCCAGCGCGGCGCGCTCGGCATCGGTGAAGTACGGCGTCTCCCGCCAGGCGGCCAGCGTGAACAGCCGCTCGTCGGTCTCGCCCGCTTTGCGGGCATTGCGCGCGCCAGCGTTGACACAGGCGCTGCAGCCGTTGACCTGGCTCGCGCGCAGGTGGACCAGCTCCAGCGTCGATTGCGGCACGCCGCCCTTGCTGATGGCCTTGAACAGGGCCTGGATGGGCTGCATGGCATCGGGCAGGACCATCGCCGGGTTACTGATTCGTGCGGTCAAGGTCTTTCTCCTCCAGGGCTCGTGGTCACTGACTCCTAAGTTAGGAGTTAAAGTTCTGATAGTCAAGTCAGACTCCTAGCCTAGGAGCCCGAGCTGCTACACTGGGGACATGGCCGGCAGCCGGAGCTATGGCGATCAGTGCGGGGTGGCCCGCAGTCTCGACGTGATCGGCGAGCGGTGGGCGCTGCTGATCGTGCGCGAGCTGCTGCTGGGCCCCAAACGGTTCAACGACCTGCTGGCCGGCCTGCCCGGGGCGAGCCCGAACGTGGTCAGCCAGCGGCTGCGGGAACTGACCGGCCACGGCGTCATCCGCCAGCTCGACCTTCCCCCGCCCGCCCGGGTGCGCCTGTACGAGCTGACCGACTGGGGCCGCGAGCTCGAGCCCGTGGTCCTGCACCTGGGACAGTGGGGCGATCGTGCCCCGCTCCCCGACGGCGCCCAGGCCGGCCTGGACTCCGTGCTGCTCGCCATCCAGGCAGCCGCCGACCCCGCCGGGCTGACCGGCCGGTACGAGTTGCGGATCGGCGCCGACACCTTCACCGTCGATGCCACGGCCGGCCCGGCCCGGTTCCGGCGCGGGACCGCCGATCAGCCCGAGGCGACCGTCACCACCGACGCCGACACGTTCCGCGCCGTGGTATTCGGGCAGCGCCCCATCGCCGACGCGACCGCCTCCGGCGACCTGCGCCTCGACGGCGGCCCGGACGCCGCCAGTCAGCTCACCGGCCTGCTGCTCACGCTCACCGGTGGCCGCGACCGGCCGCCGCCTGCTCGGACGGGCAGCGCACCCGGGTGAGCAGGCCGGTACGGCGATCCCGACCCCGTCGCGGCCGCGCGGCAGGTCAGCCGGACAGAGCCGCGGGTGCGGGGGCGTCCCTGCCCGTATTCATGAAGGCTCCTGTTCACCCGGCCTGGTCAGGAGGCTGTTCACCGGGCCCGGTCAGGCGGCGGTCGAGGTCGGCCAGCGCGTCGGCGAAGCAGCCCAGCGGTGCCTCCGCCACGCCGGCGCCGACCTGGCCGGTCCCGTCCGAGATGTGCAGGATTCCCGTGGTCACCGCGGGTGTGGTGCCCAGTTCCACCACCTTGCGGACATCCACCCCCAGCGGGGTCCCGATGTTGTCCAGCACCGGGATCTTGAACCGGCTCGACCGCCCGGCGCACACCGCGGCGAGCCGCTCGGTGAGATCCGCCGCCGCGCGCATCTGGCCCCCGAGCAGCTGGGCCACCGCGGGCGAGCCGGCCGCGGCCGCCGCGCCGAGCCCGGACAGCTCCAGCACCGCGCTGTCGCCGATGTCCTTGGCGCTGGTCTCCGGGCCCTGGCCGGGGTAGTACAGCGCGTGGCCTACCTCGGGCGCATCGGCGAGGAACCACTGGCCCGCGCCGGCCAGCCGGACACCGAACGTGGTCCCGTTGCGCGCCATGCTGGTCACGATCGAGGAGCCCTCGACCTGCCCCGCCCACTCGGTCAGTGACCTCGCGGCCCCCATGGCCAGCGTCAGGAAGAAAAGGTGATTGCCCGCCAGGAAGCGGGCGAAGGCGGCGCTGTCCGGCCCGCTCAGCTCGGCCAGTTGCGGCAGCCACTCCCGGATCAGCAGGTTCGTCGCCGCCTGGGTGCGGACATGGACGTCGTCTCCCATGGCGACCGCCTGCGCGGCCAGCGCCAGCACGTCCAGTGGGCTGGTGCGCTCCAGGATCTGGCCTATCACCGGCGCCGCTACCTCACGCAGGAAGACCAGCCGGGCGATCGATGCCGCGGTCGCCCGGCCGAACCAGGCCACCTCCCCGGGCCCCTGCGAGACCGGCGCGTAGGCGGTCGTGCCGCCCGCCTCGTTCGTCAGCACGTACAGCGGAGCGGTGGGGCCGACCGAGGTGGCCATCGGCAGCACCACCCGGTGGGCGTTGGCCGGGCTCAGCCCGATCTCCTCCCGGCCCAGCAGGCCGTCCGCCTGCTCCGGGCTGGCTGCCCATCCCTCCGCGACCGCCGCGGCCTGCATCGACCTGCGCAGCGGATCAGGGGCATCGGGGTAGCGGATGGCCGGGCCGCAGTGCAGCAGGGCGGGCCCGGCCAGGCCGGGGACGGCCGAGGCCACTGTGGTGATGCCAGTGAGCAGCGGAATCCCCTGGTCAAGCCGCCGGATCACTTCGGCGTTCGCCGCCTCGACCCGCTCGGCGTGGATCCCGTACAGCCGGCCAAGCGCGGCTACCGCCGCGGGCTGGCCGCCGGCCGGGACCCGCCAGTTGACCGCGATGACGGGTGCCCCCTGTTCGGCCACCGCGTCGGCGAACAGCGGCAGGCCCACATTGACCACCCCGACGCTGCCTGGCAGGGACAGTGCGGTGGTGCCCGATTCTGTCATCGCATCCTCCGTTCCTCTGGCGGGGCTCAGCGCGGGAGGGCTCAGCGTGGCGGGGCTGAGTCCGGCGCGGCTAGGTCCGGCGCGGCTGAGTCCGGCAGGTCTGAGTCCGGCGCGGCGGCGCGGCGGGCGGTGGCGACCAGCGCCTCCTCGGCGGCCTGATAGCTGTCCCGCCATCGCCGCGCCTCAGTGGCTAGCTCGCTGGCCTGCTCCGCGACCTGGTCGGCCATCCTGGTCACCTCGCTGGGGGCGGCGCCGCCGAGCGTGGTCCGGCTCGCCACGATCTGCCATGGGTCGAGCACCATCGACAGGTCGCGGCCGGCCAGGCCCAGCGGCCGGCCGGTGATCTCCACGGCCGACGCGTCGAGCAGCGTGCCGTCGATGTCGGCACCGCGCAGCCCGGCGGCGCTCGCCTGCCGGACCGCGTGACCAACGACCCGGTAGGCGGTGCGGTAGTCGATCCCGCACGCCTGCATGATGTACTCGGCCAGGTCGGTGGCCTGCGAGAAGCCGGACTCCAGCGCGGCCCGCATCCGCTCGCTGTTCACCTCCAGCGTGCGCACCACCCCGGTGGTCAGCCGGGTGGCCCGCAGCGCCTGATCGAGCGCCCGGGGCACCTCGCCGTAGGCGAAGATGAGGTTGTCGCTCCGGGCGGAGGGGGTCTTGGCCACCGCCAGCAGCCCGGTCAGCCTGCCGATCAGGGTTCCGGCCGCTCCCCGGATGATGGACAGCGCGTACGGGTTCCGCTTCTGGGGCATGAGCACGCTGGCCCGGCTGTAGCCGTCCGCCAGGGTCACGTAGTCGAACTCCTGGCTCGCCCAGATCTCCAGGTCCTCGGCCAGCTTGGACTGGGTCACCACCAGCCCGGCGGCCGCGCTGACCATGTCGAACAGGCCGTCGATCTGCCACATCGCGTCCCGGGTGTGCTCGGCGACGCTGCGGAAGCCCAGCAGTGCCGCGACGTGACCGCGGTCGGTGCGCAGCCGGGTGCCGTTTACGCAGCCCGCCCCGCCCGGGCTGGCGTCAGTCCAGGCCAGCGCCTCGCTCAGCCGGCCACCCGCGCGCAGGACGGGGAACGCGAAAGACAGGACGTAGTGGCCGAACGTCGACGGCTGCGCGTGCTGCAGGTATGTCTGGTCGGCCATCAGCGTGGCGGCATGCTCGCGGGCCCGGCGCGCGAGCTCCGCGGCCAGCTCGGCGGCCGCCTCGATCAGGCCGGCCAGGTCGCTGCGCAGGCGCAGCCGGAAGGCGACCCTGAGCGCCTCCCGCCGCGGCCGGCCGGCGTGCAGCCAGCCAGCGACGTCCCCGGCCTGGCTGACGAAGTACCGCTCCCGTGAGTTGTACAGCTCGCCGCTGGCCGGGTCATAGGGAAAGTCGCTGGCCGGGACGTCCAGGGTGGCGAGCAGCAGCGCCAGCAGGCGGCGGGCCGCGTCCGGCGGGATGACCCCGGCCGAGGCGAGGTCGAGCAGATGGGCGAGATCGGCCAGGTTCATCCCGTGATGCAGGAGTGGGGCGTCGGCGTTCTCCAGCTCGAACCCGGCCGCGATCAGCTCGGCGGCCGGCGGCCCGGCCGGCGGCCCGGCGGGACGGCGGGCCGTCACCGGCGCGCCCCGGCGGCCGCGACGGTGTCCAGTAGCCCTCCGGTGTGCCAGAACACCACGTCCCCGCCGTCGGCGCACCGCGGCACCAGCGACAGCGCCTTGGCCGTATACACCGGGTCCACCATCAGTCCTTCCGTCCGCATCGCCTGGTCGGCGGCGGCCACGCCCTCGGATGACGGCAGGCCATGGCCTGGTCCGCGGGCGTCCACCACCGTCACATCGCCTGGCATGGGCTCGGCCGGGCCGCCTGGGCCGCGAGCGCTCGCCATGGCCCCGGCGAGCAGGCCTGCGCATTCCCGGGCGATCTCCAGCACCCGCAGGGACACATCCTCGGCCTGGCTCACCGATCCGCCCACGAGCGTCCATGGCCGGCCCAGCGCCGCGTTGCCGGCCACCAGCCCGGCCAGGGTGCCGCCGGAGCCGACCGCCACCACCACCCGGGCGGTGGTCACGCCGATCGCGGCCAGCTGTTCGTGCAGCTCGAACGCGGCCAGCGCGTACCCGATCGCACCCAGCCCGGTGGCGCCGCCGCGCGGGATCAGGTAGGGCCGGTGGCCACGGCTGGCTAGTGCGGCGGCCGCCCTGGGCAGCTGGCTGTCCACGGTTTCCCGCTCCGCGCTGCCCGTCCAGTGCACGGTGGCCCCCCACGACAGGGCCAGGGCCAGGGCCGGGCCCGGGTGCCTCGGTGCCTGCCCGGCCAGCACGAGCTCACAGCGCAGGCCCGCCCGCAGGGCAGCGGCCGCGGCGGCGGCGCAGAAGTTGGAGCCCGGCGCCCCGCCGGTGACCAGCGTGTCCGCGCGGTCCGCGGTGGCGGCGCCGATCAGGAATTCCAGCGGGCGGGCCTTGTTGCCGCCGAACGCGAATCCGGTCAGGTCATCGCGCTTGACGTAGAGCGCGCCGGCCCTCAGCGCCTGGGCCAGCCGTGGCAGGGCGACCAGCGGGGTGGGCAGGGTGGCGAGCCTGACCCGGGCCGGGCGCGCGGCAGGCATCACGGCCATTCCCCGGGCTCCACCGCCCTGGCCTTCCGGGCGCGCTCCACGACCAGGTCGGTCATGGCCTGGCAGGAGCCGGTGTCCGGCCAAGCGGTCAGGTCCTGCGCCTGCTCTGGGCCCAGCAGCCCCGCGCTTACGAGCGCCTGCTCGGCGGTCAGGCCGGCCGTGGCCCCGCTGGCGAGCGCGTCCTGGAGCCGTTCCTGGGCCTGGCGGGGACCCAGCCCTGGCCCGGACACGAGCAGGGCCAGCGCCCGCTCGCTGAGCGGGTAGCCGCCGTGGCGCGCCAGGTTGCGCCGCATCGCGCCGACGTTGACGTGCAGCCCGTCCAGCAGGCCGATCGCGATCTGCAGCGCGGCGGTGGCCAGCAGGCAGGCCTCGGGCAGCGCGACCCATTCGGCCTTCCAGCCCCGGCCATCCCGCTCGTGCTGCTGGGCCACCGCCTCCACCATCACCGCGGCGCTGGCCCTGACCAGCCGGGCCAGGGTGTCCAGGTGCTCACTGGCTTCCGGGTTCCGCTTGTGCGGCATGGTGATGCTGCCGACGGTGCCGGCCGGGGAGGTCTCGGCCAGCTCACCGATCTCCGGCCGCTGCAGTTCGTAGACCTCGCCGCCGATCCGGGCGAGCGTCCCGCCGATGAGCGCCAGGAGCTGGGCGAACTCGGCGCCACGGTCGCGGGCCGCGGGCCACGAGATGCCGGGGTCGGCCAGGCCGAGCTCGGCGCAGAACCGGGCCCGCACCGCCAGCCCTTGCGGCCCGTAGAACACCAGGCTGCCGGTGCCGCCACCGAGCTGGCCGACCAGCCAGCGGGGGGCGCCGGCCCGGATCCGGTCCAGATGGCGGCGGATCTCATCCGCCCAGGAGGCCGCCTTCCAGCCGAAGGTCACCGGGCTGCCGGTCTGGCCGTGGGTGCGGCCGGCCATCACCGTGGACCGGTGCGCCACGGCCAGATCCAGCAGCTGCTCCTCGATCCGCCGCAGATCCCGCCAGACGATGCCGCCGATCCGGCGCAGCGCCAGCGCGGTCCAGGTGTCGGTGATGTCCTGGACGGTGGCGCCGGTGTAGACGTACTCGCGGGCATGCTCGGGCAGCGCCATCTTCAGGGCGCGGATCAGGCCCAGCGTGGAGTGGGATGTCTGCCGGGTCTGCTCGGCGGCGTAACCCAGGTCGATCCGGTCGGCCCGCGCGTGCTCCGCGATGAGCGCGGCGGCGCTGGCCGGGATCACCCCGGCCGCCGCCTGCGCGCGGGCCAGCGCCACGATCACCTCCAGCCAGCCCTCCAGCCGGCCCTCCTCGCCGAGCACGGCCCGGGATTCGGCTGTCCCCCATAGATGCTGGTAGAGAGCCGAGTCGGTGATCCGGGTGGTCATCCGTCTGCCTCCTCGCGGTGCGTCGTGCCGGAGGCGCGCCAGCCAGCACTTCGCCTGGTCGTGCCGGAGGCGCGCCATGTGGCACGGCGGGAAGGCGGGTCCTCGGCGCCGGGACGCCGCAACGCCGTTGCGGCGTCCGGCCCGGCGCCTGCGGCGCTCGGGGACGGCCGTAGGTCTGCGGGGGAGTGTCTCATCGCCGTGTGGGGCCGCTGGCGGGCGCTGGCCGCGCGGCGGCCACGGCCAGCCGGAGCCCGTCCCGGATCTGGGCCACGCTGGCGCCCCAGGGCACGACGACCAGGCCGTCGTCGCTGCTGACCCGGTCCTCGAGCAGGCAGCATTTGGTTATCACCGGCGCCGGCCCGGCGGCGCCGGGCCGGGCGTCGCGGCCGGCGAGGTTGCGCGGGCACATGTCTACCGTTGGCACCTCGCCGCCGTAGAACCAGTCGTGGATGGATCTGGAGCGGGCGCACCCCACCATCGTCCACGGCGCACGTTCCGGGATCTCGTCCAGGTAGGAGACGGGGACGCCGGCGCCCGGGGCGGCCGCGCCCCGCGCCGCGGTCCCGCTGGCCTGGCCGGCGCGGCACGGGAACAGATAGTGCCGCGCCGGCCGCGTGGCGGCCAGCGCGGTCAGATCCACCAGGTCCTCGACCAGTTCCACCGGCGGCAGGTCATCGGCCAGATCGAGCACCCGGCGCAGCTGATCCACCAGCTTGGCCGGCCAGGGCGGCACCACCTCCACCACCCGGACCGGGACCGGGGCCGGGTCGGCGATGAAGCTGACGTGACCGTACCGGCCGCGCACGATCACGCACCGCGCGCCCGCAGCGTGATCGGCGGCCGCCCGGGCCAGCTGGGTGGGAACCGCGGTATCGGTCTCAGGCGCGTCCACGAAGGCGGTCTCGTCGGCCCGCGCGATCACGGTCACCGCGGTGACCGGGGAGAACAGCGGGATTTCCGACTCTTTGCTGACCTCCACCACGGCGCAGGCACCGGCGTGGCGCGTGACCAGGTAGCGGGTCCGGCGGTACACGGGCCGTCCGAGCAGGTGGGCGCGCAAGGCTGCCTCATCCAGCGCCACCGGCACGTCGGCGACGCTGACCTGCCGGTACTGCGCAGGGACCAGGTTCACGGCCGGACCGGCTACGTCCCGCGCGCGGGCGCTGGACCCGGTGACCATGCCTGGTAGGTGTCGGCGCGCAGCGAGAGCCGCAGCGTCTCCAGGCCGAGCGCGTCGGCTGGGTGCACGTTGGCCAGGTTGACGTCGGGGCCGAACCGGCGCACGAACCACGCCTGCTGGTGGTCACGGGGGGCTTCGAAGACGATGGCGCCGGGATCGGTGACGGACGCCATGGCCTCGATCACGTCCGGCCGGACCGTGCCGGAGGCGTCGTAGATGCCGACCGTGCCGCTGGCACGGCCCTCCGCGAGCACCCAGGTCGCGCCGGCCTGGAGGTCATGCGACACCGCCCGCGCCCACTGCTCGGGCGTCAGGCGGACGCCCGGGTCTTTGGGGCCTACCTCCGCGAGCACGATGAAGTGCCGCGCGGCCTGCTCGATCAGCTCCTGCTTGGCGGTGTCATCCATGGCCACGGTGCCGGCCGATACCTCGACGCAGGGGAAGCCGCAGGCGCGGGCCCAGTCGAGGAACTCGGCCGCCCGGCCCTGCGCCCAGGCGATCTCCAGCAGCGTCCCGCCGGGCGAGGCGAGGACCCGGTGGGCCGCCAGCAGCTCCAGCTTGGCGGCCAGGTTGGGGTCCAGATAGGAAACGCCCCAGCCGAACTTCCACACGTCCACATAGGGCCCGTGCGCCGCCAGCAGGTCGGCCGATTGCGCCAGTGGCAGGCCGCGGTCAAGGACGTGGGTGATCCCGCTGGCGCGTGGCTTGGCGGCCCTGGCCGGCAGAGCGAGAAAGTCGGGGCCAGGCATGAACGCTATGATAGATATCCCTACACTTTAGTGCAAGGACGCCCGGCGTAGTGCACGAACGTGCCTGCGGAGGCTCCGGGCCCGGCCGGGGAGGTGCGGATGCCAGTGGATGTGTCGGCCCTGGCCGGGACGGTGCGGTCACACCCGGGCGTCATCGCCAAGTCCGCGATCGGCGTGGTCAGCGAGGTCTTCCCCGGCACCGACTGGCTGGCGGGCCCGGGCGACGACGGCGCGGTGGTGACCGAGGCCGGAATGTCTCTGGTGGTCGGCGGGGAGGCCATCCTTCCCTCATTCGTGGCGGCCGATCCGTACGGCGCTGGCGTCGCCGCGGTGACCACCAACCTCAACGACCTCGCGGCCATGGGGGCCTGGCCGCTTGCCCTGGTGGACACGGTGACCGGCCCGCGCCCCGTCATCCAGCGGGTGCTCGAAGGCATGCGGTGGGCGTCCGGGCTCTACCAGGTGCCGGTGGTCGGCGGCCACCTGACGGTGACCGATGGGCCACCCGGGCTGTCGGCCTTCGGGCTCGGCCGGGCCGGCCGGCCGCTTTCCGCGCGGTCCGCGGAACCAGGGCAGTCGCTGGTGGTCGGCTGCTGCGTGGACGGGCGGATGCGGGCGGACTTCCCGTTCTTCCCTTCGTTCGACGAGCGGGGCGGGCGGCTGGCCGGCGACGTGCGGCTGCTGGCCGAAGGCGCGTCGGCGGGCTGGGTGGCGGCGGCCAAGGACGTCAGCATGGCCGGCCTGGTCGGCTCGCTGGCGATGCTGCTGGAATGCAACCGGCTCGGGGTCACGCTCGATCTGGACGCGGTGCCGGTCCCGGCCGGGGTGGCGCTGGAGCAGTGGATCAGCTGCTTCCCGTGCTTCGCGTTCCTGCTGTGCGTCCCGGCGGGACGGGAGGGGGAGTGCCTGCGCGCCTTCACCGGCCGCGGCCTGGCCGCGGCGGTGACCGGCACCCTGGACGGCACCGGGCAGCTGCGGGTCTGCTCGGCGGGCCGGGTGGCGACCGTCTTCGATCTTGCCACGGAATCGGTCACGAACCTGGCCCGGCCAGCTGGCCCGGCCGGTTGCCCGCCTCCGGTCCCGGGATAGCCAGGTCGATCAGCATGCGCTGGTGGGGGAGGCCGGCGTAGTCGACGAGGCGGCCGGCCTGCCGCCACCCCAGCCGCCGGAAGAACGTGACGTTCGCGGGCTGGATGTACGCCTCCATCTCGTGCCCGCCACGGCACGCCGCCGTGGCGACGGCGAACCGCACCAGCGGCGCGCCGAGGCCCTGGTGGCGATGGCCGGCCAGCACGGCCAGCCGGTCGCCCTTCCACCTGCCCGGCACCCCGGGCAGCGGGTAGAGCCGGACGGTGCCGCAGGTGACCCCGTCGGCCAGGCCGACGACATGAATGGTCGCCGGGTCATCGTCGTGGGCATCCCGGTCGCCGCTGCCGGTCCTGGTGAACAGGCCCTGCTCGGCGACGAAGACCTGGTGGCGGATCTGGAAATGGGCCGCCCGCTCGTCCGCCGTGGACACGGCGCGGCAGGCCAGGGCGGCCCTTTCCGCTGGTGGGCTAGTGGTTGCTGACGAGTGGGAGGTGGATTCTGCCATCGGCATCGGCGCTCCCCTCAAGCAGGCTCATCGCCGAGCACGCCTGGCATCTGGCGCACCCAGCCGCCACGCCGCGGGCGCCCAGCCCCCGCGCGGCCAGGTAGGGCACGACCCGGCGGTAGATCGTCTCGCAGTACTCCGGCGATGGGGCCGTCATGTGCTCCATCAGGCTGCCCACCGTGGGGCGCAGCGGAACGACGAACGGATAGACGCCGATATCGATCGCGCGGCGGCAGCCCGCCACGATCAGGTCTGGGTCCTCGCCCATGCCCAGGATCACGTAGGTGGATACCTGGCCCGCCCCGAACGCGGCCACGGCCCGCTCCCAGGCCCGGAAGTAGGCGTCGATCCCGGTGCGCGCCTTGGCGGGCGCGACCCGCGCCAGCACCTGCGGATCGAAGGTCTCGACGTGGATGCCGACCGATCTGACCCCCAGGTCGGCGACCTGGTCGATGACGGCGAGATCGCGGGGCGGCTCGAACTGAACCTCAACCGGCAGGCGGGACGCTTCGTGCACCGCCGCGGCGCAGCGTGCCACGTAGAGCGCGCCTTTGTCCGGGGTGGCGGTGGTGCCGGTGGTGAGGGTGGCGTCCACCGCACCGTCGAGTTCCTTGGCCGCCACCGCGACCTCGGCCAGCATCTCCGGCGTCTTCTTGGCGATGGTGCGGCCGTTCGCCAGCGTCACCCCGATCCCGCAGAACGTGCACTGGTCGGAGTTTCCCCAGTAGGCACAGGTCTGGATGACCGTGCTGGCCAGTGAGTCCAGGTGCAGCAGGGCGATCTGCCAGTAGGGGATGCCATCCGCCGTGGCGAGGTCGTAGTAGCGAGGGCGGCCGAACGGCTCGGCGGAGGCCAGCCGTTCGCCGCCGGCGTAGATCCCCCACCCGTCGTCCTCCGCCCGTAGCGCGTACGGCGAGGCCTGTGCGTACTGCGCGCTGGTGGGAACGGTGGCGGCGAATCCATCGATCCAGAGCATCCCGGCGTCGGCCGGCCCCGCCCCGCCCTGCCGGGATTCCAGCGGCACCTCCACCCGCAGGCCGCGCCCCTGCAGTTCGGTGATCAGGTGGGCCAGCCGGGCGTCGGCACGAGGCCGGGCCGGCCGGTTCGCCCCGTTTGTGCCCGGGTGGTGCGTGACCCCGCCGGCCGAGGACTCGCCCATGGTCCCTCCCTCGCCCGTTTGCCTGCCAGCCAGGTCCTGTTTGATGCGATATGAACGTTCACCATCCTTGATATTCCTTGCGGCCGCGTCAAGGCAACCCTTCCGCCAACTTTGCGGGCCGGCCGCCTGGCCACGGGCTGCCCGGTTGCTGGGCCCGGGCCGCCCGCGGTTGGTCAGGCGGGCGGCGGAGGGTGCCAGGCGGCGGAAGGCGGGCGGAGGGTGCCGGAGGGTGCCGGGCGGCGGAAGGCGGCGGAGGGTGCCCGGGCGGCGGAGGGTGCCGGGCGGCGGAGGGTGCCGGGCGGCGGTGTCAGGCCCGTGGTGGCGGCCCGGCGGGACCGCCCCGGGCCTGCTGCAGCGCCGCCGCGAACTCGTCCGGGTCGAGGTAGCTGCCGACCGGCTCACCGACCTCCAGGCCGCCGGTGACCAGGTCGATCCGGCACTCGTCCAGACGGTGGACGGCGCGGCTCAGCGTCTCGTCCGGCTCGATGGAAACGACGACGGCCCGCCCGCTGGAGACCTCCGCCTCGACCCGCTGATAGGGGACGTAGGGCGCCCGGTCGGCTGACCCGGTCTCCTCCGCCACCACCCAGGTGAGGCCCTGCTCCCGCGCCCGTGCCAGCGCCGCCAGCCGGCCCTGCGCAGCCTGGGATGCGACCAGCTCGCGGTAGCGCATCGCGCAGGCGGCGGCCGCCACCAGCTCCGGCTGGATCCCGATGTCCTGCCCACCGCCCAGCTCGCGGGTGGCCAGGTCGCCGCCCCGCTCGTGTTCTGCGATCAGCGCCGCGAGGTCCGGGCAGGTCTCGCGCAGGCGGGCCGCCAGCTGACTGATCATGCTGACGGCCTGCTGGTACAGGTCTGGCCGGGCCATCACCAGCGGGAAGAGCCTGGCCTCGGCCTTATCCCAGGACCGCAGCACCGCCAGTGGGACGTCCGGCCGCTCCGCCTGCGCACCGGATGCGCCGCCGCCCGCGGGCCCAGAACCGGAACCGGCCATTGCACCCCTCGCGTCGTATTCACTATTCTGAACGAGACGTCATCTATACGACGCACCATCAGGGTACCTCGTCAGATCAGCAGGATCTCATGGCCAAGACGGCGGTGATCGCGCTCGGCGGCAACGCTCTCACCCGGGCGGGGCAGTCGGGGACGTGTGAAGAAATGCTGGCCAACGCGGCCGCGATGGCGGCGGCGGTCAACGAGGTGATCGAGGCGGGCTGGCGGGTGGTGATCGTGCACGGCAACGGCCCGCAGGTCGGGAACCTCGCCCTCCAGCAGGAAGCGACCGCCCTGGTGCCGCCCCAGCCGCTGGCGCTCCTTGGCGCCATGACCCAGGGCCAGCTGGGCAGCCTCATCGCCTGCGCCATCGACCTGCTGCGCGGCCCAGGGACCGCGGCGGCGCTCGTCACCCACGTCACGGTCGACCCGGCCGATCCCGCCTTCCGTCTCCCGTCCAAGCCGATCGGCCCGTTCTTCGGGCGCGGCGAGGCGGAGCAGCTGGCCGCCAGCCGGGGCTGGGCCGTGCAGCCCGACTCGGGCCGTGGGTACCGGCGGGTGGTGGCCTCGCCCGAGCCGACCGGCGTGGTTGAGATCGGCGCCCTGCGCGCGCTGGTCAGCGCGGGCCATCTGGTGATCGCTGCTGGCGGCGGCGGGATCCCGGTCGCGGACGCGGGCACGCGCAGGGTCATGGTGGACGCGGTCATCGACAAGGACCGCGCCGCCAGCCTCATCGCCCGCCTGCTCGGGGCGCAAGCCCTGCTTCTGGTCACCGCCGTGGACCGGGTCATGCTCCACTACGGCACGCCGGGGCAGTCTGAGCTCGGCACGATCACGGCCGCCGAGGCGGCCCGTTACCTGGAGGATGGCCAGTTCCCGCCGGGCAGCATGGGCCCCAAGATCGAGTCGGCGCTGCGTTTCCTGGCGGAGGGCGGGGAACTGGCGGTCGTCACCTCGCCCGGCCTGCTGGCCGCGACGCTGGCCGACGGCGGGCCGTGCGCGGGCACCCGCATCGAGCACAGCCCATCGCAGGCAGGACCGGGCCGGTGAGCACCCAGGCGGTCCGTGTGTTCCCCGGCGCGTACCGGGATTCGCTGCTGCTGCTCAGCGCGACCCGCGCCATGGAGCAGGGCGCCGGCGTGAGCTGGGCGAGCGCGGCCATGGCCACTCCGGCCACCATCGAGGACCTGGCCGGCCGCGGATTCCCGCCCGGCGACCTGGCCGGCGCCGATGCCAACGCGCTCGTGCTGGCGGTATGCGCCGCCGATGGCCAGGCCGCCGATGACGCCCTGGGACGCGCGCGGGCGGCGCTCTTCGCCGGACCGGCCAGGCCGGCCGAGGAACATGGCCGCCCCGAGCCGCGCACCATCGGCGAAGCAGCGGCGAGGCTGCCACAGGCGAACGTGGCTGTCGTCTCCGTGCCCGGCCCCTACGCCGCGATGGCCGCCCATTCGGCGCTCACCGCTGGCCTCCATGTCCTGCTCTTCAGCGACAACGTGCCACTGGCAGCGGAGATGGAGCTGAAAAGGCGCGCCAGCCGGCTCGGCCGGCTGGTCATGGGCCCAGGAGCGGGCACGGCCGTACTCGGCGGGGTCGGTCTCGGCTTCGCCAACGCCGTCGGGCCCGGCCCGGTCGGGGTGGTGGCCGCAGCCGGCACCGGTGCGCAGGAAGTCATGACGCTGCTCGACCGGTGGGGGATCGGTGTCTCACAGGTGATCGGGGTCGGTGGCCGGGACCTGTCAGCTGAGGTTGGCGGGCTGATGGCGCGGGACGCAGTCCGGGCGCTCGACGCCGATCCGGCCACCGAGGTCATCCTGCTCGTCTCCAAGCCGCCCGACGCCGACGTTGCCCGTGCGGTGATCAGCGCCAGCGCGGCCACGCCCGTGGTCGCCGCCTGCATCGGCATGTCGGCCCCGGACGGCTTGCTGGCCGGCGCCCCGCTGGCTGGCACGCTGGAGCAGGGCGCGGTGCTGGTCGCCGGCCTGCTCGGCCGGCCCGTGCCCGACCTGGCCGAAGGCACCGCCGACGTGACCGGGCGCGCGGCCGGGCGGATCGCCGCGGCCCGCACCGCCGTGCGCGGGTTCTACACCGGCGGCACCCTTTGCTACGAGGCGCAGGTGGTGCTGGGCGGGTGGCTGGGGCCGGTCTACTCCAACATCCCGCTCCGGCCCGAACTCGGGCTGCCCGCGCCGGCCGGCGCGCACATCTGCCTGGATCTCGGTGAGGAGGAGTACACCCGAGGCCGGCCGCATCCCATGATCGACCCGGCCGCGCGCAAGGAGATCATGCAGGCCGAAGCGTTCGGTGATGACATCGCGGCCGTCCTGCTCGACGTGGTGATCGGATACGGCGCGCACAGCGACCCGGCCGGGGAGATCGCAGGCACCTGTGCCGACATCGTGGCCAGCGGCGCTGCCGTCGTGGCCTACGTGCTCGGGGCCCGCGCCGACCGGCAGGGATTCGACCGGCAGCGCCGCAGGCTGCAGGAGGCGGGTGCGATCGTGACCACGAGCGCAGCGCAGGCCGCGCGGGTCGCGGCCGCCATCGCCGCCCGCCAGCCCTCGCTGGCCACCACCACGCGCCCATGATCCCGGCCGCCGCCGAGATGACCCCGCTGCCGGTGCCCGTCGGCCTGGTCACCTACTCGGTCAAGCCGCGCGGCGGCGTGGTCCATACGCTGGCCCTCGCCGAAGCGCTGTGCCAGGCCGGGTACCCGGTGCGGGTGATAGCGCTCGGCGACCCCGCGGCCGGGTTCTTCCGCCCGGTCCGGGCCCCCTTCACCATCATCCCGGCCCCGCCCAGCCTGCCGACCATGGAAGAGCGGGTCTTCGCCAGCGTGAACGCCCTGGCCGCCGGGCTGGGTGCGCTCGCCGCCGACCATCCCATCCTGCACACCCAGGACTGCATCTCGGCCCGGGCGGCCTGCCAGGTCCGGGACCGCGCCACCGGGCTGCGGAGGGCCGGGCACGCGGCGCACCGGCCGGGCATCGTCATCCGTACCGTCCACCACGTTAACGACTTCACCAGCCCATCGCTCATCGACTGCCAGCGCCAGGCGATCCTGGAGCCGGACCGGATCCTGGTCGTCAGCCAGCACTGGCGGGGCCTGCTGCGCGAGGAATACGGCGTAGCGGCCGATGTCGTGCACAACGGCGTCAACGTGGCCAGGTTCGCCGCGCCGGACCGGGACCTCGCCTTCGCGCTGCGGCGGCGCGCCGGGGCGGCGGACCGTCCGCTGATCCTGGCGGTCGGCGGCATCGAGCCGCGCAAGGGCAGCGACACGCTGGTCCAGGCGGTCGGGTCCCTGCGGCGATCGGGCCGCCGCCCGGTGCTGGCGGTCGTGGGCGGCCACTCCTTCCAGGACTACCGCGACTACCGGGAGCGGGTGCTCGCGTCGCTGCCTGAGGCGGGCCTACGGCTCGACGCCGACGTCGTGCTGCTCGGCACCGTGCCCGACGCCGAGCTCCCAGCCTGGTACGCAGCCGCGGATGTGCTCGCGTTTCCTTCTACGAAAGAGGGCTGGGGACTAGCGGTGCTGGAGGCCATGAGCGCGGGGCTGCCGGTGGTCACGTCCGACCTGCCGGTGTTCCGCGAATACCTGCGGCCCGGCCGGGATGCCCTGCTGGTACCGGTGGGTGACGCGCCGGCGCTGGCCGCGGCGGTGGCCGCCGTCCTCGACGACCCGCGGCTCGCCGAACGGCTGCGCGGCGCTGGCCGGGCCGTGTGCGGGCGTTTCCCGTGGTCCCGGTCGGCGGCCGAGCACCAGGCGCTTTACGCCGCTGCCGGCCGCGCCGCCTAGCCTGCCGACCGGCGGAGTTGCGGCCAGGCCGCTCCTCACCGGCTGACGTCAGGTCGGCGGCGATGCGGCCCAGCGGACGGTCAGCCGGTCCAGCGTGTAGCCGAGTGCATTCAGCGTGGGCTGGATGAAATTGTCGCGGATGGTCTGAGTTGCCTCGGATTCGGCCGTCCCGATCAGCGGGCGCGTCACCTGTGGCAGGTGACGCGCCTTGTAGAAGGCGATGCTCTGGGCCTGCGCGTACAGCACCGACTCGGGGAACTGGGGCTTCAGCACCACGCCGCAGCCCAGGCCCGGGTATGTCCAGCTGTGCTGGGTGTCCACCGGCTTGGACGGGATGTTGTCGACCGCGATGTCGTGCACGGACTGGGGGAGCTGGGGCTGCGGCAGGACCATCGTGACCGTGACGTGCCCGGGTTTGCCCCGCTCCGGGCGGCTAAGGACCCGCAGCCGGTAGTGACCGGTCGCCGGTGCCCACCAGGCGGGGCCCGGGTTCAGGTCCACGGTCGCCGATGCATGGGCCACGGCATAGAAGGTGCTGGCGTACCAACACGGCCACGGGCCAATGCTCTTCGAAACCTTGTGGGTGAACAGGAAGCTGAAGTTCGCCTGGCCCAGGGCCGGCCGGGAGATCCCCTCGATCTTCTGCAGCACCCACGGGCCCAGATCGGTATTGGTGGTCGTGCCCACGCTGACCGTCTGCCACGGCCACGCGAACTTCACGCTCGGCAGGTGGACGCTGACGCCCACCAGATGAAATGCCGCCGCGAGCGCCATCAGCACCACGGACGCGATCGCCTTGCGGAAGATCAGGCCCACCACGAGCAGAGCAGCGGCCCACTTGACGCCGAGCGGGATCCGGCGGCGCGGGCCGCCCGGGTTTCCGTTCCGGCGGCCCGGCCCGGGCGGCCCGGCCGGGGCGTTCGGGGGCCACGGGTGCACCGGCACGGGCTGGTACGGCCGGCCGCCGGCCTCTGAGTAGCCCGGACCGGCCCCTGGGCAGCCCGGACCGGCTCCGGGGTAGCCCGGGCCTGGTTCCCGGTCGATATCCGGCTCGCCAGGCAGGTACCAGGCCGCATTGTCCGGGCGCGGGCCGCCTGCGGTCAGCGTGCCCAGCAGCAGGAGCAGAAGACGAACCACGCGGTCCACCTCATTCCTCTGGATCGCTTCCGATCTCAGACAGTCGCGGGATAGCCCAGGAACAGGACGACGGGCAGCGCCCCGAAGGGCACGCGGAAACGCCCGCCGGGCCGGTCCGGTGCGTTCGGCTCATCAATGTTCGGCCAGCGCATCTTCACGTGCTGGGCGGTCAGGCCCGCCACGGAGTACGGGAACTCCATGGCCGAGGTGCGGTGCCGCCGGAGCAGGCCGCCCCACCGGAACGCCGCGAATACGTTGGCCAGATCGCGTACGGACAGGTTGCCCCTGGCCGCCAGGTCGAGGCCGTAGACCGTCCAGGCCAGCGCGGCCAGTTCGTCGGCGCACTGCGCGAGGGATTCCGACTTCGTCCGGTAGCAGCTGCCGTCAGCATTGACCGTGCCCAGCTTCTCGCCGTGCACGGGCGAGTACCGCTCCCTGGCCCGGCACTGCATCCAGTCGCAGGCGGCGAGCAGCTCCCACCCGATGCCGCTGTGCTCGGCGACATCCCGGTACAGCGGCCCAGCCTGGAAAAGCGGCTCCTTGGCCCGGGTGACATAGGCGCTGCGCACGGCCGGGGGGATCTGCGGCCGGTACCTGGCTGAGGACGCGCGGGCCGGGCGCGAGGCGCTCCGCCGCGGCCGAGTGCTCACCTGGGCCGCGAGCAACCTGGCCGAAACCGTCTGGGTGGACGGGGCGGCCTCGGCCTGGCCCGCCGCGGGGTCGGATCGCCCGTCCGGCCGGGGCCTCGCCCGCGGCGAGGACGCTGGCGCTGTCCTGGCTGAGCCAGCAGCGCGCGGGGCGGGGACGCCCGGGATACTGGCTGTCCCCGGCGCGCCACCGCTGCTGGCCCGCGTTCCCGGCGCTGCTCGGCTGGCGCCTGCCGCTCCCGGTGCCGGGTGCTTGGTGCTGGCCGTGGCCGGTACTGTTCCGGCTGCCGCCGACCTTCCCGGTGCCGGGCGGGTCGTGCCCGCCGTTGCCTGCGCTGCGCCCTCGCGTGCGGCCGTTGCCTGCGCTGCGCCCCGGGTTGCGGCCGCTCCCGGCGCTGATGCGTGGGTCCGCGCGTGGCGTGTGGCCGGTGGCGACCCAGCGCGCGGAGCGGGTATCGCCGCCGCTGACGATCCCGCGCGTGCCGCTGACTGGCGCGGACCTGCCTTGGCCGAGCCGGGCGTCCCTGGTGCGGGTGCGGCCGGTGCCGCTGCGCCGGGCGCCCGTGTGCCTGGCCCTTCGGCACCAGGGATCGACGCCAGTGGTGCCGCCGTCGCGGGCGCTGGCGTGCTGGGCGCGGCCCCGGCCGGTGCCGTCGCGGCCCCGGCCGGTGCCGTGGTCGGCCTTGCCGCCGGATGAGCGTGACTGGCCTGGCCCGGTGCCGCCGAAGCCGATGGCGCCGGCCGTGGCGCTGACTGCGCGGCGCCGGCGGCGGAGGCGATGCTGTCGTACCGGTACAGGTCGTACTGCTTCATGAGCCTGATGATCTTCGTGCCGTAGTCGGGATCGGTGGCGTAGACGCCGGTGAGGGAGGCCGCGAAGGCATCCGGATTGCCGCGGACGGCCATGGCCCTGCGGTAGTACCCGCTCGTCGCGAGCAGCCAGCCATGATCGTCGACGCTCTCTGCGGTGGTCCGGTAGACGCGGAACGAACCGGTGGTGTTCACGAGCTGGCCGTTCTCGTATTCCTGCGTCTGCTGCTGGTAGCTGCCGGCGGGCCCGGTGCCCTTGATGCCAAACAGGTTGTGCTCGTTAACGGCCAGGTTGCTCTGGCCCCACCCGGATTCGTCGATCGCCTGGGCGATCGTGACCGATGCCGGGACGCCGTACTTGCGCTGGGTGGCGACCGCCGCTGGCGCAACCGCGCCGATGAACGCCTGCTGAGCACTGGTGCCACGGGCCGGCAGCGCCCCTTGCGACGGGCTGTGCCTGCGGTAGGGCGAGGTGGGCTGGGCTGCAGCGTGACCGGGCAGGCGGTGGGCCATCATCGGCAGGCCGGGGATCGTGGCCGTGTCCGTCATCGTGGTCCTGGTCCATGCCCCGGCGCCCGACAGATACGCACCTGGCACGCCCGCGCTGGATCCGGCCGGGGAGCGGGCCGCTCCGTCCGCCTCGCCACGGTGGGCCAGACGGCTGCCGGCTGGCCCAGCCTGCTGCCGGGCCGGCGGGCCGGACCTCCCGGGCACGCCGGACTTCCTCGGCTGGCTGGACTGCCCAGACTGACCCGCCGGACCGGGCTGGCTGGGCTGGCTGGGGCCGGGTGCGGCCTCCGTGCCCGGGATGGCCGCGCTGGCCGCGGCCGGGCCGGGCTGGCCGCTGGGCCCGGCAGCCGCCAGGGCGCCCGGTATCGCCGTCGTCCCTTCGCCTGTACCACCAGTCCCTGGGGCGGCGTCCGAGGCGGGAGCGGAGCTGGCCGCTGCCGTGTCTGCGGTGGTGGTGGGCAGATCGCCATTGTCAACGAAGCCGACCACGCCCTGGGCGCTGAGCGGATCACCGTACTCGTGGGCGTTGACCGAGAAGTTCGGCAGCGAGTCGCCGCCGATCGTATGCAGCACGCCTCCTGCGTATTTCGTGACGACCTCGACGTGGCCGTTGAACACCACCCAGTCGCCGGGCTGCGGCAGGTAGCCGTCGCCCGCGGCGTGCCACCGCTGATGCGCCTGCGCGTCCTGGACGATCGACGTCACGCCCGGGGAGCCGGGATTGGGGTTGACGCGCACGTCGGCCCACTTGTGCAGCGGCCACGGGTATGAACCGCCGCCGGTGACCCAGCTCTGCCGGCCGACCACGTGCGCGCCCAGCTCCAGGGTCAGGCTGGCGAACGCCGCACACGATTGGCCGTGATCGACCCCGTCGAGGCTGTCGCGCTGCCAGATGATGGCCTCCATCTCGGCCGCGGTCTTGCTGTCCGCCATCCGGAGGTAGTAGTTGGCGACGCTGGTGATGGCTGATCGCAGCGCGGCATTGTCCGCCTGCGTCGGCCCCGCCGACTGCTGGAGCGCCATCAGGCCGATCGGCATGCTCGACGGCGATGTCAGCTCGGCCGCTGGCTGAGGCACGAAGGACAAGCCGGTGATCGCCCCGCCCGCGCCGAGGCTGACGAGCGCAGTCGCCTGCTGCCACCAGGGCCTGTTCGCGGACGGCATGAGCTCACCTCGTTCCTTGGTTCGGGTCGGCGACCGCGGCGCCGGGCGGATCCGAGCGGGCCGATCAGGTTAACGGCCGTGCACTGCGCAGCTGCAGGAGAATGGCCTGCACCTGTGGGTCACCTGGGTTGTCAGCGTTGGCGAACAGCACCGCTGCGTCCTGGGCGGCTCTCGGCGGCGCGCCCACCACCCACTTCTGGTACACGTCGGCCACCAGGGCAGCCTGGCCGGCGGCGCTGGTCACCGGCCGGGCGCAGAGGCCAGGAAAGCCCTTGCGGGTGGTGACCGCCGCCGAGCCCGTGTACCGGACGCAGTTGGCCGGGGTGCTTTCGAGCCCGGGCTGCACGACCGGGTTGCCGTCGGCGCCGGTCACGGTCGCCCCGCCGATGATGTTGTTGATGGCGCGGGCGGCCACCTGGAGGCTGTCGCCCGGGTTGGCCGGGTCGTACGGGTGGTGGAGGTTCAGCGACCACGCGACCTCGCCGCCCTGCGCGGGCGCGATCGGCTCCAGGCCCCGCCGGCCGGTTTTCGGGTCGGCGAAGTTCGGGTTGTTGCCGCTCGTCAGCAGGGCAAACACCCAGAGGATCTGGCGCGTGGCCTGGGCGCAGGCGAAGTTCACCTGGCCGGGCTCGGACACCACGTCGGGGTTCCGGCAGGCGCGATCGGCTTCGGCCTGAACGGTGGCCACGCTGGCCGGCCATGACGCCCGGCCGTTGAAGAAGATCCCAATGGCCACGGTAACGAGCACCACGCCGACCGCCGCCGCTGTGCCAACCTTGTAGCCGCGCGGGATCCGGCGGTAGCGGGCGCTGCGCCGGCCCTGGCTCACGAGGACCTCGGTGCGGTCCTCACGGGGCACGGCCCAGCCAGCCTCGTCGGCATCGCCGTGGTCGAGCGCTGGCTCCGGCTCGGCGTACGGGTCCCACCGCCCGCCGCCGTCGGGTTCGGCGGTCATCTCGTCCAGCGCCCAGAGCCCGGTCTGGCGCGACCGGCCCGGCGCCGGCGGCCCGCCCCATGAGGAGGACTCGGCCAGCTCGCGCTCCAGCAACAGGCGGGCGTCGGACAGCTTGCGCTCCAGCTCCTCGGTCTGGTTCTTCAGGTCGGCGAGCTGTCGGCTGTCCGGGCGACTGTCGAAATGTGATCTCACTTTCTCATCCCTAGCTTGTGGCCTGGGCCAGGCGGTGGGGGCAGCAGCGGCCGGAGCCCACGGCTGGCCCGGTGCCGGAGCTCACCGCCACCGGGCCAGCCGTGCGTTGACGGCGTCCGGCGGCTGCCGGTGCAGTCGCGGGCGCCCGCCGGGCCCGTCCTGCGGTGGCATCGCGGAGCCGGGGCTGGTTGACTGTTGCCTGCGTCATCTCGGGTCATCCGCAGTACCGGCCGACGGCCCCGTGCCCGCCTGGGCCGGCCCGGGCGGCAGCCGGTCCGGCCCAGGCGGGCCCGGCCCGCGGGCCGCCGTCCAGGGGTGCGGGTGACCTGAAACATGCCCATAATTAGAACACATGTGCGACCCAGCTGTGAAGGCCTTTCTATTAGAACATAAGTTCGCTTGATGGGCCGCTTGCAGCCCGGAACGCCAGGTGGCCGCGGTATCGCGCCGGGCCGGGTGCCGGCCGGCCCGCGGCGGCCGGACCATGCGGAACACCAGTCACGGGAGGCGCCCAGCGCGGCTGTTCGGCGCTGGGATAGCGTGGGACATCAGCCATCTCGGTCGCTCAACGTGGAGTCAGTCATGCAGCTGAGTGCGCGCAACCAGATCCCCGCCCGGGTCACGAGCATCAACTCCGGTGAGGCGATTGCCAATGTCGAGCTGTCCGCGAACGGTGTGCGCCTGGTCGCGTCGATCACCGTCGAGGCGGTCCGCCAGCTCGGCCTGGCCGAGGGCAGTAACGTCACCGCGGTGATCAAGGCCTCGGACGTGATCCTGGCCACCGGCGACTGAGGCGGCCCCGGGCGGCCCGCGCCGCGCACGCAGCCAGCGCGACCGGGCCCCGCCGTCCCGCCCGGGGACGGCACGACGCTGGCCCACGTGGGCCGGTGATTCATGGCCTCACGGGGACCGGCCGCCGCATCCGGGCCGGCGCTCGCACTGGCCGGAGGCGGGCAGCTGCCGCGGCTGCGGCCCGGTCCTCCGGACCCCCGGCTATCGGGGTGACGACCGGAAGATGTACAACGGGGATCTGGTTGGGATGTACGCGGGGGTCCGGCCCGTGCCAGGGATTCGGGCCACCGACACGGGATGGAGGCCCGGCCCGTGGTCCATCTGGAGATGTCCTGGCAGGCGGCCGGGATCTCGGCGGCCTGCCTGATCGCGGCGGCGGCGGCGGCCCGCCACTCCCGGCGGCCGCGGCTGGTGAACGCCTCCGGGTTCGCCCGGGAGGCGGGCGTCGTGCTGGCCCTGTTCGGGTTGTGGCAGCTCGCCGGCAGCTTCGCGCTGATGGGCCCGGACGGTGCGCTGGACCGGGGGCAGGGGATATGGCACGCCGAGCGGGCCCTGCACATGCCGAGCGAGACAGTTGTCCAGCGGGCCTTCCTGGCTCACCCGCTCATCGTGCAGGCGCTCAACCTGTATTACGCCGGGCTGCACTTCGCCGTGGTCATCGCCTGCCTGATCTGGGTCTACGTCTGGCACCGGCGCCAGTACCCGCAGGTCCGGACCACGCTCGTGCTGTTCACGGCGGGCGCCCTGCTGGTCCAGCTCGTCCCGGTGGCGCCGCCCCGGATGCTCCCCGGCGACGGCATGGTGGACACCGCGGTCCGCTACGGCCAGTCCGTGTACGGCTCGGTGGCTGGGTTCAACGCTGATCAGCTGTCGGCGATGCCATCCGTGCACGTCGGGTGGGCCCTGCTGACCGCCCTGGTGATCGTCGAGGTGTCGCGGAGCCGCTGGCGGTGGCTCGCGCTCGCCTACCCCGTGATCACAATGCTGGCCGTGGTCGTCACCGCCAACCACTACTGGATGGACGGGATCGCCGCCGCGGCGCTGCTCGCGCTGGCCCTCGTCGTGCAGCGGGCGGGGCGGGCCGGGCGAGGCGCGTGGCGGGCCCGGCAGGCCGCAGCCGGACCGGTCAGCACGCGCGAGCCGGCCTGGCCGCCGGTCACCGGGCCGGGTGTTCTCGTCACCGACCAGCGCCGGCCGGACCGGGAGAACGCGAGCTGAGGGGGCTGTTCAGCCGGTGCCCTGTGGCTGCCCGTCGCGGCCGGGGTCCAGGGTTCCCCGGGTGGAGGACGCCAGCACCTCCTCGGCGCGGTGGCACGCGACCAGGCGGCCCGGCCCGGCGGCCCGCAGCTGCGGCACCTCGGTTTTGCAACGATCGATGGCGAGCGGGCAGCGCGGGTGGAATACGCAGCCCGGCGGCGGTCTGGTCGCGTCGGGCGGATCGCCGGGCAGGACGAGGCGGGCCCGGCGGGCGGCGATGTCGATCTCCGGCACCGCTGACCGCAGCGCCCGGGTGTAGGGGTGGGCGGGCGCACCGAGCAGTTCGCCGGTGGCGCCGCTCTCCACGACCCGTCCGAGATACAGCACGGCCGTCTGCTCGCACAGCTCGCTGACGATGCCGAGGTTGTGGGTGATGAGCAGGTAGGCCAGGCGCCGGTCAGCGCGCAGCCGGGCGATCAGGGACAGAATCCGGGCCTGTGCCTTGACATCGAGGGCGCTGGTCGGCTCGTCGAGGACCAGCAGCCGCGGCTGGACGCTGAGCGCCCGGGCGATCGCGACCCGCTGGCGCTGCCCGCCCGACAGCTGATGCGGGTACCGGCCCGCGAACTCCGGGTCGAGCCCGACCTCGGCCAGCAGCTCACGGACCCGGCCGGCCGCCAGCCGGCGGCCCACGACCCGGTGCGCGAGCAACGGCTCGGCGACCGACGCGCCGACCCGCATCCGGGGGTCGAGACTGTTGTCCGGGTCCTGGAACACGATCTGGGCCGCGCGGCGGTAGATCTTGAGCGCGGGCCCGCGCAGCGCCGCGATGTCTTTTCCTTCAAAACGGACCTGCCCCCCGGCCACTGCCACCAGCCGGAGCACGGCCCGGCCGATGGTCGACTTGCCCGAGCCGCTCTCCCCGACCAGCCCGAGCCCGAACGGGCCGGCCGCCAGCCGCAGGCTGACCCCGTTAACGGCGCGCACCGGGCCGAACCGGACCGCCAGGTCGGTCAGCTCAAGCAGCGGCGGCGCGCCCCGGCCGTCGCCGGCCGGCAACGGCGTCACGGGCCCGCCCCCGCCTGCAGCCGGGGCACCGCCGCCAGCAGCTCGGCCGTGTACGGGCTGGCTGGCGCCGTCACCACCTGGCCGGTGGGGCCCTGCTCGACGATCCGGCCGTCCTGCATGATCGCTACCCGGTCGCACAGCTCGGCCACGACCGCCAGGTCATGGCTGATGAACAGCACCGACATGCCCTCGCGGTCGCGCAGTCCGCGCAGCAGTTCCAGGACCTCGGCCTGGACGGTCACGTCGAGCGCGCTCGTCGGCTCGTCGGCCAGCAGGACCTCGGCCCGCAGCGCCAGCGCGAGCGCGATCGCCACCCGCTGGAGCTGGCCGCCGGACAGCTGGGACGGGTACCTGTCCAGCAGGCCGGGGGACAGGAGCACCTGGCGCATGGCCCGCGCGGCCGCGTCGGCCGCCTCCGCCTTGCTCATGCCGTGCAGCCGCAGCGCCCGGTGCACCACGCTGCCGACCCGGAACACCGGGCTGAACGCCATGGCCGGGCTCTGGAAGATCGCCGCGATCCGGCGGCCGCGTACCTCGCGCAGCTCGCGCTGCGACAGGCCGGTCAGCTCGGTCCCGTCCAGCCGGATGCTGCCGCTGACCCGGGCGCCGACGGTGTGGGCCAGGCCGAGCACGGCCAGCGTGGTCATGGACTTGCCCGACCCGCTGTCGCCGGCCAGCCCGACGATCTCGGCCTCAGCCAGCGCGAGCTCGGCGATGCGGACCACGCGCCGCTCGCCGAAGCTCACCTCAAGGCCGGTGATCGCCAGTCTCAAGCCGGGTGCGGCATCGGGGGGCACAAAAGCGCATCGTACCTCGGCATAGGCGTTCTGCCCTGGCTGCCGGAACCCAGCCGCCAGACACCCGGGCGCATCCAGATTCCCCGGCGGCAGCCGCAGCAGCGGCAGTTCCCCGCCCAGCAGCCGCCTCCGGCCAGCCTGGACGGCGGCTGGCCACGAACACGCCAGCGGTGCACCCGGTTAGCCTCCTGCTGGCCGAGTGGTCCTACGGCACTAACACCCTGAACGTGAACAACTACTGGCTGAATGCGAACAGCTGGCAGAAAAGCAACCTTTGCACCGCAGCCGAAGGCGGTCCTGGCTGCCCGGAAATCGGCGTCCAGTTCCTGCTCCAGGCTGGGTGATGGGTGATGAAATCAGTTCTCATCGCAGGAAGTTCCGCTTGGGGTCCAGCAGGTCGCGCAGGCCGTCACCGAGCAACGTGAAGGCGAACGCGGTCACCATGATCGCAATGCCGGGGAAGGTCACGACCCACCAGGCGGTCGTGAAGTAATTCTGCCCCTCAGCCACCATCAGCCCCCAGTCGGGCGTCGGGTCCTGCGCGCCCAGGCCGAGGAACGACAGCGCCGACGCGGTGAGGATCACCCCGCCGACGTCCAGCGACACCTGCACGATCAGCGGCGTCATCGAATTGGGCAGGATGTGGCGGAAGATGATCCAGGTTCGCGAGATGCCCAGCGCCCGGCAGCTTTCGATGTAAGGACGCCCGGCCACCGACGCGGCCTGGCCGCGGATGAGCCGGGTATACCAGGGCCACCAGGTGACCGCGATCGCGATCGTCAGGGTGATCAGGCTGGGCGGGAGTACCTCGGCCAGCGCCAGCGCGAGCAGCAGCGACGGGAACGCGAGGAAGATGTCGGTCACACGCATGATCGTCTCGTCCAGCCAGCCGCCGAAATAGCCGGCCGCGACCCCGAGCGGGACACCGATGGCGCACGACAGCACCAGGACGGCCACGGCGATCAGCGGCGAGATCCGCGCGCCGTACAGGACCCGGGAGTAGACGTCGCGGCCGACGTTGTCGGTCCCGAACCAGTGCTGCGCCGACGGCGGGCGGAGCACCATGAAAGGATGCGTCGCCGAGCCCGCGTCGGCGGGGAACGGCGCGAGCAGCGGCGCCAGCAGCGCGATGAGCACGATCAGCGCCGCCATCAGGCCCCCGGCCACCATCAGCGGGTTGGCGCGCAGCCCGCGCCGCAGGGCCTGGCCCCGGGGGAGCCGGGAGCCAGCGGCGGGGACGGTGCTCGGCGCCTCGATCATCGCAGCCTGATCCTCGGGTCGATGGCCGCCTGGATGACGTCGACAATCAGGTTGACCGCCACATACACCAGCGCGATGAACAGGGTGACCCCCAGAATGGCGGGCGTGTCGAGGCTGGCGATCGCGTCCGTGGCATAGCTGCCGAGCCCGGGCCAGTCGAAGATCGACTCAACCAGGAAGGTGTTGACCAGCGAGTAGCCGAATACCAGGGCAATCGCGGCCGCGACCGGGTTCCAGGCGAGCTTCATGGCGAAGCGGCCGAACACGGCCCGCTCGGGAAAGCCCAGCGCCCGGACCATCTGCACGTGGGCGTCACCGACCGTGTCGAGGACCTGCGCCCGGATCATGCGCGTGATCAGGCCGGCCGGGTAGGTGGCGATGACCACCGCGGGCAGGATCATGTGGCTGAGGATGCTGCCGAACATCGGCCAGTTCCCGGTCAGCGGCGCATCGATCAGGCCGAACCCGGTCAGCCGGGTGAGCGGGTGGGTGAACAGCAGGCTGGGGGAGTACTCGCCGGCCACCGGCAGCACGCGCAGCCGCTGGGTGAAGACCAGCTGGAGGATGAGCGCCATCCAGAAGATCGGCATCGACACCCCGAGGATGGAGCCGGCCCTGATCACCTGGTCGCTGGCCTTGCCCGGCCAGCGGGCGGAGATCAGCCCGAGCGGCACGGCCACGACCAGCGCGATGATCATGGCGGCGGTGACCAGTTCGAGCGAAGCCGGGGCGGCGACCGCGAGGTCGGACAGCACCGGCCGGTGGGTGTGGATCGCGATGCCCCAGTTCCCGGTGAGGATGCCGCCGAAGTAGGACATCAGCTGGACCAGGGGCGGCCGGTCCAGCCCGAGGTAGCGCCGCGCCGCCGCGACCTGGGCCGCCGAGGCGTGCGGCCCGGCCCATGTCGCCGCCGGGTCGCCGGGTACCACGTGGGCGATCACGAACGTCAGGATGATGACGCCCGCGACCACCAGAGCAGCTAGGGCGACCCGGCGCGCGACATAGACGATCAACCGGTCGGCTTGAGGTTGTACACGAAGACGACGCCGGCGTAGGCCGGGTTGGAGACGAAGCCGGTGAACGAGGTGCGCATCGCGTACTGGTAGTTCACGTCGTACAGGGCCTGGAGGGGCGCTTGCTGCAGCACCTCGACCTGCATCGTGTGGTAGAGCTGGCTCCCGGCCGCGGGGTCGGTCGCGGTTAGCGGGTCCACCTTGTTGATCTGCTTGTCCAGGGCCGGGCTGGAGTAGTAGGAGAGGTTGAAGTAGGGCGGGTGCTCGGTCAGCAGCAGGTTGCTGAACCAGGTTGACGGGTCATCCATGTCCGGCCACCAGTACTCAAGGAAGATGCTCTGGTGGCTGGCCGCATTGGCGGACTTGGCCTTGGCCCACTGGGTCGGCCAGGCCAGCGACTGCGTGCTCAGGTTGATGTTCAGCTTCGCCAGGCTGGACTTGAGCAGCGTCGCCACCACCTGCTCGTTCGAGTCGCCCGAGGTGTAGGTCAGGGTCAGGTTCAGTGTCTTGCCGCCCACCCCGTACCCTTCCTGCTTCAGCAGCGCCGCTGCCTTGGCCGGGTCGTAGGTGTAGTTCGGCAGGTTGGTGAAGTGGCCGAACAGGCCGTCCGGGACGAGGCCGCTGGACGGGACCGCCGCGCCCTGCAGGGCCGCGATGATCCCCCGGTAGTCGATCCCGTACGAGATGGCCTGCCTCAGCGGCAGGCTCAGCGTCTTGGCGTTCAGCTGCGCCAGCAGGTTCTGCCAGGACGGGGCGCTCACCGTCCGGATCCCGGGGTTGCCCTGGAACGACTTCCACACCGACGGGCTGACCTGGTCGACGAAGCTAACCTGCCCCGACCGCAGCAGCTGGGCGGCGGTGGAGTCCTGCGTCACGACCCGGAACACGACCTTCTTGAAGTGCGGGCCGCTCCAGCCGCCCCAGTAGCCGGGGTAGGCCTTCAGGATGACCTCGAACTCCTGGCCCTTGTTCCAGGTCTGCAGCGTGTAGGGGCCGGTGCCCGCGTCGTGCGGGGTGTTGAACCACTTGGTCAGCGCGGCGCTGCTGGCCCCGCTCCCTGCCGCCTGGGTGTCGTAGATGTAGGCGGAGTAGGCGGCCGACGTCGCCACGTCCATGGGCGCCGGGTAGCTCAGGTGGAACACCAGTGTGTACTGGTCCGGGGTGCTCATGCTCTTCACCGCGGAGAAGACGTAGGCCGCGCCCCCGCCGAGCTTGATGGTCCGCTGCAGCGCGGCCTTCGCCTCCTGCGAGGTCATCAGCCGGCCGGTGTGGAAGTGCACCCCGTGGCGGAGGTGGAACGTCCAGGTCAGGCCGTTGGCCGACTTCGACCAGCTGGTCGCGAGCAGCGGGTCGATCTGGTGGGTCACCGGGTTGAAGCGCGTGAGCGTCTCGTACATGTTGTTCATGGCGATGATGCCGTCGGAGTACTCCGTCGCCGGATCCCAGCCGTCGTCCATGACGGTGGCGGTCGTGTCATAGGTAAACACCTGGCTGGCGGCCCGCTGCGGAGCCGACGAGCTCGAGCCGCCGCAGGCGGCGAGGAGCAGGGCCAGCGCGGAGCCGGACGCGAACAGCAGTCCGGCGCGGTGGGGCTTCATGAATGCCTCCGTGGTCCTTGTCGGTGACTGGGCCGTCGGCGCGGTCGGTCAGGGAGCCGTCGCTGGCGGGATGGTTGGGTCGGGTTGGCCGGCCTGGTCGGCCAGGCGTGCCTGCCGGGCCAGGTCGGCGTGAAGTTGCTGCTTCGAGCGGTCGCCGAGGGTGCCGACGGCCTTGGCGCGGATCCGGAGCGATGGCGAGGTGAGGTAGGCCAGCGGGATCTCTTCCAGCTCGACGATCTGCACCGTGCCGGGGTCGGCGCCCGCCGCGACCGCGCGCTCGCACGCCTCGTCGCGCGCCTCGTCGAGGACCGCCCGCCGCCCAGCTTCCCCGACGTGGAAGATCCGGTCCACCTGGCCGCTGACTGAGGCAATGGCGGCTCCCACGGCGTTGGCCGTATCGAAGTGCTCGGGCCGGACGACCTCGCTGATCCCGGGGATGCGGTCGGGCACAAGGATGCTGCCGCCGCCCACGGCGACCAGCGCGCGATCCTCTTTGGACGTCTTCACCCGGTCGATCGCCTCGGCGAGCATGACGTCGGCGCGCGCCAGCGCGTCGGCGAGCAGCCGCCGGTGGCGCCGGGACGGCTTCCCCCCGCCCAGCATGGCCCGGCCGGCGGCGACCGCGCTGTCGGTCAGGGTGGGCGTGGAGCCGCCGAAGACCAGCGCCTCCCGCTGGATCAGGTAGCCGACGCTGCGTGGCCCGATCCGGGTCTCCTGCTGGTCGCGGGAGACCACGGTGCCACCGCCGAGCGCGATGGTGACCAGGTCGGGCATCCGGAAGTTGGTCCTGATGCCACCGATCTCCACGCCCTGGGACGACTCCCGCGGGAAGCCGTTGACCAGCACGCCGACGTCGGTGGACGTGCCGCCGACGTCGATCACGAGCGAGTCGGAGCTCCCGGTGAGGAACGCGGCCCCGCGGACGCTGTTGGCCGGCCCGCTGCCGATGGTGAGCACGGGGTACCGCAGGGCATGGTCGAGGCCCATCAGGGTGCCGTCGTTCTGCGCGAAGAACCTGGTCGGCCGCAGCTGGTGCGCGGCCAGCGCGGCCCGCATCGCCTCGGCCACATCCTGGGCGACTCCGGCCAGCGCGCCGTTCAGGATTGTGGCGTTCTCCCGCTCCAGCAGCCCGATCGAGCCGATCTCGTGGCTCAGCGAGACCTGCACCTCGCCGAGCTCGCGCTTGACAATGTCGGCCGCCAGCAGTTCGTGCCGGGGCGAGACCGGGGCGAACACGCTGGTGATGGCGATGCATTCGGCGGCGCCGCCGACCCGGCCGAGGAACCGGGCGAGGGCGTCGGTGTCCAGCGGCGACAGGTCCCGGCCATCGAACTCGATGCCGCCGTCCACGATCGTCGCCCCGACCGAGATGGTGTCGGCCAGGTCGCGTGGCCACCCGAACATCGGCCGGACGCTGAGGGTGGCCGGGCCGCCAATTCTGATCACCGCCACCCGCCGCAAGTTCCGGCGCTCCAGCACCGCGTTGGTCGCATGGGTGGTGCCCAGCATGACGTGGCTGATCCGCCGCGGGTCCGCCCCTGGCGCGTGCAGCACGGTGTCGATCGCCCGGGTGATTCCGCCGGTGATGTCGGGTGTGCACGGCACCTTGGCCTTGGCGACGACCCGGTCGGCGGAATCCATGATCACCGCGTCGGTGTTGGTGCCGCCGACGTCGATGCCGAGGCGGTGCTCAGGCACTGGCACGGGCGAGCTCCTCCACGGGCCGGTAATCGAATTCGTAGTCGAACGCCCGCGGCCCGGCCACCGCGATCCCGCGCTCGGTCCGCCAGACCGGATCGCAGGCGAAAGCGATCGCCGTCACCCGCTGGCCGTACCTGATCGACTCGGTGGCGATCGCGTCGGCGGTCTCGCTGTCCAGCACGGTGATCAGGTCGGGCACCGAGGCGAGCACGCGCCCGCGTTCCAGCGCCACCAGGTTCTCGTTCTGCAGCTCCAGCCGGATGAGCCGGCCTGCGTCCTCCCGGAGACCCTCGATCACCACGCTGCCGCGGACGAACCCGCTGGTGGTCCGGCGCTCGACGTCCAGCACCTTGCCAGTGACCAGCTGGAACGCGCCAATCTCCGCGATCAGCGCGGCCACTGGGCTGCCCTCCGCACCCGCGAGCGCCTCACCGATCCTGATCGCCTTCGAGACCGAGTTCCGCACGGTGGCCCCGCGCGCCTGCGCCGCGGTGAGCGAGAACTCCGCCGAGGATGCCGCCCCGCCGAACTCGACCGCGGCCGCCCGCTCCATGCGCTCCATCCAGGGGCCGGAAATCGTGCGGAAGACCGCCAGGTTGCCGCGTTCGTCGGTCATCACCGCCGGGCTCGCCGGGATACCAGCCAGATGCATGGTCACCTGCGGGACCTCGGGGAACGAGCGGCCGATCCCGTCGGCGTCCACCACCGGCAGCCCGATCCGCGCGGCCCAGGTGATGGGCAGCACGCCGTTCCCGCCGCCGATCTCGATGGCCATCAGCGCTGCCACCCGGCGCCCGGTCATGAACTGCAGATGCTCCCGGAGCCGTGCTCCCTCGTCCCCGTTCTCGAACTTTTCCAGGATGACTGTGGTGGCACCGATTCCGGCGCACGGCATAATCAGCGCGTCATCGGGCAATTCGTCCAAATCGACCAGCGGAACCGGGCCGAAGTCCTCGGTTGCCTGCAATGCCTGCAGCAGTGTCACGTATGCATCGCCCCCGCCACCTGCGCCGAGGATGGCGCATCCCCGGGACAGGGCGCGCAATGCGTCAGGGTCGAGCAGTCTCTTCATGGTCACCGGCGCTGGCCGTCATGAGCTTCAGATGTCACGTCATGTGCACACTTGGTCGCTGAGCCTTGCCAGGATACCTGGCGGCCCTGCCCTCAGCGCGCCATCGCCGAGGCAGGCCATGGACGTGAACGGCTTAGCCCAGGACGCGTGAATGGGCCAGTGAGATCAGCGGGGCTGGTGCGGCTCAGGCTACGCAAGCAATCCAGGGGAACGAGGGCGTATGGACAGCAAGCACGGCCGGCGCGACGGGAAACGCCGGAGCATGCCACAGGATCCAGACTGGTTACCGGGGAACTTCGGCCAGCCGGATCTGGTCACGAAGGTCAACCGTGGTCTTGCCGCGCACCACCTTGGGTGGGCTTGACCTGGGCCGTCGCGCGTAGAGCAGGCCAGCGACACCTCGCCATACGTGCCAGTCCGGGAACTCGGGGGCGTACGGCCACCAGTCCGGGGCCTTGTCGTCAGCCTCCCGCCTGGTCATGGTCTCGGACTCCATCGCTCTCCCCTGGGGGACCTGGGTATCTGCGTGCGATCAGCCATGCCCGCTGCTGAATGCCTGTTCAATAGCATCTTCCCAGACCGCCCTGCTGAGATGAATGGGCAGATTGCACCGCGATGGTGACTGATGTGTGCGATCCGCATAAGGTGGCCTTCTGACGCTGTGAATAGGGCAGCGCTTCTGATGTCTGCCGTTGACGAGGCGGCAGTCAGGCCCTTATACCGGCGAGCTCCTCCACTGGCTGGAAGTCGAGGTCATAGCCGAACACCCGTGGCCCGGTGATCGCGATGCCGCGTTCGGTCCGCCAGACCGGGTCACAGGCGAAGGCGATCACGGTGACCCGCTGGCCGTACCTGATCCGCTCGGTGGCGATCGCGTCGGCGGTCTCGCTGTCCAGCACGGTGATCAGGTCGGGCACCGAGGCGAGCGGCCGGCCGCGCTCCAGCGCCACCAGGTTCTCGTTCTGCAGCTCCAGCCTGATCAGCCGGCCCGTGTCCTCGCCGAGGCCCTCGACGACCACCGTGCCGCGCGCGAACCCCCTGATCGTGCGCCGCTCGACGTCCGAGATCTTCCCGCTGACCAGCTGGAACGCGCCAATCTCCGCGATCAGGGCGGCCACTGGGCTGCCGACTGCGCCGGTGATCGCCTCGCCGATCCTGATCGCGAGCGAGACCGAGTTCCGCACGGTGGCGGTGCGCGCCTGGGCCGCGGTCATCGAGAACTCGGTCGACGAGGCGGCGCCGCCGAACTCGATCGCGGCCGCCCGCTCCAGCCGTTCCATCCAGTGGCCGGAAATGGTCTGGAAGACCACCAGATTGCCGCGTTCGTCGGTCACCACGGCCGGGCTCGCCGGGATACCAGCCAGATGCATGGTGACCTGCGGGACCTCCGGGAAGGCGCGTCCCATGCCGTCGGCGTCCACCAGCGGCAGCCCCATCCGCGCGGCCCAGGTGACGGGCAGCAAGCCGTTCCCACCGCCGATCTCGCCGGCCATGAGGGCGGCCACCCGGCGCCCGGTCAGGTACTGCAGATGCTCCCGGAGCCATTCCCCCTCGTCCCCGTTCTCGATCTTCTCGACGCTGACCGTGGGTGCGCCGATCCCCCCGCATGGCATGATCAGCGCGTCGTCCGGCAGTTCGTCCACGTTGACCAGGGGAACCGGGCCGAAATCCTCGGTCGCCTGCAAGGCCTGCAGAAGTGCGTAATAGGTGTCGCCGCCGCCGCCGGCGCCAAGCACGGCGCACCCGCGGGCCAGCGCCCGCAGTGCATCCGGATCGAGCAATCTCTTCATAGTCACCGGTTTTGGCTGTCATGAGATACAGATGGCAATTTGTGTTACGCACCAGATTGCTCAACTTTGCCCAGGATACCTGGCACCTTTGCGCCCGGCGCGGCCATCGCGAAGGGCTGCCGGTTGAGGTTCGCCGACGGCGTTTGGCGAGCCTGGCGGCGCGGCGGCGCAGTGGCCCCCGGCGGCGCCGGCCTGCGCGGCGGCCAGGCGGATGGCGGGCGCGGAGCGGGCGCCAGCACGTGAGACGCCCAGGCCCTGAGCTGGCTAAGGCGGGATGGCTATCGAGTGCGTGCGATGAACCGGTAGAGCGGGCGGGACTCAGGCACCGGCCACAGCCGGGACACAGGCAGCGGGGACCATCGGCGTTACGGGAATCGCCGGGGTGCGGCAGGATCCAGACTGGTTACCGGGGAACTTCGGCCAGCCGGATCTGGTCACGAAGGTCAACCGTGGTCTTGCCGCGCACCACCTTGGGTGGGCTTGACCTGGGCCGTCGCGCGTAGAGCAGGCCAGCGACACCTCGCCATACGTGCCAGTCCGGGAACTCGGGGGCGTACGGCCACCAGTCCGGGGCCTTGTCGTCAGCCTCCCGCCTGGTCATGGTCTCGGACTCCATCGCTCTCCCCTGGGGGACCTGGGTATCTGCGTGCGATCAGCCATGCCCGCTGCTGAATGCCTGTTCAATAGCATCTTCCCAGACCGCCCTGCTGAGATGAATGGGCAGATTGCACCGCGATGGTGACTGATGTGTGCGATCCGCATAAGGTGGCCTTCTGACGCTGTGAATAGGGCAGGGCTTCTGATGCCTACCGTGGACGAGATCCTGGCGAGCTCACCGCTTGCCCGGCTGCGCCGAGTCAGCCGGAGTGGTGGTGATCGCCAGGTCACCGTGGTCCAGCTCGCAGAGCGGTTCGCCGAGCTGGACCATGCCCCGCATACCAGCCTGGTCGTCCTTTCCCGGTCCGCTTCGGCGGAGGTCACCGACTACCGCCTCGACATGGCCCTCCGCTGGGCGTCGATCCACCAGGTGGCCGCGGTCGCCGCCTTCGCGGCCGAGCGGTGGCGGCCGACCGTGACGGTGACCGATATCGCCGGGCGCGCCGACATCGCGCTTGTCTCCATCCCGATGGATACCGACCTGACCGAGCTCGTCCAGGCGATCATGCGGGAGATCGGCGGTGGCGCCGAGCGGGCGCTCGGCCGGGCCCAGCAGGGGCTCGACGCGGTGCTCCGCGCCGAGCGGGACGGTGCGGACCTGGACAAGCTGTGCGCCTCGGTCAGCCAGGCGCTCGGGACCACGGTCGAGTTCCGCCCCCTCGCACCCGGCGATGTCGGCCCTTCCGCCCTGGGCGGCCCCTCCGCCAATGGCGAGGCCCGCTACCGGCCGGCCGCGGCGGCCGGCCGGGATGGCGGCCCGGCGAGCGGCGGGACGGCGGATGAAGTCAGCGCACCGGTCGTGGTCGGGGAGACGCCGATCGGCTACCTCGCCGCTCCGCATGCGCTCGGCGATTCCGGCGTCGGCGCCCGGCTCGTCCTGCACACCGCGGCCTTCGCGGCCGCACACCTGCTCGACCTGGCACGACGGGCGCGTGAGCTGCCGGTCCGCTCCCGGAGCGAGCTGCTGGCCGAGCTGCTGATGTCGGGCGCGGCGATCAACGAGGACCTGCTCGACCGGGCCCGGCAGCTGGCCATCCCGGTGGGCGGCTGGCATGTCGCGGTCCGGATCGAGGCCGACGATCTGGAGGAGGCCGAGCCGGACGAGGTGCACCGGTTCGAGCTGCTGGAAGCGGCGGGGCAGCTCGCGCTGCAGGCCGTCACGGCGGGCGGCGGCGTCTGGTACCTGTCGCGGATGGCGCGCGCGATCGTGCTGATCCGCGTAACGAGCTCCGACCCCGGCCCGCAGGCGGGTGCCCGGGCCGCCCGGTCGGCCGAGCGTGCGCTGCATGCCATCGACGCCAGGATGCCGGCGTTGCGGTTCCGGGCCGGGGTGGGATCGCCGCACGAGGGGGCGATGGGGCTCCGTGCCTCGGCGGCCGAGGCGCGGGGCGCGCTGCTGGCCGCACGGTCGGCGCGCAAGCCGCCCGGCGTCGCCGGCTTTGACGTGGTGGGGGTGCAGCGGATGCTCATGGAGTGGTACTCGTCCGACACCGCCCGGGCCTCGGTGCGCGACCAGCTCGCGCCGCTGGAGAAGCTCGGCCCCGGCCGGGCCGAGACGGCGATCCAGACGCTCGCGGCCTACCTCGATGAGCAGGGGTCGATCGTGAAGACGGCGCAGAAGCTGCACTTGCACCGCAACGCCGTGGCCAACCGGCTGCGCGGTATCACCGAGCTGCTCGACGTCGATCTCGACGATCCCGATCAGCGGCTGGCGCTCCAGCTCGCCTGCCGGGCGCGGCTGCTGGCCTAGCCGTTATCGGCGGCCCGCCGATAACGGCCCGGTCAGCGGGTGGCCCGGGCCCAGGAGCGCAGGACGGCCAGCGTCGCCAGGCAGGCGACCGCGAGCAGCGTGTACGGGACCAGATCCGAGGTCGCCTGGGCGAGCACGCCGCTCGCGGCCGAACCGGCGCCCTGCCCGGTCGCCCACGCGAGATTCGCCAGGCCGAACGCGAGCCCCTGGTTGAGCTGGAGCCGGTCCGCACCAGCGCTCAGCAGTGCCGCCGCCGGTGTGTAGAGCGTGCCGAACGACGGCATGCCCACGACCAGCAGGGCCACGAGCAGCGCCGCCGGCGCCAGCAGCGGTGCCAGCAGGGTCAGCGCCACCGCCGCCGCCAGCGAGAGCCGGATGGGCGTCAGCGCGCCGCGGCGGTCAGAGAGGCCGGCCAGCGGCGAGAGCGCCGCCTCGACGGCGGATGCGCCCAGGAAAGCCGCCCCGATGACGACGGCCGAGGCGCCGAGCGAGTTCAGCCGCAACGGCGCGAGGACGTCCAGGACCCCGAAGCCCAGCCCGGCGAGCATGGTGATCCACATGCCGGTGCCGACCTGGCGATCGCGCAGCGCGGGCCACGCAGCGCTCAGCCCCTGGGGCTCGGTGCCATGTGGGGCCGGCACCAGGAAGGCCACCACCATCAGGCCCGCGCCGGCCACGGCGGCACCGGCGAACGTGGGCCCGGTTCCCACCTGGTCGGCGATCACCCCGGCCACCGGGCCGAGCAGCGCCCCGGCGACCGCGGCGCCGATCGCCGTGCCGAGCAGTTCACCGCGCCGCTCCGCCGGCGCGCTGTTCGCCAGCCAGGCCAGGCCAGCGGCCCAGGTGCACGCCCCGCCCAAGCCCTGGACGAACCGGGCGGTGTCCAGCACCACCGCGCTGGAGGCCCAGCCGAACACCAGTGTCGACACGCTCATCAGCGCGAGTCCCAGGAGCACCACCAGCCGCGAGCCGAGCCGGGAGGCGAGGAGGCCACCCGGCAGTGCGCCGATCAGCGTGCCCAGGGGATAGGCCGCGACCAGAACTCCCGCGCCCGCCTTCGTCAGCCCAGCCGTCTGCACGTAGTAAGGCAGCAGCGGCGTCAGCGCTGTAAAGAACAGGGTGTCGACCAGCACCAGCACGCAGATGAAGCCGACGAGCACGCGCACCGGCGTCGTCAGTCTCGCCGGGGCCCGCGTCATGCTCACACCATCCAGACGACTGCTCTCTTCCCCGGCTGCCGTGGCGCGGCAACGCGCAGGCTGTCTCGGCCCATTCTTATCGGTGGCCCGGACTGAACTGAACGGCGGGTCAGCGGCTCGCGGTCACGATCATCCGGCGGCTCTCGGCCGTCAGGGCCTGCCCGGCCTCTCGGTAGCCGGCGACCGCGGTGAACCCGCCGCCCCAGCCAGTGCCGGAGTTGCAGCCAGTCCCGGAGTTCGGGATAGGCGAACAGCGCACCGAGCGAGCGGCCCGGCGCGGCGTGCTGCCGCGGTGGCCGGTCCGGGTGGCCCCGGTCACCGGCTGGCGGGGCGGGCGCCGGCCAGGAACCGGTCAGGTCGGTAGGGGGCGAGCTCGGCGGCTGGGGTGCCGCCGGTGAGTTCGGCGGCGACGAGGCCCGCCAGGTGCGCGGCGAGGGTCACGCCGCTGTGCGTCACCGCCACGTACAGGCCGTCGGCGCCCGGCAGCGGCCCGACGATGGACCGGCCGTCGGCCGGCATCGGGCGCACGCACACCTGGTAGCCCGCGACACCGGCGCGCTCCAGCCCGCGGACCACGCGGCGCGCCCGGCGCAGCAGCTCGTCCGCCCAGCGCCCCAGCGCCGCGTCGGGAGTATGAAGGTCCACCGCTGCGTCGGGCGCTTCCAGGTGCACCATCCCGCCCGCATGGGGCCGCAGGTACACCTCCGGCGCGTGCACCACCCGGGCCGGGCCCGGCGGCGTCACCGGCCCGGCCTGCACCACCAGCCCCGGCGCCGCCGCACCCGGCGCCGCCCACGGCACCAGCGGCACCGGGCACGCCGCGCCGGCCAGCGCGGCCAGCTCGGGAACCCAGCGCCCCGCGCAGCACACCACCGCGTCGGCCTTGATCACCTCCCCGGCGGCGGTCCGCACCGCGCCGCCCCCTGCATCCAGGCCGACCACCCGTCCCGGCTCGCCGGTCAGCAGCCTGGCGCCATGCCGGACCGCGTGCCTGACCAGCTGGCTGACCAGCGGACGGGTGAGCAGATAACCCTCGCCGGGAAACCAGGCGACCTCAGCCACCGAGCCGGGCAGCCGCAGCGACGGCTCAAGCTCAGCCGCCTCGGCCGCGCCGATGAGGCGCGCCGCGTACCCCCAGCCGGCGAGCCTGCGCACTCGCGCGGTCAGCCGCGCCAGCCCCGGCGCATCCGCCGCCCACTCGATGTTCCCGGCCGGCCGGTACCACGCCCCGCCGCCCAGGCCCGCCGACAGCGTGGCCCAGGCCCGCATCCCGGCGTGATTCAGGTCGTAGTAGGCGCGGGGTACCTTGTTGTTGGAGTTCAGCCAGGCGAAGCTCCACCGGGTGGCGGCGTGGCCGGGCTGGGCCTGCTCCAGGAGCGTCACCTCGGCACCCGCCGCGGCGAGGCGGGCTGCCAGGCACGCGCCGAGCACTCCGGCCCCGATGACCACGCACCGGCGCGGCCGCGGCGCGGTGATGCCGCCCGGGCTCACCACGCGGCGGCGTCGGCCAGCGGACGGGTCACAGCGTGGCCTCGCTTCCCTGGCCCGGCCGCGCCCGCAGGCAGCCGCCGGTGGGCATCCGGGCCACCCTGACTACCTTCTAGGTTATGTCACCTGGAGCCGGGCCGATGAGGCTGAGCAGGCTGGCCGCGCTGGGTGGCGTGGTGGGCCCGGCGCTGTTCACCGCGGCGTGGGTGGCCGGCTCGCTGCGCCAGGCCGGTCATCCCCCGGCCGGGATTCAGCTGAGCGGCCTGGCCGCCGACGATGCCCGGGATCCGCAGATCATGATGGCCGGTTTCGTGGTGCTCGGCGTGTGCTCGATCGGGTTTGGCGCCGCTCTGGGCCGGATGATCACGCCCTGGTCGGCCGGCCCGTGGCTGGTCGTGGTGGGGGGCGCGGCGACCGTGGCCGCGGGAGTGTTCCGGCGCGATCACCTGCTGCTGACCGGCCCGGGCTTCACCGGCGAGTCGTGGCACAACCAGGTGCACGACGTGGCCAGCGGGGTCGCGTACGGGGCGATGCTCGCGGCACCGCTGGTGCTGGGGCGGCGCTTCCGCAAGGACCCCGACTGGGCGGCTGTCAGCCGTCCGGTGGTGGTGCTGGCACTGGGCAGCGCCGTGGCCCTGGCGGTCTTCGCATCCCGGGTGGTGGAGCCGTGGAACGGCGTCGTGCAGCGGGCCGCGGTCACCCTGGCCCTCGCCGCCGAGGTGTTCATCGCCGCGCGGATGCTGACCGTGCTGCGCCGGGCACGCAGCCTTGACCCGGGGCCCGCCCGCAAGGATGCTGGCAGTGCGGTGAGCACGCACCAGTGCGGCAGCCTCGGCCGCGAAGATGGTTAGCGCCGGGTCCCGGTCTCCGGGGCGGGGAGGCGGGCGCCTGGCGAGAGGCGCTGATTGAACCATGTTTGAGCGGTTTACCGAGCGGGCGCGGCGGGCCGTGGTCCTGGCGCAAGATGAGGCCAGGAAGCTGGACCACGGCTACATCGGCACCGAGCACCTCCTGCTTGGCCTCATCCGCGAAGGCGAGGGCGTCGCCGCCAAGGCGCTGGAGTCGCTGGGGATCAGCCTGAAGACGGTGCGCGAACAGGTCGTGGCGCGCGTCGGCCGGGGGCAGCGGCCGCCCTCCGGGCACATTCCGTTCACCGACCGGGCGAAGCGGGTGCTGGAACTCTCGCTGCGCGAATCGGGCCAGCTGGGCCACCGCTACATCGGCACCGAGCACATCCTGCTCGGGCTGGTCGCCGAGGGGGACGGCGTCGCCGCCCAGGTGCTGACCGGGCTGGGAGCGGACCTGGAGCGGGTGCGGCAGCAGGTCATCGTGGTCCTGCGGGGTTATACCGGTGACGAGCCACCAAGGCACGTCCAGCCGGGCGATGACACCCTCGCCCAGCTCGAGCTGCTGGCCCTGCGGCTGGCGGCCATCGAGCGCTGGGTCGGCATGCGGCCCCGCCTGGACGATCTCGACGAGGAAGTCGCGCGGGTGCGCCGCGAGAAAGAGGCGGCGATCGACGCCCAGGACTTCGAGGGCGCCGTGGTCCTGCGGGACCGCGAGAGGGACCTGATGGCCGAGAATGACGAAAGGGAAAAGCAGTGGACGGCGGGCCCGGCCCTGGCCGACGAGGTCGGGCGGCTCAGCGCCGAGTTGAGCCGGTTGCGCTCACTTTTGCGCGATCATGGCATCGAGCCGGGTGACGGCGCCGCGTAGCCCGCCCGCCGTTCAGGCCAGCCAGCGGCCGTCGCGCATCAGGTCGCGGCCGGCCAGCTCGTTCTCCTCCCGCCAGGCCTGGATCCGGCGGGGAGTGATGCGGAAGTACGCGTAGCGGGCCGTGTCCTCGCGGGGGTCCCAGTGTTTGTCGGCGAAGGCACGGGCCAGCTCGGCCGGCACGGTTTCCAGCGTGAAGGCCTCGACGACGCCGTTGACCAGGACCGCGTCCCGGGTCGAGCCGATCGCCAGCCGGGCCCGCCCGGACGACCGCAGGTTGCGGCCGGTCCGGCTGGACTCCGGTGTCGCCACGGTGAACGCCGCGCCATCCCATAGGAACGACAGCGGCACCAGGTACGCGTGGCCGTCACGGTCGGCCGAGGCCACCCAGGCGTCCACATCGCGGCTGAGGCGCGCCAGCGTGTCCTGCTTGCGTTGCGGCAGCGGGCGCGGCGGCTGGGCGGTCATGGCAGGCACATCCCTTCGGTGCTACCGGAGGCGGCCGGGGTACCGGGCCGGGTGGCACTTTCGTTAAGCATCAATGTTCAAGCGCACTTGAGCGCAAGCGCCGGGCCCGCCGTCACTCGACCCGGTCGAGGACTGGTTCGGGATGCTCGCCCAGGTATTCCACCCAGGCCCGTTTCACGCAGGGGTAGTGCGTGGACGCTTCGACCAGGTCCATGAAGTTGATGATGTTCGTGTCGAACCGCCGCTGCAGTTCCGCGTCCGCGATCCGCCCGTCCGGGGTGAACGCCCGGTGTGCCTGGGCCAGCGAGAACATGTCCGGGTAGAGGCGCGCGCCCAGGTGCTCGAACGGTACCCGCAGCGCCCACAGGCCGCGGTTGCCCCCGGACATCGACGGCGACGCGGACATCAGCAGCCCGTGGCGCTCGTTGAACGGCTGCGGCTGGAAACGGGAGACCCAGTCGATGGCGTTCTTCAGCGCCCCCGGCATCGAGGCGTTGTATTCGGGCGATGCCACCACGAACGCGTGGCAGGCCTCAAGCCGGCGCCGGAACTCCTCCGCGCCCGGCGGGAATCCCTGTTCGTCCTGGACGTCCAGGTCGTAGGACGGGGCGTCGAAGTCGCGCATGCCCGCGACGTCAACCTCCCCGCCGTTGGCCTCGATGGCCGCTGCCGCCAGCCCAGCCAGCCTCGAGTTCAGCGAATCGCGGCGCAGGGACGCCGCGAAGACCAGGAACCGGACGGGCTGACGCGGGCCGCCGGGCGTCACGGGGCCGTCCGGCATCACGAGGCCGCCGCGCGGGTGGCCGACGCCCCCAGCTGCGCTGGGTGCGCGAGCGTCTGGTAGACGACGCAGTAGCGCTCGGTCAGGCGCAGCAGCGTCGCAATCTGCTCGTCGCTGGCGTCGGTGTCGAGCTCGAAGCCCAGCCGGATAGCGGTGAACCCGACCGGCGCGTCCTTGCTCACCGCCAGCGTCCCGCGGAAATCGAGGTCGCCTTCCGCGCGCACGGTCCCGCTGGTGACATCGATCCCCAGCGAGGTGGCCACCGCCCGCAGCGTGACGCCCGCGCAGGCGACCAGCGCCTGCAGCAGCATGTCCCCCGAGCAGGCCAGCGAGCCGTCGCCGCCGGTGGCCGGGTGCAGGCCCGCCACCGCCAGCGCCTGGCCCGTCGCCACCGAGCAGCTGATGTCCTCCTCACCGAGCTCACCGTGGGCCCGCAGGGTGATGATGGCCGCCTGCGGATCGCCGGCGTAGGCGTCCTTGAGCGGTTGCTGCACGGCGCGCAGGGCTGTGCTGTCCACGGTCCCTCCATGCTCTCGGTCAGCGCCGGGGCGGGCCGCTGGCCGCCGGGCTCCTCTGCTGGCGTCCAGGCTCGCACCCGGCCTGCGCGCATGTCCACCGGCGGCACCGGGGCCACCGGGCCCACCGAAGCTGGCGACCAGGATCCCAGGAGCCTGTCACGTCCGGATCTGTGGGTGGCGTGGGCGCGATTCCCCCCGGGCCACCGATCGGATAACCCCGTCAGGTAGCGCAGGCCAGGACTTTGAGCCAGTGGCGGGCTGTGCTTTCCTCGGTCATCGCCAAAACCCGTAGCCGCGCGGCGCGCAGTTGCGTATCCAGATGGGCGGCCTCCCGGTAGAAGAACCAGCGCTGCGTGCCTGGGGCGTAGGGTACCGGCTCCAGCCTGGTTCCCTGCCCGAGCGCGGTCACCAGCGCAAGGTGGCCATCGGGCCGCAGAATGCGCCGCATCTCGCCAAGCACAGTCATCGTCTGATCATGGGGCACATGCAGCAGGGCGGCACAGCACCAGATCCCATCGAGGCTCTCGCCGGCCACAGGAAGGCACCGCAGGTCCCCCTGCAGCACGCGCCCGGGAAGCACCCTGGCGGCGTAAGCCAGCATTCCCGCCGACCGGTCGATGCCCACCACGCGATGTCCGGCCCGCGCGAACCGCACGCCATCCCCGGCTGGGCCACAACCCAGATCGGCGACGTCGGCCGCCTGCGGCAAGTGAGCAGCGAACGCCGCCCTCAGATCAGGAAATGACCGGTTGCGCACTGCCTGGCGCCCCGCATACAGACCGGCGATCTGGTCATACGCCGCCTGATTATGCTTCGTCGCTTCGTCGGCCACATCCCTGATCATCCCAGCTATCGCACCACGCAATAGGCCGTCCCGCGGCTAGCGTCAGGCCGTCAGTACCGCTCGCGCGGCCACCGCCAGCTGCCACAACCGCGCTCGTCGCGGCGGAGGTTGGCGTATGGTCCAGGCCGAGCCACGAATTGCTTCTTCGTGTCGATCCGGCGTCAGCGGATGTGGCCCCGCAGGCCCTGCGGCGCAAGGCCGTGCATGCTGGAGGGGGCGCCCTTGCGCCTAGCGGCGGCGTGACTGTGAAACGCGGACGGGGAGGAACTCGTGCTGACCGACTTTTACATCTCCTTTTCCGCAGTGTGTTTCACGCTGCTGGGTCTTTGGCTCATCGTCGTACAGACACGTCACGGCGAGTGGCGAGGAAGCTCACTGGCCCGCCGGCGAGCCTACGGAGTGGCCATGCATTTCTCGCTGCCTGGATTGATGAGTCTGCTGGCCCTGATCAACCCGGATAGCTCCGTTCTGTGGCGGACGTCGTTCGCCATCGTGGCGTTCGGCGGGGCGGTGACGCTGATCGCGGTACGTGGCTCCGCGCCGGGCAAGCTCGGCGTGACCGCTTACGTACTGGCGATTGCGCTTTATGTCCTGATCGGGATATTGGCGATCGCGCCCCGTATCGTCGGCGGGCTCGGGCTCGGCGCTGCGCCTGTGCGCGTGGAGGCCGTGCTGCTGACCATCGTGGTGTTCGCCGGCGTGAACGTCGCATGGCTCCTGTTGTTCGAGGAGGCACCATCGGACCGCGCCCCCCTCGAGCAGGGCGTCCAGGCGCATCAGGCGAGCCTGCCGCACCACTCCGGCGGGAGTCTGGGCAGGCCAGCCGGGGAAGACAGCCATGGCGCCTGATTACCCGCCCAGGCGGCGGTGTTTCGGGCCGATGGGCAGCCTGGGTCCGATCGACTCGGTGCGCCAGGTCCTGGGCGGCCGCCCCTGTGCTTCAGGAATCGTGTGACCGCGTGGCGTATCTGCGGCACCGGGAGTCAGGTCACTGGCTCGGTGGCGGCGCTCAGGTTGCCGCCTAGGGCCCAGATGGCGAGCGCGTGGCCGGCGGCGGCGGTGATCTGGACGGTGCTGGTGGCGAGGCTGGCCGGGGCGCCGAAACCCTGGCCGGGCGGGCTGGTGACCACGTTGCCGGCGTCTTCGACCAGGAACGAGCCGGCCGGGGTGCCGGCGATCTCCCCGCTCCTGCCCGAGAGCGTGGCCAGCTGGGCGGGTGCTGTCCAGCCGCCGCCGAGGGAATGGCGCGATGTTTCCGGGACCCAGGTGATGGTCGATCCGATGTCCACGTTCTTGGTCAGCAGGGCGACCGCGTTGCCCGTCCCGTCCGCGGCCAGGCCGGTGGCGACGGTCGATGTACTAGGGGCGAGGATGACCGGGGCGGTCCAGGTGCCGCCGGGGCTGCGGGTCGCGGCCTGCACGCCGTTGCCCCCGGTCCACAGCGCGACGCCCTGCCCGTTGGCGGCCAGGGCCAGGTGCACGCCGTTTTGCTTGTATGCCGTGGCGGGTCCCAGTTTGACCGGGGCTGACCAGCCGCCGGTGACCGTGCCGGCTGAGACCACGGTCTCGTGCGGGGAGGTAGTCCAGCCCGCGAGGATCGCGCCGGCCGGATTGACGGCCAGGTTCGGGGTGACGCCCGTGCCCAGGGTCACTGGAGCAGACCAGGTCCCGCCGGCCCGCAAGATCGCCGCCTGCACGGACGCGCCGGAGGTGGCCCACATCGCGACCGCGTCACCGGCGGCGTCCACGGCCACCTGCGGGTTGATCCCAGCCGGGGCGACGGTGACCGGTGCGCTCCAGGTTCCGCCGGGCACCAGGACGCTCGCCTGCACTCCGGTTGAGGTGATCCCCGAAAAACCCTGCCATACGGCCACGGTCCGCCCGTTCGGGGCCAGAGCCACGGCCGGTTCCCCGCCCGGGCCCAGTGTCACGGGCGTCGTCCAGGTATGGCCGTCCGCGCTGGTGGAGACGCTGACGGCGGCCGTGCCCGACGCCGTCTGTCCCGACGTGATGGCTGCTGCCGCCCCGGAGGCGTTGACCGCGGCTAATGCTGAACCGCCGGAGATGGGCAGGGGCACGGGCGCAGACCACCCTCCTGCGGCCTGCGCCGGAACAGCCACGGCGACGCTGAGGAATGCGGCCAGTGTCCCGGCGATGAGCCCGGCGCTGCCCAGTGAAGTGCGATGCATCACGATTCCCCCGATGTCCGTGAATAAGCACCCGCGGCCCGCCCATCGCGCGCACAGCACGAATACCAATTACAAAACGGGCCAGACCGGGAAACGGTTCACCCAGGTCAAAGCCTGTGCACCAGGTCACCATCTGGGCCACCGTCGCCGGCACCACACCCGCCACACTCCAGCCCTCCTGGCCCGCACAGAACCCCCACCAGTTCAGATTCGCCACAATCCCCATAGCAGCCTTTTCCGCACACTTTCGGCGCGGGTGCGCCCTGGCTGGTCAGCATCCGCCGGAGAGGAAGCGGCGATGAGGGGCGTGGTTCAATGGGGCATTCCGGGGGCCGCTTCAGCCGGGAGCATCCCATGCCGTCCGCCGCGGTCGTCGTCAACCGCACCCTGGTCCGTGACCTGGGCCGGTTCCGCCGGCGGTGCTGGGAGGCCGCAGCCGCCAGCGGCTGGGAGCCGTCGTTCCTGGAGACCACCCTGGACGACCGGGGCCTCGGGCGGGCCCGCAGCGCGGTCGCCGCCGGGGCCCGGATGGTCGTCGCGGCGGGCGGTGACGGCACGGTCCGGGCCTGCGCGCAGGCGCTAGCCGGCACGCAGGTCCCGCTCGCGATCGTGCCGCTGGGGACGGCCAACCTGGCGGCGCGGGCGCTCGGCATCCCGCCCGGCACCCGTGGCGCACTGGCCGCCGCGTTCGGCGGGCATGAGCGCCGGATCGACCTGGCCACCGCCGGGCCCGGGGACGCCGCCGGGCCGCTGACCTTCGCCGCCATGGCGGGCATCGGCCTCGACGCGCAGGTCGTCGCCGCCACGCCGCGCCTGCTCAAAAGACGCGCCGGCTGGCTCGCGTACGCCGTGGCCGGGGCCGCGCACCTGCACGGGCCGGGCGTGTGGTTCACGGTGCGCCTCGACGATGGCGAGCCGCTGGCCCGGCGGGCCCGCTGCGTAGTGGTCGGCAACGCCGGGCTGCTGCCGGGCGGGTTCGCCCTGCTGCCGCGCGCGCGGCTGGACGACGGCGTGCTTGACGTGGGAATTCTCGCGCCAGCGGGCGCGGGCGGCTGGCTGCGGGTAGCGCATCGCGTGCTGACCGGCAGCGTTCGCGACGGCCCGCAACTCGAAACGCACCAGGCCAGCCGGATCGAGATCAGGGCCGAAACGCGGCTGCCGCGCGAGGTCGACGGCGAGGTGATCGCCCCGGGACGCTCGCTCACCGTTACGTTGCTCCGGCGCTCACTTACCGTGCGCGTTCCAGCTTCGCGCGGCTGGTCAGGCCCCCGTCATTAGCCTCCGGCGGCCGGAGAGGGCACCATATGTGATGACCACACGACAGTTCACGGCAACGGAGTGGGTGGCATGCGTCTGCGGGCGGGTGTGGCAATCGATCTTGGCACGGTCAACACGCTGGTCTACGTCGCCGGCCGGGGGCTGGTGATCGATGAGCCTTCCGCGATCGCCCTTGACCGGGCGACCGGCGCGGTGACCGCCGTGGGGGATGCCGCGGACATCCTGGCGGGCAAGGAGCCGCAGGGCGTCAACGTCCTCCATCCCCTGCGCGATGGGGTCGTCGCCGACCTGGACGGGGCGGTCGCCATGCTGCAGGCGTTCCTGCGCCGGGCCGGGCTGCGCCGCAGCCTGCTGCGGCCGTCGGCGGTGATCTGTGTTCCGGGCGGGGCCACCTGGGTCGAGCAGCGGTCGCTGGCGGTGGCCGCCGGGGCGGTCAAGCCCCGGTGCAACGTCCGGATGGTCGAGGAGCCGGTCGCCGCCGCGGCCGGGTCCGGCGTCGGGCCGGCCGACGGGACCGGCGCGTTCATCGTGGACGTCGGGGGCGGGACCACCGAGGTGGCGGTGGTGACCAGCGGCCACCTGGTGCGCGCCCAGTCGCTGCGCCTGGGCGGCAACGCCATGGATGAGGCGATCGTGCACGCGGTCAAGGCTGACCTCGGCCTGCTCATCGGGCGCAACGCGGCCCGGAACCTGAAGATGAACCTGGGCCTGACCGATGCCGGGACCGGATGGGTGGAAACGGTCGGAGTGGACGTGGCGAGCCGCAACCCCCGGGTGGAGCATGTGCCGGGCCGGCTCGTGGCCCGGGCGCTGGAGCATATCGTCGCGATGATCGTGGGGTCGGTGCGGGAGATGCTTTCGGACATCCCGCCGAACCTCGCCGAAGACGTGGTGCGCGGGAAGATCCGCCTCGCAGGCGGCGGGGCGCTCCTGCCCGGCCTGGCCAACCGGATCGAGGCGGCCACCGGCATCCCGGTCGTCGTGGTGGACGACCCGCTGCGGTGTGTGCTGCGGGGCGCCGCCGAGATCCTCGAGCACGGCGCCGGGCCGTCACGCGCCGGCCTGGCCTGAAGGTGTCAGCTCACGCCTAGCGGCGCCCGCGGTGCCATTGCGGCTTGCGCTTGCCGAGAAACGCCCGCATGAATTCCTTCGCGTCCGGCAACTGGCTGGTCGCGGCCATCACCTCGACCGCGTAGGCGTAGGCCTTCGGCTGGTCGAGATCGATCTGGGCGTACAGCGCCTGCTTGCCGATGCCCTTGCTCTCCGCGGACCCGCGGGTGACGCGTTCCAGCAGGTCCGCCGTGGCCGAGTCCAGCTGGGCGGCCGGGACCACCTGGTTGACCAGCCCCCAGTCCAGGGCGGTGCGCGCGTCGATGACGTCGCCCGACAGGGCCATCTCCATCGCCCGCTTGCGGCCGACGTTGCGGGCCACCGCCACCATCGGGGTGTGGCAGAACCAGCCGCCCTTGCCGCCGGGAGCGGCGAAGCCGGCCTCCTCGCTGGCCACGGCGAGGTCGGCGCTCGCGACCAGCTGGCAGCCGGCCGCGGTGGCCAGCCCGTGCACCCGCGCCACGACCGGCTGCGGCACCTGCTGGATGAGCGTCATCAGCTCGGTGCAGGTCGCCAGCAGCGAGCGGATGGCCGGCAGGTCGGCCTCCACCACCTCGGCCAGATCGTGGCCGGCGCTGAACACCGGGCCGTTGCCCGCCAGCACGATGCCCAGCGCGTCGCTGTCCCCGATCTGGCCCAGCGCCGTGATCAGCTCCCGCATGTGCGCCTGGGACAGAGCGTTGCGCCGCTCGGGCCGGTTCATGGTGACGGTGGCGAAGTCGCCGGACCGCTCGACCAGGATGTGCTCGAACCCCATGGCGGCCTCCTGTTCCCCTCGCAGCCTACGCTGGCCGGGGCCGGTCAGCGGCGGGCGGCAGGGCTGGCCAGCGGCAGGCGGCCGGGCCGGGCCAGCTACGGTATCTGGGTCGTGAGGACGTCCACGGCCGACGCCTGCGCGGTCATGGTCGGCGCGCGGAACGGCCCGCCCCAGCTGACGCCGAACACCGCGCCTCGCCGGTCGTCGTCCCACACGGCCACCGCGTTCCGGCGCATGTACCGCTGGTACGCGGCGCCCCCGGCCCGGTCGTACAGCAGCTTCAGGTCCTCCATGAAGATGCCCTTGAAGATGGGCCCGTCCCGGCCGCAGTGGAGCGGGGCGCATGGCTCGCGGAGGATCCCGCCCGGGCTGCCGCATGCATCCCGTCTTCGCCGCCGCAAGCCTGCCTGCACGCCCAGCCGAATTCTACGAACCGGGACGGGCTGGATGAGCCGGGTCTTGCCTTCCCGGGCCCTGCCGCGGTGCTGTGTGCTCTACCCTGTGCCCTACATGTCGGGCGCCGCATTTCGCGCCGTCAGGGGAGTTTCGCGCCGTCAGGGGACCGATGACCAGCTCTGCCAGGGATCACCGACCGCAGCAGGCGCGGCGGGCCCCGGCCCACCCGGCACGGCGGGGCCGCCTGCCGCGGCGGCCGCCGCTGCACGCGCTGCCCCCGCTGGCCGTGGCCCTGTCCACGCTGGCGCTCATCTCCTGCGTGGGTGCGGCCGGACAGCCCGCGGCGGGACCGTCGGGCGGGCGGTCGTCCCCGGCCCGGCAGCCGACCGCGCCGACCGCGGACGACTCCAGCGCGGCGGGCTCGCAGCCGGCCGCGGCGAGCCCGGCGGCCCTGCCCAGCCTCACGCCCGCCCAGAGAGCCGGCCAGCGGGTGATCTACAGCTATACCGGGCTCGAGCCGCCAGCCACGCTGCTGAGCGCGATCCGGCGCGGCGAGGTCGGCGGCGTCATCTTCTTCGGCGGCAACATCTCCAGCCGGGCCCAGATCGCCGGCGTGATCAAGCAGCTCGACCAGGCCAACGCCAGCGCGTCCAACCCGCTGCACGCCGTCCCGCTGCTGCTGATGACCGACCAGGAGGGCGGCCTGGTCCGGCGCCTGCCCGGGCGGCCGGTGCGGTCGGAGAAGCAGATCGGCGAGGCGGCCCATCCCGCGGCGGCCGCGAGGGCCGCGGGCGCCGGCGCCGGGCAGAACCTGGCCGGCGTGGGCATGAACGTGAACCTGGCGCCGGTGCTGGACATCTACCGCGTGGCGGGCGACTTCGATGACCAGTTCGGCCGTTCCTACAGCATGAACCCCCAGGTGGCGTCCGCGCTGGGCGCCGACTTCATCAAGGCCCAGCAGGCCGCCGGCGTCGCGGCGACCGCCAAGCACTTCCCGGGCCTGGGCGCGGCGGCCAGCTCGCAGGACACCGACGCGCGGCCGGTGACCCTCGATCTGAGCCTGCACGCTCTGCGCACGATCGACGAGTATCCCTACCAGGCCGCGATCGCCGCCGGGGTCAAGCTCGTAATGGTGTCCTGGGCCGTGTACCCGGCGCTGGCCCGCAGCACGCCGGCCGGGCTGTCATCGGCCGTTGTCAACGGCGAGCTGCGCGGCCGGCTCGGTTTCCGGGGCGTGACGATCACCGACGCGCTGGAGGCCGGCGCGCTGCAGGCGTTCGGCACCACCGGGCATCGCGCCACCCTGGCCGCCCGGGCGGGGATGGACCTGATCCTCTGCTCGAGCCAGAAGGCCAGCCAGGGCCGGCAGGCGCGGAACGCCCTGGCCGCCGGGCTCAGCAACGGCACGCTGAGCGCGAGCGTGTTCGACGCCGCGCTGACGCGGATCGTCGCGCTGCGCACGGGCCTGCGCGGGTAGGGCGCCAGGCGGGATCACCGTGCCTCCCACGCCGGCCCGCCTGGTCCACCGGCCCGGACCGAGCAGCTCGTCATAGACGCTGATGAGGGCAGGTGAGGTGCCGGCCGCGGCGAACGGCGGCCCCTCGGGGCAGTTGATGCGGACGCAGGGCCGGGTCCAGGTCCGGCGGTCGGTCCGCGACACCCCCTCCGTCGCGAGCGCGGCCCAGATCTCGTCCGCGCACGCGGCGGCCACGCCCGCGTCCACGGCGCCGCGGATCGCCAGATAACCGTCGCGGACAAAGCCCTCGATATCCACCAAACGATTGTCGGGCGGCCGCCCGGCTCCCGGCGAACCGTTTCCCGGCCGGCCTACCCCCGGCATTCCGGCCGCACCCCGCCGGCCTGATGGCGGTGGTCAGGAGTAGCGGCACGACGATCTCGGCCGTCGCGCTCGGCCGGGCAATCAGCCAATGCCTAGTTGCTTGCGCCGCACTGACAGGACCGTCGCCATAACATCCGGAAGCGCAACTGTTTCCGGCGGGGGCGGGCTGACCTGGGCTTCAATGGCCGACCGCAGGCGGAAACCAAACTCGCGCCGGGCAGCCACAGTACCGCGCGGGGCGCAACGCCCGCGCGGGTAGCTAGCCGGGCTGGGACAGGCCGTTGACGGCCAGGAAGCGCTCGATCATGGCGTTCACCTGCTCGGGCACCTCCAGCATGTTGAAATGGCCGGAGCCGACCGTCTGACCGATGGTGATGGCCGGGCACAGGCGGCGCAGGTCAGCGGAGGAGTTGGCGGGCCCGGCCGAGCCGATCGACAACACCGGCACGCTGACCTTGGCCAGCACGGCGCCGTCGAATTCGCCCATGACCCGCATGACCTCGGCCGCGATCCCCGGCGGGTTCGCCGGCATCTGCTCGATGATGGCGGCTCGCCGGGCCACGTCGGCGGGCAGGAACATCCCGGCCACGAAGTTCCTGCGCCACGACCCGTCCTCGTCGGCGGCCACCGCGCCGGCGGACTCACGGAAGAACTTCTTGGCCTTCTCGTTCGTGATCGGCGCCGGGTCGACCATCACCAGCGCACCGATGGCGCCCGCCCGGGCGGCGCACACCAGCCCGATCAGGGCCCCCAGGCTGTGGCCCACCAGCACGGGCTGGTCGAAGCCGGCCACGGCGGCGACGGCGAGCACGTCGTCGGCCAGCACGTCCATGTCATAGCCACCCGGGTGGGTCTTGGGGCTGCCGCTGTCGCCGTGCCCGCGCAGGTCCAGCGCGGCGACGGCGTGGCTCGCCGCGAAGTGCTCGAACTGCGGGGCGAAGTACGAGCGGTCGCAGCACCAGCCGTGAACGAAGACCATGGGCGGATCACCGGCGCCCGCGGTGTCGTAGACCAGCCGGCAGCCGGCCACGGAAAGAGACTCTGGCATGATCACTTCCTATCGGCTGGGACCGCGTGCAGGCCAGCGATCTGCCGGGCCGTCTCCCGGACCTGGGCGCGCAGCTCCGGCGGATGGATGACCTCGACCTCGGCCCCGAGGGCGAGCATGTCGAGCGCCGCGGCGTCGACTGAGTCGATCCGCACCCAGGCCTCCACCCAGCCGTCACGGCCGGCTGCGGCCGGGGTATGCCGCCGGATCCTCAGGCCGGCTGGCCGGCCCAGCAGCGCCGCGAGGCGGCGGCCGCGCGGGGACAGGCGGACCCGGGCCCGCCGGGCCCGGGCACCGGGCGCCGGCCGGTGCCGCGCGGCGGCGGCCGCCGGGAGATCGCTCCGGAACCCGCCGATCAGCTCGAAACCACCCAGGCGGCCGCGGACGGCGTAGACCGGGATCCCGGCCGAGCTGAGGGCCTCGATATCGCGGAGGATGGTGCGCTGTGAGACCTCGAGCTCATCGGCGAGCTGCCGGGAGCTCATCCGGCCCCGGGCCTGGAGCAGGCCCAGCAGGCCGACCAGACGGCTGGCTCGCATAAGGGCAAGGATAATTCCAACCATGACAGAAGATGTCATGTATTAGCTGCCATAATCGCCTGGGTCTGCTGCGAAGGGAGCAACCGCGATGACGGCTCATGCCGATGGATCGGGAACCGCCGCTGACCCGTGGATCCTCACCACGCCGCCGGGCAAGTCCGAGTTCGAGGCGTGGCGCGATGAGGATTCCGACCCGCCCGCCCTGGTCGTCCAGGTCGGCACGACCCAGCTACGCTACCGGCTGCGCTGCATCGGCGATCTGCACGCGATGCTGAAGGAGCGGGGCGACTGGGTGCCGCTGGGCAACGCCGACGAGCAGAAGCCGGCCGCCGAGGGCACGGTCGAGGCGTGGGGGCGCTCACCCGCCAACCCGGCCGGTGGCTGGTACGGGCTGAAGAAGGGGCTGCGCGGCCGGTTCGGCAACTACATCCCGCCGGTGCTGGAGGTGCTGGGGCTCGCCGAGGTCGAGCACAACGCCCGCAACAACCGGATGCGCGCCCGCTGAACGACGAACATCGCCGCTTGTGCTGCTGCCGCCGGTCATTCATGGTTAGTGGTGCGCGTCAGCGGGGCCGCCGAAACCGGGAGGCGGCGCGCTGCTGGCCCAGGGAAGATCATGGAAAGTCATCAGGATGGCCGGCGGCGGCCTGCGGGTATCCGTGATGTCGCCCGGATGGCCGGTGTCTCGGTCGCCTCGGCCAGCTTCGCGCTCAACGGCCAGCCGGGCGTGGCCGAGGACACGCGCAAGCGCATCCAGGCGGCCGCCGCCGAGCTTGGTTACCGGGCCAACAGGCAGGCGCGGGCGCTGCGGCGGGGGCAGACCACGACCTACGGCATCGTGGTCCGCAACTTCGCCAACCCGTTCTTTCTCGAGGTGCTGGCCGGGGCCGAGGAGATCGCGGGTGAGTGTGGCGCCACGCTGCTGGTGCTGGATTCGCGTTACTCGCCGGAGCGCGAGCGCGGGCATGTGCGGGAGATGGCCGCCCAGCGGCTGGCCGGGCTGGCCATCGCCTCGGTCGGGACGGGCGAATCGATCCGGCTCTGGCAGGAACTGCGGGCCGGCGCGCCGGTGGTTGCGCTGAACACGGTGGTGGACGGCGCCGGCGGCGTATCGCGGGTCTGCCCGGACAACGCCGCCGCGGTCGAGCTGCCGCTGCGGCGCCTGGCCGAGCTCGGGCACGTTTCCGCCGCGTTCCTCACCGCGCCCCGCCACCTGATGGCCGACCCGGACCGGCTCCGCCATTTCCGGCGGCTCGCCCCCGGGCTCGGCCTGCGCCCGCATGTGATGTACTCCCCGCTCACGCTCGCCGACGTCCGGCGGGCCGCGGTGCGGACGCTGGCGGGCAGGAACGCCCCGACGGCGGTCATCACGAACTCCGACTACGCTGCGGGCGCGGTTTACAAGGCCGCGCGCGAGCTGTCGCTGCCGATCGGGCCGGGGGTCTCCGTCGTCGGCCATGATGATCTGCCCACGTCGGAGCTGCTCGACCCGCCGCTGGCGACCATCGCGCTGGACGGCCGGGAAATGGGCCGGCGGCTGATGCTCCGGCTGCTCGGGCTGGACCCCCCGGGCGACTACGTGGCGCCCGTCCAGCTCGTGCAGCGGGCCTCTCTTCAGGCGCCGGAAAATCCCGGTTTACCTCGGGTTAACCAGGTCCGGAGTGAGCGGGGCACCGTCCGTGCGTCAACTCGATAACGAACCTTGACACCCAGGTAAAGGCCGGGTGAACATACCGACTGCTAAACGTTTAAGACGTCCGGTGTCGCACACCGGGGCGGGGTCCGCCGACCTCCTGAGTGGCTCCGTGTGCTGTGAGCCTTCGGGCGGCGCAGCCCGCTTGGGGGATGGGGCAAGCTGACAGGAGGAAATCGCGTGAGAGCGTCGTATCGACTCGCAATGGCGGGGGTCGCCGCCCTGGCACTGCTGGGGGCCGGGTGCTCCTCGGGTTCGTCAAGTTCCAGCGGCGGGACCAACTGGGCCACCGTTACCTCCGCATCGGCCGGAGGCGGAATGAACACATTGGTCGCCGCGGCCAAGAAGGAGGGCACGCTCAACGTCATCGCCCTCCCGCCGACCTGGGCGAACTACGGCACGATCATCAAGGACTTCACCGCGAAATACGGGATCAAGGTCAACTCCGCCAACCCTGATGGCACCAGCCAGCAGGAGGTCAACGCGATCAAGCAGGAGAACGGCACCGCCGCGGCGCCCGACGTGGTGGACGTCGGGCAGGCGGTCGCGCTGGTCAACACCAGCCTGTTCACGCCGTACAAGGTGGCCACCTGGTCCAGCATCCCAGCCGCCCAGAAGGACGCGAACGGCCTGTGGTACGAGGACTACGGCGGCTACATGGCGATCGGCTACTCGAGCAAGTTCGGCACGATCACCTCGATGAGCCAGCTGCTCGGCCCGAAGTTCAAGGGCGCGGTCGCCCTGAACGGCAACCCGACCTCGGCCAACGCCGGGCTGAACGGCGTCATGCTGGCGAACCTGGTGCAGGGCGGGACGGCCAGCGACATCTCCAAGGGCGTGGCCTGGTTCCACCAGCTCAAGCAGGCCGGCAACTTCAACCCCGTGTCGGCGACCGGCGCCACCATCAAGGCGGGCACGACCCCGGTCGTGTTCAACTGGGACTACCTCAACCTCTCCAGCTACGTCGGGGTGTCGAACTGGAAGGTGTTCATTCCCGCGGGCGCCGCGCTGGGCGGGTACTACACCCAGGCCATCAACAAGAGCGCGCCGCACCCGGCGGCGGCCCGGCTGTGGGAGGAGTTCCTCTACTCCCAGGCGGCTGGCGGTGGCCAGAACCTGTGGCTGGCGGGGGGCGCCCGGCCGGTCGAGCAGCTGGCCATGGCCTCCAACAGCACCATCAACAAGGCGGACGCCGCGAAGCTGCCGCCGGTCACCGGAGCCCCGGTGTTCCTGAGCCAGAGCCAGGCGACCAACGCCGCCAACTACCTGGCGGCCAACTGGCAGAAGGCCGTCGGCTAGCGGGGGAGAACGTGACCGTCGCTGCCGCCACGACGGAGACCGGCGCCCGGCCCGGCAGGGCCGGGCGCCGGCCTTCGGCTCCTGCCTGGGTCGGCACCGTGCCGTTCTTCGCCTACGTCGGGGTCTTCCTGCTGCTGCCGACCGGGATCGTCGTCTACGACGCGTTCAAGAACCCGAACGGCCAGTTTCAGCTGGCCGGCCTCAAGGCTCTCGGTAGCTCGGAGGTGCGCAGCTTCTTCGTCGGCTCCCTGGAGCTGGCTTTGATCTCGTCGCTGATCGGGGCCGTGTTCGGCGCGATCCTGGCGTATGCCGTGGCGTCCGGGGATCCGGATGGCACGGTGCGCCGCCTCTACCTGGCGGTCTCGGGCGTGCTCGCCCAGTTCGGCGGGGTCACCCTGGCGTTCGCGTTCCTCGTGACCATCGGGCCCGTCGGCCTGCTGCTGCACGCCAGCTGGTTCTACGACTTCCCCTGGGGCATCATGGTGATCTACGCGTACTTCCAGATCCCGCTGATGGTGCTCGTCTTCATGCCGGCGATCGACGGGCTCAAGGTGCAGTGGCGGGAGGCTTCGGAGAATCTGGGCGCGTCGGCGTGGCAGTACTGGCGGCACGTCGGCGCCCCCCTGCTGGCGCCGGCCTTCCTCGGGGCGCTGCTGTTGCTGTTCGCCAACGCGCTGTCGGCCTTCGCGACGATCCAGGCCTGGGAGAACCAGATCGCCTATATCGTCCCGCAGCAGATCAGCACCGCGCTCAACAGCGAGGTCGGGCTGAGCAACATCAACGAGGCCGATGTGCTCGCCCTGGGTATGGTGATCCTGGTGGCCGTCGTCATGACCGGATATGCACTGCTGCAGCGCAGGGCGGGGCGATGGCTCCGCTAGCCTCGCTGGGCGATGAAGCGCTGGTGACCGCGCCGGCCAGGGCCAGGCGCCGCGGCATGCAGGCCCGCCGGCGTCGGCGGCTGAACCTGTTCCGCTATGTGGCCTTCACGGTGTTCGGGCTGTTCTTCCTGGTGCCGTTCCTGGCGATGGTCCGGTTCTCCCTGGAAGGGGCCAAGCTCGGCACCTGGTCGGTGACGGCCTGGACGCAGATCGTGTCCTACCCGGGCCTGCTGAGCGCGGTCGAGATCACGCTGGAACTGGCCGTCATCACCAGCGTGGTCATGCTGGTGCTGCTGGTGCCGACCATGATCTGGGTCGAGCTGCGGGTGCAGTGGATCAGCCGGACCGTCGAGTTCCTCTGCCTGCTGCCGCTCACCATCCCCGCGATCGTCCTGGTGGTCGGCCTCGCCCCGGTCTACAACCGGATCAGGCACTACGAGCTCTCCGCGCTCCAGCTGTTCTGGGCCTACGTGATCCTGGCGCTGCCCTACGCCTACCGGGCGCTTTCCGCTGGGCTGGGCTCGATGGACGTCAAGACCCTGTCCGAGGCCGCCCGCAGCCTCGGCGCGAGCTGGTTCACCGTGATCGTCCGGGTGATCGCGCCGAACATGCGGCAGGCGATCCTGAACGCCGTGCTGCTGACCGCGGCGCTGGTACTCGGCGAGTTCACCATCGCCTACCTGCTCCTCTACACCAACCTGCAGGTGGCGCTGTATGCCATCAGCCGGAACACGCCCAACGCCGGGGTGCTCTTCTCCACGTCGGCGGCCGGGCTGCTGCTGGCCCTGGCCTTGCTCCTGATCGTGTCCTACGTCGGCCGCAGCCGCCGTGGCCGGGGATGAGGTAACGCACGTGACTTCACCTGTCACCAGAACGAAGGATGGCGCCGCCCGGACCGCGGTCGAAGTGCGGATGGAAGGACTGCGCCGGCACTACGGCCCGGTCGTCGCGCTGGACGGAGTGGACCTGACCGTGGGCGCTGGCGAGCTGGTCGCCCTGCTCGGTCCGTCGGGCTGCGGCAAGACCACCACGCTGCGCCTGCTGGCCGGCCTGGAGGACGCCGACGCCGGGTCGATCACCGTGGGCGGCAAGGAGATCACCCGTGTGCCGGCCAACCGGCGCGACATGGGCATGGTCTTCCAGGCCTACTCCCTGTTCCCGCACATGACAGTTCGGGACAACGTGGCGTTCGGGCTGCGGCTGCGGCGGGTCAGCAAGGCGGAACGGGACCGGCGGGCCATGGACATGCTGGACCTGGTCGGCCTGTCCGAGCAGGCGGGCCGCTACGCTCACCAGATCTCCGGTGGGCAGCAGCAGCGGGTCGCGCTGGCCCGCGCGCTGGCGATCGAGCCGCAGGTCCTGCTGCTGGACGAGCCGTTGTCCGCGCTGGACGCGAAGGTCCGGGCGCAGCTGCGCGACCAGGTCCGCCGGATCCAGCTCGAGGTGGGCATCACCACGCTGTTCGTCACCCACGACCAGGAGGAGGCGCTGGCGATCGCCGACCGGGTCGGCGTCATGAGGCAGGGCCGGATCGAGCAGCTCGGCCCGCCCACCGAGATCTACTCCCGCCCGGCCACACCGTTCGTGGCCGAGTTCGTCGGCCTCAGCAACCGGCTGGCCGGCACGGTCAGCGGGTCGACCGTGACCGTGCGCGGACGCGACCTGCCGCTGGTGGACCTGTCCACCCCGCCCGGGCCGGTGACGGCCCTGGTGCGGCCGGAGGCGGTCACCCTCGCCTCCGGCACCGCGGAGGAATCCGGCCCGCTGGCCGGCACCGTGATCGCCGTCACCTTCCTGGGCGCGACCAGCCGGGTCACCGTCGACCTCGGGGACACCACGATCCTGGCCCAGCTCCCGACCTCGGACGCGACAGCACTGTCGGCGGGCAGCCGGGTGACCCTGGCCATCCGCCCGGACCCGGTGCTCGTGTCCGAGGCCGAATCTGCCGCGAGCGAGGAGTGAGCGGGGGCCGTCCGCCGCTCACCACGCTGCGCAGGCTCGGGCCGGGCCGGGTGCTGCGATCGGGGTCCTCCGCTCCCTACCGGGCGGTCACGATCGTCAACGGCGAGCCGCACCTGGTCCGCGACGACTTCGGCACGGCCGCGGACCCGCCCGGGGATGCCGTCGGCGCCGGGGCCGCCGCCCGGGGCCGCCCGCTGCTGTGCCTGGTCCACCTGACCGACCTCCAGCTCGCCGACGTCCAGTCGCCGACCCGCTTCGAGTTCCTCAACCGCTACTTCGCCGACCCCAGGTATGCGGAGATCATCCCCGTGCAGCGCCCGCAGGAGGCGCTCACCACGCACGCGGTCGACGCCATGCTGCGCACGGTCAACGGCGCGTGCGGGCCGGCCACCGGGGCGCCGCTGCGGCTCGCGGTGACCACTGGGGATGCCATCGACAACGCGCAGTGGAACGAGCTGCAGACCTTCCTCGCCCTGCTCGACGGGGGACTGGTCAGGCCGGACTCCGGCGGCCCGCGGCACGAGGGCGTCCAGTCGCTCGACTGGACGGACGACTGGTTCTGGAAGCCGGACGGCCAGGGCGCGACCGCGCCCGATTTCTTCCGGCGCGAATTCGGCTTCCCGCACCATCCGGGCCTGCTGGAACGCGCCCTGCGGGAGTTCCGCTCCGACGGCCTGGGCATCCCGTGGCTGGCCTGCTTCGGTAACCACGAGGCGCTCAACCAGGGCGTCGGCACGGCGACGGCGGGCATCGCCGGAGCGCTCGTGGGCACGAGAAAACCGGTGGCGCTGCCAGAGGCCTTCGACCACGACCGGGCGCTGGAGCTGTTCACCGACCAGCCCGAGGCCTTCCTGGCCGGCCCGGCCCGCACCGTCACGGCCGATCCGCAGCGCCGGCCGATCACCCGGCGGGACTTTGTCGGGGCCCATTTCCGGCCCGGTGCGCGCCCGGACGGGCACGGGTTCGGCACGCAGAACCTGCTGGACGGCACCGCCCACTACGTTCACGACACCGCGGCCGCCCGCCTGATCGCGCTGGACACCAACTGCCTGACCGGAGGCGCCGACGGCTGCCTGGACCGCCAGCAGGCCCGCTGGCTGCAGGCGCGGCTGGCCGAGGTCCATTCGGCCTACCGCGGGCCTGGCGGGGAGACGGTCAGCACCGGCCACGAGGACCGCCTGGCCATCGTCTTCTCCCACCACGGGACCGGCACCCTGACCAACAACCGGCACCCCGGACCCGGCCAGGAACCGCTGCTCAGCGGGCCCGACGTCCTGGCCATCCTGCACCGCTTCCCCAACGTCGTGCTGTGGCTGAACGGCCACACCCACATCAACGCGATCCGCCCGCGCCGCGACCCCGCCGACCCGGCGCGCGGGTTCTGGGAGGTCACCACCTGCGCCATCGTGGACTGGCCGTGCCAGACACGGCTGGTCGAGCTGGTCGACGCGGGCGGGCACCTGTCCATCGTCTGCACGATGGTCGACCACGACACCCCCCTCGGCCCGTCGTCGCTGGACAGCGGCGACGACCTGGCCGCGCTGCACCGCGAGCTGGCCGCGAACGCCCCGCTCGGCGGGCACGGCTCGGACCTGGCGGGCGCGCCGCCGGACCGGAACGTGGAACTGCGGCTCCGGCCGCCCTTCCCGCTGCACCGCCTGGCCGGCGAGTAGCAGGGCCGAGTGACACCGATCGCCCGTAGAGTGGCCGGGTGGTCTCGCCCGGCACCGGTTCCCTGCTGAGCGACGCGTCGGAGATCTTGCGCCGCGTCTTCGGGTACGACTCCTTCCGCGGCCAGCAGCAGGAGATCATCGAGCACGTGGCGGCCGGCGGCGACGCGCTGGTCCTGATGCCGACGGGCGGCGGCAAGTCGCTGTGCTACCAGATACCCGCCCTGGTCCGCCCGGGCACGGGCGTGGTCATCTCGCCGCTGATCGCGCTTATGCAGGATCAGGTCGACGCCATGGTGCACCTGGGCGTCCGGGCGGGATTCCTCAACTCGACGCAGGACCCCGGCCAGCGACGGCAGATGGAGGCCGCCTTCGCCGCGGGCGAGCTGGACCTGCTCTACCTGGCGCCGGAACGCCTCCGGATGGAGCCGACCCTGCGCCTGCTCGACCGCGGTGACGTGTCCCTGTTCGCCATCGACGAGGCACACTGCGTCTCCCAGTGGGGGCACGACTTCCGGCCCGACTACCTCGCGCTGTCCGGCCTGCACGAGCGCTGGCCCACGGTGCCCCGCATCGCCCTGACCGCCACCGCCACCGAGGCGACCCAGACCGAGATCGCGGAACGGCTCAACCTGGCCGGGGCCCGCCACTTCGTGGCGAGTTTCGACCGCCCGAACATCCAGTACCGGATCGCGCCCAAGAACGAGCCCAAGCGGCAGCTGCTGCAGTTGCTGCGCGCCGAGCACGCCGGGGACGCGGGCATCGTGTACTGCCTGTCGCGGGCCTCCGTCGAGCAAACCGCTGAATTCCTGCGGGACAACGGCATCGAGGCGCTGCCGTATCACGCTGGGCTGGACGCGCGGACCCGGACCGAGAACCAGGCGCGTTTCCTGCGCGAGGACGGCATCGCCATGGTCGCCACCATCGCGTTCGGCATGGGCATCGACAAGCCGGATGTGCGCTACGTGGCCCACCTGGACCTGCCCAAGTCCGTCGAGGGGTATTACCAGGAGACCGGCCGGGCCGGCCGCGACGGCCTGCCCGCCACCGCCTGGCTGGCCTACGGCCTCGCCGACGTCGTGCAGCAGCGGAAGCTCATCGACACCTCCGAGGGCGGCGAGGCTCACCGCCGCCGGCTGAGCCGCCACCTCGACGCCATGCTGGCCCTGTGCGAGACCATCCAGTGCCGGCGAGCGCAGCTCCTTGGCTACTTCGGCGAGCACAGCGGTGCCTGCGGCAACTGTGACACCTGCCTGGTGCCGCCGGAGTCCTGGGACGGCACCGTGGCCGCCCAGAAGATCCTGTCGGCGGTGTTCCGCCTCCAGCGCGAGCGGCGGCAGAGGTTCGGCGCGGGCCATGTGATCGACATCCTGCTCGGCAAGAAGACCGACAAGGTCATCCAGCACGATCACGCTTCGCTGACGGTGTTCGGCATCGGGACCGAGCTGCGCGATACGCAGTGGCGCGGTGTCGTCCGCCAGTTGCTGGCCCAGGGCCTGCTGGCGGTCGAAGTCGACTACGGCACACTGGCGCTGACCGATGAGAGTGCCGGGGTCCTGCGCCAGCAGCGCCAGGTCCTGCTCCGGCGCGATCCGGAGCCGACGGCGAAGGCGGCGAAGGCCGCGAAGGCGGCGAAAGCGCGGCGCGGCGAGCCCATGGATCTTCCGGCCGAGGCCGTGGGAGTGTTCGAGCAGCTGCGGGCGTGGCGGGCCGGCGTAGCCAAGGAGCAGGGCGTGCCGGCCTACGTGATCTTCCACGACGCGACACTCCGCGAGATCGCGGCGACGCGGCCGTCATCTCTGGCCGAGCTGGGCACGGTGAGCGGGGTGGGGGAGACCAAGCTGGCGAGGTACGGCCAGCAGGTGCTGGACACCGTCGGCCCCGGGCCCGCGGCGCCCGGCCCGCCGGAGTGACGGCCTGTCAGCCCGCGCTCTGGCATGACCTCTTCGTGGCCCTGGCCGGGCCGGCCGCCGCCCTGGCCGGCCTGATCTCTGTGGCCGTGTCGATCAACCTCGAACAGATCCTCAAGTACCGGGGCCAGGCGCCGGCCGGGCGGTTCCAACGGGCTGACCGCTCCACCATGCTGCGGTTCCACCAGGTCAGCGGGCGGGTACGCAGAGTGGGCACCCGCGTCCCCATGCCAGTCGGTAGGCTGTCCGCGGAGCAGCAGGGCCGCGCCTCGCGGTCCGTGACGGAAGAGGCGTCAGTGACCAGCGATTGGTTCCAGGCCGGTGCCCTCTGACCGGGAAGGCCCGCCGCCGGACATCGATATCAGCGTCGCGCACGTAGCCCGCGTCTACGATTACTGGCTCGGCGGCAAGACCAACTTCGCCTCGGACCGGATCGCGGGCCAGGCCGCGCTGAGGGCCGCCCCGCATGTGGTGGAGGGCGTGCGGGGCAACCGTGCGTTCCTGGCCCGGGCCGTGCGGTACCTGGTCGGCGAGGCTGGCATCCGGCAGTTCCTCGACATCGGCACCGGCATCCCCGCCGCCGACAACACCCACGACGTCGCGCAGGACCTGGCCCCCGAATGCCGGGTCGTATACGTGGACAACGACCCCATCGTCCTGGCCCACGCCCGTGCCCTGCTGACCAGCGGCACCAAAGGCGCCACCGCCTACCTCGACCAGGATCTGCGGGACGTGGCCGAGATCGTCTCGGCCGCGGCCGCCATGCTGGACTTCGCCGAGCCGGTGGCGGTGATGCTGATGGGGATCCTGCAATGCATCCCCGACGAGGACGACCCGGCCGGCATCGTCAAGCGGCTGATGGGCGCGGTCCCGGCCGGCAGCTACCTGGCCATCTCCCATCCCGCCAGCGACATCGACATCGTCGGCATCCGCAACCTCGCGTCGCGGCTGCACGACCTCATGTCGATGGAGCTGAGGTTCCGCTCCCGCGCGGAGGTCGCCGCGCTGTTCGACGGGCTGGAACTGGTGGAGCCCGGCCTGGTCCGGGTGCCGGAATGGCGGCCCGGCTCGGACGCGGACGCCGCCAACCCGGCGACCGTCTGGGGTGGCGTGGCCCGCAGGAACTGACCCGGGCGGCCGGCGCGGATCAGGCCAGGCGCAAGATGGCGGCCGCGTTCTCGTGGAGCACCCGGCCGAGCACATCGTCCGGCAGGCCGAGGTGTTCCAGTTCGGCCAGGCAACGGCGCGGGGCCAGGAACGGGAAGTCACTGCCCCACACGAACTGGCCGGACAGCCGCCCGCGGATCTCGCCGATCAGCTCGGGCGGGATCCGGCGGGGCGCCCACCCGGAGATGTCGATGTACACGTTGGTCTTGTGCAGTGCCATGGCGACCAGCTCCATATGCCATGGCCAGCCGAAATGCGCGGCCACCACGGTGAGCCCGGGGTGGGCGGCGGCGACCGCGTCGAGCCTGATCGGGCGGGCGTAGTCGAGCCGGACGCCCTGCCCGCCCGGCTGGCGGGCGCCGATCCCACTGGTCCCGGTGTGGAACAGCGCGAGCAGCCCGTGCCGCTCGCAGGCGGCGAAGACCGGCCAGTAGGCCTCGTCGTCCGGGGCGAACGCCTGCAGCGACGGATGGAACTTGACCCCGCGCAGCCCGAGCGCGGCGATGTTGGCCACCTCGGCGACGGCGGTCTCGCCCTTGTGCGGGTCGACGCTGCCCAGGCCGGTGAACACGTCCGGATGAGCGCGGCAGGCGGCCGCCACCGTCTCGTTGGGCACCCGCGGGCGCCCGGTAGCGGTCTCGGCATCCCACGCCAGCAGCACCGCCATCGTCTCCAGTTGCCGGTACATCTCCGCCAGTTCCGGCAGCGACTGGCGCTCCACCGGTGACCGGAAATAGGCCTCCGCCGCCTCGACGTAGCCCGCCATGCTCCCGTCCAGCCAGTCCGGGGTGGGCAGGTGGACGTGAAAATCGATGGCTCGCATGTTCACCGGCACCGCCTCCAGCTATGTCACACGCCGCCCGTAGCGTTGGGGGTGAGGACACCGAACGGAAGCGGGCACCATGAACAGTACTCAGATCAGCGCGACCGGCGAGCGTGCGGACCTGCTCGCATCCCTGGCCCGGGCCCGCTACTTCCTGCGCTACACCGTCCGCGACCTGACCGATGACCAGGCCCGGCAGCGGACCACGGTGAGCGAGCTCAGCCTCGGCGGCCTGATCAAGCACGTCACGGCCACCGAGCGCCAGTGGGCCAACTTCATGCTGGAGGGGCCCTCGGCGATGGGCGCGGACACCGCCGAATGGGCTGGCGGGTTCACCATGGCGGAGGGCGAATCAGTAGACGGGCTGCTGGCGGAGTACGAGAAGGTCGCGAGCCGCACCGACGAACTCGTCGTGACGCTGCCGGACCTTGACGCCTCCCACCCGCTGCCCGAGGCGCCCTGGTTCCCGCCGGGAGCGCGCTGGCCGGCCCGGCGGGTGCTGCTCCACGTGATCGCTGAGACGGCCCAGCACGCCGGTCACGCCGACATCATCCGCGAGTCCCTTGACGGCGCCAAGACCATGGGCTGACCGGGCCAGGAGCCGGCGCCGGGGCGGGTGCCCGGCGCCCGGCCACGCTGCTGTGCGCCACGCCTTCGCTGTGCGCCACGCCTTGGCTGCTGCGCGCCACGCTGGCATGGGACCGCCGGTAGGTTGGCAGGACCGCCCGTCAGCGTGGAGGAGAGGCCCGATGGTGCCAGGACCTGGTGATACTGCACGCCAGCCAGTGCTGTGGAACGGGTTTGCGAACATGGCCAGCCTGGCCGGCCATGCCGTCACGATCACCCGGGGCGAAGGCGCCTGGGTCTTCGACACCGGCGGGCGCTCCTACCTGGACGCCCTCGCCAGCCTCTGGTACTGCAACGTCGGGCACGGCCGCCGCGAGCTCGCCGACGCCGCGGCGGGCCAGATGCGCCAGCTCGCCGCCTACCAGGTGTTCGAGCCGTTCACCAACCCGCCCGCCGAGGAGCTGGCCCGCCGGGTCGCGGACCTGGCCCCGGTGGCGGGGGCCAAGGTGTTCTTCACCCCGGGCGGGGGATCGGACGCGGTGGACACCGCGGCCAAGCTCGCCCGGGCCTACTGGCGCGCGGTCGGCCGGCCCGGCAAGCAGATCAGCATCGCCCGGTCACACGCCTACCACGGGATGAACGCCTACGGGACCTCGCTCGGCGGCATCCCGGCCAACACCGATGCCTATCTCCCGCTGGTATCCCTCATCGAGCACGTGGCCTGGGACGATCCGGCGGCCCTGGACAAGACCATCGAGCAGCTGGGCGCCGACCGGGTCGCCGCCTTCTTCTGCGAGCCGGTGATCGGGGCGGGCGGGGTGTACCCGCCGCCGGCGGGATACCTGGCGAGCGTGCGCGCGATCTGCCGGCGGCACGACGTGCTGTTCATCGCCGACGAGGTGATCACCGGCTTCGGCCGGACCGGTGCATGGTTCGCCAGCGAGCGGTTCACGCTGGATCCCGACCTGATGACCACGGCCAAAGGGCTCAGTTCGGGCTACACCCCGATCGGTGCGGTGATCGTGGGGGAGAGGGTCGCCGAGCCGTTCTGGCGGCCCGGGTCCGGGGAGGTGTTCCGGCACGGCTACACCTACTCCGGCCACCCCACCTCGTGCGCGGTCGCCCTGGCCAACCTGGACCTGATCGGGCGGGAGCGGCTGGTGGCGCGGGTGGCCGACCTGGAGCCGGTGCTGGCCCGCGCGGTGGCCCCGCTGGCCGAGCACCCGCTCGTGGCGGATGTGCGCGCCGGGACGGGCCTGCTCGCGGCGGTCGAGATCGCTGAGGACGCCCGTGCAGCAGACCCAGGGCTCGGGCCCGGGCTGGTGACCGCCATCCGGGAGCGGGGCGTGATCACCCGCCTGCTCCGCGGAACGGCGCTGCAGATCTCGCCGCCGTTCGTGATCACCGAAGCGGAGATCGGCCAGATCGCCGCGGCGTTCGCTGACGCGCTCGACGCGGCCGCCCAGGGCTGAATTCAGCGACCCGGCGGGCCGGCGTCCGGGGCCGCTGGGCTCACCGGAGCGGGACGCGGCGGGCCGCCCGGCCGCGCACCGGGATGATCATGCTTGCGCGGTGACGCGGCGGCCCTGCTCGCCGCCAGCACGCCGCCACAGACCAGGACGGCGCCCGCGAGCTGGGCCGGGCTCGGCCGCTCGGCCAGCACGGCGGCGGCGAGCCCCATCGCGGCCACCGGCTGGAGCAGCAGCAGCAGCGAGGATACGGCCGCGGGCAGCCTGGGCAGCGACGAGGTGATGAGCAGCCACCCCACGGTCTGGCTGGTGATCGACACCAGCAGCAGCCACCTGAGCGACGACCACGGCACGGCCAGCTGCAGGCCGCCGAAGGCGAGGCCAAGCAGCAGCGATCCGAGCGCGGCGGTGGTGGTGACCTCCGCGAGCGGCCCGGCGATATGCGGGGTACCGGCCGAGGTCTGGCGCAGGATGAGCAGAAAGGCCGCGTAGGCCAGCGACGTCCCGAGCCCGAAGACGATCCCGGCGAGCGGATGGCTGTCGCCCGCACCCGCGCCGGCCAGCCCGGACACCAGCACCACGCCGGCCATCACCACCGGCAGGGCCATGAGGAAGCGCCGTCCCGGGCGCTCATGCAGCAGCACCCACGCGGCCAGCGCCACGAAGAGCACCTGCAGGTTCCCCAGCAGCGTGGCGATCCCCGCCCCGACGTCGGCGATCGTGTGATTCCACAGCACGAGATCGATGGCGAGGAACGCTCCGGCCGCGACCGCGCCGAGGTGCGCGGCGAGGCGGCGCGGGCCACGGCGGCGGCGCTCGACGACGGCCAGGGCGAACAGTACCGGCAGGGCGAGGAGGCAGCGGTAGAACGCCGCGGTGGCGGGCCCGGTATCGGCCAGTTTGATCAGGACCGCTGAAGCGGAGATGCAGGCCGCGCCGAGACCGGCGGCCGCGAGGGCCCGGCCCCGGGTGCCGGGCTGACGGCTGGTGCCGGGCTCGCCATTGATCTCAGCGCTGGGTGCGCTGCCGGTGCCAGCCTGCGGAGACCCTCCGCCTGTCATGACCGTTCTCGCATACGGTGCTGACATGGCACCAACCCTACTGGCGTGAGCGGGCCAACAGCCGCGGGCCGCCCGTCGGGGATCAGCGCCACCAGCCCAGCGAGCCCATGACGCCGCCAGGTGCGGCGTCACCGCGGTCAGTCCACCCTCGCGATCACCTCGCCCTGGCGGGCTGCCTGGTCCTCGCCGACCAGCAGGCGGACCCGCCCGGCGGCGGGCGCCAGGACCTCGCCGGAGACCTTCTCCACCATTACCTCGGCGAGCAGCTGCCCGCTCGCCACCTGGTCCCCGTCGCTGACGAACCAGGTGGCGAGCACGCCTTCGGCGTCAGGCTCCTTCTCCGACAGCCGGGGGAACACGACCTCGGCCACGCTCAGGCTTTGAGCAGGTCGTGCACGGCCGCCTCGATCCGCTCCGGCGTCGGCAGCACCGCGCGCTCCAGCGACCGCGCGTACGGGATCGGCACGTCCGGCACGGCGACGCGGCGCATCGGGGCCCGCAGCAGGCCCGGGTCGGTCTCGGCCACCCGGGCCGCGATCTCCCCGGACAGGCCGAACGACTGGTAGTCCTCGTCGACCACGAGCAGCCGCCCGGTCCGGGCCACCGAGGACAGGACCGTCCCGGTGTCCAGCGGCACCAGGCTGCGCAGGTCGATCACCTCCAGATCGACCCCGCTCTCCGAGGCCATCTTCTCCGCGACGTCGAGCGCGTGGTGCACCGACAGGGACAGGGTGACCACGGTGGCGTCCGTGCCCTCGCGGGCCACGGCCGCCTTCCCGATCGGGGTCTCGTAGGCCTCCTCCGGGACCGGCGCGACCGACCGGGGGTTCTTCGCCATCCAGGGCAGGCCCATGACGCCCTTGTGGAACACGTAGATGACCGGGTTGTCGTCCCGGATCGCGGAGATCATCAGGCCCTTCGCGTCGGCCGGGTTGCTCGGCACCACCACCTTCATCCCGGGCAGGTGCGCGAAGGTCCCCCACAGGCACTGCGAGTGCTGCTCGGCGTCGCTGTAGCCGCCGCCGGCCGCCATCATCAGCACCATCGGCACCCGCACGTTGCCGCCGGACTCGTAGTGGATCTTCGCCATGTGGTTGTAGATCTGGTCCATGCAGACGCCGAAGAAGTCGGCGAACATCAGCTCGACGACCGGGCGCATCCCCTCGACCGCGGCGCCGATGCCCAGGCCGATGAACGCGGTCTCCGAGATCGGCGTGTCCAGCACCCGGTCCGGGCCGAACTGGTCCAGCAGCCCGCCGGTCGCCCCGAAGATGCCGCCGTAGGCTCCGACGTCCTCGCCGATGACCACGACGCCCTGGTCGCGCTCCATCTCCTGCGCGATCCCCTCGGATATGGCGCGGGCGGTCGTCAGCTTGCGCCCGGCCTGGCCGGCCTCGGCGCCAGCCGCTGAGGTGGTGTCAGTTGCGCTCATTTTCCCTGCCTCCTTCACACGAAGACGTAGTCGAGCGCCGTCTCCGGCGCGGGAACCGGGCTGGCCTTCGCGAACGCGACCGCCTTCTCCACCCTGGCCGATGCCTCGTCCTTGATGGCCTTGGCCGCGTCGGCGTCCAGGACGCCGTCCTGGGCCAGGCGCTGCTCGTAGGCCGGGATCGGGTCCTGGCCGGGCACATCGGCCAGCTCGGGGCGGTAGGCCTGGGGGTCGCCCTCGAAGTGGCCCCACAGCCGCAGCGTGTGCACCTCGAGCAGGGTCGGCCCCTGGCCGGCCCGGGCGCGGCCGACCGCGGTGCCGGCCGCCGCGTAGATGGCCTCCACGTCGTTGTGGTCGATCCGCTGGCCGGGGATGCCGTAGGCGGCGGCCCGGTCGGCGTTGGACGCGATGGCGGTGGAGACGCCGCGGGGCACCGAGATCGCCCAGTCGTTGTCCTCGATCACGAAGACCACCGGCAGCTTCCACAGCGCGGCCAGGTTGAGCGACTCGTGGAACGCGCCCTGGTTGGCGGCCCCCTCGCCGGTGAACGCCACCGCCACCCGGTCGCTGCCGGCCCGCGCGAACGCGAACGCCTGCCCGAGCGCGGGCGGCAGGCCCTCGGCGATGATGCCCGAGCAGGAGAAGTGGACGGCCGGGTCGAACAGGTGCATGTGCCCGCCGCGGCCGTGGCCCAGCCCGCCCTCGCGCCCGAAGATCTCGGCGGTCATCTTGTCCAGGTCCACGCCGTGCGCGATGGCGATGTGGTGCGGCCGGTGGGTCGCGGTGACCGCGTCCTCGGCCCGCAGGTGCGCGCACACGCCGGCCGCCACCGGCTCCTGCCCGGCGGACAGGTGCATCTCGCCGGGCACCAGCCCGGCGCCGATGTCGAACGCCGGTTTCTTGTCCGCGTGGTACTCGCGGAGGATCGCCTCCTCGAAAGTCCGGCTGAGCACCATCACCCGGTACAGGTCAAGACGGGTCTTGTCGTCCACTGCGCCTCCTTCGTCCGTCCCGTCAGATGCCATGAGTCGATGCGGTAGCGTTCCGCCAGCAGCCGCTCCTGCCAGCGGATCTCGGCCCCGCTCCGCGGCCGGCGCCGCAGCGGGCCGTACCGCCGCGCCGCCTCCGCCAGTACGGCGCCCCGCGCCGCGGCCACGCCGATGTCACATCCCAGCTCACGCAGCGAGCCGACCGGGCTGCGCCGCGAATCAGTGGGATGGGGCGGGTCCGGCGCGGGCGTCAGGAAGGCGCCGACCTGGCCGGACGGTGTGGTCACCAGCAGGGTGGCGTGCGCCAGCGACCCGTCCCTGGTGAGGTGGCTGGCCAGGCCGGACACCTTGGCCGGGCCGACGGACACGCCGCGCTCACCGGCGCGGGGCGCCAGCCCGAGACCGGCGATGACCGCGGCGACGAGCGCCGCCGCCTCCGCGGCGAGCCCGGGCGCGCGGCCCGGTACGGCCAGGCTGATGTTGAGGTTGCCCAGGTCCTGGTAGACGGTGCCGCCGCCGCTGGCCCGGCGCAGCACCGGCACGCCGCTGGCCGCGCACGTGGCCAGGTTCACCTCACGCGCGGCCCGCTGGGCACGCCCGATCACCACGCAGGATGCGTTCTGCCAGATCCGCAGTAAGGGCGAGGGCGGGCCGGACCGGGCCAGCGCTTCTTCCAGCGCCAGGTTCGCGGCCTGGTCGCCGGCCGCGCCGCCGTCCACAAGCAGGTCCATCCCGCGGGCCCGGCGGCGGCTGCGGGGTGTCTGGCCGGCCGGGCGATCGCACCTCCGCAGGTACACCTTCCGCCTTTGGATCGCCGCGAAACTGCGCTGGGCGGCAAACGGGTGGGATGGTTGCTGTCGTGGGCGGACGGGTGATGCGATCGACGGACAACCGCGCCGAGGAGGATTGGTGAGCGAGAACGAAGGCACGGCCGGCCCCGGCCTGGAGGTGGCGGCGGCCCAGATGCCGTTCGCGGCGGCCCTGGGCGTGGTACTGGACGCCGCCGGGGCCGGGGAGGTGCGGGGCCGCCTGGCCTGGGCGCCGGAGCGGTGCACGACCGCTGGGACCATGCACGGCGGGGCCCTGATGGCGCTGGCCGACACCCTCGGCGGGCTGTGCGCCTTCCTCGACCTGCCGCCCGGCGCGGGCACGGCCACCATCAGCTCCTCGACCGTGTTCACCCGCGCGGTGCGCGAGGGCGAGGTGAGCGCCGTCACCAGGCCGCTGCACGTCGGCCGGAGCACCATCGTGGTGCAGACCGACCTGGCCGACCAGGCCGGGCGGCGGGTGGCGCAGGTCACCCAGGTGCAGGCGGTGCTGGGAGGTGCCGGTGGACGCTAGGCACGCGATTCTCTTCGAGCCGGTGGTGATCGGGCCCAAGACGCTGCCGAACCGCTTCTACCAGGTGCCGCACGCGAGCGGGTTCGGGTCAATCAGGCCGAGGGCCCAGGCCGCGTTCCGCGCCATCAAGGCCGAGGGGGGCTGGGGCGGGGTCTGCGTGGAGTACGCGCCGATCGCCGCCGACACCGACGATACCCCGGCGGTCGCCGCGGACATCTGGGACGAGGCCGACGCCCGCGCGCTGGGGCTGGCCGCTGAGTCGATCCACGCGCACGGGTCACTGGCCGGTGTGGAGCTGTACCACGGCGGCTCGTCCGCTCCCAACGGAGCATCACGGTTCGTGCGCGTGGCCCCCAGCCAGATCGTTTCGATACGTCAGTGGGGCGGGCTGGCCAAGGAGATGACCGCCGATGACATCGCGCGCCTGCAGCAGGACTGGGTGCGGGCGGCCCGGCACGCGGCCGACGCCGGTTTCGACATTGTGTACGTGTACGGGGCGCACGGCTACCTGATGACCCAGTTCCTGTCGCCGGTGATGAACCTGCGGACCGACGGCTACGGCGGCAGCCTGGCCAACCGGGGCCGGTTCTGGCTGGAAACCCTGGAGGCGGTGCGGGCGGAGATTGGCGGCGAGTGCGCGGTCGCGACCCGGATCGCGCTGCACGGCGACTCCGGCGTGCCCGGGGCCGAGACCCTGCCCGGCATCGAGGCCGACGACATGCTGGCCCTGGTCGGCATGGCCGACCATCTGGTCGACCTGTGGGACGTGACGGTGGGCAGCTGGCCGGAGGACTCCGGGACCTCCCGCTACTACCCGGAGGGGCACGAGCGCCGGTGGGCGCGCCGGATGCGCGAGGCGACGGCCAAGCCGGTCGTCTCGGTCGGCCGCTACACCAGCCCGGACCTGATGGCGCAGGTGATTGCCTCCGGCGAGGCCGACCTGATCGGCAGCGCCCGGCAGGCGATCGCCGACCCGTTCCTGCCCCGCAAGATCGCGGAAGGGCGGCTGGACGAGATCCGCGAGTGCACCGGGTCCAACGTCTGCATCCTGCGCGAGGAGACGTTCAACCAGATCGGCTGCGTGCAGAACGCGACGGCGGGGGAGGAGTACCGCCGCGGCTGGCACCCCGAGAAGTTCACCCCGGCGACGGGGGCGGACCGGCCGGTGCTCGTCGTCGGCGCCGGGCCGGCCGGGATGGAATGCGCGGTCGTGCTGGCCAAACGGGGGTTCGGCGCCATCCACCTGGTCGAGGCGGAGCCCGAGATCGGCGGCCGGCTGCGCTGGACCCGGCGGCTGCCGACGCTGGGGGACTGGGGGCGGATCACCGACTGGCGCGCGGTGCAGCTGGCCAAGCTGCCGGGGATCGAGGTCATCACCGGGCGCCGGCTGCGCGCGGCGGACGTGCTGGAGTACGGCGCTGAGGTGGTGGTGATCGCCACCGGGTCATCCTGGCGCGGGGACGGGACGCAGCCCGGCTACCCCGGGCCGATGCCGGGCGCTGGCCCGTCGCTGCCGCACGTGCTCACGCCCGAGCAGGTGTGCGCCGGTCAGCGCCCGCCCGGCCGGCGGGTGGTGGTCTACGACACCGACGGCTACTACGTCGGGCCGGGCGTCGCCGAGCTGCTGGCCGCCGACGGATACGAGGTGAGGGTCGTCACCACCTTCGCCGAGCTCTCGCCGGTGAGCGACGAGACGCTCGAGGGCGAGATGCTGCGCGCTCACCTGCACCAGGCGGGGATCCAGGCCGTCCACGCGACCACGATCACAGAGATAAAGCCGGGCGGTGACGGTGGCGGCCCGTGGACGGTGGCGGGCCACGACCGCCACGGCGATCCCTGGTCGGCCGGGTGCGACGGGGTGGTGCTGGTCACCCAGCAGGCCTCCGAGGACGGGCTGTACCTGGAGCTGACCGGCGACCCGGCGGCCCTGGCGGCGGCCGGGATCGGCGCGGTCTACCGGATCGGCGACGCGGTCGCGCCCCGGCTGCTGTCGGAGGCGATCTTCGACGGCCACCGTCTCGCCCGCGAGATCGACTCACCCGACCCGGCGGCGCCGCTCCCGTACCGGCGCGAGCGTCCCGATCTGGCTTGAGCCCCGCGCCACACCGGCCGACGGCAGGCTGGTGCCGCACGGCCTGCGGCCGGGCCGGAGGCTGGCCGCGGGGCACCGGGTGCGTGGGAGCATCCGTTTTGCAGGATCGGGGGGCGGGTAGCGGGGGAGCGGAGGTGAGCGCCGGTGAGCCCGGAGCCGCAGAAGGTGCCGGTCGAGGTCGAGGGCCGGAAGCTGACGCTGACCAACCTCGGCAAGGTGCTGTACCCGGAGACGGGCTTCACCAAGGCCCAGATGATCGACTACTACCTGCGCATCGCGCCGGTGCTGCTGCCCCACCTGGCCGGCCTCTCACGCTCAAGCGCTACCCGGACGGCGTGGACGGCGAGTACTTCTACGCCAAGCACGCCCCCGAGCACCGGCCCAGCTGGGTGCCGACCGCGCGGGTGCCCTCGCCCGGCTCACGCTCCCGCGGGGCGACCGTGCTCTACCTGGTGGGCGGCGACCTGCCGACGCTGATCTGGACCGCCAACCTGGCCGGCCTGGAACTGCACACGCCGATGTGGCGGCTCCCGTACGCCAGCCAGCCTGACCTGCTCGTATTCGACCTGGACCCCGGCCCGCCCGCCACGATCGTGGAGTGCTGCGCCGTCGCGCAGCTGCTCCGGCCGCTGCTCGCCGACCGCGGGATCGAGCCGCTGGCCAAGACCTCGGGCGGCAAGGGCCTGCAGCTGATCGCCGCCATCTCCGGGCTCACCTCGGAGGAAGCCAGCGGCCTGGCGCTGGACCTGGCCGAGCGCGTGGAACGCGCGCAGCCGGACCTGGCCGTGTCCCGGATGACCAAGACGCTGCGCCCGGGGAAGGTGCTCATCGACTGGAGCCAGAACAACGCCGCCAAGACCACCGTCACGCCGTACTCGCTGCGGGCCATGGCCCGGCCCACCGTGTCCACCCCGGTCAGCTGGGACGAGGTGAGCGGCTGCGCCCAGCCCGGCGATCTGATGTTCACCAGCGACGACGTGCTCGAGCGGGTGGCGCGGCACGGGGACCTGCTCGCCCCGCTGGCCGCGGCACGGGCCCGCGCAAAGGGACAAACATGACGAAGCCGTGACCTACGGCCGGCCACCTCGCCTGCCCGCCGGGCGTTGCCTTGATGGAGCCGCGGGACTGGGACGTGCCCCGCGGTGTGGGGCACGGAAGGGAGCCCGGATGGGCCCGCAGGGCGGGACCTTCTTCTCCCAGGATCTGCCGCAGGCGCTCGTCCGCACCTACCATGCCGCTCCCGGGCCGGCCGGTCAGGCAGGGGGAGGCGCCTCCAGGTGGGCGGTGTCGTTGAAGCCGCGGACGATCCAGCGCTCTCCGCTCACCACGATCCGGGAGATGGACCCGTTGTCCGCGGTGACGAACGCGAACGGCCGGGACCCGCTGGCCAGCGCCAGCACCTGCCCGATCACCCCCCCGTGGGTGAAGACCGCCACCCGCTGGCCGATGTGGGCGGCGGCCAGCCGCCCCACCGCGTCCCGCACCCGGGCCGCGAACTCGGCAGAACGTTCGGCGCCCGGGATGACCTCGAAGGTCTCCTGGGCCCACATCCGCATGGCCATGGGGTGGTGCTCGGACACCATCTTGCGGAACAGGCCGCCTTCCCACTCACCCAGCCCGACCTCCCGCAGTCCCGCCTCCACCTGGGGGACCAGGCCGAGCCGGGCGGCCAGCGGCGCCGCCGTCTCCACCGTGCGGCGCAGCGTGGTGACGTAGATCGCGTCGACGCCGGTGGCGGCCAGCCGGGCGGCCACCCGCTCGGCCTGCGCCCGTCCCTCGGGCGCGAGCGCGGGATCGGACCGCCCGTCCACCAGCGGGAACGGGGGATCCAGCGAGGCGGGCTCCGATTCACCGTGGCGGACCAGGAGCAGTTCGGCCGCGTCCGGCGGCACCTGGAACTGGTTCTGGCGGTAGCTGGCCGCGGCTTGCGGCAGGTCCTCGGGTGCTGTCACAACCTGTGAAGCGTAGCGGCACCGCGGGGCAGGCCCGGCCGGGGCTGACCTACCACGGACTTGCGTCACGCGAACCGGGGAAAACGGACGTGATCATGACGCAGATCCGTGGTAGGTGGGGCTGGCACCAGCGCTGTGACCGCGGGCACCCACCGAGGTGACCACCGTAACCCCCCCGCGCTGCGGGGTCAGCGGCCGAGGCAGACTGGGCGGATGGCACTTTCCGCTGATCACCGCGCTGAGGACGGCCAGGAGGCCGGTCCAGCCGGCCTGGCCGCGCCGCCGGATCCCCGGGACCCGCGCGGGCTGCGCTCCGACGCGCCGCTGCTGGACGCCTGGCTGCGGTTCAGCGCGCAGGCGCAGGCCGGCGAGCTGACCCCGATGAGCGTCCCCGGCCACAAGCAGCGCCAGGACCTGGCCGGCGCGGTGGTGGCCGCGGACGCGCCGCTGTATGGCGGCCTGGACACCATCAAGCACGCGGACGTGCTGCTGGCCGACGCGGAGCGGCGGGCGGCGCGGCTGTGGGGCGCGGACTGGTGCCGGTTCTCCGTGGCCGGGTCGACCCACGGCAACCAGGCGCTGGCGCTGGCGGTCGGCTCACCCGGCCAGGAGGTGATCGTCACCAGGTGCCTGCACCGGTCGCTGCTGCTGGGTCTGGTGCTGGCCGGGCTGCGGCCGGTGTGGGTGCTGCCCGAGCGCGACCCGGGGAGCGGCCTGCCCGCCGCGGTCGCGGTGGGCACCGTGCGCGCGGCCCTGGCCGCGCACCCCGGCGCCTGCGCGGTGTTCCTCGGCGACCCCTCCTACGTCGGCACCACCGGCGACCTCGCCGGGCACGCGCGGACCGCGCACGAGGCAGGTGTCCCGCTCATCGTGGACGCCGCCTGGGCGGCACACCTGGGCTTCCACCCCGGCCTGCCGCCGCACGCGATCGCGGCGGGCGCGGACGCGATGGTGACCAGCGCGCACAAGGCGCTGCCCGCCTTTACCCAGGGCGCGCTGGTGCTGGCCCGGACCGGGCTGCTTGACCCGGCCCGGCTGGACCGCGCGTTCGAGGCCACCCACACCACCAGCCCGGCCGGGCCGATCGTCGCGAGCATCGACGCGGCCCGGGCCCTGCTGGCCCGCGACGGGACCGCGTTGTGCGCGCGCCTGCTGCGCCTGGCCGCCGGGGCCAGGCAGCGGCTGGCGCAGGTCCCCGGGCTGGGCGTGCTGGACGGGCCGGGCGTGGAGCCGACCAAGCTGGTCGTGCTGCTGCCCGGCACCGGTGCGCACGGCAACGCCGTCGAGGCCGACCTGATCGCCGCCGGGATGCCGGTGGAGATGGCCGACCGGGACACGATCGTGCCGATCGTCACCTTCGCCGACGACGAGGACAGCGTGGCCCGCTTCACCGAGACGCTGGTGGCCGTGATCGAGCGCCACCGCGGCGCCCCCCGGCGGCCGGTGCCCTCGCCAGCCTGGACGGTGACGCCGCAGATGGCTCTCCCGCCACGTGAGGCCTTTTTCGCGCCCAACGAAACGGTCGGGGCTGACGCCGCCGTCGGGCGGATCAGCGCCGAGCTGGTGGCTCCCTACCCGCCCGGCGTCCCGGTGCTCGCGCCGGGCGAGATCATCACGGCCGAGGCGCTCAGCGCGCTGCGGGCCGCGCACGCCGACGGCGGCCGGATCGCGTACGCCGCCGACCCGGGCCTGGCCACCCTGCAGGTCGTCGCCCCCGCGCCGTGACAACCGCCGTGACAACCGCGCCGTGACAACCGCGCCGTGACAACCGCGCCGTGACGGCGGCGCCCGGAACACGGCGCCTGATGAATCATCATGGGCTGATGGGCGACGACGGTGACGGCACGATCGGCTGGATACGCGAGATCGTGCTGGACAGTCCCGATCCGCTGGGCCTGGCCCGCTTCTGGGCCGGGCTGCTCGGCGGCGAGCCGGTCGAGTGGTACCCGGGCTGGATCACGCTGGAGCCGCCCCCGCACGGCCAGCGGCTCTCGTTCCAGGGCACCGGCGCCGGGGGCGCTCCTGCGGCCGACGGCCGGGCAGGCCCGATCGTGCATTTCGACGTTCTGGTCAGCGATCTCGCCGCCGCCCACGAGCGGGCCGTCGCGGCGGGTGCGGTCCTCACCGGCGAGCACGTCTCGCCGCGGGCCGGCCCCGGCGGGGAACCGGTCCGGTGGCGGGTCTACTGCGACCCCGCGGGTCACCCGTTCTGCCTGGTGACCCGGTAACAGACGACCCCGGGCCGCCGCCTATGAAGGCGGCTGCATCCGCGCCAGCCGGCCGAAGACCTCCGGCCCGATCCGCAGGCCCTCATCGGCCGAGACAGCGGGGTGGATGTCGATGTCGAACACGTCGCCCCACTCGAGCTCGAGCTCCATCAGGCTGTCGAAGCTGTCGGCTGAGAAGATGGTGACCACCGTCACCGCCGCGGCCGTGGGCCAGTACTCGGCGATCACGCGGACGCCATCGGGGTATTTCCATGCGGCCCGGCGCATCAGCGCCCCATCTCGCTCCGCAGCCGGTACCGAAGCGCGGAAGCGCAAAAACGCGACGTAATCCATGACGACCCCCCAGTCTTGCTGGCTGACTCACGTCCCCATCGCGGGCTGACTGCCGGGCGCATCGGTGACAAAAGCGCGGCAGGCAGGCCGGTCACCAGGCGAAATTCCAGCCCATCACACTAGCGGACCAGGCGTCAACAACCCAGGCGTCAACAACACGGTAGGGGCCCGGCCTTGGGCGGCGGCTATCGCGCTCCTGCCTCCGCCGCGGCAGCGAGGCGGGCTGCCTCGGCGGCGAGTTGCTCCGCGCGGGCGGGCCGGCCGTCACCCTCCGCCCCGGTGAGGTTGATCCGGACCAGTGCCGCTGCCGCCCGGGCGCCGGACGCCGCGAGCAGCGCGGCGGTGACGGCGTCGCCGCGCACGTTCGGGTTGCCCCCGGCCGCGACCGCGGCCGCCATCGCGGCCACCTCGGCACCGATCTCGGCCATCTCCATCGGCACGGTGCAGGCCGCTGACAGGGCGGCGGCCGCACCGGCCCGGCCGGGAGCCCGGAGCGCGGCGATCACCGCGCGGTAGGCCTCAACGTCGGCCTGGGCGAGGGGGGCGGCCCGGTCCCGCAGCACCTCGGCCCGGGCCGCCATCTCCTCCGCCGCCGGGAGTTGCCGTCCCGACAGGCGCGCCGTCATCACGCACAGGCCCGCGGCGAGGGTGACGGCGAGCGCGGCGGCGGCGCCGCCGCCCGGGTCGGGGGTGGCGGCCGAAAGCGCATCCAGGAACCGGCCGACCTTCATGTCCAGGTACTCCGGGGACGGAGCGGGTGTCCCCCGACTACCCGGTGCGACTGCCCCAGCCTCACCCGGCGGGAGGCCGCCCGGTGCGGGCGCGCTGGGTATGCTCACCGCGTTTCGCCACCTTCCGGGCTGGGGTTCCTGGCTGGGCTGGGCCGGATCAGCCGCCCAGGTGCGGTTTGGGATACAGGATGGTCTTCGGCTCGGTGAACGCCTCCATGGCGAACCGCCCGCCCACCCGCCCGCGGCCGCTGACCGAGCCGGACCGGCCGCCGAACGGCAGGTGGGACTCCCACAGGTTGGTCGAGGCGTTGATGTTCACCCAGCCGGCCCGCGCCTGCTCGGCGAAGGCCAGCCCGCGCTCCAGGTCACCGGTGAACACCGCCGCGGTCAGGCCGAACGGCGAGGCGTTGGTCAGCTCGAGTGCCTCGCTGGCCGAGCCCACCTCGATGACCGGCACCACCGGGCCGAAGGTTTCCTCGCGGGCGATCTCCATGTCCAGCGTGACCCGGTCCAGCACCGTGGGCTCGGCGAACAGAGTGGTGGGGAACCCGGCCGCCCGGTTCCCGCCGCTGCACACCCGCGCCCCGGCCGCCGCCGCGGTGCCGACGTGCCGGGCGAACTTGTCCGCGGTCGGCTCGTTGTTCAGCGGCCCCATGGTGGTGGCGGCGTCGAACGGGTCACCGAGCCGCACCCGGTCCTCGGTCGCCGCGACCACCCGGTCGACGAACTCGGCCCGGACGGCGGCGTGGACGAGGAACCGCTCGCCCGCGGTGCAGCTCTGCCCGGCGCACAGGTAGGCGGCCTCCAGCGCGGCGTCGGCGGCGAGGCCGAGGTCGGCGTCCTCCAGCACCACCATTGGCCCGTTGCCGCCCAGTTCCAGCAGCTGGGTCTTGCCCGCCGCCCGGGTGGCGACCGATCGGCCGGTGGCCACGGAGCCGACGAAACCCACCGCGGCCACGCCGGGGTGGCCGGCCAGCGCATCACCGACGACGGGGCCGGGGCCGGGCACGAAGCTGAACACCCCGGCCGGGGCGTCTTCCGCCGCGATGATCTCGGTGAGCAGGGCGCAGCAGGCGGTGGTGGTGGGAGCGGGCACCCAGACCACGGCGTTGCCGCCCGCGAGCGCGGGCGCGAACACCTCCGCGCCCATGGTGTACGGCCAGTTCCAGGGGCTGATCACGCCGACGACGCCGAGCGGCACCCGGGTGGACAGCACCCGGCGGCCCGCCGACACCGACGGCGGGATCTCACCCGCCAGCCGGGTGGCGTCCTCGGCCGCCATCGTGAAATACGCGGCGAGCTCGCTTACCTCGTCGTAGGCCTCGGCCACCAGCGGCTTGCCCTGGTCCTGGGTGAGCACCCGGGCCAGGTCCTCGCGGTTCCGGCCGATCGCCGCCGCCACCGCCGAGCACCACTGCGCCCGGTCGAAGGCGGACAGCGCCGCCCAGGCCGGCCAGGCCGCTTGCGCGGCCGCGACGGCGGCGTCGACGTCGCCCGGGTCAGCCACGGCCACGGAGGCGAAGGGCTCGCCCGAGGAGGGGCTGACGGCGGGAACCCGGCCCCCGCCGCCGGGGCGCCAGGCGCCGCCGATGTAGAGCTGGTGCTCACGCATGGGACGCGCCGCCTTCCTCGCCGTCACGCACTGGCGCACAGCCGCCCGAGCGAGTCCAGCGTCTCGGGGAGCATCCGGTACTCGGGACCGGTGATGGACAGCGCCGCCACGCACGCCCCGGTCGGGTCGAACACCGGGGCGGCCACGGCGATCAGCCCTTCTTCCAGCTCGGCGACGGCCGTGGCGTAGCCGTTGCGGCGGACCGCGGCGAGCTCGGTGGCGAGCGCGTCCAGGCTGGTGATCGTCTGCGGGGTGTAGCGCTCCAGCACCCGGGGCGGGCCGAGCGCGCCGTAGGCGAGCAGCACCTTGCCGTTGGCGACCGCGTGCGGCCTGGTCCGGCGGCCGATCCACCCGCCCGAGCTGGACAGGATGTAGGTGCTCGCCACCTCCGCCACGTTGAGCACATCCCGGCCGTCCGGGACCGCGAGGTTCACGGTCTCCCCGGTCCGCTGGGACAGCTTCTCCATGGCGGGCTGCATGGTCGCGACCAGGTCGAAACTGCGCAGCGCGAGCGTGCCCAGCCGGATGATCTCCACCCCGAGGCGGTAGCGCCGGCCCACGCGGGTGAGGAACCCGGTCCGCTCCAGCGCCGCGGCCAGGCGGGAGGCGGTCGACTTGTGCACCGACAACGCCCGCGCGATGTCGGCCACGCCGAGTTCCACCCGGCTGTCGTCGAAGCTCTTGAGCAGCGTCAGCACGCGCTCGGCCGACTGATAGGTTGCGTTAGGCGCAACCTCGCCCGCGATCATGCAACCAGGATGGCGACCTGGCCCGGCGTGCGTCAACTGGCCGGTCCGGCTCGCGTCAACTGGCTGGCCCGGGGTATTAACTGCCCCGCCTGGCGCGCCCGCTCTACCGGGGCATGCTCGCGGGGCAGTATTGTGCCGGGGAACCTGCAGGCCAGCGGGTTCCTTGGAGAGAAGAGAGCAGGCTGGGCATGTCCCTACCCGGCGCGGCTGATGCCGTCACCCCTGGCTCCGCCCACGACCCGCTGCCGGAGGCGCTGACGCTGGCCCGCGGCGCGGCGAGCGACGGGCTCGGCCTCAAGCTGCTCGGCGGCCTCGCGGTCCGCGTCCTGTGCCCTGACTACCCGCCCCGGCTGCGCCGCGACCAGGACATCGACTTCGCCTGCCTGTCCAAGGAGCGCAAGAAGGTAGCGGGCTACCTGGAGGCGAGCGGCTGCCAGGGGGACCGCATGTTCAACAATCTCAACGGCGACCGGCAGATGTACTTCATCGCCCCCTCCGGGCGGCCGATCGACGTCATGGTCGACCGGCTGACGATGTGCCACACCCTCGACCTGCGGCCCTCGTTCGGCCGCCAGCCGCTCACGGTCGACGCCATGGACGTGCTGCTGTCCAAGCTCCAGATTGTCGAGCTGAACGAGAAGGACGCGCGCGACATCGTCCACCTGCTGGCGGCCGTGCCGCTCAGCGGGGAACGGGGCGCGGACGGGGTCAGCATGGACACCGGCCGCTTCTGCAAGCTGCTGGGCGCGGACTGGGGCTGGTGGCGGACCGTCACCGGCAACCTCGCCAAGCTGCCCGGCCTGATCGCGGAGAAGCCGGATCTGATCCCGCCCGGCGACACCCTCGACCCGGTCGCGCAGAGCCAGCGGCTGCTCCAGCTCGCCAGCGATGCGCCCAAGACGGTCAAGTGGCGGCTCCGGTCCAACGTCGGTGACCGCGTCCGCTGGTACGAGCTCCCCGAAGAAGTCGCGCACTGACCCCCAGGCACCTTGACGCCGCTTTCGCCGGATGCTACACGTTGCACAGAACGCGAGGCGGTTGCGCACGATGCGCACGATGCGCGGCTATGACGCCTAGCGCGTGTGGAAAGCATGGGGTGGTCCGGTGAGAGTCTTCTTCGCCACCGACATTCATGGGTCCGAGATCTGCTGGCGGAAGTTCCTCAACGCGGCCGCCTTCTACAAGGCCGACGCGGTGGTGCTCGGCGGTGACGTCACCGGCAAGGTGATGGTGCCGATCACCGAGCACAACGGGTACTGGCAGGTGGTGCTGGGCGGCGAGACGGTCCGCATGGAGACCCGGGAGGAACTCGCGGAGGTCGAGCGGCAGATCCGCAACCGCGGCTCCTACCCGGCCGTCATGCCCCCCGACGAGCTGACCGAGCTCAGCAAGAACGAGGGGGCCGTTGACCGCCGCTTCAGCGCGGAGATGATCGCCTCGCTGGACCGCTGGCTGGATATGGCGGACGGCAAGCTCAAGGGCGGCGAGATCCCCTGCCTGCTCAACGGCGGGAATGACGATATCTGGGAGATCGACGATGTCATCGAGCAGTCGCCGAACGTGACGTTCGGTGAGGGGAAGCTGATCGACCTCGGCGGCTTTTACCTGGTCTCGATGGGATGGACGAATCCCACGCCGTGGAACACCTTCCGGGAGGCGCCGGAAGAGGAATTGGCGGCCAAGATCGAGGCGGTCGCGAGCCTGGTGCCCGACATGGAACGGGCGATCTTCAACTTCCACGCACCGCCCTACGGGACCGGCCTGGATGAGGCACCCGCGCTCGACGCGACGCTGCGCCCCACGCACGGCGGCGCGGTCATGAAGCCGGTCGGCTCGACGGCCGTCCGGGATGCAATCGTTCGCTATCAGCCCATGCTTGGTGTGCACGGGCACATCCACGAAAGCCGGGGGATCAAGAAGATGGGCAGGACCCTCGCCATCAACCCAGGCAGCGTCTATGGTGATGGCGTCCTGCAGGGTGCCGTGCTCGAACTCGACCCGAAGAAGGGCAAGGTCTCGAAGTATCTTTTCGTGAATGGTTGAGCATCGGCACCTGGCCGCCCGCCTGACGCAGGTCGAGCACGACACCCCCTGATTCAGCCCACACCTGGGAGGTTTGCATGGCCACAGAAGCTCTAGGTGACGAGAGACCGGCGCTCTTCCTGCGGAATGCCACCGGCCTGGTCCGCGGCTGGTCGGTCAGGGACTCGATGATCTACGCGTGCCTGGCGACCAACTTCATCACGCTAGCGATCTACGAGTTCGCCTTCGCCGCCCCAGCCTTTCCCCAGGGGCAGCTGATCACGTCGGTGCTGATCTCAGGTGTCTGGGTGTCGTTCCTGGTCATCGCCTATGCCGGACTGATCGTCACGATCCCGCGGGCGGGGGGTGACTACGTCTGGCAGACGCGGATCCTGGGCAGCGGCCTTGGCTTCGTCATGGCCGCCACCGGCTGGTGGTTCATCCTCTGGCTGTGGGCGCCGATCTACGGCAACATCCTCGCGGTCCAGTTCTTCGAGCCGTTGTGGGCGACGCTGAAGTGGAGCTGGCCTACGGGCGGAGCCGCGTGGTTCGGGACGCACAACGGGATCTTCGTCGTCTCGCTGATCACCATCGTGCTGGCCGGCGTCCTGGTGTCGATCGGGATGGCGGGCTACGCCAAGTTCCAGAGGTGGTGCTTCTACGGCGGGCTGGTCGGCTTCGGCGTGATCGTAGTGCTGCTGCTGATCAATAACCACGCCAACTTCGTGTCCTCCTTTAACGCCGCGTCGCACAGCATCTTCGGCGTGAACCACGCCTACCAGGCCACCAACGCGGCGGCCGCAAAGGCTGGCTACGTCGCGCCCCACATCGCCTTCGGCCCGCTCGGGCCGACGATGCTCCTGGTGCCGGTGATGATGTTCTTCATCCTGTGGCCGAACTGGGGCGCCACGCTGTACGGCGAGATCCGCGGCGCGAGCGACTTCCGGCGGGTCCTGACCGGCATGTTCGGCGGCCTGTGGATCACGGTCATCCTGACCGTGGCCTTCCTGCTGCTGATCGCCAAGACCTTCGGCTGGGCCTTCTACCAGAACTCGAACCAGCTGAACTTCCTGGCGAAGGGAATCCTGCCCGTCTGGCCGTACCCGGTCCTGTTCGCCAGCTGGCTGGTACACAACACAGCGTTCCAGGTCATTCTCATCCTGGTGATGAGCCTGTGGTTCTTCGGCTGGGTGGGAACCCTGTTCCTGTCCTCGACGCGGGTCATCTTCGCTGCCGCGTTCGACCGGGTGCTCCCCGACCGGGCGGCCGAGGTCTCGGAGAAGCGGAAGGTGCCGTTCTACTCCCTCATCCTGATGCTGCTGCCGGCGATAGCCCTGAGCGCCGTGTACGCCTACGACTCGACATTCGTGAAGTACACCTACGACGCGACGCTGGTGATCGCCGTGACGTTCCTCTTCAGCGCGATCGCGGTAGTGCTCCTGCCGTTCATCAAGAAGGACCTCTGGCGGGCGTCACCGGCCAGCAAGATCAGGATCCTCGGCGTGCAGATCGTCCCCGTCGCCGGGTGGATCACCATCGGGCTGCTGGGCTTCAACCTCTACGAGTGGCTCACGAACGACAACTACTACGTGAACCTCCGCCCCTCGCTGATCTTCATGGGCTCGCTGTATGTCCTGGCCATCGTGGTATTCGTGGTGGCACGGATCGTGCGCAGGCGGCAGGGCATCGACCTGAGCCTGATCAACAAGGAGATCCCAGTCGAGTAGCCTCAAGCTCTGTCACAGCGATGGCACCGGCCCCACCGCCAGCAGTCCGGCGGCGGGGCCGGTGTCCGGCAGGGGGACGCAAACGATTGATGGGCGGTATCCAGCGGCATGAGTGACACCCCGGCCCGGGCCAGCGCCGTCATCATCGGCGCCGGCATCGTCGGCAACAGCCTCGTCCACCATCTGGCGCGGCTGGGCTGGCGGGACCTCGTCCTCGTCGACAAGGGGCCGATGCCCAACCCCGGCGGGTCAACCGGGCACGCCTCCAACTTCATCTTCCCGATCGAGTACTCGAAGATGATGATGGAGCTGACCCGGGACAGCACCGAGCAGTACCAGGCGCTGGGCGTGTTCACCCAGAGCGGCGGGATCGAGGTCGCCCGCACCGAAGCGCGCATGCACGAGCTCCGCCGCCGGTGCACCGCGGCCAGGGCGTGGGGCATCCCCGCCCAGCTGCTCTCACCCGGCGAGGTCCGCAAGCTCGTGCCGTACCTGGACGAGTCGGTGATCCTGGGCGGGGCGAGCTTCCCCACGGTCGGCGTGGTCGACTCGCTGCGGGCCGGCACCCTGATGCGGGAGCAGGCCGAGCAGGCGGGAGCGCTGCGGGTGCTGGCCGGGGCCGAGGTGCTCGGCATCGACACGGCCGCGGGCGGGCCCCGGCCGCGGGTGCGGGCCGTGCGCACCAGCCAGGGGGAGATCGAGACCGATATCTGCGTGATCTGCTGCGGGGTCTGGAGCCCGCGCATCGCGCTGATGGCGGGCGCGCGGATCCCGCTCACCCCGATCGTGCACCAGATGATCAGCGTCGGCCCGGTGCCGCTGTTCGCCGACACCTCCGGCGAGATCGCGTACCCGATCGTGCGTGACGTGGATACCAACATGTATGAGCGGCAGCACGGCGGTGACATGGAGGTCGGCTCCTACGCCCACCGGCCGATCATCGTCGGCCCCGACGAGATCCCCTCCATCGAGGAGTCGCCCCGGTCGCCGACGGAGCTGCCGTTCACCGCCGACGATTTCGACCCCCAGCTCGCCCAGGCGCTGGAGCTCATGCCGGAGCTGCTGGGGGACGAGCGGGTCGGCATCCGGTACGCCATCAACGGCCTGATCTCGATGACCCCGGACGGCCACCCGCTGCTGGGGGAGACGCCGGAGGTGAAGGGGCTGTGGTCGGCCGCGGCCAGCTGGATCAAGGAAGGCCCCGGCTGCGGCCGCGTGATGGCCGAGTGGATGAGCGGCCAGGTGCCGGAGATCGACATCCACGAGGCCGACATCGCCCGCTTCTACCCGTCCCAGCGCACGGTCGCCCACGTCCGGGCGCGGGCGCGGGAAGGCTTCAACAAGATGTACGGGATCGTCCACCCGGCCGAGCAGTGGGAGTCGGGCCGGCCGGTCCGGGTCAGCCCGGTGTACGACCGGGAGCGTGACCTGGGCGCGGTCTTCTTCGAGACCGCCGGGTGGGAGCGCCCGCACTGGTATGCCTGCAACGAGGTGCTGCTGGAGCGCTACGCGGGCCGGCTGATGCCGCGGGAGGCCGAGTGGGAGGCCCGCTGGTGGTCGCCGATCATCAACGCGGAGCACCTGGCCATGCGGGACGCGTGCGGCCTGGTCGACCTGTCGGCGTTCGTGGTCTTCGACATCACCGGGCCGGCCGCGCTGGAGACGGTGCAGTCACTCGCGGTCGCGCAGCTGGACGTGGCGGCCGGCCGCGTCGTCTACACCTCCCTGCTGGACGAGCGCGGCGGGTTCAAGGCCGACCTGACCGTCATGCGGCTCGGGGCCGACCACTTCCGGGTGGTGACCGGCGGCGCCACCGGCATGTCCGAGAAGAAATGGTTCGCCAGCCACCTGCCCGCCGACGGGACCGCCGCCCTGGCCGATCTGACCTCCGCCTGGACGACGCTGGGGCTGTGGGGCCCGCGGGCCAGGGAGGTCATGCAGGCGGTCAGCGCGGACGACTACAGCCACCCGGCGTTCCCGTTCGGCACCTGCCGCGAAGTCGAGGTCGGCGGCGTTACCGTGCTCGCGTCGCGCATCTCCTACGTGGGTGAGCTTGGCTGGGAGCTGTACGTGCCGATGGAGCAGGGCGCCAGGCTGTGGGACACGCTGTGGGAGGCGGGGGGCCCGCACGGGCTGGTGCCGGCCGGCATCGGCGTCTACGGGACCACCGGCCGGCTGGAGAAGGGCTACCGCGCCTACGGCAACGAGCTGACCCCCGACTACAGCCTGGTCGAGGCCGGGATGGCCCGCCCGAAGGTGAAGGAACACGCGTTCACCGGCAAGGACGCCTACCTGGCCCAGCGGGAGACCCCGCCAGCGGCGGTGCTGTGCACCCTGACCGTGGACGACCACCGGTCGGCCAGCGGCCAGCTGCGCTACATGCTCGGCGGCGAGCCCATCATGTCCGCGGACGGCGAGCTGCTCGTGGATTCCCGGGGCCGCCCCTCGTACGTGACCAGCGCGGGCTCGGGCCCCTCCACCGGCAAGCACCTGCTCATGGCCTACCTGCCCGCCGAGCAGGCCCGGCCGGGGGCGCGGCTGTTCACCGAGTACCTCGGTGAGCGCTACCCGGTCACGGTCGCGGTCGTCGGCTCGACACCGCTGTTCGACCCGGAGAACGAGCGGATCCGGAGTTAGGCCATGTCTCGCAGATCTTCAGCCTGCTGCGCGCCCGCCTGGCGTGCGCCTCGCCGCGTTCTCGCGCCGTGCGATCCCCCACCCGCCTCCCCATCCCCCTTCATGACGTCCGCTCGCGACGGCCAAGATCCACGAGACATGGCCTAGGCGATGGAGATCCTCGTCTGCGTCAAGCGCGTGCCGCAGGTCGGCGGCAAGATCGTCGTGACCGACGACGGGCAGGACGTGGACACGCGGATGTCGGGGTTCGCCATCAGCCCGCACGAGGAGTGCGCGGTGGAAGAGGCGATCCAGCTCACCGAGCGCCTCGGCGGCGGTGTGTCGGTGCTGACCCTCGGGCCGCCAGAAGCCGCCGAGCAGTTGCGCGACGCGCTCGCCCTGGGCGCCGGGCGGGCGGTGCTGCTGGAGACCGATGGCCGCGAATGGGGGCCGATCGCCACCGCCGGCGCGATCGTGGCCGAGGCCCGCCGCCGGGCCGAGGCCGGCCAGGGCTACGACCTGCTGCTGCTGGGCAACGAGGCGGCCGACACCGGCGACTACCAGGTGGGGATCCGGGTCGCGCACGCGCTGGGCTGGCCGTGCGCCACCGGCATCAAGGGCATCGAGATCACCGACGGCACGGTCCGGGCGCGGCGGGAGTACCGCGGCGCCGAGGAGGTCTTCGAGTTCGGGCTGCCCGCGGTGATCACCGTCAAGGAGGGCATCAACCTCCCGCGCTATCCGTCCCTGCCGGGCCGGCTCCGGGCCAAGCGGGCGGTCATCGAGGAACACCAGCCGCAGTGGCAGCCTGACGGCCTGCGCAAGGAGGCGCTCAGGGTGCCCGAGACGGAGCGGAAGCAGGCGACCGTGCTCGGAACCGGGGTGGACGCGGTGCCCGCCCTCCTCATCCTGCTGGACGAGCTGGGGGTGCTGCCATGACCGTCCTCTGCCTGGTCGAGCTGGACGCCGCCGGCGCCGCCGACGCCTCGCTGCGGGCGCTCACCTTCGCCCGGGCCATGGCCGGCGCCGCTGGGCCGGGACTGGCGGCGGTCGTGTTCGGCGAGGCCGGCGCCCTGACCCGCGGGGCACGGCCGGGTGAGGCGCCGGCCGGGGAGGCATCCGCGGGTGAGGCACCGGCCGCCGAGACGCTGGCGGCCTATGGCGTGACCGACGTCCATGTCGTCGAGCCCGGCCAGCTGGCCGGCTACGCGCCGCTGGCGTGGGCGCGGGTCCTGGCCGGGCTGATCAGCCAGACGGGCGCGGACGCGGTGCTGGCGGCGGGCACCGATCGTGGCAGCGAGGTGATGGCCCACCTCGGCGCGCTGACCGGGCTGCCGATGGCGGCCAACTGCGTGTCGGCCGCGCCTTCCGGCCCGGCCACCTGGCAGATCGTGCGGCAGCGGTGGGCGGGCCTGCTGCTGGAGGACGCGGTGCTTGAGGCGTCGCCCGCGCTGGCGACGGTGGCCACCGACACGGTGGCGCCCGCTCCGGCCGCCGCGCCCGCCGCCCTCATCATCCATGCCCACCAGCCTGAGCTCGCCGATGATGACCTGGCCGTGCGGGCCACCGAGTCGGCCGCCCAGAGCGGCGGGGTGTCGCTGGCCACCGCCCGGGTGGTGGTCGGGGGAGGCCGCGGGGTCGGCGGGCCGGAGGGTTTCACGCCGCTGGAGGAGCTGGCCGGCCTGCTGGGCGGCGTGGTCGGCGTATCACGGGTGGTGACCAGCGAGGGCTGGCGCCCGCACAAGCAGCAGGTCGGCCAGACCGGCACCAAGATCACACCAGAGCTGTACCTCGCCTGCGGGATCAGCGGGGCGATCCAGCACATCGCCGGCTGTGCCAGCGCCAAGCACATCGTCGCGGTCAACTCCGACGCCGGCGCGCCGATCCTCAGCCATGCCGAGTACGCGGTGATCGGTGACCTGCACGAGGTGATTCCGGCGCTGGTGGCCGCGATCAAGGCCCGGAGCGGCTCAGCCTGAGCCAGGGGGGCCGGCCGCCCGGCACCAGCGGCTGGCCAGGGTCTTCTTCCCCGGGGGGCCAGGGACCTTGGTCTCTGCCGCCGCGGGCCCGCGCCGGGCATGATCAAATTGCCGGTATCCCTTCCGGGAAAGTGCGGTGGTACCCGATGCCGTCCCCCCGCCCACGCTCGCCCGCTGACCTGGCCCTGGCGCCGGTTCTCATCAACATCGAGCGGAACCTGGCTCAGGTGAGGGACAGCGATGACCTTGAGTATGCGCTCGCCCTGGCGCTCAACGACGACAGCGGCTGGTACACGAGCGCGGCAGAACGAGCGGACCGTGTGCAGCAGCTGGCCACCCGCAACGTGGATCTGCACGGCTGGCACGTGACGACCGCGCCGGACCGGCAGGGCCTGCTGGTCGAGCACGGCCACTACCGCGTCGCGCTGATGCTGGGCCGGCGGCTCGCCGACTATGTCGCCCGCGGCGCCACGGCCCGCGATCCGGCCGCCAGCGCGGCCCGCTGACGGCGGGGCTCAGGCCTTCGCGGCGGCCTCGTAGTTCTCGTGCGCGGCCACGGTCAGTGGATGGTGGGGGCCGAGCACGCGCTCACAGTCGGCGAGCGTGCTCTTGAACAGTGCGAGTGCCTCCGTCAGGCGGCCCGCGGTGTGGTAGGCGTGGGCGAGATTGCCCCGCGAGGTGAAGGTGCCGGGATGGTCGGGGCCGAGCACCCGTTCGCAGTCGGCGAGCGTGCGCTCGTAGAGCGGGAGCGCCGCGGTCAGCTTGCGCGCCGAATGGTAGGCGGAGGCCAGGTTGCCGCGGGCGGTCAGCGTGTCCGGGTGGTCGCGGCCGAGCGCCTGCTCACGGTCGGCGAGGACCCGCTCGTACAGCGGCAGCGCGTCCTTGAACTTGCGTGCCTGGTGATAGGCGTCGGCCAGGTGGCCGCGGGCGGTGATGGTATCCGGGTGGGCGGGACCCTGCACCCGCTCCCGGTCGGCGAGGGTGCGCTTGTAGGCCCCGATGGCGTCGCGCAGCCGGTCCGCAGCGCGGTAGGCGGCGGCCAGCTGGCCGCGGGCGGCCAGCGTGTCCGGGTGGTCGGGGCCGAGCACCTGCTCACGGTCGGCGAGGGTCCGCTCGGACAGCCGCAGCGCGTCGTTGAGCCGGCCCGCCGCCCGGTACGCGCGGGCGAGGTCGGCCCGCGCGGTCAGGGTGTCCGGATGGCGGGGCCCGAGCGCCTCCTCCCGCCCGCTCAGGGTGCGCTCGAAGACGGTGACAGCCTCGTTGCGGAGGCCGGCACTGAGGTAGGCCTGGCCGAGCTCCGCCCGGGTGGCGAGCGTGTCCGGGTGGCCGGGCCCCTGGGTGCGCTCGCATTCGGCGAGCGCGCGCTCGGCCAGCCGGATCGCGTCCCCCGCGCGCCCGGCCGCGCTGTAGGCCCGGGCCAGGCTGTTCCGCGTGGCCAGCGTGTCGGGATGGGCCGCGCCCAGCCCGCGCTCGCGCTCGGCGAGCACCCGTTCGTAGATGGGGATGGCGTGTGTGGGCCGCCCGGCGGCGTCGTACGCGCCGGCGAGGCGGTCGCTGGCGAAGATCGTGTGCGCGTGTGAGGCGCCCAGCGTCGGCCGGCCGATGTCGACCATCGCCTGCCAGTAGGCGATCGCCGGGCCGGCCAGCCCGGCGCTGTCCAGGCTCCGGCCGGCCCGCAACAGGACCGGATGGCACCCCGGGGTCCACAGCAGCACGCCAGCGATCTCGCGGAGCCTGGCCGTGCAGTCGCGCATGGCCTGGCCGAACGTGGGGGGAGCCCCCCGCGGCCACGCCTGCAAGATGGCGTCGGCGGCCGCCCGGGCGGCCTGGTCGCACTCGGCGGTCGACAGGCCCTGCCGGGCGGCCGCCTGGACCAGTTCGTGAACCCGCACCGTGCGGGCGGCGCTGGCGGTGTCGACGGTGACCAGGCCCAGCCGGGCCAGGGCATGCACCGCATTCCGGGCCTGCGCGTCGTCGGCGGGCGCCGACCCGCGGGACCGGGTCAGGAAGGCGCAGGCCGCCGGGCTGGTGAGCACCGCGCCGGGGATGCCGTTGGGGTCGAGCATGGAGGCCAGCGCCAGCATCGGCCGTGCCAGGCCGGCCGGCGGCAACCGGTCGGCGAACTCAAGCGCTAAGGCACCGGTGGCGGCGGCCGAGGAGTGGGCCGCGGCCTGGTTGGCCGGGCGCTGCTGCCGGCCGACGATCCGGGCCCGGTACTCGCGGCAGTCGATCCCCGCCTCGGCGATCAGCGCACCGGCCTGGGCCAGGGCGATGGGCAGGAAGTCGAGCTCGATGGCGAGATCGACGGCCCCGACCCGCTGGTCCGGCTGGGCGTGCAGCTTGCCCGACAGGTAGTTCAGGCCCTCGCGGTGGCTGAACGGGCCGACCTCCACGACGCGGGGGCCGTGGGCCTCCAGCGCGGTGTCCGGGCGGTTGGTGGTGACCACCACCCGCCCGCTGGCGCCCCACGGCCAGAGCCCCTCCAGGACCGCCGGGTCGGTGAGGTCGTCGAGCACCGCCAGCCACGGCCGGGTGGTGCCGGCCAGCCACGCCAGGAAGTGCGAAGCGGCCGCCGAGGCCCCCCCAGACGTGCCCGGTACCCCCACGTCGCCCAGCGCCTGCGCGTAGCTGGTCAGGACCGCATCCCGGCTGGACGCGGTCACCCAGACGATCAGCTCCACCGCCTGACGGCCCCACAGCGTGTGCGCGATGGCGGCCGCCAGCTGGGTCTTGCCGGTGCCGCCCATGGCATCCAGCGCCCGGGCGGCCTCGTCGGCGGTGACCAGCACGACCGTCTCGCCGGGATGGAGGCCGTCGGCCAGCGTGAGGCCGCTCTCGGTGCGCGGGACGTAAGAGTCGGCGAGCGGCGGCATCAGGCCCGAGAACACCGGCCAGGCCACCGGCCCGGGCTGACGGATGGTGTCCCCTTGGATGGCCTGCCCGCTCATCGTTGTCGGTCACCAACCCATATGCGCTCAGCCGGGACTGCCCGGTGTGGCCGTATCTGTCCGCGGTGCCCTGGTGCGGCACCGGGCTCACGCGGTGTCGGCCGCCGGGTGCAGGGGCGGGTCGGACGCGGTGGCCGGATGGCCGGGGACCGCCGGCGCCGCCCGGCGTGGGCCCGGAAGGCGCGCAGGCGGGACCCTCAGGCTGGTGTTATACACGCCCTGCCCCACCTCACGGCGCTGTTTGCGGCAGAATCCGGGCCGAAAGCCCAATGCATCCGATTGCGGTCGGTGCGGATGCCTGTGCGGATGCCCGTGCGGGTACGCGCAGTCACTCGGCGCGATGGTCCGCTGGCGGAAGGTGAAGGGCGGGAGAGGCCCTGGCGCCCGGTTATCCGCCCAGCCGGGCCAGCAGCGCCTGGCGCCACTGCTCGGTCTGCTGGACCTGGTTGAAGGTGAACAGGTGCAGGCCCTCAACGGCGGCGCCGGGCGAGGAGAATGTGGGCGCCATCCGGCTCAGGAGCTTCTCCGGGTTGTAGCCGCCCGGGGTGCCCAGCCGCAGGAACCACTCGGTGTGGCCGGCCAGGAACCGCGCGGAATCCGCGGCGCCCGCCTTGGCCGCCATCCGGAGCAGCCGGGCCCGCTCCAGCGGCCCAGCCAGCCCCACATACAGGGGCAGCGTGACGCCCCTGGCCCGCACGCGGTTGATCCACCGGCGCAGCAGGGCCGGGTCGAAGCACAGGTTGCTGACGATGTAGGAGGCGTGCCGGCGCTTGTCCCACATGGCCTGGACGGTGATGTCGTCTTCGATCCGCGGGTGGCTCTCCGGGTAGCCGGTGATCCCGGTCCGCGCGAACGGGTTCCCCATCTCCGCCAGCCGTTCCAGCAGGGACAGGGCGCTGTCGAACTCGCCGGCCGGGGGGTCGGCGTCACCCGCCGGGACGAACACGTCGTCCACGCCGCAGGCGGTCAGCCTCGCCACGATGTCAGCCAGGTGGGCGCCATCGGTCACCAGCCGCGCCGACACGTGCGGGACCACCCGGAACCCCCGGCCGGCCAGCCGCTCGGTCAGGTCGAGCGTGGCGTCGAGCCCCTTGGCGGGCGAGGCGGTCACGGTCACCGTCTGGTCCGCAGGTACCCACTGCACCACGGCGTCCTCGACGCCCCTGGCCGGGAACACCTCGAAGCGCGTGTTGCGCAGCAGCGGCACGACGCTGGCCAGACCCCCGCCGAGCAGGCTTGACCCTCGCAGCCCCCGCGCCATCTACAAGCTCCCGTCTCTCGCCGGCGCGCCCGCCGGAATGCGTGCGGAATGGGCTGGCGGCCGGGCCGCCGTTTCCGCGCACGAACTGGGCTCGTCACCGACGAGCCGGGCGAGTTCGGCCTCCAGCCGGCTGGTGCCCGTCTCGATCACCGTGAGCGGCAGGCCGAACCGGGCCGCCACCTGTTCGGCCTCTGCCTGCATCGGGGCGCTGCGGTCCTGGGCCAGCCAGACCACGCGGCGGTAGTGCCGGAAGTAGTCGGGCCAGAGCTCCGGGTGGGCGTCCAGGCCGAGCCCGGCGACGACGGTCCGCTGGAAGCTGCGGACGAGATAGTCGGTGAGAACGTAGGTACCGGGCTCGGCCTCGAAGAGCGCCCGCATGCGCGACGGGCCGGCCAGCACGTCGTAGCAGTGCAGCCCGGGGAGCCGGCGCAGCCCAAGCCGCGCGCACAGCCTGTCCAGCGCCCCGTAGGTCCCGCAGTCGGCGTAGGCGAGGGCGACCCGCCGCCCGCGGGCGAGAGCACCCCGGGCTATCCGTTCTGCATCGGGGGTGATCCGGCCGGGCCGGTTGTGCAGCAGCGCGGGCAGGCAGTGAAGCTCGATCCGCCAGCCGTTCCGGGCGGCGATCTCCCGGATCTGGCCGCCCAGCGCCCCGCAGGCGATGACCACCACCGGTTCAGTCGGGGAAGGCCAGCTGGCCGACGAAGCGGTCGTTGAAGTCGGCGCGGTCTGACAGCTCGACATACCTCACCTCCTCCAGCAGCGCCAGCCCGGCGGCCCGCTCGCGCAGCGAGAGCAGCGCCATCTTCGCGCCCTCGCCGGCCACGTTCCCCGCGCTCACCACCCGCAGCACGGCCAGCTTGGGTACCAGGCCGAGCCGGATCGCGTTGGCGGGCGACAGATAGCTGCCGAACGACCCGGCCAGCAGCACCTGCTGGATATCGCTGGCCGCGAGCCCCGCCTCCTCCAGCAGGATCTGCCAGCCGGTGGCGATGGCCGCCTTGGCGAACTGGAGTTCCCTGATGTCGCGCTGGGACAGGTAGACCGAGTGCGCCGCGTCGCCGGCCTGGCCGAGCCAGTGCAGCACGAACACCCGCTCGTCGCCGATCCGGGTCAGCCGGCCCGCGAGGCCGGGCGCGAGCGCCGCCGCCTGGTCCTCGGCGGCCAGCCGGCCGGAGGAGTCGAGCAGCCCCACCCGGACCAGCCCGGTCACGGCGTCGACCAGCCCGGAACCGCACAGCCCGGCCGGCTCGGCGTCCCCGATGACCTTCAGCTCCAGCGTCTCCGGCGTCATCGTGACCACCTCGATGGCGCCGTCGGAGGCGCGCATCCCGCACCGGATCGCCGCCCCCTCGAACGCGGGCCCAGCCGGCGCCGCGGTGGCGAGCAGCCATTCGTCGTTGCCGAGCACGATCTCGCAGTTGGTGCCGATGTCCACGAACAGCCGGGTGCGCGAGTCGCGGTCCATGCCCGAGGCGAGCAGGCCCGCGGTAATGTCGCCGCCGACGTAGGCGCCGAACGCGGGGAAGATCACCGCGCGGGCCCGCGGGTGCACGCCGATGCCCAGGTCGGCGGCGAGCACCTCGGGGTACAGGCGGGTGGACATGATGAACGGCGCCACCCCGAGCGGCTCCGGGTCGATGCCGAGCACCAGGTGGGTCATGGTCGCGTTGCCGGCCATGGCCACCTCATAGACTTCGGCCGGGTCCACCCCGCTCCGCTCGCAGACAGTGGCGGCCAGTTCGGCCAGGGTCTGCTGGGCGAGCCCGGTCAGCCGGCCCAGCGCGGCCGGGTCCAGCATGGTGGCGCTGATGCGGGTGATGACGTCGGCGCCGAACGGCTGCTGCGCATTGAGCACCGAGTCGACCGCGACCGGGGTGCCGGTGGACAGGTCGAGCAGGGTGGCCACCACGGTGGTGGTGCCCAGGTCGTAGGCGATGCCGAACCGCCGGGCCGAGGTGTCCCCGGGCTCCACCGCGATCAGCACGTCGTCCACGACCACCGCGGTGACCTGGTAGTCGGCCGCGCGCAGCACCCGGCCGAGCGTCTTGAGGACGGGCAGGTCCACCCGCAGCTCGAGGTCGTCCATGGCGGCCAGCACGCGTTCGAGGTCGGTCGCCTGGTCGGCCAGGGTCGGCTCGGCCAGCTCCAGGTAGCGCTTCTGCACGGCCGGGCGCAGGATCACCTGCCGGCCGACCCCGACGGTGGCCGCCTTCGGCCGGGTGGCCAGCGGCGGCACCTCGACCGTGGCGTCGGTGTTGGCCAGCGCCCGGCAGGCGAGCCGCCAGCCGCCCCGCAGCTCCTCCGGGGTGAAGGCCCTCGCGTCCAGCGGGGTCGGCGGCGCCACCCCGTCGGTCACCTTGACCTTGCACTTCTTGCAGGTGCCGTGGCCGCCGCAGGTGGAGTCGATGGCGATGCCGTTCCAGCTGGCGGCGTCGAACATGGTGACGCCGTGCGGCACCCGCACCCGCCGGGCGCCCGGCTCGAAGACGAGGTCGACCCGGACCGGCCCGGTGGGCGCGCCGTCGCCGTCCATCTTCAGCTGGGTGCCCGGCGGGCTGGTCACGTCGCGGCCCGCTGCTGGGCCGGGGCCTGGCCCGCCTGGCTGGCCTGCTGGGCACGGTGGGCGGCGATCCAGGCCGCGCCCCAGGCGTCCCGGTCGAGCAGCAGGTCGGCCGCCTTGACCGCGCGCACGATCTGCGGCGACCGGGCGTCCATGATGGCGCTGGTCAGGCCGGCCGAGATCGCGATCGGCAGGAACGCGGCGCCGATGGCGTGCCGGTCCGGCATGCCGAACGAGACGTTGGACGCGCCCAGCGTCATGTTCACGCCGAACTCCTCGCGCAGCGCCGCGATCGTCTCGATCGTCTTGAGCCCGAGTGTGGTGTCCGCCCCGACCGGCATGGCCAGCGGGTCGATGACGATGTCCTCGATGGGGATGCCGTACCGCCCGGTCGCCACGTCGATGGCCTTGCGCGCGAGTTCGACCCGGCGCCGCGGGTCCTCCGGGATCTCCTCCTCGTCGTTGGGCAGGGCGATGACCGCCGCGCCGTACCTCGCGACCAGCGGCAGGATGGCCTCCAGCCGCTCGTCCTCGGCGGTGACCGAGTTGACCAGGGCCTTGCCCTCGTAGGCGGCGAGCCCCGCGTCGAGCACCTCGACGATGGAGGAATCGATGCACAGCGGCAGGTCGGTGAGGCGCTGGATGAGCTTGACCGACTGGACCATGAGCTCGGCCTCGTCCACCAGCGGGGCGCCCATGTTGACGTCGAGCACCATGGCGCCGCCGGCCACCTGCTGCGCGACATCGATCTCCACCCGGGACAGGTCGCCGTCCCGCAGCTGCTGCTGGAAGATCTTGCGCCCGGTCGGGTTGATCCGCTCCCCGATAATGCAGAACGGCTCGCCGGGGCCGATCACGGTCTCCCGGGTGCCCGACGACAGGACGGTTCGCATCGTGGCTGATCTCCCTACGCCGGCAGGGCGGCGCGCCGCCGCTGCATCAGTTCCTTGGCCCGGGCCACGGCCGCCGACGCGTCGGCGGCGTACCCGTCGGCGCCGACCACGTCGGCGTACTCCTGGGTGACCGGGGCGCCGCCGACCATGACGATCACCTGGTCGCGCAGGCCCGACTTGGTCAGCGCGTTGATGTTCGCCTTGAACATCGGCATGGTGGTGGTGAGGAACGCCGAGAAGCCGACGATGTCGGGCTGGTGCTCGCGCACCGCGTCGACGAACTTCTCCGGGGCGACCTGCACACCGAGATCGATGACCTGGAACCCGGCGCCCTCGAACATGATGTTGACGAGGTTTTTGCCGATGTCGTGGACGTCGCCCTTGACCGTGCCCATCACGATGGTGCCGATCGAGGCCGCGCCGGTCTCGGCCAGCAGCGGCCGCAGGATCTCCAGCGCGCCGGCCATGGCCTTGCCCGCGATGAGCATCTCGGGGACGAAGAAGTCGCCGCGCTCGAACCGGGCGCCGACCTCTTCCAGCGACGGGATCAGCGCCTCGTACAGCAGCGTCTCCGGGCCCAGCCCCATGGCCAGGCCCTCGTTGGTCAGCTCGAGCACGGCCGGCCGGTTGCCGACCAGCGTGTCGTCGTAGAGCTGGCGGAGTAGCTCCTCTGGTGTCACGCGGCACCTTCTTTCCGTGCTAGCTGGCCCGGTGGTTGCTGGCCTTGTGCTGGGCGGTGTGCCTGGTGGCGGTGTGCCTGTTCATCCCGCGGGCGCTCTGGCCGGGGCTGCGGCTCGTCAGGGCGGTGGCCGAGGACAACGGACAGCGCGCTGGCCTGTGCCACGCACTGGGCTGCCACCACCGGAAGCAGGGCCGGAGTGAGCCGGGTGGCGGGCCCGGACACCGACAGCGCGGCGACCACGGCGCCGCCGTCGCGCTGGACGGGGGCGGCCACCGCCACCAGCCCCGGCTCCAGTTCGGAATCGGTGATGGCGTAGCCCTGCGCCCGGACGGCCGCGAGATCGGCCTGCAGCTCGGCGCGGCCGGTGACGGTCCGCTCGGTCGAGCGCTCCAGGCGGCCGGCCGGCAGCGATGCCGCGCCGTAGGCGAGCAGCACCTTGCCCAGCGCGGTGCAGTGCAGCGGGACCGGGCGCCCCAGCCAGTTGCCCACGCCGATCACGTACACGCTGTCGACCTGGGCGATCTGCTCGATCATGCAATCCCGCTCGACGCCGAGATTGATCGTCTCGCCGGTCTGCCCGCCGAGGAGCTCGAGGAACGGCTGGGCCAGCTCGGCCAGCCCGGCTTCGGCGCCGCCGCGCCAGGCGAAGCTGACGAACACCTCGCCCGGGCGGAACCGCCCGTGATCGTCGCGCTGGACCAGCCCGTTGCGTTCCAGCGCCAGCAGGAGCCGGGAGGTCGTGCTCTTGGCCAGGCCGGTCGTGGCGGCCAGCTCGGTGAAGGTCACCGAGCCGGGGGAGTGCACGACCTCGGTGAGGAGCCTGGCTGCCCGGTTGACCGCCTGCGTGCCGCTGGGACTGGTCACTAGTCTTCCCGCCTGTGCTTCCTCCGGCTGGTGCTTTCGCGGCTGGCTCCGGTGGCCGGGCCTGCCGTCTGAGCGCTCCAGTAGTTCCATATTACAGAACCATGTTCTACTATGTGATCCTACGATCGGGCCCTGGGGCGGTCAAGCGCGCGCCGGGGGCGCCCGGCCAGGCGGGACGCCGCAGGCGCCGGGGCCACTGCGCTCGCTGGCGCGCCTCCGGCACGACCCAGCGTCAGCGGTGTCCCGGCGCCGAGGACGCGCCTCCCGCGGCGCTTGCTGGCGCGCCTCCGGCGCGACCAAGCACAATACTGGTTGGCGCGCCTCCGGCACGACGCACCGCGAGGGAGGCCAGAGAGGTGGGTGGCGATGTTCGTCAACACGATGCCGCGGTACGAGATCCTCTCCGCCGACGCGGTCGGGGTCCTCGACCGCGGCTGGCGGCGCATCGTCTCTGAGATCGGGATCCAGTTCGCCAAGCCGGAGGCGGTGGAGCTGTTCCGCAAGGCGGGGCAGCGGGTGGACGGCGACGTGGTCAAGCTCGACCCCGAGTTCGTGCTCGAGCAGGTCGCGAAGGCGCCCCGCGAGTTCGACGTGCAGGCCCGCAACCCGGCGAACAGCGTGCACATCGGCGGCGACCACATGGTGTTCAGCGGGGTCTACGGCTGCCCGTTCGTGCGCGAGGGCGAGGTGCGCCGGGAAGCCACCCTCGACGACTTCCGGCGGCTGTCCATGCTGGCGCAGTCCTTCCCCCAGCTGGATTCGGCCGGCGGGGTGATCTGCGAGCCGAACGACGCCCCGCTGGACTCCCGTCACCTCGACATGATCTACGCGCTGGCGACCGTGACCGACAAGTTCTACATGGGCAACGTGGTGTCCGGCCCGAACGCCGTCAACACCATCGCGATGACCTCGATCCTGTTCGGCGGGCGGGAGAAGATCGAGCACACGCCCGCCACCATCTCGCTGATCAACTGCAACTCGCCGCTGCGCTGGGACGACCGGATGCTGGACGCCCAGTTCGAGTACTGCGCGGCCAACCAGCCGGTCGTCCTCACCCCGTTCCTGCTGATGGGGGCCATGTCGCCGGTGACCATCCCGGCCGCGCTGACCCAGCAGCTCGCCGAGGCGCTGTCCGGCATCGCCCTGGCCCAGCTCATCCGGCCCGGCTGCCCGATCATCTTCGGCTCGTTCCTGTCCAACATCGACATGCAGTCCGGGTCGCCGGCCTTCGGCACGCCGGAGTCGGCGATCGGGCTGCTGTGCACGGGCCAGCTGGCGCGGTACTACGGGCTGCCGTTCCGCACCGGCGGCGGCCTGAACGCCAGCCAGACCCCGGACGCGCAGGCCGCGTACGAGGCGCTGATGACGCTGCTGCCCACGTTCCTGGCGGGCACCAACTTCGTCATGCACGCGGCCGGCTGGCTGGAGGGCGGCCTGGTCAGCTGCTACGAGAAGTTCATCATCGACGTGGAACTGCTGCGGATGCTGCGGGTCGAGTTCACGCCGCTGGAGATCGACGAGGCCTCGCTCGCGTTCGGCGCGCACGAGGAGGTCGGCCACGGTGGTCACTTCCTGGGCGCCCAGCACACCATGGAGCGGTTCCGGGAATGTTTCTACCGGCCGCTGCTGTCGTCGACCGCCAACTACGAGCGCTGGCTGAAACAGGGCGGCAACGACACGGCCGCCCGCGCCGGGGAGATCTGCGCCAAGACGCTGGCCGAGTACGAGCCACCACCGCTGGACGACGCGGTCCGCGCCGAGCTTGACGACTACGTGACCCGCCGCCGCGCCGAGCTCGGCGACTGAGGCCCTGCCCGGTCTGGCCGCGTGGTCAGGTCAGCCGCGTGGGCAGAGTACGGCTCGGCGGTGGCGAACAGCTCACCGGCCGCGGTCCGCCACAGCTGACCCCGCTCCTACCGGTGGAACGGCTGCGGCCCGCTGCTGGATCAATCTCACGGGCAGCCGGGCGGCGGATCAGCCTGGCGCGCTGGCGGCCCGGTCTGGGTAGAGTCGGCGTGGCGGCAGCGGGACGCCCGGCCCGGCCTGCCGGAGTGCGAGCGCATGGCCTACGGTTTGCTAGCCGCCCTCAGCTGGGGGGTGGCCGCGCTCGTGGCCGCCATGGCCGCCCGGCGCCTCGGTGCGTTCCGTACGGTCATCATCGGCGAGGCGGTCGGCCTGGCCAGCTATGGCGTGCTCTTCCTGATCACCCATCCGTCGCTGCGGGATGTGGGCCCGGTCGCCTGGCTGCTGCTGCTGGCGGGCATGATCGGCGTCGGCGGCTACCTCGCCTGCTACCGCGGGCTGGAGTCCGGCCACGTCGGCCTGGTCAGCGCGATCTCCGCCAGCTACGGCGGGGTCATCGTGGTCCTGTCCGTGCTGCTGCTCGGGGAACGCCTGACGCCGGCCGCCGGCGGGGGAGTGGTGCTCACGGTGATGGGCGTGGTCCTCGTGTCCGGCCGGGCCAGCCCCGGCGCCAGCGAGACGGCCCGGGCCACCGGCGTCGCGTTCGGGCTGGCCGCGGCGCTGTTTTATGGAGTCGGCGGCTTCCTGCTCGGCCGGTACACGCGCGAGTTCGGCTGGCTCGTCCCGGCGCTCCTGGCCCGGGCCGGAGCGATGGCGCTGCTGCTGGGCCTGGCGGCCACCCCGGTGCGCCGGGTCATGGGAAGCCGGCCAGGGCCGGGCGTGGCCTGGGCGCTGGGCGCCGGGCTCGCGGACGCGGCCGGGGTGGCCTTCTTCGCCCGGGGCGGCCAGGCCGGGCTGGTCGCGATCACCGCCGCCGCGTCGAGCGCGTACCCGGTCATCCCCCTGATCGGCGGGCTGGTCCTGCTGCACGAGCGGATGACCCGCTGGCAGGCGATCGGCGCGGCCCTGATCCTGACCGGGCTGGTCCTGCTGGGAGCCGGCTCCTGACCGGGCTGGTCCTGCTGGGAGCCGGCTCCTGACCGGGCTGGTGCTGCCGGGGCCGGCTCCTGAACCGGCCGGGCATCGGGCCAGGCGCCTGGCTGCCGCCGGGCCGGTGATGCACAGTGGGAGACGGCGCGGGCGTCCGGCGGCCGGCCGGATGTGATGGCGGGCGGAGGGGGTGCGATGGGCAGCGGGAAGCCGGCGGATCTGGTGCTCAGGGGCGGGCATGCCTACCTGGTCAACGCCGCGCGGTCGTGGGCGCAGGCGGTCGCCGTGATGGGCGGGCGGATCGCCGCGGTGGGCCCGGACGCGGAGGTGTCCGCGCTGATCGGGCCGCGCACCGAGGTGATAGACCTGGCGGGCCGGATGCTGCTGCCCGGGTTCACCGACTCCCACGTCCACGCCTCGGGCGGCGGGCTGGAACGGATCCGCTGCGACCTGTCCGAGGCGCACGGTCTCGACGACTACCTGGCGGCGGTGCGCGGCTACGCGCAGCGCCACCCGGACGCCGGGTGGATCACCGGCGGCGGCTGGTCGATGGACGTGTTCCCGGGCGGGGTGCCCAGCAAGAAAGATCTCGACCTGGCCGCCCCGGACCGCCCGGTGTTCCTGGCCAACCGCGACCACCATGCCGCGTGGGTGAATTCACGGGCCCTCGCCCTGGCCGGGGTCGACGCGGGTACCCCGGACCCGGCCGACGGCCGGATCGAACGGGACGCGCGCGGCGAGCCGTCGGGAACCCTGCAAGAGGGCGCCATGAACCTGGTGGAACGGGCCGTGCCCCGCCCGGGCCCGGACGAGCAGGTGGCCGGCATCTGCGAAGGCCAGCGGTACCTGCACGCGCTGGGCATCACGGGCTGGCAGGAGGCGATCGTCGGTGACTACGCGGTGGTCCCCGACTGCTTCGACGCCTATCTCGAGGCCGGGCGGCGCGGGCTGCTCACGGCCCAGGTGGTCGGCGCGCTCTGGTGGCAGCGCGGGGCCGGGATCGGGCAGCTCGGCGGGCTCGCTGAGCGCCGGGACCGGGCCGCCCGCGCCGCCGGGCCCGGGCCGGGCAGCTTCCGCGCGACGAGCGTGAAGATCATGCAGGACGGGATCTGCGAGAACTTCACGGCCTCCATGCTGGCTCCCTACCTCGCCCCCCATGGCCACGGCACGCCTGGCGCCGGCGCCAGCTTCTTCGATCCGCTGGAGCTGACAGCGGCGGTCACGGCGATCGACGCCCAGGGTTTTCAGGTGCATTTCCATGCCATCGGGGACCGCGCGGTCCGGGAGGCGCTGGACGCGGTGGAAGCCGCCCGCGCCGTCAACGGGCCCGGCGACCGCCGGCACCATATCGCCCATCTGCAGGTTGTCCACCCCGACGACCTGCCCCGGTTCCGGGCGCTCGCCGTGATCGCCAACTGCCAGCCGCTGTGGGCCTGCAACGAGCCGCAGATGACCGACCTCACGCTGCCCTTCCTCGGCCCGGAGCGGGCCGGCTGGCAGTATCCGTTCGGCAGCCTGTCGCGCTCCGGTGCGCAGCTGTGCTTCGGCAGCGACTGGCCGGTGTCCAGCCCGAACCCGATGTGGGAGATCCATACCGCGGTGAACCGGACGATCCCGCCCGGCTACCCCTACAGCAGCGCCGGGGCGGGCGAGCCGTTCCTGCCGTCCGAGCGGATCGACCTCGCCAGTGCGCTCGCCGCCTTCACCATCGGTTCCGCTTACGTCAACCACGCCGAGCTCGAGACCGGGTCGATCGAGGCCGGCAAGCGGGCCGATCTCGTCGTGCTGGACCGGAACCTCTTCGGCCACCCCCCCGACGAGATCGCGCTCGCGCAGGTCGATCTCACGATCGCGGGTGGCGTGGTGGTGCACGCCCGGTAACTGGCGCGGGCGAATACCCGCCGCCGCAAAGGCGATTTGGTTTTCCAGCTTGATGATCAAGGATCCCGGTTCCCGATGCAGGTGCCACCAGAGGGCGTCACGCCCCGGGCCCACAACTTCTTCGATGAGGTAAGCCTATGGTCGGCGCGCTGGTCACTGGGCGGCGATGGGCAGGCTGGTGTGGCCGCGCAGGGCGGTTCCTTCGCGGCTGACCGGTTCGCCGGCCAGCGCCAGCCGCGGGAACCGGGCCAGCAGGGCCGGGAATGCGATCTGAGCTTCCAGCCGGGCGAGCGGCGCGCCCAGGCAGTAGTGGATCCCGCCGCCGAACGACAGCGGCGCCTGCTGCGCCCGGTCCAGGATGAGCCGGTCCGGGTCGGAGAACACCGCGCCGTCCCGGTTGGCCGCACCGAGCATGGCGAGCACCTGCTGGCCGTCGGCGATGTCGAATCCGGCGATGGTGAGATCATCGGGTGCGCACCGGCCGGACAGCATCTGCACGGGCGAGTCGTAACGCAGCAGTTCCTCCACCGCCGGGATGGCCAGGAACGGCTCGGCGCGCAGCCGGGCGGCCTGGTCCGGGTGGGCGAGCAGCGCGACCAGGCCGTTGGACAGCAGCCCGGTGGTGGTCTCGGAACCGGCTTTGAGCAGCAGCGCCGCCATCGTCACCAGTTCGTCGGCGGTCAGCCTGCCGCCGCCGGCCGCGCCGTCCGCCACGGCCATCGCCGAGATCAGGTCGTCGGCGGGCCGCTCGCGCCGCTGCGCGGCCAGGTCGGCCAGGTAGCTGGCCATGACGGTGGCGGCGGCGTCGGCCCGGTCCAGGGCCTGCGGGCTGAGCACCTCCAGCACCGCGCTCCAGTCCCGGGCCAGGTCGGCGAACATCAACCGGTCGGCGGCCGGGATGCCGAGCAGCTCCCCGACGACGGCGACCGGCACCGGGAACGCGAACCCGGTGACGAAGTCGCTGTCCCCGGCGATCTGCCCGCAGGCGTCGGCCACGATCCGCTCCACCGCCGGGCGGAGCCCGGCCACCCGCCGCGCGGTGAGGCAGGCCGAGACCAGGCGGCGCAGCCGGGTGTGGGCAGGCGGGTTGAGCATCATGATGCTGCCGAACATCAGCCGCAGGGCCGGCCGGTCCTGCCATTGCGGATAGCCGGAGGCGGCCAGCCGCCGCTCCGGCGTCTTGTGCAGCCGGTGGTCGCGCAGCAGCATCGAGCATTCCCGGTAGCCGGTGACGACCAGCGTCCCGTCCGGCCCGCACACGGCCGGCCCGATGGCCCGCAGCCGCTCGTAGATGGGATAGGGGTCGGCCCTGCCCCCCGGCATGGCCAGGTCGGTGAGTAGCTCGCCGACGGTCCCTGGCCCACGCGCCCCGACAATAGCCCGCTCCCTGAACGCCACCAGCCCAGCATGCCGGGACACGCCCGCACGCGGAAGACACCCAGCAGATAGGCCCCTGTCCCCGGCCGTTCAGCCCGCCGTCAGGCAGCTGGCCAGCGCGGGCGGCCGTCCCGCCACCACCGGCGGGACAGATCGTGGCAGAAGTTGTTGGCGCCGGGCCCGGATCGGCCTCCTACCGGTGTGTGACAGCGATGATCGGGGGAGAGGCGATGCGGAGGTGGCTTGTGATGAGTTCTCCCTCGCCCGGTTCGGCCTAGGTTTTACGGTGTGCGAATGGAGGACCGACAGATGGTGGCGGCGATCGTCGCGGGTCAGACGGACGGGCTGGCCGCGGCCTACGACCGGTATGCCCCCGCCCTTTACGCCTACTGCCGCAGCCTGCTGGGCGAGCCGGCTGATGCCGACGACGCGGTCCAGGACACGTTCATCATCGCCGCCGTCAAGCTGGGCGGCCTGCGCGATCCTGACCGGCTCCGGCCCTGGCTCTATGCCGTGGCCCGCAACGAGTGCCGCCGCCGGCTGCGCTCCCGCACGTTGTCGGCCCCGCTCGACGAGGCAGGCGAGGTGACCGACGGCACGGTCGACCTGGGCGCGAACGCCGAGCGGGCGGAGCTGCGGGCGCTGGTGGGCGCGGTGCTCGCCGGGCTCAACCCACGCGACCGCGAGATCATCGAGCTGAACCTGCGCCACGACCTGGCCGGCCGGGACCTCGCCGACGCCCTCGGCGTGAGCGTGAACCAGGCCCATGCCCTGGCGTCGCGGGCCCGGTCGCAGTTCGAGACGTCGCTGGGGGCGCTGCTGGTCGCCCGCACCGGCCGGGAGTCCTGTCCCGAGCTGGCCGCGGGCCTGCACGGCTGGGACGGGCAGCTGGACGTGCTGCTGCGCAAACGGGTCAACCGGCACATCGAGCGCTGTAAGATCTGCGGGGCGCGCAAGCGCCGCGAGCTCAGCCCGGCGATGCTGTTCGGCGTGCTGCCGGTGGCGCTGCTCCCGCTCGGCTTGCGGGATCAGCTGTTCAGCCTGGTCGGCGATCTCGGCCCGGTCCCTTCGGCCTACCGCGCGGGCGTGATCAGCCGGGCCGGGCCGTTCGGCCGGTCCGGATTCCCGAAGCCGCTTGATCCGCCGCACCTGGTCCACGGGCCCGTGGCCCACGCCGCGACCGCCAGTGCCGGTGCCGCGGTCGTGGCGGTGGCCGCGGCCGGGATCATGTACGGCTTGCATGGGCCGCACGCACCGCATTCCCCCGGGCCGGCGGCGGCCGGGCCATCCGCCCCGGGCGGCGTGACGTCGCCCGGCCCGCCCGGGGCGGCCGGCCCGAGGGCATCCACCGGCGCCGGCTCCCCGGCCCGGCCCGGCACCGTCCCCCTCCTCGCCGGGGCGGCGGCCACCGGCTCGCCGGGTTCCGTCTCGGTGTCCTCGCCGTCGGCCAGCCTGCCGGTGCCGCTCGCGGCACCATCGCTGGGGCCCGTGGTGGGCACGCTGGCCGCGTCGGCGACGGTGCTGACCTTGCATCTGGGCGTGACCGGCTCGTTCACGCTGACCGCACAGGGCGGCCCGGTCTCCGGCATCACCATCCAGAACCCGGATCCGCTCGACCTGACCATCAGCCTGAGCACCGGCTCGCTGGCCGCGGGGCAGACCACAACCGTCAGGGTGACGATGGTGGACCTGCTTGGGTCGTCCAGCACCCTGGTCGTGGATCCCGGTGGGCTGACCGTCACCGTCAAAGGCTGACCACCAGCATGGAAGGCCAGACCAGCCGCCGCGCGCGGCCCTGAGCCCCGGCGGCAGGCACCCCTGAGGTGCCGGGCGTTACGCCTCGGCCTCGTCGCGCAGCACGGCAGCCGCCGCGGTCATGGCGGCCAGCTTGCCGGCGGCCGAGTCGCGGGGAAGGTATTTCATCCCGCAGTCCGGCGCGAGCACGATGCGCTCGGCGGGCGCATAGGGCAGGGCCCGGCGGACCCGGGCCGCCACCTGCTCGGCGCTTTCCACCGTGGGGTCATCGAGGTTGAGCACCCCCAGGATGATCGTCTTGCCATCCAGCTCGCCGAGCACCGAGCAGTCCAGGCCGGACTGGGCCGTCTCGATCGACACCTGGTCGCAGTCCGCGGCGGCCAGTTCCGGCAGGAACGAGTAGCCGGCCGGGCGGTCATGGATGATCGCCGCGTAGCCGAAGCAGATGTGCACGGCGGTGGTGCCGGTGATGCCCGCCAGCGCCCGGTTGATCACTTTGATGCCGTAGCGGCGTGCCTCCTCCGGGCGGGCCTGCAGGTAGGGCTCGTCAAGCTGGACGATGTCGGCGCCCGCCGCGAACAGATCCCGCACCTCTTCGTTGACCGCCTCGGCGTACCCGAGCGCGACATCCTCGGTGCTGGGGTAGTAATCGTTCTGCGCCTGCTGGGACATGGTGAACGGGCCGGGGACCGTGATCTTGACCTTCTTGCGGGTGTTGGCGCGCAGGAACGCAACGTCCTCGACCTCGACCGGGTGGCGCCGCCGGATCGGCCCGGTGATCCGCGGCACCGGGTTCGGGTGGCCGCTGCGGTCAAGCGCGGTACCAGGATTGTCGATGTTGACCCCGTCCAGCGCGGTGGCGAACCGGTTGGAGTAACTTTCCCGGCACATCTCCCCGTCGGTCAGGATGTCCAGGCCCGCCTGCTCCTGCGCCCGGATCGCGAGCAGGGTCGCGTCCCGCTGCGCCTCGGCCAGGTGCTCGGGGTTGACCCGCCACAGCTCGCGGGCCCGGACCCGGGGCGGGAACCGGTGGCGGAGGCGTTCCCGGTCGATCAGCCAGTCGGGCTGAGGGTAGCTGCCGACAAGTGAGGTCGGAAAGAGCATGTCGGGTCTCCAGAAGGCTCAGGCAGCGGCGCCTAGTGCCGGCCCGGTTGCCGGGTCCGTTGGGGGAGCACTCAGTCACGATATGCCCGGGTCGGGGTGAGTGCCGAGGATCCCGGTAGTCACATTCGCCGGCTTCACGGTGGCCACCCCCGAGCCTGCCTGCTCAGTCCACGACCATCACCCAGGGCCATCTAAGCCACCCTAAGTAACGGCGTAGCGAGCCACCAGGGGCGTCGTGTTCCCTATCGCCGGGACGCCGCCGTCAGGCGTCGGGGGAGTCGGCGCGGCCCTGCTGCTCGGCGAGGAACCGCTCGAACTGCGCGCCGAGTTCCTCGGCGGTCGGCATGTTTCCCATCTCGTCGGCGAGCAGGCCTTCCCGCCCGGCGGCGTCGATGAACGCGTCGTACTGCCGCTCCAGCGCCTCGACCAGTTCGGTGATCTCCTCGGACGCCTCCACCTGGCGGCCGATCTCCTCGTCGGTCCGCCGCGCCGCTTCCCGCAGCGCCTCGTCCGGGAGGGACAGACCGGTCGCCCGGGTCACCGATTCCAGCAGCGTCACCGCGGCCGCCGGGTAGGCCGCCTGCGCGAGGTAGTGCGGGACGTGAACGGCGAAGCCGACGGCGGCCCGGTCCTGCTGGCCGAGGCGGAACTCCAGCATCGAGGACACACTCCCGGGCACCTGCAGCCGGTCCACGATCGGCCGGGAGCCGACGACCAGCTCCGGCTTGGTCCCGTGGGCGGTCAGGCCGAGCGGGCGGGTGTGCGGTACGCCCATGGGGATGCCGTGGAACCCCACGACCAGTTCCGCCCCGAGCCGGCTGGTCACCGACTGCACGGCGGTGGTGAAGCGCTCCCACTCATGATCGGGCTCGGGCCCGGTCAGCAGCAGGAACGGCGTTCCGGCCGCGTCGCGCGTGAGGTGGATGGCCAGTTCGGGCGCCTCGTACTCCTCCCAGTGGTCCTTGTCGAAGGTCATCGGGGGACGGCGGGACCGGTAGTCGATCAGCCGGTCCACGTCGAACGTCACCACCGCCTCGTGCTCCAGGCTGCCGAGCAGGTGCGCGGTGAGCAGCCGGCCGGCCGCGCCCGCGTCGATGAACCCGTCCAGGTAGTGGAGCAGCGCGGCCCCGTCCAGTGTCGGCGCGCCGGGGCTCACGTCGTAGAGATCCCCCGCATCTCGCACCATGATCACAGCCTCCTACGCCATCGGCCCTTCACGTATCAGTAACCAGCGAACGGCGGCCATCCATCCCGCTGGCGGCGGGGATCTGTGCGCTCACCGTACCCGCGCCAGCCTGCCGGTGCGACCTGACCGGGCGTGGCTGGCCGGGCGCGGCCGGTCACCGGGCGATCGCGGCCCGCACCCGAGCGGCCTTGACGGCCGCCGACAGCGCGGTGATGTCGTAGGCGCCGTAGTGGCGCTGGCCGTTGATGAAGAACGTGGGCGTCCCGGACACGCTGGACAGGTCGGCCGAGTCGACGTCCTCGGCCACCCGCCCGCGCCCGTTGTGCTTGCGCAGGTCACGGGCGAACTGCTCCGCGTCAAGCCCGATCTGGCCGGCGTACCGCATCAGGTCGCCCGGCTTCAGCGCGTCCTGGTGATCAAGGAGCAGGTCATGCATCTCCCAGAAGGAGCCCTGCGCCGCCGCGGCTTCGGACGCCTCGGCCGCGAGCTGGGCGTGCTGGTGGACGTCGGTGAGCGGGAGGTGACGCCAGACGTAGCGGACATCACCGAAGTCGGCGAGCAGCTCGCGGACGGCGGGCTCGGCCCGGCCGCAGTACGGGCACTCGAAGTCGCCGTACTCGACCACCGTGACCGGCGCCGACGTCGGGCCGCGGATGTGGTCGCGGTCGGGATCCACCGGCGCGGCGAGATCGACGATCACCTCTGAGGTGCCGTACAGCGCCCGGGCGCGGGCCTTCTTCGGGAGCAGCCCGGTCAGCTGGAACACGGCCGAGGTGAGGATCGCCGCGCACAGCGCCGCCGCCAGCACCCCCACCTTGGCCTCGGCCAGCTCCGGGCCGGTAAACGCGAGCGAGGCGATGAGCAGGGAGACGGTGAACCCGATGCCGGCGATGGTGCCCGCCCCGATGACCGAGGCCCAGCCGGCGGGCGGCCGAGCCGGCCCTTACTGATCTTGGTGACGAGGAATGAGGTGCCGGCGATGCCCACCGGCTTGCCGATCACGTACCCGGCCAGGATGCCGAGGGTGACCGGTGAGGTGAACGCACGGGCGAGAAACGGGCCGCTGATCGCCACGCCCGCGTTGGCCAGCGCGAACAGCGGCACGATGACGTAGCTCGTCCACGGGTGGAAGGTCTGCTGCAGCCGCTCGTTCGGCGAGATCGATGTGGACAGGGTGATGCTCGCCACCCGGGCCAGCTCCGGCGTCGGCTGCTCCCGGAACAGCCGGAACCTCTCGGTGGCGAGCTCCAGGTCGCCGCGTGCCGCCGGGTACGCCTGCGTGAACAGGCCCATCACCAGGCCGACCACGACGGGATCGACACCGGAGCGCAGGAACGCCGCCCACGCCACCAGCCCCAGGACCAGGTACACGATGCCCCGCCGGACACCCGCTGCCCGGACCGCGAACACCACCACGAAGGTGGCCAGGCCGGCCAGCAGGGCGGGCAGCGAGATGCGGTGGCTGTAGAACACGGCGATGATCGCGAGCGCGGCCAGGTCGTCCACCACGGCGAAGGTGAGCAGGAAGGTCCGCATCCGGTCCGGCGCCCGCCGGCCGACCAGGGCGAGGATCCCGAGCGCGAACGCGGTGTCGGTGGACATGGCCGTGCCCCAGCCGTGTGCCGACGGCCGGCCCGCGTTGAAGATGAGGAAGATGGCGATCGGCACGATCATCCCGCCCAGGCCCGCCAGCACCGGCATCGCCAGCCGGCGGCGCTCGCGCAGCTCGCCCAGGTCGAACTCGCGCCGGGCCTCCAGCCCGACCACGAAGAAGAAGAAGGTCATCAGGCCGCTGTTCACCCAGCCGTGCAGATCCTGCGACGTGCCGCCGCCGCCCAGGCGGACGGAGAGCTGGGTGTGCCACACGGCCTCGTACGTGGCCGGGCTCACGTTCGCCCACGCGAGCGCGGCGATCGTCGCTCCCAGCAGGACCGCGGCGCTGCCGGTCTGGGTGGCCAGGAACCGGCGCAGCGGGGTCTCGAGGTGCCGGGCCCATGCGGTGTGATCAGGCGCGGTGGCGGTAGAGCGGGATTCCGTCACCCCCGGATTCTCGCCTATGGCCGGGCACCGGGGCCACCTGCGACCGGTTAACCGTGCTGGGCCTGGCGGGCCCGCCAGCGCTGCAGCAGGGCGGGCAGTTCCTGCTGGAGAAAGACGAAGAAGTCGTGGGAGTCGGCGAGGCGCCGGCCGGCCGGGGTCTGCCGGCCCAGGATCTCCGTCCCGTCCCTGGCGGCGCTGGCCCAGTGCTCGAGCAGCCGGTCCCGGCTGAGGGAAATCTCGTACCACAGGTCATTGCGCAGCAGGTACACGTCGCGCCGGCTGCCGGGCTCGCGCTGGCGGCCGATCATGCCGACCTGCTCCAGGTAGCGTACCGCCCCCGAGATCGCCGCCGGGCTGGCCCCGAGCAGCTCGGTGAGCTCGGCGGCCGTCAGGCGCCCCGAGTCGGTGACCAGCAGGGCGGAGAACACCCGGGCCGGCATCGGCGGGACGCCCGCCTCCACGAGCACGGAAGCGAACCGCTCGATGAACGGGCCGACCGCCTGCTCGTCCCGCCGCACAGATTGCTGCGTCATCGTGAGGGCACCTGTTCCCTTCCGCCGGCCCGGCCGTGGCGCTCGCCCCCGGCCCGCGCCATGCCCGTCCCGGCAGGTGGTGCGCCCGGGCACATGATGGGATCGCACGTTTCGTTCTGAACTTTCATGCTTTTCTGAATCTAGTGTAGAGTATGAATCATGACGGCGGCAATTGAGGTGTCCGGCCTGGTGAAGAACTTCGGCCAGACACGCGCGCTGGACGGGCTGGACCTGACCGTGGCCCACGGCGAGGTGCACGGGTTCCTGGGGCCGAACGGCGCCGGCAAGACGACGACCCTGCGGATCCTGCTTGGCCTGCTGCGCGCCGACACCGGCACCGCGCGCCTGCTCGGCGGTGACCCGTGGCGGGAGGCGACCACCTTGCACCGGCGGATCGCCTACGTGCCCGGGGACGTGACGCTGTGGCCGAACCTGTCCGGCGGCGAGGTGATCGACCTGCTCGGCCGGCTGCGCGGCGGGCTGGACAGCCAGCGGCGGGACCTGCTGCTGAAGCGGTTCGACCTCGACCCGACCCGCAAGACCCGCGCCTACTCCAAGGGCAACCGGCAGAAGGTTGCGCTGATCGCGGCGCTCGCGTCCGGCGCGGAGCTGCTCATCCTGGACGAGCCCACGTCCGGCCTGGACCCTCTGATGGAAGCCGCGTTCCGGGAGGCAGTCGAGGAGCTGCGGCACAACGGGGTCACGGTGCTGCTGTCCAGCCACATCCTGAGCGAGGTCGAGGCGCTCTGTGACCGGGTGACGATCATCCGGGCCGGCCGGACGGTCGAGACCGGTGCGCTCGCCGACCTGCGCCACCTGACCCGCACCTCCATCGACGCCGAGCTGGCCGGCCCGCCGCCGGATCTGGCCGGGCTGGCCGGCGTGCACGACCTCGACGTCACCGGCGACCGGGTCCGCTGCCAGGTGGACAGCGACGCCCTGGCCGAGGTGCTGCGCCGGCTGACCACCGCCGGGGTGCGCAGCCTGGTCAGCCAGCCGCCCACCCTGGAGGAGCTCTTCCTCATGCACTACGGGCCGGAGGCGGCGCGGTCATGACCAGCCAGGCTGGCACGGTGCCGGCCGGCGTGGGACTGGCCCGCCCGGAGCTGGCCGGCACCGGTATCTTGACCCGGCTGGCTCTGCGCCGGGACCGGATCATGATCGCGTCCTGGGTCTACGTCCTGGCGGCGTTCGCCTACGTCAGCGTGGTCAGCACGAAGAAGCTCTATCCCACGGCCGCGTCCCGGCTGGCGTTCGCGGACGGGGCGGGCGCCGACCGGGTCACCCGCGCGATCTACGGGCCAGCGGGCGACCTGCACACCCTGGGCGGGCTGGCCACCTGGAAACTGAGTGTGTTCGGCGTCGTGGGCGTCGCGGTGATGAGCATGTTCATCGTGGTCAGGCACACCAGGGGGGACGAGGACGCCGGGCGGCTCGAGCTGGTGGGCGCGGGTGCGGTCGGCCGGCTGGCCGCGCTGACGTCGGGGCTGCTGACCGCGCTGCTGGCCAACCTGGGCGTGGCGCTGCTGGTGGCGGTCGGCCTGGCGGCACCGGGGCTGCCCTGGGCCGGCTCGCTGGCGTTCGGGCTGGGGATGGCGGCCGCCGGCTGCGTCTTCGCGGCGATCACGGCGCTGGCGGCCCAGCTCGCCGGGAGCAGGCGGCCGGCCATCGGCATCGTGACCAGCGTGATTGGGCTGGCCTACCTGCTGCGGGCGGTGGGCGACGCGGCGTCGCCCGGCAGCTGGGCCGCCAGCCTCTCCTGGCTCTCGCCGATCGGGTGGAGCCAGCAGCTGCGGCCGTTCGGCCCGCTCCACTGGTGGGTGCTGGTGATCCCGGTGCTGGTCACGATCGCGGTGACGGCTGCCGCCTACGCCATCGCCGGGCGCCGCGACCTGGGCACCGGCCTGCTGCCGGTGCGGCCCGGGCCCCCGGTGGCCGGGGCGAGCCTGGACAGCCCGCTGGGGCTGGCCTGGCGGCTGCAGCGCGGCACGCTGGTGGCGTGGGCGGCCGGTTTCGCCGTGTACGGCCTGGTCATCGGGGGACTCGCGACCGGGATCGGGCCGCTGGTCGGCAACAATGCGGCCGCCAGGCAGCTGTTCGTCAAGCTCGGCGGCCAGAGCGGGCTGGTCAACGCGCTCCTCGCCGCCATGATGGGCTTCATGGGGGTGGCCGCCTCCATCTATGCCGTCCAGGCGGCGCTGCGGCTGCGCGGCGAGGAATCCAGCGAGCGGGCCGAGCCAGTGCTCGCCGCCGCGGTCGGCCGGGTCCGGTGGGCGTGGAGCCATCTGGTGTTCGCGGTGGCCGGCCCGGTCGTGCTGCTGCTGCTGACCGGCCTGACCACCGGGCTGGTCTACGGCGCGCAGACCGGGGATGTGGGCCACGCCGTGGGCCAGCTGCTGGGCAGCGCCCTGGTACAGCTGCCGGCCGTGTGGGTGCTGGCCGGGATCGCGGTCGCGCTGTTCGGCCTGGTGCCACGGTGGTCGGCGGCGGCCTGGGGAGCCCTGGTCGCGTTCCTGGTGCTCACCGAGCTCGGCTCGGTCCTGAACCTGAGCCATTGGGTCACCGACATCTCCCCGTTCGCCCACGTGCCGAAGCTGCCGGGTGGGACGTTCACGGCCGTCCCGCTGCTCTGGCTCCTGGTTGTGGCCGTGGTGCTGACCGCGCTCGGCCTGGCCGCGCTGCGCCGCCGGGACCTCACCTGAAGCGCTGCCGCCACGCCGATGTGCGCGTGCCCCCGGCCAGCGCACACCGGCCGGGGCATGATGACAGTGTGACGATCACGGTCATTGCCGCGGTCTCGCGCAACGGGGTGATCGGCCGCGCGGGCGACCTGGCGTGGCGGCACCGCGAAGACCTCCAGCGGGTCAAGCGGCTGACGCTCGGCCGGACCCTGGTGATGGGACGGCGCACGTTCGACTCGATCGGGCGCCCGCTGCCCGGCCGCCGCACCATCGTGATCACCCGCCAGGCCGGCTGGGCCGTCCAGGGAGTGACGGTCACGCATTCGGTGGAGGAAGCGCTGGAGGCCGCCCGCGACAGCCCCGAGATCGTCGTTTTCGGCGGGGGCGAGGTATACGCGCAGCTCATCGGCAAGGCCGACCGTCTCGAAATCACCCACATCCGGGATGAGATCGACGGGGACACCCACTTCCCAGCGATCGACCCCGCGGTCTGGCGCGAGGTCGGGCGGGAAGAGCGCGACGACTTCGACTGGGTGACGTACGCCCGCTGACGCTACCGGGGGCGTGGCTCGAACAGTTCGACCGGGTTACCCGACGGGTCGTCCAGCAGGACCTGGTTGCCGCCGACGCCGGTCACGAGGTCGTTCCGGAAATGCACCCCTGACCTGCGCAGCGAATCAATCATCGCGGGAAGCCCGGTGACCTCGAGGGAGATGCGGTTCCAGCCGCCAGGTTCGGGCCTGGTGCCATCGGGCATGGCCTGGCCGCCGCCTCCCAGCCCCGATGGCGCGCTGAGCAGCAGGCGCAGATCCCCCCGCGACAGCATCGCGAACGTGGGCGCCGGGTGCATCTCCTCCTGGAAGCCGAGGTGCTGGCAGTAGAAAGCGATCGCGGCGTCCACGTCGTGGACGATGTAGCGGACGCTGACGGTGGCCATCGGCGTACCTCCTTTACTGCTTGTCCCGCGCGCCGCGGGCGACCCGCTGGCGGCGCGGGGCCAGTCATCGGCCGCGAGGGTCAGGGATGGATCTTCTTGTGCTCGCTGAGCATCGCCACGAACGTGTCGATGCGCTTCGCCCGGGTCTGCGGCCGCTTGGCGCTGGCGATCCGGTAGAGGACCGCGTACCGGTTGGTGCCGTCGAGGGTGGCGAAGAACTCGCGGGCCCGCGGGTTCGCTGCGAGCGCGCGGGCCAGATCATCGGGCACCGTGATCCGCGACTGCGACTGGTAGGCCCGCTCCCAGCGGCCGTCGGCCTGTGCCTGCTCCACCGCGCGAAGGCCGGCCTGGCCTCATCCGGCCGGCCGCGATCAGTGCGGACGCCCGCTCGGTGTTGATCTTCGACCAGTTGCTGCCCGGCTTGCGCGGCGTGAACCGCTGCAGCCAGTAGTCGTCGTCGTGACGGCCCTTCTGGCCGTCGATCCAGCCGTGGCACAGCGCCACGTCGAGCGCGTCGGAGTAGGAGACGCTCTGGCCCGCTGATCCCTTTTTCGCGATCTTCAGCCAGACCCCCGGGGCGTCGGCCTGGTGGGCCGCGAGCCAGGCGTCCCAGGCGTCTGCGGACTCGAAGGACACCACGGGCAGTGGTCCTGGTGGCATGAGATCAGTCAATCACGCTGGTCATCACGGCCGGTGGCCGTGCGGCCGGTCCCGGGCGGGGAGGAGGGCTGCCCGGCTGCGTTCCGCCCCGCACGGCGGCGGCTGGCCGGGCCAGATGGATAGATGTGCAGGACCAGCAGGCAGCAGGGGCTGACTTTGACCGTCCGAAAGTTAGTTGTATTTTCGCAAGTGTCAGCCCGGCGTGACGATCGAGGGAGCTTGTGCCTGAACCCAGCCGTAAGCGGCGACTGCTGATTCTGGCCATCTGCTGCCTGAGCTTGTTCATCTTCGGCGTTGACAACACGATCGTGAACGTCGCGCTCCCCTCGATCCAGCGTGACCTGCACGCCTCGGTGTCCGGCCTGCAATGGACGGTGGACGCCTACACCGTGGTCGTCGCCAGTTTCCTCATCCTGGCTGGATCGACGGCGGACCGGTTCGGGCGGCGCCGGGTCTTCCAGATCGGGCTGGCTACCTTCACCCTCGGTTCCCTGTTGTGCAGCCTCGCGCCCGGCCTCGGCTGGCTGGTCGCGTTCCGCATGCTGCAGGCGGTCGGCGGCTCGATGATGAACCCGGTGGCCGTGTCCATCATCACCAACACCTTCACCGACCCGCGCGAGCGCGCCCGCGCCATCGGCATCTGGGGCGGCGTGTTCGGGCTGTCGATCGCGGCCGGCCCGGTACTCGGCGGCCTGCTGGTCGCCGGGGTCGGCTGGCGGGCCATCTTCTGGGTCAACATCCCGGTCGGGCTGGCCGCGATCGTGCTCACCGCCCTGTTCGTGCCGGATTCGCGCGCCGCCCGCGCGCGCCGCCCCGACCCGGCGGGCCAGCTGCTGGTCATCGCGGCCCTGGCTTCGCTCACCTATGCGATCATCGAGGGCCCGCACCGGGGGTGGGCCTCCCCGGTGATCCTCGGGCTGTTCGCGGTGGCGGCGGGCGCGATCGCCGGGCTGGTGATCTACGAGCCGCGGCGTGAGGAGCCGCTGCTGGACCTGAGGTTCTTCCGCAGCGCCCCGTTCTCCGGCGCCTCACTGATCGCGATCAGCGCTCTTGCCGCCCTGGGCGGCTTCCTGTTTCTCAACACCCTGTACCTGCAGGACGTGCGCGGCCTGTCCGCCCTGCACGCCGGGCTTTACACGCTTCCGCTGGCGGCGGTGACCGGCCTCTCCGCGCCGCTGTCGGGGCGGATCGTCGGCCGCCGTGGCCCCCGCGTGCCGCTGGTGATCTCCGGGATGACGATCATCGCGGGCGGTCTCCTGCTGACCGGCCTGACTTCCGCCACTCCCACCGGCTTCCTCATGGCCGCGTACGTGATTCTCGGCATCGGGTTCGGCATGGTGAACGCACCGATCACCACGACCGCGGTGGCAGGCATGCCGCTCGCCCAGGCGGGCGTGGCGGCGGCCGTGGCCTCCACCAGCCGCCAGATCGGCGTGACCCTCGGGGTGGCGGTGGTGGGATCGGTCGTGATATCGGCGCTGCACGGGCCGCTGCGGGTCGGGTTCACCCAGGCCAGCCAGGTCGGCTGGTGGATCCTCGTCGGCTGCGGCGCAGTCGTTCTGCTCCTCGGCCTGGTCACCACCGGGCGCTGGGCGCTGGGCACCGCGGCCCGGACCGCCGAGAGGATCACCTCGGCCGGGGACCGGGTCCCGGTCGGCACGCCCTGACCGCCCGCTCCGTGCCCCGGCTCAGCCGGTGGCCGCCACGGGCGTGCTCATCAGCGAGAAGGCAGCGCCCTGGTCGTCGCTGACGACGGCCATCCGCCCATAGGGGGTGTCCCAGGGCTCCCGCGTCATCGAGCCGCCGGCCTTGGTGACCATCGCGACGGCGGCGTCGGTGTCCTCGACCGCGAAATACGTCGACCAGTGGGCAGGCACCTCGGGCGGGAAGCCGCTGCCGAGCTGGCCGATGCCGCCCACCTCCTTGCCGTCGAGCTTGAGCGTGGCGTAACGGAATTCCGGGCTGGACATGTCGCCGTACTCGTAGCCGAATACCGCGCGGTAGAACGCCTGGTTGCCGTCCATGTCGCGGCTGAAGTTCTCGTTCCAGCACACCGAGCCCGGCTCGTTGGCCAGGCCCAGCCCGGTGTGGCTGCGCGCCTGCCAGACCCCGAACACCGCCCCGGCGGGGTCAGCGGCGACCGCCATCCGCCCCACATCCAGCACGTCCATCGGGCCCACCGGGACCTGCCCGCCCGCCGCCGCGATCTTGCCTGCCGTCTCGTCCGCGTCGGCGGAGGCGATGTACACGGTCCAGAAGGGCGGAGTTCCCGGCGGGGCCTGCTGCGGCCCGATCCCGGCCACCGGCCGGCCCTCCTTCAGGCACATGCGGTAGCCGCCGGCCTCGGGCGGCCCGGGCTGGATATCCCAGCCGAACACCTGCGAGTAGAACGTGACCGCACGGGCGATGTCGTCCACCCCAAGATCCACCCAGCAGGGTGTCCCGCTGGGCCAGGCGGTGTCGCGCGTGACCATGAGTCCTCCCGGGTTCAGGACGGCGCTGTCCTGGCGTCGTGCCCCGGGCTACTACCTTACGCAGCAGCGATACCCAGGTTCCGGGTCACCTGGGATGCAACCGGTTGCGCCGGCAGGGCTATGAGTAGCAGTAGGAGTCGCTGGACGCGTCGCCCCCCTCGAGCCGGACCTGGTGCACGCGGCGGCCCCGGAAGACATCGCCTTCGAGGAAGAAGTTCTCATCGAAGCTGAGGCCGCCGTCGGGGCCGGCGTCCAGCTTGGTCATCCACGCGCCGACGCCGTCGGGGTAGAACTGCACCCCGTCAGCCGCCGTCTCACAGTAACTGAGCTGTTTGTGAGCGGTGAAGCTGAGGCAGGTCCGCTCAGCGCACCAGCCAGAACGCGCCGACGGCGAGCGCGGCCAGCGTGACCAGGCCGAAGACGCCGACCCAGAGCCAGGCTGGCACCCGGGTCAGCGCGGCGAGCTGGTCGGCGTCCGTGGGGCCGGTCGGCCGGCGCCGCCGTGTGCGCTGCAGTTCCACCACCGGACGCACGCTGCCGAACAGCAGGAACCACGTCAGGGCGTAGCCGAAGGCGTACTCGCCCAGCAGCGAGGCACGCCACAGGACGACCGCGACCGCCGCGCCGGTGACGATCACGGCCAGCAGGCCGTAGGCGTTGCGGACGGCGGTCGCGAGCGCCGCCAGCAGGGCCAGGCTGAGTATCAGCATCCCGGCCACATGGCCGGTGACCAGCAGGGCGGCCGCACCGAGACCGAGCAGCGGCGGGGTAAGGTAGCCGGCCGCGGCGGTGAGCACGATGCCCGGTCCAGCCGGGTTCCCCTCGGACACCGTCACGCCCGCGGTGCTGCGCAGGACCCGCACGCTGCTCACCCGCCGGCCGGCCAGCAGCGCCATGAGCGCGTGGCCGCCCTCGTGCGCGATGGTGACCACGGTGCGCGCCACTGGCCAGATCCGGGCGGAGGCCACGGCGGCCAGCGCCAGCAGCGCGGTGGCCAGCACCAGCAGCCGGGACGGGTGGTGCCCGTTACCCGTCAGGTAACTGGCGGAGTGCTGCCACAGCTGGCGCAAGGTCACCGCGTCCATGGCGGTCATACTGCCATTCCCGGCCGACCGTTCCAGCCCGACGGGCGAAGGGGGACGTCTTGCCGGGCTGGGCGGGTGCTGCCAGGATCGGCGCATGCTGAGCGTCCAATTCTTCGTCCTGGGCACCACCGACATGGGACGGGCCATCGACTTCTGGACCCGGGCACTGGGCTATGTCGTCAGCCATGGCGGGGCCGAGGCCCGCTGGACCGAACTTGTGCCGGCCACCGGGCCCGGCGCCGCGCTGGCGCTCCAGTACAGCGAGACCCCGGCCCAGGAGCACCCGCGGGTTCATCTCGACCTGTCCGTGGCCGACGCCGCCGAGCAGGCAGCCGAGGCCGACCGCCTGGTCTCGCTGGGCGCCAAGCGGGTTGACTGGGACCTGTACCCGGCTGACCCCGACTTCATGGTCCTCGCCGACCCCGATGGCAACCGCTTCTGCGTCGTCGACCTCAGCCATCCCTGAGGACACCGGCTCTCCCGCCCGGCCTGGACGTGAAAGGAACGGCGACCGGCAGGACCGTGGGACGGCTACGGCTGCGAGGGCTGGATGACCACGGTGCCCGGCCCGGGCTCGCTGGGTTCCGGGGCTGGAGACGCCGCTGCCGGGGCGTGAACGGGTCCTGGGCGGCCCTGCCCGGGCGTCTTACCGGCGGGTCAGCTGGCCGCCGCCGGCGTGGCGTGCCCCGCCGTGATCACCCCGTCGTGGACCTCGTATGACGCCTGGTAGGCCTGCACGGTGCCGTTGGTCTGGTGCGCGCTCAGGCGCAGGGAAACGGTGTCGCCGTGGGTCACGATGCCGGTCACTACGTCGTGGGCTGTGAAGCGATAGCCGGCCACCATCTGGCGGTAGGTCTGGCCAAAGTTCTTGCCGCCCAGTTCCCACACCTTCCGCCAGTGGTGGGAGTTGATAGCGGCGAAGTACTCCTCGACCACCGTTTTCGCGCCCGGGACAGCCGGGGATGAGGCGGGCGGTGTGGGCCGTCCGCCGGCTTGCCCGTGCGGGGTGAGTGCCAGCGCGGCGACGCCGGCCACGGCGAGGACCACCACCAGCGCGGCGGCCGCCGCGGCCCTTCCCAGCCACCGGCGACGTGGCCGAGGCCGGGCCGGGCCCGGAGGCCACTGCAGCGGCGCGGTGACGTCAGCGGCCCTCCTGCCGTCAGCCAGGTTCGCAGACGGTGGCCCCACGGCGGGTGCTGGCCGGGGTGCCGCCTCCACGGCCGGTGGCGGTGCGGGTGGCGGCACTACGGCGGGTGCTTGTGAAGGTGCCGCCTCCACGGCGGGCGGCGGCGCGGGTGGTGGCACCACAGCAGGTGCCTGCGCGGGAGGTGCCTCCCCGGCGGATGCCTGCGCGAGAGGGGCCTGCGCGGGCGTGGCCGGGACAGGGGGGACCGTGGGCTCGACCGCTGTGCCGGGCACGGGCTGGGCGTAGCCTCTGAGCGTCTGGGCGACCGGCTGCGGCAGCCAGTTCACGGTGGAATCAGCGGTTTCAACGGTGGCCAGCTCGGTGAGCAGCTGGTCGGTAGTGGGCCGCGACCGTGGATCCTTGGCCAGGCAGCGGTCGACGAGGGACCGGATCCGGCCGGGCACCTGGCCGGTGGCCGGCGGATCGTGAACGACGCGGTACAGCAGCGCCGTGGCCGGGCCGGCCCCGAACGGGCCCTGGCCGGCGGCGGCGAACGCCAGCACGGCGCCCAGGCTGAAGATGTCGCTTGCGGGACCGACGTCCTTGCCTAGCGCCTGCTCAGGTGACATGAACCCGGGCGAGCCCACCACGAAGTCGGCACGGGTCAGTGCGGTGGCGTCCGCGGCGCGGGAGATCCCGAAATCGATGATCCGTGGCCCGTCGCTGGCCAGCAGCACGTTCGAAGGCTTGAGATCACGGTGAACCATGCCCTCGGCATGGATGGCCCCCAGCCCTTCGGCCAGCCCAGCCGCCAGCGTCAGCACCGAGGTGAGGGGCAGCGGGCCCTGGCCGTCTACGGCTTCGGCCAGCGACGGGCCCGGCACGTAGGCGGTGACCAGCCAGGGCTGCGGCGCATCAGGGTCGGCGTCCACCACCGCTGCCGTGAACATGCCGCTCACGTGCCGTGCCGCGGCCACTTCCCGTGCGAATCTGGCCCGGAACTCGCGATCGGCGGCCAGTTCGGCGCGGATCAGCTTGACCGCCACCAGCCGGCCCCCGGGGATTGGCCCAGGAACACCTGCCCCATGCCGCCGGCGCCCAGCCGTCCCAGCAGCTGGTAGCGGCCGACCCGCTGAGGATCCCGGGGCTGCAACGGTTTCACAATGCGGAACCCCCGCACCCATGCCGGTGCGACCCGGCGGGCTGGTGGTCGGGGGACGGCCGCTGGCCGCCCGGCGGGCTGGTGGGTGGGGGACGGCCGCTGGCCGCCCGGCGGGCTGGTGGTCATGGGCGGCCGCTGGCCGGGGTGGTCCAGGGCCAGACCGCCGCCCGCTCCTGGTCCAGGGCCAGACCGCCGCCCGCCCGCTGGACCGCTGCTCGTGCACCAACCAGTGGCGGTGCCGATGACGCAATGTAACCCGGATTCCACGCCTCTGCGAGAGGCAGGCTGTGGCCCCGGCGCTGGCGGCAGCCAGCAGGACGGATGCCGGACGTTGGTGCTTGGCGCTGATCAGCGCGTATCCTGCGGGATCTGGTGTGGCGGGCTGCTGCTTCCCGCTTGCGCGGGCGGCGGCAAGGACGCCCACCCGGCAGTCCTTCCCGCCCCGTGGCCGATCCCGTCCGGCAGGTGACACCGTCCAGTAGCCGACTCAGCTAGCCGCGGGAAACAGTCCCAGCCAGCCCCGCGGACACATCCAGCTAGCCGAGCGCCGCCCGGATCCCGGGCCAGACGCGCGCGTCCAGCTGCTTTAATTGCCATCTGTTCACCTGTTGTTAACCATCCGTTCGTACCAGACCAGGGAGGCTCCGTCACCGTGCGCGCACCGCGGTTGGCCGGGCCACCGGACGGCGAGGAGACAGAACCTGTCAGTGGACGTGCTCGCGATCGCGGCGGCCGGCCTGTGGCTGCTGGTGTTTGGCTGGGGTGCGGTGGTGTCCAGCCGCCCGCCCTTGCGCGCAGGCGCTGCGGATCCCGGGCTGGGGCTGGCGCCGGAGAAGCCAGCGCCGGAGAAGCCAGCACCGGAGAAGCCGGCGCTGGTGAACCTGGCTGTGACCCGGTGCCGGCTGAACGGCGCCGCCTACCCGGCCACGATCCTCGATCTCGCCGCCAGCGGCTACCTTGCCATCACCGAACGGCAGCCGGGGCGGCTGTGGTGCGGCGTGCCCGCGTCCGCGCCAGCGGACACCGGCCTCGCCCGGTCTGAGCGGCTGGTCCTGGCCGGCGTGAGGGCACTCGCGGCCGGGGACGGGACGCCGTTCGAGGCCCTCGCGGAAAGCTGTGCCAGCGATGTCCGCGGCCGGTGGGACCCGTTCGAGCGGGCGGTGCGGGCCGAAGGGAGGCGGGCCGGGATCACCCGGCCACGGCTGTCGATGACGGCCAGGAGCCTGCTGTACGGCGGCGCCGCCGGCGTCGGCGCGCTGACCTTCGCCGCCGTGCAGAGCCGGTCCAGTAGCGGCCTGTGGGTGCCCGCGGCCATCGCGTTCTTCGCCGTCATCGTGTCTACGTACTGGGTTCACTCGCTGGGCCGGCAGGACCGGCTGACCGTCCACGGCTCGGCGCTGGCCGCCTCGGCGCCCCGGGCTGGGCCGGATATGGCCGCCGGCGCCCCGGGCGCGCCTGGCCCGGTGGCCGCCTGCGACCCGGCCGGGCTGCGCCGGCTGGCCTGGGCGGTTGCCGCCGGTGCGCCCGTGCAGGTCCCCGGCGCCACCCCGGGCCTGGCTACCGGGGTCCGGCCGGGGCACGGGCGGGCCGGGGCCAGGACGGGCATCTCCGGGCAGTTCGCCGGCACCCCCCGTCCCTCCGCGGCCTGGTCGTCGTTCGGCGGGCAATGGCGGCTGGTGCGGATAGGCCCAGCCTCCTCGACCCGCATGCATCCGGCGTTCTGGCTGGTGCTGGCGGCCTGCCTCGCCCTGATCAGCTACGTCAGCTCGCTGCTGCCCGGCCTGGCCGGCGTGCTGGTTCCGGCGGTGCTGGCGGCGGGCTCCATCGCCGCCATCGTCGGCGGCGCGCGTGCCGTGGCCGCCTGGCGGGCCAGGCCGGCCGAAACGAGCTTCGGGGCCCAGGTGATCGCGCGCTGGGTGGAGCACAGCAGCGCCAGCGACGACGACTCGTCCATCACGCGCATCGCCCTCGACGACGGCGAACGGTCCTGGAGCTTCGACGTCAGGGGGGCGGCGTCGGGCCAGCTGGCGCTGGGGGACATGGTGACCGTCCGGGCCTCGCCGCGGTCGGGCAAGCTCCTCAGCCTGGTGGCGGGCCAGGACGGCACGGACGGCGCCGCCGTCGCACCGGGCCAGCCCTGGGTGGCGGCCGGCGATGCCGAGACGGCGGCCGGCGATGCTGAGACGGGCACCCGCGACGGGGACCGGCCGGGCCTGGCCGCCGCCGATGAGGAAGCGGGGCCGGGTGCCCTGCTGGCCGCCGGTGAGGTGTCGGCCGCGGTTGGCCGTCCCGTCCGGGCCATCGGCTTGACTCCCCAGGCCGCCAGCACGGTCTACCGCGGCGAAGGCCTCACGGTCATTGTCACGGCCGCGGACAGGTTCCTGGGCAGCCTGACTTCCCTGGCCCGGCGCCGTGGGCTCCCGCTGCCCGGGGTCGGCGACGAGGCCTGGCTGCTCAACCGGGGCCGGACGGCCGTCCTGCGGGTGGGCGGCCTGACCGCCAGGGTCAGCGTCGGCGGCTCCGCGGCGCGCTCCCTGCCACCGGATGCGCTGACCCGGCTGGCCGCCGCCGTGGCTGAGCGGCTTCCCCGGCTCGCCGGCTCGCAGCGGTTGCAGGCCTAAGACCCCTCAGTTGGGGTTGTAGGGCGAGCTTCTCAGGTCGGTGGCTGGTGTCGAGGTGAGCGTGCGCAGGATCCTGGTCTCCCTCGCCAGCAGCGTGCGCTCGGCCGCCAGGCGGCCCGCGGCGTCCGGTTCGGCGAGCAGGGCCTGCCGGTCGCTCAGGTTGACGATCACCGACGCGGCCACGAGGTAAGAAAGAAGTACCGGCTCGTCAGGCAGGTCAGGCACCTCGATCTGGGCTGCCCCCTGGGTGGCGAGCGCGTCGAGATACTCGCGGAACGTGCGCTGCACCACCTGGACGGCCAGCGCGGCCGCCGCCCCGTCGCCGGTCTCCTCGGTCAGCAGCTTGATCTCCCCCCGCAGGTAGGGCCGGGAGTGGTCGAGCTCCAGCAGCCGGAACCGCTGGGTGCCGACGGTCACCACCTCGAACCGGCCGTCGTCGTGCCGCATGACCCGGCGCAACCTCGCGGTGCAGCCGATCTCATGCAGCGCCGATACGCCGTCCACGCCTGTCTCGCGGCCCTTGCGGATCGCGATCACGCCGAAATCGCGCGGCTCCGGCCCGTCCAGGAGGTCGCCGACCAGCTGCCGGTACCGCTCCTCGAAGATGTGCAACGGCAGCACGAGCCCCGGGTAGAGCACCGTGCCGAGCGGGAACAGCGGCATCGTCTCGCTCATGCTGCGACAGTATGCGGGCCGCACGCGTGAAGCCAGTGGCCCGGGCTGGTGGCCGCAGGCCTCGACGGCCACAGTGGCCGCGGGCGAGCTGATCGGGCCGCGGGCCGAGCTGACCGGCCGCTCCGGCCGCTGGGTCAGCGGGCCATGGCGTTGATCCGCGCGACCTCATCGGGGCTGAGCGAGAAGCGCAGCACGTCGATGTTGGCCGCGATCCGCTCCGGCTGCGCCGATTTCACCAGCACCGTCACCCCGAGCTCCAGATTCCAGCGCAACACCACCTGGGCGGCGGTGGCGCCGTGGGCGGCGGCGATCTCCGCCAGCACCGGGTTGGCGAGGTTGGTGCGCTTGAGGGGGCTGTACCCCTCGACCGCCACGCCGCGCTCCCGGTGGCCCGCGAGCAGCGCGGCGTCGTACCGGCCGGGGCTCCACGTGATCTGGTTGACGGCGGGCGCCTGCCCGGTCGCCTTGATCAGCCGGTCGATCTGGGCCAGCGAGTAGTTGCTCACCCCGACCGCCCGCGCCCGTCCGGCGTCGCGCAGGGCCAGGAACTCCCGCCAGACCGGGATCAGCATCTTGTCCGGCGGCGGCCAGTGCACCAGCCACAGGTCCACGTAGTCGGTGCCGAGGGCCCGCAGGCTGGCCGCGAGCGTGGCGCGCTCCCGGCCCGCCTTGCCCGAGGGCAGCTTGGTGGTGACGAACACCTCGTCCCGGGCCAGCCCGCTGCTGGCCAGCACGTGTCCCACGTCGGCCTCGTTGCCGTACATGGTCGCGGTGTCGATGTGCCGGTATCCCGCGTCCAGCGCGGCGCGTACCGCCTCACGGCCCGCCTTGCCGCGCAGGAGCCAGGTGCCGAACCCGATCATCGGCATGGGGACGCCGCCAGGCAGGTCCACTGCCGGGACTGCAGCCGCCTCGGTCATGGGCTCCAGTCTGCAACGATCACCGCCGTCTTACCACCGGCCATCAGAGCACGTTTGTGCCGGAACGGGCGGTCAGGTCGGCGAACAGCCCCGTGAGCCAGCGGGTCACCGGGCCCGGCGTGCCGTCGCCGATGGTGCGCCCGTCGATCGCGGTGACCGGTGTGAGCCCGCCCATGGTGCCGGTGACGAACACCTCGTCGGCGGCGTAGAACTGGGTCAGGCTGAGGTCCCCTACGTCGCAGCCGATGCCCGCGCCCTCCGCCAGCTCCAGCACCGCCGCCCGGGTGATCCCCTCCGGGCAGGCCATGGCCGCCGGGGTGGCCAGCCGTCCCCCGGCGGCCAGGAACAGATGGGTGGCGTTGGTCTCGGCCACGAACCCCCGCTGGTCGAGCATGACCGCGTCGTCGGCGCCGGCCACGTTGGCCTCGATCTTGGCCAGGATCGAGGACAGCAGGTTGGTGTGATGGATCTTCGGGTCCAGGCAGTCCGGCGGCGGCCGCCGCACGCTGGCGGTGACCAGCGTGATGCCGGACGGGTCGTACACCGGCGGCTTGTGCTCGGCGAGCACGATCAGGGTGGGGCCGCCGGTGTTGAGCCGCGGGTCCATGCCGCTGGTGATCTTGACCCCGCGGGTGAGGGTGAGCCGGATGTGCACGTTGTCGGTCATCGCGTTGGCCCGCAGCGTCGCGCTGATCTGGCTGGTGATCTCCCCGTCCGGTGGGACCGACGCGAACGCGAGCGCCGCGGCCGAGCGCCGCAGCCGGGCCAGGTGCTCGTCCAGCCGGAAGATCTTGCCCCGGTAGAGCCGCAGCCCTTCCCAGACCGCGTCGCCGCCCTGCACCGAGGAGTCGAACGGGCTGATCGCGGCCTGGTCCCGGTGCACCAGCTGGCCGCCGACGCTGACGATGAGATCGCGGTTGCGCTCGTCGAATTTCTGCAGCACGTGGGTCTCCAGGTCCGCCCTACGGCACGCCGGCCGCGGTGAGCCGGTGTGCGTGCAGCCGCTCATAGTACGGGCGGCACTGATCGGCCAGCGCGGCCAGGTGCGCGGGCAGCGGACCGGCCGGGGGCCGGTAGGGGCCGAACCCGGTCGAGGCCCACACCCCCGCGTACCAGTAACGCCCCCATACGCCGTCGCTCTCCCGCGGCCCCGGCGGCCAGGACAGCATGGCCGCGTCGAACGGCACGCCCAGCGCCGCGCACAGGGCGCGCAGCATCGGCTCCGGGCTGGCCAGCAGGTCCCGTGAGTCCAGCACCGGCCCGCCGAACTCGGCGTAGATCTCCGCCTGGGCGGCGATGCCCAGGTCGGCCAGGGTCGGCGCGGAACGCACCTTCGCGTACGAGGCGAGCAGCTCGGCCGGGTCGCGGATGAGGTGGGCGTGGCGCAGCGGCGCCAGCGCCCGCCGGTCCACCTCGGGCAGCAGATGGTGGGTCATGTGCTTGGCGTAGAAGACGGTCTTCCCGCCCGGCACCGGCCCGCGGGTGAGCTGGTCGAGTACCACCCGCCAGTTGCTGCGCATGCTGGCGATGATCTCGTCCCGGCCGGGGTGATCGATCCCGGTGCGGTCCAGATAGAACGCGTACAGCGGCTCGTCCACGACCGCCGTGTCGGGCCGGTGCTGCCACGCCCGCATGAGCGCGGTCGAGACCGTGCGCGGCCCGGACCACATGGCGATCCTGGCGGCCGGCGCCTGCGGCGCCACCGGCTGGCTCAGAGCTTCACCACCGAGCGGAGCACCTCACCCCGCTCCATCTTCGCGAAGGCGGGCTCGACCTGATCGAGCGCGATGGTCTCGGTCACGAACTTCTCCAGCGGCAGCCGGCCCTGCAGGTACAGGTCGGTCAGCATGGGGAAGTCGCGTTCGGGCAGGCAGTCGCCGTACCAGGAGGACTTGAGCGCGCCACCGCGGCCGAAGAAGTCCGGCAGCGGCGCCTCCAGCCGCATGTCCGGGGTGGGCACGCCGACCAGCACCACGGTCCCGGCCAGGTCCCGGCCGTAGAAAGCCTGCAGGTAGGTCTCCGGCCGGCCGATCGCCTCGATCACCACGTCAGCGCCGTTCCCGCCGGTCAGCTCCCTGATCCGCTCGACCGGGTCGGTCTCCCGGGAGTTGATCACGTGGGTGGCGCCGAACTGCCTGGCCCACTCCAGCTTGCGGGGGTCGATGTCCACGCCGATGATCGTCCGCGCGCCGGCCAGCCGGGCGCCCAGCACGGCGGCGTTGCCGACCCCGCCGCAGCCGATGACGGCGACCGAGTCGCCGCGGGTCACGGGGGCGGTGTTGATCGCGGCGCCGAGGCCCGCCATCACCCCGCAGCCGAGCAGGCCGGCCACCTCGGGCGGGACGGCCGGGTCGACCTTGGTGCACTGGCCGGCCGCGACCAGGGTCTTGTCCACGAAGGCGCCGATGCCCAGCGCCGGGGACAGCACCGTGCCGTCCTCGAGCGTCATCTTCTGCTGTGCGTTGTGGGTGGCGAAGCAGTACCAGGGGCGGCCGCGCCGGCACGCGCGGCACTGCCCGCAGACAGCCCGCCAGTTGAGGATGACGAAGTCGCCGGGGGCCACGCCGGTCACCCCGTCGCCGACCGCCTCGACCACGCCCGCGGCCTCGTGCCCGAGCAGGTAGGGGAAGTCGTCCCCGATGCCGCCCTCGCGGTAGTGCAGGTCGGTGTGGCAGACGCCGCACGCCTGCACCGCCACCAGCGCCTCGCCCGGCCCCGGGTCGGGCACCAGCACCGTCGCGACCTCGACCGGTTCTCCCTTGCCTCGGGCGATCACGCCCCGCACATGCGATGTCATGCCGGTATCGTCCTTCATTCTCATGCGTAACGGAAGTTACGTGGCAGCCCGCCTGCCCGCCCTCACGGTACTGCCCGGGCGGCCCGGCCGGCCGGGCCGGGCCGGCCGGCGCCGCGCGCCCCAGCCGGGCCGGGCGGACCCGGCCACCCCGGAGAGCATTTTGGATACAGGAATCTATATGCTGAAGCTGCGTGGGGGGAGAGCAGCATGACAGCGGAGATCAGGGAAGCCGATGAGGCCGGGCCGATCCGCCCGGTGGAGCGGCCAGCGCCCCTGCGGCAGTCGGTCTACGAGGCGCTGGTGGAACTGGTGGTGGAGGGCAGGTTGCGGCCCGGCCAGCACCTGGTGGAAACCGAGCTCGCCCGCCAGCTCGGGGTGAGCCGCCAGCCGGTCCGGGAGGCACTGCACCGGCTGGAGGCAGAGGGGTGGGTTGACCTGCGTCCCAACCAGGGGGCGTTCGTGCACGTGCCCACCGATGAGGAAGTGGACCAGCTGCTCGACGTGCGCGAGCTGCTCGAGGTCGAGACCGCCCGGCTGGCGGCGGCGGCGGCGACCGACGGCCACCTGGCCAGGCTGCGGCTGATTTGCCACGAGGGCGAGGCGGCGGTCGAAGCCGGCGACACCGGGCGCTTCGTGGCCGTGAACACCGAGTTCCACGCGGAGCTGGCCCGGGTGGCGGGCAACGCGGTCCTGGCCGAGCTGGCCGATATCGTGGGCCGGCGGGTGCGCTGGTACTACCGGCAGGTGGCCCCGGTGCGCGGGCACGAGTCGTGCGCCGAGCACCGGGACCTGGTCGAGGCCATCGAGGCCGGTGACGTGGGGCGCGCGTCGTCGATCGCCCGCAAGCACACCGAGCGCACCCGGGCCGCCTACCACCGGCCGCCCGCCTGACCGGCGCCCGCGCTCGGGGCGCCCGCCGCGCTGCCGGAGCGCCACGGCCAGGTGCCGGACGGTGGGTACGAGCCCCGCGGCTCAGGGCAGCCGGACCACGCTGACCGGGTCGGAGGCGAGGGGGTTCTGGGCGTTGTCGATGAGCTCGATCTCGCCCCGGTCCGACATGATGTGGAAGGTGCCGTCCGAGCGGTACTCACGGATGACCGTGAGGGTGCCGTCGGCGTGGGTGTAGCGCTCCTCCGCGTAGAGGTCGGTGGCGTGCTTGCGGGCGTCCACGGCGGCCTCGCCCTGCCACTCGAACCGGTACGGTGCCTCGGGCAGCCTGAGCTCGTACGGGTAACCCTCGATCACCGGCTGCTCCGTTCGCGCAGAGGTTGGCCTTCCTATGCCGCTCCTTTCCATGATCGTGGTGGGTCACACATGCCGGGGCACACGTGACCCACCACGATCCTGGGGTGCTGCCAGCTCATCTTGCCGCTACGCGACCGCCGGCTTTGCCTTGCTCGCCTCCTTTGCTTTTCCTGCCTCGACCGCCGCACTCATCTGCTCTACGGTCGGCGGCTTGCACAGGAAGCCGACCGTCAGCGCCGCCAGCGCACCGATGGCGGCCCCGAAGAAGAAGCCGGACGCCCAGTGGAAGTGCGCGGTCCCGTACAGCGTCCCGGTCATGATCAGGGCCGCGATGCCGCCGGCGAAGCTGCCGCCGAGCGCCTTGAACGCGTAGATGGAGCCGTAGTTGATGGCGTTGTTGGTCTCGCCGTAGTAGTCGGCCACCATCGCCGCGGTCATCGGGAAGTTGGCGCCGGACAGGGCGCCCGAGATGATCGCGAAGACAACGAACAATGGCGCGTTGTGGTGGATCCCCGCGAAGTAGGTGGCTAGCTGGAATATCACGTTGCCGGAGTACGCGTAGGCCATTGTCCGCCGCCGGCCGATGAACTCCGAGATGTACCCGTAAACGGGTCTGGCCAGGCCGTCGGTGAGCGCGAATCCGGCGAAGCCGGCCACCGCGGCCACACTGCCGAGGTGCATCTGCTGTGCGAAAGGATAGTAGTAGGCTACGCCGAACAGCGAGCAGCCGATGAACAGGGCGTACTGGATCCCGATCCATTTGGCCTGCGGGGTCCGCCACATCTCGCCGAGGTTGTAGTGCCGCAGCGCCGGCGGGTTGCTCCTCAGGTCGCGGGTGCTGTGCTTTTGCCAGTCGAGCGGGTCGATCTCCTTTGGCCACCAGTTCTTCGGCGGGTCCTTCATGAAGATGCCGGCGATACCGATGCCGATCGTCATGATAATCCCCTGCCACAGGATGTAGGTCTTGATCTGGCTGGGGGTCATGTTGATCGCGGCGCCGCTGATGCCGCCGATCACGATGATGAAGGGCACCGCGCCGTAGGCCCAGCCGCCGTTCACGAACCCGGTCCGCCAGCCTTTCTTCTCCGGGTACCACTTGGCCACGATGTTGATGCAGCTCGAGTAGACCATCCCGGAGCCGATACCGCCCAGGACCGCGTACCCGAGATAGGCCTGCCAGATGTTCGTCGACGTCGCCAGCAGCCCGTATCCCACGATGCCGCAGACGATGCCGCCGATGATCGTCGCCCACCGCACGTTGAGGATCCCGCGGTTACGCAGGAGCCCGGCGAAGATCTGGACGAACGACTCGAAGACGACGAAGAAGGAGAACGCCCAGAACGTCTGGGCCAGGCTCCAGTGGTGGGCCGCCTGGAGCGAGCCAGCTACGGTGCCCCAGGTGTATTCGAGCAGGCCGGCCAGGCACATGGCGAGCCAGGCGGCCCAGAGGACCACGCCCCTGGAATAGCCGAGGACTCCCCGGTCGGTCTCTCCGACGCGGAATACCCGGCCGGTTGCATTGGTCACTACCTCATAGTTTCCGTGCGCTTCTGTTGTCGCGCCCATTTGTCGCCACCGATACCTTTCGTACGAGACGGTGATGACTCGTTTTCCGGGCCGAGCGGATGCAGGGCCGGATGGTGGGGGAGAGTTCCACCGGGACGGCTGGAACTTCCGCTGGGTCGTGTATCGAACGCCTTTCACCTGTACCGGACCGGGGGACCGCGCGGGCCCGGGGCCAGGATGCTTCCTAACATGGTCAGGTCACAGCGGATCTGGCCGGGCCAGTAAATCGCCACTTCGTCATGCCTGCCTCCCGACTCCGGGCCACTGCCCGGTCGGCCGTGAGCCCTAGGTCTCCAGTCCCAGGGCCTGGAACAGGGCGCTGCGCGCCGGGCCTTCCTCGGCCGCTTCGAAGAGTTCGTCGAGGCCCCAGCCGGCTTCACTGAGCAGGTCACGGGCCTGGTCGAACAGGGGTGAACGGTGCTCGGGCGGCACTGCCTTCAGCACGAGATGGCGGACCACTTCGATGACCGCCTGCTGCATCGCCGCCCGTCGCTCGCCCCGGGGCCGGGCCACTCCCGGCATCAGGGGAATGATCGTGCGGTGCTCCGGCGGCGCCATTCCCCCCGGATCTCCGGTCGCCTGGCCATTGGGGCCGCTCATGGCGTTCTCCGCGGGAAAGGGCCGCCTCCCGGGCCGGGAGTGTGCGATTCCGGCGGTGCTGGCCACCCTTCGCCCACACTTTCCGGTTCTTTGTCAGCCAATCGGGAGAGTTCGGCTTGCAGCCGCTGCGTTTCCCCGGGGCGGCTGAGGTCGATCACTTCAGCCAGCGAGAAGGTGCGCCCACCGGGAGTGCCGTCGGCCAGGGTGACCGGGCCCGATTCCACGAACACCTCGAACCGCTTGCTGGCCGCCTTCGGGCCGATGGCGAGCACGTAGCGCAGAACGGCCTGCCGGTCGGGCAGGTACCGCTGCTGGTGACCGTCGTCGAAGCACAGCTGCCAGGGGCCGGGCATCACGTTCCTTCCGCTGGGGATGCGCTGCGAGGGCCGCGGGGAGCGGGGGACCCGCGGCCCTCGCAGGTCAGGCCCCGACGCCGCGGTTCAGCGGCATCGAGTAGGTCTCCTCCCGGAGCCGCAGGTGCCTGGCCGGGTCCTCGCCCTCGCGGAGCTCGGCGGGCACGTCCATCCCGATGTCCTCCCAGTTGCGGTTGGCCTGGATCTGGATGGTCGCGATGTGCTCGGGCAGCATGTGGCCGAACCGGCCCTGCATGGCCAGGTAGTCGGTGACCGGGCGCTGCACCGGCGGGTGGAAGTAGTGGTATTTGCGTTCGGCCGGGTCGTATTCCCACACCGGGAACAGCCCGGCTTCCACGACCCGGCGGCCGATCTCCACCGTCATCGAGGTCTGGTAGACCCAGCCCTTCTGGCACGGCGTGAAGCAGTGCATGAACGCGGCGCCGCGGCGGTTGAGGCCCTTGCGGGTCTTGTTCATCAGGTCGAGCGGGTAGCCGACGGTGGTGGTGGCCACGTAGCAGTGCGGGTGCCCCTCGGCCATCATCTTGGCCAGGTTCTTGGGTGGCAGCGAATTCCCTTCCGGGATCGCCTTGCCGAACGGCGTGAACGTGGTCATGCCCGCGTACGGCGTGGTCGGCGAGACCTGGATGCCGGTGTTCGCGTAGCACTCGTTGTCGTAGCAGATGAACAGGGCGTCGTGGTTGCGGTAGAGCGCGCCGGAGATCGAGCCGAGCCCGATGTCGGACGCGCTGCCGTCGCCGGCCATCACGATGATGTTCGGGTAGGGGCCCGGGTGGCGCCCCTTCCTGATCAGCGCCTCGTACCCGGCCGCCACACCGGCGGTAAAGGAGCCGCCGCTGGCGATCGGGGTATGGGCCCAGGGCACCGTGTAGGGGGTGCACAGGTACGTCGAGTTCGCCACGTACATGCACCCCGTCGGGCCGGCCACGACCGTGTCCTGGCCAGCCGCCTTGAGCACCCAGCGGTACTCGATCGCGGGCCCGCAGCCCGCGCACGTGCGGTGCCCGGCCTGGTAGGGGTCTTCGTCGGGGAGATCGGGCAGGTAGTGGCGGTCCCGGCCCGTTTCGTCGTCGGTCGCGGCGGCGCGGCCTTCGTCCTCCATCAGCGGGAGGTGCTGGCGGATCACTTCCTTGGCCATCAGCGGGCTCCTTGTGCCTGGTATGGGCGGTGTCCCAGGGGCGGCGGTTACTTCGGGGGTTCCAGGGGGTCGTCCCCCTGGGCTTGCGGAGCCTCGAACCCCACCCAGTGCGCAGGCTTTTCGACCTGGCCCCGGTCCAGGGCCTCGGCGAGCTTGCCGGCCATCCACTCGAACTCGGCCGCGGGAACGGTCTCGCCGCCGAGGCCGGCCATGAACGAGGTCACCAGCGGCCGGCTCTCCGCGTAGTACAGGGCGGTGGTCACGTCCGGCGCGAGGATGCCGCCGTAGGTCGAGCCGCCGAGCCCGAGGTTGGTCTCCACCACGCCGACGGCCTTGACGCCGCGCAGCGCGGCACGCAGGTCATCGCTGGGGAACGGGCGGACCCACAGCAGCCGGGCCATCCCGATCTTGACGCCCCGCTCGCGGAGCAGCCTGATCGCGGCCCGGCAGGTGACCGCGTGCCCGCCGGAGATAACGATGGCGATGTCGGCGTCCTCCAGCATGTACTCCTCGACGAAGTGCGGGTAGTGCCAGGCCGAACGCGCTGCCGAACTCGTCGGTCTTCTCCCGGATGACCGGGATCGCGTCCTCCATCGCCCGGGCCCGCTCAAGCTGGAGCGGCGGCCCCTGGGAGGGATGGATCTGCGGGCCGTGCGAGACCGGCCGGCGCGGGTCAAGCGGGAACGGCAGCCGGTACGGCGGCAGGTAGGCGTCCACCTGGGCGGCGGTGGGCATCTCCACCTCGCCCGCGATATGGGAGACGAAGTACCCGTCCTGCACGACCATCTGCGGCAGCAGCACCCGCGGGTCCTCGCCGGTGGCGTAGGCGATCAGCGTCTTGTCGAAGACCTCCTGCGGGGTCGCGGCCCAGCCCATCAGCCAGCCCATGTCCCGGGTGCACAGCGCGTCGGTGTGCTCGGACCCGAAGTCGCCCGGCGGGTCGAGGGTCCGGTCGGCGATGGACATGTGAACCGGGATCCGGGCGCCGGAGATGATCGAGTACATCTCGTAGGCGTAGGTCACTCCGACGCCGGAGGAGCCGGTGAAGGCCCGCGCCCCGCACGACCCGGCGCCGAACGCGGCCGAGAGCTGTGAGTGCTCGCCGTCGGTCACCATGTACTCGGCGTCGAGGATTCCGTCGGCGATGAACTGGGACAGGTTCATCATGATCGCCGTGTAGGGCCGGATGGGATAGGCGGTGATCACGTTGACGTTCGCGTACAGGGCCGCGTACGCCGCCGCGGCGCACCCGTTCAGCCGCTTGCGGGTCCCGGCCAGCCCGGCCAGCATCTGCTCGCCGTCGGGCGTCCGGCTGCCGGGGCCGTAGCTGGGCTCCGCCCACGCGCCCTCAACATGGACCGTGGTCATGGCATCACCCCGAATTTCCGTTTGGCTGTGTGGTGCCCTTGCCGTTCCCGGGCGGCGCCGCGCGGGCGGCGTCGTACTCGGCGATGGTCTCCTCGATCAGCTGGCGGGTGAACGCCGACTGCTCGGCGTGTGCCCCGTCGTAGGGCGCGAACGCGGTTTCCATGCGGGTCACGTCGCCCGGGTCGTCGAAATCCATTTCCGGCACCTTCTCCAGGCAGCCGGTCGGGCATTCCTGCACGCAGACGAGGCATCCCTTGCAGTAGGTGGTGCGGATCGTGTAGTGCCCGTTCTCCCGGGCGTCGCGCATGACGCTCACATCCGGGCAGACGATGTAGCAGTTGTCGCAGCCGTTGCAGACCCCGCAGCTCATGCAGCGGTCGGACTCCGCGACCGCCTGCTCGCGGCTGTAGGCCAAGGTGACCTCCACCGTCTGGCTGCGGCGGCGCTCCCCGGCCGGGGTGAGCGGGGCCTCGATCCGGGGGGCGTGCCGGAAGTAGGCCGCGTTCAGGCCCTCGTACGGCATGACCTCGACGTCGGGCTCGGGGCCGAGCTCGGTGGCGGTGAGCACGCGGTCGATGTCGCGCGCCGCCCGCTTACCGTCCCCGAGCGCATCCACCACCATCGACGGGCCGCGCATGACGTCGCCGCCGACGAACACGTTGCCCTCGACCCGGCCGTGCTGGTCGGCGGTGATGACCCCGCGCTCGCTGAGATGGTCCGGGAGCCACTCCAGCTGCTGCACCTGCCCGATGGCGATCATGATGGTGTCGCAGGTGACCTCGCGCTCGGTGCCGGGGATCAGCTCCGGCTGCACGCCGCCGTGGGCGTCCTGGCTGAGCCGGGCGTCGCAGACCACCGCGCCGGTGACCCGGCCGCCGGCGGACAGCACCTTGACCAGGGCGGTGTTCGGCGCCAACGCGACTCCCTCGTCCTTGGCCTGCTCCAGGTCCTCGGGGACGATGAGCAGTTCGTCCGCTGATTCCAGCGACACGATGAAGGCCTCGCCGCCACCGAGGCGGATGGCGCTGCGGGCCGCGTCGGACGCGGTGTTCCCGCCGCCGATCACGAGCACCTTGCGGCCGACCTTGACCGGGCGGCCCAGGCCGGCCTCGCGCAGGAACTCCAGCGCCCCGATCACGCCGCGCGCCTCGATCCCCTCGACCGGCAGGCGCCGGCCGATGTCCTGGCCCAGCGCGAGGAAGGTGGCCGGGTAGGAGCGCAGCTCCTCCCAGCTGATGTCGTGCCCGGCCCGGACCCCGCAGCGGATCTCGATCCCGCCCAGCCTGGTCAGCTTGGTGATCTCGGCGTCCAGGATCTCCTCCGGCAGGTGCCAGGCCGGGATGCCGGCCCGCAGCATCCCGCCCGGCTTCTCCAGCGCCTCGAAGATCACGCTCGCATAGCCGCGCCGGCGCAGGTGGTAGGCGCACGCCAGGCCGGCCGGGCCGGAGCCGACGATCGCCACCGTGGTCCCGTTCAGGGACGGGAGGTTTTCCTTGATCGGGTCTTCCGGCAGGGCGAGGCCGTAGTCGCCGAGGAAGCGCTCCACGCTGCGGATGCCGATCGGCTCGTCGTGGGCGGCCCGGTTGCACGCCGTCTCGCACGGGTGGTAGCAGACCCGCCCGGTGACCGACGGCATCGGGTTGTCCTGCATGATCGTGAGGTATCCGTCGAGGTAGCGGTCGTGCTTGACGTAGTCCAGGTACTTCTGGATCTGCTCGCCGGTCGGGCAGGCGTTGTTGCACGGCGGCGTCTTGTCGCGGTAGACGGGCCGGTAGAACCGGAAGTTGCCGGTGGGGAAGAGGCGCTGGCCTTCCTGCTCGGTCGGCGGCGGGGTCACGCCGGCGATGGGCAGCTGCAGATGCGGCGGGATCCGGGTGCCGCGGACGGACATGGAGCCTCCTCGCTACGGGTCAGCCGGCGGACGTGGGGTGGGCAGCGGGTGCGGCGGGCTCCGGCCCGGCCTGCCCGCCGGCCGCGGCGGTGAAGTCCACGACCGCGTACTTGGCGGCGCCGCGCAGCATGGCATCCCGGTCGGCCACCTGGTCGGCGACCGCGTCGACGGGCAGCTCGCCGGTCGCGGCGGTCAGCGCGCCGATGAGCGGGGCGGCGATGCCCATCCCGATCGCGAGCCGTTCCTCGGCGCCTTCGGTGGACATCCGGTCGAGCGCAAGCTCGGAGAGGTTGCGGACGAACATCCACGGGCTGGTACCACGCTGGTCGGCCAGCCCGACCGCGTCCACGACCACGAATTTGGCGATGCTGGCCTTCATGTCGTCGGGCAGGAACTTGAGCAGGTAGTCGGGGTCGCGCACCGAGTTGACGACGACCACGCCGCCGCGGTCGGGGGTTCCGCGCAGGAAGTTGACCGCCTTGATGATCGTCTCTTCGACCAGGACCACCCAGTCCGGGTGCGGGTTCTCGTAGACGAAGCGGTTGACGATCGGCGAGTCGCCAAACCGTGCGTACCGGCGGACCAGGCAGTTCGTCCGGTCCGGGTCATCTACGTAGTCGCTGACGTTGTCGGCGTAGTAGCCGAGGGCGCGTGCGGCAGCCGCGATGCACGAGGAGACGTCGCGCGCCTCCTTGTCCATGATGATCCCGCGGGACCAGACCGTGAGCTCGTGGTACACGTGCCACTTCCTCACATTGTATACCGTCGGCAGGATACTGCTCATGCTAGACATCTGGTGGCTCACGTCAAGGGGGTTCGGCCGGATCGGGAACCGGGCTGGTCAGAGACCTGCCGGGAACGTGAAGGGCTGCAGCGGGACGACCTGACCGACGTCGAGCTGGATGACCGTGCCGGGTGAGCTTGATCGAGCGGGGCCTTTGCACCGTCGTCCGCCCGCCGGTAAAGGCGATCACGGCCACCACAAGCGCGATGGCCGCCAGCGCCGCCCCCATCGGCCAGAAGCCGTAACCGGGTTTGCCGGGCGCGCTGCTGCCGCCGGATCTCGTTCAGCTTCCGCTGCGAACCGCGGTTGACCGGGACGCTGTGACATCGGCCGCTTCTTCCGGTGCGTCTGCGCCGGGGCAGTGCACGCCTCCGTTTCCACGCAGAGGTTAGAACATGTACCTAACCGGGTTAAGCACGGCCGGCCGCCACCAGCGCGGATGACCCGACCACCGTCGACCAGGTAGCGGCGCCTCTGGCCGATGCCGCATGATGTAGTGATTTCGCTCTGCCGGATTAAGAGGGATATGCCCTGCCGGACGAAGAGGGGAAGCATGAGAGACGGAGGTCCGCAGGAACCCGCCCGGCCCAGGCGGCGCGAGTCCTCGGACCACCCGGTCATAGACCCGCGACGCGACTGGGAGGGCGATCCTGGCTCACCCGCCAGGCGAGGCCCGGCCGCCGGCGCCCCGACCGGCCCGATGACCGATCCCCGGCTGCGATCACCTGATCCGTGGCTGCCGCAGGCCGACCCGCGCAGTGATCCGCGTATCGGGTCGCGGACCGATCCCCGTGGTGATCCACGTATGGGGTCGCGGGCCGATCCCCGTGGTGATCCGCGGGCGGGCCTGCGTGTTGATCCGCTTACCGATCCGCGCTTGGGCCCGCGGGCCGATCCCCGGCTGGCGTCACGGGCCGAGCCGCGTGGTCATGCGCGCACTGGCACGCGGGCCGATCCCGGCACTGACCCGCGCATGGGTTCGCGCACTGATCCGCGTTTGGGCCCACGGGCCGATCCCCGTGGTGATCCGCGGGTAGGCCCGCGCGCCGATCCCCGTGGTGATCCGCGGATGGGGCCGCGCGCCGATCCCCGTGGCTGATCCGCGGATGGGCCGCGCGCCGATCCCCGTGCTGATCCGCGGGCGGCCCTGCGTATTGATCCGCGCACCGATCCACGGGTAGGGCCGCGTGGTGATCCGCGTATGGGTACGTGGGCTGGCCCTGGCACCGATCCGCGTCTGGGATCGCACGCCGATCCCCGCACCGATCCGCGCATGGGCCGGCACGCCGATCCCCGCGGTGATCCGCGGATGGGGCCGCGCGCCGATGCCCGGGCTGATCCGCGGGCAGGGTCACGTACCGATCCGCGCACTGATCCCCGGACCGATCCGCGGGTAGGGCCGCGTGGTGATCCGCGTATGGGTACGTGGGCTGGCCCTGGTACCGATCCGCGTATGGGCGTGCGGGCCGATCCTGGCACCGATCCGCGTCTGGGATCGCATGCCGATCCTCGTACCGATCCGCGAGTAGGCCCGCGCGCCGATCCCCGTGGTGATCCGCGTATGGTGTCGGGTGCTGATCCACGGATGGGGCGCCGCTCTGACCCTGGGTCTCGCTCTGGCCCAAACCAGCGGCCGGGATCTGATCCGTACCAGCGGCCGCGATCTGATCGCCGGCCTGGGCCCGGGACGGATCCTCGGCTGGATGCACGGCTTGGCCCCCAGCCGGGGACGGGCCCGCAGCCCGCGTACCAACCCGGCCCGAGAACTGATCCGCCGCGGCGTCGATCGCCGGACGCGCCGTCCGGTGCCCGCTCCGGCCCGCAGTTCGGCCCACGGCCATGGTCAGGCCCGCAGCCCGGCCCGGCTGATCCAAGGTCGCGTCCCCCTGGTGGCCCACACACCGATCCGGCTGGCGTTGCGCCCCGGAGTGCCCGCACGCCACCCCCTCCCGACGCCATGCGTGCCGGGCAGGCCTACCCACGGCCTGGTGTCAGCGGCCCGGGTGCCAGCAGTCCAAGCAGGAGCGGTCCCAGTAGGAGCGGCCCTAGTGGGAGCGGCCCCGAAACGAGCGGTCCCGGTGCCAGCGCCCCCGGGGCGGGCGGTACTGGTACCAGCGGTCCTGCGGGCAGGGGCCGAGCGGGCCGAGGGCCCGGCGGCAGGGGCCCAGGCCGGGAGCTCAGCCGGGACCGTGAGTCCAGCCGGGACCGCTATGCGGGCCGCGCACCCTACCCGGACGAGGCGCCGGGCCGGGGCGGGCCGCCGGGAACTGCGGGCTATGGCCGACCTGGCCCAGGCCAGCCGGGCCAGCCAGGCCAGCCGCCTCAGTCTGGCCGGGTTCGCGGAGCCCAGTCAGGCGGCAACGAAGAAACCGGCGGCCGAGCCCGCCGTCTGCCGCGCCCGGGCCCGCCGCCGGTAACGGCCGACCCTGATCGGCCAGGCACCCGCAAGGGGCCTTCCAGCCGGGGCAGGCTGGGGAGCCTCAGCCTGTCACGGGTCTGGTTGTGGGCAGGTGCGGCTGGGCTGGCCGTGGGCGTGGTGGTGGTCGCGGCGGGCGCGGTGCTGCTGGGCAGCAGCGGCCCGGCGCACGCGCTCGTCACGCCGGCCAGGCTCGGCGCATATGTCCGCAAACCCCAGCTCGAGCAGCAGATGAACGCGCAGGACCTGCAGCGGCAGGTGGTCACCAAGAGCGCCGGCCAGGCCAGCCACGTCGTCGATGCGGTATATGAGGACAACTCGTCCAGCGGTACCAGCCCCCAGGTGTTCCTGTTCATCGGCGGTCACCTGTCGGGCATCTCGCCCAGCGGCTTCATCGCCAGCTTCACCAAGCAGTTCCAGGGGGCGAGCAGTATCAGCCCGGGCAGCATGGGCGGGCAGGCCGCCTGCGTGAATGCGCAGGCGAGCGTGGCGGGAAGCGTGGCGCTGTGCACCTGGGCTGACAACGACACTTTCGGCCTCGTGGCCTCACCCACCATGGACGCAACGCAGCTGGGGGCGCAGATGCGCGCTATCCGCCCCGAGGTCGAGCACGCGGCCAAGTAAATTCCGTCAGCTGGGGTCCTGGCTGTCCGGTGGCCGCTGCTTGCGGAGCGAGAGGCGGGCAACGGCGATGGTGACGGCCGTGGCCAGCACCGCCAGGCCGACGATCTGGCCGCCGACCAGGCGCGTGGAGAGCGGGAACGATGCCGACACATCGCTGACATGGATGGGGACGGACGCCGGGGTCGGGTCCGGCGTGGGGGAGACCTGCGGGAAGGCGACGCTGGGGTCAGTCACCGCGCCCGGCAGCTGGGGCAGCCCGGCGGATGAAAACTCCCCGGGCGGCAGGCCGCCCGGCAGCGTCACGCCCACGCCGAGCGGGTCGGTGGCCGGCGTGGTCGCGGGCGTTGAGGCAGCGGTGACCGTGACGCTGCCCGATCCGGACGCGGAAGCCGCCGATTGTGCTGAGGTCCCGGTTGCGGTGAGGGTGATGTGGGTGCCAGCAGCGGCCGTCTGTGGCACCGCGACCGCCGCCCGCAGCTGTACGGCCTGGGCAGCGGTCAGGCCGACGGAGCACGTTGTCCCGCCGGGCGCCGCGCAGACCGTGAAACTCGGTGCCGACTTGCCCGGTTTCGCTGCGATCTTGATCTTCGCGCTCCCGTTCACCTTGCCCGCCAGCCAGACCCAGATCGCGTAGCGCGCCTGCCCGCCCTCCTTAACGTTGGCCGCCAGCGGCTGGACGGTGATGCACAGCTGGTCGGAGGCAGATGGTGACGTGCTGGTGGGACTGGGACTGGGACTGGGACTAGGGCTTGTGCTGGTGGGGCTGGGGCTGGGGCTGGGCGAGGTAGTGGTCGGCGTCGGCGTCGGCGTCGGGGTCGGGGTGGCGGAGGCGCTGGAGGATGCGCTGGCGGTCGGGGTTGGTGTCGCACTGGCGGAGGCGCTGGCGGAGACGCTGGCAGATGCGCTGGCGGTCGGAGTTGGTGTCGCACTGGCGCTGCTGACAGACACGGCTGTGAGCTGGGCCGCGCACGGGTTCGTAGCCGCCAGCGCGGGGGTAGCACTGCTCATCAGTAAGATCCCGGTCAGCGCCGCAGGAATGATCAGAATTCCAGAAATAACACCAAACGCACGGGTCGCGGCGCGCCGTCTGCTCATGGATACGCCCTCGCCACCGTGGTCATCCCGTCCGGGTCGCGTTCGTTGCCATGGTGAGCATGTCAACGCGGGTAGCATTCCCCGCTAGTCTCATTCGACACCTGGCCGGTTGATCAAGGGGCCGGCTCGTGCTAAAGGCATATAAAACAGTCGGCGACGACAGGCCGGCACGGAGGAACGATGGGGGCTGCCGCATGGACGCCGCCGGATGATGTTCTCACCCGGCCGGCGCCGCCGCCGGATCTGGTGATCAGGTACGGCACCGGCCCTGAGCACATTGCCGACATCCGGCTGCTCAGGAGGCGGGCCGGGGCTGCGTCTCCGCCGGCCCCGCTCGTGATCTTCCTCCACGGCGGTTTCTGGCGGGTGGCATATGACCGTTCGCACACCGGGCCGATGGCAACCGCCCTGGCGGCAGCCGGATACGCCCTGTGTGTGCCTGAGTTCCGCCGGACCGGGCAGCCGGGCGGCGGCTGGCCAGGAACCTTCGATGATGTGGCCGCCGCGGTGGACCGGATGCCCGCGCTGGTCAGGGAAGCGGCGGGCCCGGGTGTGATCGCCGATGGGCCAGCGCTGCTGGCCGGGCATTCGGCGGGTGGCCACCTGGCCCTGTGGGCGGCGGGCCGCCATCTGCTGAGACCCGACTCAGCCTGGCGTTCTGCGGGGGGTACCAGGGGAGTGGTGGTACTCGCGGGGGTGAGCGGCCTGGCTGACTGCTATGACCAGCGGCTGGGCGCTGGCGCGGCGGCCACCCTGATGGGCGGCGGCCCGGTCGATTTCCCGCAGCGCTACCGGGACGCGGACCCGGCGGTCCTGTTGCCACTGGGCTGCCCGGTCAGGCTGGTGCACGGCTCTCTGGATGACGTGGTGCCAGCCGCGATGAGCCGCCACTACGCGGCCATCGGCTGTGCCGCTGGCGACGACACCGCGGCTACGGAGGTGCCGGGTGCCAGCCATGCCGATGTCATCGACCCGCTCTCGCCCGCGTGGCGCCATGTGATGGCCGCATTCGAAGCCCTGGCCCCCGTCGAGCCCGCGTAGGCCAACCGCCGCGAGAGTCCGGGGCTGGCCAGGGAACTGACCAGGCAGTGGACCGGACCCAGTGATTCGGCACCGCGCCGGTGGCCGTGTATGCTCACCTCGCGCGGATGTGCCAGTCCGGTAGAGAACCCGCCCAGGCCGCTTGATCAACGCCCGGTCAGGTCGGCCGGATGATGCGCAGGCCAGCCGTGTGCCCCCTTAGCTCAGTCGGCAGAGCGTCTCCATGGTAAGGAGAAGGTCTACGGTTCGATTCCGTAAGGGGGCTCCAGGTCAGAGGCTAGATTCGAAAAGCTCCGAACAGCTGTGGGGCCAAAAGTGGGGCCAACAAGCTCACATTCCAGGATGGTGCCACTTCCTACACCAGAAGGTCAGTCTCGGGGCCAGCCGATCACGTTGTAGACGCCTGCAGCCATCGGAGCATGATGGCTCACGGCACTCGGCTGGCCGCGCCCGCTACCAGATTCGCTTAGGGCCTGGCGGAGCCGACCTGGCGCAGCTGTACGTCATCGATTACGAGCACGTGGTGAAGAGGTTCACCCGCATCGTTATCGGCTCCGGCGACGGCATTTTCGCTGACGCGGCTGCCTGTGGGGTTCCAAAACTCGGCCACCGGCGTTGACCTGGTCTGCTAACGCGACCCGCTCGTATTCGTTGATGAGGCCGCCGAGGACGCTTCGGCGCTTGATCCGCTCCCCGGAGAGGTCGGCAAGGGGATGGTCAGGGCGGGGCGGGCAGAGCTGCCGACTGCGGTGGGGGCGCCGTCCGTTGTAGTGGGCCTCGTACCCGGCGAGGACTGTCCGCAGATGTCGCTGGCCGAAGATCAGCATCCGGTCGGTGACCTCCGTCCGGGCCGTGAGTACGAACCTTTCCGCATAAGCGTTCGCGCGAGGGCTGCGGGGCGGGATTTTCAGTGCCTGGATACCCGCGCCGGCCAGGGCCGCGTCGAACGATTGGGTGAACTGCCCGGCGCGGTCGCGGACCAGGAATCGGAAGTCCGCTGCGCGGTCACCGAGGTCCGTCAGGAGATTCCGGATCTGCTGGGTGGTCCACGGGCCGTCCGGGTGCGCGGTGACCCCGAGAATGTGCACGTAGCGGGAACCGAGCTCGATCACGAACAGGCAGTACAGGCGCTGGAGCGTCACCGCGCAGTCCACGTGGAAGAAATCGGCGGCGAGCATGGTCGCAGCCTGCGCGTGCAGGAACTGCCGCCAGGTCGGGCCGGTGTGCCGTTTCGGTGCCGGGGGGATCTTCAGGGTCCTGAGGACCCGGCGGATGGTGGACGCGCTGACCCGGTGGCCGAGTTTCAGCAGCTCGCCCTGGATCCGCTGGTATCCCCAGCCGTGGTTCTCGGTGGCGAGCCGCTCGATGAGCATGGTGATCTCGGCGCTGACCGGCGGCCGGCCCGTCCGGTGCGGGTAAGTCCATTTGCGGGTGACCAGGCGGCGGTGCCACCCCAGCACGGTGCCGGGCCTGACCAGCCGGTACATCCGCAGGCGTCGGGGCAGGAGCCGGATCAGGGCGGCGAGGACCGCGCGATCGGCCCAATCTAGGCGCGGCCGGGGATGGGTGCGGCGCAGCACAGCGACCTCGTGCCGCAGCACGAGCAGTTCCGCGTCCTTGGACGCCGCAGAGCGGCCGAGCAGGACCAGCCAGCTGCAGAGCCGGACGAAGATCAGGTAGAGCAGACGGAGGGACACGGCCGATCATCATGTCCTATGGCTGGCCCTGGCGCATCGCTGCAGCTCACAGGCCAGGCTGACTTTTCGCACCCCACACGTGCAGAACCTGCGCCGGGGCCACTACGACATCGCTACCGACATCCCCGACCACCACCGGCTCCGCATCGCCTTCGAGGACCTTGCCACCACCATCTGATCAACGGAGCATCCCGATCATGCTCCGACGCAGCCCGGGGATGACACAACGCAACAGTGCCAGGTCGGCCTTGGCATAGCCAACCAGGTGCTCGACAATCCCTTTCGATTCAGGGTCGGCGGCCTCACAGAAATCAGGCCGGAACCCGCAAATGGCTGGCGAACCGCACGTACTCCGGGGTGGGCACGACGACGTTGGCGACCACGCCGCCCTTCAGGCAGCCCATCCGGTCGGCCTGCACCGTGCCGGGCACCCCGCCCAGCACCTCGAAACACTCGGCCAGCATCGCCAGCGTCGTCTCAGCCCGCCAGGCCTGCTTCGCCGACGCGACCAGGCGGCGGAAGTTACGCGGGGACCCCGAATAGCCCGCCGCTCGCGCAGCCGACAGCAGCCGCTTCGCCGAGATCCGGCCCGCTGTCTTCTTCACCCGCTCAGCCACCAGCCCGGCGACGGCGTCGTAGTTGTGTCCCCGCGGCAGGCGAGCCGGCGCACCGCCACCGGCCTCGTGCCGGTCGATCACCCGCTTCACCGTCTTGTGCGTAGTCCCCGTAACCTGCGCGGCACCACGGTAAGTACCCACCTCCCGGTAGGCAGAAATGATGTCCATCCGTTCCCTCGCAGACTTCAATGGAAGCTCCTGGGCGGGGACAGTGACTGGCTGACACCGCCACCGTCGCCGCCCAGGCCTCAAACTCCCGGCCGACACGACGAACGAGGGATGGGGACTTCTAACTGGCCACCAGCGGAGACTCCGACTTGGCCATACAGGGGGACTTTCTCATGGCCACGGACAGCCGGGCCGAGGTCATTGGCGCCGCCCTGCCTGGCGGGAGCTGGCAGCGATGTAGACCTACTCGCTGCGAACCTGATATCGGTAACGTCGAAGTCAGCTGCTGTATCGCCAGACCGCCACCGTGATCTTCATGCAGTCGTCATTGCGTACCCCGCAGCTGACGATGGCTTCCTTGGCTTCTGGCCTTGATCAGACTTATGACGACGATTGGCTACCTGCTGGCGTCGCTCCGCGATCGGGTGCGCCGACCACTGACCCGCTGACCGCTGGAACGATCCTGGCGAGGGAAACGGAGGTGATTTTGACGGCAGCTTCCCGCGGTTGTCAGGACGACGCAGAGTAGCCGACGACTTCTACCTGGCCGTGAATCGGGCTTTACCAAGCGTTGACTTGAGGCGGTGCGTGGAGGATGGTGGAAGCGTTGAGCTTACCGCGCCCATGACATCCTCGCGTGGCAAGCGTGACTAGGTGGGCTTGCCGGTGGGTTCCGAACGGAGGGCGTGGAATGGGGGCAGATGTATTTTCGGCCATCGGTTATAACGAGACTCCAGGGGGTCGGGAAGCCCATGACAGAGCACCGCGAACCGCAGACCTCCAACAGAGTTGCGCGGCTACGGCCGTCCCACGTTCAGTGGCATCTGGATCCGGGAATAATTGAGCGCACCAGGACCGGCGAAGACGTCCAGCCCATCACGGCCGCCGCCACGACGGGCTTCAGCGCCCACGGCGGCAAGACAATAGCAAACCCACGGGTGATCGCCATATACTGGGGCCGCGACTGGGGAAGCCCTGCCACTGGGATGAATGCCCAAGCGATCACGATGGACCAATTCTTTACGACGGTAATGAATAGTCCTTATCTAGACAGCCTGGCAGAATATTCGAGCGGGCGCGGGACTTTCGTTGGCTCGACCTGGGTTAACCATGCTGCCAGCATGCCCCAGACTCTTTCCTTCGACCAGATGCGCCAGATTCTGTTCAACTGGCTAATGGCGCGGATGACCCCGGAGATCCCTCAACAATCCGCCACGCTTGAACTGATATACGTAATCTTTCCGCCTGCTGAGATAACACTCACGGACAACAACGGCCAGGGCGGCTTCTGCGCGTACCACTGGCAAGGCGCGTTCAGCCCGTTCTTTGAGAATATGATCTTCGCTGTCGTTGACCTGAGCGGCGGTACCTCGGCTGTAAGCCATGAGCTCGTTGAAGGATTTACCGACCCAACCGGGGACGGCTGGTTCTCCGACGATGATGGATCCGAGATCGGTGATGTGTGCAGTAGCTGCGGCTCCCAGTCGCTCTCGGTTGGAGGGTTCGCAGTCGCCCCTTACTGGCTCGTTAACCGGAACCGGTGCCTGCAGCAGTCCGACTTGGTTACGCATCCCCTAGCGATCGTCCCCGACGTTGTCGGCATGCTTCCGCAGCCAGCAGAACAAGCTCTACTAGCGGCCGGTTTCGTCCCGCAGGTGCAGGGCGTCGTGGACAACTTCTGTAACTCTATCGGACAAGTGTACCACCAGTCACCGCCCGCTGGAACCTCGCTGGCTCAAACGTCGGTAGTGACTATTTATGTCGGCGTGAAGCCGCCTCATCCTTGTCCGTAAGGGGGTGGCGCGTGGCCTATAGCGGCGCTAGCCGGTCATACGTGATTGTTCCGGAGATAGCTTTGTGCGCCAGCCACGCTTTTTCTCGCGGCCCGCACGAAGGGCGCTGGCGGGACCTGGGTGATCGTGGAGTGACGCCGACACCACTGCCCGGCAGTCACCGATCGTCGGAGCGTTCGTCGTCTCGGGTGGGACCTCCGACCGGGCAAGCGCGACGCCACGGTCCGACCCGCACGCCATCGTGGTGCCTTTGGCTCAGGAGAACACGATGATCCTGAACGCCGACAGTTCCGGAAGATGCATACCTGACGGGCGCTTCCTGGAGCGCGCGACGATCGCAGCCGGGTCGGCGGTGCTGACCGATGCCGATCGCAAGCTGCGAGCCACCGATGTGGGCAAGAATATCGCTATTCCCGGTGCCGCGGACCTGGATGCCAAGATCGTCCAGCTTGTGGATCAGAAGAAGGTTGACGATGCATCGATGGTGGCCGGGACCAACACCCTGACTGCCCCCTTGCCTCCAGGACAGCGCTTCCGGAGTCTCAATCTGGGCCAGCGCATCACCGTCGCTGGCGCCGGGCCTGGCGGCGCGACCCTTGTCAGCGACGTGGTGAAGGTGCGCCCCGACGGAATGACGCTCGATTTGGCCAACGCGGCCGCGACAACGGTGACGCATGCCGTAGCGATCCTGAACCGGCCGGACCTGGTTGGGCTCGACAATCACGCCCGCGCCACTGTAGGCAATGTGACCGTCGATCTCCACGGCCGCTTTGTGTCTGATGCCCAGATGACGGTCGGATCCCGGGGGTTGCAGAGCCCGACCGCCAAGTTCTCATCGGTCGACCTGTGCAAGGAGGTGATCATTGCGAGCGCCGGGTTGCTGGTGACAACCATCCAGTCCGTCCAGAGCACCACTGAGGTATCACTGGCGGTCACGGCGCCGCGGGCTGTGTCCGGCGGGACCGCGGACATCTGGCTGACGGACTCGCGCCCCGCGTTTGAACAACTGCTCGCGTCCTTGGACGGTCTGGATATAGAGGGTGCCGAGATCCGATTTGGGCCCGGCGTGTATGACTTCAGCCGCTCTCCGCAAGCCGGCGCGGCGGCCGCGATCGCGCTGCGCGGCTTGAGGAACCTCACGATCAGGGGTGCGGGGCCGGGGGCGACCGTCCTGCGGCTCATGCCCAACCAAGACTTGCAGCTTCCGGACACCCACGTCATCCACGCGTTCGACTGCAGGAATCTCACTATCGGCGATTTGTCTGTCCATGGCGCCTACCTCACGCTGGCGCACGTGAACGAGCAGATGCACGGCATCCTCATCAACCAGGACTGTGAGGAGATTCTGGTTGACCGTGTGCGCGTATTCCAGTCGGGCGGAGACGGAATACGCCTGCTGGGCGAACCAGGCAACAAGGTCCGCAAGGTCTGGGTGCAGGGCTGCCGGCTCATCCAGAACAAGCGCACCGGCATCGGCTTCCAGCGTGAAGTCGAGTTCGTGTGGATCCGGGACTGCTACATCGAAGCAAAGCCTCCGGCCACCGACGCCTGCATACACTTCGAACCAACCGGGGGCGTGGCTCCCACCGACGTGGTCATCGATGGCAACGTCTTGGTGCACGGGACAGACGCAACCGCGGCGACGTTCTCCGGGCAAAGCGGCACGGCGAACCCAACGCAGCGGGTCAAGTTCATCAACAATACGGTGCAAGGCGGCGGCATCGGCGCGGTCAACGCCCAGGATGTCACCGTCGCCGGCAACACGATCGTGGCAGGTGAGCAAGGCCCGGTGGTTATCTTCAGAGGCGACTGCAGCGGCCTGCGCCTTTCCAGCAACAAGATCGTGGCGCCCGGAGGAGTCCGCGCCGCCGTAGTCATCGCCAACCTGGGCAACTTCGCCTCCAGCGGGGTGTGGATAGAGTCGAACCACATCGAGGCGGCGGCCGGCCCGGGGATCGAGATCAGCAACCCGGGCAGCCACTTCGAAATCCGGGGTAACCGCCTCTTCGGCGGCGGATTCACCGCTATCGGCATCAGTGTGAACCTCGAGCCGCCACTCCCTCGTCTCGACTTCAAGCTGGCCGACAACACGATCGCGAACTTCCGCGGCGGCGGCATCCAGCTGTCCACGACCAACTCGGCGGCGCGGTTCGAGGGGGTAGCCATCCACGGCAACAACATCTACGTCGACGTGCCAGGGGCGGGCAGCCCCTTCGGCATCAGCTTCCACAAACCTGGCCAGGGGACTGACCGGTGGCTGCTCGGTGCAGTTGTCAGCGGAAACATACTGGATACACTCCTGACGAAGATCGACCGTGACCCGGCTACGGTGCCGTTCATCGCGATCGGTGGCAATCTCGGGGATTGCACGATCTTCGAGGGCGCCGGATCTCCCGAAGGCATCGTGGCAGCGACCGCCGGCAGTCTCTTCCTGCGCACAGACGCCGGAGCCAACACCGCGCTTTACCTGAAGCAGTCAGGGACAGCTGACACCGGCTGGGTAGAGATCAGGCGTATCGGACAGTAACCGTCACAGCACCGGTGACCTCCTCGCACGGGTCGATCACGAGACATAACCGGCTGGGCAACCGGGCAGCGCGGCGGGGACCGGCAGGCCAGATTCCGCTGATCAGGTCGGCGCGCCTGTGGGGTTCCGGAACTTGGCCACCGGCCTTGACCTGGGCTTCTAGGCGACCCGCTCGTATTCGTTGAGGAGGCCGCCGAGGACGGGTCGGCGCTTGATCCGCTTGTGGGAGAGGTCGGCGGCGGGGTGGTCGGGCCTGGGCGGGTGGAGCTGGCTGCCGCGGTGGGGTCGTCGTCCGTTGTAGTGGGCCTGGTACCCGGCGAGGACCGACTTCAGATGTCGTTCGCCGAAGATCAGCATCGGGTCGGTGGCCTCGGTCCGGGCGGTGAGCACGGACCGTTGTGCGTAGGCGTTCGCGCGGGGGCTTCGGGGGTGGGATCTTGACGGCTGCGATTCCGGCGCTGGCCAGGACCGCGTCGAAGGATTCGGTGAACTGCCCGGCCCGGTCGCGGACCAGGAACCGGAAGTCCGTGGCGTGGTCGCTGAGGTCCATCAGGAGGTTGCGGATCTGCTGCGTGGTCCATGGCCCGTCCGGGTTGGTGGTCACGCCGAGGATGTGCCCGGAGCGGGAGCCGGCTCGGTCACGAAGAAGCAGTACAGGCGGTGGAGGGTCACCGCGCAGTCCACGTGGAAGAAGTCGGCGGCCAGCATTGCCGCGGCTTGGGCGCGCAGGAACTGGTGCCAGGTGGTGTCGGTGTGCCGCTTTGGCGCCGGGGGGATCTTCAGTGTTTGAGGACCAGGCGGATCGTTGATGCGCCGGCCCGGTGGCCGAGCTTGAGCAGCTCACCCTGGATCCGCTGGTATCCCCAGCCGTGGTTGTCGGTGGCGAGCCGCTCGATCAGGGTGGTGATCTCGGCGCTGACCGGCGGCCAGCCCGTGCGGTTCGGGTAGGTCCACTTCTTTCTGACCAGGCGGCGGTGCCACTGCAGGACGGTGCCTGGCGTGACCAGCCGGCGCGCCCGCAGCCTTCGGGGCAGATGCCGGATCAGCGCGGCCAGCACCGCTCGGCCGGCTCAGTCCAGCCGGGGCCGGGGGCTGGTGCGGCGCAGCCCGGCGACCTCGTGCCGCAGCACCAGCAGCTCGGCGTTCTTGGACGCCGGCGAGCGGCCGGCCAGGACAAGCCAGCCACAGAGCCGGACGAAGATCAGATAGAGCAGGCGAAGGGACATGGCTGATCATCATGCCCCACGGCCATGCTTCGCCCGCCGCCCCAGGTCACAGGAATAGGCCGACTTTTGGAACCCGGCAGGGTCGGCCAGAGTCAATCGATCCAGCTGTCCAGTCCGCCCAGCGCACTGCGGCCGTTGTGCAGTGAGTGGATAGCTGGGGCTTGACTGTCGGCGTCGCGGAGATATTCTGCATGGGACTAGGGGGTAACTTTGGCGAACCCCAAGTATCGTCCGCATCCACTGGTCGAGAAGCTGACCAGCGGTTCCGGCGACGCCGGGGCTTCCAAGGTGCTGGGATACTTCGGCAGCGCCGCGGATGGTGTGGTCAAGGTCTATCCGAGTCTGGACGATCTTGGCGTCTACTACGAGATCCGCGAAGACGACATCATCCATGTCGAGGAAGCGTCCGCCGAGGAGCTGCCGCACGGCGGGTCCGCGATTTGGGTGAAGGCCCACGCGCGGGTGGAGCGCTGCGTGACCGCCCGCACGTCGATCGAGGCCCGCTTTCTCACCGGCGGGATCGCAGCAAAGATGGCCAAGGGCCCGCCCGTCACCCACCGCTCGCTGGCGCGCGAGCCCTTCGCGCCGGAGACTGCGGACGGACCCGGCTGTGGAGAATCCCAGGTCTGGCCATGCTCGATGCTTGTCGGCCCCTGTCTCGCGAGCAACGACATGCCATGCGCTAATACCGAGCAATATTGGTGCTGGCCCGTAGCCACAGCCAACACTTGCTTCACCTGCGGATACACCTGCGTCGGCGTGTGCTACACGGCCTATCAGTGTCCGCCGACTGCAGGCAGGTACTGCACCGGAGAGCCCGTCACCCACTGTGGATGCCAGATCTATTCCGCTGCACGCTGCTGGTGATGACACTCCCGAATCTAACGGTTGACACTGTCGTCCCGTATCTGCTGGAGCGCGATCTGGTGAACGCGGCAGCCATCGTCGAGGGCGATCTCGAAGTCGTCGATGTCGGCCGGCGGAACGAGAACCTGAAGATCATCCGCCAGGATGGCCCGAGCTACCTGCTCAAGCAGCCAGGTGAGGGCGAGCCTTCCACGGACGCGACGATCCGCTGTGAAGCCGCGTTTTATAACCACTGTCAGCTCGACCCGGACAGCGCCGAACTGCGCAATGTCATTCCCGGTTTCGAGGGCTGGGACGAGAATCGACACGTACTGATCCTGGAACTGGTTGACGGCCGTCCCCTCTGGGCACATTACGCGTCCACAACAGCTCCAGAGTTCCCGTCTGACTCTGCAGAGCCGCTCGGCGAGGCGCTCGGCACGCTCCATCGCGTCTTCCGCGAACGATCGTCCCGGCCGGATACGTGGATGGTCCAGCTACTTTCGGCTCCGCCGTGGATCTTGTTCGCACACCGCCCGGCGCCGGAGATCTTCGCACGGCTGAGCCCTGCCAGCCTCCAGGTTCTCAAGCTGCTGCAACAAGACCGTCCGATGACGGAAGGGCTGGACAGCCTGCGCGGCGAGTGGATGGCCGATACGCTCATCCACGGCGACATCAAGGGAGACAACGTTCTGGTCACCGCACGCGCCGATGAGGACGTGCGTGTGTACATCGTCGACTGGGAACTCATCCAGGTTGGCGACGCCGCCTGGGACGTCGGGAACATATTCCGCGACTTCCTGGGCTACTGGCTGCTCTCCGTGCCGCTCAGCGGTGACCTGACGCCTGAACAGATGCTGGAGAGCGCGCAGATCCCGCTGGCGAATCTGCATCCGGCGACCCGGGCATTTTGGAACTCATACTGCCACTCGGCGCGTCTGGACGCTAATGCGGCTGGCGATTTCCTGTTGCGGTCCGTGCGGTTCGCCGCTGCTCGCATGGCACAGGGCGCCTACGAGCTATCGGCTGCCGCCCCCACCCCCTCGAACCTCGCAATTGCGATGCTCCAGCTCGCTGCCAACATCCTGGCCGATCCGAGGGATGCATTGCTGCACCTGCTCGGTATCCCGCCACCGTGGAAACGAACCGGGCATGCCGCGGGCAACGGCTGATCTGCGCGAGATCGTCGAAGCTGTCGAGCTCCAGGCCAGTGGCCGGTTTTCTGTCTCCGGTGACAATTTCGAAGTGCCGGTGGCGGGCGGGGTGACAGCGATGACGTCACTTCTTGCTAGTACGCTTTACCGGCGTCTGTACTGCCGTCCATCATACGGACCCGTCATGGCCGGGGGAGACACGCGGGCAGCGCGGGCATTTGTCGGCCGGCTTTCGCAGGCCAACTGCGGCACTGGCACCTGGGAGCCAGGCTGGGTTGTGAGGGCGATGGAGGACGACGGGACGCTGGCCGTCAGCAAGCGCGGCGACGATATAACACTGTGGGCCCAGCCGGAACAGTTTCGTCCGGTGGACGGCACGGTCACTGTAGGCAGTGCCGGCCGGCTCCGGCTCGCCAAGGAACTGCGCGAGATGCTGCCCGGTTACTACACCATGCTCGGCGATGCGGATCAGCCCGCTGATGGCAACGGGTCTCAAGGCGATACCCTGCGGTTCTACTGGCATTTGACGCCAGAAATCGCGCCCGGCTGGATTGACGAGCTAACACACCGGTTCAACACCGTCGGCGTGGCCTTCCACGCCAAGGTGCTCAGCGATCCGGGTGCCTACGTGCGCGCTGACGCCGGCGTCCTGTACGTTGCGCTCGCCGACGCTGCCGCCGCGATGGCACTTCTGCCTGATCTGCACCGGGCAGTCTCGGCGTCCTTGCGCCCAACGACGCCGATGTTTACCAAGCGACTTGCCCGCGGGGTCGCCATCGCCGAGGATCCCGGTGACGGCAGAAGCTTCGGGCAGCACCGATGTCAGCTCGTGGCCGAGGGCCTTGTTCGCGCTTTCCAGGACGGACGGACAGCCGCCGAGGACGTGACGGCGGCGGTCGCAGCGCGCTTCGCCGACGATGGACTCCTTATATCACGGCCGTGGCTTAACCCGGGGTCGCGGCAGCGGTACAGGTGGCCGACACAGGATGCGAGTACCAAGCGACCGGATGGGCTATGAAGGATGGGAAGGCCGACCTCCTCGAGGCCGCTGCGGACATCGGGCGGAAGTTGTGCGTTACGGCGTACTGGCATGAGGAACGCTGCAACTGGGTTGGCCGGAGTCCCCGTGAGCTGAGCGCGCCAGGTGCGCCGATCACACCAACTGTGACCGCACTCGGCCCTGAGCTGTACACCGGTACCTCGGGGATAGGCCTTTTTCTTGCTCATCTGTTCGCCCGCATCGACCTCGTCGAGGCCCGTGCGACAGCCTGCGCCGCGATACGACACGCCTTGGATAGAAGTGACGAAGTAGCCGTCAACGTGCGCCGAGGCTTCTACAGCGGACTTGTCGGCATCGCCTATGCGGCGGCACGGGTGGGCATGATCACCGACGAACCCCAGTTGGTCGAGCGCGGCCTTCGACTAGCGCATCGAACCGTTATCCCGGGAAACGACAACCTGCTCGACGTTATCGGCGGCAACGCCGGCGCTCTCGCTCCACTTCTCTGGCTCGCACGGCTCCCCGGGGCCGAACGACTTGCCGACGCGGCAATCGCATTCGCTGAAGAGCTAGCCGCAGCCGCAACCCGGCATGAGGCGACATGGTGCTGGAACAACGATCGCGCGTCCGGCCCGGGGGTAGGCTCCACGCCGCTATGCGGATTGGCGCACGGCGCGGCAGGCATGGGGCTTGCCCTCATCGAGGCCGGTGTCGCCTGTGGGAGAGACGATTGGCTCGAGGGCGGCCTTGCTGCTTTCCGCTACGAAGATCAGCTCTATGACACCCACCATGAGAACTGGCCGGACCTACGCGAGCGCAGCAATCGCCATGACGACCCGAGCCTTCTGGAACGTCCCTCGTTCATGGTTGCCTGGTGTCACGGCGCGGCCGGCATCGGCCTGACTCGCCTCAGGGCCATTCAGCTTGTGCCCCAGCGTCGCGCAGAGCTAATGGTGGGCACCAAACGCGCACTCCGCGCCACCATCCAGCACCTGCGCACCCTGCCGACGTACTCTGACGCATCACCATGCCACGGCCGGGCTGGACTGGCCGAGACACTGCTGTTCGCGACCGAAGTGCTCAACGACTCCGAATACGCCAACCAGGCCCGGCGCATGTGGCGACTGCTTCTGCGAACGCGCGAAGAAGCGACATGGACCTGCGGAGTTCCCTCTGGTCGATACAACCCGTCGTTAATGCTCGGTTACGCTGGAATCGGGCATGGGCTGCTGCGGACAGACGATCCCAAGTCGACCCCGTCGCTGCTTCTTGTTGGAGCCCCAGACCGCGATACACGCTGAATGGTCCGCCCTGTACTGGGCTTCCCTCGTAGCTTCGTGGTCACATCGCCTAAAAGGAAGCGGGGATTGCAGAAAGACACGCAGTAAGCTTGACCATGATTTCGGGGTTCCGCCATGACGGAGCGCACCGCGTTCTCATACCACGGATGGGGCGCGGTTGCCGCACGGCCTTCTGGTTCTCGCCAGACACGTGCGCCTGTGGGTGCCGGAAACTGTGTCACCCTATGCGACCTGCGCGTATTCGTGGATGAAGCCGCTGAGTCGGTCTCGGCGAAGAACGCACATACCGGTCACTTCGACAGGCGGATGCGCACGCCCGGCGGACGGGTTCTGCTGCAGCATCCGGTGCGGGCGATGCGTGTTGTAATGGTCGGCGTACTCGCCGAAGACCAGCCTCAGGTGCCGTTCGCCGGTGATCAGCATCCGGTCCAGGCACTCGCGGCGGGTGCTGCCCACCCAGCGTTCCGCGATCGCGTTCGCACGCGGCGCCCGGACAGGGCTTGTGATGATCCGCACGCCGATCGCGGTGAACACCGCGTCGAGCGCCCCGGTGAACCTGGCGTCCCGATCCCGGATCAGGAACTTGAAACTGTCAGCGTGATCCTCGAGGCTCATCAGCAGGTTATGGGGCCTGCTGCGTCACCCACGCGCCCGTGGGATGGGCGGTGATCCCGGCCAAGTGCACGCGGCGGGTGGCGTGCTCGATGAAGAACAGCACATAAAGGCGGCGCAGGAACACCGTGTCAACGTGGAAGAAATCAGCCGCGAGGATCGTCTTCGCCTGCCCGGCCAGGAACGCCCGCCAGCCCTGCCCGGCTCGCCGAGGCGCGGGATCGATGCCCGCGTCTTTGAGGATCTGCCACACCGTCAACGGCGCCACCATGTATCCCAGGCCGGCCAGTTCACCTTGGATGCGCCGGTATCCCCAGCCCGGGTTGTCACGAGCCATCTCCAGCACCAGCGCCCGCATGGCCAGCGGCGTGCGCGGCCGTCCAGGAGCGCGGCGTGGATAGGCCCAATGCCGCCGGACCAGGCCGGCGTGCCAGCGCAGCAGGGTGCGCGGTGAGATAATCAGGCGCAGCTGACGGAGATGACCGCTGGGCATCATCCGGGCCAGGACTGACAGGACCGCCCGGTCAGCCCGGGACAAGCCTCGGTGTCCCTACCTGGCGCCGGAGCACAGCGACCTGGTGACGCAGGATGAGGATCTCGGCGTCCTTGGCGCGATCGGACCGGGCGAGCAAGGCGAGCCAGCCGAATATCCGGATCACCGTCAAGTAAGCGAAGCGTATTGACATGGGTACTGACAGTGCCTGAACGTGAGCCCCCTGCGCAGCCAGCTACCTAACTTGACGACCCCTCGCCCAGGAGACACCAGGTCAGCGGTCGTGACAGGGTTATCGGCACCCACAGGGTCTGGTACAGGCGCAGGATCTGCCGCAGATGGGCCTGGTTCCAGATGAGGGTGCGGTCCAGGAGCTCGCGCCAGCATCCCCCGATCCAGCGTTCGGCTGTTGCGTTCATGCGGGGTGTGCGGGCGTTGCAGAGCACGGTCCGGATCCGGCCCTCGGCGAGGACTGCGTCGAACGCGGCGGTGAAGTTCAGGCCGCGGCCGCGGATCATGACGTGACCCTGTGCGCCTGCCCGCCGAGGTCGGTGATCAGGTTGCGGGCCTGCTGGGCTGTCCATTCCCCCGACGGATGCAGGGTGACTGCGAGGATGCGGATACGCCGGGTGGCGTGCTCGATCACGGCCAGAACATGGGCCTGGGTGCCGCCGGGCAGGCCGGCCGTGAACAAGCCGCGCCAGGATCGCCGCGGCCTGGGAGCGCGCGAACTGCGGCCAGGCAGACCCGGTTCGGCGCGGCCCGCGGCCGGTTCCGGCCTTCGTCAGAATGTCCCCCGCCGTCAACCGCTATCTTCACTCCCAGGCCGGCCAGCTCGCCGTGGATCCTGCGGTACCCCCATCCGGGGTTCTCGCGGGCCAGTCGCAGGACCAGGGCCCCGATGGTGCGGCGGGTCGCCGGCAGGCCGCTCTTGCCGCGCATGGACCTGGCGGCCCAGCGGCGGCGGACGATGTGGCGGTGCCGACGCACGATCGTGTCCGGGGTGACCAGCAGCCGCAGCCCCTGGCGCCGCGCTGTCGGTAGCACGCCGGGCAGGGCCGCGAGCAGGGCCCGGTCCGCCCAGTTCACGTTCGGGCGGCGTGGCTGCCACCGTTGCACCACGGCGAGCTGGTGGCGCAGGATCAAGATCTCTGCGGTCGGCCATGCCTGCTCACGCCGGGACAGCCGCAGCCATGAGGCCACCCGCGTGATCAGGACGAAGACCAACCGCAGGCACATGATCGGTGATCATCACGGCCGCACGGCTGGCAGAGCAACTCTGCTGGTCAAAGCCGCGGACGCGATTCTCAGCACGCACACGCCCAAGGCGAACGCGATCTGCAAGCGGATGATCGGCACCCTGCGGCAGGAAGTGTTCGACCGAACGCTGATCCTCGGCGAGCGCCATCTGCGCCACGTCCTGACCGAATACCTCGCGCACTACAACGCGTTCCGGCCCCACCGTATCCTGCGACAGCTCAGCCCCCACCAGGCCGAGACCGTAGCGCCCGAGCTGATCAACCTCGCCGGCTACCGGCTCCGCCGCAGACCCGTCCTGGGCGGCCTGACCAGCGAGCACCGGATCGCCGCCTGACAGCCAAACCACCCCGCGAAACCCCAGGCAACGACCCAAAATCCAATAATCGAGCCCCACAAGCCCAATTGCTAGGTCAATGATCCCGGAGCTTAGCATGTCGGGTCTCCATTCAGGATGACTGATGCCTTTTATTCCTGGAGCCTATGTGGCTGTGCTGTCAATAGTTTGAGTCTACGTGGCACCTGTTCCGTTCATTTCCTGCCATTCTGGTCAGTTGGCCCCGGCTGCCGCGCCGACTGGGCAATATGAATTACCGCCGCCTCGTAGGTCTTATTGTATTCAGCTATCGATTTATCAGTGGCTGAAGTGAACGCCCTCCAGGCTTCGCGTTCACTCCGAGGATCGGCGCTAAAGCTGTCGACCAAGGTGCGGCCAATTGCCATGAGATCCTCCCTGAGCCTCCGATACATAAGCCAGCGGTCACCCGTTCTGTAAAGGGTAAGAATGCCTGTAGCTATAGCGGCGACCAGGCTCAGGCCGAATGTGAGCCATCGCACTACCACGCCTCCGGTGTCCGCGAGGTTCAGGCCAACCAGCGATGGCACCGTAATAGCTGAAGTAAGGGAGACTATTCTTAGGCGATAGTAAGTCTTTTTGTTGCCGCTCTCGCTCCACGTTGCCTGGATGAGACGGTATTTCCAATCTTCCCAGCGAGAGCTCCTGGCCTTATTGTCAGCCAGCAGCGGCTGTACAGCTTCTTGCATAAGGTCAATGCGCTCACGAGTTTCGACCACATCGGGGTTTTTATCCATGGGCCGATTGCCCCAGAATCTCAGCACGTCCTTCCTCCCGGCGGTCCCGCGGGCACATTGCCGTGTCCGCTTGCCCATTGGATCATCCCCGTGCCATCCGGCGCGCCGCCTTCCCGAATTCGGCTCGGATCGCGCCCGGCTTTTCTGGCGCTAGATCCAGCGATACACCGCTGGCAGCTCAACGGCCGCCAGCTTGTGAGGTGCCAGAACTCGCGTAGAGCATCTGGTCTGGGCTTCTACCCTCGGCGCCCGTGCTCTTTCGCCTCGTCTACCTGCTCATGGTCCGGTTGTTCGGCTGGGTAGTGCTCCTCGCGCGCAGCGATGCCTCGAAGGATGCGGAGATCTTGATGCTCCGGCACGAGGTCGCCGTCCTGCGCCGTCAGGTCGCCCGCGCAGCGCCAGGCTGGGCCGACCGCGCAGTGATCGCCGCGCTGGCGCGGCTGCTGCCCAGACCCTTTCGGCTGCATCGGATCGTGACGCCGGGCACCTTGCTCGCGTGGCACCGGCGTCTGGTCAAGAACAAGTGGACCTACCCCGAACACCACGGGACGCCCGGCGATCCCCGATGAGATCCGCGAGCTGGTCCAACAGCTGGCCCGGCAAACCCGTGCTGGGGGCACCGGCGCATCCAGGGCGAACTCCTCGGCTTCGGCCACCGCATCGGCGAGGGAACGATCCGCCGGATCCTGGCCGCCGCCGGGCTCAAGCCCGCACCGCGCCGGGCGTCCCCGACCTGGCGGCAGTTCCTGATCTCCCAGGCGTCCGGGATCGTGTCGTGCGACTTCTTGCACGTAGACACCGTGTTCCTCAAGCGCCTGTAGATCTTGTTCGTGATGGAGATTCAGACCCGGACCGTGCACATCCTGGGCGTCACCGCGCACCCCACCGGACCCTGGGCCACCCAGCAGGCCCACAACCTGCTCATGGACCTTGGCGAACACGCCGGCCACTTCAAGTTCGTGATCCGCGACCGCGACAGTAAATTTACGGCGCATTTGACGAGGTGCTCGCCGGCCACGGCATGCGGAGGATCAAGACTCCGGTCCGATCACCTCGAGCGAACGCCTTCGCGGAGCGCCACGTGGGAACGCTGCGGCGCGAGTGCCTCGACCACCTGCTGATCCACGGCGAACACCACCTCCGGCAGGTCCTGGCCGAGTACGCGCAGCACTACAACGACCACCGGCCCCACCAGGCGCGGGCACAAAGACCTCCGCTGCACCAGCCCGGCCAGCCCGTCGACGTGACCGCCCGGATCAAGCCCAGCCAAGCCGTCCAAGGCCTGATCAGCAAATACCGGCGAGCAGGCTAACGATCACAGAAAACACCAGCTCACAGACGGTGTGCGAGTTTGGGCACCGCACAGGGTGTTACGGTGCGGGCGGGAATGCGGGGTAGTCGTGGCCCAGGGTGCGGGCGCATGCAGCCCAGGCGGCCCGGTTGGCGGGCTTGCCTGCCAGGATGAACGCGGTGGCCTGGGCTGACAGGCAGCCGCCGGCAGCTATTTCGTGTGAGCCGCCGGGGACCGTGACCAGCAGGGCATGGGGCATGGTGCGCGGTGCCGCCGCGACGTTGGCTGGCGGGTCGGTGGGGTCGGCGGTGCCGTTGACGAACACGACCGGGACGGTGCTGTGCACCACTCCCGACACGCCCGGGTCGTGCGGCCAGAGCGCGCACAGTTTCTGCTGCCAGGCCGCCTCGGCGGCCATCGGCGGGGTGAACAGGGACAACCGGGCCTGCTGGGCTATCTTCGCGGGGTTCATCGCGGCCCAGGCGTCGCCGCAGCGGATGGTGATCTCCTGCAGCTGGGTGGCGGTCGCGGCGGCGGCCGCGGCCGCGGCGGCGAGCCGGCGCTCGGTGATGACCTTGGCCCACTGGCCACCGGCGAAGGCGTGCAGGTCGGCGGGCAGCAGCACCGCTGTGTCGGGCGAGGAGAGGTAGTAGTCGATGAGGGCGCTGAGGAAGCCGGGCACGGTGATGGTGATCGTCTGCGGCCGTCCGCTGGCGCCGGTGATGGTCACCCGGGCCGGGTGGGCGCGCAGGCGGTTGACCACGGTGGCTAGGTCGGCGGCCGGGTGGTAGTGCCTGGCGCAGGCCGGGGCGGCCGCGCAGCGGCGGGCCAGCTGGTCGAAGGACTGCTGGGCGTGGACCGGGGTGAGCTGCCAGAGCGGGACGCCCAGCAGCGAGCCGCTGGTGAACAGCGCGCTGCGCACGTGCGCGCCGTACCGCTGCAGGTAGGCCAGGCCCATGGACACGCCGTAGGAGCCGCCGTAGAGGTTGATCTTGTTGTAGCCGAGTGCCTTGCGGACCTGGTCCAGGTCCTGGGCCGCGGCGGCGGTGGTGTCGTGCCGCGGGTCCCGGTTCACCGAGGCCAGGCAGCTGCGGACCGCCGCGGCCAGCCCCGGCCCGGTGCCGGTCAGCCCGGGGCAGGTCTGCGGCCAGGAGTACTGGGTGCCGCGCTGGGCGACGAACACCAGGTCCGCGCTCTGGTTGAGCTGCCCGAAACTCTGCATCGCCCACTGGGCTCCGCCGATGGCCGATTGGCCCCATCCGGCCAGGTAGAACAGCGGGGCCGTGTGGTGGGCTGGTGCTGTGGCGGGCAGGACCGCGACCAGCAACGGTATCTGCGGGCCGTGCGGGTGTGCCCAGTCCTGGGGCACCCACACCGTGCGGCATTCCCCCGCGTACCCGCCGGGACCGCAGGGCGTCAACGTGGCGGGGAACATCGCCCGGGCCGCAGGCGGCCTGCCCGAACCCGGTCCGCCACCACAACCGGCCGCAGCCAGCACCACCAGCACGGCCGCCAGCGCCGCCCACCACCAGGGCCAGCGCCTGAAGTTTCGAAGCCCGGACGCTAGCCGGGCCGAACGCCCGCTCGCCATGCTGACCACCTTCTGCTGCACGCACCAGTGGCGAGCTGACGGGCCTTGCCACACCCCGCCTGGGTCATAGGCTCGCCTGGCAACCACTGTCCTGCGACCCGGCAGCGGACACGAGGGCCGAACGTCCCCTTGACCGTCCTGCGGCTATCAGCCAGGCCTTACCGCCGGCCAGCTCATCCCGGCCCCAGCCGAACGCCGCACGAGCCGGATCAATTCCAGTTCCGGCGGCCGTGCCCCGCTGCGTGCTACCCGATCAGCAGCGGGGTACCAGGCGCCCGAACCGGGGCCACCCGCTTATACGCCACGCTTCAGCAACCGCTCAGCGGCCCGCGCTGCGTGACGCCATCCGCATCACGAACTCACCAGCCAAAGCGGCGCGGCGCGAGGACTTTCGCCGCGCTGCTGCACGACCGGGAGCACACCTTGCGCGACGCAGAGCTAGGGACACTGCGCGGCCTCGCGCGAACCGCCCGGCAGGCGGCACCGATGCGAAGGCACGCAGAGGCACGCGCCGAGACACACGCGCAGGCCTCGGGCGGACGGCCAGGTGGCTCCACTCGCACAGCGAACTCACGCATGCGCAAGAACGCGCCGCCATGGCTGCAGGCCCGGCGCAGGTGCAGGAGGCACGTTCGGCGTGGACTCGCGCGGATCTGGTGCACGCCATTGTCCAGAACCTGCCCGACCACGCGAACAGCCAGGACCAGGAGGCCACGTCCCCGACAGCTTGCGCCGGGCGAACGGGAAGAGCATCTACCGGGCCCGGAGGGCAAGCGATACGCCACCCCGCGCAGCTGTCCATCGGACAGCAACTGCTCGCCGACGCGTACGCAGAAGGCGCGCCGCAGCTTGCGTACGAACAGGCCGCCGCGCTGCTCGGCGTCGGCCATCGCTGGTCCGATTCCCATGCCATCGGGGACCTGATCATGGCGCTGGCCTTCACAAGGGCCATGGTGCTGGCCGTCGCGAGTACAGCAGCGTACTGATGTCTCGAGTCGGTGCAGCACACCAGGGCGCTGATCCGGCGCGACACGCGGGTGCTGCGGACCCCAGAGCGACGGGCGCTGGGGCGAATGCAAGAGGTACATCTCCACTTCCACGAAGTGAGCGCCACCATCATCGCTCGGCAGAACAAGGCGGGGGAGTGACGTGACTGCGCCGGACGCCGCCGACCGCGTCGAGCTAAGCACAAGCGCGATAGCACGACTGCTCACCAGCGACATGCGCGAGGAACTGCTCGCCATCATGCGCCAAATCTTCGATCGTCACACCTTCGCCGAACGGCTCGCCTACAGCCCTGAGGAGGCTGCCGAACTGCTGGGCATCTCCCGAGAACTCGTCCACGACCTGCTGCGCACCGGCCAGCTCGGATCCGTCAAGGCAGGGCGCCGTCGGCTGATCGGTAAGCACCACCTTGAAAGTTCCTGGCCGGCGGACCGTGAGATAACACCCGGCTTTCCAAGGGAAGCATGCAGCTATGGGCAGCCGGGCGATGATGCCGTTCTGGGTGGGCGGACTGACAGGCCACCGGAGTGATCAGGTCAGGCTGCGTCGGTTCCGGGTTCGGTGAAGGCGAGCCGCTCGTCGCCGAAGTCGGCGATGATCTCTAGGCGGCCGCCGAGGGCTTCGACGTAGGCGGCCAGGGTGCGCAGTTCGGTGGTGCCCGGCTTGGCATGCTCGATGGCGGACACGCGGCCCTGGGTGATGCCCATCCGGGCAGTGACCTGGGCCTGGGTGATGCCGAGGCGGCGGCGCATCTCGGCGAGCCGGAAAGTGCGCTGCTCGGCGCGCAGCTGCTCCATCCCGGCGGCGATGGCGGCCTTGTCGGCAGGATCCGGATAGAACTCGGCGAGGAACTCATCCCGGGTGTAGTGGTGGAGTTCGCTGCTCATCGGATGTCCTCTTGTCCAGGTAGTCCTCGTAGCCGGTCAGAGACCGTCCCGAGCGGGACATTCTGTGCGCGATCAGGCCCGGGAACCAGCGTCTGTACCCCTTCAAGGCGCCGGCAGACGGCGGCCCGTGGTCAAGCGGCTCCGCCGAGGTTGACGTCAGTGATGCCGGGAGCGGCGAGGCGCAGGGGAGTTCCGGTGGCGTGGGCAAGGCGGGCCAGCATGTCGAGGGTGGGCAGGCTGCCGCCGCCTTCGATGCGGGCGATCGAGGACTGGGTCGTGCCCATGCGCCGGGCCAGCTCGGTCTGGGTCAGCCCCGCCCGAGTTCGCAGCGCGTAGACCAGCTCGGCGAGCTGCCCGGCCAGGGTGGCCGCGGCGTAGGCGCGGTCGTATTCGTCCCGGTCCTCCGGCGGATACTTGGCCCGCAGCTGGTCCAGGGTGATGTTAGCCATTGGTGCCGCCTTTCTGCTGGCTGGCCCGCATGGCCTGCCGGGCCCGGGTAACCTCCCGCCGCTCGGCCTGCCGCTGTTTGCGAAAGGTCGTCAGTGTGATCACCTTGCGCGGGGTGTCGATGTAGTAGGTCACCCGGCGAGCGGTTCCCTCGCAGGTGAACCGGAGTTCAGACAGGCCGCCGCCGAGCGGCCGGGCGTGCAGCATACGCAACTCAGGCCCGTGCTCGGCGAGCCGGTCGAACGCGCGGTCGGCCATCGCCTTGTCCTTGCTCTTCAGCGACGCGTACCAGGTCTCGACCTCGGGAGAGATCTCCACCGTCCAGCGGACCCTGTCCACCGGTCGAGTATCGCACAGACACTATATCGCGTTCACGCGATACGCTTCAGATCGCCTTCTGGGCAGGCGGGAAGACTGCCACCTCGCCACTCTCATGAGATAGCGTCAGGTGCCTGGTCGGGCTTTAACCCGGCTCCGCGCGAAAGGCTCCTGGATGGAGCGGAGGGATCGTGGAGGAAGTCTTCGTGTTAACGGGTGGGGTGTCCTGAGCACTCCGCGGTCGGCGTTCTGCCAAGCTTGATGCCCGGGGTCGTTTGCCGGGAGTCGCGCGCATGCTGGTTGTCCATGGGCTGTGGGCCTACGGGGCGTCCTATCTGTGGGCCGAGGAGTCCGCGCTGCCCGCGGCGGCACCGGCGCGGGCGGGCCGGCTGTCCCGTGCGCCCAGGCCGCATCCGTTCGCCGTGCAGGCGTCGGGCCTGGCGCGCGTGCTCGCCCGGCTGCCCGAACCGGCCGCCGACCTGGCCGGTCAGGCGGTCGAGGACGAACTGACGCTGCGGCTGCCATCCGGCACGGACGGGCCGCTCGCGTCGCCTGAGCTGATACGCCCGCCCAGTCAGGACGGAGCGGGGACCAGCCGGCCGGGCGGGCGCCGGGTATCGCTGGCACCCTGGCGGGTCCCCGCGCTGGCTTTCGAGCCCGCCTCAGCCGTCAACCTGCTCACCGTGCTCGGCGAGCCCGGCGCGCTCTCGGGTGAGGTGACCGGCGGGAGCGCGCGTTACCTGGCCGCGGTGGCACGGCTGGCCGCTGATCTTGCGGCCCGGGGACGGGTGCTGCCGGCGCTGCGCGCCGAGGACGGCGGGTACGCGGCGAGATGGCGTCCGGTGCTGTCGGGTGCCGACGCCGAACGCGCGCGTGAGCTCGCCGCCGGGATGCCGGCGATGTGCCGCGCGGCCGGCGTCGGCGATCGGTCGTCGGCCCTGATCCTGACCGGCGCGCTGGATGCCCTCACCGACGCCGCCGCCCAGGCCCGGCTCGCCGGGCAGCCGCTGCTTCCCGCCCGCTACAGGCGTCAGCCGGCCCGCATCCCGGTGGCCGAGCGCTGGATCGTAGCGCTCACGTCGGCCGGCGGCCAGGTCGAGGTCACCACAACCGAAGACGAGCAAGAGGCAGCGGAGCTCGCCGCCCGGCTGGACGCCTGGCACTCCGCCGCGCAGCGCCCGGCCGGCCCGGTGCGCACCTGCTTCCGGCTGATCGAGCCGGAGCGGGGGGAGGAGGGGGCAAGGCTGGGTGCCGCCAAGAACTCCGCGCACGCCAGCGGCAGCGGCGGGACGCCGGACGAGGTCCCCGGGGACTGGCGGGTCGAGTTCGCGCTCCAGTCCACCGACGACCCGAGCCTGATGATGTCGGCCGCCGACGTCTTGGCGGGCGCTTCCACGGCCGGCCTGGCCGCCGGGATCAAGCATCCGGAGGAGGAGCTGCTGGCGGGGCTGGGCCGGGCCGCCAGGCTCTTTCCCGAGCTTGACCGGGCGCTGCGCAGCCCCGCGCCGGCCGAGGTGACACTGGACACCGAGGAGGCGTTCGGCTTCCTCCGGCAGGCAGCGCCGCTGCTGTCCGGCGCCGGGTTCGGCGTGCTGCTGCCGGACTGGGTGCGCCGGTCCCGGCTCGGGCTGAAGCTCACCACAAGGTCCAGGCGGGCCTCGAGCGGATCGGTGACCGACCCGAAGTTCGGCCTCAGCGACCTGGTCGACTTCCGCTACGACCTGGCGGTCGGCGACCAGGAGCTGGACCCCGGGGAGCTGGCCGAGCTGGCCAGGCTCAAGGTCCCGCTGGTCCGGCTGCGCGGCCGGTGGGTGGAACTCGACGACCGGCACCTCCGCGCAGCGCTGCGGTTCCTGGAGCGCAGCCAGTCCGGCACGATGTCGGCTTCGGACGCGCTGCTGGTCGGCCTGCACGGAGCCGACGACGATCTGCCGCTGGTCGAGGTGGACGCCGACGGCTGGCTCGGTGACCTGCTCTCCGGCCGGGCCGACCGCCGCCTCGAACCGGTCAAGACGCCGGCCGGCTTCGACGGCGAGCTGCGCCCCTATCAAGAGCGAGGGGTGGCGTGGCTGTCCTTCCTCGGCCGTCTCGGCCTTGGCTGTGTCCTCGCCGACGATATGGGGCTCGGCAAGACCGCGGAGACGTTGTGCCTGGTCATGAACGATGTGGAGACCAGATCCCGAGCGCCGGGCGACGCTGCTCGGCCGGCCCCCACTCTGGTGGTGTGCCCGATGTCCGTGGTCGGCAACTGGCAGCGGGAGGCGGCCAGGTTCACCCCGGAGCTGAAGGTACACGTGCACCACGGCGCGGACCGGCTCCGCGGTGACGAGCTCGCCCGCGAGCTGACCGGAACCGATCTTGTGATTACCAGCTACGGCATTGCGGCTAGGGACCAGGAGGAGCTCGCCCGGGTCTGGTGGACGCGGGTGGTGTGCGACGAGGCGCAGAACATCAAGAACCACGCGACCCGGCAGGCTCAGGCGGTCCGCGGTCTGCCGGCCGGATCCAGGATCGCGCTCACCGGCACCCCGGTAGAGAACCGGCTCAGCGACCTATGGTCGATCATGGAGTTCACCAGCCCCGGCCTGCTCGGGCCCGCCGAGAAATTCCGGCAGCGGTACGCGATCCCGATCGAGCGCGCCGCCGACGAGGAGGCGACCGCCCGGCTGCGGCGGATCACCGGGCCGTTCATCCTGCGCCGGCTCAAGACCGACAAGTCGATCATCTCCGACCTGCCGGACAAGCTGGAGATGAAGGTCTGGTGCAACCTGACCGCCGAGCAGGCGTCGCTGTACGAGGCGACGGTCACCGACATGCTGGCCAAGATCGAGGCGGCCGAGGAAGGGATCGAGCGCCGCGGCCTGGTGCTGGCCACGATGGCCAAGCTCAAGCAGGTCTGCAACCACCCGGCCCACCTGCTCGGCGACGGCTCGCGGCTGCCCGGCCGATCCGGCAAGCTGGCCCGGCTGGAGGAGATCTGCGACGAGGTCATCGCCGAGGAAGACAAGGCGCTCTGCTTCACCCAGTACGCGGAGTTCGGCTCGATGCTCCAGCCATACCTGGCCGCGCGGCTGGGCTGCCCGGTGCTGTATCTGCACGGCGGCACGCCGAAGAAACAGCGCGACGCCATGGTGGCCAGATTCCAGGAAGTGACCGAGCCTGCGCTGTTCCTGCTGTCGCTCAGGGCCGGCGGCACCGGGCTGAACCTCACCGCCGCCAGCCATGTCATCCACGTGGACCGGTGGTGGAACCCGGCGGTGGAAGACCAGGCCACCGACCGGGCGTTCCGCATCGGCCAGCGCCGGGACGTCCAGGTGCGCAAGTTCGTCTGCGTCGGCACGGTGGAGGAGCGGATCGACGCCATGATCGAGGAGAAGAAGGCCCTGGCCGAACGGATCGTGGGCACCGGGGAGGGCTGGCTGACCGAGCTGTCGGTGGCCGAACTGCGCAAGGTGATCGAGCTATCGCCGGAGGCGGTGTCGGAATGAGTGAATGGCCAGGGCCCTGGCCGGAACGGTCCCGGCCGCGCCGGGTCGAGGGCGGCGTGCGGGCGCGCAGCAAGCGCGGCGCGATCGGGGAGCAGTGGTGGTCGCGGCGGTTCATCGACGTGCTGGAGTCGCTGGGCATGAGCGGCAGGCTGGCCCGCGGCCGCAACTACGCCCGCGCCGGGCAGGTGCTCGGGTTCGAGCTGACCACCGGCTACGTGACCGCGCAGGTGCAGGGATCGCGGCCCAGGCCGTACCGGGTGCGCATCCAGGTACTGCCGCTCACCGCCAGGCAGTGGGAGCGGGCCGAACAGGCCCTGGCCGCGCAGGCGCTGTTCCGGGCCAAGCTGCTGGCCGGCGAGATGCCGCACGAGATCGAGGATGTGTTCGCGGAATGCGGCACGCCGCTGTTCCCGCGGTCGGCCAGGGACATAGAGATGTCCTGCTCCTGCCCGGACTGGGAAGTGCCGTGCAAGCACCTGGCCGCGGTCTGCTACGTCCTGGCCGAGGCGTTCGACGACGACCCATTCGGCATGCTGGCCTGGCGCGGGCGGGGCCGGGAGAAGCTGCTCGCCTCGCTGCGCCGGATCAGCGCCGGACAGCCCGAGCCGCCGGACCCGGTGATCAGCATGACCGACCGGCCGCTGGCCGAGTGCCTGGACGACTTCTGGTCGCCCGGGCTGAGCCCGGCCCGGCTGCGGGCCATGCCCATCGCCCCGGTGACCGTTCCCGACCTGCTGCTCCGCTCCTTCGAGCCGCCGGCGATCGCCGTCCGCGGCCGGGACCTGACCGACGTGCTCGCTCCCATCTACCAGCGTCTGGCCGACGGCGACGGCTGACTCCTCATCGCGGCGGGCTCCATGGCATCCCCGCCGCAGCCCGGGGCCGCCCGCGGCCGGGCTCCCGCGCGGCCCAAGCCGGTCGATGTGCGTGACGCCAGATCGCTGATTATTTGCTGCTGTTTGGGTGCGGGCGTCGTGGCCGGGGCGACTACAGACAACCCTGTTCTGTGGCATCACACGCTGAGCCGTGGGCTGGCCGTCCGGCCGGCGTGCCTCAGGCTGGAACGCTGAAGCCGAGCGCACAGGCGTTCCGCGCCTTCTTATGCCGTCTGGGTCCCTCGGGGGACCCGGACCGAGTCACGCTCGCCGCCAACATCGACCTTGCGCCCTAGCTCGGCAACGCTGTTCCCCGCGAGGAACAGCGCCATCGCGACGGGCCCGATTGGGGGAGCTGCGTGGTCGATGGCGAACACAGCCGCACCGGCCCCCAGGAGAACGATGTCGGCGGTGGGCATAGCCACGAAGCGCGAACGCAACCCCTCTGGCGCGAGGAGCCAGCACGCCACGCCGATCGCATAGACCATCACGATCGCCGCTTCCTCGAGGGCGCGTGGTGGTGACATGAACCGTCGTCACGGTCATGTGGTGCTTCCATAGGTGTTGAGTGTGGCCGGGGCCGGGGTTTGCCGACGGCGTCGGCCGCTGGCAGCGGCCAGGAACCTCGTGAGCCGGGCATGTGGCCGGGCAGGGTGGGCCGCTCCTGGCCGGATGCTTGCTGCGCAGCGTGGAAGCCCCATTGGGGGGCCGCATTGGTGGTACCTCGGCACCGTATGCGGCTGGTCTGCCTGTGCGGTCCGGTGCTGGCGGCGGACCTGGTGGTCAACCGCAAGAACTACCCGTCCATGCAGGCTGCGGCCTGCTCACGCCGCCGTTGCGCACTGTTGACGCGGTGTCCTGCCATGGCGTGCCCAAGGCCGGGATGACCGGCCAGCCATGGCTCCAGGATCTGCCGTGTTTACCGCTTGCTTACCGCACCTAACCAGCTATTCGCCGGCGGGTTGCACGGTAGGGGCGAATCCGGTCCCACCGAGGGCTCGGGGAGCAACGGGAGGCGCAGATGCCTATCAATCGTGCAGTCAAGGTGTCGATCGCGCTGGTGCTGGGGGGCGCGGCGATGGTGGCGGCTGCTCAGAGCGGTACCCAGGCGCTTGGCGCTCAGTCTGGCGCCCGGCCGGTGAGCGCGGCCGCTGACAACGGGGGCAACCCGGCTGCGGGGCCGCCGATCCTGGCGCCGCTGTCGCCGTCGGAGCTGGCGGAAGTCAGGCGGGCCGAGGCGCAGAAGTGGCAGGCGTTGTCCTACCGCCTTCCGGCGGGTGCCCGTTACAGCGATGCGGAGATGAATGTCTTCGCGGCCGAGGGCTACGCCCGGCCCTGACCGGTGGGTGGCGTGATCGCCCGGTGGCCAGCAACGTTGCCGCTGGCCGCCGGGTGGGCCGGTTGGTAGATTCGCGAAGCAGGGCGGTAGGGGGCTAGCGGTGGATTTCCGGATACTTGGGCCGCTGGAGGTGGCGCGGGAGGGCGAGCCTCTGGTGCTGGGTGCCGTGCAGCAGCGGGCGTTGCTGGCTGTGCTGGTGCTTCACCGCGGCGAGGTGGTCTCGACCGATCGCCTGGTCGATGAGCTGTGGGGTGAGCGGGCCCCGGTGGCCGCCGCCAAGACCGTGCAGGTGTATGTCTCGCATCTGCGTAAGGCGCTGGGCGCTGGTGTGATCGTGACGCAGGGGCGGGGCTACCGGCTGGCGGTCGCGCCCGAGCAGGTCGACGCGGTTCGTTTCGAGGCGCTTGGCGCTGAGGGGCGGCGGGCGCTGGCCGGCGGCGATGCGGCCCGCGCGAAACAGCGGCTGTGCTCGGCGCTGGGGCTGTGGCGGGGCGAGCCGCTTGCCGAGTTCGCGTATGAGCCGTTCGCGCAGGCGGCGATCGCCCGGCTGCAGGAAGCGCGGCTGGCGGCGCTGGAGGACCGGATCGAGGCCGATCTGGCGCTGGGAGCCGACGGTGAGCTGATCGGCGAGATCGAGTCGCTGATCGCCTCCAACCCGTTGCAGGAGCGGCTGCGCGGGCAGCTGATGCTCGCGCTGTATCGCACTGGCCGGCAGGCTGATGCGCTGGCGGCGTACCGGCACACGAGCGAGCTGTTGCGGGAGGAGCTGGGCCTGGAGCCTAGCCGCTCGCTGCAAGAGCTGGAGCGCTCGATCCTCGGGCACGACGTCTCCCTGGACGGTGCCCCGCATACCACAGCGGCCCGCGGCCCGTTGCTGGGGGTGTGCCCGTTTAAGGGGCTGGCGTTCTTCGATCGCGCCGATGCGGAGTATTTCTGCGGCCGCGAGCGCCTGGTCGCCGACCTGCTCGCGCGGCTGGTGGAGTCGCCGCTGACCGGGATCCTCGGCTCCTCGGGAGTCGGCAAGTCCTCGCTGCTGCGTGCCGGGGTGCTGCCCGCGCTGAGTGCAGGCTCACTGCCGGGCAGCGAGCGGTGGCGGCAGGTGCTGCTGCGGCCGGGCACCCACCCGGACGCCGAGCTGAGCCGCGCCCTGGCCGGCGGCGCGCCTGGCCGCGCGCTCGGGCAGCTCGCACCCGGCGAGCGGCTCGTGATCGCGGTCGACCAGCTGGAGGAGCTGTTCACCCTGTGCGAGCAGGAGGACGAGCGCGCGGCGTTCGCCAGTCAGCTGGCAGCGGCGGCGGGCGATGCAGAGCGGCGGGCGCTGGTGGTGGTGTCGCTGCGCGCCGATTTCTACGGCCGGCTCGCCTCCTACCCGCGACTGGCGGCCATGGTGAGCGCTAGCCACGTGCTGGTCGGGCCGATGGAGCGCCAGGAGCTGGCGCGGGCGATCGAAGAGCCGGCCGCCCGCGCCGGGCTCGAGGCCGAGCGCCCGCTGGTCGAGGCACTGGTATCGGATGTGGCCGGAGAGCCCGGCGGGCTGCCGCTGCTGTCGACCACGCTGCTGGAGCTGTGGCGATCCCGCGACGGGCGCACACTGCGCTACGGCAGCTACCGGGCCAGCGGTGGCGTGCGCGGCGCCGTCGCCCGGCTGGCCGAAGACGCCTACAACCAGCTCGGCGAGGGTCAGCGGCGGATCGCGCGCGGCCTGATGCTGCGCCTGGCCAGCGGCGAGAACGAGACGCTCGCCCGCCGCCGGGTGCCGCTCGGTGAGCTCGAGCGCATCCCCGGCACGCGCCCTGTGCTGGCAGAGCTGACCGACGCCCGCCTGCTGACCATCAGCGACGGCGAGGTCGAGCTCTCGCACGAGGCGCTGCTGCGCGAATGGCCGCGCTACCGCACCTGGCTCGAAGAAGACCGGATCGGCCGCCGCCTGCACGCCCACCTGACCGCCGCCGCACGCGACTGGGATGAGCAGGGGCGGGACGCCGCCGACGTGTACCGGGCCGGTCGGCTGGCCGCCGCGCTGGAGTGGCGGGCCGGGCACGAGCCGGAGCTCAACCAGACCGAGCGGGCCTTCCTCGACGCGAGCCGGGCCGCGGCCGGGCGCGCGCAGCGCCGCCTGCAGATGGTGCTCGCGGCGGTCACTGCCCTGCTGCTTGTCGCGGTCACCGGAGGAGTGGTCGCGCTGATCAACCAGCAACGCGCCAGCAACCAGGCCCGCGTGGCGCTTGCCCGGCAGCTCGGGGCGCAGGCGGTCAACGAGCCGCGGCTGGATCGGGCGATGCTGCTGGCGCGTGAGGCGGTCAATCTCGATCGCTCGCCGCAGACGGAGGGGACGCTGCTGGCAACGCTGCAGCGTAACCCGGCGGTGATCGGCACGTTCGCGCTGCCGGTCGATTTGGCGTCCCAGCTGGCCGTCAGCCCGGACGGCCGCACGCTCGCGGTCAGCCATTTTCGGATCAACAGGTACGGGTTCACCGACGCAAGCCTGGGCGAGATCCGCTTCTACGACCCGCGCACGCGCGCGCCGCAACGAGCCCCACTGCCCCACTTCGGTGGGGCAGTGGCACCGGTGTACTCCAGTGACCGTTCCCTGCTTGCGTACCCGACCGATAGCTCGGAGCTGCAGTCGATCGCGGTGCGCGACGCGCACACGCTCAGGCGGCTTGCCACGCTCACGTTTGATCCCATCCAGGCCGCCCGGCTGACGCCGGACGTCGCGCACGCAAGCATCATGATCGCGCCGGACGGGCGCACGGCCTACTGCGCATACCGGGTCTACGACCTCACCCGCAGCTTCGCCAAGGCCCCCGGAGCCACCTACCTCGCCCGCTGGTCGCTGCCGAGCGGGCGGCTGCTGTCGACGACACGGATCGACCCGGGAGCGGTGCTCGCGGTGAGGCTCATCGACGCGGGCGCCCGCCTGCTGGTCGTCGACGCCCACAGCGTCCGTGTGTTCGACGCGAGCCCCGTCCGTCGTGTGAGCTCGGTGGCGATCACGCCAACGCCGGCGGCGCTGTCCGCCGCGGCGATCAGCCCGGACGGCGCTACGATCGCGGTCGGCTCACCAACCGGTCAGGTGTCGTTCGTGGACTCTTCCACCGGCCACGGGCGCCCGGGAACCGGCGCACACGGCACGGCGGTGACCAGTCTCACCTACTCGCCCGACGGGCGCGCGGTCGCGAGCACGGGCAACGACAACAAGGTGATCGTCTGGGATCCACAGACCGCACAATCGGCTGAGGTCCTTACAGCCCCGGCGGAGCAGGTGCAATACGTCGCGTTCAGCCCGGACGGAACGACGCTCTACACCTCCTCACTCGGCGGCGTTCTGCTCGAATGGGACCTGACCGGCGATCGGAGCTTCGGACGGCTTTTCGCTCTCGGCCCGGGATCGCCTTGCTGCCGGACGGTCTTGCCGCCCGCGCCGCCACTCGCCCTCTCGCCCAATGGCAGCACGTTCGCCGTCCGCCTCGGTACCTCCACCGTTGGCTTGTTCTCCGCTCACACGCTGCACCAGCTGGCATCGTTCACGATCGGGCCAAAGGGCACCATGATCACGGCGCTCGCGTGGTCACCCACCCGGCCCGTCCTCGCCGTCGCCGGCTACTCCGGCCTGGTGCAGCTGTGGCGCGTGGACGGTACGCCACGGCTGGCGCGCTCCCTGACCGGCCTGTACGAGGTGCCCGGGGCACCAGAGGCGGTGCAAGCGCTCGCGTTCTCTCCCGACGGCCAGTTCCTCGCTGCAAGTGACAGCAGCAGAACAGACACACGAGGAATTGCGGGTACCGACCTGACGCAGTACGGCGAACATTTCGCGGCGCTGGCGATCTGGCGAGCGAGCAACGGCACACTAGTCGTGCCGCAGATCGACCTCGGAACCGGCCAAGGCCTCGCCGGCGCTCTCGCGTTCTCCCGCGACGGGAAGCTGCTGGCCGCAAGCCGCCCAGATAGCGACGTCCTGATCCTCGACCCCGCGACCGGCCAGGTCCGGCAGAGGGTTCATCCGCTCGGCGCCGACGAGACGGTCTCGCTCGCTTTCGCACCCAACGGCACCCTCGCGACCGGCACCCGGGGCGGGATCATCCAGCTGTGGAACCCGGTCAGCGGCGACCAAGTCGCGGGCCCCGTGGCCGTGGCTGCCGGCCCGGTCACCAGCATCGCGTTCGACCCCATCGGTCAGCGGTTCGCGACCACCGGCGGTCAGGACGGAACGGTCAAGCTGTGGACCAGCTCAACGCTTCAGCAAGAAGGCACCGCGCTCAACACCGAACAGGGCGCCGCTGCCACCGCCGCGTTCGAGCCCAGCGGCGATGCCCTGCTCGTCGTCGACGACCACGGCAACGGCTTCACCTGGCCAACGTCGCTCGCCGCCTGGGAGCAACGCGCATGCACGGTCGCCGGACGCAACCTGACCCGCGCGGAATGGACTCAATACCTCCCCGGGCATTCCTACACCCGGGTCTGCCCCTGAACCGAAGGGCACAACAGCACCGGACCGACCCCAACGCTCGGCGCAGCGGCGCCCGCCTCCAGGGACGCATTTGCTCAGCGTCACAAACCGAGCACACACACACCACCACTGACCAGCATGACCCAACCGCAGGCGAACAGATCGATCATTCTCGGGCGGCTGCCACTCATCAGGCGATCGCATGGGAACCGCGCCGAACGGTTCTATGCGCATGGGGCGGACCGGTGTCCATCACTGATCGTGATCCGATCTCGGGCTCACCGTAGCCGCGCTTGAGAACGTGTTGCGTTAATAACGCGACGCGTTATCATGGATGGGGTGCTGCGATCCTTCCGGGACAAGGACACCGAAGCCATCTGGCGCCGGAGGCGGTCGCGGAAGCTTGACCTGTTCTTACAGCGAGTGGCCTGGCGGAAGCTGGCGATGCTGGACGCGGCGGAGACCCTGGCGGACCTGATGGTGCCACCCGGGAACCGGCTCGAGAAGCTGGCCGGAGATCGTGCCGGGCAGTACAGCATCCGGATCAACCGGCAGTGGCGGATCTGCTTCCGCTGGACCGACGGCGGGCCCGAGGACGTGGAGATCACTGACTACCACTAGAAGGGAGGGAGCATGGCAACTGACACGGTCATGGCACCAGTGCATCCTGGCGAGATCCTGCTGGAGGAGTTCCTCAAGCCGCTTGCGGTGAGCCAGTACAAGCTAGCTAAGGAAATCGGGGTCCCGGCCCGGCGGATCAACGAGATCGTGCACGGCCAGCGCCGCATCAGCGCCGACACAGCGCTGCGGCTGGCCCGCTTCTTCGGCACTTCCGAGCGGTTCTGGATCAACCTACAGGCCCGGTATGACCTGGAGACCGAGAAGGACCGGCTCGGCGACGCGCTCGACGGGATCCGCCCGCTCAGCGCCGCCAGCTAACCTCGCGATTCACGTGCCGTCCCTAGGACCGCGATGCCGCCCGCCAGCAAGGGGACGCGGGCCAATCGGTTACTAAGGGTTATGGCCCTATCGGGCCGACCGTGGAACGACAGCAGTGAGCGCCGTGTGCAATCAGCGCAGTGCGAGCACTGAAGCGGCGCTATCCGTGCAGGCAGAGCGCTTGGGGCGGTGGGCCGTCCTTATGGTAAGGAGAAGGTCTACGGTTCGATTCCGTATGGGGGCTCCACAAACCAGCAGGTCAAGCCCAAGTTCTCGACCTGCCGGAGCGACGGTCAAGATCATCTGACCGTCAGTTGACCGTCGTTCTTGACATTGACATTGACATGGACGTGGAGAGTTGGCACTTAGCCTCACGGACTGACCGCCGATGGCACGTCGGCCGGCATGGCGTTCGCGGTGGTTGAACAGGCGGGGGAGCGCACCTGCGGCTGAAATCGATCCCAGGCTCGGTGCAGGGGCAAGGCCCCCTCTGGCCAAGAGCTCAGGTTCCGGTCAGTCGGGGACGGCGGGCATCATCGGGCGGATGAGCCTTGAGGAGATCATCGCTGCGGCCGGCTGGGGTCCAGCGACACGCACCACAAGTCAGCCCTAGCGGTCAGTGGCATTCGCGCATGCTCAGCTGCGAGCTGCGAGCCCGACGGTTCGTGCCAACACGGTTCAATTCGGTCCCTGCCGACTCGGAGCGGTTGATGGACCGTCCTGGCCAGGCGGCTGGCGCGCGCAGATCATCCATTCTCGTGTGGTCTCGGTGCGCGGGTCTATCTCGATGGCCGGATTATTCAGCATGTTGGTGCCTCAGGATGACGGCCGTCGACTGGGCTTGGCTGCTGTCGCCGGGGCCCGATCCCTGGCAGGCCGGCTGCGGCCCAGGCGGTGAACCCCCCGTCAACGTCGGTGGCGTGAGTATGGCCAAGCTGCTGCAGGGTCGCTGCTGCCAGGCTGGATTGGTATCCCTGCTCGCAGATGAGGATGATGCGCAGGTCCCGGCGGGTGATGGCGGGGTGCCTCCATTCGGATGCGGGGTCGCAGCGCCATTCCAGGCAGTTGCGGGGCAGCACGATGGCGCCGGGGATCAGGCCATGTTCGTGCCGCTGGTCGTCGCCGCGGATGTCGATGATCAGGGCGCCGCCGGCTTGGGCGTGGAGTGCTTCGGCGGGCGAGGGGCGGTCCGGCAGGGTGGCCCTGGCCTGGGCGAGCAGCTCATCGACGGTCTTGGCGGTGTGGCGTCGGGCCATATCGGGTCTCCTGGTCGGGTGGCGTTGTCCCGCTCAGCTTCGCCGGTGGCCCTTGCAGCCGGTTTGCAGCCGACGGGGGTGGTGTGGCTGCCGGGCGTGCGGGCCCACGTTCGCAACCGGCTGGCGGGCGCGGGGCTGGCTGAGGGTGCGCGCGGCTGCCCTTCCCGGAAGGCTTGCTTGCGGTTCGTGCGCGGATGGTCGGCCCCACGTTCTGGGTGTCTTGGGGCGGCCGCCGTCCGTGGCGCTGCCAGCCACCGCCAAGGCCCTCCGGCGATGGGGTGCTGGCCAGCCGCGGGTGCTTTCTGCCCGGCATGCTTGAGGCCCTCGTGCAGACCGGCCTCGTTCTCAGCCCGCCGGCCAGCTTGCCGACGACGGGAGCAAAGTCATCGCTGGCCTGGCTGATCCCTGGCCTGGGTCTGGCTGGGGAATGATGAGGTGATGGCGAGCTCGCCCGATCCGGCGCGGCGCTGGGACGGCGCCTACGCCCAAGGAGCCGGCACCCGCAGCTGGTTCCAGGAGGAGCCTGCGATGTCTTTGCGGATGCTGGACGCGGCGGGGGTCTCAGCTGGCGACAGTGTGCTTGACGTGGGCGGAGGCGCCTCGCCGCTGGCCAGCGCCCTGCTCGGCCGCGGTTTCGCCGACGTCACCGTGCTTGATATCTCCGCGGCCGGGTTGCGGTACGCCCAGCGGCGCCTTGGCCCGCAAGCTGAGCGGGTGCGGTGGCTGGTTGCCGATGTTCTGACCTGGCGCCCGCAGCGGCGGTATCAGGTCTGGCACGACCGGGCGGTCTTCCATTTCCTGACCGCCAGCCGGGACCGGCTGCGCTACCTGGACACCCTGGATTCGGCCACCGCTGCGGGCGCGGTCGTGGTGGTCGGCTGCTTCGCGCTGGACGGGCCGCAGCACTGCTCGGGCCTGCCGGTCGCCCGCTACGGCCCGCGCGAACTGGCTGCGGTCCTGGGCGGCGGCTGGACACTGGCCGCCCGGGACCGCGAGGAGCACCTCACGCCGGCCGGCGTCACCCAGCCGTTCACCTGGGCAGCATTCCAGCGGCAGCCCCGCGGGCATCACCAATAGAGTCCGCGGCGTGGCCCGGGCCACTATCCATCAGGTCCCGCAGACGCACAACGTCGACTGAACTGGCCCCAGAGCGACGGCCCGGGGCTGCGTGGTGGTGCCATGTGGCCGTCCGGCATCTGTGCTGGCCTGCAGTGGCGGCCGGGGCTAGCCTGCCGGTGGTGCGGGGATCACGCCGAGCTGGCTGAGCATGGAGTACCTGTTGAGGCCGCCCAGCGCTCTTTGGCCTGGCCGTTTCGATACGGCCGATGTTGACGGCCTCGACGCTGATGCGCTTGCCGGTGGCGGGCATGGGCCGGATGGGCCTCCGGCAGGCCCCGAGCGCCCCGGCCCAGGGGCCCTTCCCAGCCCACCTCGTGCAGGGCCTTGACAACAGCCACTCCGTTAGGAAAATCTAACCGTTAGTGAATTCTGACCGAGCAAGTGACGGCTGGAGCGCGCTGGCGGACGGCACCCGGCGCGCCATCGTCAGCCGCCTGGCCGGGGGGCCGCAGGCGGTGGGACAACTGGCCGCGGAGCTGCCGGTCAGCCGGTCAGCGGTCTCCCAGCACCTGAAAGTCCTCAAAGACGCCGGCCTGGTCAGTGAACGCGCGGTCGGCACCAGACGCATCTACCGGCTCAATCCGGCGGCGGTGGCCGCGTTGCGCGATCAGCTCGACACCTTCTGGCAGAGGGCTCTGGCCAGCTACGTGGATGTTGCCGAACAAGCGACGGAGGAGAGTCCATGACCCGAACCGAGGTCCCTGTTGTCCGCAAGCAGGTGGTGGTCAACGCGCCGGTCGAGCAGGCCTTCACAGTGTTCACCGAGAGGTTCGGCGACTTCAAGCCGCCGGAGCACAACCTGCTCGCGGCCACGATCGCCGAGACAGTCTTCGAGCCCCACGTCGGCGGGCACATCTACGACCGCGCCGTCGACGGCAGCGAGTGCCGGTGGGCGCGGATCCTGGCCTACGAGCCGCCAGCCCGGGTGGTGTTCAGCTGGGACATCGGCCCGCAATGGCAAGTCGAGACGGACCCGGAGCTGACCAGCGAGGTCGAGGTCCGGTTCGTGGCCGAGGGACCGGGCCGCACCCGGGTCGAGCTGGAGCACCGCCACCTCGACCGGCACGGTCCCGGTTGGCAGTCGGTCAGCGACGGCGTCGACGGCGACCAGGGATGGCCGCTTTACCTGGCCCGGTACGCTGCCCTGCTCGAGGTCCGCTGACATGGCACCGACCATCGCCAGCACTGTGGTGGACCGGCCCGCAGCAGAGGTGTTCGCCTACGCCACCGACCCCACCCGCTTCCACGAATGGCAGCAGGGCGTCACCGGCGGTCACCTGGACCAGCCCGGCCCCGCGCAGGTGGGCACGAAGTGCCTGACCACCCGGCGCATCGGCGCAGCCAGCCGGGCCGTCACCTCCGAGCTAACCCACATCGACGCACCCAGGACCTGGGGCGTGCGCGGCATCGACGGGCCCATCCGCGCCACCGTCGACGTCACCGTGGAACCCCTGACCCAAATCAGTTCCCGGCTGACCATCGCGGTTGACTTCCACGGGCACGGCATGGGCAAACTGCTCGTCCCGCTCATCGTCCGCCGCCAGGCACAAAAGGAAATGCCAGCCAACGTCGAAGCCCTGAAGCGGCGCGTCGAGGCCCAACAGCCACAGCACCCGGCGTAGGACCATGCATCAGGCCAACGCACCGAGTCGGCGTTCCGGATCAGCTCGGCGGGCCAGGCCTAGTACCGGTATCACGCTCCGTGAACCTGAAGCGGCCCTGTGATAGGCGGGGCTGAGCCGCTGCGCCAATCGGGAATTCCCCCGGCCCGGGGATGTGGCATGCCAGCCCGATGGGTGGCACCAGGTCAGGCCCGTGGCGCGTACTCGATCGAGCGGAACGGCCAGTCGCGTTCCAGCCATGCGCGGACCGTGTGGTAAAGCACTGGGTCGAGCTCCGCGCGGTCCATGCGCACCCAGGAACTGACGGCCGCATCATGGTCGCCCGCACCGGGGCCGCCCGGGCGTTCGCCGCGCGGCGGGTAGATGTACACGCAGCCGATGACGTCGCCGGTGCCGGTGCTGAGCACGGTGTAGGTGAACCCGCGGCGCTCGGCGAAGTCCTGTGCGTGGCGTTCGAGGTCGCGCAGATTTTCCGCCAGGCTCATCTGGTGTGGCCAGCCCGTCCCGGCGAATCCCGGCGTCGCGCCGATGTGGCCGATGCTGGCCGTCCATGCGGCATAGTCCGCGGCGTTGTGCTGGGGCCCGAGCGGTTCCAGCCGGAATTCCTCAGCCGTGAGCCCACCAGGGACCGCGAAATCGGCCGGAACGAAGAACTGATCACTCATCAGGCGATGTTAGCCGCACGGCCGTCGCACCACCCGCCCAGCCGCAGCAAGACTCCCACCGCGGTGGCGCCCCCATCGAACGACGCCATCTGGGCAACCCCGAGCCCGCTGACGGGCGCGGTCACGTTCCGTCAAAGCCTTCGGCGCTAGGTCACGTGCGTAGCCGCCTGGCGTCACTTCCAGCAGTGGTGACGCGTCCGCTTGTGGGCCGGCTGTTGACAAGAAGTCAATGTGAGCCCCGGCACCACCATAACCAGGGCTGGCTCACGTATGACCGGCGTCCCCGGGCGGGTCTTCGTTAGGGAGGGAGCGGTTCAGGGCGTGGACAGCACGCTCGAGGTCCGGCAGGTCTTCGTCGACCGTGGCCTGCAAGATCGCGTGCGCGGTGTCGAAGTACCTGTGTGCGAGGTGGTCCCGCATGCGGGCGATCTGCCGCCACGGGATAGACGGCTGAGTGGCGAGCAGGTCATCCGGGAGTGCTTTGACGGCCTCACCGATCTCCAGCAGGCGGATGCGGACAGCGTCGAATATCAGGCCGTCGGACAGATCGCCGCGCTGCAGGTGGGAACGGATCGCATCGATCGCGGCTTGGATATCGGCCAGCCGTTGGCGTTCCCGGAAGCTCACAGTGCGACCAAGTCACTCTCAACGCGCGCCCGGACGCCCGGTTTGAGGTCGGCGGCCGGGATCAGGTCAACGCGGGTGCCGAGGATGGCTTCCAGGTCGGCCTCGACCCGGCCCAGCCCGAACAGGCTCAGCCCGGGGGGCAGGTCCGCAAGCAGGTCCACGTCACTGTCCGGCCGGTCCTCGCCGCGGGCCACGCTGCCGAACAGCCGCAGGTTGTGGACTCCATGGGCCGCCGCGGCCGCAACGAGGTCATTCCGGTGGCGGCGCACCCGGCGGCCCACCGGTCCCGACAACCGCCGCAGGCGTGCGGGCCTGGGCCGCAAGCCCAGCGCTAGGTCGTAACCCGCGGCATCGATCAGCGCCGCGAGCGCCGGGATGGAGGGCTGGCGGTGCCCGGACTCATAGGCGCTGATCACGCTCTGCGTGACACCCGCCCGGACAGCCAGTTCCGCCTGAGACAGCCCCGCTCGCTTCCGTGTCTGGCGCAGCAGAGCTCCTGCCGATCGCTCCGAATCCACCCCACCAGTATAGCGGATCGTCGATATCATCGACGTCGGGAACGTCTCGTCTTGCGCTTGTGCCTGCCGGTGTCGTGCCTTGGCCTGCCGACCAGCTTGCCCATCGGAACAAGATCAGACTGAGTGGCAGATTGAGTGGCAAACGGTGCTCGCCTGAGCCCATCCAAGGCTTGTGGGTGCTGGCCTGTGCTCGCGTTCTGGCTGGTCACGAGATTGAAGACAGCGGCGCACGGCATGGACGAGCAAGCAGGCCGGAACCAGGAGATGGTGGTCTTCACCCAGGGCATCTACGAGGCCCGTGAGCTCGCGGTCGCCAGGATGCAGGCGGAGGCAGCGCAGGCAGGGTCCTCGGGCATCGTCGGGGTGAGTGTCGAGGTCAACACATAGGGTGCAGGCATGGATGTCACGGGCGGGACGCGCTCTGCAGCGCATGAGGCGCGGGAACCTGCCGCGGGCTCCACGGCGGATGCGGCGCGCGAGCCCGCCACTGGCATGGTCCGGCGGGGTGGCGGCACGATCCTGGACGCGATCGGCGACACGCCGCTGGTCATGGTGGACGGGATATGGGTCAAGCTGGAGTACCTCAACCCGTCCGGATCCATCAAGGCGCGCATCGCCAAGTACATGATCGAGCGGGCGGAGCGGGAAGGGCTGCTGGCTCCGGGTGACACCATCGTGGAGGCCAGCAGCGGCAATACCGGGAACGCGATGAGCATGGTCGCCGCCGTCAAGGGCTACCGCATGCTCGTAGTCATGCCGGACGGGATGAGCGGTGAACGGCTGGCGATCTCGCGGGCCTTCGGTGCGCAGGTGATGACGCTCGGTGACTTCCACGTTAATGACGCGCTGGCCAAGGTCGCCGAACTCGGCCGCAAGCCCGGTTATTTCGCGCCGCAGCAGTTCGATTCGGAGTGGAACGTTGAGGAGAACCGCACCTGGCTCGGCCCCGAGACGCTCGCTCAGCTGCCGGACGGCGCCGTCCCGGACGCGGTGGTGGGCGGGGTCGGCACCGGCGGCACGATCGTGGGCGTGGGCCAGTGCTTCCGCGAGCGCAACCCCTCGTGCCGGGTCGTCGCGGTCGAGCCCAACGAGTCGTGCACCCTGATGTGCGGCGAGGTCGGCCGACACCTCATCGAGGGCATCTCCGATGGCTTTGTCCCGGGCATCTTCGCCCGGCACCGGCACGTCATCGACGAGATAGTCGCGGTGGACAGCGACGCGGCGATCGGCGAGATGCGCCGCCTGGCCCGCGAGTTCGGGCTGTTTGTGGGCCCGAGTTCCGGTGCGCACCTCCTCGCCGCCCGCGAGCTGCGAGCGCGGTACACGGGCCTGCGGCACGTCGTCACGTTCTTCTGCGACGAGGGGGAGAAGTACATCAACGACTACTTCCTCGGCACCTGACCAAGCGGCAGAGCACCGGCACCTGGCACCCCAGGGGTGGCGGTGGCCGGGCTGGGCTGTTTGCAGGCCGCTGATGAGGTGTGGAGGCTCTTGTCCGTCGCTGCCAGCTTCGAACCTCCCCTGACTGCATACCCTCGCCCGCGAGGGGAGCGGGGCGGGAGTGACAATATCGGACAGATGACAGACTCACGGCCGCCTGATCCGCCTGATCCGCCTGACCCGGCTGGGCAGCCGGGCCTGAGCGAGCAGGGACAGTTGGCTGGGCAGCCGGATGAGCCAGGCCGGCCTTGGCCGCGCTTCCGCCGCGCCGCGGATCCGTGGCAGGTATGGCTGCACAGTGCCGAGCGGCTCGCAGCGAGCCGCGGCCAGGGCGTCCCCATTCCGGCCTGGCTGCGCAAGACGCCTGGCGAGCGGCGGTGGCCGGTGACCCTGAGCGTGATCGCGGCCATCGTCTTGCAGATTCTGCTTCCGCCGCACCTGACCCGGCCGTTGCCCCGCGCTCTCCTGCCGGCGCTAGAAGGAGCGCTGCTGATCGGCCTGAGCATCGCCAATCCAGTGCGGATCGAGCGGCGCGGGAAAGCCGTGCGCGCGGCAAGCATCGTGCTGATCTTGCTGATTACGGTCGCCAATGCGGCCTCGGCCGTACTGCTCATCCGGGCGATCCTGGAAAACAAGGCCGGCACCGCCGGGCAGCTGCTCGCCACCGGAGCCTCGGTGTGGGCGACCAACGTCATCGCATTCGCGCTGTGGTACTGGGAGTTCGACCGCGGCGGCCCGGTGCATCGCGCACTTGCCACCTCGCAGCACCCGGACCTGATGTTCCCGCAGATGACGGCACCGGAGCTGGCCGCGCCAGACTGGGAGCCGTGGTTCGTGGACTATCTCTACCTGTCGTTCACCAACGCAACCGCGTTCAGCCCTACTGACGTGATGCCGCTGGCCAGGTGGGCCAAGCTGACCATGCTCGTCCAGTCCGCGGTCTCGCTCGCGATTGGCGTGCTGGTGATCGCCCGGGCGGTCAACATCCTCTAATCCGCCCTCCGCGAGTGTTTGCGGGTCAGCTGTTCTTGCTCCTTTGCCGAGAGTTTCTGCGATGACATCCGGAAGTGGTGACCAGCAGCGCAGCGCAGCCCTACGTGATCAACGGGACCGCACGTGCTCGCAAGCGAGAAGCGGTCAGCGACCTCAGCAGGGGCCTCGCATTCCGGGCAGGACAGGACAATCAGCAAGAGTCTCACCTCCCCGCGAGGGTGTCGTCCGCTGGTTTCCCGTCCTCGAGACCGAGCCGCCACAGCCCGCCGTCGTGCTCGGGGGCCGCGATAAGTGGTGCTGCCGCTGGGGGCGGCGAGGCGGCGGTCAAGGAGGCGGCGGATGCGGCGGCCCGGGCCGACGGCACTCAGTTCCTGCCGCTTCGCAGCCATGCGCACTGGACCAGGGCCCTCGCCCTGTATCACGCAGGGCACCCCGACCGGGCGGTCAGGGCACGAGAGACCGCGCGGGCGCTGGCCCTGGCGATAGGAGATCTCGCGTTCGCGACGTCATTTGACCCGTTTCCGCCCCTCGGTTAGCTGTCCTGCCTCGCGGAACGTCCACGGCCTGAGATGGGCTTCGGTGGTGGTGCGCGGGGGCGGCTGTAGGACGTCCCTGCCAGTGCCGTAACCGCTGCCAGCTGGACATCTGGTGGCCCCGTGCTGAGCAGACGCTCAGGGTCTTGACATATGCGCATCACGATGGAACTTTGGGTTCACCCCGCAGTCCGGCGTCTCCAACAAGGCCAACATGCTCGAGTGGGTGCTTGGCGTGGTGGCGGCGGCTCTCATCTTCTACTACCTCGTCCGCTGGATCCTACGAGCACGCAGAGGGGTCAAACTTGAACTCGTCTACGCTGAGATTCCACCCGAGTAGCGCGATGGCGCCGGCCCGGCCAGAGGGGACGTCATGACCTCCGCCAACGAGAACCTCCCGGCCGGCATGGGCGGACAGAAATACCCGGTCAGCCAGGTGTCACTGGTCGTTAATGACCTGCACCGCACGATGGAGCGCTACTACGAGGCGTTCGGGTGGACGGGCTGGCGTGTCTTCGACCACGTCGAGCCGATGCACCACGGCACGCAGCTCCGCGGGAAGCCCGTCCCCTACAGCCTGCGGGGCGCCGAGGTCATGGTCGGCGACTTGAACTTCGAACTGCTCGAGCCGCTCGAGGGCCCGAGCCTGTGGCGGGAGTTCCTCGACGCGCGCGGCGAGGGCATCGCCTCGATCGCGGTCATGTTCGACACGCACGAGGAGTCGGCGGTCGTCAAGGACGGGTTCGGCAAGCTCGGTATCGACGTGACGATGCGCGCTTTGATCGGCGACCACATCGAGTACTACTACCTGGACACACAGGACCGTTTCGGATGCCTGATCGAATCCGGCAGCGGTCACGCCATCGATTTCGTGTCGGCCGCCGAGATCTACCCGCCGGAGGACGGGCAGGCCGCGCCGGCGCAGCACCGGCCCAACCAGATCACCCAGGTCTCGCTCGTCGTCCGCGATCTCGACGCCAAGATGCGGGCCTGGCACGAGGCGTTCGGCTGGGGCCCGTGGAAGGTCTTCAGGTCCGACGGCAAGGTCGTCATGCACGACTGCACCATGGACGGCAAGCCTGTCGACTACTTCAACATCCGCTGGGCCGAGGTCATGGTCGGCGACCTGAACTTCGAGCTGATCGAGCCCATCGCGGGCGACAACCCCTGGCAGCGCATGCTCGACCAGCACGGCGAGGGGATCGGCTCGATCGCGGTGATGTTCAAGACCAATGAGGAAGCCGAGGCGGTCAAGCGGGAGTTCGCGCAGGCCGGGATGGGCGTGACCGCGTCCGGCCGGATCGGCGACCACATCGAGTGGTATTACCTCGACACCCAGCCCACCTTCAAATGCGTCATCGAGTCGGGCAGTGGGCACGCGATCGACTTCATGACCCCCGAGGCCGTCTACCCATGACCGGGCCCTGATGCGCAGCGGGTTGGCACGGGCTGCTGAAGCGGCGTGGCGGGTCCAAGGACGGCCCGGTCCTCACGCTGTTTCACGCGGCGGACATCCATGGCGCCGACCCCTGCTGGCGTAAGTTCGTCGGCGCCGGCCACTTCTACGGTGCCGGCGCGGCCATCCTCGGCGGTGACATGGCGGGCAAGGCGGTCATTCCGATCGTGCTCGGCGCCGACGGCCCGGTTCCACGCGGAGTTCATGGGCGAGGAGCGCACCGGCACCTCACCGGAAGAGCTCGCCAAGCTCGAGGCTGCGATCAGGTTCAACGGGATGTACCCGTGGGCGGCGCCGCGCGCCGACATCGAGCGTGTCGGCGAAGACCGGGCCGAACGCGACGCGCTGACCGACCGGCTGATCATCGAGGAGTACCAGCCACTGCTTTCATTGCACGGCCACATTCACGAATCGCGCGGGGCCACGACGATCGGGCGCACGGTGTGTATCAACCCCGGGTCGGAGTACAACAGCGGCCGGCTGCTCGGTGTGCTCATCACGGTTACCGATCATGAGGTGCGCTCCCGCCAGTTCATTGCGGGCTGACGTCGCCGCCCTGGATGCTGGCGGGCTGTGGCGGCAGGGCAGGGCGGGACTAGAACTCCTGCCCAAGCGGCGAGATCATGATCTCGTCGATGTTGACGTGCGCCGGCTGCTCAAGCACGAAGGTGACCACGCGGGCGACATCCTGCGGATCCAGCGCCCGCACCGCCGCCAGTTCCGCGGCGCCCTCAGCGGTCTGCTGCACCAGGGGAGTGTCGACGATTCCCGGCTCGATCACGCTGACCCGCACGCCCGCGGGCCGGGCTTCCTTCCGCAGGGCCTTGCCGAGGCCGACCAGGGCCCATTTGGTCGCGATGTAGATCGGCTCGCCCACGTATGCGGTGCGTCCGGATATGGACGCGATGATGACGATGTGCCCCCGGCCCTGCGCTATAAGGATCGGCATCGTGGCCCGGATCGTCTGCGCCACGCCCAGCACGTTGGTGTCAATGACATCGCGCCACCGCTGAGGATCGCCGTCCGACATCGAGCCCCAGTCCGTGATCCCGGCGTTCGCCACCACAAAGTCCAGCCGCCCGAATGCGTCATGGACCTTGCCGCTGATGTCGCACATCGAGGCGAAGTCGCGGACGTCGCCAGCGACCTCCCGGGTGACCGGGTCCGGCGCAGTCCCCGGTGACGCGGGTACCGCCCCGGGATGCGCGTTCCGGTCGACGGCGACGACGGTCGCGCCGTGGCCGCGCAATTCAGCCGTGATCGCCGCGCCGATGCCGCTGACGCCGCCGGTCACCAGGCCCACCGCACTGGTAAGGCCGCCAGCCTTAGGGCTCATGCCACCCGTTCTGTTCGCCGCCCGGCCCGAGGTCAAGCCGGCAGTACTCGTAGGGAAGTAGGTCGAGGCGCAGCACGGCGCGGTGCACCGGGTGCGCCCGTGCCTGGCCGCGGAAGGTCTCCGGGCTGAGCATCGCGTCCGCCGCGGTCGTGGTGTTCAGCCTGCGGATCGCCAAGTCGCTCTGCCACAGCCGGCGCGGCAGCCGGACCTCGACGGCCGATGGCTCCGGGCGGAGGTTGGCCACGAGAATGGCGGTGCGGTCGCCGCGGCGGACTGTGATGGCTGTGGCCCGCAGCGGGTCGCCGGAGCAAGCAAGCAGCGGGGCCCCGCCGAGTTCACACACGTCCCGGAGAAGGTGGTACACCGGGAAAATCAGGCGACGGTGCGCGGGGAAGTCGATGACGCCCCTCGGCCCGATGGTCTCGAACCAGGTCGTGGCGTGGACTCCCTCTTCGGCCAGGGCCTTCATGGTCGCCAGGGCCCAGCACGCGGCGAACAATGACAGCTGGCGGGGGTCAGCGTTGGCCGGCCGGCCCGCGGCCGGCCCGTTCGGCATATCCGGTTCGTCGGGGTTGAACCGGGGGCGGAGCGAGATCGGCGATACAACCACCGGCCGCCCGGCGGAGAAGGTCCGGGCGGTGCGGACGACCGCCCGCACGCCTTCGGCGGTCTCCACCATCGAGGCCTCGTCGGCCGCATGGACCTGCGGAGTGATGGGAAATGCGACCTCGTCCATCATTGCCATGTCGGGCCGTGACCGGTTGAGCTCGGCGAAGTGGAGGTCGGTGCCGCCACCAAACGGGGTATCTGGTGGCAGCGCCGCCAGCGCCTCCCGCACCGCGGCCACGTCCCCGCCCGGCGTGCTTTCAGCACCTGCGCGGTAGACCAGCACGCGGCGAACGGGCACCTGCGCCAGTGCCGAAGCTAGCTGCCCCAGGCCTGCCGGAATGCCCGCTTCCAGGAAGACGGCGATCTCAAGCGGGCAGCCCAGCTCCTGCGCCTGCCGCCGTGCGCGGCCGAGCCGTTCGGCCCAGCCTTCGGTCTGCACGTGCACATCGGCCCTCAGATGAGCCGGGGCGATCCGGGCCAGGAGCTTGGCTGTGCCCGGGACCGGGGGTGGTGACTGACCAGCGTGAGCCAGGCCCACCTCGGGCATGGAGGCGGCCGTCTCATCACCGATGACGATCTGGGGCACGGCCGGGAGCGTGATTCGCGATGTGCCGCGCCGCACAGTGGCCGATACCGAGACGGCCTGCTGGAGACGCTTTCCGGCGGCGAGATGTTCCGGCCGGGCGCTGACGACGGGCAGTCGGCTGTACGACTTGAACGAGGCATCCGTCCAGTTGCGCTGATCCTCGATCTCGAAGTGATCTCCGGTGAAGCTGAACTCGGCGACGACGTGGCGGCCAGACAGCGCGAGCCGCGCGAAGGCTGGGACGAGGGGCTCATCGATGCCTGCGCTCGGGCCCGGCGGTGCTACCAGGGCCGGCAATTCGCCCGAGATCGCCGTGCTGCCCCCGGTGGCCGAGAAGCCCTGGCCGGCGAACTCCCCGGGCGGGTGCAGGACGCAGATTCCTATCCGGCGGTACGGAAACGACGTGACGGCACTGCCGTCCATCCTGAAGGAGCACGACCCGTCCGCCGTACCGCAAATGATGCCCTTCCATATGAAGCACAGCTCGCCCGCCTCGTGGCTGGACACGAAGGTGATCCGGAACTCGTCGCCAGTCTGGCGGATCCGAACCTGCGACAAGGCCGGCGGAACCGTGTTCCAGGCCTGGTCTCGCACTGCGACCACGATGCGCCGGGCCACCTCGATGTCTCCGACCCGCAGGTACCGCAGGCCGCCAGCGGCGAACTCTGCGCTCAGGTCACCCGCGCGGACCCCGACGATGTCCTCCGGGAGCTGATCGCCCCCGCGGAGGATCTGGTTCTCTGACGGCAGTGGCCCCAGCTGTCCCGCGGGCCCATCCGCGGTCATGGCCGCCTGCTGGCTGGCCGGTCACTGCCCTGGCCCGCCAAGCCAGCGACGAACACCTCATCGGGCCGGCGCAGTTCAGCCATCGGTGACCTCCGACGGGATCCGCTCCACCCACGGCGCCATGTCCGCCGAGCCGGGATCGGCCAGGCGGCGGCCGCCGATGAACGTCGCGACGTTGACCAGCCGTTGATTCCCAGTGCGGGCGTTGCCCGACACGTCGGTGTAAGTGACGGGCTCGTCCACCAGGCGGAAGAGCCCGATGTCGGCGGGTGCGCCTGCTCGCAGGCTCCCGATCTGGCCGCCCAGGCCGATGGCCGCGGCCGGGCGGCTGGTGGCCGCCGCGACGACGTCGGTGAGCGGCACGCCGAAGGCCAGGAACTTGCTCATGCACAGCGGCAGGTCGAGCCGGTCGTCCGTGCCGTCCCCCCGGAGCTGGATGACCGGCGACTCCACCGCGTCGCTCGAGACCAGAGAGCCCACATGCAGGCTCATCTGGTGCAGGTCGGTGGAGATGACGTGCGGCATGATCCCGGCCGAGAGCATGCCCGCGGCGCTGGCGAAGTTCAGGCTGCCCGCGCCGTGCCCGACATCGAGGATGATCCCGCGATCGAGCGCCTTACGCGTGGCGTCCAGCGGCGCCCCCGCATCGTCGACGAGCTTCATCGAGCCGCCGGTGCAGCAGTGGGTAACGATGTCACCGGGCCGCAGCAGGGCCAGCACGTCGCTGATCTCCGGCGGTGCGTCCGCGATGTGCACCATGAGCGGCAGCTCATGCTCGCTGGCCGCCTGGAGCGCGCGGTGCAGGGCCAGCAGGCCGGTGGACCCCACGGTCGGGCTCGCCATCCGGACCTTGATGCCGACCACGAAGTCGAGGTTTCCGGCCAGCGCGCGGCCCAGCAGGTCCAGGTCGAGGTAGCTCGGCTGGGAGAGCTCGAATTCGGGCGCGACCAGGCCGATCGACGAGATATTGACGAAGGCCTTGATGCGCGCCTCGGTGCGCTGCACCACCTGCCGCCGGAAGCCGCGGAGCGTCAGGGCGCCGGTCGAGCCGGCGTCCACCCAGGTGGTGACGCCGCTGTTGTGGGCAATCAGGTCTGGGTCCACGCCCCAGTAGGTGAAGTCGTGGAAGACATGGGCGTGCAGGTCGATCAGTCCGGGGAGCACGAGCAGGCCGGTGGCGTCCACCACCGGCACCGAGCTTGCCGCCGGGATGTGGTCGGCGACCAACGCGACCTGGCCCTTGGAGATCGCCACATCTCCCGTGGCGTCCCTCGACTCGGCGGGGTCAACGATCCGGCCGCCCTGGATAAGCAGGTCGTAAGTCATCTCATCGTTCCCGCCACCATTCCCCGGACCGGGAATTTCTGGCCGGATCTGCCACCTGGCAGTCGTCCGCGTACAGCTCGAGGACCACGTCTGGGTCATTCGACCGCATGGCCGCCATCATCTGGCCGACCAGATCGCCCTCATTGGTCGCCGAACCTCCGGCAGGACGCGTAGCTGTCATGTCATTGCCTTTCCTGCGTTCAGGACCTGGGGATTCATCACGTCGTCGGGTGCCTGCCCGGCCAGAAGGCTGGCGACGGCGGCGACGGCGCGCTGTGCGCCGCGGGCCAGGGTCTCGGTGGTCGCACCGCCGATGTGGGGCGTGACCAGGACGTTGGGAGCGGCCAGCAGGGGATGGCGCGTTCCGGACGGCGGCCGTTCCAGCACATCCAGCCCTGCCCCGCCCAGCACGCCGTGCTCCAGCGCCGCCTGCAGCGCTGGCTCGTCCACCAGCGACTCGCGGGCGGTGTTGATGAAAAGGGCACCCGGCCGCATGCGTGCGAACTCGGCATGGGAGAACATGCGCCGGTTCTCCGGCGTGGCTCGCGCGTGCACCGACACGATGTCGGACCGCTCCAGCAGGGCCTCCAGCGGCACCATGTCGACGCCCTCAGCCACCGCTTCCGGTATCTGCGGGTCGCAGGCCAGCAGCGCGAATCCGAGCGTCCGCGCCCGCGCCGCCACCTCGCGGCCGACCCGGCCAAGGCCGACCAGCCCGAGGGTGAGGCTGGCGGCCTCGCGGCCGAAGAACTCACCGCCCCCGAACACCGACTCCGCGAAGCTGCCCCGCTCGGCCAGGTAGCGGCTGGCGCGCGGGACCGCCCGGATGAGCAGCAGCGCGAAGGCGATCGTCAGTTCGGCGACGGCTGCAGCGTTCTTGCCCGGCGTGTTTACCACCGGGATACCCCGGTCGGTCGCCGCCGCCACGTCCACGTTCACCGGCCCGCCGCGGGCACAGCACACCAGCCGCAACGGCGCCGCATCCAGCACCTCCGCGCTGACCGGCGCGCCGTGCACGATCAGCACCTCCTGGCCCGCGGCGGCGCGGGCGATCTCAGCCGGGTCGCCCACATACTCCCGCAGCCGCCGCTCCGACCCGGTACGCGGCGGCGCAGCTACGCCGGTGATCTGCACAGAGGTAACAGCGACCCTGTTACCCAAGACCGCCAGATACGGGGCATAGACCGACGCCGGCATGTACGGATCGCCGACCACCAGGACACGGACCGGCACAGGATTGCTCATGGCACCGGGCCAACCGTCAGCTGCGGACAGAACCTGCCATCCATCACATCGACATGCGCCCAGGCTGCCTTGCCACGGAGGATCTCCAGCTCCATGCCCAGCCTGGCCAGGTCCGCGGTAATCACTCCGGCACTGAGGCGCGGCACGGTCACCAGCTAGCCTCCCCTCACATCACGAGCATTCGCTCATGTGTCGCACATCTGCTCGCGTGAAGTATCTGCCTGCTCAGGAGCCGGTGCAAGCCCCGACGGGGGATTTTCGCTGGGCTGGATCGGGCCTCACCGCCGGGCTCGGCGTGCACTGGCCCGGCCCCGTGGGCCCCTGCCGATCCGGATCGGGAACGGAAGCGCCGGTGCTGTTCTTCGCCGGCGTTCAGCCTGTCGCACGACAAGGCCACAAATGACGTCGCCGTGACCTTTGGTGCCAGGTCACGGCTTCGTAGCCCTTCCGGTGCCGACATGGGGCTGGACGAGAAATACACCGCCCGCCTGCAGGCCCGCCCCGGCGGGGCGGGATCGCAGTCTGCCTGCGATGCCCGCCGGAGAGCGGGTGACGATCAGAGTACGCAGCAGGTCATCCCGGCGGGCGAGCGGTCGAGGCCAACGTGGCCATGGACGGCGTCACCGTTCTGGATCAAAGCCGGGCAGGTCACGGCACGATCACGGAGACGGTCTGACCGGGCGGCAATTCCCGCCTAGGCCTTGCACCAGCCCTAGCCCGGGATCATACTGCGGTGAGCGGATGCGCACTCATTGAGCGGATGCCGGATGTCCCGCTCAGTTGTCCCTGTCCCGACATCCTGTCAACCGTCGTGCCGGAGGAGGACTTGACGTGGGTTCTCATATTGATCGCCAGACGAGTGACTTGGCCGAGTCCTACCTCGAAGGCGGGATTTCGCGGCGGACATTCGTGGTGCGGTTGCTGGCGCTTGGCCTCGCGCCCGGAGCCGTCGCCTCGGTCGTCGCCGCATGCAGCAACCCGTCCCCGTCCACCAGCAGCAGCAGCGCGGCGCCCGGGGCGCTGGCGGGCAACGTGCGGTTCCTCATCGGTCCCTGGTCCAACCAGGAGGTGGCCCATCAGCAGCGCACCGCCCAGGCGTTCCAGGCTGTGCATCCCAAGGTCACGTTCTCGTTCCGCCTGTACGACTGGGGCTCCGCCGGTCAGCAGATCAACACGTCTGTGATCGAAGGCGCGCAGGACATCTACATGACGACCGAGAGCTCCTATCCGGACTACGAGGCCCACGACACCTTCGTCGACCTCGCCTCGCGCGTCAACGCCCCGTCCTTCGCCGCGGAAAAGGCCAAGTACCTCTACATGAACCGGATCGAGTCCTACGGCCCGAAGATCCTCGGTCTCCCTATCAGCTGGCACGTCGAGGATGCCATGTTCGTGAACATGGACATGGTGAACGCGGCAGGGTTCGACGAGAGTTTCGCCGACTCGTGGCCCACCTTCCTCGAAGCCGTCACCAAGATGACCAAGCCGGGCAAGACGTACGGGTTCGGGATCGGCATCCAGATCGGCGGGTACGGAGAGTGGTACCAGCGCCTCCGCGCCGCAGGCGGCTCGTATCTGACTGCGGATCACAAGACCGTCAACGTCAACCATCCGGACGTGGTGCTGGCGACACAGCAGTTCGCCGACCTGTTCAAGAAGGGGATAGCGCCACCGCTCGGCACCTACACGTACGACGACGCGCCAGCGGCGTTCGCCGCCGGCAAGATGGCGATCTACTCCTCCGACCTCGCCACGACGACGACGCTGCCCGCGAAGGTCCCCTTCAACTGGAAGCTGCTCCCGTATCCACCCGGTCCGGTCAGCCGAGTCAACTTCAACGACTTGAGCTTGTACATGATCAACCCTCAGTCATCGGACCAGGATCTGATGTGGGAAGTTCTGAAGTGGTGGACCTCCGCGCCAAACGATGCTTACTGGGCCGGCCACTCGGGCACCTACCCGGCGCAGGTCGACGCTCCACATTACGGCTACAGCAAGTGGGCGGCGCCCCAGCTAGGTGAGGCGTTCGCGTCGTTCCAGAAGTACGCCGTCGGGCTGGAGAACTTCCCCCAGTGGGCAGACGTCGAGAACAGTGCGGAGGCCGAGATCCAGAACTGCTACGGCGGAAAGGAGACGGCGCAGCAGGCCGTTGCAAACGTCGCGAAGATCGTCCAGCAGCAGACGGGAGCTGCTCTATGAGACTCCTGGCCGTCGGGGCAGCCAACCTTGACCTGGCCCGCGGCGTGGCAGGCGACAGCCGGCTAACGCGCTAGAAGGGGACTCATCGGTTGCCTGGGATGCGCCTTTCGCCCGCGGAGCACCGTCGGCTGCGGAGGCGTGCGCGGCTTCAGCGCGAGCTCACGGGCTGGGCGTTTCTCGGCCCGATGTTCTTTTTCTTTGTCCTGTTCCTGCTCGTGCCGGTGGTGGGAACGTTCTGGTGGAGTACCCGGTCGGGCGGTTTGCTGGGCGTAACCACGAACGTGGGCCTCAAGAACTACACGACGTTTCCACAGCAGGTGGATGCTCTGACCGCCGTGAAGAACACGCTCTATTTCGCGTTGCTGTCAGTTCCCCTGACGATCGTGCTCGGCGTCCTTCTGGCGCTCCTGCTGGTCAAGGTGGGTCGTGGCGGCGGCGTCTACCGCTTCCTGATCTACTTCCCGACCCTCGTCCCGGGTATCGTGGCGGGGCTCATCTGGCTGTTCCTCACAAACCCCGACTTCGGGTTGTTCAACGACATCCTGCACGCCGTCGGAGCTCAACCGGTTGTGTGGCTGGGAGAGAACTCGGCGCTGCGGACGTTGGCGGCCGTGGACGTCTGGCGCAACGCGGGGTATTGGGCGATCTTCTTCATCGCGGCCCTCATCGGCCTGCCGCAGGAGCTGTACCAGGCTGCGGCCCTCGATGGGGCCGGGCCGCTGGCGCGCTTCTGGCATCTGACGCTGCCGATGCTGCGCCGGATATTGCTGTTCGCGCTCGTCGTGTCGACGATCTTTGGCCTCCAGGTATTCGACACCGCCCTGATCATGACTGCTGGCGGACCGGGCTATGCGACGACGACAATCGTCTATCGCGTCTGGCAGTACGTCTTCGCCTATCCCGACGAGATCGGGTTGGCGGCCGCCATGTCCTCGTTGCTCGTCGCCGCCATCCTCGTTCTCACTCTGGTCCAGCTTCGAGCGCTGCGCAGCCGGCGAGGGTTGGATTAGCGTGGCCACGGTCAAGCAGGTCGAGCCCCGTCCCGCCGCCCGAGGCGGCGCCGCAGGCACCAGTCTCCCCAGGGAGGCTCGTCGCGCGCACCGACGTCGCCGACTCGGATCCACCGGCCGGCACGCCGCCCTGGCGCTCGCCACGCTGGTGTTTGTCGTCCCGTTCTACTACGTCATTCTGGCGTCTGTGAAAAACAGCAATCAGATCTTCTCCTACCCGCCGAAGCTGCTTCCTTTTCCGCTCTATCTCGGAAACTTCGAGGAACTGCTGACCCAGACTCAATTTCTGCGGTGGATGCTGAACACGCTGATCGTCGCGGGCTCGGTCGCCGCTGTCAAGGTCCTCATAGACTCAATGGCTGGATATGCACTGGCCAAGCTGCAGATCACGGGAAAGCGGATCATCTTTATCTTCATGCTGATCCTTCTCATGGTGCCTCTGAGCGCCCTGATCGTGCCGCTCTGGACGCTGATCAGAACGCTCGGCCTGCTCGATACGTACTGGGCGTTGATCCTGCCCCCGCTGGCCAACCCGCTCGGGGTGTTCCTGATGCGGCAATTCATTCTCGGTTTGCCCTCGGACCTCATGAATGCCGCCCGGCTCGATGGCCTCAGCGAGTTCACCATCTACTGGCGCATCGTCCTGCCGCTGATCAAACCCGGCCTGGTGGTCCTGGCGGTGATCATCTTCACCGATCAATACGTCAGCTTCATCTGGCCGCTCATCGCGACGACCAGCAACAACATGGAACTGCTGACCGTCGGCGTCGCCAACTTGCACGCGCGCGGCGGAGTCAACTTTGGTCTCTGGTCGGCGTCGGCGGTCATGTCGCTCGTGCCGATCGCCATCGTGTTCTTCGCGCTGCAGCGGCAATTCATGTCTCGTTCCCTGGCGGGCGCCCTGAAGCAGTGAGCCAACACGTGGAGGAACTGTGAGCGCTGCCTCGGATCCTGCGATTGAGCTGGTCGACGTCTGCAAGCTCTACGGCTCGGTACGAGCGGTGCAGAACGTCGATCTCGCCATCGCCGAGGGAGAGTTCGTCGTCTTGCTGGGGCCGTCCGGTTGCGGGAAAAGCACGTTGCTGAAGCTGGTGGCCGGCCTCGAGGACCTCAGCAGTGGAGAGGTCTACATCGGTGGCCGGCTCGCGAACTACCTGAAACCCGGGGACCGTGACGTGGCCATGGTCTTCCAGAACTACGCGCTCTACCCGCACATGACCGTACGGAAGAATCTCAGCTTCCCCTTGCGCAGGCAGCGGAAAGCAAAGAAGTTCGTTACGGATCGGGTTGACTTCGCGGCTGACCTGCTGCATCTGCAAACCGAGCTAGACCGCTATCCAGACGAGCTCTCGGGCGGGCAGAGGCAGCGCGTTGCCCTGGGTCGCGCCATCGTGCGGGAGCCGTTCGCGTTTCTCATGGACGAGCCGCTGTCCAACCTCGACGCTCTTTTGCGGGTGCAGATGCGAACGGAGCTGCTCCGGCTTCACCGCCGGGTCGGCCGGACAACGATTTATGTGACCCACGACCAGACCGAGGCCATGACCATGGCCGACCGGCTCGTCGTCATGCGGGATGGTCTCGTGCAACAGGCCGGTCGTCCCGATGACGTGTACGACCGGCCGGTCAACACATACGTCGCGACGTTTGTCGGTGCCCGCTCGATGAACCTCTTCGAGGGCCGTGTCGTCACCGCGGACGGTAATCGCCGCTTCGAGGGGCCCTTCTCGCTCGATCTGTCGGCGGACTCCCTATCGGGAACAGCCGACGGCGAGATCGTGCTCGGGGTGCGTCCCGAGGACGTGCTGGTCTGTCCCGACGGCACCCCAGGGCAGCTGACCGGAGTCGTCGAGCTCGGGGAACGGATCGGCGGAGACGTCTATCTCAATGTCCGGATGCCTGAGGGAAGCACGATCGTCGTCTCTGTCGAGGCGTCACACAAGATAAGCGAAGGCGAGTCCCTCTGCATGCAGGTAGCTCAAGACAAGCTCTGTTTCTTCGGCCCCGATGGAGCCCGGCTCAGCACAGGAGGACAGGATTCGTGACAGGCAGCGCCCCGGCCAGCGTGAGGAGCGACACGTTGCCGCTTAGCGTGGGACCAGATCGAAGGCACCTGGTCGACCAGTCAGGTCACGCCATGCTCATTCAGGGTGATGCTGCGTGGTCGCTGATCGTCAACACCACGGTGGACGAGGCGACCTGGTATCTGGACCAGCGCAGGGCGCAGGGATTCAACGCCATCTTGATCAATTTGATCGAGCGGCTATTCGCCACGGACGCGCCGAGAAACCTGATGGGCGACGAGCCGTTCACGGCTCCCGGCGATTTCACCACTCCCAACGAGTCATATATGGCCCATGCGGAACAGATCCTGGACCTGGCCCGTGCCCGGGGCATCATCGTCATCCTGTATCCGGCGTTTCTCGGATATCCACGACCGCACTATCCCGGTTACGGCGGTCAAGCCGAGGGGTGGTACGACGAGGTCGTGGCGAATGGCCGGGACGGATGCCGCGCATACGGGGAATACCTGGGGCGGCGATTCGGTAGCTACGAGAACGTGATCTGGAGCATCGGCGCCGACCGGAACCCCGAGGACGCCCGGGCCGGTCTCGAGGCGCTCGCGTCGGGCATAAAGACGACTGCGCCTGGCTGCCTGATGACCGCGCAGATGCTGCCGGAGCATTCGGCGGCCGAAGAGTACCCGGACGCCGAGTGGCTCGACGTGCTGAGCACGTATTCGTACACGATCATCCCGCGCCTGCTCGAGCGCGACTGGTCCAGTACACCAACACGCCCGTTCTTCCTCGTTGAGTCTGCGTACGAGAACGAGCACGATGCAAGCCAGCTTCAGATCCGGCGTGCCGCCTACTGGTCGGTCCTGGGCGGTGGCCTTGGACACGTCATGGGGAACAAGCCCATCTGGTTCTTCGGCCCGGGCTGGAAGGAGCAGGTCGGGAGCGACGGCGCAGCCGGTCTCGCTCAGTGGGGCGCGTTCTTCCGGTCCGTCAACTGGCCCGCGCTCGTACCAGACTACGATCGGACGCTCGTCTCGAGCGGTCGCGGCGAGGCTCGAGGGCTGAACCAGATCGGAGGCGCGCGGTCTGAGGACGGCCGGCTGGCGATCGTCTACGTCCCCGCGCAGAGGCCGATCACAATCGAGACAGATGTTCTCGCCGGGCCGGCCGTCACGGCCACGTGGTTCGACCCGGTCAGCGGGAAGCGGCTGCCCGGTGGGACCCTCGCCGTGAACGGACCGGCGGTCCTCACGCCCCCCTACCCGGACGATGCCGTTCTGCTGCTCGAGGCGACGGCCGCGCAGACAGACGGGAGATGATCGCCCGATGGCGATCATGACCGTCAGCGGGCCCATCGAGGCGGGCCAGTTGGGCCCGACCCTGGCGCATGAGCACATCTTCTGTGACACCTCAGGGGACTACCGCGCGCCGCCGGCCAACATCGAGAGCCTGATGGCAGCCATGGGGGTAGATCTCGAGAGCGACATCACGCTCCCGAGCCTGGGCTTTCTCTGGCGGGAGCCGCAGTGGTCCGTCAGCAACCAGATCCTCGAAAGCTACGAGGACGCCGTCGATGAGCTGCGGTGGGCGCAGCGTGCGGGAGTAACGGCGGTGATCGATCCGACGCCCATCGGGCTCGGGCGAAAGCCAGCGGCGCTGCGGCGCCTGAGCGCGGAGCTCGGCCTGCACGTTGTCGCGGCGACCGGGTACTACCGCGACAAGTTTCACCCACCGGAAGTCGCGACGATGACGGTCGCGGAGATCGAGGACGTGATATATCGCGAGGTCGCCGAGGGCATGGATGAGACGGACGTACGCGCCGGGCTCATCGGGGAGCTCGGCACGAGCGGCAAGCAGATCATGCCGAGCGAGGAAAAGGTCCTGATCGCCGCCGCCCACGTGCAGCGCGAGACGAATATCCCCATCATGGTTCACACCGAAGGCGTCCGCGAGACCGTATTGCGCGCACTCGCCCTGCTCGAACGGAACGGCGCCGATATCGAAAAGGTTCACATCTGTCATGTGAACCGCGCTCGGTGGTGGAAGGACGTGGTCAGCCGCGGAGCGACGATCGGCCTGGACTGTTTCGGCTCGATCTTCTCGATCGATTCAGAGACGGCGATGAACCCCACCGATCAGGCGCGGATCGAGGATCTACGGGAGATATTCGATTCCGGTCATGGGGACAAGGTGCTCGTCAGCAACGACATCTGCATGAAGATGCGTCTCCACAAGTACGGCGGATGGGGCTACGACCATATCCAGACGAACCTGTATCCGTTCCTGCATCGAGCCGGCTTCACCGACGCGGAGCTGAGCTTGGTGTTTGAGGAGAACCCACGCCGGTTCCTCGACACCCCGGACCGCGCCACCTGAGTGGTGGACGGTGCCTACAGGCACATCTGCCCCCCGTCAACGGGGTAATAGCCACCGGTGGCGTAGCTCGCGTCCGGCGAGGTGAGCCAGGCAATCAGCCCCGCGACCTCGGAAGGCTGGCCGACGCGGGCGAGCGGGATGAGCCGCTCGGCCTCGGCCAGCAGTTCTGCGTCGGCCAGCACGTGGTCGTTCATCCGGGTGTCGATGAAACCAGGAACGACGATATTGACGCGGATCCCCAGGGGCGCCAGTTCCCCGGCCATGACGCGGGCGAGGGCATGACACCCTCCCTTGGCGGCGCTGTAGGCGTGTTCTCCGAACGCGAACCCATACAGGCCGGTGGGGGATCCAATGACCACGATCGAGCCGCCGCCGGTTGGCGTCATGGCCTGAACCACATACTTGCAGGTCAGAAACATCCCGGTGAGATTTGTGCGGATGATCCGCTCCCACACCGGCAACTCGAGGCGGTCGACCCGTGCGTCACCGGTGAGGCTCATCGAGATGCCGGCCGCCGCCACGGCGGCGTCGAGCCCGCCCCATCGAGAGGTGACCGTCGCAACCGCGGCGGCGACCTGCTGCTCATCGCCAACGTCGGCCAGCAGTTCGAGCACGTCAGCGCCTGATTGCCGGAGCTGTTCGGCGGTGGCGGCCAGATCCTGCTTACGGATATCGAGGATGGCGACCGAGACCCCCTCGGCGGCGAGCCTAGCCGCCGCCGCGCGTCCGATACCGCCGGCGGCTCCGGTGACGAGCGCACGCCGCGGAACGGCCGATCCTTCCTCCACCGCCGTGGTCACCCCGCCCCTCCGTCAGCCCCGTCCTCGGTGTATCCCAGCGCTGCCTCGCCCCGCCACAACCCTGGACAATGCCGGTGGCGTTCCGGGTCGCAGCAGGAACCACGATGCCCGGAGGAGATCCCATCTTCACCACGCCCGCGCCGGGTGGCCATGGTGACAGGTTAGCCGTTCCGGAGGGCCAACTCGCTGCGGCTCGGGTCGGCTCGTGCTCGGGCAGGAGCGCGGCTGTCATCCGCCGGAGGTGATCAGGGCGCCGTCGCCGATGGCGGTCCGCACCCGCAGCCGTGCCTGGTGGAGCCGGCTTTTGAAGGCGGCCTGGCCGATGCCGGCGATCTCGGTGGCCTCCTGGGTTGAGAGTCCTTCCACGTCGCGCAGCACGATGGCGGTCCGCAACGGAGGCGGCAGCTCCGCCAGCGCCTGGGCCAGGGCCCGGCGCAGTTCGCTGGTTTCGGCCTGCCGGGCTGGGTCATCGGCCGCCGAACTGGGCAGCTGCAGCTCGTCTGCCCCGATCGGGGCGCCTGGCGGCCGGCGGGCCCTCTTGGCCAGCGCGCGGTTGGCCTCGTTGACCGCGATCCGGTAAAGCCAGGTGAAGTAGCTGGAATTACCCCGGAACCCGGAGATGCCGCGCCAGGCGCGCAGCATGACCTCCTGAGCCACGTCCTCGGCCTCGGTGCGGTCACCCAGCAGCCGCAGCAGCAGCATGAACAGCCGGTCGGCGTACGCGCTGGAGAGCCACTCAAACGCGCTGACATCCCCGGCCTGAGCACGGGCGATCAGGCTCGCCTCGGTGTCTGCGGGATCGGCGTCGCGCTGGCCGCCCAGCGGCGGCATCACGCGTTCTGCGAGAAGGGTGAGTCGCCGGGCCCGGCCAGCCGGACCCGATCGAAGATCGTCGCGGGCGCGCGGACACCCGCTGGGCCGCCGAGACCATGGACCGCATACACCAGGGCGCGCATCGCCTGGATGCCACGGCCGCAGTCCACGCAGTCCCGCGCATGCCGGTCAAGGCGGCGGTGGGCACGCGGGTGCAGCTCTCCCTCCACGTAGTGCGACAGATGCTGCTGCGACCATCGGTGGTCATCACCGCGGCCAGGCATGCCCATCGCTTCTCCCCTCACGGCCCAGGGCTGGCACCGCCGTAGTCACGGTAGTAGACCATCCCTGAGCCGGTCGGCCGCAACGGTCAGCCGCGGGCCGAGCCGGGCTGCGCGGCCTCGCCGCGGCCCTGCTCCTCGTCTACTGTCGCGGGCTCGAAAGCCAGCGAGCACGAGTTCATGCAGTACCGCTGCCCGGTCTTGGTGGGCCCGTCGTCGAAGACATGACCCAGGTGGCCGCCGCAGCGACGGCAGACGACCTCGGTGCGGTGCATGAACAGGCTGTTGTCCGGCCGCAGTTCGACCGCCTCGGCGACCGCGGGCTCGTCGAAGCTGGGCCACCCGGTGCCCGAGTCGAACTTGGCGCCGGAACTGAACAGCTTGCTGCCGCAGCCCGCGCACCGGTAGAAGCCGTCCTGCTGGTTGTGGACGTACTCACCGGTGAACGGCCGCTCGGTGTGAGCCTCGCGCAGGACGCTGTACTGCAGCGGGGTCAGCTCCTGCCGCCACTGCTCGTCCGGCTTACTGAACTCGCGAACCTCGGTTGCCCTGGCGCTGGCATGGGCCTTACGCATCTATCGGTTCCTTCCTTCTGGTCCATTCACCCAGTTAGACCCATGTTCCCGCCAAACGATTTTTCGGGCTCAACACCGGGGGCTCAGCCCGCCGTGGCCCCCACCGGGGGCGGGCGGGCACCCACGGCTACCGCGCTGCCCCGCGTGTGACTGGCCGCTCAGTGCCGACCATTACGCGGACCGTGCAGATTTGGCAACCTGTGCAGCGGGCGCGGTCTTCCTGGCCCCGGAACGGGCTTTCGCTCAGTTCCGGCGGGGTAGCTGCCGCAGGATTACCGGATCTGTCACCCTGTCGCTGGCAGCGAGCAGCGCCATTTTCGCCAAGATGACGCTGAGCTTCTGGTCGCCATTGAACGGCCGCATAATGCGCGGAGCAGGCCGGGGAAGGGCGAGGCCAGCGGGCCGTTTTATGCGACGACCGGTTGAGCCGCCGTCGCGCCTGTCGCCAGGGTGACGGACGCGACGGCGGCTGGGCCCGATTAGGTGAAGCCGACGTTCAGGACGAAGTGCCCGAGCCTCAGGTTGAGTACTCCGCCGCCGGCCCAGTGCACGATGAACGCCAGCAGGATGATGGCCAGGATTGCGATGACCATCCAGAAGAAGAACACGATGATCCCGGGGATGGCATACCCGGCTACAGTTCTCGTTCTAGCCACGGCCACCAGCTACCCACCGCCGCCCGACTTATTCGGCGGGTGTTTACCGGGGACGACGGCGCTAGGTCCTGGTCGATCCGGGTCAGTGAGCCTTTTCCATCCTGGTTATGCTTCGCGTAGCTGCAGTACGTGGGTGGCCTTGGTGAGCTGACCGGCGCGCCCGGGGGCTGGAAGGTCCCGGCCCACCCGAAGCTCGACCTCGCCACCGCTGGCGTGGTTGAGCGTCCCGGAACGTCGCTGGGGCGCGTAGCGTTCCCGCCGTTGCAGAACCCCGGTCCGCTACCGGAGATGGCTGGCGGCCGGCAGCCTTGACTCTCACCTTGGGGGAGCCCGCACACTCATCTTGCCGGGCCGGATCGGCCCGGCGACGAGGGAGTGAGCGTGAAAGAAATCAGCATCGGAGAGTTCGCACGACGGTCCCGCCTTTCACTGAAGGCACTCCGCCTCTACGACGAGCGCGGGGTGCTGGTGCCTTCGCGCGTCGATCAAGCGTCTGGCTATCGCTACTACGACACGGCCCAGCTCGACGAGGCACGCCTTGTCGTGATGCTGCGCCAGTTGCAGTTGCCGCTCGCGGCGGTCAAGGAGCTGCTCGCGTGCGATCCGGCCGATGCAGCGGCGCGCATCGCTGAGCATTGGCGCGACGCCGAAGCGGCACACGACGCGCGGCGCGAACTAGCCGACTACCTCGTCAGCCGATTGAGCGGAAGGAAGCCCGTCATGTACGAAGTCGCCACGCGGGAGATGCCCGAGCGGAGCCTGCTCTGTCTCAAGCGCAACGTCGACGAGCAGGGGATATGGGCGTTCGGCAAGGAGTTCATCGCGATCTTGCGCGAGCGCCCGCTCCCGAAGATCGAAGGACGAGAAGGCGCGGCCTTCTGCATCTACTGGGGGTGGGTGAGCGCTGACAGCGATGGCCCGGTCGAATGGTGCAGGCCGGTTCCGCAGGCGGAGGCGCATGCCCTCGCCGAGCGCTATCCCGAGCTGACGTTGCGAACCGAGCCGGCGCACCGGGAGGCGTTCGTCGCGCTACCAGTTGGTCCGGGTGGGACTTCAGCGGTGCACCTCGAGCTCGCTGCCGAGTCACTGCAGGCCTGGGGGCAGGAGCAGGAGCAGGAGCACGAGGATGAGCGTCTTACCCTCAAGCCCGAAGACCTCGGCCTGCGCATCACCTATCTCGCGACCGGACCCGTCACCGAGACGAGTGTCCCCGACTGCGACCTCGCCGTCCCGTTCGCATAAAGCGATGATCGAAGCCCGCGGCCTGGTCAAGCGCTACGGCTCCACCGTGGCCGTCAACGACCTGTCTTTCTCTATCCGGCCCGGCATGGTCACCGGCTTCCTCGGCCCGAACGGCGCCGGGAAGACCACCACCATGCGGATGATCCTGGGCCTCGACGCGCCGACGCAGGGCTCGGTAACCGTAGGCGGGCGCAGCTACCGCGACCTGCCGGCACCCATGCGCGAGGTGGGCGCCCTCCTCGACGCCAAGGCGCTGCACGGCGGCCGCCGGGCCCGCGACCACCTGCTATGCCTGGCCCGGAGTAACGGCATCCCCCGCAGCCGGGTGGACAAGGTGCTCCGCATCGTCGGTCTGGAGGGCGTGGCCAGGCGCCGGGCGAAGGGTTTCTCGATGGGCATGGGCCAGCGGCTCGGCATCGCCTCGGCGCTCTTGGGGGACCCGCCCGTGCTCATCTTCGACGAACCGGTGAACGGCCTGGACCCCGACGGCATCCGCTGGGTCCGGACCCTCATGCGGGCGCTGGCCGCCGAGGGCCGCACCGTGCTGGTCTCCAGCCACCTGATGAGCGAGATGGCCCTGACCGCCGACCACCTGCTGGTGATCGGCAAGGGCCGGCTGATCGCCGATACCAGCGTGGACGAGTTCGTGCGGTCCAGTTCCCAGCAGTCTCCAGCAACGCGACCGGGATAGAACGACGCCGATGGCAGATCACGGGGAGTGAAACAACCCAGTGACACCACGAAATGACACCGGGACTAGCTTTACCACCATGACCTCTGCCGCGCCGCCCACGGGGTTCCTGCACCTCGTGGTCGGGTATGACGGGTCTCCTCCCGCAATCCGGGCGCTCGACGGCGCGGTCCGCCTGCTGCAGGGCCGGATCGGCCGCATCGCCGTCGTGTACGTGGCGTACCTATCCAGCGTCGCCATGCTGTCGCCCGGCGCTATCACCGAAATAGAAAAGGACCGGCGCGGGACCCGGAGCAGGCCATCCGGGACCCTGGCCTCACCACGGCTGGCCGGACCCGGCCAGGCGGATCCCATCGCGGTGTGTACCTGGCGCTCGGAATGACGCCGGTCCGCGCAGTTATCCCCACTGGCCGGGCTGGTAGTCGCCGGCGGGCTGCTGGGTGATGACGTTCATGCGGTTGTAGGTGTTGATGAGGGCGATGAGCGCCACCAGCGTGGCGAGCTGCTCGTCGTCGTGGTGTTTGGCCGCGTTCGCCCAGGCCTCGTCGGTGACGCCGCCGGCGGCGTCGGCGATGCGGGTGCCCTGCTCGGTGAGCTCCAGCGCGGCCCGCTCGGCCTCGGTGAAGACCTTGGCCTCCCCCCACACCGCGACCAGGTTCAGCCGCTGCTGGCTTTCCCCCGCGTGCAAGGCGTCCTTGGTGTGCATGTCGGTGCAGAAGCCGCAGCCGTTGATCTGGCTGGCCCGGATCTTCACCAGCTCCTGGGTCGTGGCCGGCAGGGCCGAATCCTGCAGAACGGCTCCCGCCGAGTTGATGTACTTCGCGAACTTCGCCGCAACCGTGTTGCCGTAAAGGTTGAGCCGGGCGTCCATGGTTATCTCCTTGCCGTTGTTGTCGGCTACACCCCGTTGACACAACGGCCCAGTGACATGTGACAGCCCGCAGGATGTGATGCGCGTCACCCAGCCGCGACGCCCGGCTTGAACGCCTATGCCAGCTCATGGGCAGGCCCGCGAACAGGTCGGCCGTCACCCCGTGTGGCGCGCCACCTGATGCGCCGGCGTCAGCTCCCGGCGCCCGTAGTTAGCTCCGGCGGTGAGGGTGAGCCGCCCGGGCCGATCTCGGCCTTGAGCGCCGCAAGCTCCTTGTCCACCTCGGCGGCCGACCCGGCTTCATCGAGCTCCTTCTGGATGTCGTCGGTATCTCCCCCGACGTCTTCGAGCACTCCGGACTGGATCAGCTCGTCGACGGCACCGGCGCGGGCCTGCATTGTGGCGATCTTGTCTTGCGCCCGCTGGAGCTCCTCGCCCGAGTCCCCAAAGGTCTTCGAGATCCCCGCCGCGCTCTCGCCTACCGAGCTCTCGGCCTTCGCCGCGGTGTACTGGGCCTTCAGCACTTCCTTCTGCGTCCGGAAATCGTTCACCCTCTTTTGCAGCGCGGCGAGGGTCTGCTCAAGCTTCTGCTCCTGCTCAGTGAGCTGCTGATGCTGGGGCTCCATCGCGTCGATCTGGGCCTGGGCGGCGGCCTTGCGGGAGAGAGCCTCCCTCGCCAGATCCTCCCTGCCCTGGGCCAGCGCCGCCTTGGCCTGGTCCTGGAGGTGGTCCACCGAATGCTGGAGTTGCTGCTCCTGCAGCTCGATCTGCTTGCGCGACGCGGCGATGTCCACCAGCCCCCGGCGGACCTGGGTGAGCTGATCGAGCATCTGCTCGTAAGAAAGATCGAGCATCTCGTCGGGCTTCTCGGCGGCGTCGAGCGCCTTGTTGGCCTTGGCCTGCACTATCTCGTGGGCCCGCTGGAAAAGGCTCATTTCGGCTGCTCCTCGCCGATGATGGACCGGCTGCGCCAAGCCCGGTGCCGGGCCGGCTCCGGGCCGATATCGGCACTCGGTACCGGCACCGATATCCCATAGGCTACTGCCGAGCGACCAGGCTCGGCTGGCCGGCAGGTGGAACCTGCCGCATCGCAAGGACATTCCGGCGCGGCGACGCCGGCCGGCTCGTGCGTAGTCTGAGCCTGCCTGTGAGGTTCCCGGCTCACCAGCAGGAACGCCAGGCCGGCCCACGATGGGCTTGTGCTGTTGCGGGCGTCTTGCCTATGTTTGGCCGATGGCGCCGCGATGGGCGACGTTCGATTGTTACGGGACGCTGGTCGATTGGAATGCCGGCATCCGGGCCGAGCTTGGCCGCCTCTTCGGTGCATCGGTGAGCGAGCAGCTACTTGCGCGTTACCACGTGATTGAGCCGCAGGTACAGAGCGAGCACCCTACCTGGAGCTACCGGCATGTGATGGCGACCGTACTTGGAGAGCTGGCATCTGAGGTGGGGGTTACTCTTCCTCCGGAAGAGGAAGATGCGCTGGGCCGCTCCCTTCCCAATTGGCCAGTGTTCGCTGAGGTGCCGGGCGCGCTGGCCGAGGCCCACGAGCGGGGCTGGAAGCTTGTCGCGCTCTCGAACAGCGATCGCGGCCTGATCGAGGCCTCGCTGCAGGCCATCGGCGTGCCGTTCGAACGGGCGATCGCCGCATCCGAGATCGGCTCGTACAAGCCCGCTCATGGGCACTGGCGTGCCTTCTATGAGTCGACCGGCGCCGACAAGTCCCGCCACGTCCACGTCGCTCAGAGCTATTTCCATGACATCGTGCCTGCCCACGACCTTGGCATTCGCTCGATCTGGATCAACCGCCTCGCCGAGCGGGCCGGGCCTGGGCCAACGCGGGAGCTGCCTGATCTGGCCGGTCTCGCGGACGTGCTCGATGAGCTCGTCCCACCAAGCTGAGCGCCTCTGCTGGCCGTCGCTGGCCCGCAGCGCGTCGGCGATTATTCGAGCCACAGGCGAGTGGCGTGATCAACACGGCGGTGGTCGTCGCCGTTGAGCAGGCCGATGATCGGCCGTGTGCCGCGCCGAGAACGCACTCATCACCGCCGTTCGGTGCGGCTACCCGCCGGGGAGGGGATCGCGTGGCGTGGCGGGCTGGCCCTCGGGGTGCTCGGGGGTGCGGTTGGTGAGCCTGCGGGGCTCGAATGGCCCCCATCGGTGGCGGCGGGGACCTGACCAGCGGGCGGGGACGGCGTCGAGGCCGTCGGCCAGCTTGTAGGCAGCTGCCTCGTAATTGACCCGCCATCCCCGGAAGTGTGGCCAGGCCTGCTCGGCGGTCCGCTCGACAGGGAATCCTGCGGATGTGATCCGCTCCCAGCCCGCCATGAACTCCTGCCAGCTCAGCCGGATCGGGTCATCGGGCCGCGGATCCTCGTCAACGGGAATCCGCAGCGTGCGGGTCAGCTTCCGCAGACAGGTGAAGCCCATCTGCACGCACAGCCGGGAGGTGAACGGCGCGCTGGCCGGGCATGCGGCCATGTGCAGGGCGGCGGCGTCCATGACAGCCAGCTGCGAAACAACCCATGAGCTATGCGGTTCGGGGGACCGGAAGCGCAGCAGCGACGGATAGCTTGAGTGCGACTCCGCCACGTCGGCCGACCATCGCTCCCAGGCCTGGTAGATGACCGTCAACTGATCGATACCGCGCGCCATCTGCGCCCTCGCCAGCAGTTCCGGACCCCACGAAGGGCTCCCGGCACGCGGGCCAAGCAGCGTAACCTCCGTTTCGCGGCGATTGTAGGCGGCGTACAGCGTGGGCAGGTAGGCGATCTGAAGGGCCACGATGACCAGCCCGGAGGCGGCTGCAGCGACATCGACGACGCTCGGCTCCGTCCCGCTCCGGGCTACGAAGCCGAGAGTAAACAGCGACGAGGCCGCTTCGCGGACGGCGTCCGGGAAGCTTCCCCCCGGCAGCCATAGCAGCAGCCCGAAGCCGACCACAAAGCCGGCCAGCCAGATGAACAGCAGCAGGCCCAGGGTGGCGATGGGCTGGCTTGCGAGCAGGGCGTCACGCCGCTCCCATGACCGCACGAAACGGCCGGCCGCTGTGTACACCCGGTCAACAAACCGGTTGACGACCCTGATGAACCCAACACGGCCGCGGGGGATTACCAGGGTGGTCGTCACATTCACCCACACCGCGGCGACAATCACAGCCCCGAGGACCGCTCCTGCGATACGCACGCCCCCGATGCTAGAGGCCGGCACACCTCCAGGCTCCGATGCGGGCCACGTCCGCGGATGGCCTAACCCAAGGATGATCACGGAACGCGATCGGCAGCCGCCGACAGCGGGGGCTGTGACCTGCTGCTTGGCCGAATGAGTGGGCCGGGCCCGCAGGACGCCAGGTTGGCACGGTTGGGTGGCAATCCGGGTGCACCGATCGGCCTGCGCACCCTGAGAGGTGATCACGCTGCCGTGGGGCGGTATCTGAGGTAGACGGCACCGCTGGCGAACCGCCGCGTGTCCAGTAGTTCCAGATCCGAGCGCACGCCGTTGGGGAGCGCTCGCTTGCCGCCTCCGACGACGACGGGAACCAGGAACAGCTGCAGCTCGTCGACCAGCCCGGCCTTGATGGCCTGCCCGGCCAGGTCCGCACCCCCCACTGTCATGTCGTGCTCGGTGACCGACTTCAGTTGCCGGACCATGCTGGGATCGAAGTCCCGTTCGATCCGTGTCCTGGCGCTCGACACCGATACGAGTGTTTTCGAGAACACGATCTTCTCGGCAGCCTGCCAGATGCCGGTGAACTCCCGGATGAACGGCGGCTGACCGGGCGCGGTGTGGGCAGTCTCCCAATAGAGCATCGTCTCGTACATCCGGCGCCCGTAAAGGTAGGTGCCGACCGGCCGCTCGAGGTCGTTGACGAAACGGAACACCTCTTCGTCGGGTGCCGCCCAGCCGAAGCTGCCTCCGGCGTCTTCGACGTAGCCGTCCGCCGAGGCAATCACCGAGTAGATCAGCCTGGTCATCAAGACCCTCCTGCCTTCACTTCTTGACGCGGTAGTCGATGAAGGTCGCGAACGCAGCCAGGGCCATCGCCAGGCCCGGTGATGAAACCGTCCACGGAGATGGTGATCCCGGCCAGCACCTTGCCCATCGGCTCACTCCTCTGGCATTCAGGCCGCCGGCAGCGGCGCGATCGATCAGACAGACGGCCGGCGCGGGCCGAAATCATCGCCCGGGCGGCTTGACTGGCCAGACCCGGCACCTGCCGGGAGGACGGGAGTGGCGAGCTAGATCGTCTGCGCTACTCCGGCGTGCTTGCCCCGCGTTCTTCATCAGCTCTTCGATCGTGGTAGTCATGGCACAGACTGCAGAACCCGGCCTGCATCCTCATATAGATACGGAGCTGTGAGGTGTTCGAAACGCTGGAGCGGCTGTGAACACGATGATCATCGAAGTCTCGTCCGCGGCAGCTGGGAGCACCCAGGACGACTTGCTGGCCGTGCCGTTCTTCGAGGGGACGGCGGGGCCGGATCCAGGTCCGGGTGCGGTGGAGGCCGCGCGGGTCCTGGGCGCTGATCTCACCGGCATGCTGGCCCGGCAGGGGTTCCGGGGGCGGCCGGACGACGCCGCCATGTTCTTGGTGCCCGGCGGCGGGCCGCGCCGGATCGTGGCCGTCGGGGTCGGGCCGGCCGGTGACGTTGGGCCCTTGGCCGTCCGCGACGCGGCCCAGAGGGTGGCCGCGCTCGCCGCCGGGTCGGCGCACGCCGCCGCCACTTTTGGCCTCCTCGGCCAGGACCGGGCCGGGGCGGTGCGGGCGGCCGCCGAGGGCTTCCTGCTGGGCAGCTACCGGGTGCCCAGGACGGGCAGCCGGCCCGTCGCTGGCCAGCAGCCGGTGCCGCCGCGGACGCTGACGCTCCTGGTCGGAAGCGCCGGCGGGGATCGCATTCCGGGCCATGCCGACGGCGACGGTGACCTGCGGGATGGGCTGGCGCGGGGGATCGTGGCCGGACAGATGGCCAGCTGGGTGCGGGACCTGGTGCACGCTCCGGCGGGTGCGGCCACGCCGGAGATGCTGGCCGAGACGATCACCGCCCGGGCGGTTGAGCACGGTGCGGCGGCACGGATCTGGACCGCGGGGGAGCTGGCCCGGGAGGGATTCGGCGGCGTCGTGGGGGTCGGCCAGGGCAGCCGGAACTCACCGCGGCTGGTGGAGGTCACCCACGCCGGGCCGGAGGGGCGGCCATTGGCCTTCGCTGGCAAGGGGATCACCTTCGATTCCGGCGGGCTGAACCTGAAGCGCGATCCGGGCGAGATTTCCTGGATGCGGGCGGACATGGCCGGCGGGGCAGCGGTTGCCGCGGCAGTGATCGCCGCCGCGCGGCTTGCGCTGCCGGTGCCCGCGGTGGCAGTTGTCCCGCTGGCGGAAAACATGCCCGGCGGCGGCGCCCTGCGGCCCGGCGACGTGCTGACCCACCGGGGCGGCCGGACCAGCGAGGTGATGGACACCGACAGCGAAGGCCGGCTGGTGGTCGCGGACGCGCTGGGCTACCTGGCCGAACGGAGCCCCGCGGCCCTGATCGACGTGGCTACCCTGACCGACGCGGCCGGCCTTGGCCCCGCGCTGTGGGCGGCGACCGGCACCGACCAGGAGCTGATGGCCGAGGTGCTGCAGGCCGGTGAGGCGGCCGGTGAGCCGGGCTGGCCGCTCCCGCTGCCCGACGCTTACCGCGAGCTTCTCTCTTCGGCCGCCGCCGATTTGCGCAACACACCTGCGCAGGGCCCGGACTCGACCGTGATGGCCGCGATGTTCCTGCGCGAGTTCACGGCCGGCATCCCGTGGGTGCACATCGACAATGGCTCGACCGCGTGGCTGGAGCACAGCACCGGGCTATGGCCCGAAGGCGCCACCGGATCGCCCGCCCGGGCGCTGCTGCGGTTCCTGGAGGGCCGCGCCGCCAGCTCTTAAGGTCCAGCAGCCGACCGCGTGGTGACGGTGTCAGCCAGTCTGGTGGACCTGCAGCAGGGTTTGCATGGACAGCGAGTTGACCGAGCCCATCACCGGCGCTGGCACGAAGCCCGTCCACTGCTTGGAGTGCGCCTCGATGACGTCCGGGTAGTCCAGGATGAGGTAGGGCCTGTCGTTGTAGATGACCCGCTGCATCTGCCATATCAGGGCCCGGCGCTGGCTGACGGACGTGAGCGTGGACTGCTGGGAATACATGCGATCGTAGGCGGGGTCGCAGAACCCGGAGTCGCTCCAGCCGCCATACTGAGCGCAGGTGAGCACCGACAGCATGAAGTCCGGATCCACCGGCGGAACCCAGTCCCACATCGCCATGTCAAAGGTCAGGTACTTGTTGTTCGGCGTGGTGATCGCGGTGGTGGCGGCGTCGTCGTCCAGGTTCTGCTGGTGGATGGCGATCCCAATTTTTTTCCAGTCGGCCTGCAGGATCGCGAACGTCCGGTCGCCAGCACCGCGTTCGTCCGGCGGGAATATCACGTTGTAGGACATCGGGTGGCCGCCGGCGATCCGCAGCCCGTTCGGCCCCATCTTGTAGCCGGCCTTGTCCAGCAGCTGATTGGCCTTCGCCAGGTCGAACGGCAGCGCCTTGATCTGCGGATTGTGCCACTGGCCGTCGGCGGCCGCGACGATCGTGCTGCCCGGCTGGGCGAAGTCCAGCCAGGCGATCTTGATGATCTGCGCGCGGTCGGTCGCGTATTCAAGCGCCTCGCGGACCAGCGGGTTCAGCAGCTCCCGGTGCACGGTCTTGTGGGGGTTGGTGTTGATGATGAAGTCCTTCATCGACAGGCTGGGCCGGGTGTCCACCACCAGGCCGTGCGCGCGGAGCGCGGCCACCGAGGTGGGTGGCGTGTACTCGCCGCTGTAGTCGATCTGGCCCCGCTCCAGCGCGGAGACCATCGCGTCGTCGTCGGTGAAGAACTGCAGGCCGAACCCCTGGATGTGCGGTTTCGGCCCCCACCAGTCCGGGTTGCGGGAGAACAGCGCGATCTGGTTGGGCACGTACTTGGTCAGCACGAACGGCCCGCCGGACACGACCGGCACCGGGTTGCTGAATGTCTTCAGCGCTGCACCGTTGCCGGTGGCGTATTTCTTCCAGATGTGCTCGGGCAGGATGGACTCGCCCTGGAACTGGGCGAGCACGTTGGCCACCGGGCGGGAGTAGTGGATGACCAGCGTGGTCGGGCTGGTCGCCTGCGCACTGGTGAGGTGCGCGAGCACGCCTGCCGCGGTGGCGGTGGGCCCGTTCTCGAACTTCTTCTCCATGTTGATGGTCCAGGCGGCGTCGGCCGCCGTGAGCGGCTTCCCGTCGGACCACTTGGCGTGTGGGCGGGTGTGGAAGGTCCAGGTCAGGCCGTTGGCCGACTCGCTCCAGCTGGTCGCGAAGTCCGGCACGATCTCCAAGTTCGCGTTGTACTGGGTGAGCTGCGGATAGATGTACTCAAACGTCATGTACGAGTAATCCGAGATGCCCACGAATGGGTTGAGCGAGTCGATCGGGTATGTGGTTCCGATGCGGAGAACCCCGCCCTCGGTGGTGGCCGACCCTGAGCTCGAGCACGCCGATGCGATCAGCGCGCATACCGCCGCTGCCGCGGCGATTCCAGTCAGCCTGCGTTTGCTTGCCATGACGGCTCCTGAGCCATTCTTCAGATCTCGACGAGCTGGCCGGGTCCTGCCCGGCCGGCCTGGCCATCGGGTTGGCTGCGCCGGAGTCCTGCTGGCCTCAGCCCGTGCGGCCTGCCGATTCCGCACCGATCCCGGCCCGGGACCGCACCGGCAGAGACTCCCCGCTGGCGCCAGGATCCCGCCCAGGTCTGCGTTCAACTTCCTGGCCTATTGAACATGCAGAGTATACAAGGTAGCGTCCTGACCTGCTTATACTCCAGGACAAGGGGTAACCGGATCGTGACGTTCGACCAGCGGTACCGGGCATGGTCGCGGCGCTCTCACGCGCTGTTCGACGAGGCCAGCCGGTACATCCCCGGCGGCGCGGGCAGCAGTGCCCGGACCATCAAGTTTGGATGGCAGCCGTATCCCCCGTTCATGGCTGAGGGCAGTGGCTCGCGGTTGCGCGACGTTGACGGGCACGAGTACGTCGACTACCTGCTCGGCCTGGGGCCGATGATCCTCGGCCACCGGCATCCGGCTGTCACCCAGGCCGTGGCGGCTGCTATCGCCGATCTCGGCACCTGCTTTGGGCTGCCGTACGAAATGGAGATCGAGGCGGCACGGAAGGTTGTTGAGGCAGTCCCCGGAGCCGACATGGTCCGCTTCACCAACTCGGGCAGTGAGGCGGTGGGGACAGCGGTGCGGCTGGCGCGGGCCTATACCGGCCGGCGCCTGCTGATCCGCTTCGAGGGGCACTACCACGGCTGGCAGGACACCGTTTACTGGAGTAACCATGTGGACCCGGCGGCGGCCGGCCCGGCCGGCGACCCGAGGCCGGTCCCGTCAGGCCCCGGCGTGCCCGCCGAGCTGGCCGACACGCTCATCGTGCTGACCTGGAACGACCCGGAGAGCTTCAGCAAGGTGATGGCCGAGCGCGGCGACCAGGTGGCCGCCGTGATCACCGAGCCGGTCATGTTCAACACGGGCTGCGTCCTGCCCGAGCCCGGCTATCTGGAACTGCTGCGGCAGGAGACCTTGCGGCATGGAGCGTTGCTGATCTTCGACGAGGTGATTACCGGCTTCCGGTTCGCGCGCGGCGGGGCGCAGGAGTTCTTCGGTGTCACACCGGATCTGACCACGCTGGCCAAGGGCCTTGGCGGCGGGTTCCCCGTCGCGGCGATCGGCGGCAGCACCGCCGTTATGTCCATGATCGCGGAAGGCCGGTATTCACACTCCGGCACCTATAACGCTAACGTCGTCGCCTGCGCGGCGGTCTCCGCGACCATGGATGTGCTGGCCGAGCCCGGCCTGTTCGAGCGGCAGCGGGAGCTGGGCGAGGCATTGATGCGCGGCCTGTTCAAGCTGGCGGCCGACGCGGGCCTGCCGGTGATTGTGGAAGGGCTGGGAACCGTATTCCAGCTGTGGTTCAGCGCGCGCCCGATCCGCAACTGGCGGGAAGCACAGCGTTACGCAAATGAGCCGCTTTTCACCCGGTGGTGGCAGGAGATGCTGTTGCGCGGCGTCTTGTTCCACCCGAGCCAGTACGAAAACCTGTTCCTGTCGCTGGTGCATTCCAGCGATGACGTCGGCCGCACGCTGGACGCGGCCGAGCAGGCGTTTGCCGTGATCGGCCGGCCGCGCAGCTAAGGTTGTGGATCGCTATGGTGCTCAATCTTGGCGGCAGCCGCCAGGTACGCCGTGGACGTGCGGGGGGGCAAGGGCCGCCGGGGCCGCAGGGCAGGCCCGGGACCGGCCTTCTCTACAAGCAGGTGGTCTCGTACGTCGAGCAGCTAGTGGCCGAGCGCGGGCTGGTGCCTGGGGACCTGCTGCCCAGCCACGCCGAGCTGGCCGCGCTCACCGGCGTCAGTCTGATCACGGTCCGGCGGGCACTCGACGAGCTGGAGCGGGCCGGGAAGGTCCGCCGCCATCAGGGGCTCGGGACGTTCCTGGCCCGCCCGCGGATCGTGACCGAGCCGACCAGGGCGGGCAGCCTGCTCGGCACACTGGCCGCCGGTGGCGCAGGGCGCGGGGCGAAGAGCCTGGACACCCGGATACTCGGAATGCGGCGCGGCCTGCCGTCGGCTGATATCGCCCGCGCGCTGCGGATATGGCCGGACTCCCCGGTCTGGCAGTTGCGGCGGCAGCGCAGGATCGATGGCGAGCCCGCGGTCGTGGAGACCTCGATCATCCCCACCGCGCTGGCCCCCGAGCTGGACCGGCTGGTTGACGGCCTGCACGGCTCGCTGTACGACTTGCTGGGCCGGGAATACGGGCTGGAGGACGAGTACGAGGAGCAATACCTCGAGGTCATCATGCCGACCCAGGAAGAGCGGCGGCTGCTGAGCATTCCATCGCGGACCCAGGTTGTCCGGATCCGCGGGCTCAGCATGGACAAGGCCGGGATGCCGTTCGACTGCTTCGAGCAGCTCTACCCGGCAGCTGAGTTCGCCTTCGCTATCTCGGGCAGCACGTCGCGGCACCTGTACCCGACGCCGGGTTTCCAAGACTGGGACGTCCTGCCGCTGCCCGGCGATCCCGGGCCAGCCCCTCCACGCCGGGCGGGCGGCCGCCAGCCCCGGCCGCCACGGCAGCCCAGCCGGACCGGCTAGCTGCCGGCCGGACCAGGGCATCCGGGACATGAACCAGAGCGGTAGTGACATCTACATCGGCCTCGATCTCGGCACTTCAGGCCTGAAGGGCGTGGCGCTGACGCCGGGGGGAACCGTCATCGCCCGGAGCGGTGCCGCGTATCCCACCCACCGGCCCGCCGCCGGGGCCTGCGAGCAGGCGCCGCAGGACTGGATCACAGCGGTCGAAGCGGTGGCCGCGCAGCTGGGGAGCGTGGCTGCGCCGCAGCGCTGGCGCGGTATTGGCCTGTCGGCGATGATCCCGACCCTCGTCACCGCGCAGTCCGGCGGCGAGCCGGCCGGTCCCGCGATCACCTGGCAGGACAGCCGTGCTGACGCACGCGGCGAGCAGCTGCGCGAACGCCGCGGCGGCGATCAGCTGTACCGGGTCACCGGCCAGTGGGTGGACGGCCGCTACCTGCTCCCGATGTTCCTGCGGGTAGCCGACGACGAGCCCGCCAGAGCCGCGGCAGCCAGCTGGCTGCTGGCCGCGAAGGACTACCTGTTCGGCTGGCTGACTGGGGAGATCGCCACCGACCCGAGCACCGCGTCCGGTTTTGGCTGCTATCGCCTCGAGACCGGCGCCTGGGACGGCGAGGTCATCGCGGCCGCGGCTGCGCTCGCCGGGCCGGCGGTGCCCGTCCTGCCGTCCCTGCCCCCGGTGCTGGCCTCGACGACCTGCTGGCCGCTGCGCGGCGAGGCCGCGCAGCGGCTCGGCTGCGGCCGGATACCCGTGTGCCTGGGAGCTGCGGACTCGGTGCTGGGCGCGTTCGGCCTGGGTGTGCGTGATCGTGGCCAGGTCGCGTACATCGCCGGAACGAGCAGCGTCATCATGGGAGTGACCGAGCGGCTACTGCTCGATCTGGACCACAGGTTCCTGGTGACCCCACTTGCCGAGCCGGGGCGGTGGGGCCTGGAGATGGACCTGCTGGCCACGGGAGGCGCGATCAGCTGGCTGGCCGGGCTGTTCGGGACCGGGGTCGACGAGGCGGCGCTGGTGGCGCTGGCCGCGAGCGTTGATCCTCGCAACGCGCCCCTCGTCCTGCCGTACCTGAGCCCAGGCGAGCAAGGCGCGCTCTGGGACCCGCTGCTGCGCGGTGCGTTCGTCGGTCTCGAGCTGCGCCACGGGCGGCGCCACCTCGCCCGCGGGCTGGTCAACGGCATCGTGCTGGAGAGCCGGCGGTGCCTTACGGCGCTCGATGAGACCCGGCAGTTCGGCCGCGAGCTCCAGGTCGCGGGCAGCAGTGCCGCGAACCCTGCCTTCCGCGCGGACCTGGCTGATGCGACCAAGCGCCTGGTGAGCATGCCCGGCCGCCACGCCGCCGACTGCTCCGCCCGCGGTGCCGCGCTTCTCGCCGCGCTCGCCATTGACGCGGTCTCGCCGGCCCCTGCGGGCGTCGCGGCCGGGACTGGCCCGAAGCCCGCATGGCCGGCCGCCGAGCCGGATCCGGATCGCGCCGCGATGTGGGACGAACTGTGGGCTTCCTATGAGCAAGCGCGTCACGCCGTCGCACAGCATTATCACGCGGACCCCAGCGCTCCCCCGGGGGCGGGCCGGGCAGGCCAGGCATGACCGCTGCCGCCCCGCCCTCGCGGCCCGGGCGGCGGACTGGCAGGCCGGGGTGGTGGGAAGCTGTGATACGGGGCGTGAGCTGGGCAGCTGAGCGCCAGCAGGGGAGGCCCGGCCGCGGGCCCGCTGTCCCACGGGGCTGGGCTCGCTGCAGAGCTCGGGCTCGGGCGTGGCCAGACTGCCTCCAGCCCGCTCCCCGAAGGCCGGCTGACGTGGGGCCGCAGGTGGTGTTATCAGCTGTCGGCCAGCGCCGGATCCTGGCCGGGCCAGATCGCCGCGAACCGGTCCTCGGCGCTGTCGAGCTGGGCGGCGATGTGTTCCTTGACGTCCTCATCGAGTGGGGTGCCGGGGCGCAGGATCAGCTCGCGCAGTACCGGCACCAGCGGGGCGTACTTGCCGGCCAGCTTTCCCAGCTTGGGCCCGGTGGTGTGGATCAGCCCGACCGCGTTGTCGGTGAAGTCCGAGGCCTTGATCACCCGCGCCCAGGGGCTGGCCTCCAAGCTAGCGGCCACATGCTCGCGGTACTGCTGGTGCGCATCGCGGCCCGCCTGGTAGGTGGGATTGGTGAGCGCGGCCACCAGATCGGCCACCCGCTGGCCGAACTGCCCGGCCAGCACCGCCAGCGCCTCCCGCTGGCCGCCGCCGGGGGCCAGGCCGTCGGCGTGGTCTTCAACCGCGTCATGTAACAGCGCCGCACACGCCACATCGGGATCGCTGACCCGGTAGTGGCTGATGATCCGGATCGCCACCCGCAGTAGGTGATTCACATAGGGCTCACGCTGGCGCCGGTCGGCGGCATGTAACTGCGACGCCAAGCCCAGCGCCTGCTCCACCCGTTCCCGGCCAGCGGCCGTAAAGGCCGCGATCTCGATCGTCAGCCGCTCCCGCAGCCCGGCCTCCCCATGCACCGAGGTGATCGCGTGCAGCGGCATCTCGGCCAGCAGTCGCCGCTCCTCCGGGCTCAGATCCATCCCAGCATTAGACCCCACCTACCACCACCCGGCCAACGTGCGGCCTCCGTGAGCGCCCGGCCGCCTTGTTTTCACGTTCACTGGCCACGGACACAGGAGCGGGACCGTGATTCCCGCTGCTGGCCTCCTGGGGCCAGCAGGCCAGCACGACGCCAACGGGGGATGGCGGTATTCGCGCAGGATTACGCCATCCGCCGGTTCGGCGAGCGCGGCCACAACATCGTGCACTGGCCGGAGTTCGATCGCGGCGGCCACTTCGCCACAAAGGAGGTGCCCGATCTGCTCGTCGGTGACGTGCGGGCATTCTTCCGGGCGTCCTTTCACTGCTTCTCACACTGGGCCGCAGCGCAGCCAAACCTCGGCGCCCGGCTCGGTTGTCCCATCATTCTCATTGGCCTCACAGGCTCATGACTGCCTGTTTACGCCCGGGCGTGGGCGGACCCTCCGGGGCGGCCCGGTAGCTGGCCTGCGTCCGCCATCGCCGGTGGCCGCCGGTGCAGGTCCACAGCCCGGCCGGATCCCCGCCGGTTTCCGGGCGCGGCAGCCGGTCATGGTGCTGCGTCTGCCATCTGCTGGCCCGGCCCGGACCGCCCGCGGCTGGGGCCCGGGGGAGGCTGGTTATGCCCACCCAGCGAACCGGCAGTGGCCGCTGATAATCGCGATCGGCTCACCGCGGATTGGAAATCCGCGGGGCCGTCGGCCGTACGTCAGTTACGTCAGGCGCGGTAATGAACGGCCGGAGTGGAAGAGGCAGCTGCCTGCACGGAGGTGCTCGGCGCATGCCCAGCCGCCGAGGGCATTGCCGAGCCCGCCAGAACCGATCCGGCCACGCCGAGCGCTAAGATAGCGGGAATGATGACAGCTCGCCTGATGCGCATGACTCCTCCATGGCGATTCCCGAGGTCAGCAGCCAGGTCGCCCTGCCTTGCCGCCCTGCGCCCCGCGTCTACCTCATGTGCGGTTATTTCCCGTAATCCAGCACTTTCATCTATCCCGGATAGCTATTATCTAGTTACTTCCTAAGTAATGGAATATATGCATTTAAACTGCCATTGCCTCATCGCCGGAAATATTCATGCTGTCGTGCTGGGAAATAGGAGTCTGCTCTTGTGATGCAAGGGCGTGCGCAACTTTCATGGCGCGACACGGGACCACCGGCAAGCGCCATTAACCCGCCGGGGCGCCCTGTTAGATAGTGAACTAATATTCGAAAAACTCGCTTGTTCCCCAAATGCTCCGGGAGTAAAGTTCGATCCGTGCCCATCCTGACCCTGGCCGGTGCGCTAGTCGGCCGCGACAGCGAGATGGCGATGCTGGCCAGGCTCATAACGGAGGTGGCGGCGGGGCGGGGCAGTTCGGTGCTGATCGAAGGGGAGCCGGGAATCGGCAAGTCCGCGCTGGTACGGGCGGCTCTCGCAGCGGCAGCCGATAATGACTGTCAGGTGTTCTGGGGTGCCGGTGACGAACTGGGGCAGGAGTTACCGCTGCTGCCACTGCTAGAGGGATTACAGGTACACGAGCCCTCGGCCAACCCCCGGCGGAACACGATCGTCCGGCTCCTGCGCGGCGAAGTCACCGCCGATCGTGGCACGGACGTGTCGGCGGCGCTGGCGGAGCAGTTGCTGGCGCTCATCGCTGAGCAGTGCGCCGTGCGGCCGACAATCCTGGTCATCGACGATCTCCAGTGGGCAGATCAGGCCAGCATCACCCTATGGGGACGGCTGGCCAGGTCGGTGCGGCAGATGCCGCTGCTGCTGGTCGGGATGATGCGCCCGGTGCCGCAGCGGGATGACTTACTGGCGCTGCGGCGAGCCGTGGGCGATGCCGCGCGGCTCCAGCTCACCGGACTCACCGAGGTGGCGGTGGCCGAGCTGGTGGCCGCCCTGGCCGGCGGCAAGCCCGACGGCACCCTGCTGCGGCTCGCCGACGGGGCCGCGGGCAACCCGCTCTACGTCACCGAGCTGGTCGCCGCGCTGGCCCGCAGCTCCAGTGTGGCCATCACCGGAGCGGGAGCCGCCACGCTGGCGAACAGGCCCGCGCCAAGCTCGCTGTCTGCGGCCATAGCCGACCGCCTGGGCTTTGTCTCGGGGCCGGTGCGTGAGGTGCTGCGGGCAGCGGCCCTGCTCGGGGTGGATTTTGCCGTGCCGGACCTGGCGGCGGTTCTGGGCCGGGGCGTGGCCGACCTGATCCCGGCCGTCGACGAGGCCCGTGCCGCCGGCGTGCTGGCCGAGTCCGGTACCGGGCTCGGTTTCCGGCATCCGCTGATCCGGGCGGCGCTGTACGACGAGATACCGGTGCCGGTGCGCGCCGCCTGGCACCGCGACGCAGGGCGCGCGCTCGCGGAGGCCGGCGCCCCGGCGGACCGGGTGGCCCGGCAGCTGCTGCGGGCAGTTGACGGGCCCGGCGGCACGGCCGATCCGATGGATAAGTGGATACTGAGCTGGCTGGGCCGGACCGCGGAGCCGCTAGTCGGCCAGGCGCCCCAGGTGGCGGCGGACCTCCTCCGCCAGGCGGTCGCGAGCTCCCCGGCTGGCTCGGTCCAGCATGGCCGTCTGGTGAGCCGGCTCGCTGACGCTCTCTACCGGGTCGGCGATGCGGCCGAAGCCGAGCAGGTGGCGAACCGGGCGCTGGCGCATGCCGTCGAGCCCGATCTCGTCGTTGACCTGCACTGGACGCTGGTGCAGTGCCGCATGCTGGCCGGCCGGTTCGCGGAGTCCCTGACCACCCTGGACCAGGCGCTGGCGTCCCCCGGGATCTCGGCCCGGCACCGGGCACGGCTGCTCGTGCTCGCGGCGCGCGCGCACGACCACCTTGGCGAGGTCGAGAAGGCCGGCCAGGTCGCCGCCACCGCGCTCGCGGTGGCATCGGAGGCCGGCGACAACTGGGCGATGGGCTGGGCGCTGCACGTGCTGACCATCGTGGCCTCGGTGCCGGCGCAGATGACCGACGCGCTGCCGCTGTTCGACCGGGCGCTGGCCGTGACCCAGGGCGACCCGGCACTGACCGATCTGCGGCTGCTGCTACAGATCAACAAGGCCGTCACGCTCGGCGACCTCGACCGGTACGAGGAGGCCTTTGCCGCGGCCCGCCAGGCGCGGCATCTCGCGGACCAGGTCGGCACGGTGATCCGGCTGGTTCAGGCGCACAGTGCCCTGGGCCAGCTGCTCTTCGACACCGGGCGGTGGGCCGAGGCGATGGCCGAGGTGGAGGTGCTGCACGAAGACCTGAAAGAGCCCATCGCGGCCTGCTGTGACCTCGGCGTCGCCGCCGTGATCTGTTTCCATCGCGGCGAGATCACGGCGGCGCGCCGCCACCTCGCCGCCGCCGGCCCGCATGCCCAGCGGACCGGAAACCGGGTTGTCGGCCCGCTGGCCCTGGCCCACAGCCTGGACTGCGAGCAGGCCGGCGCACTGCCGGAGGCACTGGCCGTGCTGACGGCCGGGTTCGCCGACAGCACAGAAGAGCTCGATGAGATTGAGAACCTGCTGGCCGACGCCGCCCGCCTCGCCGTGAAGACCGGTGACCTGGATACCGCGAAGGCCCTGGCGGGCCACGCCGCTGCCCTCGCCGCCGAATCGGAGATCCCCCACCGGCAGGCGAACGCGCTTTACTGCCGCGGCCTGCTGGATCACGATGCCACCCGGCTGCTCACCGCCGCCGAGCGCTATGACGACGCCAGCCGGCCACTGCTCAGCGCGAAGGCGCTGGAGGCGGCCGCGGGGGACCTCGTCCGGGCCGGCGACCGTGGCCAGGCACGGGGCGCCTTCACCCGTGCGGTGGAGATCTACACCTCGCTCGGCGCGGCCACCGATGCCGCCCGGCTCCAGGCCGTCTTCCGCGCGCACGGCATCCGCCGCGGCCCGCGCTCGAAACATCGGCAGGCGAGCAGCGGCTGGGACAGCCTCACCCCGGCCGAGACCAAGATCGCCGCACTCGTGGAGGAGGGGCTGTCCAACCCGGAGATCGCCGCCCGGCTGCTGCTGTCCCGGCGGACCGTCGCGACCCACGTCTCCCACATCCTGAAGAAGCTCGACGTGCATTCGCGCACGGGGATCGCCCGCGAGGCAGCCCTGCGCACCATAGGGTCGAGGTGATCGCGGCGGGGGACGGCTGAGCGGGCCGGGCGCGCCCGGCGGATCCGCCGGGGCCCGCGATTCACCGGGACCAGCGTCAGCCGCGCCGCACGCTGTGGTCGTCGTCCTGGTCAAGATAGGCCTGGAACGCGAGCGTGAAGTACACGGCCTTGCCCGCGGCGGTCGGGTAGAAACCCCACTGAGTGGCCAGGCTGGCGACCAGTATCAGGCCCCGTCCGGTCTCCGTGTCCGCCGGCCCGTCCACCGGCACCGGCAGGAAGCACGACGTGTCGTGGACATCAACCCGGAACTCGCCACCAGCGCAGCTGATGGCGAGCATGACGGTATCGCCCGCCTCGTGCCTGATGGCATTGGTCACCAGTTCGCTGGTGAGCAGGACGGCGATGGTCAGGTTGACGGGGACATCCCAGGCGTAGAGGGCCGCCCGGACGTGCCGGCGGGCTTTGGCTGGTGCGGCTGGTCCGGCGGGTAACGAGATGCGGCGCGCGCGTCGCACGGCCGGGCGGATCGGCGTCATGGTGTCCATCTGGATTCCTTGCCAGGCCGGTTGAGCTGGTCCGGGAGACGCATGTCGCTCGGTGCGGCCAGCCCCGGGGAAGATCCGGCCAAACTGTTGACGCTGGCTAATGCGGTTGCACGACAAATACTGTTGCAAGTTGCATGCAGAGACATCGGTCAGGTGACCGATTTTGAATCGGCCGGGCTACGGATCGTGGACTGGGCCAGCGGCGGGACAGGGCAGGGAGAGCGGATGGCGCTGTGGCAGGTGATCGTCGATGGCGAGCGCAGGCTGGCCCGGGGCCCGGCTGGCCAGGGCCCGCGGGAGCTGCTGGCGCCTTCGGTGACCATTGATGGGCTGCTCAGTGGCGCTGCGGGTGGCCTCGCCGCGGCCGCGGGCCGGCCGTCGGCCGGGCCGGTCCCGGCGGGTGCGCGGGTGGTGGCGCCGGTCGGGGGCCAGGAGGTGTGGGCCGCCGGGGTGACGTACACGCGCAGCCGCGACGCCCGCGTGCTGGAGTCGGGGTCACCGGATCCCTACGAGCGGGTCTACCAGGCCGAGCGGCCGGAACTGTTTTTCAAGGCGGCGCCGGGGCGGGTGCGCGGCCCGGGCGAGCCGGTGGGCATCCGCGGCGATTCGGCCTGGGATGTGCCGGAGCCGGAGCTGGCCGTGGTCGCCGACCGGGGCGGCCGCATTGTCGGGTATATGAACGGCAATGACATGTCCTCGCGGAGCATCGAGGGCGAGAACCCGCTGTACCTGCCCCAGGCCAAGATCTACACCGGCAGCTGTGCCCTCGGGCCTTGCCTGGCCACCCCGGACGAGGTCCCGGACCTGAGCTCGCTGCTGATCAGCCTGCGGGTGGTCCGGGACGGCGCGCAGGTGGTCGCCGACACGGTCAAGGTGGCCGACCTGCACCGCAGCCCCGGCGACCTGGTGCGGTGGCTGTTCCGGGCACTGGACTTCCCGGTCGGCGTGGTGCTGCTGACAGGCACCGCGATCGTCCCGCCGCCCGCCTTCACCCTGCGCGCCGGCGACGAGGTGATCATCGCCACGACCGGCCTGGGCGAACTCCGCAACGTGGTGGAGGTCATCGGGCCCCCGCAGCCGGTGGGCTAGGACCTCCACGTCCGGATCCGTGGATCAGGGGCGCGTCCCGGCGAGAAAACGCCTCAGCTCGCTGGCCGTCGGCGGGTCGGCTCCGGGGCGGGTGCAGGTCAGCGCCGCGGCGGCCACGGCCTGACCCACGATCCCGCGCAGCGCATCCTGCTCTCCCGCCACGCGCGTGGCGAGCGCCTCCGGCGACAGCAGGCCGGAATCGGCCAGCCCGGCGAGCAGCGCGGCGGTGAACGCGTCACCGGCGCCAACGGTGTCCACGACCGCGACCGGGACGGCCGGGACGGGCAGTCGTGTGCGCCGGGTCGTCACTTCCGCGCCGTCGCGGCCCTTGGTCACGACCAGGAGCTGGGTGGGCCGGCCGTCACCGATAAATCTCGCGGCCAGTTGCGCGGGCGTAGCGCCGGGAAACAGGAAAGCGAGATCTTCATCGCTCATCTTGACGATATGGGCACTGGCGGCCGCTCGGTCCACGGTGGCGGCCACCTCGTGGCGGTCAGGCGTCACGGAGGGCCGGACGTTGGGGTCATAACTGGTGACGACGTCACCGCGGCGGCATACGGATTCCGCGAGCCGCAGCACCTGCTGGCTGCCGGGCGGGAGCACCGCGCCGAGCGACCCGAAGTGGACGGCGGTGCTGCCCTCGGCGAGCCGCAGCCCGCGTACGTCCCAGCTGAGGTCGAATTCGTACCTGGCGGCGCCGTGGGCGTCGAGCCTGGCCAGCGCCCGGCTCGTGGGCTGGCTCGCTGGCCCCGCGAGCATCACGTTGACGGCGTTGCGCTCCAGGTGCGCACGGATGAGGGTGCCGTGGTCGTCGGCCCCGATCTGCGTGACCAGCGCCGTCCGCTGCCCGAGCCGGCTGAGCGCGACGGCGACATTGGCCGGGCTGCCGCCGGGGTGGACCGTCAGCTCGTGGTGGCCGTGGCGCGCGACCACGTCCACGAGTGACTCGCCGACCACGGTGATCATGCCGGATCGCTCCCAGGCCGGCGGACGGCGTCTGCGATGCGCTGTCCCGGTTTTCATCTCAACGACATGCTGCCCGCCGTGAGGAGCCTGCACGCGCCAGCGCGCGGGCAGGCTCCCGGCCAGGTCGCCCGCCGTGGGTGTGGGGCATGCGCGGCCGCCGCCGTGGCCGTCGGCTGCGGCTCGGTTCAGGCGCCGCGGTCAGGGTCCGCGGCGCCCTCGGCCGTATCCGCCACGGCCGGAACTCCCACCACCAATCCGGCCGTCCCCACCAACGGCGCCCGAACGCCATTGGCGCTCCGGTTCTGCGGGCCCGGGCACCGCTTCAGCGTCTCGATCATCGTGCTGCGGTAGGCGCGGCCGCCCGGGCGCCCTGGGCCAGGCCCGCGGGCGTCCTGGGCAGCGGGGGTGGGTGAGACCGGGCCGCCCGCTGTGAGCGGGCACTTTGCCGCGGCTTTACCGCAGCGGGCAGCCGGTGCGATGCTGGTGAAGGGCGTGACGGATGCCCCCAGCATCCGGAAACAGGGGGGCCGCGGTGCGGATCTTTCTCAGCTACCGGCGCGGGGATGCCGGCGGATATGCCGGGCGGCTGACTGACACGCTCCAGCAGCGCCTCGGCCCGAAAAGCGTGTTCCAGGGACGTGACGGCGATCGGCCCCGGCCAGGACTACACCGCAGCCATCGACCATGCCCTGCGTGACTCCGATGTCGTGCTGGCCGTCATCGGCGGGGGCTGGCGCCCCCCGCGCGGCACCCAGCTGGGCCTGGACGGACCGGCGGGATCACCCGGAAAGCCCCCGTCAGGCCGTCATGCGTCGGCGGCGACGACGGCGAGATCCTTGTCCTGCCACACCACCGTTGGCCGCAGCCCCGCTTCCCGGAGCCAGCCGAGCTGATCGGCGACGGTGCTCGGCTGGTCATACGGCGGGTCGATGGGCGTGACCACGTCGTGCGGATTGTCGGGGATAACCACATCGGCGAGGACGAAGCGCCCGCCGGGGCGCAGCCGGCCGCACACGCGGCGGAACAGATCCGCTTTCCCGGCCGCGTCCAGGTGATGGACCGTGAGCGCGGAGACGACCAGGTCGTAGCTCCCCTCGGGAAGCGGCTCCTCCAGCCGCTGGACCCGCAGGTCGGCGCCGGGAAACCGGTCACGGGCCCGGGCGAGCATCGGCTCGCTCTCATCGATCCCGACGAGCCGCGCCGCGGGATGCACGGCCAGCACCGCCGCGGCCGTCTCCCCGGTTCCCACGCCCAGCTCGAGAATGGCGCCGCCCCCGATCCCCGTGGTCGCCAGCGCGAGCTGGCGCTGGAGATCGGTGTAGGCGGGAACCTCGGCCAGAATCATGTCCAGATAGGTCGCCGGGTCAAAGTGGTACTGCTCGGCGCCGGCCTCGTCGCTCACGTCCATACCCTCCAGGCTGTACCATCGGCCCGCCTCGCCGCCAACCTGGCGGCCGGCTCACGCCACCACTGTGGGCAGGCCGAAGCGGGCGAAGATCTCCGCGCCGGTGACCTGGGCGCCTGCGGGCGCGGGCTGAGGCGCGCCGGCGACCAGGAAGCCCGTGACCGCGGCGATCCTGGCGCCCTCGAGGGTCAGCACGTCGATCACGGCCGGTGTGTAGCTGCCCTGGCCGGCGTCATAGAGATAGCAGCCAACGGCCAGCTGCCCGTTCGCCCGGGCGGCCCGGTGCCGCCAGCGTTCCGTGAGCGGGTCCCGGACCAGCCACTCCCGGACGGACTGGACGCCCGAGAACCAGGTGGGAATCGGCGGCATGGACCAGGTCGCGTCCTCGGTGAGCATGCTGACCAGCGTGTCAGCGTCGCCTCGCTCGATGGCGTCCGCGTACTGGCGCACGATCGCCCTGGTGCGCTGGTCGCCGAGCTCGCGCAGGGTCGACTGCTGGCTGTGGGCTGGCAGGTGGCTCTGGGCCGCGGCCCGCGCGCGCTGCAGCGCGCTGTTCACCGACGGCACCGACGTGCTCAGCTGGCTGGATATCTCCGCCGCGGAGAAACCCATGACATCGCGCAGGATGAGAACGGCGCGCTGCCGCGGCGGCAGCTGCTGCAGGGCGACGACGAACGCCAGCTCCACGCTCTCGCGCTGCTCGTAACGCGCTTCGGGCGATGTGCGGGCCGCGCCGGCCAGCCACCGGTCCGGGTAGGGCTCCAGCCAGACCTGGTCGGCCAGCGGCGGGCCCAGCTCGCCCCCGGCCGGGGCGGCCGGCCCGAAATGGACGGGCAGCTCCCGCCGGGACCGGTGCCTGGTGATGTCCACGGCGGTGTTGGTCGCGATCGAATACAGTCAGGAGCGCACCGAGCTGCGGCCCTCAAACCCGGACAGGCCCCGCCAGGCGCGCAGCAGCGCGTCCTGGAGAGCGTCCTCGGCGTCGTGCAGCGAGCCGAGCATCCGGTAGCAGTGGGCCCGCAGCTCGGCGCGGTGGGGCTCGACCAGCTCGCTGAACGCGCCTTCGTCGCCTTCGCTGGCCAGCTTGACCAGCGCTATCTCGTCGGCACGCGTGCGTTCAGCGGCGCTCACCGTCACAACGCTAGCCCTCACTTCCGCGGCCTGCCGTGCGGTCCGGCCGCAGCCGCTTCCTGGCCTCCAGCCACTGCTCACGCGAGGCAACCTCGGGAAGAGCCATCGCCAACCTCCTGGATACGGGGCCAGGCGGCTCCGCCGCCTGTGAGACGGGACTGACCCGGCGGCCCGGATTAATCGGCCCCGCCCCAGAAACCCGGCCGGCCGTCCGTTCCCGGCCCACGTTCTCAGAACGTCAACGGGCACCAGGGGGCGGGGTCGGAGTACATGGCCGCCGACAGCCTGGCCAGCGTGCCGGGCTTCCGCTCGCTCACCAGGCCGGCCGCGGCGAGCCCGCCCAGCCGGGTGCCGCCCAGATAGCCGGCCCCGAGTGCCGCCACGGGCAGCACGATGTCAGCGGCCGCGGTGGTGCGCTCGCAGCTGGCCGCCCCGGCGTCGGCGGGCCCGGGGCACTGCAGCCGCCACCGGCCGCCGTTGGCCGGCAGCAGTTCGTCGGTCACCTCGATCACCACGTCAGCGGCGCACGAATAGCGCCGCTGGCGGAGCGCGGCGCCGACGTCGGTGAGCCGGATCCACAGCCCATCGGCCAGGGAGGCGCGGGCCCGGCGCCGGTCGGCGAGCATGTCCAGCAGCGGGTCGTCGACCGGCCGCTGCCGCGCGACCACCTCGCCGATCAGGTCCCTGGTCAGCAGGTCGGCCCACAGCGCCGCCGCGGCCGCGGCGTCGGCGGCGATGAGCTCGCGGACCGACAGGCGTCCGTACGGCAGGCCGTCTTCGTCCCAGTCGGGCCTGGTCCGGTACAGGGCGTACCCGCGCGGGCCCGACGCGTCGCCCGCCAGCAGGCATTTCTGCGGGCTCATGCCCCTCCGGACGAATTCCGGGTCGTCGAGGATGGCCTGCCACCAGCGCTCGTCCCTGGCGAGCATGCCCGGCCGGTGCGGGACGGCCGAGTCGTAGACCTTGGCCAGCTCGGCGGGCAGCTCAGTGGGCTCCGCGGCCCGCAGCCGCACGGGGCCGTGGCCCGTGCCCGGGCCGGCCGCGGCCGGTCTCAGCGCACCGTCGCCGCGCCGGATCGTCAGGCGCAGCTGCCCCGACGCGCAGCCGTAGCCGTACCTTCCGTAGATGCCCGCCTCCGACGCGAACAGCGCCGCGATGGCCTCGCCCCGGGCGGCGATATCGGCGAGCTGGTGGCGCATCATCGCCGACAGGATGCCTCGCCGCCGGTGGCTGGGCAGAACGCTGACGAAGGTGACGCCGCCCGCGCCCGCGATCCCGCCGGGGACCGTGAGCTGGAACGAGTACGCAGCGCTCGTCCCGACGATCGCATCGCCGTCCAACGCGGCGAGGCTGCGGTCGAACTCGAAGACGATGCGCTCATGCTCGTTGACCTCAGCCGGCGGCTCGTTGTCGTTGAACGCCTGAACGGGTACCGCGCAGAAGGCCTCGAACTCGTCCGGCGTGATGGCCCGCAGGGAGTAGCGCTCAGTCATGTTGTTACTCCTATCCCATCGGCGGCCCGGCAGGCGACTGCATATCGTGGCCTGGATCTTCGCCAGGATCAGCACCGGCCGGGCCACACTGGCGGTATGGCACCGGGTTCGGTGTGGGGACAGACCCCGCGGGAGAGCGTCGAGGCCGAATGCCGCCGCCGCGGAGCGGCGGCGGTGGTGTCGGGCTGCATTGAGCTGCTCGGCGGCGGCGACGCCGACGACACGCTCGTCGTCGCGCTCGGTGGGCCGCCTGCGCGCTCGGTGCTCGACACCGGACCGGCCCCGGTCCACCGCTACTGGCTGCGGGTCTGGGCGGCCAGAGCCCTGCTCTACACCTGGGACGACCGCGCCCGGGCGCCGCTGCTGGCCGCCCTGGCCGACCCGTCGTGGCGGGTCCGGGAGATGGCCGCCAAGGTGGTGGCCCGGCGGCGGCTCGGCGAGGGGCTCACCGCCGTCGCCGGGCTGCGGGACGGTCCCGTGCCCCGGGTCAGGCCGCCGCGGCCAGGGCAACCGCCGTGCTGACCGCGAGCCAGGCATGACCGCAGATGCGCAACGGCGATCAAGCGGGCCGTGGCGGCGCGGTGGCACGATCGGGGCATGAGCGCGACGGCGGACACCTTCGCCGCGGTGCCCGCTGGCCCGGGCTCAGCCCGGCGCGCCGGGTTCCCAGACGTAAGGGGTGGTGCTGGCCAGGCGGGCGAACCCGAGGCGCTCCAGGATCGGCCTGCTGTCCGGTGAGGCGTCCACCTGCAGATACCGGTAGCCCCGCGCGGCGGCCAGGCCGGCGCGGTAGGCGACAAGGGCGCGGTAGATCCCCCGGCCCCGCCACTGCGGCAGCGTCCCCCCGCCCCACAGGCCGGCGAATTCGGTGCCGGGAAGGAACTCGATCCGGGCCGAGCAGACCGGCTCGTCGCCGGCCATCGCGACCACCATTCCTGTCACCTCGGGTGAGTCCCGGAGCTGCGCGACCAGGGACCGGCGGAGCTGGGAGTGATCGGTGCCGAAGACGCGCTCGTGAACGTCGATGAGCAGCCCCACACCGGCCTCGTCCGTCACCGGCAGCAGCCGTACCCCGGCGGGAAGCTCCACCGGTGCCGCCACCGCCGCCACGTCGGCGACCATGAGCGCCTCCTCGGCCTCGGCCGCGAAGCCGGCGGCCAGCAGGCGGCGGGCCAGATCAGGTGGCTGGTCGTAGTCGTAGAGCTTCCATTCGAACTTTTCGTCCCGGTCGCGGAACAGGGCCACCTGGTCGGCGATCACACGGTCGGCGTTCGCCTCGTCCAGATCCGACCAGGTGACGCCCGACCAGCCGCGGCCGTCCACGGTCACGCAGCGCACCACGTGGCGGCCGGCCTCGATCAGCGCTCCCGACCCGTCCGGCTGCACCCTGCGGCGGACCTGGGCGTTGTACGCGGCGAGCGCGCTGGCGGGCTCCACTCCCGCAGCCGACCATCAAAGGGCCCGCGGGCGCAAGACCCGCGGCCCAGGTGAGCGGTACTGCTCGTGCGGTGGGCGGAACCGCATGCGGATCTTGATGTTGCCGTCGCCGTGCCTGGCCACCTCCGCCAGGCCGAGCCGCTGATACAGGGCCTGGGCGCGCTCGTTGACGATGAGCACGTCCAGGGTGAGCTCCTGGCCGCGGCGCCTGGCTTCGTCGATGAGCCCGGTAATGAGGCCGGTGCCGATGCCGCGGCCCTGGTGGCTGGGATGGATCTCGATGCGGCCGAGGTAGATCCCGGTGGGGCCGTGCTCGACGTCGATCATGCCGGCGTCCGCCCCGTCGGCGGTGATGATCTGCCAGCGGCCGGGGTTGAAGGAACGGTCGTGGAAGCCACGCTGCCGCTGCTCGTCCCAGCCCCAGAGAGCGGCGATGTAGCCGCCCATGGCCGCCTTGTGCAGCTGGAAGCAGAACTCGCTGTCGGCCGGGGTGGCCGGGCGCAGGGCGACAACGGTCATGGCGCGGCCCCTCCGGTGGGCCCGGTCGTGCTGAGATCACGCCGTTCGCGAGCCCGCTGCCGGTCCGCAGCGGTGGGCGGCGGGACGCGGGCGAGGAAGAGGGTCAGGGCCAGTCCCGCGATCATCGGCGCCCACCAGGTCCACGGGGACCGCCACGAGAGCTGCGAGGCGTAGGTGAGCGCCACGGCGGCGACGGAGGTCGTGATCAGGCGTGGCCAGCTCGGCGACGCCGCGATGAGCGCTACCGCCAGGGCGGGCCACAGGTAGTAGGCGACCATCACCGGCTCGAACACACAGCGGAGCGCCAGCGCCACCGCGGCCCACCACAGCAGCTCCTGGAGAATCCGGGAGCTCCACCCATCGGAGTCCAGCGCCGCGCGCCACCGGCGCCCGGCGAACAGCGCGCATCCGCAGGCCACCGCGATGGCCAGCACCCGGGCGGGGCCGGCCGCCACCGCCCCGGCGCCGAGGTGAGGGGCCAGGGAGGTCCATGCGGTGGGATGGTTGACGGCCGGCGAGTTGGGCTGGCCGGTCACCGCGCTGACGGTGGCTTTCCAGTTCGCCGCGGCCGCGGCGCCCAGCAGCAGCGCACCGGGCGCGGCGGCCCGGGCGAGGAAGCCGGCCAGCCGCCGTGGCTTGATGACCACGGCGGCCAGGGGCAGGGCGAGCAGCACCAGTGGCTGCACGGCGACGGCTGCCCCGATCAGCCACCCGGACCGCCCGGTCTGTGACCGGGACAGCGCCAGGATGCCGAACAGGAACAGCCCTACCGCGACCGCGTCCTCGGGATGACCCCATCTCACCGCGACGCTCCACAGGGCGACGGCGCTCGCGGCGGCGAGCAGCGCGCGCCCCCGCCTGGCCACGCCGAGGTGCTCGGCGATCGCGTCGGCGGCGAACAGCGCCACGGCCGAAACAGCGATCTCGTAAGGCCCGGCGAGCAGCCATACGCCGGGATGGGGGTTGTGCGGGCCCGGGATCTGGAGCGAGAGCCTGGCCGCGTCGATGATGACGACGACCGGGGCCAGGATCACGGCCGCGCCGGGCAGGGTGACCAGGCTGGTGGGCTTGGCGTACAGGCCGCTCCAGTCCCCGTGCACGAGCCGCCGGGCCGCCACCAGCGTCCCCCACAGATCATGCGGGAGCGCCCAGGCGGACTTGCCGACCAGCAGCGGCCAGCATGTCGTGGAGACCATCCCGACGGCCACGAGAGCGGCCGTGGCGAGCACGGGAAACAGCCGCCTGGCCAGCCACGGCATCATGCACGACCGCCTCAGGTGGGCACACCGGATGACGAGAGGATAGCTTGCCGCCGCCAGGGCGGGCCGCCGGGCGCTCAGGGCACGAGGACGATCTTGCCGCGGATGTGGCCCTGCTCAAGGCGCCGGTAGGCGTCCTGCACCTCGGTCAGCGGGAAGACCGCGGCCACCGGGATCTCCAGCTGCCCGGCCGCGATCAGCCCGGCCAGCTCGGCGAGCACGCCCGCGCTGGCCGCCGCGGCGTTGCCCTCGGCCTTGACCCCGTACTGCTGGACGGCGCCGAAGCTGACGATCGTGTCCACGCGGGAAGGCTCGACGCCGAGCTCCAGCGCGATCCGCACGTAGTCCCCGCCGAACGTGTCGATGAAGGCGTCCACCTTGGCGGCCGCCTGCCGGATCCGGCCGGCCACCCCGTCGCCGTAAGCCACGGGGATCACCCCGTGGCGGGCGAGCCAGCCATGGTTGCCCTCGCCCGCCAGCCCGATCACGGTGGCCCCGGCGCGCCGGGCCAGCTGGACCGCGATCGATCCGACCCCGCCGGCCGCTCCCGACACGACCACCGTGTCGCCCGGGGCCAGCGCCACCGCCCGCACGGTCGCGTAGGCCGTGAACCCGGCCACCGGCAGGGCCCCGGCGGCCTCCCACGGCACGCCCGCCGGCTTCGCTGTCAGGTTCGCGGCCTCGACCAGGACGTACTCGGCCTGGCTGGCACGGTTGTCGGTGAAGCCGATGACCTCGTCCCCGGCGGCGGATCCGGTCACGCCGGGGCCGGTCCCGGCCACGATGCCCGCCAGGTCGGTGCCCTGGCCGGACGGGAACACGGCCGGCCACCGGGCGTGCAGCAAGCCCTTGCGGATCTTGGCCTCGCCGGGGTTGATCCCGGCCGCCTTGACCCGGACCAGAACCTGGCCCGGCCCCGGTACCGGCCGGGGGACCTCCACCACCTGCAGCACATCGATCCCGCCGTACTCGTCGAACCGCACCGCCTTCGGCATCGCCACTCCGTTCTCCCAGGCATTGGCCTAACCGCTCTCCACGGTCGGCGAACCTCCGGCCGCCGCCCGTTATGCCCGTGGGTTATGTCTGGGGCAACTGCAGCATGGAAGCGACGCATCCGGGGGAGTTCTCCCCTTCGGGGGCGGACAGCGGACCGGCATGACACGGGCTGGAGGCGGCCAATGAGCAGCTCGGGCTCCTGCCCGCGCCACCTGCGCCGGCGCCGGCGCCCGCGGTTGCCCCGGCAGCGGCGAACACCGTTGGTGCCTAACGGAAGGCGGGGCCGGCCAGTGATGGACGGCGCGGGCCCGGCGTTACCAGCCCGGGCCGGGGCACCAGCCCGGCGCCCCCAGCCCGCTGAAGGATCGTGTAATTATGTAATCATCACCAGGCCGGACGGGGAGGCGTGGGACGTCAGCCGCCCATTCCCGGGAAGGGGTTCACGTGAGCAACGAGCAGAACGCGGCGGCCGACATCGCAGCCGGAGGCGGGGGCAGGCTGGCGCAGGTGATCGCCACCCGGGGTGGGCAGGCGGCACCGGAGGCGCCGTTTGTGATCGAGCACCGGGAGGCCCTGATCTACATGCTGTGCGAGGCCGCTGAGCTGGAGCACGGCATCATGTGCCAGTACCTGTTCGCCGCGTTCTCCCTGAAGCAGGGCGAACAGGAGGGGTTAACCGAGACCGAGCTGGCCGCCACGGCACGCTGGCGCACGCAGGTCTCGCGCGTGGCCACCCAGGAGATGCTGCACCTGGCCCTGGTGCACAACCTGCTGTCGGCGGTCGGCGCGGCGCCGCACATGGCCAGGCCGAACCTCCCCGCGCCGGCCTCTCACTACCCGGCCGGGGTGCAGCTGGCGCTGCTGCCGTTCGGGGAGCAGGCGCTGCGGCATTTCATGTTCCTGGAGCGCCCGGAGGGGATGGACCTGGCCGACGCCGACGGCCTGGCCGCGGTGGGCCGGGCGGCACCGGTGCTGAGCGAGCGGGACATCGTCCCCCGGGGCCAGGACTTCGCGACGGTCGGGCACCTGTACCGGTCGATCGAGGCGGGCCTGGCCCGCCTGGCCGCCAAGTACGGAGAGGACTGGCTGTTCGTCGGGCCGCCCCGGGCCCAGGCGACCGCGGCGCATTTCGGCTGGCCGGAACTGGTCACCGTGACCGACCTGGCCAGCGCGCAGCGCGCGATCGAGGAGATCCTGGAGCAGGGCGAAGGCCCGCGCGGCCACTGGCGGGACGCGCATTTCGGGCAGTTCGTGAACATCCTGGACGAGTACCAGCAGCTGCGCGAGGCCAACCCGGGCTTCGACCCGGTCCGCCCGGTGATCGCGGCCAACGTCCGGCCGCCCGAGCGCGAGGTGGACGTCCCGCTCATCGGCGATCCGCTCACCGCCCGGGTGACGGACCTGTTCAACGTCGGCTACGAGATCCTGCTGCAGATCTTCGAGCGGTTCTTCGCCCACACCGAGGAGACCGACGCTCAGCTCAAGATCCTGGCCGACGCGACGGTGGGGATCATGCTGCGGGTCATCAAGCCGCTGGGCGACCTCATCACCACCCTCCCGGTGGGGGAGAGGTACCCGGGGAAGACAGCGGGGCCGAGCTTCGAGCTCTTCTACGAGAGCGACTACCTGATGCCGCACCGGCAGGCGGCGTGGGCGCTGCTGGCCGAGCGGCTCGACGAGGCCGCCTGGCTGTGCGGCCAGCTTCAGGATGGCCGCGGCCAGCACCTGGCCGGCCAGCTGGACCCGGTGCTCACCGCGATGCGGGAGATCTCGCGGTCCCTGGCCGCGCATCTGCCCGAGGGCAGCGCGCACGCCCGGCTGGCCAGCGCGCCGGCCCGGATGGGGCCGGATGAGCTCGGCGCGCTGCTGGAGCGGGCGGCCGGGCTGGCCACGGCCGTCGCCGCCCACCGCGGCGCCGCCGACCCGGGCCCGGCTCTGCGCGAGCTGTTCGGGACCGCGCATGCCATCGTCAAGCAGGCGGCAGCCGGGCTGGGCTGCGGCGCGGGGGAGCAGGCGCTGATCGTGCCCCGGCTGGTCGGCAGCGTGCTGCGGCCGCTGGCGGACGCACTGGGCGGGGCGGGACCGGCCGGTGGGGCGGCATCGGGTGGCGCGGCGGCATCGGCAGGCGGGGCGGCATCGGGTGGCGGGGCCGGGGCCCCGGGTCAAGCCGGGACCGCGACGGCGGCCGGGACCCCGCGCCAACCCGGAACGGCGGCGGCCGCTGGTCGCTCGCGTCGATCCGGGGCGGCCACGGCCGCTGGCCGGGTGTGGGAGACGGCCAAGGCGGCGACCGTGCTGCGGGCGCGCCTGGGCCGGGAGGGCTCGTGCCCGCCGAAACTCGCCGAGGCCACCGCCGCGCTGCAGGACCTGGCCTGCCAGCTGGCCGCGCCCGGTGAGGCGGCGGGCCGCCTGGACGAGCTGTGGGAGCTGCAGTCCGGGCTGCCCGCCACGGTCCAGGCGGAGCGGAACGGGCCATACCTGGCGACCAACGTGCCGCGGCTGGCCGACCACCTGGGAGCGCTGGCCCGGCCCGCGCCGCAGCTGGCGCTGTGCCGGTGCGGCGCGTCGGCGATCAAGCCGGCCTGCGACGGCAGCTGCGCGGAGACCGGGTTCACCGACGCCAAGGATCCCAAGCGGGCGCCCGACCGGCGGGACACCTATGCCGGCCAGGAGCTGACGATCTACGACAACCGCGGCATCTGCCAGCATTCGGGTTTCTGCACCGACCGGCTCGCCACGGTGTTCCGCACCGGCGCCGAGCCGTTCGTGGCCCCCAGCGGCGGCCGGATGGACGAGATCATCCGCACCGTCCGGGACTGCCCGTCCGGGGCGCTCAGCTACGCGATCGACGGCACCGAGGCCCGCGATCAGGTCGACTGGGGCGGCACCCGGCCGCCGGCGATCGAGGTGACCAGGGACGGCCCGTACCGGATCACTGGTGCGATCTCCCTCATCGGCGCCGACGGCGCCCCGCAGGAGCGGGCGCGGGGCTCTTCGCCCGAGCACTATGCCCTGTGCCGGTGCGGGCACTCGCAGAACAAGCCGTTCTGCAGCGGCATGCACTGGTACATCGGATTCCGTGACCCGGTCCCCGGGCCGGGGAGCGAGCCGACCCTGTTCGCGTGGGCGGGCGGGCTGCCCGCGCTGACCCGGATGAGCAGGCTGCTCTATGAGAAGCATGTGCCGGCCGACCCGCTGCTGGCCCCGTTGTTCGCGGACATGCCGCCCGGTCAGCCACAGCGGCTGGCCGACTGGCTGGCCGAGGCGCTCGGCGGCCCGCCCGGGACGGGCGGCTTCGGGCGGGAGACCATCGGCCTGTCCGCCGCCCCGTTCACCGAGGAGCACCGCACCCGGTGGGCTGCCCTCACCGGCCGCGCCGCCGATGAGACCGGGCTGCCGGCCGACCCGGCCTTCCGTTCTGCCTTCTCTTCGTGTGTCGACTGGGCGTCGCGGGCCGCGCTGGCGGGGGCGCAGGCCGGCGCCGCCTGGCCGCCGGTGCCGACGCCGCGCTGGGAATGGGGGCCCGGCGGGCCGCCCGCCGCCGGCACCGCCCCGGCCGAAGATCAGGCGGGCGCCCCCCCGGAGCCGCTGCCCGGCCCGGGCCAGCCCGTGAGCTTCGCCGCCCATGTCAAGCCGCTGTTCCGCGAGCGGGACCGGCAGTCGATGAGCTTCGCCTTCGACCTGTGGTCCGGTGACGACGTCCGGGCCCATGCCGCGGATATTCTCCAGCGGCTCCGGGACGGCTCCATGCCCTGCGACGGCGCCTGGCCAGCAGCCGAGGTCGAGGTGTTCCAGCGCTGGACCCAGACCGGGATGGCGCCGTGAGGCCCGCCGCGGCGCCGGGCCCCTGATCCCGCGGCGGCGCCGGGCCTTTGATCCCGCCGCGGCGCCGCGGCGGCTCCTGATCCCCGGCGCGCGCGCACGCGGAATGCCGTGCCCCCATGGCGGGGTTTGCGGTTAGGGAGCCTGATCGGATCTCGTAACAGGTGGAGATCGCCGGGAACGGAGCAGATCATGGCAGGAGACTTTGGGCACGAGCCGTCCGTGCGACCGCAGCGGGCCCGGGCCACCGTCGGGGATGTGATGGGGCCGCCGCTGACCACGGTTGACCAGAACGATCACGTGGCCGCGGCCGCGTACCTGATGAAACACGCGGGTGCGACCGCGCTGGTGGTCCTGGACGGCCATGAGACCAACCGGCCGGTGGGCATCATCACCGAGACCGACATCGTCCATACGGTGGCGGACGGGAAGGACGTCAACGACGTCCGGATCCACGACCTGATGACCACCAGCCCGACCGTCGTCGAGCAGACGATGAGCATCCGGGACGCGGCCCAGACCATGGTGAACGGCCACTTCCGGCATCTGCCGGTTGTCGGCAGCACCGGCCTGACCGGGATCGTGGACATCAGGGATGTCTGCCGCGCGCTGCTCGACCCCGCGGGGTGATCAGCCGGTCCCGGGGTGGTCGCCGCCGGCCAGGTGCAGGGGCATCGAGATCCGGGCGGAGACGACGTCGGGGCGGGTGCGCAGCGCGTTGGTGAGCACCAGGTCGAAGTGGTTGTGCAGGAACTGGTCACGCAGGTGGTCGGGCAGGACCACCGGGATCAGCACCACGACCTGCTTGTCGTGATGCTCGCAGAGTTCGTCGATGAACGTCACGATCGGCTCCACCACCGACGCGTACTCGGTGTTCAGCACCCGCAGCGGCACGCCCGGGCCCCAGCGGGCCCACTGCTGCTCGACCTCGCCGCCCCGCCCGGTGCTGCCGTCGGCGTCCTCGAGCACCACGGTCACGGCGATCACATGCTGGCTGATCGACAGGGCCTGCCCGATGGCGTACTGGGTCAGCCGGGACACCCCGGTCACCGGCACGACCACCATGGTCGGCCTGACCTGCGGCTGGCCGGGGATCTTGCCGAGGCCGAGCTCGAGACCGATCCGCCGGTAGTAGCGGTGGATGCGGTCGAACAGGAGGATGAGCCCTGGCACCGCGATCACCACCACCCAGGCGCCCTCGGTGAACTTGGTCAGTATGAACACCACGGTGGCGATGGCGGTGACCGTCGCGCCGAGGCCGTTGATGGCGGCCCGGAACTCCCAGCGCGGTGGCCGGGTCCGCCACCAGTGCACGACCAGCCCGCTTTGCGACAGCGTGAAGCCGGTGAACACCCCGATGGCGAACAGCGGGATCAGCGTGAGAACGTTCCCGCGCACCGCGATGAGCAGTACAGCGGCCGCGAGGGCCAGCGCCCAGATCCCGGGCGCGAACACCTGCCGGTCGTCGCGCAGGGAGAACAGGTGCGGCAGATAGTGATCCTTGGCGAGCAGGCTGGCCAGCACGGGCAGCCCGCCGTAAGAGGTGTTGGCGGCCAGCGCCAGCACCAGGGTGATGGTCAGCGCCATCACGTAGTACGCCCAGTTCCTGCCAATAGCCATGGCCATGATCTGACTCAGCACCGTCTGGCCGGACCGGGGGCCGATGTGCCAGCGGTCGGCCAGTACCGCCAGCCCGAGCAGCATCACGCCAAGGATCGTGCCAAGCAGCATCTCGGTCCGTTTGGCCCGCTTTACGCGCGGCTCCTTGAACTGCGGCACCCCGTTGGCGATCGCCTCCACCCCGGTCAGCGCGCTGCAGCCGGCCGAGAAGGCCTTGAGGATGAGCAGGACGCTCACCGCCTCCAGCGGAACACGGGGCACCAGCGGCACGCCCGGCTGCGGAGCGTGGAGGGCCAGGGGGTGGATCAGGCCGATCGCGATGATGATCAGCAGGCCGACGATGAACACGATCGTGGGCAGCAGGAACGCCCGGGCGGCATCTCCGAGGCCGCGGAGGTTGAGCACGGTGACGACCGCGAGGATGACCAGGCAGATGACCACCGTGTCCGGGTTGAGCACGGGGAAGGCCGATGTCAGCGCCGCCACCCCGGCAGCGATGGAGACCGCGACGGTGAGCGTGTAGTCGACGACCAGCGCGCTGGCGGCCACCAGGCTGGCCCCGTGGCCGAGGTTGGCCCGCGACACTGCGTACGCGCCGCCGCCGTTCGGGTAGGCGTCGATCACCTGGCGGTAGGAGAACACCAGGATCGCCAGCAGGAGCACGATCGTGATGGTGATCGGCAGGACCAGGTGCAGCGCCCCAGCGCCCGCCAGGGCGAGGACGACGATGATCGCTTCCGGGCCGTAGGCGACCGACGTCAGGGCGTCTAGGGACAGGGCGGGCAAACCCTCTACCGGGGTGATCCGCTGGCTGGAAACTTCCTCAGTCCGAAGCGGCGGCCCGACCAGCGCGCGCCACACCGACACCACGGCGCCGCGGCCGCCCGGCCGCCCGTCTGCCACGCCCGTACTCTATGCCGCGGCCGTGCCCCGGTCAGGGCACCACGGTGACCGGCCATCGGCCGGCCCGGACCAGCCGCACCGCCAGCGAGCCGACCAGCCGGTGGCCGGCCTGGGTGGATGCCCCGACCACGACGGCGTCGGCGCGGATCTCGTCGGCAATGCGGCGGAGCTCGGTGAACGGGTCGCCCTCGGCGGCGATGAAGGTGATGGAGATCCCCAGATCCCGCGACGCCTCCTCGGCCCGCCGGCGCATGTCCGCGGCGACCTGGCTGAAAGCCTGGCGGCGGACGGCGGCGAGGTCGGCCCCACCGGGTGCCGCCGCCCCCAGCGACGCCACCGGGGCGACGTAGACAGCGGTCACGCTGGCCCGCTGCCGGCGCGCCAGGCCCGCCGCGTACGAGGCGGCCCGCAGCGAGGTGACGGAATCGTCGACGCCGACGAGGATCGTCGTAGGCCCGTCGGTTCCCAGCTCGAACGGACCATCTGCACCGAATGCCACAGCGGCAGTGTATGGAGCAGGCGCGGCCGGCGCATGCCGGCCTCCCCAGGATGACGCGTGGCGCGGTTAGCGGTGTTCCGCCTCGGCGATGACGGGCTCGATGATCTCGTCGGCGAGCCACTGCACCGGGCGGCCGTTCAGGATCGCGGCGAGGACGAGGTGGGTGACGCCGGCCTCGATCATCTCCAGCAGCAGGGCACGGGTGGCGGCCGGTGCCTGGGGGTCATCGCAGCGGACGACCGTCTGCATGGAGCGGGCGATGCTGCCCGGGTCGCGCCCGATGGCGGCACAGTGCTCGGCCAGGGCCTGGTCTTTCTGCCGGAAGTCCCCCGACGGCGTCCCCGGGTAGTTCCAGATGTCGGCGTGCTCGGCGACGATGCGCAGGACGCGGTCGCCAGCCCCGCCGATCAGGATCGGCGGATGCGGCTTCTGCACCGGCTTCGGCTCGCACACGGCACCCTTCAGGTGGAGGGAATGACCGTCGAAGTCGAACGGCTCGTCCTCGGTCCACATCCGCCGGATGACGGTGCAGGACTGGGCGAGATCCCGCACGGCCTCACCGGGTGCGACCAGGGGCACGCCATAGGCCTCGAACTCCCGCACCGCGGGGTTCCCGGCGCCCAGCCGGCTGCCCCCGGCGCCGATCCCGAAGACGAGCCGGCCGCTGGCGATGATGTCGGTCGTCGCCGCCATCTTCGCCAGCAGGGTGGGGGAGCGCAGGCGATTGCTGGTCACGATGACGCCGAGCCGCAGCCGGGTGGTCTGGGCCGCCAGGGCGGACAGCAGCGTCCAGGCCTCGAGGGCCGCTCCGGTGACGTCCCCGCGCAACGGCACCATGTGATCCCAGAGCCATGCGTGCTCGAACAGCGGAATCCCATCCGCCTCGCGCCAGATCCGCTGGATCTCCGGGTAGGACACGCCCATCTGGCTGGTCTTGATGCCGAAGCTCAGCCGCTGGCTCGGTGCTGTCATCGTGGGCCTCCTGCCGCGCCGCCCGGCCGCCGCCAGTAGCCGTCAGCTAGACTGATCGTCATTAATACTGATGATCAGTATAGCAATAGAATACGGCCATGCCGCCCCCTCGTCCCGATGGCCAGCCGCCCGATGACCTGCCCGGCGGCGAGCCGCTGCCCGCGCTGGCCAGCCGTCTTGGTTACCTGCTCAAGCACGCACAGCTGCGGCTGGCCGAGCTCACTGGCGCGGCCATGGCGCCCTTCGGTGTCACCGGGCGCGAGTGTGCCGTGCTCATCGCCGTCAACAGTCAGCTCCCGCTCTCGCAGCAAGAGGTCGCGGGCCGGCTAGGGGTCAACCGGACCACGATGGTCGCCTTGATCGACGAGCTGGAGGGCAAGGGGCTGCTGCAGCGCCGGCGGGACCCAGACGACCGGCGCAAGAACGTGGTGGCGCTGACCGGGCCGGCCGCAGCACGCTGCGCCGGGCCTCCCGGGCCGGTGACGAGGCAGAGCGGCGCTTCCTCGCCGCCTTGTCCGGCGACGAGGCGGCCGCGCTCAAGCAAGCCCTCCGCGCGGTCGCCTTTCCCGCCGCCAGCCGGGCCAGCCGGCCCCGGGCGGGCCTCAGGGGCGGATGAGAAGCTCGGGGCCGCGCTCGCGCAGCTCGGCGGCCGAGGTGACCCCCAGCAGCTGGAGGGTCCGCCGGAACTGCACCGCCAGCAGGTCCAGGGCCTTGTCCACGCCCGGCTCGCCGGCGGCCATCAGGCCGTACAGGTAGGCGCGGCCGATCGCGACCGCGTCGGCGCCGAGCGCGATGGCGGTGGCGATGTCGGCGCCGTGCCGGACACCGGAGTCGACCAGCACCGTGAGGTCCCGGCCGACCGCGTCCCTGACCGCGGGCAGCAGGTCGATGGGGGCGACGGCGCGGTCGAGCTGCCGCCCGCCGTGGTTGGACAGCTGCACGCCGTCGGCGCCGGCCGCGGCGGCCCGGCGGGCGTCGGCGGCGCCGAGCGGCCCCTTGATGATCAGCCTGCCGGGCCAGCGTTCCCGCAGGGCGGCGATGTCGTCCCAGCTGATGCCCGGATTGAACAGGGCGGCCGTGTCCGCGATGGTCATGGCTCCGCCGATGGTGAGATTCGCGAAAGTGATCGCGGGGCTGCGCAGCATCCGCAGCCAGTAGGCCGGATGCGACCCGATGCTGGCGACGGTGCGCACGGTCAGCTCGGGCGGGATGGTCAGGCCGTTGCGCACGTCCCGGACGCGCCGGCCCGCGACCACCGTGTCCACCGTGACCACCAGGACCCGGTACCCGCAGGCGGCGGCGCGGTCGACCAGTTCCCGGGTCAGCCCGGCGTCGGCCAGGATGTACAGCTGGAACCACAGGTCACCGTGCGCGGCGGCGGCCAGGTCGGCGATGGACGTGGTCGCCATGGTGGACAGGGTGTAGGGCAGGCCATGACGCGCGGCCGCCCGGGCGGCCGCGATCTCCCCGCCGGGATACATCACGCCGGTGAACCCGGCGGGCGCGAGGACCAGCGGCAGCGGGACCGCCAGGCCCAGCACCTGCCCGGTGGTGTCCACCGCCGAGACGTCGCGCAGCGCCCGCGGCACGAACCGCCACCGCCGGAACGCCTCGACGTTGCCGTCCAGGCTCACTTCCTCGTCGGAGCCGCCGTCCACGTAATCGAACACCGGCCGCGGGATCAGCCGCCGCGCGGCCCGGCGCAGGTCGGCGACGTCATGACAGCGGGCCAGCCGATGGTCAGCGCCGGGCCAGGCGGGCGGCCTGACCCGGATCAGCTCGCGGATCTCGCGAATGTTCATGTCCCCTCCGGGCCGTCGCTGCCGCCGTATGGTCATCATCCACGCGCAGCGCGGGCGGCGGGAGGCCAGGCACGGCGTGGGCGGCGGGAGGCCAGGCACGGCGTGGGCGGCGGGAGGCCAGGCACGGCGCGGCCGCCCGGGGGGAGCGCGGGGCCGGGTGCCGCGCTTGCGGCATTGGTTCCCCGCGCTCTAGGTTGCGCGCATGCACAGTGTGGACCCGACAACCGAGCAGATGATCCGGTCGGTGCTGGCCTATGCGGAGAACCGGCTGCGGCTGAACCCGGTGCCGCTGGACGAGGGCTCCCGGGATCCGGGCGAGCTCGACGCCGCGCTGGAAGGACTGCTGGGCGACGATCCGCACAACCCGGATCAGGTCCTCGGCGCTTACACGTCGTGCGTCGCCCCGGCGGTGATCTCCGCGGACAGCCCGCGGTTCCTCGGCTTCATCCCGGCGGCGCCGACCAAGGCCGCGCTGCTGTTCGACATGCTCGTGTCATGCGCCTCGATCCAGGGCATCTCCTGGCTGGAGGCGGCGGGCGCGATCCACGCGGAGAACCTCGTGCTGCGCCTGATCGCGGACCGCGCGGGGCTGCCCGGCTCGGCGGGCGGGTGCTTCGTGTCCGGGGGCTCCGCGGGGAACCTGTCGGCCTTGATGGTCGCCCGCGAGACGGCCAAGCGCCGGCCCGGCGACGCCGGCCAGCGCCGCCCCCTGCGGGTCGCGGTCAGCGAGGACGCGCACTCCTCGATCGTCGCCGCGCTGCGGATCCTGGAGATGGAGCCGCTGACGGTGGCCACCGGCGATCACCGGCTCACCGGCGCGGCGCTGCGCGCGGCGATCGAGGCCGACCAGGACCCGCTGTCGCTGGCGGCGGTGGTCGCCACCTCCGGCACGACCAACGCGGGGATCATCGACGACCTGGCCGGTGTCGCTTCCGTCGCCCGCGAGCGCGGCCTGTGGTTCCACGTCAACGGCGCCTATGGCGGCGCGGGCCTGTTCGCGCCCAGCGTCCGGCGCGCCTACGACGGCATCGAGCACGCCGACTCCTTTGTCGTCGATCCGCACAAGTGGCTGTTCAGCCCCTTCGACTGCGCGGCGCTGCTGTACCGCGATCCGGCGCTCGCCCGCACCGTGCACAGACAGGACGCGTCCTACCTCGACGTCATCCACGACAAGCCGGCGGAGTGGAACCCGTCCGACTACGCCTACCACCTCACCCGGCGGGCGCGCGGCCTGCCGCTGTGGTTCTCCCTGTCGGTGCACGGCGTCAAGGCCTACACCGACGCGATCGAGACGGCGATCGCGCTGGCCAGGCAGACCGCCGCGGAAATCAGGCAGCGCGGTCACCTGGAGCTGATCCGCGAGCCCGATCTCGGTGTCGTGCTCTTCCGCCGCCTCGGCTGGTCTTCGCAGCAGTACACGCAGTGGGCCGACCAGCTGCTCCACGACCAGGTGGCCTTCATCCCGCCGTCAGCCTGGGAGGGCGAGACAGTCGCGCGGTTCGCGTTCCTGCACCCGCACACCCCGATGGACCTGGTGCTCCAGATCCTCGACCGGATGGCCTGAGCGGCCCGCCGGTGCCGGAGGTTTCTTCCGCGGTGGCCCCTGATGATCTAGAGTCCCGGGATGAAGGACCTCGAATCGCTGGATGCCGCCTTCGTCATCGACACCTTCCTGCTGCTCCTGATCGGCATCGGGCCCAAGATCGCACTGGTGCCTTTCCTCGACATGACCACGGACATGTCGGAAACCACCCGGCGCCGCGTCCTGCGCAAAATGCTGGTCACCGCGGCCACAGTCGCCGTGCTGCTGCTGGTCCTCGGCGGCCTGCTCACCAGGCTGCTGCACTTCTCACCGGGCGCGCTGGGGATCGCCAGCGGCATCCTGCTGCTGATCATCGCGTCCGCCATGGTGCTCGGCGACGGTGGGGGCAACGGCGGTGGCCACCCGGTCCGGGGCCGGGACCCGATGCAGGTCGCCGTCTTCCCGCTGGCCGTGCCCACCTGGCCGGCCACTGAGCTGGCTGGCCCCTGAGCGGCTAGGAGGACAGCTGCCGTTCCAGGGCGGTCAGGGACTCGGTGATCTCGCGGCGCATCTTGGGGGCCAGCAGCCGCAGCAAAGGCCCGAACCCGCCCTGCACCTCCACCCGTTTGATCACCCGGACACGCCCGGCGTCCAGTGGCTCGAGCGAATGGTCGAAGACCACCTTGCCCAGCGGCATGGGACATTCGCTCACCCACCGCCGCCCGGCGTCCACCTCGGTGATGGTGAACGACCCGCCGAGGTTGCCGCGCTGCTTGGCCCAGCCGGAGACACCGGGCTCGAACGGGCCGTCGAGCCGCGCCATCTCCTTGCTGACATCCCACTCAGGCCAGCGGGCCACGTCGGTCCAGACCTTCCAGACCGCATCCGGCTCGGCCTCGAACGTCGCCTCGCATTCGAATTCGTACATGCCCTGCCCTCGGTGAAGCTCGGCCAATATGGAAAACTAGCCGGCTTATGCCTCGAAAGCACCTATCGCATCGGAGGGCAAATGGCGGGGCTCCGCGGGCGCTGGTGATGACCGTGCCCGCCCCGGGCCATCGGATGGCAATCTCCCGCCGCCCGGGGCCCGGCCGTCAGGCGGGCGTTCCCGCAGGTCGCCGCGCCCAGCCGCGGCCGCGGCCGCCGCTGGGCAGCGGGGCCGCCCGCGGGCATCGCGTCGCGCTGGCACCTCCGGTTGAGCATCCTTGGGAGCGCGCCAGGTGCGTGCTATTCGAAGGTGTGCAGGGCGACCTGATCGACGGTCAGGACGTCGGCGGCCTGGGCCGCGGTGGCCAGCGCGGATGGGCGCCCGCCAGGGACGGCGGTCACCGTGACGCTGCTCATCTCACGGTGGATGAGATCGCGGACGGCGCCGGTGACGGTCAGGGCGCGGGTGATGGGCACCAGCTGGGGCGGCGGGCGCCGGTCGAACGCGCTGACCGGCTCCCGGATGTCGCAGTGTCCTTCCTCCCCGAAGCAGCCGCCGTGAGCGAACACCGAGAACGTGCCGGCGAATCCTTCGCCCGGGAGCAGCGGCGTGTCGGGGCCCGCGTCAGGGTTGTTGAAGAAGACGCGCACCTGGTAGCTGGGGCCGCTGTGATCCAGGCCGTAGAACGTCAGGTCGGCGCGTGACAGCTCGGGCAGCGGCAGGCCATGGATCCCGGCCCAGTGCTGCCACCCGCGGTCGTCACCAATGCCCATGCTGGCGGGTATGCGCTGCGCAGCGTGGCCACTTGTGGCCCGCGCAGCATCTTCACATTTTTCCGGTAGGAAAGGGGCGCCTGGGCTACCCGTTGTCCCGGCAGCGTAGCGACTGTCATGTCCGTCCCCGGGTCCGGTGGCCGGCCCATCAGGCCGTAACCACGCCCGATCGCGACATTACGGCTATCTTCCCACGCTCATATCCGGGCCGACACCCTCATACGGGCCCGAACGGCTGCCACCGAGGCGGCCCGCGGGGATGTTCCGGGTGGTTACGGCCTGACGTAAACACCCGATAGTGAACGGCGCCAGAATTTCCGCGGCCCGGGCGGCCGCCTGGGCGATGACCGGCCCGGACGGCAGTCCGGCCGCCGTCGCCCGCGCCGTTGCGGCGGGATGGGCGGAGGCAGAGCCTCCGCCGCCCCGCACGCCCCCCCGGCACGTTCGGCTCCGGCGGCCGGATCCACACCGTCAGCCGCGCCCGGAATCGGCGCCATTCCCCCCTGCCGGTCACGGGCCCAGCTGATGCGCCGACGGTAGGCGCAAGCGACCGATGCCGCATCGTCCGAACTATGTAGGTGGGTATGTATTCGCTCGGCGCCAGCGGTCGACCCGGAGCGGCCCGACACTGGTCCCGCAGTCCCCGTGAGCCACTCCATTCGCATCTTCACTCGCGATGGGGGCGCACTTTCTCCTTTGGCGGGCCCGCCCCGGGCTATCGTTGGGGAATGCGTCGCTAAGGACGCTGGCCTGGAATCAGGCCGTGAGGAATGAGGTCGAGGAGATTCCGGCCAATCTGCCCCAGGAACAAAATAGCTTCGTCGGGCGTGAGCGCGAGCTCGACAAGCTGCAGCAGCTGGTGGGCGTGACGCGTGCCCTGACGCTGTGCGGGGCCGGGGGCATCGGGAAGACCCGGCTGGCCCTGCAGATCCTGGCCGCCGTGGCGGACGATTTCCCCGACGGGGTGTGGTTTGTCGAGCTGGGTGATCTGCGGCAGCCCGATCTCGTTGTCTCGCGTGTGGCCTCCGCCGTCGGGGTCGGCGAAGAGCCCGGGCGGCCGCTGCTTGAGACGCTCGCCGACGCGCTGCGGCCCCGGCAGCTGCTGCTGGCGCTCGACAACTGCGAGCACCTGATCGATGCGTGCGCCCGGGTCGGCCAGCGCCTGCTGGCCAGCTCGCCTGGGCTGCGCCTGATCGCTACCAGCCGTGAGCCGCTGCACGTGGCCGCCGAGACGGTGTGGCAGGTGCCGCCGCTGGCCGTCGCGCCGGACGGCGCGGCCGCCGATCCCGAGGAGGCGTGCCGCTATGAGGCGGTCCGGCTGTTCGCCGACCGGGCCGCGGCGTCGCTTCCCGGGTTCGCTATCAGCCAGGTCAACGCGGCAGCGGTCGCCGCGCTGTGCCGCGCGCTGGATGGCGTTCCGCTGGCGATCGAGCTGGCGGCCGCCTGGATCCGGACGCTGTCGGTGGAGCAGATCGTCGCGCGCCTGGCTGACCGCTTCGGGCTGCTCACCACCGGTATCCGGACTGCCCCGCCCCGCCAGCGTACGCTGCGGGCCGCCATGGACTGGAGCTACGGCCTCCTCACCACCTCTGAGCAGGTGCTGCTCCGGCGGCTTTCGGTCTTCGTCGGCTGGTCGCTCGATATGGCGGAACAGGTGTGCTCCGACGACGGCATGCCGGCCGCCGATGTTCTCGGCCTGCTGGCCTCGCTGGTGGACAAGTCACTGGTGGTGCTTGAGCCCGAGGTGCTCGGCCAGGCGCGCTACCGGCTGCTCGACACCATCCGTGAGTACGCGGCGGCGCGCCTGGCTGACGCCGGTGAGTCCGCGGCCTTCCAGCTCAGGCTGCGCGACTACACCGTGACGGTGGCCGAGCACAACCTGGCGATCGGGATGGCGCGCATCCCCGCCTCCTGGGCGGCGCGGGTGGACGTCTTCCGCCGGTACGACGTCGAGGCCGGCAATGTGATGCAGGTGCTGAGCCGCTGCCTGGCCGATGGCGACGTGGAGACGGGACTGCGGATCTGCACCGCGGTCCGGCCATGCTGGATCGTGCGGGGCACCTTCGCTGAGGGCGGCGAATGGCTGGGCTCCTTCCTGGCCAGCGACGCGCCCGCCGTCTCGCCCCGGGTCCGGGGTATCGCCCTGGTGGGACGGGCGCAGCTCGCCCTGCCTAGCGACCCGGCCATGGCCGGGTCCTGGGCCGAAGCAGGGCTGGAACTGTGCCGCGCCGCCGGGGACGAGTTCTGGACCGCGTCCGCGCTCAACCTGCTCAGCGAGATCGCCCTGCACACGGGGCGGGCGGACGAGGCGGCATCGGCCTCCGACGACGCGCTGTCGATGGCCCAGGCGTCCGGCGATGGGTGGAACGAGGGCTACGCGCTGGGGATCCGGGCGGCGATCGCGGCACTGCTCGGCAGGCTGCGGGAGGCGGAGCAGCTCGCGACGGCCTCGATCAGCCTCATGCGCCGCATCGACCAGCAATGGGGGGTCGCCCGGGCGCTGCTCGGGCTCGGTGACCTGGCGCGGCTGCGCGGAGATCCCGGCGGTGCCCACTCCCGGTATCTGGGCGCACTGGCCATCCTGCGGGAAATCGACGCCCGGCCGGACATCGCGCGCTGCCTGGCCGGCCTGGCGCGGGTGGCTCTGGACCTGGGCTCGATCGGGCAGGCCAGGCAGCACCTCGCCGAGAGCGTCCGGCTCAGTCACTCCACGGGCTCACGGATCGGTGTGGCGCGGGGGCTGGAGGCCTTCGCGGCGCTGGCCGCGGCCGAGGACCGGCCCGAGCTGGTCGTGCGGCTGACCGCCGCGGCGAGCGCGTTGCGCGAGGCGGCCGGGTTCCCGGCGCTGGCCGGCGCGCGCGTGGAACGGTACCTGGCGTCGGCGCGCCGCCTGGGGGAGCCGGACATCGCCCGCCTGTGGGCGCAGGGGCTGGCCATGAGCGGCGAGGAGGCGGTCGCGCTGGCCTTGGACGCGCCGCAGGCCGGGGGCAGCCGTGACACCGTCACCCTGGCCGCCGTCGGGGGCCACCAGGCGCCGCCGGCGCTGCCCGGCGCGCTGACGCCGCGCGAGTATGAGGTCGCGACGCTGGTCGCGGGCGGCCGCAGCAACAAGGCCATCGCGGAGGAGCTCGTCATCAGCCCGGCCACGGCGGCCAGGCACGTCGCCAACATCCTGGCCAAGCTGGGATTCTCCTCGCGCGCGCAGATCGCCGCCTGGGCCGCGGGTGCGCAGCCCGATCGCGCCGACCCCGCGGCCGCCCCGGCCCCGCGCGCTGCGCGCCGCGGCAGCTGGGTCGGCCACGCCGGCCCCCGTGACCGTTGGCCCGGGTACCCCGCTCGCTGCGGTGCCCGGCGCGCCGCCGGGCGGGATCCCCCGGTGGACCGACATCGGCGGCCCAGTGCACTACCTCGACTTCGGCGGCCCGGCCGGCGGCCCGGTGATCATCTGCGTGCACGGCCTCGGCGGCGCGGCGGTGAACTGGATGGCCGTCGCGCCGCTGCTGACCGGCTGCTGCCGGGTCCTGGCACCTGACCTGGCCGGGCACGGCCTCACCCGGTCGGCCGGGCGCGGCACGGGCGTCGCCGCGAACCGGGCGCTGCTGCACCAGTTCATCGCATCAGTGCCGCCGGGCCCGGCCATCCTGATGGGCAACTCGATGGGCGGCATGATCTCGCTGCTCGAAGCCAGCGCGGCCCCGGCCGCCGTCACCGGGCTGATCCTGGTCGATCCCGCTCTGCCCGTCGTGCCCGCCCGGCCAGACCCCGTGCTCGCCGCGATGTTCGCGCTCTACCTCACCCCGGGCCTGCGCCGGGCGGTGATGACCCGCCGCCGCCGCCTGTCCGCCGAGCAGTTCGTGGCCAGCGTCCTCGGGCTGTGTTGCGTGGACCCCTCGCGGGTCGCCGCCGACGTTGTCGCCCGGCACCTGAAGCTGGCGGACCAGCGGGTCACGTTCGCCGGTGCCGAGCGGGATTTCGCCACCGCGCTCCGTTCCGTCGTCGCCACGGCCAGCTATCCCGGGCGCCGGGCCTACCGGCGGCAGATCGGCTCGATCACCTGCCCCGTGCTGCTGATACACGGCACCGGCGACCGCCTGGTGCCCATCGCGGTCGCCCGGGCCGCCGCGCGGGCCAACCCTTCCTGGTCGCTGGCTGAGCTCGCCGGGGTGGGCCACGTGCCACAGCTCGAGGCACCGGCCGAGACCGCCCGGGTGATCACCGGGTGGCTCCGCACGGCGGGCCGGGGCGCGGCCGAAGCCGCCGCCCCGGGCCGCCGCTAGCCAGCCCGGGGCGGCGGCCGCCGTTTCCGGCCGCCGTCGGCTGGCCCACGTGGCGAACGTCACGGCACAGCAGGCATAACGGGTGGCCAGAAGGGGCAGGGCTGCCAAGCAGGCGCCGGTGACGGGAGGCAGGCCATGGAGCGGATGAGCACGCTCGACGCTGGGTTCTTCTTCGTCGAGCACCGGAACGTTCCGATGCATCTTGGCTCGCTCATGGTGTTCGAGGGGCCCGCACCTGCCTACCCCGATCTCGTCGACCTGTTTGCCGCCAAGCTCCCGCAGGTGCCGCGCTACCGCCAGGTCGTCCGGACCGTCCCGCTGCACGTGTTCCATCCGGCCTGGGCCGACGATGAGAACTTCGAGATCGGCTATCACGTGCGGCACGCCGCGGTGCCGAAGCCAGGCAAAGCCCGGCAGCTGCGCCAGCTGGCCGGGCAGCTCTTCGCGCAGCGGCTCGACCGCGACCGGCCGCTGTGGGAGGCGTGGCTGCTGGAGGGCATCGAGGGCGGCCGCTGGGCGCTGATCTCCAAGGTGCACCACTGCATGGTCGACGGCATCGGCGGCACCGACCTGATGACGGTGATGTTCGACCTCAGCCCGGACGCCGGGCAGGCGGCACCGGGCTCCTGGGCACCTGAGCCGGGGCCGTCGGCGTTAAGCATGGTCGTCAGCGGCGCCCGCGATACGGTGACCTGGCCGCTGCGGCAGCTGGCGGACGCGCCCGCCTTCCTGCGGGACCGCCTGCGGAGCCGGGCCGACCTTATGAGGTTCGGCCGCGGCCTCGGCGACAGCGCGCTCCGGCTCGCCGCGCCCTCGGCGAGCTCGCTGAACGGCCCGATCGGGCCGCACCGCCGGTGGGCCTGGACCACGGCCAGCCTCAGCCGGGTGAAGCGGATCCGGACGGCGCTGGGGGGCACGGTCAACGACGTCCTGCTCGCGGCGATCACCCGTGGCTTCCGTGACCTGCTGATCGAGCGCGGCGAGCTCAGCGAGGGGCTGGTGGTGCGCTCGCTCGTCCCGATCTCGCTCCGCAGGCGGGACGAGCGGGGGATCGTCACCAACCGGGTGTCGGCGGTGCTCGCCAACCTGCCGGTCAGCGAACCCGACCCGATGCGGCGGCTCGCCTTACTGTGCGGCCAGCTGGACGATCTCAAGCGCACCCGCCAGGCGGTGGGCGCCGAGCTCCTCACCCAGATGCTGGGTTTCGCCGCGCCCACGCTGCTCGCGGCGGGTTCCCGGGCCGCGTTCCAGCTCCCCCAGCCGCTGGTCCAGACGGTGACGACCAACGTGCCCGGGCCCGGGTTCCCGCTGTTCGTCCTCGGCCGGCCGATGGTGGAGGCCTACCCGTACGTGCCGATCGGCGACAATGTGCGGATCTCGATCGCGATCTTCTCCTACCTCGATCGCTTCTCGTTCGGCATCACCGCTGACTACAGCGCCGCGCCTGACCTGGACGTCCTGGTCAAAGGCATCCGCCGCGGCCTGGCCGAGCTGCAGGCCCAGGCGTCGGCGGCCCGCCGCGCCGCCGCCCCGGCCGGGGCCAAGCGACCCGGCGCCGCCCCGGGCCAGCGCCGCGCCGCCGCCCCGGCGGGTGCGGGGCGGCGGGCCGCCGACGGGGCCCGCACGGCCGGCTCACCGGCCGGGCGGCCCGCCGCGCGGTCACCCCGCCCGGCTGGTCACGGCTGAGGCGGGCCGCAGCCGTGATGGGCAGCGCCCGCGGATGGGTAGGATCGCACGCACCAAACGCCGGGGCCCGGGGGCGGCGCCGGCGGCTGGGCCCTGGAGGTGCTCATGGGTCCTGAAGCGGCGCCCGGCGGTTCCCGCCCGCGGGTGGGCCTGGTGCTCGGTGCCGGCGGTGTGCTCGGCGCGGCCTGGATGACCGGGGCGCTGCCGGCGGTGCAGGAGCGCCTGCCGTGCCCGATCGCCGACGTCGACCTCGTCGTCGGGACCAGCGCGGGCAGTGTTCTCGCCGCCGCGCTGCGCTGCGGGGTCGGCGTCGAGGAGATGATCGCCCACCAGCGGGGCGAGGCCATCGGCGTGCTGGCGGACGCGGGCGTCGATGAGGTCTCCGGCGGCCCGTGGCCCCCGCCCCCCGCGCTGCGGGTCGGCTCGCCCCGGCTGCTGCTGACCTCGCTGCTGATGCCCCACCGGGTGCACCCGGGGGTCCGCGCCAGCGCCTGGGTGCTCCGTGGCCGGGGCAGTCACCAGGCCCTGCGCGAGATGATGCGGGCGGTGCACGCGCACGCCTACCGCCACGTCCCGGCCGACTGGGTCGGCGGCGGCCGGACCTGGATCGTCGCCGTGGACTACGACCGCGGCCGGCGGGTGTTCTTCGGGCGCCCGGGCGCCCCCCGCGCCCGGCTGCCCGACGCCGTTGTCGCCTCCTGCTCCATCCCGGGCTGGTACGAGCCGGCCGTGGTCGGGGGCCGCCGGTACATCGATGGCGGCGTGCGGTCCCCGACCTCGCTGGGCGCGCTGGCCCGCGGCGGGGTGGACGAGGTTTTCGTGCTCGCCCCGATGGCCAGCGTCGACGCCGGCCGGCTGCCCCGCAAGCCGGTCGAGCGGCTGGAGCGGCGCCTGCGGGCGCTGATCACCATGGCCATGCTGCGGGAGGTCCGGGCGCTGCGTTCAGCGGGCATCCGGGTCACGGTGCTCACCCCCGGGCCCGACGACCTGGCGGTCATGGGAGTGAACCTGATGGACCCGCGGCGCCGCCGGTCGGTGCTCGAGACGTCCCTGACGACATCGGCGGCCACGCTCGCGGGCACGCCGCTGGACCGGCCAGCGGTCGCGTGACCCTGGGTCAGCGGGGCCCAGGGCCGGCGGGCAGCCCGATGCGCTGCAGCCGCCCGAGGTGCTCCGGGCCCAGCCGGTCCCACAGACCGGTGACGGCGCAGTTAGCCCGGAGCTGCTGCGGGCTGGTGGCCCCGAACAGCACGCTGGTGACGTCCGGGTTGGTGAACGGGAAGGCCAGCGCCAGCGCGGCCGCGGTCGTGTCCAGGTCGCCGGCCAGGCGGGCCAGTTCCTCCGCCGCCGCGGCGGCCGGGGCGACCCGGGGCTCGGCGAGCGTTCCCGCGGCCCGGCCCGCCGCCGGACCGGACCGGTACTTGCCGGTGAGCACGCCGCCGGCCAGGCAGAACGAGGCGATGACCCCGGCGCCGGCCGCCGTGAGCGCCTGCCTCATCTCGGTGTCCTCCACCCAGGACCGCTGCACCAGGCTGTAAGGCAGCTGGACCGCACAGGGCGGCGCGATCGCGAGGCTGGCGGCCGCCGCGACCGCCTGGCCGCAAAGATCGGCGGGCCAGTTCACCAGGCCCCACGCGCGGGCCTTCCCCGCGGCGACGAGCCCGCCGACGTCGGCCACCAGGTCGGCCACGTCCAGGCCCGCAGGCGGCGGGTTCGCATAGATCAGGTCCACGTGGTCGAAGCGCATGCGCTGCAGGGAGGCGTCCAGCTCCGCGGCGGCGCTCTGCCCGGGCCAGAACTCCCACCACAGCTTGTTGGCCACGATCACCTCGTCGCGCCGGACACCCGCCCCACGGAACAGCTCCCCGAACAGCACCTCGGAGTATCCCGTCGGGATCGGCGCCCGGCCCGTCTCGTCGTCGTAGCGGGCGTCGTCGAAGAAGCTGATGCCCTCCTCGCGGGCCGCCCGCACAATGTCGACCCCGGTCCCGGCCGGCAGCCGCTCGAACGTGCGCCACGAGCCGAGCGACAGCGCCGACACCTCCAGGCCGGATGAGCCGAGTGTCCGGGGGCTCAGGTGACCGGCTGGCATTCCGCCTCCTCCCGGCGGCGTGGGCCATGCCGCGCCGTGGCCACATGCTGCCATGGACCGGCGGGCCCGCGGCGCGCCCGCCACACCTTTCCCGCACCTTCCCGGGCCGGCGGTCTCGCGGCGGCGGGGCGCCGGGACGGCTGGCATGATGGGGCACATGACCGTCGTGAAGATCAATGCCATTACGGTGCCGGCCGACAGCGGGGACGAGCTCGCCCGCAGGTTCGCCGCCCGGGCGGGCGCGGTCGATGACCAGGATGGCTTCGAGGGCTTCGAGCTCCTCAAGCCGGCCGACGGGCGGACGACCTGGCTGGTGGTGACCCGGTGGCGGGACGACGCCTCCTTCGAGGCATGGCTGCGTTCGCCGGCGTTCGGGCACGGGCACCGCTCGGCCGCCGAGCGCGGCGGCGGTGCCGCGTCCGCGCCGGTCGGCGTCAGCAGCGAGCTGTGGTCCTATGAGATCGCCGGCGGCTCGGCCGGCTGAGGCGGAGCGGCCCCCGGCCCGGGCCAGGCGGCACCGGTGGCGCTGACGGCCGTACCCGGGCCGGGTGATCCGCGGGCGGGCGGGCCCGGTGATGATGGAGCGGTGGCCCTGCTCCAGGACGTCCCCATCCGCCCGCTCGCGGTGGCCGAACTCGAGCCGGTCATCGGCCCCGGGCGCTACGGCCGGCTGATCACCGCGGCCGCCGCGTTCCGCGAGCGGCTCGGCCCGCGGACCATCTGGAACGTGAACTCCACCGCGGTCGGCGGCGGGGTCGCCGAGATGCTGCGGGTGCTCGTGGCCTACGCCGATGGCCTGGGGATCGCGGTCCGGTGGGCCGTGATCGGCGGCGACCCGGAATTCTTCGCGATCACCAAGGGCCTGCACAACCAGATCCACGGCCAGGTCGGCGCCACCGGGATGGTCGGTCCCGCCGATGCCGGCCATTACGCGGAGGTGCTCGCCGCGAACGCGGATGAACTGGTCGGGCAGGTGCGTTCCGGCGATGTCGTGCTGCTGCATGATCCGCAGACGGCTGGCCTGACCGACGCGCTGGCCCGGGCGGGTGCGCTGGTCATCTGGCGGTGTCACATCGGGGTGGATTTCTCCAGCGACGTGACCCGCGCGGCCTGGGACTTCCTGCGGCCATATCTGGTGCCCGCGCACGGCTTCGTCTTCTCCCGGCAGCAGTATGTTCCGGCGTGGGTCCCCGGGGCGCTGGCCCGGATAATCCCGCCGTCCATCGACCCGTTCTCGGCGAAGAACGAGTACCTCGACGTGGACACGGTAGAGGCGATCCTGGCCATCATCGGGGTGCTGAGCGGTGACCCGCCGCCGGTCCACGGGCACTTCACCCGCCACGATGGAACGAGCGGTGAGGTCACCCGGGGCGCAGCGGTGATCGGCGAGGCCAGGCCCGGGCCGGCTGACGCCGTCGTCGTCCAGGTCTCGCGCTGGGACAGGCTCAAGGACATGCCAGGCGTCATGCACGGCTTCGCCGAGCACGTGGTGCCCGGCGGCGATGGCCACCTGATGCTCGTCGGGCCTGAGGTCAGCGAGGTGGCCGACGACCCCGAAGGCAGCCTGGTCTTCGCTGAATGCGTGGCGCAGTGGCGGAGCCTGCCCGCCGCGACCCGGGCGCGGATACTGCTGGTCACCCTGCCGCTTGACGACATCGAGGAGAACGCGGCCATGATCAACGCGATCCAGCGGCATGCGCGGGTGATCGTGCAGAAGAGCTTCGCGGAGGGATTCGGGCTCACCGTGGCCGAGGGCATGTGGAAGGCCCGCCCGGCGGTCGGCTCGGCCGTCGGCGGGATCATGGACCAGATCGTCGAGGGCACCGGCATCCTGCTGCCCGACCCGGCCGACCTGGCCGCGTTCGGGTCACACGTGCGGTGGCTGCTCGACCACCCGGACCAGGCGGATGAGATGGGCCGGGCCGGCCAGGCGCATGTCCGCGAGAACTACCTCGGCGACCGTCACCTGCTGCAGTACGCAGGGCTCTTCGAGGCAGTCATCAGCGGATAGGCACCGGGGACGGCCAACCGGGGAAGATCCGGTACCAGTACGGGGGAGGCGTGCGTCAGCATGTGTTGACGCCCGGTCGTCGTCAGCATATGCTGACGACCATGGAAGCAACCCTGGAGCTGGCCGGGAACGCCGCCAGCAACGACCCGGACGTCGGGCTGCGCGCGGTGGCGGCCCTCCGGGTCCTCACCGAGCAGCTGGAGATCCTCCAGGTTGACAACGCCCGGGCGCAGGGCTGGTCGTGGCAGGACATCGCCGTCCGGCTCGGCGTGACCAAGCAGACCGTGCACCGCAAGCACGGCCGGCGGCCTGGGAGGCGATGATGCTGGAACGGTTCACCAGCGACGCCCGCGACGTGGTGGTAGGCGCGCGCGAGAACGCGCTCCGCCTGGGCCATCGCTGGATCGGCTGCGAGCACCTGCTGCTGGCCCTGGCCGCCACCGACGGCCAGGCCGGCATCATCCTGCGCGGCCACGGCGTCACGCCAGAACGCGTCCGGGCGGAGGTGGTCCGGCTGGCCGGGGCCGGCCGCGGGGTCAGCCTGTTCGACGTCCTGGACGCCGATGCGCTCGCCGCCATCGGCATCGATCTCGACGCCGTCCGGGGCAAGGTCGAGGCGGCCTTCGGGCCGGATGCCCTGACCGCGGCGCCGGCCCGCTGGCCGCGGGGCCGGCGCTGGGCCGGCCGCCTGGCCCACCGGTCCCGCCGGGCCAGGCGGCAGGTGGTGGTACCGGCCACCGGCCCGGTGACGGGGGCGCCGGGCCCACGGCAGGCGCCGGATGAGGGGACCGGCCACGGCCAGCTCCCCGCTGGCCCGGGACGCATCCCGTTCACGCCCCGGGCCAAGAAGTGCCTGATGCACGCGGTCCTTGAGGCGCGAACCGGGCGCAGCGGGCAGGTCGGGGTGGAGCATCTTGGCCTGGCGGTCGTGTCCATGGCCGACGGCGCCGTCCCGCCCATCCTGTCGGCGCTAGGTGCCTCCAGCCCGCACCTGCGCACCGAGATCCTCAGCCGCTACCGGCAGGCCAGCTGACCAGCGCGGTGGCTGCGCGGTTCGCCGGTTCGTGGCTGCTGCTGGTGACCGGGCCCTGCGCCGGCCATCTCGCTGGCACTGGGACCGGATATCCAGCCCTTTGCCGAGCCGCCAATCCGGCCGGGCCTATTCCGCCGGAGAGACCGGCGTGTATAGGCTCAACCCGGGGTTTTGTATGCCCCTATGGGGCCAGGTGGGGAACCACCTGGTGAGCGAAGGGGGTCCAATGAAGCTCACTCGCATGCGTTGGTTAGGCGTGGCCGCGGCCGCAAGCCTGGCGACGATTGCAGCCGGGCTGGCGCCGACAGTGGCCCAAGCGGCCGCCTCAGGGAGCAGCCCGAATCCCGCAGTGACGCACTACACCGGCACAACGGGCGTGGCCCGGCTGGTGCCCAGAAGAACGCCGACCGTCACGACGCCGCTGGTGACAGTGCCGAGAGGGGTCCGGCGGCTGCCAAACGGCCACTTCTCGGCGACGGAAGCGGTCCCCCAGGCGCCGGCGCCGGCGGCCGCAGCAGCGGCGACGTCCACTACCTCTGCTCTGGTCAACTTCAACGGCGTCAGCAGCCGGGACAGCCAGTTCACCAACTACGAGCAGACGTTCGAACCGCCGGACCAGGGGCTGTGCAAGGGCAACGGCTTCGTGCTCGAGGCGGTCAACTCCGCGTACCGAATCTACAACACGGCCGGGAAGTCGCTGCGCGGGCCGTTCAACATCAACGACCTGTTCAACGTGGGGGGCAAGGAGTTCACCAGCGACCCGCGCTGCTGGTTCGATCCCTCGACCCAGACCTGGTTCGCGATCGTCCTGTTCCTCAACGACACGGGCACCGCGAGTACCCTGCAGATCGCCGTCCGGCACAGCTCCAGTCCGATCGGGCTGTGGAACGAGTACGCGATCGACACCACGGACCCGGGTGGGAACGGCTGCCCCTGCTTCGGTGACCAGCCGAGGATAGGGATCGACCAGACCAATTTCTACGTCACCGCTGACGAGTTCTCGATCCTGGGGCCACAGTTCAACGGCGCCGAGATGTGGGTCATCGACAAATCCGACCTGGTCAACGGCGCCCCGAGCGCGCGCTTCGCGCACTTCGCCCACCTGACGAACAACACAACCAGCACAGTGGCGCCGCAGCCTGCCCTGTCCCAGGGGAACCCGAACGCCGAGTACATGCTCGGCGCGCTGGACCCCAACGGCACCGGTGACCACCGCATCAGCGTGTGGGCCGTGACCAACCGGAACCAGGTCAGCCTGGGCGGCACGCCGACGCTGTCCAGCATCGTCATCAACTCGCAGAAGTACGCCAACCCGCCGAACCCTCCCCAGAAGGGTGCTACGAGCCTGTTGAATGCCGGCGACGACCGGATGCAGCAGACGGCGTTCGTCGGCGGCACGGTCTGGGGTGAGCTGACGACGGCGGTGCAACCCGCCGGCGACAGCACGGTGCGCGCAGGCGGGGCCTGGTTCCAGGTGAAGCCGAAACTCGGAACGACCGGGATCACCGGGGCGTCGGTTGTCCGCCAGGGATACATCGACCGCGCCGGCCGGTACGAGATTTACCCGGCGGTGCAGCCGGACGCGGCCGGGAACGCGGCGGTCGTGTTCACCCAGACCAGCGCCAGCCAGTTCCCGAGCGCCGCCTACGCCACGCTGAAGGCCGGTCAGGGCAATTTCGGGCCGCCGGTGGTGGCAGCGGCGGGGACGGGGCCGTACGACCCGAACTCGACGCGCTGGGGTGACTACTCCTTCGCGGTTCCGGACTTCCAGTCGGATTCCGCGTGGCTCGCCACTGAGTACATCCCGCCCAAGTCGAGCCAGACCACGACTGGGGCGCAAAACTGGGGAACGCGCGTCGTCAAGGTCCCGCTTGGCTGACGGCCAGCAGCACCCGGTGTCGGCCAAAGGTGGCGCCCACCACACGCAGCGGTGGGCGCCACCTGACTGCATCACCGCAGTCGGTGCTGGCGCTCCGGCGTCAGCGGATGCCGCTATCGCAGTTGATGTTGATGCGGACGGGCGCCGGTGACGTGACCGAGACGAGTACGTGAGGACAGCGGGGAATGGCCTGCCTTGGCGCGGCGACCAGTACATACCGTCCCGGCCGGAGCCTGAAGGCGTAGTGACCGTCGGCGCGGGCGCGGGTGGTCGCAGTCAGCCCAGTGGGCACGGACCGGGCCTCGACCTGGACGTCACCCAGCCGGCGGGGCCGGCAAGCGGGGTTTTGCCGCTCGACAGGACATCCCGGGCTGGCTTGCACCATGCCGGAGATCAGCGCGGCTGAACCAGACGGCCGAGCCGCGTTCGCTGGTGCCGGGCGCACGCCACAGGCGGCGGTGACAAGCACAAGACCGGCGGCCGGCAGCAGCCACCAGGCCCGCGGGCAAAGCCATCGCATCGTGCCCATCACAGGAGCTTGGACGCTCCACTGAGGCGATCGGTTCCCGCATCGCGTTAGGCGGGCCCGCGGTTGACGCCCGTTACGGTCAGCCCGGCCAGATGGTGGGCTGGAGACGACGCGGTGAGCCGATACTGGGACAGTGTGTTGCACCGATGAAAGCGCGCGCGGAGCAAGGAGAGGCCGATGGTGGAGGGCACCCCCCTGGACGCACCGATCGCGGCCGTGACCGTCTTCATAGACGGCGCCCGGGTGCGGCGCCGCGGCACGGTGAACGTGGAGCCGGGGCTGCGGCCGGTAGTGATCGGCGACCTGCCGGCGAGCGTAGATCCGGCGTCGGTTCGCGTCGCGGCCCGCGGGCGGGATCTGGCCCTGCTGAACGTCGAGGTACACAACGGCTACCGCACCGACCCCCTGCGCGAGGAGACCGCGCGGCTGCGGTCGGAGGCCGACAGATGCCGCGACGCCGTCCAGGCGCTTGACGACGAGGACACCGCCGAACAGGCGCGCCTGGCCTTTCTGGGCCACCTGTCCGAGGCGGCCGCCACGGCGCTGGCGCGGGCGCTGAGCTTCGGCCGCGCCGGCCACGACGACCTCGCCCAGATGGCCGGTCATCTGTCCGCTGACACGGCGGGCACGCTCAGCCGCCGCCGCGACATCGGCGAGCGCAGGCGCGCCGCCCGCCGCGAACTCGAAGCCGCCGAGGAGCGGCTCGCCGAGGCAGAAGAACGGGTTGGCTATGCTGTCGCGTTTGCCGAAGTGTCCGCCACCCTCGAGGCCAGCGCCGCTACCCGCGCCGAGCTGGAGCTTTCCTATCATGTGCCCGGCGCGTCCTGGCGGCCGCTGTATGACCTGGTGCTGGACAGCGAGCGGCTTGCCGTCAGCTACCTCGCCGAGGTCACCCAGCAGACCGGTGAGGACTGGCCCGCGGTCGAGCTGGTCTTGTCCACCACGCGGCGCGGGCTGCATCAGGCGCTGCCGGAGCTGGATCCCTGGTACATCGGGCGCGCCCAGCCGGTCCCGCGCCCGCTTGCGGGCAGATCGATGGCGATGGCGCGAGGGGGTCCCCAGCGCCGGATGGCCGTCCCCATGGCTGCCGCATCGGCCGGTCCCGGCGAAGGGGACGGCGATCTGGAGGAGGCCGCGCTGCTGGCCGCCGAACCCGGCGAGTCAGGAGCCGGCCTGGCCTACCGGGTCCAGCGTCCGCTGGCCGTGCCCGCCGACGGCGGGCCGCACAAGACCATGGTCGCCCAGTTCGCGCTGGACACCGCGCTCGATCACCTCGCGGTTCCGGCTCTGGCCCCCGAGGCATACGTGCGGGCGACCGTCACCAATACCTCGCCGCTCCTGCTGCTGCCGGGCCCGGCACGTGTCTTCCATGGCACCCAGTTCGTCGGGGAGACCTCCCTGGAGACCGTCGCCGCGGGCGAGGAGTTCGAGCTGCAGCTCGGAGTGGATGACCAGATTAGGGTCGAACGCGAGTTGCGCCGCCGGAGCACGAGCAAGGCCGTGATCGGGGGCACGCGCACGATCGACGTCGCCTACGAGATCACGGTGGAAAATCACCGCACGGACAAGGCGCGGGTCAGCGTGCACGACCACATCCCGGTGTCCACGGACGGCGATATCAAGGTGCGGCTACGCGAGACCAGCCCGAACCCGGCCGAGCAAAACGACCTGGGCGAGCTCACGTGGGTTCTGTCGCTCGACAGCGGCCAGGCAGCTACCATCCGCTACAGGTTCATCGTCGAGCATCCCGGACAGGTCACCATCGCCGGGCTCTAACCAGCCGTCTGCAGGAAGGCCATCCGTGATGGAACCGCAGCCGCCGGCCGGCCCGCTGGGGCCCGATGTCGCAGTCACCCACATCCTCGTGGTGGCGGACCCGGCCCGGTCCCGTGACTTCTGGGTGAATGTCCTCGGCGCGGAGCTGTACCGCGAGTACGGGGGGACCAGCGTGGTGCTGCGTTTCGCCGGTACGTGGCTGCTCCTGGTGACCGGTGGCGGGCCAACCGCGGACAAGCCCGGCGTGGTCTTCACCCCACCGGCCGCCCCTGGCCAGGTCAGTCACGCGATGACGCTGCGGGTCGCCGATTGCCGGGCGGCCTATGAGGCGCTGCGGGCGCGGGGCGCCGTCTTCCTCACCGAGCCGTACGACTGGGGCGTTGAGATCCGCTGCTTCCTGCGCGACCCGGACGGCCACCTGATCGAGCTCAGCCAGGCCACTGGCGGCTGAGCGCGATGGGGTGGGCCGAATCGGGTCAGGCCTGGGGCGAGCGGGCCGCGGGCCGGGCGTAACCTGGCCAATCTGGCTTACAGCCCGGAATCATGGGTTGCTGGCGTTTCCTGGCCTGAATGCCTGCGTCTATCCCGGCCGAAGAAAACGGCGGCGACCGAGCCCAGGGCCGTGATCACACCAGCAACAGCGCCAAGCAAGGGGCCCCAGGCCGACAGGCCAGTATCGCTTGCGCCGCCGTTGAGATTGATAGTGATCACGGATGGAACGACCATGACTGGCTGCGGGGTCGCCGACGGTGAGTGCGCGCCCGACGATGGTGACTTCGTGCTGGTGCTGGGTGGCGTAGGCGCACCCGTCACACTCTGCTGGGCCGTCACCGTCTGCTGGGGGCTGGGATGGCCATGGAAGGCCGGGCTGAGAATCACCAGCAAGCCGAGCAGAGCACCCATGATTGCAACCGCGACCGAAGCGATCAGCGCGATCGTGGAAGAAAGACGGGACCCTCCATGGCCGCGCCCGTCAGAAGACACCCAATAACGATAACGTCGTTTAGCCGAACCCACCCGTGACATAACCGGCTGCCGCCTATTCACCCGCACCGACGCCGAGCGATCCGTATCCCCTGCGGCGGCTAGCCCCGATCACGGCCCGCAACCCCGCCTGCGCAGCTCAGAGCGTGTCGATCCAGCGGTTGAGACGACGCGCTTCGCGGGCGAGGATGCTGGGATCGCGGAACGTGTTGGCCAGCAGCGCGCTTCCTTCATACGCGGCGATGAGGCTGACGGCGAGGTCATGGGCGTCGCGTCGGCCCAGTGCCCGGAATTGCCCCTCGGCCCACTCGACGGGGACGCGCATCAGCTCCGCGAGCGCGAAATCGGGCTGGCCGGGGCGTTTGTCCAGCTCTGAGCAGAGGCTGCCATGCGGGCACCCATATAGCGCGATGACCTCACCTTGATCCGCGTACTCGCCGACGAGCGCCTTCAATCGGCTCCTTGGTGAGCGGTGACGGCTGTCGATCGAGGCGAGCGCCGCCTTGGCCTGCCGGACGTGGGCTTCGATGACCGCGGCGATGATGTCGTCTTTGGTCTTGAAGTAGTAGTAGACGTTGCCCACCGGCACGTCGGCGGCTTGTGCGATATCAGCCAGCGTTGTCTTTTCAACGCCCTGCTGGTGCAGGAGCTGACTTGCGGCGGCGACGAGGCGCTGCCGCTTCCCGGGCGGTTGCCCAGCCGTGCCTTCCGGATTGTGTGCAAGTGAGTTAGTCATCTCACTACCAGTATAGAGTTCGGGCGGTCAGGCGCGCTTCCCGTCGCCATGCCATCGCGTGTCCCGGAGCGGAACCGGCCTGCCGCCGGCCGAAGAGCCGTCCCGGGAGGCATGGTCGTGCTCTGCTTCTCCTCTGGTCGGCTACCGGTCGGCCGGCTCTCGAGCCGGCTCGGTGTCGGCCAGGACCAGCGGTGCCGCTGCGCGGGTGTTGCTGATCCGCAGGGCGATGAGGGCGGCCGCTGCCATCAGGAGGCTGCCGACGAGGAGGGCTCGGTGATACCCGGCGTCCAGCCCGATGACCGGGGACGCCTTGGCCGCGATCAGCTCGTTGGTGCGGGTGATCGCGACGACCGACAGGATGGCCAGGCCGAGGGCGCTGCCGACCTGCTGGGAGGCGTTGAACAGCCCGGCCGCCAGGCCCGCCTTATCCCCGGGAACGCCGGCGTTGGCGGCGGCCGCGACCGATACGAACACCGATCCCGCGCCAAGCGACATCACCAGGAACCCTGGGAGCAGGTCAGTGACGTACGAGCCATGCAACGGCACGCGCGACAGGTAGTAGATCCCGCCCGCCGCTATCAGGCAGCCAGCCACCACCACGGGGCGGGTGCCGATGCGCGTAATCAGCTGTGATGCGATGCCTCCCGCGACTGCGAAGCCTGCCGTGATGGGGAGATAGGCGGCACCCGCCCTGAGGGGCGAGTAGCCCAGGACCTCCTGCATGTACAGGGTGACGAAGAAGAACATCGAGAAGAACCCGGCGAACGCGATCAGCTGGGTCACATTCGCGGCCACAAGTCCCTTCACCCGCAGGATCGCGAACGGGATCAAGGGGTTCCGGCTCCGCAGCTCGTTGACGGCGAACGCGGCGACCAGGACGGCCGACCCGGCCAGCGTCAGGATGGTCTGGGCCGAGCCCCAGCCTGCGACCGGCGCGCGGACCAGCGAGTACACCAGGAGCGATACGCCCCCCGTGATCAGCACCGCGCCCTGGGTGTCGAACGCCGGGGCCTGGCTCCTGGCCCCCCGGCCGCCCCGCAGCAGCGCCAGCGCGCCGGCGACCACGAGAGCACAGATCGGGGGATTCACGAAGAACACCCAGCGCCACCCGGGGCCCTGGGCGAGCAGGCCGCCGAAGAACACGCCGGCCGCGGCTGCCACCCCGCTGATCGCCCCCCACGCCCCCAACGCGGTGTCGCGGTCCTTGCCCTCCCGGAAGGTTGTCGTGAGCTCGGAGAGGGCCGCGGGTGCCATGAGCGCGCCGCCGACGCCTTGAACCAGCCGGGCGGCGACGAGCAGGCCCGGCGTGTTGGCCAGTCCGGCGGTCAGCGACGCCAGGGCGAACACGGTAAGTCCGGCGATCAGCATGCGCCGGCGGCCGAGCAGGTCGCCAAGGCGCCCCCCGAGCAGGAGAAAGCCCCCGTAGGTGAGGATGTAGCCGCTGGCCACCCACTGCAGGCTCTGCTGCGAGAAGTGCAGGCTGCGCTGGATCGACGGCAGCGCGACGTTGACGATCGACGCGTCGACGATGCCGAGGAACTGCACGGCGCATAGCAGCAGGAGCGTGAGCGCCCCCAGCCGCGATCGCAACACAAGGCGCGAGCCGACGGCCGGAACGGCCTGTTCCCTCGCTGATTCCGCACTCCCAGGCAGCTGCTCCATAGCCATGCACCTCCGAGAAGTTAGTTAGTTATCTGACTTAGAATCTCCCGGCCGCCGCTCGATGTCAAGTGAGTTAACTAACTAATATGGAAGGCTTCAGGCCCGCGCCCTCTGGCCAGCGCCGGTACCGGCCCGCGCCGGCGGGCCGCCACAGGCCTTAGCGGCTGCCCGGTCTTCGTCCCATAAGGTCCGGTACGCAGCCCGGCGCCCGGATCGGATGCGCCCGGCTCAGGCTTGCGGCCGGCCGACCACCATGTCGAGCTGGCGCAGCAGCACCGGAAGCGGCAGTGCCATGATCATGGCGTCGCGGGCGGCGCAGCTGAGGCGCCCGTGCCCCTGGCCCGTGGCGGCCATCGTGCGCGCGACCATGGTGGTGAGGGCGGCGTTCCGCCGCCGCTGCCGCTGGTAGCTGAGCAGGCTGGCGCGCAGGCCGTCCCCCCCGGCCACACATCCGGCCAGGGTCACCGCGTCGACGATTCCCTGGCAGGCGCCCTGGCCGAGGTCGGGCGTCATCGGGTGGATGGCATCGCCGATCAGCGCCACCCGTCCCCGGGTCCACGTCCTGGCTGGCCGGCGGTCGTAGATGTCGGTCCGGACGATACCGTCCGCCGGCGTCGCCTCGATGATGCGGCGGATCGGCTCATGCCAGTCACCAAAGAGCCCGAGCAGGTGCTCCCGGCTGCCGCCCGCGCCGCTGCCGGCCGGCGTGTTCCAGGTCGCGAACCAGGTGAGCCGCTCTCCGCTGGTGGGGCCGAGGCCGAACCGGCAGCCCCGCCCCCACGTCTCACACGCATCGGCCGGCAGCGGGACCGATCCCGCTGGCGTTATCCCCCGGATGGCGGTGTAGCCGCGGTACCGCAGCGGCGCCTCGCCGAACAGCTGGCCCCGGACCACCGAATGCACCCCGTCCGCGCCGACGAGCAGGTCGGCGGGGACTTCGCGGCCGTCCTCGAACCGCGCCGCGACGCCACCGGCGATATACCGGAACCCGGTGCAGCGGGCACCGAGGTGGATCGTGGCCGGATCGATCTCGGCGGCCAGCAGCTGCTGCAGCTCGGCCCGGTGCATGCTGGCGAGGCCGGATCCCCAGCGGTCCAGCATGATGTCCTTGCGCTGGTGCATCAGCCACGTTCCGTCGCGGCGCTTGACGCCGCCGCCAGTGAACCCGCCGGCGAGCCGCAGCACCTCCCCGGCCAGGCCGATCGATTCCAGGGCGCGGAAGGCGTTGGCCCACAAGGTCACGCCCGCCCCGACCTCCTTGAGCTCGGGAGCCTGCTCATAGATCACCGGTGCCAGGCCCCGGCGGGCAAAGGCGATGCCAGCCGCCAGCCCGCTGATCCCCCCGCCGATGATGACGATCGTCGGCCGCATGCTCCCAGCTTTGGCCTTCTGGCCCGGACATGGAAGACACGGCGCGGATCCGGATCGCCGGCGCGGTGCGGACCGGCATCGTGCCACCGTCCGCCGATCTTGACGGGCATGCACCGAAGGTCTACGTTCGGCAGGGAATGGCGCACCCTAGGCGGGGCAGGGTGGCCGCGCCACGGGTGTCGGGTTGCATGCAGGCGGCCAAGCGGAGGCGCGCTATGACCCGCACGACAGGCTCTCGGTATCTGCGCTCCTGGCCATTTTTCACGGTCAGCCTGGCGGCGGCAGCGCTGGCCGCCGTCCAGCTCATAGCACCGGGCACGAGTCTGGCCGCGGCGGGTGGCAGCGCGGCCGCGCTACGAGTACAGCCCGTCGGCGAGCTGGACTGCAACGGGTACAGCCCCATCCAGCGTCCCGTCAAACCTGGTGGCATCCTCTGCGCCGAGGTACATGGCGCAAGCGGTGAGTACGGGCAGCTGGAGGACAACGGCCACTACATCGGCCACGACGAGCCGACGGTGCAGTTCTATTCGCGCCAGCCGGGCTCATCGACCAACGTGTCATATGTGCAGACCCTGCCACGGGATCCGCGCAAGTTGCCCACGGTCCATGGGCCGCTCAAGGACACCACGCATTTCTTCGAGCTGATGCCGGCGCTGTGGTACTCCATGGCGCTGTGCGATCCCAATTCCTACCCGCTGCTGCCCTGCAAGCCCGACAGTGATACGAACTCGCCTCATGGCAGCTACCTGGGCGGCGGCAGCGCCCTGCTGGAACTGCAGTTCTACCCGCCCGGATTCCCGCCGGCCGTGGACGGCATCAGCTGTGATGGCACTCACTGGTGCGCGGCGCTGACGATCGACTCGCTGGAGTGCACGGCGGGGTTCGCCTCGTGCAACAACAACTGCATCGAGCCGGTGAACTTCGCCTTCGTCCAGACCAACGGCGTCCCCACCGGGCCGCCGAGCCCGCAGGATGCGAACGTCAGCACCCTGACACCGAACCAGGCCACGTTGCGGATGAATCCCGGTGACAAGCTCAAGATCCGGATCTTCGATAACCGGAGGGCGGGCGCGCTGGAGACCCAGATCCGAGATCTCAGTTCCGGCCGGAGCGGCTTCATGCTGGCGTCGGCCGCGAACGGCTTCATGAACACATCGATCGCCGACTGCAGCGGCACGCCGTGGAGCTTCCGGCCGCTGTACTCGACCGCCAAGACCATCAACCAGGGCGGCTGGGCGGCGGCGAACATCAACGTCGCCTACGAGATCGGGCACTTCACCCCGTGTACGCGGCTGCAGGGCTTCGCACCGGTGACGGTGGGCAACTACGCCGACCCGTCGTGGAACTTCTGCCGTGGCCCGTACGAGAACGCCGGGCCGCCGGATGGCTCCAGTACCAGCGCCGAAGCGAACGACGCTCCCTGCTTCAAGGCCGGGGACACCCACGGCCCGCTTAATTCTTTCCCGGACCTGGCCACCGGGTGCACCGGCGCCGACCTCGACTATGACGGCACCTCGTACTGGGCCGACTGGCCGGACTCGCTCACCCCTGGCATGTTCCCGTCGGCGCTGACCATCCAGCAGCCGACTACCGGGCACGGGGCCCGCTACCCACAGATCCAGTTCCTGACCGACAACCCGGCGACCAACAGCGCCTGCAACCCGACCACCCTGGCCGGCTGCGTGGTGCCGCCAACGCAAGCGCCCGGCCAGTTCTATCCCTACTGGACCCTGGCCAGCGTGCAAGGCGCCTGCGTATGGGAGTTCGGGCAGATGCCCAACGGCAACGCCTTCGGCCAGAACAAGCAGTACGGCCAGCCCACGGTGGCGCTGGGCCTCCTCGAGGACGCGGGCCCGATCATGCACAACCCGAACTGCTCACGTACCTGACCAGGGGCCGATGACGCCGGGGTGATCTGCCCGCCGGTGGGCAGCCCTGGCCGGGCCGGCGCGCCCGGGGGAGCCGAGCCTGGCGCTGTTACGGCCGGCTGCCGCTGATTTCGATCTGGGCGATCCAGCGGGACAACGGCGGGTGCCCGGGCACGATTGACAGCAACTCCTGCTCCGGCATCAAGCAGCCGGCCTGGGCGTTCAGCCACCTGCTCGAGGGCTGCCCGGCTCTGTAGGCATCGGCCGGCACCCCTGGCGGCGCCGCCAAGTCGGCGGATTGTCGGCAGGCTGCGATAGGCAGGACGGGTGAGCGGGATGCTGCGGCCTGGGTGAGGTGAGACGTCATGGACTGGTCGGAGCTGGAACGCCTGCAGCCGGGCCTGGCCGGGCTTGGCCGGCAGCGGCTGCTGGAACCGGGCGTGGTCCTGGTGGCGACGATCCGTGGTGACGGCACGCCGCGGATCAGCCCGGTGGAGCCCTTCGTGCTGGATGGCGTCTTGTGGCTGTCGATGCTGTGGCAATCCAGGAAGGCCGCCGACCTGCTGCGTGACCCGCGCATCCTGGTGCACAGCGTGGTCACCAGCCGCGACGGCGGCGAGGGAGAGTTCAAGATCCGTGGCACCGCCCGTGCTGAGCGCGGCCCGGATCTGCAGCGCCGCTACGCCGCGGCGGTGACCGCCAGCCTGGGATGGAGTCCCGAGCCCGGCCGGTTCCACCTGTTCGCGGTGGCCATCGGTGAGGTGACCTTCATCCGTTACGACGACGCCACCGGCGACCAGCACGTCGCCCTGTGGCCGCCGCCTCGCGAGTTCATCCGCCGGGGCACCACCGCCACCAGTCTGGGGGAGCCCGAGCCTGCCCGCGACATCATCGTCGCCGAGTCCCGGCCTGGACCATGATGGAGTCATGGTGCCGCTGGATGTGCGCCGGCTGGCCGCACTGGATATGCACGGTGTGGCGGGAACGCGACGGCGGCGGCGCCTGATCCGCGCCGAATTCGTCCTCGGGGCCGTCGGCGGCACGGGCCTGGGCGTGTGGGTGGCCGTCACGGCGGGGGCGCCCGGGTGGAAGCTGTTCGGCGCCTGGCTCGCCGGGGCCGGCGTCAACTACGCCGTGGTGGCCTGGCAGGCGGCATCGCTGTCGCGGCCCGGCGCACTTGAGGCCGAGCTGGCCGGTGCTGACATCCCCCGTGAGTTGCGGCGCTACAGCTACCTGCAGTTCTGGATCGCGGTGCCACTGCTGTTCGTGGTCCTGGCGCTCCGCCGGCCCGGCGGCCGGTACGGCGCCACCTGACCGGCCGGGCCAGTCCCGGGTACCGGATGGGCGGCTGGTACAGGCCGGCGGGGCCGGGTGCCGGCGTGATTCGAGCCGGCCGTACCGTCCGCCGCGTGTATCAAGTGGGCCGTCCGCGCGTCCTATTAAGTGCAACGGCCAGCTAGGGGGCCACCATGATTTCTTCCACCGCCGGGCACAGGGTACCAGCCGGGGACAGGGCACCAGGAGCCTGCGCCCGGTCGAGGGTGTGCCGTCATCTTCCCCGCTGTCCCGCCGCGACCGCTCCCGACCGTGACGCCGCCCACACCGTGGCCGCTCACCCCGAACAGGGCTGGAGCCTGCTCTGCAACGGGGTTGTCCTGTTCGACGACACCGGGGAGCTGCTGCCCGGCGGCCAGGCGCTTCCTCCCCGCACGGCCAGCTGGCCTCCCTGGCCAGCCAGGGCGGTTCCGGTGGCGGTGGGGCCCAGTCACGGCAGGTGAGTGATTTCTGCCAGGCTGGCCGGCCTGACCGGGCCGGTCACCGAGCCGGGCTGCCCCGAGCCGGAAAGCTTCGCCGTGCGCCGCTGCCTGCAGGCATCGTCAACGAGGAGTGGGAGCACTGGCTTTACGCGGAACGGGACTTCGATGTGCTGGCGGCCCGGTCGTCCTGATCAAGATTGCGGGCGCCGGAGAAAGGCCGGACCGGGGCCGGCGGTGGGCCGGCCTAGGGACGCGGCGGCGCGATGCCGGACAGGACCGTCTCCGCGAGCCGCCCGGCCAGGCCCGGGGGAATGGTGATCGTGCCGCCCGGCGGGCTGAACAGGACCCGGGGCAGGATCTGGCCGTGGATCGCGCCGACGACCAGGGTCACGGCGGCGTCGATGTCCGCGGCCTGGTCGATGCGGCCGAGCCGCTGCTCGGCGAGCAGATAGGAGGCCAGGATCGTCGGCAGCCCGGCCGGGCCCCCGTCATCGGGGCCTGCTGGCGGGGAGGCGTGGTCCTGGCCGGTCTCGCGCCCCGCCCCGCCGTCGGCGCCCGCCTCGCCGCCGGCACCCGCCTCGCCGGCGAAGGCGGCATCTCCGCCGACCATCGCGTGGAAACGCATGAGCACCTTCGGCTGTGAGAGCAGCCCGGCGAAGGCCGGCACCACCCGCATCAGTGCGCCCAGGCCCATATCGATGAACAGCCGCAGGTTGTCCGCCACCGTCCCGGTCCCGGCCGGCGGCATCCGCGGCCTACTGGCCATGACGGTGCCCACATGCGTGAGCAGGGCGTGCGCGAGCAGGTCCTCTTTGTCCTCGAAGTAGTTGTAGAGCACGCCATCGGAGACCCGGGCCTCCCGGGCGATGTCGCGCACGCCCAGACCGGCGCTGCCCCGCTCGTCGATCAGCCGCGCGGCGGTGGCGATGAGATAGTCGCGCAGGTTCTGGCCGTCGCCGTCGCGCAGGGCGGCTGGTTTCCTAGGTGACATCGCGCCTGAGTGTAACGAGCGTGCCGGCGACGGCGAAGGCAACGGCGTACCCGAGCAGCACCAGGCCGCGCAGCAGCCCGCGGAGCCAGGCGATGCTGGCCGGGTCGAGGCCGTTGGCTGGCTCGTCGGGCAGGAGAACCTGCGGGTCGCCCAGGAGGGCCGCGGCGAGGCCCAGGCGCTGGTGCATGCCGAGTGAGAACTCCCGGACCCGCCGGTCCGCCGCTGGCCCCAGGTCCACCAGGCCGAGAACCTCGTCTACCCGGCGGCCGGGCAGGCCGCACGAGGCAGCCAGGACCATCAGGTGGTCGCGGGCCCGGCGCCCCGGATGGAAGCCGGTCGCTTCCAGCAGCGCACCGACGCGGCGGCGGGGCTGGGCGAGGTGCCGGTAAGGGGCACCCCCGATCAGGGCCTCGCCGGCGGTGGGCCGCATCAGGCCGAGCGCGACCCGCAGCGTCGTGGTCTTCCCCGACCCGTTGGGCCCGAGGAAGCCGGTGACCTGGCCGGCCGGAGCGGTGAAGGACACGTCCCGGACGGCGGTCACCGTGCCGAACCTCTTCGTCAGGCCGCGGACCTCGATCTCCGCCATCGGAACCCTCCTCGTGAACGGAAGCTCATGAACTAATGTTCATGAACTTCCGTTCAGCATACACCGGTCCTGTGATCGTGCTGGGCTGGCCTATCGGCCGGGAGAAGGCCCGGGTCTGCTCAGACCTGGGGCGCTGTGGCCAGCGCGGGCCGGGACAGCGCGAAGCGCTCGCGGGCGATGCCGGTGTCCTGGCCGAGGGCCAGGCCGGCCAGGATGTCGCCGAACAGCGGCCCGAACTTGAACGCCTGGCCCGAGCAGCCGCCGCCGACGACGAGGCGCCCCTGGCGGTCGAGCACGAAATCCTCGTCGGCGGTCATCGTGTACAGGCAGGTCTCCGGCGCGAGCCCGGCCGGCTCCAGGCCCGGCAGGCGCTTGCGCACGTACCGGACGGCCTGGTCCTCCAGCCCCGGATCGAGTTCGCCGAACGGCCCGTCCTGGGGATCGACGGCCCGGCCGCGAGCATGGGCCGCCACCTTCACCCCCGGTGCGCCGCCCACCATCGGCACCGCATACCAGACCAGGCCCTCAGGCGGCCATTCGATCAAGGTCGGCCACGCAGCGCCGGTCTCCCGCGGCGCGAAGTAGCGCACCTGCTGCAAGGTCGCCGCCATCCGGGGGGCGCGGGCGAGCGCCCCGGCGAGCAGCCGCTCACTCCACGGCCCGGCGGTGATCACCGCCACGCCGGCCGAGATCTCGCCGGCCGGGGTGCGCAGCACGACCCGGTCCTCCCGGGGCTCGATGCCGAGCACCGGGGTGCGGGCCCGGATGGGCACACCGTCGCGCTGGGCCAGCCGCTGCAGCGCCGCGACCGCCCGCCCGGCCAGGCAGACGCCGCCGTCGGGCTGGAACAGCATGCGCTCGCCGGGCCGCGCCGCGATCCCGGGGAAACGGTCGTGCAGGTCCCCGGCCGGCAGCCAGGAGTGCTCCACGCCGCAGTCCGCCAGCGCCGCCGCGCACTGGTCCGCGCCCGGGCCGGCGTCGAGGCCGCCGGTCCTCACCAGCAGTTGCTCGCCCGCGTCCGCCTGCAGCCGCGCCCAGGCCCGCAGCGCGCCGGCCGCCATCCGCACGTAGCCGGGATCGGGATGCGACAGCCGGAATATGCGCGTCGCGCCGTGTGAGGAGCCGCGGGCATGACCCGGATTGAATTGCTCGAGCACCACGGCCTGGACGCCCCGCGCGCCGAGCGCCCGCGCGGTCGCGGAGCCGAGCAGGCCGGCCCCGACGACCGCGACCTCGACCTGCTCCACGCCGCGACCATAGCCGGCGCCGGCCGGCCGGGCCGCGCGGACCGTGGATGGTGCCCGGGCTGCCGCCAGACGGGATGCGGGGACCCCGGGCCCAGCCGTCCTTGTGGCCGGGTCCTTAAGGGATGAGCGCGATCTTCCCGGTGGTGTGACCGCTCATGATGGCCCGGTGGGCGTCGCCGGCCTGGGCGAGCGGGAACGTCTGGGTCACGAAGACCTGCAGCGTCCCGGCGGCGGCGAGCTGCGCCAGCTCCAGCCGGGCGGCGTCGCGGATCCGCGTTCCCGGGTCCGCGCCCGGCGCGCCGCCGAGGACCTTGATGCCCGCCTGGAAGCCGCGCGCGAACGCGGCGATGGTGGCGATCCGCGCCCGGTCGGCCACCAGCTCGAGCGAGACGTTGACCGCCTCGTCCGTGCCGATCAGGTCCAGCGCGGCGTCGACCCCGCCGGGCGCGGCCGCGCGGACCCGCTCGGCCAGGCCGGGCCCGTAAGCCACCGGCAGCGCGCCCAGGTCGCGCAGGAAACCGTGCCTGCCCGGGCTGGCCGTCGCCACCGCCCTCGCCCCGCGTCCGGTGGCGAGCTGCACCGCCATCAGCCCCACCCCGCCGGACCCGCCGTGGATCAGGACCGTGTCGCCCGGTTGCACGTCCGTCGCGGCCAGGGTGTGCCACGCCGTCACGCCGGTCAGCATCAGTCCCGCGGCCTGCGCCCAGTCCAGGGTCGGCGGCTTGGGGATCAGGGCCGCCGCCGGGACCACCAGCTCGGTGGCGTAGGCGCCGGGCGCCCGGTATGCGATCACCTCGTCGCCCACGGCGACGGGCCCGGCCGGGCCCACCGCATCCGGGCCGGCCGCGGCCACCACCCCGGCGGCCTCGGACCCGGGCCGTACCGGCAGCCGGGCGGGATCGGCGCCGAACGCACCGCTGTAGGCCTTGTAGTCAACCGGGTTGACGCCGGCGGCGCGGACCGCGACGCGCGCTTGTCCCGGACCGGGCCCGGCTGTGGGCTCCTCGACAACCGAGAGCACCTCGGGGCCGCCGAACGCGGCGGCGATCACAACAGATGGCATGCTGCGGCAACATCATCGCCTTGGCCGCGCATTCCGCCGCCGCGCCCGCCGCGTCCCGGCCTTACCCCGGCGGGCTGCGGCGGGCGCGGGCACGCCGCTTGCCCTCGTGCATCGCCTGGACCCGGGCGACCGGGATGGTGTGGCCCTCCTCGACCAGATCGGTGCTCAACGGCTGCGCCGGCGGCATCTGCTCAGCCCACGGATCGCCGTCGGCGAGCAGGGCGGGCGCGGTGTGCACGGTGAAGTCGGCCGGCGCCACGCGGTCGAGGTCATCCCAGGCCACCGGGAACGACACCGGCACGCCCGGCCGGATGCGCGGGCTGTAGGCCGCGGCCACCGTCGCGCCGCCGGCCCGCGTCGCGTCGAGGAACACCTTGCCGCCGCGGTCTTCCCGGATGAACGCGGTGGTCGCCAGTTCCGGGTCGAGCCGCTCGGCCCGCGCGGCCAGCGCCCGGGTGGCCGCGGCCACGTCTTCGCTGCCCGCCTCCGGCGCCAGCGGCACGAACACGTGCAGGCCCTTGGCCCCGCTGGTCTTGACCGCGCCCGCCAGCTGGGCGTCGGCGAGAGCCTGGCGGACCAGATGCGCGGCCCGGACGGCCAGGCCGAACGCATCCTCGCCCGGCGGGTCGATGTCCAGGATCAGGTGGGTGGGGTGGGCCCACTGGCCGGCCCGGACGAGGGCCGGGTGGAACTCCACGGCCCGCTGGTTGGCGAACCACAGCAGCGTCCGGCGGTCGTTGCACAGCGCGTAGGTGACCTCGCGCCGCGAGGCCTCAGCCCACAGCGACACCGTCCGCACCCACGGCGGGGTGTACTTGGGCAGGTTCTTCTGCATGAACGGCGTCTGGCCGCGCAGGACCCGGATCACGGACAGCGGCCGGTCGCGCAGCACCGGGATGATCCGGCCGCTGACCCGGTCCAGGTATTCCACCAGGTCGCGCTTGGCCGCTTCCGCTCCCTCGAACAGCGGCTGGCCGAGGTTGGTCAGCGTCACGCCGTCCCGGACCTCGTCATCGCTCACCTGGCGAGCCTCCCACGAGCCGGGTCAGGATGCGAGGGCGGCTGGTCGAGCCGGGCGCGGACCGTGACGTAAGCCGCGCTCCGGTCATGGCGGGCGCCCGGCCACCGGCCGGCGATCATGGCGAGCACCCGCTGGTTCTCCGCCATGACCTCCATCACCAGGGTGGTGGCCCCGCGCGCCTGGGCCCGGGTGGCCAGCGCGCGCACCAGCCCCGAGCCCACGCCCCGGCCCTGCCAGGCGTCCGCCACCACCACGCCGATCTCGGCCGTCGCGTCACCACCGGGACCGGCGGTGTCCACCGCCATCGCATGCCCGATGATCGTCCCGTGCTGGGTCGCCACCAGAACATCGGCGTCGGCCCGCCCGCCCGCCAGCACCCGCAGCATCGCCGGGCTGGTCGGCAGCGCGCCACCGAAGAACCGCAGGTAACGGGTCTGCACCGAGAGGCCGGCGAGAAACTCCTTGAGCGCCCCGTGATCGGCGCGGCCGGCGGCCCGGATCCGGATCTGCCCGGCCGGCCAGGCTGGCCAGGAAGCGCCCGGTGACCAGGCGGGCCCGGCCGGCTGGGCGGGCGCTGCTGGCCAGACGCGCCCTGGTTCGGCCGCCGTGGCTGGCCAGGCCGTCCCCGCCCGGGCGCATTCCTGGGTTCGTTTCATAGACCCAGCATTGGCCAGGATTGCTGAGTCTGTCAACGGGACTTAGCATTCGGGCATGAGACGGCCCTGGGTTCTGGACTACGACACCGCCAATTGCACGATCGGCACCACGGTGGGGATCATCGGCGAGAAGTGGACGTTCCTGGTCCTGCGCGAGGTGTTCAACGGGGTCCGCCGGTTCGACGACATGCAGCGCCGCACGCGGGCGCCCAGGCAGGTCCTCAGCGACCGGCTGGCCCGGCTGGTGGGACAGGGCCTGCTGCGCAAGGTCCCCTACCGGGAGCACGGGCAGCGCAGCCGCCAGGAGTACCGGCTGACCGAGGCGGGGCTGGACCTCTACCCGGTCATGGTCGCCCTGATGCAGTGGGGCGACCGGTATGCGGCCGGGCCGGCGGGGCCGCAGGCGCTGCTCACGCACCGGGACTGCGGGGAGCCGGCCCGGCTGGAGCTCACCTGCGCGGCCGGGCACAAGCTCGCGTCGGCGCGCGAGGTGACGCCGCTGCCGGGCCCCGGCGCGCGGAAGATCGCCTGAGGGGGCTGGGCTCGTGGGCTTCGACAGCGCGGACGCCTACATGTGTTTCATGGGGCGCTATTCGGAGCCGCTGGCGGCCCGGTTCGCCGATCTGGCCGCGGTGCGGCGGGGCCAGCGGGTGCTGGACGTCGGCTGCGGGCCGGGTGCGCTGACGGCGGAGCTGGTGCGCCGGCTGGGCGCGGGCGCGGTGTGCGCGGTCGACCCCTCGCGGCCGTTCGCCGTGGCGGTGGGGGAGCGGCTGCCCGGGGTCGAGGTGGCGGTGGCCGCGGCCGAGCGGCTGCCTTTCCCGGCGGGGGCCTTCGACGCCGCGCTTGCCCAGCTGGTCGTGCACTTCATGGCGGACCCGGTGGCGGGCCTGCACGAGATGGGCCGGGTGACCCGCCGGGGCGGGACGGTCGCGGCCTGTGTATGGGACCACGCGGGCGCCCGCGGCCCGCTGACCACGTTCTGGCGGGCGGTGCGCGAGCTGGATCCCTCGGCACACGATGAGTCGGGGCTGGCCGGTGTCGGCGAGGGCCAGCTGGCCGGGCTCTTCGCACAGGCCGGCCTCACCGTGGCCGACGCCACCACGCTCACGGTCCAGGTCCGGCAGGCCACGTTCGGGGAGTGGTGGGAGCCCTTCACGCTCGGGGTCGGCCCGGCCGGGGAGTACGTGGCGTCGCTGACCGGCGAGGGGCGCCGCCGGCTGCGCGAGCGCTGCCGGGAGCTGCTGGGCGAGGGCCCGGTCGAGGTCAGCGCCACCGCGTGGGCGGTGACCGGCACCCGCTGACCGCGGGCCGGCCGGCGCGGGATCAGAGGTTACGCAGGAACGCGTTCGCGATCGGCGCCGAGGCGTCGGCCCCGACGCCACCGCCCTCGACCAGCACCGCGAAGGCCAGGTCCCCCCGGTAGCCGACGAACCAGGCGTGGGCTTTCGGGTTCTGGGCTGATCCGAACTCGGCCGTGCCGGTCTTCCCGAACACCCCAGCCGGGAAGCCGACCTGCGCCGCGGTGCCGACCGTGACCACCGCCCGCATCATCGGGCGCAGCGTGGCCAGGACGGTGGGGCTGATCGTCTGCGGCTGGGCGGTCTGCGGCGGCGCCGGGCTGAGGACGAACTGCGGCGGCCGCCAGGTGCCGTTCTCCACGGCGGCGGCCATGGCGGCCTCGCTGAGCGGGTTGACCAGGTCGGTGCCCTGGCCGAAGGCGTCGGCGGCCAGATCGACCTGGGTGTGCGGGGTGGTGAACTTCCCGAGCGTGGCCGGGATACCCAGGTTGGGCTGGGCGTTGAAGCCGTACGTGGCCGCCGACGACGCGAGCGTGGACCCGCTGAGCCGCTGCGTGGCGAGCGTGATGAAGGTCGAGTTGCAGGACACGGCGAACGCGGTCTGCAGGCTGGTCGTGCCGAGCTGCTCGTTGTCGAAGTTGTGGAACACCCGGCCCCCGATGTTCACCTGAGCCGGGCACTGCACGGTGCTGGCCGGGCGCAGCCCGGTCCCGCTGAGGGCGGAAGCGGTGACCACCTTGAAGGTGGAGCCGGGCGGGAACACGCCCTGGATCGCGCGGTCGAACCCGCCGGGCCGGTCGACGACGGCGAGCACCCGGCCGGTCGACGGCTGGATGGCCACGAAGTCGATGGGCCTGGTCGTCGTGGCGGCCCGCACGGCTGCGGATGCGGCCAGCTGATCGCGCATGGCGAGGCTAGTGCGGACGGATACGCCGGGTGTGGCGGACAGGTTGGCGGCGGTCGCGTCGATCTTGTCACCCGGGCCCTCGATGCGAATGGTGAGCGCCGGGCGGCCGGCCAGCTGATGCTCATACGCCTGCTCGACTCCGCCCAGGCCGATCAGGTCACCGGCCTGGTACGGGGGGCCCAGCTTCTTGGCCTGGGCGGCGGTGGCCCGCACCACGTTGCCGGTCACCAGCGCGATGGATCCGGACTGGGCGACCGTCTTGGGTGAGCTCAGCACGGTGCCATCGGCCGCGAGCACCTGCCCGCGGGCGGGCCATACCGCCTGCAGCACGAACCGCTCGCCGCTGCGGAGCGCGGGATAGATCGCCGACGGGCTCCAGCTCACGAACCAGGCCCGGCTCGAGATCACCAGCTGGAGCTGGCCCTGGTACGTCCACGTCTGGCCGCCGGCGATCTGGTCGGTGGCGGTGAACCGCGCCTGCGCGGAACTGCCGTTCTGCGTCACCGGCCCGAGCTTCAGGTGGATGCGCCGCAGGTTAAGCTGCGCCGCGGTGGCACGCAGCGGGCCGGCCACCCCGCCCTCGGGGGCGTTGACGGTGACCGCGTCCATTTCGCCGTAGCTGCGGGTCTGCCAGTCGGTCAGGAAGGTGGTCGCGGTCTCCTGCGGGCTCCCCGTGACGTGCACGAGGAGGAAGGTGCCGATGCCCACGGCCAGCACGAGCGCCGCCAGGGCCGCCACCACCGCGATGGTGACCGTCAGGCCGCCCGCCCGCCGTCCACTATCCGCCTGCCGTCCGCCGCGCTCACGCTGGCGCATGACTCAGCTCCCCCACCCAGCCCGCATCCGCGCATCCGCGCCAGTGAAGGCGGGCCACGGGCACATCGCCCGGCGCACGGCCGGTAGGGACAGCCACCCTGGCATCCTCACTAGTTAGGCCCCGTCCCAAACGATAACCCGCAGCCTCCCCCGGGGCGGCGCGAACCAGCCAAGAAGCCGGCGCCCGCCACGGCCGCTGGTGCCGGCCGTCCCGGTGCCCCTGGGCAGCGGGCACGTCCGGCCGGGACCGGAACTGATCCACTTCCCCGCGCGGCGACGTAGCCATGGTGGGGTCATCGGGCGGAGGAGGAACGGTGCCTGCCACGCTGCGCCAGGTGTGGCTGGACGATCCGGTCATGGAGCGGACAGTGCCAACGCGTTGCCCGGTGGCTGAGAACCGCGCTAGCGTCCCTTGGGTGGAGCCAACGGACGCGCTGCTCACGGCCCGCCTGGCGGCCGGCGATGATCTCGCGCTGACCGAGGCCTTCGACCGGCTCGGCCCGGCCGTGTACGGGGCCGCGCTGCGGGTCCTCGGCGAGTGGGCCGCCGCCCAGGACGTCGCCCAGGACGTCTTCGTTGAGCTGTGGGTTCATCCCGACCGGTACGACCCGGCCGCCGGGTCGCTGCGCACCTACCTGACCGTGCTGGCCCGGCACCGGGCGGTTGACCTGGTGCGCAGTGAGCTCCGCCGGATCGCCCGGCAGGAGCGGAACCACCGGCTGACTCCCCAGCAGGAGTTCCGTTCCCCCGGCGACGAGGTGGAGGCCGCCGAGGCCGCCGGCGTGGTGCGGACCGCGGTGCGCCTGCTGCCCGACAGCCAGCGCCAGGTCGTTGAGCTCGCCTACTTCGGGGGCATGAGCTACCGCGAGGTCGCGCAGGCGGTCGGCATTCCCGAGGGAACGGCGAAGTCGCGGCTGAGACTGGCGCTGGCCAAGCTGGAATCGGTGCTGGACCGCCAGCTGCTGGAGCTGTCATGACGGCCAGTGAGCGTGAGCACGTGACGCCTCCCGCGGGGCTGCGGGAGCGGGTCATGGCCGCCTCCCTGCTGGTGCGGCCGGCCGGCCGCACCATCCCCGAGGTCCCGCCCATTTCCCCGGTTGAGGCTTTCAGCCGCGCGGCCGACTCCTTCTACGGGCTGCTGTGCGCTCTTGACGAGCGGGACTGGTGGCGGCACGTCCTCCGGGACCTGGACGTCCAGGGCCTGGTCGGCCACCTGATCGGGGTCGAGGACGACATGCAGCGGGCCATGGCCGGCGACCCGGAGGTGGCGCAGGCGGATCACGTCATGTCCACCCAGCCCGCAGCGGACCGCCAGGCCGGGCGGCCCGCCGCCGCGACCCGCGCCGACTGGCGCCGCGCGGCCGACCGCACGCTCGAGAAGATCCGCGATTCCGGCGATCTGGCCACCGTCGTCACCGCGTGGGGCATTCCGCTGCCGCTGGGCGCCATGCTGGTTGGCCGGGCGTTCGAGCTGTGGTCGCACGAGAACGACATCCGCCGGGCGGCCGGGCTGCCCGCGTCGGTGCCTGACGTCCCGGCGCTGCGCCTGATGACGGACCTGGCGACCTCCCTGCTGCCGTTCGGGGCGGTCAAGACCGGTCTGCCGGGGCCGATCAACGTGCGGCTGGTCCTGACCGGGCCCGGGGGAGGGACCTGGGATATCGCGATCGGCGGGGATGCACCCGAGGCCGCGTCGGTCGCCATCGTCACCGACGTGATCGGTTTCTGCCGGCTGGCCGCGAACCGCGCCACCCCCGCCGACCTCGACCTGCACGTCACCGGGGACCAGGATAAGGCGGCCGGGGTGCTGGCGGCGGCCTCGGCGCTGGCGCTCGACTGATCCGCGGCCGGTCCCGGCGTCGTACCTCCCACGTAAGCAGGACTCACCTAGGGGGGTTGATGTCATGAGTGTGCTCGTCATCGGGAAGTTCCAGGGCGATACCGCCACGTTCCGGCAGGCGCTGGCCGGCCGGGCCGGCGAGTTCGTCAAGTACGCCGATGCGGCCCGGGCCGCGGGCGGCGTTCACCATCGTTTCGGGGTCGGCGACGGCTGCGTCATCGTGGTCGACGAGTGGGAGAGCGTCGAGCACTTCCAGCAGTTCTTCTCCAACCCTGAACTGCAGGCCTTTATTGGCTCCATCGGTGCTGCCCCAGCGCCGCCGGAGATGATCATCGCCGAGGCGGTCGTGTCGCCCGACCAGTACTAGTTCCCCCGCCCAGCCCGGGGGGGCCGGGGGGTGGCCGGCCCGTGTGGCCGGTGGTGGGCCGGGCTTTGTGCCGGCCGGCCCACGCGCGACCGGCGCCGCAGCGCATCCCGTTACCGGGGCCGGGATGCGGACTGCGGAGCCGGGCGTCACCGCCGGGCCAGGTGCCCCCACCAGCGAGGCAAGCCTGAGACAGCCGGGCCCGGGGCCGGAATACCGGTGCCATGGCCGGGGTTGGCGCGGGCATGCGGATAGGACTGATCGGCGCGGGCAGGATCGGCGGCACGGTCGCCCGGCTGGCGGTTGAGCACGGTCATGACGTGGTGGTGAGCAACTCGCGCGGGCCGCAGACCCTCGGCGACCTGGTGGCCGGGCTCGGCGAGCACGCCACCGCAGGCACCGTGGCGCAGGCGGCGGCCGCCGGCGACATCGTGGTGGTCACCATCCCGCTCAAGAACTACCAGCGGGTCCCGGCCGCGGAGCTGGCGGGCAAGACCGTCGTCGACACCAACAACTACTACCCGGGCCGTGACGGGCAGTTCCCCCAGCTCGACGACGAGAGCACCACCAGCAGCGAGCTGCTCGCGGTCCACCTGCCCGGCTCGCGTGTGGTCAAGGCGTTCAACACCATCTACTTCGGGGACCTGGCGTCGCAGGGGGCGCCGGCCGGCACACCGGGCCGCCGGGCGCTGCCGATCGCCGGTGATGACGCGGCAGCCAAGGCCGCCGTGGCCGGCCTGATCGATCAGTTCGGCTTCGACGTCGTCGACGTGGGCCCGCTGGCCGAGGGCCGCCGTTTCCAGCCGGGCACGCCGGCCTACAACGTCCGGCTGGACGCCGGTGCTCTGCGGCACACTCTGGGGATGACCGCCGCCGCGGGCTGACGGCGACGCGGGTGCCCAGCTGCAAGGGCCCAGCCGCAACAGCCCAGCTGCCAGGCCCAGCCCACCGTCGCGGATCAGGGGAACGGGGCGATGCCCGGGCCGACGAAGCTCAGCACCAGCGCCACCAGCGTGATGCCGGTGATGGTCACGGTGATCAGCAGGAGCCGCCGGTCGTGGCCGGCGCCGGCGCCCGCGGTGCCAGGCACCCGGCCCAGCCGCCAGATGACGGCGGACACGGCGAGAACCGGCAGCCCGATCAGCGGGCGGTACTTGAGGATGGCGCCCCCGACGGCGGCGAAGCCGATGGCGGTGCGGGTCCAGGCCAGTTCGGTCCGCTCCTCGGCCAGCCCGGGGGGGCCGTCCTCGGTGTCATCGCCCGGCGGTGTCAGGGGGTCCTCACCCCCGACAGCAGAGCGATGACCGCCGCGGCCAGGCCGATGGCGGCGATGGCGATCGCGAGGATCTGGGGCAGGCGGGAGCGGGGCAGCGGCTGCCCGTGGCGCAGTGCCTGCTGGCTGGCCCTCCACTCGGCGTAGCTGATCACCGATACCGCGCAGCCGAGCAGGATCAGCGGGGTGCCGATGATATGCCGCCCCCAGGGAACGCCGGGGAAGGGCGGCAGCAGCTGCGCGATGGCCAGCCCGCCCACCACCAGCGCGAGCGCGGTGCGGCTCCACGCCAGGAAGGTCCGCTCGTTGGCAAAGGTAAATCGTGCATCTGGCTCGGTGCCGTCATCGGGCCCGTCCGGGGCGGGCCGGTCCTCACTGCTCGTCTGGTCGGTCACTGTGCTCCCGCCTCGCGGCAGCGCTCACGGCGCTATGCCCCTGTCTGACCTTTCCACGCTGTCACAGGCGGGCCGCTACCGCGCGTGATGGGGCCATACTTTCCCAGCGTGTGAACGTTCCCGGCGGGTGCGCGTTCTGATCCCCCGCCCGCTTATCTGCTCCCTGGGCCCGCCGCCCGGTGGCTAGGCTGGGCGCCCCGGCGCGGTCCGGCTGGCCGTGCAGGCGCGCTCTGCCCGTGCATTCTCGCCCTGCGTTGAACGAATGAGCCGGCCTCTACGTGGTCTGGGGTATCGAATGCCCTCAACACGAACGGAGAGATGCGATGCGTGGCAAGTGGTGGGCGCCCGCTGGGTTCGCCGCCGCCGCTTTGGTTCTCGCTGCGTGCGGGAGTTCGCCTTCGAACTCAAGCGGCGCTGCCAGCAGTTCGGCGCCGAGTGCCGCCTCTTCTGCTCCACAGGCGTCCGGGACGGCGCTGAAGACAACGATGATCAACGGCAAGAAGGTACTGACCAACGCGCAGGGCATGGTCCTGTACTGGTTCGTGCCGGACAGCTCCTCCAAGTCGGCCTGCAGCTCGACCTGCCTGAAGTACTGGCCGCTGGTGCCGGGGCCGACCTCCGCGGGTACCGGTGTCACAGGTACGCTCGGTGTCATCACCACCAACGGCGTGCAGCAGGCCACCTACCTTGGGCATCCGCTGTACACCTATGTGGCCGACACCTCTCCCGGCATCGACAAGGGCAACGGGCTGAACGCCTCGGGCGGCCTGTGGTGGGCGATGACCGCGTCCGGCGCGAAGCTCGCGGCGGCGACGTCCGCCGGCACCAGCAGCGGCTCCGGCAGCAGCAGCGGTTCCGGTGGCAGCACCGGCGGCACTGGGGGCTACGGATACTGATCAGCTCCGACATCTGCCTGAGGACGGGGACATGCCCAGCGAGCCGCGGCCAGTAGCGGGCTGGCCGCGGCTCGCGCTGCGCATAGCCGGGGGCGGGCTGCTGATCGCGACCGCGGCGGTTCATCTCGACCTGTACCTGACCGGCTTCCGCAACATCCCGACGATCGGCTGGCTGTTCCTCCTTCAGGTGATCACCGGGTTCGCCCTCGGCCTGGCCGTGCTGGCCACCGGCCACCGGCTGGCCGCGGCGGCCGGGGCCGGCTTCGCCCTCGCCACCCTGGGCGGCTACCTGCTGTCGCTGTGGTTCGGCCTGTTCGGGTTCAAGGAGGTGCGCACCACCGCGGGCATCGTGGCGGGCGTGCTTGAGATTGCCGCCGCGGCGGCGCTGGGCATGCTGGCGCTGGCACCATCGCCGGGCATGCGGGGCCGGCATCAGGCCGGTGCCGGCAGCGGGATCAGCGGCCGGCTCCGGCCGGCGTGCCGGGGGCAGGATTGCTGGTCACCGGCGTTTCGGTGCTGGCCCTGGTCGTTCTCGGCGGCTCGGTGGCGGCGGCGGGTGGCGGCAGCCCCGTTTCGGCCAGCGGCGGCCTGAAGACGGCCACGATCGGGGGCGCGACGGTGCTGACCAACGCCAAGGGCTTCGCCCTGTACTGGTTCGCCCCGGATACCCGCACCAAGTCGGTCTGCAACGGCAGCTGCGCCGCCTACTGGCCACCGGTCAAAGGACCGGTGACCTTGAGCTCCGGCATCGCCGGCACGGTGGGCACCATCAAGCGCTCGGACGGCACGCTGCAGGCCACCTACAACGGCCATCCGCTGTACACCTACGTCGCCGACACCGCCCCCGGCGAGGCCAAGGGCAACAAGCTGAACCTGAACGGCGGGCTGTGGTACGAGATGAAGGTGTCCGGCTGAGCCAGAGCGGGGGTCGCAGAACGGGCCACCGGGTCAGAACACGCCCGCCAGCTCCGAGGTCCACATGACGATCCGGGTGCGGTCACCGCGGAACAGGTCGCGGGCGAACTCGACCGGCTGCCCGGTCTGGTCGTAGGCGACCCGCTCGACCAGCATCAGCGGCGCGCCTTCGGCTATCTCCAGCGCCTCGGCCTCCCTGACCCCGGCGGTGACCGGTTCCAGGCTCTCCCGCGCCCGGTGCGGCCGCTGGCCGTACCGGGTTTCCAGCAGTTCGTAGAGTGACCCGTCGAGGCGGCACTGGAGCAGCCCGGGAAACATCGCCGCCGGGAACAGCGACTGCTCCAGCACGATCGGGCGGCCGTCGCCCAGCCGGACCCGCCGCACCTCGTGCACCGGGTCGCCCTCCCGCAGCCCGAGCGCGGCGGCCGACACCGGCCCGGCGGGCCGCTGCGTCGCGAACAGCACGCGCGCCCCCGGCTGCATCCCGTGCCGCCGCAACTGCTCGGAGAACCCGGCCAGGGTGGTGCGGTCCTGCTCCAGCTTGCGCTCGGCCACGAAGGTGCCGCCCCGGCGGCCCACGGCCCGGGTCACCAGCCCGCGCCGGGCCAGCTTGGCCAGGGCCTGGCGCAGGGTCATCCGGCTCACCCCGAACCAGGCGGCCAGGTCGTGCTCGGTCGGCATCCGGTCACCCGGGGCGAGCCGCCCGGCCTCGATCGCCTCGGCCAGCCAGTCCTCGATCTGGCCGTACACGGTGGCACCCGATCCCCGCAGGATCTCCGGTGGCGCCGGGCCCAGGATCTCCGGCGCCACCCGGGCTGTGCGGATCTGCGGCACTCGCCGCGCAGCGCGGATCTGCGGCACTCGCCGCGCCGTGCGCGGTCTCGGCGTCAGCGGCATCGGTCAGCCGGTCACCCTTCCTTCGCGGTCCCGGTCTCGGTCACCAGCGGCGCGTCGTCCGCGGCCGGCGCCACTATCGGCGCGAATTCCTTTCTCCGCCCGACGAAGTAGTAGTAGATCAGCCCGATAACCGCGAGCACGACGAACACGGTCCACAGGATCGGGATGTTGTTGAGGAACCCGATGTGGAAGTCGAGCTGGGCCGGGGGCGCCGTCTGGTTGGGCTTCGGGTTGCTGGCGATCCTCGGCCAGGCGAAGTTGATCAGCATCGCGCCGCCGTAGATCAGCCCGAGGATGTTGACCAGCAGCCCCCACCGGCCGAGCCGGAACGGCGCGGCCGTCTTCGGCCAGCCCTTGAGCCTGGCCCGCAGGATGGCCATGTTGCCGAGGAAGTAGGCGAAGTAGATCATCGCGGTCGCGGCGATGGCGATGATCCCGGCTCCCGAGAACTGGATGAACGGGACCGCGGCCAGCACGGCGATCGTCACGCAGGTCCACACCGGCGTGTGCAGGCTGGGTGACACCTTGGCCAGTGGCTTGGAGAAAGGCAGCTGGTTGTCGCGGGACATGCCGAAGCAGAGCCGGATCGTCGAGGCCATGATCGACAAGCAGCAGACGAAGATCGCGGAGGAGACCACCAGCAGGTAGACGGTGGCGAAGGCGGGCGAGAAGTTGGCCTCGATGATCTGCGCCGGCCCCCAGGCGTTCTTGATCGCGGTATGCAGGTTGGGGATGGCCATCAGCGTGCCGAGCAGGAAGACCCCGCCGATGATGAACGCGCCGATCACCGCGTAGAGCACGGCCTTGGGGGCGGCCCGGCGCGGGTCGCGCGTCTCCTCGGAGAGGGTGGAGGCGGTGTCGAAGCCGTAGATGACGAACAGGCTCATGAACATGCCGGCCAGGAAGGTGGACCCGGTCACCGGCAGCCCGGCGCTGTTGGTGATGACGTGCACCCCCTGGTGGTTATGGAAGATGGCCAGGATCAGCGCGAACACGAACATGCCGAGAATCTCGAAGATCACACCGGTGTTGTTGACGATGGCGACCAGCCTGACGCCGTAGATGTTCAGCACGGTGATGACCACGAGCGTGATCAGCGCGACGACCAGGCTGGTGCCCAGGGTCCCCTGGATGGTCCACTCCTTCGCGCCCACCAGGCTCGGCAGCCCGTCGATCGCCGGGATCAGCGCGAGCGGGATGGTCGCCACCACCGCGGTCACCGTCAGGATGCCGGCGAACAGGTAGATCCAGCCGTTGAACCAGGCGTAACCCCGGCGGGCCAGGTACTTGGTCCACTGGAAGACCGAGCCGGCGATCGGGTAGTGGCTGGTGACCTCGGCGAAGTTCAGCGCGATGATGAACTGGCCGAGCGCCACGACCGGCCAGGTCCAGATGAACACCCCGCCCAGCGTGGTCAGGCCCAGCGCGAACAGGGTGAAGATGCCGGTCAACGGCGAGATGTAGCTGAACGCGACCGCGAACGAGCTGCCCAGGCCGAGCTGGCGCTTCAGCTCCTGCTGGTAGCCGAACTGCGCGAGATCGGCGGAGTCGGTCTGGTCGGAGGTGGCGTGTTGTTCAGCGCTCATGGTTCCGGTCCTCCCCTTGTGCGGCCCGGACCGCACCTGACGGGGCCGCTGAATGACGGCGCAGATTGAGGCGTAGCGTATGGTCGCTGTCACCTAACTGTCTAGACCCTTTTGCGGGCCTGTTCCAGACCCCCACGCGGTGCTGCGCACATACCGGAGCATCCGGCACATTGCGGCTGGTTTTGTCTAGACCTTTAGATGCCCGGCATTTACGCTGCGTCTCAGCAGCCGGTGCAGCCCGGGCCGCGAGCGGGCGGAGGAGGGTCGGCGATGGCCGGTGAACTCGGGGACGCTCACCAGGGCGGCCTGCTCGCCGGGCAAGACCGCCCGGCTCCGGCCCCGGCGGACCCAGCGGGCCCGCCGGGGGACGGCCTGGCCGACCGGCTGGACCGCGTGCCGGAGCTCGCCGGCCAGCCGCGGACGGTCACCGAGCTGCCCGGCGGCCTGACCAACCGCAACTACAAGGTGACCACCGGCGACGGCGCCTTCGTCGCGCGGGTCTGGTCCGGCGGGGGCGACTTCCTGGCCATCAACCGCGACCACGAGTTCCGGAACTCGGTGGCCGCCGCGCAGGCGGGTGTCGGCGCCCCGGTCGTGGCCTACCACCCCGCCGACAACCTGCTGGTCCTGCGGTTCATCGAGGGGCGCACGTTCGGCAACTCCGACGTCCAGGCGCCCGCCAACATCCCCCGGATCGCCCAGGCCTGCCGCCAGCTGCACACCGGCCCGAGGTTCGCCGGCGACTTCGACATGTTCGTCATCCAGGGCCGGTACGCGGCGGTGACCGCCGAGCTCGGCTTCCGCGTCCCGGCCGGCTACGACCGCCTGATGCCGCAGATGGAGGCCGCCCGCCGGGCGCTGGCCGTGCGCGCGGAGCCGACCGTCCCCTGCAACAACGATCTGCTGGCGGCCAACTTCATCGACGACGGCAGCCGGATCTGGCTGATCGACTACGAGTACGCGGGCAACAACGACGCCTGCTTCGAGCTCGGCAACATCTGGGGCGAGTGCCGCCTGTCCGCCGGCGCCCTGGCCGACCTGGTGACCGCCTATTACGGGCGGACGCTGCGGAACAAGATCGCCCGCGCGATGCTGCTCGGGATGGTGGGCAAGTACGGCTGGACGCTGTGGGGCGCGATCCAGGCCGCCACCAGCCCGATCGAGTTCGACTTCTGGTCCTGGGCGATGGAGCGGTACGAGGGCGCCGTGGCCGGCCTGACCGGCCCCGATTTCCCCCGGCTGCTCGACGACGCGGCGCGCGACGACTGAGGAGCGGCATGCCAGCACTGCCGGCCCGGGCCCGGGTCGTCATCATCGGCGGGGGCGTGATCGGGGCCAGCGTCGCCTACCACCTGACCGCGATGGGCTGCACCGACGTGCTGCTGCTGGAGCAGGGGCAGCTGTCGTGCGGGACCACCTGGCACGCGGCCGGCCTGGTCGGCCAGCTGCGCGCCTCGGAGAGCGGCACCCGGCTGGTGCAGTACTCCACCGAGCTGTACGCCCGGCTGGAGGCGGAGACCGGCCTGGCCACGGGGTTCCGCCGGTGCGGCGGGATCATCGTGGCCCGCACCGCCGACCGCATGGTCCAGCTGCGCCGCACCGCGGCCGTGGCCGAGGCCTTCGGCCTGGACTGCGAGATCATCAGCCCGGCGCAGGCCCGCGAGCGGTACCCGATCATGGCGGCCGATGACCTCAAAGGCGCGATCTGGCTGCCCGATGACGGCAAGGCCAACCCGACCGACCTGACCTACGCGCTGGCCAAGGGGGCCCGGGCGGGTGGCGCCACCATCCGGGAGCGGACCCGGGTGACCGGCATCCTGACCGGGGGAAACGCGGTGGCGGGCGTGGCCACCGACGCGGGCGACGTCGAGGCCGAGATCGTGGTCAACTGCGCGGGCCAGTGGGCCAAGCAGGTGGGCGGCTGGTGCGGGGTGACCGTGCCGCTGCATTCCTGCGAGCACTTCTATGTCGTGACCGACCGGATCGACGGGGTCCACCGCGATCTGCCGGTGCTGCGCGACCCGGACGGCTACACCTACTTCAAGGAGGAGGTGGGCGGCCTGGTCGTGGGCGGGTTCGAGCCGGAGGCCAAGCCGTGGGTCGCGCCCGACGCCATCCCGCACCCCTTCGAGTTCCAGCTGCTGGCCGAGGACTGGGACCACTTCTCGGTCCTGATGGACAACGCGTTGCTGCGCATCCCGGTGCTCGGCCACACCGGCATCAAGAAGTTCTACAACGGGCCGGAGAGCTTCACCCCCGACAACCAGTTCATCCTCGGCGAGGCGCCGGAGTGCCAGAACTTCTTCGTCGGGGCCGGCTTCAACTCGGTGGGCATCGCCACCGCGGGCGGGGCGGGCAAGGCGCTGGCCGAGTGGATCCTCACCGGCGACCCGGGCCTGGACCTGCTCGCCAACGACATCCGGCGGTTCGCCCGCTTCAACGGCAACAACGCCTGGCTGCGCGACCGGGTGGGGGAGGTGCTGGGCCTGCACTACGCGATCCCGTGGCCGAACCGGGAGCTGGCCACGGCCCGGCCGTTCCGCCGCTCGCCCGTGCACCACCTGCTGGCGGAGGCCAACGCGTGTTTCGGCAGCCGGATGGGCTGGGAACGGCCGAACTTCTTCGCCCCGCCGGGCGAGGCGCCGGTCATCGAGTACTCCTGGGGCGCGCAGAACTGGCTGCCCTGGGTGGCCGCCGAGCAGCGCGCCACCCGCGCCGGCGTGGCCGTCTTCGACCAGACCTCGTTCTCCAAATACGTGCTCAACGGACCGGGCAGCGAGCAGGCCCTGCAGTGGCTGTGCACCGCCGACGTGGCCGTCCCGCCCGGGCGCACGGTGTACACCGGGATGCTTAACGAGCGCGGCACCTACGAGTCCGACCTCACCGTCACCCGGCTCTCGGCTGATGAGTTCCTCCTGGTCAGCAGCGCCGCCACCACCGAGCGCGACAAGGACCACATCGCCAGGCGGATCCCGCCCAACTTGCCCGCATCCCTGACCGACGTGACGTCGGCGTACGCCGTCTTCGGCGTGATGGGGCCGAGGTCGCGGGACCTGCTGGCCTCGCTGTCGGACGCCGATTTCACCGATGAGGGTTTCCCGTTCGGGACCAGCCGGGAGATCGGGCTGGGGTACTTCACGGTGCGGGCGACCCGGATCACCTATGTCGGCGAGCTCGGCTGGGAACTGTACGTCCCGGCCGAGTTCGCGGTCGGCGTCTACCAGGACCTGGCCGCCGCGGGCGCCGCGTTCGGCCTGGTCAACGCCGGCTACTACGCCATCGAGTCGATGCGGCTGGAAAAGGGCTACCGGGCCTTCGGGCGGGAGCTGACCCCCGACTACAACCCGGTGGAGGCGGGCCTGCTGTTCGCCTGCAAGCTCGGCACCGACATCAGCTTCCTGGGCCGCGAGGCAGTCGAGAAGGCCAAGGCCGAGGGGCCGCGGCGCAAGCTCGTTTCGCTGGTCCTTGAGGTGGCCGACACGGCGCCGGGCACGATGATGTGGGGCGGCGAGCTGGTGCTGCGGGACGGGGACAAGCCGGTGGGGCAGGTCATGTCGGGCGCCTGGGGCGAGGCCCTGGGCGCGCCGGTGGGGCTCGCCTACGTCCGCCACCACGAGGGCGACGTGGTGACCGCCGCCTACCTGCGGGAAGGCTCCTACCAGGTCAACGTGGCCGGCGACATCCATCCCGCCGCTGTCCACCTCCGTCCCCCCTACGACCCGGCGGGCACGCGGGTCCGCGGCAGCACGTAGCGTCAGATAAGCGGCAGGAGGCCCGACGTGACGATCAGCGCTTTTGAGCTCTTCAAGATCGGCATCGGGCCGTCGAGCTCACACACGGTGGGGCCGATGCGCGCGGCGGGCATGTTCGCCGCCTCGCTCGCCGCCGTCGGCGTGGTGGACCGGGTCGCCGGGATCAGGGCGGAGCTGTTCGGCTCGCTGGGCGCGACCGGGCACGGCCACGGCAGCGTGAAGGCCATCGTGCTCGGGCTCTCGAGAACGCGTCGATCTCCGGGGCCGAGGTGGGCTGCCAGGGCGAGGTCGGTTCCGCCTGCTCGATGGCCGCCGCCGGGCTGGCCGAGGTGATCGGCGGCTCGCCCGAGCAGGTCGAGAACGCGGCCGAGATCGCGGTCGAGCACAACCTGGGCCTCACCTGCGACCCGGTCGGCGGCCTGGTCCAGATCCCGTGCATCGAGCGCAACGCGATCGCCTCGGTCAAGGCCATCACCGCCGCCCGGATGGCGGTCCGCGGCAACGGCACGCACTACGTCTCGCTCGACAAGGCGATCAAGACGATGCGCGAGACCGGGGCGGACATGAAGGACAAGTACAAGGAGACGGCCCGCGGCGGCCTGGCGGTCAACGTCATCGAGTGCTGACGCCCGGGCTTCCCCTAGTTGCCGGCCCGTCGGCGCAGCTGTGACCTGCCGGTCACATCGGTTGCCTGCGCGACGTGGCGTTTGGTTGCCGGGCCGGCCGGGGGTTTCTGGTTACGCTGCTGCCAGGCAGGGAGAAAGGACCAGCATGGCCGAGACGGCGCTGCTGCGCATGATCCTCCAGCAGGGCGACGCCCTGGACCGGATGGCCGGGCTGGACCTGGCCCAGCCCGCCGGGGTCCTGGCCGGGGCCACGCGCATCATCCTGGTCGGCACCGGCACCAGCCAGCACGCGGCCGAACTCGGCGCCATGATGCTGGACGCGGCCGGCCGGGACGCGCGCTGGTATCCGGCGGCCACCTGGGCGCGGTGGAGTACCGGCTCGCGGCAGGGGGACGCGCTGCTGGTGATCAGCCATACCGGGGAGACCGCTTACGCGGCCAAGGCGCGGGCCGACGCGCTGGCGGCCGGCGTCCCGGTGGTGTCGATCACCGGCACCGGGCGCGCCTGGCCGGAGGCGATCGAGACCGTCGCCCCGGACGAGTCCCATACCTACACCGTGAGCTACACGGCCGCGCTGGCGGTGCTGGCCCGGCTCGCCCACGAACTGGGGTGGGCGGGTGGCTCCGCTGAGCAGGTGGCGCGGGCCGCCGCCGCCGTCCGGCACGTGTGCGCCGAGCCCGGCATCGAGGAGGTGTCCGTGCCCGCCCGCAGCCTGGCGATTGTCGGCTGCGGGCCGTGGGGGATCACCGCCCGGGAGGGCGCGCTGAAGATCAGGGAAGGCGCCCGGATGCTCGCCGAGGGCTTCGACACCGACCGGCTGATGCACGGCGGCGCGGTCCCGCTGACCGCGGCGGACGGGCTGGTGGTGCTGGAGCCGGCGGCGGACCCCGACGGGCTCACGGGGGCGCTCGGCTCCGCCGCCGAGACGGAACGGGTGCCCGTGGCCGTGCTGGCGGCCGCGGACATCGCGCCGGCCGCAGGCTCCGGCCCGCTGCCTCCACTGCTGGCGCAGATCCCCATGACGGTGCGGCTGCAGCTGCTGGCCGAGCGTTTTGCCCGCCTGCGCGGCCAGAATCCGGATGTGGCCATCACCGGCGCGTGGGACTCGCCCGCGCTGTGGCAGATGGGGGCGCCCGGGGCGGCCCCATGATCGGGCCAGCCCCGGGCGGGCGCGGGGGTTAGCCGACCGGGTCCAGTTCGGCGGCGGGCTCGCGCGAGGTGACGGGCTCGGCCGCGACGGCCAGCTGGGCCGTGGCGACAGGCTGGACCTCGACAGTGGGCGGGGTCGTGGTGGTCTGCTGGGTCGTGGTGGACGGCGCGGCCGCCCGGCGCAGCCGCGGCACGAACAGGGCGGCGGCCGCCGCCGCTGCCACTGCCGCCGCGCCGACCCAGACCGCGGCGGACAGGCCGGAGACGAAGGCGGCTCCGCTCGTGTAGCCGCCACGGGCCGAGAACACCGCGCCGAGCACGGCGATCCCGAGCACCCCGCCCAGCTCGCGGATCGCGTTGTTCGCGCCGGAGGCGATGCCTTCCTGATCGCGGCGCACCGATCCCAGTACGACGTTAGCCACCGGAGCGAAGAACAGCGACATGCCGACGCCCGAGACGACGAACGCGGGCACCAGCGTGGCATAGGCGACCGTGGGGCTGCTGACCGCCGCCAGCCAGCCCAGGCCGAGCGCCTGCAGCGCCAGCCCGGTGGCCAGCAGCGGGCGCCCGCCGATGCGGTCGGACAGCACGCCGGCGATGGGGGCGATGAGGACCGGCATGCCCGTCCAGGGCAGGGTGCGCAGCCCGGCCTGCAGCGGGGAGTAGTGCTGGACCACCTGCAGGAACTGCGCCAGCAGGAAGATCGAGCCGAACATCCCGAAGAACATCAGCAGCGAGGCGACGTTGGTCGCGGTGAAGCCGCGGCTGCGGAACAGCTGCAGCGGGAGCATCGGCTCGGGGGCCCGCAGCTCCCAGGCCACGAAGGCGGCCATCAGCAGGGCGCCGGCGACGATGGGCGCCAGCACGGTGAGGCTGGTCCAGCCGTGGTCGTTCCCGCGCACCACGCCGAGCACGATCCCGAGCAGTCCCAGGCTGGCCAGGGCCACGCCGGGCAGGTCCAGGCGGGTCGCCGGGCCGTAGCTCTCGGTGAGCCGGGTCCATGCGATCGGCAGCAGGACGATGCCGATCGGCACGTTCAGCCAGAAGATCCACTGCCAGGAGGCGCCCTCGACCACGGCGCCGCCGACGAGCGGCCCGATGGCAATGGCGAGGCCACCCACCGCTCCCCAGGCGCCGAGCGCCAGGCCACGCCGGGCCGGCGGGACGGCTGCCGACAGCAGGGTGAGCGTCAGCGGGATGACGATGGCGGCGCCTACCCCCTGGAAGGCCCGCGCCGCGATCAGCCAGCCGATCCCCGGGGCGAGGGCGGCGGCGGCGGACCCGGCGGTGAACAGGCCGAGGCCGGCCACGAACACCCGGCGCCGGCCGAACCGCTCGCCGAGCGTGGCCCCGGTGAGCAGCAGCACGGCGAAGGTGAGGGTGTAGGCGTTGACGGTCCACTGCAGACCGGCGAGCGAGGCATGCAGGTGGTCACGGATTGACGGCAGCGCGGTGGTCACCACGAGGTTGTCGAGTGATCCCATGAACAAGGCCGTCGAGGTGACCACGAAGGTCCACAGGATGCGTCTTCTGTCGGTCATCGCTGTAACTCCAGAAAGTGAGTAGTCACTAACTTGATTGTTGAAAAAAAATTTCCGGCGATGGCCCGGCCCCGGTGCGCTGGCCGGCCCCGGCGGGCTCATTGCGCACACCAGCGGGTCCATCGCTCGTCGATGGCTGGCAGGTCCATCGCCGCCGCCACGTTCATCAGCATGCCCATCGCGAAGAAGGACACGATTCGTTCGTAGGGCAGCCCGCTCAGCCGCTCCACCAGGGTCCAGAGCTCCTTGTAACCGGTGCGGGTCGCGGCCCGGATATCCGGGTCGTCGCACGCCGCGTAGGACTGCATCTGGAACAGCAGCAGGGTGCGGTCTTCGAGCAGCCGTTGGTAGGCCTCGCCCATCGCCTCGATGGCCTCCTCGCCCACCCGGTCCGCCGCCGCCGCCTCGAACGTGCCGGCCACCTGCTGGAAACAGCGCTCCACCAGCGCGAGGAACAGCGCCTTCTTGGTCGGGAAGAGCCGGAACAGGTAGGGCTGGCTGATCCCGGCCCGGCGCGCCACATCGTCGGTCGAGGTGCCGTCCATCCCGCGGGTAGCGAACACGGCGACGGCCGTCGTGAGTACCGCCTCGCGGCGCTCGTCGGCCGTCATCCGCAGTCCCGTCCTGGCCATGGCACTAAGATAGTAATCACTCACTAACTTGTCAACCGGGCGTTCCCGCGGTGGCACCGGCCGCGGCGGCACGCCGGCCGCGCTCACCTTGGTCAAGCGCGCCACTCCGCAGGCTGAGGTGCCCTAGCATCGACCAACCGGGGTGGAGCGATGGGGAGCATCTGCGGTGACGAGTTGTCGGCATGGGCATCCCGTTTCCCCAGGGTCGGAGTTCTGCGATACCTGCGGAGACGATGTCCGGCCCCGCTGCGGGCAAGGGCACCGCAGCGGCGCCGGTGCTTCGTTGTGTGATGCCTGCGGGGAGCCGCTGCTGGCGGCGCAGGACCCCACGACGGGCGGGGAGCAGGCCGTCCCGGTCCTTGATTACAGCAGTGGGTCCTTCGCGGACTTCGTCACGGCCGACGAGCCGGATACGAGCGGGACCGGTGCGGACGGGGCGCGTGTCTACGGGACCGGGGCCCGCGAGGCCGGCCTGGTTGAGGAGGCGCCGGCCCGGCCCGCCGCCGACAATGGCTCCAGCGGGCCCGGCACCCGGCCGATGGACGCGGCCGGGGCGATCGGCCGGGTGCCCGACGCGACCGAAACGGGCGGGGTGACCAGCACCAAGCCGATGAACCTGGGCCCGCGCCTGGTCTTTCCCGAGCCGTGGCGCGACGCCCACGCCGTTGTGCTCGCCAGCCTGCCGCCCTACACCCCCGACACGGCGAGCCCGCCGTCGGCCCGGCCCCGGCGCATCCGCATGCTGACGATCGTGCTGGCCCTGGCGGTGCTGGCCGTGGGGGGAACGGTGAGCGCGATCACGCTGCTGCACCACCATTCGTCCGCGCCGCAGGCGAGCGCGCCGCCGCCGCACGGGAACGGCGCCTCCCACGCCGCGGCGGCCTCGGCCAGCCCGACGCCCAGGACGTCGGCTTCGCCGGGGCTGCCGGTCCGCGCCTCGGGATGGACCGCCCCGGTCCCCATCGATCAGACGGGGCTGGAGGCCAGCAACGCGATCATCACCGGGCTGTCCTGCCCGCGGGTCACGCTCTGCTATGCCGTGGACAGCGCCGGGAACGTCCTGTCGTCCACCTCCCCGTCGGCCAGCACCCCCGGCATCTGGCACGTGGTGGACAAGGACGTCAACGGCCTCGTCGCGATCTCCTGTCCCACCGCCGGGTTCTGCCTCGCGGTGGACAAGGCCGGGAACGCGATCACCTTGAGCAATGGCAGCTGGAGCGCGCCGGTCTACGTGGACGCACGGTCCGGCGTCTTCACCGCGGTGTCGTGCCCGGAGGCCTCGTTCTGCATGGCCGCCGACAGTGGCGGCAACGCGTTCGCCTACACCGCCGGGTCGCCAGCGTGGCAGCCCTTTACCGTGGACACCAGCGGTGGCGGGCTCACCGGCATCTCCTGCACCGGCCCGGACAACTGCGTAGCCGTCGACACCGGCGGCGGCGTCTACACCTACGACGGCAGCACGTGGAGCACGGCCGTCCCGGTGGACGTGAGCCATGCCTTCACCGCCGTGTCGTGTGCGAGCACGTCGTTCTGCGCCGCGACCGACGACAACGGCAACGGCGCGATCCTGACCGGTGGCCGGTGGGCCGTGAAGGCGATGGGCACCACCGCCGCGGCGCTGTCCTGCCCGGCCGCCGGGTTCTGCATCGCGACCAGCGGATCAGGCGGCGCGGCCCTTTACCAGGGCGGTGCCTGGTCGACGGTCACCAGGATCGACGGGCAGCGGGTCATCGGCACCCTGAGCTGCCCGGCCCGCAGCGCCTGCACCGCCATGGACCACGGCGACAACGTCCTTCACTACGCGCCCCCGGCGTCCGGCTGATCCCGCGTCCCGTTTCCCCCAGGGCGGATCTGCTGAGGCGGCTCGCCCGCACGCCAGCAGAGGGCCGGGTGAGCCGCGTGACACGGCGTGAGAGGATCGGTGCTTGCCTGTCCGCTGCCCCAGGCCCGGATGAGCGAGGTCGCATGCAGAGAAGTTCCGTGATCCCTCCGGGCACGGGCCAACGCGGGGAACGCAGCCAGGGACGGCCGGCCAGGGTGCCCGCGCGAGCCCCCGGAGCGCACGAGGCCCATCCAGCCCGGCTGGCGCGCGCATGGCGGAAAGCTGGCGCCGGGGTGGTGCTGGGCTGTGCCGCGCTGCTGGCCACCGGCTGTGCCACTGCCGGGCCCGCCGCGGCAGCCCCGGCTCAGCCTTCGCACGCCGCGTCGGCGGGGCAGGTTCTCAGCCCGGCGCAGCGAAGGGCGGCGGCGCGCAGCTACCTGGCGATCGCCCGGCCGGCGAACCGGCGCCTCGATGCCGACTTCGACGGCCTCGAGGACAACGACCATGACAATCTCGCCGCGGCCCAGGCCGACCTGCGGGACGCCGCGGCCACCGAGCGCCGGTTCGACCGGCGTCTCCTCGCCCTCACGCTCCCCCTGCCGACCGAAGCGGTAGCCCGCCTGCTGGTGGCGGCGAACCAGGCCCGGGTCCGGCTCACCGTGGCCGCCGCCACCAGCACATCCCTGGGCCAGCTCCGCCGGTACGAGCCCCGGCTCACCGCGGCCAACGGGCCGGTGGAGGAAGCGGCCCGCGTGATCCGGAGCCAGCTGGACCTGCCGCCCCCCGAGACAAGCTAGCGGCGCCGCCGGGTTCGGCCAGCCGGGCCATGCCCGGCCATGAACCCGCGTGGGCTCCTGGACGTTCACAAGGACGTGCATGCCTGGGATGGCGCGCCGGCCCGCCGCGACGAACCGGAACGGACCGCTGCGGTCCTGATGGCCGGCACGATCGTCGGCTTCGTCCTGGCCCGCACCGCGGGCATCTTCGGATTTCACCTCACCTTCAGCTCCGGGCTCGCCTACACCGTGCTGGTGATCGAGGCCGCCGCCGTCATCCTGCTCGGCATCACCGCCTGGCTGATGCCGAACCCCGCCCGGTCGGCTACCTGAGTTCGGCTATCGCGACCCGCTCGGGCGCCCACGCGCCGGGCTGACGGGGGCGCGGGGCCGGCCAGGCCCGCCGTGGGCGGGCTCGGGAGATACTGGCCAGATGGGCGAGGGATTGGTGGTCCCGGTGCTGGCCGCCGGGCCGTTCAGGCTCCGGCCGTTCGTCCTGGCCGACCTGCATCTGGTGCGCGAGGCGGCGCAGGACCCGTACATCCCGCTCATCACCACCGTGCCAGCGGCGTTCACTGATACCGAGGGACGCCGGTTCATCGAGCGGCAGTGGGACCGTGCCCGGCGGGGGTCGGGCTACTCGTTCGCCATCACCGACGCCGCGACCGGCCGCGCGGTCGGCCATATCGGGCTCTGGCTGGACAACATCGGTGCGGGGCGCGTCTCCATCGGTTACTGGGTCGCCGCGTCGGCCCGGGGACGCGGCGCCGCCGGCCACGCGCTCCAGACGCTCACCTTCTGGGCGCTGGGTGTCCAGCGGATCCCGCGCCTGGAACTGTACGTGGAGCCGTGGAACGAGGCATCCATCCGGACCGCCGAGCGAGCCGGGTTCCGGCAAGAAGGCCTGCTGCGCAGCTGGCAGGAGGTCGGCCCGGAGCGCAAGGACATGCTCATGTACTCGCTGCTGCCCAGCGACCTCCCCGATGCGGAGGACACGCCTTAGGCGGTGCGCAGGCGTGACCAGGCGTCGGTGCCGACGGCGATCAGCAGGATCGCGCCGAGGGTGATCTGCTCGTAGAGCGGGTTCAGGCCCAGCAGGTCGAAACCGTTGCCGATCAGGGCAATGAACAGCACGCCGACCACCGTGCGCCAGATGCCGCCCTCGCCGCCGAGGATGCTCGTCCCGCCCACCACGATGCCCGCCAGGACCGTGAAGGTGAGCGCCGTCTCGCCGTTGGAGGCCTGCGCGCTCAGCACCCGGGAGGTGTCGATCAGCCCGCCGAGCGCGGCCGCGCCGCCGCTGATGACGAAGGTGGCCACCCGGATGAGCTGCACGCGGACCCCCGCCAGCCGGGCTGCCTCGGCGTTTCCCCCGGCCGCGTACATGTACCGGCCGGCGGTCGTCCGGGCCAGCACCACCGCGAGCAGGACGACGGTGACCACCATGAGCCAGGTGGAGGTGTTCACCGTCAGGAAAGAGGTGCGGGCCAGGTCGCCAAACGATGGGCGGCTGTACAGGATGATCAGGTTGCCGCTGGTGACCAGGCTGGCCAGGCCGCCCACCACGAATGAGATGGCCAGCGTCGCGATCAGCGAGTTGATCCGGAAGAACGTGGTGATCACGCCGTTCGCGAGCCCGACGGCGAGCCCAACTCCCAGGCCGGCCGCGATGGCGACGGCGGGCGGGGCCGACAGCGCCAGATGGGCGGCGGTCACCCCGGCGAGCGCGTAGATCGCCCCGACCGAAAGGTCGATCCCGCCGGCCACCAGGACGAGGGTGCCCGCTGCGGCGATGATCAGCGTGGAGGCCTGCTGGTCGAGGATGTCGAGCAGGTTGACCTTGGTGAAGAACGGCCCGCTGGCCACCGACAGCACCACGAACAGGATCAGGAACGGGAAGACGATGGCGGCCCGGCGCAGCCGCGCGGGCAGGTCTGCGGGGGGCCGGAGGCGGGCGAGCGGATTGGCCGCAGGAGACGACCCGGCGGCCTTGGGCACGTCCGGCTGATTCACAGCGCACCTCTTTCGGTGGTGTCGAAGGCCGCGCCGAGAATGGCCGCCTCGGTCAGGCCGCGCCCGCTGAGCTCGGCGGTGATCTTGCCCATGCGCATCACGAGCACGCGGTGCGCGAGACCGAGGATCTCCTCGATGTCCGAGGAGATCAGCAGCACGCCCAGGCCGTCGGCGGCCAGCGTGGTCAGCAGGTCATAGATGGCGCGCTTGGCGCCGACGTCCACCCCCCGCGTCGGCTCGTCCGCGACGAGCACCTGTGGGCCGCACAGCAGCATCCGGGCGAAAAGCACCTTCTGCTGATTGCCTCCGGACAGCGTGCCGGCCGGTGCGGCCGGGCTCGGGGCGCGCACGTCGGCGCGCCCCAGCATCTGCCCTACGGCCTGGCGCTCGGCCCGGCGGCGCACGAGCCCGAAGCGGCTGAACTGCCGGAGGCTGGCCAGGCTGACGTTCTCCGTGACCGGGCGCACGAGCAGGAGGCCCTGCTCCTTGCGCGACTCCGGGATCATCGCGATCCCCGCGTCCAGGGCGCGCCGGGTGGATCCCGGCCGGCGTGAGCGGCCCCGGCGCGCGCTCCCCGGACCGGTGAGCTCGCGGCCGCCGGCGACGCTGACGGTTCCCGCCGTGACCGGGCTGGCCCCCTGCAGCGCGAGGGCGAGCTCGGTGCGGCCCGCGCCGACCAGGCCCGCCAGGCCGACGATCTCGCCGGCCCGCACGTCGAGCGAGACGTCGTTCACCCCGTCCGCCGTGAGGCCACTGACGGAGAGCACCACCGGGGCGGCGGCCCCGGCCGGCCGCTTGGCCGGGAAAGTGGCGCCCAGCGACCGGCCGAGCATCGCGTTCAGCAGGGATTGCTCGGTCTCGTCCGCGGCGTGCGCCGTGCGCACGACCCGGCCGTCGCGCAGAATGGTCACCTCCTGCGCCAGGTCGAGCACCTCCCGCAGCAGATGCGAGACCAGGACGATCGTGGTGCCGGACCCGGCGAGCCGGCGGATGGTCTCGTGCAGCCGGACCACGTCCGGGCGGGACAGGGCCGCCGTCGGCTCGTCCATGACGATCAGCCCGGCGTCGCGCGACAGCGCCCGCATGATCTCGACCTTCTGCTGGTCGGCGGTCCGCAGGCGGCCCACGCGAGTGTCACCGTCGAGCTCGAAGCCCACCGAGCCGGCGAGTTCGGCATAACGGCGGCGCAGCGCGGCCCGGCGCAGGAAGCCGGCCCGGCGGGGCTCGGTGCCGAGGAGGACGTTCTCGGCGACCGACAGCGCGGGCACGAGCGACAGTTCCTGGGCGATGAGCACGATCCCGCGTGCGATCGCCTCCCGGGGCGAATGAAAACGCACCGGCTCGCCGCTGAGCAGCATCTCCCCGTGATCGGGGGAGATGACCCCGGAAAGGATCTTCCCCAGGGTCGACTTGCCCGCGCCGTTCTCACCGACGAGCGCGTGGATCGACCCACGGGCGATCGGGAGGCTGACCGCCTCCAGGGCGCGCGCCGCGCCGAAGGACTTGCCGATGTCCCTCAGCTCGACGTGCGCACCCTGGAGGCCTGGATGGTCAGGCACCTCAGCCGGGCCACTCGGCGGTGAACTGGCTCGCGTTCGCCTTCGTGACCACGCCGCCGTCCGGCAGGCCGGCGACCGGGTCGATGCCGCCGCTGGCCTGGCCGTCGCGCAGCGCCTTGACCATGGCGACCACGGCCAGCCGTCCCTCGCTCGCGGGTGCCTGCGCGACATCCCCGTACCAGGCGCCGGACGCGACGCCCTGCAGGGCGGCAGCGCTCGCGCCGTAGCCGACGAGGATGACCTTGCCGGTCTTGTGCGCGGCGGCGAGAGCCTGGGCGCCGCCTTCGATGCCCTGGTCAGAGCCCACGATCAGGTTCAGGCTGGGGTTGGCCTGCAGCATGTTCTGCACGGCCGTCAGCCCCACCGTCGGGCTGAAGAAGCTCTGGCCCTGGGCGGCGACCGTGACCGATGGGTCGGCGGCGATCGCCTTGGTGAAGGCGCCGTGGATCGCGACATCGAGTGCGGACGCCTTGATGTCGTACAGGTAGCCCACCTTGCACGGGTTCAGGTGGCTGGCCTGGCAGGCCTGGACCACGAGGTTGCCGAGCTTGGTGCCGATCTCGGTCGGCACGAACGTCACGTTGGCCGACAGCCCGGGGACCTGCGGCTTGTCGGTGGACAGGTTGGGGCCGAGGATCTGGTCCATGTTGACGACCTTGATCCCCTTGCCGATGGCCTGCTTGACCAGGCCCGTCAGGCCGGTGCCGAAGATCGGCTGGACGATGATGCCCTGGTACTGACCGGAGTTGATCGCGTCCTGCAGCTGCGAGTACTGGGTCTGCGGGTTGTTGTTCGCGTCGAACACCTTCAGCGTCGCGTGGTTGTCGGCGGCCACCGCCTGTGCGGCGGCGAGCATCGGGGCGTCGTAGCTGTTCTCCACGGCGAAGGAGAGATACGCGATGCTCAGGGGCTTGGGCGAGGATGACGACGAGGACGAGGTCGAGGCCGTGCCGCCGGAGCTACAGGCGGCTAGCGCGAGGGCCGCGGCGGCCGTTGCTGCCAGGGCGAGGCTGCGGAGCAAGCTCCACGGCCTGGATGGGATGGGACGCACAGCTAGACTCCTTTGTGCTTACTCACTGGATGGTGGGTGGGTGTTGTGCCGGTGAGTCGGGTGGCCGCCCGGCTCACCGGTTCTGTTTCTGGCCTGTCCTCCCTCAGGGGGTCAAGACGGCACGGCGGTGGGGAGCCTGGCCGCAGCGGGACCAGCCCTCCGCGGCGCGGTCCAGCGGCAGGGTTTCCCGGTCGGCGGTGATCCGGCCGTCCGCCGCATGCGCCAGGATCTCGGCCAGGGCGGCGGTCTTCTGCTCATCGGTGAGCGCGTTATTGGTGTAGCCGAGCACGGACAGCACCCGGCTCCGCAGGATGGCTGAGCTGAAACCGGCCATGGCACCGGCGGAGGAACCGAGGTTGACCAGCCGGCCGTTCGGCGACAGCACCCGCAGGGCGGCCTCGGCAGGCACTCCCCAGACCGGGTCCAGCACCAGGTCAACCCGGTCGCCGACGGCCCGCGCCAGCTGCTCGGCGACCGCGTTGACATCCTCGCCGGACAGGTCGGCGGCGGCGTCGGCGCCGAGCTCGCTGGCCCGGGCTCGGCCGTGCGGGTCGCGGCAGGCGGCCACCACCCGGGCGGCCCCGAGCAGGCGGGCCGCCTGCACGGCTATCTGGCCGACGTTGCCGCTGGCGCCCAGGACGAGCACGTGCTCGCCCGGCCGCAGCTGCGCACGCCAGGACAGCGCCATCCACGCGGCGACCGCGGAGAGCCCGAGCGCGGCGGCGAGATCATCGCTGACGCCGTCCGGCAGCGGCAGCAGGGCCGTCTCGGGCACCACGCAGAACTCGGCCAGTGAGCCGTCGCCGGGCGCCATGCCCGCGGTGGAGCTGAACCAGACCCGCTGGCCGGCCGGGGCGCTGTCGGCGGCGGCGACGGTCCCGACCCCCTGTGTCCCGGGCACGTACGGCAGCGCGGGCGCGCCGAAATACGAGGTCCCGGAGGCACAGAGCAGGTCGAGGGGGTTGACCGGGGCCGCGGTGACCCGGATCAGCGCCTGGCCCGGCCGGCGGCCCGGCACAGGATGCGAGCCGAACTGCGGCGGCTCGCCGTGGCGCCGCAGCACCGCCGCGCCCATGGCCGGCCCGCTGCCGCCCCCACCGCCGGGTGCGGCGCCCGGGCCTGCCGTCGCTGACATCATGACGCCGTCTTCATGACACCGATCTTCATGAGACCGGGCCCTGGTCCTCGGTGTAGGTGTAGGTGTACGGGTTGTCCAGGACCCTCGTCTCCGGGATCTCCGGATGCATGCCCTCGGTCCAGGCCTCGGGGCCGAGCTCGCCCTTGAGGTACTCGACCGTCTGCTCGGCCACCTGCCGCGCCCGGCCGACGTCCGCGCCGACCAGGCGGTGATCGTATTTGACGACCCGGCCGTTCACGACCACCGTGTGGACGTCGCCGCGCTGGGCCTGGAAGACGACGTGGCCGTACGGGTGGAGCAGCGGGAACATCACCGGCGAGGCGTCGTTCTTGATCAGCACGACGTCCGCTTTCTTGCCCGGCTCCAGGCTCCCGGTCAGCGTGTCCATGCCCAGGGCCTTCGCCCCGCCCCGGGTGGCCCAGTCCACGACCTGCTCGGCGCGCAGCTTGTGGTGGGTCACGGTCTCGTCGTTGCCGTGTGCCTCCAGGTGCTCGCGGGCCCGGTCGGCGCTGAGGGTGGCCCGCATGGCGGAGAAGAGGTCGGCGCTCCACCAGACGCTGGTGTCCATGGACAGCGACACCCCGATGCCGTGCTGGCGCAGTTTCCAGGTGGGCGGGTAGCCCTGGCCGGCGCTCTGCTCGCTCTCGGTGGACAGCGACGCGTGCCCGCCGGTCGCCGCGATCCGGTGGTAGGAGTCGGGCGACAGGCTCGCGGCGTGCACGTAGACCGTGGACGGGGTCATGAAGCCATGCTCGTGCATGAGCCGGATCCCGTCGTCGGTCGTCACCTTCCATACCCCGGCGTGCGTGGTCACCGGGACGCCCAGGTCGCGGGCCACCTCGAACGCCGCCTTCTCCGGGAAGTCCGGGCCGGCCGGTGGGACGTCGAAGGCCATCTGGAAGCCGAGCATGTCGTTGCCACCGCTGAAGCGCCGGGACACGAAGTCGCGGAACTCCGGCGTGGCCGACCACTCCCACGGGGCGGCCTGGATGTTGCCGTAGGCGAGCACGAACCGCCCCGGCACCTCCTGCAGCGCGTCCGCCGCCGCCTCGGCGTGCTCGACGGTCTGCAGGTTGTGCGACCAGTCGACGGTGGTCGTCACCCCGGCGTCGATCGCCTCGATCGCGCTCAGCAGGTTGCCCGCGTAGATGTCCTGCGGCCGGAACGACTTGCCCCATTGCAGGTAGTTCCAGACGAAGTACTGGGTGAGGGTCCAGTCGGCGCCGTACCCGCGCATCGCCGTCTGCCACATGTGCCGGTGGGTGTCGATCATGCCCGGCATGAGGATGCCGCCGGTAGCGTCGATCTCGGCCGTGCCCCCGGGCACCGGGAGGCCGGGGCCGACGGCGGTGATCCGGTCGCCGGTGATGAGGATGTCGGCGCCGTGCAGGAGGTGATGGGCGTCGTCCATCGTCAGCACGGTCGCGTTGCGGAACACGATCGGCTGTCCTGAGGTCAGGTCAGCGGCGGCCAGGCTGGCTCCTGGCTGACCGCCCGTAGCGTCCGGGCTGGGTCCGGCTGTCATTGAGTTACCTCCACTGTGCGGCAGTCCCAGTGCCTTAACTCCTGTGCTGCAAGAACCCAGTGTGCTCCATGAACTCCGTGGGCTGCGGACAAGTGTCCGGGCTGTTACGGACATCTGTCCGTACAACGGCCATATGTAGCTTGACCGGAACATTGGCCGGCCTGGCGGCCGGTGTCAAGTAACAATTTCGCCCCTCCGGCGAGTCGGGCATACTGGGCATGTCCGCCATGCGGACATCGGGGGCCCGGCCACGCTACAGTCGTGAAGACGTGGTCGGGTGCACACCACCGGGCTGAGCCAGCGGGCCAGCCCAGCCCCGCACAACTACCGGAAGCAGAAGCGGAGAGGCGCCCATGGCACGCCGCGACACCAGCCCGGACTTCATCGAGGCCCTGGCGCGTGGCCTCGATGTGATCCGGGCCTTCCAGCCGCGCCGGCCGGCCATGTCGCTGGCCGCGGTGGCGGGCGCGACGGGGCTGGCCCGGCCCACCGCGCGGCGGATCCTGCTCACGCTCGAGCAGATGGGGTATGTGCGCCCGGTGGACGGCGGCTTCGAGCTCACCCCGCGCGTGCTCGAGCTGGGCATGTCCTACGTGCTGTCGCACAACCTGTGGGAGGTGGCCAGGCCGCACATGGAGCGCCTGGTGGCACGCACCCACGAGTCCTCCTCCATCGCGCAGCTGGACGGGTCGGACATCGTCTACGTGGCCCGGGTCGCGGTTCCGAAGATCGTCGCGCTGGCGGTGACCATCGGAACCAGGTTCCCGGCGATGCAGACCTCGCTGGGGAAGGTGCTGCTGGCCGCGCTGCCGCCCGAGGAGGCGGAACGCGTGCTGGCCGAGCCGAGCCGGTCCGGGATCGCCCCGCGCATCGTCTTCAGCGGTGAGGAACGTGCGGCCACTCTGCGGGAGGTCCGGGCGCGCGGCTGGGCGCTCACCGATGAGGAGCTGGCGGCGGGAATCCGCTCGGTGGCCGCGCCGCTCCGGGACGGGGAAGGCCGGGTGATCGCCTCCTTGAACGTCAATACGCACGCCGCCGAGACCCCGGTCGAGGTGCTGACCGGGGAGTACCTGCCGCTGCTGCTCCAGACCGCCGGGGCGATCAGTGCCGACTGGGCCGCCTGCCAGGCCGCGCCCCAGATCACCGTGCCCCAGCCCGCTGCCCCACAGCCCCTGGCCCTGCCGTGACGCCGGCCTTGACACTGGATCTGAGCGGCACCCACACTGCACCTTGCCGGACAACTGTCCGGCAAGCGGACAAAAGGACATGTTCCCCGTCATGAGCCAGCCCGGCAGGCCAAGTCCCGACACCCCGCCCCCCGATGCCCGGCCCGCGGCGCCCGGCCCGCCCGCCGTCACCCCGGACGGCGCCCGGCCCGCGGCGCGCCCGGGGCCGCTGGCGGGCCTGATCGTCGCCGATTTCTCGCGCGTCCTGGCCGGCCCGTACTGCACCATGCTGTTGGGCGACCTCGGCGCGGATGTGATCAAGGTAGAGAGCCCGGGCGGTGACGACACCCGCCGCTGGGTGCCGCCGGTCACCAAGGACGGGGTGTCAACCTACTTCCTGGCCATCAACCGCAACAAGCGGTCGGTCGCGCTGGACCTGCGCGACCCCGGCCAGCTGGAACTGGCCGCCGAACTCGCCCGCCGGGCCGACATCTTCGTGCAGAACTTCAAGCCCGGCGGCCTGGCCCGGTTCGGCCTCGACTACGAGTCGGTCCGCGCCGCCAACCCGGCCATCATCTACGCCTCGATCAGCGGGTTCGGCGCGGCCGGCGGCAAGGACCTGCCCGGCTACGACCTCATGGTGCAGGCCATGTCCGGCCTGATGAGCCTGACCGGCGACCCGGACGGGCCGCCGTACCGGGCGGGCATCTCGATGTTCGACGTCATGGCCGGCCTGCACACGGCCATCGCGATCCTGGCCGCCCTGCACCACCGGGACGCCTCCGGAGAGGGCCAGCACATCGAGGCCAGCCTGCTGGCCTCCGCGCTGTCCGGGATGGTCAACCAGACCAGCGCCTATGTCACCGGGGGAGTGGTCCCGTTCCGGATGGGCAACTCCCACCCCAGCCTCACGCCCTACGAGCCGCTGCCCGCCGCCGATAAGGACCTGATCATCACCGCGGGCAACGACGCGCAGTTCCGCAAGCTGTGTGAGGTGCTCGGGGCGCCCGAGCTCGCGGACGATCCCCGGTTCGCGGCCAACGAGGGGCGCACGGCCAACCGGGACGAGTTGCGGCCGCTGCTGTCCGAGCGGCTGGCCACTCGCACGGCGGCGGAGTGGTTCCCCGACCTGATCGCGGCGGGCGTCCCGTGCGGGCCGATCAACACGGTGGACGCCGGCGTCAACTTCGCCCGCGACATCGAGCTGGAACCGGTGGTCACCGCGGGCGAGGGAGATGCGGCCATGCCCACGGTCCGGCACCCGATCATCTACTCCGCGACCCCGCCCAGCTACCCGCTGCCCCCGCCGGCCCTGGACGAGCACGGGGACCAGGTCCGTGCCTGGCTCGCCGGGCCGCCCGGCCCGCTCGGGTCCCCCGGCCCGGCCCACCGGGCGCGCCAGACGGGAACGGGCGCATGACACAGCCTGGGGAAGTGCCCCGTTTTCCCACCTCGCTGGGAGCCTCCGACCCGGACACGATCACCTTGCTCGGCGAGAACCTCGCCGCCGATCTCATGGGCAAGGTCGGGTTCGGCGAGCTGGCGCTGTGGCTGGTAACCCAGCGCCGCCCCAGCCGCGGCGAGGTCCGGGTGTTCGAGGCGGTGCTGGTGGCGCTGGCCGACCACGGATTCACCCCGACGGCGATCGCCGCCCGGCTGACCTACCTGAGCGCGCCGGACTCGGTGCAGGGGGCGCTCGCGGCCGGCCTGCTCGGCGGCGGTTCCCGCTTCCTGGGGGTCACCGAGGACGCCGGGCGGTTCCTGTCCGATGCGCTCGCCGGGGCCGGGCCGCCGCTGCCCACCGACGACGCGGGCTGGGACGCGCTGGCCCTGGCGGCCGTGACCCGGGCCCGCGCGGAGCGCAAGTTCGTCCCCGGCCTCGGGCATCCGGTGCACAAGGTCACCGACCCCCGGACCCCCGCCCTCATCGCGATCGCCGATGAGGAGGGGCTGCGGGGCCCGCACCTGCGCCTGTTCGAGGCGATCGGCCGGGTCCACCCGCAGGTGCTGGGCCGGACCCTGCCGCTCAACGGCGCGGGCACCTGCGGTGCCGCCCTCGCCGATCTCGGGCTTCCGCCCGACCTGCTGCGGGGGTTCGCCCTGCTGGCCCGCGCCGCCGGGCTGCTCGGCCAGCTGGCCGAGGAACGGCGGCGGCCGGTCGGCATGGATATCTACCTCACGGTCGAGCACAACGCCGAATACCTGCCCCCCGAGCCCGCCTGAGCGCGGGCCTGCCATCCCAGGGAGCCGCCATGGCCACCGTCGCCGCGGTCATCGCATCCACCCACCACCCGTTCTACTACCGGGCCAGCACGGCAACCGGGCCAGACCGGCCGCCGTTCGCCGACGAATGGGCCGCCAAGATCGAGGCGTTCCGGGCCACCCTGACCCGGGCCCGCCCCGACGTCCTGGTCATGGTCGGCTCCGACCATTTCCACCAGCTCTGGCTCGACAACATGCCGCAGTTCCTCGTCGGCAAGGCGCCGTTCTACGACGCGAACTTCTACAACGAGGAACGGGAGTTCGGCCTCCCCCGGATGTTTGTGCGCGGCGATGAGGACCTGTCCGGGTACCTGCTGCGCCAGGGCATGGACGCCGGCTTCGACCTTGCGTTCAGCAACGAACTGCGGATCGACCACAGCATCACCTGTCCGCTCATCACCCTGCGGCCGGAAGCGGACCTGCCGATCGTCCCCATCTACACCAACATCTTCGCGCCGCCGCTGCCGCAGCCGAAGCGGTTCGTGGAGCTGGGCAAGACCATCCGGCAGCTGGTCGAGTCCTGGCCGAGCGACAAGCGGGTGGCCATCATCGGCACCGGGCACCTGTCGCTGGAGCTGGGCGGGCCACGCCAGTTCGGCCCGCACGGCCCCGACCCCGAATTCGACCGCAAGGCGGTCGGCTGGATCGCGTCGGGCGACCTGCCGGCGGCGCTGGCGGAGGTCAGCCTGGACAGCCTGTGGCTGCCGGGCAACGCGACCCACGGCTTCATGGATTTCATGCTGATGATGGGCGTGGCCGGCGAGAACGTGAAGGCCGACTACAGCGACTCGCTCGACCTGTTCCACACCATGGAGGCCTATTTCACCTGGTACCCGGAGGCGGCGGCATGAGCAAGTACCTCCTCAACAAGTTCCTCTACACCGTCGACCGCGACCCGGACCTGGTCGAGCGCTACCGCGAGGACCCGCGCGGCACGGTCGCCTGGTGGGAGGCCGAACGCGCCAACGTCATCCTGAACGTGCCTGAGCTCGAGCGCAGCACCTGGCTCGAGTTCACCGATACCGAACGAGAGGCCCTCGCGACCCACGATTTTGTCAAGCTGTTCGAGCTGGGGGCGCACAACTTCCTGACGCTGACCCTGTTCATCGCGATGTTCGAGCGCGACTACGACGAGCCGCTGGGGTTCCAGCTCGAGTACGCGAGGAAGCTGAGCCATTTCAGCCTGCCCTATCCCGACATCTCGACCTGAGATCAGGGCAGGCCCGCGCCGCGGGCTGGGTCAGCCAAGGCCCGCTCCGCGGGCCTGGAACTCGTACAGGGACAGGAAGTCCTCCTCGCGCAGGCCGTTGCCGATGGCCGACTGGATGATCTGGTACACGGTGGACGTGGAGGGCATCGGGACCTCCAGCGTCCGGGCCGCGCCGAGTCCCAGGTCGAAGTCCTTGCGCAGCTGCTCATTGGTGAAGGTGAGGTGCCGGTCCCCGGTGACCAGCTCGGGGCTGCGGCGGCGGATCCAGGGCGAGGTGAGCCCGGAGCCGTTGAAGAACTCCAGGAACGCTTCCCGGGAGGTGCCGGCCTTCTCCGCCAGGGTGACCACCTCGGCCAGCGACTGCACCATCATGCCCAGGTACAGGTTGTGCGCGAGCTTGACCAGCCGGGCCTGCTCTTCCTCGCCGACGTAGGTCACCTTGCTGGCGATCCGCTCCAGGTCGGGCCGGGCCGCCTGGAAGGTGCCCGCGGGCCCGGACACGATGAACGAGCCCTGTCCCTCGGCGAATACCTCCGGATTGCCGCAGACCGGAGCGGCGAGGAAGCCGACCCCGGCCGCGGCGGCGGCCGCCCGGATCCGGGCCGACGCAGCTTCCGACACCGTCGAGCAGTCGACCAGCACCCCCGGCCGCCGCTCGCCGGTAAGCAGGCCGCCCTCGCCGAGCGTGACCTGTTCCAGGTCGGCCGGGCCGGTCACCATCGTGAACACCAGCTCGCAGCCGGTCAGCGCGGCGATGTCGGGCGCGACCCGGGCGCCGCGCGCGGCCAGCGGAGCCGTCCTGGCTTTCGTCCGGTTCCAGACCGTGACCGGGCGCCCGGCGTCGATGAGCCGGCCCGCCATCACGCTGCCCATCTTGCCGGTGCCAAGCCAGCCGATGCCCGGTTCGGTGGTCACTAGGGCACCATCCTTCTTGCGGGCACCAGCACGGTGCTTGCTGTCATGCGCTCTCCTCGGGTGCGGCCAGGCCGGCGCCGGTGAACAGCCGGGTGCCGGCCACGTAGAGCTGGTCGGCCGGGAACCGGGTGAGCAACTCGCAGCCGTCGGCGGTGACCACGACCTCCTCCTCGATCCGGGCCGCCGACGAGCCGTCCGCGGCCGGCCAGTAGGTCTCGATCGCGAACACCATGCCCTCCTTCAGCTCCACCGGATGCTCGAACGAGTGGTAGCGGCTTATCAGCGGCCGCTCCCAGTTCGACAGGCCCAGCCCGTGACAGTACTGGAGCCCGAACGCCTCCTCCTCATCGGCGAAGCCGAACTCGGTGGCGGCCGGGAAGTGGCGGACCACGTCCGCGGAGGTGGCACCGGGCCGGATCTCCGAGATCGCGTTGTCCATGAACTCGCGGGCCCGGCGGTACGCCTCGCGCTGCTTGCGGTCCGCGCTGCCCACGTTCAGCGTCCGGTAGTAGCAGGTCCGGTAGCCGTTGAAGGAGTGGATGATGTCGAAGTAGGCGGTGTCCCCGGGCCTGATCAGCCGGTCGGAGAAGACGTGCGGGTGCGGGCTGCACCGCTCACCCGAGATCGAGTTGACCGCCTCCACCTCCTCCGACCCGTTCTCGTACAGGTACTGGTTGACCAGGGCGACGCAGGCGTTCTCGCGGATGCCCGCCCGCAGGTACCGGTACAGCTCGTCGTAGGCGCCGTCGACCAGCGCCGCCGCGTGGTCGAGCAGCGCGATCTCGTCGGCGGTCTTGATGGCCCGGATGTCCTGCATGAACCCGTGGCCGTCGACGACGTGCAGGCCCTCGGCCTCCAGCGCGCGCAGCACCGGCAGCTCGACCACGTCCACCCCGACCGGCTCACCGGCCAGCCCGTGGTCGCGCAGGATGCTGGCCAGCCGGTGCGCGTTGCCGCGCTCGACCCCGACCTCCTCGGGGATGGAGCCGCGCCAGCTGGAGATGCCGGCCCGCCAGTTCGCCTTGTCGTTCCAGGGCGCGAACCGCTGGTGGGTGCGAGCTGCCGAGCCGATGTCCCACAGGATCGGGTCCTGCCCGCGCATCACCAGGCAGCAGCGGAACAGCTTGTCCCGGGCCCAGTTGCCGATGTGGGTCGCCGTTGTGTAGCGGATGTTGTTCATGTCGAACAAGATCAACGAGCCGATGTCGGAACGATCTAGTGCGGCGCGGACCTTGTTCGCACGGTCGGTGCGGAGGCGGGCGAAGTCGACGCGTTGTTCCCAGTCGGTGCCGAGGGTGGCGCCGGGGGAGGCGATGGGGATGGACTGGGTGGTGGCGGAGTAGTTCTGGACCATGGTGACGGCTCCTTTGGGGCTGGTGTTGGGCCGCGGGCCGGGGTGGGTGCCCCTCCGCTTCGCCTTCGGCTCTTATACGCTCCGGGCCACCCACCCCGGCCCGCGTCTGTTCCGGCGCTCGCCGTTATGAGGCGCTACACCGGGGAGTACTCGCCTTCGCTCGCCGGGAGGGGGGTGGAGCGAGGGGGAGTGCCGGGTTGGTGTAGTGCCGACCAGGCTGTGTCTATGAGGTGCTGGGTGGAGAGGCCGTATTTCTGGAAGAGGTAGGCAGGGGTTCGGGCGCCTTCGGCGTAGGTGTCGGGGAGGCCAAGGCGGTGGAGGGGGCGGGGGAGGGCGGACTCGGCGAGAACCTCTGCCACCGCGGAGCCCAGGCCGCCGATGATGGAGTGGTTCTCGGCGGTGATCACTGTCTGGGAGGCGCTGGCCACTGTCAGTACGGTCGCGGTGTCCAGGGGCTTGATGACCGGGATATTGAGAACTACCGAGGCGATACCGGCCGATCGCAGGACACGGGCCGCCGCCAGCGCAGGGGCGAGCATCATGCCGCTGACCAGCAGGGCTACATCGGATCCGGGGACCGCCGCGGGCGCCCGGAGCGGGCCTGCCGCGTCCTTCGTCGAGGACGACCACACCCCGATCCCACCGCGGCCTGCGGTTTCGCCGCCGCCCCAGGTCACGCCTCCGCCGCTGATGACGGCGCCGCCCCCGGTTTCGGCGCCGCCGCCGGTGACACCGCCCCCGGCGCTTACCCCTCCGCCTGCGGTTCCGCGTGCGAGGCCGGTTGCATCACGGCCGTCGGCCAGCACCTGGGCGTGGTCGAGGGACAGCCGGTGATCGTCGGGGAAGATCACCGGGATCTCGCCACGCTTGAGGCGGAGGTAGACCGGGCCGGGTAGATCGGCGATGGCCGCTACCACCTGGGCGGTCTCGATGGCGTCCGCGACGTCCACGACCGTCATGCCGGGAAGGGCACGCATCAGCGCGACATCCTCGATCGCCTGGTGGCTGGGACCGCCGGGGCTGGACACGCCGGGCATGAAGCCGACGATGCGGACCGGGAGGCGCGGGTAGGCGACCGCGTTGACGATCTGGTCGAACGGGCGCCGGGTGGCGAACACGCCGAACGTGTGCACGAACGGGATCAGGCCGCTGCGAGCCAGCGCCCCGGCCACGCCGATCATGTTTGCCTCGGCCATCCCGGCGTGGATGAAGCGATCCGGGAACGCCTCCTGGAACAGGTCGATCTCGCATTGGCGGGTCAGATCGCCGCTCAGGCAGACGATCTCCGGCCGCTGCCGGGCCAGCTCCACCAGGGCGTGGCCGTACGGCTTGAGTACGGTGCGGTAGGGCGGGTCCAGGACGGCCGGGAGGCGGGGGTCATCGGTCATGTCGGGCCAGTTCCTCACTGAGCTCGGCGTCCGCCGCCGCCGCGAGGTCGGGCGGCAGCTTGATGAAGTGGCCGTCGGCGTCCGGTGGCAGGCAGGCCAGCCCATGGCGGGTGGAGGTGCGGCAGACCAGGACGCGCGGCCGGGCTGGGCCGGCCGCCCCGTCCGCCCCGCTGGCTCCGTCGGCCAGGACGGCGGCCACGGCGCCTACGTCATGGCCGTCGAGCTCGACCGCGTCCCATCCGAACGCGCGCCATTTGGCGGCCACGGGCTCGATGGTGGTGATGCTGTCCACCGGGCCGTCGACCTGGGAATTGTTGGCGTCGAGCAGGACGGTCAGGCGGCCCAGGTGGTGATGCCCCGCGAACATCGCCGCCTCCCAGACCTGCCCCTCCTGCAGCTCGCCGTCGCTGAGGAACGCGAACGTCCTGGCCTCCGGCCGGCCGAGCAGGCGGTCGGCGAGCGCGAAACCGGCCGCCGCCGACAGGCCCTGCCCCAGCGAGCCGCACGTGTAGTCCGGCACCGGGCTGCGCTCGGTCCCGATGGCTTCCAGCGCTGAGCCGTCCCGCCCGTAACCGCCCAGGGCCGCCTCGTCGAGCAGGCCGGTTTCGGCGGCGGCGGCGTAAGCGGCGATCACGTAGTGCGCCGGCGAGCAGATCACCCGGTCCGTCCCCGGCCGCCGCGCGGCGCCGTAGACCGCGGCGTACTGCTCCGCCGCCGACAGTGCCTGCCCCAGGTAGCCGAACCCGTGCGGGGCCACCATCCGCACCGCACGCAGCCGGATCGCGGTGGCCAGCCGCCGCAGGTCGCTGACATTAGCGGTGGGGAACCGCGCCGGAGCAGGCAGGCTGATCATCCCTTTTGGTAAAGTGGCTATGCCAATTTAGCGAAGGTCTCCTGCTCGATCTCCGGCGACACCGGGGCGTCCCGTGACGCGGTGCTGCGCCATCACCAGGTGATGCTGGAGCATCTCGCGGCCGCGCCGGGATGCCGCCGGTGGCTTGATGTGCGCTCCGGGGCAGCGTGTGCTGCTGATCCGCGGGTGGGGAGAATAGCGCCCATGAAGTCATCGTCGCAGTGGTCGCTGTGGTCGCAGGACTCCTTCCTGTCGATCGGATCGCGGGGATCGGTCCTGTCCATCGGGTCGGTCGGCTCCTTCTTGTCGGTGGGATCGGTCGGATCCTTCGCGTCCGCGTTCAGCATCGGGTCGTCGCTGTCCGCGCTGTCGCTGCTGTCGGCGCTGTCGGCCGGGTCGGTGATGTCGTTCCGGTCGGTCCGCGGGGTGATGGCGAGCCCGCGCCGGCCGCGGGACCCGGTGGCGTGACCGCGCGGGGAACACCGCACGATCTGGTCCGCCACACCCCGGGCGCCGCCCGGGTGACCAACGTCGAGCTGTTCTTCGACCTGGTCTACGTGTTCGCGGTCACCCAGCTGTCGCACCACCTGCTGTCCGATCCGACGATCACCGGCGCGCTGCAGACGGCGCTGCTCCTGGCCATGGTGTGGCTGGTGTGGGCCTACACCGCCTGGGTCACCAACTGGCTCGACCCGCAGCGGATGCCGGTCCGGCTGCTGCTGATAGTCCTGGTCCTGATCGTGCTGGTGATGTGGGCCGCGATTCCGGAAGCGTTCGGTTCCCGCGGGCTGATCATCGGCATCGGTTATGCCGTCACCCAGATAGGCCGGAGCGTGTTCGCGCTGGTGGCGCTGTGGGGCGGGCCGCTGCGCCAGAACTTCCAGCGCATCCTGGTGTGGTGCATCGTCAGCGGCGCGCTCGCGGTCGCCGGCGGGATCGTCACCGGGCCGGCCCGGGGCTGGCTCTGGCTGGGGGCCGTCGGGATCGACCTGCTCGGCGGCGTGGCCGGCTTCTACACGCCGGGGCTGGGCCGCTCCGCCACCACCGAGTGGACCATCGAGGGCAATCATCTCGCCGAGCGGTGCCAGGCGTTCATCCTCATCGCCCTGGGCGAGTCGATCGTCGTCATCGGCGCCACCCTGTCTCGCCTGCTCGGGTCCGGTGTCACGGCCGCCGAAGCGGTCGCGTTCCTGATCGCGGTGATCGGCAGCATCGGGCTGTGGTGGCTGTACTTCGACCGGAGCGCCGAGGAAGCGGCCCGGGTGATCGCCGCGTCAGGCGACCCGGGCCGGCTGGGCCGTACCGCGTATCACCTCATCCATCCCGTGATGGTCGCCGGGATCATCGTCGTAGCCGCCGCCGACCAGGTGGTGCTGTCCCGCCCCGGCGCCGCCGGGGTGACCCCGACGGCCTGGCTGATCCTGGGCGGGACCGCCCTGTTCATCGCCGGGCACGCCGCCTTCAAGATCGCCGTATGGCGGGTGGTTCCCTGGTCGCGGCTGGCCGCCGTGGCCATCCTGGGGCTGCTGGGCCTGGTCGCGCCGCACCTGTCCGCGCTCGCGCTGGGGGCATGCGCGGCCGCCGTGGTGATTGCCGTCGCGGCGCTCGACTACTACATGGCGGGCCATCTCGGCCTGCCTGCGGCGGACGCACAGGCTGACCCGCCGGGGGATCCGGCCTTGACCGACGCGGGCGTTCCGCCGTCAGGCGGCGCGGCCTGGTGGCCGGTGGTCGTGGTGCGGTGGGTGGTGGTGGCCGGGTGGGCCGGGGCCGTTGCCGGGTGGGCCGTGGCTGTGCAGGGTGCGGATCAGCGTGCGAGCAGCGCGACTTCGCCGGTGGCGCCGTCGATCGCGGCCAGCCAGGAACCGTCGGCCGCGTCGCTGCCGGTCACGATCTCCGGGTCGCACGCGGTCACCGTGGGCACGCCACGGCCGTTGCCGGCCCGGGCTGGTACGGGCCGGCCCCGGCGCGCGAGATGACACCGCGGGCGGCCAGCAGCAGCGGCGCCTGGGCCGACACTGGGCGGTCCACGAGCAGGATCGCACCTTCGTGGCGGGCCGCGGCGGGCCCGTCCGGGCCGTAGCGGACCAGGCGGCCGACCGCGGCACCCGGCACACCCGGGCGGGCCTGGACACGCGTGCCGCCAGCCCTGACGGCGGACGCGAGGAAGGGCAGCCAGCGGTGAGCGGCCTGCCGGCTGGCCGGGGCCACACCGCCATCGGCCTGGCGGGCCACCGCCGCCAGCAGCCGCGCGGCCAGGTACGTGTCGACCGGCCGGGCCGAGGCGAGCACCGCCAGGCAATCGGTGGCGTTCTCACCGGTCAGGCCGGCGACGGCCCGCCGCGCCGCATCCTCGAACATGCTCCCGCCGGCCCCGGCGCCGTCCCGCCACGCCTGGCGCATCGCCTCGCGGCACAGGGCGGCCAGGTTATGCGATCTGGCCGGGGGGATGGCCAGTTGCCGGGCCGGGCGCGCGGTAGCGGACGTGACCGCCGCGCACAGCCGGTCGATCCGGGGGGTCCCGCCCGCCCACGGGAGGACATACTTCTCGGCGAGCACCGGCGGCAAGCGCTCCAGCAGCCGGGTGAACACGGTTGCCGTGCGGGTGTGCTGAGGGGAGATGGCGTCCGGGTGCGCCGTCGTACCGCGCAGCACTAATGACGCCGGCTGGTGAAGCAGGTAGGCGTTCACCCGGCGAGGATCATTCCGTCTCGGGGGGACGGGTGGCGGCGGGTGCCCGTCCCTGGGCCGGTTGCGGCACGTCTCGTCTGTCGTGTCACCGCGTGCTCCCTCAGGTGGCAACGGGGAAGGGGGGAGTCCGGTTGTGCGCAGTCTTCAGTTAAGTGAACGTTCGGGTTCGGTCAGATTCCTCGGACGTTAGCAGGACTGAACTGTGATGTGAACGGGCCAGATGTCCGTTTTGCAACTAGCTGTCCTGTTCGCGCGCCCGCTGGGCCCACCGCCTCAGAAATATTTACTTTCCGTTCATCTTATAGACGCCATCTCGTCAGTAACAAACGAGACCAGAGGCACTTAACGAGGCAGCGTAGTTGCTCTGAGTCGCGGATCCGGGCCCTGTGCCCGCCGCGCGGCAGCGGCAGCGCGGTATGGGTGAAGCCGGGCATCGGCGGGTGGTAGTCGAGCCGGGACACCGGGAGAGGTCATACACCTCGATCCCCGCCGGCCGCTCGCCCGGCCGGTCCACCTGGTAGGCCACCACCATGACCTCGCCGCTGACCGCCAGCGAGTTCGAGCGGACGCTGCCGTGCGGCAGCGTCGTCTGGTTGATCAGCCGCGGCGCGGTCGGGTCGGTGACGTCAAGGACGCTGAAGTTCGCTGGCCCCCGCACGTGGGCGATATAGAGGTAACGGCGCCCGCCCCGTTCGAGCAGGGCGATGCCCTCCCCGCAGTTGCCCCGGCCAGCCAGGTCATCCTGGCCCAGGTACCGCATCCCCGTGCATTCCAGCGGGTGCACAGCCATCCCTTCCGGCAGGCGTGGCCCTGGCGCCGTCCTGTGGCCAATCCCGGCGCGGCCTTGAGCGCCACGCCCTTGCGTTGCGCGCCTGGTTGATTAGGCTAATCATCTATACAGCAGTGCCTGATGTTATTAGCAACCAAGCCTGGGGCCCGACAAGGGAGATGTCATGACCGTACGAGGTAGCTCGGCCCGGTACGGCACGTTAGCGCTCCTGCTGGCCACGCCACTGGCGCTGGCCGCCTGCAGTTCCAGCAGCTCGAGCACTTCGGCGAGCGCGAGCAGCCCGATCAACATCGGGTACGAGGTCCCGCTCACCGGTACCGCCGCCCTGCCCGGCAAGCAGGAGCAGGAGGGCTGGAATCTCGGGCTCAAGGTCTTCGGCAGCACCGTCGACGGCCATCACATCGTCACGTACTTCGACGACACCGGCGGGGACCCGACGGTGGCGCTGTCCGACGCCCGCTCCCTCGTCGAGCAGAAGCACGTCCAGATCATGGAGGGCCCGCTGCTCGCGAGCGAGGACGCCGCCGTGGCCCCCTACCTGGGCGCCCAGCACATTCCCACGGACAACCTCGCCGTCTGCGGCCAGACGCAGGTAACCGACGACGCGAAGTACGGCAACGCGTTCAGCTCGGGGTGGCTGTGCGACCAGCCGGACATCATCGCGGCCGACTATCTCTACCAGGACCTCGGCTTGCGGCACGTGACGGTGCTCGCGACCGACTACGCGTTCGGCTGGCTGTCGGCGGGCGGCTTCATCAAGCAGTTCACTCTGCTCGGCGGGCACATCGACAAGGTCCTCTGGCCACCGCTGACGGCCACGGACTTCGGTCCCTATGTGTCCGCGATCCCGAAGAACACCCAGGCGGTCTACGCCGAGACCGTCGGGGCCGCCGGGCCCATCTTCACCAAGGCGTACGCGCAGTTCGGCCTGCGCGGCAAGATCCCCCTGTACGGCGTCACCAATCTCTTCGACTATTCGGTGCTGCCCGGCGAGGTACCGGCCGACGTGATGGGCGACCAGATGGCGGCGCAGTACTGCGACGGGATCAACACCCCGGCGAACAACAAGTTCACCGCCTTGTTCGCCAAGACCTACCACACCCGTCCCGGCTACTACGCGGAGGCGGCGTACGTGCACGCCGAGCTGGCCGTGGCCGCGCTGAAGTCGCTGCACGGCGACGTCACGAACTCGGCCGCCGTGGCCCACGCCCTGAAGACCACGGCGATCACCGCGCCCCGCGGGCCGGTGCGGCTCAGCTCGATCGTGGATGCCCCGATCCAGAACATCTACATCTGCAAGGTCGAGAACGTGAACGGCACGATGGAGGACGTGCCGATCAAGACCTACACGGCGGTCCAGCCGTGGGGCACGCTGCCCTACAAAGTCTGGGCGGCCGAGTTCAGCACCGACTCGACCGGCCGGCCGCGTGATCACCCCGCTGCGACCGGCATTGAACGCCCCACTATGATGATCTGGGGTCGGTCACAGAGCCAGGCATGATTGCGGTCACAGGCGTTGGCGGCGCATGATTGCGATGAGGGGTGGGCTGACGTGGGGGACAAGAAGGCCGGTGGCAGGAGGCGGGCGGTCGGCACACGCGACCGCGTCATGTCGCATCTGCTGGCGACCGGCGAGGTCAGGGACGCGAGCGGCATGGCCAGCACCGCGCTGGCCGAGGCGATCGGCTACCCGGGCTCCAGCATCGCGTTCGCGCAGCTGCTGTCCGGGATGGAGCGGTCCGGCCTGATCGAGCGCGAGGTGCGCGGCAAACGCACCTACCGGATCACCCCAACGAAGGCCGCCGCCGCGGCTGCCAGGTCCGGCGCGGCGGCGCCGCGCGCAGGCCGGTCGGCGGCCGCTGGCGCGGGCGGCGCCCCGGCGGCCGCCGCGGAAGGCGCCGAGGATTTCGACTATGACGAACTGGCGCGGCGGCTGCTGATGCAGGTCGTCCAGCGGCTCGGCACGGCGCGCGGGCAGGGCGCAGCGCCTGCGCAGGCCACCGAGCCCGGTGAGGACGCCGGCGGTGATCCCTCGCTCGCCCGGGCCGTGGCCGGCCTGGAGCACAAGCTGGCCAGCGTCCGGTCCAAGCAGCGGAGGCTGACCGAGGAGAACGCCAGGCTCCGCGAACAACTCCGCGCGGCGCAGGAGAGCCTCGCCCAGGCCGAGGAGCGCGCCAGCGCCGCCCGGGCCTCCGCGCGGCTCGACAGCGCCGAGGCCAGCCTGCTCGAGCGCTTGCTGTCACCCCTGCGCGACCAGGGCACCGGGCAGGAAGAGGCCGGTACCGGCTGACCGCCCGGCCTCCGGCCCGGCGGTGCGGCCTCGTCGAATCGGCGTTTCTGCTGCCGATTCGACGAGGCCGGATTGCCGGGTTCCCCCGCCCGTTCCGCCACCCTGGGGATCGCCGCCCGGGTGCAATCACCGTGCGTCCCGCCTGTCACGTACGTCGTTGACGGGCCACGCCGCTCGTCGTTACGCTAATCATGATGAGAGGGGTATCCCATATTGGGATCGGCCCCTGGCCTGATTCGTGGAACACGCTGGTTCCTGCGCGGCAGGGCAGGGGAACAGGTGCCCGAGCCCGGTAGACCCCGGCGCTGAGGGGAGCCCCCAAAGTGCAGCAGTTCATAGCCCAGACCCTGAACGGCCTCACGCTCGCCGGGATCATCTTCCTGGTGTCCAGCGGTTTCACCCTGGTGTTCGGGGTCATGCGGGTCACCAACCTCTCGCACGGGGCGGTGTACCTGCTGGGCGGCTATATCGGCTACTCGGTCATCACCGCCACCCACAACTTTTTCTACGGGCTGGCCGCCGGCGCCCTCGCCATGGGCGCCCTCGGTCTGGTGCTCGAGCGCACCCTAATCACCTGGCTCGGGCGCCGCGAGATGGCGGAGCTCCTGGCCACGCTCGGGCTCATCTACGTCCTTGACGACATCAGCCTGGCCATCTGGGGCGGCACCCCGCTGACCATCAACCTTCCCGGGATCCTCGGCCGCTCGACCACCCTCCCGATCAGCGGCATCGTCTACCCGAACACTCGGATCTTCATCCTCGGCGTATCCATCGTGGTCGCCCTCGGCCTGTACTTCCTGCTCCGCCGGACCCGGGTCGGGGCGATCATCAGGGCGGGCGTGGACGACCGCGAGATGGTGAGCGCGCTTGGCATCAACGTGCGGCTGGTCTTCACCCTGGTCTTCACGCTCGGGGCCGCGCTGGCCGGCTTCGCCGGGGTGCTGGGCGGGACGGTGCTCGGCGTGTACACCGGCGGCGATAGTGACATCCTGCTGTTCGCCCTGGCCGTGGTCATCATCGGCGGTCTCGGCAGTTTCGAGGGGGCGATCGTCGGGAGCCTCATCATCGGCCTGGCCGAGAACTACGGCACGGCCTACTTCCAGGCCGTCGCCTACTCCATCGTGTTCATCCCGGTCATCGTCATCCTGCTGGTCAAGCCGGAGGGCCTGCTAGGGAAGGTGAGCAGGTGACCGCCGGCCGCGCCGACGCGGTGGCGCTCTCGCCACCCGGGCTCGGCTTACCCCCGGGCCGCGGTGCCCGGCTGGCGCTGACAGTCCTGCGGGGATCGCGCCGCTTCACCGCCCCCGTGGCCGGGGTGGTGGTGGCCGTGCTGCTGGTCCTGCTGCTGCAGGGCAACGGCTTCACGTCCACCCTGGTCGTGGACATGCTCGTCTACGCGATCGCGGCGATGTCCCTGGACTTCCTCGGCGGTTACGCGGGGCTGATCTCACTGGGGCAGGCTGGCCTGCTCGGTGTCGGCGCCTACGGCGTCGCGATCGCGGAGGTACATTTCTTCTCGCCGTGGGCCGCGGTCGGCATCGGCCTGGGCGCGGCGCTGGCGATCGGGCTGGTCCTGGGGATCGTCGCCGTCCGCACCAAGGGCGTCAGTTTCGTGATCATTACGCTGGCGCTGGGCCAGGTCCTGTGGGGGCTCGCCTTCCAGTGGGACAGCCTGAGTGAGGGCGACAACGGGATCCCGCTGTCCGTCCTGCCGAGCATCGGGCCGTTCGACCTCAACGATCCCCTCACGCTGCGGATGACGGTCCTGGTCGTGTTCGCCGCCGTCGCGCTGCTGCTGGTGGCGATCGCGTGGTCCCCGTTCGGGCTGTCGCTGCGGGGGGTGCGGTCCAACGAGACCCGGCTGGCCGCGCTGGGCTACCGGACCGGCCTGCACCGCTACCTGGCCTGGGTCATAGCGGCCTTCTTCACCGGCCTGGCCGGTGTCCTCTACATCTTCGTCAACCAGCTGATCAGCCCGGCGACGATGGCGTTCAGCGAGGACGGGCTGCTGGTCATCATGGTCGTGCTCGGCGGCCTCGGCAGCATCTGGGGGCCCGCCTTGGGGGCGGTGGTGATCGTACTGTTCCAGCAGGAGCTGAGCATCTACGTGACCCGCTGGCAGACGCTCATGGGGCTCACCCTGATCGCGGTCGTGCTCTTCAGCCCGGGCGGGCTCTGGGGCGTGGTCCGGGCCGCTGGCCGGCGGCGGGACGCGCTCATCGCCAGGCTCGAGACCCGGCCGGGCAAGCGGGAGGCGCCATGACGGCCGGGTGGGGGGAGCCCGCTGGCGCTCCTGGGTCGGGGCATGGCCCGGAGCCGGGCCCGGACGCGGGGCCCGGGCAAGGCACCAGGGCCGCCGGGGCCGCCAGGCAGGCTCCGCCCGCGCTGGCGGCTGACCATCTGTACCGCCGGTTCCGCGGCCTGACGGCGGTCGCGGACGTGTCGCTGCAGGTCGCCCCCGGTGCCCGCTTCGGCATCATCGGGCCCAACGGCGCGGGCAAGACCACCCTGTTCAACCTGCTGTCGGGCGAGCTGCGGCCCACCGCGGGCAGCGTCGCGCTGTTCGGGCGGGACATCACCGCGCTTCGCCCGTACCGCCGGGCAGCCCTGGGCCTGGGGCGCACCTTCCAGATCACGCGCATCTTCAGCGACCTCACCGTGCTCGAGAACCTGACCCTGGCGCTGCATGGCCTGAGCCGGACCAAGCTCTCGCTGCTGCGGCCCTGGCGGAGCTACCGGGCCATGACCGCCGAGGCGGCCGAGCTCGCCGCCAGCTTCGGGCTGGCCCAGCGGCTGGAGGCGGCCGCCTCCGACCTGTCCCACGGCGAGGTGCGGGAACTGGAGGTGCTGCTCGCCCTGGCGCTCAAGCCCAGGGTGCTGCTGCTCGACGAGCCGGCCGCCGGGCTCTCGCCAGCGGAACGGGTCAACATCCAGACGCTGCTGAGGTCGCTGCCGGCCGAGCTGACCCTGATCATGATCGAGCACGACATCGACGTCCTGCGTGGGGTGGTGGATTCCGTCGCAGTTCTCCACCTGGGCGCGCTCGTGGTCCAGGGCTCGATGCATGACATACAGAACGATGAGCGGGTGCGCGAGCTTTACCTGGGTGCCGCCAGCTCCCGCGCGCCCCGGGTCCCCCCGGCGCCAGCGGCCGGCCCGCCACCGGAGCCCAGCCCGCCGCCGGAAGCCGGCCCGCCGCCGGAGCCCACCTCGCCGGGAGCGGGTGACGGGCCATGATCGAAGTGCGTGACCTCCACACCTACCGTGGCATCAACTACGTACTGCAAGGCGTGAGCCTGCGGATCAACGACGGCGCCTGCACCGTTCTCCTCGGGCGCAACGGCATGGGCAAGACCACCCTGGTCCACACGATCATGGGCATGCTCCGGCCGGCCCAGGGCGCGATCATGCTCGACGACGAGGAACTGGTCGGCAGGCAGCCGTTCCAGATCGCCCAGCGAGGGCTGGCGCTCGTCCCGCAGGGGCGCCGCATCTTCCCCTCGCTGACGGTCGAGGAGAACCTCACCCTGGCCGCGCGCAAGCCGCACGCCGGTGAAGCCTGGACGACGGAACGCGTGTACGAGGTGTTCCCGCAGCTCGCCGGGCGCAAGCGCCACCGGGGCAGCCAGCTGTCCGGCGGCGAGCAGCAGATGCTGGCGATCGGCCGGGCCCTGCTGACCAACCCCCGGCTGCTGCTGATGGACGAGCCGTCCGAGGGGCTCGCGCCGGTGATCGTCGAGCGGATCGGTGAGGTGCTGGCCGACCTGCGCCGGGGCGGGCTGGGGATCTTCCTGGTCGAGCAGAACTACGGCCTGGCCCTGGGCGCGGCGGACGTCATCTACATCCTGTCCAAGGGCCAGGTGGTCTGGCAGGGCACGGCCAGCGAGCTCGCGGCCGCGGCCGCGATCCGGGAGACCCACCTTGGCGTCTGAGAGCCCCGTGGCTGTGAGAAAGGATGCGCGATGGTAAGGCCGTTCCACACCGCACACCGCTGGGACCTGGTGTGGCAGGACGACGTCAACGTGCTGTCCCTGCGCGGCGGCGTCCAGGTCAAGGTGTTCCACTCCGACCCCGAACTGGGCCTCGCCGACATGCTCATCAAGTTCCCGCCAGGCTACGTCGAGCCCGAGCACGCGCACCAGAGCAGCCACTCCATCGTTGTGCTGGAAGGTGTCCAGATCGTCAAGGGCGTGCACCTGCACCCTGGCGACTATGTCTGGGCGTCAGGGCCGGAACCACATGGGCCGTATGAGTACCCCGAGGGATGCGTGGTCTTCGCGTCCTTCCGAGGCCTGTCCGCCCGGCACCGCTACCAGGGCTCGCCGGCCGGGGAGATCTAGCTCACGGGGTGGGCTGGCTGACGGAGGTCTTGGCGAACAGCGGCGTCCAGGCGGCCAGCGACAGCGTGCCCCAGGGCGGGACGTTCGTCACGGTCACGATCGGGACGTTCCGCATCGTGCCGTTGACCTTCTCCACCCTGCAGATGTACTCGTTCTGAACCGGTGACCAGGTGGCCCGGTTCAGCGACACCGGGCCGCGCGGCGCGGTGATCGTGACCGAGCGCATCGCGTTCGAGAGCGACTTCTCGCTCGTGACGTTGCCATGCAGGGATTTCAGCGCCGCGATCAGGATCTGCGCCTTGGTGTAGCCCGCCTCGGAGTAGTACGACGGGTACACGCCGTAGGCGGCGTGGTAGGCGTTCGCGAACTGCTGGTTGACCGCTGACGGGTTGCCGTCGCAGTACTGCGAGTCGGTGTAGGTCCCCGCCGCGGCCGCCGGGTTCTCGGCGGGCAGCGCGGCCTGGTCGGTGAGCGTGGTGATCCCCATCAGCGGGATCTTCTTCTTCAGGCCGAACGAGTTGTAGGTGTTGACGAAGCTGGCCGCCTGGGAGCCGGACAGCATCACCCACACCGCCTGGGTGCCGGGCGGGATGGCGGACACGTACGACGACATGTCCACGCTGTTGCTCGGCACCCAGATCATCTTGTCGATCTTGCCGCCGAGCTGGGTGAACTGGGCCGCGAAACCGCCCACGCCCTGCCAGCCGAACGAGATGTCCAGCCCGACCGTGGTCACGTGCCGCCATCCCATCGTGGTGTACGCCCATTTCGCGCCGACCGTGCTCGGCGCGAAGCCGTCCCAGCCGGAGGTGAACCCCGTGCCGTACCTGGTGTAGGCGGCCGCCTGCAGCGGGCTCGCCAGGTAGAGGTCGTCCTCCGGGATCCCCTTGCCGAGCACGTAGGGCGCCACCACCGCGATCGCGCTGGAAATGAGCGGGCCCTCCATGACCTGGACGTGGTCGGACGTGACGAGCTGCCTGGCCATGGACAGGCTCACCGACGGGTCGCCCTGGTCATTGGCGTAGGTCACCTGGATCGGATGCCCGTCCACCGAGGTCCCGAAGTGCTTCAGCCCCAGCTTGAAGCCGTTCTGCTCGCTGGTGCCGTTCTTGGTGAAGATGCCGGTCAGCGGGAGCAGATAGCCCACCTTGATCGGCGCGTGCGCGGAGGCGCTGGTGCTGGACGAGCTGCTGCTCGAGCACGCCGCGGCCGCGCCGGTCCAGGCGACCAGCGCGACGGCCGCCAGCCGCCGCCACCGGCGGGATGCCGGTAAGCGGGCGGCCTGCCCGCCGCCCCCGGTGATACCGGTCACGATGTCCAATGAGCAGCCCATGGCCATCACTCTCCCGACGAGTCTTCCTTATGCAATCACGCGGCCCGGGACCCGCCAGTAGATGACTAGATTGTGATCATTGCATGATTAGCACCATGTAAGGGTGTCACTCGAGCCGCCGCGCGATGGCGACGGCGGCCTCCCTGGTGGACAGGCTCCCGCCGGCGTCCGCGGTGCACTCACCCGCCTCGACGGCGGCGGCGGTGGCCGCCTCGATCGCGGCCGCTTCCCGGGCGAAGCCGAGGTGGCGCAGCATGAGAGCGCCAGCCAGGACCGCGGCCACCGGATTAGCGGTCCCGGTTCCCGCGATGTCGGGAGCGCTGCCGTGCACCGGCTCGAACATCGCCCGGCCGGTCACGCCGTTGATATTCGCCGACGGCGCCAGGCCGACCCCGCCGATGAGACCGCCCGCGATGTCGCTGAGGATGTCGCCGAAGCAGTTCTCGGTGACGACGACGTCGAACTGCCAGGGCTCGGAGATCATGTGCAGGGCGCAGGCGTCGATCGCCATGTGGCGGGCTGGCACATCGGGGTGGGCATCCCGCGCGTCGCGCCAGCACCGCTGCCAGAGGGCGCCGGCGTGCGGCATCGCCTGCCACTTGTCCGCCAGCACCACGCTGGACCGGGCGGCGGAAAAGGCATAGTCGAGGATTCTCGTGACGCCGTGGAAGGTGCTGACGTGCTCCTGGATCGCCATCTCCTCGGGCGTACCGGGCTTGAACCGCCCGCCCATGCGGCTGTAGAGGCCCTCGGTGTTCTCCCGGACCACGATGATGTCCGCGGCCCGCGGCCCGGGGTCGCGCAGCGGGGTCAGCCGCCCGGACAGCAGCCGGGCGGGCCGGACGTTGGCGTAGAGATCCAGTTCGCGGCGGATCCGGCCCAGTGTCTGCCAGAGGTAACGCGGGTCGGTTATTCGGGGGTCGCCGATCGCGCCGAGCAGGATCGCGTCGGCCGCCTCGATCTGCGCGAAGTCATCCTCGGGCAGCGCCTCGCCCGTCTGGAGGAACCGCTCCGCGCCCACGTTGACCGGCTGGAACTCCAGGCCGAGCCCGAGCCGCCTAATCACCCCGATCGCGGCCGGGATCACCTCCCGGCCGATCCCGTCGCCCTCAATGACCACGATCTGGGCTGCCACGTGATTAAGGTAGCGCCGCCCCCGGGGACCAGCAAGCAGTGCGGCGGCCGTGTTCAGGGCCGTATTGCGGGCCGGCTCTCAGATGATCTGCCCGCGCTGGTACGGCACGGCGCCGGTGTGGGAGCGCGGAGCCGGTGGATGGTCCGCAGGGCGCCGAGCGTGCCGTCGAGATGACGGAGCACGGCATCGGCCGCCGCGACCGGGTCGTGGGCGAAGACGGCGCGCAGGATCTCCTCGTGCTCGGCATTGGCCTGCCGGGCACGGCCGGGCACGGCGAGGATCGAGTGCGTGATGTAGAGGGTGGACAGCTCCCGGAGGTTCTTCAGGATGGCGACCAGCCGCGGGCTGTTGCCCGCCAGGTCGATGACGTTGTGGAAGCTGGCGTTGTGCTCGGCCCAGCGGGTGCCGTCGGTCGCGGATTCCATCGCCACCAGCAGCTGGATCGCCGGACGCAGGCTCGCCCTGGTCGCGGACTTCGCGGCCCGGGCCGTGGCGACCGGCTCGAGCATCATGCGGATCTCGTAGATGTCCTCGAGCTCGGTGCGGCACAGCTCGCGCACGACGGCTCCGCCGCGCTGGTCGAAACGGACGAAGCCCTCGGCCGCCAGCTCGTTGAGCGCCTCACGGACCGGCCGGGTGCTCACGGCCAGCTCCGCCGCGATGCTGCACTGCACCAACCGGGTCCCGCCGGGAATGGTCCCGGTGACGATGCCCCGGTGCAGGATCATCTTCACCCGGTGGCGCGTGGTCATGGGCCGCCGGGATAACCCGGACGGCCCGGTCCAGTCGGCGACGCCGTGGGCTACCGCTGGCGGGGGGTGCGGTGCCATCAGGTGCTCCGTTTCTATGGCGGGGGCGGGGGCGATGAACCCAGCGGGTCGCCAAGGACCTCGCTGCCGAACGGGGCCACTGCGCCGGCCTCGGCGCATTTCCTCGGTCGCGTGGCGGCGTCCTCCTCAGGTGGTGGCTGAGAGAGTCGTGGCCGGGAGGGGAGCCCGGGTGCGCGGGCGCTTTTTGTTAGTGAAGATAAACGGCAGGCGCGAGGGTTGCATCGGACGATAGCAGCGCTCAACAAGGCTGGGAAGACCGTCCCAGCAGCCTTCTCCGCATCGTGACCAAGATAAGTGCTGCTACCGGCCGGCGGCCCGGGCCCGCCGGGATGACCGTTCAGGCCGGGCACATCCAGTCCGCCCGTCCGGGCCGCGGTGCGCAGTCACCCTCGCCGGGCGGGGGGAAGTGCACCCGCAGCGTGAACGCGTGCGGGGTGGGACCGTGCGCCCGCAGATGACGTATCCGGTCCTCCGCGTCGCCGGTGGTGGGAACGTGGCCGCGCGGGACCCACCACAGCGCCAGGTACGCCTCTGCCATCTGCTCGAACCACTCCCGGCGGCGGCGGAGGACCGGCCGGTGCTGCGGCGAATAGACGAAGGCGGCCAGGGCCTCGACCGACTCCCACACCGACATGTTCAGGATCACTCCCGCGCTGCCGGCCTGGTCCCATTCGAAGGCGCGCACGGCCGTCGCGTTGCCGTCCTCGGTCTGCAGCCGCCACACGAATCCGGGCGCCGCGTCCGCCGCGGCGTTGACCGGGTCGAGCGCCGCCATGAAGCCAGCGAGCTGCAGGCTGTCCAGCGGCGCGCGCAGCCGGCCGATGTTGACCTGGGCGAGCACAAACTTCATGGCTCCATCCTGCCAGTGTTTCCCGGACACGGCGTTTCCCAGGCCCGGGCCCGATGGGAGCATGACAGGGTGCGCGCAGCCCTGATCGAGCAGCCGGGCACGGTGACCGTCCGGGAGGTCGCCCGGCCGGTGGCGAACGGGCGGGCGCTCGTCCGGGTGACCCAGGCCGGCCTGTGCGGCACCGACGTCAAGATCGCCGCCGGGCAGATCCCGGTGCGCACGCCCCGGGTGATGGGGCACGAGATGACCGGCTCAGTGGTGGAGCCGGGCCCGCGCGGGGTGGTCCCGGCCGGCACCCCGGTGCTGGTCAACCCGGCCGTGTTCTGCGGGCACTGCGACCTGTGCCGCCGGGACCGGCCGCAGCTGTGCCGCCACGGCGCGCTGCTCGGCCGCGACGTCGACGGCTGCTTCGCCGAGCTGGTGGCGGTCGACGAGGCCTGCCTGCATCCGCTCCCCCGCGACCTGCCCGCGGCCGACGCCGGCCTGCTGCAGGTGCTGTCCACCTGCGTGCACGCCCAGTCGGCGCTGCCCGCCGCCGAGAGCGCGGTGGTGGTCGGCCTGGGCGTCAGCGGCCTGCTGCACCTGCAGCTGCTGGCCGAGCGCGGGGTGACCACGCTGATCGGGGTTACCCGCTCGGCCGCCAAACGTGAGCTCGCGCTGCGGCTGGGGGCCGGCATGGTCGCCGATCCCGGCGGGGCGGAGGCCGCGGTCACCGAGGCTACCGGCGGCCTCGGCGCCGACGTGGCCGTCGAGTGCGTCGGCACCCAGGAGACGCTCGCGCAGGCCATGCGCCTGGCGGGAGCGGGCGGGACGGTGCTGGCGTTCGGCACCACCGCGCCGGCCGCGGACGGGCTGCCGACCTACCAGTGGTATTTCAAGGAGCTGACGATCCTCAACCCGCGCGCGGCCCGCCCGCGCGACTGCGATGCCGCGATTCGGCTCGCCGCGAGCCGGCGGCTGGAACTGGCGTCGCTGGTCACCGCCCGGTTCCCGCTCGCGCAGGCCGCGCGGGCCCTGGCCGCGTGCGCTGCCCCCGGGCAGCTCAAGGTCATGCTGGATGTGACCTGACCCGAGAACACACCGGACCGAGAACCAAGGAGCAACGGGGCGTCGTGGCCGATCTCATCACCAGCAGCGCGAATCCCGTGGTGAAGCGCATACGGCTGCTGGCCGAGCGCAAGCACCGGCGGCGGGAAGGCGCGTTCGTGGTCCAGGGGATCCAGCCGGTATGGCAGGCGGTCGAGGCGGGCGCCGCCATCGAGACCCTGATCGTGGCGCCGGGCCTGCTCGGCCGCTCGCCGGCCACTCGGATGGTCGCCGAGCAGGAGGCCGCGGGGGTGCGGGTGGCCCGGGTGAGCGACGAGCTGTTCGGGCGGCTGTCCGACCGCGAGGGGCCGCCGGGGCTCGCCGCCATCGTGCGGGGTCGGCTGGCCGAGCTGCCGGAGCTGACGGCCGGGCCGGGCTCGGTCTTCGTGGCGCTGCACGAGGTCGGCAACCCCGGCAACCTGGGGACGATCATCAGGACCGCGAACGCGGCCGGGGCGGCCGGGGTGGTGCTGGTCGGGCACGCCACCGACCCGTTCGACCCGGCGGCGGTGAAGGCGTCGATGGGGGCGCTGTTCAGCCTGCCGGTAGCGCAGGCGAGGGAGGCGGGGGAGTTCTTCGCCTGGGCCGCCGCGGGCGGTGTCACGGTGGTGACGACCTCGGCGAAGGCGCCGGAGAACTTCTGGGCCGCGCGGTACCCACGCCCGCTGGCCCTGCTGCTCGGCGCGGAAGGGGCCGGCCTGCCGGAAGAGATTTTGGCCCGTGGCGATGTCCGCGTGCGCATCCCGATGGCGGGCACGGCCGAGTCGCTCAACCTGGCGGTGGCGGCCGGCCTGCTGCTGTACGAGGCGATGCGCCAGGCGGGGGTCTCGTGAGAATCTGCCTGCTCCGGCACGGAGAAGCCCCGGCCCGTCCGGGCCGGGGCTTCCCCTCGTGGTGCGGTCGTCAGCAACCGTCGTAGGCAGACCACGCCGAGCTGCCCGACTGGGCATACTCCTGCTGGAATGCCTGGTTCTGCTCGGCCACCGACGCGTTCTCCGGCAGGCCGGAGTGGCCCAGCGCCTGCCACGTGCTGGGCAGGAAGCCGTACAGGCCACCCGCGCCGGACGAGGCGTTGACGGCGCCTGCGTTGCCGCCGCTCTCGCTCTGGATGACGCACTGCTGGAAGCTTCCCGAAGCCGCGCTGTACGACGACTGCACGGGCGCCGCGGCCGGCACGTAAGCCGGGCCCGTCACCGTGGTGGCAGGCTCGGGGAGCGGGGCCGGAGCCGGCACCGCGCCCGCGGCGGCCCGGGTGAGCCAGCCACGGCGAGGGTGCCAGGCCGACAGCTTCAGCCGATCTCCTACCCTGATCATGTTGGGGTTCTCGACCTTGCCACGGTTCACCCACCACAGGGCCGGCCACCGGTCGGCGGACCCGTATTCGTGCTTGGCGATGCTCGCCAGGGTGTCGCCGGACTTGACGGTGTAGTGGGTGTGGTGAGCTGCCGCTGGATGTAGCGAAAGCGTGACCGCAAGCACGGCCTTCGGCAGCGCGGAAGCTGCAATACTTGTACCAATCATGGCTGGGGTCCTCCAAGGGGTTTTCGCCATGGGAACGGCCCGGCCTCGGTGTTCCAGCACCGGCCGGGCCGCTTGCTGTAGCTAAGTCCTCGTGGTTCGGCGTGCCTCCTCCCGCTCAGCCACCGCGAGCTGCCGCTCCAGCATGTAGATGATCTGCCCGTGGAGCGAGCGGTGCTGGTGTGCAGCGAGCAGCTCAAGGCGCTGATGGAACGCGATCGGGACCCGCAGGGCGATTTGCTTGAGCTCGCCCCGCTGGACCCTGTTCACGCGTCCCTGATCGACCATCGCAGCACAGTACCATCACGCTGATGCGCATCAAGATGGCCGAGTATCGCCGTATGTGTGTATGAATTAGCCTATCTACCAGCGATAATAGAAGGCTGCGCAAGCCAGCCTGAAGACGGTCGTTGTGACATAGCTCTCCTTTACCGTGACATTAAAAAACGTTCACGATGATGGTGCAGAAGCCAAAGAAACGGCAGGTCGGAGCCATTGTGACGACAGCAGCCAGCCCAGGCCCGGGTCTCACTCCGGTGAGTCCCGGCCCATGGTGACAGAGAGCGAGATGGTGACAGAGGGCGATCTGGGGCTGACGGGGACGGCGGCGCGGCGCACGTGTACGGCACCCGGCGCGGACGGCCGGACCCCGCCCCGCCATGTTCCGGCCCGGTGGCACGCCGGGCGCTGGTACGCCTGGCCGGGCGGGGAGTGAAGCCCGATGGCACGCCGGGCGCCGGTACGCCCGGCCGGGCGCGGAGCGAAGCCCGATGGCACGCCAGACGCCCACGCCTCGCCGGGCGGGAGTGAAATACAGGCGGAGGGAGAATCCTTGTAAGCTATGGTCGCTCCCGGCGCTCCGGCGGGCCGCCGGTCAGGCGGCGCGCTCCGGGCCGGGCCAGGCGGCGGAGTAGCTCAGTCAGGCAGAGCAAGCGGCTCATAATCGCTGTGTCGCCGGTTCAAGTCCGGCCTCCGCTACGGGCACGCTGGCTACCCCGGAGCTGTCCCCGTGCGGGACAGACGGTGGGCAGCGCGCTGGCCCGTTCCCGGGTAAGCATCCGGGTGACGGGCGCGTCCGTCCCGCGGGTCCCCCGCGGGTCCAACGAGAGAAAGGCACTCCCTCGTGGCTGCCACTGATGTGAGGCCGAAGATCACCCTGGCCTGCCAGGAGTGCAAGCACCGCAACTACATCACGCGCAAGAACCGGCGTAACGACCCGGACCGGATGGAACTGAAGAAGTACTGCCCGAACTGCCGCAAGCACCAGCCTCACCGCGAGACCCGCTAGCGCGGCGCGCTGGCATCGACCGGCGGGTGTCGACGGTGGGCATCAACAAGGACTACCTGGGCCGCACCTTCCCGGCGACCGCGCCTTACGAGGTCAGCCGGGTCAAGATCGCTGAGTTCGCCGAGGCGATCGGCGACCCGAATCCCGTTTTCCGGGACCGGGCCGCCGCCCAGGCGGCGGGGTACCCGGACGTCATCGCGCCACCCACGTTCCCGGTCGTCATCGCCATGGCCGCCAGCGGCCGGGCGGTGGCCGATCCGGGGCTGGGGCTCAACTACGCCATGGTCGTCCACGGGGACCAGCGGTTCGAATACTCCCGGCCGCTGCGCGCCGGTGACGTGGTGACCGCGCAGTCCACGATCTCGGGCATCCGGGAGGTCGGGCCCATGACGATGCTCACCACCGAGACACAGATCCGCACCGTGGCCGGGGAGCACGTCTGCACCGGCTTCTCGACGCTGGTCGAACGGGGGGCGGCATGAGCGGCCCCGCCCGCTACGCGGACGTGGCCGCCGGGACCAAGCTGCCCGCGGTGACCTATCCGGTGACCCGGCTCAGCCTGGTCAAGTACTGCGGCGCGTCCGGGGACTTCAACGTCATCCACTGGAACGAACGGATCGCCCGGTCGGTCGGCCTGCCGAACGTCATCGCGCACGGCATGTTCACCATGGCGCAGGCGGGCCGGTACGTCACCGACTGGGCCGGTGACGCCGGGGCAGTGGTCGAGTTCGGGGTCCGGTTCTCCGCCCCGGTGGTCGTCCCCGACGACGACGCGAGCGCCACGATCGAGGTGAGCGGGACGGTCGAGGAGAAGCTCGACGGCAACCGGGTGATGCTCAGCCTGACCGCGCGCAGCGGCGGGGCCAAGGTGCTGACCCGCGCCCGCGCGGTCGTGCGCCTGCCCTGACCATGGCGTCCGGGCGCGGCAGGACATGACACGGGGAGACCGGGCGCCGGCCCGCCTGGCGGGCGCCCGTGAGCAAGTCGCCCTGGCGGACTACACCACGCTGCGGCTCGGCGGGCCCGCCCGCCGGCTGGTGGAGGCGGCGACCGACGAGCAGGTCGTGGCCGCGGTCCGCGCGGCCGACGACAGCGGTGAGCCGCTGCTCGTCCTCGGGGGCGGCAGCAATCTCGTCGTCGCGGACGGGGGTTTTCCCGGCACAGTGGTCCACATCGCCACGAGCGGTGTCCGCCTGGACAGCGGGGGCGGGCCGGGCGGTGGCGGGCCCGGCGGTGGCAGGCAGAGCGGTGGCAGGCAGAGCGCGGGCCCGAGCCGGGCGGGCGGCAGCGGCCAGGATATGGCCGAGCTGACGGTGGCGGCGGGCGAGGACTGGGACGCGGTGGTCGCGGCCTGCGTCGGCGAAGGGCTGGCGGGCCTGGAATGCCTGTCGGGGATCCCGGGCCGGGCCGGGGCGACGCCCATCCAGAATGTCGGCGCCTACGGCCAGGAGGTCGCCGAGCGGATCATCTCGGTGAGGGTGTATGACCGCGAGCGCGGCGCCGTGGCCGACCTGGCCGGCGCCGACTGCGGTTTCGGGTACCGCACGAGCGCCTTCAAACGCAGCCTCCGGGCCGCGCCGGCGCCCGGCGAGCCGGCCACCGTGACCGGCCGGTTCGTGGTGCTGGGCGTTCGCTTCCGGCTCGCCAGGGATCGGCTGTCCGCTCCCGTCCGTTACGCCGAGCTGGCCCGGGCGCTCGGCGTCACCGAGGACGGCCGGGCGCCGCTGGCCGCCGTCCGCTCTGCCGTACTGGATCTGCGCCGGGGCAAGGGGATGGTGCTGGACCCGGACGACCCGGACACCAGGAGCGTTGGCTCGTTCTTCCTCAACCCGGTCCTCGACCGCGGGCACTTCGCGGCGGTCGAACGCGCGGCGCGCGCCGTCGTGGGCCCTGGCGTCCGCGTTCCCGGCTATCCCGCGGGCGACGGCGGGGTCAAGGTGCCAGCCGCCTGGCTCATCGAGCAGGCCGGCTTCCGGAAGGGTTACCCGGCCGCGGGCGCCCGGGCGCGCATCTCGTCCAAGCACACGCTGGCCCTGGTCAACTCGGGTGGGGCCACCGCCGCCAGCCTGCTGGCCCTGGCCAGGGAGATCAGGGATGGCGTCCGCGAGGCGTTCGGCGTGGAGCTGGCCAGCGAGCCGGTGCTGGTCGGCGCCGTGCTCTGAGCGCCACCGCGCCGCGCCAGCGACATCTGTGCCGGATCCGGCAACTGGCAGAACGAGGCCAGGAAGGCCCGCCGGGGCTGCCTGCTGTCACCGCAGGAGGTCACCGACGCCTACCTGATCGGGACCCGGGTACCCCGCGACCTGATCGGAGCCCCGGTCACCCCGGGCCGGGGCCTGCTGCACCTCGGCGACGGCGTGCTCCGGGTCGTTCAGGTCCCTTCGGGCTGACGGCCTGGCCGGTCAGCCGGTCAGCCGCCGTTCACGCTCTGGATCTCCCCGACCGGGACGCGCAGCGGCGGCGCCGGGCCGGTGATCAGGATCGGCGGCAGGGCGCCACGGCCGGGTCCGTCCAGGTTGCCCGCGCCCCAGGTGACGATCCACCTGACGGTGGCGGTCAGGCCGGCGCCGACGGTGGGCGCCTGCCAGAGCACGCCGCAGTCCGGCGGGGTGCCTGGCCCAGCGCTGGCCGGCGGCTCGCCGACCGGGTAGCGCGAGCCGGCCGGGCCGCAGCCACGGGAATAAGGCGTCCCCGGCCCGTTCACGTTCACCGTGAAACTGCCCGCCTGGGCCCACACGGTCACGGTCTGTCCGCCGAGCGTCGCGGTGATCTTGTAGGCGTTCATCCGCCCGGTCGTACGGCTGGCCGCCCAGTTCCCCCAGACGTAGGTCCCCAGGTTGACATAGCCCCGGGCGGCGGGGTTGACGGTGAGCGCCGGCCGCGGGATCAGCATGTGGTTGTAGGCATACTCGGCGAGCGTCCGGGGCGGGATCGGCACCGCGGGCAGCGGCCGCCCCCGCGGGACGTAGACGAACAGGGAGAGCTGCAGGCATGCCGCCTGCCCGGCCGCCCCGGCCGCCGGGTTGACCGGCAGCACGTACCACTCCCCGGCCGACGGCGGGGTGCTGGTCTTCAGCAGATGTTTCGCCTCCTGGACCGTGGCGAACAGGCCGAGGGCATCACCGGGAGCCGTCGCCAGAGCCTGCAACGTGACCAGTCGCTCGCTGCCGCTGACCGCGTTGCCGAACGGCTCCCACAGGCACGGTGGCGGGGGAAGAGGGAGAGGGGCGAAGCCGCTGGTCCCGATATCGCCGGTCAAGGTGATCATCCTGCTCAGCAGGATGGAGCAGCCATCACCGAGGCAGCCGGCTGGCGCCGGTGGGCCGACACCGGAGCCCGCGCTGGCGGGCGCCGCCGGGAGCGGCGCGAGGAGCACGGCGGCGATGATGCCCGCGACGGCGATCCGCCGGATCATGGCTGGCACTCCCTGGCCCGGGGATAGTAGATGACCGGGTAGACCGTGACGACCTGCCACCGGCCGCGGGAATCGGCGGCGAGCGCGTCGGTATTGCGGTAGGAGTGCTGGTCGGCCTGGGTGGTATCGGGAATGACCCGGCCGCTGTGCAGCCCGACGTTGGCCGACTGCGCGTTGCTGAAGCATTCCGACACGTCAACGGCCCCCGGCAGGACCGGATCGGCGGAGGCGCTCATCTGCGAGAAGCGGATGGTCCCGGTGAACGATTCGGTGGTCACGTCCGGCTTGGCCAGCTCGGACCTGAGCGCGCTGGCCACGCTGGCCGCGACGTAGGTGGTCCAGCGGCGATCCCGGTTGCCCCGGTACTCGGCGTACAGCAACGCGAGCAGGAAGCTCTTGGCCGTGATGACCGCCGGGACCTCGCTGGCCTCGGCGGGCAGCCAGGCCGGCATGATGATGCGGACGTCACGGCCGAAGGGCGGCCACGTCACCTGCGGCGAGGATGCCGGGGGTAACCGCGCCGAGGCCGGGGCGGCCAGGGCCGGATTCGCGCCCTCCGGATGGAAAGCCGGCGGCGAGGCGGAGCCGCACGCGATCGTGAGCGCGCCCACACCCGCCAATAGGGCCCCCAGGGGCCTCCGCCACATTCGCCATCCTCCGCGCTATCGGTGCCACAGACGGCCGGAACTCTACAACCAAAGCCGCGCCTGCAACAGGTCCCAACACCCGGGCCAAGGGCGGTGAAAATAAGCGCACCATAACCCGCGGCATCTGGCGCAAGACGGTGAAAAAAACCGAAAGACGGTGAAGAAAAGCGCACCGTAGGTATAGAAAAGCGCACCATAACGGAATCTGGACGGCGGGCGGCAGGTGGCCGCGAGGCCTACCGCGTCAGCGCGGGAACCAGGCCGCTGCAGGCGATCACGGCGATCGCCGAGGCGAGCATGAACGGGCCGAACGGGATCTGCGATTTCCGCGTCGCCCTCCCGGCGGCGATCAGGGTCAGGCCGGCTAACGCCGCCACCGCGAAGGCGCCGAGCACCCCGGCCAGCACGGCCGCTGCCCCGAGCCAGCCGAGGTAGAGACCGAGCACACCGGAGAGCTTCACGTCGCCCCAGCCGAGGCCGGCCGGATAGATCAGGGCGAGCAGCAGGAAGAACAGCCAGGCCGCGGCCATGCCAGCCAGGGCGGACAGAAAATGCCAGGCCGCCCCCGGGGATGGCCAGCGCCGCCGCGCCCAGCAGCGCCGCGGCCGCCGGGTACGCGGGCAGGGTCAGCTGGTCGGGCAGCCGCCGATGCGCCAGGTCGACGACAGCGAGGACCACGGCGAGCGCGGCGAGGAGCCAGAACGCCGGCAGGACGGGGCTGAACCCGAAACGCAGCGTCATCACCGCGAACAGGGCCCCGGTGCCCAGTTCCACCGCCGGGCGCCAGGCGCCGGTGGCGCCGGCGCAGCCACGGCAGCGCCCGCGCCGCAGCAGCCCGCCCACCAGCGGGATCGCGCCCGCCGCCCGCGGCCGCGCCCCGCAGGCCGGGCAGCGCCCCGGCGCACCGAGCATGCTGGCGCCGGCCGGCACCCGGGTGGCCAGCACCGTCAGGTACGAGCCCACCGCCAGCCCGACCGCCCCGGCGATCACCACCAGCAGCCAGCCCGGTGCCTGGCCTGGCATGTGCATGGCGTTCCGGCATCCCTTCTGCGGTCCGGCGGGCGCCGGGCGCGACCGCCCTCCACGCTATCGGGGTACCGCGGGCCGGTTGCACATTGTCGGTAAGCGTGCACAATGGGTTCCCCAACGGGTCCATCGTGAGGTAGCGTCCTGAGCCGCTGGGGCATCCGGAGGTCCCGGTACCAGGAGGAGATGCTGGCAGCAGGGAGATCGTGGGCATGCCGAGTGACCGCGGGACGATGCAGCGCGGACTGACGTCCAGTACCCAGGACCAGGGAAACTGGCCTGAGGCCGTAGCCCCGTCCAGCCGGCGGCTCCCGAGCGCTGGCCGCGAGCGCAAGCCCGCTCTCGCCGCGTTCGCCCTGTTATTGATCGTCGGGGGCGCCCTGGCCGCTGGGCTGCTGGTCGTCCAGAGTGGCCAGCGGGTGGCGGCGATCGAGATCTCCCAGCAGGTGGAGGCCGGCCAGCGTATCCCGTTGAGCGCGATGCAGCCGGTGCAGGTCGCCTCCGGGACCGGGCTGGACTATGTCCCGTGGGAGGAGGCCGGCCAGGTCGCGCGCTTCTTCGCCGCCACCACGATCCCACCGGGCACCCTGCTGACCAACGCCCTGGTGGCGCAGGCCAGCGGCGTCACCGCGGGCCGGTACATCGTGGGGCTCGCGCTCAAGGACGGCCAGCTGCCCGACCAGCTCAAGGCCGGCGACCATGTCGGGATCTACGCGGTCAGCGGCCAGGCCAGCGGGAACGCGGGCTGCCCGGGCAGCGGCGGCGCCGCGCTGACCCGCGACGCGGTCGTCGTCAGCATGGCCACCGGTGGCGCGGGGAGCGGCTCGCTGGCGGCCGGCTCGACGAACGGGACCACCGACGTGACCGTGGCGGTCAATCCGGCCGACGCCGGGGCGGTGGCCTGTGACGCCGCTGCCGGGGCCGTGGCAGTGGCCGTGCTGCCCCCGGGCGGCGCGTCCGGCCCGGCGCCGGCGCCTGCGGCGCGGCCCGGCGCCGGCGCCGGCGCGCCACCGCGGTCGCCAGCCTCCCCCTCGCCGGCGCCGACCGGGGCCGGGTGACCGATGGCTCTGGTCGCGGTCGCTTCGGGCAAGGGAGCACCAGGGGTCACGACATCGTCGGTCGTGCTCGCCGCTGTCTGGCCACGGCCGGTGCTGCTGGCCGAATGCGATCCGGCCGGCGGCGACCTGGTCTACCGCTTCCCGGCCGCCGACGGTGGCCGCATGGACCCGGCTCGCGGGCTGCTCAGCCTCGCGGCCGCCGCCCGCCGGGGCCTGCGGCCAGAGCATCTGTGGGAGCACACGCAAACGCTGCGCGGCGGCCTGCCGGTGCTCACCGGCGTGGGCACCGCCGAGCAGGGCGCCGGGCTCGACTCGTTATGGGGGCCGGTGGGAGCGGTACTCGCCCAGCTGCCGCAGGGGGACGTGATCGCCGACTGCGGGCGCATCGGCGTGGACGGGCCCCAGCATGACCTGCTCGCCCAGGCGTCGGCGATCGTCCTGATCACCCGGCACGACCTGGGTGAGGTCGTGCGCCTGCGGGAACGCGTTCCGGCGCTCATGGCGGCGCTGGACCGGCGCGACCGGATGAGCACCGCCATCGGCGTGGTGGTCATCGCCGGCCACAAGCGCTTCCACACCGCGCTCGCCGAGGTCGGTGAGGCTCTGGGCCCTGGTCATGGCCAGGGCCAGGGCATGGTCAGCGTGCTCGGGGGCCTGGCCCACGACCCGGGGGCGGCCCGCCAGCTCCGCGGCGAGTGGGGCGGTCGGCTCGACCGCTCCCTGCTCGCCCGCACCGCCCGCGAGGTGGCCGGGCACCTGGCCGGCCCGCGGCCGGCGTTAGGCATGCCCTGGCCGGGCGGCCAGCACGGTGACGGCCAGCACGGTGACGGCCAGCACGGTGGCGGCCAGCACGGTGACGGCCAGCACGGCCGGGGGCGTCACGCCTCCCGGACCGCCCCCGCGGCGGCCATGACCGGCGGGGCCGCCGGTGACGGCGGGCCGGGGTGAGCGGCGTGGATCACGGCCTGGTCAAGCGGATGCGTGCCGAGGTGGGCGACCGGCTGGCCGAGCAGCGGCGGCTCGACGCCGTCTCCGGGGTGCCGCCGATGTCCGGTGAGGACGAACGGCAGTACGCCCGCGCGCTCATCGCCGGGGTGCTGGAAGAGCACGCGCGGACCGAGATCACCGCGGGCCGGGCCCCGTTCAACGCCCAGGACGAGGAGGAGCTCGCCGCCGCCGTCCACGCGGCGCTGTTCGGCGTCGGCCGGCTCCAGCCGCTGCTGGACGACGCGCAGATAGAGAACATCGACATCAACGGGTGCGACCGGGTGTTCCTCGGCTACGCCGACGGCGGGGAGGTCCTGGCCGACCCGGTCGCGGACAGCGACGAGGAACTGGTCGAGCTGATCCAGGCGCTGGCCGCGTACTCGGGCCTGTCCAGCCGGCCGTTCGACACCGCCAACCCGCAGCTCGACGTGCGCCTCCCGGACGGCTCCCGTCTGTCAGCGGTGATGGACGTGACGGTCCGGCCGGCGGTGTCCATCCGGCGCGCCCGGCTCGGCGAGGTGTTCCTGACCGACCTGGTCGGCAACGGGACGATCCTGCCCGAGGTGGCGTCCTTCCTCGCCGCGGCTACGGCCGCCCGGAAGAACCTCATGATCGCCGGGGCCACCAACGCGGGGAAGACCACGCTGCTGCGGGCCATCGTGAACCACATCCCGCCCGGCGAGCGGCTGATCACTGTGGAGCGGGCGCTTGAGCTCGGCATCGATCACTTCGGTGACCTGCACCCGAACGCGCTCGCGTTCGAGGAGCGGCTGCCCAACTCCGAGGGCCAGGGCGGGATCTCCATGGCCGAGCTGGTCCGCCGGTCCCTGCGCATGAACCCGAGCCGCGTGATCGTGGGCGAGGTGCTCGGCGGCGAGATCGTCACCATGCTGAACGCGATGACCCAGGGCAACGACGGCTCGCTGTCGACCATCCACGCCAACTCCTCACTCGAGGTGTTCAACCGGATCGCCACCTACGCGATCCAGTCGGCCGAACGGCTGCCGGTCGAGGCGACGCACATGCTCATCGCCGGGGCCGTCAACTTCGTGATCTTCATTGAGAAGCGCAACGACTACGCGCGCGGCGGCCGGCTCCGCCGGTACGTGGGCAGTATCCGTGAGGTCACCGGGGTGGACGGCCGGGTGCTGTCCAGCGAGGTGTTCACGCCCGGGCCGGATGGGCGGGCAGTGCCGCACGCGCCGGTGGCGTGCGCCGCGCTGCTGGCCGAGCACGGCTACGACCCCGCGGGGGCGTCATGGTGACCGGCTCTCCCCGGGACCTGGCGGCGGTCCTGGCCGGCGCGGCCTGCGGTGCCGGGCTGTTCCTGCTGGCCGTGGCCATCCGCGGGCTGCCGGGCAGGCCGGGCGGGCGGCCCGCCGCCCCCGGCCGCGAGCCCCTGCTGGCCCGGCAGCGGTTACGCGACCTGGCCGGCCTGCGCACGGCCGCCGCCCTGGCCGCCGGGGCCCTGACGCTGGTGGCGACCCGCTGGCTGGTGGCCGCGGCCGGGGTGGCGCTGCTGGTGTTCGGCTGGCGGGGGCTGTCCGGGGCGGCGGGGGAGCGCAGGGCGCTGGCCCGGCTGGAGGCGCTGGCCACCTGGACCGAGTCGCTGCGCGACACGATCGCCGGGGCGGTCGGGCTGGAGCAGGCGATCCCGGCCTCCCTGCGGGTGGCAGCTCCGGTCATCGCCGAGCCGCTGAGCAGGCTGGTGGAGCGGCTGCACATCCGGGTGCCGATGCCGGCCGCGCTGCTCCGGTTCGCCTATGACCTGGACGACCCCGGCGCGGACCTTATCGTCGCGGCGCTGGTTCTCAACGCCCGGCTGCGGGGCCCGGGGCTGCGGGACCTGCTCGGCTCGCTGTCGGCGTCGGTGCGCGAGGAACTGGACATGCGGCGGAAGGTCACCGCCGAGCGCAGGTCCATCCGGCGCAGCGTCCAGATCGTGGTGGGCGTGTCGGTCGGCATGGCGCTGGCCCTGGCCCTGCTCGACCACACCTTCCTGATCCCGTACGACGGCGTGTTCGGCCAGATCGTGCTCGCGGTGGTGGTCGGCATCTACGCCGCGGGCATCGGATGGCTGCGCCGGCTGGCGAGATTCGAGGTCCCGCAGCGGCTGCTCACCACCGTGGAGGAGGGAACGCCATGACACCGGCACTCGCCGCCGGAGCCTGTCTCGGCCTGGGGTTATTCCTGCTGGTCCTGGCCCTGCTGCCGCGCCGTCCGAGCCTGGCCCGGCAGCTCGCCGCGTTCGATGCCGCCCGCCTGCCCGCCGCCCGGGCCCGGCCGCCCGCCGGCGGGGAGAGCCGGATCACCCGCCGGATCGGGACCGTGCTCGCGAAATTCTGCGCCGAACAGGGCTGGGAGTTCCCGTCGCTGCGCGCCAATCTCGCGCTCGTGGGCAAGCCATTCGAGAGTTTCCTGGCCACCAAGCTGCTGCTGGCCGTCTTCGGGCTGCTGCTCGGGCCGTTCCTGCTCGCCGTGCTCGCGCTGGGCGGTATTCACCTGCCGTTCGCCGTCCCGGTCTGGGCGGGCCTGCTGCTCGCGCTGGTCTTCTTCTTCCTGCCCGATCTTGAGCTGAAGCAGAAGGTGGACCGATGCCGCCGTGATTTCCGGCACGCCATCGGGGCCTTCCTCGACCTGGTCGCCATGAATCTCGCCGGAGGCCGCGGCGTCCCCGAAGCGCTCATGGCGGCCAGCGAGATCGGCACCGGCTGGGCGATGTGGCGGATCAGGGACGCGCTCACCAACGCACGGATCATCGGGCAGACGCCCTGGCAGGCGCTCGGGGCCCTGGGCGAGGAGGTGCGGATCGACGAACTGCGGGACCTTTCCGCCGCGCTGAGCCTGGTCGCTGAGGACGGTGCGAAGGTGCGCGAGTCGCTGGCCACCCGGGCCGCCAGCCTGCGGCGGAGAGAACTGGCCGAGCTGCAGGGGCAGGCGGGGGAGCGCTCGCAGTCGATGCTGGTCGCGCAGATGCTGCTCGCCGCCGCCTTCTTGATCTTCCTCATCTACCCGGCGGTCCGGGTCATGCTCGGGTTCTGACCGGTGGCTTGGTAATGCGGGCGCTGCCCGGTAAGGAGAAGAAATATGACAGGAAATTCGCCCGGGGCTCTGCAACTCGCTTATGCGCGCGCGTTCTTCAGCGCGCGGATCGGCCGCCTCAGCGACGCCAGGAAACGCCGTGATCTTGGCGCGTCCGCCATTGAGCTGGCGATCATCACCGCCATTCTGGTCGGTCTCGCCGCCACCGTTCTTGTGATCATTTATAATATCGTCACCAGCCGCGCCAACCAGATCAATTCGAACAACGGCAGAATTCCCTGATGGCAGCGGGCTGGCGCCGGGCACCGTTAGGCAGCCGCCGGAGGGCGGGCCGAGGCGACCGCGGGTCCAGCGCCGTGGAACTGGTCCTGCTCGCGCCGATGCTGCTCGCTCTCATCTGGCTGGTCATCCAGTACGCGCTGTATTACCAGGGCCGGCAGGTGGCCCTGGCGGCCGCACAGATAGGCGCGCGGGTCGCCAGCCAGGACGCGAACACGGTGCCGGGCTGGCAGGCGATCGCCGAGCATGCCGCCCAGAGCTACTACGCCGGGCTCGGCACCAGGGTCCTGGGCGGCACCGTGACCGCGGTAGCGGCCCCCGCCGGGGTGAGCCAGGTCAAGGTCACGGTCACCGGCCAGGCGGCCTCGATCATGTTCGGGCTCACGCTGACCATCCACGAGACCGCCGGTGGCCCGATCGAGTGCTTCCGGCCCGACCTGAACGGCGGCCAGCAGTGCTGACCGGGCGGGCCTGCTTGCTCCCGGGCCAGTGGTCTCCGGGCCGGTGGCTGTATGGCCGGTGGCTCCGGGCCGGGTGGCTGCGTGGCCGGTGGCTGCGTGGCCGGTGGTTACCTGGCCAGCGTGGGTCGATGACCGTCGAGTTCGTCCTGGTCGCGCCCCTGCTGCTGGTGCTCATGCTGTTCCTCGTCCTCGCGGGGCGGGTGGTGGAAGCGCACGGCCAGATCGACGGCGCCGCCCGGGACGCGGCACGGGCCGCCTCCCTCGCACGCTCGCCGGCCGAGGCGCAGGCCGCGGCCGGCCAGGCGGTGACCGCGGACGTGAACGGCTGGTGCGCACCGCCCGTCATCGGCGGCTTCGTGCCCGGCAGCCAGGCGGTGACCGTCCGGCTGAACTGCACCCTCGACCTGAGCTTCATCAGCTTCGGGTCCATGCACGTCACCGGGTATGCGATCGCCCCGCTCGACCAGTACGTCGGCCGGACGTACGGATAGGAGGCCGCCATGACGCGCGGGTCGCCTCTCCTGGACCGCCAGCCCGCATGGCTCCGCAGGGGACATCCCGGGGCCGGTGGGCCCGCCGCTGCCCGGCGCGGTGCCGGGCGGTCCTGGCGGGCCGGGCGGCTCTGGCGGGCCGGGCGGTCTAGGCGGTCTGGGCGGGCCGATCGCGGCTCGGTCACCGTGTTCGTCGTGTTCTTCTCGCTGGCAGCGCTCGCCCTGTCCAGCCTGCTGGTGGACGTGGGCAACGCCGTCAACGCGCAGGAACGCGCGGCGGACCTGGCCGAGCAGGCGGCCCGCGCGGCCGCGGACGCCATCAGCGTGGTCGGCCTGCGGAACGGGACCGTGGTCATCGACCAGGCCACGGCCTGCACGGACGCACTGAACCTCATCCACGCCTACGCCCAGGCCAGCCGGATCGACGCCGCCATGACGGCGCCTTGCACCTACCCGAGCCCGAGGCAGGTCACCGTCTATGTCTCCGTCACCACCACCCCGCTCATCAGCGCGTTCTTCGGCGGTTTCACCATGAAGGCGCACGAGACCGCCTGCGCCGAGTTCGGCATCACCCGGGGGGTGGCGTGCTGATGGCCGGGCCGATTCCGCGCCAGAGCCGGCCGCCGCCACAGCCCCGCCGGTCGGCCGCTGACGTACTGGCGGGCCTCGGTGCCGCCGCGCTTCTGCTGATCCTGCTGGTCGGCGTGCCGGTGGCGCTGCTCGCGCTGCTGGGCCCGCCGATCCCGCACTCGATGCCCGCCCTGTCGCTGCTCACCCACCGGCTGGACCTCCTGGCCATACTCAGGATCCTGTCCGTGATCGTCTGGCTGGCCTGGCTGCAGCTGACCGTGTGCCTGATCGCTGAGGTGAGGGCGGCGGTGCGGAACACCGGGATGCCGGCCCGGGTGCCGCTGGCCAGTGGCATGCAGCCCGCCGTGCACAGGCTGGTGACCGCCACCTTGCTGCTGTTCGGCGCCGCCACCGCGCTCTCGCCCGCGTTCACGCACCACGCGCCGCCGGGTGCGCCAGGGGCCCGGCAGGCCGTCACATCCGCCCCCGCCCGCCGGGCCGGGGCCGCCGGCGCCGACGGCCCACGGCCCGGTGCCGGTGCGTCCCCGGCGCCCGGCCCGCGGGCCAGCCCGGGCACCGGCCAGCCGGGGCCGGGCGGGTCCGGGGCGCGCGACGGCGAGGGGCGGGCACCGGAGCCCGCTCACCGGATCCGGCGGACCGAGAAGACCTATGTGGTCCAGCCGCCGGAAGGCAGGTACCACGAAAGCCTCTGGGAGATCGCACAGAATCATCTCGGTGATGGCCGGCGTTACCGGGAGATCTTCGAACTGAACGCCGGCCGGGTGCAGCCCGATGGCTCCAAGCTCACCATCGCCAGCTTGATCCGCCCCGGCTGGATCCTGCGCATGCCACGTGACGCCTACGGCCCCGGCATCAAGATCGTCACGCTCCACGAGCATGCGGCCCCGCCCGGCCGTGACGCGCGGGCCGGCCCCGGCGCGGCCGGAACCACGGGGCCGCCGGTGGCCCAGGCCGGCCAAGCCCAGGCCGGCCAAGCCCAGGCCGGGACGGGCCCGATCCAGCCGGAAGCCGCAGGCGGACGGGAACCCGTTCCCGCCGCGCCGGGGGCGGCTGTTCCGCCCACGCCGGGGGCGGCTGTCCCGGCCGCGCGTGGGGCCGCCACCCCCGCCTATCCCTACGAGCTGGCCGCCGCCACATTGCTGGCGGCCGGGGTGCTCTCGGCGCTGGGACGCCGCCGCCGCGAGCAACTGTGGCGCCGGGCCATCGGCAGGAGGGTGGCCGTGCCGGTGTGGCCCGCTCCTGCGGCCGCCGCCGAGGTGGCACTGCGGCTGGGTGCGAACGAGCCGTCCGCCCGCATGCTCGACACCGGCCTGCGCTACCTGTGCCATGCGCTGGGCGAGCAGGGCCGGGCGCTGCCGACGGTCTTCGCCGCACACCTCGGCCACCAGAACCTGGATCTGTGGGTCGCCCCAGCCGACCGGGACGCTCCCCCACCGTGGGTGGCGGTGGGTGACGGGCAGGTGTGGCGGCTGCCCCTCGATGTGGTGCCGGGACTCGACCCCCATCCGGCGGCGGAGGCCCGGGCCCCCTATCCGGGGCTGGTGTCGATCGGGACCGATGCCACCGGGCGGGTGCTGGTCGACCTGGAGTCCGCCCACGGCCTGATCGCGATCACCGGCCAGCCACACGGGGTCCGGGCCGCCGTGACGGCGATGGCGGTGGAACTGGCGGCCAGCCGCTGGTCGGGTCCTATCGCCATCACCCTGGTGGGCTTCGGAGGCGATCTGACGGCGCTCGCGCCGGAACGGGTCAACGCGGTCGGCACGCTCGCCGAGGCGCTGCCAGCGCTGGCGGCGCGCGCCGAGCTGGTGGAGGAATCCATAGCCGCCTCCGGCGGAGGTGTGCTCACCGGGCGGGCGCCAGGGCCGCCTCCGCAGCCCTGGTTACCGCATTACCTCATCTCGGCGGTGCCCCCGTCCGCCGCTGAGCGGGAGCAGCTGCTCACCCTGGCCCGGACCAGGCATGCCGCCGCAGGGTACCTGATCGCGGGAGACGTCGCGGGCGCGGCCTGGACCTGGGAGGTCACCGAGCGGGGCCGGCTGCGGGCCGGCGTGCTCGGGCTGGACGTGCAGGCGCAGATGCTGCCGCCCGAGCCGTATGCGGCCGTGGTGGATCTGTTCCGGGCGGCGGAGCAGTTCGAGGGGGTCGCGCTCGCCGCCCCGCTCCCGGACGCGGCGCCCGCCGAGCACCTGGTCCCCGGCTCAGCCGCGCCGGTCGAGATCACCCTGCTGGGCCAGGTCCGGGTGAACGCCCCGGGAACGATCGAGCCGGAGCGGCTGGGCCTGGCCACCGAGCTAGTCGTGTTCCTGGCCACTCACCCGGGAGGCGTGCACCCGAACGTCCTGGCTGCGGCCATCTGGCCGCGCGGGGTCACCCGCGAGGTGCGGGACGCGACGCTGGCCCGGGTGCAGGACTGGCTCGGCACCGACGATATCGGCCGCCCCCATCTGGCCACCGACGCCAGCGGCCGGCTCCGCCTCGGCTCCCAGGCCCGGGTGGACTGGCAGGTTTTCTGCGCCCTGGTAGCCCAGGCGGGCGGGCCGGGCGAGCCCGCACCGCGGGCACCGGCGGCGGGCGGTGGCGGGCCGGGTGGGAAAGCGGCGCTGGAGCAGGCGCTCGGCCTGGTGAGCGGCCCGTTCATCGACGGCCGCGAGCCGGGCCGTTACGCCTGGCTGGCCAGCGATGGGCTCGAAGACGAGGTGGAGGCGCGGGTCGCTGACGCCACCCACCTGCTGAGCCAGCTGCGGCTGGCCGCTGGCGACGCCCATGGCGCCATGCATGCCTGCCGTGCGGGTCTCCGGCTGGCCTTCGACGACGAGCTGCTGTGGCGGGACCTGCTGACCGCGGCGCACGCCACCGGCCAGGTGCACCTGCTACGGGCAGTCGTGGATGAGGTGCGCGCCAGGACCGCGCTGGATGAGGTGCTGCCACGGATGGCCCCCGAGACTGAGGCGCTCATTGATGAACTGCTGCCCTCGTGGCGATCGTCGGCCGCCTGACCAACCTGGCCGTCCCGGCCCACTCGCCGTGGTTCCAGGTTCGCTTCAGGTTTCTCCCAGCTCTGCGGCCGACACTGCGCAATGGGTCCGTAGGCGGGGACTCTTCTTAGGGGCCACGGGCGTCTCTCACCGTGTGAGGAGGCCGGCGTGGCTGGCATAACGGGGAAGAACATCGCAATGCCCGGCGGACCTCCCGCCGCCATCCTGGTCCATGGTGCCTGGCAGGGCGCCTGGTGCTGGGAACGTGCCACCGCGGCCCTGGCTGGCGCTGGCATCAAGGCGCTGGCCATCGATCTGCCGGGGCACGGGAACGACCCCGGCCCCCTCAGCGACCTGCACGGTGATGCCGCACACGTCAGCTCGGCCCTCGACGCGCTCGACGGCCCTGTCGTCCTGGTCGGCCACGCCTACGGCGGCGCGGTGATCACCGAGGCGGGTAGCCACCGGGCAGTGTCACACCTGGTCTACCTGGCGGCGCTCGCGCTCGATGACGGCGAGTCGTGCAGCAACGCGGGCAGCCAGGAGGCGGCATCGGAGGGTATCTCGCACAGCGGCCGCCCCGACCTGGCCGCAGGCTACGTCGCGGGTTCCGATGGCACCTCGACCCTCGAGCCAGACGTGGCCCTGGCCTGCTTCTACCAGGACTGCGACCCGGCCACCGCCGCCTGGGCGATCGCGCGCCTCGGGCCTCAGCCACTGACCAGCCATCAGCAGCAGCCGTACGCCGTGGCGTGGCGCACCAAGCCGTCCACGTATGTGGTCTGCGCCAACGATCAGGCGATCCATCCCGGCCTGCAGCGCATCCTCGCCCGCCGCTGCCTCACCACGGTGGAATGGCCGACCGGCCATACGCCGTTCCTGTCCCGCCCGGATCTCGTCGCCGCACTCCTGGCCGACCTGGCCGCCCGCCCCCGCGGCGCCGAGTGCGCCAGATGACCGCCCCCGCTGACGGCGCCCACCACTGAGGCCGGATGCTCCCACCGCCCCACCCCGGCGGAAGGCACCGTTGGTGATTGCTGGGGCTGGTGTCGCTGCCGAGACGAAACCACGGGTCTGGATCCCCGCCCGCCCGTCGTGGTCATGACCTAGGTGCTGTTAGAACGACAGTAATCTCATGATCACGGAATCAGGCGCCGTGCTGGCCGGCCCTGGCCCGAATCCTTGGGCGCGGGGCCGCGGGGTACCGCCCGGCCGAGGGGAGAGCGATCATGCCGACGTTCCGCAAGTCACCGCCCGGGCTCATCGCCCGTTTCGGCGAGCTCGCCACTTTGACCGGCGACGCCGACCGCAAGCAGATGTTCGGCTATCCGAGCTGCGTGCTGCGCGGCAACATGTTCATGGCGCTGCATGAGGATTCGCTCATCCTGCGGCTGGCCGAGCCCGACCGGGCCGAGTTCCTCAGCCGTTATGGTGCGGAACTGTTCGAGCCGATGCCGGGGCGGCCGATGAAGGAGTACGTCGTCGTCCCGCCCGCCCTGGCTGACTCGGCCGAGGTCGACGACTGGGTACGCAGGTCGCGGGCTTACGCCGAGCAGCTCCCGGCCAAAAAACCCAAGGCTAGGAAGAAGGCGTAAAGGGTCCGGGACGCATCAGCTGGCGGCTGAGGCTGTCCCATGGCTGGCGGGCTGACCATCACCTGGCGGGGGGCTGTGGTGGGCGGTGCCGCCAGGAGTTGGCAGGCCTCCCGCGGGCCGGCCCGCGGGGTCAGCCGGACGGGGCGGCCAGCCAGGCGTCGATGCCGGCCAGCAGGCGGGCGGCGGTGCCGGGCGGCGCGGCCGAGCCGCGGACCGACATCCGGGCCAGTTCGGCGATCGCGGTGTCGTTCAGGAGGTGCACGTGCCGGGCGATCTCGTACTGGGCGTTCAGCCGGGACCCGAACAGCAGCGGGTCGTCCGCGCCCAGCGCCACCGGCACACCGCCATCGAGCAACGTGCGCAGCGGCACGTCCGCGGGCCGGGCGGCGACCCCGAGGGCCACGTTGGAGGTGGGGCACACCTCCAGGGTGATGCCGCTGCCCGCCAGGCGCTTGGTCAGCTCGCGATCGGCCGCGGCGGCGACGCCGTGGCCGATCCGATGGGCCCGCAGGTCGTCCAGGCAGGACCGCACGCTGGCAGGCCCGGCCAGTTCCCCGCCGTGCGGGGTGAGCAGCAGCCCCGCCTGGGCGGCGATCCGGAACGCGGCGGCGAACTCATGCGCCGCGCCGCGCCGCTCGTCGTTGCTCAGCCCGAACCCGATCACCCCGCGGCCCGCGTACTGGCCGGCCAGGCGGGCCAGGGTGCGGGCCTCCAGCGGGTGCTTGGTCCGGTTGGCCGCGATGATCACGCCGATCCCGACGCCGGTCGCTGCCGAGGCGGCGCGGGCGGCGGCCAGCACCAGTTCCACGGTCGGGGTCAGGCCACCAAACCGCCCGGCGTACCCGGAGGGATCCACCTGGATCTCCAGCCAGCCCGAGCCGTCCGCCTTCTCGTCATGTGCCGTCTCCCGCAGCAGCCGGAACACGGCCGGCTCGTCGGTGAGCACCGAGCGGGCGATGTCGTATAGCCGCTGGAACCGGAACCAGCCTCGCTCGTCGGTGCCGCGCAGCCGCGGTGGCCAGGCCGCCGCGAGCGCCTCGGGCAGGTGGATCCGCCGCTCAGCCGCGAGCTCCACCAGAGTGGGGTGGCGCATCGCACCGGTGAAATGCAGGTGCAGATGCGCTTTGGGAAGCGTGGCGAGCGGCCGTGCCACGAGGCAGCCCGGCCGGGCTATCTCGCCTGCGCGAGCAGCTTGCCGAGCCGGGTGATCCCTTCGTCGAGATCGGCGTCGCCGAGTGCATATGACAGCCGGAAGTAGCCGGGGGTGCCGAAGGCCTCACCCGGCACCACCGCGACGTCGGCGTGGTCCAGGATGACCTCGGCCAGTTCAGCGCTGCTGGCCGGGCGGCGGCCGGCCAGCTCCTGGCCCAGCACGCCCTTCACCGACGGGTAGCAGTAGAACGCCCCCTCGGGCAGTGGGCAGACCACCCCCGGTATCTCGTTGAGCATGGTGGTCATCGCCAGCCGCCGCCGGTCAAAGGCGGCACGCATCTCCGCCACCGCGGCCAGGTCGCCGGTGACCGCGGCCAGCGCGGCCGCCTGGGCGACGTTGCAGACGTTGGAGGTGGCGTGCGACTGCAGGTTCGTAGCGGCCTTGATGACATCGGCCGGGCCGATCATCCAGCCGACCCGCCAGCCGGTCATGGCGTAGGTCTTGGCCACCCCGTTGAGCACCACACAGCGGTCGGCGGCCTCGGGCGCCATCACCGGGATGGACGAGAACCGGGCCTGGCCGTAGACCAGATGCTCGTAGATCTCGTCGGTGACCACCCACAGCCCGCGCTCGGCGGCCCACCGCCCGATCTCAGCGACCTGCTCGGGTGGGTAGACCGCCCCGGTCGGGTTGGACGGGGAGACGAAGACCAGCAGCTTGGTGCGGCTGGTGCAGGCCGCCTCCAGATCCGCCGCTGACGCGCGGTAGCCGGAGCGCTCGTCGGTCATGACCGGGACGGGCACGCCGCCGGCCAGGCCGATGGCCTCCGGGTAGGTGGTCCAGTACGGCGTCGGCAGCAGCACCTCGTCGCCGGGGTCGAGCAGGGTCGCGAACGTCTGGTACACCGCGTGCTTGCCGCCGTTGGTGATCAGCACCTGGCTCGCGTTCACCTGGTACCCGGAGTCACGGGCGGTCTTGGCCGCGACCGCTTCCCGTAGTTCCGGCAGCCCGGCGGCGGGAGTGTACTTGTGGAAACGGGGCTCGGCGCAAGCCCGTTGCGCCGCCTCGACGATGTAGCCGGGAGTGGGGAAGTCTGGTTCTCCCGCGCCGAACCCGATCACGGGACGTCCCGCCGCCCGCAGGGCTTTCGCCTTCGTATCCACGGCCAGGGTGGCCGACTCGGCGATGGCGGACACGCGCGCGGAGACGCGGGGGTGGGCTGAGGTCATATCACCATCTTGGCATCCCCGGCCAGCGGCCCGGACACCGTTGCATTCGAGGCGGTTCGACGCCAGGGCATCCGGCAACGTAGACTTCACCAACTGGCGGTGGTTCACTTCACGGACCTCGCATGCCCGCATGGGCTGCGGCGGCCGTACGTGTGAGCTGGCGGCAGCCGATGGCATGGCCGGTTCTCCCTGGTCAGGCCGTCAGGCAGAGGGCAGTAGCTCAATTGGCCAGAGTCCCGGTCTCCAAAACCGGTGGTTGGGGGTTCGAGTCCCTCCTGCCCTGCGAGCACGGCCGCCGGCTTGCCGGCCGACGGCAGGCGATGAGTGATCGATCAGTGTTCAGGTGAGGACATGGCGACACAAACGCGTGGCGAGCCCGCGCAGAAGCGGGCGAAGTCAGGTGGGCCGGCCAAAGGCCGTACCCCCCCCGCGCTATTTGTCCGCCAGGTCATCGCCGAACTGCGCAAGGTGATCTGGCCGACCCGCCGGGAGCTGCGCACGTACACGATCGTCGCGCTGACGTTCGTGCTCGTGATGGTCGTGATCGTGACCAGCCTGGACTACTTGTTCACCAAGTTGGTGTTCTGGGCGTTTGGCTGAGTCGGCCAACGCGGGGCGCGCGAGGCCCGCAGGCCGCGGTGACGGCGTATGCCCGGAGTCATGCCGCCAGGCCTGACGCCAAGGTTAAGGCCGGGCGGCCGGTGCTGCCGGATAGTTCCCGGCGCCGGGTGCCGCCAGGAAAGAGCGGAGAGAAAGAGTTATCGTGTCCGAGTCCCAAGTGCACGCCAGTGATCAGCCAGAGAATGCTTCCGCCATGGACGGCCAGGCTGACCAGTCCGGCCCCGCCGAGGAGGCCGGGATGGAGGCGGCCGGGGTAGCTGGCGACGCCGGGGCGGTTCAGGCTGAGGCCAATGGGGCCGCGCAGGCTGAGCCGGCCGAGGCTGAGGCCGCGCAGGCCGAGCCCGCCGAAGCCGAGTCAGCGCAGGCCGAGTCAGCCGAGGCCGCGCAGGCTGAGCCGGCGGAGGCCGAGGCCGATGCCGCCGAGGCCGATGCCGCCGAAGCCGATGCCGCCGAAGCCGATGCCGCCGAAGCCGATGCCGCCGAAGCCGATGCCGCCGAAGCCGATGCCGCCGAAGCCGATGCCGCCGAAGCCGAAGCTGCCGAAGCTGCCGAAGCTGAGGCTGAGCCTGATCCGATCGAGCAGTACACCGCCGAGCTGCGGCTGCTGCCGGGCGACTGGTACGTGGTGCACTCCTACGCCGGCTACGAGAACCGGGTCAAGGGCAACCTGGAGAGCCGCACCCAGTCGCTGAACATGGAGGATTACATCTTCCAGGTCGAGGTCCCCGTACATCAGGTGACCGAGATCAAGGGTGGCAAGCGCCAGCAGGTGCAGGAGAAGGTGCTTCCCGGCTACATCCTGGTCCGCATGGACCTCACCGACGAGTCCTGGGCCGCGGTGCGCAATACCCCCGGGGTGACCGGCTTCGTCGGCCTGTCGAGCCGCCCGTCCCCGCTCAGCCTGACCGAGGTGGCCACCCTGCTCGCCCCGGAACCCCAGGAGAAGGCGGCGAAGGCCGAGGTTACCCGGATGGCCGTGGAATACGAGGTCGGCGAATCCGTTACGGTGATGGATGGCCCGTTCGCGACGTTGCCGGCCACCGTGAACGAGATCAACCCTGATACCCAGAAGCTCAAGGTGCTGGTGTCGATATTCGGCCGGGAGACACCGGTCGAGCTTTCCTTCGACCAGGTCTCCAAGCTCTGACCACGGGCGCGGGCGCGGCCGGGCGGAAACAGGAATAGGAACAGGAACTGATGGCTCCGAGGAAGAAGAAGATCGCTGCAGTCGTCAAGGTGCAGCTGAACGCGGGCGCCGCCACCCCGGCACCACCGGTGGGCACGGCGCTGGGCCCGCATGGCGTCAACATCATGGACTTCTGCAAGCAGTACAACGCGGCGACCGAGTCCCAGCGGGGCAACGTCATCCCGGTCGAGATCACGATCTACGAGGACAGGTCGTTCTCGTTCATCACCAAGACGCCCCCCGCCCCTGAGCTGATCAAGAAGGCGGCGGGCGTGGACAAGGGCAGCGGGACGCCGCACACGGACAAGGTCGGCTCGGTCACCGCCGCGCAGGTCCGCGAGATCGCGCAGACCAAGATGCCCGACCTCAACGCGAACACCATCGAGGCGGCCGCGAAGATCATCGCGGGTACCGCGCGCTCGATGGGGATCACCGTCAAGGACTAAACCAGACCGAACATACGTTCTACTGATGGACCGGGGTTACCACTAGCCCCGGCCGTGGCAGGGCCAGCGCTTGGCCCGCTGACCACAACCTCCATGTCGCAAAGGAGAGAACATGAAGCGCAGCAAGTCGTTCCGCACCGCCGAGGGGCAGGTTGACCGGAGCCGGCTCTACAGCCCGGCCGAGGCGGTGGCTCTCGCCAGGAAGACCTCCACCACCAAGTTCGATCCCACCGTCGAGGTGGCGCTCCGGCTCGGCGTGGACCCGCGCAAGGCGGACCAGATGGTCCGCGGCACGGTGAACCTGCCCAACGGCACCGGCAAGACCGCCCGGGTGCTGGTGTTCGCCACCGGCGACCGGGCCGAGGAAGCGCGGGCCGCTGCCGCTGACTTCGTCGGCTCCGACGACCTCATCGAGCGCATCCAGGGCGGGTTCCTCGACTTCGACGCGGTCGTCGCCACCCCCGACCTGATGGGCAAGGTGGGCCGGCTCGGCCGGGTGCTCGGCCCGCGGGGGCTCATGCCCAACCCCAAGACCGGCACCGTCACGCCCAACGTGGGCAAGGCGGTCACCGAGATCAAGGGCGGCAAGATCGAGTTCCGGGTGGACCGGCACGCGAACCTCCACTTCATCATCGGCAAGGCGTCCTTCGCCGATGCGGCCCTGGTGGAGAACTACGCGGCCGCCATGGACGAGATCCTGCGGCTGAAGCCGTCGGCGGCCAAGGGCCGGTACCTCAAAAAGGTCGCGATGACCACCACCATGGGCCCGAGCATCCCGGTTGACCCCAGCAAGACGCGCGGCCTGACCGAGGAAGTCGAGCCCGCCGCCGGCTGAGGCCCGCCGGCCGCACGCAGGCGCTCGGGGCAGTGGCGACCGGAAACGCCGCCCGTCAGCGCACTCCCCACGGGTTTGCGTCATGACCACACCTGTTTCGCCCCGGTTTGCGTGACCCGGTCTCAGGTGGTCAGTACGGCTGGCGCCAGCGGGGAGCGGTTCGCGGGCGGCTGCGGGAGGCTGTAAACTTCCCGTCAGCCAAAGACCGTCGGTTGTCGTCGCGTGCCCGGCACGGGGCGACCGAAGGACCCGCGATCGCGGGCGGCCCGCGCAGGCGTCCGAGCTGAGCTGCCGCTTGGCCCCCAGAGGGTCGGCGGTGCCCACGCCCTGGTGCCATGCGCCGGGGCGTTCGTTTTTGTCAGGGTCCCTCGCCGACACCCGACGCGGTCAGCGCGCCCCTTGCCCTGGGCAAGGATGCCGCTGGCCCAGGAAAGGAGGCCCATGGCGAGGGCGGAGAAGGTGGCCGCGGTCGCCGAGCTGACCGAGCGGTTCCAGAGCTCCAGCGGCGCCGTGCTGGCCGAGTACCGGGGCCTGACCGTGGCCCAGCTCGCCGAGCTGCGTCACGCGCTGGGCGAGCAGGCGACGTTCAGCGTGGTCAAGAACACCCTGACCATGCTCGCGGCGGCCGAGGCAGGCATCGCCGCGGAGCTCGACGGGCTGCTGACCGGGCCGTCGGCGATCGCCTTCGTCAAGGGCGACGTGGTGGAGGCGGCCAAGGGGCTGCGCGACTTCGCCAAGGCGAACCCGGCGCTGGTGATCAAGGGCGGGGTGATCGACGGCAAGTCGATGAGCCCGTCCGAGATCGAAAGGCTCGCCGAGCTCGAGTCGCGCGAGGTGCTGCTGGCGATGCTGGCTGGCGCCATGAAGGCGTCGATGACGAACGCGGCGGCCACGCTGACCGCGCTGCCGTCCCAGATGGCCCGGCTGGCCGCAGCGCTGCAGGCCAAGCGGGACGGCGAGGGTGGCGCCGCAGGCCAGACCGCGACCCCCAACGACCCAACACCTAACGATGACGCCGTGGCTGT
>CAVSQL010000016.1:0-22048 GCA_963730065.1 uncultured Actinomycetes bacterium | reverse complement strand
CTTCGCCCGCTCCGATGTATAACCCCAGGTCAGAAGGCTCCCGCTCGCTTGTGGCGATCCTGTGGTGTTCGGTGTCGGTGGCCGGTCGCGCCGGCCCGAGGCCTGAGACCACCGCCGATCAGCCAGGCTCACCCGGCATGCGTCCGTGCTGGCCGCTTCCGTCTTCCTCGGCGTTCCAGGCTCAAGTCGAGCGCCTCCTCGACTACGCGTGGCTGGAAGGCCAAGATCCCACCGGCCAGGACTACACCGGCTACCGGGCGTTCCTCGCTGAATCGGGCTTCAGCGAACTCACTCGCACCAAGCGCGGATGGACGCGGACCCCGCACCAGCAATGATGATCGGCCGCAACTAACGAGACTCTCAGTGGCGAGGCTTCCATGTCTTGATCGAGGCCACGCTTAAACCGGCGCCGATCGTGGGCGCTTACACTCGCTGGTGGCAGACGGGAGCCGCCATGAGCACTGAAACTCAGACAGCGATAGGCCAGACCAGCGAGAGCAGATGCTGGTGCTGTGGCCAGCCCAGGTCGGAGGACACCCTGGTCCACCTGGGCAACCATCCCGAAGTCGGCATCTGCATCAGCTGTGTCCATTTTCTGCGTCGCCGGGCCAGGGACCGGCAAGCCACAGTGATGCGCCAGACGCTGCGCGGTGCCGCCGAGTCGGTCCGCGGGCAAGTCATGGCGCGAGGCTGGCATCAGCAGCCGGTGATCGGGCCTGCGTTGCAGTGGCTTAACCGGCACCTGCCCTGGTAGCCAGACGACAGGAGCTGGACGGATGCAGCTGACCGTTCTGGCCGTGCCGGGCTGCCCGAATGCGCCTGTGCTTGGCGACCGGCTGGCGGCTGTCCTGGACGGCCGGGCCGGTGTCTTGGTGTCGCACCAGGTGATCTCCGATGAGGGCGAAGCGGTCCGGTGGGGCATGCACGGTTCGCCCACCTTGCTGATCGACGGCGCGGACCCGTTCGCCGAGCCGGGTCAGCCGCCGAGCATGTCATGTCGGCTGTACCGCGATGATGGCGGCCAGCTATCGGGTGCGCCCTCGCTCGGCCAGCTCCGGCAGGCGATCGAGCAGGCCCCGGCCGCGGCGCCCGGGCTGGGCGACCCGGCGTGGCTGGATGCGCTGGGACGCGCTGGCCGGGGCCGTGTCGCGCCCGCCGAGCGTGGCCTGCGAGCAGTGCATCAGGCCGTGCTGCGATCGTTCGTGCACACCGGGGCCGCGCCCGGCATGCCCAGCCTGGCCAAGCGCGCCGCGCCGTTCGAGGTGTCCCAGGTGCTGGCCGAGCTTGCGAACGGCGACTTCTTGTGCCTCGATGATGCCGGCCAGATCACGGCCGCGTACCCGTTCTCCGCGGTGCCGACCCGGCACCGGGTGCGGATATCAGGCGAGGCGGCCGTGTTCGCCATGTGCGCGATCGACGCCATGGGTATCTCTGCGATGACCGGCCGTCCTGTCGTGATCGAATCGGCCGATCCGTGCACCGGCGAGCCGGTCACCGTGCACGTTGACCGGGCCACCAGCACCTGGAATCCGGCCACGGCCGTTGTCTACGTTGGCCGGACCGGCGGGCAGTGCGCCGGGCCGTCGGCGTCGGTTTGCTGCGGGTACATGAACTTCTTCCCCACCCGGGCAGCCGCGTCGGCGTGGGCGGCCTCCCATCCGGAGATCAGCGGCGGCATCCTGGGCCAAGCCCGCGCCCTGCAAACAGGCATCGGCATCTTCGGCCAGCTACTTCGCTAGCCCACCCCGGACATGCTCGCTCCCCCCGATCGCGGTACTGCCGCCAGCAAGAGGCCGCGGGGTCGTGTTCTGCTCGGGGCGCCACCACGTATCCGCTCCTGGGTCGGCCTGCGAGGCCGGGAGACTGTCTCCGGCGGCTGGCATGATGGGCCACGATGAGTGAGCAGCTGTCCTGTGCCAACGGATGTAAGGCAGCGGCAGGCTGCTGACCTGGAGTGCCTCAGTTTGTGTGGCAAGGCGTTGGGTGGTTGTGCGCGCCGGTCTGCCATCGGATGTGAGGCATTTCGGCGTGGCGCCGCGGGCGGTGTGTCACACCGGGGTGCGGTAGCTGGCGCTGCGCGCCTGGAGGCTGCGTGCGGCGAGCCAGATGACGTCGGGGGTAGATCGCGATCTCGACGACGGGGTGGCTGGGGCCGTCGCCTGGCCAGCCTGGGCTGACGCCGAGCACGCCGGCCAGGGCCTGGTGCCAGGTGCCAGGGGCGAGCTGGCGCATCCGCCGCTGCTGGCCCGGGATCCAGGTGCCGCCGCGCAGGGCGCGGTGGATGGCGCCGGTGGCGTCGCGGACCGCGTCGCCCAATCGCCATGGGTGGTGCAGCTGGGCGAGGTGGCGGTGGCGGCGCTGGGCGCGGAGAACCTCTGGGAAGGGGGCTGATGTCGAGCTGGCCGGCGTGGGTGCGGGCGGAGGGGCCGGTCCAGAGCCGGTGTCGGCGGCAGACAGTCCGGTGCGGCGGCAGGTGGCAGGCGACCGGCTCGGTGATGCCGTAGCGGGCGGTGCAGCGGCGGCAGGCCGGGCGCAGCGTCTGCCGGAACCCTTCGGGGTCGCGCAGGTAGTGACCGGGGTCGGGCCAATACAGCCGGGCGATCCGGGCCGGTGGCTGGCCCGCGGCGGCCGCCAGCCGCTCCTGCTCATGCTGTGTCCAGCCGCGGGGGCTGTGGAGGGTGATCGTCGCGGTGTCGTCGAGCGCGCCGGTGAGCTCAGCGAACTCCAGGTGGTTAGCCTCGGCCAGCCGGGCGATGTAGTCGAGGTGGTATTCGCCGGCCACGGGGTGACGGTGCGCGGCAGCGGGCGCGGCGGCAAGGTGGTGACCCAGTCAGTGAAGTGGCCAGACCGGCGGGGTTGAGGGTCACCGGGTGCTGCTGGCCCGCCGGGTGGCCGACTCGGCGGCGTGGTCGATGCGGACGGTGTCCAGCAACTGGCGGGTGAGTGCTTCCTGCCCGTCGAGGATGGCGCGGATCTCAACTGGGAGCCGGACTACGCCCACGGCACGCCACTGGACGCCGCCAGCGGGCACGGCACCCGGCAGGAGAACGTCATCACCTGGCTGCGCGGGCTGGGCGCTCGCTCGGCCAGCTCCGATTGATCCGGCAAGGCCGGGCCCAGCCAGTCCGCCGGGCGGGCGAGCCGGGATTGGAGATCACCATGCCGACCAGAATCGAGCGCGATGAACTGCAGGCGCTGACCCGGCGGGGTGCTCAGCTAGTTGAGGTGCTGCCCGCAGATGAGTATGACTGGGCACACCCCGGTGAAGGTGGCCAACCGCTTGACTTTGAAGTTAGGTGCAATGTTTACGCTTGGGCCTTGTGAAGGGTCTTCGGGTTGCAGAGCTTGCTGAGCGTGCCCCCTGCAGCGGTGGCCGGACACACCACTACCTGGCCGGAAGACTTTATGGGGTGCGGATCAGTGCCCTGATCGACGGCGGCGGCGAACTCCTGGTCAGCCTCACCACCCAAACCACCGACACTCACCCGGCGATCAGCGGCCCGCTGGCGCAGGTATTCCGCGTCACAGCCAGCGAGTGCTCCCTGCCCCGGGTCCGGCGCTGGCGAGATGAAGGCACCCTCCTGCGCGCCTACCTCAGCCAAGACGGCGCCCTCATGCTCGCCGATCCCGCGCTGGGCGGCAATGCCGCCTGCGAGCCAGCCACCACCGCCACCTGGCAGAACCGCAAGCCGACAATCTCACAGGACCAGTCAGCACCTGACGACAGCTAACCGCCCGAGCCCAGCTGTGGCTCCCCACCAGGAGAGGACCGGCATGCGCTACCGGCTCGAAGTCCGGGTCACCGCCGCCGACATCGGCAAGCGGGTCACGATCCGCTGGCGCCCACCAGAGCTGGACGGCAGCAAACTGATGACCGACGTGCTGGGCATTCTGGAAGACGCAGACGACCAATCCTTCACGGTCCGCCGCGGCCGCGACGGGCAGCTCGTCGTCATCCCGCGCACCCGCGCACTCGCCGGGAAAGTCGTACCACCAGCGCCGCCGCCACGCAGGCCACGCAAAGCCCCCGAATCCTCCTGACACCACACCCAGGCAGCACACTCCGAAGCCGCCCGTGCCACATATGTGCCCACACACCGGGAGCTTCCACGGTCAGTAGCGGTAACTCACGGACAAGGCACCCGGCCTACCAGGCCGCACGCTAGTGCCGCTCACGCCTGCGCCGGGTACCGACCTTCCAAAGCTGGTCATGAGGGTAGGTCAGGACGCCCCACGGAGACGTCCACTCACCACGGTGCGAACGGGCCACTGTCGCGTATCCGCTCCCAGGGAGATGGCATGATTCACCCCGTGCGCCTACCACGACGACGTCGAGGTTCCTCATGACACGGACGCGAGTGGCTCCGGTGCTCGTCACCGGAGCGACCGGCCGGGTTGGGCGCGTCGTAGTCGACCTGCTAATAGACGCGGGCGTGCCGGTCCGCGCCCTCACGCATCGCTCCGAGGCTGCGGCGGCGCTGCCAGCGAACGTCGAAGTCGTCACCGGCGACCTCACCGTGCCCGAATCGCTCGACGCAGGACTGCGAGGTGTCAGTGCCGTCTTCCTCGTCTGGACCGCCCCGCCGGCGGCTGCTCCGGCAGTTGTCGAGCGTCTCGCAGCCCACGCGCGGCGTGTCGTCTTTCTCTCATCACCGCACCAAACCCCGCACCCTTTCTTCCAGCAACCGAATCCAATGGCGGTGCTCCACGCCGATATTGAGCGGCTCATCGCGGCCGCCGGGCTCGAGTCGACGATCATCCGGCCGGGGATGTTCGCGTCGAACGCGTTGTTCTGGTGGGCGGCCGCGATTCGCGCCGACGGTGTCGTCCGGTGGCCTTACGGCGCTGCCGAGACGGCACCCGTCGATGACCGCGACGTGGCAGCCGTCGCGGCGCGGACCCTGTATCAGGACGGACATGCTGGAGGCGACTACGTCCTCACGGGCCCCGAGTCACTGGGTCAGGCAGAGCAGGTGAGCATCATCGGTGACGTCTCGGGGCGCCGGATCAAATTTGAGGAACTGTCGCCAGACGAGTTCCGGAGCGAGACGGAGGGAAGCTGGCCGCGCCCCGTCGTGGACATGCTGCTCGCCGCGTGGGGCGCAACGATTGGAAGGCCGGCGTTCGTCACCTCTGCGGTGTTCGACATCCTCGGATCGGCGCCGCGATCGTTTCGCCAGTGGGTCGCCGATCACGCCACCGCGTTTATGGAAGGTCCAGCCCCATCGAGTTGACCTTCGCCACGGTCAGGCATCGGGCCAAGGTCACCAAGGGGCCCGGCTCCAAGGCCGCCGGGATCGCCATGGCATTCAAGCCGCCTCGAATCAACCCGTCAGCAACGCCGCGTAGTGATCTTCATCCATAAATCTTGATAATTTGTCGCTTGCCAGCGTGATGTGCTGACAACAGATATGGACGACCCCGGATGCGGCTGGACCAGGCCGCCGTGTGCGACCTCTGCGAGCAGATCTGGCTGACGGCTACGGACTGATCTGGACGGCCGGAATCTGGCTACGGATCAGGCGGCCGGTTCAAGGACTTTAACCAGGACGAGGCAGGGGTTGCCGGGCCAAAGATCGTGGATCTCCTCTAGCGGCCGGAAGCCCATGCGAGCGTAGAACTGCCGTGTCTGACCGTAGCCGTCATCTGGCAGCGATGGGCCGAGAGTCTTGACCTGCAGCAGCTCCGCGCCATCCGCGATCAGATCGGCCTCCAGCGCCTCGACCAGGGCTCGGCCGATACCCCGACGGTGCAGGGCGGCCTCCACGGCCATCAAGTAGATCTCCGCGGACTCCGGGAAGTGGCGAGCTGCGAGGAGCACGCCAACCGGCTGGCGCGCCGCCGCATGGGCAGACGATCCGCCAACGGACCAGGCCAGGTAGGTGGGGAGCTCGTGAGCCTTCGCGACATACTCGATAATCGACGATTCGATACCGAACCAGCCAGGTAGCGACCGCAGCAGCCGGTTGACCGTATCCGGATCCTGCTCGCCGGTGGTCACCTCCCACGGCACGGTGGATCGGCCTTGCCCTCTGCCAGTCGTCATTTCAGTACGCTAGCGCGACCTGGGCGCGGGGTCGGTGCGCCCGCCACTGATCTGCCCGCCGTGTGCCGATCGGAGTCGGGTTCCCCATCGGAGAGGTGGGTCTACGTCCATTGCGGGCCGCCTGGCGGCGGCCGGACACTGAGGGGCGTGGGCCTTGCCGGGGAGAGATTGCCGTGATCACGGTTCGCATCGCGCACGCTGAGCCGTGCAGTCGCAGCCTTCCAAGCTGGGGCCAGGCATATCATCCAGGTACCGGAGACCGGTCAGCAGTTCCCCTGAACTTCCTGGTGAGGTGGCATGAACGGATTCGTCCGGCAGGCCGGTGAAGGCGATGCCCGGTGGTTCTTCGGGAATCTGTTCGTGATCAAGGCCGGAGGCGCCGATACGGGCGGCCGCTTCTCGATCATCGACTGCACCTCCCCGCCGGGCTTCGAACCGGGCATGCACAGCCACACGGACGAGGACGAGGCCTTCTACGTGCTCGATGGCAGGCTTGAAGGTCAATGCGGTGGTGCCAGCTGGGCCGCAGCCGCTGGGGATCTGGTGTTCATACCTCGCGATACACCGCACAACTTCACCGTCAAGGGACAGACCGCCGCTCGCTACCTGCTCATCAACAGTCCTCCCGGTTTCGCAAGCGAAGTGGCGGCAGCGCCGCCAGCGCAGGCTCTGACCCTGCCGCCATCTGATGCATGAGGCGGCAGCGTTAGCCCAGCCGTGCCCCTCACGTGCCCGTCAGCAGGGTGGCCTACGGTGTTTCACGGTCGATGACCGGGTAACCGGCGGTGCACTTGACCTGTGCAGCCGCAGGTCCCACGACCGCGGCCGTTTCCTGGCCCAACCAGCGACCGCGGCGACCGCAGAACGACGCCGGACCAGCCCTGTCCATGGACGTTTGCCGGCCGGTCACGCTGCCGTGGCTCTTGGCTAGCCTGGTTCGGCCGGGGCCGGGAGCTGCGTCTGGACTCGGTCCAGATCCCGCACCGCGAGACGGGTGAGCCATACAAGCACGTGTGGCGCGGCATAGCCCACCGCTGAACCTGTGCGGGCGGGGCTCCGGGCCCAGACGTCCGCTCCCCGGCGCGGCTCAGGGTCACGTGGCCCGCATCCTCGCCCGGCTCGGCCTGCGCGGACGTGCCGAAGCCGCCGCACTAGCGGCGCGAAGCGCTTCCTAAGAACCAGCCAGAGATAGGTGAGTTCGCCGATGCTCCGGCGGTCGCCGGAGCGCCATCGTGGCCTCATGACCACAGCGCACGAGCGGCCCCACGGGATGAAGGTGATCCACGTGTGGGCGTTCATGCCGGGAGCACACAGCTGGAAGGACAGGCCAATGCGCGCAGTTATCGGACGAGTCAAGATCAAACCAGACCGGGCGGACGAGGCGCTTGCGATGCTCAGCGAAAGGGGTGTTGCGATGCTGCAGGGCATGGCCGGCTCGGCGGGCGGCTATTGGGCGCGGAGCCAAGGCGGTGACATCATCCAGCATTCCTTCTGGCTCTTCGACACCGAGGAAAACGCCCGGGCGGCGGAGGCGACCTTCAATGGGCTCCGTGACATGCCCGACGCGCCAGCGACGTTCATCAGCGTCGATGTATGCGAGATTGTCGGCCACGCTTAGGACGGCCGCCGAAAACGCACAGGTTGGCCAGGCTCCGGCATCGAGGCACTCGGAAACTCAGCTGACCAGCAGGAACAACCGAACGAACATCGTGGCAGTTCAAGGAGACAGTCATGGGATTCTATGAGAGACGGGTCCTGCCGCGGATCCTCAACACTGCGTGCGGCACCAAGACGGTCGAGCCGCTGCGCCGCCGGGTCTGTGAGGGCCTGGCGGGGAATGTGGTCGAGATCGGCTTCGGCTCGGGCCTCAACGTACCCTTCTACCCGGCAGCCGTCACCCGGGTCGCCGCGGTCGAGCCCTCCGACCTCGGCTGGCAGCTGGCGGACCAGCGCCTGCAGGCAGCCGATGTCCCGGTGCAGCGCTCCGGCTTGGACGGCCAGTCGCTGCCCTTCGAGGACGACAGCTACGACGCCGCCCTGTCCACCTGGACGCTGTGCACCATCCCCAACGCCGCCGCTGCCCTGCGCGAGGTGCGGCGCGTCCTCAAGCCCAGGGGGACCCTGCACTTCCTGGAGCACGGGCTGGCCCCCGACGAGAATGTGCGCCGCTGGCAACGACGCCTCAACCCACTGGAGCAGCGCGTTTTCGGCGGTTGCAACTTCATCAGGCCCATCGTTGACCTGCTGACGGCCGCGGGCTTCACCATCAAAGAACTCGACGTCTTCTATGAGAAGGGCGCACCGAAATTCGCGGGAGCCGACTCCCTCGGTACCGCCGTGTCGCCCTAGCGCGAGCGTTGCTGCGTTCCTGGCCGCCGGTGAAGACCAGCATGTTCAGATCGCTCAACAGGACCGGCACGGCATAGGCCGGATCGTCGGAAATGACCGGCCCGAGCGGCCGGCCGGCCTAGCTGCGGCCGCGGACCTTCTTCACCTCATCCGAGCTCAGCCGCGCGACAACTGCTGCCCGGGTAGCCGGATCCAGGGCATCGAGCTGGTCATGGATGTTCTCCGCCGTCAGCTCGGCCGTCTGGCGCTTGTCGCGCAATTGAGCCGCCGCGGCGGCCAGCACAGCGGCCGCCACCACCAGCAGCGCGGCCCGGATGATTCGCGTCGACGAGGTCATTTGCTACGTCCTTTCCAAGTGGCACCGATCCCATCAGAGCACCGCCCCGCGCGCAGGCCGACCTATGGCGCGTCCGATGGGTGCCCACGCCTTCTCAGCTCGTGCGTGGCGGCGAGGATCCTTTGCTGCAGGTCGTTGAGCGGATGATCGCCGGTCCGGGGCCCGGCGGCGGCAGGCTGCCCGGCCCGCGCCGCGGCTTGCCGCAGCAGGGCGTCGCGCGGCGGGGCAGGGCGTGGCGTGCTGCGGGTCAGCAGTTCCCCGAGATGGCTGGCCTGGGCCACACGCATGCCCGGGTACTGCGGGCCCAGCTTGGCCCGTCTTCCGTGGGCCGACTCGTGCAGGGCTTGGGGGCAGAAGCGGAGCAGGATCGTTTTGATGATCGAAGTGTGATCGAACAAGGTGTGCGACACAAGGCGGGGTTCCAGCCACGGCGAGACGATGATCGCTGGCACGCGCACGCCGTACCGGCCGAACATTTCGGGCTCGTCGTCAGCGGCTTCCGGCGGCGGGACGTGATCGTAGAAGCCGCCGTGTTCGTCGTAGGCGATGACCAGCAGCGAACGGTCCCACTTCGGGCTTGAGGCCAGCGCGTCGTAGACGGCCAGGACCAGATCCTGGCCATCCTTGATGTCGGCCGTCGGATGATCGTCGTTGACAGGGAAGCCGAGCGGGTTGAAGTTGGTGAACGCCGGGTCGATCCACGACACCGACTGCAGCGTCCCGGCCGCGACATCTTCGAGGAAACTGGGGATCTTCGGGTTGCAGCTGACGTCGAAAATGGCCTTCCACGGCAGGCCCGTCTTGCTGAAGTACCCGAACCGCTCATGATGCCCCAGCAGGTAGTGGGCATCGGCCAGGCGCAGCGTCCCCGGGTCGAAGGAATACCAGCGCCAGGAGATGCGGTGAGCGTCCAGGTGACGGACGAATGAGGGCTGGTGGTACAGCGGCGGCACATGCATGGGCCGGTCATCCCGGCTTCCGGCCGCCACCCCGCACAGCGCATACAGGCGGTTGGGCAGCGTGGAGCCGGGCACCGAGCTGAACCAGCGGTCACAGACCGCGAACTCCTCCGCCAGGTGATCGTAGACCGGCACGTCGGCGCCGTCGTAGTAGCCCATGACGCAGCCCGGGTCGCCGTCGTCAACCCCACGCCCGGCCAGAGTCGCGGCCGCGCTGGCCACAAAACCGCTCATGCTCCCGCCGGCGACCTGCTGATCGATCGCGCCTGCGGAATGGTCAGGGTCCACCCCCAGGACCGTCGCGGTGAGGTGATGCACCGGGTAGGTACGCCCCTGGTACTCGTTGGCCAGGCCCGGGCGCAGGCCATCGATCTCCGGGCGCCCGCCGCTGAGAGACAGGTACCCGAGCATGTGATCGAAGGACCGGTTCTCCAGCATCACGACGACCACGTGGTCGACCTTTTCCAGGTTGGCGGCATGGTCCCGGTCGCCCTCGTCAACCGCCATAACCCCTCCGTCAGTCACGTGGACCTGGGTGCCCGGCGACAGCATCTGGACACCGGCTTAGCCACAAGTGGAGGTCCGCAAACCTGCATGCGTCGCATGACCCTGGCGGCCGCCGATGGCTGCCGGAGGAGCAACCGCGTTACGCCTCGCTCACCGCGGCCTGGGAGGCGGCCTCACTGGCACGCAGATGCTCGGCTCGTGGCTCGGCAGGCACCCGGCCGCCTCAGTCATGCGGCAGGATCGGGCGTGCGGTTCCTGCGGGTCGAGGTGGCGAGTCTCCTGCCACAGCTACGGGGAGAGCTCGTGGCGCTGCTCGCCAGCCTGCCGGCGCCGGACTGGGAGAGCGCGACGAGCTGTCCTGGCTGGTCGGTTCATGACGTTGCCGCTCATCTGCTCGGTGTTGACGTCGGTAACATCTCGGCGCGCCGCGACGGCTGGGCACTTGGCCCCGGCCCGGGCGCTGCCTGCGAGCTGCGCACGACCACCGACGGGGCCATCCGCTCGTTCGTGCGCGACCCGGCGGCCCCCGCGTTCACCTGGCGCGGGGACCCCGAACTGGCCCACGCCGTATCACAGGCCAGGGCAATCCTGGGACAATAGCCCCCAGCCCGCCCCGGGGCGGCCGGGCCAGCCGCAGCAACACAGGTCACTACGGCGATGACGCAAGATGATGGGGAGAGGCCGGAACTGGGGCGGGTGAGGGGCAAGTGAAGCGCGCGGTCATGGCTGCGGCGTTGGCTGGGATGCTGGCGGGCAGCGGCTGCCATGCGGGTGCAGCGGCCGGGAAGCCTGCGCCCACACCCATCTCCATCCCTGTCCCGCGCTCGCCAGCGGCCGCGTCTGCGGGGGGGACATACCAGGGGACGTGCCACTACGGGAAGGTGCTGTCCGCCACGGTCATCCTGCGCAACACCGGGAATGTGGGAGAGGAAGTGCAGGTGAGAGTGACCTGGCCACAGGCGCAGCACGCACCGGCCTCCGCCGTGCGGAAAGCGAGGCTGCCAGCTGGCGGGTCCACGGCCGTGCAGCTGCGGACGCGGCCCACCGGGCTGATGCCTGGCATTGTGAGCGGCTGCGTCTACCACGTGATAGTGCTGAGGACATTCGGGCGCGTGCAGGCAAACGCATCCAGCTCACAGCAATGACACAACGAAGGTCGCGTGCAGCGCGGAATGCGCTCGGTGAGCTGCGCCACCAACTCCGCGCGGAGCCTGGCTCCATCGCGGGGGGTGCCGCTCATCGCTCCATGGTGCCCGCCGCGGCTATCCACGTCGATCCTGGCCCATCAGCTTGAGTCACCGCTGAACGGCGGTCAGACTCTCTTCGTGGGCCTCGTCGAAGCGACGCGGAACAGCGACGATGTGACCGATGCCGCCCAGATCTGGGCCGAGACCACAGCCGCCAGAGACGGTGATGACCAGGTACCCGGACTGGACGTCGCCCGGCCGGTCATCCAGGGCGTCCTTGATCGTTCACCCCGGTCGTTCCTGCTCATCGCGCGTTCCGCTGATGGGACAGCCACGGGATTCGCGGCCACAGAGCCGCTGCGGAGCGTGAATGAGACCGGGGCACAGCTGAGTTACCTCGGCGTCCGCCCCCACCTGTGGGGACAAGGCATCGCGGAGAGGCTGCTGCTCGAGCTGCGGTCGCGGCTCAAGGCCGCGGGCTTCACGCGTGCGGAACTCGCCGTCTACGTGGAAAACGTCAGGGCAACCGCACTCTACGAGCGCCTGGGATGGCGGGCGTGTGGCGCGCCGGCACCACATCCGAGAACACGGAAGCCGGAGCAGCGCTACGAGCTCCGCCTATGAGACTTCCACGGACAGATGCCGTTATTTCAGGGCGGCCAGCAGCTCCCGGCAGGCCTGTTCGCAGCGCCGGCAGGCTTCGGCGCACACCCGGCAGTGCTCGTGCATCCGGGCATGCCGCTCGCACTCGTCGCCGCAGCTCTTGCAGCTGGCCACGCAGGCCTCCAGCAGCGGCCGGGTGACATTGGCGTCGTAGGCCGCCGGGCGGCTGATGACCCCGGCGGTGGCGGTGCAGATATCGGTGCACGCCAGGCACAGCCGGATGCATGTGACCATCTCGGTCACGTTCTGCTCGCTCAAGTCGGCGTCGACGTCGGCGGTGCAGGCCTGGGCGCAGTCGCTGAGCGCGTCGACGGTGGCGGCCAGCACGCCGGGATCGACGCCGGCGGAGCCTGGGTAGGTGTCCAGCAGTTGCCTGGCGTAGCTCATGGCCCCTCCTTGGAAGGCGATGCCGTAACAGCAGCTAGGTACCCCTTCCCCCGCCCGCGGCAACCGGCGGGACATGACCGAGAGGAAGTGCGCTAGCCGCCATGGCCCCCGGCCCGCACCCTGCTCGCCCGCCGGGCCGTCATGATTCGCAAGAATGCCCAGATGAGCGCGGCAGAGATCACCGTTCTCACCCGCGACGGCGCGGATGAGGCCAGGGCTCTCAGCCGGCTCTCTGAGGCAGGCCTCCAGCAGGCCGGCCGATGATCATCAGTGACTGGTAATCGGCTCCGGCTGCCGCGCCAGGTAAAGGGAAACACTGTCCGGAGTCATCCCGCCAGGCGGGTGCCACGACGCCGGTAACATGGGGTGGCTCTGTTGCTGCCGCGCTGTCACCGCCACTGCGTACCGCGGGTGGACGCGGGACATGGGCCGGCCTGACCTGCCGGGCCGTGCCGGGACGGACACCCACCTGTTGACAATGCTGGACGAGGTGACCTGATGGAAGGGGCCGACCGCGACCGGTCTACCCGCGTGGCCCCGGCCACCGCGGGCACGCTGGACGCTGGGGCCCAGGCGCCGGACAAGCCTGTGGCTGGCACGGATCCCGGGCGGCCGCCCGGGATGTGGCGGCGCTGGCTGAACTGGATCGCCGCCAGGCCGCTCGCCCGCCACGCAGCGCTGCTGCTCGGGTTCATCGCCGCCGGGGCGGCGGTCACCTGGCCGCTCGCGACCTACCTGGGGGTAGGGCGGCTGCCGTCAACGCGTGATACCGCCAGCTACGTCTGGGGCTTCTGGTGGATGGCCCATCAGGTGACTCACCTGGCGAACCCCTGGTTCACCAGTCAGATGGCGGCGCCGGCCGGGGTCCAGCTCGGATTCCACACCGTGATGCCGCTGCCGGGCCTGCTGATGACCCCGGTCACCCTCATCTTCGGTCCCAGCGCCTCCTACAACCTGGTGGTCCTGATCACCCCGGGGCTGCTGTCGTACGCGATGTACCGGGCCGCCCGGCTGTGGCTCCCCTCGGCCACCGGCGCGATTGCCGCCGGGGCGTTCTTCGGCCTGTCGGCGATGCTCACCCAGCAGGACTGGTATCACCTGAACATCGCGCTTGGTGCGGTGTTCCTGCCGATGGCGCTGGAGGCGTCGGTGCGCCTGCGCCGCACCCCCGGCCGCCGGCAGGCGATCATCCTGGGCCTGGTCATGGGCGCGGCCGTGCTCGCCGACCAGGAGTCGGCCGTGCTGGCGGCGATCGTCACCGGGCTGACGCTGGCGCCCTGGCTCCTGCGCCGCCCCTCGTGGGCCAGGCTCCGCCCGGCGGCGCTGGCCGTGGCGATCGGCGCGGTGATCGCCAGCCCGCAGATCATCGCGATGATCCAGGAGATCACGCTCGCGCACGCGCGCGGCGGGCTGGCCATCGACCCGCATCTGCTGGCCGTGTCCTACAAGCAGTATGGGATCGGGCTGCCCGGGATGTTCACCCCCACCCCGCGGGTGGCCGATTTCGGCCTGGGCCGCCTGGCCGGGCCCTTCCTGCACGGCCGGGACAACGAGGCAATGCCGATGTTCGGCACGATCCTGACCGTGCTGGCGCTGTTCGGCCTGGCCGTCTCCTGGCGGCGCCGCAGCGCCTGGCTGCTCGCGGCGCTGTGGGCCGGCTGCGCCGCGCTCGCGCTCGGCACCTCGCTGTGGATCGGCAAGCACCAGTACCTGCCGCTGGGGCTGACGTGGCACGGGGTGCGGGTGTCGGGGCTCATGCCCTACACCTGGTTCGTCCGGATACCGGAGCTGTCCAGCTTCCGGGAAGCGGACCGGCTGGCGATCCTCGGGCTGCTGCCCGCCGCCCTGCTCGCCGGGGCGGCGGTGAACTGGCTCCGCTATCACGCCCGGCCGCTGCTGGTCCTGGTGCTGGCGCTGGCGATCCTGGAAACCGGCTACTCGGGATCGTCGAAGGTCGGCACCATGCCGACCAGCTACCCGGGGGTGGACCGCGGGATCGCGGCCGACCGTTCGCACTCGATCGTGGTGGACCTCCCGTTCGGCATGAGAGGCGGGATCCCCGTGTACGGCGCGCCTTTCTTCCCCAAGGCGCTGGTGATGGCCACCGCGGACGGCCACCCGCGCGCGATCGCCTACACCTCGCGGGTCCCGCAGTACTCGGTCCGGGCGATCGAGGCGCACCCCTTCTACCGTGACCTGGTCTACATCCAGCATCAGGTGTCGCCGTCCTGCCCCTGGGCGGTGCCCAGCCAGGCCGGCCGCCAGCACCCATGGCTGATGAACGGCTGCGCCGACCCGGCCGGGGTGACCCCGCTGTACTCCCTCAAGCTCTCCCCGGCCCAGCTGGCCGCCGCCCGGCAGGACGCCCGCCGCCTCCACATCGGCTGGATGGTGGTGTGGAAACGGAACAACAGCGTGCAGAGCTTCATCCTCCCCTTCATCAGGGCCGCCGGGTTCAGATACGCCTACCGGGACCACAACGTGCTGGTCTACCGGCGCGCCTAGGGATCAGCCGGCAGCTATCTCGCCAGGACGGCGAGCAGCTGTTCGCGTGTGGGCTGAGCCATCGGCGGCCCGGCGCCGCGCTGGCGGAGGACCTCCTGCGTACACGCGACGACCTGCAACAGACCCCGGGGCCATAAGCTCGAAGGCACCGGAGAGGAGCCGTGCCGATGATCAAGGAGCTGGACGGCATGCCCGGCGGGGTCATCGGGTTCGAGACCGCCGGCACGCTGAGGGCCGAGGATTACCGCGACGTGGTGCTCCCGGCGCTTGAGCGCGCCGCCGCTGGCGGCGATGTCAGGTTCGTGGTCGTCATCCCCGAGTTCCACGGGATGTCGGGCGGTGCCGTGTGGCAGGACCTCAGGATGGGCATCGAGCACCTGCGGGCGTGGAAGCGCATCGCCCTGGTCACCGACATCAAGTGGATGGGCGACATGACCACGATGTTCGGCTGGATGACCCCGGGCGAGGTCAGGCACTTTCCGCTCGCGCAGCGCGACGAGGCAATCGCCTGGGCCGCCGCCTGACGCCAGCACTCACAGGGGAGGAAGCTATGCCGCAACCGGCCATGAGCGAGGAAAGCAGGGCGCTGCTCTCCTCCCTGAACGATCAGCGCGAGCACGTGCTCGGGACCCTGGAGGGCCTGCCCACCGAAGCGCTGTGGCGGCCGGTGCTGCCGTCGGGGTGGACGTGCCTGGGGCTGGTCCAGCATCTCGCCATCGACGTGGAACGGTTCTGGTTCCGCCGCGTCGTCGCCGGTGAGGCACCCGACGCCGCTGAACCCGCCAACGCCTGGCAGGTCGCGCCGGACGTGCCGGCCGAGGCGGTGCTCGGCCTATACCGGCAGGAGATCGGGCTCGCGAACGCCATCATCGCCGCAACTCCCCCGGATGCTGCACCGGCGTGGTGGCCCGACGATCTGTTCGGCAGCTGGCGGCTCCACGATCAGCGGGAGATCATTCTGCACGTGATCGCCGAGACGGCGTGTCACGCCGGTCATCTCGACGCGGTGCGTGAGCTGATCGACGGCCGGACCTGGCTGATCCTGACGTAAGGTCAGCCGCCGGTGACGGCTCGCTTACCGCGCCGCAAGGCCCGCTTGGCCTCAGCCTCCATGGCGCGCGCCCGCGACTGCTGGTCCCACACGGACGCACGGACTTGGCCCTGGCGGGCCAGGCCCCGCGCCGCGCCCACCGCGATCGCGAACAGGATCACGCGCTGCTGAAAGCGGCGCTCCCACGGCAGCCGGGCGACCCATGCCACCATGATCGTGCGCGCCACGCGCTTCCGGCGGCCCGACCCGGGGGCAGGCTGGGCCGGCTCGCTGGGACTGGCCGACATCTGGGTTCCCTGCGCCACGAAGGCATAGCGGGCGAGACCGTGCATGGAGCCCATCATCCAACGGACGGCGGCCAGGCGCATCACCGGGCCGGGATAGATGCCCGTGATCGCGGCGGCCGGCCGATGACCCGGCCGGGAGCTCAGCGCGCGGCCGGGACGGCCTCGGCGGCGGCCTCGATGAGATTCACCACGTCACCTGGGTGGGTGACCATCGCCACGTGGTTGGAGGGGACCTCGACGGTGGTGGCGCCCATGCGGTGGGCGAACTGACGCTCGGCGCCGGGCGGGATCGCCTGGTCCCCGTCGGCCACCAGGTACCAGGTCGGTAGCGACTTCCAGGCCGGGGCGCCCATCACCTCCTGGAGCGCGGACCCGCCCAGCGGCTGCTGCACCGCGTACATGACCCGCGCCTTCACCGGGTCAACGTCGGCGGCGAAGTGGTTCACGAAGTCGTCCTCGGGCAGCCAGGCGAAACCCTGCTGGTCGATGACCAGGTGGGCCAGCGCCGGAGGCGGTGGCCCCTGCGCCAGCAGGGCGCCGATCGATTCGCCCTCGTCCAGACCGAATGCCGCGATGTAGATCAGCCCGGCCACGTTCGGCGCGTCCGCGCCCAAGGCGGTGATGATCTGGCCGCCGTACGAGTGGCCGGCGACCAGGGTGGGGCCTCGCTGGCGGGCCAGCACCTGGCGCAGCCGGAGGACGTCGTCCGCTAGTGCGGTCATCGGGAACTGGGGCGCGGTGACGTTGTAGCCGTCGCCCTGCAGGCGCTCGATGACGGCGCCCCAGCTGGAGCCGTCGGCCCAGGCGCCGTGGACGAGGACGATGTTCGGCAGGGCGTCCATGTCGGTGCTTCCTTCCCGGTTCCCGCGGGCACGGCAGCCCGCTGGCCCGCAGACCGCGAAGGGGACGTTACGCCCTCACTGACCCGGCTTTCCTCATCCGGCGGGGGTGATGATCGGTCAGGGCCGGTCGCTCTCGCGGATCCAGCGTGGGCGGCGGAACAGGCGGCCGAGGACGTCGTGCAGGCTCTGCCCGGAGTCGGCCAGCGCGTCGACCCGGTACACCGGCGACCCATCCGGCGGCTGCAGCTGGCCCGCCTGCGCGTCGTCGAGGCGGCACTGGATGTGGCTGCGCGTGATCCGCTGCACGCCGTCGGCGTCGATGAACCGGAGGCCGGCCTCGGTGGCGATGACGATCCCATCGAAGACATCGAGTTCGGGCACCTCCAGCACGTGCTCGAGGGTGCCGATCTGCGTGCCGGAGCTGCTCAGCACCGGCGTCCCGCGGGCTGCCGCCTGGTACGAAATAGCCTCATCGTCAGTCACGCTCGCACCCTATTCCCTTATGGGCGGCCAGGCATCATCGTGGGCGGGGAGGTCACGACCTTCTCCTGCGCCGGGCCTCCCGGACGACGGCCCGGAAGGGAATGATCATGAACAGGGCGATGACGAGGTAGAGCACGACCGCGATCCCGGGGCTCAGCAGCCCGATGCCGATCGCGACCGCGTAGGACACCAGGCTGGGGTCGAGCTTCGCGGTGAGGGCCCGTACGTCCTCTTCGGAGTCGTCCCGCCTGACCAGCCGCTGCCAGAGCGCATAGTGCCAGACGATGCTGGTGAAGCCGCTGATGGCCAGGAGGTTGAGCCCGTAGACCGTGACCGCGATCCGCTCAGCGTCCTGATTGGACAGGTACCCCGCGAGCATGTGGGTGGGGAACGGCAGCACCGACACGAAGAACAGTCGCTCATGCGAGCTCCCCGATCTCCTCGGTGAGGGTTTCCCAGGTCAGCGCGGAGTCCTCGTTCTGCTCATGCGGAGCCCGGAAATCGGCAATGGCGAGCGCGATGTCGTCCAGGCTCCAGCGCATCTCGTACATTTGCATGGCGGCGCCGCTGACCGGGCGCCCGGTGAGCTCGGCATAGCGGCCGACGGCACCGGGGTCGTCTTCGGTCACTATCCACAGGTCACGCTCAGGCAGCGCCAGGCCGACGGTATCCCAGTCGATCAACAGCAGCTGGCCCGCGCCGCGCACGATGTTGCCCGGATGCGGCTCGCCGTGGGTGACCACGGCCGGCCCGCTGCGGGCGGCCTCGCGCACCAGCTCATCGAAGTGCGCCAGCGCCGTGCCCACGCGGGGCGCCTGCCGGGCCAGCAGCAGGCCCGCGGGCTCGCTGTAGGGACCGCCGCTCCACGGCTGGTCCAGCTGGCCGAGCGCGGCCTCCAGGGCTGGCCTGCTGGCCAGGCCGAGACCGCGGGCCGGCGCGGTCGGCCGGGCCAGCGGGGTGGCGCCGTGCAGCCTGGCCAGGATGCCGATGAGCGCATGCCGGTCGGCCTCGGGCAGCTCGTCGCCGAAGCCGGCGGACCCGCCGTCGAGATACGGGAAGACGGTGACGGCGTGCTCCGGGCCGAGCGGGGCGAGCGCCTGTCCCCCGGCGGTGGGCAGCGGCGCGACGGCGAACTCCAGCCCCGCCTGCCCAGGGCGGTGACGGTCTCCATCGCCGCCCGCAGGTCCGCGTAGCCGGCCTCCGGCCCAGTGCCGCGCCAGCCGCCGGCCAGGCCCGCGACGGTGACGAACCAGCGGCCGCCCGCGGCGTCGGTGAGCTCCCAGTGGTGGTCACCGAAGCCGACCGGGAGGTGGCGCAGCCCGGCGGGGGCCAGGCCCCACTGCTGGCCCAGGACGCGCGCGAGCTCCCGCTGATCGATATGGCCGGGCTCGGATTTCATGGGCCCAGCGTAAAGATCGCCCGATGGGCGGTCACGCGCTTAGAACTCCTAACAGAATGACGTGTGGGAATAGCGATGATCATGTGATGGTTGAGGCTGGGCGTGAGGAAGGGGCAGCAGCCGCCGTGGATCGTCTCGGACGGCCTGTGGGCACGGATCGAGCCGCTGCTGCCCGTCGTCCCGCGGCGGGCTGATCATCTCGGCCGCAGGCGGTTGGATGACCGCAAGGTCCTGTGCGGCATCTTGTTCGTGCTGCACACCGGGATCCCGTGGGAGTTCCTGCCGCAGGAGCTGGGGTCCGGCTCCGGGATGACGTGCTGGCGGCGCCTGCGGGACTGGCACGAGGCCGGGGTCTGGCAGCATCTGCATGAGGCGCTGCTGGCCGAGCTGAACGCCGCCGGGGCGCTGGACTGGTCCAGGGCGGTGATTGACAGCTCGCACCTGCGCGCGCTGAAGGACGGCCCAAAAACCGGGCCGAGCCCGGTTGACCGCGGCAAGCCGGGCTCGAAGCACCACCTGATCACCGAGGGGCACGGGATCCCGCTGGCGGTATCGCTGACCGGCGGGCAGCGTAACGACGTCACCCAGCTGATGCCGCTGATCCAGGCCATCCCGCCGGTCCGCGGCCGGCGTGGCCGGCCACGGAAGCGCCCGGATGCGGTCTATGCCGACCGGGGCCATGACCATGACAAATACCGCCGGCAGGTCCGGGCCAAGGGCATCACCCCGGTAATCGCCGGCCGCGGCACCGGGCATGGCTCCGGGCTGGGCGTGCACCGCTGGGTGGTGGAGCAGTCCCTCGCGCTGCTGCACTGGTTCCGGCGGCTGCGGATCCGCTGGGAGATCCGCGATGATATCCACGAGGCATTCCTCAGCCTGGCCTGCGCCATCATCTGCTGGCGCCGACTGCGGAACCTTAAAGCTTGACCTTGGCGGGTGCGCGCTGGTTCGCATGTGGCCGCCGCGCAGGTCAGATTAGTCGTCTGAACGTTGGTGAACGAGACCGGCCGAGGGCGAACTGCAACCCAAATTGCAACCCGGCGGATCTGACGATCATCCCTTGCGGGACGCACCTTGACAATTGACCAGTGGTGAGTTGAATCGGCTCCGCTCGTTACCATGATCGACGCTGCCCTGCGGTCCCGCCGCAGGTCATTCCGTTATCCAGGTACTTGCGGACTACAAGCGCCTCAGCGCTGTGCAAGCCGCAGGCCGCTTCGGGTCGCGAGCGAGCGCCGTGGGCCGCAACATCTGGCTAAGCACCGGCCAGCCAGCCCGGGGCGAGATCCCGCTTGCTGCTGTGTCGTCAGTGCTGCAGTGGATGGGTTCCCCAGGCGGGGTTGTTCACTGGATCCGGGGTGGCGATGATGACGTGGAGGTTGCGCCCGTTGGCGTTCATGACGCAGAGCTTGTCGATGCCGGCCTGGAAGTCGTGACAGCCGACCAGGAACTCGCGGCCGTCAGGGGACCATACCGGCTTGAACAGCCCGAACCGGTTATCGGAGGCTCGAAGGACCCGCAGGCCCTTGCCGTTGGGGTGGACCGCCATCACCGCTGCGTTCGGTGCTTCGGGGGCGATGTTGAAGGTGATCCAGTGGCCGTTGGGGGACCAGTCGGGGTGTTCCAGGTCCGCGAGCGGCGGGACGACCTGCCGCAGGTGGGTGCCGTCGGTGTTGATGACGTCGATGGCTTCCAGCTGGGAGCCTTGGGCGTCGACGCCGGTGATGCGCCCGAAGGCGATCCGGCGGCCATCGGGGGAGTACACGGGCTCGACGCCGAAGATGCCGTGGGTGAGCTGCCTGGCGCCGGTGCCGTTGGCGCGCATGGTCCAGATGCTGGTGTGGAAGCCCGGCTGTCCGGGGAACGTAGGCGAGGCGTCGAAGGTGATCCGCTGCCCGTTCGGCGACCACTTGGGGTCTCCCTGGATGCCTTTTTTGAAGGTGAGCTGGCGCACGTGGCGGCCGTTGGGGTCCATGGTGGCCAGGTGTTGACCTGTGTCGTCGGTGAAGTCGAAGGCGATCCGGCGCCCGTTGGGTGACCAGTCGTTGTCGGCGCTCGGGGTATGGGTGAGCCGCTGCTGGTGCGTGCCGTCGGGGTTGGCCGCCCAGATACTGAAATCACCCAGCTTGGGGTCGAGCCGCGTGAAAGTGATCCGGCCGTTCAGCCGGCTCATCCCCTGCTGCTGCCGGTAGGGCGCTGCTCAGCACCACCAGCACGATAGCCAGGGCGATCAGCGGTAGTCTGGTGCGCATCTCGGTCTCCCCCCAACCCGGCGCGCCTTTGCGCCGGGCCCCGCGGCCTCATCCGTCTCATCCCCGCGAGCCTGCAATCCTCGCGGGCCAGACAGGGCAATGCTCCTCGCTGGTGTGCTAGCGGTCAAGAGGCGGTCAAGAGGCGGTAACACGCTGAGCAGACACACTGCCCGCCGCCGGTGCCGCCTTGCTGGTCGGAGTGCTCGTCTCCTTCATCCTGGCTCGCCTGCTCAAGCGCATCACCTTCGGCCTTGAACTCGACGAGATCGCCGACCTGCTCAGCGAGGTCGAGGATCTGGCCATCGAGCAGGCCGCGCTGCAGCCGGTGGCCACGCTGGTCGCCACAGGCGTGGCCACGGAGGAGGTTTTCGCCGCGGTCGCAGAGAAGGTTGGCCGGCTGGGCGCCGCCGACACGGTGCAGGCTTACCGCTACAAGCCCGACAGGTCGGTCGTGCGGGTAGCCGCGTGGGGCCCCGTGGGCGGGGAACTTACGGCCGGCGACCAGGTACAGACCGGAGGCCGCGGGCGCGTGCGTGACGATGGCGCCGGAGGAGCCGACGCGGCCAAGGGCTCAGGGCTCAACGGGTTGCGGGACCGGGTCGAAGCACCAGGAGGAATCATGGCGGTGGGTAGCCCGCCGCGGGATCACCGGCAGCAGCGGCAGCAGCGCCTCGATCCGCTCCCATAACCCGTCCGGGACGATCCACGGCGACTGCTGTCCTTTCCTCACGGCGAGGCTCAACCATCACATGATCACCGCTATTCCACACGTCATTCTGTTAGGAGTTCTTAAC
>CAVSQL010000015.1:0-99695 GCA_963730065.1 uncultured Actinomycetes bacterium | reverse complement strand
GGTTCTGCCCCGTCCCCGCCGCTGCTCGCGCCTTCCGGGGCCTCGTTCATCTCAGTCATCTTGAAGATCCGTCAGTAGCCTTGCCTAGATCGGGCTCCTGCCGCTCCGGTATCCCGGCACCGCAGAGCATAGCCGCACGCCTCCCTGCCCGCCCTTCCCGGCCGGTCTGGGGTCGGCTCAACCACCTCGCCACAGCCGGGGCTGGCGGACCCGCCCTGCTTGGAGGGTCCGCCAAACCGGCTGGTGAGGAGCGTTCGACGAAAACGCCGTCGAGGTTCCCCAGGTCAGATGATCAATGGATCCCGGCTGCGGCGCAGACGCTCGCACCCGCGATTGTGCAGATGGCCGTGGCGCTGTCGAAGCCGTCCGCGACCACTGTCGACTCCATGTTGGCCTTGGTCACCCACACCGGGGTCAGCAGCGACGCCGGCTCGGTGATGCTCGGGTTGGCCGGGTCGACGGTCTTCCCGTTCAGCAGAGCCGCAGGCGGCTTGCCGCCGGCCAGCAGGATCGTGGCCATGGCCACAGCGTCCTGGGCCTCCTTGTAGACGGCCTTGTACACGGAGCCGCACTGGTAGCCCTGGAGGATCCAGGCCATGCCCTGGGCCGTGGCGTCCTGCCCGGTGGTCGGCACCGTGTTGGGCTTGACTCCGGCCCCCTTGAGGACAGTGATCACCGAGTTGGCGAGCCCGTCATTGGCCTCGATCGTGGCGTTGATCTGCTTGTGAGCGGTGAACGCCTGCTGGAAGATCGTGCCGCCCTTGGTGTTGTCCCACCCAGGAGCGAAGTTCTCGCCAACCAGCTTGTAACCGAGGCTGTTGGTCACGCCCGCGCTGACTGTCTTGGCCGGCTGGTTCCAGACCACCTTGTTGTAACCCGTGGCAAAGGAGATGGCGTTGGGGTCGGTGTCCTCGCCGCCGTTCAGGACGTAGACCTGGGGCTTGGAGATCTTCCAGGCCGCAACGCAGGCCTTGAAGCCCTGGCCGATCAGCTCACCCACGTGCTCGTTGTCGAAGCTGACGTAGTAGGTCTTGTTGCCCGCGAAGATGGCCCGGTCGTAGGCGATCAGGATGACGCCCTTGGACTGGGCAAGCTTCGCGATCGCCTCGCCAGTCGGGCCATCGAGCGGGTCCACGACGAGGACCTTGGCGCCCAGGTTGATGTCGGCGGTGGCATCGTTCAGCTGGGTCTGGTCGCTGCCCTGCGCGTTGTCGATCCGGTACTGCGCCTGGGTATACCCGGCGTCGGCAAAGGCGGCGTTCAGGTAAGGCTGGTCGAATTGAACGTACCGCGTCAACGACGTGGTGTCGGGCAGGATCACCCCCACCTGCAGGGTGGTGGCTCCCTTGGTCGCGAACTGGGTCAGCGGCTTGAACGCGGACATCGTCGGCCCGATGCTGACCTTAAAGGAACTGATGCTGACCTTTGGAATCGTGTCCGAGCCGCTTGGCGCTGTCGACGAGGACGACGATGAGCAGCCCGCAGCTATCAGGCCAGCGACCGCCACCAGACCCACCCAGCCCACTCGGCGAGAGCGTCGGAACGTTCCGCCGCCTTGCGAACGGGAGCGCCGACCTCCCTCACTTCTGTTACCCATCCCCAATACCTCTTTCACCTGAAGCAACTGTTGGCCACGACCTTAGGGTCCGCCGTGTAAACGGATCATCAACATCGCATAACGCCCGTTAACAATTCATGAACAGCGTCCGGGCCCGCGCGCTCACTCGGGCGCCATCCGGTACCCCGCCCGCGGCTGGGTCAGGATGAGTGGCGGGCCGTCGCCCGCCTCCAGCTTGGCGCGCAGCCGCCTGACGTAGACCCGCACGTATTCGGTCTGGGTCACGTACCCCTGGCCCCACACCCGCCGCAGCAGGTAGGCGTGCGTGAGCAGCTTGCCCCGGTTGATGGCCAGCTCCCGCAGCAGCGCGAACTCGGTCGGCGTCAGGTGCACCGGATGGCCCTGGGCGGTGACCTGCTGGCCGGCCAGATCGATCACGACGTCGCCCACTACCAGCACCTGGGGGGACGCTTCCGGCGCGGCGACCGGCCGGGTCCTGCGCAGCGTGGCGACGATCCTGGCCAGGAGTTCCTCGACGCTGAAGGGCTTGGTCAGGTAGTCGTCCGCGCCCACATGCAGGGCCGTCACCTTGTCCCGCTCGCCGCCGCGGGCGGAGACGACGATGATCCCGACGGCGGAACGCTCGCGCATCTGTCGGCACAGCTCGAAGCCGTCGGCCTCCGGGAGCATCAGATCCAGCAGCACGATGTCCGGCGCCTCGGTCTCCAGCAACTGGAGTGCGCGCGCGCCGTCGGCCGACACGATGGTGTCGAAGCCCCGTACCGACAGGTTGGACCGGATCAGGTCGACGATGTTCGGGTCGTCCTCCACCAGCAGGGCCCGCGTGATGGCCGCACTGTCAGGCATGGTGCCCCGCCCCCTCCGGCAGATCATCGACGGTGCTGCCGGGGTGGCGCGCGCCGGCCGGCCTGGCCGCTTTTCCGTTCCCGGCCGTTCTCCTCCTGGTGGCGGTGTCCCTGGCGGCCTGCCTGCGCGTCCCGGTGGCTCCGCCCGTGCCGGCCGTGCCGCCCCCTTTCCCGTTGGTGGCCCTCGTGGTACCACCGGCCCCGTTGGCCCCACCGGCCCCGTTGGCACTGTCGGTAGCGTCGGCCCGGGTGACGGCATCACCGCGCGTGGCGCTGTCGGGTGCCTCGACCGGCAGCCGGATCTCGAAGGTGGTCCCCTTCCCCGTGCTGCCCGGCTGGATCTGCCCGGCGTGCGCGGCCACGATCCCCTGGGCGATCGACAGCCCCAGGCCCGCCCCGGCGCTGGATGAATGCCCGCGCCGCTTCGGCTCGAACGGCGCCGCCGCCAGGTCCGGCGGCAGCCCGGAGCCCTCGTCGCAGACAGCGATCACCACCTCGCCGGCCCGGCCGGGCCCAGCCGTGACATTTACCCGGGTCCCGGGCGGGTTGTGCCGGATCGCGTTGTCCAGCAGGTTGACGAACACCTGTTCCAGCCGGTCATGGTCCGCCCACACGGTCGGCAGGGCGGGGTGGCAGGTGACCTCCACCGTCGACGCGCCCGGCTGGGGCAGGCAGGCGACCGCCGCCTCCAGCACCAGCGCGATGTCGCACCAGTCGTGCTGCAGCCGCAGGATCCCGGACTCGATGGCGGAGAAGTCGAGCAGGTCGCCGACCAGCCGGCCCAGCCGCGCCGACTCGGCGGAGATCCGGCCCAGGAACCGGTGTTGCGAGGCGGCGTCCCAGGTCACATCGGTCTGCAGCAGGCTGGTCGCGTAACCGCGGATTGCGGTGAGCGGCGTCCGCAGTTCGTGGCTCAGCCGGGACAGGAAGCTCCGCTGGAGTTCCTGTGACCGGCGCAGCGTGGCCGCTTCCTCGTGCGCCGCCACTGCCGCCTCCCGTTCCAGGGCCAGCCGCAGCGAGTGGGCCGCGTCCTCCATCAGCGCCACCGCGTCTGCGGTGGCCGACCGCTTCCCCCAGCTGGCCACCAGCACCGTCGGCCCGCCTGGGGCCGGGAACGTCACCGACAGCTGCCGCTGGCCGTCGGTGCTCCGCGCCCGGCCGTCGTCGTACGCGGCGGTGAGCGCCCGGGTGGCGGTTCCGGCCACCGGCTGGGACAGCCGGCCGGGATGGTAACTCCCGGCGTGGGCCCGGCTGGCCGGCGTGCCATCGGGCCCCCGGCTCAGCAGCGCCACCTCGTCGGCCTGGAGGCCGCGCCGCAGCGCCCGCAGCGCGACCTCTAGCCCCTCGGACACCGGGACGGGGCCGGCCAGTGTCTCCAGCATCTCCCGGATCGTCTCCAGCACCCGATTGCGCGCGGTGGCCTGGTCGAGCAGCCGGTCCCGCTCCACCGCGCTGGCGGCATAGCCGGCGTACACCGACACCAGGTCAAGCTCGTCCCGCTGCGGGCGGCCGGCAGCGGGCCGGAACACGGTGATCACGCCGATCAGCCCGCTCGGCCCCAGCACCGGCACCGCCCAGGAGCTGCTGATCTTGGCTTCCCTGGCCAGAAGGCGGAACGGCGCCCAGGCGGCGCTGGCCCGCACGTTGTCGTCCACGACCACCTCGGCGGTCGCGGCGGCGAGCCCGACGGGGCCGCCCGCCGGGCCGTAGCCCAGCCGCGACCAAGCGGCCAGCAGCGGCGGCTGAAGCCCAAGGGAGGCGGCGCATACCAAGGTGTCCGAGCGCTCCAGCAGGTGGATGCACAGCCGTTCGGTACCGAGGGCGGCGCCGAGCGCGGACAGGATCAGCGACAGGCTGGACGAGGGGTCGGCCGATGCGAGCCGGTCGGCCAGCCCGTGCAGGCGGGTGAGCTGGCGGCGGGCGGAGGAGTCCAGCGGCTGGCCCGACACCAGGGCAGTGACCTCGTCGGGGTGGCCGGAATCGGTGCGGATGTCGCCGGCCACCCGTCCGTGGCGGAGCACCACGATGCGGTCGGCCAGCCGGAACATCTGCTCGATGTCGTGCGAGACCAGCAAGATGGTGGTCCCCTGCAGCCGCAGGCTGGTGATGAGCCCTTCCACCTGGGCGGCCTCGGTGACTCCCAGGGACGCGGTGGGCTCGTCCAGGATGAGCAGCTGCGGCTTCCAGCTCATCGCCCGCGCCACCGCCAGCAGCTGGCGCTGCCCGCCGGACAGGGTGCGGACGCTGCGCGAGGGGTCGTCCAGCGGGATCCCCAATGCGCGCAGGATGGCGGCCGCCGCGGCCCGCTGCCGCGTGTCGGAGAGCAGGAACCAACGGCGCTCGCGTCCGAGCAGGATGTTCGCGGCGATGTCCAGGTTGTCGCAGAGCGCCAGATCCTGCCAGACCACCGCGACTCCGCGCCGGAGCACCGCCGCCGGGTCGGCGGGCACCGGCGGCCGGCCAGGAGTATCTCCCCGGCATGAGGCGCCATGTCACCGGAAATGCAGCGGACGAGCGTCGTCTTGCCCGCCCCGTTCTCACCGGCCAGCGCCACTAGCTCGCCCGGCCGGAGGCTCAGGTTGACGTGGTCGAGCGCCCGCAGCGGCCCGAACCGGGCGGCGAGCCCCTGGACGGACAGCAGCGGCCGGGGTCCCGCCTGCACTGGCGGCGCGGCACTTGCGGCCATGGCGACATTGTGGCGCCTAAAGCGGCCCCAGCAACAGGGCGCTGGGTCGGGGAGCGGGTCCTGCGCGCCCGGATGGCAAGCCCCGCGCCGCCAGGCGGGATGCGGGACCCGCGAGCCCAGCAGTCCTGTTGCCGCGGCCTCTGGGTGCCGCCCGGCCCGGGCCATCGCTGGTGGCCCGGCCACCCTGGCGGGCGTGCTGGTGATCGTTCCCTGGCGGTTCGCCGCCACGCCCGGGGCCAATGCCAGCGCCGGACCCGCCGGGCTGGCCGTCCCGGCAGAGCAGATCGGCCCGGCAATGCAGATCGGCCCGGCAGGGCAGGCCAGTGCGGCCGAGGAGGCCGACCCGGCGCGGCGGCCCGTTCCGCCCGGGCACGCCCGGGAGGCCGGCCCGGTTCCATCGAGAGGGAAAAGCCCGGCTGACGGGCCCGTTCCCGCAGGAAAATCCAGATGACCGGTGGGCCGGGGACTTGATAGGCTGCTGCGCCTTGCCCATCCCCTAGCCGCATCGAGGTGATGACGCATGCCCCCGGCCAGCGGGGCCGGTAACGCCGCCCTGCCGCCCAGTACCGCAGCACATGCCGACGGCCTCCCGCCGTCCCCCGGCGCCGCTCCCCCCACCCCCGGCGCTGCTCTCGCCGCCCCGGCCCCCCGAACCGGTACCGGTACCGGCTCAGCCGCCGCCGATCCCCCCGCCTCCCACCTCACCACCTCCGGGCCCACCGGCCCGCCCGATCCCGTGCTCGCCGCCGAGCGTGACCATCTCCGCCGCTCGCGTGAGTTCCTGCGGCTGATGCGCGAGAACGTGCTCGGGCTGCGCGCGATGGCCGGGGACCGGGTGTCGGAGGAGTACCTCAAGGCCGACCTTTACCACCGGGCCGAAGCCCTGCGGGATCTTCCCGACGTCCCGCTGTTCTTCGGGCGACTCGATTACGCCGATGACGTCGTTATGAATGCGGGCGCTTCGGCGGCGGGAACGGGCGGCCAGCCGGGCGCGGCGGCCGCCGAGGGCGGAAGCGGTGAGGCCGGAAGCGGTGAGGCCGGCCGGCCCGGCCAGGCGCTGCCGGGCGAGCGGCTCCACATCGGCCGGCGCCATATCCACGACCGCGATGGCCACCCGGTCGTCATCGACTGGCGGGCGCCGGTGTCCCGGCCGTTCTACCGCGCCAGCGCGGCCGACCCGATGGGCCTGGCGCTGCGGCGCCGGTTCGGGTTCGCCGGCGCTGAGCTCACCGCGTATGAGGACGAGGAGTTCACTGGGCCGGCGCGGCCCGCCGGCGAGGCCGTCGGCCGGCCGGTCAGCCGCATCCTCATCGAGGAGATCGAGCGGCCGCGATCGGGCCCGATGCGCGACATCGTGGCCACCATCCAGCCGGACCAGGATGACATCGTCCGCGCCGGAGCCGGCCAGAGCCTGTGTGTGCAGGGCGCGCCCGGGACCGGGAAGACCGCGGTCGGGCTGCACCGGGTCGCCTACCTGCTCTATGCGTACCCGGGCCGGATGCTGCGGGGCGGTGTGCTGGTGATCGGCCCCAACCGGGCGTTCCTCTCCTACATCCGTAACGTCCTGCCCGCGCTCGGCGAGGCCGATGTCGCCCAGCAGACCATCCCCGACCTGGTCGCCACGGTCCCCGTCCGGGCCACCGATTCCGCCCGCGCCGCGCGGGTCAAGGGCGATGCGCGGATGGCGGAGGTGCTGCGCCGCGCCCTGTGGGCGGCCCTGACCGAGCCCGCCGAGGCGCTGGTCCTGACCCGCGGGTCGTGGCGGTGGCGGGTGCCCGGCCACGAGATCGCGGAGCTGATGGAGGAACTGCGTGAACGAGGCGTCCGCTACGGCGCCGGCCGCACCATGCTGGGCCACCGCATCGCGCACGTGATCCTGACCCGGATGGAGTCGGCCGGGGAGGCCGTGGACGACCGGACCCATGACGCCGTGCGCAGGACGCGGCAGGTGCGAGCGGTGGTGGACGCGGCCTGGCCGGCCGCCGACCCGGTCCGCCTGGTTATGCGGCTGCTGTCCGATCCGGCCCGGCTGGCGGACGCCGCTGAGGGCATTCTCGATCCGTCTGAGCAGGCCGCGATCTGCTGGGACAAGGCCGCCCGCGGCCCGGGCTCCGCGCGCTGGACGGCCGCCGACGCGGTGCTCATCGACGAGGCCAGCGACCTGATCGAGCGGATTCCCAGCCTCGCTCACGTGGTGGTGGACGAGGCGCAGGACCTGTCGGCCATGGAGTGCCGCGCGGTCGGCCGCCGTTGCGCGACCGGCTCGGCCACCGTGCTCGGCGACCTCGCGCAGGCAACGGCGCCGGCGGCGGCGGCCAGCTGGCCGCAGCTCCTCGCCCACCTCGGCAAGCCGGAGGCCGGGCTGCAGGTGCTTGACACCGGCTACCGGGTGCCGCGGCAGATTCTCGACTTCGCCAACACGCTCCTGCCCGTCCTGGCGCCCGGCCTGGCCCCGGCCCGTTCGCTGCGGCAGGACCCGGGGTCGCTGACGGTCACCCCGGCCACGCCCAAGGCGCTGCCCCGGCTCCTGGTCACAGCCTGCGAGCAGGCCCTGGCCCAGCCCGGCTCGGCCGCGGTGATCGCCTCCGATGAGCAGGTGGCGGCGCTGCACCGGATGCTGGGCGCGGCGGGCATCGGCCATCAGGTGCTCGACGGCGCGAGCGCGGACGACCGGCTCACCCTGGTGCCCGTCACCCTGGCCAAGGGGCTGGAGTTCGACGACGTGATCGTGGTCGAGCCGGCCCGGATCGCCGCGCACCCCCGCGGCCTGCACCGGCTCTACGTCGCGCTCACCCGGGCGGTGTCCCGGCTGACCGTGCTGCACACCGAGCCGCTGCCCGGGCCGCTGGGCTAGGGCGTGCCGGAGTAGGTCTTGGCCGTCGCGAGCGGCCGTCATGAAGGGGGATGGGGAGGCGGGTGGGGGGCCGCAAGGCGGAGGAGGAGCCGATAGTGGAGCTATCGGCGCCGACGACAACGCGGCGGAACGCCCTCCGGTGGGCGCGCAGCAGGCTGAAGATCTACGGGGCATGCCCTGAGCGCCCAGTTCGGGACGTTCCCCCAAACCCGCTGCGAACGACCGCTACCCGTCCGTAGTATCACCCTGCGCTTTTCGTTCATTACCAAGGATGACCCTCATGGCACCCGTAACGCAGCTGGAGCGCGGCGCGCCCCCGCTTCGCACCGAAACCCTCCACCGGCTCGAACTGCTCGCCGGGACCCTCACCGAGCGGGGCATGGGCGTGAGCCTGGTCGCCCCGGCCGGCCGCGTTCCGCGATTGCAGGTCGCCCATCCCGCGGCTGACGGCGAGACCGGGGACGTCTACGCCTCGTGCTGCCGGAACGGCAACTGGTGGTTCTGGTGGCCGTGGGCCGAGCGGATCGCAGAGGAGGGCGACCTGGATGTCGCCGCGGCCATCATCGAGGAGGCCCTAGCGGCCCGCTTACGGCACAGCGGGCGGCGCTACAGCGTGACGTGTGCGTACTGGCTGGCCAGGGGCGTACCGCCCGGCCGCCGCGGCCCGGCTCGCGGGCTTAAGCGGCCCGGCCTGGGCGGGCCGGCCGCCTGCCCAGCCTCCCGGCCCGGCGGCCGGCGCTAGCCGCCGGCCGGCCCGGTCGGCGGCGGGGACTGCGATCCGCCGCCCGGGGTGGACGGGCCCGGGGCCGGCTGGGTGGTGCCCTGGCCAGCGAGGACCGGGCTTGGAGCGGGCACCTCCAGCCCCGGGAAGGCGAGGGCCGTACCGCGCCAGCTGGTGGCCCGTAGTGCGGCGGACTGCAGGGCCCGCGCCCCGAACATGCGCAGCCTGGCCCCGCTGAGCGCGACCAGGCCGAGGTAGGCGGCGGCGACCCGGTCCTCCAGGAGCGCCGCCAGCATGATGGCGGCCGGCCCGTTCCGCACCGGGAACGGGAGCTGGTAAGCGGCGGCCGCGGGCACCGGCTGGGCCCCGAGTGCGATGATCATGGCGGCCAGCGTGTCCCGGGCGGCCTCGTGGGCCGCCCAGTCCCGCGCCGCCGCCCTCTGCTTGGCCCCGGCCAGGTGTGCCCCGGCGACCCCGTAGCCGTAGACGGCCGCGTGCTCGGCGTCCAGCGCCCCCTGCAGCGCCGCGACGGCCGCGGCCCGGGTGGCCGGCCGTCCCGCCAGCAGAGCCACCTGGCCGGCCGCCCCGGTCGCGGATGAGGAGGCGGCAGCGCTCATCCTGGCCGCCGGCCCGGAGCGAGCAGCAGCGCGTGGGTGGCCTCCGAGGCCGCGATGCTGGCGAGCAGCTGCGCGAGGGACGGCGGGGCGGCCGTGATCTTGCCCAGCAGTGCGCTGGCCGCGGCCTGCTCGGCCAGCCGCAGGTAGTCCCGGGCAGCGGCGGGGGTGCCGGGCGCCTGCGGCCCGGCCGGGGCCGCGGTCGCCGGGGGCGTGTGCTCCGGCGGGCGGCCCAGGCGGGGCTCGATCAGCCGCCCCCGCAGCCGGGCCAGATGCTCCTGGTGCTGCTGGAGCAGCGGGCGCAGCGAGCCGGCCAGGGCTGGGACCGCCGTCAGGACGGCGTTGTACCGGGAGATCATGAAGGTCTCCCCGTCGATGGCATCGCGCACGATCGCGACATCGGGCAGCGGCGGCGGCGGGGTGCCGAGCGCGCCGATGCCTTTGCTGCACCCGGCGGCCGCCAGGGGCAGCGACGCCGCTGCGGCGAGGACGCTGCGCCGCGTCGCCCCACGCCCCACTTGGCCTCCTGCTGTCCGTCCCGCTGCCTCTGTCCGCTGCCGTCCCGCTCCCGCCGGTTCCGCGTGGTCCTGCCCGCTGCCGGGCATCCCAGCATGCCATGGGCGGCCGGCCACTGTCGGCCATCACACCACGACGGGCCGCAGGCCCAGGGCGCACACCATCACCGGCCGGCGGCCCAGGACGCACGCCGTGGCCGGCCGCGGGGCCAGGGCGATCACGGCGTGTTGCCCCCGGCGCGGGACGGGCAATGCGGCGGCGTGGTCCGGATACCCTAGACGAGGCAGGCAGCAGCACAGGTTGCGGACGAGGAGGTCGTGATGCGCGCAGACTCCCGTCACGGATTGTCACGTCCTGACCGCGTTCGCGGCGGCGCTGATACAACCGCCGCGCCGCGCCCGGGCAGCCGCCACGCCGTGGACCCGGCGGAGCTTGAGCGGCTGCTCGAGCCCGTCATGCGGGCGGCCGGCATGGACCTGGAGTCGGTCCGGGTGGGCAGCGCCGGCCGCCGCCGGCTGCTGCGCCTGGTCGTGGACGCCGACGGGGGCGTGAGCCTGGACGACATCGCGCTCGTCAGCCGCGCGGTGTCGGCGCGGCTGGACGGCACCGGGGCGATGGGGGAGGCGCCCTACACGCTGGAGGTGTCCTCACCGGGCGTGGACCGCCCGCTGACGCTGCCGCGTCACTGGCGACGTGCCGCAGGCAGGCTGGTGCGGGTACCGCTGGCCGGCCAGGGCGCTAGCGGTCCTTCATCCCCCGCAGCGGCGGCGGGGCCGGCCGGGGAGGCCGGCCGGGCCAAGGGGGGCAGCCAGGCGGGGTCCGTCGAGGGACGGGTGATCGCCGCTGGTGACAGCGGGGTCATCCTGGAGGTCGACGGCGAGCAGCGTGAGTTCGGTTACGCCGAACTGGGCCCGGGCCGCGTGCAGCTGGAATTCGGCCCGCCGGGGGGCGGGCCCGGCGGCCATGACACCGCTCCGGCGGGCGCGGCCACCGGCGAGCGGACCGGGGGGAGGGCCGATGGACATTGACCTGAGTGTCCTGCGCAGCCTCGAGAGCGAGAAGGACATCTCGATGGAGCTGGCCATCAAGGCCATCGAGGACGCGCTGCTGGTCGCCTACCACCGGACCGGGGGTGCGTCGCCGACGGCGCGGGTCGAGGTCGACCGGGCCACCGGGCATGTGACGGTCTGGGCCGCGGAGACCGGTGAGAACGGCGAAGTGCTGCGGGAGTACGACGACACGCCGGACGGGTTCGGCCGGATCGCGGCGACCACCGCCCGGCAGGTGATCCTGCAGCGGCTCCGGGACGCCGAGGACGAGCTCACCTTCGGTGAGTACGCCGGGCGCGAGGGCGACATCGTGGCCGGGGTCATCCAGCAGGGCAAGGACCCGCGCGCGGTGCTGGTCGATCTCGGCAAGATCGAGGCCATCCTGCCGCCGACCGAGCAGGTGCCGGGCGAGCGGTACGTGCACGGTGAGCGGCTGCGCTGCTATGTGCTGCACGTCCGCAAGGGATACCGGGGGCCGTCGGTCACCTTGTCACGGACCCATCCCAACCTGGTGAAGAAGCTGTTCTCGCTGGAGGTGCCGGAGATCGCCTCCGGCGCGGTAGACATCGTCGCCATCGCCCGTGAGGCCGGCCACCGCACGAAGATCGCGGTGACGTCGAACCAGTCCGGGATCAACGCCAAGGGCGCTTGCATCGGGCCGATGGGCAGCCGGGTCCGGAATGTGATGACCGAACTGCACGGCGAGAAGATCGACATCGTGGACTATGCCGACGATTCGGCCGAGTTCGTCGCCAACGCGCTGTCGCCGGCCCGGGTGGCGCGGGTCGACATCGTGGACGCCCAGGCCAGGGTGGCGGTGGTGATCGTGCCGGACTACCAGCTCTCGCTGGCGATCGGGAAAGAAGGGCAGAACGCCCGGCTCGCCCACCGCCTGACCGGCTGGAAGATTGATATCCGGCCCGATACCGAGGCGCCCGCGCCGGGCGCGGCGGGGAACACCGGTGGCGGCCGGCGCGTTCCACCCAGCAGCCGCGGCGTCACCGATGCCCCGGCGCGGTAAGCTAACGTCCGGAATGGCTGTACGGTCCCCGCGGCCGGCCCCGCCCGTACCTGTGGTCCGGACGTGCGTCGGGTGCAGGGTCCGCGCGGCCAAGTCCGATTTGCTGCGCGTGGTGGGCCGGGACGGCGAGATTGTCCCCGATCCCCAGGCGCGGTTGCCTGGCCGGGGCGCTTACCTGCATCTCAGCCAGAAATGCTTCGAGCAGGCGGGGCGGCGGCGGGCGTTTGCCCGGGCGCTGCGCCTGCCGGGATCTGTGGTCACCGGCGCGCTCGGGGAGTATCTGGCGCAGCGGTGCGGGGAGCCCGGGGCAGGTTTGCCCGAGTTGGCCAGCCCGGCCAGCGAGGGCAGCGACAGGAACGGCATTGCCGGGAAAGCAGGATCCGATCGTGATGAGCGCCTGATGAGAACGCGGCGATGAACAGCACAGTCTGACGCCGGCCGGAGCATAGCCCCGGGCCGGCGCCACAAGGGTCCGGGATGAGCCGGACCAGGTAAGGGAGCGCAGTGGCGAAGGTCCGGGTATACGAGCTCGCGAAAGAGTTCGGCGTTGAGAGCAAGGCCGTGATGGCCAAGCTCCAGGAAATGGGCGAGTTCGTGCGGTCGGCGTCCTCGACGATCGAGGCGCCGGTGGTGCGCAGGCTCAAGGAAGCGTTCTCGGCGGAGGCGCCGAAACAAGCACCGGCCAAGAAGGCAGCGGCCCGCCCGCAGGCGGCCGTGCCCGCTGGGGCAGAGGAGCAGAACGGCAGCCGGAAGGCGCTCGCCGACCAGGTGGCGGCCGGCGGCGCCGCGGCGCCGGCTCTGCCGGTCCCGCCCGCCCCGTCACCGGCCGGCCCAGCCGGCCCGGCCGGCGCGCCTGCGCCGGGCCAGGGGGGCCAGGTACCCACCCGGGAGCCGGGCGCTCCCGCCGCCACCCCGCCGCCGGTCCCGGCGTCGTTCTCTGACGCGCCGCCGGCATCCCCGCCCGCCCAGCGGGACCCGGCCGGGCCCCGCCCGGGCCCGCGGCCCGGACCGGCCAGCCCGCCGTCAGCCACCCCGCGCCCGGGCGCGCCGCGGCCCGGCGCACGGCCAGCGCCGCGCACCGGCCCCCGGCCCGGTAACAACCCTTACAGCCCGACCGCGACCGGCATGGGCCTCGCCCCGCGCCGCCCGGGCCCGGCCGGCCCGGCGGGGCCCGGCGGGCCCGCGGCCGGCCGGCCGGGTGGCCCGCGGCCCGCTGGCGCCGCGCCCGGCCGTCCCAGCCCGGCTGACATGCAGCGGCCCGGCGGCCCGCGGCCCGGTGGCCCGCGGCCGAGCCCGAGCAGCATGCCGCCGCGCCCGGGTTCCGGTCGTGGCGGCCCCGGCGGCGGCCCCGGCCGGGGCGGTCCTGGCGCCGGTCCCCGCCCCGGAGGAGCGCGTGGCGGTCCCGGCGGCGGTGCGGGTGGCGCCGGCCCGCGTGGCGGTCCCGGCGGCGGTCCCGGCGGCGGTCCCCGGCCCGGTGGGGGCGGTGGTGGCCGTCCCGGCGGCGGGCGCGGCCGCAGCGGCACCCAGGGCGCGTTCGGGCGTCCCGGTGGGCGGCCTTCGCGTGGCCGCAAGTCGCGTAAGCAGCGGCGCCAGGAGTTCGACAACATGCAGGCGCCCGCGATCGGCGGCGTCCAGATCCCGCGCGGGAACGGCCAGGTCATCCGGCTGTCCCGGGGCGCGTCGCTGAGCGACTTCGCCGACAAGATCGGGGTGAACCCGGCCTCGCTCGTCCAGGTGCTCTTCCATCTCGGCGAGATGGTGACCGCCACCGCGTCGGTGAACGACGAGACCCTGCAGCTGCTCGGCGCCGAGCTCAACTACAACGTCCAGGTCGTTTCCCCCGAGGAGGAGGACCGGGAGCTGCTGGAGTCCTTCCACATCGAGTTCGGCGAGGACGAGGGCGAGGACGCCGACCTGCAGGCGCGGCCGCCGGTGGTGACGGTCATGGGCCATGTCGACCACGGCAAGACCAAGCTGCTCGACGCCATCAGGCACACCAACATGGTGGCCCGGGAGGCGGGTGGCATCACCCAGCACATCGGTGCCTACCAGGTCACGACCGCGGCGGACGGGACCGAGCGCAAGATCACCTTCATCGACACCCCGGGTCACGAGGCCTTCACCGCCATGCGTGCCCGCGGTGCCGAGACCACCGACCTGGTGGTCCTGGTGGTGGCGGCGGACGATGGCGTCAAGCCGCAGACCACCGAGGCGCTCAACCACGCCCAGGCGGCGTCGGTGCCGATCGTCGTGGCGGTCAACAAGATCGACAAAGAGGGGGCGGACCCGTCGCGGGTGCGTGCCCAGCTCACCGAGTACGGCCTGGTGGCCGAGGAGTTCGGTGGCACGACGCTGTTCGTGGACGTCTCGGCCAAGGAAGGCCGGGGCATCGACGGGCTGCTGGAAGCGATCGTCTTGACGGCCGATGCCGAACTGGACCTGCGGGCCAACCCCGACCAGGACGCGCAGGGCGTCGCGATCGAGGCGCACCTGGACAAGGGCCGCGGCCCGGTGGCGACCGTGCTGGTGCAGCGCGGCACGCTGCAGGTCGGGGACTCGATCGTCTGTGGTGAGGCGTTCGGCCGGGTCAGGGCGCTGCTGGACGAGAACGGCGCCCCGGTCCCGGACGCGCCGCCGTCGCGCCCGGTGCAGGTGCTCGGGCTCAACGCGGTGCCCGGCGCGGGCGACAACTTCCTGGTCGTGTCCGACGAACGGGTGGCCCGGCAGATCGCCGAGCGGCGGGAGGCCCGTGAGCGCAGCGCCCTGTTCGCCCAGCGCCGGCCGAGGGTCACGCTGGAGGATCTGGAGTCCGCGCTGAAGTCTGGCGAGCGTGAGGAACTGCTGCTCATCATCAAGGGTGACGTGTCCGGGTCGGTCGAGGCCCTGGAGGACGCGCTGCTCAAGATCGATGTGGGCGAGGATGTGGTCCTGCGGGTCATCGGCCGCGGCGTCGGCGCGATCACCCAGGACGATGTCAACCTGGCCATCGCGTCGGACGCGGTGGTCGTCGGCTTCAACGTCCGGCCAGGCCGGGCCGGCGAGCTGGCCCAGCGCGAAGGCGTCGACATCCGCTACTACTCGGTCATCTACCAGGCGATCGAGGAGATCGAGGCAGCGCTCAAGGGCATGCTCAAGCCCGAGTTCGAGGAGGCCCAGCTCGGCACGGCGGAGATCCGCGAGGTCTTCCGGGTGCCGCGCATCGGCAACGTGGCCGGCTGCATCGTCCGTTCTGGCACCATCACCCGCGGCAGCAAGGCACGCCTGGTCCGCGACAGTGTCGTGGTGTCGGAGAACCTGACCGTGGACTCGCTGCGCCGGTTCAAGGACGACGTGACCGAGGTCCGCGAGGGTTACGAGTGCGGCATCGGCGTCGGTTACAGCGACATCAAGGTCGAGGACGTGATCGAGACCTACGAGATGCGGGAGAAGCCGCGGGACTGACCAGGCGGATGACGGCCCGGGCTGGCCGCGGTGTACGTGGGCGCGCTGACGCTGGACGTCCTGCTCGGTGACGTGCGGTCGCTGAAGCACAAGCGTTCGGCGGTCGCCTCGATCATCGCCGAGGTGCGCCGGCGGCAGCCTGGCGTGGCGGTGGCCGAGACCGGCCGGGCGGACCGTTACCGCCGGACGGAGATCGGGATCGCGGTGGTGTCCTCGACGGCCGCGCACGCCACCGAGGTGCTGCAGGCGTGTGAGCGCCTGGTCGCCGCCCGGCCCGAGATCGCGCTGCTGTCGGCGCGGCACCGGCTGGTCAGCGAGGAGGAGTGAGACAGGCATGGACGAGGCTCGGGCGCGCAAGCTGGCCGACCGGATCGCCCGGATCGTGGCCGAGATGCTGGAGCGGCGGGTCAAGGACCCGCGGCTCGGTTTCGTGACGGTCACCGAGGCGCGGATCACCAATGACCTGCGGGAGGCGACCGTCTACTACACCGTTTACGGGACGCTGGAGGACGAGGCGGGCACCGCCGCGGCGCTCGCCAGCGCCACCGGGCTGATCCGGTCCGAGGTGGGCCGCCAGACGGGGCTGCGGCATACCCCCTCGCTGGCGTTCGTGCGTGACACGCTGCCCGAGGGCGCGCAGCGCATGGAGGATCTGGTGGCGCGCGCCCGGGCGGCGGACGCCGCGCTGGCCGCCGCGCGGGAAGGCGCCCAGCCGGCCGGTGACCCCAATCCCTACCGCCCGGCGCCGGGCACCGACGGCGACGACGGCGAGGAGGAGCCCAGCCCGGCCGGTGAGCCGGCCGACCCGGCTGGCCCGGCGGGTGGCCTGGGCCGGTGACGGCGGCCAGCGGGCTGGTCATCGTCGACAAGCCCTCGGGATTGACCTCGCATGACGTGGTGGCCCGGATCCGCCGCCTGGCCGGGACCCGCCGGGTGGGCCACGCCGGGACGCTCGATCCCATGGCGACCGGGGTGCTGGTGGTCGGGGTGGAGAAGGCCACCCGCCTGCTCGGTCACCTGGCGCTCACCGAGAAGGAGTACCTGGCCACGATCCGGCTCGGCCAGGCCACCGACACCGGCGACGCCGAGGGCACGGTAGTGTCGGCCGCGCCCGCTGGTGAGCTGGCAGTGGCCCAGGTGCGCGCGGCGGCGGCGGCGCTCACCGGCGAGATCCAGCAGGTCCCGCCGGCGGTCAGCGCCATCAAGGTGGGCGGCAGGCGCGCCTATCAGCTGGCCCGCGAGGGGGCGGCGCCGGTGCTGGAGGCCCGGTCGGTGACGGTGGACGAGTTCACCATCACCGATCCGCGGCCGGCCGGGCCGGACGGCGCGCTGCTGGACGTGACCGCGGCGGTGCGCTGTTCCAGCGGGACCTACGTCCGCGCGCTCGCCCGCGATCTGGGGGAGTCGCTCGGGGTGGGCGGGCATCTCACCATGCTCCGCCGCACCCGGGTCGGGACCTACCGCCTGAGCGACGCCCGCGGGCTGGCCGAGCTCGCTGCGGGGTTCCAGGTCATCCCGCTGGCGGAGGCGGCGGTGGCCGCCTTCCCGGTCCGGCCGCTGACGGAGGCCGAGGCGCAGTCCCTGTCGCACGGTGCCAGCCTGAACGCGGCGGGCGCCGTCGGCCCGGTGGCCGCGCTGGCACCCGATGGCACCCTGGTCGCGCTGGTCGAGGAGCGGGCCGGGCGGGCCCGGCCGCTGGCCGTGTTCGTGCCCTGAGACCGCGCCCGCCAGCGGCGGGGGCGAGCCACCCAGCCGCATGGCATGGCAGGCTTGGGTGACGGGAGAACGCTGAGCGGGGCCGCGGGCACCGCCTGGCGTACGGAACGAGGGGAGATGCGGTGTACCGGTGGCAGGGCCTGGCGGACGTGCCCGCGGACTGGGGCCGGTCCGTCGTGACTATCGGCGTCTTCGACGGCGTGCACCGGGGCCACCAGCACATCATCAGCCGCGCCGTGGAGGCCGCCCGCGGGCTCGAGCAGCCCATGGTGGTGATCACGTTCGACCCTCACCCGGCGGAGGTGATCCGGCCCGGCTCGCACCCGACGTTCCTGTGCACCGCCTCCCGGCGGGCGGAGCTGCTGGCCGAGCTGGGCGCCGACGTGGTCTGCATGCTGCCCTTCACCCTGGAGTTCTCGCAGCTGGGCCCGGAGGAGTTCGTCCGCTCGGTGCTGGTTGACCGGCTGCATACGGCCTTCGTGGTGGTCGGGGAGAACTTCCGCTTCGGGCACCGCGCGGCCGGGGATGTGCTCTTGCTGGCCGAGCTGGGGGAGAAGTACGACTTCACCGCCGAGGCCGTGCCACTGCTGGCCGGCGGCGGGGTCAAGATTTCCTCCAGCCTCATCCGGCAGAAGCTGGCCGACGGCGACGTGACGGGCGCGGCGGCCGACCTCGGGCGCATGCACCGGGTGGAGGGCGTCGTCGTCGCCGGGCACCGGCGCGGGAAGGCTCTCGGGTTCCCCACCGCCAACCTGGAGACGTTCCCGCACACCGCGATCCCGGCCGACGGAGTCTACGCCGGGTGGCTGTCCGTCCTGGGTGAGCAGGAGGGCCAGGAGTACGAGGAGGCACGCTGGCCAGCGGCGATCTCGGTGGGCACCAACCCGACCTTCGACGGGCGGGAGCGGGTGGTGGAGGCCTACGCGCTCGACCGGGACGATCTTGAGCTGTACGGAGTGCACGTGGGGGTCGATTTCGCGGCCCGGCTGCGCGGCATGGAGCGGTTCAGTTCCGCCGGCGAGCTTGCCGAGCAGATGCGGCACGACGTTGACCGGGCGCGGGCCATCACCGTGAGCGAGGCCGGGTGATGGGATCCCGCGGGGCCCTGGCGCGCCTGGCCGCGGCCAGATCCGTGCCGCAGCCGTGATACCGTGAATGATCGGTCGGCGTCGCCGGCCCGGTTAGCTGCACCCTCAAGCGGCTGGCCGAGGGGCCCTGGGCAGCTACTGTCACTGTAAGTCCCTGGCCTGGGCGGGTCCCATGATCCGTACAGGCACCCGTGATCAGACACAAAAGATAGGAATGCCACGTGCCGCTGGAAACAGCCGTGAAGAAGGAGATCATCGCCGGGCACGCGACCAGTGAGGGTGACACCGGCTCGCCGGAAGTCCAAGTCGCGCTGCTGACCCGGCGGATCAACGACTTGACCGAGCACCTCAAGGTGCACAAGCACGACCACCACAGCCGCCGTGGGCTGCTGCTACTGGTCGGCCGCCGCCGCCGGCTGCTGCAGTACCTGGCCCGCACAGACATCGAGCGCTACCGCGCGCTCATCGGGAAGCTGGGCCTGCGCAGGTAGGTTCTTACAACAAGCATTGACGTACAAACGTCCCGCGGCTCCGGCCCGGGGGCGCACAGGGCACCAGGGCCGGTCCTCGGTAGTGGTTCTCGGGTCAGGGTCTTCCACCCGGGCCGAGGACTTCGATCGAAGACCGGCCGGCAGCCAGCCCGGCCAGACGCCGGCGCGTCACCCGCGAGGGGCGGGCGCGGGACCTCACACAAGGAGGTCTCACCCGTGCAGGGTGTGCACACCGCCGACGCGTTCATCGATAACGGCTTGTTCGGCACTCACACGATCAGATTCGAAACGGGCCGCCTGGCCCGCCTGGCCAACGGCTCCGCGGTCGTCTATCTCGACGACGAGACCATGGTGCTGTCGGCCACCACCGCGTCCAAGCAGCCCAAGGAAGGGCTCGACTTCTTCCCGCTGACCGTGGACGTCGAGGAGCGGATGTATGCGGCGGGCCGCATACCGGGCTCCTTCTTCCGCCGGGAGGGCCGCCCGTCCGAGGACGCCATCCTGACCTGCCGGCTCATCGACCGGCCGCTGCGCCCCTCGTTCGTGAAGGGCCTGCGCAACGAGATCCAGATCGTCGAGACGATCATGGCGCTCCACCCGGAGCACCTGTACGACGTGGTGGCGATCAACGCCGCCTCGCTGTCCACCCAGCTCGCGGGCCTGCCGTTCTCCGGCCCGATCGGCGGCGTCCGGGTTGCCCTTATCAAAGGCCAGTGGGTGGCGTTCCCGACCCACTCCCAGCTCGAGGACGCCACCTTCGACATGGTGGTCGCGGGCCGCGTGCTCGACGACGGCGACGTCGCGATCATGATGGTGGAAGCGGAGTCCACCCCGCGCACCCTCGCCCTGCTGGCCGACACCGGCAGCGGCGCGGTCGGGCCGACCGAGGAGACGGTGGCCGAAGGGCTGGAGGCGGCCAAGCCGTTCATCAAGGTGCTCTGCGAGGCGCAGCAGCGTGTCGCGGCGCAGGCCGCGAAGGAAACCGCTGACTACCCGATCTTCGCCGACTACGGCCAGGACGTGTACGACGCCCTGGCCGCCGCGGTCAGCGACGAGCTCGGCCAGGCACTGACCATTGCCAGCAAGCAGGACCGGGAGGCCGAGACCGACCGGGTCAAGGCCCTGGCCGCCGAGAAGCTCGCGCAGCAGTTCGAGGGGCGCGAGAAGGAGATCAGCGGCGCCTACCGCGCGCTGACCAAGAAGCTGGTGCGGGAGCGGATTGTCAGCGAGGGGGTGCGCATCGACGGCCGCGGCCTGGCCGACATCCGCCAGCTGTCAGCGGAGGCACATGTGCTCCCGCGGGTGCACGGATCGGCGCTGTTCGAGCGCGGCGAGACCCAGATCCTCGGGGTCACCACGCTGAACATGCTCCGGATGGAGCAGATGATCGACACGCTCAACCCGGACCGCACCAAGCGGTACATGCACAACTACAACATGCCGCCGTACTCCACCGGGGAGACCGGCCGGGTCGGCTCGCCGAAGCGGCGCGAGATCGGCCACGGCGCGCTCGCCGAGCGGGCGCTGCTCCCGGTGCTCCCGCCCCGGGAGGAGTTCCCCTACGCCATCCGGCAGGTGTCGGAGGCGATCGGGTCCAACGGCTCCACCTCCATGGGCTCGGTCTGCGCCTCCACCATGTCCCTGCTGGACGCCGGGGTGCCGCTCAAGGACATGGTGGCGGGCATCGCCATGGGGCTGATCAGTGAGGGCGGGCAGTACGTCACCCTCACCGACATCCTCGGCGCTGAGGACGCGTTCGGTGACATGGACTTCAAGGTGGCCGGCACCACCGACGTGATCACCGCGCTCCAGCTGGACACCAAGCTGGACGGCATCCCCGCCTCAGTGCTCGCCGCCGCCCTCAAGCAGGCGCGGGCCGCCCGGCTCACCATCCTGGGCGTGATGCGCGAGGCGATCGACGCCCCGGCCGAGATGAGCCCCTACGCGCCGCGGATCATCACCATCAAGGTGCCGGTAGACAAGATCGGTGAGGTGATCGGCCCCAAGGGCAAGATGATCAACTCCATCCAGGAGGACACCGGCGCCGAGATCACCATCGAGGACGACGGCACCATCTACATCGGCGCCACCGACGGGCCCTCGGCCGAGGCGGCCCGGGCCACGATCAACGCGATCGCCAACCCACACATCCCAGAGGTCGGGGAGCGGTTCCTCGGCACGGTCGTGAAGACGACGACGTTCGGCGCGTTCGTCTCGCTCCTGCCCGGCAAGGACGGCCTGCTGCACATCACCCAGATCCGCAAGCTGCACGGTGGTGCCCGGATCGAGAACATCGACGACGTGGTCAAGGTCGGCGACAAGATCCAGGTGGAGATCCGCGAGGTGGACGACCGCGGCAAGCTGTCGCTGGTTCCGGTGGAGGTCGTCGAGCGTGAGGCGGCGGCCGCGGCCGCGGACGGTGAGGGACGCCCCGCCGACCGCGACCACGACCGTGACCGCGACCGCGACCGTGACCGCGACCGCGACCATGACCGTGGCAGCGGCGGGCAGGGCGGGGACCGCGGCGGGCAGGGCGAGGACCGCGACGGCCACCGCACCCGCCACCGCGAGCGCCGGCGCCGCGAACAGTGACCGCCCGCCGGCCGGCCGACGGCGACGCGGCTGTGGCCCGCACGGTCCTGCCTGGCGGGCTGCGGGTCATCACCGAGCACCTGCCGGCCGTACGGTCGGCCGCGTTCGGCATCTGGGCGGGGGTGGGCTCCTGCGACGAGGATCGCGCCCACGCCGGGGCCACCCACTACCTTGAGCACCTGCTGTTCAAGGGCACGCGCCGGCGTACCGCCCTGGAGATCTCGGCGGCCCTGGACGCGGTCGGCGGCGAGCTGAACGCGTTCACCGGCAAGGAGTACACGTGCTACTACGCGCGGGTGCTCGACGCCGACCTGCCGCTCGCCATCGACGTCCTGTCCGACATGGTCACCAGCTCGCTGATCGAGCCGAAGGACGTGGAAGCCGAGCGGGGGGTGATCCTGGAAGAGATCGCCATGAACGATGACGATCCCTCCGACACCGTGCACGAGGCGTTCGCGGCCCAGCTGTTCGGCGACACCCCGCTCGGCCGTCCCATCCTGGGCACGGTGGAGTCGATCAACGCGATCACACGCGAGCGGATCAGCGGCCATTACCAGGCCAGGTACACACCGCCGAGCCTGGTGGTGGCCGCCGCGGGCAGCGTCCAGCACGAGGCCGTCGTCGCCTGCGTGCGCGAGGCATTCGGCGGCGCCCTGACCACGGCGGCGCCGCCGGCCCCGCCGCGGCTCGGCGGCCTGGGGGAAGCGGTGCCCGGGGGCGCGGGCCGCGGCGTGCGGCTGGTATCGCGGCCCATCGAGCAGGCCAACCTGGTCCTCGGGTGCGAGGGGCTGTCCCGCAGCGATGACCGCAGGTTCGCGCTCGGCGTGCTCAACGCCGCCCTCGGCGGCGGGATGTCCTCGCGGCTGTTCCAGGAGGTCAGGGAGAAGCGCGGGCTGGCCTATTCGGTGTACAGCTTCGCCTCCCAGCACGCCGAAACCGGCCTGTGGGGCGTGTACGTGGGCTGCCTGCCCGCCAAGGCCGACGAGGTGCTCGCCATCTGCCAGGAGGAGATCGCCAAGGTGGTCACCGGCGGGCTCACCGACGCCGAGCTGGAGCGGGGCCAGGGCCAGCTGCGCGGGTCGATCGTGCTGGGCCTGGAAGACCCCTCGTCGCGGATGAGCCGGCTGGGCAAGACCGAGCTGGTCTACCCGCGGCTGGAGCCGGTGGAGGAGATCCTGGCCTCGATCGAGGGGGTCACCCACGATGACGTGCGGCGGGTCGCTGCCGAGATCCTTGACCTGCCCAAGGCGCTCGCCGTGGTCGGCCCGTTCGACGACGATGCCAGCTTCGCGGCAGCGCTGTCCTGACGCCCGCCGCCCCTGGACGCGACCGAGGAGACGGACATGATCAAGGTCGGGGTGCTGGGCGCCAAGGGGCGCATGGGCGCGCAGATCTGCGCGGCGGTCGATGGCGCCGATGACATGACGCTGGCCGCCGGGGTAGATGTGGGAGACGGCCGCGAGGCGCTGACCGGCTGCGACGTGGTGATCGATTTCACTCATCCGGGCGCGGTCATGGACAACCTGCGCTGGTGCATCGGCCAGGGCCTGGACACCGTGGTCGGCACGTCCGGCTTCGATGACGCCCGGACCGGGCAGGTGGCGGGGTGGCTGGCATCGGCACCCGGCACCCGGGCGCTGATCGTGCCGAACTTCTCGATCGGCGCCGTCCTGATGATGCGGTTCGCCGCGCAGGCGGCGCGGTTCTTCGACTCAGCGGAGATCGTCGAGCTTCACCACGCGGGCAAGGTGGACGCGCCATCGGGCACCGCGTCCAGGACCGCGTCGCTGATCGCTGGCGCGCGGGCCGCGGCCGGGCTCGGGCCGTCGCCCGACGCCACCGTCACCGCCATGGACGGTGCCCGTGGCGCGGTCGTCGGCGGGGTGCACGTCCACTCGGTCCGGCTGGCTGGGCTGCTGGCGCACCAGGAGGTGCTGCTCGGCGGGCACGGCGAGACCCTGACCCTCCGGCATGACTCGCTGGACCGGGCCTCGTTCCTGCCCGGGATCCTGCTGGGCGTCCGCGGCGTCGCGTCGCTCCCGGCCGGGCTGACGTTCGGCCTGGACGCCGTGCTGGGGCTGGATTAGCCGCCAGAACCATTAGCCGCCAGGACCATTAGCCGCCAGAACCGGGCTGGACGACGCTGACGGTCAGGATCCGGACCGGCTTCGTGCAGGCCGTCGTGCTGTAGCTCACGTAGACCGGTGTCGTCTGGTTCGGCGGGTAGACCTGTATCCATTGCGTCTTCACCGGGCCGCACCTGGACGGCGGGTAGTTCTGCGCGTCCACGATCCGCAGGAGCGCGTTGGCCACCTGGCCCGGTGCGAGCGTCACCAGCTTCCGCGGCGGGGTCGGGTTCTCGGCCGCCGCGAGGCCGACCTGGGTGACCGGGTGGCCGCCCGCCAGCGAGACGCCGGGGTAGCCGTAGAGCGTGCACGAGACGCTGGAGATGTTGGTGAAGTCGAGCACCTGGTAGGTGCTGCCAGCCGCGCCCTGGGCCAGCCCCGGCTTCAGCCCCAGCGACCGGGTCGGGCACGGAGCGGGCCCGCCGCCGACGGCCCCGGGGGTGTTCGTGGCGGGGCTGGTGGCGGTGCCCGGATGCGCGCTGGCGGTGACCGTGACCGTCTTGGCCGGGGTGGCGCCGGGGGTGGCGCTGCCGCACGCGGCGAGTGCCGCGGCGCAGGCGAGGGCGGCCCCGGCGATAGCCGGCCGGGCGGTGCGAGCAGATGCAGTCATGGTGGTTCCTTGTGCCTGGATGGCTCCGCGAGCCGACTGACATCTATGACGTTGGCTGGGCCGCTGTGGTTGCCCGCCGCCGGCGCCAGCAAGGGCACAGTTTGGCCACGATGAGCAGGGCCGGAGCTGGCCCGCCGCCCGGCGGCGATCGTCGGCCGGGAGGCGCCGGGCACCCTTGATAGCCTGGGCCAGGGTGTGACCGGCCGAGACGTGCTCTGGACGGCGGTGCGATGAGATTCATTCTCAACATCATCTGGCTCGTGCTCTGCGGCATCTGGATGGCCATCGCTTACGCCGTGGCCGGGCTGATCTGCTTCCTCCTGTTCTTCCTGGTCGTCACGATCCCGTTCGGGATCGCCGCGTTCCGGATCGCGAACTACGTGCTGTGGCCGTTCGGCCGGACCATCACCCGGCGCCCGCGGGCGGGCGTCGGCTCCCTGATCGGCAACATCATCTGGATCATCCTGTTCGGCTGGGAGCTCGCGCTCGGCCACCTGATCACCGGGATCCTGCTGTGCATCACGATCATCGGCATCCCGCTCGGGCTCGCCAATTTCAAGATCATCCCAATTTCGCTCGTGCCGCTGGGGACCGAGATCGTTCCGAGTGATCAGCCGTACCCGAGCTACCGCTGACCTGGGCCTTGTCCGGGTGAAGACCTTATGCCCGGCTTAGTGGTGTTTTACGGCTTTGCGCCGCCAAAGTGGGCTTACTGTGGCGTAACGTCGGTCTCATGTGCCGCAACATCAAGATCTTGCGCGCGCCGTATGCCGTCGGCGTAAGCGACGACGACGTGCATGCGGCCGCGCTCCAGTACGTGCGGACGGTGGGTGGTATACGCCTCCCCAGCCCGCACAACGCAGAGGTGTTCAACCAGGCGGTGGACGCGATCAGCGCCGCCACCCGGGCTCTGCTGGCCGGCCTGGAGGCCAGCCAGGAACACCTCGAGGCCAGTCCGGAGCACCCCGCGGCCGGTCCGGAACGCCTCGACGCCAGCCCGGAGCACCTCGCGGCCGGCCCGGAACGCCTCGACGCCAGCATGCAGCACCTCGCGGCCGGCCCGGAACCGTCGGGCGGGTTAGGCCATGCACTGGTCACGCGGTGGGCCGCGGTCACGCGGTGGGTGAGCGATCCGCATCCCCCAGGCCGAGCTCGCTGACCGAGGCCTCGCGCATGACGAACTTCTGCACCTTCCCGGTCACCGTCATCGGGAAGCCGTCGGTGATCCGCAGGTACCGGGGGATCTTGAAGTGGGCGATCTGCCCGGTGCAGAACTCACGGAGCTCGTCCAGGCTCAGCTCGGCCCCGGGGCGCAGCTTGACCCAGGCGCACAGTTCCTCGCCATATTTGGCATCGGGCACCCCGATCACCTGGACATCCTCGATCGCCGGGTGGGAGTAGAGGAACTCCTCCACCTCGCGCGGGTACACGTTCTCCCCGCCCCGGATGACCATGTCCTTGATCCGGCCGGCGATGTTCAGGTACCCGGCGGTGTCCATGACCGCGAGGTCACCGGTGTGCATCCAGCGCGCGGCGTCGATCACGCTGTCGGTCTGCGCCTCGTCGTCCCAGTAGCCGAGCATCACCGAGTACCCGCGGGTGCACAGCTCCCCGGTGGCGCCGCGCGGCAGGACCAGGCCGGTCGCCGGATCGATGACCTTCACCTCGACGTGGGGATGCACCCGGCCCACCGTGGACACCCGGCGGTCCATGTCGTCGTCGGCCCGGGTCTGGGTGGACACCGGGGACGTCTCGGTCATCCCGTAGCAGATGGTGACCTCGGTCATGTGCATCTCGCTGACGACCCGCTTCATCACCTCGACCGGGCACGGCGATCCGGCCATGATCCCGGTGCGCAGCGTCGAAAGATCGTAGGTGGGGAAGTCGGGCAGCGCGAGCTCGGCGATGAACATGGTCGGCACCCCGTACAGGGAGGTGCACCGCTCCGCCTGCACCGCCGCCAGCGCCGCGGCCGGCTCGAAGCCGGCGGACGGGATGACGATGCAGGCCCCGTGTGTGGTGCAGGCGAGGTTACCCAGGACCATGCCGAAGCAGTGGTAGAAGGGCACCGGGATGCACACCCGGTCCTGCTCGGTGTAGCGGCAGCCCTCGCCGATGAAGAAACCGTTGTTGAGGATGTTGTGGTGGGACAGGGTCGCGCCCTTGGGAAAGCCGGTGGTCCCGCTGGTGTACTGGATGTTGATCGGGTCGTCGAAGGACAGGCTGGCCTCCCGCTCGGCCAGCGGGCCGAGGTCACCCGGGATGCCCGGGCCGGCCGCCAGCAGCGCCTCCCATTCCGGGGAGCCCAGGTAGATGACCTTTTCCAGCTGACCGGGCGCATCCGGCCCGCCCCGCACCTCGTCCACCATCGCCCGGTAGTTGCTGGTCTTGAACGATTCCGCGCTCACCAGCAGCCGGACACTTGACTGGCGCAGCGCGTAGCCGAGCTCGCTGCTGCGGTAGGCCGGGTTGATGTTCACCAGCACGATTCCCGCCTTCGCGGTCGCGTACTGGAGCAGCACCCACTCGGCGCAGTTCGGCGCCCAGATCCCCACCCGGTCGCCTGCCTCGATGCCCGCCGCGATCAGCCCCTGGGCCAGCCCGTCCGTGTCGAGGTCGAGCCCGGCATAGGTCCACCGCCGCCCGGTGGGCACGTCCACCAGCGCCTCCCGGTCCGGGTACGTGGCGGCGATCCGGCGCAGGTTGGCCCCGATCGTCTCGCCCAGCAGCGGCACCCCGGATGCGCCGTGGCTATAGGACGGCTCTGTGACGCCGGTCATGGCAGGCCCCCTCTGGCTTGGCCCGCCGGTCTGGTCTGGTGCGGGCCATCAGGCATGTGGCACCATGGTGCCCCGCACGCGGCCAGCTGTGAATACCGGGTCCCGGAACCGCCGGTGGCCGCGGCGGGTGGCAGTGGGTGAACGGATGGCGGCTCCGCGCCGTCAGCAATGGTGTGGGGCGCGGCGCCGGGGGGTTACTGTCAGTACAGGGATACGGGAGAGCCGCGCGTCCGCGCACAGGTGGACGTGCTGCTCGAGCGCCCGCTCCGGGAGTGACCATGGAGTCGTGGATTATCTGGCTGATCCTGGCCGCGGTGCTAGGTGTGGCCGAGATCATGACGACGACGCTGGCCTTCGGCCTGCTGGCCGTCGCGGCGGGGGCCGCGGCCATTGTCGGCGCGGTGGGCCTGGCCCTTCCCTTTCAGCTCATCGCCTTCGTTCTCGCGGCCGGGGCCGGTCTTGGCATCGCGCGGCCGCTGGCCATGCGCCACATCCGGCAGCCTCCGCTGCTGAAGACCGGGACGTCCGCCCTGGTCGGGCGGTCCGCCATCGTGACCGAGGAGGTCACGGCGCTGGATGGGCGGGTCCGCATCGGCGGCGAGCTCTGGTCGGCGCGCTCGTACGACGAGTCCTCGGTCATCCGCGAGGGCTCCAAGGTTGAACGTCCTTGCGATCGAGGGCGCCACCGCGCTGGTTCATCCCAGGGAGTAGTCATGGAAGCAGGAATAGCCGCAGCCGTTGCCGCGATCATCGTGGTCATTTTGATTTTCATCGTCGTGGCCAAGACGGTGCGCATCGTGCCGCAGGCGCGGGCCCGCAACGTTGAGCGCTTCGGCCGGTACCGCAGGACCCTGCAGCCGGGGATGAACTTCATCATCCCGATGGTGGACCGGGTCAAGCCACTTATCGACCTCCGCGAGCAGGTGGTCGCGTTCAAGGGCCAGCCGGTCATCACCGAGGACAACCTGGTCGTGCTCATCGACACCGTGCTGTTCTTCCAGGTCACCGACCCCCGGGCGGCCGACTACGAGATCGTCAACTACATCCAGGCGATCGAGCAGATCACCGCGACCATGCTGCGCAGCGTGATCGGGAACATGGACCTCGAGGAGACCCTGACCTCACGGGACAAGATCAACACCATGCTGCGCGGCGTGCTCGACGACGCCTCGGGCAAGTGGGGGCTCCGGGTGACCCGGGTGGAGATCAAGGCGATCGACCCGCCCAAGAGCGTCATTGACGCGATGGAGAAGCAGATGCGGGCCGAGCGGGAGAAGCGCGCGGCCATCCTCACCGCCGAAGGGGTGCGCCAGTCCAGGATATTGACCGCGGAAGGCGAGAAGCAGAGCAGCATCCTGCGCGCCGAGGGTGAACGGCAGAGCCAGATCCTGCGGGCCGAAGGCCAGGCGCAGGCGATTGGCACGGTGTTCCAGGCTGTGCATCTCAATGACGCGGACCCCAAGGTGCTCGCCTACCAGTACCTGCAGACCCTGCCTCAGCTGGCCCAGTCCGAGGGCAACACGTTCTGGGTGATCCCGAGCGAGGTGACAACGGCGCTGAAGACGCTGAGCGGCGCGTTCGGCGGCGACAGCGCGGGCCAGCCGGCCGCGCCTGCCGCGCCCGGCCCCGCGCCCGCCGGGGCCGGCCCGGCGCCCGCCGCCCTGCCCGGCGCCGTCTCCGAGGTTCTGGCCGACGCCGGGGCGGGGCAGCCCGGCCCGGCCGCGAGCGGGGATCCGGCCGCGACCGCCGATCTGGCCACGACCGCCGATCCGGCTGGGAACGGGGATCTCGCCAAGGCCGAGCAGGCCGTCGCGGAGCAGTCGGCCCGCACGCACGAAGAGCTCGCCCACGTGGAGGAGGAGGTCGCGGCGGTCCAGCGGCAGGCGGGGCAGTTCGGCCCCCAACAGCCGGCGTAGCAGCGCCCCGCCTGGTCAGAGCGTGATCGCCAGGCCGATGGTGAGCAGCGCGCCGAACGCGAGCTGCAGCCTGCCGGTCTGCCCCAGCGCGCCGATGAGGGCCGGGCCCTCCGCGCCGGCCCGCACCGCCCGCAGCGGGGGCAGCGCCAGCGGCAGGGTGGCCAGGGCCAGCAGCGCGAGCGGCCGCGCGAGAGCGATCACCACGAGCATGCCGAACGGGACGAGCGTGCACCCCGCGTACAGCACGCGGGTCCGCTGATCGCCGATGAGGACCGCGAGGGTGCGCTTGCCGGCCACCGCGTCGGAGGGGATGTCCCGCAGGTTGTTGACCACCAGCAGGGCGCACGACAGCAGGCCGACGGGGACCGACGCCGCCAGCGCCAGCCAGGTCACGCGGCCCATCTGGACGTAGGCGGTGCCGGTCACCGCGGCGACCCCGAAGAACGCGAAGACCGCCACCTCGCCCAGGCCCCGGTAGCCGTAGGGGTGGCTGCCGCCGGTGTAGGTCCAGGCGGCGGCCACCGCGGCCGCGCCGACCAGCAGCAGCCACCAGGACGTGGCGGCGGCCAGCACGAACCCGGCCACGCACGCGGTGGCGAAACAGGCCAGCGCGGCCCGGAGCACCTGCCGGGCCGGGGCGAGCCCGGCCGCCACCAGGCGGACCGGACCTACCCGGCTCTCGTCGGCGCCGCGGACGCCGTCGCTGTAGTCGTTGGCGTAGTTGACCGCCACCTGCAGGGCCAGGGCAACCACCAGGGCAAGGACCGCCCGCCACAGCGAGAAGCGGCCGTAGCCGAAGGCCACCCCCGAGCCCACCGTCACCGGGACGATCGCCGCCGGAAGCGTCCGTGGCCGGGCACCGTCCAGCCACTCCCGCGGCGTCGCCATCAGGGCATGCCCGGCCTAGCGCGCGGCCTGGCTGGGCGCCGGGCCGTCCGCGTGCGCGGCCATGAGGCTGAACGAGCCGAGGTCGCGCACGGCGCCGGTGGAGGCCGATGTCGCCAGGGCGGCGTAGACCTGCAGCGCCTGGCTGACCGGCCGGTGCCGGTCGGCCGGGCGGAACCCGCCGGCCGCCAGCCGCTCCTGGCGGGCGGACAGCTCGGCCTCGGGCACGTCGAGCGTGAGCTCGCGGCGCGGGATCTCGATCGCGATCCTGTCGCCGTCCTGGACCAGCGCGATCATCCCGCCCAAGGCGGCTTCCGGCGCGATGTGGCAGATGGACAGCCCTGAGGTGCCGCCGGAGAACCGGCCGTCGGTGATGAGCGCGCAGGCGCGGCCGAGGCCCTTGCCCTTGAGGAAGCTGGTCGGGTAGAGCATCTCCTGCATGCCCGGGCCGCCCTTGGGGCCCTCATACCGGATGACCACCACGTCGCCGGCCGCCACCGTGCCGGCCAGGATGCCGTCGACCGCGTCTTCCTGGCTCTCGAACACCCGGGCCGGGCCGGCGAACCGCCACAGTTCCTCCGGCACGCCGGCCGTCTTCACGATCGCCCCCTCCGGCGCCAGGTTGCCGTAGAGCACGGCGAGGCCGCCGTCCGCGGTGTAGGCGTGCCGCCGGTCCCGGATGCAGCCTTCCGCCCGGTCCTCGTCGAGCCCGGCCCACCGGGCGTTCTGTGAATACGGCTTGATGGTGCGGACCCCGCCCGGAGCCGCGTGGAACAGCTCACGCGCCTCGGGGGCCGCCGCCTCCGAGCGGATGTCCCAGCGGTCGAGGAACGTCCGCAGCGAGGGACTGTGCACGGTGTGCACCCCCTGGTTGAGCAGGCCGGCCCGGTCCAGCTCACCCAGGATGGCCGGGATGCCGCCGGCCCGGTGCACGTCCTCCACGTGGTAGCTGCTGCTCGGGGCCACCTTGCACAGGCACGGCACCCGCCGGGACAGCTCGTCGATCTCCTTCAGCCCGAAGCCGACCCGCGCCTCATGCGCGGCGGCGAGCAGATGCAGGATCGTGTTGGTCGAGCCGCCCATCGCGATGTCGAGCGCCATGGCGTTCTCGAACGCGTCCCGGGTGGCGATGGACAGCGGCAGCACCGACTCGTCGTCGCCGTCGTAGTACCGCCGGGCCAGTTCGACCACCAGCCGCCCCGCCTGCTCGAACAGGTAGCGCCGGGCGGTGTGGGTGGCGAGCGTGGTGCCGTTGCCGGGCAGCGACAGGCCCATCGCCTCGGTCAGGCAGTTCATGGAGTTGGCGGTGAACATGCCCGAGCACGAGCCGCAGGTCGGGCAGGCGGCCTCCTCGAGCTCGGCGAGCCGCTCGTCGGACACCGAGGGATCGGCCGAGGCGATCATGGGGTCGATCAGGTCGAGCTTGGTGACGGCCCCGGTTGTCTCGCCCTCGGTGCGCGGGACGCCGGCCTCCATCGGGCCGCCGGACACGAACACCGTGGGGATGTTGAGGCGCAGCGCGGCGAGCAGCATCCCGGGGGTGATCTTGTCGCAGTTGGAGATGCAGACCAGCGCGTCCGCGCAGTGCGCGTTCACCATGTACTCGACCGAGTCGGCGATCAGCTCGCGGCTCGGCAGGGAGTACAGCATGCCGCCGTGGCCCATCGCGATGCCGTCGTCGACCGCGATCGTGTTGAATTCCCGGGGGACCGCCCCGGCGGCGTGCACCGCGTCCGCGACGACCTGCCCTACCTCGCGCAGGTGAACGTGGCCCGGGACGAACTCGGTGAAGCTGTTGGCGACCGCGACGATCGGCTTGCCGATGTCCTCACGCGCGACCCCGGTGGCACGCAGCAGCGCGCGCGCCCCGGCCATGTTCCGCCCGTGCGTGACGGTGCGGGAGCGTAGCGGCGGCATCTTTCCTCCACGTGGTGAAGCCCCCAGCCTACCGGCGCAGACCCGGCCGGGTGGCGGCTGTCCGGCCGCCGATCAGGAGCGTGGCGAATCCGAAGGCAAGAAGGCACAGCCCGGCACCGGCGCCGGTGACCGTCGATGGCGCCACCGCCGTCGTGAGCCCGGCCACCAGCGCGGCCGCGGCGACGGCGCGGCGGCCTGATCCCACCCGAACCACACGAAGGCGAACAAACCCTCAATGGCCACCGTGGCCCCAAGGTCACGCCCGGCCGGGAAGGACGGCGATGCGCTCTTCACCGGCCCATCCTCACAGCCGGCCGCGATGGGGACCACCGCTTTGGACCCGGGGCGGCCGGCCAGCTACGGTTCGGTAACATGACGCAGATTCATGATCTCACCGTGCTGGAGCTGGCGGCTGCGGTCCGCCGGCGCGAGCTGTCACCCACGGAGATCACCGGCCATTACCTGGACCGTATCGAGCGGCTGAACACCGAGGTCGGGGCCTTCTACACGGTCACCGCCGACCTCGCCCGCGAGCAGGCCGGGCAGGCCGAGAAGGCCGTTGCCCAGGCCGGGGACCCCGGTGAGCTCCCGCCGCTGACCGGGGTGCCGATCCCGATCAAGGATCTCAACATGGTGGCCGGGGTTCGCCAGACGCTCGGCTCGCTGGCCTTCTCCGGCAATGTCCCGGCGGAGGACGACCACGTGACCGCCGCGCTGCGGGCGGCGGGCGCGGTGATCACCGGCAAGACCGCCACGCCGGAGTTCGGGCTGCCCTGCTACACCGAGACGGCGATCGGGCCGCCCGCCCGGACCGCGTGGGACCTGTCGAGGTCGGCGGGCGGGTCCAGCGGCGGCGCGGGCGCCGCGGTCGCGGCCGGGCTGGCGCCGGCCGCCCAGGGCAGCGATGGCGGCGGGTCGATCCGCATCCCGGCCAGCGTCTGCGGCCTGTTCGGCCTCAAGCCGACGCGGGGCCGCATCTCCCACGCGCCGCTCGTGCCGGACATCGCCGGGCTCAGCACCGACGGCCCGCTGGCCCGCACGGTCGCGGACGCGGCGCTGCTGCTCGACGTGATGACCGGCAACCGGCCCGGCGACATGTACACGCTGCCGCCGCTGCCGGCCGGGGAGACCTTCCTCGGGTATGCCCGCCGCGAGCCGGGCCGGCTGCGGATCGGGCGGACGCTGCGGCACCCGGTCGGCGGGGGAGAGGTCCACCCGGACTGCGCGGCCGCCTACGAGGAGGCCAGCGCGCTGCTGGCCGGCCTCGGGCACGAGGTGGAGGACATCGAGCCGCCGTTCGGCCCGGACGTGGTCCCCCCCTTCGAGACGCTCTGGTACGCGATGGCGACGCTCACGCCGGTCCCGCCGGCCGACGAGGAGCGCCTGCTGCCGCTCACCCGCTACCTGCGCGAGCGCGGGAGGGCCACCAGCGCCGCCGACCTGATCTTCGCCCAGGCGTACCTCCAGTTCGTGGTCCGCGGGGCGTGGAAGGTGCTGAACGAATTCGACGCGGTACTCACCCCCACCCTGGCCATGCCGCCTGCCCCGGTGGGCTACTTCGAGGAAGTGGACCCGCCGGAGAACTTCGAGCGGCAGAAGCGCTTCACGCCATTCACCCCCCTGTACAACGTGAGCGGGCAGCCCGCGGTGAGCCTGCCGCTGCACTGGACCGACGCCGGGCTCCCGATTGGGGTCATGCTGGCCGGGCGGATGGGCGATGAGGCCACCTTGATCTCGCTATCCGCCCAGATAGAGGCGGCCAGGCCATGGCATGATCGGCATCCGTCACTGTGGTAAGCCTGACCGGGCCGGGGTGAGCTGATGGGACGCGTCTTCAATGTGCTGGCGGCCCTGCTGGTGTCCGCGGCCGTGCTGGCGCTGTTCGCCTTCGGCTACGGTCCCGTGCCCGCGCTCGGCCGGGCGCTCGTGCCCGGTCACGGCGCCTGGACGTCGGCCGCTGGCGGGCAGCCGGTCCACTCCCAGACGCTGTCCCTGCCCGGCCTGGCCCATCCGGTCTCGGTCGCCTTCACCAGCCACGGCGTGGCCTCGGTCCGGGCCGCCGATGAGGCCGACGCCTACCTCGCGCTCGGCTACCTGCACGCCCGGTTCCGCCTCACCGAGATGGATCTGGAGCGTCGCCTGGGCGAGGGCCGCATCGCCCAGCTCGCCGGCCCGGCGGGCACCTCCTCCGACAAGTTCGAGCTGCGCCTGGGCCTGCTGCGCACCGCGCAGGCCGAATGGGCCGCCACCCCCCGCACCAGCGCGGCCGGCCAGGCGCTCATCGCCTACTCCCGCGGCGTCAACGACTACCTGGCCCAGGCCCGCCGCACCGGCCAATGGCCCTCCCTGTTCGGCCTCACCGGCGTCTACCCGCCCCCCTGGACCCCCACCGACAGCCTCGTCCTCCAGGGCGTCCTCACCCAGGAGCTCGGCTACACGACCACCCCGCTCGACTACGCGATCCTCGAACGCACCCTCGGCCGGGCCCACACCATGGCCTGGTTCCCGGTGCTCGCACCCGGACCTGGCACCCCCTACGACCCAGGCCCGTACAAGTACCGTGGCCTCGCGCCCATCGCCCCCCAAGCAGGCCAGGCGCTGGCCGCGGCAACAACGTCAGCAGCGAAGCCGTCGGCAACAGGAAGGGGACCGGCAGCGGCAGCGGTAAAGGGGCCGGTGCCGGGCCGGCCGCGCGCGTAGCGTCGCTGCCGGAACCGTCGTCCTCACGCGCCTCGGCCACTACGGCGGTCACCACCGCCGACGACCGGCAGCGCGCAGAGGCCCCGGTGTCCGGCCCCGGCTCCAGCACCAGCCAGATCTCGGCCCGAGTCGCCACCGCCGCAGCAGCCATGCTGGCCCAGGCCAACGCGCTGCCGCCCGGCCTGATCCACCAGTACCCCGACAGCAACGCCTGGGCGGCCAACGGCCCCAAGGTCTCCGGGGCGAAGTCGATGCTCGCCGGCGACCCGCACCTGCCGCAGACCGTGCCGTCCATCTGGTACCAGGTCGCGCTGTCGGCACCGGGCCTGTCGGTGACCGGGGTGAGCGTCCCCGGCCTGCCCGGCGTGCTGATCGGCCACAACGCCCACATCGCCTGGTCGCTCACTGACACCCAGAACCAGGCCACGCTGTTCTACGCCGAGCGGACCAGCAAGAGCCGTCCCGGGCAGTATTTCTGGCGGGGCGCCTGGTGGCGGATGCGGCAGGTGCACTACACGATCCCGGTCCGGGGCGGATCGGCGGTGCACCTGACGGTGGACATCACCGTGCACGGCCCGGTGATGACGCAGGCGGGCCAGACCACGTCGGTGGACTGGATGGGCAACATCCCCTCACCGGACATCGCGGCATTGATTGGCATCACCCACTCCCGCGACTTCGCGCAGTTCCACGCCGCGCTGGCGGCCTGGCGGGCGCCGTCGCAGAATTTCGTCTACGCCGACGGCCGGGGGAACATCGGGGCGATCTCGGCCGGCTACTACCCGCTGGTCCGCCACGGCGACCCGTGGCTGCCAATGCCGGGCACCGGGGCGGACGACGTGGCCGGGGTGATCCCGTACGCGTCGGTCCCGCAGGCCTACGACCCGCCCGGTCACGTGGTGGCGACCGCGAACCAGCGCCCGGCCGGGCCGGCCTACCCCTACTACGTCGGGACCAGCGCGAACTTCTTCGACCCCGGGTACCGGGCCGGTGAGATCTACGCCTCGCTGCGCGGGCAGCGCGGCATGCGCCCGGCCAGCTTCGCCGCCGTCCAGCTCAGCCTGACCGACCGGCTGGCGCAGCAGATCGTGCCGCGGCTGCTCACCGCGCTGCGGGGCGGCGGGCAGCTGAGCGCCCAGCAGCAGGCGGCGGCCGCCCTGCTGGACGGCTGGGACGGCACCATGGCGCAGACCTCGGCGGCCGCCGCGCTGTGGTGGACGTTCTGGGGTGACTACCTGAAGGCGGTGTTCCAGCCGTGGTGGACGGCCGCCAAGGTGCCGGTGCACAAGGACCGGCCCGGGCTGGCGGTCTCCCCGCAGCAGGCCAGCCTGGACGAGGTGCTCGCGGAGTGGACGACCGCCGACCCGGGCAACAGCGCGTTCAGCCCGCCCGGCGGCCCGCACCGCACGGCGCCGGTGGTGATGCGGGCCGCGTTCGCCACCGCGGTGGCGCACCTGGCCGCCACCTTGCACGGCGCGCCGTCGAGCTGGGCGTGGGGCCGGCTGCACTTCCGCCAGTTCCCGTCGGTGACCCAGGCGCCGGCGCTCGGGTACGGGCCGCGTGCCTCCGGCGCCGACTCGTGGACGGTGGATGCCGCCGACGGCGGCCTGGTCTCGCACCAGGGCCCGAGCTGGCGGATGATCGTGGCATGGGCCGGCCGCGGGACCGCCACCGGCGAGGGCGTGTACCCGGGCGGGCAGAGCGAGAACCCGGCCTCCGGCTGGTACGAGGATCAGATGGCGGACTGGTGGAACGGCCGGTACCTGGCAATGCCGCCGGCCGGCGGATACGCGGCGGGCCCCGCGGTATGGAGCATGCGGCCATGAGCGGGCGGACCATGTGCCCGGCCGGCCCCGCGCGAATGCGGGGGCCAAGGGCGGCCATGACCGCCGTTAAAGTACACCAACCGGGGCGGTCGATGGAAGCGCGGCATGGCTGATCTGCGCAGGCTGGGCAGGCGGGGCTCGTACCGGCTCGGCCGGCTCGGGGTCCCGCCACCCGCCCCGAAGTCCCCACCGTCACCCCACTATCCGACCTGGTCGCAGCGTCACCGGGGACCGGCCGGCCTGTGGCTGCTCGCATGCCTGGCCGCGGCGGCGTTCATCGCCGTGGGCGCCCTGCTGGGCTCGTGGGCTCTCCCGTTCCTGGTCGGCCTGGCCGGAGGGCTGGCGTCCCGTTACGGCCGCTGGCGGCTGCGGGTCGCGCTGCCGGCCGTGGTGCTCGTGGCCGCGGCCGGCTGGGGCGCGGCCCTGTGGTGGCTGGGGCTGCGGGGCCTGCCGGAGGGAGCGGTGGCCCGGGTCATCGCGGCGCTGGCGGGCCTGCCCCCGCAGGCGGCCGTCGCGATCGCGGTCACGCTCCTGGTCGCGGTCATCCAGGCGGCGGTCGGCCTGTGGCTCGGCCGCGCCCTCGCCCCCCGCCGCCCGGCTGGCTGACGGGCCCCGGCCGCCGGACTGCCGGGCCACTAGAGCCTCAGCTGATCATGGGGCCGGGTGAGCAGGTGACGGCTCTCGATCAGGGCCAGGGTGGACCGGGCGGCCCGTTCGGCGGCCTGCGCGACGGCCCCCTCGTCCTGCCCGGCGCAGCCGTCGAAGAACAGGACGACGTGCCCGTTGGCGGTGGCCTCCAGGGCCGACGCCAGCTCTTCGGCCGCGGCCTGGTCATCGGACAGGGCGCGGACGCAGGTGCTGAGGAGGTCGTCGATGGGCCGCGCGGCGTCCTCGATCTCCGGATGGCGTTCCTTGTCGAGGCCGGCCTCGTACAGCACCTCGAACAGCGGCCGGTGCGCGGCGGCGAACCGCACGTAGCAGCGCGCGAGCTCGGCCAGCTGCCCGGCTGGCGCGGCGGCCTGGCTGACGGCCGGGCTGAGCTCGGCGTAGAACAGCTCGTAGGCGTGCACGGCGACGGCCGCCAGGAGGTCATCCCGGTCGGCGAAGTGAGCGTACGGGGCGCTGACGGCGACACCGAGGCGCCGGCTCGCCTCGGCCATCGAGAACCCGCGCACGCCGCGCTCACCGATGACCTCGACGGCGGTCTCGATCAGCGCGGCCCGCAGGTCACCGTGGTGGTAGCGCCCGTCCTTGCCCCGTGCCGGCATGATCCTCAGGGTAGGGCACGGCCAGGTAGGACACGCCGGTCAGCTGCTCCGACGTCTCCCACAGCCGGCGCCGGGACGTCGGGTCGTGTGACGGGCCGGCCGACTCCACCCGGACCGGGTAGCCGGTGTACTCGCGCCACCCACCGGGACCGTAATACTCTCCCGCCCCGGCGGCCGGATCGGTCGCGGCCCGCAGCGCGGGCAGCGCACCGGCCGGTGCGCTGTGCACCAGCCAGAACGTGAGCGGGCGCAGGGCCGGGCCGAGCAGCGCCCGGTCCAGCCGTGGATCCCACCGGAACAGCTCGGTCCGGGCGACTCCGGGATGAGCGGCCAGCGCGATCGCGGCATGGCCAGTTGCCTGCAGCCGCGCGGCCAGCTCATAGGTGAACAGCAGATTCGCCAGCTTGGACTGCGCGTAGGCGTCGTCGGCCCGGTACCCGCGTTCGAACTGCAGATCGTCGAAGCGCATCACGCCGTCCCGGTGGCCGACGCTGCTGACGGTCACGATCCGCGAGCCCGGCGTGGCCAGCAGGCAGTCGAGCACCAGCCCGGTCAGCGCGAAATGGCCGAGGTGGTTGGTCGCGAAGGTCAGCTCGAAGCCGTCCGCTGACCGCTGGTAGGGCGGCCGCATCACGGCGGCGTTGTTGATCAGCAGGTCCAGCCGTGGCCAGGCGGCGCAGATCTCGCTGGCGGCCGCGTGGACCGAGGCCAGCGAGGCCAGGTCGAGCCGCACCACGTGCACGCCCGCACCCGGTGCCCCGGCCCGGATCTGGCCCGCCGCCCGCTCGGCCTTGGCCAGGTCCCGGCAGGCCAGGATCACGGTGGCCCCGTGGCTGGCCAGCACGCCGGCCGTCACCAGGCCCAGCCCGCTGTTAGCGCCGGTCACCACGGCCGTCCGGCCGGACTGGTCCGGCACGTCGGCGGCAGTCCACCGGCTGGGTCCCGGTGACATGGCAGCGCTCCTCCCGGTCGAGCGATCTGATAGACATTCAATTTCTGAGCACCGTTAAGATAACGGGGCGGCCGGGCACCGGTCAAGCCCGGGCGGAGCACCAGCGGGCCGGCCGGTGCCCGGGCCCGCGGCGCGGCATGGATCATGGCAGGGTGAACAGCGACCTACTGCGCCGCCGGGCGCAGGCGGCCGGCGTGGCGACGTCGTACCGGGACTGGCGGGACCGGACGGTGGAGGTCGCGGACGAGACCCTGGTCGCCGTCCTCGCGGCGCTGGCCGCCGGGTCACCGGTCCCCGCCATCCCCCCGGCAGACTCCCGGCCGGGGCCAGGAGGGGAGCCGGCGTCAGGGCCGCGGCCAGGGCGGGAGCGGGGCCCGGCGCCGTGGCCAGGGCTGGCCGCCGATCACCCGGTCGCGCCCCGGCCCCTGGGCCGGAGCTGGGGGTTCACCGTCCAGCTGTACTCGCTGCGCTCCCGCCGGTCATGGGGTCACGGCGACCTGCACGACCTGGCCGACCTGGCCAGGTGGAGCGCCAGCGAGCTCGGCGCGGGCTTCGTGCTCATCAACCCGCTGCACGCGGCCGAGCCCGCCCCGCCGGTGAGCCCGTCCCCCTACCTGCCGATGAGCAGGCGGTTCATCAGCCCGCTCTACCTGCGGGTGGAGGACATCGGTGAATATGCGCTGCTGCCCGCCGCGCAGCGCCGCCGCATCGGGGAACTGGCCGCCCCGCTGCACGCCGCCAGCACCGGCGGCGGCCTCATCGACCGGGACGCCGTCTGGTGTGCCAAACGTGCCGCGCTGGAGATCATCCACCGCCAGCCGCTGGCCCCGGGCCGCCGCACCGCGTTCGAGCGGTTCCGCGTCCACGAGGGCCAGGCGCTGGACGACTGGGCCACCTGGTGCGCGCTGGCGGACGTCCACGGATCCGACTGGCGGGAGTGGCCACAGCCGCTGCGCAGCATGCGTTCGGCAGCGGTGGCGGCCGAGCGTGGGCGGCTCGGCGCGCGGGTGAAGTTCCACACCTGGCTGCAGTGGCTCGCCGACGAGCAGCGCGCCGCGGCCCAGGCGGCCGCGCGGGCGGCGGGGATGCGGATCGGGATCGTCGCCGATCTGGCGGTGGGCGCGCATCCGGGCGGCGCGGACGCCTGGGCGTACGCCGGAGTGCTGGCTCCGGGGGTGAGCGTGGGCGCGCCGCCGGATGAGTTCAACCAGCAGGGCCAGGACTGGGCGCAGCCGCCCTGGCACCCCGGCCGGCTCGCCGCGGCCGGCGACCAGCCGCTGGCCGGTCTGATGCGCGGCGCCTTCGGCCATGCGGGGGGCCTGCGCGCGGACCACGTCATGGGGCTGTTCCGGCTCTGGTGGGTGCCGGCCGGGATGTCGCCGGACCGCGGCACCTATGTCCGCTACCCCCACCAGGCGATGGCCGGCGTGTTCACCGGCGAGGCCGTCCGGGCCGGCGCGCTGGCGATCGGCGAGGACCTCGGCACGGTCGAGGACTGGGTCCGCGACTACCTGGCCGCCCGGGGCGTGCTCGGCACGTCCATGCTGTGGTTCGAGCGCCGCCGGGACGGCGTTCCCCGGCCGCCCGCGCAGTGGCGCCACCATTGCCTGGCCACGGTCGGCACGCACGACGTCCCGCCGGTGGCCGCGTTCGTCACCGGCGAGCAGGTCACGCTCCGGGCCGGCCTCGGGCTGCTGGCTCGCGAGCCAGCGGCAGAACGGGCTGCCGCCGGCGCGGCCCTGCAGGCCTGGCAGGACGCCCTGGCCCGGGAGGGGCTCGCCCCGGCGGCCGGCGCTGGGCCCGGCGGAGTTCACCGTCGCGCTCTACGGCTATCTCGCGCGCACTCCGGCCGCGCTGGTGGGGGTGTCGCTGGCGGACGCGGTCGGGGAGCGCCGCCCGCAGAACCTGCCCGGTACCACCACGCAGTACCCGAACTGGTGCGTCCCGCTGGGCGACGGCGACGGGCGGCCGGTCCTGCTGGAGGACCTGGCCGCCCACCCGGGCGTGCGCACCGTCGTGGCGGCGGTCAGCCGGCCTGGCGGTCGCGCTCCTGGCAGCGCAGCGCCCGCTCCGCCGAATCCCGGCCCTCGATGAGCAGGCGGCGCAGCGGCGCGGGCGGGTCGGTGCTGGAGATCAGGGCATCGGTCGCCTCGATCACCGAATGGGTGTCGGACAGGGGGTAGGCGTTGGCCACGAACCACTGGGCCATGTCCGAGCCCCAGTCCCGCCAGATGCCGCCGACCTCGTCGAAATAGCGCTGTGTGTACGGGGCGAGCAGGTCGAGCTGGTCGTGGTCGGCGAAGCCGTCCAGCACTGCCCGGAACATGGCGTTGGGCAGTGTGCCGCCGACGATCTGCTGCCATGCGGCCTCCTTGGCGGCCGGCTCGGGGATCGCGGCCCGGCAGGTGGCCGCGCGGCGGGCGCCCGCGTCGGTGGCGTCCCGCGCCAGCTCGGCCTCGATCTCGGCCTCCCCGGCCGCGCCCCGGCTGACCAGCCGGCGCAGTAGCCGCCAGCGCAGTTCGGTGTCGACGGCGAGCCCGTCGATCGGCCGTGAGCCGTCCAGCAGCCCGGCGAGCAGCGCGAGGTCACCCGGCGAGGCCGCCACCCCGGCGAAGGCCTGCACGTAGGCGAGCTGGGCGTCGGAACCCGGCCCGGCCCGGTTCAGCAGATCCCGGAGTGCGGTGGCGGCGAGTTCCAGCCCGGCCGGGCGCCACGACGGGTCGGTGAAGCGGCGCAGCGCGGCCGCCGCCTGGCGCAGCAGGGTCTGCAGGACGGAGATGTCGGTGACCGACTCCACCCCGCCCAGGACCAGGCGCAGGTAGTCCCGCGCGGCCAGTTCGGCGTCGCGGGCCATGTCCCAGGCCGCGGCCCAGCACAGCGCGGCGGGCAGCGACTCGGTGAACTCGCCGATGCCGGTCATGAGCGTGGCCAGCGAGTGCTCGTCCAGGCGGATCTTGGCGTAGGTGAGGTCGTCGTCGTTCACCAGCACCAGGTCGGGGCGCCGCTCCCCGGCCAGCGCGCCGACGGCCGTGCGTTCACCGGCGATGTCGGTCTCCACCCGCAGCCGCCGGACCAGACCGTCGGCGGTCCGGTCATAGAGCCCAATCGCGATCCGGTGATCGCGGAGGACGGGATGGCTCGCGGGGGCCTCCTGCCGGACGGCGAACTCGGTGAACCGCCCGTCTGCGTCGGTGGCGTACTCCGGGCGCAGCGTGTTCACGCCCGCGGCCTCCAGCCACTGCTTGGACCAGCCGGCCAGGTCCCTCCCGGATGTGTCCTCCAGCGGCGCCAGCAGGTCGGCCAGGGTCGCGTTGGACCAGGCGTGCTGGCCGAAATAGCGGCGCACACCGGCCAGGAAGTTGTCGATGCCGACGTAGGCCACGAGCTGTTTCAGTACGGCGGCGCCCTTGGCGTAGGTGATGCCGTCGAAGTTGACCTCCACCGCCGCGATGTCGGGGATGTCGGCCGCGATCGGGTGGGTGGAGGGGAGCTGGTCCTGCCGGTAGGCCCAGGACTTGTGCAGCTGGGCGAACGTGGTCCAGGCCGAGGTCCAGCGGGTGGCTTCGGCCTGCGCCGTGGTGCCGGCCCAGGTGGCGAAGGACTCGTTCAGCCACAGGTCGTCCCACCAGCGCATGGTGACCAGGTCGCCGAACCACATGTGCGCCATCTCATGCAGGATCGTGTCGGCCCGCGACTCCCGCGCGAAGTCGGTGACCCGGGACCGGAAGATGTAGTCCTCCAGGAACGTCACGGCGCCCGCGTTCTCCATCGCGCCCGCCTTGTACTCGGGCACGAAGAGCTGGTCGTACTTGCCGAACGCATAGCGCACCCCGAACGCGGCGTGGAAGAAGTCGAACCCCTGCCGGGTCACCTCGAAGATCTCGTCCGGGTCCAGGTACTGGGCCAGCGACGCCCGGCAGTAGATGCCCAGCGGGATACCGTCGTGCTCGGCCCGGACCACGTGGTAGGGGCCGGCCCCGGCAAAGGTGATGTAGGTGGACATCGGCGGCGACGGCGGGAAATGCCAGCGTGTGGCGTCTCCCGCTGGTGTTCCGCTCACGTCCGGTGCCATGTTCGAGATCACCTGCCAGCCGTCCGGCGCGGTGACCGTCAGCTCGAAGCTGGCCTTGAGGTCCGGCTGGTCGAAGCACGCGAACACGCGATGGGCGTCGAACGTCTCCAGGTCGGTGTACAGGTAGACGCCGCCGTCAGCGGGGTCGGTGAACCGGTGCATCCCCTCGCCGCTGCGCGAGTAGGCGCAGCGCGCCACCACCCGCAGTTCGTTCTCGGCCCCGAGAGGCGCCAGCGCGATCCGGTCGCCGTCGAAGGCATCCGCCGCCACCGGCTGGCCGTTGAGGGTGATCTCGCTCACCGCCGGGGCGGTCAGGTCGATGAAGCTGGCCGCGCCGGGCCGGGTGCAGCGGAAGACCACCGTGCTCGCTGAGGAGAACGTCTCTTCAGCCCCGGTGAGGTCGAGCTCGATATGATACGAGGCGACCTGGAGCAGCTCGGCCCGGTCGTGCGCCTCGTCCCGGGTGAGATTGTTCGTCACGGCGCTCCCGCCCTTCCTCGTTCGGCTGCATGGTGATTCAGCACCAGCAGTTTTGCATCCTGCCATGCCGCGCGGAATGCGGCGGAGGGTGGTCCGGTTGCAGGCAACGGCGGCCGCCCTCAGCGGGTCCCCATGACTTGCCCGCCAGCGCGGCGCCTATCCCTCTGGTTCCCCCCGAAGGAGGAAACGTGGCCGAGCAGGAGCCGACGCCGGTCGATTTCTGGTTTGACCCGCAATGTCCCTGGGCCTGGATCACCTCGCGCTGGCTGGTCGAGGTGACCAAGGTGCGCCCCGTGCAGCCCCGCTGGCACGTCATGAGCCTGGCCGTGCTGAATGAGGGCAAGGAGGACCTGTCGGACCGGTACAAGGAGTTCATGGCCCGGGCCTGGGGCCCGGTGCGGGTGTGCATGGCGGCCGAGCAGGCGTCCGGCCCGGAGGTGCTCGGCCCGCTCTACACCGCGATCGGCACCCGGTTCCACAACGAGAAGGCAGAGCGTAACCGCGCCACCATCGAGGCGGCCCTGGCCGAGGCCGGCCTGCCCACGTCGCTCGCGGACGCGATGGACTCCACCGAGTACGACGACGCCGTGCGCGCGTCCCATCAGGACGGCATGGACCGGGTCGGGGAGGGCGTCGGCACGCCGGTGATCTCGGTGAACGGGCAGTCGATCTTCGGGCCGGTGGTGTCCCCGATCCCGCGCGGCGAGGACGCGGGCCGGCTCTGGGATGGCGTGATGACGGTCCTGTCCGTCAACGGTTTCTTCGAGCTGAAGCGGAGCCGGTTCCGGGATCCGGTCTTCGACTGAGCCGCCCGGGGTGCCATCCCCTGCGGCTCCGCGGGCGGGGATGGCGCCCGGGCGGCCTTAGACTGAGACGCCGTGCGGATCTTCATCGCCGGGGCGAGCGGCCGTCCCGCCTGGTATCTTGCCCAGGCCTGAGGGCCCCTTCGCCACAGAACTGTACGTTTCGGTCCAGGGTGGCAATGCGGACTTGGATGGCATCTCGCCGCTTTAGGCTTCGTGGCCTCAGTGGCTGAGTCGCCGAGGTGACGAGTGATCATGCCGGCCGGCGGAATGCCGCAGCGGGCGAATGGGTTAGCCGGGCATGAGCGTGTTCACCGGCAAGGAGATCGACTACCTCGGGGACCAGCGGCTGGGCCGGATCGCGACCGTGGGCCCGGACGGGCAGCCGCACGTGGTGCCGACATCGTTCCGCTACAACGCCGAGCACGACGCTATCGACGTGGGCGGCATGCGGATGAGCCAGACCAAGAAGCTTCGTGACGTGCAGCGCACCGGCCGGGCGAGCATCGTGATCGACGACGTGCTCCCCCCATGGCAGCCGCGCATGATCGAAGTCCGCGGGACCGCCGCCGTGATCCCGTCGGGGGGAAAGGCGTTCGGGGAGCGGTTCGAGGACACCATCGTCCGCATACAGCCCACGCGCATCATCTCCTTTGGCATCGACCCCGGCGAATCGGCCAACGCCCGGTCGGTCGGTTCGCCCTGAAAGCTGGCCGGGCCGAGGACCGAGGACTCGTGTTGACGGTGGTGCGTTCCTTGCCGTTGCTCAGCGATCGGGCAGGCCGAAAAGGGGCCGGCAGCCCTCGAAGCCGCTGATCAGCACCTGGTCGCCCAGGCCGCTGGCCAGCCAGTCCGCGCGCAGCAGCCGCATGTGCTCCATGACGTCGGCGCGATTTCCGCGCGCATGCAGCGATTCGCCATTGGGCCGGTATCCCAGGGCGCGGGAGACGCCCAGCGAGGCGTGGTTGTCGTGCCAGGCCGAGGTGATCGCCGCCTGTGCTTGCAGTGGCCCGAAGGCCAGCGCGAGCACCGCGCTGCGCATCTGCTTGCCATAGCCCCGGCCCCGCGCCGCGGGCACCAGGAAAGAGGAGGTGTCGACGGTGCGCAGGGCCGGGAAGTCGTTGCCCTCAAGCTCTTGGACGCCGACGATCTGGCCGGCCGCACGGACCACGAAATTGAGCCGCCAGGCGCTGGGGTGCCAGGTTCCGTAGGCCTTCCAGTAGCTCTGGTGGGAGACGATTCCCCGGCCGATGCGGGCATCACCCACGTCGTAGGTGGTCGCCGCCGGGTCCTGTTCCACATCATCAGGCAGCAGATCGGCGATCGCGGCCAGGTCCGCTTCGGTCATCGCGCGAAGGGCCAGATCGGGCGAGGCCAGGCGCAGGTCGAACAACGGCCAGTACCGGTAGGTCATCACGCGACGGTATGAGGGGGCCAGCCGCTGGCACAAGCGGGCCCGGTCTTCCGCGCCGTCACAGGTCGATGACCATGCCGTCGTAGGCCGCGGGCAGGTCGGCATCGGTGAGCCGGCCGAGCATGGCCGCGGACATGTGGGTGAGCACGACCCGGTCCGCGCGCAGTTCGCCGAGGTGCGCGCGCAGCGTCTGGTAGTCGAGGTGGTAACGGATCGGCCGGTCGAAGGTGTACGCCTCCACGGCGAGCAGATCCGCTCCCCGCGCTGGCTCGGCCAGGACCGGGGTCCACTGGGTGTCCCCGGAGTAGGCGAAGCTCACGCCGCCGAGTTCCACCCGCAGCGCCAGCGGCGGGGCGCCGCAGGCGTGCTCGACCTGCCACCCGCGCACGCTCGCCGCGCCCATTCCGGCGGGTGTGCCGTCGGGAGCCAGCTCGGTCACCCGCACGGGGAACCGCCGGCGCGCCCGGCTCGAGCCCGGGAACAGTGTCTCCATCGCCCCGGTCAGCCGGGCCCGGATGCCCGGCGGCCCGGCCACCAGCAGCGGCGCTGACCGGTGGCTGAACTGGCCGTCCAGGATCAGGAACGGCAGGCCGCCGAAGTGGTCACCATGCAGGTGGGTCACGGCCACCGCGCCGACCGCGTTCGGGTCCAGCCCCTGGGCCTTAAGCGCCACCAGGCTCGTGGCCCCGCAGTCAACCAGCAGCACCTGCCCGCCGGCCTCCAGGTGGATACATGTCTGCCAGCGCCCGCCGCTGCCGAACGCGTCGCCGCTGCCTACGAACCGGACCCTCACACCATCATCGTGACCCACCCCGGGGATGCTGCCGCGCGCCCCCGCTACCTGGTGCGCGCTTGCTGGGCGTCCAGGTCTCGCTCGGCGTACTGGCGGTGCTGCCACTCTTCGTTGAGGATGACCAGCAGGCATTCACGCACGGGGTAGCTGCGGGGCGGCGGCCAGCCGGGTCCCTCGACCGGTTCGGTCTGGCCGTCCAGCGTCGCGTCGGTCAGGTCGACGGCGCGCAGTTGCGCGCCGCTGAGGTCAACGTGCTCGAACCGGGAGCCATGCAGGTCGGCACGAATGAAGTCAGCCATGATGCCGACACTAACCTCACGTGCCGACGATCCACCGTGGCAGCGCCCCCGGGGCGGAATCGGGCCAGATGCTGGCTGGCCGCGCGGCCGTGGCCGTGGCCCAACGGCTCGGGACGGCGCCCGTCACCTTCCCGGGCGGCCACGACGGATTCCTCGGCGGCGAATACGGCCGGACGGGCGATCCCGCCGCCTTCGCCACCACCTTGCGCAAGGTCCTGACCGACTGACCGCCGCCCTCTCCCCGGGCGCTGCGGCGGGCGAGACCGCGGCCGGTTGCCGGGGCATGCGAGACTGGCGCGCGTGCGCGTCTACGTGGGATCTGATCATGCTGGGTTCGAGCTGAAGTCGGTCCTGGTCAACTGGCTGAGCTCGGCAGGCCATGAGGTGACCGACTGCGGCCCGGCGTCCTACCGCGATGACGACGACTACCCGCCCTACGTCATGCGCGCGGCCGCCGCGGCAGCGGCCGACCCGGGCAGCATCGGGATCGTGATCGGCGGGTCGGGCAACGGCGAGCAGATCGCCGCCAACAAGATCGGCGGTATCCGGGCCGCGCTGGCCTGGAGCGAGGAGACGGCCCGGCTGGCCCGCCTGCACAACAGCGCCAACGTGCTGAGCCTGGGCGCGAGGATGCATCCGGTGGCCGACGCGATCGCGTTCACGCAGGTGTTCCTGGAGACGCCGTTCTCGGGCGAGGCACGGCACGTGCGGCGGCTGGAGATGATCTCGGACTACGAGCGGTCCGGCGAGCTGCCACCGCTCCCCGGCCAGGAATGACCTCAGCCGCGTGCCTGGCCGCCCCGGCGGCGGCGGCGAACCCGTTTGCGCCGGGCCGGGCCCGGGCGGCCCTCGCCCACCCCGCCGTCACCGCCGGGGGCGGCCGGCGGCTGCCGTGGTGGCTGGGTCACCTCCGGCTGCGGCCGCTGTCCCAAGCCGCCTGACGTCGGCGGCTGCGGCCGCTGGCCCGTACCGCGGGGCGCCGGCGGCGCCGGCGGGGCCTGCCCCTTCCGGCGCCCGCCTCCGGCCCCGGCGGGGGGTGCCTCACCGCGTTCCGCACCGGGACGCCATGGTCCGGGTGCGGTGCCCGTCTTGCGGCCGCGCGGCGGCGGCGGGCCCGGCCCCGGCCGGGGGCGCGCGGCGGGCCAGTCGGCCACGTTGGCGAGGGCATCGTCATCGTGATGAGGCAGTGGCTTGGAGACGTCCCTGACCCGCATCGCGCTGTTCAGCGTGACCTTCATCCCCGGCATGACGGCCTCCACCGCCCAGTGTCGCACCGCGGGCGGCCCAGGGCGAGCGCACCTGGGACAGGACCTCGGCGGCGAGCCAGCGTGAGCGGCGGTTCGGTCCCGCACACGGACCGGGAGGAGATTACATGCCGGATCAGAGGTTCGCGCCCGTCAACGACTACATCGGCTCCTTCCCTGGAACAGCAGGTCAGCTGAGCTGCTTCACCAGGTGGATCTGGTCGTGCCCGCGCGGGTAGGCCGGCGTGCGGCCGCACTCCCGGTAACCGGAGCGGGCGTAGAAACCCGGTGCCTGGAACGAATGGGTGCTCAGGGCCACCTGGCTGCAGCCACGGCGCCGGATCTCCTGCTCCGCCGCGGCCAGCAGCCGGGTGCCCAGGCCCTGCCCGCGGTGGTCCTCGCGCACCCAGAAAAGCTCGACGTAGCCACATCCGCCCCACGTCCACCCGAACAGCCCCGCGCGCAGGTCACCGCCGTCCCCGCGGACGGAGACGCACAGCAACCGGCCGTCGGCCTGGCCGGTCACCGCGGCGTTGAACGCGTTGATCTCCGCGTCCAGGGTCTCCCGTAGGCCGTTGTCGGCATCGCCCACCACGAGCGCGGTCTCACCCATGACTCGTTCCTCCTCTCGGCCGGGCCCGCCCGGCCCGCGGCTGGGCCCGCATCGTCCCAGCCAGGTCCGGTAACAGCTAGGTAGCGAGCAGGCCGGGAAGCCGGCTTCCATGATCCGCTGGAGCTAGTGTCACCCCCGTGAACCCGAACGACGAGGAGCTGGCCGCTCTCCGGGACCGGCATCCCGGGTGGCAGATCTGGCGGGTCGACCGCTACATCGGCGGTCCTCTGTGGTGCGCCCGGCCGCAGGGCCAGACCCGGCCGGTGCTCAACGCCCGCAGCCCCCGCCGCCTGAGCGAGTGCATCAAAGAGCTGGAAGCCGGGTTAGTACCGCGCGGGGCCGGCCGCAGCGGGACCGCCAGGCCGGTGCGGGACCGGCGCTCAGAAGAACATCGGGCACCAGGGGGCGGGATCCCAGGACAGCGCGGTCGACAGCCGGGCCAGGGTGCCGGGACGCAGCTCGGTGACCAGGCCGGCCGCTGCCATCGGGCCCAGCCGGGTTCCGCCGAGGTAGGCGGCGCCCAGCGCCCGCACGGGCAGCGCGATGTCCGCCGCGTCGGTGGTCCGCTCGCAGGTGGCGCCCACCCCGGCTGGCGCGCCGCGGCCGGGACCGGAGGCGCTGGCGGCCCCGGCGGTGAGCCGCCACCGGCCCTGATTCCAGCCGCAGCTGCCGTCGGCCACCTCGATGACCACGTCCACCGGGCACGCGTAGCGGCGCTGGGCGAGCGCGCTGGCCACGTCCACCAGCCGGACCCACAGCCCGTCGGAGATGCGGGTGCGGACCCGGCGCGGGTCAGCCAGCAGATGCAGCAGCGGGTCGTCCACCGGACGCATCGGTACCAGGAACTCGGTGGTCAGGTCCCGGCTGAGCAGATCGCCCCAGATCGCGGCGCTGGCGGCCGGGTCGGCGGTCATGACCTCGCGTACCTCGATCACGGAGTCCGGCAGGTACGCGTCGCCTTCCCACCGCTCGCGGCCGGAGAACAGGGCGTACCCGCGCGGGCTGGAGGCATCCTCGGCTAGAACGCAGCGCAACGGGCTGCCGCCGCCACGGCTGTCCGGCTCGTCGGCCAGCGCCCGGTCCCACCAGGCCTCGTTGCGGGCGAAGAAGCCGGGCCGCTCGCCGAGCACCATCTCATACACCTTGGCCAGCTCGGCCCGGGAAGACTCCGGCTCGGCGATCCGCAGCCTCAGGGCCTCGTCGTTGGGCGCGTCGGCGGCCAGCTCTCCCTCGCCCCCGCGCAGGCTGAAACCGGCATGCCAGGAGGCGCGCCCGTAACCGAACCGCCCGTAGATCCTTGCTTCCGACGCGAACAGCGCGGCCACCGCGTCACCTCGTTCGTGCAGGTCATCGAGCTGATGCCGCATGAGTGAGGCGAGGATCCCACGGCGCCGGTGGGAGGGCAGCACCGCGACCAGGCTCACCCCGGCCACCGCGGCCAGCGCGCCGGGAACCCGCATCCGGAAGCTGAACGCGCCGGCGCAGCCGACCATCGTGCCGCCGTCGAACGCCGCAACGGTGCGCTCGCACTCCACCCGGCTGTGCACGCGCGCACGGGCCTGCTCGGACAGCGGCCCGGTGTGAAAGGCGTGCTCGTGCACGTGGTGGACCGCGAGCAGCTCGTCCTGGGTGATGACGCGGATCGGGTAGGGGGTGGCCATGCCCGCATTCCTACCCGGGTGACGGGGCGCGGCGCTAGCCAGTTATCAGGGCGGACGGCCCGCGGCGAGGGGCGGCCGGGCCAGCCGCGCCGCGCTCGCAGGTTCCGGATCCCGCGGCGGGCCGATACAGTGCCGCCATCATGGTTGTGCCCGGCTGGTCCCGCACCGTGCTCGCTGCCCGTGCCGCAGCGGGCAAGGCCAGCGGCTTCGTGCGTCACCAGCTGATCACCCGTAACCGGCGGGTGGCGGTGAGCCTCGCACTGGTGACGGTCGTCATCAGCGTGGCGGCCGTGCACGTCTCGGTGGAGTGGTTCTCACCGGGCCTGCTCATCCTGCCGGTGCTGGCCGGAGGCCTCCTGCTGTGGCCGCGCGCGCTGCGCATCCTGTTCTGTGTCATCGCGGCCGGGCTGGCCTATGACGCCCTGATGGGGCTGGCCGGGCCGGGGCTCATCGCCACCATCGTGGTCACCGCGCTGGTCGCCGATGTGCTCGCGCGGACCAGGAAGCAGCTCGGCATGCAGGGACTGAGGGGCAATCAGATGCTGATCGAGCTGCGGGACCGGATCCGCGCGCAGGGGACGCTGCCGGACCTGCCTGAGGGCTGGGGGTCGGTCTCGGTCCTCAGGCCCGCGGGCGGCTCCTCGTTCGGCGGCGACTTCCTGGTTTCCGCCTGCGACGGGAAGGCCCTGGAGGTGGCGCTGGTCGACGTGGCGGGCAAAGGCGTGGACGCGGGGACCCGGGCGCTGCTGCTGTCGGGCGCGTTCGGCGGCCTGCTCGGATCGGTCCCGCAGGAGGGGTTCTTGTCCGCGTGCAACGCCTACCTGCGCCGGGGGGAGATGACGGAGGGCTTCGTCACCGCCGTGCATCTCGCGCTCGACCTCACCACCGGTGAGTATGTGGTGACCTCCGCCGGGCACCCGCCCGCTGCCCATCTCGACGCCAGCAGCGGCACCTGGCGTGTCACCCAGGCCCGTGGCATCGTGCTAGGGGTCGTCGCTGACCTGCGGCTGGTCCCCGAGCGGGGCATCCTGCGGCCGGGCGACGCGTTGATGCTCTACACCGACGGGCTGGTTGAGGCCCCCGGCCGGGACATCGATTACGGGACCGACCGGCTGCTGGGGGAGGCGGACCGGCTGGTCGCCTCCGGGTTCCGCGCCGGTGCCGCCGACCTGGTCCGGGTCATGCAGAGCGCCGCAGGCGGCGGCGACGACTGCGCGCTCGCCCTCATCTGGCGGACCTGACCGGCAATTTCGCCCCTATGTGACATTACTGTCAGGGAATTGGGCGGCACCCTCCTGAATATGACGCTGACGTCAGCGAAAGGTGCGCTGGCAGCGGCCAGCCGGCCGGCCGCGGGCCACCATCGGGTAAAGCAAGGCCCAAAGCGAGCACCGGTGATGGCCGGGCGGGGCGGCATGCAAACGATTAGCGGCGTCGCACCACCGACAGTTTGTATGTGCGAACTGTCATGGCCCGGTCGCGCCGCGCAGCATCCCGTTCGGCGTCCCGGTGTGACCCAGCGCCGGCCTCTCGACCCGGACCTGGGACGATGCAGCTTACGCCGACCGTGCGCACGGCGGGTCAGCGTGGCGTTGATAATGCGTTCCGCCTTGTCCAGAAGCGCGCCCTGACCGGCACCCAAGACCGCGGCGGGGCCCGGCCGCAGCGCCAATTAAGGCCTGTGTACAATCATCGACTGGCTGGTCCGCAGGGCAGAAGGCCAGCTAACCGTTCTACGACGTGCATGTCATGTGACGCTCATGTCATTGTTTGCATTTGCCCGCGAACTATGCAGGGATAGGGACGTGACCCCGGACGCGACGCGAGCAGACGAAAGCCGCGGCCCGGGGGCGGCGAGTACCTCGGCCACGGCGATCATGGCTCAGGCCGGCGCCAAGGCGTCGGCCGAGAACTTCCCGGTGGCCCTGCGCTTTCTGCCCCGCCGGTACCGGGGGCACCTGGCCGCCGTCTACGGCTTCGCGCGATCGGTCGACGACATGGGGGACCAGGCGGCCCCCCAGGAGAGGCTGGATCTGCTCGACGAGCTCGAAGCCGACCTCCGGCGCCTGTACCGGATGGTGCCGCCGGCCGCCACGGCGGGCACCGAGGGCCCGGCCGACGGCCCGCCGCGGCTCGCCGTGATCCGCGCGCTCGCCCCCACCGTCGTCGCCTGCGCGATCCCCGCTCAGCCGTTCCATGACCTCATCGCGGCGAATCGCCAGGACCAGGTGGTGTCCCGGTACCCGACCTACGGCGACCTGCTGGAGTACTGCCGTCTCTCCGCCAATCCGGTCGGCCGGATCGTGCTCCACATCTTCGGCGCCGCCACGCCCGCGCGCGAGGCGCTCTCCGATCGGGTCTGCACCGCGCTCCAGCTCGCCGAGCACTGGCAGGACGTGGCCGAGGACCTGCGGGCCGGCCGGATCTACCTGCCCGAGGAGGACCTGGACCGGTTCGGCTGCTCCGAGCGGGACCTGGCCGTCCCCGCGCCGGCCCGCGGGTGCGGGCCCTGATCGCCTTCGAGGAACAGCGCGCCCGCGAGCTGCTGGACGCCGGCGCGCCGATCGTCGGCACCCTGCGCGGTGCTGCCCGCGCCGCCGTGGCCGGCTACGTGGCCGGCGGCCGGGCGGCACTGGCCGCGATCGCCGCCAGCGGCCACGACGTGCTGCGCGCCACTCCCCGGCCGGGCCAGGCCCGGGTCGCCGCGGAACTGGTGAGGGCGTATGCGACCGGGAGATGAGGCCATGGATGTCCACGCCGCCTACCGGCACTGCGAGGAGATCACCTGGTCCCAGGCCAGGAACTTCTCCTACGGCATCCGGCTGCTGCCGCCCGCCAAGCGGCAGGCGCTGGCGGCGGTCTACGCCTTCGCCCGCCGGATCGACGACATCGGCGACGGCGACCTGCCCAAGCCGGCCAAGCTGGCCGCACTGTCCGACGCGCGGGCCAGCGTGACCGCGCTCGGCGCACCGCTGGCCGCGCCCGGCCGGAACGGCGGCCCGCCCGGCGGGAACGGCGGCCCGCCCGGGGAGGACAGCCCGCCCGCCGGCACCACCCCGGGCGGGGACACCTCCGCAGGCGGCGACCTGGTGCTGGTGGCGCTGGCGGACGCGGCGGGCCGGTTCGACATCCCGCTGGCCGCGTTCGGCGAGCTCATCGACGGCTGCGAGGCGGACGTGCGGGGCACGACCTACCACACCTTCGACGACCTGCTGCACTACTGCCGGTGTGTGGCGGGCTCGATCGGCCGGCTTTCGCTGGGTGTGTTCGGCACGGACGACGTCGCCGCCGCCGCCCCGCTCGCGGACGCGCTCGGCGTCGCGCTCCAGCTCACCAACATCCTGCGCGACATCCGCGAGGACTACCTCGGCGGGCGGGTCTACCTGCCGGCTGAGGACTTCGAGCGCTTCGGCTGCTCCCTGGAGGACGGGCCGCTCCAGGGGGGGCCGGCCCGGCCCGGGCCGGGTGACGACGTCAACGGGGACAAGCTCGCGGCGCTGGTGGAGTTCGAGGCGCAGCGCGCGAGCACGTGGTACACGAGGGGCCTCGCGCTGATGCCGTTGCTGGACTGGCGCAGCGCGGCCTCCGCCGGGGCGATGGCGGGCATCTACTTCCGGCTGCTGGAACGCATCGCCGCCACCCCGCGCGTGGTCCTTGAGCGCCGGATGTCGCTGTCTACCAAGGAGAAAGCCCTGGTGGCGGCCCGGTCGCTGACGGTGGCCCTGCGCCCGCGCCGGGCGGGCCGGACGGCCGTGACGGGAGCGGCCCGGTGAGCGCGCCAGGCAAGATCGTCGTGGTCGGTGGCGGCCTGGCCGGCATCACGGCCGCGATCGCGCTGCGCGAGGTGGGCGCCGATGTCACGCTCGTGGAGGCCAGGCCCCGCCTGGGCGGTGCGACCTGCTCGTTCAGCCGCGGCGGCCTCATGGTCGACAACGGCCAGCACGTGTTCCTGCGCTGCTGCGTGGCCTACCGCGGCCTGCTCGCGCGGCTCGGCGTGACCGGGTCGGTGGCGCTGCAGGACCGGTTCGACGTCACCGTGCTGGCGCCGGGAGGGCGGGCGCGGCTGCGCCGGACAGCGCTGCCTGGCCCGCTGCACATGGGCCAGGCCCTGGCCGGCTACCGCTTCCTTTCCCCCGCGCAGCGGCTGCGTGTGGCCCGGGCCGCGCTCGCCATGGCGGCCCTGAACCCGGCGAGAGCCGACCTTGACCGGCAGCGGCTGGGTGACTGGCTCGCCGCCCACGGGCAGGACGAGCAGACGCGGCGGCTGCTGTGGGACCTGTTCACGGTGTCCGCGCTCAACGTCGGCGGCGATGACGCCAACCTGGCGCTGGCCGCCACCGTGGTGAAGACGGCGCTGCTGGGGGCCAGGGACGCCGCCGACATCGGGGTGCCGGCCGTCCCGCTCGGTGACCTGCACGGGCGGGCGGCGGGCGAGCTGCTGGCGCAGCTGGGCGCGCAGGTGCGGCTGAGCGCGAAGGCGGCCGCCGTGGAGGCGCTGCCGGGCGGGCCCGGGGCCCGGCTGCGGGTGCGGCTGGCCGGGCCCCGGGGCGGCGACGGCCCGCCGGGCGATGCCGGGCTGGTCCTCGAGGCGGACGGTGTGGTCCTGGCGGTGCCGCCCGCGGTCGCGGCCAGGCTGGCGCCCGCCGGCGCCGCCAGCGGGCCGGCGGCCGCGGGGAACAGGCCCGGCCCGGCACAGTGGCGGGAGCTCACCACCTCACCCATCGTCAACGTGCACGTGATCTACGACCGGCGGGTCACCCGGCTGCCGTTCGCGGCGGCGGTGGACTCACCCGTGCAATGGGTGTTCGACCGGACCGGCCCGTCCGGGCTGGGGCCGGGACAGTACCTCGCGGTGTCGCTGTCGGCCGCCGATGCCTACGTGGACGTCCCGGCATCGGCCTTGCGGGAGCAGTTCCTGCCCGCCATGGCGGATCTGTTCCCGGCCGCGCGCGGGGCGAGGGTCACTGACTTCTTCGTCACCAGGGAGCGGCGGGCCACGCTGCGCCAGGTGCCGGGGTGCGAGCGGCTGCGGCCGGGAGCCGCCACCGCTGTGCCGGGGCTGGTGCTGGCCGGCGCCTGGACCGACACCGGGTGGCCAGACACGATGGAGGGAGCCGTGCGAAGCGGTTTGAATGCGGTGCGCGTGCTGCGCCAGGAGCTCGCGGCGCCCGGCCGGGCTGGCCTGCCGGCCAGGCCAGCCCGGCGGCCAGGCGCGGTGAACGGCTCCGGCCCGGTGACCGGGGCAGTGCCGGCAGGCGGCCCGGCGGGCACGGAGGCCACGGCATGACGGCCGTGATGCCGACGGGCGTGGTAACCGCCCGCGACCTGGTCGGGCCGGCGCTCGCGGCGGCCGTGCAAAGGCTCACCCCCGATGTGCGGAAGGTGGCGGCCTACCACCTTGGCCTGGGGGGCCCGGAAGGCACGCCGCCAGGCACCGCGACCGGGGCTGACGGCGGAGCAGGGGCGGACGGCCAGGCCAGAACCGGCGGTGGTGGCGGGGCTGACGGCCATGCCCAGGGCCGCCGCGGCCGGGCGCCGGGCGCGGGCAAGGCGCTCCGGCCCGCGCTGACCCTGCTGTCGGCGCGCGCCGCGAACGCCGCGCCGGAACGTGGCGTGCCCGCGGCCGTCGCGGTGGAGCTGGTCCATAACTTCTCGCTGCTGCACGACGACATCATGGACGGCGACACCGAGCGCAGGCACCGGCCGACGGCCTGGACCGTCTACGGGACCGGCGCGGCCATCCTGGCCGGCGACGCCATGCTCGCGCTCGCCCAGGACATCCTGCTGGAGGACGCCGCGCCGCAGGGGGTGTGGGCGGCGCGGGCCCTGTCCGCCGCGGTGCAGCGGCTGATCGCCGGCCAGGGCGCGGACCTGGCCTTCGAGCAGCGCGACGACGTCACGCTGCCGGAGTGCCTGGCGATGGCCGGCGACAAGACGGCCGCACTGATGGCATGTGCCTGCAGCATCGGCTCCATACACGTGGGCGCCCCACCCGAACTGGCGATGGGGCTGGCCGCGTTCGGCGCGCACGCGGGCCTGGCCTTCCAGCTCACCGACGACCTGCTCGGCATCTGGGGTACCCCGGAGGTGACCGGCAAGCCGGTGCGGTCGGACCTGCGGGCCAGGAAGAAGTCGCTGCCGGTGGTGGCGGCGCTGACCGCCGGGACGGCCGGGGCGCGTGAGCTCGCGGCCCTGCTGGCCCGGGAGGAGGCGCTGAGCGAGGACGACCTGGTGCGGGCGGCCGGGCTGGTCGAGGAGGCCGGCGGCAAGGCCTGGACCGAGGCCGAGGCGGGCACGCAGCTCGCGGCCGCGCACCGGTGCCTGGCCAACACCGGCATGCCCGCCGACGTCCGGGCCGAGTTCGCCGGGATCGCCGAGTTCATCACCGCGCGCCAGTGGTGAGCGGTGGCGCAGCGATGCGGGAGGAGAGGATGACGGTCACACATCCGCGGCCGCGGGGACGGGCTGCCACCACCCCCGCGCTGGCGCTCGCCCGCGCCCGCGACCACCTGCTCGGCCTCCAGCACCAGCAGGGCTGGTGGCAGGGCGAACTCGAGACCAACGTCACCATGGACGCCGAGGACCTGCTGCTGCGGGAGTTCCTGCACATCCGCACCCGCGAGCAGACCGCGGCGTCGGCGCGGTGGATCGCGTCCAAGCAGCGCGAGGACGGCACCTGGGCCAACTTCTACGGCGGGCCGGGCGACCTGTCCACCACGGTCGAGGCCTACGTCGCGCTGCGGCTGGCCGGGCACCAGCCGGCCGAGCCGCACATGGCGAGGGCGGCGGAATGGATCCGGGCCGGGGGCGGTATCCCGGCCACCCGGGTGTTCACCCGGATCTGGCTGGCCATGTTCGGCGAATGGTCCTGGGATGACCTGCCGGTCATGCCGCCGGAGCTGATCTACCTGCCGGCCTGGTTCCCGCTCAACGTCTATGACTGGGCGTGCTGGGCCCGGCAGACGATCGTGCCGCTGACCATCGTCGGCACGCTGCGCCCGGTCCGGCCGCTCCCCTTCACGCTCAACGAGCTGGCCGGGCCGGCCGCCGAGCCGGGTGACCCGCCCCGCCGGGCAGGCCGGACCGACCGGCCGGGACCCGGGCCGGGGTGGGCGGCGGTGTTCGGCGGGCTGGACCGGGGGCTGCACGGCTACGAGCGCCGAGCCCACCAGGCCGCGCCGGTGCGGGCGGTGCGCCGCGCGGCGCTGCGCCGGTGCGCGGAATGGATCATCGCGCGGCAGGAGAAGGACGGCTGCTGGGGCGGCATCCAGCCGCCCTGGGTCTACTCGCTGATCGCCCTGCACCTGCTCGGCTACGGGCTCGACCATCCGGTGATCAAGCGCGGGCTCGCCGGGCTGGAGCGATTCACCATCATCGAGGACAGCCCGGACGGCCCGGTGCGGCGGCTGGAAGCCTGCCAGTCACCGGTGTGGGACACCGTGCTGGCCGTCGTCGCGCTGGCCGACGCGGGCCTGCCGCCCGATCACGCTGCGCTCACGGCCGCGGCCGGCTGGCTGCTCGACGAGGAGATCACCGGCCCGGGCGACTGGCAGGTGCGCAGGCCGGGCCTGGCGCCCGGGGGCTGGGCGTTCGAGTTCGACAACGACATCTATCCCGACATCGACGACACCGCGGAGGTGGTGCTGGCGCTGCGCCGGGCCCGCAGCCCGGCGGGGGCGCGGGGCGATGCCGCGCGGGCGCCGGCCATCGAGCGCGGGGTGCGCTGGATGGTGGGCATGCAGTCCCGCGACGGCGGCTGGGGCGCGTTCGACGCCGACAACACCTCCGCGCTGGTGACCAAGCTGCCGTTCTGCGACTTCGGCGCGGTGGTGGATCAGCCCTCGGCCGACGTCACCGCGCACGTGGTCGAGGCGCTGGCGGCCGAGGGCCTGGCCGGCAGCCGGGCGGCCCGGCGCGGCGTGGTCTGGCTGCTGCGGGCGCAGGAGAGCGACGGCTCGTGGTTCGGCCGGTGGGGCGCGAACTACGTGTACGGCACCGGCGCCGTGGTGCCCGCGCTCATCGCGGCCGGGGTCAGGCCCGGCCAGCCCGCCATCCGGCGTGCGGTGGCCTGGCTGGAGGAGCGCCAGAACGCGGACGGCGGCTGGGGGGAGGACATGCGGTCCTACGACGACCCTGGGCTCGCCGGGCGCGGCGAATCCACCGCATCGCAGACGGCGTGGGCGCTGCTGGCCTTGCTCGCCGCCGGGGCTGGGGGAGCAAGCCGTGCGCACGGTACCCCCGGCCTGGACAAAACGTCCCGGCCGGCGGCACCGGACGCCCGGCCAGAAGACGCCGCCGTGGAGCGGGGCGTTCGGTGGCTCATTGACCACCAGCGGGAGGACGGGACCTGGGATGAGCCGCAGTTCACCGGCACCGGGTTCCCGCGGGACTTCTATCTCAACTATCACCTGTACCGGCTGGTGTTCCCGGTTATGGCGCTCGGCAGATATGTGGCAGGGACGTCATGACGGCGCACAAGGCCGACGCAGACGGCGTCCCCGAGGTGCCGCCCCGCGAGGAGCCGGAGGTGGCCGCCGTTGCGTCCGGCGAGGGGCCAGATGCGGCTGGCGCCACGGGGCCGGACGCGGTGGGCGTGGTGAACGGCCAGAGGCCGGGTGGGGCTGGCGCGCTGCGCGACGGCGCGAGGCCCGATGTGGCGGGCGTGCTGCCCGGCACTGGGCCGGATGCGGCCGTCGGCGCCCAGGCCGGCGGGCGGCTGGTGGTGTGTGCGCCGTTGCTGCCCGAGGCACGGGCGGTGCGGCCGGGGATCGGCGGCGAGGTCCGGGTCAGCGGGTATGGGCCCCGGCGCGCGCGGCGGCAGGCGGGGCGGCTCCGGCAGGATACGTTTGGCGCGCTCGTGGTCGCGGGGACCGGCGGCGGGCTGACCGATGACCTCAGCCCCGGAGACCTGGTGGTGGCCACCGAGGTCAGCGACGGGACCACCACTACCGCGTGCCCGTCGGCGCCGCTGCTGGCGGGGGAGCTGCGCCGGGCCGGGCTGGCGGTCAGGACCGGGCCGGTGGTAAGCGTGGAGCGGCTCGCCGGTGGCCGGGAGCGGGCGCGGGCCGCGGATGCGGGTGCGCTGGCCGTCGACCTGGAGTCGGCGTGGCTGGCCGCCGCGGCCGGCGGGCGGCCGGTGGCGGTGGTCCGGGCCATCTCCGACACCCCGCGGCGGCCGCTGCTGAGCCCGGCCGCGCTGGCCGGCGGGCTGCGCGCGCTCCGCTCCCTGCGGGCCGCCGGGCCGGCCCTGACCCGGTGGGCGGCGGCGGCCGGCCAGCGGCGGGTCCTGCTCGCCGGGCCGCGGTCGTTCTGCGCCGGGGTGGAGCGGGCGATCGAGATCGTCGAGAAGCTGCTCCAGCAGCAGGGGCCGCCGGTGTACGTGCGCAAGCAGATCGTGCACAACACCCACGTGGTGGCCGATCTGGAGCGCCGCGGCGCGGTGTTCGTGGACGAGCTTGACCAGGTACCGGACGGGGCGTGCGTGGTGTTCTCCGCGCACGGCGTCTCCCCGGCCGTGCGGGCGGACGCGGACCGGCGCGGGCTGGCCACCGTGGACGCCACCTGCCCGCTGGTGTCCAAGGTGCACGTCGAGGCGCGCCGCTTCGCCGCGGAGGGGTACCTGGTGGCGCTGATCGGCCACGCCGGCCACGAGGAGGTCGAGGGGACGCTGGGCGAGGCGCCGGAGGCCATGGCCCTGGTGGAGACGGCCGCCGACGTCGCCCGGCTGCGCCCGCCGGACCCGGCCAAGGTCGCCTACCTTATGCAGACCACGCTGGCCGTGGACGAGGCCGAGGAGGTGGCCGGCGCGCTGCGGGAGCGCTTCCCGGCCGCGCGGGCGCCGGGCAGCGACGACATCTGCTACGCCACCACCAACCGGCAGCAGGCCGTGCGGGCCGTCGCCGCCGAGTCCGACCTGGTGCTGGTGGCCGGCTCGGCGAACTCATCCAACTCGGTCCGGCTCGTGGAGACCGCACAGCGGGCCGGGGTGCCGGCCTATCTCATTGACGGCCCGGCCGACATCGAGCTGGGCTGGCTGGCCGGGGTCGCCACGGTCGGCCTCAGCGCCGGGGCGTCCGCGCCACCGGCGGTCGTGGGGGAGATCATCGCCGCCCTGGCCGGGCTCGGCCCGGTGGAAGTGAACGAGCGGGTGACCACCACCGAATCCATCCGTTTCAGCCTGCCCAAGGAGGTCAGGTCGCCATGACCATGCCGCTGCGCCAGAGCATGCGGATCGGGGCGTACCTCATGCGCCAGAAGCTCTCCCGCAAGGACAAGTTCCCGCTGCTGGTCGAGCTGGAGCCGCTGTTCGCGTGCAACCTCAAGTGCGCCGGCTGCGGCAAGATCCAGCAGCCGCACGACGTGCTCAAACAGCGGATGCCGGTGGAGCAGGCGCTGGCCGCGATCGACGAATGCGGCGCGCCGATGGTGTCCATCGCCGGCGGGGAGCCGCTCATGCACCCGCAGATCGACGTGCTAGTCGCCGAGCTGATCAAGCGGAAGAAGTACGTCTTCCTGTGCACGAACGCGCTGCTCATCCCGAAGAAGCTGGACAAGTTCACGCCATCGCGCTACTTCGCCTGGGCGGTGCACATCGACGGGCTGCGCGAGCGGCACGACGCGTCGGTGTGCAAGGAAGGCGTGTTCGACGAGGCGGTCGCGGCGATCAAGGAATGCCAGCGGCGCGGGTTCCGGGTCACCACCAACACCACCTTCTTCAACACCGACACCCCGCAGACCATCATCGACGTGCTCGACTACCTCAACGACGACCTGGCCGTGGACCAGATGATGATCTCTCCCGCCTACGCCTATGAGAAGGCCCCCGACCAGGAGCACTTCCTCGGCGTGACCGAGACCAGGGAGCTGTTCCGCAAGGCGTTCGCGAACGGCAACCGCCGCCGCTGGCGCCTGAACCACTCCCCGCTCTTCCTCGACTTCCTCGAGGGCAAAATCGACTTCGCCTGCACCGCCTGGGGCATCCCCTCCTACTCCCTGCTCGGCTGGCAGCGCCCCTGCTACCTGATGTCCGACGGCTACACCAAGACCTACGCCGAGCTCATCGAGACCACCGACTGGGACTCCTACGGCCGCGGCAAGGACCCCCGGTGCGCCAACTGCATGGCCCACTGCGGCTACGAGCCCTCCGCCGTCCTCGCCACCATGAGCTCCCTCGGCGCCTCCCTCCGTGCCATGCGCGAAAACTAACCACCACCGAACCTCTGCCGTCTAGCGCTGGCGTCTACCTCGGCCGTCCCACCCGGCGGTGCGGCCTTGTCGAATCGGCGTTTCTGCTGCCGATTCGACGGGGCCGGATTGCCGGTCCCTTGCCGGGTCTGCCCCGCCCGCGATTCCAGCGATCCCGCAGCACTCCCTCAGACTTTTCTCAGCCCGGCCCGCCAGCATTCTGACCTGGCGCGGCACCGCGCCCGGCGTTGGCCGTTCTCGTGGGCAGCCCTGGAGGGATCTCATGTTCTTCACCTACCTCCGGCGTGAACTGCGCCGGCGGATGCGGCAGGTGATCTTCATCTCCCTGGGCCTGGCCGTCGGGATCGGCCTTGTGATCACGGTGACGGCCGCCTCCGCGGGCGTCGCCCAGGCGCAGGGCGCGGTGCTGCATTCCCTGTACGGGGTGGGCACCGACATCACCGTTACCAAGGCGCCCGCCGCCAATTCCGGCGGGCCGTTCGGCTTCCGCGTCCGGGGCGGGACCGCCGCCGGCACCGGGACACGGCCCACCCGGCCCGCGCCCGGCACCAAGTTCAGCCGGAGCGTGCTCCTCAACCGCGCGCTGGGCCCGATCAGCACCTCGTCGGTGACCTCGATCTCGGGGTTGCACGGCGTCGCCGCGGCCGGCGGCTCACTGGCTCTCACCGACCTGTCCATCTCCGGCACGGTCCCGAGCGCCTCGGCCGGCGGGGGTGGCGGCTTCGGCGGTGGCGGTGGCGGCGGCGGTGGCGGTGGCGGTGGGTTCGCGTCGTCGTTCAGCACGAACACGTTCACGGTGAACGGCACCCAGATATCCGCGGGTGAGGTCGGCCCGCTCAGCTCCAGCAAGATCACCTCAGGCCGGACGTTCACCACCGCGGACGCCGCCTCGAACGTGGCCGTCATCGACTCCAGCTACGCGAAGCAGAACAAGCTCACCACCAGCTCGAAGATCAGCATCGGCGGGACCTCGTTCAAGGTGATCGGGATCGTGAAGCAGCCGCAGGGCGGCAGCCCGGCCAACGTCTACATCCCGCTCGGGCGTGCGCAGGCCCTGGCCGGCATGAAGAACCAGGTGAACACGATCTATGTGGCCGCCAGCAGCGCCACCATGATCGACGCGGTGTCCAAGGAGATCGCGCACATCACGCCCAACGCGACCGTGACCACCTCCAGCGACCTGGCCAGCGAGGTGACCGGATCGCTGGCGAGCGCCTCCAGCCTGGCCCGCAACCTCGGCAAGTGGCTGGCGGCCGCGGTCCTGGCCGCGGCCTTCCTGCTGGCGAGCCTGCTGACCATATCGGCCGTGTCCCGGCGGGTCCGGGAGTTCGGCACCCTCAAGGCGCTCGGCTGGCGGAGCAGGCGGATCGTCGGCCAGGTGCTGGGTGAATCGATCACCATCGGCATCATCGGCGGCCTGGGCGGCATCGTGCTCGGCTTCATCGGGGCTGCGCTCGTGTCCCGGATAGCCCCGCCGCTGACCGCCACCACCGGCCTGGCCACCGGCTCGGCCACCCCCGGTGGCGCCCGCGCCTTCACGGGCGGCGGCCCGCCCGGCGGCGGGGGCGGGGGGTTCGGTGGCGGCGGCGGGTTCGGCGGTGGCGGCGGGGGCGGCGGGTTCCGGCGGCTGGCCGCCGACGCGGGCAACGCGGTCACCGTCCACCTCAATGCGCAGGTCACGATCGCAGCGGTGGTGCTCGCCGTGGTGCTGGCCCTCGCGGGCGGCCTGATCGCCGGCGGGTTCGGCGGATGGCGGGCCGCCCGGCTGCGCCCGGCCGACGCACTGGCACGGGTGGAGTGAGGGAGCAGCCATGTACGAACTGTCCGGTGTCACCAAGAACTACAAGACGGGGCGGGCCACGGTGGCCGCACTGGCCGGCGTGGACCTGCGGATCGAGGACGGGGAGTGGCTCGCCATCCAGGGCCCGACCGGCCATGGCAAGACCACGCTGCTCCAGATCCTCGGCGGCCTCGACCGGCCCAGCTCGGGCGTGGTGAACTTCGACGGCCAGGATCTGGCCGCCCTGCGGGAGAGCCAGGTCAACCGGGTCCGGGCCAGCTCGATCGGCTTCATCTTCCAGACGTTCAACCTGATCCCCACCCTCAACGCGCAGGAGAACGTCGAGACCGCCCTGGTGCCGCTCGGTGTCGGGGCGTCCGAGCGTGAGGCCAAGGCGGCGCAGGCGCTGGCGGACGTGGGCCTCGGCGACCGGGCCCGTCACCTGCCGTCGGAGCTGTCCGGCGGCCAGCAGCAGCGGGTGGCGATTGCCCGCGCGCTGGTGAAGAGGCCCTCGGTGGTGCTGGCCGACGAGCCGACCGGGAACCTCGACGAGACCACCAGGGACGAGATCATCGGCCTGCTCGAGAAGCTGTGGCGCGAGTACGGGATTACCCTGATCCTGGTCACGCACGACAGCACGGTTGCGAGCCGGGCACAGCGCATCGGACTGATGCAAAACGGGAAACTAGAGATTAGGCAGGAAATCGCCCAGGACACCAAGCACGGCGCCAGCTAACCGGGACCGCCGTGGCCGGCTCGCCCCCCGCTCCGGGTCGGCCACGGCTCGCCGGTTCGCTGCTCCGGCTCACCGGCCCCCGGCCCGGCGCTCACGTACTGCTGGGAATGGCCGGGGTGTAGCCCCGCGGAAACCGCTGCTCGCACCAGACGACCTTGCCCACCGGTGTCCGCCGGGCGCCCCAGCGCTGTGACAGCTGGCTGACGATCTGCAGCCCGCGGCCCGACTCGTCGTCCCTCGCCGCGTACCGCAGCCTCGGTAGCGCCGGTGAGGAGTCGGCGATCTCGCACGTCAGCGTCCGCTCCAGCAGGAGGCGGAGGGTGACCGGGCCCTGGGTGTACCGGATCGCGTTGGTCACCAGCTCGGAGACGAGCAGCTGGGTGGTGGGCACCATGCTGGCCAGATCCCATTTCTCCAGCGGCTCGCTCACCAGCGTCCTGGCCTCGCCGGCCGAGGTGAGCTCCCCGGGCAGGACCCAGGTCGCCAGCTGACTGCCGTCGATACGGCTCAGCCGCGCCATCAGCATCGCTATGTCGTCGCGCTGCTGGTCGGCGTAGGCGCCGGCCAGGGTGGCCTTGCACAGGTCTTCGACCGGCCGCCCGGCCGACCCGGGCCCGAACACCCCCTGCAGCCGTTTCAGGCCGTCGTCGATGTCGCTGTCCCGGCTCTCCACCAGCCCGTCGGTGTACAGGACCAGCAGGCTGCCGTCCTCGATCTCGAAGGTCCGGCTGTCGATGATTCCCTCGCCGACCCCCAGCGGGGGTGCCGGTGCGACGTCGAGGAACTCGCTGTTGCCGTCCGGCCGCACCAGCAGCGGGGGCAGGTGGCCGGCCGAGGCGACCTCGCAGGTGCCGTGCACGGCGTCGTAGACGGCGTAAGCGCAGGTCGCGAAGTGGGGCTCCCGCACGCCCAGCGCCCGCATGAGCTCGTTGAGATGCTGGAGGGACTCGGCGGGCGGCAGTTCCAGCATGGCCAGCGTCTGGATCGCGGTGCGGAGCCGGCCCATGGTGACGGCCGCCCGGACCCCGTGCCCGGCCACGTCGCCGACCACCAGTGCCACCCGGGCCCCGGACAGGGGGATGGACTCGTACCAGTCCCCGCCAACCTCGATCAGCTGGCTGCCGGGCAGGTAGCGGTGCCCGACCTCCACCGAGCAGGGCGCGGACAGGCCGGTCGGCAGCAGGCTGCGCTGGAGGGTGAGGGCGGTGGCGCGCTCCCGGCTGTACCGGCGCGCGTTGTCGAGGAAGATCGCCGCCCGGGAGCCGAACTCCATGCCGATCTCGGTGTCGTAGGCGTCGAAGGGACGGTAGCCCGCCCGGCGGGTGCACACGATGAAGCCGAGCAGCGTGTCGCGCGCGTCCAGCGGCAGCAGCAGCATCGAGGTGCCCGCGAGCAGCCTGGCGACGGGCCGGCGCCGCCAGGCCTCGGCTATATGGAGTGCGTCGTCGCGGTCAACGTTGGTCATCCGTACCGGCTTGCCGGTGTCCATGACCTCGGTGTACGGCGTTCCCGGCGGATACCGCAGCACCTCACCGGTGGGGAACGCCGCGTCCAGGCGCGGGTCGCCGTCGTCACTCGCCACGGCCAGCCGGCGCAGCAGATGCGACCCGTCCACCTGGTAGGAGGGGGCCTCGTCGGCGCCGACCAGGCTCTCCAGCATCAGCAGGCCCGCCGAGTTGCAGAAGTGCGGCACCACGATGTTGATCAGGCCACGCGCCATCTGGTCGAGGTCGAGGGTGGCGCCGATCTGGCGGAAGGTGTCGTCGAGCAGCGCGTGCCGCATCAGCGCGGGGTCGAGGAACTGCTCGTCGGCGGGCGGCGGCATGCGCATGATCACCAGCGCGCTGATGCTGTCGTCGTTGCCCCGCATGGGCTGGATGGACACCACGGCGTCGACGGGGTCGTCCTGCCTGGTACGAAGCGCGAGCACGGCCGTGGCCTCCCGGCCGCTGCGGGCGGCGCCGAGCAGGCCCTTCAGCGGCGAGCCGGCCGGCGCGGGCCCCGCGACCAGGTCGCTCAGGTGGGCGCCGAGCAGGGTTTCGCCGGGGGAGGCGAGGATTTCCAGCGAACTCCGGTCATGCTGAATGATCCGTCCGGATTGATCGATCTCCAGGATCAGTGTCCGCACGGAGGAATGCGACAGCATTGCGGTGATCTTTAAACGATACCCGATTCGGCTGCTGTCGCTCCGAGTGAGCGCACAGGCACGATCCGGAAGGGCAGGGTGCTTCTGCCTGCCGGAACGGCTGGTGCGCCTGGCTGGCGGGGCAGGCAGGCCGGGGGCGTTGCGGGCGGCCCAGGTCCGCGCCGTCCGCGGCAACAGGTGCAGTTCGCGGCTGCCTGCTGCCATGCTGGTCCGGCCGGACGGGTACGTAGCCTGGGCGTCCGACGAACACGATCCGGTGCTGCGCGAGCAGGAGGTGCGCCGGGCGGTGGCGCACTGGCGCAGCCCGGGCTGAGGCGGGAGGCGGCTGGCGCATGCGCGTGACCGTGGTGGGCAGCCTCAACACCGACATCTCGCTGGCCGTACCGCACCTGCCGGGGCCGGGGGAAACGGTCCTGTCGGCGGCGGGCGCGGTCATCGGCTCCGGCGGCAAGGGAGCCAACCAGGCGGTGGCCGCCGCCCGGCTGGGGGCGGCGGTGCGGCTGGTCGGCTGCTGCGGCGACGACCAGTTCGGGACCCGGCTGCGGGCCGGGCTGGCGGCCGAAGGGGTGGATGCGGGCGGGGTGCGGATGGTCGCCGGGGCCGCCTCCGGGGTGGCGCTCATCACCGTGGACGCGGCGGGCGAGAACTCGATCGCGGTGGCGGCGGGCGCGAACGCCCTGGCCGGCCCGGACGAGGTGGCGGCGGCGTTCGCGGCCCCGTGCGAGGCGCTGGTGCTGTCGGCCGAGATCCCGGCCGGGGTGATCGCGGAAGTGCTGGCCCGGGCGCCTGCGGCCGGTACCACCTGTGTGCTGAACCTGGCCCCGGCGCCGGGCGGGGCGGCGGGCCTGCTGGCCGGTGGCGTGGACTGGCTGGTGGTCAACGAGCAGGAGGCGGCGGCGGTGCTGGGATGGCCGGTGGCCGGGGAGACGGGCGGGGCAGGCGGGCCGGGTGGGCCGGGGGACGGCCCGCTGGCCGGGCTGGAGGGTGCGCGGCAGGCCGCGGCGGGGCTGGCCCGGATGGGCGCCCGGCACGCGGTCATCACCCTGGGCGCGGCCGGGGCGGTGCTGGCCCATGCGCCGGATGCCGCCGGGACCGAGACGGTGCTGGTCCCCGGGTTCAGCGTGGCGAGCGTGGACAGCGTCGGCGCTGGCGACGCGTTCGTGGGGGCGCTGGCCGTCGCGCTGGCGGCCGGGGTGGAACCGGCGGACGCGGTGCGGGCGGCGTGCGCGGCGGGGGCGGCGGCGACCACCCGCCGCGGTGCCCAGGCCGCGCTGCCGGGCCCGGCCGAGGTGCTGGCCGCCACCGGGTTGTCCTGGCCGGCCGGTCCCGGTGCGGCGCGGCGGGGGCGTTAGCCCCGCGGGCACCGGTGCCGGGCGCGGCCGGGTTCAGAGCACGACCGGCGGCCACAGGTTGTGCTGGGCGGCGATCGGGTCGCCGGCCCACTCGTCCATGGCGTCCAGGTTGTCGTGTGCGGGGTGCTTGGCCGCTGCCGGGCCGTCGGCGAAGCCGCGCAGCAGGTTGGCGGTCGTGCCATTGGTGAAGGCGGCCGTCCGCCGGTTCAGGCCGTAGCGGTGCACCCCGCCGAAAGACGCGACCCAGCGCATCGTGCCGGCGTTGAACACGCCGGCCCCGCCGCGGTGGGTGTAGTAGGCCGAGTCCGCGTAGCTGTTCACGCCGCGGCAGGTCAGCGGCGAATGGGACAGGATCTGGATCGGCCGCTCCACCGGCGAGTCCGGGTTCACCCGGTCGTACTCGACGCCCACCAGGCCGCGGAACCTGGTGCCCTTGGCCACCCGGGTCCCGGCGAACATCCAGGCGTCCGGCGCGGCCACCACGAAGTCCGCGTCGGTGGGGTTGGACTCATACAGCGTGCCGGTCAGCGACGATTCGGGATCCGGGTTGGGCGGCTCCCGCCAGTCGCTCGTGACCAGCGCGTTGTCCTTGCCGTACATCGGGTCCTGCAGATAGCTCGTCTTATAGCAGATGACCAGCCGCCGCTCGCCCAGCCTCGTGCTGGCCAGCCGGGTCCGGCGGAACATGCAGTTCGCCCCGAGGAAGGCGATGTTCACGCCCGCGTTGCGGGCGGCCGTGACGTGCGCCCGTTCCGGCGGCGTCCAGTATTCGTCGTGGCCGAGCGAGAACAGCGCGCTGGCCCCGTCCAGCAGCTGCGGGTCGGCCTCGATGTCCATGCTGGTGACGTAGGCCAGCGGCAGGCCGAGGCGTTCGGCCAGCTCGATGAGCTTCCGCTCGTGGTACAGGAACATGAAGGCGCCGTTGGCGTCGTAGGGCCGGTCCAGGCTGACGGCCAGCGAGCGGTTGTTGTAGTCGGCGACGCCGCCCGGGCCGTGGTACAGGTCGTAGCCGCCCCAGGTGTTGTAGGCCTGCCAGGTCTCGACCGAGTTCTTGATCACGGTCTTGCCGGTAGTGCTGGCCGACCGGACGGTGACCGGGACGAACCGCTGGGCGCCGGACTCGGCGTCCAGCCGCAGCAGGTAGGAGCCCTCCGGCCAGCCGTGGGTCGGCACGGTGAGTGAGGGCTCCCAGTCGGTCTGCACCGTGTTGGTCGGGCTGATCAGGACCTGCTTGGGCTGCCGGTGCCCCGGTACCGTCCCCGACCGCCACAGCAGCCGGGCCAGATCGCCGCCGTACCAGCCCATCCGGAACGCGCTCACGGTGAACGAGGGCGAGGTGGTGGACGCGTAGAGCGTGATCTCCTGACCGGGCAGCACGCTGGCCTGCCCCGCGTATCCCATCATCGCGCTCGGCGCGCCGAGGTGCCTGATGTCCCAGTGGGGGTCACCGGTGAGCGAGTTTTCGCTCACCGGCCGGCGGTGTGACGGGCTCGGGGTCGCGGCGACCGCGCCGGCTGACCTCGTCAGCCTCGAACACGCAGCGGCCGCCGCCGATATCGCCGCCGCTGCGAGGCCCAGAAAGGCCCGCCGCGAAGGAGTTGAAGGACGGCGCATGTTCACGGCATTAACCATGCCACGGGGCAGGCGTACCGCGGTGGCCAGACGGGCCGGGTGGCCGGAGGTTGACGGCCGGATGGGCGGAAGATTACGTGCGCACGCCCCCGTGAGCGGGGGTCTCAACGGGGGCGTGCGTACGCGGCGCTGGTGTGCGGTCGCCTCCTCGGCGAGTAGCGCAACGCGGCTCCAGCCGGACGGTAGTCCGCGAAGGCGATGATGGTTGCGGCCCGGGGGACACAAACACACCAGCAATGGTGTCCAACGCCACCGCCCCTGGCGCTATTCCGGCGCCAGCGATGCGATTCCGGCCCATTCGCAGTTGGCGGTGGCAGCCACGCCTTGTCTGCTTGACCTGGATGGGCGAGGATACTTCGTTGTGCCCGGATGATTCCGGCGGCGGGGCCCGTCTCGTTGCGCTCAGACGGCGCGCCGGGTCATCGGGCGGGAGGGATGGCCGCCGGTGGGGAAGGCAGGCACTATCGCGGCCACCAGCGCCAGCACCCGGGATCGGCCGGGGGTCACCTGGGCCTCCGGCCCTGGCCTGCCTACCGGCGCTGCGGCCATGACGTGCGAGTACTGCCCATGACGGAATCGCCAAGGATCCAGGCGGCGGCCGGCGAACCTCGGACGCGGCGGACGGGCCGTGTGCTGTCCGCCACCCGGTACCGCCATCCGGGCGACGTGATCCGCCTGATCGCTGCGGCCCTGGTGCTGGCCGCCGCCGGAACGATCGCGGCGCTGGGCCCCAGTGGCCTGCTCAATCCCGGTGAGGCCGCCATCGGCGAGGTCGGATCGGGCACCGACGCCGGGCGGGTGCTGACCGGGCTGGTCCAGGTCACGATCGCCGCCGCCGCCCTGATCTTGCTGATCGCAGGATTGCGCCGCCGCCGCTTCCGGGTCGTCGCGACGGTGACGGGCGGCTTCGTCCTGGCGGCGGCGCTGATGACTGCGATCATGTACCTGGCCGGGCAGGGCATCTTGGCCGCGCCGCCCGCGGGCTTGCGGCAGCATTCCTGGCTGACCGGGGCAGCGTTTCCCAGCCCGGCCGTCATCGCCGGCCTGGCCGCCGTGGCCGTGGCCGCGGCGCCGTGGCTGAGCCGGCCGTGGCGCCGTGCGGCGTGGGCCACGCTGCTGCTGATCGCCGCGGCGCGCGTGATCACCGGCGGGCTGTCGCCGCTGGAGCTGGTGCTCGCGGTGGCCGCCGGGGTGGCCGTCGGGCCGGCCTGCTCGTCGCGTTCGGGGTGCCGGACCGCCGGATGGGCGCGGCGGGCGTGGCCGCGGCGCTCAGGGCGGGCGGCGTGCCCGCCACAGCGGTGACGGAAGCGAGCGTCACCGCCAAGGGATCACGGCCATTCCGGGCGGTAACCGACGATGGGCAGTCCCTGTTTGTGAAGGTCTTCGGCTCGGATCAGCGTGACGCCGACCTGCTCTACCGCACCTACCGCGCCATCCGGCTCCGCGGCGTCGGTGACACCAGGCCCGCCGCCTCACTGTTCAAGGCGGTCGAGCATGAGGCGCTGGTGGCGGTCATGGCGGAACGGGCCCGGGTCGCGGTGCCGCACGTCGATCAGGTCATCAAGGCCGGGGACGGGTCTGTGCTGCTCACCATGGAGCTGATAGCGGGCCGGCCGCTGGGCGAGATCCCGGACGAGAACATCACCGACCAGCTCGCCCGCGACCTGTGGCTCGAGGTGAGCCGCCTGCATCAGGCGCGGATCGCGCACCGGTCGCTGCATGAGGGCAACATCATGCTCGGCGAGGACGGGCGCCCCCGGCTGGTCAACTTCAGTTTCGCCGAGCTCGCCGCGACCAGCCGCCAGCTGGCCATTGACGTCGCCGAGCTGCTCACCTCGCTTTCCGGCCGGATCGGCCCGGACCGTGCGGTCGGCAGCGCGCTGCCCGCGGTCGGCCGGGACGGCGTCGCCAGCGCCGTGCCGCTGCTGCAGCCCCTCGCTCTGTCGGCCAGCACCCGCCGCGCGATCAAGGCCCAGGACGCGGTGCTGAAGCGGACCCGCCAGGCCGCCATCGCGGCCAGCGGCGACCAGGCCGACGCCGACCTCGCCCAGCTGCAGCGGGTGCGGCCGCGGACGCTGCTGACGATCGCCGCGCTGTCCGGCGCGTTCTACTACCTGCTTCCCCAGATAGCCCAGGTGAGCAGCAGCTGGCACGCGATCCTGTCCGCCAACTGGGCGTGGCTGCCGCTGATCATCCTGCTGTCGGCGCTGACCTACGTGGCCAGCGCCATGGCGCTCATCGGCGGTGTGCCCGGCCACGCGCCGTTCTGGCCGACGGTGCTGGCCCAGTTCGCATCGTCGTTCATCAACCGGGTGTCGCCGGCCAACGTGGGCGGGATGGCATTGAACGCGCGGTTCCTGCAGAAAGCCGGATCCGATGCCCCGGCCAGCGTGGCCGCGGTCGGCGTGAACAGCCTCGCCGGCGCCATCATGCACCTGGTGCTCATGGTGGTCTTCTTCGTGCTGGCCGGGCACGACCTGACAAAGGCGTTCAAGCTGCCCTCCAGCAGCAAGATCCTGCTGATCCTGGCCGTGATCCTGGCCGTGGTTGGCATCGTCCTGGCCAGCCGGCCCGGCCGCCGGTGGGCCAGGAAGCAGCTGCTGCCCGGGCTGCGGTCCGCGGCGGCCAGTCTCCGGCGTGTCGCGGCCAGCCCGGTCAAGATGGGTCTGCTGTTCGGTGGCTCAGCGCTCATCACGCTGGCCTACATCGCCGCGCTGGTCGCCTCCATCAAGGCGTTCACCAGCACCGGACCCAGCCTGATCGTCATCGGCGCCGTCTACCTCGCCTCCGCGGCGCTGGCGGCGGCCGCTCCCACACCGGGCGGCCTCGGGGCAATCGAGGCGGCGCTCATCGCCGGGCTGCAAGGCGTGGGCATGCATGCCGGGCCCGCCGTCTCGGCCGTCCTGCTCTACCGGCTGGCCACGTACTGGCTGCCGATACTGCCGGGCTGGTTGTCGTGGCGTTTCCTCCAGCGGCGAGAGTACTTGTGACCGCAGCCGCGCCCCGCCCGGGACCCTCGGCCGGGAGCTGCCCGGCCAGCTCCCGGCCACCGTGGGATATGTCTCCCGCCAGGCTTCAGCAGGAGCTTGCGCTGCGATCTGGCGGCCGCCTCCACCTGAGCGGGGGGCGCCCCGATCGTTACCTCCGTCATCGGACGTTCGGCGATAATGTGTGAAATCACATTTCGGGGTGATAAGAGGAGACGCTGACGGTGGCTGGGGACCAATCCCTGATCGGTTCCATCGGCGTCGTCATTGTTGCCACCCGTGGTGAGGCGGGCCCCGGCGAAGTGCTGCTCAAGATCCGCGGGGGAACCGAAGCCTACCTGGCCTGGTCCATCCACCCGATACCCAGGGGCGCTACCGTGCTCGTCATAGAATCCCGCGGCACGCGGACGGTGGACGTGAGCGAGTGGGTGGACCCCCTCCAGCCTTTCCCTGACAATCCTCGCTGAGGAGCCTGACAATGTTTGGTTACCGTGTCCCCGCCCCCGACCAGGCCATGCTGATTTCCGGCGGCAGGCGCTGGCGGGGCGGCATCGGAGCACCGTTCCGGGTCGTGGTCGGCCACGGCGCGTTCGTGACCCCGTTCTTCCGCAAGGCCCGCTACCTCACCCTGGCGATGTGCGAGTCCGAGGTGGCCGAGACCTGCGTCACCCGGCAGGGCATCTCGCTGAACGTCCGGTCGGTCATCGCGTTCAAGGTCGGCAACGACGATGAGAGCATCGTCAACGCGGGCCAGCGGTTCCTGTCCGACCAGGACCAGATGTCCACCCTGACCGGCCGCATCTTCGCGGGCCACCTGCGCTCGATCATCGGCTCGATGACGGTCGAGGAGATCGTCACCGAACGGCAGAAACTGGCGACCGAGGTCCTCGACGGCTCCAAGGCGGAGATGGCCAAGATCGGCCTCACCGTCGACTCGCTGCAGATCCAGTCGATCGACGACCTGAACTCTGGCTACATCGACGCGATGGCCGCCCCGCACAACGCGGCGATCCAGCGGCAGGCGCAGATCGCCCAGGCGCAGGCCACCCAGCAGGCCGCTGAGGCGCAGCAGGAGGCCCAGCGCAAGCAGGCCGAGTACGCCCGGCAGACGGCGGTCGTGCAGGCCCAGTACAAGGCCGAGGTCGACCAGGCGCAGGCGAAGGCGGCACAGGTGGGGCCGCTCACCGATGCCCAGGTGCAGATGGAGGTCATCAACGCCCAGGCCGAGCTGGCCCGGCGGCGGGCGGAGCTGCGCGAGCGCGAGCTGGTCGCGGAGGTGGTCAAGCCGGCCGAGGCGGAAGCGGAGAAGGTCCGCATCCTGGCCAAGGCGGACGCGGAGCGGATGCGGATCCTGGCCGAGGCGGCGGCATCGAATGACCGGGTGGCGCTCGACCGGATGCTCATCGACCAGCTTCCGCAGATCGTCAAGGAGGCGGCAGGCGGTCTGGCCGGCGCGAACGTCAACGTGCTGAACGGGGCCGAGGGCCTCAGCGAGCTGGCCGCGGGCCTGGTCGGCCAGGGCCTGACCATTCTGGACTCCATCAAGAAAAACCTCGCCAGCTCCCCGGAGGCCGCTGCGGCACCGGACAGCGCGGCGGGCAACGGCGTGGCGCCGGCCGGCTCCCCGGACCAGGCCGGCCGGGCAGCCATCGAGGGCACTCCCGGCACCCGGCCCGGCAGCTAGCAGAGCGCCTTCTGTGATCGGAGAAGGCTTTGCGCATCCGGCGCGAAAGGCCTTCTCCGGTCATGAGCGGGCCGCGGGGCGGCCGTGTGCGGGGCGGCACGAGTGGTGATCCTGGTGGCCGCCTGCGTGGCCGCGGCGGCTGCCTGGGTGTACCTGCTGGCCGGGCATGGCGGTTTCTGGCGCACGGATGTGCGCCTGCCCGGGCGGGCAGGCGCGCCTGACCCGGCTCGCTGGCCCAGCGTGGTCGCGGTGGTGCCCGCCCGCGACGAGGCGGCGATCCTGCCGGAGACGCTGCCCACGCTGCTGGCGCAGGAGTATCCCGGCGCCTTCTCGGTGGTGCTGGTGGACGACGCCAGCACCGACGGCACCGGCGCGGTGGCCGTGACGCTGGGCACGGCTGTCCGCCCGGGGCGGTCCCGGCCATCGGGGCCCGGGGTTTCCCCGGGCGATGCCGTATCTCCCCGGGCGGGCATCGCGGCGCGGGTGGTCCGCGGGAGCCCGCCGCCAGCGGGCTGGGCGGGCAAGGTGTGGGCGATGGCCCAGGGTGTGGTGGCCGCGGGGGAGTGCGGCTACCTACTGTTCACCGATGCCGACATCGCCGTCGAGCCGGGGGTCGTGGCCGACCTGGTCCGGGCCGCGGTCGCGGACGACCGCGCCCTGGTCTCGCAGATGGCCCTGCTGCGGGCGGAAACCGGCTGGGAGCGCTGGATCGTTCCGGCGTTCGTGTATTTCTTCGCCCAGCTGTACCCGTTCCGCCGGGTCGGCCGCCCCGGCGCCCGGACCGCGGCGGCGGCCGGCGGCTGCATGCTGGTCCGGCGCGACGTGCTGGCGGCAGCGGGTGGCCTGGAGCGCATCGCCGGCGCCCGGATCGACGACGTCGCGCTGGCCCGGCTGCTCAAGCGCGGGTCGGCCCGGGCGCGGTGCTGGCTCGGGTTCACCACCCGCGTGCATAGCCTCCGGCCCTACCCCGGGCTGGGCGGCCTGTGGGACATGATCGCCCGCAGCGCCTACACCCAGCTGCGCTACTCGCCCGCCCTGCTGGCCGGGACCGTGGCCGGGCTGTGCTGGCTGTATCTGCTGCCGCCGCTGGCCGCGCTCGGCGGCCTGGCCGTGGCGGCGGCCGGGGGCGGCCCGGCCGCGTGGTGGTGTGCTGGCGCCGGGCTGGCCGGCTGGGCGGCGATGACCGTGACCTACCGTCCCGTGCTCAGCCTGTACCGCCTCTCGCCGCTGCGCGCGCCGTGCCTGCCGCTCATCGCGCTGCTGTATACCGCGATGACGGTGGACTCGGCCCGGCGGCACCGGGCCGGGCGGGGCGGCGAATGGAAGGGCCGCGCCATTGGTGCGTACGGCTCACCCCGGTCATGACGGCGCCGCTCAGCGGGGCCGCCGGTAGCCGTAGTGGGCCATCAGAGGGGAGCACACCGTGGTCACGGTCGCCCGGTCGATGCGGTGCAGCCGTGAACGCCATTCGGTGTCCTCGCGCAGCTGGACCGGCCCGGTGCGGAACCGGTTGTTGTTCCCGCCGACGGTGTGCGTCGGGCGCATGGTCACGGTGCGGGTCTCCGCGGTCCCGGTGGAGGTGGCCAGCCGCGCAGGGCCGGCCAGGGCCGCCAGGGCCTCCACCGAATCCCCGGGCGCCCGGACGAAATCCTCGTACCGCAGCAGGGCCGAGCGGGCCGGGCCCGCGGCCCGCCGGACGGCGGCCCCAGCCAGGTTGCCCGCCGACCAGCTGAGGGCGGCGTAGGCGCTCTGCCGCCACCGGCTTCCGGCCACCGGCTCACCGCCGGCCCGGACCCGCAAGATGGAGTACGTCATCCCGCGCGGATCGCGGACGATCTGCACCAAGGTCGTGTCGACCTCCGGCATGAGCAGCAGCAGCGCCGCGTCGGTCGGCTCCTTGGACGAATCGACGATGACCTCCGCGCCCGTCTGGCTCGCGATGGCCCGGTAGAGACGGGCCATCCCCTCGGCGTACCGGGCGAGCGGGCCGCCGGCGGGCAGCCCCCGGCCGCGGTGGCGGAGCACGCCGCCGACCCGGAGCCAGGTGTGGTACTCATGCAGGGCCTCGCGCTGGTCCCGCCACATGTCCCGCGCCCGCGCGACCCGGTCCTCACCCTCCCCGAACGCCGAGTCCAGGATCGGTCTCCAGATCGGGCACTGCAGGAGCAGTTCCCCGCAGCCGCACCGGTAGTGGGAACGGGTCAGCTTGGGCCAGAGGGTCCGCAGCTCGCCCACGGCGAAGAACCCGTCGAGCTGGCCGATCAGGTTGCTCAGCACCGTCGTGCCGCTGTGGTAGATACCCATCACGTAGAGAACCCGGAGGTTACTCGCGGACATTGGTCACCACTTATGCGGGTTCGGGACTGGCGGTCGGGGGGCGTGCGCAGGCCCATCACGATAGTTCGGTGTCTGAGGGTTTGCCCAGCGAGCGGAAAAGAACGGTCAAGAGCGGGACGGCGGCCAGCTGGGTCAGGTACCGCGGAAGAGCCCGAAGACGCCGTCGGCGGCGAGGGCCGCGCCGGCCACCATGAGCCCTATCACCAGCACGGCCCGCCCATGGGCCAGCAGCCAGGCGTTGAAGGCGGTGAGCTTGCGCGAGGTCAGTTCCGGCGCGGTCAGGTAGGCCAGGACCGGCAGCCAGATGGATGCCACGTAGATGACGATGATCATTATCAGGCCAATTGCGGACAGCCCCGGGCCGGCCTGGGCGGTCGCGACCACCTGGATCGCGGCGACGAAGGTCAGCGCCGGGGTGAATATCACCAGGCCGGCCGCGATCGCGGTCAGCGGCGCCGGGCTGGCCACCAGCCGCGCCACGATCCCCCGGCCGGGCCGGGAGGGGTCTCGCGGGCGGGGCCGGTGGCGCGCCACCACCGCGCCCACGGCCAGGATGAGGAGGCCCAGGCCGAGCCGCAGCTCATAGCGTGGCGTGCGGTGGCTCGGGACCTGCAGGTGCGTGGTGCGCAGCACCACCAGCACCAGGATGGCCATGACCGTGCTCATGGCCACCGCGCCGGCCAGGTAGCACAGCGCGGTGAACCGGGGCCGGGCCGACCCGAGGTAGGTCGCCGTGATCAAGAGCGCGGTCGGGGACAGCGCCGCCAGGACAGCGAAACCCGCGGCCTGCGCGAGCAAGGGATTCAGCCGCTAGGCTGCGCGGCCACCTCCGTCTGGGCCGGGGGTCTGCCGATCAGCTCGATGAGACCCAGCACGATCAGCAGCACGATGGCGATGACCAGCGCCGTGACCCAGGTCGGCTGGCCCCAGAAGATGAACACCAGCGCCGCGATCGCGACCGCGGCTATCCGGAGCGCCCGGCGGTGGGTGTAGGTCCACCGGCCGACCGGCCCGGTGCTCAGGCCCGCGTGCTCACCGCTGCTGCGTATCCAGGCGAATCCGCGTTCGAACGCGCCGCGGGTGCGGACCGCGGTGACCGATGGCCCGGTGAAGAACGCGGCGATCGCGACGATCAGCCCGACCACCAGCAGCACCCGCAGCCCGTCCCGGATGAACCGCACCAGCGTGTCGTACAGGACCGCCGCCGCGTCGGCGGGCAGCACCCGGGGCGGGACGCTGTTGAGGTAGATGCCGCGGAATATCGTCAGCCCCAGGCCCAGGACCAGCATGGACGCGGCGAAGCCGAGCCCGGCGCCGATCAGGGCCCGCCGGTGGCCGCGCGCCACGTACACCCCGAGGCCCAGCAGCACCAGGGTGAGGATCGGCAGCACGATCTTGAGGTCGTTCAGGAACCGGTACGCGGTCTGCGCCTTGACCAGGTACTTGGCGGAAAACAGAGGGAACGTCGGGTTGATCTGAGGGATGTTCTTGACGATCGTCAGCCCTCTGGCGGCCAGCCGGGTCTTAATAAGCTCGATGAAGGGGCCGAGGTTCAGCACCACCTTGCCGTTGCTGATCGTGATCGCGCCGTTGCCCTGCCCGGACAGGGCCTTCACCAATTGTGCGTGAGCACGCCGGTTGACCTCCAACCACAACCGGGCGACCTGCGGGCTGGCGACGATCTTGGCGACCTGGGTGTGGATGAACCCGTTCACGGCGCCAGCGAGCTGACCCGAGAAGCTGTTCAGCAGCGCGCCGACCCGAGTTAGGCCGCGCTGATTCAGCGCGGTCGCGGCCTGTGTGGCCAGCCCCTTCACGTTGAGCCGGGATTCGATCTCGGTAGTGATCTTGTCCGTGAGGGCATGCTGGACGGACGGCTCATGGATGAGGGGCTCGATGTTGGCGACGTAGCGATCGGTGTTGGAGACCTGGTTGGCGGTCCACACGGCCACCACCGACAGCGGCGCGAGTATGCAGCCGATGACGATGAGCACCACCGAGACCGGGGCCCGCCAGCCGTTGTGCTTGCGGCGGGCAGGTGCTGCCGGGTCAGCTGGGCTGCTGTGAAGCTCCGCGACCTCCGCGCGCAGGCGCTCCACTTCGGCCCGCTCGGCGGCGGCCTCCGCGCGCAGGCGCTCTATTTCGGCCCGCTCGGCAGCGGACGGCTCACCGCTTTCCGGGGCCGCTGTCCCGCCCGCAGGCGGCCCGGTGCTTTCGCCCGCAGGCGGCCTGGTGCTTTCGCCCGCAGGCGGCCCGGTGCTTTCGCCCGCAGGCGGCCCGGTGCTTTCGCCCGCAGGCGGCCCGGTGCTTTCGCCCGCAGGCGGCTTGGGGCTGCCGCCTCTGGCCGGCTTGCGCCCCTCTGGCGCGCTGCCCTGCCCGCGCTCCCCGCCCCCGTCGGACACGGTCATCTCCCTGCCACCTCCGTCGTAGGAGCGGGTACCACCCGTTTACCGTAGTGGCAGCCGGGGCCCGCGCCTTCCCCTTTCGGATGGATCAGTTCCTCCGGGGTGGTGGCCCAGGCCCGCCGGGGTGAACCAGGCACCGAACGGATCGGCACCTGGCCCCGGGAACCGGCTGCGCTGGGACTACTGAGCGGCTGCCTCGCCGCTGCCGTGCAGGGCTTCCTGGAGTTCCTTCTCGTCGTCCTTGGACAGGGAGGTCTTCAGCACGGTGCCGCCGTACTTGCTCATCGCCTCCACGGCCTTGTCCGGGGTGACCTTCTCCAGCATCAGGAACAGCGCCGAGGTACCCGGCTTGACCATGTCGCGGACCTGGTCCTGGAACTGCTTGTCGATGCTGGTCTTGGCCATCTTGCCCATCAGGGCACCCAGCCCGGCGCCGATGGCGAGCCCGATGACCGGGACGAAGAACAACAGGCCGAACAGGAACCCCCAGAACATGCCCCAGGTCGCCCCGGCGCCGACCACGTGATGGTTGGTGTGGACGTGGTAGCCGCCCTCTTTGTCCCGCACGATCACCGCGATCGCGTCGGGCTGGATGATCAGGTCCTGGGCCAGCCGGCGTGCCTCCTCGGCGGCGGCTTCCGCGGTCGTCTCATCCGGGTATCCGATGGCGATCAGATCGGCCATAGCGTTTTTCCCTTCCTCGTGACATGCCTCGCCCCCCACGACACCAGCCCGGACAGCGGCCCGCCCCACCCATGACGGGTTAAATTCTCTGTTCCGCTTGCCGCCAAACTGTTACTATGCGCGCCTGGGCAGTGTGCTAGAGCGGGACGAACCGGACGGGAGTGAACGGTCGCCCCAACAGCGGTCGGGGTCCGTTCGCTCTTCTGTATACGCCGCTACCGCTGTCGATGTCCCGCTGGAGAGCAAGCTTCACGCACCGGAGCCGCGCGATGGCTGGGTGGAGCGGCCCGCGCTCGTCCAGCGTCTCGTGCACGCTCACGCCAGGCTCGTCCTCGTCGACGCACCGGCGGGATACGGCAAGACCACGCTGGTAGCGCAGTGGCGCTGTGGTTCCGCCGACGGCCGCCCCTTCGCATGGGTCACCCTCGACCCGGACGACAATGACCCGGTCAGCCTGTGGTCACATGTCGCGCACGCGCTGCACCGCGCCCGGCCCGAGTTCTGCGTTCAGCCCATCCTGGCGGCCCTCCGGGCCCAGCCGCCCGACGTCAGCGGGGCCGTGCTCCCGGCCCTGGTGAACGAGCTCAACACGCTGCCGGGTCCGGTCATCCTGGTCCTTGACGACTATCACCGGGTCAAGGAGCGCGGCTGCCACGCCCATGTCGAGTACCTGCTCAGCCACCTGCCGCCAACGGCCCAGCTGGTGCTGACCACGCGAGCTGACCCGCCCCTGCCGCTCGCGCGGCTGCGGTCAACCGGGGACATGGTCGAGCTCCGGATGGGCGAGCTGCGGTTCACCCCGGCCGAGGCGGCGGCGCTGGTCAGCCGCACCGCCGGGATCGCCCTCGCTGATCCCGATCTCGCGGACCTGGTGGGGCGGACCGAGGGCTGGCCCGCGGGGGTCTACCTCGCCGCGCTCTCTCTTCGCGGCCACCCGTCACCGGGCACCTTCGTCCGGCAGTTCACCGGCGACAGCCGGTACATCGCTGACCTGCTGATCGAGGAGGTACTGAGCCGCCAGCCCGCTCACATCCGCCGCTTCCTGGCCCGGACCGCCATCCTGGGCGAGTTCAGCGCCCCGCTCAGCGACGCCGTGCTGGGCTCCGCCGACGCCGCCGAGATCATCGGGACGCTCGAACGGGAGAACCTGTTCGTCGTGCCCATCGATGAGAACCGCGGCTGGTACCGCTACCACCGCCTGTTCGCGCAGCTCCTGCGGAGCCAGCTCACCCGGGCCGAGCCCGGCATCATCCCGACCCTGCACCAGCGGGCCAGCGCATGGCACCAGCAGGCGGGATCGCCGCTCGAGGCGATCAGCCACGCGCTCGCCGGCGGCGACGTCGCCGGTGCCGTGGACCTGATCGCGGCTCGCTGGCCCGCCTACGCCAGCCTCGGCCGGGTGGGAACGGTGCGCGGATGGCTGCAGGCCCTCGGTGACGAGCAGATCGCCGCCCATCCGCTGGCGGCGCACTGCGCGGCATGGTCAGCGGCCCTCGTGGGCGACCGGTCATCGGTGGAGCGCTGGCTCCCGGTCCTCGAGGCGTCCGACTACTCCGGGCCGCTGCCCGATGGGATGCGGTCACTGGAGTCCTCGGCAGCACTGCTGCGGGGTGTCCATGGATTCGAGGGCCTCGGTGTGATGCGGAAGTGGGCCCAGCTGGCCGTCGAGCTGGAGAACGATCCGGCGTCCCCCTGGTACGCCCTGGCCCGGACCGGTCTTGGCTTCAATCTCTACATGTGCGGTGAGCCTGCCGCAGCGGCCGCGGTCCTGGAAGAGGCGGTCGTCTGCGAGTCGTCCATCCAGCTAATACGCCTGATGGCCCTATCCGCCCTCGGCCTGGTGGTGGCCGGGCAGGGAAGGCTGCTGCGGGCCGAGGAACTCGTGCAGACCGTCAGCGCCCTCACCGGCCGTGGTGAGCTCGGTGAGTCACCGCAAGTCGCCGTCGCCTCCATGGCCGCTGGCGCGCTCCATGCCGCCCAGGGAAAGCTTGACGAGGCCAGGAGCGAACTCGAGCACGCACTGCGGCTCCGGCGCAGGGCGCCCGGAAGCAGCCCGTGGCCTACCCTGGAGGCGCTGCTGCTGCTGGCGGGGGTCCTGATCAGCTTTGGGGACCGCACCGCCGCGGATCTGCTGGACGAAGCGCAGGAACTGCTGGCCGCGCTGCCGGACGGCACCGACGCCCAGCTCGCCCGGGTGAGAAGGCTCAGGCAGGAACTCACCGACCTGTCGCACGAGCCGTTGCTGGAGCCGCTGACCGAACGGGAAGTCACGGTGCTCCGGCTGCTGCGGGGAACGCTGTCGCTCCGCGAAATAGGGCAGGAGCTGCACCTATCGCCGAACACGATCAAGACCCACACCCGGGTGATCTACCGCAAGCTCGGCGTGAGCGCCCGGCGCCAGGCGGTCGAGCAAGGCCAGCGCGCCGGCATCTGCTGATCGGCTCCCAGCCGCTCCAGGTTCACCCCAGGGGACCCGTGGCGGGTGATGACGCGTCACCCCGTTGCCTGACATGAATAAGACGCCAGCCTCCGGTAAGAGGAGCAGGGAGCGCCCATGGCCGAGCATGTATCTGGAGGCCGGACGATGAGCACGCCCAGCGCCGTCCACCGGTACCGGATCGTCGTCCGCGACGACTGCGGGGATCTGCTGGCGAGCCTGGTCGAAGGTCTGGCCATCGAGTCGGGCGGGGACCGGACGTCGGTCGTGGCCTCGGTCCGCGACGAGTCCGAGCTTTACGGGCTGCTTGACCGCTTCCACGAGCTCTCGCTGCACATCGTCAGCCTCACCGAACTAGGGCCGTGCATCGCCCGTTAGCGGCACCGTCAGAGGATCCGGAGCTGCTTCGCACGGCGGACGGCCTCGCCGCGGTGGGTCACCGCCAGCTTGCGGTAGATGCTCTTGAGGTGGCTCTTGACGGTATTGACCGAGATGAACAGCACGGCGGCGATCTCAGTGGTGTCGAGCATCTCGGACGCGTACTGGAGCACCTCGCGCTCGCGGCCGCTGAGCGGTTCCAGCATGACCGGCGGCGCCGGGTCCGCCCCCGGCTGCGGGACCGGTTCCCGGGTGGGGCTCACCAGGTCGGGTTCCAAAAGGTCCCGGTAGACGTGCGCCAGGTCAGGGTCGGCCCGCAGGACCCGCCGCAGCCACGCCCGCTCCAGCACGAACGGCAGCCGGAGCCGCTCCGGCTCCCCGAGGCGCAGCGCACGCTGCAGTGACCGGCGGCCGTCGGCGCGGTCGCCGATGGCGTAGCTGATCCGGGCCGTGACCAGCCATGCCTCCAGCCGGACATGATCAGGCACGGTCTCGACCCGCTCGCGGTGGCCCGCGAGCGAGTTCCTGGCCGCCTGCGCGTCCCCGGCGGCCAGCCAGGCGTGAGCCTGCGCGGCCGCCGCCTCAAGCGAGCCCGGGTCGGTCCGGCCCGCCGCCTCGAGCGCGGACGCGGTGTCACCGGCCGCGGCACAGGCACGTGATTCGAGCATGGCCAGGCGGCGCTCGAGCCAGTACGGGAGCGGCCCGCCCGGCCGGGCCTTGCGGACGATCTCTAGGGCGCCGTCCGGGTGGCCTTCGGCCAGGGCCTTGCGCGCCGCCACGATGCAGGCAACCGACCCGGTCATCCGGTCCGGGTGCAGCCGCAGTGCGGCTTCGGCCCGTTTCAGCTCGGCGTGTGCCTGGCGCAGCTCGTTGCGCTCCACATGGACCGCGGCCAGCGCGACGTGGGCGGCGGGGCTGATGGTCGCCGAGAGCCGCTCACCGTCACCCGCGGGCGTGGCGGACGCCTGGGCGGCGGCGCTCGCGGCACGGTTCAGCCGGCCCCGCAGTGCGTCGGCGAGCGCGAGGTACCCCAGGCAGCAAGCCCGCTCATGGGTGCTGTCCGGATCCGGGACGGCGGCGCCCGCCGCCTCGAACGTGGCGGCGGCCTCGCCCAGGCGCCCGGACCACAGTTCGACGGTGCCGCGGCCCGACAGCACCTCAGCGCTGATCCAGGGGCACCGGGCCAGCACACCGGTGGGCAGCGTCTCCAGCAGGGCCCCGGCCTCGGCCGCCGCGGCGGCCAGCGACTCCAGGTCCCCAGTGCGGCGGGACCCGGCCAGCCGGACCTGGGCGGCCGCCAGCCGGGCCGGGACGGCTTCCGCGGGCGGCAGCCCGGCGAGCATGCCCTCCGCGGCGCGGACCCCGGCGCTGCCGGGGTCGTCCTCGGCCAGGGTCAGCGCCGCCGCGACGAGGTGCGGCTCCGGCCTGGTCCAGGCCGGCCCGAGGGCATCCGGGTGAACTCGTCCGCCAGCGGGTGATCCCCCCGCGGCTCGGTGAGCTGGCCCACCGCCAGCTCACCGATCACGATCTGGGCGGCCAGCGGCCAGTCGCCTGCCGCCGCCGCGTGCCGTACCGCCTGGGTGAGCGAGCCATGGCGCCGGTACCAGCCGGCCGCCCGCCGGTGCAGTTCGGGCACCAGGCCGGGCTGCTCGTGGCGCAGCTTCAGGCGCAAGACGTCGGCGAACAGCGAGTGGTAGCGGTACCAGCCGGACCCCGTCGGCAGCACGAAGGCGTTCGCCCGCACGAGGTCGGACAGGTCAAGGCCGGCCGCCGAACCGCTCAGCTCGTTGGCGATGGCGGTGTCAAAGCTGTCCAGGATGGAGGTTCTCAGCAGCAGGTCCCGGATCGCGGGCGGCTGGGCATTCAGCACTTCTTCCACCAGATAGCCGACCACCGGGCTGTCCTCGGCCACGAACTCCTTGACGAACTGCTCCGGGTCGGGATGCCCGTCCATGGAGATCGCCGCCAGCCGCAGTCCCGCGGCCCAGCCTTCCGCCCGCGTGGTGAGACACTCCAGCGAGTCCGGCGGCAAGGTGACGTCATGCTGCGCCATGAGCAGCCCGGACTCGGGGACGCTGAACGCGAGTTTGTCGGCCCGGATCTCGGTCAGTTCCCCCGCCAGCCGGAACCGGTGCAGCGGCAGGAGCGGGTCGATGCGCGAGGCCACCATCACGCGCAGGCCCTGCTGCGCGTTCCGCATGAGGTAGGTGAGCCCCTGCAGGGCAGTGCGTTCGGTCAGCAGATGGAGATCGTCCAGGACCAGGATGACCGGCTGCTCCGCCGTGGCCAGCGCCGAGGCGAGCCGGACAAGGAACTCGTGGTCTAACGAGTCCACGCACGCGGCCGCCCACGACGTGGGCGGCACCGGGACGCCGGCCCGCCGCAAGGCGGCCACGACATAGCTCCACAGGACCCGCGGCCGGTTGTCGAACTCGTCGAGGGTGACCCACGCCACCGGGCATAGGCCCTGGTTCGCGGCCGCCCACGAGGCCATGGCCAGCGTCTTGCCGATGCCCGGGGGCCCCATCAGCGCGGTCAGCGGGCCGTGTACGCCTGCGGCGATGAGCCGGTCGAGCCGCGGCCGTGGGACAGCCCACTCCGGCAGCCCGGGGACGGTGATCTTGGATCTCAGGATGGACACGTCAGCGGTGGTCTGGGTCCGGGAACGTCCAGCCGAGCCTATCGCTGCGCTGGCCGCCATCGGCATCCCCCTGTTCCGCACGGCGAACGGCCCGCGCCACGCACACGGGAAATCCCGGCAGCGGCCCGTGACCCTGCTCGAACTGAGATCAGCATCCCACAGTGCCCGATGATCGGGTGAGCGGTCATCACCCCGGGCGAATCTCACCCGGGTGACGAATCACCCACCATGGGTGGCGTCCGCCGGGCCGATCGGCGGCATGGTGAGCAGAGCAAGACCCGCCTTCCGAGCGAGCTGGGGGCCTGACCTTGACTTCCCCGCATCACTACGAGATCCGCGTGGCGGGGACGCTTCCACCCGAGGCCTTGCTCGACTTCGACCAGCTCAACGCCAGCCTGGAACCGGTCGGGACGATGCTGCACGGCGTCCTCCCGGACCAGGCCGCGCTGTACGGGCTCCTGACCAGGCTTGAGGCGCTCGGCGCCCAGGTCCTGGAGGTCCGCCGCCTCCACGACCAGGCGCCGGCCGGAGAGGACCAGGAGGCCTCCGGCCTCTGATGCGTGTCAGCGGGCGAATTCGGCGCGGACGCCCAGCAGCCGGACCGGCCGCCGCCGCGTGAACTGGTCCAGCGCGGCGAGAGCCGCCTGCTCGATCGCTGCGGCGTCCGACGTGGCGGCGCCGAGCCGGTGCCCGTGGGTGTGCGTGACGAACGGCGCGTACCTGACCTTGACCACCACCCGCAGCGCTGGCCGCTGCTGGTCGGCGATGTCGGCCGCCACCTGGCGGGCCAGGCGGGCGACCTCGCGCCGCACCTGCTCCCAGTCGGCGATGTCGGCCTGGAAGGTGATCTCCTGGCCGTGGGAGCGTGGCACGTAGGGCGCGGCATCCACCGGCGCGGCGCTGAGCCCGCGGGCGGTCTGGACCAGCCACGGCCCGGTCACCGGGCCGAGGTGCGCCGCCAGCTCGCGCGGGTCGGTGCCGGCCAGGTCGGCCACGGTGTGGATGCCCAGGGCCGCGAGCCGCCGGGCCGTTCTGGCCCCGATCCCCCACAGCGCGTCGGTGGGGCGGCCACCGAGCACCTCATACCAGGACTGGTGGGTGAGCCGGAAGATCCCGGCCGGCTTGCCGAACCCGTTGGCCAGCTTGGCCTGGAGCTTGTTCTCGCCGATGCCGACCGTGCATTCGAGGCTGGTCACGGCGCGGATGCGGTCCTGGACCCGGTGGGCCAGCGCCTCCGGGTCCTCGGTGTCGGCGGCGAGGAACGCCTCGTCCCAGCCGGCCACCTCCACCACCGCGCCGAACCCGGCCAGCGCCGCCATCACCTCCGCCGAGGCGGCCTCGTACGCCTCCTTGTCCACCGGCAGGAATACCGCGTCCGGGCAGCGCCGGCGGGCGGTGCGCAGCGCGAGGCCCGAATGCACGCCGCAGGCGCGCGCCTCGTACGACGCCGTGCTGACCACCCCGCGTTTGGCCGGGTCGCCGTCGCCGCCGACCACCACCGGCCGCCCCCGCAGCTCCGGGTGGCGCAGCACCTCGACCGCGGCGATGAACTGGTCGAGGTCCACGTGCAGCACCCAGCGGGTCACGTTCAGCCTCGCGCCGCCACCGGGCGGCTGGCCCGCCACGCCGCCTCGGCCTCTCCCATCGGCGTGGACGGCGGCCCCTGGACGAACGGCCAGATCTCCTCGGCGATCGCCCGCCAGTCGGCGGTCGCGGACAGCTCGCCGAGCAGCGCGAACAGCCCCAGGTTGATGCGCTGCAGGATCACGTATGACCGCGGGATGCTCACGTAGGCGGCCACCGGGCTGCGCAGGTCGAAGAACCGGCGCACTACGGCGGAAGCGTAGTCGGGGGTGATGGTCAGCCGGGCCTGGCCGGCGGATGGTGGCGTAGAAGACGCCCAGGTGGTTGACGATCGTCTCGGTGCTCAGCGGCGCGCCCGGGCGCAGGAAGCCGGCGTCCTCCAGGCCGCGGCGGAACGCCTCGGGCCGGTCCTCCACGCACAGGCTGCGGGCCATCTGCATGAGCGGCCGCAGCTCGGCCGGCGTGAAGTGCTTGACCAGGCCGAAATCGAGGAAGGTGACCCGCCCGCCGCCGTGGAACAGATAGTTGCCTGGGTGCGGGTCGCCGTTGAACGCGTGGACCTCGTACAGGCTCCGGAACACGAACCGGTAGATCGTCTCCGCGGCCAGGTCCCGTTCGTGCTGGGGCCAGCCGGCCAGCTCGGCGAAGCGGGCCCCGTCCGACAGCTCGCTCGTCACCACCCGGCTGCCCGACAGCTCGCCGATGATCTGCGGGACACAGATGGTGGGGTGGCCCTGGTAGTAGGCGGCCATGAGCCGCTGGTTGTCGGCCTCGCGGCGGTAGTCAAGCTCCTCCAGCACGCGGTCTCTCAGCTCGGTGACGAGCGCGTCCACGTCCTGGCTGGGCGCGGTCACGCGCAGCATCCGGCGCAGCAGCGCGACGTTGTCGAGGTCGGCCGCCATGGTCTCGGCGATGCCGGGGTACTGCACCTTCACCGCCACCGCGCGGCCGTCGCGGGTGATCGCCCGGTGCACCTGCCCGATTGACGCGGCGGCGATCGGTTCCGGGTCCCAGCGCGCGAACACCCGCTCCGGTGGCAGGCCCAGCTCCTGCTCAACGACCTGCGCGGCGAGGTCGGCGCTCATCGGCGGGACGCTGTCCTGCAGGCGGGACAGGGTGCGGCGGACGGCGGGGGACAGGCCGTCGTCGACGTAGCTGGCCATCTGGCCGATCTTCATCAGGACGCCCTTCATCGTCCCGAGAGTGTCGGCGACGTCCTGCGCGGTCTGCAGGGCAAGGTCGTTGCGCAGCTGTTCCCGGCGGCGGCCCGCGGACGCGAACAGCGCGGGAGCGCTGCGGGTATAACGCAGCCCACCGCGGGCGGCGAGCCGCAGGGCCGCCAGCCCGCGCCACAGCCGCAGCCGCCTGCGCCGCAGCAGGACCAGGCCCACGGCCGCGAGCGCACCACCGGCGGCCACCGCGGCGGCGGTTTTCCTCATGCGCGCTGCGCGGTGCGCATCCGGAGGGCGATCCGCTGCCGTGCCTCCAGCACCCCGGGCTCGCCCAGGAACACCGCGTCGAGGACGCCGAGTGCCTGCCGGATCTCGGTCCGCCGGGCCGGGGTCAGGTCGCCCGGCGTGCGATAGGCGTACATCTGGAGCGCCCACTCCGGCAGCGCGGCGACCGTCCCGTCGCGGATGTCCTGCCAGATCTCCGCGACGTCGGGATCCAGGCCGGGCGGGTCGAGCAGGTAGGCCGCCGCCTCGGCGGCGGCGGGCGTGCAGCGCAGCTCGCTGCGTACCGATGAGAGGTACTGCTGCAGCTCACCGGCGCTGGACGGGATCAGGGCGGCGGGGACGCCGACTAGCTCCGCCGCGACCGCCATCTCCCCGACATAGCGGTCGCAGTCCTGGGGGATCAGTGGCGTCCCGAACAGCTGGCAGGTGGCCACATTGGACTCGACCAGTACGGCGTGCACCCACAGCAGCAGGGCCGGGTCGCTGGCCGCGTAGGCCCGGCCGGTCACCGGGTCGGTGCCGCGGACGTGCTCGTGGATCCGGCGGACCCGGGCCGCGGCCCGTTCCGCCGCCGCCCGGTCGCCGAAACTGACCGTGGCGAGATACGACGACGTGGCGGCCAGCCTGCCGACCGGATCGCGCCGCCAGTCGCTGTGCTGGTCCACGCCGGCCATCGCCAGCGGGTGCAGCGCCTGTACGAGCAGCGCCCGCAGGCCCGCCACGACCGAGGCCAGGTCGCCGCTCACCCGCCAGGTGACGCTGGCGGGCCCGAAAAAGCCGTCATCCGCCGGATCGGTGGGCACGCTCGACGCGTACGCCGCCGCCGAGCGCGCGACCAGGCCCGCGGCGTCCGCGTACTGGTCCGTCCCTGAGCTCATACCGACAAACTACCCACCCGGCTCGCCAGCCGGACCGGCCAGGTCAGGGCGCGGGCGGGCGGTCTTTCTTCGGCAGCTTGGCGACCACGGCGTCGTAGGAGGCGTCGATGGCCTCGCGCAGCTCGTCGTCTCCGATCGCGCCGCCGACTCGCAGGCTGTTCCACCCGGAACGCCCGATGTAGGCCATGACGGAAGCATCGTCCGGGTAACGCAGGAGCCATTCGTCGGCCGACTCCCGGGTGGGCCCGCACTTGAGCCCCACCGCGGATGCCGTGCCCGACCCCAGGAACGCGAAGATCTTGCTGCCGACCTTGACCACGACGTCGCCCTCCCACGGCTCGTCCTGCCACGCGCCGGGCTTGGCCAGGCAGTAGCTGAGCAGATCCTGCCACGTCATCGCGTTCCTCCTCGCCGCCATCGTCTCACCGGCCGGGCGGCTTCCCGGTCTGGCTCGTCAGGCGCCCGAAGATGGGGTGAACGCCTCATGCCCGGCCTGCCGTCCCGCGCCTACGGTCATGACACCAGATCAGACAGCGACCGAAGGGGATGAGCCAGATGCCGAAGGCGTCGAAGGAGAGCGTTACCGAGGTCAAGGACTTCGGCGTGGCCGTGGACCGGACCGCGGATCTCGGCGGGTACACGGTTAACTTCGTGTCCATCCGCCAGGACCATGACCTGGCCCCGATGCTCAGCGGACTGCCCGGGGGCCGCTGCCCGTGCCCGCACTGGGGCTACATCGTCAAAGGCCGGGTGACGGTCCGCTACGCCGACCACGAGGAGGTCTACGAGGCCGGCGATGCGTTCTACATGCCGCCCGGCCACACGCCAGCGGCCGTGACCGGCACCGAAATCATCCAGTTCAGCCCCAGCGACCAGCTGCAGCAGGTCAACGCGGCCATAGCCAGGCACATGCAGCAGATGCAGGGCGTCTGAGCACACGCCGGGCCCGGTCCGCATGCTCACGCCAGGCTCTGGCCGGCGATGATCATCGCGGGCCGGCCCGGGCATCGGCGGGTTAAGAACTCCTAACAGAATGACGTGTGGAATAGCGGTGATCATGTGATGGTTGAGCCTCGCCGTGAGGAAAGGACAGCAGTCGCCGTGGATCGTCCCGGACGGGTTATGGGAGCGGATCGAGGCGCTGCTGCCGCTGCTGCCGGTGATCCCGCGGCGGGCTACCCACCGCCATGATTCCTCCTGGTGCTTCGACCCGGTCCCGCAACCCGTTGAGCCCTGAGCCCTTGGCCGCGTCGGCTCCTCCGGCGCCATCGTCACGCACGCGCCCGCGGCCTCCGGTCTGTACCTGGTCGCCGGCCGTAAGTTCCCCGCCCACGGGGCCCCACGCGGCTACCCGCACGACCGACCTGTCGGGCTTGTAGCGGTAAGCCTGCACCGTGTCGGCGGCGCCCAGCCGGCCAACCTTCTCTGCGACCGCGGCGAAAACCTCCTCCGTGGCCACGCCTGTGGCGACCAGCGTGGCCACCGGCTGCAGCGCGGCCTGCTCGATGGCCAGATCCTCGACCTCGCTGAGCAGGTCGGCGATCTCGTCGAGTTCAAGGCCGAAGGTGATGCGCTTGAGCAGGCGAGCCAGGATGAAGGAGACGAGCACTCCGACCAGCAAGGCGGCACCGGCGGCGGGCAGTGTGTCTGCTCAGCGTGTTACCGCCTCTTGACCGCCTCTTGACCGCTAGCACACCAGCGAGGAGCATTGCCCTGTCTGGCCCGCGAGGATTGCAGGCTCGCGGGGATGAGACGGATGAGGCCGCGGGGCCCGGCGCAAAGGCGCGCCGGGTTGGGGGGAGACCGAGATGCGCACCAGACTACCGCTGATCGCCCTGGCTATCGTGCTGGTGGTGCTGAGCAGCGCCCTACCGGCAGCAGCAGGGGATGAGCCGGCTAACGGCCGGATCACTTTCACGCGGCTCGACCCCAAGCTGGGTGATTTCAGTATCTGGGCGGCCAACCCCGACGGCACGCACCAGCAGCGGCTCACCCATACCCCGAGCGCCGACAACGACTGGTCACCCAACGGGCGCCGGATCGCCTTCGACTTCACCGACGACACAGGTCAACACCTGGCCACCATGGACCCCAACGGCCGCCACGTGCGCCAGCTCACCTTCAAAAAAGGCATCCAGGACGCCCCCAAGTGGTCGCCGAACGGGCAGCGGATCACCTTCGACGCCTCGCCTACGTTCCCCGGACAGCCGGGCTTCCACACCAGCATCTGGACCATGCGCGCCAACGGCACCGGCGCCAGGCAGCTCACCCACGGCATCTTCGGCGTCGAGCCCGTGTACTCCCCCGATGGCCGCCGGATCGCCTTCGGGCGCATCACCGGCGTCAACGCCCAAGGCTCCCAGCTGGAAGCCATCGACGTCATCAACACCGACGGCACCCACCTGCGGCAGGTCGTCCCGCCGCTCGCGGACCTGGAACACCCCGACTGGTCCCCCAACGGCCACTGGATCACCTTCAACATCGCCCCCGAAGCACCGAACGCAGCGGTGATGGCGGTCCACCCCAACGGCAAGGGCCTGCGGGTCCTTCGAGCCTCCGATAACCGGTTCGGGCTGTTCAAGCCGGTATGGTCCCCTGACGGCCGCGAGTTCCTGGTCGGCTGTCACGACTTCCAGGCCGGCATCGACAAGCTCTGCGTCATGAACGCCAACGGGCGCAACCTCCACGTCATCATCGCCACCCCGGATCCAGTGAACAACCCCGCCTGGGGAACCCATCCACTGCAGCACTGACGACACAGCAGCAAGCGGGATCTCGCCCCGGGCTGGCTGGCCGGTGCTTAGCCAGATGTTGCGGCCCACGGCGCTCGCTCGCGACCCGAAGCGGCCTGCGGCTTGCACAGCGCTGAGGCGCTTGTAGTCCGCAAGTACCTGGATAACGGAATGACCTGCGGCGGGACCGCAGGGCAGCGTCGATCATGGTAACGAGCGGAGCCGATTCAACTCACCACTGATCAATTGTCAAGGTGCGTCCCGCAAGGGATGATCGTCAGATCCGCCGGGTTGCAATTTGGGTTGCAGTTCGCCCTCGGCCGGTCTCGTTCACCAACGTTCAGACGACTAATCTGACCTGCGCGGCGGCCACATGCGAACCAGCGCGCACCCGCCAAGGTCAAGCTTTAAGGTTCCGCAGTCGGCGCCAGCAGATGATGGCGCAGGCCAGGCTGAGGAATGCCTCGTGGATATCATCGCGGATCTCCCAGCGGATCCGCAGCCGCCGGAACCAGTGCAGCAGCGCGAGGGACTGCTCCACCACCCAGCGGTGCACGCCCAGCCCGGAGCCATGCCCGGTGCCGCGGCCGGCGATTACCGGGGTGATGCCCTTGGCCCGGACCTGCCGGCGGTATTTGTCATGGTCATGGCCCCGGTCGGCATAGACCGCATCCGGGCGCTTCCGTGGCCGGCCACGCCGGCCGCGGACCGGCGGGATGGCCTGGATCAGCGGCATCAGCTGGGTGACGTCGTTACGCTGCCCGCCGGTCAGCGATACCGCCAGCGGGATCCCGTGCCCCTCGGTGATCAGGTGGTGCTTCGAGCCCGGCTTGCCGCGGTCAACCGGGCTCGGCCCGGTTTTTGGGCCGTCCTTCAGCGCGCGCAGGTGCGAGCTGTCAATCACCGCCCTGGACCAGTCCAGCGCCCCGGCGGCGTTCAGCTCGGCCAGCAGCGCCTCATGCAGATGCTGCCAGACCCCGGCCTCGTGCCAGTCCCGCAGGCGCCGCCAGCACGTCATCCCGGAGCCGGACCCCAGCTCCTGCGGCAGGAACTCCCACGGGATCCCGGTGTGCAGCACGAACAAGATGCCGCACAGGACCTTGCGGTCATCCAACCGCCTGCGGCCGAGATGATCAGCCCGCCGCGGGACGACGGGCAGCAGCGGCTCGATCCGTGCCCACAGGCCGTCCGAGACGATCCACGGCGGCTGCTGCCCCTTCCTCACGCCCAGCCTCAACCATCACATGATCATCGCTATTCCCACACGTCATTCTGTTAGGAGTTCTAAGCGCGTGACCGCCCATCGGGCGATCTTTACGCTGGGCCCATGAAATCCGAGCCCGGCCATATCGATCAGCGGGAGCTCGCGCGCGTCCTGGGCCAGCAGTGGGGCCTGGCCCCCGCCGGGCTGCGCCACCTCCCGGTCGGCTTCGGTGACCACCACTGGGAGCTCACCGACGCCGCGGGCGGCCGCTGGTTCGTCACCGTCGCGGGCCTGGCCGGCGGCTGGCGCGGCACTGGGCCGGAGGCCGGCTACGCGGACCTGCGGGCGGCGATGGAGACCGTCACCGCCCTGGGCAGGCGGGGCTGGAGTTCGCCGTCGCGCCGCTGCCCACCGCCGGGGGACAGGCGCTCGCCCCGCTCGGCCCGGAGCACGCCGTCACCGTCTTCCCGTATCTCGACGGCGGGTCCGCCGGCTTCGGCGACGAGCTGCCCGAGGCCGACCGGCATGCGCTCATCGGCATCCTGGCCAGGCTGCACGGCGCCACCCCGCTGGCCCGGCCGACCGCGCCGGCCCGCGGTCTCGGCCTGGCCAGCAGGCCAGCCCTGGAGGCCGCGCTCGGCCAGCTGGACCAGCCGTGGAGCGGCGGTCCCTACAGCGAGCCCGCGGGCCTGCTGCTGGCCCGGCAGGCGCCCCGCGTGGGCACGGCGCTGGCGCACTTCGATGAGCTGGTGCGCGAGGCCGCCCGCAGCGGGCCGGCCGTGGTCACCCACGGCGAGCCGCATCCGGGCAACATCGTGCGCGGCGCGGGCCAGCTGCTGTTGATCGACTGGGATACCGTCGGCCTAGCACTGCCTGAGCGTGACCTGTGGATGGTGACCGAAGACGACCCCGGTGCCGTCGGCCGCTATGCCGAGCTCACCGGGCGCCCGGTCAGCGGCGCCGCCATGCAAATGTACGAGATGCGCTGGAGCCTGGACGACATCGCGCTCGCCATTGCCGATTTCCGGGCTCCGCATGAGCAGAACGAGGACTCCGCGCTGACCTGGGAAACCCTCACCGAGGAGATCGGGGAGCTCGCATGAGCGACTGTTCTTCGTGTCGGTGCTGCCGTTCCCCACCCACATGCTCGCGGGGTACCTGTCCAATCAGGACGCTGAGCGGATCGCGGTCACGGTCTACGGGCTCAACCTCCTGGCCATCAGCGGCTTCACCAGCATCGTCTGGCACTATGCGCTCTGGCAGCGGCTGGTCAGGCGGGACGACTCCGAAGAGGACGTACGGGCCCTCACCGCGAAGCTCGACCCCAGCCTGGTGTCCTACGCGGTCGCGATCGGCATCGGGCTGCTGAGCCCCGGGATCGCGGTCGTGCTCTACCTCGTCATCGCCCTGTTCATGATCATTCCCTTCCGGGCCGTCGTCCGGGAGGCCCGGCGCAGGAGAAGGTCGTGACCTCCCCGCCCACGATGATGCCTGGCCGCCCATAAGGGAATAGGGTGCGAGCGTGACTGACGATGAGGCTATTTCGTACCAGGCGGCAGCCCGCGGGACGCCGGTGCTGAGCAGCTCCGGCACGCAGATCGGCACCCTCGAGCACGTGCTGGAGGTGCCCGAACTCGATGTCTTCGATGGGATCGTCATCGCCACCGAGGCCGGCCTCCGGTTCATCGACGCCGACGGCGTGCAGCGGATCACGCGCAGCCACATCCAGTGCCGCCTCGACGACGCGCAGGCGGGCCAGCTGCAGCCGCCGGATGGGTCGCCGGTGTACCGGGTCGACGCGCTGGCCGACTCCGGGCAGAGCCTGCACGACGTCCTCGGCCGCCTGTTCCGCCGCCCACGCTGGATCCGCGAGAGCGACCGGCCCTGACCGATCATCACCCCCGCCGGATGAGGAAAGCCGGGTCAGTGAGGGCGTAACGTCCCCTTCGCGGTCTGCGGGCCAGCGGGCTGCCGTGCCCGCGGGAACCGGGAAGGAAGCACCGACATGGACGCCCTGCCGAACATCGTCCTCGTCCACGGCGCCTGGGCCGACGGCTCCAGCTGGGGCGCCGTCATCGAGCGCCTGCAGGGCGACGGCTACAACGTCACCGCGCCCCAGTTCCCGATGACCGCACTAGCGGACGACGTCCTCCGGCTGCGCCAGGTGCTGGCCCGCCAGCGAGGCCCCACCCTGGTCGCCGGCCACTCGTACGGCGGCCAGATCATCACCGCCTTGGGCGCGGACGCGCCGAACGTGGCCGGGCTGATCTACATCGCGGCATTCGGTCTGGACGAGGGCGAATCGATCGGCGCCCTGCTGGCGCAGGGGCCACCGCCTCCGGCCGGCGGCCAGGGCCATGGCCATGGCCATGGCCATGGCCATGGCCATGGCCATGGCCATGAGCCATGGCCGCAGGAGGGAGGAGAGAGGAGGAGAGAGGAGGAGGAGGAGGAGGAGGAGGAGGAGGAGGAGGAGGAGGAGGACGGAGGAGGAGGAGGAGGGAGGAGGAGGAGGAGGAGGAGGAGGGAGGGAGGAGGAGGAGGAGGAGGAGGAGGAGGAGGCGGGGGAGGGGGGGAGGAGGAGGAGGACGGGAGGGTTTTTTTTTTTTTTTTTTTTTTTTTTTTTTTTTTTTTTTTTTTTTTTTTTTTTTTTTTTTTTTTTTTTTTTTTTTTTTTTTTTTTTTTTTTTTTTTTTTTTTTTTTTTTTGCGGCGGAACCAGAACCGTTCCACAGTCGATGGCGAGATGCTGGACCAGCCCCACGTCCACCCCGACGGCAGCACCGGCCGCCACAGCGCTTCGGTGGGCAGGCCCTCCAGGGTCCCGAGCACCGTGCTCGCGCTGATCGTTCGGGGCGCCGGTTACACCTATTCCTCGCTCATGGCCGGTTGCTTTTTTCCTCCCCTGTGGTGCTCGCGTCAGGCCGCAGGCGATTGCCTCGTCGCGCTGCGCGAGCGGAAAGTCCCTGACCTCGCCCGGGGTCATCCAGCCGAACATCGTGGTCATGTCGCCCATCAGCTTGATGTCGGTGACCCGGGCGATGCGCTTCCACGCCCGCAGGTGCTCGATGCCCATCCTGGTCCTGCCACACGGCACACCGAACTCTTGGAACTCGGGGATGACGACCACGAACCTGACATCGCCGCCAGCGGCGGCGCAAGCGCCGGGAGGCACCACGTCGCGGTAATCCTCGGCCCTCAGCGTCCAGCATGTCGAACCGGATGACCCCGCCGGGCATGCCGTCCAGCTCCTTGATCATGCGCACGGCTCCTCTCCCGTCGAGCTTATGGCCCGGGGTCTGTTGCAGGTCGTCGCGTGTACGCAGGAGGTCCTCCGCCAGCGCGGCGCCGGGCCGCCGATGGCTCAGCCCACACGCGAACAGCTGTTCGCCGCCCTGGCGAGGTAGCTCCGGCTGATCCCTCAGCGCGCCGGTAGACCAGCACGTTGTGGTCCCGGTAGGCGTATCTGAACCCGGCGGCCCTGATGAAGGGGAGGATGAAGCTCTGCACGCTGTTGTTCCGTTTCCACACCATCCCACCGATGTGGAGGCGGCGGGCGTCCTGCCGGGCGGCGGCCAGCTGGGCCGGGGAGGCTTGAGGGAGTCGCGGGGTGGCCACCCCGGCCGGGTCGGCGCAGCCCCGTTCATCGCCATGGGTGCTGACCACCAGGCCTGGCTGGGCACCGCCGGGCAGGACGGCGACACCTGATGCTGGATGTAGACCAGGTCGCCACGGTCAAGGGGTGCGCCTCGATCGCCCGGACCGAGTACTGCGGGACCCGCGAGGTGTAGGCGATGCACGGTGGCATCCGCGGTGGGCATCAGCCAGCGCCTTGGGGACAAGGCGCCGCGTACACGGGGATCCCGCCTCTCATGCCGAACGGGAGGTCCACCACGATCGAGTGGCCACGGTCGGCCGCGATGCCGCCCCCGGGTAGCTGGTCGGCATGGTGCCGACCAACGATCCGAGTAGCCGGTTTCCAGGATCGCCAGCGCCAGCACCAGGACCAGCAGCAGCCGGGCGTGATAGCGGGACCGCACCACCGCGAGCAGGGCGGCAGCAGCCCGAGGATGGCCGGCGCCCGGCCCGCTTCCCGGAAGCTGGGGCCGCTGCTGTCGGACGAACCAGGTGTAGGGCATGAGCCCCGACACCCCGCACCCCGTGCCACGTCAGCCCCAGCGGCAGGTACTGGTGCTTGCCGATAGCGAGGTGCCGAGCGCGAGCGCGGCGCCAGCCGGCCCACAACGCCGCGAGCAGCCAGGCGCTGCGGCGCCGCCAGGAGACGGCCAGGCGAACAGCGCCAGCACGGTCAGGATCGTGCCGAACATCGGCATTGCCTCGTTGTCCCGGCCGTGCAGGAAGGGCCCGGCCAGGCGGCCCAGGCCGAAATGGCCGCCCGCGGGGTGGGGGTGAACATCCCGGGCAGCCCGATCCATCCTGCTTGTAGGAGCACGGCCAGCAGATGCGGGTCAATGGCCAGCCCGCGGCGCGCGTGCGCGAGCGTGATCTCCTGGATCATCGCGATAGATCTGCGGGCTGGCGATCACCGCGCCGATCGCCAGCGCCGCCGGGCGGAGCCTGGCCCACGAGGGGCGGCGCAGGAGCCAGGGCGCCAGCGTCAGCCCGGTGACGATCGCCGCCAGCGCCAAGCTCCTGGTCGGCGAGCACGGCCGCGCCCATGACCAGGCCCAGGATGATCGCCCGGCGGCCGGGGGTGCGGGTGAGGCCGCCGACGCCTCCAGCGCCATCGGCAGGAACACCGCACCAAGCGCGATGTTCAGGTGATACCAGTCCTGCTGGTAGCATGGCCGACAGGCCGAAGAACGCCCCGGCGGCAATCGCGCCGGTGGCCGAGGGGAACCACAGCCGGGCGGCCCGGTACATCGCGTACGACAGCAGCCCCGGGTGATCGGGCCCACCAGGTGCTAGGAGGCGCTGGGACCAAAGATGAGGGTGACCAGGGTGGTCATCGCAGGCCCGGCAGCGGCATCACGGTGTGGAATCCCGAGCTGGACCCGGCCAGCACCCGCATTGTAGTTGGTGAACCAGGGGTTCGCCAGGTGAGTCACCTGATGGGCCATCCACCAGAAGCCCCAGACGTAGCTGGCGGTATCACGCGTTGACGGCAGCCGCCCTACCCCCAGGTAGGTCACGAGGGCCAGGTGACCGCCGGCCCGGCGGCGATGAACCCGAGCAGCAGCGCTGCGTGGCGGGCAAGCGGCCTGGCGGCGATCCAGTTCAGCCAGCGCCGCCACATCCCGGGCGGCCGCCCGGGATCCGTGCCAGCCACAGGCTTGTCCGGCGCCTGGGCCGGGCTCAGGAGGCGCGGTGGCCGGGCCTCGCGGTCAGCGGGTAGATGGCTTGGTGTCCTGGGCGTTGTAGACGGTGGTGGCGTCGGCGGGCCCGCGCATGGCGCGGCCATCGCCTTCGCCGCCCGCTCAGTGTCGTCGGCGGTGGACAGCGCGGCAGCAACAGAGCCACCCCATGTTACCGGCGTCGTGGCACCCGCCTGGCGGGATGACTCCGGACAGTGTTTCCCTTTACCTGGCGCGGCAGCCGGAGCCGATTACCAGTCACTGATGATCATCGGCCGGCCTGCTGGAGGCCTGCCTCAAGAAGCAGGCTCGAGCCCTGGCCTCATCCGCGCCGTCGCGGGTGAGAACGGTGATCTCTGCCGCGCTCATCTGGGCATTCTTGCGAATCATGACGGCCCGGCGGGCGAGCAGGGTGCGGGCCGGGGGCCATGGCGGCTAGCGCACTTCCTCTCGGTCATGTCCCGCCGGTTGCCGCGGGCGGGGGAAGGGGTACCTAGCTGCTGTTACGGCATCGCCTTCCAAGGAGGGGCCATGAGCTACGCCAGGCAACTGCTGGACACCTACCCAGGGCTCCACCAGCGTCGATCCCGGCGTGCCTGGCCGCCACCGTCGATGCGCTCAGCGACTGCGCCCAGGCCTGCACCGCCAAGCGTGCCGACGCCGACTTGAGCGAGCAGAACGTGACCGAGATGGTCACATGCATCCGGCTGTGCCTGGCGTGCACCGATATCTGCACCGCCACCGCCGGGGTCATCAGCCGCCCGGCGGCCTACGACGCCAATGTCACCCGGCCGCTGCTGGAGGCCTGCGTGGCCAGCTGCAAGAGCTGCGGCGACGAGTGCGAGCGGCATGCCCGGATGCACGAGCACTGCCGGGTGTGCGCCGAAGCCTGCCGGCGCTGCGAACAGGCCTGCCGGGAGCTGCTGGCCGCCCTGAAATAACGGCATCTGTCCGTGGAAGTCTCATAGGCGGAGCTCGTAGCGCTGCTCCGGCTTCCGTGTTCTGGGATCGTGCCGGCGCGCCACACGCCCGCCATCCCAGGCGCTCGTACGTGCGGTTGCCCTGACGTTTTCCACGTAGACGGCGAGTTCCGCACGCGTGAAGCCCGCGGCCTTGAGCCGCGACCGCAGCTCTAGCAGCAGCCTCTCCGCGATGCCTTGTCCCCACAGGTGGGGGCGGACGCCGAGGTAACTCAGCTGTGCCCCCGGTCTCATTCACGCTCCGCAGCGGCTCTGTGGCCGCGAATCCCGTGGCTGTCCCATCAGCGGAACGCGCGATGAGCAGGAACGACCGGGGTGAACGATCAAGGACGCCCTGGATGACCGGCCGGGCGACGTCCAGTCCGGGTACCTGGTCATCACCGTCTCTGGCGGCTGTGGTCTCGGCCCAGATCTGGGCGGCATCGGTCGCGTCGCTGTTCCGCATGGCTTCGACGAGGCCCACGAAGAGAGTCTGACCGCCGTTCAGCGGTGACTCAAGCTGATGGGCCAGGATCGACGTGGATAGCCGCGGCGGGCGCCATGGAGCGATGGGCGACCGCCCCAGCGATGAACCGCCACTCGCCGGAGTTGGTGGCGCAGCTCACCGAGCGCATTCCGCGCTGCACGCGACCTTCGTTGTGTCATTGCTGTGAGCTGGATGCGTTTGCCTGCACGCGCCCGAATGTCCTCAGCACTATCACGTGGTAGACGCAGCCGCTCACAATGCCAGGCATCAGCCCGGTGGGCCGCGTCCGCAGCTGCACGGCCGTGGACCCGCCAGCTGGCAGCCTCGCTTTCCGCACGGCGGAGGCCGGTGCGTGCTGCGCCTGTGGCCAGGTCACTCTCACCTGCACTTCCTCTCCCACATTCCCGGTGTTGCGCAGGATGACCGTGGCGGACAGCACCTTCCCGTAGTGGCACGTCCCCTGGTATGTCCCCCCCGCAGACGCGGCCGCTGGCGAGCGCGGGACAGGGATGGAGATGGGTGTGGGCGCAGGCTTCCCGGCCGCTGCACCCGCATGGCAGCCGCTGCCCGCCAGCATCCCAGCCAACGCCGCAGCCATGACCGCGCGCTTCACTTGCCCCTCACCCGCCCGTTCCCGGCCTCTCCCCATCATCTTGCGTCATCGCCGTAGTGACCTGTGTTGCTGCGGCTGGCCCGGCCGCCCCGGGGCGGGCTGGGGGCTATTGTCCCAGGATTGCCCTGGCCTGTGATACGGCGTGGGCCAGTTCGGGGTCCCCGCGCCAGGTGAACGCGGGGGCCGCCGGGTCGCGCACGAACGAGCGGATGGCCCCGTCGGTGGTCGTGCGCAGACTCGCAGGCAGCGCCCGGGCCGGGGCCAAGTGCCCAGCCGTCGCGGCGCGCCGAGATGTTACCGACGTCAACACCGAGCAGATGAGCGGCAACGTCATGAACCGACCAGCCAGGACAGCTCGTCGCGCTCTCCCAGTCCGGCGCCGGCAGGCTGGCGAGCGGCGCCGACTCCCCGTAGCTGTGGCAGGAGACTCGCCACCTCGACCCGCAGGAACCGCACGCCCGATCCTGCCGCATGACTGAGGCGGCCGGGTGC
>CAVSQL010000014.1:0-895768 GCA_963730065.1 uncultured Actinomycetes bacterium | reverse complement strand
CCTTGCTGCGCAAGGACTTTGACCTGGGCCTGGCCGCGGCGCGGGAGCAGCAGGTCCCGCTCCCGGTGGCCGCGCTGGTTCACCAGCTCATCCAGGGCCTGATCGGCCGGGGTCACGGCGACGACGACTTCGCGGCCCTGCTCGAACTGGAGGCCGCATCGGCCGGGTTGGAGCTGGTCAGCGAAAACGCGGACATATCCGACGGATTGGACCCTGCCGACACCAATGACGCACATGCAGTACGGTGATGGGCCGGCGCCACTATCCGTGGCCGGCCGTTGACTCGCCCCTCCCGGACTCCCGCCCACCTGGGATACGCGTGACCGGGCGCTGACCGCGGCCGGCTCTACAACTGACCATCCATGAACCGGAAGGAGGAACCGGATGAGACCCAACGGCACCCGGTTCTTGGCTCTCACGGCTGTTGCCTCCGTGGCGGCGATGATTCTTGCCGCCTGCAGCAGCAGTAGCACCACCACCAGCAGCAGCGCCAGTAAATCCCCGATCCTGATCGGCACGTCGCTCTCGCTGACGGGCGACTTCTCGGTCGACGGCCAGGCGTTCCAGCGCGGCTACGAGCTGTGGGTCAAGGAGATCAACAAGAGCGGCGGACTCCTCGGCCACAAGGTCACGCTGAAGATCGTGAACGACAACAGCGACCCGGGGACGGTCACCACCAACTACACCCAGCTGATCAGTACCAACCACGCGGCGTTTGTGTTCGGGCCGTTCTCAACCCTGCTGACGGCCCCGGCCGCGCAGGTGGCGGCGCGCTACCACTACGCATTCCCCGAGGGCGCGGGCGGGGGGCCCTTGGTGTTCTCCCTCAAGCTGCCGAACCTGTTCGCGGTCAGCCCGGTGGTCGCCGACCAGCTGATCCCGTTCGCCAACTGGGTCGCGTCGCTGCCGGCCAGCCAGCGGCCGAAGACCGCCGCCTACCCGATGGTGGACGACCCGTTCGCCGTGCCCATGGTGCAGAACGCGCAGGCGATCCTGCAGAAGGCCGGCGTCAAGACGGTGTACTCCAAGGTCTTCCCGGCGGAGAACCCGGCCTACAAGGCGGGTGCCGACCAGGTCGCCCACCTGAAGCCGGACATGGTGGTCATCGGCTCGCCGGACGTGCCCGGCGTCCAGTCGGTCTTGCAGGCGTTCATGCAGCAGCACTACAACCCGAAGATCCTCGCCGCCTCGGCGGGCCCGGACCAGGGCTCGGCGTTCCTGTCGGCGATCGGCGGGGCCAAGAACGCCACCGGCACCATGGTGCCCAACGGCTGGTACGCCGGTTTCGCGAACCCGCTGAGCCAGGCGTTCGTCAAGGCCTATAACGACGCCTACGGCGGCTCGCCGGCCGACATCAACGCCGACGCGGCCGAGGCGTACTCGGTCGGCGAGACGCTCGCGGCCGCGGTCAACGCGACCAAGAGCCTGAGCAACGCGAAGGTGATCAGCTATCTGCACAGCGGTGTCACCGTGCAGACCGTGCAGGGGCCCGCGAAGTTCAACGCCATCGGCGAGAACGTCGTGGCCGCGCACTTCATCTTCCAGTGGCAGACCGGGGCGAAGTTCGTCCAGGTGCTGCCGACCAGCGCGACCGGTTCGGTGGCGATCGTCAATCCCAAGCCGGCCTGGGGCTCTGGCTGATTCACTGGTGCACGGGGCGCGCGGGCGCGCGCCCCGTGCACCAGCACGGCATTCAAGGGAGGAATCACTATGAGGCGCCCCAGCGGCCTGGCCGCGCGGATCGCGGCGGTCACCATCCTGGCCGCCGTCAGCGTGACCGCCTGTGGCATCACCGGCTCCAACACCCCCAGCACCAGTAGCAGCAACGGCGGACCTGCCGGCGCCCCGATCACCGTCGGGTTCTCGGTCTCGCTGACCGGCTCGTTCTCCGCCGATGGCCAGGCGGTGCTGAAGGGCTACCAGCTGTGGGCCAACGACGTCAACACCCACGACGGACTGCTCGGGCGCCCGGTCAAGCTCGTCTACCTCAACGACAACAGCGACCCGAACGTGGCCACCAGGGACTACACCAAGCTGATCACCCAGGACCACGTCGACCTGACCCTGGGCCCCTTCTCCTCGCTGCTCACGATCCCGGCCGGACAGGTGGCGCGCAAATACGGCTACGCGCTCGTGGAGGGATCCGGCGGCGCGCCCACGGTGTTCGGCGCGAGCCTGTCCAACCTGTTCGGCGTGAGCGCACCGGTGGCGAACCAGCTGGAGCCGTTCGCCAGGTGGGTCCTCTCTCTCCCAGCCGGCAGCCGCCCGACGAAGGCTGCCTACGTGATGGTGGACGACCCGTTCGCCGACCCCCCGGTGGAAGTGGCGCAGGACACCCTGGCCAAGGCCGGGGTCAGCACCGTCTATGACAACTCCGGCCAGCCCGGGTCCACCGCCAAGCTGCTGGAGCCCAACTCGTCCGGCACCGTTCCCGGGCCCGTCCTCACGGCCGCCGCCGACAAGGTGATCGCGGCCAACCCGCAGATCGTGGTCATCGGCTCGGTGGACGTGCCGACGGTGTCGGGGATCCTCAACGAGTTCAAGCGGCAGCACTTCAACCCGAAGATGATCATCGCCACGTCCGGCCCGGACCAGGGCCAGAACTTCCTCGACGCGATCGGCACCGGCAACGCGAACGGGATCATGGTCCCGGACGGCTGGTACGGCAGCTTGCCGAACGCGCTCAGCCACGTGATGGTGCAGGAATACATCGCCAGGTATGGCGGCACCGCCTCGGTCATCAACGCGGACGTGGCGGAGGCGTACTCCTCGGGTGAGGTCCTGGCGGACGCGGTCGGCAACGTGGGCCTCAGCAACGCCAAGATCATCGGCTTCCTGCACGGCCTCCGCCAGCCGCTCGCCACTGTCCAGGGACCGGCGCAGTGGGGCCCGTACGTCGCTCACCGGCCGAGCGGCATGAACACCAAGGCGGTCAGCTTCGTCTTCCAGTGGCAGCCCACCGACCAGTTCGTGAAGGTGCTGCCCACCGGCGGGGACTCCATCGCGATCAAGGCCACCAAGCCGCTGTGGACGACCGGCTGACACCCCGCTGACGCGGCCGATGTGGCCCCGGGCAGGTAAGGCTAGAAAGGAACCAGGACTGTCAGGTGAACGGAGCGGCGTACTGACATGGGTACCTTCCTGCAGGCCATCACCGATGGCGTGCTCCAAGGCGGTGTCTATGGCCTGATGGCGGTCGGGCTCACGCTGATCTTCGGCGTACTCGACCTCATCAACATCGCGCAGGGCATCCTGGTCGTGCTCGGCGCCTACCTCAGCTACGTGCTCTGGACCCATCTGCACATCGACGTGTTCGTCGGCCTGCTGATCACCATCCCGGCGATGTTCATCCTCGGGGTGGCGATCCAGTACCTGTTCATCCGGCCGCTGCGGGGCCGCGAACGCACCTCGATGTCGCTGCTCGCCTGCTACGCGGTGGCGATCATCATCGAGGGAATCCTGTACCAGGTCTTCGGGTCGAACTACGTATCGATCAATGACTACTGGACCAGCCCGCAGGCGGAGTTCAAGATCTTCGGGTATTACCTGCCCTACATCTACCTCCTCGGGTTCGTGCTCGCGGTCGTCTTCGTGGTGGCGATCTACCTGATGCTCTACCGGACGCAGTTCGGCCGCAGCGTCCGCGCCACCATGCAGGACCACACCGCGGCCCGGCTGGTCGGGATCGACGTGAACCGGGTGGCCGCGCTCACGTTCGGGATCGGGGTAGGGGTGACCGCGGCGGGCGGCATGGTGTTCGGGACGCTCAATACGTTCAACCCGAACACCGGGTACGACCTGATCTCCCGGCTGCTGGCGATCGTCATCCTCGGCGGCATGGGAAGCATCGGCGGCGCGCTCGCGGCGTCCGTGCTCGTGATCACGCTCGCGTCGCTGGTGGACGTGTACTGGAATCCCGAATGGTCGACGGTGGTGTTCTACGGGGCGCTCGTGCTGGTGCTCGTGTTCCGGCCGCAGGGCCTGTTCGGGCGCAAGGAGGCGAGGGCCCAATGAGGTCCGCCGCCATCTGGCGCGCCGGGGGCCTGGTGGTGCTGCTGGCCGTTCTCGCCGTCATCCCGCTGGCCAAGAACGTCACGGTGACCCACGTCGGCGTGTTCGTCCTGCTGTACGTGGGAGCGGCGGTCGCCTGGAACATCTTCTCCGGGTTCACCGGCTACATCTCGCTCGGGGCCGCCGTCTTCTTCGGGACCGGCGTGTACACGGTCGCGCTGATGAGCAAGCACCTCAACCTGGCCGGCGGGGTGGTGTTCGCGCTCTACCCGCTGGCCGGGCTGGCGGCCGCCGTGGTCGCGGTGCCGTTCGGGCTGATCGCGCTGCGGGTCCGCCGGCACACCTTCGTGGTGGTGACCATCGCGGTCTTCTTCATCTTCCAGCTGATGGCCTCCAACTTCAGCTGGACCGGCGCCACGACCGGGATCTTCCCGCCGTTCCTCAACTGGGATCCGGCCACGTTCGACATGCCCTTCTACTACACGGCCCTGATCATCGCGTTCGCGTCGGCGGTGCTCGCGTGGGCGATCTGGGGCTCGCGGTTCGGCCTCCAGCTCCGGGCGATCCGCGACGACGAGGACCGGGCCCGCGGGCTCGGGGTCAGGACCATGCGGGCCAAACTGACCGCCTTCGTGATCTCCGGCTTCATCATGGGGATGCTGGGCGGGCTGTATTTCTACTTCCAGTCGGAGGCGCTGCCGCAGTACGCGTTCAACCCGTTTTTCGACCTGACCATCGCCCTGATGGCGTTCCTCGGCGGATTCGGCACCCTGTCCGGGCCCATCTTCGGCGCGCTGCTGCTCGAGCCCTACCTCGGCTACGCCCAGTTCCAGGTGTCCAACGCGTACGTGGCCGAGGGCGTCCTTGGCGCGCTGTTCCTGGTGGTGATCATCTTTCTGCCGCGGGGGATCCTGCCGACGGTGGGCGAGAAGCTGACCGCCCTGCGGGCCAGCCGGCAACGGCGGGCGGCCGAAGGGGCCACCGGCCCGCCGCCCGTGCCGCCCGCAGGCGCGAGGGTGGCCGGCAGCGCGGCCGGGCCCGGCGCCAGGAGCGCATCATGACGGCGCTGCTGCGGACCGAGGGCATGTCGAAGGCATTCGGCGGCGTGCAGGCGCTCAGCGACTGCACGATCGAGGTCGAGCCGGGCAGCATCGCCGGCCTGATCGGGCCGAACGGCTCGGGGAAGACCACGCTGTTCAACATGATCACCGGCTACGGGCGGGTGGACAGCGGCGAGGTCTACCTGAACGACGCCAAGATCACCAACCTGGCCCCGGACAAGGTGTTCGCGCTGGGCATCGGCCGCACCTTCCAGCTGACCCGGGTCTTCTCCCGGCTGACGGTCATGGAGAACATGATCGTGGCCGCGCACTACCAGGAACGTTCGAGGCAGCGGGGCGGACGGTTCCGCAACCCGTTCGCCCGCGCGGGCGGTGCCGCCACCCGGCAGCGGGCGATGGAACTGCTGGAGTTCACCGGCATCGCCAAGCTGGCCGGCGACCGTGCCGAGACCCTCTCCTACGGCCAGCGCAAGCTGCTGGAACTGTCCTACGTCCTCATCGCCGCCCCGGAGATCATCCTGCTTGACGAGCCGGCGGGCGGGGTCAACCCGACCCTGATCGGCACCATCGCCGACCGGATCCGCGAGCTGAACCGGCAGGGAACCACGTTCCTCATCGTGGAGCACAACATGGAGTTCGTGATGGGCCTGTGTGACCGGGTGACCGTCCTCGACTACGGGACCGCCGTGGTCTCCGGCCCGCCCGATGAGGTCCGCAACGACCACCGCGTGCTTGACGCCTACCTCGGGACGGCAGAGGAAGACGATGACAGCTCCGCAGCCTGAGCCGGCGCCGGGCGGGGCGCCGGCGGACAGCGCCCCGGGCCCCTGCGCGCTCGAGGTCGCCGGCGTGGTCGCCGGCTACGGCGGCGGCGACGTGCTGCGGGGGGTATCCCTGCAGGTCATTCAAGGCGGGATCACCTGCGTGGTGGGGCCGAACGGGGCCGGGAAATCAACGCTGCTCTCCGCCATCAGCGGGCTGCTCCGGCCCCGGCTGGGAGAGATCACGCTGCATGGCCAGCGGCTGACCGGGAAGACGCCACGCCAGATCCTGAAGGCCGGCGTGGTCCAGGTGCCGCAGAACCACAGCCTGTTCCGCGAGATGACGGTGCGCGAGAACATCTCGCTCGGCGGCTACATCCTGCGCGAACGGGGCCTGGCGGACCGGCGTCTCGCCCAGGTGCTGGAGATGTTCCCCCAGGTCACCGAGTGGCTGGACAAGAAGGCGGGCAGCCTGTCCGGCGGTCAGCAGCGGCTGGTGGAATTCGCCCGCAGCCTGATGCTCGACCCGAAACTCGTGATCCTGGACGAGCCGTCGATGGGACTGGCGCCCAAGGTGCTCAAGTCGGTCTTCGACGCCATCCGGATGATGCACGCGCAGGGCAAGACGATCTTGCTGGTGGAGCAGAACGCCCGGGCCGGGCTGCGCCTGTCCACGCACGGCGTGGTGCTGGAGAACGGCCTGGTGCGGCTGTCCGGCACCGGCCAGGAGGTGCTCGAGCACCCGGAAATCGGCGCGCTCTACCTCGGCGGCGCGGTCTCGGCCGACAAGCCCGCGGCCGCCGAAGGAGGCGAGCCGGTGAGCGGCCCGGGCGGCGACCCGGCCAGCAGCGCAGCCAACGGCGCCGCGCCAGGAGCCGCTCGTTGATCATCGACACCCACTGCCATGTCATCGTCGCTGAGATGACCGCTGGCCGGGTGCCGGAGCACTGGCGGCCGGTGGTGAGCCGGGAACACGGGCGCTACCGGTTGCGCTTCCGCGGCCGTGAGATCAGCTCGGTGACGGGAGAGTTCACCGACGTCGCCGCGATGCTCGCCGAGGCCGCCGCGACCGGGGTCGGCCACCTGCTGCTGTCCCCCTGGATCAACCTGGTGCCGGTGGACGCGGGGCCGGACGAGGCGCGGCTGATCTGCCAGGTGCAGAACGAGGCGCTCGCGGCGGCCGCCGCCGCGCATCCCGGGCGGGTGAACGCGGTCGGCGCGGTGGCGCTGCAAGACCCGGTGCTCGCTGCCCGCCAGCTCACCGAGCTGGTCACCGTCCCCGGGCTGTGCGGGGTGGAGATTCCCTCCAGCGTCGGTGGCCGGTACCTGGGCGATGATTTCTTCGGCCCGTTCTGGGAGACGGCTGAGCAGTCGGGCGCGCTGGTCTTCATCCACCCGTCCACCCGCGGTTTCGGCGTGCCCGCCCTGGACGGCTACTACCTGTGGAACTCGGTGGGCAACCCGCTGGAGACCGCGGTGACGGCGGCGCACCTCGCGGTGTCCGGGGTGCTCGAACGCCATCCAGGGCTGCGGGTCCTGCTCGCCCACGGCGGAGGCGCGCTCCCGGCGGTCCGCGGCCGCCTGCGCCGGGCCTTCGCCGTCCGCGATGAGGCCCGCTCCCGCAGCGCGGCCGGGCCGGATGAATCGCTGCGCCGGTTCTACTACGACACGGTCACCCATGACGCCGACCTGCTCGCCGACCTGATCCGCTACGCCGGGGCCGACCACGTGCTGCTCGGGTCGGACCGCCCGTTCGACATGGGGACCACCGATCCGGTGGGCGAGGTCCGCGCGCTCGGGCTCGGGACCGGCGAGGACCTGGTGATGAGCGGCAACGCCGCGCGGCTGCTGGGTGTGGCCGGTGACTGAGCCGGGTCCCCGGGGTTCCGGGCCGTGGGGGGACCAGGGGGCTCCCCCGGCTGGCACTGGGTCGCCCCGGGCCAGTACCGCACACGGGGGACGGCTGCTGGCCGGGCTGCTCGCCGAGCACGGCGTGCGTCACGTCTTCGGCGTCCCCGGCGGCCAGACGCTCGCGCTCTACGACGGCATCACCGACCACGGCGGCCTGGTGCACGTGCCGGTCCGTGACGAGCGCTCGGCCGCCTACGCCGCCGACGCCTACGCCCGGGTCACCGGCCTGGCCGGGGTGTGCGACGCGACGGTCGGCCCCGGCGCGGCCAAACTGCCGTCCGGCCTGGCCGAGGCGCTCGGCGCCTCGGTGCCGGTGCTCGCGCTGGTCAGCGACCTGCCCGCCCGGCTGGCCCCGCACCGTTACCGGAGCGCGGCGTCCCAGGCGCTGGACCAGGCGGCGCTGCTGGCGCCGGTGACCAAGTGGCAGGCGGCCGTGCCCGACCCGGGCACCCTGCCCGCGCTGGTCCGGCAGGCGTTCCGGGAAGCGACGACCGGCCGTCCCGGCCCGGTTGCGCTCTTCCTCCCGCAGGACGTGCTGGACGGGCCGGCCCCGGCGGGAGGGCTCCAGGACGGCGGCGCGGGAGACGGCGGCGGCGCCCGGTTCGGCCGGTTTCCCGCCTTCCGCCCGGTGCCCGAGCCGGAGGACGTCGCCGCCGCCACCGCCGTGCTCCGCACCGCGCAGCGGCCGTTCATCCTGGCTGGCGGCGGCGTGCTCCACTCCGGGGCCGGAAGCGACCTGGTCCGGCTGGCGGAGCGGCTGTCCGCCGCGGTCGGCACCACCTTGTCCGGCAAGGGGGCGATCGCCGAAGACCACCCGCTGGCCGTGGGCGTAACCGGTTCCATGGGGACCGAGGCGGCGGCCGCCGCCATGGCCGAGGCCGACGTCGTCCTCCTGGCCGGCTCGAAGGCGAGCGGCGGCGCCACGTTCAGCTGGACGCTGCCCCGGCCGGATCAGCGGGTGGTCCAGGTGGACGTGGATCCGGCCGAACTCGGCCGGGCGTTCGGCTGGGCCCTTCCGGTGCTGGCCGACGCCCGGCCGGGCGTGCGGGCCCTGGCCGCCGCGCTGGACGCACCGCCGGGAGATGAGCGGGCGGCCCCGGAGCCGGACCGGGCGCCCTGGCGGGCGCGCCTGCGCGAGCTGGCCGCCGGATGGCGGGCCGGCCGCGACGCCGAGCGGGCCAGCGACGCGATCCCCATCGCCCCGCAGCGGGTGCTGGCCGAGATCGAGGCCGCGCTCGGCGGGCAGGACATCCTCATCTGTGACGCCAGCCTCGCCAGCGGCTGGGGCGGGGCCTACCTGGAGCAGCGGCGGCCCGGGCGGCGGGTGCTGACCCCCCGTGGCCAGGCGGGGCTGGGATACGCGCTGCCCGCCGCGATCGGCGTGAGCCACGCCGGGCACCGGGCCGTGGTCCTGACCGGCGACGGCGCGCTCGGTTACGCGGTCGGCGAGCTGGCCACGGTCACCGAGCAGGCGCTGCCGGTCACGGTGGTGGTGCTGAACAACCGGTCGTGGGGCTGGATCCGCTGGTACCGGCGGATCACCTTCGGCCGCGGCTGGGAGGAGGAGGACTTCGGCGACGTCGCCTTCGCCGACGTCGCCCGCGGCTTCGGGCTGGCGGCGCGGCGGGTCACCGACCCCGGCCGGCTCGGCGCCGCGCTGCGGGCCGCGCTGGAGACACCCGGCCCGGCCCTGGTGGACGTGGTGACCGAGGCCTGGCAGACGCCGATCAGCGGCCACCGCCGCGCCGTGGCGGAAACGGCGGCCGGCGGCCTGCCATCCGGGGACCCCGCCACCACCGGCCCCGCAACCACCGGATATGGAGGCTGAGACGTCATGCCCCGCCATCCCGACCGCCAGCTCGAGCGGCTCTCCCAGCCGGCCGCGGCCACGTTCATCGCCGCCAGTGGCGTCGCGGTCGTCGCCACCGGCAGCGTCGAGCAGCACGGCGGCCACCTGCCGCTGGGCACCGACGCCTTCGCCGCCGCCTCCATCGCCGAGCGGGTCGCCGCCCGCCTCGGCACGGTGGTCGCCTCGCTCGGGCCGGCCGGCGTCGCGCCGTACCACCTGCCCTGGCCGGGCTCGCTCTCGCTGCGGCCGGCCACCCTGGCCGCGGTGATGGTCGACGTGTGCGGGGGCCTACGCGGCGCGGGCGCACACCGGATCGTGGTGGTCAACTGGCACGAGGGCAACTCGCCCACGCTGCGGCTGGCCGCCGACGAGGCCCAGCGCGAGCACGGTGTCCAGGTGGTGATCGCCGAGGCGCACGTGATCACCCACACGCTCTATCCCGATGAGATGGAGTTCACCCACGCGGGCTCGATGGAGACGGCGGCGGTGCTCGCCTACGACGCCTCCCTCGTGCACCTGGAGAACGCCACCGAGCCGAGCGGGCGCGCGGGCGCGGAGGCCGCACATGGGCTGTTCCGCCGCCCCGACGTGTACCCGGTCCTGCGGGACTTCCACCAGATCGCCGCGACCGGCTGGTACGGGCGGCCGGAACAGGTCACCCCCGCCCGGGCGGAGGAGATCGCCGAGGTGGTCGCCGACCATGTTGTCACCCGCGCCCGCGAGATCTGGGCTGCCCTGGGGGTGCAATGACCGCCTCCCGCGCTGCTGGTCGGCGCGCCTCCGGCACGACCAAGCGCAGTGCTGGCTGGTGCGCCTCCGGCACGACGCTGGCTGGCGCGCCTCCGGCACGATGCACCGCGAGGGAGGCAATGAGATGAGCCCGGCCACGATGCGAGCCGCGCTGCTGCGCGAGTTCGGCACCCTCACCGTGGAAGAGGTGCCCACGCCGGTGCCCGGTCCCGGCGAGGCACTGGTCCGCGTGCGGGCCTGCGGGATCTGCGGCACCGACCTGAAGATCGTGGCCGGCGCGTACCGGGGAACCTGGCCGCCGGAACTGCCGTTCATCATCGGCCACGAGTGGTCGGGGGAGGTGGCGGCGCTCGGGCCCGGCACGCAGCGCAGCGGCCTGGCCGTGGGCGACCGGGTCGTGGCCGAGAACCACACCGGCTGCGGCGCCTGCCCGATGTGCCGGGCGGGCCGGTACAACCTGTGCGAACGGGTGCGTGAGCCCGGCTTCAAGCTGTATGGGCACACCGCCCCGGGGGCGCTGGCCGAGTACGCGGTCCGGCCGGCGGTCGCGCTGCACAAGGTCCCAGCCAACGTCAGCGACCTGGCCGCCGCGCTGGTCAACCAGGGTGCGCTGACGGTGCACGCCGCCCGCCGGGCCCGGCTGGGCCCCGGTGCGAGCGCGGCGGTCTTCGGGCCCGGGCTGCTCGGCCTGCTCATGCTCCAGGTGGCGCGGGCGGCCGGGGCCACCACGGTGATCATGGTGGGCCGGGGCGGACGGCTCACGGTCGCCCGCGAGCTCGGCGCCACCGCCATCGTCGACTACGAGCGGGACGATCCGGTGGCCCGCGTGCGGGCGGCGGCCGGCGGCCGCGGCGTGGACTGCGTGTTCGACTGCTCGGGCAACCCGGCCGTGGTCGGCCAGCTGCTCCGGTCCGTCCGGCGGGGCGGGACCGTCGCGCTGCTCGGGCTGGCCGGCGGCGCGGTCGCGGAACTGCCCGTCGACCTGGTCACCCTGGATGAGCTGGACGTGCTCGGGATACGTTCGAGCCCGAACGCCTACCCGGCCATGATCGCCCTGCTCGCCTCGGGGGCGGTGCGCACCGAGCCGCTGACCACCCACACCTACCCGCTCGCCGAGGTCGCCACCGCGTTCGACGCGCTGGCCCGGCGGGAGGCGATCCGCCCGATCCTCATCCCCTGAGCAGGAAGCCGCGCCATGGTTTTCATTTGCATCCCAGACTTCTCCGACGTCGGCAACGACCAGGGATGGACCTGCCGGCTCTGGGCCAGCGCCGACGTGTTCGGCGCGCCGGTCCCGCTGAAGGTCAATCGTTGGCGGCTGGACCCGGGCGCCCGGGCCCGCGGCATCCCGCTGGAAGGTACCGAGGCGATGGCGTACGTGATCGCGGGCTCGGGAACCGCCGAGGCGTCACCCACGGACGCGGCGGGCGAGCGGTTTCCGCTCGCCACCGAGAGCGTGCTGTGGCTGTCGGCCTGTGATGGCCTCACCGCCGAGGCGGGACGCGACGGCCTCGACCTGATGGTGACGCGAACCACCGGACCGCCGCCCGAAGGCGGCTTCGCGCCGCTGCGCAAGGTCTTCGCCGCCGGCGAGCTGCCACACCTGGTGTCCACCAGGGACACCCGGGACCGGCTGGACCTGGTGACCGACGATGTGCCGGTTGGGGCGCGGGCGATCCGGGCCGACCGGATCGTCTACCACCCCGGTGACACCGCCGCCGCGCACTACCACACCGACTGCCACCACGTGTTCTGCGTGCTGGCCGGGTCGGGCCTGCTCTACACCGACGGCGAGGCGAACCGGCTGGCGGCCGGGATGAGCGCGCTGGTCGGCCCCGGCGAGGTGCACTGGTTCCAGAACGACACGAGCGGGAACTTCTCCTTCGTCGAGTTCTGGGCGCCGCCGCCCACCGGCACGGTCTGGACGGTCGAGGGTGACCACTGCACCTGGGGCCCGGCGGCAGCGCCCACGCCGGGCGCCTGACCGGCGGGGGTGAACCGTGGACGGCCTGCTGGAGTCGATGTACCGCCGCTTCACCTGGCGGATCCTGTCCAACTACGTCACGCCCTGGGAGTTCGAGCAGCTCAAGGCGCAGATCACCGACTACGGCACATGGTGCGCGGCCTGGAGCGCGCACGCGGCGGCCCACGTGGCACGCGGCGACGAGGCGCTGGCCGCCGGGCACACCGTCACCGCCGGGGATGCCTACCTGCGCGGCGCGCTCGCCTACCACTGGGCGAGCTTCGTGTTCACCCACGACCAGGCGCAGTTCCGGGCCGCGCTGGCGGCGATGACCGCGGCCTGGGCGAAGGCCGCCCCGCTGCTGTCGCCGCCGATGGAGATCCTGGCCGTCCCGTTCGGGGATCTCATCCTGCCCGGCTACCTGCGGCTGCCCGCCGGCGTCCACCGGCCACCGGTCGTTCTGCTGCTGCCGGGGGCCGATTCGGCCAAGGAGGAGCTTTTCAACCTGGCCGATCACATCCTCGCCCGCGGGCTGGCGGTGGCCGCGTTCGACGGGCCCGGCCAGGGCCTGCTGAGCTTCGACAGCAAGCTGCGGCCCGACCAGGAGGTGGCGGTGCGGGCGATCCTCGACGCGCTGACCGCCCGGCCCGACGTGGACGGCGGGCGGGTCGGCGTGGGCGGCATCTCCTACGGCGGCCTGTTCGCGATCCGGACCGCGGCGGCCGACAACCGGGTGCGGGCGGTGTTCACCATGTCGTCGTGGTACACCCCGGCCGGCCGGTTCGCCGAGATGGACGAGCTGACCCGGCCCGGGCAGTACCAGCACCACGGCCCCGACCCGGCAGCGAACATGGCGGCGATGACGGTCGCCGGGGCGGCGGCCCGGGCGACCGCGCCGCTGCTGCAGGTCTACGGCGGCAGCGACCCGGGCTCCCCGCCCGCCCACGCCGAGCGGATCGCGGCCGAGTACGCCGGCCCGGTGACCACCGTGGTCTACCCGGACGGCGTGCACATCCTGAACAACGTCTGGAACCGGGCCCGGCCGCTGGTGGCCGACTGGCTCGCCGACACCCTCTGACCCGGAGCTGGTCCCATGGTGGATTACCTGAACAGCGAGGCCAAGCAGGCGGCGCGGGAGCGGTTCACCGGCCTGTGGGCCGCGACCACCACCCCGTTCGCCGCCGACGGGACGCTGGACGAGGCGGCACTGCGGCGGGACCTGGACCGGCTCGCCGGCGACCTGCGGATCGACGGGGTCTTCTGCGGCGGGGTCATGAGCGAGTTCTGGGCGCTGTCCGGCGCGGAGCGGCGGCGGCTGGTGGAGGTGGTGGTGGACTGCTGCCGGGGCCGGTGCCCGGTGCTCGCGCACACCGGCCACCACTCCGCGGCCGAGACGATCGAGCTGACCCGGCACGCGGAGCGCGCCGGCGCCGATTTCGCGGTGGTGATCAACCCGTACTACCCGCCCGCCTCGGACGAAGGGCTGCTGGCCTGGTACACCCAGGTGTGCGCGGCCGTCGACATCGGGGTCTGGCTGTTCGACACCAGCTACTCCGGGGTGGCGCTGTCCGGTGACCTGATCGCCCGGCTGGCCGCGATCGAGAACGTGGTCGGGATCAAGGTGGGGCGCCCGCAGGCACGGTACCTGGAGCTGCTGGGCCGGTTCGGGGACCAGATCCTGGTCTGCTCGCCGCACGAGGAGACCTGGCTGGAGAACATGCGCGACCACGGCCAGCGGGTGTACATGTCCTCGGCGATGCCCTACCTGTATCAGACGCCCACGTGGCAGCCGATGCGCGAGTACACCACGCTGGCGCTGCGCGGCGAGGCCGCCAAGGCGGCGGAGGTCGCGGCCACCCTGGGCCCGGTGCGGGCGGTGGCGGGGAAATGGCTGCGGGGCGGGCCGCGGCAGATCGACACCATCAGCTCGATCAAGGCCTGGGCCGGGCTGGCCGGCCTGTCCGGCGGTGCGCCCCGCCCACCGCTGGTACCCCCGACCCCAGCCGAACGGGACGAGCTCGCCGCCGATCTGGCCACCACCGGCCTGCTGGCCGGCTGACGGCCGGGCCGGCTGATCACCGGCTGACGCGTCAGGGCGCTGCGCGCAGCTGGCCGGCCAGCCAGTCCGCCGCCTGCGGGCGCCAGCGGTAGGCCAGGTTCATGCACACGTGGTTGCCCTCGCCGAACATCCACAGCTCCGCGTTCGGCGCCTCTTCCGCCAGCCGGGCCGCGTGCTGCCACGGGACGAGACGGTCGAGCTTGCCGAAGACCACGATCATCGGCTGGGCGATCCGCTCCGCCACCCCGGCCAGGGTCATCCGTTCGGCGACCGCCCAGGCCTCGTCCCTGGTCGCCGCGCCGCAGCCATAGGCGAACGTCGCGAAGCTGTGCGGCGACCGGTCACGGATCAGCGCCCCGTAGTCGTAGCAGCCGCCGCAGACCACGACCGCCCGCAGCCGCGGCTCGAAGGCCGCTGCCCGGGCGCCGTAGTAGCCGCCCAGACTGACCCCGAGCAGGCCGGCCGGCCGCCGTCGAGGTCCGGCCGCGCGCACAGCACGTCGAGGACGGCCGCCACCGGCGCCTCGAAGTCGGGCCGTATGTGCAGCACCTGCGCGGTCTCACCCTGGCCCGGCCCGTCCAGCGAGAAGGTCGCCAGGCCGCGGGCGAGGAAGGTGTTCTCCACCGCGAAGAACTCCTCCTTGGTCGAATCCAGGCCCGCGATCAGCAGCACCAGCGGCGGCCGGTCCACGCCCGGCGGCCGGCGCAGGTTGCCGACCATGGCGGCGCCGCCGAAGGGCACCTCGATCCGCTCGGCGGTCGGGTCGAGCAGGCGCAGGCCCTCGGTCATGGCGGCCACCGCGCAGCTGGCCGCGGCGTCGTGCGCCGCCATGTCGAGCATCCAGACGAACTTGCCGAAGTGGTAGCTGACCGCGGCGGCGATCCACGCCTCGCCAGCCGTCCGCAGGCTGCCGCGCTCCTCGGCCTCGCGGGCGAGCCCCGCGTGCAGGTCGCCGTTGGCGCACCAGGCGCCGAGCCAGTCCTCCCAGCGCTCGATGCCCGCCGTCACCCGGGCGAAGTCGTTCGGGTCCACCCCCTGGGCGGTGAACCGGGGTCCCCAGTTGGCGATGGCCGATCTGACCTGGTCGTCAGGCACCTGATCCGCCATGGGCCGTCGCGGTCATGGCCGGCCCGGCCATGACCGCGGCCGGGTCGTGACCGAGGTCGGTGAGCATCACGATGGCCGCGTTGCGGCCGGGAGCGCCGGTGATCGAACCGCCGGGGTGGGTGCTTCCACCGGTCTGGTACAGGCCAGGGATCGGCATCCGGTGGCTCGCCCAGCCGGGCGCCGGGCGGAGCGGGCCGCTGAACGCCGGGCCGCGGTTCCCGCCGTGGAACGCGCCGTGGATCATGTGCGGGTTGAGCCGCTCGATGTCGGCGGGGGACTTGGTCAGCTGGCCCAGGATCACCTCGTCGGTGAGGTTCGGTGCGTGCCTGCGCAAGGTCTCCAGCAGGTGCCGCGCGTGCTGCTCCTTGACGGTGTCCCAGTCGCCCATGCCCGCCGGGAGCCGGTAGGTCTGCGGGGTGAGGACCTTGACCGTGTGCTGCCCGGCCGGGGCGCGGCCCGGGTCCACCAGGGTCGGGGTCGCCACCAGCACCCAGGCGGGGTCGGCCAGGAACCGGCCCGCCCGCAGGTCCGCGCTCAGCTGCATCATGTCTTCCGGCCAGCCGGCCATCCCGGCCGACACCGCGCTGCGCGGGCCGTGCGGCGAGGCGAACGCGGGAGCGGCGGTGGTGCAGTAGTAGGTGGCGAACCCGGGCACGCCCACGTCGTAGGTGTCGATGCCGTAGTGGAACTCCTCCGGCCAGGCGTCGGCCGGCGCCATGTCCCGCAGGTGTGTGGCGTGGATGGTGGACAGCACGGCGGTGCCCGCCCGGTACCGCTCGCCGCCGTCGGTCTCCACCCCGGCGCAGCGCCCGTCCTCCAGCAGCAGCCGGGTCACCTTGCGGCCGCACAGCACGGTGCCGCCGTGGTCGGCCAGGTAGCCGGTCAGCGCCGCAGTGAGCCGGCCGGACCCGCCGACCGGGATTGACCAGCTGCGCTGCTGGCGGCCGAAGGTCTGCTGGTAGGGGAGCACGCCGGAGCCCGGCATATCCACCGGCTGGAAGACCTGGAATGCCATCCAGAGCAGGAAGGCCTGGATGTGGCGGCTGGTGAACTCGTGCCGGACCACCTCCACCGCGGACAGCTGCCGCCGCCGGGCCCAGATCTTGCCGCGCGGGTGCTCGGCGAGCATCGCCTCCAGCGACGGGCCGAAGCCGACCGGGGTGAACTGCGACCGGCTGAAGATCGACTTGACCTGGTCGTACTCGTCCAGCAGGCGGCGGTAGGCAGCGGCGTCCGCGGTGGAGAAACGCGCCACCTCCTCGATGGTGCGCTCGCGGTCCAGCCACATGGTGATCTGCTCGCCGTCGGGGAACGCCACCTGCTCCACCGGGTCCGGCTCGGCATAGCTGAGCCCGTAGTCGGCGATGAGCCCGAGCTCGTCGGCCAGCAGCGCCGGGTTGACCCGGATCATGGTGTGGCCGGTGGCGCAGGTGTCGATGCCGAACCCGGGCAGGACGAGCTCCTCGGTGGCCGCGCCGCCGCCGGGGATGTGCCGGGCGTCCAGCACCAGGCAGCGGTACCCCGCCTTGGCCAGGTAGCACGCGGTGAGCAGGCTGTTGTGCCCGGCTCCGGCCACCACGATGTCGGCGTCCGGGCTCACCGGCGCGGCCGTCCTTCGGCTTCTTCCATCATGATGCAAACCATTGCAGGTCCGGCCGCCCCGGACAAGACGCGCCCGGGCCCGCCGGAGGTCAGCCGGCGCTCGCGGCGAGCGCGTGCAGGGCGGGCCCGGTCAGCCGGTGGACCGTCCATTCGTCCATGGGCACCGCGCCCAGCGACTCGTAGAAGCGGATGGCGGGGGAGTTCCAGTCCAGGACCCACCATTGCAGCCGCGGGTACCCGCGCTCCACGCAGATCCTGGCCAGTTCCGCCAGCAGCGCCCGGCCGTGGCCCTGGCCGCGCCGCTCCGGCTTGACGTAGAGATCTTCCAGGTAGATCCCGTGCCTGCCCAGCCAGGTGGAGTAGCTGAGGAACCACAGCGCGAAGCCGGCCGGCTGGCCGTCTTCCTCCGCGATATGAGCGAACAGCGACGGCTGCCCACCGGGCCCGCCCGGCCCGCCCAGGAGCGCCGCGCGCAGGTCATCCTCGGTCGCGCTGACCTCATGCAGGCTCCGCTCGTAGGCCGCCAGGTCCCTGATCATCTGGTGGATCGCCGGGATGTCGGCCGCCTGCGCCGGGCGGATCATGCGGGCGCGCCAGCGGGGGCGGCGTCAGGGACCGCGGCGGGCACGGCGGCCAGCGTGGCCCCGCCGGGCTGGGCGACGGGGATCCGGTAGCGGAGCGTGAACCGGTCCGCGGAGATCACGATCTCGCTGGTTTCCACCGCGCGCGTGCCCGCCCGGTGCTCGCGGGTCACCACCAGCACCGGCGCGCCCGCGCGGATACCCAGGGCGGCCGCCTCCGCGGACAGGCAGGGCCGTACCGACACGTCCTCGACCAGCTGGTCGACCATCACGCCGATGGCCCGCATCCGCTCCACCACCCCCCGCCCGGCGAACGGGCCCTCCTCCGGGGACGCCACGGCCGTCCCGGCGGTCACGCCGGCCGGCTCGTAGCTCGTCGCCAGCTGGACCGGGCTGCCGCCGGCGGTGAGCAGGTAGCTGGTCCGGTTCACCAGGTGGCCCTCGGCCAGCCGCAGCCTGCGCGCCACCTGGCGGGGCGGGCGCACGCGCTGCGTCTGGTGCTCCCAGGCCATGACCGCGCGCTCTTCGACCAGGCCGAACGGGGATCCGGGGAAGTGCGGCCGGTCGTGCTCGAGACGGGAGATGGCAGGCACCTGGCGCACGTACGATCCTGATCCGGCCCTGGCCTCGATCAGGCCCTCGGTGGCCAGGACCTGCAGCGCGTGCTTGGCGGCGGTCTCACCGACCCCATAGCGGGCGATGATCCCGTTGCGGGAAGGGACCCGTGCCCCCGGTTCCAGCACGCCGTCACGGATCTGCGCCCGCAGGTCTTCCAGCACCCGGAGATAGACCGGGTCGGTACCGGCACCCATCCGGTCATTGTGGCGGAGACGGACCCGGGGCCGGGTCCCGATGACCAACTTGTCAGGCTCCGCCCGGGACCGCGGGCCCGGCTATCCCGCCGGGCTCATTTCTTGCGGGCCACCGTGAGCCCGTCGCCGACCGGGAGCATCGCCACCACGACCCGGTCGTCGGCCAGCACGAGCTCGTTGAACTGCCTGACCGCCAGGGCGTCCGGGTCCGGCTCGGCGTGGAAGATGCGGCCGTGCAGCAGGGTGTTGTCCACCAGGAGAACCCCGCCGGGCCGCATGCGCGGGACGAGCTCCTCCCAGTACCCGGTGTATCCGGTCTTGTCGGCGTCGATGAAGACAAGGTCCAGCGGTGCCCCGGCGGGCAGCGCGCGCAGGGTGTCCAGCGCCGGGCCGAGGCGCAGCTCGATCCGGTGGGCCAGGCCCGCCTTCTGCCAGTAGGCGCGGGCCAGCGACGTCCACTCCTCGTTGACGTCGCAGCAGATGAGCGTGCCGTCCGCGGCCATCCCGCGGGCCAGGCAGATCGATGAGTAGCCGGTGAAGGTGCCGACCTCGATCGCGTGGCGGGCGCCCATCAGGCCCGCCAGCATGGTCATGAACGTGCCCTGCTCCGGGCCGATCTGGTAGACGGCGCGGCCCGGGAAGCGCTCGGCGGTCTCGGCGATCAGATCCCGCAGCAGGGCATCGGGGGGCGTGCCGTGGCCGACCAGGTAGTCGTGCAGACCGGGGGCGAGGTGCTCGGATCCAGAGGCCATGAGTTAACCGTAGTACCCGCCCGGACACCGGCCGCGACCGTCCCGTGCACGCGCGGGACGCGTGATGGGCGATCTTGTACCGCCGGATGTTGCGGTTGGGACCGCGGCATGGTGGCATTCGTGCAGGACCGGGACGGCGCTGGCCGCCACCGGGCCGGACCGGGGAGGGACCACGTGACGAGCGAGATACTCGAGCAGCGGGCCGGGATCGGGCGGGAAATCGGCGGCCGGACCGTCTGCGACCTGCTGCGGGCGACCGCGGAGAACTCGGGCGACGCGCCCGCCCTGTCCAACCAGGCGGCCGGTGACGGCGGCGGCTGGCCGACCCTGACCTGGGCGCAGACCCGGCAGCAGGTGCTGGAGCTGGCGGCCGGTTTCGCCGCCCTGGGCCTGGCCAAGGGCGAGCGGGTGGCGCTGATGCTCCCCAACTGCGCCGAGCACGTGCTCGCCGACCTGGGCGCCCTGCACGCGGGCGGTACCCCGGTCACCTTCTACGCCACCCTGGCCGCGGAGCAGATCGCCTACGTGGCCGGGGACTGTGACGTCCGGATCGCGGTGCTGGACGGTGCCGCGGAACTCGGCCGCTGGCAGCAGATCCTCGACCGCCTGCCCGGCCTGGAGAAGATCGTGATCAGGGACCCGGCCGCCTGCCCGGCCGGGGACATGTACCTGACCTGGGCCGATTTCGCCGCGCTGGGCCGGGAGCGGTTCGCGGCCGATCCCGGTGCCGTCAGCGCCCGGATCGCGGCCATCCGGCCGCAGGACGCGGTGACCCTGCTGTACACCTCGGGTACCACCGGCAACCCCAAGGGCGTCCTGCTCACCCACCACAACGTGCTCTACGAAGTGACGGTGACGATCTCCAACGGCTCGGTGGCCACCATGCGGGGACGCTCGGTGTCCTACCTGCCGCTGGCCCACATCGCCGAGCGCCTGATAACCATCTACCTGCCCATCGCCACCGCCGGTCACGTGCACTTCTGCCCGGTGCCGACCGAGCTGATCAGCATGGTCGGGCGGGCCAGGCCGACCGGCTTTTTCGGCGTGCCGAGGGTCTGGGAAAAGGTGCGGGCCGGCATCCAGGCGCTGCTCACCATGGAGCAGGACGAGAGCAAGCGGGAGGCCGTCGCCCACGCCATGGACACCGGGCGGCGCTATGTCGAGAGCCACCAGTTCGGCCGCTCGGCACCGCCCGGCCTGGACGAGGAGTTCGCCCTGGCCGACCAGGCGGTGCTCGGCCCGATCCGCTCGCTGCTCGGCCTCGGCGAGGCGGAGGTGGTCACCAGCGCGGCGGCTCCGCTGCCGCCGGACGTGAGTGACTTCTTCGCCGGCCTGGGCGTGGCGATCATGGACGTCTACGGGATGACCGAGACGACCGGCGCGTTCACCGCGAACACCCCGGACGCCTACAAGCTCGGGACGGTCGGCCGGGTGTTCCGCGGCATGGAGGTCAGGATCGCCGGGGACGGCGAGATCCTCGTGCGCGGCCCGCTCACCACCCCGGGCTACCTCAACCTGCCCGAGCAGACCGCGGCCCTCATCGACGCCGACGGCTGGCTGCACACCGGCGACATCGGCCGCCTCGACGAGGATGGGTTCCTGTCCGTGGTGGACCGCAAGAAGGAACTGATCATCACCTCGGGCGGGGAGAACGTTTCGCCCGCGGCGATCGAGAACCTGCTGGTGGCCCACCCGCTCATCGGGCAGGCGCTGGCCTTCGGGGACCGGCGCCCCTACGTGGTGGCACTGCTCACGCTGGACGGCGAGGTGGCCCCCGCCTGGGCCAGGGCGCACGGCGTCGAGGCTGACTCGGTGGCGGCGCTGGCCACCAGCCCGGCGGTGCTCACGGCGGTCGCGGAAGCGGTGAGCGCCGCGAACGAGCGGCTGGCCCGGGTCCAGCAGGTGAAGCAGTGGCGGCTGCTGCCGGTGGAATGGACGGCCGAGACCGAGGAGCTGACCCCCACCCTCAAGCTGAAGCGCCGCGTCGTGCACGCGAAGTACGCCGACGACATCGACGCCCTCTACCCGGGCTGACCTGGCCGGCCGCTCCGGTGACGCCGGTATTCGCGTTCGGGGTCGGGCAGGTCCTCCTCGGTCTCAAGGACGAGGTGCGCCGCGCGCTGGAGCCGGTCCGCCAGCAGCAAGGCCTCCTGGGCGGTGAGCAGGCAGGTCGCCTTGGTGTCGTCCTCGGCGACCGTGAGGCCGACGTAGCCCGGGTCGTCATAGGGGCTGGTGCCCGTCGCGAACACGTGGTCGATCCAGATCATGGCGTCGTCATCGACCGGGACTGACCCGACAATGCGGATGCGTTCGCAGTTTCCGCTCACAGTATCGATTGTGCCGGGCGGTGCCGACAGGCCCGGGCGGACACGCTGGGCGCCAGTCCCGTGCCGTGCTTGGTGGTGTCCGTGCGCACAGTTATCAAGCAGAACCTGTTATGTGCCGTGTGATGTGATTGTGACCGGTGCTCGCTATGGCCGTGACTTGCGGACCCTAGTCATGCATCCATGCGTCCTCTCCCGCCAGCCGCCATGCGGCTCGCCGCCGCGTTGCTCCCGCTCGGCCTCGCCGCCTGCACCTCCGCTTCCACATCGGCTGTGCCGCCGGCCGTGACGTCCTCGGCCACGCCGTCCGCGACGGCGACCACCGCGAACCCCGACGCCGGCCTGCTGACCGGGGCACAGCTCAAGGCGCTGCTGGAGCCGGCATCGTACTTCCCGGCCGGCTACCGGCGCCAGCGCGCGGGCACGCGCGATACCGGGACCGGGTACGAGCTGCCGAGCGCCAGCGACGTGCGCCAGCCGAAATGCCGCCTGCTCGGTGCCACCTCCTGGACGTCGATCACCGGCATCAACGGCGTGTCGTTCGCGCAGGACGCCTACATCGACAAGACCAGCTCGACCGAGATCGCCCAGGAGATCGACGTGTATCCCGGGACCACCGCCCAGGCCGTCATGCGCAAGCTGGGCGCGGTCTCCGCTCGCTGCCCGTCATACACCGACCCGCAGACGGCCAGCCGGGCGAGGGTCCGCGAGCAGGCCAGCCTCCGGCTCGGCGAGGGCGGGTATGTCATCACGGTGACCGATTCCGCCTGGCGCGGCGGCACCACGCTGGTGGCGGCGCGGGTCGGCACCGCGGTGGTGACGGTGCTGTCCACCGACGGCGCCGACAACGGCCACGCCAGCGCGGTGAAGCTGGCCCGGGAGCTGGTGGCGGTGCTCTAGGGCATGACCTGACCGGCGGCGCGGGTGGGAGCCGTGGGTGGGCGGTGGTGGGGGGCGCCGTCGTCACGGCCACACGGGCACGGCGGACGGAAACGCCGTGCCCGTGCGGCCGCGGCGGCGTCGCGGGCAAGCACCAGGCGGCACGCCCCAGCCCAGCGACGCGGGTTAGCGGCTAGGAGCGGCGCGCGGTCAGCCACCGGCCGAACGCGGGCAGGGAGCGCGGGCGTCCGGTGCTCGTGGCGGCGGTCTTGGCGGTGGTGGCGGTCTTGGTGACTGGAGTGGTGCTCGTGGTGGCCGTGTTGGCCGCCACCGGTTCCGGCTCGGCCGCGCCCCGGTCGGCCAGCCTGGCGTCACGGACCCCGACCACGGCCAGGCGGCCCAGCGCGAGCGCGGCCACGAACACGATCACCACGCCCAGGCCGGTGAAGAACCCGAGGTGCTCAACCTGCCGGATCAGCGTGGTGGTGCCCACCGGGGAACCCGGGTTCAGCGTGCTCGCGGCCGGCCAGATCGGGCTCAGCACCGGGCCGAGCGCGAACCATGCGCCCCCAGCGGCCGCGAGCCCCGCACCGAACATGGCGGCCAGCCGCGAGGCGCTGACCAGCAGGAGCACCCCCCCAACCAGCACGGCCGCCCCGGGCACGATCTCCAGCCAGACCCGCCCAGCCGTGAGCATCCAGGCCCTGTCGGGTGTGTAGGCGTAGTGGAAATAGGGGCCGACAAGCGGGATCAGGGCACCCCACAGCCCAAGCAACACCAGCAGCAGGCCGCTGATGGCGCCGCGGCTGCGGGGGACTTGCAGCATCGTGCTCATATCATTCACTCCCTGCAAGCGGGGACGGTACCTGCGCGCCACGGCTACCCAGAGAACGGGCTGTTATGCGGCGGAGGGCACGGCAACGGCACCAGCCGGGAGAGCGGGCCGTCCGCCAGCCGGGGAAGTGGGCCGTACGCAGCCGGGGAGCGGGCCGTACGCAGCCGGGGGGAGCGGGCCATACGCCAGCCGGGGGCGGTCAGTGGCCGGTCAACCGCCGGTCAGCAAACCGGGCGCTGCTCCAGGCGGTGGCCTCGGCCGGCGGCTGGTCGCTGGCGATCCAGTGGGAGATCACCTGCGCGGTGATCGGGGCCATGAGTATGCCGGTCCGGTAGTGCCCCGACGTCAGCCAGGCGTTGTCCAGACCGGGAACGCGGTCGATGACCGGGCGGCCGTCCGGATGGCGCGGGCGGAAGCAGCACCACTGGTAGGCGGCCTTCAGGCCGCGGACGGCCGGCAGGGTCGCATACAGCGCAGCCAGGATGGACTCGATCACGTCCGGCCGGACCTTGGGCGTCTCATCATCGGCGTCGAAGGTGCCGCCGACCAGCAGCCGCCCGTCCTCCAGCTGGGTGGCCACCGGGGCGACCGTGCCTGGCAGGCGCAGCGGTGTCGGCTCGGTGACCAGCAGGTGGCCCTTGACCTGGGTGGCCGGCAGGTCGAGCGGGAGCCCGTCCAGGAGGGGGGGCAGCCCGGTAGCGAAAATCACCGCACCAGGGTGGATGTCGCCGGAGGTGGTGCCGACCGAGACCACCTTGCCCCCGCGGATCGTGGCTGAGATGGCCGCGATGCCGGTCGCCACCGCGGGGAGGCCCGCGGCCAGCCGGGCCAGCGAGCGCAGCGGGTTGACCCTGGCCTGGTGGCGGATGAGCGCGCCTGCCATCGGCCGCGCCAGGCCGGGGACCAGGTTGGCGACCTCGCCCGGCTCGAGCCATTCCACCGCGGGCTGGAGGTGCGGGGCGAAGCCGCCCGGATCGGGGGCCAGTCCGATCCAGTCCAGCTCGACCAGGCCGACCCCGCCCGGCACGCTCTGGTCGAGCTGGCTCCACCGGTCCAGGCTGGCCCGGGCCAGTTCAACGAACGGCTCCGGATCGCTCCATTCGTGCGGCTCGGGGGTGAGCAGGCCAGCGGCACCGCCGGTGGCGCCCGAGCCCAGCCGCCCCGCCTCGATGAGGAGCACCGAGCCGAGACCCGCCTCGTGGCAGGCGACCGCGGTGGCCACCCCCGCGATCCCCCCGCCCACCACCAGGATGTCCGGCCGGGCGAGCGGGATGACGCCAGCACCGCGCCCGAGCCCGGCCCGTTCGGCTGAGGTGAGCTGATCACGCCAGATAGCAGTCTCTGTGACCATGACCCCATTCTCCGCGACTGGATCACCGGCAAGCACCACATTGGGCCGTAACAGCCGCCGGCGGTTTGCGCGCGCATTACCGGCGGGCGCGGCCGGAGAAGATCGCACTGTCCTGGCTGGGGCATACCCTGAGGAATGCGAGGGCAGCGCCTACGGTTGCTGCTGACCAGTGCGCTTTGAGGTGGCTGAGGAGGTGACGGGAGGTTGCTCGCTGATTCGTATGGGCGGATCGCGACCGATCTGCGGGTGTCCCTGACCGACCGGTGCAACCTGCGCTGTGCCTACTGCATGCCGCCGGAGGGCCTGGACTGGCTGCCCGCCCCGACGCTGCTGACCGACGACGAGGTGGTCCGCCTGGCCCGGATCGGGGTCGAACGGCTGGGGATCACCGAGATCCGCTTCACGGGCGGGGAACCGCTGCTGCGCCGGGGGCTGCCGGGCATCGTCGCCCGGACGGCCGCGCTCCGGCCACGGCCGGAGATCTCGCTGACCACCAACGGGATCGGGCTGACCCGGCTCGCTGGCGCGCTCGCCGAAGGGGGCCTGGACCGCATCAACGTGTCGCTCGACACGCTGCGGCCCGACGTGTTCCGGTCGCTCGCCAAGCGCGACCGGCTCGACGACGTCCTGGCGGGACTGGCCGCGGCGGCCGAGGCCGGGCTGATCCCGGTCAAGGTGAACGCGGTGCTGATGCGCGGCGTCAACGATGATGAGGCAGTGCCGCTGCTGCGGTTCTGCCTGCAGCATGGGTACCAGCTGCGGTTCATCGAGCAGATGCCGCTGGACGCCCAGCATGGCTGGCGCCGGGCGGACATGATCACCGCCGACGAGATGATGGTGGCGCTGTCAGCGGAGTTCACGCTCAAACCGGACGATGAGCTGGCCCGTGGCTCGGCGCCCGCTGAGACGTTCCTGGTGGATGGCGGCCCGGCCCGGGTAGGCGTGATCGGGTCGGTGACCAGGCCCTTCTGCGGGGCATGCGACCGGGTGCGGCTGACCGCGGATGGTCAGGTCCGCAACTGCCTGTTCGCGCGCACAGAGAGCAACCTGCGCGATCCGATGCGGTCCGGGGCCAGTGACGAGGAGCTGGCCGCGATCTGGGAGCGGGCGGTCGCGGTGAAACTGCCCGGGCACGGGATCAACGAGCCCGGCTTCCTCCAGCCGTCCCGGCCGATGTCGGCCATCGGCGGCTGAGCCTCTGACGTTCGGGCCCGCGGCTTGGCTGGTATCCGGCGGCGCGGCCCGGGGTGCCCGCGGGCTGGCAGTCGTCCATATGGGCCGCGCCCGTACGCCCGAGGCGCCGAGGTGATCCTGGCCGTCGCGAACGCTACGCCCGCGGCTCCCCCCGCACCGCGCCACCTTTCCGCCATACGGCCTAGGCCACCGCTTCCAGCGTAGGCGTGCGTCTACTGGCCCGCCTGTGGACGTCCAGCCCCGGCCCGCCGGCCTAGCCGGTAGTCGGCAGTGCCGGACTGCCGCCCTCGTCCGGCCATCCGGCTTCGGGGGGTTGCGTTCCGGCTTCAGGGGTTGCGCTGAAGAGTATTCCGATATATCTTCGACGTGTCTAGAAATGAAGACGGTAGTACCGGTAAGCGCGGCGAGCGCTGACGGAGACAAGGAACGAAGGGAGAGTGGCACCCATGCACGACGAAGAGACGTGGGAGCCAGATGAGCACGAGGGGCGGCGGCACCGGCACGGCCGCGCCCGGGTACGGATGGGCCCGGGCGGGCCGGGTGGACCCGGCCGCCGCGGCGGATGGGGGCCCGGATGGGGCCCGCCAGAGATGGGGCCCTGGTTCGGCAAGGGGAAGTTCCGCGGCCCGCGGGTCAAGCGCGGCGACGTCCGCGCCGCCGCCCTCGCGCTGCTGGCCGAGGAGCCCAGGAACGGCTACCAGATCATCCAGGAGATCGGGGAGCGCAGCGGAGGCGTCTGGCACCCCAGTCCCGGGTCGGTCTATCCGGCCCTGCAGCAGCTTGAGGACGAGGCGCTGATCCAGGCCGAGACGCCCGAGGGCGGGCGCCGCAGGTACGCGCTGACCACGGAGGGCCAGGCCTACGTCGCGGGACACCCGGAGGAGGTCCAGGCGCCCTGGGACGTGGTCGCGCGCAGCGTTGGTGACGACGCGATCGAACTGCGTGACCTGTTCGGGCAGGTGATGATGGCGGCCGTACAGGTGATGCGGGTCGGCAACGACGCACAGGTGGCCCAGGCACACAAGATCCTCACTGACGCCCGGCGTAGCCTGTACCGGATTCTCGCTGCTGACGACGAGCCGGCTGAGGATTAGCCGGCCAGGGCAGGCCGCCGGCAGGACTAGGCTCGGATCGGACCTCAGGGAGGCGGTAGGGGTGGCAGTGCACGGTCCGCACGGTGCCGCCGGAAACGGCGCGGGCGCAGTGGGCGGCAAGAACAGCGAAACCGATGGCACGGATGCGGCGGCTCCGGCGCCGGATGCGGGGAGAACCGGAGCGGCCGCCGGCCCGGCCGCGGCCGGGAACGGACAGCGCCCGCCGATGGCGATCACGGTGGCCGGCCTGACCAAGAGCTACGGCGAGATCGAGGCCGTCCGCGGCATCGACTTCGAGGTGCCCATCGGGGAGACGTTCGGCTTCCTCGGCCCGAATGGCGCGGGCAAGTCCACCACCATCAAGATCCTGTGCACGCTGGCCCTGCCGACCTCTGGATCGGCGCGGGTCGCCGGCCACGACGTGGTCCGGGAGCGGGACGCGGTCCGCCGCAACATCGGCCTGGTGTTCCAGGACACCACGCTCGACAACTATCTCACCGGCGCTCAGAACCTGCGTTTCCATGCCGAGCTGTACGGAGTGCCCGCGGCGGCGGTGGCGCCGCGGATGCAGCAGGTCATGGAGATGGTCGGCCTGTGGGACCGGCGGGACAGCGTGGTGATGACCTACTCGGGCGGCATGCAGCGCCGGCTGGAGATCGCGCGCGGCCTGCTGCACGCGCCGCACGTGCTGTTCCTGGACGAGCCGACGGTCGGGCTTGACCCGCAGACGCGCACCTCGATCTGGGAGTACATCAACGAGCTCAAGGCCCGCGAGGACATCACGATCTTCCTCACCACCCACTACATGGACGAGGCCGAGCACTGCGACCGGATCGCCATCATCGACCACGGGAAGATTGTGGCGATCGACACGCCGGAGGCGCTCAAGGCGAGCGTGGGCAAGGACCGGGTGCAGATCCATACCGCCGACGACCCGGCCGCCATCGCCGAGCTTGGCCGCGAGTTTGGAATCGAGGCGGCCATGCATGAGGGCGCGGTCACGTTCCCGGTGGCCAGCGGCGAGCAGTTCGTGCCCCGGCTGTTCGCCGGGCTGACGGTTCCCATCCAGGCAGTGAGCGTGTCCCGGCCTTCGCTCGACGACGTGTTCATGAACTACACCGGCAAGACCATCCGCGACGCGGAAGCAACCGGCAATGAGGCGATGCGCCAGATGGCGGCCCGCTTCCGGGGGAGGCGGTAAGCATGGCCACCCAGACCACCCCGGCGCGGCGGGCCGAGGACGAGGCGGCCCTGGCCGGGCAGATCAGGGTAGCGGTTCCCGAGCACACCCTCCGGTCAGACCTGCGTGCCGTCAGCATCGTGTGGCGGCGGGAGCTGATCAGGTTCCGCCGGGACCGGCTGCGGGCGGTCACCTCGCTGATCCAGCCGCTGCTGTTCCTGCTCGTGCTCGGGACCGGCCTGTCGTCCCTCGCCAAGGGCAGCATGCCGCCGGGTGTCAGCTTCAAGGCCTTCATCTACCCCGGCGTGCTGGCCATGTCGGTCATGTTCACCGCCATCTTCTCGGCGGCCTCGATCGTCTGGGACCGGGAGTTCGGGTTCCTGCGGGAGATGCTGGTCGCGCCGGTGAGCAGGTCGGCCATTGTCGTCGGCAAGATCCTGGGCGGCGCGACCATCGCCACCTTCCAGGGCATCATCATGCTGGCTCTCGCCCCGCTGGCCGACGTGCCCTACAACCCGGTCCTGATGATCATCCTGGTGGGCGAGCTGCTGCTGCTCGCGTTTACGCTGACCGCGTTCGGCGTGATGATGGCGGCCCGGATCACCCAGTTCCAGGCCTTCATGGCCCTGACCCAGATGCTCGTGTTCCCGCTGTTCTTCCTGTCCGGTGCGCTCTACCCGCTGACCGGGCTGCCGGGCTGGCTCAGCATCCTGACCCGTCTCGACCCGCTCACCTACGTGGTGGGGCCGATGCGGCACGCGGTGCTCAGCCACCTGGACCTCCCGGTGTACGCCCAGCAGGCTTTGTCGCCGGGCGTCACCTGGGCCGGCTGGGTGGTGCCGATCGGGCTGTCACTGGGGATCGTGGCGGTCATGGGGCTGGTCATGATGGGTGTGGCCATTGTCACATTCAGCAAGCCCGAGTAGCGACTCTCGGTAATAATAGCGACTCTCGGTAATAACTAAGAAATAGTTAATATCGCTTCTCGCTATGAAACAAGGCCGGCAGGTTCGGCCCTACCGAACACACGTGTTTGCTGTCCGGAAATGGCCACGGCGGTAGTGCGCGCCTGTTGCCGCAACTTGCAAAGCAAGTTGCGGCGTGGCGCCCGGGGGAAGGTGGCGGGGCACGGCTGGGCCGCTTCCCGGCTGCGTATGTCATCCGGTTGGCGAGGCGGGCCGTGACCCGGCCGATACGCTGCGCCACAGGTGGGGACGGGGGGGACGGCAGGGGCCTTGGAGGCGGGGACAAGGGGGCCAGGGCCTCGGGAGCGAGGCGGAGCGGCCGGAGGGGCCGGCCGCGGAGATGGGCTGGGCAGAGGGCGGGGGACACCCCCAGGGAAATACCGCAAGGCACGGCGAAACCGACAAATGTCGCGAAGATAGGGCGACGCCGGGTGGCTACGGGGGCAAACCACCCGGCGTCGCATTCATCGGCGTTCCGACGGGGGCCCGGAACGCCGGCAGGTGCTCCGACGGGGGACCAGAGCACCAAGTGCATGTTACACCGAAACCCCCCCTTGTGCGTCAAGACCGGATACCGCGCCGGGCGCTGTTTTTCTAACCGCGGCCGGGCACTGTCCACGCCGGGGGAGTCCCGTCCACCGGGCGCCGGCTGGCGGCGGATCCGGGACTAACTGCCGTCGTCGTAACGGCGGTCCGGTGGCCCGTGACCGCCCGCGCTGCCGTCGGCGGAATCGTCGGCTGGCGGATCGTAATGCGTCGGCAAGTTCGGTTCGTATGCACGGAAACCTCTGGTGCTGGTGGGCTCGCGGCCGCCGTTTGCGAACACGACTGCGAAATACGGGATCGCGATAGCACCGACCGCGGGGATGGCCGTCAGCCAGCCTCCGCCGTTCGCGAACACGATCACGGCGAGCACGAAGCACACCACCCGGATCCCCATCATGATCAGGTACCGGCGCTCGCGGTAGGAGATGTCCGCTGACTTCGACCGCTGCGCCTCGGTGACCAGATGCGCGCTGGTGCGGCGCCTGCGCATGACCATCACCACTTCAAGCTATGCCGGCCCGTCAAGCCGCGTCACCCCCGGCCGGTCCGGGACATGGCCCAGGCGGGTTCAGGGCATGTCTGGCGGACAGGCCAGGCCGGGGACGTCGGCCAGCGTGGCCGCTCCCGCCAGTGCCATCGCGTGCGCGAGGCCACCGGTCAGGCTGGTCAGCAGGTCCTGCACGGCGGGGGCACCGCCGCAGGCCAGGGCCCACAGCACGGGCCGCCCAAGGAACACGGCCCCCGCGCCGGCCGCGACCGCGGCCAGCACGTCTTCCGCGGTGCGCACGCCGCCGTCCACGAACACCGCCGGCCGCCCGGCGGGCGTTTGCTCATCCCGCAGGGCAGCGGCCACCGGGGCCAGCGCGAGCGCGGTCGGCATGGCCCGGTCAAGCTGGCGGCCGCCGTGGTTGGAGACGATCACGCCGGCGGCGCCAGCGGCCACGCAGGCCCGGGCGTCATCCGCCCGGAGCACGCCCTTGACCAGCACCGGAATGCCGCCGCCCAGGCCGGCCAGCCACCCGATGTCGGCGAACGTGACATCCATCGCCTGCTCTGCCACCCCGGGGTCGGCCAGCGGCCCGGTATTGGCGGAGAACTCCTCCAGCGTGACCACTCCCTCACCCCGGTGGCGCCGCTTGCGGCCGATCACCGGCGCGTCCGCGGTCAGGACCAGCGCCGCCGCGCCCGCCGCGGCCGCGCGCCGCACCAGTGCGGCGGTGAGCTCACGATCACGCATCACGTAGACCTGGAACCACCAGGTCCCCCCGGACTCCGCCACGGTGGCGCCGACGTCCTCGATCCGGCAGCTGCACCGGGTGGACAGGACGAACAGGGCGCCCGCCTGGGCGGCGGCAGCCGCGGTCGCTAGTTCGCCCTCGGGATGGGCCAGGCGGTGGAACGCGGTCGGGGCGACCGCGACCGGGGTCCGCAGCACCGCGCCCCACAGGGAGAGGCTGGTGTCCACACTGGACACGTCGCGCAGCACCCGGGGCATCAGCCAGAGGTGCCGCCAGGCCTTCACGTTGGCCCGCAGCGTCAACTCGTGCCCCGAGCCCCCCGCGTAGAAGTCATAGATCTCGGGGGAGAGCCGCGCCCTCGCGCGCCGCTCCAACTGCGCGATATCGGGAACCATATCGGTAACGATGCCATGATCATCGATAAGGCGTGTCCTGTAGATCCTGGCCGTCGCGAGCGGCCGTCATGAAGGGGGATGGGGAGGCGGGTGGGGGGCCGCAAGGCGGAGGAGGAGCCGATAGCGGAGCTATCGGCGACGACGACAACGCCGCGGAACGCCCTCCGGTGGACGCGCAGCAGGCCGAAGATCTACAGGGGCATGCCCTAGGCGGGGCGCGGCTCTTCCCATGGTACGGGTCCCGCGGATGGTGAGCGGAAGACTGCAACGGAGGGATCATGACCGACCGCACGTACCGCGTGACAGAGATCGTCGGCACCTCGGCCGAGGGCGTCGAGCCCGCGATCCGCAACGGCCTGCACCGGGCGGCGCAGACCCTGCGGCACCTGGACTGGTTCGAGGTCACCCAGATCCGGGGCCAGATCGAGGACGGCCGGGTCGCCCACTACCAGGTGGGGATCAAGCTCGGGTTCCGGCTTGAGGACACCTGAGCGGCCGCGGGCCCGGCCGCCGGGCCGGTCAGCTGGCCTGGCTCACCGACGACATGTTGAAGCCATCCACCCGGAGCGGCGGCATGGCCGTGCGGGTGAAGTAGTCGCCCCACTCGCGGGACAGGGCTGGCCCCGTGGCGCCCGCCTCGGTCGTCCTGGCCAGCATGCCCACCGGGCTCTCATTGAAGCGGAAGTTGTTCACCGCCGCGGTGACCTCACCGTTCTCCACCAGGTAGATCCCGTCCCTGGTGAGCCCGGTGAGCAGCAGCGTCTGCGGATCCACCTCGCGGATGTACCACAGGCAGGTAAGGAGCAGGCCGTGCCCGGTGGCAGCGATCATGTCATCGAGGGAAGCGGAGCCGCCCCCGTCCAGCATGAGGTTGTCGATCGCCGGGGTGACCCCGAGCCCCGACAGGCCGGCCGAATGCCGGGTCTGGATGAGGGCCGCGAGCTCGCCGCCGGAGATCCAGTCGGTCGGCTGCAGCCCCAGCCCGTTGTCGAACACCGACGACTCCCGGGTGGACGCGTGGGCGATCACGAACGGCGCGCAGCTCAGCCCGGGGGCCGCCGGGGGCGTGGGGTCGCTGCGCAGGGTGATCGGCAGCCCGGACAGCCGTTCGCCGACCCTGGTCCCGCCCCCCGCCTTGCTGAACACGGTCCGCCCATCCAGCGCGTCCCTGGCCCCGGCCGACCAGTACAGGTAGATGAGCAGGTCGGCGACCGCGGCCGGGGGAAGCACGGTCTCGTACCGCCCGGCGGGCAGGTCCACCCGGCGCTCGGCCCATCCCAGCCGCCGGGTGAGATCGCCGTGGAGGGCACCCACATCGACGTCGGTGAAGTCGCGGGTACCCTGCCCGGTCCAGGCCGACCGGGCCAGGTCGGCCGACTTGGCGTTGATGTCCACCGTCCCGGCCGGCTGATCGTGCCGCAGCCGCAGCCCGGTGGACGTGCCGAGAAACGTGCTCGTCACCGAGTGCTCGGCAAACCCGTACAAGCGCTGGCCCGCCGACCCGGCCGCGTCGAACGCCGCGCCGAGGGCGGCCGAGAACGGGCCGAACACGCCGATCTCGGTGCCGGTCACCGGCTCATCCCAGGCGGCCTCCCCGGTGCCCGCACGAGTACCGGTACCAGCGTCGCCCGGTGCCAGCAGGTCCCGCCCGTCCTCGGCCGGTGAACTCTCCGCCGCGGCCTTCTCGGCCGCGCGCACGACGTCCTCGATCTGCTCCTCGCGGACCCCGGCGCGCGATACCACGCCGGCGCGTATGTCCTGGCCGTTCCGGCTGATCGCGACGACGGTCAGCCGGCGGGACCGGGACACGCCGTTCGTCGTGAGCGTGTTCCCCGCCCACCGCAGGTTCGCTGAGGAGGTCTCATCCGCGATCACCACGCAGTCGCCGACGCGGGCTGCCGCCAGCGCCCGTTCCACGGTTTCCTGTGGCGAGACCACGCCCGGTGCGGTCATGCCCCCTCCTCCACGGTGTTGAGGATCCGCACTCCCCGCATCAGCACCGCCGGGCAGCCGTGGCTGACCGGCGCGACCTGGCCGGGCTGGCCCTTGCCGCAGTTGAACGCGCCGCCGAGCACATAGGTCTGCGGGCCGCCGACGGCTTCCATCGAGTTCCAGAAGTCCGTGGTGGTCGCCTGGTAGGCGACGTCACGGACCTGGCCGGCGAGCCGGCCGCGGGAGATCTTGTAGAAGCGCTGGCCGGTGAACTGGAAGTTGTACCGCTGCATGTCGATCGACCAGCTCTTGTCGCCGAGGATGTAGATGCCGTTCTCCACCCCGGCGATCAGCTCCTCGGCCGACGGCCCGCCTTCGGCCGGCTGGAGCGACACGTTCGCCATCCGCTGTATCGGCATGTGGGCGGGGGAGTCGGCGAACGCGCAGCCGTTGGAACGGCCGAACCCCTGCATCCGGGCCATCCGCCGGTCCAGCTGGTAGCCGGTGAGGACCCCGCCGGCGATGAGGTCCCAGGAGCGGGTGGCGACCCCCTCGTCGTCATAGCCGATGGTGGCCAGGCCGTGCTCGGCGGTCCGGTCGCCGGTGACGTGCATCAGCGGCGAGCCGTACTGCAGGCTGCCGCACTTGTCCAGGGTCGCGAACGAGGTGCCCGCGTAGGCGGCTTCATAGCCGAGTGCCCGGTCGAGCTCGGTCGCGTGGCCGATCGACTCGTGAATGGTCAGCCACAGGTTGCTGGGGTCGATGACCAGGTCGTAACGGCCGGCCCGGATGCTGGGGGCGGCCAGCTTCCCGGCCAGCAGCTCGGGCATCTGCGCCAGCTCGGCGGGGAAATCCCAGGCCATGGGGCCGGCCCAGAGACTGCCTCCCAGGTACTCCAGCCCGTGCCCGGCCGGGGGGGCCAGGGTCCGCATGGTCTCGAACCGGCCGCCCTCCTCGACCGCGATGGCGGTCACCACCGGGTGGAGCCGCACCCGCTGCTGGAGCGCGGTGGTGGCCCCGTCGGCGTAGAACTTGCACTCCCGGACCTGGTAGAGCGAGGCGTCCACATGATTGATCCGGGCCTGGCCGAGCAGGCCGGAACTCCAGTCGGCGAGCAGGGCGACCTTGTCGGTGACACCGACCTCGAACGGGTCCACCGCATAGGCGGAGACCCAGCTGACATCGCCGTAAGCGGGCTCGTCGGCGAGCTCGATGCGCTCAGTGTTGATCGCGGCCGCCACCTTCGCCACCTCGACCGCTTCCTCGGCGGCACGCAGGGCGGCGGCCTGGGTCAGGTTGACCGCGGAGGCGAACCCCCAGGTGCCATCCAGGACCACCCGCACCGCGAGCCCCAGGTCATCGCCGTCGAACAGGGTCACCAGGTTGCCGTCGGACAGGCCGATCTGCTGCCCCCGGGTACGTTCGGCGCGGAAGTCGGCATGCTGTGCGCCGAGGTCGGCGGCGCGCTGCAGGGCAGCGGCCGCCAGCTCGTGCAGGGGGTGGGCGGTGAACTCGGGGTCGACCCGGCCGTTGCGGCTGCCCGTAGCCCGGCCAGCGGTGTTATCAGCCACGACTGGCAACTTATCCCACGCCGCTGCCGCTGGGCCTGCCGCGGCACTTCCGGACGGGCAGGGCGGCCCCGGGCCTGTTGGCCAGGTACGCTGCGCAGGACCGTGCATGCGCCCCGACCATCGGAGGTACCGGCGGAGATGAGCCGATCGACCCTTGTGACCGGCGGCAACCGGGGCATCGGGCTGGCGATCGCCCGCAGGCTGGCGGCCGGCGGCGACACGGTCACGGTGACGTCGCGTTCGGGGGAGAAGGTCGCGGGGCTGGCCACGGTCGCGTGCGACGTGCGCGACACGGCCTCGGTCGAGGATGCCTTCGCGAAGGTCGAGGCGGAGCAGGGGCCGGTCGAGGTGGTGGTGGCCAACGCCGGGATCACCCATGATCAGCTGCTCGCGCTGATGCGGGAGGACGACTTCACGTCGGTGCTCGACACCAACCTGACCGGCGCCTACCGGGTGGCCCGGCGGGCGGTGCGGCCGATGATGCGGATGCGGCACGGGCGGCTGATCTTCATGTCCTCGGTGGTCGGGCTGCTCGGCTCGGCCGGCCAGGCCAACTACGCGGCCTCCAAGTCCGGCCTGGTCGGGCTGGCCCGGTCGCTGGCCAGGGAACTCGCCTCGCGCAACATCACCTGCAACGTGGTCGCGCCGGGATTTGTGGACACCGATATGACCGCGTCGCTGCCGGACGAGCGCAAGGCCGCCATCCTGGCCCAGGTCCCGCTGGGGCGGCTCGCCGCGGCGGACGAGGTCGCAGGCGTGGTCGCGTTCCTGGCCGGAGACGACGCGGCCTATGTCACCGGCGCGGTCATCCCGGTCGATGGCGGCCTGGGCATGGGGCACTGACCGGCGCGGCACCGATCTCGAAGGGACTCCAGATGGGCATCCTGGACGGCAAGCGGATCCTGGTGACCGGCGTGCTCACCGACTCCTCGATCGCGTTCCACGTGGCGCGGCTCGCGCAGGCCGAAGGCGCGACCGTGGTGCTGACCGGGTTCGGCCGGCTCAGCCTGGTCGAGCGGATCGCACGGCGGCTGCCCGGCCCGCCGCCGGTGCTGGAACTCGATGTGACCGACCAGGGCCACCTGTCGTCGCTGGCCGAGCGGGTGTCGGCCCACGCCGACCGGCTGGACGGGGTGGTCCACGCCATCGCGTTCGCGCCGCAGGCCGCGCTCGGCGGCAACTTCCTCAACACCGAGTGGCCCGACGTGGCCACCGCCGTGCAGGTGTCGGCCTACTCGCTCAAGGCGCTCGCCATGGCCGCGCTGCCGCTGATGGACGGCGGGGGTGCCATCGTGGGCCTGGACTTCGACGCGTCGGTCGCCTGGCCCGCCTACGACTGGATGGGCGTGGCCAAGGCCGGCCTCGAGTCGTGCGCTCGCTACCTGGCGCGTGACCTGGGGCCGCGCGGGATCCGGGTGAACCTGGTCGCGTCCGGCCCGGTCCGCACCATGGCGGCCAGCAGCATCCCCGGCTTCGCCGACTTCGAGGAGGCGTGGCCCAAGCGGGCGCCGCTGGGGTGGGACATCACCGACCCCGGGCCGGCCGCGCGCGCCTGCGTCGCGCTGCTGTCCGACTGGTTCCCGGCCACCACGGGCGAGATCGTCCACTCCGACGGCGGCGCCCACGCCGTTGGGGGATGAGCGGCCGGAGCTGCCGAGCGCGATCTCGCCGCCCTCGGGCTGCCGGTTCCGGACCCGTGCCCGCTTGCAGAGGACAGGTGCGCGGAGGAGGAGCCGCTGCTGCGCCAGTTCGGGCCCGGCCGCCTCGCAGCCTGCCATTTTCCGCTGATCGCCCCCGCGCCCGACACAGCGGTCACAGCGCCCGCCGCGGCGGCGGGTCCGGCGGCCGACGGCGAGCGGGCGAGGCCCGTCTGACGCCATCGTCCCAGACGCCCGGGGCCCGGCGCGGTCGCCGACACATGGGCTAACGCAGAGTAGCTATAACCGGCTGGCGAGGCGCGGTCCAGGGGCTTTCAGGCATATGCCCCCGACAATATGACTTTCTGGCCGGGCAGTATTGTCACAGCGCGGTTGCGGTTGCGTAACCCCTCTTGAGCACTTCGTCCTGCTGTATAGACAGTGGTGGGACGAGACGTGTAGTCACGAGGGGTGATCACACTCATGCCTGCGCTCAGCGCCGGGTCAGAAGGAGCATGCTCATGAGACGCCTGCCGAAGCTCTACGCTGCGGCGGCCGTGGTGGCGGTAGCCGCCATGGGCCTCGCCGCCTGCGGGGGTTCATCCACCAACTCGTCGTCGTCGTCGTCCGGCACACCCATCAAGGGCGGCACGCTGAAGCTGGTCGGGGCCAGCGGCTTCGACCACCTCGACACGGTGTCGGCCTATTACACGGCCGACTATATGCTGGAGCGCGCCTACGCGCGGCAGATGCTGGCATATCCCTACGCGGTGCCGACCAGCATCAACTCGGCTGGCTGGAAGAAGTCGGTCACGCCGGTCGCTGACATGGCGACCGTGATCCCGAGCGCCTCGAACGGCGGGATCACCAACGGCGGGAAGACCTACACCTTCCACATCAAGCCCGGGATTGACTGGAACTCCAGCCCGCCGCGCCAGGTGACGGCGGCCGACTTCATCCGCGAGTTCAAGGCGTTCGGGAACCCGGTGAGCCCGGTCGGCAACGCGGGGTACTTCCAGGACACCATCGCCGGCCTGAATCAGTACATGGCTGCGGAAGCGAAGTTCTTCGCGAACAAGGCGAACAAGCCAACCGCGGCGAACATCGCCAACTTCCAGAACACGCACTCGATCTCGGGGCTGTCCGCGCCGAACTCGTCGACCCTGCAGATCAACCTGATCCAGCCGGCTTCGGACTTCCTGTACATCATGGCGATGCCGTTCAGCTCGGCCCGGCCGGTCGAATACGACAGCTACGTCCCGAACAGCGCGCAGTTCAACCAGCACGTCATGTCGGACGGCCCGTACCAGATCAGCTCCAACGTGCCGGGCAAGTCCCTCATGATGACCAGGAACCCGGCGTGGAAGCAGTCAACCGACACGATCAGGCACCAGTGGGTGAACCAGATCTCGCTGACGCTCGGCGTCACCTCGGCCACCACCCAGCTGGCCGACGAGAAGGCGGGCACCTACGACCTGGTCCAGGACACCGCGTTCGACCCGGCCTCCATCCCGGGGATGCTGGCCAGCAACAACCCGAAGTTCCACATCTGGCCGTGGAGCAACACACTTCCCTACATGACGTTCAACCTGCAGAGCCCGGACGCCAACGGTGCCATGAAGAAGCTGGCCGTGCGGCAAGCCATCGAGTACGGCCTCGACAAGGTGACCGTGCAGAAGATCCTCGGCGGGCCGCACGTGGCGCAGATCATCAACTCGCCGATCCCGCCGGGTAACGTCGGCTATCTCAGCAGCAACCCGTACCCTGACAACAACGGGAACGGCAACATCTCCAAGTGCAAGTCGCTGCTCGCCTCGGCCGGCTACTCGTCCGGGCTCTCGCTGACGACGATCTACGTCGCCGACAGCGTCAACACGCGCCAGTTCGAAGCGATCCAGGCCAGCCTCAAGCCGTGCGGGATCAACCTCGCCGGTAAGCCGACGCCCGGGTCAAGCTACTTCGTCACCCTGGGCAACGCCCCGTCGAACAAGCCCGGCCAGTGGGACTTTGCCACCAGCACCGGCTGGATCCCCGACTGGTACGGTCTCAACGGCCGGACGATCGTCCCGCCGTTCTTCCAGACCGCCTGCGTGACCAACACGATCAACTACGGCTGCTACAGCAGCACGCAGATGGACTCGCTGATCAAGCAGGCCGAGGCGGCCACCTCCACGTCCCAGTCGGGCACGCTGTGGGGTCAGGCCGCCACGCTGGCCATGAAGGACGCGGTCATCGTCCCGGTGCTCAGCCAGCAGGCGCCGTACTTCTCGAGTACGCGTGTGCACAACCCGGGCTCGGCGGCGATCGCCTACCAGCCCAACATCGGCGATCCGGACATCACCAACGTCTGGCTCAACCCAACCAGCTGACCGATCCGGGCAGTGGGTCTGGCCGGGCATGCCACGCATGCCCGGCCAGACCTAGCATGGCGCTGCAGGGGATTTCGTGTCACGCTTGCCCAAACCGCCCACGCGCTTGCCACCGCGGGCAGATGGGCATCGGGGAGATAGCGGAGGAATGAGGCAGTGACCCTGCTCGAAGTGAAAGACCTCGCTGTCAGCTTCCCTACCGCCGATGGCGTGGTCAAGGCGGTCCGGGGAGTGTCGTTCAGCGTCGAAGCCGGCCGCACGCTCGGGATCGTCGGTGAATCGGGAAGCGGCAAGACCGTCCTGACCCAGACGCTGCTCGGGCTCACCCCGGGCGGCGCAATCTCGGGCCAGGCCCTTTTCGACGGGGCCGACCTGCTGGCGATGACCGAGGATCAGATGCGCAACATCCGGGGCGCCCAGATCGCGGTCATCTTCCAGGACCCGCTGACCAGCCTCCACCCGCTGTACAAGGTGGGCTGGCAGATCGCGGAGATGATCCGGGCCCACGACCGCAAGGTCAGCAGGAAGGAGGCGACCGAGCGCGCCATCGACCTGCTGAACAGGGTGGGGATCCCGCAGGCCAGCGAGCGGGTGAACGCCTACCCGCACCAGTTCTCGGGCGGGATGCGCCAGCGCGCCATGATCGCGATGGCGCTGTCGCTCAGCCCCAAGCTGATCATCGCGGACGAGCCGACCACCGCGCTGGACGCGACGGTCCAGGCGCAGATCCTCGACCTGCTGCTGCGCCTGCAGCACGAGTTCGACACCGCGCTCATCATGATCACGCACGACCTGGGCGTCGTCGCCGACATCGCCGACGAGGTGATGGTGATGTACGCGGGCCGCGCGGCCGAGAAGGCCAGCAAGCGCGACATCTTCTACCAGCCGCATCACCCCTACACCAAGGGCCTGCTGGAGTCGATCCCGAGCAGTTCCGCGGTCACGGAACGTCTCAAGCCGATCAGCGGCCAGCCCCCCAGCCTGATCCGGCTGCCGTCCGGCTGCGCGTTCCACCCGCGGTGCGCCTACGTGATGGACCGCTGCCTGGCCGAGGAGCCCCAGCTGGTCGCCGTGGGCAGCGCGGGGGCCCACCGTTCGGCCTGCTTCCTGCCGGTGTCCGCCATCGGCCTGGGCCGCGAGACCGAGGAGCTGCGCAAGAAGGCGGTCAGCGAGGACCGTCACGCCGCGGCCGCCGAGGTGGCCGAGAAGATCGCCTCCGCGCCCGAGTCCGAGGGGAGCGTGATCGCATGAGCGAGACCCTGCCCCGTGACGCCGCGGCCGGCATGATCCGCGACCCCGAGTTCGAGGACGACGTCCTGATCCGGGTCGAGAACCTGGTCAAATACTTCCCGATCAAGGCCGGCGGGCTGATCAGCCGGACGGTGGGCCATGTCCAGGCGGTCGACGGCATATCGCTGCAGATCGGCCGCGGCCAGACGGTCGGCCTGGTGGGGGAGACCGGCTGCGGCAAGTCCACGCTGGCGCGCTGCATCGCCGGGCTGCTCCCGGTGACCTCCGGCAGGGTGACCTTCGAGGGCAAGAACATCACCAACCTGAGCCGCCGGGCGATGCGGCCGTACCGGCGCGAGATCCAGATGATCTTCCAGGACCCGTACGGCTCGCTGAACCCCCGCCGGAGGGTCGGCGCCATCATCGGCGATCCCTTCGCCATCCACCGGACCGCCACCGGCAACGAGCGCAAGAAGGCCGTGCAGGAGCTGATGGAGCGGGTCGGGCTCAACCCCGAGCACTACAACCGTTTCCCGGCCGAGTTCTCCGGCGGCCAGCGGCAGCGGATCGGGGTGGCCCGGGCGCTGGCGCTGCGGCCCAAACTGATCATCTGTGACGAGCCGGTGTCCGCCCTCGACGTGTCCATCCAGGCGCAGGTGCTCAACCTGCTGTCCGACCTGCAGGACGACTTCGGCCTGTCCTACCTGTTCATCGCGCACGACCTGTCGGTCGTCAAGCACGTGAGCGACGCGGTCATGGTCATGTACCTCGGCCGGGCGGCCGAGCAGGGGCCTGGGGACCAGGTCTATGCCACGCCCCGTCACCCCTACTCCGTGGCGCTGCTGTCCGCCGCGCCCGCCGCCGACCCCGATTCCGCCGCCGCCCGGCAGCGGATCATCCTGACCGGGGACGTGCCGTCGCCGATCAACCCGCCCAGCGGCTGCCGGTTCCACCCGCGGTGCCCGAAGGCACAGGAGCTGTGCAGCCAGCAGGAGCCGGCCCTGGAGAGCAAGGCAGGCGACCCCCAGGACCACCGCACCGCCTGCCACTTCCCGGTCGAGGCCGGTGAGAACCTGGCCACGGCCGGCGGGAGGAGCCCGCGATGAGCGTCACCGAGCTGGAATTCCAGGCCCATCGCGTCGAGAGCGCGCCCGAGCAGGCCATCCAGGGACGCAGCCAGTGGCAGCTGACCTGGGTGCGGCTGCGCCACGACAAAATGGCCGTCGCGTCGATAGTCGTCATCCTGATCATGACGCTGCTGGCGCTCCTGGCGCCTGTGATCGCCGGCCTGCTGAACCACGGGGTGTACGAGACGTTCACGGGCAAGGGCCTGTCGGCGGACGGCCTGCCGGTCGCCCCCGGCACCAACGGCTTCCTGCTCGGCACCGACTACGTCGGCCGCGACCTGCTCATCAGGATCCTCTACGGCGCCCGGGTATCCCTGTTCGTCGGGATCACCACGACCGCGCTGGCCACCGTCGCGGGGGTCGCCGTCGGCCTGGTCGCCGGGTTCTACGGCGGCTGGGTGGACACGGTCCTCGCCCGGTTCATCGACGCGGTGCTCGCGTTCCCGTTCATCGTGCTCGCGCTCGCGCTGGCCGCGATCTACGGGGCGAGCCTGCTGATCGTGATCGGCGTGATCACCTTCTTCGCCTGGGCCGGCATCTCCCGGATCGTCCGCGGCCAGACGCTCTCGATCAAGGAGAAGGAGTACATCGAGGCCGCCAGATCACTGGGCGCCGGGCCCTGGCGGATCATGTTCATCGACATCCTGCCCAACCTAATGGGCCCGGTGCTGGTGCTGGCCACCCTGTACATCCCGACCGCGATCGTCATCGAGGCGACGCTGTCCTTCCTCGGCATCGGCATCCCGGCGCCTACCGCGAGCTGGGGCGTCATCCTCGGCGAGGCCCAGGACTTCTACCAGACGTCCTGGTGGTATGTGGTCTTCCCGGCCGCGGCGCTGCTGATCACCACGCTCGCCTTCAACCTTCTCGGCGACGGCATCAGGGACGCGATGGACCCGCGGACCGAGCGGCTGTTCGCCGGCAGCACCAAGCGCCGCAAGCGCAAGACGGCGGCGCCTGCGGGGCCGGACGCCGCCCCCCCGGCGGCGGCGGCCGCGGGAATGGGTGGGTGACCGGCGATGGCCTTCACGCGATTTCTCATCCGGCGGATCCTGACCGGCATCATCGTCCTCTGGGTGGTGGCGACCGGCACGTTCTTCCTGTTCTTCGCCCGCCCGGTCGATATCGTCGCCCGGCAGCTGGCGGGCCGGTCGGCCACGCCAGCGGTCATCGCCCAGGTCATCAGGAATCTCGGGCTGGATCAGCCGATCATGGTCCAGTACTGGCACTTCATCGACAACCTCCTGCACGGCAACCTGGGTTACTCGTACTTCAACGGTGAGGCCGTCAAGTCGATCATTGCTCAGGACCTGCCGATCACCGCCTCGGTCGTGATCGGGGGCGTCGTCCTGTGGCTGGTCGTCGGGCTCACGGTCGGTATCGTCAGCGCGACCAGGCCGCGCAGCGCCTTCGACCGGGCCTCCACGGTCGGGGTGCTGGCGGGCCTGTCGATGCCGACGTTCGTGCTCGGGGAGCTGCTGATCATCCTCGTGTTCGTGCCGCTCAACCAGCACGGCTTCAGCTGGATCCAGACCGGCTACGCGCCGCTGTCCCAGGGCCTGATCCCGTGGATGGGGCACCTGATCCTGCCCTGGATCACGCTGGCCGCGGTTCAGGCGGCCATATACACGCGGTTGTCGCGCGGGTCGCTGCTGGACACCCTCGGCGAGGACTACATCCGGACCGCGCGCGCCAAAGGGCTGTCCGAGCGCCGGGTGATCTTCAAGCACGGCGTGCGGGCGGCGCTCACACCGGTCGTCTCCCAGCTCGGGGTCGACATCGGCGCCCTGCTCGGCGGCGTGATCGTGGTCGAGCAGGTGTTCGGCCTGAGCGGCCTGGGCCAGGACTCGGTGCAAGCCATCGCTTCCGGCAACCTGCCACTGATCCTCGGCTTCGTCCTGGTGGCATCGGCGTTCGTGGTCGTGGCCAACATCATCGTGGACGCGCTGTACGCGGTGCTCGACCCCCGCGTCCGGATCAGCTGACACCCGGCCTGGCCGGCCAGGCGGGTCAGCGGCCGGCGGGTCAGGCCAGCGCGACGATGAGGAGCGCCAGCGCGGGCACGATCATCGCGGCCAGGGACGGCCACGCCCAGGAGGTGGCCGGCGCGCCGCCGGCCACCCCGGCGGCGCGCTCCCGCTGTGCCCGCTCATCCATCTCCTTGGCCATGGCCTGCACCGCCGTCATCGCCATCAGGCTCCGGGCCTCATCGGACACCTTCGAGCCCGCGGCGAACGCCCGGGTCTGGGCGGTGCGCCCAGCCTTGCGCCGGTACCGGGCGGGCGCGAACAGAGCCCAGCAGTCGATGGTCTTGCCCGCGGCCGCGCCCGGCGCTGGCGCGCAGTGCACCCGCACCCAGTCGCCGACGTCCACGGCCACGATCGCGCCCCACGGTATGCGATGGTCGCGGACCGGGTTCTTCACCGCCAGGCCGGCGTCGGAGGCGATTACCCGGGGCCGCAGCGCACAGGCGTAGACCACACCTGTGATCGCGACCAGGATCGCCGTCACCACGGCCGTGAAGCGGCCCGACCCCTGGATGGCCAGGTCGACGACGTTGAACAGGGCAAAGGCCAGCCAGATCCACCAGAAGACCACCGGCCCGGTGCGGCGGAAGACCTCGGGCCTGGTCGACGGCGGTGCCGTCGAGAAGATGGGCACCTGGCAAACTCCGGTCAGTGACAGCAAGCCCCGCTGCTTGCCCCGTGATCCCACTGTAGCCACCCACCGCGCGGGGCGGGCCGGGTCCAAATCACGGCTTGGCCACTGGCGCCGCGAGACGCCGGTCAGGCGGCCGCGCAGCGGGCCGGAGATCTGCGTGGCATGCCCTAGAGTCGGGGGCGTGACGTTGGTTCTGCTGGTGCGCCACGGCCTGACCGCCGGGACCGGCACCGTGCTCACCGGCCGGATGCCGGGCATCCCGCTCGACGACCGCGGGCGTGAGCAGGCGGCCGCGCTGGCGGCCCGGCTGGCCAGCGTGCCGCTGGACGCGATCGTCACCAGCCCGCTGGAACGGTGCCGCCAGACCGCCGACGCGATCGCCGCCGCGCGTAACAGCCACCCGGTGGCCGTGCACGAGGACGAGCAGCTGGCGGAGGTCCGGTACGGAGACTGGACCGGTAAGCCGCTCAAACGGCTCGCCAAGGAGCCGCTGTGGCGGGTGGTGCAGGCTCATCCGAGCGCGGCCCGCTTCCCGGGCGACGACGGCGAGTCCATGCCGGACATGCAGCACCGGGCGGTCAGTGCCATCCGCGGGTGGAACGACCGGCTCGGGGCCAAGGCCGTCTACCTGGTCTGCTCGCACGGGGACGTGATCAAGTCGGTGATCGCCGACTGCCTGGGCATGCACCTGGATCTGTGCCAGCGGATCCAGGTCGATCCCTGCTCACTGAGCGTGATCAGGTACACACCGTTGCGCCCGTTCCTGCTGCGGATGAATGATACCGGCGGAGAGGTGAGCACCCTGGTCCGGCCCGGGCCCGGCGGCCGTGAGCGGGCCGCCGGGACGCCGGAGTCGGCGGGGGCAGGCGGCCGGGGCCGGCCAGGAGACAGTGACGCGGCCATCGGCGGCGGAGCGGGAGGATAGGTCCATGCCGGTCTACACATACGATCCGCCGGACAGGTTCGTCGCCGGGGCGGTCGGCCAGCCCGGGGAGCGGACCTTCTACCTCCAGGCCAGCGCCGCCGGGCGGGTCACCAGTGTCGCGCTGGAGAAGTTCCAGGTCAGCCTGCTGGCCGAGCGGCTCGACGAGCTGCTCGACGAGGTGCTGCGGCGCACCGGCGGGCGGGCCGCCGTGCCGGCCACCGCCCCGGCCGGCCTGGCCGACGACGGGCCGCTCGACCTGCCGCTGATGGAGGAGTTCCGGGTCGGCGCCATCGCGCTGGCGTGGGACGGTGAGGACGAGCGGGTGGTCATCGAGGCCCAGGAGGAAACCGAGAACCCGGTCGAGCCGCTGGCCGAGGAGGTGCCCGAGAACGGTCCCGGGGTGCTGCGGGTGCGGATCACCCCGGCCGAGGCGCGGGCCTTCTCGCAGCGGGCGCTGCAGATCGTGGCCCAGGGGCGCCCGGCCTGCCCGCTGTGCGGGCTGCCGCTGGACGAAGACGGCCACATCTGCCCGCGGCAGAACGGGCACCGGATCGGCGATGCCTGAACCGGCCTCAGGCCGGCGCGCGCAGCGCCCGGCCCGCCAGGCCCGCCCGGCCCGTGCCGGCCGGGCGGAGCGTAAGCCTGCCGCGCCCACCGGGGACGGGAAACGGCCGCTGGAGGACGAGGCCGCGCTCGAGCTGCTCGCCCAGGGCACCCTCGAGGTGGAGGGGCGCCTGGTAGAGGCCTCCAACGCGACGCTGTACTGCAGTGTCGGCCACCAGGGCGTGCAGGCCGCGTGCGTGTACAAGCCGGTGGCGGGGGAGCGCCCGCTGTGGGACTTCCCGCCGGGCACGCTGGCCGGACGGGAGGTGGCCGCCTACGCGGTGTCGCGGGCGGCCGGCTGGGCATCGTGCCCCCCACCATCATGCGTGACGGGCCGTTCGGCCCCGGCATGTGCCAGCTCTGGATCGACGCTGACATGACCACCGACCTGATCGCGCTCGCCCGCAGCTGTGATCACCCCCAGCTCCGTGACATGTCCGTGTTCGACGCGGTGGTCAACAACGCCGACCGCAAGATCGGCCACCTCCTGCCGCGCGGCGACGGGCGGCTGTACGGCTGCGACCATGGCGTCTGCTTCGGTGAGGAGTACAAGCTGCGCACGGTGCTGTGGCAGTGGCGCGGCCGCCGGCTGCCGGGCCGCGCGCTCCGGGCCCTGGCGCGGCTGCAGGAGAAGATGGCCAGCGGCGATCTGGCGGCCGAACTGGCGGCGCTGCTGTCGCCGGCCGAGGTGCGGGCGACGAGCGACCGGATCGACCTGCTGGCCCAGCACCGCGTGCATCCCTACCCGCCGGAGAACTGGCCAGCGGTGCCCTGGCCGCCGGTGTAGGCCGGCGGCCGGGCCCTGGGCAGCGGGCCCGGGGCCTGCGATCAGCGGCCGCCGCGGTCGCCCGGGTCGCGCCGGCGGCGCAGGTAACGCTCGAACTCCCGCGCGATGGCATCCCCGCTCGCCTCGGGCAGGTCGGTCGCGTCCTTGGCCTCTTCCAGGGTCCGCACGTACTCCGCGACCTCGGTGTCCTGCTCGGCTAGCTCATCCACGCCACGCTCCCAGGCCCGTGCCTCCTGGGGCAGATCGGCCAGCGGCAGCGACACGTCGAGTACGTCCTCCACCGCACGGATCAGCGCCAGCGTCGCCTTCGGGCACGGTGGCTGCGCGACGTAGTGCGGCACCGACGCCCACAGGGAGACCGCCGGTATGCCCGCGTCCACGCACGCATGCTGCAGGACGCCGACGATCCCGGTCGGGCCCTTGTAGTTGACCGGCTCGGCGCGGAGGTCGGCGGCCAGGGTGGGATCCGAGGCCGCGGCGGCAACCGGCACCGGGCGGGTGTGCGGCGAGTCGGCCAGCAGCGCCCCGAGCAGGACGATCAGCTCGATCCCGAGCTCGGAGAAGCTGGTGACCAGCTCCGAACAGAAACCCCGCCAGCGCATGTTCGGCTCGATGCCGTGGACGAGCAGCAGGTCGCGGTCGGAGGCTTCCTGCTTGGCCGCCAGCAGCCGGGTGGTCGGCCAGATCAGGCGCTCGGTCTTGCCCGCGGCCACCTCGGTGACCGGCCGGGTCACCTGGAAGTCGTAGTAGTCCTCCGGGTCGATGGCACCGACCGGCGTCGCCTGCCAGGCGAGGCTCAGGTGGTTGATGACCCCGCTGGCTGCCTCGCCAGCGTCGTTCCAGCCCTCGAAGGCGGCGATGATCACCGGGGAGGTGAGCTTGCCGATGCCGTCGAGCTCGATCACTCACCACCTCCTTCCTTGCTGCCTGGGCGCCAGGAGAGCACGACTCCACATTACGGCTCACACATGATCGCTGGGTACCCTGCCTGGCCCGGACGGTGGGCGGTTCGCCGCTAGAATGTGGGCCCTATGACGACGAGCGACCGCCCGCCCCGGCAGGCAGCACACCAACTGCGTGCCGCCCTGGCCCAGCGGGTGGTCGTGGCCGACGGGGCGATGGGCACCATGCTGCAGGCCAGCCCCGCCACCCTCGGGGACTTCGACGGCCACGAGGGCTGCAACGAGATCCTCAACCACACACGGCCCGATATCGTCCGGTCCATCCACGATGCCTACCTCGAGGCCGGGGTCGACTGCATCACCACCAATACGTTCGGCGCGAATCTCGGCAACCTGGGTGAATACGGGCTGCAGGCGCGGATCGAGGAGCTGTCCGAGGCCGGGGCGAGGATCGCCCGCGCGGCTGCCGATGCCGTCGGCACCGAGAGCCACCCCCGCTGGGTGCTCGGCTCGGTCGGTCCCGGGACCAAGCTGCCCACCCTCGGCCACGTCCGTTTCGCCGATCTGCGCGACTCCTACCAGCGCAATGTGGCCGGCCTGCTGCGTGGCGGGGTGGACGCGATCGTGGTGGAGACCTGCCAGGATCTGCTGCAGGCGAAGGCGGCGATCACCGGCGCCCGGCGGGCGATGGCGGCGGACGGCAGTGACCTCCCGCTGATCGCCCACGTGACCATCGAGACGACCGGCTCCATGCTGCTCGGGACCGAGATCGGGGCCGCCCTCACCGCCCTGGAACCGCTCGGCATCAGCCTGATCGGGCTCAACTGCGCGACCGGCCCGGGGGAGATGAGCGAGCACCTGCGCTACCTGGCGGGCCACGCGGCCGTCCCGGTTTCCTGCATGCCCAACGCCGGCCTGCCGGTGCTCACCGCCGACGGCGCCCACTACCCGCTGACCCCCGGCCAGCTCGCCGACTCGCACGAGACGTTCACCGCCGAGTTCGGGCTCGCGCTGGTGGGCGGCTGCTGCGGCACCACCCCCGAGCACCTGGCCGTCCTGGTGGACCGGGTGCGGGGCAGGCCGCTCACCCCCCGGCGGCCCCGGCCCGAGCCCGGTGTCGCCTCGCTCTACCAGCATGTGCCGTTCCGCCAGGACACCTCGTTCCTGGCCATCGGCGAGCGCACCAACGCCAACGGGTCGAAGGCGTTCCGCGAGGCGCTGCTGGCCGGCCGGCTCGACGACTGCGTCGAGATCGCCCGGCAGCAGACCCGCGACGGGGCGCACCTGCTCGACGTGTGCGTGGACTACGTGGGCCGGGACGGCTCCGCGGACATGACCGAGGTGGCCGGGCTCGCCACCGCCGCCACCCTGCCGCTGGTCATCGACTCCACCGAACCGGAAGTGGTCAGGGCGGGCCTGGAGATGCTGGGCGGCCGCGCGGTCGTCAACTCGGTCAACTACGAGGACGGGGATGGCCCCGGATCCCGGATCGCCAGGATGATGCCGCTGGTCAGGGAGCATGGCGCCGCGGTGATCGCGCTGACCATCGACGAGCGCGGGCAGGCGCGCACCGCCGAGTGGAAGGCGCAGGTCGCCACCCGGCTGATCGAGGACCTGACCGGCAACTGGGGCATGCGCACGTCCGACATCATCGTGGACTGCCTGACGTTCCCGATCGCCACCGGGCAGGAAGAGACCCGGCGGGACGCGCTGGAGACGATCGAGGCCATCCGCGCGGTCAAGCGCCGCTACCCGGACGTGCAGACCACGCTGGGGGTCTCGAACGTCTCGTTCGGCCTGAACCCGGCGGCGCGCGCCGTGCTGAACTCAGTCTTCCTCGACGAGTGCGTGCGCGCCGGGCTCGACTCGGCGATCGTTCACGCGTCGCGGATCATGCCGATCGCCCGGATCGGCGGGGACCAGCTCCAGACCGCGCTCGACCTGATCTACGACCGCCGGCGGGAGGGGTACGACCCGCTGGCCCGGCTGCTGGAGCTGTTCGAGGGCGTGGACGCGGCGGCGGTCAAGGCCAGCCGGGCGGCAGAGCTGGCCGGCCTGCCGCTGTGGGACCGGCTCGAGCGCCGGATCGTCGACGGCGAGCGGGCCGGGCTGGAGGCCGACCTCGACGACGCGCTCGGCCAGCGGCCGGCCCTGGAGATCGTGAACGACGTTCTGCTGGCCGGGATGAAGACCGTCGGGGACCTGTTCGGCTCCGGGCAGATGCAGCTCCCGTTCGTGCTGCAATCCGCCGAGGTGATGAAGACGGCGGTTGGTTACCTCGAACCGCACATGGAACGGTCCGGCGAGGCGGGCAAGGGCCGGATCGTGCTGGCGACGGTCAAGGGGGACGTGCACGACATCGGCAAGAATCTGGTCGACATCATCTTGAGCAACAACGGCTATGACGTCGTCAACATCGGCATCAAGCAGCCCCTGTCGGCGATCGTGGACGCGGCGACCGAGCACGGCGCCGACGTGATCGGCATGTCCGGGCTGCTGGTCAAGTCCACCGTGGTGATGAGGGACAACCTGGCCGAGCTGAACTCCCGCGGCCTGGCGGTCCGGTGGCCGGTCCTGCTCGGCGGCGCCGCCCTCACCCGCGCCTACGTGGAACAGGACCTGGCCGCGCTGTTCGACGGCGAGGTGCGCTACGCCCGGGACGCCTTCGAGGGCCTGCGGCTCATGGACGCCGCCATGGCGGTCAAGCGCGGCGAGGCGGGCGCGCAGCTGCCCGCGCTGCGCGAGCGCCGGGTCGCCCCCGGGGCGCGGCTGAAGGTCACCGAGCCGGCCGACCTGCCCGCCCGGTCCGACGTGGCCACCGACAACGACGTGCCCGTGCCCCCGTTCACCGGCGACCGGGTGGTCAAGGGCATCGCCCTCGCCGACTACGCCGCCTTCCTCGACGAGCGGGCCACGTTCATGGGCCAGTGGGGGCTCAAGCCGGCCCGGGGCGGGAGCGGGCCCAGCTACGAGGAGCTGGTGGAGACCGAGGGGCGCCCCCGGCTGCGGATGTGGCTGGAGCGGATCCAGACCGAAGGACTGGTCGAGGCCGGCGTCGTCTACGGCTACTTCCCCGCCGTCAGCGAGGGTGATGACCTGGTCGTCCTCGGCGACGACGGGCGGGAACGGGAACGGTTCACCTTCCCCCGCCAGCGGCGCGACCGGCACCTGTGCCTGGCCGACTTCTTCCGGCCCGCCGGGTCCGGCGAGCTCGATGTGGTGGGGTTCCAGCTGGTCACCGTCGGGACGAAGATCAGCCAGGCGACCGCGGAGCTGTTCGCGAAGGACGCCTACCGCGACTACCTGGAGCTGCACGGGCTGTCGGTGCAGCTGACCGAGGCCCTGGCCGAGTACTGGCACAGCCGGGTCCGCGCCGAGCTCGGGCTGGCCGGGTTCGACCCGCCCGGGCTGGAGGACATCCTCAAGGTCGAATACCACGGCTGCCGGTATTCGTTCGGCTACCCGGCCTGCCCCGACCTGGAAGACCGGGCCAAGGTGGTGCGGCTGCTGCGGCCGGAACGGATCGGGGTGAGCCTGTCGGAGGAGTTCCAGCTCGCCCCCGAGCAGTCCACCGATGCGCTGATCGCCCATCACCCCGAGGCAAGGTATTTCAGCACTTGAGCGACGGGCTGCTGCGGGCGGTCCTGTTCGACATGGACGGGCTGCTGGTGGACTCCGAGCCGCTGTGGTTCGAGGCTGAGTGTGCGGTGATGGCCACGATGGGCGGGTCGTGGACCCGGGCCGACCAGCTGGAACTCACCGGCGGCTCGCTGGAGCATTCGGTCGGGTACATGCGGGCCAGGGCTCTCCGGCCCGCCGAGCCAGCGCTGGTCGGCAGGTGGCTGCTGGATACCATGGCCACCCTGATCGCCGAGCGCGGGGTGCCGCTCATGCCGGGCGCCGCCGGGCTGCTGGCCGAGCTCGCGGCCGCCGGGATCCCGATGGCGCTGGTCACGTCCGCGCAGCGCCAGATCATGGACGCGGTGCTCGCCGGCGCCGGTCTGGCCTTCGGCACCACCGTCTGCGCGGAGGACGTCAGCCACGGCAAACCGGACCCCGAGCCCTACCGGCGGGCGGCGGCGCTGCTGGGGCAGCCGCCGGCCGGCTGCGTGGCGCTGGAGGACTCACCCCGGGGGATCGCCGCGGCGCAGGCCGCGGGCTGCCCGGTCATCGCGGTGCCCAGCGTGCCGCTGCCAGCGGCGCTGGGCACGGCCCGGCCCGGGCGGGCGATCGTGGCGTCGCTGCAGGAGGTTGATCTCGCCCGCATCCGGCAGGTGGTGGCGGCTTCCGCCGCTCACAGGCGGTGAAAGGCGGCCGGGACGCGCCGTCGCACCCGGGCCGCCCGTCGCTCCCGGCGGCCCATGGGCGGTCTGCGCACCGGCTGCAGTGTGCGACGATGAAAGGGACAGCTCAACCGAGGGGAGGCGTCATGACATATGCGCAGATCGCATGGCTGCCGCTGACCGCCGGGCTCACGCTGGCCGGGCTCATCGTGAGCTTTTTCGTGTGGCGCCGCCGGGGCGCCGCGGCGGGCCTGCGCGGCGTGGCGTGGTCGCTGCTGCCGCTGGCCGCCTACCTGATCGGGGCGATCCAGCTGCTGTGGACGTTCGGCACCGCGATCGCCAACTTCGCCTCGTCGTTCGTGCTCTCGCAGCGTGCCTGGGCCGGCTTCATCGTCCTCGGCGTCGCGATCGTGCTGTTCGTCGTCTCCGGCAGCCTGCGCGGCCGGGCCCGGCGGAAGGGCGGCGGGAAGGCCGTCACCCAGGCGGCGGGCAACGGCGCGGGCTCAACTGTGGCGACCGCGAAACCCGGCAAGGCGATCAGCACCGGCAAGGGCAAGGCCAGCGGGCTGGATGACGACGTGCTCGGGGACGCGGCGGAGGTCTTGCGCCGACACGGGATTCGCTGACGTCTGTGCGTGGGGGCGCGGGCGCGGGTGCCGCGTCCTCCGCTCCGCTTCGCTCTTTATACGCTCCGGACACGGCACCCGCGCCCGCGCCAGGTCCCGTCCGCGGTTCGGCGGCAGCCTCCTCCGCGGGAGACTGCCAGAGCTGGGGCTAGCTGGTTGCCTTGGCGGATTTCAGGGATTGTTTGTAGGCGCGGACGGCGGCTAGGGAGTCGGCGTCGACGATGTCGGCGACCGAGCAGTGGGAGCCCTCCTCGCCGAACGGGCCGGCCGCCTCCCGCCAGCCCTCGGGGCGGACGCCGTACTGCTTACCGAGCAGGGCGACGAAGATGCGGGCCTTGTTGGCCCCGAAGCCGGGGAGCTCGTTGATCCTCGCCAGCAGCTCCTTCCCGCTGGACACTCCGGCCCAGACGTTCGCGGCATCGCCCTGGTAGAGGTCGACGATCAGTGCGCACAGCTGCTGGACGCGAGCAGCCATCGCGCTGGGGTAGCGATGGAGCGCGGGCCGCTCGCTGAACACCGCCACCAGCGCCTGCGGGTCGTAGTCGGCCAGTTCCTGCGCGGTCGGCTCGTGGCCGAGCCGCCGCACCAGGTCGCGGGGCGAGGTGAAGGCCTTCTCCAGCGTCACCTGCTGGTCCAGCAGCATTCCGATGACCAGCGCCAGCGGGCTGCGCGAGAGCAGCTCGTTGGCGTCAGCGTCGATGGGCAGTGAGAGCGTCATAGTTCCCCTCCGGGCACACCGCCCATCCTGTCAGGCCGCCCGCCCCGCCGCGACCCGGACGCGGGCGGGCAGGCGGGGCCGCGGATGCCGGGGGTTATGCGGACTACCAGAAGATTGTCCAGCGTTGATAGTGATAGTCCAGGATGGGTGGAGTGGCTGGGGTAGCGCAGTGGCGTGGCCCTTCCCGCGCACGAGGAGGCATAGGTGTCCGGTTTCAGGAAGGCGGCCATCGGCATCGCGGTGGTCGGTCTGATCTTGATGATCTTTAACTTCTGGCTCGGCCTGATCGTTATCGCGGCCGGGATCGCCATCCCGGTCGGTGTGTACTTGATGCTCGATCCGTCCCAGCGGCGGCGCCTGAAGGACATCCGCCGCCGGCAGATCGGCGGCTGAGCAGCGCGGCCTCGCCGGACGCCGGCGGCGGAGGAACGCTGGCCGGCGCGGCCGGGTCACGTCATCGCGCGGGCGCGGCGGGAGCGGCCGGGAATCAGCGCGGCCGGGGCCGCATTCATCCTGACAGACAACCCCGAGCCGGGAGGCTTGCGATGGCCGTGCGCCGCCTCAACCATGCTGTCCTCTACGTCCACGACCTGGCCAGCGCCGTGGATTTCTACACCGCGACGCTCGGATTCGAGGTCCGGGCCGAGATCGGAGGCCAGGCCGCGTTCCTCCGGGCGCCCGGCTCGGCCAACGACCATGATCTCGGGCTGTTCGGCATCGGCGGGACCGGTATCCCGGCCGACGCCTCGCCCCGCGCCGGCCTGTACCACCTCGCCTGGGAGGTGGGCACGCTCGCCGAGCTGGCTGAGATCCGCCGGCGGCTCGCCGACCGCGGCGCGCTCGTCGGCGCCAGCGACCACCGGGTGTCCAAGTCCCTGTACGCGAAGGACCCGAGCGGGATCGAGTTCGAGGTGATGTGGCGGGTGCCGGCCGAAGACTGGGAGGCCGAGCTCCAGGAGGGCGCCATGATCGCCCCGCTGGACCTGGAGGCCGCGCAGGCCCGGTGGGGCGACCGGACGACCGGCGCCGCCGCCGGCTCGGTCACCTGACCCCGCCATCAGCGGGCGGGCGGCGGTCAGCTGCGGCGGGTGATCCGGATCTTCGACTGGGGATGCCCCGTCTCCTCCCAGTCCGTCATGAGCTCGGCGTCGAGGCCGTGGCTGTTCGCGAGCTCGATCAGGGTCGCCGCCCGGTAGTAGAAGTCCTCGTGCAGCACCTGATGCTCGGCGCCTTCGGTCCGGTCGAAGGTGAAGTCGAAGATGGCGTCGCTGGTCATGATCCGGCCCACGTGCGCCAGGCACTCGTCGATCACCGGGAGTGGCGAGTGGGAGAAGACGCTGTGCGCGTGAACCACCGTGAACTTGCCCGGCGGGAGGAAGGCGAACTTCAGGTCGCCGACCAGCGCCAGATGCGGGACCTTGGCCTGCAGGCCGGACTCGGCCAGCACCTGCTGCGCGGCCAGCAGGATGTCGGGCGAGATATCGATGCCGTAGTAGTTGCCCGGGTTGAGGTAGTCGATGAACAGCCGTCCCGCCCGCAGGTTGCCGCAGCCGATTTCCAGCATCCGGTCGCCCGGCTGCAGGCCGTGGCCGACCAGGTAATCGAACTGCAGCTGGCCGATCCTGAGCCACTCCGTGTGGGTGGGACTGCCGACCGCGCCCTCGGCACAGCGGGCAGCATCCGACCTCATCACGTCCCGGTAGTAGCTGACGTGGCCGGCGGACCGCATGCCCAGCATGGCGTCCCGGCCCCGGCGCCGCGCATAGGGGATCACCCGGCCGGGATGGCGGATGGCGTAGCCGAGCTTGAACGACAGGCGTGAGCGGTCGTGATCTGGCACGGTAACCAAGTTTGGCATGGCCCGGTCACCCTGCGTGTGCTCACTGCTGAATCTCGCCCGCCGGGGCCCGCCGCATCTTGCTCGTCACCGCCCGGGTGGCCACCATCCGGGCCGCCTGAATGCCCACCCCGATCACCACCGCCCAGCCCAGTGCCTCAGCCCACCCGACTGTCGGGTCCTGATCGGAGGGTGGTTCCTTGCCGGTGATCTTCGTCCAGCCGAAAGTCAGGGCCTTGCGGGTAATCCACGCCGCGGCGAAGGCGGCCGCGACCGACGCTATCTTGCTGGCGCCGCTGTCGCCGCCGCCGCCGCTGTCGCCGCTCTCGTCCTTGTCTGACATGCCAGCTCCTCCCTGCTGCCCGATGCGGCCGCGGCCCTCGGCCGCGCCGCCGGTCGATCATCCCACGGCGGTGCCGCCGGCCCGGGCGGCGGGCCGGGCGGAGTTGATCGCCGCGGCCAGCTCGGCCGGGTGGCGGGTCGCCACCAGCCAGTACGGGACGCCCAGCGCGGGCTCGGTCACCTCGCGGCGCAGCCGCCACCGCCGCCACCGGAGCCGCCGGAGCCGCCCGGTGCCGAACGCCGGCTCGGTCACCTCGACGTACACCGCTTCCCGGAGATAGGGCCTGATCAGTATGAACGCGGCGGGGTCGGCCCGGGGGCCGATGATAGCCCGGGTCTGCGCCCGGTCCAGGGCGGTCACCTCCCCGGCCACGGCCAGCGGGAGCCGCGCCCGGCCAGCGATCAGCTCGCCCCCGGCGACCTCGATCCGGGGCCGGCTCCACGAGAGCAGCATCGCGGCCGCCCCGGCCAGCAGGACCGCGTAGATCGCGGCCACCACCAGCTCGCCGAACCCGGCGGCGAGCTCGGCGGCGAGGATCACCATTACCACCAGGCCAAGCAGCCACCATGACACCGGCACCCAAAGCCGTTCGTGGTAGACACGCATGAGACCACGGTAGTTGGTTAGTTGGGACGTGATGGTGCGACTGCGATGGCGTGGCCACCGGGACAACGGCGGCCAGTCCGCCGGGGCCGGTGACAACGGCCTGCGGCCGGACGGCAACGGCACGCCCGCGACGGGGTGGGCGCGCCCGGCCAGCAGCGGCCCGTCGCAGGTGCCGGGATGGCTGCAGCTGACGGCCGGCTGGGCCTGGCGGCTGCTGGTCCTCGGGGTCGTGCTCTACCTGGCCTTCCGGCTGGCCAGCGTGCTGCGGATAGTGGTGCTGCCGTTCATTGCCGCGCTGCTGCTCACGGCCCTGCTGCAGCCGCTGAACCACCGCCTCCGGCGGGCCGGGCTGCCGGCCCTGGCGGCGACCTGGTGCACGCTGCTCGTGGCGGTCGCGGTCCTGGCCGGCGCGGGCGCGCTGGCCGCCACCCAGACCTCGGCCGACTACCAGACCCTCGCCCGCGAGCTGGGGAGCACCGTCCACGACCTGCAGCGATGGCTGGCGGGGCCGCCGTTCCACTTCCGGCAGTCCAGCCTCGAGCAGCTGTCCAACCGGGTACTGGCCTTTCTGAAGCAGCATCAGTCGGCGGTGGCCGGGACGGTGCTGAGCGGGGGCCGGATCTTCCTGGAGATCCTGGCCGGGCTGGTCCTCATGCTGTTCGTCACGTTCTTCCTGCTCAAGGACGGCGACCGGATCTGGGCCTGGCTGACCGGGCTGATGTCCGCCGAGGCCGGGCAGCGCGCACGGGGCGCCGGCGCGGCCGCGTGGCTGGCGATCACCTACTACGTGCGGGGCACCATCGCGGTGGCGGCCATCCACGCCGTGGTGATCGGCACCGCCCTATGGATCCTGGGGGTGCCGCTGCTGGTGCCGCTGGTCATCCTGGTCTTCCTGGCCGCGTTCGTGCCGCTGATCGGCATCCTGGTGGCCGGCGCGCTGGCGGTCGCGGTCACCCTCGGCACCCGGGGCTGGGTCGCCGCGCTGGTCCTGGTGGCCATCTTCATTCTGGAGAACCAGCTGGAAAGCCACCTGCTCCAGCCGCTCGTGGTGGGCCGGATGGTCCGGCTGCACCCGCTCGCGATCATCCTGGTGCTGGCGGTGGGCGCGGCGATCGCCGGTATCGCCGGGGCCATCGTCGCGGTCCCCATCACCGCGGCGCTGGTCCGTGCCTGGCCGTACCTGCGGGGCTGGGTTCCCGGCCCACCCGGCCCACCCGGGCCGCCCGGCCCACCCGAGCCGGTGGCGGCCCAGGCCGATCAGGCCGGGCAGGCGTCCCAGCGGGGGTAGGGTGGCCCAGCGTGGAACAGGACGTCCCCGTGCTCATCAGCCGGCTCGACCCCGGCCTGCCGCTGCCGGCCCGCGCCCATCCCGGCGACGCCGGGCTGGATCTCTTCGCGGCCGCCGGGGTGAGGCTGGAACCGGGGGAGCGGGCCGTCGTCCCCACCGGGGTCGCGATCGCCCTGCCCGACGGCTACGCCGCCTTCGTGCATCCACGGTCAGGGCTCGCCGCACGGCACGGTGTCACCCTGGTCAATGCGCCCGGCACGGTGGACGCAGGGTACCGTGGCGAGATCAGGGTCACCCTGCTCAACACCGACGCCCACCACCCGGTCAGCTTCCAGCGCGGCGACCGGATCGCCCAGCTGGTCATCCAGCGGGTGGCACGCGTGGTCCTGCACGAGGTGGAGACGCTGCCGGGCTCGGCACGAGGCGACGGCGGCTTCGGGTCCACCGGCGGGCACGCCGCCGGGCAGCCCGCGGCGCAGGCACCGGGCAGCCGAGCGGGACCCCGAGCCAGCGAGAAACAGGCCAGCCAGGGAACGGACAGGTAAGGAGTGGGTGACAGTGTTCCGCCGCCGCCGTGCTGACACCGGCCAGCCCGGGCCCGAGCCGCGCGGGGCCGGGGCCGCCCCCGCTGAGTGGGAGGACGCCGGTGAGGCCAGCCGGAGGGCGGCCGGGGCAGGCGGCCCGTGGGACGCGGGCGAAGACGTCCCCGACCGGGATCGGATCGATTTCGGCAGCTTGCTGGTCCCGACGGCCGAAGGCGTTCAGGTCCAGGTCAGCGTCGTGGAGAACCAGCCGGCCTGGATCACCGTGATGCGCGGGGGAAGCGGCTTGCAGCTGCAGGCCTTCGCCGCGCCGAAGAGCGGTGGCCTGTGGGACGAGGTCAGGCAGGAGATCGCGGCCGAGGTGGCCAGGAGCGGTGGCCAGAGCATCGAGGCCGAGGGCCCGTTCGGGGTGGAACTGGTCGCGCGGATCACCCCCACCGACCCGGTCCCCGGTGGCCGGCGCGGAGGGCTGGAGCCGGTCCGGTTCCTGGGGGTGGACGGGCCCCGCTGGTTCCTGCGCGGCCTCATCAACGGCCCGGCGGCCAGTTATGAGGACCAGGCCAGGCCGCTGGAGCGGGTGTTCGCGGAGGTCGTCGTGGTCCGCGGCGAGCACCCGGTCCCGCCCCGTGAGCTGCTGGAGATCCAGCTTCCCGATGAGGCACTGGAGGCGCTCGGCCAGGTGCCGCCGGAGCCCGAGGAGGGCCGCTGGCCGCTGAACCCGTTCGAGCGCGGCCCGGAGATCACCGAGACCCGCTAGCCCGCCCGGCCCGGTGTTACGCGTTTGTAACAACAAGAAGCCAGCTGGTAACACCTGGTCAACATCAACCCGATAGCGTTGACCGGTGAGGATCGTTACGGCCGACCGGCCAGCGGGACACCGGCCGCGGGTGCGGGTGTCCGGCGCGGTGCGCCGGGTACGGGCGAGCGGCCACGGCGGGCTGCCCATGCTGCGGGCCGAGCTCGGGGGCGGCACCGACCGGATCACGGTCATCTGGCTGGGCCGCAACCATATCGCCGGCATCGAGCCGGGGCGGATGCTGGCGGTCGAGGGGATGCTGACCGAGCAGGGCGGCCGCAGGATCATGTACAACCCGCGCTACGACCTGGGCGCGGACCAGGCGGCCGGGCCGGCCCGCGTCCCTGACCAGGGACCGCCGCCGGGTCAGTGCTCGCCCGACAGCAGCCGCGCCAGTTCGTCTTCCACGTTCTCGCTGGTCACAAACAGCAGCTCGTCCCCGGCCGTAAGCGGGTCGTCGGAGCTGGGGACGATCACCCGGCCCTCCCGCAGGATCGCCACCAGGGCCGTATCGACCGGCCACTGGATGTCCCCGATCCTGGTGCCAGCCAGCGGGGCGTCGTCGGACATGGTCAGCTCCACCAGGCTCGCCTCGCTCTGCCGGAACGTCATCAGCCGGACCAGGTCGTCGACGCTGACCGCCTCCTCCACCAGGGCGGAAAGCAGCCGCGGCGTGGATACCGCCACGTCGACGCCCCACGACTCGTTGAACAGCCACTCGTTCTTGGGGTTGTTGATGCGAGCCACCACCCGCGGCACCCCGTACTCGGTCTTGGCCAGCAGGGACACCACCAGATTGGCCTTGTCGTCGCCGGTGGCGGCGATGACGACGTTGCAGCGCTCCAGGGCGGCCTCATCCAGTGAGGTGATCTCGCACGCGTCGGCGAGCAGCCACTCCGCCCGGGGCACGCTGTCGACGGCGATGGAATGGGGGTCTTTGTCGATGAGCAGGACCTCGTGCCCGTTTTCCAGGAGCTCACCGGCGATCGAGCGGCCGACCGCACCGGCCCCGGCGATGGCGACCCTCATCAGTGTGATCCCTTCCCGTGTGCCGTGCCGCCCGGATTGGTGCGGGCGAACGCCGCCGAGATGCGTGCGAGGTCGCTCTCCGCCGCGATCACATGCAGCACGTCGCCTTCCTGGATCACCGTGCCCGGCCCGGGCAGCAAGGCCTCGCCGAGCCGGGCGACGAATGTCACCCGGGCCCGCGCGGCCTCCTCCAGCGCGTGCACCTTCTCGCCCACCCAGTGCTCGGAGTAGGCCACCTCGGCCAGCACGATGGCGCCGGTCGGGTCGCGCCAGAGCGGCTCGGAGCCGTCGGGCAGCAGCCGGCGCAGCATCTGGTCGGCGGTCCAGCGGACCGTCGCCACCGTCGGGATGCCCAGGCGCTGATAGACCTCCGCGCGCCGCGGATCGTAGATACGCGCCACCACCCGTCCCACGCCGAACGACTCGCGCACCACCCGCGCGGCGATCACGTTCGAGTTGTCGCCGCTGCTCACCGCGGCGAAGGCGTCCGCCTCCTCGATGCCCGCCGCGCTCAGCACGTCCTGGTCGAAGCCGACACCGACGATGCGCTTGCCCTTGAATCCCGAACGCAGCTTGCGGAACGCTTCCCGGTCCTGGTCGATGATGGCGACCGAGTGGCCCTGCTCCTCAAGGATGTGTGCGAGCGTCGAGCCAACCCGCCCGCATCCCATGATCACGACGTGCACGGCCGCCCTCCAGTGACTATGGTGCCCAGCCACGGTATTCCCCCGCGCCCGCCCCCGCGACGCCCGGCCGGCATACTGGGGGCAGCCCGGCCCGCGCGCGGGTGGCGGCCCGGCCCCGGCGCCCGGGCGCGGCCCGGGCCGCGCCCGGCCGCCGAACCGGCCCTGACCTGGGACAGCAAAGCATAGGAGCAGTGTGGGAACCTCGATCGGGGCGGCCGCTGGCCAGCCCGCCGGTGGCGACCAGAACGGCCTGCTGGAACTGGCCGTGAGCGACGTGGCGCACGGCGGCTGGTGCGTGGCCAGGGAGCCCGGCGGCCGGGTGGTGTTCGTCAGGCACGCGCTGCCGGGCGAACGGGTCCGCGCCCGGGTCACCGGCACCACCGCCAGGTTCGCCCGGGCGGAGGCGGTCGAGATCCTGCAGGCCTCGCCGGACCGGGTTGAGCCGCCGTGCCCGCACGCCCGCCCGGACGGCTGCGGCGGATGCGACTGGCAGCACGCCACCCCGGAAGCGCAGCGCCGGCTCAAGGCCGAGGTGGTCAGGCAGCAGCTGCGGCGGATCGCAGGGCTGGACCGTGAGGTCACCGTGGAGCCGCTGGCCGGTGACAGCGGCGGGCTGGGCTGGCGGACCCGGGTCAGGTTCTCGGTCGGCCCGGGCGGCGTCGCCGGGCTGCTCAAGCACCGCTCGCATGAGGTGGTCGACGTCGGCGCCTGCCCGATCGCGCACCCGCTGGTCCATGAGACCGGGGTGACCGGGCAGCGCTGGCCGCAGCTGTCCTCGCTGGAGGTCGCCGTCGCGCCCGGCTCGGGGGAGCGGGCCGCGATCGTGACACCGGCGGCGGGCCGGCGGCGGGCCACCGGCGGCCCGCGGGCCGGGGCCGCCGAGACCCCCGGGACACCCGCGGGCCGGGCCACCGGGGTGCTGGCCGGCCTGGCCGACACGGTCGTCACCACCGGCCGCGGCGGCGGGCTCACCGCGCTGCGCGGCCGGGGCTACCTGCACCAGCATGCGGCCGGGCGGACCTGGCGGGTCGGGGCCGGCACGTTCTGGCAGGTCCACCCGGGCGCCGTGGACGCGCTGACGGAGGCGGTCCTGGCCGCGCTGCGCCCCGCTCCCGGTGATGTGGCCCTCGATCTGTTCTGCGGGGCCGGCCTGTTCGCTGGCGTGCTGGCGGAGGCGGTTGGGCCGGGCGGGGCGGTGATCGGGGTCGACGGCGACCGGCGCGCGGTCCGCGACGCCCGGCACAACCTGCGCCGCCTGCCGTGGGCGCGGATCCATCACGGTGACGTGGCCGCCATGCTCGCGGCGGGGACCGTGCCCGCCCGGGAGGCGGGGCTCGCCGTGCTCGACCCGCCCCGGGCCGGGGCGGGCCGGGCCGTGATCGAGCGGCTGCTGGGGCCGCCGCGCGAGAGCGGCCCGGACGGGGGCGGCCGCCTGCAGCGGGTGGCGTACGTCTCCTGTGACCCGGCCACCCTCGCCCGTGACCTCGCGGTCTTCGGCGAGCTGGGCTGGCGGCTGGCCGGCCTGCGGGCCTTTGACGCATTCCCGATGACGCACCACGTGGAGTGCGTCGCGGCCCTCACGCCCGCCTGAGCAGGGCGCGGCCTGGGCACCAGCGGGACCAGCCGCCCACGCCGGGTACCTGGATGGTCCAGGATGGGAGCATGCAACTCCGGATCTTCACCGAGCCGCAGCAGGGCGCCGAGTACGGCCGGCTGCTGGCGGTCGCGCGGGCCGCCGAGGAACTCGGCTTCGACGCCTTCTTCCGCTCCGACCACTACCTCAAGATGGGTGACGTGAGCGGGCTGCCCGGGCCGACGGACTCCTGGGTCACCCTGGCCGGGCTGGCCCGCGAGACGGTGCGGATCAGGCTCGGCACCCTGATGACCGCGGCGACCTTCCGCTACCCCGGGCCGCTGGCGATCAGCGTGGCCCAGGTGGACGAGATGAGCGCGGGCCGGATCGAGCTGGGGCTGGGGGCCGCCTGGTTCGACGCCGAGCACGCCGCGTACGGGATCCCGTTCCCGCCGGTGGGGGAGCGGTTCGACCGGCTGGAGGAGCAGCTTGCGATCATCACCGGGCTCTGGGAGACGCCAGAAGGCCAGGAGTTCTCCTTCGACGGGGCCTACTACGTGCTGGCCGGTTCGCCCGCGCTGCCCAAACCGGTCCAGCGCCCGCGGCCCCCGATCCTGGTCGGCGGGGAGGGGCCGCGCCGGACGCCCCGCCTGGCGGCGAGGTTCGCCGACGAGTACAACACCGCGTTCGTCAGCCCGGAGGAGACCAGCGCCGCCTACGGCCGGGTGCGGGACGCCTGCACGGCGGCCGGCCGTGACCCGGCCTCGCTGCTGTACTCGGCGGCCCAGACGGTGTGCTGCGGCCGGACCGGGGCGGAGGTGGCGCGGCGCGCGGCGGCGATCGGCCGTGAGGTGGCCGAGCTTGAGGCCAGCGGGCTGGCCGGATCGCCCGCGCAGATCGTGGACAAGCTGGGCCGGTTCGCCAGCGTCGGCGCGTCCCGGGCCTACCTGCAGGTCCTCGATCTGCACGACCTGGATCACCTGGAGCTGATCGCGGCCGAGGTCATGCCCCAGGCGCGCTGAGCCCGGCGCCCCGCCCCCGCTGTTACGGCCCGGCGGAAAGAACGGGTCCAGAGCTTTCTCACAACAAACGGCCAGCATCGGCGCAGGATCAGACGGGAACCTCGTCGAGGAGCGTGATGACGCCGTCCGCCCGGCGGTCGGCCAGGAGGTGTGTCGGTGCCTTCTCATCGTCGTAGCCGCCGCGGCTGGCTGCGGTGGGTGCTGGTGGCGGCGGGCGCCGTGGTGGTGCTCGCCGTGGCCGTGCCGTTCGCCTACATCCACTTCATCGAGGGCCCGGCGCCTGCGCCGCTGGGCCTGAACGCCACCGCCAGCCCGAGCGCGTCCGGCGGCGGCACCGGATCCAGCCCGGCGGCGGACACGCCGCTGGCCGGCACCTGGACCGTCGCGACCGGGTCCCGGGCGGGCTACCGGGTGAACGAGGTGCTGGCGGGCCAGAACAACGTCGCGGTGGGCCGGACCAGCTCGGTCGCCGGTCACCTGACCATCAGGAACATCACCGTGACGGCGGGCGCCTTCACCGTCAAGATGGCCACCATCCACAGCGACCAGAGCCAGCGGGATGCGCAGTTCGATGGGCGGATCATGGACGTGGCCACCTACCCGACCGGCACATTCACGCTCACCCGCAGCATCAGCCTGGCGCCGGCGCCGGCCACCGGGCAGATCAAGAGCTACCGCGCGACCGGGAACCTCACGCTGCACGGCCGCACCCGGCAGGTCACGTTCAGCCTGAGCGCGCAGCGGACCGCGACGCAGATCCGGGCCTCGGGCTCGATTCCCATCACGTTCGCGGACTGGGACATACCCAACCCCAGCTTCGCGGGCTTCGTCACCACGCAGAACCACGGTGTGCTCGAGTTCCTGCTCGTGCTGAGCAGGACCTGACGGTCGGCCCTGGGCGGCCTAACCCGCCAAGGGCGCCAGGGCCGCGGCCAGCGGCGCGAGCAAACCCGGGTCGGCGCTGAGCGGCAGGTTCATGATCGCCAGGTCGGCCCCGGCCTCGCGGTAGGCGGCGGCGAGCTCGGCGGCCGGCCCGATGCCGGCCGCGTCCTCGATCCGGATGTTCACCGAGCAGGTAATCTCGCCCGGGTCACGGCCGAGGTCCGCGCAATGGGACCGCAGCGTCCCGGCCAGGCTGAGCCACTCCTGCGGGTCGCTGGTGATCGCGTTCCACTGCTGGGCCCAGCGGGCCGCGGTCCGCAGGGTGCGGGTCCGGCCACGCCCGCCGATGGTGAACGGCGGATGCGGCCGCTGCACCGGCTTAGGCTCGCAGCGGGCCTCGGTGAGCCGCACGTACCGTCCGTTCAGCGTGGTCGTCTCCTGGCTGAGCAGGGCGACGATCGCCTCCACGCCCTCATCGAAGCGGTCGAAGCGCTCGCGCAGCGGCGGCAGGTCGATGCCGTAGGCGTCGCATTCCATCTGGTTCCAGCCGGCCCCCAGGCCCAGTTCCAGCCGGCCGCCGGAGATGATGTCGGTCGTCGCGGCCATGTTCGCGAGCACCGCCGGATGCCGGTAGACCATGCCGGTCACCTGGCAGCCCAGCCGGATCCGGCGGGTGGCCTGCGCGAGCGCGGCGAGCATCGTCCACGCTTCCAGGTTCGGCCCGGTGAGGTCGCCGGTGAGCGGGTAGAAGTGGTCCCAGTTCCAGGCCGACTCGAACAGGCTGATTTCGTCAGCCGCCAGCCAGACGTCCCGGATCCGTTCCCACGGGGTGTGCTCCGGCCGGGTCTTGATCGCGAAGCGCATCGGCTCCTCCTCCTGTCGGTCGCGCCGCCCGGGGAGAGGCTATCGCGATGGGCCTTGCCGGTAAGCTGCCCACGGGCCGTAGCCCATAGCCGGCCCGCCCAGCTGACGATCTTGAAACCACGGTACGTGCGAGGGCCTTCGTAGATGCAAACCCGGGATCTTCCGCATGCGAGAATAGCTGGGCCGGTAATCTCCCAAGCGACAGTAAACCCCGCGCGACCAGTTCAGTGTCCTCCCCGCCGCCCTGCAGTGCGCCGTCCTGCAGTGCTCTGGCACCGGCGAGTGCGCGAGCAAAGGACTTTCAAGGCGGCATGCGGATGAGCGCAAGGACCGAGAGCGAGGCCTCTGGCCCCTCGGCATCCAGGGCTGCGCCTGCCGGCGAGACCGGCGCGCCGCGGAACGTCCCGGGCTGGCTGCTTGGGCGCGTTTCGGTGCTGCCGGCGCTGGTGGCGATGGCCTGGTTGCTTGCCGGGTTGCCACTGCTGCTTGCGGGGCGGTTTGCGCCCGTGCTGATGCTGGTCATATGGGTGCCGCTGGCGGCTGTGCTCGTGGTCTTCGGCCTGCGCTGGATTCCGGATCGATGGCAGGACACCCTGCCGGCGCCAGGGCCGGACCGAATGCGTACGCCCTGGTGGGCGCTGGCCGGCGTGGTGCTGGTAGCGGTTGCCTTCGGCATCGAGCAGATGATCTATCACTCCCAGCAGATCATCGTTTCGCGCGATCCCGCGTCCTACGTCCAGTTCGGGGCCTGGATCGCCCAGCACGGCTCACTGCCGATCCCGCAGGCGCGCGCGGCGTTCAGCGGCACCCACCAGCTGCTCCAGTTCCAGAGTGCCGGTTTCTACCAGGTCGGCAGGGCCGTCGTGCCTCAGTTCATGGCCGGGCTGCCGATGGTCCTCGCCGCCGGCTTCTGGATTGGCGGCGTGGGAGCGGCAGTTGCGGTGGCGCCGCTGCTCGGGGCGTGCGCCGTCCTCACCTTCGGCGGCCTGGCCGCGCGGCTTGCCGGGCCACGGTGGGCGCCGCTGGCGGCGCTCGTCCTCGCGCTCTCAATGCCGGAGCAGTTCACCAGCCGGTCAACCTTCAGCGAGCCGCTGGCGCAGATCCTGTTCCTCGGCGGGCTCTGCCTTGTCATCGACTCGCTTGAGTCAGGCAAGGCCGGTGCCAGGGTCACCGCCGGGCTGGGCGGTCTCGCGTTCGGCCTGACCATGCTCGTGCGCATAGACGGAGCGAGCGACATCCTGCCGGTCATCCTGTACTGCGCGCTGCTGCTCATCGGCCGCCGGCCGCAGGCGGTCCCGCTTTTCGGCGGGCTGGTGGCCGGCGCGCTTTTCGGTGGCGTTGACGGGCTTGTGCTGTCCAGGCCGTACCTTGCCAGCCTCAGGGGTGTATTGATACCGCTGGCGCTGGCGGCCGGGATCACCCTGATCGTGGCGGCAGCGGCGGTGGCGTTGCGGTGGAAGCGTGGCCTGCCGAGGGTGCGCAGACAGTGGCTGCCCAACGCGGCGGCCGTGCTGGCATTCGCCGTCATGATCGGATTCACCATCCGGCCCTACCTGGAAACGGTGCGGGGCAGCCAGGCCATCGTCACCGCGTATCAGCGGGCCGACCATCTGCCGCTCGACCCGCGGCGTCTGTACTCCGAGATCAGCTTGCACTGGGTTTTCTGGTATATCGGCGTGCCCGCCGTGGTGCTCGGCACGCTCGGGGCCGCCTTGCTCGCCCGCAGGTGCCTGCAGGGCCGCGCGCGGGCCTGGGTGCTGCCCCTGATGACGTTCGGGTGGATCATTGTCACCATCCTTTACCAGCCAGCGATCGTCCCGGATCACCCGTGGGCGAGCCGCAGGCTGGTGCCCGCTGTGCTGCCGGGCTTCATCCTGCTGGCGGTCTGGGCATCGGGCTGGCTGCTCGGCTGGCTCCGCCGGATGCACTTCGGCCGGGTTGCCCGCGGTGGCCTCGTGTCGGCCTGCGCGGCAGTCCTCGTGCTGCCGACGGCGGCGGCCTCGTTCGGTCTGGGGATCGGCTCCGGCGGCCCGCTCGGCATGCGAGGCGTCGCGGACGGCCTGGCGTTCAAGACCACCTACTCAGGCGAGATCGCCGCGGTCCACCGGATGTGCGCGGCGATACCGCGCCACTCGGCGGTTGTCATCGTCGACTTTTGGACCAGCCGCCGGTTCACCCAGGTGGTCCGCGGAATGTGCGGCGACCCGGTGGCGTCCATGAGGCCCGCGCCGCAGGCGGTGGAGCAAGTGGTGCTCGGCATCGAGCAGGGCCGGCGACCGGTGCTCATGGGGTCGAGTGCCTCGCAGCTCGCGCGTTACGGTGGCATGCCCAGGGAGATCATGGCGCTGACAACCAGACAGGATGCGCACACGCTGACGGTTCCCCCGCGGCGTACCTACCCGCTCACGATGGACATCTGGATATCGGAGCCGACACGGCCGTCTTTCTCCAGCTAACGCTGCCGCTCCCCGGAAAACACGGGTATTCTCTGCCCCCGTGAGTGCGACATCCCCGCAGAACCCGTATGTCTCGATTGTCCTGCCCTGCTATAACGAGCAGGGGCATGTCGCGGCCGAGGTGACCCGGATCTGCGAGGCCATGGATGCCAGCGGATACGGCTACGAGCTCATCGCCTACGACGACGCCTCCACCGATGAGACGCTCGCCCGTCTCCGCGAAGCCGCGCCCAGGTTTCCCCATCTGCGGATCGTGCACTTCGACCGGAACGGCGGCGCCGGCACCGTCCGCCGTATCGGCACCCAGCAGGCCCGGGGCGAGATCGTGGTGTGGACCGACGCCGACATGACGTATCCGAACGAGCGTATTCCCGAGCTTATTCAGATGCTCGAAAAAGACCCTGCCCTGGATCAGGTCGTGGGCGCGAGGACCAGCGAGGCGGGCACGCACAAGATCCTGCGGGTACCGGCCAAGTGGTTCATCCGCAAGCTCGCCGAGAAGCTGACCAACTCCCGCATCCCGGACCTGAACTCCGGGCTCAGGGCCTTCCGGCGCGAGGTCGCGCTGCCGTACCTGCGGCTGCTGCCTCCCGGGTTCTCATGCGTCACCACGATCACGCTCGCGTTCCTGTCCAACCAGCACGACGTGCGCTACGTGCCGATCGAGTACGCCAAGCGGTCGGGCACGTCCAAGTTCCGCTTCGTCTCCGACGCCTACCGCTACATCCTCCAGGTGCTGCGGATGGTGATGTACTTCAACCCGCTCAAGGTCCTCATGCCGGTCGCGCTCTTCCTGCTCGTCCTCGGCATCGGCAAGGGCATCTTCGACATGGTCGTGCACCCGCTGTACTTCGCTGTCAACACCGTCCTCATCTTCGTGTCCGGGCTGATCATCGCCTCGCTCGCCCTGCTCGCCGACCTGATCGTCCGGTCCAGGGGAGACACGTGATGAGCAGCGTGCAAAGCGCCGAGCGGCCTACCGTGCCCAAGCGCGCACGCTCGTTCGGAAATGCCGCCGTCATTGACATCTGTCTCGCCGCCGCTGTCGGCCTGTCGGTGCTCCTCGTGCACGACGTGCGGTACATGCTCAGTCACCCGTTCTGGGTCGATGAGGCATGGGTGGTGGACACGGTCCGGGCCAGGATCGGGCTCACGCCCTCGCTGACGTCGAGTACCCCCCTCGGGTGGGTGCTCCTGCTCCGGCTGGTGCCGTTCGGCGGCGCCCAGCGGTTCCGGCTGGTGACGCTCGCGTTCGCGATGCTGGCGGCGGCCGCGGGGTACCTGTTCGGGCGCGAGCTCCGGCTGACTCCGTGTGTCACGGGCATCCTGACCGGCGCCGCCGTGCTGCTGTCGCCTGCAATGCTGCTCCGCGACGATCTCAAGCAGTACACGGCCGAGGCGTTCGCGTGCGTACTGCTGTGGGTCCTGGTGGCGCGTATCGAGAACGAATGGCGCCTGCGGCGCCTCGTCGCGATCGCCGCGGTGGGGTCGGTTGGCTTGTTCTTCGCCGACACGGTTATCTTCATCGGGGTGGCGGCCATGGCCTCCCTGGCGCTGGAGTGCCTGGTCAATCGGCACTACCGGAGGCTCATCCAGGTCGCCTGGGCAGCAGCCGGGATGCTCGCCGTCGGTTTCGCGGTCTACGAGATCTTCATCCGCCCGCACGTCACCCGCATTCTGGTCAACGACTGGAGTCGCGGCTACATGCCGACGCGGAGCGCGTCGGCCGCGGCTGCCTTTCTCAGCCGGCAGCTGGGACATAACCTCGTGCCGTACCTGGGCTTCAGGTCTCTCATCGTCGACACCGTGCTGGTCCTGGCGGGCATCGGGGCGCTGCTCTGGCTGCGGCGCTTCGCCCTGGCCGCCATGTTCCCGGTCACGCTGGTGCTCGTGATCGCCGCGAGCGCGGCCCGCAAGTACCCGCTCGGGGACCTGCGGACCTCCACCTTCTGGCTTGTCTCGGCTCCGCTGCTCATGGCTGTCGCGGTCGCCGCCGCCGCGCATCTGGCCAGCAGGCGCGAACGCCGGGCACCGCTGCTGGTGGCCGTGGTCGCACTGGCCATCTGGGTTGCGGCAACGATCCCCTACATCAGATCTCACGAGATCCCCAACGAGGACGTCCGTTCTCAGGTCGCCTATCTCGATGCCCATTTCCGCCGGGGGGACGTCGTCATCGTCAGCTACGCAGCCAGCTACGGGTTTGCGTATTACTATCCGGCACAGCCCTCGTTCCCCGTGGGCAACGGCCCCGACGCCCACCTTGTGACGTACCCGGCTGTGGGCTGGATTGTCGTGATGCACGCCCGCCAGGCGGCAGACGTCGCGAACGCGCTGGCCGCCGCCCGGGCCAAGATCGCTGCTGAGCCGGGCGGGGCCCGCGGACGGATCTGGATCATCCGATCGCACATCGGCCAACCCGAGATCGGTGCGTGGCGCCGTGATCTAGCCGGAGACCGCGTGACGACCATCCACGTCGGCCCGGAACCCATCCTGCTGTACCGGCCGTCGTGACGCTGCTGCGGGCCAGCGGTCACCACCCTCAGTTGGCCGGGTGCGCCGTCTCTCGTTTGCCCAGCACGGGGGAATCTGGCCGGGATCCCTCTGCTAGGGTGATGGCTTCAAGCGAGTATCCGCACACAACAGCTGAGCACCTAGCCCAAGGGAGACCGCTGCCGTAATGGCTGACACCAAGGCGGAGTCCGGGATCCACCGGGCTTTCCGGTCTCTGGGGCGGCGCATCGGTTATGCGTGCGAGAAGCCGATCCGCTAGGAATGACCCGCCCAGATCCTGTGCGTGCCCTCCCTCAGGCCGACTGGGACCCGCCAGTGGTGGCTGACCCGGACCCGCCGGATGACCCTGAGCGGGGCATGGCACCGGCCGGTAACCCACCAGCGCCAGGTTCGGCCAGTCCGGCGGCCGTGGGCTCGTCACTGGTCTCGCCCGATGTCGTGCCCTTCTCGCGCTGGCTCAGCCCGCTCGTGCGCCTGACGAGGTCGAAGGCGGTGCGATTCGGCTTCCTGGCCATCGTGCTGGCGCTTCTGGCCGTCGCCCTGAAGGAGCAAGCGGGCACGCTCTGGCATCAGGTCTCCCGGTTGTCGGTGCCGGTGGTGCTGCTCGCGTTTGCCTTCTGCCTCTGCGGGCTCTTCTGCAGCCTCATGGTCTGGCGGGAATTGCTCGCCGACCTCGGCTCACGGCTGTCAATCCCCGAGGCCTGGCGGATCATGTTCATCGGGCAGCTCGGGAAATACGTGCCAGGCAGCATCTGGCCGGTGCTCGCCCAGTCGGAGCTTGGCGCCGACCGTGGCGTTCCCCGCAGCAGGTCCGCCGTATCCGTGCTGCTGAGCTATGCCGTGATGACCTGCTCAGGGCTGGTGGTGGCGATGGTCACGCTGCCCTTCGCGACCGCCGGATCGATTGCCCAGTACTTCTGGGTCCTCTTCCTGGTACCCGTCGCCGCCGTGCTGCTGTCCCCGCCGGTCCTGAACAGGCTGCTCCGCCTCGTCCTGCGTGTCTCACGCCGCCCCGTTGTGCAGCAGAACGTGAGCTACCGAGGCCTCGCCCGCACCATGGTGTGGGCGCTGGCCGGCTGGTCGTTCAACGGGCTGATGGTCTATGTGCTCATGCGGCCGCTGGCCGGTCACCCACAGGGCACGCTGCTGGTGTCGGTCGGCGCTTTCTCGCTCTCCTGGGCGGTCGGGTTCCTGGCTGTCTTCGCCCCGGCCGGCGCCGGTGTCCGGGAGGCGGTCATGGTTGCGGTCCTGGGTGCGGCAACGACGCCAGCGACTGCCCTGACCGTGGCGCTGCTATGCCGGGCGCTCGCGGTCGTGGCTGACGCCGCCGCGGGTGCCGCCGCCTCGGCGCTGGTCGGCCGACGCCGGCTCCGGCGGCTGCGCACCGAGCGCGGCCTCACTCGCCCTTAGCCGTCCTCGGGCTCGAGGCGCATGAGCGCGGTTCCTGCCAGGTGACTGCGCCGTGAGTTGCCCGAGCCTGCTGGCCCATCAGCCCCTGTGCCCCGGTTGTAGCTCGTCCAGCAAGGAGGTGATCATCGGGGTCAGCCATTCGCTGAACTCGACCGACAGGTGCGACGTGTCCCTGAAGACCAGAAGGTTGCCCACCACGGCCGGGCAGACGTTGTCCGCGCATATCCAGTCCGCTGGGTTGACGAGCGTGACACCGCCCAGCTTCCGCAGCGCCTGGTTGATCGCCTGGTGCCGGGCCGGATACGTGTAGGCCTGGCTCATCGGCAGGTTGCAGGCCTTGACGTCGTCAAGATGGGCGGCCACGCAACTGGCGACGTTGTAGCCGGGGTAGGGCGTGTCCTCCAGGTAAACGATCTTTGCGGTGGTCGTCTGCTGGAGCGTGCGTACCGTGGACACGGTAGCGTCGGCAACCGCGGTTGGGGACACGTTCGCGGCTGCCTCATCGTCCCAGCCGGCCACGATCACGACCGTCGGGTTGAGCGCCGCGATCCGGCGCAGCGTCCGGGCCCGCCAGGTATCGCATTCGTGGAAAATACGGTTCAGGTTGGCGTTGAATACGCTGAGTTCCTGAGGCGGGCACGCCCCCTTCGTCAGGTTGACGACGCGCCAGTGGGCGTTGATGCCAGCCTCGGTGAACGCCGGCTGCCACTGCTGCATGTGTGAATCGCCGAACAGCACCACGGTGTACTTGCCGGTTGGGTCACCGAAGACGCACGGCCCCTGGGTGACGGCCAAGAGGTCGGCGTGGCACCCGTCGTACGACGAGGAGGGCAGGTCGCCGTGCGCATGCGCCGGCTGTGGAGTGAGGTTCCTGGGCGCCTCCATCGTGGTCAGCCCCGCGATGATGGCGGCCTTCATCTCTCTGGTGACGGCGGAGGTGGCCGTGGAGGCGCGGACGACGGTGGCATTGGCGCCCGTGCCGACGAGCGGCGGAAGGTTCCCCAGGACCAGCACCGCTGCGACCACCGCCGAGCACGACAAAGCGAGGCCGCCCGCGAACCACTGGAGGTTCGGTAGCCGGAGCGATCGGACGGGGTTCTCGATGAGCTTGAAGGTGATGATGGCAGCGGCGAGCGACAGCACGACGACCGTCAGCCGCTCCGACCAGCCCAGAGCATGACCGAGGATCATGGGGGCGATGACCAGCATCGGCCAGTGCCACAGGTACCACGAGTAGGACATGCGGCCGAGGAATTGCAATGGCCGCAGGCCCAGCAGCCCTCCCACACCGCGCTGAACCGCGCAACCGCACGCGATGACCACGGCGGCTCCGACGACCGCGACCGCCGCAGCCGAGCCCGGATACGGCGTCCGGTTGTTGTAGACGAAGGCGGCGGCCAGCACCGCGGCCAACGCCAGCCAGCCTCCGGTCAAGGCGAGGGAGCCCGGCAGCCGCGCCAGCTGGGACGCGCCAAGCGCCACCAGCGCCCCCAGGCCGAGTTCCCAGGCCCGCGTGGCCATCGAGAAGTAGGCCCACGGGGCATCCGCCCTGGTGAGGACCACTGAGTAGTCGAACGACACCAGAACGATGGCGGCTAGCAGCAGGCCGAGGAGCGCATTGCGGTGGCGCCGGCCCAGCCACACCATGAGGACGATCAGGATCGGCCAGCACAGGTAGAACTGCTCCTCGACTGCAAGCGACCAGAAGTGCTGCAGCGGGGATGCCGCATTTCCCTGATTGAGATACTGGGTGCCTTCCACGGCGAGCCGGTAGTTGAGGCCGTAAAACGTGGTGAAGATCCCGTCGATGGCGATCGGCCGGACCGAAAGGGGCGGGGCCCACAAGCGAGCGGCCACCACGGTCGCCACCACGACCGTCATAGCTGCGGGCAACAGCCGGCGAATCCGGCGGGTGTAGAAGGTGGGCAACGCCCGGATACCGTGTTCGCCGACCGACTCCAGCAGCAAACGCGTGATCAGGAAACCGGAGATCACGAAGAACACGTTGACGCCGACGAACCCGCCGTGTACGCCCAACAGATCGGCGTGGTACAGCACCACGGAGAGCACCGCGAAGGCTCGCAAACCCTCGATGTCCGGCCGGAACTTGCCCGGCTTGAGCGGGTGCTCGCGAACATGCCGACCGGACGGGGCACCGGCACCCTCAGATCGCCGCAGGATGCTAGTCATCGGTGGCCTGGCGATCTACGTGACCGTCATCCACCCAGGGGTTACGCCCAGGCTCGTCGCCGACTGGCAGGCTCATTACATGCCCACCGCGAGTCCGTCCGCCGCAGCCCAGCTGACCCGGCTCGGCTTGCTGCTGGTGATGCCCGGCCGAATGCCTAGCCCTGGCCCGGCCGTGCGGCACCGCACTCACCCGCTTCGCTCACATACCCACATCTTGCGCAGGTTGACGCCGTCCCGACGCCACTCGCCGTTGTCACGCGGCTCCCAGCCGTACGTCCCGCTGGTCCAGTCTCCCAGCGGGCTGGAGATATCGCGCACGACGTCGAACCCGGCCTCGCGGCAGGTGGCTTCGACCCAGGCGGGGCTCGGGCGGCAGCCCTGGCCTCTCAGTGCCTGATCCGTGCCCCGCCATCCACGGGCCTCGCTGACCCAATCGACGACCGGCTCGCGGCGATCACACACGGCCGTCTCAAGCAGCAGGACCCTCGCCACCTTCCCGCAGCTGCGCAGGAATTCCTCGGGATGCGCGAGGTGGTACAGCACGCCGAAGGCGAGGATCAGCTCGAAGTCGCCCGCCTCGTCCACCCCGGTTCGGTCAAGGTCCAGTACGAACGACGCCCGCCCGCGTGCCTTCATGGCCTCGACGTGCTCGGGCCGACCGTCCGTCGAGGTGACGTCAAACCCGAGGGCGGCGAAAGCATCACCCAAGCGGCCGAGCCCAGCCCCGACTTCCAGGACCCTCATCCCGCGCCACCGTTCGACGTTGACATGAGCGAACAGGTCTACCAGGCGTGTGAGGTTCGACTCGCGGTAGTGGAAGGCCTCGAAGACCGTTTTCCCCGACAGCCGCTCCATGAGGATGCGGGCGCTGAACGGGATGCGCCGGAGGCGATTGGAAGCGTGATATACCATCACCGCACCCCCATCTGATCGTCGTCACGGGCCGCTGGCGTCGCATGGTCCGGCATGCCGTTCTCGGCGGGGTCGGCGGAGGCGAGCAGCGACCGGTGGAACTGGTCAAGGTCAATCTCGGCCCCGAGCCTGATGCTTTCCTGGGCGGCGAACATGCACAGCGTCGCGAGCGACGAGCCCTCCCAGGACAGCAGGTGGTTGGTCTCGCCCTTTACCGCCCGGACGAACTGCTCGAGCTCTTCAGCGTGACCCATGGACTTGTGCAGGCCGGTGCCCTTGCTGTGCGGCTTGCCGGAGCCGTACTGGGTGAGCTTCCCGAAGTCATCCAGGATCGCCACCTGGCCGGGGGCGAACACCGATAGCCGCTCCCGGGGGAAGCCGGGAACGCCGCACTCGTCGAAGACGACCGTGGCGGCGGCGCCGTCGTAGTGGAGGGTCACCGAGAAGTTGCACAGCGTCCGGAGATCGTCCGGCGCCTTGCCCAGCGCGCGGGCGGTGACTGACACCGGCCGCTTGCCGATGAGCAGGTTGCACAGGTCGATGAAGTGCTCTCCCTCGCTGACCAGCCGCCCGCCGCCGTCCACCGGGTCGAGGCTCCAGTGGTCGGCCGGCAGGGGCTGCTGGGCGATCACGTACTCGACGAAGTCGACGGGGGACTTCAGTGACTTGCGGAGGCTGTCGACCAGGGGGGAGTAGCGGCGGTTGAGCCCGAGCGTGACCAGGGTCGGCTGCGTCTCCATCAGGCGGAGCAGCTCGCTGAAATCCTCCAGCCGGGTGACCATCGGCTTCTCGATGAACACGGCCTTGCCGGCCTTGATCGCCGCCCGGATATGCCCGTAGTGCTCCGGCTGGTTCGAGCAGATCATCACCGCGTCGGTGCCCTCGTCGGCGAGCAACTCGTCGACGTCGGTCGTGATCATCGTGACGCCGAGGCCCTTCGCGGCGACAGAGGCGTTGCGCCCGGTCGCCGACGCGATGCCACGGAGCTCCACGTCACGCATGGCCTTGAGGTTGGGCAGGTGCATGCCCAGGACGTGGTTGCCGAACCCGATCAGTGAGATCCCGACCTTGCCGTCCCGCTTCGCGCGCGGCTTGATCTGCGTCGTCCGGCTGAGGTCGGGGGCGGTCCCGTAGGAGATCAGCGCCGCGACACCGGGCAGTTTCCGCTCGCGGATGGCGTCGAACGGCTCCTGGGCGCGCTCCACCGGGTAGACCCCGGCGATCAGCGGCTCCGGGCTGACGGCCCCGGAGGCGACGAGCCGGATGAACTCCTCCAGGTTGCGCTTCTCGGTCCAGCGGACGTACCCGAACGGGTAGTCGACGCGGCCCTTCTCGTAGCTGGCGTGGTAGCTGCCCGGCCCGTAGGCGCGCGAGTAGCGCAGGTCGATCTCGCGGTACAGGAAGTTCTTCGGGTGGATGTCGAGCTTGACGTAGCCGACCAGCACCACCCGGCCCTGCCGCCGGGTGATCTCCATCGCCGAGTTGATGATCTCCGGCGAGTCGGAGCTGGCGCAGATCACTGTGGCGTCGACGCCGTTCTTGCCGGTGAATTCGCTGATGCGCCGCTTCCAGTCGGGCTCGGACGGGTTGACCACCATCGCCGCGCCGGCGGCGGTGGCCAGTTCGTTCGCCTTCGGGTTGATGTCGATCCCGGCCACCACGCAGCCGGCCGCCTTGGCGATCGCGGCGCATAGCTGGCCGACCAGGCCGAGGCCGTAGATGGCGACCGTCTCGCCGAATTTCAGGTCGGCGCGGCGGAGCGACTGCATGGCGATGCCGCCGACGGTGACGAATGCCGCGTGCCGGAGGTCGACGCCGTCCGGCACAGGCACCACGTGGTTGATGTACGGGGCCGCCACCTCGGCGTGGCCGCTCGCCGCGTATGCCACGGTCTGCCCGATCTCGAGCCCTTCGACGTGATCGCCGAGGGCGAGCACCGTGCCCGCACCGCTGTAGCCGATCTCCCGGGGCGTGACGATCTCGTGCCAGACCCGCCGCGCCGTCTGGCTGGGGCCGGTGGCGAGGATCGTCTGCTTGACCACGTTCCGCATCCAGGGGTCCGAAATGGTCTGGCGCACCAGCTCGGCCGGCGTCTTCGCCAGCGTCCCCATCTCGGTGCCCGAGCTGATCAGCGAGTAATGACTCTGCACCAGCACTTGATCCGGGCCCACGTGCGGGACGGGCAGGTCCGCGACAAGGACCCGACCGCGACGGTCGATCACCCTGCGGAATACCTGCTTCATGCCGACCTCAATCCGCCTTCGAACAGGAATACCCGACCGTATTGCCAACGGCCGCAGCACCAGATTTATCGGTGCGCCACGCTACCAGAGTCCCCACCGCAGTCCCGCCTTGATGACCCTCCTGCCAGCGCTGGCAGGTAGTGAATAGTGCTGACCAACGCCGACGGCACAAATCCAGGTATCACCTGCGCTAGCCTGGAGCGCCAGGCCGGGCCCGTAGTCGGCGGTCCAGTGTGGCTGGAGCGGCGTTTCTGCTGCCGATCCAGCCGAGCCGGGCTGCCGGCCCTGTCCCCCTCGCCCGAGGGCTTCCACAACCCAGCAGATCCCGAGGTTGTCACCGCTATGACGGAAGACCGGAACACGGCAACCGCCCAGCGCGGGCGCCCCACCCATATCGAGGTGCTGGAGCGGGTCCTGCAGACCGCCCGGTCAGACAGCTACGAGGGGTACTCCAAGCACGACGGCCTCAACTCGCCCGTCCTGGCCCACCTGGCCGGTCAGTCGAGGCTGCGTCGGCTCGCCGCCATCCAGGTCGTGACCCGCAGTCCCATCGACATCCGGCCGCTGGCCGGTGTCCGCAAGGCGCGGAACGCGAAGGGCCTGTCCCTGTTCTCCCGCGCGCTGCTCGCACGGCACCGGATGACCGGGTCGGCGGGCGACGCCGCCGAGGCCCGCGAGCTGCTCGACTGGCTGATCGCCCATCCGGCCCCGGGATTCGAGCACCTGTGCTGGGGTTACCCGTACCCGTGGCAGGACGTCGGGTTCTTCGCCCCGCGGAACTTCCCCAACCGGGTGGTCACCTCGTTCGTCGGCCAGGCCCTGCTCGACGGGTACGAGACGCTCCAGGACGGCCGCTATCTCGAGGCCGCCGGGCAGGCGGTGCGGTTCCTGCTCGGGGCGCCGAAGACGCTGTATGAGGACGAGGACCGCTGGTGCCTCAGCTACGTGCCCGACCCGTCCATCGACTGGATCGTCATGGACGTCTCGGCGCTGACCGGGGCCCTGGCCGCCCGGCTCGGCAAGCTCACCGGCGACGGTGACTTCACCCGCCAAGGCGGCCGGCTCATGCGCTACGTGGTGTCGAAGCAGACCGACTACGGCGCCTGGTACTACGCCGACCCGCCGTCGGCCAGCCATATCACGCACGACAACTACCACACCGGTTTCATCCTCGACGCGATCCTGGGCTACGGGCTGGCCACCGGCAGCGACGAGTTCGAGCCCGCCTACCGCCGGGGGATCGGCTTCTATGCCCGCAAGCTGTTCGAGCCGGACGGCGCGGCCCGGTTCATGAGCGACCGCCTCTACCCGATCGACATCCACGGGTGCGCCCAGGGCGTCATCACGTTCTCGCTGCAGCAGCGGTACCACGGCGCCGGCGGCGAGACCGCCGCCCGGGTGCTGCAATGGACGCGGGACAATATGTGGGACCCGGGCAGTGGATGGTTCTACTATCAGCGGCGCCGGAGATACCGGACCCGTATCCGGGAACTGCGCTGGTGCCAGGGCTGGATGTCGTGGGCGCTCGCCAGCTACCTCGAGAACTGCGGAGGGCAAGCGTGAAGGGATTCCCAGGCCGGGAGCTGTCACTCGACCCGGGCCGCAGCAGGTTCGAGCGGCTGTACGCGAACCTGCTGGGGGCGCCGGCCAACGGGCTGCGCATCCGGCTGCGGCACGTGCTGCCCGCCACCGACGGCTCGTACCCGGCGATCCTGGACGCCGGCTGCGGCTCCGGGGTGTTCAGCTACGAGCTCGCCAAGCGGCACCCGGAGGCCAAGGTCACCGGCGTCGAGCTCGAGCCCGACCTGGTCGCCCGGGCCAACGAGATCGCCAAACGGGCGCACCTGTCCAACTGCAGTTTCCAGGAGGGCGACGTCACCAAGCTCGACTTCGAGGACCAGTTCGACCTGGTGGTGAGCGTCGACAACTTCGAGCACGTCGAGGACGACATCGCGGCGATGCGGACGCTGCTGCACGCGCTGCACCCCGGCGGGCGGCTGGTCGCCCACACCCCCGGTTACGAGCGGCGGTGGCTTCTGCTGCGCCGCCGGGTCAACTTCGACGTCCCCGGCCACGTCCGGCCCGGGTACCGGGCCGAGGAGCTGGTCGGCAAGCTGAAGGAGGCCGGGTTCGAGGTGACGGGCCACCAGTACACCTACGGGATGCTGGAGACGTTCACCAACAACATCTCCTACCTGATCACCGGGGCCGACCAGCGCCGCAAGCTGGCCTACGCGGTGGTGTTCCCGGTGCTGCTCGGCGTCTCCTACCTCGGGAAGTTCTCCCGGCCGCGGTGGGGCGCGGGCGTCCTCGTGGTGGCGCGGCGCCCGCTGGAGGCCTGGCCGGACGCCCCCAACGGCAAGGCCACCTGATCGCATGCGCGTCCTCATCGACATCCTGCACCCGGCGCACGTCCACTTCTTCCGGAACTTCCACGCCGAGATGGAGTCCCGCGGACACCAGGTGTGCATCACCGCCCGGGACAAGGACCGGTCGGTCGAGCTGCTGAGGGCGTTCGGCCTTCCCTACCAGCAGATCTCGGCGCAGAAGAGCGGCGCGGGCCTGGCCGTTGAGATGGCCCAGCGCACGCCGCGGCTGATGAAGATCATGCGCTCGTTCAAGCCGGACGTGATGACCGGGATCATGGGCCCGTCGATCGCGGTGGCGGGGGCCCTGCGGCTGCCGCGTGTGCCCGCGGTGGTGTTCTACGACACCGAGTTCGCCGTGCAGACCAACCGGGTCGTCTACCCGCTCGCGTACAGCGTGTGCACGCCGGACTGCTACCAGGGTAAGGTCCCCGGCCGGCACCCGCAGTACGCCGGCTATCACGAGCTCGCCTATCTGCACCCGAACAGGTTCACCCCAGACCCCGCGGTGCTCGCCAAGTTCGGGGTCAGTCCGGATGAGCCGTACTCGATCGTGCGGTTCGTGTCCTGGCAGGCCGTCCACGACCGGCGGGAACTGGGGTTGACGGCCAAGCAGAAGCGGCACCTGGTCGAGGTGCTTCAGCGGCGCGGGCGGGTGCTCATCTCCTCCGAGGGGGAGCTCACTCCCGACCTCGCCGAGCTCGCCGTCCGGGGCCCGGTGGAGCAGATTCACCACCTGATCGCCCATGCCCGGCTGGTGGTGGGGGAGTCGGCCACGATGTCGTCGGAGGCGGCGGTGCTGGGGGTGCCGGCGGTGTATATCGCGACCACCGGGCGCGGCTACACCGACGACCAGGAGCGGCGGTACGGCCTTGTCCGGCATTTCACCGAGGACCAGTACGACATGGCCTTGACCGCGATCGAGGAGATACTCGCCGCGCCCGCGTCCACGTGGCAGGCCGCGCGGCAGCGCCTGCTCGCCGAGAAGATCGACGTCACCGCCTGGATGACCGATTACTTCGAGTCCTGTTTCCCGGGGAGACGATGACGCTGCCCGCGGGGCGCCCGATCGCCCCCAGCCGGGACCGGTAACCGCGATGTGCGGGATAGCGGGCACGGCGGGCTTCGGAGACGAAGAGCTCGTCCGGGCCATGACGGACACGATCGCCCACCGCGGCCCCGACGGCGAGGGCTTCTACAACGGCGACGGCGTCCACCTCGGCAACCGGCGGCTGGCCATCCAGGATGTGCCCGGCGGCGCGCAGCCGATGGCCAACGAGGACGGCTCGGTGGCCGTCGTCTACAACGGCGAGATTTACAACTACCCCCAGCTCCGCGACCTGGTGCTGGACCGCGGCCACAAGCTGACCACCCACTGCGACACCGAGATCCTGCCCCACCTGTACGAGGACGAGGGGATCGGCTTCACCGCCCGGCTGAACGGGATCTTCGCCTTCGCCCTGTACGACCGGGCTCGCCGCAAGCTGTTCCTGGCCCGGGACCCGCTCGGGGTGAAGCCGCTGGTGTACACGGCCCAGCGCGGCAAGCTGGCGTTCGGGTCCGAGGCCAAGGCGGTGCTCGCGAGCGGCCTCGTCCAGGCCGAGCTCGACGAGCTGAGCCTCCACCTGGCGATGAACGTCCGCTACATCCCCGGGCACCGGACGTTCTTCCGCGGCATCAGCCGCCTCCCACCGGGCCACGTGCTCGAGTTCGCCGCCGGGCAGGCCCGGCTACAGCAGTACGCGGCCATCGACTGGACCCCGGACACCAGCCTGAGCCGCGGCGACTGGCTCGAGGGGATCCGGTTCCACTACGAGCAGGCCGTCAAGCGCCAGCTCATCTCCGACGTGCCGGTGGGCGTCTCGCTGTCCGGCGGCATCGACTCGAGTTCCATCGTGGCCATGCTGCGGCGCACCACGAGCGGTCCCATCAAGACGTTCAGCCTCGGCTTCGACGAGCCGACCGACGAGACCGGTGACGCCCGTTTCGTTGCGCAGCTTTTCGGAACCGAGCATGCCGAAGTGGTCCTGCACGAGGCCCTCGCCCACCTGGCGGAGGCGATCCGGCACACCGAGGAGCCGAAGGTGAACTCGCTGCAGCTGTATCTGCTGCACCGGTTCATCGGCGAGCACGTGTCGGTGGTGCTGTCCGGGCTCGGCGGCGACGAGCTGTTCGCCGGCTACGACTTCTACAGCTACCTGCTGCGCGCACGCCGGCTGCGGGGCGGCGCGCTCGGCGCCGGGGTCCACGCGCTGGCGCCGGCCCTGGACTGGGCGGCGCGCCGGGCCGCCGGGCTGGGCCGGCCGCAGCTCGACCTGGCCACCCGCAAGCTCGAATGGCTCGCCGCCTCCGGCGACGGCGCCCGTAACTACCTGCTGCTCCGCAACGCCTGGGACTTCAACCCCGCGCTGCTGCAGCGCGTGTACGCGCCCGGGTTCCTCGGCCGGCTCGAGGTGCCGGACTGGGACGACTACCGCGCCTACTTTGGCGACGGGCGGCCACTGGAGAGCCAGGCGTTGCGGGCCGAGTTCGCCACCAAGATGGTGTGCGACCTGCTGCACAACGAGGACACCATGGCGATGGCGCACTCGGTGGAGTCCCGCGTCCCGCTGCTCGACCTGGAACTGGTCCGGTTCGCCGCCCGCATCCCCGACGACGTCCGGTTCGGCGGCGGCCCCAAGGGGCTGCTGAAGGAGGCCCTGACCGGGGTGCTGCCCGACCGGGTGCTGCACAAGCGGAAGTGGGGATTCACATTCGACCCTGTCGAGCAGTACCAGAAGGACCTAGGACCTATGGTCCGGGAGATGCTGTCACCGGACCGGCTGCGGCGGTCCGGTATCTTCAACCCCGAGTTCGTCCAGGCTGTGCTCAAAGCGCAGCCGCACCAGCGCCTCCGCTGGCACTATTTCCTGCTCTGGCAGATGATCGGCGTCGAGACATGGCTCGCGGCGTTCGGCCAGGGCCAGCCGGTGCCAGCCCACCGGGCCGCCAAAGGAGCGTGACGTCATGAAACCCCTGCCGGGCAGCACCGTTGACACGGTCCGGGACTTCTGGCAGTCACACATCAACAACGAGTACTACACCGACGCGGCGCGAGCCTCGGAGGAGTACTTCGGCGAGATCGAGCAGCGCCGCTACCGCACCCACTACCACCTGCCCGAGCTGTTCGCCTCGATGGACGGCCACGGCAAGAAGCTGCTCGAGGTCGGCTGCGGCATCGGGGTGGACAGCATCCAGCTGGCCAAGCGCGGCTACCAGGTGACAGCGGTCGACCTGACCGAGAACGCCCTCGCGGTGGCCAGGCAGTTCGCCGCACAGCGTCGGGTCAGCATCGACTTCCGGCTGGGCAACGCCGAGGGACTCGACTTCCCCGACGCGAGCTTCGACGCGGTCTACTCGTTCGGCGTGCTCCACCATACGCCGGACATCGAGCGGTCCGTGGCGGAGGTGCACCGGGTGCTGCGGCCCGGCGGGACGGCGTACGTGATGCTGTACCACCGGGACTCGCTGGTCAACTTCATCCACTGGGCGCTGCGGCTGCCGTATGAGTCGCCCACCGACCGGAAGGACCACTGCCCGGTCGTCTACACCTTCAGCCGCGGCGGCGCCCGCAGGCTGTTCCGCGACTTCGCGAGCGTGCAGATCTACGCGGACTACCCGTTCACCTACGGCTTCGGGCCGCTGACCACCAAGCTGCCGCTGTCCGTCCGGCGCCCGCTCGGCAAGATCATCGGCTGGCACCTGATGATCACCGCCGCCCGCTAATGGCCGTGGCAATTTAACGTTCGCCCACTTCTGTTTGGTGCAAATATGGTAGGTACGTCGGCGTGAGTGTCCTGAATACCAGCCGGGCGGCAGGGCGGCCATGAGGTGGGCCCAGCCGCGTGCCGACAGGCTGCACTCGACGCGTTCTGCCGGGCGCCGGGATCAAGGAAGGCTGCTGCGATGAGTGACGGGCTGGGCCTTACCGTGCTCGGCGCGGGATACCTGGGCATCACCCACGCTGCATGTATGGCCAGCCTGGGGTTCGAGGTTCTCGGCGTGGACGTCGACCAGCGGCGGGTTGACCAGCTCAATGCCGGGCAGCTGCCCATCTACGAACCTGGCCTGGAAGAGCTCTTGCGGGCCGGGCTCGACGCCGGGCGGGTGAGGTTCACCACGTCCTATCGCAGCGCGGCGAAGTTCGGTGATGTGCATTTCATCTGCACCGGCACCCCGCAGCAGCCAGGCAGCGATCATGCCGACCTGTCCCAGGTGAATGCCTGCGTTGCGGCGCTGGCCCCGCTGCTCGACCGGCCGTGCCTGGTCGTCGGCAAGTCCACCGTGCCGGTGGGCACCGCGCGGCGGGTCGCCACCGAGCTCGCCGGGGCCTGCGAGGGCGCCGAGCTGGCGTGGAATCCGGAGTTCCTGCGTGAGGGCACCGCGGTGGCAGACACCCTGGCACCGAGCAGGATCGTCGCGGGCGTCACCTCCCGCCGGGCCGAGCAGATTCTCCAGCAGGTGTACGCGCGCCCGCTCGCGGACGGCACCCCCTTCATTGTCACCACGCTGGAGACCGCTGAGCTTGCCAAGGCCTCGGCCAACGCGTTCCTGGCCACCAAGATCTCCTTTATCAACGCGATGGCCGAGATCTGCGAGGCCGCCGGGGGTGACGTGCACGACCTGGCGCGGATCCTCGGCGCCGACCCGCGCATAGGCCAGTCCTTCCTGCGGGCCGGGCTGGGCTTCGGCGGCGGCTGCCTGCCCAAGGATATCCGCGCGTTCGTGGCCCGCGCCGAGGATCTCGGCGCGGGTGCTGCTGTCGGCTTTCTGCGTGAGGTGGATGCGATCAACTTGCGGCGCCGCGCCCGCACCGCCGACCTGGCTCTGGAGCTGGCCAGCGGGAACCTGGCCGGGGCACCGGTCTGCCTCCTGGGCGCCGCGTTCAAGCCGGGATCCGACGATGTGCGCGACTCCCCGGCCCTGGACGTGGCGCAGATCCTGACCGGTATGGGAGCGCGTGTCACCGTCTACGACCCGGCCGCGCTGGACAACGCCCGCCGCGCCCGCCCCGAACTTCGCTATGCGCATAACCTGACCGAAGCCGCCCGGGACGCGCACGTCGTGCTGCTGCTCACCGAATGGCCCGAGTTCACCGCGCTCACGCCGGGCCGCCTATCCGGCCTGGTGGCCCGCCGCAACATCATCGACGCCCGCAATGCACTCGACCCGGCCGCGTGGCGGGAAGCCGGATGGGAGTACCGGGCACTCGGGGTCGCAGAGGACACGGAAAGCGCTGTCTGGCTGGACCCTTCCCGCTGATTACCGCTCGGGCGCGTTGTATGGGCGGCGGCCCGGGCCCGCCCACGGGTCGTAGTCGACCTCCAGCGGCTCCTGCGGCGGCCGCTGCGCCTCCGGCACGTGCCGCAGGTTCAGCCGGATGCGGGTCCAGACGGAGCTGCGCCCGCGCATCTTGTCGACCAGGATGTCGGCCGGCTGGAGCAGGGGCCAGATGCCGGCGTGCCGTTCCTTCCACCGCTCCAGGCCCGCCCGCGCCTCCGTCTCGCTGGCGGCCCGGGCGACCTCGATGAGCGGCATGGTGGACCGCCGCCGCCCGGTCGGGCCGCTTGTCTGGCCCGGGACAGCCGGCGGGGCGGCGGCCGCACGCCGTTTGGAGGGCTGGACCCGGGGTGGCTCACCGGCCTGCTTGTCGTAGTGCGGCGGCCAGGGTGCGTCGCCCAGGCCGGCCGCCTCGTCCTCATCCGCCCGAGTGAGCAGCGGCTCCAGCGACCCCGCCGCGCCGTCCATGTCCTGCCACGGATCGCCGAGCCGGGCGAACCGCTCCGGCACGGTGCCGATCGTGAACGCCTCCGGGTCGCAGCCGGGCACCTCCGGCCAGGCCAGCGGGGTGGACACCCGGGCGTCGCGGGTGGGGCGGATCGAGTACGCTGACGCGACCGTCCGGTCCTTGGCGTTCTGGTTGTAGTCGACGAAGACGCCGTGGCGTTCCTCCTTCCACCATTTCGCGGTGGCCAGCTCGGGCGCGCGCCGCTCGATCTCCCGGGCCAGCGCGACCGCGGCCCGGCGGACCTGGGCGAAGGTCCAGCGGGGCTCGATCCGGGCGTAGATGTGGAAGCCGCGCGAGCCCGAGGTCTTGGGCCAGCCGGCCAGGCCGAAGTCGGCCAGCGCGTCCCGGGCGACCAGGGCGACCTGCAGGATCTGCGGCCACCCGATCCCCGGCACCGGGTCCAGATCCACCCGCAGCTCGTCGGGATGGTCGAGGTCATCCGCCCGGACCGGATGCGGGTTGAGGTCGATGCAGCCCAGGTTCACCACCCAGGCGAGCTGCGCGGCGTCGCGGACCACGATCTCCTCGGCGGCCCGGCCGGACGGGAAGCGCAGGGTGACCGTCTCGGTCCAGTCCGGGCGCTTGTCGGGGGCACGCTTCTGGAAGAAGGCCTCACCGTCGGCGCCGTGCACGAACCGTTTGAGCACCATCGGCCGGCCCGCCACCCCGCGCAGCGCGCCCCCGGCGACGCTCAGGTAGTAGCGGACCAGGTCAAGCTTGGTGACACCGGCCGCGGGGAAGAAGACCTTATCCGGGTTGGTGACCACGACCGGGCGGCCAGCCACCTCCAGGATCTGTTTGCGGTCCGGCATGTGGCCACCTTAACCGCCCGTGCGTGACCGGCCCGTCCGCCGCGGTCAGCCCCGCATGTCCGCGACGATCGAGAGGACCTCGGCCAGGGTCGAGCGCAGCACGGGCAGCCGGGAGAGCGAGACCAGCCGGTCGGCCAGCGGGACCGTGCGGTCGATGAGCTCGTAGGTCTTGGCGCAGCCGGGCGAGGTGTCGTGCACCCAGAACATCACGATGCCCAGCGAGTACAGCCACAGCAGTTCGGGCAGCCGGGTGCGCAGGTCGCGGTCGAGCCGCAGCGATGAGCCGTCGATCACCTCCTGGTAGAGAGCGAGCGCCGCGTCCCGCGCCGGGCTCGATTCGGTGCTGAACGGGCTCAGCGGGTTGCTGGGCTCGGCCGCGTGCTTGAAGAACTTGGCGGCGAAGGTGTGGTACGGGGCCAGCACGTCGATCAGCGCCCGCAAGGTGCCGCGCAGGCGGGGCGCGAAGCCGGTCTCGGCGGCCAGCACCGCGCGGCAGGCCGCCCCGTGCTCGGCCTGGTTGCGCGCGTAGAACTCGCGGATACGCACGCTCCCTGCCGTTGGCGCTCTGCCCGCCCCGGGTGGCCGGCCATCTGCGCGCCGCGGACCTCTTGCCCATGGTGTGGTCTCTGGCGGCGCGGGTGGCGTCGTCACCGCAGCGACCCGTTAGCCCGGCAGCTGCACGGTGATCTTGGTGCCGGGTCCGGGTATCTGGCGCAGGGCCGGCCGGCGTGATGCGATAGTTGGAGCGTGGGAACCGTTTCTGATCGCGCCGGGCCGCTCGACGCCGGCGCCCATGAGCCCGTCCTGGCGCGCCAGTCGGCGCGGCCGCGATCCGGGTGGGCGGGCTGGCTTGAGGCGCTCGGGGTGGCGCTGTCCCCGGCCGTCGCCGCGTTCGTGCTCCGGCTTCGGCTGATGGCGCCGAACGTCATCCCTGATCCGGCCATGCACACCACCTTCATCCTTGCCCCGCGCGACGTGTTCACCCGCTATGCCGCTATCTACGGTGCGGCCCGGCTGCGCGAGAGTGCCCGGGTCGGTTTCCTGGTGCCGGCCCGGCTGGCCTACCTGGCCTTCGGCGCCGTGCCTGGTTTCTTCGTCTTCCGATACGTGCTCGCACTGCTCGCCGTGGGCCCCGTCTATCTGCTGCTGCGCCGCCTCTACGGTCGTCCTGCCGGGGTGGCTGGCATCGTGGTGGTCCTGTCCTCGCCGGTGATCGTGACCGCATGGGGTACCGATTATCCGGATTCCGCGGTGGTCTCCTACATGATCGGGGCGGTAGCGTGCCTGGCGATGCCTTGTGCGCCGCGGTGGCGCCGCGCGTGGGTCGCCGCCGCAGGGGTGCTGCTCGTGATGGCGGTATGGTCCCACGGAGCCGCGGTGCCGCTGGTGGGTGCGGCACTGGTCGGCTACGTGGGTGTGCGGTTGGTGCGTGACCGGGTCGGGTTGCTCGGCGATCTGGCCGTGCTGACCGGAGTCGCGGTCGCGGTTACCGGCCTGCTGGTGGTGGCCTCAGCGGTGCTGATCGGCCACGCCAACTTCATTGACATCACCTGGCAGGGATATCGCTACCTCTCCGGGCAGGCGCGTCTGTGGCACTCGGCGAACTGGCGGTGGGCGCTGTATGTGGCCTACCTGCTCGTGCTTCCGGCTGTGCTGGGCGCCTTCGCGGTCGCAGTCGCCCGCCGCGCTCGCGCGGTGCCGACCCCGGTGTTGCTGGTCGGGGTGATTGCCGCTGCGCAAATTGTGGTCTTCGTCTGGCTGCAGTTCCACGGCACGGTGCAGCTCCTGGAGGAGCATTACTTCTCCTCCACGCTGTGGTCGGCAGTGTGCCTGCTGATAGTGATCACGGTGGCGGAACTGGCCCGCCCACTGTCGGACCGCCCGCTCGCCCGGTGGCTGCCCGCCGCCGTGCTACTCGTCGTCCCGCTCGCCTACGAGGCCTACCCGCACGTGCCGCCGTTCGGCTGGGTGCCGTTCGGGATCATCCTGGTAGCAGCCGTGATCGCCGCGGCCGCGGCGGCGGGCGGCAGTGCCCGACTCCGCGATCCCCTGGCCAGGGCCATGGCCATCGGGCTGGCGCTCGCCGTGTTCGCTGGCGGCATCCTCGCGCTCACAGTCGCGCCCATCCCGCGGCACCCGCCGGTGCGCCATACTGTCGGGGACCCACCCCCGGCCTACTCCTCCGCGCTCGGCGGGACCTCGGCGCCCTACATTGATGCCTACCGGAATACCGTCGCTTTGCAGCAGTTCGTCGGCCCGGCCACCTACCGCGGCGAGCAGCTCCTCCTCTGGCGGCCGCAGATCGACTCCGGCCCCTTCGGCGAGTACGCCGGTTTGTACCGCGGCTGGTTCAACTCCGTACCGAGCAGCCCGCCGGGCTTCACCGCGGCCGACCGCCGGAAGCTGGAGATGAGGCGGGCACCCGAGCTGCTGCTGATCGACAGCACCGTGGTGTCGTTCCCCAGGGTGCTGCGCGAACTGGCCGCCTTCCGGCCGACCCTGGTACGCGCCGCCGAGCTGCGTGCAGGTGGGCTGGTCCTGCACGCCTGGCTGATCCGGCTCCGCGTCTACGACCGCCCTCACCGCCGCTGAGTTGTCCACTGGCCGGGATGGTCGATGGGCATACCCGATCCGGGTTGCTGAACCGGCCAGGACCGGGTGCGGGCCGCTGGGCTGTGAACTTTACTTCGCTGAGGAGGCCAGCGGTGCGGCCATCCGCATCATGTAGATGCTGGTCGGCACCCGGCTCAGTGTGTCGAGCACGGTCGTTTCCAGTTCCCCGAAGCGGGCCCGGGCCAGGCTGTCGTAGGACTTCGGCCAACGGACGTACTGGCCCCGGTCGTTCTCGGACATCCAGCGCGACACTCGGTGCTGGCCCTCGTGCACGGTCGTATCGCAGCTGACCACCCGCCCACCCGGCGCAAGCGCCCTGGCCGAGAGGTCCAGCAGGGTAAGGCAGTCAGCGTCATCGAGATGGTGGAGCAGACCAAAAAGGAGGACCACGTCGAATTGGCCCAGCTCGCTCAGCTGTTCGGCGGCGAGGATCCCGCAGCGGAAGTCGCCCCGCCCGCCGAACCGCCGTCGAGCGTAGGCAATGTACGGCTCGGACGTATCGAAGCCGACGTATTCCACCTCCGGCAACCGGTCGAAGTAGTACGCGGGGCCGCAGCCCACATCGAGTACCCGGTCGCCGGGTTTCAACTCCGCCTCGTCGAGGCACCGGTAGCGGATCCGGTCGGCGCCGATGCCCTTCTGCAAGGCGATGTAGAACGCGGGGTTGTCAAGCGTCTGGCGTAGCCGAGCGAGCATTTTAGTTATTCCTCCTGGGCTGACACACCGCGCCAGCGGGCCCGGACAATGCCAGTGCTTGTCAGGATCGCGGCATTCTCCGGAGTGATCGAAGTCGACCGAATGCTCGCCCGGCCGCGCCTGGTCGCCATGGCTGGGGAGCGTACCCGGCGGTCCGACCGCTTGGCCACAGGAAGGGCACATGTCGTGATTTTGGCGCCGGTTCCCCGCCCCGCCCTGGTGGTCTTCGGCCACTCCCACATCCGGTGGACAAGGCCGCGGGCGGCCAGCGGATCTTCAATCCCGGGTCGCCGACCGACCGGCGGCGTCAGCCGCACGGGACACTCGGCGTGCTGGACATCGGCCGCGGCCGGCTCGTGGCGGCGGCCATCGTCGAGGTCACCTGAGAAGGGTCCGCCGGGCGGCCCGGCCAGCGGCGCGGCGGATCAGCCGCCGCCGGCCGCCACCGCGCCGGTGGACATGACCGTCTGGCCGCCGTTGCCGTCCCCGTGCTGGTGATGGCCGTGGCCATGGCCGTCCCGGGACTGCATGACGGCCACGGTCACCACGATGACGCTCGCCTTGCGCACCTTGCCGCTCGGCATCACCGCCAGGACGGTCCCGGCATCCTGGTGGGAGGGGTTGCGGTGCACCTGGACGACCAGCCCCAGGAGCTGCAGCTGCTGGCGCACCTGCCCCAGCGGCTGCCCGATCAGCGTGTCCGCGGTGACCTCCACCGTGACCGGCGCGGCAGGCGCGCTCGCCACCGGTGACGGGCTCCGCGTCACCGGCGGGCTCGGCGCGGCGGCCGGGGGCTGGCTCGCCTGGCGGGCCGGGCCCGCCGCGCTCGCCGGGCCGCGGCCCGGGCCCGACGTCATGGCCAGCGCCACTACCGCCAGCGCGGCGACGGCGGCCGTCGAGGCGGCGGCCGCGATCCACCGGGTCCGCCTGGACCGCGCGGCCGGCCCAGCCGGCGCGGGGCGGCAGGCCGCTGCGGGCCGCCTGGTCTGCCTGGTCCGCCTGGCCGGTGGGGGCTGCCACCCGAGCGTCGGGTCCGGGGCGGCGGCCGGGCCGGCCGGCAGGATGCCGGCGACGGCGACCGGGACGCTGTACTGCCACGAGCCAGCACCACCGGCTACGCCGCCCGCCATCTCCTCGCGCAGGAGGCTGGCCCGGGTGCCGACCTCCTGTGCGCTGGCCGGCCGGGCGGCGGGGTCCTTGGCGGTCATGTCCCCGATCAGCTGCGCCACGTCGGCGGGCACCGGATGGGGGAAGGGGGGCAGCGGCAGGTCCCGGTGCGCGACCGCGACCTCCAGCGGCTTGCCGGCGAAGGGCGCGGCCCCGGCCAGGCATTCGTAGGCGACCACGCCGAGCGAGTACAGGTCGGCCGCTGGGGTGGCCGACGCGCCCGACACCCGTTCCGGGGCCAGGTACGCGGGGGTTCCCATCACGATGCCGGTGCGGGTGACCGGGACCGACCCGGCAACGTGTGCGATCCCGAAGTCGGTGATTTTCACCTGGCCGTCCGCGGCGAGCAGCAGGTTGGCCGGCTTGATGTCGCGGTGCACCAGCCCGGCCGCGTGCGCCGTCTGCAGGCCCGCCGCCACCTGGGCGACCACGTCCATGGTCTGGGCGACGCCGATCGGCCCGGCCGCCAGGACAGCGGCCAGCGACGGCCCGTCCACCAGCTCCATCACCAGGAACGCGGGCAGCGGCGGCACCGGATCGCCGTAGTCGTACACCCGGGCGATGGCCGGATGCGACAGCGCGCCGGCGTGGCGGGCCTCGGCCCGGAACCGCGCCAGCGTCTCGGTGTGCCCGGCCAGCTCGGCGCGCAGCAGCTTGACCGCCACCGGCCGCGTCAGCAAGGTGTCTTCCGCCCGCCAGACCTCACCGACACCGCCGGCCGCGATCTGGCTTTGCAGGCGGTACCGGCCGGCCAGCAGCGAGAGCGACGGCATGACAGCATTTGACCTTACCGGTGCGGCACCCGGTCAGTCTGGTACTGGGAAAGATCCGCCCCGATGAGAGATTTGGACGGCGCTGCGAAGATCACTGGGGGCAGGAGCGGCCAGCGCGAGGGGAGAGCCTGCGGTGAGGGAGCGGCCAGCGTGACGGGAGAGAGCAGCTGAACCTGGAGCCGGGCGAGGCGAGGCGGCGGTTCGCGGCCGCCGCCGTCGCCCGGCTGGCCACCATGACCCCCGGCGGCCGGCCCCACCTCATCCCGGTCACCTTCGCCGTGGACGGGGACGTGATCTACAGCGCGGTCGACGCCAAGCCGAAGACGACCGCGCGGCTGGCGCGGCTGCGCAACATCGCGGCCGAGCCGCGGGTGGCCATGCTCGCCGACCACTACGAGGCGGACTGGGACCGGCTGTGGTGGGCCCGCGCCGACGGCAGCGCCACCGTCCTGGCCGGGCCCGCCGCGATCGCCGCGCCGCTGGCCCTGCTGGCCCGGCGCTACCCGCAGTACCGGGCTAGCCCGCCGGCCGGCCCGGTGATCCGCGTCCAGGTCGAGCGCTGGACCGGGTGGGCCGGGTCGGCGGGCTAGGCTCGGGCGCTGGGCCCGGTGCGCCGCTCAGACCCCCAGTGGCAGCCGGGTCAGCGCGTCCTCCACGGCCTGCGCGGGCAGGTCGAGGTCGGCCACCTGGCCGGCCTGGTAGCTGCTGTAGGCAGGCAGGTCGAGCAGGCCGTGCCCGCACAGGGCGGTCAGGATCACCTTCTCCTCGCCGGTCTCCTTGCAGCGCAGCGCCTCCTCGATGCAGGCGGCGATCGCGTGGGTGGGCTCGGGCGCGGGCAGGATGCCCTCGGTCCGCGCGAACCGCAGCCCGGCCGCGAAGCACTCCGACTGCGGCTTGGCCACCGCCTCGATCAGGCCCAGCTCGTAGATGTGCGACAGCAGCGGCGACATGCCGTGGTAGCGCAGCCCGCCCGCGTGGATCGGGTCCGGCACGAAGTCGTGCCCGAGGGTGTGCATCTTGAACAGGGGCGTGGTGCCAGCGGTGTCCCCGAAGTCGTACGCGTACACGCCGCGGGTGAACGACGGGCAGGCGGCCGGCTCGACCGCGCGCAGCACCGGGTTCATCTTGCCCGCCAGCTTCTCGCGCAGGAACGGGAACACCAGGCCGGAGAAGTTGGACCCGCCGCCGGTGCAGCCGACGATCACGTCCGGCGTGTCGCCCGCCTGGGCGAGCTGCTGGAGCGCCTCCTCGCCGATGACGGTCTGGTGCATGAGCACGTGGTTGAGCACGCTGCCGAGCGCGTACCTGATGGCCGGGTCGGGGCCGGCCACCTCGACCGCCTCGCTGATCGCGATGCCGAGGCTCCCGGTCGAGTCCGGGTGCTCGGCGAGCACCGCCTTGCCCGCCGCGGTGATGTCGGACGGGCTCGGGTGGACCGTCGCCCCGTAGGCCTCCATCAGCATCCGGCGGTAGGGCTTCTGGTCGTAGGAGGCGCGGACCATCCACACCTCGCACTCCAGCCCGTACAGCGCCGACGCGAACGCCAGCGCGCTGCCCCACTGGCCGGCCCCGGTCTCGGTGGTCAGCTTGGTGACGCCCTCCTGGGCGTTGTAGTACGCCTGCGGGACGGCGGTGTTGGGCTTGTGCGAGCCGGCCGGGCTGACGCCCTCGTACTTGTAGTAGATCCGGGCCGGGGTGCCCAGGTCCTGCTCCAGCCGCCGGGCCCGGAACAGCGGGGTGGGCCGCCACAGCCGGTAGACGTCCAGCACCGGCTCCGGGATCGCGATGTACCGCTCCGGCGAGACCTCCTGCTGGATCAGCGCCATCGGGAACAGCGGGGCGAGGGCGTCCGGGCCGACCGGCTCGCGGGTGCCCGGGTGCAGCGGCGGGGGCGGGGGAGAGGGCAGGTCGGGGATGACGTTGTACCACTGCCGGGGCAGCTCGGATTCCTGCAGAAGATATTTGACCTGGTGGTCCATGGATGCCTCCGGGCGGCCAGGGCGGAAAGGTGATCAATGCGACCCTAGCCGTCCGCCGGCCCGGCGGCCAGGCTGGCTGCTGTCCCCCCGGGGCCGCCACGGCCCTTTGCCGTCTTCCCCGCCGCCCACGGGCGAGGACGCCAGCCCGCTGGCCGTGAGGATAGGAGCGTGAGCCGGGGTAGGTAGGGCTTGTGCACACGCCGCCTGTGAGCGCCGGGACGAGGCGCGCCTGCGTGTTCCTGGCCGTGGCCGGCACCCTGATCCTGATGGCGGGTGTGCTCCTCGGCGTGGCGTCGGCCCTCCTCGGCCCGGCCCAGCGCGGCGAGCGGTTTCCCGCCTTCGTGATCTCGGCCGGCCTGATCAGTGCCGGCCTGTTCTGCGGGGTGCTCGTGGTGGTCGTCAGCATGCCGGAGGGCCACCGGGGCGGTGCGGCTGATCCGGGGCGCCGCTGCCATCGTGACGGGTGACCGGCGGCCGTGGCGGCGGCGTGATCCGGCCGGCCGCGGGCTCTCGGGCGGCGGCCCGCACCCCATAGGCCGGGTGAACGGGCGGGCTGACGACGTGTTCCACTATCAGGCCGGCGATCTGCATCCGCACGTCATCCGGTCGGTCATGCTCCGGTGCCCGGAGGTCGCCGACTACCAGGTCCGGCAGACCCGGACCGGGATCGAGGCCGACATCGTCGCCGCCGGCGGGGTCAGCAGCGAAGCCCTCCGCCTGCGGCTCGCCGAGGCGCTCGCGCACAGCGGTCTCGGCCAGCCGGATGTGACCGTCCGCGTCACCGGCGACCTGGCACGGAACCCGGGCAGTGACAAACTCCGGCGCTTCGTCCCGCTGGCCCAGATGGCACCCAACGGCTGACCCGCGGGCCGGTGCCGATGCCCCGGCGCGACCGGACAGTCGGTGGGGTTGTCTACGCTGGAGATGTGTCACAGCGCGACGTGGGGCAAGAGCAGGCCTATGTGTCCATGCTCTACGACCACCTCGACGGCCTGCGGGACCGGGCGGCCGCGGCTGGCGCAGACGCTGCGGCAGACCGGCGGGACCCCCCAGGCCCGGACCGAGCGTGACGTCAACGCGGTCATGTACACGCAGCGGATCGCCCAGCTTGACGCGGCCGAGAACGGGCTGTGCTTCGGCCGGATCGACTTCCACGACACCAAGCCGCGATACATCGGGCGGATGGGCATCCGCGACGAGGCCGACGACTACGAGCCGCTGCTGCTCGATTGGCGCGCGCCGGCCGCCCGCCCGTTCTACCTGGCCACCCCGGTCTCACCGGAAGGGGTGCGCCGCCGGCGCCACATCAAGACCCTGCGCCGGGAGGTGATCCGCCTCGACGACGAGGTGCTCGACCTGACCGACGCCGCGCGCGACGGGCTTCCCGACGGCCTGACCGGCGAGGCGGCGCTGCTCGCGGCGCTCAGCGCCAGCCGCACCGGCCAGATGAGCGACATCGTCGAAACCATCCAGGTCGAGCAGGACTGGATCATCCGCTCCCCGCACAAGGGCGTGCTCGTCGTCCAGGGCGGGCCGGGCACCGGGAAGACCGCCGTCGCCCTGCACCGCGCGGCGTTCCTGCTCTACACCTACCGCGAGCAGCTCGCGCGGCGGGCGGTGCTGATCATCGGGCCCAACCCGACCTTCCTGCGCTACGTGGGCCAGGTGCTGCCCTCCCTGGGCGAGACCTCGGTCCTGCTGTCCACCATCGCCGACCTGTACCCGGGTGTCACGGCGCGCCGTGACGAGCCCGCGGCCGCGGCCACGGTCAAAGGCAGGCTGGACATGGCGAAGGTGATCGCCGCTGCGATGCGCGCCCGGCAGGGGGGATCGCGGTCGGGGCTCGAGGTCAGGCACGAGCGTGACGTTCTGCGGCTGGACCGGCGGGCCTGCGCCCGGATCCGGGACCGGGCCCGGCGCACCCGGTTGCCGCACAACCAGGCCAGGCCGGTCGCGCACCGGCTGCTCATCGACGCCCTGGTCAACCAGGTGGCGGGCCAGATCGGGTACGACGTGCTGGGCGGCGGGAACCTGCTCAGCGAGGAGGACCTGGCCGACATCCGCCAGGAGCTGCGCGAAAGCGTGCAGTTGCGGGCCGCGCTGGAGGAGTTCTGGCCCCGGCTCACCCCGGAGGGGCTGCTGACCGAGCTGCTGTCCTCACCGGAGCGGCTGGCGTCGGCGGGGCGCGGCCTGCTCACGGCGGAGGAACGGTCGGCCCTCCTGCGGCCCGCTGGCGGCGGGTGGACCCCGGCCGATGTCCCGCTGCTGGACGAGGCGGCCGAGCTGCTCGGCGAGGACCAGCGCGCCGCCCGTGCGCGCGGCGAGCGGGAGCGTCGGCGGCGGATCGCCTATGCGCGCGGGGTCCTCGACCTGGCCTACAGCTCCCGGTCCGTGGACCTGAACCCCGAAGAAGAAGCGGAGATCCTGTCCGCCTACGACATTATCGACGCCGAACGTCTCGCCGACCGCTACGAGGAAGACGACGGCCGCACCGCAGTGGAACGGGCCGCCGCCGACCGCACCTGGGCGTTCGGCCACATCGTGGTGGACGAGGCGCAGGAGCTCTCGCCGATGGCGTGGCGGATGCTCATGCGGCGCTGCCCGGCCCGGTCGATGACCGTGGTGGGGGACATGGCGCAGGGCAGCGTCCTGGGCGGCGGCTCGTCCTGGCCGGAGGTGCTGGGGCCCCACCTGGACGACCGGTGGCGGCTGGAGCGGCTGACCATCAACTACCGCACCCCGGCGGAGATCGCGGACGTGGCCGGGGACGTACTGGCCGCGATCGACCCGGAACTGGTGCCACCGCGCCCGGTCCGTCAGACCGGCCTGGTGCCCTGGTCGCTGCGGGCGCCGGCCGGGGATCTGCCTGCCGCGCTGGGTCCGTTGGCGGCGCGGGAGGCTGGCCGGATCGGAGCCGGTCGGCTGGCGGTCATCGTTCCGGGTTCACGGCTGGCTGAGCTGACGGCAGCAGTGGCGGAGGTCGTGCCGGACGTGATCAGCGCGGACGACCCCGACCTGGACCGTCCCGTCGTCGTGCTCAGCGTGACGCAGGCCAAGGGCCTGGAGTTCGACGCCGTCCTGGTCGCGGATCCGCTGCGGATTCTGGCCGATTCACCCCGCGGGCTCAACGATCTCTATGTAGCGATCACCCGGGCCACCAAGCAGCTGGGCGTCGTATATGAAGACGACCTGCCCAAAGTGCTCTCCCGCCTGCACCCCCTAGACGACACCGACCTAACCTGAGCCGGATCGTCCGTCAGCCCTCCCGCGCACCCCACTCTTGCCGGAACCGCTCAATCAGCGCGGACGCCTCCAATTCGCTGATTTCAACCAAGCTGAAGTCCATGGCATCTCGTTTCCATTCGACGATCGCCGAAGTATGCCCCCAGGTGAGATCGCTACGCAAAGCTTCGTCGACGAAACCACCTGTCCCCAGACGTCGTCGGCGAGCGAGGCCAGATGGATCGCTTGAAGTCCGGTCTCCGCTGATTACTGCGTAGTACGTGACTTCCTCGGCCATCGCCTAGGTGCCTTTCATGTGGTAATAAGGGATTTCGAGAGCGCCAGGGGGTACAGGGACAGAGGCGGTAATCTCCTGCTGGTACGCCTCGAGCCGCTTTCGTTCCTCAGGTGACGCGCGGGGGTCAGACAACAGCTCGTACGCTTTGTGGGTCTTCTGTTTGGCGTCCCAGCTGGCGTGGGTGTGGAATTGAACCTCGAAGAGCAGCCCACTATCTGGATCATGCCATTGAGAATTCACACCTTTGTAATCAACGCTATCCCAACTCGGTTTGCGGGTGATCAGTTCATAACCACTTCTTCCTAGCGCCGCTTCGGTCTCTCCGGTGCCGATACTGTAGTCCTCATCGTCGTACACGAACGTATACCTGATCCCGTCGTGGATACGAGACAGGAGGACCTCAGCCGACTCACCAGGCTGGAGGCTGATTCGCTCGGCAAGCTTTTGTTTAAAGCGGTCAGTGCTCTTGAGGGCAAACTTTTCAGTGTCAGGAATGAGCTGGCCGTGTTCGACCGCTGCTTCGATGCGGCGCATGGCAGGGGTCAAGCCGCCCTCTCCATAACGACCCTCCTCGTCGCGACCCTCAGCCTGCCGACGCTTCGCGATGCCGAGATCTCCTAAACGCGACTGTTCACTGGTCAGTCGGAAGCCCTTCCACTCCCACGAGCCGTCAGGACCTTCGCGGGGTATGTCTTCTCCGGCTAAGGAGCGATCGGCCTCGCTGTCTGCTGTGAGCTCTCCACCCACGGCACCCTCATTGACTTCGTACGGGTGATGATCAACTCCCTCCGATGAGCTGTCCGTTGGGTGATCGGCTTCTGAGGTGGCCAGAGCGTCGGGCTGGTAGTCCGGGTCGCCGGGGATGGGTAGGTCGCGCTCGAACGGGTCGGGTACGGGTGGCTTGGCGGAGCCGTCGCTGTTGTAGGGGGAGGACGGATGGCCGGGCGGCAGCCGTTCCATCCGCTCCTGAAGCTCAGCGTCGACCCGGTCGGACTCGCGCAGGCGAACTGGGTCGGGGCTTTGCGCCTGCTCGGCCAGCTGATCCTGAGGTCCCGGCATGAGGTCACTTCCGCACGTTCGGTGACCATGCCATCGTAATCGGTGACGTCCGCCGACCCGGGTGAACAACCAACGGTGGGACTGCCGTACCGACTTTTTGGCCGTCGCAGTCAACCTGACGGGTGAGCACGGCGTCACACCTGCAACGGTTCGCAAGACACCCGGATCCTGAACGACCGCGACTACCGTCGCCGTCTGGGCAGGGCGCTCGGGTTGCCGAGAACCGAGGTCAATCTGCGAAGGGCTGAAGGGCCAGCGGCTGAGCGCTGCCGCGGGTCTGGGGTGGGCGTAGATAGCTTGACGTCGAGGCACAGTGTGCCTACGGTGATAGCAAGGTACCTTGATATCGAGATACCTTGCTGAGCCTTAGCTGGGGTGGGGAGCCTGGCCCGGGTCTACCGGTTCATGCCAGGCCAGGTGGGCAGCGCCGGGGAGCGGGCTGCGGCAGGATTCAGGGAGGGGCCGGGGATGCGGGATGCCGATACCCGGATGCAGACAGGAGATGAGCACGCCATGGCGGCGAACAGCTTAAGAAGTCGCGCCACGCTGCGGGTCGGGGACGCCGATTACACCATCTACCGGCTGGATGCCGTCCCCGCCGCCAGCGACCTGCCGTTCAGCCTGAAGATCTTGCTGGAGAACCTGCTCCGGAATGAGGACGGGCGCAACGTCACGGCCGAGCACGTGGCCGCCCTGGCCCAGTGGGACCCGGAGGCCGAACCGGACACCGAGATCGCGTTCACACCGGCCCGGGTGATCCTCCAGGACCTGACCGGTGTGCCGGCCGTGGTTGACCTCGCCACGATGCGCGAGGCCATGCGGCAGCTCGGTGGCGACCCGGCCAAGATTAACCCGCTGGTCCCGGCCGAGCTGGTCATCGATCACTCGGTCGTCGCTGACGTCTTCGGCCGCCCGGACGCCTTCGACCGCAACGTCGATATCGAGTTCCAGCGCAACCGGGAACGGTTCGCGTTCCTACGCTGGGGCCAGGAAGCATTCAGCCGCTTCAAGGTGGTGCCGCCGGGGACGGGGATCGTCCACCAGGTCAACATCGAGCACCTGGCGCGCGTGATCATGACCGCCGAGAACGGCACCAGCATGCAGAACGACGGCGGCGCAGCCGCCGCGTACCCGGACACGTGCGTGGGCACCGACTCCCACACCACGATGCAGAACGGCCTGGGCGTGCTCGGCTGGGGCGTCGGCGGCATCGAGGCCGAGGCGGCCATGCTCGGCCAGCCGATCAGCATGCTCATCCCGAAGGTGGTGGGGTTCCGGCTGACCGGCGAGCTGCCCGACGGCGCCACCGCCACCGACCTGGTCCTCACCATCACCGAGCTGCTCCGCCGGCACGGCGTGGTCGGCAAGTTCGTGGAGTTCTACGGCGACGGCGTCGCCTCGGTGCCGGTCGCGAACCGGGCCACGATCGGCAACATGAGCCCGGAGTTCGGCTCCACCTGCGCGATCTTCCCCATCGACGCCGAGACCCTCACCTACCTGCGGCTCACCGGCCGCCCGGCCGAGCAGGTCGCCCTGGTCGAGGCCTACGCCAAGGAGCAGGGCCTGTGGCACGACCCGGCCCGCCCCGCCCGCTACTCCGAGGAGGTCACGCTCGACCTGTCCACCGTGGTCCCCTCGCTGGCCGGCCCGAAGCGGCCGCAGGACCGGGTGGCCCTGGCCGACGCCAAGCAGTCGTTCCGCGATGCGCTCGGGTCCTACGTGCAGCTCGACCGGCTGGACGACGAGATCGCCGGCACCTTCCCGGCATCCGACCCGTTCGTCCCGGACCGGGAGGACGGCGAGGACGCTCCGGGCACCCGCGTGCCCAGGGCAGCGGGCGACGGCGACCGGCCAAGCACCCCCGTTGAGGTGATTCTCGACGACGGGACGCGGACGTCGGTGGACCACGGGTCCGTCGTCATCGCGGCCATCACGTCGTGCACCAACACCTCGAACCCCACCGTCATGGTCGGCGCGGCCCTGCTGGCCAGGAACGCGGTCGAGGCGGGCCTGGCCCGCCAGCCCTGGGTGAAGACCACCCTGGCGCCCGGCTCCAAGGTGGTCATGGACTACTACGAGCGGGCCCGGCTGCTGCCGTACCTGGAGAAGCTCGGCTTCAACCTGGTCGGCTACGGCTGCACCACCTGCATCGGGAACTCCGGCCCGCTGCCGGAGGAGATCAGCAAGGCGGTAGAGGACAACGACCTGGCCGTCGTCGCGGTGCTGTCCGGCAACCGGAACTTCGAGGGCCGGATCAACCCGGACGTGAAGATGAACTACCTCGCCTCCCCGCCGCTGGTCGTCGCCTACGCCCTGGCCGGGACGATGGACATCGACATGGTGAACGAACCGCTCGGTTCACGCGCCGACGGCACCCCGGTCTACCTGCACGACATCTGGCCTTCCCCGGCCGACGTCGCCGCGGTGGTGCGGGACGCGGTCGCGGCGGAGATGTTCACCCGCGACTACGCCGACGTCTTCGAGGGCGACGACCGGTGGCGGGCCCTGCCGGTGCCTGCCGGCGACACCTTCGCCTGGGACGCCGGCTCCACCTACGTCCGGCGGCCGCCGTACTTCGCGGACATGACGGGCAAGCCCGCGCCGGTCACTGACATCCACGGCGCGCGGGTGCTCGCCATGCTGGGCGACTCGGTGACCACTGACCACATCTCGCCGGCCGGTGCGATCAAGGCCGACGGCCCGGCGGGCCGCTACCTCACCGAGCACGGGGTGGAGCGGCGCGACTTCAACTCCTACGGCTCACGGCGCGGCAACCACGAGGTGATGATCCGCGGCACGTTCGCCAACATCCGGCTGCGCAACCAGCTGGCCCCCGGCACCGAGGGCGGGGTGACCGTGAAGCTGCCAGACGGCGGGCAGATGAGCATCTACGACGCTTCGCGGCAGTACCTAGCCGAAGGCACGCCGCTCATCGTGCTCGGCGGGAAGGAGTACGGCTCCGGCTCATCACGCGACTGGGCCGCCAAGGGCACGCTGCTGCTCGGCGTGCGGGCGGTGCTGGTCGAGTCCTTCGAGCGGATCCACCGCTCGAACCTGATCGGCATGGGGGTGCTGCCGTTGCAGTACCGCCCGGGGGAGTCGGCGGCCTCGCTCGGGCTGAACGGCCACGAGGTGTTCGAGGTGACAGGGATAGAGGAAATCAGCTCCGGGCCGCCACCGCGGGAGGTGACCGTCCGCGCGGACGGCCGCGAATTCCGCGCCGTGGTCCGGATCGACACACCAGGGGAGGCCGAATACTACCGGCACGGCGGGATCATGCAGTTTGTGCTCCGATCACTCAGGGCCCAGGGGGGGTAACCGAAAATGCGCCACTTTCCAGTTTTACTGTCATCACCAGCCGCGCCCGGCCCGCTTGCGGATGCCGTCAGAGCAGGCAGTAGCGTGACAAGAAATGCCGGACTCTGCCGCTCCACCCGCCACGGCGAAGGCGAAGGCACGGGCTCGTCACCGCCGACCGGCCACGGCAGCGTTCGTGGTCGGGATAATCGTGCTCGCATTCAACCTGCGCGGCGCGATCACGAGCCTGCCGCCACTGTTTCCCGAGCTCTCGTCGAGCCTGCATCTGTCGTCGGCCACGATCGCTGTGCTCGCCGCGACCCCGGTCGTGTGCTTCGGGCTGTTCGCCGGTGTCGCTGCGCCGCTGTCACGCCGGCACGGCGAAGAGCGTGTGCTGCTGGTAGCCCTGGCACTGCTCGCCGTTGGCCTGCTGTGCCGGGCAGCGCTGCCCAGCTGGCTGCTCTTCCCCGGCACGGTGCTCGCGTCCGCGGCCATCGCACTGATGAACGTGCTGCTGCCGAGCCTGGTCAAGCGGCGCCAGCCGGCCAGGGCGGGACTGCTGATCGGGGTCTACCTGCTCAGCCTGGCCGCTGGAGCGATCCTGGGCTCGCTGATAGCGGTGCCGCTGTTCCAGGCCTCCGGCGGGTCGGTCCCGCTCGCCCTGGGGATATGGGCCCTGCCGGCGGCAGCGGCGGTGCTGGTGTGGCTGCCGCAATGGCGCTTCCGGACGGCGCCGGCCGGAGTCCCGCCGCCCGGGCAGTACGGGTTGCTGACGGTTTCCAGGCACGCCCTGGCCTGGCAAGTCATGGGCTTCATGGGTCTGCAAAGCCTGATTTATTACGCAACGCTCTCCTGGCTCCCGACGCTGTTCCGGGACAGGGGAGTGGCCCCCGAGCACGCGGGCACGCTACTCGCGGTGATGAATCTTGGTAACGCGGCCACCGCGCTGCTGATCCCGGTGCTCGCGCACCGCACCCGGGATCAGCGGCGGCTGGTCGCCGTCACGGTGGTGGCCTCCGCCGTCGGGCTGGCGGGCGCGTGGTTCGCGCCGCTGGCCGGTGCCGCCGCCTGGGTCCTCCTGCTCGGGCTCGGCCAGGGGGCGGCTCTCGGCCTGGCCATCTACTTCACCATGGCCCGGGCGCCCGACCCGGCGGCCTCCGCCTCGCTGTCGGCGTTCGCCCAGGGAGCGGGTTATCTCGTGGCCGCGACGGGCCCGCTGGCGGTCGAGCTTCTGCACGTCGCGACCGGAAGCTGGACCATCCCGGTGGTGACCCTGCTCGTCGTGATGGCTGCCCAGCTTGTCACCGGATGGCAGGCGGGCCGGGCGGTGACGCTCCCGGAGAATCCCGGCTAGTGGCCCGTCCAGCCGAGGGCGTGCGGAGCGCCGGTTGGTACCAAGCGAGCAGCCGCAGAACTTCAGTGAATTGCGTGAGCAGCGAATGCGCTGGTCACGCGGGGCTCTTCCACATGATCGGGCACAACCGATCCACGATCTTCCGGCTGCAGGGCCTGCGGGGCATCTGGACGCTGCCATGGGCATGCTTTGTGATGTCATCCCCGGCCTGCTGGCTGACAGCATCGGCCCAGGGTAAATTCACTGCGTCAGCAAGGGGGGCAGCATGCTCGTGGCCGGAGTGGATTCCTCCACACAGTCCACCAAGGTGCTGCTGTGCCGGGCGGACGACGGGACGGTTGTCGGCCGGGGGAGCGCGCCCCATCCGGGCGGCACCGAGACCGACCCGGCCGCGTGGTGGGCGGCGCTGGCCGAGGCCGGCGGCGGGCTGCTGGAGCAGGCGGCGGCGGTCGGGGTCGCGGGCCAGCAGCACGGCATGGTGGCGCTGGACTCCGGCGGTGAGGTGATCCGGCCGGCCCTGCTCTGGAACGACATGCGGTCCGCCTCCGCCGCGGCGGCGCTGATCCGGGAGCGCGGCGGCCCGTTGTGGTGGGCGACCCAGACCGGCAGCGTGCCTACCGCCTCCTTCACCGTCACCAAGCTGCGCTGGCTCGCCGAGCACGAACCGCAGCACGCGGCCAGGACCGCGGCCGTCATGCTGCCCCATGACTGGCTGACCTGGCGGCTGCGCGGCGCCCGCGGGGAGCGGGAACGGGCGGCCGGGCACCCGGATATGGGGCCACCCGCCGGGGCGGAGCAGCCGGTTGACATGGTCACCGACCGGGGCGACGCATCCGGCACCGGGTACTACTCGCCCGCGTCCGGGCAATGGCTGCCCGATGTCGTGTCGGCCGCGCTGGGCCACCCCGTTCTCCTGCCGAGGGTCGCGCCGCCCGCCGGGGCCGTGGGCGAGGCCGGGTGGGGCGCGGCGGTGGCGCCCGGCACCGGCGACAACATGGGCGCCGCGCTTGGACTGGGCCTGCAGCCGGGCGAAGTGGCCGTGTCGATCGGCACCTCGGGCACCGCGTTCGCGGTCACCACCGTCCCGGCCGCCGACGCCTCCGGCGCGGTGGCGGGGTTCGCGGACGCCACCGGGCACTTCCTGCCACTGGTCTGCACGGTCAACGCGGGACTGGTGCTGTCCGCGGTGGCCGACCTGATCGGCACCGACCTGGCCGGCCTGTCGGAAGCCGCGCTCGCGGCCGGGCCCGGTGCGGGCGGTATCACCCTGCTGCCCTATCTCGACGGTGAGCGGACACCCAACCGGCCGCACGCCAGCGGGGTCCTGCGCGGCCTGACCACCCGCAACGCCACCCGGCAGAACCTGGCCCGGGCCGGCGTGGAAGCGGTGCTCGCCTCCCTAGCCGACGCGGCCGGCCTGCTCGCCGCTCACGGCGTGGAGCAGCGCCGGGTGCTGCTGATCGGCGGCGGGGCGCGATCGGAGGCGGTCCGGCAGCTGGCGCCGGGGATCTTCGGCGCCCCGGTCACGGTGCCCGAGCCCGAGGAATATGTGGCGCTCGGCGCCGCCCGGCAGGCGGCGTGGGCGCTGGCCGGGACGCCGGAGCCCCCGGGCTGGCCCCGCAGGCCGGCCGCGCAGTACACCGGGCCGCCCGTGCCCCACCTCCGCCACCGGTTCGCCGAACTCCGGGACGCCACCGCCACGTGGGCAGAAAGGACCGAGGAACCATGAACGCAGCCGATCCCTACCAGCCGGCCCCCAGCGACCGGTTCTCGTTTGGCATCTGGACTGTGGGGTGGCAGGGAGTAGATGTCTTCGGGCCGGCGGTCCGGCCGCCGATGCCCGCCGCCCGGGCCGTCCGCAAGCTCGCGGAACTCGGCGCCTACGGGGTCAACTTCCACGACAACGACGTGTTCGACTTCGGCGCGGGCCCGGCCGAGCGGGACCGGCAGATCGCGGACTTCCGGCAGGCGCTGGCCGATACCGGCCTGGTGGTGACCACCGCCACCACCAACCTGTTCTCCCATCCGATGTTCAAGGAAGGCGCGTTCACGGCCAACGACCGGGACGTGCGCCGGTTCGCGCTGGCCAAGGTCATGCGCAACCTCGATCTGGCGGCCGAGCTGGGCGCCGGGGTCTACGTGTGCTGGGGCGGCCGGGAAGGGGCCGAGTCCGGGGCGAGCAAGGACGTGCGGGCCGCCCTCGACCGCTACAAGGAGGCGATGGACGTGCTCTGCCAGTACGTCCTCGACCATTCCTACGGCCTGCGGTTCGCGCTCGAGCCGAAGCCGAACGAGCCGCGCGGCGACATCCTGCTGCCCACCGCCGGGCACGCGCTGGCGTTCATCACCGAGCTGGAGCACCCGGAGCTCGTCGGCATCAACCCCGAGGTGGGGCACGAGGAGATGGCGTCGCTCAACTACGCCCACGCCATCAGCCAGGCACTCTGGCACGGCAAGCTGTTCCACATCGACCTGAACGGCCAGAACGGGCCGCGCTACGACCAGGACCTGCGGTTCGGGGCGGGCAACGCGCGGGGCGCGTTCTGGGTGGTGGACGCGCTGGAGGCGGGCGGCTACGACGGGCCGGTCCACTTCGACTACAAGCCGCCCCGCACCGAGGACGACGACGGGGTGTGGGAGTCGGCCGCCGCCTGCATGCGCAACTACCTCATCCTGCGCGACAAGGTCCGCGCGTTCCGGGCCGACCCGCAGGTGAAGGCGGCCGTGGCGGCCGCGAGCGTGGACGAGCTGTCGGCGCCCACCCTGGCGGACGGCGAGACCTGGCGCGACCTGGCCGGATTCACCCCCGACATCGAGGCGCTCGCGGCCCGCGGCATGGCGTTCGAGCGCCTCGACCAGCTCGCCCTGGAGCACCTTTACGGCGTCCGGTAGCCGCGGGGCGGCCACCGCCCCGCCCTCCATCCCGTGATCGCGGACCCTTTCGGCGCTTTGCGCACGCAATCGTCCGTGATCACGGAGGGGACCGGGACCGGGGCGGCGCGGAATACGGCGCGGGTGAAATCGGTTTGCCTCCGCGTCAGCGGCCCGGTTACCGTCGAGGCCGGTTCCCCTTCGCCCGGCGGCGGGCATCCCGCACGCCCGGCATGTACAGAACGGACGCCTGCAATGCTGTGGCCCGGCCTGGTCCGCAGGTTTCCCGTGCTCGCGATCCGCGACTTCCGGCTGCTGCTGGCCGACCGGGTGCTGGCTCCGGCAGCGGCCGCCTTCTCCCTGGTCGGGGTGGCGTTCGCGGTCCTGGATCTGACCGGGTCCACCGCCGACCTGTCCTACGTGCTGGCCGCGCAGATCCTGCCGGCGCTGGTGTTTGCGCTGGCCGGAGGGGTGGTCGCGGACCGGATCGCGCCGCAGCGGGTGATCGTGGCCGCCAACCTGATGATCGCGGTGGGCGAGGGCGGGTTCGGCCTCCTCGTCCTCACCGGCCACCCCCGGCTGTGGCAGATGATCGCCCTGGAGGCGCTGAACGGCGCGGGCATGGCGGTGTTCTACCCGGCCTCCCAGGCCCTGCTGCCCCGGCTGGTCCCGGCCCGGCTGATGCAGGAGGCCAGCGCGCTCAGCCGGCTGGCGATGAACGCGGCGCAGATGGGCGGCGCCGCGCTGGCCGGGGTGTTCGTGGCCGTGGCCGGGCCTGGCTGGGCGCTGGCCATCTGCGGGGTCGGCATGCTGGGCACGGTGCCGCTGCTGCTGGCCATCCGGGCACCGGGCGCGGAGCGCACCGGGCACGCCAGCCTGCTCCGCGACCTGCGCGAGGGCTGGGCCGAGTTCGCCTCCCACACCTGGCTGTGGGCGACGACCGCCCAGTTCTGCGTGGTCCTGGCCGCCTGGTACGGAGCGTTCGACGTGCTCGGGCCGGCCGTCGCCCGCCGAGACCTGGGCGGCCCGGCAGCCTGGGGTGTGATCATGGCCGCGGACGCGGTCGGCCTGATCATCGGCGGCCTGGTCGCGCTGCGCTTCACCCCGCGCCGGCCGATCCGCTTCGTGGTGCTCATCGGCGGGGCCTGCGCGATCTCGCCGCTGGCGCTGGCGGGCCCGTGGCCGCTCCCGCTGGTCTGCGCGTCCGCGGTGGCGCTGGGCATCGCGCTGGAGATCATGATGGTGCAGTGGACAGTGACGCTGGCCCGGCACATCCCGCCGGACCGGCTCGCCCGCGTCTCCTCCTACGACATCCTGGGCACGGTCGCGGCGATGCCGGCCGGCGCGCTGGTGGCCGGCCCGCTCGCGGCCAGTATCGGCGTCCCCTTCACCGAGTACGGTGCCGCCGTCCTGATCCTCGGGGCGTCGCTGCTGGCGCTGGCGCCACGCCAGGTCCGCTCGCTGCGGTCCGAACAGGCGTCCAGGTCAGGACGTGATTCAGGGCAGGACGCGCCGCGCGTCATGGCAGGATCGTGACTCAACATCGCGGTCACCGGTGCATCATGCGCACCGGGCGAAATAGACTCGTCTAGGGTTCTTGCTTCGTGCCCGGCCCGCGCGCGCCGCCCGTCGGGAGTGACCGCGGGGGCCCGCCAGGCCGCCGACGATGAGGAGCAAACGAGATGACTCTGCTGGAGTCCATCTCCGGTCCCCGTGATCTCAAGGCGCTCGGCCCCGACGAGCTGCCCGCGCTGGCCAGCGAGATACGCGACTTCCTCATCGAGGCGGTATCCCGCAACGGCGGGCATCTCGGGCCCAACCTCGGGGTGGTCGAGCTGACCATCGCGCTGCACCGCGTCTTCGACTCCCCGGCCGACCGGATCGTCTTCGACACCGGCCACCAGGCCTACGTGCACAAGCTGCTCACCGGGCGGCAGGATGGCTTCGCCCGGCTGAAGCAGCGCGGCGGCGTGTCCGGGTACCCGAACCAGGCCGAGTCCGAGCACGACATCGTGGAGAACTCGCACGCCTCCACCGCCCTGTCCTATGCCGACGGGCTGGCCAAGGCGTACCAGCTGCGGGGCGAGCACGGCCGCACGGTGGTCGCCGTGGTCGGCGACGGCGCGCTGACCGGCGGCATGGCCTGGGAGGCGCTCAACAACATCGCCGCGGCGAAGAACAGCCGGCTGGTCATCGTGGTCAACGACAACGGCCGCTCCTACACGCCGACGATCGGCGGGCTCGCCGCGCACCTGGCCGCGGTGCGGGTGTCGCAGCGGTACGAGCACGTGCTGGAGTACATCAAGACCTCCCTGCCGCGCGCCCCGCTGCTCGGCCCGCCCCTGTACGAGACGCTGCACGGGATCAAGAAGGGCCTCAAGGACGTGCTGCAGCCGCAGGTGCTCTTCGAGGACCTCGGCATCAAGTACCTGGGCCCGGTGGACGGCCATGACGTGCAGCTGGTCGAGCATGCGCTGCACAGCGCCCGCGGGTACGGCGGCCCGGTGATCGTGCACGTGATCACCCGCAAGGGCTTCGGCTACCCGCCGGCCGAAGCCGACGACGAGGACTGCATGCACGGCCCGGGCGCGTTCGACCCGGCGACCGGCCGGCCCACCGCCGCATCGCGGCGCGGGTGGACGGACGTGTTCAGCGAGGAGCTGGTCGCCATCGGCGCGGCGCGCCCGGACGTGGTGGCGCTGACGGCCGCGATGCTCTACCCGACCGGCCTGGCCGCGTTCGCCCGCGCGTACCCCGACCGCTGCTTCGACGTGGGCATCGCCGAGCAGCACGCGGTCACCAGTGCGGCCGGCTTGGCGCTCGGCGGGCTGCACCCGGTGGTCGCGATCTACGCCACCTTCCTCAACCGCGCCTTCGACCAGGTCCTGCTCGACGTCGCGCTGCACCGGCTGCCGGTGACGTTCGTGCTGGACCGGGCCGGGGTGACCGGGGCCGACGGGCCGAGCCACAACGGCATGTGGGACGGGTCGATCCTGCAGGTCGTGCCCGGCCTGAGAATCGCCGCTCCGCGGGACGCCATTCGCCTGGCCGAGCTGCTGCGCGAGGCGGTGGACACCCACGACGGGCCGACCGTGCTGCGCTTCCCCAAGGGCGCGGCCGCGCCGGAGCTGCCCGCCGTGGCCACACTCGGCCAGATGGACGTGCTGTACCGCCCGCCGGGAGCGGGCGGGGCGGCCACAACGGATGGCCTGGCGGGCGCGGCCGGCCACGACGTGCTGCTGCTCGGAGCCGGTCCGATGGGCGGGGTCTGCGTGGAGGCCGCGGGCCGGCTAGCCGACCAGGGCATCGGCGTGACCGTCGTCGACCCACGCTGGCTGAAGCCGGTGGACGAGGCGCTGGTGGGGGCCGCGGCGGGCCACCGGCTGGTCGTGACCGTGGAGGACAACGGCCGGGCCGGGGGATTCGGCGACGCGGTCGGCCGGCTGCTGCGCGACGCTGGGGTGGACATCCCCGTGCGCACGTTCGGCCTGCCGCAGGAGTTCCTAGGGCATGGGAAGCGGGAAGAGATTCTGGCCGATGCCGGGCTGGTGCCCCAGCACCTCGCCCGCGAGATCACCGAGGCGGTGGCTCGGCTGACGCCCGAACTCGAACACCACACCCCGTCATAAACACCAGGAGCCCGCTCGCCATGACAGACCTGAACGTCGCCGTCGTCGGTTCCGGACCGTCCGGGCTGTACGCCGCCGACCAGCTCATCAAGCAGGCTGCCGCGCTTGACCCGCCGGTGGCGGTGCACGTGGACGTGATCGACCGCCTGCCCACCCCGTACGGCCTGGTCCGGTACGGGGTCGCCCCCGACCATCCTTCGATCAAGTCGATCGCCGAGGTCCTGCGCAAGGTTCTGGAGCACCCGGAGGTGCGGTTCCTCGGCGGTGTTCATCTCGGTGACGACGTGACCCGCGAGGACCTGCTCGCCAGCTACGACGCCGTGGTCTACGCGACCGGTGCGATGCGGGACCGGCGGATGAGCATCGAGGGTGAGGACCTGCCGGGCAGTCACGCGGCCACCCAGTTCGTCAACTGGTACAGCGGCCACCCCGACATGGACCCGGCCACGTTCAAGCTGGACGCCGAGTCGGTGGCGGTCATCGGGGTCGGCAACGTGGCCGTGGACGTGGCCCGCATCCTGGTCAGGGACCCGGAGGAGCTGGCCCGCACCGACATCTCGGAGCCGGTGCTCGCCGCGCTGCGGGCCAGCAACGTCCGCGAGGTGCACGTGATCGGCCGCCGCGGGCCCGCCCAGGCCAAGTTCACCACCAAGGAGCTGCGCGAGCTCGGCCAGCTCGGCGGGGTCGACATCGCCGTGCCGGGCCCCGAAGCCGACCTGGCCGCGTTCGACGCCTGCGGGGAGGGGACCAAGCTCGCGGAAACCGACCGCCGGGTCCGCGGCAACCTCACGGTCATCGACGACTGGGCGGCCCGCTGCCCGGACTGGAGCACCCGGCAGCTCAACGACCGGTGGCTCAACGTCCGGTTCTGGCTGCGGCCGGTACGGATCGAAGGTGCCGGGCGGGTGTCGGGCCTGATCGTCGAGCGCACCCGGCTCGACGAGCAGGGCAAGCTCATCGGCACGGGTGAGTACGAGCGGATGGACGTCCAGATGGTCCTGCGCAGCGTCGGCTACCAGAGCGTGCCGCTGCCGGGCGTGCCGTTCGACGACCGGAGCTACACGGTGCCGAACGAGGCGGGCCGGGTGACCGGGCCCGACGGCGCCCCGCTGCCGCGGGAATACGTGGTCGGCTGGCTCAAGCGGGGCCCGACCGGGGTGATCGGGACCAACAAGTCCGACGCGGCCGATACCGTCAAGTCGCTGCTGGCCGACTGCGCGCCGGGGCAGAGCCCGGACGGGAACGGGAGCGCCCGGGCCGCGCGGGAGCACCTGGCGGGAGTGCTGGCCACCCGGGGGGTGCTGCCGGTCAGCTACACCGACTGGCTGCGGGTGGAGCAGGCCGAGATGGCCCTGGCCACGGCGCTGGGCCGGGGGGCCCGGGTGAAGCTCCCCAGCCGGGAGGCGATCGACGCCGCCTGCCGCCCGCCCGGTCAGTAGCACCGCCCGCCGTCCCCACGCCCTGAACCGCCGCTGGCGTGCCCGGCCGGCGGCCTGCTCCGCGGCTCCCGGGCCGCCGCTTCCACCGTGGCCCGGTGGGCGCAGCGAGCCAGCCCATGAGTCATAAGTTCGTATGCGCACAATAGAGTAGGAGCCGTGGCGAACCCGAAATCGGTGCCGGTGGTGCTGACCCATGGCGAGCGGGCCCGGCTGGCCGCCTGGGCGGACGATCCGTCAGCGGGGCCGCTGGCGGTGCGCGCGCGGATCGTGCTCGCGTGCGCGGCCGGCCCGGAGGGGCGGCCGGTTTCGCGGGTGGCGGCCGAGCTCGGGCTGTCCCGGGACACCGTCCGCAAGTGGCGGGCGCGGTTCCTGGCCCAGCGGCTCGCCGGGCTGCGCGACGCGCGCCGGCCGGGGGCTCCCCGGACGATCACCGACGAGCAGGCGGCGCGCGTGGTCGCCCGGGCGCTGCTTGAGGCGCCGCCGACGGGCCGCCGCCGGTGGTTGACCCGCCTAATGGCCGCCGAGGCGGGCGTGAGCCAGTCGGCGGTGAGCCGGATCTGGCGGCAGGCCGGCCTGTCCGGCCAGATGAGCGGCGGCAGCTGGCCGCCGCCCTGGGGTGACGCGGGGCGCGCCATGACCCGGAACGCCACGCTCGCTGGCGTGCCCGGTGCGGGCCCGGCGGACGCCGGGATAGCGGGCTTTTCGACCGATCCCGGACGTCTTGATTCCGCGCGCATTGGGGACAATGACCGCATGGGCAGCATGCAGGTCGGCTTGGAGCAGCCTGAAGGCCCGCAGGAGTCGTCAGTGCCGGGGGAACGGACGCCGGGCCAGCGGGCATCGGGTGAGCAGATATCAGGCGAGTGGGCGGATCTTCCCGAACGCGGTGACGACCCGGCCTGGCCGCCCGGGGAGCACCGGGAAGGAGCGAGAGCGGGGGAGGACGTGTCCTCGGTCCGGCCGCCGGACGCCCGGGAGGCCGCATCCGCGGTCCGGCCCCACGCCGGGCCGGCCGACGGCCGGGCCGGGCAGTATGACGATCTTCCGCCCGGCCGCTACTTCGACCGCGAGGAAAGCTGGCTCAGATTCAACCAGCGGGTGCTCGAGCTCGCCGAGGACGAGACCCTCTTCCTGCTCGAACGGGTCAGGTTCCTGTCCATCTTCGCGAGCAACCTGGATGAGTTCTTCATGGTCCGGGTGGCGGGGCGGATGCGCCGGATGGCGACCGGCCTGCCGGTGGAGAGCATGACCGGGCTTCCGCCCGAGGAGGTCCTGACCCGCACCCTGGACAAAGCCCGCGAGCTCAGCGTCCGCCATGCCGAGTGCTACGCCCGGTCGGTCCTGCCCGCCCTGGGCCAGGAAGGGATCGAGGTGCTGCGGTGGAAGGAGCTGTCCGCGCAGGAGCAGCAGGACCTGCAGCGGCTGTTCCGCGAGCGGATCTACCCGGTGCTCACGCCGCTGGTCGTGGATCCCGCGCACCCGTTCCCCTACATCTCGGGCCTGTCGCTCAGCCTGGCGGTGATGGTCGCCGACCCCGACACCGGCGCCACCATGTTCGCCCGGGTAAAGGTGCCGCCGCTGCTGCCCCGGTTCCTCAACGTCTCGCGGTACCGCTTCGTGCCGCTGGAAGACGTGATCGCCGCCCATCTCACTGAGCTCTTCGCCGGCCTGGAGATACTCGAGCACCACGCCTTCCGGGTCACCCGCACCCGCGACCTGGAGGTGGACGAGGACGTCACCGAGAACCTGCTCCAGTCGCTGGAGCGGGAGCTGCAACGGCGCCGGTTCGAGCCCGCGGTGCGGCTGGAGGTGGAGGACACCATCTCCAGCGACGTGCTCGACAAGCTGGTTACCGAGCTCGACATCGACGAGCGCGCCGTCTACCACGTGCCCGGCCCGCTCGACCTGTCCGGCCTGAGCGTCATCGCCGACCTGGACCTGCCCAAGCTCAAATACCCGGCCTTCGTGCCCTCGGAGTCCGCCCTGCCGCAGGACACCGACATCTTCACCACCCTGGACAGGCAGGACGTGCTCATCCACCTGCCCTACGACTCGTTCACCACCACGGTGGAGCGGCTGATCGTGGAGGCGGCCGCCGACCCCCACGTGCTTGCGATCAAGCAGACCCTGTACCGGACCAGCGATTCGTCCTCGATCGTGGACGCCCTCGTCGACGCCGCCGAAGCGGGCAAGCAGGTGGTGGTGGTGGTCGAGCTGAAGGCCAGGTTCGACGAGCGGGCCAACATCACCTGGGCGCGCAAGCTGGAGGAGGCCGGCTGCCACGTCGTGTGGGGGATCGTCGGCCTGAAGACCCACTGCAAGACGGTGCTGGTGGTGAGGGAGGAGTCGGACGGCTCGCTGCGCCGCTACTGCCATATCGGGACCGGCAACTACCACCCCAAGACCGCCCGGATGTATGAGGATCTGGGCCTGCTGACCGCCGATCCCGTGGTCGGGGCGGACGTCACCGACTTGTTCAACCACCTGACCGGTTACAGCCGCAAGAACGCCTACCAGCGGCTGCTGGTCGCCCCGGCCGGCCTGCGCGTGGGCCTGCTGGAACGCATCAGGCAGCAGGTGGCCCGGCACCGGGAGGGCCAGCCGGCCCGGATTCAGTTCAAGTGCAATTCGATCGTGGACGAGGTGATGATCGACGCCTTGTACGAGGCGTCGAGGGCGGGGGTGCCGGTGGACCTGTGGGTGCGCGGGATCTGCTGCATCCGGCCGAGCATCCCCGGCCTGTCGGAGACGATCCGCGTCCGCAGCGTGCTCGGCCGGTTCCTGGAGCACTCCCGGATCTACGCGTTCGGCACCGGTGAAGATGAAGACAGCGAGGTGTGGATCGGCTCCGCCGACCTGATGCACCGCAACCTGAACCGGCGGGTCGAGGCGCTGGTCCGGGTGAAGGACCCGGCCCAGCAGGCGGAGCTGCGCAGCCTCATCGCCCTGGCCATGGACGAGACCACCGCGTCGTGGTGGCTGGCCGGCGACGGCACCTGGACCTGGCATCACCTGGACGCGCCCGGCCGGCCCTTGCGTGACCTGCAGCAGTACCTGCTCGCACGGCACGCGCCGCAGGGCCATTGATGGCCGACCGGGACAAGCCACCGAAGATCCCGGCCGCCGGGGCGGTCCTATGGCGGCAGGGCGAGCAGGGGCCGGAGGTGGCCCTTGTCCACCGGCCCCGTTACGACGACTGGAGCATCCCCAAGGGCAAGTCCGAGCCCGGTGAGCACGTGCTGATCACGGCGGTGCGGGAGGTGACCGAGGAGACCGGGATCGAGATCATCCTGGGCAGGCGGCTGAGGACGGTCCGCTACCTCAGCGACGGCCGGCCCAAGCAGGTGGATTACTGGGCGGCCCGCCCGGCGGCGCAGGCGGTGGCGGGCGCCCCGGACGAGACCGGCGGCCCCGCCGAGCCCGCCCCGTTCGTGCCCAACGCGGAGGTCGACCAGCTGGCGTGGCTGCCGCTGACCGTGGCCGGTGACCGGCTCAGCTACGCCCGCGACACCGAGGTGCTCAGCGAGTTCGCGGCCGCCCCCGCCGCCACCACACCGGTGATCCTGGTCCGGCATGCCTCGGCACGGAACAAGAAGGCCTGGCACAACGCTGGCCACCCCGACGACCTGGCCCGGCCGCTGACCCCGCTCGGGCAGGACCAGGCGAAGCTCCTGGGCCAGATCCTGTCCTGTTTCGGCTCCGCCCGGGTGATCAGCTCCACCGCGGAACGGTGCCTGGCGACCGTCGAGCCGTATGCGAAGCTGACCGGCGGGGTGGTGGAGCCGACGCCGGCCTTCGCGCCGCCGCCCGGCAGCCCGGAGTCGGGCGAGCCGTCCCCGGAGGAGACGGCCGCCGCCCGCGACCTGATGACCGGGCTGGTCACGACCGGCGAGCCGGTCGTGGCTTCTGCCCACCGCGAGACCCTGCCCGCCATGCTGCGGGCGGCCTGCGAGGTGCTCGGCGCGCCGGTGCCGGCCGGGCCACCGCTGCGCAAAGGCGCCTTCTGGGCCCTGCACGTGGCCGGGGGCAGGCTCATCTCGGCCGAGCAGCACGACCTGAAGTCCTGACCGTAGCGGCCGCGGCCGGGCTGAGCTCCCAGCCGGAGCGGCCCGGTGGCCGGGGCGGTCAGTTGAGGCCGGGCCCGGCGGGGCCGCTGGCGTCCCAGTCCAGGGTCGGTGGCAGCGCCCCTTCGAAGATCAGCAGCCAGCGCTTGACCTCGATACCGGTGCCGCCGCTGTAGCCGCCCAGCCCGTCACTGGCCACCACCCGGTGGCACGGCACGATGATCGCGCAGGGATTGGAGCCCATGATCTGGCCCGCCACCCGGGCCGCGGGAACCGTGCTCCCGTTCGCCAGGCCGGCCCGGCGGGCGAGCTCACCGTAGGTGACCGTCTCGCCATAGCCCGCCGAGGCCAGCAGCACCGGCAGCACCTGGCGCTGGGCCGGGGACATGCCCGACCAGTCCACCGGCAGGTCAACGGCGCGCCGCTGGCCGGCGAAGTACTCCGTCACCTGGGCGAGCGCCGCGCCAAGGTGCCCGCCCGCCGGATCGCCCGGCGGCCGGGCCCGCGCCTGGCCCGGTGGCGGGCCGAAACGGACCCCGGTAACGCCGGCCGCGCCGCAGCCCACGGATATCTCGCCGACCGGGGATGCGATCGTGCCCCAGGCGAGTTCGGTGACCGCCGGATTCCTCACGTCATCATTGTCGCCGGCGGCACCGACAGTCCGGCGCGCCGGACGCCACCGGGATCGCTCATTCGTCGTTCTTCTCGGTGAGCCTGACGAGCGCCTTGCTGATCGGCTTCGCGGTCAGCTCCGCCTGCCAGGGCCGGGCGCCATGCTGCACCAGCTCGGCACCGATCGCCTCCGGGCTGGGCGGCTCCGGTGGCTTCCAGGCCAGCCTGCGCACCACGTCGGGCGGCAGCAGGTTCTCGGCGGGCAGGGAATGCTCGTCGGCGAGCGCCGCGACCGCGCTGCGCACCACCGCCAGCCGCCCGGCGGCGACCGGGTCCCGCTCCGCCCAGCGGTGCGCGGGCGGCGGGCCCTCGGGCAGGGGGGACGCCGTGCCGGGCAGGCTCGGCTCGGGCTGGGCCCGGGCCCGGTTGACGGCCCGCCGCCACTCCGGGGCGTGCCGCCGGGCGCCCCGGCCCCTGAATCCGGGGATCTCGGTGAGGTCACGCTGGGTGCCTGGCAGCACCCGCGCGGCCTCGACGATAGCGGCGTCCGGCAGCACCCGGCCCGGGGACAGGTCACGCCGACGCGCGATCTTGTCACGCTCCAGCCAGAGCTCGCGGACCACCGCCATGCCCCGCCGGGTGTGCACGCGATGGATGCCGGACGTGCGGCGCCAGGGGTCGGGCCGGGGAGCGGGCGGGCCGGCCGCGAGTACCGCGGCGAACTCCTGCCGGGCCCATTCGGTCTTGCCCTGCTCCGCCAGCTCGGCCGCCAGGGCGTCGCGCAGCTCGACCAGGACCTCCACATCCAGCGCGGCATAACGGAGCCACTCGGTGGGCAGCGGCCGGGTCGACCAGTCCGCCGCCGCATGACCCTTCTCCAGCGTGAAGCCGAGCACGGTCTCCACCAGCACGCCCAGCCCGACCCGCGGGTAGCCCAGCAGGCGGCCGGCCAGCTCGGTGTCGAACAGCCGGCGCGGCCGGTACCCGAGCTCGGCCAGGCAGGGCAGGTCCTGGGAGGCGGCGTGCAGCACGGCCTCGCAGTCGGCGAGCGCCGCGTCGAGCGCCGACAGGTCGGGGCAGGCGACCGGGTCGATCAGCACCGTGCCCGCGTCCCGGCGGCGCAGCTGGACGAGGAAGGCGCGGTGCCCGTAGCGGTAGCCGGAGGCACGCTCGGCGTCCACCGCGACCGGCCCTTCGCCCGCGCCGAGCGTGGCCACCGCCTCCGCGAGCGCCGGTGCCGTGGTCACCAGCGGGGGAAGCCCGTCACGCGGTTCGAGCAGCGGTACCGCCCGTGCTGGCTCGGGCGGCTGCTCCTGCCCGGCCTCCTGCTCCCCGGTCTCCTGCTGTTCCGCTTGCTCAGGGGCCCGGCCGGCCCCGGCCGGGACGCGGCCGGTGCGGCGCCTTCTCTCATGGGCCGCGCCGCCGGGCGGGTGGCCGGAGCGCGGTCACCCCCGCGACCAGCGGGGGCAGCCCGGCAGCGGCACACATCGCGCCGCACCAGGCGGCGAGATGACCGTCCAGCCCCGCCTGCTCGGGCTCGGCCTGGCCGGGCGTGTCACCCATTCCCACTGGTGACCAGGAGGCCCGCAGTTCGAAGCCGGTCACCTGCGGCTCTTCCCGTTTGGCGCCGAATCCCTCGGTGACGACGCGGGTCACCGTCCCGCTGGGCGCGGCGTAGCCGGAGGTGCGGGCGTCGAGCGCCTCGGTCAGCCAGGACCAGGCGACCTCACCCAGCATCGGGTCGGCGGCGATCTCCGGCTCCAGGTCGGCGCGGATGTAGACGATGACGCGCAGCGGGCCCGCCCAGCCATGCTGCCCGGCCGGGTCGTAGAGGAGCACGAACCGGCCCGATGCGACCTCAGTCCCGCCGACCCTGGCGGTGGCGGCGAAGGCAGTCGCGAACGGCGCGAGGGTCCGGGGCGCGGGCACGTCCTCGAAACTCAGCTCCGGGCGGACGGTACACACCTGCTCCTGGCCCGACCGCAGACCCGCTACCGCGGCCGTGAACGCGGCGGCTGCTTCTTCGCCTGGTGCCGTGACCCCGCCCACCTGCCTCATGCTCCGAGCGTACGACGTCACCGCTGTCCGTCACGCCACACGGGCAGGCATGCCGGATATCAATTTCGGCTCGGCGCGGTAAAGAACGAAGTCCACCAGCACGGCACCGCCGCATCCGATGCAGAACCACTCGGGGCATTCACCGTCCGGGGAGTCCGGGCAGCTGCCCGGTATGTCGTGATGCTGCGTGAACATCCGCTCGCCGCCGCACTCGGTGCACTGGCGGAACGCCTGGCTCATCCCGGTGACCTCCCTCGCCGTCGGCCTGCCGCGGCCAGGGATTGCGGGAGCACCCGCTGCGGCGCGCCGACTGGACACGATGGTCGCACGCCGCCCGCCAACGGCGGTGGACCTCGGTCGGCGTGTCCCCGGCTGTGAGATGATCACCTGCGTGACGGCCCCGACCAAGGAGTCCCCCTTCCTGCGTGCCTGCCGCCGCCAGCCTGTCCCCTGCACCCCGGTCTGGTTCATGCGCCAGGCGGGCCGGTCGCTGCCGGAGTACCGGACCGCGCGCAAACGCAAGTCGATCCTGGCCGCGTGCACGACTCCCGACCTCATCACCGAGATCACCCTCCAGCCGATCCGGCGTTACCACGTGGACGCGGCCATCCTGTTCAGCGACATCGTGGTCCCGCTGCGCGCGGTGGGTGTGGACGTCGACATCAAGGCCGGGATCGGGCCGGTGATCGGGCAGCCGGTCCGGCGCGAAGCCGACCTGGCCCGGCTGCGCAATCTCGAGCCGGACGACGTTCCCTACCTCACCCCGGCGATCAACTCGCTGGTGGCCGAGCTGGGCCGGACGCCGCTGATCGGCTTCGCCGGCGGCCCGTTCACGCTGGCGTCCTACCTGGTCGAAGGGGGGCCGTCGAAGAACCAGGAGCGGACCAAGGCACTGATGTACGGCAACCCGGGGATGTGGCACGCCCTGCTCGCGCGGCTCACCGACATCACCATCTCGTTCCTGCGGATCCAGGTCGCCGCCGGCGCCTCCGCGGTCCAGCTTTTCGACTCCTGGGTCGGGACGCTGAGCCCGGAGGACTACCGGGCCGCGGTGCTGCCGTACAGCAAGCAGGTCTTCGCGGCGCTCGCCGGGGCCGGCGTGCCGCGGCTGCACTTCGGCGTCGGCACCGGCGAGCTGCTGGGCCTGATGAGCGAGGCCGGCCCGGACGTGGTCGGGGTGGACTGGCGGGTCAGCCTGGACGAGGCGGTCCGCCGGGTGGACATCGGCACCGCGCTGCAGGGCAACCTCGATCCGGCGGTCCTGCTGGCCCCATGGGAAGTGGTCGAGCGGCGGGCCAGGGACGTGCTGTCCCGCGGCCGCACCGCGGAAGGGCACGTCTTCAACCTCGGGCACGGGGTCCTGCCCGAAACCGACCCTGGTGTGCTGGCCCGCCTCACCGACCTCGTCCACGAGGCGTCGGCGCCGGGCGACGCGACCGCAACCGGTTGAGCCGGCCCGGCGGCGAGCTCAGTCCGCCGGGCGCGGGCCCGCCGGGCGCTGGGCCGACCGGTGCCGGGCCAGCCAGCGCCATCCCCGCAGGCCGGCGTACACCGCCCCGATCACGAACACCAGGAACGGCAGCAGCGCGCCGACCCCGGTGAGCAGCCACGATGCCACCTGGCGCAGCGCACGCCAGCCAGCGGCCAGCCCGCCGGTGAATCCGCCCGCTATCTTCACCGGCCGTGCGGCCGGCGGCGGCCGCCTGCTCACCAGCAGCACCGAGACGGTCCCGTACGTGGTCTCGTGCGCCAGCGCGCGCTGCTGCGACTGCAGCGCCTCCAGGTCGGACTCCTGGGTGTTGATCTGGTCCTGGACCATGAGCAGGCTGCTGACCGAGCCGGCCCGTGCCAGGAGTCGGCGCAGCTGGACGATGGCGGCCTGAGCCGAGGCCACCCGGCTGGTCACGTCGGCGACGGCCTGGGTGACGTCCTGCGCCCGCTGGGACAGCGAGATCCTGGTGCCCAGCCGCGCGGACAGCGCCGCGAGCGTGGCCTGGTAGCTGGCGACGGGGATCTTCAGCTGGATGGATATCGTGCCGTCGGCCGGATGACGGTGGCTGAACTGGGCGGTCTCGCTGGCCACGTAACCGCCGGCCGAGCTGGCCAGCTGGGCGGCCCGCGCCGCCGCCGCCCGTACGTCACCGGCCCGCACCGTCAGGCTCGCGGTGTAGACGATCGCCTGGCCGGCCGGCGGGGGGAGGGCCGTGAGCTGAGCCTGCGCCACCGCGCCGCCCGGCAGCGCGGGGACCGCGGCCGGTGCCTCCGGCGCGGCGGCCGCGCGCCCGCTTGCGGCCGACATCGAGGCCGCTGAGGAGCCGCCCGAGCAGCCCACGAGAAGCAGGCAGGTGCCAGCGCCGAGCGCGGCGAGTGCATGCCTGGTGCAGAACAAGCGCAGTGATGCTGACATGCCGATCGGACGGCCGGGGGGGAGCGTGCGGTTCCGCCCGGCTGGTCACGAGTTGGCATCACGTGCTGGCGGGCTGTCCGCGGTCAGCTCCCGGCGCATGCAGACGCGCACCGGGCTGTCCGGCCCGGAGCGCAGTGGCTCTCCGCATCACCGGCCCGGTGACCAGGCCGTCGGCGTCCCGGCCCGCTCGGGCCGGCGTTCCCGGCTCGCTTCGGCCGGCGCGGTCTGCCAGGCTGGGCGGATGGACCTCCGCGTCCCGCCCAGGGTCGTGATCGTCGGCGGCGGCATCGCCGGGCTGGCCGCCGCGTTCTTCCTGCGTGACGCGCCGGTGAGCGTCACCGTCCTGGAAGGCTCGCCGCGGCTCGGCGGCAAGCTTGCCGTCTCGGAGGTCGCCGGGATAGCGGTCGATGAGGGCGCGGAGGCGCTGCTCGCCCGCAGGCCGGAGGGGACCGGCCTGATCCACGCGGCCGGGCTCGCCGGCCGCCTCGTCGCCCCCGGTACCACCACCGCCCGGATCTGGAGCCGGGGGCAGATGCGGCCGCTGCCGCGCCGCCAGGTCATGGGAGTGCCGGCCGACCTCGATGACCTGGCCCGGTGCCGGCTGCTCTCGGTGGCGGGCATGACCCGGGCCCGGGAAGATCTTGGCCTGCCCACCACCCCGCGCGGGAGCGACGTGGACGTGGCCAGCTACGTGGCCGCCAGGTTCGGCCGGGAAGTGGTTGATCGGCTGGTCAACCCCCTGCTCGGCGGGGTCTACGCGGGGCGGTCGGAGGACCTGTCGTTCGAGGCGACCGTCCCCGGCCTGGCCGCGGAGTCCCGCCGGCACGCGTCGCTGGCCGAGGCGGCGGGCGCGCTGATGCCGGCGTCGGCGGTCACCGGGGCGGCGGCGGAGGCCACCATCTTCTCCACACTGGTCGGCGGCCTGGGCGCCCTGCCGGCAGCCGTCGCCGCCGCGTCGGGCGCGGAGGTGCGGACCTGTGCGATGGTCCGTGAGCTCGCGCGCACCCCGGGCGGCTGGCGGCTGACGATCGGGTCCGCCCACGCCCCGGCCTGCCTGGACGCGGACGCCGTGGTGCTGGCCGTCCCGGCCCAGCCCGCGGCCCGGCTCCTGGCCGGGCTGCCGGGAGCCGCCGACGCGCGCGCGGCCCTGGCCGGGATCGCCTACGCGAGCATGGCCGTCGTCACCCTGGCCTACCCCGCCTCGTGCTTCCCGCGGCCGCTGGAGGGCAGCGGGTACCTCGTGCCGGCCGTGGACGGCCGCCCGGTGAAAGCGGTCACGTTCTCCTCCGTCAAGTGGCCGCAGCTGCGCTCCGCCGACGGGGCCGCCCCGGCCCTGGCCGTGGTCCGCTGCTCGCTGGGGCGGATCGGGGAGGAGCGGCTGCTGCAGCGGGACGACGCCGACCTGGCCGCGCTGGCCGCCGCCGACCTGGCCGCGGCGACCGGTGTGCGCGGCGAGCCAGCTGGCATCCGGGTGACCAGGTGGGGCGGGGCGCTGCCCCAGTACACCGTCGGCCACCTGGACCGGGTGGGCCGGATCCGCGCAGGGGTGGGCCGCGAGCCCGGCCTGGCCGTATGCGGGGCCGCCTACGACGGGATCGGCATCCCGGCCTGCATCGCCACCGCCCAGGTCGCGGTCGCGCAGGTGCTGCGCTACCTGCGCGAGAGCAGGCCGGCCAACGTGCCCAGCAGCGGCTGACCCGCCGCGACGCCGCGCCGGCCCGGGCCGCCCGCTCGTGCCCAGCGGCTCCCGCATCCGGTGGCCCATGTAACGGAACAGCCGGCCAGGCCCAAACAGGCCGCCACATCGGCCGGGTGAGGCTTCCCCAGCCCTGGCGGGGGCGGACAATAGAGCCATGGCAGGCACTGACGAGAGTCCCGCGGGCGAGCGCCGCCGCGCCCGCGATCTGAACGAGCTGATCCGCTACACCATGTGGTCGGTGTTCCGGGTCCGCGACGCCGCGGCGCTGGACGCAGGCCGACCAGGCCGGGAGGCACTGGCGGCGGAGCTGGAAGCGCTGCTCGACCAGGCCGCGGGCAAGGGTGTCATCACCCGCGGGTGCTACGACGTGCAAGGGCTGCGGGCCGACGCCGACTACATGTTCTGGTGGATCGCACCGGGCCCCGACGACCTGCAGGAGCTCTACGCGCGGTTCCGGCGCACCCGGCTGGGGCGGGCCAGCGAGCCGGTGTGGTCGGTGATGGCGCTGCACCGGCCGGCCGAGTTCAACAAGAGTCATATCCCGGCGTTCCTCGCCGACGAGCCGCCGCGCGGCTACGTGAGCGTGTACCCGTTCGTCCGGTCCTACGAGTGGTACCTGCTCGACCCCGCGGAGCGGCGGGCGATGCTCGCCGAGCACGGCCAGATGGCGCGCGACTACCCCGACGTCCGCGCCAACACCGTCTCCTGTTTCTCGCTCAACGACTACGAGTGGATACTCGCCTTCGAAGCCGACGAGCTGCACCGGATCGTCGATCTCATGCGCCACCTGCGGGGCGCCCGGGCCCGGCTGCACACCCGGCTGGAGATCCCCTTCTACACCGGCCGCCGCAAGCCGCCCGGCGAGCTGATCGCCTCGCTTCCCTGACGGCTAGAGGCCGTCGACGTTGACCACGATCGCCTCCTGCGTGGAGCGGGCGATCACGACGACGGCCTCGGAATCCGGTGAGGTGTTCTCCTCGCGGTGCGGCACGTGCGGCGGAACCCAGACGAAATCGCCGGGCCCGGTCTCCAGCCGGGTCAGGCCGGGCTCGCCGGGTGCGCGGAACACGAAGGCGGGATGACCGGACACCACGTAGATGCCGGTCTCCGACGCGCCGTGGTGGTGGTCCCCGGACGATGTCCCCGGCGGCAGCACGGTGGTTCCCATCCACAGCGACCGCGACCCGACCAGCGGCCCGGAGATGGCAGCGGACCGGATCATGCCGCTGGTCTGGGCGGTATCGCCGGAAAGCTGCCCGGCCCGGATCAGGCGCAGGTGGTTCACTGCCCGGCCGCCGGTTCCAGGGTGAGCGAGACGGAGTTGATGCACCAGCGCTGGTCGGTGGGCACCTGGTAGCCTTCACCCTCGAACACGTGCCCGAGGTGGGAGCCGCAGCGGGCACACCGGACCTCGATCCTGGTCATGCCGAGCGAGCGGTCCTCGATCAGCTCCACCGCGTCGTCGCTGGAGGGCTGGTAGAAGCTTGGCCATCCGCAGTGAGAGTTGAACTTTTCCTGTGACCGGAACAGTTCCGCGCCGCACGCCCGGCACCGGTACACGCCCTCGGTCTTGGTATCGGTATAGTCGCCGGTCCAGGGGGGCTCCGTGCCCGCCTCGCGCAGGACCCGGTACTCCTCGGGGGTGAGCCGCTCCCGCCATTCCGCATCTGTTCGCTGGACTTTGTCCATGCACCCGAGAGTACCGGCGGCCCGGATACCGATACGGTCGACACCGTTGACCCCAGCGGAGGACCTCCATGCAGTGGCTGAACGAGCCGGCCAGCTGGCAGCGAAACGGCGATGTGCTCAGGGTCAGCGTCGACCCGGGCACAGACTTCTGGCGGACAACGGGTTACGGGTACGTCCGCGACAACGGCCACGTGTACGGCGACCGTCTCCCGGGGGATCTCGATGTCTCGGTGCGGATCCGCGGCGCTTTCTCCAGCCAGTACGACCAGGCCGGGATCATGCTCCGGGCCGACCAGGAGACCTGGCTGAAGACCGGGCTGGAGTTCTTCCAGGGGCGGCTGCGGCTCAGCACCGTCCTGACCATGGGCCGCTCCAGCTGGATGGTGGCCGACCTGCCGGCCGGCGCCGACGAGGTCACCCTGCGGGCGTCGCGGCGCGGCGACGCGGTGGAGGTCCGCTACGCCGCCGGGGACGGTGCCGCCGAGCTCGCGGCGCTGGTGTTCATGCCGCCGGACTGTGAGATGCTCGCCGGGATCGTGTGTGCCGCGCCGGAAGGCACCGGCTTCAGCGTGGCCTTCCACGACCTGCGCATTGTCGGCCGGGAGGGGGGCGGCCAGGAGGCAGCCGGTGGCGCGGGCTGGGCTGGCGAATCCGCCGCCCGGGCCGACGGCTGGGCGCCGGAGCAGGCCGCCGGAACCGGGACCGGCTGGGCCGGCGAGGCGGCGGCCTGGGAGGGCGAGCGGGCCGTTGACCGGGCCGCTGGCTGGGCCGGGGACCAGCCCGGTGAGGCGGAACCCGGCTGGGCCAGCGGCAGGCCGGGTGAAGAAGCCGCTGGCTGGGCCAGGGACACTCCCGGTGACGGGGCCGCTGGCTGGGCCAGCGGCAGGCCGGGTGAAGAAGCCGCTGGCTGGGCCAGAGACAGACCCGGTGACGAGGCCGATGACTGGGCCGGGGACAAGCCCGGCGAGGCGGAACCCGGCTGGGGCGCGGACAAGCCCGGCGAGGCGGAGCCAAGCCCGGTTGCGGAGAGGCCGGCCGGGAAGCCCGCAGCCGGGAAGTCGCCGGCCGGGGTGCCCGACGGGTGGGCCGACGAGCTGCCCGGGGACGAATCCCTGGACTGGGCGAAACCGCAGGTCAGCGATCCGTCCGCGGACTGGGACCGGCTGTCGGTGAGCCTGTCAACCACAAGCTGGAACGCTTTCGCCCCCGCCCAGCCGCCCGAGGAGCAGCCCGAGGGACCGGAGCCGGAACAGCCGGGCAGGCCCGCGGCAGATCCAGCGACGGGCCAGGCCAGCCAGGACCGTGAGGACAGCGCCGGCGAGCAGCCGAAGTCACCGGCCGACGGCCAGGCCGCGCCGGTCCCGGCCGCGGCCGACCCGCCGGAGGCGGCCGGGCTGGATGAGGAGGCGGCCAAGCCGGACGAGGCGGCGCGTGGCAAGAACGGGCGTGGGCGAAACAAGGCCAAGCTGCCCGTTCCGCCAGCCCTGCCGCCCCCGGCCGACCCGGCCGATGAATGGATCAGCCTGCTCACCGCCGACTCGGCGGAGGAGTTATCCGGGCCGCCCGGAACCGCGCGGACAGCGAACCGGACCCGGGGTGACCGGGGGGCCGGTCAGAGGGTGACCTGGTAGGCCGGCTCCGGCTGATCACGCAGCCGCAGTTCGGTGCGCTCGACCCGGCCCGCGGCCCGGACGTCGGGCAGCACGGCCGTGAGTGCGTCCAGGTGGTCCCGCGGCGCCGCCACCACCAGTTCCCGGACCGGCGCCCGCATGGACACCCGGGCGCCGGACTTGGCCCCCCGGATGGCGGCGATCGCGGCCGAGGCCGCCTCGAGCGTCCCGCGGCCGGTGCCATCCGCGGCGGTAAGCGCCTCGGCCGGCTCCGGCCAGGCGGCGCGGTGCACCGAGCCGGCCTGCCACCACGACCATGCCTCCTCGGTCACGAACGGCAGGAACGGGGCGAACAGCCGGAGCACCGCCGAGAGCGCGAGCCTCAGCGCGGCCCGCGCCGAGCGGCCGGCCTATCGCCACGTCCCCCATAGGCGCGGTCCTTGACCAGTTCCAGGTAGTCGTCGCAGAAGAACCAGAAGAAGTCCTCCACCGCCGCCAGCGCGCCCGCGTGGTCGTAGGCCTCGAACGAGGCGGTGCACTGGCCGATCATCTGGGCCAGCCGGCCGAGCATCGCCGCGTCGAGGGGCTCGCTGATGGCCGCCGCGCCCTCAGGCGCGGCCGGGCCGGCGGGCCGGGCGCCGGGCGGGGCCAGCGTGAGCACGAACCGGCTCGCGTTCAGTATCTTGATCGCCAGCCTCCGGCCCACCTTCAGCTGGGCCGGATCGAAGGCCACGTTGACGCCGAGTCGGCCGCTGGCCGCCCAGTAGCGCACCGCGTCGCTGCCGTGCCTGCGCAGCGAGTCCATCGGCGTGACCACGTTCCCCCCCGACTTGGACATCTTCTTCCGGTCTGGGTCGAGGACCCAGCCGGAGATCGCGGCGTGCCGCCACGGCACGGTGCCGTTCTCCAGCCGGGAGCGCAGCAGTGTGTAAAAGAGCCAGGTGCGGATGATCTCGTGCGCCTGCGGGCGCAAGTCCATCGGCAGCACCCGGGCGGGCAGGTCGCCGTCGATCGACCACCGGGCCGCGATCTGCGGGGTGAGGGAGGAAGTGGCCCAGGTGTCCATCACGTCCGGGTCGCCGGCGAAACCGCCCGGCCGGCCGCGCTGGGAGGCGTCATAACCGGGGGGGGCCTGCGCCATCGGGTCGACCGGCAGGCTCTCGTCGGCCGGCACGATTGGCGTGTCATAGCGCGGCTGGCCCCCGGCGTCGAGCGGGTACCAGAGCGGGATCGGCACGCCGAAGAACCGCTGCCGGCTGACCAGCCAGTCGCCGTTGAGGCCGTTCACCCAGTTCTCGTACCGGACCCGCATATGGGCGGGGTGCCAGCTGATCTGGCCGGCCGCCTCGATCAGGGCCTGCGCCAGTTCCGGGTCGCGGCCCCCGTTGCGCAGGTACCACTGCCGGGTGGTGACGACCTCCAGCGGCTGGGTGCCCCGCTCGTAGAAGTTGACCGCGTGCCGGACCGGCTCGGGGTCGCCGAGCAGGTCCCCGCTGGCGCGCAGCAGCCTGGCGGTCCGCTCCCGGGCCGCCGCCACTGTCTCCCCGGCGAGCTGCCGGTAGGCCCGGCGGCCCGCCTGGCTGGTGATCGCGGCGGGCGGGCAGGCCACGAAGCGGCCGTCTGTGCCCATCACCGGGCGGGTGGGCAGGTCCAGCTCCCGCCACCAGGTGACGTCGGCCGAATCCCCGAACGTGCACACCATGGCGATGCCGGTGCCCTTGGCCGGGTCGGCCAGGTGGTGGGCCAGCACCGGGATCTCCACCCCGAACAGCGGCGTGTGCACCGTGGTCCCGATCAGGGCGCGGTACCGCTCGTCGCCGGGCCGGGCGACCAGCGCCACGCAGGCAGGCAGCAGCTCGGGCCGGGTGGTCGCCACCCGCACCACCTCGCCGCCCGGGGTATGGAAGGCGATCCGGTAGTAGGCCCCGGCCACCTCCCGGTCTTCCAGCTCGGCCTGGGCGACCGCGGTGCGGAACGTCACGTCCCACAGGGTCGGCGCCTCGGCCAGGTAGGCCTCGCCGCGGGCCAGGTTGCGCAGGAAGGCGCGCTGCGAGATGGCGCGGGACGGCTCGTCGATGGTCCGGTACATCGTTGACCAGTCCACCGACAGGCCGAGCCGGCGCCACACCTCCTCGAACGCCTGCTCGTCCAGGTCGGTCAGGCGCTGGCACAGCTCCACGAAGTTGCGCCGCGACACCGGGATCTGGTCGGTGCCGGGGCTGGCCGGCGGCACGAACGACGGGTCGTAGGGCAGCGCGGGATCGCACCGGACGTGGAAATAGTTCTGCACCCTGCGCTCGGTCGGCAGGCCGTTGTCGTCCCACCCGATGGGGTAGAACACCTCCTTGCCGCGCATGCGCTGGAACCGCGCGACCGTGTCGGTGTGGGTGAACGAGTAGACGTGCCCGATGTGCAGCTTCCCGCTGACCGTCAGCGGTGGGGTGTCGATGGCGAAGACGTCGCCACGGGGCCTGGAGCGGTCAAACGTGTACTACGCCCGACTCGTCCCACCGGCGTGACCACTTCTCCTCGATGCCGTCAAGCGAGGGCTTGTCCGGCACGAGGCTGGCCGGGCGCGCCTGCGGCGCGCGGCGGGGACGGGAATCGGTGCTCATGGTGCCCAGGGTACACGGCCGCGGCCGGGCCGCGGGCCGCGGATGAGCCGGCCGGCCGGGCCGGTCAGCCCTCCTTCCAGTGCGGCCGGCTGAACATCCGCCCCAGCCGCTCGTCCAGCGCGTCGCCGATCTCGTCCAGCGAGCTGACCCGGTAGACCACGGTGCCCTGGGGCGGGGGCAACCGGGCCGCCTGCTCGTCGTCCAGCCGGGAGCGCACATGGCGGACCGTGATCAGCTCGACCTGGTCGGCGCCCACGAAACGTAACCCCCAGTCGGTGGCGATCACCAGGCCATCGAACCGGCCCTCGTCGGGCACCTCGAGGACATGCTCCAGGGTGCCGATCTCCTGCCCGGTCCGGGTGAAAACGGGCGTGCCGGGCACGGCGGCATGGTAGGAGACGGCCGGCTCAGTATCCATGCGGCCTCCTCTCCTTTCGACGAGCCATTCCGGCCTCCATCTAGGGCTTCTTACCCGTCCGCGGCCACATCCACCTGAGTGGCAGGCAAGAGCAATCGCGCTCCTTGTCCACCTTTGCCCGTTCCAGCGGGGATAATGGCGATGTGCTGCGGGTATCGGGTCAGCGGCTGGTCGGACGGGATGGCGAGTTGCGCCGCCTGCTCGACCTGCTTGACGATGCCGCCGAGGGCCGGCCCAGACACGCGCTCATTAGCGGGGACGCCGGGGTGGGCAAGACCCGCCTGGTGGCGGAGCTGGCCGGCCGGGCCGCGGGCCGGGGTTTCACCGTGCTGTCCGGCCGCTGTGCCGAGCTGGGCGACAGCATTCCCTACCTGCCGCTCGCCGACGCGCTGCGCGCGGCGACCGCCGGGCCGAGCCCGGACCAGATGCTGCTGGACGCGATCGCCGCCCGCCCGGTGCTCGGCCGGCTGCTGCCCGATCGCGGCGCCAGCCCGCCACCGGCCGACCTGCCGGGCCTCGCGCAGCAGCAGCTGTTCGGCGCGGTGCTGGGGATGCTCGCCGAGCTGGCGTCGCAGCGGCCGGTCCTGCTCGTGCTGGAGGACCTGCACTGGGCCGACCGCTCCACCCGCGACCTGCTCACCTTCCTGAGCCGGGTGCTGCACCGGGAAAAGGTGGCGGTGGTGGTCACGTACCGCACCGACGACCTGCACCGCCGTCATCCGCTGCGGCCGGTGGTCGCGGAACTGCTCCGGCTGCCCGGGGTGACCGCGATCGAGCTCGCCCCACTCGGCTACGCGGACATGGCCGACCATCTGAGCGCGCTGGCGGCCAGCCCGCTGGACGCGGCCACCCTGCACCGGATCGTCACCCGCGCCGAAGGGAACCCGTACTACGGCGAGGAGCTGCTGGCCGCCGGGAACGGCCGGGCCGGGAAGGACCGGGCCGGGAAGGAGCGGCCGGGAAACGTTCTGCCGACCGGGCTCGCCGCGCTGCTCCTGGCCCGGTTCGAGCAGGTATCCGGCACGGCCCAGCAGGTGCTGCGGGCGGCGGCCGTCGCCGGGCGGCGGGTCGAGGACGACATGATCAGGGAGGCGTCCGGGCTGGCCGCCGCCGATTTCGAGGAGGGCGTGCGGGAGTCAGTGGCCCACCAGCTGCTCGTCCCCGACGGCACCCAGGGCTACGCCTTCCGGCACGCGCTGATCCGCGAGGCCATCTACGGCGACCTGCTGCCGGGCGAGCGGACCCGGCTGCACGCCAGGTTCGCCGAGCTGCTGGCGGACCCGGGCCGGCTCGCCACCGTGCCCGGCACCGCTGCCGAGCTCGCCCACCACTGCCTGGCCAGCCACGACATCACCGGCGCGTTCACCGCCTCGGTCCAGGCGGCGCAGGAGGCGGAACGGCTGGCGGCGCCCGCGGAGGCGCACCGGCATTACGACGCCGCGCTGGGGCTGTGGGACCGGGTGAGCGAGCCGGAGAAGCTCGGCGGGATGGCCCGCGGCATGCTGGCGTTCCGCTCCGCGACCAGCGCCGCCGCGAGCGGCGAGGTCGTGCGTGCGGTCCAGGAGCTGCGGCGGCTGCGCGTCTGGCTCGGCGGCTCCGCCGACCCGGCGCTCGCCAGCCGGGTGCGTGAGCGGCTGGCCTACTTCCTGCTGGAAACCGAGTCGTTCGCCGACGCGGTGGAGGCCGCGCGGGCCGCGGTGGAGGCGCTGCCCGAGGACCCGCCCTCCTGGGAGCGGGCGCGGGCGCTGGCGACCCTCTCCCAGACCCTCATGTACGCGCGGGACACCGAAGCCGCGACCGCGGTGGCCAAGCAGGCCCAGGAGGCGGCCCAGGCGGTCAGCGCGCCCTGGGTGGAAGCGGACGCCCTGGTGACGCTGGGCCAGCTCAGCGAGAACGGCGGCCAGGTGGACGAGGCGATCCGCCTGTACACCTTGGCGCACGACCAGGCCCGTGACGCGCAGATGCTCGGCGTCGAGCTGCGGGCCGCGTTCCAGCTCGCGCGGGCGAAACTGGAGCGCGGCGACCTGGAGGGCGCGGTCACGACCGCCCACCAGGGGGTGGCGCGGGCGGAGGAGAAGGGGCTCGGCCTGGCGCCCTACGGCCTGGACCTGCAGTACCTGCACTACCTGGCGCACTACGCGGAAGGCAAGTGGGATCACGCGGCGGAGCTCGCGGACGGGTTCCCGGTCCGCGCCACCACGGTGGCCGAGGCCCGGCTGTCGGCCATGGCCCTGTTCGTCGAGGTGGGCCAGGGGAACCCGGTGGTGGGGGAGCGCCGGGCCTGGCTGGAGCCGTTCTGGGCGGAGGACCGGTTCGGCGAGTACATCGCCCGGGGGCTGCTGGCCGAGCACGCCCTCTGGCGGGGCGACCCCGAGGGGGCGCTGGGGGAGGTCGCCGCCGCGCTCGCCACGGAGGCCGACGAGGACGGCTACGGGCCGCCGGTCATCCGGGTCGCCGCGATCGGCCTGTCCGCTCACGCGAACCGGGCCGTGCGGGCCCGCGCCGCCGGCGACACCCGGACCGAAAAGGCCGAGCTGAAGGCGGCGAAGGCACTGATCGCGGTGGCCCGCCAGGGAGCCGCCTACCCGCGGCAGCCGAAGTTCGTGCTGGGCATCGACGGCCGCGGCTGGCTCGCCCGCGCCGAGGCCGAATGGGCCCGCGCCCGCGGCAAGAACAGCCCGGCCGCCTGGCAGTCGGTGGTGGACACGTTCGGCCCCGGGTTCGTCTACGAAGGCGCCCGGGCCCGCTGGCGGCTGGCTGAGGCGCTGGCCGAGAAGGGGCAGCGGGAGCGGGCCGAGCACGAGTGGAAGCTGGCCATGGACACGGTGGAGCGGCTCGGCGCCGTCCCGCTGCTGACCTCGCTGGCCGACCTGGCCCGGCGGGCCCGGATCGGGCCGCGGCCCTCCACCTACCCGCCCGGCGTGCTGGCCGCCCTGACCCCCCGCGAGCAGGAGGTCCTCGAGCTGCTCGCCGAGGGCCACAGCAACCGCGAGATCGCCGCCAAGCTGTTCATCGCGCCGAAGACGGCGAGCGTGCACGTGTCCAACATCCTGGCCAAGCTCGGCGCGTCCAGCCGGACCGAGGCCGCGGCGATCGCCTACCGGGAAGGGACCTGACCTCAGGCGCGGGGGGCCAGCCCGTCCAGGATCTCCGTGGCCCGGGCGGCGGCGCCGGCCGGGTCGGCGCCGGGCGACCCGACCAGCGGATCCCAGTTGAGGTCGTAGAAGATCTCGGTGACGCCCTGCTCAGCCAGCCACTGGGTGTCGGCGCGGATGTCGTCGAAGCTGCCCGACAGCAGCCGCCGCCCCCCGCCTTCGGGCACGATCACCGGGGCGCCCCAGTGGACCACGCCCCGGCAGATGATCCGCATCGCGGCCGGGTCGCGGCCCGCCTGCTCGGCCGCGTCCTGGACCGCCTTGATGCCCTCGCCGATCCGGGACAGGTCGGCCCGGCTCGAGGTCACCCAGCCGTCGGCGAGCCGCCCGGCCCGTTCCACGGCCCGGGGTACCGTGCCGCCCAGCAGGATCGGCGGCCCGGGGCGCTGCACGGGCCCAGGTGCCATCCGGCCGGCCGGCAGCGTGTAGAACTCGCCGCTGAACTCGGCCACCCCGCCCGCCCACAGGCGGCGCATCACCTCGATGTACTCGGCGGTCCGGGCGCCGCGGCGGGCCATGGTCGCGCCCGCGGCGGCGAACTCCTCCGCCATCCAGCCCAGGCCCAGGCCGAGATCGAGCCGGCCGTCTGAGAGCACGTCCACGGTCGCGGCCTGCTTGGCCAGGTAGGCGGGGGAGAGGTAGGGCATGTTCACCACGGCGACGCCCAGCCTGATCCGCGACGTGGCCGCCGCCGCGTACCCGAGCGCCACCATCGGGTCGAGCACGCTGTGGTAGACAGGCTCCATCGCGGAACCCTCGGGGACGATCAGCCGCTGGAACGTCCAGACCGACGTGTAGCCGGCCGCTTCCGCCTGGGCGGTGAATCCGGCCAGGTTGGCTGGGGTAGCCCATGCGCCCGACACGGGGGCGCCGAAACCGATCCGCATGCTCTCACCCTAGGCCTCCTCCGGCGGCCAGGCGGGCGGCCTCGCGTGCGCAGCCCCACGACAGCGTGATGCCGGCGCCGCCGTGGCCGTAGTTGTGCACGATCAGCGGGCCACCGCCGTCGCCGGGCCCGGCCGGCTCGGTCTCCAGCCGCACCGTCGGCCGGACCGGGCGCAGGCCGACCCGGTGGGCCAGGACCTGCGCGCCCCGCAGCCGGGGCTCGAGCGCCGCGCAGTCGCGCACAATCCGTTCGGCGATGGCCGGGTCCGGCTCGAGGTTCCAGTCCCCGGGCCCCTCGGAGCCGCCGAGGATGACGGTGTCGCCGTGCGGGAACAGGTAGGCCAGCTCGGCCGAGGCGTCGCCGGGCGCGATGGTGAATTCGGTGAGGCCCGGGTTGGCGGCCACCACCGCCTGGCCCCGGACCGGGGTGACCTCCGGGTCGCTGGCGAGCTGGCGGGCGTGGGCCCCGGAGCAGTTCACGACGGCCCCGGCCCCGGCCTCACGGGCCGCGCCGGCCAGGGAGGCCACGCTGGCCACGGCGACCCGGCCGCCCGCGTGCTCGAACCTGGCCCGCAGGTAGCCGAGATAGGTCGGCATGTGAACCAGCGGCGCGGCGTAACGCCAGCCGCTGCTGAACCCGGGCGGCAGCTCGTGTGGCTGGCACGGTCGGTAGCCGCCGAGTTCGGCGAGCCAGTCCGGCGGGGCGGGGGAGCCGCGGAAGACATGGATCCCGCTCGCGATCCGCACGCCGGCCGCGTGGCCGCCGGGGCCGGCGGCGAGCTCGCGCAGCGCCGCCAGGGTGGCGCCGCGCCACCGGGTCGGGCGCTCACCGGTCTCCGCCAGGTGCGGGCCCCAGATCGCGCCGGCCACGGCGGAGGTGGTGTCCGGCGGCAGCCGGTCGGCGCGGATCTCGACGGACAGGCCGGCCTCGGCCAGGCAGACCGCGGTGGTCAGGCCGGACACGCCGGCCCCCACGACCAGCACATCGGGGTTGGTGCCCGGCACTCCTGTCACTTCCTGAGTGCGTCGGCGGCGATCTCGCGGACCACGACCCGCTGGATCTTCCCGGTCGCGGTCTTCGGCAGGCCTTCCAGCACCAGCACCTGCCGGGGCCGCTTGAACGCGGCCAGGCCCTCCCGGCAGAACGCGATGAGCTCCTCGCCGTCGGCCGCCTGGCCGGGCATGGGCACCACGCACGCGACGACCTCCTCCAGGCCCTCGGCGTTCCGGTGGCCCACCACCGCGCATTCGGCGACCGACTCGTGCTGGACCAGCCGGGCCTCGACCTCGGTCGGCGACACCCAGATGCCGCCCGCTTTGATCAGGTCGTTGGTCCGGCCCAGGCAGGTGTAGAAGCCGTCCTCCGAACGGATGTAGGTGTCGCCGGTCCGCAGCCACTCACCGGCGAACACCTGCCGGGTGGTGGCGACCCGGCACCAGTACCCGGTGGCGATCGAATCGCCGCGCACCAGCAGCCGGCCCGGGTGGCCGTCGGCGACCGGCTCCCCCCCGTCGTCCACCAGCCGCGCCTCGTACCCCGGCACCACGGTGCCCGAGGTGCCGGGGCGGACGGCACCGGGCCGGTTGGAGATGAAGATGTGCAGCGCCTCGGTGGATCCCAGCCCGTCGATGATGTTGACCCCGTAGCGGCTGGTGAACCGCCGGTAGATCTCGGCGGGCAGGGCCTCACCGGCCGAGGTCGCCAGCCGCACCGAGGCGAAGGTCCCGGCCGGCACGTCCGCGGCGAGCAGCGCGGCGAAGAACGCGGGCCCGGCGAAGAACAGTGACGGGTGGTCTTCGGCCAGCCGGGCCGCCGCCCCGGCCGGGGTGGCGCGCGCCGGGTCCAGGACCGCGGTGGCGCCGACCGAGAGCGGGAAGAACAGGGAGTTCCCGATGCCGTAGGCGAAGAACAGCTTGGCCACCGAGTAGCAGCGGTCCTCGGGAGTGATGCCGAGCACCTGGTGGGCGTAGGTCTCGCAGACCCGGGCGATGCTGCCGTGGCGGTGCATCGCCGCCTTCGGGGTGCCGGTTGTGCCGGAGGTGTAGAGCCAGAAGCCGGGGGAGTCGAACCACGTGCCGTACGCGGCGGCCGGCCCGGTGCGCTGCCCTTCGGCCAGGACGTCGGCCCAGGACCGGGTCGCGGCCGCGGCCGGGCCGGGCGGCCCCGGGGCGCCTGCCTCGCCGGGCCCGCCCGGCTCGCCGATGAGCACGAGCGTGCGGGCCTCGGGCGCGAGGCCGATGGCCTCGCGGGTGGTGGCGGCGAATTCGGCGGTCGCCACGACCACCCGGGCCCGGGTGTCGCGGAGCAGCTCACCGAGCTCGACCCCGTTGTACATGGTCGACACCGGGACCGCGACCGCCCCCATCCGCAGCAGCGCCAGGAAGGTGATCACGGCCTCGGGACGGTCGGAGGTGACGAGCAGCACCCGCTCCTCGGGCCGCACCCCGAGCGCCCGCAGGCCGGCCGACAGTTCAGCGACCCGCTGGGCGAGCTCGGCGTAGGTGAGCGAGCCGGCCGGCCCGGTCACGGCGAGATGCCCGCCCCGGCCCGCCTCGACCTGACGGTCCAGGAGATACACGCTGGCATTGAAAGACTCGACAGGCATGGCTGGTCCCATCCGCCCGCGGGGAACACGATGGACATATCCTCTACATACATTTAGCGCGCCGTCAATTACTTGTAGAATTGAGCCGGCGGCACGTTCCGTGCCAACGGTCCCGAGAGCTCGAGCCGAGGAAGCAGCAGGTCATGTCCACCCGGCCCCGGCCGGCAGCCGGTGATCCCGGGCGCGGCGTGCCATCCCCGCCCCGGCGCCAGGACGGCGGGGCGGCCAGCGCCCGTTCGCTCCTGCTGACCATTCTGGGCGAGTTCGTGCTGCCCTCGGATGAGCCGCCGTGGACCGCCACCCTGCTCCACGTCGCCGGGGGCCTCGGGCTGGAGGAGAAGGCGGCCCGCCAGGCCCTGGCCCGGCTGGCCGCGGACGGCTGGGTCACCGCTCACCGGGCCGGGCGGCGCGTCCGGTGGGCACTGACCCAGCCGGGCCACGAGCTGCTCGCCGAGGGGGCGGCCCGCATCTACTCCTTCGGCCGCAACGCGCCGCCCTGGGACGGCCGCTGGCTGGTGCTGCTGGTGACCGTCCCGGAAACCCGCCGGCAGCTGCGCCACAAGCTGCGCACCCGGCTGACCTGGGCCGGTTTCGGCAGCCCGCTGCCCGGGGTGTGGGTCAGCCCGCACCCGGCCCGGGAGGCGGAGGCCAAGCAGGTCACCGAGCAGCTGGGCCTGTCCGCGGAGACCTTCTCCTTCACCGGCCCGTTCGCGGGGATAGGGGCGCAGCGCTCGCTGGTCGAGCAGGCCTGGCACCTGGATGACCTGGCCGCGAGGTACCAGGGTTTCCTGGCCCGGTTCGAGGATCTGCGGCCCGCGCCCGGCGACGAGACGCTGTCCGCCCAGGTCCGCCTGGTGCACGAGTGGCGGCGGTTCCCGCTGGCCGACCCGGGCCTGCCCCGTGAGCTGCTCCCGCCCGACTGGATCGGCGCCCGCGCGGCGGCCGTCTTCGCCGGCCAGCACCGCGCCTGGGAGCCGGCCGCCCGGGCCCGCTGGCGGGAGCTAGGCGCCGCGGTCGAGTGAGCCCGGCCACCCGCCCGGCAGCGCCTCCAGGTCGGTCACCGGCACCAGCCCGATCAGGTCGGCATCGAGCCCGGTGAAAATCTCATCGATATACGCGCGGCCGCGTGGCGCCGGGCATGACGGTCAGAAGCGGACGTACTGGTAGTCGAGCGGCTGCCCGTTGATGCCGTTGCGCGGCGGCGCCAGCCAGGCGGCGATCTTCCCGGGCTCGTACACCGGCCGCATCAGCGACTCCACGTGGGCCTTGTCGGCCGGGGTGGGCAGCCACGCCGGGCGGCCCGCCTCCCAGGCCGCCGCGTCCACGATCTGGCCGTCGGGGGTGATGTGGCAGCCGGCGAACAGCCCGACCTTGCGGTTGAAGCCCACGTGCGGCAGGCGCAGCCCGGGCCCGGTGACCCCGTTGCTGGCCAGGATGCGGTTCCACCGGGTGATCCCGGTCTGGCAGTCGGCGATGTACTGGGTACGCAGGTCGTGGTTGAGCGCGGTGAGCGCGGGCAGTTCCGCTGCCACGATGCGGCCGCCGTCGATCTGCTCGACCGCGGTCACCTCCCCGGTGAGCACGTGGTCGTCCTTGCGGCGCTCCTCCTGCCAGCGCCCCTTGAGCCCGGCGGTGAAGTAGTTCGCCACGTTGGTGGAGGTCTCCCCGCCGAACAGGTCCAGGCTGACGCTGTAGTGGAAGTTCAGGTACTTCTGGATGACCGTGAGCGGGATGGCGCCGAGCGGGGCGACGTCGTCGGTGTCGTGCTCGCGCATGAGCATGGCCGTCCGCTCGACCACCCGGTCCACGCCGGTGGTGCCGACGAACATGTGGTGCGCCTCTTCCTTCAGCATGAACTCGCAGGTGCGCGACAGCGGGTCGAAGGCGCTTTCCTTGAGCGTGCCGAGCTGGTACTTCCCGTCCCGGTCGGTGAAGTAGGTAAACATGAAGAACGACAGCCAGTCCGGGGTCTCCTCGTTGAACGCGCCGAGGATGCGGGGCGAGTCCTCGCTGCCGGAGTTGCGCAGCAGCAGCGCCTCGGCCTCGTCCCGGCCGGCCCGGCCGAAGTAGGCGTGCAGCAGGTAGACCATCGCCCACAGGTGACGGCCCTCCTCCACGTTGACCTGGAACAGGTTCCGCAGGTCGTACAGGCTGGGCGCGGTCAGGCCGAGCCGGCGCTGCTGCTCGACCGAGGCCGGCTCGGTGTCGCCCTGGATCACGATCAGGCGCTGCAGGCTGGACCGGTGCTCGCCGGGGATCTGCTGCCACACCGGCTCGCCCTTGTGCTGGCCGAAGGCGATCCGCCGGTCCGGGTCGCGCTCGGCCAGGAAGATGCCCCACCGGTACTCCGGCACCTTCACCCGGGCGAAATTGGCCCAGCCCTCCCGGCCCACCGCCACCGCGGTGCGCAGGTAGACGTCGTGGGTCGGCAGGGTCGGCCCCATCTCGCCCCACCAGTGCAGGAAGGCGGGCTGCCAGGACTCCAGCGCCCGCTGCAGCCGCCGGTCCTCGGCGAGGTCGACGTTGTTGGGGATGCGCTCGGTGTAGTCGATCGACATGTCAGGCTCGCTTCTTGTCGAACACGGCCCGCTGGCCGGTGCCGTAACGGCGCAGCGCGCCATCCGGGCCGGCCGCGTTCGGCCTGGTGAAGATCCAGTTCTGCCACGCGGTGAGGCGGGCGAAGATCTTTGTTTCCATGGTCTCCGGGCCGGGGAAGCGCAGGTTGGCCTCCATCCCGGTCAGCGCGTCCGGGCTGAGTGAGGCGCGTTCCTCCAGCGCGATCCGGACCTCGTCGTCCCAGTCGAGATCGTCGGGGGCGAAGGTGACCAGGCCGAGCTCCAGCGCTTCGGCGGCCCCGATCGGCCGCCCGGTTTCCTGCTCCAGCTTGGCCAGCTGGCCGGGCTCGCCGTAGCAGCGGGACGCGAGCCGGCTCAGCCCGTTGGCCGTCGGGTAGGCGCCGAAGTTGCCCGCGGAGAGCACGATCTGGGCCGGGCCGGCGGCCCCCGCGCCCCCGTCCGCCGCGTCCTCCATCAGGCCGTCCAGCATGTACTGACGGTCGCAGGCCAGCGCCAGCTCCAGCAGCGGGCCGGCGAAGCAGCTGCCGGGCTCGATCAGCGCTATCAGGCTGCGGCTGGTCAGGTCGAGCCGCTTGAGGGTCCGTTTCAGGTAGAGCCTGATCTCGCCGGCCAGCCAGTCCTCGCCCGCCGCCGCCTCGAGCAGGCGCTCATGGCCGAGCACCAGGCCGGAGTCGCCGCTGGTCCGGATCGCCCAGGTGCCGAGCTCCACCTCGTTGATGCGCAGCCACAGGATGAGGTCGTCGAGCTCCCGGCACATCGCCAGCGGCCAGAACGACGCGCCCAGCGCGTGCATGCCCGCCGCGTCCGCCGGGGGCTCGTCCTGCGGGCCATGCACCGTGATCGTCACCAGGCCGGCCTCGCGATCGAGGTCCGCGGTCACGTTCGTATAGCTGATGTGAGTCTCGCTGACCTGCCGGGCCAGCGGGGTGAGCTCGATGCCGGGCCCGCCCGGCAGGCGCCGGGACCGGGCGGCGGCGGCCCGGGCCCGCTCGCGCACGGTGGCGTCGAAACGGCTCGGGGGCGCGACGTCGTCGACCAGGCGCCAGGCCTGCGCGGTCTTGCCGCGCACCCCCTCGCTGCGGGTGGCGACCACGTCGGCGAGGTCCTTGCGGACCCCGCGCTTGTCCACCAGCCGGGTGAGCCCGCCCGTGCCCGGCAGCACCGCCAGCAGCGGGACCTCCGGCATGGACACGGCGGTCGAGCCGTCGTCCACCAGGATGATCTCGTCGCAGGCGAGCGCCAGCTCGTACCCGCCGCCGGCCGCGGTGCCGTTGACCGCCGCGAGGTAGGTCTGGCCCGAGTGCTCGGTCGCGTCCTCGATCGCGCCGCGCGTCTCGTTGGTGAACTTGCAGAAGTTCACCTTCCACCAGTGCTCGGACTGGGCGAGCATCCGGATGTTGGCGCCCGCGCAGAACACCTTGTCCAGCCCGCCGGTGATGACGACGGCCCGGACCCCGGGGTGCTCGAACCGGAGCCGCTGCACGGCGTCGGCCAGCTCGATGTCGACGCCGAGGTCGTAGGAGTTGAGCTTGAGCTCGTAGCCGGGCCGCAGGCCGCCGGACTCGTCGACGGCCAGCACGATCCACGCGATCTCGCCGCCGGTCTCCAGCCGCAGGTGACGGTAACCGCTCGGGTCGGTCTCGAACGACACCGCCGGTACGCCGGGCATGGCACGCCGCCTTCACGTAGGGGTGCTGTGCCTCCATTCTCAACATCTGCCTGGCGTCACGTCAAGTATCTGTAGCATGTTGGCGCTACGGGCCCAGCCCGGGGTAGACGGCCCGGGCGTTCCCGGCCAGCACCGCGGGCAGCACGTCGTCGCCGAGATCGAGCGCGGCCACGGCGCGGGCGTTGCGGGCGATGCCGGGCACGCCCGGCCAGTCGGTCGCGAAGATGAGCTTGCGGGCGAGCCGGCCCAGGTCGAAGCGCGCGTAGTAGCCGGGCAGCCGGTGCGGGGGCAGCCCGGACAGCTCGATCCACACGTTCTCGTGCAGCAGGGCCAGCGACGCCGCGGCGTCGTACCACCACCCGCGCCCGCCGTGCGCGAGGACGATGGTCAGGCCGGGGAAGTCACGCAGCACCGGGAGCAGGTGGTCCGGGGCGGCCCGCGAGTTGTCCGAGCCGGGGAACGAGCTGGTGCCGCAGTGCACCACCACCGGCAGGCCCGCCTCCGCACAGGCCTGGTAGGCGGGGTAGAGCATCGGGTCGGCGGCGCTGAACCCGCCGTGCACCGGATGCACCTTCAGGCCCACGGCGCCCAGCGCGAGCTGGCGGGCCAGCTCGCCGGCCACCGGGTAGTGCAGGTGCGGGTTGACGTTGGCGAGGAAGGCGAACCGGGCCGGGTTCTGCTTGATGATCGGCAGCAGTTCCTCGGCCGGCTGGACGCCGGTCACCTTCGGGCTGTACTCGCACAGCAGGAGCGCGTGGTCAACCCCCTCGGCCTCCATCAGCTCATCGAACGCCTGCGGGATGACGGCGCCTGCGGAGTCGTACACGTTCTCCCAGCCCGGCTGCCCGTACCGGCGTGCCCAGTCCAGCCAGGCGGGCTTGAGCGTCGGCAGCCGGGCCGGGTGGAGGTGGGCGTCGATGAGCATGAGGCCGTCCAGCATCGCCAGTCCTCCCGCCGCGCGGCATGCCTTGTGTGAGGCGACCCTAGTGGCAGATGTCTGTTCGGTTGCACGTCCGGAGAACCGGTTACCGGCCACCAGCCATCCGGAGTACGTTCGCTAGCAGACATGACGACCGTCATCTCCCCGCGATCAGCCCCCGCCTGCCGGAAGGTTTTCCAGTTGTCTATTATTCCGATATGATTACCAGAGAATCGGCCGGATGGCCGGCCAGCCTGCTGCCGCGGTTGGACGGGTCGGCCGTTGTGATAACCCCGCCGGGGGCAGGGCCGGGTTACTGGGCGGGCGGCCCCAGCGCGGTGCTCGCCGAGGACGGGATCTACCTCGCCTACCGCCTGCGCCGGCCGGTCGGCGATGGCCGCGGCTATGCCGTGGCCATCGCCCGCTCCGCCGGCGGGGTCCGCTTCGAGACCCTGCTGACGATCAGGCGGGAATGGCTGGAGGCGGAATCGCTGGAGCGGCCCTGCCTGGTGCGCACCCCGGCCGGGCGGTGGCGGCTGTACCTGAGCTGTGCCACGCCGGGGACCAAGCACTGGCGGGTCGAGCTGCTCGAGGCCGGCGACCCGTCCCGGTTCGACGTCCGCGAGCGCCTGCTGGTGCTCCCCGGCGACGCCAAGACCGGCGTGAAGGACCCGGTGATCCGGCACCGGGACGGCATCTGGCACCTGTGGACCTCATGCCATCCGCTGGCCGACCCCGATGAGGCGGACCAGATGGTCACCGACTACGCCACCAGCGCCGATGGGCTGGACTGGATCTGGCATGGCACCGCCCTGAGCGGCCGGTCGGGCCGGTGGGACGCGCGGGGGACCCGGGTCAGCGCGGTGTGCTACGCCGGTGCGGCCCCGGGCAGCACGATCGCCGCCTTCTACGACGGCCGGGCCAGCGCCGCTGAGAACTTCGAGGAGCGGACCGGGATCGCCACCGGCACCGAGCCGGGCGCGCTGACCGCCGTCGGTACCACCGCGGCGGCCGAGTCGCCCTACGCCGGACACGGGCTGCGGTACCTGGACGTCCTCCCGCTCGGCGGCGGCCGGCACCGGCTGTACTACGAGATGACCCGGCAAGACGGGGCCCACGAGCTGCGGACGGAGCTCCGCTAGCCGGCTGGCGGCGCCGGCGGCTGGCTGTCGCGCTGGCCGTATCCGGGCAGCCGGGGGACGCCGGGGCGGCGCAGCCGGGCAGGCGCGGAGATGCTGCGGCCGGCGCCGCGCCCTAGCCCTGAGGCCCGGTGTCGCCGCCGGCGGGCGCGGGCTGGCCGTTCCGCGCCTGGTACTGGCCGCCGGCCGGCTGCCGACCAGCCCACCGGACCGGTCTTTCGGCTGCAGCCAGTCACCGAAGTCCATCTCGGCGATCTTCTCCAGCAGCCGGACGTCGTCCTCGACGTAGCCGAGCACCTGCTGCCGCTGTTCCCAGGTCAGCGGCTGGCGGGGGCGCGCGCTGCGCTGCAGGAACCGTTCGAGCGGCTGGGTGAGGGCGGTGCCAGCCGTGCCCGGCAGGTGGCGCCCCGCGGCCGCGGCTCCCCGCTGGACCAGGGCAACAGCCCGGTGGCTGGGGGAGCGCTCCGGGTGGGCGGTCACGTTCTCGCGCGGCACCTGCGAGATGATCCCCGGCCGCACGCCCAGGAAGGCGCAGATCTCGTCGAGCGCCAGCGCCGGCGAGTCGACCAGGTCCCGGTAGCGCAGGATGAGGACCTGCTCCCGCGGGAACAGCCGGAACAGCCGCTCCAGCTGCTCGCCATACCGGCCGAGGCGGGTGTAATGCCAGAAAGGCGCCCAGCCCGCCGCGATCCGGCGGTCTTCGGCCGCGCACGCGGCCGGGAAGTCCCCGATGGGATCCAGCCCGGCCGACCACAGGTGCGCCCAGTTGGAGTGCGCCCGCTCGACCGGGTCACGCAGCACGGCGATCATCCTGGCGCCCGGGATCAGTGCGTGGATCCGCTGCTGCGCCCGGCGGTCGTACAGGTAGAAGGGAGTCGACTCGCCGCACAGCGCGCCGGGCGGCGCGGCGGCGAACAGCGCCTCGTAGTCGTCCCGCCGCCAGACGTGCTCCCGGTAGGTCTGCACATCGCCGGGGCCGCCGCGCCGTGGCGGAGGGCCGTCGGTGAGGAAGTACTTCGGCTCCTTGACCGGGGACATGAACAGCGCGGGATGCCCGGCCAGGGCCACATGCAGCGCGGTGGTGCCGGCCTTGGGGGCACCGATCGCAAGGAAATCTGGCAAGGTCACGAAGGTGATCTCCTCGGAGCGACGAGATATCCTACTATCTCGGTCAATTTAATAGGCTAGAGTCCGGGCGTCAACGTCCCGGCCAGTTCTCCGGCCCCGCTGGCAGCCCTGGCAGCGGGGTCCGGGGTGCGGGTGCAGGTCGCGCCGTCTCCCTGCCCATTCGGGCCCAGCGCACTCCACCGGGAGCGATTTTGTGGCTGTTGTCCCGGTCACACCCGGGCCGCGCGGCGCCGGGCCCCGGCACCCTGACGACGGCATGACACAGGCCGGGGGACGCGGCAGGTGTTCCCTGCCGCGTCCCCCGGCCAAGTGAACCGCTGGGCCGGCGCCTTGCGGTTAGCGGGTCCCGGCCGGTTCGGCCTCCGGCTCGGCGGCAGCAATCGGCGTGGCCGCCTGGGCGCCAGCGAGGTCGGACCGCTTGATCCGGATCGCCACCAGCGCGATCGCGAACGCGAGCGCCGCGATCAGGGCGGAGACCAGGAACCCACGCGAGAAGCCGACCGCCAGCGCGTGGTCGTAAATCGCGCGGGGAAGCTGGCCACCGGAAGCGTGAACCGTCTGTCCCGCCTTGGCGGCGGCCGCGGCTGCGGCGCTGACCTGGGCATGGATGCTGTTCGACACTACGGTCCAGGCCACGGTGCCCAGCAGGGCCAGGCCGAGCGCGCCGCCGACCTGCTGCCCGGTGTTGAGCAGGCTGGAGGCCAGGCCCGCGTCGCGATCCTCGACCCGGGACAGGGCGACCAGGGTGAGCGGCATGAACAGCATGCCCAGACCGGCGGCGGTAACCATCATCGGGCCGAGCAGGCCACCGGTGTAGGTGCTGTGCTCGCTGATCCGCGACAGCCAGAACATCCCGCCCGCGGCGACCGCCGAGCCGGCCAGCAGCAGCGGCCTGGCCCCGATCCGGGGCACGAGCTGGGCGCTGACCCCGGCCATGAGCATGATCACGCCGACCATCGGCAGGTAGGCCACGCCGGCCTTGAGTGCGCTGTAACCCCATACCGTCTGCACGAACAGGCTCAGGAAGAAGAACATCCCGAACATCGCGGTACCCACGCAGAGCATGATCAAGTAGGCGCCGGACCGGTTGCGGTTGCGGAAGATACGCAGCGGCATCAGCGCGTGCCGGCTGCGGGCTTCGATGAGCACGAACGAGACCAGCAGCACCACGGACGCGGCCAGCGCGGCCACCACCTTGGTGTCATGCCAGTGGGCAACACCATTGGGGCTGGTGGCGGCGTTAGAAAGGCCGTACACCAGCGCGACGAGCCCGAGCGTGCTGGTGATCGCGCCGGGCAGGTCGAACCGGCCAGCGTGCCGCTCGGACTCCCCGAACGCGCGCGGCGCCATCAGGGCAACGGCGATCCCGATCGGCACGTTGACGAAGAACACCCACCGCCAGGAGGCGTAGGTGGTGAGCAGGCCGCCCGCGATCAGGCCGACCGCCGCGCCGCCGATGCTCATCGCCGCGTAAACACCCATAGCCCGGTTGCGGGGCGGGCCCTCCGGGAACGTGGTCGCGATCAGTGACAGCGCGGCCGGGGCGACGATGGCCCCGCCGACTCCCTGGAGGGCGCGTGCGCCCAGCAGCCAGGCCTCTGAGGTGGCAAAGCCGCCCAGCAGGGAGGCCAGTGAGAACAGGATCACCCCGGCGATGAGCACCCGGCGCCTGCCGAGGATGTCGCCGGCCCGGCCGCCGAGCAGCAGCAGGCCGCCGAAGGTGAGCGCGTAGGCGTTGACGACCCATTCGAGGCCGGACCCGCTGAAGCCGAGCGCCTGCTGGATGTGGGGGAGCGCGACGTTGACGATGGTCGCGTCCAGCACCACCATCAGCTGGGCGGTGGCGATGACCACCAGCGCCAGGCCGAGGCGGCGGGAACCGGGCTTGGCGCCGGCGGTGCCGGGCGGCCCGGTCAGGGACTGTGCGGATGACATGCATCCTCCTTGTTGAAGGCCATACTGAACCCGCGCCGCGGCTGTGAGGTGCTTTGCCGCGCACGGAAGCTTGGTGAGTGAAGAAGGGAGCAGCCACTGGCGGCTCGTGCGCCCGCCCGATAGCGGCTGTCGCCGGAAGGCTCTGGCCCCGTTAACCGTCCGCGCCGGTGGTCGGCGCGCTGACCAGGACCTTGCTCACCTCCTCCCGGTGCTGGGCGGCCCCGTGATGGGCTTCATGGCCGGGCGGGTTTCCTGCCCCGGCGGCCGGGAGGAGCTTGCGGATGAGGCCGAGCAGGCAGGCGCGCTCGTCGTTGTCGAGCGCGAGCCGCCAGGGCATCCCGTTCAGGATCTCGGTCTCGATCCGCTCTTTCAGTTCCATCCCGGCCGGGGTGAGGGCGATCCGCTTGACCCGCCGGTCGGCCGGGTCGCTCTCGCGGGTCGCCAGCCCCCGCTTCTCCAGCTGGTCGGCGACGTTGGTGACGAAGGACGGGTCGCAGCCCATCCGCAGCCCGAGGTCCTTCATCGCCATCGGGCAGTCCAGCCGGTGCAGCGCCTTGAGGAAGAAGATCGGCACACCGTACTGCTGGGCGATGTTCTCCGCCCGAGTGAGCATCGCAGCGACCAGCTCGGCCATGGCGTCGAGGATCTCCACGTCGACCTGCTGGGCGGTGCTGTCCCCAGTTGCCATCAGCACCCTCCGTGTCCGAACGCATACGTACTTGAGATCCTCAATAGTTGAGTAGCTCAACCTTAAGCGAGCCTGCTTGAGGAAGTCAACCCTTTATCGGCTCAATTCTTGAGCAGCTCAATCAATCTGCCCCACGAACCTGCCGGGTGAGCCGCCCTGCCCGGGGAGCGGCCGGCCCGGGGAGACAGCCCGCGGGGAAGGCCGCCGGTCAGCGGGGGAGTGGCCGGCCGGGGGAGCAGCGCAGTTAGCCGCGCATGAACGCGCTGAGCGCGAGCAGGGTGAGCGCGATCAGGGCTATGGACGTCAGGCCGGTGCGGAGCCGGGTGCGGCGGAAACCGGGGATCCTGGACTTGTGCACCTTGAGGTCGGCATTGGCGCCGCGGGCGGTGCGCCAGTTATAGCCGACAAACATCCCGATGACGCCGCCGATGATCAGCGTAGCGGCTGCGGTGCTCCCCACTTACGGTGTCCCTCCCTGGGAGTTGGTCCCGCAGCTGGCCTCATGCGTGAGCATCTCGCATGCTAACGCCTGTGCTGCCGCTTTTCACGGTTCGGCGTTTCCGGGCGCTGATGAAACCGCGCTGGACGCGGCCCAGATATTGATACGGCCCTCGACCGCGTACCGGTCGATCGCGGCCAGCTCGGACTCGCTGAACCCGGGCTGGCCGGCCGCGGCCACGTTCTCCTCCAGCTGCGCCACGCTGCTCGCCCCGACCAGCACCGAGGTGACCCGCTGGTCACGCAGCACCCAGCCCAGGGCCATCTGGGCCAGCGACTGGCCGCGCGCGAGGGCGATCTCGTGGAGCCCGGCGACCCGGGCCAGGTTCTCCTCGTTCAGCTGATCCGGGCCGAGGCTGCCGCCGTGGCTGGCGCGCGAGCCGGCCGGGACCCCGGCCAGGTACTTGTCGGTGAGTACGCCCTGGGCGAGCGGCGAGAACGCGATGCAGCCGATGCCCTCGGCTTCCAGCGTGTCCAGCAGACCGCCCTCCACCCAGCGGTTGAGCAGCGAGTACGACGGCTGGTGAATCAGCACGGGCGTGCCGAGCTGGCGGGCGATCGCGGCCGCCTGGGCGGTCCGCTCGGCCGAGTAGGACGAGATCCCGGCATACAGCGCCCGGCCCGAGGTGACCGCGGTAGCCAGCGCGCCCATAGTCTCCTCGAGCGGGGTGTCCGGGTCGGCGCGGTGGCTGTAGAAGATGTTGACGTAGTCAAGACCCATCCGGGCCAGCGACTGGTCCAGGCTGGCCAGCAGGTACTTGCGGGATCCCCAGTCCCCGTAGGGCCCCGGCCACATGTCGTAGCCCGCCTTGGTGGAGATGATCAGCTCGTCGCGGTAGCGGCGCAGGTCCTCGCGCAGGATGCGGCCGAAGTTCTCCTCCGCCGAGCCGTAGGGGGGACCGTACTCAAGTCTTCCCAAAGGGTCGTCTGCCGTGCTGAGCGAGCTTCCACCGTAATTATTGGCCAGATCGAAGTGGGTGACCCCCAGATCGAACGCGCGTAGCAGGATTGCCCGCTGGAGGTCCAGCGGCCTGTCACTGCCGAAGTTCTGCCAGAGCCCGAGGGAGATCTCGGGCAGGCGGATGCCGCTGCGTCCGCACCGGCGGTAGGGCATCTGGTCATACCGGTCAGACGCGGCAATGTAAGTCATGGCAAGAGTCTGCCACTGCCGTCGTCCGGGCGGGCTGCCCCCGATTGCTGCTCGCCTGCCCGCGACAGTCCGCCGGACACACAGAGACACGAACAGTCTCGGAGGAGAGGAGGGCGGGGGGCGGGAGATGGCACACACCCAGATCGAACGCGCGCCGGATGATCGCCCACTGGGTGTCGAGCGGGCGGTCGTCCCCTGAAGTTCTGCCAGAGCCCGAGCGACACCTCCGGCATCTTGATCCCGCTGCGGCCGCAGCGGCGGTACCTGAGGCGCTGATAGCGATCAGTGGCGGCAAGGTATCCCGTGGGGCAAGTCTGGCATCCCCCGACTGGCACTATTAGCACGGGACAAGCAACTATCCGCCAGCACCGGACAAGCAACTATCCCGCCGCCAATGGACGGGTGAAGGAAGGGACAGCGATGTACGACGCGATCATGGCCGAGACCATCAGCATCACCGGCCACGGCGGGGACCAGATCGAGGCTTACCTGGCCCGCCCGCTGGGCCCGGGCCCGTTCGGCAGCGTGGTGGTGATCCACCACATGCCGGGCTACGACGCCGAAACCAAGGAGATAACCCGGACCTTCGCCGCCCACGGCTACCTGGCGCTGTGCCCGAACCTCTACACCCGCGAGGCGCCGGGCGCGAGCCCGGACGACGCGGCGGCGGCCGCCCGCGCCCGGGGCGGCGTACCCGACGAGCGGCTGGTCGGCGACGTCGGGGGAGCGGCCGCCTACCTGCGGGCGATGCCGGTGTCCAACGGGAGGGTGGGCGTGATCGGCTACTGCTCGGGCGGCCGCCAGTCGTTCCTGGCCGCGGCCAGCCTGCCGCTGGACGCCGCGGTCGACTGCTACGGCGCGTTCGTCGTCGGCACCCCGCCCGAGGGCATGCCGCTCAAGGTCGGCCCGATCGTGCACCTGGCCAAGGACCTGTCCTGCCCGCTGCTCGGCCTGTTCGGCGACGATGACCAGCACCCCTCCCCGGACCAGGTGGCCGAACTGGACAAGGCGCTCACCAACGCCGGCAAGGAGCACGAGTTCCACAGTTACGCCGGCGCCGGGCACGCCTTCTTCGCGGTGAACCGGCCCGCTTACCGGCCCGAGGCCGCCATGGACGGCTGGCACAAGATCTGGGACTTCTACGGCCGCCACCTGGCGGGCTGAAAGGATCCGGCGATGTGCACCTACCTGACCGAGAATGTGGACGTCGAGGGCAGCGGGAAGGGAACGGCCGGCTGGTTCGCGCTGAGCCAGGCGACCGTGTACTTCGACCACCCGCAGCACGCCCGGGCCGAGCACACGCTCAACATCGACTTCCTCAACCCGCAGGACGGCCCGGCGGCGAGGGTGGCGGTGGAGCTCACCGCGCAGTCGGCCCGGGCCCTGGCCGTGGCCATCGAGTCGGCGCTGGCCGCGGCGCCGCCGGGGCTGATCTGAGTCATACGCGCCCAGGGACCGTTGGGCGGGACCGGGCCTGGCGGCCGTGCCGGACCGGGCGTGGCCGGTATCCGGGGCCGCGGAATGTCGCAGGGCCGTGCCAGGATCGGGGTAATGGCAGAAGGTGGTGGCATGAAGTTCCGGGTCGAGCATGACGCGCTGGCCGATGCGGTGGCATGGGTGGCACGAGCACTGCCGTCGCGGCCGGTGGTGCCGGTCCTGGCCGGGCTCCGGCTGGAGGCGGGCCAGGGGCTGACGCTGTCGTGCTTCGACTACGAGCTGGCGGCCACGGCCCAGGTGGCGGCGGACGTCGCCGAGCCGGGCAGCGCCCTGGTGCCCGGGCGGCTGCTCGCCGAGATCACCCGGAGCCTGCCCGGCCAGCCCGCCGACTTCACCGCCGACGGTGACGTGGTCAGCCTGACCTGCGGCAACGCCGAGTTCGCGCTGGTCTCACTGCCGCTGGCGGACTATCCCGAGCTGCCGCCGACGCCACCGGTGGCCGGCTCGGTCGACGGCGGCGAGCTGGCCGCGGCCGTGGCCCAGGTCCTGCCGGCGGCCAGCCGCGACGACACGCTGCCGATGCTGACCGCCATCTGCCTGGATATCGACGGCGAGTCCATCACGCTGGCCGCGACCGACCGGTACCGGCTGGCCGTGCGGGAGCTGAGCTGGGAGCCGGCCCGGCCCGGCCTGCGGGCCATCGCCCTGGTCCCGGCGCGCACGCTCGCCGACGCGGCCAGGACGATGGTGCCTGGTGAGCCGGTCCCGGTGGCGTTCACCCCGGCGGACGCGCCGGCCCCGGGGCGGGATCCGCACCCTGTCGAGGGCATGATCAGCTTCGAGTGCCGGGGCCGCCGACTGACCGGCCGCCTGATCGGGGGCGAGTTCATCCGCTACCGGTCCCGGTTCCCGGACGGGTACGGCTGCCGGGCCGACATGCCGGTCGGCCCGTTCATCGAGGCCGTCCGGCGGGTGTCCCTGGTCGCCGACCGGGCCAGCCCGGTCCGGCTCACCTTCGGCCAGGGCCAGGTGGTGGTCGAGGCGCAGACCGAGGGCCGGGCACGGGCGGCGGAGGCGGTGACCGCCAGCTTCGAGGGCGACGAGCCCGCGATCGCCTTCAACCCGCACTATCTGCTCGACGGGCTGACGGCCGCCGCCGCCGGGTCCGGCCCGGCCCGGCAGCCGGCCGACCCGGAAGAGGAGCCGGCTCCGCCGCGGCCGCGGCGATCAGGCTGGAGTTCACCAGCCCGGCCAGGCCGGCGCTGATCACGCTGACCGGCGACGGCGGAGACGAGCCCGCCGGGTCGGGGGAAGCCGGGGGAGTGAGCGCAGGCGGCGCGCCGCTGTTCCGTTACCTGGTCGTGCCGCTGAGGTCGCCCACCCGCGCCTGATGCCAGGGCCCGCCCGGATTGCTCTGGTACTGCGCGTGGTCATGACCGCGGTACCGCCCGTGCGGGCGGCGCGAACGCCGCGGCTGCACGGCCCGGCCGGCCCTTCCGCCGGCCCGCCAGAGGGCCCGGCCCACCAGCGCGGCGCGCGCCATCCAGACCACCCGGGCCAGCCAGGGCAGGCCCACCGCGACCGGCACCGCCTCCAGCCAGACGCCGCTGCGCCAGGCACGGCGCCCGATCCAGACCGCGGCGCCGGCCAGCGCGGCCAGCAGCATCACCGGCAGCAGCACGAGCACGAACGCGAGCACCAGCAGGCCGCCGTGGGGGAGTGAGCCAAGGGCCAGCGCGCCCGCCGTCACCAGGCCGGCGAGGATCAGCGCGGCGGCCGCCCGCCCCCGGTGGCGCCGGCGGCGCGGGCCGGCCGCCCGGTACCGCCCGGCCGGGACCGGGCCGGATGGCGCCGGGACAGCGGCCGCGCCGGGGCCAGCCGCGGGGAGATCGGCGGTGACCCGGCTCAGCTCGTCTGCGGTCGCCGCCGCATAGGCGGCGTCCAGCCGGGCCCGGAACTCGTCGATGGTGAGCCGCCCGGCGGCGTAATGCTCGCGGAGCTGCCCCGCCACCGCCTCGCGTTCCGCGTCCCCGACGCGCCACTGCGCCCCCGTCGCCATGTCTACCTCCGCGTGCACCCGCCGGCGTGCGGTCGCCGGCGGCAGTGGCAGCCACGATATATCTCGATCGGAGCCCAGGCAAACGCCGTGGATCCCAGCGGCATCGATCGCATAACTCGCCGCGCGGGGCCGGCCCGGGGCGTACAAACTGGGACACCACGCGAGTTCCCCGCCACTCGGGTATTTCGATGCCTCACCATCCACACCGAAGTGCCACGAAAGGCTGCTGCTCACCATGAACCGCCGTCGTTCCACCTCACATCTGTCCGCCAGCTGCGCCGCGCTGCTGGCCGTCACCGGGCTGGCCCTGGCCGGCTGCGGCTCCAGCTCGCCCTCGTCCGCTTCGTCGGCGTCCTCGGCCGCGGCGAGCGCGGGCACGGGGACGTCGGCTGGCGGCTCTTTCACCGGCACGCCGCTCTTCCCGGTGGCGGTCGGCAACACCTGGGTTTACCAGGTGACCACGGCCGGGCTGTCGGCCGGAACGGCGATCGACAAGGTCACCGCCGTGGTGCCGGTCGCCGGCGGCGACCAGGTGACCACCACACATGATCTGCACGGCACCACCGTCAAGGAGACGTTCCTCTTCGGCTCCAACGGCTCGATCTCGATGCCGTTGCCCTCGCTCGGCAGCAGCACGTTCAAGATCAGGTCCGGCGGGATCGTCTGGCCGAGCCATGCGCAGATCATGTCCGGCCAGCCGCACACCAGCACGATCACGGCCACGATCAGCATCGGGGGCCAGAGCCACACCGTCAGTACCCACGTCACCGTCCAGGGAGCCGGCGCGGCCACGGTGACCGTCCCGGCCGGCGCGTACCACACGACGGTCATCGACGACACCCTGACCGAGAAGTTCATGGGGATCTCGGTCAGCATCCGGATCCGGACCTGGCTGGCGCCGGGGATCGGCCCGGTGAAGTCCCAGGTGACCACCAACGGCGCCACGGTCAGCGGTGAAGAGCTGAAGTCCTTCACCAGGGGCTAGCCGCATCTGCCGGACATCGCGGCGCTGGGCCCCAGCCGCGTGCTCGCCAGCACGGACGTGGGCCAGCGACGAGGACAAGTCGATCCTCATAGGTGATAGGTACACCCCGGCCTGCGCCGCGGCGGGATGGGCCGCCGGACTCGCGGGCGATTCATGCCGTGAGCATCGCGGGAGACGGCCGGTCACCGATTGTCGGCGTGAGTTTCCCTGCCTGCTTGATGGTGGCAGATGATGGTAGGGGCCGGTCTGCGTACAGTGTGTCCAGGCTCTGTTCGCCAGGTGCTGGCCGCCGGACGGGCAGGGCGTGAGGGGCGATACGGCGGTGGTGGACGAACCTGCGCTTACATTCGCTGGGTTGCTGCGGCGGCTGCGCGCGGGAACCCGGCTGACGCAGGAGGAGCTGGCGGAAGCGGCCGGCGTGAGCCCGCGCTCGGTCAGTGATCTGGAGCGGGGCATCAACCGGACCGCCCGCAAGGAGACCGCGGTGTTGCTGGCGCGGGCGCTTGGCCTGCCCGGGGGGGTCGCAGAGTTGTTCGTGGCCGCGGCGCGCGGGCGAGGCCTGGCCGAGGATGTGATGGCGGCCAGGCAGGGGACGGCCCTGGGGGCGTTCGCCGCGGCGGCGACCCGCGGGCTGCCGCGGGACGTCGCCAGTTTCACCGGCCGCCGGGCCGAGCTTGACCGGCTGGCGGAAGGGCTGGATGGCCTGGCCGCTGGCGGTGGGGTTGTGGGGATCTGCGCGATCGGCGGGATGGCCGGGGTCGGCAAGACCACGTTCGCGGTGCACGCGGCCCACCGGCTGGCTGGCAGTTTCCCCGACGGCCAGTTTTACCTGCCCTTGCACGGCCATACCCGTGGCCAGCGGCCGGTGGACCCGGCGGATGCGCTGTCCAGCTTGCTGCTGACCGCGGGGGTTCCCGCGACGCAGGTCCCGCCCGGCCTGGAAGCCCGGGCCGCGCAGTGGCGTGATCACGTGGCCGGCAAGAAGATCTTGCTGCTGCTGGATGACGCGGCCAGCCATGAGCAGGTCCGGCCGCTGCTGCCAGGTACCGGGGGCAGCCTGGTGCTGCTGACCAGCCGTCGGCGGCTGGCCGCGCTGGAAGACGCGGCCGTCATTAGCCTCGACACCCTGCCCCCCGGGGAAGCGGCGCAGCTGCTGGCCCGGCTGACGGCCCGGGCCGGGATCCACGCCGCCGATCCGGCGGTGGGCGAGATTACCCGGCTGTGCGGGTACCTGCCCCTGGCGATCGGGCTGATCGCCAGCCAGTTGCGCCACCACCCGGCCCAGACCGCTGAGAGCGTGGTGGCAAGCCTCGCAGCGGCAACAGACCGGCCGGAACTGATGCGGGCGGAGAATCTGTCGGTGGCGGCCGCCTTCGACCTGTCCTACCAGGATCTCAGTCCAGGCCAGCAGCGGCTGTTCCGCCGGCTCGGCTTGATCCCGGGACCTTCCTTCGACGTCTATGCTGCCGCCGCGCTGGACGGCGCTAGCCTGGGCGAAGCCCGCCGCCAGCTCGATGAGCTGTATGACCAGCACCTGATCACTGAGCCCACCCTCGGCCGGTACCAGCTGCACGATCTGCTCCGGGAACATGCCCGCGCCCTGGCTGCCACTGACGACCAGGCAGACCGCGTCGCCGCAGCCGGGCGGGTGCTGGATTACTACCTGTACACCGCCCTGGCCGCCGGCCGGCACTTCGCCCCCCGGGCCAGCGCGTACCGCCGCCCGCTGCCCGGCAACCCGTCGGCGCAGGCCCCGGACCTGTCCACCCTCGGGCAGTCGGCCGCCTGGCTGGAAGCAGAGCGCGCGAACCTGCACGCCGCCGCGGACGACGCCGCCACCCGCGGCCACTCCCGGCATGCCGTCGCGATACCCGCCGCGATTGGCGGCTTCCTGGCCGCCCGCGGTCACTGGGATCAGTCCGCCGCCCTCCACCAAAGCGCGTTGGCCGCAGCGCGCCAGGCTGGAGACCGGCTCGGCGAGGCCGACGCGCTTAGCACGCTGGGCGTACTGCAGCGGGAGAACGGGAGCTACCCGGCCGCTGCCGCCAGCCTGGCCCGGGCACTGGCGCTGTACCGCGATATCGGTGACCACCCCGGCCAGGCGCACGCCCTCAACGAGCTGGGCTTCCTGCGCGTTCTGACGGGGGACTATCGGGCTGCCACCGCCAGTCACCAGCAAGCCCTGCTACTGGCCCGCGGCACTGGTGACCGGCGCGCTGAGGCCCACGCCGTTAGCAACCTGGGCCTGGTGCAGCAGTTGACCGGGGATCACCCGGCCGCCGCCGCCAGCCAGCAGCAGGCCCTGGCGCTGTTCGGTGACCTCGGCGACCTGCACGACCAGGCTTACTCCCTCAACTCGCTAGGCGTCGTCCAGGAAGAAACCGGGGACTACCCGGCCGCCGCCGCCAGCCACCAGCAAGCCCTGGCCCTGTTCCGCGACCTCGGGCACCGGCTCGGCCAGGCCCATGCCCTTAATGACCTTGGCCTCGTGCAGCAACAGATCGGGGACTACCCGGCCGCCGCCGCCAGCCACCAGCAAGCCCTGGCCCTGTTCGGAGACCTCGGCAACCTGCTCGGCCAGGCCGAAGCGCTGAACCGGCTCGGCGAGCTCTCGCTCCGCACCTCGGCCACAGCCCAGGCCCGCGACCAGCACAGCCGGGCGCTGGCCATCGCCCGCGACATCAGCGCGGCCCCAGAGGAAGCACGCGCCCTGGAGGGAATCGGCAACAGCCACCTGCAAGAAGGCAACCCCAGCCAGGCCGTCGCACCCCTGCGGCAGGCACTCACGATCTACCAGCGCATCGGCGCCCCCGGCGCCGAGCGCGTCCAGGAAACTCTCCGCAGCCCAAACCTGCCGGGAAGCGTCGAACGACTTGATCCGGACGTCATAACGCCCACACCAGGCTGATCGTGCGGTCAATAAAGCGGCTCAGTGGTGCAGAACACAGCCCAAGACCCTCTGGCCGGACGGCGCTTGTATTCTCAGCGGTCCGGTGTCCTGACATGACCCGCCGCACGCCCGGCCTTTCTGCATAACTATCCATCGCTACCCGCGCCGAGATGACACGCTTCTGCCGCTGCGAGCGCGGCTAGTGCGGCGTCAGGAACGTTTGCCCGGGTGACAAGGCGGCACTACCTGATGCGTGCTTCGTAGCGCAGCAGGGCGGGCAGGTCCCCGGGGCCGGGGGCGGTGCTGTCAAGGCCCTGCGCGGAGAACCATCTGGCTATGTTGGTGGCGTCCCGGTCCAGGAACTCCGCGCCGCGGGGATTGCTGATCACGTTGACGACTTGGGGCAGGTCGATCATGATAAGACGCCCGTGGTGGACCAGCAGGTTGTACGCGGACATGTCGCCGTGCGCCAGCCCATGGCCGGCGAGCGTGACCAGGGCCTGCACGAGCTGATTCCACAGCCCCGCCAGCTCGCTGCCTCGCGGGCGGGTGTCGGCCAGCCGCGGCGCGGCAGCGCCGTCGCTTTCGCCAATGAACTCGATCAGGACTTCGGTGCCGAGCACCTGCACCGGGTAGGGCACGGGGACACCCGTCTGATGGAGCTGGCACAGGGCGCTGAACTCGGCGTTCGCCCAATGCCTGGCGATCATCTCCCGCCCGGTTGACGTGCGGCTGGCCATCGCCCGGCCGGCGCGGGATTCGCGGGGCCGCCGGCCTTCCAGGTAGGCGCTGTCGCGGTGAAACATCTTGTGCTCGGCGTCCCGGTACCGTTTGGCGGCAAGCAGGGAGGAGCGGCCTGTTCCCGGCACGCCGCGGCGCAGCAAGAAGACGTCGGCTTCCTTGCCGGTCTTCAGGATCCCGAGCTCGGTATCAACGGCAGCCAGCTCGGTGACCAGCCAGTCCGGGTACGGGCGGGGCCCGCGCTCGCCAGCGCTGGACTGATCCCAGGTGGACCAGCGGTCCCCTTCGGGCAGGCCGTCCACGGAGTCGAAGGCATCCGGAGCGGGCAGCGACGGACGATGACGCTGGCGTTTGGCGAAGGTCGGCTCGTTGTCGTCAAAGCGCCGCTTTCCGCGGCGGTCGAAGGCAAAATCGGGCACTGGTGGCGCTCCTCAGGCAGGCGGTCAGGGCGGGCAGCATGAAGCCCGAAACAGTGGTCGACATCCGTAGCCCTCCCTTCCGCTCAGCCGGCATCGCCGGTCTCAGCCCGTGGGCCCGAGGGTGCCACGCCCGGACACCGGCGGCAACTGAATTCCCCCGCCACCAGCAGGAGGCGGGGAGACAGCGCATAGCAGAAGGGGAGAGAACGCACACCACCGAACCGGTGCCGCGGCGCACGATCCGTATCAGGCGCTGCACCCAGAGGAGCAGCCCGGCCGGCCGTTATACGGGCTCCGTGCTGGCCGCTGGCTGGTGTGGCATTGGTGGGCCCGGCAAAGCCGCCTCGAATCACCCAGTGTGAGAAACGCCGCCCCCTGACCGCGCCCAGACCCACCGCTACGTGCGGCCGGGAGGGTCGTCAGGTCTCTGAGCCAGGGCGCATAGAACTGCTCGTTCTGGGTGTGGTGCAGTGTGCTCATCGGGCCGGGTTTCGCTAGCCCGAGCACGACAGGCTAAGTAGCCGTGTGTTGCCGTCACCTGCGGTGGCAATCTTCTGGACATCGTGGCGGAGCAGGTACGCCCGGTTGGAGCGCGGTCGCTGTCTGGTTTATCGCTCGTGCGAACGGGGGTCGCGCATCTACCGTTGAGGGCATGCCGGCCGTAGCTATTCACCGCCTGGATGAGCGGCCCGACCTGATCGGCCGGATCTATCAGGTGGACTCGGCCTGGCCGGAGTTCATGGGCAAGGACCCGGTGGCGAACGCGCTGTACTGGCAGGTAGCGGGGGCGTTCCCGCACCTATGCGCGGTGGCCGTGGATGAGCGCGGCGCGGTGGCGGCCACCGCGCGGGCGCTGGCGTTCGCCCTGGAGGCCGAGGGCCGCCGCGAACTGCCCGACGGCGGCCTGGACCGGGTCACGGTCTGGGCATTCAACGACCGGGCGGAAGGCCGGGCCCCCGACACCGCGTCCGCAGTGGAGATCGCGGTCGGCAGGGCGCACCGGGGCAGCGGACTGTCGCATCGCATGCTGGCCGCGATGCGCGACGCCGCCCGGGCCGCCGGGCTCACCCGGCTGATCGCGCCGGTCCGACCCACCGGCAAGCACCGTTACCCGGCCATGCCGATGGCCCGCTACATCGCGATGCGGCGCGGCGATGGGCTTCCTGACGATCCGTGGCTGCGGGTGCACATCAGGGCCGGGGGGCGCATCCTGCAGGTCGCGCCGGCCTCGATGGTGATGGCAGGCTCGCTCGCCCAGTGGCGAGCCTGGACCGGGCTGCCGTTCGACCGCACCGGCGAGGTGATCGTGCCGGAGGCGCTGGTGCCGGTCCACTGCGACACCGACCACGACCATGCCGTCTACGTAGAACCCAATGTCTGGATCGAACACAACCTGACCGGCTCCTGACCAGCCGCAGCCAGGGCTCCCCGTTCGGTGGCGGGCAGGGCGGTCTGGGTATCCCTCATGAACAGGTAAGTCACTGGGCGGCCTACGGGACACCCCCCAAGGGCCCTGGCCTGATCTGCGGCGTTCCCGCAGCGGATTCGGTGTCCGGGTCAGCGGGTCAGAGTCCGCTCGCGGAAACAGGCGCCGCCGCAGCGGTCCCCGAACTGGATGACCTGTACGCTCTGCAAGCCATCGAACGGTGGCCATCGCCTACGCCCGATTCGGCAAGTCGCTTGGGCAAGGGCTTGCAGGCTACGCTGCGCAGTCGGTGCCGGGCACGGCGTCGCGATCCGTGTCCGCCTCACGAGCAGCCATGGAGTCCGGGCGACCAGCGGCAATTCCGTGCTGGTGGACAGGGCCCGCGGGCCGGGCAGGTGCCGCTCAGCTGGGGCTTGGGTGCGTACGTCTTGTATTCGGTCTTGGCCCGCTGGCATCCGGCGGCACCTGGAGTTGCCCGCCTCACAGTGCTGGAGATAAACGGAACCAGGCCTGCTGCCCCAGGTGGAACCGGCAGGCGGAAGGGTGCCACTCCTTCCTGGTGTATCAGAGCGGCGTGCGGCTCCTCTGTCCAGGTGAGCGAGGACCGCTGCAGGTTCAGCACCTGACAGCAGACCGACGGGGGGACCAGTGGCTGCGAGCACAGGCTGGGCTCAAGCACCACCAGGTCAGGCCAGCCCAGGACCGATGCCCCGCGCGGCCGCGTCCGCTAACCGGGCGGGAAGGCAACGATGAGCGCGAGCATGGTCCCGGTGCGCCGATCGCTGTCATTCCGGCGGATCGTGGACGTCCCGTTCGAGACGTGCCTGGCCGCTCTGGACAGCGGGCAGTGCACCGGGCACGGCGAACTCCGGGCCGGCGAAAGCCTGGTGCGCGGGCCGGTCGACCATGATCGTGAGACGGGGACACGCCGGATCCAGGTCCGCCTGGGCCGGGGACCGCTGCGCCCGCCGCTGCGGATGCGGCTAGACATCGACCGCTGGTCCGCATCGTGCACCGCGGTCGAGCTCATCCCCTGCGGGCGCGTCCGGCCCACCGTGGCCTACTTCCGCGCCGGTCATCTCCTGCTTGACGTGCTGACCCGGTCGTTGCTGCAGCACCTGCCTGCGGCCGATGGCCGGGACACCGCGAGCCAGGCGCACGTGCCCGTCAGTTCCGGGCGTCCATAACTCCGCCGAGCGCTGCGGACAGCCAGGGGCACCGCCTGCCCCTAGCGGCCGCGGCGATGACGCGCCCTGATTCGATGGTGACCCTGAGCCGACGGGCGCCCAGATCAGGCCGATCCGCACCTCGTACCTATCCCAATTCGGCGCACGGCAAGCCGCTCATAGTCGGCAGGGGTGCCTGCGAGCGCTGAGAGATCCCGGCCGCGCTCACATTCGGTAGCCAACCGCCCGGCGCTCGGCTGGCTGTGACGAGAGGGAGCCGGTGCGCTAAACCAGAAGCCCGGGGGCCAGCGGATCGCGGGGCACGTCACGGCGGCCGGCCGGATATATAGGTGACAGCGCCTGCCCCGCTGGCTGTAGTCCGCTGGCGCCAAGCGAGCGGGCCCCTCCAGGAAGCTGAGCTTGATCGTTGTGCCCAAAATGTCAGATACGACAAGACGATCCTCGTAGGCAATGGGCACACTTCAGCGCCGCTGCGGCGGGATGGGTCCCCGGACTCGCGAAGGCGATTCATGCTGCGAGCATCGGGGGGAGACGACCGGTCATACCGGTGTGTGCGCGCTCGGACGGCTCGTGATCCGCGTATGCGCGATGACTTCCCCGGTCGCCGCGCGTCTTATCTGCCAGATGCTGTTAGCCAGGATGTCCCCTGGACAATGAAGGGATGCCTTATGGAGATCATCAATCTGGGTAAGGCGGATGGGCTGCCGCCGGTGGATTGGGCCGCAGTTGTTGAAAAGCTCGATGCGGGGTCGGCGCCAGCCCCGGACGCGGCGAACTCCCGCACGACCTGGCTGTCCACCGTCAACGAGGACGGTAGCCCGCATGTGACCGCAGTCGGTGCCCGGTGGCTCGACGGCACGTTCTGGTTCCAGACGGGCACGGGCACGCGGAAGGGACGCAATGTCGCGCGCGATCCGCGGTGTTCGATCGCGGTGTCGATCCGCGACGCGGACGTCGTGATCGAGGGTGACGCTGCGCGAGTGACCGAGCCGGGCGCGGTGGCGCGTATTGCGAAGGCGTGGGCGGACAACGGTTGGCCGGCCGAACCCGACGACAGCGGGTCGGGCATCACTGCCCCGTTCAACGCACCGTCGCAAGGACCACCACCGTGGAACGTGTATCGCATTGAGCCACGCTCGGCGATCGTGACCTTGGCGGCGGAGCCGGGCGGCCTGACTCGCTTCCGGTTCTGACGCCGACCGGGCAGAGCCAGTCATCCACTCATCAGCGCATAGGGCGCGCCAGGTCAGACGGGATCTAGCCAGCAGTGGCCGGACCGTTCGTTCGCGGCACCGACGGCGACCTCCAGACCAGCCTGCCGCATCGAGTCGATCGTCGGCATCGGGCATGTCGATAGACGGCGTCCCGCTGAGTGAGGGAGAAGGTCAAGGAAAACGCGCGCCGAGCCGCCGCTATGGGCGGAATCAGCGATTCGGCTCCGGATGAGGTTGGCGGCACAGATTCGGGCATTCTGCGCTTTGCGCGGGTGAGGGGTCGAGGTGGATGATCTTCGCGATGGTGCCGCTGCGGATTAGCCTGTGCGGTGATGGCCGAGACGGATGTGATCCGCACGCCCGATCAGCGGGTGCGGGTGTTTGTGAGTTCCACGCTGCGGGAGCTGGCCGCGGAGCGTGAGGCCGTGCGGGATGCGGTGACCAGTTTGCGGCTGGTGCCGGTGATGTTCGAGCTGGGCGCCCGGCCGTACCCGCCGCGGCCGGTGTACCGGGCTTACATCGCGCAGAGCCAGGTCTTTGTGGGGATCTACTGGCAGAGCTACGGCTGGGTCGCGCCGGGCGAGGAGGTCTCTGGGCTGGAGGATGAGTATCTGCTGTCGGCCGGGCTGCCCCGGCTCGTCTATGTCAAGTCGCCGGCGCCGGACCGCGAGCCGCGGCTGGCGGGGCTGCTGGCCAGGATCAGGGACGAGGGTGGCGTCTCGTATCAGCACTTCGCTGATCCCGCCGAGCTGCAGCGGCTGGTCGGGAACGACCTGGCAGTGCTGCTGAGCGAACGGTTCGAGATGTCCCGGCCCGGCGATGGCGCCGCGGGCGACGCACCGCTGGCCGGGGCTCTTCCGGCGCCGGCCACGCCGTTGCTGGGCCGCGAGCAGGAGGCCGCGGCAGTGGAAGACCTGGTGGTCAGGAAGGATGTGCGACTGGTGAACCTGACCGGCCCGGGCGGGGTCGGGAAGACCCGGCTCGCGGTAGAGGCCGCGCGGCGGGTTGGCCCAGGGTTCGCCGACGGTGTGCGGTTTGTCGAGCTGGCCTCGGTCTCATCGGCGGATCTGGTCGCGGCCGCGGTCGCCACGGGACTGGGGCTGACCACCACGGGCGACAAGCTCATCACCGACCTGCATTCCTACCTGCGGGCCAGGCGTCTGCTGCTGGTGCTGGACAACTTCGAGCAGGTGGTGGGCGCCGCTCCGCTGCTGGCCGAGCTGCTGGCCGCTGCGCCCGGCGTGGTGGTGCTGGTGACCAGCCGGGTGGTGCTGCGGCTCAGCGGCGAGCACGAGTTCCCCGTGCCCCCGCTGCCGGTTCCGCCCGCCAGGTCAAGCCCGGACCCAGAAGAGCTGCAGCGGTACGCTGCGGTGCGGCTGTTCGTGGAGCGGGCGCACGCCGCGGCCCCGAGCTTCGAGCTGACCGGCGGCAACGCGGAGGCGGTCGCGGAGATCTGCCGCCGGCTGGACGGGCTGCCGCTGGCCATCGAGCTGGCCGCGGCCCGGGTCCGGCTGCTGCCACCGCCGGCGCTGCTGCCGCGGCTAGGCCAACAGCTCAACCTGCTGACGAGCGGGGCCCGCGACCTGCCCGAGCGGCAGCGCACCCTGCGCAACACCCTGGACTGGAGCTACGGCCTGCTGTCGGCCAGCGAACAGGCGCTTTTCGCCCGCCTAGGCGTGTTCGCAGGCCCGTTCAGCCTGTCAGCGGCAGAAGCCGTCGGCGCCGATGCCCCGGATCAGGGCCAGGCCAAGGAGCCGGGGCCGGTGCTGGAAACGCTGGGCTCGCTGGTGGACAGCAGCCTGGTCCAGGCGGACACCCGTGGCGGCGAGCCGCGGTTCTCGCTGCTGGAGACCATCCGGGAGTACGCGCTGGAACGCCTGGCCGCAGGCGGCGACTGGGTGCAGGCGCATGACCAGCACGCTGCCTACTTCCAGGCCCTGGCCGAGCCGGCCGCGGCCGAGCTCGCCGGCCCAGGGCAGCTGACCTGGCTGGACCGGCTGGAGGCCGAGCACGACGATTTGCTGGCCGCCATGTCCTGGCTGGTGGACCAGGGCCCGCCCGAGCGGGCGCTGCGCCTGTTCTCAGCGACCTGGAAGTTCTGGTGGCTGCGCGGCCACGCCGCGGAGTTCGCCGGCTTGGGGGAGCAGATCGTGGCCAGCAGCGAGCGGCTGCCGCCGCAGCAGCGGATAATCGCGCTGAGCGCTGCCGGCTTCATACTCATCTCCAAGGAAGACCAGGCTAAGGCAGAGACGCTTTTCGGGCAGAACCTGGAGTTGTACCGCCAGGTGAGCGACAAGCTCGGGGTGGTCCTGACCGCGACCGTCCTGGGCGTCCTGGGCTACCTCGCGGCCCTGGGCCGCGATTACCCCCGCGCCACCGACCTGCTCGGCCAGAGCCAGGCCCTGCTACGGGAAGTACGCGACCACGACCTCACCGGATACGAGCACCTTCAGCACCTGCTGACCGTCGCCCTGGTAGACAACTTCCTCGGCCAGATCCGGCTCAGCCAGGGAGACAACGACACCGCGGCGCAGCTATTCACCGACGGCCTGACCGTGGCCCGCCGTGCGCAGGACCCCATCTCCCTCCTCATCTCGCTCTACGACCTGGCGCTCACCAGGCAGGCCCAGGGCGACCTGGCCGGTGCGGCAGGACACCTGAAGGAGGGACTGGCCCTGGCGGCCGAGGCCGGAGACGAAACAAGCGCCGCCTACTACCTCGAGGGCCTGGCGGCCGTCGCCGGACAGCAAGACAACCCACAGCGCGCCGTCCGGCTGTTCGCCGCCTCACGCTCGCTCCTGGAAGCCAAAGGCAGCGGCTGGCTGCACGCAGTCATGCCACGTGTCCCGCACGGCGATGCCGTCCTAGAAGCGCTGCGCTCACGCATGGGCGACGCGGCATTCGAGGAGGCCCAGGCCTGGGGTGCATCCACCGGAAGCAGACGCGCCAGAGAATACGCGCTGGAATAACGACGACCCGGCCTGCCCATCTACAGGGCCAGCCGACCGCAAGCCACATGAAGACCTCGGCTTTGCTCCGCACAGATCTAACCTGATCTGCGTGCACCCACACGGACGAGCCGCGCTGATACCCGCCGCGCGGGATCGGCGATCGGCTTGCCTGCGAGCGTTAAGAGACCCTGCCGCACTCACACTGCGCAGCCGGCCGCCCAGCTCCCGGCTGGCTGCAGTCTGAGGGAGACGGTCCGCTAAACCTTGCTGGTCCAGGTCGTCGGGTTAGCCGCTGCTGTCTTGTGCCTGGCGTATCTGCTGGACCGCTTCGGCGACGCCGCTGGTCCAGGGGTCGCCGTGCCCGGGAAGCACGTAGTCAGCGGAGATCGCCTCCAGGCGTGTCAGCGATTGGACCGCTTGGGGGGCGTCGGCGGTGAACGGCGCGACCTGTGGGCCACGGGCGCCGGTGGTCACCGCGTAGGTGGCGAACGCGTCGCCGACGAACAGGGCGCCCAGCGATGCGACGTGCAGCGCGGCGCTGCCTGGGGTGTGGCCGGGCGTCAAGATGACCCGCGGGCTTCCCGGGACGTCCAAGGTTGCCCCGTCGCCGAACGTCGCGACCTGGTGCAGCTTGGGGGTGCGAATGCCGCCGTGCAGCAGCGAGAACCACAAAAAGCCAAGGAGGGGCCCGAGTTTGACTGGGCCGAAGCCCTTCGACGGATTTGGCACCTCGCCGCGCGCCAGCGCGGCGTCGGCTTCGTGGACCGACACCGGGACTGCCCGCTCGCGCCGCAGCCGCTCCGCGAAGCCGATGTGGTCGGGATGCCCGTGGGTCAGGACCAGCGCACGGACATCGGCGGGCGCCCGGCCCATCGCGGCCAGTTCCCGGTCGATGTCGCCGTAGTAGCCGGGCACGCCCGCGTCAATAATGGTCACCTCCCCGGCCTGCTCGACCAGGTAGGCATTGATCATGCTGTTGCCGCCGATCCGGTGGATGCCCGGAGCAATCTTCATGACCGAATCCTCCCACCCGGCATCATGATGAGCGGTCTCACATGGGGTCATTGCCACCATGGCGCCCCCCGGCAGCAGCTGCCTGCCCGGTTAAGAGCGCGCAGCGGCTCCTGGGGCGGGCCCACGTCCGGTGACCGGCATTCCGCCCGGCCAGGCAGGCTTCGCCGCCGCTATGGGCGGCGGAAAGAGCCTGGCGCATCGGGGTCTTGGCGGCGCGTTACGCGGTGTTCTGCGCGATGGCGCTGAGGGGTGCTCAACCCCGGCATGGGATCCTGCGTGCATGGCGGAGAGCTGCCCGGATGGTGCGGTTCTGGCCAGGGTCCGCGCGGGAGTGCCGGCCCGATTCCATCACATCTCCCACGGCACGCTCGGCATCGTCTATGCGCTGGCCGCCATCGGCCACGCGGCCGGCCGCAGCGACCTGATCGAGCTGGCCCTGGCCGGCGCTGCCGATGTCGTGTCCCGCAACGAGGCGGGCCCGGCCGGATTCCTGGTCCCGCACTCCGACCCACAGCACAAACCAGAACTCATCGAGCGCTACAGCTACGGCTGGTGCCACGGCCCGGCTGGCGACGCCCAGGCCTTCCGGCTGCTGGCCCAGGTCACCGGCGACCCGGCCTGGCAGAGCCTGGCAGACCGGTGCTGGCACACCGTCACCCACTCCGGCCTGCCGAACCGTCTGCGGCCAGGCCTTTGGGACAACAGCGGCCGCTGCTGCGGCGCAGCCGGAGTCCTCGCCCTCGCCTGTGACCGGCAGGCCGAGCAGAAAGACGGGCTCCGCTTCGCCGATGTCCTCGCCGCCGACCTGGTGACCCGGGCCACCGTCGACACTCATGGCGCCCGCTGGAGCAACTATGAGCACCGGGCCAGCCCGCCCGCCCTGGCGCCACGCACCGGATGGGCCATGGGAAACGCCGGCATCATCCGGGAACTCCTGCGCTACGCACGCATCCGCGACCGGCAGATCCCCGGCTACGCCATCACGTGGCCCGACCACCCGCCCCCAGCCCAGCAGACAACGGCAGGACCATAACCAGACGATCTGCGCCATACAGCCCGTGCAACCCGCCCCCGTGCAGACCACTCATAGTCATCGTTAGGGGTGCCTGCGAGCGCTGAGAGATCCCGGCCGCGCTCACATTCGGTAGCCAACCGCCCGGCGCTCGGCTGGCTGTGACGAGAGGGAGCCGGTTCGCTAAACCAGAAGCCCGGGGGCCAGCGGATCTCGGGGCACGTCACGGCGGCCGACCCTAGGTAGGTGACAGCGCATGCCCCGCTGGCTGCAGTCCGCTGGCGCCAAGCGAGTGGGCGCCTCCAGGAAGCTGAGCTTGATCGTTGTACCCAAAGTGTCAGGTACGACAAGACGATCCTCATTGGGAATGGGCACACTTCAGCAGAGTCGGGCAGCCGGCAGCGCGTCGGCGACGTTTCGGCCTCCGTTTCGCGGGTCCTCAGGTCGGGCTCTGCTCGACGGGCGTGTTGAAGAAGTTGGCCATGTGCGACAGAGCGGCACGCGAGTTGGCCGGCAGATCACCGAGTACGGCAGCGATCTGTGAGCGGCCAGCGAGGGCGTCTGCGACCTGGGCTGCGGGCGGCCCCGCAGTGGTGACTCGGTCGACGGTGAGCGTGACGCTGCCGCGAATGTCCAGATCGAAGATGCCGCCGCCGTCGCCGCCCAGCCTCAGCTTCTCCTGCATCTGAGCGCCGAACATCGACGCCACCGCGGCGGCGATGAACAACCCGTACGCGGTCGCGTAAACGGTTGCGTCGCTGTCGGTGGGGTGCTGGGTGCCTCGCGCGAGCAACACGTCGCGCTCGTGGGTCCACGAATCCCAGAAGCCGTGGAGCATGCCTACCGTCCAGTCCATCGGCCCGTACGGTAGGCGCACGTCGAACCTGCGGCCCTGGGCCAGCCGATCGCGGACGACAGCGAACCGTTCTTCGGTCGTCGCCACGAAGCGGCCGAGGGTGGCCTCGGGCGGCTCGCCGGCCGAGGCGCTCAGCCACTCACCAGGCGTGATCCTCGGGTCGTAGCCGGCGGTGACGTCGAGCGTGCCGTCATCTGCGCCCGCGGCGATCGCGATCCCGACCCTATTGGCGTCGCACAGATGGCGGGCGACCTCGTGCGCGGACCAGTCAGCGCACCGGGTCGGGGCAGTCCAGTCGTCAGGACCGAATCCCTGGAGGACCGCGATGAACCGTTGCCGCTGCTCGCCGAACACGTCGAGCAGGTGCTCTGGATCGAAGTCGCACCGGCCCCCGGTCTGCAGCAGCAACTTGCCGGAAGCCAGGCCAGGACGGGCCCGGCCCTCGTGGCTGTGCGGCCAGCCGCTGCGACGTCCAGCCAAGGATCGCCCGCGATCGGCCCGCGAGCCGCGCCCGCCCACCATTAGGGGCACCTGGGCGTGCGTGGATTCAAGACACGCCCGGCGGCTGATGGCTGGCAGGCCATGCCGATCACGTCAGAGGGGGCGCAGCCTGGTAGCTGTCAGGAAGCGGCGTCCCCGTCTCCGGCGACTCGATCTCGACGATGTCACCGCGCATCGGCACAATCAGGGCGACCAGTTCGTCCTGCTCCGGCTGCGGGATGTTGAGCTCGTCGAGCGTTGCCCCCAGATGCTGCATCGCGACATCGAACTCGCCGGCCGTGGTCTGCATCCCAGCGTGCGTCTCCCGCATGCTCCGGCCGGTGTAGGCGCAGGGACCGCCGGTGGCCTCACACAGCTGGTCGGCGATCTCCTTCTTGAGGCGCGGGATGTCGGTCCGCGCGAACTTCCCGTTAGCCCTGTCGTCGCCCCCGACACGGGCCACCCATGATTCCGTCAGCGCGTTGATCGCATCGCCACCGCCGACCCGGTCATACAGCGACTTCGTCTGTGTGGTCATCTGCTCCCCCTTGAATCGCCTCGCGAGACTATTGCTTTACTCCTGTCTGGGAAGCCGCCCCGGCCCCAGCCGAAGTCATTCCGCGGACGCTACGTCAAGGTGACGGGTAACGTCCGCACAAGTTTGTTCTCAGAAGGAACGCACCGGCTTGCCCAGCCGGACCATGGCCCCCGATGCCCCCTGCGAGCCCTGGCCCCTTGTCATAGCACCACAACTCGCGCGTGTGCAGGAGCGCGGCAGAACGCGTGCAGATGGTATGGAGGTCTTCGCTCCCTGCGGTGCTCAGCAAACCCAAGGCTGGATGCTAAGAATCGGACGCCCTGGGCGCGGCGTGCGATCTGTTGTCCACCGGGCGGCCACGTGCGGCCGGATGCGGCCGGGCGGCGGTGCGCGCCGGGCGCCCGCGGGCAGTTGTAGGCTGGCGGTGACGCGCTGGACGGGTGGCTGCACCGTGAAGCTCTCGGGAGATTAAGGGTGCGGGCATCATGGCTGAGATCCGGTTTTGCACCGCGCCGGACGGGGTGCGCCTGGCCTACTCGATGCACGGCCGCGGTCCGCCGCTGGTAAGGGTCGCGACCTGGCTGACCCATCTCGAGCTGGACTGGGGAAGCCCGGTCTGGCGCCATTGGCTTGATCGGCTCGGCGAGTGTCACACTGTTGTGCGTTATGACGAGCGCGGCTGCGGCCTTTCGGACGCGGAAGTTGGCGAGCCGTCAGTCGGGACCTGGGTCGGTGATCTGGAGGCGGTCGTCGACGCCACCGGCCTGGAGCGGTTTGCGCTGCTGGGCGTCTCGCAGGGCGCGGCGATCGCGGTGGCCTACGCCGCACGGCACCCGGAGCGGATCTCCGATCTCGTCCTCTATGGCGGCTATGCACATGGCCGACGGCTGCGTGGGCAGCGCGAGCAGGAAGAGGCGCTGGTTGCGGCCATCCGCGCTGGGTGGGCCACCGAAGACCCGGCGTTCCGGCACGTGTTCAGCATGCTCTTCCTCCCGCACGCCACGCCCGCGCAGATGGCCTGGTACGACGAGCTCCTGCGGACGACCACCTCGGCCGACGCAGCGGTTCGGCTCTTTAAGGCGCGCGGCGCGGTCGACGTCGCCGCAACCGCGCCGAGGGTCGGCGCGCGGACGCTGGTGATCCACGCGCGGGGTGATCGCGTGGTGCCCGTCGAGGAGGGCCGGCTGCTGGCCACGCTCATCCCGGACGCGCGCCTGGTCGTGCTCGACTCCGTAAACCACATCCTGCTCGCCGACGAGCCGGCGTGGGAACAGTTCGTGTCCGCGCTCGGCGAGTTCCTCGGCCCGCCCGGATTTCCTGCCTCTTCCGCGTCCGCCGCCGAGCTCAGTTCGCGCGAGCTGGAAGTGCTCGAACTGGTGGCTGCGGGGTTGACCAACGTGGCGATCGCGGAGCGTCTGTCCCTCAGCGTCCGCACGGTCGAGCGGCATCTGTCGAATGTCTACGCGAAGCTGCGCCTGTCGGGCAAGGCCGCCCGCGCTGCCGCTGCAGTGTCGTTCATCAAACTGCGAGCCTCACCCGGCGAGCGGCTGCGCTGAAACGCGCTGCGTGTATGCCGCCACCGACGGCGGTGAGGTTGGGTGGTGACGCCGATGACGACGCCGTGAGCCGTGCCTAGCCTCGAGGCAGCTGTCGAACGAGCAGCTTTTCTGCAGCCCACGGAGGTATGGCATGGCATCCGATCTCACGCTGCCGCCGGCGCAGGTGAAACCGGTCAAACCAGTTAGCGAATACGACATCCGCGGCGGCGGCGGCGTCACGCTCCACGCCCGCGAATGGGGAAACCCGGACGGCCCCGCGATCTTGTTCATCCACGGATGGTCCCAGTGCGACCTGTGCTGGTCCGGCCAGGTCAGCAGCCAGCTCGCCACCAGCTTCCGGATGGTCACCTTCGACAACCGCGGCCACGGCACGTCCGGCAAACCGCTCGACCCCGGCTGCTATGCCGACGAGCGGCTATGGGCCGACGACCTCGCCGCGGTCATCGACCAGACCCACCTCGAACGCCCCGTGCTCGTGGCCTGGTCCTATGGAGGGTTCATCACCGCCGACTACATCCGCGCCCACGGCGACGCCGGCATCGCCGGCATCGATCTCGTCGGCGCCGCCGTCCTGCTGAGGCCGCCCACATTCGACCACATCGGGCCCGGCCTGCTCGAAAACGCCCGGGAAGCGTGCGCCCCCGATCTCCTGACCAACATCTACGCCATCCGGCGGTTCCTGCGCCGTTGCACGGCCCGGCCTCTCGACGACGAACTCTGGAGCACAGCGCTGTGCTGGAACATGGCCGTCCCGCCCCAGGCCCGGCGCGCGCTGATCGCGCGACAGATCGATAGTGATGACGTTCTCGCGCGCCTTTCGGTGCCGGTGCTGGTGACACACGGCCGTGAAGACGCGATCATCCTGCCTTCCATGGCCGACCACACGCTGGAAACCTGCAAGACCGCCGTTCCCTCCTGGTACAAGGGCGTCGGCCACATGCCATTCCTCGAGGACACAGAGCGCTTCAACCACGAGCTAGCGGCGTTCGTCGACCAAGCGAGAGCCTGAGGACCGCGGCGGCGCAAATCGCGTCGCCCGGTGGTTATTCGGCTCTGCGTGCCGCGCCGGAACGAACGTTGTGTCGCGTCGGCCAGCCTGTGCGGGTGTTGTAGATCACTGGCGTCCTTGACCGTTGTGGCCCTGGTGGCGGGGGCTGCGATGATGGCCGGGTGCGCGTGCTGATTCCGCTTCCCGATCGGGACTTCGACGTCACTGAGGTCGCGGTGCCGTGGCGGGTCTTGCGTGATGCCGGGCATCAGGTGGTCTTCGCCACCGAGCAGGCCGGCACGCTCCCGGCCGCTGATCCTCGGCTGCTCACTGGTGTGATCTTCGGGCAGCTCGGCGCCGCGCCCGAGGCTAGGGTCTTCTACTCCGACCTCACCAGGGCCACGGAGTTCACCTCCTCGGCGGCCTGGGCCGGGCTGGACCCGGCCGCCTTCGACGGCCTGCTGCTGCCCGGCGGGCATGCGCCGGGGATGCGGCAGTACCTCGGCTCGCCGGTGCTGCGCGAGCAGGTCGCCCGGTTCTGGGCACTGGGCAGACCGGTCGGCGCCATCTGCCACGGCGTCCTGGTGCTAGCGCGCACCCGCGACCCCGCCACCGGCCGCAGCGTCCTGGCCGGCCGCCGGACAACCTGCCTGCCCAAGTACATGGAACGCCTCGCCTACCTGGCTACCGGCTGGCGGCTGGGCCGCTATTACCGGACCTATCCCGCCTATGTCCAGGACGAGGTCGAAGCGGCCCTGGACGACCCTGGCGGCCAGTTCCAGCGGGGACCGCTCACCCTCGCCGCGCGCGGCACCGCGACCGACGACACCGCTGCTTTCGCCGTGGCTGACCGGAACTACCTGTCCGCGCGCTGGCCCGGCGATGCCTACCTGTTCGGCCGCCTGTTCTGTGACCTTCTGCAATCCACCGCCCAGACCGCCCACTAGCAAGCCCAGCAAAGTCGCGGCGGCATCACGCCACCCGCCCCGAAACCTCGGGCAGCCTTGGAGTCAGCGGCCGCCCTGCTGGCGGCGCCGCCAGCGCTCCTCCAGCCGCCCCATCAGCCCGAATCCCGCCTGCTTGCCAGGCCGCCCGCCCTTGGCGGCGCGCCGCTCCTTGCCCGAGCCCCTGTCCCGGGCGGGGGCGCGCCCGGTGGTGATGCCGGTCATCCGCTGGTAGCTGGTCACCGCCCACAGGCTGCAGGCCAGCATGACTACAAAGCCCGCCACCGCGACCAGGATGAGTTGGATCACGACCCCGGCGAGCAGCAGCCCGACGCCGATCACGAACCCGGTCGCCGCCGCGATGACCCGGCGTCTGTAGTGCACCCGCGGGTCGGCCGCCGCTACAGCGTCAGCAAACCGCGGGTCATCAGCGCGGAGCGCCTGCTCGATCTGCTCGAGCTGGCGCTGCTCATGCTTAGAGAGCGGCATGGTGCCCTCCGATGGAACCCAGGCGGGGACGTTCTCATCGACGTTCGCCTGAACGCCTGGCTTATGTCCACAGTACGCGCGCCAGTGCGCGCCTGTGGAAAAGCACACCCCAACTGGGCGCGGGAGCCGCGCTCAGTGAGACATGTCCAGCTGGGCCGGGCCACGCCCGCAGGTAGTGGGGTTAGCACGCCTGGCGCCGTGCGTGCCAGCACCCTTGCTGACCTGATGTGGCGGTGGCTGGATGGCGGTGAAGGCTGACGCAGGCGCAGAGCAGGTTGGGGGAGACAGATGAACGAGTTCGAGGTCGTGACGGTGATCGGGCGCCCGGTCGAAGAGGTCTTCGCCGTTGTGCAAGATGTCACCAAGACGCCGCGATGGAATCCGGGATTGCTGGAGGTCCGGCGGACCAGTGATGGGCCGCTCGGGGTGGGCGCGACGATGATCTACGTGGGCACGTTCTTGGGGCGGCGGTATGAGTCGCCGGTCGCCTGCACAGGTTTCGCGGAGAACAAGCAACTCGCCACGGCGACGACTGGGGGGCCGTTCTACCTTGAGGTCGACCAGACGGTGGAGCCAGCCCGCGCCGGCACCAAGCTGACGATCCATTGCCGGGGAGAAAGCCGCGGCTTCTTCAAGCTCGCCGAACCGCTGGTCATCCAGCTGACCAAACGCCAGGTCCAAACCGCAGGCGACAATCTCAAGGCCCTCCTTGAAGAGAACGCGCGCTGGTAATGGTGACGAGCAGGCGCGGGCCGGGACCGTGCTCGATCCAGGCCGGCAGCGTGGTCTCGATATCACCCCAGGGGTGCGCGACAGTCACCAGAATGTCGTCATAGTCAGCGGATGTCAGCACGTGGAACCCGCCCTTCGGTGGACACGATCTTCATGCCCGGCGCGAGCCGCGTCAACAGCCGGTCATGCCGCTGTGATGGCTCCCTCCCCGACAGTTCAGGTGGCGTCTGCCGTGGCCGCTGCGCCGGATGTGCGCCGATTAATCAAGATCGGCTCACCGGCTCCGGACGTCCGGCGCCCCGCACCCGGTGCCGGCCTCACCACAGATCGCCGCCGGTGAGCACGTAAAGGAATGGCACAAACGGGATGAGGCCGAAGATAGCCCACGTCAGCTTCCAGCCGCGTGCCATGTCGGTGCGGGCGGCTAGGTCGATCCACATGAGGACAACGGCGAGCGGATGGAGGAAGCAGATCAGCAGTTCGAAGAGCTTCTTCATGCTCCGGAATCTACCAGTGCTGGCATGAACGCTGACGCTCAGCAACATCCGCATCTGCCGCTTGCGGGCGCTCCTACGGCTTGGTCGCAGCAGCGATGAGGTGATCGCTGAAGCCGATGAGCGAGGGCTGTGTCTCGACCGACCGTGCTGCGAACAGGATGTGCTCGCGCCGCCGCGGGTCTGCCCACTGCTGGCGCAGCGGCCAGCCCGGGCCCTCGACCCCGTAGACGGTCACGCCGGTGAAGCCAGCCTGTCCGACTTCCCCGGCCAGGCCGTGGGGGGTATGGAGGTATGCGGTGGTGAAGAACTCCGGCCTGCGGACCGGATCGGGGTTGCGATGCTGGCCATCGGCCAGATCCTGGTCCACGATCGGCCGGAAAACTGGATCGTCCAGCCAGTCCTGATACAGCCCGTCGAGCAGCGAGGCGAATCGGCACACCGCCATCGCGAGCACGCGGCCGCCGGCGGTCAGCACCCGCCGTGCTTGAGTCAGGGCTTGCTGGCGGTGCGCCGCCTCGGTCAGGTGATACAGCGGCCCGAACAGCAGCACCACGTCCTGCGACTCATCTGGCTCGGCGAGCTCCCGCGCGTCGCCCAGCGCGGCGGTGAACCCGGCGGCTGGATCGGCACCCCCGGCCTGGCGCGCCTGCTCGACGTGCAGCGGCACCGGATCCACCAGATGCACGCGGTACCCGCGCCTGGCCAGCGGCGCGGCATAGGCGCCCGGGCCGCCGCCCACATCCAGCACCCGAGCCGGCGGCGCAGGCAGCAGCCGTTCCAGCAACTCCATCGACCTGACGTACTCCAGTGACGGCCGGCCGCCGCGGAACAGGCGAGAGCGTTCGTAACCGGTGCCGTAGTGACTTTCGATCGCCGGATCAATCACCGTTACACACTGCCGCCGATGACCCGCCGGGGCCACTGATTTCCCGTCTCACTCGAACTCGCGACCCCGCACTCTCACGCCGCTGACAGCGCCTGGGGGATCGTCACCCGGTCAAGTCCCATCGTCCAACCGCGTGATTCTGTCCACCACGTCAGTGAGCATGAGCTGGCGAGGCTGAGGCGGAGCCGTCCGAAGCCGCTGTACCCGAGGACGATGCGGGCGCTCCGCGGCGGTCGCGGCACCGGTCAGGAGATCGCGGCCTTCACCAGCTCGGCGACCTTCTTCTCCACCATGGGGCTCCACTTCTTAAGTGCGTACGACACCGGCCACACGTCGCCGTCGTCGAGGTTCGCCGCGTCCTGGAAGCCCAGGGTCGAGTAGCGGTATTTGAACTTGCCCGAGTCCTGGAAGAAGACGACGACCTTGCCGTCCGCGTTCGTATAAGCGGGCATCCCGTACCAGGTCTTCGGCGACAACTGGGGGGCGGTCGCGGTGACCGTCACGTGCACGCGCTCGGCGAGCGCACGATCCTGCGGTGCCATCTGCGCGATGCTGTCGAGGACCGCCTGCAGCCCGTCGGCCTGCTTGGCGCCCTTCTTGCCCTCGGCGCGCAACTCGGCGGCGCGCTTCTTCATCGCGGCACGCTCCTCGGCGCTGAAACCCTCGGGCTCGGTCTTGGCATTCTTCGGGGGCATTGCCGGGCTTCCTTTCTTGACGCTCAGGGGCTCGGTGTCAGGCCGGCCCTCCTCCGAAAGGCTAGGCCCGGCCACACCGTGGCGCTTCTCGATTCCTGATCGGATCGGGGCCCAGCCGAGGCGCTCGAGTAGCGGCCCTCTTCACTGACCGAGCGTCCGGATCTGCCGCGGTAAGCGCGGAAGTGAGGCGACGGGGAGGTCGCGACGCAAGCGTAGCCGTTACGCCGTCTAGGCCTCAGTTGGCCGGCGAGCGGGTACGGGCGTGATCACGACTCGCCGCCCGTCGAGATCGACGCCGGCGCGGCGAGATTGATCAGCTGGGCGATCAGCCCGGGTGTGGGCAGGCGGGCGAGGGTGTCGGAGATCTCAGCGCAGGCGTGCTGGCGGTGTTCTGCGGCGGCATTGGGGTCTAGCGCCACGCTGGCCTGGGTGTGCAGGAAGTTGAGCGTGCAGGCGATGAGCATGGCGAATGACCGCTCGTCGCTGATTCTGCCCGGCCCGCCCGCCGCCTGGTATGCGGCGAGGGTGCGTCGCACCGCGGCAGCATCGGGCTTGCCGTCATGCACGTGCCAGTCGGCCAGGAGGCGGGCAAGTTCACGGCCTGGGCTGGCCGGCCCGGCGTCATCCCAGTCGAGCAGCACCAGCTCGCCCGAGCCGTCGACGAGCACGTTGTCGGGGTGCAGGTCGCGATGGCAGGTGATCAGCGGGTCGGCCGCCTGGGGCGTGACCACCGCGGAGAGTTCACGCAGCAGGCCGGCGCGCTCGGCCAAGGGCGCGGCCCATGGCGCCCGGTGCGCGATCGCGGAGTCAGCGAGCTGGTCCCAGGTCGCCGGGTCTGGGACGGTGTCGTACCAGGGATCGGCCTCGCCGCGTGGCGGCAATGCGCAGGCATGCAGCCGGCCGAGCAAACCGCCGACCCGGGTGGCGACGCCCGCGTCTGCCAGGTCGACTGGCACGCCGTCAATCCACCGGTAGAGCCGCAGCCAGCCGCCGCCGGAATCGGCGGGCAGCCTGGCGACGAAACACCCGCCCGGGCCGGGCACGCTGGCAGGCAGCCTGATGCCAGCCGCTTCCAGGCGCGCGGTCAGCTCCGCTTCGCGGCGCGCCGATTCCTCGCTGGCTTCCCAGAACAGCTCCTTGACCGCGAAGCGGTTCGCGCCCAGGTCAAGGCGCCAGATCCGTCCCATCGCACCGCGATTCACCGGGATGATCGCAGCGCCCGGTACTTCTGGGAGTCCGAAGGCAGCGCAGATCCAGCCCACTGCCGTCCTGCCAGCGCGGATCACACGCTCAGCCAATCAGCTCACCCACGGCCACCGCCACCGCATATCCGCAGCCGAGGGCCGGGCCGCTGAACCAGCAGAGGCCGCGAACGCGACCGCCTCAGACGTCCCCAGCCAACGGCCGGCGGGGTCCCCTTCGGCAAGCTCTCATAGAGCGCGGTGCCAAGTCTCAGCCAGGCCGAGCAACAGGCCCGCCTGCCACGGGGGAACCGGTCACGGGTTAGCGAAGGCAGGCGCGGCGCTCACCAGTGGACGCCAGCGGCTGGGCGCAAGCCGGATCAGGCATTCCGCCCGGGCGGCCTGCGGGCCGTCACCGGACCTGGTAGCGCAGGTGGACCGCGCCCTCGCCGTGGATCGTCTCGATACAGCGCAAGCTCACCTGGCCGGGGCCGAACAGCCGGACGCCGCGGCCGAGCAGCACCGGCGTGACGTGCAGCACGACCTCGTCGACCAGCCCGGCGGCCAGTGCCTGCTGGGCGATGCTGACGCCGCCGGCCAGCAGCACGTCCTTGCCGCCTGCCACGGCGCGGGCCTGCTCGACGGCGGCCTCGATGCCGCCGGTCACGAACGTGTAGCTGGTGCCGCCGCTCTTGTCGATCCGCTCCTGGCCGCGGTGGGTCACGACGAAGACGGGGGCGTGGAACGGCGGGTTCTCCCCCCAGCTCTCATAGCCGTAGTTGAACATCGTGCGACCGACGATCTGGGCGCTGAACCGGGCGAAGTTGTCGGCCCACACCTGGGAGTCCAGAGAGTCCTCCCCGCCCTCCTGGCCCTGCTGTTCCCTCCAGCTCCGCAGCGGGAACACCCAGCCCAGGACCGCTTCGAAGACCGCCATGCCGTCTTCGTCGGGGACCTGGGGGCCCGCTATGCCGTCCAGTGACATCGACATGCCCAGGACTATCTTGGTCATCTCCGGCTCCTTCCGGACAGGGCGCTTCGTGCGCCTTCTCGGCCCTGGGTCGGAGCGGACCGCCGGGTCTTTACATTGCGGAGGAAGTATTTTCCTGGCTGGCCAGCCGGGCTGCGCGGCCGGCCAGGTACCGGCGCTCGGGCAGGCTGGTCGTGCGGCGTGCGGCCTCCCGGTAGCTGGTCACCGCACCGCCGACGTCGCCGGACATCTCCAGCAGATGCGCCCGGGTCGCATGCAGCCGGTGGTGACCCGCCAGCCGCCGGTCGGCCGCCAGCTCTTGGAGCAGGTCCAGCCCGGCCGCCGGGCCGGCCACCATCGCGACCGCGACCGCCCGGTTGAGGCTGACCATCGGGCCCGGGGCGAGCTGCTCCAGCAGCTTGTAAAGCCCGAGGATCTGCGGCCAGTCGGTCGCCTCGATGGATTCCGCCTCGTCGTGCACCGCGGCGATCGCGGCCTGCACCTGATACGGGCCGACCTGGCCGGCCGGGAGCACGGCGCTGACCAGCGCCACGCCCTCGGCGATCCGGCCGGAGTCCCATGTGCTCCGGTCCTGCTCGCCGAGAGGGATCAGGCTGCCGTCCGGGCTGGTCCGGGCGGCCTGGCGGGCGTCGGTGAGCAGCATGAGCGCGAGCAGGCCGGTGACCTCGGCGTCCTGGGGCAGTAGCCGGTGCAGCCAGCGGGTGAGCCGGATGGCCTCGCCGGACAGTTCCGGCGAGGTAAGGCCGGCGCCTGCGGTGGCGGTGTATCCCTCGTTGAAGATGAGGTAGAGGACGTGCAGCACGATGCTCAGCCGTGCCGGGCGCTCGGCCGGGCCGGGCATCTCGAACCCGGCCCCGCTGGCCCTGATGGCCTCCTTGGCGCGGGTAATCCGCTGGGCCATGGTGGCCTCGGGCACCAGGAACGCGGCGGCGATCTGGACCGTGCTCAGGCCGCCGACCGCGCGCAAGGTCAGCGCGATCTGGCTGGGCCCGGACAGGGCCGGGTGACAGCACAGAAACAGCAGCTTCAGGCTGTCGTCGCGATCCGGGCCAGGCCCCTGCGGCTGCTCCAGCGGAGCGGTGGCGGCCGCGTGGTCCTGCTCCCGGCGCCGCCGGGCGTGCTCGCTGCGGACGTCGTCAATCAGGCGACGGGAGGCGACGGTGAGCAGCCACCCCTTCGGGCTCTCCGGCATCCCCCGGGCCGGCCAGGAGGCCACCGCCTCCAGTATCGCCTCCTGCACCGCGTCCTCGCAGGCACCGAACTGGCCATAGCGGCGCACCAGCGCGCCAAGCACCTGAGGCGCAAGTCCGCGCAGCAGCTCCCCGGTGTCCTGCGCACCCAGCGTCCCGGTCATTGATCAGCGGCGGACTCATGCAAGACCGGCCATACCTCCACGGGCTCGGCGTCCGCGAACGGCATGTCCGCCGCAATCTGCTGCGCGCGCTCCTGGCCGTCGCAGTCCAGGAGCCAGAAGCTTGCCAGGTACTCCTTGGTCTCCAAGTAGGGCCCGTCGGTAACGGCGGGCACGCCGTTCACGCGGCGCACCAGCCTCGCGCGCGCAGCGTCGGCCAGGCCGTATGCGCCGAGCAGTTCGCCGGTTTCCCGGTACTTCGCGTTAAACGCCTCCTGCCTGGCGATCGCCTCCGGCCAGGCCTCCGGGGGCATCGACTCCCACTTCTCCAGGTTGCCGTAGATCATCAGCAGGTACTTCACCGCCATCCCTCCTGGCCGACCGGCTGGCCCTGCCCAGGGACCATGCCCGCCGCGCCGCGAGTCATCGCCCACCCGTCATCTTCGCCCAGTCGGCTCACGGCTGGCACACCTGAACGCGAAGGCTCCGGCCCCTTGGTCATGCACCCCATCTTGCCCGGTCCCGTCCACCCCCCGGCCGATAGCGTTCCAGGCTCCTCCCGCGTGATCAGCTTCAACTCAGTGAAGGCGCACGTGCCCCCGTTACGGCGGCTTTAGCTCAAGCCTGGGCATATTGGCCGTTCTGGGCCGGTTGAATCCACCCCGCCCGGACATAGCGAAACTGCCATCGGCCGACAGCGCATGGTCGCGGGCATCGCAGCGACAGAGCAGAAGCTAGGCCCGTGTCCGGGCTATTACGTCGTCAGGTGGTGGCGCCAGAGCCGGCCGGATCCTTGGACAAGATGCAGAACTCGTTGCCCTCAGGATCGGCGAGCGTGATCCAGCCGCTGCCATCGGGCCGCCGGTGATCAGCAAGCTGCGACGCCCCCAGCGCCAGGATCCGCTCCACCTCCTGCTCCCGGGTGCAGCCGACCGGGCGCAGGTCGAGGTGGACCCGGTTCTTCACCCTCTTACCGTCGGGGACGGTGATGAACAGCAGCAGTTGGCTCTGGTCGCGCGAGGTGATCAGACACTCCTCGTGACCGGGCTCGTTCGGGTCATCCAGATCTTCCACGAAGTCCAGAACCTGCGACCAGAAGACCGACTGGGCGTAGGCGTTGCGGGCGTCGAATGAGGTATGCGAGATCCGGCTGGTCATGGGGACAGCCTGGGCTGCTCGCATGGAGAGCGTCAAACAATTTCCCGCGCAGCAATCCCGAAGCGGATCCATATTCCGGCCACTGTCTCCTGCACCCCGAAGATGGCCTCCGCGCGGGCATCGGTGAGCCAGGTGCCCACGGGCGCATGAAACCAAGCCGTGGCCCGGCTCTCGTCATCCGCTCCTCCCATCGTGCGGGTCGGGCAGGTGGCTTGCGCAGGTCAATGTCAGGGGCACCCTGTGGGGCAATGGCCTGCGGGAATTCCAGCTGAGCCGTTACGCGATCACAATCACGGGGTAGTGAGCGTGCCGTTCCAGGGCCTGCGGCACCGAGCCGAGCAGATGGTGGTATCCGTGCTCGGATCGCCCCACGACGATGACCACCGAGGCGCCGGGCCCGCGCCGACGGCGCAGGTCGTCCGCCGCCGCGATCAGCTCGTCGGCGATCGCACCGTCGCGGCGCTGAAAGTGCCAGCGCTGCGCGGCGCCCCTCAGGTGGGTGGCCTGCAGGTGGCCGCGGACCTCGTCGGACAGCTCGCGGGTCGCGTCGTCGAAGCCCTGCAGCACCTCGACCGAGGCACGGCCGCCCACGTCGCCAGCGGCGAGGAGGGCCGAGAGATGCGCGACGTAGACGACCTCCATGGCGCCCGGCCGGTCATTCAGCAGCCGGGCGGCCGCGTCGAGGGCGCGCAGCGCCGAGGCTGACCCGTCGAAGCCGACGACCGCGTACACCCGGGAGTCCGGTGGCCCCGTGAGAGTGCCCGCGGTCAGCTCTGGGTTGGTGGTGAGCGTGCTCATGACTAGCTCCTTCACCATGCCGCCATGTAGAGTTGGTAAATACAACCCTAAGACTTAAGGTTGTACTTTGCAACCTAATGAGGGGGAGATGGCTCGCGAAGCTGCCCTCGAGGACCTGTACCACGGCCTCACGACAATGGCCAGGCGGGCCCGTGATATGAGCGACGACCTCCACCCGGGCTTGTCGCTTGTCGCCTACACCGTGCTGACCGAGATCTACCTCACGCCGGGAGTGCGCGCGGCCGACCTGTCCGCGCACTTCGGCTTGGACAAATCCACCCTGTCCCGGCAGCTCGAGCAGCTAAGCTCGGCCGGGCTGCTGCGCCGTGAGGGAGAGCGGCCGGGGCGCCGGGGCAGCGTGCTCTTCCTCACCCCCGCCGGCCAGCAGCATCTGGCTGCCGCCGCGCAGGCCGTCCGGAATCGCCTGGCTGCCCGGCTGACCGGCTGGGACGACGGCGACATCGCCACGTTCGCGCAGTTGATCGCCCGGTTCAACCAGAGCCGGGGGTGACCGGCCGTGGCGGCTCGGCGGCCAATACCAAACGGCGGCCGTCGGGAGACCCCTGGGGCGGGTGCCCTATCCGCCTGGTCGGGTGGCGCCGCCGATGGCGCCCGGCTTGCCGGCCGCGTCGAAGTACGCGAGCACGGTGATGCCGGCGTGTAGCGGGATGATCCCGTGCGATCCGCGGCGGCACAGACGAGGCGCGCCGGGTCACGCCGAGCGGCGATATCTGGACCCTGCGAAGCGCGAGGCGAGCGGACACGACAGCGGCGACCGGGACGCCGATCACGGCGAGCACGATGTCGATCCAGTGCAGCGAGAGGCCGCCTTCAGCGAGGGGCGCTCCGGTGAACGGCACCTGGGAGAGCAGCCCCACGCCGACCAGGTGATCTTCGGCGACCCTAGCGCCTGCTTCACCGAGCTCACCGGCCGGCTCGCGGCCCGCCGGTATCGAACCACAGACGCCCGACCCTAGCCGCGATGAGCGCTATCTCACGGCCGTTGCTGCCGTCGCGGAGCGTGCGAGTGGCGCAGGTTCCGGTCCCGGGCTGTGAGCTGTCAGCATCCCGGCCGCGGGAGACATAATTCCCTGACAGGGGCTGCCGCCGACACTGGCGCCGAGGACTGGTGGCCGCGGCCGTCCCGGGAGGAGGCCACAGTGGAGGAACACTTCGTCTGGATGACCACCTGCCAGATCAAGCCGGGCACGCTGGCCGACTTCGAGCGGTCCTGGCGGCCAGACACGCACCCGGAGGGCATGCTGCGCGCCTATGCGTACTGGTCCGCCGATGAGCGGGAAATCATCGGGGTTTCGTTCTGGGCCTCGCAGGAGCTGTGCCAGGCGTGGCGCTCCTCGGGCTCAGAGGCCCGCCGGCGGGAGGCGATGGCCGCCTTCATCCTTGGCGAGCAGGAGCGGTTCTACCGCGGCCGCGAACTCCACGTGCCCGACCACTAGCAGCCACGTCAGCGCCGCCAGCTGATCGCGGATGACCGCGGGCCCAGTTCCCCCGGGCCGACTCGAGCCTGCGCCCTCCTGCCCGGGCCAGACCAACTAGGTACCGGACGTTACCGGTCGTCCTCGTCGTCGCCGTAGGGGACCTCCTGACGCTGTTCGAGCACGTCATCTTCGGGCTCCTCGTCGGGAATCCCGGCCGGCACCGAGGGCTGCTCGCGATCCTCGGCGTGGTAATCGGCGTACTCGTCGTCGGCGTACTCATCCTCGGGGTTGCTGCCGGTGCTGGAGACCATGGCTGTGAGTCTTACCCACCGGTGACAGGGACGCAAAACAAGCGGTCATCGCAGGCTCCCGGCAGTCCGCTGCCACCCGAACGTGCTGCTTAGGAGGCATTCCCCGGCAGTTGCCAGATGCGGCTGGGTGTGGCCTGATGTGCTGTTGAGCTGCACCGGCAGTGGCCGAAGTGGCCTGGCGTCGCCCAGTATCTGTCACTGCTGGCTCCCGGTTTGGCGCCCCGGCATCTCGTGAGCTTCGCTCATGTCCGGATCATCGGATGCGATGCCGAACTGGGGAGAGTCTGGCGAAGGGAGTGGCGAACACGAGGGGCGATAAGACCTCATCGCCCCTCGCCAGCACCACCGTCACCAGGTCCCGCAGCGGGCCGTCCAGGTCGTACTCGCCGGCCTGGACCAGGTGATCATCCACGGTGATGTGGTACACGGCAGTGCCGGGGATCGGCCGGTAAAGCGGCGCGAACGCCAGGGCGCGGCGGGCCAGGTCTTCCCACCGGGGGCCGTCATCGCGCTGGGCGGTGTCCACCACGCGGCGCTGCATGGTGCCGTCCGGCTCGATCCGGGTCACCACGACCCTCATCGGCCCATTGTGTCCCGGCCAGGGGCGAAACCGTGCACCAGGCCCAGCATGCCGCCGCCGGTGCACCGATCCGGGCAGGTGGCCGGGCGATGCGATGATCACGCCATCACGGTTGATCTTGTACGGTGCAGACAGCCCACCCCACGGTGCATCTGGGGCTACCGGGACCGACGGTCGCCGCGGCCGGTCAGCGGAGCTTGCATGGTTCTTTTGTGGGTACCGCCGAGGACCGTGAACGCCCGGATTTGCCGCCGGTAGTGTGTCCACGCACCTGACGGGCTCGCCGGGGGCAGGGCTGTAGGCTCCGCGGACCCGGCGGATGGCAGGAGGTGTGCATATGGCTGTGATCGCGCTGCGCCTGGTAGAGGACGGGGATCTGGATGCCTTGTTCGGGCAGGGGCGTGACCCGGGCCCTGGCGCTGCTCCTGGAACTGGTCACCGCCCGGCCGTTGGACGCCCGTGCAGCCAGCGATAATGCCGCCTCACTCCGCGTCCTTCAAAAATGCGGCTTCAAGGCAGTAGGAACCGAGAAGTCGTTCGCTGCGGGACGGAACGAGGACATCGAGGAAACCATTCTCCGGCTGGACACCTGACGGCCACGCCCGCACTCTTCTGACGCCGTGGGCACGGCTCGCCTACGCAGTGATTGGCTGGGCCGGCTTCCCCAGGAAGTGATTTCAGGGGCGGTAGGGGAGTGGCTGGCTCAGTGCTGTAGCCCGTCCCACGACCATCGCGGGATGCTCATGCCTTCGGGAACATCGTCAGCGGACTCGTGGTAGCGGGACATTTCGGTGGTGGTGGCCCAGGCGAAGTAGTCGTGCAGAACCCGCCGCAGCGGCCCGGCCGCGTCCAGGCCGGCGTCTTGCATTGCCTGGTCGAAGCAGTCGACCGCACGCCGGTCCATCTCCTGGTGCGGGCCGTTGCCACTGTGGATCCGCACGACCGACGTCTGGTCTCCGCAGGTGCCGGAATAGGCGGCCGGGCCGCCGAGGGCCTCGGCCCAGTAGGCGGCGAGCCGCTGGCTGTGCTGCGGGTGGAATCCGTGGCTGAACGCGTGGCTGACTACCTCATCAGCCATCACCCGGGCGTGCCACGCCTCAGCCAGGCGCAGCAGGCCCTCGCTGCCGCCCGCGGCCTCATACACACTCTGCACGCCACCAGACTGCCAGGCCGCCCGAACGCGCCGGCCTCAGGGAGCAGGGTCCCCGGCCAGGTTGGCCACAGGCGCCCGCACATAGCCGCGTTCCGCTGGCTGGCTGGCGGGCGTGGGCTTTGAGCACAGGATGTGGTTCGCCCCGGCATACGAGCTCAGCTGGCCAGAGGGGGTCTGACTGGAGCGGCGACCGCATTCGCCGTAATGTCTGCGTTATGGCAGAGCCCGGTGAGGAACCTCGGCCGAGACCAGGCCCGGGGGCCTTCATTTCCAACTGGACCACCTACGACGCCTCCGTCGCTGTCAAGTTGCGGATGGCTGCGACCAACACGTTCATCAAGCTGCGCCACCGCCAGGCTTGCTGCGGTAACAACGGCCAGCCCGGGTGTTGAATGTCGGCCGACCCGCCCCGTGAGGGCGGACCCGCCACGCAAGACCCTCCGCACCACCACGACCACGGGCACAACCACGATCAACCCGGCTAGAGGGCCAGCGACGGGGTAGCTCAGGTCCTCCGGACGAAGAGCGCGCCGACGGCTGCCTGGCCGGCGCGAGTTGCATGATCATTCATGATCGTCTCGCATGGGACGCGCACTATGCCGCAGGTCGGTTGTGAGCGGCCACTGTGCCAGCCGATCGGTGACTGCCATGGGGCAGTGGTTTGCGCGATGTGGCACGGGAGCGATGAGTTCGGGGTTCCTGGCACGAATGGGGTCGCTGCGATGCCACTGTGCTTTGTCGGCCGGGCGGGAGGCGCGGCGCCAGGTTTACCCGAACCGGCGCAGCCCGTGCCAGGCAGGCCGCTGCCCGAAGTCGAAGTACCGTGTTCGCTGGATGACCAGATGGCCGCGGCCGAGCAGTGCGCCGCCGATCATGCCCCGGTGAAGGCGCACGACACGGTAGTGACGCGGCGCGATCGCGACCGCCGCGGCGTGCACGCGGTCAGTGTGCCACTCGGCGGGCACCTCGTTGGTTCCGAAGAGCACCAGGTTGCCATGCACAGCTGGGGCGAGTTCGGCGTCGTAGTAGCCCAGCAGCCCCACGCCCGCGTAGCGCCCCAGCCGGGCTACCACGTCGGCCTCGAGCTGATAGATCGCCGCGTGGTTCATGCCGGGGCGCAGATCGCCGAAGAACCCAACCGCCGTGACATCGTGCGCACCGGCCAGGGCGTGCGCGTTGGGCACGACCAGCCAGTGACGGCAGCCCGCGCGCGTGTGCGTGAGCAGCTCGGCCGATGCCCGCCAGCTGGGCCAGGACCGGGCCTCACGCCGCAGACGCTGGAGCATCCGGTCCATGACGCTGGCGTCGGCCAGGGTGCGCTCGGGATCGGTGAAGGGACGCGCAGGCAGCCGTTCCTGAGCCGCGAGCACCTCATGGCCCTGCACGGACCGACCGTATGACGCGGACGCTCAGCAGACAACGTCTGCGGTCCGGCGGCCAGCTGGCGGACTGCCGTCCGCCCACGGCCGGCCAGGCGGCAGCACCCACGATCCTCAAGCCGTACCTGCACAACGCCTGGCCGGGCGTGGATGCGGGTGCGCGGACGGCGGGACGCTTTGGGTTCTTGGCGCTGTCAGGTGCCGTTGTGCTGCTGGCGCCCGTCCGGCAGCACTGGGGTGGCTGACCGGCCGAGCTTGTGGCGGTTGTTAGCGTGCATCGCTGGTTCAGGTGAGTCCGTGACGGTAGGCGTAGGCGACGGCTTGGGCGCGGTCGCGGACGCCTGTCTTAGCGAAGAGGTGGTTGATGTGGCTTTTTACCGTGGTCTCGCTGACCACGAGCCGGTCGGCGATCTCTGTGTTCGATAGTCCCTGCGCGATCAGCGCGAGCACTTCGGCTTCCCGGTGGGTTAGCCCGTCGGGAAACGTGGGTGCGCGGGCAGCGGAGATGGCCGATGGACCGGTGATGGCATTGAGCAGGTGGTGCTGGACCGCTGGGTCGATGGCGGCCCGGCCGCTCATGACCCGCTCCAGCGCGTCGCGGATCTGCCCGGAGCCGGCGTCTTTGGTGAGGTAGCCGCGCGCACCTGCGCGCAGTGCGTCGATGACGGAGCGGTCGTCGGCGTAGGTGGTGAGCACGAGCACGTTGATGCCGGCGTCGTGCTCGCGAAGGCGGCGGGTGGCCTCCACGCCGTCGCAGTGAGGCATACGCAGGTCCATCAGCACGACGTCTGGCCGGAGCTGGATCGCCAGCGCGAGTGCCTCGTCACCGTCGGCCGCTGTGCCTACCACCTTGACCCCGGCGAGCAGCCCGAGCAGGGTGGCGAGTCCTTCCCGGACCACGCGCTGGTCGTCGGCCACCAGGACACGGATGGCCGTGTTCATTCCGGCACCCACAGCTCGACCAGAAACCCGCTGCCGGTGGGCCCGGCGGTGAGCGTGCCGCCGAGCAGCTCGGCTCGTTCTTTCATGCCGGTGAGCCCGTAGCCGGTCCCGTCAGCGGGAGCCTGGCGTTGGTGACACCGGTCGAAGTCCTCGATGGTCAGCCTGGTGCCAGATTGCTCATAGGCCAGGCGGATCTCGGCCCGGTCGGCGCGGGCGTGCTTGCGGATGTTGGTCAGCGCCTCCTGGGTGACCCGGTAGAACGTCAGCCGGCCGTCGGCGCCCAGATCCCGGCCGCTGTCACCGGTCACAGCCACCTCGCAGGGCACGCCGCTGTCGCCGGAGAACTCGGCGGCCAGGTCGGCCAGCCGCTCGGGGCCGGGCAGCGCGTCACCGTGGAGCATGCCGATCGCACGCCGCGCCTCTTCCAGCCCGGTCCGGGCCAGCCGGTGAGCCCGGTCGATTGCCTCACCGACCTGCGGGTCCGTATCGCCGCGGCCGGCCAGCAGCCTGGCTGTCTCCAGGTTCAGCACCAGGCCGGACAGCGAGTGGGCGAGCACATCGTGCATCTCGCGGGCCAGATGCTGGCGCTCGGCCAGCGCAGCGGCCTGCGCCTGTGCGGCCCGGGTCTGCTCCAGTTCGGCGAGCAGAAGCTCCGCCCGCTGGTTGCTCTCCCGCAGCCGCCGGGCGAACAGCGACAGCAGGAAGAAAGCCAGTATCGCGAAATCGTTCAAGACGATGCCGGCGATGGGTGCGCGCCCGTTCGCCAGCCATGCCACCGAGACCGCCACCGCCGCCACGGCGGCCACCAGCGCGCTGAGCCGGACCGGCAGAACCAGGGCGGCCATGCAGACGGCAGGAAAGATCCCAAGGAACGCCGCGCTGTTGCCCTGCCAGCCGATCAGCGCCGCCGCGCTGACCACGGCAAGGAGCAGCACAGCAAGCTGCAGCGCGGACCCCGCCCGGGTCAGCCACACCGCGGCGATGGTGGCGCCGCAGAACACAACCAGAGCCACGGCGGCACCCAGCGCCGCGCCATGGCCGCCCGGAGCTGGCCGCGCCTGGAACGAGGTGATCACCACGAACGCGATCGCGGCCGCCGCGAGCAAGCGGACAGAAAGGTAGGCCGCCCGTTCGCGGCCCCGCGCCTGTGCCAGCTCGGCCGTGCCAGCCGTGGTGGCGGCCTTGGAGCTCACCCCCCAACGGTACGGCCGGATCCCGCCGCCGTCTGCTGCCCGGCGGGCGGATTCACCGCCCGCGGCCTCCGATCCCGGGTGGAGGCCATCCACCCACGGGTGGGGCGGCCGCGGCTGCAAAGTTCCACCGCCGCGCCGCAGACGGCAAGGCCCCCGGTCAGCAGGCTGGACGGCAAGATCACCAGCTGGAGGAGCGAGATGAGCAACATCGGCGAGGAACGCGGCGCAGGCCCCGCTGCCACCGGCTCCGCCCCCGCGGAGCCGGTAATCAGCGCCCGTGGCCTGGTGAAGCGCTATGGCAGCCACGAGGCCGTGGCGGGCATCGACCTGGAAGTGCGGCACGGGGAGATCTTCGCCTTCCTCGGCCCCAATGGCGCTGGCAAGACCACGACCGTGGAGATCCTCGAAGGCTTCCGGCAGCGCACCGCTGGCGAGATATCCGTGCTGGGCCACGACCCGGCCACCGCCGGCGGGGACTGGCGCGAGCGGGTCGGCGTCGTCCTGCAGGAATCGGAGCCCGAGCCCGGCCTGTCCGTGCGCGAGTGCCTTGCCATGTACGCGGGCTACTACTCCAAGCCGCGAGACATCGACGAGACGATCGCTCTGGTCGGCCTCACCGCACGGGCGGGCGCCCTGGGCACCCGGCTGTCGGGCGGCCAGCGGCGGCGGCTGGATTTCGCGCTCGCGCTGATCGGCGACCCCGAGCTCATCTTCCTTGACGAGCCGACCACCGGCTTCGACCCCTCCGCCCGGCGGGCCGCCTGGGAGGTCGTCGCCGGGCTCCGCAAGCTCGGCAAGACGATCTTCCTCACCACCCACTACATGGAAGAGGCCGAGTACCTGGCCGACCGGATCGCGGTGCTGTCGGCCGGGCGCATCGTGGCCCGCGGCACCGCGCGGACGCTGGGCGGACGCGACCACCTGGCCACCGCCATCAGCTTCACCCTCCCAAACGGCCTCGCCACGCGTGACCTGCCCGACGGACTGCGTCCACTGGCCGAGGCGGGGCCGGATGGAGCGACCGTCCTGCGCAGCGAGAGCCCGCTCGTCCACCTGCAGATGCTCGGCAACTGGGCACTTGGCCACGGCTTCGACCTGCCCGACCTCGACGTCCACCGGCCAACCCTGGAAGAGGTCTACCTGTCCCTCACCGGCTCTACCAGCACCAAGGATCACCAATGATCAGAATGACCCTGCACCAGGCCGGCTACGACATGCGCGCCTTCATCCGCAACCGCCAGTCGCAGTTCTTCACCCTCGCCCTGCCAATCCTGTTCCTGGTGATCTTCGCTGCGCTGTTCGGCAGCGGCGGCCACACCACCCAGGTCACCGGCGGGCGGATCAGCACCTCGGTGTACTACGTGCCCGGCATCATCGCGCTCGGGGTGATCGCGGCATGCTTCGGCAACCTGGTCGCCTCCGTGACCGCCCAGCGTGAACGCGGCGTGCTCAAACGGCGGCGCGCGACACCGGTCCCAGCCGCCGCCATCATCGCCGGCCGCGTCCTCACCGCGATCGTCATCGCGGTCGTCATGGCCGCGGTGCTACTCGGCATCGGCTGGGCCGCCTACGGCGCCCACGTCCCCGGCCGCACCGCCCTCGCGCTGGTGGTCACGGTGGTGATCGGGGCGGCCTCGTTCTGCTGCCTGGGCTACGCCCTCACCTCGCTGATCCACAACGAGGACGCCGCGCTGCCCACCACCCAGGCGCTCCTGCTGCCGCTGTATTTCATCTCCGGAGTGTTCGTCGCCGTCACCATCCTGCCCCACTGGCTGGCCGACATAGGAGAGGTCTTCCCGGTCCGGCACCTGACCGATGCGCTGCTGGTCGCCTACAACCCGCACACCACCGGGCTGGGCTTCGCCGGCCTGGACCTGCTGATCGTGGCCGCGTGGGGAGCCGCCGGGTTCCTCGTCGCCCTGCGCACGTTCAGCTGGCTGCCGCTCGGGCGCTAGCCCCCAAGGACCGCCCACCAAGCGACTACAGGAAGAAGATCATGGCCGCCGAAGTCGAAACCCAGACCGGACGATGCTCAACCCACGGAACAGTCCAGGCCACCCGGGAAATACCAGGGTGGGGATTCCCCTTCATCCTCTACGCCATCCTGCGGTCCAGGGCCAGGCACAAGCCGTTCCTCTGCCCAGAGTGCGGAGCCGCGGTCCAACCTGCCTAACAGATCGTTTCTGGGCTTCCCTCAAGCGTGAACACATCGCCCGAGAGGGAAGCCCACCCACGATGCACCTCGGGATCCGCACACCAGAAGCCACCGCCATGACCCAGGGCACCCCACAGTGACCTCTCCTTCCACGCCCACACAGATCCGCCAGCTCTGACGGCCATCGCCCAGCTGCACCAGAGAGCACGACCAGCGCCATAACGGCGGGAGTGTGCGCCTCGACTGAATCGCATGCCGATCACGCAGCGTGAGTGCCCGGCCCAGTGAGGACTATCGAGCGTGGTGCGCCGGATAGGTGACGGTCAACGCAGCAGCAACCTTGGCCACGGGCAGACTGCACTCACAGCCGGGCCAGGGCCGGCCCGGCCTGGGCTTGTGTGATGCTGACAAGGGTCAGCGGGACATTCCTGCTGGGTCGGCTTGGACGCGCACGCTGGTGCCGTGGCCCGGCCAGGGCCCTGCTCTGCTGACAGAAATGGACGCTGAGAGCGTGACCGGCGCAACTGCCCATCATCGCGGAGGGACCATGACCGATCCGATCACCCCCAGCCGCGTTCCAGCGGGCGCGACACCCGATGGCGACGCGATTATCGTCGGGGACGGCCGGGTCCGGGTGGACGCCTTCATCGACTTCTTGTGCCCGTTCTGCCGGCGATTTGAGCTGTCGGCAGGGCCGGCACTGGCCGGCCTGGTGGCCGATCGGCTGATTAGTCTCGCCTACCATCCGATGAACTTCCTCGACCAGGCCTCGACGACGAACTACTCGACCCGGGCGGCCGCAGCATCGGGCTGCGCCGCGGACAGCGGCCGGTTTCTGGACTACGCGCATGCGCTGTTCGTCCACCAGCCGCCCGAGGGCGGGCCAGGGCTGAGCGACGCTGAACTCGCTGGCATCGGCGATGCCGCGGGGCTCACCGGCGCGGCGTTCGCTGCCTGCCTGTCCGATGAGCCCTATCTGGACTGGCCGCAATACGTGACCGCACGCGCCACCGCGGCCGGGGTCAGCGCAACACCAACCGTCTTGGTCGCAGGCGCAGTCGTCAGGCCAGACCCGCAAGCGATCAGCGCCGCCGTCGCCCGAGCAAACGGCGGGCACTGACCGGGCACGACTACACTGGCGCGCCAGCTGCTGACCTTGCAGTCCTTGCCGGGAGCAGGCCTTCTTCCCAATGGCCGGGAACGGCCCAGCCGACGGCCTCAGCGGGAGGAAGTCCTGGACACGCCAAGCGCATCGATCGCTAATGACGCAACGCGATGATCATCGCAGAGCCGAGCACCACGTAGCGCCGCCTGTGTGATCAGCCGTTCCGCCTGTGTCGCCGACTCACGCGGCGCGATCATCGTTCTCGCGCTCGGCGCCGGTGTACTTCGGCTTACGCCCGCGGGGCCGGCTGAGCGCGGCCTGACCACCTGGGTCGGCTACTTTGACATGCCAGGCGGCCGCCGCCCAGAGCGATGACCACCTGGGCGGCGGCCGCAGGGCATCTCAGCCCTGCTGAGCCAGCCCGACCACGTGGCCCTGCGGATCGGCGATCAGCGCGAAGCTCACCCCCGGCGCCTGCCGCGGTTCTTGCACCACCGTGCCGCCGAGCTTTGTGGCCTGCTCGACGACACTGCTGATGTCATCCACGCCGACGAAGAAGGTGACCAGGTCGGAGCCGCCCTGCAGCGGGCTGATCGCGGTGTACAGCGCATCGGGCACACCGGTATCGACAAAGGTGTAGCCGGGCACAGCGCCCTCGGCCGGGTAAGTCCAGCCGAGCAGGTCGCCGAAGAACTTGCGGGTCGCGTTCGGGTCTTTCGAGCGTATCTCCGCGTGCACGACGGGGTGTGCCATCGTCCCTCCCTGGGTATCGGCGCTGGCGGCCCCAGTGGCGCTCCAGCACTCACACGACGAACGAGGGTGTCCCAGATCGACACAAGACGCGAGACGAAACCAGCAGCGCTTGACCCGGCAGAGACGCTCGCTATGCCGCGTTACGTGCGCAGAGACCCGACCGACGCAAGGGGGCGGGTCAGGTAACTGCTGGTCTGGCGATGCGGGTGGCGGGTGCGTGCTGGAGTGCTCGTGTGGACAGGGCGGTGAGCCAGGCGAAGCCGGTCACGATGCTGGCACGCTGGAACAGTCCGCCAAGACGCACCAGGCGCGGTGATTGGCTGAAGCCCGCAGCGGCCAGCGCCATGGCCGCCGGCATGGTGATGGCGGTGCCAGCACTGTAGAGCCCCCATCCGCGCTGACCGGTCTGGAAGGAGCGCCAGCTGGCGCCGGCCGCGGCGGCTGGCAGGCCGAGGAACACCGGGATGGCGGCCAGATTGTGTACCGTGCCGGCCCGGCTGGGTGCCCGCGGCAGGCCGGGTGTTCCCGGCGGGTAGCCGCTGACCGGGTCGGCAGGGAAGAGGGCCGAGCCGATGAGCCCGGCGCCTGCCGCGCCGATCAGGACCGGTCCGGCCCGGGTACCGGTCGCAGGATCGTCAGCGCGTGACAGTCCCGCGGCGGCGGCGGGAAACAAGATCCCGGTCACGGCGAAGTTCGCGGCCTGGACCCAGCCGCCCGGGCCGGCCGCCAGCGAGCTGACCGGGTGGCGCAGCGGCCGGTAGCCGTCCCGGGCGGCGCCCTCAGCAAGGAAAGCCGTGACGAACACAGGCCCAGCAGCCAGACCGCAGCGCAGCAGCCTGCGGGTCCAGATCGCCGGCCGGCCGGGCGTGGTGGCAGGCTCCACCATCGAAGCGTAGCGGGCCAGGCTGCCCGGGTGCCGGCGCGAGCACCGGCAGGCGCATCTCAGGCCGCGCTGACCTGCGACGGTGCCGTGGCGGCCCGGTCGGCGAGGGCCCGGACCTCGCGGGCTATCTGCGGGTACACCTCGGCCGGCAGATAGTGGCCGACCCCGGGCAAGATGACCAGCCGGGCTCCGCTGATCGCCTTGGCGGTGCGGCGGGCCGCCGCCGGGCGCAGCAGTGGGTCGTCGGAGCCGTGCAGGACCAGAGCTGGCACGCGAAGCTGGGACAGGCGGCCGCCGTGCCATTTCGCCCCGGCTTGGCGGCTTTGGGCCGCGGTGTCGCGCACACCGCTGGCCTGGTCCCGCGCTGCCATCTGGCGCACCGCCTGCTCGTCGAAAGAATAGGCCGGGGCGGCGACCGTGCGGGTGGCCGCGACGGCGACCGCGATGTCACCCTCGCGGCCCTGGGGGAACCTCAGCCGCGCCAGCCTGGCCACCAGCCCCAGGTGGATGTAGCGGGCTGCCGCCAGGCCGCCGGCGTCGCCGGGCAGCGAGGCCGAGGAGGTGAGGCTGCGGACCCGCCCGGGATGGCGCAGGGCTGTGCGCTGGGCCAGCTGCCCGCCCATCGAGTGGCCGAACAGGTGCGCCGAGTCCCAGCCGAGCTCGTCCAGCACCGCGATCGCGTCATCGGTCATGTCCTCAGCGCTGTAGGCCGGCGAGCGCCTGCGCAGTACCGCCGCGAGCGGGCTGGCTGTGCCCGCATCCGGGAAGCGGGTGGACTGCCCGGCATCGCGCTGATCGTAGGCGACGACATGAAAGCCGCGGCGGACGAACTCAGCGACCAGGGCGTCTGGCCACCAGAACCGTGACACGGCCAGCCCCATGATCAGCAGCAGCGGATCGCCGCCCGCACCGCCGAGATCTTCAAATGCGATCCGCACCTGGCCGTTGACCGCGTATCGCACCTGCGCGGAACCGGATACCACCTGATCCTCCAGCCGATTTCGCAAACAACGTTCGCGAAGCAGGCTAACAGTTTAGGTACAGTGTTCGCAAACGAGGTGGCGGGAGCGCAGATGGTAGCAGGCAGGGGCGGCGGCGTGATCTGGATGCGCCCTGAGCGCGCGGCGGCAGGCCGCCCGGCCGGGCACTCCCGGGCTGAGATCACCGCCGCCGCCGTCGCGATCGCCGACCGGGAAGGCCTGGACGCGGTATCCATGCGGCGGGTCGCCGCCGACCTGGGGACCGGAGCCGCGTCCCTGTACCGCTACCTCCAGACCCGCGAGGAACTGCTCGACCTGATGACCGACGCCACCGGCGCTGAGTACGCCTTCACGGCGCCGACCGGCGACTGGCTCACCGACCTGCTCGACATCGCCGAGCAGGCACGCGCGATCATGCGGCGCCACCCGTGGCTACCGCCCCTGCTCACCACCCGCCCCGTGCTCGGCCCCCACGGCCTGGTCCTCCTCGAGCATGTCCTGGAAACACTCGCCTCCCACCCGGCGAGCACCGCCGCCAAGCTCGAAGCCTTCGCCCTCCTCACCGCGGCCACCGCGCTGTTCGTCCAGAACGAGCTCGCCGGCGGCCCGGCCCGGCAGCAGCACAACGCCGCCTACCTGCACCACGCCCTCGCCGCCGGTCACCACCCGCGACTGGCCGAACTGCTCGCCGCGCCACCATCACCCCTCCAGACCGGCCCTCCGGAGGCAGCTACCGGCCCGGCGGACCGCTACCGCGACATCCTCGCGCGGATCCTCAGCGGCCTCCTCGCCTCGCCGCCACCACCTGCCTGACCACCAGCCAGCCGTCCATATCCGCCCGGACGAGGGCATTCCGGTCCCGCCCAAGGCCCCAGGCCTCACCAGCTGCCCGCCGTTACCGGGCCTCAGGCGCGCAGAACGGTCACGTCCAGACGACCGACGCCTGGACTGGCCCCAAGCCCAAATCTGGCCGGAACGGCGGCTACTTGTGCGCTCAGTGCTGGCCGGGGCCAGTCACTGAATGTGCGTCAGGGCTGCGTCGTCGGCTGCTACCGGATCGCTGCTGGGGACACTTCACTGCCTGCTGCAGCGCCTGGCACAGCCGACGGCGTCCTGGCAGTTCCTTGTGCAGACTGATTTGTGATGCTAATCTATTGTCTATGGCAACCGAGACTGTATACCCGGGAGACGACCCGGACCGGCTGCTGTCGAACACGCGTGAACTCGCGCAGCGGGTGCGCAAGGACCAGCGCGCGACCTGGTTCCCCCTGCTGGTATTCGCGGTACTGACCTTCGTCTCCATCCCCGTCCGGCGCTACAGCGGCCACCACCTGGACTGCCTGGCCGTGCCGAGAGTCTGTACGGTCTACTCCGACGCGGAGTTCGTGTACTGGCCGATCGCCCTGGTGCTGGCCTACGTGGCGATCGCGGCCTTCTACATCCGCCGGTCCCGGGCACGGGGCGTCGGGACACGTGTGCGGCCGTACGCCATCGCCGGGATCATCATCGCGGTGGCGCTGACCGGGGTAGCGCTCTGGGAAGTGCACAATCCCCCGGTCGACCCGATAGGGCTGAGCGGCCTGGCATACCGGCTGGCCACCCCGGAGGCTGCTATCGGGCTCGCGCTGCTAGTGCTGGCCTGGGCCGAACGCAACCGCGCCCTGTTCCTGCTGACCCTGGCCTACCTGGCGGCCGTGCTCATGCCCATCACCTTCGGCTGGGTCCAGCCCAACCCCCCTTGGTACTTCTATCCGGCCGTCTTCCAGGGCAGCGTGCTGCTGCTCGGCGGCATCGGCTTCGCCCTGGCCCAGCGGCCACTCCGGTCACCCGCGCCATGACCGGCCATCCCGCCAACGGGCTCGACGACACCGTCCACCAGCGGGTCCGGCTCGGCATCCTCACCATCGCGCACGAGGCACAGCGAGTCGAGTTCAGCTACCTGCGCAACAACCTGGAGCTGACCGCCGGAAACCTCTCCCAGCACCTCGGCGTGCTGGAAAACGCCGGGCTCATCACCATCGAAAAGGGCTACGCCGGAAAACGCGCCCGCACGTGGGTCACCCTCACCAAAGCAGGCCAGGCCGCCCTCACCGAGGAGATCGCCCAGCTCAAGCTCCTGATCAGCCAGATCGAACGCGCCGGCACATCACCGGGCTAGAGCGGGCGGCGACGGCGACCGGGATCGTTCGGCCGGAATGGCCCGCCCTTGGACACGCAGAACGTCCGTCGGCCAAAGTCGGCCCACGAGCGACACCCTCAACCAATATGCAGGCCATCTACAGCAACTGTCCAGCAAACGGTCAGGCTCGTCCGTGATGCTTGAGCTGGCCCCTCCTGGCGTGAGCCACCCAGCCGTGCCGGGATGCGCCCGAGAGCGCGCCCCGCTGGCCATGCCCCCGTATACCGGCGGGGCGCCCTCCTAGAAGGTGACTCCAGCTAGCGGAGCGCCCCGTAGGTGCCGTCCCCGGTGGGCCCGATCCGGCGCCCGTCGGCAGCCCGGCGAGGATCTGGCCAATATCGGCGGCGAGATGCCGTGCCAGTGCAAGTGCTGGCGTGGGCGGTGCCCTGGCCGGAGCGGGCCTGGGCGATCGAGGGTGCCGATGGCGTCGGGCACCTGCTGGCCCAGCAACTGCGGGCCGCCAGGTGAGCGGGTGCTGGATGTGCAGCCCAGGCTCAGTGCCAGGGTGCGGCTGCTGGCCGCTGGCGCGACGGGCAAGAGCGACCCGGATGACGCCCGGCCGGCCGTGCCATCCATGGCGCGCCGAACAAGACGTCCTGCGCGGTGGTTCAGATGTTCGTCCATCGGTTCAATGCCTTGAGCGGAGTGGGCCGGTTGTCGTGTGCCGCCGAAGGCGGCTGTTGCTACCCCGTCTGTGACCGGCTCGGGCGTGTGGGGTGACCGCTGCAAGGAAGCTGCAACCTGGATCGGCCAGGCTTCCCTGAGAACAGGTTCCGGCGGGCGGTGCCGGGTCCAGTCGCAAGGGAGGGAATCATGGCACCACGGGGCTCCCGGATCGGCCTTGGGGCCCGGGCCGGGCGTGGCCGGCTGGACAGCCGCATGGCAGTTCTTGGAGTCGCGGGCGCCGTGGCGGGTGGGCTGTGCGGGCTGCTGGGGGTGGCCGGTGGGGTGGTTATCGTCCCCGTGCTGACCTCGCGGAGGGTCGGGATGACCCGCGCTGAGGCAAGCGGAACCACGATCGCGGCGGTACTTCCGATCTCCGTCGTGGCCGCGATGACGTACGCGGGGCTTCATAACGTTGACGACCGGGCAGCATCCGCCATCATTCCGGGGGCCGCCGCCGGCGTGATCATCGGGTCCTTGCTGGCGAGCCGGGTGCGGGCACCGGTGCTGCGCAGCCTGTTCAATCTGGTGTTGCTGGCGACCGCGGTCCGTCTGCTCGTCGCGCTACCCGAGGGCAGCGTCCGCCAGATCGCCGTGGAGGTGCCCGCAGCGGTAACGCTCTGTGCCCTGGGAGCGTTCGCGGGCCTGGCCAGCGGAATGCTGGGCAGCGGTGGCGGCACCTTCCTGGTCCCCGCGCTCGTGGTGGGATTCGCGCTCGTGCAGCAGGTGGCTCAAGGGACTGCGCTGCTCGCCTTGATCCCCATCTGGGTCATCGGGGCGCTCACGCACCACAAGACACGCACGCTCAGGCTGCGGGAGGCGGCCATCGTGGGCTCGTGCGGCGCGCTGACCGTGCCCATCGGCGCCGAGATCGCATCGCACGTCGGCGCGCTGCCCTTGCGTGTCATCTTCGCCGCCTTCCTGATCGCAACCGTGGGCTGGGGCCTGCTGCATACGCCACCGCGGGAACCAGCCGCGGCCGCAGGCGGACGCCCCGCAACGGGAAGACAGCCCCAAGCTGCGGACTCACCTTCAGGCCGTCCGGCACCGGCTCCGGCACCCCGAGCGCGAGGGCCGCAGCTGACGACCTCAGGGAGGTCCGTCTCAACGTTCGCGCGAGGTCCTCACCTATCCACCGAGCTGCGGCCGCGCACCGCTCCAAAGGGTGATGGCCGGCTGCCGATCCGGACCGATTGATCGTTATGTCGCGCTGCTTCCGCTGCACCATGTCTGCCGGTGGTCTGCGGCCAGCTGAGGCCGCAGCCGCTCTGGTCCGCTGGCCCTTTGTCCGGGCGTCGGCGGACACCGATGCGGTCATGGGCCATGAGCAGCAGTCCGGGATCAGGATCTGGGGGGCGGGCCCGGCTAGCTAGCCGATGCGGCGGTATCGGCGTACCGCCAGCGGTGCGAAGACGGCGGTGATCGCGATACTCCAGGCGATGGAGTGCCAGGCGGGGGACGCGACCGGCCCGCCCAGCATCAGGCCGCGGACGGCACTGGTCAGCGCGGTCACCGGGTTGACTTTGACCCAGGCTTGCAGCCAGCCGGGCAGCGTTCTGGCCGGGATGAACACGTTGCTCCCGAACGTGAGCGGGAACATGACGATGAACCCGAATCCCTGCAGGCTCTGTGGGGACTTCACATACAGGCCGAGGAGCACCCAGATCCAGCCGACGGCAAAGCCGAAGATGAACATCAGCCCCACCGCGCCGAGGGCGGACAGCGCATTGGTGGCGATCCGGAATCCCAGCAGCGACCCGTAGGCGAAGACCATCGCGACCGAGACCAGGTAGCGGATGAAATCCCCCATGATCGTCCCGGTCAGCGGGGCCGACCGGGAGATGGGCAGGCTCCGGAACCGGTCGAAGATGCCCTTGGTGACGTCGGTGTTCAGCCCGATGCCGGTGCCCATGCTCGCGAACACCACCGTCAGCACCATGATGCCGGGCAGCACATACTCCAGATAGGTGTGCCTGCTCTCACCCTTGATCGCGCCGCCGAACAAGAACACGAACAGCGTCACGAACACGATCGGCTGCAGCGTTACGTCAAGCAACTGCTCCGGGTTGCGCCTGATCCGCACCAGTGACCGCCACGCCAGCGTCAGCGCATGCCGCAGCGCCCGCGGCGGCGTCATGCTCCGTGCCCGGCCCGGCCCGGTCGCGGTGATGGCCGTCATGGGGTGCCTTCCTCCGCGGTGTGCCCGGTGAGCGCCATGAAGACCTCATCCAGGCTGGCCAGCCGCAGCGCAAGCTCGGTGACTTCGACCTGCGCGGCCTGCAGCCCGCTGACCACGGCCGGCAGGACTTGGGCGTCTTCGACGGGGACCGACAGCAGGCCCGGATCCTCCTCCGTCCTGGCCGGAGCGCGGCCAACCGCGGCCGTGACGATCCCGGCGACCAGTGTCAGGTCCACCGGATCGGCCGGACGCACGTCGAGAGTCTGCCGGCCGATCTTGGCCTTCAGCTCTGCGGCAGTGCCGGTTGCGATCACCCGGCCCCGGTCAATGACCGCGATCTCGCCGGCCAGCCGGTCGGCCTCATCCAGGTACTGCGTGGTCAGCAGCACGGTCGTGCCCTCGGCGACCAGCTCCCTGATCATCGCCCACACCTCACCCCGGCTGCGCGGATCCAGGCCGGTGGTCGGCTCGTCCAGGAACAGCACCTGGGGCCGCTGCACCAGGCTCGCGGCCAGGTCGAGCCGGCGCCGCATGCCACCGGAATAGGTCTTGACCGAACGCCCGGCGGCGTCGGCCAGGCCGAACCGCTCCAGCAGCTCGCCCGACCGCCGCTTCGCCTCCGCCTTGGGAATCTCCAGCAGCCGCCCGATCAGCAGCAGGTTCTCATAACCAGTCAGGTCCTCATCGACCGCCGCGTACTGCCCGGTCAGCCCGATCAGCTCACGGACCCGGCTGGCCTGGCCGACGATGTCCGCGCCGCAGACCCGCGCGTAACCGGCGTCGGGACGCAGCAACGTGGCCAGCATTCGGACCACGGTAGTCTTCCCCGCCCCGTTCGGCCCCAGCAGGCCCAGCACCATGCCCGGCCGGACAGCCAGGTCGACGCCGTCCACCGCGAGCGTCTTCCCAAACCGCTTGACCAGGCCCTCCGCCTCAATCGCGAACCTCATGGCATGCGTTCCTCGGTGCTGGGGGGAGAGGGGGCGCTCATAGCTGGAACTTACTTGCTTGTCACGACCCAGGTGTCCCTGGCCTGTCAGAGACGCACCACCCGCGGCTCAGGGCCGCTGGCCGGGCAGCCATGATCGGCCACCGGCTGGTTTTGCCTGGCCAGCCAGGTCGCCAGTTTCAGCCACGCGTTCAGGGTTGCCGTAGCGCGCCCGGACATGCGCAGGCCCGGCCCGGATCGAATGATCCTGGGCCGGGCCGGGATTCGCCTGCCGATCAGCTCGCCCAGCTGGCGAACATGCCGGGCTCGTACGAACCTCCCTGCTGGTGCACGATCACGGCGAGCCGGTTGGCCGCGTTGATCAGGGCGACCAGGGAGACCAGCGCGGCGATCTGGTCGTCGTCGTAGTGCTTGCGTATCTGGGCCCAGGTCTCGTCGGACACGCCGTGGTAGGCGTCGGCGAGCCGGGTGCCCTCTTCGGCGAGCGCCAGCGCGGCCCGCTCGGCCTCGGTGAGCACGGTGGACTCGCGCCAGGCGGCGACCAGGTTGAGCCGGACCGCGGTCTCGCCGGCGGCCGCGGCCTCCTTGGTGTGCATGTCGATGCACCAGCCGCAGCCGTTGATCTGGCTGGCGCGCAGCGACACCAGCTCCTGCGTGGAGTTCGGCAGCGGCGACTGGTGGATCACCAGGCCGGCGTTGGCGAACCGCTTGGCGAACTTGGCGGCGATCTCGTTGCCGAGCATGTTGAATCGGGCGTCCATGACTTCGTCCTCACTCGTGGTGTTGCACTGGACGAACACGAGATGCCGGCGACCCCGATCTTGTGACAGCCTGGTTACGTGACGCGTGCCACAATCAGGTCGCCGCGTCGGTGATATACGACGCACCGCAGCTCACGACGCTGCCTCGCGTCACTTCATTCGGCGCCGGACAACAAGGATTGGCTACCGCCTCGGTGTCACACAACCGCGGGGCCCGGCATCTGATGGGTGACACAGTCGAGAGCGAACGGGAGCCACCCATGGCCGGCACGTCGCAGGCCGCACCCGGCGATCGCGGCAGGGGCAGCAGCCGCGACGACCGCCCGGACCCCGCCACCGAGGCGTTCCTCGCCCACCGCAACCTGCTGTTCACCGTCGCCTACGAGATGCCCTGGGCAGGATCCCCGCCGCAGCGTCGCTGCAGCCAGCACAGGTCAACGGCTACCCGGCGCTGATTCTCCAGCTCAACGGCGCGATCGACACCGTCGTTGCGGTACGCATCGACGACGGCGTCATCACCGGGCTCTACGCCATACGCAATCCCGAGAAGCTGTCGCACATGCAGCGGGAGACCGCCCTGCGCCGCTGAGTCCGGGACACCTCGGGAAACGAACAACACAACCGGCATCTCCACCTGCACGTCGCTGCTGGCGACGGCGCAGCAAGGCTTGTCTCACAGTGCTGATCCGCCTCAGTCGGACAGTTCGGAGTGGACAGCCGTGTTCGAGCACCTGAAATGCCGCTACGAGCGCTGGCGTGATGCCAGTTGCGGCAGGCAGCGAGTGCCCGCTATGCCGCGCAGCGCGGGGTGCCAGGAGGCTGGGACTGGGCGGGATGAACGGTCAGGCGGGCGGTGGCTGGGTGTCCAGCGCGGTCAGGAACGCGGTGATCGCGGCCGCGGTCTGGGGTGCCCCGCGGCGGGGCAGGTGGTGCCCGGTGTGGTGCACCAGCTGCACGCGGGCCCTGGGCAAGACCGCGGCCAGCTGGTGGGTGGTGGCGGCCGGGATGAGCGTGTCGTGGGGGTCGGCGAGCAGCAGCACCGGCTGCGCCACGTGGGCCAGGCCGGCGGTGAGGCCGCCGAGCTCGTGGACCAGCGCCCGCTGCTCGGTCAGGAAGCTGCGCCACAGCGGCCCGTGATCGCGGTGCGCCTGGCCCCACAGATGCCAGTTGACGAACTCGCCGGCGGCGGCCGGCCGCCGCCGCCACCAGGCGATACCCGCCAGCCAGGCCCGGGCCAGCCACGGCGTCAGCCGCCACGCCGTGACCGCGCAGACCTCCCCGGCCACCGGCGCGGCCAGCAGCTGATCCCACCCGGTCAGGCAGCCCGGGCCGACGCTGGCCAGCAGCACCAGCGCCTCGACCCGCTCCGGCGCCAGCTGCGCCACCGCCAGCGCGACCCCGCCCCCATAGGAATGACCCACCAGCACCGCCCGCCCGATGCCACGCCCATCCAGCTCCGCCACCACCGCGCGGGCATTGACCGCGAAACCACCCGCGCGCTCGCGGCTGGCCCCATACCCCGGCCGGTCCAGCGCCACCACCCCCAGCCCCGGCGCCAGCCGCCCAGCCACCTGCTGCCAGTCCGCGGCCGAACCCGGCTGACCGTGCAACAGCACAACCCGATGCCCACCCACACACACCAGCCTAGGCCGCCCCCAGCCCCAGCACCCGGCGCCGCAGACCCCCACCACACCCATGCCGCCGGGTCCGGGCGTTCCTTGATCAACGGCGAGGCTCGCTGCCCGCCTGCTGTCACCGTCGGCGGGCTCGCCCTGCCCTTGCGCACCGCCTGGCCCGGTGGTCGCCAAGCCCTTCTCAGCCAGGTCTTAGCAGCTACCGGAGGAAGGCCGTCAGAAATACGACATCCGTCCCATGCGGAGCCGGGCGCCTTAGGGCGAACCTTAATGGTGTCCACTCCGAACGGCTCAGCCAGCCAGCGATGGGGAGGAGGCAGGCAACGCGTGACCTCGATCCGCGTCTCGCCCGTGCCCGATCGTGGCTGACTAGCCATAGCAGAACCAGAATGTGGTGATCTCGATGACAGCAGTGCGGCGCGCCGCCCGCGCGCTCAAGCGCATCAACGGCGAGCAGGTCTTGATGTGGGAGGCCTTCTGGCGAGCCAACCGGTTCCCAGAGGACAACACCCACGGCGCCCGATCGGGCAAGCCAGCCTGACCGGTGGCTTGCCGTCCGACGGTGACAGGCAGCCTACGACGAAGACCCAGTCGCAGCACCCAGGCACGCCCGGGTGCACCCAGGCGCAGAGGACTCATCATCCCGGGGCCGCCTTGTCTCCCGTACCTGTCAGCAATGGCGCGGATCAGCCGGACACCGCCCGGCTGATCCGCCGCCGTTCCCGGACGGGTGGCTGGGCCGGCTGAGCACCCGCACGTCGCGGCGCTCGGACCCAACGTTGTGAGGCACGCAGTCGGCCGGGGCGCTGTCCCACCGTAGCCTGAGGTCATGCCGATGCGTTCCGGCCTGTTCCTGCCGCTCTTCGACGAACTCGCCGATCCGGCGACTGTCGCCCGGCTGTCCTTCGAGGCGGAGGAAGCCGGCTGGCACGGGCTCTTCGTGTGGGATCACGTGCGCTGGCCGGAGCCGGTCATTGCGGTCGCGGATCCATGGATCACACTGGCGGCGGTCGCCACCGCGACCGAACGCGTCCGGCTCGGGCCGATGGTCACGCCGCTGGCGCGCCGCCGGCCCGTGAAGGTCGCCCGGGAGACCGCGACGCTCGACCAGCTCAGCGGTGGCCGGCTCACACTCGGGGTCGGCCTGGGGAGCGACCAGTTTGGGAGCGAGTACTCAATTACCGGTGAAGAACTGGACGATCGGCGGCGCGCACGGATGCTCGACGAATCCCTCGACATCCTGACGGCCGCCTGGTCGGGTGAGCCGGTGCATCACCGGGGCGATCACTACACGGTTGACGGCATGCGGTTCCTTCCCCGGCCGGTTCAGCGGCCAGGCGTGCCGGTCTGGATCGCGGGGTTCTACGGCAAGCCCAGACCACTGCGCCGGGCCGCCAGGTACCAGGGCTTCATCCCCGTCAACCTCGAGCACCCCGACCAGCTCGCCCAGATCGTGGCCGACCTCACCGAGCTGCGCCAAGCGGCAGGCACCGCCAGCACGCAGTCCTACGACGTCGTCGCCGCCCTCTCACCCGGCAGGGACCCCGCCCCGTACGCTGCGGCCGGTGCCACCTGGTGGCTCGTCGAATTCCCCGCGGACGCGGCAACGGTGGACCGAGTAAGAGCAGTGATCCACGACGGCCCCGCAGCACCGTCGTAGCCACCGTCCGGCTAGCGAGCAGTTCACTCGGTACGCTGCGGCCGGGAGCGCCTTGCGGCCGGTGCTATATCCGTACGGCCACGAGAGATTTGCGCGGACTGCCTGGCATGGCAAACCGGCAGCTCTGGTGGCAGGTCAGTGCTGGCGCGTCAGCATGAACACCGGAATCTGCCGCCTGGTCCTGGTCTGGTATTCGCCGAGGGAAGGAGCCTCCGCGGCCAGCTGGGGCCACAGCCCGGCGCGGGCGGTATCGTCCAGCTCCTCCGCCAGCACCGTGAACGTGTGGGTACCCACCTCGACTGTGACCGTGGGGTTGGCCTTGAGGTTGTAGTACCAGTCCGGGTGGGTCGGCGATCCTCCGTTGGAGGCGGCGATCGCGAAGCGGCCGTCTGCCTGAGGGAAGCAGCCCAGCGGCGTGACGCGCTCGGTCCCGGACCTGGCCCCGATGTGGTGGATGAGAATCAGCGGGGTGCCTGCCCATGGCCCGCCGACGCGTCCCTGGTTCGCCCGGAATTCATCAATGATCTTGGTGTTATAGTCGTCCGCCCCGCCCGGAGCCGAGTTCGCCATGATCTCACTCGCTGTCGTACTCGTCGTGGCGGCGCCACCACTGGCCGGTCTCGTTGCGCCCGCGTGGCGCGCGGTCAAGGGAGAACCCATGACAGCCTCCGGGGAAATAGCAACTGAGTGGTTGCTATCTTATGGCAACCACTCGGTTGCGTCAACCGCCCGGCCCGGGAGGTCGCTTGCGCGACCGCGGCCACGAGATCATTGGCGTCTCGCGCGCCGAGTCGGCGTTCGGCGGGCGGGTGCTTCCCAGCTGCCTACAGGCTCGTCGCTTCGCGTGCTCATCGAGGCTGTGAATTCTTGGTTGCCTGGGGGAAGTCTCCGCAGCTGCCAAGGTAGTCACCGCGGCCTCATCGGCTGGAACGTTTCGTTCGCTCACCGCGCCGCACACCGGCTTGCGGCTTAGGCGCGGGCTGGCGGCCGTGGGTCAGGCGGGCGGCGCGAAGAACTCGAGGGCGATTCCGTCCGGGTCGCGGAAGGAGACACCAGAACCGTAGTGGGCGTCCTTGATTCCGCCGTGCACGATGCCAAGCTCGTCCAGGCGCGCAGCCCATGCCTGCAGCTCATCGCGATCGCGGCAGGCGAACGCAACATGATCAAGGCCGGTACGGTGCTCATCGAAGGTGTCACCTGCGGCCTGGGGGTGGGTATGCAGGCCGAGTAGCTGCCCGCCGCCGAGCGCGAACACAGTGTGGTGAAAGCCCCCGGCCTGCTCGTCTTCATCCAGGACCGGCTCGGCGGCCAGCAGCTCGCCGTACCAGCGGGTGCTTCGCTCGAGGTCAGTCACGGTCACAGCGACATGGGTGATCGGCGGGAACGCAGCCATAGCGGCCTCCTGAGTGACGGTCAACGTTTGGGTGGTTACGGGAGATCTTGCGCGCGGTGAAGAACCGGAACCCCGGCGGACAGACGTTGATGTCTCTTGTCCCCCTGCGGCCCCGGTCAGCAACCTAACTGATTCTGTGCAGGCCAGGAATGACGGGCAGCCCGGACGGGCAGACGGCATCACGCTCAGTGATGGAGAAGGTCAGGGAGAACGCACGCCGCGTCGCCGTTCTGCTCGCCTGTTCGGTCGGCCCGGCGCGGGTCGATGGGAGGCCGAAGGATCGTTATGCCCACACCGGGGGAGGGACCCGCCGGCTTGCGTCCTGGCACACCGGGGTCACGGTCCCTCATGTGGGGAAGGCCTGCTGGAGCCGCACCGCGATCAGCTTCTCGAGCAGGGGCGCCGGAAGTGGCTCGTCGATACTGAAGCGCAGAGCCCCCGTCGAGGTTGAGTAACCCCTGAGCTCATCTTTGAGTTGCGGAAAGACCGAGCCGCTGTGAGGCAGGTAGCTCAGATGGTTCTTAAACGCGGCGAACCCAGCGATTGTCTTCCCCCGGACCTTGAAGGCCGGGACGCCGTATGAGATCCCCTGGTCGGCCTCGGGGAGGATATCCAGGATCGTCTGCCGCAGCCGGGCCAGCGTCGTGCGCTTTGGCTCCTCCAGAGCATCGAGGTAGTGCTCGATTTCCTCGGCAGACACGGCCCTATTCTGCCGATCGATCAGCTTCCTGAGCAAGGAGCGCAACCTGGTAATGGAGTATCTCCGCTGGCCAGCGGCCCCCCAGAGGCAGTGAAGAGCTGTCCTCCCAAGATCCTCGGTGCCCGGCGCAAGCCCTTGAGGCACCCGCGTAAGCCTCATGGGGTCAGTAGATATGGCATTCGCCCGATGCGGCGCCAGCGGTCTTACGGCGAGGCTGACAGGTAACGGCCCAGTTTTGCCCGCCTAAGGCCAGCACACGGCCGGACAGTAAAGAAACCCGGTGGCCAGAGCCGGCGAGGCCTTGGCCCGAGACCACAGAGATGAAGAACTATGCCGCCCGATCAGCTTCGCAACCGAAGGCCGGCCGAGATGAAACTCCGATTCCGGTTCACGCAGCTGCTGGGGGTCCCGGCGAGCGCCGGACCGTCTGGGCGGGCCGAGGACTGGCTCCAGGGCAACGGAGATCTGCTCACCGCCGGCCTGGGCGGGCAGGTTCCAGTCGTCGTTCAGCTAGGCGTCCTGGCCCACGCCGATCTGGACCGGTTGGCCGATCTTGGCGGCCACCGCCGACTCGGATCCGTCCGCAGAGCGTGGGGAGCAGAGATGGCCGGCCTGGCCGGCGACCTTGCCGAGCTCGCGGCCACCCCTCAGCGGCTCGCCGCGCTGCAACGCGATCTGCTGGTGCCAGTCGAACTAATGGCACTCGGCGGCCGGGCCGAACTCTCCACCCGTGCTGGTGCTATCAGCTACTTGCGAAGCCACCTCCCTCTCACTACTCCCTAGGACTGCCGGGTGCCCGCCGGCATTGCCACAGGACGTCGGCGGTCGCCCGGTCGTCGGCCTGGGCCGAGAAGGGCAGTAGGGTGGCCCCGGGGTCGCGGGAGGAGCCGAGGATGCTGCTGGACGGCGTGAACCACATCGCGTGGATCTCCAAGGACGCCGATCGGCTGGGCCGATTCTACAAGCGGGTGTTCGACGCCGTGATCGGGCCGACGCGCCCGCACGCGCCTGGCGAGACGATGACTGTCATCGACATCGGCCCGGCCACGCAGCTCAATGTCTTTGTGATCGACGGCAACGCCGAAGCCGACCGTCAGACTCCGATGTGGGGCCGGGGACGCATCGATCACATCGGGCTTGCCGCCGCCTCCGCGCAGGCCTTCCAGATCATCCGGGACCGGCTGGTGGAGGCCGGAGCGAGCGACGGCACCGTCAATGACTTCGGCGGGGCGCTCAGCATCTTCTTCCGCGATCCAGACGGTCTCGAGGGCGAGGTGCTGCTCAGGAAGCCGTGACCGCCCAGTGCCGGAGGGCAGCCACAGCCGTCGCGGCGCGGTACATGGGCCCGGAGCGCGCCCCTGATGGCTGGCGCGGCCCGGCCCGCTGATGAAGACTGGCACCGTGGATAACCCAGAGCAGGAGCCAGGGCGCTGGCCCGGGCACCTTCCGGCCGGTGCGCTGCGGGTGGTGCGGTGGAGCGCGCATTATGACCAGACGCTCATCTTCTACCGGGACACGATCGGGCTGCCGGTGCTGGAAACCTTCCACGACAGCTACGGCCTGGACGGGACGATCCTGGGCCTGCCCGGCGGCCCGGTTCATCTGGAGATCGTCCAGCTGATGGGTGCGCCGGACCTGGCGCACGGCCTTGATCAGCTGGTGTTCTACCTGCCCGATGCCGCCGCTCAAGAGCGCATCGTGGCCCGGCTGGCCGCCGCGGGCGTGCATCCGGCCGCGCAGATCGATTACTGGCAGGACAACGGCGGCGTTACCTACCAAGACCCCGATGGGCGGGAGGTAGTGTTCGCATCCTGGGTTTATCGCCCGCCGCGATCGTGATCCACGCTGACGGCGTACGGGCGGGTGCTAACCCCTGCCCGGCAATGAGTAGACCTAGGCCCACTCCGGATGGGGGTGCTGCCCCATGGCTCGCCGCCCTGGCGCGGGACGACAATTGCCTGCATGGGATTCTTTGACGGTTTGTCGGCGCCCGAGCCGGCGCCTCCGCGGAGGCATCATCCATGGGAGCCGCCGGAGGCGGAACTTCCCGGGATTGTCCCGATCGGCACCCTGCTGCTTGCGCGGACCGACCAGGTCGCCGTGGCGGTCACCGGGCTGTCAGCCTTCTCCACCGGGATCGAGATCTTCCTGACAGCGCGGATCCGGCCCAGTGCCGAGCGCCCCGAGGAGCACCTGCCCGGCGGGCCGCGTGACCTGGCCGCGTCCCGGCGCTCCTTTAGGTTCGGCCTGCAGTTCTCCGACGGCGGCAAGGCCGTCGGGAGCCCCGGCGGCGGCAGGCCGGACCGCGATTCCGAGCCAGCGGGGCCAGTGCTGTACCCATTCGCCGGTGGCGGCGGACCGCACTCTTTCGTCTCCCGGTGGTGGACCTGGCCGCTGCCGCCCGCCGGGCCGCTGGAGTTCGTCTGCGAATGGCCGGCGTTCAGCATCGCCGAATCCCGGGCCGGTATCGACGCGCAGGTTATCCTCAACGCGGCCCGGGGCAGCATCCAGCTATGGCCGGAGGACGAAGGCTGACGGCGAGGTCCTAACCCGCCAGCAGGTCGCAGGCCGGGGGCAGCCGCGTCAGGTCTGGAGCGGCATCATCTCGCGGGCGAAGTCGTCGATGAATCCGTCGAGGGACGGCGGCGCGGCGGCGGGGCGGATCACGAACTTGCTCAGGCCGGCCGTCACGTACTCCTCGATCAGCCTGCGGGCGTCTGGCCAGCTCGTGGCGACCAGCGCCGCGGGATCGATATCCGGCCGACGCCGTCGGATGGACGTGGCGAGCTCAGCGGGTACGCCGTCCGGCGCGACCGCCAGACTGATCCCGAAGTGATCGGCTTCCACCTCGCGGCCAGCCGCCGCCGCGGCCTCCTGGATCGTAGCCCTGCCCGCACGTGCTTCGCCTGGCGTGACCAGGCTGCCGAGCCAGCCATCGGCCAAACGGCCGATACGCCGCAGCCCGCTGGGAGCGCTGCCGCCGAGCCAGATGTCCAGCGGCTTGGTCGGCAGCGGCCCGACAGCTGCTTCGTCCACGCTGAAGAACTCACCGGTGAAGGACACGGTCTGGTGCGTCAGCAGGAGCCGGATCAGCTCGAGCGACTCATCGAACACCGCGGCCCGGCGGCCCGGGGGCACCACGAACAAGCCACGTTCACCTGGCCGGGCGGGCTGCAGGCCGAAAACCGGGAGGACCCGTGCGGGCGCCAGGCCAGCGAGCGAGGCCAGGCACTTGGCAACCAGCACGGGATGGCGCCCGGGCAGCACTGCCACCCCGGTGCCGACTTTCAGGTGAACCGTGCGTGAGAGCGCGAACGACATCGCGGTGAACGGCTCCACCAGGGATCCAAATACCATCTCCGACAGCCACAACGAGTCAACGCCGATCTGCTCAAGCCGATCAACGGCGTCAGCGAACTGGCCCGGAACGGCCGCCGGGCCCAGCGAGATCCCGATTCGAATCCTCATGTCTCGCCTCAACACCATCCCCTCGTGATGAATGCCGCGACCGCCGCAGACAGGCATCGATACGACGCGGACCTAAGTCTCACCACCGGCGGCGCGGTATCGCACCGGAAGCGCTCGCCAGGCCTGATGTGCCAGCTCACGAGCCCGCTCTGCCTGACCTGCGCCGACCTGGACCACCTGGTGTTCCTGCCGCCCTTGGCTCCACTAGATTCTGGCCGGCCGGAGGTCTTTGCGCAGCTCATGGCCCGACCGCTGGATTGGGCTCAGCCGGAAGTCACTGCGAGCGCGAGCGGCAGGACGGCGGCGGCACCGGCCTCGCGAAGCAGCTTCGTCGCGAGGGTCATAGTCCAGCCAGTCTCGATCCGGTCATCGACGAGCAGCACCGGGCCGCCGAGGCTTGCGACTGCGCTGCGCACGGAGCCGGGGACCTCGAGCTCGTGCCAGAGGGCGCGGAGCCGCTGCGCGCTGTTGTACTGGCGGGCACCGGGCCGAGTGCCGTCCGCGTAGGTGAGCGCGCCGAGATACGGCATCCGGCCGATCTCCGCCATCCGCTGGCCGAGGCTCTCGATGAGCTGAGGGCGAGAACGGGACGGCAGCGTGATCAGGCCGACCGGCCGATGCACCCAGTCCCAGGCGGCCAGGACCTTGACGACCGCGGCAACCAGATCATCGGGGATCGGGCCGTCGCTGCCGGGATCGGCGGAGCTGGCGGGATCGGCAGGGGGCAGCAGGGCGCGCAGCCGGGGGCCCCAGCCAAGGTCGGTCAGCCTGCCGAGGGCCCGGCCGGGCTCGGCCGACAGGTCGGGGCCGATCTTGCCGGCGACGTCGATGCCCAGCTCCTTCATCCCGGTAGGCCACATCGTCCGCGGTCCGACCTCAACCCCAGGCCGGAGCAGCCGGTCCCGTGCGGCAGCAGCGCCAGCCTGGGACACCGTGTCCGGCCAGGGCCGCCCGGTGCAGTTGTCACACCGCTGGCACGGCGTTGCCGCCGGATCGTCGAGCTCGCGGCGCAGGTACTCCATCCGGCAGTTGCCCGTCGAGATGTAGCCGAGCATCGCCTGCTGCTCGCGGGAGCGCTCGGCCGCGACCCTCGCGTAGCGATCGCCGTCGTAGGCCCAGTCCTGGCCCGTCGACGCCCAGCCTCCGCTGACCCGGCGGACCGCGCCGTCCACGTCCAGGACCTTGAGCATCATCTCCAGCCGGCTGCGGGACAGATCGACCCTCGTCTCCAGCGCAGCAGTGGACAGCGGCCTGCCCGCCTCGGCGAGCGCGGCGAGCGTGCTGCGGACCACCTGCTCCGGCGGGAACGCAAGCGATCCAAAGTAGGCCCAGATGTCGGCATCCTCCCGTCCCGGCAGCAGGATCACCTCGGCACGATCGACGCCGCGGCCGGCCCTGCCGATCTGCTGGTAGTACGCGATCGGCGACTGCGGGGCGCCCAGGTGCACGACGAATCCGAGGTCGGGCTTGTCGAACCCCATGCCGAGGGCACTCGTTGCCACCAGGGCCTTGAGCTGGTTGGCCAGAAGGGAGTCCTCGGCGGCCTTGCGTTCTGAATGCTCGTCTTTTCCTGTGTACGCGGCGACGTCATGGCTGCGCTCGCGCAGGAAGGAGGCGGTCTCGTGGGCGGCCGCCACCGTCAGCGTGTAGATGATGCCGGAGCCTGGCAGCTCGCCGAGGTGCTCGGCGAGCCAGCCAAGGCGCTGCTGGGCACCGGGAAGGCGGACCACGGCAAGATGCAGGCTGTCGCGGTCCAGCGGGCCGCGCAACACCAGCGTCTCGCCCCCGCGGCCGGCGCCGAGCTGCTCGGCCACGTCGATGGCGACCCTTGCGTTCGCCGTCGCCGTGGTCGCGAGGACCGGCACGCCGGGCGGCAGCTCATCCAGCAGGGTGCGCAGCCGCCGGTAGTCGGGCCGGAAGTCATGGCCCCAGTCGGAGATGCAGTGCGCCTCGTCCACCACCAGCATCCCGGCGGCTGCGAGCAGCTTGGGCAGCACCAGGTCGCGGAAGCCCGGGTTGTTCAGCCGCTCCGGGCTGACCAGCAGCACGTCCGCCTGGCCGGCCGCTACCTCGGCGTATATCTCCTCCCACTGCTCGGTGTTGGCCGAGTTCACCGTGCGAGCCTGGATTCCGGCCCGGCCTGCCGCCTCGATCTGGTTGCGCATGAGGGCGAGCAGCGGAGAGACGATGACCGACGGCCCTGCCCCGCGCGAACGCAGCAGCGCGGTCGCCGTGAAGTAGACGGCCGACTTGCCCCAGCCGGTGCGCTGGACGACCAGGGCCCGGCGGCGGTCCTCGACCAGGGCGCGGACCGCTGTCCACTGGTCGTCGCGCAGTCGCGCATCCGGTCCGGCAAGGGCGCGCAAGCAGCGCTCTGCCTCAGCCCGCAGTGAGCCTTGCAGGACCTCATCGCCGGTCATGTAGTCCTTCGTATCAGCCGCAGCCGACGATTACCCGGCTGACCGCCTGGCCGGGCACGGGACGCCCAGAACTGGTGGATCTGGCCGTGCGGCGCGTTCCCTTCGCGGGCAGCTGACGCGCTGCGGCTGGCTGATCATCGCCTGCGTCGGTGCTTCCACGGCGCTATCCGTGATGCCGCACCCGGGGCGCCCCATATCGACACCTCGTCGCCGAACACGCACCCGTCATCGCAGCCCACCCCGAACTTGATGCGTGCTGTTCCGGCCGACCAGCTCCCCGACCAGGACCGGCCCCGCGCATGGTGGGGCTGCTGCTCGTGGCCGGTGCTGCGGTGGCAGCGTTCGTACCCGCCGAACTGTGCCCGGATCTCCTCGTGGCAGCGGGCAGTCTCACGCAGGCTGAGCTGCTCGCCCGGGGCCTGGGTCATGGAGCGTCTCCTTTAGCTGCCTGCCCTGCGCCGGACCGCTGATGAGCGGTCGTCGTCCCTTCGGCCCGCGCCGGGGTTCTCCTGCGTGAGCGCGGTGTACTCCTGGCTAGCGGTGGCCTCGCCAGCCAGGGCCGTCATCCGGTCCTCACTGTCCAGGCCGTGCTCGATCAGGACAGCGGCTGCTGTGGAGCGCGTCCAGCGCCGGCGGGCACGCATTTCGTCGAGGCGCGCCAGCACGCTGGGCGTGAGATTCACCGAGACCTTCTCGGTCCTGGTTTCCTCCATGTGCGGCACTCTACCGCAGAGTGCGGAAGTCGGCCCCGGCCGTAGCCGCTGGCCCGGGCGCGCATCGCCCGGCCAGCCAGATCTCACCGGTCACCGGCTGAACCGGCGGATCGGCCAGACGGCTCAGCCGCATCCACCGAGCGGCTGACCGAAAGCCGACCGAGGGCAGCGTCCAGGTTGCGTGAGCACGGGAGCGGCGTAACTGCGAACCGCAGGCGATCGGCGACGACGAACTGATCTGCGACATCGCGTACCCGCTGGGCTAGAGCCGCAGCTGCTGGAGCTGCCGCGATTGATCTTGGTGGGATCCTTCCAGCGGCCCGGCCTGACTCAGGGGCCGGCGATCTCGCTCGCGCACCGGTAGCCGCTGCGCAGCGCGCCCTCCATAAAACCCTGGAAGTTGACGGAGGTGTGCTCGCCCTCGCAGCCCGAGTTCCGGGCATAGGCCGCCGCCGCGCAAGCTCGCGCCAGGAACCCAGCTGCGGCTCCGCCGGCTGAACCCGGCCGGCCGGGCGCCACCTGCCGCCACCCGGGAGCCTTGGCCACCACCGCCCATGAGCACACGCTGGCCCAGCACGCCCACGCCGCCTAGACTGCCAAGATCATCATCCATGCCGCAGTCCGCCTCGCGGCGCGAGGTCGAGCGCGAGGACGTTCTCGCCCCACATGACCCGGCCGGTGTCGGTGAAGCCGTAGCGGAGGTAGAACCCGCGCGGCGAGCCGGGGCCATCCGCGCAGCTGGTGTAGAGCACGTCGGCGCCGGGCCGCGTCGCGAGGTAGTCCACGACCGCGCCGAGCGTCGCCGCGCCGTAGCCACGGCGCTGGCACCGATGGTCGATGAGCAGCTTCCACAGGAAGTACGGGCCGACCAGGTCGTCGTCCATCGGCTCCGGGACATTGTCGCTGATCATCGCGAAGCCGACCAGCGCGCCGGTCTCGGCGTCGTGCACCGCCCACGGGTGGGGCATCGCGCGCTGCTCCTCGTCGGCCTCGGCGAAGATCTCCTCCATCGAGTTGAGGTACTGGTCCTGGCCGGGGCCGCGGCGCAGGCCCATGACCGCCGCGCGGTCCCCGGAACTCACGATGTCGCGCAGCCGGACCCTCGCCATCGCGGCCTCCTTCATGTGCTGCGCGTCCACCTAGTTTGCCGTGGGGAGTAGCTTCATGTGTGGATTCGCCGGTCCTCGGGGGGCCAGACGGGAGCCGGTCAAGCGTGAACCTGCCCAAGGGCCTCATCGCTTTGCTGCACCAGCCCAGCATCCGCTTCCTCACCACTTTGATGCCCGACGGCTCGCCCCAGATAACCCAGACCTGGGTCGACACCGACGGCGAGCACGTCGTTATCAACACTGTCCAGGGCTTCCAGAAGGTGAAGAACGTCGAGCGCGACCCGCGGGTGGCCGTGGCCGTTGCCGACCCGTCCGGCCCCTCCCGCTACTACGCAATCCGCGGGCGGGTCGTCAATGTCACCACCGAGGGCGGCGCGCAACACATCGAGGCCCTCGCCCAGCGCTACCTGGGCGCGCTCCTTACCCGTGGTACGGAGGCCGCGGCCAGGTTCGGGTCATCCTCACCATCAGCGCGGACAAGATCAATGGGATGGGGTAGGTAGGCCATCACGGCTGCTGGTAGCGGCCTGGATCGGGCTTGCGCTTAAATGCCATCTGCGGATAGTGAAGGCCGGTCAGCCTGGCCAGCCGGGATCCACCCGCGGGCCGATCTGGCGTCAACCCGCAGATACCGGTGTAGTCCTGGCCACGGGCTAGCCGCCCGATGCCAGGTGATCGCCGCTGGTGCCCTGGATCGGGAGGTGTGCGGTGACGGTGGTGCCCTGGCCGGGAGCGGACCGGACTTCCAGCTGGCCGCCGAGCGCTGCGAGCCGGTCGGCCATGTTCCGCTGCCCTGATCCCATCGGGGTGCGGCGGGTGTCATAGCCGGCCCCATCGTCAGACACGGTGAAACCCAAGGTCCCGCCGCGGGCCCGCACGCACAGGCGCGCCTGGGTGGCGTGGGCGTATTTGGCGATGTTCTGCAGCGCCTCCAGGCAGCAGAAATAGACGGCCGCCTCGGCCTCCCGCGGGAAGCGCCCGATCCCGTCGGCCTCCACCGTTACCGGCACCGCCGACCTGGCGGCCTGGGCGTTCAGCGCCGCGGCCAGACCCAGGTCAGCCAGCACCGGCGGGTAGATGCCGTGGGCGAGATCGCGCAGGTTCTCCAGCGCCTCGCCGGCGTCGGTCTGCAGCTCGCCGAAGGCCTGCTTCGCCTGGGCCAGGTTCTCAACGGTCATCCCGGCGAGCCGCAGTTTGATGGTCAGGGCCACCAGGTCCTGCTGGGCCCCATCGTGGATGTTGCGCTCCAGGCGCCGCCGCGCCTCATCTTGCGCGGTGACCAGGCGCTGCCGGGACGCCCGGAGGTCCTCGATCAGCCCGGCGTTCGACAGCACCAGACCCGCTTGGGAGGCCACGTCGGTGACCAGCTGCTCACCCGCCGGCCGGAGCGGCTCGTCTCTGGGCATCGTGATCGAGATGGCCCCGAGCAGCTCGCCTTGATGCACCACGGGCACGCTCACGTCGGCATCAGGCAAGGTCAGCATCGGCTGGCCGCCGGCGGCCAGCGCATCGGCGGTGAGACCATCGACGGCCAGCGGCGCCGCGTGCGGCCTGCCGTCCGATGAGGCCTCGGGCCGCAGCTCGTTATCGACCCGCAGCCACACCACCACCTGCTCGGCGCCGGTCCCGGCCGCCACGATCCTCGCCATCTGCGGCAAGACGTCTTCGCTGGCATACGTGCCGCCGATGCGGTGGGCGAACTCGGACAGCACCTGATACGGGGTGGCCCGCCGCCCGTACACGACGCGGTTCGCCAGCCGTTCAGCCCGCCGGCGCACCGGCTGAAACGCGACCGCCACCACCGCCGCGGCCAGCGCCGCCAGCAGCGGGCTGCGCGTGTTGCCGGCCAGCGCCCCCACCCCGACGACCAGGGCGGCGTAGACCGCGGTGATGAACACGGCCAGCGAGCCGTACAGGACGGCCTTGCTGATCACGAAGTCGATCCCGTACAGCCGGTACTTCAGGATCGCGATGGCGATGGCCACCCACAGGCACAGGAACGCCACGTTCGTCAGCAGCCCGGCGAACAGCAGATTCGTCAGGAACCAGGGGATGAGCGTGGCGACCAGGAAGAGGGCGGCCGCCATGAACCACTTCAGCTGCAGCCGCTCCTCGCCCGAGGACCGGGCGAACCTCACCACGACCGCGGCGGCGCTGACCACCAGCGCGGCGACCATGAGGATGTACGCCGCGGTCACATCGGGCGGGTTGTACGACTGCAGGAAGGTCCTGAACGGGTCCCGCCAGAGACGGACCGCGTCCACCAGCTGGTCCGCGGCGGCCAGCGTAAACGCCCCGCCGATGAACCACGTGGCCGCCCGCCATCGCCGCGAGCGCGGCCGGCCGGCCGGGAAGAGCAACAGGACCAGGGCGAACATGGCGAAGGGGACCACCCAGATCCAGTTGGCCAGCCACACCGCCGCCCGGCCGGCCGGCAGGGACCCGGGCGCCACGACCAGGGCACGCAGCCCGTATTCAGCTGAGAAGCTGTTCAGCCCCAGCGCCAGGCCCGCGGCCAGGAACAGCCAGCCGATCCGGTTCCCGGGCCGCTGGGAGGCCAGGACAAGACCCACCACCGGGACCGCCAGGTACGCCACCTGTCCCAGGACGCCGGAGAAGTCCCACCCCGTCAGGTCCGCAGGCACCCGATGCCGGTCCAGGTAGGCCAGGACCACCGCGCCGATGATCAGCGCGACCGACACCGCCGCTACGCAGCCGGCCACCCACCGGGCGGTCAGGGCCTTCATCCCGTCCCCCGCAACAGCTCTACCTCCCCTCAAAACCATCGCACACCGTCTGGCTGGCCTTCCCAGCAGGAGGATCAGGGCTGGCGTCTCTGACCGGGCCAGAGGCCGGGGGAGTGGGGGCGGCTGATCAGCCGTACCGGCGCAGTTCGTGGAAGAAGTCGGTGATGACGTGCAGCTCGCCGGAGCGGTGGACCTGGTCGTAGACGTACTTGCCGACCGCAAGGTCGAGCACCCCGAGACCGAACGGCGAGAACACTACCGGCCGGTCCGTCGGCAGCGTCACCCGCCCGGCCATCACGTCGTCCAGCGTGCCGTCGAGGAAGTCCCGGCCGCCCGTGAGCTGCTCGGCCAGATGCGGCGACGTGCTGGCCTTCAGGCAGTGCCCGACGTCGTTGACGACGTTGGCGGAGGCGAGCAGGATCTACGGCGCCGCGGTCGTCCGTGCCGAACGCGTCAGCCACGGACGCCCCGATGTCCTCGTTGTAGTTGCGGGTGAGCAGCCAGCCCTCCCGCTCGAACCGCTGCACCAGCTCGGCGGGCAGCGCGCGGAGCACCGACGGCGCGTCCGCCACCGCCGTCGCGCCGCCGCTGGGGGGTGCGGTAAGGCACGCGAACAGCATCAGGTCGGGAGCACGCGGTAGCTGCCCGGCACGGTCTGCGTGCTGGTGACGGGGGAGTGGTGGTCTGCCAGCAGGACGTCCTTGCCCCGCCGGTGGATGTCATCCCGTCAGCCCGGCACGACACGCGCCGATGCAGAGCAGCCATCACCGGGGCTGTTGACGCAACCAAATGGTTGCCATAAGATAGCAACCATTCAGTTGCTATCTCCCTGGAGGCTGTCATGGCATTTCCCGATCGCATCGAGCGGACCGTGGAGATCGCCCACCCGCCGGGCACGGTGTGGGCGGCACTGACCACGGCCGACGGCCTGGGCACCTGGTTCGGCAACGAGGCGACGATCGACCTGCGTCCCGGCGGGTCGGCCCGGATGACGTGGACCGGCGGGTTCACGGCCGAGATGCGGGTGGAGCGGGTGGAGGAGCCGAAGGTGTTCGGCTTCACCTGGCACATCTTCGGGCTGCCCGAGGACGATCCGCGCCGTACGTATGTCGAGTTCACGCTCGAGTCGGCCGGTGCGGGCACCCGGCTGACGGTGGTCGAGAGCGGTTTCGCCCAGCTGCCCGAGGACGCCTACCGCAAGGCGTACGACGGCAACACCCAGGGCTGGGCCAAGGAGCTCGGCGAACTGGTCGACTACCTCGATGCCGCCTGACATCGAGACGGTCGCCGAGCAGGTCTTCGTGGCCCTGGCCGACCCGACCCGGCGCGCCATCCTGGCCGCGCTGGCCTCAGCGGGGCCGGCCACGGCCACCGACCTCGCCGGTCGTCTGCCGATCACGCGGCAGGCGGTCGCCAAGCACCTGGCCCTCATGGCCGAGGCCGGCCTGGTCACGGCCGAACCGGGGGAGCGGCGGAGGGTGCGTTACCGGCTGCGCTCCGCGCCGATGCAGGCGGCGCAGCAGTTCCTGGCCGCGCTGGCCCGCGACTGGGACGGCCCGCTCGGCGCGCTGAAAGACCACCTCGACCGGACTGCCCACGGGCCGAGCAACAACCCCACTCCACGAAAGCCGAGGACATCATGACTGATCACGAATTCACCACCACAATGAAGACCCACCCGATCGTCACACCGGGGGAGTGGGAGGCAGCGCGCCAGCAGCTGCTCGTGAAGGAGAAAGAGGTGACCCGGGCCAGGGACGCGCTGGCCGCCGAGCGGCGGCGCATGCCATGGCTGGCGGTGGAGAAGGACTATACGTTCGCCGGGCCTGAGGGCCAGACGAGCCTGCCCGGCCTGTTCGAGGGCCGCCGCCAGCTGATCGTCTACCGCGCCTTCTTCGAGCCTGGCGTGTACGGCTGGCCCGACCACGCGTGCCCCGGCTGCTCCCTGGTGGCCGATCAGGTCGCCCACCTGGCCCATCTGAACGCCCGGGACACCACCCTCGCCTTCGTCTCGCGCGCGCCACAGCCCGACATCGCACGTGTCAAGGCGCGGATGGGCTGGACGATGCCCTGGTACACCATGACCGACGCATTCGACACCGACTTCGGCGTGGACGAATGGCACGGCACGAACGCGTTCATCCGCGATGGCGGCACGGTGTTCCGTACCTACTTCCTCAACAACCGCGGCGACGAGGCGATGGGGGGCACCTGGAGTTACCTCGACATCACCGCGCTCGGCCGTCAGGAGGAGTGGGAAGACTCGCCCGAGGGCTATCCCCAGACCCCGCCGTACGCGTGGTGGCGCTGGCACGACGCCTACGGCGCCGACGGCGCCGACCATGACGGATGAGCCGGGGAACGCCGGGTGCCGGCCGTCGGCGCCGCCGGCACACCGGGGGAGCCATGGGACGGTCACAGAGCCTGAAGGCACCCGCCCTTCCGATCGGGGTCGACAATGGCGTGGGCCTCCCAGCACCGGGCGGTGAGACAGGACAGGTCGGTTCGCCGGTGCTGGCACCGGGATGACGTAGACACGCCTGGGGCCCGGGTGGCGTCGGTGCCATCCGGGCCCCAGGCTGGCCGCTCCGGGTGTCAGGCCCCGGGCTGGCCGCTCCGGGCGGCCTCGGCGCTGCGCGGCTCGCGGGCTCGGGCCGGCAGCCGGGACGCGCGTACGCCGAGGGTGACCGTGCGCACCAGGATCATGGCGATGGCCATGAAGATCAGCCCGTCGGCGAGGGCCGCGACGCTGACCTGGTGTGCGATGCCCCAGCTCACCAGCGGGGCGGTGAACCAGTGTACGGAGCCGTAGGAGAAGGCCGCGCGGGCGCCGATGATGGCGGTCCAGAAGATCGCGTACGGCCGCCCGGCACGGCTGACCGGCTTGCTGGTCGTTGGGCTCCGGTAGACGCCCATCAGGGCACTGGCGGCCAGCCCGCATAGCAGGCCGGCGGCGACGCCCGCGATCTCCACCGCCAGGGCCATCCCGTGGGTGGCCGGCCAGTTGACAAAGAACGGGATGATCACCGCGGCGGCGATCACGGGACGTAGCAGCCGTATCTTGCTGATCTTGCGCGCGGGGCCGAGGTCGGTGGCCAGCACGGTGGCGAGCACGACGCCGTTGACGATCATTGCTTCGGTCAGTTCGGAAAGCATCTCGCACTCCTTCGAGTGGGTTTCGTTAACGACTCCACATTCGCCAATTGCGCTGGTGAGCGCGTCAGAGCATGGGCTGGTCCCCGGCATGAGAATGACGGGCGCGGCCTAGTACCAGGCGGTACCAGGCCGCGCCCCGGCGGGTCAGCCCGGGCTTCAGCCCGCGGGCTGATGTGCCGCTACCACGCCCGGCCGATACTGGAGGCATGCTGCGCACGGTCAACGCGCTGGCCCGCGCCCTCGGCTTCGTATGGCTCGGCCTGCTGGCGTTCCTCATCGCTCCGCCGAGCGCGCCGTCCGCCCTGCCGGTTCAGATCGCGTGCTACGCCGTACTTGGCCTGGCCCTGCTGGCCTGGACCGTACTGGAGGCGTCCCCCGCCGCCGCGGCGCGATATCCCGCCTGGGCGCTGCCCGTGCTCCGCGGGGTGATCGCCTTCGCCTCGGGATTCGCGGCCGGCGCCGGCGGCGGCGGTTCGGCCATGGTGGTCTTCGCGTTCGTGGCGGCGATGGCCGCGGGCATTAACAGCGACCTCGCGGCAGCGGTGGCCGTGACCGTGGCGGGGATACTCGCGATCGAGGTCAGCGGGCTGGCTTTCGGCCAGAGCTACGGCACGCTGCTCGGGCTCCCGGCGATCGTGCTCACCGGCCTGGTGATCGGGCGCAACTGGGGCGGGTACCGGGTCCAGGCGGAGCAGGCGGCGGCGCTGCTGGCCCAGCGCGAGCAGCTGCAGGCCGAGCAGCGCCGGGCCGACCTCCTCGACGAGCGCGCCCGCATCGCCCGGGAGATCCACGACGTGCTCGCCCACTCGCTCGGCGCGCTCGGGATCCAGATCCAGGCGGCGCGGTCGGTGCTGCACAAGGACGCCGACCAGGCCAGTGAACTGCTGGCCGCGGCCCAGCAGATGGCCGCCGAGGGCCTGCTAGAGACCCGCCGCGCGATTCAGGCCCTGCGCACCGACACCCGGCCGCTCGATGAGGAACTCGCCCTGGTCACCGACACCCACGCGCAGCGGTATCACGTCCCCGTCAGCTACGACACCGGCGGCGTCCCCGCGGTCCTGTCACCGGACGCCACGCTCGCGCTGCTGCGCATCGCCCAGGAAGCCCTGGTCAACGCGGCCAAGCACGCCGCGGGGCAGCCCGTGGCGGTCCGTCTCGACTACGGCGACGCCGATGTCCGGCTCACCGTCCGCAACGACCTGCCCCCGGGCGCGGACGTCCGCCAGCCGGCGGACGTGAGCACCGTCAACGGCGGCTATGGGCTGACCGGCATGCACGAACGGCTCCGGCTGCTGAACGGAATCCTCGAGGCGGGGCGCCGCGACGGCCAGTGGATCGTGACCGCCGAACTACCGCGCCGCCAGCCTGAGACCATGGCTTCATGACCACCCCACCGGCGGAGGCACCGCTGCGCCTCGTCATCGCCGATGATCAGGCCAGCGTGCGCCAGGGCCTCGTCCTGCTGCTCGACGCGGTACCCGGCATCGAGGTGGTCGGCGCCGCCGCGGACGGGGAGCGGGCCCTGGACCTCGTGGCCGAGCGCCACCCCGACGCGATCCTGCTCGACCTCCACATGCCCGTCCTGGACGGCATCGGCGCCATCCGTCGGCTGACCGCCGAGCACCCCGAGGTCGCGATCGTCGTGCTCACCACATACGCGGACGACAGCTCGGTCCTGGACGCGCTCCGGGCCGGCGCGCGCAGCTACCTCACCAAGGACGCCGACTACACCGAGATCGCCCGGGCGCTGCGCGCGGCGGCAGGCGGGCTGACGGTCTTCGACCCCCGCGTGCACGCGACGCTGCTCGCCGCCACGGAAGCCCCCCCGAAGCCTGAGCCCGCCCCGAGCGCGCCGCCCCCCGACGGCATGACGCAGCGCGAGGCGGAGATCCTGGGCATGATCGCCCGCGGGATGACCAACCCGGAGATCGCCGCGCAGCTGTTCCTGAGCAACCATACGGTCAAGACCCACATCAGCCGGATCTTCGCCAAGACCGGGTCGCGGGACCGCGCCGCCGCGATCGGCTACGCGCACAGCCACAACATCGGCTGACCGCGCGGCTCCCGTGGTCGCGGTCGCCCGCCCGTGACTCCGCGGCGGGATACGGGACAGAACGCGAACGCACGCGGTAGAACAAGGGCAGAGCCGGACACCGGGCCGGGGGCTGGCACGGCCAGCATTACTTAACATAATGTTCATTATCGGCATAACGGAGAGGGCGGTCACGCGCTGGCGTCGGCGAGGATTTCCTCGACGGTGCGCTTCGCCAGCGCGACAAACCCCGGGTTCGTCTCCGGGTAGTACGGGATGATCATGGCCGCCTGGTGGAGCGCCAAGCCGCGGGCCCGGTTCCAGGTGCCGTCGTCGACGTCGAGGGCGCCGCGGAACGTCTCCCGCCCGGCTGGGCCGAACACGCTCCAGGCGGCGATCACGTCAGCGGCGGGATCACCGATACCGGCCGCGCCGAAGTCGATGACCGCGCACAGCCGCCCGCCGTCGACGAGCAGGTTGGGCCGCAGCAGGTCGGCGTGGATCCACACCGGCGCTCCCTCCCACGCCGGCGCCTGGAGGGCGCGCTCCCACGCGGCGGTGGCCGCCCCGGCGTCGATGACTTTTCGTGATGAATCGATTGCGGTGCGTGTACCGGCGTCGAGCTCGCGGAGTGGCCTGCGGCCGGCCCGCGGTGCCCCGGCGGGATCGATCGTGCGCAGTTCGGCCACGAACTGGGCCAGATCCCTGGCCGCCCGCTGTTCGTCCGCCACGAGCTCATCCGCGTACGGCTGGCCGTCGATCCACCGGTAGATCGCCCACGGGAACGGATACCCGCTCGCCGGGCGGCCCTCGGCGACCGGCTCGGGAATCCGCAGCGGCACCTGCGGCGCGAGCCACGGCAGCCAGCGGCATTCATCCTCCAGGTCGTCGGCGTAGCCCTGGACCCGCGGCAGCCGTGTGCAGAGGTGGTCGCCCAGCCGGTAGATGGCGTTCACGGTCCCCGTGGACTGGACCGCACTGACCGGCAGGCCGGCCAGCCGGGGGAACTGCGCGGTCACCAGCCGCCGGACCAGCCCGGCGTCGAGGCCGACCTCCCCGTCATGCATCTTCATCCGGGCTCCTGTACCGCTGCCTCGCCCGCTGGCAGCCGGCTGGCCTTGTTCTCACCGCCGGTCATCGCTGGCGGCAGATGCCCCGGCACGGTCGGAAGCCTGGCATGGCGCCTGGCCGGCTGCCACCGGATTTCGGCCGGGAGGGCACCGGCCCGGGCCGTCCCCGGCCATGTCCCTGTCCCCGCGCAGTCCCTGTCCCCCACGCCGCAATCATCAGGGTCCTGTTGAAATTATCAGGGTCCTGATGGCATAATTATCAGGACCCTGTCGGATATCTCAGGAATCGGGTGACATGGTGACGGCCATCGGTGAGGGGTTCCGCGGCCCGGACGGCCGCGCCGGCTATCTGCTGCGCCAGGCGCACCAGGCCTTCCGGGCGGCCGCGCAGGCCGGGCTGGCGCCGCTGGGGCTGACGTTTCCGCAGTACTCGGTGCTGAGCGTGGCCGACGCGCAGCCCGGGCGGTCCGGTGCCGAACTGGCCCGCGACAGCATGCTCACCCCGCAGACCACGAACGAGATCATCTCGCTGCTCGCCGCGGCGGGCCTGCTGGAGCGCCGCCCCGACGCCGCCGACAAGCGCCTGCGCCGGATGACCGTCACCGAAGCCGGGCGTGACCTGCTGTCCCGGGCGCGGCCGGCGGTACACGCGGTCGAGCGGTGCATGACCTCCTCGCTCAGTGACGCCGACCAGGCCGTGCTGCGCGGCTGGCTGACCGACTGCGCCCGCAACCTCACGCCACCGCGCTGAGGTCCCTACCGGAAACTACCCAGGAGAAAGACACCATGGCCACACTCGCCTACACCCGCTCCGGCGCCGGCACGCCCCTGGTGGTGCTGCACGGCTTCGGGTCCTCCCGCCACGCCTGGGACCCCGTCGTCCCCGCTCTGGCCGGGCGCTTCGACGTCCTCGCCGTCGACCTGCCTGGCTTTGGAGACTCCGGGCCGCTGCCCGCGGGGGCCGCACCGGCCCCGGCTGCGCTGGCGGCCGCCGTCGCGGGCCTGCTCGATGATCTCGGCATCACCGACCCCCACGTCGCCGGGAACTCGCTCGGCGGCTGGGTGGCACTCGAGCTGGCCGACATCCGCCCGGTGGCCTCGCTGACCCTCCTCTCCCCCGCCGGGCTGTGGCGGGGGAGCGTTCCGCTGTACCAGCGGGCCAGCCTGCGGGCCACCCGGTGGCTCAGCCAGCACGCCGCGGGCGCGCTGTCCCGCCTGGTGAGCTACCGGCTGGGGCGGGCCCTGGTCCTCGGCCAGACCCACGGCCGGCCCTTCCGCGTCTCCCCCGGCTACGCCCGCACGGCCATCCGGGCCATGGGCACCTGCCCCGGCTTCGACGCCACGATGAAGGCCAGCGCCACCGGCTACCGCGCCGGGCCGCCCATCGGCGCCCCGGTGACGGTGGCGTTCGGCTCCCGTGACCACCTGCTCGTGCGCCGGTCCCGCCAGCTCGGCGAGCTCCCGCCCGGCACCCGGCACGCGGCCCTGCCCCACTGCGGGCACGTCCCCATGGCCGACGACCCGCCCGCCGTCGCCGCCCTCATCACCGCATCCGCCGCCTGCGCGCGGCCGTCCGAGCGGCAGGCGGCCCGGTGATGCCGCTGGGCGCCAGGGCCAGGCGGTGGAGGATCTGGTAGTCCAGCGACGGGAAGGTGCGTTCCCTGACCACCAGCAGCTCGCTCACGTCGACATCGACCTGGAACTCGGCGGCCCCGAGCCAGTGCACCAGCGATGCCGGGTCCCGAAGCGGCTCGCGATAGCGGAACAGGGTTGCGTGGACCAGCTCGCCGGCGCTGAGACCGCCGGGAACCGGGAGGACACCCATCAGCTCGCGCCTGAGGGCGCTGACCTGGTTCGGCTCGTCGGCGACCACGATGATGGCGGCGTCGGTCGCCACCAGACGCCGGTAGCACAGCCGGAAGCCATCCGCCGTGCCCGCCGCGGCGGTGAGGATGGCCAGCCACCCGGGGCCGTGCCGCTGCCACAGTTCGTCTTTGGGGCGGCCGAACTCCTGGTGCACCGGCAGCAGCCAGGCGAGGTTGGTGTGCAGCGCTGGCGCCGGGACGCGCAGCAGCGACGGTTCCAGGCTCAGCACCCGGTCCTGGACGGCGGACAGGGCAGCGGCGGCGTCTGGCCCGGGCCGGACGCACACGTTGTAGGCCAGGCACGGCCGGCCCAGCGCCGCTCGAGGCGCAGCCGGTTCGCGAGCACCGCGGGCCGGTGCTGGCGCTGCGCTTCCGCGGCCATCGGATGGTCCACCGCCACAACCTATGGCGCAGCGGCTTCCCCCTCAATGTGATCGGTGGTGCCGCCGGCCTGCTCGGCTCGGTCCTGCTCATCGCCGGCCTCATCCGCTACCTCGCGGCACGGCGCTACCGGGGCTGATCGCGGGAGGTAACCGCCGCCGCGCCAGCTGGCCCGCGGTCACGAACTGGCGGCGCGGGCCCGGACTCCGGCCAGGGCCCGCCGGGCGTCCTCGCGGATCTGCGGCAGGTCGATCGTGGTCAGCGCGCCGCCCCGCTTGAGCACCCGCCCGTCCGCGATGACCGTGTCCACGTTGGCCGGCTGCGCCGCCGTCACCAGCATGTGCGCCGGGTCGGTCAGCACGCCGAGGTTCGGCTCGCCGGCGGCGACGCAGATGATATCGGCGCGCTTGCCCGGCGTGATCGAGCCGGTCACCTCGCCCATCCCCAGTGAGCGCGCGCCCTCGATGGTGGCCAGGGACAGCACACGCCGGTGGGTCATCGCGAACTCGTCGTGGGCCAGGGCATTCACGATCCCCTGCGTCACTTTCATGATCGAGAACATGTCGGCGTTGCCGGTCAGCACCGTCGAGTCCACCGACAGCCCGACCCCAATGCCCGCGGCGAGGAACTCGGCCGTCCGCGGCAGCCCATAGCCGATGAGCAGCTCGCTGTGGGGCGAGATGCTGACCTGCGTGCCCGCGGCCGCGAGCGCGGCGACCTCGTCGCCGGTCGCGCAGTTGGCGTGCACCACCTGCAGATCGGGGCCGAGCAGGCCGGCGTCGGCCAGCGAGGCGATCTGGCCCTGCGCCGTCCGCGGGCCGCAGGCGTGCACGGTCACCGGGAGGCCCAGCGCGCGGGCGGCCTCGATCTCCGGCCGGTAGACGGCGGCGGGCACGCGCACGGCCGGGTTGCTCCCGCCGGGCCCGCGCCAGGCCATGCCCAGCGACAGCCGCCCGCCTTCTGCGCAGGTGTCCCAGTCCCGGTGCAGGCGCTCCAGGCCGCCGGTGTCCATGGTCCGGTCGTTCGGGTGGCCGGCGGCGACGCCATAGGAGAAGCGGGCGCGCACCCCGGCCTCGGCCAGCGCCCGCACCCCGGCCTCCGCGTAGCCGGGGCCCCGCACGTTGTGGCACCAGTCGTGGACGGTGGTGATGCCGGAGCTGATCGCCTCCGCGCACGCCAGGCGGGTGCTGGCGTAGATGTCGTCCGGGCCGTACGCCCGGCCGGCGCCGATCATGACCTTGAAGTACCCCGGCCCGGACGGGTCCGCCGACATGCTCCTGAGGAGGGTGTTCCACATGTGCCAGTGCGTGTCCACCAGCCCCGGCGCGACGATCATGCCGGCGGCGTCGAGCTCCGGCGTGCCGGCCGGCACCGCCAGATCTTGCCCGGCCGCGACGATCCGGGCGTCGGCGATGTGCACATCGGCGCCCGGGAGATCCCCCGCCGCCGGGTCCATCGTCAGCACGTAGCCGCCGCGGATGACGAGCGCCCCGGGCTGAGGCAGCACGGGGGCGGATTCTGGCGTGCTGGGCGGGGCGGGGGCCACGGCGCCGATGGTACGACAAGACCGGCGCTACAGAGGACCCGGTCGCTCATGGTAGGTATGAGCCCATGACCGAACTCATCCCCCGGCGGGTCCTCTTCGGTAATCCGGAACGCGTCAGCCCGCGCATCAGCCCGGACGCCAGCACGCTGGCGTGGATCGCCCCGCACGAGGGGGTGCTCAACGTATGGACCGCCCCGATGGGGCCGGACGGGCCTGACTGGGCCGCCGCCCGCGTGGTCACCGACGACACCGACCGCGGCATCCGGATATTCCATTGGGCGCACGACGGGCGGCACCTGCTCTACCTGCAGGACACCGGCGGCGACGAGAACTGGCGGCTGCACGACGTGGATCTGCAGACCATGCAGCGGCGGGACCTCACGCCCTTCGAGAACGTCCATGCGCAGATCATCGCGACCGAGAAGAAGTACCCCACCGACGTCCTGGTCGGGCTCAACCGCGACAACCCGCAGCTCCATGACGTCTACCGGCTCGACCTGGTCACCGGCGAGCTGGTCAAGGAGGTGGAGAACCCGGGCTTCATCGAATGGGTTGCTGACGCCGAGCTGGCCGTCCGGTGCGGCATCGCCATGCAGCCCGACGGGAGCATGGTGGTCATGGTCCGCGACACGGGCCAGGACTGGCGCCCGCTGCTGTCCATCGCGGCCGAGGACGCGCTGACGAGCCAGCCGATAGCGTTCAGCGCGGACGGTGGCTCGCTGCTGGCCATGAGCTCGGTGGGGGCCAACACGGGCCGGCTGGTCCGGATCGACCTGGCGAGCGGGGCGACCCAGGTACTGGCCGAGGACCCGGATGCCGACGTGACCGGGGTCCGGCTGCACCCGGACACCAGGGAGCCGCAGATCGTCATCTTCCTCAAAGAACGATCGCATTACCTGGCGCTGGATCCCGCGTGCGAGCCCGACCTCGCCGCCATTCGTGCGCTCCACCCCGGCGACCCGGCGGGCGGCGACGGGGATGACGACGACCGCATGTGGCTGATCGGGTTCACCAACGACGCCGGCCCGGTGCCTTACTACGCCTACGACCGCCGGCGCCGCCAGGGGATGTTCCTGTTCGAGCACCAGCCCGAGCTGTCCCGTTACGAGCTGGCGCCGATGGAGCCGGTGGAGTTCACCTCCCGGGACGGCCTGAGCATTCACGGCTATGCCACGTTCCCGCCGGGCGCCGGCCGTTCCGGGCTGCCGATGGTGCTCAACGTGCACGGCGGCCCGTGGGGGCGGGACGCGTGGGGCTTCGACCCCGAGGCGCAGTGGCTCGCCAACCGCGGCTACCTGTGCCTGCAGGTCAACTTCCGCGGCTCGACCGGCTACGGCAAGGCGTTCGTCAACGCCGGTGACCGCGAGTGGGGCGGGAAGATGCAGGACGACCTGCTGGACGCGGTGGCGTTCGCGGTGGACCAGGACTGGGCCGATCCGGCCCGGGTGGCCATCTACGGCGGCTCCTACGGCGGGTACGCGGCCCTGGCCGGGGTGGCGTTCACCCCGGACACCTTCCGCTGCGCGGTGGACATCGTCGGCCCGTCGAACCTGAAGACGCTGATCGAGACCATCCCGCCGTACTGGGCCCCCATGATCGCCCTGTTCCACACCCGGGTCGGTGACCCGGACAAGGACGCCGGTTTCCTGTGGTCCCGCTCCCCGCTGTCCCGGGCGGCCAGCATCCGTACCCCGCTGCTCATCGCCCAGGGCGCCAACGACCCGCGGGTCAAGCAGGCGGAGTCGGAGCAGATCGTCGCCGCCCTGCGCGAGGCCGGCATCGACTACGAATACATGCTCTTCCCCGACGAGGGCCACGGGTTCGCCAAGCCCGAGAACCGGTTGCGCTTCTACGCGGCGGCAGAACGGTTCCTCGCCCGCCACCTCGGCGGCCGGGCCGAGGAGCAGTGACGGTCCGGGACTAGTTCGGTCCCAGAACTGGTTAAGGCGAGGAAGCAGCCAGGGCGAGGAGCAGTCAGGGATGGTCGAGCTCAAGTCCGACGCCGCGCTGGACGCCATGCGCGAGGCCGGGCGGGTGGTCGCGCGCGCGCTCGCCGCGGTGCGGGACGCGGCGGCGGTCGGCACCTCGCTGGCCGATCTGGACGAGGTCGCGCACGACGTCCTGCGCCAGGCCGGGGCCCGCTCCCCCTTCCTGCACTACCATCCCTCGTTCGCGCCGACCCCCTTCCCCGCGGTGATCTGCATCTCGGTCAACGACGTGATCGTGCACGGCATCCCGGACGGCTACCGGCTGCGCGATCGTGACCTGGTCAGCATCGATTTCGGCGCCGAACTCGACGGCTGGACCGGCGACGCCGCGGTCAGCTTCATCGTGGGCCAGGCGGACGCCGCCGACCTGCTGCTCATCGAGACGGCCGGGGAGGCGCTGGCGGCCGGGGTGGCGGCCGCGGTGGCCGGGGCGCGGATCGGGGACATCTCCGCCGCGATCGGGGCGGTGGCCCACGGCGCCGGGTACGGCATCCCGGCCGGCTTCGGCGGGCACGGGATCGGACGCCGGATGCACGAGGACCCGCACGTGCCCAACGACGGCCGGCCGGGCCGCGGCATGCGCCTGCGGCCCGGCCTGGTGCTGGCCATCGAGCCGATGCTGATGGCCGGCGGCGGCGACGATTTCCGGGTGGCGCCCGACGGGTGGGCGCTGTGCACCGTGGACGGCAGCCGGGCCGCGCACGCCGAGCACACCGTCGCCATCACCGCCGACGGGCCCCGCATCCTCACCCTGCCCTGACCCGCCGGGCTAGGGCAGCCGGGCCTCCTCCATCAGCGCCGCCAGGGCGGGCTCGGGCTGCAGCACGTACAGCCCGCCGGCGATCCGGTCGGTGACCCAGATCAGGCCGCCGGAGTCCACGAACAGGTCGTTGATCTGCGCGGCCGGCTGGCCCGCGGGCGGCCGCGGGACCCAGTGCGCGACCTCCACCGGGTGACGCGGGTCGGCCAGGTCGTAGACCCGCACACCAGCGCTGAAATAGGTGGCGAAGACGACCCGCTCGCTGCGGTAGGCCCCCGGCTGGTTCTCGTGCAGGTTGTGCGCGCCGAACCGCAGCGGCCCGGCGGCGAAGCCGTCCGGGTGCGGGCACACCGCCAGCACCGCCGGGCAGGCCCCGGCGACGTCGATGACCCGGATCGCCCGCCGGGGCGCGTGCGGGCCGTCGGTCACCTGCTCGTCGGCCGCCACCACCAGCCCCCGGCCGGGCAGCGGCAGGCAGGTGTGAGTGGATCCGCCGTCCCAGCTCAGGTGCGCCACCTGGCGTGGCCGGGTGATGTCGGTGACGTCGAGCACCACCATCCCCGCGTCGTCGTAGCCGAGGTAGGCCCGGCCGCCGGCCATCAGTGCGTGGTGGGCGGCGTACCGCTCGCCCGCGGGCCAGCCGGGCTCCTCGTCCTCACGCTGGCCGGGCCACCACCACCGGGCAGCCTCGGCCGGCCGCGCCGGGTCGGCCAGGTCGAGCACCACCCAGATCCGGTCCCGGAAGTGGCCGGGGATGGCCGAGAAGTGGGCGTAACGGCCGCCCCGCCAGACGACCCGGTGCACCCCGCGCCCGCCGCTGGGCCAGAACGCGATCCGCTCGGGCCGGAGCGGGTCGCCGAGCCGGTAGATGGCCAGGCCCGCCGAGATCGGCCCCGTGGCCCGGCTCCGGTAGGGGAACTTCTCGTGGTTGACCAGCAGCAGGCTATCGGCGGCCTGCACCTTGTGGGTATGGGTGCGGGCGGGCACGCGCCACTGGGTCACCAGCGCCGGGCGGGCGGGGTCGGACACGTCCAGGATCGTCGTCCCCATCCCGCTGGTGCCCGTGTGGCCGACGTAGAGCGCGTCGCCCTGCCGGATCACCTGCATGCCGTCGCCGTAGCCGCCCAGGCCGTGATGGGCGAGCAGGCGGAGCCCGTGGGTGGTCGCGGTCAGCGGCCGGCTGCCCGGTGACCGCCCGCTCATGCCCGCGCGGCCTGGCCCCTGCTCACCCGGGCGCCCAGCTGGCCGGCGGCCCAGTCGGCGGTGAGGTAGCGGTGGAACGGCGCCAGGTTGGCACACCCGTGGTTGCCCTGCTCGAGCAGGAGCAGCTCGGCCGGGCCGCCCGCCTCGTCGACCAGACGTTGCGCATGCTGCCAGGGAATAAGGCGGTCGAGCTGGCCCATGACGGCCAGCAGCGGGCAGCGGATCAGCCCGGCCCGGCCCGCCAGCGACAGCGCGGCCGCCCGGGCCCGGGCGGTGTCCAGATCGGGTGAGAAGGACCGGACCCGGAACGCCTCCCTGGTGAGGATCGGCAGGCTGTCCCAGTGCTCGGCGAAGTCATAGGGGCCGGCCAGCGCGACGCAGGCCTTCACCCGGTCGTCCCCGCTGGCCACCCGTGGTGCGTAGTAGCCGCCGAGGCTGACCCCCCAGACCCCGATCCGGCCGGGATCGATCGCGGGCTCGGTTTGCAGGTAGTCGATGACCGCGCCGCCCGGCACCTCCCAGTCGCCCCGGATCGCCAGGTCGTACTCGGCCTCGCCCTGCCCGGGGCCGTCCACGCTGAAGGTCGCGATGCCGCGCTCCAGGAAGAGCTCCTCGGTGCTGCGCAGCTCCTCCTTGGCCGAGTCGAGGCCGGGGATCATGATCATCGCGGGATACCGCCCCTCCCCCGCCTCCGGCCCTGGCAGGCGCAAGATGCCGGCCAGGCGCGAGCCGTCGAACGGGATCTCGACCCGGCGGCCGGGCGGATCCAGGAAGGGCAGCGCGTCGGTCAGGCAGGCGACCGCCTTCAGGTGCGCCGCCCGCATCTGGCCGAGGTCGTTGACGAACAGGAACTTCGCGAAGTGGTAGTAGACCGCCGCCTGGGACAGATGCGCGCCCGCGGACATGCCCCGGCCATCGGCCAGGGCGTCGCGGCCCAGCTGCTCGTGCTCCGCCGCCACCGCGCTCCACCCGGCGCACCAGCCGTCCCACGACGCCAGCCCGCTGGTGATCCGCTCGAAATCCCCGGCCGTCACGCCGTTCGTGGTGAACCGCGGCGCCCAGTGTGAGATGGCCATCGCCACCCGGTCATCCATTGATACTCCCGCGACTCGGTGGCCAGATCCTGCAAACGAATGCATACTCTCTGGGATAAGTTGAGGTCAAGGGGAACATGATGGAGCAGCACGAACTGCACGTGACGGTGAACGGGGCCAGCCGGACTCTGGCCTGCGAGCCGGACGCCCCGCTGCTCGATGTGCTCCGCCACGGCCTCGGCCTGTCCGGCCCGCGGTTCGGCTGCGGACTGGGCCTGTGCGGGGCGTGTTTCGTGCTCATCGACGGCCGCGCCCGCTCCTCCTGTGATTTCCCCGCCTGGGCGGCCGAGGGCCGGCAGGTGACCACGGTCGAGGGGCTGCTGGACGGCGAGACGCTGGACGCGGTCCAGCAGGCGTTCATCGACGAGCAGGCCGCCCAGTGCGGGTACTGCACCTCCGGCATGGTGGTGAGCGCGGTCGCGCTGCTGCGCGGCAACGACACCCCGAGCGAGCGCGAGGTGCGCGAGGCGCTCGACGGCAACCTGTGCCGCTGCGGGGCACACCGCCGCATCGTCGGCGCGGTCATGAAGGCGGCCGGCCAGCTGGCTGGCCAGGCCGGGCGGGCCGAACAGACCGGGCGGGCCGGGCGGACCGCCGGATGACGCCGCCCCCGCCCCGGTCCTTATCCGTGCCGCCCACTCCCCCGACTCCCCCCGTTCCCCCTTCCCCGCCGGCTTCCCCGCTGCCGCCCACCCTCGCCGCCAACCCCGTCCTGGCCGCCTGGCTCGACTTCACCGAACCCGGCGTGGTCACGATCTTCTCGGGCAAGGTCGAGTACGGCCAGGGCGTGTGGACCGCCCTGGCCCAGGTCGCGGCCGAGGAACTCGATGTGGACCTGGACCGCGTCCGGGTCGCCCCGGTGTCCACCGCCACCAGCCCCGACGAGGGGATCACCTCGGGCAGCCGCTCCATCGAGGAGTCCGGCTCGTCGCTGCGCCAGGCGTGCGCGCAGGCCCGCCACGTCTTCCTGGCCGCCGCGGCGGACCGGCTCGGCGTGGAGGCGTCCGCGCTGGGGGTGGCGGACGGCGAGATCACGGCCGAGGCCGGCGGCACCGGCCTGACCTACTGGAGCCTGGCCGGGCGGCCGGGCCCGGCCGGGCCCGGCCTGCTCGACCGGGAAGCGGGTGACCCCCAGCCGGCCAAGGCGCCGGCGCGGTGGTCGGTCGCTGGCCGCAGCGCCGCCCGGCTGGACATCCCGGACAAGGTGGCCGGCCGCCCCCGGTTCCTGCACGACCTCGTCCTGCCCGGGATGCTGTACGGCCGGGTCATCCGGCCGCCCGCCCCCGCGGCGTCCCTGGCCGGCCTCCGCGATCCCCCGCTGCCCAGCGGCGTGGTGACCGTGCGCGACGGATCCTTCCTGGGGGTGGTGGCACCGCAGGACCGCACCGCGGTGGTGTCGGCGCGGGCGGTGGCGGCCGCGGCGCGGTGGGACGTGACCGCGTCCCTGCCCGACGAGCGTGACCTGAAGGGGTTCCTGCTGTCCGCGCCCACGCAGGTGGTCACCGTGGACGAGCGGCACGACACCGGCGCGGCCGGCCCGGTCACCCGCACCCTGGAGGCCGAGTTCACCCGGCCGTTCATCGCCCACGCCTCGATGGCGCCCAGCTGCGCGGTCGCGCGCTGGGACGGGACGGAGGTCACCGTCTGGAGCCACAGCCAGGGCGTGTTCGCACTGCGGGCGGCGATCGCGGCCGGCCTGGGCCTGGACACCGGCCAGGTCACCGTGAACCACGTCGAGGGGGCGGGCGCCTACGGCCACAACGGCGCCGACGACGTCGCGCTGGACGCGGCGCTGCTGGCCCGCGCGGTGCCCGGGCACCCCGTCCGGGTGCTGTGGGCGCGGGAGGACGAGCTGGCCTGGGCGCCGCTCGGCTCCGCCATGCTGGCCCGGCTGTCCGCCGGGCTCGACGCCCGCGGGCGGATCGCCAGCTGGCGCCAGGACGTGTGGAGCAACGGCTTCATCGGCCGCCCGGGCAGCGGCGGCGAGCCGCGGCTGCTCGCGCTCGCCCATCTCGAGGGCGGCCAGCCGATGAGCCCAGCGCCGGACGGCCCGCCGACCGGCGCCATGGGCTCGACCCGCAACGCCGTCCCCGGCTACGACATCCCCGACCGCCTGATCGTCCGGCACCGCCTGCTCACGATGCCGATCCGGACCTCCTCGCTCCGCTCGCTGGGCGCCTTCCTCAACGTCTTCGCCATCGAGTCGTTCATGGATGAGCTGGCCGCCGCCGCGGGCGCCGGCCCGCTGGAGTTCCGCCTGGCCCACCTGACCGATCCCCGGGCCCGGCGGGTGATCGAGCAGGCGGCGCAGATGTCGGGCTGGGACGGCCGGGCCGGCCCAGGGGACGGCACCGGCCTCGGCCTCGGTTACGCCCGGTACAAGGGCACCTCCGGGTACTGCGCCGCGGTGGCGCGGGTGGAGGCCGACACCGACGTGCGGGTGTCCGACGTGTGGCTCGCGGTCAACGTCGGCCGGGTGATCAACCCCGACGGGGTCATCAACCAGGTGGAGGGCGGCGCGGTGCAGAGCGCCAGCTGGGCGCTGCGGGAGCGGGTCCGCTTCGACCGGACCCGGATCACCTCCGTGAACTGGGACACCTACCCGATCCTGCGGTTCACCGAGGTGCCGCAGGTGCACGTCGCGATCGTGGCCGCCGCCGGCGAGCGCGAGACCGGCGCCGGCGAGGTCGCGCAGGGCCCGGCCGCCGGCGCGATCGGCAACGCGGTGGCCGATGCGGTAGGCGTACGGGTGCGGGACCTGCCGCTGACCCGCGAGCAGATCGCCCGCGCCATCGAGCAGAGCTGACCGGGCGGGCGTCAGTGGGGCTCGAACAGCGCGCTCACGGACTCCCCCTCGTGAATCCGGCGGATCGCCTCGGCGAGCGCGGGAGCCACCGACAGCACGGTGAGCTTGCCGTGCTGCAGCCGGCCGTGGACCGGCACCGTGTTGGTGCAGACGATCTCCCTGACCTCAGGCTCGGCAGCGATCTTCTCCAGTGCGCCGTCGGTGAACAGCCCGTGCGTGCAGGCGATGCGGACCGAGGGCACATCGTGCTCACGGAGGCGGGCGAGCAGCTCCAGGAGGGTGGTGCCGCGGGCGATCTCGTCGTCCAGCACGATCACCTCCCGGCCGTCCACGTCGCCGATGATGGAGGTGATCGCCACCTGCTGGTCGCTGATCCGCTGCTTGGCCCCGGCCGCGAGGGGCAGCCCCAGCCGCCGGGCGAAGGCGGCGGCGGGCTTGGCGTTGCCCAGGTCGGGTGAGACCACCACCGCGCCGGACAGGTCGTGGCCGCGGAAGTGACCGGCGAGCTCGCGCAGCGCGTGCAGGTGGTCCACCGGGACCGAGAAGAACCCGTGCACCTGCGGTGAGTGCAGCGTCATGGTCAGCACCCGGCTGGCCCCGGCGGCGATCAGCAGATCGGCGACCAGGCGGCCGCCGATCGACACCCGCGGCCTGTCCTTCTTGTCCGAGCGGGCATAGGCGTAGTACGGGATGACGGCGGTCACCCTGCCCGCCGAGGCGCCCCGGGCGGCGTCGATCATGAGCAGCAGCTCCAGCAGATGTTCCTGGACCGGCGGGGCGAAGGGCTGGATGAGGAAGACGTCCCGTTCCCGGCAGTTGGACTGGAGCTGCGCTTCCAGGCAGTCGTTGGCGAACCGCTCGAACCGCACCGGGAGCAGCGGTTCACCCAGGTCACGGCAGATCTCATCCGCCAGCTCCGGGTGAGCGCTGCCGCTGAAGACGGCGATCTCTCGCACGTTGGCCAAGATTACTGGGCCGCGGCGGGCGCCCGCCGCCCGCCGTCTCCGGCGGTCCGTCAGTCACATCCCGCGAGCGGGACCCGCACCGCGCCTCCCGTGCCTACTGGCCAGACGTGGCCAGGTCGGGGGCGGGCTTGTACGGCGGGAGGTGGAGGCGCTCGCGGATCTCCTGCTGCACCTCCTCCTTGCTGGGGCGGGCGTCCACGGTGACCACGTACTCCTTGCGCGCGAACAACTCCAGCACCGGGTTGGTCTTCTCGTGGTAGTCACGCAGCCGCACCGCGAGCGCCTCCTCGGTGTCGTCCTCGCGCGTGACCAGGGTGCCGCCGCAGACGTCACAGACGCCCTCCTGCGCCGGGCGGGCGGTGATGAGGTTGTAGTCCAGCCCGCAGCCCGAGCACAGACGGCGGGCGAGCACCCGGCGGCGGACCTCGGAGTCGGGCAGATCCAGGTGGATCACGCCATCGATGTCGTAGCTCTCGAGGAAGAACTCCGCCTGGCGGCGGCTGCGGGGGAAGCCGTCGATGACGAACCCGTAGTTCCAGTCGTGCTGGCTGAGCCGCTCCGCGGTCACCGCCTCGGCCATGTCATCGTCGACCAGTTCCCCGGCGGCCATGATCCGCCGGACCTGCGCGCCGAGCTTGGTGTGCTGCTGCACATGCCAGCGGAAGATGTCCCCGACGCTGATGTGCACCAGGTCCAGGTCGGTCACGAGCAGGGCCGCCTGAGTGCCCTTTCCGCTGCCCTGGACACCCATGATGACGTATTTGCGCATACTGCCACCCTCGCACACGCGGGCTCACCCAGCGCTGGCCCTGCTCCAGGTTGACGCCGTTGGGCCCGGCCCCCTCCGGGCCGGTCCCCGCTCAGGCGTAGTAACGGTAGACCCCCTGGGCCACGCAGGCGGGCTTGTCGCTGCCTTCCACTTCGATGGTGAAGTCGACGACCGCCTGCACGGCGTCGACCCCGTGGGCCTCGGCCGCGCCCAGCTGGGCCGTCATCCTGATCTTGGAGCCGACGGGGACCGGCGCCGGGAAGCGGACCCGGTTCAGCCCGTAGTTGATTCCCATGCTCACCCCCTGCACCTCGAGGAGCTCGCCGAACAGGGGAATGATCAGGGACAGGGTCAGGAACCCGTGCGCGATGGTGCCGCCGAACGGCCCCGCCGCGGCCCGCTCGCGGTCAACGTGGATCCACTGGTGGTCGTCGGTCGCGTCGGCGAAGGCATTGACCCGTTCCTGGGTGATCTCCAGCCAGCCGGTGTGCCCGAGGCTGGTCCCGGCCAGCGCCTTGAGTTCGCCCAGGCCGTGAGCGGTCATGGTCATGCGGTCCTCCTGTGGTGCGGTGGATGGGGATCACGCTCGCCAGCGGCGCCCGCCAGGCCGGCCAGGCCCGTCAGCTCCCCAGCCGCAGCCGGCGTTCGCAGCTTTTGCGCACTTTGGGGTCGAGCGAGATCCGCAGCAGCGGCCAGTCCGCCCGCAGCAGCCGCGCGTTGACGAAGCGGGCCATGTCGTTGCGCCGTCCCTGGGTGAGCACGATGCCGTAGAGACTGCGGCGGAGGCGGTCGTCAGACAGATCGAACTCGCGCAGCCCCGGCCAGGCCAGGTGCCGCGGCAGGACGACGACTCCCTGCTCAGGCCCGTGCAGTTCGTCCAGGCTGGCCGGCAGGCGCGCGGCCAGGCCGGATCGCCCGGGCCGGAGCAGATCCGTCAGGGACATGCTCCGATTATCACGCAGCGTCCTCACGGGCCGCCGCAAGGACTCGCGGGCCAGCGCCCCCGGGGCCGGTTAGACTCGGCGCATGTCCGGTCCGCAGGCAGCCTCCCGGTGGAGGTTCCTGATCACCCCCAAGTGGCTGGGCTGGCACGTATTCGTGATCTTCGCCACGGCCGGGATGCTCTGGCTCGGCAACTGGCAGCTGCACCGCGCGGAGTCGGGTAACGCGCTCAGCTGGGCGTACACGTTTGAATGGCCCCTGTTCGCGATCTTCGCGGTGGTCTTCTGGGCCAAGACGATCAGGGAGGAGGTCCACCCGCCGGCCGAGGCCGAATCGGCGGACGGCGTCGGTCTCCCGGGTGGCATACCGGCGCCGCCCGCGGGTGGCCCGCGGCCGGCCGGTGACACGGGCGAGGCCGACGAGGACGACGAGGAACTCGCCGCCTACAACGCCTACCTGGCCCGCCTGACCAGGGAAGTGAAGGGTCATGGCCGGTGGCACGGCCTCAGGTAGCGGCCACCGCCTGATGAGCACGCGAAGGAGGTCGGGCCAGTGCGCCTGAACGTCGCCTTGTACCGGGTGATGGCCTACGTGACCGGCGTGGTGCTCATCGTTTTGTGTGTCCTCGCGATCATGCAGCTATGGGTGGACGACGGCGCGGCCGTGAACGTCGTCGGGACCATTCACGGTGGGCTGTACATCGTCTACCTGCTGGTGTCGTTCCCTCTGACCCGCAGGCTGCGGCTGGCCCCCGGGCCGACGGTGGCGGTGCTGCTGGCCGGCACGATCCCGGTGATGACCTTCATCGTGGAGCGGCACATCAGCCACCGGTACATCGAGCCGGCCCTGGCCGGCGCCGCCGCCTCGCGCCCCCAGGTGCCGGAGCCGCGCTCGTGACCTGGTAGCGGACGGCCAGCAGTTCGCCGGGCCGGCGCTTTCTGTTACCGCTCTGGTCACGGCGATAGTGCATACTCGCAGGCGTGCCGACCGCATTCCTTGATCATCCGGGCCCGCTGGCCTTCGCTCACCGCGGCGGGGCGGCTCACGCGCCGGAGAACTCCTGGCGCGCGTTCGAGCTGGCGCTTGGGCTCGGCTACGAGTACCTGGAGACCGATGCGCAGGCGACAGCGGACGGGGTGCTTATCGCCTTCCATGACCGCACACTGGACCGCGTCACCGGCCAGCCGGGCCGGGTCGCCCGGCTGACCCTCAAGGACATCGCGGGCGCGCGCATCGGCGGCACCGAGCCGATCCCGGTGCTGGAGGACGTGCTGGCCGCCTGGCCGGACGTGCGTTTCAACATCGACCTCAAGGACACGCCGGCGGTCGCGCCGCTGGCGGGGGTGCTGCGGCGGACCAACGCGTGGGACCGGGTCTGCGTGGTCTCCTTCTCCGCCAGCAGGCTCCGGGCCGCCCGGCGGGCGCTCGACCGGCCGGTCTGCATGGCCGCTTCGCCGCTGGGGACCGCGATGGTGCGGCTCGGCGCCCCGCCGGCGCCCCGCAGCCCGCGTGGCCCCAACCGCCACCGTTCCGGCCAGCGGCCGCCCGCGGCCGGCCCGATGGCCGCGTCGGCACGCCGGCCGGGCGCCACCGTCGGCCGGCGGCCCGGGCCGCTGGCGGAGCGCCTGGCCGCGGCCGGTGTGCGGTGCGTCCAGGTGCCGGTCCCGGTGGCGACGCCGTCCTTCATCGCCCGCGCGCACCGGCTGGGGCTCCAGGTGCATGTGTGGACCGTGAACGGCCGCCCCACCATGGAGGCCCTGCTGGATCGCGGGGCGGACGGGATCATGACCGATGACACCGTGGCGCTGCGCGACGTGCTGGTCGGCCGCGGGCAGTGGCATCCCCGCGTGGCCGGCTAGGCAGTTCACCGGCCCACCGCGGCGGCCGTTCCGCCCGATCGAACCGGGTCGGCTGGGCTGGGTTGGAACCCGGGCACAGCGGGAATCTTGTCCGGGTACTCAGCGTTAACGACGTCGAAGGCTGAGCGCCTGGGAGGCAATGCCATATGGCCGAACGCGCACTTCGCGGCACCCGGCTCGGAGCGACGAGCTATGAGAACGACCGGAACACGGATCTGGCCCCACGCCAGGAGATCGCCTTCGACTGCCCCAAGGGCCACCATTTTACCGTGCCGTTCGCCGCTGAGGCAGAAGTTCCCGCCACCTGGGAGTGCCGGGTCTGCGGCACTGTCGCCCTCACCGCCACCGGTGACCAGCCCAGCCCGAAGAAGACCAAGCCTCCGCGCAGTCACTGGGACATGCTGCGTGAGCGGCGGTCCATCGCCGACCTGGAGCAGGTACTGGCCGAGCGGCTCGCCCTGATCAGGGGGGAACGCGGCCTCGATAACGCCGAGGCGAAAGAGCCCCGGACGAGGCAGCGCAAGAGCGCCTAGAACCCGCCAGGACACACCGCCCGCGCCGCGGTGGCTCGTCTCAGCGCGCCGCCGTGCGGGCTGGCCGCAGTCGGGCGATTCCCCACAGACCCACCCGCCAGAACGCTTCGGCGACGATCGTCTTGCTCATCTTGCTGGTGCCCCGCTCGCGCTCCACGAAGGTGATCGGCACCTCGGTGACCGTGAGCCCGGCCAGGATCGTCCGCCGCGCGAGGTCGATCTGGAAGCAGTACCCCTGGGAGTTCACGCTGTCCAGGCCGATCCGGCGCAAGGTGGCGGCCCGGAATACCCGGTAGCCACCGGTCGCGTCCTTGAGCCTGAAGCCGAGCATCAGCCGGGCGTAGGTGTTGCCGCCGCGGGAAAGCAGCTCGCGGGACTTGGCCCAGTTGAGCACCGCCCCGCCGGGCACGTAGCGTGACCCGAGCACGAGATCGGCGCGGGCCAGTGCCTCCAGCAGCCTGGGCAGTTCCTCCGGCTGGTGGGAGCCGTCCGCGTCCATCTCCACCATCGCGCCGTAGTCCCGCTCCAGCGCCCAGCGGAACCCGGCCACGTAGGCCGCGCCCAGGCCCGCCTTGCCCGCCCGGTGCAGCACGTGGATATGGGGGTCCTTGCTGGCCAGCTTGTCAGCGATCTCGCCGGTGCCGTCCGGGCTGTTGTCGTCCACCACCAGCAGGTCCGCATCGGGTACCGCGCTGCGGACCCGGCTCGCGATGATCTCGAGGTTGTCGCGCTCATTGTAGGTGGGGACGACCACGGCCACCGGGCCCACCGGGTCGGCCGTAGTGCCGGGCGAACTGGTCACGTGCTCCCGCCTTCGCGCATGCCCGGGCCCGCCGCCCGGCATTTCGCCATGGACGTCACAGGGTACCCCGGCCGCCGGCGCCGGCGGCCGCCGGGCGACGGGCGGCATGCCTGATGGCGGGAGCCTTTACCCCGTCCATAACTCCGCAGGGGGCACCCGCGGAACAGGGCCCGGCCGTCCCTTCGGACCGGAGTCCGTCCCGTCGGCAACGAGCGCGGCTCTCCGTTGTCTACTGGTCGCCGGGCCCTGCCCGGGCCTTGACCCCCAGCCCGGCGGCTGTCCCCCCGGGCCGGGCTCCGCAGCAACTTACCCCCGATCGCCGCGATGTCAACCGTCCGTGGTCAGAGGCGTCCCGCGCCGCATGTCCCGCCCAGGTGGGCAGACAGGGCGACCCTGGTCCCAGGTGTCCCAGAGCGGTACGATTGAGCCTCTCCCAGCGGTGCGAGGGCGGCGTGACATTTCTGGTGCCACCCAGCGATCCAGGGGCGGGGCGGGACTGGCCCGGGTCGCTGTCACAATGGTCGCGGCCGGCCGTGCCGTGTCCGGCCAGGAGAACAGCCTGGCGGCGAGGATGACTTGGCCGCACCACACGGCCAGCCGTCACCGGCTGGCCCCGCCCGGCAGCGCGAACCGTCGCTATGTCACCTACGGCCGGGCCTGTCCCGGCCGTATCGGTCCAGGCCCGGCGACCGCCGTTCCCGGCTCGGTGAGCCGTGAGCGGGCCCGGTCCTGTTTGGTCCCATCAGTCATCTTCCAGCGGGAGGACGAGCAATGACAGAAAGTCAGGAGGCGCAGGTCTCCGAGGCCCAGATAGCGGTGCACTGGCGCGAGGAGGAGTACATCCATCCTCCGGAGTCGTTTGTTGCCCAGGCCAACGCGGCCGACCCGGCCATCTTCGACCGGTTCAGCGAAGACAACTTCCCGGACTGCTTCACCGAATATGCAGACCTGCTGAGCTGGGACAAGAAGTGGGACACGCTCCTGGACACCAGTAACCCGCCGTACTGGAGGTGGTTTGTCGGGGGCAGGCTGAACGCCTCCTACAACTGTGTGGACCGGCATGTGGCCGCCCATGGCAACAAGGCGGCGCTGATCTGGGTCCCGGAGCCGGAGTCGGCCGAGCCGGTCGCCGTCACCTACCGCGACCTCTATCACCGGGTGAACGAGTTCGCGGCGCTGCTGCGGGATTTCTGCGGGCTCAAGGCCGGTGACCGGGTGACGCTGCACATGCCGATGGTCCCCGAGCTGCCGGTGACGATGCTCGCCTGTGCCCGGCTCGGCGTCATCCACTCGCAGGTGTTCGGCGGCTTCAGCGGCAACGCCTGCGGCACCAGGATCGCCGACTCGGGCAGCCGGGTGCTGATCACGATGGACAGCTACTACCGCAGCGGCGATCTCGTCGACCACAAAGTCAAGGCCGACGAGGCAGTGGCCGAGGCGCACAAGCAGGGCCAGGACGTGGACAAGGTGCTGGTATGGCGGCGCCACCCCGGCCAGTACGGCTCGCAGACCCCGATGACCGACGGCCGCGACTTCTTCGTGGACGAGGTGCTCGGCTCCTACCACGGCCAGCTCGTGGACCCGGTCTCGCTGTCCGCCGACGCCCCGCTGTTCCTCATGTACACCTCCGGCACCACGGGGCGGCCCAAGGGCGCGCAGCACAGCATCGGCGGCTACCTGGCGTACGTGACCGGGACCTCAAAGTACTACCAGGACATCCACCCCGACGACACCTACTGGTGCATGGCCGACATCGGGTGGATCACCGGCCATTCCTACATCGTCTACGGGCCACTGTCGCTCGGCACGACCAGCGTGATCTACGAGGGCACCCCCAACTACCCCGACGCCGGGCGGCCCTGGCGGATCGCCGAGCGGCTCGGGGTGAACATCTTCCACACCTCGCCCACCGCCATCCGCATGCTGCGCAAGGTTGGCCCGGACGAGCCGGCCAAGTACAACTACCACTTCAAGCACATGACCACGGTCGGTGAGCCGATCGAGCCTGAGGTCTGGCGCTGGTACCACAAGGAGGTCGGCAAGGGCGAGGCGGTCATCGTCGACACCTGGTGGCAGACCGAGACCGGCGGCTTCCTCGGCAGCTCGCTGCCGGCGCTCAAGCCGATGAAGCCGGGCAGCTGCGGCCCGATGGTGCTGGGTATTTACGCGGCGATCTACGACGAGGACGGCAACGAGGTACCGGACGGCAAGGCCGGCAACATCTGCATCCGCAACCCCTGGCCGGGGATCATGCAGACGATCTGGGGCCAGCCCGAGCGGTTCGTCGACGTCTACTACCGCAAGTACAACAAGAACCCGGACAGCAAGGACTGGCACGACTGGCCCTACTTCGCCGGCGACGGCGCGGTCCGGGCGCCGGACGGGTACTACCGGATCCTCGGCCGCGTCGACGACGTGATCAACGTGGCCGGGCACCGGCTGGGCACCAAGGAACTGGAATCGGCGGCGCTCACGGTGCCGGAGGTGGCGGAGGCGGCGGCGGTCCCGGTCGTGGACGACATCCGCGGCCGGGCGGTCGAGATGTACGTCTCGCTCAAGCCCGGCTACGCCGCCAGCGACGAGATGGCCGGCAAGGTCACCCGTGCGATCGAGGTCGAGATCGGCAAGATCGCCCGGCCGAAGCACGTCTGGGTCGTGCCGGACATGCCCAAGACCCGGTCCGGGAAGATCATGCGCCGGGTGATCGCCGCGGTCTCCAACTTCACCGACATCGGGGACGTGACCACGCTGGCCAACCCCGAGATCGTCGAGGGCATCCGCCACCACGTCCAGAGCGAGAAGGTCAGCAAGGGCGAGGAGCCGAGGGAGCTGTCGGAAGCCGAGTACGAGGAGATCAAGTCCTTCGGGGCTGAATAGGGTCTCGGTCGTAGCCGGGTGGCTGTGGATCATGCAGAAACGCCTGATCCACAGCCACCCGGCTGCTCCTGTTCGGCACCCGCCGCAGTTCACGGCCCTCGCGCACTCCACAGCACCCGCCAGGAGCGGGTGGGGCGAGATGCCGTTTTCTGGCTCGAGTCGTTAGAGGGGGAGGCCGGCTTCTAGGAGGGCTAGGCCGCGCTCGAACTTGTCGGCGAAGGTAGCGAGCCTGCCCTGGTCCATGTAGTCCACCAGGTCGTCGGCGACCTCGAACCATGCGGCCATGGCTATCCCGACGATCGCTCCCGCCAGCGTGCGGACCGCGAAGTCGCCGGGGTCGCGGCCCGACCGCTCGGCCACCGCCTCGGCGAGTGCCTGGGTTGTCCTGGCCATTTCCTCCAGCATGCGTCCCCGTACCGCGGGAACCGCCATGACGAGCTCCGTGGTCTCACGCAGCTGCGCCCACTCGTCCTCCCCCATGCGGGCGAATGCCGCATGGACCCCGGCCCGTAGTGCGGCGATGGGGCCCACCTCGGGCGGCTGCTCCTGGATCGCCTCCAGCCAGAGCAGGTCCATGTCGTCCTGGAGGACGACGTCTTCCTTGGTCGGGAAGTAGCGGAAGAACGTGCTCGGGGAGACCTCGGCGGCGTCGGCGATCTGCTCCACCGTGGTGGCGTCGTAGCCCTGCTCGCGGAACAGCCGGAACGCGTGCTCCCGGATGGCAGCACGCGTCCTGGCCTTCTTGCGCTCGCGCAGCCCGGGTCTGGCCTGTCCCGGCTGGCCCGGGCGCGCTGGCAGCCGGACCGCTGGCTCAGGAGACGCGCTCATGCGCTGATTCTGCACCTTCCGCGGCGTCCCCGGTAGCCACCGGGCCGGCCGCGGCCGCCGTGGCCCGCCACGGCAGGAAGAGCAGCGCCAGCACAACTGCCACCGCCGCCAGGCCGGCGCTCACCCACAGCATCAGGCCGATCCCGTGCACGAACGCCGAGCGGACCGACTCCAGCAGCGCCGGCGAGCCGAGCTTGCGCGCCACCGCGATGCCAGCGAACACACTGCTGCGCACCGCGCCCGCGGTCGCCGTCGGCAGGCCCGCCAGCGGCAGCTGGGAGTGGTAGCCGGACGCGATCACGCTGCCCAGGATCGCGGCCGACAGCGGGGCGCCCGCCTTCTGGACCGCCTGCATGACCGCCGAGCCGACCCCGGCGTTCTCCTTGGGCAGGTCTACTAGGGCCGCGGACGCGGCCGTGGCCAGGGCCAGCCCGAAGCCGACCCCGCTGATCGCGGTCCAGGTGGCGATGAACCCGTCCCCGCTGCTCGCGGTCATGGTGGCGCCGAGCACCAGGCCGCAGGCCAAGACGGCGAACCCCAGCGCGGCCGTGAGCTTGGCGGTCACCCGCCTGGCCACCCGGTCGGCCAGGCCGGCGCCGAGGGCCAGGCCGGCCATCAGCGGCAGCAGCCGCACGCCGCTGCCCATCGCGCTGACGCCGAGAATGGCCTGGAAGAACTGCGGCGCCGCGAACAGCAGGCCGAACATCGCGAAGATGCCGAACGCCTGCAGGATGGTGCCCCAGGTGAACCTGGCCGACCGGAAAAGGCCGAGATCCACCAGCGGCTGCCCGCCGGGCCGCCTGGTGAGGTGAAGCTCCCAGGCGGCGAAGGCGGCCAGCACCGCCGCCCCGGCCGCCATCGCGAGGACCGCCACCGGCGAGGACCAGCCGTACTGCCCGGCCGCGATGAACCCGTAGATCAGCACCGCCAGTCCCCCGCACGAGGTTGCGATCCCCACCGGGTCCAGGCCGGGGCGCGCGTCGGCGCGGGATTCGGGCACCAGCACCGTGACCGCGACCAGGCCGATCACCACCACCGGCAGGTTCATCAGGAACACCCAGCCCCACCAGTAGTTGGACAGCAGCCAGCCGCCGAGGATCGGGCCGATCGGCAGGGCCAGGAAGTTGGCCGCCGCCCAGATACCGACCGCCCTGGTCCGCTCCTCGTCGGTGAACATCACCGCGACCACCGATAGCACCAGCGGGATCATGCAGCCCGCGGCCAGCCCGAGCACCGTCCGCGCGGCGATGAAGGCACCGGCATTCGGCGCATACGCACACGCCAGCGACCCGAGCCCGAACACGCTGAGCGCCCCGATCATGACCTTCTTGCGCCCGAACCGGTCCCCCAGCAGCCCGCCCGGCAGCAGCGCCACGGCCAGCGCCAGCGTGTAGGCCGACACGAACCACTGCAGGTCGGTGGCGGACGCGTGCAGCGACACCGCCAGGGTCGGCAGCGCCACGCTCAGCACCGTCGCGTCCAGCCCCACGGCCAGCACGCCGAGCGTCAGCCCGGCCAGCGCCCACCATTTCCGCGCCCCCACACTCTGCGCCCGCACGACAGTCATGACACTCACCACCTATCGCTATCTTCTCTAATCTGGATGTTACTATCAGTTCAGAGAAAAACGCAAGAAGCGGTAAGTGTCAGAATAGGCCGCGGGTGGCGTCCGTCAGCCGGAGGCCGGCCCGTCAGTCCTTGGCCGGGACAACGATCGTGCCGGTGGCGGTGACCACGATCAGTGGTTCGTCGAGAACCCGCGAGGCCGATGGGCCGCGCTTGGGGTCGGCGCGGCAGACGACCCGTGCCTCGAAGGCGAGTTCACGGCTGCGGCGGCCGATACGGACGACGGCTGCCGTTGCTTCTATGACGTCGCCGGCCAGAACCGGGGCCAGGAACTGGACGTCGGAATACGAGGCGAACAGGCCCTCGTCGGCGTCGGCGCGGATGGAAAGCTCGGTGGCGACGTCGCCGAACAGGCCGAGGACGTAGGCGCCGTTGACCAGGTTGCCGCCGTAGTGGGCGTGGCTGGCCGGGACGTAGCGGCGGTGGGTGACCGACAGGCCCACCTGCGGGCCGGTGGCGGTCATGCCCCGGCTCCGGCCGTGACGGGTTCGGGGGTGAGGGCGTGGACCAGGTAGCTGGCCACCTCGCGGGGGGTGGTGCCGCGGCCGAAGATCTTGTCCACGCCCAGCTCGGTGGCCATCGTGGGGTCGAAGCGGGGGCCTCCGACCACCAGCAGCGGCCGGCCGCTGCGCTCCCCGCCGGACGCTCCCCCGCCGGAAGCTCCGGTGCTGAACGCGCCGGCCAGCGCACGGGCGCCGGCCAGGTGCGCGTCGCGTTGGGTGACGACCTGGCTGACCAGCACCGCGTCGGCGTGCTCGGCGGCCGCGCGGACGGCCAGGTCGGCCACGTCGACCTGGGCGCCGAGGTTCACCACCCGCATCTCCCGGTAGTACTCCAGGCCCTTCTCGCCCGCGTGCCCCTTGACGTTGAGGATCGCGTCGATACCCACCGTGTGGGCGTCCGTCCCGATACAGGCGCCGAGCACCACCAGCTCCCGGCCGAGACCGGACCGGATGCGCAGGTTGATATCGGCGGCGGACAGCACCGGGAAGGCCCGCTCGGCCACGGTGACCTCCGACAGGTCCACCAGATGGCTGGACCGGCCGTAGACGATGAAGAACGTGAACGCCGGGCCCATCCCCTTGGCGTGCACCACCATGGCCGGTTCCAGGCCCATCTTGGCGGCCAGCTGGAGCGCGGCGCCCTCGGCCACCGCCCGCTCGTGCTCGGTGCCGAACGGGACCGGCAGGGTGAACGAGACCTGCACGCGCCCGTCGCCGGTGGTGTCCCCGTAGGGGCGGATCACAGGGCTCACGTCCCCGGTCATGACTCCTGCCTTTCGAGGAACTCGGCTGCCGGGTTGTAGTAGCCGTCCGCCCGGCCGAACACGCCGTCCAGGCCGCGGCCGGCGTCGGCGGGGCGGCGGGTGATGCCGAACGTCCCGTCGGCGATCGCGTTGAGCAGGCCGCCGGCGCCGATGCGGCGCAGCAGGTCGACGGCCTCGGCCAGGACCTGCTGCCCGCGCTGCTGGACGAAGCCGCCAGCCGGGGGCCGGAAGTTCTCGCCCAGCCTGCCCGCCGCCTGCGCCACATAGCGGACGTTCTCCAGCGCCAGGTCACGGTCGGACAGGAACGGGGTGTGGATGCCCTCGGTCATCATCCCGATGAGCAGGATCGACTGGTCGGTCATGACCCCGGCCAGGTTGAAGAACGCGTCCAGCAGGTAGCCGCCGAACACGTTGCCGGTCATGTGCTTGGTCGGCGGCATGTACTTCAGCGGCGCGTCCGGGAACAGCTCCCTGACCAGCTGGGCGTGGGCCAGCTCGAGCACGAACGAATCCGGCACGTCCGGGTTGATCTCGAACGCGTGGCCCAGCCCCAGCTGCCAGTCGGCGAGCCCGGCCTCGGTGGCGAAGAACTCGTTGAGCAGCTGGCTGACGACCACCGTGTGCGCGGCGTCGACCGCGTCGGCGGTGGTCAGGTAGTTGTCCTCGCCGGTGTTGATGATGATCCCGGCCCGGGCGTGGATCTGGCGGGAGAACCGCTGGTCGATGAAGGTGCGGCGGGGGTTGATGTCACGGAAGATGATCCCGTACATGCAGTCGTTGAGCATCATGTCCAGCCGTTCCAGGCCGGCCAGGGACGCGATCTCGGGCATGCACAGCCCGGAGGCGTAGTTGGTGAGCCGGACGTAGCGCCCGAGCTCGCGGGAGACGTCGTCGAGCGCGGCCCGCATGAGCCGGAAGTTCTCCCGGGTGGCGTAGGTGCCGGCGAATCCCTCGCGGGTGGCGCCCTCGGGCACGTAGTCGAGCAGCGACTGGCCGGTGGACCGGATCACCGCGATGATGTCCGCTCCCTCCCGGGCCGCGGCCTGCGCCTGCGGGATGTCCTCGTAGATGTCGCCGGTGGCGACGATCAGGTAGATCCACGGCTTGGGCGGGTCGGAGGTTTCGGCGATCATGGACTCCCGCTCCGCCCGCCGGGCGTCGATGGCCGCGAAGCCCTGGGCCAGGGCGGCGTGCGCGGCCGCCCGCGCCGCGGCCGCGTCCCGGCCCTCGGGCACGCGGAACTTAACCGTGCCCGCCGCCGCGTCCCGGGCCAGCGCGGACAGGCTGGGGTAGCCCCCGGTCACCAGCGCGTCCCAGGCGGGCAGCGCCACCCCGTGCTCCAGGCCGGTGGTCTCCCGCACCGCGTCCACCAGGCGGTTCACCCAGGGCATGCCGCCTTCGTCCGCGCCGTCAAGACCGGCCAGCCGCAAGACGGCTCGTTCCACCGACACCGTGGAATGGCTGCGGGCCATGTCTACGATCGGCTGCCCGGCGATCCGGGCCAGGTCACGCGCAGCGCGGACCATCGCGGGATCGAGCCCGAGTTTTGCGCCCTGAACTGTCACTTCTCCTCCAGCCCGGGCCGATTGCCCCGGGTCTCCTCACTTACCCGTGCCTCAAAGATGCCCCGCACCCCCGGCTCGCGGCGGACCAGGTCCAGCGCCAGCTGCGCATGCCCGGGTACATACCCGTTGCCGATCAGCATGGTGACATCGGCGGCGACTCCCTCCGCGCCGAGCGCGGCGGCCGTGAACGAGGTCGCCATCGAGAAGAAGACCACCGTGCCGCCGCCGGCGGTGGCCAGCACCGCCCCGCCCTCGCAGCCGGGCACGTCCACGCAGACCACGGTCACCGCGGCCGGGCCGCCGGCGCCGTGGACCGCGGCGGCGAGCGCCACCGGGTCACGCGCGTCCGCGATCACCACCTCGTCGGCGAGCCCGGAGGCACGCAGCGCGGCGGCCTCGGCCTCGCCCGGCACCACGCCGATGACCCGGCCCGCGCCGGCCCCGCGGGCCGCGGCCGCGGACAGGCTGCCGCTCTTGCCGCCCGCGCCGATGACCGCCACCACCGGCCCGCCCGGCGCGCCGGGCCCGGCCGGGCGGGCCTCGGCGGCGGCTCGGGCGACCACCCGGACGGTGAGGGCGGGGGCGCCGGCGACATCCAGCACCGCGAGCGCCAGCGGGCCGGGCAGGTCGGCGGGGAGCACGGTGGCGATCGACCGGCCGAACAGGATCGCGTGGCCCTGGCAGGGCACCTGCTCCGACCGGCCGTCCCACCCGGCCAGGCCGTCGGTGATCACCAGCGGCGTAAGGCTGAGCGAGACCAGGGTGGCGATCCGGTCCCCCGGTGCGAGGCCGAGCGGCGAGGACGGGCCCACCTCCGCCACCACGCCGGTGAGCATGCCGCCGGACCCGGTCACCGGGTTCTGCATCTTGCCGCGCTCGGCCACGATCCGGCCGACCTCCGCCCGCATGTCCGCGGCGGCACCGCCGGTGGCCTCGCGCAGCTGGCGGAACGAGGCGGCGTCGAGGTTGAGGCGCTCCACCGCCACCCGGACCTCGTCCGGCCAGAGGGCTGGGCGCGGGTCCAGCTGCCAGGCCGCCTGCGGGAGCACGCCCGCGGGCGCCAGCACCCGGTGCAGGCCCAGCGGCGATCCAGGTCCCGATCCGGTCACGTCCCTGACCTTCCCGGCATCCAGCGATGCCAGTTCGTTTGGTAAATCTTCCTGTGAGTTGGCACTGTCACAGAAGCTTCTCTCGTGTAATGGTAATATATCCGGCTATCCTTCGGATACAGCCGACAGTGACAGGGACAGGTGCCACCGTGATCGACCAGCCGTACGCCTACCAGCGCTCCGAACTCATCGAGCCGGACTGGCGGCGCTTCCCCGGCTGGGCCGACGTGACCGTGGCGCAGTGGGAGTCGGCGCAGTGGCAGCGGGCGCACTGCGTGAAGAACATCCGGCAGCTGCGCCAGGTGGCCGGCCACGGCCTGTCCGAGGCGTTCTGCGCCGATCTGGAGCGGGATCAGCGTGAGCGGGCCACCATGTCGATGCTGGTGCCGCCGCAGATGCTCAACACCATGGTCCCCACGGCCGGCCCCGGCGAGCCCGGGTTCACCGAGGCGTTCTACGCCGACCCGGTCCGCCGGTACATGATCCCGGTCTTCAGCGACCGGCGCGCCGACTGGCCGTCCCACCCCTACGCCACCCGGGACTCGCTCCACGAGGCCGAGATGTGGGCGGTCGAGGGCCTGACCCACCGCTACCCGACCAAGGTGCTCGCCGAGCTCCTGCCCACCTGCCCGCAGTACTGCGGCCACTGCACCCGGATGGACCTGGTTGGCAACCCGACCCCCACCATCGGCAAGCACAAGTTCGGCCAGGGCCGGGACGACCGGCTGGCCGCCATGATCGCCTACCTGAAGGCGACGCCCGGTGTGCGGGACGTGGTGGTCTCGGGTGGGGACGTGGCCAACCTGCCCTGGCCGCGGCTGGAAGCCTTCGTCACCGATCTGCTCGGCGTGGGCAGCATCCGCGACATCCGGCTCGCCACCAAGGCGCTGATGGGGATGCCCCAGCACTGGCTCGGCGACGAGGTGCGGGCCGGCATGGAGCGGCTCGGCACCCGCGCCCATGAGCGCGGCGTGAGCATCGCCATCCACACCCATGTGAACGCGGCCCAGTCGGTGACCCCGCTGGTGGCCCGGGCGGCCCAGGCCATGCTCGACACCGGCATCCGCGACGTCCGCAACCAGGGGGTGCTGCTGCGGGGCGTGAACGACAGCCCGGAGGCGCTGCTCGACCTCAGCTTCGCGCTGCTCGACGAGGCGAAGATCATGCCGTACTACCTCTACATGTGCGACATGATCCCGGGCAGCGAGCACTGGCGGCTCTCGCTCGCCGAGGCGCAGCGCCTGCAGCACGCGATCATGGGCTACCTGCCCGGGTTCGCCACCCCGCGGATCGTGTGTGACGTGCCCTACGTCGGGAAGCGCTGGGTGCACCAGGTTTCCCGGTACGACACCGACCTGGGCATCTCCTACTGGACCAAGAACTACCGGACCGGGATCGAGGCCGGCGACGAGCTCGCGCTCAGCCGCGAGTACCCCTACTACGACCCGATCTACCTGCTGCCCTCCCGCGGCCAGCAGTGGTGGCGGGACCGTGACCGGGACCGCTCAGCCGGGCTGACCCTGGTGCACTGAGGCGGCGGGCCGCCGGTCACCCGCGGAGTGCCAGCGGCAGGGAGGCGAAGCCGCTGAGGGTGTTGTTGAGGCGGCGCCGCGGCTCGCCCGCCAGCGTCAGGGACTCCACCTGGCCGGCCAGGGCCCGCAGCAGGACCTCGCCCTCCAGCCGCGCGAACGCCGCGCCGGCACAGGCGTGGATACCGTAGCCGAAGGCGACGTGCCCGATGGCGCGGCGGGTAATGTCGAACCGCTCAGGGTCGGGCCAGCGGCGGGGGTCCCGGTTGGCGGCGGCGAGGAACAGCAGCACCTTCTCCCCCGCGCCGATCCGCACCCCGGCGACCTCCACGTCGCGGGTGGTGGTGCGGAAGAAGGTCTGCACCGGCGAGGCGTAACGCAGCGTCTCCTCGAACGCCGAGCCCGCCAGCGACGGGTTCTCGCGCAGCCGCCGCCACTGCGCGCCGTCGCGCGCCAGGCAGTCCAGCGCGCAGCCCAGGCCGATGACCGTGGTGTTGACCCCGGCGGTGAGCAGCGAGCGGACCAGCAGCGCGGCCTCCTCCTCGGAGACCGCCCCCTCGTCGGCACTGGCGTAGATGCGGTCGCCCAGCCCGCCCGGGGTGAGCGCGTCCCGCGTGCAGTGCGCGGCGATCCACGCGGCCACCCCCTGGACCTGCGCCATCGAGTCGGCCTGCAGCTGGTTGTGCGGGCCGAACGCGTTGAACGCCATGTTCCCGTAGGCGAGCAGCTGGTCGCCGCAGTCCTGCGTGATGCCGACCGCGCGCGGGAACACCCGCAGCGGGTAGGCCTCGGCGATGTCGGTGACGCCGTCGACGGTGCCCCGGGCGAGGAGCTCGGTGACCAGTATGTCCGCCTCGCGGGCGAACTCGTCGTGGAGAGCTGCGATGGTGCGCGGGGACAGCGCGCGGGCGACCGCCTTGCGTGCCCGCGAGTGTTCCGGCGGGTCCGCCTCCAGCAGCAGGCTCGGCGGCCGCCACGGCTTCTCCTTGCGGAAGTCGCTCAGGCCGACCCCGGCCGCGGAGGAGTAGGTCTCCCAGTCCCGCAGCGCGTCGTGCACCTCAGCGTAACGGGCCATGGCCCAGATGCCGTAGTGCTCCAGCCACACCACCGGGCCCGTTTCCCGCAGCTCGGTGTGGAAGGCGAAGGGGTCGCGCAGGAAGCTGTCGGCGAACGGGTCCAGCGCGCACACCGGCGCCCCGCCGTGGCCCGCTTCCCCGGGCGTGGTGTCCAGCACGGCCCTCCCCCTTCCCGCTGCGGTCCCCGCACTGCCGATTCTGCCCGGGCCGGTGCCCGGCGGGAAGATGCCCTACATTCCGAGGGTGGGCGAATGGGCGGACGTCCGGGACCGCGGCGTGGTCCTGGAGGACGAGGCCGTGCTGGCGCTGAACAAGGCCGGCCTGTCGGTCATGGGTGAGCGGCACGACACCGACCTGGTCCGGATGGCCGCCGCCGCGGGCGAGGAGCTGTTCCCCGTGCACCGGATCGACAAGGTGACATCCGGCGCCATCCTGCTCGCGAAGGAAGTGCGCTGGCACGGCCCGCTGACCCGCCAGTTCGCCGGGCGCACGGTGGGCAAGGCCTACCTGGCCATCACCGGGCCCGGTGGCCTGCCGGACCGCGGCGTCATCGACCTGCCGCTGAGCGTGGGCCGCAAGGGCCGCGCCCGGGTCGCCGCGCCGCGGGCCAGCATCGTCGCCGACCGCGCCCACGGCACGTGGTCGGTGCCGGAGTCCGAGGTCTTCGGGCAGGTGCGGACCTACCCGTCGGTGACCACCTTCGCCACCGTGTGGCAGGACGAGCGGCACGCCCTGCTCGCCGTCCGGCCGGTCACCGGCCGGACCCACCAGATCAGGGTTCATCTGGCCTGGATCGGTCACCCGGTGGAGGGCGATCCGCTCTTCGCCGCGCCCGGCGCCCCCCGGGCGCTGCTGCATTCGTGGCGGCTGGCGTTCGACGCCGCATGGCGCGGCGGCTCCCGGGTGCGGGCGGAGGCCGTCCCTGGGCCTGACTTCTGGGCGCTGGTGGCCGGCCGGCTGCCGGGGCCGGGCCCGGCGGCGCTGCTCGCGAGGGCCCCTGAGCCGCCTCAGCCGGCGGCGCCGCCCGGCGCTCAGCGGCCAGCGGCAGCAGCGCGGCGGCGGCCAGCGGGAGGGCGCCAGCGACGGCGAAGGCCGCCGGGTACCCCGCCGCCCCGATGAGGACGGCGACGATCGGCGGGGTGAGCGCGGCGAGCGCGTTCTGCCCGGTGTTGTGGATGCCGAGGGCGCGGCCGGCCCAGGCGGGCCCGGCGTACTCGGCGACGGCGGTGTAGGCGAGCCCGTTCGTGCTCACCACCAGCACCGCGGCGGCGAGCAGGATGGGCACCACCAGCGCCGGGGCCCAGGCCGCGGCCAGGGCCAGGGCCAGCACGACGGCGGTGGTGGCCAGGGCGAGGACCCGCATCGGCCGCAGCCGGCTGCCCAGCCGGTCCGACCAGTGCCCGGCCCCCAGCCGGGACGCGGCCCCTCCGGCCGCCGTGACCGCCAGCAGCAACCCGGCGGCGGGCGCGCGCCAGCCCCGGGCGTCCACCAGGAAGACCAGCGCGAAGGTGGAGACGGTGAACTGCGGCACGACCAGCAGTGCGCTCGCGGCGTGGATCCGCCACAGCACCCCGGTCCGGTAGGGCGAGCCCCGCCGCACCTGCGCCTGCTCCGGGGCCCGGGCCGGGTCCCGCACGACCGCCACCACCAGCACCGCCGCCACCAGGCAGAAGCCGCCCAGGAAGGCCAGGGCGACGGCCAGCCCACGGGCCGCCAGCGACGGCAGGGCGAGCGCGGCGACCGCCACCCCGAGCGGTTGCGAGGCCTGCCGGATGCCCATCGCCAGCCCGCGCTCGCGGGCCGCGAACCAGCCCAGGATGAGCCGCCCGCTGGCCGCGTAGACCGCTCCCCCGGCCGCCCCGGCCGCCACCAGGCAGGCCCCGAGCGCGGCCATCCCCCGGGCCCGGGTGGCCGCCAGCAGCACCAGGCCCGCAATGCCCAGCCCGGTGGCCAGGATCCGCCGCTCACCCCAGCGGTCCGCGGCCGCCCCCCAGGCGACCAGGGTGAGCATGAGCCCGGCGGTGGGGCAGGCGACGATCACCCCGGCCTGGGCGAGCGAGAGACCAGCCGCGCGCAGGGCCGGGATCAGGTAGGCCAGGCCGTACTGGAAGGTCGAGCCGGCGGTCACCGCGACGGTGCCGGCGGCCAGGACCACCCAGCGCTGTGCGCCGGACCCACCGGCCGGGTCGCCGTCACCGATTACGCTCATATTCCGAATCATATCTGTCCAGATAATGAGATCCGGTCTCGGCGCGCTGCACTGGCTGCGACCCTTCGCCGATCATGAAGGCCGGCACCGAGGAGAGCCTCGGCCCGATTCCGGGTACGGGGTACGCATGGCACGCCGCAAGGGCCAGGACTCACGGCACGTCACCATCGGGGTCAAGGTCTCCGAGGCTGACGCCGCCGGGATCGACGAGGTGCTGACCCGGCCCGAGTTCGCCGGGTGGACCCGTTCCGAGTGGTGCCGGGAGATCATCCGGTCGGCGCTGCGGTTCTACGTGGGCGACGCCCGTGCGCCGGACGCTGACCGGGCCCGCGCCTCGGCGCGGCTCGCCACCCCGCCGCCCGCACCCAGTCAGCAGCCCGTGCCTGTGCCCGCGGCTGCCGCTGCCCCGGCGGCGGCCACGGGCAGCCCACCGAGCCCGGCCGTTGAGCCCCAGGACGCGCCGGAGCGCTCCGCCCAGGCTGAGTGCCCGCACCCGGCCAACGCCCGGGACTACGACACCGGCACCTGCGGCGCCTGCGGGGCCATCCTGTGGGACTAGGGGAACAGCGCGTCGCGCTTATCCAGCGTCGCCGTCATGCTGCCGGTCCAGGAGGCTCAGTTCCCGTCACCGGCCGCGCCCGGGGCTGGCTCCGCCGTATCGGTGCCGACCTGCGCGGCCACATCCGGCGCGGCCTGAGGCTCGCCGGTGCTGGCGGCCTCACCGGCCCGCGGTTCCCCGGCCGGGCCGGCCGGAGCTGGCGTGCGCCGCTGCGTGTGCCAGAACCACACGGCGCCGGCGATGGTGAGGATCGTCGCGACGTACATGTTGAACCGCAGCCCGAGGAAGTGCTCGGACGGGTCGACCCGCAGCGACTCCTCGAAGATCCGGAACGCCGAGTACCCGGTGACGTACAGCGCGAACAGGCCCGGCGGCTTGACCGAGCGGTGGTGGCCGAGCCACACGAGCAAGGCCGCCAGCGCGAGGTCGAAGATCAGCTCGTAGAGGAAGGTCGGGTGGAACGTGCGAGAGGCCGCGTACCCGGGCGGGCGGTACGCGAGCGGGATCTCCAGCCCCCAGGGCAGCGTGGTCGGCCCGCCGAACAGTTCCTTGTTGAAGTAGTTGCCGATGCGGCCGACCGCCTGGGCCACCAGCAGGGCGGGGGCGACCGCGTCCATGAACAGGCCCACGTTCGCGCCGTGCCTGCGCACCCGCCACACCCCGACCAGGGCGCCCAGCGCGATGCCCCCCCAGATGCCCAGGCCGCCGTCCCAGACGGCGAACACGCCGTACCAGTGGTGCGGGATGTATTTCGGGGTGGTCAGGTCGAAGTAGATGCGGCCACCGATGATCCCGGCCGGGACCGCCCAGAGGGCGACGTCGCCGACCAGCCCGGGGTCGCCCCCGGCCGCCTTCCACCGCCGCTGCGTGATCAGGATCGCCAGCGTGATCCCGACGACGTACATCAGCCCGTAGACATGGATGAACGCCGGGCCGATGTGGAACCCGTTGACCGTCGGGCTGGGGATGTACATGGGCATGGACCGAGCGTAGCCCGGCTGGGCAGGTGCGGGCGCCCGGGCCTGCGGGTTGGCGTGGAATCATGGGCCGGTGGAAGACTACGCCGAACTCAACCGCGCGAGCTGGGACGAGCGGGCGCCCGCGCACGCGGCCTCCCCCGACTATGCGGTGGACCGGTTCGCCCGCGACCCTGCCCACCTCAGCGAGGTGGTCCGGTTCGACCGGCCGCTGCTGGGTGACATCAGCGGCCTGCGCGGCGTTCACCTGCAGTGCCATATCGGCACCGACACCATCTCGCTGGCCCGCCTGGGCGCCGGCATGACCGGGCTGGACTTCTCCCCCGCCTCGCTCGCGCAGGCGCGCCGGATCGCGGGCCTGGCCGGCGCCGATATCCGGTTCGTCCAGGCCGAGGTGTACGACGCGCTCACGGTCCTGGAACCGCGGTCGTTCGATCTCGTCTACACCGGGATCGGCGCCCTGGGCTGGCTGCCCGACATCGCCCGCTGGGCCGGGGTGGTGGCCGGCCTGCTGCGTCCGGGCGGGCGGCTGTTCATCCGTGAGGGCCACCCGATGCTGTGGGCGCTCGAGGACTCCCGGCCCGACAACCTGCTGGTGGTCGAGTATCCGTACTTCGAGCGCGGGGAGCCCATGGTCTTCGACGAGGGAGGCACCTATGTCGAGACGGACGCGGTCTTCACCCACAACCGGACCCACGAGTGGAACCACGGCCTCGGTGAGATCATCACCGCGCTGATGACCGCCGGAATGGACCTGACCGGGTTCGCCGAGCACGACAGCGTGCCGTGGGAGGCCCTGCCCGGCCAGATGGAGCGGATCGAGGGCGGCGAGTGGCGGCTGACCGACCGCCCCTGGCGTCTCCCCCACACCTACACCCTGCGGGCCGTCAGGCGCCGCTGAGACCCGGGGTCCCGCCCGCTCGCGGGCTGCGGGTCAGGGCGTCACCGGATGCGCCGGCCCATCTCCTTGGTCGTGTAGCCGCCGAGCTCGGTGACCGCCGCCTGGAACCGGTCGGAGTGCAGCAGCGCCCACAGCGGGGCCAGGAGCGGGCTGTCCATCGCCTCTGGGGCCACGACCAGGTCGTAGGGCTCGCGGATGACCGGCACGAAGTCAAGGCCGAAGGCGCGCGCGGCCGCCATGATGCCCAGCCCGGCGTCGCCGCGCCCGGCGGCGATGGCCGCGGCGACGGCCAGGTGGGTGGGCTCCTCGCGGGCGTAGCCGCCGACGGCATCCGGGCTGATCCCCCGCTGGCCCAGCTCGTGGTCGAGCAGCACCCGCGTGCCCGCGCCGCGCTGGCGGTTGACATACCGCACGTCCGCACGGGTCAGGTCATCGATCCCGGTCAGGCCGAGCGGATTGCCAGCGGCGACGATCAGCCCCTGATCGCGGTGCACCAGCCGGACGACGCTGACGCCGGCACCGGGCAGGATGCGGTCGAGATAAGGCAGCGTGTACTCGCCGGTGGCCGGGTCCAGCAGGTGGGACCCGGCGATGTGGCACAGCCCGTCCCGGATGGCCACCAGCCCGCCGAGCGAGCCCACGTTCGACGACGCCAGGGTGACCAGCGGGTCCTCCGCCCGCAAGGCGGAGGCGGCGAGGTCGAGGACGAGGTCATGCGAGCCGATGGCGACGATCGTGCGGGAGATCTCGTCGATGCCGCGCAGCAGCTCGATCTCGACCTGCTCGCCCGGGTGATGGCCCTCCAGCCCGGCCGGGACGACCAGCAGCCCGTCCGCGCGGACCAACGAGGTCAGCACGCCCGCGCCCCGTGGCAGCGGGGTCGCGACCATCGTGCCGCCCACCACGCCCAGCCGCACCCGCACCCAGTCGTCCATGCCGAGCGGGGAGGCGAGCTTGCGGGCCAGCCGGGCCGTGATCCGCGGCCGCCGGCGGGGGGCGGCGCCCTCCAGCTCGGCCAGCAGCGGTTCGGCGAAGATGTCGAAGGTCAGCGCGGCCGACACCGGGTAGCCGGGTGCGCCGAGCACGGGCGTGCGGTCGACGACCCCCAGTACGACCGGGTGGCCCGGCCGGACGGCGACCCCGTGCACGGCCAGGGTCCCGAGTTCGGCGACCACCCGGGCGGTGTAGTCGTCGCGGCCCGCGCTGGAGCCGGCCACCACGATGAGCAGGTCACAGCCGGGGACCGCGGCGCTGACCGCGCGGGCGATGCCAGCCGGGTCATCCGGCTCGACCGGCAGGCAGTGCGCCTCACCACCGGCCTCGCGGGCCTGGGTGGCGAGCATGAGCGAGTTGGTGTCGGTGATCTCGCCGGCGCCGGTCTGCTCGCCGATCGGCCGTACCTCGTCCCCGGTCGGCAAGATGGCGACCACCGGCCGCCGCCGGACCAGCAGCTGCGTGGCCCCGGCCGCGGCCGCGGCGGCGATGTCGGTGGCCCGTAGCCGGTGGCCTTCGGGCAGCAGCAGCTCGGTGGCGCTCACGTCCTCGCCGATGGAACGCACGTGCTGGTAGGGCGGCACGGCCGCGCGCAGCTCGGCGGCGCCGCCGCTGTAGTGCACATGCTCACGCATCACCACCGCGTCGCGTCCCTCGGGCATCGGGTCGCCGGTGTCCACCACGTCGTAGGCGTCCGGCGGCAGGTGAACCGGCGTGGTCTCGCTCGCGCCGAGGGTGTCAGCGGCCAGCACCGCGATCCCGTCCATGCCCGCCGCGTCGAACGGCGGCGAGGAGCGGGTGGCCCACACCGGCTCGGCGGTGACCAGGCCGGCGGCGTCCTCGACCCGGACCCGCACCGACGGCAGCCGGGCCGGGCAGCCCGCGGCGTCGCGTGCGCTGCGCCAGGCGTCCAGGGCGCGGGCGGCGGGGACGTCGCGGATGAACGGGCTGTCTGCCATGACCGTCGCTAACGATACAAGGTGACCTCGACCTCGGCGCCCGCGTCGAGCCCGGTCGCCTCCTCGGGCACGATCAGGTACCCGTCGGCCGCGGTGAGCACGGACAGCAGCGCGGACAGCCCGAAGACTGGGGTGGCGACGCCGTCGTGGACGCGGACCTGGACGACGTCGAGCCGCCCGGTCGCGGAGGCCAGGTCGCGCGCGAGCCGCGCCCGCACCACCGGCTCGGCCGGCGGAATGGTGCAGCCGCCGACCAGCCACACGAGCGGGATCCCGATCAGCCGGAAGACCACCAGCGCGGAGCGGGGGTTGCCCGGCAGGCCGATCACCGGCACCCCGCCGCAGTCGGCCAGCAGCGTGGGTTTGCCGGGCTTGATCGCCAGGCCGTGGCACCATATCCCGGGCGGCCCGAGCCGGCCCACCGCGCCAGCCGTCTCGTCGCGCGCCCCCACCGACGAGCCGGCCGAGATCACGATCAGGTCGCTGCCGGTGAGTGCGGCGGACAGGGCCGCCGCCAGGGCCTCGGGGTCATCGGGCACGATGCCGCCCATGACTGGCTCACCGCCCGCCTCGGCCACCATCGCGGCGAGGGCGACGGCCGACGCGTCGCGCACCTGGCCCGGGCGCAGGGCCGCGGTGCCGGGTGGCACCACCTCGTCGCCGGTGGAGAAGACCGTCACCTGGGGGCGGGCCTGCACGCTCACGCTGGTGATCCCGGCCGCCGCCAGCATGCCGAGATCCTGGGCCCGCAGCGGCCGGCCGCCGGCACCAGCTCGGCTCCGGGCGCGGCGTCCTCGTCGGCGCGCACCACGCCGTCGCCGGGCGCGACCGGCCTGACCACCTCGATCGTGCCGGGCATCGCCTCCTGGGTGTACTCGATCATGACCACGGCGTCCGCCCCCGTGGGCAGCACCCCGCCGGTGGGCATGCTCGCCACGGTCCCGGGGCCGACCGTCAGGTCGGGTTCCGCGCCCATCCGCACGGCCCCGGCCACCTGGAGATAGCCGGGCAGCCCTTCGGAGACGCCATAGGTGTCGGCGGCCCGCACCGCGTAGCCGTCCACGGTGGAGCGGGCGAAGCCGGGCAGCGCGTGCGGGGCCGTCACCGCTGCGGCCGGTACCCGGTGCAGGGCTTGGGTGAGCGGTACCGTCTCGGCGGGCGTACGCCGGCCGGGGCGGAACCCGGCCAGCGTCTCAGCGACCGTCCGGGTGGTGAAGAACTCCCGCGCCGCGCGCACGGCCGCGTCAGGATCGGTGGCCATTCCCCTGGCTGCCGCTTCCCTGGCCGCCACCCGCCAGCTTCGTGACGCTCATCACCGGGCCCAGCGCCACCTGGCCAAGACCGCAGATCGAGGTCCGGCGCATGACGGTCGCGAGCTCGGCTATCTGCCCGTCCACGTCGCCGGGCCCGCCGCCGGCCGCGAGCAGGTCGGCGAGGATCCGGTGAGCCTTGCTGGAGCCGACCCGGCAGGGAACGCACTTGCCGCACGACTCGTCGCGGAAGAACCGCAGCACGTTCGTGGCCGCGGCGAGCAGGTCGGTGCCCTCGGCCATCACCACCAGCGCGCCCGACCCGAGCATCGAGCCGGCCTTGGCCAGCGCGGCGAAGTCGAGCGGGATGTCGATCTGGCCGGGCCCGAGGAAGTTCGACGACGCGCCGCCGGGCTGGATCGCGCCGAGCCGCCTGCCGCCGGCGACTCCCCCGGCCAACTCGAGCAGCTGCCGGGCGGTGGTGCCCATCGGCACGCAGTAGACGCCCGGGCGCTCGACGTGGCCGGAGACCGCGAAGAACTTCAGGCCGGTCTGCTCGCCGATGCCCTGCTCCTTCCACCAGCCGGCGCCGCGGCGGGCGATGACCGGGACGTGCGCGAACGTCTCCACCGAGTTCATCAGCGTCGGCTGGCCCCACAGGCCGTAGGTGCCGGGGAACGGCGGCTTGTTCCGCGGCTCACCGCGGTGCCCCTCCATGCACTCGATCAGCGCCGACTCCTCGCCCAGGATGTAGCCGCCGGGCGAGGTGAACACCTCGACCGACAGCCGCCGGCCCGAGCCGCCCGCGTTGGCCCCGGCCAGCCCCGCGGCCCGCAGCGCCTCGATCTCCTGGCGGATCACCTGCTCCTCGGGGCCGTACTCGTGCCGGATGAACACCCAGCCTTCCTCCGCCCCGACCGCGAGCATCCCGAGCAGCATGCCCTCCAGCACCAGGTGCGGCTGCTCGGCCAGGATCTGCCGGTCCTTGAAGGTCCCCGGCTCCGACTCATCCGCGTTGCAGATGACGTATTTCGGCGTGGCCTCCTGCGCCGCGACCAGGTCCCACTTCCGGCCGGCCGGGAAGCCGGCGCCGCCCATCCCGCGCAACCCGGAGTCCTGCAGGGCCGTGATGATCTGGGCGGTGCCCAGCTCACCGGCCAGCACGGCGCGCAGCACTCCGTAGCGTTCCGCCACCGGCCCGTACGGGTCGTTGGGCCACGGCTGCCCGCCCGCGTAGCTGCGCAGCGCCGCCGGGGTCAGCTGATCGCCGCCGCGCGCGGCGGCGATCAGGCTCTCGGCGTCGCCGGCCGCCGCCGGGTGCTCGTTGACGCTGACGGCGGGCGCCGCGTCGCACCGGCCGATGCAGGACACCTCGGTGAACTCGACGTCGGCGTCCTGCCCGTACCGCTGCCGGACCGCCGCGATCTGGTCGTCCGCCCCCTGCAGCCAGCACGACAGGTCGCGGCAGGCATGCAGCGTTACCCGCTTGGGCGGCTCGGTGAGGAAGTGGGGGTAGAAGGAGATCAGCCCCTCGATCTCATACAGCGGCCGGTGCACGTCCCTGGCCAGCGCCACCAGTTCCTCGCGCGGCAGCCAGCCGACCCTTTCCTGGATCGCGTAGAGGGCCGGGATCAGGCTCGGGCCGGGGAACTTGCCTCCCCTGGCCTCGACACCGGGCACGCGCTCGCGGGCTGTCGCCATTACCGGCCGTCCTGCCCGCTCGCGGCCGGCGGGAGGGCGGGCCCGGCAGGCCGGGCAGCCTCGATCCGCACCGCGCAGAACTTGAATTCGGGGATCTTACCGATCGGGTCGATCTCGTCGGTGGTCAGCAGGTTGGCCGCCGCCTCGCGGAAGTGGAACGGGATGAAGCAGTTGCCGCGCTGCTCGCGGTGCGAAACGCGGACCGCGAGGACTATGGTCCCGCGGCGCGAGCTCACCCGGGCCATCTCGCCATCGGCGATGCCCAGGCCGGCGGCGTCGTCTGGGTGCAGGTACACCTCGGCCACCGGGGAGATGGCGTCCAGGGCGTAGGACCGGCGGGTCATCGAGCCGGTGTGCCAGTGCTCCAGCAGCCGGCCGGTGTTGAGCACGAATGGGTACTCCTCGCTCGGCAGTTCCTTGGCCGGCAGCCACTCGGCCGGCACCAGATGGGCCAGCCCGTCATCGGTGTTGAACTTCTCGCCGAACATGACGACGGTGCCGTCGCTGTGCTCGGGGTCGGGGTTCGGGTACAGCTTGCCGGTCAGCCCGAGGTTGTCGTAGCTGAGGTTGGTGTAGCTGGCCATCACCGAGACGATCTCCTCGAAGACGTCCCGGGCGCTGGTGTAGTTCCAGCCGAGCCCGATCCGGTTGGCGATGTCCTGCACGACCTCCCAGTCCACCCTCGCCTGCCCCGGCGGGTCGAGCACCTTCCTGCCGAGCTGCACCCGGCGGTCGGTGTTGGTGTAGGTGCCGTCCTTCTCCAGGTAGGACGAGGCGGGCAGGATGACGTCGGCGAACTCGGCGGTCTCGGTCAGGAAGATGTCCTGGACGACGAGGAAGTCGAGGGCCGCCAGCGCCTTGCGGACCTTGTTGATGTTGGGGTCGGACAGGAACGGGTTCTCGCCCAGCATGTACATGCCGCGCACGCCGCCCTTGAGGACGGACCCGATGATCTCGGTGACGGTGAGCCCGCGCTTGGGGTCCAGGTCAGGCGTGTCCCACGCCCGCTCGAACCGGGCGCGGACGTCCGGGTCGTCCGCCTTCTTGTAGTCGGGGTAGAACATCGGGATCAGGCCCATGTCCGAGGCGCCCTGCACGTTGTTCTGCCCACGCAGGGGGTGCAGCCCGCTGCCCTGCCTGCCGACGTTCCCGGTGATCGCGCACATCGCGATGAGGCAGCGCGAGTTGTCGGTACCGGTGGTGTGCTGGGAGATGCCCATCCCCCAGAAGATGATCCCGGCCCCGGCCTCGCCCCAGGCCCGGGCCACCCGCCGGATCACGTCAGCGGGCACCCCGGTGATCTGCTCGGCCCGCTCCGGCGGGTAGTCGGCGACCGTCCGCGCGAGCGCCTCGAAGTTCGACGTCCGGTTGGCGATGAACTCGGCGTCGGTCAGGCCGAGCCTGATCACCTCGTGCATGACGCCGTTGTAGAAGGCGACGTCGGTGCCCGGCTTGAGCTGGCAGAAGATGTCGGCGTGGTCGGCCATCTTGTCGGCCCGCGGGTCCACGTAGATGATCGTGGTGCCGTTCCGCCGGGCCTGCTTGAAGAACGACGACGCGACCGGGTGGTTGGCCGGGGTGTTGGTGCCGGTGACGATCGCCACGTCGGCGTTGATCACGTCGCCGTAGGTGGTGGAGACCGCGCCGGAGCCGATGCCCTCGAACAGCGCCGCGACGCTGGAAGCGTGGCACAGCCGGGTGCAGTGGTCGATGTTATTGGTGTGGAAGCCGGTCCTGATCAGCTTCTGGAAAAGGTACGCCTCCTCGTTGGAGCACTTCGCCGACCCGAACCCGGCGATCGCGCCCGGCCCGCCCTCGGCGTAGATCTCGGTCAGGCGGCGGGCGACCAGGTCAAGCGCCTCCTCCCAGGTAGCCTCCCGGAAGTGCGGCAGCACCTCGTCGTAATCGACCAGGCCGCCAGGCTTGCGGCCGCGGCCTTTGCCGCCCTTGCCCTTCCCGTCGCCGTTGCCCCGGCCCTGGCCATTGACGTTGCGGCCGCCGCTGAGCTGCCTGCGCTCGGCCCGCTCCACCAGATCGTCCTTGTACCCGCCGTCACCCATGTCACCGCGGACATCGGTGGACAGCGCGCCCTTCGGGTAGGAGTCCTCACGGCGGATCAGCGGCACGGTCAGCCGCTGCGGCGAGGCGGCGTAGTCCCAGCCGTAGCGGCCCTTGACGCACAGGCGGCCCTTGGACCCGGGCTGGTCGCGGCCCTCGGCGAACGCGATCGCGCCCCGCTCCCGGTCCACGTTGTAGGTCAGCGCGCAGCCGACCCCGCAGTACGGGCACACCGTGTTGACCTGGTCGAGCTCGGTGCGCGGCCGGATCGGGATGTTCCGGATCGGCTTGTTGGTCAGCGCGCCGGTCGGGCACGCCGACACGCACTCCCCGCAGGTGACGCACGAGGACTCCCCCATCGGATCGTTCAGGTCGAACGCGATCCGGGTGGAGTAGCCCTTGCCGCTGCGGCCGATGACGTCGTTGCCCTGGATGTCGTCACAGGCGCGCACGCAGCGGTCGCACAGGATGCACGAGTCGTGGTCCACGGCGATGACCGGGTTGGAGAAGTCCGTGCCGCGGCCGGCGGCGAGCGGGAGGCCGTCCTCGCGGCTCACCCCGTAGCGGTCGGCCAGCGCGAGCAGCTCGTTGTCGCCGGTGGTGGTCTGCTTGGGGTCGCGTTCGCGCTCCGGCTGGTCGGCCAGCAGCAGCTGGGTCAGCACCGCGCGGCTGCGCTCGACCTCGGGGGTGGCGGTCTTGACCTCCATGCCCTCTTCGCACGCGCGCACGCAGGAAGCGGCATAGGCGGGGGCGCCGACGTTGACCACGCACATCCGGCAGACGCCGACCGGGTCGAAACGCTCGTCGTGGCAGAGGACCGGGATATCGATTCCAGCCTCTTTGGCCGCGGCCCAGATGGTCGAACCCTCCGCGACCGTGACCTCACGGCCGTCGATCGTGAGCGTCACCGTCCGGGAGGTGGCTTGCACGGGAATGGCCATGTATTCAGTATCCGTCCTGCCGCGAGATCACATCAACCGAAGCGCCGGGCATATCTATCGTGTCACGACATAATCCAGCCGGAGGCCGGCCAGATCGGCCGGGTCGGGGCGGCCCTGGGCGTCGAGCCCGCGCGCCGCGTAATAGGCGTCGATCATGCCGCGCAGCCGCTGCGGCGTCAGCGTGGCCACCCGCCCGGAGCTGAGCTGCAGCGGCTCGGACAGCACCCGCTCCGGCAGCCAGTCGTCCCCCGGCTGCCAGCCCTCGCGGATGTTGAACACCCGCTTGGCCAGCACGATCCGGCGGGCGGTCCGCCGCAGCTCGGCGCCGTTGACGTCCCAGCCGGTCACCGCGGACAGCAGTGCCGCCCACTCGCCGAACGGCTCGGTGAACACGCCGCGCAGGAACTTGCACAAGATGAGCGAGTCCATCACCGCGGCCCGGTCCTCGGTCTCGATCGCGGCGGCCACGTGCGCGTCGCCGCCTTCCAGCCGGTCGTGGTCGCCGGACAGGTCGGCCTCGTACGCGCCGGAGCGGTTGTGGTCCGCGCCCCGGGCGTTCACCGCCAGCCCGAGCGCCATGGCCTGCATCGTGCGGGGCTCGTAACCGGGCATCTCCAGGCCCTTGACGTGCGGGGCGAACGCGGCCGACCCGCCGCCGACGCGCTCCGCGGCCCGGCGCGATCCCTCGGCGAGCAGCTCCCCGAGCCCGCGCCGCTCCCCGATCTCCGCCAGCGCCCGCTGCAGCGCGTCCGCATCCCCGAACCGCAGCCACGGCGCGTCGATCAGGCCCCGCTCGGCGCACTCCATCGCCCAGGCGATCGTCCCGCCCGCCGAGATGGTGTCGAGCCCCAGCTCGTCGCATAGCCCGCTCGCGGACAGCACCGCGTCCGGGTCGGACACCCCGCACATCGGGCCGAGCGCGAACACGTTCTCGTACTCCACCCGCATCTTCTTGCCACCGCGGGCGGAGTAGATGTGCTCGCAGCCGATCGTGCACGACGCGCAGCTGTTGCGCGCCACCTGCCGCATCCCGGCCAGGTCCTCCGCGGCCAGCTGGGGCGCCTCAGCGAACGTCGCCGCCTGGAAGTTCTTGGTGGGCAGGGTGTTGATGGCGTTGAAGGCGAGCAGGTTGGCCAGCGTGCCGAGCTCGCGGTACTTGGCCGTGGCCGGCCCGAACGAGCGCTCCCGCAGGTCACGCGCGGCGGCGACCACCGCTTCCGGGTGCGCCGGCGCGACCTTGGTGGCGGCACGGACCGCGACGGCCTTGATCCGTTTCGCGCCCAGCACGGCGCCGAGGCCGCCGCGCCCGGCGTGCCGCCCGTCGTGGGAGATCGTCGCGTAGCGGACGCCGCGCTCGCCCGCGGGCCCGATCGCGGCCACCCGCCAGCCCCGCCCCAGCCGCTCCCGGAGCCGCGTCTCGGCCTCCGCCGCGGAGAGCCCCCACAGATCCGCCGCCCCGGTGAAGCGGGCGCCCGCCCCGTCAACCAGCAGCACCGACGGCCGCTCACACGCGCCATGCACAACGATGGCATCGTGGCCGGTCAGCTTCCCGGAGATCGCGAAGTGGCTGGAGGAGAGCGCGTCGTTCAGCATGCCGGTCAGCGGGGACTTGGCCACGACGGCGAACTTGGCGCTGGTGGTCAGCGGGGTGCCGACCAGCGGGGAGAATACGAAGGCCAGCGGCGCGGCCGGGGACAGCGGGTCGGCGCCGGGCGGGGCGAGCCGGTGCATGAGCCAGGTGCCGAGCCCGGCGCCGCCGATGTAGGCGCGCAGCAGCTCGTCGGGCAGCGGCAGCGTGTGCGCGGTGCCGGCGCTCGCGTCCACCACCAGTGCCTGCCCGAAATAGCCGCCTGCCGCCATCGGGTCAGCCGCCTGCGTCCGCGGACAGGAAGAACACGCTGTCACCGGCCGCCAGCGGTGTCTCGCCGTCCCGGGTGATCTGGTCCCCGTTCAGCGCCGCCACCACGTGGGCGTCGAGCTCGAGCCCGGCGGCGTCCGCCGCCTCGGCCACGGTGGCCGCCAGCACCTGCTCCGGGCCGCGGTGGCCGTCGGCCAGCGGGCCGAACCGCTGGATCGTCACCTCCGGCGCCGGCCGGGCGCGGGCCGCCTGGTAGTCGCCCGGCTCGTTGACGTTGACGACCGAGTCGAGCCCGGGATCAAGCGCCGCCAGCACCGGATCCGCCCGCAGCGCCCCCTCGTCCAGCCGCTCGACCGCACACTCCTCGAACAGGAACGCGGGCCGCAGCCGCTCCTCCGCCACCAGCTTCGCGGCGACCGGCGCCAGCGCCACCCGGTAGGAGGCGGCCAGCGGCTGCGGGTACCCCCGCGCCACCGGCAGCCCGACATCGGCCCCGTCCTGCGCCGCCCGCAGCACCCGGCGCACGAACGCGGGATGCAGGAACGGCATGTCGGTCGAGCTGACAAACGCCACCTCGGCCCGGCCATTTAGTGCCGCCAGCCCCGCCGCGATCCCTTGAACCGGGCCCAGGCCCTCACGCGGGTCATCCACGATTTCGACCTGCGCCGGCAGCGCCGGCAGATCTTGCCCCGGCGCGCGGACCACGACGACCGACCCGTCCGTCACCCGCGCCAGAATCCCAACTGTCCGCCGCAGCAGCGTCAACCCGTGCCACTCCAGCGCGGCCTTGGCCGTCCCCATCCGCGACGACCGCCCGCCAGCCAGCACGATCCCGCCAGTACCCGACACCCTTCGATCGTACGTTCCGCGAAGCCACCCCCGCGCCTACCCGCCTCTCAGGGGCGCGGCTGATCAGGGGCGGGGCGGGGCAGGTAGGGCAGGCAGCTGGGGCGGGCGGGGCCGGGGCCGCAGCGTATAAAGAGCGAAGCGGAGCGGAGGACGCGGTCCCGCCCGCCCCGCCCCTACCTCACGACACAGCCGGGTCCAGCATCCCCCTCCGCCGGCGGATAGAGGTGTCTATCCGGGTGAAGATCATGTCGACCACGATGCCCAGCACCAGGATCACGATCATGATGGAGATCGTGGATGTCATGGCGCTCTGGTCCTGGAAGGTCGAGAGCAGCACGCCGATGGACGGCTGGCCCATGATGATCACCAGCAGTTCGCCGGCCATCAGGCTGCGCCAGGAGAACGCCCAGCCTTGCTTGAGGCCGGCCACGAACGAGGGCAGTGAGGCGGGCAGGATCAGGTGGCGGTACATCGCGATCCGGCCCAGGCCCATGGTGCGGCCCGCCCGCAACAGCAGCGGCGGGGTGTAGTTGACGCCGGTGATCAGCCCGTTGGCGATCGAGGGGGCGGCGCCCAGCACCATGACGAACAGGATGGCGGCGGTGTTGACGCCGAAGAAGATGATCGCGAACGGGAACCAGGCGATCGACGGCATGGTCTGCAGTGCGGTGATCATCGAGCCGACCGCCGCCCGCAGCGGCTTGATCCGTGACACCAGCGCCCCGATGACCACCCCGATGATGATGGCCAGCCCGAACCCGATCACCGCCCGCCGCAAAGTGGTCGCGATCGCCTGCCACAGCAGCGCCGTATGCAGTTGCGCCCACAGGTCGGAGAAGACCGCCGCCGGGCTGGGCAGGATGGCGGCGGATTTCCAGCCGCTGAGGTAGACGAGCTCCCAGATGGCGAGGACGATCGCGATCGCGAGCAGCTTGGGCCAGGCCGCGGCCCAGATTCTCCTGGCGCGGCTGCCTGCTGAGTCGCGGGCCTGGGGGATTTCCAGCCGGTCGAGCCCGGCCAGGGCGGTGGCCTCGGGGTCGGCAGCCGTGGCTACCCCGGGGTTAGCTGCCATGGCGGACCATCTCCTTGCGCAGGCGGTCGGTGATCGTGGCGGCCAGCCCGGCGACCTCCGGTGAGTCGATCCGCCGTGGGCGGCGGATCGGCACCGTGAACTCGTCGATGACCCGGCCCGGGCGGCTGCTGAGCACGACCACCCGGTCGCCCAGCCGGACCGCCTCGCGCACGTTGTGCGTCACGAACAGCACCGTGAGGCCGCGCTCGGCGCAGATCCGGTCCAGCTCGTCGTGGAGCAGGTCGCGGGTCATCGCGTCGAGCGCGCCGAACGGCTCGTCCATGAGCAGCACCTCGGCGTCCTGGGCGAGCGCCCGGGCCAGCGCGACCCGCTGCCGCATGCCGCCCGACAGCTCGTGCGGGCGCTTGCCCGCGAAGCCGCCCAGGTGCACCACGTCCAGCAGGTCGGTGGCGCGACGCTGCCGCTCGGCCTTGGGCACGCCACCCGCGCGCAGGGCCAGCTCCACGTTCCTGGCGGCGGTCAGCCAGGGGAACAGGGCCGGTTCCTGGAACATGAGCGCGACCCGCTGGCCGCCGGTGGAGATCTCACCGGAGGTGGGGGCGTCGAGCCCGGCCACCAGGTTCAGCAGCGTGCTCTTGCCGCAGCCGGACGCGCCGATCAGGCAGACGAACTCGCCGGGCGCCACATCCAGGGACAGCCGGTCGAGGGCGATCAGCGCGGACGCGCCCCGGCCGAAGACCTTGGATACCTCGTTGATCTGAATCAGGGCCGGGCCGCCTGCGGCGGCGATGACTGGCTGGGAACGGGCTGACGCCCCCGGAACAAGCTCCGGGGGCGCAGCGCCGTTCTGGTGGGCCACACTCATGAACTCACCTGTGGTTGTCCGTCGGCTTTCAGTAGTGCGTTGAGCGGTCCGAGGTCGTAGATGCCGTTGAGGCTGACCGGCTTGAGCAGCTCGACCGCCACCGCGTGCTGGGCGTCGGTGGACAGCGACGACGCGATCGGGTCGTTGGTGAAGTGGAGGTAGGTGAGCGACTGGCTGAGGACATCCGGCTTCAGCCCCTTGCCGAGCAGCTTGGTCAGCTCGGTGTTGGCCGCCTGGGCCGCTGCGGTCCCGTTGGCGTTGATGTAGCTGTTGGTCTGGATCTGCCCTTTGAGCAGCCCGTTGACCGCACTCGGGTGGGCCTTGAGGAACGCCTGCGTGACCACCAGGTCGGTGGTGACGAACTGCCCGGCCGGCCACAGGGTCGCCTCGTTCACCAGTCGCGTCCCGCCGTCGAGCACCATCTCGGTGGCGTAGGGCTCCGGCTCCCAGCCGCCGGCGATCTGGCCCGACTTGAACTCGAGCACGGCGGCCGAGTTCGGCTTGATCGGCTTGATCGCGACGTCACCCCCGCCGGTCGGCGTGGTGGTCAGCCCGTGCTGCTTGAGCCAGTACCGGAGCGCCACGTCCTGGGTGTTGCCCAGCGAGGGGGTGGCGAGGGACTTCCCCTTGAGCTGGCCCGCGCTGGTGATGCCGTGCGCCACCACCAGTGACGCACCTCCGGTGGTGGCCCCTGAAATGATCTTGATGGCGGTGCCGCCGGACTTCTGCCAGGCGTTGATCGCCGGGTTGGGGCCCACGTAGGCCGCGTCGAGCTGGCCCGCCAGCAGCGCGGTGGTCTCCTCGGTGCCGGAGCTGAAGACGCTGGTCTTCAGGGTGACGTTCTTGCCCAGCGCCTTGGCGAAGTAGCCCTTCTCCAGCCCCACCAGGGCGGGCTCGTGCGTGATGTTGCCCAGGAAGCCGAGCCGCAGCACGACGGGGCTGGAACCCCCGCCGGACGCCGCCGACGACGAGCTGCACCCGGCCGCCAGTACCGCGACCGCGGCTACCCCGGCCGCAAGGAGGCCTCTACGCATACCGCAACACCCCGCCCATCTTTCCGGTCTGTTTAATAGGTGATCTTTCCGATCAGTTTAGTGGGCAATTCTAATCACACCCCCCTCACCTCACGCAACCAGATCCCAACCCACGACCCTGAGCTGCAACAACACGGACCAGCGCGGCCCAGTTAGCAGCGCAGCCGAGCCCGCGCCCACGACGCGCAGCAGGGCGAGCGGGCCGTGCCCGGAAGGCGCAGCGCCGCGTGGGCCGTGCTCAAGCCGCGCAGCGCGGTGGCCGGGGCCGTGCCCGGAATGTGCAGCGGGGCCCGGGTCGTGCCCGAAGGCGGGGTCGGCCGGCGATGCGCGGCGGGGCGGCCGGGGCCGTGGCCGGAGCGTATAAAGAGCGAAGCGGGGCGGAGGGCGCGGCCCCGCCCGCCCCGCCCCCCTTCCACCATTAGGGTGTGGCGCTCACCTGCGGGGCCGGGATCTGGTGACCCTGGAACAGGATCGCCGCCACCTGGGTGACCGTATTGGTCCCGGCGTGGTACCCGCCCTCGCCGTCCAGGCTGTTCATCATGGCCAGGGTGTAGCGGGCGCCGGGCCCGGCGAACCCGTTCGAGTCGATGATCCAGCCCGGCTTCTCCACCGACCATCCGTCCTTGTTCCCGGGGTGGTTGGCCGGGCCGGCGCCCCACACGCCGAAGTGCTGGACGGGGGCGACGTGACGCAGCTGGTCCACCAGGTAACTGCGCAGCGGCGTGGGAAGCTGGTTCAGCACGTAGTTGATAACCCGGCTCTCGTCGTCGGCCGTGCAGGTCATCTCCCCCCAGTAGGGCCCGGTCACGCCCGCCTGCGGAAGGTAGTGGGCCCCGGTCAGGCCGATCCGGGGGAAGTAGCTGGTGTAGAAGGACGCACCGTACTTGAACCAGAGATCGTCGGCGGCGTTGTCGGAGCTGACGTGCAGCATCTGGTACATCACCGCGCGGTCGGCGGACGACAGGTGGATGACGCCGGCCTGGTTCTGCAGCAGCAGGGTGATCGCCATCGCCAGCTTGCTGGTCGAGGCCATGTAGATCTGGCTGTCCGCGTACTTGTTCCGCCAGACCGCCCCGGTGGACCTGTCACGCAGGACGATCCCGATCATGCCGGGCCGGTGCTTCAGGTACCGTTCCACGGCGGCGATCCGCAGCCGCATGGTGCAGGAGAACCCGGCGGGGGCAGGGGGGCAGGGGGGCGCCTGCGGCGCCTGGGCCGGCGACGGGGCGGCCGCGGACGTGGCCGGTTTGGCCTTGGTGGCCTGCTGCGCGGTGGCCGCTGAGTTCGCGGCCGACGTGCCCAGCAGCCCGCAGCCGGCCAGCGCCGTTACCGTCAGCGCGGCGCCCGCGCGGGCGGCCGCACGGCGCGCGGTGGCCAGCGGGAATGTCCCAAAGCGGATCACGAACCTTGAGCATACGGACCGGCGGGCCCGGCTCGGGGCGGATCTGCCGGGATCAGCCCCCGGGTTCAGCTGCCGCCCGGCCCGTTGAATTCGATACCCGCGACGGACGGGAACTTCTGCAGGCACTGCTGGAGCTTGGCGAGATCGCCGTCGCTGGCGTTGTCCACCCGGTACCGCACGTCGTTGAGCATGTCCGAGGCGAGGTGGTCGGTGGGCAGTGGCTCGGGGGTGGCCCGCGGCACGTGTGAGCAGGCGGCCCGCACCTTGAGCCGGACCGAGTTGGGGGTCTGCGGCTGGAACTGCACGACCGCCTCCTGCTTGCCGAATGCGGCGTCGAAGGAGGAGCAGCCCGCGACGGCCAGGGCCAGGGCGAGGGCCGCGGCCAGCGCCGCCCAGGCGCCGGGCAGCCAGCGGTGCTGCCCGGCACGCGGGGATCCGCGGGGCAGCGGACAGGATGCTGGCACGGCTGCCAGCTTATGGCCGGCCCGGCCCCGGCCAGCACCGGGCCGGGCTCAGCGGAACGCTGTGTGACCAACCCAGGGCCAGGCCGCCAGGTACGGTTTACCTGCAGAAGGGACAATGCATACGTGAAGGGCGGAACGCTGATCCTGTGACCAGCTCACCGGGGCCCACGGATACCGGAGTGCTCGGCCCGCCGCCTGCTGGCGCCATGTCGGCCTACCCCCGGCCGGCCGCGGCCCGCCCGCACATCCTGGTGGTCAACGGCCGCAAGGTCCGGCATCCGGTCTTCCTGCTCGGCGCTCCGTGTTCGGGTGTTTCCATCCTCGCCCGGGCGCTCAAGCGCTCCGAGGGCTTCCACCTCACGATGGGCCAGCGCTGGGTGCTGCCGGTCGTGCATGCCTTCGCGCGCAACCCCCAGCTGGCCCGCGGCCGGGCGGAGGCGGCGGCCACCGTGCTGCGGGACGCGTTCGCCCAGGGCTGGCAGGTCAGCCCCCACTGCTGCCTGGGGTGCTCGACGGCCTGCCGGGAGGCGGGCGGGGCCGAGGGCACCGGGCCGTGCGTGGGCGACCGCGTCATCAGCCGCTACGGGGACGCCAGCCCTGACCTGCTGTACTGCGCCGAGTCGCTGATCGACGCCTTCCCCGATGCGCGGCTGCTGCAGATCATCCGTGACGGCCGGGATGTGGTGGCGGGGATGCTCACCGATCCCGACGCACTGGCCTGGTTCCGTCCCGGTTTCGTGGACCTGGACGCCGAGTCCGCCCATCCGGTGATCGGGGTGGAGACCCAGGCGGACCGGGCCGAGTGGCCCGGCCTGTCGGTGGCGGGCAAATGCGCGATGCGCTGGCGCGGCACCGTGCGCGTGATGGCCCGGCTGCGCAACGCACTGACCGCCGAGCAGCTCATCACCTTGCGCTACGAGGAGATGATCCGCCAGCCGGGGGCCGCGGCCAGGGCCGTATCGTCGTTCATCGGAGCCGAGATCAGCCACCCGGAGCTGCGGCCGGGGCAGGACCCCGATTCCGAGGCCGGGGTGTGGCGGCGCGCGCTGAACCCGGCGCAGGCCGCCGAGGTGGAGCGGGTCGCCGGCGACGAGCTGCGCCGGGTCGGCTACGGCATCTGAGTCGCGCCGTCGGCCGGACCACCGTTAGCGGTCGGGACCGCCGTCGTCGGGGCACGCTGGTGATCGGCCGGCTGATGGGTTTCCTGGCCGGCGAACTGGGTGTGGTAAAGCTCGGCGTACAGCCCGCCGGCGGCCAGCAGCTCCTCGTGCCGGCCCTGCTCCCTCACCTGGCCGTGGTCGATCACCAGGATCTGGTCGGCCTCCCGGATCGTCGACAGCCGGTGGGCGATGACCAGCGACGTCCGGCCGGCCAGCGCGGTCTTCAGCGCGCGCTGGACCGCCACCTCGGACTCGGAGTCCAGATGGGCGGTGGCCTCATCGAGCACGACCACCGATGGCGCCTTGAGTAGCAGCCGGGCGATCGCCAGCCGCTGCTTCTCCCCGCCCGAGAGGCGGTAGCCGCGGTCGCCCACCACCGTGTCCAGGCCGTCGGGCAGGTCGGCCACCAGATCCCAGATCTGGGCGGCCTGGCACGCCTTGATGAGCTCTTCCTCGGTGGCGCTGGGCCGGGCGTAGGAGAGGTTGGCCCGGATGGTGTCGTGGAACATGTGCGCATCCTGGGTCACCACGCCGACCGCGTTATGCAGCGAATCGAGCGTGAGGTCGCGCAGGTCGTGGCCGCCGATCTTGACCACTCCCTCGCGCGGGTCATACAGCCTGGCCACCAGGTGGGTGATCGTGGTCTTGCCCGCGCCGGACGGACCGACCAGGGCCGTCAGCTTCCCGGACGGCGCGGTGAAGCTCACCTCGTGCAGCACGTCCTGCCCGCTGCCGGCGCGTTCCGGCATGGGCAGCGCGATCGACTCCAGGGAGGCCAGCGACACCTCGCTGGCCGTCGGGTAGCGGAACGAGACCTTGTCGAACTCAACCGGCGGGGCGGGCGCGGGCGCGCCGCCGTTGCCGCCCGCCGGCGCGGGCAGCGGCACCGCTCCCGGGCGCTCGGTGATGAGCGGCTGGAGATCGAGCACCTCGAACACCCGGTCGAAGCTGACCAGCGCGGTCATGACGTCCACCTGGACGTTGGACAGCGCGGTGATCGGCCCGTAGAGGCGCGCGAGCAGCGCGGTCAGCGCGACCAGGGTGCCGAGCTGGAAGGCGCCGTGGATGACCAGCCCGCCGCCGAGGCCGTAGACGACTGCCGTGGCCATGGACGCGAGCAGGCTGAGCGCGATGAACAGCGTGCTGCCATACATGGCGGTGATCACGCCGATGTCCCTGACCTTGGCCGCCCGGCCGGCGAAGACGCGCTGCTCGTTCTCCGGGTTGCCGAACAGCTTCACCAGCATCGCGCCCGCGACGTTGAAGCGCTCGGTCATGTTGCTGCCCATCTCGGCGTCGAGCTGCATCGACTCCCTGGTGTAGCGCTGCAGGCGGCGGCCGATCAGCCGGGCGGGGATCACGAACAGGGGCAGCAGCACCAGCGCCACCACGGTCACCAGCCAGGACAGCGACAGCATCGCGATGAGCACCAGCAGCAGGGTCAGCGCGTTGGACACCACGCTGGCCAGGGTGGAGGTGATGGCCTGCTGCGCCCCGATGACGTCGTTGTTGAGCCTGCTGACCAGCGAGCCGGTCTGGGCGCGGGTGAAGAACGCGATCGGCTGCCGCTGGACGTGCCCGAACACCTGGGTGCGCAGGTCGTAGATGAGTCCCTCGCCGGTCCGTGCGGACAGCCACCGGGTGGCGACCGAGATCAGGGCGCCGGCCACGGCCAGGCCCGCGACCAGGCCCGCCACCTCGAGCACGACCGTCGTGTCGTCCTTCAGGATGCCCTTGTCGATGATCGTCTTGAGAAGCAGCGGCACCGCCACCGTGATCACGGCCGTCACGCAGGTGCAGGCGAGGAACAGCGCGAGGGTCCACCGGTACGGCCGGGCGTAGGAGGCGATCCGGCGGACGATGCCCTTGGTGAGCCGTTGATGGGTGACGGACCTGTCGCGGCTGAACGATCGGTAAGCATGCCAGTTGGCGGCGGCCATGCACAGGCCAACGTCGGCCCGGGCCGCGCTCTTCCCGTGTCAGCTGATGGTGAACTGATGAGCCCGGCGGATGCGCGATCATGGAGTGGTCATGCAGGCGACCAGTAAGGACGCACGTGAGCGCTGAAACCGAGGCCAGCACCGCGGACTGGGCCGAGCCCGGCCTGTTCACCGTCGCCCCCGGCGTGCACCGGGTGCCGCTCCCCCTGCCCACCGACGGCCTGCGGGCGGTGAACGTCTATGTCGTGGAGGACGGCGACGGGCTCGTCCTCATCGACAGCGGGTGGGCGCTCGCCGAGTCCCGCCAGGCGCTGGCGGCCGCGCTCGCCATGCTCGGCTGCGGGCTGGGGGACGTGCGGCACTTCCTGGTCACACACGTGCACCGTGACCACTACACGCAGGCGGTGGAGCTGCGGCGTATCTTCGGCAGCAAGGTGAGCCTGGGCGCCGGGGAGCACGAGGCCATCCGGGTCCTCCTGGCCGGCGGCCGGCGGCCGTTCGAGCCGCAGCTCAGGCAGCTGCGGGCGAGCGGTGCCGAGGCGGTGCTCGGGCGGCTGCGGGCGCTGGGCGCCGCTCCGCGCAGCCGCCCGCCCGGCTGGGAAGCGCCGGATGAATGGCTGGCCCCGCACACCGAGATCGAGCTGAGCAGCCGGACCCTGGGCGTGGTGCCGACCCCGGGCCACACCCAGGGCCACGTCGTCTTCACCGATGCCACCACCGGGCTGCTCTTCGCCGGTGACCACGTGCTCCCGCACATCACCCCGTCGATCGGGTTCGAGCCGGTCTCGGCCCGCCTGCCGCTCGGTGACTTCCTGGAATCCCTGCGCGTGGTCCGGGCCCTGCCCGATATGCGCCTGCTGCCCGCGCACGGCCCGGTCACCGCGAGCGTCCACACCCGCATCGATGAGCTGCTGGCCCACCACGCCGGCCGGCTCAGCCGGTGCGCCGAGGCGGTCGCGGCCGGGGCGGGCACCGCCTACCAGGTGGCCTGCGCGCTGCGCTGGACGCGCCGTGGCCGCCACCTGGAGGAACTGGATCCGCTCAACCAGATGCTCGCGGTGACCGAGACCCGGGCGCATCTGGAGCTGCTGGCCGCGCAGGGCCGGCTGACGGTCTCCTGGGACGGCGAGGTGGCGGTCTACGCGCCGCCCGCCTCACCCGCCGGTGAGTCGGCCGCGCTGGAGTGACGCCTGCGCCCGGCGTTCGGCGGCCGCCTGCTGCTCCAGCGTGTGACCGGGCGCCTGGGCCAGCAGCTCCTTGGTCGCCCGGGCCGTGGCCGGGTCCACGGCGAGGATCGCCGCGACGAGATCGCCGACCGTGGCGTCGAGTTCGTCCGTGGAAACCACCAGCTCGGCGAGCCGGAGGGCGCGGGCTTCCTCCGCGGCCACCGAGCGCCCGGTCAGGCACAGCTCCAGGGCCCGCGGCAGGCCGACAATGTCGACAAGTGGCTTTGTCCCCATTAGGTCGGGGACCAGGCCCAGGGTGGGCTCGCGCATCGACAGCCGCGCGTCGTCCGCGAGGACCCTCAGGTCACAGGCGAGGGCGAGCTGAAAGCCAGCGCCGATGGCGTGCCCGTGCACCGCGGCCACCGATACCAGGGACGGGTGGTGGAGCCAGCCGAATCCCTCCTGGCAGGCAGCGATCCAGTCCTCGAAGCCTGGGTCCGCGGGGATGGGCAGCGGTTCGGAGTCCTCGACGCCTTCGCCGCCGAGCAGCCGCAGGTCGATCCCGGCCGAGAACGAGGGACCGTCGCCGCAGACCACCACCACCCGCACGCTGGGCGGGAGCGAACGCCCGATGGCCGCCAGGCCACGCCACATGCCTGGTGTCATGGCATTGCGGCGCCGGGGCCGGGACAAGGTCACCGTGACCGCGCCGGGCGCCGGCTGGTCCAGATCCAGCCGCAGGCCCGCGCGGGCGAGATCGGCGGGGGCGGGCGTCAACGTCCCCTCAGCGATTCGCGCGGGCCTTGCCCCGGGTGGCGCCGCCGCGGCCACGCAGCGATACGCCGTTCTCGGTGAGGATGCGGTGCACGAAGCCGTAGGAACGGCCGGTCGCTGCGGCAAGCGACCGGATGCTCTCACCCGCGTCGTACCTCTTCTTCAGGTCCGACGCGAGCTTAGCCCGGTCGGCGCCGGTGACGCGGGTGCCTTTCTTGAGGGTCTCGGCCACGCGTACCTCCTGTGAGCTGAAGTAGTCGCTGCGTTACCCGCCCTTCCGCCATGATCACTCATTACCACCCGATCGGCTACCCAGATCGGAGTAAATGATCACCGCATTTTCGTCATGACAGAAACGGCCCAGGTGACGGGGCACGGGCCAGTCAGGCCAGGGCCACCAGGTCGGACAGGTCCTCGCTCCAGGAATCCTCGACGCCGTCCGGCAGCAGGATCACCCGCTCGGGCGCCAGCGCCTCGACCGCCCCTTCGTCGTGGGTGACCAGCACGATCGCGCCCTGGTAGCGGCGCAGGGCGGACAGGATCTCAGCTCTGCTCGCGGGGTCCAGGTTGTTGGTCGGCTCGTCGAGCAGCAGCACGTTGGCCCCGGACACGACCAGCAGGGCGAGCGCGAGCCGGGTCTTCTCACCGCCGGACAGGACTGCGGCGGGCTTGGCGACCGCGTCGCCGGGGAAGAGGAAGGACCCGAGGATGCGCCGGAGCTCGCCATCGGGCTGGTCCGGCGCGGCTGACCGCATGTTGTCCAGCACGGTGCGCTCGCCGTCCAGGGTCTCGTGCTCCTGCGCGTAGTACCCGAGGCGGAGCCCGTGGCCGGGGATGACCCGCCCGGTGTCGGGCTGTTCCAGCCCGTCCAGCAGGCGTAGCAGGGTGGTCTTGCCCGCCCCGTTGAGCCCCAGGACCACGATCCGGGCGCCCCGGTCCACCGCCACATCCACCCCGGCGAAGACCTCCAGCGAGCCGTAGGACTTCGACAGGTCCTCAGCGGACAGCGGCGTCTTGCCGCATGGGGCCGGCTCCGGGAAGCGCAGCCGCGCGACCCGGCCCGCGGGACGTTCCGCGCTTACCCCGGCCAGCAGCCGCTGCGCCCGGCGCTCCATGCCCTGGGCGGCCCGGGCCTTGGTGGCCTTCGCGCGCATCTTGTCCGCCTGCGCCTGCAGGGCAGCCGCCTGGCGCTGGGCGTTCGCCGCCTCCCGCTTGCGCCGCCGGGCGTCGGTCTCGCGCTGCTCCAGGTACGCCCGCCAGCCGACGTTGTAGAGGTCGAGTTCGGCGCGGTCGGCGTCGAGGTGGAAGATCCGGCCGACCACCGCCTCCAGCAGCCCGGCGTCGTGGCTGATGATCACGACGGAGCCGCGGAACGTGCGCAGGTGGTCGCGCAGCCAGGCGATGGAGTCGGCGTCCAGGTGGTTGGTGGGCTCGTCGAGCAGCAGTGTCTGCGCGCCCGAGAACAGGATCCGGGCCAGCTCCACCCGGCGCCGCTGCCCGCCCGAGAGCGTGCGCAGCGGCTGGCCCAGCACGCGGTCGGGCAGGCCCAGGCTGGAGGCGATAGCGGCCGCCTCGGCCTCGGCGGCGTACCCCCCGAGCACGACCAGCCGTTCCTCCAGGGTGGAGTACCGCCGCACGGCGGCGTCCCGGTGCGCCGGGCTGGGATCGGCCATCGCCTCCTCGGCGGCCCGCATCCCGCCGCGCACCTCATCGAGCCCGCGCGCCGACAGGACCCGGTCCATGGCCAGCGCGGCCAGGTCACCCGCCCGGGAGTCCTGGGGCAGGTACCCGATCGAGCCGCGGCGCTGCACGGTGCCGGCGGCGGGCAGGCCCTCGCCGGCCAGCACCCGGGCGAGCGTGGTCTTGCCCGCGCCGTTGCGGCCGACGAGGCCCACCTTGTCGCCCGGGCTGATCTGGAAGGTGGCGCTCTCCAGCAGCAGTTGCGCGCCAGCCCGCAGTTCCAGGCCGGTGGCCGCGATCACGTGGACCCACTCCTTACCAAGGGAATTTCCGATTCTCTCAACAGCCCCGCGTCCGGGGCATTCCCTTTTACGGCAGGAGCGGCAGCATGCTGCCAGTTTACCCGCTACGCACGCCCGCCCCTGAAGTCCGGTATGGACATCGGGCCGTGCCCGGCCAGACTGGAAGCAGCGGGGGTGCCCGAACGGTCACGGGTGGGGGGAGATGCCGATGACCGTGGTGACTTCAGCGCCGATGCAGGAGGTGGGCAGGCTGCCCGCCCCAGTCGCCGTAGCGGTGGGGGTAGCCGCGCTGATCCTGGTCGTGATGCCCGGGTTCTGGGAGATGGTTCGCCTGGTCGACACCATGGCACACGAGGGTGCGCACGCGGTCGTTGGTTCCTGTCTGGGCTCGCGCGTCCTCAGCGTGCGCCTGAAAGCCGACGGCGACGGAAAAACACAACTGCGTCCCGGCCCCGGCGCAGGCGTGACCGCCGGGATCGTTGGCTACCTGGGTCCCAGCGGCTTCGGCCTCGCCGCCGCGGGGTTTATCGCCCACGGCCTGATTGTCCCCGTCCTGTGGATCGGGGTACTGCTCCTCGGCATTCTGCTGCTGTGCCTGCGCAACGTCTTCGGCATCGCGGCGGTGATCGGCGCTGGCTTCTTGCTGTTCTCCATAGCCCGCAGCCGGAACGCCGGGCTCGAAGCCGTGACCGCATACGCGCTCAGCTGGCTGCTGCTGCTGTCCGGCGTTCGCTCTGTGCTGGAGCACGGTACCAGGGCCGGGGACGCGGGTATTTTGCGCGAGATGACCGGCCTGCCGCGGGGTCTTTGGTACCGCCTCTGGCTGATCGGCTCCATAGCCGCGCTGGTCTGGGGATCCACCATGCTGGTCTAGCGCACTTCCCGGGACGCTCTCCGCGGCTCCTATGCTGGCGCCGTGCACCTGGACCTCATCGCCATCGTGGTCAGGGAGTATGACCCAGCGATCGACTTCTTCGTCGGCGCGCTGGGTTTCGAGCTCGTGGAGGACTCCCCGGCCCTCACCACCAGCGGCGGGCGCCCCAAGCGGTGGGTAGTGGTGCGGCCGCCGGGCGCCGCGACGGGCCTGCTGCTGGCGCGGGCCGACGGGGAACGCCAGGCCGCCGCCGTCGGGAACCAGGTCGCCGGGCGGGTGGGGTTCTTCCTCCGGGTGGAGGACTTCGACGCTGCGTACGCGCGGATGACGTCCGCCGGCGTCGAGTTCGTGTCGCCGCCGCGCACCGAGCCGTACGGCCGCGTCGCCGTGTTCCTCGATATCGCCGGCAACCGGTGGGACCTTCTCGGCCCCGCGTGACGGCCGGGTCAGCGCCGCCGCGATCATGGCGGGTCCGGCTCGGTGAGCCGGATCCGGATCGCACGGAACAGGCGCGGGGTGTCCTTCAGCACGGCCAGCCGGGGGTCGGGCACGGTGAGGAAGCGCTCGACCGCCAGGGCGATGAACGGCGCCAGCCGGGGGTCGGCCCGCACCCCGGCCATCGCACGCCGGTCGCCGCCCAGCACGACCGCGTCGAGCCGGCCCTCATACGGTCCCAGGACGGCAAGCGCGGTATCCGCGGCAGCGCTGAGCGCCGCCGCCGCCTGGTTCTCGCGGCGCCGGGCGAACCGGCGCTGTGACCAGCCCCCGGCCGCGGCCCGGCCGTGGACGAGCCGTGAGCCGGTCTTGGACACGGCCAGCAGCGGCGGATCGCCGGTAAACACACCCACGGCATGACCGCCGAGGCGGACCAGCAGCACGCCGACGGTACGGTCGGCGGCAGCGTGCGCGGCCATCAGTTCCGCCTGCCGGGCCGGGTCCCGCTGGCTCGCCCCCGGCGGCCGGGCCAGTTCCGCTTCCCTCTCCCCCGGCTGCGGCAGGGGCGGAAACGGCGGGTGACAGGCGGCGACCGTGCCGTCGCTGGCCCGCAGCACCACGACCTCCGGGCCCGGCTCGGCCACGGTCGGCCCGTGCCGGGTGGCGAAGGTGCCCACCCAGCGCACCAGCCGCTCCGGCGGAACCTCCACCCAGCGGGCGCCGGCCTGATTCCCTGCCAATGGCGACCTCCACCGTGCCCGGCCGGCCGTCTCCGGCCAGCCAGCACCTTAAGGCATCGCGGTCCGGAGAAGCCGGCCGTCATTATCTGGCTGATATTTGATCGTTAGCTATAACTAATAGTATTTCCCTTAACGTTTTCGGGTCAGCGAGGTCGGCGATGACTCTCAACCAGCTCCGCAGCTTCCTGGCCGTGGCCGACAACGGGTCGGTGCGGGCCGCGGCGGAGGAGCTGGTGGTCACCCAGGCGGCGGTGTCCGCCTCGGTCGCCGCGCTGCAGAAATCACTTGGGGTCGCGCTGATCACCCCGGACGGGCGCGGGCTGCGGCTGACCGAGGCCGGGACGGCCTACGCCCGTTACGCGCGCCGCATCCTCGGCCTGCTCGACGAGGCGGCCCGGTCGGCGGCGGCCGCCGCCGACCCCGAGCGCGGTGAGCTGCGGATCGCCGCCGTCACCACCGCGGCCGAGCAGATCGTGCCCGGCATCCTCGGCGATTTCCGCCGGCGCCACCCGCAGACCGGAGTCCGGCTGGAAGCCGGCAACCGCGACCGAGTCCGTTCCCTCCTCGACCGCCACCAGGTAGACCTGGTCCTAGGCGGCCGCCCCGAACCCGCCTGGAACGTAGTCGTCCACGCGGTCCGCCCGCACGAACTGGTCGTGGTGGCTGCCCCGGAGCTAGCCGCCGCGGCCCGGGCGGGCATCGGGGAGGGTGCGGGCGCCACAGCCGAGGCGGAGGCGGTCGGCCTGCTGCCGTGGCTGGCCAGCCAGACCTGGCTGCTGCGTGAGCCGGGCTCGGGCACCCGCGCCAGCACCGACGCGCTCCTTGCCGATCTCGACATTTCCCCGCTGACCCTGATGGTCGGCTCCAACGTGGCGATCCGCGAATCGGCCCAGGTCAGCCTCGGCGTCACGCTCCTGTCCCGCGACGCGGTCGCGGCCGAGCTCGCCGACGGCAAGCTGGCCGAGATCCCGGTCCCCGGCACCCCGCTGCACCGTGACTGGTACCTGGTGGCCCACCCGGGCCGCCTCCCCCTGCCTGCCGCCCGGCTGGTGACGCACGCCTTGAGCGCCGGTGGTTTCCGTCGCCCCGACCCGGCCGACCGGATAGCCAGCAGGTGAGCAGCGGTAGCCGCGGCCGGCGGCGCGGTCGCGCGGGCACGGCGTTTCTGTGTGCCGTGCCCGCGCGGCCGTGACGGCGGCCTCCCCCACTATCAATCTTTGCCTTACGAATAACCGCCAAACCCTCAATAGACACAGCGGTAGCCCCCTGGCATCGTGACCGGCGGAGGGCCTGACATCCGCGCCGACCCGGCGGCCGGTGGGGGCTCGACAGCCGACCGGAGGAGCCATGGCCGCTGGGCAGGACCGCTGGAGCGCGGGAGTCATCCCGTACGCGCAGATGGGCTACTACGCACCCGACTACGTGCCCAGAGACACGGACGTGCTCGCCGCGTTCCGCATCACGCCGCAGCCCGGGGTCCCGCCCGAGGAAGCGGGCGCCGCGGTCGCCGGTGAGTCCTCCACCGCGACCTGGACGGTCGTCTGGACCGACCGGCTCACCGCCTACGACCACTACCAGGCCAAGTGCTACCGGGTCGATCCGGTGCCCGGCCGCGAGGGCGAGTACATCGCCTATATCGCCTACGACATCGACCTGTTCGAGGAGGGCTCGATCCCGAACCTGACCTCGTCGATCATCGGCAACGTGTTCGGCTTCAAGGCGCTCAAGGCACTGCGCCTGGAGGACATGCGGATCCCGCTGCACTACATCAAGACCTACCAGGGACCGCCGCACGGCATCGTGATGGAGCGGGAGTACCTGAACAAGTACGGCCGCCCGCTGCTGGGCGCGACCACCAAGCCCAAGCTGGGCCTGTCGGCGCGCAACTACGGCCGCGTCGTCTACGAGGCCCTGCGCGGCGGCCTCGACTTCACCAAGGACGACGAGAACATCAACTCACAGCCGTTCATGCGCTGGCGGGACCGTTTCCTGTTCACGATGGAGGCGGTCAACCGGGCCCAGGAGCGGACCGGCGAGATCAAGGGGCACTACCTCAACGTCACCGCGGCCACCATGGAGGACATGTACGAGCGGGCCGACTTCGCCCGGGATCTCGGCAGCGTCATCGTCATGATCGACCTGACGGTCGGGTACACCGCGATGCACTCCATGTCGCGGTGGGCCCGCCGGAACGGCGTGATCCTGCACCTGCACCGGGCCGGGCACGGCACCTATACCCGGCAGAAGTCGCACGGCGTCAGCTTCCGGGTCATCTCCAAGTGGTGCCGGATGATCGGCGTGGACCACGTCCACGCCGGCACCGTGGTCGGCAAGCTGGAGGGCGACCCGGCCATGGTCCGCGGCTACTACGACACCCTGCGCGACGCGCACATACCGCTCAACCCGGCCCAGGGCATCTACTTCGACCAGGACTGGGGCTCGATGCCGGGCACCATGCCGGTCGCCTCGGGCGGCATCCACGCGGGCCAGATGCACCAGCTGCTCGGCTACCTCGGCGAGGACGTGGTGCTCCAGTTCGGCGGCGGCACCATCGGCCACCCGATGGGCATCGCGGCCGGGGCGACCGCCAACCGGGTCGCCACCGAGGCCATGATCAAAGCGCGGAACGAGGGCCGCGACTTCGCCCGCGAGGGCGAGGCCATCCTCCGCGACGCCGCCAAAGACTGCCAGCCGCTCCAGGTCGCGCTGGACACCTGGGGCGAGATCACCTTCAACTACGAGTCCACCGACACGCCTGACGTCGTGGCGACCCCGAGCATCTAGGAGCAGCGATGCGGATCACCCAGGGCACGTTCTCCTACCTGCCCGACCTCACCGACGACGAGATCCGGGCGCAGATCTCCTGCGCCATCGACCGGGGCTGGGCCGTGGCGGTCGAGTTCACCGACGACCCGCACCCGCGCAACGTGCTGTGGGAGATGTGGGGCCTGCCCATGTTCGGCATCGCCGACGCGGCCGCCGCGATGCATGAGGTGACCGAGTGCCGCGCCACCTACCCGGACCACTACATCCGGGTGTCGGCCTACGACGCGAGCCTGGGCCGGCAGACCACCGCCCTGAGCTTCATCGTGAACCGGCCCGCCACCGAGCCCGGGTTCCGGCTGGACCGGCAGGAAACCTCCGACCGGCGCATCCGCTACTCGCTCCACGCCTACGCCGCCGGCCGGCCGCGCGGCGAGCGCTACGGCAGCGGCGGCGCCGCACCCGGGTACATCGCGCCAAACGGAGCGCGTGGCGACACATGACCGCAACTGGCGAGCCTGCGCCGCGGGGCTTCGCCATGCCCAGGCCGGGGCTGTCCGCCACCGGTGAGGGGTCTGGTGACCGGACCGATCCGGCAGCCGGGACCGATCCGGCGGACGGGGCAGATCCGGCCGGGCTGGAGACGCTCGCGCCGGACGAGAAGGTGGACCTGGCGGCCCAGGAGCAGGCGCTGCGGATCTCGCAGATGCTCGACCGGCTGGACGCCGAGTTCATCGGCCTGGCACCGGTCAAGGACCGGGTCCGTGAGATCGCCGCGCTGCTGCTCATCGACCGGCTCCGGCGCCGGTACGGGCTCAGCTCCTCGCGGCCGAGCCTGCACATGTGCTTCACCGGCAGCCCCGGCACGGGCAAGACCACGGTCGCCATGCACATGGGCGAACTCCTGCGCGAGCTCGGCTACCTGCGCAAGGGCCAGCTGGTCAGCGTCACGCGGGACGACCTGGTCGGCCAGTACGTGGGCCACACCGCCCCGAAGACCAAGGAGGTGCTCAAACGGGCGATGGGCGGGGTGCTCCTCATCGACGAGGCGTACTACTTGTACCGGCCGGAAAACGAGCGCGACTACGGCCAGGAGTCGATCGAGATCCTGCTGCAGTTCATGGAGGCGCACCGGGAGGACCTGGTGGTGATCCTGGCCGGCTACGCCGACCGGATGGACACCTTCTTCCGGTCCAACCCGGGCATGGCCTCCCGGATCGCCCATCACATCGACTTCCCCGACTTCACCCTGGGCGAGCTGCTCCAGATCGCGGACCTGATGCTGGAGCGCGAGCAGTACCGGCTCTCCCCCGCCGCCCGGGAGGCGTTCGCGGAGTACGTCAGCCTCCGGATGGGCCAGCCGAGGTTCGCCAACGCCCGCAGCATCCGCAACGCGATCGACCGGCTGCGGCTGCGCCAGGCGCGGCGGCTGGTCGCGGGCGGGGGGCTGATCGCGCGGGGCGACCTGATGGAGATCAGCGCTGCGGACGTGCGCGCGAGCCGGGTGTTCCGGGATGCCGATCCTGGCCCGGAAGCGAACGGCCCGGCCGGGGAAGCGGCGCCCCCGGACCGGCCGGCGGTGAGCTGACCAGCTCGGCCAGAGGTGAACTGACCAGCCCGCTCAGGGGTAAGCTGCCCGGGCCGGCCAGGGGTAAGCTGCCCGGCCCGGCCAGGGGCGGGCTCAGCGGCACAGTCAGCCGGACCGTGGTCCCCCGTTCCGGCGAGGAGGCCAGTTCCAGCCGCCCGCCGAGCAGCTCGGCCCGCTCCCGCATGCCGGCCAGGCCGAACCCGGTCGGCGCGCCTGTACCCGGGCCTGGCCCGGCGCCGCCCCCGGCTGCCGCCGGGTCGAATCCGGTGCCGTCATCGGCCACCTCCAGCACCATCCTGTCCCGCTGGAGGTAGAGGCGGACCCGGACGCTGTGCGCGTTCGCGTGCTTGGCGACGTTCTGCAGCGCTTCCTGGGCGGTGCGGTAGACGGCGGTCTCGATGTGCTCGGCCATCCGGCTGCGGGTGGCCTCGACCTGCACGTCGAGCTGCGGGAACGAGTGGCCCAGGCTTTCCAGGCTGGCGGCCAGCCCGAGGTCGTCGAGTATCGGCGGGCGCAGCCCGGCGATCGCGGACCGGGTCTCGTCCAGCGCGGCGGCGGCCAGTTCCTGCGCCAGCGCGACCTGCTCGGCGGCTATGTCCGGGGCGCCGGGGATGGCGTCGGCCGCGGCCGACAGGTGGAAGAACAGGCTCACGATGCGCTGGCTGATCCCGTCGTGGATCTCCCCGGCGAGCCGGCGGCGCTCGTGTTCCTGCCATTCGACCGTCTGCTCCGCGAACTGCTCCAGCGCCTCCTCCCGTTCGGCCAGCCGCCGGTGCAGCCGGGCGTTCTCGATCGTTCCCGCGACCAGGCCGGCCACCGAGCGCAGCAGTTCGGTGTCGGCGGCGGTGAACTCCCGGCGCAGCCTGGTGTGCACGTTCAGCACCCCCACCAGGTGACCCAGCGGGGTGACGATGGGGACCGACGCCATGGAGGTGAACTCCTCTCCGCGCAGCGCCGGGATGTACCGGTAGCGGGGGTCGGCGGTCTTGTCGTCCACGATCACGGCCGGCTCGCCGTGCGAGGCGACCCAGCCGGACACGCCCTCGCCCAGCCCCAGCTCGATCTTCCCGACCAGGCTGTCGAAGGGCGGGGTGGCGCCGTGCAGCCGCAGGGTCCGGCCCCGTTCGTCGAGCAGGTGCACGAAGCACACGTCGGTCCCGGTGGTCTCGGTCACCAGCTTCGCCACGCTCTGCAGCATCCGGCCGAGGTCCAGGCCGCCCGAGATGGTGTCGATCACCCGCGACAGCAGCTGTACCTCGTGCTCGGCGTCCACTCCCCCCAGCCGCGCGCCGGTCAATGGAACACCCCCTCACGCAGGGCCACGGCGACGGCGGCGGCCCGGTCGGAGACCCCGAGCTTGCGGTAGATGCCGCGGGAATGGGTCTTCACGGTCTCCTCGCTGACTACCAGCCGGGCGGCGATCGCCCGGTTGGACAGCCCGGCGACGAGCAGTGAGAGCACCTCGCTCTCCCGCTGGGTGAGGCCGAGGTGCGCGCCGGGCCAGAACTCCCCGCGGTGCAGCCGGGCGGCGGACAGCGCGACCCGGCCGGCCAGGGTCGGGTCGATGAGCACCTCGCCGTCCCGGATGCGGCCCAGGTAGTCGACGAGCTCGCTGCCCCGGATCCGCTTCAGCAGGAAACCGGCCGCGCCCACCCGCAGGGCCTGGTAGAGGTACTGCTCGTCGTCGTAGACGGTGAGGAAGACCACCTTGCATTCGGGCCGGACGGCCAGGATCTGCCCGCACAGGTCAAGGCCGCTGGCCCCGCGCAGCCGGACGTTGACCAGGACCGCGTCCGGTGCCTGCTTCTCAACGGTCCGGACCGCGTCGGCCGGCTCGCTGCATTCGCCGACGATCTCCACCTGCTCGGCGTAGGGGCGGAGCATGGCCTTCAGCCCGTCGAGCACCATCTGGTGATCATCGATGATCACCAGCCGCATGGGCGCCTGGCTTGGGCGGGTCATGTCAGGAACGGTACCCACGGCCGGCCGGTGCCGCTGCTGATCCGGGCCAGTGCCGGCCTTCATGCGCGGGCCTCGAGCAGATGCCACAGCAGCAGCAGCTGCGCGATCGCCAGGGCCTCGCTCCGCTTGCCGGGGGCGTGCTCGCCGAGGGTGTCGGGCAGCGCCGTGCCGTGGTCGAAGGACAGCTGTTCCCAGATCGCCTTCTCCACGATCCGGCTGTCCTCGCGGGGCGCGTAGCCGTGGATGTGCAGGGCGTCCACCGGCCTGCCGTCGCTGTCGCGGGCCAGCTTCAGGTGCACGGTCCGCCGGTCGTCGTCGGTGAGCACGTGGGCCAGTTCGGGATGCTGGATGGTCGGCCGCAGCAGGATTTCCGCTGACAGCGGGGTGTCCCGCGGCTCGCTGTGCCCGGCCACCGGCGCGAAGCGGACGGCGATATCGGCCCACTGGCGCTGCGGCCGGATGAAGGCGGCCGACTCCGGCTCGCGCCGCTCCAGCTCCGCCAGCACCTGCTCCGGCGTGTATCCCCGCTCGGCGGTGTCGCGGCGCAGCTTCCACTCCCGCCGGATCTCCTCCGGCGGGTCAAGGTAGACCGTGATGTCGAAGCAGGCACGGGCCAGCTTGGTGTGCAGGGGCAGCAATCCCTCCACGATCACGAAGTCACGCGGCTCCACCAGCACCGGGCGCACCAGCTTGCCGGTGGAATGGTCATAGACCGGCTTGAGAATCGGCCGTCCCAGCGCCAGCAGCTGCAGATGCTGCTCCATCACCTCGATGTAGTTGCACTCCGGGTTGAGCACCGTGAACGGCACGTGGCGCCGTTCCTCGCGGTCGTACCGGTGGTAGTCGTCCACACACAGGGCGGTGGCCCGCTCCGGGCCGAGCGCCTCGGCGATCCCCCGGGTGAGCGTGGTCTTGCCGGCCGCGCTGTCGCCGGCGATGGCGAGCATCACCGGGCGCCGGGTATCCGCCGCCGCGTCGTTGCGGCGCAGGCGCACGAGCTTGTCGGGCATGGTCCCCTTCGCCTTCGCTCCCGGGCGACCGGGCGGCTGCGTTCGGCGCCGTTGCCGGCGTGCTCCGGGTCGCCATGAAGCGCCACCATAGGCCGGCCATTCCGCGCATGCCTCCCCCCGGACGGGGAGCCGCCGGGGTGAGCTACGCCTCATAAGGCGTATCGGCTCTCACCCGGGCGCTGCCACCACAGGGGGATGTGCCCGTGACCAGGTAAGCCTTAGCGTCCGGTGCTGTTGTTGTCGTCGCGAGGCAGGGCTGGAGGAGGCAGCGGAATGAGACTGGTGGCACCGGCCGCGGCCGCCCTGGTGGCGCCGGGCAAAGGCATCCTGGCCGCTGGCGAGGGCATCGCCGCGATGTCGGCGCGGCTGGCCGCGGCCGGGGTCCCGGCGACAGAGGAGAACCGGCGCGCCTACCGGGAGATGCTGGTCACCACGCCCGGCCTCGCCGACGGGATCAGCGGCGTGATCCTGTGCGATGAAGGCGTGCGCCAGCACGCCGTCGTCCTGCGCGAGCTGGGCATGATGCCCGGGATCACCGTGGACGCGGGGACGAGACCGCTGGCGGGCACCCGGGGCGAGACGGTCACCGAGGGCCTGGACGGACTGCTGCCCCGGCTGCGCACCTGCGCCCAGCTCGGGGCTCAGTTCGCCATCTGGCGGGCGGTGCTGCGCCTCGCCCCCGGCATGCCCTCGCCGGTTGCGGTCCGGGCGAACGCGCAGGCGCTGGGCAGGTACGCGGCGGCCTGCCAGGACGCCGGGCTGGTGGCCGTCGTACAGCCCGAGGTGCTGATGGGCCGCTCGCACACGCTGGGCCACTGCGAGACGGTGACCTCGATGGTGCTGCTGGAGGTCATGAGTGAGCTCCACGAGTACGGGGTGGATTTCGAGGGCGTCGTGCTCACCCCGAACATGACGCTGCCGGGCAGTGAGTGGGGCGAGTGCCCGTCGCCCGCCAAGGTGGCCGAGGCGACCCTCGGCACCCTCAACGGGGTGCCCGCCACCCTGGCCGGCGTGGCCTTCGCGGCCGGCCGGCAGCGTCCCGAGCGGGCCACCGGGAACCTGGCGGCCATGCAGCACATCCCGCATCTGTGGCCGCTGACATTCTCGTTCGGCCGCGCGCTCACCGACCCGGCACTGGCGGCCTGGGGTGGCGAGCCGGGCCGGTGGGAGGCGGGCCAGCGGGCCCTGGCCCGCCGGGTGGCGATGAACACCGCGGCCCTGGGCGGCCACTACCACCCCGAGCTGGAGCTGGACCTGGCCTAAACGTTGAAGCCCAGGGCCCGGAGCTGCTCCCGGCCGTCTTCGGTGATCTTGTCCGGGCCCCAGGGCGGCAGCCACACCCAGTTGATCCGGAAGTCGGGCACGAGGCCCTCCAGCGCGGCGGCGGCCTGGTCCTCGATCACGTCGGTCAGCGGGCAGGCGGCGCTGGTGAGGGTCATGTCGATGGTGGCCACGCCGTCCTCGCCGATGGCCAGCCCGTAGATGAGCCCGAGGTCGACCACGTTGATGCCGAGTTCGGGGTCAACCACGTCGCGCAGGGCCTCCAGCACGTCCTCGGGGTCGGTGCCGGTGGCGCCCGCTGTCTGCGTTACGTCAGCCGTGTTCTGGTCCATCTGTCACTCCCACCTCAGCTGGGCTCACCGTCGCGCATCGCCTGCGCGGTCGCGTCCTTCCAGGCCATCCAGCCGAGAAGGGCGCACTTGATACGGGCCGGGTACTTCGACACCCCGGCGAAGGCGATCGCGTCCCCCAGCATGTCCTCGTCGGGTTCGGCCCGGCCTCGTGACTGCATGAGGGCGACGAACTCGCCGCAGGTGGCCAGGGCCTCGCTGACCGGCTTGCCGATGATCAGGTCGCTCATGACCGACACGCTGGCCTGGCTGATCGAGCAGCCCAGCGTGTCGTAGGAGATGTCGGCCACGACCGGCTCCGCGCCAGCGTCCTTCAGCGCGACCCGCAGGGTCACCTCGTCGCCGCAGGTCGGGTTCACATGCCGGACTTCGGCGTTGTAGGGGTCACGCAGGCCCTTGTGGTGCGGGTGCCGGTAGTGGTCGAGGATGATCTCCTGGTACAGCGACTCGAGCTGCATCTCCCCTCCTCACCCCACTTGGAAGAACCGCTGCGCCTGGCGTATTCCCTCGGCCAGCGCGTCGACCTCGTCGAGGGTGTTGTACAGGTAGAAGGAGGCCCTGGTGCTGGCCTGGACGCCGAGCGCCCGGTGCAGCGGCCAGGCACAGTGGTGTCCGGCCCGGACGGCGATCCCGTACTCGTCGAGCACCTGGCCGACGTCGTGCGGGTGCACGCCGTCGACCTCGAAGGAGATCGCGGCGCCCCGGCTGGTCGGCGTCGCCGGCCCGAGGATGCGGACGCCGTCGATGCCCGCCAGTGCGGGCAGGGCCCGGCCGAGCAACTGCTGCTCGTGGGCGTGGATGGCGTCGCGCCCGATCTCGTTGAGGTAGTCCATCGCCGCCGCCAGGCCGACGGCCTGGGCGATCGGCATGGTGCCGGCCTCGAACTTGTGCGGCGGCGGGGCGTAGGTCAACCGCTCCATCCAGACGGTCTCGATCATTTCCCCGCCACCCAGGAACGGGGGCATTTCGTCGAGCAACTCCCGGCGTCCCCAGAGCACCCCGATGCCGGTCGGGCCGCACAGCTTGTGACCGGTGAAGCCGAGGAAGTCGGCGCCGGTCTCGGCCACGTCGACCGGCATGTGCGGGACCGACTGGGCCGCGTCCACCAGGACCAGCGCGCCCACGGCGTGGGCCGCCTCGGCGATCTGCCGGACCGGGTTGATGGTGCCGAGCACGTTGGACTGGTGGACGAGCGCGACCAGCTTGGTCCGCTCGTTGATCAGCTCGTCCATAGCCGACAGGTCGAGCTGCCCGTCCCACCCGGTCACCTTGAACCAGCGCAGCGTGGCGCCGGTCCGCTCGCACAGCAGCTGCCACGGCACGATGTTGGAGTGGTGCTCCATCTCGGTGATCACGATCTCGTCGCCGGGCCCGAGCCGGAACCGGCCCGGGCCGGAACGGCCCGTGCTGGCGTTGCCCATGGAGTACGCGACCAGGTTGATCCCCTCGGAGATGTTCTTGGTGAAGACGACCTCGGTCTCGTCGGCGGCGCCGATGAACTGTGCCGCCTTGATCCGGGCGCCCTCGTACGCCTCGGTCGCCTCCTCGCCGAGCTCGTGGTTGGCACGGTGGATGTTGGCGTTGTGCCGTTCGTAGAACTCGGTCAGCGTCTCGATGACCTGGCGCGGCTTCTGCGAGGTGTTGGCGCTGTCCAGGTAGGTCAGCGGCTGCCCGCCGCGGACCGTCCGGTCCAGGATCGGGAAGTCCTTGCGGATGCGCGCAACATCCAAGGTCATGTCGCCGCCCCGGCCTTCTCGGGGGGCTTCGGGCCATCGGGGGTTCGGGGGTCTCCCCCGGCGGGCACTGTGCCCCCCCGGGCTAGCGCTGCCCACCGCTCGTAGCCTTCGGCCTCCAGGGTTTCGGCCAGTTCGGGGCCGCCCTCCTCGACGATCCGGCCGCCGACGAACACGTGTACGAAGTCCGGCGTGACGTAGCGCAGGATCCGGGTGTAGTGCGTGATCAGCATGACCCCGTGATCCGGCGCGGCGCGGAACCGGTTGATCCCTTCCGCGACGACCTTGAGCGCGTCGATGTCGAGGCCGGAGTCGGTCTCGTCCAGGACCGCGATCTTCGGCGCGAGCAGCTCGAGCTGGAGGATCTCGTGCCGCTTCTTCTCGCCGCCGGAGAAGCCCTCGTTCAGGTTGCGCCGGGCGAACTCCGGGTCGATCGACAGGCCCTGCATCGCGCCGGCCAGTTCCTTGCTGAACGTCCGCAGTTTGGGTGCCTCGCCGCGGACCGCGGTGATGGCGGTGCGCAGGAAGTTGGACACCGACACCCCCGGCACCTCGACCGGGTACTGCATGGCCAGGAACAGCCCGGCGCGGGCGCGGGCGTCCACGCTCATCGCCAGCACGTCCTCGCCGTTGAGGGTGATCGATCCCTGGGTGACCTGGTACTTGGGGTGACCCGCGATCGCGTAGGCGAGGGTGGACTTGCCCGAGCCGTTCGGCCCCATGATCGCGTGGGTCTGGCCGGCCGACACGGTCAGATCGACGCCGCGCAGGATCTCACGAGCCTCGCCCGCGCCGTCCGTCACGCTGACGTGCAGGTCGTGGATCTCCAGAGTTGCCATGAGAATTGTCTCCTGTGTCAGGTCAGCCGGACTGGCCGTCGGCCTGGTGATCACCGAGCGCGACGTAGACGTCGTCGCCCTCGATCTTCACCCGGTAGATGGGCACCGGCCTGGTGGCCGGCGGGCCGGTGGGCTTGCCGGTGCGCAGGTCGAAGCAGGACCCGTGCAGGTAGCACTCCACCGTGTGGTCGTAGATGTCGCCTTCGGACAGCGGCACTTCCTCGTGCGAGCACACGTCGTGCAGGGCGAACACCTCGCCGTCGGCGCGGACCACCGCCACCGGCACGTCGCCAATGTCCACCCCGATCGCCCCCTCGGCGGGCAGGTCGGACAGGGCGCACACCCGGACGAACTCGGTCATGCCTGCTGTCCTCCAGCGCCCGCCGCCAGCTCGGCCTCGATGGACCCGGCGATCCGGTCCCGCAGCCCAGGCGTGTTGATCTTGCTGATCAGCTCGCTGAAGAAGCCGCGGATCACCAGCCGCCGTGCCTCGGCCAGCGGGATGCCGCGGGCCATCAGGTAGAACAGGTGGTGGTCCTCCAGCCGCCCGCTGGTGCTCGCGTGCCCGGCGCCGACCACCTCGCCGGTGAGGATCTCCAGGTTCGGCACCGAGTCGGCCCGGGCGCCCTCGGTCAGCAGCAGGTTCCGATTCTGCTCATAGGTGTCGGTCCCGACCGCCTCCGCCCGGATAAGCACATCCCCGATCCACACGGTGTGCGCCTCGTCCCCCTGCAGCGCCCCCTTGTACTCCACCCGGCTCCGGCAATTCGGCTGCGTGTGGTCCACGAACAGCCGGTGCTCCAGGTGCTGCCCGCTGTCGGCGAAGTACGCTCCCAGCAGTTCGGCATCTCCCCCGGGCCCGCTATAACGCACCGACGGCGACAGCCGCACCACTCCCCCGCCCAGCGTCACCGCCGTGTGCTGCAGCCGCGCATCCCGCCCCAGCGTGGCGTAGTGATGCGCCACATGTACCGCATCGTCCGCCCAGTCCTGCAGGCTCACCACCGTCAGCGCCGCGCCGTCCCCCACGACGATCTCGACATTGTCGGCATAGGTCGCGCTGCCGGAATGGTCCAGCACGACGGCGGCCCTCGCGTTCGCCCCCACCTCGATCAGCGTGTGCCCGAACGCCGCCCCCTCGGCGTTCTCGCCCCGCACCGAAACAACGGTCGGCTCGGCAGCCTCGGTCTCCGCGGGAATCGTTATAACGATCGCTTCTTCGAAGGAAGCGAAGGCCCGGGCGCTGACCCGGTCGGCGGGCACAAAGGCGGCGCCGAGCCGACGGTCGCCGCGTTGCGCACGCACAGCGGAGACCGCCGGGTTGGCGTTGACCTCCACAGAAACCTTTCCCGCAGCGGGCGAAGCGTCATTGTGCAGCCCCCGCAGCCGACGCAAAGGCGTGAACCGCCATTCCTCCTCACGGCCAGAAGGCACCGTAAAGTCCGCCAGCTCGTAGGACTGGTGCTCGTGCAACCTGGACACGGGGGCCGTGGCTTCCACGGCCCCCTGCAGGGCCGTCATCAGCCGACTGCTCCTTCCATCTGGAGTTCGATCAGCCGGTTGAGCTCGAGCGCGTATTCCATGGGCAGTTCGCGGGCGATGGGCTCGACGAAGCCGCGCACGATGGTGGCGGCGGCTTCGTCTTCGGTCATGCCGCGGCTCATGAGGTAGAACAGCTGGTCCTCGGAGATTTTGGAGACGCTGGCCTCGTGGCCCATCTCGACGTCGTCCTCGCGCACGTCGACGTAGGGGTAGGTGTCGGAGCGGCTGATGGCGTTGACCAGCAGCGCGTCGCACCTGACGGTGGACTTGGCGTGCGCCGCGCCCTCCTGGACCTGGACCAGGCCGCGGTAGGAGGTCCGGCCGCCGGCCCGGGCCACCGACTTGGAGATGATCTGGGAGGAGGTGTTGGGCGCGCAGTGGATCATCTTGGCGCCGGCGTCCTGGTGCTGGCCGGTGCCGGCGAAGGCGACCGACAGGGTCTCGCCCCGGGCGTGCTCGCCCATCAGCCAGATCGAGGGGTACTTCATGGTGACCTTGGAGCCGATGTTGCCGTCGATCCACTCCATGGTCGCGCCGGTGTGCGCCACGGCCCGCTTGGTGACCAGGTTGTAGACGTTGTTCGACCAGTTCTGGATGGTGGTGTACCGGCAGCGCCCGCCGGCCTTGACGATGATCTCCACCACGGCCGAGTGCAGCGAGTCGGACTTGTAGATCGGCGCGGTGCAGCCCTCGACGTAGTGGACATTGGCCCCCTCGTCCACGATGATCAGCGTCCGCTCGAACTGGCCCATGTTCTCGGTGTTGATCCGGAAGTAGGCCTGCAGCGGGATCTCCACGTGCACGCCCTTGGGCACGTAGATGAAGCTGCCGCCGGACCACACCGCGGTGTTGAGCGCCGCGAACTTGTTGTCACCGACCGGGATCACGGTCGCGAAGTACTCGCGGAACAGCTCCGGGTGCTCCCGCAGCGCGGTGTCGGTGTCCAGGAAGATGACGCCCTTGTCCTCCAGGTCCTCGCGGATCTTGTGATAGACGACCTCGGACTCGTACTGCGCCGCCACGCCGGCGATCAGGCGCTGCTTCTCCGCTTCGGGGATCCCGAGCCTGTCGTAGGTGTTCTTGATGTCGGCCGGGAGCTCGTCCCAGCTGGCCGCCTGCTTCTCGGTCGAGCGGACGAAGTACTTGATGTGCTCGAAATCGATCCCCGACAGGTCCGAGCCCCAGCCGGGCATGGGCTTGCGCCGGAACAGCTTCAGGCCCTTCAGCCGCAGATCGAGCATCCACCCCGGCTCGTCCTTCTTGGCTGAGATATCGCGGACGACCTCCTCGGACAGGCCACGGCGCGCGGACTCACCCGCCGCGTCCGAGTCGGACCAGCCGAACTTGTAACGCTCAAGCCCCTCGAGTTCTGGGTGCGCGGTCGTCGTCATGCGGAGATGCCTCCGGACTCAGTGGTAACGGTGCTGGCAGTGGACGTGGACGTGGTACGGGTCTGGACCAGGGACTGGTCGGTCACGTGCGTGGTGCAGATGCCGTCGCCGTGGGCGATGGTAGCCAGCCGCTGCACCGGGGTGCCGAGCAGACGGCCGAAAGCTTCCGTCTCCGCCTCGCACAGCTGCGGGAACTCGGCCGCCACGTGGGCAACCGGGCAGTGGTGCTGGCAGAGCTGCTCTCCTCCGGCCAGCACGCTGAGGGCCGGGCCGTGGGCGGTGGGCGGGACCGGGCCGCTGGCGGGTGCGCCGATCGCGGAGGCCGCGTAGCCGTCGGCCGACAGGGCCTCGGCCAGCGCCTGGACCTTTGCGCCCGGGCTGGCCGACGCCATCACCGGCTGGTACCGGCGCTCCAGGTCGGCCACCTGGCGCCGGGCGAACTCGGCGACCGCGCCCGGCCCGGCCACTTCGGCCAGGAACCGCAGGGCGCTGGTGGCGAGATCGTCGTAGGCGTGCTCGAATGCGCTCCGCCCAGAATCGGTGATCACGAAGAGCTTGGCCGGGCGGCCACGGCCGCGGCTGGCGGGACGCCGCGCGCTGCGGACCTCGATCATGCCCCCGGCCAGCAGGCCGTCCAGGTGGCGGCGGACCGCCGCCGGGGTGAGCCCCAGCCGCGTGCTCAGCGCGGCCGCACTGACCGGCCCGTTCTCCATGATGAGACGGGCGATCCTGGCCCGGGTGCTGCGCTCGCCACCGAGCTGCGGGTGGGGGCTGGCAGGCATGCCGCTGCCAGCGGCCGCACCGGTGGTGCCGGCCGCCCGGGAGACAGCGTCAGTCATGCCCACGTTTTTCACAACATCAGTGTGCCGTAAATCCATGCCCGCCCGCAAACGTTCTCGATGATGACCTGGATCACACTCTGCCCGGCCAGTAACTCCCCACCCGTCAGCCTCAGTGAGTCTTTTCATCCTCCGATCTCGCGGGTCTGAAGGACGTAGCGCCTTTGGCCAGTTGCCGCCGGTGCGGACCCGCACCTGGCTGAGCATGTGGGCGACGAGCTCGCCGTATCGCTGACCCTGACCACCCGCGGAGCCGATCACCTGCTGGCTTTCGCGGTCCGGCTGGACCGGCGCCGCGCACCCGCGCGGCGCTGGCGGCCGGTGCGATCGACCGGGCGAAGGCCTATGTCATTGCCGACGAGGTGAGCTGCCTCGACCACGCGCACGCCGTGTAAGCAGGCCGAGGGCTGGTGCCTGGGGCAGCCGGAACCAGGTGTCCTGGTCTGGCGCACCCCATCCGGCCGCACCTATACCGTCACCCCTACCGTCTACCCGGTGTAGCTGCCGACGGGCAATCCCGTTACCCTTGGCCGTGGATTACGTCCCGTGGGGAGGTGCCGGCGATGGCGGGTCCGGGAGACGAGATGGCCGCAGGCGCGGCAAGCCGCGGGCCCATGCGGGCGTCGTACGCCGACCGCGAGCAGGTGATCGAGGCGCTGAAGGACGCGTTCGTGCTCGGCCGGCTGACCAAGGACGAACTCGACGCGCGGGCGGGCCAGGCGCTGGCCGCGCGGACCTGCGCCGAGCTGGCCGTGCTCACCGCCGACATCCCGCCCGCCCGGGCCGCGTCCAGGCCGACCCGCCCGCTGGTCCCGGCCCGGCGCCGGCCGCTGGCCAGGGTCGCCGTCGGGTCGGGCGGCTGCCTGGCCCTCGCGGCCGCCGCCGTGTTGGCCAGCTTCATCCTCGATCCGGGCGGCGCCGGCGCCGATCGCACCTGGGCTGGCCTGATGCTCCTGGTGGCCCAATACGCCGTAATCGCGGGAGTGTGCATCTTGTGGTCCGGGGTGGCCACCTCAGTGCAGCAGCGGCGCTCCGGCAGGCAGTTGCCGCCCCGGCCGGGGCCGGGCGGCCACGCCATCGACGGCGGGCGGCGCGGTGGCACCGGCCGCGGCTCGGTCCCCCCGGCCCCCGCGCCGACCTGAGCTGCGCTGACCTGCGGGCTCACAGCTCACGGGCTGGTCGGCGCGCGGGTCCCGGGTAAACAGCACCACCGGCCCGCGGGCTACCCGGCGCATTTCCGCCAGTCCCCGGGCCCGGTCACTCCAATGGTGCACGGTAAGGACGCCCATCGCCGCGCCGAACGCGTTATCGCCGAAGGGCAGCGCCTCGGCCACCGCCCGGACCGCCGGAGCTGCGCCCGCCGGCCGCTGCGCGAGCATCACCGCCGACGGCTCGACGGCCACCACCGGCCGGTCCCCGGGCTCATACGAACCAGCACCAGCACCGACGTTCACCACGGGTGACGCGTCGGCTAGAGCCGCCCACAGCAGGGCCGCGATCCTCGGGTCCTCCTGCCGCGCACGGAGGTACTGCCCGCCGATGCGGTCATACACAGGCGCCTGCCGTGCGGCCACGGCGGCAAGCTACCACCGGGCCTGCCGCCGGCCCCTCGCATCTGCCGCCGCAGTGTCAGGGATGGGCTATGCGCCGGAGCGGAGCTGCTGGATGTCCTGCCCCGCCTCGGCGGGCTGGGCGGGCGCGGCCAGGAACCCGCGGAGCAGGGCGCCCGTGCCCTCAAGGTGCTCGGCGACCGCGCTGCGGGCCCGCTCCGGGTCGCCCGCCAGGATCGCGTCCACGATCGCGGTGTGCTGGGCGGCGGTGTGCACGATGTTGTGCCGCAGGACCGGGATCGCGTTCAGCAGATCGTTGAGCCGCATCCGGGCGTCGGCGCAGGCGGCGGCGAGCAGGGGTGAGCCGGTGAGCTCGGCGATCGCCAGGTGGAACAGCGTGTCATGCCGCCGGTAGTCCTCCGGGCTGGCGCGGTTGACCGCGGTCAGCCGCCCGAGCAGGACGTCGCGCCCGCGGTCGCCGTCCAAGGTGGCCAGGACCTGCGCGGCGCCGGTCTCCAGCGCCATCCGGAACGCCAGCGCGTCGGTGAGCTGGGCGGAATCGGCCAGCGCGATCCGCCGTACCTCCCCCGGGTCGGGCGCGGGCCTGCTGTAGGTCACAAAGGTGCCGCCGAACCGGCCGCGCCGCGACTCGACATAGCCCGCCTGCTGCAGCGCCCGAATGGCCTCACGCAGCGTAATGCGGCTGACTCCCAGCAAGCCAGCCAGTTCGCGCTCGGCCGGGAACCGGTCGCCGGGGGCCACCACGCCGAGCTTGATCACGGTCAGCAGCCGCTCGACCGTCTCCTCGAAGGCGTTGCCGGCCCGGACCGGGCCGAGCAGGGAACTGAGCTCAGTCCCGGTGGTCACGCAAGCCGCCTCCCGGTAATTCCGCCGCAGGTCTTGACATGACCGGGACTCTAATCCTCAATGGTCTGATAATAAACCATTGGGCCACAGCTGCCTGGTCAAGCGCCAGAGCGCTTCGCCGGCATCACGACCCTACCTACGTCTCGGCGGCCTGACGTAAGGAGCATTCGTGTCGGTCAACGATCAAACGGTTCCGGAAGCGCTCGATGACGAGCAGCGCCTCCACCAACTGGGCTACGCGCAAGAACTCCGGCGGAGGATGTCCGGGTTCTCGAACTTCGCCGTCTCCTTCACCATCATCTCGATCCTGTCCGGCTGCCTGACGCTCTACGGGTTCGGCATGCTCACCGGCGGGCCCGCCGTGATCGTCTGGGGCTGGCCGTTCGTCGGCGTCATGACGCTGCTCGTCGGCCTTTCGATGGCCGAGGTGTGCTCCAGCTTCCCCACCGCGGGCGGCCTGTACTACTGGGCGGCGAAGCTGGCGCCGGCGAAGAGCGGGCCCGCGTGGTCCTGGTTCACCGGCTGGTTCAACTTCCTCGGCCAGGTCGCGGTTACCGCCGGCATCGACTTCGGCGCCGCGTTCTTCGTCCACGCGCTGCTCACCCTGGTGTTCAACCTCAGCACGGCGCACTGGATCACCATTCTCATCTACGCGGTCATACTGTTCGTGCACGGCCTGCTGAACCAGTTCGGCATCCGGCTGGTTGCGCTGCTGAACGACGTCAGCGTGTGGTGGCACATTTTCGGCGTGCTGATCATCGTCGCCGTGCTGGCCTTCGCCCCGTCGCACCACCAGTCGGCCAGCTTCGTCTTCGGGCACTTCTTCAACGGGACCGGCCTCGTCGTTCCCACCTTCTACATCGTCCTGATCGGCCTGCTGCTGGCCCAGTACACCTTCACCGGCTACGACGCCTCGGCGCACATGACCGAGGAGACCCGCGACGCCGCCACCGCGGGCCCGCGCGGCATCGTGATGTCCATCGTGGTGTCACTGTTTGCCGGGTGGGTGCTGCTGATCGGGGTCACATTTGCCATCCAGCACTACAGCTCTGAGTCGCTCTCCGCGGTGCCTCCAGCCCAGATTTTCGTCGACGCGATCGGCCAGAGAGGCGCGGAGCTGCTGCTACTGATCGTGTGCGGCGCCCAGCTGTTCTGCGGCATGTCGTCGGTCACCGCCAACTCCCGGATGATTTACGCGTTCTCGCGGGACGGCGCGTTGCCGTTCTCGAACTTCTGGCACGAGGTGAACAAGCGGACCAGGACGCCCACCAACGCGATCTGGCTCGCCGCCGTCGGGGCGCTCATCCTGGGACTGCCCTACTTGTGGAACCCGACCGCGTACGCGGCCGTGACCTCCATCGCGGTCATCGGCCTGTACATCGCCTACGTCACCCCGACGTTCCTGCGGCTGCGCCGGGGCGAGAGCTTCCAGCGCGGGCCGTGGCACCTGGGCCGGTGGAGCTACGTGGTCGGCTGGATCGCCGTCACCTGGGTGGTGATCATCACGATCCTGTTCATGCTGCCGCAGGTCGGGCCCATCAGCCTGAAGACGTTCAACTACGCCGTCATCGCGGTGCTGGTGGTCATCGGCTTCGCCGGGATCTACTGGCTGGTCTCCGCCCGGCACTGGTTCCACGGGCCGAGGGTCCAGGGCACGCCGGAGGAACTCGCCGCGATCGAGCGCGAGCTCGCGAGCTGACGAAGGGACGCGGGCACAGTGCTCCATGCCGACGCGCGCAGCAACCGGCGCGGGATGCTCACGCTCGAGCAGCTGCGCGTCGAGGTGGGCGAGGGCACGATCGACACGGTCGTGCTGGCCTTCACCGACATGCAGGGGCGCCTGCAGGGCAAACGCCTGTCCGCCGAGTTCTTCCTCGACGAGGTGATCCGCCACCACGCGGAGGGCTGCAACTACCTCCTCGCGGTGGACGTCGAGATGAACACGGTCAACGGGTACGCCATGTCCTCCTGGGAGCGCGGGTACGGGGACTTCGTCCTCGTGCCCGCGCTGGCCACGATGCGGCGGCTGCCCTGGCACGAGGCGTCCGCCCTGGTGATCGCCGACCTCACCTGGGCGGACGGCGGCCCGGTGGTCGCCTCGCCCCGCCAGATCCTCCAGGCTCAGGTGAAGCGGCTGGCCGACCGCGGCTGGACCGCGATGGCCGGCACCGAGCTGGAGTTCGTTGTCTACAACGACTCCTATGAGCAGGCGCAGGACAGCGGCTACCGCAACCTCACGCCCGCGAACCGGTACAACGTCAACTACTCCATCCTCGGCACCTCGCGGATCGAGCCGCTGCTGCGCAAGATCCGGCTGGGCATGGCGGGCGCCGGCCTGTACGTCGAGTCGGCCAAGGGCGAGTGCAACCTCGGCCAGCACGAGATCGCGTTCCGGTACACCGACGCGATCACCACCTGCGACAACCACTCGATTTACAAGACTGGCGCGAAGGAGATCGCCGCGGCCGACGGCATGAGCATCACCTTCATGGCCAAGCCGAACGACCGTGAGGGCAACTCCTGCCACATCCACCTGTCGCTGCGGGACCGGGGCGGGAAGGGCGTGCTCGCCGGGAGCGGGCAGCATGGGCTGTCGCCGCTCGGGGAGCAATTCCTGGCCGGCCAGCTCGCCGGCCTGCGCGAGCTTGCGCTGTTCCACGCGCCCAATATCAACTCCTACAAGCGCTACGTGGCCGGCAGCTTCGCGCCGACCGCGGTCCGCTGGGGGGTGGACAACCGGACCTGCGCGATGCGCCTGGTCGGCCACTCGTCATCCTCGCTGCGGGTGGAGAACCGGGTTCCCGGCGGCGACGTCAACCCCTACCTCGCGCTGGCGGCGATGATCGCGGTCGGCCTGGACGGCATCGACAGGGAACTGCCGCTGGAGCCGGCATTCGAGGGCAACGCATACAGTGATCCAGGCCCGCACGTGCCGTCCACCTTGCGGGACGCGCTGGCGGAATGGGAAAAGAGCCAGCTCGCCCGCCAGGCGTTCGGCGATGAGGTAGTCGAGCATTACGCCAATGGCGCACGGGTGGAGCTGGCCGCGTTCGATGCCGCCGTGACCGACTGGGAGCTGCGGCGCGGCTTCGAGCGGCTCTGAACAGCAGGAGAGCAGGCGCGCGCATGTCCACGTTCACTGTGCTGAACCCCGCGACCGAGCAGACGGTCGCCACCGTGCCGTCGGCGTCGGTGGAGGAGGCCGACGCGGCGATCGGCCGCGCCGTGGCCGCCCGGGAGGCCTGGCGCGCGGTCGGGCCCGGCGACCGGGCCGCGCTCCTGCGGGCGTTCGCCGACGCGGTGGACGCCCACGCTGAGGAGCTGGCCGGGCTCGAGGTCGCCTGCAGCGGGCACCCGGTGGGCCAGGCCCGGTGGGAAGCGGGCAACGTCGCCAACGTGCTGCGCTACTACTCGGCGGCACCGGAACGGCTGAGCGGCCGCCAGATCCCGGTCCCCGGCGGCGTGAACGTGACGTTCAAGGAGCCCGTGGGCATCGTCGGCCTCATCGTGCCGTGGAATTTTCCCATGCCGATCCTCGGCTGGGGGCTTGGCCCGGCATTGGCGGCCGGCAATCCGGTGATCGCCAAGCCGGCCGAGCGGACGCCGCTGACGGCGATCCGGATCGGCGAGCTGGCCCGGGAGGCGGGCCTGCCGGACGGGGTGTTCCAGGTCCTGCCGGGCAAGGGCTCGGTGGTCGGCCAGCGGCTGGTGGACCACGAGGCGGTCCGCAAGATCGTGTTCACCGGCTCCACCGAGGTCGGCCGCCAGATCATGGCCGGCTGCGCCCGGCAGGTGAAGCGGCTCACGCTGGAGCTCGGCGGCAAGAGCGCCAACATCGTCTTCGCCGACGCCGACCTGGAGCAGGCGGCCGCGGCCGCGCCGCAGGCGGTCTTCGACAACGCCGGCCAGGACTGCTGCGCGCGGTCGCGCATCCTGGTCCAGCGCAGCGTGTTCGACAGGTTCATGGAGATGCTCGAGCCGGCCGTCAGGCGCGTGGCGGTGGGCGACCCGGCCAGCCCGGATACCGAGATGGGCCCGCTCATCTCGGCCGAGCACCGGGCCCGCGTCGCCTCCTACGTGCCGGCGGGCGCGCCGGTCGCGTTCCGTGGCCACGCGCCCAGCGGCCCCGGCTACTGGTTCGCGCCCACCGTGCTGGCGCCGGTGCGGCCGGACGACCCCGCCTACACCGAGGAGGTCTTCGGGCCGGTGGTGGCGGTGGTCCCGTTCGAGGACGAGGCGGACGCGGTGGCGATCGCCAACGACACCCCGTACGGGCTGTCCGGGTCGATCTGGACCCAGAACGTGGGCCGCGCGCTGCGGGTGGCGCGGGCGGTCGAGGCCGGCAACCTGTCGGTCAACTCGCACTCCTCCGTCCGTTACTGGACCCCGTTCGGCGGCTTCAAGCAGTCCGGTCTCGGCCGCGAACTGGGACCGGATGCCGTGGACGCCTTCACCGAGACCAAGAACGTCTTCATCGCAACCGGGGAGTGAGGCCGCATATGCAACGCTTGCTGGACCGGGTCGCCGTCATCACCGGGGCCGGGAGCGGCATCGGGCTGGCCACCGCCCGCCGGCTGGCCGCCGAGGGCGCCAAGGTTGCCGTCGTCGATCTCGACGGCAAGGCCGGCAAAGCGGCGGCCGATGAGGTCGGCGGCCTGTTCATCCACGCGGACGTGACGATCGAGGATGACGTCACGGCGATGTACGACACCACGCTGAGTGCCTTCGGCCGGATCGATATCGCGTTCAACAATGCGGGAATCTCACCGCCCGACGACGACTCCATCCTCGTCACCGGCATCGAGGCGTGGCGCCGGGTCCAGGACGTGAACCTCACCTCGGTCTACCTGTGCTGCAAGCACGTGATCCCGCACATGCAGGCGGGCGGGGGTGGCTCCATCATCAACACCGCCTCGTTCGTCGCGGTGCTCGGCTCGGCCACCTCCCAGATCTCCTACAGCGCCTCCAAGGGAGGCGTGCTGGCGATGAGCCGGGAGCTGGGCGTCCAGTTCGCGCGGGAGGGGATCCGGGTGAACGCGCTGTGCCCCGGCCCGGTCAACACACCCCTGCTGCAGCAGCTGTACGCCGCCGATCCGGAGGCGGCGGCGCGGCGGCTGGTGCACGTGCCGATGGGCCGGTTCGCCGAGCCGCAGGAGATCGCCGCCGCGGTCGCCTTCCTCGCCAGCGACGATGCGTCGTTCGTCACCGCCTCCACCTTCCTGGTGGACGGCGGCATCTCCAGCGCCTACGTGACCCCGCTATGACCGCACCGGTTATTGGCCTGTCCACCTACGCCGAGCCCGCCCGGTGGGCCGCCTGGCACGCCCCGGCCGCGCTGCTGCCCACCAGCTACATCGACCAGGTCACCGAGGCGGGCGGCGTCCCCGTGCTGCTGCCGCCGGTGACCGGTATTGCCAGCGCCCTGGGTCGGCTGGACGGGCTGATCCTCACCGGCGGCGGCGACCTCGACCCGGCCGGCTACGGCGCCGGGCCGGACCCGAAGACCAGCCGTGTCCACCCCGAACGCGACCAGGCGGAACTGGAGCTGCTCGCGGCCGCGCTGGCCGACGGGCTGCCGGTCCTCGGCATCTGCCGCGGGATGCAGCTGCTCAACATGGCCCGCGGCGGGACCCTGTGCCAGCATCTCGCGGCCGAGGCCGGGCACCGGCCCGAGCCCGGCACGTTCGGATCGCATCCGGTGCGGCTGGCCCCCGGCAGCCAGCTGGCCGCGATCCTGCGGCCGGGCGGCGGCCCGGCTGAGCTCACACTGGACGTGCCGACCGCCCACCACCAGGGCATCGCCCGGCTCGGCGACGGCCTCGTCCCGGCCGCCTGGGCCCAGGACGGTCTCATCGAAGCCGTGGAAATGGCGCCTGGGCCGGGCCAGCATGCCTTCATGCTGGGGGTGCAGTGGCATCCCGAGGCCAGCCAGGACCAGCGGCTGGTGTCCGCGCTGGTGACGGCGGCAGCCACCGGGCCGGGGCGCGGGGCCGCAGCCGCGGCAGCGGATGGGCGGGCCGGCCAGGCCGCGGATCGCCGCTTATCGTGGCGGCCGAGCATCTACACTCGCCAGCGTGAAGACCACCCCGGCCGTGGAGGTGCACGACCTCGTCAAGCGGTACGGGCAGATCACGGCGATTGACGGCCTCTCGCTGCGTGCCGAGCGGGGCGCCGTCACCGCGGTACTGGGCCCGAACGGGGCCGGGAAGACCAGCACGGTCGAGATATGCGAGGGCTACCGCCGCCCCGACGCGGGCACGGTGTCGGTGCTCGGCCTGGACCCGGTGGCCGACGCCCGCAGGCTGCGGCCCCGCGTCGGCGTGATGCTGCAGTCCGGGGGCATCCCGCCGGCCGTCCGGCCCGGTGAGTACCTGCGGGTGATGGCGAGGTTTCACGCCCACCCACTCGACCCGGCCGGCCTGCTCGACCTCCTCGGGCTGGCCGCCCACGCCCGGACCCCGTTCAAGCGCCTGTCCGGGGGGCAGCAGCAGCGGCTCTCCCTCGCCGCCGCCGTCATCGGCCGCCCGGAGCTGGTCTTCCTCGACGAGCCCACAGCCGGCCTGGATCCGCAGGCACGCCACGCCACCTGGGATCTGATCGGCGGGCTGCGCGCCTCGGGAGCGAGCGTGATCCTCACCACGCACCACATGGACGAGGCAGAACGCCTCGCGGACCAGGTGGCCATCGTCGATCACGGGCGGCTGGTCGCCGAGGGAACCCCGGCCGAGCTGACCGGCACCGCGGGCCAGCTGCGGTTCCGGGCCGAGCCCGGCCTGGACACCGACGGGCTGCTCGCCGCGCTGGCCCCGGGCGCGGCCGCCAAGGAGTCACCGGCCGGCCACTATCTGGTCGAGGTCCGCGACCGGGTGGACCCGCAGCTGGTCGCGGCGGTGACCGCCTGGTGCGCCGAGCACGGCGTGCTCGCGCAGGATCTGCGGATCGAGAGCCGTACCCTGGAAGACGTGTTCCTTGAGCTCACCGGCCGTGAGCTGCGGTCATGACCAAGGGCCGTGAGCTCGCCGGACCGGCCGTGCCGGTAGCCCCGCCGTGGCCGCCGCCCGCGCCGGGCGCCGCGCCCCTGCCGGCGATGATCGTCGCGCAGGCGGCGCTGGAGACCCGCACCACCCTGCGCAACGGCGAGCAGCTGCTGCTGACCCTCATCATCCCGGTGCTGCTGCTGGTCGCGTTCAGCCTGGACGACCTGGTCAAGGTGACGGGCCCGCGGGTGGACTTCCTGGTCCCCGGCATCATCGCGCTGGCTGTGATGTCCACCGCCTTCACCAGCCAAGCCATCGCGACCGGGTTCGAGCGCCGGTACGGGGTGCTCAAGCGGCTCGGCTCCACTCCGCTTCCCCGGGGCGGGCTGATCTCCGCCAAGACCCTCACCGTGCTCGCCATCGAGTTCCTGCAGGTGGTGATCATCACTGTGGTGGGCCTGGCCCTGGGCTGGCACCCGCACGGTGGCCCGGCGGCGCCCATCTGGGTCGCGGCACTGGTCCTGACCGGCACGGCCGCGTTCAGCGGGCTGGCGCTGCTGCTGGCCGGCACGCTGCGCGCCGAGGCCACGCTGGCGGTGGCCAACCTGATCTACCTGGTCCTGCTCGGCGTGGGCGGGGTGATCTTCCCGCTCACCAAGTTCCCGTCCGGGGTCCAGACCGTGCTGACCTTGCTGCCCTCCGGCGCGCTGTCCGACGGGCTGCGCTCGGTACTGCAGCACGGCGCCGGGGCACCACTGCGAGACCTGGCCGTGCTCGCGGTGTGGGCGGCCGTGGCCATCGCGATCGCCGCACGGACGTTCCGCTGGGAGTAGATGGCCGCCGCTGGGGCCGGGGCCCCGCCCGCCTGGCCGTCCCGGCCCGGCCCTCCCGGCTGCTCGGGTCGGTGCCGCCGTCCGCGCTGGTCCTCACCGGAGTCGTCTCGGTGCAGGTCGGTGCCGGGGTGGCGGCGCGCCTGTTCGCCCTGATCCCGCCCGCCGCGGTCACCGGGCTCCGGCTGTGGACCGCGGCGGCGGTGATGGCCGTGGCCGGGGCGCGCCCGCTGCGGGACAACCTGGTCGGCCTGGCGCGGCGGCGGGCGTGGCGGGACGCGGCGGTGGTGGCCGGGTTCGGGCTGACGCTCGCGGTCATGAACTACTCGATCTACCAGGCTTTCGCCCGGATCCCGCTCGGGATCGCGGTCACCATCGAGTTCCTCGGCCCGCTGGCGGTGGCCGTCGCCTCGTCGCGCCGGGTTATCGACCTGCTCTGGGTGGGCCTGGCCGGGGCGGGGGTCGCGCTGCTCACGCGGGCCGGAGACTCGGTCAGCGGCCACCGGGTAGGGCTGGTGGGGCTGGGGTTCGCGCTGCTCGCCGCCGCCGCCTGGGCCGCGTACATCATCTTGAGCCGCGCCACCGGGCGGCGCTTCCCCGGCACGTCAGGCCTGACCATCGCGATGCTCGTCGCCGCGATCATCCTGGTCCCGGCCGGGGTCGCGGCCGGGGGCCAGGCGCTGCTGCGCCCCGGCATCCTGGCGGTCGGGCTGGGGATCGGGCTGCTGTCGTCGATCATCCCCTACTCGCTGGAAATGGAAGCGCTGCGGCGGGTGCCGGCCCGGGTGTTCGGCATCTGGATGAGCCTGGAGCCGGCCGTCGCCGCCCTGGTCGGGCTGGTCATGCTGGGCGAGACGCTGACGGTCAGCGAGTGGGCCGCGATCGTCTGCGTGATGATCGCCTGCGCCGGTGCGGCCCGTGGCGGCGGGACACAATCGGCCCAAGCCTGAGAGCGCGGCCCAGCGAAGCGCCCGCGAGGGAGGCAGTGTGATGTGCGAACCTGGCAGGCCACTCCTACCATGGGTGGCGTGCCAGCCGACGTGACCCCGCCGCAGGGCAGCCCCCAGGAACCCGCGCCTGCCCCGGGCCCGCCGTCTGCCCCGGATGCCCCGTCCGCCCCGCGCGGCGCCAGCGGCTGGGCCCGCCGCGCGGTGGACGCCGTCTGGTCCCCCAGCCCGGTCTCCATGCGGCGGATCGCGCTGGCGGGCGTGCTCTCCACCGCCGGGATCATCCTGACCGGCGCGGCGGTCCGGCTGAGCAAGTCCGGGCTCGGCTGCCCGGACTGGCCGCAGTGCACCCGCAGCAGCCTGGTGGCCGCGCACACGCGCGGCGATCCCATGTTCCACACCTGGATCGAATTCGGTAACCGGCTGGTGACCGTGCTGGTCACCGTGGTAGCGGTGGCGGTGCTGATCGCGGCCTGGCGGTTCCGTCCCGGCGGGCCGGGCGCCCGCCGCCGGGCGGACCTGGTCTGGCTGGCCGCCGCGCAGCCGGCCGGCGTGGTGGCGCAGATCGTCCTCGGCGGAATCGTGGTGCTGACCGACCTCAACCCGGCCATGGTCTCGCTGCATTTCATGGTCTCGGTCGCGGTCGTGGCAGCCGCGGTGGCGCTGCACGTCAGATGCACCGAGGGCACCGAGCCAGCGCGCCCGCTGGTCCGGTCCGACCTGAGGCTGCTCGCCTGGGCCGTGGTGGCGGTGACGGCGGTGATGCTCGCCGCCGGGACCGTGGTCACCGGCACCGGTCCGCTCGCTGGCGCGGGCGCGGTTCCCCGCTACCACCTGCCGCTGACCGGCGTCACCCAGCTTCACTCCGACATCGGCTGGCTGCTGGGCGGGCTCACCCTGCCGCTCGTCGCGGGCCTGCGCCTGACCAGGGCACCGGCCCAGGTGATGCGGCAGGGCTGGCTCCTGCTCGGCCTGCTCGGCGTGCAGGGGGTGATCGGCTACACCCAGTACTTCACGGGCCTGCCCGCCGGCCTGGTCTGGGTCCACGTCGCCGGCTCGCTGCTGATCTGGATCGCCGCCCTGCGGCTGATGTTCGCGGTCCGCGATCGTGGCCCGCTCATCCCGCCGCCGGAGAGCCTGGGCGGGCCGGCTGCCTCGGCCCGGCCGCAGGCCCAGCCCGCGCCGGCCCGCTGAACCCGGGCCGTCCCTGGCCGGCGGGTGGTACCCCCGGCCGCCGGCGCTCCCGGGCGCCGCTAGCCGGGCGGGCGCTGGTAGCCAGAACCGCTGTAGCCGGGCCGCACCCACGGCGGGGAGGTCGGCGCCCCCGGCGGCCTGGCCTGCTGCCGGGATACCTCGTTGCGGGCCGTCGCCATGAGCGTGAGCAGGTCACGCTGGCGCTCCTCGAACCGGGCCGCGCCGATCAGGCCCCGTTCGGCCCGCTGATGGATAAGCGCCAGTTCGGTCGCGGCGAGCTGGTAGTTGGTCATCGCCCGGGCCGCTGCCCGGCCGCCGGTGCGGCGCGCCCACCGCCGGGCCTGCCGTCGGCCACGCAGCGTGCTGAGCATCCGCAGGTCGGCGTCGGTGACCACGTGGGCGGCCTGATAGGCGGGCAGAAACCGCCAGATCAGGCGGACGGTCCGGCGCCGGTCGGCGACCACGACCGCTATCAGCGCGATGAGCACGCCCATCACCAGCAGGTAGGCGGCGCCGATCCCGGTCCCGCCGTACTTCGCCAGCCCGTTCCACAGCCCGTGCAGGATCATGGCCCCGAGCAGGCCGGTGACCGCGGCCCAGCCGGCCCGCCGGTGGGTGGCGGCATAGGCGACACCGATCCCGGTCATGGCGGTGAACGCCGGATGCGCGAAGGGCGAGAGCAGCCCGCGGAACACAAAGGTGTAGCCGAGCAGCTGCGCCCCGCCGACCTCCGGCTGGACCAGCGCGGAGATGTAGTACCCGATGTTTTCCATCATGGCGAAGCCCAGGCCGACCATGGCGGCGTACATGATGCCGTCGGTCGGGCCGTCGAACTCCTGCCTGCGCCGCCACAGCAGCCAGAACAGGACCGCCCCTTTGAGCGACTCCTCCACCAGCGGTGCGCCGAACGTGGCCGAGATGAACTGGCCGTTGCTCTGGCCGAGCTCCGGCTGGGTGATGAAAAGCAGGCCCGCGGTATTGATGATCGCGGCCAGCAAGGCGGCGACGCCCGCGCCCCAGGCGAAGCACAAGACGAGGTTGCCGCGCGGCTCGGGTTCCAGCCGGTCGAGCAGCAGCACCACCGCGATCAGCAGCGGCACCGGGAGGAGGGCCAGCAGCAGCGCGATGAGGAAGGGGGCGGCGCTGTGGCCGGCGCTCGCGATGCTTTGCAGCAGGTCGAGGCCGAGCACGATGAGCGCGCAGGCCAGCCCGGCGGCGATGCCGGTGACGAGCCCCGGCCGCGGCCGGCCGGGCAGGCGGCCCTCGATCACGGCCCGCGGATCGAGCCCTCGCCGGGGGGTCGACATGGCAGGGAGCGTACCGGTGGGCCCGCACCGCCGTGTCCGGCCGTGCCGGAATGGGCCGCCTGCGGGCGGGAAGGAACTGGTCAGTGCCGTCATCGGTGGCCGTGACCGGGGCCGCAGTGAACATCCGGAGGCGGCCGGGTGAACATCGCGGCGGTCCGGTGAACATCCGGGGGGCCCCAATGGACATTGGTCATTTTCCGCTGGCCGCACCCTATTGCCAGGGAGATGGCCGTTGACGGCGCCCGGTAGGGTCGAGAGCGCAGGGATCCTCGGGCCTGGCAACCACAAACCGGCGGTGTGGTCAGCGACCGCGCCACGGAGGGGAGCGCTGATCTCACTGTGACAACGTCTGGCGCCGACCTGGCCTGGTCAGCCACTGACAGGCGGGCCGTCGACCTCATCCGCGTGCTGGCCATGGACGCGGTCGAGCAGGCGGGATCGGGGCACCCGGGAACGGCCATGAGCCTCGCTCCCGCCGCCTACCTGCTCTTCCAGCAGATCCTCCGGCACGACCCGGCCGATCCCCACTGGCTGGGCCGGGACCGGTTCGTCCTGTCCTGCGGGCATTCGAGCCTCACCCTGTACCTGCAGCTCTACCTGTCCGGGTACGGCCTGACCCTGGATGACATCAGGGCGCTGCGTACCTGGGGCAGCCTCACTCCCGGCCACCCGGAGTACCGGCACACGCCCGGCGTGGAGACCACCACCGGCCCGCTCGGGCAGGGCCTCGCCAACGCGGTCGGCATGGCGATGGCCGCCCGCCGCGAGCGCGGCCTGCTCGACCCGGACGCACCCCCCGGCACGAGCCCGTTCGACCATCACGTGTATGTCTTCACCTCGGACGGGGACATCGAGGAGGGCATCAGCCACGAAGCGTCCTCGCTCGCCGGTCACCAGGAGCTCGGCCACCTGATCGTGCTCTACGACGACAACTCGATCTCGATCGAGGACGACACGGCGATAGCCAAGTCGGAGGACGTCGCCGCGCGGTACGAGGCCTACGGCTGGCATGTGCAGCGGGTGAGCTGGCGGCACGCGGAGGGATACCGGGAAGACATCGAACCGCTGCGGGACGCGCTGCTGCTCGCCCGGGAGAACACCGTCCAGCCCTCGCTCATCTCGCTGCGGACGATCATCGGCTGGCCCGCGCCCAACAAGCAGAACACCGGCGAGGCGCACGGGTCCGCCCTCGGCGCCGAGGAGGTGGCCGCGACCAAGCGCATCCTCGGCTTCGACCCGGACGTGTCCTTCCCCGCCGAGGAGGACGTGGTCGCTCATGCGCGCATGGTCGCCGACCGGGGCAAGCGGGTGCGCGCCGAGTGGGAGGAAACCTTCGGCGCGTGGGCCGCCGCCCACCCGGGCCGGGCCGAGCTGCTGGCCCGGCTGTCCGCCCGGCAGCTGCCGGAGGGCTGGGCCGGGGCGCTGCCGGAATTCCCGCCCGACGCCAAGGGGATGGCCACCCGGAAGGCCTCCGGCGAGGTCCTGACCGCGCTCGCTCCCGTGCTCCCCGAGCTCTGGGGCGGCTCGGCCGACCTGGCGGGGAGCAACAACACGACGATGAAGGGCGAGCCGTCGTTCATCCCGCCCGACCACCAGACCCGCCTGTTCCCCGGCGACCGGTACGGCCGCACCCTGCATTTCGGGATCCGCGAGCATGCCATGGGCGCGATCTGCAACGGGATCGCGGTGGACGGGCTCACCCGGCCCTACGCCGGGACCTTCCTGGTGTTCAGCGACTACATGCGGGGCGCGGTCCGGCTGGCGGCCATCATGGGGCTGCCAGTGACGTACGTGTGGACACATGACTCGATCGGGCTGGGCGAGGACGGGCCTACCCACCAGCCGGTCGAGCATCTGTGGGCCCTGCGCGCCATCCCCGGGCTGGACGTCGTCCGCCCGGCCGACGCCAACGAGACAGTGGTCGCCTGGCGGACCATCCTCGGCCACAGCGACCGGCCCGCGGCCCTGTCCCTGACCCGGCAGAACCTGCCGGTGCTGGATCGCGGCGCCGCACGGGCCGGCGGGGGGCTGGCCAGCGCCGAGGGCACCGCCCGCGGCGGCTACGTCCTGGCCGAGGCGGCCGGCGGGCAGCCGGCGGTGATCCTCATCGCCACCGGCAGCGAGGTGCAGATCGCGCTCGCGGCCCGTGAACTGCTCGCGCAGGAGTCGGTCGCGGCCCGGGTCGTCTCGATGCCGTGCGTGGAATGGTTCGCCGCGCAGGAGCCCTCCTACCAGCAGGAGGTGCTCCCGGCGCAGGTGCGGGCGCGGGTCAGTGTCGAAGCGGGCATCGCACTGGGGTGGCGGGGCTTCGTCGGCGACGCCGGCGAATGCGTCAGCCTGGAGCACTTCGGCGCCTCCGCCGACTACCGGATCCTGTTCGAGAAGTTCGGGCTCACGGCGGAGCGGGTGGCGGCGGCCGCACGCGCCAGCCTGGCCAGGGTGGCCGAGCGGGCCGGGGACGGTCAGAATTGATTGAAAGCGCGCGGATCGACAAGGAGCAGCACCCATGACCTCACAGCCAGACGTCCTTGACCAGCTGTCCGCGGCCGGCGTGTCGATATGGCTGGACGACATCAGCCGCGATCGGCTGGCCACCGGCAATCTGGCCGCCCTGATCCGCGACCAGCACGTGGTCGGGGTGACCTCCAACCCGACCATCTTCGCGCACGCGCTCGCGTCCGGCTCGGCCTACGACCGCCAGATCGCCGATCTGGAGGTGCGGGAGGTTGGGCTCGAGGAGGCCTCCCGCGCCATCACCACCTACGACATCCGGTGGGCCTGCGACGTGCTCCGGCCGGTCTACGACGCGACCGACGGCGTTGACGGCCGGGTCTCCATCGAGGTGGACCCCCGGATCGCCAGGGACAGCGCCAAGACCATCGCGGAGGCGCGTGCCTTGTGGTGGCTGGTGGACCGGCCGAATCTGTTCATCAAGATCCCGGCGACCGAGCAGGGCCTGCCCGCGATCACCCAGTGCCTGTCCGAGGGCATCAGCATCAACGTCACGCTGATCTTCGCGCTGGAGCGGTACGGGCAGGTCATAGACGCCTTCTTCGCCGGGCTGGAGCAGGCCGGGCAGGCAGGCCGCGACCTGGCCTCCATCGCATCGGTGGCGTCGTTCTTCGTCAGCCGGGTGGACACCGAAGTGGACAAGCGGCTGGACAAGATCGGCACACCGGAAGCGGAGGCGCTGCGCGGCAAGGCGGCCATCGCCAACGCGCGGCTCGCCTACCAGCTGTACGAGGAGCGGTTCGCGACCCCGCGCTGGCAGGCTCTGCAGCGCGCCGGCGCGCGGCCACAGCGCCCGCTGTGGGCCTCGACCAGCACGAAAGACCCCGCCTACCCGGACACCATGTACGTGACCGATCTGGTGGCGCCCGGCACGGTCAACACCATGCCGGAGGCCACCCTGCACGCCATGGCCGACCACGGCCAGCTTGAGGGCAACCGGGGAAGCAGCGGGTACGCCGAGGCCCGGCAGCTCTTCGTGGACCTGGAGGAGCTGGGAATCGGCTACCAGGACGTGGTGACCGTCCTGGAAGAGGAAGGGGTGGCCAAGTTCTCGGCCTCCTGGCAGGAGATGCTCGACACGCTCAGCACCGAACTGGCAGCGGCAAGCCAGGCGTGAGCACCGGCGAAGTCCGAAAGGATCGCAAGCAATGAGCGAACTCGGGGCGGGCAACCCCCTGCGTGACCCGCGGGACCGCCGCATTCCCCGGGTCGCGGGCCCCTGCATTCTCGTCATGTTCGGCGTCACCGGGGACCTCGCCCGCAAGAAGCTGATGCCCGCCGTCTACGACCTCGCCAACCGGGGCCTGCTGCCGCCGGGGTTCTCCCTGGTCGGGTTCGCCCGCCGGGACTGGGCGCATGAGGACTTCGCGCAGGTCACCTACCAGGCCGTGAAGGAATACGCGCGCACCCCGTTCAACGACACCGTCTGGCAGCAGCTCTCGGAAGGGGTCAGGTTCGTGCCGGGCGAGTTCGCCAATGACGCGGCCTTCGACCGGCTCGCGCAGACGGTCAGCGAACTCGACATCGAGCGCGGGACCGGCGGGAATTACGCCTTCTACCTGTCGGTGCCGCCCAAGTACTTCGCCGACGTCGTCAACCAGCTCAAGCGCTCGGGCCTGTCCACCCCGCAGCCGGGGCCGGACGGGCGCAAGCCCTGGCGGCGGGTGGTGGTGGAAAAGCCCTTCGGCCATGACCTGGCCAGCGCGCAGGAGCTGAACCACGTGCTGAACTCGGTGTTCGGCCCCGACTCGGTGTTCCGCATCGACCATTACCTGGGCAAGGAGACGGTCCAGAACATCCTGGCGCTGCGGTTCGCCAACACGTTGTACGAGCCGATCTGGAACCGCAGCTACGTCGACCACGTGCAGATCACGATGGCCGAGGACGGCGGCATCGGCGGGCGGGCAGGCTACTACGACGGCATCGGGGCCGCCCGCGACGTCATCCAGAACCACCTCATGCAGCTGCTCGCGCTCACCGCGATGGAGGAGCCGGTTTCCTTCGACGCCCGCTCGCTGCGGGCCGAGAAGGAGAAGGTGCTCTCCGCGATCCGGTGCCCCGGGGACCTGGCGGCCGGGACGGCCATCGGCCAGTACGCCGCGGGCTGGCAGGGCGGTGTGGAGGTCCGCGGCTACCTGGAAGAGGACGGGATCGCGCCGGATTCGCGGACCGAGACGTACGCGGCGATCAAGCTGGGGGTGGACACCCGGCGCTGGGCCGGTGTCCCGTTCTACCTGCGGACCGGCAAGCGGCTGCCGCGGCGGATGACCGAGATCGCGCTGATCTTCCAGCGGGCGCCGCATCTGCCCTTCCACGCCACCGACACCCAGGAACTCGGCCATAACGCGATCGTGATCAGGGTCCAGCCGGACGAGGGCATCACGGTCCGCTTCGGGTCCAAGGTGCCCGGCTCGGCCATGGAGGTCAGGGACGTGAACATGGACTTCGCCTACGGCGAGTCGTTCACGGTCAGCAGCCCCGAGGCCTACGAGCGGTTGCTGCTCGACGTCCTCGTCGGCGACCCGCCGCTGTTCCCGCGGCACCAGGAGGTAGAACTGTCCTGGGAGGTGCTCGACCCGATCGAGGAGTTCTGGGCCGAGCACACCAAGCCGGACCAGTACCCGGCCGGCACGGCCGGGCCGCCCTCGGCGGACGCGCTGATGGCCAGGGACGGCCGGGCATGGCGGCGGCTGTGACCGGGCCAGCGGGGGCCGCCCGGCCCACCCGGTCCCCGGCGGCGGCAGGAGGCACGTGGTGACCATCGACTTGACCGAGACCAGCACCAGCGCCATCGCCAGCGCGCTGCAGCAGGCCCGCCAGCGGCTCGGCGGCCCGGCCAGCGGGATGGTGCTCACCCTGGTCATCGTGACCGACGAGACGGCGCAGTACGACGCGGTGCGGGCGGCGAACGAGGCCGCCCGCGAGCACCCGTGCCGGGTGCTGGTGGTGATCACCCGGCGGCCGGCCGCCGGCCCGCGGCTGGACGCGGAGATCCGGATGGGCGACACCAGCCCCGGCGAGACCCTCCTGCTGCGCATGTACGGCCCGGTCGGCCAGCATGCGGACTCGGTCGTGGCGCCCCTGCTGCTGCCCGACACGCCGGTGGTCACCTGGTGGCCGGGGAACCCGCCGACCGATCCCGGCGGCGACCCGATCGGGATGCTGGCGCAGCGCCGGATCACCGACGCCGCGGCCGTCAACGAGCCCCGTGAATGCCTGGCCACGCTCGCGGCCGCATACGAGCCCGGTGACACCGACCTGAGCTGGACCAGGGCGACCCCCTGGCGGTCGCTGCTCGCCGCCATCCTCGATCAGCCACACGGCACAATCCACAGCGGCACGGTCCGCGCCGAGCAGGGTAACCCGAGCGCCGACCTGATCGCCGTCTGGCTCGCTTCCCGGCTGGCGATCCCGGTCCTGAGCGAGGTCTCGGCCGGCCCCGGCATCACCGAGGTCAGTTTCTCCACCGACGATGGCGAGATCGCCGTGACCCGGCCCGACGGGCGGGTGGCCCAGCTGCGCCGCCCCGGCCAGCCCGAGCGCCGGGTCGCCCTGCACCGGCGCGACACACCGGAACTGCTGGCGGAGGAACTGCGCCGGCTGGACCCGGACGAGCTGTACGCCGAGTCCCTGGCCCTGCTCGGACCGGGGTGAGCACACCGGAGGTCCTGGTCCACCACGAGGCCGGCCTGCTCGCCAAGGCGGTCGGGGCCAGGCTGGTGACCCGGCTGGTCAACGTCCAGGCCGCGGCCGGCAGCGCGTCGCTGGTGCTCACCGGCGGCGGGATCGGCACCGCCGTGCTGGCCGAGCTCGCGGCCGCACCCGCCAGGGACGCGGTGGACTGGCGGCGGCTGGACATCTGGTGGGGTGACGAGCGGTTCCTGCCCGCCGGGCACCCGGAGCGCAACGAGACCGGGGCCCGGCAGGAACTGCTGTGCCACCTCGACATGGACCCGGCCCGGGTGCACGCCATGCCCGCCTCCGACGGGCCGGACGGCGATGACCCGGAGGCGGCCGCCGCGCGGTACGCGGCCTGGCTGTCCCGGGCCACCCGGCCGGAAGACCATGGGCCGGTGCCGTCGTTCGACGTCCTGCTGCTCGGCATCGGCCCCGAAGGCCATGTCGCGTCGCTGTTTCCCGGCCTGCCCGCGCTGTACGACGAGCGGCCGGTGGTGGCGGTGCGCGGCGCGCCGAAGCCACCGGCCACCCGGCTGACGCTCACCCTGCCCGCGATCCAGTGCGCACGCGAGGTGTGGGTGCTCGCGGCTGGCGCCGAGAAGGCTGGCGCGGTCCGGCTCGCCCTCTCCGACGTCGGCCCCGTCCAGGTCCCCGCGGCCGGGGCCCGCGGGCGCCAGCGGACGCTGTTCCTGCTCGACCGGGCCGCGGCCAGCCGCCTGCCGCCTCAGCTCGGCCGGACCGGCTGACCCTAGGGAGCCTGCCCGGGCCCCTGGTGTGAGGGGGGCTGGCCCGGTGGGCGGCGGTTCATGCTGCCCAGGCCGCACCGGAACCGGCCCGCCGACCGCACCGCCATGAGCAGGAGGAACACCACCGGGATGAGCAGCCCGTCCGCACGGGCGCTGATGGTGAGCATGAGCCAGAACAGGCTGATCGCCAGGACGGGCATCAGCCCGGCGCCGGCGCCGGGCCGCGCGCCAACGGGCACCTGTCCGCCGCGGTCCCGGGCCGGGCGGGGGGGCACCGGCGCGGGCGGGAGGAACCCGCGGTGCCCGGCCGTGGGCAAGTCCTTGGTCAGCTCCCTCAGCTCGCCCCAGGTACGGCTGGTGAAGGCGGCCGTGGTGCGCTCATCGAACTCATCCAGGGTCAGCCGTCCCGCCGCAAAGCCGTCGCGGAGCAGGCCAACCGCATGCTCACGGTCGGCGTCCGAGGCGCGCATCGCATCGTCAGTGGGCATCGCCTGACCTCCCGGGGGGCGTCCCTGCTGATAACCGGAGGATACCCCGGATCGGGCGCGAGCGGCCGGCCCGCCCGGCATCGGCCGGCCCGCTGTTGCGGCGTTGCCGGCGCGCCGCCGCTGTGGTGGTGACGGCCGATGGGTCCGGTTAAGATCACGCCGTGCCTCCCCGGTCCCTGGGCGCGGCCCGCCGCGACCATCTCATCGTCTGCGGGGAAGACGCGCTCGCCGGCCGAGTCGCTGAGGAGCTGACCACCCGGTGCGGCCAGCCCGTGACCGTCCTGCTCCGGTCCCACGACCAGGAGCACCAGGTACTGCGGACCATCGCGGTCGGCCGGCATGTGCTGCTGATCGCCGGCATCCGGGTGGCCGTCGGCTCGGATCTGGCCGGGCGCCCGGTGGCAGGACGTGCACCAGACCGCGCTGGCCTGAACGGCCCGTGCCCGGCCGTGGGCGCATATCCAGGCGTGTCGAAACCTGGGTCTCCCCTAACCATGGTGTCCAGGGTTACCCTCAGTGCAGATCTTCCGTGTGGTTCTGCTGAGCCACCTGTGAAGACCGGAAGAAGGTCTCCTTGGCCCGCGGTGAACACCTATCGTCCCCCGCTCAGGGGCTGCCTGGCCCCCATCAAGGCCAGGCGCACCAGCTCATCCGGTCGGCCATTGTGTCCTTCGTTCAATTCACGTGCCGGACGCGCCCCAGGCTTGCGGCCAGGCGGCGCTCTCCCTCACCAGGAGGAATCACTTGAGCGTCAGTACCGATGACCGACCTGTAACTGTCACTACGACGCCGGCGGCAGACCCAGCGCCACTCGGGCTCGCCGGCTTCGCCCTCGCCACCTTCCTGCTGTCGGCGTCGAACGCGGGATGGATGAAGACCGCCACTGGCTCAGCGTTCCTGGGCTACGCCTTCGCCTACGGCGGCCTGGCCCAGTTTGCGGCCGGCATGTGGGAATTCCGCAACCGCAACGTGTTCGGGGCCACCGCGTTCGGCTCCTACGGCACCTTCTGGATCGGCCTCGGCCTGTATTTCGTGCTGGTGGCGCCGGCGCCGGCCGGGGCGGGCCCGCTGGTGGTCGCCGCGCACGCTGCGGCGGTCGGCAAGGACCTCGGCTGGATCCTGCTCGCCTGGGCCATCTTCAACACCTACATGCTGGCGTGGAGCGCGCTGGCGAACTGGGCGGTGTTCCTGGTGTTCCTCACTCTGGAGGCCACCGAGATCATCCTGTTCATCGGGTTCTTCGGGGCCAACACCAACGTCCTCAAGGTCGGCGGCTACGTCGGCATCGTGACCGCCGCCGTCGCCTGGTACACCTCAGCAGCGGGCGTGGTCAACGGCATGCGCGGCGGGGCGCCGACGCTGCCGGTGGGCAAGCCGCTCTGGGCGGCCAGGCAAGTCTGACCCATCCGCTCCACCTGATCCCGGGGGCCCGCCGGTCCCCGGGATCACTCATGGGAGGATCGTGCCGGTGGATCTGCAGGAGAAGCGCCAGCTCGACCTCGCCCGGCAGGTGGCCAGGGTGAAGGATCACGCCCGGCCGTGGCGCTCCATCATCGCCCTGGTGCTCGCGGTGGCCGCGGCCGTCGTCTCCTTCACCGCCGGCGACATCACGTCGGACCACCTGCTGGAGCAGGTGATCGCCATCGCCGGGGCGCTCCTGTTCGGCCTGCTGGCGGTCATCGCGGTGATCGGCTTCGCCAGCAAGTCACGCGACGTCATGCAGCCCGTCACCGGCCGGGCCCACGCGGCGGTCGTGCGCTACACGATCGTGCTGGTGGGGAGCGTGGCCGTGCTCTTCATCACCCTCGGACTGCTCGATGTCCCGATCGACCAGCTCCTGGTCGGCGGCGCGGTGACATCGATCATCCTCGGCATCGCCGCCCAGCAGTCGCTCGGCAACGTGTTCTCCGGCCTGGTCCTGCTGCTGTCCCACCCGTTCGGGGTCGGCGACGCTGTCAGCTTCAGGTCGGGCGCGTTCAGCGGGCAGATCGAGGGGATCGTGACCGAGATCGGGATCAGCTACGTGCGGATCGAGACCACTGACGGCCTGATCCAGCTGCCGAACTCGCAGGTTCTCGCCTCAGCGGTCGGGCCGGCCCACGAGGATGCGCCACCCGGGTCGGCGCCGGCCGCCAGCGGAAATGCGCCGCCGGGGCCACCGCCCACCGGCGGGGTGCAGCCCTGACCACGCCCGGCGAACGCGGCCGCCCGGCGCCAGCGGCAGGCTACCCGCGGCGTTCAGCCGTGGGCGGCCTCGTACCGGGCCACGACGTCGGCCGGAATCCGCCCGCGGTCGCCTACCGCGATGCCCATCGTCTTCGCCCACGCCCGGACATTCGCGCTGTGCTGGCGGTGCGCCGCCGTTCTCCGTTTGACATGCGGCGAGCGTGCCGACGGCTTACGCGCATGCTCGGCATACCGGTTGATCGTCTCGTCGAATCTGTTGCTGTGCATGACACACAGGTCGATCTCGTACTCGCGGCCGTCGAAGCTGAACCGGCGTACCCGATGCTGGCCCTGTGGAATCTCTTTCTGGTCGTAGTCACACGCATATGTGACCGAAACCTTCTGTGCCACTTCAAGCCCCCCTTCCCCTGTAGCCAATATAACCTCACGACGACCATTCAGCGCAACGACACCCAGATCAGATGTTGTGGCGGAAGGTGAGGGCCCGTATGGCTATCCGGGTCGTCCTCCACTACTCAAGGCCCAGGTTAATGCCGGCCTGGATAGCGTCCCCGTTGGCGTGGCTCATCATCGGTGGGTGGCGGGCCATAGGGGAAGGATTCGGGAGAGGGCCCGGCCCGGCGCCGCCCACGCGGCCTGCGCCGTTCGGGAGGCTCCTCGGCGAAGGGCTCATCGGTGTCATCCGCGTCCGTTACATAAGACCGCGCGGGTGAGCCGTAGTCGGTGGCGGGCGGTTCTTCTGAGTAGGGCTGGTAGTCGTCCTGCTCGTCTGGGTACCCGCCGGGCGGCGGGCCATCGGCGTAGTCACCGGTGGCTACGTTGGCGGGCTCGCGGCCGCGGCGGTCCTCATGGCCGTAACCTGCGGGATAGTCGGCGGTGAGCGGGTCATCCCCGGGCACCCCCGGTTCGGCGCCGAGCGGGCCGTCCTGGTGGTCCTCCGGGTAGCCGGGCGCCAGCAGGGTCTCATCATCCACATACCCGGCGTCCGGATCCACATACCCGGCGTCCGGCTCGCTGCCGTAGCCGGCGCCGCCGGGCTCACCCAGGTACCCGCCGGCGGGTTCGCTGCCGTCGCCGGCCGCGCCGGGCCCGCCCGGATAACCCTGCGGGTCCTCGTCAGGGTAGCCCGCTGCCCGGCGGGCCCGGCGCCCGCCGGAGCGGCGCTCGGTGGGCGGCCCGGACTGGCGGGTGGACGGGTCACGTGGCCTATCCGGCGCCAGCGGCTCGCCCGCGTACCCGCCGGGTTCCCGGGCCCGCTCGCGGCCACGGTGCCTGGGGCCGGGCTCGGCGGCGAAATCCGGGGCGGGCTCGGCCGCGTAGCCGGTGAATTCCTGGGCGGGCTCGGCCAGGCCGGCCGGGTAGTCCGGGCCGTCGGCCAGTGGCCCGCCGGAGTAGCCGCCGGGCGGCTCGGCGGGGTGGCCGGGCAGCGGTGGCTCGGCGGCGTAGCCGGGCAGCGGTGGCCCGGCCTGGTAGCCCGTCACGTCCGGCCCCGCCGGCGGGGCGTGGACGGCGGCGGTGGACTGCCCGGTCGCGATATCGCCGTCCAGGAGTTCCGGCCGCGATGACCTGGCTGGGCCGCGCTGACCGGGCACCGTGGGCGGGCGATGCTCACGCGATGCGGGCCGCTCCCCCGTGACCAGGTCGTCCTGCGCGTGCGGGCCACGTTGCAGGGCCTCGACCATCCGCGGCAGATCGGGGATGGGCAGGCGGAACGTCCCGGTGCAGGTGCCGCCCTGCCAGATGCTGAACACCGCTACCCCGGTCTCGGCATACCAGCTCAGCCGCATGGTGCGGGACTCGCCCCTGACGTCGAAGAAGACCTCACCCAGCCGGGGCAAAGGCGCCGCGTCCGACGCTGACATGCTGCCCATGGTGAACCCGGAACCTTCGCTTTGTCCAGTTGGTGATCATGGAAAGGGCCCATTTGGTGAGAGAGGCACATTCGGTGGCCGTGAATTCTCCCGCCCGGCTGCGGAACCGCCCAGGGGGGTGGCATCATTGAGCGTCGGTTCGCCGAACTGACTGGCTTGGCCAGGACGGCTGGCGTGCACTCCGCCCCCTGCCCGTCCGGCAACGTGCTTTGCCTCCCAGATCATCTTTGGCACTGAAGGCCGTTCCCGAGGTCGACGTCGCCCGGGAACACGGCGGCCAGATAGTGCGTTGGATATGCGACGGGGCGAAAGCGCAGGACGCGGGGCCGCGTGCCCAGCAGGACGCTGGGTGAGGTACCCACAGCACGGGATGAGGAGATCGATTCATGTCTGAGGTGCGTCGGCAGGTGGCACTGCCTCCCCGGCCGAACTGGGGCTGGCAGGATGTTGCCGCGTGCCGTGGCAAGCAGGTCGTTCTCTTCTTCGGCCCGGACGGCGAGCGCCAGCCCGAGCGCGAGATCCGCGAGCGCAAGGCCAAGGCGGTCTGCGCTGCCTGCCCAGTCCGCGCGGAGTGCCTGAGCTACGCCGTCTCCCGGCCCGAGAAGTACGGAACCTGGGGCGGCCTCAACGAGGACGAGCGCGCCTCGGAACGCCGGCGCCGGATGCGCCGGGCGAACGCGGCCTGATCCCGGGAGTCCAGGAGATCCACCATGGTGTGCCCGGCATGCCGTACCCAGCACCACGAACGATGCCCTGGTGGCACGTGGTGTGACTGCCCGCATCAGCCACCCCCGGCGGCGCGGCAGCCCCGGCTGAGCTGGCTGCGGCAGGGCTAGCGACATGCCCTTGAGCCGGGCCGGCTCGCCGCGGCCGGCATGAAGTTCATGAGACTGGGAACATTTTCCGGGTCTGCTGTGGTTCCCTGCTGATGCCTACCACTACGGTGCTGGCTGGATAACCAGGAGGTAACGGGACGGTGAGTCCCCGCTGGCGTGCGGGTGGCTCCGGCTACGATTTCGGGATGGGAGCCCTTCCTGTGAGATCAAGCGCGACCTGGCCGGCATCGAAAGACCAGACCACGCCTGATGGCATGGAAGATACCGAGCGGGCGAACCGGATGGCCGAGCTTGCTGCCACGGCGGCACGGGAGCTCGCCGACACCCCGGCGCCGGACGTGATCGCATGGGCGGTGAAGACGTTCGGCGACCGGCTGTGCATCACCTCCTCGATGACCGACGCCGTCATCATCCACCTCGCCGCCTCGGTCAAGCCCGGCCTGGACGTCATCTTCCTTGACACCGGCTACCACTTCCCCGAGACGATCGGCACCAGGGACGCCGTGCAGGCGGTCTACCCGGTGAACCTCATCAGCGTCACCCCCTCCCGGACGGTGGCGGAGCAGGACGCCGAGCTCGGCCCGCGGCTGTACGGGCGCAACCCCGACCTGTGCTGCTACCTGCGCAAGGTGATCCCGCTGGAGCGGGCGCTCGACCCGTATGACGCCTGGATCACCGGCGTGCGGCGGGAGGAGACGGCCGCCCGCAGCGACACCCGGGTAGTCGAATGGGACGCCCGACGGGGCATGGTCAAGGTCAACCCGATCGCCGCGTGGACCCAGGAGCAGGTGGACACCTACATCGCCGACAACGGAGTGCTGGTCAACCCGCTGGTCGATGAGGGCTACCCGTCGATCGGCTGCTCGACCTGCACCATGCGGGTCGAGGCCGGCGCCGACCCGCGCAGTGGCCGCTGGGCGGGCACGGGCAAGACCGAGTGCGGCCTGCACACCTGAGGCCTGGCGCACCGGGCCAGCAGCACCGGTGACAGTGATGACGGTTCCCCATTCCACGCACGAAGTCCGCAACCAGGTGCCGCCGCTGGCCGGATACGACGTCGCGGAGGATGCCACCCTGCTGGCGGCGGCCGGCCGGGAAGGGGCCGGCTGGGCCGCCGGCGACCTGCACACCCTGGGCCGCCTGGCGGGTTCCGCCGCCACCGGCGAGCAGGCCAGGCTGGCCAACGAGCACCCGCCGGTCCTGCGCACCCACGACCGGTGGGGCAACCGGATCGACGAGGTGGAGTTCCATCCCGCCTGGCACGCGCTGATGGGCACCGCCGTCGGCCATGGACTCCACGCGGCCCCGTGGGCCGACCAGCGGCCCGGTGCGCACGTGGCCCGCGCCGCCAAGTTCTACGTCTGGACGCAGGCCGAGCCCGGCCATGGCTGCCCGGTCTCCATGACCTACGCGGCTGTCCCCGCCCTGCGGCACGCACCCGAGCTGGCCGGGCGGTTCGAGCCGCTGCTCGAGGCCCGCAGCTACGACCCGGGCCTCCGCCCGCCCGAGACCAAAGACGGCCTGCTGGCCGGGATGGCCATGACCGAGAAGCAGGGCGGGTCGGACGTGCGGGCGAACACCACCCGCGCCGAGCCAGCGGACGGGGGCGCCCACGTCCTCACCGGGCACAAATGGTTCTGCTCGGCGCCGATGTGTGACCTGTTCCTGACGCTCGCCTACGCCCCGGACGGCCTGACCTGCTTCCTGCTCCCCCGGGTGCTGCCCGACGGTCAGCGTAACGGCCTGCGTATCCAGCGGCTCAAGGACAAGCTCGGCAACCGGTCCAACGCCTCCGCCGAGATCGAGTTCGACTCCGCGCTCGCCTGGCAGGTCGGCGAGGCCGGCCGCGGGGTGGCCACGATCATCGAGATGGTCAGCGCGACCAGGCTCGACTGCGTGGTGGGCAGCGCCGCTGGCATGCGCCTGGCCACGGTCGCAGCCGTGCACCACGCCAGCCACCGCCAGGCGTTCGGCAAGGATCTGATCGCGCAGCCGCTGATGGGCTGCGTGCTGGCCGATCTGGTGCTGGAATCGCAGGCGGCGACCGTGCTCGCGCTCCGGCTGGCCGGGGCCGCCGACCGGGCCGGGCGCGGCGACGCGGCCGAGGGCGCGCTGCTGCGGGTCGCGCTGCCCGCGGCCAAGTACTGGGTGTGCAAGCGCGCCCCGGCCCATGCGGCCGAGGCGCTCGAATGCCTGGGCGGGAACGGGTACGTGGAGGAGTCCGGGATGCCCCGGCTCTACCGGGAGGCGCCGCTCAACTCGATCTGGGAGGGGTCGGGCAACGTGACCGCGCTCGACGTGCTGCGCGCCCTCACCCGTACCCCCGACTGCGCCGCCGCCCTGCTCGCCGAGCTGGACCTGGCCGCGGGCGGCGACCCGGGCCTGGACGCGGCCGTGGCCCAGCTGCGGCAGCTGCTGGCCGGGCTGGAGACGGCCACCGGCCAGGCCCAGGCCCGGCGGCTGGCCGGCCTGATCGCCGTCACCATGCAGGCCGCGCTGCTGGTGCGGCACGACAGCGGCCCGGTCGCGGACGCGTTCTGCGCCTCCCGGCTCGGGCCGGCCGCGCCCGGGGGCCCCGGCGCCCCGTTCGGCACGCTGCCGGACGGGCTCGATCTGGGCGCGGTCCTTGACCGGGCCCGGGTCACCACCGGGGCGCACTGATGCGCCTCTGGCCGGGAACGCCCTACCCGCTGGGCGCGACCTGGGACGGCGCGGGCACCAACTTCGCGCTGTTTTCCGAGGTAGCGGAGGGGGTGGAGCTGTGCCTGGTGGACGACGGTGGTGAGCACCGGGTCGAGCTGACCGAGATGGACGGGTTCGTGTGGCACGGCTACCTGCCCGACGCCGGGCCCGGCCAGCGTTACGGCTACCGTGTCCACGGCCCCTACGAGCCCGCCCGGGGCCACCGCTGCAACCCGGCGAAACTGCTGCTCGATCCGTACGGGAAGGCGGTGGACGGCCAGGTGCGGTGGCACGAGTCGCTGTTCGGGTACCGCTTCAGCGACCCCGCGCGGGCCAGCACGGCCGACAGCGCCCCGTACATGCCCACCAACGTGGTGATCAACCCGTTCTTCGACTGGGGCGATGACCGGCCGCCGCGCACGCCCTACCACGGGACGGTCATCTACGAGGCCCACGTCCGGGGCCTCACCCTGCGCCATCCGGACGTCCCGCCCGACCAGCGCGGCACCTACGCCGGGCTGGCCCACCCGGCCGTGATCGATCACATGGTCATGCTCGGGGTGACCGCCGTGGAGCTGATGCCGGTCCACCAGTTCGTGCCCGAGCACGAGCTGGGCGACCGCGGGCTCACCAACTACTGGGGCTACAACACGATCGCGTTCCTCGCCCCGCACAACGGCTACGCCGCCGCCGACACGCCGGGCGGGCAGGTCGGGGAGTTCAAGGCGATGGTGAAGGCGCTGCACGAGGCGGGCATCGAGGTCATCCTGGACGTGGTCTACAACCACACCGCGGAGGGCGATCACCGGGGCCCGACGCTGTCGTTCCGCGGCATCGACAACGCCGCCTACTACCGCATCTCCGACGAGGACAAGCGTTACTACGTCGACTACACCGGGTGCGGGAACAGCTTCAACGTCCGCTCCCCGCACGCGCTCCAGCTCATCATGGACTCGCTGCGGTACTGGGTGCTGGAAGCGCACGTGGACGGGTTCCGGTTCGACCTCGCCTCGGCCCTCGCCCGGGAGTTGCACGACGTGGACCGGCTGTCCGCGTTCTTCGACCTGGTCCAGCAGGATCCGGTGGTCTCACAGGTCAAGCTGATCGCCGAGCCCTGGGATGTCGGTGAGGGCGGCTACCAGGTGGGGAACTTCCCGCCCCTGTGGAGCGAGTGGAACGGCAAGTACCGCGACACGGTGCGGGACTTCTGGCGCGGGGAGGCTTCGACCCTGCCCGAGTTCGCCTCCCGGCTGTCCGGCTCGAGCGACCTGTACGAAACGAGCGGGCGCCGGCCGGTCGCCTCCGTCAACTTCGTCACCTGCCACGACGGTTTCACCCTGGCCGACCTGGTCTCCTATGACCGCAAGCACAACGAGGCCAACGGCGAGGGCGGGGCGGACGGCACCGATGACAACCGGTCGTGGAACTGCGGCGCGGAGGGGCCGACCACCAACCGGGCCGTGCTCGACCTGCGGTCCCGGCAGCAGCGCAACCTGCTCGCCACGCTGTTCTGCTCCCAGGGGGTGCCGATGCTGCTGGCCGGCGACGAGCTGGGCCGCACCCAGGGCGGCAACAACAACGCCTACTGCCAGGACAGCGAGGTGTCATGGGTGGACTGGAGCCTGGCCGCGAGCCCGGCGGCTCCGCTGGAGTTCGCCTGCGAGCTGGCCGCCTTGCGCCGCGAGCATCTCGTCTTCCGCCGCCGCCGCTTCTTCCGCGGCCAGCCCGACGGCGGGGACAGCCTGGCCGACATCGCCTGGCTCACCCCGGCCGGCCAGGACATGGCCGGCCAGGACTGGAACACCCCCTACGCCCGCGCGATGATGGTGTTCCTCAACGGGGACGCCATCACCGAACCCGGCCCGCGCGGCGAGCCGGTGCGTGATGACACCTTCCTGATTCTGCTCAGCGCCCATAGTGAGCCGGTCACATTCACCCTGCCCGGGCCGAAGTTCGGCCGCCGCTGGTCCGTCACGCTCGACACCGCTGCGGGCCGGGCGTCCGAGGGCAGCGCGGCCGAGGGCAGCGCGTCCGAGCACCGGCCCGGCGGGCAGATCGTGCTGGCCGGGCATTCGATGATGGCGCTGCGCCGGACGGATCCGGCGCCAGAGCCCTGAGCGCCCCGGCGGCCCGGCCCGGTCACCGGGCCTGCTACTGTCCGGCCGTGCGGCAGATCTACCCGGAACCGGCCGTCCTGGACGACCACGAGCTCGCCGCACGGTACCGCTCCCCGGACCGGCCCGGGGAGGACCGGCACTGGCTGCGCGCGAACATGGTCACCAGCCTCGACGGCGCGGCCACGGCCGGCGGCCGCTCCGGTGGGCTGTCCGGGGGCGCCGACCAGCAGGTATTCGCCATGCTCCGGGCTGTCGCCGATGTCATCATGGTCGGCGCGGGAACGGCCAGAGTGGAAGGCTACCGGCCCGCCCGGCCGCGCGAGGAGGGCGTGCGGTGGGCTTGGCTGCGTGAAGGCCGCCCCCCTTCCCCGCCGATCGCCGTGGTCACCCGCGGGCTCGACCTGGAGCTGGGAAGCCCGCTGCTGGCCGCGTCACCGTCGCACGCCCGGACCATCGTGATCACCACCGAGGCGGCCCCGCCCGCCCGGCGGGCCGCTGTCGCCGCCACGGCGGACGTGATCGTTGCCGGCCAGCAGAGCGTGGATATCCGGGCCGCGGTCGGCGCGCTGGCCGCCCGCGGCCACCGGCAGATCCTCACCGAGGGCGGCCCGCATCTGCTGAGCCAGATCATCGATGCGGGCCTGCTCGATGAACTGTGCCTGACCCTCAGCCCGCTGCTCGCCGGGCCGGGCGCAAGCCGGATCGTCGCCGGCGCCGGGCCGCTGCCCGTTGCGGCTGGCGCGGACACCCGCGAGCTCAGGCTGGCCCACGTGCTGGCCGACGAGGGGCACCTCCTCTGCCGGTACGTGCGGCCCGGGGCGGGCTGACGCCCTCCTACCCACCTCCGGGGGCGTGGCCGGACAGTATGTCGCCGAGGTCGAAGCTCACCGGCTCTTCCAGCTGGTCATAGGTGCAGGAATGGGGGTCGCGGTCGGGCCGCCAGCGCACGAACTGGGCGGTGTGCCGGAACCGCGGGCCCTCCATGTGGTCGTAGCGGACCTCCACCACCCGTTCCGGCCGCAGCGGGGTGAAGGACAGGTCCTTGGCGGCGTTCCACCGGCTGTGCTCGGCCGCGCGCGGGGTCCGCGTCCCCTCCTCCTGCCGCGCCCAGTTCCACGGATGCTCGTCAAACGTGGTGACCAGGGGCTGGAGCTCGGCGAACAGCTCGCGGCGGCGCTCCATCGGGAACGCGCCGATGACGCCGACGCTGGCCAGGTCCCCGGTGTCGCGGTACAGGCCGAGCAGGAGCGAGCCGATCGCCTCCGGGCCGGACTTGTGCGTCCGGTAGCCGGCTACCACGCAGTCGGCGGTCCGCTCGTGCTTGACCTTGAACATCACCCGCTTGTCCGGCTCGTACGGGCCCGCCAGCGGCTTGGCGATGATCCCGTCCAGCCCGGCCCCCTCGAACTGGGCCAGCCACTGCTGCGCCAGGGCGCGGTCGGTGGTCGCCGGGGTCAGGTGGACCGGTGCAGCCACGCGGGCCAGGGCCTCCGCCAGCGCCCTCCGGCGCTCCTCGAACGGCCGCCCGGTGAAGTCGGCGTCGCCCAGGGCGAGCAGGTCGAACGCGATGAAATGGGCCGGTGTCTGGGTCGCGAGCAGCGTCACCCGGCTGGCCGCGGGGTGGATCCGCTGCAGCAGCGCCTCGAAGTCGAGCCGGCGGCCGTCGGCCCCCGGGATCACGATCTCCCCGTCGATCACGCACCGGCGCGGGAACTGCTCGGTAACCGCGCTGACCAGTTCGGGGAAGTACCTGGTCATGGGCCGCTCGTTGCGGCTGCCGATCTCTATGTCGCCGTCATCGGCGAAGATGATGGAACGGAACCCGTCCCACTTCGGCTCGTAGCTGTACGCGCCGTCGGGAATCTGGTTGACCGGCTTGGCCAGCATCGGCGAGACCGGTGGGTTGACCGGAAGTTGCATCCCCCCATCTTCCACGCTGGGCGCCGGCCGGCCAGGCCCGGGGCCGGGCGTTCCAGGCGCCGGGCCTGGCCGCCCGGCGCCCGCCACCGGGCAAAATGTCGGGCAGAAATGCGCCATGATTCCGTCGCTGCCGCGGTTAGGTAAGCGTGGCGCCAAGAATGGGGCCGACGTGAGTAAGGAAACGGCAGGACAGTAGCTGATTTCCGGAAAAGGAAACAGCAAACGGCGGCCTGCACGGAAAAACCCACGCCGGTAACAAAAGCTCACACCCGGTAACAGCGGCTGTGCCCTCAGGCGTTCTTGCGGAGCCTCGCCAGCGCCTCGGCCAGGATGGCGGCCCCGTCGGAGTCGCTGCGCCGCTCCTTCACATAGGCCAGGTGGGTCTTGTACGGCTCGCTGCGCGGCGGCCCGGGCGGATGGGCCTGATCGCGCCCGGCCGGGAATCCGCACCGGGGGCAGTCCCAGGTCTCCGGCACGGCGGCGTCGCTCGCGAAGCTCGGCCGGGTTTCATGATTGTTGGAGCACCAGAAGGAGATCCGCACCCGCGGTGCCGACTCGCCACGCTCCGCCTCGCCCATGGGGCCCGCTCCGACACGGCTTCCCCGGATGGCGTTGCCACTACTCACAGACCACCCCTTGCCCTCTCCGCTGCTCTGTGGCCCTCAGTGGTTCAGCAACAAGTTGAGGCCGACGATACAGAGGAACCAGACGACCCCGGTGAAGATGGTGAGCCGGTCCAGATTCCGCTCCACGACGGACGATGAGCCGAGCGAGGAACTCATCCCGCCGCCGAACAGGTCCGACAAGCCACCGCCCTTGCCCTTGTGCAGCAGCACGAGCAGCACCATGAGCAGGCTGGTGATGATGAGGACGACAGAAATTCCGATTACCACTGCCGATACTCGTCCTTCCAGATGCTTTGATGCTACGGCACTGCGCCGTTCATGACGCGGCGCTGGTGCTCTCAGGCGCGTGCGGCGAGTTCCCGGTACCGGCAGATCTGGACGAACTCACCGGCATCGAGGCTGGCCCCGCCGACCAGCGCACCGTCGATGGCTGACTGCGCCATGATCGCAGCGATGTTGTCGGACTTAACCGACCCGCCATACAGGATACGCATACTGAGGCCCACCTCGGGCCCGTGAACCGCGGAAACCCGCTCCCGGATCCCGTGGCACACCTCCTGGGCGTCCTCCGGCCGTGCCACCTCGCCGGTGCCGATCGCCCACACCGGCTCATAGGCGACGACCAGGCCGGCGGCCTGCTGCGCGCCGATGCCGCTCAGTGCGCCGTCCACCTGGGCCAGGGTATGGGCGAGATAGTTCCCGGCCTGGCGGACGGCCAGATCCTCGCCCACGCACACGATCGGGGTGATCCCCGACCGCAGCGCGGCCTTGGCCTTCGCGTTCACGGTCGCGTCGTCCTCGCCGTGGTACTGGCGGCGCTCGGAGTGGCCGGTCAGCACGTAGGCGCAGCCCAGCTTGGCGAGCATCGGCCCGGACACCTCGCCGGTGTAGGCGCCCTGGTCGTGCGCGGAGATGTCCTGCGCCCCGTAGCGGATCCGCAGCTTGTCCGCGGCCACCAGCGTCTGCACGCTGCGGAGCGCGGTGAACGGCGGCAGCACCGCCACCTCGGTGGCGTCGAAGTCCTTGCCGGTGAGGCTGAAGGCCAGCTTCTGGACCAGCGCGATCGCCTCGAGATGGGTGTTGTTCATCTTCCAGTTGCCGGCCATGAGCGGCATCCGGCCCCGCCGGCCGCTGGCGGGCGGGCTCACGGCTGCTCCAGCGCGGACAGCCCCGGCAGCGCCCGGCCCTCCAGGTATTCCAGGCTGGCCCCGCCCCCGGTGGAGATGTGGGTGAACGCGTCGTCGGGGAACCCCAGCAGCCGGACGGCGGCCGCCGAGTCACCGCCGCCCACCACGGTCAGGCCGCCCACGGCGCTGATCGCCTCGGCCAGCGCCCGGGTGCCGGCGGCGAACGCCGGGAACTCGAACACCCCGGGCGGCCCGTTCCAGAACACGGTCTTGGCATCGGCCAGCTTGCGGGCGAACAGCTCCCGGGTGGCCGGCCCGATGTCCATGGCCAGCCGGCCCGGCGGGATGTCCACGCCCGGGACGGTCTCCGGCTGCGCATTGCGGTCGAACCGGTCGGCCACCACGTGATCGACCGGCAGCACCACTTCCACCCCGGTCCGCGCCGCCTCGGCCAGAACGGCGGACACCTGCGGGATCTGGTCGGCTTCCAGCAGCGAATCCCCCACCTGATGGCCCTGGGCGGCCAGGAACGTGTAGGCCATGCCGCCGCCGATGAGGAGCCGGTCGGCGCGGCCCAGCAGATTGCCGACGACCGCCAGCTTGTCGGAGGTCTTGGCCCCTCCCAGCACCACCACGTAGGGCCGGGCCGGGTCGGTGGTGAGCTGGCGCAGCACGGAGACCTCGGCCAGCACCAGCTGCCCGGCCGCGTGCGGCAGCAGCCGCGGCGCGTCGTAGACGCTGGCGTGCTTGCGGTGCATGGCGCCGAACCCGTCGCCGACATAGGCGTCCGCGAGCTCGGCCAGCCTGCCCGCCAGCACCTCCCGCTCCGCGTCGTCTGTGCTGGTCTCGGCGAGCTCGAAGCGGACGTTCTCGAGCAGCGCGACGCCGCCACCGGCCAGCCCCGCCACCGTGGCGGCGGCCGACCCCCCGGCCACGTCCTCGGCGAACGCGACCGGCTGGCCGAGCAACTCGGCCAGCCGGGCCGCCACCGGCCGCAGCGACGGGCCGCTGGCCGCGCGGGCCGCGTAGCCGCTGCCCTTGGGCCGGCCGAGGTGAGCGCACACGATCACCCGCGCGCCCCGGCCGGTCAGGGCGGCCAGCGTGGGCAGGCTGGCCCTGATCCGCCGGTCGTCGGTGATCACTTCGCCGTCGAGCGGCACGTTGAGGTCGGCGCGCAGCAGCACCGCCCGTCCCGCGACGTCGAGGTCGTCGGCCCGCTTCATGAGCGCCGGGATCCCGTCTCATCCGGGCCGGCGGTCCCGCGGCCGCGGCGGGCGCCGTCAGCGGTCATCCAAGCCGCCCGCCGACCAGCGCCGTGACGTCGACCAGCCGGGCGGTATATCCCCACTCGTTGTCGTACCAGCCGATCACCTTGACCAGGTCGCCGAAGGTCATGGTGAGACCGGAGTCGAACGTGCAGGAGTAGGGCGTGCCGACGATGTCGGAGGACACGATCGGGTCGCTGGTGTAGTGGAGGTAGCCCTTGAGCGGGCCGTCGGCGGCGGCCCGGTAGGCCGCGTTCACCTCGTCCACGCTGACCTCCCGGGTGACCTGGACCACCAGGTCGGTGACCGAGCCGTCGATGACCGGCACCCGCATCGCCATCCCGTCCAGCTTGCCCTTGAGCTCGGGCAGCACCAGCGCGGTGGCCCGGGCGGCCCCGGTGGTGGTGGGGATGATGTTCTGCGCGCCAGCGCGGGCGCGGCGCAGGTCCGTGTGCATGAAGTCCAGCATCACCTGGTCGTTGGTGTAGGCGTGGATGGTGGTCATCAGGCCCTTGACGACACCGAAGTTGTCCAGCAGCACCTTGGCCAGCGGCGCGACACAATTGGTGGTGCAGGACGCGTTGGAGATGATGTCGTGCCGGGCCGGGTCGTAGGCGTCGTCGTTGACCCCCATCACGATGGTGATGTCCTCCCCCTTGGCGGGGGCGGAGATTATGACCTTCTTCGCGCCGGCCTCCAGGTGCTTGCGCGCGTCCTCGCCCTTGGTGAAGTGGCCGGTCGAACTCGATCACCACGTTGACACCCAGGTCGCGCCAGGGCAGAGCGGCCGGGTCGCGCTCGGCCAGCCAGGTGATGCGCTGGTCCCCCGCCACGATGGCGCCGTCGGCGGCGTGGACGTCAACGTCCAGCGTGCCCAGCACGGTGTCGTACTTGAGCAGGTGCGCGAAGGTGGCTATGTCGCCGAGGTCGTTGGCGGCCACGATCTCGATGTCACGGGCCTGCCCGCCGGACGGCGCCGCATGTACGGCCCGCCAGTAGTTGCGCCCGATCCGGCCGAATCCGTTGATGCCCACGCGGATGGTCACGGTGCCGATCTCCTCATCCGTAGCGATGTTCTCCGGGCGCGCCCCGGGCGTAGACCCTACCGGACACGATTACCCACTGCCGGAAACCCTACCCACGGGCGCCGGGCCGTCCGGGCAGGCCCCAGGGCCGGGATTCGGGGCCTAAGGTCACTTTCTGCGCGCCGGGCATCCCTAAGGCATGAGCATCTCCGGCGTCAGGTGCGCGTCGGTGCCGGGAATGCCCTCCTCGCGCGCCCGCTTGTCCGCCATGGCCAGCAGCCGCCGGATCCGGCCGGCGATCGCGTCCTTGGTCAGCGGCGGGCTGGCCAGCTGCCCGAGCTCCTCGAGGCTGGCCTGCCGGTGCTCGATCCGCAGCGGCCGGCCACGGTCAGGTGCTCCGGCGCGTCGCTGCCCAGGATCTCCAGCGCCCGTTCCACCCGCGCGCCCGCCGCGACCGCGGCTCTCGCGCTGCGGCGCAGGTTGGCGTCGTCGAAGTTGGCCAGCCGGTTCGCCGTCGCCCGGACCTCGCGCCGCATCCGCCGTTCCTCCCAGGCGAGCACGCTGTCGTGCGCGCCCAGCCGGGTCAGCAGCGCGCTGATCGCGTCCCCGTCCCTCACCACCACCCGGTCAACCCCCCGCACTTCGCGGGCCTTGGCGTGGATCTTCAGCCGCCTGGCCGCCCCGACCAGAGCCAGCGCGGCCTCGGGTCCGGGGCAGGTGATCTCCAGCGCCATCGACCGGCCGGGGCCGGTCAGGCTGCCGTGGGCCAGGAAGGCGCCTCGCCAGGCGGCCTCGCAGTCGCAGGTGGTGCCGGCCACGACCTGCCGGGGCAGGCCGCGGACGGGACGCCCATGGCCGTCCACCAGGCCGGTCTGCCGGGCCAGGCTGTCACCGTCCTTGCGCACCCGGACCAGGTAGCGGTTGCCTTTGCGCAGCCCGCTCGGGGCCAGCACGACCAGCTCGGAGGAATGGCCGAACACCTCGGCCACGTCCTTCCGCAGCCGGCGCGCGGCGGCGCCGGTGTCCAGCTCGGCCTCGACCACGATCCGGCCGCCCGCCAGGTGCAGGCCGCCGGCGAAGCGCAGCAGCGTGGAAACCTCCGCCTTGCGGCAGCACGGCTTGAGCACAGTAACGCGGCTCAGCTCGTCCTTCACCAGGCTGGTCATGGCCATCGGCTCACTCCCCCTCGAAGATCTCCGCGAACGCCCCCGCCAGCTGCCGCGGATCGTGGCGCGGCGAGCCGTCCCGCATCGCCAGATCCGCCAGGACCAGCCTGCCACCGAGCAGCCCGGCCGCCTTCTCCAGCTGTGCTGCCGTCCCGCCCGCCGCGCCACGGTCGGCCAGCACGATGTCCACGTTAAGCTCCGGCGCGTGATCGGCGAGCACTTCCAGGTGCGTCTGTGGGGAGAATCCCTCGGTCTCGCCCGCCTGCGGGACCAGGTTCAGCGCCACCAGGCGGCGCGCGCGGGTGGAGATCAGCGCGTCGGCCAGCCCCGGGACGAGCAGATGGGGCAGGACGCTGGTGAACCAGGAGCCCGGCCCCAGGACCACCCAGTCCGCGTCGCGGATCGCGGCCACGGCCTCGGGGCAGGCGGGGGGATCGGCCGGGATGAGCGAGATGGACCGGACCCGCCCGGTAGTGGCGGCGCAGGCCGCCTGGCCCCGGACGATGCTGATCTGGCCCGGGCGCTCCGGGTCGGCCCCCTCCACCTCGGCGGCCAGGTCGAGCGGGACCGACGCCATGGGCAGGACCCGGCCGTGCGCCCCGAGCAGCCGGCCCACCCAGTCCAGGCCCTGGACGGTGTCGCCCAGCAGTTCCCAGAGCGCCACGATGAGCACATTGCCGACGGCGTGCCCGCCCAGCCCCGAACCGCGGGTGAACCGGTGCTGCACCACCCGGCTCCAGGTGGTACCCCAGGCGTCATCGCCGCACAGGGCGGCGAGCGCCATCCGCAGGTCGCCCGGGGGGAGCACCCCGAAGTCGCGGCGGAGCACGCCGCTGGATCCGCCGTCGTCGGCCACGGTGACGATCGCGGTGAGCTGACGGGTCACCCGGCGCAGTGCGGACAGGGAGGCGAACAGCCCGTGGCCGCCGCCGAGCGCTACCACCCGCGGGTTCAGCGGGCGCACGGCGGGAACCACCGGCAACGGCTCGCCGCGCGCGGCCGCCCTCACCGTCGCCCCGGTTTCCTGGCCGCCCCCCGCCGGCGGGTGTGCCCCTGGTCTGGCCGTCACTCACGCCCCAGGTCACGGTGCACCACCTGGATGCCCAGGCCGGTCTCCTCCAGCCTGTCGGCGATGTGCTCGGCCATCGCCACGCTGCGGTGCTTGCCGCCGGTGCAGCCGATCGCGAGAGTCACGTACTTCTTCCCCTGACGCTCGTAGCCAGCCAGGGTCACCCGCAGCGCCGTGAGGTAGGCGTCGAGGAAGTCGGCCGCCCCCAGCTGGCTGAGTACGTACTCCTTGACTCTCTCATCCTGCCCCGTCAGCGGGGCAAGTGCCTCGATCCAGCGCGGGTTGGGCAGGAACCGGCAGTCCGCGACCAGGTCGGCGTTGACCGGCAGCCCGTACTTGTAGCCGAACGACACCACGCTGACGCGGGGGCCTTCCGCCGGCCCGGCCCCGAAGAAGTCCTGGAGCCTGGCCCGCAGCTCGTGCACGTTGAGCGCGGAGGTGTCGAGCACCAGGTCCGCCTCGCCCCGGACGGTCCGCAATAGCTCCCGTTCGGCCGCAATCCCGTCCACCACGCGGCCGTCTTCCTGCAGCGGGTGCGGGCGGCGCACGCTGTCAAACCGCCGGACCAGCGTGTCGTCCGCGGCTTCCATGAAGACCACCCGGGGCCTGACCCCCCGCGTGGCGAGCTCGGTGATGGCCGACTGAAGATCACTGGTGAAGGCGCGGCTGCGCACGTCCATCACGGCGGCGATGCGCGGCAGGGCCCCCTTGGCCCGGCGGGCCAGATTGATCATCGTGGGCAGCAGACTGGGGGGCAGGTTGTCGATGACGAACCAGTCGAGGTCCTCCAGCGTCTTGGCGGCCGTGCTCCGGCCGGCGCCCGACATCCCGGTGATGATCACGATGTCGGTCACCGGGCCGGCCGCGCCTGGCCCGGGCGGGCCGGGCGGCTCGCGGCCGGTCACGCTCTGGCCCATCCCGGCGTCCCCCTGCCTGTCACGGTGCCCCCTTGTCGGTGGCCTCGGTACCGTTCCGCTCCGGCCGCAGGGCGGCCAGGACCGCGCCGGCCAGGTGCGGCCCGATGCCGGGCACCAGCGCCAGTTCCGCCGGGCTGGCCGCGGCGATACGGCGGACCGAGCCGAAGTGCCGTAGCAGCGTAGCCCGGCGGGCGGGGCCCAGGCCCGGGACATCGTCAAGCTGGCTGGCGGCGAGCGCCTTCGACCGCTTGGCCCGGTGGTAGGTGATGGCGAAGCGGTGCGCCTCGTCCCGCACCCGCTGCAGCAGGTACAGGCCCTCGCTGCTGCGGGGCAGGATGACCGGCGCGTCCTCGCCGGGCAGCCAGACCTCTTCCAGCCGCTTGGCCAGCCCACACACCGCGACGTCGTCGATGCCCAGCTCCTCCAGCGCCGAGACCGCCGCGGCCACCTGCGCTGGCCCGCCGTCGATCACCACCAGATTGGGCTGGTAGGCGAACTTCCGCTGGCGGAAGTCGGTTTCGCCTCCGCCAGCCGGATCGCCCAGCACGTCAAGCTCGCCGGTTGCCTCGCGCTCCTCCAGATACCGGCGGAAACGGCGGGTGATGACCTCGTGCACGGCGGCGACGTCGCCTTCGCCGCCGGTCCCCCGGACGCTGAACCGGCGGTACTCGCTCTTGCGCGCCAGCCCGTCCTCGAACACCACCAGGGCCGCGACCACGTGCGTGCCCTGCAGGTTCGACACGTCGTAGCATTCGATCCGCAACGGGGCCTCCTGGAGCCCCAGCGCCTCCTGGATCTCGTTCAGGGCCAGGCTGCGGGTGGTGAGGTCGCTGGCCCGCCGCGTCTTGTGCAGGGCCAGGGACTCGGCCGCGTTCCGCGCCACGGTGTCGAGCAGCGCCCTCTTGTCCCCGCGGCGTGGCACCCGCAGGTTGACCCGGCCCCCGCGCCGGGCCGCGAGCCATTCCTCCACCGCCCCGGCGCCCGGCGGGAGCACGGGGACAAGCACCTCGCGGGGGACGGTGGGGCCAGCGCCGCCGGCCCCGGCGCTCCCGGGCCCGCGGCCGCGGCGCTTCGGGCCGGCGCCGTCCGGGCCTGGCCGGCCGTCGCGGCCAGCACGGGGCAGGTGCCCGTTGCCAGCCACACTGTCCTCGCCGTACACCTGGCTCAGGAAGTGCTCGACGAGCTCGCCGTCGCTGACGTCCTCCACCTTGTCCACGACCCACCCGCGCTGGCCCCGGACCCGCCCGCCGCGGACGTAGAAGACCTGGACCGCGGCCTCAAGCTGGTCCCCGGCCAGGGCGATGACATCGCAGTCGGTGCCGTCGGGCAGGACTACGGCCTGCTTTTCCAGCGCGCGCTCGAGGGCCCGGATGTCATCGCGGAGCCGGGCGGCCCGCTCGAATTCCTCGGCCACGGCCGCGGCCCGCATCTCGGCTTCCAGCCGGCGGGTGAACCGGGCGGTCTGGCCCGCCATGAAGTCGCAGAACTCCTCGGCCAGCCGCCGATGCTCGGCCTGGCCGATCCGCTCCACGCAGGGCGCCGAGCACTTGCCGATGTAACCCAGCAGGCACGGCCGGCCGATCTGGCGGGCACGCTTGAACACCCCGGCCGAGCAGGTCCGGACCGGGAACACCCGCAGCAGCGTGTCGACGGTCTCCCGGATGGCCCAGGCGTGGGAGTACGGCCCGAAGTAGCGGGTCCCGCGCCGCCTGGCGCCCCGCATCACCATGACGCGGGGATACTCCTCGTCCATGGTGACCGCGAGGTAGGGGTAGCTCTTGTCGTCCCGGTAGCGCACGTTGAAACGGGGGTCGAACTCCTTGATCCAGGAGTACTCCAGCTGGAGCGCCTCGACCTCGGTGCCGACGACGGTCCAGTCGACCCCGGCCGCCGAGGTGAGCATCGACTGGGTGCGCGGGTGCAGCCCGGCGAAATCGGCAAAGTAGGAGTTGAGCCTGGCCCGCAGGTTCTTGGCCTTGCCCACGTAGATGACCCGGCCGCGGCCGTCATGGAACCGGTAGACCCCCGGGGACTCGGGAATCGAGCCCGGGGCCGGCCGGTAGGCGTGCGGATCCGTCACGCAGCAACTCTATGGCAGGGCCGGGCTCAGGGCCGTCAGGCCGAGCGAGCGCAGCTGGTTCCTGAGCTCGCCGGCCGAGGTGTAGCGCACGGCGGCCATGCCCTGCCCGCGGGCGGCCTCGACGTTGGCCGGCGAGTCGTCGATGAACACGGTGGCCGCCGGCTGGAGCCGGTAGCGGCGCAGCAGGAGCTGGAAGATCCGCGGGTCGGGCTTGGCCACGCCCTCGAGCCCGGAGATGACGTAGCCGTCGAACCAGTTCATGAACGGGAACCGGCCCAGCCGGCGGGCGAACGTGGCCGGCTCCATGTTGCTGAGCCCCAGGCACCGCACGCCGCCCGCCTTCAGCTCGGCGAGCACGTTGACCGCTGCGTCGATCTGGCCCGCGGCCATCTCATCGCCGGGGTCCACCCACGCCATGATCATGTCCCGGTGGCGTGGGTGCTGCCGGGCGAGGCGGCGGCACGACTGGGTGACGTCCTCGCCCAGGTCGTGCGCGCGGTGCCAGTCGGGGGTGCAGATGCGGGCGAGGAAGTCCTCCATCTCGCCCGGGTCGGCGAACAGCCGCCGGTAGAGGTGCCGCGGGTTCCAGTCGAGCAGCACCCCGCCGAGGTCGAAGACGACGGCCGTGATCTGCTGCTGCCGCATGAGCGCCGTGGGTCAGTCCGCGAAAGCTTCCGGCGGGGGGCAGGCGCAGACCAGGTGGCGGTCGCCGTAGGCCTGGTCGATCCGGCGCACCGGCGGCCAGTATTTGGCCCGGCGGTCCCCCGGCAGCGGGTAGGCCGCCTCGGCCCGTTCGTAGTGATGCTTCCAGTCGGCGGCGAGCAGCATGGACGCCGTGTGCGGGGCGTTGCGCAGCGGGTTGTCCTGCGGGTCGTAGCCGCCGCTCTCGACTCGCGTGATCTCTTCCCGGATCGCGATCATCGCCGCGCAGAACCGGTCCAGCTCGGCCAGGTTCTCGCTCTCGGTCGGCTCGATCATCAGCGTGCCCGCCACCGGGAACGACATGGTGGGCGCGTGGAAGCCGTAGTCGATCAGCCGCTTCGCCACGTCCTCCACCGTGACACCGGTGTCCCGGCTGATCGGCCGCAGGTCGATGATGCACTCGTGGGCGACCAGCCCGTCCCGGCCGGTGTAGAGCACCGGGTAGTGCGGTGAGAGCCGCTTGGCCAGGTAGTTGGCGGCGAGGATGGCCACCTGGGTGGCCCGGCGCAGGCCACCGGCGCCCATCATCGCGATGTAGGCCCAGGAGATCGGCAGGATGCCGGCCGACCCGTAGGGCGCCGCCGCGACCGGGCCGGTGCCGCCACGGGCGGCGCCGGGGGCGGCGCTGCCGGGCAGGAACGGGGCCAGGTGCTCGCGGACCGCGACCGGTCCCACGCCCGGCCCGCCGCCGCCGTGCGGGATGCAGAACGTCTTGTGCAGGTTGAGGTGGGAGACATCGGCGCCGAACCGGCCCGGCCGGGCCAGCCCCACCAGCGCGTTGAGGTTGGCGCCGTCCACGTACACCTGGCCGCCCGCGGCGTGCACGAGGTCGCAGACCTCGGTCACGGTCTCCTCGAAGACGCCGTTCGTGGACGGGTAGGTCAGCATGATCGCGGCCACCCGCCCCTCGTGCTCGGCCAGCTTCGCCCGCAGGTCGCCGAGGTCGATGGCGCCGTCGCCGCCGCACTTGACCACCTTCACCCGCAGCCCGGCGAGCACCGCGCTGGCCGCGTTCGTCCCGTGCGCCGACTCGGGGATCAGGCACACGTCGCGCCCGGCGTCGCCACGGGCGGCGTGATAGTGGCGGATCGCGAGCAGGCCGGCCAGTTCCCCTTGCGACCCGGCGTTCGGCTGCAGGGACACCGCGTGGTAGCCGGTGATCTCGGCCAGCCAGGCCTCCAGCCCGCCGATCAGCTCGGCGTAGCCACGGGTCTGCTCCGGCGGGGCGAAGGGGTGCAGGTTGGCGAACTCCGGCCAGCTGATGGCCTCCATCTCGGCCGCCGCGTTCAGCTTCATCGTGCACGAGCCCAGTGGGATCATCGACCGGTCGAGGGCGATGTCGAAGTCGGACAGCCGGCGCAGGTAGCGGAGCATCGCCGTCTCGCTGCGGTGCTCGTGGAAGACCGGGTGGGTGAGGTAGGGCGAGGTGCGCCGCAGTTCTGCCGGGAGCGCCTCGGGGCCCCCGGCCAGGGCGACCTCGCCCGCCGGCTGCCCGGCCAGCGCGGCCGCGACCTCGCGCAGGTGGTCGTCGGTCGTCGTCTCGTCGCAGGCGGCCCGCACGGCGCCGGAATCCGCCAGGAAGACGTTGTAGCCTGCCTGGCGCGCGCGTTCCACCGCGGCGGCGGCGCCGCCCGGCAGCCCGCGGACGGCGACGGTGTCGAAGAACGCGGGTGAGTCCACCGTGGCGCCCAGCGCGCGCAACGTGGCCGCCAGCGTCACGGCCTTGGCGTGCACCCGGCGGGCGATCGCCGCCAGGCCGTCCGGTCCGTGGTAGGCGGCATACATCCCGGCGATGACGGCCAGCAGGACCTGCGCGGTGCAGATGTTGCTGGTCGCCTTCTCCCGGCGGATGTGCTGTTCCCGGGCCTGCAGGGCCAGCCGGTAGGCGGGGTGGCCGTCGGCGTCCACGGACACACCCACCAGCCGGCCCGGCAGCTGCCTGCGCAGGCCCTCGGTGACCGCGATGTAGGCGGCGTGGGGCCCGCCGAAGGCCATCGGGACGCCGAACCGCTGGGTGGTGCCGATCGCGATGTCGGCGCCCAGCTCCCCCGGCGGCGTGAGCAGGGTCAGCGCGAGCAGGTCGGCGGCCACCGCGACCGCCGTCCCCCGGGCGCGGGCGGCGGCGATGACCGGCCGCGGGTCGGTGATCTCACCGCTGGCGGCGGGGTAGGGCAGCAGCACGCCGAACAGGTCCCCGTCCGGCTGGGCCGCCACCAGTTCGGGGGTGACCGGCGCGACGACCAGGTTGATGCCGAGCGGCTCGGCGCGGGTGGCCAGGACGGCCAGCGTCTGCGGCAGGCAGCCGGTGTCGGCGAGGAAGATGGTGCCCTGGCCGGCCGCGCGGCGGGCCAGGGTCATCGCCTCGGCGGCGGCGGTCGCCTCGTCGAGCAGCGACGCGCCGGCCACCGGCAGCCCAGTCAGGTCCTCGACCATCGTCTGGAAGTTCAGCAGGGCCTCCAGCCGCCCCTGCGAGATCTCCGGCTGATAGGGCGTGTAGGCCGTGTACCAGCTGGGGTTCTCCAGCACGTTGCGGCGGATCACGGCCGGGGTGATGGTCGGGTAATAGCCGAGCCCGATCATGGATGTCGCCGCCGTGTTGTTGCCCGCCAGCCGGCGCAGCTCGGCCTCGGCTTCCGCTTCCGACAGCGGGCGGGGCAGGTCCAGCGGGTCCGCGCCGGTGCTGGCCAGCGCGGGCGGCAGCGCGGCCGCGGTCAGCTCGTCGAGCGAGGAATAGCCGACGGCCGCGAGCATCTGCTGCTGCTCGGCCGGGGACGGCCCGATGTGGCGTGACGAGAAGTCCATGGAGCCTCCAGAGAGGGAGCCGCCGGGTGCCGGGCACCCGGGCATGATCCTCCCCCTCTGTCATCGCTCCCGCTGGGCCCCACGACTCCAGAGATGCCTGTCCCGTCCGGTCCCTGATGCCTGAGAGGTTCCGGGGAGGTTGCCCCTTCGGCGCCCCGCGCTGGCGGCGCGGGATCTCTCCCGGACGGTGTCGTCGGCCTTCCCGAGCTTACCGGAAGGACAGGGTCATATCTCGTCCCAGCGGAACACCCGCACCGCGATCAGCGTGAGGACGGCGGCGAACCCGAGCAGCAGGCCCATGGCCGGCAGCGCGGAGGCGGGGCCGTCGCCCCGGGCCATGACGTTTTGCATGCCGACCACCAGGTAGCGCAGCGGCATGAAGTAGGAGACGTTCACGATCCACTGCGGCGCGAAGGCGAGCGGGATGAACGCCCCGCCCAGGAACGCCATCGGCAGGACGATCAGGTTGACCAGCGCGGTGGCGGCCTCCTGGGACTTGGCCAGCGCCCCGACCAGCAGCCCGATCGACAGGAAGGCGAGCGTGCCGCAGATGACCACCGGGATCGCCATCCACCAGTACGCCGTGAGCCTGAGCCCGAAATAGGGGGTGGTGGCGATGGCGATGAACACGAACGTCTCCACGATCGCGACCGCGACGCTCACCGCGATCCGCGCGGTGACGATCGATGTCGTGCTCACCGGGGCGAGCCGGAGCCGGCGCAGCAGCTTGTTCTTGCGCCATCCGACCAGGGTGAGCGCGGCCGCGAACGCGCCGCCGGAGGCGATGGCCCAGCCGAGCAGGCCCGGCGTCAGGTACTGGATCGGCTTGACTGACTTGTCCTCCACCTGCTGGGTGGCCAGCTGGTAGACCGGTGGCCGGTGCGACGCGGCCTGGTTCGCCGCCTGCACGATCCCGGAGAACACACTGTTGACCACCCCGGCCGTGGTGGGGTTCGCGATCGAGTAGTGGACGATGAGCCTGCCGCCCTGCTGCTGCACGGCGGCGTCCACGTTGGCCTGCCGCACGTCGTTCAGGGCCTGCGCCAGGTTGGTGGTGTGGGTGACCGTGAGCACCTTGTCCAGCTGGCGGCTGGCCGCCCGTGCCTGGTCGAGCACGCTCACCCGGCCCACCTCGACCACGTTGATCCTGGGGGTGCTGCTGCTCTTGTAGATGGAGCCGAACAGCAGCAGGAACAGCACCGGGAACAGGATCGTGAAGAACAGCGCCGCCCGGTCCCGGACAAAGCCGCGGAACATGGCCCGGGACAGGCTCCGGAAGCCCGGCCAGTTCGCCCCTCTGGTGCGGGTGCTCGCGTCGGCGGCCTGGGCCGGCGGCGCCGGCAGCTTGCTGGTTGTCATGCCCGGTACTCCCGCCCGGTGAGCTGGAGGAAGACGTCCTCCAGGGAGGCGCCCGCCACCTGCAGCCCGGTGAGCGCCTTGCGGTCCGCGAGCCGGGCGAGGATGGGGGCGGGCCCGGTGGTGGTGAAGGTGAGCGACACGCCGTCGTCGGCGACCGTGGCGCCGTCGGCGATGGCCCGCGCCTCGTCCTGGGCGAGCAGGCCCGACTCGATACTGATCCGGACCGGGTGGGCCAGGCCCCGGACCAGCGCGGCGGGCGCGCCGATCTGCAGGATCTTGCCCTGGTCCATGATCGCTACCCGCTGGCAGAGCGTCTCGGCCTCGTCCATGTGGTGAGTCGTGAGCACGATGGTGTGGCCCTCCGCCGCGATGGCCCGCAGCAGGTCCCACAGGTTGCGGCGGGCCTGCGGGTCCAGCGCCCCGGTCGGCTCGTCGAGGAACAGCACGTCGGGGCGGTGCACCAGCGCGCAGGCGATCGACAGCCGCTGCGCCTGGCCGCCGGAGAGCTTTTCGGTGCGGGTCGCCGCCGCGCTGGTCAGGCCGACCACCTCCAGCATCTCGTCGGCGCGCTTGGCCGGGACCCGGTAGAGGTCGGCGAAGGTGCGCAGCTGCTCGCGGGCGGTGAGCCGCTCGAAGAACGACGTCGCCTGCAGCTGGACGCCGATCCGGGGCAGCAGCGCCTGGTTGCGCGGCCACGGCCGCAGGCCCAGCACGGTCACCTCGCCGCCGTCCGGCTCGCGCAGGCCTTCGATGATTTCCAGGGTGGTGGTCTTCCCCGCGCCATTCGGGCCGAGGATACCGAAGAACTCGCCGGGGCCGACGTCGAACGTCACCCCGTCCACGGCGCGCAGGTCCCCGTAGGACTTCCGGAGGTCCCGCACCTCGATGACCGCCGTCACGCCCGGAACCTTACCGGACCGGCCACCGGTAAACGGGTAGGCGTCAGCCTGTTCTCTTGGCGCGGCGCCGGGAGAGCTCGTCCTGGCTGGCCCGCTGCTCCCCGGGGTCGTCAGCAGGCTCCGAGGGAAGCTCGGCGAGCATCCCGTTGACCTCCAGCCAGATCCGGCCGAGCGCGATCCCGAACACGCCCTGCCCGCCCGCCAGCAGGTCCACCACCTCGGTCGGGGAGGTGCATTCGTAGACGCTGACGCCGTCGCTCATGAGGGTGAGCCGGGCCAGGTCTCCGGTGCCGCGGTCCCGCAGGTGGTTGACCGCGGCGCGGATCTGCTGCAGCGAGATACCGGTGTCGAGCAGGCGCTTGACGACCTTGAGCACCAGAATGTCGCGGAAGCTGTAGAGCCGCTGCGAGCCCGACCCATGCGCGGGCCGGACGCTGGGCTCCACCAGGCCGGTGCGCGCCCAGTAGTCGAGCTGGCGGTAGGTGATCCCGGCGGCGGCGCACGCGGTCGGCCCCCGGTACCCGACGTTCTCCGGGTGGGCGGTGAGATCCTCCCCGAACAGGAGACCCTGCTCGCCGGCGCGCTCGATCGCCGCGCCATGGTCGCGCGGCTCGCCGCCGTCCTTCTCGGTTACCGCCACACCCGCCTCCGCCCCGGAGCTGGCCACCCTGGGTACTCGTTTCGCACGCTAGGCCGACCCGACCGGCTCCGTCAACGACCTCCTGCGGCGCGTCGCCCCTGGAACTGCTGACCAGTGCAAATCCGCGTACCGCCGCCCCGCCGTGGGGGGTCCCGCGGGCTCGGGCTCCCGGCGAAACACCGCGGGCAACGGCGCAGCGTCCGCTGCCCGCCCGGGCGGCCTCAGGCCGTCCGGCCATTGTCCTGGCCCGGGATGTCCCCGGGCCCCGCCGGCCGCGCTACGTCGCGCGGCCGAAGTCCTCCGGAGTGATGGTGTCCAGGAACTCGCGGAACTTCTCGACCTCGTCTTCCTGCTCGTCCGGGATAGCGACGCCGGCCTCGTCCAGGATCTCCTCGCTGGCGAAGATCGACGCACCGGTCCGGAGTGCGAGGGCGATCGAGTCCGACGGCCGGGCGCTCACTTCCTTCCCGTTGGAGAAAATGAGGTCGGCGAAGAAGATGCCGTCCCGCAGCGCGGTGATGTTGACCGTCTTCAGCTGCACACCGAGCGCTTCCAGGACGTCGCGGAACAGGTCATGGGTCAGCGGCCGGGCCGGCACCATTCCCTGCTGCGCGAACGCGATCGCAGTGGCTTCCACCGGGCCGATCCAGATCGGCAGATACCTCTCCCCCTGCACCTCCTTGAGCAGGACGATGGGCTGGTTCGTGGGCATCTCGACCCGGACGCCAACGACCTCCATCTTCCTCACAGCGGCTCCGTCCTACCTACGCCGGACGCGGCCGGCGTCCTGAATCTAATGAAGGCCTTCTCTTGTCAACGTACACCCGCCTGTGGCGCGGCGAGGCCCGCGCCCTGTGCTCAGCCATCCGGCCGGCCCGGGTGCGGATCGCCGAAACCGGCGTCGGCCAGCGCCGCCTCGACCAGCGCGGCGTGCAGCTGCAGGGTGATGGCGGCGATCTCCCGCGCGGTCTGGCCCGCCCGGTCCCGCGCCCCCGGGGTGCGCTGGCGCAGGATGGGGGCGACCACCTGCTCGATCAGCGCGGTCTCCCGTTCCGCGGATGCGCGCAGTACCCGCAGGTGCCGGGCCTGGACGCCGTAACGGTCGAGCGCCACGATGGCGCGGGTGGCCGCCAGCGCGTCCGGCCCGTACTGCCGGCCGTTGCGCCGCACCAGCCCGAAGTCCTCAAGCTCCGCCAGCCGGGCCTCGTCCAGGCCGGTCGCCTCCAGCAGCTCCCGCCGGGTGAGCGGGGCGGGGCGGTCCGTGAGTGCCGGGTGCGGGCTCACCCGGCCAGTGCCGTGATCCTGCCCGTCGGCGTCGAGCTGGTCCTTGATGACCCGCAACGGCAGGTACCGGTCCCGCTGGGCGGTGAGGATGTAGCGCAGCCGCTCCACGTCGGCCGTGGCGAACTTCCGGTAACCGGACGGCGACCGGGCGGGCTGGATGAGCCCTTCGGTCTCCAGGAAGCGGATCTTCGAGACGCTCACATCGGGAAACTCGGCGCGCAGCTGGGCCAGCACCTCTCCGATCCCGAAATACGCCCGGGCAGGCTCAGCACTCATGCCCCTACCTGCGCACCTCCGCCACGGTCGGCATGGGAGCGCCGCCCGGCGAGAAACATCAGCCGGAACTTGCCCACCTGGACCTCGTCACCATCGTTCAGATCGGCTTCCTCGATCCGCTCCCGGTTCACATAGGTCCCGTTGAGACTCCCCACGTCACGCACGGTGAAGCCGCGCGGGTGCCGGTAGAACTCGGCGTGACGGCGGGACACCGTCACATCGTCGAGAAAGATGTCGCTCTCCGGATGCCGGCCAGCGGTGGTGAGATCGCTGTCGAGCAGGAACCGGCTGCCCGCGTTGGGGCCGCGCTTCACCACGAGCAGGGCGCTGCCCCAGGGCAGCGCCTCAACCGCCCCGGAATCGGCGAGCGGCTCATCCGGTTCCGCCTCGGCCAGCTCCGAGCCGCCGAGCGAGATCGCCGATGTGCTCTCCCCCGGCCGCTCGCCTCCGCCGCGCGCCAGCGCCATACCGCAGTGCGAGCAGAACCGGGCAACCTCGGGGTTGTCCTGTCCGCAGCGGGTGCAGTAGACGCTCGGCATGTCGGGGCCCAGCCTCTCGTCCGCCGGAAGTGGGCTCGGGCCGGGAACCACGCTCGCGCGCGCGGCTCTCGGCGTCAGCTCAGGTACGTTCGCCCACGCTACCTGCGAAGCGGGCGCCCGGTCCATGCGCCACGCATTCCTGCGGCCGCGCCCCAGAAGTCCCCGCCAGGTCCAGCGCTGCCTCGTATCAACCCCAGCGGGCGGAACCGCTCCCTGGTAGCTCTCAGGGGCATGGTCACGACGCCTCCGCCACATCAGGTCGAACCTCCGGCGCATTCATGGCTGCGAGCAGATGAACTGGAATTCTCTCACGTGCAGGGTATCCGCGCCGGCCACTCGGCTGGGCCGGCCGCAGCGGGCCAGCGGAGCCTGCGGCCTGGCGCTGGCCCAGCGGCCGGTCAGGAGTCAGCCCGTTCCGCGACCGCGGCCCACTCGTCCAGCAGCGCCTGGGCGGCGTCGGCGTCGGCGCCCTCCGCCCACAGGTGCGTGACCGCGTCCGCAGGGTCGGGCAGCACGAGCACCCAGCCCCCATCGGGCTCGACCACCCGCACACCGTCGGTGGTATCCATCTCGCGGCTGCCGGCGGCTTCCACCACGGTCCGCATGACGCTGCCCTTGGCCGCCCACGGGGTGGGCATGGAGCGCTTGAGCAGGTGCGCCCGGGGGATCCGGGCGTCGATCTGGCTGAGGGTGAGCCTGGTCCGCGCGACCAGCCCGAGCAGGCGGGCGAACGCCGCGATGCCGTCGACGGTCCGGCTGAACTCGGGTACCACGAACCCGCCCCGCCCGTCGGCGCCGAAGATCACGTCGTCGGCCGCGGTCGCCTGCGTGAGGCCGTGCTGTGAGGTCGGTGTCCACACCACCTTCACGCCGTGGAAACGGCTCACCCGCTCGGCCACCCGGGTGGTGGTGACCGGCAGGGCGACCTGGCCCGACTGCCGTTCGGCCCCGATGAGGTCGAGCACCACCAGCAGCGCCCGGCCGTCGCTGACCATGGCGCCCTTGTCGTTGACCAGCTGGATCCGCTCGCCGACCTGGTCGAACCGGACTCCGAACGCGGCCCGGGACGAGGCGACGAGCTCGGACAGGCGCTGCATGCCGGCCCGCAGCTGGGCCAGGCTCTGCGTCGGTGACCCCTCATCGAGGCGGTTGTTGACGGTGAGCACGTCGATCCCGATCCGCCCCAGCAGCTCCGGCAGCACCAGCGAGGCGGTGCCGCCGGCGCAGTCCACCACGACCTTGAGCTCCGCGTCCCGCACGCCGGTCATGTCCACGGACCGCAGCAGCTCGGCCACATAGGACTCCACCGCCCGGGACGGGTAGGTCAGCTCGGCGATCTCGCCGGGGAAGGCCCGCCGGTACTCCTGCCGGGAGAACACGCGCTCCAGCTTGCGGGCCGCGGCCTGGGACAGCTCGGCCCCGCGCTCGTCGAGGAAGATGATGTCGATCGACTGCGGGTCGCCCGAGGTGGTACGCAGCGCGATCCCGCCGCTGCAGTCGCTGTGGGAGGTCTGGAACCTCGCCACCGGGAGCGGCTGCGCCTCCAGGTCCACCACGTCGATGGCGCTGGCGTTGAGCGCGCCCTGGACCGCGCGCTTGAACGCACGGGCCGCCCGGGAGACGTCACGCGAGGTGGTGACCACCGCGCCTTTCTTCAGGGTGGTCGCGTACGCGCTGGCCAGCCGGACGCACAGCTCCGGGGTGATCTCCACGTTGATGAGGCCGGAGACCCCGCGCGGCCCGAACAGCGTGCGCTGCCCGCGTGACTCCCAGATGACGCTGGTGTTCACCACCGCGCCCGCCTCGATGGTCTTGAACGGGTAGACCTTCACCCCGGCGGACACGTATGCCTCCGGCTCGATCACGCATTCGTCCCCGACGACCGCGCCCTCCTCGATCCGGGCCGAGCCCATCACGTCGGTGTTCTTGCCGATGACACAGCCGCGCAGGGTCGTCCCCTGGCCGACGTAGACGTTGTTGTGCACCACGGCCCGGTGCAGGAACGCCCCCTCCTTCACCACCACGTTGCTGCCGACCACGGTGAACTCGCGGAGCTGGGCCCCGGCCTCGATCTTGGCGTAGTCGCCGATGCACAGCGGCCCGGACAGCAGCGCCTCCGGGTCGACCTCGGCTCCCTCGCCGACCCACACCCCGGGTGAGACCTCGAACCCGTCCATTTCCGTCTCGACCCGTCCGGACAGCACGTCCGCCTGGGCCTTGAGGTAGCTCTCGTGGCTGCCGACGTCCTCCCAGTACCCGTCGGCGATCCAGCCGTACAGCGGCGCGCCCGCCTTCAGCAGCTGGGGGAAAACGTCCCCCGACCAGTTGACGGAAGCGCCGCCCGGCACCTCGGCCAGCACCTCGGGCTCCATTACGTAAATGCCGGTGTTCACGGTGTCGGAAAAGACCTGCCCCCAGGTCGGCTTCTCCAGGAACCGCTGGATGCGGCCGTCCTCCCCCACGATGATGATCCCGAACTCGAGCGGGTTGGGGACCCGGCTGAGGGCCACGGTGACCAGGGCGCCGTTCTTCTTGTGGTAGCCGACCAGGGCGGACAGGTCGATATCGGTGAGGGCGTCGCCGGAGATGACCAGGAACGGGCTGGCCCGCAGCTCGTCCTCGGCGTTCTTCACGCTGCCCGCCGTCCCCAGCGGCATCTCCTCGGTGGCGTACTGCAGGCTCATGCCGACGTCCTCGCCGTCGCCGAAGTAGTTGCGGACCAGCGAGGCCAGGAACTGGACCGTCACCACCGTCTCGGCGAACCCGTGCCGCTTGAGCAGCCGCAGCACGTGCTCCATGATCGGCTTGTTCACCACCGGCAGCAGCGGCTTGGGCTGGTTGGCGGTCATCGGGCGCAGCCGGGTGCCCTCCCCGCCCGCCATCACCACTGCCTTCACCGGCGACCCGTCTCCTCCCGCCGAGCTTTGCGTCTCCCATCATTTCATCGCGGCCGCCCCGGCAAGCTCACGGCCCGCGTCCCATCACGGCGCCGCCTGGCTCCTGTCCGCGCTGACCAGGCGGCGCGTCTGCTCCAGGTAGAGCACAGCGGCCCACCAGTACAGGACACAGCCCCAGATCGCGAAGGCCCAGCCGATGACCCGCGCCACCAGGGCCGGCGTCCCCGCGTGGTCGCCGAGGAACAGCAGCGGGAACGCGTACAGCAGGCACAGGGTGGCCGTCTTGCCCACCAGGCTCACCTGCAGCGGGCCGTACCCGTGCCGGCGCAGCACGAGCAGCGCCACCCCGAGCACGAGTTCCCTGGCCACCAGCACGGCCACCAGCCACCAGGGGATGATGGCGCGGATGGCCAGCCCGATCAGCGTGGCGGCGATGTAGAGCCGGTCGGCCGTCGGGTCGAGCACCTGCCCCAGCCGGCTCTGCTGGTTCCAGGCCCGGGCGATCACGCCGTCCAGCCAGTCGGACAGCCCGGCCACGATGAGCAGGGCAACCGCCCAGCCATCCGCGTGGGGGCCGAGCACCAGCCAGAGGAAGACCGGCACGCCGGCCAGCCGGGCCACGCTGATCGCATTCGGCACGGTGAGGATGCGGCCCAGCTGGTCAGCGGGTGCGGCGGGGCTGGTCTCCGCCTCGCTGTCGGCTCGCGTCACCTCAAAGCGCCCCTCGATCGCGGTCGGTGCCGACCCTACCGGCTGCCCGTACCTGCCCGGGCCGTGCCGCCACGCCGCCACGCTGGTCCTAATGGTGCCCGCCGGCCAGCGCTTGGCACCAGCCGCCGCGGTGAGGCGGCCCGGGCATTCACCCATTATTCATTGGTGTATCGGAATATTTACGGATCGTTTATACGGGGCGGCGTAACTTCGCCGGTAGACCGCTGGCGGAAACGACCGGCCTCGGGGCGGTCTATTGGTCCGCCAGAGCCGTCACAGCAGCCGGAGGGCTCGATGAAACTGATCCCGGAATTCAGCCGAAGGTCACTTGTCACCGTCACCGCATCCTTAGCGCTGTTATTCCCGCTGTCGCTCGCCGCCCTGGGCAGCCCGGCGGCAGCCAGCACGGCGCACCCCGCGGGCACCGCCGCCACCCTGGCCGGCCAGGCCACGAACCCCAGCTGCCCCTGGCTGAATCAGTCGCTCTCCGTCGCAGCGCGGGTCCGCCTGCTGCTGTCGAAGATGACGCTCGCCAACGAGATCACCATGGTCGAAGGCCAGGGCACGGGCCAGCCCTACGTGTTCTACATGGCCGCGCAGCCGTCGCTGTGCATACCGGCGCTGGGCCTGGAGGACGGCCCGCTCGGGGTCGGCGACGGGCTGACCGGCGTCACCCAGATGCCGGCCGGGGTGGCGCTGGCCGCGACCTTCGACCCCTCGCTGGCCCGCCAGTGGGGCGCGGTCATCGGGCAGGAGGAATGGGGCAAGGGCGCCGCGGTCAACCTCGGCCCCACCGTCAACATCCTGCGCGACCCGCGCTGGGGCCGGTCGTTCGAGGCGTTCACCGAGGACCCGTTCCTGAATGCGGCCGTCGCCGTCAGCGAAATCGACGGGGTGCAGGCCCAGGGTGAGATGTCGCAGGTCAAGCACTTCGCCGCGTACAACCAGGAGACGAACCGCAACACCCCGGCCGACGACGTCATCGTGAGCACCCGGACCCTGCACGAGATCTACCTGCCTGCCTTCCAGCAGGCTGTGACCCAGGCCAAGGTCGCCTCGGTGATGTGCGCCTACTCGGTGATCAACGGCAACTTCGCCTGCCAGAACCCTTACCTGGAAACCCAGACGCTCAAGCAGCGCTGGGGCTTCCCGGGCTTCGTGACCTCCGATTACGCCGCCCTGCACGCCACCGAGGGGGCGGTTGACGGCACCGACATGGAGCAGCCGTTCAACACCTACTTCGGCCAGGCGCTGGAGACGGACGTGCAGAACGGGACGATCCCCAAGTCGGTGGTGGACGGCATGGTCAGCCGGATCGCCACTGAGATGTTCCGCTTCGGCATCTTCAACCACCCGCCCACCGGCACCACCAGCGCGATCGTCACCACCCCCGCCCACCAGGCGGTCTCGGAGCGGGTCGCCGAGGACGGCACGGTGCTGCTGAAGAACGACGGCCGGGTCCTGCCGCTGCCGGCCGCGCACGCCGGCACGGTGGCGGTGATCGGCCCGGCCGCGTCGGCCGACCCGACGCCCACCGGCGGCGGCAGCGCCTACGTCACCGCCCCGTTCAGCGTCACCCCGCTGCAGGGGCTCCAGGCGGCGGCGGGCCCGGGCACCAGCGTGGTGTACCAGCAGGGCCTGCCGACCGACACCAGCCTGCCGGCGATCCCGTCGTCCGTGCTGTCGCCGGCCTACGCGCCGACCCCGGTCGGCGGCAGCTACAGCGGCACCCTGACGGCCCCGGAGACCGGGACCTACGTGCTTGCGATCACGAACTCGTGTGGCTGCTACAACGCCACCACCCTGTCGGTGGACGGCACCGAGATCCTGAGCGACCCGAGCACGCCGCCGGTACAGACCTATTCGGCGGCCGTGCCGCTGCAGGCCGGGCACACCTACCAGATCCAGATCAGCGGCGACTCGTCGGCCCTCACCTGGGCGACGCCGTCGGCGCTGGCGCCCGGGATCAGCCAGGCCGTCGCGGCGGCCAGGTCGGCGCGCTCGGCCGTGGTGGTGGTGTCCGACGACACCGAGACCGAGGCCGCCGACCGGCCAGATCTCAGCCTGCCGTCCGCGCAGGACGAGCTCATCTCGGCGGTGGCCGCGGCCAACCCGCACACCGTGGTGGTCATCGACGCGGGCGCGCCGGTGGCGATGCCATGGCTGGACCAGGTGGCCGCGGTCGTGGACGCCTGGTACCCGGGCGAGAGCAACGGCACCGCGCTGGCCAGCGTGCTCTACGGGGCCACCGACCCGTCCGGGCACCTGCCGGTGACCTTCCCGCGCAGCCTGTCCCAGGTGCCGGCCTCCACCCCGGCCCAGTTCCCCGGGGTCAACGGGAAGGTGCTGTACTCGGAGGGCATCTATGTGGGCTACCGGTGGTACGACGCCCGCAACCTGACCCCGCTGTTCCCGTTCGGTTACGGGCTGTCCTACACCAGCTTCGCCTTCAGCGACCTGCGCATCACCCCGTCGCAGGTGGCTGGCCGGGCCGCACCGGTCCGGGTGACCGCCCGGGTCACCAACACCGGGCGGGTGGCCGGCTCGGAGGTGGCGCAGCTCTACCTGGGCGACCCGGCCGCGGCGGGCGAGCCGCCCCGCCAGCTCAAGGGCTTCCAGCGGGTCACCCTGCGGCCCGGCCAGTCCGCCGTGGTGAGCTTCACCCTCGACGGCCATGACCTGTCGTACTGGAATGACCCGGCGAACAGCTGGGTGGTCCCGCCCGGCGGGTTCCGGGTGTACGTGGGCGATTCCTCGGCCCTGTCCGGCCTGCCGCTGCGCGGTGGCTTCACAGTGACCAGCGGCAGCGGCTGACCAGGCCGCTCACACCCACGATCGCTGGGCCGCCGCGTGAACCGGGGGCCTGCCGGCCGCGATTGGCTCGCGGCCGGCAGGCATAGGCCCGCACAGACGGGGTAGGGGGCACGACTCCCGATCAGCCAGCTACCAACGGGAGGTAAAGATCATGCTCACGCTCACCGATAACGCCGTCACGGCCATCCGCGCCCTGACCTCGCAGCCGGAGCAGTCGCCCGAGACCGGCCTGCGCATCATGGGCCAGGGCCAGGGCGTTCCGCCGTTCCAGCTGGCGCTGGCGGAGACACCGGCCGAAGGTGACCAGGTGATCGAGTCCAACGGCGCCCGGGTGTTCGTGGCCGACGACGCCGCCGAGGTGCTGGCCGACAAGGCGCTCGACGCCGAGGTCGACGACCAGGGCGGGGTCGCGTTCAGCGTCGCACCGCAGCCGGTCAGCTAGCCAGCGCCGGTCAGGCGGATTCCCACAGGGTGGCGATGCCCTGCCCGACGCCGATGCACATGCTGGCCGCGGCCCGGGCGGCGCCGCGCTGGCGGAACTCGTGCAGCAGGGTGGTGGTGATCCGCGCGCCCGAGCAGCCGAGGGGGTGGCCGATCGCGATGGCCCCGCCGTTGACGTTCACGCGGTCGGGGTCGAGCTTGAGCTCGTCGGCCACCGCCACGGCCTGCGCCGCGAACGCCTCGTTGACCTCGACCAGGTCGAGCTCTTCCACCCGCCAGCCCACCCGGCCGAGCGCCTTGCCCATCGCCGGGACCGGCCCGATCCCCATGTAGTCGGGGTGCACGCCCGCCGCCGCGGTGCCCACATAGCGGGCCATCGGTGCCGCGCCAGCGGCGGTGAGGGCCCGCTCGGAGGCCAGCAGCAGGCAGGCCGCCCCGTCGTTGAGCGGCGAGGAGTTGCCTCCGGTGACGGTGCCGCCCGGGCGGAACGCGGGCCGCCTGGCGGCCAGGTCATCCATGGTCAGGCCGGGGTTGACGCCCTCGTCACGGCGCAGTTCGCCGGCCGCGCTGGTGACCGGCACGATCTCGCCGTCGAACCGGCCGCCGTCCTGGGCGCGCGCCGCAAGCCGGTGGCTGCGGAGAGCGAACCTGTCCTGGCGTTCCCGGCTCACCCGGTAGCGCTCGGCCACGTTCTCCGCCGTCTCGCCCAGGCTGACCGGCGGGTACATCTCCTGCATCCGCGGGCTCACCAGCCGCCAGCCGAGCCGGGTGTCGGCTACCCCGGTCTCACGGGGGAACGGCTCCGACGCCCGGGGCAGCACGAACGGGGCGCGTGTCATCGACTCCACGCCGCCCGCCAGGCAGATATCGGCCTCCCCGGCCGCGATCGCCCGGGCGGCGCTGGCGATCGCCTCCATGCCGGACCCGCACAGCCGGTTCACGGTGGCGCCGGGCACCTCCACCGGCAGGCCCGCCAGCAGGACCCCCATCCGGGCCACGTTCCGGTTGTCCTCGCCTGCCTGGTTCGCGGCGCCCCAGTAGACGTCGTCGATCCGGGCCGGGTCCAGCCAGGGGTGGCGTGACAGCAGCGCGCTGATCACGTCAGCCGTCAGGTGATCGGGCCGGACCGGGGCCAGCGAGCCCTTGATCTTCCCCACCGGTGTCCGGCACGCGTCGATCGCGAAAACCGCCGTCATGTCCACCTCCGCGCCAGCTCCCTGCCCCGTGTCGAGATTACCCACGCCGCCCAGCGGGGAGCCGGACTGGCTGGTGTGCGCAAATGGCGGCCATCACCACCGTTTGCGGACACAAACCGCTGCCGTGGCCTCGCCGCCCTCCAGCGCGGCCGCGGCCTGGTAATCCGGCGGGGCCGCGAGCTGGCGCACCGTACAGCCGTTCACGCTGAGGCCCGCGGCCCGGCCCGGCGCCACCGGGAAGCCGCCGAGGCCGTGGCCGATGCCCTGGCCGGTACATTTGAGCACCGCCTCGGCCCGGACCCAGCAGGTGATGATCGCCTGGTGCCTTTCCTGCTCGCCCAGCCTGGCCACCCAGGCCGCGTCGGCCGGATGCAGTGCCGAGGCCAGCGAGCAGACGCAATGGGCCGCGTCCCGCTCCACGTTGACGCCGACCGGGCGGCCCGCGACGGCGATGACCACCATGTCGCCGGAGTGCGTGAGCGAGAACGAAGGGATCCCGCGCATGCCCGGTGCTGGCCGCAGGACGGGCCTGCCCGCTGCGCCGCAGCGGGGGCAGCGGTCACGGCCCAGCGGCAGCTGGCCGGGTGCGGTGCCGGTGTAGCTGGCCAGCACCTGGCGCAGCATCATGTGCGCCACCTGGAAGCGGTGCCGGTCGGCCGGGAACAGGAACGCCTCGCCCCGGTCCCGCTCGCCGCGGTCCAGGTCGGCGAGACCGGCCGGGGTGACGGCCACGGTCCGGATGTCGAACCACCACACGTCCACCATGTCGCCAGATGGCACGACGTTCCAGGTCGACGCGGCGTTTTCTGGCTGTTCCGTTTTGTATTGTGGCACAGTGCTGCCAGATGGCATGCAGCCGGTGGGTGGCGTGGGGCGCCTCAAGGACTGCTCTCCGGCCTGGCCCGGTGCGCGACGAACGCGGCGAGCGTGCCGAGGGTGGCCAGCGAGTCCAGGTTCAGGTCCTCGCCCGCCACGTTGACGCCGAACCGCCGCTGGATCTCGCGCAGGAGGAGCGTCCCGGTCAGCGAATCGAGCCCGACCGCCGTGCCGAACAGCTCCGTGCCGGGCGGGATGCGCAGCAGCTCGTCCCGCCCGGTGGCCGAGGCCAGGAAGGTGCGCAGGTCATCGGTGATCGACGCGACGTCAGCGCGGCCGGAGGGGGTCACGCGGCGTCCCCGCCCGGCTCGCCTGGTGCCCTCACCCAGCCGGGGAGCCCGGGCAGCGGCGGGTTCAGGTCCCGCTGATACGTGGCCGGGGCCGGGCCCGCGGGTTCGGGGACCCGGAAGCCGGCCGCGGCCAGCGCGAGCCGCAGCGGCACGTTGCGGCTGTTCGCCACGCACGGGATCAGCAGGCGGCGGGCGCCCGCGCGGGCCGCCTGGCGGATGAGCCAGGCCAGCAGGGCGTCGATGACGCCGCGGCCCATGGCCCGGCACGACATCATGAGCAGCGGCACCGTCCAGGTCCCCGCGTCCCGGGCGATCACGCAGCCACCGACCATGCCGTCGTCGCCGAAGGCGTCGCGCAGCCGCACGGTCACCACGTCGCGGTCCGGGGCCGACAGCAGGTCGCGGAACCAGTCCTGGGACATGGCCGTGCCCGGGGACCCGGCGCTGGCGGCCGGGGCCTGCCCGGCGGCGGAGTTGAACTGCCGCGTCCTGGCCGCGAGCTCGTGCAGGCGGGGCACGTCGGCGGTGGCCGCGGCGGCGATGGCCACCTGGGTGCCGGCCGATTCCAGGAAATCCTCCCGGGTCCCGCCGAACGACCGCTCGGCCGCCTGCCGCCGCTGGCGCTCGGCGTACATCTCGCCGCGGCGGCGCGCCTCCGGGGTGATCACCGGCGGGCTGAACTCCGGCCAGCCAGCGGCCTCCGCGGCCTCCTCCGGCGACAGCACGAGGACCCCGGGCAGCGCAAAACCGACCTCGGCCCGCTCGTAGGGGTCGTCGTCCACGAAGGCGAGCGCGTCCACCGCGATGCCCAGCGTGGCGGCGATCCTGGCCAGCGCGTCGGACTTGCGGCCCCACCCGCACTCGGCCGCGGCGAACCGCCAGCCGGTGACGCGGGCCGTGTGCGCGGCGGCCTCAGGCGGGTTCTTGCTCGCCAGTGCGTGCAGAATGCCCCGCTCCCCCAGTTCGGCGAGCACCGCGGTCAGCACCGGGTCGGCCCCGGGCGGCTGGTCTCCCGACTCCAGGTAGATCCCGGTCAGCAGGGTGTTGTCGATGTCCCAGACCACGCACTTGACCGGGCCTTCCCGCGTCATGCCGGGCTCCCGGGCGGGCCGGGCTGGCCTGGCGGGCGGTGCGCCGGGCCCCGCTCCATCGTGATGTGGGTCGCCTCGAACCCGAACTTCCGGTACAGCGCCCGCATGCCCAGGTTGCTGGCGTGCACCTTGCCGGTCAGGTGCCCGAAACCGGCCCGGTCCGACGCCTCCAGCACGGCCTGCAGGAGCAGCTCGGCGATCTGCCCGCGGCCCGGGACGTCGGCGGTGGCCAGGGAGCGGAAGTTGCCGTACCGGGCGCCGGTGAGGGAGTTGGTGCGGGCCGACAGCCAGGCCCAGCCCACCGGGCCCGCGGGCGCACCCGCGGCCACCGCGACCAGGGTGATCTCCCCCGGCTTGCCCAGCGCCCCCGCCACCCGCTTGCGGTGCAGCGCCGGATCCTCGATGGCCTCGTCGCCGAACGACGCCCGGGCGATCACGATCTCGAACCCGGCGATCGCGTCCAGGTCTTCCTCCCGGGCGGTCCGGATCTGGAAACCCCGTGTCCCGGGCTGCAGCGCGCCGCCGCCCGTCATCGCCCGGCCGCCGGCCGGGCCCCGGCCTTCCCCAGCGGCATCGGCCGCAGCACCGTGCCCCCGCAGTCCGGGCAGCCGGCCGCCTTCAGGTGCCCGACCGTGCTCCAGCGGGCGCCCGGGCCGACCTGATGCACCGCGCCGCAGCTGGCGCAGCGGTAGGGCCGGGTGGCGGCGGCCCGGGTGTCGGCGGTGTAGAGCGGCCCGGCATGGGGCCCGGTGATGGCCGGCCGCGCCTGCGCGGTGGTGCGCAGATGGTACAGGTGGCTGGTGCTGGCCAGGATCCCCGCGCCGGTGTAGGAGTTGAAGCCCGGCACCAGCGAGCGCACCGTCAGGCCGAGGTCCGCGATCAGGCGCTGGGTGCGCAGCATTTCCTCCGGGCGCCGGGCGCCAAACGAGAAGAACACATGGCTGCCCGGGCCGCCGGCCAGTGCCGATACCGCGCGGGACAGAAACAGCTCGGCCCCGGCCACGGTGTAGGGCGGGTCGGTGCAGACGACGTCGAACGCGCCGAGCAGGCCGGCGGGCAGGGGCTGGCGCAGGTCGTGCTCGACCAGCTCCACTGGCATCTCGCCGCCCGCCGCCCGCTCACCGAGGTAGCCCAGCAGATCAGGGTCGCAGTCCACCACCGTCAGCCGCCGCGGTCTGGCCGCCGAGGCCGGGAGCGCGGCGAAGGCGGCGATCGCCAGCGAGACCAGGTCGTCGTCCCCGAGCACGATCACCCGCTGGCCGGCCAGGGCCCCTGCCTCATGCATCCGCAGCACGCGGCGGAGCTTGGTGTCCACCGTGCAGTGCGTCTGGTCGAGCTCCAGCTTGACCGCGGGCATGCCCGCGGCGGCCAGCTCCAGCTCGCCGGCGAGCGCGGCCAGCCCAGCCGGGACGACCACCCCCGTGCCACCGCACCCAGGGCACTGCCCGCTGATCCACGGCTGCCCGGCGGCGGGCACGGCGAGCCCGGCGCGGCCCGCCGGTGTGAGCCGGACCGGCCGGGCCCGGTCCACCACCCCGCGCTTGCGCAGTTCATTGCACACGGCGGCGACGATCGGCACCGGCAGCTCGGCGAGCCTGCCCACCTCGCGGACGGCCACCGGCTCGTGGTGCGCGATCACCCGCAGCACGTCCCTGACCCCGGCCGGCCCCTCGGCCAGCCCGACTGCCGAGGCGACCTCGGCGACTACGGCATCAACGTCCATCCTGGCTCCGCTCACCGCGGGCCACCGCGGGCGGTACGGTATCCTCCCACATCATGCCAGCTAAGAGCCGGTTCGGCGGCCGGCGCCCGCTGCCGCGCCCGGTGGGTACCCGCCGCGACCCAGGCCCTGCGGTCCCTGCGCCGCAGGGAGGGCCGCTGGCGCCCGGCCCGGCGGCCGGCAAGCTACTCTACGCGGTCGACGCGGCGCTCACCCCGGCCTCGCCGGTCGCCGACATCGGCGAGCTGACCGCGCTGTCGTCGGCGGCGGTCACCGCTGGCGGCGGCCACGTACTCGACACCAGCCATGTGGTGTTCCCGAACGGGGCGGTCACGCTGGTGCTCATCCTGGCCGAGTCGCATCTGGCCATCCACACCTGGCCGGAGGACAACCTGATCGCGATCGACCTGTTCAGCTGCGGGACGATCGACGGGCACCGGGTGGCGGCGGAGCTGACCCGGCTGCTGCGGCTGGACTGGGTGCGCATCCGGCAGATCGAGCGGGGAACAGCCACCCGCTGACCGATCACCACCACTCGTGTTCCAGGGCGCGGTCCGTACCGCTGGTCTGGTCGAGCGCGTCGAGCTCGGCCATGTCCTCATCGGACAAGGCGAAGTCGAAGATCTCCGCGTTCTCGGCGATTCGCTCGCGGTGGGCCGACTTGGGGATGACCAGGAGATCGTGCTGCAGGCACCAGCGCAACAGCACCTGCGCGGGTGTGCGCCCGGCGCGCTGCGCGACCCGGCTGACGGTTTCATCGGACAGGTGCTGGCCGGTTCCCAGCGGGCTGTAGGCCTCGACCGCGACCTTCCGCCGCGTGCACGCATCGAGCAGCGCCCGCCGGTATTCCAGCGGGCTGAATTGGACCTGGTTGACGGCCGGGGCGATGGTCCCGGCCGCGATCACGTCTTCGAGCTCGCTGGTCCCGAAGTTGGACACGCCGATGGATCGGGCGAGCCCAAGCTCGCGCGCCCGCTCCATCCTGGGCCATGCCCAGGTGGGGCCGCCCGCGGGCCAGTGGATGAGGTACAGGTCGAGCTGGTCAGCGCCGAGCCGCCGGAGGCTCTGCTCGGCCGCGGCAACCGGGTCGCCGCGCCGCCCCGGATTGAACTTGGTGGTGAGAAACACCTCGCCGCGCGGCACGCCGCTGTCACGCAGCGCCCGCCCGACGCTCTCCTCGTTGCCGTAGGCCTGGGCCGTGTCAATGTGGCGGTACCCCAGGTCGAGCGCCCAGCGTACGGCGTTCACGCACGCCGGTCCGTTGGGCACCTGCCAGACGCCCAGGCCGAGGATGGGAATCTGGTTTCCATCGGCGAGGACGCGGGCGCGCCCGTCTGCGGTGACTGCGCCGAATGTCATGGATGGCTGCTCCTTCGCTCACGGACGCGGACGCGCTGTCCGCGTCCAGCATGTCGCACATCGCTGGCTGGGCCGGTCACAGCCGCGGGTCCACCGGGCTCGGACTCGAGGGCGAGGACGGCGAACACGCACTGGTGCACGCGCCACAGCGGCTCGCCGCGCGCGGCCCGGTCGAGGGCCTCGAGCCCGAGCGCGTATTCACGCTGGGCGAGCGAGCGTTTCTGCCCGAGGCCGCGGGAGCGCAGCCGCTCCAGGGGGTCGGTGGTGTCCGCGAACACCCGGCGGCCCCTTGCGCCCGCGGACCAGCGCGACCGGGTCGACCTCCAGCAGCAGGGCGGCGGTGCAGCGCCGCCCGGTGGCCTCCGGGTAGAAGACGTGCGCCGTGCCTACCGACTCGGCGAACGACTGGACCCGGCCGGGGTTCTTGTGCAGCAGGTGGCCCAGGTCGGTCGCGGGTTCATGAGTCGTGGAGATCGTCAGGAGCACAACCACACAGTCTCCACGAAATGATCTCTCACGTCGCGCCGGTAACCTGGCCCGGCGGCCCCGTCCACGCCGTAACCCGCCCTCAGCACCCGGCCCGGGGGAAATCGTCGTACCCCAGCGGTAGCGTGCGGTCATGACCAGCGCATCTCAGGCCGTGGCGGCCTACTGGGCGGCGGTCGAGGCCAGGGACTGGGAAACCCTCGCTGGCCTGGTCGCCGCTGACGTGTTCTACGAGGTCCCGCAGACGGGCGAGCGGGTCCGGGGCCGGGACGCGTTCGTGCGTTTCTGCGCCGAGGGCTTCCCCGGTGACTGGCATATGACCGTGGAGCGGGCCGTCGGCCAGGACCAGCACGCGGCCAGCTGGGTCCGGTGGTCCCCCGCTGAGGACGCCCCCCAGTCCGGCCTGAGCTTCTTCGACCTGGACGACGATGGGCGGCTCGTCCGCATCACCGACTTCTGGCCCGAGCCGTACGAACCTCCGGCCAACCGGGCGCACCTGGTCGAGCGCCACTGACCGGGCCGGCGCGGCGCCGGCCCCGTGGGTCAGGCCAGGGCTGACAGCGACAGCCCGAACTGGCCGCCGGTGTCGGTCCACCAGTGCCGCAGCGTGAACCCGGCCGCCGACAGCTCGGCGGCGACCCCCTCCGGGCGGAACTTGGCGGACACCTCGGTCCGCATCTGTTCTCCGTCGGCGAATGGCACGGTGAGCCCGATCGCCGGCAGGCTGACGATCTGCCGCTCGTCCGACCGCAGCCGCATCTCGATCCACTCCTGGACCGGGTCCCAGACCGCGACGTGGTCGAAGGCGGCCAGGTCGAAATTCGCGCCGAGCCGGGCGTTCAGCACGGCCAGCACGTTCTTGTTGAAGGCGGCCGTGATCCCGGCCGCGTCGTCGTAGGCGGCGTGCAGCACGGCCGGGTCCTTGACCAGGTCGGTGCCGAGCAGCAGCGCGTCGCCGGGGCCCACCCGCGCCCTGACCGAGGCCAGAAACGCCGCCCGCTGCTCCGGCACCAGATTGCCGATGGTCCCGCCGAGGAACGCCACCAGCCGCGGGCCGGTGGCGTCCGGCAGGCCCAGGTGCTCCTCGAAGTCGGATACGACCGCCCGGACGGACAGCCCGGGGTAGCTGGCCAGCACCCGGTGGGCCGCCTCGATCAGCGCGACCTCGCTGACGTCCACCGGGACGAAGCTGCGGAGCGTGCCGGCTGCGCGCAGCGCGTCCAGCAGCAGCCGGGTCTTGTCGGCCGCACCCGCACCCAGTTCGACCAGTGTGCTGGCCTGGGTGGCGTCGGCGATCTCGTCCGCCACCGCGGCCAGGATGGACCGCTCGACGCGCGTCGGGTAGTACTCATCCAGCTGGGTGATCTTCTCGAACAGCTCGCTGCCGTGCTCGTCATACAGCCACTTGGGGGGCAGCGTCTTGGGCGAGGCCAGCAGGCCGGCCAGCGCATCGGTGCGCAGGGCGCGGTCCAGGTAACCCTCCGGGAGGCAGCGTTCGACGTGCAGTGCGGTCATGAGGCGGGGATCCTTCCTTCCTCCGTGCCCGCTGCCGGCGGCGCGGGCGTCACTGGCAGGGGGCGCACGTCCACGGCGGCGGCGGTCGCCGTCAGCACGCTGTTGCCGGGTACCTCGGTCCAGCCGGGCTCGTCGTCACCGGGCTCGGACGCCACCACGACCGCCGGCCCGCCGGGCCCGTCGCCGGCGGTGCGGTAGCAGAGGGTGTCGCCGGCCGCTGTCGCGCTGATCACCTCACCGTCGGTGAGCAGGAAGTTGAACCGGCCGCCGATGCCGTGCCGGCCGAAGTCGGCGATCACGTCGGCCAGGGCCTGCCCGGCCGGCGCTCCCGCCTTCAGCCTGGCCGCCACCAGCGCCCAGGCCAGGGCGGAATCACACCGTGCCTCCAGCGCGAGGAGGTCTTCGGCGGGCAGGCCCGCGGCCAGGCGGGCGGTCGCGGCGGGCCATCCGTCCAGCCGGCCGTTGTGGCTGAACAGCCAGCGGCCGCTGGTGTAGGGGGCGGCGGCGGCCGCACCGCTCTCGGTCCCGTCGGTGGCCGAGCGCACCGCGGCCAGCAGGGCGCGGGTGCGGGTGACCCGGGCCAGGTCGGCGAAACAGGGGTCGGCCCAGATCGGGCCGGCCCGCCGGTAGCGGGCGGGGACCGGGTCGCCGTCCGCGTACCAGCCGATCCCGAACCCGTCCACATTCATCGTCCCGTGCCGCTGGCGCCGGGGCGCCCACGCCTGCCGGGCCAGCCCGAACGGCGGGCCGACCACCAGCGCGTGCACGCTCACGGGCGGGCCGAGGTAGGCCAGGTGGCGGCACATCGGCCGGTGTCACACCCTCCCGTTACCGGCGGCCGCGGGCGTGGCGTCCCGCGCGGTGCGGAAGCCGGCGAAGATCTGCCGCCGGATCGGGTAGTCCCAGTTGCGGAAGGTACCGCGGCAGGCCACCTGGCCGACCGCGAACGACCCGCCGCGCAGCACCTTGTACTCGTCGCCGAAGAAGACCTCCGAGTACTCCCGGTACGGCCACGCGCGGAAACCCGGGTAGGGCAGGAAGTCGCTGGCGGTCCACTCCCAGACGTCCCCCATCAGCTGCCGCGCCCCGCACGGCGCGGCCCCGCCGGGATAGCTGCCGGCCGGGGCCGGGCGCAGGTAGCGCTGGCCGAGGTTGGCCAGCTCGGCGGCCGGGCCGGCGTCACCCCAGGGGTACCGGCGCGAGCGGTGTGTCACCGGGTCGAACCGGGCCGCCTTCTCCCACTCGGCCTCGGTGGGCAGCCGCCGGCCCGCCCAGGCCGCGTAGGCCTGCGCCTCGTACCAGGACACGTGCAGCACCGGCTCGTCGGGCGCCACCGGCTCGGTCACGCCGAACCGCGTCGCCGTCCACCCCCCGCTCTCGCGCCGCCAGTACAGCGGCGCGGACAGGCCCGCCCGCTGCCGGTGGTCCCACCCCGCCGGGCTCCACCACCGCGGGTCGTCGTAGCCGCCGTCGGCGATGAACTGCTGGTATGCCCCGTTGGTCACCGGGGTGGTGTCGAGGTAGAAGGCGGGCACGTCCACGGTGTGGGCGGGTCTTTCGTTGTCCAGCGCCCACGGCTCGGTGGAGGTGCCCATGGTGAACGGGCCGCCCGGAACGAGCACCTCGGCGGGAAGCCCCAACGCGTCCGCGGGCGCCGGCGGCGGCTCCGGAGCCGACAGCACGGGGACGCCCCGCCGCAGCTGGTGGGTGATGAGCATCGTCTCGTCGTGCTGCTGCTCGTGCTGGGCGATCATTCCGAAGCCGAACCCCCCGGTGACCAGCGGCGCCCCGGAGAAGGTGGCCGCTTCGAGCAGGTCGAGCACCCGGCCGCGGACTTCGCCGGCGTAGTGGCGTGCCTCGCCGGGCGGCAGCAGCGGCAGGGTGGGGCGCTCGGCGCGGGGGTGCTCGAACGCGTCGTAGAGCGGGTCGATCTCCGGGTGCATCGGCTCCTCACCGCCCACGCCCCGCAGCAGCCACAGCTCTTCCTGGTTGGCGATGTGCGCCAGATCCCACACCAGCGGCGACATCAGCGGGGAATGCTGGCGGACCAGGTCACCCTCGTCCAGACACCCGGTGAGCAGCTGGGTCCGCTCCCGGGCCGTGAGCAGGCACCCGGCGATCTGCTCCCGCAGTGCCTCGGCGGGCAGGCCCAGGGTGGCTGGCTCCCCTGTGGTCGCTGACTGTGCGCCCGCGGAAGTCTCATACCTGGGCGTTGTGGCCATCGAAGTCCTCCAGGAGGGTGTGGGTGGGGCCGGGGAGCAGGGGGTGCCCGTCCCCGGTCTGGGCCTGGTCAAGCAGGTCGTCAGCGGGACATCGGTCCCGGTTCACGTAGCGTTCGGCGAAGGCGGCCACCGCCCGCCGGACCGCCCGGGGCGCCGCGGCCCGTACCAGCGCCGCCTCCGCCGCCGCAAAGCACCGGCGGCTCGCCGCGGCGAGCGCGGGATGGGCCGGGCCCTGCCGGGCCGCCAGCCACCACGGGCTCCCCGGCCGCCAGCCGGGGACATGGTCTCCCTGCCACAGCACCTCCGCGGCCGCCATCGCCTGCTCCGCGGCCAGCGGGTCATCGAGCAGGGCCGCCGTCACCGCCAGCGGCACTATCCACCCATCGCCTGGCTGGGCGTCGATGCCGCGGACCTCCAGGTGCCCACGCGGCCGCACCGGCGGGAACAGAGTGGACAGGTGGTAGCTGAGGTCGCCGCGGGTAGGGGGCCGCTCACCGGCGCCGCGCAGCCAGTCGCGGAACGTCAGCCCGGCGGGCGCGGACCAGTCCTGCGCACCGGGCCGCCGGACGCACATGACCTCGGCCGCCAGCGTGTAGTCGACCCAGGCGGAGCGGGGATCGGTGGCTGGTGGCCAGGCCCGCCCGGGGCGGCATCCCGGTGATGGCTCGGCATGGGCTGGCGGGCGGGTCCGGGTGGGATCGAGCCGCGCCCAGATCGCCTGGCGGGTCGATTTCCAGCCGGTGGGGCGGCCGCCGCGCAGCGGGGAATTGGCGAAAGCGGCCACGAGCACCGGGCCGATCGCGTGCAGCAGATGCCATCGCCAGCGGAAGCCCGACCAGCCGGGTCCCTCGCCGCCGGCGTCCACGCATACCTGGACCGAGGCGGTGCTGCACATCATCAGCCGGCCCACGGGCCGGCCCGGTCGAAGAATTGCTCCATCGCCGCGTAGCGGGGCAGTTCGAGCACGCGCCGCGGCGGGCGGATCGGGTCGAGTCCCTGCCCGCTGAGGCAGAGACCCACCTGGTGGATGGCTTGCCGGAGGGCGGCGAGATCCTGGTGAGCAATGGCGATGCACTGTCCCAGACCGGCCGCGGGTGCGGAACTGAGCTCGACCTGGCCGCCTGGCTCGGTGGTGAGCATGCCCCGGCCAGGAAGCGCTCCGGCGGCGCTGAGCGGGGCGACGGCGGTGGCCGCGCGCTGCTGGTCCACCGGCAGAGTGGGGTCCCGGGTGTCGCAGACCAGCCACTCCAGTTCCACCCCGACCCGTGCGGGTGGCCCGGTCTTGAAGCAGATCCCGTGCACCTGCGCTTCCGCGTCACGCTCGGTCAGCGGCTCCGCGCCGTCCCCGTCGTCCGCGCCGTCCTGGCCCATCCCGGCGGCTGCCCCGTTGGCGCCCGGCTCACACGCCCCATTGGGTGTCCCCGGCCCGGCCGTCCGGCCGGGCCGGCCCATAAATGGGTCGTCACTCTCCGTGGTCGGTGAGGGATCGGTTCCCGGCGTTTCCGTGGCTGAGCCCGCCGCACCGCGGCGGCTGCTCGTCATGCGACTGTCCCATCGGTGTCGGCGAGAATCCCCGGGCACTCCAGCATCAACCCGCCTGCCGCGGCTGGCATTCCCCCCTGTATACCCTGGCACGCGGATGCGATGTGCCGGGAGGGGACATGACGGAACGTGATCGCGACGTGGACGTGGTCGTTATCGGCATGGGGCCCGGCGGGGAGCACGTCGCGGGCACGCTGGCCGGGGCCGGCCTGGTGGTGGCCGGGGTGGAGGACCGGCTCGTCGGCGGCGAATGCCCATACTGGGGCTGCGTCCCGTCCAAGATGATGATCCGTGCCGCCGACCTGATCATGGAAGGGAACCGGGTCAACGGGATGGCGGGCGCGGCGCGCGTCGATCCCGGCTGGGCGCCGGTGGCGCGCCGGATCCGCGACGAGGCGACCGACGACTGGGACGACCAGGTGGCCGCTGACCGGTTCACCGGCAAGGGAGGGGTCCTCGTCCGCGGGCACGGGCGGATCAGTGCGCCCGGCGAGGTCACCGTGACCCCCTCCCGGCCGGGTGATGAGGGCCAGGTGGTGCTGCGGGCGCGGCGCGGGATCGTCATCAATACCGGCACGGCACCGGCCGTGCCGCCGATCCCGGGCCTGGCGGGCACGCCGTTCTGGACCAACCGCGAGGCCATCGAGGCCGAGCGGGTGCCCGGCTCGCTGGTGGTCCTCGGCGGCGGGTCCGTCGGGGCGGAGCTCGGCCAGGTCTTCGCGCGGTTCGGCAGCCGGGTAACGGTCGTGGAGGGAGCGGGCCGGCTGCTTCCCATGGAGGAGCCCGAGGCCGGGGACCTGCTGGCCGGGGTGTTCGGCCGGGAGGGCATCGGGGTGCACACCGGGAAGCATGCCACCGGGGTCGGACATGACCGGTCCGGCTTCACAGTCACCCTCGGCGGCGGCAGCGAGCTCACCGGCGAGGCGCTGCTGGTCGCCACCGGCCGCCGGACCGATCTGGCAGCGGTCGGCGCCGGCGCGGTGGGCATCGACGAGAGCCTGAAAGCCATCCCGGTGAACGGTCATCTGCGGGCCGCCCCCGGGGTGTGGGCGCTGGGTGACATCACCGGCAAGGGCGCGTTCACCCACATGTCCATGTACCAAGCCGGGATCGTGGTGGCCGACATCCTCGGTGAGCCGGGATTCCCGGCCCAGTACCACGCCGTGCCCCGGGTCACGTTCACCGACCCGGAGGTCGGCGCGGTCGGGCTGACCGAGGCGCAGGCGCGGGAGCAGGGGTTGAGCGTGCGCACGGGCGTCTACCCGATCCCGAAGGCCACGCGGGGCTGGATCCACAAGGCGGGCAACGACGGCTTCATCAAGCTGGTCGAGGACGCTGCGGCCGGGATGCTCGTCGGCGCCACCTCGGCCGGCCCGGCCGGCGGCGAGGTGCTCGGCGCACTGGCCGTGGCGGTTCACGCCCGGGTGCCGGTGCCGACCATGCGCCAGATGATCTACGCCTACCCCACGTTCCACCGCGCGATCGAGGCCGCACTGGCGGAACTGGGGTAGCTCAGCCCCAGACGTTGTGGGCGACCTGGACGATGAGGTCGAGCTTGGCGCGCTGCTGGTCGTAGGTCAGGACGTTGCCTTCGACGGTGGAGGAGAACCCGCACTGGCCGGACAGGGCGAGCTGGTCCAGCGGGACGTACCGGGCGGCCTGATCGATGCGGCGTTTGATCAGGCCGGGGTCCTCCAGGGTGCCGGTCTTGGTGGTGACCAGGCCCAGCACCACCATCTTGCCCGGGGGCACGTACCGCAGCGGCTCGAAGCCGCCGGAGCGGGGGTCGTCGTATTCGAGGAAGAACCCGTCCACGGCCAGCTGACCGAACAGCGCCTCGGCGACGAAGTCGTAGCCGCCCGAGGCCACCCAGGAGGAGCGGAAGTTGCCGCGGCACAGGTGGGTGGTGACCGTCAGCCCGGCCGGCTTGCCCGCGAGCGCGGCGTTGACCTGGGCGATGTAGCGCAGATGCAGGTGGCCGGCGTCCTCACCGCGGGCGGCGATCTCGGCCCGCTGGGCGGGGTCGTTGAGGTAGGCCAGCGAGGTGTCGTCGAACTGCAGGTAGGTGCAGCCCAGCGCGGCCAGCCGCTGGACTTCGTCAGCGTAGGCCGCGGCCAGGTCGGCCCAGAACCCCTCGATATCGGGATACACCTTCGGATCGATCATGGCCGGGCCGCCCCGGTAGTGCACCATGTTCGGCGACGGGATCGTCTGCTTCGGCGTGACGCCCGGCCCGGTCACCGACCGCAGGTAGCTGAAATCGTCCCCGAAGATCGTCGGGCCCAGGTGGATCTTGCCCTCCACCAGCAGCGCCGCCGGGGTGAACTCGATATCGCCGCCCGGGTTGTGGAACTTCACCGCGATGTTGCCCGGCGCCTTGCTGACGCCGCCGATCTGGTAGATGAAGTCCATGTGCCAGGACGCGCGGCGGAACTCACCGTCGGTGGCCGACTGCAGCCCGGCCCCGGCCTGCATGGCCACCGCCCCGGCGATCGCCTCATCCTCGGCCTGGCGCAGCCGGGCTGCGGTGATCTTCCCGGCCGCGAAATCATCCCGCGCCGCCAGCAGGGCCGGCGGGCGCAGCAGGCTGCCGACATGATCGGCGCGGAACGGTGGTGTCGTTCGCATGGGCAACAGCGTTGCGGCATCCGCACATGCTGGTCAACCGGCGCGGGCCAACGCCGGCCACGGCATGCTGCCTGCGGCGGTCATAGCGGCGCCGCCCCCGGTCGGACATGATCCCATCGGGCAGGTTTGCCGGCCCGGCCGGTTTCAAGGGAGGCGGCGCATGTCCTCCGGGATCTATTCGTGCACCCTGTGGCGGAACCAGCGGCTCTTCGGCCCCAAGAAGGTCGAGGAGTTCGAGACCGCGCTCGACCCGCTGGACCGGTCCAGCCTGGACAGTGCCCTGGCCGCCGCGGCCTTCCGGGACCGCAGGAACAGCGCCGACATCATGGACTACCGGCTGCAGGTCCGGGTGGTGGGCCAGCCGGATGTGATCGTGAATTACGTGCATAACCCGGTGCCCGGCGCCGAAGTGCCGGACGGCGCCGGGGACGGGACCGGGGCATGAGCACGTACCCCCGGTGGCGGTTCACCGGCCGGCGCGAGCGCGGTCGGATGCACCCGCGGCCGGTACCCGGCCGCGATCGCGGCCACGGCCGACGGCGGGGTCAGCACCTCGACCGCACCGGGCACCCGGACCTCGGCCGGTGGGCCGTACCCGGCGAATGACCACGGCCGCAGCGCCAGGCCAGCAACAGCCCGATGCGCCCGCCGGCCCGGATCATGGCGCCATCGGGCAGTTCACCGGCGAGTGCCTGGTGGGTGACCTGCCGCCGGAGGCGGTCGACGCGCTCGTGGTGCAGGACCGTGTCCATCTCGTTCGCCCGCGGCCGGCGCGCCAGCTGCCGGGCCGCCCGCCACGCCTCGGCGAAGTCCAGGTAATCCTGGCGGCGGCAGTATGCGCACGGCCGGTGCCCCGCGGCGAGCGCGGTCGCCTCGTCGAGGAAGAACAGCGCCGTCCACCGGCCGGGCGGCATCGGGTCGCGCCGCACGCCCTTCCAGTCCAGAACGCAGCAGATCCACAGCTGCGACCGCCAGCGGCTAACCCCCAGCTGCCGGCCCGGCCCGTGCAGGCAGCCACGGTTGCCCATCATCAGGCCCCGGCGCGGGTCCGCGACGATCTCGCCCGTGGGCATGACCCGGTTCTGCAGCGGCACGGTCCCATCCTCGGCTACCCCTACGACAGCTGGGCACTGCCCTTCGCGAGCCCGAGCAGGGAGCGGGCCACACCACCCGGGTCGACGACCTGATGCAGGTGGGCACCGGGAACGGAGCGCACCTCCCAGCCGCGTTGCCGTGCCTGACCGGCCTGGGCGTCGTAGGGCGGGCCGAAGAGCAGGTACGCGCAGCGGTGGTCCTCCCAGCCGTCGGGGACGGGCACCTGCTCCTCGTAATAGGCCAGCGGCAGCCGGGGCTGCTCGCTGGCGATCACCTCGCGGGTCGCCGGATCGGGAAACAGCGACGCCACATCCGGCTCGTCCCACCAGTCGGTCCACCGGGGCAGCCGCCCGTCCGGGCCCGCCAGGCCCCGCAGGAACGGCAGGAAGTCCCCGGGCACCATGGGTGTCGGGCCGCGCTCGGCGGGCAGGGACGCGTCGACGAAGATCGAGCACGCCACCGGCCGGGCCAGGCTGCGGCGGATCACGGGGACGAACACGCCCGCGTTGCTGTGGGCGACCAGAACCAGCGGCTCGCCCGCGTCCGTCCCGGCCAGCCCGTCACCGACCGCCGCGGTGACCCGCGGCCAGAACGGCGCCCCGCCCTTCCCCACCGCCAGCAGCGACGGCACGACCGCGGCGCAGCCCGCGTCCGCCAGCCGGCCCGCCACCGCCGACCATGTGGCCGGGCCCACCGACGGGCTGTGCACCAGGACGAACAGCATGCTGCCACTGTTCCACCGCGGCCGGCCGCTAACCCGGGTTCAACCGCCAGCGAACACGGCGGCCTGCGCCCGGGCCGTGGCCCGCTACCGTCATCTGGGTGAGAAGCATCTGTGTGTTCAGCGGCTCGAGCCCGGGTGCGCGCCCGGAGTACGCCGCCGCTGCTGCGGCCCTCGGCCGTGCTCTGGCCCGGCGCGGCCTGCGGATCGTCTACGGCGGTGGTGGCGTCGGGCTGATGGCGGCGGTGGCCGACGCGGCGCTCGCCACCGGCGGTGAGGTGATCGGCGTTATCCCGCAGCATCTCATGGACCGCGAGGTCGCCCACCGCGGCCTGTCCGAGCTTCGGGTCACCGGCTCGATGCACGAGCGGAAGGCGATGATGGCCGAGCTGTCCGATGGCTTCGTCGCCCTGCCCGGCGGCTTCGGGACGCTCGAGGAGTTCGCCGAGATCCTGACCTGGTCACAGCTGGGCCTGCAGTCCAAGCCGTGCGGGCTGCTGGACGTGGCCGGCTACTACGGTCGGCTGCTGGCGTTTCTCGACCACGCCGTCACCGAGCGGTTCGTCCGGGCCGAGCATCGTGCCATGGTGCTGGCCGACACCGACGCGGGGCGCCTGCTGGACGCGATGGAGCGGTGGACGCCGCCCACGGCCGGCAAGTTCCCCGGCCGGCCCGGCCCCGGGCCGGGCATCTGACCACCGAAGGGAGCTGAGCTCCTCGTGCTGGCGGATGGGAGCATGGGCCAGTGGCACAGTTCGTGGTGAGGCCGGCGTCGGCGGCCGATGCGCGGGCGATGGCGGAGATCTTCGCGGCCGTGGCCGAGGAGCGTGACGGGATCGCGAGCGAGCCGCCGGTCGACGTCGATGAGCGCGCCGCGCTGTTCGCGCGCAGCGCCGCCGGGTCGGTCGTCGCCGTGGCCGGTGACCAGATCATCGGGCTGATCCACGTCGAGGTCAGCCGGTTCGGTTTCGGCGAGTTCGGGATGCTGGTCGACCGCGGCTGGCGGGGCCGTGGGGTCGGTTCGGCGCTGGTGCAGGCGGCGATCGGCTGGGCCCGCGGCCAGGGGCTGCACAAGCTCTGCCTCGAGGTATTCGCGCACAATACGGGCGCGATCGCCCTGTACCGCAAGTGCGGCTTCATCGAGGAAGGCCGGCGGGTCAAGCAGTACCGGCGGGCCAGTGGTGAGCTGTGGGACTCAATCGTGATGGGCCTGCTGCTGTACCGGCCGGGATGGCCTAGGCCGGCCCTGGTGGCGCCCGCGGCTGGCCGCTCGGCCGGGGCCGGCCCGCTATGATCGGGCCGGTGGGCAGGTGGCTGAGGGGTGCGCCGGCGAGTGAGAGGGCGCCCATGTCGAAGGTGCGCGACGCGCTGGTACGGGATGGGCTGGATCTGCCCGCGCCGGACCCCAGCCGGGCGGCCACCCCGGACACCGCCCGGCCCGACGTGCCACCCGGAACGCTGGCCCTGGTCAACAGCGGGCTGTTCGCCGACGCCTCGAATTTCGAGCTGCGGTTCGTGCCGGACTACCAGCGGATCACCGCCATCGTCCAGGCCCTGCGCACGCTCGGGCTCAAGGTCGTCCTGACCAGCGGCTCCTTCGACATCATCCACGAGGGCCACTCCATGTACCTGGAGGCCGCCCGGCGGTTCGGCGACTTCCTGATCGTGGGGCTCGACAGCGACGCGAAGATCCGGGCGCGCAAGGGGCCGCACCGTCCCGCCGTCCCGGAGATGGAACGGCTCCGGATGGTGACCCACCAGCGGGGGGTGGGGCTGGTCACGCTCAAGGACCTCAACCATGAGCACTGGGGCCTGATCAAGGCGACCCATCCCGATGTGCTCGTGGCGACCGCCGACACCTACACGCCCGGTGAGATCACCGAGCTGGAGGAGTGCTACTGCGGCCGGGTGGAGGTGCTGGAGCGGATGGCGATGGTGAGCACGTCGGCCCGGCTCCGCCGGATCCAGCTCGGCCTGCCCGAACCCGACGACCCGGGCACCGGCCAGGCGCCCGGGTGAAGCAGGTCCTGCTCTACCTGCCGGTGCTCCACGCCGGCTATGAGGACTTCCTCAGCCGCCACGGCGACGCGGACGAGATCCTGCTCCTGGGCCGCGGCTTCCGGCAGGCGTATCCCAGCCTGGCCAAGGACATCCGGGCGCTGCCGCCGGAGCGGGCCGCGGGTTACCTGCGGCTCGCCGCGCCGCGGGCCACGATCCGGGTGATCGAGCCGCCGGACCTGCCCGGTGCCCTCACCGGCGACGACATCGTCATGCCCGACGAGGAGATCACCCGCGACCTGGCCCGGCAGCTGGACCTCGGCGAGGGCCGGTCGGTGGTCTTCGACCGCACGTTCCTGCGCTGGGACCGGGAGTGGGCGGCGGCCCAGGCCCCGGTCGCCTTCGACGGCGAGATCAGCGCCGCGGAACTCCCCCGGGAGCTGATCGGCACCGCCGCGGCGGCCGCCCGGCGCAGCTCGGACTGGTGGCGCCAGGTGGGGGCGGTCGCCGCCCGGGACGGCGAGCTGATCGGCTGCGCCTGGAACCAGCACCGCCCCTCCGAGTACGCGCCCTATCTGAACGGCGACCCGCGCGACGGCTTCGCGCGCGGTGTGCGGGCCGATCTGTCCACCGCCATCCACGCGGAAGCGGCCCTGATCGCGCGGGCGGCCCGAGACGGCCTGAGCCTGGCCGGCGCCGACCTGTACACCACCACGTTCCCGTGCCCGGCGTGTGCGCGCCTGGTGGCGGAAGCCGGGTTCGGGCGGTGCTACTTCGCCGGGCAGTATTCCGTGCTCGATGGTGAGCAGGTGCTGCGGGCCGCGGGAGTCAGGCTGATCTGGGTCGATACCCATCCGGGCGGCCCGGCCGGGCGCTGAACCGCATCCGCACCGGCGGGGCGTCGGCGGCGTCGGCGTCCCCGACCAGGACGTGGGCGTGCACATGGCCGATGGTGGCCCCGGTGTACCGGCAGTCGCCGTTGCGCACACCCAGGCCGTAATAGCTCAGCCGGTGGTCGCGGGCCACCGCGCCCAGCGCCTCCCAGAAGTCCTGCCGGACCTCCTCGGACAGGTCCAGCAGGTCGCCCGCGTGCTGGTCCGGGACCAGGAGCAGGTGCAGGCTGGTCCCGGCGTAGGGGTACTCGTTCGGGGTGACGGACCAGTGCCGGGTCCGGAACAGGATCTGCTGGCCGGAGAGCCCGTCCGGGCAGAACAGGCAGATGCCCGCGGCGTCGAGGCGGCGCATCTCGGCGAGCTGGTCGGTGGTCCGGGCGTTGCCGAAGCAGTAGAACGTCACCGCGTGACCCGCCGGCCGCCCGGGAACCCGGTCATGGGGCGACCGGGATCGACGAAATCGCCGGGTGCGGCTCGTAGTCGCTCAGCGCGAAATGCTCGGCCCGGAAGTCGTGGATGTCGCTTACCTGCCCGCCCGCCTCGGTCAGGACCACAGTGGGCAGCCTGCGGGCCGGCCGGCCCAGCATCACCTTCACGCTGTCCACCTGGTCCTGGTAGATGTGGGCGTCGGAGATGGTGTGGTAGTAGACGGCCGCCGTGATCCCGGTGAGCTGCTCGAGCATGAGCAGCAGCGCCGCGTACTGGATCATGTTGGCCGGCACGCCGACCGGCACGTCGCCCGACCGCTGGAACATGTGCAGGTGCAGGCCGCCGCCGATGACCCGGACATGCACCCAGCCGTGGCAGGGCGCGATCGTCGTGCGCGGGGTCTTGCCGCGGCCCCGGACCTGGTACTGCGGGATCCACGGGGAAACGAAATGGGTGCGGTCGGCTGGCAGCTCCCTGATCTGCTCCACCAGGTGGGCGAACTGGTCGAACTCGCCGCCGTCGGCCTCCGGGAAATGCCGGAACGCCCCGCCGTAGGAACCGGGCCCGAGGTGGCCGGGCGGCAGGCCGCGCGACGACGTCTTCTGCGGGGTGGCCCACGCCCCCCACCAGTCGCAGCCGAAGTCGGCCAGCTCGTCCAGGGTGGTCGCGCCGTTGATGAAGGCGCACAGCTCGCCGATCGGCTTGCGCCAGAACGACCGCACGCTCCGCTCGGTGATCACCGGGAAGCCGTTGGCCAGGTCGAAGCGCATCGTCTGCTGCATCAGGGTGAGGGCGGCGGGCCCCTGGCGGGTGGGCACCGGCACACCGGCGGCGAGGATGCGCTCGAGCAGCTGCCGGTACTGCGGATCCGGTTCGCGCGCTCCGGGGGGAAGATACCGCACAGGCGATCCTCCTCGGGCTGGATGTTCCCTGGCACGGCACCATACCGGCCGACACGGACAGCGGGGCGCAGCACGTTCGGCATAGCCACCGTTGGGGCCGGGCGCGGCCTCAGGTCACCAGCTGGCACCCAGCCCGGGCGCGGCACAGCCGCAGCACGTTGGCGACGACCTGATGGCCGACGCCGCCCCCCGCGGTCAGGATCGACTCCGGATGGAACTGCACCGCCCACCGGCCGGCCGCGGCGTCCTCGATCGCCATCACGACCTGGTCCGCGGTCACCGCCGTCACCTCGAATCCGCCCTTGACCTGCTGCGGCATCGCGTACAGCGAGTGATACCGGGCGGCGGTGAAGCTGGCCGGCAGCCCCGCCAGCAGGCCCGCGCCGGGCCCGTCCGGCCGGGTCCGCACCACGGTGCCGGGCTTGCCGTGCGCCGGCTCGCCGAGCAGCGCCAGCTCGCCGCCCGCGTACTCCACCATCGCTTGCAGGCCCAGGCACACACCGAAGGCGGGCAGCCCCCGCAGGTCCAGCTGGGCCAGCAGCGCGGCGCAGGCGAAGTCGGTGGGGCGGCCCGGCCCGGGCGACAGCACCACCAGGTCCGGGCCGAACTCGTCCAGCGCCGTCAGGGGCAGGCCAGCGCGCAGGGTTCGCACCTGCGCTCCCTGCTCGCGGAAGTAGCCGGCCAGCGTGTGCACGAACGAATCCTGGTGGTCCACCAGCAGCACCCGCATGCCCTCGCCCGGTAGCGGGGCCGTCCCCCCGGCGGACGCGGCCGGGGGCGCGGCGGCGGTTTCCTGGGCCGCGGCCGCCCCGTCGGCCAGCGTTTCGAGCAGGGCGCGCGCCTTCAGCTCGGTCTCACGCTCCTCAGCCAGCGGATCGGAGTCGAACAGCAGCGTCGCGCCCACCCGGACCATGGCAATCCCGTTCCTGATGTGAGCCGTGCGCAGGGTGAGGCCGGTGTTCATGCCGCCGTCGAACCCGATCCAGCCGACCGCGCCGCCGTACCAGCGGCGCGGCGCCCGCTCGTGGTCCTCGATGAACTGCATCGCCCAGGTCTTGGGCGCGCCGGTGACCGTCACCGCCCACATGTGGGTGAGGAACGCGTCCAGGGCATCGAGCCCGGGCCGCAGCCGGCCCTCGATGTGGTCGACCGTGTGGATCAGGCGGCTGTACATCTCGATCTGCCGGCGGCCGATCACCCGCACGCTGCCCGGCACGCACACCCGCGACTTGTCGTTGCGGTCCACGTCGGTGCACATGGTCAGCTCCGACTCATCCTTGGCCGAGTCGAGCAGGGCACGGATGTTGGCGGCGTCCTCCAGCGGGTCGTCGCCCCGCCGGATCGTGCCGGAGATCGGGCAGGTCTCCACCCGGTCGCCGCTGACCCGCACATACATCTCGGGCGACGCGCCGACCAGGCACTCCCCCTCGCCGAGGTTGAAGAAGAACTCGTAGGGAGCTGGGTTGCGCCGCCGCAGCCGCTGGTAGAAGGCGGCCGGGGAAGCGCACGGTGCGTGGAAGGCGTGGCTGGGCACGACCTCGAACAGGTCGCCACGGGCGAACCGCTCCCGGGCCCGCTCGACGATGCGGGCATAGGAGCCCGGCTCCGGGCCGGGCGGGAGCGGCCCGGCGGGCGTGGCGGCGTCGCAGGCGGGCGCGGGGGGTGTCCGGCGGGGCAGGCCGGTGGTGGATACGCCCGCCACCGTGAAGTCGTACCGGTACCGGACGGCCGTTTCGCGCTTGCGGTCGAGCACGTAGAGCTCGTCGGGCAGGTGCAGGACCAGATCGCGCTGCCCGCCGGGCCGTTCGTGACGCAGCGCGACCGGCTCGAACTGGAACGCCAGGTCGTAGCCGAACGCACCGTACAGCCCCAGGTGCGGATCGTCGCCGGCCATGGCCGCGACCACCTCCCGCAGGGCGGAGAAGACGGTGGGCCGGCGGCTCCGGTCCTCCTCGGCCAGCACGCCAGCGGGCTCGGGCACCGCCACCTCGACCTCTCCCGCCGCCCGGCGGCCCGCGCCGGGACTGGCGGCCGGGACGGGCTCACCCACCCGCAGCAGGGCCGCGCCGAGCACCGGGAGCAGCACCTCGCCCCGGGCGTTGAGCGCCCGGGCGCTGATCCGGCGGCCATGGGCGACGAGCTCGGCGCAGGGATTCACGTAGGCCATGTGCCAGCGGCTGTAGCGGCCCGGGTACTCCATGCCGGAGCTGAGCACCCCGCCGCGCGCCCGTTCCACCTGCGTGCAGATGGTCCCCAGGACCTGTTCGTCGAACGGCTCAGCGGTCCGGGTGACCCGCACCCCGCCCGCGGTCACGGTATGCGTCACGGCGGCGCCTGCCGCGCCGGCGTGGTTAACCTCTGCTGCCGGGTCCACCTGTGCTCCCTGGGTGAAGGGCCCGGCCGGCGAGCGTCAGAAGCGACCGCCGCTGCCGGGCGATCGCTCCTGGATGTGCGCTGCGCGCGAGCCAGTGGCCGCCTACCGGCGGCGCCACCACTGGAGGTGATTGCTGGCTCGCATGGCGCGAGCCTACCGGGGCGCCCGGCCGGGCGCCACCCACCGGCTGGGACGTGATCAGGCCAGTGCGAACACGGCGGTGACAGTGACGGTCAGCGGCTGCCGGCCTGGCGAGACCGGCACCGGCGAGGGGGTGGCCGCCGGCCGGGCGGCGCCGGGGACGAACACCGGCGGCGGCGCCGGGCTCTGCTCGGACATGCTCAGCAGCGGCCCGAGTGACGCGCCGAGCCCCTTCGCGTACTGGGCCGCCTTGGCCCGAGCGTCCGCCGCCGCCCGGCCCCGGGCGGCGGCGAGCAGGGCACCGGTGTCGCTCAGGCTGAGCGACACGCCGTCCACCACGATGGCGTTGCCGCCGGCCCGCACGGCGTCGCTGATCTGGGTGCCCGCGGTCCCCAGCGTGCGCAGCGTGACCTCGATCGACTCGCCGACCGCGTACCCGGTCGGCTGGGCGGAGCTGCCGGTGTAGTCCGGCTGGATCGACAGGCCGGAGGTCTGGATGTCGGAGTGCCGCACCCCGGTCCTGGTCAGCGTCCTGGTGACCGCGCGGGCCGCCCGGTTGGCCTGCTGCAGCGCGGCGCCGACCGAGGAGCCGTCCGTCTGCACGCCCATGGACAGCGTCAGCTGATCCGGGGTGCCCGATATCACGCCGGTACCGGTGACGGTGATCCTCCCGCCGGCCACGGTAGCGGCCTGCATCGCCAGGGTGCGGCCGCCGGCCGTAGCCGGCGCGGCGCCACCGCCCTGGGTGGTCCGGGCGGCGAAGGCGCCGATCAGCAGGGCCGCGGCGGCGGCGCCAGCGGCCAGCCCTCGCTGGGCGGGTGTGAACGTGACCGGCATGGCGGGCCTCCTGGCCGTTGGGGTGATCACCGCTTCGACGCGCCGTCGCGGCCACCGGTTCCGCCCGGTTCACGATCATGACGATGGAGGTGAGCCAGTCGGCTGACCACCTGGGCGGCGACCCGGTGGCCGCCTTCCACGGCGCCGGGTAGGCGCGGCGCGCCAGCCATCGACCGCCTGGCCGGTTCCTGGGCCGGCCGCCATGAGCTTCGTCAGGCCCGGTGGGCGGGCTCGGGTGCCGTCCGGGTCTCGGCCTCCACGACCTGGGAGCGGGAGAGCAGCGCGATCCCGGCCACCGCCGCGGCCCCCCCGGCCAGCTGGAAGCCGAGCTGGAGCGGTGAAGAGGCGAGCTGTTCACCGAACACGGTGGCGCCGATGATCACCGCGGCGGCCGGTTCCAGGGTGTCGATGACCGGCAGGCTCAGCGACAGCGCGCCCGCCCCGAAGGCGCTCTGGCCGAACAGGGCGCCGAGCACGCCCGCGACCAGCATGGCGTACGGCTCCCAGTGCGCGAGGGTCGCCAGGCCGACGTTGGAGAGCAGGTCGACGGTGCTCTTGGTCAGCGCGTCGAGCAGCCCGTAAAGGGCGCCGGCAGCCACGGCCAGCCAGATGACCCGGAGCTTGCCCCGCGCCCGGAGCCCGGCCACCCCGGCCACCCCGGCCACGACGCCCACGGCCACGAACACCGGGATCCAGGCGCTGATCGCCGGGGCGCTCTCCCCGCTGGTCGGGGGGGACACCGCGAGGAAGACGACGATCCCGGCGGTGACGATCAGCGCGCCGGTGATGTCCCGCCGGGTGAGCCGCCGCCCGGACCGGCGCGCGATCAGGGGCAGCGCGAACAGCACATCGGTGGCGGCGATCGGCTGCACCAGCGCCAGCGGGCCGAAGGCGAGGGCCACGCCCTGGAGGACGAACGAGAATGCCTCCAGCGCCACGCCCGCGACCCAGCGTGGCTGCCGGACCAGGTGCCACAGCAGCGCGAAGCGCAGCGCCTGGTCGCCGGACTGCCGGGCGACTCCCTGCTGCACCAGGGAGCCGAGCGCGAAGCAGAAACCGGCGCTGAGCGCCGCGACGACGGCAACCGTGGTCGCCACCAGAGCACACCTTCCCTTGAGGGGTGGCCCTCACCACCATCATCGGCTGGGATGCCCCGCCCGGGATCACCGCACGCGTCAGAATTCGACCGGGGTGCCGGCCCCGGCCGCGCGGGCCTTGCGGTAGGCGTGCGCGGCCGCGGCGAGATCCTCCACTCCCAGGCCCAGCGACTCGAACAGGGTGATCTCCTCGTCGTCGCCCCGGCCCTGCGCCGCGCCGGTGATCACCTCGCCCAGTTCGGCGCGGATGTCCGCGGTCCCGATCGCACCGTCCGCCATGGCCAGCAGGACATCGCCGGCTTCGTGGGCCGCCGACTCCCGGCTGTCGACGAACAGGGCGGCGGCGGCCATGGTCGCGGTGTCGATCTCACGTGCCTGCGGCAGGCACGCACCGACCGCGTTGACGTGGGTGCCCGGCGCCAGCCAGCCGTGCTGGAGTACCGGCACCGCCGACGTGGTCGCGGTGACCACGATTCCCGCCCCGGCCAGGGCCTCGGCCGCGCTGCCGTGCGCGGCGACCGGCACCGGCACCAGGGCGCCGACGTCCGCGGCGAAGCGCCGGGCGCGATCGGGCTCGCGTCCCGCCACCCGGATCCCGGTGAGCTCACGGCATGCCGCCAGCGCCTGGATGTGCGCCCGGGCCTGGACGCCGGTGCCGATGACGGCCACCTCGGTCGCGTCCGGGCGGGCGAGCAGCGACGTCGCGAGCGCGGACACGGCGGCGGTGCGGATCTCCGTGAGCGCCGACGCGTTCACCATGGCCAGCGGCTCGCCGGTCTGTGCGCTGGAGATCAGGACCACGCCCTGGTGGGCATCTTTGCCCAGCGCCGGGTTGCCGGGGCTGATGCAGATGACCTTGACTCCGTACCCGGGTTCCGCCGCGGGCTCGCCGGACGGCGGCAGGTAGGACGGCATGAGCGCCATCAGCCCCGCCGCGCCCGGCGGCTGGGTCACGGTCCGCAGCGGCTGGTAGGCCTCGCCGCGGGCATGGGCGGCCAGGGCCTGCCGCATCACCGCCACGGCCTCGGGATAGGGCAGCAGGCCGGGCAGGTCGCGCGCGCTCAGCACCAGCAGCGTCATCAGCCCGCCCGGTCATCCGAGCGTTCCCGGCCGGGCGGGCCCGGCCGGGAACGTGGCCGCCTGGTCACGCCTTGGCCGCGATGAGCGCGGCCAGCACCTGGTCCTGGGCCGCCAGGTGCCTCTGGATCTCCAGCGCCTCGCGCAGCACCGCCTCCGCGTCCTTGTAGGTCTGCTCGGACCGCTTGTCGGCGGCGCTGGCCAGCAGGTTCTGGCCGACGATGATCACCGGCAGCAGGACCAGCTGCAGGAAGTTGGACGACACCCAGGCGATGATGATGGTCAGGTTGCCGCTGCGCACTGCCGACGGCAGGCTGATCAGCGCGATCACACCGAAGATGTAGGCGCAGATCATGGTCCCGACCGCGGTTGTGATCGCCAGGCCGATGCGGCCGTTGATCCCGACCCGCCCGTCGTCGACCTTGGCCGGGCCGGGCGCCCGCCCAGAAAGGCGCATCAGCAGGTGCTCATGCGGGACGTGCTGGTAGATCGGCGTGCTGACAGGCTGCTCGCTCACTGGCGGACTCCTCGCTCGCTATTGGCGCATACCGGAGGGGCGGGAATATCGGGCCCGATCGGGCACAACCTAGCGCGGCGGCGGCGGGCACGGGAACAGGATCCCTGGCTGCTGGCGGGGCGGGTTGGGCCAGCGGGGCCGTGGGGCCGCCCGGCCGTTCGGCAGCGGGACAGCGGGTCAGATGTGCATGCCACCGTCCACGGACAACGTGGCGCCGGTCACGAACGAGCTGTCGGCACACGCCAGGTACAGGACCGAGGCCGCGATCTCCTCGGCGCAGGCGTGGCGGGCCAGCGGGATCCTGGCGTCGAAGATCCGCGCGGCCACATCCGGTGGCGCGCCGGTCGCGGTCGTCTCGATGTCGCGCTGGAACTCGGTGTCCGTCGGCCCGGGGTGCACGGTGTTCACCCGGATGCCCCGCGCGGCCGCCTCTTTCGCCGCCGTCCGCATCAGCCCGACCTGGGCATGCTTGGCGGTCGCGTAACCGCTGATCCCCGCGTCCGAGGTGAGCCCGACCACGCTGGAGTTGATGATCACGCTCGCGCCCTTACGCAGGTGCGGGAACGCGTGCTTGAGCAGATGGAAGGCGCCGAGCACGTGGACATCCAGCACCCGCCGGAACATGTCGGTGGGGTACTCGGTGATGGGGGCGATGGCCCCGCTGATCCCGGCGTGCTGAACACCACATCCAGGCCGCCGAAGCGGTCCACGGCCTGGGCCACCGCCGCGATGACCTGGGCCTCGTCGGTCACATCGGTGACGCTGCAGGCAGCCACCTCCGGGCCGAGCTCGGCGACGGCCTCGGCCAGCCGCCCGGCGTGCAGCCCGGCCAGGTGAACCCGTGCGCCCTCGGCGGCGAACAGGCGCGCGGTGGCCAGGCCGATGCCGCTCTCGCCGCCGGTGATGAGAGCGACCTTGTTGTCTAGCCGGGCCATGGTGGTTCCTCTTTCTGCCCGGGATCGACCGGGGCCGGGTAGGGCGGTCCGGCCGGCGGCGGGGCGGCCGACGGCACATGAACGCTGATCACGGCGGACCTGCCGCGGTGGACCTGGTTGAGCGCCAGGGTGAGGGCGACCGGGAGCTTGACGGCCTGCGACACGGTGACCGCGTAGGCACCGCCGGCCGCGGCGGCCACGCCCGGCAGGTCGGTCTCGGGCCGGAAGCCGCTGCCGGGGCCCATCTCCGCCGCCGCCCCGGACGGGTGGACCGACAGCGCCGACAGCTGCGGCGCGGCCCAGCCCTGGTTGTCGAAGATGACGGTGAGCGACGGGGCGCCGTACCTGCGCGCCATCCACTGCGCCGAGGCCGGCAGACCGAACAGGTACGAGCCGTCCCCCACCAGGCTCACCACGGTCAACGCCGGCGAGGCCAGCTTGGCGCCCACCGCCGCCCCGCCGGACCAGCCCAGCGAGCTGCCGCCGCTGCCCAGCAGCGAGCCGGGCCGGCTCGGCTGCAGGTGCTCGCAGACCACCTGGTAGTTGGTGATCGCCTCGGTGAGCACCAGCGTGTCGGGGCCGATCGCGTCCCGGACGCAGGCCACCAGGTATTCGGGGGTGATGGTGCCGTCGCCGGGCAGCCGCTCCCTGGCCGCCCACTCCGCGCGCTGCGCCCGGTGGACCGCGGCCAGCCGTTCGGCGCGTCGGGCGACCTCACCCTCGGCCAGCCCACCCCGCTCTCTCACCCTGGCGCTCACCTGCCGCAAGGCGGTGGCCAGGTCGGCCCGGGCATACCGGGCGGCGGGAACATGCCACAGCGGCATCTGCTCCTTGATCGGGTCGGCGTCGACCACGTAGATCCGGGCGCCTGGGGCAGGCCGGTTGGTGGTGGGGATCCACGGCACGTCGCAGCCCGCGACCAGCACCACATCGGCCCCGGCGAGCACCGGATTCTGGCCCGTGGTGTTCCACTGGTACCCCAGGTGCAGCGGGTGGTCGGCGGGGAAGTTCATCCGCATCGGCACCGACTCGATCACGCCGACGGCCGCGAGCTCGCACAGCTCGGTCAGTGCGGCCACCGCGCTGGTGTCCCGGCCCAGGTAGGACGTGACGACCAGCGGGGCGGAGGCCTCGGTGAGGGCGGCGGCGATCTCGTCGGCCACCTGCGGCGCCAGGGCCATGGGGGCCACCGGCGACCACCACTGCCGCTGATCGGGCTGGGCCGGGATCGTCTCCTCCATGACCTCCCGGGCAGCCACCAGGTAGGCCGGCCCGGGCGGCTCGCTCCGCGCGATCTGCAGGGCGCGGTGGACGAGCTGCTTGGCATTCCGCCCGCTGCGGACCTCGTGCGCGTACTTGACATAGCCCCGGACGATCCCGGCCTGGTCGGCGGTGTCCTGCAGCCAGTGGATGAACTCGTTGCGGCTGCCGGGAAGCTCCCCTTCCTGCGTCAGTGGCGACAGGCCGGCCAGGATCAGCACCGGCACCCGTCCCCTCGCCGCGTTGTGCACGGCACCGCCGAGATTCTGGGTGCCGCACTCGACGTGCACGAGCACCGCCTGGGCCTCCCCGCTGACCTGGGTGTATCCCTGGGCCGCGCTGAGCGCGACGAACTCGTGCGGGCAGATCACCAGCTCCGGCAGGGCGTCGGCGCAGCCGTCGCGGCGCGCCTGCGCGTAGGTCTCGACGATCCCGGTGTGGTCGCTGCCCAGGTTCGCGAACAGGTACCGCACGCCGGCCTCGCGCATCGCCTCGAGTAGCGCATGGCTCGTCGTGTAAGGGGTCTCAGTCACTGGTATCACCGCCTCGCTGGGTCGCCGGATCCGCGCCGCCCGCCCGGGCCACCGGCGGGGTGCCACGCGGCCGGACCTGGTAGCCGACCGGCAGCAGCGACCAGCCCCGGCGGCCGGCTATCCCCCACAGGCCCGCTGGCGCGATGAGCACCACCGCGATCGCCACCACCCCGATGGCCACCAGGTACCACGCCCCGTACTGGGAGAACTCCTCCTGGACGGCGAAGAAGATGACCGCGCCGATGACCGGGCCCTCCATCGTGCCGATCCCACCGATCACCACCATGAACAGCATGTCGGCGCTGTAGTTCACGTTGAACACGGTGGCTGGGTCGATGTACAAGGTGCTGATGATCAGCACCGCGCCGACGGCGCCGAACCCCACCGCGGCCAGCACGTAGGCCAGCCACCGGGTGCGCTGCACCTCCACGCCCATCGCCGCCGCGGCCGCGGGCTCGTTGTGCACCGCGCGGGAGTCCAGCCCGAACCTGCTGCGCACGAGCAGGTAGACACCGGCCACGATGACCGCCATCAGCGCCAGCGCTATCCAGTAGGTATAGGCGTTCCGCAGCACCGGCGCCATCGACGACAGCTGCTGCAGCCCGACCCCGGTCCCGCCGCCCAGCCATAGCTGGTTGGTGACGTACAGGAACAGGCACTCGGCGACCACCCAGGTCGCCACCGCGAAATAGCCGCCGGAGAGCGGGCGCAGCAGGGCGAAGATGGGCACCGCCGCCACTGCGCGAACCGGTCCGCCTCGGCCACGTCGCCGGTCCGGAGGAAATCAGCCATCGCCACCTCTCGCGTTCCTGCCGGGCCTTCCTACCTGCGCACCGCCATGTTCGCGCGTAGAACCCTTGTTCGTAAAGCGCACTAGCTGGGCTGATATGAAGCCGAGACCCGGCGGTCAGGGCAGCCGGTAGACGCGGCGCGCGTTCTGCGCCCCGATCATTTCGGCCACCCTAACGGCGTCGGCGAGCGCCCAGTCACCCGATTCCACCCATTCGCCCAGCACGCGGGCGGTGGCCCGCCGCCACAGCAGCGCACCCAGATAGTGAAGCTCGGGCGGGCCCCAGGCGTCGGAGGAGAACAGGACCTTGCCGAACGGCGCCAGCTCGAGCGACTCGGCGACCACCGCGGCGGCGCGGGCGCCCACGTGGTTGATGGCCAGGCCGACGTCGAGGTAGACGTGCGGGTAGGCGTGGGCCAGGTAGCCGGCCTGCCGGTGGTAGGGATAGCAGTGCAGCAGCATCAGCGGGACGGCCCGCTCCTGCGTCAGCTCGCAGAAGCCGCGCAGCAGCAGCGGGTCGGCCCGCCGCAGGTCGACGTCGGGATCGCCGAAGCCGGTATGGATCTGGACCGGCAGGCCCCGGTCCACCCCAGCCCAGAGCAGGAAGCGCAGCAGCACCGGGTCGGTGACCCGGACGGTCCCGCCGGGGCCGGCCACGTCGATCTGGCGCCGCCACCGGCCCGCGGCGGTGGCCACCTCCGAGGCCGTCGGCGGCCGCGGATCGAGGTCCAGCCCGAACCGGTACGCCGCGATGCTCTTCACCCCGCACGCGTGCTCGGTCCGTTCCCACAGCGCGGCGCGGAACCGCTCGGCGAACCCGGCGGCCGACCCGTCCCCGGCCGCGATCGCCCGCTCGGCGACGCTCTCCAGCCGGACCACCTCGGCCACGCCGGCCGCCGCCGCCTCGGCCATCGCGGCCAGGCCGAGCATCCCGTCGCGGGGATAGCCGGTGTCGATCAGCAGGTGGGCGGCGCCGGCCGCGCGCAGCAGCCGCCGGGTCACCTCGGCCGCCCCCAGCTCGCGCCGGCGGCCGGTGTAGGCCGGGGCCGGGGCGGACGCGGGCAGTCCCAGCACCGGGCCGCACCAGCGGCGGATCGCGACGCCGAGCTGGGAGTCGAACCGCGCCACCCCTGGCGGGGCGGGGCGGTCCGACTCGGTGATCAGCTCCTCGAACTCGCCGTCAGAGAGCCCGGCCGCCAGCGCCGGGTGGACATGGTGGTCCACCAGGGCGATCGCGCCGACGGCCGCACCCAGATCGGTGTCGTCAGCCATCCGCGCCCGGTGCGCCGCCGGTCCCGGCCAGCGCGGGCTCGGGCTGGGCCGCGGTCCGCCTGCCGACCAGGTACAGCACGATGGCCAGCAGGAGCGAGATCACCGCGATGCCCGCTACCCACCAGAACCAAGTCCCGTAGGCGATCGTGGCCCCGAAGATGCTCACCGACCCGCTGTTGTTGGGGATGAGCAGGGGGTTCCAGGACCCGGACAGGGTAGCAACGATGCCGACCACCGAGGCCAGGCCGCCGATGATCGAGCACGCCCAGAACACCGCCGGGTGGGCCAGCCGCCGCGCCTCGAACTGGGCCCGGTACCGCCGCAGGATGATCAGGATGTCCACGAACAGCACCGCGATGGAGATGCACCAGATCACGGTGACCGCCGCCTGCAGGATGTCGTAGACCTTGGTCTCCGCGTTGAGCCCGTTCCCGCCGGTAATGGCCGGCACGAGCACGAACGCGACCAGCGTGAACGCGGCGGCGATCACCGTCTGCACCCAGACCGCGTTGGCGGGCACCCGGGCCTTGTTCACCTGGGACATGGCCTTCGGCAGCCGCCGGTCCAGGCCGGACACGAAGATCAGCCGGGCGAAGGAGTAGTTGTAGACCACGGTGATGAACAGGAAGAACAGCGCGAGGATGATCGCCGTGATCTTGCCGGCCACGCTGCCCAGGCCGACCCCGACGGCCGCGGCGACGTTGGTGATCACGCCGTTCTGGGCGCCGTGCACGGTGACCATCACGCCCCAGGTGGCGAGCACGTAGGCGACCATCACCACGAGCGAGCCCCAGATCAGGTAGCGGGTCACCGCCCGCTGGTCGCGGATCTCGACCCCCATGTTGAGCGGCACCTCGACGCCGAGCAGCGCGAGCACGACCAGCCCGAAGAAGGTCCAGTTGGTGAAGTTGAGCCCGTGCGCCGACCCGGACGCCCACTGCGAGAAGTTCCACGGGTCGACCGCCGCGTGGTGGCCGCGGGCCAGGTACACGACGCCGCTGACGAACATGGCCAGGATCGCGAGCCCGTACAGGGCGAACACCACGTTCACCATGTTCTGGGTGACCCGAAACCGCTGGATGGCCAGGACGGCGGACAGGATGATCACGGCGACGATGACCAGCCCCTGCACCTCCACGTTCCAGGTGCTGACCGCCGGGAAGGCGTAGCCGAGGAACGACATCACCAGGGTGCCGGTCGCGACCATGACCAGGACCCCGGGCCACCAGGCGCAGAACCCGGCGAAGAACCCCCAGAACCGGCCGAACGCCTTGTGCGTCCACAGGTAGATCGAGCCCTCGCCGGGGAACATCGCGCCGAGCTGGCCGGTCGCGATCGCGCACGGGATCAGGAACACGACGAAGCCGATGAGCCACCAGCCGTACGCGGCCGGCCCGGCCGGCTGGATGGCGGCGGAGTTGGTGATGAACAGCACGATGGCGACGAAGATCGCCACCATGTCGAACGTGGTGAGCACCTTGGGCAAGATGCCCCCGGCCACCCGCTCGGAGATCAGCGTCCCGGCCGCGGTGTCGGTCTCGGTCTCGGCTGCCATGGCCACCCTCCTGTCGTCGGCGGCTCGACCTTTCTGGTCGCTAGACCAAGGTGAAGTGATCACCTTTAGCGTGAGACCTGCAGGACGCGCGTGCAAGGCCGGCCGGGGCCGAACTATGTGGTGCGTCCGGCTCCGGCGATGTCCGCGAGCTCGGCAGGGGCCCTGCTGACTCACCTTCTGTGCACGAGCCTGTGGATGACTTGTGTAAAAAGGCCGCGAGCCTGTGGGCAGGCAGGGAAATGCTGGGGATTGCGGCGGTGGCGCACGTCCAAGACGGGGCTGTTACCTGAGGGAACACCATTCATACCCTGTGGACAAAAGAAAAAGTGAAGTTGTCCACATGACGCGCCGCAATGGCGGATAAATAAGCTGAACGTTTATCAGAAATTTATCCGGCCTTAATGTAGGCTCCGGATCGTGAGATCGGAAACTCACAGACGGGCGAGCCCGTCCCCGGTAAGGGGAGGGCAGGCGCGACCGCGGGCACACGCACCGGGGAGACCAGGTGCCCCGCGAACGGACGGGGGAAGGCGTGCACATGAAGACCGGCTGGACATATGACGCGGCCACATCCGAGATCGGCGACCGGCCAGGTGAACCGCTGGATGAGTGGGCTGCCGGGCGAGAGCACCCGCCGTTTGAAGGCCCCGCCGCGCCGGTGAACGTCCCCGCTCCCCGTGCCGGGACCATTGCCCGTGCCGAGAGCCTTCCAGGCGAGCAGGCCGTAACTGGCCAACTGCGCTCGGTCCGGTACTGGGCAGAACAGGCCAACGCCAGATCCTGCTGGATGTGCGGCATCCGCTTGCCTGCTGACCAGATGGTGGCCGACGGTGGCAGCGCCTCCCTCGACCTGCGCTGGTACTGCCAGGACACGCGGGCGTGCACCGAACGCTGGACCTCTCGTTCGGCAAGACCGGCCGCCATCGGCCAGGGCACGGCAGAAACGCCGGAGACACCAGGCGAGCAGGCAACCGACACCGAAGCCGCCCGCCCAGTGCCGGTATACGACTGGCCTTTGACCAGGCATCCCCAGGTCACGCGGGGATAACGAACCAGCTGCGGTCCACGATCCTGGCGATCGGCCGCGAGATGGCGGCCATCCCCGTGATCAGCGGGCTGCTCATGGTCGCCGTGGTGCTGCTGCTGCCGTATGCGCAGCTCGGCGGGGGTGGCGAGCCGTGGTTCAGATCTTGGTGAAGTGCTCGAAGCACTCGTAGGCCGGGTCGGTGCCCGCGAACGCGGCCACCTCTGACCGCTTGACGGCCAGGTAGGCGCGGCGGCGCAGATCGCCGAGCGATTCCATCAGCAACTCATCGGCTTCGAGGGCGTCCAGCGCCTCGGCCAGCGAGGCGGGCAGCCGGTGCGCCCCCGCCGCGCGGCGCTGGTCATCGGTCAGGGTCGCCGGGTCGACGTTGACCGCTTCCCCCGGGTCGAGCTTGCGGCGGATCCCGTCCAGGCCCGCGCGGATGCAGGCGCCGAGCGCGAGGTAGGGATTGGCGCTGGAGTCGGACGGCTTCAGCTCGAGGTTGACCGAGCCGGCCGGGTCGTCGCGCATCGGCGAGCAGATCCTGACCGCCGCCTCGCGGTTGTCCATCCCGTAGATGGTGTAGGCGCTGCTCCACATCTGCGGCGCCAGCCGGCGGTAGCTGTTGACGCTCCCGCAGGTCAGGGCGGTCAGCGCGGGCAGGTGCGCGAGCAGCCCGGCGATGAAGTGGTAGCCGGTCTCCGACAGGTGGTAGCGATCGGCCGGGTCGTAAAACACCGACTCCCCCGGCTGGCCGTCCGGCCCGGCCTCGCGCAACGACAGATGCAGGTGGCAGCCGTTGCCGGCCTGGTCGGCGATCGGCTTGGGGGCCAGGCTCGCCCACATCCCGCGGCGGAACGCGACGCCGCGCACCGTCTCCCGGTACAGCACGTGGTTGTCGGCGGCGCGCAGCGCGCCAGCGTGCCGGACGGTCATCTCCTGCTGTCCGTGGCCCAACTCGGGGTAGTAGTTCTCCACCTGCATGCCCTGCGCCTGCAGAGCCTGGTGCAGGTCGGCCGCGTAGTCGTGAGCGAGATGGAAGCCGGTGGCCGAATAGCAGAGGCTGTCGTCGTTGGGCACCAGCCGGTCGGGGCCGCCGTCCGGGCTGGCCTCGCGGCGGCCGAGCGTGAACTCGGGCTCGAACGCGGCGGCCGCAGCGTATCCCTGCGCGGCCAGGTCGGCGATGGCCTGCTTGAGGTAGGTGCGCGCGCAGGCGTCCCACGGCTCGCCGTCCGGCCGCACCAGATCGGCCAGCATCACGGCCGCGCCCGGCGCGTACGGCAACCCCACGAACGTGGCCGGGTCCGGCAGGATCCGGACCTCCCCCACCGGGCTCATGCCATCGACCGGCTGCAGGTGATCGAGCATGGACATCGCCATCATCGCGACGGTGTGCCCGATCCCGGTCACCATCCGGGACGGCAGCGCCGCGGCCGACGCCGACTTGCCGCGGATGATCCCGCCGTGGTCGGCGTAGAGGAACCAGACCAGCGAGATCTCCTCGGCTTGCGCGCGTCCGGCCACCGCCGTGATTTCCTCCTGGCTGGCCCCGCCGGTCGGCGTCCCTGCGTGTGGATGCTGCCCCATCAGGCACCTCGCGAGGGGACTGCCGTCTTTAGGCGGCGGGGGAATCGTGTGGTTTGACAGAGGCTGTACGTAGAGTCGCTCGCGTGAGCGTGCAGGTGCAGGTTTCCGCAGGTGGCGTCTGCGGCCTGTGGTATCGCGTGGCGTGGTGCCCGAAGTACCGGTGGCCGGTACCTGGCGGCGGGGTCGCCGGTCGGTGTGGGGGGCTGATGGGGACGAAAGCCGCCGGGCGGGGCTGGCGGATTGTGGCGCTGGAGATCACGCCTGATCACGTGCACCTGTTCGTGAACGTTCATCGGTCTGATTCTCCTTCCCGGGTACCCGGCCAGTTCCAGGGGTTCACGTCGCGGTATCTGCAGGCTGGATTCGCGCACCTGGGGTCGCGGCTGCCCGCGCTGCGGTCCGGTTCGTGTTTCGCTGTCACGGTCGGCGCGCTGCCGGCGCAGACGGTGCGCTGGTACACCGGCACGCAGGACGAGCGGCCGTGGCGGAAGGAACGGGCTCGGTGAGGCGTGCCTTCAAGTTCCGCGCCTACCCGACGTGCCCCCAGCAGGCCCGCGCGGTGCGCCTCCTGGCGGATCACTGCGACCTGTACAACGCGGCTCTGGAGGAGCGCCGGGAGGCGTGGCGCATGCGAGGGGCCAGCGTCACCTACGGAATGCAGTCCGCACAGCTGCGCGGCATCCGGCGGGCCGACCCGCAGGGGCAGGGGCGCCACTCTTTCACCGCCCAGCAGCAGACCCTGCGGCGGCTCAACGTGGTGTTCGCCGCGTTCTATGCGCGTGCGAAGAACAAGGGGAAGGCGGGCTATCCGCGGTTCAAGCCTTATGGCCGGTTCAATCAGGCGGGATTTGTCGCCGGGGATGGCGCCAAGTGGGCCCCAGCCGCGCCCGGTGGGTGGGCGCGGGCCGCCTTCCAGGCGGTGGGGTCGGTCAAGGTGCGCCAGCACCGGCCCGTTCCCGGGGCGGTCAAGTTCATGCGGCTCAAACGGGAACATCGCCGCTGGTATGTCATCGTGATCACCGCTACTGACGCCGCGCCGCGGCCGCCCACCGGCCGGTCGGTCGGCGTGGACGTGGGTGTTGCCAGGTTCCTGACCACCTCGGACGGCCAGATCACCGCTAACCCGAAGTTCCTCGCCACGTCGGCCGAGGTGATCGCCGACCTGCAGCGGCGCAAAGACCGGGCGCGACGCGGGTCGGGGAACCGTAAGCGCATCCGCCGCCAGCTCGCCCGCGAGTGGTGCAAGGTCCGCAACCGGCGCCGCGACTTCCACCACAAGACAGCCCGGGCACTGGTAAACACCTGCGACGTGATCGCCCTGGAAGAACTCAACACCGCCGGGATGACCCGCCGCCCTGCGCCGAAGCCAGACCCTGGGCGCCCGGGCGCCTTCCTGCCCAATATGGCGACCGCCAAGGCGGGACTGAACAAGTCGATCCTGGATGCGGGCTGGGCGCAGTTCGCGGACATCCTCACCGGCAAAGCGGAAGAAGCTGGCCGGCGTGTCGTGTTCGTGAACCCAGCCGGTACCAGTATCGAATGCCACCAATGTGGGCGCACCTGCGCGCGCCCCAAACAGGACACGGTGATCTGCCCCGTCCACGGCCCGATGGACGCCGACCTCAACGGGGCACACAACATCGCCACCAGGGCCGGGCTGGGCCCTGGTCAAGCCCCTGCGGCTTGAGAAGCCGGTGCCTTTAGGCATCGGAGCAGTCACGTATAAGGCGTAGCATGATCGGCCGGGATGGGGCTAGAGGGACGTTCCGGGCCCGTCCAGCGCCCGCGGTGACGCCCGGTGAACACCCGCAGGTAGGCCCGTTGACACCCCGATGCGCGGTCCCCTAGATTCGCAATGTTCGTCAATAGAACTGTTGTTCGCGACCCGCACGAGCGGGACAGACCGAGGAGGGCTCCGTGACGTTCCTGGACGAGTCCGCCTGGCAGGGCAAGGTCTACTCCGGTGGCTGGAAGCAGTCCGCTGGCGGCGAGGCCGCCGTGATCGAGCCCGCGACCGGCGCGGAGCTAGGGCGGGTCGGCATCACCACCGCGGCCGACATCTCCGCCGCGGCGGCCGCGGCGGCCGCGGCCCAGCCCGCCTGGGCCGCGCTGCCATACACGGAGCGGGCGGCGATCCTGCGCCGGGCCGGTGATATCTGGAGAGCGAACGCCGCCGAGATCGAGCAGTGGGATATCCGCGAGAGCGGCAAGATCCCCGGCGCGGTACAGTTCGAGACCCACGTCGCCACCGAGGAGATCTTCGAGGCGGCGACGCTGCCCACCCGGCCCTCCGGGGACCTGCTGCCCAGCGAGCAGCCCAACCTCAGTTTCATCGAGCGGGTCCCGGTCGGCGTGGTGGGCGTCATCGCCCCGTTCAACTTCCCGCAGATCCTGGCCATCCGCTCGGTCGCGCCCGCGCTCGCGCTCGGCAACGCGGTCGTGCTCAAGCCGGACCCCCGCACCGCCGTCTGCGGCGGCGTGGTCCTGGCCCGCGTGTTCGAGGAGGCGGGGCTGCCAGAGGGGCTGCTGCATGTGCTGCCGGGCGGCCCGGAGGCGGGCGAGGCACTGATCGCCGAGCCGCTGGTGCGGCTGATCTCGTTCACCGGTTCCACCGCGGCCGGCCGCCGGGTCGGCCAGCTGGCCGCCCAGCATCTCAAGCGCTGTCACCTCGAGCTCGGCGGCAACTCGGCGCTGATCGTAATGGACGACGCCGACCTGGACCGGGCCGCGTCCGCCGGGGCCTGGGGCTCGTTCCTCCACCAGGGCCAGATCTGCATGACGACCGGGCGGCACTTGGTCCATGAGGCCGTCTACGACGACTACGTGGCGCGTCTGGCGGGCAAGGCCGAGCACCTGCCGGTCGGCGACCCGGCCAGCGGGCAGGTCGCACTCGGCCCGATTATCGACGAGCGCCAGCGCGACAAGGTGCACGGGCTTGTCACGGCCAGCGTCAACGCGGGCGCCCGGCTCGCCGCGGGCGGCACCTACGAAGGCCTGTTCTACAAGCCCACCGTGCTGGCCGAGGTCGCCCCGGCGATGCCGGCCTACGCGAACGAGGTGTTCGGCCCGGTCGCGCCGGTGGTCCGGTTCTCGACCGCCGACGAGGCGGCCAAGCTCGCCGGCGAGACCGAGTACGGGCTGTCCCTGGGCATCCTCACCCGGGACGTGATGCGCGGCCTGGATCTGGCGCGGCGGATCCCGACCGGGATCGTCCACATCAACGACCAGACCATTGACGACGCGCCGAACACGCCGTTCGGCGGGGTCCTCGCCTCGGGCACCGGGGCGCGCTTCGGCGGCACCGCCAACCTGGACGCGTTCACCGACACCCGCTGGGTCACCATCCGGGGAGAGATCGCTCCCTACCCGTTCTGAACGACCAAGCCATGAGAACCCAGGTAGGCATCGTCGGCGCCGGCCCGGCCGGGCTGCTGCTATCCCATCTGCTGGCCCTGCGCGGCATCGACTCGCTGGTGGTGGAGGACCGCAGCCGGGCTTACTGCGAGGCCAGGCAGCGGGCCGGGCTGCTGGAGGACGGCACGGTCCGGCTGCTGCGCGAGGTCGGTCTGGCGCAGCGGCTGGACGCCGAAGGGCTGGAGCACGGCGGCATCTACCTGCAGTTCGCCGGGGAGCGCCACCATCTGGACTTCCGCGACCTCACCGGCGGCCGCACGGTCACGATCTACGCCCAGACCGAGATCGTCAAGGACCTCATCGCCCGGCGGCTCGCCGACGGCGGGGCGCTGGAGTTCGGGATCAGCGACACCGCTGTCGCCGACCTCGACACCGACCGGCCGGTGCTGTCCTACACCACCGCCGGCGGCGAGCGGCGTGAGGTGGTCTGCGACGCGATCGCCGGCTGCGACGGCTTCCACGGCATCTGCCGGCCCTCCATCCCGGCCGGCCTGCTCACCGTCCGGGACCGCGACTACCCCTACGCCTGGCTGGGCATTACGGCCGAGGTCCCGCCGTCCACCGACGAGCTGATCTACAACCACCACCCCGAGGGCTTCGCTCTGCACACGATGCGGACGCCCCAGATCAGCCGGCTCTACCTGCAGGTCCGCCCCGACGATCGGATCGAGGAGTGGCCGGACGACAGGATCTGGGCAGCGTTCCAGCGCCGGTTCGCGCTGCCCGGCTGGGAGCTGAAGGAAGGCCCGATCTTCGACAAGGCCATCACCCCCATGCGCAGCTTCGTCAGCTCGCCGATGCGGTACGACCGTCTGTTCCTGGCCGGCGACGCCGCGCACATCGTGCCGCCGACCGGCGCCAAAGGGCTGAACCTGGCCATGGCCGACGTGACCGTGCTGACCGACGCGCTGGACGCGCTGCTGCGGGGAGACAGCCGCCTCGCCGACGCCTACTCCGACACGTGCCTGAGCCGCGTCTGGCGGGCCACCCACTTCTCGTGGTGGATGACCACGATGCTGCACGTCGTGCCGGGGTCAGACCCGATGACCGAGGAGCTGCAGCTGGCGCAGCTGCGCTACGTCACCACCTCGCGCGCGGCGGCCACCTCACTGGCCGAGAATTACACCGGCTACCCACCGCTGCGCTAACAGGTCTCGCGCTGACGTCACCGGTTCCGCGGGTCGGTGACGGGCCGGGCGCCGGCAGCGTGTCGGCGGGCCAGCTCACGGTAGATCTCCGGATTGGTCTCCACCCACTGCCTGGCCCCGGCGGTGACCTCCCCAACGACCCGCGCGGGAACCCCGGCGGCGAGCATGCCATCGGGAATGGTCATGCCGGGCGGCACGGTAGCGCCCGCCGCGACCAGCGCGCGGCGGCCGACGGTCACACCGTCGAGCACGGTGGCGCCGTTGCCCACCAGAGCTTCTGCGCCAATGACCGCGCTGTGAACAACGCACAGGTGACCGACGGTCGCTCCCTCGCCAATGTCGGTCACCGGGTCGCTGCCCCCGTGCAAGATCGATCCATCCTGGATGTTCGCTCCCCGCCGCACGATGATCGGCCCGAAATCGGCCCGCAGCACGGCTCCGTACCAGACGGACGCCTCCGCCTCGATATGCACGTCCCCGACGAGAGTGGCGGTTGGCGCGACCCAGGCCGCAGAGCTGACTTCGGGCTCACGGCCCTCAAAGGCAAACAGTGGCACCTGCCAATGATGCACTCCGCCCGGTCAGCACCTCCTCAAATACCCGGTCCCGTCGGCGCGAGCATGTATCCGGGGACCGCGGCGCCGTTGGTCATCCGCTGGATCGCTGCCCGTGCCGGTCGAGGAACTCGTACACGTCCGTTTCGTCCACGCCGGGGAAGCTCCCGGTGGGCAGCGCGGACAGGATGTGGGAGTGGGCCCGCGCCGACGGCCAGGCCATACCCTCCCAGCGGGTGGCGAGCGCGGCGGGCGGCCGCTGGCAGCAGTCGCCATCCGGGCACCGCGACGTCATCCGTATCGCCGTGTCCCGGCCCCGGAACCAGCGGGAATGCTCGTACGGGGTGCCCAGCGTGATGGCGAACCCGCGCTCACGGCTGGCGTCCACGTGGGCGGAGCACCAGTAGGTACCCGACGGCGTGTCGCTGTACTGGTAGCGCGTGGAGAAGCGGCCGGGTGCGGAGAAGACCTGCCGCCCGGCCCATTTGCGGCACATGCGCTGGCCCTCGATCGCCCCCGACTCGTCGGCGGGCAGCACCAGCCCGTCGTTCTCGTAGGCCTTGTAGATGATGCCGCTCTCGTCGGCCTTGACGAAGTGGCACGGCAGCCCCAGGTGGTGGGTCGCCAGGTTGGTGAACCGGTGGGCCGCCATCTCGTAGGAGACCGAGAACACGTCCCGCAGGTCCTCCACCGACAGGTCCCGGGCCTGCTTGGCGTCGTTCAGGAACCGGGCGGCGACGTCCCCGGGGACGAGCACCGCCGCGGCGAAGTAGTTCGCCTCGACCCGCTGCCGGAGGAAGTCGGCGAAGTCGCGCGGTATGTCGTGGCCGAGCACGAAGTGCCCCAGCGTCTGCAGCAGGATCGTCCGCGGCGAATGCATGCCCACGTCTTCCTGCTTGAGGTAGATGCGCCGGTGCCGCAGGTCCGTCACGGACCGCACGGACCGGGGCAGGTCCTCGGCGTAGCTCACCGTGAACCCGTGGTGGGCGAGGATGGCCAGCAGGGTGCCCTGCGACAGCGCCCCGCCACGGTAGCCGACCGCCCCCAGGGCGTCCGCGGCCAGCCGCTCGATGCCGGCGAAGTAGTTGCCGCGCTCGCGCATGGCATCGCGCAGCCCGGCGTTGGCCACCCGTGCCTCCTCCGTGGTGGCGGTCGGCCGGGTGCGCTGCCGGCGCAGCTCGGTGTAGAGGGCGACCAGATGCTCGAGCGCGTCGTTGGGCACCCGCGCGCCGACCTTCAGGTACGGCAGCCCGAGATCGGCGTAGAGCGGGTCGCGCTGCGCCTCCTCCAGCGCGATCTCCAGCTGCGCGCGGCGGCTCGGCGGCTGGTGGCGCAGCAGTTCCTCCGGCGCCACCGACAGCGCCTGGGCCAGCGACTCGATCAGCGAGAGCTTCGGTTCACGCCGCCCGTTCTCCAGCAGCGACAGCGATGACGGCGCCCGCCCGACCCGGGCGCCGAGCTCGGCGAGGGTGATCCCGCGTGAGCGCCGCAGGTGGCGCAGCCGCTGCCCGAAGGTGGCGAGATCCACGGCGAAATCCGGGGCGAAGTCTGGACCGCGGTCTAGACCAGTAGATGTAAAGAACCCAGATTCTTGTGCGGGAAAGTCTGACATAAGTTGAGTGTAAATGAACTTTGATGATTTTTGCCAGAGCCCATTCGACCGCCGGGCCCACCGGGCGGGCAAGCTCGTAATCATCAGCCGGGGGCAGAACGTCGGGAGGAACAGTGAGCGAGCATCGCCGCGAGGGCATATCGGAGGCCAACGGCACCGGGAACGGGCATGTTGGTGCCCGTCGCGGGGGCACGAGGCACTACGGCACGGGCTCCGCCGCCGAGCAGGCGGTGCGGCTGAGCCAGGAGTGGGCGACCAGCCCGCGCTGGCGCTCGATCAAGCGCTCCTACTCGGCGGACGACGTGATCCGGCTGCGCGGCTCGGTGCAGGAGGAGCACACCCTGGCCCGGCTGGGCGCCGAGCGGCTGTGGACGCTCCTGCACGAGCGGGACTACGTCCACTCGCTCGGCGCGGTGACCGGCAACCAGGCGGTGCAGCAGGTCCGGGCCGGCCTGCCCGCCATCTACCTGTCGGGCTGGCAGGTCGCCGCCGACGCCAACCTGGCCGCGGAAACCTACCCCGACCAGAGCCTGTACCCGGTCAACTCGGTCCCCCAGGTGGTCCGGCGCATCAACAACGCGCTGCTGCGCGCCGACCAGATCACCTGGGCCGAGGCCGACGGCGACCCCGGGGCCAGGCCGCACTGGCTGGCGCCGATCGTCGCCGACGCGGAGGCGGGCTTCGGCGGGGTGCTCAACGCGTTCGAGCTGATGAAGGGCATGATCGCGGCCGGCGCCGCCGGGGTTCACTGGGAGGATCAGCTCGCGTCCGAGAAGAAGTGCGGCCACCTGGGCGGCAAGGTGCTCATCCCGACCGGCCAGCACATCAAGACGCTGAACGCGGCGCGCCTGGCGGCCGACGTGCTCGGGGTGCCCACCCTCGTGGTGGCCCGGACCGACGCACGCGCGGCCACCCTCATCACCAGCGACGTCGACGAGCGCGATCATCCCTTCCTCACCGGCGAGCGGACCGCCGAGGGCTTCTACCGGGTGCGCAACGGCATGCGGGCCGGCATCGCCCGCGGCCTGGCCTACGCGCCTTACTCAGATCTGCTGTGGATGGAGACGTCCACGCCGGACCTGGACGAGGCGCGCGAGTTCGCCGAGGCGATCAAGGACGAGTACCCGGACCAGATGCTCGCCTACAACTGCTCACCGTCCTTCAACTGGCGCAAGCACCTCGACGACGGCACGATCGAGAAGTTCCAGCGCGAGCTGGGCGAGATGGGGTACAAGTTCCAGTTCATCACGCTGGCCGGATTCCACGCGCTCAACTACTCGATGTTCGACCTGGCCCGCGGCTACGCCGCCGAGGGCATGCCCGCCTACGTGCGGCTGCAGGACGCCGAGTTCGCCGCCGAGACGGCTGGGTACACGGCCACCCGCCACCAGCGCGAGGTCGGGACCGGCTACTTCGACCTGGTGACATCGGCGATCGCGCCGAACGCCTCCACCGTGGCCCTGGCCGGCTCCACCGAGAGCGAGCAGTTCACCGCGGCTCACTGAGGTCGGCCCGCCCGGCCGCCGGGACCGCCGGGGGCGGGGACAGGAGCCCCGTCAGAACGGAATCCTCATCCTCGCCGTCTGGCGTGCGCGCGCTGCGCCAGCGGGCGGGGACGAACAGCGGCACGATCATCGCGGCGCCCAGCAGGGCGAGCACGCCGCTCACCAGCAGCGCACGGAAACCGGCCCCGTACGAGTGGCCCTGCAGCGGGATCCACCGCAGCGCCAGCTGCGCGCGCACGGCCAGCAGGGCGCTCCCGGCCAGCAGCGCGAGCCCGGGCAGGCCGGGGGCCAGCGGGGAGATGGCCCGCACCGCGATCACGATGCCGAGGAACAGGCCGGTGGCGGCCACGGCCGACAGGGCGATCAGGCCGGTGGCGGACGTCAGGCTGGTGCCCTGCGCCGCGATGCTGGTCAGGTGGGTGAAACCCCAGCCCGCGCCGAAGAACAAGGCGGCGGCCAGGGCGATGGCCAGGAGGAAACCGATCAGGTGACGCATTCCGTCATTGGATCCCTACTCCCGCTCCTGATCCCCAACTTACGGTCCGGGCGACTCTACTGGACCGGCTGTGCCCAGGCAGCGGGTTGGCGACATAGGAGAAGAAGGCCAGCGGCGCCGGCCGAGGACATGGCCTGGTCAGCTGGCAGGCTGGGCCGGCGGCACGAGCCGTGCTGGCCGCGCGCGGAGCAGCGTGACCCGGGCGTTGTTGAGCGGGCCGAGCACCAGGTACGCGCCGTACGCGTCGCGCTCGATCAGGGCGAACTTCATCCCGCGCAGGCCGGGCGGGCGCTGGTAGCCGTCCGGCCGGTGGCGGCGGTAATCGGCGGCCATCCGGTGGAAGAACTCCCGCCGGGCCCGGCGCGGCACCAGCCCGCTCGCGAGGACGGTGCTGTAGTGCTCGATCGCCCGCCCGAACACCGCGGCCCTGACCGGGGCGCTCGCCCCCTGCGGGCCCGGCCCGCCGGAGCGGCCGTCCAGCGCGTCCATCATCGCGAACACGCTCTGGTAGGAAGCGAAGACGCTGAAGTTGGCCATGCTGGCCGTGGCCAGGAATGAGTGCGGCCGCCGCCGGTACAGGTAGCACACCCGGTCCAGCAGCGCGATCCGCTCCGCCCTGAGCAGCGCGGCGCAGGAAACCGGGATGTCCTCGTGGATCCCCGGCGGGAAGCATACGCCCAGGGCGGTGAGGAATTCCCGCCGGAAGATCTTGCTCCACGCGGTCATGGTCCGGTTGACCAGGGCCGGCCGCTCCGCCAGCGTCAGCGTCACCGCGCCGTCCGGGGCCGGCGGCGCGGCCAGCAGCCCGGTGCCCGGGCTCGGCTCGGCGCGGCCCGGACCGCGCAGGATCTGGTAGTCGATGAGCAGCACATCCGGCTGGCAGCGGGCCAGCCTCGCCGTGACCGCGGCCAGTGCCCCGCCGGCCAGCAGGTCGTCGGGGTCCACGAACCACACATAGGCGCCCCTGGCCTCGGCCAGCCCGCGCATCCGGGCCGGCCCGGGTCCCACGCTCTGCACCAGGTGGATCACCCGCAGGCGCGGATCCTGGCCGGCCCGGCGGTCGAGGATGCGGCCGCAGCCGTCGGGTGAGGCGTCGTCGACCGCGATGACCTCCAGGCCCTGGCCCAGGAGGCCCGGCTCGCCGGGCGGGCCGAGCACCGAGTCCAGGCACTCCGGCAGGAACCGCTCCACGCGGGCGACCGGCAGCACGACGCTGATCAGCGGCGCCGCGGGGCCGGTCATCGCTTATCCGTGGTCATGGCTCACCGATGATAGACGGGCCGCGGCGCCAGGCAGGACGCGGCGCACGGACCGTCACCCGGGCCGCGTATCCTTCGGCACGTGCATATCGACGCCATCTTCCGGGGCATCGGGTCGTTCTGCGTCCGCTTCCGCTGGCTGGTGCTGGCGGTCTGGATCGCCGGTGCCATCGCCGCCGCCGCGCTGCTGCCGGCCCTGTCCAGCGTGACCCAGAACAACAACACCAAGTTCCTGCCGGCCAGCGCGCCGAGTGAGCACGCGGCCACGCTCGCGGCCCCGTTCGGCACCGCCAACCTGATGCCCATCCCGGTGGTCGCCGCCCGCGCCGGCGCGCCGCTGACACCGTCCGATGTCACCGCCCTGACCGGCCTGCGGGAAGACCTCGGCAAGGTCGCCACGGTCGGCAAGGTGCTTGACCTGGGCCGCTCCCCCGACGGCCACGCCTGGCAGCTGGTCGTGCTCGCGCAGCAGGCCGGCGGCGGCCCGAACCAGACCACCGACCTCGTCAACTCGCTGCGGTCCACCATCTCCCGCGCGGGCCTGCCCGCCGGGCTGCAGGCACACCTGGCCGGCGCGATAGCGGTCCAGGTGGACCAGCAGAAGGCGTCGGGCAACACCGGCAACCAGGTCGAGACCTACTCGGCCCTGTTCATCATCGTGCTGCTGGTGCTGATCTTCCGGTCCCTCACGCTGGCGCTGGTCACGATCGCCCCCGCGGTCTTCTCGGTCATCATTTCCGGGCCGCTGGTCGCCGAGGCGGCACAGCACGGCCTCCAGGTCTCCCCGCTCGCGCAGTACCTGATGATCGTCCTGGTGCTGGGGGCGGGCACGGACTACGGCCTGTTCCTCGTCTTCCGGGTGCGCGAGGAACTGCGGGCGACGCAGCACGGCCAGGAGTCCTATGCGACCTCCGGGTTCGGGGGGATGCTGCGCGCGCTCGGCCGCGACTTCATCCACCCCCGGCAGCCGGCCCGGGAGGCGATCGTCCGCTCGGTGACCCGGGTTGGCGAGACCATCACGTTCTCGGCGGGCACGGTGATCGCTGCGGTGCTCACCCTGCTGGTGGCCAGCTTCCCGTTCTACTCCAACCTGGCCATCCCGTTCGCCATCGCGCTCGGGGTGACCCTGGTGGCCGGGCTGACCCTGATGCCGGCCCTGCTGTCGCTGCGGCTGTCGCTGCTCGCGCAGAAGCGGACGGTCTTCCAGCGCGTCTTCGGCAAGCCCAAGCTGCTGCCCTGGAGCATCCAGGGCGCCGGGAAGCCGGGCACGTGGGGCCGGATCGCCACCCGGATCGTCCGCCACCCCATGCCGACCTTGGTGACCGGGCTGGTCGTCTTCGGCGGGCTGGCGTTCGCGGTGCTCGGCTACACCGCGTCCGGTTTCGGCGGCAACACCGCCGCGCCCGCCCACAGTGACTCGGCCGCGGGCCAGGCGCTGCTGGCCCGCCACTTCCCGCAGTCGTCGGCCAACCCGACCAGCCTGATCTTCCGTTTCGCCGATCCGGTCTGGGAGCATCCGGCGGCGCTCGCCACCGGCACCCAGAAGCTGATGGACAGCGGGCTGTTCACCACCGTGTCCGGCCCGCTGAACCCGGCGGGCGCACCGATCCCGCCTGCCGATTTCGCCGCCCTGCACGCCAAGCTCGGCCCGGCCAGCGCGCTGCCCCCGGTACCCCCGCCCGGCACCACCGTGCCGCTGCCGGTCTACGAGGCCTACCGGGCCACCGGCAACTACGTCAGCGCAGACGGGCGCACGGTGCAGTACTCGGTCGGGCTGAAGGCCGGTGACCCGGGCGGGACCCCGGCCATGCACGCGGTCCCGTCGGTCCGGGACACCACCACCCGGGTCGCCACCTCGATCGGCGCCGCCGACTCCGGGGTCGGGGGTGAGGCGCCCGCGCTGTACGACATCAGCAGCATCTCCAACAGCGACCTGGTGCGGGTGATCCCGATCGCGATCCTGGCCATCGGGATCCTGCTCGCCCTCGTGCTGCGCAGCCTGGTGGCGCCGCTCTACCTGATCGCGTCGGTCGGGCTGTCCTACCTGGCGGCGCTGGGCCTGGCCGTGCTGCTGTTCGTCGAGATCGGCCACAGCGGGGGCCTGGTGTTCTTCCTGCCGTTCCTGATGTTCATCTTCCTGCTCGCGCTCGGCGAGGATTACAACATCCTGGTCATGACCAGGATCCGGGAGGAGGCTCAGCGGCTGCCGCTACGGAACGCTGTCTCACGGGCGCTGGGCGTCACCGGGACGACGGTGACATCGGCCGGGCTGGTCCTGGCCGGGACGTTTGTGGTCTTCGGCGTGGTGGCCGGCCGCGGCTCGGGCGGCAGCGAGTTCCGCGACATCGCCTTCGCGCTGGCGCTCGGCATCCTCATGGACACGTTCCTGGTGCGGACGCTGCTGGTGCCCTCCACGGTCGTGCTGCTCGGCCGGTGGAACTGGTGGCCGTCCCGGATGAGCCGGAAGGATGCCCAGATGGCCGGGCCCGGGGACCAGGGCGGCGGCGGACCCGGCGGGCCGGATGGACCACCGCCGGCGCCGTCGGGGGACGGCGGGCGGCTGAGGCAGGTACCGGCGGCCGACCAGGGATGAACGGCCCGTCGGCGCGGCCGGCCACGCGGCGAATATCCGGGTTCGGCCCACCTGGCGCGCGGCGGGCCAGAATACTGGCTTGATCTGGGGACATGCCGTGCGGGGTGCTGGCCAGGAGCGGTGCTGACCGTCAGACTCGCCCTGAGAGGAAGTCCGAGCTACTCTCTCGCGCGGCATCAGGCACGTCGGCATCGCCGGCGGCGCAGAAGGGACGCCGATGCAGGAACTGCGCCTGGTCGCGGTGAGTGAGGATGGCACCTATGCCGTCCTGACAGCACCGGGGCGCAGCGGCCGCTTCTCGCTGCCGATCGATGAGAGGCTGCGGATTGTGGCGCGAGGGCAGTTCTCTCGGCTCGCTCAGTACGAGATCGAAGTGGAGAGTCCCTTGCGACCCAAGGAGATCCAGGACCGGATCCGTGCCGGAGAGACGGCAGAGGACATCGCTGACGCGGCCGGGGTGCCCATCGAGCGGGTGCGCCGGTTCGAAGGGCCGGTACTGGCGGAACGTGCGTACCGGGCCCAGGAGGCCCAGGGAGCCAGCATCCGCCCCGCCACCGACTCCGGGCCAGGCCGCCCGCTGGGCGAGGTCCTGGCCGAGCGCCTCAGCGACCTCCGGGCGGATATCGACGGGGCGCAGTGGGACTCGCGCAAGCGCGCCGACGGCACCTGGCAGGTGTCACTCGTCTTCACCGCCGACGGCCAGCCCCGGCTGGCCGAGTGGGTGTTCGACGCGCGGAGCCGCCACGTCGCCCCGGCCAACGACACCGCCGCCAACCTCTGTCTGCCCGACGCCGTCCTGCCCCCGGTGGCGTCGCGCCAGGCCGGATCGGCCACGGTCACGCCGATCGGCAGCCGGCTCAGCCAGGCGCCCGCCGAGCAGGAATCCCGCCCGCCGCCCGAACCGGCCCGCGTGCCCGCGCCGTCGCGCGCGTTGGCCGCCGACCAGGACAGCGGGCTGGCCGACGGAGCCCAGCAGGCCACGGCCGAGGAGCGCCCGGCCAGGAAGAAGGCGGCAGGGGGACGGTCCCGCCGCGCGTCGGTCCCGTCCTGGGACGAAATCATGTTCGGAACGTCCCGGCAGCCTGACTAGTGGTTACGTCATACCATCGCAACGACAGCACACTGCCGCGGGGAGGTGGACGTGAGCAGATCCAGGGACGCGCGCGCACGCCCGCGGCCAGCCCGCGCCGCAGCCGCCCTGCTCGGTGTGGCTGCCCTGCTCAGCGGCTGCGGGCTGGTCGGCGGCCCGCAGACCGTCCAGGCGGCTGTCCCCAACACGATGACCGTGACCAGCCCCGATGTCACCCGGGGAGCGATGGGCCTGGCCTACACATGCCATGGGGCGGGGAACTTCCCCGGGATCCATTGGTCCGGCGCCCCGGCGGGCACGAAGTCACTGGCGGTGGTCATGGACGACGCCGCCGCCCCGATAACCCCGTACATCTACTGGATCATTTTTAATATCGGCCCGCAGACCACTAATATTCAGCCCGGCCAGATTCCGGCAGGCGCCCGCCAGGCCCGTAATAGTAAAGGTTCTGTGGGTTATGACCCGCCCTGCCCAGTGAACCAGGCCCGCTCCTACCGTATTACCGTTTACGCACTCGGATCAAAACTCACACTACCGGCCGGTGCCAGCGTAAAATCGGCGTGGTCGGCGATCGCGCAAGCGGCCATCGAGCGTGGCAGGCTCCCCGTTAGCGCCCCTCCGTAATCATATTGTTACAGTAGGTTAATTTCGGACGTAAAAATTCCGTAAACGCGGGACAGGGGCCATACGGGTCCGACACAATCACTGGCTAAGAGTTCTGCTTTGGAGATCCAAGGCGCTAGCGACACAGGGGAAGGCCCGCGTCGATGGCCGCGTGCGCCTCGCTAGTGTCACCTACCTGGCCATGGCGCGTTGGGTGGTGCAATGGTCCTGCTCCTCGTAGTCGGCCTCGCAGCTGTTATCGCCGTGATTCTCATTGCCGTCATTCTGAGCGTGCGGCTCGGACGCAATGACGACCACGAGGAGCCGGAGGACAGACACAGCGAGCGCGGCCATGGCCGGATGGACACCGGCGACCCCCGCCGGCGGGACACCCGCACCCCGCGCCCCCGGCCACAGGTTCAGGACCGGCGCTACCGTGACCGCGACGACCGCCGCCCGGACCGGGACCAGGCCGCCCGGCCGAGGGACTACGACCACCCGCAGCGGCGGCCCGGCCGCCGCGACGCCGCACCGGCGGGATCGGTGACCGATCCCAGGCGGCCGGCCGGTGCCGGGGCCCGGCCGCCCGGATCCGGCCGTGACAATGGCAGCCGGCGCGCCGGGAACGGCCGTCAGCCGGCACGAGGCCGCGCCCGCGCCGTACGACACCGGGCCCTCGCCGCACCTGGCCGCCGAGGATTTCCCGTCGGAGCCGCTGTACGCCGCGGATTTCCCTTCCGGTGAATTTCCGTCCGCTCCGCAGCACGCCGCCGACGCCCCCACGGCCCGGTACCGCTCAGTGGTCGGCCGCTCCGGTGAATTCCCCTCCGAGCCGTTGCCGGCCGCGGACTTCACTTCGGCTGAGTTCCCGGCGGCGGACTTCGCCTCCCCCGAGTTCCCGGCGGCGGACTTCACTTCGGCTGAGTTCCCGGCGGCGGACTTCGCCTCCCCCGAGTTCCCGGCGGCGGACTTCACTTCGGCTGAGTTCCCGGCGGCGGACTTCGCCTCCCCCGAGTTCCCGGCCGCGGACTTCCCCTCGGAGGAAATGCCCGCGCCCAGCCCCCGCGGCCGGTCGGCGCCGCCCCAGGCCGTCCCCGGCCGGGGCCGCTCCGACTCACGCCGCAGGCCAGCCAAGGGGCAGGATGCCCCGAAGGGGCGCTCACGCCAGCTGCGCAAGCGCGACGATGATGACTGGCCCAGCATGGAGTGGGACAGGCTCACCGACGAGCAGTACTGGGCCGAGCTGTCTTCGGACAAGCCGCTGGCCACGACCGCCCGCAGTCCCAAGCCGGCGAGTGAGCCCACGCCCGCGGCGACCAGGAACGGGCGGCCGCGGCCCACGGCCGCCAAACCGAAGCCACCGGCACCCGCGGCCGGCGGGCACACCCGGGGCCGCGAGGTGCCCGGCCGACCGGCCCGCACATCCCCCCGTGAGCCAGATCCCGCGCGCGAGCCGGTGACCCAAGAGCATGAGGCGGTATCCCGACGGGAGCCGGTGACCCACGAGCGTGACGCGGTAACGGAGCGACTCCCGGGGCGCCCCAGGCAACAGCAGCCAGCGGCCCGGCCACGCGGCAACATGCCGCCCGCCGCCCGGCCAGACGCCACGGCCACGGCCCCCGGGGGTGAGCCCAGCCTGGCGATGCTCACGAGCCTGGCCACCGGGCCGACCAGGGTGCCCGACGACGACCCGCTGACCAGCCCATCGTTCTCCAGGCCGACGACAGACAGTCGGTCCTACCGCACGGCCGGGACGAGTACGCAGGCCAGCGAAACCGCCAACGGCACCCGCCCAGACGGCCCGCCCGCCGAGGCCCGCTACCCCGCCGCTGGCTATGCCGCCGTTGCCTACGCCGGCAACGGCGGCGTAGGCAACCCTGCCCAGGTCAACGGCACGAACGGCCATGCCCAGGTCAACGGCACGTACCAGCTTCCCGATTACTCTGACCCGGGCTATGCCTACCTGCCGACCGCAACGGCCACACCGCCAACCGGTACCCCGCAGCCAGCCAACTGGTACAGCGAGCCGGCGCCGGCGCACACGTCCACGACGCAGGGGAACCCGTACGGCAGCTATGTGGAGCCGCCCCCCGCCGCCAGTTACCCCTCTATCCCGCCAGCGGGCTACCAGGACCAGCAGCCTGGTGCTGCCTTCCCCGCCTACCCCGGTGATCAGCGCGGCTACCAGGAGCCGGCCTACGACGCGGCTGCTCAGCTGCCGTACCCCACCCCCGTAGCCGCCGGGGCGGCCCGGCCTGCCGGGCTCCCCGCGCACCCATCCGACGCCGGCCAGTTCCCCCAGCCCGCCGCCTACCCGGAGGCCGCCTACCCGGAGGCCGGTTACCCTGAGGATGGCGGCTATGGGAACGAATACGCTGGCCAGGCTGCCTATGCTGACGCCTACGGCAACGCCGCTTACGCGCCCGGCTACCCCGCGGCCGACTACACCGCCGACCCGTACGGCCAAGACGGATACGACGGTTACCCCGCCGACCAGGGTTGACAGATCCGCACGCCGCAGGCGGAGAATGTGCCGACCGCGACATAGAGCAGGGGAGACGGTGGATCGCCCACGGGACCACGCACGTACGTATCATCTGCACCGGCTGGCGGCCGCCCTTGACACCCAGGGACTGCAGTCCACGGTGAAGACCACCTACCCCGCGGCGCTCCACATCTTCACGCCTGGCGCGGCCATGCTGGCCGAAAGCATTGATTGCACCCCGGGGACCGACGACAGCGGCCGCCTCCGCTGGTACTACCGGTGGTCCTGGGGAGAACTGCTGCATGACACGGAGGACCCGTCCGCCGCCGCGGCGAAGATCGCGGAGGTTCTCTCCTCCCGCTGAGTGAGCTAGCGGCCCGTCAGGGAGGTCGTCTGCACGTCGCCGCCGAGCCGGCCGGGCGAAAGCTCGTCCAGCGCCCGAGAGGCATAGGCGAAAACGTGCGGCATCAGCGGGAACCGCCCGAGGTCGTCCTTGCTGAACCAGTGGTAGGCGCGGGCCGCCCGGTAATCGAGTGAGAGCTCGCCGTCCACCACGTCGCAGAAGTAGACGAAGTCCAGGTACTCCTTGGTCGCGCTGATCCGGATCTCCTGGATCGATATGGGCATGGGCAGCGGCGTCGCCGCATCATCCCTCACCTCAAGCCCCGCTCCGCCGGCCACGCGGACCGCGAGCCCGGTCTCCTCCCGCACCTCGCGTATCAGCGCCTCGTGGGGGTACTCCCCCGAGGCCAGCTCTATCCGGCCACCGGTGGGCACCCAGCGGGCCAGGCCACCGTGCCACAGCAGCAGCACCCGGCCGCCGCGTATCACGTAGCCGCCCACGACGTAGGTGGCATCTCGCAGGTACTTCATGTCATCGCTCCCGGGAACGCAGCGTCAGCCACCATCGCCGTGCGGCACTAACTCAAGCCCGCACATCGCGACAACAATATCGACCGTCTCGTCCACCGACATCTTGTCGGTGCGTATCACCACCGCATCCATCGCGACCCGCATCGGCGACGTCTCGCGCTCGCGGTCCATCCGGTCCCGGGCGGCTAGCTGCCGCTCCTCCTCGGCCTGAGTCTTTAGTTCGTCGACACTCTGCGCCCACAGCTTCCGCGCCGCGCGTTCCTGAAGGCTCACGTCCAGGTAGAGCTTCAGCTCGGCCTCCGGCGCCACGACAGTGCCGATGTCGCGCCCGGCCAGGATGGTCGGCCCTTCCGCGATGACCCGTCGCTGTATCTGCCTGACCACCTCCCTGACCCGCTCGTAGCGGGCCACGCGGGGTACGGTCCGGGTGATGTCATCGGCGTGCAGGCGCAACTCCGACAGCGGCCGGCCAGCCACCTTGATGACACCGCCAGTGTCGGTCCTGGCCACCTCCACGTCCTTCAGCACGCCGACCGAGACACCGAGCACCGCTTCCCGGTCATCGGGATCCACCCCGGCGTCCAGTACCCCCCTGGCCACGAGCCGGTAGATGAGCCCGGTGTCCACCATCGCGTAGTGCAGCCGCACAGCCAGAGCCTGGCCTATGGTGCTCTTTCCGCTCCCGGCGGGCCCATCAATGGCGATCGTCTCGGGTCGCACGCTTTCTCCTTCTCCTGACCCGCCGGCTGTGGCCCCGGCTCCGGGACCCCGATCGCTCGGCCAGGCTGGGCGTTAGTTTAGACGCCCGGCTCCCCCCCGTCCCGGCCAGGCAGGACCTGGGTCAGCCCAGCGCGAACAGCTGCCGGGGGTTGGTCACGGCCACCGCCTCGACCTGGGCCTCGGTGAGCGCATCGGCCAGCGTGGCCACCGGGGTGGCCAGCGCCATGTCGAAGGGCAGGTCGGTGCCCAGCACGACGTGGTCCAGGCCGACCCGCTCGACCAGATAGCGCAGGGCCGCCGCGTCGTGGGTGATGGTATCGAAGTAGAGCCGGCCGTAGAATTCCCACGCGTTCACCGGGGCGCCGGCCAGTTCGGGGCGCACGCCGCGGGCATGGACCAGGCGGCCGGTCTGGTAGGGCAGGAACCCGCCGCCGTGCATGAGCAGCAGCCGGACCCGTGGATGACGGGTGAGGACCCCGGCGCAGATGAGCCGTTCCACCGTGATGGTGGTTTCCAGCGGGTTGCCGATCGCGTTCTGCAGGTACCACTGGTCCAGGGCCGGGTGGTAGCAGTTGAAGGCCGGGTGGATGAGCACCGGCCTGCCGATGGCGTCGGCCTGCGCCCAGAAGACCTCGAAGTCCGGCTCGTCCAGGCGGCGGCCGGCGACCGAGGTTCCCATCGCCGCCCCGACCGCGCCGGACGCCACCGCGCGGGCATACATCCCGGCCGCCAGCTCGGGCGCCTGCATTGGCAGGTTGGCCAGCCAGTGCAAGCGGTCCGGCGCGTGAGCGCAGAACTCGGCCATTCCCTCGTTGCTGGCCTCGCACAGGGCGATCGCTGGGGCCGTGGCCACGTCGTAGCCGAACAGCACCGGGGCGGGCGAGATCACCGCGCCCCACAGGCCCCGGGCGGCCAGGTCGGCCATCTTCTCCTCCGGGCTGCGGAAGGCCGCCAGCAGCGGGAAGGGCACATGGTGGGGACTGCGGAACACACCGCCGCCGGCCGAGATGCCCAGCGTGGCGTCCCGTTCGGCCAGACGCAGCACGGCGTCGGGGATGACGTGGTTGTGGACGTCAATATACACCCAGCCTCCTGGCCAGTGAGAGCCGACCGCGGTCCCGCCCGATAGCCATGCTAATTTCACCTTTAATCTTGCTACCGGGGACCGGGATGTTTCCGCAGACCAGACAAACCTGCCCGATCCCCGGCAGGCGCCGGTACGGCCAGACACCGGGGCGGGCGAGAGGAGCACCTCCATGACCACCGCTCCGGCCATCGTCGGCGTCATCGGGCTGGGCAACATGGGCCTGCCGATGGCGGGCCACCTGCTCGCGGCCGGCTTCGGCGTCCAGGGCTATGACGTGCGTCCCGAGGCGGCCGCCGCGCTCGCCGAGGCGGGAGGCGTGCCCGCCGCCAGCCCAGCCGGGGCAGCGGCCCGCACGCAGACGGTGATCACCTCGCTGCCCTCGGTGGCCGCGCTGCGGACGGTGGTGGGCGGCGAGCGGGGCCTGGCCAGCGCCACCCCGGACGGCCTGATCCTGATCGAGACGAGCACCCTGCCGATCGCGGCCAAGGCCGAGGCGGCCCGGGCGCTGGGGGCCGGCGCGGTAGTGCTGGACTGCCCGCTCAGCGGCACGGCCAGCCAGATGCGGGCCGCGGACATCGCCGTGTACGCCAGCGGCGACCCGGCCGCGCTCAAGCGCAGCCGCGATGTGCTCGCCGCCTTCTCCCGGGTGCAGCACGAGGTCGGGGAGTTCGGCAACGGGATGCGCATGAAGCTGATCGCCAACCACCTGGTGGCCGTGCACCATACCGCGGCGGCAGAGGCGCTCCTGCTCGCCGGGCGGGCCGGGCTCGACCCGGCGCTGGCGCTGCGGGCCCTGTCCGACGGGGCCGGCAACTCCCGGATGCTGGAGATCCGGGGCCCGATGATGGTCGAGGGCGACTTCTCGCACGCCAACATCGCCCTGGAGGTCTTTCAAAAGGACATCGACCTCATCAATGACCTGGCCCGCATGGCGCGCTGTCCGCTGCCGCTGTTCTCGGCGGCGGCGCAGCTTCATCTGGCCGCGATGGCGCAGGGCCGGCTCGGCGAGGATCCCGCCTGCGTCTTCGCGGTGCTGGAAGGGATGACCGCCCAGCCGTAGGGACCCCGCCGGGCGGGCGTGCCTAGGCCGTCACCGTCATGGCCCGCCCGGCGCGGAGCGACTCCGCGATGGCGCTGGTCAGCGCCACGCTTCGCAGCCCGTCGAGCCCGGACGGGCTGGGCTCACGACCGGCGGCGACGGCGTCCTCGAAGGCCATGACCGCGCCGCGGTAGGCGTGATAGCTGGCGGTCTCGATCGTGGTCTCCCCCGCCTCGGTCAGGACCTCCAGGGTCCCTTCCATGTTCATCCGGGTGACCGACCGGCCCACCACCCGGCCCTTCGTGCCGTAGACAGTGATGTCGGCCTGGGGGAAGGCGACGGACTGGTTGACGTTGACGTACACGAGCGCGCCCGTGCCGTAGCGCAGCAGGACCAGTGCGAGCGTCTCGGGGTCCAGGCCACCCTCGTGCCCAGCCAGCGCTGTCACCTCGGTCACCTCGGCGCCGAGCAGCCAGCTGATCAGGTCGAAGGCGTGGACGCCGAGGTTGTTGAGGGCACCGAGGCCGGCCAGCGCCGGGTCGGTCCGCCACCCCTTCAGCAGCGTCCGGCCCGGGCTCATCTCGGCCTGCACCACCCGGATCTCCCCCAGCGAGCCGTCCTGGACCACCTCGCGGAACCGGCTGAAGTGGTCGTGGAACCGGGTCTGGAAGGTGATCCCCAGCCGGACGCCGGCGTCCTCGCACGCGGCGACCGCCCGCCGGGCGTCCGCAACGGACAGCGCCAGCGGCTTGTCACACATCACATGCTTGCCGGCCGCCGCGGCCGCCACGACCCCGTCGGCGTGCAGCGCGTTGGGCGTGGCGATGTAGACCGCGTCCACCTCGGGATCCGCCAGCAGCTCATCGAAGCTGGTGAGCGCCCGTGCCGCGTCGTGCCGCCCGGCAAAGGCCTCCGCCCGCCCCTGATCCCGGCTGACCACCCCCCGCAGCTCACCCTGCGGGCTCGCGGTGATCGCGGGTGCGATCTCCGTGTCGGCGATCCTGCCGAGGCCAATGATTCCCCATCGCACCATGTTCGCCACCTAGATTCGCTGGCCGCTCGGTCCTGGGACGGGACGAGTGGACGCCGGATGATGTAGACCCGATAACGCGGAAATACCTGATCCCGCCCCGGCCGCCGGCCAGTCCCCGGTCGCGGGGAGCAGCGCCACGTCGCCGGTCGAGCCGTCGATGGCGGCGAGGAAGGCGCCGTCGGAGACGGCCGGGGCGCCGGTCGCCCGCTCCGGGCGGCAGCCGAGCACCATCGGCACGCCGAGGCTGCGGGCGACCTCGGCCAGATGCGAGCCCGCTGCCCCGGTCCGGGCGATGACGCCGCGGGCGGCGAACAGCAGCGGCGCCAGGGCCGGCAGCGGCTGGCCGACCAGCAGGATGGCATCCTGGCAGTCGCTGGCCGGGCGCTCATGCGGCTTGACGGCCACCAGCCGGCCGGCGGCCGTCCCCGGTGCTCCCGGCCGTCCCGGCACGTGCTCGCCGCGGCGCAGCACCGTGGCCGCGAGCAGCGGCATCGACGCGCGCGCGGTGGGCAGCCCGGCCGCAGCACCGCGGCCCGTCCCGGCCACTGGCTCCGCCCTGCCCACCGGTGCCGCGGCTCCCGGGCCCGCGGCCAGCCGTTCCGCCGCGGCCTCGTGCGCCATGGCGCCCGAGCGCCGGGACTGCAGCAGCCAGATCCCGCCGTCATCGACGGCCCACTCGATCACGTCATCGCCCAGCCGCTGCCAGACCCGCCCGGCCAGGTCCGCGACGGCAGCGACCGTCGCCGTTCCGATCAGCGCCGCCAGCCGGCCGTCACCGCCCTGGTCCGGGCGACCTGACCGGCCCGGCTGGCCCGGCCGGGCTGGTTGGCCTCTCCGGGTCAGCTGACCCGGCAACGGTGCGGCGTCGTGAGGGGCCACGGGGAGCCGGACAATGGCGGATGCGCCCTCAGCCCAGCCGGACAGCAGGGCGCCGGGATGACCGAGCACCCCCTCCACCGTGACCTCGGCGCCGGCCGCATGCGCCGCGGGCGTCACCCGGGCCACCCCGCCCGCCACCGGGCGGATTTCGGGCTGGAGCAGTACGCCCAGCTCCAGCGCCTCCGGCGGCAGGCCGCAGGCCGCGAGCCGCGCCAGCGGGTCCACCGCGAAGGCCGACGCCCAGCAGCTGCGCACAGCGGTCCCCACATCGCCGGGGCCCACCTCGGCGACCGAGGAGAACGCACCGGACCACCGGGGATCGCCCTCCAGCGGGCTGGAGGACCGGACGATCACCCGCCCGCCGAGCCCGGCCACGGCCTCGCGCAGCCCCGCGGTCAGGCCCTCATCCAGCCGCTGCCCGAGCACCGCCCGCCTCGCCGCGGCGGCCCGCCCGTCCCGGACCGCGGCCGCGCCCGCGCTTAGCGCGGGCCTGCCCTCGGCCACCGGGACCACCCACCCCGGCAGCACGGCCAGCCCCGCGGCGGCGGCACGGGCCAGCCGGGCCGCCTTGTCCCCGACGAGCCGCGCCGCCCCGGCGAGCTGCGGGGCCGGGTCTGGCCATGCGTCCAGGCCGGGCCGGGCGTCCAGGCCGGGCCGGGCGTCCAGGCCGGGCCATGCGTCCAGGCCGGGCCATGCGTCCAGGCCGGGCCGGGCGTCCGGGTCGAGCCAGGTGGCCCGGCCGGGGCGCGCAGCCTCGTTAAGCATCTCCTGGTCGTTAAGCCTGGCCGCCCCGGCAGCGAAGGTCACCCCACCGCCCAGCGTGAGCAGCCGCGGCCCCGATGGCGCGCTCACCCGGCCACGATGATCTGGTCGGAGGCGTACGAGGAGAGCAGCTCGTGGCCGTCGCCGGTGACCAGCAGCATCTCCTCGAGGCGCACGCCGAACTCGTGCACCTTGCCATGCTGGGTCTCCAGCGCGAACACCATGCCCGGCTTGATCTCCTCCGGGTAGTCCAGGGACCAGATCCGCGAGATGACCGGCCGGTCGTACTGCGCCAGGCCCAGGCCATGGCCCCACAGGTTGGCCGCGGCCTGGTCTTCCTCCTCATACCCCCAGGCCTCCTTGGCGGAGGGCCATTTCGAGGCGATGTCGCGGGTGGTCACGCCGGGCCGCACCACCTCGATCGCGTCCCACAGCCAGGTGTGGGCGATGTCGTAGTACCGCTTCATCTCATCGGTCGGCGTGCCGCCGACGCAGTAGGTGCGGTAGACGCAGGACTTGAACCCGTTCCAGGTGAGGGCGGCCAGGTTGACGATCACCAGCTCGCCGGGGCGGATGATGCGGTCGGAGAAGTTGCGCCAGTTGGGCCAGGCGTTCGGCCCGGAGGACACGATGATGTCCTCCACGTCCTCCATCCCGGCGATGTTGTACAGGTACTCGAAGCCGAACGCGGCCACCTCGTTCTCGGTCAGCCCCGGCCGCAGGAACTGTGTGAACTCATAGTGCAGCGAGTCGCAGATCGCGCCGACGATGCGGGAGGCCTTCTGCTCGTCCGGGCTCTTGATCGACCGCGCCTCCATCATGGGGGTCATGCCGTCGGCCCAGGTCACCCCCGCCCGCTGGAACGCCGGGATCATGTTGATGTCGATGAAGTCGACCCCCAGCGGCTTGTCCAGCACCCCCGCGTCCTCCAGGTCGGCGACCAGCGCGGTGGTGAACTTGGCCACCTGGTTCTGCGCGGCCGGACCCGCCGCGCCCTTGATCCAGGTGTAGGAGTGGCGCACGTTCTGCGGCGGGATCCACGGGTTGTGCGCCTTGAGGTGGATGCCGATGTCGCCCTGCTCGTAGACGATCGGCTCCCGGCCCTCGCACAGCACGACATAACGCAGGCCGGGTTTGAGCCGGTTCCAGCCCGGCGTGTAGGTGGAGGACACGTACCGCATGTTCTCGTCATAGAACAGCAGCAGCGCCCCCAGGCCATGCCGGGCCATCGCCTCCCGCGCCCGCTGCAGCCGCCAGGCCCGGACCGCGGCCCAGTTGATGCCTTCCTTCCAGTCCGTGCTCAGGCCACCGAACGCTTCCTTCATGGGCTGTCGTCCTTTCTCATGGGCCAGGGCCGTGGATGGCTAGGCCTGGTCCGGCAGCACCGGGTAGTCGGGCTGGCCGCCGGTCAGGACCTTGATGATCTGGGTTGCCGCCTTGCGCTGTGATTCTGCGATGGATTCCTCCGAGTAGTAGGCCATGTGCGGCGTGACCAGCAGGCCCCTCAGGCCGCCGGGAAGCTGGCCCGCGGCGGGCGGCTCCACGGCGAGCACGTCGAGCGCGGCGGCCCTGATCCGCCCGGCCCGCAGCGCCTCGATGACCGCGCCGGTATCGACCAGGCCGCCGCGCGCGGTGTTGACCAGCACCGCGGTGGGCTTCATCATGGCCAGTTCCGCGGCGCCGATCAGGCCAGCCGTCTGCGCCGTCAGCGGGGCATGCAGCGAAACCGCGTCGCACCTGCTGAGCAGGTCGGGCAGGGCCAGCAGCGGCGGCAGGCCCGGCCCCGGCCGCAGGAGCGGATCGTGCGCCACCACCTCGCAGCCGAGCGCGGTGAGATACCCGGCCAGGCGGCGGGCGATCTTGCCGAACCCGACCAGGCCGACCCGCTGGGTGGACAGCCGCCGGATCGGCCGCAGCCCCTCCAGCCCCCAGCCGCCGGAGGCGACCAGCGCGCTCGCCTCGGGCAGGCAGCGGGCCAGCGCCAGCAGCAGGCCCAGGGCATGCACCGCGACCTCCTCCACGCTGTAGTCGGGCACGTTGGTGACGACCACGCCCCGGCGGGCGGCGGCCGCCAGGTCCACGTTGTCGACCCCGATCCCGTACCGGGCCACGATCTTGCAGGCGGGCAGCTGGCCGAGCAGCTGGCCGGTGATGGGCAGGTAGGTATTGAGCAGCGCGTCGGCGTCCCCGCCGAGGCGGGCGACACCGCCGGCGGTGCCGTCGGCGATCTCGATCCGGGCGCCGATCGCGGCCAGCAGCTCGGTCTCGGTGCCGATGCTGGGGAACACCTGGTCGGTCACGACCACTTTGAAGTTCGGGCTCATGTCGCTCGTTTCACTCCGCCACGGTGGCCTCAGCCGTCCGGGATGACCGGCAGCAGGAGGTAGGACGGCCGGCCGGGACCGTGCCAGAGGGTATGCGTGCCGGTGGTGAGCGGCGGCGGGCGGTCCGCCGGGTCGTTGTGGAGGAAGGGGCCGCAGCCGGTCATCTCGTTCTTGAACGAGGCCAGCCGGGGAGCCCCGGGACGGTCAACCTCATGGTCGCGGCCCCGGACGGTCAGCGCCACCTGGTAACCGGGCGGGAGGACCACGCTGGTGGGCCAGATCTCGACATCGGCCTGGTAGATCTCGCCCGGGATGAGCGGCTGGATCTCGTCGTGGCTGTGGTAAGGCCGGCCGGCGGTGCTCAGCTCCGGGTCCCGCTTGCGGTGGGACATGCGGAGCCAGCCCTGCGCGACCGGGGTGTACGGGTCGATGGCGCCCGGGAAGGTGACCTCCTCGCCTGCGGGACCGAACACCCGCAGCACGCAGAACAGGTCGGCGTCGGTGGTGGAGGAGGAAACGAACAGGCGCGCCGCCACCGGGCCGGTGATCTCCGTTTCGTGCCCGGCCGGGGGCGCGGTGAACGTGACCCCTTCGGAGTCCGCGCGGTAGGACAGGCGTTCCTGGCTGGTGCCGGGGGCCGCGCTCAGCTCACGCGAGCCGGGCCGCAGGTAGAGCCGCCGCCAGGCGGTGCGGGCCAGCGGCCACTCCTGCTCGGCCCGCTGGGCGAACCCGTCCAGCCTGCGGACCTGCAGCTGGACCGGCGGCTGGTCCCGCCAGCCGCCGTCATCGCCGTGCAGGAAGCAGGCGAAGAACCGTTTCTGCAGGTCCACCCCGTAGTCGGTGTAGAAGTGGGTCCAGTGCTCGAGGCCGTGGACCTCCAGCCACTTGCGTGGCGCCGCGGCCCGGGTGAACCCCTCGAAGCTGCCGCGGGTATGCAGGCCCTGCCCGCCCCAGTTGGCCGCGGTCAGGAACGGGACGGTGATCTGGGCCCAGTCCGCCGACCGGTCCCGGTGGAACTCGTCGTCGAGCGGGTGACGGCGGATCTGCTCGCCTAATGGCACCCGCGCGGCCGCCAGCTCGGCGCTGGTCAGCGTGTCCGGGCCGGCGACGGCCTCCCCGGTGACCGGGTGGCGCGGGCCGTTCTCCCCCACCCCGTGCTGCACTACGGTGACCTGCCGGTCGTACCAGTTCGCCCAGAACGAGGTGAGGATCCCGCCGTGGTGGGTGGCGTCCCGGTAGAAGTCGGCCGCGCCTTCCCAGACGCACATCGCGGCCAGGTGGGGCGGGTGCAGGCCGGCCACGTGCCACTGGTTCATCGCGTAGTAGGAGACGCCGTTCAGCCCCACCTGGCCCGTGCTCCACGGCTGCGCCGCCGCCCATTCGATGCACCCGTACAGGTCCCGGGTCTCCCGCCGCGAGAAGGGGTCGAGCCGGCCGGGCGAGCGGCCCGCCCCGCGCGAGTCCACGCGGACGCAGCAGTAGCCGTCCGGCACCCACTTCTCCGGGTCCACGACCTCCCAGTTCTGGTGGATGTTGCTCGAGCCGCGGGCAACGTCCGGGTGCTGCGCGGTCATGAGCCGCCACTGGTCGGCGTATCCCTCCTGGAACGCGAGCCCCTTCGCGTAGGGGCCGTAGGTCAGGATCACCGGGTAGCGTCCCGGCCCCTCCGGCCGGAACACGTCGGCCCGCAGCACAACGCCATCGTCCGCGGGGACCGGCACGTCCCGGTCGATCATCATGGCCCGGGTGCTCCCTCATATCGTGCGGCCGCACCTTGGTGCCTGGCGGCCTTGTTCAGTGACGGTAAGCGAAGCGTGCCTTCTCAGGCACGGACGATAGCAATGCTAAACGTCCCGGGGGAACCCCAGGCGGATCGCTGGAAACAGGTGCAGTAGCCTTCAGGCACCATGTAAGAGGGTGAGCATGACTACCGATGGCGCGGCCACGGCCAGCCAGACCACGCAGGCCGGCCCGGGTGACGTACCGCCCGGCGGGCCGGAGCGCGCGCAGGCCGGCGGCGGCCTGGCCGGCGACATCGGGCGGCGGCTGGCCGCGCACCGGGGCCAGCGCGGGATGCGGGTGGCCGAGCTGGCCCGTGAGGTGGGGGTCACGCCCAGCCTCATCAGCCAGATCGAGCGGGGCCTGTCCCGCCCTTCGGTCTCCACCCTGTTCGCGATCGCCCAGGCGCTGGATGTGCCGGTTGACGCCTTTTTCCGCGAGCCGCAGCCGCCGGCGGCCGGTGCCCATCCGGGCGGGCCGTCCGGGCCCGGCGGCCCAGGCGATGCCGGTGGCCGCTCCCCCGCCGGGCCGGGCCACGCGCCGCCGGCCGACGGCCGTTATGTGGTGCGCCGGGGCGGCCGGGCGGTGATCGACATCGAGGGCGGTGTGCGCTGGGAACGGCTGACCCGGGCCACCCTGGATCACCTGGACTTCTTCGAACTGGTCTACGAGCCGGGCGCCGAATCCCACCCGCGCCAGTACACCCATCCCGGGACCGAGATGGTGCTGGTGATGAGCGGGTGCCTGGAGATCACCATCGGGTTCGAGCGCTACCGGCTGGAACCCGGTGACAGCATCGACTTCCCGTCGTCGATGCCGCACCGGTACGTGAATCCCGGCACCGAGACGGCCCGCGCGGTCACCGTCATCCTGTACGACTGCCCCACGGGCCCCGGGCAGGCCCCTCCGGACGCCCGGCCGGGCTGATCCACCGGAACGCCCGGCCGGGCTGATCCACCGGACCGAGGAGGCTCGATGAGCGGCACGGCAGCGGACCGGCTGGCCATACGGGAGCTGGTCGAGAACTGGGCGGTGTGGCGTGACAGCGGCGACTGGGACCGCTTCCGGACCGTCTGGCACTCCGACGGCAGGATGATGGCCACCTGGTTCCAGGGGCCGGCCGAGGATTTCATCCGGGTCAGCCGCGAAGGTTTCGCCCGGGGGGTGCGGATCCTGCACTTCCTGGGCGGGGTGTCGGTTGACCTCGCGGGCGACCGGGCCATCGCGCAGACGAAGATGACGATCTCCCAGCGCGGACAGGTGCAGGGTGTGCTGTGCGACGTGGTGTGCACGGGCCGCTTCTACGATTTCCTGGAACGCCGGGACGGGCGCTGGGGAATCGTGCTGCGGCAGCCGATCTACGAGAAGGACCGGATGGATCCGGTCGACCCGGCCGCCCGGCTCGAGCTCTCCCCCGCCACGCTCGGGCGGTTCCCGGACGGTTACCGCCATCTGGCCTATCTGCAGGACGGCCTGGGCTACGACGTCAAGCTCGACATGCCCGGCCTGGCCGGGCCGGAAGTGGATGCCCTCTACCAGCGGGGCACGCGCTGGCTGTCCGGCGGCCCGTGCGACTGAGGCCGGCGCGTTCCAGCGCCGTACCCGGGTGCGGGTGCCCGGTCAGTCGGCCAGCGCCTGGTAGACGAGCTGGCGCAGCTGCGGGCGGATCCGGTAGGTGCTGGAGGGCAGCAGCTGGGTGAAGAAGGAGACGGTCAGCTGCTCCTGCGGGTCGACCCAGAACGCGGTGCTGGCCGCGCCGCCCCAGGAGAACTCGCCCGGCGAGCTGACCAGCTTGCCCGGCACCGGATCGATGACCACGGCGAACCCCAGGCCGAAGCCCACCCCCCGGAACGGGAGCTCGGCGTACAGCGGCCTGCCGAAGGTCTCCAGGTCAAGACCGCCGGGAAGATGGTTGCGGGTCATGTAGCCGACCGTGCGCGGGCTCAGCAGCCGGATGCCGTCCAGCTCCCCGGCCGGGCTGCCGGTGCGGTGCAGCAGCATCTGGGTGAACCGGTGGTAGTCGGCCGCCGTGGACACCAGGCCGGCGCCGCCGCTGAGCATGGCCGGACGCTCCCGGGCCGCGTCACCCAGGGCATCCAGCCTGGCCGCCGTCCGGTCCGGGCCCGGCGTGTACAGGGCGGCCAGCCGCCCGGCCTCACCATCGCCCACCCAGAACGAAGTGTCTGACATGCCCAGCGGGCGCAGGATCCGGTCGGTGAGGAACTCGTCCAGGCGGCACCCGGAGACGACCTCGATCACCCGGCCGAGAACGTCGGTGGCCGCCGAGTAGTTCCAGTCCGACCCCGGCTCGAACAGCAGCGGGAGGCCGGCCCAGATGTCACAGGCCTGCGCGAGGTCCACCCCGGGCGGTGACGTCCACTCGAACCCGGCGGCCCGGTACAGGGCGTCCACCGGATGCACCCGGTGGAACCCGTAGGTCAGGCCCGCGGTGTGGGTGAGCAGGTGCCAGATCCGCACCGGTCCCGTGGCCGCGGCCGTGACCGGCCGCAGGTCAGGCCCGCCCGTGTACACCCGCGCATCGGCGAACGACGGGATGAAGGCGCTCACCGGGTCGGTGAGCTCGAGCGCCCCCTCCTCGTACAGCATCATCGCGGCGACCGAGGTGACCGGCTTGGTCATCGAGTAGATCCGCCACAGCGTGTCCGGCTCCACCGGCAGCCCGGCCTCGAGGTCGCGGGACCCGCAGCAGGACACGTGGGCCAGCCGGCCCTGCCTGCTCACCGTGATCAGCCAGCCGGGCAGGCGGCCATCGTTGACATAGCGGGCGAAATGCCTGTCGATCCGCCCGAGCCGCCCGGGATCCAGGCCTACCTCGGTCGCGTCCACCTCCGGCTCGAGCCCGCCCATCGGATCACCTTCCCAGTCGCGCGGCCGGCCCGGCCGCCCTGTGCGCCACCCAAGACCGATTCTCCGCAACGTGCCCGTCGGCGGTCCAGCCCGCCGCCGTGACCAGCGGCGGGACCGCCACCTCCCGACAGACGGCCGGCCCGGATGCCGGTCGGCGAGCGAGCACCTCCCAGTTCGGCCCGCAGGCCGACCGGGGCGGCCAGGCCCACGGGCGGGGCGGGCCGGGCAGCGGCAAGAACGGGTGATCAGGAAAGTCCGAGACTGCAATCAGCGGGCTTTCAGTTTTCTCCCAGGTATGCGATCGACTATGGACGGACCAGACGATCGAGACGTACCGAGGGAGCCGAATCCCATGAGCACCACCTACCACCCGCCGATCGCGGCGGGACCGGGGCAGCCGCCGCCGGAGCCCTGGTTCGGCCCGGGCGACCCTTCCGGTCCCGGTGGTCCTGCTGGTTACGGCGGAGGGGGCGAGGGCCCGGCCAGGCCGGCCCGGCGCTTCCGCCGCGGGATCCTGGCGGCCGGCGTCGTGGGCGCCGTGGGCCTGGCGGCCTGGGGCCTGTCCGCCACGGGCGTCATCCCCGGCCACCACGTGCTGACGACGTCGCAGATCGCCGCGCAGACCGACCCCGGCCTGGTCGACATCTACACCAACCTCGGCTACCAGCAGGCCCAGGCGGCCGGCACCGGCATGGTGCTGACGTCATCGGGTGAGGTGCTGACCAACAACCACGTGATCAACGGCGCCACCTCCATCAGGGCCCGCGACATCGGCAACGGCCGCACGTACCAGGCCAAGGTGGTCGGCTATGACCACAGCCACGACATCGCCGTCATCCAGCTGCAGGGCGCGTCCGGCCTCGACACGGTGACCCTGGGCGACTCCGGCAGTGTCGCCCCCGGCCAGAAGGTGGTGGCGCTGGGCAACGCTCTCGGCAAGGGCGGCACCCCGTCGGTCGCCACCGGCCATGTCGCCAGCCTCGGCGCGTCGATCACCGCCTCGGACGAGGGAGCAGGCACCTCCGAGCAGCTGACCGGGCTCATCCACCACAACGCGGGCATCCAGCCGGGTGACTCCGGCGGCCCGCTCGTCAACACCACCGGGCAGATCATCGGCATCAACACCGCGGCCTCGCAGGGGACGCAGATCCAGCGCCAGCAGACCCAGGCGTTCGCCATCCCCATCAACCAGGCGGTCTCCATCGCCCACCAGATCGAGGCCCGCGGCGCCTCCGCCACGGTGCACATCGGCCCGACCGCGTTCCTGGGCGTGGCGATCATGAACGCCAGCGACGCCGCGGCCAGCGGCACGCCGGCCGGCGCCGGGGCCTCCGTCGCCGGCACCGTCCCGGGCGCGCCCGCAGCCGGGGCCGGGCTCACGCAGGGCGATGTGATCGTCTCGGTGAACGGGCAGCGCATCTCCTCGCCGGAGGCGCTCCAGTCGGCGCTGGGGCAGCACCACCCCGGCGACAGCGTCACGATCGGCTGGCAGGACACGGCCGGCCAGGCGCAGTCCGCGACCGTGACCCTCGCGAACGGCCCGGCCGCCTGACCGGCGGCCCGGCCACCCCCTAGACGTGGCCGCTGGCGGTTGCCCCGGAAGCCCGCCAGCGGCCACTCCCATCCCCGGCCCCGGAGGCCGGGGATGTCCTATCCGCGCAGGTGCTGCTGGGCCCCGACCTGGTACGCCTCGGCCAGCCAGGCCACGAACTCGCCGTCCACATCCGCGGGCGAGGTCAGCCGGAAGGCATGCACCACATTGCGCGGCGAGTACGTGTTGACCCGCAGGAAGCGCGGGCTGTCGATCCGCCGGGCGAGCACGAGATGCCCGTCCAGCCAGCGGCGGCGCGGCATGAACGCGGCAAAGCTCATCCGGACCTGCAGCGCGATGCGGGTCTTCTCCGGGAGCACCGTCACCGGCCCGAAGCCGGACACCACCGCCAGGACACGGTCGAAGGCCGCCCGCACCACTGGCGACGCCTGCGCGAAATGCCGGTCCAGGTCACCAAGCGGGGCGCAGGTGTGGGTCTGGTTGCGGCTGGCAAAGGCGCGGCCGCACCGGGGGCAGGCCCACATCGGCGTCACGAGCAGACCCTATTCGCCCGCCGCCGCTCGCGCCCGGCGCCCGGGTGCCCGCTGTCCGCCGAACGGCCTGGCATGCGCACGCCCGGCATGCCAAACGGCTGGCGTGAGCTACCGTGGCCGAGGCGGCCTGCCGCCGGCCTGGCTGGCCCGGCGCGCCGCTGCACCACTGGGCCGCTGCACCACCGGGCGGTTCACCAAGGGAGGCCGACCGTGACTGGAGCACCTCGTGACTGACCGGCTGACCGCCGCGGGCCTCCGGCGGCTGCGGGCGGTGGCCGAGCAGCACGTCGGCGACGAGTGTGTGCCCGGCCTCGTGGCGCTGGTGGCCCGGGGCGACCAGGTGCACGTGGAGGCGCTGGGGACGCTGGCCATCGGCGGCGCGCCCGTCTCCCGTGACTCGCTGTTCCGCATCGCGTCAACGACCAAGCCCATCACCGGCGCGGCCACCCTCGCGCTGATCGACGAGGGCCTGCTCGGGCTCGATGGACCGGTCGACCGGCTGCTGCCCGAGCTCGCCGGGCGGCGGGTGCTGCGGCGGATGGACGGGCCGCTCGACGACACCGTGCCCGCGGTGCGGCCCATCACCGCCCGGGACCTGCTGACGTTCACCTTCGGCTTCGGCGCCGTCATGGAGATGTTCTTTTCGCCCGCCCCGTGGCCGGCCGCCGCCGCCGCCAGCCAGCTGCGGCTGGCCACCTTCGGGCCGCCGGACCCCGGCGAGCAGCCCGACCCCGACACCTGGATCGCCGCCCTCGGCACGCTGCCGCTGCTGGCCCAGCCCGGCGAGCGCTGGATGTACAACACCGGTGCCTCCGTGCTCGGCGTGCTGCTGGCGCGGGCCGCTGGCCGGCCGTTCGCCGAGGTCCTGCGGACCCGGATCTTCGGGCCGCTGGGCATGCGCGACACCGGCTTCTGGACGGCTCAGCCCGAGCGGCTGGCAACGTCCTACCGGGCCGGGCCCGATGGGCTCGCCGTCTGGGACGAGCCGGATGGCATGTGGAGCCGGCCGCTGGCGTTCGGCGACGGGGCGGCCGGGCTGGTGTCCACCGCCGACGACCTGCTGGCGTTCGCCCGGATGCTGCTGCGCGGCGGGGCCCCGGTGCTGCCCGCGGACGCCGCGCGCGCGATGACCTCCGACCAGCTGACCCCGGCGCAGAAGGCGCACGGCGGCCTCGGGCCGGATTTCTTCACCGGGCGGTCGTGGTCGTTCTGCCAGTCGGTGCTCGACAGCGGCGCCTTCGGCTGGGACGGGGGCCTGGGCACGTCCTGGCTGGTCAACCCGGGCCCCGGCCTGATAATGATCGTGCTGACCCAGCGCATGTTCGAGACGTCGGACACGCCGCAGGTGCACCGCGACATCCAGGCCGCGGCCTATGCCGCGCTCGGATAGGCGGTCCGGGCGGAGCCGGGGCCGCGCCGGGGCGCGGGCATGAAGCCTTCCGAGCAGCGTCATCTGGCCGCGATCCAGGCCGAGCTGCGCCGGGTCATCCGCTATGACGACGAGTCCATCGTGAACGACAAATGGATCAGGCAGCGCTACGACTGCGGCTGCTTCCCGGGCCTGCGGCCCGCGCGGGCGGCAACCGTCCGGGCCGCCTGGCATGAGGCCGGCCACGCGGTGGCCGCGCTGGAGGTCGGGGCCCGCTTCAGCTCGGCCAGCATCCACCACAGCTGCGACACCGAGGGCCGGGTGCACGGCATCAGGGGCGCTGGCGAGCTGGCGTTCGTGATCGACGCGGCCGGCCAGATCGCCGAACGGCTGATGGGCTGGACCATGCTCACCCGCGACGACGAGTTGCGCGCGTGGCTGCCCAGCTGGAAAGGCGATGGCGGCGACGCCAAGCACTTCCGCCGGGCGCTTGGCCCGCGATTCACCGGCGATGAGTTCGGCGCCTGGCGCTTCAGTGAGCAGACACTGGTCCCGCTGCGGCTGGCGATCCGGCAGGTGGCCAGGGCGCTGCTTGTCCATCCCCGGTACCTGCCCTACGACGTGGTGAGGGCGATCGCCCGCTGACGGCGGCGCTCACCGCCGCGGCCGGTGGCCCGGTGCCCCGCGGGCGCGGGCTGGCTGGCGACCGGCCGCCGGGACGCGGTACTGTACCCCGTGCCCCGGCGGTGGCCGGGGTGGCACAGGACCAGCGAAGCCGGTGAGAGGCCGGCGCTGTCCCGCAACGGTGATGCCCCCACCCAGGGGTTAAGCCCGGACGCCTGCCCTGTGCCGGCGAGACCTGTCCTCGGAGGAAGGGCGGTTCGTTGGATGCCTTCGCTGGTCCCGGCAGCGGGCGCACGTCGTCCTCCCCCGGCCCGCGGAGATGAGGACGATGGACGAGCCTGAGCTGCTGTCCCGCCGTGAAGACGGCACCGAACTCGCGATGGCGCTGTGGCGCTTCGGCTCCCCGCTGCTGGCGGTCTCGTCAGCACCGTACGGTGGCGGCTGGGGCGAGCGGCGCTGGGTCCTGGCCGCCCAGGTCGCCGGCGACTACAGCCGGTCTGACCCGGCCGGCCACCTGGCCGAGCTGGCCCGCGGGCTGGAACTTGCCGGGCCGGGGATCGGCATGCTGACCGCCGTTGACGTGCGCCTGGTCAGCACGTGCCGCGCGGACGGCGTCATGGCCGCGGCCACGGTGGGGGTCACCCACCCGACCTGGGCCGCGGCGGCCGCGGATGCCGCGGCGACCGACGCCGGGGCCCCGGCCACCGGCGCGGCTGGCTTCGCCGGCACGGTGAACATCGTCGCCGTGCTGGACCGGCGCCTCAGCCCGGCCGCGCTCGTCAACGCGGTCATGACGGTCACCGAGGCCAAGTCGCAGGCCCTGTGGGAAGCCGGCATCGCGGGGACCGGCACACCTTCGGACGCCGTGGCCGTCCTGTGCCCGGCGGCCGGCCCGGCCGAAGCGTTCGCCGGCCCCCGCTCCCGCTGGGGGTCCCGGCTGGCCCGGGCCGCGCACCGGGCCGTGCTCGATGGCAGCCGCCGCTGGGCGGAGGCCAGATGATCACTTTGGTGCTGGGCGGCGCCCGGTCCGGCAAGTCCGAGGTCGCCGAGCGCATCGCCGCCCGCCTGCCGGCGCCCATCACCTATGTGGCGACGCTGGTACCCGGCGACGACCCGGACCTGGCGGAACGGATCGAGGCCCATCGGGCCCGCCGCCCGGCGGGGTGGCGCACGGTCGAGGCCGGCCCGGAGCTGCCGGCGCTGCTGCGCTCGGTTCCCGGCCCGGTGCTGGTCGACGGGCTCGGGCCGTGGGTCGCGGGCAGCCCCGGCATGGCCGTCGATGCCGGGGTCCTGTGCGCCGCCCTCACCGGGCGGGACGCCGACACGGTGGTGGTGTCCGAGGAGGCCGGGCTCGGGGTGCACCCGGCGACCCAGGACGGCCGCCGCTTCCGGGACGCGCTCGGCACGCTCAACCAGGCGGTCGCGGCCGTGGCCGATGAGGTCCTGTTCGTCGTGGCCGGCCGGATCCTGCGGCTCGACCCGCCCGGGGCGCGCTGATGCGCCGCGCCCTGTCCTTCCTCACCCCCTTCGGCGGCGCCGCCGACCCGGCGCCGTCGGCGCTGGCCTGGTTCCCGGCCGTCGGCGCGGTCATCGGCCTGGCCGTCGGCGGGATCTGGTGGGCCGCGCGGCGCGGGTGGGCTCCCCCGGCCGCCGCGGCGGTCGCCGTGCTCGCTGACGCGGGTCTGACCGGAATGCTGCACCTCGATGGGCTCGCCGACACCGCCGACGGGCTGCTGCCCCCGCTGCCGCGGGCCCGCCGGCTCGAGGTCATGGCCGACCCGCGGCTCGGCGCCTTCGGCGTAGCGGGCCTGACCATCGTCCTGCTCGCCCGTTTCGGCGCCTTCGCGTCCATGCTGCCCAGCCCGCTCGCGGTGGCCGGGCTGTGGTCCGGGTCCCGCACGGCCATGGCGGTCACGGTCCGGGCCGTGCCCTACGCCCGCCCGGCGGGGCTGGCGAGCGCGTTCCTGCCCGCGCCCGACGGCGGGGCCCGGCCGCGGGCGGCGGCCCTCGCCAGCCCGGCCGTGCTCGGGCTGGCCGGCGCCATGCTCGCCGTGGGCCTGGCCGTCGCCGGCCGCGGTGTGAACGGCCTGGCCGCGGTGGGCGCCGAGGCGGCGGCGGCCGCCGCCGTCGTGTTCCTGGCCTGGCGGCGGCTCGGCGGTTTCACCGGCGACGTGCTGGGCGCCGCCGCGGTCGCTGGCGAGACCGCCGGCCTGCTCACGCTGGCGCTACGGTGGTAGGGCGCCGCGCGGCGGCGTGGCCGGCGGCGGCAGCGCTCGGGCTGCTGCTCGACCGGGCCCTCGGCGAACCGCCCGCCCCGCTGCACCCGGTTGGCTGGTTCGGGCGGGCCATGACGCTCGCCGAGCGGGCCGACTACCGGGACTCACGCGCGGCCGGAGCGCTGCACGCCGGCCTCGGGGTGCTGCTCGGCGCGGGGGCGGGCGCCTGCCTGCGCTCGGCCGCGCTGACCACCTGGCTTGCCGCCGCCGGCCGCTGCCTGGGCGAGTCGGCCCTCACGGTCGCCGGTGCGCTGGACCGCGGCGACCTCGAGGCCGCCCGGGCCGCGCTGCCCGCGCTGGTAGGCCGGGACCCCACCGGGCTGGACGAAAACGAGATAGCCCGGGCCGTGGTCGAGTCGGTCGCGGAGAACACCGTCAACGCGCTCGTCGCGCCCGCCTTCTGGGCGGCGGTCTGCGGGGCGCCCGGCGCGCTCGGCTACCGGGCGGTGAACACGCTGGACGCCATGGTCGGCCACCGCAGCACGCGGTACCTGGCCTACGGCTGGGCGAGCGCCCGGCTGGATGACGTCGCCAACTACCTGCCGGCCAGGCTGACCGCGGCCCTGGTCGCAGGGGTGCGCCCGGGGCGCGCCGCGGCGGTCTGGCGGGCCGTGCGCAGCCAGGCACCCGCCCATCCGTCACCGAACGCGGGAGTCGCGGAGGCGGCCTTCGCCGCCGCGCTCGGCGTGCGCCTCGGCGGCCGCAACCGGTACGGCGACCGGGTCGAGCACCGGCCCTGGCTGGGGCAGGGACGGCCTGCGGCCAGAGCCGACATCCGGCCCGCGGTGCGGCTGTCCGACGACGTGAGCTGGCTGCTGACCGTAATCCTGGCCACGGCCGGCCTGGCCGGCCTGCCGCGGTCCGTGAGGCACAGTGATGGCTAACCTGAGAGGCAGGGGTGCTCGGCGAGATGGCCACCTTCGACTCCGCCGGCGTCGCGGACAAGCGGCCGCCGGCCTGACCCGGCGCGGCCGGGCCAGGCTCACCGGCCCGGCTCGGGGCCGCGGGCAGCCAGATGCGGCTGCTCCGGCCAGAACGGCCACTCCTCGAACCAGGCGCACCGCCCGTCGCCGGCGAACCGGAGGACCCACAGGTCGCGGTACTCCTGCCGGACCGGCTCCCCGTAGCTGACCCCGACCCGCACCACCGCGGTGTCGCCGTCGACCGCGATGACGTCGCTGGTCATGCGGAACACCTCGCCGGGGCCGTCGCGTTCGGCCTCCCACATGGCGCCGATCGCGGGCAGGCCGGTGACCGGCTCGTCGTAGGGGCCCTGCCGGTAGGTGGCGTCCGGGGTGAAGATCCCCGCCAGCGCGCCGGTCCCAGGTGCCCGCCAGGCACGCTCGTAGGCCGCGACCCAGTCCGCCACCTGCTCCTTGGTCACGCCTGGCGGCCGAACATGGCCAGCAGCCGGGTCTGCGCGCCGGCGCCGTCCGGTATCGGCGGCCGCCCGGCGATCGCGCCGGCGCCGCGGTAGGCGTCCTCCAGCGCCGCGAACCAGGTCGTGCACCCCTCCACCAGCGTAGGGTCGAGCCACTCGTCCGCGCCGATGGCCCGGGCCAGATCCCAGGCGTGGATCAGATGATCGGCGAACAGCTGCATGGCGTACTCCCGGCCCGGGAAGTCGCCGAACGACAGGTGGACGGTGCGGTCCATGGCCCCCGGCGCGTCGGCCGCCGCCAGGGCGTGCGCCGACGCCGCCCGCCACGCCCCCCGGGGGTCCGGGCCCAGGACGTCGCCGTCAAAGCGGTCGCCGACCTCACTGATGGTCGACCCGGCCAGCAGCGACGGCGCCCACAGGTCCTCCGACACCACGTGGTTCACCAGGTCGCGGACGCACCATTCTGTGTCCGGGGTGGCTGCTTCCCACTGCCCGTCACGGATCTCGCTGACCCGGGCGCCGAACTCCTCGACGGCGCTTCGCAGCATCATCGGTACTTCCATGTTTCCTCCCCGCGGTAGTCCCTGGGCCTATCCTGCCGCAGCCTCCGGGGCCCCCCGCTGGCGGGTGTCAGCACGTGAGCAGGCGCTCCACCCGGGCCAGCGTCTCCCGGAGGTTGGCCTCGGAGGTGGCCTCGAACGCCTCGCGCAGCGGCAGCCAGCGCAGCGGGGCGTCCGGCGCCTCCGCCCGCGCCGCGCCGGGCTCCTCGGTGGCGAGCACGAACCGCAGGTCGGCGTGCTCGTGCGCGGGCTCGTCACCGCCGGCCGGCACCGGGACGACCGCCACGTGCCGGAGCTGCCCGTCGGGCCAGGGCGCCAGGTCGGCCAGGCCGGTCTCCTCCCCCGCTTCCCTCAGCGCGATCGCCAGCGGGTCGCTCTCGCCCGGATCGCCGTGCCCGCCGACCTGAAGCCAGGCCTGCTGCCGCCGGTGCCAGCGCAGCAGCACCCGGCCGCTGTCCGGGTGCACGATCAGCGCCGACGCGGTGAGATGCAGCGGAAGCGAGCGCAGCCACGGATCGGCCGCGGTCTTCACCAGTTCACTGACCCGCCCGACATCGCGGAGTTCGGCCTCGCCCCGCGGGCGGTAACCGACCAGCACATCTGCGGTTTCCACCCCGCGATTGTCCGCCATCAGGCCGGCCCGGCACGCCGTTTCGTGCCCACGCCACCCGCCGTCGTACCGTGAGGGTCGTGACCACCCACGACCGTTCCGCCACCCCGGAGACCATCCCAGATGACGGCCTCCCGGCCATACCGGTGTCCGCGGGCGCGCTCATCTTCGACCGGGCCGGCCGGCTGCTCATCCTGAAGCCCACCTACAAGTCCGGCTGGACGATTCCCGGCGGCGTCATGGAGGCCGACGGGGAGACGCCGTGGCAGGCGTGCCAGCGCGAGGTGGCCGAAGAGTGCGGCCTCGACGTCGCCGCCGGCCGGCTGGCCTGCATGGACTTCCGCCGGCCCCGCCCGGGGAACCCCGGAGGTATCCGGTACCTGTTCGACTGCGGCACGTTCAGCGAGGCCAGCCTGGCCGGGATCGTGGTACAGCCCGAGGAGATCTCCGAGCACCAGCTGGCCGAGCTCAGCACGGCCCTGACCCTGCTCAGAAAGCCCATCCGCCGGCGGGTGCGGGCGGCGACCCGCGGGCCGCGGCTGTGCTATCTCGAGGACGGCCTTCCCGTGCCCGCCGTCGGCAGGCCGCGCGCCAGGCGGTAGCCGGCCGGGCACCGGCGCCCCGGACGGCCCGTCCCGCTCAGGTCGTCTCGGTCACCTTGGTCAGATGGGCGGGGGCGTCGGGATCGGTGCCCCGGGCCAGCGCCAGCGCGGAGGCCAGCTGCTGGCCGCGCACGACCGCGGTGATCACCTGCGCCGGTTCGGCCAGGTCAGCCGGGACCGGCAGGGCCGCCGTCTCGGCGTGCCTGCTGTCGAGCAGGAGCCGCAGGCCGGCGAGGTCGGCATCGGCCGGCCCGCCGACGCTCACCAGCAGCACCGGCGCCCCGGCGTAGACGGCCGCGATGGGGCCGTGGTACAGGTCGGCGGCGGACATGCCCTCGGCCAGGACGCCGGTCGTCTCGGCCACCTTCAGCGCGGTTTCCAGCGCCGCCGCGTAGCCCAGCCCGCGCCCGGCGACCACGAGCCGGTCGATGCCGTGCCAGCGCACCGCCAGCTCCCGGGCGGGCCCGGGATCAGCCAGGGTGGCGGCGACCGCGCCGGGCAGGCCAGCCAGGGTGTCCCCGGCGGCGGGGCCGGTGCCGAGGGCCGCCGCCACCGTGACGAGCACCGCGAGCTGGGCGGTCACCGTCTTGGTGGCCGGGACCGCCCGCTCCGGGCCGGCGGCGGTGGCGAGCAGCAGGTCGACCGCGCCGGCGAGCGGGCTGTGCGGCTCGTTGGTGATGCCGATCACCGTGGCGCCGGCGCTGCGCACCGCCTGGCAGGTGGTGATGATCTCCGGCGTGGCACCGGACTGGCTGAGCGCGATCATCAGGTAGCCCTGCCAGTCGACGTCGGCGTGGTACCGGGTGTAGAGGCTGGGAGCAGCCAGGCCGGCCACGGCCGGCCCAGAGCTCGGCCAGATACCGGCCGAACACCGCGGCGTTGTCCGACGACCCGCGGGCGAGGAACACGGTCCCGGCCAGCGGGCGGGGCACCACGGCCTTGACCGCCGCCGCGTCCGCGGGCGCCCTGGCCGCCAGCCGGGTCAGCACCCCCGGCTGCTCGGCCATCTCGGCGGCCATCAGCCCGCCGGTCACCGGGGAGCGCCCTGGCCGCTGGCCGCGATGTCGGCGCCGTCAGGATGGTGGCCGTCCCGGGCGCCGCCCGGGACGGCCGCGGTCAGCTGGGCCCAGGCCAGGTCGGTGCCCGCGGCCAGGCAGCCGTCGACCACCGCCTCGGTGCCCAGCGCGCTCACGCTCACCTCCGGCATGACGGGCGCCATGCCCAGCAGTTCCCTGGTCACCTCGGCGGCGAACCCGGGGGCCTGGCCGATGCCCCCGCCGAGCACGATCAGCCCGGGGTCGATGACGGTGACCACGGCACACAGCAGCCGGGCGACCAGCCGGGCCTCCTCGGCCACCACCGCGGCCGCCCGTTCATCACCCCGGGCCGCGGCGGTGAAAACCCGCCGGGCCGAGACCTGGCCCCGCATTCCCGCCCGGCGGGCGGCCCGCACCACGGCCGACGCGGACGCCGATGCCTCCAGCACCCCCCGCCGACGGGCGTCTTCCGGATCGGTGCCCTCCCCGCCCGACATCGGCATGTAGGCGATCTCACCGGCCACGCCGTGCGCCCCGCGGACCAGCTGGCCGCCGAGCACCAGGCCCATGCCGATGCCGGTGCCCACCGAGACGAAAGCGAAGCTGTCCACCTCACGCCCGTGGCCGAGGGCGCGCTCGGCCAGCGCCGCCGCGTCCACGTCGTTCTCCACCGCCAGCGAGTCCCCGAACGCCTCGCGGAGCCGCTCAACCACCGCCGGGCGGTCCCAGCCGGGCAGGCCGCCGGTCAGCGCCATCGCGTTGCGGCGAGGGTCGTAGACCCCGGGGCTGCCGATGACCGTCTGGGTGATGCTGACCCTGGTGACGCCGGCCTCCGCGCACAGCCCGTCCGCGAGCCCGACCAGCTCGGCGACCCGGCCCCGCACGCTGGAGGCCCGCGACCGCACCGAGGCGCGGGCCCGGATGCCGCCCGCCAGGTCGGCCAGGGCCCCGCGCACGTACTGAGCCCCCACGTCGAGGCCGAGGATGAATCCGGCCTCGGGCCGGACCTCATACAGCAGTGCCGAACGGCCGGGGCGGCCGGTGCGTTGCCCGGCGGTGCGCACCAGTCCCGCCCGCTCTGCGTCGGCGAGCGCGACCGAGACGGTGGGCTTGGACAGCCCCGAGAGGCGGGCGAGCTCCGCGCGGGAGCACGGCCCGAGATCCCGGATGTGCCCGAGCAGAAGCCGCCCGTTCAGCGCGCGGATGAGCTGGGGACGGGCGGCGGCCAGCTCGCCGCCGAGCGGCCCCGCGACAGCGGCGGCGAACGGCTCCTGGGCACCCGCGCGGGGCGCTGAATTCCCCGGCGGGACGTTCGCGGGCACGGCGCTGCCAGGCACGCCAGCCGACGTGACCGCCACTCCCACCTCCGCCACCATCCTGCCCTGGCGCCCCGGCCGGCGCACCTGGTTTCAATTCCGTCACGGCATATTGTGAGCCCCTAATAGTTAGGATACTGTCCTAACTATCTTGACGGAAGATGGCGTAAACAGGCAGGTCAACGTGCCCCAGCCCCCGGTTGTGCTCGGGCTCGACTTCGGTGGCACCAAGTTCGCCATGATGGTGTGCGAGCCTAACGGCGAACGGCTCGCTTCGTCTACGGTCGCCGCCGTTGGCGAGCTCGGGGCCCGGGCCAGTTTCGACCGGGGCATCGAGGCCGCCCGCGCCCTCCTCGCCGGTGCCGCGGCCGGGCGCGAGCTCGCCGCGGTCGGCGTCTCCACCTTCGGGATCCCCTTCGACGACCGGGTCGAGCTCGCCCCGGCGATCAGCGGGTGGGACCAGCTCGCCTTCGGGCGAGAGCTGCGGGACGCCTTCCCGGGCGCGCGGGTCGCCATGGCCACGGACGCGAAGGCGGCCGCCCAGGCCGAGGTGCGCTGGGGTGCCCTGGCCGGCTGTGACCCAGCCGTCTACCTGAATCTCGGCACCGGGCTTTCCGCGGCCATCGTGGCCGGCGGGCAGGTACTGAACGGGAGGAACGGCGCGGCCGGCGAGATCGGCTACAACTTGCGCGGGGTGCAGGATGTGGGCGTCCCGCTGGCGGCCCGGGTGCCGCTGGAGGACATGATCAGCGGGCAGGCGCTGGCGCGGCGTGCGGCCAGCCACCATGCCCACGGCCAGCCGGTCCCGGCTGGCGAGGTCTTCGAGGCGAGCCGCGACGACGTGGATCTCGACCGCCTCGTGACCGACTTCGTCAACGAGCTCGCCTTCCACGTGGTGAACCTCGCGATCTGCGTCAACCCGGTGCGGATCGCGGTCGGCGGCGGCATGGTCCGGTCGTGGGATCGCCTGCGGCCGGGCCTGGAGCACGCCCTGAGCGCGGGCGTCCCATTCCCGCCCGAGCTCGTGGCCGCCCGGTTCCCCTCTGACGCCCCGCTCATCGGCGCGGTCGCGCTGGCTGTGGACGCTGCCCATGCCGGGGCCGCTGCCCAGCCAGGAGCCGACGGCGGCGATCCGGTCACCTTTCCTCCCATCACAATCAGCGAAGGGCTACCGTCATGAGACGACGCTTCAAGATCATCGGAGCTTTGCTCGCCGCGGCGCTGCTGGCCGCCGCCTGCTCGTCCAGCTCATCCACCTCGTCGTCGAACGCGTCGGGCCCCAGCGGGACCCTGACCCTCGACAACGAGAGCGGTGGGACCTGGGCCTGCGGCTTCAACCCGTTCAACCTGTCCTACATCAGCTTCTCGCTCGGCAACATCTATGAGCCGCTGGTCTTCGTGAACACCTTGCAAAGCGGCAAGACGACTCCGTGGCTGGCCACCAGCTACGCCTGGAGCAACGGCAACAAGACGCTGACCTTCACCATCCGCAAGGGCGTCAAGTTCTCCAACGGGGACCCGCTGACGCCAGCCGACGTGGTGTACACCTTCAACCAGCTGAAGACGCACAAGACGCTCGACATCAACGCGGTCTGGTCGGTGCTGTCCAGCGTCACGCAGAGCGGGTCCGACCAGGTGGTCATGCAGTTCAAGGCGGCCGCGGTGCCGTACTTCTACTACATCGGCGACCAGATCGGGATCGTCGACCAGAAGGTCTGGTCGAAGATCGCGAACCCGGTGACAGACCTGGTCAAGAACCCGGTCGGCACCGGCCCCTACACGATGAGCAAGTGCACCCCGCAGAACATCACCTACACCGCCAACAAGCACTACTGGCAGCCGGGCCTGCCCAAGGTCGAGACGGTCAACTACCCCGCGTTCCTCACCAACGACACGGCCAACACCTACCTGGCCAACGGCCAGGCGCAGTGGGGCAGCCAGTTCATCCCGAGCATCGGCAAGTTCCTGGCCCCGCAGCCGACCATGAAGTGGTGGTTCCCGCCGGTCGCGAACGTGAGCCTGTTCTTCAACCTGACGAACCCGATCCTGAAGAACGTCGCCGTGCGCCAGGCCATGGCTTACGCGATCGACCGCCACAAGGCCTCGCTGATCGGCGAGTACGGTTATGAGCCGGCCTCGAACCAGGCCGGGATCGTGACTCCCACGTTCTCGACCTGGCTCGACGCGACGCAGGCGGCGTCCTACGGCAACAACTACGCCTTCAACCCGCAGAAGGCGATCTCCATCCTGGAGGCGGCCGGCTTCAAGAAGGGCCCGGACGGGATCATGGCCAAGGGCAGCCAGAAGCTGTCGTTCACCGTCCTCAACAACGGCGGGTTCTCCGACTGGGTGGCCGCGATGCAGGTCATCACCGCCGACCTCAAGGCGGTCGGGATCCAGCTGACGCCGGACAACGTGGCTTACACCACCTGGCAGTCGGACACCTACACGGGCAAGTTCCAGCTCGCCTACAACTCCGAGACCGGCGGGCCGAGTCCCTACTACGAGCTGCGGCAGTGGCTCTACTCGGCCAACTCGGCGCCGATCGGCACCGCCGCCGGGTCCAACTGGGAGCGGTACAGCAACCCGGCCGCGGACAAGCTGATCAACGAGTACGCCACTACCACCAGCGTCTCCGAGCAGCACTCGATCGTGAGCCAGCTTCAGAAGATCATGCTGCAGGACGTCCCGGTGATCCCGGTGACCGAGCAGGTCAACTGGTTCCAGTACGACACCGGCAGCTTCAGCGGCTGGCCCACCCAGGGCAACCCGTACGCGCAGCCAGCCATCTACACGTACCCGGACTGGGGACAGGTGATGGTGCACCTGGTGCCCAAGAAGTAGCTCCGGACGCACCGGCGGACACCGGCGGCTCCCTGGCCGATGTCCGCCGGTGCCCCGGCCCTTGCGGGGCAGGCTATGGGTGAGCGAGCGTGGGAGGGTAGACGATGACCGCCGGGAGGAGCGCATGAGGTTTGTCCTCCGCCGCACGGGCTTCTTCCTGCTGACCCTGTGGGTGGCGCTCACCCTCAACTTCGTGCTCCCGCGGCTGATGCCGGGCAACCCGGCCACGGCGATCATCGGCAAGTTCAAGAGCGGGATCAGCCCGCAGGCGATCAAGGTCCTCGAGGCGCAGTTCGGCATCGCCACCCACCAGAACGTCGTGGCCCAGTACTTCGCCTACCTGGGCAACACCGCCACCCTCAAATTCGGGGTCTCGCTGACCACCCAGCCGGGGGCGTCGGTCGGGCGGATCGTCCTGGACGCGATCCCGTGGACCCTCGGCCTGGTGGGTGTCACCACGGTGCTGGCCTTCATCCTGGGCACCGGGATCGGCATCGTGGCCGCGTGGCGGCGCGGCGGCCGGCTGGACAGCCTGATGCCGCCGATATTCGTGATCATGACGGTGATCCCGTACTTCTGGATCGGCCTGGTGCTGATCCTGATATTCGGGGTGAAGCTGAAGCTCCTGCCGTACTTCTTCACCTACAACTTCTCGATGACGCCGGGGTTCAACCTGGCCTTCATCGGCAACGTGGCCGAGCACGCCATCCTGCCCGCGTTCACCCTGCTGATCACCACGATCGGCATCTGGATCCTGACCATGCGCAACACCATGATCACCACGCTGGCGGAGGATTACGTGCGGATGGCCCGGGCCAAGGGCCTGCCCGGCCACCGGATCATGCTCGACTACGCGGCCCGGAACGCGATCCTGCCCAACCTGACCGGCTTTGCCATGTCGCTGGGGTTCGTGATCGGCGGCGCGATCCTCATCGAGGAGGTCTTCAACTACCAGGGCGTCGGCTACCTGCTGCTGCAGGCCGTGAACAACGACGATTACCCCCTGATGCAGGCGCTGTTCCTGCTGATCACCGTGGCCGTGCTGCTGGCCATCCTGATCTCGGACCTGGTGACGGCCATGCTCGACCCGCGGACCAGGGGGGCGAGCTGACTATGACCACTGTCCAGGCACCCGGCGGGCCCGGCGAGGCGGGCGGCGGCACCGAGGCCGGCCAGGCAGAGGCCCTGGCTCCGGTGGCCGCGGCCGGCCAGCCGACGGGGCTGCCGCTCGCGGGCGGAGGCGGCGGGATAACGGGCGCCCGGTCCCTGCGGCGGATGGGCCGCGCCATCACCTCCAACCGCAAGGCCACCGTCGGCACCGCCCTGCTGGTGCTGTTCATCCTGGTGGGGCTGTTTCCCGGGGTCATCGCGCACGACAACCCGCAGGCCGAGATCTACCCGAGGAGCCTCGGCCCGTCCACGCAGCACTGGCTGGGCACGACGTCCTTCGGGCAGGACATGTTCGCCCAGGTGGTGTGGGGAACGCGGCCGGTGCTCCTGATCGCGTTCGGGGTGGGGATCCTGGCCACGGTGGTCGCGATGCTGATCGGCGTGGCCGCCGCCTATCTCGGCGGTGCCTGGGACGGGACGCTCAACGTGATCACCGACGTGCTGCTGGTCATCCCGCTGTTCCCGCTGCTCATCATCATCGGCAGCTACCTGCACGGCGCCGGCACCGCGGTGATGATCGCGGTCATCGCCGCGACCAGCTGGTCCTACACGGCGCGGCAGCTCAGGTCCCAGGCGCTGTCGCTGCGCAACCGGGACTTCCTCAACGCGGCGAAGGTCCGCGGCGAGCGCCCGCTGTACATCATCGTCGTGGAGATCATCCCCACGATGACCTCGCTGCTGGTGGCCGCCTTCCTGACCAACGCGCTGTACGCGGTGCTGTTCTCGTCCAGCCTGCAGTTCATCGGGCTCGGCGACCCGAGTGTGACCAGCTGGGGCACGATGCTCTACTGGGCCGAGAACAACGAGGCCTTCCAGACCGGCCTGCCCTTGTGGATCATCGTCCCCGGCTTGTGCATCGTCGCGCTCGGTGCGGCGTTCGCGCTGCTCAACTACGCCTTCGACGAGATCGGGAACCCGGCCCTGCGGCCGGTCCGGAGCATGCGGAGGGTACGTGTCCAGCGCGCCAGGTGACGGCCTGGCGGACGGAACCGCCACCAAGCTGACGGGCACCGTCCTGGAGGTCCGCGAGCTGTCGGTCGAGTACGTCATGGAGCGCGGCACGGTCCTGGCCGTGGACCGGGTCAGCTTCGACCTGGCCGCCGGGGAGTTCATCGGCATCGTCGGCGAGTCCGGGTGCGGCAAGTCCACCCTGCTGTTCGCCATCGCCCAGCTGCTGGTCCCGCCGGCCGCGGTCACCGGCGGCAGCGTGACCTTCAAGGGCCGGAACATGGTCGGGCTCACCGACAAGGAGCTGGCCACGGTCCGCTGGAAGGACCTCTCGGTGGTCATGCAGAGCGCGATGAACGCGCTCAACCCGGTCAAGTCGATCCAGGCCCAGTTCACCGACGCCATGCGGGCGCACGGTGTGGCCTCCAAGACGGAGATCGCCGACCGGTCGGCCGAGGTGCTCCGGATGGTCGGCATCGACCCGGTGCACCTGAAGAGCCACCCGCACCAGCTGTCCGGCGGCATGCGGCAGCGCTCCATGATCGCGATGGCGATGCTGTTCACCCCCGACCTGGTGATCATGGACGAGCCGACGTCCGCGCTCGACGTGGTGGCGCAGCGGTCGCTGATGGTGCAGATCAAGGAGCTGCAGGAGCAGCTGGGTTTCGCGATCATTTTCGTCACCCACGACATGTCGCTGGTCAGCCACTTCTCCGACCGGCTGATCGTCATGTACGCCGGTGAGGTGGCCGAGTCCGGGGCCACCAGGCAGGTCTTCGACTCACCGCAGCACCCGTACAGCATCGGCCTGCTGGATGCGTTCCCGTCGATCAGGGGGCCGCGGGTCCCGCTGACCGGGATCCCCGGCAGCCCGCCGGATCTGGCCCGGATCCCGCCCGGCTGCCGGTTTGCCCCGCGCTGCCCCAAGGTCATGAGCCGCTGCACGGAGGCGCCACCCGAGCTGTACCCGGTCGACGGCACGCTGGTCCGGTGCTTCCTGCATGAGGGGGGAGGCGCCGACCATGGCTGACCCGCGCCGCACGACTGCCAGTCGGTCCGGATCAGCGCCACCGCGCCCGGCCGTCCGGCCCGACGGCCAACAGAGCCCGGCCGCGGACCAGGGTGCCGCCGCCCAGCCACTCCTGCGGACCGAGGCACTCACCAGGCATTTCAAGATCGGTGGTGCGTTTTCGCGGGCGCAGCTGCACGCCGTCAACGATGTCAGCGTGTCTATCGGCGAGCACGAGATCGTGGCGCTGGTGGGTGAAAGCGGCAGCGGCAAGTCCACCGTGGCCCGGCTGCTGGCCCGGCTCTACCGGCCGACGAGCGGCGAGATCTACTTCCAGGGCAAGCCGGTGTCGGCCATCCGCGGGCGCCGGGACCTGCTGCGCTACCGCGGCGACGTGCCCATGGTCTTCCAGGACCCGTTCGCGTCCATCAACCCGGTGTTCCGCGTGTCGCACCCCGTCATGCGCTGCCTCAAGCTGCACCGGCCCGAACTGTCCGGCGAGCAGCGGCGCGAAGAGGCGGAGCGGGTCTTCGCCGCGGTCGGCCTGATGCCGCCCGCGGAGGTGCTGCAGCGGTTCCCGCACGAGCTGAGCGGGGGCCAGCGGCAGCGGGTCGGCTTCGCCCAGGCCCTCGCGCTGCGGCCGAAGCTGATCCTGGCCGACGAGCCGGTCTCGATGCTGGACGTCTCGATCCGGATCGGGCTGCTCAACCTGATGGCCGATCTGCGCGACTCCCAGGGCGTCTCCATCCTCTACATCACCCACGACATCGCCAGCGCCCGCTACGTGGCCGACCGGCTGATCGTGATGTACGCGGGTCACATCGCCGAAACCGGGCCCACCGAAGAGGTGCTGACCCGGCCCCGGCACCCCTACACGCAGCTGCTGCTGTCGGCCGTTCCCGACCCGCGCGCCCCCCTCACGGTCGGAGCGGCGACCGACCGCGGTGAGCCGCCGAAGGTGATCGACCCCACACCCGGCTGCCGCTTCCGCTGGCGGTGCCCGCTGGCCATCGACGAATGCCACCAGGTCACGCCGCCGCTGCGGGAACTGCTCCCCCAGCACAGCGCCGCCTGCCACGTCGCCCGGGCCGACGCCGCGACGGAGGCCTTCCGGTGACGGAGGCCGCATGGACCTGATCGCCTTCGGCCGGGTGTTCCTCGAGATCGTCTTCGGGCAGGTGGCGTCGCTGCCGGGACCGGGGGAAGAGATCTTCGCGGACGAGTTCGCCATCTCCTGCGGCGGGGCGGTCACCGTGGCCAGCGCGGCCAGCCGGTCCGGTGTCCAGGCCGGCCTGTCAACCCTCCTCAGCGACGATCTCGGCTCCCGCGTCGTGGCCGAGCACTGCCGGCGCGCGGGCGTCAACCTGTCACCGTCCCGCCACGTGGCCGACCGCACCGCCGGGATCACCGTGGTGCTGAACTTCGCCGGTGACCGCGGGTTCGTCTCCTACCTCCCGCCGGCCCAGCCGGTCGCGGGCCCCGACACCGGGCACTTCCTGGAGGTTCTCCGGGACCACCGCCCGGCCTGGTGCTACCTCCACCCCTGGCCCGGCGCGGATGCGCTGATCGCGGAGGCGCGATCGCTCGGCACCCGCGTCGCCCTCGACGTCGGCCTCAACGCCATCGCCAGCCATCCCCGGATGGTGATGAGCTGCGCGCGCCAGGCCGACGTCTTCCTGCCCAACGCCGAGGAGCTGCTGCGGCTGACCGGGGCCCGGTCCCTTTCCGCCGCCATCGACGTGGCCCTCGCCTGGTGCCGGTGCCTGGTCGTGAAGCGGGGCGCCGATGGCGCCGTCGTCGCCGACCGGGCGGGCCGGACCGCGGTGACCGAGGGGATCGGCCCGGTCAGCGTCCGGGACCGGACCGGAGCGGGCGACGCCTTCGCGGGCGCGCTGATCGCCGCCCTGCACCAGGGCGCCCCGGTGGCCGAGGCCGCCGCCGCGGGCAACGCGGCCGGCTCACGGACGGTGAGCATCCTCGGCGCCGTGGGCGAGGTGGACGTGGAAGGGCTGAGCCCGGCCGCGGCCCCGCTGGCGGCGGCCCTGCTGGGGGCGCAGCCGCCCGCCCGGGACGAGCTGGGCCGCCCGCACCGCCGGCCGGGCGGACGGGCCTACGGGCAGGAACCTTAGCGATGAAACTGGCGATACTCGGCGGCGGTGGGGTGCGGATACCCGCGTTCATCCGGGGGATCCTGTCCTCCCGCGCGGCGGCCTTCGACGAGATCTGCCTGTTCGAGCCGGACGAGGCCCGCCGGAACACGACCGGCCGGCTGGCGGTCGAACTGGCCGCCGCCCTGGGCCAGCCGGGTATCGTCCGGCTGACCTCCGACGTCGAGGACGCGTTCTCGGGCGCGGACTTCGTCTTCTCCGCGATCCGGGTCGGCGGCGACCGCGCACGCGTCATCGACGAGGAGGTGGCGCTGCGGCGCGGCATCGTCGGCCAGGAGACGACCGGTCCCGGTGGCTGCGCGATGGCGCTCAGGACCATCCCGGTCCTGCTCTCCTACTGTGACGTCCTCGCCCGCTGCGCCCCCGATGCGGTCCTCATCAACTTCACCAACCCGGCCGGCGTGATCACCCAGGCGGTCTCCCTGCACACCGGCGTGCGGGTGGTCGGCGTCTGTGACACGCCGAGCAGCGCGCTCGACCGCCTGGCCGGGTTCCTCGGGGCCGAGCGGGACAAGGTCGCCTTCTCCTACGGCGGCCTGAACCACCTGGGCTGGATCACGTCCTTCGCCGTTGACGGCCAGGAGCGGATCGGCACGCTGCTGGACCGGTACGAGGAGCTGGCGCGCTTCGACCACGTCTTCGCCGCCTTCGATCCCGCCCTGGTCCGCAGGCTCGGCGCGATACCCACCGAGTACGTGTACTACTTCTACGAGCCCGCGCGCTACGTGGCGGCCGTCGCGCGCGCCGGGGCGAGCCGCGGCGCCGACGTGCTGCGGCTGAACTCCGAACTGCTGGACGCGATCACAGCGGCGTTCGGCGCGGGCGGCGTGAACGACGCCTGGGCCGCCTACTCGATGCTGATGGGCGTGCGCCGCGACACCTATATGCGCACCGACACCGACGGCGAGAACCAGCAGGCCCAGGCGCGCGCCCGGCGCCGGGCCGCCGGGCCGGCCGGGCCCGGCGGCGGCCGGCCCGGCGGCTATGAGGGCGTGGCCCTGCAGGTGATCGACGGGCTGACGGGCCGCAGCCCCGGCGAGGTCATCGTCAACACCCGCAACGGCGCCAGCCTCGGCTTCCTCGACCCGGACGACGTCGTGGAGGTGCCCGCGCTGGTGCACGGCGGCGGCGTGTCCCCGCTGGCCGTCGGGGAGCTCCCCCGGTCGGCCCGGGGCCTCATCACCCAGACCAAGCAGTACGAGCGCGAGCTTGTCAACGCCGCGGTGAGCGGCGACGCGGGCCTGGCCGCCCTGGCTCTTGCCCTGCACCCGCTGGTGCCGGGTGTCACCGTCGCGAGGGAGATGATGAGTGAGTACCGCGAATTGCACGGTCCCCATCTCGCCTACCTGCACTAGGGCCGGCGCGGGCCGGCCGGGCGGGAACCGGGCCGGGTCATGAAGGTCGCGGTCGTCGGCGGCGGGTCAACCTACACCCCGGAGCTGGTCGACGGCATGGCCCGCCTGGCCGGCCGGGTTGGCCTCAGCGAGCTCGTGCTGGTCGACCCCGACTCGGCCCGGCTGGGCGTGGTCGGCCCGTTCTCCGCCCGGATCATGCGGGCCGCTGGGCACCCGGCGCCGGTCCGCTGGACGACCGGCCTGGACGAGGGGCTGGACGGGGCGGGCGCGGTGCTCCTCCAGCTGCGGATCGGGGGGCAGGCGGCCCGGCAGCGCGATGAGAGCTGGCCGCTGGAATACGGCTGCGTCGGGCAGGAGACGACCGGGGCGGGCGGGTTCGCGAAGGCGCTGCGGACCGTCCCGGTGGTCCTGGAGATCGCCGAGCGCGCCCGCCGCCGGGCCGTGGCGGGGGCCTGGATCATCGACTTCACCAACCCGGTCGGCATTGTCACCCGGGCTTTGCTCGACGCCGGCCACCGCGCGGTCGGGCTGTGCAACGTGGCGATCGGCTTCCAGCGCTCGTTCGCCGCGCTGCTGGGGGTGGACCCGGCCCAGGTCTCGCTCGACCACGTCGGCCTGAACCACCTGACCTGGGAGCGGGCGGCGCTGGTCAACGGGACGGACCGGCTCCCCGAGCTGCTGGCGGCCCACGGCCCCGAGATCACCGAGAAGACCGGCCAGCCCGCGGGGGTGCTGGCCGAGCTCAGCGTGGTCCCGTCCTATTACCTGCGCTACTTCTACTGCCACGACGCCGTGGTCGCCGAGCAGCGGCAGCACGTCACCCGTGCGGAGGAGGTGGCGCGGCTGGAGCGGGAGCTGCTGGCCATGTACGCCGACCCGGCGCTGGACCGCAAGCCGGAGCTGCTGGGTGAGCGGGGTGGCGCGTTCTACTCGGAGGCGGCCGTGGCGCTGCTGGTGTCGCTGGTGACCGACCGCCGCGACACCCAGGTCGTGAACGTGCGGAACGCGGGCACCCTGCCCTTCCTTCCGGACGAGGCGGTGATCGAGGTGCCGTCGGTGGTCGGCGCGGACGGCGCCCGGCCGGTCCCGGTGGCCCCGCTGGACCCGCGCCTGAGCGGGCTGGTCGGCCACGTGTCGGCGTACGAGGAGCTCGCGGTCGAGGCGGCGGTGCGGGGCGGACGCGCGCGGGTGGTGGCCGCGCTGCTCGCCCACCCGCTGGTCGGCCAGTACGACCTGGCCAACCGGCTGGCCGACCGGCTGATCGCCGAGAACCGGGCGTTCCTGCCCTGGGCCGGCCCGGCGGGCGCCCGGTGAGCGGCGCCGGGCCGGAGGTTCTCGCCATCGACGGCGGGAACAGCAAGAGCGACCTGGCCCTGGTGGCCGGGGACGGCACCCCGCTGGCCACCGTCCGCGGGCCGGGTATGGCCGGCCACCTGAGCCTGGATGAGAAGCTCGGGGTGCTGGGCACCTTAATTGCCCGGGCGCAGCGCCAGGCGGGCTGGCCGGGATCCCCGGTGGCCCGTCACCTGTCCGCCTGCGTGGCCAACGCCGATCTTCCCGAAGAGGAAGAGGAGATGGCCGCCGCGCTGCGCGCGCGAGGGTGGACCGCCACCACGGCGGTGTTCAACGACACGTTCGCGGTGCTCCGGGCCGGGCTGGTCACCCCGGGCGCGGCCGGGCCTCCGCCCGGCTCCCCAGGCTCCGGCGGCCACTGGGGGGTCGCGGTGACCTGCGGGGCGGGCATCAACTGCGTCGGTGTCGCGCCGGACGGACGCACGACCGGGTTCCTCGCGCTCGGCGAGATCAGCGGCGACTGGGGCGGCGGGTCCGGCCTGGGCCGGGCGGCGCTGTGGTGGGCGATCCGGGCCGAGGACGGCCGTGGCCCCGAGACCGCGCTGCGCGGCGCCGTGGCCGCGCACTTCGGGGTGCCTTCGGTACAGGACGTGACGATCGGCCTTCACCTCGGCACGATCGCCGAGGACGACCTGCGAGGCCTGGCCGCGGTCGTGCTGGCGCTGGGGGCCAGGGGCGACGCCGTCGCGGCGGCCCTGGTGCACCGGCAGGCCGAGGAGATCTGCGCGATGGCGCTGGCGGTCATGCGCCGCCTCTCCCTCACCGGGCTCGCGACTCCCGTCGTGCTCGGCGGCGGGATGCTGGCCGCGCGCGACCCGCTGCTCACGGGGGCCGTGATCGAGGGGATCAAGGCCGATGCCCCGGACGCGGCCGTGCGCGTCACCGATGTCGCCCCGGTCGCCGGGGCGGCCCTGCTGGGGCTCGACCACCTGGGGGCGGGAACCGAAGCCGAGCGGCGGCTGCGGGCCGCCTTTGCCGAAAGGACGCAGTCATGAACCATGCGCGAGCCAGGTCCCTGCCGACCGCCGCGATCGCCGCGGCGGTGAGTCTGCTGGCGGCGTACACCAGCCACAGCACAGCGGCCGCCAGCGTGTCGGCCACCCCGGCCGGCTCAGCGGTCCCCCAGGTCCGGGTCAACCAGGTGGGATACGCGCCCGCGGGGGTCAAGACCGGCTACGTCATGCTGCCCCGGCCGGCCACGAAGGTCAGTTTCACCATCGCCGGCCGCCAGGGCGTGGTGTTCCGCGGCTCCTCCCGCCAGGACCTGGGCAGATGGAACGCTCACTACCCGGCCGTCTACCCGCTCGGCTTCAGCGGGCTGACCCGGCCCGGGACCTACCGGATCACAGTCCACGCGGCCGGCGCGACGGCCGTGTCGTCGGCCTTCGCGGTCGCCTCCCCCGCCGGGCTCTACCACCGGCTCGTGCTGAACGCCGTGCGGTACTTCACCTCCGAGCGTGACGGCCCGCACGTGGTGCCCTCGGTCCTCGCCCGGCAGCCGGCCAACCTCACCGACGCCCGCTCCTTCGTGTACGCCTCACCGCGCTACGACAGCAACGACAACCTGCTCGGCACGCTGCACCGGATCGGCGGCCCGGTGGACGTGGCGGGCGGGTGGTTCGACGCCGGGGGCGGCTACGAGAAGTTCGCCTACACCACCAGCTACGCCGACGGGCTGATGCTGCTCGCGGCCCGTGACTTCCCGGGCAGCTACCCGACCCTGCAGCCGGAGGCGGACTTCGGACTCAGCTGGCTGGAGAAGCTGTGGAACCCGGCCGCCAAGGTGATCTACATCCAGGACGGTATCGGCACCGGCAACGCGAAGAACACGATCCAGGGCGACTACAACTTCTGGTTCTTGCCGCAGGCCGAGGACCGCATCGACATCAAGCCCGGCGGCCATCCCGGGCCCACCGCCTACTATGTGAAGTACCGCCCGGTGTTCGAGGCGGCGCCGCCCGGCCAGCCGGTGAGCCCCGACTTCGCCGGCCGGCTCGCGGCCGACTATGCCCTCGGCGCCCAGCTGGCGGCCCGCGGCCACCGGGCCAGCGCCGCGCACCTGCTGGCGCTCGCCCGCGGCGTCTACGCCATGGCCAAGACCAGCAGCGTCGGGCCGATCGTGACCGCGTTCCCGCACGACTTCTACCCCGGCAGCGAATGGACGAGCGACATGCTCTGGGGCGCCGCCGAGATCGCGCTCGCGCAGGAGGCGCTCGGCGCGCCGGCCGCGCAGGTGCGGGCCGAGCTGGCCGTGGCGGCGCGCTGGGCCCGGGCCTACATCGCGCAGGGCCACAAGCCCGGCGGGGACACGCTCAACCTCTACGACACCGGCGCCGTGGGCGAGGCCGAGCTGCTGCAGGCGATGCGGCAGTCCGGCGGCCCGCCGGTGATCGCGCCGGCCACGCTGCTCGCCGACCTGGCCGCCCAGCTCCGGCTGGGTGAGAACTGGGCCAGGAACGACCCCTTCGCGCTCGGCACCGCGCTGGGCCCCAGCGACGCCACGCCGCATGCGTTCGGGCTCTACATCACCAACGCGCTGTACCGGCGCTACGGGGGAAGCGGCGCCTACTCCGCCTTCGCCGCCCAGCAGCTGGGCTTCACGCTCGGCGCCAACCCGTGGGGAACGTCGTTCGTGGTCGGGGCGGGCACCACGTTCCCGCAGTGCATGCAGAGCGAGATCGCGAACCTGGCGGGCTCGCTCGACGGCAAGGGCGACATCCAGCTCGGCGCGACCGTGGACGGCCCGAGCAGCGCGGGCAACTTCTCCGGGCTCGGCACGGTCAGCGGGATGCGGGCCTGCAGCGCGGGCAGCTACCAGCCGTTCGACACCAAGACCGCCGCCTACGAGGACAACGTCGTCAGCTGGCCCTCGGTCGAGCCGGCCCTCGACTACACGGCCAACTCGCTGCTCGCGTTCGCGCTGGCCGGCCAGGGCGGCAGCTAGGGATCACTGCAAGCCGGCCGGCGCGGGTAGGGATTGAGGCGTGATAGGAGCACCGTGGGCACTCCGGCGGTGACCTCGGGCGGCCAGACCTGGCTCAGGTACAGCAGCGGGCCCGGCCGGTGGGTGCTGCTCGGCACGGTGCTCGGGTCGGCGATGGCCTCGGTCAACGCCACCGTGGTCGGCATCGCCCTGCCCGCCATCGGCCATGAGTTTCACGTCGGCCTGGCCGACCTGCAGTGGGTGGTCACGGCCTACACCCTCACTCTGGCCGGCCTGCTGCTGTTCGCCGGGGCCCTCGGCGACAAGTACGGGCGCAAGCGGATCTTCCTGGCCGGCGTGGTGTGGTTCGCCGTCGCCTCGGTCCTGTGCAGCGCCGCCCCTGATGCGCCGGTCCTGATCGCGGCGCGCGCGGTGCAGGGCATCGGGGCGGCGCTGCTGACCCCCGGCAGCCTCGCGATCATCGAGGCCTCCTTCCACCCCGACGACCGGGGCAAGGCGATCGGGGCCTGGTCCGGCCTGTCCGGCGTGGGCAGCGCCATCGGGCCGTTCATCGGCGGCTGGCTGATCCAGGCGGCCTCCTGGCGGCTGATCTTCCTCATCAACCTGCCGCTGGCCGCGCTCGTGGTGGCGGTCGGGGTGCGGCATATCCCCGAGTCACGCGACCCCGATGTCACCGGGAAGCTCGACGTGACCGGCAGCGTCCTGGTCACGCTCGGCCTGGTCGGGCTGACCTACGGGCTGATCGAGGGCCCCACGGCGGGATGGCTGCGCCCGGGACCGCTCGTGGCGCTGATCGCCGGCGTGGTCCTGCTGATCGCCTTCGTCGTCTGGGAGTGGCGGGCGCCGTCGCCGATGCTGCCGCTCAGCCTGTTCGGCTCGGCCCAGTTCAGTTCCGCCAACGTGGTGACGTTCGTGGTCTACGCCGCGCTGGGCGGTGCCCTGTTCCTGCTGCCCATCCAGCTGCAGGAGGTATCGGGCTACAGTCCGCTGGAGGCCGGGATCGCCCTGCTGCCCGTGACCGTGATCATGCTTGCGCTTTCTGCCCGGTCCGGGGCGCTCGCCGCGCGGATCGGCCCGAGACTGCAGATGAGCGTCGGACCGGTCGTCATTGCCGCTGGCCTGGCGCTGTTCACCCTCGTCGGCCCGTCGGGGAACTACCTGACCGAGGTGCTGCCCGCCGTCCTGGTGTTCGGCCTCGGCCTGGCCATCAACGTCGCACCACTGACCTCCACCGTGCTCAGCGCCGTCCCCGCCGAGCACGCCGGGATGGCCTCCGCGGTGAACAACGACGTGGCGCGGGCCGCGTCGCTGATCGCGGTCGCCGTGCTGCCGGCGGCGGCCGGCCTCACCGGCACCTCGTATCTCCACCCGGTGGAGTTCACGGCCGGCTTCCACCGGGCGTCACTGATCGCCGCCGGGCTCTGCGTCATCGGCGGCCTCTTGGCCGCCGTCACCATCCGCAACCCCCGGCGGGCCCGGGCGGGGGCCGCCCCGGCGCCCAGCCCGGTCCTGCACTGCGGCCTGGACGGGCCGCCCGCACGAACGGGGGTGGCGCTGGCCGCGTCCCCCGCTGGCCAGCCGAGGACGTCCAGCTAGGGAACCGGGGGTTCATCGACCGCGCCGCTCTTCCCGCCTTAGCGGCTGTAGCGCCTGCTCGGGAGGACCGCGCCGATGATCCACAGGATCGGGAAGATGAAGCCGATGAGCCCGAGCACCCAGTGGCCCTTGCGGAACGTCATGACGGCGAGCGTGAACAGCAGCACCAGGTAGATGATGCCGAGCAGCCCCCAGCCCCACGCTGACATGGGCTTGCCCCCTTCGGTCGGGTCCAGCCGGAATCGTGCGCGCCCGCGGACGGGCGCCAATCATGGCCCGCGGGCAGGCTACGGGTAGGGCGTGCGGAAACGTCTACCGGCGCGAGACGCGCCGGGCTGTGCGACGCCCCGTACGGCGGGCAACTCTGCGTCCTCCGAACATCTCATTCCTCCAGATTCGTGTCGCTGTCTGTGCCGCTGAGTCCCAGCGGTCATGCTTTGGCGGCGCCCGAGGTCTCCATCGCGTGCAGGTCCGTGGCTTCCTCGGCCGATATCAGCCCGATCGCGACCAGGTCGAGAGGGCTGATGAAACCGTCGCTGAGGCGGAACCCGCCGGCCCGCGCGATCGCGTCCCGCAGCGGCACCGCCCAGTGGTGCTCCAGCAGGATGAGCGCGGCCGCGGAGTCGTTCGGGATGTCCTCCAGCACGTCCCACTCCTCACCGCCGAACACGTTGATGCCCTCCTCGGCGGCCTGCTCCGCGCCTGCGACCGCGCCGGCCTCCATCCCTTCCTCACCGTCGACGCCGAGCCCGATGAGCGCGCCGATCTTGCTGCCGAGCTCGATCGCCTCGTCCTCGCTCAGGTTGCTGAGATGCTCCATCTCCAGGTCGCCATCCGCGTCCTTGTACACGGCGATGGAGTCGATCACGCGCACCATGCCATTCTCGTGCAGCCGCTCCAGTTCGGCGATCACCTCCCCGTGGAATTTGGGGTGGTTGAACCCCAGCACGATGAGCTGCACCGGTCCTATAGCCATATCAGATCCTCTCCTCGGTCCGGCCGGCTGCTGCCCGGCTATGACCCCGGCCGCGGTGGCCGGTCCGTCGGCTGTCTGCTTCTCAGCATCGGCCCATCCGGCCGGCGGCACATCACCCGCTGGGGGCTAATTGCCCGGCTGCCCGGTGGTTGTGAACAGCGGCCGCGGGTCGAAGGTGACCCGGATGGCGGTGATCTTGCCGTTCTCCACGTGCCGCCAGTTCACGGTCGGCAGCGGATCGGTCCCGGCGGTGTGCAGGTCGAACCAGGTCAGGACGTCGGCCCCGTCGACGAAGGTCTTGCGGATGACGATGCCGGTCACGATCTCCGACATGCGCCTGAGCCCGGCGATGCACTCCTGCGCGTTGCGCGCATGGCCCAGCGGCCCGTCGAAGGTCACGTCGTCGGCCAGGATCGTGCGCAGGCGCGCGAAGTCGCCGCGCTGCCACGCGTCGAAGTAGGCGGCCGCGACGTCGGCAGCTGTGTCGGTCATGGGCTCCTCTCCCTTCTGGCGGCCAGGAAACCGCGTCGCCACGCTCTCTTCCCGGTCAGGTACTTGCCGTACCGGCCGGCGTGACATCTGTCATGCCGGGGTCAGGACGACGGGCACGGCCGGATCGGCACCTACCGCCCTAGCGTGGATTGAGGCCGGGACAGCCGGCCCGCGGTCCGCCACCGGGGCGGCCCAGCGCAACTCCCGAGGAGGCAGCCATGGTCACCGACATTGTCCTGGGAGTCGCCGTTCTGGCCCTGCTGATCTACCGGCAGCTGGTCGCCCGGCCGGTCAATGCCTCCACCCTGCGCCTTCTCGCGATTCTCGGGGTCGTCGGCGTGGTGCAGACCGCCCAGTTCCTGGGGCAGAGCCACTCCGGCGCGCTGACCTACGGGCTCCTCGCCGGCAGCCTGGTGCTCGCCGCGGCCTTCGGCGCGCTGCGGGCCGCGACGGTCAGGATCTGGATCGCCAGCGGCCAGGCCTGGTCCAGGGGCAACTGGCTGACCGCCTGCCTGTGGGTTGCCGCCGTGGCCGCGCATCTGGGTTATGACGCCCTGGTGGCACACGGTCACGGCAACCGCGGCCTCGGTTCCGCCACCGTGGTTCTCTACCTGGCCATCAGCCTCGGCTTCCAGCGCGTCATCGTGCAGCAGCGGGCCCACCGCCTGCAGGCGCTGATGATCGCTGCGGTGAGGGTGCGGTCTTGTGGGAAGCCCGGCAGCCCTCCCGCCTTCGACCAGATCGAACGGCCCAGCTGAGCGGCAACACCTGTCAGCTCAATGGGACAAGGCCCCGCCTCACCGGCCAGGCACGGGCAGTACCTGGCGGATGACTTCCAGCGGGTGCCGGGCGGGCCGCCCGGTCCCGTGCTCGATCTGCTGCCGGCAGGAGACGCCGGTCGCCGCGATGATCGTCTCCGCCGGCTCGGCCCGGATGGCCGGGAAGAGCCGCAGCTCCCCGATGCTCATGGACAGGTCGTAGTGCTCCGCCTCGAAGCCGAACGAGCCCGCCATGCCGCAGCACCCGGCGTCGATCTCGACGACGTCGGCGCCCGGGATGCTGCGGAGCAGGGCGGCGGTGGCGGCGGTGCCCGCGAGCGCCTTCTGGTGACAGTGGCCGTGGAACAGGACGCGGCGGCCGCTGACGGCGCTGTCCGGCGGCAGGATGAGCCTGCCCTCGGCGACGGCCGCCAGGAGCAGTTCCTCCGGCAGCCGGGTCGCGGCGGCCACGGCCCGCGCCGCCGGGTCGCCGGGGAGCAGGGCCGCGTACTCGTCGCGCAGGGTCAGCAGGCATGACGGCTCCACGCCGACGATCGGCGCGCCGCGGCCGGCCGCCCCGCCGAGGCGCCCGGCCAGGCCGGCGGCCATCTGCCGGGCCGGGCCGATCAGCCCTTGCGACAGGCTGGCCCGGCCGCAGCAGCCCGCATCCTCGAACCGGACCTGCCACCCCGCGAGCTCCAGCAGCTCGATGGCCGCGCGCCCGGCCGACGGCTCGGTAAAGGTGGTGAAGGAGTCGGCGAGGAAGACCAGCTCGCCCTGGTCTGCTGGCCCCGCTGGCCCCGGCCGCCGCCGGTTCCAGCTACGCAGGTCATGCCGCTGGAACCGGGGCAGCGGCCGCTCGGCGCTGATCCCCAGCCAGCGCTGCGCCGCCCGGCGGGCGGGCGGCCACTGGCCGGCCAGGTTGGACAGCGGGAACGCGGCCGAGCCGAGGCGGTTCAGCCTGCGGATGGACCCGAGCATGCGCGCGCGCAGCGGGACGCCGTGCTGGTCGTGATAGGCGGCGAGCGCTTCGGTTTTCAGCGCCGCCATGTCGACGCCGAGCGGGCACTCGCTCTGGCAGGCCTTGCACCCGAGGCACAGGTCGAGGATGCCGTGCAGCCGCTCGTCACCGAGGGCCGCGCGCGGGTCGGGCATGGACAGGGCGTGCAGCAGGGCGTTCGCGCGGCCCCGGGTGGAGTGCTCTTCGTCGCGGGTGGCCATATACGACGGGCACATGACCCCGGTCGCCGCCTTGCGGCACAGCCCGATGTTCATGCAGCGGTCGGCGGCGCCGCGCATCCCCCCGGGGGTGTCGAACCGGAGCCGCGTCACCAGCGGCGGCACCGGCGGCTGGGCCACGTCGCGCAGGTGGTCGGTCATCGCCGGCGCGTTCACGATCTTTCCCGGGTTCATCCGGTTGTCGGGGTCGAAGAGGCCTTTCGTCTCCTGCATGGCCCGGTAGAGCCTGTCGCCGAACACCCGGCGGTTGAACTCGCTCCGGGCCAGCCCGTCGCCGTGCTCGCTCGAGTTGACCCCGCCGTACTCCAGCACCAGCTCACGGACCTCCTCCGCGACCGCGCGCAGCAGCTCCGGCTGCCCGGGCTCGCTGAGGTCGATGAACGGGCGGATGTGCAGGCACCCGACCGAGCAATGGCCGTAGAAGCCGGCCGTCAGGGCGTGGGAGTCCAGGATCTGCCGGAACCGGCCCGCGTAAGAGGCGAGCTTGGCCGGCTCGACGGCGGTGTCCTCGACGAAGGCCAGCGGCCGGCGCGCACCCGTGCTCGCCGCCATCAGCAAGCCCAGGCCGGCCTGGCGGACCTTCAGCAGCGCCGCCTGCTCCCCCGCCGCAATGGCCCGGAGCGTGTGATAGCCATGGCCGTGCGCGCGCCAGCGTCCGTCGAGCCGGTCGAGCCCGGCGATCGCCTCGGCCTCGGTGTCGCCGAAGAACGTCACGAACAGCAGCGCCTCCGGGTCGCCGTGCAGGATCGACCCGAGCGCGCGGTATTCGATCTTCTGCCGCGACAGCTCGAGGATGGTGCGGTCGAGCATCTCGACGGCCGCTGGCCCGCAGGCCAGCGCGTCCTCCGTGGCCTCGATCGCCGCCTGCACGGACGTGAAATGGCCCACGGCGATCACCCGGAACCGCGGCGCGGGCACGAGCGCCACGGTCGCCTCGACGACGGTGACTAGAGTGCCCTCGGAGCCCACCACGAACTTCGCCAGGTCGAGGCCACCGGCCCCACCAGCCCGGCCGGCGTTGCCGGGCCCATCGGCGCCACCGGGCCCGCCGGCAGCGGCGGGCCCACCCAGTCCCGCCAGCCGGTCCAGCCGGTAGCCGCCCGATTGCCGCCAGAACCTCGGGAAGCCGGTGGCGATGGCCTGCCGGTGGCGCTCGAGGAGGGCGGGCAGCTCCCGGCAGATGGCCCCGTCGAGCGTCGGTACGGCGGCGCGGGCCCGCACCTCCCCCTCGGTCAGCGGGCCCAGCGCCGACCGGCTCGCGTCGGACAGCACCACGTCGAGGGCGAGCACGTGGTCGATCGTCATGCCATAACGCACCGACTGGCTGCCGGCCGAGTTGTTGCCGATCATCCCGCCGAGCGTGGCCCGGTTGCTGGTGGACGTGTCCGGGCCGAACACGAGCCCGTGCCGGGCGGCGGCCAGGTTCAGCTGCTCCTGCACCACGCCGGGCTGCACCCGCGCCATCCGCCGCTCGGCGTCGATCTCGATGATCCGGCCCATGTGCCGGGACAGGTCCATCACGATCCCATGCCCCACCGCCTGCCCGGCCAGGCTGGTCCCGGCCCCCCGGGGCAGCACCGGGACGCCGAACTCAGCGGCGGTGGACACGGCCGCGGCCACGTCGGCGGCGTCACGGGGGAACACCACCCCGGCCGGCTCGATCGCGTACATGCTCGCGTCACGGGAGAACAGGCGCCTGCTGTAGGAGTCGAACCGGACCTCACCGCCGACCACGCGGCGCAGCGCTTGCTCAAGTTCCGCGCCCTCGCCTGGCTGGCGCGCCTCACCCCGCGGGTGGCGGGGGGCTGTGCCGCGGCCAGCCGCCGGATCGCTGATTGCCGAGCACCTCCTCTGGCCCGCCGCCCCACCATGGTAGTGACGGCCGCGCGTCTTACGCCGCTGTCCGCGGGGCCGCGGGACGCGCTTCCCGCTCTGGGGAGGCGTCCGTCACCTGCCGCGTGAGCAGGTAGGCGATGATCAGCAGGCTGTCCCACACGCCCGCGAGCGCCCAGCCGGCCAGGACGTCGGTCAGCCAGTGGGCGGCCAGGTACAGCCGCGTCAGCCCGACCACGAGCGCGATCAGGGCGGCGCCCGTCACGAGCAGCACCCGCGTCCGCAGCGCACGGGCCGCCGCCACCATGAGCGCCAGCATCCCCCAGGTGGCCAGGGCCTGGGTCGCGTGCTGGGAGGGATAGGACCATCCGTCAACGTGACTCAGCCAGTAAACGGCAGGTGGCCGGGGCCTCCCGACCAGGGCTTTGATCAGTAAGGACCACGCCGCCGCGCCCGCGAGCGCCAGCGCGGGCAGGACCGCGGGCAGCCAGCGACGGCGCCACCGCCACAGGCCCAGGCCCGCGATGATCACCACCGGCCAGAGCACGAAGCCCGAGCCAAGCCAGGTGAGCGTTCTGGCCAGCCCGGTGAACCACGACGCGCGGTGGCTCACGAAGAACGACAGGACCCGCGGGTCGTTATGCGCGATGCTGGTGTGGTTGACAACGGTGAACGTCAGCCAGCCCAGCGCCCAGGCGCATCCGGCGAGCGTGACAACGGCGGCGGTCAGCGCGAGGCCAGTGGGAGCGCCGGTGCGGAAGCGCGCGGCGAGCCACCCGAGCTGAGCTGGGTAGCGGCGCCCAAGCCGGGAGCCCGGGCGCCTGCCCGTTGGCCGCCCAGCCCGTCCGCCGGGGCTGCTGATCTGCTCGATCGGGCCGGTCATCGTGCGTCAAGGATAGGACTGCGGCTGTCCAGGCGGTCAGGCCGCGCCCGGCTCCGCGGCCGCGGCGGCGTCGGGAGCCAGGCCCCGGGTCCTGGTCTGGCGCTGGACGGCCTGCTTGGCCCGGCGCAGCTGCTCGGCGACCAGGCGCCGCTCGGCCCAGGCCGCCTCGCGCCGCCGCAGGGCGCGCTCGATCGCGAGCAGTTCGCCGTCGCCGACTGGCAGGCGGTAGGCCTCGCTGACCATGCGCGCGAGATCGGCGCGGTAGTCGTGACCGCGGGCGAAGAAGGTTCCCGGGGTGACGCTCATCGCGTTCTTCACGTCCATCAGGGTGAGCACGAAGGTGGTGACCGGGTACCAGGACGCCAGGTGCGATATGCCCGGCGGGCGGCTGGCCACCGGGCCCAGCCAGCCGGGCTCCTGCACAAGCAGGGCGGGCTTGAAGCGGGTGATCGGGTCCTCATGGTGGGACAGCAGCACGTACCGGCGGCGGGCGCGGTCATCTGCAGGCAGCGCGAGCCATTCGGCGTAGGAGGCGACCTCGGTCACCTGGCCGTCGGGGTCGGTGTGTTCCGGGTCGAGGCGCCACTGCCTGGCCCACTGGCTGCCCGCCGGGGTGCCCAGGAACAGGGCCCGGTCCATCCCGACCCGGCGCAGCCCGGAGGTGCCCTCGTGCAGGAAGGCGTCCTGCATGGTGTGCGCACCGAGAGACTCACCGAACCCCACCAGCCGGGGCCGGTGGCCCTCCGGCAGGGCCCGCAGCCGCCATTCCAGCGCATGCAGCAGCGCCCGGTTCTGCTCCCGGCCCATCGCGACCCGGTCCAGGGACAGGAACGACGGCCGCAGCGAGTACTGCAGCGCCACCGTGGCACAGTCACCCCGGGTCAGGTACTCGAGCGTTTCGGCCGCGACGTAGTTGACGTAGCCGCTGCCGGTGGGCGAGGCCACGCACAGCACCGAGCGCTCGAACGCGCCGAGCCGGCCCAGGTCCTCCATCACCAGGTCGACCCGCACGTCCACCGTCGGCCCGGACGCCAGGCCGGCGAACGCGCGCACGGGCGCTTTCACCTGCTCGACCGGCGCCCCGGTCACGTCGGCGATCTCCTCCCGGGTCAGGGCCAGGTTGACGAACCGGACGCCCTCACGTGACAGGCTGGACCATGCGACCGCCGACCCGGGACCGCCGCTGACGGTCCCGGTATCCGGCGGGGTCGTATAGGCGGCATCGATCGCCGACCCGCCGGCCTCCGCCCGCCGGTCGAGATACTCCACCGCGACCCCCAGCCCGGCCACCGTCACCCCCAGCGCCGCGGTGTGGCCCACCAGCCCGGCGATGGGGCCAGCGCCGGGGGCCACCCGGCGTATCCCGGCGGCCAGGCCGCGGGAGAACAAGCCTTCCGCCAGGGCCACGCCATGCAGGCCCACACTGACCGTGACACCCAGCAGCAGCGACCTGGGCACCGGCGGCAGCGGCAGTGGCTCCGGCGTGGTCTCCTCGCCGGAGGCCTGGCCGGTCAGCGGGTCCACGGCGGGCGCCAGCCGGGCCGGGTCACCCTCCTGGCCCGTGTGGTACCGGTAGATCTGCCACCCGGCGATCGCACTGCCGGCCAGCAGGCCGCCCCCGGCCGCGAGTACCCGCAGGCCCGGCCTGCGCCCACCCACGGCCGCGTCCGCGGCCGCTACGCCGGCCAGCGCCGCCCCGGCCAGCCCGACGCGGAACCCCCGCCGGCCGACCGTCCGCAGGGCCGCCCGGCGCACCGGCTCACCGGGCCGTGGGGGCACCAGGCGCTCCAGGGCGGCACCAGCCACCGCGACGCCTGCGCTGACCGCCGCCTGGGCGGCGAAGCTCCGCACCCGGCCCGGCGGTGTCCCGTCGTCGGCGACGAACTTCCGGGCCAGCGCCGCACACGCCGATTGCGACGTGATCACCATCCCGTGGTTCGCGGCAGCGACGATCCCGGTCGCCAGCGCCTGATCAAGGCCCGGCCGGGGAAGCAGGCCCGGGCCGAAGCTCGTGCCGACCGTGGCGGCCAGGGCCAGCGCCGCTGTCCGCTCCACGGTGTCGTCGCCGGCCAGCAAGCTCCCGGCCCGCCGGGCGGCCGATTCGAGATCCATCGTTCCTCCTCACCCGCCCGGTGGTCGTCACGGAACATCCGGCCCGGCCGCGCGGCCAGCGTCCCCGGACGCCGCCTGGGTGCCTCCGGTGCACCACCCACGCGGGTGAAGGCCGCAGGCCGCCACGGGCCGCTCAGCCGGCTGGCGGCAGGTCTTCCACCTGCTGCTTGGTGATGTTGAGCCGGACCCCGTCGTCCGCCCGGGCCACGGCGCTGATCGGGATGGCGACCTCCTTGCGCCCCCAGAAGTGCCCCTCCTGGAGCAGCACGTGGGTCACCCGGTGGTCGTCCGGGTCCACGACGAAGCCCTCCACCTGCCCGATCTCACCGTCGAGAGCATGCACTCGCGCGCCCTGGCCCACCTCTACCTCGCCCAGTGGGACAACGTCCTGGGTAACAACCCGTACGGGATGGGACACGCCCATGGGGGCACGCCCGGTTTCGTCCGGGATGCCCGCCCCCCGGCCCACCACCTGCTCCAGGTCATCGGCCGGGTCGAGCTGGCCGAACTCCGCGATGGTGCACCGGAGGCCGATCTCCCCCCGCGTGGCGTTGACCATGTCGATCGGCACCAGCCGGCCCGGCTCGTGCCGGTGCCTGGGCTCGATGACCAGGTGCGTGATTGCCTGGCTGGCCGGGTCGATGATCACGCGGCGCAGCTCGCCGCAGAGACCATCCGAGCAGTTTGCCTTGGCCCCGATCGTGAACTCCGCCGCCTCCGCCATTGCCGCCTCCCCTTTCCCGGTTTGTGTGAGCCGCTGGCCTCGTCCCGGCGGCGGGCCGCGTACGGCCGCCCCACGGGCAATGCGTTATGGACCGCCACCTGCGTGTGCTTACCGCGAGCGTAACCTTGCCGCCGCCCGACGGCCACCGGCCGGGGATGCCTACAATCGCATCCACGTTTCGGCCGGGTACGCGAGCCACTGCCAGGAGGGTGCCGGATGGCGGACGACAGGGTCAAGCTGCTCGCCAGGTTCATAGAGCCGCTGCGGGTCAAGCCGGGGACGAAGGTCAAGCTGGCCAGGGATTTCGACCCCGGCTACAAGGCGAGCTTCCTGACGAAGAAGGACGGGGCCGCGGTGGTCGGGGCGGGGGTCGACGTGCTGGCGGAGTACCAGGCGCGGCTCGCCGCCCAGGACACCTGGGGTGTGCTGGTGTGCCTGCAGGCCCTGGACGCCGGCGGCAAGGACGGCACGATCCGGCACGTGATGAGCGGCGTCAACCCGCAGGGCGTGCGCGTGAGCAGCTTCAAGGTGCCATCGGCGGAGGAACTGGACCACGACTACCTGTGGCGTTATGCGCGGCGCCTGCCCGGCCGGGGCGAGATCGCCATCTTCAACCGGTCCCACTACGAGGAGGTCCTGGTGGTCCGGGTCCACCCCGAGCTGCTGGACCGGCAGCGGCTGCCGTCCTCGGCCAGGGGCAAGGGGGTGTGGGCCCGCCGCTACGGGGAGATCAACGACTGGGAGCACTACCTGGCGGACAACGGATTCAAGATCGTCAAGCTGCTCCTGAACCTGTCGGAGGAAGAGCAGCGGATCCGGTTCCTGCGGCGGCTGGACCTGCCGGACAAGAACTGGAAGTTCTCGGCGGCCGACGTCAGGGAGCGCCAGTACTGGGACGATTACCAGACCGCGTTCTCAGAGATGCTGTCGAACACGTCGACCGAGTGGGCGCCGTGGTATGTGATCCCGGCCGACCACAAGTGGTTCACCCGGGCCTGCGTGTCGGCCGTGCTGGCACGCACCCTGATGGAGATCGACCCGCGGTACCCGAAGGTGGACGCGGCCAAGCGGAAGGAGCTGGCCGAGACCAAGGCGTTGCTGGAGGCCGAGGCGCCGAAGGGCGCGGCGCCGGATCCTTTCGAGGCCGAGCTGGCAGCCGAGGCCGGCCAGCAGGAGACCAGCCGGGAGAGCAAGCAGGCCCGCAAGGGGCGCGAGCGGATAGCGAAGGTCAGGGCCAAGGCGGCCAAGGCATAACTGCCCCGGCATAGCGGCCAGGCGCAGCGGGCCGGGCCTAGGACGAGCCCATGGCCCCGATCTCGCGGGCCATCCCGACCGGCGAGCACATCCGCTACCTGAACGGGGTATACCGCAAGGTGTGCAGCGGCGTCGGCGGCAGCGGTATCAGATCCGCACCCACCACGACCATCTGTGGTCCCCCTCCAACTTCGCTGCGTCATGTGGCGTGCACCGCCGTCGATCACCCGGCAATACGTTGAGCGGCAGCGTGATCCCCGGCGGCTAGCACGGCCCTGACGCCGCCAATTTTCCGGTCAGGTTTGGGAGGCAAGCATGAGCGGCCCGCCACCGATGTTCCGCGGCGTCTCAGACCTGCGGGAGTTCTTCCGGACCAACCAGACTCCCATCTACTTCATCTCCCCCACCGCGTTCAACCTGCTCGGCATCGACCGCTGGGTGCGGAACTTTCACTACGTGACCTACTTCGATTCGTTCGAGGGCAGCCACCCCAACGTGTTCGTGCCGCAGGACCGGACGGCCCCGGAGTTCGAGTCCATCGAGGACATCTGCAACTACCTGCTCCAGAACCCCGAGGTCATCTCCTTTACCGCCGCGCACGGCCCCGGCGGCCGGGCGGTGTTCGTCATGTTCGACGAGGAGACCGAGGCCCTGGCGGCCCGGGCCGGGCTGCAGGTCGCCCACCCGCCGGCCGAGCTGCGGCACCGCCTCGACTCCAAGATCGTGACCACCCAGCTGGGCAACGACGCCGGCGTTCCCAGCGTCCCGAACGTGCTCGGCCGGGCGGCCAGCTACCCCGAGCTGCTGGCCCTGGCCGACCGGTCCGGGCTCGGTCACGACCTGGTGGTCCAGATGCCCTACGGCGACTCGGGCAAGACCACGTTCTTCATCCGGGCCGGCGCCGACTGGGAGGCCTGCGCGGCCAAGGAGCCGCTGGCTGAAGAAGAACTCAAGGTCATGCGCAGGGTCGACCACCGGGCGATCGCGGTGGAGGCGGTGCTGACCCGGCATGGCACGCTGGTCGGCCCGCTGATGAACGACATCACCGGGCATCCCGAGCTCACGCCCTACCGGGGCGGCTGGGCCGGCAACGACTATCCCGCGACGCTGACCAGCGCCCAGAAACAGCGGGCCAGAGATCTCACCGAACGGCTCGGCGCCCGGCTCGGCGCCGAGGGCTACCTGGGGTTCTTCGAGGTCGACTTCCTCGTGGACACCGGCACCGGCGAGCTCTACCTCGGCGAGCTCAACCCGCGGATCAGCGGCATCAGCTCGATGACCAATGTGACGGCCGGCGCCTATGCCGACATGCCGCTGTTCCTGTTCCACCTGCTCGAGTACCTCGACGTGGACTACCAGGTCGACATCGGCGAGATCAACGAGCGCTGGTCCCGCGAGGCCAGCGTCGACGTCTGGAGCCAGATCATCATCAAGGAGACGCGCGATCAGGTGGAGCTGCTGACCGAGGCGCCGCATACCGGGATCTACCGGCTCGGCGCGGACGCGACCGTGGCGTTCCGGCGGTGGGGGAACGACTGGCACGGCATCGTCAGCGAGTCCGAGGCCTTCTACCTGCGCATCATGGGCCCGGGCGACTACCGGTACCGCGGCGCGGATCTCGGCGCGCTGGTGACCCGCGGCCGGCTCCAGTCCGACGACAATCAGCTGGAGGAGCGCTGTAAGCAGTGGATCACCGGGATCCGGGGCCAGTTCGCCGGCACGCCGCCCGTCCCGCAGCAGCCCGCGCCGGCCAACCTGCTGAACTTCAAGATGGCGTGACCGGGTGACGCCGCATCCGCTGGATCCGCTGACAGCCGCGGAGTTCCACCAGGTCGCTGCCGTGCTGCGCCGTGAGCGGGGGGTCGGCGACGGCTGGCGGTTCGCGTCGGTCGAGCTGGCCGAGCCCTCCAAGGACGGGCTGCGGGCGATCCTGGCCAGCGGGCCGGGCGGAACGGCCGGGCCGGCTCCGCGCCCGTGCCGCGAGGCGCTGGCCGTGTGCTGGAACACCGCCGATGGCCAGGCGTACCGCGCGGCTGTCTCGCTGGCTGACGACGCGATCGCCGCCTGGGAGCACCTGCCCGGCCAGCAGCCGAACATGACCGTGGACGAATGGCACGAGTGCGACGAGATGCTCCTCCGTCATCCGCGACTGGCCGCGGCGCTGGCCACACGGGGGATCACCGATCTTTCCCGGGTGCTCACGGACGTCTGGGCCTACCCCCCCAACGCGGTGCCGCAGCGCTACCGCGGGCTGCGCCTCGGCTGGTCCGACGTCTGGCACCGGGGCAGTGAGCAGGGCAACCCCTACGCGCATCACCTCTCTGGCCTGCACCCGGTCGTCGACCTCAACCGGATGGAACTGCTCGAGCTCGAGGACGATCCACCGGGCACCGGCCCCGCCGACCGGCCGCAGGTGATGGGCGAGTACCTGCCCAAGCTGATCCCGGCCCCGCTGCGGGAGGTCAGGCCGCTGCACGTCAGCCAGCCCGAGGGCGTCTCGTTCACCCTCGACGGCTACCTGCTCTGCTGGCAGAACTGGCAGCTGCGGCTGGGCTTCAACTACCGGGAAGGGCTGGTCCTGCACACCGTCGGCTTCACCGACAACGGCCGCCTCCGGCCGGTCGCGCACCGGCTCTCCTTCGCCGAGATGGTGGTCCCGTACCGGGACGTCACCGCCGACCACTACCGCCGGACCGCGTTCGACATCGGCGAGTGGGGCCTCGGGTTCATGACCACCTCGCTGGAGCTCGGCTGCGACTGCCTCGGGGAGATCACCTACCTCGATGCGGTGCTGCCGGACTCCCGCGGCGAGCCACGCACGATCCCCAACGCCATCTGCATCCACGAGGAGGACAGCGGGGTCCTGTGGAAGCACGTGGATCACGTGCTCGGCGGCGAGGTGCGGCGGGCGCGGCGGCTGGTGGTGTCGTTCCACGTCACCGTGGCCAACTACGAGTACCTCGTCTACTGGCGGTTCTACCAGGATGGCAACATCGAATGCGAGGTGCGCGCGACCGGCATCATGGTCACCTCGTACTTCCCGGACGGCGAGCAGCCGCCCACCGGGGCGCTCGTCGACGAGCGCACCTATGCGCCGTTTCACCAGCACTTCATCGTGGCCCGCCTGGACCTGGACGTGGACGGCGGGAATAACACGGTGTACGCGACGGAGTCCGGGGCCCTGCCCACCGGCGACGGCAACCCGGACGGCCTCGCCCTGGTGGTGCGCGAGACGCCGCTGCGGACCGAGTCCGCGGGCAGGCAGGACTACGACTGGGAGCGGCAGCGGGCCTGGAAGGTCGTCAACGAGAACGTCAGGAACGCGCTCGGGACCCCGGTCGGCTACAAGCTGGTGCCCGGCGGGACCTTCCCGGCGATGCTCGACGAGTCATCCCCGGTGCTCCGGCGGGCGGAAGCCGTTAAGCATTCTCTCTGGGTCACGCCGTACCGCCCGGATGAGCGCTGGCCGTGCGGTGAGTTCCCGACCCTCAGCGAACGGGACACCGGGCTGCCCCGGTGGACGGCGCAGGACCGGCCCATCGAGAACACCGACGTGGTGCTGTGGTACGTGTTCGGCATCCACCACCTAACCCGGCCGGAGGACTGGCCCGTCATGCCCGCCGACGCCGTCTCGTTCTGGCTCAAGCCGTTCGGGTTCTTCGACCGCAACCCGGCGCTGGACGTCCCCCCGTCCCGCCCGCACGACGGTCGCTAGTGGTCGTGACTGGAAGTATGCCGTCGTATCGGTGTGTGCTGTGCCGGCGTGTCGCGGGTGGGTTTTGTCGGTGGCGGCTGGTGCGCTGGGTGCATGCCACGACGCCGGGACCCGCGATCGCCGAAGGTGGTGCACCGGACCGCCCGGACGGGGCTGCGGGTCACCGGGGCCCAGCGGCGGCGGCTGGTGGGGTTGCTGGTGTCGGCGGGTGATGTGTGGGCGTGCGTGCTGGAGCTCAACGGCTGGCGGCGGGCCCGGCAGGACCGGCCGCTGGTTTCCTTCCAGGAGCTGTGCCGGGAGCTGGCCGCAGCCGGGCCGGGCTGCTTCGGAGAATTAGACACCACCGGGGCCCGGTCGGTGCTGCGCCGCTACTGCGATGCCTGGTTCGCCGCCGCCCAGCGCCGCCGCGACGGTGATCAGCGGGCCGGTTCCCACGGCGGCGGCGGGCACTGATGCCGCTGCGCTGGTACCACGGCACCTTCACCCTCACCGGCCGGCGGCTGCGGATCCCGGTCGCGCGCGGGCGGCCGCCGCTGTGGGTGCGGCTGGACCGGGACCTGCCCTACCCGCCGGGCCAGGTGCGGTCGGTGACGCTGCTCTACGACGCCGGGCGGCTGTGGGCCGATGTCACCGCCGAGGTGCCGGTCGCCTGTTACCCCGATGGCCGGGAGCCAGACCCGTCCCGGGTCGCGGGGGTCGATCTGGGCATCATCCACCCGTACGCGGTGGCCGGGCCCGGGGGCCAGGGGCTGCTGGTGTCGGGGCGGGCGGTCCGCGCCGAGCACCGGATGCACCTGGCCGACAGCAAGGCCCGCCGCCGGGCGGTCGCTAAGCGAGCGCCCGCGCCGGGGCAGAAGGGGTCGCGGCGGTGGCGGCACTACCGCCGCCGCCAGCGCCGGGCCGAGGCCCGGCACCGCCGCCGCGTCCGCCAGGCCCAGCACGAAGCCGCCACCACCGTCATCGCCTGGGCCGTTGACCGACAGGTCGGCACGCTGGCCGTCGGCGACCCGCGCGGCGTGCTCAAGCTCAGCGCGGGACGGCGGCACAACCAGCGCACCCGCGACTGGCGCCTCGGCCACCTGATCGCCGTACTCAAAGACAAAGCCGAAGCCGCCGGGATCAGCCTGCTGCTAGTGGACGAGCGTGGCACCTCCTCCACCTGCCCCGCCTGCCACTCCCGGATCCCCAAGCCGCCCGGGCGGGTCCTGGCCTGCCCGGCCTGCCAGTTCACCGGCCACCGCGACCTTGCCGCGGCGGCCACCATCGCCGCCCGATTCGGCGGCGGGACCACGCCGGCCAGCCTGCTGGCCGGCGTCACGCACCGCCGCGCCGGGGCGCACCTGCCAGGTGTCGCCCCCTCGCGACGTGACCCGCGCCGCCGCGCCCATCACCGCGGCGCCCGCGGGTCCCCTGGCCGGCACCGGCCCGCCCGCGCCAGCCCCACCCGGCAGGCCCGGGAGTCGCTCGCCACCCGGCGAGGAGCCCGCCATTCATACACGTAATTGCAGGCAGGTGCACTAGTTCCCGCCCAGCACCACCTCGTGCTGGCCGGTGGCGAACGAGCCGATGGTGTGCTTCCAGGACGAACCGGGCCAGCGGTACTCCATCGCCAGGTCGGCGGGCCGGTACACGGCCGTGTAGAGGGTGCCGAACCCGAGCTCGTACGCGGCGGAGTGCAGCGGCGGCTCCAGGAAGCGCGCCACCAGCTGCTCCAGGTCAAGATCGCGGTCGGCCACCAGGCTGGCCAGCAGCTCCCACCGTTCCCGGCTCCGGGGCGCCGCCACGGCCTCAGGCCCGGGTCCCGGCTCGTGATTGGTCGCGGCCGGCGACGTAACGAACACCGGCTCGCTGGCGGGGCTCAGGAACGCGGTGAAGTACCCGCCGGACCGGTCGGCCACGGTCACGTTGTAGGCCATGTGCACGGGCAGCCGGGCCAGGGCCCGGCGCGCCTGCCCGGCCGTGTCGCAGACCTCGAGGACGTAGCGCAGGACAAGCGGTATCCCGAAGCCGGGCCCGGTGGCCGACCGGCCGCCGAAGGCCAGCGACACGGCCAGCCCCGCGTCGTTCATCCCGTCGAGCAGCCCCCACAGGCAGTCGCTCATCCCCACCACCGGCCGTCTGGTGAAGGAGCTGCCCAGCACCACGGCCTCAAAGAGCCCGGGCGAGTAGTCATAGTTGCGGACCAGGGCCCGCTCCCCGCCCAGATGGACCGCCTGCGAGCAGCCGCTCATGAACGGCGGCGGGTTGTACAGGGTCAGCATCCGCGCGGCCAGGTCATCGCCGCCGGCCAGCTCGACCAGCCGCTCCCAGGTGGGCACGAGCTCGGGCATGTGCGCCGCCAGCATCTGCTCGCATTCCCGCAGGCCGGTCCGGGACGCCGCGCCGTCGCGGAGATACCACCGCCGGTAGGCGGGCCAGGCCGAGGCGAACAGGCCGTGCCAGCCCGGGCCCGGCACCGGCTCGGCCACCGAGTGGAAGGTCAGCGGCACGCCGCGCGGCGCTGGTGAGTTCACGGAGGCCTCTCTGCCCGGCGGGGCCGGGCGAACCCATGACCGCCCGGGATGTGACGTGGTGACCGCGGCAGGCGCGAGATCACAAGTTACGAATCGGGACAACGCTGAGGCCCCGGAGCATCATCCCGTCCACGGGCACCTTCTCGGGGGCGGGTGACGACTTTCACGGGCGGTGCCGCTGGCACCTGAGGCCCGGGCTGCCAAGATGGTTGTGGAGGTGTGCGCAACTGCACGTCACCACCACCGCGCAGGTCGTCGCCACTGGCCAGCGCGCCGGGAGCGGGCCAGCGCCGCGTGTGCCTGGCATGCCCCTGGCGGCCGGTCTGCAGGAGCAGCGGTGACCGACACCACCGGGCCGCTCGCCCCGACGGTCGATATCCGCCGGGCCGGTGACCGGTTCAAGACCAGGCTGTCGTGGCTGGACTCCAAGCACTCCTTCTCGTTCTCCCGCCACTACGACCCGCTCAATACCCATCACGGCCTGCTGCTGGTCAGCAACGACGACGTGGTCACGCCGGGAACCGGATTCGAGACGCACCCGCACCAGGACATGGAGATCGTCACCTGGGTGCTCCAGGGCTCGCTGGTCCACCAGGACTCCACCGGGCATGCCGGCATCATCTACCCCGGCCATCATCTACCCCGGCGTGGCACAGCGGATGAGCGCCGGCAGCGGCACCCGGGGCGGTCGCCGGTCATGGCGTGCCTGGGCCGTAGCGCAGGTTCTGGACGGTGTAACTGGCCCACTCGGCGCACGGATGGAATGCCCGCTGACGCAAGCCCTGCAGCACCCGCAGGTCACCCCGGCGGTTCACGCGGATGCTGGTCGCCCCGGGGTAGGCGAGTTCCTCACCATCGGCCGTCCTCACAGTGAGAGTCTGCGCGCCCGTCTCCCGCCGGCCGTCAGAACGGGGACTCATCCGGGACTCCTTCCCGGCTACCGGTTCGGTCTTTCCTGCGGTTCCGGTCCGGCCCCGGGTGGCAGCGGGACGCCCGCCTTGACCCAGTCTGGGAGCTGCTGCCGGGCTTAGCCGAGCCGATCAAGATCAGGTAGGCGTCGTTCGTGAGTCTCATGTCCCCGATCTTCCTCCGTAACAGCCTGTCTCCGGATAGCCCACTCTGAAGGCTCACAATGCTTGCCGCCAGATTCGTCCGAGATATAGCTATTTGTTGACTTGACGCACCGTTCGTCCACCGGGTCAAATCGAGGTAACAGCGCGGGGGCGCTGCGGGGGATCTTGTACGTGGGCCTGAAGTCGCCATGACCGGCACGCGGGGGGAGCGTGCCGCGGTGCCAGGAGACGCTGTACTGCCTGGCACCGAGTTTTGCCGCGCCGGAGGGCATGCCGCGGCGTCCGGTGGACACGTCGCTGCGGCGGCTGGCGACGACAGCGCAGGCCAGGCCGGCGGCCGGACCGGCGCACCGGCCGGCCTGCCGACCGCCGCGACGAGCCACGACATCCGGTCGTGGGTGTTCCCCCTCACCGCGATCACAATGACGGGCGTCGGTGCTGGGATCGTCGCCGCCGGCCTGCCCGCCGGGACGGCCGGGGTCAGCACCGTGGGCCTGCTCGTGGTAGCAGCCGTCTTGTCGGTTGTGGCGCTCTCCGGGCGGATCCGCGACCTGCGGGTGGTGGTGCCCGCCCTGGTCGGGGTGGGGTTGTGCGGCGCGGGACTTGACTGGCAGGCCGACGGCCCGGGATTCGTGGCCGGCTACGTGTCGCTGATGGGGCTGGGACTGCGGACGCCGCGGCGGATTGCTGTGCTCGCCGGGATTCCTGTGGTGGCAGTCATTGCCGCCGAGGAAACGTACGAATCCATGCACCCGGCGACCACGAGCCTGGCCGTCTTGTTCGCATCTGGCCTGCTGTTCACCATCTCGGCTTTCGCCGCCGTCAGCCAGGATGCGCGGCGCCACGCCGAGGTGCTGCTCGCACACCAGGCCGCCATGGGTGAGGCCCGGCAGCGGGCAGCAGCGCTGGCCGAACGGTCGCGGCTGGCCCGCGACCTGCACGACGTCTTGTCCCACAGCCTCTCCGCCCTGGCCGTGCAGCTGGAGGCCACGCGGCTGATGGCCATCACCATGGGCGCGGGCGCGAGGCTGGTCGGGCAAGTCACGTCCGCCCACAAGCTGACCTGCATCGGCATGCTCGAGGCCCGGCGCGCTCTCCAAATGCTGCGCGGCGACGAAGCTCCCGGCCCGGCCAGCCTGCCGGACCTGGTGTCAGAAACCGCCGCGGCGCTGGACATCCCCATCACCCTGGAGATTGAAGGTGTCCCGCGCCCGCTGAGCTCCGGCGCGGGAATCACGTTGTACCGCGTGGTGCAGGAGGCTCTCACGAACGTGGCCAAGCACGCGGGGCACGGAGCCCGGGTGACCGTGCGGCTTGTCTGGGCATCAGGTGGCGCCGAGGTGTCGATCGTGGACCACGGCGGAGATGGCGTCGATGCTGGCCTGCCGTCGAGCGGCTTCGGCCTGACGAGCATGGCCGAGCGAGCCGCGCTGAACGGCGGGTGGCTCCATGCGGGTCACTCAGACGGCGGTTTCGCGGTCATCCTGCGGCTTCCGGCCAGCCTGGCCACTCCGGGGCGGCCGCCGTGAGGGTGGCTGCCGGTGCCGCGCCGGGATCCCCGGGCCCGGCCGGGCCGGACGGTGAGGCCTGGATGGGCTCCGGATCCGCCGCGTCTGTCCGCGTACTCGTGGCGGACGATCAGAAGGTGGTCCGTGACGGCCTGTGTTTACTGCTTGGCATGCTGCCCGGGATCGAAGTGATCGGCACCGCGATCGACGGGGCCGACGCGGTACGCCAGGCGATGACCGCCGAGCCTGACATCGTCCTCATGGACCTGCATATGCCGAATTGCGACGGGATCGAGGCGACGCGGCGAATCGTGCACGGCCAGCGGCGCGCCCGTGTCGTCGTGCTGACCGCGTACTCGGACGATGATTCGGTCTTCGCGGCGCTGCGGGCAGGCGCGCGCGGCTTTCTCACCAAGAATGCCGGTGCCGGCGAGATTCTCCGGGCAGTGTCAGCGGTCCATGCGGGAGACGCCGAGCTGGATCCGTCCGTGCAGCGCCGGCTGATTGAGGCCTTTGCCCAGGGGGCACGCGTCGGCGTGCCTGCCACCACCGAGGGTGCCGGTGACCAGGCGGATCTGGCGTCGGACGGGCTCACCGAGCGAGAGGTCGAGGTGCTCACCGAGATCGCGGCCGGTCTGTCCAACGATGAGATCGCCGACAAGTTCCGCATATCCGGCGCGACCGTGAAGACGCACATCAACCACCTGCTGGCCAAGACCGGGATGCGCGACCGTGCCCAGCTGGTCGCCTATGCGTTCCGGCAAGGCCTCGCCGCCTGACCGCCGCGCTCAGCTGCGGCGGCTCAGGGCAGGCCTGGTCACCCGGTACACCTTGCTCACCCGGTAGGCGCGCCGGTCCATCGCGAGCACCGCGGCCCGTATCTTCGCCATCGCGGGCCCGTCCAGGTGGCGGACCGCGGCCAGCGTCAGGAACTCCTGCGAATCCCCGCCACGGGCCGCGACCCGGACCAGCCCGGCGCGCGGAGAGTAGTACTTGATCTGATGGCCGCTGGTTGGATCGTTGGGGCTCGTCTCGTCGACCACGAGAACCTGGCGGTAGCAGCCCGCTTGCACGCAGGTCACCTGCCCGGCGCGGGCGACCCGGGAGACGTCGTCGAACTCGATCGCCGGGACCAGCCCTTCCCGGTACCGCGCACCCACCCTGGGCTGGCCCAGCATGTGGATGCCGCCATAGGCACCGCCCGCCCCCCTGATCCAGGTGCTCGGCGCGCCGGTGAACTTCCCACTGGAGTACTCCTCGGGATACTCGCCGAAGTTCCACACTTTGCCCCGGTCGTCCTGGGCGAAGAAGGCGAGTTCCTGCTCCTGCAGCCGGCCTTCGAGGAAGTCACGGTCCCACGCCACGACCGTGCGCACGTGGTCGACCATCTTCGACAGGTCGGTGACGGTGAACACGACGCTGTGCGGCTTGGACTCGCCGCCCTCGACGATCTTGCCCTGGTAGACGAACTGGGTGCCGGCCACCAGCGGGAACATCGGGTTGTCGACGGCGAGCGGCGCGGAGAACCGGCCGGCCGCGGGCTGGGCCACACTGGCCTGGGCCGCCGGGCTTGCCTGGGCCTGCCCGGTGGCCCCGGCCTGCTGGGCGGCACCTGGGCCCGGCTGCCCGCACCCGAGCAGCAGCGTGCACGCGAGCAGCGGGCCGCCACCACCCAGGGCGCCGGCCGTGACCAGTGATCTGGCCCGTGGCGCGGAGAAGATCATGTGCTTCCCTCCGTTCCTTGGCTGGCGCCCAGTGGCGCCGCTGTGTTGCGCCGGCCGTGGCCGAACCGCAGGTACAGCGATGGGACGACGAAGAGGTTGAGGAGCGTGGAGGTGAACAGGCCGCCGAGGATGACGATCGCGAGCGGGTGCTCGATCTCGTGCCCCGGCCGCGAGCCCAGCACGACGAGCGGCACCAGGGCCAGCCCCGTGGCCAGCGAGGTCATCAGGATCGGTGACAGCCGTTCGCGCGCACCACGGAGCACAAGCTGCGGCCCGAACTCCACTCCCTCGCGTTCCTCAAGATGCTGGCAGTGGTTGATCAGCAGGATCCCGTTGCGGGCGGCGATCCCGAACACGGTGAAGAAACCGACCAGCGAGCCGAGGGAGATGATCCCGCCGGTCAGCCAGGCGGCCAGCACGCCGCCGACGAGTGCCATCGGCAGGGTGAGGAACGTAAGCACCGCGAGCCGCCACTTGCGGAACGACGCCTGCAGCAGGAGCAGGATCAGCACGCCGGCGATGATCGCCGACAGCAGCAGGCGGCTCTGCGCCGTCTGCCGCTCCTTGTACTCGCCCAGCAGTTCCACGTGGTACCCGCGGTCCAGCCGGACCGGGGCCAGCTTGGTCCTGATGTCGCTGACGACCGAGCCGAGGTCGCGGCCCGCCACGTTCGCCCCCACGTCGAGGTAGCGGGAGTCACCCTGCCGGTCGATCGCGTTGGGGTTCGGCCGCAGCGCCACGGTGGCGACCTCGCCCAGGCGGATGTGCCCGCCCGACGGGAGGTCGATCGGGAGGTTCTCGATGTCGGAGAAGCTGTGCCTGGTCTGCGGTGGGCTCCAGACCACGGTGTCGTAGGCCTTCCCGGCCCGGAAGATGTCGCCGACCTCCTCCCCCGCTACCAGTGTCGCCGCGTCCCGGCGGACGTCGCCCGGCTTGAGGCCGTACCGCTCGGCTCTTGGGAGGTTGACGGTCACCTCGGCCTGCGGCACGTCCGATGAGATGTCCCGGTGTGCGTCCACCACCCCCGGGACCGAGCTCATCAGGCGGAGGATCTGGTCGGATTTCGCGCGCAGGGTCTTCAGGTCCTCGCCGTAGGTGCGCACGACGATGGGTTCTTTTCCGCCGGTGAGCACCTCGGAGATCCGCTCGTCGAGGTAGGTCTGGACCTCGCGGAACAGGCCCGGGTAGCCGTTCGTGACCGACTTGACCCGGCCGAGGGTCGTCGTGTAGTCCGCGTGGGGGGAAAGGCTGACCCAGATCTCGCCGAGGTTGACGCCGGCGACTTCCTCGCCGAGCAGCGCCTGGCCGATGTGGGCCCCTGCGCTCTGCACGCCGGGGATGGCGAGCAGTTCCCGGCTGAGCCTGGTCGTCAACCGCTCCATCTCCACGGCGGACGTGCCCGGCGGTGAGACCCAGTGGATGAGGAAGTCCCGTTCCTTGAAGCCGGGGAACAGCGACTGGCCGAGCTGCGGGTACACCGTGATGCCGAGGATCGTGATGACGGCGAACGTCGCATACGCCGCCACGGGACGGACGATGATCCGCGAGAGCCCCACGGTGTAGACCCGCTGCAGCCAGCTCACGAGCGGGGACTTGCGGCGTTCGATCCGCGCGCCGCGCAGCAGCAGCAGGGCCAGCGCGGGGGTAACGGTGAGCGCGACCACCATCGAGGCGGCGATCGCCAGCGTGTAGGACAGCGCCAGCGGCCGGAAGAACGCCCCGGTGAGCCCCACCAGCAGGAAGACGGGAATCGACGCCGCGACGATGATGAGCGTGGCGTAGACGATCGGGCTCCGCACCTCGAGGCAGGCGCTGAGGATTACGACAGCGGTCGGCCGGCTGCCGCCGCGCAGGCGCTCCTCACGCAGGCGTCTGGTGATGTTCTCCACATCGATGATCGCGTCGTCCACCACCGCCCCCAGCGCGATCACCAGGCCGGCCAGCGTCATCGTGTTGATGGTGGCGCCGCGCCAGTAGAGCACCAGCATCGTGGCCACGAGCGACAGCGGGATGGTGAGCAGGCTGATCAGGGCCACCCGCCACTCGAACAGGAACAGGGCCAGGATCACCACGACCAGGATGAACCCGAGGACCAGCGCCTGGGTGAGGTTGGCGATCGCCAGCTTGACGAAGTCGGCCTGCTGGAACACCTTGGTGTCGAACGTGATCCCCGGCAGTCCCGGCTGAAGCTCCCTGATCGCCCGTTCGACCCCCGCGGTCATCTGCAGGCTGTTCGCCCAGGGGAGCTTCTCGACCACGAGTAGGAGCCCGGGCCTGCCGTCGATGATCGCGTCACCAATCAGCGGCTGGTGCGTCTCGGCGAGGACCGCGACGTCACCGAGCCGCACCGGGCCGGACGGAGTCCTGGTGATGGGCACCCTGGCTAGGTCGGCCGGCGTCACGATCGGCAGGACGTTGCGTACCCCGATCCGCTGGTTCGGGGTTTCGATCGTGCCCCCGGTGCCGATGACCGCGCCGGTGGAGAACTTCAGCAGCCCCGAGTCCACCGCGTCGGCCGTCGTCTGCATCACCTGGCCCAGCGAGACCCCTCGCGCCTGCATCCGGGACGGCTGCGCCTGTATCGTCATGAGCTGGAGCCGCTCGTTCCAGATGGCCACGTTGGCGACGCCGGGAACGCGCAGCAGCCGGGCGCGGATCGTCCAGTACGCCGTCATCGACATCTCGATCAGGGAATGGTTTTTCGACGTCATGCCGATCTGCATGGCGCGGCCTGTCGCCGAGACCGGCGCCAGCATCACCGGCGGCGCCGCCCAGGTGGGCAGGCTGGGCGACACGGTCGCCACCCTTTCCTGCACGAGCTGGCGGGCCCGGAGCAGATCCGTGCCCGGCTTGAACAGCATCTCGATCGACGACAGCTGCGGGACTGACTTGGACCGCATGTCGTCCAGGCCCTGGATACCGTTCATCGCGGCCTCGAGCGGCACCGTGACCAGCTGCTCGACGTCCGAGGTGGACAGGCCCACGCAGGCGGTCTGGATCAGCACCCGCGGCGGGGCGAACTCGGGGAACACGTCCACGTGCATTTTCGGGAAGGAGGTGATGCCCAGGATCATCATCCCGGCCGCGGCGGCGACGACGAGGTAGCGGAACCTCAAGCTCGCGCTGATGATCGAGCGCATGAGGGTCCGGGGAGGCTCGTCCACGCTCATTCTTCGCCGCTGATGTCGTACTCGGTGCCCAGCAGTTCTGCCGCGCCCACCGTCACTACCTCGGTGCCGACCGGCGGCCCAGCGGACAGGACCGCGATGTTGCCCTGGATCGCGGCGATCGTGATCGGCTGGCGCACGTAGGTCCTCGCCGCCGTGTTCGCGTATGTCCAGGTCGAGCCGTCGGTGTCGTAGACGACCGCCGAGTATGGGATGACCTCGCGCCCGCCCGTCTGGCCCTTGGCGGGTGCCGTTCGAACCGACTGGACCGCGATGCCGAGCCGCTGGATCGCCTGGCCGGTGAGCTGGAGCCGCTGGACCTGTGATCCGGCTATCGGCGTGACCTTCGCCGGGGGTACCTCGGCTGGGGTGGCAGAGCCGCAGCCCGCCAGGATCACACCCGCGCCGGCCATGAGGCCGATGACGGCCGAGTGCTTCATGGACATCCGTGCGCCTCCTTCCGATCGTTCTCCGTGAGCCGTCAGCCGGGCGTCGCCGCGGCGTGCCGCACGTCCGGCGGGCCGACGCCGGGCTCCTCCGGCGCCGGCTCCTGCTTCCGGCGGGCCGTGGCCAGCAGGAACGCGGGCAGCACGAACACCTGCACGAGCAGCAGGCTCGCCAGCCCGCCGAGCATCGTCACCGCCAGCGGGTGCAGGAATTCCAGGCCCGCCCGGGAGCCCACGATCGCGGCCGGCAGCAGCACCGCAGCCGTCGCCAGCGCCGACTGGGTGAGGGGCACGGCCCGCTCGCGCGCGGCGTCACCGACGATGTTCCGCCCGGCCGCCCCGGCCGCGCTTGTCTCCTCTCCGGCCCGGATGCGTCGGCCGAGCAGGACGCTGGCGCGGATCGCGAGCGCCAGGACGGCGAACAAGCCCGCCAGCGCGGCGACGCTCCACACCCCGCCGGCCAGCGGCGCAGTCAGGACCCCGCCCACGACCGACAGCGGCAGCGACGCCACCATCAACCCGGCGCGCCGCCAGCTCGCCACCGCCGCCTGCAGGAGCAGGAAGACGCCGACGAGTGCGACCGCGCCGTAGGTGAGCGCCCGGGTGGTGTCGGCCCGCGCGATGGTGGCGTTCCCAAACACCTCCGCGTGGTACTCGTACGGCATCGGCATCCGCGCGAGGCGGGAATGCACGGCCGCAACCACGGCGGAGGGGTCGCCGGTGACCCTCGCGGCCACCTCCACGCTGCGGAGCACGTCGTCGTGAACGATCGCGGTCGGCTCCGCGCGAACGGCCACTGTGGCGACGTCCTTGAGGGCCACGTGCCCGTCGGAAGGCGTGTCGATCAGCATGTTCCCGAGCTCGGTCAGATCGCTGCGCGCCCCGGGCGCACCCCAGACGACCACGTCGAAGATCTTCGACTGCTCGTAGAGGTTCCCGACGATCAGGCCCGAGGTGAGCGTCGTCGCGTCCCGCCGGACGTCGCCGGGCCTCAGCCCGTACCGCTGCGCGGCCGCGAGATCGACCTTCACGTCCACGGTCGGCCGCTCAGGTATCGGGCGCATAACGGGCTTCGCCACTCCGGGCACCCCGGAAAGCATGGCCCGTATCTCGCGGGCCTTGTGCTGAAGCACCGTGACGTCGGCGCCGTAGACGCGGACGACGAGATCGTCTTTCTGGCCCGCCATCACCTGCGCGATGCGGTCGCTCGGGTACGTGCCCAGGTCGGTCCGCAGGCCCGGGTAGCCGCTCATCACCGTGGCGATCGCCGCCCGGCCCCGGCCGTAGTCGGCCCGGTCGTCGAGCGTGATCCATAGCTCGGCGGAGTTGACGTCGACGAGCTGATCGGAGCCGACGGCCCGGCCGACATGGGTTCCGACGCTCTTCACACCGGGCAGGGACCGCAACTCGTTCCCCGCAGCCGCCGTGATGCGGTCCATCTCCGGCAGAGACGTGCCCGGCATGGCCTCCACCCGTAGCAGCAGGTTGCGGTCCTGCAGTTGCGGGAGAAGCGAACCCCGCCCGACCTGCGGTATCACGGCCAGGGCCGCCACCACGAGCACGCCAGCCACCGCCCACGCGCGACGTGGCCTCACGATCGCGGCAAGGCCGCGGTCGAACACCCGGGCCGCCCAGCCGGCGAAGCGGCCCTGCTTGCCCGCACCGCCGCCGCGCAGCAGCAGGACGGCGAGAGTAGGCGTCAGCGTGAATGCCGCGACCATCGATGTCAGCACGGCGAGGGCAAAGGTGAGCACGAGCGGGCGGCTGAACGCGGTCACCAGCGTTCCCAGGAAGAGGAACGGCAGCGTGGCGAGCAGGATCGCGAGGACAGCGAACACCAGCGGCCCGTGCACGGCGGCGAATGCCGCCCGGATGGTCACGTTGGACGGCTCCGCGCCGTTGGCCACGCCCCGCTGCGCGATCCGGCGCCGCACGGCGTCGATGTCGGTGATGACGTCGTCGATCACCACGCACACGGCTGCGGCCAGCCCGAGCAGCGTGATTGTCGTAAACGTGGTCCCCCGCAGGTACAGGACGTAGGCCGCCAGCACGAGCGCCACCGGCACCACGACGGCGCCGATCAGCGCAGTACGCCAGGAGGCGAGCAAACCGAGCGCCAGGACCATTAGCGCGAGGCCAATGAGCGCCACCCAGCCGACATTTCTCAGCGCCGTCTCGATGAAGGTCGCCGGGCGGTACTCGCGGGTGTCGATCGTGATGCCCTTCAGGCCCGGCGCCATACCGGCCATCGCCTGCTCGATGTCCCTGGTGACCTGGAGCGTGTCGGCACCGGGGAACTTCTCGATCACCAGGAGCAGGCTAGGCGCGCTGGGTGCGCCGCCCGCGACCGTGTCACCGATCAGCGGCTGATGGCCCTCGATCACGTTCGCCACGTCGCTCAGCCTGAGCTTCCCGGCCTTCGCGCCCTCGACGGGCACGTCGGAAAGCTGCCGCGGTGTCGATATCGGGGAGATGTGCTGCACGGAGAGGCGCTGGTTGGCGGACTCGAAGAAACCCCCGGTGCCGGGCGTCGACGCCTCCACGAACGTCAGCGGCGAAACCCACAGCGCGTTGCCCGCAGTCTCTATCACCTGCGTGAGCGACACATGCTGGGCCCGCAGCCGCTTCGGGTCGACCTGGACCTGGAGCTGCCGGTCGCGCTGGCCGTAGATGGACACGTTCGCGATTCCGCGCACACCCATCAGCCGCGGCCGGATCTTCCACCGCGCGAGCACGGACATGTCGATGAGCGACACCTGCCGGGACGACAACCTGATCATGGCGACCCGGCTGGCCGAGGCCAGCGGCTGGATCATGATCGGCGGGCTGCCCACGTTGGGCAGGGCGTGCGCCTGGGTCATCCGCTCCTGGACCATCTGCCGCGCGGCGTAGAGATTCGTGCCCGGCTCGAACGTCAGGTCGATGGCCGACAGGCCAGGCATCGACGAGGAGTGAATCTTGTCCAGCCACGGAATGCCGTTAAGCAGGTCCTGCTCGAGCGGCACGGTTATCAGCTGCTCGACCTCGGCCGCTGACAGGCCGAGTGCCTCCGTCTGGATCTCCACCGACGGCGGCGTGAACTCCGGGTAGACATCGACGGGGGCCGACCGCAGCTGGGCGATCCCGATGACCGTCAGCCCGATGGCGACCGCGATGACGAGACGCCCGAATCTGAGGCTCGAGCCAAGGATCCAGCCCATAGACCGTGACCTCCTCCACCGGTCGCACTGCGCCGAACGTTAGGCACGCGGGGCATCGGCGGGCATCGGCGTACGGGTGGACGGCGGTCCGGCACGGTCTCAACCCAGGGGTTGATTCAGTAACCTGTTCAGGCAGAAACCGCTGTTCGGCACCATCGGCGGGCGGATGGTCTCAGGGCCCGGAGACGCCCTTGGCGCCGAGCACAACGTTCTGGCTATCGCTCCGTATGTGCCCGGCGACCGCGGCGACCTGGTACTCCCCCGCAGGTACCACCTGACGGACGCCGCTGCAGCCGAGCGATGAGGTCCTCCGGTCCCAGGAGAGGCGCAGCACCGCTGGCACACCCCGGGTGAGAAGGATCATGTTGGACCCGCCGCCGCTCACACAGTCCGCCGAACTCCAGATACGCCGGCCACCGCCGGCGATGACCACCGCCACGAACCTGGTGCCCATGTTGAAACGGCATGGCCGCGCTCGCTCGGAGACGGCGCTCACCGTGAAGCGAGGCGTCGCGCCCGGCTGGTACCAGTTCTGCGGGGTCGAGAGGCGAAGCGTCACCGCCCCGGGGGCGCAGGCCCGCGCCGGCCTGGCGACCGCCGGCCCCGCCGCGCTGTGGTGCGGTGAGGGTGCTGGGCTCGAGCGTGGCGGAGGCGACGGCCGTGTTGACGCGCGGTCCGCGCGCGCATGTGCGGGTGCGGAAGCCGCTGATGTCTTGACGGCCGAACCGGTGGCCTGCAGCGCGGTTGAGCGGGCGGCCAGCAGCCCGTTCGCCGTCCAGCTGACGGCGGCGAGCAACCCGATGCCCACGGCCAGGACGGTCACCCGTCGCCGCCAGTACGTGGCCGGCGAAACTCTTGCCGGAGGGCGGCGCGGGCCGCGGGGCTGGCCTGCCCGTCCGCGCGGGCTCTGATCCATACCTCTGACTATGGAAGGCAAACACCGGCTGTTGTTGAAGGCTCGCCGACCGGGCTCCCCCGGTATCAGACCAGCTCAAGCTCCCCGTATCAGACCAGCTCAAGCTCCCGCGCGGGGCCGGCCCGCACCGCCTGGTCATGGGAGGCGCCGCCACTACCGACGGTGACGCCATCACCCGCATACGTGACAAGAAGGCGCTTATTCTGCGCGCGCGGGAAGCCACGGCGTTCCGCGTTAGGCCGGACATTGATCCATAAACACCGCGTGTCGGGATGCATCGGTCACATCGGAATGGCTACGCTCCCACCATGATCGCGACGGTTGCACGAGCCCTCGGCCCCCGGGGCAGGGCCCGATGCGATTTATGGGGTGCGACCTTAGAAGTGGATTCGGAAGGGCCCGGCGGGCCATCCCGATCGGCCTGGGTATTTTGGGGATTCTGCTGTCGGCCGTTCACGCTGAGGCGGCGGCCGCGGCGGGCTCTGGGTCCCGGTGGGTGGCATATCGCGGCTATTCGTTCCAGGTTCCCCGCAGCTGGCGGGTAATCAATCTCGCCCATCATCGGCGAACCTGTGTCCGCTTCGACCGCCACGCGGTCTACCTGGGCACTCCCCCACCTAACCAGGCATGTCCCAGTCAGGTGTTCGGGACCACCGAGGCCATGCTCGTCGAGCCTGCCGCCGGGAAGGCCGCGCGCACCTCCACCTGGGACCCGGTGGCCAGGCAGGTCAACGTCACCGCCCGCCGGATCCGCGTCACGGCCACGTTCGATACCCACCGCCAAAAGGTTGACCAGATCCTCGCCAGTGCGGGCCTGCCGCATCCCGTCAAATATAAGGACCCGCCCGCGGCCCAGCCGGCTCCGCTGCCGGCCGCGGCCACCAACTATCATGGGCGCGGATTCGACACCTGTACCGCACCCAGCGAAGCTGTCATGCGTAAGTGGTGGTTTGACTCACCCTACGCAGCTATCGGGATATACCTCGGTGGCTCGGACGCGGCTTGCTCGCAGCCCAATCTCACCCCGGCGTGGCTCAGGGACCAGTTCGCGCAGGGCTGGCATTTCATCCCGCTTTACGTCGGGCCGCAGGCCGCCTTCGGTGAGCTGACGAATTCAGCCGCGAGCCAGGGAGCCGCCGCGGCCACGGATGCGGCGCACCGGGCGCAGCAGCTCGGCCTGGGGCCGAAGGCCCCGATCTACTACGACATGGAAGGCTATCCGCCCCGGCTGTCCACCCGTGTCCTGCGGTTCTTCTCGGCCTGGACCACCACGCTGCACAGGCTGGGGTACTCCAGCGGGGTGTACAGCAGCTCGTTGTCCGGCATCGCCGACCTGGCTCGCCAGTACGGGAGCGGCGTCTACACCATGCCCGACGTCATCTATGACGCGCTGTGGAACGGGCACGCCAACACCGCGGATTCTGTGTTCAGCCCCGGCCAATGGGCCCATCACCAGCGGCTGCACCAGTACAACGGCAACATCACGCAGACCTACGGCGGCATCCAGATAAACATCGATCAGGACTTCATGAACGTCCAGCTGGCCCTGGTCCAGCACGGCTACCAGACGCTGGTGAAGGGCCTGAGAGTGCGTAACGCGCCGAGTACGTCGGCTCAGGCCGTTGACGTACTCGGTGTGGCCGGCAGCCATGTCGCCGTGGACTGCTATACCGTCGGCAACCCCGTCTTCGGAGACGCCGCCTGGTATCACCTCGTGGCGCCGCACACCGGCTATGTGGCGGGCTTTTATCTCAACACCGGGCGTGACCCAGCCACCGGCGTCCCTTTGTGCTGACCATTTGCCCGCGCCGGGCCGGGCGGGGTCATGAAGGCCCGCCCGGCGCGGGCGGCGCAAGCTGGGTGAAGAACAGCGCCCAGGTGACCTTCCCCCCGTCACCGGAGGTGATGAAGCCCCACCGGTCGCTGAGCGCGGCGATGACATGCAGGCCGCGGCCGGTTTCGCCCAGGTACTCCGGCTCCCCGGGAACCGGGGGCGCCCGGCTGGGGTCGGCGACTGCGCACGTGACGCAGCGCCCGCGCTGAAGCAACCCGAGCTGCACCGGCCATCCGGCCCGGGCCTCGGTGGCCGCTGGCAGTGCGTGCCGCAAAGCGTTGGCCAGCAACTCCGAAACGACGACCGCAATGTCGTCACAGCGTTCGGCCGCCCCCCACCGCTGCAGGGTGCTGACGGTGAAGTGCCGGGCACTGCGAACCTGGTCGGCCCGCACGCCCGGCGCGGACGTGCCGATCTCCGGGAAGCAGGCCCAGCGCACGGAAGCATGTCCCCGGCCCAGCGGCCAGTCCCCGCTCACCAGGAAGGCCGTTTCGACCGCCGGGGTCGGCCAGTGGCAGCCTGGGACACCAGCCAGAGGTGCCGTCTGTGCTGTCATCGTCCTAGGCCCGATCCGCCCGCCCTGGTTCCGCTTCGTCGCCGGCGCTCCCGGTGGCTTCTGCCCGCACGGCGGCAGCCATCAGCGCGGCCGCGGTGACGGCCCGGCCCCGGTCCCAGAGCACAACTGGGTGGGTGGTCCAGAACCAGCGGCCGCTCTGCTGGCACCCCGGGCAGGCCAGCCTGCCGAGCGCGTCGACCCGCCAGCCGGCCGCGATCGCACGGACGCGGATGTCGGCCTCGCCCAGCGCCTCCGGGTGCCCGTAGTGCGAGATGCACGCGCCCATGTCGCACCAGGCGATGGGTATCCGCAGCTCGTCACCGATCGCCGCCCGCACCGTAATCGCCACCCTGTTACGCCTATTTTCCCCGTCACCGGCTGCGGCCACCGGTGGCCCGGTAGCGGGTGCGGGCGGGGAGGCGGCGGGCGCAGGTGGGGCGGTGACGGCCGGGACGGCGGCCTCGCCACTGCCGCCTAAGGCCGGCTCAGCGCGGCCGTCCTCACGCAACTGGCCGAGCCAGTCCATAGCCTGCGCGATCGCGTCCCGCTTGCTGACGTTGGTTTTCATGGCATACCTCCGGTGCAGGCCCATGGCCTGCACGCTGCTGAACCGCTGTCGTATGGGCCGGTCCGCACTTTCAGGGCTGACGCCAGCAGGGCGCCCTGTCTTTTACGACGCTATTCAGCGGCCCCGCCGGGCTGTGGCGAATTCTGGCCCATTGTTTGAAACGATGACGGTCATGGCAGCAAAGCGGGCAGCCTGTAAATAGATCGCTGTCGCGAAATCCGGGTTACCGGCCAGGATGCCGGGACCCGGAGCACACCGCGCAGCGAACGCAGACCTCCCCGTGGCGTGGACGTGGCCCCATGACCACTACCTTCCCCCCTTAAGTTCGCCTAGGCTAATGCCTGGAGCCCTTGGACCACTACCGTTGCCACGGTAGATCACATTATGATAAACGTTTGATAAATTTTCGGCTAATATCGCGTGCTGATGGAACCATTGCCCCGGGCCACTTGCCATTTCTGGTTTTACACAGGGTGTGGACGATCCAGGCCCAGGTAACGGCCATGCCCGGGTAGGTGGCTGCTCAAAGACTCACAGCGTTGTCCCCACGTTGCGCACAGATTCGCGCCGTATCTGCACAAGTCATCCACAGATTCATGCACAGGTCTCATGGCTCGCGGGAGGGGGTGATGTGCCCCCGATGTGCCCCGCTCGCGCTTCCACACGCCGACGGGCGCCAACGCTGAGCCGAACGCACCGGCGAACACGCCCGGCATCCGCCACATCACGTTCGCCGTCGAAGACATCGAGGACGTCCTCGCCCGCCTGCACGCCCACGGCGCCGAACTCGTTGGCGAGCTGGGGCAGTACGAGGACAGCTGCCGGCTCTGCTACGTCCGCGGCCCCGAAGGCATCATCGTCGAGCTGGCCGAGCGGCTCAGCTGAAGCGCTCGAAGCAGGCACGACCCCGACGGCAACCCCGAACCTCGACGACAGCACGCCATGACCGCAGGTTCGCGATCACCTGGAATACAGCCGGGCCGCAGTCAGTGGGTTAGGTGCGGTCCGGGGGGTAGCTGCGCAGAGGGCGGCGTGACCAGCCGCTGCAGAGAGGCAGTGATGGGCGACCTGGTGCCGGGCGGCGTGCGGCAGGCTACTCATTCTGCGGCCTTCTATAGCAGCACGGCGGGGTTCATCACATGCGTGCGCGCGTTCGTAGACGAAGGCCTCGATGCCGCCGAGCCAGTGCTGGTCGCCGCGCCGGGCCCGTCGATCGGTCTTCTGCGTAAGCATCTCAACGGTCATGGCCGACACGTGAGCTGGGCCGACATGAGCCAGATCGGCGCCAACCCGGCCCGGATCATTCCCGCGATCCGCGCTTTCGCCAGCTCCTATCCAGGCCGGCCGGTCCGCTGCGTCGTGCAACCGTTTTGGGATGCGCGGACCGCTGAGCAACGGCGCGAGACTGTCCGGCACGAAGCCCTGATCAACCTGGCCTTCCCCGATATTCCGGTCAGCGTCTTGTGCCCGTATGACGAGGCACAGCCGGACGCTGGCATCGCCGCGAGCGCCGGGCTGACCCATCCGATGATGATCCGGGACGGGTCCGCGCAGCCCAGCGCCGCCTATGACGCGGCCGCCGTATTCCCGGCCGGGTGCGACGGGCCGCTGGGCCCAGTCCCCGATGATGCTGCCGTGCTGGCCTACCGAGACGACCTGCACATGGTCCGGGTCTTCGTCACCGAGCACGCCAGCGGCGCCGGGGCGGACCGGCGCCGCGCTGGTGATCTGGTCATTGCGGTCAGTGAACTGGCCGGCAACACCTACAGTCACACCGGCGCCGGGGGGAGGCTTTTCATCTGGGCCATCGTAGGTGAGCTGCTCTGCCAGGTTGAGGACAGCGGTCACATCAGCGACCCGCTCGTCGGCCGCCGTGACCCGGACCCCGATGGCGGCGGACAGGGGATGTGGATTGTGCACCAGCTTTGTGACCTTGTGGAGATCCGGAGCGGACCCGCCGGGACCCAGATCCGCGTGCACATGCGGCTCAGATCCGCGGCGGCAGAGAGCGGCGTCACGTAATGTGCGCACGCCTAGCCTGGCTGGACGAACCATGCACCCGGGGTCTGAAGATGGACCACTACTGCGGATCTGGGTGGTCATGCGGCAGCGGGTCAATAGGCCTAGCTGATGTCGCCTGCGGGCCTATACGCTTTACGATCACTGCTAGCAAGCAGCCGATGTCTGACGTGCCTGGTTGGCGTCGCACCTGTCCTGCCTGCCGGGCGCAACACGCTGCGGACGGGAGGCAACAAGGTGGCAGCGCCTATCAGCCGGGCCAGGCTGGAGGACCGGCTCCGCGACATCCAGGCGATCACTGAGGCTGCCCTGGCCCGCCTTGATGATCATGAGTTGCTGGCCGAGCTGCTTGAGCGCACCAGGGACATCCTGCGGGCCGATACGGCCGCGGTGCTGCTGCTGGATTTCCGGTCGGGGGAGCTTATCGCCACGGCGGCCGCGGGGCTGGAGGAGGAGGTGCGCCAGGGGGTCCGGATCCCGGTGGGCCGGGGCTTTGCGGGACGTATCGCCGCCGAGCACCAGCCGGTGATCCTCAATCATGTGGACCACGACACGGTGCTGAACCCGATCCTGTGGGCGAAGGGGATCCGCACCTTGATGGGCGTGCCGCTGATCGCCGGCGGCAGAGTGATCGGTGTGTTGCATGTCGGCTCTTTGACGGACCGCGAGTTCACCGACGACGACGTCCAGTTGCTCCAGCTGGCCGCAGACCGGGCGGCCACCGCGGTGCACTCGCTGATGATGCAGGACGACCGGGTCGCGGCGTTGGCGCTGCAGCGCAGCTTGCTGCCCGCCGCACTCCCCGGCGCCGACGGGGCGCAGATGGCCGCCCGTTACGTCCCGGGTGCGGGCGCGGTGGGAGGTGACTGGTATGACGTGTTCACCCTGCCCTCGGGGGAGCTGTGCGTGGTGATCGGGGATGTGACCGGCTCTGGCCTCCCGGCGGCGGTGATCATGGGCCGGATGCGCAGCGCGCTGCGCGCCTACGCCCTGGGAACCTCCGACCCGGCCGAGGTCCTGTCCAGGCTGGATGCCAAGATGCAGCACTTCGAACCCGGCGCCGTGGCCACCGTGGCCTACGCGGTGTTCGACCCGGGCCTGGACCGGGTGCACATCTGCTCAGCCGGGCATTACCCACCGGTCATCGCATCCCCCGGGCAGCCCACGCAACTGGCCGACATCCCGGCCGGCCTGCTCATCGGCGCCGCCCCGGATGCGCAGCGGCAGGTGGCCACGCTGGAGATCGCGCCGGGCACCCTGGTGTGCTTTTACACCGACGGCCTGATCGAGCGCCGCGGCCACACGATCGACCACGGCCTGGCCCGGCTGTGCCAGGCGGTCACGGCACAGCCACCCGACGCCGCCTGCGCCGCGGTGATGGCCGCCCTGGTCGGCAGCGAGGCAGCCCACGACGACATCGCCCTGCTCATGTTCCGCCGCCAGCCGCCAGCCGCGCGATAGCCATGGCCGGGGAAGACTACAAGCTCCGGTGGGTGGGCCAGCGTGCCGTGGTCACACTGCCCGCCGAGATCGATGTCACCAATGCCGAGGAGATCCGGCAGGCGCTGGTGTCGGCGGCCGGCCACGACGCTGCCGTCCTGATCATCGACATGAGCGAAACGACGTTCTGCGATTCGGCCGGGGTGAACGCCATCATCGCCGCCCATAAGCAGGCCACAGCGGCCGGTACCAAGCTCCAGCTGGTAGCACCGGGGGTCCTGCGCATACTCACCCTCGTCGGGGTCGACCAACTGGTCCCCATCTACCAGACCCTGGAATCGGCACTAGCCGAAACGGCCGCCGTACAGGCCGGGCCACGAGACCCTGGCCATGAACCCGAACGGGCCGCAGCCAGCGGCGATCCGCAGACCGAGCCGCCAGCCGAGGTTTAGCGCAGTCGGCCGGCCGCCGGATGCCACACTAGGACCACATCAGGCCAGGCTCGCGGTGGCTGTGGTCCGACCGCATCTGCCCAGTCTCGCCCGAACAGCTCATGAAAGCGCCGCCCTGTCATTCGCCGACCGGATCACGGGCTCCGCGCACACTGGTCACCACGATCCCGATGGTGAACACAAGAGCCGCGCAGATCGCCGCGCCGAGGTCGTGTGATGGCCGGGCCGGCCAGATCCAGGGCGTGGTCAGTGCTGGACCGTGCCACTGGGTGTACAGCCCGTAGGCGCCCACCACCAGATAGCCTACGGGGCCGACCCAGGCCAGACCGCCACCCAGCGCGGCGGCGCAGAGCAGGCCGACGCCGGTCATCCCGGCCACGTTGCGCAGCACGTCCAGCGGGCCGCCCGCCAGGTGTGCTCCGGTCCCGGCGGCGGTCAGCGCGCCTGCAGCCGCGGCGGTCAGCGCGAGCGCGGTGGCCAGCCGCAGGAACGGCAGCCACCGGCCGGTGACGCGTTCTGGCTCGCCGAGCGGGCTTGCGGTGGTGATGGTAATGGCCACCGCGGCTCCGGCCTCGAACACCAGCGGCAGCTGCAGCGCGCCATAGGTGTCCCAGTGCCCGGTGAGCGCGATCCTCAGCCCGATCGCGCAGGCCGCTATCGCCGCGATGGCCGCCGGAACCCGTCGGCTGGTGGCGTGCAGCCGCAGCAGGCGCGTCCCTGCCCGCGGTGGCCACGCTGGCCGCGCTTTGCGGTCCGGTGCTGCGGTCGGCGCCTTGCGTGCGGTGCCGGCGGTCATGGCAGCTGCGCCAGTGTGATCCGCCCAGCGCGCAGGGCGGCCAGGTGCCGCACCAGCCAGGCATGCCGGGCCGGACCCGGCAGCGCGGCGAACCTTCCGGCCGCGGATCGTACGGGTGCCGGCAGCGGCACTGTCGTGTTCCGCCGCCGCACAACGGGACCCGGTAGGGATGGCTGCGGCAGGACGGCTGACACGCTCAGCGCAGCCGCGACCGCCTGCTGCGCCCGGGATGCGCTGGGGCTGTCGCCGATGACGCTGGCAACGATGGCGGGCCCGGCGCTTGATCGCAGCGCGGCGGCCAATCCACCGGTGGTCATGGGGGGTCCGGGCAGCTGGTTGGGAAGAAGCAGGTGAAACACGGGCGGCGTGCCGCTGACAGGCGGGCCAGCCAGGCTGACACTGACGGAGTTGCCTGGGCCCTGCCGGTAGGTCGCGGCGGCCTGGCTGACACGGACCGGCGCGCCGGGCAGGCCCGCCATCTCGTTGAGCACCGGTGCGAGCGCGGTCGCTGCTGTTGGCAGGTAGCTGGCGTACGCGGGGTTGAGGCAGACCGGGATCGCGGCATGGCTGCAGACCGGTGTGTATCGCAGCGGCCGGTCGTTGGCCGCATTGTGCAGGGCCGGGATAGCGATCATGCCGTGGGCGTCCAGCTTGCCGGTGCCGGCCAGCGCAACGGCTGTCCCGGCCGCGAGCAGCCCGGCTACGGTGACGGCCGCGGCCGGTCGGCGCAGCCATCCCACGCCCGGGCCTTTGGGCAGCGTCGCGGCTCCCAGCACCGCCATGGTGAGCCCGGTAAGGAATATCACCTGAGCGATGGGCAGGTCGGGAAGGTAGGGATAGAAGACTCCCCTACCCGCGTCGGCCCCGATGTCCCAAGGGGCGGCGACTATCGGCGAGACCTGCCAGTATGACTGGCTGCCCTGGATCAGTTGGGTGCTGAGCGCGAGCGCGAAAAACGCGGCGATCGCGGCTACCGGCGCGGTGAACCGGCTGGGAACGAGCGCCCCGGCGGCGAACCCGAGCGCGGACAGCGCAAGCAGGCTCGCGGCAACGACCGCGACCGGCCACCACGGCGGCCCGCCCGAGGCCGCCTGCCGTGCGGTCACGCCGTACAGGGCGGCCACACAGCCCAGGTAGCCCAGCATGGCCCAGCAGGTGGTGGCGGCCCAGGTGGTGAGCTGGCGGGCCCACCGCGGCCGGGCGGTGACCGTCACCAGGTCGGTGATGTGGCGGCGGACTTCCCGCGACCCCATCCACGCGGCCACGCCGGCCACCGGGCACACGAAGGCCAGCAAGGCGCCACTTTGCATGCTGGCGGCCCGCAGATTCCACAGCGGCGGCATGGCCATGGCCTTGCGGTAGGTGGTGAACCAGAACAGGCAGACGGCCACCGGCAGCACCCACGGCATCGCGTTGCGGCGCAGTTCCAGGCGCAGCAGCCGCGCCGCTGCCCGCAGGCGCCCGCGCGTGGCTGGCATGGGCGGGGATACGGCCGGGACCCGCACGGCGGTCATGACCGTGCCCCCGCGAGGACCGCGCTGTACCCACGCTCCAGGGGCGCATCGCCAGTGCCGCATCCCTCGCCCCGGGCGGCCAGGTCTGCTGGGGTGCCGTGAAAGACGATCTTTCCGTGGTCCATCAGCGCGACCCGCGCGCAGGCAGCGCCGACATCCTCGACCAGGTGTGTGCTGACCACAACCGTGGCGCGCTGGCTGAGCTCACGCAGCAGGGCACGGAACGCCACCCGCTGCTCGGGATCCAGCCCGGCCGTTGGCTCGTCCAGGAGCAGCAGCTCAGGCTCGTTGACGATCGCCTGCGCGACCCCCACCCGGCGGAGCATCCCCCCGGACAGGGCCCGCAGCTTCGTCTTGGCCTTGCCGCCCAGCTCCACCCGCTCGATGGCCGCCGTTACCGCCACCGGTATCTGCGCCGCTGGAACCTCCTTCAGCAGCGCGAAGTACTCAACGAACTCGGCGACCGTGAAGCCCGGGTAGTAGCCGAGGTTCTGTGGCAGGTAGCCGAGCCGCCGCCTGACCTCCCGCCGCGGGCCGTCGGCGCCGGGGTCGCGGCCGAGCAGCCGCAGCGTGCCCGAGGTCGGCCGGATTGCCGTGGCCATCATCCGCAGCAGCGAGGTCTTGCCCGCGCCGTTGGGGCCCAGCAGCCCGAGCACCCCTGGGCCGGCTCGCAGGTCCACCCCCGCCACCGCCATGGTCCGGCCGAACCGCCTGGTCAGACCCGTGATCTCGACGTTCATGATCGCCTCCGGAAACGGGTTGGATGCGGCGCGGCACCTGATTGGACAACACCACGGCTAAAGGCTGCCCCGGCGGGCCGGGCTGGGTCGTCGCACCACGGAGCCGAATCTGCGGTCATACCACGCAGGTAGCCCAGGCAAGTCCAAGGCCGCACTGATACCCAGGTATGACAACGCTGGCGTGATGAGCGGGGCGGCCCTGGCGACCTACCCTTGGATCGTGAGACGGATGCCCGGCATCCCACCGGCGATCAGCAGCGCCCGAGCGGCGGCACCCTCCGTGGCCAAGCGGGCGCGGCACGGGCTGGTCCAGGTGCTGATCGGCGCCGACCCGCCCTTGGTCTGGCGATGGCATTCACCGCAGGAGCGCAGGGTCGCCTACGCGGCGCTCGGCGTGGCGACGCTCGCGCTGTGCGTCGCCAACCTGGTCCCCGGTGCCGCGACGCTGGGCCAGCTGTTGCTGGCCGTGCCGGTAGTTGCGCCACTGCCGCTCGCCGCCCGCTATCCGATGCTGGCCTGGCGGATCGGGTGGCTGGCGCTGCTGCTGGTCCCGCTGGTACCTGCCGACTGGCGGGGCGGCTGGCCGTGGAGCGCGGGGCAGATACTCGCGCTGCTGGGAGCGTTCTGCCTCGCGGGGATCCGCCAGCAGCGACCAGAACTGTGGTGGATGTGGGCGCTGACCCTCATCCCGTGGTGGCTGTGGCTCACCGCCGACATACCTAACCTGAACGGCCCGGCCGGCGCCACCGTCGTCTTCACCGCCGTGGCGATCGCGGTGGACAGCATCGGTTTCCGGCTGCGCGCCCAGCGCGCCCTGGGCGCCCAGACCGAACGCGCCGAGAATGAGCGGGCGCGGCGGGCCGTGCTGGAGGAACGCACCCGCATCGCGCGGGAACTGCATGACGTGGTCGCCCACCACATGTCGCTGATCGCGGTCCGGGCCGAGACCGCGCCGTACCGCCTCACCGGCTTGCCCGAATCGGCCCAGGCCGAATTCGGCTCGTTGAGCGAGGAGGCGCGTGAGGCGCTGTCGGAGATGCGGCGGCTGCTCGGCGTGCTACGCCACGATCAGCCCGCCGATCTTGCACCGCAGCCCGTGCTGACGGACCTGCCCTTGCTCGTCGATACCGCCCGGCAAGCTGGACTATCGGTCGAGCTTTCGGTACCCGCCGCGCTCGATCAGGTGCCTCCCGGCGTTGGAGTGTGCGCGTACCGGATCGTGCAAGAATCGCTGTCCAATGCCAGCCAGCACGCCCCGGGAGCCGTGGTCACCGTATCAGTTGACCGCGATTCCGGCGCGGTCCTGCTGCGGGTGGCCAACGGACCTGGCGGATCGGCCGACCCGTTCGGGAACGAAGACGGGCCTGGTCACGGGCTGACCGGGATGCGCGAGCGGGTGGCGCTGCTCGGCGGCTCGCTGTCGGCCGGACCATCGCCCGACGGCGGCTTCGTGGTCTCAGCGGTGCTCCCCCTCGGCGACATGACATGACAACGAGCGGCGGGGCAGGCGGCAACGCGGCCACGCGTTGCCTGATCGCCGACGACCAGGCGATGGTGCGGGAGGGCTTCGCCGCGGTCCTCGACTCCCAACCAGGGTTGCTGGTCGTCGGCCAGGCCGCCGACGGCGCCGACGCGGTCCGCCAGGCCCGCCATCTGAAGCCCGATGTCGTCTTGATGGACGTGCGGATGCCGGTCATGGACGGACTGCACGCTACCCGCCAGATTCTCAGCGCCGCCGCCAGCCCGGCCCGGCCGCGAGTGCTGATGCTGACGACCTTCGACCTCGACGAATATGTCTACGAGGCGCTGCGGGCCGGCGCCAGCGGCTTCCTGCTCAAAGATGCCACCGCCGCCGAGCTCATACACGCGGTCCGCGTGGTGGCCGCCGGTGACGCCCTGCTTGCCCCGTCGGTGACCCGGCGGCTGATCGCCGACTTCGCCCGCCAGCCGCGTCCGGCCCCGCCATTCCCGCCCAGTCTCGGAGCGCTCACCCAGCGGGAGACCGAGGTACTGCAACTGATCGCCCACGGCCTGTCCAACACCGAGATCAGCAGCACCCTGGTCATCGCCGAGCAGACCACCAAGACCCATGTCGGCCGCATCCTGGCCAAACTCGACCTCCGCGACCGCGCCCAAGCCGTCGTCCTGGCCTACGAGACCGGCCTCGTCGCGCCCGGCGGATCGGGCCCCGCACGCCGTGACGAGGTCACGTAGGCGACCAACGCGACCGTAGTACCGCGCTCGCCGAAGGAGTCCCCATAACAGCGACCTTCAGGTGAACCGTCAGGCGTCGTTGTGCGATGAGTTTGGCGGCGCGCAGTCGTCCAAGTGATCGTGAGTGCCCGCAAGGGGCGCCGGGCCTGCAGCAGGAGGAGTAGACGATGAATTCGATGGCTCGCCGGATGTTCGAGCTCGTCGAGCCGATTGGTGTCATCCCTTACACAGCCGACGAACCCAACGAGGCGATGTTCGCCCTGGGGTTCACCAACTACTGGGACACCTACTTCGCCGGACGGGCGGCGCCCTTGGGGCTCGCCGCGGCGGAGGTGGTGGACGCGCTGTTCTACAACTTCGCTCCCGGCGAGGTGGCTCGCCACATTCCGAAGGTGTGGCGCACCACCACGCCTGAAGCGGCGATCGCCGCTCGTCAGACGGGCTGCGTGAAGGCGCTGCGGCGAATCCTCGGCGATCGCGTCGACACTCCCGCCTTCGCCCGCGCCGCCGAACTGTTGATTAAGGCGGCGACCAGCGCCCCGTTCGAGGGCCGACCCATGTACGCCGCGCTGCGTGCGATCCCGATCCCCGGCGACGTGGTGGCCCGCTTCTTTCATGCAGGCTCCTTGCTGCGCGAGCACCGTGGCGACGGGCACATCGCGGCCCTGATGATCGAGGGTGTCGGCGGCCTTGAGGCTCACGTCCTCTTCGCCCTCGACATGGGCATGCCGGCGGAGAAGTTCGGACGCATCCACCACCTCCCGGCAGCGCAGCTCGCCGCCGTGATCGACGGGATGCGCGATCGCGGCCTGATCGGGGATGACGGTTGGCTGAGCGAACCGGGTCGTGCCGTCAAACAGCGGGTCGAGGCGCTCACCGACGACCTCGCGGCGAGGCCCTACGAGAGCCTCGAGCCGGACGAGCTCGATGAGCTCATGGCCACCCTCGAGCCGCTCGCCACGCTGCTACTCGCTGCCCAGGACTAGCTCGCTGCCCAGGACTAGGACGAAGGCTCTGGTGGTTCAGTTCCGCTGAACGCGCCCGAAACAAGATCAGCAGGCAGCTTGACAGATATATGAGCGTCAACGCCCCGCCGAATCATTCTTCGCCGCCATCAAAGGCGACTTGCCCGACCTCCAGCCCTGGCCAACCAAGGCCGGAGCCAGGCGGGCAATCATCGAGTACATCGCCTGGTACAACGGCAGCCGGCGGCACAGCACCCTCGGCTACCGCAGCCCCGCCGAGTTCGAAGAAACAGGCAAGATCAAGATGGTAGCCTGACCGAGTTATCAGCCCTGTCCGTCAAAGCGGGGCAACCCCATAGGGATCTAAGCAGTAGGTCGCGCGTCCGAATCGCGCGCGGCGAACCTCCGCGACACCGTTCCGGTCGTAGACCGTCCAATATTTGAGATATACCGTGATGCCGTGGATCAGGTGACCCGGAATGACATCGCTGCGGCAGCAGCAGTGCATCAGGAACTTGGCCGCGACTATGACGACGCGGTCGCAGAAAGCTTGGTCGATCGGATCGGCGCGGAGATCGACCAGCGGGTAGAGGCCAGGCTACGCACTGGTTCATCAGGTTCTCGCTCACCGGCGGAGTCCTGGCGGCCGGGTAAGGGCCCGGCAATATTTCTCGGTGCAGGGATCGGCGCTGGGATTACCGGCATCGTGGCCATGATCGCTAGCGACACCGAGAGCCCCGTCCGGGCCGCATGCTTGCCGAGCGGGGTGTGCTCCCGGGTCTCGAGTTTCCCAGTTATGAGCTGGGTGATCGCGGTCTGGGTCGTCCTGGCGGTCGCCGGTCTGGGCACAGCCCTGGTGCGCATGTACCGCGGCCGAGAGCGCTGATGAATTCGGGCGGCCTGCACTCCCTGAGCTACGGCGGCCATGGGAGCCATGAGCGTGCCACAGACGTGCCATATACCAGGAGCTTCTACGGTCAATGGCAGTAACTAACGGGGACAGCACCCCTGCAACCAGCGCGAACGTCAGCCCTGCTCACGCCTGGTCCGGGTGACCGACCTTCCAAGCTGGTCATCTTGCGGGCGGCGGGTATCGATCCTGCGCGGCGCCATGTTGCCAACCACTAACGGCGCCGACCTGGGGTGAGGAGTGCGAGATGAGCACGACCACATATACCAGCGAACCCGCCAGCGAACTGGAACAGCTGATCGCCGACCTGCCGGGGTCTGGGCTGCTGGGCTTTGTCTTCGGCGTCGGCTGGTGGGTCGCGCACCTCGCCGGCGTGACAACGCACCTGTTCCGCGGACCGGCCGACCGGCGCTGGTGGCACGTCGAGCTCGGCGACGACGCGGCGAGTTGGCACATGGACGTGCGAGTCGATGAGATCACCGGCGTCCGTTTCGTGCGTGGGCCCTACCCGTTCCCCTCGTTCCCCGGGCGGGAGGTCTTGACCGTGGAATTCCTCGGGCCAGACGGGGAGAGCTCGCTTGGCTGTTTCGTGCACGACCTGTATGACGGTCAGCGGATGCGGCCGGAGAAGCTGGCGGCCTGGCAGGCGCTGCGCGAACGGTACGGCAACCGCGACGAGTCCAGGGTCGATCGGGGCACCCTGGTGGCCCCGGCTGCCTGAACTATCAGGACCACCGGCGCGAAGAACGGCGAGCAGCAACGCGGGCAGCAACGCCGATGCGCGGGCCCGGACTGACCCTAACGACCTAGAGCACGTATGTCCTGATCATCCGAAGCACCGGACGGTCTCAGACCATTTGGACACAGACCGAGCCCGTCTCTCAATCCGTGGGTTCGGAGACCGAGTCATACGAGACGGCGACGAGCTCGCCCTCAATCCAACGGGTCAAGACTGTCCGGTGGCTGACCTGTGCACCGGTCATCTGATCGATCTTGAAGGCGCCATATAGCGTGCTGGTGTCCAGGGCTGCAGCGGCTGGCCATAGGAGGTCCCGTTCGGTGCTGCTCTTCTGCCTGGCGCAGTGCACCGCGATCGAGGCGGCGGCGGCGGCTTGGATCGCCGCGTAGTCGGGCATCTCACGGGCGGCGGCATGGTACGCATCCAGAAAGTCGCGCTCGTCAGGGCCCAGCAGAGCCTTGTGGCCGCTTCCCGGGAACCACTGCGCGATCCCAAAGGTGCCATCGGGACGTTCGACAGCATGGCTGAACTCTCGGACTCCTGCCGCGACAGCGCACGTCACCCGCGGGGCCCGGGCCAGGCAGCGCGCCCGCATAACAGTCTCGGTGTCTTCCTCGAAGGTCCCGGCTGTGATCAATATCCAGTCCTCGGGCAAGTCGTTAGCCAGGATCGCATCTGCCGGACCCATGCTGACGCGCGTGAAGCCCAGTTGCCGGGCGTAAGCCTCTGCCCCGCTGGCGACCTGTCGGCCGAACCTGCCCTTGCCGTGCACGATACGCAGCTCTTGTGTCGGCTCGGCCTCCGCGGCCAGCTGGGAAAGGAAGGGCTCCATATAGCGGCTTGTGGGCGTGAGCAGGGACACCAATTGACCGGGGTGAGCGGTTTCAACGTCGTCGCCTGATCCTCCGTGGTTCCAGAGCAGCCATCCTGACTCGGCAGCCATATCGCCGGCAGCCCGCATCAGCACTGTGGAGTAGGGCCCTAGCAGCAGGTCACTGCGTGCGGCCACGGAGGGGAGGAGGGCCTGGAGCCGGTGCACGTCGCTGGCGTCGTCCTCGATCAGGACGTCGGCTTGGCCATCGAGCGCCGCCCACACCCGAAGACCGTGGGCTGCTTGCCGTCCGAATGGGGAGAATCTCCCCGACAGCGACAGGCAGGCACCGACGCGTAGCCGTCTGTTGGTGCCGCCCGCAGCATCCACCGTTTCACCATCTCATCTGCTCCTCGTACCGGAACTCGTGCCGGTCAGCGGCCATGCCGCCGGCCGGATCAGCGGCCCCGGACGGTGCTCACACACCGCTACCCGGGGCCTGACCGGAAACGAGGTCCGGCTATGAACGATCCTGCCAGCCACCAGCCCACAGCACCGCACGACCCGCTGACAGTGCTCCGCGGCCAGTTCCGCGGATGGGAAGCATGGCGCGGGGTATCCGGCTTGCTGTACGTCCGGCGGCGGATGACGAGCCCGCCAGTCGTGTTCCGGGGGTACACCGCCAAGTCCCTCGCCGAGCAGATACGCGAGCACGAGGCGCGCCGACAGTAACCCCGCCCGGCGGGCTAACCCCCGCCGGGCTCGTGCCGCGGCCGGTACCACACCGACCGGCACTCCGGCGAGCGCCGCACATTACGCTACGGGAGGTGCAAGGTGGCTGTCTGTGGCCTGTCGGGCAGATCACGTGCCGCCATGAGCGGGACCTGGAGGCTTACAGCCAACTGAGTCGCGTCCTGGGCCATCTCTGCGCTGTCATAGACGACGCCGCGCAGACGGCCATCGTGGCGCTTGTCGTCCCACTCGACCAGGAAATCCACCCCGTCGGCGAAGTGCTCTAGCTCGAACATCAAAGCCCCCCAGGCCGCCCACAGCAGCGATAGCGCATGTCGACGGCCAGATGGACGTTTCCGGCGTTGATCGCTGCCATCAGGGATTCCCGGATGGCCGGGGAAGTGGCGATGTCGATCTCCCCGTCGAGGACGACGGTGGCTGGAGGTGCCCGGAGGATGGTGGTCATGGTGCCCCCTGCTCAAAGAAGTGTTGACAGCAGGGTCCAGACCGTGTGTGCCGGGAGTCTACGCCTGGCGGCCGGGACCTGACTAGGCCCGGCGGCTGCTAGCGGGCCTGGAACGGCCCTCCCGGCGGCTACGGCCGGGGAGCGTTTGTTACGCCAGGGCGCTAATCCCGCCGCTCGCGCCTCGGCCGGTACCAGACCGACCGGCAGCCGGGCGAGGCCGCGCAGTACACGGCTAGGTGCCCGGCCGGGCCGAAGCGCCGCGGAGATGTTCGCGCTGGCCGCGGTGCTGAACTGCCCGCCGGTCATGCTCATGACGGCGGACGAACGTGACCAGGCTGATTACCAGCCCGGCCGGGTCATCTTCAACTACCAGGTCACTCCCACGGTGACCGCAGACATGGGCCACGTGCGCGCCTGGATCCGCGGCGCTGTGACGCTCACCGCTGACGAAGACCCGCGCGAGTACTACGGCGAGCTGCCGGTGGATGAGTACTACACGGCGGCAGGCTTTTCATCGGTGCAAGGGCGGTGGCCGCCGCGCCCGGAAGCTGAGGCATGAGGGGAGAGACGAGCAGATGCACAACAAGACCCTGTCACCGCTCAAGACCAGGGCAAGCCGGCGGGTGATCCCTGTCGATGATCTCGTGCTGGACGCGGTCACCACGCATATGCAACGGTGGGCGCCCGGCACCGACCAGATCCTCATTACCAACCGGCTCGGCAGGCCGGTGCAGCGCAACAGTTTCGGGTTCTGCTGGCGGGAAGCTGCCGGCGGCCACGCGCTTTCACGACCTGCGCCACTTCTACGCGTCGTCCTTGATCGCTGCCGGACTGCACCCGAAGGTGATCCAGGAACGGCTCGGGCACGCCACGATGGCCGAGACGATGGACACCTACGGGCACCTGTTCCCGGATGCCAGCGAGCACGGCCGCGGCGCGCTCGACGCGATGTTCGCCCCGGCTGACGCGCGCCCGATGTGCGCCAGAAAGTGATCATGAATACGCAGCAGCACGTCAGAGGACGGGCGGCGGGCGAGTCAGCCTGTAGGCCGGGTTCTGTGCACCCGCTTGCGCGGGCCGACGGCCATCCATCTGGGACTGCCGTTGCCGACAGCCTCATGCGGTCTACCCGCGAGCTCGGGCGGGCCGCCCTCAAACGCTCGCGCAGGCCCCGTGGCCGAAACCACTAGGGCCCTTCCGACCTTGCTCCAGGTGGGGTTTACCTAGCCGCCCGGATCACTCCGGGCGCTGGTGGTCTCTTACACCACCGTTTCACCCTTACCCTTGGCCCGGCCGAAGACCGGGCCAAGGGCGGTCTGCTTTCTGTGGCACTGTCCCGCGGGTCACCCCGGGTCGGCGTTACCGATCACCCTGCCCTGCGGAGCCCGGACCTTCCTCACCGGGTCTCCCCGGCGCGGCCGCCCGGCCGGCTCGCCCGCCGCGGCATCCAGCATAGGCGTTATCCGGCAATTTCCCATGGTGAAAGGTGCGCCGTGTCGTTCAGGGCGCGCACGACCCCCACTCCCCCGTCATACCAGTCGATCTCACACAGGCACGCGACATCCAGCAGCATCCGCCTCATCGCCACCGGCGGGGCGAGCAGCGCATGCTGAAGCAGGATCTTCATCGGCGTGACGTGGCTGACCACGAGCACCGTGGCCGCGGGATGCCCGGCCAGCAGCGAGTCCAGCGCCGCGAGCACCCGGTCTGAGGTGGCGGCGAGGCTCTCGCCTCCCGGAGGGGCGGCACTGGTGTCGGTCAGCCAGGCGGCCGCCCGCTCCGGCCAGCGCTGCGCCGCCTCGGCGTGGGTGAGCCCCTCCCATTCCCCGAAATCGGTCTCCATCCATCCGTCTCCCACCACCACCGGCACACCGGTCGCCGCGGCCACCGCCCCGGCGGTCTGCCGCGCCCGCTGCAGCGGCGAGGTGACGATGAGGTCGAGCCCGCCGCGCGCGGCCAGCCGGGCCGCGGCCGCAGCCGCCTGCTTCAGCCCGGTCCCGGTGAGCGGGATGTCACCGCGGCCGGCGAACCGCCGCCCGCCCGACAGCGCGGTCTCACCGTGCCGCAGCAGCACCGTGGTGGTCGGCGGGCCGAGCGCCTCCAACCAGCCAGGTGAGGTCCGTATCGCGCCTCCGGCCATGCCCCTCCCCCGGGTATCAGCGGCTTAACGCACGCTGCCCGCTGGCCCAGCGTCCCTGGCCAGGCCCCGGGTGGCGGCATCCATGGCCTCGTTGGCGAGCCGGTCGGCGTGGGCGTTGCGCGAGCGCGGCACCCACGTGTAGCTCACCCGGCCCAGCGCCCCTGCCGCCTCCCTGGCCTGCGCGGCGAGCGGGCGCATGGCCGGGTGCTTGATCTGCCAGCGGCCCGACATCTGCTCGACGACGAGCTTGGAGTCCATCCGGACCTCGACATCGGCGCCACGCGCGATCCCGGCGGCGGCCCGCAGGCCCGCGATCAGCCCCGAGTACTCGGCCACGTTGTTGGTGGCCCGGCCGAGGCTGTCGCTCACCTCGGCGAGCACCTCCCCGGTCGCCGCGTCGCGCACCACGGCCCCGTACCCGGCCGGGCCGGGGTTGCCGCGGGAGCCGCCGTCGGCCTCGACGACCAGCCGGCGGGTCACAGGCCGGACTCCGGGGTGCGGACCAGGATCCGGCGGCATTCCTCGCAACGGAGCACCTCATCCGGCTCGGCGGCCCGGATGTCGGCCAGCTCGACGGTGTTGAGCGACAGGTGGCATCCCTCGCACCGCCCGCCCCGCAGCGCCGCGGCCCCGACCCCATGCTGCGCGCGGAGCTTCGCGTACAGGTCCAGCAGCGCGTCCGGCACCTCGGCCGCGACACCGGCCCGCAGGCTCTCGGCCTTGCCCGCCTGCTCGCCGATCTCCCCGAGCGCCGCGTCCCGTCGGCCGGCGACGTCGTCGCGCTGGCGGGCGAGGACGGTCCGCTCCTGCGTGAGCTCGTCATGGCGGCGCTGCGCCGCCTCCTGCCGCTCCATCACGCCGAGCTCGATTTCCTCCAGGTCCGACTGGCGGCGGGCCAGCGAGACGATCTCCGACTGCAGGTTCTCCAGCTCCCTCGGAGAGGACACCTGGCCGGCGTCCAGCCTGGTCTGGTCGCGTTCCACCCGGGACCTGACCTGGTCCACGTCGGCCTCTGCCTTCGCCAGTTCCCGCCGGAGGTCGCTTTCGGTCGCCTCCAGGGCGGTCAGCTCATCGCCGAGCCCGGTATCCCGGGCCTCGATCCGCTGGTACTCCTCGAGCTCGGGCAGGGTGCGGCGGCGGTGGTCCAGGCGGCTCAGCTCGGCGTCCAGGTCAGCCAGCTCGAGCAGCCGCAGCTGCGCCTCGACAGATGCTTTCACGAGTTCTCACCCTAGAGGGTTTTTCCGGCCCAGGTCCCCGCCCACCCTCGTTGAGACCGGTTACGACGGCAGGACGATCATCAGCACCGCGGCGGAGCTGGGCGAGCTGGCCCCGCCAGCCGACTCCACGGTCACGGCCACCGCGTCCCCCGGCGCCACCCCCGACACGACCATGGGGGCGGTCATTCCCTGGCGCGGCGCGGGCAGCATGCCCGCCGCCCGGGCCCGGTGCAGTCCCATCAGCCACACCTGGTAGCGCCGCCCGCCGGGCAGGGCCGGCAGCCTGGCGGTGGTGAGCACGAGCGCGTGATCGCGGTGGGACATGACGACGGTGGCGGTCCCGCCCGCTGCCGCCCGGGCCGACATGATGGTAGCGTCCGGGGCGTTCAGCACCGCGGCGATGGCCCGGCTGTGCGCCTGCTCCTGGCTGAGGCGGTGCTGGGTGTTGATGAACAGGCCGCCGAGGACCAGCGCCACCAGCATGCACCCGCCCGCGATCGCCACCGCCATCCGGGGCGCCCGCCAGCTGACGGCCCGCCGGCCGCCGCCGGGGCCGGCCAGCCCGTCCGTGGTGAACGGCGGCTGCTGGCGGGTGCGGGCCGCCTCGGCGAGCACCTGCCCGCGCAACCGCCCGGGCGGCGGCACCGCCGAGGCGGCCGGGAGCCGTGCGGCGGCCTCCCGCAAGCTGGCGGCCTCCTGACGGCAGGCGTCGCAGCCGGCCAGATGCCGCTCGAACCTGGCCCGGTCCCGGTCGGTGAGCGCATCCAGCGCGTGCGCGCCGGCCAGGGTGTGCGGGACCTCCCGCCGGAGCCTCATACCCCGGCCCCGAGGCAGTCGCGCAGCCGGATCAGGCCGTCCCGCATGCGCGTCTTCACCGTCCCCACCGCCACCCCGAGCAGGCCAGCCACCTCCCGGTAGGTGTAGCCGCCGTAGTAGGCCAGGGTGACCGATTCCCGTTGCAGGTCGGTCAGCGAGTCCAGGCACCGGCGCACGCGCTGGGCATCGAGCCGGGTCTCCACCGCTTCGGCGACCACGTCGTAATCGATCTCGGCGACCGCCGCCCGGGCCTCGCGCTGTGCGGCCGCCAGCCCGGAGCGCACCCGGTCCACCGCCCGGCGGTGCGCCAGGGTCATCAGCCACGCCGTCGCGCTCCCCCGGTGCGGGTCGAAACGGGCGGCGGTGCGCCACACCTCCAGCATCACCTCCTGGGCCACCTCCTCCGACTGCGCCGGGTCGCGCACCACCCGGAGCACCACACCGAAGACCTGCGCGGCGGCACGGTCGTAGACCGTAGCGAAGGCAGCCTGGTCGCCCCGGGCGACCCGGGCCAGCAGGCCGGCCAGGTCGCTCCCGCCGACGGGCGGGGGCCAGATGCCCGGCTGTCCCTCGGTCATGCCACATCCTTACTCTGCATATGTCATTCGTGGCCGCGCCGGATTCGGCTTGGCCTGGCCCGCGATCCGGCAATCCGCGCCGGAGTCGGCTACGAATAGATGATGTGACATCATCCCCCGACGCCCACGGCGCCGCGCCCGGCCGCGTGCGCGCCCTGGGCTTGGCGACCGGCCTGATCACCGCGTTCGTCGCGCTGGGCGTGGCGCAGCTGGTCGCCGGGATCACCGGGCCGCAGGGCTCGCCGGTGGTGACCGTCGGCGGTGCGGCCATCGACGCTACGCCGCCCCCGGTCAAGAACTTCGCCATCTCCGCGTTCGGCTCCAACGACAAGAGAGTGCTGGTGGCGGGCATCCTGGTGGTGCTGGCGGTGTTCGCCGCGCTGATCGGCGTCGCCGCCATGCGCCGGCTCGGCTACGGGCTGGCCGGGCTGGGGGTGTTCACGCTGATCGGCCTGGTGGCCGCGGCGACCCGCCCCGACTCCAGCGCGATCGACGCGGTGCCGGTCCTGATCGGGGCCGCGGCCGGGGCCTTCGCCATGACCCGGCTGGTGCGGGCCGCGGTAGCCACCGGGCCGGCCGCGTCCGTCTCGCCCGCCCCGGCCACCGCGGGGGGCACGCCGATCGCCCCCGGCCAGCCGGACCACACCGAGCCGCTGGCCGATCCGGCCGCGCCCACGGCCGGCGCCGCCGGCGACTCGGCCGATACCGGTGCCCTGGAGTCCGCCGGCGCATCCTGGGTCCCGTCCGGCCCGCCGCCGGCCTCCACCGCGCCCGCGCGGCCCGGGCGGCGCGCGTTCCTGGTCACCGGCTCGGTGGCCGTCGGCGCCGGCGCGGCCAGCCTGCTGATCGGCCAGCGGCTGGCCGGGCCCTCGAGCGCGGTGACGCACGCCCGCACCACCCTGCGCTTCCCCCGCCCCGCGCAGCCCGCCCCGCCGCTGCCGGCCGGCTCCGATCTCGGCATCCAGGGCCTGAGCCCGTTCATCACCCCGAACGGGGTCTTCTACCGGGTGGACACCGCGATCATCCTGCCCGAGATCGACCCGGCGACCTGGCAGCTGCGGATCCACGGCATGGTGGCGCGGGAGATCACGATCACCTTCGCCGACCTGCTCCGCCGGCCGCTGATCGAGGACTACATCACCCTGTGCTGCGTCTCCAACCCGGTGGCCGGCCCCTATATCGGCAACGCGAAGTGGCTGGGAGCGAGCCTGGCCAGCTTGCTCCGTTCGGCCGGTATCCGGTCCGGGGCGAGCCAGCTGCTGTGTACCTCGTCCGACGGGTTCACCTCCGGCACCCCGGTGCAGACGGTCATGGACGGCCGGGACGCGCTGCTGGCGGTGGCGATGAACGGGACGCCGCTCCCGGTCGCGCACGGGTTCCCGGCCCGGATGGTGGTGCCCGGCCTGTACGGCTACGTATCGGCCTGCAAATGGGTGACCGACATCAACGTGACCACGTTCGCCGCCGCGCAGGGCTACTGGGTGCCACGCGGCTGGTCGCAGCAGGCCCCGATCAAGACCGAGTCACGGATCGATGTGCCGAACGGCTCCGGCACCGTGCCGGCCGGCCGCACCCCCGTCGCCGGCGTCGCCTGGGCGCAGCACAAGGGCATCGACGCGGTGGAGGTGCGCGTCGACCGCGGGCCATGGCACCGGGCCCGGCTGGCGGCGGTGCCGGGGATCGACACCTGGCGGCAGTGGGTGTGGGACTGGGACGCCACGCCGGGCAGCCATCTCATCGAGGCCCGCGCCACCGACGCCACCGGCTACACCCAGACCGCGGTCCAGGCGCCGCCCGAGCCCAACGGCGCCTCGGGGTACCCGATGGTCACGGTTTCGGTACAGTAACGGCCGGATAACAGCAGCTGGTCCCGGATCTGGCCGGACAGGTAGGCGCTGAGCCAGCGGCCCAGCTCGTCCAGGAAGCGCCGGCGCTGCGGCGCCGCCGCCGGCGCCTGCCCGGGCAGGCCGCCGTCCAGCGTCAGCCAGGTGACGTGCTCGCCCAGCCGGATCGTGACCCGGCGGCCGGCCAGTGTCCCCAGGGCTCCCAGCGCCCCCAGGATCCCCAGCGCCCCCAGGCCGCCGGCGGCACCTGGCCCGTGGCCCTGGGCCACCGGGCACATGACCAGGACCGGGCAGGCGATTTCGAGCCCGCGCCGCAGCCGGCGCTGCGCCCCGGCCAGCAGCGGCGGGGGGCGCCCGGCCGCGCCGTCCTCGCGCACGGCCACCCTGGCGGGCCACGGCCGCGCGGCACCTAGTTCGGGGCGGGCGAGGACCAGGGCGTCCACCGGCTGGCTGCCCCGCCGGGCGTGGCACCACAGCGCGGCGAAGAGGGCACCGGCCGCGTGCCCGGACACCACCACGGTGTCGATGGCATCGGCGTTGCGCAAGTGCGTGATGGCAGCGTCGAGGCAGGCGAAGTACGCGCCCAGCGCTTCGGCGGCCTGGCCCGGGTCCGCCGTCCCCGGCCTGCCTCCGCTCATCGGGCGCAGGTCGGCCGCGTAGAAGTGGAACCCGCGGTCGGTGTACCAGCCGACCAGGTCAGCGGGCACGAAGGAGTCGTCGAGGCAGTGCACGTAGACCACTGCCCGCCCGCTCGGCCGGGCAGTGCGCCGCCGGAGGACGGCCGCCCCGCCCCGGCCCGCGTCGCCCGTGGTCCCGGCGACTAACAGCGGCACGGTCTCGTAGCCCGCGACCGGCCTGCCCGGCCGGCCCGGCCCGCCGTGTTCGGTGGTCAGACCCATGACCCCCCCGGTCCTGGTGCTCCGGGACGCCGCTGCGTCAGCTGTCCTGCACGCCCCCAGGGGTTAGTTCCGCCCAGCACGCAGGGTCATATTGCAGTGTGGCATCGCCATGGCCCTCAAGCAGGGAGAACACGCCACCTTTCTGCTGGCCTTAACCTTTCTCCCATGGCAGATGGTGCGGACGAGTTCATCGAGACCGAACGCAAGTACGATGCGGCGGCCGATTTCGCCGTGCCTGACCTGGCCGGGCTGGCCGGTGTCGCGGCGGTCACGGGCCCGCGGACCTACCGGCTGCGCGCCGTGTACTTCGACACCCCGGACTTCCGCCTGCTGACGGCCAAGCTCACGCTCCGGCGGCGGACCGGGGGCACGGACGCCGGATGGCATCTCAAGCTGCCGGCCGGTGCGGACAGCCGGCGCGAGGTGCACGCGCCGCTCGGGCGCAGCACCCGCCAGGTCCCGGCCCGGCTGGCTGAGCTGGTGACCAGGTGGAGCGGCGGGCAGCCGCTCCAGCCGATCGCGCGGCTGGCGACCACCCGCCGGGTCCGGCGGCTGGCTGGCCAGGACGGCCAGGTACTCGCGGAGATCGCTGACGACCTGGTGAGCGGGTCGCTGCCCGGGCCGGCCCCGGCCAGCCCGGGCGCCGCCGCCGGCCCGGCTGGGCCTGGCGGTCCGCAGTGGCAGGAGGCGTCCCGCTGGCGCGAGGTCGAGGTGGAGCTGGGCACGGGCCCGCGCGATCTGCTGGACTCGGTCGGTGAGCTGCTGCTCCGTGCGGGTGCGGCGCCGTCCGCCGCCGCCTCCAAGCTCAGCCGGCTGCTCGCCTCGGCGGCCGGGCCGGCCGGCGGGCGGTGACTTCAGAGAATTGTCAGAGCCTGCTCCGAGGCCATGCAGACACCGTTGGGCCACACTCTCAGGAAGAGCAACCAGAAGGGGCAGGCACCATGGACGCGGGCAATCAGGATGCGCTGTCGGCGGTGGTCGCCCGACAGCGCGGCCGGACCCGGCTGCGCTCGGCCACCGTGGCGCTGGGTGCCGCCAGCCTGGTCGTCGCCGGTGCCGTCGCGTACACCCTGCCCGGCGGGACGGCCCACACGACCACCACCTCGGCGGCTGGGACGTCCACCTCGGCGGCTGGCACGTCGGCGGCCACGGGCACCCCGACCGTGCATGCGACCTCGGGCGGCTCCGGGGTCGTCACGGCCACTTCCTCCGGCACCGGGTCGGCTGCGGCGCCCGCGGCCGCGACTGGCATCAGTCACGCCACGTCGGGGGGTTCCTGATGACCACGGGCGCGGCCCGGCCGGCTGCCCGGGAGGCGTCGGCCAGCTGGCCGGCGCTCGGCACCGGCGTTCAGGTGACCGTCACCGATGGTAGCCAGCTGGCCGTGGCGCGCGAGATGCTGGCGGCCGACCTCACCGCCGTGGACCTGGCCTGCAGCAGATTCCGGCCGGACTCGGAGATCGTCGCCCTGGACCGGGTGGGGGCCGAGCCGGCCGAGGTCAGCCCGCTGCTCGCGGAGGCCATCGCGGTCGCGCTGCGGGCGGCGCGGCTCACCGACGGGGACGTCGACCCGACCGTGGGCGCCGCCATGAACGCCGTCGGCTACGACCGTGACTTCGCCCTGGTCCCGCGCGAGGGCCCGGCGGTGAAGCTGACCGTGCGGACCATTCCCGGCTGGCGCCAGGTGGAGTTCGACGAGCAGGCCCGCCTGCTCCGGCTCCCGCCCGGGGTCCGGCTGGACCTGGGCGCCACGGCCAAGGCCTGGGCAGCCGACCGGGCGGCCGCCCGCATCGCCGCCAGCACCGGCTGCGGGGTGCTGGTCAGCCTGGGCGGGGACGTCGCGGTGAGCGGCCAGCCGCCGGGCGGCGGCTGGCGGATCCGGGTGCAGGACATCAGCGGCCGCCCCGAGGACCCGCCCACCGGGCCGTCGGCGGTCGTCGCCATCCGCGCGGGCGGCCTGGCCACATCCAGCACCGCGGCCCGGCGCTGGCGGCGCGGCGGCGACGTCCTCCACCACATCCTCGACCCCCGCACCGGGCTGCCGGCCGCGCCGGTCTGGCGGACGGTCTCAGTGGCGGCGGCGACCTGCACCGACGCCAATATCGCCAGCACGGCCGCGATCATCAGGGGCCGCGCCGCACCGGCCTGGCTCACCGAGCTCGGCCTGCCCGCCCGGCTGGTCGATGAGGCTGGCCGCGTGCACACGGTTGGCGGCTGGCCCGCGGAAACAGCAGGAGGCACCCCATGAACCAGCGGCCGGATCTCACCTCGGCGGTCATGCGGCGTGAGCGGAGCCGGAACCGGATACGCCTGCTTACCGTCACGGCCGGAGCGACCGCGCTGGCCACGGCCGGTGTCGTCGCCTACCACCTGCCGGGCCCGGCCCACACGACGGCGGTGAGCGGCACCACCACCCCGGCGCCCCAGCCCTCGGCGGCAAGCCAGCGGTCAGGCGACGACGGTCAGGGCGACGACAGTCAGGGCACTGGCGGGACGGCCGCGGCGCCCGGCGGCACCAGCGGCCAGGCGGCCGCCCAGGCCACCTCCGGCGGCTCCTGACCGCATCGCCCGCCAGTGCCTGACCGGCGGGCGGATGGGGGCCCCGGGTCAGCTGACCGGGCCAGGCTCCGGCTCGGCCTCTCCGGCGGCCCTGGCCCGGTCAGCTGGCCCCCGGGCCGGCGCCCGGCCGGCCCGGCGGTGCTCTGGTATCGCCAGAACTGCGGGATGGCCCAGCAGGTGACGATCGCGCACGCCACGCTGAGCAGGCCGCCGGACCAGGCGGCGACCGGCGGCCCCGCCAGTTCGGCGACCACACCCGCCTCGGCGTCACCCAGCCGCGGGCCGCCCTGCAGGCCGGCGAACACCAGGCTGTTGACGCGTCCCTGCAGGGCGTCCGGGGTGGACTGCTGCACGATGATCATCCGGAACACCGATGACACGACGTCGGCGGCGCCCGCCAGGACCAGCAGCAGCAGCGCCGCGGGCAGCCAGCGCACCAGGCCGAAGCCGGTGATCGCGAGGCCCCAGCCCGCGACGCAGACCGCCACCGCCCGGCCGACCCGCCGGACCCGGCCGACATGGCCGGTGAGCAGGGAGCCGATCAGGGCTCCCAGCCCGGACGCCGCGTTCAGGTACCCGACGGTGGTGGCGCCGCCGTGGTATACGGTCAGCGCCAGCGCCGGGAAGAGCGCCCGGGGCATCCCGAACACCATCGCGCCCAGGTCGATGAGGAACGCCCCGGCCAGCGGGCCGCTTGACCGCAGGTACCGGATCCCGCCGATGAGGGAGGCCAGCCCGGCCCGCTCCCCCCCGCCCTCGGGCCGGAGCGCCGGCAGCCGGGTCACGGTGAGGAACGCCGCCCCGAAACAGATGACGTTCAGCCAGTAGACGAGCGCGAACCCGGCGTGTGCGATGAGCAATCCGGCGGCGGCCGGGCCGATGACCAGGGTCGCCTGGAACGCGGCCGACTGCACCGACAGCGCCGCGGGCAGCTCGCCCAGGGGCACCAGCTGCCGCAGCGACGCACGCCGGGCCGCCCAGTCCACGCTCTGGAACAAGGCGGACTCGGCGGTGCAGGCGAACATCGGCCACAGCAGCGGATGCCCGAGCATCGCGTTGACGGCCAGCCCGGCCGCGCCGACGGCGAGCAGCACCTGGGTGACGAGCAGGACCTTGCGCCGGTCCCAGGCATCCACCGCCGGGCCGCCCAGGACCGACCCGGCCAGCAGCGGCACCAGGCCGCTGAGGCTGACCAGGCCCACCATGGCGGTCGAGCCAGTGAGCCGGTAGGTCTGGTAGGCGACAGCCACCACGGTCAGCTGGCTGCCCAGCGAGGCGACCAGCTGGCCGGCCCACAGCCGCCGGAACCCGGCGTGCCGCCGCAGCGGGCCGGTGTCCACCAGCACCCCGCCCACGCCGCGGCGGGCGCGGGGAGGCGGGGCGGGCATGCGGTCTCCGGCGGGACGGGGGTATCGGGCGCATCCTGCCAGGCGCGGCGGCTCAGAAGCAATCGCGGGGCCCGGCCGTTCAGAGCCAATCCAGAGCCAGGCTAGAGGTACCGCTGCACCAGGCCGGCGATGCTCGTTCGCAACGTCAGATCGGCTATGGAGCACATGATGACCGCGATCACTGGCAGCACCGCGCTGTGGTATGCCAGCCGTGCCACCGGGGTAGTCAGCCTGCTGCTGCTGTCCCTGGTGGTGATAATCGGCATTCTCGTCAACCGGCAGGGCCGGCTGCCGGGGCTGCCGTCCTTCGCCGTGACCGGGCTGCACCGGAGCCTGTCCCTGCTGGCGGTCCTGTTCATCGCGGTGCACGTGGCCACGGCGATCCTCGACCCTTATGTGAGTATCGGGCTGGCGGCGGTGGTGATCCCGTTCGTTTCGGCTTACGAGCCGTTCTGGCTCGGGCTGGGCGCGGTGGCGCTTGACCTGATCGCCGCGCTCATCGTCACGAGCCTGCTGCGGGCGCGTATTTCCCGGCGGTTCTGGCGGGGCGTCCACTGGCTGGCGTACGCGGCCTGGCCGGTGGCACTGGTGCACGGCTTCGGGGCCAGCCCCGACCTTCGCAGCGGCGGTCTGCGGGCGCTGGCGATCGGCTGTGCGCTGGCGGTGGGCACGGCCGGCCTGTGGCGGCTGGCGGGCACCACCAAGCAGGTGCCGCGGGCGCAGCGGGCCGCCGTCGCGCTCGCGGGTTCCCGGCCGGGCGGGCTCGCCCGCCAGGCCGGCGCTGGCGACGGCGGGGCCCGATGACGCACAGCGCCACGCTGCCCCCTCTGGGCCCTGGCCAGCGCCCCGCCGAGGATAGGAGGCAGCCGCTGACCCGCCGCTGGCGTGACGGCCACCACGGCCTGGCCGGCCCGGGCGGCCCGGCCGGTCTGCCCCGGCTGATGCCCGTGCACGGCCCGGTCCCGGTCGAGCTCCAGGCGCATCTGGAGCGCTTCGGGCCGCTGCCCTACCGCGGGGCGCCCCGCAGGCTCATCGGCGAGGTGGAGGCGGCCGGCCTGACCGGCCGTGGCGGCGCTGCCTTCCCCACCTGCCGCAAGCTGGCGGCGATGGCCAACGGCCGCGGCCCGGCCCCGGTGGTGGTCGGCAACGGCGCCGAGGGCGAGCCCGCGAGCAGCAAGGACAAGGCGCTGCTGTGGTTCTCCCCGCACCTGGTCCTCGACGGGCTGCAGCTGGCCGCCGAGGCGGTCGGCTCGGCCACGGTCGGCCTGTACATCCACCGCAACCCGCGGCTGCGGGCGCGGCTGGAGGTCGCGATCGCGGAACGGGCCGCCGCGGGCCTCGACGCCGCCCGGGCCGAGCTGATCGAGGCGCCGCCCCGCTTCCTGGCCGGTGAGGAGTCGGCACTGGCGAGCCGGGTATCCGGCGGCCTGGCGCTGCCGCGCTTCAAGCCACCCCGTGCCTCACAGCGCGGCGTGGCCGGGCGCACGCTGGTCCAGAACGTCGAGACGCTGGCCCACCTGGCCCTCATCGCCCGCTACGGCGCCGGGTGGTTCCGCTCGGTCGGCACCCCGGACGAGCCCGGCAGCATGCTGGCCACGCTGCATCACGCCGATGGCCGGATGGGCGTGGTGGAGACCACGCTGGGAACCCCCATCGCCGACCTCCTCCCGCGGCCGGCCCAGGCCGTGCTGATCGGCGGGTACCACGGCGCGTGGCTGCCGGCCGCGCAGGCGGAGCTGCTGCCGCTGGCCAACGCGGCGCTCCGGCCACTCGGGGCGGCGGTCGGGGCCGGTGTGCTCGCGGCCCTGCCCGAGAACCGGTGCGGCCTCGCCGAGACCGCCCGCGTGGTCCGCTATCTCGCACTGGAGTCAGCCGGGCAGTGCGGGCCGTGTTTCAACGGCCTGCCGCGCATGGCCAGCGCGCTGGAAGAACTGGCGGCCCCATGGCCCAGCCCGCACGCGCGGGCCGATCTCGAACGATGGTCGGGCCTGGTGGCCGGGCGGGGCGCCTGCCATCACCCGGACGGGACCGTCCGGTTCGTCCGCAGCGCGCTGGGGGTGTTCGCGGCCGAGATCGGCCACCACGCGGCCGGCTACTGCACCGGCACCAGCAGCCAGCCGTTCCTCCCCGTGCCGACGGAAACGGCACTCGACGACGAGGACTGGAAGTGAGATGAGAAACCCTCTGGCCGTCCCGGGATCCAGGGCGCCGCAGGCGGCGGGTCGAACGCCGCGCTGGCCGCACGCGGCCGGAGCGGTGTCCCGCCGCCGAGGACCCGCCTCCCGCCCTGCTGGCTGGCGCGCCTCCGGCACGGCCAAGCGAAGTGCTTCCTTGCGTGCCTCCGGCACGACGCACCGCGAGGGAGGCAATCAGATATGAGCAAGCGGCTACGGGTCAACCCCATCGCCTGCTCCGGGCACGGGCTGTGCGCGGAGCTTCTGCCCGAGCTCATCACGCTCGACGAGTGGGGCTACCCCCTCCTGCACCCCGGGCCGGTCCCCAGCCGGCTCGAACGGCAGGCCAGGCGGGCGGTCACCGACTGCCCGGCCCTGGCCCTGGCCCTGGCCGAGGTGGCCTGAACCGCACCCGGCGGCCCTCAGAGCAAGCACAGAGGAAGGGCATACTTCCCGTAGAGGAACGCCCGTAAAGCTGGATGGGTGGTGATTGACATGCAGGCCCAGCAGCCCCTGACCCGATCGGCGGCCACGGCCAGGCCGCCCCAGATCCAGCGCGCCGACGGCACGCCCATCCGGGTGCTGGTCGTCGACGACGAGCCAAGCCTGGCCGAGCTGCTCGCCAGCGTGCTGCGGTACGAGGGCTGGGAGATCCAGACCGCCGGCGACGGCGCGAGCGCGGTGCGGGCGGCCCGGGATTTCCGGCCCGACGCCGTGGTGCTGGACATCATGCTGCCCGACTTTGACGGCCTGGAGGTCCTGCGCCGCGTCCGGGCCGAGATCCCGAATGTGTGTGTGCTGTTCCTGACCGCGCGCGACGCGGTGGAGGACCGGGTGGCCGGCATCACCGCGGGCGGGGACGACTACGTGACCAAGCCGTTCAGCCTGGAAGAGGTGCTGGCGCGGCTGCGCGGGCTGCTGCGCCGGGCGGGGATCGCCCGCTCCCGCAGCGACACCGAGCTGGTCGTGGACGATCTGACCATGGACGAGGACGCCCGCGAAGTCCGCCGGGGCGGGGAGCTGATCGAGCTGACCGCCACCGAGTTCGAGCTGCTGCGGTTCCTGATGCGCAACCCGCGCCGGGTCCTGTCCAAGGCCCAGATCCTCGACCGGGTCTGGAACTACGATTTCGGCGGGCAGGCCCATGTGGTGGAGCTCTACATCAGCTATCTGCGCAAGAAGATCGACGCCGGCCGCGAGCCCCTGATCCATACCGTCCGCGGCGTCGGGTACGTGCTCAAGCCGGGCCGCTGATGAGCCAGCACGACGGCCGCCAGGCCGGGCCGCGCCCGCCCGGCCTGCGCCGCTGGCTGGCCGGGCGGACCCTGCGCTGGCGCCTGATCACCGGGCTGGTGGCGCTGCTCGCGGTGGCCTGCGCGGTGGTCGGCATCGTCACCTACGTGGCGCTGAACCGCACGCTCATCAACCAGGTGGACGCCCAGCTGCTGGCGGCGGGCGGGCGTTATGCCAGCTGCATGGAGACGAACGACGATATCGAGCACGCACAGGAGGACGGCGGCCCGCCGCCGACCGCTGGCCCGGGAGGGCCCGCGCTGACGACGCAGGACTGCAAGCAGATCCCCGGCCAGGCGGCGGGCACGTTCGGCGCCCGGATCAAGAATGGCGTCGTCACGGCGCAGGGTGTCGTCAGCTCCAGCGAGATCCATCTGACTGCGGCCGAGAAAGCCGCCCTGGCCCGCCTGTCACCGGGCCAGCGGAGCTTCGCCACCATGGAGCTCCCCTCCCTCCACGGCGAATACCGGCTGCTCGCGGTGCCTGGCCACGACGGTGACGTGCTCATCACCGGCCTCCCGCTCTCCGACATGGAGTCGACCATGCGGAAGGTCGCACTCGCCGAGCTCACGATCTTCGCCGGCGCCCTGCTGTTCACCGGGATCATCGGCACCGCGTTTGTGGGGCTGTCGCTGCGGCCGCTGCGACGGGTCGCCGCCACCGCCACCCGGGTCACCGAGCTTCCGCTGGCCAGCGGTGAGGTCAAGCTGCCCGAACGGGTGCCTGACGCCGACCCACGGACCGAGGTGGGCCAGGTCGGCACCGCCTTCAACCGGATGCTGGGGCACGTGGAATCGGCCCTGAAGCGGCGGGCGGCCAGCGAGGCACGGCTGCGCGGGTTCGCGGCTGACGCCAGCCACGAACTGCGCACCCCGCTGGCGGCGATCCGCGGCTACGCGGAGCTGGCCCGCCGCCATCCCGGCCCGGTCCCTGAGGACATCGCGCACGCGCTCAGCCGGGTCGAATCGGAGTCGGCGCGGATGAGCGTGCTCGTGGACGAGCTCCTGCTCCTGGCCCAGCTCGACGCCGGCCGGCCGCTGGCGAGTGAGCCCGTCGACCTGACCCGGCTGGCCATCGACGCCGCCAGCGACGCCCGCGCGGCCGCCCCCGGCCACAAATGGCAGCTCGAGCTCCCGGACGAGCCGGTCATGGTCCGCGGCGACGAGCACCGGCTGCGGCAGGTGCTCGCCAACCTGATGAGCAACGCGGGCAGCCACACCCCGACGGGGACCACGGTCACCGTGGCGCTCAACGAGCCGGGCCCGGGCACGAGCAGCGTGATGCTGAGCGTGACCGACAACGGGCCGGGCATCCCCGCCGACCTTCAGCCGGGCCTGTTCGAGCGGTTCGTCCGCGGCGACTCCTCCCGGTCGCACGCCACCGGCAGCACCGGGCTCGGCCTGGCCATCGTGGACGCGGTCACCGCGGCGCACGGCGGCAGCGTCGGGGTGACCAGCCAGCCGGGCCAGACCAGTTTCACGATCACGCTGCCCGGCCTGGAAGGACCGCTGAGCACCCGGCCCGGGCCCGGGCCGGCCACGGGCGGGACCGCCGCCCGGCGCGCCTGATCCCGCCCGGGTGGACACCGCCCTCCCTTATACCTAGGATTGCTAGGCATGAAGGCGGAGAGGCTCAAGGGTCACCTCGATCTGCTGCTGCTGTCCGTGCTCAGCCGGGGCCCCGGCCACGGCTATGAGGTCATCACCCGGCTGAAGGTGCGCAGCGACGGGATGTTCACGCTGCCGGAGGGGACCGTGTACCCGGCGCTGCACCGGCTCGAGAGCGCGGGCCTGCTGGCCAGCAGCTGGGACGTGGTGGCCGGGCGGCGGCGCCGCATCTACCACCTCACGCTGGCGGGCGAGGCCGCCCTGGCCGAGCAGGCCGCGCAGTGGCGGGAGTTCAGCGGCTCGATGGCCCGGGTGCTGGGCGCCTCGCTGGCGCGGGCGCTCGCGGCCAGCACAGCGGCGGCGCTCGGCCACGCGCCAGCCGCCGGGCTGCCGGGAGGCACGGTATGACCGGCGGGACGGCGGGCCCGCCCGGCGACCTCATCGAGGACTACCTGGACCGGCTGCTGGTCTCGCTCAGCGGCAGCCCCCGTCAGGTGCGGCACACCCTGGCCGAGGTGGAGGCGCATCTGCGCGACGCCGTGGCCGAGGGCATCGCCGCCGGTCTGCCGGAGGAGACCGCACAGGTGCAGGCGCTGGAGCGGATCGGCCCGGTGCACGCGGTGACCGGCCGGCCCGCGCTTCTCACCCGCCCGTCAGCGGCCCTGCTGCGGCGGCTCACCCTCATCGCCGCCCTGGTCGGCGGGGCCGGGTTCGTCGCCATCGGCGGGGCCGGGCTGGTGGGGCGGCTGCTGCAGGCGCTGAAGGGGAATCTGTTCATGACCACCCCGTTCCCACCGGGCACCTACACGCGGGCGGACTGCACCCGGTGGCTGGCGGGTGATCCGGGCACCAGGTCCTGCGTCACCGCGATGCTCGCCGACCACGCCTTCGACTACCTGCTCCAGGCTGCGGCCTGCGGGCTGCTCGGGCTGGCCGGGCTGGCCGCTTACCTGGTGCTGCGCCACCGCTGGAATGACCGCGGCACCGTGACCGCTCTCCCGGCCGGGACGGCCGAAGGGCTCGGCGCGATCCTGGCCGCCATCGCCGCGGTGGCCTGTCTCGGCCAGGCGGCCGACCTCGAAGCGGTGCAGCGCGGCGTCGGTGTGGGCGAGCCGCTGAGCCTGGGCATCGCCGCCGCCGTGGCGGCGGCGGCGTTCGCGCTCGCGCTGTGGCGCCGTCTGCAGGCGGTGCGGCTGCGCAGCGCGTGACGGCCCGCCGGGCGCGGCCCCCGGCATTCAGAGCCGGCCCAGAAGCGCGGCACAGCGCCCTGAGAATCCGCTTGGACATGCTGGTGGATGACCGGCAGAAACGGACGCCGGCGGATGCGAAGGAGGCACTTTCCAATGACCCCGCTGGTCTGGGCAAGTCTTGCTCTCGCCGCGCTGTACTTCGGCGCCTGGTACGGGATCCCGATGTGGATGACGTTCCAGCGCCCGGAGCGGCACCCGGACTTCTCCGAGGCCCGGGCCTACCTCCGGGCCAAAGCGGCCCTGGCGAGGGGCGAGAGCGTCATCACGGTCCCGGGCGCCGGGATGACGACCGCCCGGCGGCACATGACCGCGACCCACGCGATCGTGCCCGGCCGCCAGCACGCCGGGGCCGGGCTGGCCGCCGCGCGCAGCCACCCGGCCGAGGCACCCGAGCACACCCATGCCTGCGCATGAGGGGCGCTCATCACCACAGGTGAGCCTCACCCGCCGGGCCGCCAGACCGGAACCCGGGATGAGCGAGCCTGGTCGCGGCGAGGGTCTCACGGCCCTCGCCGCGGCGCGTCCGCCGGGCCCGGGGCCGGCTGGCACCCGGCCCACACACGGTTCACGGGCCCGGCCGGGTGGCCCGGCGCCGGGCGAGCAGGGCCCGTCTCGTCGCGTGCTCGCTGTCGGGCAGGTCGTGGCAGTCGAGGACCTCGAATCCGGTGCCGAGCAGCGCGGCGGGCTCGCCCACGCCCAGGCACCATTGCGGGCAGAGCCCGGGCCGGGCCCGCCGCGCCCCGGCCGTGAGCGACTCCCAGCCGAGCAGGCCGCCCGGCGCCACGGCGGTCACGGCGGTGGCGAAGACGGCCCGGTCCCAGTATCCGGTGCACAGGACCAGCGCGTAGCTGGCTTCCGCCGGGCGCCAGTCCCGCAGATCGGCCTGGACGAGGGTGATCTGGCCGCGCAGCCCCCGGCGGCTGGCCTCGGCGCCGAGCCAGCTCAGCGCGATATCGGAGATGTCCACCGCCGTGACCTGGCGCCCGGCCGCCGCGGCCAGCAGCGCCGCCCCGGACGGCCCGCTGGCCAGGTCCGCCACCGGGCCGTCCGGCGGCGGCACCGCGAGCGCCCGGACGGCCAGCGGGCGGGGGGCGAACGACGCACCGGGGCCCTCCGCGTACCGCGCGTTCCACCGCAGCCGGTCCGGGTGACCGGCCAGCTTCTCCGCTGGCTCCAGCACGCCTGACACCGCCCACGCTGCCGGCGGCCCCGGCTACCCGCGGCCGGCCGGTGGCAGCCCGGCCAGATCAAGGAGATCGTCGAGGACCAGGCCGTACGTGCCGGTGGCGAAGGCCAGGTGACCCTCTGCCGGCCGCAGGCGGGCCCGGGCGCCCGGCACGTGCGCGGCGAGCCAGGTCCCGTGGCTGAACGGGACCATCAGGTCCTGATCGCCCTGCCAGACCGCTGTCGGCACGGCGGCACAGTCAGCCAGGCCGAAACCCCAGTCACCGACGAAGGCCAGGTCGTCATCGCACCAGCCCGCCACCCCGCTGCGCACCGCCGCCCGGAAGGACGCCGCCAGGTAGTCAGCGAAGTCCCCGGTGAGTACCGCCTGGTCGGCCGCGGAGATCAGGCCCGGCATCGACGCCGCGACCTGCTCGCCGGTGATGTCCGCCAGTTCCGCTGCGGCCCCGGCCAGCATCCGGCCGAGCGCTCCGCCGCCCTCCTCCGCCGTCGAGAACTCCCCGATGTTCTCCGGGCCCATGCCCGCCAGCCAGTCGAGTCCCTCGGCCCGGCGGGGCGCCGGGCCCGCTAGCGAGGCCGCCGCCAGGCACCGGCCGGGGAGCAGGGCGGCGCAGGCCAGGGCGTGCGGGCCGCCCCCGGACCAGCCCGCGGTCACGAACTGGTCCGCCCCGAGGTGGTCCAGGATCGCCGCGGCGTCCGCCGCGCAGTCGGCGACTTGCCGCCCCGGCTGCGGAGTCGAATCGCCGTAGCCGGGCCGCGCGTACATCACGGTGCGCAGCCCGCGGGCTGCCTCCGCCTCCGCCATCGGCGCGAACAAGGCCAGCCCGCCCGGCGTCCCGGTGTGGAACAGCAGTGGCAGGCCATCGTCGGGGCCGCTGGTCAGGGCCTCCAGCCGCCGGCCGTCCTGGGTCTGGACCATCAGCCGCGTATTCAGCACAGACCGAGCGTACGCGGACGACGGGCTGGGCTCAGCCCGCCGGGCCCGGTTGAGCTCAGGTGAGGGCTTCCTCCCGGCCGTCGTCGGGTGCGATCGTCTCCGCGATGCGCCTGAGCAGCGAGCGGACGGTGGCGGACGCCGCGCGGTGGAGCAGCATCCGGTCCAGCCGCTGGCCGACCGCCGCGAACGGCGGGCGGTACGCGCCCGCCAGCGCCAGCTGAGACGCGCTCTCACCGGCGGGGATCAGGATGATGTTCGCGTCCAGCACCGGGAACAGGCGGCCCATGGGCCCGATGGCCTCCCAGCGCAGGCTCAGCGTCAGGCTGCTGCCGCGGTCCACCGGCTCCAGCAGCAGCACCCTGACCACCTTGGACGCGCCGGGTATCTCTCCGAACGGGCCCACCCTGACCAGGCCGGCCAGGCCTTCGGCATAGGCGTCACCGGAGGCGTCGCTGAGCCAGCCGCCGTGGGTGAGGCCCAGCAGCCCGGCACGTGCATCGGGATAGGCGGTAGCGAGCGTGATCTCGTGGCCGACGAACATTGCTCCCTTGATCCCACCTCAGCGGCCGGGGCGGGAGGGACCTTGGTCCTTTTCTGGCCGGCGATCGTCATGAGGCCGGCCGGGCCGGGACACCATGGCCCCGGCCCGGCCGGACGCTGGACCCTACCTGCGGAAGGGGTTGGACATGATCTGGCGGAAGTTGTTGAAGACGCTGTTGGTGGCCCCACCACCTCCGAACGTGAGGTAGGTGGTCTTGAGCAGCGACCCGTACTGGGCGTTGCCGCCGAAGTCCGTGGTCGCGCCGGGGAGGCTGCCCCCGAACCCCCAGACACAGCCGGCCTGGCCGCCCTTGAACGTGTTGTAGAAGGAGTAGAAGGCGGCCGGGGTGCCGCTGCCGGGCACCAGCTGGGCGAATCCCAGCACCCCGCTGTGCCGAGCTCTCCGGGGCGGAGCGTAACACCGCAGCGATCACGCGTACAGACCGCCCCGGCCGCCGCAATCCCTGGTGGCCCGGTAATAGTGTCTTTGTCGGTAATGTCTCGCGGACGGGGTTATCCGCCCGCCGGTGCCGGGGCGCTGGCCAGGGGAGGCTTGCATGCGGAGTGCCGGGCGATGACGGCGCCGGGGGCGTTCGCCAATGTGGCGGCGCTGCGGGAATGCTGGCATCCGGTCGCGTTCGGCCACGAGCTCGGCGACCGGCCCGCCCATGCTGATCTGCTCGGCGAGCCGCTCGTCCTGTGGCGCGGGCCGGGCGGAGAGCCGCGCGCCAACTCGGATCTGTGCGTGCACCGGGGCACGGCGCTGTCGCTCGGCTGGGTCAAGGGGGACGAGCTCGTCTGCCCGTATCACGGCTGGCGCTACCGGGCCGACGGCCGCTGCGCGGCCATCCCGCAGCTCGAAGACCCGTCGCGGGTGCCGCCCAAGGCGCGGATCGGCGCGTACCGCTGCCAGGAACGGTACGGCCTGATCTGGGTCGCCCTGGGCGAGCCGCGCTGGCCTCTGCCTGAGGTGCCCGAGCTGGAGGACGACCGGTGGGCGGTGGTGACGGCCGGCCCGTACCGGTGGCGCTGCGACGCCGCCCGCCAGGTGGAGAACTTCACCGACTTCGGGCACTTCCCCTGGGTGCACCCGGGCCTGCTGGGCGACCCGGCCCGGCCGGTGGTTCCCCGGCACGAGGTCCGCACCGAAGGAAACGTTCTGCACTACACGATCGTCAGGCCGGAGGCGCCGAACAGCGACGACTTCCCCGTGTTCGCCAACGAGCAGGCCGGGCCGCCGGAACGCCGCAGCCGCTACGAGCTGCATCTGCCCTACACCATCGCGCTCCGCCTCGGCTGGGGCGATGAGCGCGGCATGGTGTACTTCTTCGCCTCCCAGCCGGTCACAGCCGACAACTGCGCCGGCTATGTGCTGATCGGGCGGAACTACAACTTCGATCAGCCGGAGCGGGTGCTGCAGGAGTTCGAGGACACGATCTTCGGCCAGGACCTGGTGGTGGTGGAGTCGCAGCGGCCCGAGCGGGTGCCGTTCGACCTCGCCGCCGAGCTGCACCTGAAGTTCGACGCGGTGGCGGTCGCCTACCGCAAGGCGATGCGCCGGCTCGGCCTGGCCACCAGCGACGCGATCGGCCACATCGCCGGCCCGGGGCTGTCCTGAACCGGTAAGCGCGTGACTGCGGCGGGCACCCGGCCGTTGATCCTGGTGCCCGGGCCGTGATCGGAGTCGACACGGATCTCGCCGCCGAGCGCGTCGATCCGGTCGGCCATCGCCTGCAGGTCGGCGCCCCACCGCCCATTCCCGTGGCTGTCGCCGGAGACCTCGAACCGCAGGTCACCGTCGCTCGCCCACAGGCGGACGCTAGCGCGGGAGGCATTGGCGTGCCCGGCGGCGCTGCGCAGCGCCTCGAGCGCGCAGAAGTACACGGCAGCCTCGATCTCCTGCGGGTAACGCCCGATCCCGTCGGCTTCCACGGAAACGTCGATCGCCGCCTTGCGCGCCTGCGCGTCCAGGGCGGCGACGACACCCAGATCGGCCAGTAGCGGCGGGTAGATGCCGCGGGCCAGCTCCCGCAGGTTCGCCAGCGCGGTGGCGATCTCCGACATCACCTCGTTCAGCAGTTCCTTGGCCCGCGCCTCGTCATGATCGAGGGCGCGGGCGGCCTGGCCGAGCTTGCCGGCCAGCCCGGCCAGCTCGGCCTGCGCACCGTCGCGCAGATCGCGCTCCAGCCGCCGCCGCTCCCGGTCCTGCGCGGTGACCAGCCGCTCGCGCGAGGCACGCAGCTCGGCCAGCCTGGCCATCAGCTGCTCGGACAGCCCCACGTTGCGCAGCACCAGCCCCGCCTGCGCGGCCAGGTTGCCGACCAGCTTTTCCTCGGTGGGGGTGAACGCGTCCCCGCGCTTCTTCGTGACCGACAGCGCGCCCAGCAGCTCACTATCGTGGACCACCGGAACCATGCGCTCGCCGCCCTGGGTCGCGGGCAGGGCCCCGCCGGCCAGCACCACGGCGGGCCGGGACCCGGCATCCGCGGGCCACCAGGCGTCGTTGGCGAGCTCGTCGTCTGACCGCAGCCACACGTCGGCCCGCACCGCGCCGGTCGCCTCGGCCACGATCCGGGCCATCGTCGGAAGCAGCTCCCCGGTGGCATAGGTGCCGCCCACCTGCTCCGACAGCTCCGACAGCGCCTGGTAGGGCGTGGCCCTCCGTCCGTAGACCAGCCGGTTCGCCAGCCGCTGCGCCCGCACCCGGACGGGCTGGAAGGCCACGGCCACCAGCGCGGTGGCCAGGATCGACAGCCCCAGGCTGGGCCGCCCGCCGAACCCGGCCAGGGTGCCGATCCCCACCACCAGCAGCACGTAGACCGCGGTGATGAACGCCGCCAGCACCGCGTACACCACCGTCTTGCTGATCACGACGTCGATGTCGTACAGGCGGTACTTCAGGATGGCCACCGCGCAGGCCGCCGGGATACCGAGCCCAAGCGTGCCAAACATGATGGCGAACATCGCGTTGCCCCAGCTGTCTGCGGCGGGACCGTTTCCGAGAATCGCGGCGACGGCCAGGGTCAGCGCGAATTCCGCTAGGAAGGCAACCCCGACGAACGCCAGCCATTTGATCTGCTGGCGTTCATCCCCCCGCCGGCTGCGGAACCGGGCCACGAGCGACGCCCCGGCCAGGACCGCGGCCACCAGGGAGACGACCCCGGTGATCTCGCTGAGGGTCGCTATCACGCCGCCCGCCCCGGCGATGCCGGTGGGATTGATCACCCTGACGGTTGTGAGTTCCGCGAACGCGCCCGTCATCCGCCCGGGTGTGAGCGCGAACAACAGCGCGGTCACCGCCGGGGCGGTGCAGGCCAGCCACAGCACCGGCCGCCATCGCCGGGATGGGACCCGGCCGTCAGGAAAGAGCAGGAACAGCAGGATGGGGATGGACAGGGTGGGCACGATCGCCCAGCGGTCGATCCACGCGGCGGCCCGGCCGGCCGGCAGCGAGCCGGGCGCTGTCGCGAGCGCATAGGTGGCGTAATCGCCGGCCACGAACGCGAACGCCGCCCAGAGCGGGACGGCCAGCAGCAGCCAGCCGATCACGTTGCGCCGCTGCCGGACGACGATCAGCGTCCCGGCGATCGTGGAGCTGACCGCGAAGGCGCTGAACGCCGCGTCGTAGAACAGGCTGTAGGTTGCTGCCTGCGCCGGGGTGAGATTGGCCCGCAGCGTGAAGTCGGCGGCGAGGAGGACCGTGAGCGCCGCGAACGGCGTGGCCACGAGGAGCGTGCGGCGAGCGGTCACGGCACGAGCTCCAACGCGCGCACGGGCAGCTGCCCGGTCACCGTCGTGCCCTCGCCGGGCTGGGACCGGACCCGAAGGCCGCCGCCGAGGGCGGCCAGCCGGTCGGCCATGCCCTGCAGCCCGGTGCCGTACCCCGAGGACCCGGGATCGAAGCCAGCCCCGTCGTCGGTCACCGAGAACTCCAGTACCCCGGCCGGCCCCGCTGATCCGGTCCGGCCGTCCGTCTTGACCGGCCCGGCCAGGCGGACCGTCGCCTGTGAGGCGTCGGCGTACTTCGCCACGTTCTGCAGCGCCTCCAGCGCGCAGAAGTACACGGCGGCCTCGGCTTCCTGGGGGTAGCGCCCCAGCCCGTCCGCCTCCACCGTGACCGGGACCGCGGATTTGCGAGCCTGCGCCGCCAGCGCCGCGGCGAGACCCTGATCCGCGAGCAGCGGCGGGTAGATCCCGCGGGCGAGGTCACGCAGGTTCTCCAGCGCGTCGGCGGCATCCGCCTGGGCCTGCGCGACCATGGCCCGGGCGCTCTCTTTGTCGCCGTCCACCGTGGTCTCGGCCAGCCGCGCCATCACCGACAGCGCGACCAGCTGCTGCTGCGCGCCGTCGTGAATGTTGCGTTCCAGCCGCCGCCGCTCGCTGTCGGCGGCCGCGACGATCCGCTTCCGGGATGCGCGGAGCTCGGCCATGTGCTCCTGCAGCTGGCCGGTCAGGCCGGCGTTGCGCAGCACCAGCCCGGCCTGGGCCGCGAGCTGGGCGGCGAGCCGCCCCTCGACCGGGGTGAGCGCTTCACCGGGGCGTTTGGCCAGCGCCAGCGCGCCGAGCCGCTCACCGGCGTGGCTCACCTCGAACGCCATGGTGATGCCGGGGAGATCCGGCAGCCCCCGCGCGGGCAGCGCGATGGCCCCGCGCCGCCGTTCAGCATCCTCGCCGGCCGCCGGGTAGGCCGCCTGCAGCCGGAGCTCGCCGCCGTCGGCCAGCCAGACCTGTGTCCGGACCGCGCCGGTCGCGTCCGCCAGCACCTGGGCCAGGTGCGGCAGCAGGTCCTCGGCTGGCATCGCGGCGCCGAGCTGGCCGGCGAACGTGGACAGGGCCTCGTACGGCGTGGCCCGCCTCCCGTAGACCAGGCGGTTCGCCAGGTGCTGCACACGCTCGCGGACCGGCTGAAACGCCAGCGCGACCACCGCGGTGGCCAGGATCGACAGCCCGAAACCGGCGTTGCCCCGCTGGCCGACGTACCGGCCGATGCCGACCACGAGCGCGATGTAGACCGCGGTGATGAACACCGCCAGCGACACGTACACCACCGTCTTGTTGACGATCACGTCGATGTCGTAGAGGCGCCGGGTGAGGATCGCGATGCCCATCGCGGCCGGGATGCACGCGAACGCGAGCGAGATGATGCCGTTCTGGTAGTTGCTGACGCTCCCGGTCTGCGGCAGCGCCTGCAGGGGGACGCTGGCGATGACACCAGCCACGACGACCGCCGCCGCGTAGGCGAGCCATTCGATCTGCTTGCGCACCACGCTCTCGGAGCGGCGGAACCGCATGATCAGCGAGATACAGGCCAGCACGCCGCCGGCGATGGCCAGCAGCTGCCCGGCCTGCAGGGCGCTCAGCGCCCGGCCCGCGGGGCCGGCCACCGCCGCCGGGTTGGCCGCGTGGAAGTCGGGCAGCCGCGCGGGCCCGAAGGTCTGCCCCACGGTGGACAGGAGCCACCCCACCCCGATCAGCCAGCCCGCCCACCGCCACCGGCGCGAGGGCAGCGAGCCGGTCGGGAACAGCAGCAGCGTCAGGAAACCCAGCGCCAGCCCCGCGAGATATAGCGGCTGCCCGGCCAGGTCGGCCGCGGCGACGTACCCGGGAGGGCCACCTGTGCGGGGGGCGGACAGCCCGGTGGCGATGGCCGCGAGGGTATAGGCGAGCGACGAGCCGAGCAGCAGCCAGCCGACCGGGTTACCCGGCACGCGTGACGCCACCAGCGCCCCGACCGTCGCGAACGCGAGCAGGAACAGGACAACCGAGGCGACGACGAACAGCTGGCTCAGCCCGCTGCCCGGGGTGCCGGATGGGCCGAACCCCAGGCCAGGGATGAGATGGATCAACACCACCGCGACCACCAGGCCCCACAGGCCTCGCGCGGCCCACGCCAGCCTGCGGTGGCGCTGACCACCGTATGCGCGGCTCATGGCGGTATTGTCGTGGCCTCTCATAGGGAAAGGAATGGTACAAGCGCGCGCGAGTGCCGGTGACTGGCCACACCTTCAGGGTGAGGCCAGCACCCAGGTGCCGCCGGGCCGGGCCAGCATGATCTGGCCGGGACCGGGCCTGCGGTGCCGTCGTATATGTTGGCCAGCCATGGTGATCCGTGCGGTGGTCTTCGACATCGGTGGCGTGCTGGAGATCACACCGGACCTCGGTGTTGACCGGCGGTGGGAGGCCCGGCTCGGGCTGCCGGCCGGGGGGATGGGCGAGCGCATGGACGACGTCTGGATGGGCGGTGCCCTCGGCACCATCACCCTGGACGACGTCCACCGGGCCATCAGGGACCGCCTCGGCCTGGACGGGCAGCAGCTCACGGCGTTCATGGCAGACATCTGGCGCCAGTACCTGGGCACCGCGAACACGGAGCTGATCGAGTACGCGCGCGGGCTGCGCCCGCTGTACCGCACCGGGATCCTGAGCAACAGCTTCGTCGGCGCCCGGGAGCGGGAGCAGGCGGCCTACGGCTTCGAGGACCTGGTCGACGAGATCGTCTATTCGCACGAGTCCGGGATGGCCAAGCCCGACCCGCGGATCTACGCTCTCGCCTGCGAACGGCTCGGCGCCCGCCCCGCGGAGACGGTTTTCCTCGACGACATCGAGCAGTGCGTGGCCGGCGCGCGCGACGTGGGCATCAACGCCGTCCACTACCGGGACAACGCCCAGGCCATCGCGGAGATCGAGAAGCTGCTCGCCGCCCGGTGACCGGGCCCTCTCCCGCCCTGCCCCGGCGGCGGGCCGGACCGCGCGGCATCCTGGAAGGGCGGCGCCTGCCGACCGGCGAGGGGAGACACCATGGACAGCGGCCTGATCACCCATGCGGACAAGGTGCTGTTCCCCGAGCGGGACGAGACCAAAGGTGACCTCGCCGGGTACTACCTGGCGGTCGCGGAGCCGCTGATGCGGGTGATGGGCGGACGGCCCGTGCTGCTCCAGCGGTTCCCCGACGGCGCGTCGGGGCCGTCCTTCTTCCAGAAGCGGGTGCCCAGGAACGCCCCCGGCTGGCTGCAGACCACCACGGTAGCGACGCCCAACGGCACCACGTCACAGGCGCTGGTCGCCGCGGACATCGACCACGTGCTGTGGGCGGTGAACCTCGGCTGCCTGGGTTTCCACGTCTGGCCCTTCCTCGCCGCCGACCCCGGCCACGCCGACGAACTCCGGATCGACCTCGACCCGACCCCCGGCGTGGATTTCACCCACATCCGCCAGGCGGCCCACGAGCTGCGGGGCCTGCTCACCGAGGCCGGCATCACCGGCTACCCGAAGACGACCGGCAACCGCGGCCTGCACGTGTACGTGCGGCTGGAGCCGCGCTGGGATTCCTACCAGGTGCGCGCCGCCGCCGTGGCCGTCGCGCGTGAGCTGGAACGGCGCAGGCCCGACCTCATCACCGCCGCGTGGTGGAAGGAGGAACGCGGCCAGCGGGTGTTCGTCGACTTCAACCAGAACGCGCCGCACAAGACGGTCTTCGGGGCGTGGTCGGTGCGGGCCCGGCCCGGCGCGCAGGTGTCGACGCCGGTCGCCTGGGCCGAGATCGACGACATCCACCCGGACCAGTTCACGATCGCGTCCGTGCCGGCCCGGCTCGCGGCCGCCGGTGACCCGTGGCTGGGCATGGCCGGCCACCCCCAGTCGCTGGAGCCGCTGCTGGCGATGAGCGCGCGGGACACCGAACGGGGCCTGCTCGACGCGCCGTGGCCGCCGGTCTACCCGAAGCAGCCGGGCGAGCCGCCCCGGGTCGCGCCGAGCCGCGCGAAGAAGGCCTGACCCGGCTTACCCCCTGCTGGCCGGGCTCTGGCGCACCAGCCGCCACCAGGCGAGGAACGCGAAGATCACGCCCAGGGCGGCCAGGGCGACCATGTTGATCAGCCACTGGCGCCCGGTGTGGTCCCACAGATGGTCGATGGGATTCCCGGGCCCGGGGGGGGAAGATCTTGTTCAGGTTCGAGGTCGAGGCGGTCAGCGCGTACCCCCAGCGGGATGGCGACAGCCACGCGACCTGTTCCAGGCCCGCCTTACCGGCGATCGCGAACACCCCGCCGGTGAGGATGACCTCGACCACCACCACCACCATCAGGATCGGCATGGTTTTCTCGGACGTGTTGACCGACGCCGAGATGAACAGACCGAGCGCCATGGACACGACCGCGAGCAGGGCCAGCGCGATGATCAGTTCCACCAGCGGGAGCCCGTGGAGCAAGGAGCCGCTGGCTGCCAGTTTCCGGCCGAGCAGGCCGATCAGCACCATGACCCCGGCCTGCACACCGCTGATCAGCCCCAGCACGGCCAGCTTGGAGCCCAGGTAGGAGGCGGTGGACAGCCCGGCGGCACGTTCCCGGCTGTAGATCGCGCGCTCCTTGACCAGTTCCCGCACCGCGTTGAACGCCCCGGCGAAACAGGCGCAGATGACGAGGATCAGCAGCAGCGACGAGGCGGCGTCATTGGTGGCTGGGAGCGTGGTAGGCACCGCGTGCCCGGGCGCCGTCGCATGTTGGGATGCGGGTGCGGAGGCGTGTCCGGAGGCGGGCGCAGGCGCGGGCGCCGGTGCGGACGCGGTGGCCGCAGGCGCGGTCGTGACGTCACCGGACGACAAGTTCGCCTTCGTCGTCAACCAGAACAGCGGCAACGTCGCGGTGTTCAACCTGAGGAAGGCGCTGGCCGCCGGCTTCGGGCCGGACGACTTCGTCGGGATGATCCCCACCCGGTCGGACCCGACCGGGATCACTGCCTCCCCGGACGGCCGCTACCTGTACGTGGTCAGCGGGCTGGCCAGCAACGCTCTCCAGTCCGGCATGGGGACGCTGGCGGTCGTGGGCATGCACAAAGCGGAGACCACCCCGGAATCTTCGGTGATCAAGACCGACGACGCCGGCTGCGGGCCGGCCCGGGTCATCACCTCCCCGGACGGCAAGGACGTGTGGGTGACCGCTGGCGGCGGGAACGCCCTGGAGGCGTTCTCGGCGGCCAAGCTCCTCAGCGATCCCAGGCAAGCGCTGATCGCCCGGGTCGCGGTGGGCGAGATCCCGCTCGGGATGGTGTTCGTCAGCAGCGGCACGCGCATGGTGGTGGCCGACTCCAACCGCGACGGCTTCAGCTCCGCGGCCGCGAACCTGGCCGTAATCGACGTGGCCAAGGCCCTGGCGGGCAAGCCCGCCATAATCGGCACCATCAAGAGCGGCCTGGCGCCGCGCCAGTTCGCCCTGGAGCCGAACGGGAAGACGCTGCTGGTCACCAACACCGGTTCCGGGCAGGTGGAGGCGGTCAACGTTGGCCGACTCCCCTGACCGGCGGCCGACCCGGCCTACGGCCCGGTGTGGCCGGCCGCCAGCGGCCACGAAACGGTTCGGGAATGCCATAGCATCAGCCCATCAACATGGACACGAGCGGGGATGGCGATGCCATGAGTGACGGCTCGATCCTGAGGATGCCGACCCCCGGCGCCCCGGAACTGCCGCGGCGCCGGCGCCGGCGCCGCCGGTGGCCGTGGGCCGTCCTTGGCATCGTGCTCGTGCTGGTGGCGCTCTTTGTCGTCCTCGACCGGGTCGCCGTCGCCTATGCCGAGAACCAGGCCGGCCAGCAGATGCAGAGCCAGGGGTTCCCCACCAAGCCGGACGTGACCATCAAAGGGTTCCCGTTCCTCACCCAGGTGGCCGCCAAGCGCCTCAACGACGTCCACATCACCGCCAGCGATGTGCCGGCCGGCCCGGTCAAGTTCAGCTTCACCGCCGATGCGACCGACGTCCTGCTCAATTCCGGCTTCCAGAGCGGCACGATCAGCCACGTCACCGGCACCGGCCTGATCGGGTTCTCCAGCGTGGCTTCGGCGTTCGGAGGGGGCGGGTCCGGCCTGACGGTCTCGTCGGCCGGCGGGAACAACGTGAAGGTGAGCCTGAACATAGCGGGCTTCAACGTCTCGATGACCGGCACCATCGAGCAGGCCGGCCCGAACACCGTCAAGGTGCACCTGAACCCGCCGAGCGGGATCCCGGTGTCGCTGCCCATCCCGAGCGACTTCACCATCCACATCCCCGCCCTCCCGCTGCACCTGACCATCCAGAGCGTGCAGGTCACCAGCCAGGGCGTGCTCATCCACGCCACTGGCAGCAACATCAAATTCACCCAGTCGGGCGGGCTCGGCTAGCCTCCCTCAGCGCATCCGGCCCAGCGCCGCCCGCAGCCTGCCGAGGTCGCGCCGGCGCGCCTCGTAGGTGGCCCCCACCGCGAGCAGGGCCACCCCGATCACGGCGATCGGCACCCAGCGGGGCAGCAGCCCGGCCAGCTGCCCGGCGGCGGGAGCAAGCTCATGCCCGGCGTCCAGGATCACCACCGCGCCGCCGAGCAGCAGCGGCGCGAGAAGCCGGGTCCGCGCGCCCGTCAGTGCGATCCCGGCCGCCGCCACGCCGAGCGCCAGCGGCCGGGCCCAGCCGGGCAGCAGCCACACCGCCGCCAGGATCGGCAGCATCAGCACCGCCAGTCCCGGCCCGTAGGTGATCCACGAGCTCACCTGCGGCCGGGCGCGCGAACGGTGCCACCCCGCCGCGAGCAGCACCGCCGCGGCCGGCACCGTGTACGGCTCGGGCGCGTGGACGGCGACCAGCAGGCCCGCCGCCGCCGAGGTGCCGGCGACCGGCTGGTCAGCGAGCCGGGAGCCGGCGGCCAGCACCAGTGCCGCCAGGGCGGTGAGCGCGGTCAGGCCGGCCCAGCCGGCCGGGCCGAGGGCGGCCGGCACGGTAAGGGTGGCCGTGGCGGCGGCGGCCACCGCCGCCGCCACGGCGGCCACGCATCCCACCCGCCGTTCGGCCGCCAGCCTGGCGCGCCCGGCCCAGGCCGCCAGGGCCAGGTCACCAGCTGTGGTGGCCGCGAGGGCGATCACCACCGGGCGCGGGCCCGAGATCGAGCCGGCGGCGAGCGCGAGCGGGAACTGGGCGAGCCCGATCGCTGCCAGGCGCGGGCCTCTCACCGGGGCCAGCCAGCCGTAGGCCGCCCACGCCGCCGCCAGCGCGGCGCAGGCCAGGGCGGCCGGCGCCGGACACCAGCCGCCCCGCGAGGTCGGCGTCGGCCAGCGTCAGCGCCAGGCCGACCGCCGCGGCCGACTCGGCGGTCGCGGCCAGGCCCCGCGGGGCCAGCGGCCACGGCGCGGCGAGGGCGAGCGCGGTCACGGCGAGCAGCACCGCGCCGCGGCCGGCCGGGCCCATGCTGCCCCAGTTCGCCACCGTGAACACCGCCGCCGCGATCACGACGAGCGCGCCGCCCGCCGCCAGCAGCAGGCGGGCCACGGTACGGCGCGACAGCTCGCGCCGGCCACGGCCGGCGGCGGCCGCCTCCGGTGGCCGGCCAGCGCTGGCCACCGGGACCTCGGGCGGCCGCGAGCGGGCCAGCTCGGCCACCAGGGCCGCCCGGCGGGCAAGGAGCGGGCGGCGGGCCTCCTCCAGCTTGCCCAGTTCAGCCACGATCCAGGCGAGTTCGGCGATCTCTGGCCGGGGAGGACCGGGCGGGGTGGGTTTGCTCATGCCGCTCACATTTCCGTGGCCCGCGGCCGGCGGCATCGGCTCAGCTACTCAGCTCCGGGGGGCCGGGCTACTCAGCCGGCGGGGCGGAGCTATTCACCGGACGCCACCGGCAGACCCGTTTCACCGCCGGCCGGGGTGCCACTCATGGCGCAGCAGCGCATACAGCAGGTCATCGGTCCACTCGCCCTTGGCCCAGGTGCTCTCGCGCAGGTGGCCTTCCCGCCGCATGCCCAGCCGTTCCAGCACGGCCGCCGATGCCGTGTTCCGCGCGTCACAGCAGGCGGTGATCCGGTGCTTGCCCCGGTCGGCGAACAGGTAGCCCACCAGCAGGCGCGAGGCTTCGGTGGCGTAACCGTGGCCCTGATGCTCACCGGCGATCGTGAACCCTATTTCGCACTGGCGGGGGTCATCAGCGCGCGGCATGGCCGCGCAGTCGCCGATCAGCTGCCCGGCCGGGCGCAGCGCCACCGCGAACTGGAACCATTCCCCGGCCGCATCGGGATGCTGCTTCATCATCTGCTGGACGAAGAGTTCGCCCTCCGCCCGCGGATAGGGCGCGTCCCAGCTTTGAAACCGGGCCACCTCCATGGCCGAGCGGTACGCCACGAACTGCGCGACGTCAGCTAGGCGGAACCGGCGCAGTACCACGCGCGGCCCGGTCAGCACGGTGAAGCCCTCATCGGGCATGACCGCTCCCCTCACTGATACCTGCGGCCAGCTTGATGCCCAGTCCCCCGGCGCGTGTACCTTTTGGGCGAGCCACGCCTGCCGAAGGGGGGCGGGTCCAGTGAACGTTCAGGCATCGCTGTGGCGGTCGATCGCGGTCTTCCGGGTCGCGTCGCTCGGCTACGCCGCGCTCCTGATCGTGGTGGACCGGGCCAACTACGCGCACCTGGGCTGGGCGTGGGCGGTGCTGGCGGGGATGGCCGCCTGGACGGCGTTCACCACCGCCGCTTATGCCGTGCCCGCGCGGCGGACCCGCCCGCTGCTGGCCGCCGATCTGGTGGTGACGGCGGCGGCGCTGGCGTCCACCGCCCTGCTGCAGTATCCGGGCGCCGTCGCCCCAAGCGGCCATGCCGGTGACCGCGACCTGGGTCGCCGGGCCGGTGCTGGCCTGGGCGGTGGCCGACGGCATCCGGGCGGGCGTGGCGGCCGCTCTGGTGCTCGGCGCGTGCGATCTCACCCTGCGCCACCAGTCACTGGCCAGCGCCTACCGCAGCCCGGCGCTGAACGGGACGGTTCTGCTGCTGCTCGCCGGGGTGGTGGTGGGGTACGTCTCCACGCTGGCCACCCGGGCCGAGCGCGCGGTGCAGCGGGCGACCGAGATCGAAGCGGCGAGCCGGGAACGGGAGCGGCTGGCCCGCGGCATCCACGATTCGGTGCTGCAGGTGCTCGCGCTGGTCCAGCGCCGGGGCGCCGAGGTCGGCGGCGAGGCGGCCGAGATCGGACGGCTGGCGGGCGAGCAGGAGGCCGCGCTGCGCGCCCTGATCGCCGCCGACCGCACCGCCGTCGCGGACGGCGACGGCGCGCTGGCATCCGGGGAGCTGGATCTGAGGACCCTGCTCACCCGTGAGGCGTCCGCGGCGGTGTCGGTGGTCACGCCCGCCGGGCCGGTGCTCCTGCCCGGGCACGAGGCGCGGGAGGTGACGGCCGCCGTCCACGCGGCGCTCGACAACGTGCGCCGCCACTGCGGCGGGACGGCCCGCGCCTGGGTGCTGGTGGACGACGCGGGGGAAGCGCGCGACGCTGGCCTGGGCTCTATCGCCGCCGGTCTTTTCCGTCCGCACATACCCGGCGTGGTCCAGCTCCCGCAGACGGGCGATCAGGCTGCCGGGTGTGAGCCCGAGCATGCGCTGCAGCCGGGTGAGAGCCAGCGCGTCGCCGTCGGGCAGTGCCGCCAGGGTCGCGACGACGCGCAGCCGCCCCGGCTCGTGGATCAGCGGGTCAAGTGCGCCGGTGCTCATGGTCGGCCGTGCCTGTCGTTTGCAGGCCGCCGAGCAGGTCGCTCAGCGCCTGGGTGTAGGCGCCGAGTGCCGCCCGGCCCTGGCGGGTCAGGGTCACCGTGGTTTTCTGCGCGGAGCCGTTCCTGGTCTTCTCGCTGCTGAGGTAGCCGGCTTCTTCGAGCTTGCGCAGCTGGATGATCAGGTTGCCGGGTGTCAGCTCGAGCATGTCCTGCAGCCGGGTGAAGGACAGCCCGTCGCCGTCGGGCAGTGCCGCGAGCGTCGCGACGATCTTCAGCCGGGTGGGGACGTGGATCAGCGGGTCAAGTCCGTCGTCGTTCATGGCGTACCGTCAGGCACGCTGCTGCCAGGCGACGGCGGCGGCGCTGCCCAGGAGCATGATGCACAGGCCCACGGCGGCGACCGCCCACGACCCGGCCGGTCCGGCGAACGCACCCACGACGCCGATGACGACGATCGCGAGGCCGGTAGCGAGCCCGCGCCAGTTTGCCCGTGCCGCGCTGAGGACCGTCCAGGCCAGGCCGGGGATTACCAGCACCGAGGTCGGGTACGTAGCGAAGTTCACCCCGGCGGCACCCAGCCCCACCATGGCCACGACCGCGGCGACCAAGGCCAGCACCAGCACGGTGATCTCGCCCTGACTAAACCGGGATCGCCCGCTTACCCCGGCGGTCGCGTGCCTGCGGACGGCGACCGTTGCGGCGAAGTTGACGACAATGAACGCGACCAGGACGGGGATGTCCGCGGCAGTCGGGCCCCGGTAGGGGTGCTGTCCGCGCACCGAGAGCCAGATCGCGCCGAGGGCGGCCAGGACCATGACCGCCCTGGTCACCAGCAGCCACGGCGGCGCGGGCTGAAACTTGCGGCGGGCCTGCTGGGTGGTCTGGCCCAGCAGTGCAGCGGCCTGCTCGGGCCCGAAGGTGCCGCCGTTGCCGGCGGCCGTGGTGTCAGATGTGTGGTTCACGGTGCCTCCCCTCATCGACTCTATGCCATAAAGCAGACTCTGCTTTATGGCATAAAGTCAAGGCGCTGGGCGCCAGAACTTTATGACGCAAAGTCAAGAGGTGGCTGGCCGGGCTGGAGCCAGTTCGCCCGTCGAGGTCGGCGTATTGCTGACCAGGGCCCGCCGGTCCTTTAAGGTTCGCCTGTGGGCGAGCCGCAGGTCCGGGTCATGATCGTCGATGACCACCCCAGGTGGCGGGAGGCCGTGGCGCGCGATCTCACCGAGGCCGGGTACGACGTGGTCGCGGCCCCCGGCGAGGGCGCGCAGGCGCTCCGGGCCGCCGGGCGGTACGGCCGGATGTCGTGGTGCTCGACCTGCAGCTGCCGGATATGCCGGGGGTGGAGGTGACCCACGGCATCCTGGCGACGTGCCCGCAGTCCAGGGTGCTGATTCTTTCGGCCAGCGGCGAGCAGCAGGACGTGCTCGATGCGGTCAAGGCGGCCGCGGCGGGATACATCGTCAAGTCGGCGAGCCGCGCCGAGTTCCTTGACGCGGTGCGCAGGACGGCCGCGGGCGACGCGGTCTTCTCCCCCGGGCTGGCCGGCCTCGTACTCGGGGAGTTCCGGCGGCTGGCGGCCAGTCCCGCCCCGGACACACCCCGGCTCACCGAGCGGGAGGCCGAGATCCTGGGCATGGTCGGCACCGGGCTGTCGTACAAGCAGATCGCGGAGCGGCTGGTGCTGTCCCACCGTACGGTGCAGAACCACGTTCAGAGCACGCTCAACAAGCTCCACCTGCACAACCGGGCGGAGCTCATCCGCTACGCCATCGAGCACGGTCTCGACGTCGGCCAGGGCCCGGGTCGCCGGGAGGCGGGGCGCGGCTGAAAGTCCCGGCCGCCTACACCAGCGAGAGCAGCGCCAGCGCCATCCGCGCCTGCCGGTGGGCGACCAGGGTCTGCCAGGTGGCCTCGCTCCGGCAGAACCTCGCGAAGATGCGCCAGCCTTTGGCCGTGGCCAGTCCGGTGTGGAACGCGCCCGGATGCCGGCTGAAGGCGGCGAGCAGGCGCCGGCCAGCGGCCATCTCCGGGAGCAGCTCCTCTTCCAGCGCCGCCCCGAACTGGGCCAGTGCCCGGCCCACCTGCTCGTGACCGGTGCTGGCGGATGCCTGCGCCGCCGCCGTCCCGGCCAGCATCCCGGAGCGGAGCGCGAAGCTGATGCCCTCGCGCGTCCAGGGCTCGAGCAGGCCGGCCGCGTCGCCCGCGACGAGCACCCGCCCGTTGCGCACCGGGGAGCCATCGGCGCGGCACCGGGTGAGGTGGCCCGAGTCCCGGTCGGGCCCGAACGAGGCGAGGCCGAGCCGGGCGGTGAAGTCGCGCAGGTAGCGCCGGGTCCGTTCGCCCTGCCCGCGGGCTGCGATCACGCCCACGGTGAGCCGGTCGCCCTTGGGGAACACCCAGCCGTAGGACCCGGGGATCGGGCCCCAGTCGAGCAGCACCCGTTCCCGCCACTGGCCGGCTACCGGCGGCGGGACGGGGATCTCCAGCTCCAGGCCGAGATCCACCTGCTCGTACCGCACGCCCACATAGCGGGCGCTGACGCCGGAAGAGCCGTCGGCACCGATGAGAACGCGAGCCCGCACGGCGGCCCCGTCGGCCAGTCTCGCGCAGGCGTAACCGTCATCCTGGGTGATGCCGCGCACCGGGGACCGCGGCCGCACGGTGGCCCCGGCCGCCTCGGCCGCCCGGCGGAGCGCGTCGTCGAACTCCTCGCGGGTCACCATGGCAAGCAGGGGGTCGTGGTCTTCCCGGGTGAAGGGGCGCCTGCCGTCCAGGGTGACGGTCACGGCGCGGATTTGGTCGCGCGCGGGCACGGCGATGCGGCCGCCGGCGACGGCGAGCGAGGTGCCGATCAGGCCGCCGCCGCAGGTCTTGTACCGGGGATGCTCCGCCCGTTCCAGCACGATCGTCCGGGCGCCGCCGGTGGTGGCGGCGAGCGCGGCGGCCAGTCCGGCCGGCCCCCCGCCGATGATCGCGATGTCCCAGTCCTGGTCTTCCGGCACAGCCGAAGCGTAGACGACCGGCGAGGATGCGGGCCCCGCCCGCCCGGCCGCGGCGTACCCCTGGCCGGCCTGCGGCCGCCCTCCCGGTGCGGACGACGGCTGCGGGGCTCAGGATGCATATATGCGCGTGATCGGGATCGACGGGTGCCGGAAGGGCTGGTTCGGGGAAGGGGCCGTCAGGAGCGGGCCCGGAAAAGGGTGATCCGGAGGACCTTCCCGAAGAGCGGGTCGGCGAGCGGCAGCAGATACCGGTACCGCGCCGGCAGCTGGCGGCGCACCGCGCCGGGTGGCCTGGTGATCGTGCTCGACTCCACCACCCGCAAGCCGAGCCGCTCCAGCGAACGCGGGTCGTCGCACGCCCACGCCCACCGCGCGGGGATGTTCCGCTTGGCGGCCATGCGGTGCTGCTGGTCGAAGGTCCGCTGGCTGTAGGTGTCCAGCGCGACGAAGGCGCCGGGGAACCGCTCCACGATCCGGGTCAGCGCCGCGGTGACGTCCGCTTCCGGCAGGTAGACAAGCACGCCCTCGGCGACGAAGAAGTACGGCCCCGGGCTTTCGGCCACGATTGGCAGCCACGTCCCGTCCAGCACCGAGGCCGCGACCATCCGGCGGCGGCCGGTGTCGGCGAAGAACCTGCGGCGCAGCTCGATCGTGTCGGGCAGGTCGAGGTCGAGCCAGTGAACCGCGCCGTTGTTGACCCGCTCGAACCGGGTGTTGAGGCCCGTGCCGATCTCCACGACCGTCCCGGCCGGATGCCGGGCCAGGAACGCCCGCACCCAGGAGTCGAAGATCGCAGTGCGCAGGACGGTGACCGCCCCGCCGGCACCCCGGCCGTATTTGGCGGCGTCGTAGTCGATCGAGGCCGCGATCTCCACGGCCTTCGGGTCGCGCAGCGCGGGCCGCTTCCCGGCGGCCGCCCGCGCCCGGGCGGCCAGCGGGATGAAGAGCGTCTCCTGGACGGCGCCGAGCCGCGCCTGGTGTCTGTCAGCCACCCTGTCCATGAGACACTGCGGCCCCCGGGCGGCCGGCCGCGGGGGGCCGGTGTGTCCCGGCCGGTGCGCGGAGGCCGGGCGGGGGGTGGCCGTTACTGGTCGGGCACGTAGCCGCCGGCGCAGATGTTCTCGTACCGGTGCGGGTTGAACTTCTGGCCATGCTGGGGAAGTACCATTCCACGGCCTGGTACATGAGCTGGCCGTGGCAGGTGCCCAGCTTGAAGGCGATCACGGTGGCATGCTCTTCCTGGCCCGTGGCGACCGACTGGCTGGGCCCGGCATAGTCGCTGGTGCCGGTCCCCATGGCCCTCATCCCCCCGCTGTCCTGTACCGCTGCCGGTACCCGCATCCGCCCGCAACGCGGATCTGCGATCTATGACCCCCTGCGGGCAGAAATGGTTGCGCCCAGGCTGTAGTAGTCCTGGTAGCGCCGTTGGGCCTGCTCCCGCGCGGCTTCCCAGTCCCAGGCCCGGGGCACGAACCGGGCCGGGCTCAGAGACCGGACGTACGGGGACGGGTCCGGCTGCAGGCTCTCCAGCACATGCTCGGCGAGGCCGGCGGACCCGGAGACGCCGTGGGCGTTGCAGGCGGCGGCCATCACGAAGCCGCGGATGCCGGGTACCGGCCCGACGATGAAGCGGCCGTCCGGCGAGAACGCCGGGAACCCGCGGAAGACCTCGCGCACCCCGGTCTCGGCGACCGCGGGCACGAAGGCGGCGAAGTCCCGGGCGAAGCCGGACAGGACGTCCCAATCCGGCGGCACGGGCAGTGGCTGCCCCACCGCCACCTGGCGCGGGTCCAGGCTCAGCCCGTCCGCCTCCCAGCCGCCGCACAAGATCCCCGGCCCTTCGGCCCGGGCGTAGATGCGGATGTCGGGGATGCGGAGCACCGGCAGCCCGCCGTGCCAGCCCGCGGCCGGCCGGGTGACGAAGTACTCGTGGCGCACCGGTACGACCGGGAGCTCCAGCCCGGCCAGCGAAGCCACGGCGGCGGCCCATGGCCCGGCCGCGTCGATCAGCATGCTGGTCGCGGCGGCGCCCCGGTCGGTGCGCACGCCGCTGACCGCGCCCCCGCTGACGTCGACCGCGGTGACCGTGGTGTGGGTGGCGAAGGTCACGCCGCGCTGACGCGCCGCGCCCGCGTAGGCCATCACCAGGCTGTTGGGCTGAAGGTAGCCGTCGGTGGGGCACCACAGCGCGGCCTCGGCGTGCGTGGTGTCCAGCACCGGGCACAGCTCGGCCAGCCGCGCGGCGGTGAGGAACTCGACCTCCAGCCCGGCGGACCGGGCCACCGCGGCCAGCGCCCGGAACTCGCGGGCCCGCTCGCCGGTCATGGCGATCCGCACGCTGCCCGTCTGGCGCCAGTCGGCGGTGTAGCCGGTCTCCTGCTCGATCCGGGAGTACAGGGCCACCGAGGCCATCGCCAGCCGGACCCGCTCCCTGGTGGCACGGACCTGGCCGACCAGCCCGGCCGCCTGTCCCGAGGTCGCACCGGCGAGCTCGCCCCGCTCCACCACCTGGATGTCGGGGCAGCCCGCCCGCGCCAGGACGTACGCGACCGCGCAGCCGACCGCCCCGCCGCCGACGATCGTGATCTCGGCGTCCCTGATGCCGCTCACCGCGTTGTCGCCGCGACCTTGTCCAGCCGCCGGGCGGCCCGGTCCAGGCCGTAGCGGCGCCGGGCGAGCCCGGCCCACGGGCCGGACGCACCGAGCCGTTCCAGCCGCTCACCCACACTGTGCAGCGTGAACCGCTGCGGCGTCAGGTCCCGGTCCTCCAGCTCCTCCCAGCGCAGCGGGGTGGCGACGGGCGCGCCCGGGCGGGCGCGGACCGAGTACGGCGCGACCACGGTCTGCGCGTAGGCGTTGCGCATGATGTCGGCGTACACGCGGTCACCGCGGCCCGCCCGGCGCTGCTGCGTGGTGAGCAGGTCCGGGTTCCTGGCCGCCAGCACGTCACTGGCCTGGCGGGCGAACCGCCGCGCCGCGTCAAAGCCGTCGGTGGCCCGCAGCGGCACGTGGACATGCAGCCCCTTGCCGCCGGTGGTCTTGACGTAGGCCGTCAGCCCCAGCTCGTCTTCCAGGAGCTCACGCAGCCGCAGCGCGAGCAGCGCCGCGTCCCCGAAGCGGTCCCCGCCGGGCGGGTCAAGATCGAACACGAGCTGATCCGGGCACTCCAGCTCGCCCGTCTTGCTGAGGAAGACGTGCAGCTCGATGCAGGCCTGGTTGGCCAGGTAGACGAGCGTGGCGGGCTTGTCGCAGATCACCTGGCACAGCTCTCCGCCGGCCTTCTCGACCTCCACCCGGCTCACCCACGAGGGGAAATAGCCCGGGATGTTCTTCTGGAAGATGCGCTCGCCGCCGATCCCGTCCGGGTAGCGCGCCATCACCAGCGGCCGGTCGCGGAGATAGGGCAGGATGCGGTCGGCCATGCCCCGGTAGTACTGGACCAGGTCACCCTTGGTGATCTCCGGATCGCCGAAGAGGACCTTGCCGGTGTTCGACAGCTCGACCGTGATTCCCGAGATGGTCACGCTCTCGGCCGGCCGGGCGCTCATGACCCGGGCCCCGCGCTGCTGGGGATCTCCCGCACCACCTCGCGGGGGTCCTTGTCGTCCCGCAGGCCCTGGAAGCGCGGGTGGCGCAGTTCACCGGCGGCGGTCCACTCGCTGAACCCGACCTCGCCGACCAGCCGGGGCTCGACCCAGTGCACCCCCGACTCCGAGCGCGGCAGCGGGCCCGCGTCAAAAGCAGGGCTGGACCGCTCGATGGCGGCCAGGCGGTCATGGAGGCTGCGCAGCATCTGGTTGGTGAAGCCGGTGCCGACCTTGCCCGCGTAGACCAGCCGTCCGCCGGGATCGTAGTAGCCCAGCAGCAGCGCGCCGAACCCGATCCGTGAGCGCTGCGGGTCGCTGAAGCCGCCGATGACGAACTCCTGACCGCTCTCGCACTTGAACTTCAGCCAGTCTTTGGTCCGCCCGCCGCGGTAGGGCGCGTCGGCGCGCTTGGCGATGAGCCCCTCCCAGCCCTTGGCGCACGCCTCCCGGTAGTACGCCTCCCCCTCGGTGTCCCGGTGCCCGGTGTAGCGCAGCGGGTCGCCGAAGGACAGCAGGCCGCGCAGGATCGGCTTGCGCTCGGCCAGCGGCAGCGGGCGGGTGTCCCGGCCGCCGGCGTAGAGCACGTCGAACAGGTAGTAGTAGGCCGGCACCTGGGCGAGCAGGTCCGCGCCAGGCTTGATGACACCGAGGCGGTGCTGCAGGAGCCCGAATTTCGTCTGGTCCTTGTCGAAGGCGACGATCTCCCCGTCGACGACGAAGTCGCCGCGGCGCTGTGCGGCCAGTGCATCGGCGATCTCCGGGAAGGTGCCGGTGATCTGATGCTGGTTGCGGGTCATCAGCCGCACCCCGTCGCCGTCGGCGAACGCCAGGCAGCGCTCGCCGTCCAGCTTGCGCTCGAAGATCCAGGCCGGGTCGGAGAACCTGTCCCGGGTGAGCGTGGCCAGCTCGGGTTCCAGCCACGCGGGCAAGCTGGTGTCCATGCGGCCTCACTACCCCTGCTGCGTCGCTGGCTAACGGGAAGCGCCCGTCCCGGCGCGGCGCGCGCACTCCGCTGTCACGCATATCCTCCGCTGGCTGGGTAGCAACCACCACACGAACCGGAGGTGACGCCATATGGGCTTGCCCGCCTGCCAGGAGCGCGTCCTGAGCGGGATCGAGAATGCGCTGCGGCAGGGCGAACCGCACCTGGTTTCCAGGTTCGCGATCTTCACCCGGCTGGCCAGCGGCGAAGAACTCCCCCGGACCGAGCAGCTGGTGCGAGAGCCCTGGCCGCGGCGCTGGCTGAAAAGCGCCAGGTTGCGGGCCGTGCTCACCGTCCCGGCCGCGCTGATCGCGCTGGCGGCCGCACTGTTTTTCGCCAGCGTCACCGGCGCCCGCACCTGCCCGGCGATGGCCCGCAGCCCCCACGCCGTGCCGACCCGGTGGGACGCCTGCCCGGCCAGCGGGGCGGCCGGGGCGGCAGTGCACGGCATCCGGAGCGGGGGGACAGCCACGTCGGGCACCCCCCGGTGACGCCGAATCTATGATCATCCGTAATGGACCCGGCACAGGCGCTGCGGCAGATCGCGTTCCAGCTCGAACGGGCGGGCGCCCCGACCTATCGTGTGCGGGCCTTCCGGCGGGCGGCCCAGGTGGTGCGCGAGCTCCCCGCGGGCGAGCTGGATCAGCGGCTGCGCGAGGGCTCGCTGACGGCTCTGCCGGGGATAGGCCCGGTCACCGCCGAAGTCATCGCGCAGGCGGCTGGCGGCCAGCGGCCTGCCTACCTGGACCGGCTGCTGGCGGAGCTGCCGCCCCCGGACCGCGCCGGCCTGCGGGCCGCGCTGCGCGGGGACTGCCACACGCACTCGGACTGGTCTGACGGCGGCAGCCCGCCCCAGGAGATGGCCGAGGCCGCCCGCGACGTCGGCCACGAATGGATCGCGCTCACCGACCACTCGCCGCGGCTGACCGTCGCCAATGGGCTGTCCGCCGAGCGCCTGGCCGCCCAGCTCGAGCTCGTCAGCCAGCTGAACACCGAGCTGGCCCCGTTCCGCATCCTGACCGGCATCGAGGTCGACATCCTCGAAGACGGCGCGCTCGACCAGGACGGCGACCTGCTCGGCCAGCTCGATGTCGTCGTCGCGAGCGTGCATTCCAGCCTGCGGATGCCCGCCCGGCCGATGACCGACCGCATGGTGGCCGCCGTGTCCAGCCCGCACGTGGACGTGCTCGGGCACTGCACCGGCCGGCTGCTGGCCGGCCGCGGCCGGGCCGCAGGTGGCCGTGGCCGGCCCGAATCGGCCTTCGACCCCGAGGCGGTGTTCACGGCCTGCCGTGACCACGGCGTCGCGGTCGAGATCAACTGCCGGCCGGAACGCCGGGACCCGCCCGGCCGGCTGCTGCGCCTGGCCGCCGAGGCGGGCTGCGTATTCGCGATCGACACCGACGCCCACGCGCCCGGCCAGCTCGACTGGCTCGGCGACGGCTGCGCCCGGGCCGAGGCGGCCGGCATCGGTCCCAACCGGGTGATCAACACCCGGTCCGCGGCGCAGATGCGGGATCCCCGGCTATAGGGGCCGGTGCCGGTGCCCCCGGGGCAGATCGCCCGTGGGCGGGGTGGTGCACCCCGGGCACGGCGGCTTGCCGGTGAAGTACGCCGGAATCGACGGCGAGTCGGTCGGCGGGTTGGTGGGCAGCAGCACCGGCGCGCGCGGCGGCTGGCTGAAGTCGAAATCGCTCTCCAGGTTGCCGAGGATCGGCTCGTCCTCCCGGACGTCGGGCCTGCGGTCGGGGCGGCCGTCGGTCGCGGGATTGAGCCGGGCGCCGCCGAGGAAGTCGTCTTCGATGAACTTCAGGTAGGCGTCGCTGCTGAGCGTCTGATGGTCGATAAATCCCCTTTTGGCGTACGGGGAGATGACGATGCCCGGGACCCGCAGGCCGTAGCCGTTCTGGTCCACCGCCGGGGGCACCACGTGGTCGTAGAAGCCGCCCCAGTCGTCCCAGCTGAGGAAGATCGCGGTGGAGTTCCAGTCCGGGCTCTTCATGGCGGCGTTGATGAGGGCGGTGACATAGGCCTGTCCCCGGTGGACGCTGGCCGGCGGGTGCTCGCTGTCGAGGCCGGACGGGGCGATCCAGCTGACCGACGGCAGGGTCCCGGTCCTGGCCGCCCGCAGATAGGAACCGAGGGAGCGGATGTTGCCCAGTTGGTGGTCTTGCCGCACGTCGCCGAAGAGCGGAGCGGGTTCCAGATTCCTGGCGTGGAGGCGCTCTGCCTGACGGGGGCGCACGTCTCGGCCGAGTCGTTGGCGCAGTCGGGCTGGATGCCCTTCTGCACGTAATACGCCCAGCTGACGTGCTTGGCGAACAGCAGCCAGGTGATGTCGGTCCAGGCCAGGTCGATCGACGTCTTGCCGGTGGTCAGCTCCGGCCGGACGGCCCGGTTGAACTGCACGACCCCGTAGGGTCCGACGATCTTGTTCACGCAGCTCATCGGCGAGCGGTTCTTGCACCTGGCCGACCAGGCGGACACCAGGTACAGGTGGTCGGGCAGCGACCACGACTTCACCGGCTCGAACATGTGGTCCTGGAGCACGAAGTCCTTGGCGTAGGTCCAGTAGTTGGGTATCTCCGCCGCGGTGTGGTAGCCCATCACGTCGGGCTCGCCGCTCGCGCTGCACGCCGGATCGTCGGGGTTCTTGCACTTCGGCCGCGCGGCGTCACGCTCGCGGATGAACCCGTTCATCTGGCCGCCGTTGACGTCGGCCACCGCGTTGCCCTCGCCGTGCGGGCCGCCGCCGTTCACGTCGGCGCGGTCATGGTACGGCCGGTGCACCCGCCGCGCGGGTTCGGTACGCACACCGTCGGCACCCCATCCCGCATGGGGATGCCGTCCGCCCCGGGGTAGGTCCCGAAATAGCTGTCGAACGACCGGTTTCCTGCATGACGATGATCACGTGCTTGATCTTGTGGATCCCGGCCTGGACCACGTAGCTGCCGGTCCGGCCGCCCGCGACCCGCTCCCCGTCCCCGTAGCCGTGGTGCACGCCGCGAGCCAGGCGGTCACGAGCACGGCAGCAGCCACCATGCAGACCGGGCGCGCGCTGACGTGCCCCGCTCGTATCACGACCGTCCCTGGCGATGCCGGATTCTGCGGCCAGTGACTATCTTGCCCGCGGTCACGCCACGTGCACGCGCCTTGTCGTATCAGGAGGTCGGGCCAGCCGACCCTTGACTGTATCCAGAGCCGGCGAGCTCGGGCGCACGGGCCGGGGATCCTGGCCGCCCGGCCGCCGACGGGGTGGCGTCCAGCTCATCGACCCGTACCAGGGTGACCCCTGCGAGGATGAACGCGCCGCCCACGAACTGCACGGCCGACGGCAGCTGGCCGAGCAGCAGCCAGGCGAACAAGATCGCGGACAGCACCTCGGCCAGGCCGACAAACGAGGCGAGCTTGGCCCCGAGCCTGCGGCTGGCGGCGATGCCGGTGACATAGGAGATCACCGCCGCCACAAGCGACAGCCCGAGCACCGGCACGACCCAGCTGACCTGGCGGCCGATGAACTCGACGTCGCCGGTGGTGGCGGTCACCGGCAGCACGCCGGTCAAGCCCAGCGCGGCGAGAGCGGCGGTGCCCACACACATCCCGGCCCACGCCATGACGACCGGCGGCAGCGGCTCCTCATCCTCGGCCGCCCCAAGCAGGAAGTAGGCCGCGAGGCCCACGGCGGCCAGCAGCCCCCACATCACCCCGATCGGGTCGATCCGGGCCGGCCCGCCCAGGTCGAGCACCATCGCCAGCCCGGCGATGGCCGCGGCCGCGCCGATGACGGTGAGCCTGCGGGGGCGCTGGCCGCGGCGCAGCCACAGCCAGCCGACCACCAGCACCGGGCCGAGGTACTCCAGCAGCAGGGCCACCCCGACCGGCATCCGCTCGATGGCGTTGAAGTAGAACAGCTGGGCACCCGCGACCGCGACCAGGCCGAACGCGGCCGCCTTCCCCGCTCCCTTGCGCAGCAGGTACCAGCGGCCACGCAGCTGGAGCACGGCGGGGACGGTCAGCACGAGCGCCGCCACGGCGATCCGGGCGATCACGGCGGCGGCCGGGCTCCACCCGGCGCTGATCAGCGACGAGCCGAAGGCCCCCGAGGTGCCGAAGGTGACGGCCGACACCACGCCGAGAGCCAGGCCCGTACCCGAGCCGGGCCGGGCGGGACGGGCGGCCTGGCCCGCCTGGCTGGCCCGGCTCCCCGTGGTAGCCACGGCGCTCTCCTTGTAAGTAGTAAAGTAGATTTCATCACTGACACTAGCCGCCGGTGTGAAAGGAGTCAAAGTGATTTTTGCTCATGACACCGAAGTGGCGCTGGCCGCTGCCGCCGCCCTGGTCAACACCGGCCGCGGCGGCACCGAGCAGCTGCCGGATACGGCGGCCCTCGACCGCTTCATCACGGCCTGGGGCTGGACCGGCGAGCGCACGCACGACCAGGCCGAGCTCGACGCCGTCCGCCAGCTGCGCCCCCGGCTGGCGTGGCTGTGGGACGCCGGCGCCGATGACGCCGCCGGCCTCGTCAACGCCCTGCTGCGGGAGGCCCATGCCCTGCCGCAGCTCGTGAAGCACGACAGCTGGGATTACCACCTGCACGCCACGCCCCCCGACGCGCCGCTCGCCGAGCGGATGGCGGTCGAGGCGGCGATGGCGTTCGCGGACGTTATCCGCACCCAGCAGCTGGACCGGCTGCGGCTGTGCGCCGCGGACGACTGCGACAGCGTCCACGTCGACCTGTCCAAGAACCGGTCGCGGCGGTTCTGCAGCACCTTGTGCGCGAACCGCACCAACGTGGCCGCCTACCGGATGCGCCAGGCCGGCCGGGCGGCCCGGTCGCAGGCCAGCTCAGCCCGCGGCTGAAGCACCCGGGTTCCGCTCGGGGACCAACCGTAATCAGGCCAACACCAATTTCCACACCTACCACCTGGGCATCGGCAGCGGCGGGTACTGGTTCATGGCCGGGCCGGGCGTGGACCCGCACTACGACGGCACCACCGCCGAGGCCTCCGCGTGGGGAGCCAAGCAAGCCGCCTGGGCCCTGTCCGCCGCCGCCCCGCTTCACCTGACCTACCCCGTGCTGTTCATGGACATCGAGATCCCGGGGAACGCGCCCAACTACACACCGGCCCCCGACAACGGCTGGAACTCGGTCTACACCTCACCGTGCAGCGGCGTGGTCAGGACGAGTTTCGTCCCGGTGGCCGTCGACCGGGCCGACCTCAACGGGTTCGCCACCTACCTGACCAGCCACTCGTCCTACAAGGCCGGTGTGTACTCGGCCCCGGATATCTGGGCATCGATCTTCGGCACCGGCACCGCGTCGCTGATCCCGAACACCTACGAGTGGACGTATGAGTCGTTCACCTCGAGCCTGGCGCACCACCCGGGCGGCTGGTGCCTGTCCGGGACCACCACCTGCGCGGGCTTCTTCGGCGGCCAGACCGTCTCGTCGAAGTACGCGCTCATGTGGCAGTGGTCGGGTGGCGGCGGCTCCAACAACGGCCACGGCGACTTCGACCAGATCGACGCGAACAGAACGCCCTGATCTCCTGCCCTGAAGCCCGGCCGCCTGGACGGGCCAGGTCATGAACCTCCGCGATCAGCCGGATCCGTCGCCGGGGTCGTGCGTGGCTGGGAGCTGCTGGTGGCCGGGCTAGAGCTGGCTGGGCCGGTGGTCGCCGGTGCCGTGGTGGCCGGTTCCGGGCTGGACGGGCTCGGGCTGACGGTCGGCGGGCTCGACGGGGCGGGGCTGGACGGGCTCGGGCTGACGGCCGGCGGGCTCGACGGGACCAGGCTGGCGGCCGGCGGCCCGGACGGGCTCGGGCTGGACGGGCGGTGGCGGGGGGCCGGGCTGGCGCAGGCGCCCGAGCTCGGGCTGGCCACGGTTGCGGGAACCCGCCTCGGGCCGGCCCGGCTCACGCCGGCCGGGCTCGGGCTGGACGGACTGGCCGGGGTGGGGGTGGGGCTGGGGCTGGCTGTGGCCGTGCCGGACGGGCTCGGGCTGACGGCCGGGGACGGGCTGGCCGGGGACGGGCTGGTAGGACTGGGGCTGTCAGGGCCCGGGCTGGCGGCCGGGCGCGCCGATGGGCCGGCCACAGCGGGCGTGGACGATGCGCAACCGGCGGCTGGCTGCCCGTGATCCTGGGCGCCGGGCGCGGCGCCGGTTCCGCCGGGCTGGCCGTTGCCATGCCCGTTCGCTCCCGGCTCGCCCGTCCCGGCCGGCGCGCTGCCGTTGCCGGAGCCGTTGATCGAGTCGTGGATCGAAGCGACGAGCGCGCTCGCTTGCGACAGCATCTGCCGTCCGAACGGCGTCACCGCGGAAACGCTCATCGCCATGATGAGCGTGACCGCGGCCACCACGGCGGCCAGGCGGGCCCGTCCGAGCCACGGCCGGTGCGGCGTTGCGGGCTGCGCCACCCCGTAACCATCGTGGGCCCGGCCGGACGGGCTGGACGGGCCGGGCATCATCCGCTGAGCCACCGACTGCAGCCACGCCAAGGCCGACTGCAGCCCGCCCCGTGCGCGCCCGGCCAGCCCGGCGCATGCGGCCACCACCCAGGCCACCGGCAGCGGGTCCGGCGTGGTCAGCCGGGTCTGAATCCGCTCCAGGCCGTCATCGGCGGGCTCAATCGGGGCCACCGCGGAATGCAGCGCGCGGCGGAGCAGGTCCTCGTAGTCCCCGGCGGGCCGGCTCATGCCTCACCCTCCAGCACGCCCCGCAGCGCCGACATGCCGCGTGCGGTATGGCTCTTGACGGCGCCCCGGCTGATCCCCATCGCGGAGGCGATCTGAGCCTCGGAGAACTCCCCGTAATACCGCAGCACGAGCGCCTCACGCTGCCGGCCGGGAAGCCTGTGCAAGGCGGCGATCACCGCGGAGCGCTCCAGCAGGGCCATCGCACCCTGCTCCGCGCTCGGCATGTCCGGCAGCGATTGCAGCGTATTGCGGTCGACGATCACGCGGTGCCGCAGTACCGACCGGGACCGGTTGACCACGCACCGCCGCAGGTATGGGAGCGCCTTGTTGCTGTCCCGGAGCCGGCGCCAGTTGGCGTGCATCGCCACGAACGAGTCCTGGACCACTTCCTCCGCCGTCGCCAGGTCACGCACCAGCAGCACCGCGAGCCGCACCAGCGACGTGTAGTGCGCGGTATGGAGCGCGGCCGCCGCGCGGGCCGCTTCCCGGTCCACCGCCGCCGCCAGGGTCTCGCCCACGCGGATGGCTGTTATCTCGCCGGAATCGGCCGCGGTCATCGCCCGCCCTTCCGGCCAGCCGCTAACGCGTTGTGCTGCTCCAACGATCGCACCCGCCCGTCGGCATACATTCTGACCCGCCAGAGATCACATGCCGCCTATGTCCCCGAACATCTCGTGGCGCCCGACCCGCCGGCGCCCGCGGCAAGGATCAGTGCAGCCAACCTGCTAACTACCCCCTTCTGCGCGAAGTGATGCCGATATGAGCCAGGCACCTGCGCACGGCCCCGGGTGGTTGGCGGAGACGGCCGCCCGTCGTAGCCTCAGAGGGCACGACTCCACGCTGGTCCGCTCAAAGGTGACCGGCCCAGGCCAAGGGGGAAGCGATGCCCCGCGACGACGATGTCCAGGGGCGGTTGGCGCGTCACGTCCTGACCGACGGTTTCCATATCATCCTGGACCTGCGCAGCAGCTGCGGTTCCTGGATCGTCGATGCCGAAACGGGCGAGCGCTACCTGGACCTGTACTCTTTCTTCGCCTCCGCCCCGCTGGGCATCAACCCGCCGGGGGTCACCGGGGACCCGGAGTTCATGGCGGTGCTCGCCGAGGCGGCCGCGAACAAGCCCACCAACCCCGACATCTACACCGCGCATTACGCCGACTTCGTCAACGTCTTCGCCCGGGTGATGGGCGACCCGGCGCTGCCGCACATGTTCTTCATCGAGGGCGGCGCGCTGGCCGTCGAGAACGCGCTCAAGTGCGCATTCGACTGGAAGAGCCGCCACAACGAGCTGCGCGGCCGCTCGCCTCAGCTGGGGACGAAGGTCATCCACCTGACCAACGCGTTCCACGGCCGCAGCGGCTACACGCTCTCGCTCACCAACACCGACCCGCTCAAGACGGACCGCTTCCCGAAGTTCGGCTGGCCGCGGATCGACGTGCCGGCCGTCACGTTCCCGCTCAGTGAGCACCTGGCGGAGGTGACCGCGGCCGAGCAGCGCGCGATCGGCCAGGCCGAGGCGACGTTCGCCGAGCACCCCCACGACATCGCCTGCTTCATCGCCGAGCCGATCCAGGCCGAGGGCGGCGACAACCACATGCGCCCGGAGTTCCTCCAGGCCATGCAGCGGCTGTGCCGGGACAACGACGCGCTGTTCGTCCTCGATGAGGTGCAGACCGGCGTGGGCCTGACCGGGACGGCGTGGGCCTACCAGCAGCTCGGGCTCGAGCCCGACGTCGTCGCGTTCGGCAAGAAGGTGCAGCTCGGGGGGATCATGGCCGGGCGTCGCGTCGACGAGGTTCCCGACAACGTGTTCACGGTCAGCAGCCGGATCAACTCGACCTGGGGCGGTGGCCTGGCCGACATGGTCCGCTCCCGCCGGCTGCTGGAGATCATCGAGCGCGACGGGCTGTTCGACCAGGCGGCGGCCACCGGTGCCTGGTTCCTCACCGAACTGCAGGAGGTGGGCGGCCGCTTCCCCGGGGTGGTCTCGAACGTGCGGGGGCGCGGGCTGATGTGCGCCTTGGACCTGCCGGGCACCGCGGAACGCGATTCGCTCCTGTCGATCCTGCGCGAGCAGGAGAAGATCCTGCTGCTGCCGTGCGGCACGCGGTCGATCCGGTTCCGGCCGGCGCTGACGATCACCACCGAGGAGCTGTCCACCGGCCTGAAAGGGCTCGACCGGGCCCTCGGCCGACTCGGGAATACGGGCGCCACCCCCTCCTATTGACGCACAGGCAAGAGGACGAACGACCGAGGAAGCCGGTAACCATGGCCCGCAGCATCGTTTCCACCATCAACGGGCGCCCCGCCCCGGGATCCGCCACCTGGGTGGAAGATTCATCCAACCCCTCCCGGCTCACGGACGTGGTCGCCAAGGTGACCCTGGCCGACGCCGGCATCTTCGCCGCCGCCTGCGCCGCGGCCAAGCAGGCGCAGCCGCTGTGGGCCGACATCCCGGCGCCCGTCCGCGGCCGGACGATCGCGGCGATCGGCCGCATCGTCGAGGCCAACAAGGAGGCGCTGGCCCGCCTCGTCACCCGGGAGCTGGGCAAGCCCTACCCGGAGGCGCTGGGCGAGGTCCAGGAGATCATCGACACCTGCGACTTCTTCCTCGGCGAGGGACGGCGGCTCTACGGCCAGACGGTCCCCAGCGAGATGCCCGACAAGCAGCTGTTCACCTTCCGGGTCCCGGTCGGGACCGCGGCGGTCGTCACCGCGGGGAACTTCCCGGTCGCCGTGCCGTCCTGGTACGTCATCCCGGCCCTGGTCACGGGCAACACCGTGGTCTGGAAGCCCGCCGAGTACGCCGCCGCCTCGGCGATGGCGCTGTTCGAGCTGATCCAGGCCGCGGGCCTGCCCGACGGCGTGCTGAACATCGTGTTCGCCGACGGCGCGGCGACCTTCGACGGGCTGGAGGAGGCGCTGCGGGCCGGCACGCTGGACAAGATCGGCTTCACCGGCTCCACCGCCGTCGGCGCCCGCATCGGCGAGCTCGCCGGCCGCCACCTGCAGAGCCCCTGCCTGGAGCTCGGCGGCAAGAACCCGATGGTCGTCACGCCCGACGCCGATCTTGAGCTGGCCGTGGAAGGAGCCCTGTTCTCCGGCTTCGGCACCGCCGGGCAGCGATGCACCTCGCTGGGCACGGTGATCGTCCACGAGTCCGTGCACGACGAGTTCCTGGCCCAGCTCGCGGCCGCGGTATCGGCCGCTGCCGTCGGCGACCCCGCCCAGGACGTGCTTTACGGGCCGATGCTGGACCAGAAGTTCGCCAGCCGCTTCGAGGAATACCTCGGCTGGATCCAGCCGTACCACAAGATTCTCGGCTCCAGTGCGGTTGGCCGGATCTCCCGCGACAACCCCCGGGCCGGTTTCATCGGCGACCCCGATGCGGGGCTGTTCTACCACCCGACGATCGCCGACGGGGTGCTGCCCGACGACGCCCTGTTCCAGCAGGAGACGTTCGGGCCGATCGTGGGCGTCACCACCTACACCAGCTTCGCCGAGGCGATCGCGCTGGCCAACGCCCCCGGGTACGGCCTGTCCGCCTCCATCTACACCAACAACCCCCGCGAGGTGTTCGGGTTCCGGCGCGGGATAAGCGCGGGCATGGTCAGCGTCAACAACTCCACCTCGGGCGCCGAGGCGCACTTGCCGTTCGGCGGGAACGGCAAGTCCGGCAACGGCAGCCGCCAGTCCGGCATCTGGGTGCTCGACCAGTTCACCCGCTGGCAGTCGATGAACTGGGACTACTCGGGCCACCTGCAAAAGGCCCAGATGGACGTCACCGAGCTCACCGCGGACCTAGACTTCAGGCTCACGACCTGACCGCCGGACCGCCGTTCCAGCGGTCTCCCCGCCCGGGCACGTGCCCGCGAAAAAGGTCAGAGCGCCTGTATCAATGGGCGCTGGCGCGCGTACCTTCTATGTGGATTGGCGTCGGCCAGGTTGGGCGGCGGGGGGAGGGTGGCCGTGAGCAGTCTTGTCCTGCAGACGGCGATTGGCCTGATTTTTGTTTTCGGCATAACCGCGGGCGCGGTGTCGGCGGTGACCGAGGCCGTGTCCCGATTCCTCGGCTTGCGGGCCGAATACCTCCTGCGTGGCGTGCGCGCCATGGTTGACGGGCCGAGCACCTTCAAGCTGCCCTGGCGGTCGGTCATGCCGAAGTGGCTTGGCGGCCGTCCCAAGGGCTCGCCCGGTGATCTGCCGTCAGCGCGGGTCACGAAGATCATGAACCACCCGCTCGTCGCCAGCTCGTCGACGCAGGCGAGCCCTCCGCCGCACGCCGGCAATTTCATGCTGACCAGCGCCCAGCGGCGGCTGCTGCCGTCGTACATCGCGGGCCAGACCTTCTCCCGGGTCCTGCTCGCCATCCTGCCGCCCGAGACGCCGGAGACGGGCCCCTCAGGCGGGGCGGCCGCGCAGGAAGACCCTGGCCCGCAGGGAGACCACGGCGCACCGGGCGTCCCGGCTCAGCTGGCGGGAATCAGCCACTGGGTTGAGGTCAAGACATCCCAGCAGCCGCCCGATGAGCTGGCGAAGGCGCTGCGCCCGCTGCTCATGGGCGCCCGCGACGTGGACGACTTCGAGGCGAACGTGGCCCGCTGGTACGACGATCACATGGACCGCGTGAGCGGCTGGTACAAGCGCCACGTCCGGTGGTTCTCGCTCGCGATCGGGCTGGTCCTGGTCCTGCTGTTCAACGTCAACACGATCAGGATCGCCGACTCGCTGTACTCCAACCAGGCGGTGCAGGCGTCGGTGGTGACCGTGGCCACCCAGAAAACCTCCTGCCAGGGAACGCAGCCGGCCGCCTGCCTGGGCGACCTGCAGGCGAAGATCGCTCAGTTCAGCGCGTTCGGGCTGCCGGTCGGATGGGGTGATCTGCCGGCGTGCGCGACCCGGCACTGCTCATGGCTGGACCGGCACGGCCTCGCCAACCTCAGCCAGGGCGGGATCGACGACGTCTGGGCCTTCCTCCTCGTCCTCCTGGGCTGGGCGCTGACCATCGGCGCCCTGACGCCGGGCGCCCGTTTCTGGTTCGACCTCCTCTCGAAGCTAGGCAGCCTCCGCTCCACGGGCCCCAAACCCTCGGCATCGACGTAGGCAATGACCCCGGCCTACAGGACTTCCTACGACCTTTCGCCATGATCACGTCCGTTTTGGGGTGATTTCGTGGAAAGGTCCGTGGTAAGCCGGCTGGCGCGGGATTCCGGGGCGCGAGGTCACAGGTGGTAGGCGTATTCGCGGAACTCCCAGTCGGTGACATAACGCTCGAAGCGCTCGATCTCGTTGCGCTTGTAGGTCAGGAACGAGGTGACGAAGTAGTCGCCGAGCACGCCGGACAGCTCGGTGTCCGCCTCCAGCGCGTCCAGGGCATCGGGCAGGCGCATCGGCAGCATCTCCGCCTTGCTGGCGTCGTACCCGTAGCCCTCCAGCTTGGCCGGCGGCTCCACCTTGTCGGCGATGCCCAGGTAGACCGCGGCGCCGACGGCCGCCATGGCCAGATAGGGGTTGGCCGTCGCGTCGCCGAGGCGGATCTCCATCCGGGCGCCGGGGCCGCGCTCGGGTGGGATGCGCACCATGGCGCTGCGGTTGTCCAGCCCCCAGTCGATGAGCCAGGGCGCCAGCGTGTCGGGCCCGAACCGCTTGTAGGAGTTGACCGTCGGGCTCAGCAGCGCGCTGAGGGCCCGCGCGTGCCGGAGCACTCCCCCGATGGCGTGGCGGCCCGGCGCCGACAGCCCGTCCGGCCCCCGCGGGTCACCGAAGACGTTGCCGCCCGCCTCGTCGCCGAGCGAGACGTGCACGTGGAAGCCGGAGCCCCCCTCGTCGTTGAACGGCTTGGCCATGAAGGTGGCGAGCAGATCCTGCTGGCGGGCGATCTCCTGCACGGCTGATTTGAGCCGGAACGAGCGGTCGGCGGCGTCGGCCAGCTCCGAGTGGCCGAGGTTGATCTCGAACTGGCCCGGCGAGAACTCGTGGTTGGCCGCCGTCACGTGCAGGCCGGCGTCCCGCAGCTGCCGGAGCAGGTGCAGGAGCAGCCCGCGCGGATCGCCCTTGCGGCCGACCACGTAGACGTTCCCCAGCTCGCCCGAGTAACGGCGCCAGCTGCCGCCCGCGTCCCGCTGGCAGAGGTAGAACTCCAGCTCCGGACCGCAGATGAGGGAGTACCCGAGGTCGGAGATCTGGTCGGCGACCCGGCGCACGACCACGCGCGGCGACTCCGGCGCCGGCGAGCCGTCCGGCGTGGTCACGTCGCCCAGGCACCACGCGGCGCCCGGCTCCCACGGCAGCGGCGTGAGTGTCGCCAGGTCGGGGCGGACATGGATATCCGGTAGGCCCGCCTCCAGGCCGCCCTGGACCGGGACCACGTCGCCCATCGGGGAGGTGTGATACACCGCACGGCAGAACGCCAGCCCGTGGCCGGCCGCCGCAGGCAGCTCGTCGAGAAGCACGTCGCGGCCGCGGTCCACCCCGATCAGGTCCGGATACGACACCCTGACCACGTCAACGCCGTCGGCGCGCAGCCGTTCGCACACGGCCGCGACGTCGGTCTCCGGCATGTTCGGCACCGCGACTCCAGCGAAAACGTTCGGATACAAATGATCCAGCAGCGTAACCGTGGGCACCAGGCCCCGGCAACCGTCCAGACCGGGCCCCGGCGGGGGGCCCAGGTACGAGCCTGGAGGGAAGACCCGGTTGCGTCTAGCATCCTGGACCGTACGGGTACAAACGACTACCAGCGGCCCGTGGGGGCGCCCGTGGCTGACATGGCCGGCTTCTTCTATCCCAGGACCGCCACCGGGCGGGCGTCGCTGCTGCCCGCCCCGCCTTGGCACTACTCGGGCGACATGCTCACCGTCGAGTACCGGACCGATCCGGCGAGGGTGGCCGAACTGCTGCCCCACCCGCTGGCCCCCGCCCCGGAGGACCCGGGCGCGGTGGCGCTGATCTGGGCCGACTGGCAGTCCTGCGGTGAGTCCGGCGCGGAACTGCTCGACCCGGTCCGTGCCCAGTACTCCGAGTGCCTGGCCGTGGTCAGGTGCGCCTTCGGCGGCCGGGTCTACTCGAGGTGCGTCTACATCTGGGTCGACTCCGACGTCGCGCTCGCCCGTGGGCTCGTCCAGGGCTATCCCAAGAAGCTGGGCTCGGTCCACCAGACCCGGCCGCACCCGTTCGGGCGCGCCGCCCCGCGGATCGCGCCCGGCGGCACCTTCGCGGGCACCTTGTCCGCTGGCGGCCGGCGGCTGGCCCAGGCGGTGGTGACGCTGCGGGAGGAATCGCCCGCGGCCGGGTTCGTCAACGCCTACCCGATGGCCCACCACCGGTGGATGCCATCGATCGAGCCGGGCGCGCCGGACGCGCTCGACGAACTGGTCGCCTCCGGCAGTGCCAGCGTCGAAGGCGGCCCGGCGTGGCGGGGCGAGGCCACCCTGGAGCTCTTCGAGTCACCGACCGAGGAACTGGCCTCCCTCGAGGTCCGGGAGATCATCGGCGGTTACTACCGGCAGGTCGGCGTCACCTGGGACGGCGGCACCGTGCTCGCGGAGCGGAGCACGCCGGCCCTTGACCGCCATCGGGACAGTTCATAAAGTTTGGAGCCAAACGACCTGGCCGAGCTGCTGGCCGGCGCGGCGGCCGGGTCGGAGACCTCACCGAGGAGGTGTTCGGCCCGGTGCTCACCATCCAGACGTTCACCGGCGAGGACGAGGCGGTGGCGCTGGCCAACAGCACCCGCTACGGCCTGGCGGCCACGATGTTCACCGGTGACACCGGCCGCGCGGAGCGGGTATCAGCCCGGCTGCGGGCGGGGACCGTATGGGTCAACTGCTTCTTCATCCGGGACCTGCGGGCGCCGTTCGGCGGCGCCGGGCTGTCCGGGATCGGCCGGGAGGGCGGCACCTGGAGCTTCGACTTCTATGCCGACGTGAAGAACACCGTCTACGCAGGACAGGGGTGGCGGCCGGGTGGGTGAGCACGGTGGGTGAGGTGGCCGGGGCAGGGCTGCTCGCACATGTCCCGACGATCATGCTGCCCTACGATCAGCGGCTCGAGCTCAACGAGGGCATGGAGATCAGCCTGGTCCCCGGCCTGCAGCGGCTGCGGGCCGAGGTGTTCGAGACGCTGGACTACGACACGGTGGTGGTGCTCGACTCGCACTGGCACACCACCGTCGAGTTCGTCGTGGCCGCCCAGCAGATGCGGGCCGGGCTGTTCACCTCCGATGAGCTGCCGCGCGGGATGTGCCGGGTGCCCTACGAGTGGCGCGGCGACCCCGAGCTCGCGCAGGCGGTCGCCAGCCAGGCCGACCAGCGCGGCACGTGGATCACCGCCATCGACGATCCCTGCCTGCCGGTTCACTACGCCACCGTCAACCTGTGGCATTACCTCGGCCGTGGGCTGGGCAAGCGGTGGGTCTCGATGAGCACCGCGCAGACCGGCGACACCGAGGACTTTCTGCGCGCGGGCCGGGCGCTCGGCGCCGCCATCGGGCAGGCCGACCGGGCCGTGCTGCTGGTGGCGTCCGGGGCCATGTCGCACACGTTCTGGTCGCTGCGGGAACTGCGCTCCCACGAGGCGAGCGACACCGCGCACATCAGGACGGCGGAGGCACGCGCCGCGGACACCGACCGGATCGCGTGGCTGGAGGCCGGCGACCACGCCCGGGTGATCGACACCATGCCAGAGTTCCTGGCCTTCCGGCCCGAGGCGAGGTTCGCGCACTACCTGATGATGATCGCCGCCCTGGGCGGGGGTACGGTGACCGCACCGGGACGCCCGTTCAGCGATTATGAGAACTCGGTGGGCACCGGCCAGATGCACATCTGGTTCGACCAGCCCGCCGCGGGCTGGTCCGCGCCAGGCCGGTTAGGCCGGGTGGGCCAGCCCGGCCCGGTGACCAACGACTAGCCGAGGGAGGCTGCCGATGCCGGAGTACCGCCGGGTCCTGCTCGAAGGCTCGTGCGTGCAGGTGCGCCGCGAGGGCGAGGAGCTGGTGGCCGGAGACGGCCGCCGGGTGGCCGCGGCCGGCGCCGTGCACCTGCCGCCCGTGGTGCCCAGCAAGATCGTGGCGGTTCATCTCAACCACCGCAGCCGGGTGGCCGAGTTCGGCGCCACCCTCCCGCCGGCGCCGACCTACTTCCACAAGCCGGTCTCCGCGCTGACCGGCCACGGCGGCGCCGTGGTCAGGCCCGAAGGCTGCAGGTACCTCAACTACGAGGGCGAGGTCGCGATCGTGATCGGCCGCACCTGCCGGGGCGTGCCGCCAGCGGAGGCCGGTGACTACATCGCCGGGTACACCATCGCCAACGACTTCGGGCTGCACGACTTCCGCGACACCGACGCCGGGTCGATGCTGCGCGTCAAGGGCTCGGACACGATGGCCCCGCTCGGCCCGGGCCTGGTCACCGGCTGGGACTTCCACGGCAAGCGGCTGCGCACCTACGTCAACGGCCGCCTCGCGCAGGACGGGTCGACCGACGAGATGCAGTGGGACATGCACTACCTGGTCGCCGACATCGCCCGCACGATCACCCTCTACCCCGGCGACGTGCTGCTGTCGGGGACACCGGCGAACTCCCGGCCGGTCCAGCCCGGCGACGTGGTCGAGGTCGAGGTGGACGGCCTGGGCCGGCTGGCCAACCACATCCTCGCCGGGCCGGCGGCGGTCCCGGCGGAGTTCGGCGCCCAGCCGACGGCGAGCGAGGAGGTCATCTCCACCGCGTTCGGCGGGGACTGGGAGTTCCGCGGCATCCGGCCGCCGATCCGAGCCTGACGGCGAGGTCACCATGGATCTGCAGGACTGGCTGAGCCGCGCGGCGGCCGCGATCGCGGACTGGGAGGCGACCTTCCCGCCGTTCGCACGGCACCCCTCGCTGGAGGTCAGCGACGAGCGGTTCGCCGCCGCCTTCGCCACCTTCGCGCAGCGGCTGCGCGAGAACTACCCCTACTTCCACCCCTCCTACGCCGGGCAGATGCTCAAGCCGCCGCACCCGGCCGCGGTGGCCGGCTACCTCGCCGCGATGCTCATCAACCCGAACAACCACGCCCTCGACGGCGGGCCGGCTACCTCGGCGATGGAGAAGGAGGTGGTGGCGCAGCTCGCGGCCATGTTCGGCTTCCAGACCCACCTCGGCCACCTGACCAGCAGCGGCACCATCGCCAATCTGGAGGCGCTGTACGTCGCCCGGGAGCTGCATCCCGGCCGCGGCATCGCCTACAGCGCCGAGGCGCACTACACCCACGCCCGGATGTGCGGGGTGCTGGGCGTGCCGGGCACCGCCGTCGAGGTGGATGAGGCGGGCCGGCTCGACCCCGGCGCGCTGGATGAGCTCCTGGCCGGCGGGAGCATCGGGACGGTGGTCGCGACGGCCGGCACGACCGGCCTCGGCGCCATCGACCCGGTGCACGAGGTGCTCGCGGTGGCCCGCCGACACGGGGCGCGGGTCCACGTCGACGCGGCCTACGGCGGCTTCTTCACGCTCCTCGCCGGCGTCAACGGCCCGGCCGGCCTGGACCCGGCTCCCTGGCGGGCGATCGCCGGGTGCGACTCGGTCGTGGTCAACCCGCACAAGCACGGCCTGCAGCCCTACGGCTGCGGGGCGGTGCTGTTCGCCGACCCGGCGGTGGGGCGCCTCTACTCCCACGATTCGCCCTACACCTACTTCACCTCCGGCGAGCTGCACCTGGGCGAGATCAGCCTGGAGTGCTCCCGGGCCGGCGCGGCGGCGGCCGCGCTGTGGCTCACCCTCCAGCTGCTGCCGCTGCGGCCGGACGGGCTCGGCCAGGTGCTGGCGGCCGGCCGCCGGGCCGCGCTGGACTGGTCGGAGCTGCTCCGCGGCTCGGACCGGCTGCGGCTCTACCAGCGCCCGGAGCTGGACATCGTCAGCTACTTCCCGGTCACCACCCCGGCCAGCCTGTCAGCGATCGACCAGGCGTCTGCCCGGATGCTCGCCGACGGCATGAAGGACCCCGCGCACCCGGTGTACCTGTCCACTCTCACCGTCGGGGCGGGCGCGTTCGCCCGCCGCCACCCCGGCATCGCCACGGACGTCGGCCGGGCCCGGATCCTGCGCAGCGTCCTGATGAAACCCGAGTCCGAGACCTATACGGCGCAGCTGCATGCCCGCATCGAAGAACTCGCCGGCTGAGCGCGGCCAGGCGAGGCGGTCACGTCCGGCCGGAGACCCCCGGCCACGGTTGCGGTCTGCGCCGCCCGTTCCGTCCGCTCGGCTTCCTGCCTACGCGGCCGACGGCCGTGTCCCGCCGCAGATGGCGCCCTGGGCTGACCGCGCGAGCGCCGCTGCCCGTGACGCGTACCATGGCGCCATGTCCCGTCGCCTCGCCGCTGGTACCGCGCGCGACCTCGTGCGGGCCGAGCGCGACATCCGCGGCCGGATCGGGGATCAGCCGCTGGATTTCGCGGCCATGGCCGCGGTGTCGAACATCTACCGCGCGGCCAACGTGATCCGCAACCACATGGAGCGGAAGGTGCTGGCGGACGAGGACCTCTCGTGGGCCGCGTTCACCGTGATGTTCGTGCTGTGGATCTGGGGCGACCAGCAGACCCGGCACCTCGCCGCGGAGGCCGGCGTCACCAAGGGGACGCTCACCGGCGTGCTGAAGACCCTGGAAAAGCGGGGGCTGGCGCGGCGGCGCGGGCATCAGGCGGACGGCCGGCTGGTGCTGGTCAGCCTGGAGCCCAAGGGCGTCGCGGTGATCGAGCGGCTGTTCCCGGCCTTCAACATGGGCGAGGCGCGGGTCAGCGCCGCCCTGACCGAGCCGGAGAAGCAGCAGCTCGCGTCGCTCCTCCGCAAGATCATCCGGTCGGTGGAGGACGGCTGAGCACGGGTCAGTCCAGCACCGGCGGTGGGCCGCCCCCCTGGGCCAGCAGGATCGCGGCCGCGACCAGCGTGTCGGCGCGGGCCTCCGAGGCCGGCTCCTGGGCCACCGTTTCGGCGAGGAGCGCGTCGGGGTCCTGCCCGGCCCGCACGGCCTCCGCCCGCCCGCCCGCGGCCAGCCACAGCCTCAGCTGGTCGCCGTCGACCTCGGGGTGAAACTGCACCGCCAGGTGCCGCCCGATCGTGAACGCCTGCACCCCGATCTCGTTGCGGGCCAGGACCTTCGCCTCTGGTGACGGCAGGCAGTGGTCCCCGTGGAAGACCAGCCATGGGCCCGGCGGGACCAGCGCCGGGTCGAACGACTCGATCATGGTCCAGCCGACTTCCTTGCGGGCCGCCGGCTCCACCCGGCCGCCCAGCGCGGCGCACAGCGCCTGCGCGCCGAAGCAGATCCCGAGGACGGGCCGGCCGGTCTCGTCCGCCCGCCGCAGCCACGCCAGCTCCGCCTCGATCCAGGCCCGCGCCGGGCCGTCGTCGTAGACCGAGGGGATGGCGCCGAGCACGACGAGATGATCGGCATCATCGATCGCCGGCAGCGGGCCCTCGTCCGGGAACAGGTGCGTGGTGATCTTGGCCCCACGGGCCTCGAACGCCGCGGCGATGAAGCCCGGCGAATCCTCGGCGTGGTGGCGGACGACGGTCACACGCATGGCTGTCCCTCGATTGCCGGCCTTCTCGTTTGGTGCCAAACTATCTGCCATGACCACCGCTGTCGATCTGACTGACCTCGACATGTGGGCACGTGGCGTTCCCTACCGCGAGTTCGCCCGGCTCCGGCGGGAGGCGCCGGTCGCCTGGTTCGGCGAGGCCCGGCCGAACTCGGGGTTCTGGTCGGTTCACTGCTACCCCGACATCATCACGGCCAGCCGCGACGTGGCAACGTTCTCGTCCGCCCAGGGGATCTCCTTCGAGGAGCCGACCGCAGAGGACATGACGGCCCGGCGGACCATCATCGACACCGACCCGCCCGAGCACACCAAGCTCCGCAAGATCGTGTCCGGGAGCTTCACGCAGCGGGCGGTGGCGGTCTACCAGCACTTCGTCGAGGGGCTCACGGAGGCGGTGCTGGACACCGGGCTGGCCCGCGGGGATTTCGACTTCGTGGACGCGGTAGCCAAGGAAGTACCAATCCGGGTGCTGGCGCGGATCATGGGACTGCCCGGGGATGACCTGGCCACCTTCATCGACCTCGGCGACCGGCTGATCGCCAACACCGACCCGGCGATCACCGACGTCGTCTGGGGCCGCGACGACACCGACGCCTACCGCCGGTACCCGTTCCGCAGCCCCTACGGCAAGCAGCTGTGGGACCTGGGCCGGGACATCGTGGCCGAACGGCTGCGCTCCCCCGGCGACGACCTGCTGTCCACGCTGCTGCGGGCCGAGGTCGACGGCGACCGGCTCACCGAGACCGACCTCGACAACTTCTTCTCGATCATGGTCATCGCCGGGAACGAGACCACCCGGATCGCCATCGCCCAGGGGGTGCTGGCCTTCTGCGAGCACCCGGAGCAGTGGGAGCGGCTGCGCGCCGACCCGGGCCTGCTGGATTCCGCGACCGAGGAGGTCATGCGGTGGACCTGCCCGACCCACTTCATGCGGCGGACGGCCACCGCCGGCACCGAGCTCGGCGGCGCACACATCCGGGCCGGCGACAAGGTGGTGCTCTGGTATGTGTCCGGCAACCGGGACAAGGCCGAGTTCGATGACCCGGAGACCTTCGACATCGCCCGCTCCCCCAACCGGCATCTGTCCTTCGGCCGCGGCGGGCCCCACCTGTGCCTGGGCGCGCACCTCGCCCGGCTGGAGGTGCGCATCGTGCTGGCCGCGCTGGCCCGGCGGGTGGCCGTCTTCGAGCTGGCGGGCCCGCCGCGCCGGATCCGGTCCAACTTCACCAACGGGCTCAGGGAACTGCCGGTCCAGATCCGGCCGGCCTGAGCCGGGCCGGCCGGCGAGCCTTGACACAGATCGTTTGTGTCCTTACGATCCCGGCATCGGAGCACCCGGAGGGGACACGTGACGAAGATCGACGCGTTCGCTCACATACTCCCGCCGGGCTATGCGGGGCGACTGGAGTCGATCACGTCCGGCCCGGACGTCAGCGAACGGATACTCGGGTACCGGCCCTGGATCCGCGAGGACCCGGCGCTGACCGACCTCGACGCCCGCTGGCGGACGATGGACCCCTTCGGGGACTACCGGCAGGTGCTCACGCTCGCCGTGCCGCCCGTGGAGGAACTCGGCGGGCCAGCGGCGGCCGCCGACCTCGCCCGCGCCGCGAACGATGAGGTGGCGGAGCTGGTCGGGAGGTACCCGGATCGCTTTGCCGGCTTCGCCGCGGCCCTGCCGATGAACGACGTCGAAGCTGCCGCCGGTGAGCTCGACCGTGCGATGGGTCAGCTCGGCGCGCTCGGAGCGCAGCTGTACACCAACGTCAGCGGCGCGCCGCTGGACGAGCAGCGGTTCGGCGCCATCTTCGACACGGTGACCCGCCGCGACGGGGTGCTCTGGATCCATCCGACCCGCAGCCCGGTCTGGGCGGACTACCCGTCCGAGAGCCGCTCGGAGTACGGGATCTGGTGGTCGCTCGGCTGGCCGTACGAGACATCGGCCTGCATGGTGCGGCTGGTGTACTCGGGCTGCTTCGACCGGTATCCCGGCCTGCGGGTGATCACCCACCACGCGGGGGCGATGGTGCCGCATTTCTCGGGCCGCCTGGCCTCGCCGCTGGAGGACCCCGACCGGGCGGCGATCATGGCGGGCCTGCAGTCCGATCCCATGGACTACTTCCGGCGCTTCTACGCCGACACGGCGATGTTCGGCGCCAGCCACGCCGTCCGGTGCGCGGTGGAGTTCTTCGGGGCCGATCACATGCTGTTCGGGACGGACATGCCGCTCGGAGGGCCGACGGTCGTCGCGGACACCATCGCCGACATCGAGGGCCTCGGCCTGCCGCAGGCCGAGGCCGACGCCATCTTCGCTGGCAACGCGAGGAGGGTGCTCCGGATCCCTTCCTGACCCAACACTGACGCCTGGTGCTGACGCCGGGAACTTCTCCTCACACTGGCGGTCTTGGGGCGAGGATCAGCAGGACGCAGGCGAACGCCAGGATGAGCCCGCCCGTGGCGACAAGCCCGATGCGCGCCGCGCGGACGCGGAAGTGGCCGCTGATTCCCACCAGGAACAGCACGGTCGCCAGGTAGATCGTTGTCCGGACGTAGCCGTCGGCATTGCCGCCCGCTGTCTCACCGAGCGCGTAGTGGCCGTCAGCCTGGGCATCAAGCCGGTTGGATTGCACCAGTTCGGGCTGGACGTACTGGGGCATGTAGGTCGGGCCCTTCGGCGCATGCGGGTTCGTGAACGGGTGCGTCTTGAGCCAGGCCTCGAAGGCGGTCATGAACACCGGCCGGAAACGGTACTCGGCCACCCGCATCGCCTGCTTGTTCCCGGCGACGTACGCGGTGAACCAGGCGTTGAACGTCAGCGAATCGAAATTCCTCAGGTCCGCGGCCTGGTAGGCGTACCGGTTCGCCTCCGTCCTGGCCGCCGACGCGTTGGCCAGCTGGAGCGAGGACTCGGTGCTCCATTTCGCCGACGCGAAGCCGGACCAGGCCGCGAGGACCGCCACCACCGCCAGCAGGACGGCCTCGACGATGGTGATCAGCCGGTCCCGGCCTTTGGCCTCGCCGGCAGAACCCTTCTCTTCCCCCTCCGCCACCTTGGCCCGGTGCTCTGAGATCTCTTTCCCGACCTCGCTCGGCGACAAGCCCTCCGGCACCGCGGCCTCCTCAGCGACGTGATCTGTCCCACCGTATGCCCAGCGCGGCCGCTGATCGAGCCGCACCCGCACCCGCCGGCTTGCTGTTACTGACCGACGGTCGCCAGCACCCGCGCGCTGGAGACGGCATCGAGCAGCCGCCGGTAGTCCTGCTCGTTCTGGCCGGCGTAGGCGATCGCGAAATCGGCGATGGCGTGGTCGAAGTCCTCGGCGCCGCCCAGGTAGCCGGAGATCATCGTGGCCCGCCCGGTGCGGGCGTGCGCGCGGGCCAGCGCCCAGCCGCAGAGCCGGCCGTAGTAGCTGAGCTGGTGCGGGTCCATCAGGGTGACGCTCATGCTGCCCTTCATGTCGCGCAGCTGGCGCACGTAGTAGTCCTTGGCCGGAGCGAGCAGCCCGTCCGGGCCATCGACGCTCGGGCCGAGGCCGCTGGTCCAGCCCAGGAACGGGTCGGAGGCGGCCTGCATGAGCACCTGGCCCTTGACGACCCGCTCGCCCTGATGGGCGTGTTCGCTGGCCCCGGCGAACGGGGCCAGCACCGATGTCTGGGCCTCCTTGAGCTGGAGGAACAGCGGCTCGTCCGGGCGGTCGCCGAGCAGCAGCAGGACGAAGGCCTCGGTGCCGACCGAGCCGACGCCCACGACCTTGCGCGCGAAGTCGCCGAAGTAGTAACGGCGGAGGACCTCGCGCCGGTCCGCCGGCAGCGTCTCCTGGTAGAGCGCGATGGCGTACTGGAGCTCGGCCAGGATGCCCGGGTGCCGCTCGACGGGGAAGCGCACGATCACCGGGTGGGCCTGCCGGATGCGGTACTGCCCGTCGACCTGTTCGCACATCTTCAGGAACGCCTTCAGGCTCGTGCGCTGGCGTGCCTTTTCGATGTCGGTGCGGCGGCGCCGCACCGCCTTTTTCGGCTGGAGCGCATCGTAGAGCCGGGTGACCTCGTCGATGTCGATCCTGGAGTACCAGACCTTCAGGAAGCGCATCGAGGCGTAGCGGAACATCTCGGTGCGGTAACTGCGGACGGCCTGGCGCGCGGCGGTGTGGGCCTCGCGGTCGCTGAACTCCCGCTCGCGGGCGGCGACGGCGAAGCTGGCCGCCAGGCGCTTGACGTCCCACTCGAACGGCGCCGGCAGGGTCTCGTCGAAGTCGTTGACGTCGAAGATCAGGTGACGGTCGGGAGCGGCGAACATGCCGAAGTTCAGCAGGTGCGCGTCTCCGCACGCCTGCACCCGGATGCCGGAGGTCGGCGTGTGCGCGAGATCCCAGGCCATCGGCGCCGCCGCGCCGCGGAAGTAGGCGAACGGCGAAGCGACCATGCGCCCATAACGGATCGGCACCAGCTCGGGTACCCGGGTCCGGGCCTGTTCCTCGAGAATGGCGACCGGGTCCGGCCGGTCCGGCGGCGGCTCCCACTGTGCGTGGCTCAGGCGGGACGCCAGCTCACGCCGCTCGCGCCCCCGGCGCCGCCACTCATCCGGGGTGAGCAGCTCGTGCGGTGGGGCGAGAACGCCCGGCGACATTCTGTTCATGAGACCGACCCCCCGGCCGCGACCCTGGGCGGACAGCCCCGTTCGGCGTCAGATAAGTCCGCGCAGGCCTACGGCCATCTCAAAGGCCCGCTTGTCATGACCAGATTTTACGGCGAAAAGCCGGGACCGGTTAGTCAGGGCCTGGACCTGCGGCGGGGCCCGGGCTGACCCGCATCGCAGGCAGGCTGACCGAGACGGGCCTGGCCGTGCCGTCGGACGCCCACGCCAGCAGGCCCATCTCGAGCTGGTCGGCCGTGACCTGGGACAGGTCGAACTCGACCCGTCCCGAGGGCGGAACGGCCACCGGATCGGCCACGTTGCGGCCCGGCTCTCCATGACCACGGAGCCGGGCCACCGCTTGCACCCCGGTACCGGGCCGGGCCCCGCTGACCGTGAATACCACCCGGGCCGGCGCCACCAGCGTGGCTGGCGGGGTTGCCACCAGCACACCGCCCGTCACCAGGTCGGCACTTCTGGCCGCGTCGGTGATCGCGGCGCTGTCGATGCGCAGCTGGGAGCGTCCCCCGCGCGGCTGGCCCGCGCCCGCCGGCTCCCCGGCGGGCCGCCTGCGGCGGGCTGGGTCTGGCCGCCGCCGTCCTGGCCGGGCTCGCCAGGCTCGGCGCGGCCGGCCTGGCCGAGCTGCCCCATCATCCAGCCGCAGATCGGGTCGCATTCCCAGCCGGACCATACCTCCGGCCCGCGCTCGGGCTCGACCTCGGTCCGCTCGGCCTCGATCCGGCGCTCCCAGGTGCCGCCCACTCGGCGCTGCGCGAAGACCACCGCGAACGAGGCAACCGGATGCCACTCCACGGTGTCCACCGCGGCCTCGTCCGGCCTGCCCGATGCCTCGTCCCCGCCCGGAGCCTCGCTCAGCCCGCCCGGAGCCTCGCCCAGCCTGCTCCGCGCCTCACCCTGCCATTGCGCGATCTGCTGGAGGTCGGGACGTGGCTTGATGCTGCCCATCGCCCGGTAGATAACGTCCTGGTCGGCGGCGGCGAGTCCGCGAAGGGTCGTGATCTGCCTTCTGGCCAGCGCCCGCCGGTGCTTCTCCTCCATGCCGGTGATCGAGCTCAGCTCGTCGACGGCCACTGGGCGCTCCTTCCTCGTGCGGCGTTACGGCCGGGCTCGCTGGCCCCGAGCCCGGCGCTGCCGGTCATCGGGCTCGGGGGCGTTGAGCTCGGGTCCGGCCTAGACGAACATGTACTCACCCTGCTTCTCGTGCCCGGCGACCGCGAGGTGACCGCCGCACTCGTCGTCACAGTCGCCGCAGCACCGCAGCTCGAACTTGGCCCCGCACTCGTAGAGCGTGCCGCAGTTTTCCACCGGGATGATGTCGGGTGGCACGCGGACGCACACCTCGATGCACCTCGTGTCGCAGCCCTTCCAGTTACATATCCGGAGCTTCGACTTCTCAGGCTCAGGAAGGTAGTCGGACAGGTTGAAGTGTTCTCCCTTACCGATGGATGTGAAGCCGAGATCGAAGCACCAGTGGCCGCAGAAGCAGTACCACATCCGGCCCCTGAGCTCGACCCGGAAGCAAACCTCGAAGGCCTCTTTGCGCTCGATGATGGTGTCGTGCTTGTTCTTGTCGTCCAGGTCGATGATGTCGGCATCCCAGTAGGCCCTCAGATGCTTCGAGGACACGAAGATCTCGGTCCTGCCGTCGAGCCAGTCGGTATCATCGGGCCAGCACGGGAACCTCTGAGCGTCGTCGTCCGCCATGAGACGTCTCCTTTGCGTCGATCGTGCGGGTTGCGGGATGGCCCACGGACGGCCATCCCTACACGATCCGCATCGCCGCTGAGGCGGCACTGAGCGCGGCGCATAATCGGCCATTATTTTCCGCGAAAGGATGGCCCCCAGCGCTTATTTAGCGCATAAGAGCGGCGCTCAGATGGTCGCGGTGAGGTCGCGGAAGAGCTGGACCGTCTCCTCCCCGGGGGGGACGTCCAGCTCGTCCTGCAGGGCGGCGACGCAGGAGCGGTACTGGCGGCAGACCAGCTGCTGCTGATGCAGGGACCCGAAGCAGCGCATGAGCAGCCGGTGGGCGGGCTCGCAGCACGGGTCGGTGCCCACCGCGAGCTGACCACACCGCACGGCCTCGGGAAGCTCGCCGAGCTCGAAGTAGACGGTCGCGAGGTGCTCCAGCGCCTGCAGGTAGAGCTCCTCCAGATGGCGCTGCTCGGGCAGGAACCACTCACCGGCGGGGTCGTCCTCGAACAGCGGGCCGCGGTAGAACTCGACGGCCTTCTCGTAGGCGGCGATGGCCTGCCGGGGCCGCCCGGCCCGGCGGGCCGACTCCGCGTGCTGGAGCGTTGAGAAGAACTCGTTCCGGTCAATCCACCACGTCAGCGCCGGATTCAGGCTGTAGCAGCCATCCTGGTAGAGAACAGGCTGGACGCCGTGCCCCGGGCCGTCCAGGGTGTTGCGCAGGTTGTAGAGCGCGACGTTGAGGTTGTTGCGGGCCGAGTTACGGGTGTGGTCGGGCCACTGCAGGTCCATGAGCACGTCACGCCTGATGGGCCGGTCTTGGTGGATGAGCAGGTACTGGAACACCGCCCTCGCCTTGAGGCTGTTCCACCGCGGCACCCGCCGACCAGCGACGCTCAGTTCCAGCGGCCCGAGCACCAGCGCCGCGACATCGGCGGCGGGCGCGGCCGGCGCGTCCTGCTGGCGCGATGACGCCGGGGACAGCACGAGGGGCGGCGCCCGGCGCGCGTGCCGGCCAGGTACCGGCCGGTCGCCCCGCGGTTGCTGCCCAGCTCGGCCCCGATGGGACAGCCTCCGGAACCAGCCACGCAGACCGCGCCGCCGGTGGGCGCCGGCCGACGCATCGCGTTGGTGCGCTGGCGCTGGCCCGGGCTGCCCCTCCCAGTGCACCAGGAGCGCATCGATCCGCTGGCCTATCTCCCGCTCGGCGAGCCGGCAACAGCGGGCGGCGGCTTCCAGGTCATCGGCCACGCGCAGGTATTCGGCGCCCCAGCGCCGAAGCGTGCGGACGGCTTCAATTCCGGCGCCAGCGCCGCTGGGGGCATTGCCGAGGCCGGCCAGAGCGCGTTCCACTGCCTGAATGGACGGGTTCTCGGCCAGCCGCCGCAGTTCAGCGAGCGCCTCGGTCACACCGGGTCGCGCGGCCGCCATTTGGGCGTCGTCAATCTCACGGCGGTCCGGGGCGCGCTGCCCGCCGCGCTGAGTTGCCATCGTAGGCCCCCCCAAGCCCCCGCATCACATGAAACCCAACTGGTACCGGCACCGGGGATCCATGTCTTTTTGCCCATTCCCATTAAAGATGTCAGGTACACGCTGTCAAGTAGATTTTCCCGGTCCCGGCGGCAGGCATTCAGCTCGAGGCCGGCCACGAGAGCGGCACCGATCCCTGCGATCTGGTCCAGGCAGCCATTCCGGGAAGGGGCATGCGATGGAACTGGACCTGACCGGGCGCGTTGCGGTCGTCACCGGCGCCAGCAGGGGGGCCGGGCTCGCGCGGTGGTCCGCGGGCTCGCCAGCAGGAACGCGCACGTGATCGCGGGAGCCCGCAAGTCTTCGGCCGAGCTCGACGAGCTGGTGCGGACCCGGGGATGTGCGGCTGGTGGAGGCCGACCTCGCCGAGCCGCGTTACCGCCGGACGCGGCGGTCATGGACCACAGCGCGGCGAAGGCCGCGCTAGCCAGCTTCGCCAATGTCCTGTCCAGGGAAGCCGGGCCCGGGGGATTCGCGTCAACACCGTCAGCCCGGGCCCTGAGGCCACCGATCTGTGGCTCGGCGATGGCGGCGTCGCGGTGCCCGCACTGCGAACATCACCATTGACGGCGGCCTGATCCCGAGGTGGCAGGCCGGCCGGTCAGCTGCTAGCTGACGGGCTCAAGGATGACGACCGGGATCTGCCGGGTGGTTTTCCGCTCGTAGTCGGCGAACCCCGGATAGGCCGCCTTCTGCGCGGCCCAGATCCGCTCGCGCTCTTCACCCTCTGCCACCCTGGCCAGGAATTCGGCTGCCCCAGTGCCGATCTCGGCTGTCACCCGCGGGTGGGCCAGCAGGTTGTAGTACCAGTCGGGATTGGCCGGGGCGCCTCCCTTGGAGGCAAACACGGCGTACCCATCCGGTACCGGCTGGTACATCATCGGGTTCACCCGCGCCTGCCCCGTCCTGGCCCCCACAGTGTGCAGGAGCAGCAGCGGGGCACCTTCAAACTGGCCGCCCACTTGGCCGGCGTTGGCGCGGAACTCTTCGATGATCTTGCTATTCCAGTCGGTCATTTCAGGGGCTCTCCACTGTCCGATTCTGTCCTGCGCCGATCGTGCGGCCCGGTCCCGCTCCCCCGGCCGCGCACCGCCACGGGCGCGCGCTACGTCCCAACCACTGTGGCACGCGGATTCATTCCCTCCGGCCGGAACGGCCCGGCCATGTCCCCGCCCGTGACAATGAATCCAGCCGTTTAGGTCGCCCGCGTGGCCCAATAGCGAAAGTCCGTAACGGCCTTGTGAGGTTCAAGGCCGCCGATCCGGCGCCGCAGGTTTTCAGATAATCATTGGACAGCCAGCGGTCGCCGGCCGGTGGTAAGCCGGCTATCCGGGCACCCGGCGGCGTCATAGCCCCATCCCCGGGGCGGCGGCGGGACCTGGGGCGGCCGGCCAGCCAGCCAGGGAACGCCAGCAGCCGGGGCACCGCCCGGGCGAGCGATCCCCGAAAGCAACGGTTAAATTACGATTTGCCCGCTCATGTACATAGCCATGCCCGCTCTTTTCGGTTTTGTGACCCAAATTATACTTGGGCAGGTACCGTCAGCAAAAAGGGGGTGAATATGGCACTATGCACCGGTGATCTCGTCCAAGTTGGTCAGCGGTGCAGTGGACAATGGCAGGGGGGCATGGCGCCCCGTGGCGGCACATCGGCGTGACCGGCACATGAGCACGATCACAGATACCAGCGGTGAGCGGTACCCCCACCCTGCGAGCACCGGGTGGGTCCGGCCGGATACGGGGAAGCGCGGGCAGTGACATCTACGAGGCCATCGACAAGACAGCGCAGTCGCGGGCTGCCCGGGTTGCAGCCAGCCAGCCGGCCAGTGGTGTTCCCTGGCCGCACGGTGGCCGGGAACCCGGTCGTCCGGCACCTGGTGATCCTGGCCTGCTACCTTGCGGCCGGCATCGCTCTGACCTGGCCACGCGTCACCTACCTGACCGGCGGGAAGCTGCCGGCGACCCGGGACGCGGGCGTCTACGTGTGGGACTTCTGGTGGATGGCCCACCAGGTGGAGCACCTGGGCAACCCCTGGTTCACCCGCTTCATCGCCGCCCCGGTCGGCGCCCAGCTGGGATATCACGCCCTCATGCCCCTCGAGGGCATCGTGATGCTCCCGGTGACACTGGCCTTCGGCCCCAGCGCCTCGTACAACCTCCTGTCTGTCCTCCTGCCCGGTCTGTCGTGCTACGCGATGTACCGGGCCGCACGCCTGTGGCTGCCCTCGCAGACCGGGGCCATTGCCGCGGGTGCGTTCTTCGGCCTGTCGTCCGACCTGGCGTGGCATGCCTGGTATCAGCTGAATCTGGCCGCCGGGGCGCTGTTCCTGCCGCTGGCGCTGGAGGCCGCGGTGAGGCTGCGCCGCAATCCGCGCTTGCGCCAGGCCGTGATCCTGGGCGTGGTGCTCGGCGCGAGCCTGCTCACCGACCAGCAGTCCGCCGTCCTGGTGGCGATCCTGGTCGCGGCGGTCCTCCTGCCCTGGCTGGTCACGCGCCGCGCACCGGACGGTGCCGCTGGGAACGGCACCGGGGGCGTGGCGGGCTGGCGGCCGAAGGTAACGGCCACGGCGATGGCGGTGGCGGTCGCGCTGGTGGTGGCCAGCCCGCAGATCATCGCCATGGCGGCGCAGACGCGCTCGGGCGGCGCGGCGTTCTCGCTGCAGTCGGTGGCCAAGTACTACACCACCTCCAGCTCCTACCTCCCCGGGCTGTTCCTGCCTTCCCCGCGGGTGGTCGGCCTCGGCCTGACCTTCCTGAAGCCGGTGACCTACGGGGGGCCGATCGGCGACGGCATCCCCACGTTCGGCCTGGTGCTGTCCGTGATGGCGCTGCTCGGGCTGGTTGTTTCGTGGCGGCGGCGCAGCGCCCGGATGATCGCGCTGCTGTGGCTGGCGTGCACGGTGCTGGCGCTGGGGTCGACGCTGCGGATCGGGAACCACGTCTTCGTGCCCGCCTCTGAGGTATGGCAGGGCGCGCGCGTGTCCGCCATCATGCCCTTCACGTGGTTCGTGCAGCTCCCGGGGCTGGCTGGCTTCCGTGAGGCGACGCGGTTCGGGATGCTCGGGCTGGTGCCTGCCGCGCTGCTCGCGGGGGCCGGGGTCGAGTGGCTGCGTAACCGCAGCAGGCTGCTCGTGGTCCCGGTGCTGTTGCTGGGGCTGCTTGAAGCGGGATGGGGCGGCGACGCGTCTGTGGGGGCGGTGTGGGCTGGCACGCGGGCTCCGGGAGTGATGCGAACCGCGTTGCCCGCCCTCGACCGGCCGATCGCCGCCGATCACTCGTCATCGGTGGTCGTGGATATCCCGTTCGGCATCCGGGGCGGAATCCCGCTGCCCGGGGAGGGATCGGCCTTCAACCCCGAGGACCAGGTGCTGGCGACCGCCGACGGCCATCCGCGCGCGATCGCCTATCTGTCCCGCATACCGGCCCCGGCGCTGGCCGCGATCAGGAAGAATGCGTTCTACCTGGGTCTGCTGACACTCGAGGACGGGAAGGACAACAGCCCGGCCCTCGTCAGCGCCGCCCGCCTGAACGCCCGCCGCCTGCACCTCGGCTGGGTGCTGGTCTGGAACCGGGACCCCGCCGTGCAAAGCTATCTGGCCAGTACCGGCTTCCGGTTCGACTACCAGGCCGATGGCGTCCTTGTTTACAGGCCAGCAGCCGATACGGTCGGAAGGTGATCCCGTGACTGAGTGGTCGCCCGGCAGTGGGTTTGAGCGTGATGTGGTGGTGGTCGGTGGGTGTGGCCATGTGGGGCTGCCGCTGGCGATCGCGCTGGCCGACCGGGGTGCCAAGGTGGGCATCTACGACGTCAGCCAGGCCGCGGTGGAGCTGGTCAACGGCGGGGAGCTGCCGTTCGCCGAGCCGGGGGCGGGCGATGTGCTCAAGCGGGTGGTGGCCGAGGGGCGGCTGGCCGCCTCGGTGTCGCCGGCGACGGTGGCGAGCGCGGAGCACGTGATCGTGGTGATCGGCACCCCGGTGGACGAGCATCTGAACCCCGATCAGCAGGCGGTGCCGCGGGCTTTGGCCGGGTGCGCGCCGTACTTGCGTGATGGGCAGTTGCTGGTGCTGCGCAGCACCGTTTACCCGGGGGTGACGGCGCTGGTGGAGAAGATGATCGCCCGGCTGGGGGTGCAGATCGAGGTGGCGTTCTGCCCGGAGCGGATCGCCGAGGGCAAGGCGATGACCGAGCTGTCTGAGCTGCCGCAGATCATCGCCTGCCGCACCCCGCGCGGCATGGACCGGGCGCGGGCACTGTTTGGGCGGCTGACCGCCACGCTGGTGGAGATGAGTCCGGAGGAGGCGGAGCTGGCCAAGCTGTTCACCAACGTGTGGCGTTACATCAAGTTCGCCACCGCCAACCAGCTGTACATGATGGCCAACGACCAGGGGCTGGACTTCGAGCGCATCCGCCAGGGCCTGATCTTCGACTACCCGCGGGCCGCCGACATGCCCGGGGCCGGGTTCGCGGCCGGGCCGTGCCTGTTCAAGGACACGCTGCAGCTGGCCGCCTACAACAACAACAACTTCGCGCTCGGCCACACCGCGATGACGATCAACGAGGGCCTGCCGCTGTATGTGGTGCACCGGCTGCAGCAGCGGTTCGACCTGGCCACCATGACGGTAGGCATCTTGGGCATGGCCTTCAAGGCCGGCTCGGACGACATTCGGTCCAGCTTGAGCTACAAGCTCAAGCACATCCTGGCCTTCAAGGCCGCCGCCGTGCTGTGCACCGACCCCTACGTCACCACCGACCCGGCCTTGCGGCCGTTCGATGAGGTCCTCGCCCACGCCGACCTGCTCATCATCGGCGCCCCCCATCCTGAGTACGCCGACCTGGCCACCACCAAGCCGGTCGCCGACATCTGGAACCTGCTCGGCCACGGGGTGCGGGTATGACGATGACCGAAGCACGGGTGTCCATCGTCATCCCCGCCTATAACGAGGGTGAGCAGGTCCGGACCGTTCTGGACCGGATCTTTGAGTCGGTGCGGCTGCCGTGTGAGGTGCTGGTGGTGGTGGACACCACCGATGACACCACCATCCCGGTGGTAGATGAGTACGCGCTGAAGGAACCGCGGGTCACTCACCTGGTGAACACCTACGGACGCGGGCCGGCGAACGCGATCCGGTACGGTATCGACGCGGCGGTGGCGCCGGTGGTGGTGGTGACCATGGCCGATGGCTGCGATGACGCGCGGCAGATCGATGATCTGGTGCGGCTGGTCGAGCGGGGGGTGGCGGTGGCCGCGGCCTCGCGGTACGCGGCCGGCGGCCAGCAGGTGGGAGGCCCGTATCTGAAGGGGCTGATGTCGAAGAGCGCGGGCCGGTCGCTGCAACTGCTGGCCCATGTGGGGACCCGGGATGCGACGAACTCGTTCAAGGCCTACTCCACCGACTTCATCCGCCAGGTCGGGATCGATTCGCGGGACGGGTTTGAGATCGGGATCGAGCTGACCGCCAAGGCCAAGCGGATGCGGCTGCCGGTGGCCGAGATCCCGACCATCTGGCTGGACCGCCAGGCCGGGATGTCGAACTTCAAGGTCGCCCGGTGGATCCCGAAATACCTGCGCTGGTACCGGTTCTCGTTCGGCCCCAGGCTGACCGCCGGACAGGTCCGCGCCCACGCCGCCCGCCACCAGTCGGCCACCCCGGCCGGCCCGGCCACCCCGGCCGGCCCGGCCGCGGAGAATCTCAAGGAGGAGCAGTAACCAGTGGAAAAAGTGCTGGTCAGCGGGGCGGCGGGATTCATCGGCGGCTATGTGGTGCAAGAGCTGCTGGCGCGCGGGTACGCGGTCACCGGGATCGACAACTTCTCCAAGTACGGGCCGGTGGCCAAGTCCTATGACCACGACCCGAACTACACCCTGGTTGAGGGCGACGCCCGCGATGTGGAGCTGCTGACCGGCCTGCTGGCCGATTGTGATCACTTCATCGCCGGGGCGGCGATGATCGGCGGCATCACCTACTTCCACACCTACGCCTACGACCTGCTGGCCACCAACGAGCGGATCACCGCCGCCAGCTGCGACGCCGCGATCGGCGCCCACCAGCAGGGAAGGCTGCGCAAGGTCACCTACATCTCCTCCTCGATGGTGTTCGAAAGCGCCACCGCCTGGCCCTCCCACGAGGGCCAGGAGAAAGAGATCCCGCCGCCGCTGTCCTCGTATGGGTTCCAGAAGCTGGCGGTGGAGTACTTCGCCCACGCCGCCTGGGACCAGTACCAGCTGCCCTACACCATCGTGCGCCCGTTCAACTGCGTCGGCACCGGCGAGAGCCGCGCCCTGGGCGATGAAGAGATCCTCTCCGGCAACGTGCGGCTGGCGATGAGCCACGTGGTGCCCGACCTGGTCCAGAAGGTCCTCAAGGGCCAGGACCCGCTGCACATCCTGGGCACCGGTGAGCAGGTCCGCCACTACACCTACGGCGGCGACCTCGCCCACGGGATCGTCACCGCCATGGCCCACCCCGCCGCCCGTAACGACGACTTCAACCTGTCCACCGCCGAAAGCACCACCGTGCTGCGACTGGCGGAACTGATCTGGCGCAAGATCAAAGGCGGCGCCCCGCTGCGGATCGTCCACGACCAGCCGTTCGCCCACGACGTGCAGCGCCGCGTGCCCTCTACCGAAAAAGCCAAACGGCTGCTCGGCTTCGAGGCGACCACCACGTTGGACCAGATGCTCGACGAGGTCATCCCCTGGATCAGCCACGCCATCGGCGCGGGCGCGATCTGAGCCGCCAGCACCGGTCGCCGCGGGTCAGCCGGGCCCGCGCCACCATCGCCCCGGCGCACGCGATGAGCGCACCGGAGGGGATCAGGACGACAGAGATGCCGGCGGCCCGGGCGAGGAGGGCGAGCGTGAAGCCGCCGGAGATCTCGCCGACGGACTCGGCTTGGGACACCCACCCCGGCGCATCGCTGGGCACCCAGGCAGACTGGATGCCGTGGGGCATGACGGCTTCCGCGGCGGTCTGGCCGCTGGGTGGCGGCCGGGCCGGGCTTCGCTGCGGGTGAGACTGGCGGCCACGACGTTGTGCGCGCTGGCCGTGGGGACGATGGTCATCACCGGGGCCCTGGCCCTGGTGGCCCGGTCTTACCTGATGGGGCAGGCGGATCAGCAGGTCCGTGCCTACGCTGGCGGGCTCATCAGCCGTCCCTTCGCGGCCTCGCCTCTCTACGGGTTCGCGCCGGGCGCTCCCATCGCCGGTGCGCCCGGCGGCATGTTCGGCATTGAGATACGCGGGCCTGGAGGCCAGCTGGTGATGAGGGCAGGCCCGGGCGCACGGCCCGGCCCGGCCATGCCGGCGGTCCCGGCCCGCGTCACGGCGCGTACCGGGCAGCTGGTCACCGTTGCGGCCGGCCACGGCGTCAGCTGGCGGGTGATCGCCGAGCCGATCCACTACCGGGCCTGGCGTATCCCGTTCTCCTACAGCGCCGAAGGCTTCTCGGTGTCCGTCACCAGCCTGGCCCGCCCGGGCCTGGCGGGCACGCTGGTGGTCGGGATGGATCTGGGCCGCATCGGCCATACCGCCGACCGGCTCGCCGTCACCGGTCTCGTGGTCAGCGGCGTGATGGTCCTGATCGCCGGCGGCCTGGGAGCCGTGGTGATCCGGGCCATCCTGCGGCCACTCACCCAGGCGGAGGGGGCACTGGCCGCGGCGGCCGCGGGCGAGCTGTCACGCCGGGTCCCTGACCAGCCTGGTGGCAGCGACGCCGGCCGGCTCACGTGGTCCCTCAACAACATGCTGAGCCGGACCGAGCATGCGTTCAGGATCTGCGCCGGGTCGGAGACGGCCGCCCGCCGGTCCGGCGAGCGAATATGCCGCATCATCGCTGACACCTGCCACGAGCTGCGCAGGCCGCTCAGCGTCATCCACGGCCTGGCCGAACGCGGCCGGCCCCGCGGCCGGCCCAGCGCCGGTGAGCTCGACCACCGGATGAAGCGGGTGACCGACGAAGCCGCGCGCATGGATGCGCTGCTCGATGACCTGCTGCTCGCCGGGCACGATCAGCAGCCGCCGCAGCGCTAGGGCCGGGAAAGCTTGGGTGGTGCCCAGCCGAGCGTGTCGGCGGCCGCGATGGCCGCGCCGCGGGCCCCGGCCATGTCCAGTTCGGGCACCAGCGCGAAGGTCACCCGGGGAACCTGTTCGGCTCGCAGGTCGGTGTGCTCACGGACCAGAGCGAGGAACCAGTCACGGAAGCGGGGCACCGCCTCGACCACGCCGCCGCCGAGGAAGTACGCGTCCGGGTCGGTGAAGTTCGCCGCGATGGTGAAAAGCCTGCCGAGCGCGATCGCCTGCTGCCGGAAGATCTCCAGGGCCATCGGGTCCCCGGCACTTGCATAGCCCCGCACCAGGGACGCCGCCTGGCGGGCCGGGCCGGCCACGTGGAGCTCGTGACCCGGGAAGCGGGTCAGCCAGTACGGCAGCAGGTTCTTCTCGATGCCGGTCAGGGACGCGACACTCTCGCCATCTCCCGGCAGCCCGCAATTGCACCGGGGCATCGGCTGCCCCTCGGCCAGCAGCCCGTCCATCGGGATCCGCATATGCCCGAACTCGCCCGCCATCCCGGCCGCGCCGTGGACCACCCTTCCGCTTTCGATGACGCCACCGCCAAGCCCGGTCCCCACGATCAGCGCAACGGATGAGCGGTGTGCGGCGTCAGGCCCAAAGTGGACGTGATGGGAGTACAGGGACGCCGCGTTCGCGTCATTGTTGTAGATCACCGGCAGGCCGAGCCGGGCCTCGAGAGCGCTGCGGACGTCAAAGCCGCGCCAGGCCGGATCGACGAAATTCACCGCGCCCCGCATCGAGATGACCCCGTCCGCGCTGGCCGGCCCCGGCGTGTCCAGGCCCACCGCCCGCACCGTATGAGCGGCGGTCCCGGTCAGGCCGAGCACGGCCGTGAATGACTCGGCGAGCGCCTCGATCGCCACCACCGGACCTTCCGCCACCCGGCTCGGCAGTTCGACCAGCTGGTCCACCAGGAACCGCCCAGTGGTGTCGAGCACGGTCGCGTTGATGGCCGTCCCGCCATTGTCGAGGCCGACAACGACCTCCTGGCCCTGACCCGGCATCCGGCACCTCCGTCGCGTCACCGAGCGAGCTGGTCGGCCTGCCCGGCCGGTTTCTGGGGTTCGGGCAGGAAGACGGTGTACAGGATGCGCCGCCGGCGTCCCCCGCCCGGGACGTTGGCCAGCCGTGGCTGGACGACGGCACGGAGGTCCCGCCGGAAGTCGGCGAACTCGGCGTCGGTGAGCCACATGCCCGCCACCCGGTAGTCGGCGCCGTCGCGAACCGGGTCGGCAGGCCCGGCGGCCAGGTAGCGGTCGAAATCGGCGAGCAGCCCGGCGACGTAGGCCATGAAGGCCCGAGCGTGCTCATCGAGCGTCATGGCTTCGGCCTCGCCCGGCTGGATCTGCGCGGCGAACAGCCGGAGGGTGTAGGTGCGCTCGACGGCGCCGCGGACACGGCGCTCGGCAACGACCTGGAGCACCCCGGCCTTGGTGAGCAGGGCGATGTGGCGGTAGAGGCTGCCGGCGGGCACATCGTCGAGCTCGGCGGCGAGCTGGCTCGTGGTGAGCGCCCGGTCACCCAGGAACGCCTTGACGATGCGCAGCCGCACCGGGTGCAGCAGCAAATCTGCGCTGGCCATGACGAGAAGCCTAGCTAATCCTCGCAGAACTGCTATCATTCACAATTATGTGATTATTTCCGGAGGCTGTGAGCAGCCTCCGGCATGGCGGGATTGTGCCGCGATAGCAGCCGGAGGGCCGGCGGCCGGACTGGCGAACGCGCTGCTGCCACCACGAGCTTGCGGGCAGGATGGGGGCATGGTTCGCCCCGTACCGCGTCATGATCGTGATGCCGGTGGCCCGGCCGATGTGCTGGCCGCGAAGGCCGCCCTGCGGCAGCAGGTGTGGTCGGAGATGAGCGCGGCGCGGGTGGCCCGGTTCCCCGGCGCGGCGGGACGCATACCGAACTTCGCTGGCGCGGAGACGGCCGCCGAGCGGCTTCGCGTCACGGATGTGTGGCAGGCCGCCGCCACCGTGAAGGCCAATCCGGACTCCGCGCAGCTGCCGGTGCGCCAGCGCGCGCTGGAGGACGGCAAGACCGTGTACATGGCGGTCCCGCGCCTGGCCGGAACAGAGCCGTTCTTCGCCCTGGATCCCGGCCACCTGAGCGAGCCGTCCCGCAAGGCGGCCTCGATCCGGGGGGCGTCCCGCTCCGCCCGGCGGGTCACGCTGGCTGAGCTGCCGCCGGTCGATCTGGTGGTGATGGGCTGTGTCGCGGCCGGGGAGGACGGCGCCCGGCTCGGCAAGGGCGGCGGGTTCGCCGACCTGGAATTCGCGCTGGCCGCGGCGGCGGGCCTGATCGGACCGCAGACCGTGTCGGTCACGACCGTTCACGAGCTCCAGGTCTGCGCGGCCGGGACGGTGCCGCTGACCGGCCACGACGTGCCGGTGGACCTCATCATCACACCCGAGCGCGTCATCGACTGCCGCCCTCGGCACCGGCCGCGGCCCGCCGCCGGCATCTGCTGGGAAGACCTGACCGAGGAAAAGATCGCGGCGATACCGCTGCTTTCGGCCCAGCGGGCCAGGCGGAGTTAAGCCCGGCACCGCCGTCCGGGCCAGATATCACGGGATTGGCCTATCGGCTGAGCCGGGCGCCTGAACTTATTAGGGTGATCTTGTGAAGCCGTTCCTGCTGCTGGCCATCCGGGCTGAGGATGCCGCCGCGGACAACGAGTACGAGTCGTTCCTGGCCTTCGCCGGTCTGGACGAGTGTGACCTGCACCGTCACCGGCTGGAGCGGCGGGCGCTGGGCAACGTCGATCTGCGGGACTGGTCGGGGATCCTGCTGGGCGGCGGGCCGTTCAACTCCAGCGACCCGGAGGACCAGAAGTCGCTGGTGCAGCGGCGGGTCGAGGCCGACCTGCGCGAGCTGCTGGAAAAAGTGATCAGCGCGGACTTCCCGTTTCTCGGGGCCTGCTACGGCATCGGAACGCTCGGCAGCCACCAGGGGGCCGTGGTCAACCGGCGGTACGCCGAGCCGATCGGCTCGGTCCCGGTCACGCTCACCCGCGAAGGCCGGCAAGACCCGCTGCTGTGCGGCCTGCCCACCACCTTCGACGCGTTCGTCGGTCACAAAGAGGCGATCAGCCGGCTGCCGCGCCACGCCGTCCTGCTCGCCCGTTCCCCCGCGTGCCCGGTGCAGGCGTTCAGGATCGGCTCGGCCGTCTACGCCACCCAGTTCCATCCCGAATTGGACGTGGCTGGCCTGTGCACCCGGATCGGGGTCTACAAGCACGCCGGCTATTTCGAACCCGAACAAGCCGACGAGCTCAAGGCGCAGACCCGCCGCAGCCACGTCACCCACCCGCCTGCCATCCTGCGCCGCTTCGTCCAGCGCTACGCCCAGGGCGCGACGGCTGGGACCCAGGCCGCGCCGCGACCCACGGCCGCCGTCTCCTTACCAGGTCAGCGCGGATAGCTCACCCGTGCCCGCCCTGGTCGCGGATGCTGGCCGCGAGCGTCTCCAGCCGGTCCCTGCGCCGTGCCGCCAGCGCCACGGCCGCACCGTGATCTGCGAGCGCGGCGGCCGTGGCCGCGCCGATAGCGCTCGAGGCCCCCGTCACTAGCGCAAGAGTGCCTTCTAGCGCTGGCTTCACCGGAACCCGCTTTCTCCCGCTCATCGGCTGCCGCTCCGGCGCTGCCCGGCACCGTGGTGCCGGGCGCGACCACCGAGGATTCCACTCAATGCACACACATGCTGACGTGACGGTCCTCGCCGGCCCGGCCTTGGCTTCCTGGCACGACCATGATCGGGCCGACGGCGCGCCCGCCCGTCCGGAGCTTCTGTGGCCAGTTCTTTGCCGGCAATTTGGTGCGGCATTGCGCGTGAGAATGGCAGGAACGGCAATGTAATAGTCTCGTATATCCGCCTCGGCGGCCGCCGAGGGCGACGGCGCGGCCTCTCCGCTGGTGATGGCCTGCGATCTCAGGCCGGGATATTCAGGATCGTCCGGATCTCGCTGACGGTTTCGTCCTGATTCGTCTCGCCACACTGAAGGTTCGTTTCGTCGGCATTAAGTGCTGCCGAGTATGACCCGGCGTTGATCTGTGCTTGCACGCAGGCGATCTCCGCGGGCTCGTAGGTGGTCAGCATCGAGGTGATATCGGATTGCACCTGCGCGGGCCAGTTCGCAGCGGCAAGCTGGCCATCGCTGACCCGGACGGCGGCGATCACCGCGTGCCCGTCCGCCCTGAACCGGCTGAACGGTGGCTTATTGTTGGTGTCCGCCTGGAACACGCCGATCGCCCGGCCAAGCGGGCCCATGATCTGTGCAAAGAGCCGCCCTGCCTGCTTGATGGTCAGCGGCGGGCCCTGCGGGGTGGGTGTCGCGGCGGGGGTCGCCACCGCTGACACGGGCGACGCAGCGGATGCCCCCGACGGCAGCTGGGGCGCCGTTGGTGCGGTCGGCGCCGAGCAGCCCGCGACCAGCGCGGCAGCCAGCGCTGCGCCCGCCGGCCTGATGGTGATCATTTCCTGCCTCCCTTCGCAGGAACTCTCCGGTCGCGGCTAACGGCGCCTGGATGCCTACGCGTTTGCGATCTTCCGCTGTATCGGCAAGCCGCCTGCCGCGCATAGCTCATCGTGCTCCTTCTGGCGGCCACGCGTTGCCGGTAACCGCAATTCCGGGCCGCCTATGACGGCCCGCTCGCCGCTGGGGAAGGTTCAATTGCTGACCCGGATCGCGCCGGCCGGCTGAATCCGTGCGCTGAATCGCTCCAGGCCGCAGCGGTCGTCAATACGGCATACGGCTGGGCACAGGCTGCAGTGGGCGCCGCCGGCTGAGATGGCTAACGGGCGGAATCAAGAAGCTGGCGCACATCGGCCCGGGTCGTGATCCGGATAAACCTGAGGTGGGCGCATGCGGGGTCGTGGGCCGCAGCAGCGTAACGCTCCCGGTAGACCGGGTAGTGGTGCCAGGCCCACGAGATGACCGATTCCTGCTCATCCCAGGTGAGCAGGTTGCGCCAGCGCTCTCTGTTGCCATTCCACAGCTCGGTCCGGCCCGCGGCACGGCGGATCGTCCGCCAGATGAGCCGTCGCATCACGGTGCGCCGGGGCAGGTCCAGCCATACCACCGTGTCCGCGCGCTCCCAGACCAGCGGCCGGACCGCGCTGTAGTTGCCATCGATCACCCATCCGTCCCCGGAGGCGATGGAGGTCACGCGGCGGCGGAACTGCGCACTGTCCAGCGGGGTCCAGCCCGGCTGATGAAAGATCGCGTCCAGTTCCGCGTACCGCACCCCCAGGCGCGCTGCCAGATCCCGGCCCAGAGTTGACTTCCCTGATCCGGACACACCGACCACTGACACGCGCCGCACGAACCGCGACCCTACCGCGGGGCCGGGGCGTGTCCGCGCTCTCGGTCAGGCGCCGGCGGCGGCCGGGGCCGGGATGAGGTCCAGCTGCGTCATGAGCTCCACCTGGTCGAAGACGAGGCGGAAGGCCGCCCACTTGCCATCCCGATAGGTGAGGCCCAGCGTGTAAGGGATCGCCACGCTCTTCCCTGTCGCCGGAATATCCCCGTTGTTTGGCGTGTGGAAGACCTGCGTGTGCGTGCCGGTGAAGACCGATTCCTGGATCGCATCGTTCCCCTCGGCGACCGCGACGTTGATCGCAGAGTGGCAGTCCGGGAACGCGTCCTGCCAGAGAGACCAGAACATGCGGCCTGCGCCGAGGCCCTGGCCGGCTAGCCCGCCCGGGCCTGCGAAAGCGATGTCCTCGTGACAGCAGGCGAGCCAGCCGTCCTGGTCGCGCGCATTCCACGTGTCGTAGAAGCGGGTAACAAGGCTCCTGATGTCGTCCATTTGCAACCTCCCGAACCAGTCGTGCTGTTCCATCAAGGCAGGCAGGGATTTGTGCAGGGTGGATGCGGGAGCGGTGAAGACCGTATGAAGGCACACCGGCGGAACGCTGCCTGGACTAACCCGCCCAGGCCCGGCACCGCAGCAAACCCGCCAGGCACTCAGCGATGAATTAGCCGCCCGGGCGCGGTCCCAACCTCTGAGGACGACAGCAGCGGCCCGCTCCCCCTGCGAGCCCGCGACCGAGGAGGAAACCATGCACCCGGTGATCATGGAGGCGATCGCCGCCGAGCGGAGCAAGGACCTGCAGGCGCAGGCGACTTCCGGGCGGCGGGCACGGCAGATCCGCCGCACCCGGCAGGCCGCGCCGTCACGGAGCCGGCGGCCCATCATGCGTATCCCGCTGCGCCCTCCCAGGCCAGCCTGAGGCCCCTCCCGGCAGTGATGCCCATCAGCGACGCGGGCGGGCCGGCTCGCAGCGGCCGCGGCATGGCTGTTCCGTACCGTCACGCGGCCCGCGCGAGCCGCCCGCACGCCCTGCCCGGCAACCGCCCGCGGCGGCGCACCTGGCCCCGCCGAACCGGCCAGCCGGTGCTGGCCCGGACCCCTGGAAGCGGGCTAGGGAGCTGCCTCGTCGAGCTCGCCGGCGAGCTCAGCCGGGGCGCGCATCCGCCACGCGTCGGTCACCAGTTCCGCCAGCCGTCCGGCGTCGACCTCCGCCAGCCGCAGCATCACCAGCGGCCAGCCGTCGTAGCCGGGCGTGGTGAAGAAGACCGCGGGCTCGCCCAGGAGAAGGGCTTGTTTCTCGGCCTCGTCGCCGACGTACAGCACCGCGATATCGGTCCGGATGAGCCGCGGCCGGCCCGGCCTGCGCTCGGGGTAGGACCAGACGAACCCCTTGCCGCCTACCCGGAAGTCGAAGCCGTCGCTGTCGATCTCCTCCACGTGGGGCAGTGCCAGCGCGAGACGGCGCACGTCGTCGGCGTCAGCCATCGAGGTCCCTCCCGGATCGCGCCACCCGCACACGAACAGGCTAGGTGCCACCGCCGACAGGCCGGCCGTGGAGGGTGTGGATGCCCGGCCGGCCACCACCCGAGCTGAACTCATCCGGCGTCGTAGGGTGGTCCGATGCTGTTCCTGCGGCCGATGACCGAGGCGGACCTCCCCCTGGTTGAGGCCTGGCTCGGCCTGCCGCACGTGGCGCGCTGGTGGACGCCTGACACCACGGCCGCGGAGGAGATCGCCAAGTACCGGCGGCGCATCAGCCCGCGGGAGCGCCCGGCCACGATCATGCTGATGGTGACCTGGGACGGTGCCGGCATCGGCTGGTGCCAGTGGTACCGGTGGGCGGACTACCGGGCTGAGGCCGTGGCCATGGCTGCCCGCGACGGTGAGCTGGGGATCGACTACGCGATCGGTGACCCGGCATGGGTCGGCCGTGGAGCTGGCACCACGCTGGTCGCGGCGCTGGTGACCGAGGTGCGCCGCCACCATCCCGGCGCCGGGATACTGACCGCCCCGGCAGCGGCCAACGCGGCGTCCCGGCGGGTCCTGGAGAAAAACGGCTTCGAGCTGATGGCTGTCCGGCCCGTTGCCACCGAGCCCAGTGACGCACCGATGGCCATCTACCGGCTGCCCGCCTCACCACCGGGCACAGCGGAATCGTGACCCAAGCCTGGTCTTCCCCGGATACCGGGAGACGGTGTCACGGCGGCGGCCACTGCTTGGCGACCAGGGTGAGCACGTCGTAGGTGGCGACCGGGGCGCCGTCCTGGTTGGTCACACCCGCGTCCCAGCGGACCTCGCCGTAGCCGGCGCCGTCGCGTGGGGTGATCTGCTTGCAGGTCAGCGTCACGGTCAGCGCATCACCGGGGTAGACGGGCGTCAGGAACCGCAGGTTCTCCAGCCCGTAGTTGGCCAGGACGGGGCCCGGGTCGGGCTGGACGAACAGGCCGGCCGCGAAAGAGAGCACCAGGTAGCCGTGTGCCACCCGGCCGTCGAAGAACGGGTTGGCCCGCGCGGCCGCCTCGTCCATGTGCGCGTAGAACGTGTCCCCGGTGAACTCGGCGAAGTGCTCCACGTCCGCCAGCGTCACCGTGCGCGGGCCCGCGACCACCGTGTCACCAGGCCGCAGTTCGGCAAGTGATTTGCGGAACGGGTGCCCGGCATCGCTATGCCGGGGTGCGCCGGGGACCCAGCGGCCGGTCACCGCGCTGAGCATCCGCGGGCTGGCCTGGACGGCGGTGCGCTGCATGTGATGCAGTACGCCGCGCATGCCGCCCATCTCCTCGCCGCCGCCGGCCCGCCCGGGGCCGCCGTGCACGAGCACGGGCAGCGGGGACCCGTGGCCGGTCGACTCGGCCGCGTCGTCGCGGTCCAGCACCAGGATCCGGCCGTGCCAGGGGGCCAGGCCGGCCACCACATCGCGGGCGAAGCCGGGGTCGGCGGTGACCACCGACCCGGCCAGGCTGCCGCGCCCGCGGGCCGCGAGCTGCACCACCTCCGCGGTGTCGCGGTAGCTGATGATCGTGCTTACCGGGCCGAAGGCCTCCACCTCGTGCGGCTCGGCCCGGGTGGCGTCATCGCAGCGCAGCAGCAGCGGGGAGATGAACGCGCCCCGCTGCGCGTCGGCGCCGACGACGTTGACCCGGTCCGGGTCGCCGAAAACGAGCCGCCCGGCCGACAGCAGCTGGCTGACCGACCGGCGCACCTCGGCCCGCTGGTCACGGCTGGCCAGCGCGCCCATGCGCACGTTCTGCTCCGCCGGGTTCCCGACGACCACTGCGGCCAGGGCCGCGTTCACCGCGTCGGTGACCTCCCCGGCCATCGTGCCGGGCACCAGCGCCCGCCTGATCGCGGTGCATTTCTGCCCCGCCTTGACGGTCATCTCGGCGATGAGCTGCTTGACGTACAGGTCGAACTCGGGTGTGCCCGGCCCCGCGTCCGGCCCGAGGATCGAGCAGTTCAGCGAGTCGGCCTCGGCATTGAACCGGACCGAGCGGGCCACCACCACCGGGTGCGCGCGCAGCATCCGCGCGGTCGCGGCCGAACCGGTGAACGCGACCAGGTCCTGCTCGCCGAGGTGGTCGAGCAGGTCGCCCGCGCCGCCGCAGACCAGCTGCAGCGATCCTTCCGGGAGCAGGTCAGAGCCGGTCATCAGCTCGGCCAGCCGCGCGGTGAGGTAGGCGGTCTGGCTGGCCGGCTTGACCAGGCTGGGCATGCCCGCGATGAACGCCGGGGCGAACTTCTCCAGCGGCCCCCAGACCGGGAAGTTGAACGCGTTGATCTGCACCGCCACCCCACGGCGCGGGGTGAGGATGTGCTGGCCGAGGAACTGCCCGCCCTTGCCCAGCGGCTCGGCCGCACCTTCGGCGTAGACCGTGTCGTTGGGCAGCTCCCGGCGGGCCCGGCTGGCGTAGCTGAGCAGCACGCCGATGCCACCGTCTACGTCGAACTTGGCGTCGTACAGCGTCGATCCCGCCCGCGCCGACAGCGCGTAAAGCTCGTCGCGGTGCTCGCGCAGCATCGAGCCCAGCGACTTGAGCAGCGCGGCCCGCTGGTGGAACGTCAGCGCACGCAGCGCCGGACCGCCGGTGCCCCGGCCGTATTCGAGCGCCGCGGCCATGTCGATCCCGGCCGATGAGACCCGGGCGACCTCGTCTCCCGTCACCGCGTCGAACACCGGCCGCCCGTCGTCGGCCGGCGCGACCCACTGCCCGCCCACATAGCTGCGCAACGGCTTCATCGCCCACTCCTCGCACGCGCGTCAGTCCTTGACCCGGCCGCACCCCCGCCCGCCAGCTCACGGCCAGATCAGTCATCTAGATCCCGATCGTGTCGCGGCACCGGCCCGGCAGGCAACTCCTCGGATGCCCCCCCGCCGTCACGGATAATCCAGATATGACTTCCAGGTGCAGGACGTGCGGCCGGTTCGTGGGTGTGTGCCAGGAATGTGGCTCACGTTACTGCCAGCGCTGCCAGCCGATGCAGCATGAGCACGGCTGGGAACCTCAGCGCAGGCATGGTCGTGCCGGGCGGCCGGGCCTGAGACGGCTGCTGGATGTCCGTCGCCGGCCGTTATGCCCCCGGGCCGGCCCGGCGCCCGGTCTGGACCACCGGGTTCGCGGGCGGTGACACCGGCGCCGCTGTGGCGCGGTCAGGGCCGGGCACCGGCTCGGCAGGGGGCAACGAGGGCCGGCGGCCGCGCACCGGGCGCCGTTCGGCCCGGTGGAACACCAGCCACAAAACCGCGAGGACGGTGGCGAACGCCGGCAGCCAGGCGAGCCGCTCCGCGATCCACAGGGTGCCCGATGGCGCGGTCAGCAGACCGGGCAGCCGGCCGATGGCCTGGCCGGCCATGGTGACGGCGAGGAACGCGGTCTGGTGCCAGAGGTACAGCGTCATCGCCGACAGGTTGACTGTCGCGATCGCTGCCCAGGCCAGCGGGCGGCGCATCCAGCGGGCCAGCGGTTCGCGCAACAGCAGGGCCAGGCCGGCCTGGGCGATGCCGAAGGTGACGGCCGCGAGGGTGGGCGGGTTCAGGTTCGAGATGGCCTGGCCGTTGACCCCGACCATGCTCGCCGGGTACCCGGCCCAGACGACCAGCGCCGCCGTGGCGGCGGTCCCACCGGCGAGCATGAGCGCCGGGACCCGCCAGCCGCGGAACGACCCCCGCGCCCACGCGATGCCCAGCAGGTAGGGGACCATCCAGCCGGCCGCGACGTTGACCCAGCCGACCCAGGCCGGCCCGCCGAGCCCGAACCGCACCAGGTCGACCGCGGCGACGACGGCGGCGGGGACACACGCCGCGCACGCACCGAGGCGGCGCACCATCGCCACGGCCAGCGGGGTCAGCGCCGTCAGCACGGCGAACACCCCCAGGAACCACAGCGGATCGAGTACCAGCGTGAGCACGGTGCGCTCGGTCGCGCCCGGCATCCCGCCGAGCCTCAGCGCTATCGCGAGCGGCACCCACACGGCCGCGAACACCGCCACCGGGCGGGTCAGCCGGGCCAGGCGCTTGCGCAGCCAGGAAAGGTAGTCCCCGGTGTAGCTCCGCGCGGCCGCGTAGCCGCCGACGAGGAAGAAGACGGCGAGCGTCTGGAAGATCCACGACGCGGGGGTGAGGGCGGGCAGCGACGCCAGCGGGCTGGCGTCGTGCACCGTCCCACCCGTCTTGCCGCTGCCCAGTACCAGCGCGGTGACCAGCCAGTGCCCGAGGATGACCCCGGCGATGGCCAGCGCGCGGAGCGCGTTGACGGTGCGGTCCCGGTGCGGCGGCGTGGCGGCGTCGATCCGGGCCGCCAGGCCCCGGACCCGGGTGGCCGGGTGGCCGGTCATCGGGTGACCCCGGCGGGGTCGCCGAGCGCGATGTAGGCCAGGTTGCGCAGGGACATGCTGCCGGGGCGCAGGTAGCCGCTATGGCCGGTGCCGCCGCAGCTGAACGGGCGGGCACCGAAGGCCGGGGCCGTGGGGTCCGGCCCGAAGCCGAGCCCGATCAGCTGGATGTGCGGCACGTAGCGGATCCAGTCGCCGCTCGCCCGGCCCGCCCACACCCGGGCGCCGGTGTCCAGCTGCCGGGCCGAGCCGGCGTCCATCCCCGGGCTGCCGAACGCCGCGATGTCGGTGACGGGCAGGTGGGGCGCGGCCAGGCCGCACACCACCGAGCCGTAGCTGTGGCACAGCAGGGCGACCTGGTCGCCGCGGTCGGCCAGGCCGGTCACGAGCGGCCGCAGCGCGCTCGCCCCCTGCCCGGCGTCGCCCGACGTCATGACGGCCGGGCTGAGGGTGTCCGGGGTGGCGTAGCCGAGCCAGGCGAGGATCGCCAGGTGGGCGCCGGGCTCCAGCCGGCGGATCTGCGCCGCCAGGGCGGCGGCCCCGCCACCCGGCGAGGCGGTGCCCCGGGAGAAGAACGTCGTGAGGGAGGTGTCCGAGCCGGGCACCAGGACGGCCACCCGGGTCGCCGTGGCCAGGTCGCCGACGACCTCGATCGCCTCACCCTGGCCGCGCGGGTCGAAGCTGAGAAAGTGCTTGCCCCGCATGGCGTCCAGCGCCCGGGCGAGAGCCGGGTCGCCAGATCGTTGTGCAGATCCTGCGGCCTTCGCGATCGCGGCCGAGTTGGCGGCGTAACGGGCCGTCAGCGCGCTCGTGGTGAAGGCGGGCAGCGGCTGCATCCGGTCGGTCGGGGCACTCGGGAACACCGCCGCCGTGGTCGCGAACACGGTGGCGGCGACAGCGGCGGTCACGGCGCCGACGGCGCCTATACGGCGGAGCCTCATGGCTGCGTCCTTCCTGTTCAGCGGGTACTGGCCAGGAAGTTACGGGCGCGTGGAGCTAGCCGGCGTCGGCCTGCGGAGCCCACTTTGGGCCTGCCGCGCAGGTACCAGGAGGATGAGCCGGCGGCGTCACCACGCGGGCCGCCGGCGGGCTCCCCGTGCGCCACCCCCTACCTGGGTATGGCCTCGCAGATACGCCGCTGGGGTCACGAAACGCGCACCGCGCCGGCCCTACCCTGAAGGCATGAGCTCAGCTCCCGCGCGCCCGCTCAGGGCCCGTGTCACGGCGCCGCCGGCTCCCGCCCGCGCTGGCTGCGGCTCGGGCGATTCGACTTGGTGTTCATCGCGGACGTGCTCATCGCGGTCATCGCCTTCGTCCTCACAAACAAGGTGCTGGCGAGCGCGAACGCCTCGCACCCCGGCCACTACAACTCGGTGCAGATCATCGGGGTTTCGTTCGTGCTATGCGCGCCGCTGGTCCTCCGGAACCGCTTCCCGGTGACCGCCTGGCTGGCCTCGGCGGCCGCCATGCTCGTGGTCGGCCGGTTCATCATCACGCCGCATTCGATCGGGACGGCCGCGTACCTCCCGGCCGGGGTCCTCGTCTACGGCCTGTGCCTGTACGCCGTCTCCGTCCGCTGCGCGACGTGGGTGGTGGTCGCCGCGGGCGCGGTCACGGCGGTCGGCGCGATCGTCATCAACAGCCCGACCAGCGCGGCCGCCATCGTCCTCACCGCGATCCTGCTGCTCTTCGGGATCTTCATCCGGTCCCGGCGCAGTGGGCGTGAGCAGCTGGAGGTGGCCGAACGCCGCCATGAGGGCGAGCGAGCGCTGCTCGAGGAACGCCAGCGCATCGCCCGTGAGCTGCACGACGTCGTCGCCCACCACATGTCGGTGATCGCCATCCAGGCCGAGGCCGCTCCCTACAAGACCACCGACCCGCCGAAGGAACTGGTCGAGAGCTTCGCCGAGATCCGGGCCAGCGCGCTGAGCGGCCTCAACGAGCTGCGCCGCGTCCTGGGCGTGCTGCGCAGCGAGACACCGGACACGGCGCCACAGCCCGGCCTGGACGACCTGCCCGGCCTGCTTGAATCGGCGCGCAACGGCGGCGTGACGGTCACGTCCGACGTCAGCGGGACGCCAAGGCCGATACCGCAGGGGGTGGACCTGTCCGCGTACCGGATCGTGCAGGAGGCGCTGAGCAACGCCATGCGGCACGCGCCGGGCGCCGCGGTCCTCGTGCATCTCCACTACGGCGAGGCGGCCCTGGTGATCGAGGTCCGCAACGACTCGTGCCCGCCCGGGACCCAGGCGCTGTGGGAGCAGCCGGGCGAGCCGGGACCCAGCGACGGCGGCGGACACGGCATCATTGGCATGCGCGAACGCGCCGCCATGCTGGGCGGGCACCTCGAGGCGCGGCCCGCCCCGAACGGCGAGTTCCTGGTGACCGCCGCTCTGCCGATCGGCAGCGACCCGGAGGGAGCGCCGTGACGATCCGAGTGGTGGTCGCCGATGACCAGGGCATGGTACGGTCCGGCTTTTCCGTCCTGCTGAACGCCCAGCCGGACATCGAGGTCATCGCCGAGGCCCTGAACGGCGAGGAGGCGATCGCCCGGGCCGCCGAGCTGCACCCGGACGTGATCCTGATGGACGTCCGCATGCCGGTGCTCGATGGCCTGCAGGCGACCCGGGCGATCACGGCGATGGCGGGCGCGCCGAAGGTCCTGGTGCTGACCACCTTCGACCTCGACGACTATGTGTATGAGGCGCTGCGCTCGGGGGCCAGCGGTTTCCTGCTCAAGGACGCCTCCGCCGGTGAGCTCGCCGCTGCGGTGCGGCTGGTGGCGGCCGGCGACGCGCTCCTGTCCCCCGGTGTGACCCGGCGCCTCATCGCCGAGTTCGCCCGGATGGGCGCGCCCCGGAGCCCCACCCGCGAGAGCCTCAAAGAGCTCACCGACCGGGAGTCCGAGGTGCTCGCCCTGGTCGCGCGCGGTATGTCGAACGCCGAGATCGCCGACTACCTGGTCGTCGCGGAACAGACGGTGAAGACCCACGTGGGCCGCATCCTGATGAAGCTCGGGCTGCGCGACCGCACCCAGGCGGTCGTCCTCGCCTACGAGACCGGCCTCGTCCATCCCGGCGGCTGAGGCGTGAGCCACGGGCGGGCGGCGGCGGTCCGGAGGGGCCCGGCGTCCCGGCGGCGGGCAGACGTGGGGTTCGCGATCGCGTCCTGTGTGGTACTCGCGGCGTACAACAACCTCGCCGGGATGCTGCCCTGGCATCACCGGCGGTACACGCTGCTCAACGTCTGCGCCACCGGTGCTGCGGTGGCGGCGGCGGCCGCGAGCGGCCTGACCGCCACCGACCTGGGCCTCGGGCGCGAGGAGCTGCGGCCGGGCCTGCGGCTCGGATCCGCGGCGGCCGCCGCGACGGCGGCCGGGTGGGTGCTCATCGCCGCCGTGCCGGCGACGCGCCCCGTCCTGGCGGACGACCGGATCAGGGGCCTGAGCGGGCGCGAGGTCGCCTATCAGGTCCTGGTGCGTATCCCGCTGGGCACCGTGCTGTGGGAGGAAACCGCATTCCGCGGGGTGCTGCAGGCCGCGCTGTGCCGGGTCATGCCCGGCGGCGCCGCGACCGCGGTGACGAGTTGCATCTTCGGCATCTGGCACATCGGCCCCACCGCGGGAGCCCTTCGCATCAACGGGCTGGCGGACCGCCCGGGGAAGATCCTGGCCGGTGCCACCGCGGGCGTGGCGGCGACGTCGGCCGGCGGTGTGCTCTTTTCCTGGCTGCGGACACGTTCAGGCAGCCTGGCCGCACCCATCCTGCTTCATCTCGCCACGAACTCCCTTGGCGCGCTGGCCGCCTGGGCCATCGCCCGGCATCAGGACAGGGCGCCCGGCTAGGCGCGGGCTGCCCCCTCGGGCCAGATGACTGCGGTCCTCTTACCCACCGATCGCGCATAGGCCACGACGTCGGCCGTTCCCCCCAGGCCGCGAGCCGGCTCCCCGTCCCACACTGCCAGCAGCCAATTTGCCCGGTCCACAACTTCTCGGCCGGCTGCCCAGTAGGCCTCTTCACATGGCTCTTCAAAAGGCATCGATATGATCTCGGCCGCCTGGCTCAGCAGCCGGGTGAAGTTCGTGAGGTCAATCTCATTGCTGAAAGATTCCTCATACCTTTGCGCTGGCACCACGACGACCAGACGCCCCCCCGCCTCCAGGGCCACTTCAGCGCAGATCTGATCTGCGCCCGCAGCGAGCGAAGTTACCACCACAAGATCGCGCATGTCGGCTAGCTCGTCCCTGACGGCGTCGATGACCAGCTTTCGCGTCGCCGCTGAAAGAGTCCGGTGGCCCGTAATGCCGATGACCTGCTCGGGCGTACTCTTCATATCCGCCATCATGACCCCTCGTGCTGGCGGTCGCTCACAGGACGCCGAACCGGTCATAGGCACTGCGCAGGGTGCTCCCCTCCGCCAGTGCGTCCCGCACCCCGTTCTCTTTCGACACCTTGTCCAGCGCGCGCGCTACCGTCTCGGCGGCGAGCCCGGCCGGGATGATGACCACGCCGTCGGCGTCGGCCACCACCAGATCCCCCGGCTGGACCGGCAGGCCGCCGACGACGGCGGGCTGCCGCCACGCGGTCACCGCGAGCCGGCCCTTGACGTCCAGCGGCAGCAGACCGCGGCACCACACCGGGTAGCCGAGGGCGGCGATCACCTGGGCGTCGCGGCAGTACCCGTCGATCAGTGTGGCGTGGGCGCCCCGGGCGCGCGCCGCCGTTGAGAACAGTTCTCCCCAGCAGGCGGCGCGCGCCGAGCCGTCCGCGGCGATGAGAACGACATCTCCCGGTGCTATGTCGTCCATCGCGGCGATCTCGCCGGTGTAGGGGTCGGCGGGTATCTCGTCCACCTCAGCGACGAGGAAGGGATTGGCCCAGCCGGCGATCACCGCAGCATCGCCGAGCGGGCGGATGGCCGGGTCAAGGACGTGGTCGCGGTGGCCGAGATCGTCCAGGATGTCTGACACGACCGCCGTGGACAGGCGTCCTGTGACCAGGTCAGTCAGCGCCTTGGTGTTGCCGGCGTCCATCCGGGCCCTCCAGACCGCACGAGGATCTTCACGTGTTTCCGGGTTCGTCGGGCACAGCCCCGTCGAGTCCATCGCGTTTGGCCCATTCCAGCAAGGTGTCCAGCGGGTAGGCGCGATCCTCGATGCCCTGGTGCAGGTCGCCGAGCTCGGCGAAGCGGGAGGGCACGGTGGCGATGGTGAACTGGCGTGGGTCGACGGTGTCGATCTCGTCCCAGGTGATGGGGGTGGACACGGTCGCCTCCGGGACGCCGCGCACCGAGTAGGCACTGGCGATCGTATGGTCGCGGGCGTTTTGGTTGTAATCGACAAACAGCATGGTGGGGTCGCGGTCCTTGCGCCACCAGGTGGTCGTCACCTGGTCCGGCGCGCGGCGCTCGACCTCGCGGGCGAAGGCGTGCGCCGCCCGGCGCACGTCGGCGAAGCCCCACCGCGGCTCGATCCGGACGTAGATGTGCAGGCCATGGCCGCCCGAAGTCTTGGGCCACCCGGCCATCCCGAGCTCGCCGAGTATCTCCTGCGCGATGTGGGCGGCCCGGCGCACCGTGGCGAACTCGCAGCGCGGCATGGGATCGAGGTCGATGCGCCATTCATCGGGCCGTTCGGTGTCGGCCCGGCGGGAGTTCCACGGGTGGAACTCCACGGTTGAACATCTGCACCGCCCACACCACGCTGGCCAGCTCGGTCACACACAGCTCGTCGGCATGCCGGCCGTAGCGCGGGAAGTCCACCCGCACCGTCTCCAGCCACGGCGGCGCGCCGTGCGGAATCCGTTTCTGGTAGACCTTCCCGCCCGCGACCCCGGACGGGAACCGGTGCATCATGCACGGCCGTTCCCGCAGCGCGCGCACGATCCCATCGCCGACCGACAGGTAGTAGCGGGCCAGGTCGAGCTTGGTCTCGCCCCGGGCCGGGAAGTACACCCGGCCCGGATTTGTGATCCGCACCGACCGGTCCCCGACGTCAAGCTCCACCTCGTCTGTCGTCACGTGGCCCACGCTAGCCCGCGGACTTCCCCCGCCCCGCATGCGCGTAGGCCCTCACAGTCCCCGGGCGAGCCGGTAGTAGGCCTGGTTCCAGCGGAGTTCCTTAGCGAACTGCCTGTGATCGGTGGCGGCGTCGATGAGGAGAAGCTCGGTCTCCGCGATGCGGGCGAAGTCGTCGAGGGCTTCCAGGCCGACGGCGGTGCTCAGGACGGTGTGATGCGGAGCGCCGGCGAGCAGCCAGCTCTCGGTGGAGGTGGCCAGATCGGGTTCGGGCTTCCAGACGGCGCGGGCGACGGGCAGCCGGGGCAGCGGCTCGTCCGGCTCGACGATCTCGATCACGTTCGCGGTCAGGCGGAAGCGTTCGCCGACGTCCGAGAGGCCGACCACCAGGCCGGGGCCGGGGGCGGCGGTGAACACGAGGCGGACCGGGTCCTCGCGATTGCCGATCCCCAGGGGGTGGATCTCGCAGCTGGGGCGGCCGGCGGCGATGGTCGGGCAGATCTCGAGCATGTGCGCGCCGAGGATCTTGGGATCGCCAGGGCCGAGGTGATAGGTGTAGTCCTCCATGAAGGAGGTCCCGCCCTCCCGGCCCGCGGACATCACCTTGAGCACCCGCAGCAGGGCCGCGGTCTTCCAGTCGCCCTCGGCGCCGAATCCGTAGCCGTCGGCCATCAGGCGCTGGACGGCGAGTCCGGGCAGCTGGCGCAGGCCGCCGAGGTCCTCGAAGTTGGTCGTGAACGCGGTGAAGCCGCCGTCGTGGAGGAAGGAGCGCAGGCCCAGCTCCTGGCGGGCCGCGTAGCGCAGTGACTCGCGCCGTTCCCCGCCCGGGCGGAGCCCGGGGACAACGTCGTAGGCCTGGTCATACTGGGCGGCCAGTGCGTCGGCGTCCCCCCCGGGTACGGCGTTGACGGCGGCCACGAGGTCGTTGACGCCCCATGTGTTCACGGAGAAGCCGAACACGCGCTCGGCCTCGACCTTGTCTCCCTCGGTGACGGCCACGTTGCGCATGTTGTCGCCGAACCGGGCCATGCGCAGGGACTGGGCGGCGCGCCAGCCCAGCGCGGCGCGTGTCCATGTCTCCACCCGCCCGGCCACGACCGGGTCGCTCACGTGGCCCGCCACGATCTTGCGGGCGACGCCGAGACGGCTCTGGATGTAGCCGAACTCGCGGTCCCCGTGCGCGGCCTGGTTGAGGTTCATGAAGTCCATGTCGATCTCGGACCATGGCAGCGAGACGTTGGCCTGGGTGTGCAGGTGCAGCAATGGCTTGCGCAGCGCCTCCAGGCCGCCGATCCACATCTTGGCGGGCGAGAATGTGTGCATCCAGGCGACGACGCCCGCGCACTCGTCGGACGAGGTCGCGTCCAGGCAGGCGCGGCGGATCGCGTCGGCCGTGGTCAGCACCGGCCGCCAGACCAGCCGGACCGGGAGCTGGGCGGCGAGTGTCTCCACGATCCGCTGGGACTGCTCCGCCACCTGGCGCAGCGTCTCCTCCCCGTACAGAGCCTGGCTGCCGGTCAGGAACCAGACCTGGACGTCTTCATCCGACGATGGGGTCGGCATCGGCTCTCCTCGGTCCGTGGTCTCCCCGGCTGGGCGGTCACGGGCTCAGCGGTGCAGCTCAGCGGTGCAGCTCAACGCGGGCCGTGGGCGTTCTGGTAGCGATCGTAGAGGTATCCGGTGCCGCTCTGGCGCCCGCACTCAGGCCGCTGGCTGGCTGCTCCGGTACGTGCGCTTGTAGGCCTCCCAGTCCCAGGCGGGCCGCCCCGGCGCGCCATCCAGGAACTTCAGGGCCGCGTCGCGTCCGTGCTGGAACAGCATGTCCTGGGTGTCCCGGTCCAGATCGAAGTCGGTCGCTCTTACCTTGCCGGTGTCGACGAATATGGTCCGGGCGGTGACGGCCGGGTCGTCGATGTGCATCCGGTCGTAGAACCCGGTCATGGTGTTGAGCATCGCCCACGACATGCTGACCGTGTCGTGCACCTCGTTGACCGTGCCCAGCGCCGCGCCCGGATGAGCGGACAGCTTGATGCCGAACGTGGGCCAGCGTGGCTCCACACCGGGTGGGGCGTCGAAGACGTCGATGGGGAAGTTGGAGAGCATCCCCCCGTCGACGAGCCAGCAGTCCTTGCCGTTGACGTCCTTCAGGTGGGCCGGCTTGTAGAAGAAGGGGATGGACATCGACGCGCGGACGGCGTCGGCCACCCACTGGTCGGCGCCGGGCAGGCCGTAGTGGCCGTACTCCCACGGCAGCCGGCGCAGGCGGCCCTGGGAGATGTCGGAGGTCATGACCACCAGCCGGTATGCGTGCTGGGGGTCCGGCGGGCGCTCTGGATCGTCGTACGGCAGATCGGCAAAGGTATGGGCACCAAGCTTTCCCAGTTGCTCGCCCAGCCACTCCTTCAGGTACTGGCCGTCATAGATGCCGTGCTCGAGCAGCAGCGCCAGGGCCTTCCCGAGGAACAGGTCCGTCCATCGCGACCCGTCCTGGAACCGCGTGTAGTCAACGCCGCGCATGATCTCCTGGAGCTCGGCGGCCCCGGCTCTCGCGGCCACCAGCGACCCGACGATTGCGCCAGCCGAGGTACCAGCAACCCGCCGGAATTCGTAACCTCGCTCCTCCAGGACGCTGATCGCCCCGACCAGGGCGATTCCCTTGACACCGCCACCTTCCAGGACAAGATCGGCGAACATCGCACCCTCCAGGTGATCGAGCAGCGCCAGAACGACCGTCACCGGGGCGCAAACCGATCATGCGGGCTGCCCGCGCTGACTGCGGTGAGCGGACCGACTCCCGGGCCTCCAGCACAGGCCAGCGCCGTGTTACCCGGCTGCAGAGCGTGTGGAGGCGGTGTGGAAATGCCCCCGCCCGGCGCAAGGCCGGCGACGAGGGCCTTGGTACCGGTGCGCAGGGTGGTGGGGCACCGTCAACCCCGTGTTCAGGTGCCGCAGTAGGTGACGTGCGGGGCGCCGCCCGCAGGCGCCGGGCTGGCGTAGTCCGCCAGGCCAGGCCGCTCCTCGAAAGGCCGGGAGACCGCGCCGAGGAGGCGGTGGAACGGGCCCATCTCACCAAGAGCCGCCTGCGCGAGCGCCTCCTCGACGCGGTGGTTGCGCGGAATGTAGGCGGGGTTGACCCGGTCCATCGCGGCGGCCACCGCGGCCCGGTCGGCCGGCAGCACCGCCGCGCGGCGGGCGGCCCACGCGTCGAAGGGCTCCGGCGGGGCGAACATCGTCCGCGCGGTGCCGGCCGACAGCGCGCGGAAGAACCGCGTGAAGTCCACCTTCTGCGCGCGCATCAGCTCCAGGAGATCGGTCACCAGTTCCCGGTTCGGCGCGGCGAGCCCTAGCTTGGCCGCCATGCCTTCGTCCCAGTGCCGCTCGTAGGCGCCGGCGAACCCGCCCAGGACGTCTGTGGCCGCCTCGACCGCGGCTTCGCTGTCCTCGTCGATCAAAGGCAGCAGGGTCTCGGCCAGCCGGGCCAGGTTCCACTGCATGATCGCCGGCTGGTTGCCGTAGGCGTAGCGGCCGCCGTGGTCGATGGAGCTGAACACCGTGCCCGGATCATAGGCGTCCATGAACGCGCATGGGCCGTAGTCGATCGTCTCGCCGGAGATCGTCGTGTTGTCGGTGTTCATGACCCCGTGCACGAACCCGGCCAGCATCCACCGGGCCACCAGCGATGCCTGCGCCCCGGCCACGTGCCGGAAGAGGTCGAGGTAGCAGTTCGCGGCGTCGGCGGCCTCCGGGTAGTGACGGCCGATGGCGTAGTCGGCCAGCGCACGCAGCCGTTCCCGGTCGCCGGACGCGGCAGCGTACTGGAACGTGCCCACCCGCAGGTGGCTCGCGGCGACCCGGGCCAGCACCGCACCCGGCAGCGCCCCCTCGCGAAACACCCGGTCGCCGGTAGCCACCACCGCGAGCGCCCGCGTGGTCGGGATCCCCAGGCCCTGCATGGCCTCGCCGGTCAGGTACTCGCGCAGCATGGGGCCCACCGCCGCCTTGCCGTCGCCACTGCGCGCGAACGGGGTGCGCCCCGACCCCTTCAGGTGCAGGTCACGGCGGCGACCGTGGATGTCGATCACCTCGCCGAGCAGCAGCGCCCGGCCGTCGCCGAGCCGGGGCACATATACGCCGAACTGGTGACCGGCGTAAGCCTGGGCAACCGTGGCGACTCCCCCTGGGGCGTGCCCCACCAGCAGCAAGACACCCGACGGCTCCCGCAGCGCCGCGGGATCAGCGCCCAGTTCCATCGCCAGCTCCTCATTGAGCACCACAAGCTCTGGAGCGGGCGCCGGCGCCGCCGCCCACGACACGGACAGGCTCGGCACCTCGCGAGCGTAGGAATCATCGAACTGGAACAAGGTCGTCGCCACGGTCATACCGTCAAGGCTACGAACCAGACGGCCCGCAGCGCACTGCTCCCAGCCATTGGCTCCCCATAGAGCGGTGGCGCCGGGGACTTTGGACTGTGGGCAGCTTGCATCAGGTGGCTCACCATCGGGCCAGCCTGATCACCAGGAGACCTGATGATCAGGGACCGCGGCCTGGCGTCAGGGGCCGGTGCAGGGGTACGGGGGACGACGCCGCGGCTGAGACCTTTCGCAGACCGCAGGAGCTGTGGTAGCGCAGGCGTAAGACCGCTGATCAAGGGACACCCAGGTGACAGCCCCGGCGGCCTGCCCGTGGGAGCCAAACACGGGAGCCAAAGTCATGACGACGCCCCATAGAGCTTGTCGAACACCGCGGCGGCCGTGCCCACCTCATCGGCGAGCAGGTGCCGGTAGACGCCCCTGGTCACGTTCGAGTTGACGTGCCCAACGTGGTCGGCGATGACTTCCAGGTCCACCCCGGCCTGCGACATCTGGCTGACGAACGTGTGGCGCAGTTCGCGCAGCTGCCAGTCGCGGCCGAGGCCGGCCCGCTCGCACAGCACCTTGAACCGGTCGTTGGCCTGCTGCGGCCACACCGGCCGCCCAGCGTTGTCACAGAACACCAGGCCGCTGTCGGTGTAGTGGATGCCGAGGCGCAGCCGGTCCGCGGCCTGCTCCCGCTTGAGAGCGGCCAGCGCCGAACGGGCCGGGGAAGGCATGCGCAGCGTCCGCCGCGACTGCTCCGTCTTGAGAGCACCAGGGGCGAGCGCTGCCCGCCCCCCTCCGGCGCCGCGTTTCAGCGCCTGCCGGACGCGCAGCAGGCCGGTGCCGGTGTCCACGTCCTCCCAGCGGAGCCCGAGCAGCTCCCCCGGCCGCAGCCCGAGCATCACACCCATGGTGATCAGCGCCCGCCACCATGGCGTCAGGTCCAGGGCGAGCAGCGCACCCACCTGCTCCAGCGTCATCGCCTTGGATACCCGCCCGGGCGCGGCCGGCATCTCCGCCAGCGCGGCCACATTCCTGCTCACCAGGCCGTCGCGCTCAGCGCGGCGGATCGCACGTACCAGCAGACTCCGGGTACCTGAGATGGTGCGCTTAAGGCGATGTCTCCACGCTACGAGGGGAAGCCCACAGGGTCGCAGCCTGGATCGAGGACTACAACACCAGCCGGCGGCACTCGGCCTGCCAGATGATGTCCCCGGTGAACTACGAGAAGACACTGGCGGCCTGACATGCCCGCGCTTCTCCCGCCCCCAATGATGCGCCAGTGCTCGGCCTCATCCAGGTCGTTCCTCCGCGGGCCTGACGGCCCTTGCGGGGGCTCCACCTGGACAAGTCCTGCGCCCTGGCGCTCTTATAGGGCAAAGGAGAGCGCGGGCCAAAGCAAGATCCGCATTACCAAAGTCTCCACGGTTTCAGGGGAACCCCGCGCGGGCTGCGCTGCGGCCGTGGATCGCCCGTGACGTTCTGTGCGCGGCGGGTGACAGCGCGGGAGGGCTGGGGCCGCTATGGCTCCCAGCTTTGGCTCCCAGCGTGAACGTACGGTGCGCTGGCCTGCAGGGATTCCCCGGTGTGTCATACCGGCCGGGCATGACGCGCCCGGAAAAGGCTCCCAAAGGCCCCCCCCCACCACCCCTAAGCGCGGCGCGGCCACGTCCACTAGGAGGCACGCAGGGTCGCGGGGTTCTGGGCACTGTGCGTCACGGCGTCCGCTTGTCTGGAATTTTGCGCCACACTTTTCCTGGGAGTGTGCGTCACGTGACGGAGGTGGGTTCGATGCCGATGAGTGGTGCTGAGAGGGCTCGCCGGTATAGGGCTCGGCGGCGGGCGCGTGAGGAGGGTGGTGAGGGGCCGCCGTTGGTGGTGGGGCGCCCTTGGGGGAATCAGAACCGGCGTTTGCATGGGATGTGGGCGGGTGATGTGCCTGCGGCTGTGGAGGCGCGGTTGGCGGATCCGGCGTTGCCGGATTATGTGCGGTTGCCGGTGTTCCGTCCGGTTGCTGAGATTGCTTTGCGGCGGGTGGAGCGGGCGTCGCGGTTTGGGAGGTGGCTGGATTCTTTGCCGCCTGAGGTGGCGTCTAGGCCGGCGCGGGCGGGTTCGAGTTCGCCTGAGGAGCAGGGGAGGCATTTGGATGAGTCGGCGGCGAGGTTGCTGGGTGTGCTGGGTTTGACGCCGCAGTCGATGGTGAGGGTTGGGCGGGTTTTGGAGGAGCGGCAGAAGCCTGATTTGGCGCAGTTGGCGGCGCAGGCGCGGCTTGAGCAGTGGGCTGAGGAGGAGGGTGGCGAGGGTGCCTGAGAGGGCGGGTGACTTCCTGAGAAGCGCTGCTGACTGGGTGGAGGGGTTCGCCCGGGATGACGTGGTGCTGCGCGCTACGACGGTTGTGGCGCTGCAGGAGACGGGGCAGGTGCTGGCGACCGCGACGTTCCTTGCTGCCAGGCTGGCTGAGCTGGCGGGGGGTGACGCGGCGGCGTTGGTGGGTTCGTGGCGGGCTGCTGCTGCGCGTGCGGATGTCGCTGGCGGGGAACCTAGCCCTAACTGAGTACGCTTTGTGCTGCCATGCCAGGAGACCCCACCTGATTGCTGGGGTCGCCGCGTGTGCCAGTGCGAGTGCGATGAGCTTCACGTTCGCCAGCTCGGCCCTATAGGTGTGCTGCTGGCGAAGATCGCTGATGTCGGCCTGGACGTGTTCCAGGAGCGGAATGGCGATCTGCCGTTGCCTGCCGAGTACACGAACCTGGTGGCGCTGCTGGCTGCTGGGGGCGCTAGCGCACGTCCGTCTGCGAGGATTTTCCCCGGTGAACGGATGATGAGTACCTCCGAGGCGGCCAGCATGGCCGGTGTGACGCCTGCACACGTACGGCGGCTGGCCGCTTCGGAGCGGCTCGCCGGGGCCAAGCGCCAGGGCCGCGACTGGGCGATTCCCGCCGCTTCGATTGAGAGCTACAGGAGGCATCGTGCCGCAGCAGCTTAATCAGGCAGCCGCGATCGGCCTGGCTGGCGAGGACCCGCGGGACGTGGATGAGGCGCGGCGCGTGGAACCAGTCGGCGAGGAGCACGTCCAGGCCGCCGAACAGGCCGTGGCTGAAGCCGAGGCGAAGGCGGAGCACTCCGAGGCCGTGGCGCTTGAGGGCGGGAGTGCGGCGCAGGCCGCGGCTGATCGTGAAGGCGCGAAGTACGCGGGGCTGCGGCTCGCGGTCACCCGGCGCAGGGCTGAGCGCCGCGCCGCGGCACAAAGGATCCTCGCCCTAGACGCCATCGGCGGCCAGGCGCAAGAGCACGCTCAGCGGCTCGCACAGGTCCGTGAACAGGTCGCCGGGCACGTGGCGGAGATCGACCGGCACGCCGCGGCGGCGCGGGACCTGTGCCGGGCGTGGAACGCCGAACTGATGGACCTGATCGGCCAGGCCGAGGCGTACGCGCCGGAGAAGCCAGCGCCGGGGATGGTGCCGCACGCGAGCTCGGGGGGTGTGTACGCCTCGAGCAACGGCACCCCGCCGGCGTTCGTGGCTAAGGGGACGGTCTTGCGGCCGGTGAACCTTCAGGACACGCCCGAGGTGCACGGCCTCGATGAGGCGATCGGCGCGGCGGTTTCTGCTACCCGTCAGCACGGCGACGACGCGCGGCTGGTGATCCACCCCAGCGGGCTTGTCACCCCGTACCCGGCCGACCCGTACGGGCATACTGCGCGGCGCCTGGAACGTGGCGAGGCGCGGGAACTCGACGCGGCCGAGCGGGCGCGTTATCTAGCTGGGGAGAGGGTGGCGTTCTGATGGCCGACTACGGCAGCGCATCCGATGGCGAACTCCAGGCGGCGCAGGCGGCGATCCGCGCCGAAGTGCAGCGGCGCGAAGAACTTTCCCAAGCCGAGCACCAGGCGCGGTTCAGGCAGGAACTCGCGGAGGTCCGCGCTGGGCAGCGCACCGCTTATGACGAGCACGTGCGGGCACTGTCGCCAGCGGAGACCCTTGCCTTGGCGGAAAGCGGCGGCCTGAGTCATCTGGGCGTGGGCAAGTCAAAGAGACGAGGGCAGCGATGAACCGCAGCGCTGGGCGGCGGCAGGCCGCGGATGGGCTGAACGCGCAGCAGCGGATGGATGGGCAGCGCGGCGCCCCGGTAGGGGACACCGGCGGCCGGGTCACGCGCACTAACGCGCCAGCACCCCGCGCGGACCGGCCCGGCCTGCAGCAGCGGCGGCTGTTCGCCGGGCCCGGTGCGCCGTTCGGCCAGTCCCGCTGAACCCCCGCCTGGTGCCGTGAGGTTGAAGGCTTCCGCAGTGGGTTCGCCTCCTCACTCACTCGGCCTCCGCGGGCTGCAGCAGCTCGATTAGGAGTTCGATGTCTGAATCGGGAATCTGCTCCAGAGACATCAGCGCACAGAGCAGAAGTCCACCCCCGTTCAATTCCATATTCGGGAGTCCGAGATCTACCCTAGGAAGTTGAGCTTTTTCTGTTTTTCTAGACGGGCCGATGAGTTCGCGTTTCGCATATCCAAGATCGGCTAGCTGCTGATGCACGCCCCAGGAGTCCCAAGCGCGGCTAGGTTTGCCGATCTCGATAGCAGGTAGTTCAAAGTCTTGCTTACGGCCGATCATCCCCAACAGCACCAGCTGCGTCCATGTCAGCTGCTCTGCGAGCTCCAGCAGCCAATTCGCCAGGTTCTCGTCCACCTCCGGCTCAAAGCTGATATTAGCTAGCAGATAGCCATAGAACTCGACTTTACGCTCCTCGTGCTCACGCTGAGCCATTAGCAGCGTGCCTTCGCAGATCTCCTCAGCAGCAGAGCGTCCTTTCGGCCGCTCCGAGAACCAGCCGTCATCCCTTAGCTGGTCACCATTCTCGATTCTCGCCTTATACGCTTTATCGGCCCAAAGTGCAGCTGCCCCCACGCGGACCTCTTCGCGGCGCCCAAGTAGCCGTCGCCCGATGTCGGCGAGCAGTGAGCTCAGCACGGACCCAGCCGCCGCGCCCGCGACCGCGCCCGGTGCCCCGCCTGCATACAGCCCCAGTGCAGCTCCGCCCGTCGCGCCCACGAGCTCGGCTCCTGCCTCGATCAGGTGGCCTGCAGATCTGTCTTGTTCGAGACGGCTGTCGTCACCAGTCACGGTCCGATGGTCTCGCATAGACGGTGAGCCTTCAGGTCGTTCGGCGGGCTTGCCAGAGCAAGATCGCGGCAAGGAGGCCAGCCTGACTGGCTACTGGGCGGACTTCCAGAGACCGTGTTCGTTGTTATGTTCTAATTGTCCCTATGGCCTTGGTTCGTCCCGATTGGTGGTGTTATCCGGAGCGCTGCCAGAACGGGCATGAGTGGGGACCGGGCCTAATCATCGTGTCCTGGTCGCTGTGTGACTGCCCGCCTGCGGTCGCGGCGAGTGGTGGCGGGGCGGCGGGGCATCTGGCGGTGTACTGTGCGGCGTCGCCGGGCTGCCGGTCAGTGTGGTACCGGCCCCGGTGCGAGCGGCGGCAGCAGCCGATGTGAACGCTAGGTAAAGGCGCCAAATGTGGCGTGCCGCCGGGTGGGCGGGCGTAGCATCAGTCTCCCCCTAAGCCCTGGGGCCGGGCTCCCCCCCCGCCCGGCCCCAGGCCCTCCCCCCCGCTGCCAGCGCCCCCGTGGCTCCCTCCTGGTGTAAGTGGGACGCGCCAGCCTGGCGCATGGTTTACGGCAGCTGCCGGCGCCGGCGTCATGCCGCCCAGGTACAGGTGCAGGTGCTGCCCGCCGTCCAGGCTGGCCAGCGGCGGCGGTGCGCCTGGGCATCTGGCGGTGTACTGCGAGGCGTCGCCGGGGTGCCGGTCGGTGTGGTACCGGCCACGGCACGAGCCAACGGCTTAGCTCCCACCAGGTAAAACCCACGCAAACAGCAGAAATCGCCAGCGCGGATGGGCGTAACGTCGGAACCCCATGTGACCGGGATCGGGCGCTTCCCTTACCCGGCACTGTTCCGCCTCCGGTGCTGGGGGCGGACACGCGGCCCGCGCCACTCCCGTGGGAGCGAGGATGTGGCGCGGGCTGCCTTATGCTCCGGCGGTCGGTGGGGTACCGGCCACGGTGCGAGCGGGGGACGTAAGTCACCTATGGGGGACTTTCGGCCCTAACCGGACAGGCGGCGGCGGTCCTGCGATGGGACAAACAGACGTGGGTGGTCAGCGTCCCGCTGGGAGCGACTGACGCGCGTGCCGGGGCTCGCAGCCCCGTACCGTGTGCCCCGGCATTGACCCCCGCGGCGTGGCCCAGGGCGACGTGACCACACTCCGGGTCCGGCCCTGGGCCACGTTACGAACGGCTAGGGTCCGTTCCCTTGGGCAGCGCAGAGGGAACGGGCCCCAGCTTGCTGGACGGCCCAGGACACATCAAGGCCCGTAGACCGGGGAGTTGGCGCAGCCGCCCCTACTGGATTGACGCCACGTGCACGGCGCCGCCCGTACTGGGTGCTGCTACCCCGGAGCGGTGCGCGAACCAGCCCGAGCGGGGCGCCGGGCCTGGCCGGCCTGAGCTGGATGTGTGACATCTGCGCGATGGGGCAGTTGGTGGTGTGCTGGCTGGCGGTGGTCGCGGCCGTGCGGGCTGGGAGCTGGTGAAGCTGAACGCGTCATGCACCGGCGGGTCCGGCGGAGCCTGGTAATGCGGCGGTTCCGTCGTCGCGCGGTGCCAGGATGGAGCGGTGACCGTGGGCGCTGCGCGATTGGGCGGGCGCGGTGCGGTATCGCAGGGAGGTCGGTGTGAGTATCGGCGAAGCCCTCGCGGAGGTCCGGCGGCGGGCGGGTCTGACGGTGGCCCAGGTCAGCGACCGGACCGGGATCAGGGAAAGTGTCATCACCGGCATCGAGGGTGGCGATTTCTCGGCCTGTGGCGGCGACCTTTATGTGCGGGGGTACATCCGCAGCATCGCCCGTGCTGTCGGGGCTGATCCGCAGCCTCTGATCCGGGAGTACGAGGCGGCCCAGCTCGGGCCGCCGGCGATCGCCGATGACGCCGGCGAGCCGGTCACGCCCGCCAGCATGCGCAAGCAGCGCCTGCCGTACAAGATCGCGCTGCCGGCGCTGGCCCTGGGAATGCTGGGGGTCTACTTCGCGGCGTTTCACTTCCTTGCCGGCTGGCCCCCCGCCACGAATGCCGCCTCCCCGGTCCGGGCACCTGCCGTGGCTCACCACCCCGGCCACGGCGGGCAAGCGACGACGGCGCCGGCGCCGGAAACGGCCACCCCGGATGCGGCGGCGGTGCGCACGCTCACCCCGGTCAGCGCCGCCGCGTTCGGTCCCTCCGGCGCTGGCCAAGGCGACAACAGCGACCTCGCGCACCTGGCGATCGACGCAAATCCCGCCACAGCCTGGCACACCGACTGGTACGCCAGCGCCCACTTCGGGAACCTGTACCCGGGTACGGGCCTGCTGGTGGACATGGGCCGGCCGGTGACGATCACCGCCGCCCGGATTACGCTCGGCAACGGCCACGGCGCCGGCCTAGAGCTGCGCGTGGGTGTCGCACCCGCACTGGCCGACCTGCCACCCGCCGCACATGTTGCCAACGCGGGCGGTGTGGTGCGCCTGCGGCTCCCCACACCAGCGCACGGCCGTTACGTGCTCATCTGGTTCACTAGCCTGCCACCAGACCCAGCCGGCACCTTCCAGGCAAGGGTGTATGACCTCCGGCTGGAAGGCCGCGCCTGAAGGCGCAGCCGAGCCCCGGGCCCTGGTATGCGAGAACGGGCAGGTTGGGGCCGGGCCTGGTCACGGTGAACTGGGGCATGTGCGACTGCCCGCCGCGCTGGCCGCCTGCACAGGCGGCCCGTCCGGGCACCTGGCGGTCTACTGCGCGGCCTCGCCAGGCGGCCGGTCGGTGTGGTACCGGCCGCGGTGCGAGGCAAGGCACCGCTGAGTGCGAGAGACGGTGACGCCGCTTGCCGCTCTTTTGTGCCGATGCGCTCAGCATCTGACAGGCGGAAGGCCGGAGGCGATGCTCGCCGCGGGCTAAGCCCGTGCCGAGCGTTCTGCGGACGTCTGGGCTGCGGCGCGGTCTAGCAGTGGCTGGCAGCGCAGGCGGCCAGCAATGTCACGTGCTTCAGCGATGGCTGCTTCGGCGGCTTCGGGGTCGTGCAGGCGGGTCAGGTATTCGGCGTGGTCGAGCAGGCCATGGGCGAGGTGGTAGGGGGTGCTCAGCTGGCGCAGCCTGGTAATCGCAGAGGCGAAGGACGCGGCGGCGGCCGGGTCGCCCTGGTCGGCGGCTAGGCGAGCGCGGGCCAGGCCGCGTTCGGCCCGCAGCATGGGGGCCAGGTGCCCGGGCTGGCGGTCGTCGAGCAGGGTGAGCAGCTCGCGGGTGGCGGCGGTGTCACTCAGTTCGTGGGCGGCCCGCGCGGCCAGCGGCCACGCCCAGCGGAGAGTTTCGGCGCTTATCCCTAGGGCGTCGGCGCGAGCCAGCGTGGCGCGGGCGTGGCGCAGCGCGTCCGGCGGCTGGCCGCGGGCGGCGGCGGTGAAGGCTTCCGCGGTGCTGACCATCGCCTTGTCCTGGGGATCTTCGCTGGCCCGCAGGTCTGGCAGTGCAGCCAGCAGGGTCTGGGCGGTGGCGGCGTCGCCGCGCAGCGCCGCCAGCCAGCCCCGCTGGCAGGCGAGCAACTCGATGTCCGCCAGCCCGTCGGAGTCCACGGCCTGGGTGAACTCCTGCTCGGCGGCGTCCCAATCGCCGAGCAGCAGCAATGCCTGGACCAGGTTCGTGATCGCAACCGCCAGGTCTTCCCGGGCGCCGGCCCGGCGCCCGTGCCCGGCGGCGGTGCGTGCCGCCTCCGCCGCGGCCGCGGGGTCGGTGACCATCAGTACGTCGGCCAGGTTGCCCAGCGCGCGTCCCACGCTGATGTCATCGCCGATCTGGGTGGCCAGCCGCGCGCTCTCGCGGAGGTAGGCCACCGCTTCGGGGCGCCGCTCCACGCTGCCGAGGTAGATCCCGCGGGTAAGGAACAGGCCGGCGAGCTGGCCGGTGCCGACGTCGAGTGCCTGGCCGAGGGTGAGCGCCTCGGTAGAGAGCCTGTCGGCGCCGGGCGAGCCCGCGAACACCTCCACGACCGCGAGTTCCTCCAGCGCCTGCACCGTGTCGGTGTCGGGATCTGCCCGCAGGGCCTCCAGGGCGGCGGTGAGCTGCTCGCGCGCTTCGCCGTGCCGGCCCCACTTGCGTAGCGCGCGCCCGGTAATGGCCTGGGCGCGGGCGGCCGCCCGGGCCTGGCCGCGCTGGCGATAGTGATCGCGGGCACGATCTGCGTGCGCGATCGCCGCCGCCCAGTCGGCAGTGTTGAGGGCGGCGTCCGCGGCGCGTTCCCACAGCATGCCCGCGGCGGGCTGCTTGCCGGGAGTGTCCGAGCTCAGTTCTGCTGCGGTGGCGTAGCTGACGGCCGCCAGGGCGGGGGCGCCGGTGCGTTCGGCGCGTTCAGCGGCCCGGGCCAGTGCGCTAATCGCCTGGTCGCGGATCTCGCCGACATCGCCGTCTTCGGGGACCGCATCGAGGGCGTCGAGGTAGTGGCGGGCGATGACGTCGGTGACTTCTTCGCCGTCGCCGGGGAAGGCGGTGCGCAGGTGGGCGGCGACCGCCAGGTGGCGGGCCTTGCGGTCGCGGCGCGACAGGGTGTCGTAGGCGACCTGGCGCAGCATGTTCTGGGCGAACTGGTAGCTGCCCCGTTCGGGGGACAGCGGGTCGGCGGACACGCTGAACACCTCACGGCGCACCAGCTCATCCAGCGCCACCCGCACCGCCGCCTCCTGCTGCCCGGATACCGCGACCAATGCGCCGGCTGGGAAGGTGGCGCCCAGCACCGCCGCCTCGCTCACCAGCCGCCGCACCTCCGGGTCCAGGGCATCGAGGCGGGCGGCCAGCAGCGCATGCAGGCTGTCTGGGACCGCCAGTTCCCCGACGTCACCGACCAGCCGGTACACCCCCTCAACGGGCTGGACGATGTCGCGGTCGATCAGCGAGCGCACCGTCTCCACCGCGAACAAGGGGATCCCCTGTGCCTGGGCGGTGATCGCCGAGCGCGCCGCCGCCGGCATCCCGGGCACCAGGGCATCCACCAGCTGGTCCATCGACGCCGCATCCAGCGGGTCCAAGGTCAGCGTGATCCGGTTCCGCCCGGCGCCAAACCCTGGCCGTGCCTGGCCGAGCTCGGGGCGGGCGAACACCAGTACATAGACCGGCAGGTCCCGGGCCCAGTCGATCAGATAGTCGAGAAAATCCAGCAAGCCCGCGTCGGCGTACTGGGCATCCTCGACCAGCAGCACCACCGGTTCGTCCCCCGCGAGCCGCTCGAAGAACAGCCGCCACCCCGCGAACAGTTCCTCCCGCGACAACGCGCTCCCGCTGTCCTGCGCAACGGCGACGCCAAGCAGACGGCCCAGCCGCACACCCACATAGGACCGCTCTCCAGGATCGGGAACGAACCGGTCCAGCCCGGCGGCCAGCTTGCCCGCGGCGACATCGGCCGGGTCTTCCTCCGCGATTCCCAGCCGCTGCCGAACTATCTCGGCCAATGCCCAGAACGCCACCCCCTCGCCGTACGAAAGGCAGCGCCCCCGGTGCCACCACACGTCATCCACCAGGCCGTCGAGGTACTTCTCGAACTCCCAGCCCAGCCGCGACTTGCCAACCCCCGCCGGCCCCGACACCAGCACGAGCCGCGGCACCCGCCGCTCCGCCGCCGCATGAAACAGCTCCCTGACCGTGCGCAGCTCCGCATCCCGCCCCACCAGCGGCGCCTCCAGCCCATCCACCCGCTGCGCCCCGCCCACCCCGGCCAGCACCCGCACCGCCCGCCACAACCGGGCCGGCTCCGCCTTGCCCTTCAGCGCATGCTCCCCGGCATCGGCGAACCCGACCCCGCCGCCCGCCAGCCGCTGCGTGGCCCCATCTACCAGTACCTGCCCCGGCTCAGCCGCCGACTGCACCCGGGCCGCGGTGTTCACCGCATCCCCTGCCACCATGCCCTCGTGCGCCGCGCCCAAAGTGACCGCCACCTCACCGGTCACCACCCCCGCCCGCGCCGCCAGCCCCGGCGCGCCCGCCTCGGCCCCCAGTTGGGCCACCGCGGCCACCAAATCCAAACCGGCGCGCGCCGCTCTCTCCGCATCCCCCTCTGAGGCCACCGGGGTTCCCCACACCGCCATCACCGCATCCCCGATGAACTTCTCCACCACCCCCCCGTAGCGGCCGATCACCGTCCGCGCCACCGCGAAATAGGCCGACAGCAGCTCCCGCACCGCCTCCGGATCCCGCGACTCCGACAACGGGGTAAACCCCACCACGTCGCAAAACAGCACCGAGCACACCCGCCGCTCCGCCACCGGCACCTCGCCAGCCGGTGTCGTGACAGATTGGGGTGAGTCGGGGGCCGCAGCCGACTCTGCCGCCATCTCAGTCAGCGCATGCCCACACGACGGGCAGAACCGGTCGCCCGGCGGGACCGGCTCACCACACGACGGGCACCCCACCAAGGGGGCGCCGCACTCACCGCAGAACCGGTCAGTACCCCCCCGGGACGCACCGCACCGCGGACACGTCACCACGAGGCATTTATACCCCGGGCCCGGCGTCCCCGTATATGGCCTGGCTGTGCAACGGCAGCCCGCTGCCGCCCGACCGCGATCCAGCACCCATCAGCGCCGGCGGCGATGCACAGTTCGGCGAGTTGCTGATGCCGGGCCGCCTGGAGCCCTGCGTGCTCACTGAACCCGAGCGCGATGCCCGCAGATAGGCGGCCAGCGACGGCTGACCGTAGGCCAGAGCCAGCGTGGCCACGTGCAAGTAGGACACCACCGCGGCGATGGCGGCCACCAGCAGCACCGCCGCAGCGGTCAGCGGCCGGTACCGGTCGCTGGTCACTGCTGGTCTCCGTCCGCGATGCGCTCGATGCGCTCCAGGGCGAGCTGCCGGTCGTCAAACTCCCAGTCGAACGCGGCGAGCACGGCCCGGATCTCGGCCAGCTGGCGGTTTTCGTCCTGCCGCTCGGCGAGCACGGCGAGGACCTGGCCGAGGTGGCGCCGGAGCTCGGCGCATTCGGCCAGCAGCCGCGATGGTGGCAGCGAGGTGACGCCGCGCTGGCGGGCTTCGGCGAGGTAGCGGCGGGCCAGCTCGGCCCGCTCATCCGCGGGGATCACGACGCCACCGCGATCCCGGCCGGCGCGAGCGGATCCGGGTCCACACCCGTCCCGCGGCACCGCAGGCACAGGCCGCCGTCCGGGTTGAACCCGTCGCCGACACACGCGACGCACACCGGCTCTGGGGTGGGGGTCTGCTTCACTTCTTGCATGGTTCCTGTCCTCCAGACGGGATGGGTTCCTAGGGCCGCCACTGCGTTCGCGCGCAGTGACGGCCCACCTAACTAGGTGGGAGCCAAACTCGGGAGCCAACGGGCACGGACGGGCCCGGACGCGCCCAGCCGGGCGCACAAAATCAGCGCAGGTGAGACAAGCTGGACGCGACGGGCACAGACAGCCTCAGACAGGCGGGAGGTAACGCAGGCATATGACCGGCAGCCACCACAGCCCCGCTGGCCCGCATCAGGCGCCAGCGCTGTCCGTCCACGGGCCCGGCCCCGGTGAGGTCACCGTCGGCGCCCTCACCGCGGGAGGTTGCGCGCTCCTGTTGTTCGTCAACGACGATTGCCCCACCTCCGCGATGGCCCTGCGCAGGCTCGGCCCGCTGTGCCGGGCCTGGCAGGAGGCCGGGCTCACCGCCGTCGCCGTGTTCGAGGACCCGCTCGAGGTCGCCGTCCGGGTGGCGCGCCGCCTCGGCTGGACCGGCCGGGTCGCCTCGCAGGACCCGCCGTATGAAACATCGCGCGCCTACCAGCTGGTGTCGGTGCCGACGGCCGTTCTGGCCGACCACGCCGGGACGATCGCGGGCACGGTGACCGGCTGGGACCGCGCGGCCCTGGTGGCCCTCATCGGGCAGGCAGGAGCGCTCCTCGGCGCCGGGCTCGCGGTCCCGGAGGCCACTGAGCCGCTGCTCAAACCAGGCTGTTCCTCCAAAGCCGCGATCGACCCGGAGCTGGCGGCCGCGATGTCGGCCCCGGCCGGCTCCGACGACATCGAGGAGATGTTCGAACGCGGCTGGACCGACGGCCTGCCCGTTGTCCCGCCGACCCCGGACCGGGTGGAGGCGATGCTCGGTGGCTGCGACGGCTCGGTGTCCCTGGGCCTCGTCCCGCCCGACCTGGGCGAGGCGACGCTGGAGCGGGTCGCGGCCTGCGCGGTGCTGGCGGGCTGCCGCCCGGCCTACTTCCCGGTCGTCGCCGCCGCCGCCCAGGCCGCGCTCGATCCCGCGTTCAACCTGCACGGCCAGGCGGTGACGACCCAGCCCGCCGGGCAGCTCGTGATCGTGAACGGGCCGGTCCGGGAGACGATCGGCCTGAACAGCGGCATGGGCGCGCTCGGCCCCGGGTTCCGGGCCAACCTCACCATCGGCCGGGCGCTGCGGCTGCTTGTCACCCTCACCGGCGGAGGGATGCCCGGCAAGCTGGACCGCGCTACCCAGGGGCACATGGGGAAGGTCGGGTTCTGCGTCGCCGAGGACGAGGAAGTCAGCCCGTGGGAGCCGCTGCACGTCGAACGCGGCTTCCAGCCCGGCCAGTCGGTCGTCACGGTCGTCGGCAGCGACGCGCCGCTGTCGATCTCCGACCACCGCAGCCGCACCCCCGAGGATCTCGCCTGGGTTCTCGCGTGGGCGGCGGCGAGCGCCTGGAGCACCAACTGGTGGCCGCTGGAGGAACCGTCGGTGTTCGTGATCTGCCCCGAGCACGCCGAGATGTTCCGCGCCGCCGGGTGGACCAAACAGCAGCTGCGCCACTTCATGTTCGAGGCGGTGCACAAGCCCGCCGCCGAGCTGCGCCGCGGTGAGACGACCCCCTTCGTCCATGCCGCCGACCCGGCCGCCCAGGTGCCCAAGTGGGCTTCGCCGGAGGCCATCGTGCTGATCGTGGCCGGCGGCGAGGCTGGGCGTTACTCTGCAGTTCTGGGTCCATGCACCGGCATGGGATCCCAGATCGTTTCCCGGGAGGTGGGGTCACCGTGGCCGCTGACTACGTGAGCCCGTTCGACGAGCGGGTCCGGGCGGTGGAACCGCTCGCGCCGCGCCCGGCCAGCGTCAGCGGGCGCCGGGTGGTGCTGCTCGACATCCGGAAGAACCGCGGCGCCGAGTTCCTCGACCGGATCGAGACGCTGCTCCGGGGGGCGGGCGCCAGCACGGCCCGCGCCGCGAAGGAGATCTTCTCCAAGCCCGCCGCGCTCGCCCTGATCGGCGAGATCGCGGGCCGTGCCGACCTGGTGGTGGAGGCACTGGCCGATTGAGGCTCGTGCACGTCGTGCAGTTCGCATGACCTCGTCCATCTTGAACGCCGGGGCATCCCGGCGGTCGGCATCGCGACCGCGCCGTTCGCTGACGAAGCCATCGAGCAGGCGCGCCGGCTCGGCATGCCCGCAAGCCGCATGCTCTACATCCCGCACCCGGTCCAGCTGCTGACCGACGACGAGCTGGCCGCCCGTGCCGACGCCATCTTCCCCGCCGTGCTCGCCGCGCTGACCGAACCCGCCACGGCAGGCCAGCGGCATTGATGCGGCTGCGTACCCTGATGACGGGGATGCAGAGCGGAAGGGCGGTCGTTGTCCGGGCGAACGGCGCGACGGGGTGTGATGCGGATCTCACTGCCCGACGGCGGCAGGCCCGGCGGCACGGTGTCCCGCGCCGACTTCCTCGCGGGCGAGGAGCCGCTCGGGATCAGGGTGGACGGCACCGCGCTGACCCTGACCATGCGCACCCCCGGCGACGACCTGGAGCTCGCGGCCGGATTCCTGGTGGGCGAGGCCGTGATCAGCTCACCGGCGGACATCGCCGATATCAAGCTCTGCGACGGGACCTCCTGCGGTCACGCCGGTCACGACGACCTGGGCAACATCGCCGATGTGGCCCTGGCCGCAGGGATCGAGCTGGCACCGGGTGCCCGGCGCAACTTCATGACCACCAGCGCGTGCGGCGTCTGCGGTAAGGCGAGCATCGCCGACATCTGCGTTCTGCCGCAGGCGCCGCTGGCGGGGGATCCCACGCGTTTCGCACCGGAGATGCTGGCGACGCTCCCGGACCGGCTGCGCGACGCCCAGCGCGTGTTCTCCCGCACCGGCGGCCTCCATGCCGCCGGGCTGTTCACCGCCGGGGGTGAGCTGATCGCCGTCCGCGAGGACGTGGGCAGGCACAACGCGGTGGACAAGGTGGTGGGCTGGGCACTGCTGGACGGCCGCCTGCCGCTGGCCGGCTGCGTCCTGCTCGTCAGCGGCCGCGCCTCGTTCGAACTGGTCCAGAAGGCGGTCCTGGCGGGCATCCCGCTGCTGGCCGCCGTCTCCGCACCGTCATCGCTCGCTGTCGACCTGGCCGAGGAAGCAGGCCTCACCCTGGTCGGCTTCCTGCGCGGCCCGTCGATGAACGTATACACCGGGGCGCACCGGCTGTCGGCTTGAGCGGGCCGGCGACCATCAGTGGTCGGCTGGCCATCCGCGGGCCAGCTGCTGGAGTCCCGCGGCCGTTTCCGCCATCGGTGCCCGGCGGCCGGCCACGGCACCCAGCACGCAGCGCGGTCAGCGGCGCGGCCCCGGCGAGCCCGGCGGCTCACGCATGGTCCTGCGGTCGTCGGCCAGCCGCCGGGTGACTCCTTCCCGGTCCAGCCACTCCAGCAGCGGAATCACCACCCGCCGGGTCGAGCCCAGCGCCCGTCTCGCCTCGGCCGCCGTAAACGGCTGCGGCAGGCCGGCCAGGATCAGCGCCGCCCGCTCGGGCGCGTCGGGCGCCAGCAGCACGTTGCCGGGCAGGCGGCGCAGCATGCCCGCGCGCTCCGCCGCCGCAGCCGCCCGTGCGTCCAGCCCCAGCTCGCGCATCCGCTCCGCGTCGGGCGCGCTGAACGGCGCGTCCGCCAGGTCGGCCAGCACCGCCTGGACCGCGTCGGCCACCGGAGCCGGAAGGCGCGGATGGGAGGCCGGCGCGGCGCCGCCCAGCCGAACGGCACCACCAGCATCCTCCGGCTGTTCCCTTCCGCCGCCGGCGCCGCGCAGGTATCCGCCGCTCGCGTCGATCGGCTCACTGGCGCCGTCGGCCGCGCGCCAGGCCGCGAGGGCCTCGACCAGATCACGGTCCGCCAGGCCGAGCATGGCCCGGCCCGCATCGACCGGAAGACCGGGAGACAGCGGATCGCGCGCCGCGTGCGCGGCGACCGCCTCGCCCAGGAGCCGCCGCAGCCGCTGCCAGTGCGCCGGGTCGGCCAGCCACTCCCCGCTGACCGGCGGCGGCAGGTCGCTCAGGCCCATGGCCGATGCCGTGCTGGCCCGCAGCAGCCGGTGCCGGCGCAGCAGGTCCGATGTCGCCGGCACCTCCGGCCACGATGCCAGCTCCCGCTCCGCAGCTGCTGCGGCGCCGTTGCCGCGCAGCCGTGGCGGCGAAACGTCGAGCACCGTCGCGCCGAATACCGGCCGACCGCTGGCGTGGTCCGCGGCCCCGCCGGGATCGCGGAGCAGCACCCGGTCGCCGATATGCAGCGGCAGCGGGTGGTCCAGGCTCAGCCGGGCGATTCGGCCGCCCAGCATTCGGGCCCTGGCCACGGCGCGCGCGGCGCCGATGTGCAGCGTGAGCTGCGGCGGCAGCCGGATGCTGCCGGACGGCCCGTGCTCCGGGGAGGGCGGAGCCAGCCGGACGTCGATCACGCTGGCCACCGTCCACCGGCTGCGCTGGATGAGCGCCATACCGCGGCCCAGTTCCCGCGTGCTGACTCCCCGCAGGTTCAGCGCCACCCGCGCGACGCCGCTGACCTGCCTGGCCGGCGAACTGAGCGACTGCACGCTCCTGATCCGCACTGTGCGCAGAGACGGCGTCGCCGTCAGCTCGTCCCCGGCGCTCACGGTCCCCGCCTGCAGGGTGCCGGTGACCACAGTCCCGCTGCCCTTGATGGCGAACACCCGGTCCAGCCAGAGCCGGACGCTGCCGCGCGGGTCGGGCTGAGGGAGCCGCGCCACGAGCCTGCCGAGCGCGGCCACCAGATCGGGGAGACCCTGCCCGGTGAGCGCGCTGACCGCGACGGCCTCCATCCCGCCCGGGCTGCCGCCCAGCCCGGCGTCGCGGCCGAGACTGGTACCGGCGATCTCGCGTTCGGCCTGCCGCCGCGCCGATGCCGGATCGGCCAGGTCGGCCCGCGTCACCACCAGGATCCCATTGCGGACGCCGAGGGCGTCGATCGCCGCGAGATGCTCGGCGGACTGGGGCATCCAGCCCTCGTCGGCGGCCACGACGAACATCACGGCAGGCACCGGGCCCGCGCCAGCGAGCATGTTGGAAACGAAACGTTCGTGGCCGGGCACATCGACGAACGCGATCTCCTCGCCGGACGGCAGCGTCAGCCACGCGAAGCCAAGGTCGATGGTCATGCCCCGGCGCTGCTCCGTCTCCCAACGGTCCGGCTCCATCCCGGTGAGCGCGCGCACCAGCATCGACTTCCCGTGATCCACATGACCCGCGGTCGCGATGACGTGCACGTGCTACTCCCGGCCGAGGGACGCGGCGGCGAGCACCGCAGCGGCGAGCCGTTCGTCGTCGTCGGGCGCGACGGCACGCAAGTCAAGCAGCAGCCGGCCGCCCTCGATCCGGCCGACGACCGACGGCACCCCGCCACGGCGCACCGATGCTCCTGACCTCAGCTCGGGCGCCAGCTGCTCGGGAAGGGACAGGGCAGCGCTCGGCAGTGTTACGCCCGGCCCGCCGCCGCCGCCGACCGCGGCGTCGGCCCGCACCGCCCGGCAGTCAACGCCCTCGCTGGCCAGCCGGCCGGCGAGGGCCTCGGCACGCGCGCTGATCGACGGCAGCGTTGCCATCAGTGCCTGGGCGACCGGCGGGGCCGGGCCGGCCAGGGTCGCCTCCAGGGCGGCGAGGGTCAGCTTGTCCACCCGCAGCGCCCGGGCCAGTGGATGGCGGGCGAGACGGGTGACCGTCTCCGGCTGGCCGAGCAGCAGGCCCGCCTGCGGGCCGCCGAGCAGCTTGTCGCCGCTGGCCGTGACCAGCTCGGCGCCAGCCCGCAGCCACGAGTCGGCGTCGGGCTCGCCGGGGAGAATTGGGTTGGGCCTGAGCAGGCCCGATCCGATGTCGCCGACCACCAGCACCCCGAGCGCGGCGAGGTCGCTGACGCCGACCGACGCCGTGAAGCCCTCGATCAGGTAGTTGGACGGGTGCACCTTCAGGATGAACGCCGTATCGGCGCAGATCGCCTGCTGGTAGTCATCGAGCGTCGTCCGGTTGGTGGTACCCACCTCGCGGATCCGGGCGCCCGTGGACTGCAGCAGGTCAGGAAGCCGGAACCCGTCGCCGATCTCGATCAGCTCGCCGCGGCTGACGATGATCTCGCGCCCGGCGGCCAGTGCCGTGGCCGCCAGGACCAGCGCGGCGGCGTTGTTGTTGACCACGTGCACGGCCCCGGCCGCCGGGACCGCCCGCGCGAGAGCGGCAAGCGCGCCCGCGCCGCGGCGGGCGCGCTTGCCCGATGCCAGCTCGAACTCCACGTCCGTGTAGCCCGCCGCGGCCTGCACCGCCTCACGGGCGGCGGCCGACAGCGGCGCGCGGCCGAGATTGGTGTGCACGACAACGCCCGTCGCATTGATCACCGGGGTCAGGGTGGCGGCGAGCGGCGGCAGCGAGGCCGCCGCCGCGTCGGCGACGCCTGATGGGCTGATGGCCCCCGAGCGGGCCAGGTCCTGGGCGCGGGCAACCGCCGCCTTGACCAGCGCCCCGCCCAGCAGTTCCCGCGCCGCGACCAGGCGGGGGTCGGCGAGCACGACGTCAGTTCTCGGCACGTGACGACGCGGGTCCACAACCGCGACCCTAGTGGCCGCCGCGGCCGGCGGCCATTCGCGCCGTGTTACCGCTCCTTCAATGGGAGAAGATCCCGTTCCTCACGTGACCGAGCTGGCCGAAGAAGCTCGTCGTACCGGACGGATTCGACCGGAATCTGAATCCCCGGGCGGTCTTCGCCGACCACGTCATCGTGACCGGGCTCATGAACACATGGCCGGAGGAGCCTGGCGGGCTGGTGACCGCCGAAGGGCCTGTGGCCGGACCCAGCCAGCGAATGTCGAACGACACAGTCGCGCCGACGGACACCGGGTGCTGGGTGCGGAACAGGGCGTTGGGGATATTGAAAAAGTCCCTGGCCTGGAGATGCCCGGCCGTCATCCGCGCCTTGCCCTGACGCAGATCGACGCTCACGGCGTCGCGCTGAAGCGGGACCGTCCAGAACAAGCCACTCGGATAGGGATGGATCCCCGGGTCGAAGTCGTGAACCTGGGTGGTGAAGTTTGTGAAGTCAAACTGACCTCGGTAGAGGTCCAGTCAAACGAAACCGAACGTCCCCCGTGTGAACGGCGCCATCCTGGCCGACGTAGACGCCCTTCATGAAGCGCATATCGGTGTCGAACAAGAGCGTCTCTACGCTGCCGTCGGGTTTCCTGGCGGTCCCGGTTCCCCGCACGTCTGCGACGCCGACAAGGCCCCTGAAATCGGTGATCGATGATGGGTCCACGCCCGGCCCGAAGGAGGTGAAGTGGAAATCGACCCCGTTGATCGTGGTTACGGCGGTCGTCGGCTTGGGTGCGGGCTGGGTCTGCCAGGCCAAGGCGGCGGCAGGCGAGAGTAGACCGCTGCCCAGCGTGGCTCCGGTGGCAGCCGCCGCGCCGCCGATGAACGCGCGCCGCGAGAACCTGTGCCGGGCGTAGTGTGCTGACGACAGTGAGTCTAATGAGACTGGCGATCCAGTGCTGTCTATCCGGAACTCTTGCATGGCTCCCCCTAAGCCGAGCCGAAACCCTTTCGTGACTGTAACGCCGCATCGTTTACCCGTAAAGAGGCCGGCGAAGTATTTCCCGTCCTGCGCGCAGCGTCGATGGCTGGCTTCAGCCTCCATCAGCCGCCAACTAAGTTGCTTTGCGCATGACAACATATAGCTGCCCAGCTAAGTTGCTTGTCGAATAGCAACATATAATGGCCCTTCCCGCTGGAAGATGGGAGTCAGCGAAGCTTCCAGCGCCGAGCCGCAGACACCCGGTGCACCCCAGCGGATCAGCGGAGGCGGACGGGAATCGAACCCGCCGGCGACGCGACGCGCCGCCCACCGGTTTTGAAGACCGGGGGGGCCACCAGGCACCCGGACGCCTCCGGGCCCGACGTTACCCGTGCCCGGGCGGCGCCCGCCATCCGGTGCGCGGGTACGCCCGGCCCGGTGAGCGAAGGCGGGTTCGGGCGGCACTACATTTGACCGCATGACCGGTCCGGATGGTTTCCGACTGACGCAGTATGCGCGCGGCGGCGGCTGTGCCTGCAAGATCCCGCCAGGCGAGCTGGAGGAGACAGTAAGCAGGCTCGTGCCCGACGGCCCGGGCACGGACCTGCTGGTAGGAGTCGAGAACGGCGATGACGGCGCCGTGGTGCAGGTCAGCCCGGCCATGGCGGTCGTGGTGACCGCCGACTTCTTCACCCCGGTCGTGGACGACGCTTACACGTTCGGCCGGATCGCCGCCACCAACGCCCTGTCCGACATCTACGCGATGGGCGGCGAGCCGCTGGTCGCGCTGAACCTGCTCGGCTGGCCACGCGACAAGCTCCCTACCGAACTGGCGGCGGAGGTGCTGCGCGGCGGCCTGGATGTGGGATGCGCGGCGCATTGTCACGTGGCCGGCGGGCACAGTATCGACGATCCCGAGCCCAAGTACGGCATGGCCGTGACCGGTGTCGCCGATCCGGCCGCGCTGCTGCGGATCGACGCCGGGCAGCCCGGCCTGCCGCTCAGCCTGACCAAGCCGATCGGCACCGGCGTGCTCAACGCCTGGCACAAGGCGACGGGCGAGGTCAGCCCGGCGGCGATCGACGTGATGACCACGCTGAACGCCGACGCCAGCCGGCAGGCGCTCGCCGCCGGGATCAGGTGTGCCACCGACGTGACCGGATTCGGACTGCTCGGCCACCTGTTCAAGCTGGCCAGGGCCAGCGGGGTCACCGCGGTGGTCGACCACGCGGCGGTGCCGCTCATCGAGGGCACGCGAGCGGCCATGCGGGCCGGGCACATGCCCGGCGGGAGCCGCCGCAACCTCGAATGGGTGCTCCCGCACACCGACACCGGCGCGGTGGGCGAGGAAGACCTGCTCCTGCTCGCGGACGCCCAGACATCAGGCGGACTGCTCGTAGCCGGAGAGCTGCCGGGAGCGCCAGTGATCGGAGAGCTGGTCCCGCGTCGTGACAGGGTGCTCATCATCCGGTAGCGCTCGCTTCCAAGACGATCACCTCAAGATCGCAACTGTCCGAATGACCGCTGGTCAAGAGCCGGGGGAAGCCGGGCCAGTGCAGCGCCCCCGGGCATGAGGGATTACCGGTGAGCGGCGGGGAAACGTGCGACAATCGCTGAATGACCGCTCAGGGGGAGCACGGTCGGCACCAAGGTGAGCTGATCATGGCTGATCAAGAGCATTTGGCCCCCGCTCGGGGAGAGCCAACCGCGGTCAGCCGCTGTTGGATGTGCGGTATCCGCTTGTCCGCCGGCTCCATGGTGGTCGATGGCGGCAGCGCCTGCGCTGACGTCCGCGGGTATTGCCGGGACACCCGGGGATGTACCGAACGCTGGACTTCGCGCTCGGCCAGGCCGGGCTGACATTGGCCAAGGCAGTGCGGGAACGCCGGAGACGCGGGGCAACCAGCTAGCAGGCCCTTCAGTACTCCCACGCGTCCAGCAGTGCCCGCACGTTGACTCCGTTGGCGACTGTAGCCATGTCGCGATATCCCCCATTGCCATCCCCTAGATTCCCTATGGAGATGATTGACAATACGCGGGCCAGGCCGGGCTACCATAGCCCCCATGGCGGAGCCAGCCTCGACGCTCGCGGCCGGCTCAGTTGGCACGGTCGAAACGCGGTATCTTGACCTGCCGGAGCCGGTGCGGCTCGACTGCGGGCGGGAGTTGTACCCGGTCCGCGTGGCGTACGAGACCTACGGTGCCCTCTCACCCCGGCGCGACAACGTCATCCTGGTGTGCCATGCGCTCAGCGGCGACGCCCATGCGGCTGGCTTCGCGAAGACGCCGCCCGAGGAGAGCACGCGCGACGGGTTCGGGGCCGAGGACCGCGACGGTGCCGCCCGCAGGGGGCTGGGCTGGTGGGACGGGATGATCGGCCCCGGCAAGGCGTTCGACACGGACCGCTTCTTCGTCGTCTCCACGAACCTGCTCGGTGGCTGCCGCGGGACGACCGGGCCGTCGTCGATCGACCCAGCGGCAGGTAAGCCGTACGGGCCGGACTTCCCCGTGATCACTGTCGCGGACATGGTGCGCACCGAGCGTGCTTTCCTGGACGCACTTGGTGTCGCGCGGCTCGCGGCGGTAGCCGGCGGCTCGCTCGGCGGGATGCAGGCGTTCGAGTGGGCGATCCTGTTTCCTGATCAGGTCGATGCCGTCGTGGCGATCGCCAGCACGCACGCCCTCCAGCCGCAGGGCGTGGCCTGGAACTCGATCGCGCGTGACGCGATCATGCGCGACCCGGCCTGGCACGGCGGCCAGTACTACGGCACGGGCCGCACGCCCGATGCCGGCATGGGTGTGGCGCGGATGGTCGGCCACATCACGTACCTGTCCGCGCTGGCGCTGGAGGCCAAGTTCGGCCGGCGGCTGCAGTTCGCCGACGACATCCGGTACACGATTACCGAGCCGGAGTTCGAGGTCGAGAGCTACCTGCGGCACCAGGCCGACTCGTTCGTCAGACGTTTCGACGCCAACACCTACCTCTACACGTCGCGCGCGCTGACCTATTTCGATCTCGCCCGGCAGTACGGCGGCGGATCGCTCGCGCAGGCGCTCGCCGGCGTGGCGGCGCGCACCCTGCTGATCGCGTTCAGCTCCGACTGGCTGTACCCGCCTTCGGCGTCGAGCGAGATCGCCGACGCGCTTCGCGCCCTCGGCAAGCCGGTTGACTTCCACGTGATCGAGGCACCGTACGGCCACGACTGCTTCCTGCTCGAGGAAGCGCGGCAGACGCCCATTATCCGCCAGTTCTTGGGCGAACACAGCCTGGCCGACGACAGGGCCGGCGGGTGACGTCGAGGAGGATGCCTTCGTGACCGACAACCCCTCCCAGCCGGAGGAAGACCGCGCGTTCGGGTTCGAGACCCGGCAGCTGCACGCCGGGCAACGCCCCGACCCGAACACGGGCGCACGTGCCGTGCCGATCTTCCAGACGACCAGCTACGTGTTCGAGGACCCGGAATCGGCGGCGGCATACTTCAACCTGCAGGAGTACGGCAACACGTACTCGCGCATCATGAACCCGACCGTGGCGGTGTTCGAGGAGCGGGTGGCCAACCTCGAGGGTGGTGCTGGCGCGGTGGCCTTCGCCAGCGGGATCGCCGCGCAGGCAGGCGCGCTCTTCACGCTGCTGCAGCCGGGCGACCACGTCGTCTCGTCTTCGGCGCTCTACGGCGGGACGGTGAACCAGTTCAAGCACTGGCTGCGCAAGATGAATGTGGAGCTGACATGGGTCGATCCCGACGACCTGGGCGCGTGGCAGAAGGCGGTCCGCGGCAACACGAAGGCGTTCTTCGGCGAGACCATCGGCAACCCGGCCGGCAACGTGCTGGACCTCGAGGCCGTGGCGGCCATCGCCCACGAGCATGAGCTGCCGCTGATCGTGGATAACACGTTCGCGACGCCGTACCTGTGCCGCCCGATCGAATGGGGCGCCGACATCGTGATCCACTCGGCGACCAAGTTCATCGGCGGCCACGGCACGAGCATCGGCGGCGTCGTCGTCGAGGCGGGCACGTTCAACTGGTCCAACGGGCGGTTTCCCGTGGTCGCGGATCCGTCGCCGGCCTACCACGGCCTGCAGTTCCACGAGACGTTCGGGACGTACGGCTATCTGATGAAGCTCCGGGCCGAGACCCTGCGCGATCTCGGCGCGGCGCTCGCGCCGCTCAACGCCTTCCTGTTCCTGCAAGGGCTCGAGACGCTGTCGCTGCGGATGGAACGCCACGTCGGCAACGCGCGGGCGGTCGCGGCGTTCCTCGAGTCGCACGAGCTGGCGTCGAATGTGACCTACCCCGGCCTGCCCGGGAGCAGGTACCGGCCGCTCGTGGAGAAGTACCTGCCGCGCGGTGCCGGCGCGGTGTTCTCGTTCGACTGCGCTGGTGGCCGGGCCGGCGGCCAGGGCCTCATCAGCGGTGTCACGCTCTGGTCCCACCTGGCGAACGTCGGCGACGCGAAGAGCCTGATCATCCACCCGGCCAGCACGACGCACCGCCAGCTGGGCGACGACGAACTGCGGGCGGCCGGCGTCGGGCCAGGGACGGTGCGACTGTCGGTCGGCACCGAGTCCGTCGAGGATCTGATCTGGGACCTGGAGCAGGGTTTCGCGCGGGTCGCCGCCACCGCGGGAAGGAGGTAGCGACGGCATGACCGATCTCACGCGGTACCAGGACGCGCTGACGATCCAGCGCGTGCTCCACACCGCCACGACAATCGCGGTCGTGGGCCTGTCGGGCAACGAGCTGCGGGCCAGCAACTTCGTCGGCTACTACCTCAAGCGGCACGGCTACCGCGTGATCCCGGTGAATCCCCGCGAGACGGAGATCCTCGGAGAGACGTGCTACCCGAGCCTGCGGGACGTACCCGTGCCGGTGGACGTCGTGAACGTCTTCCGCGCGCCGGATGCACTGCCGGGGATCGCCCGGGAGGCGGTGGCGATCCACGCGGGTACCCTCTGGTGCCAGTTCGGCGTGATCAACGAGGAGGGCGCGCGGATCGCCGAGGATGGCGGCGTGACGGTGATCATGGACCGCTGCCTCAAGGTTGAGCACGCGCGCTACGTGGGCCGGATGCATTGGCTCGGCTTCAACACGCAGCGCATCACGTCCGTCCGCGCCGGGCTCCAGTAGCCAGAATGGCAGTCCGGGGGCACGCCTCGGCCATCCAATCCTCGGAGGAAGCTGGCTGACCTGCCCGGCCGGGCCTGGGCCGCCCTCACCAGCTTGCCGGAGCCGTCCCTGCCGCGAGGGCGCCACCGGCGCAGTGACCGCGAACCGGCAATGGCGGTCGCGGAGCCAGCCTCCGACTTTTCTGACCGTAGTAATGGCAGACCGTCCAGAGCGATCCAGTGCTGGTCACGTGCTGGGCCGACGGCACCGCCGTACGCGGCATGCCGCCGCTTCGCGAGGAGGTTGTCCGTCCACAGCGGACGATCAAGGGAGAGGAGAATACCCACTCCCCTCCATTTTCAACATATAGCGCACCGGGGGGCTTGCGGCAAGACCCGGGTCGTGCGGCAGAATCGTCGGCCGAGGCCAGAACCTGCGGAAATGGGGGTCGCGAAATGCGTGTGTTGTTGCCGACCGATGGGTCGCGCGGGGCACGTCGAACCGAGCTGGCACGCGCGGTGCGGTTGCGGGCACTCGGCGCGGAGGTGCGGGTGTGCGCGCCGCCGGAAAACGAGTGAACCCTCTGACTACCAGCGCGTTTGACCTTCCCGGCCGGCTCGCCGCCAAGGCCGACCCGGCGCTGATCGCCGGCGACGAGCGGCACTTCGCGGCCATCGCGGAGAGCCTCGAGCAGTCGATCGCCGACCTGTCCGATCGCCTCGATGCCATGCGCCAGGCGCCCGGCGGCATAGGCCAGGAGGCGATGGACCGGGACCTGGAGATCCACCGGCTGACCGCTCGCCTGCGCACCCTGCGTCGCTTCGGTCTGGACCTGTGCCTCGGACGCATCGTCGGCGCCGACGATCCCGAGCCCGTGTACGTCGGACGGCTTGGCCTCACCGACAGCACGGGCCGCCGGCTGCTGGTCGACTGGCGTTCCCCCGCGGCTGAGCCGTTCTTCGGAGCGACCCACGCCAACCCGATGGGCCTGGCCAGCCGCCGCAGGTATCGCTGGACCCGCGGCCGGATCAGCGACTACTGGGACGAGGTGTTCACCCCGGATGGGCTGGAATCCCGCGCCACGCTCGACGACCAGTCCGCCTTCATCGCCAGCCTGGGCAGCAGCCGGTCACCGCGGATGCGGGACGTGCTCGGCACCATCCAGGCCGACCAGGATGCCATCATCCGCGCGGGATCCCGCGGCGCTCTCGTCGTCGACGGCGGCCCGGGTACCGGGAAGACCGTCGTCGCCCTGCACCGTACCGCCTACCTGCTCTACGCCGACCCTCGCCTCGGTCACCGCCGGGGCGGCGTGCTGTTCGTCGGCCCGCACCAGCCCTACCTGGCCTACGTCGCCGACGTTCTCCCCAGCCTCGGCGAGGAGGGCGTGCAGACCTGCACCCTGCGGGACCTCGTCCCCGAGGGAGCCGCCGCAGCGATCGAGACCGACCCGGACGTGGCCCGCCTGAAATCGTCCGCGGACCTGGTGAGGGCGATCGAGCCGGCCGTCAGGTTCTACGAGATGCCACCCACCAAGGGGATGACGGTCGAGACCCCCTGGTCCGACATCTGGCTGAGCGCCGGCGATTGGGCCGAGGCGTTCGAAGCGCCAGAACCCGGCACTCCGCACAACGAGGCGCGCGACCAGATCTGGGAGGAGCTGCTCACGATCCTGATGGACTCCCGCGACGGCCACGCCCCGGCTGACCTGCTCCGCAAGTCGCTGCTGCAGAACAGGGAGCTGCGCACGGCCCTCAACCGCGTGTGGCCGCTGATCGAGGCGGCTGACCTCGTCGGAGACCTGTGGTCGGTGCCCGCCTACCTGCGCATGTGCGCTCCCTGGCTCAGCCCCGATGACGCCGCGAAGCTGCAGCGCGGGGACGCCCAGGCCTGGACGGTGTCCGACCTGCCGCTCCTGGACGCAGCACGGCAGCGGCTCGGCGACCCGCAGGCATCACGACGTAAGCGTCAGCACGACGCCACGGTCGCCGCCGAACGCGAGCAGATGGCCCGGGTCGTCGACAACCTGATCGAGGCCGCGGACGACGAATACGGCATGGGTCTGGTGACGATGCTGCGCGGCGAGGACTTCCAGGACGCCCTGGTCAATGAGGCCGCACTGCCCGGCACGGACCCGGACCTGCTCGCCGGCCCGTTCGCGCACATCGTCGTGGACGAGGCTCAGGAACTCACCGACGCGGAGTGGCAGATGCTGCTGCTCCGCTGCCCGTCCCGGAGCTTCACCATCGTCGGGGACCGTGCCCAGGCCCGGCACGGGTTCACCGAGTCGTGGCAGGAACGGCTCGAACGAGTCGGGCTCGACCGGATCAGCCTAGCCTCCCTGAGCATCAACTACCGGACGCCAGAAGAGGTCATGGCGGAAGCCGAGCCGGTCATCCGGGCCGTGCTCCCGGACGCCAACGTGCCGACCTCCATCCGCAGCACCGGCATCCCCGTCGTGCACGGACCCGCCTCGGACCTGGGCTCGGTTGTCGACACCTGGCTCGCCGCGCACGCCGACGGGATCGCCTGCGTCATCGGCGATCCCGCCTTCCAGCCGACGTCCCGCGTCCGGTCGCTGACCCCGGAGCTGTCGAAGGGGCTCGAGTTCGACCTGGTCGTCCTCATCGACCCCGAGGCGTTCGGCACAGGCATCGAGGGAACGGTCGACCGCTATGTCGCGATGACCCGGGCGACCCAGCAACTCGTCATCCTCACGAGCTCCTGACGCCGGCCAAGACAACGTGATCGCCGCCCGGCGATCATGAGGACGGCATCTTTGGCCCCCCACCGATCGGTCCATCGACATCGAGGTCGGGCCATCAGAATGGAGCGGGAGCCGCCCGCCCGCGGCTCGCAGATTCCCTTATCCTCGGAGGTGCCCCTTCTAACGCATGGGGGACGATGCCTGATGTCAGCCGGACCTCCGACGGCCTCCGGACCGGACTCCGAAGATCCGATCGGTGCCCGTTACCCCAACACGGCCCGCATCTGGAACTATCAGCTCGGCGGCAACGACAACTTCGCGGTCGATCGGGAGGCGTCCGAAGCGGCCAACGCGATGGTACGGGAGCTGGGGGTTCCAGCCGGTGCCGAGACTGCCCTTGAGAGCCGCCACCTGCTGCAGCGGATGGTCGACTACATGCTCGGCCAGGGCGTCCGCCAGTTCCTCGACCTTGGCTCGGGGCTGCCGGGCATGGCCAGCACCCACCAGATCGCCCACCGGGTGGCGCCCGAGGCGCGCATCGTCTACGTGGACATTGATCCGCTGGTCTCGGCCCATGCCGCCGCGCTGATGGCTGGCCCCAACGTCGTCACGCTCAGAGCGGATCTGCGCGAACCGGAACAGGTGGTCAGCGACACGCAGGTACGCGACCTGTTCGACTTCGGCCAGCCGGTCGGGATCATGTTCATGTGTGTCCTGCACTGCCTGTGGGATCAGGAAGACCCGTGGGGGGTCGTCGGGCAGTTCCGGGACGCGGTGGCGCCGGGCAGCTACCTGGCCCTTAGCCACATGACTGGCGAAGCCCACCCCCAAGCGGCTGCCGGACTCTTCCGCATGACCCAGGAACTGCATTGGGACACGCCGCTCATCTCACGTGACCGCACTGGCATTACCCGATTCTTCGAGGGGTTCACGCTGGTTGAGCCCGGCTTGGTGCCCCCCGCACAGTGGAGACCCGACCTGGACAACCCGCTCCGCAACCGCCGCGATCCCGATAGCGACGGCGAACCCGTGCTCAAGCTGATCTCCTCCGAGCCGCCCGCCGATGACCGCGGGATCGGGTGGCACCTGTGCGGAGTCGGCATCAAGGACCAGCCCTGAACAGTCCCCTCCCTCGCTGCTGCCCGGGCAGTGCCGCAGTCACATTGACCAGCGACGCCAATCGCCGAGGGTTGCCTGACGTGGCTTGACGGCTGCCGTCGTTGGCTCCCATTGGGCTCCGCACCAGCTTGGATGACTGCCTGCCTGTCTGTCTGGGTCCAGCCCAGCACCCGCCGCCAAGGCGTGCCCGCTGGGTGGCTGGACGGTGCTGGGCGTCGCCTGGTGTGGCAGCTGCCTGCGACGGTGATGGCTGGCCGTGGCCAGGTGTGGCCTGGTGCCGATGGCTGCTGGCCCTTATTTATGAGGCCGTTGCCCCGTGCGGGCGGCGGGGTCTGCCTGGCGGACGGCCAGCGTGCCCTCGAGGATTGCCTCTTCAAGTCCGCGCGGCGAGCGGCAATCCCCAGCCGCCCGAACGGTCAGGTTGCCGTGCTCGCGCAACTGCGCAAGCAGCCCGTCTTCCGGGACGCGTCCAAGCGACAGCAGCAGCGCGTCGGTTTCGATGGCATGTTCGAGCTCCGGCGCAAAGATGTTGCGGAAGCGAACCACGCCCTCGCTGGCGGAATGAAGGCCGAGGTGGTGCTCGATCCGGACTTTTGCGCGGGCAAGCCGCGCAAGGTACTGGTTGCGCGCGTACTGGTGGAGAGTCTCCCCCGGCATCACCGACCCGGCAGCGAGCGTTACCTCGTATCCTTCTCCGGCGAGAAGCTCTGCGCAGTCCAGGGCCGCGGCATCGCCGCCCCAGTCGGCGATCAGCACGCGCCCCTTCGGCCGCGCACCAGCCAGGACGTTCCAGACCTGCAGGAGCTCGACGTCGGCAAGGCTCTGATGCGGCGGCGCGGGCCGGGCACCCGTAGCGATGATCACCAGGTCCGGCTGGAGGGCTGCGATGGCGCCGGCGTCTGCGGAAGCACCCAGCCGGAGTTCCACGTTGTCCCGGTCGAGCAGTGCCTGGTAGTTGGCGCACAGCGCTGCGGCCTGCTCGGCGTGGCCCGGTGTGCCAGCGGCCAGCTGCACCTGGCCGCCGATGTGTGCCGCGCGTTCGAGGATGATCACTTCGTGGCCTGTCTGTGCGGCTTCTGCGGCCGCTGCGAGACCGGCGGGCCCGGCCCCGGCGACAAGCAGGCGGAGGCGTTGCGCGGCCGGGGTGGGAGGAGGCAGCGTGCGTTCGCGGCCTGTGCGCGGGTTCTGCGCGCAGCGGATCGGCGTCCCAGCGTGATAGTGGGCGATGCAGGCGTTGCAGCCGATACAGCGCATGATCGAGCGAGTTTGGCCGCTGCGGGCCTTGCGCGGCATGTCGGGGTCGGTGATCAGCGCGCGGGTCATTCCGACCGCGTCGGCGGCACCGTGGCCGATCATCTCGTCGGCCTCGACCGGGTCGACGATACGGCTGGTGGCGATCAGCGGCGGCCCCAGCCTGAACGGCCCGGTCAGTGCCGCGATCAGGTTGCGGGGCGCTGGCGGCGGCGGCACGATCCCGCTGCAGCCGTCGAACGTCGCCGAGTTGCCGACCGCAACGTGCAGGTAGTCCACCAGTGGCGCCAGTGCCGGGGCGACCGCACGGGCGGCTGCGGAATCGGCGCTCAGCCGCAGGCCGAGGGCCAGGCCGGGCGCGGCGGCGCGCACAGTTTCGAGCACCTCGGTGAGGAAGCGTGCCGGCTCGTGGTAGCGGTCCTGGCGAAGGTTCCATTCCGGGGTGAAGAACTGCTCGCCGAGATAGCCGTGCGCGGCGGTCACCTCAATTCCGTCAAGCCCTCCCCGCACCGCCAGCGCCGCGCAGTGCCCGTACGCGGCGATAAGCACCTCGACCTCGCTGGTTGATAGCGCGCGCGGCTCGGTGTGAAAGCGGGCGCTGGGCAGCGCCGAGGAGGACACGGCTGGAGGGCGTGGCGCGGAGGCAATCAGCTCGCGGCCACCGTGGAAGAGCTGAGTGAAAAGCTTGGTGCCGTGGCCCTGCACAGCGGCGGCGACCCGCCGGTAGCCGTCCACGATCTCATCCAGATAGCCGCCGAGCGTATGCGCGGTCAGCAAGCCCGACGGCGCGACCGCCACCGCCTCCATCACAATCAGCCCAGTCCCGCCGCGCGCTCGCGCTTCCTGGTAGGCGATGAAGTCCTCGGTGGGCAGATGGCCTTCGACCATGGTGGTCTGATGCGAGGTGAAGACGATCCGGCAGGCCAGCTCGGCCGGGCCGATCTGGAGCGGGCTGAACAGCGACGCGAGCGCGCTCACCCGGCCGGCCTTGCCGCTAGTGCCGCAGGCAGTTCTTCGGGCATGTCACGGGCCGCTTCTGCGCTCAGGATGAGTCGGCGCGAAATGCTGGGGGAATGCCAGGTTGCGGCACCGCTGATGGCGCTGCGCGCCGCACACGGGGCACTCAGACCGGCTCACCGCCGGTTCCAGCCGGGCGAGGGTGTCGGCGTCCAGCTTGCGGGGCTCCGGCTCAGCGGGAAGCCTCAGCCGCCCTCGCAGTGCCAGTTCGGACACGAAACGCTGGTACTCGGGTTCGCACTCATCGCACCGGCAGCCTCGCGCCCAGGCCAGCACTGTGCCGTGCGGCGGCAGCGCGGGCGGCAGGTTGCTCCATGCGGTCATGCGTCCACGGTAGGGCAGCGGTTTCTCCGGTTGGTACTACCAGATCTACACCGGCACAGACCAGGCCGCCCGCCGCGACGCGCTTACCCGCTACATGGCCTGCTCGGCGAGGCCCAGGACTGACCCGTTGCTACGGACAGTGGTTACAGACGGGTTGGGGTGGTTTCTGCCATCCCGAGTGGCTTGACATATGTCGATAGCGGAATATATTGGACCCGTGGCCCGCGCTTCTACGACGTCGGATGTCTTCAACGCCATTGCCGAGGCGCACCGTCGCGAGATCCTGGACGCGCTGATGGCCGGCGAGAAGGCGGTCGGGACGATCGTGAACGACCTCTCGATGTCCCAGCCTCAGGTTTCAAAACACCTACGGGTGCTGAGCGAGGTGGGACTCGTCAAGTGCCGGGCGGAGGGGCGTCGCCGGCTGTACCGCCTGGAACCCGTGCGCCTTCGGCCGTTGCAGGAGTGGTTGGTCAAGTACGAGCAGGCGTGGAACGACCGACTGGACCGGGTGGATGACTACCTGCAAGAGCTACAACAACAAGGAGAGCGGCAGTGACACCTAATCGGCACGGATCGGCAGTCATCGAATTCCCGGACGATCTCGAGATTGTCATCACCCGAGAGTTCGACGCTCCGATCGCACTCGTCTTCGACGTATTCACGAAGCCCGAGCATGTGAGGAAGACGTTCGCTCCATTTGGGGAGGAGGTGACGGTCTGCTCGATCGACCTGCGCGTCGGAGGGAACTACCACTTCATCATGGTGACCGACGACGGAACCGAGTGCTCGTTCCGGGGAACCTACCTGGAGGTCGAGCCGCCGACCCGGACCGTCGAGACGTGGCTGTTCGACGGGTGGCCGGATGCGGAGGCCGTCGAGTCGATGGATCTGCAGGAAGCTAATGGAGTGACGAAGTTGACGTGGAAGCTGGCGTTCCGTGACAAGGCTGGCCGTGACCACATGACCAAGTTCGATGGCATCGAGGCGAACTTCGACAACGTGGAAGATTACTTGAGGTCACTGCTCGATCCAAAGGGACCTGTCTCGGGGTAGTTGAGGTTCGAGCCAGACCTCAACGCCTGGTTCACGAACGCGCCCGGCGCGTTCCCAATTGCTGACGAGCTTCGGTCAGACCTGTCCCCGCCGCTGCAGGCGCGAACGGCCCGGAGCTCATCCCCTCTACGTGCGGCAGCAGCTCCAGCGCATTCGCGGCACTTTGCACGCCGGACCAGTCAAGACACGTGCTGGAAACCGCGAGCTGCCCATCCCAGCTATGGCCCGGGCCGTGCTCCTGGCCCGGCAGGCGAAGCCGGCGGCCGATCGAGAGCTATTCGGTGGCACGCCAATGGCCCGGCGATCTGATCGTTGATCATGGACGGCGGGCGATGAACACGTACTCCCGGCTGTCGTCGCCGAACGGTTCCGCGGCGAAGCCGCCGTAGAGTGCCTCCACCTCCAGGCCTGCGACATCGAGCAGTCCGAGCCATTCGTTCTTGGTGGCCCACCACAGCGAGCTTGTCGCGCCGTCGTCAAGGATGATGTCGATTCGGTTGTCGCTCGCCGCGTAGCGGTTGGTGTGTGGCACCGGTTCCTGCTGGTGCTGGCCGTCCAGGCGCGCGGCGATGTGGTGGTCGAAGGCGAAGGCGTTCCAGGCGAACCGTCCGCCGGGCTGGAGCGAGGCGGCGACCCGTTGGAAGGTGCGGCGGCGGTCGGCCCAGGTCGGCAGGTGCAGCAGCGCACGGAACGGGCAGTAGATCAGGGCCGCAACCTCATCCAGGGCCAGGTCGCGCATATCGCCCTCGTACAGGTCGAGCTGGACGCCTGCCGCGGCTGCCCGGGCCCGGGCCTGGGCGAGCATCGCCGGTGAGGAGTCAATGCCGATGACCCGCTGGCCGGTCGCTTGCGCTACCGGGATCGCCACGCGCCCGTTGCCGACCGCGAGCTCGACCAGTGGTCCGGCGGCCTGGCGGGCGAGGCCGACGTAGAAGGCGATGTCGGCCGTCATCTCGGCCGACCATTCCTCGTAGCGGTCGGCGAACGTCTCGTCCCAGCTCACCCGGTCCAGGTTTCCATGCTGCAGCCAGGCTCAGCCAGTCATTTTGGTCACGCACGGTCGCGGCGGCCGCATCAGCCGACCAGCAACACGAGCTTCCCGCGCACGTGACCGTCCTCGCTGACGCGGTGCGCCTCCGCGATCTCGGCCAGCGGGAAGGTCTGCGCGACCGGGAGCGAGAAGCGCCCGGACTCGATCAGCTCGCCGATCTCGGCGAGCGCGTGGACCGCGCGGCCGGCGTCCCCGCTGCTGAACCTCACCCCGTGCTCCTGCGCGCCACCGAAGTCGGCGATCGTCACGACGTGCTCCGGGCCGCCCGCGAGCTCGATGAGCTCGGGCAGGACGCCACTCCCGGCGACGTCGAGCGCCGCGCCGACGCCGCCGGGCGCGAGCGCGCGAACCCGCCCGGCGAGGCCCTCGCCGTAGGCGACGGGCTCGGCCCCCAGCGAGCGCAGGTAGTCGTGGTTGGCGGGACTGGCGGTGCCGATCACGCGCGCGCCGCGCACCACGGCGAGCTGAACCGCGGCGCTGCCGACGCTGCCGGAGGCGCCGTTGATGAGCAGCGTGCTGCCGCTCCCGACGCCGAGCTGGTCAAGCGCGCGCGTGGCCGTCTCGATGGCGGCCGGCAGCACGGCAGCGCCGGGGAAGTCGAGCGACGGCGGGATCGGCGCATAGTGGGACAGCACCGCCAGCTCGGCCTGGGCCGCCCCCTCGGCGGAGAAGCCGAACACGCGATCGCCGACGGCTACGTCCGCAACGCCCTCGCCGAGCTCGTCGACGACGCCCGCCGCCTCGTGGCCCATGGTCCGCGGGAGCTCCCCATCCATCAGGCCCTCGCGCTTCTTCCAGTCGCTCGGGTTGACGCCGGCCGCGCGCACCGCAATCCGGACCTGGCCGGGCCCCGGATGCGGATCGGGGAGATCCACGATCTCGAGAACCTCCGGACCCCCGAACTGGCTGAAACGGGCTGCCTTCATCATTCGCTCCGATCCCGACCCCGGGGTGTCGCGCGATGATCTACCAGCACAAGACCACCGCGCCAGGCCACGCCATCGCTGCTGCGATCAGGTCCGCCGTCCAGGCGGCCACGGACACGCGGTAATGGCACGGTAATGGCATGATGCCCCAGCCGGGCGATCTTGGCTGGAGCGTTTGTCCTGGTGGGCGCAACTGGGTTCGAACCAGTGACCCCTCGCTTGTAAGGCGTATCCACGGCGTGGCTGGACAGGTCAGCCTTGAGGACCACTCCTGTCCACTGACGGTCAGGGCCCAACGGCGAGGTCGTCAGAGCGCCCGGCTGCCAGTCGCGGCCACTGGGCGATGGGGCGCCCGCCTGGCCAGATGGGTACTGGTGGCCAGTCGGGAGGGCCGCCGTTGGTCCGCGTGTTGGTGCACTGTTGGGGCCAGCCGGTGGGCGAGCCTTCCCAAGTTTCCTGGCGGCCGTACACGGTGAGGTCCATGAGCGCGTAGCTGTAGTCCATCGCCTCGACGCCGCGGCGGGTCGTCCAATAGGTTTCGAAGACCCGGTCGCCGTCCCGCAAGTAGCACACGAGGTGGAACAGGCCGACCTGGCGCCCCACGAGGAGCGCGTCGAGGGAGGGCTGGGCGGAGTACCACGGCATGTCCCAGCCCATGAAGTCGCGGTAGCGGGCGCTTTCGTCGTAGGGGCCCTGGCAGAAGACCGCGTAGGTGATGTCGCGGGAGTGCAGGTAGGACAGCTCCGCGACCTGGGTGGTGTAAAACGTGCAGCCTTCGCACTGCTCGGGCGTGGGATGCCCGGGGTCCCACATGAAGTAGTAGGCGATGAGCTGCCGGCGCCCTTCGAACGCCTCCAGCAAGGTGAGCGGCCCGCGGGGCCCGGTCAGCGCGAGGTCGGCGTCCACCTCGACCATCGGCAGGCGCCGCCGGGCCGCAGCGATCGCGTCGCCTTCCCGGGTATGCGCCTTCTCCCGGACCCGCAGCCTGTCCAGTTCGGCCTGGAAGGTGGCCCGGTCGACGGCCACGGGCAGGCCCGGTGCGCTGGTGGCGGGGCCGCCGGGGCTTGCTGACTCATCCGTCATGACGGTCTCCTCTCAACTGTTCCGGCGACAGTACTTCGGTCGGCCCGGGTGCCGACGCGGGCGTGGATGTGGGCGGGGAGGGAGATGCCGGGCGGGAGGGCGGGGTCGGGGATAGGCTGCTGCCAGGTGGTGGCGAGCGGCAGCTCGCCCGCCCACAGGCCCAGCGCGGCATCCGGGCTGTCGCCGTCGGAGGGCGGGCCGGTGCGGATCTTCACCGAGGCCTCCTCCAGCGAAAGCGCCAGCAGCCGGACGGCCGCAAGTTCCTTGCGGCTGGGCTGGCGGGCGTAGTCCCACTGGCCGGGCGCCACGTGCTCGGCGATGCAGCGCAGCCCGGCCAGCCGTTCGCCCGAGTCGGTGAGCAAGCGTGGGCGTCCGTAGATCATGGCGCTGCGGTAGTTGATGGTGTGCTCGAACACCGACCGTGCCAGCACGAGGCCGTCGGTGAGGGTGATGGTGACGCACACCGGGGCTCCGGCGGTGTTCAGGCTCTGGCTGGCGACCGAGCCGTGCAGGTACAAGGTGTCCGGATCGTACCCGTAGCAGGTGGGGACCACCATCGGCCACCCGCCGGTGATCACTCCGAGGTGGGCGACCAGCCCGGCGTCAAGCACCGAATACAGCGACTGCCGGTCGGTTCGGCCGAGGTGCCGGTACCGGCGGTGCCGGGTCCGCGCGGTCGCCGACAGCGGCGGCCACGCGCCTACGGGACCACTGGCGGCGGGCACGGCCTGGGACGGGCTGGCTGTCAGGGCATCGCGCCTGCCTGGCACCGTGTCAGCCGTAATGGGCAGGTCCGGGGGTAGTGCGCTCATGGCTGTCTCCCGTTGAGCTGAACGTTTAGGCCCGCTGCCTGGGCGGGCTGGGTGCCGGTGGGCGGGCCTCGGCAACTGCGGCGCCCACGGCCGGTGGCGGCCTGAGCTGAGTTCGGCGGCCGGGGTAGGGGCTGGGCGGTGACGTATTCCAGCGGCACCAGTACCAGGTGGCGCAAGCCGCGTTCTGGTCACGGATCAGTCCTGGCGGGTCAGCAGGAACACCGGAAACTGCCGCGTGGTCCCAGCCTGGGCTGCGCCAAGGTCAGGGGACCCCGCGACCGGCTTGGGCCACTCCGCGACCAGCTTGGGCCACAGCTCGGCGCGGGCGGTGTCATCTAGCTCCTGCGCCAGGACCGTGAACGTCTGGGTGCCCACCTCGACGGTGATCCTGGGGTGGGCCTTGAGGTTGTAGTACCAGTTCGGGTGGGCGGGCGATCCGCCGTTGGCGGCCCAGATCGCGAACCGGCCCTCTCCTTGGGGGGAGCAGGCTACCGGGGTGACGTGCTCGATCCCGGACTTGGCGCCGATGTGGTGGATGAGAATGAGCGTGGTGCCCGTCCACATCCCGCCGACGCGTCCCTGGTTCGCCCGGAACTCCTTGATGATCTTGGTGTTATAGTCGCCGGTCCCGCCCGTGGCCGGATTCGCCATGATCTCCTCCAATACGCGTCACTGGTTGTGGTACTGGTCGTGGCGGCGCAGCCAGCTCGTGATCTAATCGCCTTCGTTGCGCCCGAGGGGCGCCCGATCGAGCCACTGCAGCATGGTCCAGAGGACATCAACGCCTCGTGCGTAGGCAGAGTACGTGTGGTAGACGACGCCGTCTTCGAGGGCGAACACGCTCATGCCAGGCTGCTCGCCGGACCATCCCCGCCAGGCGATGTCCGCCTCCTCGAGCTTGGCCTGGTTGCGATAGTTGTACTCGACCGGCGCGACGTTCGGATCGATCGTGACGTGGAAGTCGTAGTTAAAGTCGCTGTCGAACGATGACGCCCACGGGAAGCTCCAGCCCATTCGCTGCTTGTAGGCCTGCAGTTTTTCCAGCGGAGCCCGTGACACCGCACACAGCGTGACGTCGTGGTGGGCGAGGTGAACGACCGAGCCGTTGAAGCCGTCGGCGATCGACGAGCAGGACGGGCACCCGGCGGTGTCATCGGGCCCGAACATGAAGTGATAGACGATCAGCTGCGAGCGTCCTTGGAACAGGCCGGCCAGGGATGCGCTGCCCTGGTCGGTGTCGAACCGGTACTGCTTGTCGATCCGGACCCGGGGCAGCTGCTGGCGCCGCCGCGCGAGCTCGTCGCTGCGCCGGGTCAGCTCCTTCTCGGCGTCCAGCAACTCCAGCCGGGCGGCAAGCCACTCGTCACGAGTTCCGGTCTTGTGAGTGGTCATTGTTCCTCCTTCGTGTGGTCACAACAGCCTGGCCTGGCCCGTGCCGCCGCTGACGCCTCACATCGGTGGCGCGAGCCCGGGAACCGACGAGGGCGCCAGGACGATCCAGATTCCCAGCCCGGTGATCGCAGCCGCGATCGGTACATCGAGGGCGGCTCTGGCGGGCAGCAGCTTCTGGGCGGTGGCGAGGACGGCGATCACTGCCATCCAGGTGACGCTCATAACGCCCAGCGCCACCAGCATCGCCATCAGCCCGGCGCTGGAGCCCAGGCAGCACAGCCCGCACCCGAACCCCGAGCCGATGTTCTCGCGGCAGCGCCGGCGGAAGTGCCGCTTGAGCAGCGTGAACTCGTACACACCGGCCGTGGCCGTTACCGCGCCGGCGGCAATAGGCCCGTGCGGCCGGTCCAGCGCGTACACCGCGACGCCCACCAGTGCCCAGACGGCAAGGTAGGACCCGGCGAACAGTGGCACGGCGCGCACGCCACCGCCGACACGGGCGCGTCTCAAGGCTGCCGGGACCGCGCCCGGCAGCATCATCGCCGTCATCATTACCGCCCACACGGCGATGAAGAACCCGAACGAGCCGAGCCGGGTCGCCGCCCCCATGTCCATCCCCCTCATCCGCCAGACCGCGACCACCCAGCACACGGCGGCGAGCCCTAGCGTCCCTGCCAGCGCGGCCGCCGTCGCGGCCGCCGTCGCGGCTGCCCCGCCGCCCGTGATGGTGGCCGGGCGGGAAGCCGGCGCCGCGCACGCCCGGTACCGGACCCAGCCGCCGGCCCTGCAGCGCCAGTCCCCCAGCCCGGCTAGCCTGCGACCAGACCCGGCGTGCACCAGCAGCCCGGGCAGCCGCGCTGACCCAGGAGCGGACGCCGGTCTGCCAATGTGCATGGCGGCTTCCGCGTCGTACAGGTGCTTCACGGCGTCCTTGACGGCGGCTTGCAACCGGCCCCGGGCTGGGCGGGTGGCGACCGGGTTTGCGACGGTCATTCCCCGGGCGGAGCCCAGGTGGCGAGCCCAGCGGGTTAGCGCGGCCAGGAGCTCAGGCGCGCGATGTGTGGCCTGTTGCCGTCGGGCGTGGTGGGCCTGGCGGGCGGCGCGGGCCAGCGCATCGCGCTGGGCTTGGCGGTGCAGGTCGTCGAGCCGGGACCGGCCCAGGGTCTGGGCGACGGTGTAGTGCAACATCGTGGCCTCCTCGGAGGCGTAACTGGGGCGTTGTCCCGAGGATGCGGCTACGGCCGGGCGGTGCGGATCGTGCGATCGCACAGGATCGGGGGCCGCGGGTGCTTAGATTCCGGCGGATCTGTCCTTAGGGGTCGCTGGGTGAGAGCAGGCCGGCCCGTTCGGCCACCGCGGCGGCCTGTGCCCGGCCGGAGACTCCCAGCTTGCGCAAGATGCTGGTGACGTGCACGCTGGCGGTGCTGGGGCTGATGTACAGCTCGGCGCCGATCTGGGCGTTGGTACGCCCGGCGGCCAGCAGCTGCAGCACCGCTAGCTCCCGCCCGGTCAGTCCGAACGGCGCCCTGGCCTGCGCCGGTGGCGGCTCCTTGGGGGTGCCGACCGCGAGGGGCTGAAGCGGGATCCGGGCCCGGTCGGCGAGCCGGCGGACCTGGGCCAGCAGCGGCGCGTGCCCATCAGCGGCCGCCGCGGCGGCCCGCAGCGCGGTGGCTGCCGCCGTGGCCGGCTGCCCGCCGTCCAGTTGCGCCTGGGCTTGCCGCCAGTACGCGTACCCGGCGCGGTGCGGGCAGCACAGCCCTTCCCAGGTCTTCGCCGCCGCGCGCCAGGCCTCGGGGTCGCGCGCCCCGGCCAGCCGGGCCCGCTCAGCGTCCCAGGTGGCACGCTCGGCGGGGACGGTGGCCACGAACGGGTGGTCGGTAAACGGGGCGCCTGCCATCTGGCCCACCCACGACCCCAGGCCATCAGCGGCAGCCCCGGCTGTCTCAATGGCGGGTTGGTCGCGGCGCGCCCGGGCCTGCTCGGCCAGGTCGGCGCACGCCCGCAGGCCCGCCACCAGCAGCCGCCCGCCGAAGATGGCCAGGTCCGGGAACTTGAACAGCGGGAGCACCCGTTGCACCTCGCCCAGGGCGTCGCCGGGGCGCCCCGCCCACAGCGCCAGCTCCGCGGCCCGTTGCGCCGACTCGCGGGCATACTCGATACCGCCGAAGAGGGCGGGGATGGCGTCGATTAGCCGCCACCGCCTGGCCGCAGCGCCGCTGTCGCCGCGCAACAGGTCGAGCTCGGCGCGGGCCTCGTGCACCGGCCAGTGATCGCGATCCGGCGGCCCGGCAGTCAGCGGGTCGATCAGTGCCGCCGCCTCGGCTGTGCGCCCACGTGCTAGAAGGGCTTCGCAGGCGTTGAAGGCCAGGATGGCGGCCCCCCGTGAGGCCTCCAGGCCGGCCTGCCGGGCCGACTCAAGGCCGGTGAGGGCAACATCGGCCGCGAGGTCGAACCTAGCCAGCTTGAGCAGCGCATCGCTTTCGACCTCGGCCAGCCGCGCCAGGGCCACCCCGGCGTCTGCGGCCCGGGCCGGCGCCCACCCTCGTTCCAGGAACGCGAATCCTTCCTCGACCCGGCCGCGGCCGAATGTGTCCCCGGCGATTCTGGCCAGCACGTGAGGAATCATGGCCGTGGCGGTGGCCGCTTCGGCGATCTCCAGGGCCCGGTTCAACGCGGGGCGGACGCCTTCAAGCCGTCCCGCGCCGGACCGCGGGCAGATGTCGGCGTAATCGAGCCACGCCTTGGCGTGATCGGCTGACGGCTGAGCCTGCTCGAACAGCCGCAGCGCCTCCTCAATCAGGGCCAGCCCAGCGTCGGGCGCGTCGATCGCCCGGTAACGCCCGGCGCGGCGGCACACGGCCGCGGCCGTCGCAGGGTCGGAGTGGTCGGCGAACTGCCGGTAGGCCTCCTCAGCGACCACGCCGGCATTTACCTCGTTGCCGGACCACTCGAGCGCGTCGATCGCCCGCAAGTACATGCCCGGCACGTCGGTCCCAGGTGCGTCCGCGGTGCCGGGCTGTGCCTGGCGCAGCTCGATGGCCCGCTGCCAGTGCGCCGCGGCTTCGGCGTACCCGAACACCCGCTCCGCGGCCTCGGCCGCCGCTACCCGGACGGGCAGTTCCTCGGCTGGGCGGCCCGCCGCCTGCCAGTGCCCGGCCACCTCGGCGGCCAGCGTCTCCTCCCCCATCGCTGCGAGCGCCCGCGCCGCGTGCTCGTGCAGCACGGCCCGCTCGCCGGGCAACAGCCCGCCGGCCACCGCCTCGGCCAGCAGCGCATGCCTGGGCCGGCACCCGGTCCCGGCGCTATCCTCGGCCAGCAGCCGGGCATCCGCCAGCTCCCGCAGCCCCCTGCGCACCGCCTCCGCGCCCAGCCCGGTCACCGCGCCCAAAAGCTTCTCAGTCAGCGGCCGGCCCGCCACCGCCAGCCCCGCCAGCACCGCCCGCGCATCACCACTGCAGCGGCCCGCCCGTGCCACCAACAACTCCGCCAGCCGGCCCGGCAGCCCAGCCGGCACGCGCAACCCGCCCCCAGCCCCGCCCGCCAGGCCCGCAGCCACCAGCTGCTCGGTGTAAAACGGGTTCCCCTCCGCACGCGCGTACAACTCATCGGCAACCCCCGCCGGCACCGCGCCACCAGCCAGCGCGGCGACCTGCTGTGCCACCTCCGACCGGGACAGCGGGCCCAGCCGGATCTCCTCCACCCCCGCCGCGCCGCGCACCGCCGCCAGCCAGTGCGCCACGTGCTCCGCCACCGGGGCCTCATCACCACGGCACGTCACCACCACACTCACCGCGTCCCAAGGCCCGCGCGCCAGGAAGGTCAGGAAATCCAGCGTCGTACCGTCCGCCCAGTGGACATCCTCAACCACCAGGCCGACCCGGCACCCAGCGCTACTGGCCGCCGCGGCTAGCAGCTCCGCCACTGCCGAAAATAGCCGCCCCCGCCACCACCCCTCATCCCGGCCGCCCGGGCCCGGCCCGTTACCCGACCCCAGCCCAGGCACCAGCCGCCCTACCTCCCCCCGCACATACCCCGGCGCGGCATCCAGCGCCGCAGCCACCAGCCCGCCGCCGTCCGCCCGGGCCAGCTCACCCGCCGCCGCCGCGACCGGCAGCAACGGCAGCGCCTCGGCCAGCGGCAGGCACTCCCCCCGCACCATCACCGCCCCCGCAGCTGCCGCGCGGGCCGCCCCCTCCCCTACGAAACGGGTCTTCCCCACCCCCGCATCCCCCACTACCAGCGCCAGCCGCACACCCCCGCCCAGCGCAGCCAGCAGGCGGGACAACTCACCCTCTCGGCCGACAAACGCCACCGGCGCAGCCATAAAGCTCACCTCACCAGGCGACTCCCACCAGGTCAATCCCCGCCCGCCACAACAACCAACCCGCCGCACCTGGCCAGGCCTGAGCCAGCTGACACCCAGCGGTACCGAACCGGCTATCTGCGTGCAGCACTTCGGACAGTCAACTCACGCTGCCGAACGCGCGTATTCGGCAATCTGTCTCCCGAGCGCGCTCACCGCACTCTGCCGGGTCCTCACTTTGCGTAGCAGACCGATCGTCTCGTAGGCGGGCGTCGGGGGGTGCCTCTGGCCACTCATGATGTGCCTGGCGGCACCAGCGGGCTGCGGTGTGGCTAGCGGAGGGGCGGGAGCTGCTGGCCCTCGCCCAGCACCATGCGGAACACATCGCCGCGGGCGGCCACGCGGTCCAGCATCGTGCGGACCGTGAAGCCGTCGGGCTGCAGCGATGGATCGTTGAGCTCGTCCCAGCCGATCGGCGCTGAGACCGGCGCGCCCGGCGCGGCGCGCGGGCTGTAGGGCGCTACGAGGGTCTTGTGGTGCACGTTCTGGGTGTAGTCGAGCCGGGCCCGGCCGCCCCGCTCGCGCTTGTCCCATTCCCAGCTCACCAGGTCGGGCACGATCGCACCGATGGTCTTGGATAGCTGCTCGGCCCAGGTGCGGGTGTCGTGAAAACTGAGCCCGGCCGTGACAGGTATCCAGACGTGGATGCCGCGCCGCCCGGTGACCTTCACTCCCGCCCGCAGGCCCAGGTGCTCCAGCGCGGTGCGGTGCAGCCGGGCCAGGACGAGCACGTCGTCCCAGGAGGTGCCCTCCCCCGGGTCGATGTCGATCAGGGCGTAGCTGGGGCTGGCCGGATCGCCGGCGCGTGCGGTCCAGGCGTGCCATTCCAGCGCGCCGAAGTTGGCGGCCCACACCAGCGCCGCTGCCTCGTCTACCACCAGGTAGGTGGTGGTCTCGCCGGGCTTGGTATCGGGGTTGCGCCAGCGCGGGATCCATTCCGGCGCATGGCCGGGCAGCTGTTTGTGCCAGAAGCCGGGCTTGGCCGCCCCGCCGGGGAAGCGGTGCATGTTGAGCGGGCGGCCCGTCAGGTACGGCAGGACCACCGGCGCGATCTGGGCGGTGTAGGAGATCAGTTCGCGCTTGGTTACCGGCGGCTCGTCGTCCCGGCCGGGGAACAGCTCCTTGTCCAGGTTCGTCAGCCGCAGCTGGCGGCCGAACACCTGCCACCTGCCGCCGGAACCGAGGTCATCCAGGGCGGTGAGCTCCGCGGCGCTGGGGCCGGTGATGGCCGGCGGGCGCAGCGCGACCGACGCCTGCCCGGGTGGCAGGTCCGAGCGCCACAGGCGGTCCGGGTCAGCCCGCACCTGATCATTGGTCCGGCCGCTGAGCACCGACGCCGGGTGGTCCTCCGGATCCCAGCCGCTGACCGCATCATCGTCGTCCTTGTGCAGCAGCAGCCACTGGTCGGATCCGGCGCGGTTCCCGCCGCGGCGGACCAGCACCAGGCGACCGCGCAGCTTGTGGCCGGCCACATCGACGTGAAAATCCCCTGCCGCCACCGCCGCCGCCGGATCGCTGGTGCCGTGCGGCTCCCACGTGCCGGTGTCCCACACGATCACATCACCAGCGCCGTACTGGCCGGGCGGGATCACGCCCTCGAAATCGAGATACTCGATCGGGTGGTCCTCGACATGGACGGCCAGCCGCTTGACCGCCGGGTCCAGCGTGGGGCCGTTGGGCACCGCCCAGCTCACCAGCACCCCGTCGATCTCGAACCGCAGGTCATAGTGGACCCGGCGGGCACGGTGCCGCTGGACCACAAACCGGCACGCCCCACTGGCCGACGGTGGCGGTGCCGCCCCGTCCGGCTCCGGCGTGCGCCTGAAGTCACGCTTGGACTGGTACGGCCCCAGCTGCCCGCGCTCAACTGGGCGCGGGCGCCACGAACGGCCACCGAGGTCACCGCCGCCACTGGCCACGTGCCCAGACTAATCAGCCCGATCAGCGAGGACCCGGCTCAGCCTCGATGACCTTGGCCGCTGCCCGTACCCTGAGTTCCCCGGTCAGGCCGACCTGCTCATCGGCGCAGCGCGGGCTGCGCCGGATTGCGGCTGAGGCTAGCCCCGGTGGCTCATCAACCGCAGCCCAAAGGTAAACCCTGAACAGTCATACAGTCCAGGCTTTGCGGGCTCGGCGAGCTGGAACGGAAGGCAGCGCAGGCGACCCGCCCAGCCCGCCGCCTACACCGACGTGACCGTGTCGTTTCCAAGTCGATCTCGGTGATCCATTCCTCCATCAGGGAAAACGCCCGCCGCGCTCGCCTGACCGGTGACTAGCGCGCGGAGGTGTACTGGGACGGGCGGGAGGAGCGGTTCCAGGAGATCTTGCACTCGGCGAACCGGGCCGCGCTGGAGTACGCGCAGACCTGGGCCAGGGGTGACCCGGACCGGCCTGCTTGATAAGCCATCTAGCTGGGCAAACCTGGTGGGCGCAACTGGGTTCGAACCAGTGACCCCTCGCTTGTAAGGCGAGTGCTCTACCACTGAGCTATGCGCCCGCGCCCACTCCGTCGTGGCGACCGGGCTTAGCGTACCGGCTATGTGAGGTGACGACGGGCCAGCGCGGCAACGGCATCGCTCACCGCGAGCCGGTTGCGCAACCGCTCCAGCCGCACGTCCATCGACGTCCCTCGCACGCCATCGATGACCGCCCGCTCGAGGTGGATCGCGCCGATGTAAGCAGCCGCGAACCGGATCCCCTCCGGCAGCAGGTCCCGCTCGGCGGGCTGAAGCCGCCGCCACCGGGAATATCCCGCCGCGACAGCGGCGATGCGATCCTCGTCCGGCCGGATGTGCCAGGCAGCCGGCTGGCCGCCGGGCAGGCGCACGTCCAGATGGCATTCGAGCAGACAATAGCCCAGATCCAGGAGCGGCAGCCCGAGTCCTGCGTTCTCCCAGCCGATGAGGGTCACCTGGTCCGGCGCGGTGCGGATCGTGTTCCCCGGCCAGGGGTCGCCATGCACCACCGCGGCCGGCAGTGCCTGGGCCTGCCGCCGCACCGCGAGCAGGACATCCCGGAACTGCTCCAGCAGCGGCCGCAGGCCGGCTGGGATCTGGCGCTCCATCGCCGCGAGCCGGCCCAGCGCCGCCGGGATGGCGGCCTCCGGGTGCCAGCTCGCCCTCCGCACCGCCGTGCCCGCACCCGCCGGGCCAGCGGCGAACGTGCCCGCATCGAGGGCGTGCAGCCGGCCGAGAGCCCCGCCGAGCAGGCGAAGCTGGTCAGGGCCGGCCCGCAGCGGTGTCCCGGTCACGTAGGTGGTCGCCAGGGTGGCCCATATCCCAGCCAGGCCGACGAGGTCACCGCTGCGGGTGCGGACCACCCGCGGTGCTGGGTAACCGCGCTGCTCCAGCCAGCCCAGGATGGCGGCGCGCCCCTGCAGCCAGTCCGTCACGGCCATCGGCCGACTGCCCTGGAACTGCGGCTCCAGCGGCAGGTCGATGCGGAACGCCCGCACCACCAGGCCTGGCCCGCCGCGACCGCCGAACCGGTAGGTCACCCGGGTGCCGCGTACCGATCCGGTCAGCCGCCGGACGCCGGATGGCTCGGCCCCACCCACGTGGTACTCGCGAAGGATCCGCCCCACCACCGTGGCGTCGGTCAAGGCGGCGTCCTTACCCGCGGCCGGGGCCGCGGCCAAGGACGCGGTCGAGCGCGCGGGCGACTTCCTCCGACAGCCCGGGCGCTTCAGCACCGGACATGACGGGCAGGCCGGGCATGTCACCATCCCGGCCAACCCCAGCGGCTGTCACTCCCCTCGGCGCGACCGGCACGGCGACCGGCCCGGCGACCGGCCCGGACACGGCCGCATCAGGCGCGGCGGCCGCCCCCGGCAGGCCCGCCATCTCCGGCACGGTGGCCACTTCGGGCGCGGCGACGAACCCGCATTCGCGGCACTCCACCTCGCCCAGCCGGCGCACCAGCCGCACGCTGCCGCACTGGCTGCACTGGTCGAGATCAGCCTTCCAGTCGTGCATGCCCTGGCAGGTGGGGCAGATCAGAACCTGCTGGTCGCCCCGGACGCCGCGCTGCCACGGACTGTGCCCCCGGGTGGGGTCCACTTGCCGCGTGCCACAGCGATAGCAGGCCATCGTGCCCCGTTCCTTCGCTGTCCCCCGTGGCGCCCGCCGGCACCTAGTCCAGTTCGGCCAGCGCCTTCTGGTACTCGGTGATGTCACGCGCCTCGGGGATCGGGTTGATCACCTTCCACCGGACCACGCCCGACTTGTCGATCACGAAGGTGCCGCGCCGGGCCAGGCCTCTATCGGTGTCGAACACACCGTAGAGGCTGGCGACCCCTCCATGCGGCCAGAAATCCGACAGCAGGCTGAATCCGAACTTCTCGGTGTCCGACCACTTTCGCAGCACATAGGTAGAGTCCACCGACACGGTCAGCAGCTCAACATCATTTCTCGTGATCTCAGGGAACTCGTCGCGCAGCGCGCACAGTTCCGAGGTGCACACGCCGCTGAACGCGAGCGGGTAGAAGACGAGCACCACGTTCTTGGTGCCCCGGAAGCTCGACAGCCGGACCGGCTCGCCGCGGGCGTTCTTCAGCTCGAAATCGGGGGCCTCTTGGCCGACCTCGACCGCCATTCGCTCGTCCTTTCTGCGGGGCGGCACGCATGCGCGTTTGGGGGGCGCGTGCGTGCCGGGACGCCGATGTGCCGGGCACATCGGATGGGCCCAGTCTGCCATCAGCCGCACACGCGCGCGCACCCCCGGCAAGGAGCGAATGGGAGCCGCCACGCGCCCATCCGGGGTCACCAGGCCAACATCGGCGGGCGTGCGCCCGGCGGCGCCGCGCCCCTCAGCGGCCCGCGCTCAGCGGGGGCACGCTCAGCGGCGGGATCTCGGCGCGACCAGGCGGGTGCCGAGCCAGTCCCGGCCCGCGCTCACGCTGGAGGTCTGGGAGAGCCCGGCGCTGGGCGCCGCTTCGCCGATCTCGCTGGGCTCCACATAGTTCGGCCGGCCCGCTTTGGGCGTGAGCAGCCAGATGTAGCCACCGTCGGCGAGCGGTGTGAGCGCGTCCGCCAGGGCGTCGAACAGGTCGCCGTCCCCGTCCCGCCACCACAGCAGGACCACGTCGACCACGTCGTCGTAGTCCTCGTCGACAAGCTCGGTGTCCTTCTGGCGGCTGATGGCCTCCCGCAACTGCTCATCGCAGTCGTTGTCGTAGCCGATCTCCTGCACCACCTGACCCGGCTTGATGCCGAGTCGCTCGGCCAGGCCCTGTTGATCTTGCGCCTGGCCCGCGGTCGCGCTCACTGAATCCTCCTCAGATCCTTTCTGCGGCACGGTCCTCGCTTCCGGCCACCCGCCCGGCCTGAGCCGGGACGGTGAGACGGCCACGGCGACCGCCGCATCGGCACTTCTTGCCCGCACAGTCCACACTGGGTCGGCCCCCTGCGCAAGTGCCAAACGGCCCCGATGTGAAATCCACCCCTGCCCCGAGCCTTCCTCCGCACGCAAGTCACCCAAGGTACGACATGCGGACCTGCCTGTCCGTATTGTCCACGTTCAGGTCAATGAGGGCTACTGATTGCCAGGTTCCCAGCGCCATCCGGCCGGCCAGGACCGGTATCACCAGGAACGGCGCGACCAGCGCGGGCAGGACGTGGGTCCGGCCGTGCCCGCGCGACCCGTGCGCGTGGCGCCAGCGATCATCGGCGGGCAGGATCTCCGCCAGCGCGGCCAGCAGGTCGGCGTCGCTGCCCGCCCCGAGTTCCATCAGCGCCAGCCCAGCGGTGGCATGGGGGACGAACACGTGCAGCAGGCCGTCGCCACCGCTGGCCGCCCTCGCGGTGAAGTCCGCGCACGCCGCCGTTATGTCGTGCACGTCCTCCCGCCGCCCCGTCGCGACACCGATCACTTCGCTTTTCATACCAAACGACTGTGGCAACGACTCCCCGCCGCCGCAAGCCGCCCGGGGTGCGGGCCTGAGGCCGTCCGGGCGGCTGCGCTACTTGGTGCCCTTCTTGCGGGCCGTGCCGCCCTTGGCCCCGGCACCCGCCGTGCCGCGCTTGCCCCGCCCGGCGGCCTTCGCTCCCGGCGCCGTCTTGCGGGCACCGCTCGCCCGGGCCGGGCGCTCGACCACCGCATCGGGTCCCGGGAAAACCAGCCCTGTGTGCCCATCGTCGAATCGGACCAGGTAAGGAGGTTCCCCCGCCTTGCCGTGCACCTCGACGATCTCGCCCATCCGGTCCGGGTAGCCGACGCAATGCCCGTGAATATGGAGACGGTCTCCCACCGCTGCCTGCATACACCCGCCTCTCTCCCGTTGACCGCTGCGATGACTCACATAGCCTGAGGGTGTGCCCTCACGCATCCTGATGTACCCAGCCTGACACGCGGGGCCAACCGCACGGACGGCCGGGTCCACTGGTGATGCGCGCTCGGGGCGCACGGACCAGAATTGGTCTGGACAACCCGATCAGCGGGGCGGCGACCAGCCACCCCCGGACACCCGCGGCGGCTTACCAGCTGCCCACATCGCGGAAGGCGGGATCACCCGTGGCTGCTGGACGTCAGCGCTTCTCGATCATCAGCGACGGCCTTCCGACGCAGCTGCCGGATATCGACCCGGACGAGACCAGGGAGTGGGTCAACTCGTTCGACACCGTGGTCCGGGCCCGCGGCCGGGCCCGCGCCAGGTACCTGATGCTGCGCCTGCTGGAGCGGGCCCGCGAGCAGCAGGTCGGCGTGCCGGGGCTGCGCAGCACCGACTTCATCAACACCATCCCGCCCGAGCGCGAGCCCTGGTTCCCCGGTGACGAGTACGTGGAGCGGCGGATCCGCGCCTACATCAGGTGGAACGCGGCGGTCATGGTCTCCCGCGCCAACCGGGCCGGGCTCGGCGTCGGCGGCCACATCGCCACCTACGCCTCGGCGGCCAGCCTGTACGAGGTCGGCTTCAACCACTTCTTCCGCGGCAAGGAGCACGGCGAGTCCGGCGACCAGGTGTTCTTCCAGGGCCACGCGGCACCGGGCATCTACGCCCGCGCGTTCCTGGAGGGCAGGCTGACCGAGCAGCAGCTCAACGGGTTCCGGCAGGAACTGTCCCACCCGGGTGGCGGCCTCCCCTCCTACCCGCACCCGCGGCTGATGCCGGACTTCTGGGAGTTCCCCACCGTCTCCATGGGGCTGGGCGCGATCGACGCGATCTACCAGGCGCGGTTCAACCGCTACCTGCTGGCCCGGGAGATCGCCGACACCAGCCGGTCCCGGGTGTGGGCGTTCCTGGGCGACGGCGAGATGGACGAGCCGGAGGCGCTCGGCGCGATCGGGCTGGCCGCCCGCGAGGAGCTCGACAACCTCACCTACGTCATCAACTGCAACCTGCAGCGGCTGGACGGCCCGGTCCGCGGCAACGGCAAGATCATCCAGGAGCTGGAGGCGTTCTTCCGCGGCGCCGGCTGGAACGTCATCAAGGTGATCTGGGGCCGCGACTGGGACCCGCTGCTCGCCCAGGACGTGGACGGGGTGCTGGTCAACAAGATGAACACCACCCCCGACGGGCAGTTCCAGACCTACGCGGTGGAGACCGGCGCCTACACCCGGGAGCACTTCTTCGGCAGCGACCCCCGGCTGCGGGCGATGGTGGAGCACCTCACCGACGACCAGGTGCGGAACCTGTCCCGCGGCGGCCACGACTACCGCAAGGTGTACGCGGCGTTCAAGGCGGCGACCGAGCACGTCGGCCAGCCCACCGTGATCCTGGCGCACACGATCAAGGGCTGGACGCTCGGCCCGGACTTCGAGGGGCGCAACGCCACCCACCAGATGAAGAAGCTGACCGTCGCCGAGCTCAAGGAGTTCCGCGACCGCCTCTACCTGCCGATCCCGGATGCGGCGCTGGAGGCGGGGCTGCCGCCCTACTACCACCCGGGCGAGGACTCCGACGAGATCACCTACATGCGCGAGCGCCGGGCCGCGCTCGGCGGCTACCTGCCCAAGCGGGTGGTCCGGGCCAAGCCGCTCCAGCTGCCGGGCGACTCCGTCTACGACGAGCTGAAGCGGGGTTCCGGCAAGCAGCAGGTGGCCACCACGATGGGGTTCGTCCGGCTGCTCAAGGACCTGATGAAGGACCCGGTGATCGGGGCCCGCTTCGTGCCGGTGATTCCCGACGAGGCGCGCACGTTCGGCATGGACTCGCTGTTCCCGACCGCGAAGATCTACTCGCCGTTCGGCCAGTCCTATGAGGCGGTCGACCGCGCGCTCCTGCTGTCCTACAAGGAATCGGAGCAGGGCCAGATCCTGCACGAGGGCATCAGCGAAGCGGGCGCGATGGGCTCGGTGATCGCGGCGGGCACCGCCTACGCGACCCACGGCCAGCCGATGATCCCGGTGTACGTGTTCTACTCGATGTTCGGCTGGCAGCGGACCGGCGACCAGATGTGGGCGTTCGGCGACCAGCTCGGCCGCGGCTTCCTGCTGGGCGCGACCGCCGGGCGCACCACGCTCACCGGTGAGGGCCTGCAGCACAACGACGGCCACTCGGTGCTGCTGGCGTCGGTGAGCCCGGCCTGCGTCGCCTACGACGCGGCCTGGGCCTACGAGCTGTCCTACATCATGCGGGACGGCCTGCGCCGGATGTACGGGTCCTCGCCCGAGCACCCGTCGGGGGAGAACATCTTCTACTACCTGACCGTCTACAACGAGCCGTACGTCCAGCCCGCGGAGCCCGCGGACTACCCGGGCGGCGCCGCCGCCCTGGAGCAGGGCATCCTGCGCGGCCTCTACCGGTACGCGGCCGCGCCGGTCCCGGCCGGGAACGGCGCGGCGCCCCGGGCCCAGATCCTGGCCTCCGGGGTGGCCCTGCGGTGGGCGCTGGAGGCACAGCGGCTGCTGGCCGAGGACTGGGACGTGGCGGCGGACGTGTGGTCGGCCACCTCATGGTCCGAGCTGCGGCGCGGCGCGCTGGCCTGCGAGGAATGGAACCTGCTCAACCCCGATGGGGAACCGCGGGTGCCGTACGTCACCCAGGCGCTCGACGGCCAGCCCGGCCCGGTGGTCGCGGTCAGCGACTGGATGAGGGCGGTCCCGGACCAGATCGCGCGCTGGGTGCCCGCCCCGTTCAGCTCGCTCGGCACCGACGGTTACGGGTTCTCCGACACCCGCGCCGCCGCCCGCCGGTTCTTCCATGTCGACGCGGAGTCGATCACGCTGGCCGTGCTGTCCCAGCTCGCGCGGCGCGGCGAGGTCAAGCCCGAGGCCCTGGGGCAGGCGATCGAGAAGTACCGGCTCGACGTCCCGGTCAGTGCCTTGTTCGCCTCCGAGGGCTGATCGCCAGTCCCCCGGGCGGCGCGGCTCCGTGGGCCGGTGGGTCTTAGGCACGCACCGGCGGCCCGATTCCCTTACCGGCGCTACTCCGCGTGTTCCCGGGCCACGTAACGCAAAGAGCTGGGTCAGTTCTCCCACCGCGCACCGCGGCGGCTCCGGCGGCGCATCGCCGGCACCACGGGAGCCGTGGCACCCTGGGGGGATGACAGCAGCAGGCCAGGCGGCCAGCGATAGCGCCGACCCTGGTGCCGTCACGGCCGCCGGAACCGCCGCCGACCCCGGTGCTGCCGCCGTTGCGGGAGCCGCCGCCGGCCCTGGTGCCGTCACGGCCGCGAAAGACGCCGCCGACCTGAGCCCGGTCGCGCCGGCCGGCCGGGTCCGCGAGGAGACCATCAGCCGGCTGCAGCAGTCGATGGGCTCGCTGGGCACCGCGGCCATGGCGTCCATGGAGCAGCGGCTGCCGTGGTTCCGGGGCATGTCGGCGGAGCACCGGTCCTGGATCGGCCTGGTCGCCCAGGCCGGGATCGCCGCCTTCGTGGACTGGGTCAAGCACCCGGAGCGGGGCCGCGGCGCGGTGGCGGGCGAGGTGTTCGGCACCGCGCCTCGCGAGCTGGCCAGGGCGGTCAGCCTCCAGCAGGTGGTGGAGATGGTGCGGGTCACCATCGATGTGGTCGAGGCCCGGGTGGACGAGCTGGCGGCGCCCGGCGGCGAAGCCGAGCTCCGGGAGGCGGTCCTGCACTACACCCGGGAGGTCGCGTTCGCGGCCGCCCGGGTCTACGCGCGCACCGCCGAGGCGAGAGGCGCCTGGGACGCGCGGCTGGAGGCCCTGGTCGTCGACTCCCTGGTCCGCGGCGAGGTCGGCGAGGGTGTGCACTCGTGGGCGTCGGCGCTGAACTGGTCCTCCGCCCCGGTCGCGGTGATCGTGGGCACCGCCGATGGCGACGAGCCGGAAGGGCTCATCGACGAGCTGCGGGTGACCGCCCGCCGCGCCCGGCTCGACCTGCTCGCGGGCGTGCAGGGAAACAAGCTGCTGGTGGTGCTCGGCGGTACCGCCGACCCGCTGTCGGCGGCCCACCAGTTCGCCGGCCGGTTCGGCCCCGGCCCGCTCGTGGTCGGGCCGGTGGTGGCCGACCTGTACGCGGCCGCGAGCTCCGCCGCCGCCGCCCTGGCCGGCGTGCGCGCCGCCCACGCCTGGCCCGATGCGCCGCGGCCGGTGCAGGCCTCCGACCTGCTGCCCGAACGTGCGCTCGACGGCGACGAGCGCGCCCGCGCCGAACTGGTGGAGGAGGTCTACGAGCCCCTGCTCAGCGGCGGCTCGGCGCTCATCGACACGGTGATGACCTACCTGGAGCAGGGATTCTCGCTGGAGGCGACGGCCCGGCTGCTGTTCGTCCACCCGAACACGGTCCGCTACCGCCTGCGCAGGGTCACCGACCTGACCGGGCTCATCCCGACGCAGGGCCGGAGCGGAATCACCCTCTGGGTCGCCATCGTGCTTGGTCGCTTGATTCACAAGCGAACATAGACTGTAGGAAACCTCCAGTATCTGGCCGCCTAACTTCGTAGTCTTCGACACCGGGGTGGCAGAGTTCTACAGTGCAGGGTAGAAGCATGCTCGTCTTCGCAGCGCCGGGGCAGGGCGCGCAGACCCCCGGCTTCCTCACCGCCTGGCTGGACCTCCCGGGCCTCGCTGACCGTCTCGCCGCCTGGTCCGACCTCGCCGGATGCGACCTGATCGCGGCCGGCACCACGGCCGGTGCCGAGGAGATCAGGGACACCGCCGTCGCCCAGCCACTGCTGGTCGCGGCGGCCATCGCGACGGCCGAGGCCCTGTGCGGGGACCTGGACCAGGCCCGCCGCAAGGGCGGGATCGTGGCCGGCCACAGCGTCGGCGAACTGGCCGCCGGGGCCATCGCGGGCGTTCTCGCCCCCGAGGACGCGATGCGCCTGGTCGCGGTCCGGGCCAAGGCCATGGCGCAGGCCGCAGCGGCCGAGGAGACCGGCATGACCGCCGTCCTCGGTGGGGACGAGTCCGAGGTGCTCGCGGCCATCGAGGCCTACGGGCTCACCCCGGCGAACATCAACGCCACCGGGCAGATCGTCGCCGCCGGGACGCTGGCGCAGCTGGCCGCCCTGGCCGCGGACCCGCCGGCCGGTGCCCGGCTGCGGCCGCTCTCGGTCGCAGGTGCCTTCCACAGCCCGCATATGGCGCCCGCGGTGTCCGCCCTGCGGAAGGCGGCGGCCGACGTGGCCGTCGCCGACCCGGCGATGGTGCTGCTGTCCAACCTCGACGGCGCCGCGGTCACGTCCGGTGCCGACTGGCTGGAGCGGATCATCACCCAGGTCAGCGCGCCCGTGCGGTGGCAGGAATGCATGACTTCCATGGCCGGGGCGGGCACGAGCGCCTTCATCGAACTGCTGCCCGGCGGCACCCTGACCGGCCTGGCCAGGCGCGCGCTGCCCGGGGTGGCGACGGCCGCGCTGAAGACGCCGGAAGATCTCACCGCGGCGCGCTCGCTGCTCGCGGAGCATGGGGCGCTCGACCCTTTTGAGCACGGCCACCTGCCCGAGTGGCGGCTCCTGGTCGCCCCGCACGACGGCACCTTCCGGGCCGGCCGTCCCGAGCAGGTGCTGGCACCGGGCGTCGCCGTCACCTCCGGCTCGCCGCTTGGGCACGTCGAGGTGCGGACCGGCCAGCACCCCATCTCCCCCAGCTACGGTGGCACCATCATCGAGTGGCTGGTCGAGGACGGTGACCCAGTCAACGTCGGCCAGCCTCTGGTCAGGCTGCAACCAGAAGGAACCGAGTGAATCCCGCGTCAGCCAAGGGAGGCAGGCCGCCGATGCGACTGACCGAGTGCTCACCGGGCACCCGCATACTCGCCTTTGGCGGCTACCAGCCCGCCACGGTCGTCACCAACGACGATCTGGCCGCCAGCGTGGACACCACCGACGAATGGATCCGTAGCCGGGTCGGGATCGCCAGCAGGCGGATCGCCGGCCCCGATGAGAGCCTGGCCGACATGGCGGCCGCGGCGGGCGGCAAGGCGCTGGCCGCCAGCGGCCTGCCCGCCAGCGACATCGATCTGGTGATCGTGGCTACCTGCACCCCCGAGGCACCCATCCCGAACATCGCCGCCACCGTGGCGACCAGGCTCGGCATCGCCGCCCCGGGCGCCTACGACCTGAACGCGGCGTGCGCCGGCTTCTGCTACGCGCTTTCGGCCGCCAGCGACGCCGTCCGGGTGGGCACCTCCCGGCATGCGCTGGTGATCGGCGCCGAGAAGCTCTCCCAGTGGGTGGACTGGACGGACCGCTCCACCTGCATCATCTTCGCCGACGGCGCGGGTGCGGCCGTGGTCGGGCCGGTCACCGATGCGGAGACCCCGCCCGGGATCGGGCCGGTGGTGTGGGGCAGCGACGGCAGCCTGGCCGACAAGATCTTCATCAAGGACCGGCACTCGCTCCTGGTGCAGGAGGGGCAGGCGGTGTTCCGCTGGGCCACCACCGCGCTGCACCCGGTCGCGAAGAAGGCTTGCGAGCTGGCCGGCGTCGATCCCACCGACCTGGCCGCGTTCGTGCCGCACCAGGCGAACCTGCGGATCATCGAGGCCATCGCCCGCAAGCTCGGCGCGCCCCAGGCCCGGGTCGCCGATGACATCGTGCACGCCGGCAACACCTCGTCGGCGTCGATCCCACTGGCCCTGTCCCGCATGATCGAGCGCGGCGAGATCGGCTCGGGCGAAGCCGTCCTGCTGCTCGGCTTCGGGGCCGGGATCAGCTATGCCGCCCAGGTGATCACGGTTCCGTAACCGGGCCCTGGCGTAGGGGCCCGCCGAGCGGGCCCGACCATAACCGACGAAGGAGAAGACAGACAGATGGCCATGACCCAAGAGGAAATCCTGACCGGTCTCGGCGAGATCATCGACGAGGTCGCGGGCGTCCCCGCCGACCAGGTCACCCCCGACAAGAGCTTTGTCGACGACCTCGATATCGACTCGCTGTCCATGGTCGAGATCGCCGTGGCCGCCCAGGACAAGTTCGGGGTGGAGATCCCCGATGACCAGCTGAAGAACCTCAAGACGGTCCAGGACGTCATCGACTACGTGCGCAGCGCGGGCGTTTCGGCCTGACCGGACGGGGCCTCCGCCCCGGTTTGCGGGCCGGCCTGGAGGTTACCGCCAACCGAATCCAAGGAGCGATTGACAGTGCGGGCAGACCAACCACGCGTGGTCGTGACCGGCTTGGGCGTGACCTCGCCGGTGGGCGGTGATGTCCCCTCCACCTGGGAGTCGCTGCTGGCCGGGCGCAGCGGAGCGCGCAGGCTTGGCCAGGACTGGCCACCGGACCTCCCGGTGCGGATCGCCGCGCCCGCCGCGGTCGACCCGGCCACGGTGCTCGACCGCGTGCAGGTTCGCCGGCTGGACCGGTGTGAGCAGCTCGCCATTGTCGCCGCCCGGGAAGCGTGGGCCGACGCGGGCCAGCCCGCGGTGGACCCGGAGCGGCTGGGGGTGGTGGTGTCCAGCGGCATCGGCGGCATCACCTCCATCATCGCCGGCTACGACCTGATGAATGAGAAGGGGTGGCAGCGCATGTCCCCCTACACCGTGCCGATGCTCATGCCTAACGGCTCCGCCGGGTGGATCGGCCTCGAGCTGAACGCCCGGGCCGGGGTGCACACCACCGTCAGCGCGTGTGCGTCCGGCGCCGAGGCGATCGGCTACGCCATCGAGATGATCAGATCCGGCCGGGCCGACGTCGTCCTGGCCGGCGGCACCGAAGCGGCCATCCTCCCGCTGAACATCGCGGCGTTCGCGGCGATGCGGGCGCTGTCCACCCGCAACGACGAGCCCGAGCGGGCCTCCCGCCCCTTCGACAAGGGCCGGGACGGCTTCCTGCTCGGGGAGGGGGCGGGCATGGTGGTGCTGGAATCGGCGGAGCACGCCGCCGCCCGCGGGGCCGTGGTGCACGCGACCGCCGCTGGCGTGGGCTACTCGGCCGACGCCCACCACATCGCCCAGCCCGACCCGGCGGGGACCGGCATCATAAGCGCGATCGGGCGGGCGCTCGGCGACGCGGCGATCACCGCGGAGCAGGTGGTGCACGTCAACGCGCACGCCACCTCCACCCCCGCCGGGGACGTGGTCGAGGGCCAGGCGATCGGGGCCGCGCTCGGCCCGGCGGCGGCCGGGGTGGTGGTGTCGGCCACCAAGTCGATGACCGGGCACCTGCTCGGCGGGGCGGGCGCGCTGGAGGCGGTCGCCACCGTCCTCGCGCTGCGGGAGGCGGTCGCCCCGCCCACCATCAACCTCGACGATCCCGAAGACGACGCGGGGGTCGACATCGCCACCGAGCCAAGAGATCTCAAGCCGCATGGCAGCGCGCCGATGGCGGCACTGAACAACTCGTTCGGTTTCGGCGGGCACAACGTCTGCCTCGTCTTCACCGCCGCCTAGCCGCTCTCCGTCCCCCGAGGAGATTCCCGTGACCGTAGTCGATCGCGTGAGCCAGGCGCCCGCGGGCCAGGCGACCCCCGCCCGGCCGGCTGCGGACGGGCCGGCCGCCCGGCCGGCGGACATGACCCGCGACCCGCAGGCGCGGCTGGCGGCACTGTTCGACCCGGGCACCCTGCAGCTGCTCACCCCGCACGATGACAGCGGCGCGCTGGCCGGCTCCGGGAAGATCGGCGGGATGCTGGCGGTGGCCTTCGCCAGCGACCCGCAGGTCCAGGGCGGCGCGATGGGCAGCGCCGGGTGCGCCGCGATCGTCGCCGCGTACGGCGAGGCCATCGCGCAGGCCGCCCCGGTGATCGGGTTGTGGCACTCCGGCGGCGCGCGGCTGCGGGAAGGCGTGGGGAGCCTGCACGCCGTCGGGCTCGTTTTCGCCGCCATGACGCGGGCCTCCGGGAAGGTGCCGCAGATCTCGGTTGTGCTCGGCGCGGCCGCTGGCGGCGCCGCCTACGGGCCGGCCCTCACCGACGTGGTGATCCTGTCCGACCACGGGCGGATCTTCGTCACCGGGCCGGATGTGGTCCGCAGCGTGACCGGCGAGGACGTGGACATGGCCAGGCTGGGCGGGCCCGAGCCGCACAGCCGGCGATCCGGCGTGGTGCACGTCGTCACCAGTTCCGACGATGAGGCCCTGGCCAGGGCCAGGGAGCTCGCGCTGCTCCTCGGCCAGCAGGGCGAGGTCGAGCTCGGCAAGGTCCAGCTCGACACCGTGCAGCAGGAGACCAGGCAGCTGGAGTCGGGCGGCCGGGACGGCGCCGACAGCCTGGCTTCGTTCCTGCCCGAATCCCCGCGCCGCGCCTACGACGTGAAGCCGCTGATCGCCAAGCTGCTCGACGAGCCCGGCATCGAGCTGCACCCCCGGTGGGCCCCGAGCGTGGTCACCACCTTGGGCCGGCTGGCCGGGCGGACGGTCGGCGTCATCGCCAACAACCCGCTGCGGCTGGGCGGGTGCCTCGACGCCACATCGGCCGAGAAGGCGGCCCGCTTCGTGCGGATGTGCGACGCCTTCGGCGTGCCGCTGGTCGTGGTGGTCGACGTGCCCGGCTACCTGCCCGGTGTCGGGCAGGAGTGGGACGGGGTGGTCAGGCGCGGGGCCAAGCTCCTGCACGCGTTCGCCGAGGCGACCGTACCGCGGGTGACGCTGGTGACGCGCAAGGCCTACGGCGGCGCCTACATCGCCATGAACTCCCGCGCGCTCGGCGCGACCAGGGTCTTCGCCTGGCCCGGGGCCAAGATCGCGGTGATGGGCGCGGTGGCCGCGATCCGGATCCTGCACCGGCGCACCCTGGCCGGCGTCCCGCCCGAGAAACTGCACGAGGTCGAGGCCGAGCTCGCGGCCGAGCACGAGCAGGAGGCGGGCGGGCTGGAACAGGCCCGGGCGCTCGGGGTGGTCGACGAGATCATCGAGCCGAGCCGGACCCGGGAGGCGATCGCCCGGGCCATCGCCGCCGGACCGCAGGTTCGCGGCGCCCATGGCAACATCCCGCTCTGACCGGCGCCGGAACACGGTCCAGCGGTGACCCGCCTCCTGGTGGTCGAACACGACGCCGACACCCCGGCCGGGGTGCTCGGCGGCTGGGCCGCGGCCAGCGGCCTGGCGGTCGCGACGGTGCGCCTGCACGCCGGTGACCCGCTGCCGGCCTCGGCCGGCGTGTGCGACGCCGCGGTGGTGCTCGGATCCGGCCAGACCGCCTACGACGACTCCGTGCCCTGGCTGGCCCGGGAGCTGGCCTTCGCCGCCCGCCTGCTGACCGTGGGGGTGCCGGTGCTCGGCATCTGTTTCGGTGGCCAGCTGCTCGCCCGGGTGCTCGGCGCCCGGCTGTACCGGCTGGCGGAGCCGGAGATCGGCTGGGCGCGGGTCACCAGCAAGCACCCGCACCTGGCGGAAGGACCGTGGCCGTCCTGGCACCGCGACGCCTTCGACCTGCCGGCCGGTGCCACCGCGCTGGCGGTCAACGAGGTCTGCGTGCAGGGGTTCGCGATCGGCCCGCACGCCGGGGTGCAGTTCCACCCGGAGGCGACCGAGCCGATCGTGGCGTCCTGGGCCGCGAACACCGATCCGCCGCTGCGCCGGGAGCTGACCGATCCCTTCTTCACCGGCGCGGCCCGCGCCTGGGAGCAGGCGGCGGTCAACGCGCGGGCCTTCTTCACCGCCTGGCTCGGCGGGCGCCTGGCCGCGGGCTAGGCCCGGCCGGGCTCTGCGTCTGGGCGCCGGTCCGCTCCGCGCTCGCCAGGGCCTAACGTGCCGCTGGCTGCCGGGCGGCCGGGATGCGGGCCCAGGCACCGATGACCGTGTCCCAGAACCGGGCCGCGTCCACCGACATGGCGACGAGGGCGTTGCGGGCCTGCGCGGGGGCCCGGAAGTCGGTGACCGTCATGCCCGTGGTCCACCGGCCCGCGGTCTCCACCTCGACCCGGGCGGGCTGGCAGCCGAACAGGCCGGGCTCGGCGACCAGCGCCAGGGCGCAGACGTCGTGGACCGCGGGCCCGTCGCCAGGCGGGTCGTCGGTGGCCATGGCCAGCGGGCTGGCCTGCCCGCCGTCACCGGGGCCGGGCTGGGCGTTGATTTCGTCCGCGCGGTACCCGCCCAAACTGGGCAGGAGCAGGTCGCTGCCAAGCCGTCCCAGCCCCGCCATCCGCCCCCGCACCGGCCCATTCACCCGCGTCTGGAGGGTCACGTCGAGTCCGACCATCGTCACCCGCCACCCGGCCCCGAACACGATCGCCGCCGCCTCGGGATCGGTGGCGATGTTGTATTCGGCGGCCGGGGTGACGTTCCCGCGAGCCGCCGAACCGCCCATGATCACGAAGTCGGCGACGTGACTGACCAGCGCGGGCTGCCGACGGACGGCAAGCGCGATGTTGGTCAGCGGGCCGGTCGCGACCAGGGTGATCTCACCGGGACAGGCGCCGATGGTGTCGATGATCAGGTCGGTCGCGTGCGCGTCCAGCGGCCGGGCCCGCGGCGGCGGCAGCCGGGCATGCCCCAGCCCGGTCTCGCCGTGCACGTCGCGGGCGTCGCTGTGGGGCCGCATCAGCGGCTCCGGGCTGCCCGCCGCCACCGGCACATCCTGGCAACCGGCGAGCTCCAGCACACTCAGCGCGTTGGCCGTGGTCAGCGCCAGGCCCACGTTTCCCGCCACGGTCGTCACCCCGCGCAGGTCCAGGCAAGGATGACCGCAGGCAAAGGCGATCGCCAGCGCGTCGTCGATGCCTGGGTCGCAATCCAGGATGACCTTCCGCGGGGAACCCGGCGCCGGCTGCGGAGCATTCACCCCCGCAGGCTATCCAGATCGGCCGGCAACACGTCTCACTGGCTCTGCCCGCGCCGGAACCTGTGCGTCGTAGCGCCGAACGGATCACCCTTGGCATGGGCGAACACCTTGACCGGCGTGACCGGGCCAGCCGGGCCAGAGCTACCGATGGGAGCGGCGGGTGCGGAACGTCATCCAGACCAGGATGGCGATGAGCACCAGCACCAAGGGAGAGAACAGCGAGAACAGGACGTGCACGGTGAGGCTGAGGATGGTCAGGGCCACGATGGCGATGACGACGAGGGCGATGATCGCGAGCATGGTGATCGGTCTCCGTTCAGTTCGGCTGGTTTGGGTCGTGGGTTAGCGCGAGCGGTTCTGGCGGCCGGCGATCCAGGCTGCGGCGAGCGACTGGTCTTCGCCGTCCTCGGGGATCAGCAGCCAGGCGGCGCCATACAGGGCCAGGCCGGCCCCGTTGAGCAGGACGAGCGCGGCGATGATGACGCGCACCAGCGTGGCGTCCACGGCCAGGTACCGGGCGATGCCGCCGGCCACGCCACCCAGCATCCGGTCGTCGGCGGAGCGGCGCAGCTGGCGGGCGGCAGGCTGGTCGGTCATGGGGTCAGACCCCGTGTCTGTGGTGGCTGTGTTCATGGTTCAAGGGTGCCGCCGGCCGGTGCCCCCGTCGATCGGGATCAGCCCCGGTCGGACCCTGATCTCGCCCCCAGAAGGCATCAGGGTCGACCCCCGGCTGCGCTCAGGGTTGTCCGGCGTTTGTCCGGCCCGGTTCACCCGGTTTCAGCAGGCGGGCGGATCCGTACCCACCACCATCTGGCCGCGCGCCGCGGAAGGACGCGAGCCGGAAAAGCGTTAGCCACCTGGGAATTCCGTAGCCATCCTGGGTGCGTGTTTCCCGTGCGCCGCTATGGAGACCGCAACCTTGCCACCCTCGCTTGCTGAGCTGCGAGCACGCCTGCCCGGACTGATGCCGCGCGATCAGCGCCGGCTGGGCCGGCGCCTGGACAACGCCGCCGCGCTGCCCGACTCGGCCGCGCGCGATGAGGCGTTGGGCCAGGTCATCGCCGAGGTCGACGCGGCCGCCGCCCGGGTCGAGGCACGACGGCACGCGGTGCCAGCCGTTTCGTACCCGCCGGAGCTGCCGGTCAGCCAGCGCAAGGACGAGATCGCCGCGGCCATCCGCGACAACCAGGTGATCATCGTCGCGGGCGAGACCGGCTCGGGGAAGACCACGCAGCTGCCGAAGATCTGCCTTGAGCTCGGCCGCGGCGTCACCGGCCAGATCGGGCACACCCAGCCCCGGCGGATCGCGGCCCGCGCCGTGGCCGAGCGGATCGCCGAAGAGCTCGGCACCGAGGTCGGTGCGGCGGTCGGCTACAAGGTGCGGTTCACCGATAAGTCCAGCGACGGCACCAACATCAAAGTGATGACCGACGGCATCTTGCTGACCGAGATGCAGCATGACCGGCAGCTGCTGCGCTACGACACCCTCATCATCGACGAGGCCCACGAGCGCAGCCTGAACATCGACTTCATCCTCGGCTACCTGAAGCGGCTGCTGCCCAGCCGGCCCGACCTCAAGGTCATCATCACCTCGGCCACGATCGACCCGGAACGCTTCAGCAAGCATTTTGCCGGAGGCGAATCAAGCAAGCAGGGCTGGGACGCGCCGGTGATCGAGGTGTCGGCGCGCGTGTACCCGGTCGAGGTGCGCTACCGCCCGCTGGCCGACCCGGACCCGCCCGGTGACGAGCCGAAAGACCAGGCGCAGGGCATCTGCGACGCGATCGGCGAGCTGCGGGCCGAGGGACGCGGGGACATCCTGGTCTTCCTCAGCGGCGAGCGGGAGATCAGGGACACCGCCGACACGCTGGCCGAGCAGGCGGACCTGGCCGGCCTGGAGGTGCTGCCGCTGTACGGGCGGCTGTCCGCGGCTGAGCAGCACCGCGTCTTCGAGCCGCATCAGCGGCAGCGCGTGGTGCTGGCCACCAACGTCGCGGAGACCTCGCTGACCGTGCCGGGCATCAGGTACGTGATCGACCCGGGTACCGCGCGGATCTCCCGCTACAGCCACCGGACCAAGGTGCAGCGGCTGCCCATCGAGCCGATCTCCCGGGCCTCGGCGGACCAGCGCAAGGGCCGGTGCGGGCGGACGTCCGACGGCATCTGCATCCGGCTGTACGGCGAGGAGGACTTCGGCTCGCGGCCGGAGTTCACCGACCCGGAGATCCTGCGCACCAGCCTCGCATCGGTCATCCTGCAGGCGGCGGCGCTCGACCTCGGCGAGGTCGCGGACTTCCCGTTCGTGGATCCGCCGGAGTCCCGCAACATCGCGGACGGCGTCCGGCTGCTGGAAGAACTGGGCGCGATCTCGCCCGGCCAGGGCGCGGCCCGGCTGACCGGCGTGGGACGGAAGCTGGCCCGGCTGCCGGTGGACCCGCGGCTCGGCCGGATGATCCTGGAGGCCGGGCACCAGGGATGCGTCCGCGAGGTGCTGATCATCACGGCGGCGCTGTCCATCCAGGATCCGAGAGAACGGCCCACGGACGCCCGCGAGGCCGCGGACGCGATGCATGCGCGCTTTGCCGAGCCGGGGTCCGACTTCCTCACCTTCCTCACCCTGTGGGATTACTTGCACGAGCGGCAGCGCGAGCTGTCAGGCTCTGCGTTCCGCCGCCTGTGCCGCCGCGAGTACCTGCACTACCTGCGGGTGCGGGAATGGCAGGACCTGCAGGGCCAGCTGCGGCAGGCGGCCCGGGACATCGGCATCGGCCCCGGCCCCGGCCGCGGCTCGCCGGAACCGGGCGCGCGGCCGCGGCACCAGGCTGACCCGGCCCGTGGGCCGGCCCGCAAGACACCGGGCCGGAGGGCGCCGGGCGGTGAGGCGGAGCCTGGGGCGCGGTTCCCGGCGGACGTCGCGGACCGGGTGCACATATCACTGCTGGCCGGCCTGCTCTCGCACATCGGGATGAGGGACGCGGAACAGAAGCCGGGCGGGAAGCGGCGCGGGCCGGCCGAGTTCGCTGGCGCGCGTGGTGCCCGCTTCGCGGTCTTTCCCGGCTCCGTGGTGGCGAGGAAGCCACCGCCGTGGGTGGTGGCGGCCGAGCTGATCGAGACGTCCCGGCTCTGGGCCAGTGTGGCGGCGCGTATCGAGCCCGAGTGGGCCGAGCCGCTGGCCGCGCACCTGGTCAAGCGCACCTACAGCGAGCCGCACTGGGATGCGCGGCGCGGTGCGGCGATGGCGCTGGAGAAGGTCACCCTGTACGGCCTGCCGATCGTGACGGCGCGCCAGGTCAGCTACGCGCGCGTCGACGCGGCGGCGGCGCGGGACCTGTTCATCACCAGCGCCCTGGTGGAGGGTGACTGGCGGACCCACCACCAGTTCTTCCACCGCAACCAGCGGCTGCTCGAAGAGGCCAGGGACCTGGAGGACAAGGCCAGGCGGCGTGGCCTCGTGGCCGACGACGCGGCCCTGTTCGACTTCTACGACCAGCGGATCCCCAAGGACGTGACGTCCGCGCGGCATTTTGACACCTGGTGGAAGAAGACGCGCGCCGAGTCCCCCGATCTGCTGACGTTCACCCCCGCTGACCTCGAGGGCCCCGCCGCCAGCCAGATCCAGCCCACGGACTTTCCCAGCCGGTGGGGTGAGCTTCCGCTGTCGTACGAGTTCGCTCCCGGGGAGCTGGCGGACGGGGTGAGCGTGGACATCCCGCTCGCCACGCTCAATCAGGTCAGCGGCGAGGAACTCAGCTGGCAGGTACCGGGGCGGCGGGAGGAACTGGTGACCGAGCTCATCAGGTCGCTGCCCAAGGATCTGCGCCGGGCGTTTGTGCCCGCGTCGGACACGGCCCGCGCCGCGGCCGCCCGGCTGGGCGAGCCGCACGGCAACCTGCTGGACGCGCTCGGCGCCGAACTCGGCCGCCTCGGGGGCGTGCCGGTTCCGCGGGACGCGTGGGATCTGTCCCGGCTGCCCGCCCATCTGCGGATCACGTTCCGGGTGATGGACTCCGGCCAGGAGCTGGCCAGCGGGAAAGACCTGGACGAGCTGCGCCAGCGCCTGCGGCCCCGGCTGCAGACGATGCTGAACGAGGCGGCCGCCGGCATCGTCCGCACCGGGCTGCGGGACTGGGGCATTGGCACCTTGCCCAGGGTGTTCACCCGCGACCGGGTCACCGCGTATCCGGCGCTGGCGGACGCGGGGGACGCGGTCGACGTCCGGCTGTTCGAGACCGAGGCGGAGGCCAGCGCGGCCATGCTGCGGGGCACCCGCCGGCTGCTCCTGCTGCAGGTGCCGTCCGGTGTGCGCTCGATAGCCGACCGCCTGCCCAACGAACGGAAGCTGGCGATGAGCCGGAGCCCGTACCCGGGCATCGGCGCCCTGCTCGATGACTGCGCAGCGTGCGCGGCCGACCAGGTGATCGCCGAAGCGGGCGGGCCGGCCTGGGACGCTGACGGCTTCGCGCGCCTGGTGGCCGAGGCACGGGACGCCCTGCCGCTGGCGACGGCCCGGGTGGTCGACGTCGCCGCTCAGGTCCTTGAGGCCGCGCACGAGGCTGAGGTCAGGCTGCAGCGCGTCGCCGGCCCGGCGCTGGCCGCGGCGCTCGCTGACACGCGCGGCCAGCTCGCCGGGCTGATCTACCCCCAGTTCGTCAGCGAGACGGGCCTGCGGCGGCTGCCCGACCTGGTCCGCTACCTGCGGGCGATCAGCCGGAGGCTGGACACCGCGGCCCAGGATCCCGGCCGCGACGCCGGCCGGATGGCGGTGGTGCGCGGGGTCACGGAGGCCTACCAGCGGGCCGTCGGGGATCTTCCGGCCGCCCGGCGCTCCGACCCGGACGTCCAGTCGGTCCGCTGGATGATCGAGGAACTGCGGGTCAGCCTCTTCGCCCAGCTGCTGGGCACGTCCGGTCCGGTGTCGGAGAAGAGGATCCAGGCCGCGCTTGACCGGCTGACGGACCCGCGCTGACCGTCAGCCGGATGTGCTCGCCGACGTGGTGGTATCTGTCGGAATTTTGCCTTGTGTTTACCGTCAGGGATGAACCGGGCGGCCGGCCGGTACGTGCTCGGCCGGTACGTGCTACTGGTTGCCAGCCGGCGTACCTCGCACTGACCTCCCGCAGTGCGCTGCCGCTGGATGACTGCCGTGGCAGCCCGGGCGGGGCAGCGGGGAGGTGTCATGCGGTTAGCGACGTTCATCCGGCCTGCGCCTTCCTCCCAGACCAGGGCTGGACGCGGCGAGCAACCTCAGGTGCCAGGGAGGACATCATGCTGCATGCTCAATCACGCGCATATTCACTGAGATGGATCGGCCGGGGCGCCGTGTTGTTGCTGGCGGGCGTGGTCGCGTTCGGGGTGTCGCCCGCGCTGTCTGCCCTGGCAGCCTCGTGGTCGGCGCCGGTCCAGCTGCCGGGGTCGTGCGGCAGTTCGGTGGCGGTGAACCGGGCTGGGGCCATGGCCGCCGGCGGGACCTTCACGGCGGCTAACGGAACCATGCATGTGCAGGTGTGTACCAGTCCGGATGGGAAGACATGGCAGGCGGCGGACCTCGGCCAGGACGGCAACGAGCCGCATGGCGGCCAGCACCCGGCTGTGACGGTAAGCCCGGACGGGCATGTGGTCGCGGTCTGGGGTAGCGCTGTCGGCTGCCCGGCCGCATGCGACTACATCGTGCAGGCCGCGGTGCGGCCGCCCGGCGGCAGCTGGGGCGCGCCGGTGACCCTCACTACTGACCTCTACTTCGGCGGCGGCGGGATTGTGCTCGGCATGGACGGCGCCGACAACGCGATCGCCGCCTGGGTCGGGAACTACGCCGACGCCAGCCACTACGCCGTTCTCCCGGCCGGCGGCAGCTGGGGCCCGGTCCAGACGCTATCGAACGGCAACGTCCAGGGGGCGGCGCACAACCTGGGCCTGGCGGTGAGCCCGGACGGGAGCGCGGTCGTGGCCTTCGCCGGGGGCGGCGACGGGATCTGGGCCGCGTCCGGCACCGTCCTGGGCGGGTTCTCCGCGCCGGTCCACGTGGCCGCCGGAGATTACAGCAAAGACTCGGCCCCCAGGGTCGCGCTCGATGACGCCGGGCAAGCATCGCTTGTCTGGTCGCGAACGACGGCCACGGAAGCGGCGACCCGCTCCCCCGGCGGGACCTGGAGCGCCCCGGCTGTACTCGCCACCCAGCCCTCCAGCTCGGTGGCTACCGCGATCGACGGCGCCGGGAACGCGATCGCGGTGTTCGGGTCGTCCTACTCCTGGCATCTGGCCGGCGGCAGCTGGGGGACGGCCACGCCACTGCCGGCTGGATCGTCCGGCGGGCTGGCCGTCGCCGATCCCGCCGGCACCTTCGTCTACGCCGACAGCAGCGGCAACGCGTTCACGTTCGGGGCCGGCGCCACCAGCTTCGGCACCGGCAGCGGATCGCGCGGCAGCCTGGACGACCTGAAGATCGTCCCCGGCCACGCCGTGATGCTCGCGGCCGGGGCCGTATCAGCCGAGACCGTGAACTGAACTCGTGTGATCTGGGCCGCGGGGAGTCCCCGCGGCCCAGTGCCGGGTTTGCCGGGGCGGCACCGGCCGCAGCTAGATCGCATGGCCCATCCCCGGGAGCTTGCCAAACAGGCTTAAAGTGCGCCCCGGATCCCCGTCTCGGTCATTGGTGTCACTCCCCCGGAAGTGCCCGGCGCATCAGCTGATGCGCCCGCCACACGGTACAGCGGTGGTCAGGCGGGACACTTCAGCCAGTGGCGTGCAGCCAGCGGACCGGGGCGCCGTCGCCAGCGCAGCGGAACGGCTCGAGCTCGTCGTCCCACGGCTGGCCGAGCAGCCGGGCGAGCTCCTCCTCCAGGCTGCCCACCCGCTCCGGGTGTGAATCCAGCGCGTTGAGCTGCGGGCCGACGGCCGCCACCGCCATCGCGGCGCGCAGGCGGCTCTCTGGGATCAGGATGTCGCCGTTGGCCATCGTGACCGCGCAGAAGGTACCCAGGCCCGGGGTGTAGCTGTAGCGGACGGCGTCACAGCCGGGGCTGGCTTCCTCGGTGACCTCGAACCGCAGCCGGCCCCACCCGGCTAGCGCCGAGGTGATGGCCGCGGACGTGCCCGGGCCCGCCTGCCACTCGAGTTCAGCCCGCGCCATACCGGGCGCCGCGGCCTGATTGACCCACGGCAGACTCACGGGTATGCCCAGAGCCCCCGCCACTGCCCACTCGACATGCGGGCATAGCGCGGGGGGCGCCGAATGGACCTGCAGCACGCCTCGAACAGACACCAGACCCTCCCTGCGAGCGACCGAGGTGCGTCTTCCCCAACGACCTCGGCCAGCACGCCGGTACACAGGCCTGCGTCCTGCGCGGCAGCTGCCGCTAGTCCATCTGTTCGTATTCTGCCCTACCACCCATGCGCGGCACCAGTCCTTACCGCGTGTCGCCTTCGCCGGGCCGGGCCGGCCCCGAAGATCACGGGCCACCGCACCTGCGTTCCGTATTGCCCTGACCTGGCCTTCGGAGGACTATGCAGGCAAAGGCTGGCCGACGACAGTAAGGGCGGGGGCCAGGACGTGACCGGAGGGCAGCCGCTGGCTGTCGTGCTGGCGCTGGCTGGGAGCGGCTGTTACGCCGTGGCCGCGGTGACCCAGCAGAGCATCGCGTCGCGCCTGCCCCCGGGCCGGGCGTTCGACCCGGCGGTGCTGGTGCGGCTGGTCCGCCGGCCGGCCTGGCTGGCCGGCCTGGCGGCGGTCGTCGCTGGCTTCGTGCTGCAGGCCGCGGCGCTGGGCCTGGGCCGGCTGGTGGTGATCGAGCCGGTACTGGCCAGCGGTTTGCTGTTCGCGCTGGCGCTGGCGGCCTGGCGCGACCGGCGCTTCCTGAGCCGGGCCGAATGGGCGGCCACGCTGGCGGTCGTCGGCGGGCTCGCGATCTTCCTCGCGGTGGGCCAGCCCACCAGCGGCCAGGGCACGGCCAGCGCGGCCGTGCTCGGGATCACCACGGCCGCGGCGACCGCGCTGATCGGGCTGTGCGTGATCCTGGCCGGCCGGTTCACCGCCTCCCGCCGGGCCCTGCTGTTCGGCGTGGGCGGCGGAGTGGCCGCCGGGGTCACCGATGCGCTCATCAAGTCGGTGACGGTGCTCGCCACCGGTCACCTGCTGGCGCTGCTCGCCGACGCCCGGCTCTACGTGCTCATCGCGGTGGGCCTGCTGACCTACACGATCCAGCAGAATGGCTACCGCGCCGCTGGCCTCGCGGCCTTCCTGCCCGCGTTCTCGGTCCTGGAGCCGGTCACGGGGTCACTGCTCGGCCTGGTCATCTATCACGAACGGCTGACCGACGGGCCTGTCCAGATCACCGTCGAACTGGCCGCCTGCGCGGCCATGACCTGGGGCATTGTCCGGCTCGCCGGGTCAGACATGGTCAGCGGCGCCCACCCGGCTGCCGGGCCGGCCCCATCGGGCCCGCCGGCCCCGCCCATTCTGCCCAGCCCGCCCGCCCCGTCCATTCCGGCTACCCCGCCCGCCCCGTCCACCCCTCCCAGCCCGGCCGTTCCGGGGCTGGGCACTCCCCGCGCCAGGCTGAGACCCGCCAGGCTGAGCCGGCCTCGGCCCCCGGCGCAGATGTGAACGCGACCGCCAGCCGCCCCACCAACCGCGGGCGGGCCCGGGCCGGCTGCTAGAAATACCGGCATGGCTCATCGTGTCGAGGCCGATGTCATCGTGGTGGGCGCCGGCCTGGCCGGCCTGGCCGCGGCCAGGCAGCTGCACTGGGCCGGGCACAGCGTTCTGGTGATCGAGGCCCGGGACCGGGTCGGCGGGCGGGTGCTGAACCACAGCCTGGGCGGCGGCCGGGCCGCGGACGTGGGAGGCCAGTTCGTGGGGCCCGCCCAGCGGCACATTCTCGGGCTGGCGGCCGAGCTTGGCGTGGCGACCCAGCCGATCTTCACCAGCGGGCTGACGATCCTGGAGTTCGGCGGGCGGCGCCACAGCTATCGCGCTATCCCGAGGCTGAGCCCGCTGCAGCTGGCGGATTCGGGCCGCGCCATCCTGGCCCTCGAACGGATGGCGCGGCGGGTCCCGCTGGACGCGCCGTGGCGGGCGGCGGGGGCGGCGGCCGCTGACTCCCGGACGCTGGCCGACTGGGCCCGGCGCAACGTCAGGACGCGGCTGGGGCGGTTCGCGATCGATGTGTTCAGCCGGGGGGTGCTCGCCTGCGAGCCTGGTGAGGTCTCGCTCCTCCACGTGCTGTTCTACCTGCGGTCGGCGGGCGGGTTCCGCCAGCTCACCGAGACCTCCGGGGCCGCGCAGCAGGACCGGTTCGCCGGCGGATCGCAGCTGATCGCGATCAGGATGGCCGAGCAGCTCGGCCCCGGCCGCGTCCGGCTCGGCGCCCCGGTAGCGCGGGTCGAGCAGGCGCCATCGCGCGTCACCGTGCACGCGGCCGGCCTGGTGGCCACCGGGCGCCGCGCCGTGATCGCCGTGCCACCCGCCCTGGCCGGGCGGATCAGCTACGACCCGCCCCTGCCCGCCGACCGTGACCAGCTGACCCAGGCCGCCCCCATGGGCTCGGTGATCAAGTGCCTGGCCATCTATGACGAGCCGTTCTGGCGCAGCGCCGGGTACAACGGCCAGGCGACCTCTGACGGCCCGGGCGCCCAGGTCACCTTCGACACCGGCCCGCCCGCAGGCTCCCCCGGCATCCTGCTCGGCTTCGTCACCGCCGCGGAGGCCCGCAGGCTCACCCGGGCCGACCCCGCACGGCGGCGCGCCGAGGTACTCGCCTCCTTCGCCCGCTACTTCGGGCCCGCCGCGACCCGGCCCGCCGGCTACGTCGAGCACGACTGGACCGCTGACCAGTGGACCCGCGGCTGCTATGGCGCCCACTTCCCGCCGGGCACCTGGACACAGTTCGGGCCAGCGCTGCGCCGGCCGGCGGCCCTGCTGCACTGGGCCGGCACCGAGACCGCGACGCACTGGAGCGGCTACATGGACGGCGCGGTCGAATCCGGCCAGCGCGCGGCCGGGGAAGTGCTGGAAGCCCTCGGCTCACCTCGGCCGTGAGCTACTCGGCCGTCCTTCCCTGGGGCCGCCGTGGTTCCGGCCGTCCCGCGCTGGTGAGCGCGGGTGACCCGGCAAAATGCGGGTGCGCAGCCTCGGTCGCCGCGGCCCGCTCCCGGGCCACGGCTGGGGCCCGGTGGGCGAGCATGGCGACCCCGGCGGTCATGGCGGCCAGCGAGGCTACCTCGGTGACCACGTCCCGGGGCCCGCTGGCGACGTTCTCGTTCAGCCACAGGTACCCGATCCCGATCGAGACGAGCGAGGTGACCGTGGTGATGACGGCGAGCGCGGGCGCGATCAGGGTCCCCGACTGGAAGGCCTCCTGGTTGAGCAGGAAGCCGACCGGGCCCACGATGGCCAGCGCGTACACCGGCCACTGCTCCAGCGGCTCGCTGAACCCCTGCGCCAGGGAGAAGGTCACCAGCTTGAGCAGGAACGCGGCTACCCCGTTGCAGACCCCGCACGCCAGCCCGAGCACCAGCGGGCGCGCGGTCCGCGGGCCAAACTTGGCCCAGGTGAGGCAGATAGCCAGGACCACTCCCAGCAATATCGCCAGCGGCAGCACGGCCGGCAGCGAGACGACGGTCTCGGTGCCGCCCGTGGGCTGGGATACCGCGAGGAACACGGCGACGCCCACTGTGCAGCACACCACACCGGCGAAGATGACCCGGTCCGGTGCCGTCCGCCGCAGCCCAGAGGCGATCAGGACCGCGAACAGCAGATCGAGGACCAGTATCGGCTGCACCAAGGCCAGCGGCCCGAAGTGGAGGGCGAGAGCCTGCAGCGCGGCACCGATGACGGTGGCCACGATCGACGCGAGCCACAGCGGCCGGCGGGCCAGGTCGACCAGCAGCCGCGGGGCGAAGACGCCCCGCTCGGCCACCTGATGGACCGAGCGCTGCTCAAGGACGGCCGACACGCCGTAGCTGAACGCCGCGGCGAGCGCCGCAACGACCGCGGCTAGCAGGAACACCACGAATCCCCTGTCCCGCCCTTGGCTCGCTGCCTCCGGCCGGCAGCGGCCATACTCCGGCACCGCATGGAACCATGTTTACACAGCCAGCCAACTTACTTGCCGACCGGCTAGCAGCTGATGGCCCGCCAAGGCTAGGCGGCCAGGGGCGGGCCGTCAAGTCCCATCTGGCGTGCCCCGCGCGGGAGGCTGCGCGGCGTGGCGGCGGCGCCGTGGCCGCCTGGCCAAGGTGGCGGCGGTCCCCGTTCCTGGCGCCGGCACTGATCCGTGGCAAGATCGTGCCGTGGGTCATTACTGCGTCATCGCGGGCAGCGATCTAGCCCCGCCGGACGGGCCGTGCCGCACCGGGCGGTGATCCTGTCCGGCTCCCTGGGCTCGGGCCACGATGTCATCTGCGAGGTCGTGACCGGGAGCCTCGCGGGCCTCGGGTGGGAGAGCCGCACGCTGGACTGCATGGGCATGCTCGGCCGGTACGAGGGCCGGGCGGGCGACTGGGTGTTCCGCCGGCTGATGGGGATGCCCGGCGTCTACGACGCGCTGCACTTCGCCCACCTGCGCCCGGGAAGCCCGCTCGCCGGGGCCATGGACCGGGCCGCCACGGCCCGGCTGGTGCCGGCGCTCCAGGACGAGCTGCGGCGCGAGCCCGCGGAACTGATCGTCGCCGCGTTCGCGACCGGCGCCTCCGCGGCGGCGAAGCTCGACGGGGCGGCTCCCGGGCTCCGCACGGTCGCGCTGTGCGCCGATGCCGTGCCGCATAGCGCCTGGGTACGGGGGGGGATCGACCTGTTCCTCGTCACCTCCCCCGCGGCCGCCGCCTGGGTATACCGCTATGTCCCCCACGCCGGGGTCTGCGTCGTCCCGCCGCCGGTACGCCCGGCCTTCTACCGCCCCCTGTCACAGGCGGCTGCCCGCCGCTCGCTTGGCCTGCCCGCGGACGGGCGGTACGTCTTGCTCATGGGCGGTGGGTGGGGACTGGGCCCGCTGGAGGATGCAACACGCGCACTGGCCGGCGCGGGGGTGCACGTGCTGGCCGTAGCCGGCCGCAACCGCCAGCTGGCCGCCCGGCTCGCGGCCCTGGCCAGGAAGGCGCCGCGGGTGCACGCGTTCGGATTCACGGAGCGTATCGTCGAGCTGATGATCGCATGCGATGCCGTCGTTACCCTGCCCGGCGCCACCACATGCGGCGAGGCGCGGGTCGTCGGCCGCCCGCTGGTGCTCCTTGACGCGATGCCCGGCCACGGGCGGGAAAACCTGCAGCACGAGCTGGAACTCGGCGGTGCCGATGCCTGCAACCCGCGGCCGTCGGACCTGACCGCCAGCGTTCTGGCCGCCCTGGACCGGGCCGCAGACCCGCTGCCCGGCCGGCCGCCGGGCGAATGGGACCGGGCCTTCGCGGCCGCGCTGGCGAGCATCGGCGTCGAGCCAGCACCGCGGGCGCCCGGCCCGGCCGGTGACGGGGCCACGACGGGAATCGGTGACAACGGACGAGCACCTCAGGAGGCTAGCCATCCATGATGCGAACGCTGTGCTTGCACCCTCCTTCCTACGAGGGTTTCGACGGCGGGGCAGGCTCGCGCTACCAGGCCAAGCGCGAGATCCGGTCGTTCTGGTACCCGACCTGGCTGGCGCAGGTAGCGGCCATCGTGCCCGGCAGCAAGCTGGTTGACGCGCCCGCGGCCGGCCTCAGCCTGGACGACGTGCTGCCGCTCGCCCGCCAGTACGAGCTGGCCGTGCTGCACACCAGCTCGCCGTCCTTCGCCGGGGATGTGCAGGTAGCTGAGGCGCTCAAGCGGGAGAACCCGGCGCTGAAGGTCGGCTTCGTCGGCGCCAAGGTGGCGGTCGAGCCCGAGGACTCCCTGCTCGCCTCGCCGGCGATCGACTTCGTCGCCCGGGAGGAGTTCGACTTCACCATCGCCGAGATCGCCGAGGGGCGCCCGCTCGCCGAGGTGGACGGCGTCACGTTCCGCGACGACACCGGCACCGTGGGGGCGACACCCGACCGGGCGGTCCTTGAGGACATGGACCGCCTGCCGTACGTCACCGACGTCTACCAGCGCGACCTGAACGTCAACGACTACTTCATCGGCTACCTCAAGCACCCCTACCTGTCGCTGTACACCGGCCGGGGCTGCCGCTCGCGGTGCACCTTCTGCCTGTGGCCGCAGACCGTCGGTGGCCACCGCTACCGCACCCGCAGCGTCGAGCACGTGCTGGGCGAGATGGCCCGCATCCGTGAGCTGTTCCCGTCGGTGAAGGAGGTGTTCTTCGACGACGATACCTTCACCGACGACCGGCGCCGCGCCGAAGAGATCGCCCGCGGTATGGGCAAGCTCGGCCTGACCTGGTCGTGCAACGCGAAGGCGCAGGTTCCCTACGAGACGCTCAAGATCATGCGGGAGAACGGCCTGCGGCTGCTGCTGGTGGGCTACGAGTCCGGCAACCAGCAGATCCTCATCAACATCAAGAAGGGCGTCCGGGTGGACCGGGCGCGCCAGTTCACCAAGGACTGCCGCGATCTCGGCATCACCATCCACGGCACCTTCATCGTCGGCCTGCCGGGGGAAACCACCGAGACCATCCAGGAGACCATCCGCTTCGCCAAGGAGATCAACCCGCACTCGCTGCAGGTCTCGATCGCCGCGCCCTACCCGGGCACCGCCCTGTACCGGCAGGCGAAGGAGAACGGCTGGCTGCCCGAGGAGGATGCGACCCTGCTCGACGAGCACGGCGTCCAGACCGCCACGCTCAGCTACCCCAACCTCAACCGGACCGAGATCTACGACTCCGTCGAGACCTTCTACAGGCAGTTCTACTTCCGGGCGGGGAAGATCGCGGAGATGTCAGCGGAGATGCTGCGCAGCCCGCAGATGATGAAGAGGCGGCTGCGCGAGGGCGTGGAGTTCGTCAGCTTCCTGCACAAGCGGGGCGGCTAGCGGCCGGTCCTGTGCTGCGCCGCACTTACCGTGGGCCGCGGCGGCGTGATGTAGTTGTCGGGTGACGCCGGCCCCAGGCGGCCCGGCCGCTGCGGCCGGGCCCGTGCATCTCGCCGAACGTGACATCGCCGGGCTGCTGTTCGCCGCGGACATGTACGGCATCCAGCTCGATCAGATGGCCGCCGCGCTCGGCGTCGGCGAGTCACGGGCCCGGGCCATCATCGCGTCGTGGCGACGGGCCGGGTACGCACAGTCCGCCCGGCTTGGGCCGGGCGGACTGTGGATCTGGCTGACCCGGGCCGGGCTGGCCGCCTGCGGCCTGCCGTTTCCCGCCACCGTCCCGGCCCTGTCGCGGCTGGCGCACTTACGCGCGGTGACGGCCGTGCGGCTGGCCCTGGAAGCCACCTCCGGCTACCGCGCCGCCGGGGCGTTCTGGCGCAGCGAGCGCAGGCTCCGCGCGCGGGTGGGCGGCCGGGTCGGCTTACGTGAGCACATTCCCGACGGGGAGGTGCACTGGCCGGACGGAGGGCCGGCCGCGTGGGCCGGGGAATGCTGGGCGGTCGAGGCCGAGCTCACCCGCAAGACCGTGGCCAGGACGGCCGCCATCATGCGGGAGATCCTCACCCGGACCGGGGACTACGGCTGCCCGGCGGCGCAGGCCCGGGCGCCCGGCCAGCCGCCGCGTCACGCGCGGGCCCTCTACCTGTGTTCGCCCGCCGCCCGGCCGGTCGTGGCCCGGGCCCGGGACGCGGTCGGCGCGCTGGGGGCACGCGTCGAGATCCGCGATCTGCCGGCCGGTGCCGAGCTGCCCCGTGCTGGCTTATCCCGGGCCCGCTTACCCGCTGCGGGCTCAGCCAGGGCCGGATCGTCCCGGGCCGGCCCGCCCGGGCCGCCGCCATGACCCGCCGCCAGCGCCGCCGGCCGCTGCTGGCCGCTGGCCGCGTGCTCGTCTGGGCGGCCGCTGTGACGGCCGGGACCGCGCTCGCCGTGGCGGCGGCCCCGGTTTCGCTGGTGGCGGCCTGCGCGGTCGCCGTGGCCTGGGCGGCTGGCTGGCCGCCGCGCCGGCTCTACCAGGCCACGCTGTGGTGCCTGCCGATGCTGGCCGCGTGGGTGGCCGCCACCGCGCTGGCGGCACGGTCCTGGCGGCGGGTGGCCGCCGCCCCGTACCTGGCGTGGCTGGCGATGTGGCACCTGGCCACGGCCGGGTCGGTGCTGCGGGCCGCCGTGACGATCGCCCCGGTGGCGATACCGCTCGGGCTGGTGGTGGGCGCCCTGGCCTGGTCGCGGCGGATCTATGCGATGCGGACCGGAACCGGCGGGCTGTCCCCCACCGCCAGCGCCGCCTTCGACCGGCGGCAGTGGCGGCACCAGGTCCGCAGCGCCCGGTCCAGGATCGCCGCTCCGGGCGCGGTGCCGCTGCTGTCCCGCGGCGGGGCCATCGTGGCCGGCGCCGTCATCCGGGCGGTCGGCCACCCCGCGCCGCCGCTCGCGGCGATCCCGTATCAGCGGCTGCGCTCCCACCAGGTCGTCATCGGCACCACCGGGACCGGTAAGACCACGCTGCTGTTGCGGTTGTGGGCGGGTTTCCTGGCCGAGGGCCTGCAGCGGCACGCGGCCGGGGCTGGCCTGCGGCCGCTGCTGGTGGTGCTGGACTGCAAGGGCGGGGCCGATGCGCGCCGGGTGGCCGACCGGGCCCGCCGGGTGCTGCGCGAGGCCGGCGCCCGGTCCACCGCGATCTGGCCCGACGAGGCGAGCCTGTCGCTGTGGGCGCTGCCGGCCCGTCAGCTCATCACCACCCTGGCCGACATGATCGAGCGTGGCACCGGGGGCGCCGCCTACTACGCTGATGTGCTCGAGGCCGTCGTCGCCCTCGCCGTGAACCCGCCCTGCGGGCCGCCGGCCAGCGCGGCCGACTTCCTCGCCCGGCTCGACAGCGGCTGGCTCGCCGCCGCCTACGCCAGCTCACCGGACGGGAAGGACGCGGCCCTGCTGCGGTCGGCGTCCCGGCATATCAGCGACATCGCCCTGCGGTTCCGGACGTTGTTCCGGCGGCTGGGCGAGGGGCTGGACGGGCCCGGCGGCTTCGGCGACGCCGATGCCTGGTACTGCATCCTGGAGGGGACCTCGGAGATCGCGGTCGCCGAAGCCCAGGCCCGGGCGCTGGTGGACCTGCTGGCCAGCTACACCGCCGACGGCCACGGCGGCCAGCGGGAGGTCCTGCTGGCGGTGGACGAGTTCAGCGCCGTGTCCCGGCGGCTGCCGATCTGGCAGCTGTATGAGCGGGCGCGCTCGCTGGGGCTGGCCGTGCAGGTCTCGGCCCAGTCCTGGCCGGGGCTGGCGCCCCGAGACGATGACCGGTACCGGATCGCCGCCACCGCCGACGGAGGAATCTGGCTGCTGCGCACACCCCACCCCGATCCCGCAGCCGCGCTGGCCGGAAGCCACCCCTCGGCCGATACCTCCCGGCGCGTGCTCGGGGCCGCGTCATGGGGACATGAAGGCTCGTCCCGGATGCGGGCCGGGCCCGTCGCCGATCCGGCCATCATCCGGTCCCTCGACACCGGGCAGGCCGCCTACATCTACCGCGGCGGCGTAACGTTCATCCAGATCAAACGCCTCATCGCCGCACCCGCCGCGCTGACGGCCGAACCGGCCGCAGACGGCAGGCCACCGGCGGCCACCCAGCCCGCCCCACCGGCCCCGGGCACCACGCCGCCCACTGTCCGGCCCCCCGACGCCGGCGCCCTGCTCGACGAAGCGTTCGGCAAGGAAACAGGCTGAACCAGCCCAACCTCGGGCTGGCCACTGTCGCCTCCTCCCCGCACCACGGCGGCCACGATCACTCGATAGCGCACAGGTGTGATCGCCCTTTCGATGGTGGCAAGCCTCGCGGATTCCTCCTGGCCGCAAGATCGTTAAGCGTCGTGGCTGTGCGGCTGAGGTGGGCAAACCGAGGGCGATGGGCGTGGTCGCTGGGCAGGACGAAGGACGTGGTTGAGGCTGGGGCTTTGGTGGATCTGACCGGTGAACCAGGCTGACGCTAGTCAGCCTCGGTTGAGCCACTCGGCGACCTGGGCAGCGAAGCGCTGGCAGCCTTCGGTGAGGTCCTGCTCGTCCTTGTATGTACACCGGCCTGCGCCGCCGACTCTAGGGCCAGCGCCGCCTGGACGTCCGCGCCCGGTTCGACTGCTTTCGGTAAGGGATGCGCCGGGCCTGCGGTGCTTGGACGATCGCGCTGGTCAAGTACGGCCTGGCGGACGACGTCCGCCTTAGCTTGCCGTTTAACCTGCGCGTTCGTGTCTTGCCTTGAGCGTGCGTTCTCTTCTGGTGGTTTTCCCCACGTCGTGGTGGGGGGCGGGGTGGCGGTTCTTCGATCCTGGTGGCCGGCCGGGTCCGGGCTTGCCGGGTTTTGGCGCACCGGCGGGCTGGGCTGCGGTCGCGCGGATGTTCCTGAACCCGCGGCGGACGCGGGCCGGGGTCAGCCGGCCCGGCGGGGCGGGCCGTTCCCAGGGCAGGCGCAGGTCGTCAGCGAGCGGCCGGGCGAGGCGGAGCTGAGCGTGGCAGGTGATGATCAGCCAGGTCCACCGGTCCGCAGCCGCGGGGTCGCGGATCTTCGGGACGGTCCACCCAAGGACCTGCTTGAACAGCCGGAACGTGTGCTCCAGGTCAAACCGGCGCAAGAACGCCTGCCACAACCTGTCCACGGCATCGGGGGTGGCGCTGGTGGCCGAGGACCATAGCCATACCGGCTTGGGGTCACGGTCGCCGGGCAGGTGATCCACGCGCAAGCGGATCAGGGTCCCTTCGATGACGGGCAGCCCGCCGTCGTGGTCCAGCCAGGCGGCGCGGTGGGTGAGCCGGGGGTGCACCCGGTCCCAGGCGGCGGCCACAGCTATCCCGTAGCGGGAGGTTACGGTGCTCGTGGTGACCTGCGGGGCCGGCCAGGACGCCGGGTCAGCCAGGGCCAGTTCCCCGCCGTGCTTGCGGGGCCGGCCCATGGTGGCGGGCTGGCGCGGCGGCGCCGGCAGCCACAGCACCCGGTCGCTGCGCAGCCGGCCCAGCAGGTCCACGGGCAGGTCCGCGAGCAGGAACGAAAGCCGGGTCACGTCATACCCGGCGCCGGAGACGACCAGGATGCCCAGGTCGCCCTCACGCCAGTGCCCAGCAGCGATCAGCCGGGTGACGACGTCCCGGACCTGGGCGGCGGTGACCGCGGTCTCATCGTCACCGGGGCCAAGGCGGACCGCATCCAGCACCGCGGTCCAGGAGGTCCGGCCGCTCTCCAGGGCGGCGATCACCGAGTACGGCCAGCCCGGGATCATCTGCGCCTGCCCCCTCCCCGCCCATAGACGTGGCAGAACAACCGCTCCGGGCTGGTCACCGCGCCCGGCCGCAGCCAGTTACTCACATCGGCGGCCAGCACCAGCCGCCCATCCGCCGCACGTGGTAACGGCAGCCCCGCCAATGACCGGCGCAGCCGCCTGATATCGATCCGCCCGCGGTTCACCGCGTCATACAAGGCGCCGTGACCGCGCCGGTGCTCAGGCGCCAGCGACAGCCCGGCCAGGGTCTGCACCGGCCCGTCCGCGCACAGCACCGCATCAGCCAGCTCAAACAGGGCATCCGCCCGCGCCGTGAAACAGCGGTAAAGCTCACCGCGGAAGGCCGCCAGCCGCTCCCGCGCCCGATCGCCTTCCAGCCGCGGCCCGGCCCCCGGCTCCAGCCACGCCATACTGAACGCCACAGCCACCGCCATCATCTCTGGGCTCTTTGGAAGGAACCCGAAGATGATCACGCGGTGGCTGTGCCATGTCATGGCGGCACGCCAGGACAAGATCACAAATCTCAGGAAAGCCGGACCCCGAGGTTAAACGGCAAGCTTAGAGCCTGTTCGGAAACCTGTAGGTGGCGAGGCTGACGGCTGCCTGGCGGGTCCTTGAGCCTGCCTCAGGTGGCCGGTGGCTGACGCGCTCCGGCTGCGATTTGTGCCGTTCCGCGACGGCCCGCGCAGGCGGCCATAATTTGGGCGTGAGCGGTGACATTGTCGGACGGGCGGTCAACGCCGTGCTGGTGCCCCCGCAGGCGGAGCGGTTCGCGTCGCTCGTCGGCGTGGACCTTGACCGGCTGGTCCTGAACGTGACCGGGTGGAACAAGCTCGTCCTGCTCGACTCTCATCGGGTGTTCCTGTTCCCACGCTCCCGCATCGGCGTGGAGTGGTTCGAGCGAGAGCTCGCCGCCTACCGGGCTCTGGCCGAGGCGCAGCTGAGCGTCGTGCCGCGCCTGCTCGGCTGCTGGGAAAACCCGGAGATCTACCCGTTCCCGTTCGCCGCTGTCACCCGCCTGCGCGGTGAGGTGCCGGCCGAGCCCGAGGCCCTGGTCGAGCAGCTTGGCCAGGCCATCGCCTGCTGGCACGAGGTCGATCCGCCAGCGCTTGCCGGGGCACGCCCTCCTCGTCACCACCACGCCGCTCGTCATCGCTGGCTGCGCCGGGCTCTCGACCCCGCCACCAGCGCCGAAGCGGCCGCTGAGGCCGCCGAGCGCCTGGGCCAGCCCGGTTGCGCTCCGGCGTGGGCGGACCTGCTGGCCCGCGCCGCCCAGCTTGGGCCGGTCCTGGTCCACGGCGACATCCACGAGGACCAGCTGCTTGCGGATGGCGACCGGTTGACCGGCATCATCGACTGGGAGACGGCCCGGATCGACCATCCGTTCTGGGACTTCGACTTCGGCGAGTGGGGCACCGGGCTGTGGAGGCGCCGCCGCCGCGACTTCAGCGCCCTATGGGCGCGCGGGTGGCGCGCGTATGCCAGGACGCGCGGGTTCGACACCGGCTCCCGCCCGCTGGAGACCGCCTTTCGTATCCGGCACGCGCTTGGTCTCCTGGAGGATCCCGGCGATCCCGCCGTCGTTGGCACGATCGAGGAGCACCTGGCGCATCTGCAGGAGCCGCATCGGCACTGAGCCGGCGTTGTGCTTGCCGCTGGCGCGCTGCCATCCGGGCCCGGGAAACGCCGCACTGAAGGCGGCGCAGATGGGCTACCGGGCATGGGCACCGGCCCGGCGGCCCGCCCTGGTCCACGGTCTATGACTACCTCGCAGGCTGGCAGGCATCCGGCGCGACTGCCGCCATGCACGATGAGTTGCGCCGGCAGCGCCGGATCGCTGCCGGCCGCGATCCCGGGCCGACCGCCGCGGTCATCGACTCCCAGTCGGTGAAAGCTGCCGAAACCGTCGCCAGGCCCAGCCGCGGCTTCGACGCCGGGAAGAAGATCAACGGCCGCAAGCGGCACATCGCCGTCGATGTCATGGGCCTGCTGCTGGTGATCGTGGTGACCGCCGCATCCGTCCAAGACCGCGATGGCGCCACGGCGCTGCTATGGCAGCTGCATGCCGCCTTCCGCACCGTCACCCTCGTCTGGGCCGACGGCGGCTACGCCGGCAAGCTGCTGACGTGGGCGCACGCGAACCTGCGGCTGACGGTAGAAATCGTCAAACGCAACGCCGCCCACGCGTTCGTGGTGCTCCGCCGCCGCTGGGCAGTGGAGCGGACCTTTGCCTGGATCACCCGCTCCCGGCGCACTGTCCGCGACTACGAGCGGCTCACCGAACATCACGCCGCCATGGTCTACTGGTCCATGATCATCATCATGACCCGGCGGCTTGGCCGCCAGCAATACGGCGCCGGCCACCGCCCGCCAGCCGCACAGCTGTCTCTCCCAGCGGTCGCATAGGTTTCCGAACAGGCTCTGAGGCCGATGGCGGTCAGATCAGCAGCCGTGGCTAGCAGCCGTCGTAGGGAGCCCACGCCGAGGTCCCGCCGTGCGCGTACTCCTGCGCGAACGCCTGGTTCTGCTCGGCGACGGAGGCGTTCTCCGGCAGGCCGGAATGGCCGAGCGCGGCCCAGGTCGAGGGCAGGAACCCGTACAGGCCGCCCGCGCCGGACGACGGGTTGACCGCCGAGGGGTTGCCGCCGGACTCGCGCTGAATCACGCAGGCCTGGAAGGCGGACATGCCGCCGGTGCCGACCATCCCGCTCGAGGCCACCGGGGCAGGCGCCGGGGCGGGAGCCACGGGCGCGGGCGCAGCGGCCGGGGCAGCGGCCGGTGCTGCCACCGGGGCCGGCGGCGGTGGCGGCGGCGGAATCGCCGCGTAGGCCGCGTTCACCATCGCGCTGGTCGGCGCCGGGTCGGTCGGCAGCACCAGGTGCAGGCCCGCGCGGAGCAGGCTGGGGTTGTGCACCAGGTGGCGGTTGGCCCACCAGATCACCGGCCACCGGCTCGCGTGGCGGTAGTGGCGCCGGGCGAGCGAGGTGAGGGTGTCGCCGGGGGCGACGGTGATGACCGCTGCCGTGGCGGCCGGGTGTGCCTCCCGGGCGGCGGCAGCCGCGCGCAGCGCCTGCGCGGCGGCGAAGGGAGAGGCGGCTGGCGCCGCGGCCGGGACAGATCCGGCCGGGCCGCCGGGGGGCCCGGCCGGGTGTGCCGCGGGGGCGGCGACCGCTGCCACTACCAGGGCGGCGGGGGCGAGGGTGGAAGCGGACGGGAGGGACGATGGCTTCGCGTGACGGCCGCGGCTCATGCCTGGACTCCAGACGGCTGGGGAGCGTTACCTGCCGGCCAGGTTCAGGGACCGTCAGCCCGTCACCTTCGTCCGGTTACGGGCCTATCACGGGATTATGAACCGAAAATTACCGGGCAGCAGGCGAACGCCCAAATAGGCACCTTAGGGCAACTACCAGCAACGTTAGAAGTACACAGATGGCAGCTGCCACATCGGCCAGTGCCTCCACGAGATGGGCGAGCTCGGCCTGACGGCCGGTGAAGGCGGCCAGATCCCGCGGCAGCGCCCGGGTCGCCGCCGCCGCGAACGCCCCCGCTACCACCCCGTGCCGGGCCGCCACCACGTCTAGCGCCGGGGCCTCGCCCGGGGCCGCGTCACAAACGCCTCCCCGACCGGACCGGTCAGTTCAACGCGTCGGCCAGTAGCAGCGCGGTGCCGTTGTGCGCGGTGCGGTTGATGCCCGTTCCAGGTCGCTGACCGACCGCTGGCTCACTCCCGCCGCCTGCACCAGCTCCTCCTGGGCCAGTGTCGCCTCGGCCCGCAGCTGCCGCAGCAGCCGGCAAAACGAAAGCCCAGGCTCCGCCACCACCCAGCATCCCCCCGCGGCCCTGCCACACCGAGCGGAACCAATCCTGCACCAACAGTACGCAGGCCCCGCCATGCTGACCAGATCACGTTCCTGCAGGCGGATCTCAGGTGACACCTAAATTAGAGCTCGACGGGAGCATGCATAACCAGCAAATATGCGCGCCAACTGCCTTACCTGAGAACCGCACGTGACGAGTACAGACTCGGCGATATGCGCGCATAGCGACCAATTAGTCACAGATTATTCGTCACAATCTGTTACCGTCGTCTGCCGCGCCGGCTGCCCGGCCGAATGCACCATTTCGTCGATGTCGTCCTCGGTGAGGGCGCCGGGGTCCCACATCTGCCACCGGGCGAGGCAGGACCAAAACGGCCGCTCCCGGGCCAGCCAGCAGCAGTTCGGGGAATATGCGGGAGGGCAAGGCTTCTGGATGTTGCTCAGAGCGTCATTTCGGCGGTCTCAGCGTCTGCCCTCGGGGTCGATTTCGACGGTCATCAGACTGTCACCGTGACGATGGATCACCTTCCAGGCGCCGTCCTCTCGCCGGTAGACAGACGTCGCTCTGAGCCTCATTTCCTCCGTCTCACCGTGGACATGCCGGGTGAGCCGCTCAAGCTCGACTGTGAAACCGAACGTATCGTCGAAACCGGTGACGAGGTTCTCGGCGCTCCAGGTTTCGTAGTTGAGCGTCTTGGCTGCTGCGGTCAGGAGCTCGCTCACCTCGTCAATACCGACCTGGTGACCGCCGACCCCTCCCATGAGCGAAACGTCGTCAGCATGTGACCACAGTTCAAGATACGGCCGCGGGTTGCCGCCGGTGTGCTGCCTCAGGGCGTCATGACACCGCTCGAGGAACTCGAGGAACTCGGCGGCGTCTGCATCCGGCCTGCCTGCCGTAGGCTCCATAGCTTCTCCTCCTGCTGCCGAAATTCGGTCGTTTTGAGATCCATTGTGTTCGTACCCCTCGTTGCCGGTCGCTGGATGCCTGCCACCGGGAAGGATGCCGGCGGGCACCTGTTGCGTGAACGGTGGGCTTGTCTGCAGGCAGCCTTGGATCTCAGGTTGTCTTGATGAGGCCGCCGCGGCATCGGCCGCGTGCTCGTCGGCGACTCTCGTGAGATCCCCAACAGATGATCACGGGCGTCCCGGTGACGGGACGCATGCGTCAGGACTGCCCGTGAACGCGCCGCCCGGGCCCGGTCCGGCACGGCGCGGCCGTTGGGGGGCGGGTTCCCAGGCTCGGCGGCCCTGACTGACCTCGCCGCACCCGCTGCTGTCCGGGTCGGCCATACCCGGGCCCGGCCAATGCCGGGATTCACCGCCGGTCATCTACCGGCAACCGCGGGTTGAAGTAATAGCCTGGGTGCCGGTGGGCACACGATCGGTCCCGCACCGGTGTCTGGGAGGGCCAGATGCGTATGAGCGACGTACTTCGTGTCAAGGGCGGGCAGGTCGTCACCGTCACCCCGGACACCGACGTGCGGCACCTTCTCACGGTGCTCGCCGAACACCGGATCGGTGCTGTCGTCGTCTCTCACGACGGCACCTCGGTCGACGGAATCGCCAGTGAGCGGGACATTGTCCGGGCGCTGGCCGAGCGAGGCGCCGCGGTGCTGTCTGAGGCGATCACGGCTATCTACACCGCCGAGGTGCACACGGTTACGCCACAGACCCCAGTTGAGGAGGTCATGCGCATCATGACCGAGCACCGGGTCCGGCACATGCCGGTCGTGGTCGACGGCGGCTTGCGAGGGATCGTGAGCATCGGCGACGTGGTGAAGAACCGTATCGACGAGCTCGAAACCGAGCAAGCGCATTTGACGAACTACATCACCGGTACCCGCTAACGCGCCGGCTCAGCCTGGCAACCGTGGCCAGGCGCTGGCACGCTTGTGCCCAACGATCCTGCAAGCTGTGGGTGCAGTAAGCGTGGGGTCGCTGATTCATGGGCTACCGCCCATTCGGTCGATCAGTTCGCTGCGGGAAATGCCGTGCCGCTCGGCCCATTCCTGGGCCTGGCTGAGTTCAACCGGATCGGGTAGATCCCGCTCCGCATCGTCAGCTACCTCCCGGTATCCCAGCGGCGCAGAAAGTCGATCACGTACTGCTTGCTGACTTGCATGGCTACCACCAAGCCCTTGCCCCAGCCTGGCCGCCGGCCGCCACCACGGCGCCGGTGCCAGCTGGCAGCCTTAGGAGTGCATCGCCTCCCGGGCAAGATCTGGATCTGAGCCTAATCAGTCATGGTCTATCCGGACCCCCGCCGGGTCGAGGTGGGTGATGTGCGCTCCGCGGCGGCGAAGTCCGGCCAAGAAACAGGCGACACCCAGTAACTAGCGCCAGATGGCGCCAGCGCGCATGGAACCGCTGTTCTGGTCGGCGGACCGATAGCCAAGCATGGCAGTCCAGTCGCGCCAGAATTGGGCGATATGGGACGGTGAGAAACGTGTCACCAGCCCGATATGAGCGTGGCCGTGATTGGGCCAGGGTCTTGAGCAGATCCGCGCGGGAAGCGGTAAGCGTCAGACCAGATGCGCTGCCCGTAGTGATCGGCCACCGGCGCGGGCGATCTTCAGTACCTGGGCAATGGAACGTCGTAGCGGCGTCCTCATTGCTGTGGTCTCCTTCTTGCCACCTGCTGCTCATGAGGCGCTCTTCCGGATGCCTGCCCGGGGGAAGCGCCCGCGAGCATTTCGGAACGCTAGCGCCGTCTGACGCCGCTAGGCGTCCCGGACAGATTGGTAGGTGAGGTAGGCGATGCCGCCCTCGAGGGTCTGGGTGTCGAGGAGGCGCATGGGTTTCTTGTCGCTGGTCTCGCCGAACAGGCGCTCGCCGTCCCCGAGGGCGACCGGGAAGATCTTCAGCCGCAGCTCGTCGACCAGGTCGTGCTCGATCAGCGTGCGTACGAGCTGAAAGCTGCCGGCGATGACGATGTCCCCCTCTATGTGCTGCTTCAGCGTCGAGACCCCGTTAAGCACGTCGCCCTTGAGGACTGTCGAGTTGTTCCAGGCGGGATTGGCGAGGGTCGCGGACACGACGTACTTGGGCAGGCTGTTCAGCCTGTCCGCCAGCTCGCCGCTGCGGGATGGCCACCGCGCGGCGAGCCACTCGTAGCTGCGCCGGCCCAGCAGGAGGGCCCCGGCGGCCAGCGCCTCGCCGAGCGCGAGCTTGGCGAGCTGCGGGCTATTTCCGATCAGGCCGACCCAGCCGCGGGCCCTGAAGCCTTCGTCACCGGCCGGGTCTTGGATGACTCCGTCGAGCGTGACGTTCTCGCTCACGACGATCTTTCCCATTTCGGTTCGGCGCCCCGCTGGAGCAGCGGGAACCAGACGCTGGCGGCGCGCCCTGCGAGCCCGCCGTGCCTCGCGGAGCAGCCGGTCTCGTTCGCCGGCCCGCCGGGCGTCATCCTGGACGGCTTTCATGAGGTATTCGTGGATGGTCATGGTCTGCTCCTCCTTCTGATTGGTGTTGTCAGCTATCGCCGCCGCAGGCGGCGTGGTGGTAAGAATCGGTGCGCTGTTCGCTCATTTCGTTCCTGACCTGATCACCACGTCTCCTGCGCAGCGGCATCGGCCGCCGGGCCGGCTCTGGCGCTCGTGCGCTGGCTTCTGCGGTCGGCCGGGGAGCAGGAACGGCCGATCCCGGCCAGCACGGCGCAGGCCAGGAAGGCCGACTGGTAGCCCTCGGTCAGCGCGGCGCGGATCCAGAACGGCGGACGCCACGCGCCCGGCCGATGCGGACGATTCCATCGTCAACCTCCAGGGTCGTTCCTAGCTGCCGCGGCACGATCCGGCGCTCGGATCGTTCGGGCGGTCGGTGATGCATACACCGCGGCGCCGGGAAACTGGGCGCCCGCGAGCCGCCCAGTTCGCCCCCCGGGCGGTGTATATACCGGGTGGAAGCGCCACGTGATGCGGAAGGAAGGCGCGCAGGATGGTGACAGCCGATCTGCTCTCACGGGCACGGGCCGGAGATGGCGAGGCGTTCCGGGAGCTGACCGGGCCGCACCGGCGGGAGCTGCAGGTGCACTGCTACCGGATGCTCGGATCCTTCGCCGACGCCGAGGACGCCGTCCAGGAGACGATGCTGGCCGCCTGGCAAGGCATCGGCGGGTTCACTGAGGAACGCGCCTCGCTGCGCACCTGGCTGTACAAGATCGCCACCAACCGGTGCCTCAACGCGCGCCGCGCAGCGAGCCGGCGCCCGGCCAGGGAGTGGGACGTGTCTCAGTACGAACCGCTCGTGCCGACCCCGCGCGACGAGGCCGTCTGGCTGCAGCCGTTTCCTGACGCCCTCCTCGAGGGTGCCGTCGACGTGCCGCCCGGGCCGGAGGCCCGCTACGAGCAGACCGAAGCCATCTCGCTGGCCTTCGTGACCGCCCTGCAGCTGCTGCCGCCACGCCAGGTCGCCGTCCTCATCTTGCGCGACGTCCTTGGGTTCCACGCCAGCGAGGTGGCCGGCATGCTGGAGGTGACCCTCGAATCGGCCAACAGTACCCTCAAACGAGCCCGCGCCAGCCTCCAGCGCCGGCAGCAGCCGGCCGCTGGCCACCAACCGCCGCCGGCCGCTGGCTCACCCGCCGAGGACGCGATCGTGGCCAAGTTCGCCCGCGCGTGGGAGTCGGCCGACCTCGACGCGCTGGTGGCCCTGCTGACCGGCGACGTCTTCATCGCGATGCCGCCGATACCCTTCGGATACGAGGGCCGAGACGTCGTGACCCGCTACTGCGCCAGCCTGTTCGCCGCGGGCCGCAGGTTCGACCTCGTCCCGGTGCGAGCCAACGGCCAGCCGGCGTTCGGAGCCTACCTGCGCGGCCCGGCCGGCATCCGCCATGCGACCGCCTTCTACGTGCTCACCCTGGCCGGCGGCCAGATCAGCGCCATCACCCGCTTCGAGGCCAGCGTGCTGCCGTGGTTCGGGCTGCCGCGATCACTCCCGAGCCGGTAGCCGGCCTCCCGGGCGGCTTTTGCTCGTAGCCGATACGTGTTCCCCGCCATCCGCGGCGCCGCCGACTGCCAGAAGGCGCCCGAATCCGACCGAAAGTTGCCCGGCCAAGTGCACAGAATCAGCAGATCTGGGTAAACCGGACAAGGCTCACCGATCCCCTGACTGCCCGCGCCGATTCGGCAGGTTCGCCGGCGCTCTGGAGCGCCAGGCGCGCAGCGTGAGGGTCGCTGGCAGCAACCGTTGCCTGTTAACTGAACGACTCAGACGTTGCCGCAGCTCAGAGACCTGTATGACCGCCAGGATGATGCCGCGACACAGACCGAAATGTCCCGGTCGGCGAGTCGCGGCAGGTCTGGCCTCTAGCTCGGCACTGCAGAAAGCGGCCATACGGTGCCGAAGGGGTCGCCCACCTCGCCTCGCTGCTGCTTTTTGATGCCCAGCCCCGATTGGCCCTTGAGCGTCGACGAAAGAGTGCTGACCTGCGGCAATGCCCCAACTCTAGGGTTCACATTGATTGTTCAGAGAACGCGCGAGATCCGCCGGTCTGGGCGCTCTGCCGAAGGTCGTCGCCAGCAATCGGCTGGGCGCATGACGGGGTGATCTGCGCGCGGCCGCCAGGACGTCTGTTGGGAGCCTGGCGGGCGCGCGCGGCGCTGATGTGGAGGGCCTGATCCTTGATCGCCTTGCTCGCTAGGGTGCCCGGGCTGTCAGGCTCCACCTGGTTGCGGCGGCTCGCGCCGGCGACGACCAGCAGGTGCTCGTCCACCCAGCAGACCTCGGGGCTGGGCAGCCGGGCCAGGAAGGTCGCGGTGGACGCGCGCAGCTCCTGCGGGGTGTAGCGGGAGAAGGTCGAGTAGTGGTGTCCCTCGGCCTGGGCCTGGAGCCGCTCGGCCGTGCTCGTGCGCGGATGTTTGAAGGTCTGTGTTGCGATCATCGTGAGCCCGCCGGTCCGGCTGACGGCGTCCCGGATCGCGGCCTGGGTGTGCAGCCGCTGCTCGTGTTCGGTGAAGCCCGGGAAGTAGCGGCCCCAGATCGTCCGCGCGTTCTGCTGCGGGGTGCGGGTGTAGATGAACAGCTGGCCGCCGGGCGCCAGCACCCGGGCGGCGGCGGTCAGGAAGCGGCCGAGGTCGAAGTGGTGAACGCAGTTGAACGCGGTAACCACATCGAGGCTGGCGGTCCGCAACGGCAGCTGTTCGGCGGCTGCTAGCAGCGGCACCACCCCACCGGCGTGGCCGCGGTTGCCGGCCTGGAGCTGTGCCAGCATGGCCGCCGAGACATCGCTGGCGGCCAGCCGCGAGCCGTCCGGCAGCAGGGCGCGCAGCAGCCGGGTGTACCGTCCCGTCCCGCAGCCGATATCCAGGCCGGTGACCGGGCGGTCAGGCAGCAGCTGGCCGATCGCGCGCACCGGCGCCTGGTCGGTGGTGCGCAGCGATTCGTAGACGCCGGCTACCCGCTCGAAATGATCGCCCACGCTCACCTGCGGCACCTCCCCTGCGCTGGGCCTGCTGGCGGCCATCATGTGCTCGCCTTGCTCAGTTCACACACTGTTCACCCGCACGGCAAGACCAGGAGCCCTCATGGGTGCCGCGTGGGCGTGTGTGTGGCGCACGGCAAGGTCATTGCGGCGGGGCTGGCATCAAAGAGGTGATGAGCAATTCAAGGTCCCGCCGCTTCCCTGTGACCGTTACCTATCTTCCGGTCACGCGCTGCCAGATCCGCCACCGCACCGCCGCCTGCCGGCCCGGCAACCTCAGCGAGGACTTGACCGGGCACCACCGCCGGGCCCACCCCGACGCGCTCGGCCCCCGTTCCCGGTAGCCGGCCGCGGAGACCCTCAGCGCTGCTGCTGAATCCTATTTTCGAGCGGGACAGGTCCCGCCAGCCGAACACGTCCCGGGGCACCACCGGGGAGCCGATCGTGGCCGTAGGTGGCGGTGAGGTACTCGACGAAGCGCTCCAGGTGGAGCACTACCCGGGCGGTGACCTCCTCCGAGCGAACCCCGCCAGGGCCAGGTCCCGGTGGCTGGCGGCCCACGCCGAAGTCGTGTCAGCGACCGCAGAACGCCCCAGAAGGGGCTGCTTAACCGCTGCCCGGGTGGTGTTGCTCGCCGTTGGTCAGGTGCCCGTCGGTTCCGCCGGCGGCCGCCTTGCTGTCGATCTCGGCGGGCGGCGTGTCGGGCACCTCGCCGGGCTTGGGCACGCCCTTGAACGTGAACGCCGCGTCCTCGCCGGTGCCCTCGGCGTCGACGATGACGATCTGGCCGGCCTTGAGCTCGCCGAACAGGATCTTCTCCGACAGGGCGTCCTCGATCTCCCGCTGGATCGTCCGGCGCAGCGGCCGGGCGCCCAGCACCGGGTCGTAGCCACGCTCGGCGAGCAGCGCCTTGGCCGCCGGGCGCAGTTCCAGGCCCATGTCACGGTCCCTGAGCCGCTCGTCCACCTTGGCGATCATCAGGTCCACGATCGTGACGATCTCGTCCTCGGTGAGCTGGTGGAAGACGATCGTGTCGTCCACCCGGTTCAGGAACTCGGGCCGGAAGTGGTGCTTCAGTTCCTCGGTCACCTTGGCCTTCATCCGGTCATAGGACCCCTTCGACTCACCGGCCTTGGCGAATCCCATGGACACGCCCTTGGAGATGTCCTTGGTGCCCAGGTTGGTGGTCATGATGATCACTGTGTTCTTGAAGTTGACCACCCTGCCCTGCGCGTCGGTGAGGCGGCCGTCCTCCAGGATCTGGAGCAGGGAGTTGAAGATGTCCTGGTGGGCCTTCTCGATCTCGTCGAACAAGACCACCGAGAACGGCTTCCGGCGGACCTTCTCGGTCAGCTGGCCGCCCTCCTCATACCCGACATAACCAGGTGGCGAGCCGAACAGCCGTGACACCGTGTGCTTTTCCATGTACTCACTCATGTCGAGCTGGATCAGCGAGTCCTCGTCACCGAACAGGAACTCCGCGAGCGTCTTGGACAGTTCGGTCTTACCAACCCCCGACGGGCCGGCGAAGATGAACGACCCACCCGGCCGCTTGGGGTCCTTCAGCCCGGCACGGGTCCGCCTGATCGCCTGCGAGAGCGACCTGATGGCTACGTTCTGCCCGATCACCCGCTTGTGAAGCTCCTCCTCCATGCGCAGCAGCCGCTGCGACTCCTCCTCGGTCAGCTTGAACACCGGGATGCCCGTCGCAATAGCCAGGACCTCCGCGATCAGTTCCTCGTTGACCTCGGCGACGACGTCCATGTCGCCGGCCTTCCACTCCTTCTCCCGCGCGTCCTTCCTGGCGATCAGCTGATGCTCGCTGTCGCGCAGCGCGGCCGCCTTCTCGAAGTCCTGCGAGTCGATCGCCGACTCCTTCTCCCGCCGCACCTGCGCGATCTTCTCGTCGAACTCGCGCAGGTCAGGCGGCGCGGTCATCCGGCGGATCCGCAGGCGCGCCCCGGCCTCATCGATCAGGTCGATCGCCTTGTCCGGCAGGAACCGGTCGCTGACGTAGCGGTCCGCCAGCCGCGCGGCGGCGACAATGGCGTCGTCGGTGATCGACACGCGGTGATGCGCCTCATAGCGGTCGCGCAGGCCCTTGAGGATCTCGATCGTGTGCGAGATCGTCGGCTCCGCCACCTGGATCGGCTGGAACCGGCGCTCCAGCGCGGCGTCCTTCTCCAGGTGCTTGCGGTACTCATCCAGGGTGGTCGCGCCGATCGTCTGCAGCTCCCCGCGGGCCAGCATCGGCTTGAGGATCGAGGCCGCGTCGATCGCGCCCTCGGCCGCGCCCGCGCCGACCAGGGTGTGCAGCTCGTCGATGAACAAGATGATGTCGCCGCGGGTCCGGATCTCCTTGAGCACCTTCTTCAGCCGCTCCTCGAAGTCACCCCGGTACCGCGAGCCCGCGACCAGCGCGCCCAGGTCCAGGGTGTAGAGCTGCTTGTCCTTCAGGGTCTCCGGCACCTCGCCCTTGACGATCTTTTGCGCCAGCCCCTCCACCACCGCGGTCTTCCCGACGCCGGGCTCGCCGACCAGCACCGGGTTGTTCTTGGTGCGCCGGCACAGCACCTGCATCACGCGCTCGATTTCCTTCTCCCGGCCGATCACCGGATCAAGCTTGCCCTCACGCGCGCCCTGGGTGAGGTTGCGGCCGAACTGGTCAAGCACCAGCGAGGTGGAGCCCGCCGCCTCGGGCGGCGGGCCCGCGGCGGCCGGCTCCTTGCCCTGATAGCCCTGCAGCAGCTGGTTCACCTGCTGGCGGACCCGGTTCAGGTCGGCGCCCAGCTTGACCAGCACCTGCGCGGCGACACCCTCGCCCTCGCGGATCAGGCCGAGCAGGATGTGCTCGGTGCCGATGTAGTTGTGGCCGAGCTGCAGCGCCTCGCGCAGTGAGAGCTCAAGGACCTTCTTGGCCCGCGGGGTGAAGGGGATGTGCCCGGACGGCGCGTGCTGGCCCTGGCCGATGATCTCCTCGACCTGCTGGCGCACGGCCTCCTGGCTGATCCCCAGCGACTCCAGCGCCTTGGCGGCGACGCCCTCGCCCTCGTGGATGAGGCCGAGCAGGATGTGCTCGGTACCGATGTAATTGTGGTTGAGCATCCTGGCCTCTTCCTGAGCCAGGACCACAACCCGCCGTGCCCGGTCGGTAAACCTCTCAAACATCTCGTCGCCCCCTCACCGAGCGGCCGGGGAGGCAACTGAAGTCTTGCTCGTCCCTTCCACATGCTAGCCCGCGCGCCGGGCGACGTTACCCGTGCGAATGCCGCACAAGCAACCGTTCCCCATCGCCAGGACGTTCACCCCATCCAGCCTGGGGCAACGGGGCAGTGTGCCCAGCTACGCCGGCAGCGAACGCGCGTGGCGGACCAGCGAGAGAGCCGGATGCAAACGCCCCGCATGGCCGGTACCACCACCAGCGTCCAGGTGGCTGCCTGCCCGTGCCAGTCTGGGTACACCGTGAGCGTGTCCCCCCGCCGCGCGGGGAATGCGGGCATGCCGTGGGCGAATGCGGACGAGGAGGTGGGCGCATGCAGGCAGCAGTAGGGGACCGGCTCCACGTGCACGCCAATATCGTGGGCCATCCGGGGCGGGCGGGCGAGATCGTCGAGGTCCGCGGAGCGGGCGGGGAGCCGCCCTACCTGGTGCGATTCGACGACGGTCACACCGCCCTGGTGTTCCCCGGCCCGGACGCGATCATCGAGCATCGGCGCAGGAAGGCCAGGAAAGGGCCGGCGAAAGGCTAGCCCACCCGCCCGGCTGCGATAGCGGCCGGGCTGCGCAGGCTGAGGGGACTGCGCGCTAACCGGCGCCCGTCAGGGTCGGCATCAGCTGCTGGCGGGCGCGGCCTGACGCTGCTGCGATGCGAGACACCGCGAGCACCATGGCGGCTCCTTCCGGTGACCCCGGGGCACCTTCGCCGCCGACGGCGGCTGATCCCGATGTCTGCCCTCAACCTACACTCGCAATTAAAAACTAGCAATAGATTTCTAGAAATTGAGATAGGTTTTTAAGGGTGGCGAGCTGGAATTTCCTTGACCAGCCACGCCCGGGTGCTGCAATGCATCGCCCACGACCCGGGCGCGAGACTGCGCGACACCGCGGCCAGCGTGGGCATCACCGAGCGCAGCGCCTACGGCATCGTCACCGACCTCACCAAAGCCGGTTACGTGGTGAAACAGAAAGACGGCCGCCGCAACCGCTACCAGATCCAGGCGCACCTGCCGCTGCCCGAACCTGCCAGCCAGGAACCCGCCATCGGCGACGTCCTCGCCCTCCCCGCGGGCACCGGCGCAAGACCGCAGCTGACCCGGACCGGACCAGCCTGAGGCCACCGCAGCTGGGCGTGCATGCATGCACCCCGGCAGACGGCCGGCGCCGGGCAGCCCGGCGCGCCTCAACCAACCAGAGGTCCGCGATGGAACCCCAGCCGCAGGCGGGGCAAGCTCCTGGCCCGCAAGCGGCCACGGCCCGTCCCAGTCCCTGACAAGATCATCGTTGCCCGCTCCGGGCGCGGCAGGCCAGAACCGCCAGCGTGCTCCGGCTGCTTGATGTCGCCCTGTGGATGCTGCACAGTGAGTCAACAGCCGCCGGGAATGCCCGGGCCGCGGCCAGCGTCACGCCGCAGCGATGACGGATCCTGTCGTCAGGAGGCGCACGGGCCGGCCAGATGTCCGCTTCGGGAGGTGACGGGTGCCCGGAGTGAAGGACAGGCTGACCGATGCCGGGTATGGTCTCGGCTGGTCTGTGGTGTGCCGCCTGCCCGAGTCCTGGGCCCAGTGGGGTTGCCGGTTTGCAGCCGACCTGGCCTGGCGTCGCCAGGGCACGGGGGTCCGGGTACTTGAGGGCAACCTGCGCCGGGTGATCGGCGGCGAGGCGTCAGACGGCGAGCTGCGCGCGCTGTCCAGGCAGGCCATGCGCTCGTACGCGCGGTACTGGCTCGAGGCATTCCGGCTGCCGGTGATGCCGGCGGCCGGCTGGTCGCGGGGATGCACGACACTGGGCACACCGAGTCCGCGTTCGACTACCTCGCGGCCGGCCGCGGGGTGGTCTTCGCCCTGCCGCACATGGGCAACTACGACCTGGCCTGCGCCTGGATTGTCGCCAAGGGGGCAGGCTCGGTTACCGCCGTGATCGAGCGGGTGAAGCCGGAGTCGGTCTACGACAGGTTCGTCGCGTTCCGCGAGGGCCTCGGCATGGAGGTGCTGCCGGCCAGCGGCGGGATGCAAAGGTTCGGCATCCTGGCGCAGCGGTTGCGGGCCGGCAAGATTGTCGGCCTGATCTGCGATCGCGATCTCACCGGCGGCGGCATCGAGGTGGAGTTCTTCGGCGAGAAGGCCCGGATGATGGGCGGCCCGGCCGCGCTCGCCGTCCAGACCGGCGCGGCGCTGATGCCCGCGATCTTGTGGTTCGAGGGCGATGGCTGGGGCGTGCACATCCATGAGGAGATACCAGTGCCTGCCGAAGGCGACAGAGAGCACAAGACGGCGGCGATGATGCAGCAGGTCGCGCGCCTGTTTGAGGCGGGTATCAGGGCTCATCCGCAGGACTGGCACATGCTGCACAAGGTGTTCGTGGCGGATCTCGACCCCGCCCGGCTGGCCGCCGCCAAAGGCGCGGCCGGTGCCCGCCGTGAGGGCGGGTCATGAAGGTGGCCCGGTCTGCCCATACAGCTGGGACGGGCGCGGCGGAGTCCAGGAGCACATCAGGGACCTCGCCGAGGCGCTGATGGGCCTGGTGCACGAGGTCTCCGTGATCTCGCCGGCCGCGGATGACGAGCTGCCGCCCGGCCACGTCGTGCCAGCCGGCCGGGCGGTTCCCGTACCCCTGCAACGGCGCTGGGCGGTCACCTCGAGGTTGCCCGGCCGGTCTGGGTGCTAAGTGGCGCTCGCTGAAGGCCTGCAGTGCCCACCGCAGACCTCGCACCGGATCGGCCCGAGCGCGTACGTGGACTCAATAATGCGAATCCGCCGGGGTGGCTGGTTCAGCAGGAGACAGCGAGGGGCTCGACGCTGACGCTTCCCACCGCGCCGACGCTCCAGTCAGGCGTAGCGCCACCCGTGGCGTGAATCGCGGCACGGACCCAACTCACCGCGAGCAGGACTCAGAGGGCTCAGAACTCGCAGAGGATGCAGCCCGCGTCGTCGCACGGCGCGCTCCCCTCGCTGGACTGCTGACATGCTGCTGCCCGCTGTCAGCGTGGGCGCCGCCGCTTCCACCGCGCTGCCGTCAATGCCTCACCCGGGCCGCCCCACCTCGACACGTCGTCGCCGAACACGCACCCGTCATCGCAGCCCACCCCGAACTGGATGCGCGCTGTTCCGGCTGACCAGCTCCCCGACCAGGACCGGCCCCGCACGTGGTGGGGCAGCGGCTCGTGGCCGGGGCTGCGGTGGCAGCGTTCGTACCCGCCAAACTGTGCCCGGATCACTTCATGGCAGCAGGCAAGCTCACGCAGGCTGAGTTGCCCGCCCGGGACCTGGGTCATGGGCGTCTCCTGTTAGCTGCCCTGCCCATCTCTGCATGTGGCAACCACGCCGGGGTCGTTTCTCGTTCGCTGGCCGAGTTGCCCGGCGAAGTCAGCCGGGGTTGGGCTGGTGATGCTGGCCGCCCGGCATGCGGCTCAGAGGGTTTGCTGCCGGCGCCGTCCCGGTGACATGGGGTGCCGAGTCATCGGAGACACCCTTTGAGCTTGGCCGGCTGGGGACTATCACCGCATGCAGCAGCGCGAGGCACCCCTGGGAGGGCTTGGCGGAACGGTTGCCAAACCCGGGTGCCGGCGGATACTAAGGCCCCATGCCTGAGCGAACGGCGACCTGCGGAGACTGCGGAGCCTCCAAGACATTCCCGGACGGCGACTGGAACGCAGTCCAGTCCCTTGCGGTCAGAGCCTGGGAGCGGGAGCACACCCTTGACGCGCATGACGGGAAAGAAGTCTCCAGCTGGTCCCTTTGAGCCGAACCCGTTCTTCGATCGCGACTGAGCGCTCGGTAGAAACGGCTGGCGAAACCCGGCAAGATCGTTTGGCCCTGGCGGTCCGCGCCGGGTGGATACTGTGCCCCATGCCAGAAAGAACAGTCACCTGCGGAGATTGCGGAGCTTCCAGAACGTTCCCGGACGGCGACTGGGAGAAAGTTCAGCGCGCTGCGATCGATGCCTGGGCGGAGGCGCACCAGCAGGACGCTCATGACGGCAACGCAGTCTCGGGCTGGGACCTTGACCCGAACCCCGTGTTCGGCCGCGCCTGAGTGGGCACCGCGCGGGTGCGGAACGGCTGGCGAAACCCGGAAAGATCATCCGGCCTAGTTACTGACCTGGGCTTTCTCTGCGGGGCGAACGTTAGGCCGGCTGACGCCACACGTGCGTCACCGGGCCAGACCTTCATGCCCTCTTGACAACAGTGGCCCAGCTAGTGGCGTAGCCGCCGACGGCCTTGATCTCGGGGAACGCAGGCCAGGATCGGGTCATGCCACCAGTCGGCTGGCTGATCGCCAGCCCGGCCGCGGCACGGCGCCAGAACTTGCCGTTCTGTGCGGCTCGCTCATGGCACACCACCACCGGCCGCCAGTGCATACTCGGCGTTACGCGCGCCTGCCAGGGCCCCTATGGACTACCCCGGGGGGGGCTTGCCGTGTGTAACGGGCTTCCCGCGGCGGGCTGGTCGGCCTTGTGCGCGAGCGTCAATCGAGGAGTAGCCGGGTGATGGTGTCGGTGAACCACTTTTCGTAGTTGGCGGCGCTCCAGCCGCGGTAGCGGGTCAGGTGGTGGTAGACGGCGGGGTCCATGAGCAGCCATACCTGGTCGATCGCGTGGCGCCGGGTGATTCCCTCGCGGAGGTCGGCGCGGTCGCGGATGCCGTCGATGATCCAGGCGACGGTGTTTGCCCGCTGGGTGGCGAGCTGGGCGGCGAGTTCGCGCAGCGCGGGGTCGGTCTCGGCGGCGCCGTAGGCGGCCAGCACGAGGCCGGCCGAGCGGGTCATCGCGGGCCGCAGGGTGCGGCCGACCGCGGTGAGGAAGTCGTGCACGGTGGTGCTCGCCTGGGCCGCGGTGGCCCAGCCGCGGTCGAGGACTGCGACTGGGTCGTGGTCGCCGGCGATGGCCACGTCGATCGCGGTCTTGAGTAGCTGGGCTTTGCTGCCGAAGGCGAGTTCGATGGTGGCCACCGATACGCCGGCGGCGGCGGCGATCGAGCGCATCGTGGTGGCCGGGTAGCCGGCGGTCGCGAACTGCTCGGTGGCGGCGGCGACGATGCGCAGGCGGGTATCGCGCGCTTGGGTGGTGCGCTGCGCGGAGCGGTATACGCGGCGGGGCTTGCCGCCGGGGCCGGTTGGTGGCACAGTCCGATATTAGCTATGGCATATCCGTAGCTAAAGTTGCGGTGGAGGTGGTGCATGGCTGTCGATGCGCTGGTTGGCCGGATCGCCGGTGTCTCCTATCTGCATATCCCCGCCCGGGATGTCGCCGCGTCGGCCGGGTTCTACCGCGACGTGTTCGGCTGGCAGCTGCATGGCCGGCCGGACGCGCCGAGCTTCAGCGACGGCACCGGGCACGTCATCGGCCGCTGGGTCACCGATCAGGCCGTCGCCGGCGCGGAGGGGCTGCGCGCCTACATCTACGTCGCCGACGTCGAGGACACGCTTGAGGCCGTCACCACCCATGGCGGGCAGGTCGTCACGCCGCCATACCCGGAGGGCACGCTCCGGGTGGCGCTGTTCTCCGACCCGGCCGGCAACGTGCTCGGAATCTGGCAGGAAACCGCCGATAGCCAGGAGTCGCGGTGACCGATATCCAGCCCGAACTGTGGGCCGACCGCCCCAGGGAGGCCATCGCCTTCTACCAGGCCGCCTTCGGCGCGACGGTCGTTCACCAAGTCGGGGACGGTGCGGACATCGTCGCCCAGCTGGCCGTCGGCGACGTCTGCTTCTGGGTGGCGAACACCGACCCCGGACGGGGCCGGTTCAGCGCGGCGGTGATCGGCGGCGGCACCAGCCGCACCCTGCTGGTCACCGGCGACCCGGACAACATGGTCAGCGCCGCCCTCGCCGCCGGCGCCACCGCGACCTCGCCGGTCGGCGACGAACACGGCTGGCGGCTCGGCCGCATCACCGACCCATTCGGGCACCACTGGGAGATCGGCACACCCACCGGTCCCTGGCCACCCTGAACAACACAACACGGCGCCGCCAATCGCGCGCCGAGCCGCCGATATGATCGGCTGCTCGACTGTCGCCTTATTGCTGCAATTGGATCCCGAATGGACGTTCTGCGCGGCAGAGGCTGTCGCGGCCACTGATTGCCATCCACGGCTCCCAGATGGACTGCCCGCGCAGGCCGAGCTGGGCGAGGCAGGCGCTAGGTAAACGCCGCCCGCCCGCCAGCGCATCGCGTGCCGGGCGGGCGGGACGGCCCGCGACGGGCTACTGGTCGGTCGGCGAGCTCACCTGGCGGAAGCCGGCGGGGATAGTGACCAGGGTCTTGGCGATGTTGGCGGCCGTCGGTGGCAGCCACTTGACGTCGGTCACCGACGAGGAGGTCGAGCTGGGCCACCGGCCGCCGAACGTCGTCGACGAGCCCTCCATGCGCACCGGCAGATACGTCGCGGGGTTTACGTACACGGCCCACCGGGCCGTCGTCCACTTTTCGCCGATGTCCCTTGCCTCACCCGCCGGAAGCCTGATGGTGACCGGCTTCCCGGTGATCTTCGTGGTCTCCACTCCGTCGACCCGGACATGCCCGGTCACGGTCGCGGCTCCGCAGCGGAGCGTCGCGCCGATGAAGGCCGGCCAGTGGCTTGTCACGGTCGAGGGGCCGCCCAGCTCGAGCGCGGCTGTCGTCGAGCACGCGCGCGCCGCCGTGGGCACCAGCCGCGACAGGCTGAACTCGCGGTTGTAGTACGTGACGTAGGCGCTCACGAGCTTCCCGCCAACCAGGGCAGTTCCGTCCGCCAAGGCGAGCCCGGATCCGCCGTGGTGGGTACATGCCCCCCTGGATGGGCACCACCTGCTCCCGGCGAACTCCTCAATCTGGCCCCGGGAACGGTACCCCCAGGTGGCCCACGTGATCGTGGATCTCCCGATGCTGTTCTGCGTGCGCGCGGCATAGACCATGTTCTGGCTGGCGAGCGCGCTCTCGACCCGGCTGGTCACGTACGCGACCGTGCGCGCCTGGGCCGCGCCGCCGCCGGTCTGGGCCGGGCCGGCGACGATCACGGCCACCGCCGCGGCGGTGACGGCGGCGGTGCCGCCAGCCACCGCGGCGCGGGCGGTGCGCCGCCGCCGGTGGAGCCGCCCGGCCGTGCGGGCCAGCCCGGCCGGGGCCCGCACCTCCGCGGTGAACCGCTCCATGCCCTCGCGGAGCAGTTCCTCAACATCTGTGTTCATGTTCGTGTCCCCTCAACTTCGCTTGGACCAGTTCTGCGCCCGGCTGGTGCCAGCCGTCGGCGAGCTCCCGGAGCCGCCGCAACCCGCGGGAGGCGGCCGACTTGACGGTGCCTTCCGGCCAGCCGAGCACGGCCGCGGCCTCGGCCTCGGTCAGCTGCTCCCAGTACCTGAGCACCAGCACCGCCCGCTGCCGCGACGGCAACTGGAGCATGATGCGCACCAGCGCGTCGCGCAGGTCTACCTCGGTGATCGGGTCTATTGGCGGCTGGGTACCGGCCTGGAGCAGGAGCAGCTTGCGCTGCAGCCTGCCCGGGCGCCGGAAGCCGTCGGCGGCCAGGTTGTAGAGCGTCCGGCGCAGGTAAGCCTCGGGATCGCCCTCGAGCCGGTGCCAGTGCCGGATGAGCCGCTCCAGCGCGGTCTGCAGCAGGTCCTGGCCGGCGTCGCGGCTGCCCGTTAGCAGGACCGCCGCGCGCATCAGCCGATCGGCCCGCTCGGCGAGGAAGAGCTCCAGCTCCCCCACCGTCCGGTCATCTGCCATTGGCCGTCCTCCCTTCGCCCATCAAGCACGAAGGAGCCGGCCCGCAGGTTCCCTGCCAGCGGGCCGAATCTGGCGGGGACACCTCGCTCAGGCGCGCATCTGCTCGCGGACGGCGGCAGAGACCTGCTCGGCCCGCGATTCGGGCGATCAGGTATCCACCCGTTTGCGGAAGAAGACACGGTGGAAGCCGTCGTGCTGGGCCCGGTGGGTCTCGGTGTACCCGTGCCGCGGGTAGTAGGCCAGGTTCCAGGTCATCGCCGCATTGGTGTAGAGCCGTATCTCTGGCACCTGAAGGGCACGAGCGCGGTCTTCGGCCAGGGCCAGCAGCCGTGCTCCGATGCCCCGGCCCTGAGCAGCGGGCACTACGGCCACGTTCTCCAGCAGCAGATAGCCGGGCCGGGAGATGAGAATGATGAAGCCAGCCACCTCGCCGTCCACAGCCGCCACCCAGGCCTGGGCGCGGCGGGCCGCAGCGGTGTAATCGGCCGTCATCGGGTGGCCGGCCGATTGCGGGCACGTAGTGCTGGTAGGCCGCCGCCGCGATCGTGGCCAGGGCCGGTGCGTCGGCCTCGGTCGCGAGCCGGATGGCGATCACCAGAAAAGAGTAAGCAGCCACGCCTGCCGGCTGGTGCCGCGATGAGGTACCCCGCATCACGAGTACTGCCGGGGCCAGGTAGCCCGAGCTCGCGGGCCCTGCCGACGGCCACGCGAGGCCTCTCGCGCTGGGCAGGGCTATGCGTCTGAGGCCAGCCCGCCGCCGATGGCAGAGCATGGCCGGCGCCCAGGTGGCAGCCGCGCGCCTGCCCGCCTTACCTGTATCGGGTGACGCCGCAAGGTGGTTCGGCCTGGGCGTTGCGGCCCCATGAGCTGCTCTGTGTGGGCATGGTTAAGTTGGCTCCCTGCCCCTGATAGCTGCCGGGCCTGCGACCGGGCGGGCGGGTCAAGGACCGGGCGGGAGCCCGGTCGGCGTAGCCGGCGCCGTTAGGCGTCCTTGAGGCGGCCGCCCGGGAGCGGATCATTGCCAGGCGGCAGGGCAGGGAGCCGTGGTGGTGCGTGGGTGTGGTCAGTGGTTCAGGCCGGGGCCTTTCTGTGCGGGTGACCAGCCGTGGTGGGCGGGGCCGGGGGGAGGAGCAGCCAGCCTTACCTGGGTCCACGGGGCTTGGGCGCTGCCCCGGCGACAAGATGATTGATTGGGTGTCCCCGGCTTGCGGGGATGCGGCCGCTCAGTCTGATCAGGCCGCCCGCCTGGCCCTTGGTGGCAAGGCCGGCAGCGGCTGACAGCGGCTCGCGGGAGCTGGCCGCGGTGGTTCCCCATCGGGTGAAGTGTGGCTGCGGTGTGCCCGCCCGGCGCCGGCGCGTCGCGGGGCTGGTGACCATCGGCATGGGTGAGGGGTTAGGCGGCGGTGAGCGCGTCGTCGCCAAGTTCGGTCAGGATGTGGCAGGCCTGCCGGACGATCTTGCGGGCCTCCGGCAAGGCCGCGCGCTTGCTGTTCTTGCGGTCCTTGACGGCGGCGTAGTAGCCGTGGTCGGGGGCCGAAGCGCGGGCGTGGGTCTTGCCGGCCTCATACACCGCCCAGCGCAGCACCGGTGGCCCCTGCCGGGACAGGCGCCCGGGCGGGCCTTTGCGGTCCGAAGACCAGACGGTGATGTCCAGTCCGGTGAACCGGACCGCCTTGCGGGAGGAGGAGAACCGGCCTTCCCCGGCCAGCCAGCAGGTCAGCGCCAGCGCGGTGACCGGGCCGACCCCATACAGCCGCGCGGCGAGGACCTTCGCGCCGGTGAGGTGCCGGGCGGCATAACGCAGCTGCGTGCGCAGTACCTCCATGCGGGCTTCGATGGCGGCGAGCATGTCCAGGGCGGTGGCGACCTGCAGCTGCCCGCCCGGCGACAGGTGCGCGGCCGCGGCCTCGCGCAGCGCGGCCAGGCCCTGCTCGGTACGCAGCGCGCCTTCGCCCAGCGCTGGCGCGCCCTGGTGGAAGAAGACCGCGTGGATGCGCTGCACCCAGGCGGTGTGCTCGCGGCGCACGTCGTGGTAGGTCTCCAGCAGCGCCCGGTACTCCAGGATCTGCGCCGGCGGGACCCAGCACTCCGGCAGCCTGCCCTCGGCCAGCAGCCGGCGCAAGTGCGCGGAGTCGGTCTTGTCGGTCTTGGCATGCCGCTTGCGGCCACGGGCAGCGGCGGTGTCGGCCGGCTCGCCCACATGCGCGGCGATCCCGGCCGCGGCCAGCTCCTCGGCGACATACCGCCACCCCGTGCACCCCTCCACCGCGAACGCGACGTCGCCGCGCCCAGCGAACCGCACCAGCCAAGCCCGCAGGTGCTCCCGGCCGGCCGGGGCGATCTGGCCGCGCCGCACCTCCCCGGTCACCGTGCCGGGATAGTCGAACGTCAGCTGCTTCCGGTGGATATCCAGCCCGCCTACGATGGGCATCGGGACCTCCTCACGCTCCGAAGGGGCGCACGCGCCCCATGCGAAATGCCTACGCGGTCAAGCCTGACCCGCGTCTGAGCTGGGGAGGTCTCCAGCACCCGGCCAGCGACCTCAGCCCGGCCCGATGCATGTCATCTAATGCGCATGACTGGCGCTTGGCGATGCAGCCCATGGTGACGACAGATCGGGCAATCTGTATTCGTGACGAAGGCAGGTCGGGGACCCGGCGAGTTCGACGACGGTGCGCTGCTTGCGCTCTTCGCTGCGATCGCCTCCCGAGACGACGTCGGGGTCACACGAATGCTCGATCAAACACCTGGCTTGGCCATCCACCCGCTTCGGGTCGGAGCGACCCGCCAAGATCCCCGCCCCTACTTCCTTATCCCGATACGTCACCACGTCTACACGGGCGACACGGCCCTGCATGTCGCCGCCGCCGCCCATCACCGTGGACTCGCCGAGACGCTCATCGCACAAGGCGCCGCGGTTCGCGCCCGCAACCGAAGGGGAGCCGAACCGCTCCACTACGCCGCAGATGGACGCACGGGCGCGGACTACTTGGATTCGAATGCGCAGCGCGAGGTGATCTCTTACCTCATCGCTGCTGGCGCCGACCCGGACGCGATCGACAAGAGCGGTGTAGCGCCGCTGCATCGAGCCGTAAGGACCCGAAGCTCGGCCGCGGTCAGCGCCCTCATCGACCGTGGTGCTGATCCGCTGCTGATGAACAAGAGCGGTCCGACCCCCCTCCACCTAGCTGTCCAAAATACGGGCAAGAGCAACTCTGGGTCGGAAGCGGCCAAAGAGGAACAGCACCGGATCATCGTGTTGCTACTAGAACACGGCGCGAGCCGTACCGATCTCGACGCAAAGGGCAAGACCGTCGCGGCTGCCGCATCGAGCAGCTGGATCCGTCAACTGCTCGACAACTACTGATAGGCCTTGCTGGGGGACCAGCTACCCCGCGAGAGCCTGGCCCGGGCCTCCGAAGCTCTGCGGGGCACGGCGATATGTACTCGTCGTCGGCTGATGCATCAATCGATGGCTGCGCGCCCGATTCGGCGATCCGGCTCGCTGATGGGAGGGGTGCTGCGCCGATGGGGGTTAGCTCGTTGTGACATTACGTGATCGTGGGGGCGGGCTAACGGTGAGGCGCAGGCATCCACACGCCGGTCGCGATGACCTCGACATCGATCCCGCATCGGCGACAGCCGCCCGGATCAGCTCCACGCACCACTGCGACTCAGCGACTCAGCGCAACGCCCGGTCCCGTCCCGGGCCAGTTCAGGCGACTCGGGGTCGCGCGGCGTCGTCGGCCTGGCGGATCTCCCGGACGAGGCGCCCGCGCAACACGAACAGGTCGCGAAGCAGGGCGTCGATCGCGTCAACCGCGGTGCTGCCCGCCCGCCTGGCGGCCGCCTTGTCCCCTGCGGTGCCCCGGTCTGCCCACTGCATCAGGGCCACGCCGAGCACGCTGGTGCGGTCTCGCAAGCTCGCCGTGGGGTCGCTCATGACGCCTCCCTCAGTGAACGCCTCGGCCTCAGTGTCGCGCGGCGTGCCGACAGCCGTGGGCGGACACGCAAGGAAGCCGGCAAGGGTTTCGGACACCGGGACACGCAGATTGGCGGCGGGTTCGGGCCACTGGCCGGAGTCCGCTGGAGACACATTTGGGCGATGGCGCATGAGACGCCTTGGGTCTCGCCGGGTGGCGAGGCGGCGCGTCCTCACAAGGTTAGGCAGGGTGGGTTCCATCTCGCAGAGCTTGACGTGCTGAACCCGCCGCGTGAACCATCACGGCCGCGAGGGAATACCGCTGGTGCCCCCAAAACTGGAGACACGCCATGGGCTGGTACGAGAACCGCACTGAGATGGCCCGCTACATCGCCGAGTTGAAACAACTGCTAGCCGGGACAGCCCTGTCCCCGGACGCGCGCGCGAGGGCCCTTGCCGCGCTCATTGAAGCCGACGCAATGACACAGGCAGCTGACCAAATGCATACCGCCGCCGAGATGGCCCGGGACGACACGATGCCCGTGCTGCTAGGTGCCGCCCAGTCCTTCGGTGAGAAGGCAGAGAGTCTGGCCTGGGCGCTACAGCGCTTCGACGAGTCAGCTAGCCGGCTGTCCTCCAGCCTGGACAGCTGGCCTGAGCGCTAAGAGACGTCGGCCACCTTGGCTGGGAGGTTGCCGCCACGCGGGCAGCCGACTGGCCCCTTGAGCGGGGTTAGCCGCTTAAGGCGCGGTGACGAGCCGGGCCAGCTCCGCGCGCTGCTCCGCTGACAGGTGGCGGCGCAGCAGGCGGGCGGACACGGTGACGTCGCCGCCATAGAAGATGGCCTCGAACTCCGCCATGGTCTTTTCCATCTCCGCGATCTGCAGATCCGCGGCCGTGCCGAGGGCGACGAGACTGGTCAGGGACTCCCGCAGGCTGCGGACCGCTTCTGCCGCCTCCGGGGAGAGTTCCTCAGCATGCGCCATCAGCTCGTTGTAGGCCTCGACGGCCTCCCGAGCGAGCTGCTCGCGTGGTGCTCCGGGCTGGTCCTGGCTCATCTGCCTATGGTGGCGCGGCCGGGGTTCTGCCGCGACGGTTCACCGACGGTGACATCGTACTTATCCACAGCCGCGCCCGATCCGCCGATAGGTGCTGCAACCCGGTCGTCAGCGTGGCCGCCCGTACGGCTCCCGAACGCGATGATCTGCGCGCAGTTACCCGCCGGTCCGACCGCAGTAGTCAGCCGCTCAGACTCGGCAATCCGGCGCCCGGCGTCGCTTTCCTCGAGTCACGCTCTGTGATCTGGGCGTCCACCGCGAGCCTGCCCTCGGAGACGGCCGCGGTCAGGGCCGGCGGGACTGGCGGCGGGCGTAGGCAATGTTGATGACCGCGATGACGGCCCAGATCACCGCGACCAGGACCAGCTGGCCGGTGCTCACCGAGCTGGTGGTTGTCATCACCGATCCATGCAAAGGCCCCACAGTCAGTACTGCCTTAGGTACCACTCCGGTGACCGAATAGGCATTCAGCGTCACCGCGGTGGCGCCGATGCCCAGCCCGACCGAGCCCAGGCCCATGGCGACGTTCGCCCACGCGGCCCGGCTGGACTGGATGCCATGCTGGGCCAGCCTGGCATCCACTTGCCTGTCGATCTCCGAGCTGATCCTTTCGACCAGCCCCTCGGCTACCGCGCCGTCGTACGTTTGGCCGAGTTCGGTATGCACGGCCGCCGCTGCGGCGACGTCCTGGTGCGCCCACTCGTCCATGGAGCCAAGCTATATCGCCATTGACCGGCCAGACAATGGCTGTGCCACCGCCGGACGTGCCGCCCGCGGTGGCTCGGTCAGCCGTACCGGGACCAGCCCGGGGGGCAGGTCCAGCAGGGCGGACATGCCGCCCAGCGGGTAGACGTCGCCGCCGCCGGGAGCCAGGAACGCAGTCCCGCCCAATTGCTGGCCCCATGCCTGAGGGCAGGCCCGCTGGCGGACATGCTGCAGGGCAATGAGCCCCGCGACCTTATCCTCGACTATTACCGGCTCTGGCGCCGCGCCCGCGACCTCACCGGATCAGCGGACGCCGCAGCGGGCTCATCCCCGTTCGATGCCGCCCATGCGCCTGACGCGTTCCTGGACTGGTACGCCACTCGGCACGATGACGTTCCCGGGGCAGTGACCCAGGCCACGGCCACCATCTATGAAGAGTAGGACCGCACGAGTATCCGGACGAGCGCTCGTTCTACGCTTGCTCGCCGCACCGTATCGAGATGGCGGCACACCTGATCCGCGAGTCCTACTTGCTGACTACGCCAATCCGGCGCTGCGGCTGCGGCCGGAGTGGACGCAGTGGCGCATCGAGCGAACCGGACTCGACGGTGACGCCGCCGCTCGATCCCGCCAAGCGGCCCGATCCGCGGCTTCAGCACCCGTTCACGACCAGGATGATGAGCCGGCCGCCGACGACAAGGCGCCATTCCGCCGCCAGGAGTGAACCGAGAGAATCAGAGCGAAGCAGAAGGCGCTGCTGTGCGGTCTCAGCCTGGAGCACAGGAAGTCGCCGTCTCGCCCACCGGGCTGGCTGACCTGGTCAGCGCCGGTCGCTGCTAGCGTCGAGGGCGATGTGACTGGAGAGCCCGCAAGGGGGCGCGCCATGAGGGCGATGGTCCAGCACGAGTACGGGGGGCCGCAGGATGTCCTGCGGCTGGCCGAGGTGGAGATGCCGGCCGCCGGTGCCGAGGACGTGCTGGTGTCGGTGCAGGCTAGTTCGGCCAACCCGTGGGACTGGCACTTCATCCGCGGCGAGCCGGTGCTGCTCCGCCCCGCCGGGCTGGGGGGCGTCCGCAAGCCGAAGTTCGCGGTCCCGGGCGGGGACCTCGCCGGAACGGTGGAGCGGGCAGGCAGTAGTGTCACCTCGTTCAGACCGGGCGATGAGGTGTACGGTTTCGGCCACGGCGCCTTCGCCGAGTACATCGCCGTCCCCCAGGACAGCCTCGGGCCCAAGCCAGGGAATCTCACCTTCGAGCAGGCCGCCGCGGTGCCGCTGGCCGCGGTGACCGCGCTGCAGTGCCTGCGCGCAGGAGGGATCCAGCCGGGCCAGCACGTCCTGATCGTCGGCGCCTCGGGCGGGGTGGGGACCTTCGCGGTGCAGATCGCCAAACACCTGGAGGCCCAGGTGAGCGGCGTATGCAGCACCGACCACGTGGATCTGGTGCGCCGCCTGGGCGCCGAGCAGGTCATCGACTACACCAAGCAGGACTTCACCATCGGTGCCGCCCGCTACGACCTGGTCCTTCAGCTGGGCGGGACATACTCTCCGGCCGCGATCAGGAAGGTGCTCACACCCCACGGAACACTCATCCAGTCCTTCGGCGACGGCGGTCGCTGGCTCGGCCCCGTGGGCAACATCATCAAGGCCGTTGCCCTTAACGCGGTGGTCGGCCAGACCCTGAAGTCATTCACCGCCAAAGTAACCGCCCCAGCCCTCGCCGAGGTCGGCGGCCTGATCGAGTCCGGCCGTATCACCCCGGTGATCGACCGGACCTACCCGCTCACCGATGCGGCAGCCGCAGTGGAGCTCGTCGAGCAGGGAAGCCCCGCGGGCAAGGTCATCGTCACGGTTGAAACGCCCCCGCCGAACCGGCCACCCCAGTAACCCCACAGACCCCGCCGCGCATGCCCGGCCCATGTACTGACGTGCCGCCAGACCCAGTCCTTCCCCCCAACGGGCTCATGCCGCAGTGGGGCATGCCGCGCCAAAGTGCTGCAGGGGCCAAGTCACAGAGCGCGAGCCTGCAGGTCCAGTGGACGAGCCCATGCGGCGTCCCGGGCCCTTTCTGCGGTTGATGCGCCTGCGCACCTCAACCCGGCCCGATTGCAGAACGTGGTCGGCACTCCGGCGGCAGACGCGCGCAGCACCGCCGATCTGCGCGCATTGGGATCAGATTTTCGAGAAGAGCACGGTCGCTCATAACCGGTGATATGCGGGTGATCTTCGCTAGCTTTTCGGTCTGGTTTGCGGAGATGATCACCCCGTATATCCGATGATGGGCGCGGAAGCTGCACGGGACCACATGTCAGCGCTGCCGGACGACGGCACCGGCCTGGATGACCAGCGGCATGTGCGCGACTGGATCTGCGGGCAGCCCGATGCCCTCCAGTGGATCGCCGTCCAGCACAATCACATCCGCATGAGCACCGGCCGCAAGGGTCTCGAGCTGGCTCTCGGCGCGCAGCAGCTCCGCTGCCACGCACGTCGCCGCGCGGAGTTCCGCGCCCGTGCCCAGGTGTAGCCGCCCATCGGCACGCGCAGGCCCTCGTTCATGCTCAGCCGACCGACTTCTTCGACCGCAACCCGACCCTCGACGTGCCCGCGCCGGGCGGGCACTGGCACGCAGCGGCGTCATGAGTGCATGCAGCGGCGGGTAGATCCTGGCAAGGGAACGCGAAATCGTCGGCTAGGGGGCCCTTAGTGGAAGCGATTTCTGCAGGCGAAGGCCACACTGACAGCGCAGATGACCGGTTGCCCGCTTACCCGGTCGGCTCCGCCCGCTCGCACGAGGATGCCGCTGAGCTAGCGGCGGCCGGCGGGGCGCTGGTGACGGCCATCGTCGCCCAGCGCTGGAACGAGGCCCACCGGACGTGGCTCCAGCGGCGGATCGGCGCGTCGCCGTCCCGGCAAACCCGAGAGGAGGTGACCGTAAGGGCCGGCGCCCTCCTCGGGGGTACGCTCGCCTACCTGCTCGTGGCCGGTGCGACGCAGGGCCTGCGCCGGCTCCAGGACCGCAGTGGGCAACGCGAGGTTGCCCGGAGTGTCTGCCGGATCCTTGGGGTCGCTGCCACCGCACCTGACGGTTCGATGCCCGAGGAGGCCAGCTTCATCGTCGAGTCAGCGCTGATAAGCATGGGCGTGGGCGCCAAGACCCGTCAACGCTTGTTTGCCGAACCGCGGCCGGCCTCGGTCAGCGACCTGGGAGCATGCCCGCTTCCCGAACCGCTGCTCTCAGCGGTCGCGGTCATCGCTTTGACCGCCATGGCCGAGGCGACCAGCCCCGAGGACGCTGTCCGGCGGATGCCCGCCTTGCTGCGCCGGATGGGACTGGCCCGGCCCGCGGCGGAAACGAAGGCCAGGCAGATCCTGGACGAATACACCAGCACGTACCTGGTCCTTTCCGATCTCTCAGCGCAGCTGCGAACCGAAGCAGCAGAACGTCCCTTCCGGGTCCGCCTTCCGGTCTCCACGATGATGGCGGTCAGCGAGGGGATCAACGCGCGCAATACGAACGAGCTACACCGCCAACTCACCCGCCAGGCAATGGTCACACTTCTCAGGCGCGGTATCCGTGCCACGGTCAGCTCTGGCATACCGCTTCACCCAGCCGCATCGACCGTGATCCGGGTGGTCGGCCAGTTCCTGGGCGAGGAAGTACCGGCACTGCCGGCGCAGAGCGCAGCTGAGGTACCGGGGGAACCACGCGCCCGTTCGGGCTGATGCTTTTGACTTTCTCCACCGGACGCGGCTGACTGCAGCAGCGCCCGCTGAACCGCAGCGATCCACCTCATCCGCCTAACCGGCGGGCCGGTTACCACCCGGGGGAGCATAACGATCGGGTGAGACCTACCCGGGCGCGTGAGCTTGATGTCCTCACCGGCCGCGGCCAGCCCACGGCGCGACCGTGCGGACGGACCGGCCGGCCGCGCCGCCTGAGCTCGCGGGTGCCCACCGCCCTCCGTGGGGCCGGGCCCGAATCTCACGCTGACCGGGAAGCGCCTGACATAGCACGCGCCGACCCGCCGATCTGTATCTTCGGAGGGGTCACCCATCGGATGGGTCTTCGGGCACGGATCCGGATGATATGCGTGCCCGGCCGTCGGTACGGTAGCGGCTGTCGTTCGCTGCCAGGTCATCCCGGCCCGCAGGGCGAGCTCAATGACGGGTAACGTGCGGAAGCCTCGTGGCGGCGCGCCTGTTGGTTCAGGTCCGGTTCTGCAGCCGGGCGACCTGCTGGCTGAGGTAACGCTGCTGCTGGGCGTTGGTGGCGTGTCGGGCTGCGGTCTGGTAGGCGATCAGCGCGGCGGCCGGGTTGCCGTCGCGTTCGAGGAGGTGGGCGCGAACGGCATGGAACCGGCGATTGCCGGTCATCCTGGGGTCGGCCTCGAGCCTGTGGAGCAGTTCGAGGCCAGCGCCGGCTCCGGAGACCATGCTGACCGCGACGGCGTGGTTGAGAGCGACGACCGGGTTATCGTCCACCCGGAGTAGCACGCCGTACAGGGCCGCGATCTGGGCCCAGTCCGTCGCCTCTGCGCTACCGGCTTCGTCGTGGACCGCGGCGATCGCGGCCTGAAGCTGGTACGGCCCGGTCGGCCCGCGCGGGAGGGTGGCCGTGATCAGCGCGACTCCCTCCTGGATGGCCGCCCGATCCCACAGGGCGCGGTCCTGCTCTGCCATCGGAATGAGCGATCCGTCCGCGCCGGTGCGAGCTCGATGCCGGGCGTGGACAAGGAGCATCAGGGCGAGAAGCCCACTCACCTCGCTGTCATCGGGGAGGATGGCGTGGAGGATCCTGGCCAGGCGGATGGCTTCGTCGGCGAGGTTGACGCGCAGCAGCTGGGTCCCGACGGTGCTGGCGTAGCCCTCGTTAAAGATCAGGTACAGCACGCGCAGCACCGAATCCAGGCGACCAGCGTCTTCGGACGGCAGCGCGAACGGCACCCCGCTGTCCTTGATCGACTGCTTCGCCCGGGTGATGCGCCGGGTCACGGTCTGCTCCGAGGTGAGCAGCGCACGGGCGATCTCGGCGACGCTCAAGCCCCCGACCGCCCGCAGCGTCAGGGCGATCTGCGAGGCCACAGACAGCGAAGGGTGACAGCACATGAACAGCAGCACGAGCGTGTCGTCCGCGCCGGAAGCGTCGCGCTCGTCCACCAGCCGCGCGCCGACCTCGGTCAGCGCCCACTGAGCGAGCGTCTCTTCCCGCCGCCGCCGGGCCTGCTCGGCGCGCAGCAGATCGGTCAGCCGCCGCGAGGCCACAGTGATGAGCCAGGCTCTGGGATTGTGCGGCAGCCCGTCCCGGGGCCACTGCGCCGCGGCCACCACTAGCGCTTCCTGGGTGGCGTCCTCGGCCAAGTCGAAGTGACCGTACCGTCGCACCACCGCGCCGAGGACCTGCGGCGTCAGGCGACGCAGCAGGTCCTCGACCTCGATGCAGACCACGGCAATCCGCCTCCGCCAGCTCAGCCTTCGAAGTCGGGCTGGTGCTCGGCGACTGGCCGCACGTCAGCGTAGGCACGGGCCCGGACGTGATCGGGGCCTGGGCAGCTGGTGAGCCGCGACGCGATCTCCGTCGCCCGGTCGAAGCTCGCGCAATCGACCACCCAGTACCCGGCGAGGACCTCCTCGGATTCGGCGTAGGGCCCGTCGGTCACGACCGGGGCACCCTGCTGGAGCCGCACCCGGCGGGAATGCACGGGGGAGCTCAGCCCCCTGGTCTCCACCAGCTCGCCCGAGTCGAGCAGTTCCTGGTTGAACTCCTGCATGAACGCGCCCAGCGCCGCGTAGTCCTCCGGCGTCCACGTCGCCTTCGCCGACGCCAGGCCCGTCATCTCCTGGTAGTGCTGCTGCGACGCGAAGGTCAAGATCATGTACTTCATCGAGGTGTCCTTTCCCCTAGGCGCCCCAGCGGCGCCTTCCATTCGTGACGTCGCAGCTGCCCCGCCCGACCGGACACCAATGCGCCGTACGAGACAGGGAGCCGGTCTGGGCTATCCCCAGCTCATCGTGTCCGTGGGCCAGACCTGCGCTGCAGTTGCCCGCCGACCCGCACGACACCGACCTGACCCCCCACAGCCCCACCCGTGTTAAGGGCCACGATGCCCGGGACCCCCCCTTACCTTCTTGGGTGTGCCCGGGCAAGTAGGGTCCGGGCTCGGGAAGGCCGGCGGTGCCGGCATGGCTCTTCGCCCCCTGCAGCTGGTATGGCCTGGGGGGTGTTGCCACCGGCACCGCTGGTGCGCAGACCTCTGATGGGGACATGCGGCTTGATCGCTGATTCGTAAGGTGGATGACGGCAAGCGCACCACCGGCGGCCTTCCCATGCGAATGACCAGGCGTTACGTGCAGGAAGGGACATTCGGTGGCCGCACCTGGGGAAGTGGACGTGTGGGTCGGGCTGGACGTCGGCAAGAAAGAGCACTTCGCCGATGTCCTGGACAACGACGGGGGGCGGCTGTTCGCCCGGGCCGTCGCCAACAACCAGGCGGACCTGGAGACGCTGCTGGACCGCGCTGCCCAGCATGGGACGCCGGGCCTGGTGATCGACCAGCCCGGCTCGATCGCCCAGCTCGCCCTCGCGGTGGCCGCCCGCCGTGGCACGCCGGTGGCGTATGTGCCGGGCCTGGTGATGCGCCGTGCCGCTGACCTGTATCCCGGTGAGGCCAAGACCGACCGCCGCGACGCCTATGTGCTGGCCGACACGGCCCGGACCCGCCGCAAGCAGGTGCACTGGCTGGATGCCAGCTCTGACGAGCTGCTCGCGCAGCTGCGGGTGCTCAACGGGTTCGACATCGACCTGGCCGCCGACCAGACCCGGCTGGCCAACAGGCTGCGCGACGCGCTGACCAGCATCTCCCCGGCACTGGAACGGGCCGTGGGAGAACGCCTGGGCCAGCCCGGGGTCCGTGACCTGCTGGTGAAGTACCCGACGCTGACCGCGCTGCGCGCGGCCAGCCAGTCCCGCATCGAGCGGACCATCAAGGCACGCTCGCCGCGGATCGCCGCCAAGGTCACTGCCACGATCGCGGCTGTCCTGGCTGCCCAGGACGTCACCGTCCCCGCTAGGCCGCCACCGGCCGGGTCATCAGCGAGCTGGCCGCGGAACTGGGCCGGGTCGCCACCCGCCGCGATGCCCTGGCCGCCGAGATCGAGGAGGCGTTCCTGAGCCACCCTTCCGGTGAGCTGCTGGCGAGCATGCCAGGGATCGGGCCGCGGACCGGCGCCCGGATCCTCGCCGAAGTCGGCGACGGCTCCGCCTTCACCAACGGCAGCAAGCTCGCCGCCTACGCCGGCCTGGCCCCGGTCACCCGCCAGTCCGGCACCTCCCTGGCCGCTGAGACGCGCAGCCGCCGCGGCAACCACCGGCTCAAGAACGCCATGTTCCTCGCCGCGTTCGCCTCCCTGCGCGACCCAGCATCCAAGGCCTTCTACGAACGCAAACGCGCCGAAGGCAAACGCCACAACGCCGCCCTCATCTGCCTGGCCCGCCGCCGCTGCGACGTCATCCTGGCCATGCTCCGCACCGGCCACCCCTACCAGCCCGCCCGCCCCGCACCCAGCCTGGCCGGCGCCGCCTGAACCCAAGCCGACCACCCAAACCCCCGGACAGGCTTGACAAAGAACATGGGGACACCCCCCGGCGTCACCCCAGATGCCGCCCAGGTGGCAGCGCGACCACCAGCAACCACGCGCGTTCCAGCTGCGGCAGCACGCGGCAAGGCGGCCGTCCCGGGCCAGAGCACCAGCATGCAGGCACCGAGCCCCGGAAAACTGAGGTACCTGCGCATCATGATCCTCCGTTCACCTGGTCTCACCAGGACCTGAGATTGTGCCGCTGGTCAGGTGAGGCCCAGGCTGTCCCGTCACCCCGGTCGTTGCATTGATAACCGGCTGATCTGCAACCATCAAGCCTTGCTACCGGCTTAAGCTCCAGCCGCGAATATTCGGCGGTCTATTCCTCAAAGCCAGGGCGCTTGCGAGGGCGGCGCTACGTGACGTCTTGTCCGGCAGCGGAGATCGAATGGAGGCGGACCGGTGGCGCTGACACACTGACCGGCGATGTCCGCTATCCCTGCGTTCGGCCCATGCTGTACTGGCCCGGGTGACGGCCGCTTCGAGGCGGAGGCGGCGGCCCAGCGCTGAACCGCGAGTGCCGGGCGTCAGACCGCCTCGGGCGCGCCGGGCGTCTGGTGGCCGGCCTGGGCGTGTTCCGGCCCGGGCTCCAGCGGCGGCGCGCCGACCGCGCAGTTGATCGTGCATTCGGGCTTGGCGGCCGTCGGCGTCGCGCGCAGCGCGTCGTCGCGGATCGTGAAGAACGACAGCACCGCGCCGCAGGCGACCAGGGCGGCGCTGGCCAGGATCGCGAGCCGGAAGCCGTGCAGGAACACCAGGGGGTGCGACTGGACGTCGCCGGTCAGGCCGGCCAGCGGCGGGATCGCGGCGACGAACAGCAGCGACGCCGCCCGGGCGACCGCGTTGTTGACCCCGCTGGCCACCCCGGCGTGCCGCACGTCCGCCGTCGCCAGCATGGTCGCGGTGAGCGGCGCCACCACGCCGGACAGGCCCACCGCGAACACGACCACCGCGGGCAGCACGTCGGTCAGGTACGAGGTGTGCACCCCGATCCGGGTCATCAGCACCATCCCGATCGTGACGACCACCAGCCCGGCGGTCATCGGGATCCGCGGGCCGATCTTCTGGGCCAGCGCGCCTGCCCGCGCGGACAGCAGCAGCATCAGGAGTGTGACGGGCACCAGCGACGCGCCCGCCGCGATCGGCGAATACCCGGCGACGACCTGCAGCGTCACCACGAACAGGAAGAACACCACGCCCATCCCGCCGTACACCACGAACGTGACCAGGTTGACCGCGGTGAACTCCTTCGACGCGAACACATCCAGCGGCACCATCGCCTCCGGGTTGCCGGTGCGGGTACGCTCGCGTTCGGTCAGCACGAACCCCGCACCGCACGCCACGCCGAGCACCGCCGCCACGATGACCGCCACCAGCGACACGCCCGGCTGCGGCGCCTCGGTCAGCGCGTAGGTGATCCCGGCCAGCGCGAGCGCGGCGAGGACCGCGCCGCGGACGTCGAACCGGCCCTGCGCGGTCTCGTCCCTGGTCTCCGGGACGTGCCGGACGGCCACCACCACCACCATCGCCGCCAGCGGCAGGTTGATCAGGAACACCCAGCGCCAGCCCGCCGCGCTCACCAGCCAGCCGCCGAGGAACGGGCCGATCGCGCCGGCAATGCCGCCCAGCCCGGACCAGGCGCCTACCGCCTTCGGCCGGTCCTCTTTCACGTACGAGGCCTGGATGATCGCCAGGGAGCCGGGCGTGAGCAGCGCGCCGCCGATCCCCTCCAGTGCCCGCGCCGCGATCAGCATCTGCACGTCCACCGCGGCGGCGCACAGCGCGGAGGCCACCGCGAACCAGATCGCGCCGAGCACGAACACCCGGCGCCTGCCGTACCGGTCGCCGAGCGAGCCGCCGAGCAGGATCAGCCCAGCCAGCGTGAGCGTGTAGGCGTTCACGATCCACTGCAGCTGGGCCACCGTCGCGTGCAGCTCTTTGCCGATCGTCGGGAGGGCGACGTTGACGACGGTAGCGTCCAGAAACGCGATCCCCGAGCCAAGCACCGTCGCCAGCAGCACCCAGCGTCCTTTGCCGGACTTCAGCCGGATGCTGGGATCCATGGCGTCATCTTGCCACCACGGTCCGGCCCCGCCGGGAGGCCGTCGTGATCACGCCGGTGGGAAGAGGGCCGGCTGTGCGTTCTTCTTCAGGCCAGAACGGCCGGCTTGAGGGCTTCCTCGCACCATTGGCGGAAGCTGGTGGGGGTGGTGGACTCCGGGGTGCGCGGCTCGGCGTTGTCGAGCCCCTGGTCCTTGGCGACCACCATGTCGACCGTGCCCTGCGCCATGGCGTCGGACATCCCGGCTGCGGTGAGCCTGTCCTTCAGGGCATGGGCGGGAATCTGCTGGTAGCGCACGGGCTGGCCGAGCACCGCGGACATGATCTGCGCCATGTCGTTGTAGGAAAGGTCCTCTGGGCCGAGGACCGCGACGTGGCCGGGCCCGTTCCAGGAGTCATCTAGTAGTAGCTGGGCGGCGGCGGCGGCGATGTCGCGGGTGGCGCAGGACGGTAGCTTGCGGTCCCCGGAGATCGGTGTGACAAATACGCCCCGGTTCTTGATCGGCCCGGCCTGGCGGAGCATGTTGTCCATGAATGAGGGCATCGTCAGCGCCCGGTAGCTCACGCCGGTGGCGGCGATCAGGTCGTCCATCGCCAGCGACGCCGTCACCAGCCCCGCGTGATGCGCCGCGGCCGTTCCGCGGCCCAGGGCCGAGATCCCGACCACCCGCCCGACCTCGTGGCGCTTGAAGGCGTCGCACGCGGGGCGGGTGAAGTCCACGTAGGCGGCTTCGACGCTGTCGGCGCGGGGGTCGGGGGGCACTAGCCAGAACACGGCGTCGGCGTCCGTGAACGCCCGGTCAACGACGCCGGGGTCGCCATGCGACCCCTGGACGACCTCAACACGCTCGCGGATCACCGCAGGAAGGCGGGAGGGGTCACGCACGATCACCCGGACCGGCTCGCCGCTGCCCAGGACCCGGCTGAGAACCTGGTGGCCGATCTGGCCAGTGGGCGCGGTGATGACAATCATGAAGGCCTCCAACAGGACTGCGGATGGCGAGAAGTCATCGCCGGGAAACGATGCAAATCATGCGCTGCGGTTCTATCGGGCGATGGCGCCCGGCGGTGCCGGGCTGGTGATTCCACCTTGCAAGCAGGGATGCGCCGAGTCCAATGCTCGTTCCGCACAGTCATGCGTTTCAGGCATCGCCGCAGCTAAGAGCCTTCACGCCCCGTCAAGCCGGGGCTACGATGACGACATGCCGGACTCGCCGCCGCCCCCGGCCGACCTCGACCTGCGGCTGGTGCGGTACTTCACCGTCGTCGCCGACCACCGGCACTTCGGCCGCGCCGCCGCCGACCTGCTCATTGCCCAGCCGTCGCTGAGCCGGCAGATCCGCCGCCTCGAACAGCAACTCGGCGCCCGCCTGCTGGACCGCACCCCGCAAGGCACCCGGCTCACCGAGGCCGGCGAGAACTTCCTGCCCCGCGCCAAGGCGCTGCTGCGCTCAGCCGCCCAGGCCGCCGCCGCCACCCGCGCCGCCGCCCATCCCAGCCGCATCATCATCGGCTACACCTCAGGCCTCATCATCACCCCGGCCCTGCGGCAGCTGCGGCACCAGAACCCCGACGCGGAGGTACACACCCTGCACCTGCCCTGGAACGAGCCGCGTGAGGCCCTGCTCGATCACCGGGTAGACGTGACGGTGACCCGGCTGCCGATCCGGACAGACGGGCTGAACGTGACGATCCTGTACGACGAGCCCCGCGTGCTGCTGATCCCGCGCAGCCACCGCCTGGCCGGCAAGGAATCAGTCACCCTCGACGACATCGCCGACGAACCCATTCCCCGGCTACCTGATGCGGCCTGGAACGCCTACTGGCGCATCGATCCCCGGCCCGACGGAACCCCTGCACCCGATGGCCCTCTCGTCAACGCCGTCGAGGACAAGCTCGAGCTCATTGCCGCCGGCCAGGCTGTCGCCATCGTCTCGGCTGGCCTGCGCGCTGATAGCCTGCACCCCGACCTCACCACCATTCCCCTCCACGGCGTCGAGCCGAGCCACGTCGTGCTGGCCACCCGCACCGGCGATCGCAGCCGCCTGGTGGCGACCTTCCGCAAATGCGCCCAGGAGAGTCTCACAGGCCCCGACTCTTCCGGGGCGAAAGACATGACGGGCGGCCGGGCCGGGAGCGCAGCGGCCCGGCCGGACGTCATACCATCCCGTCATGAAGACGTCTGGGATTACGGCGGCGCTGCCGGCACAGGACCTGGGCCGGGCCAAAGCGTTCTACGTTGAGAAAGTCGGGCTTCAGGCGCTCGAGTCCGGCTTTCTCCAGGCACGAGATGGGCAGGTGGGCCTCGCGGTTGGAGATGGTGTCAGCCAGCTGTTCGTCTATCCCGCCCGGTTCCGGTCGTCGGGGGAGTTCACCCAGGCCGTCATCCATGTGACCGACGTCCGCGCTGCCGTCGAAGAGATGAGGGGCCGCGGCGTGGAGTTCGAGGAGTACGACACGGCGGAGACGCGGACCGAGAACGGCGTTGCTGCGATGCCGGGTGGAGGCGAGGCGGCGTGGTTCAAAGACTCCGAAGGCAACCTGGTCGGCGTTGTTCCAGCCTGAGGAGAAATCGGCCGCGTCAGCGAACCACCGAGGCGAGTCGCATACCCGCCGCCTGATTTAGACCGTATGCTATCGGCTCACACATACTCAGAACTGGTGGATCTGCGTGGGGCGAGCCATCAGAGCGGAGCCGATTCCGAGCCGCGCTAAATCGGCGTTACGCGTGCTTCCGGCCGCTGAGGGAGGCTGGCCGCGCTCACATTGCGTAGTCGGCGTCCGGCCTTCCGGCTGGCGGCCGCCAGATTGACCTGTCCGCTGGCCGGAAGGCGGGGTGGGAACACCGCATCTCGAGGCGGGTCACGATGGCATGCCCTATTTGTGGGTCGCAGCACCTACCCGCTGACCCGTAGCCCGCGGGCGCCGCTGCGAGCGGGCCCCCGTCGGCGCCTTCAAGGGACTATGTAGGCGAGCCCGTCCCAGTACGCCTCGATGTGCGGATGCCGGCGGCCGCGGAGCACGACGAGCAGTTCTTCGGGCAATGTCTTGAGCGCGGGAGCCATGAAGAGCAGGAAGTCCCCTGCCTCGACCCGGCGGAACTCGAGCGCCCCGGGGGGAGGGTCCACCGAAGCCTGGAGGAAGGCCAGGGGCAGCCGCGCCGACCGGTGCTCGGTGGGCCACACGAACAGCTGCCCTCCATGGGTGCGGATGAACTCCGCCGCATCCGCGGTAGCGCTCACGCGCATGGCCGTGCCAGGCAGCTAGCCCGGGCGGTGCCCGCCGGGGGGTCCGGGTCTAGGTGCCCGGCTGGTGCGCATGCGGGCATCATATGAGCATCCCGTCCCAGTAGACGGTGATCCGCGGGCGTGACGCAAGGCCCGGGACGATCAGGCCGGCGTCTCGGCGCAGGTCGCGGGGTGGCCACACAGCACGGCAGACCAAGGGGTCACAGCATGCACGTAGAGCCGCCGTTAGGGACGGCTGAGGGCGGTCCTTTGTGCCCGTCAACTGGCGCACAGAGCGGGACGATCTGCACGTGACCGCTCTGCCCGCCGTGTCGGACCACGCCAGCGCAGCAAACCCGGCTGCCATGTACGGGCCTGGCCGTGAGATGGCATCATGCCTGTTCAGGTGGTCTTCACAGGCCGGGTCGTAGAGCCCGGCGGCAGCCGGTGCCTGGTGCTGTGAGGGCGTCTCATACTGACGGTGTTGCACGGTCCCGGCGGCCGGTCGGCCGGGCATGGCATGGCCGCGACCTCACCAGCCGGCATGGGTTAGGGAGGTGCCGAGGTGACACATCAGGCGCGGCGCGAGGGAAGAGCCCTCACCGGCGGCGGTCCTGGCGGCCCGCTCACCGGGCGTGTCGCGGTCGTGACGGGGGCGGTGGGTGGCCTTGGCAGCACAACCGTGCAGACGCTGCGCCGCGCCGGCGGCACGGTGGTGCCAGTGGACGTGCACGGCGATGACTGCCTGATCGCCGACGTGTCTACGGCCGAGGGCAACCGGGCGATGGTCGAGGCGGCGCTGAAGCGGCACGGCCGGCTCGACATCCTGGTCCTGAACGCCGGAGCGCAGGCGATGAACCCGATCGCCACCTACTCCGAGGCCGACTGGGACCAGCTGATGAACCTGATGGCCAGGGGCCCGTTCCTGGCGATGAAGTTCGCTTGGCCGCACCTGACCCGCCAGCCCGGCGGCCGGATCATCGTGACCGCATCCACGGTCTCCCTGCAGGGCGCGCCGTACAAGGCGGCGTACGTCGCGGCCAAGCATGCCGTGCTGGGGCTGGTGAAGGTAGCCGCCCTCGAAGGCGCCGCGGCGGGCCTGACCGCCAATGCCGTCGCCCCCGGATGGATGGACACGCCGCTCGCTGAGAACCAGATCGGCGACCACATGCGCCTGCGCGGGCTGAGCCGGGACGAAGTCATCGCCAGCATGGTGGCCGAACAGCCCGCGAAGCGGTTCGTCGGCACCGCCGAGGTCGCCGCACTCATCACGTTCCTGGCCGGCGACGGCGGATCCGCGATCAACGGCGCCTGCATCCCGGTAGACACCGGCACACTCGCCAGCTGACCAGCGCCCCGCCGGTCTGCGGATTCATCCCCGCTGACGGCAAGCTGGGCAAGCCCTCCCCGGCCAGGTCCGGCGCCCGATCAGCGTACGGCCGGTCTGCACAGGTCACGTTGAGCGATCGGCGCTAAAGGGGCGTCCGTGACCCGGCCATCTGGGGCACTCCGGTGTGCGACCTGCCGTGTCAGTTTAGGTTGACAAATCAAGGATGTCAGTCTATACTGACAAGCGTGGACATCGAAAAACTCGGCCTGAATCTCTCGTCGGATGACCCGGCAATCGGGCTTCGCGCCTCGCAGGCGCTCCATCGCCTGGCTGAGCGGGTCGAAGCGAACCACGTCGCGTCGGCCCGGGAAAAGGGCTGGTCGTGGCAGCAGATCGGAGACGCTTTGGGCGTCACCCGCCAATCTGTGCACACCAAATACAACAAGGAGTCATCATGACCACCGAATCCGTTGTGCCAGAGGTGCACCACGCGTGGGCCATCTATTTGCGGGCCAGTGAGGAGGCTCGTCGCCGAGGTGATCGCCGAGCTGGCACCGATCACGTCTTGCTCGCCTTGTTGGAGGATCCCTCGATCGAAGTCGCCTTGGGCGTGACCCTGCAGCAAGCTCGCCAGGCCCATGAGTCGCTCGATCACGAAGCCCTGGGTGCCCTGGGCATGGTCTCCGGCACCGACGCTCCCGCACTGCCGATGCGCGCCGTCCCGAAGAAGCCGAGGCTCAGAGACGTCGGGAAAAAGGATCGCCTCCGCATGACGCCCGCGGCAAAGAAAGTGCTTGAGGAAGCGGTCAAGCCCAACCGCCGCAAGCTCCAGGTCACGGCCCAGCAGGTGCTGGCCCAGATCCTCACTCTCCAACCACCAGATCCTGCGGCGGTGCTGCTGGGCGCTCTCGGCGTGAACACCTCGGAGGTCCGGCGCCGATTGGATGCGGTCACGCTCGACAGCTGAGTCCCCAGCGACATTCACGACTTCGAGCGAAGGTGTCCGGATCGGGCCGCCTACGGGCAGGCAACAATCGCGAGCGCTGGCCTCTGCAGACCGCTCCTCAAGGGCCCAAATTCATCGCGACCTCTGCCAGCTCGTGGTGGAGAAGCCCGCAGCCGTCCTACCCCTCGGGTAGCCCAAAACGTGCGCTTCTTCGGGCCCTGCCGGTAGCACCATGGTGCCGTACCGGGCGTAGCAACTCCCGCTAGCACCCAAGCCCCCGGCGGTGTCGTCCCGGCGCACATAACACTCCCGGGACCCGCCAGCGAGAGACTCACCACGCCGCGGCAGGCCGATCGTATTCGGCGATCTGGTCGCATGACCGCACAGCCAACGTCACTTTCTGTGGTCAGTCCCACCCCGGCTTCGCGCGCGGTCTGGCGATCGGCGCCGGGCAGCCTGCCCGCCGCCGCGGTGAGGCCGACTGTGTACGCAACGTCTGCCCCAGCCAAGACCGACTATGCTCCGTCCGTTGTGAGCCGGTCAGGCAGTGGGCAGATTAATAGGGCCTTACTTCGAATCTCGGGAACTCCACTCCCCCGCCGTCGTTCACGAGTCTTTGCGCCGACATACACGCTCCCCTGGCGAAGTGCTCACCTGCCTGCCTGCGCACCCGAGCGGGCGGCTGAGCAGCGAGCAGTCCGCTCGGTCCGCGGCCGCTGGGAGGCCCTTGCGGCGGGTGCCCTATCCGCCTGCGCCGATATCGTCTCAATGCGGGTCAGGACACTGCTCGCGCATATCTGGATGTTCCGCCCTGCTGAAGCGTGGGTCGGTCTCTAGGAGCGCAGCAAGCGTGACCTTCTGTTGCGTAGTCATGGGCAGACCGTCCGGGGCCGTCCAGCCGTGGCTGCGTCATCGGCCGATGTTCCAGGCCTGTCGTCCCGCATCGGTAGCTGACCATGGTCATGGCGGCAGTTTTGGCAGCAGTCGGGCACCGCGCGCGCCATCGCAGAGGTAATGATCAGCTGGGGCCTGCACGGCTGGCCCACGTGAGGCTGCCTGCCTCGGGCAGCTGCTGGGCCACGGCAGCGGCGACTTCCCGGCCGATCGCATCGGCGTCCCGGGTGGGCAGGCCGGGATCCACCCAGCCTTCGATCTCGACCCGTAGGGTCCGCCCGGTCCAGCGGGCTCTGGCGTGGGCGTGCAGCACACCGGGCACCGACCCGGCGGCGGTTTCGGCGGTGGTGATGACCGATGGGTCCACGCCGTCGGCGAGGCGGCGGGTGACATCGGCGGTGACCTGGTAGCCCACGTGGCAGATGACTGCGGTGATGGCCAGCCCGGCGACCGGGTCACCCCAAGGCCGCCCGGAAGCGACCGCGATCAGCCCGGCCAGCGCCCCCGCCGACGACAGCGCATCAAGCCAGGAGTGCCGGGCATCGGCGACCAGCGTGGCGGAGTTGATGCGCCTGCCGACGACGAGCTTGTAGCGGGCCACGGCCAGGTTGCCGATGATGCCGACGATGGCCCCGGCGATGCCCGCGCCGACGTGTGTGGTGTGGCCGTGCCCGATGAGCTTGCGGATGCTCTCATAACCGGCGAACGCCGCGCTGGCCCAGATGACCACCGCGATCCCGATGCCGGCCAGATCCTCGGCCCGCTCCAGGCCATAGGGGTAACGCTCGCTGGCGGGCCGCCGCGACAGCCGGAAACCCAGGAACACCACCGCGCTGGTGGAGACATCGGACAGGTTATGGATGGCATCTCCGAGCAGCCCGACCGAGCCCGTCAGCACCGCCAGCAACAGCTCGATCAGACCAGTGGCCCCCAGGCCGATCGCGCTGACCGCCACCGCCCGGTTCGCCGCCCGCCGGTCCCTGGCATCACGGACACTTGGCAAGGGAAAGGCCGCTGCGGGATCACGCAGCCCCGATGTCTTGTGCACCGTGCCAGGATGACGTTCGATCCGGTGCCGGGGCAAATCTGGTTTGTACCTGCCTATACCTGCCTAACGTGCTGCACTTCCGCCGGGGTAAGTCTTCCAGTTCGACTTTGCCTTGCAGGTAGTCCTCCCGGCTGATCTCGCCGTTGGCGTACCGCAGCCGCAGGGCATCTTTGGCTTCTCGCACGGCGGGCGATTCGGTGGGAGGGGTCTGGGGCGGTGCGGCGCCGCGCCGGGTATGCAAGCCGCGTGCGATCAGGAAGCCGCCAGTTACTCCCACGGCAATGGCCAGCAAGATCCACAGAAGTATCCAGGCGCCCACCGTGCCCGGTGTACCCATCATTCCGCCCATAGCGACCTACTGTTCTCACCAGCTCAGGACCTCCTGTATCAGCATCGCGGCCCGTCGCCGCATCGCGCAGGGTCACATGTCCTTGACTGCGGTGACCAAGGGCTACTTCAGATGGCCACCCACCCTAGGCTGATGTGCTGGGCGGCTCGCAGAGGGTGGTTGCCAGGCTGGGCTGTCCAGACGGCAAGCGACAGTCTGACCTGGCCGATGTGTTGAGGGAGCATGTGGTGAGGCGTCTTGCTCTGGTCGTCGCCCTCGGCCTGGTGGCGGCAGGGTGTACGGCTCACGCGAGCCGCCCAGCGCACTCTCCCTCCGCATTGTCGTCGGCGTCGGGTGCGCCGGGCTTGCGCGTCGTCGCGCGTATCCCTTTGCCTGGCGGCAACTCCCGGCTGGATTACGCGAGTCTTGATTCCCGCCGCGGCCTGCTGTTCGTGGCGCATCTTGGCGCCGGCCAAGTGCTTGAGATCAACATCCGCACCGGCCGGGTGGTGCGCGCGATTGGCGGCCTGTCCCAGGTCCACGGCGTGCTGGTGGTGCCTTCGTTACATCGCGTCTACGCGACGGCGACCGGCGCCAATATGGTTGTCCGGATCAATGAAGATACTGGCCAGATCCTGGGCGAAACTCCGACCGGGGCATACCCCGACGGGCTGGCCTACGATCCGGCTAACCGCACGATCTGGACTACCAACGAGTCCGGTGGGTCAGAAACCATCATCGACGCCGCGACCGGCACGCCGCGGGGGACGGTGCGCCTGGGTGGGGAGGTTGGCAACGTCGCTTATGACCCTGCCTCGGGCCACATCCTGGTGGATGTGCAAGGCCGTAACCAGCTCGCTGTTATTGATCCGGCCACCCGCTCGGTCATCCGCCGGGTGCCGCTGCCGGGGTGCGAGGACGATCACAGCCTGGCGCTGGACAGCCCAGCCCGGCTCGCCTTCATCGCCTGCGACGTCAACTCGGCCCTGCTCACGGTCGACATGAACACCTGGCGGGTGACGGGGACCGCCGTTGTGGGCGTCGAGCCAGACGTCCTGGCCTTCGACGGGCGCGCTGGCCGCCTGTATGTGGCGGCGGAAAGCGGCTGGGTCACGGTCCTCCAGGTCCACCGCCAGCGGCTGCGCGTCATCTACTCCAACTACTTGGCCAACGATGCGCATGTTGTCACCGTGGACCCGGCCACGGGCCGCAGCTACTTCCCGGTGCTCAGCGCTTCCGGCGGCCGCCCTGCCGTGCTGGTGTGCGAGCTCACCTGACCGGCTCGGCCGACGTCCGAGACGTGTTCGCCCGTGCGCGGCAATGCCAGGGCATGGGTCTGCGAGTCTTTCGTAGTCGCGTTCGGGTGGTCTTTGTTGATGTGCTGCAACCCGGTCTGTCGCGCATCCTGGGCCTCATGAGCGATCCGCAACTGGGCCTGGCCGGTCACGGCCCCGTGCACGGGCATAGCCATGCCAGCAGGCCAGGAGTGATCGGCCGGCTTCGGCATGTGCTGCGCCCGCATTCGCATGAGGCCGCGGACCAGGTGGATGCGGCGATGGAGGCCAGCACTGCAGGGATGCGGGCGCTGTGGGTCTCGCTGGCCGTGCTGGGCGGCACGGCGGTGCTCCAGGCGGTCGTGGTGGCGGTCTCGGGTTCGGTCGCGCTGCTGGGCGAGACGCTGCATAACGCCGCCGACGCACTGACCGCCGTGCCGCTGGGGATCGCGTTCCTGGTCGGCAGACGGCCGCCCACTCGCCGCTACACCTACGGGTACGGGCGAGCCGAGGACCTGGCCGGGGTGGCGATCGTTGTCCTCATCGCAGCGTCTTCGGCGCTGGCCGCCTATGAGGCGTTGACCCGGCTGGCGCACCCGCGCCCGGTGATGAACCTGATTGAGGTCGCGGTGGCGGCGCTGATCGGGTTCACCGGCAACGAGCTGGTCGCCCGGTACCGCATCCGTGTCGGGCGCAAGATCGGTTCCGCGGCGCTGGTGGCCGACGGACTGCACGCCCGCGCCGATGGGTTCATCTCGCTGGCGGTCCTGCTGGGAGTGGGGGCGTCGCGCTTGGCTGGGACTGGGCCGACCCGGTGGTTGGGCTGGTGATCACGGTGGCGATCTTGGCTGTGCTGCGGCAGGCGGCTCGTGCGATCTACCGGCGGCTCATGGACGCCGTTGACGCTGCCCTGGTCGATCAGGTCGAGCAGACCTTGCGCGCGACGCCTGGTGTGCTGGGCGTTGGCCAGGTCCGGCTGCGGTGGATTGGGCACCATCTGCGCGCCGAATGCGAGGTGGTCGTCGACGCCGGCGCCACTGCGGTCCGGGCCCACCAGGTCGCGGTCAACGCCGAGCACAACCTGTTGCACGCGCTGCCGCGCCTGGCCGCCGCGCTGGTGCACGCTGATCCGCAGGCCCAGGAGGGCAAAGATCATCACGCGGTGCTGGCTTCCCACCGGTGAGAACGACACAAATGCGGCTCGCTAGCGGTCGCGTCCGCCCTCAGCGTGGGAAGGGGCGGCCACCGCTGCCCTGGCTCGGTGCTGCTGGGCTCGTTTGGAGCGGTATTCGCGCCAGGTGAGCCAGACCAGCAAGGCGTCGAAGACGGTCAGCAGGGTGAGGCCGATCGAGAAGTGCACGGCGGTGATCCGGTAGAGCTGGTAGGCGATGAAGGCCAGCAGCAGGCCGATCAGCCAGGGGTAGGCCCAGAGCTTGTCCTTCAGTACCAGTGCCACCAGCGCGATCTTGGCGATGCCGTGGCTGAGCAGGTAGATGGCGCCGAACAAGGTGGTGCCGTGGCTCAGGTGGGCGGTGGTGTGCAGCAGGTAGCGGGCGATCAGGTCGTGCGGGTCCTCGCTCAGCTCGTGCGCGGTCAGCACCCGGACCAGATGCTGGATCGCTTGCGGGCTCAGGAACAGCAGCAAGATCCCGCCCGTGACCTCCAGGATCCCGTCGAGGCCCTTGAGCACCAGGCCGACCTTGAAGGTGGTGTCCAGCGCCGGTGACAGGGGCTTGGCCGCGCCGTGGGCAGGCGTCTGGGCCGTGGTCCCCGGGCTCGGGCGTTGCCTCCGGCCTGGGGAGCCAGATGACCGGTCACCGGGGGGCGGCGGGGGACCGGTCATGGCCGTTCCCGGGCCTGGTAGACCCGCTCGGCGAAGTCTTCCAGCGCCTCGGTGCATTCCTTCAGCCGCCGTTCGGCCACCGGAGCGCTGGGGGCGCCGAACAGGTCCCGGGCCCGGATCGTGCGGTACCAGCGGCGCAGCCGGTCCAGGCTCTGCTCCTCCTCATCCAGCTCGGCCAGCGTCAGCTTGCCCTTCGCGACCTCACCGGCCAGTTCGGTCTCGTATTTGCCGCAGTCGGACACGAACTCGGCCCATTCGGCCTCGCGCTGGGCGGTGAACAGCGCCTCCAGCTGGGCCGCGCTGGCTTCTTCGTCGGCCACGGCCAGCACCACTGGCTGGCCGCCCGCCGCTTTGATTTCTTCGACCACCTGCGACAGACCCGCCTCGAAGGGCTGCCCATCGGGTACCGCCCAGGTGCCCTGCTGCAGCGCCACCGCGCCCAGCCGCCGCAGCTCCCGCCAGACCGCCACCCGGTGCCGCGACGGCTCGGGCGGAAGCCGGTAGGTGATCACCCGCCAGGACACCGGCTCACCACAGTTCGGGCGGGCCGTTAATGCGCCGGCGAAGGTCGTGCACCACCTGCGGCGGCAACCGCCCCCGCCTTGCGGCAGCCGCGACGGCGCCGGTCTGCAGCGCATACCTCGCCGCGGTGCTGGTGAAGGCCTCCACGCGGCAGCGGAGCCTGCGGTAGAGCCACCACACCCCCGCTGCTCCCGCCGCCAGCACCACCAGCCCGGCGACCACCCCGGCGGCCAGCACCGTGCCGGCCCACTCCGCGATCTGCCACAGCATGCCTGCCTCCTCCCACCTACCCGGGCGAGCTGGCCAGGTCAGCCCAGGTGGCCGGCTAGCCTTCACGCCGGAGCGTGGTGTAACGCATGCTACAACTCCAATAGTAATCCGCGATCTGCCCGTGCGCGCCCGCCCCGAGCCCCCGCAGGCGACCGGGCGCGCACGGGCTCAGCGCAGCGGCATCTTGATCATCACGCTCGTGGGACGCCAATACGGCTGGCCTGATGACCATTGCTGTGCGAGGTATCTGGTCAGGTACCCTCCCCAGGACGGCGCTGGCCCAGGTGATGGAGAACGTTGGCTGTGCGTGTGCTTATTGCGATCACCGTTGCCGCCATGGTCCTGTTCGCGGGGGGCTGTACGGCGCGCACGGCTCATCCGGTCGCGTCCCCGGCGCCTCTGCCGCCGGATCCGCACACCGCGTCGGCCTTGCTGAAGATCGCCGCGGCGTTCAACCATGACTACGACACCGGCGATGACGGGCCCGTTTACACGCGGTGGGACGCGCGCAGCCAGGCGATCATCACCCGGGCCGACTACATCAAGCGGCACAAGGACTGCCCGAGCGGCTCGCGCACGCTGTCACAGACTGAAAGTGTCAGCCCAGGCGGCCCTCATGGTGCGTGGCTGGTGCATTACGAGATCGGCGGCCAGCAACTGACCGACTACTGGTTCTACGTCCACCACCGGTGGGTGTTCGACCTGGTGCTCAGTAACCCCGACGCGGTGAAGCTATACCGGATGTCCCCGCAGCAGTACGTCGCGGCTCTCGGCTGCGCGCACTGACCCCTGCGCAGCCGTCTTTGACACCCGCCATAAGGCTGGGGCTGCAATAGGGAGATGCTGCGCGGTAGGTCGGTATCACACGAGCAGTGCGCGGGGCTGGGCAGGTGAGTGAACTGGGCGCGATGGCGTTCGAGTTTGAGCGGGTGACGGTTGTGCGGGCTGGCCGCCGGGTCTTCGACCAGATCACCGCCGCGATCCCGGCGGCGGGTATCACGGTGGTGGCCGGGCCGTCGGGCGCAGGCAAGACCACCTTGCTGCGGCTGTGCAACCGGCTGGAGATCCCCGATGCGGGCACGGTCGCCTATCGCGGCCAGCAGCTGGATGCGCTGGATCCGCTGGTGCTGCGGCGCCGGGTAGGCATGGTGTTCCAGCGGCCCGCCCCGTTCCCGGGCAGCGTCGCTGACAACCTCACGGTAGCTCACCCTGATGCGAGCACCGAGGAACTGAGCACCGCCCTGCAACGGGTGGCCCTCGATCCCGGGCTGCTTGACCAGGAAGCGCGCACCTTGTCCGGCGGTGAGCTGCAGCGCATGTGCCTGGCCCGCACCCTGGTCACCCAGCCGGAAACCCTGCTGCTCGATGAGCCCACCTCGGCGCTGGACGCTCAGCCCAAGCAGGTCTTCGAGAACACGGCCCGCGACCTGGCGGCCGAGGGCATCACCATCATCTGGGTCACCCACGACGACGCCCAGGCCCGCCGGGTCGCCAACCGGACCTACCAGCTGCGCGATGGCCACTTGACCAGCGCGCCCACGGAAGAGGTGAGGCCATGACCACCGTCAGCTGGGTCGGCCTGGCGGTGTCGCTCCTGCTGGTGGCGGTCGCGGCCGGGATCTCCTGGTGGCAGCGGCTGGGCTTGCAGCGCCAGATCGTGGTCGCCGCCACCCGGGCGCTGGTCCAGCTACTGCTGGTCGGCGCCGCGCTCACCCTGGTCATCAGCCCCGGCCGGTCCATCTGGTGGTCCTGGCTGTGGGTGGCTGCGATGCTCGGCTACGCCTCGATGGTCGCCCGCCGCCGCGCGCCCGAAGTGCCGCACCTGCTCCCGCTGGCCCTCGCGTCCTTTACGGCAGCGGCGGTTGTGACCCTGGGCGTGCTGTTCGGGCTGCACGTGTTCCCGCTCAACGGGCGGACCCTGGTACCGATCGCCGGGATGATGGTCGGGAACTCGATGACCGCGACCATTCTGGCCGGGCGGCGGCTGACCGACGAGCTGCGCGACAAACGCGACGAGGTCGAAGCACGCCTGGCGCTCGGCCAGTCCTCCCGGCAGGCCGCGACCCCCTACGTGCGCGCGGCGCTGCGGTCCGCGCTGACTCCGCAGATCGAGACCACCAAGGCCACCGGCCTGGTGTTCCTGCCCGGGGCGATGACCGGCCTTATCCTGGCCGGTGCCGCCCCGCTGCAGGCCGTCTTGGTTCAGGCCGTCGTCATGTTCCTGGTACTGGCCGCCACCGCCACCACCACCGTGGTGATCGCCCTAGGCCTGATCCGGCGGCTGTTCACCCCCGACCACCGCCTGGTGTACCTGCCCACCCCCGCCGACCATTGAAATCACCACGACCACTTATGCAGACGGCTGCGCACCACCAGTTTGCGGGACGTGGGAGCCATCTTGATCTGCGTGTCCTGCAGGTGTGGCCCGGCGCGCGCCGGGCCGGGCCTCTGCAAAGGCGGAGGCCCGGCGCCATCGCCGGGCAGCGGCGCCGCAGGCGCCGCTTGATCTTCTATACGGGCAGATTCGGCAACGCAGGACCCACGCTGCCGACTACCTATGCTGCCCCGCCGCCGCAGTGAACCTCATGGGCCGCTCAGCGCCACGTACGCAGCGCCGGTTAATCTGCGTACGCTCACGGCAGTGATTGACACGTCAGCCAAGCGCGCTGAGCCGACAACCTGGCGCGCCGGTCACCAGCGCGGACTGCCTCTCTCGCGGCATGAGCCTGTCAGGCAGTGCGGCAGGCTAATCGTGCTTTAGTTGGAATCTCGGTAAGACCACGCTGCTGTTGCGGTTGTGGGCGGGTTTCCTGGCCGAGGGCCTGCAGCGGCACGCGGCCGGGGCTGGCCTGCGGCCGCTGCTGGTGGTGCTGGACTGCAAGGGCGGGGCCGATGCGCGCCGGGTGGCCGACCGGGCCCGCCGGGTGCTGCGCGAGGCCGGCGCCCGGTCCACCGCGATCTGGCCCGACGAGGCAAGCCTGTCGCTGTGGGCGCTGCCGGCCCGTCAGCTCATCACCACCCTGGCCGACATGATCGAGCGTGGCACCGGCCCCCGGCGAACGCACACCACGCGCGGCTTACCTCGCCGCCGAACTGCGGTTAGCGTGTGGCCTTTGGCGGACCCGCTACCTGGCTGGGAGGTCCTGACATGAGCAGTAAGTTCACCGAGCTTGCGATCGACTGTGCCGATCCCAGCGGTCTCGCCCGGTTCTGGTGCTCGGTCCTTGACTACGAGGCGCGAGACGAAGACGACGGAATTGTCACCATTGGCTCCCCTCTGGTGCCTGAAGGCAAGAACCACCTTGGCCCAGTGCCACCGACGTTGACATTCGCGCGCGTGCCCGAGGGCAAGACCGTCAAGAACAGGCTCCACCTCGACCTCAACCCAACCGACAGGGAGCAGGACGAAGAGGTCCGTCGCCTGCTCGACCTAGGTGCCCGGCACGCCGACGTCGGCCAGACCGGCGATGAGAGCTGGGTCGTACTTGCCGACCCAGAGGGAAACGAGTTCTGCGTCCTTGCGGGCCGCCGCCCCTGATCGGAGGCCGCACACCGGGCCAGACCTACTTCCGGTCGCCTGCCCACGCTCACGCGAACACGATGAGGAGCCCCTCCAAAGAGTCGCGGAAATCCGCTGGCGAGCCGGGTACCCGAGGACCAACATGGCCAGAGTGAGCGACCAACCCCAGCGGTGGAGTCAGGCAATCATCTACCCAGACATGTGGGTAGACCCGGATGAGGATCCCCGCGACAGCGCCGGAGTCAGTCCGGAAGGCGAGCTGGCGACGCTGCAGGACTACCTGACGAGCTACAGACTGACCCTGCTGATGAAATGCGAGGGTCTCAACGCGGAACAGCTGGCCCGTCGGTCGGTGCCGCCTTCGACCATGTCGTTGCTCGGCCTGCTCCGGCACCTCACCGAGGTAGAGCGGGACTGGCGCGGCTGGATCGTGCCTGGCGACCCCCCACCGAAGCTGTACGGCGCGGGCGACGCCGACTTCGACGGAGCAGTCGCCGAACAGGCGGCGGTTGACGCCGCATACGCCGACCTGGCCCGTGAGCAGGCCGCCACCGACGCCGTACTGGCCGGGCATCCGGATCTGAGCGTGCGTCTGGGGAAGGACGCCATCGCCGTCCGGGAGCTGCTGGTACACCGGATCGAGGAGTACGCCCGACACTGCGGCCACGCGGATCTGTTGCGGGAGTGCATCGACGGTCGCGTGGGCCAGTGAGGCGCATCCCGTCCCAGCGGATGGTGATCCGCGGCCTGACGCAAGGCCCGCGGCGATCCATTGATCAGCCTGTTCGGGGGCATGCCGTCAGTCGGCCGGTTTTCGCACCAGCCATGTTTGCGCGGCGTGGTGTGCTGCTTCGGTTGATTCGCCGACCAGCGGCGTGGCCTCGAAGATGCGGACTGGCCTGTCGAGCCGGCCGGTGTGGCGAAGCCGTTCGGCCACCCGGGGGTCGAGGCCGCTGAGGTAGAGCCGGCCGTCAACCGCCGCTAGGTGTTCGGCATAGCCGGCCATCACTTTGAGGAACGTCGCGCCCAGGGAGGTGCGGCCTCGTAGGCGCAAAACGACGGCTGGCGCGTGGGATCCGGCGGGGTCGGGCAGCCGGGCCTGCAGGGTGCGCGACCCCGCATACAGCAGGCTGCCGTAGACGTCCAGGATGGTGACCTGGTCACTGGGCAAGGTGGCCGGCGCGGGGCGTTCGGTGAACCTGCCGCCGCCAGCCGGGACGAGTTCCACCACCGACAGGTCCCTCGCGCCGCGGTTCAGCTGCAGCAGCAGCGACAACGCGACCCCGATCCCGACCGCGGCTGCGACCGGCAGGAACAAGGTGGCCAGGAACGTCGCGGTCACCGCGATCTGCGAGATCCGCCCGGTGCGCATGATGGTGGCGATCTCACCGGCCCGCAGCGCACCGGCGGCGGCGAAAATGAGCACCCCGGCCAGGGTCGGCACGGCCACCTTGGCGACCAGGGGTGACAGGGCGGCGAGGATCACCAGCATCCAGACGCCGGACCAGATGGCTGCCCACCGGGTGCGGCCACCGGCGCGCATGTTGAGGGCGGTCTGGCCGACCGAGCCGCCCACCGGCAGGCCGCGGAACAACCCGGACACCAGGTTCCCCGCACCCTGGGCGACGATGTCGGTGTCCGGCCGCGACTGGCCATCGGCGTTCGGTGCCGCCTCGGCCACCCCGGCACCTTGCACGAACACGATCGCTGCCACCGCGAGGGCACCGGTGACCAGGCTGAACGAGACCAGCCCGAAGTCGGGCAGGCGCGGCAGCGGGATGCCCGGCGGGATATGACCTGCGTCTCCGACCCGGGCCACGCTGGCCGCGCCCGCGAGCACCACGGCCACGGTCGGGACGACCAGCGCGACCAGGGCGCTCACCACCCGCCACGGCGTCCAGCTCATCACCAGCAAGATGGCCAGCGCTCCCAGCCCGGTCAGCAACGATGCCACGTTGATACTGCTGGGGTGAACGAGCACGTTAATTGCCTTGGCCAGCGGAAACCCGCCTTGTGCTGGGGCGCCGGTGAGGTCGGGAATCTGCCCGCACACGATGTTGACCGCCACCCCGGTCAAAAACCCGGTCATCACCGAATAGGACACAAACCGCGTGTAGCGGCCCAGCTTCGCCACCCCGGCGGCGACCAGCGCGGCCCCCGCGATGATCGCGACCAGGGTACCGCCGCCGGGCGCTGCGCCGCGGGCACCCCGCTCAGCGCCGAGCCCGCCGCCAGCGCCGACGCCGACGTGGTCGTGATCACCATCAGCCGGGTATTGGCGGTCAGCCCGCCCGTAACCGGCCCGGCGAAACTCGCATACAGGCCCTGGACCGGATTCACACCAGCCAAGACGGCCGCCGCCATCCCGTCCGGCACGCTGCCGACCGCCCCCGGCAGCCCAGCCAGCAGATCCCGGCCCAGATACCGCCGCTGCGGCCCGACCGAACGCAGCCACCCCCAGGCCGCACGCCTGGCCGACCCGAACCTCGACATCACCGCATGGCCTGCCCGCAGAACCGTGCCCGACTCTGGGGGCGGGCCTCCCCGAGCCCGGGCCTGATGCTCCAAGGATCGGGCGGCCTGCCCCATTCGACCTCATCCGCGCTGGGTGATGCCGGCCCACAAGCGCGTTTCCCCTCGGCCTATCCGGTGACTGCACTAATGGCATCCCGATGATCAGTTCGCCTGCCAGACATCATGTGTTTACTTTTCGTTCATTTTCAGGTCGGCGGTGCGTTGCCTGGGCCGGATAGCTTCCGCCGCAACAGAAGAACGCGGCCGGCCGTGCGGCAGGCGGCGTGGGCGGCGGGGGGATGCGGTGACCGAGATCCGGGCCAAGGACTTAATCACCGCGCTGGATGAGGCGTCGCTGAGCAGATTCCATCTGCGGGCGGTGTTGGCGTCGGGGATGGGGTTTTTCACCGACGCCTACGACCTGTTCGTGATCGGGATCGCCTCCGCGCTGATCACCAAGGACTGGAACCTGAGCTCGGGCAGGCTCGCCCTGCTCAACTCCACGATGCTGTTCGCCGCGTTCATCGGCGCGTTCGTGTTCGGCCGTTTCGCCGACGTGATCGGCCGCAAGCGCGTGTACTGGATCGTCGCCGCGATCATGATCGCTGGCGCGCTGGGGGCGGCGCTGTCACCGTCGTACTGGGTGCTGATCGCCTTCCGGTTCGTGCTCGGCCTCGGTGTCGGCGGTGACTACCCGGTCAGCGCCGTGATGGTCAGCGAGTACGCCAACCGCAAGGACCGCGGCAAGCTGGTCGGGATGGTCTTCGGGACCCAGGCGCTCGGGCTCATCATCGGGCCGCTGATCGCGCTGGCGCTGCTCGGCGCTGGGGCCAGTAACGATACGGCGTGGCGGGTCCTGCTCGCCCTGGGCGCGGTGCCCGCCGCCGCAGTGATCTACCTGCGCTGCCGGATGCCCGAATCGCCGCGCTACCAGGTCCAGGTGCAGGGGAAGGCCGAGCAGGCGGCGACCCGGATGTCGGCCTTCACCGATGGGCAGGTCAGCGGGAACGGGGCCAGCGGGAACGGGGCCAGCGGGAACGGGGCCAGCGGGAACGGCGCCAGCGGGAACGGCGCCAGCGGGCAGGTCGGCGGGAACGGGTCCGGTGGGCTGCAGCATGAGATGGGGCTGCGGGCGTTCCTGACCAACCGCCGGTGGCTGATCATGCTGGCCGGGACGGCCGGCACCTGGTTCCTGCTCGACTACGCCTACTACGGCAACACCATCTCCACCCCGCAGATCCTTTCCCTGATCTCGCCCCACGCCTCCACCATGACCAAGATCGCCCTGCAGCTGGCCATCTTCGTGGTCGCGGCCGTGCCGGGTTATGTGCTGGCAATCGCGAAGCTGGACAAGATCGGGCACCGGCGGCTGCAGTTGCTGGGGTTCGCGATGATGGCGGCCTGTTTCCTGGTAATCGCGGCGGTGCCGGGCATGACCACCATGGTCGTCCCGTTCCTGCTGGTGTACGGGGTGAGCTACTTCTTCACCGAGTTCGGCCCGAACATGACCACCTTCGTGATGCCCAGCGAGCTGTACCCGGTCACCATGCGCGCGACCGGGCACGGGATCTCCGCGGGTGTGGGCAAACTCGGCGCCTTCATCGGGGTCTTCCTGTTCCCGCTGCTGCAGACCTCGCTGGGCCTGCGCGGTACGCTGCTGCTCACCGCCGGAGTGGCCGTGCTCGGCTTCGCGCTCACCCTGGTGCTGCCCGAGCCCGCCGGGCGCAGTCTGGAAGACCTAGCCACCAGCCCCCGCGACACCCCAGCCCGGCCGCTGCGGGTGGCCGATCAGGCATCAGCACCCTGAGAATCCCCTCCCCGGCCTGCGGGATCAGCCAGGGAGACCATGCCGACGGCACCTGCCGTAACCGCATCTGCTCATTGGCGGAACGCAGAGGTGGCCGAGTGCCGGAGCGCCCGATGAACCAGCCGCCGAGATTAAACCCCGTTTGGATGGTGCCAGCGCTGCGTGCTGGTGATTGCCTGGGTTTTAGCAGCGCAGGAGCCGGCCAAGGCGGTCACGTGACGTTTGTGCTCGTTGTCGAGGACGAGGAGTCGATCAGCGACGCCCTTGCCTACATGCTGCGTAAGGAGGGCTTCGAGGTCGCTGTCTGCGCGACCGGCCCCGATGCGCTGGAGGCGTTCGACCGCAACGGGGCTGACCTGGTGCTGCTCGACCTTATGCTCCCCGGACCAGCTGGCACCGAAGTATGCCGGAGCCTGCGCGAACGGTCGGATGTGCCGATAATCATGCTGACCGCCAAGGACACCGAGGTCGACAAGGCGGTCGGGCTCGAGCTTGGCGCCGATGACTACGTGACCAAGCCCTTCACCTGGCGCGAGCTCCTCACGCGGATCCGGGCCGTGCTCCCCCGCTAGCCGCCGCTCACCGCGGTTCCCACGCCCGCTGGATTCAGCACGGCCGAACACGCTGCGCGTAGCATGGCCCGATGGCAGATATCCGGAACTGTGAGCAATGCGGCACCTCGTTCGTGCCGCGCCGCGAGCACGCCCGGTTCTGCTCCGCCCGCTGCCGGGCCGCCTGGAACGACGAGCATGTCGGCGATCCGGCGGCCGGGGCGAGTGCGCTGGTGTGGTCCATCACCGCGATGAGTGACACCACAGATCGGCTCTCCAGGGTGAGGGCGGCGGACCAGCCGCGGGCCTTCATGGTGATCAGTGAGGCGGTGTGGTGGGTCACGATGGTCGACGCCACGCTGGTGCGCCACCACCCAGGAGCCTACGACGGCGTGCTGGCGGGTCAGGCGCCCACAGAGCGCCAGCTGGTCGAGGAAACCCTGGCGGGGCTGCGATTCGTCCGGAACCAGATCGGCGACGAAGCCGACCTTGCTGAGTTCATCGAGCCCGGCGAGTCCGGTCATGGCGCACAAAGAGGGCGTATCACGGACTGGACATGGCGCTCCGTGCCGGAACCGCCGCTTGCATCGCTTCCACCACGCGGGCAGGCGTGGGAGACGATGCGGTACCGCGCCTTCCAGGCGCAGCTTGCGGGCCACACCATCGGGGAGACCTTCGGCCGGGCCGCGGCGTTCCTGAAGCTGGCCGCCGCGAACGCACCCGCCGTCACAGACGCCAGCGTCCAGGCCGGACGCTGAACAGCGCTGTCCCTCAGGCCGGTATAACTGTCTCACCGCACTGCCGGTCTTGGCGTATGCCAGGACCTGGCCGGCCCGGGGCGGCAGCCCTGGGATGGACCACCGCGCCGGTCCCAGGGCTGCCACCTTCGTCTGGCCTAGTGGAGCAGTGGGTCGAGCGAGCTGACCTGGACGGTGTCGCCAGCGTTGCCCAGCAGTGGCAGGCCGAAGTTCTGCTCGATGGTCTGCAGCAGGGAGTAGTGGTCGGCGAAGACGGAGTCGACGCGATGCCCGACGCCGCTGGCGACCACGATCATCGGAACGTGGCCACCGCCGTAGACGGTGCCGCCGAACAGGTCGCCGCCGCCGCCGCTGGTGGGGTCGGCGGGCGTGGCGGGCAGGATCGGGGAGTCGGGCCCGGGCCGGATGTCGGTCGGCCCGAACGGGCTCTGGTCCTCGAAACCGCCCTCATCCCAGGTGATGAAGATGGCCGAATGACGGGTCCAGGCGCGGCTGTGGGTGATCGCCCCAACCCAGGTGCGCAGGAAAGTGTCGCCGTCTTTGTACAGGGCGGCCTGGTTGGCGTCGGTCGGCGTGTTGGGGTAGGGGCAGGTGGGTGCGCCGCCGTGCATGTCGTTGCAGATGTTGGGGCTTATCCAGACGAACTGCGGCACCTTGCCGGACAACAGGTCGGTGCTCAGCTGCGTCAGCGGGACGACCTTGTCGGCCCGGCCGGGGTTGTTGTAGACGTCGGGGTACATCAGGAACGGGTCATGCTTGCGCACATACAGCCCATCCGGGGTCGTGTCCACCAGATCACCGGGGAAGGGCAGATCCTCCATGTACGCCTTCCAGCTCACATGCGCCGCCGCGAGCTGATCGACCAGGTTCTCATGGTCGAACAACGGCGCCTGAGCGGTGTCATCGCTGTTGGAACCCCAGGTCTGCCCACTGGTAGCGGCGATGTAATTGGGCAGGCTGTCGTGGGTGACACCGAAGTAGTTGTCCGCCAGCCCATCGGTCGCCGCCAGATGCCGGATGAAGGTCGTGTTCGTATTGCTGGGCGACAGAAGGTCGTCATATGACGTGTTCTCCATCATGATCACGAACACGTGATCCAGATGGAACCGGCCCCCTGACGAACTCACTGCCTGGCCAGCCCGGCTGGGACTCCCAGACTGGGCACTCACCGCGATCGGCCCGACCACCGCGCCGACCCCAAAGGCCACTGCCACTGCCACGGCCCAGGCCGGCAACCGGAACATCCGCCGAGCCGAAGACCATGACCATATCCCTCGCGTCACTGCGCACCTCCTCGTCGCTGCGAGAGCCGTGGAACCAGCCGCCGCCGGGACACACCCGTAACGCCGACGCGGCGGTGACCAGGCAACCCGCTCTGCTGGGATGGGACCGCTCCGGCGGCCAGCACGAGCGCAAACGCCTGTTAAGACAACTCAGAACGCGCACGTGCCGCGCGAAACGAACTCCTCTGCTCTAAGGCGCGACAGTGCCGCAGCCCCGTCCCATCGCGCCAGTCTGACCTCGCGAAATCACCAAGTCAATACAAAGCGCCGCAGTTCACGCGTGTGAGCTGCGGCCCGGGATGACCAGCAAACTCTCCCGCCGCACTGGGACAACAGGACCGATGGACGGCACCATTCAGCGCCGCATGGTGGACATCGCCCAGCGAAGCGACAGCCCCCGTGGGCAGATCTTGCCGCCGGGCTCTGGCGTACCCTGCTGGACGAGGCGTTCGGTGGGGGAGCCGGGCTAGCTGGTGATGACCCGGCGGCGGCCGCCGCCAGCCTGGTCCAGGCTGGCCGGCGAGCCGCGCACGTACGGGCTGGCGGCGGACCCGCGTCGCCCGGGGTATTCACATGAGTTCGGTGATCTTTCGGCCGCTTCGCCGCTAGACGAGTGATTCCCAACCATGTCAGTGGTCGTAGGCGATCAGTGACCGGGTGACAGGTTGTGCGGTCCTGTTGTTGTGCCAGATGGCGGCGGCCATGGCGAGGATGCGCTGGGCGACGCGGATGGCGACGCCTTCGAAGGTGCGTCCGCCGTGGGCTTCGAGATCGAGCTGGCCTTTGAGGGTGTCGTTGACCGACTCGATCAGCTGGCGGACCGATTTGAGCAGCGGCTCGCCGTGGCGGGCGTTCTCGTCTTTGCGGGACGGGCGCAGCAGCGTGATGCCCAGGGCGGCCAGGTCGGCTTCGGTCGGGCGGCCGGCGAAGCCTTTGTCGGTGATCAGGGCCAGGCCGGGGCGGGCGGCGGCGAGCTGGGGCTCGACGTCGAGCATGGCGGCCAGCACCTCGCGCTCGCCGATCTTGGGGTCGGCCAGCGCCCACAGGATCGGCATCCCGGCTGGGGTGCAGACCAGGTACAGCCGCAGCCCCCAGAACCAGCGGGAATGGGAGGCGCAGTAGCCGTAGTTCGCCCACCCGGCCAGCTCCGATCGCTGGACCGTCGGCCGCGAGCGGCCGCATGCCACCGGGGTGGAGTCGGCGATCCAGACGGTGTCGAGCCAGAAGTCGCTGTCGATGGCCAGGTCCCGGATCACCTGCTTGACCCGCGGCAGCGCGGCGCGCAGCCGCTTGTTGTAGCCAGGCTGATGGGGCAGGCAGGGGAAAGCGCCGCGCAGGTGGCACAGGGCGAAGCGGATCCACCGGTGCTCGCTGTGGAAGCCCAGCAGTGCCTGCGCGACGGCCAGGCAGACCAGCTCGGACTGGGTCAGCCGGGCCGGGCGGCCTGGCCGGCGGTCCTCCGCCAGCGCGTCGTCGATCTTCACGTACAGTGCGGTCACGAGGGCCTCCGGGCTCAGCGTTGGGTTAGCAACGCCGAGCCTGGGCACCCTCGCCTGCTTCGTCACGTAACGATACGCCTCACGATCGATCAGGGCCCGTCTGGCCGGCGAGGTGGGGCAGGGAAGGAGCAGGCGTGCCTCGTCCGGGCTGGGACGTCGTGGTCGTGGCGCACCGCGGCATGATCTCGGGGTACCCGGAGAACACTCTCGCCGCTTACCGCCGGTCGGTGGTGCTGGGCTTTTCGGCCATCGAAATTGATCTGCGCGCCACATCGGATGGCCATATCGTCGTCATGCATGACGACACCGTTGACCGGACTACCAACGGTTCTGGCGAGGTCAGGCACATGACGCTCGCCGAGATCCAGTCCCTGGATGCGGGCAGTTATGTCGATCCCAAATTCGCTGATCAGCGGGTTCCGGCATACCGGGACGTGCTCGAAGCGGTACACGGCACCGGGACAAAGCTGGTGCTCGATATCAAGCCAGGTGACGCGCTCGACCATGAGCGCGTGGTGCGCTTGACCGAGCAGTACGGGGCAGCACTGGATGTGATCGTGGGACCCCGCAGCCTGGCCGACCTGCGGGAGTTCAAGGGGCTAAATCCGAACCTGCGGGCGCTCGGCCTGGTCCCAGGCCCGGAGTGGGAGCCGCCAGACCCGGAGCTGATCATGGAGTTCGCACGGACGGGTGCGGACATGATCCGCCTGTGGCCGTCCTGGATCTTCGCCGACCGCCAGGAACAGCACGGGAAGCCGCCGCTCATCGGGCGACTTCACGATCTCGGCAAGCCGGTCTGGTGTACTGCCGACACGCTGTACCAGGACATCAGCCCCGAGCACCCGAGCGAAGACCTAAGCGAGCTAGTCCGCCTGGGTGTCAACGGCATCATCACCGACGTGCCCGAGCTCCTCAGGGACATACTCAAGCAAAGTAACGACCGTCCCGGCGGCCCCGCCTGATCACGCGTCAGCCCTGCGCTTGGCACGCTGGTCGCCCCTGGGCAGGCAACCGGCACGCTCGCTGCGCAAATGGGACTGGGGGCGCGTCGCGGCCGGCCGGGCGCCTTGGCAAGGGCGACCCCGCATACCCGGCACTCGGGCCCGTCCCCCACCATCGCATAACTGGGCCGTCCCGAGGCCGTCAGGCGGCCGTTGATTGCCTATGACCGCTGAAACCCATAAGGAATCATTCGTCTAGGCGTCTCGGACGGGCTCGTAGGTGAGGAAGACGAGGCCGTCACCGACGGTCTGGGTGCTGATGAGGCGCATGGGTTTCTTGTCGCTGGTCTTGCCGAAGAGGCGCTCGCCGGCCCCGAGCACGCACGGGTAGATGATCAGCCGCAGTTCGTCGACGAGGTCGTGCTCCATCAGCGTGTGCACGAGCTGGAAGCTGGCGTAGACGACGATGTCTCCGTCTAGATGCTGCTTCAGCTTTGAGACCTCGTTCACCACGTCGTCCTTGAGCACTGTCGAGTTGCTCCAGGCGGGATCTTGGAGGGTCGAGGACACGACGTACTTGGGCAGGCTGTTCAGCCTGTCCGCCCACTCGCCACTGCGGGATGGCCACCGCGCGGCGAAATACTCGTAGCTCCGCCGGCCCAGCAGCAGGGCCTCGGTGCCCAGCGCCTCGTTGAGCTCGACCTTGGCCCACTCTGCGTGGTCGTTGTTCCCAATCTGGCTGAACCAGCCGCCGTGCCTGAAGCCCTCATCACCGGTCGGATCCTGGATGACTCCGTCGAGCGAGACGTTCTCGCTGATGATGATCCTTCCCATTTCGGTTCTCCCGTTGGTTGGCGTTGTCAGTTACCACCGATGTAGACACCGCGACGTCGGGAAAGTGGCGCCCCGCCAACCGCCCCTTTCGCCCCTGGGCCGGTGTCTGTACAGAAAATGCGACAAGATGCGTCCGTATGCTTGACGGCCGCTGATTAGTTTCAGGCGGCGCTGACAGCCGGGGAGTCAAGTCGGCGGGCGGCCCCGGAACGGCGCTTGCTGGAGGAACCATGCGCAGTCGGGCCACGGGCGGGCAGGAACTGTTCTTGATGAATCTGGAGGGCAACGTTCGGCGTGGTGATGTGAGGTGACCGGGGCTCGGCTCGATCTCACCCGGCCGCAGATCCTGGCGTTCCGGCGGCAGGTCGGCGCGCTCGACGCGCGGCTTCCACGCGGACAGCGCTCGCTCCGGCGTGCGGCGTGGGCCGGGCTGCAGGACAGCATGCCCCGGGCCGCCCTCCTGTCGATCCACGCGCGCGTCGAGGGGACCGAACCATCCACGTGGGACGACCCTTCGCTCGTACAGCTCTGGGGGCCGCGGTTCAGCGTCCTCGTCGTCGCCGCGTGCGATCTCGCCGTCTTCTCGCTCGGGACGCTGCCCGACGACGCCAAAGGCCAGCGCAGAGCGGAGGACCTCGCTGCCCGCCTCACCGCCATCCTCGGCGGCGCGCGGATGACCTACGGAGAGGCGGGACACGCGCTGGGCGTGCCCCCCAACCGTCTCAGGTACGCGGCAGCGACCGGCACGGTCCTGATCCGGTGGGAAGGCGCACGGCTGCCGACAATCTGGACCGTGCCGCCGCCTGAGGTTGACCCCCGTGACGCCCGCCTCGAGCTCGCGCGCCGGTACCTGCACATCTACGGACCCGCCACGCCTGGGGCCTTTGGCCGGTGGGCCGGAATCGGCCTGCGGCCCGCCGTCGCGGCATTCGACGCGCTCCGCAGGTCGCTGACACCGGTCCAGACACCCGTCGGCGACGCGTGGATCCTCACCCGAGACGAGGCCACCCTCCGCGCCGCGCCGGGGCCTGTGGCGCCCGCGCGGCTGCTCCCGAGCGGCGACGCCTATCTCCTCCTCCACGGAGCCGATCGTGGCCTCCTGGTCCCGGACGCCGAGCGCCGTGGCGCGCTCTGGACCCCGCGCGTCTGGCCCGGTGGCCTCCTCGTCGCGGGAGAGATCGCCGGGACGTGGCGGCGCGCGGACGCGGTAATGACCGTGCAGCCCTGGCGACGGCTGTCGCGTTCAGAACGGGATGCGGTCGCGGCCGAAGCGGAGTCCTTGCCACTACCCGGTATCGAGGGACGGATCGTTGTCCGCTGGGACGACTAAGGCGGCCTCAGCTGCGCAGGACGTGCTCGCCTGGTGGGCAGCCGCGCGCCAGATGCATCTTCGCGGCGGGCGGCCGGTTAACTAATTGACGGGTCCGGACGCGCCAGTACAGGGTGCCGGCGAGGCCGCGTTCAGCCTCGCCGACGCCGAGCCGGATGATTCGGTCGGCTCGCCGGGTGCCTGCGCAGGAGGCGCGGCGGTTTGGCGGTCAGGCTGGCTTTTCGCCACCCTCGGCCGGGGGTTGACACGGGCCGGGCGCAACCTCGTGCGTTTCGTGCCAGAGTGACGCCGATGGCCCTGGTCCGAGCCTCTACTACCGTCCGCGCCATCCCGGCCCGGGGGTCCCCAGTGACGCATTAGCCGCTTCTGTGCCGCCGATCGTACCGGTGATCATGTCCAGTGCCGATTGCCCTGCGGGAAGCGACCCCGGCGGACCGGTCGGTGGCGGAAAGCATCTCACCGCGTATCTGCCCGCCCGCAAAGGCCGAATTTCAGTGGGCATCCAGAAGGCCAGGCACCGCCGCCGGGGCCGGGAGCCCGGTAGTTCCCGATGCCGGGATGACAGGGCCCTGCCGATTTGTTCGACTGGGTGGGCCCGATTCCCTGGCCGAGACTGGCGCCGGGGTGGCCGGTTCTGTGGTTGCCGGCCCGCAGCCCGCGGGGGCTTCCTGGCCGGCGCGCCAGATGGCGCGACGAGCCCGGCGAGGCGAGTACCGCTCCGGCCGGTGACGGGTCCAGCACCGAGAAAGCCGCAGTCAAGGAGAGCGCCCATGCGCCGCGCCAAGGCCACTCAGGCCACCGCAGCAACCGAAATCCAGAAGCCGGATGAGCAGTGGCGGCATGAACTGACCCGCCAGCAGTATGACGTGCTGCGCCGCGGCCACACCGAGCCCGCCTTCACCGGCAAATACGTCCATGCCAAGGAGAACGGCTCGTACTGCTGCGCCGGCTGCGGGAATGAGCTGTTCCGCTCGGACGCCAAGTTCGCGTCCCGCACCGGCTGGCCGAGCTTCTACGAGCCGGCCGCCGCGCAGGCTGTGGAGCTGCGGCCGGACAACATCTTGTTCATCCGCCGTACGGAGGTGGTCTGCCGCCGCTGCGGCGGTCATCTGGGCCACGTCTTCCGCGACGGGCCGGCTCCGACACGCAAGCGCTATTGCATCAACTCCTGCGCGCTGGCCTTCGAGCCCGCGCCGCCGGCCGACGATCGCAGCCACGGCCGCCCCGGCACCTGACGCAGCTGATCATGGCGCTCCCGCAGTATTCCAGCGGGCATCACCGGGCGGACGGCATGGCCGCTATGCTCTCAATGCACCTGGCGCCGGGCATCGGCCGCAACCCGCTCCCGGATGGTGGCCGCGCAGCTGACGCGGCCATGCTTCTCCAGGTAGCGCTGGTGGTACTCCTCGGCCGGGTAGAACGCCGACGCGGGGGCGACCTGGGTGACGATCTGGCGCTTTAGCGATTGCTGCTCGGCGTCGCGTGACGCGATCGCGAGTTCCTGCTGCTCGGCGCCGTGGCAGAAAATCGCCGAACGGTACTGGCTGCCGAAATCGAAGCCCTGGCGGTTGCGGGTGGTTGGATTGTGGATTCGCCAGAACGTCTCCAGCAGCTGGGCGTAACTGACCAGGGCCGGGTCGAACCACACCTCAACTGCCTCGGCGTGGCCGGTGCGGTGCCCGCAGACCCGCTCGTAGGTCGGATTCGGGACGTGGCCGCCGGTGTAGCCGACGGTGGTCTGCACTACCCCGTGGATCTGGCGGAAGGCCGCCTCGACCCCCCAAAAGCACCCGGCGGCAAAAGTCGCGCGCTCGGCTCCCTCCGGGCCGTAGCCCGCGAACGGGGGCGCCAGCGCCGGCTGGCCAGCGGCGTTCCGATTCCTGAGCTTAAACAAGTCAACACCGTCCCGATCCCAGACTAGCGCGGGCCACCACCAGCGCTTCCCACACCAGTAGCGCCGCGGCGATGTCGTCCCGATGCGCTCTGCCAGAAGCGCTCTTGTGATCGCTAGCTCAGCGACGTTGCGGGGCGTGCGCCGGCGATGCCCACGTGGGCGTCAGTCACCGGTGACGCCGTCGATCCGCTCCCGGATGAGGTCGGCGTGGCCGTTGTGGCGCGCGTACTCCTCGATCATGTGCAGGTAGATCCAGCGGATGTCCCGGGTGCGCTCCGGGTGGTCACCGTGGCTGGGCACGACGTCATCGAGCTGCTTTTCGGCCACCGCGGCGCGTGCGTGCTCTATTTCCTGCTTGAATGCCTCGATGTTGGCGGCCGCGTCCGCGTCATCGAGCGCTTCGAAGTCCTGGCCGGTCTGGTCCGGGTCGTACGGGAAAGGCATGTCGGTGTCCGCCGCGTGCATTCGGAACCACCAGCGCTCCACCTCGGTCATGTGCCGCACCAGGCCAAGCAGGGACAGCCGGGACGGCGGAACCGCCCGCTCCTTCAGCTGGCTGGCGGTCAGCCCGGCGCACTTATGCAGCAGCGTGTCGCGATGAAAGTCCAGCCAGGCCTCCAGCGCCTGGCGTTCACCCAGGATGAGCCCAGGCTCGGTCCGCTGTACCTGGCGAGCCGTCCATGCATCGGTCATGACTGCCACGTTAAGTGGTGACCGCCTATCCGGTCGATCACTTAACCGGCATGGCGGCCTGTGGTCACGGCTGGGCCTTCGCCACCATCACACATCCCGGCCCGGGACAGCGGTGGCTGCTGATCCGGCTGGAGTACTAGGCCCAGGCCCACCATGGATGTGGGTGTCGGCCTATGGCGCGTCGTCCCGGCGCGGGCCAGGATGTGATGTGGTGAACGCGGGCCTGCCCGCAGCCTGGCGCCAGGCGTTCACACGTAACTCATGTGCGGTCCGCGCGGGTGCCTGGGGCCGCCGCTGATGAATGGTGCTCCGCACGATGATCCACCGCACCATGAGGGCGACGAGGTGAAGGAGCGTACCGGCGCCGGGCGCGCACTGGCTGTGATATTGGCGCATACTGGCTGTGATGCCAGAACTGGCGGCCCGCAACGGGCCGCCTCCTGAACTCTCATGGGAGAAGAAATAACAGATGGAGAATACGAACGAGTTCTGGGCGAATGCTAGCATGGTTGTTGTATCTCCAGTGGCGATTGCCGCTGGATTCGCCAAAGGCACCTATGACGCCTCGACTGATAACGGGGCTTTCAGCGAAGGATTCAATGCGGCAGCAACTCCCATTATGCGAGCGGCAAAAGAATTCGGAGCCGAGCATGGGAAGACTATTACGAGAGGGGTGGTTACTGGCGCTGCTGGCGCGCTCGGCGCCCGCATCGTGAAAGAGGGGTTCAGGCACCTGAGAATTTGACAGGCTCGTGATGATCGCTCGACTTTCGCGGTTATGCGGCGAGGTCTTCCCAGGCCAGGCGGATGACTCGGATTTCTTCGGGTGTTGGCTGGTCGGGGCGAGTTGCCTTAAATCTTGCGGCGATGATGACGCGGCGGAGCTTGGCGGCCATGTCCGCGGTGGACGGCTGGGTCTTGGTCGTGTACCAGGGGGCGCGGGCGCGGTGATCTTCGGTGTCGGCGGGGTCGTGCCCGGCGGTGGCGTACCAGCAGGTGGCGATGGCCTGGCAGGCGAGCTGGAACGGGATGGTCCGCTCGACGGCGCGGGCGGTGCGGCTGGGGCCTGCCCGGCGCCGAAGACCTGCCGGGCGTCCTCGATCGCGACTTCGATTGACCATCTGCTGGCGTACCGCTCGATCACGGCGGCGGGGCTGGCGTCCAGGTCGGTGGTGACCAGGGCCAGGTCGTACCCGGTAGCGGAGACATCTCGGATCAGCAGCACCTGCACGCGCCGGGGGCCGAAGACCCCGTGCCACAGGCAGGTGATGGCCTCGGCGTGGATGGTGGCGGTCTTTCCGTACCGGGTGACAGTGACTGGGCCGAAGGCCGCGCGCCTCATCGGCGTGGTGGCCCTGGTTGCCGCGGTTGCCGGGACGATGGCTACTGGCGGGTTGAGCCGCGGTTGCCGGGCGGCTCAGGCGGCGCGGCGGCGGACCAGCCAGACGGTCGCGGCGATGAGCAGGACCGACAGCGCGAGCAGCCAGCCGCCCTCGATCCACTGGAATGGCCAGAACCGGCTGCCAGGCTGGTAGCTCGTCCAGTGGGTGTAGCCGTGCTTGGTGAGATAGCCCACCGCGTTGCCGATCGTCTGGAACGTGTTCGGCCCGACCCGCGTCGCTGGGGCAGCAGGGTGGTAGCCCTGGAGGATGTTCCTGATCGCGGACTGGCTGACCAGCTTGCCGTCCTTGGTGTACCAGTTATTGATGATCCACGCGGAACCAGGCAGGTTGGTGCTGTGGGTGACCAGCGGTGTGATGTAATGCTCGCGCAGCCACAGCGCGGTGGCGAAGGCGAGCCCGGCGTAGGCGGCCAGGCTGGCGGCGATCGCGGGGACGGCCCGGCGGATGAGCATCCCGGCCAGGACGCCGATCGCGAAGGCGGCCAGCGTCCAGGCGGCGAACGCGACCCCGAGCAGGTCGAACACGCGGGCCGAGAACGGGGTCACGTAGCCCGCGGCGACCCACGGCTGGTTGTACCAGGCAAACAGGACGGTGAACGCCCCGGCCACGGCTGTCACCGCGACCGCCAGCGGCACCAGCTTGCCGACCGTCCAGCGGACCCGGCCGATGCCCTGGGTCCAGGCGAACCGGAAGGTCCCGGTCTCCAGCTCCCGGGCCAGCACCGGCGCCCCGATGAACGCCCCGATCAGCGCCGGCACCGCCTGCAGGGCGATGCTGACTATGATCGCGGTCTCGCCGTATCTGCCGGTGAAGTTGATAGCGCAGCCGAGTGAGCCGGCCGGGTGGCAGTAGGCCGCCTCGGCGTGGTGCATCTGCAGGCCGGTCAGCCACAGGTACACCGCGAACGCGCCGAGGAAGGCGGCCACGCCGCCGAGCGCGGCCCGGTGCTGCCGCCAGGTGACCCAGGCCATCCGCCGCCACGGCACCGGCCGCAGGCGGGCGTCGTGTGCGGGACGGCCGGGCATCGTTAGTGCGGTCATTTCGTCACCTCCGTCGGGTGGGTGTCCCGGCCGCGGGCCGGGCCGGGCAAGGCGCCGGCGCCGGGCTCGCGCAGGTAGGCCATCGCGAGTTCCTCCAGGCCGACCGGGTGCGCCTCCCAGCGCGGCGGGACAGGGTCGTCCGCGGTGGCCCGGACCAGCAGGTGGGCCTGGGCGTCGGCACGGCGGGCATGCACCAGCGGCCGTTCGGTATATCTATCGGCCTCGGCGGCGGGGCCGGTCAGCACGCGGTGGCTGGCGATCAGGCCGGCGACCTCGCCGGCCACCTGGACCCGGCCCCGCGACAGCAGGATGAGGTAGTCGGCCACCCGCTCCAGCTCGGCGAGCACGTGCGAGGACAGCACCACCGACACCCCGTCGTCGGCCATCGCCGTCAGCACAAGGGCCATGAAGTCATGCCGGGCGACCGGGTCGAGCATCGCCACCGGCTCATCGAGCACCAGCAGCTTCGGCCGCCGGGCCAGGGCCAGGGTCAGCGCGAGCTGCGCCTGCTGCCCGCCGGACAGCTTGCCGGCCCTGCGGTGCAGCGGGATGCCCAGCTCGGCCAGCCGGGCCCGCGCGTAGGGCTGGTCGAAACGGCGGTTCAGGTTGCGGGTCAGGTGCAGCATGCCGGCGGCGGACAGGTTCTTGTACAGCGGCGTGTCCTGGGCGACGAACGCGATGCCGTCCAGCCCGGCCGGGGACCCGGCGGCCAGGCCGCCGAGCACGGTGACGCCGCCCGCGGACGGTTCGGCCAGGCCGACCGCCAGGTTCAGCAGCGTGGTCTTGCCGGCGCCGTTCGGCCCGACCAGCGCGGCCACGTGCCCGGCCGGGATCGCCAGCGAGCACCCGCGCAGCGCCCACGTGCTGCCGTACCGCTTGCCCAGGCCGCTGGCCTCGATGACGTTCACGTTCATGCGACACCCTCCGCTTCGCCGGCCGCCGCGCCGCCGCGGCCCCGCGGTGCCGCTGCGGCGCTCATGGAAATCCCGCAGCGCGCTGGTGAACAGCGCCACGATCCCGTCCTCGTCCAGGCCCGCCGCGTCCGCGGCGGTCAGCCAGCCGAGCAGGGACTTGTGCAGCCCGGCGAGTTCCGGGAGCGCGACCTGGCTCAGCGTGGCCTGGATGAACGTGCCCTGGCCGGGCCGGCCGGCCGTCAGGCCCTTGGTCTCCAGCTCCTTATAGGCCTTCAGCACCGTGTTCGGGTTGATCGCCAGCGCGGCGACCACGTCCCGGACCTTCGGCAGCTGATCGCCCAGCGTGAGATAACCCAGCCGCAGCGCGTGCTCCACCTGGTGCACAAGCTGCAGGTAGGTCGGCACCCCCGAGGCCGAATCCAGCCGGAACTCGATCGGCGACCCCGGCCCGCGCGGCCCGTCCCCCGGCGTGCCGCCGCCACCCCGCGGAAGCTCTGGCACTGCCGGAGCCCTTGTCTCCGACAGGTCGGCGAACAGCCCGCGCAGGTCGGCCCGGGTCTTGGCGCTCATGGCCCGCCCGACCCGGTCATCGAACTCGGCCTGGTCCAGGCGGCCAGCGGCGAAGTGCTCGGCCAGCCGGCCGCAGACCGCCTCGCGCTCGGCGTCGGAGACGCGCAGGTGCTGGTCGGAATACATGCCGCCGCTCGCAGGCAAAGCACCAGCCCCGCCGCCCGCCGGGCCGTCACCTTTATCTATAACCATAAGACTTGGATACAGTAGTTATTCTGGCTTGCCAACATGGCGGCCTAGCGCAGCAGCGCAGCGCTGCCAGCCGGACCCGCCGCACAGGCACGCCCTCCCGCACGGACAGTGACGCCCACGACGGCCTCCGCGACCCGTCGATCGCCGCGAATCCCCGGCAGTTTCGCGTCAAGGCAGGCACTGCTCCGCACCGGCTGGCGACGCACGGAACGCGCCAGCCATCCTGCAACTGACTGGGTTAGCCGTCCTCCGGACGGCACCACAAGCGCCCGCACAGCGCTGGCTATCGTGTTGCCAGCAGCACGTAAGGCTGATTCGCGCCAGGGGCACCCCTCCGGCGCCTGCGGCGAGCATGCCCGCGTCCTCCGGACTCAAGCCCAGGCCGGGCAACCTGCTCCAGGCGGGTGATTTTCACCGCCTGACGGTCCCGGCGCCGACGGGGCCGCACCGCCGATCCTCCCTTCTTCGCTTCCTCAGCTGCATCCCCACATCACAAGGCGCGCGGCAACCCCCGCAGCCTGACACAGCCTGACCCCACCACGGCCTCGCAGCTACCCGGCCCGCCAGCATCACCGGCAAACCCGAGAACTACGAAAGTCGAGATGATCGCCACCTCCCACGGGAGCCGGGACCGGTGAATCAGCGCCGGCTGCGCTCCGGCCGCCAGCATCTGTGAGGCATGATCTCCGTCTTCGCGGGCCGCGGTGCAGCGAGCGCCGTGCGGACCGGTCACTGCCCCCGGTGGCCGGCGAGCCCCGTCGGCCACACCGGCGCTGTGGCCGATGCCGGCAGGTGCAACGGCTGAACCGGCCGCGACCCCGGCCCGTGTAATGGGTATGTAACAGAGCGGGGTCCCCGCTGGCCGCGCCCCGGCTCGCTTCGCTCATCAGCCCTCAGAACCATGCTGGCCACCCGGGCGGGATGGCCTGGGAGGAACGATGAGAAAGATGATGGCCGTCCTGGCGGTGGCCGGGCCCCTGCTGCTCGGCCTCGGCGCAGCCAGCCCGGCATTAGCCCAGGCCGCGCCGGTCACGTTGCTGTGCTCGCCCAGCACCAACGGCGGCACTTTGGTCAGCGGCGTCTGTGTGCTGCCCGCTGCCACCGCCGGACAGCCCTACGAGGGATTCCTGCTCACCGGCAACGGAGCCGTGGACACGTTCACCATCACCGCCGGCAGCCTGCCGCCGGGCCTGTCCATGCCTGCAACCTATGGCGCAGCCGGCACGATCGTCGGCGGCACCCCGACCACACAAGGCACGTTCACCTTCACCGTCCACGTCGTCCCCTTCGCCAACCCCAGCACATCGAGCGCGAACGGGACCTACAGCATCAAGGTCGGCCCGCCACCACCGCTGGCGGTGAGCTTTCCCAGTTCCTGCTGCAGCGCCGGCAAGGTCGGCACCGCCTATCTGCAGAACTTCTTCTCCTCCGGCGGCATCGGCCCATTCGCCTGGTCGGTAGCCTCCGGCGCGCTCCCGCCCGGCCTGGCGCTCAGCTCACCAAGCGCCCCGCAGGTCACCGGCAACGAGCTGAACGGCACGCCGACAAGAGCTGGCACGTTCAAGTTCACGATCAAGGTGACAGACAGCGCCGGTGACCAGGCAACCGAACCGGCCAGCATTACCATCCGGCGCTGATCCCGTCTTGAGCAGCGGGCACACGGACCCGCGAAACCAGCGCACAGTGGCTGCGGCCGGAGAGGGGCGGCCACTGTGCGGGCGCCGGCCCGTTGGGTGCCCGGCGCCGACGCCCGAGCGCGGAGGGTTGTAAATAACCGGCGGTAGGGGCGGCTGGCCACCGCGTGGGCTGGCCGGTCTCCCAGCATGAGCCCGTCGCCGGTGAGGCAGGTAACAGGGCTTCAGTGGGCGCGGCGCGGGCCCGCCTGGTGCCCGGCCGGCCCATCCACCTGGACGCTGGCTGGATGGCCCGGGCCGATCCGGCCGCTGGCACCGTGCGCGTCGTGCTCCGCTAAGGCGGGTCTTGCCGTTCTCTCCGGTCGCAGCGGACCGGGGATCGGCGGGCATGCCCGGGTGTGGCAGGTGGACGTAGGGGGTGCGGATGGACGCGGATTCGCCCATCATAGTGAACCGGCCCCCTGGTCACGGGAGGTGAGGATGGTGCCGCAGCCCACGCTGGAGCCGCTGCGCCGCTGGGACCCGGAGCGGATCGGGCCCTTCGTGCTGGTGGGGCTGCTGGGGGCGGGGGCCATGGGTCGGGTCTACCTGGGCCGGTCAACGGCCGGGCGGCTCGTCGCCGTCAAGACCATCAAGATCGAGCTGGCCGACGAAGCCGGGTTCCGCGCCCGCTTCGCGCACGAGGTGGCCGCGGCGCGGCGGGTCAGCGGCGTGTTCACGGCGGCGGTTGTCGCGGCCGACCCCGAGGCGGACATGCCCTGGCTGGCCACGGCCTATGTTCCCGCGCCCTCGCTGAGCCAGCTGGTGGCCGGGTGCGGGCCGCTGCCGGTCCCGGCCGCCCGGTGGCTCGCGGCCGGGTGCGCGGAGGCGCTGGAGTCGATCCACAGCGCCGGGCTGGTGCACCGGGACCTGAAGCCGTCCAATGTGCTCGTCTCACCGGACGGTCCCCGGGTGATCGACTTCGGCGTGGCCAGGGCCGCCGAGCGCATCCAGCTCACCGTCACCCGGGGGGCCGTCGGGACGCCCGCCTACATGGCCCCCGAGCAGGCCCGGGACACCAAGCAGGCATCGGTGGCGAGCGACATGTTCTCCCTCGGCGCGACCCTGGCGTTCGCCGCCACCGGGCACGCCCCCTACCGGGGGGAGACGGTCATGGACGTGCTGGTCAGACTCGCGACCGAGCCGCCCGACCTGTCCGGGCTGCCTGCCGAGCTGACCGGTATCGTCACCGCCTGCCTGGCCCGCAGCCCCCGCCAGCGTCCCACGTCGGCCGCGCTGCTCGGCCAGCTCGGGCCCTTCGTCACCAGCCCGGCCGGCCCAGGCTCGGCCCACGCCTACCTGCCCGCGGCGGCAATGGCCGTGATCAGCGGATACCAGCACGGCCCGCGGCAGGCCGCCCGCGCCCCGGCCAACGGCACCACGGGTGAGGACACCAGCGCAGGCACGGACGAGGAGACCAGCGGCGGCTGGGGCGCCGGCAATGGCGACGGCGACGGCGACGCCACCTTCGGCTCTCAGGTGGCGCTTCCGGCTCTCGTGCCCGCCGGCGCGGGCGCACTCCGGCGAGGTGAGGAGCCTGCCGGGCGGGCCGGCGGCGGGGCGGTCACCCCCGGGCCGGGGCCGGCCCGGCGCCCGCGCCGGCCCCGCCCTCTGCTGGCGGCGGCCCTGGCCGGTGCCGCCGCGGTGCTGGTGGCCGCCGGGATCCTGCTGGGGGGCCTGCTGGTGGGCCCGGGCGGCGGGACGAAAACCGGCACGTCCGGCGCGGGAATCCCGAGCCTGCCGCCGGGACCGCCGCCGTCTGCGTTCCCCCTGGCGCCCCGTGGCTCCCCGCAGATCGTGATGCTCCAGCCGATCGGCGACCCGGCCACCGTGTTCCTGATCCACGGCACCGGCTGGGTGCCGCAGAGCCACGTGACGGTGACTCTGGCCGGGCACGGTCAGTCACCGGTCCGGCCGGTTGTGGACCTGCAGGGCACCTTCAACTATGCGGTCAACCAGGGCCACGAGTGGTTCCCCCGGCAGATCCCGCCCGGGGTGTACCAGATCGTGGTGACCGGGCCGGGCGGGCGCCGGGCGCGGGCCAGTTTCCAGGTCCACGCGCCGCCGCCCCGGGGCCAGGGCCAGGGCCGGCCAGGCTCCTGAGGCGATCAGGGGGACTGGGTCCACCACAGGTCCTCCTGCCGGGAACACCACGCCGGATCGTTCAGCCGGCCCAGGTCAGCGGCGGTGATGATGCCGTGCTCGATGAGTACCCGCACCACCACCTCGTCGGACAGCCGGGTGTCCGCGCGGACGAGGCCCCGGTCGGTGATCTTATGCCGGAGCACCTTGATGTGCTCGGCTACGCGCGCCGACAGCCGGTCACGGAAAGACGGATCGCGGTCGAAGCGCTCCAGCTCGTGGTAGGCGCCGGTCACCTCCAGCGCGGCCCGGGCGATCTCCGGCGTCCGCGGGAGCGGGGTGGCCGCGGCGGGGTCGAGCAGCCAGGGCCGGCACCACATCAGCGCGACCAGGAAAAGCTTGGTCATCGGGTCCAGGTAGAGCGGCAGCAGCGTCGGGTCGCCGTCCTGCAGGACCCGGGCGCCGTCATCGCTGGCGATCCATTCGCCGTGGCCGGCGACCATCACCGACAGCGGCTGCCCTTCGTCCAGCATCGCCCGCGAGCCCACCAGGGCGGTGCCTGCCCGCACGAACCAGCCGCCCGTGGGCACGCCGTGCTCATCCATCCGGGGCAGCCTGATCCGGTACCCGTCCCCCTCGGCGTACAGAGCATGGGTCTGGCTGATGTTGGCTATCCAGGCACCGCCCGCGACCGCGCTGATCACCCCGGCGCGGCGGGACAGCCCGCGGCCGGCCGCTACCGTCAGGTCAGCGTCCGGGCCCCGGCCAAAGACCAGGCGGCTGCCCTCGGGGATCCCCACCACCAGCCCAGACGGCGTGCTCACCCGGGCCGCCACGGGGGAGGTGGGCTGGTTTGCCATGGCCTTCCTGCCTGAGGTGAGGTGCATCCTCCCGGGCCTGGACGGAAGCGTGCGGGGAGTGCAGGGACCGAGTGCAGGTCAGGGATGTGCCGACTCTGGTAGCCAGAAGTCTAGGCCGGGCCGCCCGCCCGGCGGATCCCGGAATCCGGGGATGGCCTGCCTCCGGTTCCCGCGGTTGGCTGGGGAGGTCCGGGGCGAGGTGCGGGCGTGGCGCGCAGGACCTGTCTGCCTTGCGCAGGCAGGGCCCGGCCGGGCGGCAGGCGCGGCGCGGGTAGGAGCGCGGAGGCGGGGGTCGCTCCCGCCATCGCGGTCCTGGGGGGGATCCGGCGGGCCAGGTCCGCTACCTCGCTCCGGGCTTATGGCCCGATGTGAGTCCCCTTCATGTGGCCCCGTCCGTGCGGTGCCAGCCATACCATCCCAGCCATCAGATCCGGCCGCGCGGGGCCGGCCGCGGCGGCGCCGGCTCGTACACTCGCCTCGTGGCCACACCTGTTTGCCTGGCGCTGCCGTGGCCGGCCGGTGCGGCCGGCGGGGAGCCGGTATGAGCACGTCCCGCGCGGCCGACCCGTTCGCCGCCCTCGGGCTGCCGGCGCGGCCCGGGCTCGGTGATGACGAGGTGCGGGCGGCTTGGCGGCGGATAGCGGCCGCAACCCATCCCGACCGGGCCGACGGCGGTGACCCGGGCCGCTTCGCCGCCGCGGCCTCGGCCTACACCACGCTGCGAACCCAGTTCGGCCGCGGCGAGGCACTCGCGGACCTCACCGGATCCAGCGGCCGGGCGGGCCTTTCGGGCGCTCAGCGACGCTGGCGGCGGGCACCGGCCAGCCTGGCCCGCTTACCGGCACGGGTGCGGCGGGGACGGCCGCTGCTGCTGGCCTTGAGGGTGGCCGCCGTGGCGGCGGTGAGCGCGACGGCGGTCGCCGTGGCCGGCCCGGCACCCGCCACCCCCGCGCTGATCACGGGGGCACTCACGTGGCTGCTGCTCACCGCCCGCCACGACCTGGCCCCGCCGTCCTGATCGGCCGACCCGGCGAGGGCCCGGGAGACGGGGGACTCGGCCGCCGGGACAGGGCCGCCGGGCGGGAACAGGACCGCCAGGCGAGACGGCGGAACCCTGGGCGGTCGGGGCGCGGGTCAACCCACGGTCAGGCGGCCATCGGGACCGGGGTGGCGACGCCGGGGCCGGGGCCCAGTTCCCTGTGCAACAGGTCCAGGAACGCCCCTGATGCCAGCCGGGCCGGTCCCAGCCCGTACACCGGCCGGCGGCAGCCGGCCGCCTCGACCATGACCGGCGGGAACATCCGCCCGGCGGCGGAGAACGTGAGCCGGTAGGCAGCACCGTGGATATCCGGGCACTCCATGTGGGCCGGCCCCATCACCGGCAGCCGACACAGGGCGGCCGCCACGGCCCGCACCCGCGCCGGATCGGCGATTATTACGCCCCCCGGCTGCGCCTCCCGGAGATGGCCTTGCATGAGCCCGGTGCTGAGGCCGACCACCATCCGGTCCAGGTGGGCCGTGGCCACACACAACGGCACGGCGGCGGAGGCGGCGCTGCCCCCGGGCGTGGCGGTGCTGCCCGCAGGCGTGGCGGTGCTGCCCGCAGGGGTGGCGGTGCTGCCGGCGGACGTGCCCGGATGGCTGCCCGGCCCGCCGCTGACGCTGCCGCACGCGACCACCACGGCCATGGCGCTCACCACGGCAGTGGCCAGCAACCCCCGGCTCAGCGCGCCCGCCAACCGAGTCCCCATCGCCATCTCTGCCTCCCGACCGGTGTCGGCGACGATCTGTGCCGGGCCCGGCAGGCCTGAGCGGGGAGTGGCCCGGCCGGGCCCGGCCGGCCCAGACCGGGCTTGGACGGCCCGGGCCGTAACCGTTGGACGGCGCCCAGCGCCGCCCGGTTCCGCCCCGGGCCGGAAAATCTGGCCGGCCCTTGCGGACCGCTCCGGCTGGCAGGTCCCGCCCGGTCCGGGCGCCAGCCCCGGTGATCCGCCCGGGCTGCCGCGGTCAGCCAGGTTCGGGGCCGGTGGCGACCGGCCGAGCCGGGTCGGTCACCCAGTGCGACCAGGACCCGACATAGAGCGCGGCCGGCAGCCCGGCCACCGCCAGCGCGAGCACCTCGTGGGCAGCGGTCACCCCCGACCCGCAGTAGGCGCCGACGCCCATAGTGGCGCCGCCGGCGCCGCCACTATGGGCGGGCTCCCGGGCCGCCACCCCGAGCGCGCCGAACCATGCCCGCAGGGCCGGTACCGGCAGGAAGCGGCCGTCGCCGAGCACGTTGGCCGTGGTGGGCGCGCTCACCGCGCCGGGGATATGGCCGGCGACCGGGTCGAACGGCTCGGTGTCGCCTCGGTAGCGCTCCCCCGCCCGCGCGTCCAGCAGGATGCCGCGGCGGGCCATGTCAGCGGCGCCGTCCGCGTCCAGCAGCGGCATCCTCCCGGGCCGGGCGGTGAAGTCGCCCGGCCGCGAGGCGGCCTCCTCACCAGCCGCAACCGGCAGGCCGGCCGCGACCCAGGCGCGGTAGCCGCCATCGGCGACCCTGACCCGGGTGTGGCCGAAGTAGCGCAGCAGCCACCAGCCGCGGGCCGCGGCCGTGGCGTCCGCATCGTCGTACACGACCACGTCCCGCCCGTCACTGACCCCGGCCTTGCGCATGGCCAGCTGGAACGCTGCCGCCTCCGGCAGCGGGTGACGGCCGCCGGGGCCCGGCGCTCCGGCCAGATCGCGGTCGAGGTCGACGAAGACGGCACCGGGCAGATGCCCGGCGCGGTAGCCGGCGATACCGGGCGGGCCGTCCGGGCCGGGCCACCAGCGCACGTCGAGCAGCACGGGCGGCGGCTCCGCGGCCAGGCTCCGGGCCAGCGTTGTCACGTCGGCCAGTGGCTCCACGCCATGCACCCCTTCCGCGGGATGGCCAGGTCGCACCGGGCAGGCCCGGGAACGGGCGACTCACCGACATCCCCTGGGGTCATGCTGTGGGTAACTCGCTCGTTCCTGTGGATGGCCTGCCGCTCCGCCTAGCGTTTCCCCAGGTCAGATTGTGGATAACCGCCCGGCACGCCATTTTGAGCGGCGCGGCGCCGCCCTGCGTCACGGTCACGAGGCGGGCAGGCACAGCAGCGGCACCAGCTGATCGGATGAGGTCAGTGAGCCGTGCATGCCGATCAGCGAGGACTCCAGCACCTCCGCCTTGCTGGCGATCACGGCGGCCGAACCCGCCGGGGCAACCACCACGTCGCCGATCCGGTCGGCGAGCCAGGGATCCACCGGGCCGAACCAGCCCGCCTCGACCGCCTCGTCGCGCGAGAGGACCCAGGCCCGGTCGCCGATGATGTCTCGCCACGTCTGGCGCACATCGTCGGCCGCGCCGGGAACGGTGTACAGATGGCGGGCCCGCGGTTCGCCGCCCAGCAGGGCGATCCCGTCGAGTAGGCCGGGCGTGGTATCCGCGTCGATCCGGTCCTCGGGCGCCACGTCGGTCATCCCGTGATCGGCCGTCACGTACAGCGGGATCCCCGCGGGAATGGCCGTCGCCAGCTGCTCGGCCAGCTTGTCCACGTGACCGAGCTGGAAGCGCCAGGCATCTGACCCGCAGCCGAACACATGCCCGGTGCCGTCCAGCTGGGCGTGGTACACAGTGACGAGCGCCCGGTCCGACCACCGCAGGGCATCGGCCGCCTCGGCCGCCAGCGCGCCGAGGCTGTCCGCGGGCCGGTAGCAGTTGCCGCGCATGACGGCCGTGGACAGCCCGGTCTTCTCCAGCGTCGCGGCCGCGACCCGGTACGTGCTCACGCCCGCTTCCGCGGCCCGCTCGTAGATCGTCGAACGCGGCTGCCAGGCGAGCGGGTCGACCGACTTGTCCCACCGCAGGCCGTTCAGCAGCTTGCCCTCGCCGGGGATCGCGACCTGGTAGCCAAGCATGCCGTGCTGGCCGGGCGGGCGGCCCGTGCCCAGCGAGCTCAGGCTGGTCACCGTGGTCGCCGGGTAGCCAGCTGTCAGCGGCGCCGCGTTGACCGCCAGTTCGGACAGGAACGGCGCCGCCGCCGGATGGTCCCGCAGCAGCTCCCAGCCCAGGCCGTCCACCACGAGCAGGCAGATGCGGGCGGCGGGCTGGAGGCCGAGCACGTTCTGCTCGCCGGTGATGCCGAGCGACGAGAGCAGGGAAGTGGCCAGGTCGGGAAGGCTGCGCTCACCGTAGCGGGGCAGGACCGGCGCGATCGCCGGCTCGGCTGGCATCAGCCCGTCCATCACCGGTCTGGGTGAGCGGTCGCCGCCGCCAGCGCCGTGGCGAACGCCAGCACCTGCCGGACCGCTTCCTCGCCATCGGCCGCCTCGCTGACCCGCAGCGCCAGGTCGTCCGCGGTGATGGTCCCGCTGTAGCCGTGGTCCGCCTCGCAGTTCTCGTCCCCACAATGGGCGGGCTCGAGCTCGACGTGGGAAAGCACGTTCCAGCCGATGGTCAGCACCACCTCAGTGGGCATCGTCACCCCGGGAACGTATGAAGCGGGGTCGGGCACCACCCGGGTCACCGCCACGGAAGAGATGCGGGAGACGCGCACCGCCTCGGTGCTGGTCTCCGCCTGCGGCCGGGTTGACGGCTCCTCGGCCGGGTTCTCGTCGGTGTGCGAGTAGATCAGCCTGGTCGGGGTCAGCACCAGCACGCTCATGTGGCGGCGCACCTCCATGGCGGGGTCGAATAGCGCTTCACCCTGCACCACGTACGAGACGACCGGCTCGGAGCCCAGGGCGGAGGAGACCGCGTCAGCGACCAGCCCCGGGTAATAGCCGCTCCGCTCGATCGCCGACCGCAGCCCCTCAGCTGTGGCTTGGATATCCCTCATTGCTCCATCCTGCACTCTCCCTGACCCCGTGCCGGCCGAACCATGGATCAGTGATGTAGGCCCGCGCACCGGCGGACGCCCTCCGTGATCGCGTCACGGCGTGCATCCGGCCAGGTGGGGCAGTCCAGGAGGGGTTGTCGCTGTGAGGTCGGCCCGCTCCCCAGCGGCGGGCTCGGGCCGGGCCATCGCTCCAGCCCCCGCGGTCGGGCGCGGCCTGCGCGGTGACGACGCACCGGCCCCTCCCCCACGCCCCCGGTACACGAGCAGCCCATTCACCGGATCGGGCACGGCGTCAAGCGCGGCCAGGACGGCCGGGATGGCGCGGAAGGACTCCCACTGGGAGTCCTCCCCGAACTCCGCCTCGAAGACGACACCCCATCGGTGCTCGTGCCATTCCCAGCTGGTGGCCCCGGCCGTTACCGCCGACTCGATCAGCATGGACGAGTAGGTATCCCGCCACTGCCCGGCGGGAAACTCGCTGTGGAATACCTCGATCGACCACCACTCGGACATACCCCCGACGATAGGCGCTTGCCGCCCCGGCCGCATCCTCACCACGCGGTGAACGCGATACAACGTGAGGACGCGATCCCGGGGCCGCCGCCGGGACCGCGTCCTCGCGGGGCTCAGAAGTACAGGGTGTACTTGAGCGACAGGTCCAGCACGACGGCGAACATGAGATACATCAGCCAGATGCCGACGCCCAGGTGGAAGAACCCCATGAGCCTGGTGCCGAGCCTGGACGGGCCCGGGGCGCTCGGGCCGAGACTGGCGAGGATGTCGGAGAGATAGACACAGGTCAGCCCGATGAACAGGCCGCCGACCCCGTTGTCCCCGGCCTTGAAGAACACGATCATGCCGAGGACCGAGATGGCGGTGAAGGCCACCGCCATGCCGAGGTTCACCCGCGGGTCTACCTGCTTCAGCCGGTTCCAGCCGAGCGCGAACCAGTGCACGCCGTAGGCGGAGAAGGCGAGCGCCGCCATGTAGAGCGGCGGCGAGGCGGTGAAGGTGCCGAAGAGGGTGAGCCCGAGGAAGAGGTAGGTGCCGGTGAGGAACTGGCAGAACCCGGGCATCCAGATGCCCCAAACGCCGGTCCCGAAGTCCACGCTCCCGTCGCGCTTGGGGAAGCCCAATAACTCCTGCGGGCCGTAGATCAGGTAACCAGTGCCGAGCCCGAAGAAGCCGAGGGCGATCGGCGGGAAGGGCGATTGCGGCAGAGAGATGCTGGCAAGTAAGGTCACGGACAACCTCCCTTAATCGGTGAAACCGCGCCCGTTATGCCTGGCCATTGTGGAACAGGCGGGACCAGCTTAGATCCAGAACGTCAGCCGTTAAGGGATAAACGGGAGTGAAGCAGGCGCGGCCAGCGGCTCGATCAGCCGCGTGGGGCGGCGGCGAGCGCGTCCCTGATCCGCTGCGCGTAGGCGGCCGCCTCGGCGCCGTCGGCGTACTTCTGGCGTGGCCAGAAGAACCCACGCAGGCCATCGCCCCGCGTCCGGGGCACCACGTGCACGTGCACGTGCGGGACGCTCTGGCTGACGACATTGTTCATCGCCACGAAAGTGCCCTGCGCGCCGAGCGCGGCCGGCAGGGCGGCGCTGACCCGCTGGACCCGGGTGAACAGCGGCCCGACCAGGCCGACCGGCAGGTCCGCCAGCGTCTCGTAGTGCTCACGCGGGATCACCAGGACATGGCCCTTGAACACCGGCCGGGCGTCAAGGAACGCCACGGTCACCTCGTCGGCGAGCACGATCTCGGCCGGGTGGTCCCCGCTCGCAATGGCATCGAAAACACAGTCGCTCACGACCGGCACTTTAGAGGCCCCGGCAGTAGGGCGCTGACTCCGCCTTCTGGCGCGCCTCCGGCACGACGCGGAGCGGGTCACCCGCGCCCGGATGGCAAGGCGGAGGAGGAGCCGATAGTGGAGCTATCGGCGGCGACGACAACGCCGCCAGGCGGGATGCGGGTCCCGCGAGCCCAGCAGCCCTCTTGCCGGGGTCTCTGAGAGGCCCCGGCGCCTTGGGTGGCCAGGAGGACTGCCGGACCGGGCTGGCACTTGTGACCGCCAGCCGTTACCGTGCGGAACGTGGCAGTTGACGGGCGCCGGCATGTCGTGGCCTTCGGCGGGCTGCCCCCGCCGGATTCCCCCGGCGCGCGCCAGCCGTTCCTGGACTACCTGTGCGGGCTGACCGGGGGGGCCGCCCCGCGGATCGGCGTGCTGACCACCGCCGTCGGCGACGACCCGGCCGCGGTGGCCCGGGCCCAGACCTGGTTCGAGGGCGCCCCGGGCGAGGTGAGCTACCTGGCGCTGTTCCCCATGCCGACCGTGGCCGACCCGGAGGACTTCCTGCTCTCCCAGGACCTGATCTTCGTCGGCGGCGGCAGCGTGGCGAACATGGTCGCGGTGTGGCGCGTCCACGAGCTCGACCGCATCCTGCGCGCCGCCTGGCAGGCGGGGGTGGTGCTGGCCGGGGTGAGCGCGGGCGCGATCTGCTGGTTCGAGGGCGGCACGACCGACTCGTTCGGCCCTGACCTGCGCGCTTTCACCGACGGCCTCGGGTTTCTCACGGGCAGCTACTGCCCGCACTACGACTCCGAGCCCGGCCGCCGCCCGCTGTTCACCTCGCTGATCGCGGCCGGCGGGCTCCCGGCCGGGATCGCCTGCGACGACGGTGCGGGCGCCCACTTCGTCGACGATGAGCTGGACGCCGTGGTCACCGGGCTGCCCGGCGCGGCCGGGTATCTGGTGGGGCCGGACGGCACTGGCGGGTTCACGCACACCACGCTGGCCACCAGGCCGCTGCCGGGATCGGGCTCCTGACCGCACCGCCGTTGTGCCCATACCGGACCGCCGCCGGTGTCAGCCGGGAAGATGACGGCGGGCCGGCCGCCGGGATGACGACGGTTGGGCAGGCCAGATCTACCCTTGAAGCGTGGGCGCACTCTATAGCTGGCTCCGCCGCCACCCGATGCTGGTGGACGGCGGCCTGGCGGCCGTGCTCGCCTTCCTCGGCGTCGCGTCGGCCGCGGTCATGGTCTTCCGCCCCGGGTCCTCCGCCGTGGGCCTCACCCGCGCGCTCGGCATCCCGCTGGCGCTCCTGCTTGCTGTCCCCGTGATCTTCCGGCGCTCCCACCCCGTCGGCGCCTTCGCGGCCGCCGTTGTCATCGGCGCGCTCCAGGTCCTGCTGAACATCAAGCCCAACGCCACCGACCTGACGATCGTCATCCTGCTCTACACCCTGGCTGCCTACACCCCGCGGCGGATCTCGGTCACCGGGCTCGCCATCTGCCTGGTGGGCTCGGCGACGGCGGTGGCCCGGTGGATGCCGGGCCAGCTCAGCGTGCTGGATGCGGTCGCGGTCGGCTCGATCATGTTCGCCGGGCCGTCGCTGATCGCGTGGGTGTTCGGCGACTCGATGCGCTACCGGCGGGCGTACTACGCGAGCTTGGAGGACCGGGCGGCCCGGCTGGAGGCCGAGCGCGACGCCCAGGCCCAGATCGCCGCCGCGGCGGAACGGGCCAGGATCGCCCGCGAGCTCCACGACGTGGTCGCCCACAACGTCAGCGTCATGGTGGTCCAGGCGGACGGCGCCTCATACGCGCTGACCTCCGACCCGGACCGCGCCCGGCAGGCGATCGCCGCGATCGCCAGCACGGGCCGGCAGGCGCTGACGGAGATGCGCCGCATGCTGGGCGTGCTGCGGCGGGACGACGACGGGACCGGGCCGGAGCGGGCCCCGCTGCCCGGCATCGGCCAGCTGGGCGAGCTGCTGGATCAGACCCGGGCCACGGGCCTGGCGGTCTCCTTCACCGTCGAGGGCGTGCCGCAGCCGCTGCCGGACGGCGCGGCCCTGGCCGCCTACCGGATCGTGCAGGAGTCGCTCACCAACACCCGCAAGCACGGCGGGCCCCGGGCCACCGCCCAGGTGCTGCTGCGCTACCTGGAGGACGCGCTGCTGCTGCGGATCACCGACGACGGCCTGGGCGGCGCCGCCGCCTCCGACGGGGCTGGCCACGGGCTGGCGGGAATGCGCGAGCGGATCGCCATCTACGGCGGCTGGGTGCAGGCCGGCCCGCGCCCGGCCGGCGGCTACCAGGTCACCGCCCGGCTGCCGCTCGTGCCCGCCCTGCCCCGCGAGGCGTACGCGGACGCCAGCGGGGCCGGTGCCGCGTGAGCATCCGGATCCTGCTCGTGGACGACCAGGAACTGGTCCGGGCCGGGTTCCGGATGGTGCTCGACGCCCAGCCGGATATGGAGGTGGTCGGCGAGGCGGGTGACGGGCTGGCCGCGACGGCGATGCTGCGCACGGTGGCCGCCGACGTGGTGGTGATGGATGTGCGGATGCCCCGGCTGGACGGGATCGAGGCGACCCGGCAGATCTGCCAGGCCGGCGACCGGCCGCGGGTGCTCATGCTGACCACGTTCGACCTCGATGAGTACGCCTACTCCGCGCTCAAGGCCGGGGCCAGCGGGTTCCTGCTCAAGGACGTGCCGCCGGAAGAACTGCTGTTCGGCATCCGGGCGGTGCACTCCGGTGACGCGGTGGTCGCCCCGTCCACCACCCGGCGGCTGATCGACCGCTTTGCGCCGCTGTTCCCGGCCGACGACGGGCCGGCCCCGCCGGACCTCGCCTGCCTGACCGCGCGGGAGCGGGAGGTGCTCGCCCACGTCGCCCAGGGCCTGTCCAACGGCGAGATCGCCCGGCGGCTGTTCGTGTCCGAGGCCACCGTGAAGACGCACGTCGGCCGGGTGCTGGCCAAGCTCGGCCTGCGGGACCGGGTCCAGGCGGTGGTGTTCGCCTATGAGACGGGCCTGGTCAAGGCGCGCAGCACGGGCTGAAGCGCGCATCCGCCGGCCGGCGGTCAGGACCGGCCGGCGGTGGCGCGGCGCAGCGACCAGCCGAGCGCGGCGATGACGCAGATGGGCATCAGCCACCACGCGTTCACCCCGGCGACGTGGACGAGCAGGGCGGTGGCGGCCAGGGCCAGCGCAACGGCGGCCGCCCCGCGCCAGTCGTCGCCGACGACGAAGTCGTACCAGAAGGCGCCGAACGAGCGCAGCCAGCGGCTCATCGGGCAGCCTCTTTGACGCCTGCCGGGGCCAGCGCCCGGGTGCGGCGCAGCGCAGCGGTGTACCCCAGCGCCGCCAGCACGACCATGGGGACGATGACCAGCAGGGCGGCATCGTTTCCCGGCCAGGACACGCCGGCGCCCTCGGCGCCCCAGAAGATGCCGAACGAGGTCAGCATGACCCCGACGGCGAACTTCATGGTGTTCTCCGGGACCCGCGACAGCGGCGCGTGCACCGCCACGCCGACGGCGGCCACGACGACCACGGCCGCCGCGGCGCTCAGCGCGGCCACGCCCACGTTCTTCTGGCTGGCGCCGAACGTGATGGCGATGAACACCACCTCCAGCCCCTCCAGCAGGACGCCCTTGAACGACAGGGTGAACGCGTACCAGTCGCTGACCCAGCCACGCCGCCCGCCCGGGGCCGCCGCCCGCGCGGCCGCGACCTGGCGGGCGTAGATCCCCTCCTCGTCGTGCAGCTCCTTGTAGCCGGAGGCGCGCAGGATGGCCTTGCGCAGCCACTGCAGGCCGAAGACGGCGAGCAGGGCGCCCACGATCAGCCGGAGCGGTGCCAGCGGGATCAGGGTCAGGGCGGGCCCGATCACGGCGACCACCGCGGCCAGCACGATGAGTGCGGCGGCCATGCCCTGGAAGGTGGAGCGCCATTCGCGGGTCAGGCCGGCGGCGAGCACGATGGTCAGCGCCTCGACGGCCTCGACGGCACAGGCGACGAAGACGGTCAGGGCGAGGGGCAGGGCATTCACGCGACCTCCAGCTCGGGCACCGGCGATCCGGCGGCGGGGGTGTGCCGCTCTGAAACAATAGGCAGGTGACCGATGGTGACCAGGCAGCGGGCGAGGGCTGGCTGCTGCTTATCTACCGGGTGCCGTCCGAGCCGAGCAGGCTCCGGGCGGCGGTGTGGCGGCGGATCAAGAGCCTCGGCGCGATCTATCTCCAGAACTCCGCGGCGGCCCTGCCGGCCAGCGTGGGCGCCGAACGCGCGCTGCGCAAGCTGCGCAGCGAGATCCTCGACATGGGCGGGACGGCCGTGCTGATGACCTGCACGGTGCTGGCGGGCGCGGCGGAGGTGATGTCGGCCTTCCAGGCCGCGCGCAACGATGAGTACTCCGAGATCGTCGACCGCTGTGAGGACTTCCTGGCCCAGGTGAAGAAGGAACACGTCGCCGAGCACTTCACCTATGCGGAGCTGGAAGAGAACGAGGTCGACCTGGTCAAGCTGCAGAACTGGTTCGCCCGGGTCCGCGAGCGCGACGTGTTCGGCGCGGAAGGGCGCCAGGCGGCCGAGAAGTGGCTGGCCGACTGCGAGCAGGCGCTGGAAGGGTACGCGGCCCGGGTCTACGCGGAGGAAGCGGACGCCCACTAGCCGGCGCGGCGCCGGGTACGCACGCCACCCACGGTGCCCGGTCCCAGCGCTCAGGCCTGAGTGTGGGGGACGCACACTGCTAATTGTAACAGCTGTGATTTATAGCATCTGACAATCGTTGCGACCGCATTGTGACCATCGATTCACCCACCGGCCGGCCCTCCCGCGCGACGGCGGCGGGGCCGGGCCCGGACGGCCAGGCTGACGTAGCCGGGGCGCGACCAAGGGTTGCCTGACCGTTACGCGCGGCGCAGCACCGAGCACGGCCTGGGCGACTTCCTCAACGAGGCGGCGGCCGGCACCCTGCCAGCGGTCTCCTTCCTCAAGCCCGGCGACGATGACGGGCATCCCGGCTACTCCAGCCTCGCCGCGTTCGAGGCCTTCGTGTCCCGCGCGATCAACGCGGTGCAGTCCAACCAGTCGCTGTGGCGGTCCACCGCGATCTTCGTCACCTTCGACGAGGGCGGCGGCTACTACGACTCGGGCTACATCCAGCCGGTCAGCTTCTTCGGCGACGGCCCGCGCATCCCGATGATCGCGGTCTCGCCCTACGCCAAGCGCGACGTGGTGGACCACCCCTACAGCGACCACGTGTCGATCCTGAAGTTCATCGAGGCCAACTGGCGGCTGTCGCCGCTGTCGGCGGTCGGCGAGGACAACCTGCCGAACGCGACACCGGGCGCCTATGTGCCCAAAGTCAGGCCGGCCATCGGCAACCTGATGACCCTGTTCGACTTCGGCCATCCTGATTTCGCCACCCTCCACCTGCCCAGCTAGCGGCCGGTAACCCGGCGGCGGGACCGTTTCCCGCCCCGCCGCCGGAAGGCGGCGGTCCCGCCGTGAGGCGGCCGCCTGCGACCACGGATGCCAGAGCATCAAGGCGGCGCGCAGGCACTAGCATCGAAGCCGTGAGCACGATGCTGAGCATCACCGGCACCTCCCCCGAGCAGGTCGACGCCGACGCGGTCATCGTCGCGGTGTCCGCCGGGCCCGATGGGCCGCAACTGGCGCCGGGAGCCAAGGACGTGGACAACGCGCTCGGCGGGACGCTGGCGGGCACGCTGGCCGCGCTGGGGGCGACCGGCGAGGCCGGTGAGGTCACCAAGATCGCCACCGGCGGCCGGCTGGCCGCACCGCTCGTCGCGGCGGTCGGGATCGGCACCGCCGAGGGCGGCGATGCCCCGATCGACCCCGAGGCGCTGCGCCGCGCGGCCGGCGCGGCGGTGCGGGCGGTGGCCAGCCCGCGCGGCAACGGGCAGGCCCGGCAGCGGCGGATCGCGCTCGCCCTGCCCGCCCGCGACCAGGCCGAGACGGAGGCGGTCGCGCTCGGCGCGCTGCTCGGCGGCTACACGTTCCAGCGGTACCGCAGCGAGCCCGTCGGGCCGGCGGCTCTCACGCTGCTGGCCAGCGGCAGCCACGTGGCCGGGGCGGCGCACCGGGCGGAGGTGCTCGCCACCGCCGTGGCCCTGGTCCGCGACCTGGTCAACACCGCGCCGTCCGACCTCGTGCCGGCCACCTTCGCCGCCCGGGCCGAGGAGATCGCGGCCGAGGCCGGGATGGGCATCACGGTCCTGGACGAGCAGGCGCTCGCCAAAGGCGGCTACGGCGGCATCCTCGGCGTCGGGCAGGGCTCGGTCCATCCGCCGCGGCTGGTCCGGCTCGAATATGCCCCGCCGCAGGCCAGCCAGGTGCTCGTGCTCGCGGGCAAGGGGATCACCTTCGATTCCGGCGGCCTGTCGCTCAAGCCCGCCAAGGCGATGGAGACGATGAAGTCGGACATGGGCGGGGCGGCGGCGGTGCTGGCCGCCATGCAGGCGATCGCCACGCTGGGCCTGTCCGTGCGGGTGATCGGTTACCTGCCGCTCGCGGAGAACATGCCCAGCGGAACCGCGCAACGGCCATCGGACGTGCTCACCATCTACGGCGGCACCACCGTGGAGGTGCTCAACACCGACGCGGAGGGGCGCCTGGTGCTGGCCGACGCTCTCGCCCGGTCGGCGTCCGACTCCCCCGACGTGCTCGTTGACGTGGCCACGCTGACCGGCGCCCAGGTGGTGTCGCTGGGCCCCAGGGTGGCCGGGGTGATGGCCAACGATGACGCGCTGCGGGACGCCGTGGTGGACGCGGCCGCGCGGGCCGGGGAGGCGATGTGGCCGATGCCCCTGCCCAGCGAGCTCCGCAAGGGCCTGGAGTCGTCGGTCGCCGACCTCACCAACGTGGCCCCGGACCGCAACGGGGGGATGCTGGTGGCCGGCCTGTTCCTGCGTGAGTTCGTGCCGCTGGGGGTGCACTGGGCCCACCTGGATATCGCCGGCCCGTCGTACAACGATGGGCCGCCACATGGGTATACCCCCAAGGGCGGGACAGGAGCTGCCACCAGGACCCTGGTCCAGATCGCGCAGGACATGGCGGACGGGCGCCTGTAGCCGGGCCAGGCGAGAGGCGTGGGCGGAAGAGGATCAAGGAGCATTTCTGTGGCGGAGAGCGGCGACCGGTACGACATCGTCATTCTCGGCGGCGGCAGCGGCGGCTACGCCTGCGCGCTGCGGGCGGCCGAACTCGGCAAGCGCGTCGCGCTGATCGAGAAGGACAAGGTCGGCGGCACCTGCCTGCACCGCGGGTGCATCCCGACCAAGGCCCTGCTGCATGCGGCGGAGATCGCCGACCAGGCGAACGAGGCCGAGACGTTCGGCGTGCGGGCACGTTTCGACGGCATCGACATGCCCGGGGTCAACGCCTACAAGGACAAAGTGGTCGACCGGCTCTGGAAGGGGCTGCAGAGCACGATGGCCGGCCGCAAGGTCGACGTCGTCTACGGTGACGGCCGCCTGGTCTCACCGACCGCGGTCCGGGTCGGCGACACGGTCTACGAAGGCGCGCACGTGGTGCTGGCGACCGGCTCGGAGGCCAGGAGCCTGCCCGGCCTGCCGATCGACGGCGAGCGGGTCATCACCAGCGAGGAGGCGCTCAGGCTCGACCGGGTACCCGGGTCGGCGGTGATCCTGGGCGGCGGGGTCATCGGGGTGGAGTTCGCCAGCATCTGGCGGTCGTTCGGCGCCGAGGTGACCATCGTCGAGATGCTCCCCCACCTGCTGCCCCCCGAGGACGAGTCCAGCTCGAAACTGCTGGAGCGCGCCTTCCGCCGGCGCGGGATCGCCTACCAGCTGGGGGCCAGGTTCGAAGGGGTGAAGGAAGCAACCGACGGGCTGACCGTCACCCTGGAGGGCGGGAAGACCCTCAACGCCGAGCTGATGCTCGTCGCCGTCGGCCGGGGCCCGGTCTCGGCCGGGCTCGGGTACGAGGAGGCCGGGGTGGCGGTCGACCGCGGCTTCGTGATCGTGGACGAGTATTGCCGCACCAGCGTCCCGACCATCTCCGCGGTCGGCGATCTCACCCCGGGGCTCCAGCTCGCCCACGTTGGCTTCGCCGAGGGAATCCTGGTCGCTGAGCAGGTCAGCGGGCTGGAGGTGACCCCGATCGACTACGACGGGGTGCCCCGGATCACCTACAGCGATCCCGAGGTCGCTTCCGTGGGGATCACCTCGGCGGCCGCGGCCGAGCGCGGGATCGAGACCACCGAGTACACCTACAACCTCGGCGGGAACGGCAAGAGCGTCATCCTGCAGACCCAGGGTGCGGCCAAGGTCATCGCCGCGGCGGACGGCGCCTCGGGCAAGCCGGGGCCGGTCCTCGGCGTGCACCTGGTCGGCGCCCGGGTGGGCGAGCTCATCGCCGAGGGCCAGCTCATCTACAACTGGGAGGCGCTGCCGTCGGAGGTGGCGCAGCTCATCCACCCGCACCCCACCCAGTCGGAGGTGATCGGCGAGGCACATCTCGCTCTTGCTGGAAAGCCCCTCCACGCCCACGCGTGACCGGGAACATGCTTAGGAGCAAACCCCGCCACCGGATAACCACCCATGCCGGATAACGAAGGAGTCACCTAAAGCCATGTCGGTCTCCGTATCCATGCCCCAACTGGGCGAGAGCGTCACCGAAGGCACCGTCACGCGCTGGCTCAAGAAAGAGGGCGAGCGGGTGGAGGCGGACGAGCCACTCCTCGAGGTCTCTACGGACAAGGTTGACACCGAGATCCCCTCGCCGGTGTCGGGGATCCTGCGCGGCATCACGGTCGCCGAGGACGAGACCGTGGCCGTCGGCGCCGAACTCGCGGTGATCGACGAGACCGCGGACGGGGCGGCGGCGGCACCCGCCCCGGCGGCCGAAGCCGCACCGGCCCAGGCCCCCCCGGCCGAGGCCGCGCCGGAATACCCGCAGGCCCCGGCGGCCGAAGCCGCAGCGGTTCAGGCCCCCCCGGCCGAGGCCGCGCCGGAATACCCGCAGGCCCCGGCGGCCGAAGCCGCAGCGGTTCAGGCCCCCCCGGCCGAGGCCGCGCCGGAATACCCGCAGGCCCCGGCCGCCGCGGAATTCCCGCCGCCGGGTTCCGAGCCCGGCCCCGGGCACGAGCCCGCTGGCCAGCCAGGTGAGCCGGACGGCTATGCCCCGCCGTCAATGTTCGCACCCGGGCCGGCCGAGCAGGCGGCGCCGCCCGCCGCCGTCCCGGGCGAGCAGGTCCCGCCGCCCGCGCCCGCCGCCGAGCCGGTCCCGCCTGCCACTCCCCCGGCCGAGCAGGTCCCGCCTGCCGCCCCCGCCGCCGAGCCGGCCCCGCCTGCCGCGCCCGAAGCGGACGGGGCGCGGCCCGCGGACGGGCAGCCGCCCGCGTCCGCGGCTGACGTCACCGCCCCGGCACCGGCCGTCTCTGCCGTTCCGGCAGCGCCAGCACCACCGCCGGCCACACCGGCCGCTCCCGCTGAGGCCCCACCTGCCCCGGCCGCCGAGCCGGCCCCGGCCGCCCCACTGCTGCCGTCAGCCGCCGACGGCCCCTATGTCACTCCGCTCGTCCGCAAGCTCGCGGCCGAGCACAGTGTGGACCTCGCCGCCGTGACCGGCACCGGGGTCGGCGGCCGCATCCGCAAGCAGGATGTGCTCGAAGCCGCGAGGGCCGTACGGGAGGCGGCCCCCGCCGTCACGGCACCGGCCGCCACCGCCCCGGCCGCAACAACGCCTGCCGCCACCGCGCCCGCCGCGGCCGCGCCACCGGCACCCGCCACCGCGCCCGCGCGGGACATCGTCCCCTCCACACTGCGCGGCACCACCGAGCGCATGTCCCGTGCCCGCCAGCTCATCGCCCGCCGCATGGTGGAGTCGCTGCAGACCTCGGCCCAGCTCACCACCGTGGTCGAGGCCGACGTCACGCTGATCTCCCGGCTGCGGGACCGCGCCAAGGCCGACTTCGAGGCCCGCGAGGGTGTCAGGCTGTCCTTCCTGCCGTTTTTCGCGCTGGCCACGGTGGAGGCGCTCAAGACTCACCCGAAGCTGAACGCGGTCATCGACACCGAGGCGGGCCAGGTGACCTACCACGATGCCGAGCACCTCGGCATCGCGGTGGACACCGAGCGGGGGCTCATGGTGCCCGTCATCCAGAACGCCGGCGACCTCAACATCGGCGGCCTGGCGAGGAAGATCGCCGACCTGGCGGCGCGGACGAGAGCCGGGCAGGTCAGCCCGGACGACCTGTCCGGCGGCACCTTCACGCTGACCAACACCGGCAGCCGGGGGGCGCTGTTCGACACGCCGATCATCAACCAGCCGCAGGTGGCGATCCTGGGCACCGGCTCGGTGGTGAAGCGGGCGGTGGTGGTGGAGGATCCCGCGCTCGGTGAGGTGATCACCGTGCGGTCCATGGTCTACCTGGCGCTCACCTACGACCACCGGCTCGTCGACGGCGCCGACGCCGCCCGGTTCCTGGCCACGGTGAAGGACCGGCTGGAGGAAGGTGAATTCGAAGCCGAACTCGGGCTCTGACCCGCGCGCGCCCGGGGAGCAGCCCACGGGCGGAATGAGGATCGCGGTCACCGGTTCGTCGGGCCTGATCGGAACCGCTGTGGTGGCTGCTCTGCGCGCCAGCGGGCACCGGGTGATCAGGCTGGTCCGCCAGACGCCGACCAGCGAGGACGAGATCGCCTGGGATCCCCTCGCGGCCGGGGGCGGGCTCGCCCCCGGTGCCCTGGCGGGCCTGGACGCCGCCGTCCACCTGGCCGGGGCGAACGTGGCCGGGCGGCGCTGGACCGCCGCCTACAAGCAGGAGATCCGGGCCAGCCGGGTCATGGGCACCCGGGCACTGGTCCGGGCCCTGGTCACGGCGGGCGCCCCGCCTTCCGTTCTGCTGTCCGGCTCGGCCATCGGCTGGTACGGCGACACCGGCGGGCGGGAGGTGGACGAGTCCTCCCCCGCCGGTTCCGGTTTCCTGCCCAGCGTGGTCGCCGAATGGGAGGCCGAGGCGCGCCGGGCGGAGGAGGCCGGCATCCGCGTGGTCACGATGCGCTCCGGGCTCGTGATGTCGCGGCGCGGCGGGGTCCTGGCGCGGCTGCTGCCGCCGTTCCGGCTCGGGCTGGGTGCCCGGCTGGGATCGGGCACCCAGGTGATGAGCTGGCTCGCGCTGGCGGACTACCCAGCGATCGTGGGCTTCCTGCTCGCCCACCCGGAGATCACCGGGCCAGTGAACCTCACCACGCCGCACCCGGTCACCAACGCCGAGTTCACCGCGGCGCTGGCCGCGGCGGTGCACCGACCCGGGCTGCTGTTCCTGCCGGGGCAGGCGCTCAAGCTCGCGCTCGGCGAGGTCACCAGCGACCTGCTGTCCAGCGCCCGGGTGATGCCCCGGCGGCTGGAGGCAGCGGGATATGCGTTCCAGTTCCCCGACCTGCCCGGGGCCTTGGCGGCGGAACTCGCGGGCGCCGGGGTCAGCTGAGGCAGGCTGTGATCGCGGCCGTTATGCCGCCCGGCCGCCCGGACCCGGTGCTGACTCGTCCGGCCCGGCCCCCGCCGGTGCTGACTCGTCCGGCTGCCCCGGCGGCGGGTAGAACAGGTGGCGGTAACCCTCCCCGGCCGAGTAGTCACCGAACAGCGGGACCTTCCAGAACGGTGGCACCGGGCCGGTGTTGCCGCGCAGCGCGTCGAGCCGGCTGAACGTGAGCCGCAGCAGCCGCCGGGCGCCGACGACCGCCAGCACCGCCAGCGGCAGCTCGACCAGGAGCGCCAGCGTGAGGCTGGCGGTGAAGCCGGGAGTGCCCCAGTCCAGGGTGGTGTCGAACCACGCGTCACAGCAGAGCAGGGTGGCCACCACGATCAGGCAGAGGATAAGTATCTGGCGGCGGCGCCACGCCGCCCACGCGGTGGCCGCGAACGCGAAGAACAGCACACCGTCAAAACCGACCCAGGCCGCGCTCCAGCCACCGGCCCGGTAACGCCAGGGCAGGGTGACGGCGAGCACGCCGATCCAGGCCGCCAGCCCGACCGCGCAAACCAGGGCGGCCCCGATGAGGAGCCGACGGCGCAAACCGCTGCGCTCCCCGGCGACGGTGATCAGGGCGCGACCGAGCCCAGCGGGTTCGGGTCCGCCCGTCCGGTTCAGCTCGGCCTCATTCAGCACCGGCCAACCTCCCTCACAGTCCCCTTAGGGGTAATCCCCGGGCTCTCTGATGTAATCCCCCGTCCTGGGCGGCGGCAAAGATCTGGCCTCAAGCTTCCTACGAGCCGGCCCAAGGCCGCGCAGGTGGGATGTCATGCGGGGATAAGCTGACGGCGTGAACGGCGAGCTCGTTTTTGCCCGGGCCGGCTTCGGCGCCCATGCGGTTCCCTACCTCGACGGCTGGGATCTGCAGCAGCGCCTGCACGCATGGCGTGTGAGCGGGGAGATTCCCGACACGTGCCTGATGCTGGAGCACACGCCCGTCTACACGGCCGGACGGCGGACGAGCCAGCTCGACCGTCCGCTCACCGACCCGGGCATACCGGTGATCGACGTGGACCGGGGCGGCAAGATCACCTGGCACGGGCCGGGCCAGCTCGTCGGCTACCCGATCGTCACGCTCGCCGAACCGGTCGATGTGATCGCGTACGTGCGGGCCATCGAGGAGGCGCTGATCCGGGCCTGCGCCGACACCGGCGTGACCACCACCCGGGTGGAGGGGCGCAGCGGGGTGTGGCTCACCGGTGGACGCGGCCCCGGCAGCACGCTCGACCGCAAGGTGGCGGCGATCGGCATCCGGGTGTCGCGCGGGGTGGCGATGCACGGTTTCGCGCTCAACTGCAACTGCGACCTCAGCTGGTTCGACCGCATCGTGCCCTGCGGCATCCGGGACGCCGGGGTGACCAGCCTGTCCGCCGAGACCGGCCGCACCATCACCGTCACCGAGATGCTGGACACGGTGGAGCGTCATCTCGCCGAGGTGCTCGGCGCGACCACGTGGTACAGCGTCGAGGGCACGGACCCGCTGGCGGCCGACCCCGGCCTGCGCCCGGCGGAGGCGGCCACGCCGTAGCGTCCGATCGTGATCCGCTACCGGGTCCTGATCTCCGGGCGTGTTCAGGGCGTCTTCTTCCGCGACACCTGCCAGCGGATGGCGCTGGCGCACGGGGTGGGCGGGTGGGTGCGCAACCTGCCCGACGGCCAGGTGGAGGCGGTCTTCGAAGGGCGCGCCGAGGACGTTGACCGCCTGGTGGCGTGGGCGCGCCGCGGCCCTTCGCGGGCCGTGGTGGCCCACGTCGCGGTGCGGGCCGAGCAGCCCGAGGGCCTGACCACGTTCCTGATCAGGTAGCGGCGCCCGGTCCGCTGATGGGGACCGCGAAGTCGCAGTCGGGCTCGCTGCCCTGGGGCCACTGTGCGGCTTCGCCCAAGGCGAAGGTCAAGACATCCCGTGAGCTCAGATGTCAAGGCGCCCGCTGGCCGGGACCGTGGCCGGCTCGCCGGCGGTCATTCCCGGACGGTTGACCGGTCAGGCCGCCCGGGGGCCGCGCATCCCGCGGTGCGCGGGCCGGGCGGCCGGGGCGGGCCGGGAACGCAGGACGCCCATGAACAGCCAGACGCGTCCGGCCGGCCGGGAGCGGCGGAGCTGGCGGGTGCGCCCCGCCGCGGCGGCCTGGGCCTGAAACTCCCTGATCCGCTCCGCGGCGATGGCCTGGGTCGTCACCGGATGCATGACATCCTCCTCGCTGGCGGACCGCCCTTGTCGGACGCTGTCATTGACATTGTCCTGAGGGGGTACGACAGTTTGGCGGTGCCGAGCCGGGCGGCCCAGGCGGCCGCGGGATTGGGCTTTATGCCTCCTGGCCCGGCTGGCCGTTCTCGGTGAACGCCACCTGAATCGTCCGTTCGTCGGTGCCGCGCACGATGCGGAGCTCGATGGCGCCGCCCGCCCCCTGGAGCGCGTCGAACAGGTCATCCGGGCTGCGTACCGGCTGGCCCGCGGCCGCCACTATCAGGTCGCCCGAGGTGAGGCCGGCCCGGGCGGCCGGAGTGCCCTCGCCCACCTCACGGATCAGCACACCGTCGGCGTCGGGCAGGCCGACCGCGCGCCGCATCCGCCGGGCCACGTGGCCCGGCGTGATGGCGATGCCCAGCCGCGGCGGCGGCGCCGCGGACTCACCGCGGCCGAGCGCGTCGGCCCGGCCCCGTAGCGCGTCGTCGGCCGGGATGGCCAGGTAGAAGCCCTCGCCGAGCCGGTTCGTGTTGATCCCGAGTAGCTGCCCCCCGGCGTCGAGGACCGGGCCGCCCGAGGATCCGGGCAGCAGCGGAGCGGTGTGCTCGAGGCTGCCGGTGATACGCCGGCCGCGGGGACCGCGGAAGGTGCGCTCGACGCCGGACACGAACCCGAACGTCGCCCGCAGCCCGCGCCCGCCCGGGTTGGCCAGAGCGAACACGGGCGTGCCGATCCCGGGGGCCGCACCGGTGGCCCAGGGCAGCGCGGGTGCGTCGCCGGTGTCGACCTCGATGACGGCGATGTCGCCGTCGATGTCGTGCCCGGCCACGGTCCCCTCGGCGGTGCGCCCGTCCGCGAAGGTGACCGTTACCTGGTCGCCGCGCACGTTGTGCGCGTTGGTCAGCACCCGCCCCTCCCCGAGCACAACGCCCGAGCCCACGCCCCAGCGCTGCCCGATGCCGACTACCGAGGCTCCCGCGCCCTCGGCTACCTGACTGATGCCTGCCTGGATCTCGTCGAGAATTGTCATCGCCGCCACCTCTTAGTAAGTAGTAACTTGCAACTTACTATCAACCATCGGCATGTCAACCGGCTACGATCGGCTCATGGCTGAATCGGAGCATGGCTCGTCCCCGCTCGCCGAGGCGCTGGCCAGGGTCGGTGACCGCTGGACGCTGCTGGTGGTGGAGGCGCTGCTGGCCGGCCCGGGCCGGTTCAACGATCTTCTCGGCCAGATCCCCGGCATCGCCGCGAACACCTTGTCCGAACGGCTCAAGCGGCTCGAACGCGACGGACTGCTGGTGGCCCGGCCCTATTCCGAGCGGCCGCCCCGGGCCGCCTACCAGCTCACCGCCGAAGGCAGGGAGCTGGCCGGGGCGCTGCGCCTGCTGGCCCACTGGGGAGCGAAGCACACCGACCCGGCGGATGTGCCCCGGCACCTCGGCTGCGGCACTCCGATCGAGGCCCGCTGGTACTGCCCGACCTGCGACTGTCTCGTTGAGAACGAGCCGCATGACGCCGAGGTGCTCTTCGTGTAGGTCGCGGCCGGAGCGCCCGGAAGCCGGGCGATCAGCAGCCGCGCTGAAACGGGAGCCGCTGCCCTAGCTGGCTCCGGACGCGGCCTGGCGGGCCAGCCGGGCGAGGCCTTCGGCCAGCTCGCCGACGGGAACCAAGCTCTGCTCGCCGGTGGTCATGTCCCGCACGGTGACGGCACCCGCCTCCTCCTCCGCGCCGCCATAGATCAGCGACCAGCGGGCCCCCCGGTCGCTGGCCCATTTGAGCTGACGGCCGAGTTTGCCGGACGCACCCAGGTAGACGCCCGCCCGCAGCCCGGCCGACCGGGCCGCCGCGGCGAACGCGAAGCTGCGCCCCGCATAGTGCTGGTCCATGACCGTGACCGCCACATCCAGCCTGCTGTGCCCTTCCGCCGCGGGCAGCAGCAGGAGGAGGCGCTCGATGCCGAGCGAGCCGCCGGTCGCGGGCACGTCGGGCCCGCCGAGCTGCTCGATGAGGTGGTCGTAGCGGCCGCCGCCCGCGATCGAGCCCGGCACGCCTTCGGCCGCCACCTCCCAGATCGGCCCGGTGTAGTAGCTCAGCCCGCGCACCATCGCGGGCGCGAACACCACCCGCCCAGCGGGCAGCTGACCGGCGAGCAGGGACAGCACCGCGTCGACCTCGTACAGCCCAGCGGAGCCTTCCTCGTTCGATTTGAGCGCGTCCCTGATCCGTTCTGCCGCGTCGTCAGCGACCATCGCGCCGACCAGCTTGGTGGCACTCTCCGCGGGCAGCCCGCGCTCCACGAGCTCGCTGGCGACCTCGGCCGGCCCGGACTTGTCCAGCTTGTCGAGGGTGATCAGGACCCCGGCTCCCAGGCCGGCCGGGACGCCGAAGGCCTCCAGCAGGCCAGCGAGCACGCGGCGGGAGTTGAGCAGGAAGCGGAAGCCGCCGATCCCCAGCCGGGCGAGCACGTCATGCACCGCGCAGATGACTTCCGCGTCGGCCAGCGCCGAGGTGGAGCCGAGGGTGTCCACGTCGCACTGGGTGAACTCGCGGTACCGGCCCCGGCCCGGCCGGTCCGCGCGCCAGACCGGGCCGAGCGCGTAGCGCTTGTACGGAACCGGCAGCTGGCTACCGTAGGCCGCGGCCACCCGCGCCAGCGGCACCGTCATGTCATAGCGCAAGGCCAGGTCGGCCTCGCCGGTTTCCTCGTGCTCGCCGCGGCGCAAGATCTTGAAGATAAGCTTGTCGCCGTCCTCGCCGTACTTGCCCATGAGCACATCGAGCCGCTCGAAGGCCGGGGTGGCGAGCGGCTCGAACCCGTAGCTGGAAAAGACCGACCGGATGACCGAGAACGCCCGCTCCCGGGTCTCGAACTCGCGGGCAAGGAAGTCACGGGTCCCCGAGGGGGGATCGAACTGCGTTGGCATGCGCCTATGCTCCCGAATTTGGCCGGTCCCGTCACATCGGTTACCGACCCAGGCTCACCCACAGGGGTCAATCCTGCTCGCGGACGGAGAGCACGGCGGCCACGGCGGCGGTGACGTAGGCCTCGGTGGCCGCCTTGTCGAGGCCAAGTCCGGTGAGCACTCCGGCGCCGTCTTCGAGTTCCAGCAGTGCGAGCAGAATGTGCTCGGTCCCAACGTAGTTGTGGCCCATCCGCAGCGCCTCCCGGACGCTGAGCTCTAGCGCCTTCTTTGCCTGCTGATCGAACGGGATCAGCGCGGGCACCGGGCCGGCCGCCGGTGGCAGGGCCGCGGTCACTGCCTTCCGGACGGTGTCCGGCTGCACGCCCTGTGCGACGATCGATCTCACCGCGAAGGAATCCTGCTCACTCAGCAGCCCCAGAACCAGGTGCCCCGGGCGGATCAGGTCGTTGCCCGCCGCGTGGGCGTCGTTCTGCGCCGCCACTATGGTGTTGCGCGCCCGCGCAGTGAACCGGCTGAATCCCTCGCCCGCATCGAGGTCCAGCACTCTCCCAGGGTCCTTGGGGACGAACCGTTTCTGGGCCGCCTGCTTGGTGACCCCCATGCTCCGGCCGATCTCCGTCCAGGACGCGCCCGAGCGCCGCGCCTGGTCCACGAAGTGGCCGATCAGATGGTCGGCCACATCGCCAAGGTGGTCGGCCGCGCTGACCGCGTCGGAAAGCTGCTCGAGCGGGTCGGAGTGGACCTTCGTGATGGCCTCGATGAGGTCGTCGAGCCGGATGGGAGCGGTGCTGCCGGTCGGGTTCGTCATGCGTCAATTATAGGTTGACGCAGTCTGGTTTCGTCAACTTACGGTTGACGATTCGCTCGCCGACGCATCCACTGGCGACTGCTGAAATTACGCTCGGTGTCAGCGTGTCACAGGTTGAATGTCGGTGCCCGATGATGTGCTTGGTACATGCCCAGACGCCGCGAATCTGGCACGCCCCCGGTGGTATACCGCACTGCCCGGGCAGGGCTGCGGGTCACCCGGGGACAGCGGCGCCGCCTGCTGGGGCTTCTTGTCTCGGCGGGCGATCTGTGGGCGGCCGTGCTGGAGCTCAACGCGTGGCGGCGGGCCCGGCAGGACCGGCCGCTGGTCTCGTACCAAGCGCTGTGCCGGGAACTGGCCGGATCCGGGCCGGGCTGCTTCGGGGAGTTAGACAGCCAGGGAGCGCGGTCGGTGCTGCGCCGCTACTCCGATGCCTGGTTCGCCGCCGCCGAGCGCCGCCGCGAGGGTGATCAGCGGGCGCGATTTCCGCGGCGGCGGCGGGCGCTGATGCCAGTGCGCTGGTATTACGGCAGGTTCACACTCGAAGGCAATCGGCTGCGGATCCCGGTCACCCGCGGCTGCCCACCGTTACGAGTACGGCTGGACCGGGACGTGCCCTATCCGCGTGGGCAGATCCGCTCGGTCACGCTGCTGTATGAAGCTGGGCGACTGTGGATAGATGTGACCGCGGAGATCCCGGTAACGGCATATCCCGCCGGATCGGAGCCGGACTCGAGGAGGATCGCAGGGGTCGATCTGGGCATTATCCATCCCTACGCTGTAGCTGGGCCCGGGGGCGATGCACTGCTGGTGTCGGGGCGGGCGATTCGCGCCGAGCATCGGATGCACCTTCACGACCGCAAGGCCCGCGCGCGGGCGGCCGCCCGCCGCGTGCCCAAGCCGGGGCAGAAAGGGTCGCGCCGGTGGCGGCATTACCGCCGCCGCCAGCGCCTCGTGGAGGCGCGACACCGGCGGCGGATCCGCCAAGCCCAGCACGAGGCCGCCACAACCGTCATTGCCTGGGCAGTTGAGAAGCGGATCGGCACCCTGGCCGTCGGCGACCCGCGCGGCGTGCTGAACCTGCAGGCCGGGCGGCGGCACAATCAGCGCACCCGCGACTGGCGCATCGGCCACCTGATCACCGTCCTGAAAGACAAGGCCGAGGCCGCCGGGATCAGCCTGACCCTGGTAGACGAGCGCAGCACTTCCTCCACCTGCCCCGCCTGCTCCAGCCGTATCCCCAAACCCAAAGGTCGCCAGCTCTCGTGCCCCAACTGCGGGCACACCGGCCACCGCGACCTGCTCGCGGCCGCCAACATCGCCGCCAGGAATGGCGGCGGAACCACGCCGGCCAGCCTCCCGGCCGACGTCACGCACCGCCGCGCCGGGGCGCACCTGCCCGGTATCGCCCCCTCGCGACGTGACCCACGCCGCCGAGCCCATCACCGAGGTGCTCGCGGGTCCCCTGGCCGGCACCGGCCCGTCTTGCCAGCCCATTAGCATCGGCAGGAGGTCGCTCGCCAATCGGCGAGGAGCCTGATCTCACGGAATTCAGGCAGGTGCACTTTCCTTGTCCCGCCCGCCGACCAGCGACGTCCCGCCTATCGGCCCGCCCGCACGGCCTGGCCCGGAGATGGCTGGCCCCCCGGTACCGCCGAGCCTCCCCCGGTACACGCTGCCGCTGGCTTTCAGCTTGCAGGCCGTTATCTCAGCCGGTGACGGCCTCGTCCTGATCGCCCTGGCCAGCCGGGTCTACCAGGGCTCGCACGCCTCCTGGGCGGTCGCCGCGGTGTTCCTGGCGGTCACCATCCCCATCACCGCGCTCGCGCCACTGGCCGGCCTCCTGCTCGACCGGCTGCCGCCCCGCCCGGTGCTGGTCGCGGCGGCCGCCGGGCAGGCGGTGGTGGCGCTGGCGCTCACCCAGGTGACCGGGATCGGCCCGGTGCTCGCGCTGGCCACTGGATTCGGCGTCTGCGCGGCCGTGTTGCAACCCGGGCTCGGCGCCATAGTGCCCCGGCTGGTTGGCCCGGCGGGCGGCACCGGCCAGCCGGGGCAGGCCGGGCGGGCGGCCGAGGCGCACCGCGCCAGGGTGACCCGGGCGAACGGCTACCTTCAGGCTGCCACCTGGGGCGGCTTCACGCTCGGCCCGCTGCTGGCGGCCGTGTTCATCGCGGCCGGCGGCACCGGGCTGGCGCTGGTCGGCGTCGCCGCCATCTATGCGCTCGGCACACTCGGGCTGTGCGTGCTGCCGCTGGCGCCGCCGGACCCGCCGACCGGCCAGGCCGATGCCGGGCGCGGCGGACTCGCCTCCCAGCTGAGCGCGGGCCTGCGGTTCCTGCGCCACGACGCTGACGCCGGGCTGCTCGTCCTCGTCGTGGGCATGATGGTCGTGTTCGCCAACATGGCGGTGGTCGCGGAGGTCGCCTTCGCCGAGAGCGTGCTGGGGGCCGGGCCGACCGGGTACTCGGTGCTGGTCGCGGCGTGGAGCGTCGGCATGCTCGCCGGGACGCTCGCTGGCGGGCGGCTGCCCGAGCGCAGGCTGGCCCTGGCCACGCTGGTCGGCACGCTCGCCACGGGCGCGGGTGTGGCGCTGGCGGGAACGGCCGCCGTGCTGTGGCAGGCGGCGGCGGCCTATGCCTTTGGCGGGCTGGCCAACGGCCTGGAAGTGGTGGCGACCCGCAGCTTCCTCAACCACCGGGCGCCGCCGCAGGTCGCCGGGCGGGTGTTCGCGGTGTACTCCGGGATGCTGTTCGGGGCGGCCTCGCTCGGGATGGCCGCGGCCGGCGCCCTGCTCGGCTCGCTGAACCCGCGCCTGGTGCTCTTCCTGGCCGGTGGCGGCGGCCTGGTCGCGGCCGGTGTGGGCGCGCTGTTCTACGCCCGCCGCCACGTCCGGGCGGCCCATGCGCAGCAAGCCCGGCCCGCGCCGGAACCGGGCGCGCCTCCGGTGGCCGCGCCGACTATGGCCGCTCCCCCGCCGGACCGGCGTGCCGAGCGGCAGCAGCTCAGCCAGGCCAGTGGCGGCCGGCCGCCCACCGCTCCGCCTGATCGAGCAGATCGAGAATGAGATCGTTCTTGGCTTCGGTATAGGCGAGCGAGTCATCGCGCCAGAGCACCGCCACCTCGCGTTTCATGGCGGCATACGCGTCGCAGGCCGGCGGGTTCGCCCGGAGATAGTCGCGGAACAGCAGGTGCACGCGCTCCCAGCGGCCGCCGGCCGCACAGACGTGCACATGGACGTCGCGGGGACGATCGGCCGGGGGCGGAAGTAACGGTGCTCGCGGTCGCGGCCGCGCAACTGCAGCCCGGCCGCCTCGCACTGCGGGACGTAACCGTCCTCCCGCTCCATGTCGGCCACACTCACCTGGATGTCCACGATGGGCTTCGCGGCCAGGCCGGACACCGAGGTGGAGCCCACGTGCTCGATGCGCAAAGCCGTGGCGCCGAGGCGGGCAGCGAGGCGGTCACGCCACGCCAGGAACCGCCCGGCCCACGCCGGATCGTAGGGGACGACGCGCACCGGGTCCGTGCGCTGGTCGCTCCCCGGCACGGTTTCCCAGCCCGGGAACACCACCGCTATCGCCCGCGCGGCCAGGGCCCGCCGCTCGCTGACGGGAAGCTCGTGGGGCTGCAGCCCGCGCGGCTCGGCGACCATCGCGTACAGGCGGATCATGCTGACCCGCTCGTCCTGGCTGGCCCGGAGCCGGCACCACTCCTCGAACGGGTCGCCACCCGCCTGCTCAGCGGGCTGGCCGGGCGCTGCTGCCACGGCTTCCATCATGCCCGGCGCAGCCCGGCGAGCCACCCGGCCGCCGCGGTCGCGATGACCACGATGCCGGCGGCCAGGAACACCGGGCGCGGATCACCGCCCAGCGCCGCGGTGGCGGTGCCGGCGATCACCACCCCGAGCGGATCGACGGCCAGGAAGAGCACCCGGACCACGCCTGTCACCCGGCCCAGCATCGCCCGGGGCACGATCCGCTGCCGCTGCGTGCGGTTCACCAGGCTCGCCACCACCAGCGCCCAGCCGTAGCCGAGGTTCGCCGCCGCCAGGGACAGCGCCGACCCGGCCGCGCTCATCGAGGCGATGGCGACGCCCGTGGCCGCGATGGCGATCACCACCAGCCGGATCTCGCCGATCCAGCCGGCCAGCCGGGAGGCGCTGAGCGCGCCGATGACCCCGCCCGCTCCGCCCGCCGCCACCACCACCGCGACCAGGGAAGCCGCGAGCCGGAGCGTGTCCCGCGCGTCGAAGATGATGAGCTTCTCGACCGCCAGGCACAGATTCACCACGATCTGGACCGCGGTCAGGATCACCAGGACCTTGACCGACGCCAGGTACCGCAGGCCCGCCCGCAGCTCCGTGCCCATCGCACGCCAGCTGCGGGGCTCGCGGCGGCCCTGCGGGCGTGGCCGCCACCGCCCCACGGCCAGCAGGGACACCAGCGATACGGCGAAGGTCAGGGCGTCGGCCAGCAGCGCGAGGCTGATGCTGCCGACCGCGGCGAGCACTCCCACCACCGCCGGCCCGGCCACCAGCGACAGCTGGCTGGCCAGCTCGAGGGCGGAGTTCGCCCGGATGAGCCGCGCCGCCGGGAAGAGATCCTTCACGACCACCACGAGTGCGGTCTCGAAGAAAACCGAGCACGCGCCGGCCGCGAACGCGATGGCCAGGACGAGCCAGACCGCCAGCAGTCCCGTGGTGGCGAACCCGAACAGCGCCGCGAAGAGTGCCGCGCGCAGCGTGTCGGTCACCAGCAGGACCCGCCACGCGTCCAGCTGGTTGACCAGGACCCCGGCCGGCAGTCCCACCATCAGGTAGCCGACCGTCACCGAGGCGGCGGACAGCGCGGAGACCAGCGGACTGCGGCTGAGATCGAGCACCAGCAACGGGACGGCAAGCACGGCCAGGCCGTCCCCCAGCAGCGAAATCGCCTGCCCGGACAGGAAGACGCCGCGTGGCCACGGTCCCCCGCCGAGCTGGCCGGGCCGCGCGCCAGGGCTCATCTGCCGGGCCGCCCGGCGGGCGGGACAGATGTCCCCAGGAGAGCCGCCCGGCCCTGACTGGCGGCCCGGGCCATGTGGGCCTGCTACCGGTAGCTGTCCGCCGGGCGGATCTTCACCGCCGTCCCGTAGGCACAGATCTCCTGGCCGGCCTGGAACTCGCTGGCGTCGAAACGCATCGCCAGCACCGCGTCGGCGCCTTTGGCCTGCGCCGCCTCGACCAGCCGCTCCTGCGCGTGGAGGCGGGTCTCGGTCAGCGTCTTGGTCATCCCCTTCAGCTCGCCGCCCACCAGCGACTTGAAGCCGACACCGAGCTGGGAGCCCACATTCCGGGACCGCACGGTGATGCCGAACACCTCGCCCAGGACTTCGGTGATCTCGTACCCGGGCAGGTCGTTCATGGTGCTGAGAATCATGTGCCCATCCTTTCCCCGGCCCTGCGCCGCTGGCGTGCCGCGTCTCCCACCGGCCGGGTCGTACCCTGGAGTCGTGGTACTCGCACCTGAAGGCCGCCGGCTGCTCCGCCTCGAAGCCCGCAACAGCCAGACGCCGATCGAGCGCAAGCCGCCGTGGATCAAGACCCGGCTGCGGACCGGCCCGGAATATACCGAGCTGAAGAGCCTGGTGCGGCGCCAGGGCCTGCACACCGTCTGCGAGGAGGCGGGCTGCCCCAACATCTTCGAGTGCTGGGAGGACCGGGAGGCGACGTTCCTGGTCGGCGGGGACGTCTGCACCAGGCGGTGCGACTTCTGCCAGATCGCCAGCGGCAGACCCGGGCCGCTCGACACCGACGAGCCGCGCCGGGTCGCCGCGTCCGTGGCGGCGATGGGCCTGCGCTACGCGACGGTCACCGGCGTGGCCCGCGACGACCTCCCGGACGGCGGCGCCTGGCTGTACGCGCAGACCTGCGCGGAGATCCACGCGGCCGTGCCCGGCTGCGGGGTCGAGCTCCTGATCCCCGATTTCAACGCCGACCCGGGGCGGCTCGGCGAGGTGTTCGCCGCCCGCCCGGAGGTGCTCGCTCACAACATCGAGACCGTGCCGCGCATCTTCCGGCGGATCAGGCCCGGCTTCCGGTACGGCCGGTCACTTGAGGTGCTGAGCCGGGCCCGGGCGGCGGGCCTGGTCACCAAGTCCAACCTCATCCTCGGCCTCGGCGAGGAGCCGGCCGAGATCAGCCAGGCCATGGCCGGCCTGCGGGCCGCCGGCTGCGAGCTGCTCACCATCACCCAGTACCTGCGCCCGTCCCCGCTCCACCACCCGGTGGTCCGGTGGGTGGAGCCAGCCGAGTTCGAGCGCCTCCGCGGGGAGGCGCTCAGCCTCGGGTTCGCGGGCGTGATGTCGGGGCCGCTGGTCCGGTCCTCCTACCGGGCGGGCAGGCTGCACGCCGAGGCGATGGCGCGCCGGGCCCCAGCAGGCGCCACCCCGCCAGCGGCCAACCCAGCAGGCGCGGAGGTCCCCGCAAGCGGGGAAATCGGCTAGCCACCCGGCGGCGGTTTCCCACATCCGCCCGGCTGCTCGTATCCTGCCCTCCATGGCGAACAAGCGCGCAGGCGTGGCGACCCCGAAGGACGCCGCGGATCCGGCCTCGGCCGGCCGTATCAAGCAGGTCCGCATGGTGGCGGGGATCATCCGCAAGTCCAACCCCCGCGCGCTGCCGATCGTGATCCTGGCCGGGATCGGTGTGGCCGCGGTCTTCGTGATCGTCGGCATCGTCACCGGCCTGCTGGCGCTGCTGGTGCCGCTCGGGATAGCCAGCGGCCTGCTCGTGGCGATGATCATCTTCGGCCGGTACGCCCAGTCCGCCCAGTACGCGGCGGTCGAGGGCCAGCCCGGCGCGGCCGCCGCGATCATGCAGAGCATGCGCGGCGGCTGGACCGTCACCCCGGCGGTGTCGGCCAACCGGAACATGGACGTCGTGCACCGGGCGGTCGGCAAGCCGGGTGTGGTGCTGGTGGGCGAGGGTTCCCCGAACCGGCTGGGCAGCCTGCTCGCGGCGGAGAAGAAGCGCGTGTCCCGGGTCGCCTTCGACGTGCCCATTTATGACCTGCAGGTGGGCGACGAGGAAGGGCAGATCCCGATCAGGAAGCTGCAGCGCAAGATGACGCGGCTGCCCCGCAACCTGAAAGGCCCCGCGGTAGCCGACCTGAACTTCCGGCTCAAGGCCCTGCCCCAGTCGCTCCAGGCGCCGAAGGGCCCGATGCCCCGCACCGGCCGGATGCCGAAGCCGCCACGTCCTCGGTCCCGGTAGGGGCCACGGCTCGCAAGTGCCGCCCGGCCGCGGCCGGGGCGAATACGTATAATGGTTATTACCATGGGAGCAACCAGCCACCCCGTTCTGCAGAGTTCGCGCCTGTCCCGGGCTGAGGCCCTGGCCCGGGAGATTGAGGAGCAGATCTCCGCCGGGGTGCTCAGCACCGGCGACCGGCTCGGGACCAAGGACGACCTGCGCCAGCGGTTCCGGGTCGCGGTGGCCACCGTGAACGAGGCCGTGAAATTGCTGGAGACCCGGGGCCTGGTCGAGGCGCGCCCGGGCCCCGGCGGCGGGGTGTTCGTCGCCAGCCCCGCGGCCCGCCAGCGCAGCGGGCCCATGTTCATGGGTTTTGAGTGGGCCGAGGCCAGCATGGCCGACTACCACGAGGTGCGCCGCGCGCTGGAGCCGGTCATCTACCAGCACGCCGCGCGGCGCCGGACCGGGGCCGACATCCGCGCGCTCCGCTCGATCCTGGCCAGCATGTCCGCGCACCTGGACCAGCCGGGCGCCTACGCCCGCTACCACACAGCCTTCCACCGGCGGATCGCGAGACTGAGCCCCAACCCGCCGCTGCGCAGCATGTACGTCACGCTGCTCGATTTCTTCGAGAACGACCTGGCGGCGGCGGACCCGCCCGGTGCCGTGCACCCCGGCAGCGCCGATGTCCACCGGCAACTCGTGGACGCGATCGAGCAGGGCGAGGTGCCCGAACTCGGATCGGCCATCCGGCGGCACGACGGCCGCTGGCTGAGCCCCGGCATGGCGGGGCCGGCCAGCGGGTCAGCCGGCCCCTGACCCTACGGACTGACAGCGAACGAGTACACTCCGCTCACCTTCCTCCGCTATTCTCACGAGCAGCACCTGGCCAGCACGTCGGCCGAGCCCGCCGACCTGTTCGCTTCCGAGACCCGCGAGGCGCGCATCGTCTGACGCCGACATCCGCTACGACCAAGCCATCCCGGGCCGCCCCTGCCGCGCCGGGTACCCCGCGGCAGGCCTGGCTGTCCCCTTCCACCATGATCGTGGTGAGCTGGATGCACAGCTGCGCGCCAGGAGGAGAAGCCTGATGTCCCATACCAGCGATATCCGGGTGCTGGGCTACGAGCCGCTGCTGGCCCCCGCGGCGCTGCTGGCAGAACTGCCACTCGGCGCCCGCGAAGCGAAACACGTCGAGCAGTCCCGGGCCGAGGTGCGCGCGGTCCTGACGGGAATCGACGACCGGCTGCTCGTGGTCGCGGGACCGTGCTCGGTCCATGACCCGGCGGCGGCGCTCGATTATGCGGAACGGCTGGCGGCGCTGGCCCGCTCATTCCACGATGAGCTCCTGATCGTGATGCGGGTGTACTTCGAGAAGCCGCGGACGGTGACCGGCTGGAAGGGGCTCATCAATGACCCCGGCCTGGACGGCAGCCATGACGTGCACCGCGGCCTGCGGGCGGCACGGCGGCTGCTGCTGGACATCGTGGGGCTGGGCCTGCCGGTCGGCTGCGAGTGGCTCGACCCGATCACCCCGCAGTACATCGCCGACACGGTGGCCTGGGGTGCGATCGGCGCCCGGACGACCGAGAGCCAGGTGCACCGCCAGCTGGCGTCGGGGCTGTCCATGCCGGTCGGCTTCAAGAATGGCACCGACGGGGATGTGCAGGTCGCGGTGGATGCCTGCCGGGCGGCGGCGGCCGGCCACACGTTCTTCGGCGTCACCCTGGCCGGGGCGGCGGCGGTGGTGACCACGGCGGGCAACCCCGACTGCCACGTCATCCTCCGGGGCGGCCGGTCGGGGCCCAACTACCAGGCGGGCCAGGTGGCGCAGGCGCTGGCGGCCATCGCGGAGTCCGGGCTGCCGCGCCGGGTGATGGTGGATGCCAGCCACGGCAACAGCGGCAAGGACCACCGGCGCCAGCCCGCTGTCGCGGGCTCACTGGCGGAGCAGATCGCCGCGGGCGAGCCGGGCCTGGTCGGTGTGATGCTGGAGAGCTTCCTGGCCGAAGGCTGCCAGGAACCGGGCGATCCGGCGCATCTGGTCTACGGCCAGAGCATCACCGACGCCTGCATGGACGTGGACACCACCTCCGGCGTGCTCAGCGAGCTGGCCGCCGCCGCCCGCCAGCGCCGCGCCGCCGCGGACCCGGTCAGGTCCTGATCACGATGGTGTTGGAGGCCCGGTCGTGCAACCCGCGCAGATCGCGGTCGGTGATGAGCGCCGGCACGACGGTGAGCAGCAGGACGGTGCGCACCAGCGCCCAGATGAACCCGACCGGCCGGCCGTCCATCCGCGCCACCCGGATGCCCAGCAGCCGCTTGCCCGCTGTGAAGCCGGTGAGGGCCGTGAGCAGGTAGGTCTCGGCCGCGAAGATCGGCAGCGTCCACAACCGCGAGTGGAAGACGGCCAGCGCGATCACCGTGCACAGCAGCCAGTCGATGAGCAGCGCCAGCAGCCGCCGGCCGATGGTGGCAACCGAGCCGCGGCCCTCCTCCGGCAGCCCGAACCGCTCGCCGGGGAAGGCGCCCTCCTCACCAGTGCCCAGCGTGCCGCTCAGCCAGGATCCAGCCCACCGCCGTTCTGCCACGCCCCCACCGTACCCGGCACGAACGCGGAGGTGGCCAGGGCCCGCCCTGGACCCGCCCACTCAGGCGTAACACGCGTGAAACACTCGGGACACGGGTCGGAAACCGCGAGCGCCTAACGTCCGAGTCGGTCCTGCGGCAGCACATCCCGTGCGGAAAGGACAGGGCCGTATCCCGCCCATGGAGGGTTGATGTTCACGAACGCCGACGAGGTACTGAAGTTCATCAGCGACCAGAAGGTGGAGTTCGTCGATGTCCGGTTCTGCGACCTCCCGGGCACGGTCCAGCACTTCACCGTGCCGGTGGAGAACTTCGACGCGAAGGTCTTCACCGACGGGCTGATGTTCGACGGCTCCTCGATCCGTGGGTTCCAGCAGATCCACGAGTCCGACATGCTCCTCATGCCGGACCCGGCCACGGCCATGCTCGACCCGTTCCGGCAGCACGTCACGCTGAACATCACGTTCTTCGTCAACGACCCGCTGACCGGCGAGCCCTACACCCGTGACCCACGCAACATCGCCCGCAAGGCAGAGGACTTCCTCCGCGGCACCGGGATCGCCGACACGGTCTACTTCGGCCCGGAGGCGGAGTTCTACATCTTCGACTCCGCGCGGTTCGCAACCGGGCCGAACGAGGGCTACTACTACATCGACTCGATCGAGGGTGCGTGGAACACCGGGCGCGAGGAGGACGGTGGCAACCTCGCCTACAAGCCCCGCTACAAGGGCGGCTACTTCCCGGTCCCGCCGATGGACCATTACACGGATCTGCGCTCGGAAATGGTCCGGATGCTCATCAGGTGCGGCATCGGCGTGGAGATGCAGCACCATGAGGTCGGCACGGCCGGCCAGGCGGAGATCGACATCCGCTTCGCGCCGCTGCTGCACATGGCCGACAGCATGATGAACTACAAATACATCCTCAAGAGCGTGGCCCGGGCGGCGGGCAAGACCGTGACCTTCATGCCCAAGCCGCTGTTCGGTGACAACGGTTCCGGCATGCACTGCCACCAGAGCCTGTGGAAGGACGGCGCGCCGCTCTTCTACGACGAGGTCGGGTACGCCGGGCTGTCCGACATCGGGCGGTACTACGTCGGCGGGCTGCTCAAGCACGCGCCCTCGCTGCTGGCCTTCACCAACCCGACGGTCAACTCCTACCACCGGCTGGTGCCCGGGTTCGAGGCGCCGGTCAACCTGGTGTACTCGCAGCGCAACCGGTCCGCATGCGTCCGCATCCCGATCACCGGCTCCAACCCGAAGGCCAAGCGGATCGAGTTCCGGGTGCCCGACCCGTCGTGCAACCCGTACCTGGCGTTCGCGGCCATGCTGATGGCCGGGATCGACGGCATCCGCAACAAGATCGATCCGCCGGAGCCGGTGGACAAGGACCTGTACGAGCTACCGCCGGACGAGGCGCTGTCCATCCCGCAGGTTCCCGGCTCGCTGGACAAGGTGCTGGACACGCTGGAGGCGGACCACGACTACCTGGTCGACGGCGGGGTGTTCACCCCGGACCTGATCGAGACCTGGCTGGACTACAAGCGCTCCAACGAGCTCGACCCGATCCGGCTCCGCCCGCACCCGCATGAGTTCGAGCTCTACTACGACTGCTAGCCATCATGTACCATCTGACCTGCGGCGGGACCGGCGCACCGGGCCGCTAGTCCGCACAGAGTCCGCAGGATTCGCCACCCGCGCGGCGAGCACCGCATCGACAGCCGCGCGGGTCGACTCGTCGCGGTCCGGCCACAAGTGCCCATAGGTGTCGAGCGTCGTCTTGGCGCTCGCGTGCCGCAGCCGCGCCTGCACCGTCTTGACGTCGGTGCCAGAGGCGATCAGGAGCGACGCGAAGTAGTGCCGCAGGTCGTGGTACCGGAAACCATCCGGCAGGCCGTCCACCTTGCCCCTCGCCGTGCGGACGGCGCGCTCCAGCGCCCACGGTGGCAGCTGGCCACCATCGCGGCCCGTGAGCAGTGTCTCCCCCGGCCAGTCCTTCACGTACGCGGCCAGCTCGAGCGCGAGCGACCGGGGCACGGGGACCGGCGTCCCGCTGATCTCGGTCTTGAGTTCCTGCGCCGGGTACTGCACGCGCGGGTGCCGTGGCGCAGCATGACCCCGCTGGAGCGCGCCGCGCTCGGCGCCGAGCAGGAGGCCGAATCCCTGCGGGCCGCGGCCGTGCACACGATGACGCTCGAAGACCAGTCAGACCTGCTCTACGACGTGGCGACCGACGCCATCGAGGCCTACGAGCGCGCCGGGGACCGGGCACGTGAAGCGCGCAAGCTCGCCGACCACTACTCGGGTGCCGAGCACCAGGCAGGCGACGGCATCGACGGCATCACCGAACGGATGGCAGCGATCGGCATAGCGATAGCCGCTAGCGAGGGCGACGCCAGCACGGAGGGCGGCAGGCGAACCGGCGGACCATCCCTGACCGGCTAACCACCCACCCCTCGCTGCGGCCCTCCACGGCGCCACCATCCCTGACCGTTCACCGTCCCCCGGGCTGTCACCCACCGTTACCACCCACCATCCTCCCAAATGTAGGCAAACACCCCTTTACGGGCTGGCGCAGGCAGGAGGACCATGGACATCTGCTGCGTGAGAAGCGGATGGCCCTCACGCGCGGTCAACGATGGGGGAAGCATGTACGCGGTATTCGTCGAAGTGAATGCGGACGCATCCCGGAACGACCAGGCGCGACAACTAATTGCGGAAAGGATTGTGCCGATGGCCCGCGATAGCGGAGCGCGGGCCGGCTACTGGCTCGGCGCGCAGGGCGGCCGGGGGCTTTCGGTGGTTGTTTACGATTCCGAAGAGGCAGCCAGGCGCGCGGCAGATCAACTCAAGGTGGGCGAGGCGCCACCGGGAGCACCCCCGGACGTTACGTTCCGCACGGTCGAGGTTCGAGAGGTGCTCGCGAGCCTATAGCCGATCCGCCTGACCGCTGAGCCGGTAACCGCCCTCCTCGTTTTGAGCTTGCTGGCTCTCTTGTTTGCCGGCCGGGCTCCTAACCACCCTGGATGGTAAACCGGACAAAAGGGGACGAAGCGGATCGCCGGAGATGGAACGGTTACGGACCGTGACCCCGCAGCCACGCGTTCCCTTGCTGGGCGTGTTCGGAGGAGTGGTGACGGCCGCCCCGGCACGCCACCCGCCCGCGGCACATTGTCCTCGCACGAGGTCTTCGTGGATTCCGAGGTCTGCGCTCCCGAGGGATTCTCGGTGCACGTCGTCCAGGACGAGGTGAACACGTTCCTAGCGACCTTCGACCGCTCTGGTGGGGTGGCATTCGTTGCCGTGCACACCGACTACCGCGCTGTCATTACGGCGAACGGGCACACGATCGTCGAGCGGCACAAGTGGATGGACACCTTCTACCCGGACGGGACGTCGCGCACGGTAGGAGACACGGTGCACATCCAGGGTCCGGCTGAGATGGTCCAGCATGATGCCGGACAGATTGTCTTCGACGGCGACGGGAATGTCGTCGCTATCCACGGTCCGCATCCGCAGTTCGAGGGCCAGACGTTCTGCTTCGCGCTGCTGCCATAGCGTCGCCGCCACTACTGATGGCACCGGCCGGGACGCGGGGGCATCTGGCGGTGTACTGCGCGGCGTCGCCGGGCTGCCGGTCGGTGTGGTACCGCCCGAGATGCGACCGGCGGTAAGCACAGCGAGCCCGGGTAACAGAAACTGGGTTCACGTCGGTGACTGTTTAGGACGGCCTGCGATGGGGAGCGGGCTGGCCGTACGCGCCGCGCAGGTTCCGTATCTTCGTCTGCGCGGCCTGGGAGCCCGTGGCACCGTCTCTCCCTCGGGGTCGGCCGCGGGCTCCCCCCGCGATCTGCACTGCTATGCCACGCGGGGGCAGGTGCGCATGACGCGCGGCCGGGGGCGCGGGCTCTAGACCCTGGCCCCCGGACAGGGGCCGTCCCCGGCCGCGCCCTAGAGCGTCTGCCTGCCAGCGGTGCTCACGTGCATGGTCCCGATATCCAGCCGCCGCCCGGCTCGGCCACCCCCGGGCGGGGTGGCCGGTTCAGAGGCAAGGTGGAGGCTGAGCGGCCCGCGCGGGCGTACGGGGGTAACGCCGGCGCGGGCCGCATCCGCCTGGGAGCATCGTGCGGGGGACACGAACAGGCCCCAGACGGACACCGGCCCCAAGAGCCAGGTGCGCTGGTCTGGGCATCTCGCACGCGAGGCCGACCGCGAACCAGGTCTGCACAAGGCCGGTTCGTCAACCGAAGCCCAAAGACTAGCCATGAACGATCAAATGGTGCAGGCCTTTTGCCCATTCTTTTGTGTTGCAGGAGATTGGCTGCTTTGGTCACAATCTGTAGCTGCCTTGTGGATTTCCTGTGCATAAACGTGAATACGTCTTTTCGACGACCTGCCTGGCGCGAACGAGGCTGCTATTGGCGTTCGTCGCCGCATCTGCGTTACAGCGGACACCCGTCCCTGATCATCCACAAGGGGCGGGGGTTGTTCCTACTTGACTGCCTGTAGCGAGCGGCCGCGGGGTTAGCCTCCCGGGCGAGGTTACTGTCGGCGCGCCTCGTGTGCGCGGATCTGCTCGGCGAGGGATTTGGCGGTGTACCCCCGGAACACGACCGGCGGGCTCGTCATCCGCCGCCGGACATACAGCAAGCCGGATACCCCGCGCCATGCTTCCCATCCGGGGAACTGGCCGCGGAGCACTGCCAGGGGGTCGTGCGGTGCGGGTTGAGGGCTGGAATGATCGTTCACGGGTCGCCTCCTGTTACGGCAGGTTGGTGATCAAGGGACCGTCGCCGAGTTCGCGCTCGCGGCGGTCCCGCCCGTTTGGGCTCACTGCGACACTGCGCTCGTCGCGCCATATCGCGCTATGGCGCGCTGACGTGAAGGTGCGTCCGCGCTGGCCAGCTACCTTGAGGGCGTGACGATCGACCACGAGGCCGCGGTGCCGCCCTACCGCCAGCTGGCGGGCATCCTGCGGGACCAGATCGCCTCCGGGGAGCTGGCGCCGGGTGCCGCGGTGCCCAGCGTCAAGCGGCTGCGGCAGGAGTACGGCGTGGCCGAGACGACCGCGCGCAAGGCCGTCGCGCTGCTGCGGGACGAGGGGCTCGTGGAGACCGTCATGGGCTGGGGGAGTTTCGTCACCAAGGGCGGCTGAGTCCGCATCCAGTCCGCAAAGAGTCCGCAGAATGGCCTTCTCTGCCCAACGTCAGCCAACGCCACCAAACGGAGAGTTGCCAGGTGAGAGCCGCTATGCGGGACATTGCCCCAGGTCACGGCCGATGGCGCCCGAGTTCGAGCTCTATTTTGATGTCTAGCCGGAATATGGGATCTGACCTGACCCTATGGGGGACCGGGCGTGAGGCCGGGCCCCCTTCCTTGCTCAGCCCGGTGAGTTTAAGTTCCCGGGTGATATTCGAGCTCGGGAAGGAGGCCCAGCTATGTCTGTCTACGTCGGGATCGACGTGCACCGCAAGCGTTCCCAGGTGGCGGTGATCGATGAGGTTGGCGAGGTGCTCGCCAACCGCAACGTGCCCAACGGGGTGGAGCCGATCCTCAGTGTGATCGGCGGCTTGCCGGCGGGCACGCCCGCGGCGTTCGAGGCCGCGTTTGGGTGGGGGTGGCTGCTGGAGTTGCTGGAGGGCTACGGCTTCGAGCCGCACCTGGTGCACCCGCTGCAGTGCAAGGCGATCGCCTCGGCCAGGTTGAAGAACGACAAGGTCGACGCCGCCATCATGGCGCAGTTGCTGCGCGCCGATCTGCTGCCAGAGGCGTGGATCGCCCCGCCGGCGGTGCGGCAGTTGCGGGCGCTGCTGCGGCACCGGATCCAGCTGGTGCGGTTGCGGACGCTGCTGCGCAACCGGATCCATGCGGTGCTGGCCGACCATGGCCAGGACCGGGCGGGCGGCTGCTGGAGCGGCCCGGGCCGCCGGTGGCTGGCCGCGCTGGAGCTGCCGGCCGCCTACCGTGAGGTGGTCGAGGACGATCTGGCGCTGATCGATGCCCTCCAGCAGCTGATCGACCGGCTCGATTGGGAGATCCGCCAGCGGGCCCGCGGCGACCCGCGGGTGAAGATCTTGACCCAGCTGCCCGGCGTGGGCCCGTTCACCGCGCTGGTCCTGCTGGCCGAAATCGGCGACATCACCAGGTTCGGCTCGGCGCGCAAGCTGGCGGCCTGGGGCGGCCTCACCCCCACCGTCCGCGGCAGCGACCGCACCGTCCGGCACGGCCATATCTCCAAGCAGGGCCCGGTCTGGGCCCGCTGGATCTTGTGCGAGGCGGCGCAGACCGCCAAGCGCCATCCGGACTTCGCCGCCAGCTACCAGGCCATCGCCCGCCGCCGCGGCAAGAAGATCGCCACCACCGCGATCGCCCGCAAGCTGCTCACCCGCGCCTATCACCTGCTCACCGACGCCCAGATCACCGCGTCCCAGACCACCGCCACACCCGCGCCCGGCCCTGCCAGTGCGCGCTTACCGACCCCGAACGGAGGCCGCCAGCCCCGGGCGAGCTCGCAAAAACCGCATGAGCCGGCCACGCCGCGCTCGATGACCTGACTGAGCAGCCCGGCCCCCGGATGGCACGGTCATGGCGCCCACCACCGAAAGGCAGGCGCCGGATGGGTGCATGTGAGACCACTCCGCCAGCCACGCGCACCCGGGGGAACAAGCCACCGGCACCGGCCCAGCAACCCCCTTAACCAGCAGGCGCTTTCCTCACTCCCGATCATCGGCCGCCGCTTGCCCACGTCAAGCTCGTTCGTCCTCGCCGGCGCCTTGCCAGGCGCCCAGGCTGCGGGCGCTCCAGCTGGACCCGGGACCGCGCGCCGGCGCGAACCCGGCAGCTGCGAGCAAAGCCACAACAACAGGTATCCCCTCAACCCGACGGCGCGGAAGTCACCGGGCCAGACCAGCACGCCCACTTGACAACAGGGGTCCCCATGGGTGCGGTTTTGCCATCGCGTCCGGCCTGGTTGAGCGCCTCTGTTCCGTCAACGGGTAGGAAGTACCATTTCGATCATGGCCAAGTGGACTCTTTGCGGTCCGGCCACAGGGCCCGTAAGTGTCGCGGGCGATCTTTACCGTTGGCGTGACAGATGCACGGCAATTATGTCGTTATACGATAGACTTTGAAGTTGCGATGGGTCTGTGCCGGCAGCGGCACGAAGGACCGCTGGAGGTGGAGAGCGTGCAGGTCAGCGGTGGCTAAGAAACCCGCAGCGGCCGCATCGGCGGTTTCGGCAGCCGAACGGGATGTGCTGGCCACCAAGCTGCACGCGCCCGGCTCGCGGCAGGTTTCGTGCCCCGCCCGCGCCTGGCGGAACGGCTCTGCGAGGCCTGGGGCATGGGCTGATGCTGGTCTGCGCCCTGGCCGGCTCCGGCAAGACGGCTCTGCTGGCCGACCGGGCCCGGCGCGGCCAACCGCAGCCAGGCCGCCGGCCGGGCGCGCCAGCTGGGCCTTACCCCTTGACGCGGCTCTCCGCGCGTCGTCGGCACTTCGTGCCGCGGCCCGGCGCCCGAGGATTCCACCCGCTATGCCCACTTTCGGGTGACGCCGCCACATCACCGCCTCATAACGTGCTGGTAGTCCGAAACACCGAAAAGGAGCACACGATGCGAGTCTTCGCCGGGGCGGCGAGCGGTGCTATTGGTGCCCGCCTCGTTCCGCAGCTCACCGTGCACGGGCACAAGGTGATCGGGGCCTACCGGTCACCCAGTAACGCCGGGCGGGTCCGGGCGCTCGGCGCCGGGCCGATCGCGCTCGGCCAGCAGCCGGCGGGCGTGTGGCGCCGCATCGCGGGCGGTTCCTGATGCCGATCGGGTACTGGTGGACGGTTGCGCTTGTGTCCTGGGGCGTGGTGTGTGCGCTTACCCGGTGGCGCAGGCTCGGTTCGTTCTCCGCCATTCCCGCGGTGGTGGTCAGCGAGCTGCCGTTCATCGTGGGGTACTTTCTGATCGCCTCGACTGTGCTCGCGCTGGTGGACGGCGACCTCGGCTCGCCGGGCGGCGCCGCTGGCGCCGCTGTCGCGCTGCTCGCGCTGGCCGGCCTGGTGGTGGTGGTGGGCCGGGCGCTGCGCGCGGACGCGGCGTTGCACAACGCCGGCAGGCCGGGGCGGCCGTGGGGGCGCATCCTGCGCGCCCCGTTCTTCCCGGGCCGGCTCGACGTGGTCCGGGTGCGCGGCCTGGCCTACGGCGGCGGGCCGGACCGCACGCTGGATGTGTACCACCGCCGCGACCGGCCGGCCGCCGCTCCGGTCCTGCTGCACCTTCATGGCGGCGGCTTCTACTCCGGCAACAAGGCCCGCGAAGCGCGGCCGCTGATCCGGCACCTGACCAGCCGGCGCGGTTTCGTCTGCGTGAGCGCGGACTACCGGCTGCAGCCGCACGTGAGTCTCGCCGGCCAGGTGGCCGACGTGCGCGACGCGATCGCCTGGGTCCGGGCCCACGCCGCGGAGTACGGCGCCGACCCCGGCACGCTGTTCGTCACCGGCAGTTCGGCCGGCGCGCACCTGGCGATCCAGGCGGTGTGCGAGGGCGAGACCGGCATCGCGGGCCTGATCTGCCGCTACGGCTACTACGGCGGCCTCGCCCCATGCGGCGACATGCCACCCATGCTCATCGTGCACGGCGAGAAAGACATGATGATAGCTGTGCCGGACGTGCGCGCCTTCGTGGAGCGGGTACGCGCGGTGTCGAGCCACCCGGTCACCTACGCCGAGCTACCCGGTGCATACCACGACTTCGACATGTTCGAGTCCATCCGGTCCGCCGCGGTCAACGAGGCAGTGGAGCAATTCACCGCCAGGGGGTCAGCACTTCCCCGGACATAGATCTTCAGGACCGGCAGTCTGCACAAGATTCGTGACCACTTGATATTGAACATGGGGCATCCGGCGCCGGTCCCGTCGTCATCGATCTCATGCACCGCAGCCGTTCGCTCACCCGGCCCAGTCCCGGCGATCCGCATCCGCGGGAGAAGCGGACCGGCCGGACAAACGTGACCTGCTACGGCACTGGGTGCGGCCCAAGGGAGATGGGAACCAGGCGCAGACTGCACGTGAGCGATGAGTTCACGCCATCCTGGCCGTCTTTCAGGTGCAAACTCCCGGCGCAGGACCGGGGTGGGAGGTGTTGTTCACATGAGTGAAGCGATCGATCCGGCCGGCGTCGATGGTGGCCTGACCGGGTTGCGGCGATCGCTTGGCGGCGTCGTGCTTGCCCCCACAGACGAAGGGTTCGATGCGGCGCGCCGCTGCTTCAATGCTCTGGTCGACCGCCGCCCGGCCGTGATCGTGCGTTGTCTCGATGCCGACGACGTGGCGAGGGCCTTTGACTTCGCCCGGGCGCACGCGCTGGAGGTCGCCGTACGCGGAGGTGGGCACAACCCCGCCGGACACTGCGTCTGCGAGGGCGGCCTGGTGATCGATCTGTCGCTGATGCGCGGGGTCGACGTCAACGGTGACGCCCGGACCGCCTGCGCCGATGGCGGTGTGGCGTGGCTCGATTTCGATGCGGCGACCCAGCGCCTCGGGCTCGTTACGCCCGGGGGCGTTGTCGGCTCGACCGGGGTCGCCGGGCTGACCCTCGGCGGCGGAATCGGCCATCTCACCGCTCAATACGGCTTCACTTGCGACAACCTCGTCGGTGCCGAGCTCGTGACTCCCGATGGCACGGTGGTCCGCGCAAGCCCGGATGAGAATTCCGAGCTGCTGTGGGGCCTTCGCGGCGGCGGGGGGAACTTCGGTGTGGCGACGCGATTGGAGTTCCAGCTGCACCCACTACGCCATGTCCTCGGCGGCCTCCTCACCTACGCCGGAACGGGAACCCGCGACGCGCTGCGCCGGTTCCGGGACCTCGCCGCCCACGCGCCGCGGGACCTGAGCTGCCAGGCGGTGGTCGCGCTGGACGACTCGCTGGCGCCGACCCTCATCGTCGCACCCTGTTACACCGGGCCGGATGCAGATCCCGAGGAGCTCCGTGCGCTGCGCACCGCGAAAGGGCTCGCCGACGACGCCGTGGAAGCCCACTCGTTCCTGGCCCAGCAGCATGTGTTCAGCCCTGGCTACGGCGTCGATCGCAACTACTGGAAGGGCCACTTCGTCCGCGAGCTGCCGGACGAGCTGATCGACGAGCTGCTCGAACGAATGGTGGCCTTGGGGCGGCCACCCGGGCAGGTGCTGATCGAGTCGCTTCACGGCGCGCCGAAGGACATCGACCCGGCCAGCGCCGCCCTCGGTTACCGCGACGCCGCATTCAACATCAGCGTGATGGCCGCCTGGCTGGACGCCGCCCTCGACGAGCAATCCATCGAGTGGGCGCGCGCCACAGCGGCGGCCCTCGAGCCATGGTCGGTCAGCGGCGGCTACATGAACTACATGCAGGCGGACGAGCCCATCGAGCGTGTGCGTGCCGCGTTCGGCGATGAAGCGTTCGAGCGCCTGCAGACGCTGAAGCGACGGTACGACCCGGACAACGTCCTGCGCCGCAACCAGAACATCCCGCCACCGTAACGACGACCTGCCGCTGCGGGCCGGGCTGCTCGCGGCCATCACATCCCGGCCCTGGTGATCACGGGGAGAACAGCCCCGCCGTTCTGGCCTCTCCGGCCACCCATCGTCCGGCCCTTGGCGGTCCTGCGGCTCAGCTCCGCCTCAGAGGATCACGCGCGCCGCGGTCCCGTCCTGGCCGGATTACCCGGTGTGGGCGAGGCGCCGCGGCACGGGAGATGCGATCCTGTCTGAAACATGAGACGAGTAGGGTGACCAGGCCCGCGTTGTGGAAGATCGCCGCAGCTATCCGGATATCACTGATCGCGGGCTCATCGGCGACCGGACCTGATCCCGGAGGTGCCCATGAGGGCCGGTATTACCTGGTACGACCTCCTCGGTGCGCTGCCGGATGCCTCATCTGAGGACATCCAGCGGGCATACGACGCCAAAGCGGGCCTGCTGCGGCCGGAGCTGCTGTCGGACGCGCCATCGCAGGTGGTCACGGCCGCCGCGCGGGCGCAGGGGATCATCGACGCGGCGAGGCACGTGCTGGGTGATCCGGTGAGCCGGGAGCGGTACAACGAAGCGGCCGGTTTGTGGGGCAGCGGCGGGGGCCTGGGCCAGCCCGAAGACTACCCCGCCGGATCCGGACTGCCGGACTCCGATATCGCCGCCGATAACCCGGGGGCGGAGGTGCTGCGCGGCCTGGGGGCACTGAACCTCTGGCTGGCCCGGCATCCCGAGTATCAGAGGCGGATCCCGGTGCCGGACGTCCGGGGGCTGTTTTACGACGTGTTCGTCGGGGTGGTGGGCAGGCTGGATCTGGAGATCACGTTCGTCCAGTTGACCGAGCACCCGATGCTGGTCGAAGGCCTGGTGGTCCACCAGTCGCCCGGGCCACCGGCGAAGATCCACCAGCGAGGTGAGCTGACGGTCCAGGTGTGGCACCCACCCACCCAGGCCACGGAAGACCCGCCCGGCGCGCGCCTCACCGGCCCACCGCTGACGTAGCCCGGCCGACCCCCCCACGGCAGGCCGCGCGAGGCGGATTTCTGTGTCGTGGCCCGGTGGGACAATGGCCAGACCGTGGCGGAGAACCTGTTTGACGACCAGGCCGGGCTCATGAGACAGATCGGTCTCGGCGGCTGACACCAGATCAGGCGTGAGGCCCGGCTCACCGGGAGCTGGAACGCGGCATGGCTGGCGCAGGATCGGCTTCGTCGGCGTGGGCGCCGTTGCGGATCGGGCTCTTCCGGACGCTGTGGATCGCGGCGCTGGTCAGCAACGTGGGCACCTGGATGCAGACCGTGGGTGCCCAGTGGCTGGTGGTCCACGACGCTCGCGCGGCCATCCTCGTTTCGCTCGTGCAGACCGCTTACACCCTGCCCGCTTTCTTGTTCGCGCTGGTGGCCGGTGTGCTGGCGGACATCTTCGACCGGGTCAAGCTGCTGGTCGCGGTTCTGGCCGGGATGACTGTAGCTGGTGCGGCACTCACCGTGCTGACCGCGGCGCACCGGATGCCGCCGGCGCTGCTGCTCATGTTCACCTTCGTGCTGGGTACGGGCGCCATCCTGGTCGCACCCGCTTACCAGTCGCTCGTGCCGGACATGGTGCCCCGCCCGGAGCTGCCGGCCGCCTCGGCTCTCGGCTCGATCAGCATCAATCTGGCCCGCGCGATCGGCCCGGCGATCGCCGGGCTGCTGGTCGCCCAGATCGGGGTGGCCGCCGTGTTCGGACTGAATACGGCCACGTTGCTGCTTTACGCGGTCGTGGTGGCGTTCCATCCCCAGCTCGGCGGGGCTCCGCAGTCTCCTGAGCGGTTCCTCCCGGGGCTGCGGGCCGGGGGCCGGTATGTGCGCAACGCACCGGTGGTACGGCGCATCCTGCTGCGTGCGGCGCTGTTCCTGGTGCCGGGCAGCTCGCTGTGGGCGCTGCTGCCGCTGGTCGCCACCCGGCGGCTGGCCCTGGGTTCGGGGGGCTATGGTGTGCTGCTCGGTGCCCTGGGGGTCGGGGCCATCGGCGGCGCGTTCCTCCTGCCGCAGCTGCGGGCGAGGCTGTCCGCCAACGCGATGGTGGCCGTCGCGAGCGTGGTCTATACGGCCGCACTGGTGATGGTGGTGCTGTCACGGAACCTCGTGCTCACCGTTGTGGTGCTGCTGCCGGCCGGTGTCGCCTGGATAGCGTTCCTGTCGAACGTCAACGCCGCGTTGCAGCTGTTCCTGCCCCGCTGGGTACGCGCCCGCGGCCTGGCGGCCTACCAGATGGTCCTGTTCGGTGGCCAGGCGGCCGGGGCCGTGATCTGGGGAGTCGTCGCCGGGGCCGCTGGGCTGGTGCCTGCCTTCCTGATCTCCGCTGCCGTCATGGCCGCGGGCGCTGCGACGATCTGGTTCTGGCCGTTCTACAAGATCGAAAACATGGACCGGAGCCAGGTGCGCTGGCCCGAGCCGCAGCTGCTCATCGCCGCTGACAGCGACGGCGGGCTGGTCCTGGTGCGGACCACCTACACCATTGCCCCCGAAAGGGAGCAGCAGTTCCTCCAGGCCATGGCCGATCTGCGCCGGTCGCGGCTGCGGACCGGCGCCACCGACTGGGGCCTGTACCGGGACGGCCAGCGCCCGCAGTTGTTCATCGAGCTGTTCAGCGTCCCGAGCTGGGACGAACACCTCAGGCAGCACCGGGAGCGGCAGACTGCCACCGACCTCCAGTACCACGACGACGCCGCGGAGCTGTCCGACCCGCCGCCGCAAACCGACCACTACCTGGCCGCCGCCGTCCACGCATAGCCCTCCACACCGCCATCACCGTGCCGCCACGGCGATTGCACAGGCGTCGGCTTGCCTCGTCAGCGTGAAAGGGTTGCTGGCGCTCGGGGTGGGCATGCTCGCCGTGCTCCTGCTGGCTCCCGCCCCGGCCAGCGCGAGCACACTGGCGGATTGCCTGGCCCGGCAGCACGTCTGCGTCACCAGCGACGGCCGCAGCCTGGTCTCCGAGGGTCAGCAGTCCCAGCTGGAGCAGCAGATCGGCGGTGACGGCATCTACCTGGTGGTCGCCGCATCGGGGTCAGCGGGCTACACCAGCACGATGAACCAGATCATCGGCACGATGAACGGGCATCCGCAGTTCACCGCCGGCTTTCTGGACAGCCGGCTGAGGCATTTCGGCGCCTACAACAAGGGAATGCTGCCTGCTGGCGGAGCGGCCGGAATTGCGACACAGGTGGTAGCGCAGCATCGGGCGGACCAGAACGTCTTCGCGGCCTTGACGGACTTCGTCGACGATGTGCAGGACCAGGCCGGCGCGGGCACGGGCGGCGCCGCGGCCAGCGCGCCTTCGCACGCGCTCCGCAACGCGGCGATCGGCTTCGGCGTTGTCCTGATGCTGGCCGCGCTGGGCTTTTTCCTCATCGCGCGCCCCATCCGCCGGCGGCAGCAGCGGGAGCTCAAGGAGGCCAAGCGGGCCGCACAGGACGACCTGATCGCGCTCAGCGCCGGGGTCACCGGCCATGACTCCGACGTCGCCATCCGGGGCAACCCGGAGGCAGCGGAGGAGCAGGCCGCGGCGCTGGCCGCTTACGACCGGGGGACGGCGGCCCTGGATGCCGCCAGGAGACCCCGGGATATGGGGGCGGTCAGCCGCGCCATCGCCGAGGGACAGTACCGCCTGGCCTGCGCCGAAGCCCTGGCCGCCGGGCGCCCCTGGCCCGACCGGCGCCCGTCGTGCTTCTTCGATCCGCGGCACGGCATGTCGGTGAGTGACGTCTACTGGACGCCCGCGGACGGCGGCCCAGATCGTTCCGTCCCGGCCTGCTCCGCCTGCGCGCACCAGGTCGAGCAGGGCATCGAACCCGACATGCGCAAGGTGGAGGCCGACGGTGGCCCGGTCAGCTACGTCAACGCCGGCTTCGCCCCGGCGTACTGGGGCGGCTACGGCTTCGCGCCCGGCTTGTTCACCGGGTTTCTGCTCGGAGAGGCGCTGGCACCCCACCCGATCTTCGCCGGCGGCTATCCCTCCGGCGACGGCGATCCCGGCGGCGGGGACTATGGGGGCGGAGACTTCGGCGGCGGGGACTTCGGTGGCGGCTTCGGCGGCGGGGACTTCGGCGGCGGGGGCTTCTGACCGCTGATGAGCTCGCGCGGCCCGTCGAACTCCCTGGTGATCACGACCTGTGGCACGCCTGGTTCGGCGGTGAAGTGCGTGCTTGTCACGATGGGGCTCCTTTCTCGTCAATGGCTTCCCGGTGGCCTGCGCCACGGGCCTCCGGCCTGCGCCCGGGCGGACGCGCGCCGGCCTCGAGCACCATGGCGGCCCAGACGGTCAGGAGGATCATGACCACGACCGCGATGAAAGCGAGGTGGAACAGGGCCGATCCGCTCATGCCGTGCCACCCTCCTTCCCCGCGTGCTGTGACTACAGCTCACTGGCCAGGGGTGTCGCGGCGGTGAAACCCGCGTGGTGGCGGGATGGAGCCGACCGGGTCCCGCCGTTACGCCGATGGGTCGATGTTGTGGTTGAGCCGGAAGATGTTGTCCGGGTCGTAGCGGCGCTTGATCGTGCCGCCCATCATCGTCTCCCCCGTTGTTCCACACGCTGCGCCGGGCCTGGTCGTGCGGCCTGCCAGCGGCGTGATCCACTCCTGTATGCGCCGGACATGGCCAGAGCCGGTGAAGGCAGCGTGGAGGCCAGGTGGAGAACACCGGCTGAGGCGATCGTCCGGCGCGGATGGCTGCCGGGACGGGAGCCTCGTACGCTGCGGATGGGGTAACCCCGGATCCAGGGACCGTTGCCAAGGAAGGGAACCCGATGGCCCGCGAATCGCTGGTGGCGGTCAGCTACCCGGTGGACGACGAGTTCACCCGGATCAACACTGACGTGCTCGACGGCTCGGCCCAGATCGTCTTCCTGGACGGCCGCCCGGCTGACCAGCGCCGCGAGATCCTCCGCCGGGCGGATGTGCTCATCGGATGGCATCTGAGCGAGGAGCTGCCCGCCGGTGCCTGGCAGGACGTGCCGCGGCTCCGGTTCGTCCAGCTGCTGTCGGCCGGCGCCGACTCGGTGGATTTCGCCGCCATCCCGGAGCGGCTGACGCTGGCCAGCAACGTCGGCGCCTACGCCGCGCCGATGGCCGAGTACGTGATGGCGGTGACGCTCGCCCTGGCCCGGCGGCTGCCGCAGCGCCACGCCGACCTGGCCCGGGGTGAGTTCAAGATGTGGGAACGCGTGCTCACCCTGGACGGCGCGGTGTGCGGCATCCTGGGTCTCGGCGGCATCGGCCGGGCCACGGCGCACCTGATGCGCGCGTTCGGGGCGCGTATCCACGGGGTGAACTCCTCCGGCCGCACCGGGGAGCCGGCTGACTTTATCGGCACGCTGGCCGACCTGGACCGGGTCCTCGCCGCCGCGGACGTGCTCGTCATGGCCCTGCCGCTGATCAACGCCACCCGGGGCCTCATCGGCGCGCGGGAACTGGGGCTGATGAAGCCCACCGCGATCCTGGTGAACGTGGGCCGGGCCGCCATCGTGGACGAGAAGGCGCTCTATGAGCACCTGCGGGACCAGCCCGAGTTCTGCGCGGGGATCGACACCTGGTGGCACGAGCCGGGCCCGGGCCGGGAATTCTCCACTGGATACCCCTTCTTCGACCTGCCCAACGTGATCGGGTCCCCGCACAATTCCGGCGTCACCGACGGCGCGCTGCAGGTCGGGGCAAACCAGGCCGCGGAGAACGCCCGGCGGTTCCTGCGCGGCGAGGCCGTGATCGGGGTGACCCGCCGCGAGGACTACCTGTGACTGGCCGCGGCGCCGGCCGGTTCAGGCCGTGGCCGGCGGGAACGTCGCGGCCCAGAACTCGGCGATGTCGATGCGGCGCATGAAGCTCACGCCGTCACGCTGCCGCGCGTAGTCGATGAAGTCGCGGAGCCCGGACGCGCGTCCCGGCTGCCCGCTCCAGCGGGCGTGCACCCCGACCGACATCATCCGCGCGCCGTAACCGCTGTCCGCCTCCTCGAGCAGGTAGTCGAGGCTGAGCTTGAGGCTTTCAAAGAAATGCCTGGGCGTCGCGTAGGTGGGGGCGATCAGGTACCGGACGTCGTTATGCACCTTGGAGTAGGGCACCACCAGAAACGGCGTGCCGAGCGTTTCCACATAGTAAGGCAGCTCGTCATTGTTGGCGTCGGAGTCGTACAAGAATCCGCCGTGCTCGACGAGCAGTTCCCGGGTGTGGACGGTGGGGAAGGACCGGACCATCCAGCCCGGCACGCGCTTGCCGGTCGTCTTCTCCAGCGAGCCGACCGCCTTGCGGATCTCCCCGCGCTCCTGGTCACGGGTCATGGCCACCGTGTCCGGGCCGTACCAGTGGTAGCCGTGGGCGAGCACGTCATGCTCGCGGGCCCGCAGCCACTCAGCCAGCGGCGGGTTCCGCTCCACGGCCAAGGCGCAGGCGCAGAATGTCACGGGGACCTGGTACCGGTCGATCAGGCGGCAGATCCGCCAGACCCCCACCCGGCTCCCGTATTCCATGTGCGTCTCGGTCCCGAGGTCGCGGATGTCCGGGCCGTACTGGAACGAGTACTCACCCCAGGTGTCATTGACGCCGTCGTCACCCAGCGAATACTCGCCGCCCTCCTCGTAATTGACGACGAGATTAACCGCGACCCGCGCGCCACCGGGCCAGATGAAATCGGGCGGCTGCGGGCCGTAGCCGACAAAGTCACGCACGGGGCCGGGGAATTCAGGCTGGGTGCCACTCATGATTCAGTATGCCATCCACCCGCCATCGACCATCAGGGTCGCGCCGCTGATGTAGGTGGCGTCGTCCGACGCGAGGTAGGCGACCGCGGCGGCGACATCCCCCGGCTCGCCGAAGCGCGCGAACGGGGTTCGCGAGCGGGCGTACGCCGCCGTGGCCTCGTTCTGGCTCAGATCACCCGGTGTGCCGGTGACGATCTTGCCCGGCGCGACGCCGTTGCAGATGATGCCGTCGCGCCCGTGCTCGACCGCGATCTGGCGGGTCAGCTGCACCAGCCCGGCCTTGCTCACGGCGTACGCGGCGTGACCCGGCGCGCCGACCATGCCGTGCTGGGAGGTGATGTTCACGATCCGGCCCCGGGCGTCGCCGCGGGCGGGCTGGGTGAGCATCTGGCGGACGGCCGCCCGGCAGAGCATGAACGGGCCCCGGAGGTTCACCGCCATGATCGCGTCGAAGTCCCCGTCCTCGGTGTCGAGCAGCGGCTTGGAGTGGCGGCCCGCCAGCGCGGCGTCGTTGACCAGGACGTCGAGCCGCCCCGTGTGCGCCGCGGCCCGGGTGACCAGCTGGTCGCAGTCCTGCCGGGCGGACACGTCCGCGGGGACGTACTCGCAGTCGCCGCCGGCTTCCCGGATGAGGTCGTCGGTCGGCTCGCCGCCCGTGATCGGGTCCCGGCGGATGTCGGCCAGCAGCACCCAGAAGCCGTCCGCGGCCAGCCGGCGGGCGATCGCCCGCCCGATCCCGGATGACGAGCCAGTCACGACCGCGGTACGCGCCACGCGGCGAGCTTACCGGCCACCGTATGCTCACCCCATGGGTGTGGCATTCGTGGCGCACTGCCTGCTGAACCAGAACTCCAAGGTGGGCGACGGCGCGCACTGCGCGGGCGTGTACTCGCCGGTCGTGGACGTCCTGCGCGCGGAGGGCTGGCGCATCGAGCAGATGCCCTGCCCCGAGCTGGCCTTCGCCGGGCTGAACCGGTTCTGGGCGGTGCGCGAGCAGTACGACACGGCGGCGTTCCGCCGGCACTGCCGCAAGCTGGCCACCGCCGTGGCCGGTGCGATCGCGGCCCGCGCCGAGCAGGGCGAGGAGATCGTCCTCGTCGGCGTCGAGGGAAGCCCCTCGATGGGCGTGACCATCACCAGTTCCGATCCCGAGCGCGGCGGCCGTCCGGCGTGGCCGGACGGGTCTCCCGAGCTGACCAGCGGGGAAGGCATCTTCGTGGAGGAGCTGCATAACGAGCTTGCGCGGCGCGGCATCGTCTTCCGGGTCGCGGGCGAAAGGCACGCGATCCCCGGTTTCAGCGAAGCCGACCAGCGGGCCCGGATCGAGTCGGTGCTGGAGCGCGGCGATGCGTGACGAGCGCTCCTACCGGGTGGCGCTCGTGGCTGACCGCTATGTGAACCCGGCGCCGGGCCAGCTGGACGGGCTGGCCGTGCTCGCCGCGGCGGGCTGGGGGGTGATGCAGCTCCCCGACGACGGCTACCCGGCCGAGGTCGCCCGGCAGCTCCTGACCGGCGTAGCGGAACAGGTGGAGGAGTTCTCCCGGCACGGCTACGCGTTCATCGTCGTCGGTGAGCGCGACGGGCTCGCCGAGGCCCTGGCGGGCGCCGGCGTCGCCGTGCCCGAGCGCATCGTGCCCGCCACCGCCGCCGAACTGGGCGAGTTCCTGGCCGCCCAGCCCGTTCCGCCCGCGCTGGCCGCCGCCGGTGATCCGCCGGCAGCGGGCCAGTAGGGCCAGCGGGCGGCAGGGGGCTACAGCCGCCCGGGGATGAGCTCCAGGCCGCCCGGCGCGTCCGTGTCCACCCGCCAGAAGGTGCCGGTGCGCTGGGAGGCTTCGATGTCGGGGACCGCGGTGGCGGTCACGTAGAGCGCGGGGCCGTCGAAGATGCAGTTGGTGGCGTGCTGGCCGAGATGGATCTCCTCCAGCACCTCCCCCTCTGGCGAGACCACGGTCACGCCCTGGGAGATGGTGGTGGCGACGAACAACCGCCCATCGGCCGCGAAGGCCATGCCATCGGGGACGTGGCCATCGGAGAGCTGGCAGAAGGTCACCGGCTCACCGTTCTCCAGCCGGCGGACGCGATGAGCCATCGACTCGGTCCAGTAGAGCCGCTGCTCGGCGTCGAAGGCGATCCCGTTCGGGTAGACGCCCGGCAGTTCCAGCAGCATCTCGCCGGCTCCCGGCCCGCCGGCGGCGAACAGCCGACCGGGCGCGCGCACGTCGAACCGGAAGTCCTGCTCTGACCCGGACTCGGTGAAATACAGCCGGCCATCGGGGCCGAACGCCAGATCGTTGGGCCCGTACAGCTGATACCCCGTCACCTCCGAGAACAGCAGTTCCACCGTCCCGTCCCGGTTCACCCGCTGGATCCCCGATGCGGCGCTGAGGTCCCCGCTGCCCGGGACGTTGCCACCCTGGGTCACATAGATGGCTCCGTCCGAGCCGAGCACCGTGCCCCAGGGCGAGCCGCCGGTGTGCGCGTAGGCCGAGACGTTGCCGTTCTCATAGGCCAGCAGCTCACCTGTGTTGCCGTCACACAAGACGATCCGCCCATCGCCCAGGATGGCCGGGCCCTCGGGGAACCCGAGGCCGGAGGCAAGCAAGGTGGATTGCAACGGACCTGGTCCTTCCGCTTGTCAGGTGAACGAGAAGTGCTCGAAATCGAAGTCGGACAGCGGCTGGCCCACCCGGGCGGCCGAGTATCCGGTGACCTTGGTGCTGTAGGCGTCGAGCGCGTCGATGAAGGCGGGAATGATGTAGCCGCCCTGCGTGAAGTCGATCATCTGCATCTCATGCTCGATCTCCTTGCGCAGCGCCGGGTTGGCCGTCGAGTTGGCCTGCTTGTTCAGGTCGACGTAGTGCGGCAGGCTCCAGTGCGTCTCGTTGAACGGCGAGGTCGGCAGCAGCGACTGGGCCACCTGGGCCAGGTACGGCGAGTAGTTGTAGAAGTCCTGGGAGAAGGTCCAGTGCAGGTAGTTGGGGCCGAAGAAGGTGGTCGGATCGACCGTCTTCAGGTTGATCGTCACCCCCGCCGCCTTGGCCTGCTGCTGAAGCACCGTCGCCATCGCGACGGTGCCGGTGGCCACCGGTGAGGTCACCAGCTGCACGGTGAGGTTCTCGTGCCCCGCCTTCTTCAGCAGGCTCTTCGCCTGCGCGATGTCCTGCTCCCGGCGCAGCGAGGTGTCGTAGTTGGGGTCGTAGGGGGACGAGATGTCGTATCCCACGACCGCGTCACCGTCCAGCGCCGAGTTGATGAGCTGCTGGCGGTCGACGAGCAGCCGCATCGCCTGCCGGACGTTGACATCGCTGAACGGGGCCTGGTCCACGCGCATGGTGAACGGCGTGATCGCCCCGGTGTGTGACTTGACCGTCCGCAGGTTCGTGCTCGACGCCAGGGCCGCCATCTGCGGGCCCTCCAGGGCGCCCGCGCCGTGAATGACGCCCGTCACGAGCGCGTTCTGCAGGGAGGCGCTGTCGCTGAAGTCGATGATCGTCACCGAGTTGACGTACGGCAGGCCGGACTTCCAGTAGTTCGGATTCCGGACGAAGACGCTGCGCTGGCCGGGGGTGAAGGACTGGTACTTGAAGGGGCCGGTCCCGTTCGGCTTGGCCGGGTTGAAGCCGGTTGGCACGATGTACAGGTAGTACCAGTACGCCAGCTGGTCCAGGAAGCTGCCGTAGGGGCTGGTCATCGGCACCTGCACGGTGTGCGTGTCGAGCGCCTTGAGCGCTTTCACGTCGATGGGCCCCAGCGGCGTTGAGCCCGTCAGCTTCCCGTTGATGATCCGCTGGAGCGTGAAGATGACGTCGTCGGCGGTGAGGGGCTTGCCGTCGTGGAACGTGATGCCCTTCCGGAGCGTGATCACCCAGTTGGACGTGGAGCCGTGCGGGCTGATGTCCTCGGCCAGGACGAACTCCGTCTGGGCCTTGGTATTCAGCTGGAGCAGCGGCTGGTACAGCGATTGCGCGCGGGCCGTGTCGAGATAGGTGAGGCCCTTGTGCGGGTCGAGGGTGTCTGACCCGGAACCCCCGGTCAGCCCCACCTTCAGCGAACCGCCCCGGCGCGTGGCCGTGCTCGCCGGGGACGCCGCCGGACTCGAGGTCCCGGACGAGGAGCAGGCGGCGAGCAGGCTTCCGGTGCCAGCGATCGCTCCCGTTGCGGCCAGTCCCTGGAGGAACTGACGGCGGCCCAGTGGGCTGGCTGACTCTTCGTGATCCGGCCGTTTCACAAGATCCCTCCTTGGCCTAGCCCCGGGCGTCTTGGGTATCTAGATCCGAGGGCACAGCCCGGCTTGGGCGGCAACGACGACGGTGAGCTCCGTTTGCTCAGAGCCTCGGCTCAGGACTTGAGGGATCATACTCCCGCATATCCGGCGTGAACAGCATGCGCCTGACCAGGCAGGCCTCTCGTTCTGGGCGGCCCGCGGACGCTAGCAGCGCGGCCGAACGCGCGCTAATCTCGTCGGCAAGCGGCCCCCGCCAGGGCGAGGAAGGATCACCGACGTGACAGATACCCGGCCTTCCATCCGCCCCCGGCCGCCCGGTTGCGGGGCCAGCCGGCCACCGGCCGGCACCCGCGCGGGTACCGGGTGAGCTGACGTGGCGACCGCCACCGCCCCGGCCGAGCGGACCGTGCCACGGCGGAACGACCATCCGCTGCTGGCTCTGACCGCGCGCCGGCTGGGCATCGGCGTCATCACCCTGTTCGCGGTGTCGGTGGTGGTGTTCCTGGCCACCGAGGTCCTGCCCGGCAATGCCGCTTATGCCGTCCTGGGCCGGTCGGCGAACCCGGCGCGGCTGTACGCGCTCGAGCGCCAGCTGCACCTGAACCAGAGCCTGGTGGCGCAGTACTGGACCTGGCTGTCCGGGCTGTTCACCGGAAGGCTGGGTACCTCGCTCGCGAACGGTGAGCCGGTATGGGGGCTGGTCGAGCCCCGGCTCATCAACTCGGCGGTGCTCGTCCTGGTCACCGGGGTGATCGGCTCGGTCCTCGGGGTGGCCCTGGGGGCCATCGCCGCGCTGCGCAAGGACAGCTGGTTCGATCACATCTGCTCGGTCGGCGCGCTGGCGGTGACCTCGCTGCCCGAGTTCGTCGTCGCGATCACCCTGGTCATCTTGTTCTCCACCGTGGTCTCGCACCTGCTGCCGGCCGTCTCGCTGCTGCCGCCGGGCACCTACGCGTGGAGCCAGCCTGAGCTGCTCATCCTGCCGGTCGCGACGCTGGTGATCGTGATCGTCCCGTACATCTTCCGGATGATGCGCGCCGCCATGATCGAGGCGCTGGAGTCCGACTATGTCGAGATGGCCCGCCTGAAGGGGGTCCCGGAATGGCGGATCGTCCTGGGGCACGCGCTGCCGAACGCGATCGCCCCCACGATCCAGGTGATCGGCCTGAACTTCCTCTACCTGGCGGGCGGGGTGGTCGTGGTCGAGTACGTATTCAACTATCCCGGCATCGGCCAGGGGCTGGTGTACGCGGTCGATAACCGGGACATCCCGGTGATCCAGTTCATCGTGGTGGTTCTCGCCGCGTTCTACGTCTGCGTGAACATCGGCTCGGACGTCGTCGCGCTGCTGGCCACACCGCGGCGCCGGATCCCGAGGCAGTGATGGCCGTCACCGCGCCGGCCGGGCCGGCCGAGACCCCCGCGCCCCCGGCGGCCATCCGGGCCGGGCGTCATCCGTGGCTGTCCGTGCTGTGGACGGCGATCCGGACACCACGGGGTGCGGCGGGCCTCGCGATGGCACTTGCCGTGGTGCTGGTGGCCGTCATCGGCCCGGCGTTGTCGCCGCATTCGCCGAACGCGCTGCTGACGCTGTCGTTCGCCAAGCCGTCCGGCCAGTTCCCGCTGGGCGGCGACGTGCTCGGCCGGGACGTTCTCTCCCGGGTGCTCAACGGCGGGTGGCTGCTCCTGCTGATGGCGGTGGCCGCGACCGCGATCGGCATCGTGGCCGGCGCCGCGGCGGGCATCTCCGCCGCCTACCTGCGCGGAGTGCGCGATGGGATCATCATGCGCACGGTCGACGTGATCCTGGCCTTCCCGCAGCTGGTGTTCGCGCTGCTGCTGGTGAGCCTGCTCGGCCCCCGCCTGTGGCTGATCGTGCTCGCGGTCGGGCTGTCCCACGCCCCGGCCGTGGCCCGGGTGATCCGGTCGGCGACCCTCGATGTCGCCGAGCGGGACTACGTCAAGGTGGTGGAGCTGCAGGGAATGCGGCCGGTCAAGGTGATGGCCAGGGAGATACTGCCAAATCTCATCTCCCCGCTCATGGTGGAGGCGGGACTCCGGCTCACCTACTCGATCGTCATCATGGCCGGGCTCGCCTTCCTGGGCTTCGGCCAGCCCCCGCCCGCGCCCAGCTGGGGCACGATGATCAACGAGAACCGGATCGGCCTGCAGCTCAACCCGTGGGCGGTGATCGTTCCCGCGGTGCTGATCGCCCTGCTCACCGTCGGCACCAACACGTTCACTGACGCGGTGGCGCGGGTGACGATCGGGGTGGACCGGCGGCCCGAGGAGGCGGCCCTGCTGGACGAGCTCGGGCCGGAGCAGGCGTGATGGCGGGCGATGACGCCGTCCGCGCGGACCTGCCCGCCGGGCCGTCGGCGGACGGGGTGAGGCTGGACGTCCGCGGGCTCGAGGTCAGGGTCGGTCCGGGCGGCCCCGACGTCGTCAGCCAGGTCTCGTTCACGGTCCAGGCCGGTCAGGTGCTCGGCTTGGTGGGCGAATCCGGCTCGGGCAAGACCACGGTCGTCCTCGCGTTGCTCGGCCACGCCCGCCGCGGGCTGCGTATCAGCTCCGGCGAGGTCCAGGTCGACGGCGTCGACCTGCTGCGCCTGCCCCGGGCCGAATTGCGGGCCGTGCGGGGCGCCCGGGTCGCTTACGTGCCCCAGGATCCGTCCGCCGCGCTCAATCCCACCCTGCGGGTCGGGACACAGCTGCGCGAGGCGGTGCGCGTGCACCCGGGTGTGGTCGACGATCCCGACGGCCGCATTCTCGAGGTGCTGGGCGAGGCCCGCCTGGACGCCTCGCCCGACTTGCTGCGCCGCTACCCGCATCAGCTCTCCGGAGGCCAGCAGCAGCGGGTCGCGCTGGCGATGGCCTTCGCCTGCCGGCCCTCGCTGATAGTGCTCGACGAGCCGACCACCGGTCTTGACGTGTCCACCCAGCGCCACGTGCTGGAAACCATCCGCAGTCTGTGCCGGGCCTACGGGGTGGCGGCCGTCTACGTGAGCCACGACCTCGCGGTCGTGGGCGGGCTGGTCAGTGACGTGGCGGTGATGTACTCCGGGCGGATCATCGAGATCGGCCCGACGGCCCGGGTGTTCGGTGACCCGGTGCACCCGTACACCCGCGGGCTGCTCAGCGCCGTCCCCTCGCCCCTGGTCGCGACGAAACTGACCGGGATCGACGGCCAGCCACCGCGGCCCGGCCGCCGGCCGACCGGCTGCTCGTTCGCCCCCCGCTGCGGCTTCGCCGCCGACAAGTGCCGGTCGGAGAAACCCGCGCCCGTCGTCATCGACTCCCGCGCCGTGCGCTGCCTGCGCGTGACGCAGGTCAGGGCGGCCGCCGCCCGCGTGTCCGCCGCCCTCAGCCACCGGGCGGCGCCCGCCGCTGAGGCGCCGGTCCTGTCGGTGCGGGGCGTATCGGCGGGCTACGGCCGCACGCCCGTGCTCGCTGACGTTGACCTGGAGGTGCCGGCCGAGTCCTGCGTCGCCGTGGTCGGCGAATCCGGCTCGGGAAAGACCACGCTCGCCCGGTGCATCGTCGGCCTGCACGGCGGCTGGACCGGTGACATCACGTTCGAGGGTGCCCCGCTAGCCGCGATCGCGCGCGACCGGCCCAAACAAGTTCTGCGGCGGGTGCAGTACATCTTCCAGAACCCGTACACCTCGCTGAACCCGCGGAAGACGGTCGGCCAGATCGTGGCCCAGCCGCTGGAGCAGTTCCTGGGGCTGGGCTACCGGGAACGGTCCCAGCGCGCGGCCCGGGCACTGGCGGATGTGTCGCTGAGCACCGATTTCCTGTCCCGCTATCCGGACCAGCTGTCCGGCGGGGAACGGCAGCGGGTCGCCATCGCCCGCGCGCTGGTCGTCGAGCCCGACCTGCTCGTCTGCGATGAGGTGACCTCGTCCCTGGACGTCTCCGTGCAGGCGGTCATCGTCGAGCTGCTCCGCGGCCTCCAGGCGGAGCGCCGCATCGCGATGATCTTCATTACCCACAATCTCGCGCTCGTCCGCAGCATCGCGCAGTCCGCGGTGGTGCTCCGGTCCGGCGCTGTGGTGGAGTCGGGCCCGGTCGAGCAGGTCCTTGAGCACCCGGCCGACCCCTACACGATCCGGCTGATGGAGGACGTGCCCAAGCTGGGCGGGCCGGGATCCCCGGCCCCCGGTGCGACCACCACCGAGCCCGCAGCGCCGTAAGCCCGCCGGTCAGCCGGGCCGGGCCAGGTAGGTCCCGCCCGCGCGCCCGGCCACATAACGGCCACGGCGGACCAGCACCCGGCCGCGGAGCAGGACGTCCCTGACCTGGCCGGAGAGCCGCTCGCCCGCGTAGATGCTGTCGCCCGTGCTGTCGTCGAAGGTACCTGCCGTGATGGTCGTCCCGGCACCTGGATCCCAGATCAGCAGATCGGCGTCGGACCCGGGGGCGATGGCTCCCTTGCGCGGGTAGTGGCCAAAGGCCCGGGCCGGGTTCGCACAGGCCACCTCCACCAGCCGCTCGATCGGCAGGCCTCTGGCCAGGCCACGCGACAGCAGCAGCGGGAGCCGCGGCCCGATGCCGGCGATCCCGTAGGAGTAGCCGCGCCCGTCCGGGGCGAACTCCCCGATGGTCCGCGAGCGCTCCTGGCAGTGGTCGGATCCCACCGTGCCGAGCGTCCCGTCCGCTATGGCCTGCCACAGCGCCTCCTGATGACCGGGCGGCCGGAGCGGCGGGCAGACGAGATAGCGCTCGGCATCCCGCCGCTGATAACGGCGATCATCGAACAGGAGGTGGTGCAGGCAGACCTCCGCGTGCAGCGCCGGGGACGCGCGGCGCCGCGCCAGGCGGACCTGGTTGACCGCCTCGGCGCAGGACAGGTGGACGAGGTAACACGTCGCCCCGGTGATCGCCGCCGTCTCCAGCACCAGCGCCACCGACGCTGCCTCGGTCCCGGGCGGGCGGGTTTCCGCGAACACCGTCACCCCCGTGCGGCCGGCCGCGACCGCCGCGGCGGCCAGCCCGTCGATCAGCTGGCCCTCTTCGCAGTGGACCTGGATCAGCTGCCCCTGCCGCGCCGCGGCGGTCATCAGGCCGAGCAGCCCGCGGGCGGACCACATGATCCCCAGTTCGGGGTAGGCGAGGAAGATCTTGATCCCGGATACCCCGGCGTCCCTGAGGGCCCGCAGATCAGCCGCCTCGACGTGGTCCGGCTGGTAGAGCATCGCGTGCAGCCCCACATCCACCGCGGGATGCGCGGCCGCGAGCTCGTCGCGGCGGCGCAGCAGGCACGGGACAGCCGCCTCGCCCGGCCCCGGATTGGTGAACGACAGGACCGTGGTCGTGCCACCGAGCGCGGCAGCCCTGGTCGCCGCGGCTACGTCCGCCATGATGTGGCCATGCGGGTCCACCCCGCCCGGCAGGACGAAGCAGCCCGCGGCGTCGAGCCGTTCCGCCCCCGCGGGCGCCGTCCCGGCCTCCGCCAGCGCCAGGATCGTGCCGTCCCCGATCACCACGTCGGCGCGCCGCGCGCCCGCGGGCGTCACCACGGTGCCGCCGGTCACCGTGAGGGTGCCACCGGGCCGGGCCGAGGCGATGCCCGATGTCATGACGCGGGCCGGTGCCGTGCTCATGACTGCGGCTGGACCGGGAGCACCATCCCCGGGATGACCGGATCCAGCCAGTGGGGCCGCCCGGCCCGGACGACGAGCCGGGGAACGACGAGCGTCTCCACGACCTCGGTCTCGCCAGCGCCATCGGGCAGCGGCCACTCGCCGGTGCGGAGTTCGAAGCCGGTCACGTCGGCCCCGGCGCCGGGGGCCAGTGAGCCGATGTGGTCCGTGCGCCGGATGGCGGCCGCCGGTGCCGCGGTCGTCGACCTGATCACTTCGGTCAGGCTCATCCCGCAATGAAGCAGCTTGGAAAGGGTGGTTGCCTGGTCGTACACCGGTCCGGTCACGTTGTGCGCGTGCAGGTCGCTCGACACGGTGTCGGGCGGGAAGTCCTGCGCGAAGGCGGCTCGCGCCACGCGGTACGCGAAGCTGCCGGCCCCGTGGCCGACGTCGAACAGAACACCGCGCGCCCGGGCCCGGGCCACGCCCGGGTCCAGGCGGCCGTCCGGATGGAGGATCCCGCCCTCGCTGGCGTGGAAGCAGTGCGTGACAATATCGCCCTCGCCCAGGTGGCGGAGCAGCCAGCCGATGGGCCTGCGCATGTCGATGATGTGCACCATCAGCGGCAAGCCGAGCTGCTCGGATGCCTGCCGGGCCAGACGCAGCGCCGGCTCCGGATCGTCGCCCACCATCTGGTACCCCAGCCGCACCTTCACACCGACGATCACATCCGGGTGCTCACGAGCCCGCCCGATGGCCTGCGCGGGCGAGGCCCAGCGCAGGTCCTCAAGCTCGCCCACCAGGCTGGTGATCATCCCCTGGACCGCCACGTTGAGGAAAGCGAAGATCCGGGTCTGCGCGTGGTCGATGACGTAGCGGCGGAACCCGGGGAAGGTCTGGGCGCCGGCCGAGCCGGCGTCCACGGCGGTGGTGACGCCGCGGCGCAGGCAGTTCGCGTCGGGGTCGATGCCGTAGTGCGAGACACCCTGGTAGAGGTGGGTGTGCAGGTCGACCAGGCCCGGCACCAGCACCAGACCGCTGGCGTTGACCGTCTCCGCGGCCGGGCCTGCGTCCCCGGGTGCGGTGAAACGGCCGCCGGTGATGGCCAGGCCGGGCTGGCCGTCGATCCCCCGCCCGGGATCGACCACCCGGCCCCCGGTGATGGCGAGGCCGGTCACGGCAGCAGCCCGGCGGGCAGGCAGGCCAGCGTCGCGGCGAGCGCCGCCACGGTCTGATCGACGTCCCGCTCGGTGTGCGCGGCACTCAGGAAACCGGACCCGTGGAACAGATGCACGCCGTTCAGCAGCATGCCGGTGTGCAGTTCGGCGGACAGTTCCGGGCTCATCCCGGCCGACTTCAGCGCCTGCGGGCTGGCCCGCTCCGGCTCACCGGCGTGGCCGATCAGCAGGTGAAAGGTCGAGCTTTCGCCGTAGGCGCACCCGGGCACGCCGGCTTCGGCCAGGGCCGACGTCAGCCCGGCGCGCAGGGCGGCGGCGAGCCCGGCCGCGTACTCCTGCGGCTCCCCCGAGCGGCACTCGCGCAGGGCGGCGACCCCGGCCGCGGCCGAGATCGGGTGGGCGTTGTGGGTGCCGGGATGAGCAACCCGGCGGGGGTCATCGTCGGCGAGCGAGAGGTGGCCCATCAGATCCGGCCGGCCGGCCACGGCCCCGCCCGGCATCCCGCCCGCGAGGATCTTCCCGAGCACGGTCAGGTCGGGCGTCACCCCGGCCACGGCCTGCACCCCCCCGGGCGACCAGCGGAAGCCGGAGACCACCTCATCGAACACGAGGACGGTCCCGGTGGCCTCGGTCAGCTCGCGCACCGCAGCGAGCAGCCCAGCGGGCAGCGGCACGGTCCCCCACGCCGCGCCGGACGGCTCGAGGATGACGGCCGCGACGTCGCCGCCGCGAAGGGTGCCCGCCAGCGCCTGCGCGTCCGCCGGCACCACCGTGGTGGACGGCCCGAGCGCGCCGGGAACCCCGGCCGTGTCCGGCCCGTGAAACGGCGGGTCGGTACCGAAGGAGACCTGGTCGTGCCAGCCGTGGAAATGGCCGGCCAGCTTCACCACCCGTGGCCGGGCGGTGGCCGCCCGGGCCAGGCGCAGCGCCAGCAGCGAGGCCTCCGTGCCGCTGGCGGTGAAGCGGACCACCCGCGCCGAGGGCACGAGACCGGCGACCGCCTCGGCCCACTCGCTCTCCAGCTCATGGCACGCGCCCGGGTGGAAGGCGAGCGTCGCCTGGTGGCGCACCGCCGCCACCACCGCCGGGTGGCTGTGCCCCAGGAGCAGGGCACCGTGGCCCATCACGTAGCAGATGATCTCGTGCCCGTCGAGGTCCCACTTGCGTGAGCCTGCGGCGCGGGCGACGGCCAGCGGGAACGGCTGTGCCCGCCGCACGTCGTGGGTGACGCCGCCGGGCAGGACGCGGCTGGCCCGCTCCGAGAGGGACCCCGACCGCGGGTTCGCGGCGGCCCATGCCTGCGTGCGCGCGGCGGGCGTGGCGCTCGCGGACGCCTGTTTGTCCCTAGTTGCCATGGCGCCAGTTTGCCGTCGCGCCGCTGGCGGGCGCTAGGTCGGCCGGCGGGCGGCTGGGTTCGGGGCGCGGGACGGATCAGGCCCGCAGCGGTATGACCAGGATCGGCGGGCTGGTTGGTTTCGCCGTTCCGCCGGCGGGCTCGACGGTGAGGCCCAGCTCGTCGCCGGGCAACAGGCCGGTGGCGAGCAGCGGCCGCGTCCGGCCGCCGCGCGGGACAGGCAGCAAGCCAGCTGGGCGGGTCCGCCGGGGATTGATCAGCCAGGCTTCGTAGACCTTGCTCGCGGGCAGCTGCCGCAGCCCGGCGGTGGTCACGATGAGCTCGCGCTCGGACGGGGACACGATCACGGTCGCGGTGCCGCCGGCCGAGGTTGGCTGGATCAGGACCCGGGCGTCCGGGGCGGCGAGCACGCGGGCGATGGCGCGGTTCTCCGCCTGGGCGACGCCGAGCCGGTGCTGGGTGCCGCCCAGGACGACGCCGAGCACGACCGCGGCGGCCACACCGGCCGCGGCGGCCGCCGCCGTGAGGCGGGGCAGCCAGCCGGACCGCTGTCCCAGCCACCCCCGCCACCGCCCCGGCCGCGGCTGGGTGTCGGCCGGCGGGAGCTGGCGCGTCTGCCGCACGGCGGCGAGCACCCGGCCGTGCATGGCCGTTGGCGGCCGCAGCGCAGCCGCCATCGCCAGCCTGGTCGTCACCGCCCGGAGCCCGCGCACCTCGCCCGCACAGCTCTGGCAGCGGCCCAGATGGCGCTCGAACCGGTCGCGCTCGATATCGCTGTCCAGCGCGTCGAGGACGTAGACGCCGCTGAGCAGGTGCAGATCGTGGCGGGGCAGCTTCACCCGATCACCCCCAGGCAATCGCGCATCCGGATCAGCCCGTCCCGTATCCGGGTCTTGATGCTGCTCAGGGTGGCACCCAGCAGCCCGGCCACCTGCCGGTAGCTGTACCCGCCGTAGTAGGCCAGCGTGATGGACTCACGCTGCAGCTCGGTCAGCCCGCCCAGGCAGTGCCGCACCCGCTCGCGATCGAGGCTGGCCTCCACCGCCTCGGCCACCTCGTCACTGGCCGGCACCGGCTCCGCGGCCAGCTGATCGCGCGCCGCCGTGGCCGTCACCGAACGGACCCGGTCGATGGCGCGGCGGTGCGCGATGGTCATCACCCAGGTCGCCGCGCTTCCCTTGGCCGGATCGAAGCGCGACGCGGTGCGCCACACCTCAAGCAGGACCTCCTGGGCGACCTCCTCCGACTGCGCCGGGTCGCGGACCACCCTGCGGATCAATCCGTAGGCCGCGCCGGCCAGCCGGCTGTAGACCGCCTCGAACGCCGACTCGTCACCGCGCGCCACCAGGGCCAGCAGCCGGTCCAGGTCATGCTCTTTCCCCGGCCGGGGAACAGATTCCGGCCTAGCCCGGTGGATGTCGGAAGGATCCATGGCCATCATTCGAGCCCGGCGGCCGAACGGACGGGCCAGGCCCGCCCATCACCACCGAAACCGTTCGCAGCAGCGAGGCTCACCCCCAAAGTAACGCTTTGGTAACGACCAGGGCCTATGGGGCGTCCGCCCGCCCGCCGGCCCCGAAGCCCCAGGCGAGGCCGGGCACATGGGCCAGGCCTGCATCGCGGGGGCTTCCCCGGCCGTGTGCCACGGGGCTGTGGCGCCGATCGGCCGCTCCGGAAGGGATCAACATGTCTACCGAGCATCGCATGGGCGGGTCACCGGGCCCTGAGCAGCCGGCCACCCGGCCGCGGCCAGACCTGTCACGGCGGTCGGTCATCCGTGGGGCGGCCGGGCTGGCCGGGGCCGGCCTGGCCGCGGGCGCCATCGCCGGAGCCATCGCCACGCCAGCGGCCGCCGCGGCGGCCAGGCCGGCCCGGCCTGCGGGGCCAGCAGCGGGCGATGCCAGCCCCGCCGGACCGGTGATCGTGCACATCCGGGACGTCACGTCCGGCGAGATGGACGTGTTCGCCGGCACCAGCCAGGCCAGGCTCACCGATCCCGGCCTGGCCGCCAGGCTCGTGCACGGGATCAGCTGAAGCATCCGTTTGGCATGTGCCCTGACCAGCCTGTGAGGTTATTGTGTCTTCGCATCGTGAAGCGCCGGAGATCGCCAAGGATCCGGTCGCGGACAGCACCGACGTCTACGCGTTCGTCAGCCCGGACCAGCCGGGCACGGTGACGCTGATCGCCAACTACGTCCCACTGCAAGAACCCGCGGGCGGCCCGAACTTCTATGAGTTCGGTGACGACGTCCGCTATGAGATCCACATCGACAACAACGGCGACGGCCAGCCCGACGTGACGTACCGGTTCCAGTTCCAGACCCGGCTGCGCGATCCTGGCACGTTCCTGTACAACACCGGCCCGGTCCTGTCGCTGGCCAGCCCGAACTGGAACCGCAGGCAGTTCTACACGGTCAGCAAGGTCAGCACCCAGGGCGGCGCCACGCAGCTGGGCGCCGGTCTCGCCTGCCCGCCGTGCAACATCGGGCCACTGTCAACCCCCAGCTATCCGGCCCTGGCCAGTGCCGCCGTGCACGACCTCGGCGGCGGCATCAAGGTGTTCGCCGGGCAGCGCGCCGAAGGGTTCTACGTGGACCTCGGGTCGATCTTCGACCTGGCCAATCTGCGCCCATTCCAGCAGCTGCACAACCAGTTCGGGATGAACGTGTTCACCGGCCCCGCGCCCGGGGTGAACGCGACCAACCACCTCAACGTGCACTCCATCGCCATCCAGGTGCCCATCACCGGCCTGGTGCGCAGCAGCGCCAGCGGCGCGGCCGACCCGCGCTCGGTGATCGGCGTATGGACGACCGCGAGCCGCCAGCGGGTCCGGCTGTGGGACGCCGACAACGGCGAGAACGTGGACAGCGGCCCGTTCCGCCAGGTGTCACGGCTCGGCAACCCGCTCATCAACGAGGTCATCATCGCGCTCGGGGACAAAGACCGGTGGAACACGCTTCCGCCGACCGACGACAAGCAGTTCGCCCACTACTACACTCACCCCGAGCTGGCCGGCCTGCTGCCGGTGCTCTACCCGGGCGTGTTCCCCAACCTCGCCGCCCTCGTCAAGTCGGGCCAGGCCCGCGCGGACCTGGAGGCGATCCTGCTCACCGGGATCCCGCCCGGGATCGTTCCCGGCTTCCAGAACAGCACCGGCCCGCTGCAGGCCGACATGCTGCGGCTCAACACGGCCATCAACCCGGCCGCGAACCCGAACATCCTCGGGGTGATCGGCGGGGATCTGGCCGGGTTCCCGAACGGGCGGCGGGTATTCGACGACGTGGTCACCATCGAACTGCGGGCGATCGCCGGGCTGACGTTCCCGCTGGTCGACAAGGCGTTCACGCCGGACAAGGCCGCAGGCCAGGTCACCGACGGTCTCGGCCCATCCAGTGTCAGCGCACCCTACCTCAGCCAGTTCCCGTACCTGGGCGTGCCGTACAGCGGGTTCGACAACCCATCCTGATCCCGCCTCCCGCGGGGCAGGCCGGCGCTGGCGCGGGGAGGGGACCCGCCAGCGCCGGCCTGATCGAGCGCCGCCCCGGCCCGCGTCCACGCCACCGGACCGGACCGGCCGGCGCCGCGGCGGCCGTCAGCGCAGAAGGGCAGTCACGTGAGCGAAACCCCCTACGGCGCCACCGGAGCCGGCACCGTCGTGCTCGAGATCGGCGCCGGAACCGGCGCCCTCGTGGTGTGCACGCCAGCGGACCTGGCCGGCCGCGAAATCGAGATCAGCCCGGCCGGCGAGCCCGCCCGGCGCAGGCACGCCAGCGTCCGCGAAAGGCGCGGGAGCGGCGGCACCGGTTATGCGGCCGTCTACGACCGGCTCTCCCCCGGCACCCACACGATCTGGCGCGACCAGGCCGCCCCAGCGGCGACCGTCACCATCGTGGGCGGCCAGGTCACCAGCTACGACTGGCCCGCGGGACCGCCCTGACGGCAACCGTCACCGCCATGGCCGGCCGCGATGGAGGATCGTAACCGGCAACGAAGGGACGGTGGCCCAGGGTGAGTGACGACCGGGAGATACCCCTGCCGGGCGGCAACGTCGGCGGGGCGGTGCGGATCGGGGACACGGTGCGCCGCCACACGGGGCCGTGGACTCCGGCCGTGCACGCCCTGCTGGGCTACCTGGCCCCACGGGTCCCGCGCGTCCCGCGGGTCATCGGGCTCGACGATCAGGGACGTGAGGTCCTGTCCTATCTGCCCGGGCAGGTGCTCGACACCAGCACCGGAACCGGCACCCTCAGCGTGGCCCAGGTGATTTCGGTGGTCACGTGGACACGGGCCTTCCACGACTCGGTGGCGGGCTTCTCTCACCCCGGGCCGTGGCGGTTCTTCCCGGTGACCAGCCCCACGCTGATCGGGCACAACGACATCGCGCCCTACAACGTGTGCTTCGACGGCGATGAGCTGGTGGGTGTCTTCGACTGGGACCTGGCCGGCCCTTCGACACCGCTGCTGGAACTGGCCTTCATCGCCTGGAACTGCGTGCCCCTGTGGCGCGACATCAGCCCCCGGACCGCCGCCGCGCGGCTGGCCGTCATCGCTGCCACGTACGGCGCGGTCCCCGCCGGCGAGATCCTGCGCGCCGTGCCGTACCGGATCCAGACCATGCTGGACGGGATCCCGGCCGCGGCCGCGGCCGGTGATGAGGGAATGGCGCGCCTCATGGCGGCCGGAGAACCTGGCCGCTCCGCCAGCGCACTAGCCGGCCTGATCGGCCGCATCCCGGCCATCGGCCGGCATCTCGGCTGAACCGCGCCGGGCGGAGCCTGGAAAACCGGCCGATAACCGCTGGACTTCATGCGCGCTTGAACTCGTAGGCTCGGAAGCAGGAGGTAACGGCTGATGAGCGAAAGCCCGATGCGGGGACTGTGGGCGCCGCAGACACGGGCACTGACCGTGGGCCTGATCCTGACGATCACCTTCGTCGCGTCGGAGGCGCTGGCGGTGGTGACGGTGATGCCCGTCGTCGCCCACGATCTTGGCGGGCTGCGCCTGTACGGCTGGGTGTTCAGCGCGTTCATGCTGGGCAGCGTGGTCGGTATCGTGGCGGCCGGCCGGGAGGCCGACCGGCGGGGGCCAGCGATCCCGTTCGTGGTCGCGCTGGTGCTGTTCGGATCCGGGCTGGCCATCGCGGGCCTGGCCCCCTCGATGGCGGTCCTGGTCGGGGGCCGCGTGCTGCAGGGCATTGGCGCGGGCGCGGTCCCCTCGGTGGCGTACGCGGTGATCGGGCGCAGCTTCCCCGGCCCGCTTCAGGCCCGCATGATGGCGGTCCTGTCCACCGCGTGGGTGGTGCCCGGGGTAGCCGGGCCGGTCGCGGCCGCCGCGGTGGCGCACCTGTTCGGGTGGCGGTGGGTGTTCCTGGGCCTGCTGCCGGTGGTCGCGGTGGCCGGGTCGATCGCCGTGCCGGCCCTGATCCGCCTCGGCCCGCCCGGCGCCGGCCAGGCCCACGAGCACCGGCTGATCGACGCGGTCGCCGTGGCCCTCTGCGCCACCATGCTCCTGGCCGGCCTCACGCTCGTCGCCGGTTCCGGCTCCGCGCTCGGGGGCGGCACGCTGGCCGGCGGCGCGCTGATCGTGGCGGGCGTGGCCGCTGGGGTGCCCGCGCTGCGCCGCCTGGTGCCGGCCGGAACCCTCACCGCCCGCCCCGGGCTGCCGACCACGATCCTCAGCCGGGGCCTGCTGACCTTCGCGTTCTTCGGCGCGGACGCGTACGTGACCCTGGCCATCACCGCGGTCCGCCACCGCAGCCCGGTGGTGGCCGGCCTCGCCGTCACCGGCGCCACGCTGGGCTGGACCGTTGGCGCCTGGGTGCAGGCCCGGCTGAGCGAGACCTGGGAAGGACGCCGTTTCGTGCGCACCGGGCTGGTGATCATCCTGGCCGGCATCGCCGGGATGGTCCTGGCGCTGCAGCCGGGCGTGCCGGTGGCGGTGGCCCTGGCGGCGTGGACCGTCGCGGGCCTGGGCATGGGGATGGCGTACGCGCCGACCTCGCTGATGATGCTGCGGATGGCGCCGCCCGGCGGGGAGGGACGGGCATCGGCGTCACTGAACCTGGCCGACGTGCTCGGGACCGCGATCGGCATCGGCGTGGGCGGCGCGGCCGTGGCGGCGGGCGCGGGCGGGCACCTGCAGCTGGGCATCACGGCCGCGTTCGCGGCCGCGGCGGCGGTCGGCGTCCTGGCGCTGGCGATCACCCGCCGGCTGCCGCCCGGCACCACCGCGTCGCCGCCGCCCGTCACCCAGCGCGTGCCCGCGCCGGTGCCGGGCCAGGAGGCCGAGCACCGGCGCGGGGGCCTGGCCTAGGCCGCGATCCCGGCCTGGGCCGGTTCGGTGCCGGCGGCGGCCTGGCGCCGCCGCGCCGCCATGGCCAGCGCGGTGACCGCCCCGAGCAGCGAGAGCGCCGCGCAGACGGCCAGCGCGGGCCGGAACCCGGCGGTGACAGCGGCCGGCGATCCGAGGTGCCCGTTCGCGGCGAAGACCGAGCTGACGATCGCGACGGCGAAGACGGCACCGAAGCGCTGCATCATGGTGCTGATGCCGGACGCCTTCCCCATCTCCGCCGGGGCGACGGCGCTCAGGACCGCGGTCGGCACGGTCGGCAGGGCCATCGAGATGCCGACACCGGCGACGAGCAGCGCGAGGACGAGCTGAAGGTGGCCCGCCGCGGGCGAGGCCCTGAGCGCGACCCAGCCGAGGCCGGCCGCCTGCAGCAGCAGCCCGGCGGCGATCACCGGCCGGCGCCCGATCCGGTCCGACACCGCGCCGGCCGCCGGCGAGATGAGCATCGGGGTCGCGAGCCAGGGCAGCAGCCGCACGCCCGTGCCCAGCGGGGAGTACCCCAAGGCGAACTGGAAGTACTGCGCGACGAGAAACCCGGCACCGAAGACCGCCCCCGTCATCAGGAACGCGGTCGCGTTCCCCGCGGCGAAGGCCCGGACGCGGAGCAACCGCAGGGGCAGCATCGGCTCCGGCGCCCGGCACTCCCAGGCGAAGAAGGCGGCCAGCAGAGCCGCGCCCGCAGCCAGGGCGATGACGACCTCGGGGCTGGTCCAGCCTGCCTGGCCGGTGCGCACGAGCCCCCAGACCAGAGCGACGACGCCGGCCGAGACGAGCGCGACCCCCGGCAGGTCGAGCCGGGCGGGAGCGCCGTAGCTTTCCGGCAGCCGCCGCAGCGCCAGCAGGCCCACGGCCATCCCGATCGGGACGTTGACCCAGAAGATCCAGTGCCAGTCGAGCCCTTCGGTGACCGCCCCGCCGACCAGCGGGCCGACGGCGACGGCCAGGCCGGCCAGCCCGCCGTAGATGCCGACGATCGCGCCGCGGCGTTCGGCGGGGTAGGCCGCCGTCAGGATTGTCAGGCTGAGCGGGAGCACGGCCGCGCCGCCCAGGCCCTGCACGGCCCGGGCGGCGATCAGCGCGGACGCGGTGGGCGCCAGGGCGCAGGCGGCGGAGGCGAGGGTAAACAGCGCGACGCCGGCGGTGAAGACCTTGCGCCGGCCGAGCCGGTCGCCGAGCGCGGCGGCGGTGATGATGCCCGCGGCGAACGCGATGCCGTAGGAGTTCACCGTCCACTGCAGGGCCGGCAGCCCCACGTGGAGATCAAGCTGCATCCGGGGCAGCGCTGTTATCACCACCAGCGCGTCCAGCACCACCATGAAGTACGCCGCCGAAGTCAGCCCGAGAACCCAGCCGCGCCGGCTCCTCCGCTGCGGTGCAGGCAGGCCGGCTGTCACCTGCCTGCCTGCTGTGCCTTCGAACGCTGTCTGTGCTGCCGGGGCGGGGTTCATCTTTCCTCCTGGCTCGTTCCGCGGCTTCGGCGTTCACCTGTCACATGGGCCGACCCCGCCGCGCCGGCCGATTGGGCGGGCCCGGACCGCCCAGTTCGCGGCGCGGGCGGGGTCAACACAGGAGAAGGAGTGGGGGGAGCCGGAGGAACGAGGTGAAGCGAGGATGGTGTGGTGACCACAGACCTGATCGGCCTGGCCCGGGCCGGGGATGCCGACGCGTTCCGCGAGCTCATCGACCCCTACCGGCGCGAGTTGCAGGTGCACTGCTACCGGATACTCGGCTCGGCTCACGACGCCGAGGACGCGCTGCAGGAGGCGCTGCTGGCCGCGTGGCAGGGGCTGAGCGGCTTCGAGGGGCGCGCCTCGATCCGGACCTGGCTCTACCAGGTCGCGACCAGCCGCTGCCTGAACGCGCTGCGGTCAGCTAGCCGCCGCCCGCAGATGGACTGGCCGCCACCTGGTCTCGTCCCGCCGGAGCCCACCCGGCTGGGCGAGGTGACCTGGCTCGAGCCCTACCCCGATGTCCTGCTGGAAGGGCTGGCCGACAGCGCGCCCGGCCCCGAGGCCCGGTACGAGGCGACCGAGGCCATCTCGCTGGCCTTCGTGACCGCCCTGCAGCTGCTGCCACCCCGTCAGCGCGCCGTGCTCATCCTGCGCGACGTCCTCGGGTTCCGGGCCAGCGAGGCGGCTGGCATCCTCCAGACCAGCGAGGAGTCGGTGACCAGCGCGCTCAAGCGGGCCCGCGCCACCCTCCAGCGCCAGCTCGCGCCAGCGGAACGCCGCGACCCGCCGCCGCCCGATTCGGCCGCCGAACGCGAGCTCGTCGCCCGGCTGACGCGCGCTTACGACGAGGGCGACGTCGACGGTGTCGTCGCCCTGCTCACCGACGACGTCCTGCTGACCATGCCGCCGGTCCCGCTGGAGTACCAGGGCCGCGAGCCGACGGCGCGGTTCCTGACCGTGGTGGCCTTCCGGCAAGGCCGGACCTACCGGCTGGTCGCGACCCGCGCCAACGGCCAGCCCGCGTTCGGCATCTATGTCCGGGACCCCCACACCGGCATCGCCCGCGCGATGGGACTGCAGGTCCTCACCCTGGCCGGCGACCGGATCTGCGGCATCACGCGGTTCGACAACAGCGTGCTGCCCCGGTTCGGCCTCCCCCGGACCCTGCCCGACTAACCGCGGACTCGCTGTTCGCTGCCGCCCTCGGTATCACCGCGGGCGCGGCGTTCCGGCGGGTCCTTCCGGCCATGGCCACGACTCCGGCTGGTTTCGCCGCCGTGCGGACCGTGATTGCCCTCTACCTCAGACCGCCGTCCTCGGCTTGTGCTAGCGCAGCGGCTTGAACGCCGCCCGGATCTCGGTTGCGAACAGTTCGGGTTCTTCCCAGGCGGCGAAGTGGCCGCCTCGGTCGAGCTGGTTGTAGTGGATGAGGTTGTGGGGGTAGGCGCGCTCGGCCCAGCTGCGCGGGGCCTGGTAGAGCTCGTCGGGGAAGACGCTGATGGCGAACGGGATCGTGATGGGCTTGGCGTCGAAGAAGTCCGCCTTGTTCTCCCAGTACAGGCGGGCCGCGGAAACCCCGGTGTTGGTCAGCCAGTAGAGCGTGATGTTGTCGAGGATGTCGTCCCGGGTGAGGGGGCTCTGCAGGTTTCCCTGAAGAGCCTTTTCTACCAGCCCGGGCTGGCCGGTGCCGTCGCCGTGGTCGAGCATGAACGCGGCCAGGTCGGCGGGTGAGTCCGCCAGCCCGTATAGCGTTTGCGGGCGCGTGGTCATGATCTGTGCGTAGGCCACGTGCTGGGCATAAAAGCCGCTCAGCTGCTCGTACGCGGCTCTCTCCTCGGCGGACAGATCCGGTGGTGGCGGGTCGCCGCGCTGGACCGCGGTGTTGATCGCGGCGGGGGCGGTGCCAGGCATGTTGGAGTGAATGCCGGCCAGTTCCGGCGCTGCCTGTATGCCCATCGACTGGGTGACGGCCGCCCCCCAGTCGCCGCCCTGGGCCACGAACCGGGTGTATCCCAGGCGCTTCATCAGCACGACCCAGGCACGTGCGATGCGGACCGGATCCCACCCGGTGCTGGCCGGCTTGGCCGAGAACCCGTGACCTGGCAGCGAGGGAATAACCAGATGGAACGCGTCCGCCCCGCTCGCGCCATGGGCGGTGGGATTGGTCAGCGGCTCGATGATCTTCAGCTGCTCGATGATCGAGCCAGGCCACCCGTGGGTGACGATCAGCGGCAGCGCGTCCTGGTGCTGGGAGCGGACGTGGATGAAATGAATGTCGAGCCCGTCGATCTCGGTCATGAAGTTCGGCAGGGCGTTCAGGTTCCCCTCACACTTGCGCCAGTCGTAGTCCGTCCCCCAGTACCGCGCGAGCTCTTGCATCAGCGCCAGCCGCACGCCCTGCGAATCGTCGGTAACCGTCTCCTTGTCGGGCCAGCGGGTCGCGTTTACACGTCTGCGCAGCTCGGTCAGCTCCGCCTCTGGGAAACCGACCTGAAACGGGTGGATGTCTTCGGCAGCCATGTTCGTCTCCTAACGTTGGCGATTCGCGTGGCCGGGGTCAGCGCTCCCTAGACGGCGCGCACATCCGCGATCGTGCCCGGGACGCTGGCGGCGTGATCTTCATCGGTCAGAAGCCATCGACGTCGGCGATCGCCTGGGCGAAGGCCTGCGGGGCTTCCTGGGGCAGGTTGTGCCCGACGCCGCCCTCGATCGTCCGGTGCTCGTACTTGCCGGAGAATTTGCCGGCGTAGGCGCTGCGGTCCGGGTGCGGCGCGCCGTTGGCGTCGCCCTCGAGGGTGATGGTGGGCACGGCGATGGCCGGCAAGTCGGCGAGCCGCCGCTCCAGGGCGTCGTATTGCGGCTCGCCCTCGGCCAGGGCGAGCCGCCAGCGGTAGTTGTGGATCACGACGGCTACGTGATCGGGGTTGTCGAAGGCGGCCGCGCTGCGCGCGAACGTGGCGTCGCCGAAGGCCCACTTCGGTGAGGCGAGCTGCCAGATGAGTTTGCTGAAATCGCGCCGGTAGGCGTCGTAGCCGGCCCGGCCGCGCTCGGTGGCGAAGTAGAACTGGTACCACCAGGCGTGCTCGGCCTGCGGCGGCAATGGCGCCTGGCTGGCGGCCTGGCTGCCGATCAGGTACCCGCTCACCGACACCAGGGCCTTGCAGCGCTCTGGCCACAGCGCCGCGACGACGTCGGCCGACCGGGCCCCCCAGTCGAAGCCGGCCAGGATGGCCTTGTCGATGTGGAGCGCATCCATGTGCGCGATGACATCCGCGGCCAGGGCCGCTTGCTGGCCGTTACGGGGCGTGTCGTCCGACAGGAAGCGGGTGGTCCCGTAGCCGCGGGCGAACGGGACGATGACCCGGTAGCCCGCCGAGGCCAGCACCGGTGTGACATCGGCAAAGCTGTGAATGTCGTAGGGCCAGCCGTGCAGCAAGATGACGGCCGGGCCGTCGGCCGGGCCGTCTTCGGCGTACCCGACATTCAGCACCCCGGCATCGATCTGCTTCAGTGCGCCGAACGAGGTGTCCGTTCCCGGCTTCATCGTTGTCGCGTCTGCCCGTCGGGGATGATGCCGGAACGCATGGGGTGACCACCTCTCCTATGGCCTTGCGGGAGCGACCCGGACCGTGTTCATGCCAGCTCCGCGGCAAGACCTAGGGTAAGCCGGCATCGATATGGCATCCACGGTCGCACCCGGGCCGTCCCATGGCGCCCGTGAACACCCTGGCCGATTACCCCGGTCTGCCGCCGCCGCCCGGCCAGGTACTCCAGCAGCGCCGCGCTGCCCACGCCCGGCTCGCCATGCACCAGCAGCGCCCGGCTCCCGCCCCGGCAACAGCCTCGGCCAGCCGGCGCTCGGCCTCTGTGACGACGTCTAGCGGGATGGCGTGCGCTGGCCTTGCGGGGGGAAGGCGTCGTAAAGGTCCCTGCGGGAGGTGATGCCCAGTTTTGTGAACACCTTGCGGAGGTGCCATTCAACGGTGCGGGCGCTGATGTACAGTTCCGCGCCGATCTCGGGGTTGGTGCGTCCGTCTCGGGCCAGCCGGACGATGTGCTCCTCCTGCGGGGTGAGCTCGGTGTAGGTGTCGGCCTCGCGTTTGCGGACCTTCTCGCCGGTGACGAGCAGCTCCCTGCGTGCGCGCTCGGCGAAGGCCTCAGCGCCGATCACGGCGAACAGGTGGTAGGCGGCGCGCAGCTGGCGGCGCGCGTCGAGCCGCCGGTCCCCGCGACGGAGCCACTCGCCGTAGAGCAGGTGGGCCCGGGCAAGCTCGGGCCGCAGCGGTGTGCGGCCGAACCGCTCGACCGCCTCGGCGTAGCAGCGCTCCGCATTTTGGCCTTCGCTGAGCAGCGCTCGCGAGCGCGCCTCCAGGCCCTTCGCCCAGTCGGACCCCTTGATGGCCGTCATGGCCGACAGCCGCTCCAGCGCTTCCCGGGCAAGTTCCACCTGTCCGGTTCTCACGGCGGCCTCGATCAGTTCGGGCAGAACCAGCTGTCTGCTCAAGGGCTGGTAGGTTTCTTCGGTCGCCGGCTGCGCCACAGCCAACGCCTCTGCGTAGCGCGCGAGACCGTTGTGGAGGACCGCGCTGGCCCAGTTGGCCATCTGGACGGCGAATCCCTCTCCGCGGGCGATGGAGTCCTCGATGGTCGCCGAGAAGAGTGGTATCGCTTCCGCAGGCCGGCCCGGTACCCGGCGAGCAACAGATCACAGGTCGAAGCCAGGCGGATTCCGGTCACCTCATTGACGACGTCCTTCTCTGCGGCCAGCGACGTCGCTGTCTCGAAGTCGCCGCACTGCGTGGCCACCTGTCCGCGTCCGTTCAAGGCGATGGACAACGGGGCGAGGGCGCCCGATGCGCGGGCGAGCTCGACATGCCGGGTGCTCAACACGACCCAGCTGTCGAAGTCCCACACGGCCATGGCCGCCATCTGGGCGAGAATCCCCCACTGCAGCCACTCTTCCCCGGACACCTGATCACCGAGGAATGCGCCCACTGCGCGCCGCAGGGTCGGCTCTGCTGCCGCATGCCCTTGGGTGACCATCGTCGCCAGACCGTCGAGGAGGAGGTCACAAGGCCGCGGAGCCCCCGCTGGCTGTGGGACCGCTCGTGCCGCTCGGGAAACCTCCAGTAGAAGCCCGCCGGGTCCGGCGAGAGGACCAGCGAGGGAGGATGCCACCCAGGCGTAAAGGTAGGTCTCCCGGGCGAGCCCGACATGGAGTGGTTCGAGTCTCTTAGCCGCCTGCAGCAGCAGAACGGGCGCCTCGCGCCCGGCGACAGATGCCCACTCGATCTGTCCTCGGAGTTGCTCCGCGCGGGCACGCTGGAGATCGTCAACCGAGTCGGCTTCGGCTTGGGCCAGCAGGCCCAGTGCGGTGTCGAACGCGCCGGCGTGCAGGTTCGCGAGGGCGGCTGCCAGGGCCCGGTCAGCGCGCCGTCCCGGTCCGGCGGTCAGGGCCACCGACCGTTCGAGGAAGGCCGCTGCGGCCGCTAGCCCGGCGCGAGCCTGGGTCTTGACCGCCGCCTGTTCGAGCGCGGTGGCAACGTCTTCGTCCGGTCCGGTGGCCCCAGCAGCCAGGTGCCACACCCGACGCTCCGGATCCTCCTGGACGTCCGTCGCCGCAGCGATCTTCAGGTGGGCGGCGCGGCGATCCTCGGGGGACCCGGCCGTGTAGGCAGCCGACCGCACCAGGGGGTGCCGGAACCGTACTTGAGAGCCGATCTTCAGCAGCTGTCCCGCATCGGCCGCGGCCGCCGCATCACGTCCCAGCCCCAGCGTCTGTGCGGCACGCCACAGCAGCGTGGCGTCCCCGGTGGGGTCGGCCGCCGCCAGCAGCATTAGCTGCCGGGTCGGCTCCGGCAGGGCCCGCACCTGGCGCAGGTAGTGGTCCTGGAGCTGGTCCTGGAGATGACCAGACAGGCTCGCCTTGGGCGGGCCGGCGAAGCCGCCGGCCAGCTCGGCCTCGCTCATCCCTCTGGCCAGCTCCAGCAGCGCCAGCGGGTTCCCCGAGGTCTCGGCGATGATCCGGTCGCGAACCCGCTCGTCCAGATGACCTGGGACCGCGGCCGTCAGCAACGCCCGTGCGTCCTCGTCGATGAGCCCTTCGACCGTCAGCGCCGGCAGGCCAGGAAACATCTGCTCGTCGGCTGCCTCCCGGACCGCGAACAACAGGGCAACAGGTTCAGCCAGCAGCCGCCGTCCGACGAACCCGACCACCTGGGACGAGGCTTCATCCAGCCACTGGGCGTCATCGACCAGGCAGACCAGCGGCCGCGCGGCGGCATTCTCGGCCAGCAGGCTCAGAACCGCCAGACCCACCATGAATCGGTCCGGAGCAGTTCCCGCCGCTAACCCGAACGCCACCCGCAACGCGCGCTGCTGGGGCTCCGGCAGCGCGGCCAGGCGGTTCAGCATCGGCGTGCAGATCTGGTGCAGCGACGCGAGTGGCAGCTCCATCTCGGATTCCACGCCGGCGATCTGCACCAGGCGGCAGCCTGACGCCTGGCGCGCGCAGTAGCGCATCAGCGCGGTCTTGCCGATCCCCGCCTCACCCCGGATGACCAGCACCGCGCTCTCGCTGCCACGAGCACGGTCCAGCAGGCCATCGAGGGCTTGGCGTTCGCGGGCACGCCCTCTGAAGGCCGACGCCCTGGGTTCGGCCATGCCGCAACGATAAGGCCCGTGATCGGGGCAGGGGAACACCCTGGTTCGAGGCGGCGTGATGCCATCCAGACTCGTGCCATGAATATCGCGCTCGACGGGTCGCCTGCCGGTCGCGTGGCAATCGTCACCGGAGGGTCCCGCGGCGTTGGCCGGGCGACGATCCGCCGGCTGGCGGCCAGCGGCTACGCCGTCGTCGTCAACTACCTCCACGACCAGCGTGCGGCGGAGTCGACCGTCGAAGCGATCCTCGCCGACAACAGCGACGCAGTGGCCGTCCGCGCGGACGTCGCTGACGATCTGGACGTGGAGAGGCTCTTCGCCGAGACGATCGCAGCATTCGGCGGCATCGACGTCGTTGTCCACGCCGTCGGCAGCCGGATCACCGCGACTTCACTGGCCGAGGCCGACCTCGACGAGTTCGATGCACTGGTCCGGATCAACACGCGGGCCACCTTCATCGTCAACCGAGAAGCAGGCCGTCACCTTCGCAACGGCGGTGCGATCGTTAACCTGTCCAGCTCAGCGGAGGGTTCATCCCTGACGACCCACGGCCTCTATGCAGCAATCAAGGCCACCACAGACGTGCTCTCGCGAGCGCTCGCGCTCGAGTTGCGTGAGCGCAACATCACCGTCAACGCGGTGTCGCTCGAGGTCCACAGACCGTGCGCACCCGACCGGGTGGCAGACGTGATCGCGTACCTGCTCAGCGACCATGGCCACCACCTCACCGGCCAGGTGCTTGGGGTCGGCGATCTCGAATTGCGGCCGTAGGTTCCGCGCAGGCTTCAGGTTCATAGCTTGCTGCTGGTGGCGATAGTTGGCATCGACGTCGACGGTGCGGTGTTAGCTGTGCGCCGGATCTGTTCTCTCTGTCAAAGGGCTCCGATGCGGTCGCCGAGGTCGCGTTCGGGCGGGCCGCGGGTCTGCAGGCCCTGCGTGAACAGGGCGGCCGTGCGGCCCTTGGCGGTGTCCGAGGCGACCAGCTGGTGGAACCGCCGGGTGTCGGCGCGGCTCGCGGCTCGCCTGGGGGCGAGCCAACGGGTCTGCGCCGGTGTCTTGATGGGGCTATGGTGGCGTTGTTTTGGGCCCGGCCGGTCGCTGGGCCTGGTGCTGGGCGGTGGCCGGCTGGGCGGCCTGTGCGCTGTGGTCGCCGGGGGCGGCGCTGGGCGGCGGCTGCCTGGCTGGGTCGGGTCCGTAGGCGAAGCCGGCGATAGCGCCGAGCGCGGCCAACGCGGCCGCGGCGAGCAGGACGTCGTTGAGGCCGCTGGCGGTGCCGGCGCGGGCGGCGTGGGTGACCGCGGCGCGGGCGGCGGGCGGGACCACGGCGGCTACCCGGGTGCCGGCGCCGGAGGCGACTGCGGCGGCCAGCCGGTGGACGGCGCCGGGCGGGGCGGGCAGGCCGGCCAGGGCGTGCAAGGTGGCGGTGGTGACGCGGGAAGCGTAGAGAGCGCCGAGCACGGCCACGCCGGTGGCGGTGCCGACCTGGCGCAGCGTGTTCACCAGGCCGGCGGCCATCCCGGCGTGGGCCGGTTCCACCGCCGAAAGCGCGGCCGAGGCCAGGCCGGTGGAGGTGATGCCCAGGCCGATCCCGGCCAGGATGAATCCGGGCAGCAGCACCAGCCAGGTGGAGATGGCGGTGAGGTGGGCCATCGAGGCCAGCCCGGCAGCGGCCGCGACCATGGCCACGCCCAGCAGCACCCGCATCGCCACTTTGCCGATCAGCCGGCCGGTCAGGAGGGCGACCGCGAAGGAGGCCAGCGACAGCGGCAGGAACCGCAGCCCGGCCTGGACCGGGGAGTAGCCGAGGGTGTTCTGCACATACAGCGACAGGTAGATGATCATCCCGATGACCGTCGCCGAGATCGCGAACGCCACGAACCCGGTCGCGGCAAAGCTGCGCCGGGCGAACAGGCGCAGGTCGGCCATGGGCGCGGCGGCTATGCGCAGCTCGTATATCACGAACCCGGCAAAGGCCACAGCTGCGGTGGCGAACAGGGCCACGATCGCCGGGCTCGCCCAGCCCAGCGCGTTGCCGCGGATCAGCGCGAACATCAGCGCGGTCAGCGCCGCGGTGATCAGGGCCGTGCCCACCCAGTCGGCCCGGCCGCCGACCGGGTCGCGGGATTCGCGCAGCCGGGCCACCCCGCCCGCGAACGCCGCCACGCCGATGGGCAGGTTGATGAAGAAGATGGACCGCCAGCCCAGTGTGTCGGTCAGCACCCCGCCGGCCAGCGGCCCGATGGCGGTGGCGCCGCCGAGCGTGGCGCCGAAGACACCCAGCGCCCGGGCCAGGGCGGCGCCGGAGAACTCCGCGCGCAGCAGCGGCGTGCCCGTGGCGAACAGCACCGCGCCGCCGACTCCCTGCAGCGCGCGAAACAGCTGCAGCGCCAGCGCGGTCGGGGCCAGCGCACACGCCAGCGACCCGGCGGTGAAGATGACCAGGCCGGCCAGGAACAGCCGGCGCCGGCCCAGCCGGTCACCCAGGGTGGCCGCCGGCAGCAGCAGCACGGCCAGCACCAGGGCGTAGGCGGCGCTCACCCACTGCAGGTCCGGCAGGCTCGCCCGCAGCTCCCGCTGAATCGATGGCAGCGCCACGCTCACCACGGTGATATCCAGCAGCAACATGAACACTGCCGTGCACACCAGCACCAGCGTCCACCGCTGCCGCGGCGACATCCCCGGGACTTCAGCCATCTGCCTCAGCATCCCAAGCCGCGGCCGGTCATGTGTAGGCCGGCATTCAGTTCTTGGCTGGCAGGGCGGGGGCGAAGAAGTCGGTGAGCAGTTGGTTGACGCGCTCGGCCTCGTCGTGATGGACCCAGTGCGAGGCGTCGGGCAGGCGCTCGACGCGGTCGAGGTTGGGCACGTCGTCGTGCTCGGGCTCGGCCAGGTCCTGGCCGAGGTAGCGATCGCGCTGCCCCCAGATGACCAGCGTGGGCGCCTTGATCGGGCGGAGCGCCGCTTCGGCCTGTTTCGGCGGGGTCCGCACCGAGGACCGGTAGTAGTTGATCATCCCGGTCGCCGCGCCGGGCTGTGACCACGCCTCGATGTAGCGGTCGGTCTCCTCCGGGGTGTAGGCCGGGTGGGCGTCGTGCAGGAAGTGCCGGAAGAAGTGCCAGTGGTCGGCGTGCACGACGGTTTCGGGCAGGTCGGGGAGGTCGAAGAAGAAGAAGTACCAGGATCTGCGGAGCTGGCCGGGGTGGTGCAGTCCCTGCGACAGCTTCCGCGGATGGGCCGCGTTGAGGATGGCCAGCCGGTTCACGACCTCGGGGTGGTTCATCGCGGTGGCCCAGGCGACCGATCCGCCCCAGTCGTGACCGGCCAGCAGCGCGGACTGGGCGCCGCGTTCGTGGATCAGGCCGCGGATGTCGGCAGTCAGCTGGCCGGTGTCGTAGGCCGCGACGCCGTCCGGCTTTGATGACAGGTTGTAGCCGCGCATGTCGGGTACGACGACCCGGAATCCCGCCGCCGCGAGCGGTCCGATCTGCAGCCGCCATCCGTACCAGAACTCCGGGAAGCCGTGCAGCAAAACGATCAGCGGCCCCTCGCCGGCCTCGACGTAATGCAGCCGCACGTCGCCAATCTCGGCGTAACCCTCACGAAGCTCGCCGCTCCCGAGTCCTGGCACCTGCTGTTCCGCCATCCCACTTGCGCCGCTGGTGCGGTCCCCGGTTGTACCCATTGCTGCCTCCCTGAGGGTTGTGTCAGGGATGACGCTAAGAAGTTCCACCGCTGCGTCGCCCCAGGGAGAACCCTGGTGGTTCCCCCTGGTCTGCCCCGTCCGCAGGCCCAGGGAGGCCGTACCCACCGTAGGTAGATGGACGATCTGAACCGGTAAGACCCGAGTCGCCCACTCGATATCAGCAGCGCAGATTCGGCAGGAAGGCGCGCCTGCTCATCGGCTCGCGCTGGTCCCCCATTCGGTACAAGCCGATAGAGGGGCACGTGAAGAATCTGACAACTCCCGACCCCTCCAACCAGTCCAGGCACCTAAGCATCGAGTGGACCACTCAACCATGACCTGACACGCCGGGAGCGTCGCAGTGATGTTCGTCGTGTCGGTCCGGTCGGCCGGACGGGCATCCACGCGTTCTTACGACGCCTGCCAGCATGGTCTGTGGGTCAGCGCGTGCCGGCGTGGTCTGTGGGTCAGCTTGGGTCTTCTTGTTCCTCCGGGACTTCGTCGCTGGCCAGGAGCGCTTTCAGGGCTGCAACGCTGGCCTCGACTTCGGCGACGTGAGCGTCCAGCTCGGCCACTGCCTGCCTGATCTTGTCATCACGTGCGCTCATGGCTTGCCCTCGTCGGCCTCGTCGTCGCCGAGCAGCGCGGAGAGTTCCGCGAGCTTGCCGGCGACCTGATGCAGGTGGGCTATGGCCTCCGCGGCCAGGGCGCGGATCTCGGCTGGCGGCATGGTTTGTCTTGGCTTAGCCAGGGCGGCGGCCTCCAGCGCCCTGATCTGGCCGGGGCCGGGCAGGCTGGCTGCGCGCGAGCGGATCTCAGCCAGCCGTAGCGCGAGATCCACGGTGTCCATGCCGAGCGGCAGGCTGCCGAGCGCGTCACTGAAGATCTTGAGGTACAGCAGCCTGTACCGCTCGCGGGGGGCGCGGTTGCCTCGTTCCCACTGCGGGATCATCTTTACCAGGCCGTGGTGGGCGGCTACGTCCTCGCCGGAATCCCGGGCGGCCTTGCGCAACTCGCGTGCCATCCGCGGCACGTCCCAGCCTCTGGATTGACGCCACAGGCGCAATGTCTCGCTAGTTACATCGGTCAACGCACGCATCCTTGCGTACCGGGGGACACTGGCGGACCGCTTTGCGCGCTCCGGTTCGCTCCCGTCCGCTCCGCCGGTTTTCACTATGGCATGCCGTAACGTGCACTGAACTCGTACGGGCGCTGGAGCACACGGGTGAACCCGCGGGGGGGGCCTGTGTACTCCAGCGTTCACCGACCGCCGTGTCTACGGCGGTCGGTGACGCCACCAAGGCGGCGCTCAAGCACGCCCAGGACTGGCTGCTGGCCCACGCCCGGCAGCTCATGGCCTGCACCGGCCTGATCCTGGGCGCCTGCCTGGCCGTCCGCGGCCGGCCTGCTACGGCTGGGCTGACCTGACAGCACGGCACCGGCAAGGCAACGACAGGAGCATGTGGCGATGACGGCCCAACCGCCTGGCAGCCCGGTCAGCGCAGGGGTCCGCAGCCTGGAGGTGCGCTGGATCTTCCCCGGCCAGCTGGCGCCGGCGGTGGCCCGGTGGTTCGGGCGGTTCCCGGCCGGGACCGAGTCACGTGAGGACAGCTACCTGCTGGATCCGCCGTTGCCCGGGCTGTCGGTGAAGGTCCGCGGAGGCGGGGCGCTGGAGGTGAAGGTGTTCGGGGGGAGCCCGGGGATGCTGGAGGTGGCGGGCCGCGCCCGCGGGCAGATGGAGTCCTGGCACAAGTGGTCGTTTCCCTTCCACCCACCCAGCCAGCACCGCGCCGGCCCGGCCGGCTGGCGGCCGGTGCGCAAAAGACGGCGGATCAGCCGGTTCTCCTCCGCCGGCGGGCAGCTGGTGCCGCTCGCCGCGGGCCTGGGCGCTGAGCCGCGGTGCGAGGTGGAGCTCACCGAGGTCCGCACCGGCGGCCAGCACTGGTGGACACTGGGGTTCGAGGCGACCGGCCCCGCCGGCCTGCTCCGCAGCGAACTCCAGGCCACCGCCACCCTCGTGTTCACCCAGGCCCTGCCGGGCGGTGCGCAACCCGGCCCGGAACAATCCAGCTCCTACGCGCAGTGGCTGAGCCTGCGCCCGGGCGCCGGCAGTGACGCTGACGCCTGAAAGCTGCCGCTTCGCCGAGCCGGGTGGCCACGGCCGCGCGCCATCATCCAGCTTGAGGTTGGCACCAGAGGGTCCCAGAAGAGCACCAACTCACATCCGTGCTCCTTCAAGGAACAGCCGGGCCTCGGCCTCCTCTGGCGCCGGGCCGCCGGGCACCTTCCCCGGCCCGGATGCCGTCTTCCCAGGCCCGGATGCCGTCGGCCACGCCACCAGGGCGAGGTCAGCGGGCCCGATGGGTGCGCCGATGCGCACGGGGACGGATGCGGGCGCCTCGATGGCCAGCGGCTGGCGCGCCGGGACGGCGGGCCGGGCGGCCGCGCCCGTGACCGGCCAGGCCTGGGCTCGGCCCGGCCGGGACGGTGCGGGCAAGACGCGCCGCGGCGGCGGAGCCGGACGCCGCCCACCCGCCGGCGGCGGCGTCGCCCGCATGGGCCAGGTCACCACGCTCCGGGTCCGGCACAAGATGACCGCCAGCACGACGGTCCCAGCGGCGGCGAGGCTGAATACGGTGATGAGGGCCGCGGTGATGATGGTGCTGATGACAGCGGTGGCCATAGTCACGACGCCGGCGACCGCGACCACGGCAAACGCGAGGCCGAGTCCGCCGGAGGTGACGCCGCTGCCGCCGCTCGCTGATCCGGGCTTGCACATGAAGGGGTCCTTCCCGGGCTGATAGTCGTCGCTCCTACTACCACCTACCCATAAGTTGGGCTGGTGCGGAAGGGGAGCTCGCGCTTGCTGGAAGGCCAGAGGGAGGCGGCCGCCCATGATCCTCGCCAGCATGAACCTGCACGGCGGCCGCGGTGCCGACGGCACGCCGTTCGACGTGGTCGCCGCGTGCGGCCAGCTGAAGGCCGACATGATCGTCCTGCAGGAAGCCTGGTGGCCGGCTGGCCAGCCGGACCTGGTGGCCGAGGCCGCGCAGGCACTCGGCGCCCGGGTCATCCGCACGTTCCTGGCCACCGGCACCGACCTGCGCGCACTGGCCATCGCGCCCGACCCCGCTCACGGCCGGTTGGGCCTCGCCGTACTCACGACGCTGCCGGTGACCGGCTACGAAGTGGCGGACCTCGGCCGGACCCCGGGCGACAAGGTCGACCGGGCCGCCCAGCTCGTCACGGTCACCACACCCGCCGGGGCCAGCCTGCGGGTCGCCAACACCCACCTGACCCACCTTCTCCTCAGCCCGGTGCAGCTGGTGCGGCTGACGCGGCGGCTGGCGGCGAGCACAGTGCCGACGGTCATCGCCGGGGACCTCAACATGCCCGGGCCGGTCAGCGGCCTGGCGGCCGGCTACGCACCGGCGGTGCACGGCCCGACCTTCCCGGCCTACCGCCCGCTGCTGCAGCTCGACCACATGCTGACCAGCCGGGCCGTCCGGGCCCGCGACGGGAAGGTGCTCCCCCCGGCCGGCTCGGACCACCTCCCGATCAGGGCCTGCCTGCAGGTGGCGTGACCGGCCGCACCACCGGCGTCGCGGCCGAGCGCAGCCATGGCTGGCGAAGGTGAAGGGCGGGCGGCCGCCACGGCCGGTGTTAACATACGCCGGTGGCGACACAGGGCGCCGAGCCGCTCCCGGCCGGTGCGGTGGCAGGGGCCGACTGGCTGGCCGACCGGCTGACGGAAGCGGACACCCCTGCGTGGCAGCGGCTGGAGACGATCCTGCGCCAGCTGGGCGCGGGGCCGCGGGTCGTGGCGGCGCTGCGCGAGCTGGGCGCGGTGGATCGCGCCGTGTACCAGGCGATCGCCTCGGTGCCCACCCCCACGCTGGACGAGCCGTTGCGGCGGCTGTCCCGTGCCGCGGACAAGTCCCGGCTCTGGCTGGCCATCGCGGCCGTCCTGGCCCTCGCCGGGGGGCCGACCGGACGCCGGGCGGCCCTGCGCGGGGTGCTGTCCATCGGGGTCACGTCGGCGGTGGTGAACCTGGGCGTCAAGTCCGTCTACCCCCGGCGGCGGCCAGACCGGGCCAGGGCCGGGGTGCCCGACGACCGGCAGGTCAAAATGCCAGGATCGACGTCGTTCCCGTCGGGGCATTCGGCGTCGGCGTTCGCGTTCGCCGCGGCGGTGGGCCAGGACATGCCCGCGCTGGCGCTCGGGCTGGCCCTGCTGGCGGCAGCGGTGGCTTACTCACGGGTCCACACGGGCGTCCATTATCCGGGCGACACCATCATCGGGGCGGTCATCGGCGCGAGCACGTCCTATGCGGTCGGCGCCATCGCGGACAACCTCGCCCCCGCCCATGGACCACTGCGCTACCTGCACGGCCCGGAAACATGATCTGACGTGCTGCCGGTCCAGGTGAGCGGGCGGGGATGATGCCATGACCACGCTGCCAGGCGAGACGGGGGCCGTGAGCGCACCGGCCGGCCGCCCGGATGACGGCGGGCCGTTCGCCGCGGACGTGCGCGGGCCGGTTCGCTGGCAGCGCACTGGTGGCGGGATCCGCCCGGGCATTACAGACTGATACCTGCTGTTTAGGGTGTTGAGGGCGGCAAGGTTGACGCCCGGCGGCGAGGAGAGCGAAACGCGATGATCACGCGAATCCGGCTGGGGCACACACATCTGTCGCGCTCGGTCGAGCCCGGGCCGCCCAAGGATCCGCCGCAGCCCACGCCCCCGCCGCCGCCGGCGTGGCGGCGCTGGCTGATCCCGCTCGGGATGCTCATCCTGATCCTGCTGCTGTTCTGGCCGTCCTTCCTGCGCAGCAGCCCCACGACCAAGTACACGTTCACCGCCTTCCAGAGCCAGGTGACCAGCGGGGACGTGAAGTCGGTCACGATCGACAGCAACGGCGCGGTGACCGGCGTGCTCACCAACGGCAAGGACTTCACCAGCCAGATCCCCACCGTGCTCAACCGGGCACCCATCACCCAGGACCTGACCGCCCACCACGTCCAGATCACCGCCACCCAGGCGGGCGGCTCCCTGCTGGAGACATTGCTGCCGAGCCTGATCTGGCTGATCCTCATCGTCGGCCTGTTCGTGTGGACGGGCCGGGCCGCGCAGCGGCAGCTGTCCGGCATCGGCGGGTTCGGCCGGTCGCGGGCCAAGGTCATCGAGGCGGAGCGGCCGACCACGCGATTTTCCGACGTGGCCGGCTACGACGGGGTCAAGCAGGAGATTAGCGAGGTGGTGGACTTCCTGCGCGACCCGCAGCGGTACACGGCGGCCGGGGCGCAGGGCCCGCGGGGTGTGCTCATGGTCGGCCCGCCCGGCACCGGCAAGACCCTCATCGCCCGCGCGGTCGCCGGTGAGGCGCAGGTGCCGTTCCTGTCGGTGACCGGGTCCGCCTTTGTCGAGCTGTTCGTCGGCGTCGGCGCGTCCCGGGTCCGGGACCTGTTCGCCGACGCGCGCCGCCGCGCCCCGTCCATCATCTTCATCGACGAGATCGACGCCATCGGCGGCCGCCGCGGCGGCGTATCCATCGGCGGCAACGACGAGCGCGAGCAGACGCTGAACCAGCTGCTGTCGGAGATGGACGGCTTCGACCAGGCGGCCGGTGTGGTCGTGATCGCGGCCACCAACCGGCCCGAATCGCTCGACCCCGCGCTGCTGCGGCCGGGGCGTTTCGACCGGCAGGTGGTCGTGCCGCTGCCCAACCAGACCGAGCGGGCGGCGATCCTGGCCGTGCACGCCAAGGGGAAGAAGCTGGCGCCGGACGTGGATCTGTCCATCACCGCCCGCGGCACCCCCGGCTTCTCCGGCGCCGACCTGGCCAACCTGATCAACGAGGCGGCGATCAACGCGATCCGGGACAACCGGACCACGATCACCGCCGCCGACTTCGACGCGGCCAGGGACCGGATCCTGCTCGGCACCCGGGAGGCTTCGAACGTGCTGCTGCCGGAGGAGAAGCAGTCGGTGGCGGTCCACGAGTCCGGGCACGCCCTGGTGGCGGCGCTGTCCCCGAACGCGGACCCGGTGTCGAAGGTGACCATCCTGCCCGCGGGCATGGCGCTCGGCGCCACCCACCAGCTGCCCGAGGTCGAACGCCACCTCTACAGCGAGGCCTACCTGACCGACCTGCTCGCGGTCCGGCTGGGCGGGCGGGCGGCCGAGCTGGTCGTGTTCGGGCACGGCTCCACCGGCGCCGCGAACGACCTGGCCGAGGCCACCCAGCTGGCGGTCCGGATGGTACGCGAGTTCGGTCTCTCGCCCGCGCTGGGGCCGGTCGGCTACTCCGACCAGGGTTCCCAGTACCTGGGCGGCCCGGTCCAGGATGGGCTGCGGCGGCCCTTCTCGGAGGAGACCCAGCGGGTCGTGGATCAGGAGGTCTCCCGGCTGCTGCGGGAGGCCGAGGAGCGGGCGGTGGCGATGCTGAACGAGCACCGCGACGAGCTGGACTGGCTGGCCGCGAGGCTGATCGAGAAGGAGACCGTGGACGGCAGCGTCGTCCTGGAGGTGCTCCACGACAAGCGGCAGCTTGTCTCCCACGCCAGCGGGTCCGCCCCCGGCGGCGCCAGCGGGTCCGCCCCCGGCGGCGCGAGCGGGTCCGTCCCCAGCGGCGCCAGCAGGTCCGCCTCCAGTCGCGCCAGCGGATCCGCCCCCGCAGGCGCGACCGGCCCGGCCAGCCCCGCTGGCCCCAGATGACGAGCCCGCGGGCCAGCCACGGGACGGACGTTACGAGCCCAGCTTGCCGGCCAGTTCCCGGCCGGGATGGCCGGCTCAGGCCTAGGTGGCGTAACGCTGTTCCGCCTCGCGCACCTGCGGCAGGCCGATGAAGTCCACGAACTCGCCGAACGTCGGCAGTTCCCCCAGGGCGGCCGCCGGGGTGCCGGCGGCGGCGATCTCCCGCAGGATGGCCCGCATGGCGGCGGTGGCCGCCAGCAGCGTGCTGATCGGGAAGATGACGATCCGGTACCCCAGCTCGGTGAGCCGCGCGAGGCTGACCGGCGGGGTCTTGCCCCCTTCCGCCCAGTTGAACAGCAGCGGCACGCCGGGGAAGGCCCGGGCCGCCTCCTGGATCTCCGCCTCGCTTACCAGCGCCTCGATGAACAGCGCGTCGGCCCCGGCCTCGCGGTACAGCCGCGCGCGTTCCAGGGCCCGCTCCAGTCCCTCGACCGCCCGCGCGTCGGTCCGCGCGATGATCACGAACTCGGGCTGCGTGCGCGCCTCGACCGCGGCCCTGATCTTCGCCGCCATCTCCTGTGCCGGGATGACCAGCTTGCCCTCCATGTGGCCGCACTTCTTGGGGGCCACCTGGTCCTCGATATGGATCCCGGCGACCCCGGCCGCCTCGTAGGCGCCGACGGTGCGGATCACGTTCAGCGGGTTGCCGTAGCCGGTGTCGGCGTCGGCGATCACCGGGATGTCGACGCAGTCGGCGATCCGCCCGGCGCTGGCGGCCATCTCGGTCATGGTCAGCAGGCCGACGTCCGGCCGGCCGATCAGCGCGGCCGAGGTCCCGAACCCGGTCATGTAGACGGCCGGGAACCCGGCCTCCTCGACCAGCCGGGCCGCCAGCGGGTCGAACGCTCCCGGCGCCACGATGGTCTGCCCGGATTCCAGCAGGGCCCGCAGCCGGGCCGGCCCGCCCGGACGGCGGGTCAGCCTGCCCGTCACCGGCTGTCCCGGACCCGCCAGCCCATCCGGCCTGACGTTCTGGTGATGGTCCCGCCCATCCAGGCCTCCTCCGGCCGGTCTGCGAATGCCAACGGTACTGCCGGCACATCTACCGCAGGCGGCCCCGGCCGCGGACTGGTCGCCGAGGTCAGGTCAGGTCGAACTCGCCGTCCTGGACGCCGAGGGTGAAGGCCTCCACTCGGCCGGGGTGAAGATCAGCACTGGGCCGTCGGGCCGCTTGCTGTCGCGCATGGCGATTACCCGGTCGCTGCCTTTCTTCGAGCTGGGAACGAAAGCGATCTCCACGCAAGCGCCGCCGTTCCCGCTACTGAAAGAGGACTTGCGCCAGGCCGCGCCGCTCAGGTCCATCTCCCGGTCGCCTTCCTGGCCAGATCGACGGAGGGCCGCGAGGACAGCTCCTCCGCCTTCAGTATGTCGCACAGCCGGGCGATCCGAGCCACGTCGCTGGCCCGCTCGGCGACCTGTCCGGCCAGCGCAGCATGCCGCTGTCAACCGAGGGCCTGGCTCTCATCCCCGAACCCGGCCACCGAGCGAAGCCGCCCACCCAGCGCGGCGACGTGGGGCTCAGGCCTCCGTGTCCAGCACCGGGTGGCCGGCCGGGGGGCCGATGGTGGCGGCTTCCGGGCCGAACCGGCTGACGTAGGACGGGTGGACCTGGCGCCAGCGCTGCTCCCCGGTCCACGGCGGGGCCTGGCCGGCCAGCGTGTAGGCCAGGGTGTCCAGGCAGGTGTGCCAGCCCGCCCCGGTCCGCGCGGCCGTGCCCAGCTCGGCGAGGATGCTGACGAGGGTGAGGATGGTGCCATCGCCGTCGGGCGCCAGCTCGAACCGCAGCACATCGGTTCCCCATCGCATTTCGAGCACCCGCGGCGGGTCGTGGACGAGCAGCTCACCGCCGAAGTTCGTCTCCGGCATCACGTCGCTGACGAATTTCAGGCGGGCGCCGGCCACCCAGTCACCGTCGGCCTCGATCCGCTGCGGGAACCAGGCATCGCGGTGCTCGGGCTCGGTCAGTGCCCGCCACACCTTCTCCGGCGGGTGGGCGAGCCTGCGCTCGAAACGCAGCTGCCACCGGCCGCCGGATTCACTGAGCTGGCCATCGGCCCGGTCATTGACGTGCACGTTCACGGGATCGTCCTCCTTGTCGCTGATGCACCACGGTCAGTCACCGCCGCCGTCGGACATGGCGTCGAGATGCTGCTCCAGGGCGTCCAGGCTGGCGGACCAGAGCCGCCGGTACGGCTCGAGCCACTCGTCAACGGCCCGCAGCGGCTCGGGGTGCAGCCGGTAGAGGCGGCGCTGGGCGTCCGAGCGGGCGGTCACCAGGCCGGCTTCCCGCAGGACCCGCAGGTGCTTCGACACCGCGGGCTGGCTCACGCCGAGCACGTCCACAAGCTCTCCCACGGAGCGCTCTGAGTCCCGCAGCAGGTCGAGGATGGAGCGCCGGTGCGCCTCCGCCAGGACGTCAAATGGTGCAGCGGTCATGACCAGCTAGTATTCCTCGATAGCTATATAGCTGTCAAGGAATATACCGTGGGGTGAACCGGGCCACCAGCCAGGCCCGTTACCCAGCCGTGCCGGGTCCGGCGGGCGGGCCGTGATCATTGCTGCTGGGCGCGGCCCGGTAGTCCTCATCGGTGACGTGCTCGTGCCAGATCGTCGTCTGGCCGGTGGCGGGATCGCGCTCCTGGATCGCGAGATGGCACATCAAGTGGTCGGGCGCCGCACCGTGCCAGTGCCTCTCCCCCGGCCCGACCACGACGGTGTCACCCGGCCGCACCTGGCGGACCGGGCCGCTCTCGCCCTGGACCCGGCCGACGCCCTCGACGATGTGCAGCACCTGGCCGAGCGGGTGCACGTGCCAGGCGGTCCGGGCCCCCGGCGTGAAATGCACCCGGAGCGCACGCACCAGGCCCGGGTCGGGCAGTAACGCGATCTCGTCGGTCCATACCTCGCCGGTGAACCAGTCCGCCGGCCCGCGGGTGCTCGGGCGTTCTGCCGCGCCTGTCACTTCCATCGATTTTTCCCTCACGGCTCGCTCTGGTCTGCGGTCATTGACCGCCATAGTCCCAGGTTTCACATCCGGCGGCCGTAGCAACCGCTGGGACCTGATCCAGCCCGCCTGACGGCATACGGCCGGGACCCGGTCCTGGCCGTCAGGCGGGCCGGCTGAGAGCCGCCCAGCCGGCGGTCGGCCGGGCGGCCTCACGGCCTGGTTATGCCGTTGCCCGGGCGGCCAGGTGCGTCGCCCGTGCCCCGCGCGACCGCTGTCACACCGAGGAGCGCGGCCAGCAGGGCGGCCAGCGCGATGAACTCAGATGAGGTGAGGCTGCCCAGGGCGTCGAGGGCCCCGGCAAAGCCCACGATCAGGATGGCGACCACCACCAGCCCCCACCCGTGCAGGAACAGCCGCAGCGGGAAAGGCGGCACGGGGGCCGTCACATCCGCCACAGCGGTTACGGGCTTGGTCGCGCGGTGTTCGGCCATGCCCTCGCGCACCCGGGCGATGATCGTCAGGTTGCCCGGCTGGTCGGCGATCAGGAGCAGCTCCTCGGGATGGGCCGGGTCCGGGGTTTGCGCCACCGAGCCTCCGCCGACCGCCCATGCCACCACCGTGCGGCCGCCCGCGGGCAGCACGCGATAGCGGGCCTGCTCGCCGGTGACCACGGTATCCGGCCCGTCGATGACCAGCGCCGCTGTCCCCGCGCTGGTGCCCGGCGCCCGCGCGCCGCCGGCGGCCGCCGCCCCCACCGCCGCCTCCGTCAGCGCGGCCACGTGAGCGCTGCCATTCGCCGCGCTGGCGGCCGGGTCCGCGTCGGCGGTCACGGTGAACTGGCGGCGGGCCAGTTGCTCGGCCAGCCGGATCTGGCGCGCGTTCACGCTCCAGGCCATCGCCACCACCACGCCGGCCAGCCCCGCGGCCCCCAGCCCCAGCAGGGCGGCGACCGCGGGGTGACTGGCACCAGCTGCTGCGGCTGCCAGCATGTCGCCTCCTGGTCGGATGATCGCGGTCGGCGCGAAGGCTTCCCGGCCGTCAGCGGGTGGTCCGGGCCGGGCCGTGGCACCCGCCGTTCAAGCCCGGCCGACCTGAGCGTCTTTCCTGTGCCACGATGGTATTCAAACACATAATCGAACCAGCCGGAACCCCGGCCTGGCTTCCCGGTGCCGGTGAGCGCCCGCTGCCGCAGCGGTGATTCAGGACAGCCCGGAGCCCTCTCGCTGGCCGTTGGTCATGCGGCCGGCCGCCGCTGCGCGGCCAGGGCAGCCGGAGGCAGGCCGGCCAGCCGGGCACACTCACGGGTCAGGTGCGCCTGATCGGCGTAGCCGGTGTCGGCCGCCAGCCGGGCCAGATCCCCGCGGCCCGGACCGCCTTCTCCCGCGTCAACCCGGGTGACGAACCGCCGGAACCGCAGCACCCGCCGCAATGTCGCCGGGCCGTACCCGGCCGCGGCCCGGCACCGGCGGAGCAGCTGGCGCTCGCCCACCTCCAGCCGGCCCGCGAGCTCACCGACCTCGGCCCGGGGCCGGCCCAGCAGCCGGGCCGCCTCTGTGACGAGCGGATCGGCCGGGCTGGCCCGGACCCGCTGGCCCACCTCGCTGGCCAGCAGGCGCAACGCCACCGCCGGGGTGAGCTCAGGCACCAGCAGGCGCGCCAGCCGGGCGCCGAAGCCGGTCCCGAGGTCGGCCAGGCCGACCCGCTGGTCGAGCAGGGCGGACAGCGGCAGGCCGAGGGCAGGGCCGCCCGCACCGGGCAACAGCCGCACCCCCGCCAGGGCCGTCCCCGCGGGCAGCGCAGAGGACCAGGGCCCGGTGTCGGGGCCGGCCACGAAGGCCCCGGCGCCGCTCGTCCAGATCAGGTCGCAGCAGGCGTCCGGCAGCACCGGGGTGACCTGCCCGCCGGCGTCGCCGGGCGGGATGACCCGCACCCACAGGCACGCCACCGAGCCGCCGAGCCCCGGGGGTGGCGCCCACTCCCAGTAGCCCGGCTTCCATTCCATGGGCACCAGTCTCGCACCGGCACGTCCGTTTCGTACAAGACGGCGGGGGCGGCGCTGTGCTGCGATAGGCCTCATGGCCAAACCTGACATCGATGCCGCGGCGCAGTACCTGGCCGCCAACGCGAGGGTGCTCGAACGGCGGCGGTTCGGGCGCCTGTTCTCAGGCGGCGGCCCGCTGCCGGTCCGGGACGCCGTCGCCGCCTACCGCAACGCCGACGGCGGGTTCGGCCAGGCGCTGGAGCCGGACGGGCGCGGCCCGGGCAGCCAGCCGCTGGCCATCGAGTTCGCGCTGCGCGTCCTGCACGAGGCCGACGCCTGGGACACCGGGCTGGCCGAAGGCGCCTGCGAGTGGCTCGCCGCCCACGCACCCCCCGGCGGCGGGGCGGTGTTCGTCAGCCCGTCCATCGACGGCTGGCCGCACGCGCCGTGGCTGGTGCCAGAGGAAGGGGAGCCGGCCTCGCTGATCACCACGGGGCTGATCGCGGGCACCCTGCACGCGCGCCGGGTGGAGCACCCGTGGCTGGACGGCGCTACGGCGCTGCTCTGGTCGCGGATCGGCTCCCTCACCAGCACCGGCCCCTACGACATGCGGGCCGTGCTGCGCTTCCTCGACTCCGTCCCGGACCGCGGGCGGGCCCGCGAGGCGGTCGCCCGGCTGGGCCCGGTGATCTTCGGCCAGGACATGGTGGCGATGGAGCCAGGCGCCCCCGGCGAGGTGCACACGCCGCTCGACTTCGCGCCCCGGCCGGGCACGCCCGCCCGCGACCTGTTCGGCGAGGACGTCATCGCCGCGCACCTCGACCACCTGGCCGACGCCCAGCTCGGCGACGGCGGCTGGATGTTCAACTGGCTGGCCTGGTCGCCCGGGGCCGAGCGCGAATGGCGTGGCGCCGTCACCGTGGACGCGCTTCACCTGCTGCGCGCCACCGGCCGCTGCTGACCGGGGTCAGCCCGATGGGCCTCAGGCGCCGGGCGGGGCCACGCAGAGCACCGCGAAGGGCAGCGCGCCAAAGTTGAGCACGATGCGGCCGTGGTCATCCGCGCTTGCGGGCGCGGCGCTGGCATCCGCGGCGCTGGCTACTTCTGCTGCCTGGAGGCCATCCAGAACGCCTGCAAGCACGCTGGCGACGGGGCCACGCTCGACCTTCGGGTGTGGGACGACGGCGCGACGCTGGCCTTCGACGTCACCGACGACGGCTGTGGGTTCGACGCCAGCGCCCGGGGCCTCGGCGCCGGGTTCGTCAACATGGAGGACCGGCTGCGGGCGCTGTCCGGCAGCCTGCGCGTGGAGTCGGCGCCGGGTCAGGGCACCCGGGTGAGCGGGCAGCTTCCGGTCGGCCAGGCTTGTGCCGCGCCGGCGGCCGTTGCCAGCGCATGATCGTGGCGCTGCGCACATCGCCCCCTGCAGGCCGCCCGCCACGCCGGGCAGCTGCCCGCCTCGGGAGACCGGCCTGACCGTCCCCCGGATGGGGAATGTCACTGAGATGGGACGTGGGCACAGCTTCGTCGTGGTCGGTGCGGGTGCGCTCGGGAGCGCAGCGGCATACTGGCTCACCCGTTCGGGGGCGACCGATGTCCTGGTGCTGGAGCACTACCAGGTGGGACACGGCTATGGCGCCTCAGAGGATCACTCTCGCATCATCCGGCACGCCTACCACTCAAGCGTGTACACAGCGCTGACGCAGGCCGCCTATGACGCATGGGCGGAAATCGAGGGCGAGACCGGGCTCGAGCTGGTCCTCAAGACCGGCGGCCTCGATCTGGCGGTCGCCGGGACGGCCGGTGAGGCCGAGCTGGGCAACTACCGGCGTTCGCTGGCCCCGTTCGGCATCCCGTCCGAGGATCTGGACGCCGCCGAGATCCGCCGCCGGTGGCCCGCCTGGCGGATTGGCGATGACGTGGTAGGCCTCTACCAGCAAGACGGTGGCATCCTCGACATCCGCCGGGCTACCGCCGCCCACATCGCGCTCGCCCGCCGTGCCGGGGCAGAGTTCCTGCCGCACACGAAGGTGCGGGGAATCTCGCGGCGGGCGAACGGCGTCACGCTCACCACCGATGACGGCACCGTTGATGCGGACCATCTCGTGCTGTGCATGGCGTCCTGGCTGCCTGAGCTTCTCGGCGACCTGGGCCTCGACTGGCGGATAACGCTCAGCCAGGAGCAGGTGAGCTACTTCGCCACGCCCAACATCCGCGACTTCATCCCGGGCCGCTTTCCCATGTGGATCTGGCACCGGGAGCACCTGTTCTACGGCTTCCCCGTGTACGGCGAGGTGGCTGTCAAGGCGGCCCGCGACATGAGCGGACGGTTCGTTACCCAGGAGACCCGCTCGTTCGATCCCGACCGCGGCGAGACAGAGCTCATCGCGTCCTTCCTCCGCGAGCGGCTGCCTGGCGCCGTCGGGCCAGAGCTGTTCAGCAAGACCTGTGTGTACGACATGCCGCCCGACCGTGACTTCATCATCGACCGCCTGCCGGGCCACCCGGGGATCACGATTGGCATCGGAGCCGGCCACGCGGCCAAGTTCGCGAGCCTGATCGGCAAGATCCTCACCGATCTTGCCACCAGCGGCAGAACGTCCTATCCGGTCGAGGCGTTCCGCGCGGACCGGCCGGCGCTCACAGACCCCGAGTTCGAGCCGGTCTTCCGTCTGGCCGGACCGCGCGCCAGCGTGTAGCAGGTCCGCGACCAGGCCGGGGTTAAGGCGGACCTCAGCCGTAGAACAGGCGCTCCATCACCGCGCGGGCCCTCCGGGCCGCCCGCCGCCAGTCCTGCTCAAGATCCTGATAGGCCTCGGGCGCATAGCCCAGCACCGCGGCCACCGCCGCCAGCTCGGGCTGGCGGGTGGGCAGCACGTCCGAAGGGCGGCCCCGGACCAGGACCACCGCGTCCCTGATGCGGGCGGCCAGCCGCCAGGCGGCGGCCAGCGCGGCCCTGTCGCTCTCCCCCACCAGCCCCGCCCCGGCCGCCGCCGCCAGCCCGGCCATCGTCCGCGTCGTCCGCAGCTCCGGCACCGCGTGCGCGTGCCTGAGCTGGAGCAGCTGCACCACCCACTCCACGTCCGTCAGCGCGCCCGGGCCCAGCTTGAGATGGAGCGCTGGCTCGACCCCCCGGGGCATCCGTTCCGCTTCCATCCGTGCCTTGATGCGCCTTATCTCCCGGACCGAGTCGTCGGGGACGCCGCCGGCCGGATACCGGAACTCGTCCGCCAGGGCGGTGAACCGGGTGCCCAGCGGGCGGTCGCCGGCCACCGGTTCGGCGCGCAGCAGCGCCTGGGCCTCCCAGGCCAGCGACCAGCGCTCGTAGTACGCGCGGTAAGACGCCAGGGTCCGTACCAGCGGGCCCTGCCTGCCCTCGGGCCGCAGCCCCGGATCGATCAGCAGCGGCGGGTCGGGCGCGGGCCGGCTCAGCAGTGCCCGCAGGTCCTCGGCGACCGCGTGCGCGGCCCGGCTGGCCTCCTGCTCGCCGGCACCGGGCACCGGGTCGTGCACGAACATCACGTCCGCGTCGCTGCCGTACCCGGTCTCGTGCCCCCCGAAGCGGCCCATCGCCACCACGCACAGCCGGGTAGGCAGCGGGCCCTGCCCGGCCTCGGCGGTCCTGATCGCGACCTGCAGCGCCGCGCTCACCGCCGCCCCGGTCACCGCGGTCAGCGCCTCCCCGGTCTCCTCAACCGCGGACAGGCCCAGCAGGTCCGCGACGGCCGCGCGGAGCAGCTCACGCCGGCGCAGCGCCCGCACGGCGGCGACCGCGTCCGCCGGGCTGGCGTGCCTGCCCACGGCCGCTACCGCCTCCGCGTACAGCGCGGCACCGGGGCGCGGGTCGAGCTGCGCGTCCTCGCCCAAGATGGCCACCATCTCCGGCTGCCGCAGCAGCAGGTCGGTGGCGTACCGGCTGGCGGCGAGCACCCGGGCCATCCGGCGGGCGACCCGGGTGTCGTCCCGCAACAGCCGCACGTACCAGGGCGAATTGCCGAGGGCGTCGCTGACCTGGCGGAACCCGAGCAGCCCGGCGTCGGGCTGGGCCGCGTCGGCGAACCAGCCCAGCATCACCGGCAGCAGCGTGCGCTGGATCGCCGCCCGGCGGGTGACGCCGGCGGTGAGCGCCTCGATGTGGCGCAGCGCCCCGGCCGGGTCGGCGTAGCCCAGGGCCTCCAGCCGGGTCCGGGCCGCCTCCGGCGTCAGCCTGGCCACCTCACCGGGCAGCCGCGCCACCGCGTCCAGCAGCGGGCGGTAGAAGAGTTTCTCGTGCAGCCGCCGGACCTCGGCGGCGTGCTGGCGCCAGGCGGCGGTGAGCTCGTCGGCCGGGTCAGCACGCGACGGCGAGCCGGCCTGGCTGTGGCCGTCGGCGCCGGCCTTGACGGCCCGCAGCGCCCGGCCGATCCTGCGCAGCACGGCCGGGTCGTCGGGCAGGGTGTGCGTGCGGCGCAGCTGGCGCAGCTGGAGCAGGTGCTCCACCGAGCGCAGGAACCGGTAGGCAGCGGCCAGGCTGGCGGCGTCTTCCCGCCCGACGTAACCGCCCTCGGCCAGGGCCGCCAGCGCGGGCAGGGTGGCCGGGCTGCGGATCGAGTCGTCGCCGCGACCATGCACCAGCTGCAGCAGCTGCACCGCGAACTCGATGTCGCGCAGCCCGCCGGGGCCCAGCTTGAGCTGCCGGCCGGCCTGGCCCGCCGGCAGGGCGCCGACCACCCGGCGGCGCATGGCGCGAGTGTCCTCGACGAAGTTGTCACGCTGGGCCGCCTGCCAGACCAGTGGCGCGATGGTCTGCATGTAGGCGGCGCCGAGCCCGGGATCGCCGGCCACCGGCCGGGCCTTGAGCAGCGCCTGGAACTCCCACGTCTTCGCCCAGCGCTCGTAGTAGGCGCGGTGGCTGGCCAGGGTCCGGACCAGTGGGCCGTCACGGCCCTCGGGACGCAGGTTCGGGTCCACCGGGAACAGGATTCCCTCGGGCGTGCTCCGTGAGCACACCCGGATCAGGCCGGCCGCGAGCTGGGTGGCGGTGCGCAGCGCGGCGTCGTTCCCGCCCTCGGCGGCGCCTTCCGCCGGCTCGGCGACGAAGATCACGTCAACGTCGCTGGCGTAGTTGAGCTCACGCCCGCCGCATTTGCCCATTGCGATCACCGCCAGCCGGCAGGGCGCGGCCGCGGCCGGCAGCTGCGAGCGGGCGATCGCCAGCGCTGCCTCCAGCACGGCCGCCGCCAGGTCGGCCAGCTCGGCGGCCACGTCGTCGAGGATCATCTGGCCGGTGAGGTCCCTGGCCGCCAGGTGCAGCAGCCGCTGCCGGTACGCCACCCGCAGCGCGGCGGCGGGGCCGGCGTCGTGCCCGGCCTGCCCAGCTCCGCTGGCTCCGGCCGGCCCGGTCGGCGGCGCGGTGCCCGCCACCGGCTCCGGGGCGCTGGGGTCAGCTCCGGCGGCGGTCAGCAGGGCCGAGCGCAGCTCCCCGGCGGATGGGCAGGCCAGCGGCCCGGGGCCGCGCAGGAGCTGCCAGCCGTCCGGATGCCGGGCGAGGTGATCGCCGAGCGCGGCGCTGGCCCCGAGCACCAGGGCGAGCCGCCTGGCCAGCCCGGCGTCCTCGCGCAGGGCGCCGAACAGCTCCGGGTCCCGGGGCATCCGGGCCAGGGCGGCGAGCGCGAGATCCGGGTCCGCCGCGGCGGCCAGCGCCGCCAGCAGCCCAGCGTCGTCCCCCTCCATGTCGAGCGCAAGATCCCCGCTGGCCAGCCCCTCGGCCTGGGCGGGATCGGCGAACCCCATCCTGGCCAGCTGGGCGCTCTGCGTGGTCCGGCGGGGCATGCTCACCCCTGCACGGTAGCGACCCGGGCCGTCGTGGTGCGAGATGCGGCCGGTGGCTGGCCCCGGTGCTCGCCGAAGGGAGCGTGGGGTCATGCTTGAAGCAGCAACCCATGGAGGGACCCGGGCTATGAGCACTCAAGTGCGCGAATTGCTGGCCAGCGGAATCGGCGAGCTGCGGTACGAGCCGACCGCCAAGCGGGTCCGGGCCACGCTCGGCGGCGGGACCGTCGTCGACAGCACGCGGGCCGTCCTGGTGTGGGAGCCGCGCCGGATAGTTCCCTCCTACGCGGTCCCGGCGGACGACATTGACGGCGAGCTTGTGCCGTCGGCCGCGCCCACCACAGACGGCGAGCTGGTGGCCGGCAGCCCTCTGCCCGACGTGTTCGCGAGGCCCGTGCTCGACCCGTCGGTCCCGTTCAGCGCGCATACCGCCGAAGGCGAGGCGGTGGACGTGCAGGCCAGCGGCGAGAGCAGCCTGGGTGCCGGGCTGCGGCTGGCGGACCCGGATCTGGCCGGCTATGTCGTCCTCGACTTCCCCGCGTTCGACGGCTGGTCCGAAGAGGACGAGCCGATCGTCGGCCACCCGCGCGACCCGTTCCACCGGATCGACGTCCTGGCCAGCTCGCGGCACCTCCGCCTGGAACTGGACGGCCAGGTGCTCGCCGAGTCGTCCCGGCCGATGCTGCTGTTCGAGACCATGCTCCCGGTCCGCTACTACCTGCCGCGCGAGGACATCCGCGCCGAACTGGTCCCGAGCGACACCCGCACCTACTGCGCGTATAAGGGGCAGGCCTCGTACTGGTCCGCCAGCGCCGCCGGCCGCCTCATCCCCGACCTCGCCTGGACCTACCGGGAGCCGCTCACCGACGCGTCGCGGGTCGGCGGCCTGGTCGCGTTCTTCAACGAGCGGGTTGACGTCGTGCTCGACGGGCAGCGCTCCGAGCGCCCGGTCACGCCCTGGTCACCCGGGCCGGGCAGCTAGCGCAGCCACCGGCCGGGCGCCCGGCCCGGCCTGCCACCGGACGGCTGCGCCCGGCGCGGTCAGGGGCTCAGCATGAGGTCCGCCTGCCGCAGGTGCCCGGCCGCATCCACCGCGACCGCCAGCACCAGCCGGGCCGTCTCGCCGTCCAGCTCGACGGTGGTGCTCCGGTCCCCGCTGCCGGCCCGAAACGCGCCCTGGCGGCACCGGCCGGCCCAGGCAGCAGCCATCCGGAACTGGCGCAGCAGCAGGGCGGTGTCCACCGGGCCGGACACCGGCATCGCGGACGGCCAGTCGCGGGCACCGTCGTTGAGCAGCGAAATGAGGGATTCCAGCGTCCGGCCCAGCGGGGTGCCCGGGGCCGGCGGCACGGCCACCGTCAGCGACTGGACCCGCGGGTGACGCTCCGGGGTGAGCCTGATCTCGGCCTGGACGGTCCCGCGATCGCCCCGCAGCCACCACCGGCAGTGGGCGGGCGAATCGAACTCGGCCGGCCGCTTCTTGTCCTCGCCGAACACGCCGATCCGCTCGCGGACCAGCCCGATCCGGCGCTGGCGCTCCGGGTAGGGCTCATCGCGGGCCACGTTCTCCGAGAACAGCCGGGCCGCCCGCGCGTCGTTCCAGTGGTACAGGAGCCTGTTCGCCTCCCGCTGGGCGGCCAGCGTGGCCGGCCAGGGCCCGGTCGGGGGCGCCGGATGGCCCGCCGATTCCCGCCCGCCTGCCACCGCCCGGGCGGGCGGCGCCGGCCCGAGCACGGCGTCGAGCAGTCTCGCGGCCAGGGTCGGCGCGGCCGCGTAGGTGCTGTTCGCCAGGACGATCGCGCCGATCCCGGTGCCCGGATGCCAGCGCATGTTGCTGCCGAAGCCCGGGTAGCCACCGCTGTGGCCGACGATCCGCCCGTGGACCGGGTGCTCGTCCACGAACAGCCCGAACCCGTAGCTCGCCGGGCCGCCGTCGGCCGGATCGCCGGGCAGCCGGGCGGCGGCGGGCGGCATCAGCGCCACCTGGGGCAGCTGCATCTCCCGCCGGGTCGCACGGGTCAGCGGATGCGTACCGCTGGCGCCCGGCTCACCGGGCGGGAACGCGCCGGCGAAGCCGCTCACCCACCGGGCCAGATCCGCCACACAGCTGAACACGCCGCCCATCGGGGCGAAGGCGCCGCAGCCGTCCGGCGTGAGCTCCTCCCACCCGCCCGGCCCGGGCCGGTACCCGCGGGCCAGGTGCGGGGCGCCGAATTCCGCCGCCTCGAAGCCGCTCCGCGCCAGCCCGAGCGGGCGCAGCAGCCGGTCCCGCACGAAATCGGGGTAGGCCTGGCCCGAGACCGCGGTAATGACCCGGCCGAGGATCGCATAGCCCAGGTTGGAGTACTCGAACCGGGTTCCGGGCGCCCAGGCGAAGCTCAGCCCGCCGGCCAGGAACGCGGAGAACTCGGCCAGCGGCAGCCCCTGCTGCCGGTCCCCCCAGGGATCGTCGGTCGGGAATCCGGCGGTCATGGTCAGCAGGTGCCGGATCGCGACCCGCGGCGAGTCGGGACTGGGCAGCTGCAGGCCGCGCAGTTCGGGCACGAACTCCTCGGCCAGGTCATCGAGGGCCAGCTGGCCGCCGTCCCGCAGCGCCAGCACCGCCGCCGCCGTGAAGCTCTTGGTCATCGAGGCGATCCTGAAGACCGTCCCGGCGTCGGGCACCGGCCCCCCCAGCCACCGCTCCCCGAGCCCGCCGGCGTGCACCAGGCGGCCCGCGTCGACGATCCCGTATGCCAGGCCGGGCTGCGCCCCGTCCCGCTGGAAGCTTTCGGCCAGCGCATCCACGGCCGCGAACCGGTCGGCCATGCTCACCTCCGAATCGCGGGCGGTCACCGGTCACCGGCAGGCTAGCGCCCGGGCCGGCAGGCTAGGGCCGGGCCGGCCGCCCGCCCGCACGCCGTCCGCGATCGCCCGCGCCACGACCTGCGCAGCCACCACTTCGACCAGGTCGGCCAGGGCGGGAGCCGCTGCCGGCCCGGCCGGGCCGGGCGGGGCGGCCCCGGCCCCGGTGGCCAGGCAGAAGATCGTATCGCCGTCGAATCTGGTGTGGGCCGGGCGCACCGCGCGGGCGACACCGTCGTGGGCGACCGCGGCCACCCGGTTCGCCTGCTCCCGGGTCAGCTCCGCGTCGGTGACCACCACGCCGATGGTGGTGTTCGCGCCGGCCACCGCGCCGCCTGGCGCTCCCTTTCCCGGCGCCAGCGGCGCGACCCACTCGTGGCGCTCGTCGTCCCAGATCCCGCCGACGCTGTTGGCGACCATGACCGCTGCGACGGCCGCGGCGCCCACCGACGCGCTCGCGATGCCCACGCCACCGGGACGCGGCTGGCCGCCGTTGGCCTTGGCCACGGTCGCGCCGGTGCCCGCGCCGACCGCGCCCACCGCGGGCTGGCCGGTCGCCGCCTGGCACGCGGCGTAACCGGCGGCGGCGTCCGGCCGGGCCCGGGGGTCGCCGTTGAGCAGGTCGAAGATGACGGCCCCGGCCACGACCGGCACCCGGACACCACCGATCTGGTATCCCAGGCCGCGTTCCTCGAGGTAGCGCATGACGCCGCTGGCCGCGTCCAGCCCGAACGCGCTGCCGCCGGTCAGGAGGACGGCGTGCGCCCGCTCGACCAGCCTGCCGGGCCCGAGCGCGTCGGTGCCCAGCGTGCCCGGCGCCCCGCCGCGCACATCCACGCCGGCCACGGCGCCGTCCCGCGCCAGCACGACCGTGCAGCCAGTGCGGCCCACCGGGTCGGTCCAGTGCCCGACCGACAGGCCACCGGGGAGCCGCACGCCGGTGCCGTTCAAAGGATCGGGAGGTAGCGGTCCAGCTCGAACTCGGTGACCTGGTGGCGGTACTCGCGCCACTCCTCGCGCTTGTTGCGCAGGAAGAAGTCGAAGACGTGCTCGCCGAGCGTCTCGGCCACCAGCTCGCTGCCCTGCATGACGGCGACCGCCTCGTCCAGGCTCTGCGGCAGCGGCTCGATGCCGAGCGCACGGCGCTCGGCCGGGGTGAGGGCCCACACGTCGTCCTCGGCGCCGGGTGGCAGCTGGTAGCCCGCCTCGATGCCCTTCAGCCCGGCGGCCAGGATCACCGCGAACGCCAGGTAGGGGTTGCAGGCCGAATCCAGCGACCGGAACTCGACCCGCGTCGCGTTCCCCTTGTGCGGCTTGTACATGGGCACCCGGACCAGCGCCGAGCGGTTGTTGTGCCCCCAGCAGATGTAGGCGGGCGCCTCACCGCCCGCCCCGGCGCTGCTCCCGGCCGCCCCCCAGAGCCGCTTGTAGGAGTTCACCCACTGATTGCAGACGGCGGTGATCTCGGCGGCGTGCTTCAGCACTCCGGCGATGAACGCCCGGCCCAGCTTGGACAGCTGGAACTCCGCGCCCGGCTCGAAGAACACGTTACGGTCGCCCTCGAACAGCGACATGTGCGTGTGCATGCCCGAGCCGGGATGGTCGGTGAACGGCTTGGGCATGAACGAGGCGTACACCCCCTCCTGGAGCGCGACCTCCTTCATGACCAGCCGGAACGACATGATGTTGTCGGCGGTGGACAGCGCGTCCGCGTAGCGCAGGTCGATCTCCTGCTGCCCGGGGGCGCCCTCGTGGTGGCTGAACTCCACCGAGATCCCCATCGACTCGAGCATCTGGATGGACGCGTGGCGGAAGTCGTGGGCGATGTTGTGCGGGGTGTGGTCGAAGTACCCGCCGGAGTCGATCGGCACCGGCTTGGCGCCCGGCGCGGGCTTCTCGTTCAGCAGGAAGAACTCGATCTCGGGATGGGTGTAGAAGGTGAAGCCCAGCTCGGCGGCATGGCTGAGCGCCCGCTTGAGCACCCACCGGGGATCGGCGTAGGACGGGCTGCCGTCCGGCATCAGGATGTCGCAGAACATCCGGCCGACCCCGGACTCGCCGCGCCAGGGCAGCAGCTGGAACGTGGACGGGTCAGGCTTGGCGATCATGTCCGCCTCGTAGACGCGGGCGAACCCCTCGACCGCCGACCCGTCGAAGCCGATCCCCTCCGCGAACGCACCTTCCAGTTCGGCCGGGGCGACCGCGACCGACTTGAGGAAACCGAGCACATCCGTGAACCACAACCGGACAAAACGGATGTCCCGCTCCTCAAGCGTCCGGAGCACGAACTCTTCCTGTCGGTCCATGAGTGCCTTTCCTCACAGGTTCGGCGGTGCCGCATGGCAGGCGCGGGCACACGGTACCCCTCCCGCCGCTACCGGGCCACGGTCTCCCTCAGTCTCGCGCCCGCGTGTTTCCTGCAAGTTACATACTTGTGGGAGTGGACTACCGCTTCCGGCCGCCGGCCGCGCGCCCGCAGGACCGCGGCGCGCCTCCGCCGCGGTACCAGCGCGACACCGCCGATGGGATGATCATCGAGCGGGACGTCGCGGTCGGGGTCCGGGGCGGCGTCACGATCTACGCGGACGTGTTCCGGCCCGCGGACGAGCGGCCCGCTCCCCCGCTGATCGCCTGGAGCCCTTACGGCAAGCACGCGGGGAGCCAGGTCACCGAGCGGTACCCGGACGGCGGGGTCGCCCCCGGCCAGCTGTCGGCGTACACCGCGTTCGAGTCACCCGATCCGGTCTACTGGACGGCCCGCGGCTACGCGGTCGTCAACGCCGACATCCCCGGCTCCTGGTACTCGGGTGGCAACGCCACCTTCCTGTCGCCGGAGGAGGCGGCGTGCGGCCACGACCTCATCGAGTGGGCCGCGGCCCAGCCGTGGAGCAACGGGAAGGTCGGCATGTCCGGCGTCTCGTACCTGACCTCGGCCCAGTGGTCCATCGCCGCCACCAGCCCCCCGCACCTGGCCGCCATCAACCCGTGGGAGGGCTGGAGCGACACCTACCGGGAGGTGGCCCGCCACGGCGGCATCCCGGAAACCTACTTCTGGCCCTACATCGGCCACCGATGGGGCTGCGGGACCGGCCTGGTCGAGGACCTGGCGGCGGAAACGGCCGCGCACCCTCTCTTCGACGGCTTCTGGGCCAGCAAGGCCGCGGACCTGTCGCGGATCACCGTGCCCGCGTTCGTCGTCGCCAGCTGGTCCGACCAGGGCCTGCACACCCGGGGCACGTTCGAGGGCTTCAAGAAGATCAGCTCGCCGCGCAAATGGCTCGACGTCCACGGCGGCAAGAAGTGGGGCTACTACTACGCCCCCGAGAGCCTGCGGCGCCAGCAGGCGTTCTTCGACCACTTCCTCAAGGGGGCCGACACCGAGGTGAGCGGGTGGCCGCCGGTGAGATACGAGGTCCGTGACCACCCGGGCACCAGCGCCAGGAGGTCAGCGGACGGCTGGCCGCTGACCGGCACCGCGTACGAGCGGCTGTTCCTCGACGCCGGGGCGGGAAGCCTGCGGTGGGACGCGCCGGACGGCGGCGCATCGGTGTCTTATGACAGCGAGCGGGCCGGCTGGGGCCGCGGCCGGGCCACCTTCGACCTGCGTTTCGATGCGGCCGCCGAGCTGGTCGGCCACGCCAAGCTGCGGGTCTGGATGTCCGCCCCCGAGGCCGACGACCTGGACGTGTTCGTCGCCCTGCAGAAGCTCGACCGCTACGGCGACCTCGTCGGCTTCCCCTATTACGCGGTGTTCGCCGACGGCCCGGTCGCGCTGGGCTGGATCCGGGCCTCCCACCGCGAGCTCGACCCGGCGCGGTCCACCCCGTGGCAGCCGGTCCTGGCCCACCAGCGGGAACTGCGGCCGCGGCGCGGCGAGATCATCCCGCTGGACATCGAGATACTGCCGTCGGGCACCCGCTTCGGGCCCGGTGAGACGCTGCGGCTGGTCATCCAGGGCACCGACATCTACCGCCAGCCGCGGCCCCTGGTGCAGGCCTTCCACGACGACTCGGTCAACCGCGGGCCGCACCTGATCCACACCGGCGGCCGGTTCGACTCCCACCTGCTCATCCCATGCATTCCTGGATGAGGGGATCCTTCGGCCGGTCTGCTGCCGGGAGAATGCTGGACCCGGGGAACCGGGAGATTGCGCGCCCCCCCGGGGTCCAGCAGGTTCAGTTCAATGCCCGGATTATCCGTTCCTGGGCTCTGAGCTGGTGTTTCTGAGACCTGGGCCCGGTGGCGCCATAATCACGGCCGGGCGGCGGCGAGGGCTGGCTGGGCCCAGACGGCGGCGGTGGTCCGCATAGGCTGGCAGTGTGCCCACGCTCAGGATCGCCCTCGCCCAGATCAACTCGACCGTGGGGGACCTGGCGGAGAACGCGGCGGCGATCGTGGAATGGACCCGCCGCGCCGTCGGCCGCGGCGCCCGGCTGGTGGTCTTCCCCGAGATGATGCTCACCGGGTACCCGGTGGAAGACCTCGCCCTGCGCGCCTCGTTCATCGACGCATCGGTCGAGACGCTGTACGCCACCGCGAGCCGGCTCGCGGACGAAGGGCTCGGCGGCATCGCGGTCGTGACCGGGTACCTTGGCCGCCACGTCGGTCCTCCGCCGCGGTATGGCCAGCCCGCCGAGGGCGCGCTGGACGCGGCCGCGCTGCTGTACGGGGGCCAGGTTCTGGCCACCTCGGCCAAGCACCACCTGCCCAACTACGGCGTGTTCGACGAGTACCGCTATTTCCTGCCCGGCGACCGGCTGCCGGTGTTCCGCCTCCCGTGCGGGGAGCCCGGGCAGGCGCAGCCCGCCGTGGACGTGGCCACCGCCGTGTGCGAGGACCTGTGGCAGGACGGCGGCCCGGTGGCGGTCACCCGGCAGGCGGGGGCGGGTCTGCTCGTGGTGCCCAACGCCTCCCCCTACGAGCGCGGCAAGACCGACACCAGGCTCGAGCTGTGCGTGCGCCGCGCCCGCGAGGCGGGCGCCACCCTGGCCTACGTCAACATGATGGGCGGCCAGGACGAGCTGGTGTTCGACGGCGACTCGATCATCGTGGACGCCAGCGGCCGGCTGCTGGCGCGCGGGCCGCAGTTCGAGGAGGCGCTGGTCGTCGCCGACCTCGACCTGCCCGCCGCCGCCCCCGGGGCCCTGCCCGTGGACATAGGTGCGGACGCCCACGACGGCACGACGATGACGATCCACCGGGTCAGCGTGCCCGCGGACCCCACGCCGCCCACGCTGCTCACGGACTCGCTGCCCGTGGATCCGGCCGGCGCGGGCCCGGGCCCGGTGTGGCCACGGCTGGACCCCGACGCAGAGGTCTACGCGGCGCTGGTGACCGGGGTGCGGGACTACGCGCGCAAGAACCGCTTCCGCTCGGTCATCCTCGCGCTGTCCGGCGGGATCGACTCCGCGCTGACCGCCACCATCGCGGCCGACGCCATCGGCCCGGACCTCGTGTACGTGGTGCTCATGCCCAGCCGGTACTCGTCCGGGCATTCGGTGACCGACGCCGAGGACCTCGTCAAGCGGCAGGGCCTGCACGCGCGGACGGTGCCGATCCAGCCGGTGGTGGACGCCTTCCAGGCCGATCTTCAGGTGACCGGGCTGGCCGGGGAGAACCTCCAGGCGCGGGTGCGCGGCGTCATCCTCATGTCGCTGTCCAACGCCGAGGGCCACCTGGTGCTGACGACCGGGAACAAGAGCGAGATCGCCACCGGGTACTCGACACTGTACGGCGACTCGGCCGGCGGGTTCGGGCCGATCAAGGACGTGCCGAAGACGCTGGTCTGGGAGCTCGCGCGGTGGCGCAACGAGGAGGCCGCCCGGCGGGGGCAGCTTCCGCCCATCCCGGAGAACTCGATCAGCAAGCCGCCGAGCGCCGAGCTCGCCCCCGGCCAGCTCGACAGCGACACGCTGCCCGACTACGCGGTCCTGGACGCCGTCCTCGAGGACTACGTCGTCGAGGACAAGGGCACGGCGGAACTCGTCGCCGCCGGGCACGACCCCGCCCTGGTGGACCGGGTGATCGCGATGGTGGACCACGCCGAGTACAAGCGGCGCCAGTACCCGCCCGGCCCGAAGATCACCCCGCGCAACTTCGGCCGCGACCGCCGCCTGCCAATCACCAACCACTGGCAGGAACCGCGCCAGGGCTGATCTAGGCGGCTAACGACCTGGTCGCCGGGTCCGCGGGCACGCAGATCGTGACCGAGCGGGGGTGGACCTTGATCTGCAGTTTCCTGACTGCCGGGCGTGCACCGCCGTCAAGCTCATAGGGGAACGGCCGGCCGAAGCGGACCCGGAACCGCCTGCCGCGCGTGACTTGAACGAATGGCGACTTCGCGGCCTGGCCCGCCGCGACCCGCGCCAGCGTCCGGGCCCACTGAGCCGGGTTCCCGGCCGTTACCACACCGAGTTCCAGCAGCCCGTCGTCGGGCTGGGCTCCCTGGAAGGCCTCGACGCCGCCGAGGATCCGGCCCACGTTCCCGGCCAGGACGCACGAGACCCGGCCCTTGAAAAAACGCCTGCCGTCCACCTCGATGACCGCCTTCACCCGGCCCGCGCTGAGGTTCCTGGCCCCCGTGTACAGGTACGCCGCCCGGCCGATGCGGTCCTTCATACCCCGGTCGGCCTGCTTGATCATGCGGGCATCGAATCCCGCTCCGGCCATGACCGCGAAGTGCTCGCCGTTCACCGATCCGGTATCCAGCGGGCGGTGGTCCCCGTGCAGCCCGACCCGGACCGCCTCGGCGAGATCGTCCGGCACCTGCAGGTTCGCCGCCAGCAGATTCGCCGTGCCGGCCGGGAGGATGGCCAGCACGGCCTCCGTCCCGGCCACTGCGTCGATGCAGCGCTGGACCATCCCGTCGCCGCCCCAGACGAAGATCACCTCGGCGCCGTCCGCCAGCGCGCGGCGGGCCCACTTGGGCGCCTTGCGGCTCTTGGCCACCTCGTACCACAGCGGGTCGGGAAATCCCTCCCGTGCCAGCACCTCCCTGAGCTCGCCCAGGCCGCCGCCGAAGCTCTTGCCTGTGTGGGCCACAACCGCGATCCTCGGCACGGGACGGCCTCCGTTTCCGCGGCGTGCAGGACTGTCACCGCCGACGCAGGGAGAACTACCAGAATCGGCTTCTGGTAATCACCGTTGCTGCTCTTCCGCCGGCCGCGCGATCGCGCGGCCGGCGGCCCGTGACGCCGGTGCAAGAGGTGGCGCGGTACCCGCCGCGCCCGGCGGAGCGGTCGAGCGCCTCAGCGTTGTCGGCGGGCGGTTACGGGGCGCCGATGGCCTCGGTGTGGATGCGGCACACCTCAGTCAGTGCGTCGAGATGGTGGGCACAGATGACCGACTGCTGCGGGTAGGCGCAGAGCAATGAGAACGGGTACTGGTCGGCCACCTCATTCCACATCACCTCCACCTCGATAGCGGCGTCGACCAGGCCAGCGTCCCACAGCAGCGAAACCATCTCGCCGAAGACGCGGATCGGCCGCCCGCCCCCGGCCGCCTGCTGGAGCAGGGGGGTGATCTTCTGCCAGAAACCGGCGGGATCGGGCCGGTCGGCGACCATGAAGCCGCGGATCGTCTCGCTGGCGTCGAGCGCCAGGTAGGAGCCGCGAGCGCGGGCCGCGGCCACGTCTACACCGGCGCGGGCCAGGCGTCTCTCGAAGGACTTGCGGTGATCCGGCGTGGCGAGCACGATCGCCACCCCATCGCCGGCAACCGCCGGGAGGAGATACTCGCTCACCCAACCGGCGAGTTCCTCCTGGTCCCGGTAGAACAGAACGACATGCTCGCCGCGGCTGGTATCGAGGGCCTCGGTTCCGGTGGCCACAGCGTCTCCGTCCAATATGATCACAATTCAGCCCTATCGTAACGCGGCAGGCCAGCGGCGCTGCTGACCACCTCAGCCCTGCCCGGCGCAGCAAGATCGTCGGCTGCCACGGCGATGCGTCCGGCTGCAGACAGAAACCGAGCCAGGCGGTACGTTTTGCTCACGTTGTCCGCCCGACCGACGACCAGGAGCCCTGGTGACCAACCGAATCACGCTCGACGCCGTCGACGTCCTCCTGGTCGAAGACGATGCCGGGGATGTACTCCTCACCGAGGAGGCCTTTGCGCACTACCGGGGGCACGACACCCTGCACGTAGTCGGCGATGGCGAGCAGGCCATACAGTTCCTGCGCCGCACCGGGGACTACACCGATGTACCCAGACCAGGGCTGATCCTGCTCGACCTCAACCTGCCGCGCCGCACGGGCCTTGAGGTGCTGGCCGATCTGAAGGCCGACGACGATCTCCATACGATTCCGGTGGTGGTGCTGACCACGTCGCAGGCTGAGGAGGACATCGTCCGCAGCTACGCCCTGCACGCCAACGCCTACGTCAGCAAGCCCGTGGACTACCAGCGCTTCAGCGAAGCGGTCAAGCAGATCAATGACTTCTTCCTGACGCTGGTGAAGCTGCCGAACTTACCGAGCCGGCCTGACGGCCCTCATCGCCGGCCGGTGGCCCGGCCCAAGAGCGCGAAGGCATCGTCCCACCGGGTCTAGTGCCGCCCCCAGGCCTGCCGGTTGCGCACGCCAACTGGCGCCCAGGGTCCCGGGCTCACAGACCGAGTAGCCGCGTCTCTCTGGGGTAGGCCTGATGTTCATGCGGTCGGCTCCAACTGGCAGTCCATCGTCAATGGCTTCCGCGGCCCCACCTATATCATCGCCGCGGTGGTGGTGGTCCGCCTGATCGTGGCCATCTGGCGTTACATCCGCCGCCGCCGGGCGGATGGCGCCCCTGCGGGCGACCAGCGGGCGGACGCGGCCGACCAGCAGCCGGGTGTCGGGGCTCGCCGGTGAAGCCGGACCTGACAGCCGGTCTGCCGCGGCCGGCACAATGGCGGCCGGCTGTGCCGCAGGAGGAGGAGTGAGTCCAGTGTGGCACTCGATGTTTGCTGTCCAGATCCCGATCGCGGAGAAGATCTTGCGCACCGTCCTGGTCTACGCGACGATCCTGATCTTGTTCCGGCTGGCCGGGAAACGCGACCTGGCCAGCCTCAACATGTTCGATTTCGTCGTCCTGTTCCTGCTGTCCAACGTTGTCCAGAACGCCATCATCGGCAGCGACAACAGTCTCCTGGGAGGAGTCATCGGAGCGGCCACGCTGGTCGCCGTCAACGCAGGGCTGAACCGGCTGGTAGCCGTCAGTGACCGGGCCGCACGCGTGCTCGAGGGCAAGCCAACGACCATTATTGACGACGGCCGCTTCCTCCCCAAAGCGGCGCGGCGCCTGTCATTGCGGCCCGTCAACGTGGAACGCGCCATCCGGGTGCAGAACGGCGACGACGTCAAGGAGATCGCGACCGGCGTGATGGAACCGAACGGGCAACTGGTGCTCACGCTCAAGCAGGCAGAGCAGAGCGCGAGCAAGGGCGACATCGCTGGCCTCAGCGCCCAGCTCAAGGCGATGCAGGCGTCACTTGAGCTGCTGGCGGCCTCCCGGTAATGACCTCTTCAGCGTCGCGGGCCAGGCCCATGGCTGGGCCTAGACCTTCCGCCAGCGGGCCTCGCACAGGCCGTAGATGCCGAAGATGATCAGGCCGAGCGCCGCGAGGATCAGCAGGAACTCGCCGAACGGCTGGTTCCGCAGGGTGAGCAGCGCCTTGTCGATGCCGCCGGCCTTGGCCGGCTGGTAGGTGACGGCCGCCTCGATCACCAGCACCCCGGCGAGCGCGAACACCGCGCCGCGGGCCGCGGTCCCGATCATGCCGAGCCGCTCCACGATGCGGCGCGTCCGTGGGCTCATCTGCGAGAGCTGCAGGTACTTCAGGAACTTGCGGCGGACGCCCTCGAAGACGAGCACCAGGCCGGCGATCACGATGACCAGGCCGGCGATGCCGACCAGCCACTGCCCGCCGGGGTGATGCATGACCGTGGCGGTCAGATCCTGCTGCTTGGCGGTCTGGCTGCCGCCGCCCGCCCCGGTGATGATCTTGAAGGTCAGGTAGGCGAAGAAGCCGTAGACCACGGCCCGGACCAGGGACTTCAGCCGGGGGCCGGCGCCGTTGCCGTCACCGGTGACGCCGAAGGCGGCCTCGCTGAGCCGCCACAGCGCGTACCCGGCGAAGCCGATGCCGAGCAGCCACAGCGAGACCAGGCCGTAAGGCTGGCCGGCCAGCAGCTGCAGCGCGCCCTGCTGGTCGGCCTGCTGCGAGCTCTGGCCGAGCGCGACCAGGATCGCGATCCAGCCGATGAGGATGTAGAGGACCCCGCGCGCGGCCAGACCCGCCCGGGCCAGCGCCCGCGCCGCGGGGCTATCTGATGCGCGTCTCGCTGTGCCAGAAGCACGAGCGGCAGCCATTGATCGCATGCCCGTCTCTTCCTCACAGGCGCCCGGTCAAACCTCGCCCGGGCGCCGCCACCCGGGCCGGCTACCAGGAACCCCACCTCAGGCCAGGTTCGGGCAGGGACGGCGGGTCGAGGAAGGCCGGCGGCCCGGTCAGGTCCAGCGCGCCGAGCGGCGAAGCCGCCGCCGCATCCCGCGCGGTCAGCGCGGGCAGGTTCCACTTCTCCTCGAGCAGCTTGAGCACCGAGGTGTGGTCGAGCACCTCGGAGCAGACGAAGCCGGGCCGCGCGTACGGCGACACGATCACGGCGGGCACCCGGAACCCGTACTTGTCGTAGCGGTGCTGCCCTTCCGTCTGGTGCTGCGCGCTGTCGACCGGGCCGGGAAAGACCGGCCGCAGCAAGCGGTGCAGCCACGTCTGGCTGCCGATCAGGCTGCGGCCCTCCACGTCATCGGGCAGGACGGCCGCGGGCGGCGGAACATGATCGTGGTAGCCGCCGTGCTCGTCATACACCCAGATCAGCAGGGTGCGGGGCCACCCTTGGCCGTGCATGACCCGGTTGATCACCTCGGCGGCGAAGCTCTCACCCTTGCGGATGTCCTGCGGGTTCTCCTCCGAGTAGGTGTCGAAATCGGGGTCCACGATGCTGAACGACGGCAGCGTCCCGTTGTCGGCATCGGCGAAGAACTGGTCGGTGCCGCGGACGTGCAGCATGTACCGGGCGATGCCGAGCGGGAAGACGTTGGCCGTGAACTGCAGGTCCTTCTGCACGCCGTCGGTCAGGGCCCGCACCGCCCGGCGCATCCGGAGCAGCCGGCGCCGGGCCATGCGGCGCGTGTGATGCGCGTAGCGCCGGGTCATGGACTTGTCCCCCGGCACCGCGTGGTAGTTGACCCAGGAGATTCCGTGCCTGGTCAGCATGTCGAAGATGGTCCCGGCGGGCGGGTAGTCGAGCAGGTCGAACGGCAGGTCATCGATGAGGCCGTGCGCCGTCCCCGCGATAAGGAAGCGGCGGTTGGGGAACGTGGGGCCCAGGCAGGAGCTGAACCAGTGGTCGGCCAGCGGGAACGTCCGGGCCAGGCCGTAGTAGAAGGGGATGTCGTCTTCGGTCCAGTACCCCATGCCGACGGCGGGGTCGGCGCCGGGCAGCACCGTCTGGGTGCTGGCCACGAACCCCTGGCAGGTCCCGCGCCGCCACTGCAGATGGCTCGCATGCCAGCTCTGCGAAGGCGCCTGCGGGTGCTGGACCGTGGACGCCAGGTGGTGCGCGCGAACCAATTCGCCATCCGTGCCCGGGTTGACCACCTCGGGCTCGCCGTCGGCTCCCAGCGGGAAGCCCTCGCCGCGGCCCCGCAGCATGCCGAGGTAGTTGTCGTAGGAGTGGTTCTCCATCATCAGCACCACGATGTGCTCGATCTGCGGCAGCCGATCGGTGCCGGCCGGCAGGGACGGCTCTGGACGCTGCCCGGGCCGCAGCCCGGCCATGCCGCGCGCCCGCCACTTCAACTCGTAACCCTCGAGCCGCTCCCACACGATCGCGCCACCCTCTCCCCTGGTCACGTCGCGGTATCGTCTCACGCGCCGCTCCAGGACGGCACCTGTCAGCCGGCCAGCCACCGCAGCCGCAAGCGCTCGCATCGCACGGCGGGCGGCAGCGTACGGCATGAACGCCCGCAGCGTGGGCAGCATGGCGATCATGCCAACCCGGTCACTCGCCCGCCAGCGCCGCAGTCTTGCCCCGCTGATCGCGGTCACGGCTGCCGCGGCGGTCTTTGCCGTCCTGCTCATCCTGGTACGGCTGCACTGGCCTCCGCTGGAGTCGGCCGATCACGGTGCCGCCGCCAGCATCAACAGCCTGATCGCGGGCCACGCACTGCTCGTGGCGGTGGTCAAGGCAATTACCTGGCTAGGCAGCGACGGTGTGCTCTGGACGGTCATCGGCGCGGCGTCGATTGTGCTCGCGCTCCGGCGGCAGTGGCGGCTGGCGGCCTACCTGCTCGTCACCGGCGCGGGCGCGCTCGTGCTGGACCCGGTCCTCAAGTCGCTGGTCGGGCGGCTGCGCCCGGTGGTGGCGCACCCGATCGCCCACGGCGCCGGAAACAGCTTCCCCAGCGGGCACTCGCTCGGCTCGATCGTCTGCTACGGGGCGGTTCTGCTGGTCTTCCTGCCCGCGGCCCGCGGCCGGTGGCGCACCGCGTTCATCACCGCGACCGTCACGCTCGTCGCCCTGATCGGGATCAGCCGGATCCTGCTCGGCGTGCACTACCTGTCCGATGTGGTGGGCGCGTGGGCGGTCGGGATCGCGTGGCTCGGCCTCACCACGTTCGCGTTCGAGCTGACCCGGTCCAGCGCCGGGCTGCCGGTGACCGACCCGGTCGCCGACGGGCTGGAACCCGAGGCCCGGGCCGATCTCAGGCCCGCCCGGCCGGAGCCCGCCGGGGCTCGTCCGGGCATCCGCGACCGCGGCCGCGTCGCGGCCGGGATCGCCATCGCCTGGGTGCTGATCGTGGGCATCGTCATCGGCCTTGGCGAGCTGGTCCTCAAGGCGGGCAACGGTAACGTGCTGGGTGATGAGACGGTCCCGCACTGGTTCGCCGCCCACCGCACGCCGGGCTGGAACCACTGGAGCCTGGTCTTCACCACCCTCGGCGCGACCCAGGCGATCCTGATCGTCTCCCTGGCCACCTGCGTCGTCTTCCTCGCCGTGACCCGGCGCTGGCGGCCGGTCATCTTCCTCGCCACGGTCATGTTCGGGGAGCTCGCCGCGTTCCTCACCGCCGCCGCCGTCGTCAAGCGGCCCCGGCCGGACGTGAGCCACCTCGATCAGCACCTGCCGACCTCGGCCTATCCGTCCGGGCACGAGGCCGCCACCTGCTGCCTCTACGTCGCACTGGCGATCCTGGTCGTCGGCCACGCCCACGGCTGGTGGCGGTGGCTGGTCCTCATCCCCGCGGTCGCCATGCCGGTCCTGGTGGCGATCTCCCGGATGTACCGGGGCGAGCACCACCCCACCGACATCCTCGGCAGCCTCCTGTTTTCCGCCCTCTGGCTGACGGCAGTTACTGTGCTGGTCAAACCTAACCCCGGGCGGCGCGCTGAAAGCCCCGGGCGGCGCGCTGAAAGCCCGGTGCCAGCGCGCCGCGCGAGCTCACGCTTGCGCCACGCGTCTGGCCGAACATGAGCACGGCGTGGCCCGGGGCCGCGCCGGTCTCCCCCGGGCCCGGACGGCGGGTGGGACAGGTAGCGCTCAGGCGCGCCAGGCGACGTAGGCGCCGCGGCCCTCCACCACGTACACCAACCCCTCCGCGAGCAGGGCACGCACGGCCGCGTCGACGGTGTCCTGAGTCACCCCATACTGCTGCATCAGCGCGGACTCGCCCGGGATCGGCTTGCCCCGCGCCAGCTCGCCCGACCCGATCCGGGCCCGCAGCAGCGCGGCGAGCTGGGCCGCGATCGTCAGCCCGTGGGGTGTACCGGCCCACCCAGCGGCGCCGGCGGCCAGGGCCTCAGCAACCCGGGCGTAGCTGAAGCTGGGCACCGTAGGGGCATCGGGCGCGCGGTCATCGGCCATGCTCTCGCGGCTGGCGGTGGCCAGGCCGGTCAGCATGACATCGGCGGTGGCGTTCATCGGCTCGCATCTCTCCTCTGGATCTTCGTACGGCACCTGTGCGGCGGCCGCTCATAGACACGGAGGCGGGCCGGGCCGGGCTGATACAGCCGCCGCCCGCTACGCCCGCCGCCCGCGCCGAGCGCCCGCGCGCGCGCCGCTCCCGGGATGTATCAGGACCAGAAAGGCCGCGCTCTGTATGAACGCAGCCATCCAGTGGCGGGCGGCGCCGGGACAGGGCACGGGGGGAAGCACATGCGGATTCTGCTGATATCGAGCGCCTACAACAGCATGACCCAGCGCGCCCACGTCGAGCTGGCCGACCGCGGCCACGACGTGTCGGTCGAGCTTGCGCTCGGGGACCAGGTCATGCGGGACGTGGTCCGCCGCTTCGACCCGGATCTGGTCGTCGCGCCGATGCTGACCACCGCGATTCCCGCCGACATCTGGTCGGCCCGGCCGTGTTTCATCGTCCATCCGGGGCCCCGGGGCGACCGCGGCCCCTCCTCGCTGGACTGGGCGATCATGGAGGGCGCCCCCCGCTGGGGGGTCACCGTGCTGCAGGCGAACGCGGAGATGGACGCCGGCGACATCTGGGCGAGCGTGGAGTTCCCGATGCCGCGTTGCTCGAAGAGCTCGGTCTACCGCACCGAGGTGGCAGACGCGGCGCTGGAGGCCTTGCTGCTGGCGGTAACGCGGTTCGAGGGCGGCCGCTACCGCCCTGAGCCGCTGGACTACGGCCGTCCCGGGGTCACCGGCCAGCTGCGCCCACCGTGCCGGCAGGAGCACCGCCGGATCGACTGGCGGGCCGAGCCCACGTCCTCGGTGCTGGCCAAGCTGCGGGCGGCCGACTCCAGCCCCGGTGTCCTCGACGTGATCGGCGGCGGCGAGTACTTCCTGGTGGGCGGGCACGAGGAAGATCAGCTGCGCGGCGATCCGGGGGCGGTTATCGCCCGCCGCGGCGGTGCGCTCTGCCGGGCGACGGCGGACGGGGCGGTGTGGATCCCGCAGCTGCGCCAGCGCCCGGCGCCGGGCGGGCCGGCCACGTGCAAGCTGCCGGCCACGCTCGCGCTGCGCGGTTCGCTCGCGGACGTGCCGGAGATCCCGGCGCCGCTGACGGCGCCGCCCGTCCGGCGGACCTACCGGGAGATCAGCTACCGCGAATCGGCCGGCGTCGGCTATCTGGAGTTCTCCTTCCCCGGCGGCGCCATGAGCACCAGTCAGGGCCGGCGGCTCCTCGCCGCCTACCGGTACGCCCAGCGCCGCCCCGTGCGGGTGATCGTGCTCGGCGGGCCCAGGGACTTCTTCGGCAACGGCATCCACCTGAACGTGATCGAAACCGCTGATGACCCCGCGACCGAGTCCTGGTCCAACATCAACGCCATCGATGACCTGGTGGAGGCGATCCTGACCACCACCGACCAGCTCACGGTGGCGGCGCTCGCGGGCAACGCCGCGGCCGGGGGGCTGATGCTCGCGCTCGCCGCCGACGAGGTCTGGTGCCGGGCCGGCGCGGTCCTCAACCCCCACTACCGGCTGATGGGTCTGCACGGCTCGGAGTACTGGACCTACACCCTGCCCCGCCGCGTGGGCGCGGAACAGGCGGCCCGGCTGACCGACGCGTGCCTGCCGGTCAGTCCGGCTTCCGCCCTGCGGTGCGGCCTGGTGGACCGGGTGATCGGGGGCGGAGCGGACAGCTACCGCGCGCAGGTCATCACCCTGGCCGAGCAGCTCGCCCGCAGCCCGCACCACCCCCAGCGGGTGGCCGCGAAGTCACGGCAGCTGGCCGCGACCACCGCGGCTCAGCCGCTCATCGCCTACCGCCAGGCCGAACTCGCCCTCATGAGCCGGAACTTCTTCGACCCCCGTGAGCCCTACGCCCGCCTGCGCCGGGCCTTCGTTTACAAGCACAAGCCAACGCGGACACCGGCGCACCTCGCTGACCAGCGGGCCTGGGCGGCGCGGCCGGTGGCTCGCACCGCCCGCACCCCACGGGGCAACGCCTATGCGATCTCGACCGGCACCTCGTAGATCTCCTCGGCCGGGTGCCCGGCCTTGTCGTGCACGCGGAGCACCGCTTCCTTGGACGGGCCAGACGACAGGCAGAACACCTTGCCCGACTCCGGGTCGAGCCACGCGCGCTCGAAGTGCACGCCCTCGGCCGACTCGACCGCCAGGTCGCGCTCGTGGGCCTGGCGCAGCTGGTCCTCGGTCACGCCGACGAATCCGCTGTGCACGTCCATGAACTTCGCCACTTCAGGCTCCTTACCGTCAATCGGCCGGGCAGGCCGCGAGCGAACTCCCGCGGGCCGCGCCGCGGCCCCCGCAGCTCCTGACGATGGCGGGTGGCCGCCGGGCGGCGCATCGGGCAACTGCCCCATCTTTCCGCCACCGGGCCGCCCGGCAGGCCGCCGTTGCCCGGCACGGACGGGGACAGGACGGCGCCAGCCTGAGAGAATTGGCTGTCGCCTGGCGCCGTGCGGACCGGGCCGCGGCGGTGAGGAGCGCAGCCGGTGATCACAGACCGCGCGGCCGGCCGGTTGCTGTCGGTCAACGTGGGCTTGCCGCAGGACCTGAGCTGGCACGGCCAGACGGTGCACACCGCCGTGTGGAAGCGGCCGGTTGAGGGCCCCCGGCTGGTGCGGCGGCTCAACATCGACGGCGACGGGCAGGGCGACCTGGCCGGGCACGGCGGGGAGCACCGCGCGGTGTTCGTGTACCAGATCGGGTCCTACCGCTACTGGCAGGACCAGCTGAGCCGCGACGACTTCACCTACGGACAGTTCGGGGAGAACTTCACGGTGGACGGCCTGGCCGATGGCCAGGTGTGCATCGGCGACCGCTACCGGATCGGCGAGGCGGTGTTCGAGGTGACCCAGCCGCGGGTCACCTGCTACCGGGTCGGTATCCGGATGGCGGACCCGCGCATGCCCGCGCTGCTGGTCTCCCACCACCGGCCCGGGTTCTACTTCCGGGTGCTGCGCGAGGGCGCGGTGCGGGCGGGTGACGAGATCGTGCAGGTGGCCACCGGGCCGGAGGCAATGACGGTGGCCGAGGCCGACGCCTTGCTCTACCTGCCCGGTCACCCCCGGCCGCAGCTGCTGCGCGCGCTGCGGATCCCGGCGCTGCCCGAGGGCTGGAAGGCGTCGTTCCAGGCCATGCTCGACCAGCCCGAGGCGGGCAACGCCGGCCTGGCCGCGGTGAGCCCGCCGCCGGCCTGGCCGGGGTTCTGCCCGCTGGCCGTAACCGGGGTGGAGCAGGAGAGCGACACGGTGGTCTCGGTGTACCTGGCCGACCCGGGCGGAGCCGCCGTGCCTCCCGCGCAGCCCGGGCAGTTCCTGACCGTCCGGCTGCCCGCCAGCGGCGCGCAGCCGCTCCTTCGGAGCTACTCGCTGTCCGGCGACCCGGGCGCCGGCTCCTACCGCATCAGCGTCAAGCGCGAGCCGCACGGCGCGGGCAGCCGGTATATCCACACCCGGGTGCGGGCCGGCGACCGGCTGGAGGTGGCGGCGCCGCGCGGCACCTTCATCCTCCGCCCCGGGACGGCGCCGGTGCTGCTGATCAGCGCGGGCGTGGGTGCGACCCCGGTGCTGGCCATGCTCCACGCGCTGGCCGACGCCAGATCCGGCCGCGACATCTGGTGGCTGCACGGCGCCCGCAACCGCGCCGCGGAGCCGTTTGCCGCGGAGTCGCGGTCGCTGCTGGCCGCGCTGGCCAGCGGGCACCGGCAGGTCTACTACAGCCGGCCGGGCCCGGGCGACGTCCAGGGACGCGACTACCAGGCGGCCGGGCGGCTGTCGCCGGACGCGCTGGCCGCGCTGGACCTGCCGCGCGGCGCCGAGGCCTACCTGTGCGGCCCGGCCGGGTTCATGGCTGAGGTGTCCGCCGCCCTGGCCGGCCTGGGCATCGACGGCACCCGCGTGCACACCGAGATCTTCGGGGCCGCTCCCGCGCAGACGCCGGGCATCGCGCCCGCCACCGCCCGCCCGCCGCACCCGCCGGCCGGCCAGCCGGGCGACGGCCCGCAGGTCGCGTTCGCGCGCAGCAGCCTGACGGTCCGCTGGGACCGGGACCACGCCAGCCTCCTCGAGCTGGCCGAGGCTTGCGACGTGCCCGTGCGCTGGTCGTGCCGCACCGGTGTGTGCCACACCTGCGAGACCGCGCTGCTGTCGGGGACGGTCAGCTACTCCCCCGACCCGGTCGATGACCCCGCCGACGGCAGCGCGCTGATCTGCTGCTCCCAGCCGGCCGGCGATCTGGTCCTCGACCTGTGACCGCTCAGCTGAGCATGAGCACCGCGTAGCAGGCGAGCCAGTGCTCGACCATGTAGTCGTCGCCGATGACGTGCGGCAGCGCCGCGTCGGCGTGGGCCCGCGCGGCCGCCTCGGCGGGCTCCACGCGCGGATCGCCCGCGGGCAGGGACTCCGCGATCCGCCGCCAGCACCAGGCCCGGCTCGCGTTGAGCCCGTGCAGGTGGGCGATCTGGCCGTCGCTGGGATCGGAGACGACCGCGGGGGTGAACAGCGAGGCGGGCTCCCCGCTGACGATCCCGGGCAGGAAGACCGACAGCCAGTCGGCGAACTCCTCCTGCGGCACGATCTGCGCCATCAGCTCGGCCTCGGTCAGCGCGGGCGACAGGAAGTCGTGGCCCGATGGCTCCCAGCCGCCGGGGTAGAGCATGTCGCCCCCGAACCAGTCGAGCGATTTCGCCACGATCGCCTCCAGCAGCGCCGGGTCTCCCGCCGCCGCCCGCAGCTGCGCGTAGCCCAGCGCGCGTGACAGGCCGAACGCGCTGTTGGAGTGGACGCCGTAACGGACCGGATAGGTGGCCTTGGGCAGCCAGTCGAGGAAGCAGCCGGTGATCGCGTCGGCCAGCGGCGCCATGGCCGCCGCCCATTTCGGGCCCTCCGGGTCGTCCCACTGCCAGGCCTCGCGGACGAGCGCGAGGGCCCAGCCCCAGCCGTAGGGACGCTGGCCCCACCGGCCCGGGCCGGCGATGTACTCGGCCTCCACGGCCAGCGCGACGGGGCTGAACTGGCTCCGCAGCGCCTTCCGGATCTGCGGCGCGGGCACGGCATCGCCGGCGGTGCGCAGCAGGCGCACCAGCAGCCAGTGCATCTCCACACACGAATGCCAGTCGAGGCTGCCGTAGAACACCGGCGTCCGGGCCCGGGGGCGGAACGGGAAGTCGCCGGGGCCGGTCATCGTGTGATGCACGTCGGATGGGAACTCGCGCCGGATGTTGGCCAGCGCCACCCCGGCATAACCGGCGGCCTCAGCGCGGAGCAATTTGCCCCATTCGGCCGCCAGGTCCACTTTTCCTCCTCCGGGCAGCGCGCCATGGCATCGCTGATGGGACTTTTCCCGTCCCGGGCTCGCACCAACCTCAGCGATACGGCCGGTGTCAGACTGTGACCGTGACCACCGACGAGACCCGCCGGGCGCAGGCGGCTTCCTTCGGGGCCGCGGCCGGCGCGTACGAGCGGGGCCGGCCGCCCTATCCCGCCGAGGCGATCGACTGGCTGCTCCCGGCGGGCGCGGTGCAGGTGCTCGACCTCGGCGCCGGGACCGGGAAACTCACCCGCCAGCTGGCCGGGCGCGGCCTGGACGTGATCGCGGTGGAGCCGTCGGAGCGCATGCGCGAGCAACTGGGCCGCGCGGTGCCCGGCGTCCGCGCCCTGGCCGGCACCGGCGAGCGGATACCGCTGCCCGGCGGCAGCGTGGACGCGGTGCTGGTGGCCCAGGCGTGGCACTGGGTGGACCCGTCGCGGGCGGTGCCCGAAGTGGCCCGGGTGCTCAGGCCCGGCGGGCGGCTCGGCCTGGTCTGGAACATCCGCGACGAGCGGGCGGACTGGGTGGCCGGGCTCGGCGCGCTCCTGCGCCGCAGCGACGGCGCCCGCGTCAGCAGCACCGCCAGCGCCGCGCCGCGGGTCGGCCCGCCGTTCGGGCCGCTCGAGCGGCGCGACGTCAAGTGGGTCCACCACCTGTCCCCGGACGAGCTCATCGACATGGTCATGTCCCGCAGCTATGTGATCACCATGCCCGCCGCCGACCGCGAGAAGCTGCTTAACGAGCTGCGCCACCTGATGCGGACCCACCCCGACCTGGCCGGGGCCGGTGAGATCGCCATGCCGTACGTGACCCGCTGCTGGCGAACCCGGCTGCCCGCCTGAAAGCGGGGGCCGGCGGTCCGGCCCCGCGCCTCACTGCCCGGTGCGGCCGTCGATGCACTCACGCAGGAGGTCGGCGTGGCCGGCGTGCCGCGCATACTCCTCGATCACGTGGACCAGGACGTCGCGCACGGCGACCGTGCCGTCGTCAAACGGCACTTCGCTGCCCAGGTCAGCCTCCCCGAGGGTGTCGAGCCATTCGTTGGCCTTGGCGATCTCAGCCTTCCAGGTTGCGAAGGCATCCTCGACCACCGCAGGGTCGGGTTGCGCGCCTGAGAAGTCCCAATCGGGGTCGTCCTCGCGTTTGTAAAGGCGGGGAGAGCCGGTCTGTCCCTGCAGCACGCGCTCGAACCAGTGGTTCTCCACCTGTGCCAGGTGGCGGACCAGGCCGAGCAGGCTCAGGTTGCTGGGCGGCACCGACCGCCGGGCGAGTTGATCAGCGTCGAGTCCCTCGCACTTCATCTCTATGGTCAGGCGGTAGTTGCCGAGGTACTCGCGATAGGTCGCCTTCTCGCCGACGGGGTTGCTGTAGGACCGAGGGTCGTCCTCTGCGGCGGTCCACATGTCGCTCATCGCCCCAGCCAATCGCAGCCGGCCGCACCGGGCAAGCGAGTGGCAGAGCCCGGCCCATCGGCCGCTACTGGACGGAGCGGTGTCACGACCAGGTCGTGGGGGATGAAGTCGTGTCGCGGCTGTTCCAGGTGGCTGGGCGGATAAACGAGCCGCGAAGGGACAGGGCGACGGCGAGCGTCAGCCCTCCGCAGAGCAGTCCGACGGCGTCTACGACGATGAGCGGGAGGCTGGCGGTACTGAGCCCGTAGGTCAACCAGACCGCGTAACCGCCGGTATAGGAGGCCAAGAACCGTGCCGAGACGGCACGCGATGTGCGGCGGGTGAGCATCTGCCGTGTCTGCAGGAGCGTTTTAAGGGCGGCGAGCACGCCATAGACGGTCGCCGCGGTGCCAAGGAACTGGGTGAACATCTGAGACCCGTCAGTTCGCCGTCTCGGCGGGCCGGAGGGCCTCATGCCGGGGGCAGATGCCGCTGCGCGGCGTCCCCTCACCCGCAGGTGCTACCGGGGCCGGCTGGGTGGCCTGGCGCTGCAGGTGCTGGTGAACCTGCGGTACGGCGACCGACCCTTCCCCCACGGCAGAGGCGACCCGCTGCACCGAGCCCGCGCGCACGTCGCCCACCGCGAACACGCCGGGCAGGCTGGTTTCCAGCGAAAGCGGCACCGGCTGGCCTGCCTCGTCCTGGTCTTCGCTCGGCAGGTCGCTGCCGGTCAGGATGAACCCGTGCTGGTCGCGCACGACATCATCGGGCAGCCAGTCGGCGTGCGGAGTCGCGCCGATCATCACGAACAGCGCCGCCGCTGCCACCGTCTGGTCGCCGCCGACGGCCCGGTCGCGCAGGACCAGCTCGGTGAGCCTGTGGTCGCCACGGGCGGCGGCTACTTCGGTCTGCAGCCGAACCCGCACCCGCGGGGTGGCCTCGATCTCCTTCACGAGGTAATCGGACATGCTCGTGGCCAGGTTGTCCCCACGCACCAGCAACGTGACGCTGCGCGCCGACCGGGCCAGGTAGACCGCGGTCTGCCCGGCAGAGTTCCCGGCGCCCACGATGAACACGTCCTGGTCCTTGACCGCGGGCGCCTCCGACAGCGCCGAGCCGTAAAACACCCCCGCGCCGACCAGGCCGGCGATGCCCGGCGCGTCCAGCTGCCGGTAGCTGACACCGGTGGCCAGCACCACCGCCCGGGCACTCACCTGGCCGCCCGCGGAGAGCGTGACCTGCAGCCCATCCCCACCGGCAGACAGCCCGCAGGCGCCGTTCATAAGGACGAACTCCACGCCGAACATCCAGGCCTGCTCGTAGGCCCGGTCGGCCAGCTCGCCGCCGCTGACGCCCGCCGGGAAGCCGAGGAAGTTGCGGATCCGCGAGCTGGTGCCGGCCTGCCCGCCTATCGCCGTATTCTCCAGCACCAAGGTGGACAGTCCTTCCGAGGCCCCGTACACCGCCGCGCTCAGCCCGGCCGGCCCGGCGCCGACCACGACCAGGTCGTAGGCGTCGAGTCTCGGCCGGACCTGGGCACCGACCGCCTCGGCGACATCGGCCCGGGTGTAGCTGGTCAGCACCCGCCCATCAGCCAGGAAGATCACCGGATTGCCGGGAACATCGTCCAGCTGCTGGAGCAGTTTGGCACCCTCGGGGGAGCCGCGATCATAGGAGACGTAGGGGACGTTGTTGCGCTCCAGCGCGTCCCGCACCTCGAACGAGACCGGATCCCAGTGGTCGCCGACGATCCGGGCCAGCGCGAACCCTGGAGAGTTGAGCCGGGTCCAGGCGGCCAGCGCCTCGCCGACCACCGGGTAGAGCAAGTGCTGGCGGGGCCGCCAGGGCTTGGTCAGGTAGTACTCCACCTGCCCCAGCGCCATGCCATGGGCGATGACCTCCAGCATGCTCGTGTATGAGCCGGGGAGCCGGGCCCGCCGCGCCGCCGGGAACGTGTCCGCGTAGTCGATCAGCAAGATCCGCTTGGCGTTTGGGTGGGTGGACCGGCTGCGCGCCAGCACCTCCGAGCCCGGCATCGCCCGCATGGACTCATAGCAGATGATCAGCGCGACCTGCCCATCTGACTCGCGCAGCGCACCCAGCCGCTCCAGTGCTGCCAAGGCGGAAGTCTCGCCCATCACCCGGTAGTCGGCCTGAAAGCGTCGCTCGAGGTCGTCGACCAGCGTCTCCACGGCAGTCGGGTCCTCATCGACGACGAGGAAGATCGGCTGGGTGACCGGCTCGGTCATAGCAGGACCTCCAGAAGCAGGATGTGGGTCACGTGCGTCTTGACGTGTCGAGCGTTACGACCAGGTCGTGGGCGATGCGCTGGCCTGGCCGGCCCGCGGCCGCGCCCCCTGCTGCGCTGCGCCGCCAGGCCGGGGCGCGGTGATCTGGGATCGAGGCTGGGGACGGAGCAGGAAATAGAACGCGACGACGTTCGTGATCATCAGCAGCGGAACGTAGATGACCGGGATCACGTACCCGGCGCCCAGCTGCCCCGCCATGGCAGGAAGGCCGACCTGGATGGCGTGGTAATAATCGAGGAGGATATCGACAATCCCCACGATATTGAAGGCGACGACGAACGACCAGAAGAGCGGGCGTATTCTTACCGTAAGAAGTGCCAGCATGGCCAGTACGCCGGTTGCAAAATCACCGTAAGCGGCGAATGTGGCGAAGCTGGCGGGCAGATGGGGGCCGACGACGCCCGGCAGGATAAAGATGAGCCCGAAGAACCGGAAGCTGTTGAGAGTAGCGATGGCGCGGTGCGCTGCGACCCGGTCCATCGCCTTGAGCCTCGGCATGATGTACACGCCGAAGCAAAGCAGCCAGGCGACATAACCCAGGACGAGCTGCAGTGCGAAGATGATTTCCGGGGACATGTGACCTCCACAAGAGATTCATGGCTTGCGAAATGCAAGTGGGACCCAGCCCGGCCGTCTTGGCCCGGCTCTTCGGGAAACGGTACGGATTCCTGCCCGAATGGGCGTCACCCAAAGGTGCCTGCCGGGTGGAATCTCGCTGCGGGCGATCCCTCACCCGAAGGTGCTACCGGGCAGGCTTGGGTGCGGTGTCAGGGGATCAGGCCGAGCTGCCGGGCCCGCGCGACGGCCTCGGTGCGATTGGCCGCGCCGAGCTTGCCGAGGACATGGGTCACGTGCTTCTTGACCGTGTCGAGCGCCACGACCAGGTCGTGGGCGATGCGCTGGTTCGACTTGCCTGCGGCGATGAGCCGCAGCACTTCCAGCTCGCGGTCGGTCAGCGGCTCGGCCAGGCCCGGCGGCGCGGCCGCGGTTCGCCTTTGCGGCGGCCCAACGTCCGCCTGGCCGCAGGCGCGCACGAGCACGGCCAGATAGCCGGGGTCGATGCGGTGATCCGTGTGCTGCTGGCCCGGCCGCGCCGCGGACAGCCCGGCGAGCAGGGAGTGCATCGGCGCGCCCTCGTCGGCGAAGACCCGGACGTAACCCTGCGGACGCGCGAGTGTCAGCGCCTCGGCCAGCGCATCGAGCGCCCCCATGTGGTCGCCGCGCGCCGCCAGCGCCAGCGCCCGCAGCGCCTGGATCTCGATGATGCTCCCGGTCCGGCCCTGGCTGGCCGCGGTGCCGAGCAACCGCTGGAGCAGCGTGAGCGCCGGGCCGGGATGGTTTTGGGCGAGCAGTACCCGGGCCAGCACCAGATACTCCGGCTCCCGGGGGTAATCCGGTTCGTCGCCCGGGCTAAGACCAGCCGCCGTTGTCCACTGGGCGGCCGCGCTGACATCGCCCTGGGCCAGCAGCAGTCGCGCGCGCTGCGATGGCACCGGATTGAGCAGGGCGATCACCTGCGGGCTCAGCCCGGCCCGCCCGGCCTCGCCCATCGCCTCCAGAGCCCCGGCCGCGTCACCGTGCGCGTGCCGGATCCAGGCCACGACAGCCAGACCGGTGACCAGCGGCGGGGTGAAAGCAAGCTGCCGGCACAGCGTGACCCCCCGGGTGGCGTGGTCCAGCGCAGCGTCGAGTTCGTTCCGCTCGTACAGCACCTGGGCCAGGCCGACCTGCGCCATGCCCGTGTGGGCCGTCTGGCTGCTCTCGCCAGCCGTGTCCAGCGCTTGCTGGCAGGTCGCCAGTGCCGCATCCAGGTTGCCTTGGGCGCGCTGCACCTCGTACAGGTCGCGTCGAACACGCTGGGCGAGAAAGCCAGCGAAGAACCCGGCGCCGCCTTCCACCTCGCGGAGGACCTCCGTGGGCTCGCCGCCTGCGCGGCGGACCGCTTCGTCGGCCGCCCGAAGCTCGGCGAGCACCGCCGCCAGGCCACGCTCGGCTGGCCCGAGCCGGCCGCGCAGCCAGTCCGCCGCCGCCTCGTTCCAGCGCACGAAGGAGCGCATCAACCAGTCGTCCTCGCCCAGTTGCGCCAGGGCCTGCTGGTTGTAGTCGGCCGCCAGGGCGGCATCACCGCGAAGCCGCGCGAGCGAGGCGCGCAGGAACGCGATCCCCGCCGGGACATTGGCCAGCACGCTTGCCGTCCGCCCGGCGGCATCCTCATACGGTTCGTCGCCGCTGACCGCGAAGGCGCGCCCGGCGTCATCGAGCAGGGCCTCGAGTGCCTCCAGCTGGAAGCCCTGGGCGGCGCTATACGCCTGAGCCAGGTACAGGCGCGGACGGTCGCGAACCGACTCCGCCGATAGCGCCGAAAGCCAGTGTCGCAGGGTCACACCCTCGCTGCGGCCAAGCAGCGTCTCTACGTGCCGCTCCACCAGCCGCGCCGCCCAAATGTCGTCTCCGGCCGCCAGTGCGTGCCGCACCGCGTCATCGGCCAGACCATGCTCCTCGGACCAGGCGGCCGCGGCCCGATGCAGGGCCGGCACCCGGCCGGGCTGTTCAGCCTGCAGCCGGGCGCGCAGCAGATCGGCGAACAGGTGGTGGTAGCGCCACCAGCCGCGCACCTCATCCAGCGGCACCAGGAACAGGCCCGCCCGCTCGATATCCTGCAGCATCGCCTGGCCGCCGGCCCGGCCGGTGACTGCGTCACACAGCCCTCCCGACAACCGCTCCAGCACCGAGGTCTCCAGCAGAAACGCACGCACCTGCGCGGTCTGGCCGTTAAGGACCTCATCGGCCAGGTAGTCCAGCACGAAGCGGTGGCTGCCGCTGAACGCCGCCACGAACCCGGCCGCATCCGCGTGCCCCCGCAGCGATAGCCCGGCCAGCTGCAGCCCCGCCGCCCACCCCTCGGTGCGGGCCACCAGCGCCGTCACGGCCGTGCCGGGCAGGCCCGGCCCCGCAGCCTCACCCAGCAGCGCCGCCGCCTCCTCAGGGGTGAAGCGCAGCTCGGCGGTACGCAGCTCAGCCAGCTGGCCGCGGCCCCGCAGCCGCGCCAGCGGCAGCGGCGGGTCAGCCCGGCTGGACACCACCACACGCAGCCCCGGCGGCAGATTCTCCAGCAAGAACGCCACCGATTCGTGCACCGGCCCGGAGTCAACCAGGTGGTAGTCGTCCAGGACCAGCAGCACCTCATCCGGGCCGGGATCGGCGGCCAGCTCATTGATCAGGGACGTCACCAGCCCCTCAACCGAACCCGGGGGCGGCGGGCCCACTCGCCCGGCCAGCCCCGGCCGGGCCCGGTCCAGGGCGGCCACCGCGTAGCGCCAGAACCGGGCCGGGTCGCTGTCGCCGCCATCCAGGCCCAGCCACGCCACCGGCCGGCCGCTACCGTGGGCCCAGTCGGCCAGCAGCGCCGTCTTGCCGAATCCCGCCGGAGCGCATACCAGCACCCGGCCCCTGGCCAGCCCCTCGCCCAGCGCCTCCACAAGGCGGCGGCGAGGCACAAATCCCGGCTGCGGCCGGGGCGCATGCAGCTTGGTCGCCAGCAGGACATCCGGCCCAGACATGGCGGCCCGCGCCGGGGCCGCCGCGGACGGGTCAGCCATCGGTGACCTGCCGCCCAGGCCAGCCGGCTCGTCGCGCGGAAGCGTGCCGCTGTCCGTCATCTGGTGTCTCCACGCGGCCCGGCGGCGGCTCAGGGCTGTGAGTCATCGTCAGGCCATCCGGCCACAAGCAGATTACCGCTTGCGAGGCTCGCGGAGCCGCGCTGCCGTTGCCTGCGGAGCGCTCCCGGGCGCACCCCTCACCGCAAGATCCCACTTATATGCCACCTTCGAGTGACGCCCAGCCGCTGCGTCCGCTCCTACCGTGCACAGATGAAGGAAACACAACCGACAGGAACGAGCGCCTCCGGCGGGCCTGCCCCGTACGAGATCCGCGTGGCGGGTGTCCTGGACAGCCGGTGGGGCGCCTGGTTCGACGGCCTACAGATCAGCGGCCAGGGCGAGGAGACGGTCATCTGCGGCCTGCTAGCTGACCAGCCCGCGCTGCACGGACTGCTGACCAAAGTCCGCGACCTCGGGCTCTGCCTGATTTCCGTGCGCCGGCTGGATAGGTAGTGCGCATCGGGGGCTGGCCGACGGGGCCGCGGGCGCCGCCCACATGACGCATGAGATTATCCCGAACTATGCGCAAAGACCTGCGGGAATCCCCTGAGTACGCCGCGGTCGCGGAGCATCTCCGGCGGCTGCACGAGCCGACTTTCGGCAGGCCGCACCATGTCACCGACCTCGTCACGACGACCGATGCCAGCCGCATCGTGGTGACCGGATCGGTCTATGACGAGCTCGACGGGCTGCCACGCACCGCCGTGTACGAGGTGCGGGACGGCGGCCTGCGCGCGCTGACGTCCGGTGGCGGGTCAGCCAAGGCCGCCCGGCTCGCGCCGGACGGGTCAGCCCTGGCCTTCCTATCGGACCGGGCCAAGGCTGACGTGTTCCAGCTCTACCTGCTGGCCGGCGGGCAGCTCGGCGAGGCCCGGCCAGCGCCCGCTGTGCCCGGCACGGTCGAGTATCTCGCGTGGTCACCGGACGGCACCCGGATCCTGCTGGGGGTCGCCGGGCTCGGAGCGGAGATGGCTGACGCGCAGGGATCGGGAACGGTCGGCTCGGGCGAGCCCGGGCTACCGCCCTGGTACCCGGACGTCGGGACTGGAACGCCGGAGGATGCCTGGCGCAGCCTGTGGCTCTACACCCCGGCCTCCGGCGAGCTCGCCAAGGTCTCGCCCGACGGGCTGAACATCTGGGAGGCGGCCTGGTCCGGCTCCGGGCATGTGCTGGCAATCACCAGCGAACAGCCCAGCGAGGACGACTGGTACTCCGCGGTGCTCGGCCGGCTCGACATCTCGACGGGCGAGATGACCGAACTGCTCCGCAGCGACGTCCAGCTCGGGCTGCCTGCCGGGACGTCCGATGGCAGGCGGGCCGCCGTGGTCGAGGCCCTATGCAGCGACCGGTGGATCGTGGCGGGCGACCTGATCCTGCTGGACCTGGAGGCCGGCATCCGGTGCGCCGTAGACACCGCCGGGGCAGATGTCACCGCGGTCCAGTGGATCGACGGAACACGCCTCGGCTACACCGGCCAGCGCCATCTGGACAGCGTCGCCGGGATCGCCGACGCCGGGCAGGGCCCCCTGCCGGAGACGATCACCGCCAAAGAACTGGCCGCGTCCGCGCAGTCGTGGTCGAGCTGGTTCTACCCGGCCGGCGCCTTCACGTCCGACGGCCGGGTCGTGGTGGTCCGGGACGACTACGACACTCCGCAGCAGATCGCGATCGTTGGCGCGGGCACCGACCAGGTGCTGGCCTCCCTGGCCCATGCCGGCACCGACTACATCCGGTCGGTCGCGGGCTCGGCGACGAACGTCAGCTGGAGCGCACCCGACGGGACAGCGATCGAAGGAGTGCTGTGTGCGCCTCCCGGACCCGGGCCGTTCCCGCTGGTCTTGCACATCCACGGCGGCCCGATCGGGGCCTACCAGCCGAGCTGGACGATGCATGACTACGCGGTACCCCTGCTGGTCTCCCGCGGATATGCCGTCCTGCTCCCGAACCCGCGCGGTAGCTCCGGGCGGGGCCAGGAGTTCGCCGCCGCGGTCGTCGGCGACATGGGCGGCGCGGACACCCACGACTACCTGTCCGGAATCGACGCAATGATCGAGCGCGGGATCGCCGATCCGGCGCGGATCGGCACGATGGGCGTCAGCTACGGCGGGTTCATGTCGGCGTGGCTGGTGACCCAGGACCAGAGGTTCAAGGCCGCCGTGGCCGGCTCGCCGGTGACGGAGTGGTACAGCTTCACGTTCACGACCAACATCCCCCGCTGGGGACTGTGGTTCCTGGACAACGCCGATCCCGAGGAAATCGGCAACCAGGTGCACACACGCAGCCCGGTTATGCACGCGAGCAGGGCCAGGACGCCGACCTTGCTCACGGCGGGCGCGAAGGACCGGTGCACGCCGGCCGGCCAGGCCAGAGAGTTCTATCAGGCACTGATCAGTCATGGCGTCGACTCGGAACTGGTGATCTACCCCGGCGAAGGACACGGCGTCAGCCGGTTCCCGGCCGTCACTGATTACCTGACCCGGCTCGTGATCTGGTTCGAGAGGTACATGCCGGCGTGATCCCGGGCCACGCGTGCGCCCGTCCCCCGATAGGCGATTATGCGCACGTCTGGCCGGGCCCGAACCGGGATGGGCCGAAGGGGGTGAGGTCGGTCACCGTCGGCTGGCCCACGGCGAGCTGGGCCACGGCCAGGCCGCTCCACGGCCCTGCGGTTAGCCCTTCAGGGCCATGACCGGCCGCGACGATCAGGCCGTTGGTCAGCTGGCCGAGCAGGGGACGGCCGTCGCTGGTGACCGGCCGGAAGCCGATCCGGGTTTCCAGCAGCTCGGCCTCGCGCAGGCCAGGAGCCAGCCCGGCCGCCGCGGCCAGCAGGCCACCTACCCCGCCCACGGTGGTGCGGTACTGAAAGCCGGCCTGTTCCCGGGTCGCGCCGAGCACAACCCGGCCGCCCGGGAAGGCGACCAGGTAAGGGTCATGGTCGGCCAGCACCACCGGCCAGGACGCGGTGTCGGTACCGGGCAGCCGGGCGTGCACGATCTGGCCGCGCTGCGGGCCGACCGGTAGCCGCATCCCCACACCCGCGCATACCTGGGCCGTCCATGCACCGGCAGCCACCACCACGGCGTCCGCGCCGATGCGGTCCGTGCCAACCGTCACCCCGGTCACCCGGCCCGCGGCATGGTCGAGCGTGGCGCTCCCGGACACCCGGCGCGCGCCGCGGCGCGCAGCCGCGCGCAGCAGGCTGTCGCGGATGGCCCGCCCGTCGACCCGGGCGCCCCCGCCGATCCACAGCCCGCCCAGGTCCGGGGCCAGCGGCGGGAACAGGCGGGCCGGCGCACCCGGGGCCAGCGCCGTCACTTCCCCCATGTCCGGTGCGCCGGCCCGCCGCGAGCCCAGCAGCGCGGCCATCTGCTGTGGCGCGCCGGCCTGGCCGGTCACCCACACAGTGCCCACCTTGGCATAGCCGGTCTCAGCCTCGCCATCGTCGGCGAGCATCGCCACCAGGCCGGGGTAGTGGCGCGCTCCCTCACAGCACAGCCGGTAGCAGGCGTCGTCCAGCGGCGCCGTCCACGGGCAGATGATCCCCGCCCCGGCGCCGGTCGCTGCCCCGGCCTGGTCGCCCGCAACGACGACCACCGAAGCGCCCAAGCGGGTCAGGTGGTAGGCAACGGCGGCCGCGACCACACCGCCGCCGACAACAACAAACCTGGCACTGTCGGTCATGGCCCACCACTGCCAGCATCGGCGCTGATGTCGTGGCCAAGTTCCTGGCGCAGCTGATCCTCGACGAGAACCCAATCAGAGCCAAGAGCGGTAGTCATGGCGACTTTCAATCCGCTGGCTGCGTCGGCCACCTGGTCGGCTAGCTGGCGCACCTCGGCCAGCGTCCGCACGCTGACCGTCACGTCGTGAGATCTCCGGCCGCCCTGCAGCGTGCCCATCACACTGCCCGGCCGGGTCGCCCAGGTGTCGCGGATCACCCGGTTGCGTTCCCTGTTCGCCTCGCGGCAGGCCCTGAGCGCCGCCAGCAGCACGTCTTTGGCAGGCTGCGAGATTCCGGTGTGGTACCTGGTGAGCTGCTCGCAGTCCTCGATCAGCGCGGCCGCCGTCAGCCGGACATCGACCACCGCCGCGTACTTGCTGCCGACCAGCGCGCTGAACGCCGCGCGCAGCACCCGTTCCAGGTAGGCCGCCTCTAGAACCACCCCGCCCAGCGCATGCTGCAGTTCATCGACATCCACGTCAATGAGCATTGCGCAACCAGGGCCGCGGCGCACGAGCTAAATGGGTGGGCCAGCGAAGCTCCGGGCCCAGGGCCAGGGTCCGAGCTGGGATGTGCCATGCGGGACAATTACCGGACGGGAGCCGTCTGACGGCCGGATGACCATGGCTGGGTCACTGCGTGGTGTCCCGGTCGTTGACAAGAACCGCAGCCCCGTCGAAACGGCCGGCCTTGAGGTCCTGCAGCGCCTGTAGTGCTTGTGACATCGGGTACTCATGGGTGGTGGCCCGGACGTGGTAACGGAGCGCGAGTGCGAGGAGCTCCCGGCCGTTGTCCCGGGTGTTGGAGGTGACGCTGCGCACTTCCTTCTCGTAGAACAGCTCGCGTTCGTAGTTCAGCGGCGGTGTGTCGGTCAGATGGATCCCGGCAATGGCGAGAATCCCGCCACGGTCAAGAGCCCGCATCGCGACCGGCACCAGATCCCCGACTGGCGCGAACAGGATCGCGCTATCCAGGGGTTCCGGCGGCGAGTCATAGGCGCCACCCGCTGACGCGGCGCCTAGCTCCAGCGCCAGCCGCTGCGACGCCTCGCCCCGGGTCAGAGCATGGACAGTCGCCCCCTGCGCCAGCGCCACCTGGGCGACCAGGTGGGCGCTGTCGCCGAATCCGTACAATCCGAGCCTGCCGCCGGCCGGCAGCGATGCGCGCAGCAGCGCCCGGTAGCCGATGATCCCGGCGCACAGCAGCGGCGCCAGCTCGACGTCAGGGACGTCGGTAGGCAGCCGGTAGGCGAACGCCGCCGGCACGGTCGTGTACTCGGCGTAGCCGCCGTCGGTGTCCCAGCCCGTGTAAAGCGAGTTGGGGCACAGGTTCTCATTGCCCCGGCGGCAGTAGGCGCAGATCCCGTTGACATGCCGCAGCCACGCGACGCCGACCCGGTCCCCTACGGCGTAGCCGGTAACGCCATCGCCCAGTGCTGCTACCGGGCCCACGACCATGTGACCAGGCGTGACGTGCTCACGGTGCACCGGCAGATCGCCCTCGCTGACGTGCAGGTCAGTGCGGCAGACGGCGCAGACCAGGACCTGGACCAGCAGTTCGCCGGGAGCCGGGACCGGCACAGGCTTCTCCACGTACGTCAGCGGGCTGGTCTCGATCGGTCCTGGCTGGCTCACCACCCAGGCCTTCATCGTTTCCGGGCTGCCAACAGTCATTCCTTACCCCTATCATCGCCCGGCGCAGGCTGCCGCCCCGGCCCCAACCCGCGGCCCCTCGATACGCTTCGCGGCGGTAGCCGATGCTGGCGGGGTGTGACGCTACCGGGGCAGAAAGCCAACTAGAAGTGTGAGCCAGATGCCATCAACGTCACTGAACTCACCGCGGTCACGCCCGGCGCCGCAGGGCAGCGGGCCGACGGACCACGTGCCGGAGTTCGAGGCGCTCTACCGGGCGAACGTGGCGGCAGTGACCGCCTACTTCGCGCGGCGCAGCGCTGATCCGCAGACCGTGGCCGACCTGACCGCGGACACCTTCGTCCAGGCGATCACGTCGTTCGCCACCTTCGATCCGCGCAAAGGCACGCCACGTGCCTGGGTGTTCGGCATCGCCCGGCGGATCTACGCCGCGCACTGCCAGGCACACAGTCAGCAGCGGAGCGGGGTGGAACGGCTGGCGGGCTACCGGGAACTCGCCCCCGACGAGGTCGGGGAGCTAATCGACCGGATCGATGCCGAACGCGCCGGCCGGGCGCTGGTCACCGGGCTGACCACGCTGCCCGCCGCGGACCGGGCGGTGGTCGAACTGGTCGACCTGGCGGGCCTGCAGCCCAAAGAGGCGGCCCACGTGCTCGGCGTCGCGCCGGGCACGCTGCGGATGCGGCTGATGCGGGGCCGGGCCCGGCTGCGGAAAGCGGCCAGCCCGGATCCGGCGCACGGCACCGATCCTGCGAGTGAGCCAGAGGTGAAGACATGACGAAGTTCGAGGATCAGCTGTTCGGGCAGCTGATGGCCGAGCACGGGCACCAGCTGCGCGCCGTGGAGCGGCCAGCGCAGGCCCGCCACCGGGTCCCGCGGCCGGTCTGGCTGGCCACCGGCGCGGCCGCCGCGGCGGCCTCGGTCACCGCGGTGGTGATGGCGGTAGGCAGTGCGCCCGCGTCCGCCGCGTACTCGGTGACCCAGCACGACGGCACTGTCTCGGTATCTGTATACAAGGCGTCCGGCGTGGCCGGTGCCAACGCTGCCCTGCGCAGGCTACGCACCCGGGTGGTGGTCGTCCCCGTGCGGCCAGGCTGTCCGCCGATCGGGTCGCTGCCGCGTCCCCACCCGGCCCCGCACCCTTCGGTGCAGGCCGGGAGCGGGGTGGGCAAGAACGGGCATCGCTCTGTCTCGGTCAAGATAAAGGGCGGCATCCCGAAGGGAGACACGATGATCCTGGCGTTCAGCGGCAGCGGCAAGCCGGGCAGCACCTCGGTGGGGGCAGGGGGCATCATCACCGGGCCCGTGCCCCGCTGCGTGAGCCTCCCGTCCGCGCCGTCCGGTGGGGCGGCACCGGCTCAGCCAGCACCGTGACCCGGGCCGTGCTAGGCCAGAACCAGAGATGCCGGCGGGTGCTCGAGCGTGCTGGACCCCACGCACCAGCCGGCATCGTCGTGGCATACCGGCAGCACTGGGGGGGAGACGGGCAGGCTCAGCCGGACCGGTCCCGAATCGCGAGGTGTGGCGGCGGGCACGACAGCGGGGCGACCGTCGGGATCACCGGGATGGCGGCGCTTGCCCAGGACTTCCTCTGCACGATCGAACGGGGCCGGCCGCCCGGCGCGAACCACGGTCTGCCGCTCCGCCCGCCACAGCACTCCCTCGCCGGCCCACTCGAAGGCCAGCACCCGTCCGGACAGTGCAACGGTCAACGCCGTGAAGGGGGGACCGACGGGCAGCCCCGGCAACCTCCGGCTCGAGAGGGCGTGGAAGCCGCATGTGCACCCGGGATCGGGGGCGTCGTGAGCGCCCCGGATGCCCCGAAACCGGCACGTGGCTTTTGCGTCAGCCGGATAGCCGGAACCGCCTGTCAGCGGAACGAACAGATCGCCCACTTGCCGGGCCAGTTTGTGGGCCCACACCACCCATAGCCCGTTCACGGTCGTGGTCAGATGCTCTTCGAGTTCTCCGGGCAGGTCAGGCCGGGCGTCGGTACCGGCCACGAAGTCGGCTATCAGGCGATCTCCTCTGCACATGGCGGCCTCTTCTCTCCAGCAGCTAACCCGAGGGTAAACCCCCGTGGGTCCGGCTCGGGCCGGTGTGCGTGCATGCCCTGGTCATCCAGCCGCGGCTGGCGGTGGGGCGGCTGGCGTACGAGGACCGCCCTCCACACCGAATGACTGTTCTGCGCGCAGCGCGCGAGGCGGCCGCCCCGCTGTCCCCCGCCGGGTCCTGCGGGCGGGTCCTGCTGGCGCCGCCCGAGTGCGGCAGCACCTCCATGCCCAGGCTCTCCCGGAACGCCACGAACCGGTCGTAGAGCGACTCCGGGTGCAGCCGCTCGGCCACCGTGGTGAACTTCCCGCGCCGCGCAACGGCCGGGCATCGCCGCTGGCATATTCACCTCGCTGCGGCCGCCCGCTGTGTCGCCGGCGTTTGCCGCGCCCCGGCCAGGAACCGCTCGACGTCGGCGGTTTCCGCGGTCAGCGCCGCCTGCTCCGGCGCGGTGAGCGGCCCGAGCTGGTCCGTCACGACCCGGCCGCCGCTGATGGTCCAGAGCGCGGCGCCGCGCCCCTGGACCAGGACGAACGGGCGGAACAGGCCGTTGCTGGTGATGACCGGCCCGCCCGGGGCCAGGAACAGCTCGCGCGAGGCCCAGCCGAGCAGCAGCGGGTCGAAGGCGCCCAGCAGGCGCAGGTCCGGCACCCCCGGCGCCTCCCCCGGGTCCCCGGCGGCCAGGCTGGCCCGCCCGTCGTCGCGGTCGGCGAGCCCGGACGCGATCGCCGCCAGCCCGCGCCGCGCGTCACCCAGCGGCAGGCCCGCCCATTTGGCCAGGTCCCGGTCGGTAGCCGGGGCGTGCCCGGCCAGGTAGCGGCGGGCCAGCAGGCCGAGCGCCTGCTCGCGGGCCATCGGCCGGGGCGGCGCGCCCAGCCAGTCACGGACCAGCACGAACGCCTGCTCTGCGCCCCGCATCGGGCCCCGCACGGTCAGCCCGCGCAGCGTGGCCAGGGCCAGAAGATGGACCATCGCCTGCCCCTGGGTGCGCACGCCGGCCGCGGCGACCCGGTCCCGCAGCTCGGCCCGGGTCAGCGGGCCGTCGGCGGCCAGGGATCGCTCGATCACCCCGACCCCCCGTTCGGCATCGGCTGGCGGGACGCCCTCCTGCGCGAGCCGCCGCGCGATCCCCGTCGCGAGCTGCGGGGTGGTGAGCTGGTGCAGCCACCAGTAATCCTCGGCCAGCACCAGATGCAGGGTGCCGCGGTTCAGCCAGCTGACCACGGCCGACCGGTCAGCCGTGAGCGCCTGGTCGACGTCGGCGGCCAGCAGGCCGGACGTCCTGGCCCGGACGGCGAGCCGCGCCCCCCGCGGGTCCTGCGCCTGGACGGCGAGCAGGTGGCCGGTGACCCCGGCGACGGTGCGGGCCGGGGTGCCCGTCAGCAATTGTGTGCGCAGACGCTCCGCAGCCAGGGAGGGCCGCCCGCCGCTGCCGGGCCCGGTGCCGGTCATGAGCCCGATCCTCGCATCAGGCTCCGACAGTGGCTTTAGGGGTTGAGCAGTTCCATCTCCCGCACGTGGGCCTCCTGCACCCGCAGGATCGCGTCCGGCCCGCGGAAGAGCACGACCCAGCCGTCCTCGCGCTCCACTTCGGTGATGTTCTCGTACGTCTCCGTCAAGAGATTCTCATCATCTCCGTAGACCATCCGGTAGGTAGCCATCGGCGATCCTCCTGAATCTGCGAAGGCCGGCCCCGGAGGGCCGGTGGTCTTTATCCCGGCCCCATCCGTCAGGGGCCGTAACGGGCGTTGCGTACCGGGTCAGGCACCCAGGTAGGCCTGCCGGACACGGTCGCTGGCCAGCAGCTCCGCGGCCGGGCCCTGCAGGTCGATGGCCCCGTTGACCAGCACGATGCCCCACTGAGCCAGCTGCAGCGCCATGGTCGCGTTCTGCTCCACCAGCAAGATCGTAGTGCCCTCGCGGTTGATCTCGACCAGGGTGGCGAACACCTGCTCGGCCGCCATCGGGGCCAGCCCCAGGCTAGGCTCATCGAGCAGCAGCAGCCGCGGCCGGGTCATGATGGCCCGGGCGATCGCCAGCATCTGCTGCTCGCCGCCCGACAGCAGGCCGCCACGCCGGTCGAGCAGGCGGGCCAGCGCCGGGAAGATGGACAGCGCCTGGTCCACCGCCGCGGCCAGGGCGGCGCGCCCGAGGCGGTGGCCGCCCAGCCGGAGGTTCTCCCGCACGGTCAGGCTGGCGAAGATCCGGCGGCCCTCCGGGCAGTGGCTGACGCCGAGGCCGACCCGGCGGGACGTGGGCAGGCGGGTGATGTCGCGGCCGCCCAGCACGATGGTCCCCAGCGCCGGCCGGACCAGCCCGGAGACCGCCTTGAGCGTGGTGCTCTTCCCGGCGCCGTTCGCCCCGAGCACACACACGATCGCGCCGTCGCCGACCTCGAAGGACACGTCCCGCACGGCCAGCACCGGGCCGTACCCGCAGGTGAGGTCAGTGACCTTCAGCAGCACCGTCCGCGCTCCCTCCCAGGTAGGCGGTGACCACGACCGGGTCGGCCCGCACTTCGCCGGGCGTGCCCTCGGCGATCTTGCGGCCGAAGTCCATCACGATCACCTTGCTGGAGACGCCCATGACCACGCGCATGTCGTGGTCGATCACGAGCACAGCCGCGCCGAACTCGGCCGGGATGCGGCTGAGCACCTCCGCCAGCCATGCCTTCTGGCCCTCGGCCAGCCCCGAGGCCGGCTCGTCGAGCAGCACCAGGGACGGGCTGCCGATGAGCGCCCGGCCGAGGTCGACGAGCTTGCGCTCGCCGAAGCCCAGTTCGCCGGCGCGGCGGCGGGCGATGGCGGTGATCCCCAGGAACTCGAGCACCTGCTGCGCCCGCTGGCGGGCCGCCCGCTCGTGGCCAATCACCTTCGGGGTGTGGAGCATGTCCCGGAGGAACCCGGCCCGGCTGCGGTGGTCGTAACCCACGATCAGGTTGTCGGTCACGCTGAGCCCGCCGAACAGCGCCACGTTCTGGAAGCTGCGGGTGATCCCCTGCTGGATGACCCGGTACGGCGGCAGGGAGAGCAGGTCGAGCCCGTCGTGCAGCACCCGGCCCCGCTGCGGCCGGAAGAATCCGTTGATGACGTTGAGCACCGACGTCTTCCCGGCGCCGTTGGGGCCGATCAGCGCCGTAATGGTGCCGTCGGGCACGGTGAGGTTCAGGCCGTCGATGGCGCGGACCCCGCCGAAGGACAGGGAAAGATCCTCGATCTGGAGCATCTCAGCCCTCCCGCGACGCGCCCGCGGGCGACGATGGCGCCGACGGCTGGTCCGGCAGGCCGCCGCCCGGCCCGGCGCCCGCGGGGCGCCGGGCGATGCGCGGCCCGGCGATCGCGTCGCGCGTGCGGCGGGGCAGGGAGGCCAGCCCGCCGGGCACCAGGAGCAGGACGACGACCACGGCCACGCCGAGGATCGCCTCCGAGAAGCCGCCCAGGGATAGCGCTTCCTGCTGGATGACGACCAGGAGCGCCGCCCCGATCAGCGAGCCCCACATGGATCCCAGGCCACCCACGATGACCGCCGCGAAGAAGAACAGCGACAGCGAGAAATCGAACGAGGAGTACTCCACGATGCTGTTGTTGAGCGCGAACACATAGCCGGCCAGCCCGCAGAAGAACGCGCTGAGGGTGAACAGGACCACCTTGGTCCGCCCGGCGTTGATGCCCATCGCGGGGGCGGTGTCCTGGCTGTCCCGCACCGCCATGAAGCGCCGGCCGGTGGGGCTGGCCAGGACGCCGCGGATGGCCGCGGCGGAGACCAGCAGGACCGCCAGCGCCAGGTAGTACACCGGGACGGGATTGTTGAGCATGACCGGGCCGAGGTGCTGGGGCGGGACGATCAGCCCGGTGTACCCGCCGGTCAGGCTGCCGCCGTTGAGCGCGATCTCGGGTACGGCCAGGCCGAAGCCCAGCGTGGCGACGGCCAGGTAGTGACCGCGCAGCCGGGCCGCGGGCAGGCCGAGCACCAGTCCTACGGCCGCGGTGACCAGCCCGGCCAGCGCGAGGACCACGATGAACGGCAGCCCGCCGAACTGGGTGGCCACGATGGCCGTGGTGTAGGCGCCGACCGCGAGAAACCCGGCCTGCCCGACGGAGACCTGCCCCCCGCAGCCCATGAGGAGGTTGAGCGACATGGTGACCAGGCCGTAGGTCAGGGCCTCGGTGGCCAGCCCCATGACCGTCGCGTTCCCGCCCTGGAATCGCGGGAACACCAGCGCCACCACCAGCACCACCAGCGTGGCCAGTACCGGCACCCGGGCCGCCGAACGCGCGGCCCCGGTCCACGGGCTGCGGCTGCGCAGCGCCGCGGCCCGGCCGGACCGGCGGCTCACTGGCGGACCTGCGCGGCTTGCCCGAACAGCCCCTGCGGCCGCAGGTAGAGCACGACCACGATGAGGGCGAAGACCACAGTCAGCTGGAGGTTGGTCGAGACATAGCCCGCGATGAGATCCGACAGGATGCCCACGGCGAAGCCGCCGACCAGCGCCCCGGTGATGGAGCCGAGGCCGCCGAGCACGGCCCCGGCGAAGGCGAAGACGGCGATGTCGTCCATCATCGTCGGGGTGAGGCTGACGGCCGGCGCGACCAGGGTGGCCGCGACCCCGCACAGGGCCACCCCCACCGCCCAGGACAGCCCGAGCACCCACCGCCGGGAAACGCCCATCAGCGACGCCACCTCCGGGTCCTCGGCGACCGCACGGACCGCGAGCCCCAGCCGGGTCCGCTGGTAGAACAGGTGCAGCGCGAGCGTGACGGCCACCGCGAGCCCGGCGACGAACAGATCGTTGCGGTCCACCGAGACCGGGCCGATCGCGATGCTGGGGCCGGAGATGACCGTGGGCACCGTCTTGGGCCCGTAGCCCCAGATCACCCCGGCCAGCCCCTCCACCAGGAGCAGCAGCCCGACGGTCATCACGATGCTCACGATCGGCGGGGTCCCCTCGACGCGCCGCATGAAGCCGCTCTCGGTGACGCCGCCGAGGGCGGCGCCACCTCCGATGGCCAGGATCCACGCGGCCGCGGTGGGCAGGCCGAGGCTGGTATGAGCCGTCCAGACGAACAGGGCCACCACCGTGGCCATCGCCCCGTAGGCGAAGTTGACCACGTTGGAGGTCTTGAAAATGATGTTGAGCCCGAGTGCGGCCAGGGCGTAGATGCCGCCGAACCCCAGCGCTGAGACGACAAGCTGGGCGAACTCAGTCATTGGCAGGCGTCCTCCAGCTGCTGGGGTGCGGCGTCATGACGGCGGGCGCTGCGCCCGCTGAGAGCACCGGCCCTCAGCTCGCCACCGGCACCCGCTGGCCTCCTGTGGCCTTGACCATGAACATGTGCGTGATTCCGCCGTGCGAGGTGCTGGAGTAGTTGATGACCCCGCCCAGGGTGGTCAGGTTGGTCAGCGAGTTCAGCGCGGTCTCGTAGCTGTCGCGGGTGATCGGCCCCTTGATCGCTTTCAGGCCGGCCACCGCCACCTGTGCCTCGGTCCATCCCCATGCGGCGAACACCGATGCCGGCTTACCCGGCTGGTAGGTGGACATGCCGGCCAGGAACGCCTTCACCTGCGGGTTGCTGGTGTCCTGGAGCGGCGGGATGAAGGCGCCGGAGTAGCTGCCGGGGAACTCCTGCGGCGCGGTCTGGAACTCCTGCGGGATCGCGGAGACCTGGCTCATGATCCGGACCGGCTTGAAGTTGATGGCGTTCAGCGCGTTGAGGAAGTCGGTGGTCGGCCCGGGGATCGCGAGGATGACCACCCCGCTCACGTGCGCCGCCTTGAACTGGGCCGCCTGCGGCGAGAAGTCGGTCTGGGTGGGGTCGTAGGGGATGGCCAGGGTCGGCTTCAGCCCGGAGTTCTCCAGACCCTGGAGCAGGCTCTTGCCGAAGTCGTCGTTCTGGTAGAGGACGCCGATCTTGGTCAGGTGCTGCGACTGGGCGAAGGTTCCCAGCATCTTGCCCTCGATCAGGTACGACGGCCAGACGTTGTACAGGTTCTTGCGGAGCGTGCCGGCGAACACGGTGGCGCCGGTCTGCGGGCCGACCAGCGGCACGTTGTTCGGGTCGAGCACCGTGATGTTGGCCTCGGTGGCGGCGGTGCCGTTGACCGCGACCTCGGCGAAGACGTGGTCGGTGTAGACGAGGGTCTTGGTGTCCTGCAGGGCGATCGGGGGCTGGTACTGGTCGTTGAGGCTGATGAACTTGATCTTGCGGCCGTTGACCCCGCCATGGGCGTTAACGTAGTCGAAGTAGGCCTGCACGCCGGTGGTGGACTCACCGTAGAGGGCGGCGGGACCGGTCTTGGGAACCGTCTGGCCGAACAAGATCGAGGTCGATGTCACGCCGGGCGCCGACGATCCGCTCGCCGCTGAGCTGCTGCTACTGCTGGAACAGGCCGCGGCCAACAGCGCCGATACGGCCAATAACGCCAGAGACGCTGTCCGCCTGGTACACCCGGATGTGCTGACCCTCACCGTCCGATGTGACATCTGCCGTCCCCTTTATCCGGTTTATCCGCTCCCAATAGCACGCATCGCCGTGCAATCACTTAGCTAATAGCGTAACGGAGTGTAACATATAGGGACACTTCGTAGACCAGGCCAGATCGGGTAAATAGTCGGCCAGGCGGGGTAAAAGGGCAGGCCAGGCGGGACGGCTCGGCCGCTCAGCGGGCGCCGAGGCCGCGCAGGAGCTCGTCGACCACCCGCTCGGCGTAGCCCGCCGGGATCGCCTGCTGCTCGTGCCCGCGCCGGGCGACCACGGCCCCGACCAGCATGAACAGCGCGGCGTCAACGTCGAGGTCGGGCCGCAGTTCCCCGCTCGCCACGCCCCGGCGCAGGACCGCCCGGACGACCTCGCGGCGCGGCTCCAGCACCGTCTCCATATACCGCGCCATCAGCCGCGGGTACTTCGCACCCTCCCCCAGCAGCAGCGCGAACTCCCGGGCCCGGCGCGGGTCGGCGCTGTCCTGGCACAGGGTGCCGAGCAGCGTCACCAGGTCTTCCCTGACCGACCGGCCAGCCGGTTCCGGCAGCGGTGTCTTCAGCGCCGCGATCGCGTCGAGCAGCAGGTCTTCCTTGCCCGGCCAGCGGCGGTAGATGGTGGCCTTTCCCACCCCGGCCCGGGCCGCGACCCGCTCGATGCACAGCCCTTCCGGCCCCGACTCGGCGAACAGGCTCAATGCCGCCTCTATGATGGCCCGGTCGGCCCGTTCGCTGCGTGGCCGCCCGGGGCGGCGGCTGACCGCGGCCCCGGCGGTCCCGGCGCTCACCGGCTCAGCCTTCCGTCCGGGGCGGGGCTGGCCATGTGCGGCCCGGCCGCTGCGGCCGTCCCGATCGGGGGAACCGCGCCTCCGGGTGCGGCCGTGCCCGCCCAGGTGACCGTGCCGGCCGGCGCGACCCCATCGGCTGGCATTGCCGCGGCCACCGCGACCGGCTGCCGGCCGCCGTCCACCGCGGCGCGGGACGGCTCCGCGGCGCGGGCCGGCTGACCGGCGCTGGCGACGCGGCCGGGCATCCAGATCAGGACGACCAGCACGCCGAGCATGGTGATCGCCGCCGAGATGAGAGTGGTGATATGCATCGCGTGCACGAAGGCGGTGTCGGCGAATGCCGCCAGGTCCCGCCCGGCGGGGCTGCCCGCACCCAGCTTGGCCGCCACGGCCTGCGTGGCGGTGATCGAGCCCTCCGCCGCTCCCCTGGCCTGGGCCGGCAGCCCGGTCAGGTGCGGGCCGAGCTGGCCCCGGTAGGCCTGGGCGAGGATCGAGCCGAGGACGGCCACCCCCAGCGCGCCCGCCACCTGCCGGGCCGTGTTGGTCAGGGCCGAGCCCGAGCCCGCCCGTTCCCGGGGCACCACCGACATCACCGCCTCCGTGGCCGGCGGCATGACGGTGCCCATCCCGGCACCCTGGATGAAGAACAGGACCGCGAGCACCCAGATCGGGGTGATGATGCCGAGCATCTGGTAGCCAGCCAGCGCCACCGTGACTACCAGCAAGCCGGACGCGACGACCGCCCTGGTGCCGAACCGCCGCACCAGGCCGGCGCTGCGCGGGGCCATCAGTATCTGCCCGGCCGCGAACGGGAGCGAGAGCAGGCCCGCCTGGAGCGGGGTGTAACCGCGCACGCTCTGCAGGTAGAAGCTGAGGAAGAACAGCGCCCCCATCATCCCGAAGAAGACCAAGGCCAGCGCGCCGACCGAGGAGGACAGGCGGGGGTTACGGAATAGCCGGACATCCAGCGACGGGTGGCTCAACCTGGTCTCGTACCAGGCGAAGAACGCGAGCACAGCCAGCCCGGCCACGATGGGGCCGAGCACGTCGGCGTGCACCCAGGAGCCCTTCTCCCCGCCCTGGATGATGCCGTAGACCAGGAGCACCAGGCCGGCGACGGACGCCAGCACGCCGACGTAGTCGATCCTGCCCGGGTCGGGGTTCTTCGACTCGGGGACGATCAGCCAGACGGCGGCCGCGCCCGCGGCCGTGAACGGCACGTTCAGCAGGAACACCGAGCCCCACCAGAAGTGGGCCAGCAGCAGCCCGCCGACGACCGGGCCGATCGCCACCCCGATGCCGACCGCCATCGCCCAGATGCCGATGGCCCGCGGCCGCTCCGCCGGGGTGAACACGTTGGTGATAATGGACAGCGTCTGCGGCATCACGGCCGCGGCGGCCAGGCCCATCGCGGCCCGCGCCCAGATCAGCTGATCCGGTGTCTGCGCGTACGCGGTGACGGCCGAGAAGAGGCCGAACGCCACCAGCCCGATCATCAGCATCCGCTTGCGGCCGATCCGGTCCCCGATCACCCCGAACGTGAACAGCAGCCCGGCGAAGACCAGGGTGTAGGAGTTGATCCCCCACTCCAGCTGGCTCTGGCTGGCACCGAGCCCCACGCCGGGTTCGGCGATCGTCTTGAGCGCCACGTTCAGCACGGTGTTGTCGAGCACGATGGCCATCAGGCTGGTGATCAGGACGCTGAGGATGAGCCAGCGGCGGCGCTGGATCCTGTCCTCGGGCCCGGTGATGGCGGTCTGCGGGGAAACGCTGCGCGATTCCATGATGTCCTTAAGGTCACAGGTATGGCGGGCGCCGCTGCCGGCGTTATGCCCGTATGTCCGGGGGCGGCCAGGCCGGCCGGGAAAGCTATCGATACGGAACACCTCCGTATCGAAAAACATTCCCCCCGCCGGCCGCCTGGGGTACCGGACAAGCCCTGTGCCCCGCGCCAGCCGCATGCGATGATCAAACCGTCCGGGGACGCCACCGCGGCGCCACGAGACATGGAGGATCCAGATGACCACACCGCCCAGTGATTCAGGCCCGGCCGCGACGCCTGCGCGGACCGCGGAGCCCCTCTACGGCGGCAGTGCCGGCCGACGGGTCACCGTCCGTGACCTGGCGGCGGCCAAGGCGCGGGGCGAGAAATGGCCCATGCTGACCTCGTACGACGCCCTGACCGCCGCCATCTTCGACCAGGCCGGCATCCCCGTGCTGCTGGTGGGTGACTCGGCCGGGATGGTGGTCTTCGGTCACGACACCACGCTCCCGGTGACCGTGGACGAACTGATCCCGCTCACCGCCGCGGTGGTCCGCGGCACCAGGCGAGCGATGATCATCGCCGACCTGCCGTTCGGCTCCTACCAGGTGTCAACGGCGGGCGCGCTGGCCGCCGCGGCCCGGTTCCTCAAGGAGGCGGGGGCGCATGGGGTCAAGCTGGAGGGCGGCCAGCGCGTCGCCCGGCAGGTAGAGGAGCTCGTCGCGGCCGGCATCCCGGTGATGGCCCACCTCGGGCTCACCCCGCAGTCGGTCAACGTGCTCGGCGGGTACCGGGTCCAGGGCCGGGGCGAGGCCGGCGACCGGCTGCTGCACGACGCCAAGGTGCTCGAGGCGGCCGGCGCGTTCTCGGTCGTGCTGGAAGCCGTCCCGGCCGAACTGGCCGCCCGCATCACCGATGCGGTGAACATCCCGACCATCGGCATCGGCGCCGGGCCCGGCTGCGACGCGCAGGTGCTGGTCTGGCAGGACATGGCCGGCCTGTCCCCGCGTACGCCGAAGTTCGTCAAGCGCTACGCCGACCTGGCCGGGGTCCTCGGCCAGGCCGCCCGTTCGTTCGGGCAGGAGGTCGTGGCCGGGCAGTTCCCGGCGCCCGAGCACGTGTACCACTGACGCCGGCCAGCAGCCAGCCGCCGCGGGCGAGGCGGCGGCTGGCCGATTCCAGCTGGCTGATTACCGGATGGGATCGCGGCTGAACAGCTTCCTCGCCCACAGGTACGACGCGATCGCGATGCCGGCGCACCAGGCCAGGGAGACGATGCCGTTGCTGCCGACCGGGGTGCCGGAGAACAGCCCCCGGAGCGTCTCGGTGACGGGCGTGAACGGCTGGTATTCGGCGAACGCCCGCAGGCCGGGCGGCATCGACTCGGTGGGGACGAAAGCGCTAGACAGGAACGGCAGCAGCATCAGGAACATGGGCGTGTTGCTGGCGCTCTCGACGGTCTTGGCGGCCAGGCCGAGCGCGACCGTCAGCCAGGTGAGCGCGAAGGTGAACGCGGCCAGCAGGCCGATGACGGCGAGCCAGGCCAGCGGGCCCGCGGTGGGCCGGAATCCGATCAGCAGCGCGACCCCGGTGACGACGACCAGGCCGAACGCGGTTTTGATCATGCTGCCGAGCACGTGGCCGGTCAGCACCGAGACACGGGCGATGGCCATGGTGCGGAACCGGGCGATGATGCCTTCGGTCATGTCCATGGCGACCGACACCGCCGTGCCCTGCGCCGCGGCCGCCACGGCCACCAGCAGGATGCCGGGGACCACGTAGTTGACGTAGAAGGTGCGGCCGCCCGCCGCGCCACCGATCCCGGAACCCAGCGTGCCGCCGAACACGTAGACGAACAGCAGCATGAACACCACCGGCATGCCGGCGACGAGCACGGTCAGGGACGGGTAGCGCTGCATGTGCCGCAGGCTGCGGCGCAGCATGGTCGCCGAATCGGTGATGGCATAGGGAAGAGCGCTCATCGCTGGCCTTCCTTCGTGGTGCTGAGGCTGCCGGTCAGGGAGAAGAAGACATCGTCGAGGTCCGGGGTGTGGATGGACAGGCCGCCGACCTCGACCTGTTCGCCGTCGAGCCGGTCGAGCAGGGCCCGTAGCGACGTGATGTTGCCGTCGCTGGGCACCTGCAGGGTGAGTGCTTCGTCGTCGCGCGCGACCGCGCCGAGGACGTGGGCGGCCGATTCCAGCTCACGCGGACCGGCGAACCGCAGGCGGATGTGGCCGCCGGGGATGCGGCGCTTGAGTTCGGCCGCCGTGCCCTCGGCGGCGATCCGGCCGTGATCGAGGACCGCGATCCGGTCGGCGAGCTCATCGGCCTCGTCCAGGTACTGCGTAGTGAGGAAGATCGTGACCCCGTCGGCGGCGAGCCCGCGGATGATCTCCCACACGGTGCGGCGGCCGCGCGGGTCGAGCCCGGTGGTCGGCTCGTCGAGGAAGATCAGGCACGGGTCGCCGACCAGGGTCATGGCCAGGTCGAGCCGGCGCCGCATCCCCCCCGAGTAGGTCGAGGCCGGCTTGCGCGCCACGTCGGCCAGGTCGAACCGGTCCAGCAGCGCGGCGGTGCGCCGCCGGCGCTCACCGCGGCCCAGGTGGTGCAGGTCGGCCATCAGGAGCAGGTTCTCCTCGCCGGTAAGCAGGTTGTCCACCGCCGAGAACTGGCCGGTGACACCGATCGCCGCGCGCACCCCGTCGGGATCGCCGGCCAGGTCGTGGCCGACCACGCGGATCTCGCCCGCGTCGGCGGTGATCAGGGTGGACAGGATGTGCACCATCGTGGTCTTGCCGGCGCCGTTGGGGCCGAGCAGCGAGAAGATGGTCCCCTCGGCGACGGTGAGGTCGATGCCGTCGAGCACCACCTTGCCGCCGAACGATTTGCGCAGCCCGGTCACCGAGATCGCCGGCCGGGTCGTGATCATGGTTGTCAACGTGACTCCCTTCACAGGCCATGAGGTGAGGAACGGCGGATCAGGATGTCGCCGTAGCTGGTGGACGCGTGCACCTCGGCGGTCTCGCCCGACGCCCCGGGCCCTTCCGTCGCGGCCAGGTCGTTGAGAACCCGGCCGAACTTCGTGGATGCGTCGATCCGGGCGGCGGTGCCGGCGCGGATGCCGATCTCGATCTCGCCGAAGCTGGTTTTGAGCGAGGCCAGGCCGCGGGTGACTTCGCCGATCCGGACGTCGCCGTAGGCGGTGCTGGCGGCGACGCCGGTCCCCGTCCGGCCGACGGAGATGTCGCCGTTGGACGTGTGCGCCCGCAGGTCGCCGGTGATCTCGCCGACCCAGCAGTCGCCGTTGGAGTTCTTGATCACCGCGCTGCCATCGATCTGGCCCAGGTGCACCTGGCCGGTTCCGGTGCTGACCTCGGCGGGGCCCGCCAGGTGGTCCATGGTGATGTCGCCGACCCCGCTCTTGACCCGGCATGCGCCGAGGCGGCCCACGCAGTGGAACGCCGCCGCCCCCGCGTCGCCCTCCAGCTGCGACCCGGCCGGCAGCTCGATCGTCAGGTCGATCGAGCCGGGCTTGCTGAACAAGCCGAGGCCACGCTGCTTCGGCCCCTTGACCAGCAGCCGGCCGGCCGTGTACTCGACCCGGGTCTGCTCCGCGGCCTGCACGTCCGGCTCGTGCTGCTCATCGGTCGGGCGCACGTCCACAACCGTGTCGGTGCGGTCGCTCGCGGCGATGCGGACGTCACCGACGCCGAGTTCAACCGTGACCGAGATCGGCTCGGGGGTGTCGAAGGCGGGCATGATGTTTCCTCCGGATGGGGTCAGCTGGGGCTCCGGCGGCTGGTGGCGCCGGTCAGGGGCGGTGGTACCGGGACGCATGGCTAGCTCACCCAGCCGGTGTATCGCTGGCCGCCCCACGGTGCGCGCCGGCCGGGGCGGCCGCCGCGCTCGCCGGACTCCAGCCCGGCCGCGGCCGCCCGGACGAGCCAGGCGTTGACCGATAGCCCCGCCTGGGCCGCGGCCTCCTCGACCCGGCTCTTGAGGTGCTCGGTGAGGCGGAAGCTGATCCGCGCCGTCGCCTCCTCGCCCTCCGGCGGAACGGGGGCGTCGGCGGGGGGCGGCCCGGGCTCGTCGAACGGCTGGTCGGCCAGGGGGGACGTGACCACGAAGCTGGGCTCGCGGCCGCGGAGCCGTAGATCCACCGAGCCGGGGGCGAGGTCACGCGTGATCTCGGCGGCCGCGGCCGACAGGGCTTCGAGCAGGACGAGCCGGGCGGCGGAGTCCAGCGGCGCGGAGAGGCGTTCGGCCAGCGCGCGGGCGTCTTCGCCGCCGGCGTCGGCGGCCACGGCCAGCTCGCGGCGGAGGGTGTCTACGTATGGGGTGAGGTCCATGACGTCATAATGATGTCATTACGGTGTCATGTCAAGTCAGAGTGACGCAAGCTGACGTCCAGGATGGTGTCAGAGCACGGAATCTGCAGGTAGGCCCGCAGAGGGCACCCGCATCGAATCGGCAGCAGAAACGCCGATTCGATGGGGGCCGCACTGCAGGCAGACGGGGCCGGGGTGCGTAGCGGGGCGTAGCCGGGGCTGGCCGGGGAGGCTAGATGTCGGTGATGCGCAGGCCGGCGTGGGCCTTGTAGCGGCGGTTGATCGAGACCAGGTTGGCGGTGAACGCTTCGACCTGCCAGCAGTTGCGGAGGCGGCCGCCATAGACGCCGCGGACCCCGGGGATCCGGGCCGCCAGCGCCTGGACCAGGTCGGTCGCGGACCGGTCATCGCCGAGAACCAGCACGTCGAGGTCGATCTTGGCGACCTCCGGGTCGAGGAGGAGGACGGCTGAGACGTGGTGGAACGCGCCCACCACCGCCGAGCCGGGCAGGATGGCGGCGGCCTGCTCGGCCGCGCTGCCCTCGGCGACCGGAAGCGGGTAGCAGCCGCGATCGTCGAACCCGACCGGGTTCACGCAGTCGATCACGATCTTGCCCGCGAGCGGCTCTGCCAGGGAGGCGAGCAGTTCGCGGTGGCCCTCGTAGGGGACGGCTACGATCACCAGGTCGGCCGTGCGGGCGGCGGCCTCGTTGGTCATGCCGCGGATCGCCGGAGGGCCGCCGAGGTCGGCCGCTGCTGCGGCGGCGCGCTCGGCGCTGCGGGAGCCGATGATGATCGGGTTGCCGGCGGCGGCGAGCCGGCTGGCCAGGCCCCGGCCCTGGTCGCCGGTCCCGCCGAGGACCGCCACTTCCAGGCCCGTCACATCGGGCGTCATGCGCTGCTCAGCCATGCCCCGATCCTGCCAGAGCCCGTAGATACCACGACCAGTTCCCCACGGCTCCCCCACTCCCCACGGATCTGCGTCATGATCGTGTCCGTTTCGTCCTGATATCCGTGACGCAAGGCCGTGGTAGGTCGGTGATGGGGCCGCTGATACCTTGGCGCCATGGCCACGCAGATCCAGCAAGCCGAGCGCTTCCTCGCGCTGCACCACCAGCCACAGCCGCTGCTGCTGCCGAATCCGTGGGACCTGGGCTCGGCGAAGCTGCTGGCCTGGCTCGGCTTCTCGGCCCTGGCCACCACCAGCAGCGGGTTCGCGGGGACCGTGGGCCGGCTGGACGGCAACGTGACCCGGGACGAGGCGCTGGCCCACGCGGCGGCCATCGTCAGAGCGACCGACCTGCCGGTCTCGGCCGACCTGGAGAACGGGTTCGCCGACAGCCCGGCGGAGGTCGCCGAGACGATGCAGCTGGCCGCCATGGCGGGCCTGGCGGGCTGCTCGGTGGAGGATTTCACCGGCCGCGCCGACGACCCGATCTACGAACCGCCGCTGGCTACGGAGCGCATCGCCGCGGCGGCCGAGGTGGCTGCGTCCGGCCCCATCCGCCTGGTGCTCACCGCCCGGGCGGAGAACTACCTGCACGGCCGGCCCGACCTGGCGGACACGATCGCCCGCCTCCAGGCGTACCAGGAGGCCGGCGCCGACGTGCTCTACGCACCCGGCCTGACCGACCTGGCGGACATACGCCAGGTGGTGACCTCGGTTGACCTGCCGATCAACGTCCTGGCCCTGCCGGGCGGCCCACCCATATCCGAGCTGGCCGCGGCCGGGGTGCGCCGCGTGTCGGTCGGCGGCTCGTTCGCCTTCGCCGCGCTCGGCGCGCTGGTCCAGGCCGCCACCGAACTGCGCGAGGAGGGCACCTACGGTTTCGGCAGCCTGGCGGCCGTGGGGCGGGCCGCCGCGAGGGACGCTTTCAAGTAACCAAGCAGCTACGCCAGCCCGGGTAAAAGCCGGATGCCCGGGCAGGCTCGATTGGTGGATTCAGGGCTCAGGCGTCCAGGCTGAGGACCATCGTCGGGCGCTCGATGACGTGATCCTCACGCAGGGGGCGGACCGCGGTGCCGATCGCGAAGAACTCGGTCGTGTGCGAGCCCCAGGTGTGACTGTGCTGGCGAAGCTGGACCCCGACGATCCCCTCGGCGTGCAGCTCCTCGGCCTCGGCCTGCATGCGGCTCATCGCCAGTTCCCTGGCGTCGTAGAGGGCCTGGGTGAACTGCTCGATCTCCACGTTACGGCCGATGTTGCCGAGCACGCCGCCCAGCCTCTGGTGGGCGATGTGGTAGACGCATGTGCCCATGACCATGCCCAGCGGCGCGTAACCGGCCCGGATCAGGGTCCAGAAGTCCTGCCCGGACAGGTCAGAGGTGAACGGCTGGTTCTTGTTGTTGCGCCAGTTGTCCACCCCGCCGCCGCCCGCGCCCTCCTCGGCCTTGACCGCGGTGCCCACGGCGATGAACTCGGCGATGTCGGACCCGAACTCCTTCATCTCCACGTCCAGCCGGACCCCGACGATCCCGTCGGCGGCCAGCGCGTCCGCCTCCGCCTCCATCCGGGTCATCGCCAGCTCACGGGCGTGGTACATGGCCTGGGACAGGACGTCCAGTTCCTGGTTCTTGCCCCACCGGCCGACCTGCAGCCCAACGTGGTAGATCGAGCTGCCCAGCACCAGCCCGAGTGGCCGGAAGCCCGCCTCCCGCACCAGCAGGAACTCATTGACCGACAGGTCGGAAGTGAAGATCGCCCCCGGCTTTCCTGGCTGCAGTTCCGCCAGGCGGCGCATGGCGTCCCGGGGGACACCGGCTGCGTCGAGCTGGGTCTTCTGATCGTTCATCGTGCTCCTCGCTCGTATAGCGGAAGAACTGCCAGACTGGCGCCGGCGGGTTGCCGCGCCCGCGTCGCAGAGGGCGGCCAGACGCTCGCCGCGTCGCTCACCGCGGGCCACCGAGCCGCACCCGGGCCACCTGCCGGCGCTGCGGGTCGAGCGAGAGGATGGCGAGGCTGCCGGGCCGCGCTTCCGTCGCGGCGGAGGCGAACCGGGCAATGGCGGTGCCGACGATCGTGACTTCCGCGATGTGGTCCCGGCCGTGCTCCACCGCGGGGCACTCCCGGTCGCGCACCCGCATGTCAATCGAGGCGACCACGACCCCGTCCCCGCCTATCCGTCTCACATCGTCGGTGAGCTGGACCCGGGCATCATGCCTGGCCATGTTGACCAGCTCGGTGTAGCCGGTCACCTCGACGTTCCCAGCGCCCCAGGCGCTCGTACCCATGGTCCGCCAGTCATCGTGCCGGGACCCGATCGAGATCCCCAGCGCCAGGCTCACCGGCACCCAGCCGGCGTGAATGAGCTTGGCGAAGTCCTGGCCGGACAGATCGGAGCTGAACGGATGGGGCGGGGCGGGCGCACCAATGCCCCGCACCGCCGTGCCGATGGCTCTGAACTCCAGCCCGCCGAGCGGGAACGAGCCGATGCTGAGCGTCACGCCTACGATCCCGTGGCCGCCCAGCGCGGCGCACTCGGCCGTCATCCGGCTGATCGCCTTGTGGCGGGCGTCATACATCGCCTGGGCCAGCGGGCCATACGAGGCCCAGCCGCCCTGCCCGGACACCTGCGTGGTGGCCACCGCGAAGCCGCCGCCGAAGAACCCGCTGGACCAGCCGCCCGGGCAGCCGTAGCCGCCGGTGTAGCCGATGTTGTAGACACATGCCCCGAGCACCTGGCCGACCGGCTCGAAGCCGACGCCGCGGATCGCCGCGAACTCGTCCGTGGAGAGCGCCGATCCCCAAGTGCCGCTGCTCTGGATCTCGGCCATCCGCGCCCGCGCCGCCGACGGGAGCCCGCCACCCGTGCTGTCGTCGGTCAACGCACGCCCCTTTCGGCTCGCCGCGCCGCCCCAACACTACCTGTCCCGGGCAGGCCGGCAAGGTGCCCGCCCGGCAGGCTGGCGGGGCGATTCTTGCCTGGACCGCCGGGCCCGGCTGGCCTGGCGGCCGACGGCACCCCGCGCAGGGTGCCGATGGTGCCCGCGCTCAGTCGGCCGCGTCCCACTCCTCGTTGCGCCGGCGGACCGTTTCCAGGGCCCGGGCCGCTTCCTCCTCGGTCGCGTAGGGCCCGAGCCGGTCCTTGCCCGGGCAGTCACCGTTCCGCTCCGGCCTGTTGTGCCGGAGGCAATACCACCAGCGCCGTTCATCGTCCATGCCACTAGACTTCCAGACCATGGCAACGATGCTCCAGCCCGGCCGGATCTCGCCCACCCGGCAGGTGCCGGCGCACATCCCCCGGCCGGAATACGTCGGCAAGAAGCGCCCGTGGACGGGTGAGCCGGACGTCAAGGACGCCGCCACGATCGAGCGGATGCGGGCCGCGGGCCGCCTCGCGGCCCAGGCGCTGGCGGAGGTCGGGCGGCACGTGGCGCCGGGTATCACCACCGACGAGCTGGACCGGGTCGGGCATGAGTTCCTGGTCGATCACGGCGCCTACCCGAGCACGCTGGGCTACCGGGGCTACCCGAAGTCGCTGTGCACCTCGCTGAACGAGGTGATCTGCCACGGGATCCCTGACGACACGGTGGTCGCCGACGGGGACATCGTCAACGTGGACATCACCGCCTACCTGAATGGCGTGCATGGCGACACCAACGCCACGTTCCTCGCCGGGAACGTGGACGAGGAGTCGCGGCTGCTGGTCGAGCGCACGCACGAGGCGATGATGCGCGGCATCCGGGTGGTGGCGCCCGGCCGGCCGCTCAACGCCGTCGGCCGCGTGATCGAGTCCTACGCGCGCCGCTTCGGCTACGGGGTGGTCCGCGACTTCACCGGCCACGGGATCGGGACCACGTTCCATTCCGGGCTCATCGTGCCGCACTTCGACGATCCCAGCGTCAGCGTGATCATGGAACCGGGGATGACCTTCACCATCGAGCCCATGCTGACTCTGGGCACGATCGACTTCGACATGTGGCCCGACGGGTGGACGGTCGTGACCAAGGACCACAAGCGCACCGCGCAGTTCGAGCACACGGTGCTGGTCACCGCGGACGGCTACGAGATCCTCACCTGCCCCTGATCACCGCAGGATCCCCAGGCGCCCCGCCAACCGGGGATGATGGCGGGTATGGGAGAACTGATCCTGCTCCGGCACGGGGAGACCGAGTGGAGCCGTGCCGGCAGGCACACCGGGCTGACCGACCTGCCGCTCACCGCGGCGGGCGAGGCCGCCGCGGCCGCGCTCGCGCCCGTGCTGGCCCGCTGTCACGTCTGCGCCACCTTTTCCAGCCCGCTGCAGCGCGCCATCAAGACCGCTGCCCTGGCCGGGCTCACCGGCGTCCAGCAGGACCCGGACCTGCGGGAATGGGATTACGGTGGGTACGAGGGCGAGACCACCCCACAGATCAGGGAGCGGCAGCCCGGGTGGTACCTGTGGCGGGACGGGGTCATCCCCGGCGACGCTGATCATCCCGGCGAGACGGTAGAGCAGGTCGGAGCGCGCGCGGACGCGGTGCTGTCCCGGGTGACCCCGCTGCTGCCCGAGGGCGACGTGGTCCTGGTGTCGCACGGGCACATGCTGCGGGTGCTCACCGCCCGCTGGCTGGGCTTGCCGCCGGCCGACGGGCGGCTGTTCCGGCTCGGCACCGGCACCCTGTGCACGCTCGGCGACGAGCACGGCGAGCCGGTGATCATCTCCTGGAACGTCCCTCCCTGCTGACCGCCTGCCGCCCGCTCCCGGCGCCCGTGTCCACCTGAAGATGCCCGGTGTGGAGCCACGATGGCCGATGTTCGGCATCAAGGTGTCCGCCCGTCCGGGCGCGGCGCGGCGCTGAGGTTCCTGGGTGGCGCTCGGCTCGCGGGCGTCGTCGGGCCCAACCCCACGTTCCTGCGGTACATCGGCAGCGTCCTGCCCTCCCTGGCGCGAGGACTGAATGATCTGTACGTGGCTCTGACCCGCGCCACTCAGCGGCTCGGGGTTATCCACACCGGCGTGCTGCCTGCCGCACTGGACAAGCTAGAGCCAGTCGATATGCGCCGCGAGCCCGGGCCGACATCCCGCGGATGCGCATGATCACAGGAACGTCTGCGCCAGCAGGTACACGTTCAACACGATGATGAGCGCGGCGATGACGCCGGTCACCGCGGTGGTCAGGCGGCGGTTCACCAGCGGGCCCATGATGTCGCGGCGGCGGGTGAGCAGCAGCAGCGGCACCAGCGCGAACGGGATGCCAAACGACAACGCGACCTGCGACAGCACCAGGCTGGCGGTGACCGGCAGGCCCAGCCCGAGGACCAGGAGCGCCGGGAGCATGGTGATCGCGCGGCGGGCGAACAGCGGGACACGGCGGCCGATGAAGCCCTGCATGACGACCTGGCCCGCGTAGGTACCGACGCTGGACGAGGACAGGCCCGAGGCCAGGAGCGCGACCGCGAATGCCAGCGCGGCGCCGCCGCCGGCCAGCCGGGCGATCCCCGCGTGAGCGGCCTCGATGGACCCCACGTCCGGTGCTCCTCCCGCGCCGGTGTGGTGGAACAGCGAGGCGGCGACGAACAGCATGAGCAGGTTGACGAGGCCGGCGCCGCCGAGGGCGATGACCACGTCGAGACGCTGGAAGCGCAGCAGCTCGCGGCGCTCGGCATCGTCGCGGCACGACACGCGCGACTTCGTCAGGGCCGAGTGGAGGTAGACGACGTGCGGCATGACCGTCGCCCCGATGATGCCCGCGACAAGCAGCAGGCTCCCGCCGGGGAGGCTCGGGATCAGGCCCGCCGCGATGCCGCCCGGATCGGCGCCCACGGCCACCAGGTCGTAGCCGAACCCGCAGAACACGATGGCGAGCAGTGCGGTGATCGCCAGCTCGAAGCGGCGGTACCCCCGCTGTTCCAGGGCGAGGATCCCGAACGCCACCACCGCGGTGATCAGCCCGGCCGCCGGCAGCGGCACGTGGAACAGCAGGTTCAGCCCGACCGCGGCCCCCACGAACTCGGCCAGGTCGGTCGCCATCGCGATCAGCTCCGCCTGCACCCACAGGCCCAGGCAGGCGCGCCGCGGAAGGTGGTCCCGGCACAGTTCCGGCAGGTCACGGCCGGTGGCCACGCCGACCTTGGCGGACAGGTACTGCACCAGCATGGCCATCAGGTTGGCCGCCACGATGACCCACGCCAGCGCGTACCCGAACGCCGCCCCGGCCGAGAAGTTGGTGGCGAAGTTACCCGGGTCGATATACGCGACCGCGGCCACGAACGCCGGCCCGAGCAGGGCCACGATGCCGCGCACCCGGCCGCGCGCTCGCAGCACCCGCAGACCGCTCTGGTCGGCCTCCGGTACCGCCACACCGACTGCCAGCGGCGGCTCCACCGCGCCCTGGGCAGTCGGCGGCGTCAAGGTCAGCCCACCGAGGGGCCGAGCCCGAGAGACTGCGGCGTGCTGGCGTCGGGCGAGGGCTGGTGCAGGCCCTCATCGAGCGAGCCGAACTCAGTCATCAGCGCCCGGCTGCCGCCCCACGGCGTCTGCTCCTCCGCCACCAGGGTGTTCGTGGTGAGCAGGAGGCCAGCGACCGACGCGCCGTTCTGCAGCGCCGAGCGCGCGACCCGCAGCGGATCGATGATGCCCATCTCAACCATGTTGCCATAGCGGCCCTGCAGC
>CAVSQL010000013.1:0-250762 GCA_963730065.1 uncultured Actinomycetes bacterium | reverse complement strand
GGCGGGATGGGGATGCTGCGGGTCTCGTTGGCCGCGCGGTGCTTGAGCCCGCGTTCCTCGCGGCTGGCGCCGTCGTCGGTCCACTCGGTCCCGGCGCGGGGCGCGGAAGCAGCCAGATCGATCCTGCCCCACTCACGGGCGGGCAGGACGCAGTCGGCTTCACGCAGCGCGACCGCCTCGGCGGGCCGCAGGGCCGCGTAGTACAGGCAGCCGAAGAAGGCTTCCATGTGCTCGCCGCGCGGGCCTTGTCCCCGGACAGCTCCCAGGAGCCTCCCGGCCTGGGCGGGGCTGGCGACCGAGCGGCGGTCAATAGTCTCGGCGACCGCTGAGGCTTTCCACTGGATCCGGTCGAGGGGGTTAGCAGGCAGCAGCCCGAGTTCGACGGCGTAGCCGAGCGCGTTGGCGAACACCGCCCGCTTACGGCGGGTGGTCGTCGCGGCGGCGGGCGTGCCGTCCAGCCGCCGGGCGCACGCGCCCAGCGCGGCACGGGCAGTGGCCGGGTCTTCCAGCGCCGCCAGCGGCAGCGACGCCTTCGCCGTCCAGTCCAGTGCCCGGGCGATCTCCTCCGGGGCGGGCCGGCTGGCGCTGGCGGAGTTGAACGCATAGCCGAACAGGGCCCGGCGCATGAGGGCGGGGTCGGGGAACGTGCGGTGCGGCTCGGTCAGGGCGAGGGTGATCGTGGTGAGCGCTTCGGCGGTCGCGCGGCGGGATTTGGCGGCCAGGTCGGGCCATTTCATCTGCGCGTACGCGCGGGCGTGCTGATACCAGGTGGCCGTGGCCGGGGCGGCCTGCTTCGGCCGGGCGGGCAGCCCGGTCGCCGGGTCGAACGGCTTCCCGCCGCGGGCGGCGTCTTTGAGCGTGCCCAGGAACGCGTCCGCAAGGGCCTTGCTGGCAAAGGACTTGCAGTGCTCGCGGCCGCCGACCGCCCACCGGGCCCGGTACCGGCCGCGGGCAGTGTCGCTGATCTTCTTGATGTCCCAGAACTTGACGTGGTAGCTGGTCATGCGGCGTGCTCCTTCGGGTCGTCTTCGAGGCCGCGCAGCCATTGGGCCAGCGCGGTCCGCCGGATCCGCACAGCGCCGTTGGGCAGCTTCATCACCGGGGGGCCGGTCCCCTTCTGGCGCCAGCGGTAGAAGGTCGAGCGCGGAACCCGCAGCTCGGCGACGACCTCCTGGATGGTCAGCAGCTCATCCGGCTGGCCAGCCACACCTGGTTCCTCCTTGTACTTGCAGGCGGTGTTTGTCCGCGCCGGCGTCTGTCCGTGCGATGTGGTGCATGCACGCTCGGCCTGGGCGCAATGGTCAAGTCCGCGTGGCGCAACGCCCGGTGCCACGGCCCGCGGCCAGCCGGCATCCCCTCCGGCCAGCCCCCGGCGTACGCCCCGTGTGCGGCGCCACGTGCGCACGTGCGGCCCCCGGCCGGCCGCGGGCAACCCGGGCCGTCCGGGCCTGGCCGGGTGGCCGCCACAGCGCCGGGACTGGGCGGCCGGCGGCTGGAGGACCGCCCGGCCGGGGCCGCGCAGCAGCCCTGCGCGTATCACACTGGTATTCCGGTGCGCCGGCCCGGCGCTGCTGGGGCGTCCGGGGGGCCCGGATGCGCGTGCCCTGGGCGGTGGCCGCGACACAGGCCCGGCCGCTGCCGACAGCGGCCTGCGCGGCAGGGGAAATGCGCGCGCTTGCGGCCTGGCTGGCCTCCCGCCCAGGGCCAGGTGCATGGACGCCCGGCTCGGCGCGGGCTGTCAAGTCCGGCAGCCTCGCCCCACCCAGGATGCCTGTGCGCCTGGTGAGAAATGGGCGGGCGGACGTCATGCGGCCCGCGTCCCTGGCATGGCCGGGGCCGCATGCACCTGTCTCCCGGGCCCAGGCTGAGCTTCCCTCAGCCTGGCTGAACTCGCGGGGAAAGACGGGTGCGCGGAAGATCAGGACGTCCTCGTGGACGATCAGGTGCCAGGGCTCGCCGCGGGCGCGGGCCTTGCGGATATTGTCGAGCTGGAAGAACGACGGGCGGGGGATCAGGCGCTGCCCGCGGAGCCCGGCGAGCAGCGCAACGCACCGCTCGGCCGGGATCAGGCCCGCGTTCCTGCCGGCGGCGAGCACGGCGCCGGGCAGGTCGGTCAGCTCACCCCGCTGCCGCCAGGGCCTCGCGGTGACCACGACAGTCCCGCCGGGGCGCAGCAGGGCGGCGCATCCGGTGAGGATCCGGGTGAACCCGGCGAGCAGGTCATCCAGGCCATGGAACGCGAGGTTGGCGGGGTCGTCGCTGTAGCGGTTGTCGTACTTCTCCACCCCGCCGCCGCCCGCGCGCTGCTCGGCGTGGACCTGCCCGTGGACGCTGCGCCCGTAGGGCGGTGAGGTGACCACCAGCGCCACCCGGCCGGCGGTGCCGGGGGGCAGCAGGGCGGGGAGCTGGCGGGCGTCGCCGCGGGTCACCTCCGCCTTGCCCGGGGCGCCCTGACGGCGGGCGTGGGTGATGTTAGCGGCGGCGATGTGCGCCCACCGCGGCTCGTATTCCACGCCGATGGCGTCGCGGCCGAGGTGAATGGCCTCAACCAGGGTGGTGCCGATGCCGCACATCGGGTCGGCGACCAGGTCCCCGGGCTCGCTGTAGCGGGCGATCGCGGTGGCGGCGATCGCGGGCAGCATCTTGGCGGGGTGGGCGGTGGCGGCGGGCAGGTACCGGCCCCGGCGCTGGGTCCGGGCGTCCTGCTGGGCGGTGGCCCACACCGACAGCGGCAGGGCCGGAGGGCACTCCCGGCGCGGGCTGGCGGGGCCGCGGCCGGGCCGGGTTCCGCGCGCGGGGCGGGGGTCAGTCATCGCCGGCTCCTAAGGCTTGGTGAACACAAGCACGTCGCTGTGGACAAGGCTGTGGACGGGCGCGGGCACTGCGGCCTCGCGCCAGGGGGCGGGATCGCCGGGGCCGGGGACGATCTGGCTGTCGCGGATCGCGGCGTGCACGGCGACGATGTGCTGGACGTACACCAGCCCGGCGGCGCGGGCCTGGGTGATCGCCTCGCCGGGCCCATCACGCAGCCCGCCCGGGCCGGGTGTGCTGGCGGTGATGACGGCCAGCACGCCGCCGGGCCGCAGCACCCGCTGGCACGCCGCGTACAGCAGGCCGGGACCGGCAGCGGGCTCACCGCCGCCGGCCGTTCCTGCGGGCCAGGCTCCGGGCGGTGCGCCCTGGCCGCACCCGGTCACGGCCAGGGCGGCCTGCCCGGCCTGCGGGTTGCCGGCCTCCAGGAGCAGGGCCGGGCCGCCGGGCCGGACCTCGGCGAGCGGGCGCCGCGCCGGGTCCAGGCCGCGCAGGCACGACATCACCCGCGCGTAGGACTGCGGGCCGGGGGCCAGGCCCAGGACACGCCGGCCGGCCGCGGCCGCAGCGGCCAGGAGCACCCCGGCGCTCGCGGCGGGGATGACGACCAGCTCACCCGGCCAGGAGAACGCGGTGATGATCTGCCCGGCGCCGGGGCCGCTGACGCTCCCCGCGCATGAGGCGCACGGCGCGCACGCCGGGCCGGAGCCGGGGCGGCGGCCCGGGACCGGCGTGTGCGGCCAGATGGTCACTGGCACGCCGATCCCCGGGCCGCTCGGGGCCGTCCCGGGCTGCGCCGCGCGCGCACCTGCAGGGCCAGGCACGGCAGGCGGCGCGGGCGCTGGGCCCGCCTGACTGGATGGGTGTGGCATGGGCGGCTGCCCCGCGGCCACCGCACATCCGCTGACACTAAGGAAATCGGGTTCCCGGGACCCTTTTTCACGCGCCACCGCGAAATAGCCAGGCGCCCCGGGAATGGCGTCGCGGCGGCCGGCATTCCACCCGGCCCCAGAATAACCCGGGGCTGCGCGGGCGCGGTTACCACAGCCCGTGTACCTGGCGTGTACCTCTCGCCGACCTGGCCGCGAAACAGCAGGCCGGCGGCGAATATGACCCCGCCGCGCCGGGCCTGCCCGGCTCCTCTCCGGGACCGGGATGCCGCGCTCCGGTGCCAGGTCGCTGCCAGGTACACCGCAGGTCAATGCCAGGTCCACGGAAGGTCTGCGGGAGGGCGGCCAGGGGCCCATCACAGGTCCACGCCAGGTCAATGGGGGCTGGCTGCTGGGCTCCGCCCCATCCACTACCCCGTGACCAGGAGCCCCTCATGCGTGATGACACCAGGCCCGGCCGCTGCATGCTCAGCCCGCTGGACTCCGCCGACGCGGCGTTCCGCGCGCTGACCACCGGCCCGCAGCCTCTGGCCCTGCATGCCGCCGCGCTCGCCCCCGGCCTGCCGGACCGGCTGGTCCCACTCGATGAGCTGCGGGCCCTCCTGCTGCACCCCGCGACCGGCGCCCGCGCCCGCAACAAGGTCTGGGCCGAGCTGGTCCGCCGCGCCCGGTCCGGCTCCCCCGCCTGGGTCGTCGGCCTGGTCGGCGTCGCCATGCCCGGCCTGCGCCGCGCCGCCGCCACTCTGTCTGCGGCCTACCGCGGCGACACCGCCGACTTGCAGATCGAGATCCTCACTGGGTTCCTGGCCGCCATGCGTGCCCTGGACCCCGGCGACCTCGACCAGATCCCGCTGGCGTCCCGCCTGTGCTGGGCCGCCTGGCGGGCTGGGCAGGCACTCGCCTACGCCGACGCCCGCTACACCGCCGCCCGCCGCGACCTGTCCGGCAGCTACGACGCCCCGTACATGCCCTGGGGCCACCCCGACTTCGTCCTGGCCGCAGCCGTCGCCCGCGGCATCCTCACCCCGGGCCAGGCCGAGCTGATCGGCCGCAACCGCCTCGAAGGCATCCCCCTCGCCCAGATCGCCTGCGAACTCGGAATCAGTCACAGCGCCCTGTGCAACCGGCGGAAAAGAGCCGAGAAAGCAATCACCGAAGCGATCCGCAGCGGCCTCCTGCGCGATTCCTGAAATTCCGGGCGTGAAAAACAGCACCGGAAACCGGATTTCTGTAAGTGCGGGGTTCCCGCTTCCTGGGTCCTTCCCCCCGGGGGCGGCGGCCCGGGGGCCGGACGCCACCGCACCCGCTGACACCGGCCGTACCCACCCGCGAAGGGAGGTGAGGTCCCGCGCCCGCCCCCGGGCTGCCCCGCCCCGGCTGCCCGCCGCCTGCACCGAAGGAGACACGCCATGACATCCGCCCGGCCCCGGCCATCGCGGCGAGGGCGTATCCCCCGCCGCCCGGGCCGGGCAACCGCCAGCCGCGCCCAGCTCGCCGCCCGCGCCGCCGCTCTCACTGCCCTGGCCGCCGCAGCTGCCCTGACCGGCGCAGCGCAGCCCGCGCTGGCCGGCACAGCCGGTCACGTGCTGGCCGTCGCGTCGATCGGCCAGGTAATCGCCAACATCACGAACTGGATCACCGGGATCCTGGCCGGCCTGGCGACGTTGTTCCTGACCATCGGCGGGCTGCGCTACCTGATGGCCGGCGGGGACCCTGGCGAGGTGGAGCGCGCCAAGACCGCGCTGCGCTCGGCCGCCATCGGCTACGGCCTGGCGATCCTGGCGCCCGTCATCGTCACCGTCCTGAAGTCCCTGGTCGCCGGATGACCCCCTTACCTTCTTCGTGGGGCCCGGGCCGCTACGGTCTGGGCCTGGGAAGTCCGGCGGTGCCGGTATGGCTCATTGCCCCCTGCAGTCGTGATGGCCTGGGGGGTGTTGCCGCCGGCACCGCTGGTGCGTGGACCTCTGATGGGGACATGCGGCTTGATCGCTGATTCGTAAGGTGGATGATGGCGAGCGCACCACCGTCGGCCTTCCCGCGCACCTGACCAGGCAGAACAGTGGAGGAAGGGGCTTCGGTGGCCGCACCGGCGCAGGTGGATGTGTGGGTCGGGCTGGACGTTGGCAAGGGCGAGCACTTCGCCGATGTCCTGGACAATGACGGGGAGCGGCTGTTCGCCCGGGCCGTGGCCAACGATCAGGCGGACCTGGAGGCGCTGCTGGACCGTGCCGCCCGGCACGGGACACCGGGCCTGGTGATCGACCAGCCAGGCTCGATCGCCCAGCTCGCACTGGCGGTGGCCGCCGGCCGCGGTGTGCCGGTGGCGTATGTGCCGGGGCTGGTAATGCGCCGTGCCGCCGACCTGTATCCGGGCGAGGCCAAAACCGACCGCCGCGATGCCTACGTGCTGGCCGATACCGGCCGCACCCGGCGCAAGCAGGTCCACTGGCTGGATGCCGGCTCTGATGACCTGCTGGCGCAGCTGCGGGTGCTCAATGGCTTCGACATCGACCTGGCCGCCGATCAGACGCGGCTGGCCAACCGCCTGCGCGATGCCCTGACCAGCATCTCCCCGGCGCTGGAACGTGCGGTCGGCAAGCGCCTCCACCAGGCCGGAGTGCGTGACCTGCTCGCCGCATACCCGACGCTGACCGCGCTGCGCGCCGTCAGCCAGTCCCGCATCGAACGCACCATCAAAGCACGCTCGCCCCGGATCGCGGCCAAGGTCACCGCCGCCCTCGCCGCGGCCCTGGCCGCCCAGGACCTCACCGTCCCGGCCGAGGCCGCCACCGGCCGGGTGATCGCGGAGCTGGCCGCCGAGCTGGACCGCGTCTACGGCCGCCGCGACGTCCTGGCCGCAGAGATCGAGGAGGCATTCCTGGCCCACCCTTTCGGTGAGCTGCTGGCCACGATGCCAGGGATCGGGCCACGGACCGGCCCCCGCATCCTCGCCGAGATCGGCGACGGCCCGGCCTTCACCAACGGCAGCAAACTCGCCGCCTACGCCGGCCTGGCCCCCGTCACCCGCCAGTCCGGCACCACCCTGGCCGGCGAGACCCGCTCCCGCAGAGGCAACCACCGGCTCAAAAACGCCATGTTCCTGGCCGCCTTCGCCGCCCTGCGCGACCCCGCGTCCAAGGCCTTCTACGACCGCCAACGCGCCGAAGGCAAACGCCATAACGCCGCCCTCATCTGCCTGGCCCGCCGCCGCTGCGACGTCATCCTCGCCATGCTCCGCACCCACCAGCCCTACCAGCCAGCCCGCCCGGCACCAGAACTCGCCAACGCGGCCTGAGCGGCTTGACAAAGAACATGGGGACACCCCCCCGCCTCCGGGCTTCCCGGCGGAGCCCCGCAGGCGGCCCGGCCCGCCGCATGGCGGCGCCCGTCAGCGGCGGCGCCGGGTTCCCGTTCCCGCCTGCGTGGAAGGACCGCTGATGATCGTCTCCCTGCTCACCGCTGCCGTGCTGTGCGCCGTGACCGCCGGGTCCGCGGCGCTGTACCTGCTGCCCGTGCTGATCGGCTGGGCCCGCCGCGTCCCGGACCTCGGCGCGGTCGCAGTGATCAACATCCTGCTGGGCTGGACCCTCCTGGGGTGGGCAGCGGCGCTGGCTATGGCGCTGCGCTCCGTCCGCCCCGCACCGCCGGCCGTGCAGATCGTGCAGAACCTCCCGCCCGCACCGCCGCCGGGCCAGCTGCCCGCCGCTGGCTGGCCCGAGCCGCCGCAGCCGCCGGCCCGGCCCGGCTCACCGCCGCCGCTGGTCCTTCCCCCGCGCCCAGGCAGCTCCCCGGACCAGGCGGAGCGACAGTGACCGGATCGGCACCCGCGCCAGCGCCAGCGCCCCGGCACGGAACCGGATGCCCCCGCGATCCGGCCCGCGCGGCCCGGCCCGGCCGGATCGTCCTGGCCGGCATGCTGACGGCGGCCCTGGCAGCTGCTGCCTTCGCCGCGCTCACCTTGGTGGCGCCGACGGCAGGCGGCCACGGCCGTCATCAGGTCAGACATCGGTCCGGAAAGATCATGATCGGCGGGTTCGACGTTGCTTCGACTCGCACTCGCGGCGGCATGACCGGACGTTCATCCCGAGGTCGGCGCTGCATAGACATGCAGTCGAGCCGATGGTGCATTGGGCTATGACCGGGCCGCCAACGACGCGAGGCCCGCTGGATAACTGCGCGCCTACCCGCCGATCTGTATCGTCACGGGGTCATGATCGATTAGTGCCTGACGGTGCGCATAATGAGCACTTATGTCACACGGGCAGGTCAGGCTGGGAGGGCTTTTCCGGAGGCGAGGTCCAGGGCCTCGTCGGGGCTGAGTGCCATGCCCATGGAATAGGCCGACTCGAACTGGTCCTGGCGGAGACGGCCGCGCACCTGGGCGAGGCTGTCCTGGCGGTAGCGCGCTTCAAGCTCCTCCCACGGTTGCCCGGTTGGGTCGAGGAAGGCTTGCGCGACGCCGTGGAGCACGGCCGCCCGCCGCCAGTCGCCCGCATCGGCGGCCAGGCAGGCCAGGCCGAGGCTGGCGTAGGCGATACCGGAATGATCCCCGATGCGGCGGCTCATCCGCAGGACTGCCGCGAAGCTGGATCGCGCGCCGCCGGGGTCGTGGTCGTGGCGCAGCACCCAGCCCATGTTGGCCGACAGTTGCAGGTTGTCGCCCCCGATTGCCCGTTGAGCTTGTGCCGCCTGTTGCAGATAGGCGCGGGCGGCGGGGATGTCCCCGGCGCGCAGCGCGTGAACGCCGGCGTTGTTGTTCAAGAAGTAGGCAACGAGATGGTCGCCGGATCGCTGGGTGCAGGCGAAGGCCTCGGTGAACAGTGGCCTGGCGTGCGCGGGGTCGATGAGGGCCTCGCACAGCAGATAATTTGTCAGGCTTATGCCGAGCAGGACATCATCGCCTAGCTGCCGGGCGCGCTGGACGGCTTCCCGCCCAAGGGGAAGTCCTCGCTTTGGCTCGCCGGCCAGGTAGCAAACGAAGCCGAGGGTTGCGAGGGCGTCGATGAGCAGCCGGTCGTGGTCGAGCTGGCGGGCGAGCGTGACCGCTCGTTCCACAAGCTGCCGTGCTCTTGCCATGTCACCGCGGCCACCGACGGTGGCCGCGGTGATCAGCGCTGTCGCGAACAGCCCTGGGTCGGCCCGGGCTTCGGGCCGGTCCAGCACCGGCAGGAGCAGGGAGGCGGCTTCCTCGTCCCGGTTACGCGCCATCCAGTAGCGCCGCAGCGCGACGCCCAAGCGCAGCACCTGTTCGGTCCCGTCCGGGCGGCTGGCCGCATGCAGGGCGGCGCGCCGCAGGTTCGCCTGGTCGGTGTCCAGCCGGGCGAGCCAGCTGCCCTGGCCGGGCCCGGTCAGATGTGGGGCCGCCGTCTCGGCGAGGCGCAGATAATGCGCGCCGTGCGCCGCTGCCACGGCGGCGGCCTGGTCGCCGCCAGGCTCGGCGAGCCGCTCGGCGGCGAACTGGCGGATAGTCTCCAGCAGCCGATAGCGCAGGGCCTCCCCGGCTGGCTCGGCCACGACCAGGCTCTTGTCCACCAGCGACCCGAGCAGGCCGGTAACGTCGAACGCCTCGATGTCCCCGAAGCCGCAGACCGCTTCGGCGGCGTCCAGGTCGAAGGTCTCGGCGAACACCGACAGGCGCCCCAGCAGCAGCTGCTCTGCGCCGTGGAGCAGCGAATACGACCAGTTGACGGTCGCCTCCAGGGTCTGCTGCCGCGCCGGGGCGGTGCGGCTTCCCCCGGTCAGCAGACGAAAACGCTGGTCCAGGCGGTCGGCAAGGCCGCGCAGCGACAGTGAGCGCAGCCGGGCGGCGGCGAGCTCGATGGCCAGCGGCAGCCCGTCCAGCCGCGCGCAGATCGACACCACCAGCGGGGCGGTCGCCTCGTCAACGGAAAGGCCGGTGCCCTGCGCCCGGGCCCGCTCGATGAACAGCGCGACCGCATCGGAGGACCCGGCCGCCGATGACGCGGAGTCGCCGGGCCCGGGGAGCGACAGCGGCGGCACCCGGTAGATGGTCTCGCCGCCGATGCCCAGCGGCTCACGGCTGGTAGCCACCAGGCGCACTCTCGGGCATCGCCGCACGATGGCATCGGCGGTCTTGGCGCAGGCGCCGATCAGATGCTCGCAGTTGTCCAGCACAATCAGCATGTCCTGCGGGGCGAGAGCATCGAGCAGCACATCCAGGGCGGGCCGCCCCGGCTGGGCGGCGATCCCCAGCGCCTGGCAGATGGCCGGGGCCACCGCGGGCTCGTCGGAGACCGCGGCCAGCTCCACCAGCCAGACCCCGTCACCGGACCCATCCAGCAGCCCGGCGGCCAGCTGGATGCCCAATCTGGTCTTGCCGCACCCCCCCGCCCCCGTCAGCGTGACCAGGCGGGAGGATTCCACCAGGGCCCGCACCTCGGACAGCTCCTTCTCGCGGCCGACGAACGTCGCCAGCTGGGCCGGGAGATTGTTCGGCAGCGCCGGGTTGCCCAGCGAGCGCAACGGCGGGAACCCGGCCTGCAGGCCTGCCGCTTGGAGCTGGAAGATCCGTTCCGGACGTCCCAGGTCCTTGAGCCGGTGCTCACCCAGATCCGCCAGCGCCGCGCCCGCCGGAAGCGCGTCACGCACCAGCGCGGCCGCCGTCTCCGACAGCAAGACCTGGCCCCCGTACCCGGCCGCCGCCACCCGGGCGGCACGATGCACATCCAGGCCCACCAGGCCGGCAGCTGTTCTCTCCGCCTCCCCGGTGTGCACGCCCATCCGCACCCGGACATGCTCCCCCGCAGGCCAGGAATGCGCCGCCAAAGCCCGCTGCATCTGCATCACCGCCGCCATGCACGCCGTCGGGGAGGAGAACACCGCGAAGAACGCATCCCCCTGGGTATCGACTTCCCTGCCGTCATGAGCGGCCAGCCCCGACCGGATCAGCGAGTGGTGGTCGGCAAGCACCTGCGCGTAGAGACCTTCCCCCAACCGCCGGAGCAGGGCCGTCGAATCCTCAATGTCGGTAAACAGGAACGTGAAAGTCTCCACGGCCAAAGCCTAGGAAGCCAGCCAAGGCCCGCAACTGGCCGCCAGGCATGACGCACCGGCACAGCCACCTCGGTCACCTGCCCAGCGCACAGCGAAGCCCAAGCTGCCCGAGGCCCCGGCATAGTGGCGTGATGTGACCCCCTGGCCGACCGCATCCAGCCGGCTGAGGCCAACCTCCGCTGGGTCCTGGACGCCCGTAGCGGGGTCCTGGCTTGCCGGGCGGCTGCAGGAGGCTGGCCGGCGGCGGAGACCACGAGCATCAGCAAGGGGTTCACCATCATTCACCCATACCCCGGTCAGCGCCCGAATCGCGTCCAGAACTGACGGATCTGGCCGCCCGCCCTGACCAGCCGACAGCCTGAACTACCAGCGCGTAATCGGCAGGGTCGGCACGGTCGGCCCAACTCGGAGGGCTTGTGCGGTTACCCGGGCTGACTTGGCGGTGCGGTCAGCGATGGGGGGTGGCCGGGAGCTGGCTGCGGTACCAGTCGATCTTGTCTCGGAGGTGGGTGCGTTGGGCTTGCAGCAGGGCTATCTGCTCTGCCACGCGCGTGTCGTGCTCGGTGAGCAGGCGCATCCGTTCGGCGAGGGTGGCCTGCCCGCCGCGGGCCAGCTCGGCGTATCTGCGCATCTGGGCGATGGGCATGCCGGTGTCGCGCAGGCAGCGCAGCACCCCGAGCCATTCCAGGTCCTGGTCGCGGAACCGGCGGTGTCCGCTGGGTGCGCGGTCGATGCCGTCGAGCAGGCCGATCCGCTCGTAGTAGCGCAGGGTGTCGAGGCTGAACCCGGACTGCTCGGCGGCCTGGCTGGGCGAGAAGATGCCACTCATGACTTCCGAGCATGACACCTGGAGTGGGCTCCAGGTCAAGGGTCGGACACCGGGCCTGCCCAGTCACTGCGGCTGGGCGGCACCCGTGCCTAGCAGCTGGGCGATCTCGGCCATCGCTGCCGGCGGCAGCGGGCCCAGATGCAGAGCCGCGGCGTTCTGTTCGGCCTGCGCCACGGTCCGGATGCCGGGAATCGGAACTGTTCGGGGGCTGCGGGCCAGCAGCCAGCCCAGCGCCCCCTGGGCCAGAGTCCGCCCGCCGGCCGTGAGCGCCCCGCGGATCGCCTCCAGCCGGGCCAGCCACTCCGGCGCAGGCCGGCCGCCATCGAAGTAGCCCACCCACGGCTGGGCCGCGCGCACATCCTCGGCAGGAACCCGCGACACCGCGGTGTATTTGCCGGTGAGCAGCCCCATGGCCAGCGGGCTGCGGTTGATGCTCGCCAGGCCGAAGCGGTCGCAAACGGCCAGCATGGCAGGCGCGTCGGCGAGCACGTTCAGCTCATGCTGGGCCGCCGTGCACCGCGTACCGGACGCGAACGTCTCAGCCCGCTGCGGGTCGTCGGTGCTCCACCCGTAGCTGCGGATCAGGCCCTCGGCCACCAGCTCGTCCAGCGTGCCGGCGACCTCCGGCGCCTGAGCGGTGAGCAGGTCCCCTACGTGCAGTTGATACACGTCGATCCGCTCGGTGCCCAGCCGGCGCAGCGACGCCCGGCAGGCCCGGCGGATGTAGGCCGGTGAGACGTCCTGCCCGGTGATCGCCCGCCGCCCCGCGTCGAAGGTGTAGCCGAACTTGGTGGCGATCACCACTTCGTCCCGACGGTCGGCCAGCGCCCGGCCCAGCACCTCCTCGCTATGCCCGGCGCCGTACACGTCCGCGGTGTCGAAGAATGTGATCCCCAGCCCCAGCGCCCGCCGAATCGCCGCCACCGACTCCCCGTCGTCGGCGGCTCCCCAGCCATCGGGTTTGCCGTTCATGGTGAACGGCCCGCCGATCGCCCAGCACCCGAACCCGATCTCGCTGACCGTGATGCCGCTGCGCCCCAAGACCCTACCCATACCCGTGCCTTTCACTGTTCGCAGATCGTCAGACACCAGCCTCGGAGCTGGAGCGCGCTCCAAGTCAAGACCGCCTGTTCTGCGGCACTGGCTCGGGTGGAAGTTGGGGTTCACAGCCCGCTCATACCCGGCGATCGCGTGACAGGCCCAGATCGCGACCGGATCACATTCCGTGACTAATGCTGGTCCGCGCTCAGTGCGCAAGTAGCCGCCGTTATGCGAGGCGGTTGGGTCAAGGTCGACGACGTCGCAGGCAGCCCAGATGGGCGCATTCTGTGCGCGCACGAGCGGGAGCCGGCAACGCCGCCACCGGCGTGTCCGCCTAGCGGTGAAAGGACAAGAGCTTGCCGTTACCCCGTCAGCGAGGTGCTGGCGGCGCGCCGGTTCCTGGCAGCGGCCACCGCCTCCTGCTGGGTGAGCCGGGCACCTGCGGCGGACAGTTGGCCGAACCGGTCCGCGCCCAGCGCCTGGCGGACCTGGGCGACCAGTTCGGCTTCCTCTCGCCGCAGCAGCGGCCAGGCCTGCAGGCCGACCCGCCGGCGCAGGCCCTCGGCCGCCCCCGCCAGCAGCGCCGCCCGCCCGGGGTCACCCTCCACGAACGCCAGCCGGGCGAACGCGGCCAGGCACAGCGTCACGCTGCGGGTGCTGTGGGCCGCCAGGCTCCATTCCAGCCCCTCATCCAGCAGCCCGCGGGCCTCCTCCGGCCTGCCCTGCGCGACGGCCAGGGTGCCCAGCACCACGCGGGAGGCGGCGGTGAGCCAGGGATTGTCGAACCGCTCCGCCAGGTGGCGCGCCTCGGTCTGGTGGCGCAGGGCGTCGTCGTAGCGGCCGACGGTCATCTCCACGAGGCCGGCGGTGTAGGCAGCCAGTGCGGTCCAGAACGGCTCGTCCTGGCCGCGGAGCTGCTCCAGGGAGACCAGCGCCTGTCGCAGGGCGCCGTCGAAGTCGCCGACGATCCCCGCGGTCCACGCCATGACCAGCTGGCACGCCGCGCGGAGGAAGGGGTCTGCGATTCCGTCGAGCAGCGGCGCCAGGCGTTCGCGGGCCGCCAGCGCCGCTTGGTCGTCGCCTACCTCGGCGCCGGTCGCCGCCGCTGTCCACGCCAGTTCAACCCGGGCCTGGGGGTCGAGGGTGTCGGCGGTGGGCACCAGTTGGCCGACCCAGGAGCGGGCCTCGCCCAGATGGTCCCGCAGCTCCCAGAACAGCCACAGGACCCGGAACAGGTGCGGCAGCGGCTCACGGTCGTGGGCCAGGTACCAGCGCACGGCGGCGGCCAGGTTACCCGCCTCGGCCTGCAGCCGCTCGGCCCACTCGCGCTGCCCGGCACCCCGGAGCAGCCGGTCGGCCTGCTCAGCCAGCGCCCGGTAGTACCCGGCGTGCCGGCGCCCGACCTCGGCGGCGTCGGGCCGGGCCGCCAGCCGCTCGGCGACGAACTCGCGGACGGTCTCCAGCATCCGCACCCGCGGGCCGCGATCGGTGCGGTCAGGCTGGACCAGGCTGTGACGGGCCAGCGCTTCGGTCAGATCCAGCGCCCGGTCCTCCTCCAGCCCGGCGACCTCGGCGGCGGACTCGACGGTCCAGCCGCCGGTGAAGATGGCCACGGTCTCCAGCAGCGACCGCTCGCCGTCATCCAGCAGGCCCACACTCCATTCCACCGTGGCCCGTAGGGTCCGCTGCCGCTCGGGCAGGTCGACGGCGCCCGTCCCCAGCGCGTCCAGCGATCTGCACAGCCGGTCAAGCAGCGCGCCGGGGTCCAGCAGCCGGGTGCGCGCGGCCGCCAGCTCGATGGCCAGCGGCAGGCCCTCCAGCCGCCGGCACAGTTCCACCACCGCCGCCGCGTTGCCCTCGGTGAGGGCGAAGCCGGGCCGGACCGCGCGGGCGCGGTCCACAAACAGCGCCACCGCCGGCGACGCCATCAGCTCCTGCAGCGAGGTGCCGGCGGGTTCGGCGGGGAGCGGCAGCGCCGGGACCGGGTACTCCCGCTCGGCCCGCAACCCCAGCACCGTGCGACTGGTGGCCAAGATGACCACCCCGGGGCAGCGGGCCAGCAGCTCGTCCAGGTCGCGGGCGGCGTCGGTGACCTGCTCCAGGTTGTCCAGGATGAGCAGCCACCGGCCGTCCCCCAGCTGCTCGGCCAGCGCCTGCAGCAGCGCGCCCGCCCCGGCCAGGTCGGCGCCCACCGCCCGGCCGATGCCACCCACCACCAGCTCCGGATCGGTGACCCCCGCCAGCGGCACGAACACGGCACCCGAACCAAAGCGGCCACCTACCCGGTCACCCACGGCCAGCGCCAGCCGGGTCTTGCCGACCCCGCCCGGCCCGGTCAGCGTCACCAGCCGCACCCCCGGCCCAGCGAGCAGGTCGGCCAGCTCGCCGATCTCCTGCTCCCGCCCGACCAGCGAGGTCATGCCCACCGGCAGCGGGCGCAGGCCACGCCCCGCAACCGTGCGGATCGGCGGGAAGCCGGCCCGCAGATCAGCGTGGGTCAGCTGGTAGATGAGCTCCGGCTCGGCCAGATCGCGCAGCCGGAACTCCCCCAGCCGCGTCAGGCCAAACCCGCCGCCCAGCCGCCCTTCCACCAGATCGCGGGTGGTCTGGGTGACCAGCACCTGCCCGCCGTGCGCGGCCGCCTTCACCCGCGCACACCGGTTGATCGGCGCATGGTCGACATAGTCGCCCTCCTGCACACGCGCATCCCCGGTGTGCAGCCCCATCCGCACCTGCAGGCTGGCACCCGCCGGCCACGCCTCGGTCCCGAGCCGCAGCTGGCAGGCGCCGGCCGCCTCCACCGCGGCAACCGCGCTGGCAAAGACGGCGAAGAAACTGTCACCCTCCCCACGAGAGGTGACCACCACCCCGCCATAGTCGTCGATCACGCTGGTAACAAGACGGTTGTGCCGCTCCAGAGCTACCTCCATCGCGTCCGGGACCGTCTCCCACAGCCGCGTGGAGCCCTCGATGTCGGTCAGCAAGAACGTGACCGTCCCGGCCGGCAGCTCCGCCCCGATGCTGACCGCGGCGCCCGCGAAGCTCTCGCTCAACAAGACAGCAAGGTCGTCGGCCAGCAGCCGCTCCAGCTCCCTCGGCGTGGCGAAGGTCCGGTAGGACACCGTGCCGGCCGCGCGGATGGCGTCGATCATCGCCGTCAGCCGCGGCTCCTGGCCCGGGGCGGGACGCTTCAAATACAGCAGCATCGGCTTGCCGGCCGCCAGCCGGTACTCATCCTCCAGCCCCGAGATCTCCATCCCCGGCGCCACCCACCCGTACCGCTGCCAGTAGATGCCCACAAACACCTGGCTCTGCTTCAGGTAGGCCCGGTACATGGACCGCGGCGGGTGCGGACTGGCGCCCGACTCATACCACACCGGAACCAGGTGCAGCCGCTGGATCGCCCGCCGCGCGGCCGCCCGCTCCTCGGCCAGCTCCTCTAGCGTGGAGGAGATGAACACCCGCACCCGCTGGTCGGGCGTAAAGATCACCGCCGCCCGGTCCGCAGCCGCTTCTTCACGCTGCGAAGCGGCCGCACCCGCCTCCTGCGAGTCCTCCATGTCCTAGTCCTTCTCGCCGCCGGACTCGCCAAATGCCGGACGGGTCATCGTCCTGCTAAATCGAGAGCCCAGCGACCTTGACGAGCCGCATCTCCACACAACCGGCATCTGTGGGCGCCGCCACGGCAACCCCTGCATTGCGAGGTATTGGTCTCTAAGGTCATCATCACACCTGGCTCGGCCCCGGGAACAGGCGTCGGGGCATGCGGGACTTCCCGTGCGCGATGAGCCTGAACGAGAAACGAGCAACATCCCAGACGACGCCAGCCCTGACGGACCCGCCGCATGGCGGCCCGCCCTATGGCTTCACCGGCAGGAGCCACTCATACCGGCAGCCCGCGGCGCCAGGCCAGGCCACCACGCGGATCCCAACAGGGAAGTGCGCGCCACCGCCGACCTCGCCCTGGAACACGTGACCGTCCCGCACATGTCACCGGCAACCAGTTCAAACAGGTACATAAATGGCAGATCTGCGTACAGTGCAGGCATCGACGACCAGGCACCTGAGCCCGCAAATATTCGGCAGGGAGAGTGTGGATAGTGCTTCCGGCCCTGCTTCCCGGATTTGGCTGGGTGCGGGCGTAGGGTCGGTGGCCTGGGTCCGGCCTGACCTCCGATTCGGCTGACGCCGTTCGGGTTGTCCTGCGAAACGAGCTGTCGGCCGGGCCCAGGTTTTCTGGCACCCACCGGCGTGCCGGTCTGATCTGCCCTGCCTGGACTAGAGGCTGGGGTTCCCAGGTCCGACGGCCAGCGGGTGCGTGCCATCCCTTCAACCAGAGAAAAGAGATGGCATTGACCATCGTATAGACACGCGCCATCACCGGCGGCGTGGACACCCATGCCGACGTGCACGTCGCCGCCGCGCTCGATCCCCTTGGAGGGCTGCTCGGTGTCCAGGAGTTCCCGGCTACCCCGGCCGGATACGGCCTTCTCCTAGGGTGGCTGGGCGGGTTCGGGTCCGTGTGCCTGGTCGGGATCGAGGGCACCGGCAGTTACGGCGCGGGCCTGGCCCGCCACGTCACCGCGGCCGGTGTCCGGATGGTGGAGGTGGACCGCTCCGACCGCCAGGACCGGCGCCGGCAGGGCAAATCTGACCCGCTGGATGCCGTCAGCGCCGCCCGCGCGGCCCAGTCGGGCCGGGCCCGCGGTGCACCGAAGGGCCGGGACGGCACCGTCGAGGCGGTCCGGGCGCTCATGGTCGCCAAACGCAGCGCCACCGGAGAACGCACCCAGACCATCAACCAGGCCAGGGCACTGGTGCTGACCGGGCCTGATGACCTGCGGGCCCGGTTCGCACGGCACACCGCGGCTGCCCTGGTGGCCGGCACTGCGTCGCTGCGGCCCCGCCCCGGCGACGTCGTCGGCTACGCCACCCGCATCGCACTGCGTGAGCTGGGACGGCGGGCTGAGTTCCCCGGGCGGCCAGCTCGATCGGCTCGACGAGCTCATTGTTCCGCTCGTGACAGCACACGCCCCCCAGCTGCTCGCCCTCCGCGGGATCGGCCCCAACACCGCGGCACTGCTGCTCATCGCGGCAGGGGACCACCCCGAACGGCTGCGCAGCGAGGCCGCCTGGGCACACCTGTGCGCCGCCGCCCCCATCCCGGCGTCATCAGGTAAGACCATCCGCCACCGGCTCAATCCCGGCGGCGACCGCCAGGCCAACCACGCCCTGTGGCGGATCGTGTTCACCCGCATGGGCTCCGACCCGGCCACCCGCGCCTACGTCGAACGCCGCACGAAAGAAGGAAAGTCCAAGGCGGAGATCATCCGCTGCCTCATTGGAGGACTATCGGTTCCGCGGCCTGGACAGCCGGGCCGTGGTTCCTTGGTCGCGCGGGGGGATGGCCTCGTTGCCGAGCCGTTGTGACGGCCAGTTTTAGTACTGCCACCCCTGGCGCGCCGAGGCCCCCCGTGACCGGCGTTTAGGGACATGCCCGACCGAGGGCCGAACAATGAGGAACCAGCTGAGGGCCTCGACACCGTGGAGCCTGCCACCGTCTGCGGCTGGAGGCCAGGAAATGAGTGTTGTCGGCTGGGACTGGGCCAGCCAGGCCCACGACGTCACGGTGCTAGATGACGCCGGCGCCGTGCTGGACCGGTGGGCGTTCGGCCATACCGAGGCCGGATGGGTGATGGCCCTTGCCCGGCTGCGCCGCCACGGCCAGCCGGGCGAGATGCCGGTGATCATCGAGAAGACCAGCGGCCTGGTCGTGGACCGGCTGCTCGCGGCCGGGCACCCGGTGGTGCCGGTGCACCCGAACTCCTTCCACGCGGCGCGGCCGCGGTGGGGCGCCTCGGGCGCGAAATCGGACCCCGGTGATAGTTACAAGCTCGCCGATTACCTGCGCACCGACGGGCACCGGCTGCGCCGGCTCGAACCCGCCGACCCTGGCCTGCGGGAGCTGCAGGCCCTGGTCCGGCTGCGCGACGATCAAGTCCGTGCCCGCACCGCCGCCACCAACCAGCTGTGGGCCATGCTCGGCAACTACTGGCCCGGGCCCCGTGACCTGTTCTGCTCCCTGGCCTCGCCGATCGCGCTGGCGTTTCTGACCGCCTACCCCACCCCGCAGTCGGCGGCCCGGCTCGGGGAAGCCCGGATGGCGGCGTTCCTGCGGCGCAATTCGTACCGCGGCGGCAAGAGCCCGGCCCTGCTGCTGGCCCGGCTGCGCGCCGCGCCCCAGGCCCCGCTGGCCCTGCCCGCCATCACCCTCACCGCGATGGTCGGAGCGCACGTCCAGCAGCTGCGCAGCCTGCAGGCCGCCATCACCGGCATCGAACACCTCATCGCCGCACGGGTCGCCGCCCACCCCCGCACCCGCCTGCTGGCCCGCCTGCCCGGCGTCGGCACCATCAACCTCGCCCAGCTGCTCGCCGAAGTCGGCCCCATCCTGGACCGGGCCACCTCCGCCGAGCAGGCCGCCAGCGAATGCGGCACCGCCCCGGTCACCCGCGCCTCCGGCAAAACCACCGGCGTCTACTTCCGGTGGGCCGCCAGCACCCGCGCCCGCAAAGCCATCACCGCCTTCGCCCACAACGCCCGGATGCAATCACCGTGGGCGGCAAAGCTCTACGCCGACGCCCGCGCCCGCGGCAAACGCAACCCCCACGCCACCCGCATCGTCGCCCGCGCCTGGATCCGCGTCATCTGGGCCTGCTGGCACACCGGCACCCCCTACGACCCCGCCGCCCACCGCACCACCCGGCAACCCCTCACCGGCTAAGGACTTGACTTAAGGGACTGAAGCGCTACGTCGCCCGCGAGGTCTACCCCCACCTCCGCCCGCCCACGGGCTAACCCACACTCCCGGGGACGGCCTGACCCAATATTCGGCTGCCGCACCTCGCTGGCCTGCGAACGATCCGTCGGCCGTCTCCGGGGCACCACAAGACCTGCTGAGCGTGACCTCATAAGAGCTTGCCCTCCACACCCGGAGCGGCCCATCCCTGTCTTGTCCGCACCCAGCACCCAGAAATTACTGGCCTCACAGCCGAAATCCGGAAGAGGCATTGACAAACATAAGAGCATCGCTCGGTGCAGCATTGCTCGGCTATTCCTGCTCACGGCGTGTAATCCGCCCTGGACGGGGGTTGAGCGCACCTTATAGCGCCAGCTTCCCGCCGTACTTGCGGGGCCGGCCAGTGGCGCCGGGCGGGCGCGGCGGCGGCCCCGGAGCGGCTTGGCTGCTCAATGCATGGGCATGGTGCCGTGCATCCCGGTGGATATGGCCAGGCCGAGGACGATGAAAAGGATGCCCAAGATCACTGCGGTCCGGCCGAGTGTCAAGCCCGCCAGCGCCAGGCCCGCTCCTTGTTCTCCGGTGCGCTTGATCTGGCTGCGGGCCATGTGGCCGCACACGATCGCCGGGATGGTCGCCAGCGGCCCGAACGCGAACTGCGCGAGCCCGCAGGCCAGGCTCGCTATGGCGAGCCCGTTGGTCTTGGCCGCGGTGGTGACCACGGTGGCTGGCGCGACGGGCAGGTCGGTCACGACCTGGTCTAGGTCGGCGTAGGTGCGCGGACAAGGCGCTGTCCAGGCGGGCGTCGTACTCGTCCTTGGACAGCCGGCCTTCGGTGCCTGGGGATACGGACGGGTGGGATACGGCCCGTTCCGAGTCCGTCGTGTGCTCGACGCTGTGCCGAACGCCGACGCCCGACTTCAAGCCGCCGCCGGCACAGCTGTTGAAGGGCGGCCGGTCGATGGGTATGCGTGCCTGGGCGACCACGGTATCGCCAGGCTGCCGCACCTCGGACCTGCGTTCGGCACCAAGTTCCTGTACTTCTGTTCCGCGACCAGTAGCCAGCCAGTCCTTATCCTCGACTGGCTCGTAGCGCGCTGGCTCCGCGAGAACGCCGGTCTGCCGCTCAACGAGCTCCGGTGGTCCGTCTCCACCTATGTGCGCTACCTCGAGATCATGTTTGGATGGGCTGACGAACTGGCTCTCGCCGCCGACGAGCTCGAACTCTGCATCTTCTCTACACAGGCCGGGGGGGATCGGTGATAGCCAATGGGCTCCGGGCTGAGTACAACAGCGATCGCGATTGCGCTCGGCTGGTGGCTTGGAGTGATGCACTCCAGGCGAGACGGCGGGTACACCAGCGGCGCACGTTGCCGCTGACGCCCGGCTCGAGGAGACCTGCGCGCTGCGCCGTACGATCGGAACCGGACCGACCGGCTCTCGCTCGAGCCCGGTGTGCTGAGCGAAGCGACGGACTGGATGGATCGCAAGCGCGCCTGTGGGGTCGCCTGTGCGACATCGTCGACGAGTATCTGAGGGAGGACAGCCACGATGAAGACTCCGCCGATCGTGTCACCGCAGGAGTGGGATGCCGCCCGCGAGGAGTTGCTGGTCGAGGAGAAGAAGCTGACCCGCGCCCGCGATGCGCTGGCCGCCAAGCGCCGCCGGATGCCGTGGATGGCGGTGGAAAAGGAGTACCGCTTCGACGGCCCGGAGGGCCCGGTGAGCCTTCTCGACCTGTTCGAGGGTCGCCGGCAGCTGATCGTCTACCGCGCCTTCTACGCGCCAGACGTCACCACGTACCCACAGGGGGGCGGCGCCTACCCAGAGCGTGCCTGCGTGGGCTGCTCATTCCTCGCCGACCAGGTCGCGCACCCCGCCCACCTGAACGCGCGGGACACGACGCTGGTGTTCGCTTCGCGCGCCCCCCAGGCCGAGATCCAGGGCCTGAAGGAGCGCATGGGCTGGGAGCTGATCCCGTGGTACACGATCACCGACGACTTTGACAAAGACTTCGGCGTGGACGAGTGGCACGGGACCAACGCGTTCATCAGGGACGGCGAGCGGATCTACCGGACCTACTTCGTCGACCTCCGGGGCGACGAGGCGATGGGAGGCACCTGGAGCTACCTCGATCTCACGGCGCTCGGCCGCCAGGAGGAGTGGGAGGACTCGCCGGAGGGCTATCCGCAGACCCCGCCGTACGTGTGGTGGAACTACCACGACGCGTACGGCAAGACCCCATAATCGCCGTCGCGGCAGCCTTGAGCGTGGGTCCGATGAGTTCTCAACACGGGAGACGTCAAGACGGTCATGACGACGATGCACAGGCTTGAAACCGCCGAGGCCGACATCGCCTACGATGTCCACGGCCCGCTGCCTACCGCCGACGGACGCCCACTGCTGTTCATGATCGGCCAGCCCATGGACGCCAGCGGCTTCGGCACGTTGGCATCACTGTTCCCCGACCGCACGGTGATCACCTATGACCCGCGCGGCCTCGGCCGCAGCACCCGCAAAGACGGCCGGGTCGACAACACCCCCACGCTCCAGGCGGACGACGTGCATGTCGTGATCGAAGCACTCGGCGCCGGCCCGGTCGAGATGTTCGCCAGCAGTGGCGGCGCGGTGACCGCGCTCGCGCTCGTGGCGACCTACCCCAACGACGTGACCACGCTGGTGGCGCACGAGCCGCCGCTCCTCGCGCTGCTGCCCGACGCCGCAGCCGCGGAGCGCGCCCAGCGCGGCGTGCGGGACGCGTACCAGGCCAAGGGGTCGGGTGCGGGCATGGCGGCCTTCATGGCCATGTCGTCGTGGCGAGGCGAGTACACCGACGACTACTTCGCCCAGCCCGCGCCCGATCCCGCCATGTTCGGGATGCCGGCCGGGGACGACGGCACCCGGGAGGACCCGCTGCTCTCCGACCGATCCTGGGCGATCACCAGCTACCGGCCCGACGTTCGACGCGCTGCGTGCGGCACCGACGCGGGTGATCATCGCGGTGGGCGAGGAGTCCGCGGGCACGGTCACGGCACGCACGTCGGCTGCCATTGCTGAGCTCCTCGGGCAGCAGCCGACCGTGTTCCCGAGCCACCACGGCGGCTTCGTCGGCGGCGAGTCCGGATACGCAGGCCAGCCCGAGGCCTTCGCGCGGAGACTGCGCGAGGTCCTCGACGACGGCACGTGACGCCGGGCACCGTTGTTCACGACCACGACTGGGTCAGCTTGCGGCCTTCGGCCCGCGCGGCTCGTCGTCCATGGCGCCGCTCGCCGTTGCCGTGGTGTAGTCGAGGCACGCAGCGATCTGGCGGGTATCGAGTACCTGCCCCGCCTTGGGCTCGAGCCGTATCCGAATCACATCACGGGTGTGCTGCACGTCCATCCCGGATGCCAGCGTGCATGGTCCGGTCACGTTCGAGTGGATCGAACAGGGTGCAGCCCTCGTGATGCGCATGGGCGGTGGGGGACCCCACGGCGACCTGGATCATCGGACGTGATGAATCAGAATCGGACTACTGCGTGCTGTACACCGATGACCGCCGGATATCGCGTGTCTACCGGATGAGCTTCAGCGATCGCACCTGGCGGATGTGGCGCGATACGCCCGAGTTCGCGCAGCGGTTCGACGCCGAGGTCAGTCCCAGCCAGGCCGAGATCACCGGCAGTTGGCACAAGTCTGCCGATGGCGGCAAGACATGGGAGCACGATTTCATGGTCCGCTACAGTCGCCTTGCACCGCGCTGACGCTGCTGTAGATGGACGTTCGGTAGCAGATGGATGCGACGGCAGCCTCAGCGGCCCATAAACCCCCGGAACTCGGTGATGTCAAAGTAGATCGTCAACGACACGATCTGGCCGTTCTCGATTTTCCAGACCTCCGCGTCATCTTGGTGAAGGCGACCGCCGGCCGGGTTCACGTAGTCATAGCTCACCACGGCTGCAGCATTCGTACCCTCGACGATCAGCTGCTTCAGTTGGACCTGGTTGACCGCCCGCAGGAAGCCACTGAACGAGCCGATGAAGGCCTCGCGGCCACGAGCGCCGAGCTTTCCGCTCGCATCGGCGAAGGCGACGCTCTCGGCGAGGTTGTCCTGCCACGAGCTGTCCTTTCGTGCCAGCCCGTCATAGAAGCGCTGTATGACGTCCTTGGTATCCATGGCCCTCCTATCCCGTTGTGGCACTCCGTTCCCGCCGCGATCGCCGGGGCCCACCTGAACGCCTCGATCCGCAGCGGCACGCAGTGCCGCTGCCAGCCCGCCCCGGGCGGCCCGGACCGCTGGCGCACCTGACCGCGGAAATCCCCACCCCAAACCACCCGCCTCCCCTCGGCCCAGGTACGACCGTCAACCACCTGCCGACGGGCGCCGCCAGGCTCCTGCCGCCATGCTGGTCCGGCCTTCGCCCCTGCCGCAACTGCGCGCAGAAGCGGATTTGCGCGCTGCTATCCACCGGGAAGACGCGGTTCTCAGCCGCGCCGAGTCGGCGATCTGGCGTCACGCTGCGTCTGATATTAGGTCACGGATCGTGATCGACACTGGTCTCCTCCTGGCGCGCACGTAGCCGCCGTTCGGCGCGGCGCCGGAGGTGTCAGGGTGATCCGCTCGAGCCGCGCCGTAACAGGTCGATCTGGCGTGCCGGGTTCTGGCGCGAGGGTCTTTCCAGAGCACAGATAGTGGCGGGGCAGGCGGCGAGCGCGCTGGCGTCACTCGGCGTCCGGCAGGGATCCAAGGTTGCCACGCTCCTGCCCAATTCGGCCCAGATCCTCGATGTCTGGTGCGCTGCCGCGCTGCCGGCGCGGTGTTTGCGCGGTGATAATCCACGTGCGCGCCCCGAACAGCACGCCATCGCGGGTCGTGTGCCCGGCGAGCGTGACGCGCAGCCCGCGCAGAGCATCCTCGGCGGCGGCCGGATCCAGGCTGGCCAGCATCTCTTTGGTGGCCTGCAGGCCGGTGACGAAATCGTAGGCCTGCGCGCTGTCCGCGCCGTAATAGACGGGCTCGCGCACGTCGGTGAAGGCGACGTCGGTGAATCCGGCCGCAGCCAGTATCCCGGCCGTCGTGCGCTGGTCGGCGAGTGAGAACATCCGGGCGCCGCGGGCAGAAGTGCCGCCGATGGCCTGGTCGATCTCGCTGTACCACTCGTTGCGCTCGGGGGCTTGCCAGGCCAGCAGCGCCATGCGCGCGCCGGGGCGCAGCGCGCGCCCGATGTTGGTGAACGCCGCCACCGGGTCGGCGAAGAACATCACGCCGAAACAGCTGATACACACGTCATAGCGAGTCGGCCCCAGGCCGTCCACCTGAGCATCGGCCAGCCGGTAGGAAACGTTGCGCAGACCTTCCCGGTCCGTCAGCCGCCGGGCCAGCTCGAGCACGGGCGCGGAAATGTCCACGCCGAGGACGGTTCCCGCGGCCGCGGCGCGGCCGGCGGCACGGGTGGACCGGCCCGTCCCGCAGCCTATGTCGAGCACATGCTCGGCGGCACCGACGTTGGCGGCGGCATGCAGCCGCTGTTCATGCAGGCGCGCCTCGGCATCGAACAGTTCGGCGTACCTGACCCGAAACTCCCCGGCGGCCTGGTCCGCATTGACCCAGGCCCGGACATCCGGCTCATCACCCATCCACACCATCATCCCCGCACTCTCGCCTCTGCCTACACGAGTCATACTCCATCCGGGCGCTCCTTCGATGGGCTGAGCTCGGGGCAGCGGCCAGGCTCCAGCGACCGCAGCTGCGTGCCGTCGCCGGCCGGCACGGCGGAGGGCGGCGGGAAGGCGAGCCGCGCGCCGGTGCGGACTAACTCGGCCGCAGCCGTGCGAATGCTTACGCGGAACGGTTTGTGCTCACCGCGCGGATCCAGATCACCGGCCTGCTGCCGAGCCAGAAACCTGGCGCCGGCGCCTACACCGGCATCCTGCCCGAGGCCGCGCCGGAACAGTCTGGCTGGCCCAGTTGGGCCCGCACGCCGGGTACGCCGCAGGCGTGCTGGGCCTGCTGATCCTGGCCGCAATCGGAACAGGTACGTGATCGCGCCGTCGATCACCACGGGCACCTTCGGCGTTGCCCCGCAGGACGTTGCGTCTCATCGGCCGCCAGGCGCTGACCGGCCCGGACGACCGGATCTGGCTATGAGCGCTCGTGCGGTCAGTCCTCGTCGCGGGAGAGGCAGAACGGGTGGCCGCCTGGGGTCGAAGGGCACATGCCACGGTGACGGGTTGCGCGGTCCCGTCATGCCGGTGCTCCGGGCGGGCTGGTGGCGGGCCAGCTCAGGAGTGTGATCGCGGAGTGAAGGTGGCTGGGGTCAATGCGCATAGTGGCGACCGCGCCGAGCGGCAGGTCGGTTCCGGGGTCTGCCTCGACGGCCAGGCAGGGAAGTGCCGCCCGCAGGCTGCCGCCGTGTGCCACCACCAGCGATGTTGTCCCGGCGCTGCGGTCGGCGATAGCCAGCAAGGCGCGGCGCAGCCGGGTGCACAATTCGTTGCGGTCCTCGCCGCCGGGGAACCTGACGTGGGTGTGGCCGGCCCGCCATGCCGCCAGCACCTGGTGGTAGGTGTGCCAGGCGTGGGTATCGCTGCGCCCGTCGAGGAGACCTACATTCAGTTCCCGCAGGTCATCGACTTCCCAGGCGTCCGGCAGGCCAAGCTGGGAGCCGACGATCTGTGCCGTCTGCCGGGCCCGGCGCAACGGCGAGCATGCCAGCAAGCCCACCGGGTCAGCGCGACCTGCGGCGGCCAGCCGCCCGGCCAGTTCCCGCGCTTGCCGCTTGCCCCGCTCGGTCAGATCGCCATCAAAGACCCGGTAGGACAAGGTCCCGGTGAGGTTCGCCACGTTCTCGCCATGCCTGGCCCACAAGAGCTTCACCATCAGCGCCCTCCGCACCCCGGCGCCCGCCGGGCCTGACACTGAACGCAGAGCGTAGTCGGCGCTCCAGCGGGAGCCGCGCGTGAACCGCCGTTATGGTCGGCTCTTCTGCGGTAGGCAGGAGTGCGTGAGCTGCGCCTGAACGGTCATTCTGTGTCAGCTTGCTGCCGGCGGGAAGGCGGTCCGGATGGGCTACGGGCTGCAGCTCTGGGTGTTGACTCGTGCCTTGCCACGTCATGCGTGTGGGCTCGGTTGTTCCTGTGTGCCGCTTCTGAGGTAGGCCAGGACGGCGAGGACCCGGCGGTTGGTGTCGTCGGTTTGGGGGAGGCGGAGCTTGGCGAAGATGTTGCCGACGTGTTTGCCGACGGCTGCTTCGGTGACGACGAGCTTGCGGGCGGTGGCGGCGTTGGAGTGCCCTTCGGCGATGAGGGCCAGCACCTCGCGCTCGCGGGCGGACAGGGCGGTCAGCGGGTCGTGCCGCCGGCGCACGAGCTGGCTGATGACCTGGGGGTCGACGGCGGTTCCGCCGGCTGCGACGCGGCGCAGCGCGGCGATGAACTCCTCGACGTCGGCTACCCGGTCCTTGAGCAGGTAGCCGACGCCGCGGCCGTCGCCGGAGTCGAGCAGGTCGGCGGCGTAGCCATGCTGGACGTACTGGCTGAGCACGGCTACCGCGAGCCCGGGGTGGGCGTGGCGCAGCTGGACGGCGGCGCGCAGGCCCTCGTCGGTGAAGGTCGGGGGCATGCGGATGTCGGTGATCACCAGGTCGGGATGGTGCTCGGCGACGGCGGCTTTGAGCCCTTCGGCGTCCCCGGTGACGGCGGCGACGCGGAAGCCGAATCGTTCGAGCAGGCCGGCGAGTCCTTCGCGGAGCAGGACCGCGTCCTCGGCCAGGACCACCCGTATCGCGTCTGGCTCTAGCTGCATGGGAGTTCCGCGCGCAGGAGTGTGGGGCCGCCGGGCGGGCTGGACAGCAGCATCCGCCCCCCGGCGACAGCGACCCGGTCGGCCAGCCCGGTCAGGCCGGTGCCGCGGGCTGGGTCAGCGCTGCCACAGCCGTTGTCGCTGATCTCGGCGACCAGCACGTTGCCGTGCCGGCGGGCGGTTACCGTGGCGCGGGTGGCGCCGCTGTGCTTGGCGATGTTGGTGAGCGCCTCGGCCGCGACGAAGTAGGCGGTGTTCTCGACCTGGCTCGGCAGCCGCCCGGCCAGCGGCGCGTCGACGGTCACCGGGACCGGGCAGGAGTCGGCGAGCTCGGCGAGGGCGGCGGGCAGCCCGAGGTCCGAGAGGACCTGCGGCTGGATGCCGTGGATGAGTTCGCGCAGCTCGGCCATGAGCTGCTTGGCCTGCTCGTGCGCGGTGGCGAGGGCCCCGGCGGCCGGGGATCCGGGGGGGAGGTCGAGCTGGGCCATGCCGAGTTGCAGGGTGAGGCTGAGCAGCTTCTGCTGGGCGCCGTCGTGCAGGTCGCGTTCGATCCGGCGGCGCTCGGCCTCGAACGCGTCGGCCAGCCGGGCACGCGAGCGGGTCACCTCGGTCAGCTCGGCGCGCAGCTGCTCGTCCGGCCCGCCGAGCAGCAGCGCGCGGGCTGTGGCCGCGTCCGCCCCGGCGACGAGCGTCACCAGGTAGCCGGCCGCGGGCAGCAGCACCAGGCCGGCGGCCACGTATGGCAGCGCCTGCGGCACGGTGGCCAGGTGGCCGAACAGCGCGACCGGGCTGCTGCCCGGCTGCTGCGCCAGGACCAGGAACGGGCTGGCGATGAACGCCACGGCCAGCGGCGCGGCAGACAGCGCGGCGACCGCCAGGACGGGCACGACGGTGGCGAGCAGGCAGACGTAGCCGGTCTGGCGCCACGCCGCCGGGTCGGTGTAGCGGGCCCGCAGCCACGACACCGCCCCGCCGGCCGGTTTCTCCCGGCCGGCCCAGGATCTGGGCTGGCGGGTGCCGGCCAGGTGCAGTCGCCTGCGGGCCAGGGACGCCACCGGCAGCGCGATCAGCGGCCCTGCTGCGGCGATCAGCGCGGCCCCGAGCAGGACCAGCAGCACGACTGCGCCCGCCGGGTAGCCGCCCGCCGGCAGCACTAGCCAGGGCACAGCCGGGACCGCCAGCAAGGCTGCGGCCACGATCGCCACGGGCAAGGTGGCGAGCAGGTAGCCCGCAGACCGCCACGGCCAGCTGCTGACCAGCAGCCGGCGCCAGGCGAGCGCTTCCAGCGGGGTCTGCGGCCTGTGCACGCTCCTCACGGTAGCCCGCGCCGCGAGCGGTGCCGATGAGGCTGACAGTAGCTGCCAGGTATGCCTAGCCCTACCCCCGATCCGGTGACTGAGCGTAGTGACGCGCCGTCGGCGGGATGGTTGCCTGATACCGGGCCGACGGCGCCGAGCCCGCCGAACGGCGAGGTCACCGCGTGGCCTCGCCGTGATCCGGGAAAGCGCGGCGAACGCGGCAGGCAACGACAGGGAAGGCCGACGGCACGATGACACTGGAACTGTTCAGCAGCGCCCGGACACAGATCCGGCCGCAGGTAGCGGCGTTCACCGCGGTGTGCGGTGCGGCGACCGCGATCGGGAGCCTGCTGACCTGGGTGAGCGCTCGCGGGGCGCGTCCTGAGATGGGGATGTTGCACACCTCGCTGGCGCCGATGCTGGTCTACACCTTCGCGGTGGGCTCGTTCTGGAGTTCGGTTGCTTTCGCCGTGCTCATCCTCGGCGCGGCGATGGTGGTGGGTGCGCTGGCGGGCGGGCGGACGCTCGCCGTGCTCGCCGGGCTGCTCGCGCTCGCAGCCTCCGGGATGTGGATCGGTCTGGTCGTGCATCACTTCAACACGCCGGGCCTGCCGGACTCGCACTACCTCAACCCGGCGAACCTGCCCTGGGCGGACCTGCGCGCGGGCGCATGGGTGACGCTCACCGGCGCGGCGCTCGGGCTGGTGAGCGCGTTCTGGCTGCGCCGCCGGGCCAGCCAGCCGGATTCGCGGAAGGCGTGAGCAGATGCTTGAGCTGCTGAATATCGCCAAGGTTTACCAGGGCGGCGTGCGTGGCGTTGATGGCGTCACGCTGCGGCTCGGGCCAGGGCTGCTCGGCCTGCTCGGGCCCAATGGGGCGGGCAAGTCGTCGCTGATGCGGGTCGCCGCCACGGTGACCCGGCCGACCAGCGGCCAGGTCCTGTTCGAGGGCGCCGACGCGGTGGCCCACCCGGACCCGCTGCGGCGCAACCTCGGTTACCTGCCGCAGGACTTCGGCGTGTACCCGCACCTGTCCGCGCGGGAGTTCCTGTCCTACCTGGCCGCCGTCAAGGGCATGCCAGCCAGGACCGCACGGGCCCGGATCGGAGAGCTGCTCGATCTGCTGGACCTGTCCGGGGCGGGCAAGCGGCCGCTGGGCAAGTACTCGGGCGGGATGCTGCGCCGGGTGGGGATCGCCCAGGCGCTGCTGGCCGACCCGCAGGTGCTCATCGTGGACGAGCCCACTGCGGGCCTGGATCCGGAGCAGCGGGTGCTGTTCCGGAACTTGCTCGCCGACCTGGCCGCCGACCGGGTGGTGCTGCTGTCCACGCACATCGTCTCCGACGTCGAATCGGTGGCCGCCGATATCGCGATCATGGCGGGTGGCCGGCTGGTGCTGCGCGGCAGCCCGGAGGACCTGCTGGCCCACGCCCGCGGGCGGGTCTGGGAGGTGACGGTCCCGCCCGGTGAGCTGCCGCAGCTTCGGGACCGGTACCCGGTGAGCAAGATGGTCCGGACCGCGTCCGGGGTGCGGGTCCGGTTGCTGGCGCTGGCCGCGCCGGCCGCGGACGCGGCCCCGGTCATGCCGGATCTGGAGGACGCCTACCTCACGATCGTCCACGGCGCCGCGCTGCGCGAACGCACCGGAGCGCGGCAATGAGCGCGGTGCCGGCTCAGCGAACGCCCGCCGCGGCGCGGGCCCGGGGCACCGTGCCGGGAGCCCGCGCCAGGGTCCTGGCCGCGCTGGCGGTAGCGGACTTCCGGGAACGCACCAGACGGCCCGGGTACCTGGTCACGCTGGGGGTCGCGGTCGTGCTCGGGTACCTGGCGCTGCCGCCGGCGTCTTCTCACTACGTGATCATGAACGCAGGCGGGTACCGGGGCGTGTACAACAGCGCCTGGACCGGCACGGTGACCGCGCTGGCCGGGACGCTGTGGCTGATGGGCGGCGGCTTCTACGTCGTGCGCAGCGCCATCGCCCGCGACCAGCAGACCGGCGTCGGCCAGATCCTGGCCGCCACCCCGCTGCGTAACGCCGGGTACCTGGCCGGGAAATTCGCGAGCAACCTGATGGTGCTGGCCTCGATGGCGGGCGTGCTCGCGGTGACAGCGCTGGTGATGCAGCTGGCGCGTGGCGAGTCCACGGCCATCGGACTCGGCGCCTTGCTGCTGCCGTACGTGCTGTTCACGCTGCCGGTGCTGGCGCTGACCGCCGCCGTGGCGGTGCTGGTCGAGACCGTCCCCGTGCTGCGCGGCGGCGTGGGCAATATCGCCTGGCTCGTCGCGTGGCTGATCTTCGCCGTCGCCGGCGCTGGCGTGCCGCTGGGCTTCGGCACAGTCAGCAGCTCGATGCGGCAAGCCATGGCCGCCCGGCACCTGCGCCCCGCCGAGTTCAGCGTCGGGTTCACCCAGGTAGCCCACCCGCTGCACACCTTCATCTGGCACGGCCTGGCGCCGTCCGCCGGGTTCGTCACCGGACGGCTGGTGCTGCTTGCGGCCTTCTGCTGCCTGGCGGTCGTCCCCGCAGCCTGGTTCGGCCGCTTCGACCCGGCCCGCGGCCGCCCGCGCGGCGTGCCCACCGGCGCCGGCGAGCCGTCTGTCCCGCTGGCGGAGGTTGCCATGTCCGCCGAGGGCGCGGCGGCGCCGCTGAGGCAGAAGACCTACCGGCCGCTGCCACCCGGCGGCAACCGGCCCGGGGCCGCGTTCGGGCGGCTGCTGGCAGGCGAGGCGCGCATCCTGGTGCAGGGCATCCCCGGCTGGTGGTGGCTGGTAGCGGCCGCCGTGAACGTGGCCGGACTCGCCGTCCCCGCCACCCTGGTCAAGCCGGGAGGCGACAGCACCGCGCTGCTGCTGTCCGCGGCCTGGATCTGGCCTGTGCTGATCTGGTCCCGGCTGGGCGCCCAACGCGGGGAGAACGGACTCGACACCCTGCTCGGCTGCTATCCCGGCGCGTACCTGCAACTCGCGGCCGAATGGCTGGCCGGGCTGGCGCTCACGGCCGCTGCCGGGCTCGGGCCTATGATCCGGATGGCGATCGCGGCCGACGGCTCACGCGTCGCGGCCTGGTCCGCAGGCGCCCTGTTCATCCCCTCGCTCGCGCTGCTGCTGGGCACCGCCAGCCGTACCCAGCGCGTGTTCCAGGTCGTCTACGTGGTGCTGTGGTACGCCGCGGTCAACCAGCTCGCCGCCGCCGACTACCTGGGCACCGCCCTAGTGCACGGACATCCGGCCGGGCCATCCCCCCTGCTCATAGCCGGGGTCGCGCTCGCCATGCTCGGGGCAACCTTCGCCATCCGCGCTGCACAACATGCCACACGGTGACCGGCGGGAGCCGACCACCATGTTGAAAGGAGTGACTGGCATGAACCACGCCAGGTATTCGCGCTGGCCGCCGCAGCTGCCGAAGCGTTGGTTACCCTGGGTGGCTAGCGACGCCCGCGCCCAAGGTGCCCGACGACCGCCAGAGCAGCAGCGTTGTGCAGGCTTCCTCTGACACCGGCAACGCGACAGTTCTCCCAGCCTCCTAGCGGCAGATGGCCGCTCGCGGGGTGCGCGCGGTGAGCCCCAGCACACGGAGAGCTGCCCGCGAGCGGTGTATTCGGTCGCGTCGCACCCGAGCGTGGGCAGGCATCGAGCGGGTCGGGGCTGGCGTCTGGCGGGGCCGTGGTTCGGGGCGCGGGACCTGTGTTGTTGTCTGCCGCGGCCGTTCACGAGGTGCGCAAGGACGACCCTGTCTCAAGCAGGGTCTTGAGACTGGCCAGGACGGCGGGCCACCCTTCGGAGATGGCCGGCAGCACTGCACTGCCCGGCGCGAAGCCGTCGTGGGTCACCGTGAGCTTGACGACACCATGGCCGACGTCCTCGATGTCGAAGGCGACCTTGGAGCGGGCTTCGGCGCGCCAGGCCGCGGCGGTCGCCTCGTCCATGCCGACCGCCGCGGCCCACTCAGGGGTGATCGTGTGCCAGGTGTAGGCCAGCCGGTGAGGCGGATGAGACTCGAGGATCACCTGGCCGGGGCCGCTCACGACCAATCCGACGTCGTCGTGGGCCATCTCGTAGGGGGAGCCCTTCCTCCAGTCCGAACGGAACGTCTTTGGACCAGCCATCTGATGCCGCCAGTAGCGCTTCATCAGCGCAGGGTCGGTGAGGCCCTGCCACACGCGCTCGGGAGTCTCCTGGATGTAGGTCGTGTAGACGAAGGCGGTCTGCTCGCCCTTGGGGTCCATGGCGGTGACCTCCGCTGCGGTAGGTGCGATTCGGTCTTGCACTACCCGCGTCCGGGTGCACGCACGCACGGGAGGGTAGCGATGGCATCCGCCGACTATCCTCCCCATGCCCGGTCGTCGCTCACATGCCAGCCGACGACCCGATGCTCGCCGCGTCGGCCGCCTCGTCCCCCGCCGCCACGGTGAGTGTATGAGTTCGGACACCGCGCTCGCCCTGATAGCCGGTGGCGACCGACAGGAGCCCGAAAGGGCGCCCAACACCGCCGATCTGGGCGGTCAGACACGTCACTACACGTCACTACACCCATCAACGGAGGCGTCCCGATCGGGCATTATGCGCTCCCCCTCGCGGTGCCCTAGCCGACGGGTGCATATGAGGGTTATCTGTGTTCCTGCGAGAAGGACGGAGCGGCTAGGACCACTTACGAACCGGGACGGCCTCCGCTGCGCCCAAGGCATGATACGGAGGGCCGCGCGAGTTGACGCGCGGCCCTGCGTGTTAGGTGGTCAGAGTTGACCGGGTCGCCTGCGGTTAGGTCAGCTGCCGGTGCACTGCGGGCTGGCCTTCACCGGGGGGCCGATCGTCAGCTCGACGCTGCCTCCGCGCGGTGACTGGCCGGGGTGGCCGGCGGCGATGGCAAGGCCAGCGCCGGCCGGGAAGGCCGACGGGTGGATGACCAGGACCTTGAGGTTGCCGTGGCCGGGGAGCGCCGTCACCATGCTGCCCAGAAGATGACGGTGCTGGCTCGGACTGCCGCTAAAGCCGTAGGGCTGGCATGCCGGGTTCGACTGGCCGATGAAGGTGACGCTGACCGGGACGCCATCGGCGCGGAGCGTGCGCTGCAGCGCGGCCGGGTTCCGCAGCTCGTGGATGGTGACCCGGATATCGCCGTCGGCCTGCTTGGCCACCGTCCAGGCCGCAGGCTGGGCGGCGGGCTGATGGCCGGACGGCAGCAGCGCGGTCACGGCCAGTGCCGCCCCGGCCGCCGCCGCCAGTGCTGCGGCCACGCCGGGAATATGGCGCCGGGCACGTATCGCGCGGCTACGGCTCACGATCTGCTCGACCGGGGTGGTCGAATGGACAGCGGTGAAGGGCTCCCGCACCGCTGTGATCAGTTCGTCGTCGTTCATGATGGGGTCTCCTGCTGTCGGGTGGGGATAAGCTCAGCGCGCAGCGAGGCGAGAGCCCGGGCCAGATGTTCCTTGACCGTGCTGGGCGCGATGCCGAGCAGCTCAGCGGTGCGGCCGGTATCCAGATCGAGGAACAGCCTCAAGGCGACCACCTGCCGCTGCCGGGCAGGCAGCCGCAGCAGCGCCGCCATGATCCGCGGATCGACGAGGCTGCCGGCGCCATCGCCCGCTGCCAGGTCCGCAACCGTGCCGGGGTCGGGCACCGATACCTCGCGGCGGCGGCGCCGCCACCGGGAGATGTTCAAGTTCAGCGCGGTGCGGACCACCCACGCCAACGGCGCCGGATGCCTGCTGACGGTGCGCCACGAGGCACAGGCCCGGGCGAAGGCCTCGTCCACAAGGTCTTGCGCCGTGTCCTGATCGCCCACGCTGACCAGGACGGTGCGGAGGCAGTCATCCCTGGATCTGCGGTAGAACTCCGCGAAGTCCAGTCGTTGGGTTCCCACACCTATTCAACGCACAACCCCCGCGCGCGGCCGACCTGAGCCGCACCCCATGCAGAAACGCATGCCCGACGCGTCCAATTGGGGGCTGACCAAAGACCGTCACTTGCAGACAATCCGGCAGGCCTTCCGGCTGGGTCGGCCCGCGTAGCGCATCTCGCTGACAAACCCAGGGCGCCGACCCGCCCCTGAGGGCGGACCTGCCACCGAAGACCATCCGCACCAGCACGGTCACGAGCACCCCGGCTGAACAGCCAGCGGCGGGCGGTTCAATGATCCCGGGCGAAGAGCGCAGCCTATGCGTGGATGGCGGCCGCGGCAGGGTCGTGATCTGATCGCTGATGCGATCAGGACTACTGACCTGCAGCGCCCGCAAACAGCGCGATGAGGTACGTCCAGACGGCGCGGCTCATTCCGGCCGGGCTTGGCAAAGAGCACGATCTGCTCCACCCGGCCGAGTCGGTCGTTGCAAGCCCTCGCGTTGGCCGTGAACTGCTGATCCGCGCCAGACGCCAGACGCGGAGCGTGGTCGAATCGCCCCCTGGTGGACCACGCGCAGTGCCGCCTTATGGACGGTGATCCGATGGTCGGGCTTGCAGCCCGAGTCGCCCTGGAACGCGACGTTATGGGTGCCGGAGAGCTTGATCGTGAAGTCAGCGGCGCACTCGGCCAGGACCACGCACGACCATCACGAGATCGTTGGAACGCGGGGTCGGCCGGATACCTGAGACCGCTGCTCCTATCCGTGGCATCCGCGCCGGGGAATAGCTGGGCGTGACGGTGCGACAGCGGGCGGGCCGGAATCTGTGGTCGCGGCGCAAGAGCTGGCGGCCGCCGTCATTCGGTGAACGCGCAGAACTCGTTTCCCTCCGGGTCGGCCAGCACGTGCCAGCCGATGTCGCCGCCCGGCTCGCGCAGCACCGTGGCCCCGGCGTCGACGAGCGGCGCCACAGCGGGAACCGTGACATCCCAGTGAATGCGGTTCTTCACGGTCTTCGGCTCGGGCACCGGGACGAAGTCCATGGTGAGGATCGGCATGCCAGGCACGCCCTCCAGCGTGGACCAGCCGTCGTTCGCGGTGACGCTGACCCCATAGACCCCGGCCCACCACCGGGCCTGCGCTTGCGGGTCGGCGCTGTCCACCACCAGGCCGTGCAGCCGCTCCGCCGGGACCTCGGAACGCAGGAACGCGCAGAACTCGCCGCCCTCGGGATCGGCCATGACCGTCCAGATGCGCGTGCCGTGCTGCGGCTCCACGATGGCCGCGCCGAGCGCCTCCAGGCCCGCCAGATCCCGGGCGTAGATGTCCAGGTGCACCCGGTGCTTGGCGGTCTTGGCCTCGGGGACCCGGTTGACCCAGATCGTGTGCTGCGGCGGCGGCCCCCTCAGCAGCCCCTCGCCGTTAGCCTGGGCCTCCCAGCTGCGGCCGAGCACGGCCGCCCAGAACGCGCCGAGCCGGGCCGGGTCGCCCGCGTCCAGGCACAAGTCTTTAAATCGCGCGACCGCCATGGGAAGAACCTAGCCCGCGGCACCGGCACCTGGCTGACGACGGTGGGCACCGGCACGAGCATGGACCGGGCCGTCAGGCGCAGGCGGGGCCGGTCGCGTGCATTCTTCGGGCGGGCGCCCGCGCCTTCTTCCTCGCCGAAGGTTATGGCGCCAGAAGACCTTCGAGACCCCAAGCCCGGACATGTCAGCAGCCAGGAGCTGACGTGCCGCTCCTCACTGCCGGCCGGCGCCCGGGCCGGGGCTGGCGCCGAAAACCTCCGCCGCCGCCCGGCTCATCTCATCCAGCGGAACATCACGCACATGCTGGGACAGGCCCCACCGGTGCCCGAACGGGTCGGTGATCTGGCCTTCCCGCTCACCCCAGAAAGTGTCCGCGAGCGGGCGGGCCACACTCGCCCCGCCCTCCAGGGCCCGGGCCCAGGCGGCGTCGACGTCGCTGGTCTGCAGGTAAAGGACCGCCGACGTGCAGCCGGTTGTGGCCGGCGACAGCGCCCCTTGCTCCGGGAACTCATCGGCGACCATCAGCACCGAGGGGCCGAACCAAAGCTCGAGGTGGATCAGCCGGCCGTCGGGAAGAGTGATCCGGCTCTTCTCCTGTGCGCCGAGCACGGTGGTGTACCACTGTGCGGCGCGGGCCGCGCCGGCGACAATGATGTGTGTCGTGATCATAGACAGCCACCCTACGGGCCGTTCCGGCGCCGGCGCTTGTACGTCCTTGCGGCTGCCCGGCCCGGGGACGGACGTGGACCTGGTCCGGGCGTGGCGGGCACCCCAGGACGGCCAGTTCCTGTGGATGCGCGGGGTGACCACCAGCTACCGGGCCGACCCGGTCGGCGAATACATCATCAGCGTCGCGGGTGGGCGGGCCTACCACCTGCACCGCGGCCGGTTGACCCGGCTCGTGCGGCCCGGCGAGCTGGTCGTGCTGGACCCGTCCGCTGCTCATTCGGGATCACCTGCTGAACGAGGGGCCTGGGCCGGGCGGCTGCTCGTCATCGAACTGGCTGGGCCGGGCGCCGCGCCTGCGGAGCAAGACACCCCGCTGTCCGGCCTGGCCTTCCCCGCGCCCGTCATCGGCGATGGCCTGCTTGCCCAGCGTTTCATTGCCTTGCACCGCGGCACGGAACGGGAAGCCTCGGCGCTGGAAAGGCAGTGCGCGGTGCTGGCGTTCCTCGCCCAACTGGCGGCGTCATCACCGGACGCCAAACACCACCCGGCGCGAGTGAGGCGCGCCGACCCGACGGTGCGCACAGCCGTCGAGTTCCTGCGCGACGACATCACCAGAAATGTCTCGCTGGATGAGCTGGCGGCCGCCGCGGGCGCGAGCAAATACCAGCTCATCCGCCGGTTCACGGCCGCCACCGGCGTCCCGCCGCACACCTATCAGGTGGCGCTGCGGGTCAACCTCGCCCGCCGGCTCCTCGAACGCGGCGAACGCGCCACCGACGTTGCCTGCCTGGCCGGGTTCACCGACCAGAGCCACCTGAACCGCCACTTCCGGCGCCGCCTCGGCAAGACCCCCGCCCAATACGCGCAGGCCACCGCGAACACCTGAAGGCACCGCCACCGCCAGGCCCGTCACGACCCACATGTGCCCGCCGCGCGTCCCAGAGCCGCGGCCACGCATCGGCCGCAGCCCCCGGCGAAACAGCGCGAGGACCGGAAAGCGGCACCAGCCGCGATCCGCAAGCCGATCGGCTATCAGCACCGACACGGCCGGCCGGCCATATAGTCACAGCCGCCGGCAACGGCAGCAGCGCTCGCTTGCCCAGGAAACAAACGGCTGCCGAACTCGTGCCGGCGCAGCCAGAGGGCCAACTCGAGGCCGCTCAGATCTGGGCTGATCGGCGCGCTAAAGCCGACGGCGGGCTGCAAATCCCGCCGCGCACAGACTCGGCAGGGAGGATGTGGGTAGTGCTTCCGGCCCTGCTTCCCCGGTTTTGAGTTGGTGGGGGCGTAGCGTCGGAAACCTGGGTCCCGGCCTGACCTCCGAATCGGCTGACGCCGCATCGGGTTGTCTTGCTAACGATTTGTCGGCCGGGCCCCAGTTTTTCTGGCACCCACCGGCGGTGCCTGCCTGATCTGCCCGTCCTGGACAAGAGGCCGGGGTTCCCAGGTCGGCGGCCAGCGGGTGCGTGCCATCCCTTCAACCTCAGAAAAGAGATGGCAGTGACCATCGTAGAGACACGCGCGATTACCGGTGGCGTGGACACCCACGCGGACATGCACGTCGCGGCCGCGCTTGACCCCGTCGGCGGGCTGCTCGGCGTCGAGGAGTTCCCGGTCACCCCGGCCGGCTACGCCCGGCTGCTGGAGTGGCTGGGCGGGTTCGGGACCGTGTGCCTGGTCGGGATCGAGGGCACCGGCAGCTACGGCGCTGGCTTATCCCGCCACATCACCAACGCCGGCGTCCGTGTCGTCGAGGTCGACCGCTCTGACCGCCAGGACCGGCGCCGGGCGGGCAAGTCTGACCCCCTCGATGCCGTCAGCGCCGCCCGGGCCGCGCAGTCCGGCCGGGCCCGCGGCGCGCCGAAGGGCCGCGATGGTGCCGTCGAGGCGATCCGGGCGCTGATGGTCGCCAAGCGCAGCGCCCGCTCCGAGCGGATCCAGACCATCAACCAGGCCCGGTCCCTGGTCCATACCGGCCCCGATGACCTAAGAGCCCGCTTCACCGGCCACACCACTGTTGCCCTGGTCGCCGGCCTGGCGTCACTGCGGCCCCGTCCCGGCAGCACGATCGGCTACGCCACCCGCGCCGCGCTGCGCGAGCTGGGACGGCGCGCCGAGTTCCTCGACGCCCAGCTGGAACGCCTCGACGAGCTCATCGTCCCCCTCGTCACCGCGCACGCCCCCCGGCTGCTGGCCCTCTACGGGGTCGGTCCCGACACCGCGGCCCTGCTGCTCATCGCCGCCGGGGACCACCCCGAACGGCTGCGCAGCGAAGCCACCTGGGCGCACCTGTGCGCCGCTGCCCCCATCCCGGCATCATCCGGGAAAGTCACCCGCCACCGCCTCAACCCCGGCGGCGACCGGCAGGCCAACCACGCCCTATGGCGGATCGTGGTTACCCGGATGAGCTCGCATCCGCCGACCCGCGTCTACGTCGAGCGGCGCAGCAAAGAAGGGCTGTCGAAGAAGGAAATCATCCGCTGCCTCATTGGAGGACTATCGGTTCCGCGGTCCGGACAGCCGGGCCGTGGTTCCCCGGTCGCGCCGGGGGATGGCCACGTTGCCGTGCCGCTGTGACGGCCAGCTTTAGTACTGCCACCCTCGGTGCGCCGAGGCCCCCGTGACCGGCGTTTAGGGACATGCCCGACCGAGGGCCGAGCAATGAGGAACCGGCTGAGGGCCTCGACACCGTGGAGCCTGCCACCGTTTTGCGGCTGGAGGCCAGGAAATGAGTGTTGTCGGCTGGGACTGGGCCAGTCAGGCCCACGACGTCACAGTGCTTAACGACGCCGGCGGGGTGCTAGACCGTTGGGCGTTCCCGCATACCGAGGCGGGATGGGTAATGACCCTGGACCGTCTGCGCCGTCACGGTGAGCCAGGCGATCTGCCGGTGATCATCGAGAAGACCAGCGGCCTGGTCGTGGACCGGCTACTCGCGGCGGGCCATCCCGTGGTGCCGGTGCACCCGACGGCCTTTTATGCGGCCCGGCCGCGGTGGGGCGCCTCGGGCGCGAAGTCAGACCCGGGTGACAGTTACAAGCTGGCGGACTATCTGCGCACCGACGGGCACCGGCTGCGCCGCCTGGAACCGGCCGACCCAGGCCTGCGGGAGCTGCAGGCCCTGGTCAGGCTGCGCGAGGACCAGGTCCGCGCCCGCACCGCCGCCACCAACCAGCTATGGGCCATGCTCGGCAATTACTGGCCCGGGCCCCGCAACCTGTTCTGCTCACTGGCCTCGCCCATCGCGCTGGCGTTCCTGACCGCCTACCCCACCCCGCAGTCCGCAGCCCGCCTGGGCGAAGCCCGGATGGCAGCGTTCTTGCGCCGCAACTCCTACCGCGGCGGCAAGGAACCCGCCGTGCTCCTGGCCCGGCTGCGTGCCGCGCCCCAGGCCTCGATGGTCCTGCCTGCCACCACTCTCGCCGCAATGGTCGGCGCGCATGTCCAGCAGCTGCGCAGCCTGCAGGCCGCCATCACCAGCATCGAGCGCCTCATTGCCGGCCGCGTTGCCGCTCACCCGCGTGCCCAGCTGCTCGGCAACCTCCCCGGAGTTGGCACGATCAACCTGGCCCAGCTCCTCGCCGAGGTCGGTCCCATCCTGGACCGGGCCAGCTCCGCCGAGCAGGCCGCCAGCGAATGCGGCGCCGCACCGGTCACCCGAGCCTCCGGCAAGACCACCGGCGTCTACTTCCGCTGGGCAGCCAGCACCCGCGCCCGCAAGGCCATCACCGCCTTCGCCCACAACGCCCGGATGCAATCACCGTGGGCGGCAAAGCTCTACGCCGACGCCCGCGCACGCGGCAAGCGCAACCCCCACGCCAACCGCATCGTCGCCCGCGCCTGGATCCGCGTCATCTGGGCCTGCTGGCACACCGCTGTCCCCTACGACCCGGCCATCCACCACGCCCGGCAACGCTTCACCGCATGAAGACTTGACTTAGGGGACTGAAGCGTTACGTCGCCCGCGAGGTCTACCCCTGCCTCCGCATCGCCGACTGACATCCACATACCCGGGGGCGGCCTGACCCGCTATTCGGCTGCCGCATCCGTGCTGGCCTTCTAACGATTTGCCGGCCGTCCCCGAGCCAATCTTGCCCGCTGGCAGCGTGACCTCATAAGAGCTTGCCCTCCACCGCGAGTGGCCCTTCCCTGTCTTGTCCGCATTCCAGCCAGCCGTCACCTTAATTCAATTTCCCTCCACTTCCCGAAAGAAATTAAATAAATGCCATTCAAGCCCCTTGACAAGCATAGGAGCATCGTTAGGCGCGTCCGATCACCGGCGCAGGCTAGCCCCGCCCCAGGGACATGAGCCGCCAGCAGTGAGGCAAGTTAATAGGGCTTTGCTTGCAATCTCGGGAAGCCAAGCCTGGCGAGTTCGTCTCTGGCCCTGCGACGTGAGGTACCGCCGGGTATGGCGAGGCTGCGGCCACGGGGTTATCCCCTCCCCCTTGATTCGGGACCGAAAAGTATGAGCTGGGCCAGGGCGCTGATTGTCAGGCTCCGCTTGACGCTTCTATGGGTTGTCAAGTCCTGGTGGCTGTCTCCATGAGGCGGAACAGGCTGCGGGCGGCGTAGCGCTTGAGGCACCGGCGGATTTCGCGTTCGGTTTTGTGTCCGGCGCGGCGGGCGGTGTAGGCCTGGGTCTGGGCGTGGTGGAGCATCCGCCAGTTGGTGATGACGTGCAGGGCGCGGTTGAGCTGGCGGTCGCCGAAGCGGTTGAGCCGGTGCCGGGTGATCTTGCCGGAGGATGCTGGCAGCGGGCTGACTCCGGCCAGGGTGGCGAAGGCGGCTTCGGAGCGGCAGCGGCCGGGGTGGGACCAGGAGACCAGCAGCTGGGCGGCGCTCATCGGGCCGACGCCGGGCTGGTCCAAGAGCGCGGGCATGACCTGGGCGACGAGCTGGCGGAGCTGGGCTTTGTTAGCGCGTAGCTCACGGTCCCAGGTGCCGATGTGGGTGGCCAGGCGGCGCAGTTCGGTGCGCAGGATCTGCTCGGCGACTGGCTGGCTGGCGTGGGCCCGCAGGCTGCGGCATTGGCTCACCTGCCGGGGGGTGCTGAGCCCGCGCAGGGCCTGGCGCAGGTTATCCGGCGCGCCAAGCAGCAGGGCTTTGAGCGTGTTCACCGCGGCGGTGCGGGCGGCGCTGGCCTGGGCGCGGGCGGTGAGCAAGATCCGCAGGCCCTCCCGTGGCCCATCCGATCGTGGCTGGGCGAGCTTGTCTGCGGCCAGGGCGTCGCGGGCGGCCCGCAGCGCATCGGCCGGGTCGGACTTGCCGTGCGGCCTGGTGCTGGCCCGGGCCGGGCGATCCGCCTCCACCACCACATGCCCTCTGGCCTGCAGCATTCTTGTCAATCCCAGGCCGTATGAGCGGGTGCCCTCCACCGCCCAGGCCAGCTGCGGCCCCGGGGGATGCCTGACCGCCCAGGCCAGCAGCATCTGGCAGCCCTGTGGGTCAGCGGTCATAGTGACGGTGGCGATCTGCCTGCCCAGGTGATCAAGCATGCAGGCGGTGTGCGTGTCGGTGTGGGTGTCGACGCCGATGACGGCATCGGCGGTGTCTGCGAGCATGGTCATGCTGGCTGTTCCCTTCATCCAGGTGCGGTCAGCAACGGCACCGGCCTGAAGGGACCACCAGGCGGCACATCTGTGATGAGTCACGCGCCAGGCGCGGACAGGCTTCTGATCAGGCCAGCCGGTGAGCCAGGCCGGTGCCGGCAACCCAGGCGGCAGGTCAATTGGAAGGCACGCCCGAAGGCGGCCAGATATGCGATGAGCCAGCCCAGATCACCGGCACCGATCCTGGCAGCAGCCCAAGCCGAGCCGCCAAGAAACCCTCACAGATATGCGACACCGTGGCTTCACTTGATGCGCGACACTCCCGCTATGCTCCAGGAGCTGAACGTGGCCGGGCAGAGATACCGGGCTTGACGGTGATCTGGCCTTGTCTCAGAACTCGTTCCTGAGCTTGTCGGCCTCGCCTCTCAGTTCACGGAGCCGCTGGTACGCGGGCCGCTCGCGGATGCGGTCCAGGGCCCACCGGATGGCCTCCGCGCGGGTGGCCGCGGTTCCCGCCATGATCAGCGTGTCCAGCGTTTCCAGGCCAGCCGGTCCCAGCCGGGTCAGCTCCCGGGTGGTCTCGCCGCGCTCCCACTCCTGGGTGTCCGGCAGCCGCTCCCCGACGAGATTGCTCACCCGGGGCCCGTGGCCGTCGCGGGTGACGGGGTTAGGGTTGCTGAAGGTGTACTCGACCAGCCTGATCTCCGGGAGTTTTTCGGCCAGGTAGCCCGCGAACTGGTCGCGCGCTGTCTCCCCGGCCAGCAGGAATGCCGCCAGGGTCGGCTCGTAGTCCTGCGGGCCGTCCGCGTCGAGCAGCACCCGGACCCACAGGTCCCCCGGCCCGATTTCCGGGTCGTCGCCGTATTGCAGCAGCACAGCCTGCCGCACCGCGGTGCCGGGGAAGCGCGCCCGCGCCTCCTGGTCGATCTCGCGCTCGATCGCATCCACCACGTCGCGGGCCATGACCTCGGCGCCGCCTCTCAGTTGACCCACCCGCCGGTACTCTGGCCCCTCGCGGACGCGGTCCACGGCCCACCGCATGGCCTCCGCGCGGGTGGCCGCGATTCCCGCCATGATCAGCGTGTCCACCGTCTCCAGGCCAGCCGGTCCCAGCGCGGCCAGCACGAAGGTGGCCTCGCCGTGCTCCCACTCGCTGATGTCCGACAGCCGCTGCGCGACGGGCATGCCCCCGCGGGGTCCCTCGCCGTCCCAGGTGACGGTGTTGCTGAACACGTACTCGACCGCCATGATCTCCCGGAGCTTTGCCGCCAGGTAGCCCCGGAACTGCTCCATCGCCGTCTCGTTGGCCTGCTCGAATGCCGTCAGGGCCGGCCCCAGTCGTCCTCCGGCCCGTCCGGCTCGTCGAGCAGCACACGGACCCCCAGGTCCCCCGGCTCGATCTCCGGGTCGTCGCCGTATTGCAGCAGCACAGCTTGGCGCACCGCGGTGCCGGGGAAGCGCGCCCGCGCCTCCTCGTCAATCTCGCGCTCGATCACATCCAGCACATCGCGGTCCATCTCGGCCTCCCTCAGCGCCAGAATCTGAGGGTATTTCCGCAGCCTCCTCCCCGGCCAGGCAATATTCACGCTGCCCCGGAGCGCGAGGGCGCGCCGTCGTCGTTACCGGTGGCGGCCCGGCTTCCGGCCGTCGTCTCCAGGCGGAGATAGGTCGCCGCGATTTCGCGTTGCATCGGAGCGAGCACAGGAAAACTAGGGTGTGTCGCACATCAACCGGGGCCGATGTGTCGCGCATCAAGTGGAGCTAGGCAGCCAGGGCGCTGATCGGGACGTCGGGGGTCGGGGGCCGACACGATCATGTCCGCCTCGCGACGCTTTGGGATCGCGATCACTTCCGTTGCCGTACTCGCTGCTCCAGCTCTGTAGGGATACCTAGTGCCGCCTCAGGCAACGTTTGCCCGGGCGACGACCTGGCGTAGCCGTTCGTCGTAGGCGTGGTTGTTGCGCCAGATGATGTACCGGCGGATCATGCTGGCCTGCTCGCGGTGGCTGGCGTGGTCGGTGCCGTCGAGCGCGAAGTAGCGCAGCGCTGTGAACTGGGCTTCTATGCGGTTTAACCAGGATGAGTTGGTCGGCGTGTAGGCGATCTCGGCATTGTTCGCCGCCGCTCAGGCGCCGACCCGGCCGTCTTTGGCGGTGGTCAGGTGGGGGCTGAAGTTGTCACAGATGATCGCGATCCGCACCTGCGGTGGGCAGGGTCCGCAGGTAGCGGCAGAACTCCAGGAACCTGCTCCTGGTCTTGCGGGGCTTGACGTGCCCGAACATCTGGTCCTCGCCCAACTCGTAGGCCGCGAGCAGGTGCCGCACCCCTTCGGTCCGCCGGTAGGTCGCGCGCATCCGCGGGCGCGGCGCCCGGCCAGGCTCGGCGTTCTTCCCGCTGACCGCCGCCCACTGCCGGCCGGGGCGGGGCTGCAGGTTCAAGGGCCCGAACTCGTCTACGCAGAAGATCACCTCCGGCTCGCCGGGGTCGGGGACGACCTCGCGGTCGGCGATCGCGTACAGGTGCCCGGCCCGGGCCTTCTTCGCCTCGTAGCACGGGTCGCTGGAGGCCTTCCAGGTCTTTACCCGTTGAAAGGAGACGCCTTCCTCGCGGAGCAGCGTGCGCAGGCCCTCGTGGCTGATGTCGTCGACCACCCCCTCAGCCACCAGGAACTCCGCCAGCTTCGACAAGCTCCAGGTGGAAAACGGCAGGCCACGCTCGCCCGGCCTGGACTTGGCGACCTTCTTGACCTCCCTGCGCTGCGGCAACGTGAACTTCGGCGGCCGCCCGCCCCGGTACTTGGGGTAGAGGGAATCGAACCCGTCGGCGTTGAAATTGCGGATCACATCGCGGACCCGGTCCTCGCTGGTGAACGCCACCTTCGCGATCCCCGCCGCGTCCATCCCCTGCGCCGACAGCAGCACCATCTGCGCCCGCCGCCACGTCACCACCGACCCGCTGCCACGGCGCACGATCCGCACCAGCCGCCGGCCCTCATCGTCATCGATCTCACGCACCCGCAGGCGTTCCGTCACCGGCCCAGTCTGCAAGACCGCCCTGAACCTCGTCCTCTCCGGGACACTTTCCAGCTCACGAGCTCAAAAGGCGGCGAAGCAAAGGCAGGTAAGAAGGGTCAGCGAACCTGAGCCCATCAAGCTGCCCCTCTTCGAACCAGCCGATGGCGTCATGCTCTTCTGGCTGCAGGTTCGACACGGTCCCCCGCCAGCGCCACGAGACCCACACGGTCAGGTCCAAACCAGCCTGCGGGACGACCCGGTGCAACACAGGGCCGCCATCGACGCCCTCAAGCTCAGCCCCCAGCTCCTCGGCCACCTCCCGCCGGAGCGCATCTTCGGGCCGCTCGCCAGGCCGGACGTGACCACCGGGGAAGTCCCACACATCCGGATACCACCGCCGGCCCGGGGATCGGTGACACAGCAACAACTGGTCCCCCCGACGCAAGATCACGGCTACGACGTGGTGATCCTCCATCGCCCAAGTATCGCGTCGCCGGGGCAAAGGTTGTCGGACACGGCACTAGCTCTTCCGTAGAACAGATTCCGCTGGTTGCGCGGTGGTTATGGGATCGGCGTGCCGATGGACCAGCTTCCAGCTGCCTTCTTCCTGGCGAAAGATGCTCGTGACCCGCAGATGTACCGGTGAGACATCCTCGCGCCCGCCCACCTTGGACTCAACGCGCTCGACTTCGACGAGGTACGCAAGATCGGGGGTGACGTACTTCGCGATGGTGTCGAAGCCGGCCGCACCGCCATCCCGGTAGTGCGAAGCGGCCCGCTCCGTCGTCTCAGCGACTTGCGCCAATCCGCGTACGAAGACGCCGAAAGGGTTGCCGAGGGTGACATCCTCGCGTTCGGAGAACAGCCGCATGGCGGGCTCGCAGTCTCCCTTCATGAACTCCCCGAGCGCCCGGTGATACTGCTCGACTACCTGGCCGAAATCGCCGGTCACGCTTCTGGTGTTCATCATCTCGCCCCTTCGTCTTCCCGCCCGGCGGCGCGGAGGTGAGCCTGCCCGGCAGTCACAGCCCCAGCAGGTGGTCGAGCACAGCCGGGTTGGCATCGGCCACGTCGACTACCTTCATCCGGCTTGACGTCCCCGCGACCAGCGTCACTGCATGATGGCGGACACCGAACGCGGCGGCCAGTGCGGCCAGGGCGGCCGCGGTGGCCCGGCCGTCCACGGCACGCTCGCTGACCCGCACGACCAGTGCGCCATCGTGCTCGCCGCCGACGCCGGGACGGGCAGAGCCGGGCCGGACCCGGATGGTAATGCGCACCACCTCAGTGTGCGCCCCGGCCAGCCGCACCCCCGCGCCAGCCAGCAGGCCCGTCGCTGAAGCGGGTGCTAGAGGCGGGCACTTCTGCCGCCAGGTGCGTGGCCGGCCCGGCTTGCCAATTGGGCGGCCCGCAGCGCCCGGACCGGGCCCATACGCTGCTACGCGTGAAGCGAGTTCTCCTGACTGGGATGTCGGGAACCGGGAAGTCGAGCGTTGCCCGCGAGCTGGCCGCTCGCGGGTTCAAGGCCGTCGACACCGACGACGGGTGGTCCGAGCCCCTGCCAGACGGCCGTCAGATGTGGCGGGAAGACGCCATCCAGGCTCTGCTGGCCACAGAAGACGCCGACGTGCTGTTCGTCGCCGGTTGCGAGGAGAACCAGGCGCGATTCCATGCCCAGTTCGACCACATCATTCTGCTGAGCGCTCCGCTCGAGGTTCTGGTGGGGCGGCTGGCCACCAGGACCAGCAACCCTTACGGCAAGGCGCCCGAAGAGCTCAGCCGCGTCGCTGATGACCTCCAAACCGTTGAGCCCTTGCTGCGACAAGTGGCCGATCACGAGGTCCGGACAACCATCCCCCTGGACGAGGTGGTGACGACCATCTTGTGTCTCGTCGATGCGTGACCAGATGCACGCGTCCGCGCAGACGCGCGCGACGACGCCCGGCCCGAGATATCCGCTCGTGCCGCATAGGGCGCGCGCCAGATCAGGCGGGTCAAGCAAGCCGCAGCCGGGCCGTTCGTTCACCGCACCGACGGGCTTGCCGCCGACGGCGGCCTTCAGGCCAGCCACACCGCACAGGGTTGGCGGCCGGCATCGGGCTCCGCCCATGGGACGACATCACGCTGGGTGATGGAGAAGGCCAGGGAGAACGCGCGCCGAGCCGCCGTTCTGCGCGGGTCGGAGGGCTGGAATTCGCCGGATGTTCGGCAAGCAGATGGAACATTCGGTGCGGGTGGGGGTGCTCGGCGGGAGCCGGCGGCTGGATGGCATCGGCCTGGGCTACCTGTTCCTGGACGCCAGCCACCTCAACTACCATGCCGGTGCCGCTGCCAAGCTGGTACTGGCCGCCTGGGCATCGACATCGGCGGCAAGCCCGTGTTCGCCGGCCTGGACGCCGCAGCGGCCGGGTCCGGGGACGCCTGGGCCGGGTTCTGGCCGGCCTCGGCAGGCGCGGCCTGGCCTGCCGCTGCTGGTCATCTGCGGCGGGCGGCCGGGCTGATCGCCGCCGCCGTGACCACCCTGCCCCGGCGTGCTGCGCCAGCTCTGTCATTGGCGATGGCAATCGAGACCGTCCCCGGCCTTGGGCAAAGGGGAACAGCCGTATGTTTGCGGGTGCCGATCAGGGTGAACGGGAGGTGGATCGATGTGTTCTGCCGTCTGCATCCTCAGTGACGCTTGACAGCCAGGTCCAGCACCAGCGCGGCCACGGCTAGCAGAAGGTACCCGTTCGCCAGGCCGAACTGCGGCGAGTAGTCGCTTGCGCGTAGGTGGGTGTAGATGGCGCAGACGAAGAACAGGATGAGGCCGATGGCGGCTGCCGTGCCGATCAGTGGCACGCCGATGAGGCCGAGTAGCAGGCCGGCCGCGCCCGCTGTCTTGAGGGTGCCGATCGGGAAGGTCAGCCACGATTCCGGCACGCCTGCCCTGGCCATGCCGGGCAGGATCGGCTTGAAGCGGAGGATGGCGGCGATGCCCGAGAAGGCGTTAGCGGCGATGGCCACGATGGTGACGATGACGTAGGCGGTGAACACGGGATCTCCGATGGTTTCTTCGATCGATTAGCTGGCGATGCCGATGGTTTGCCTGACCGTTTCTGGTTGCTTGAGTGCGCGAAGCATGTAATGGGCGACGTCGGCGCGTGAGATGAAGATGCCGCGCCGGAGGTTTTGCCGTGGGCCGTCCGGTAGGTGCCGGTCAGCGGCTTGTCGGTCAGCCGTGGCGGTCGTATGGCAGTCCAGTCCAGGTTGCTGTCGCGGAGGATGTCTTCCATCTGCGCGAGGTCGGCGTAGTGCTTGCGGGGCGCGGCCTTGGTCAGCGGGTTGAGCAAGTGCTGCATGATGAACCCGTCGCCCGGGTCGTGCTTGGGTGGGTTCGGCCTGGCGGGTGAGGGCACGGTCCCGATGGGCGCGGCGCTGACGACGACGATGCGTCGCGCGCCGGTTGCCTTTATCGCCGCGGCGATGGCCCGTGTGCCCCGGGTGGCGATTCCGGCCTGGGAGTTCGGTCGCGGGCCCAGGCCGGAGAGCACTGCGTCGGCGACGGCGGCGGCGGACTTGAGCGTTGCTGGGTTCGGGGCCGCTAGGTCGGCTATGACGACGCGTACCTGCCTGGCCAGGCCGCCGGGCAGTTTCTGGGGGTTGCGGACGACCGCGGTGACGTCGTGGCCCGCGCCGGCGGCCTGCTCGAGGAGCTGCCGTCCAATGCCACCGGTCGCTGCGAAGATCGTGAGTTTCATCCGGCGCTCCGTGGGCCGGCTGGGGGTTGTGTTCAGTTCTGGAAGGCGGTGGCGTGGTCGGCCGCCCATCGGGCGAAGGTGAGAGCAGGGCGGCCCAGTACTTGCCGCACGGTGTCTGAGGACGGTCCTGGCCGCTTGGCGTAGTGGGCCAGGGAGCCGAGCAGCCTGTCGGGGATCTCCTCAGGCAGGCCCTGGGTGATCATGGCCTGGCGGACCTGCTGGGCAGAGATCTCCTGAAAGGACAGCTCTGTTCCGATGGCCTCGCCGATGAGGCGGACCTTGTCACGTTGGGTCAGTGACTGCGGGCCGGTGAGCACATAGCAGTGCCCGGCGTGTGCGGCGCTGGTCAGCGTCGATGCGGCGACCGCGGCGATGTCGCGCTCGTGAATCGAAGAGGTCGCGGCGCCGCCGTAGGCGCCCCGCACGACGCCGGCCTGGCGGATCTGCGGCGCCCAGGCCAGGGCGTTGGCGGCGAAGTCGGCGCACCGCAGGAGGGTCCAGTCCAGGCCACACCCTTGGACGACGTCCTCGGCCGCCCTGAAGGCGTCGGCGAAGCGAGCCTCCCCGGCGGGGTACTCCACGGTCACTGCCGACAGCAGGACAACCCGGCGCGCGCCGTGCTCGCCCGCCAGCGACAAGAGCTCGGCGGCGCCGTGACCGACGGCGCGCGGGCTGAGCAGGACCGCCTCGACACCACGCAGCGCCGAGGTCAGCGTCTTCGGGCGGGAAGGGTCGCCGCCCACCACGCGGGCGCCGGCAGGCGCCGCGGCGGAGCCCGGGTCGCGGGTGATCGCCCCGACCTCCTCGCCGCCCTCCAGCAGCAGCTTCACCACCTCGCGCCCGACGTTGCCCGTCGCGCCGGTAACCAAGATCATGGCAAGCCCTTCCCTGTGCACGGGCGCCCCTTCCGGGGTATCGTTTCCTCTGTATTCCAGAAGACACTAGGATCATATCATATGGAATCCATATCATCTGAGAACCCGGACCCGCGGCACAGACGGCGGCTGAGCACCGCAATCAAGGAGTCGCTGCGCGAGCTGAGCATCCAGCTGTCGCTGCTCAACCATCACGTCGGCGCGCGCGTCGATCTCAAAGACGTCGACCTGGACTGCCTAGATCTCATCAACCGGTACGGCCCGCTCAGCCCGAGCGCCCTCGCACGACGCGCCGGGCTGCATCCCGCCACCATGACCGGCATCATCGACCGGCTCGAACGCGGCGGCTGGGTGACCCGCGACCGCGGCACCTCCGACCGCCGCGCCGTCCTCATCCGGGCGCTGCGCGACCGCAACTCCGAACTGCTGCACCTTTACTCGGGGATGAACACCTCAATGGACCAGATCTGCGCCGAATACGGCGACGCCGAACTCCAGCTGCTCGCCGACTTCCTCCGCCGGACCGCACACGCCGGACGAACCGCCACCGACGAACTAGCCAGCGACTGAGGCAAAGAAACACGCCGCGCGCAAGATCTCGTTCGCGCGGCGGAGCTCTTTGACCTCGGCCCGCAGCTTGCGGATCTCCGCCAACTCCTCGCTGCTCACCCCCGGCCGCTGCCCGGAATCGACCTCGGCCTGACGGACCCACTTACGCAGCGACTCTGGCCTGGCGATGCCCAGCTTGGCGGCGATCGACCGGATCGCCGCATACTCGGTCTCACACTCGCCGCGATGCTCGATCACCATCCGCACCGCGCGCTCACGGAGCTCCCTCGGGTACTGCTTCGGCATGAAGATCATCCTTCCAAGAAAGGAAGTCTCCACCGAACCCGGGGCGGTTCACTGCGATCGCGAACCGCCGATATGCGCGGCTTTCGAGTGCGTCTGTGCCTGTCGGCTCAGCCGCGCAGAACAGAGTGATCTGCAGGTGGCTGTGGGTGGATCAGGGCATGGCGCGGAGTTCATCCGGGGGCGCGCCACCAGCATTTGAGAAGGGGTGGCCGTGCGCCGTAGCGTCTTTGTTTCCTGCGGCGCGACAGCTCGTCCCGCTGCTTGAGCGGCGGGCTCGCACTTCTGCCTGCGCGCAAACCTGGGCCCGGGCCGAGCTGGCGGAGGGGCCGGTCTTCCTCGCACCTGGGATGCCGGGCCTGGCCGCCGGCAGGCCGGTGTGGTCGGCCCCGTTCCCGGTCAGGCGGCTGGCCGGCCGATGGTTGCCGGTTAGGCGTGCAGGCCGGTGACCGTTTCCGCGGCGGCAGCGAAGGCGGGATCGCCGGTTGCCGCGTGCCCGCGCCGACAGGCCTCGACGAGCTTGACCTGGTGCGGGTCCAGGCTGCGCACGGCCGCGGCGGTGAGCTCACTGCCTGGCGGGCGGGCCGGGTGAGGCTGGGTGACCGGTTCGGTGGCCGCGTACAGCGCGGCGTGCTCGGCGTGCACCTGGGCCAGCGCGGCGCCGCCGTCGGTGGCCGGGATGTGGGCGGCGAGGATTTCGACGGCCATCGCGCCGGTGACGCCGTGCAGGTGGACGATGTCGGGCCGGGCCAGGTAGCGGCGGGCGCCGTCAGCCGCGGCCCGCACGACCGCCATCCGGAGGTCACTGGCAGGGGGCGGCGGCCCGGCCGGCTGTCCGGCGCGGTAGCGGGCCGCCCAGTAACCGAGCGCCCGGGCCAGCTCGCCGCGCCGCGGCGGTGTGTCGGCCGCGTCGATGGCCCGCACGGCATGGGCGGTGCGGATGGCCCCGTGGAACAGCGCGGTGCGCAGCGCGGGCATCAGCCGCGGCACCCACGTCGCGACCACAGCCGGCCAGCCGTCGTCGTCGATGGCTTGGGTCAAGTAGCCGATCCACTCCGGGAGCCGGTGGTAGTCGCCGAGAGCCTGCCGCCACTCGAACCGCGCCGGCGCCACCGGGTCCACCGATGCCCCGCCTGCCCGGGCGAACCGGCGCGCCCAGCTGTCGATGTCGTCGGTGCAGTCGAGCATGGCCAGCGCCTCGCAGGCCATGGCTCCGTGGTTGACAAAGCCGTTCGGCAGCTCGAAGCTGGCCGCCGCCATCCGCTCGAACGCCTCATCCAGAGCTGGCGTGGTATCACTCATGTCGTCCTCCTCGCCGCTGCGGCCCATCAACCCCTGCCGCCATCGGTTCCCGCCACCGATGCCCACTCTGGTACCTCAAGTCCGCTTGAGGTCAAGGGGCTACCCGCCGTCGCCGTACTGTACGGCTTGGCCTTCCTGAGTGGCCCCCGGCGTAAGGCTGCCGCCGGGTAGCCCGTTGTGGTACCTAGAGGTGTGGTGGCGCATCCGCGTGAGGTGCGCGGCCCGAGATGATGCGATGAGATTTATCAGGCACCAGGCCGTCATCACCGTGGCGGCAGTGGTTATGCTTGCTGGCTTCGTAACCGTGCTGCTCGCGGCCTGCGGGCACGCGTCGGCACCGTCACACGCGCGCCAGCTCCGGTCACCGTTCACTGGCGAGCCGGTGCCCTCGCTGAACCGGGTGCTCGCGGTGAAGATCGACAACATCGTGAACGCCAGGCCGCAGACCGGGCTTACCCACGCGGACATCGTCTATGTGCTCCCGGTCGAAGGCGGGCTGAGCCGGTTCCTGGCGATCTTCTCCTCCGACTACCCGCGCGTCATCGGCCCGGTGCGCAGCGCGCGGGAGGACGACCTGGAGCTGCTGCGCCAGTTCGGCCGGCCTGCCTTCGCCTACTCGGGCGCGACGGCCACGCTGGTCCCGTACATCCACCGGACCGCCCGGATCGTGGACCTCTACGACGGCATCGCCAGCGGGTACTTCCGGGACAACAGCCGCCTCGCTCCCTACAACCTGTACGCCCGCTCCCGGCAGCTGCTGCGGCAAGCTCACCGCGCGAGCGTGGCCCATGACATCGGGTTCCGCTTCGGCCCGCCGCCGCCGGGCGGCAAGGCCACCCGGTCGGCGGCGGTGTCCTACCCGGCGGCCTCGTTCCGCTTCACCTGGTCGGCGAACAAAGGCCACTGGCTGGTGTCGATGGACGGCAGGCCGGCGGTGACCACCGACGGCGGGCGGCTGTCGCCGGCCACCGTGGTGATCCAGCACACCACGGTGCGCACCTCCCGGTTCCTGGAGTACGGCAAGCCTCCGCCATACGCGGAGAGCGTCGGGTCAGGCACGGCCCTGGTCCTGCGCGACGGCAAGGCCTGGACCACGCACTGGTCCCGGCCGAACGCGAACGGCGGCACCACCTTCACTACCGCGTCCGGGCAGCGGATGACTTTCGCCCCGGGCCAGGTCTGGGTGGTCCTCGCTTACCGATAGGGGTGTGCCGACCGGCGCCTGGTTCTCCCATGCCCTGCATAACATGCCGCTGACCTGCGCGTTGTAACCGCAGACCGTTGCGCCTTGCCCGCCGCGCGATCCGCGCGTAAGTCACGGCCTGAGATCCCCCGCCAGCCTTATCTGGCATGGGCTCATGTTCAGCGCCCAGCGGGCGCGCCTGGCGGGCCTGGCGCCAGACCTGTGCGTGCCGAGAATCCCATCCGTGGCTGTGAGCAGCAGAGTTGCGAGCCGACGGCCCGGCCGTGATGATCACCGATCATGTGCCTGCGGTTCGTCTTCCTCCTGGTCACGCGGGTGATCACCTGGCTGCGGCTGTCGCGGCGCGAGGAGGCGTGGAAGACCGCCGAGATTTTGCTTCTGCGCCACCAAGTCACCATCCTGCAGCATCATCAGGCGCGCCGCCCGAAGCTGAACTGGGCGGACCGGGCCCTGCTCGCGACCCTGTTCGGCGTGATACCGAAAGTGCGTCGCCAGGGGCTGCGGCTGCTGGTGACCCCGGACACGATCCTGCGCTGGCACCGCGACATCCTCGAGCGCCGCTGAGCGGCGCGGTCCATGCGTGGCAGGTCCGGCTGCCCGGCGACCCGCAGGAACATCAAGGCTCTGGTCTTACGGCTGGCCCGGGAGAACCCCGAATGAGGTACCGCAGGATCACGGGGAGCTGGCCGGCCTGGGAGTCAAAGTCGCGGCATCGACCGTATGGGAGATCCTCAAGACCAACGGCACCGACCTCGCGCCGCGACGGACCGGGCCAACCTGGTCGCAGTTCCTGCGTTCTCAGGCCGAAGCGATCCTGGCGTGCGACTTCTTCACGATCGACCTGCTCGACGGCACCCAGGCCTACGTCCTGGCCGTGATCGAGCACGCGACGCGGCGCATCCGCATCCTCGGCGTCACGCCGCATCCCACCGGGGAGTGGACCGCCCAGCAGGCCCGCAACCTGCTCATGGACCTCGGCGAGCAAACGCAGCGGGTCAAGTTCATGATCCGCGACCGCGGATCGAATTTCACCGCCGCATTCGATGCGGCCCTGGCCGACGCTGGCATCCGGACCGTGCTGTGCAACGTGCGGACGCCCCGCATGAACGCGATAGCCGAGCGCTGGATCGGGGGATGCCGACGCGAGCTCCTGCACCGCACCCTGGTGTGGAACCAGGCCCATCTGCGGCGGATCTTGCGCGAGTACGAGACCCACCATAATCAGCACCGGCCTCACTGCTCCCTGCACGACGCCGCGCCGCTGAAACTGCTGCCCGGGCCGGTTGATCTTGAGCAGTACCGCGTCCGAAGACAGACTCGTGCCGGTGGCACGATCAGCGAATATCGCCTGGTCGCTTGACGTGGACGAGGTTTTGAGCACGAGGGTCAGCCAGCGGCGCAGACCCCGGCCGGCACCTGCTCGCCGCGCTCGATCACCCGCACGGAGTGGTCCTGGGCCAAGTCGATGTCCAGGCCAAGACCAATGAGATCCCGATGCTGCCGGTGCTGCTGGACCGGATCGGCCTAGCCGGCGCGATCGTCACCGCCGGCGCGATCGTCACCGCCGATGCGATGCACGCCCAGCGCGAGCACGCCCGCTACCTGGTGGCCCAGCGCGGCGCACTACATCCTGACGGTCAAAGGCAACCAGCCCGGCCTGCGCGCGCAACTCAAGGCCCTGCCCTGGCGCGACGTCCCGGTCACCAGCGACACCCGCGACCCGCGGCCATGGGGCGCCGCGAATGGCGCACCTTGAAAGTCACCGCCGTGGCCGCCGGGCTGGCCTTTCCCCCATGCCGCCCAGGCCATCCAGATCGTGCGCCGCCGCAGATCCCTCACCGGCAAGAAATGGTCCACCGAGACTGTGTACGCCATCACCTCACTGACCCCGGCCCAGGCTAGCCCAGCGCAGCTGGCTGCCGCCCGGGCGCGGTCACTGGGCCATCGAAGACCGCCTGCACTGGGTCCGCGACGTGATCTACGGCGAAGACCACTCCCAGGTCCACACCGCCAGTGGCCCCCGCGTCATGGCCACCCTGCGCAACCTGGCCATCGCCATCCTGCGCCTGGCTGGAGCCACCAGCATCGCCGCCGCCTTGCGCCACCACAGCCGACGGCCCAGCCGGCCACTTCAAACCCCTCATGGCCACATGATCAACGACTTTGCCGAGGCCCTGGGGGAAACCCAGATGGCTTTCATCGTGATCCCTGAGCCCAGCGGCGAGCTCGTTCCGCCTTGGCCGGCGATCTTCCGCCGTCCCGGGTGGCGCCGTCCGCAGTCAGACGCGGCCCGCACCGGAGGAACCCCTAAAACGCGGTGCGGGCCGCGCCGCTCCCGAAAGCTCAACAAGCACCTGACCTACCCGCTGCGCCCCGGGTGAACCATGACAGGTGAGCGCGATGCGGCAGATTGCCCGCGCCGGGGCCCCGGCAGTGACCAAAGGTCAGGAGCGGTAAGGCCGGCGTTCGTGCCGTGGCCGATGCCGGACCGGCGGCAGTGGGCGGCGCCTGGTAGTAGCAGCCGGCAGATGCCAGGCAGGAGTCGCAGGGTCGCTGCAGCTTTGACCAGACCGGTCGTCCTGTCGGCGGGGACGCTGGCCCTGTGAATGGCACGGCCCGGCGGCGCCGGCGTGTGTGGCCTGGCTTCGAACGACGTGCCTGCCTGCCGTGGTCTGGCCGCGGCGTGGCCCTTATTGCAGGTGCGAGCGCCAGGTGGCCGCTTCGGTTCACGCCGGCACGCCCAGCAACGGCGAACCGGGTCACAACCGGGCAGCTGCCCCATCTACCGCTGCCGTGAACGCCGGCCCACCCGTGACGAACAGGTCCGCGGGCAGCAGGAGCATCGGGCCGGTACAGCAATCGCATTGGCGGGTATCTTCGCGGCCAGAAACATGGAACCTCAGGAGCTCCATCGTCCCAGTTCAGAAGGCACCTTGCGGGCCGGCGCGCCCGCAAGGGCCCGCATTGGGGCGGCGGATTGGGGCTGACAGCCCTGCCGCATATTCAGCTGGCCGCTGACCATATGGCGTGGCGGGCTCCCCGGCCGGATGCCGGTTAATGGCCTGGCCGGCCTGCGCTTTGCATAAAGGCATGCTGGAGGGGTAGGTCGGCGGGGCAGGCTTGCAACCCTTCCGCCTGCGCGGGAAGTGATTCACATGAATGGCATGCTGCGGATTCCCCGCAGCCGCGGCGCTCTCAGCGGCGTGCTGCTGATCCTGCTGGGTGCCTGGGGCGGGCTGATTCCCTTCATCGGGCCGTACTTCCATTACGCCTACGCGCCCAGCAGCGCCTGGTCCTACACCTCTGGCCGGCTCTGGCTGGAGATTGTGCCTGCCGCCGGCGCGGTGGCCGGCGGGCTGATCCTGCTGGCGAGCGCGTCGCGCCTGGCCGCGTTGTTCGGGGCCTGGCTCGCCGTCGTCAGCGGCGCGTGGTTCGCGGTCGGCGGCCTGCTCGGCCCGATCTGGCGCGGCCACCCGCTCAGCGCGGGCACGCCGGTGGGCGGGACCATCACCCGGTCTGTGGAGCAGATCGGCTTTTTCACCGGGCTGGGCCTCGCGGTCGCGGTTGTGGCCGCGGTGGCGCTGGGCCGGCTGACGGTGATCGCGGCCAGGGACACCCGGGTCGCCTCGCCTGCCACCAGCGGCGGGCCGGTGAGTGCCGCGCCGGCCCCCGCACCGGGTCCGCCCGCGGGCCGGCACCTGCCGCCAGCCTGGCCGGCGAACCCCAGCCCGAGCCCGCCGGCTCGGTCGCCGTTCACCGGTAGCCCGCCGCGGCTGACCGCTACCCGTGGGCCGGGGCGGCCTCCCTTGCCATATCGCCGCCTGGACCGCTGCCCGGCCCCCTCGGCGCCAGCTAGCGATCTTGCCGCGCAGCCCAGGCGCAGCGCGTCCGGATGCGCGGTGCCGGCGGCAGCCGGTGGTGGCCATCGACGGTCAGCTTGACGGCGGCGCGATTACCCACCATGTCAGCGGCATGCCGGAAGGCCCACCTCCCGGCGTGCCTGCCATGGCATAAGACTGGAACCGCCACCCCCGCCGCCGGGGTGGTGAACTCCACACTCCGGCACTCGATGGCCTTCAACTAGCTGGTGATGGTTCAACGTGCGGCGTTCGGGTGAGCGCTGGCCTTCTCGCCTGCCCCATCGCAGGTCAGTAGGAATTACCCCGGGGCCGTTTCAGCTCCCGCCGGGGCGCCTGGTATCGCGGCCCGGAAGGGAGTACAACAAGACCATGAAGACGGCGCCCGCTCTGGCGCTGATAGCGGTCGGCGCGATCCTCGCGTTCGCTGTGCACGCTCACCTGAGGTTGTTCAGTTTCCAGATCGCCGGGTGGGTGATCATGCTGACTGCGGTCGCTGGGCTGGTGATTCCCCGCCGCGGTTACAGCTGGGTGCGGCGCGTGACCCGCCGCCCTCGCACCGTGGCGGGGACTGATCGTGATCGGGGGCTGCGCCGCGTCATCGGCCGCCCTCGCGGCGGGACGGGGGCTGGCGGTGCTGGGCGGATGCCGATCGGCTGGACGTTCCGCCGCCGGCCAAACCCGGTAGTGGTGACGGCCCCGCTCCCCGACCCCCTGCCCGGGGAAGCGGCGGGCGGCACCGCGCCGGGCCCGGACCCGCCCACTGAGACGGTTGAGGAGTTCTTCCAGGAATAGTGCGGGTCTTCCGGCCGACGAAGCAACGGGGAGACGCGGTTCGCCGTTCCCCCCACGTGGGGGTTTCCGGCCACACAGACGGCTACGCCGCCGACGCCGCCAACTGCGGCGAGGGCGGGTGAGACGTCGTGAGCGCCAACCTCGTTCTGGCCGTGATCGCCGCGGCTGCCATCTGGGCCGTGTGGCTGTACCTGCGCCCGTTCGGCCGCTGCCCCAGATGCAAGGGGCACCGACCATCTCGGGCGCGGCCCGCGGCGCCGTCCCGTGTGCCCGCGCTGCGAGGGACACCGACGGGTGCGGCGCCGCGGCTCTCGCACCCTCCACCGTATCGCCCGCAAGATGCGTGACGGGCAGCGGGCCGCCGCCAGATACCAGCACCGGGAGGATTGACATGAGGGGAACTTGACAAACCACCGATGGCGGTGGTGGGCCCCGGAACGCCCGTGCTCGTAGTCGTGGCCGCCGTACGGGCGGCCAGGCCGGCCCCGGCGGTCCTCGCCGCCGGGCTGGTCCGCGTTTTGCTGATTGTGGCCGGGGTAGTCGTGGGCGCAGGTGCCGCCGGCCTGGTGGGCCTGCTCATCTGGCGGTGGCGCCGCCCGGAGGCGGCCCGCGCCGTGGGTCAGCTCCACGGAGCCGCGGTTCCTCCGCTCCACGGAGAGGCGTGGGCCGCCCAGCCGCTCCCACAGCCTCGGCCCGTGATCGAGCAGCACGTGCATCACTGGCGCGGCGTCAGCGCCGCCGGGATCGCCGCCATCACCGGACGGCGCCGCCAGGACGGATGAGCCGTCCCACCCGGCACCGTCTGGTCACCCGCCGGGCGGGGCCGCCACCTGTCACCCGGGCTGGTCACGGCTCATGCCACTGCCGGTACCACACCGGCCGGCCGCCCGCCGCGGCCGGCCTCGTTTATGTGTCCTTGATCGTGGTAGCGGCGGGCGCAGGGCGCCGCCGCCCGGGCTGGCCGTGTGGGCCGGTGCCTGCGTCAAGTGGCGGTGGCGCCGTCGGCGGCTAGACGCGGCCCGCGCCCAATCCCCCTGCCCCCCGTGGTGCGGTTCGCCCCGCCGCTCCCCACCGGCCAGAGGGCGCGGCCCCAAGAAGTGGCAACACTACTATTCACGTCGGCAATGCGGAGTTATTTTTGGGCTGCGGTTGACCAGCCAGCCGGGGTCCCGTGCCTGCTCGTCTGACGTTCCAGCCCCCGCGCGAGATGAGAGCAATAGCCCAGACCGGCTTGCACCCGGCCCCCCGGCCGGTGTCTGCCTGGTGGCGTGTCCCCCGGCACACTCCCCTTGCCCTCAGGCGGACGTGGCCCGCGCCGCGTTGCCCCCGTGCGCCGCGCGGGCCGGTCACCGTCCACGCTGCCTGTCGCCGCCTGCGCCACGGGGGCAGCCCTCCGCCGCGGTCCACCGGGGCCGGTACCACACCGGCCGGCACCCGGCGACGCCGCGCCGTGCACCGCCAGATGCCCCGGAAGGCCGCCGTCATGGCAGAAGGCCCGCCAGGCTCGGCGGCCTGCTGAAAGGCCCAGACCAGAAGTGTTTTCGATCCGTTACCGGTTCCCTGGACCAGGTAACGGCCAGCGACTAGCCTGATACTCACGGCTGAAAGGCCTGCCAGAAGATCTTCCCGCTTCGCTGTCTGCAGTCATTGCGTCCCGGCCGGGTAGGCTCCCAGGGGGTGAGCACCATGACCGATGATCCCATCCCGCCGTTCCAGGTCGCGGTGTCCTGGGACGGGGTGGTGGCCACCGTCACCGTGACCGGTGAGGTGGACTGCACCACGGCCTCTGCCCTGGCCGGGCGCCTGCTGGAGGTGGCAGCCGCCCACCCGGAGCGGCTGGTGCTGGATCTGGACCGGCTTTTCTTCACTGACGTGGCGTCGGCGCGGGCGCTCGATAGCGCCTGCAAGGCCTTGGAGCAGCAGTTTCCCGTCATCCTGCGGGCATCGCCTCGTCCCTCCTCCGCCCGCCGGTCTTCGGCCTGATCAGGCTGATGGGCCGTCCGGGCGCGCCGGGCAACGAGCAGGCAGCCCTGAGGGCGCCATGACCGCGCCGGGCCGCGGTCATCGCAGTGGGTGCGTGCTCCTCACCGGAAGTGGCCGATGCGCAGCGCCTGCTCGCCTGGCCCGAACACGCTGATCCCGGTGATCGAACCCTGGCCGCCCGGCAGCCGGGTATCCCCCGCCCACCGGACGGCCAGCCTGCCACCCACGGGCGCGGGTGAGCCGGTGACCACGGCGTCGGTCTGCCAGCGGCTCAGGCACTGACCATCCCGGCAATCGTGATGGTGGCAGACGCGGATCACGTCACCGGCCTCAAGGCACCGCACTGGCACTTGCTCTCCGGGCATGGCCCCCCCCGGCAAGATTGCAGCCATCGCGCGTCTACCTGAGCGACGCCCAGGCATCACGACCGGTTTACCACCACCGGGGTAAAAATCGCGCCAAAACAGCCCGCTGGCATCGCGCCAAAACAGCCCGCTGGCTTAGCTGTTCCCGCCAGCCCGAAACGTCCCCCAGCGCGGCACAACGCGCACCAGGCCCTCGCCCGCCAGCACCCGCATGGCCCGGGTGACGGTTGACCTGCTCACCCCGTAGTGGTCAGCCAGGCCGCCGACGGGCGGCAGCGGTGCGTCAACCGCCCACTCCCCGGCCGCTATGCGCCGCCGGAGGTCAGCGGCGACCACCTCCGATGGGCGTTCTGGTCCACGTGGCACACCGTGATCATTGCCCTCCAGATCGCTCAGTGCGACCTGTCCGTATTGAATCAGCTACATCAGCTGATCTACTGTGTCTGCTTAAGAATGCAGGCGGCCCCGGACGGTGCGCCACCACCGCTACCCGGGCCTGACCGGAATCGGGGTTCCGGCTATGAACCATTTTCAGGCGATCGTGGCCGCGCTGGAGCGCGCCTGGCCGGGCTGGCAGGTCTGGTACGTCCCCAGGGCGGTCGGCGGGATGACCTGGTGCGCCCGGCGCTGGGACGGCACCGGCCCTGTACTGAACGCCGACAGCCCAGACGAGCTGACCGAGCAGCTCGAAGCCGAGGCAGCGAAGTGAGCTGGTAAAGCCCCGGCTCGTGTCCGTGCCCTCCGGCTCTTCCCAGCCGCGATGCTCGCCTGTGGCTCATGCGGCGCAGCTGCGAGGCCTGCAGGATCCTGGCGCCGCCGATCTCGAGCCGCCCGGTTACAACGGCTCCGGCACGCCGGTTTGTGACGCAAGGGTATCGGGCTAACTGAGCGTTTCCCGAGGTCAGACATGCAAGAGCCCCGGCCGTCGATATCCCGGGGGCTTTGCGGTTGGGCTAGCTGGAGAACCGGCCCGTAGCGGCCGAGTGAGCAGGTTCCCACAAATGCTCAATGTGCTGCCGTCCTTGCCCAGCGTCAGCCGGATGAGCTGCCCATCGTGCAGCTTGCCCAAGTCGGGGCGGGCACCGGGCTCCAAGGTGATGCGCAGCGAAGGCCTGCCTTCCGGGTCTAGGGCAAAGCGCACGGAGCCATCTGGCAGGTGCTCCACCTCGTGGGCAGCGGCGGTGAAGGTGCGCGTCTTCATCTCAGTGATCGCTAACCGTTGACGGTCCCGCTACCGTGGGTACTCGTCATGGCAGCCAACAGCAGCGGCAATCCCGGTAGCGGCGCAGATGCGGGCAAGCTGGTTACTTCCTGGCGCGTCGTCCAGAAACTCGACGCCGACGCCTGGCGGAAGCTCCGCGACGATGCGCCTTTGCGGTTCGTCCGCTATCTCGGCGCATTGGGGGTCGTCGTCGGCGCCTGGGTCGTGATGGGGACCCCACAGAGCGCCATTGCCTGGCTGCCGGTTCTGGTGGTCGTGCTGCTGCTGCTTTTGCCCGACGCGAGCAGCATCGCGTTCGCCGGGTTTGCCTGGCAGGCCCGCCAGGCTAGGGACGAGGCCATCAAGGCCAGCGAGACCGCCCGCGAGACAGCGAGCAGGCTTGAGCTGACCGTGAACGTCGGGGCGCAAACCGGGGAAGCGGCCGGCGAATCCGCCCAGGCCCGGTCCGCGCCCGCGCAACCAGCAGGCGAGGCCCTGCGCGAGTTCCTGGAATGACCTGGGCACCGTCGACGCCGGGGGCCGCCCGGCATAACCTCGGAACTGTGAGCACGGAAGCAGCGGACACCGCCCCCAGGGACAACGATTCTGAGGTCCTGGTGCCGCAGACCGTGGTCGACAAGATGCGCGAGCTGGACGCCAGCGCCGCCGCCGCCGTCGCCCGCACCATCTTGCGCATCCCCCGCGCCAGCGGGGTGCCAATCCCGCTTGATGTCCCGGGCGACCCGCCCGGGACTGTGTACTGGGCACTAGATCCGGCCACCAGCGGGGCACCGGTGGTCATCTACCGGGAATCACTGCCCGGCGAAGGCGGCAAATGGCGGGTTGCCGCCCTCATGGACCCGGCCGCCTACCGGGCGTACAGCAATGGCCTGGCGGAGGACACTCTCGTGCGAGGAGTAGCAGCGATCGTCGCGGCCGGGACCATATCCGCGAGTGAATACACATCCGCCAAGGTGAACCGGACCAGCTGAACACCCCGCGGTTTGGCCTGTCATGCGGCACCTCCGGTGGCCTCAGCGCTTCCATCCCGGCCTTGAAGGTGGCGAGCTGTTCCCGCCCGGTCACGACGCGAGTCGCAGAGCCTGGTCGTCCTTTGGCCGCAGTTCCTTCAGCAGCTCGCTGGCCGGGCCCTCCCATTCCCCTCGCGGGCAGCGATATGGCCACGCTGTCCCATGTGGAACTCCAAGCCCTCGGTGGCTAGCACCGTGTCCACGGGCGGCCAGGACGCGGGGCGCAGCCGGCCATTTGCGGCGCCGGCCAGGGTGGACAGCGGGGGGAGCTTGGCGAGCGCGGCCACGGCCAAATCCGGCAGGCCCCGAGCGCGGATACCAGGGCGGACCTTCTCCCACTGCGCCTCCGCCAGCCGGTCGGCATCGCCCAGCACGTCAAGTTCCACCCCCAGCAGGCGGTCGGCACAGTCGCCGCGCAGTCCGGCAGGGCGATGCCGTTGAGCAGCACCGCCCGGCGGAACGCGAGGACCCAGATGAGGCGCCCGGCCCGCCAGGCCCCAGCCCTGCCCGGGCCGGAACGTCACCAGATGCTGCGCCGCTCCTGGAACAAAACCGACCCACTACCTCTGAGCCGGTGGGCGCGGTGAGCAAGCGTGGCGATGGGGCGTCCGGGGTACCGATGAACTCGGCGGAGGTCTCCGCAACGCTGCGCGGCCGGGCGGGTATGCGCTCGATCTGCGCCGGGCCCGGGCGGTTCGCTCAGGCGCGGCATCAGCGGCCGACCGGCACCCAGGGAGGCGACGTGAGCAACGATGAGGGACTGGGCTTCCCGATCAAGACCCAGGAAGCTGGCGAGGTCCCGGCGACCTTCTCGTTCCGTTTCACCGAGGACGCGCTTTACGTGACCGGCACGGCCCCGATGGGAGAGGACCAGGCCCTGATCATCGCCGATGTGCTGGGCGAGTGCTTTGGCGCGCAGATGCTGGAGAACGCAGCGGCCTTCACTGCGGAGCAAGAAGCCGGGAAACCCCCGCAGCGAAGGCTCAGGCTCGTGGTCACGCTGCGGGATGACGCGGCGCCCAGCGGCTAAGACCCACCCCATCCCCCCGAACCCGCCAGGCGCTGTCCGGCCTGCCGCCGGTCAGCCTGCCGGGCCAGAGATCGGCAAGGCGTTCCCACGCCCGCTCAGCGGTGCGGCCGCCGCCCACCGGTCAAGGCGGGAGCAGGCCGGTGAGGACCTGCTCATGCACTCTGCGGACGCGAACCGCTGGTTCCGGTACAGCCGGGTACCCGGCCAGATAGCCGAATACATCGATAGACGGCGCCACGCTAAGTGACGGCGATGGCCCGGCAGAACGCGCGCCGAGGCCGATATGGGCGGCCGATGGATCGAGTTTAGGTAGACCGGCGACCGTACAGATCGGGGTGATCTGCGCTGCGGGTACGCGTCCGGTCGGCGCGGCTGACAGATGCTCGGTCGCACCGGGAACGAGCGTCTGCGGCAGCATTCCCATCTGTCTGGGCGGGGCCTACGCTGTCCTGTCCACCACTGGGTTGCTCGGCCAGCCGGTGGGAGTTGGTGTCCCGCGAAGGTCAGCGCAATGATGGCAAAGGATCGGTGTGACGGTGACCGGAGCGGTCGTGGCGGAAGCTCCCGAAACAACCTGGAGGACAGTCCCCGCAGCGCCTGGTCACTTGGCGTTCGACCTGACCGTGGCGACCACACCCCACCCGCGGCCGATCATTCGAGCCGGATGGATTCCAGCGAGGTCAGCGGCCAACCACCCAGAGCGTCAGCTGCAGACCCGCAACGTAAGCCGCCGGCCCGCAGCGCGTCGAGCACGTTGCGCAGCCGTCCCAAACGGTGCTCCAGCTGGTGCATGGATTGGGTGATGGCGGGGTCGGGGGCGCCGGCGATTTGCGCGGAAAGCATCGTGACCGTATCCTCGACCGCCACGAGCCGCGCGGAGAGCTCTGCCAGCACTGGTTCCGCGGTCGCCGGGGCAGTCCCGGCCTCATGCAGCGAATCCGCCAGCCGCGCGCGCAGCAGCGCCGCCTGCTCGCCGAGCTGCCGATTTTTCGTATACAGATCCACGAATACCGACACCTTGGCGCGCAGCACCCACGGGTCGAACGGCTTGGCGATGTAGTCGACGGCGCCAGCTGAGTAGCTGCGGAACGCATAGTCGGGCTCGCTGTCCAGCGCGGTGAGGAAGATGATCGGCACCTCCCGCGTCCTGGGACGTCGCTTGATGTGGGCAGCGGTCTCGAATCCGTCCATTCCCGGCATCAGGACGTCGAGGAGGATGACGGCGAACTCATCGCTGAGCAGTGCCTTGAGTGCGGCGTCCCCGGAACGCGCCGTCACCAGTTTCTGGTTTAGCGAGCCGAGGATCGCCTCCAGCGCGACGAGGTTCTCCGGGCGATCGTCCACTAGCAGGATCTTGGCCTTCTCTGCCACGTCGGCGGCTCCTAGTGCGAGTTGGCGGGCTGGTCCTCGGTGCGCCGCCCGGCGCTGCGCTGCAGCCAGCGCCTCATCAGGTGCAGCAGGTGATCGGTGTCCACGGGCTTGAGGACGTAGTCGGACGCGCCGGCCCTGATGCTTTTGTCCCGGTCGCCCTTCATCGCCTTGGCGGTGAGAGCGATAATCGGCAGGTCGGTGAACTGCGGCATCCGCCGGATCGCCCGCATGGTCGCGTTGCCGTCCAGTTCCGGCATCATGACGTCCATCAGCACCAGCGAGATGCCCTCGTTATGCTCAAGCGTTTCTATCGCGATCCGCCCGTTCTCCGCATAAAGCACCTCGGCCCCGTGCCGTTCAAAGACACCTGTGAGAGCGAAAACGCTGCGCGCATCGTCATCGACGATCAGTATCCGTGCTCCGTTCAGCGCGTCTTCGCCGTCCCCGGATACAGGCATCGCAGCTGCGGCGGGGCCGGCAGTCGCCGGTTCCGGCGCGCTCGTTACCGGGGCGATCGCAACGGTTCCGGTTCCTGCCGTGTGCTGTCGGGCTGGCAGGTACAGCGTGAACGTGCTGCCCTTGCCCGGCCTACTGGACGCGCGGACCTCCCCGCCAAGCAGCCGGGCGATGTCCCGGCTGATCGAGAGGCCGAGGCCGGTACCGCCGTAGCGGCGGCTCGTGGTTCCGTCAGCCTGCCGGAACGCATCGAAGATCGCGCTGAGCTTGTTCTTCGCGATGCCCACGCCGGTGTCCGACACCGCGAACTCGATCACCTCGGATGCCCCGCGGAGCGCGCCGCCGAATTCCACCCGGTCGGCGCGGCCGATGGAGAGCCTGACTTCGCCGGCCGAGGTGAACTTGACCGCGTTGGAGAGCAGGTTGCGCACGATCTGCTCGAGTCGCTGTTCGTCGACGTAGATGCGGTCCGGCGCGCCGGAGCGCATCTGGATACTGAAGCTCAATCCTTTGTGTTCTGCCATCGGGCGGAACGTGGCGTTGACGTACTCGACGAGCGCCGTGAGCGGCAGTTCGGCGGGATTGACATCCATCTTGCCGGCCTCGACTTTGGACAGATCGAGGATGTCGTTGATGAGCTGGAGCAGGTCGGATCCAGCCGCATGAATGGTGCGGGCGAAGTCCACTTGCTGACCGGTCAGATTGCCGTCCTGGTTGTCCGAGAGCAGCTTGGCGAGCACGAGCAGGCTGTTCAGCGGCGTGCGCAGCTCGTGCGACATGTTGGCGAGGAAATCCGACTTGTACCTGGAGGAGATCGCAAGCTGCTGAGCACGCTCCTCCAGCGTGCTGCGCGCCTGCTCGATCTGGCGGTTCTGCATCTCGATGGCGCTGTTCTGCTTGGCCAGCAATGCCGCCTTGTCCTCGAGTTCCGCGTTGGACCTGCGCAGCTCAGCCTGCTGGCGCTGCAGCTCGACCGAGCGCTCCTGCAGCTGGGAAGTGAGCCGCTGGGATTCGCTCAGCAGGGCCTCCGTCCGCGAATTCGCCATGATCGTATTGATGGCAACGCCGATGGTCCCGACGAACTGGTCAAAGAAAGCCAGGTGCACGTCGCTGAACCGGGTCAGCGAGGCCAGCTCGAGTACGCCCAGGACCTGGTCCTCGAAGAGGATTGGCAGCACGGCTATGCTCACCGGCGCGGCCTGGCCGAGACCCGATCCGACCGTCAGGTATCCGGCCGGGGCATCGGTGATCAGAATCGGCGTGCGCTCGATGGCTGCCTGGCCGGCCAGCCCCTCTCCTGCCCCGAAATGATCTAGGCCACCCTTGGTAAAGCCATAGGTGGCGATCCGGGTGAATTCCTGCTGCTGGCTCTGCGGGCCTGCGGCATCGCTGGCCAGGTAGATGGCACCGTACTGGGCAGAGGCCAGCGGCGTGAGCTCCCCGAGGATCAGCCGCGCCAGCTCCAGCAGATCGCGGTGGCCCTGCATGAGCCCGGCAATCCGGGCGAGATTGGTCTTCAGCCAGTCCTGGTCGTGATTGGCGCGGGTGGTCTCGCGCAGGTTCGCGACCATCAGGTTGACGTTGTCCTTAAGCTCGGCAACCTCGCCGCGCGCCGCAACCTCGACGGACTGGGTCAGGTCGCCCTCGGCGACGGCGCTGGCTACCCCGGCGATGGCGCGGACCTGTGTGGTCAGGTTGCTCGCCAGCTCGTTGACGCTCTCGGTCAGCCGCTTCCATGTGCCGGACACGCCTTCCACCTCGGCCTGACCGCCGAGCCTGCCCTCACTGCCGACCTCGCGGGCTACCCGGGTCACCTCGGAAGCGAACGCCGACAGCTGGTCGACCATGGTGTTGATGGTGGTCTTCAGCTCCAGGATCTCGCCGCGGGCGTCCACATCGATCTTCTTGCTCAGGTCGCCGTTGGCTACCGCCGTCGCAACCTGGGCGATGTTGCGGACCTGGCCGGTCAGGTTGCCGGCCATTCCGTTGACGTTGTCGGTCAGGTCCTTCCACACCCCGGACACGTCACGCACGTGCGCCTGGCCGCCGAGCCTGCCCTCGGTGCCGACCTCGCGGGCTACCCGGGTCACCTCGTCGGCGAAGGCCGACAGCTGGTCGACCATGGTGTTGATGGTGGTCTTCAGCTCCAGGATCTCGCCGCGGGCGTCCACATCGATCTTCTTGCTCAGGTCGCCGTTGGCTACCGCCGTGGTGACCTGGGCGATGTTGCGGACCTGGCCGGTCAGGTTGCTGGCCATTCCGTTGACGTTGTCGGTCAGGTCCTTCCACACCCCGGACACGTCACGCACGTGCGCCTGGCCGCCGAGCCTGCCCTCGGTGCCGACCTCGCGGGCTACCCGGGTCACCTCGTCGGCGAAGGCCGACAGCTGGTCGACCATGGTGTTGATGGTGGTCTTCAGCTCCAGGATCTCGCCGCGGGCGTCCACATCGATCTTCTTGCTCAGGTCGCCGTTGGCTACCGCCGTGGTGACCTGGGCGATGTTGCGGACCTGGCCGGTCAGGTTGCCGGCCATGAAGTTGACGTTGTCGGTCAGGTCCTTCCACACCCCGGACACGTCACGCACGTGCGCCTGGCCGCCGAGCCTGCCCTCGGTGCCGACCTCGCGGGCTACCCGGGTCACCTCGTCGGCGAAGGCCGACAGCTGGTTGACCATCGTGTTCACCGTCTGCTTGAGCTGGAGCATCTCGCCCTGCGCATCGACGGTCACCTTCCGGGTCAGGTCGCCGCGGGCCACCGCCGTGGTAATCAGCGCGATGTCACGCACCTGCGCGGCCTTCTGGGTGACCTCGGAGTTCAACGACGCCAGCTGGCCGCCTACCTCATCGGCGAACTGGCCGATCTCGGCCAGCATGGCACCCTTGTGCCGGTCGCCGGCCCGCGCCGCGCGTGGGCGCAAATCGCCGCGCGCGAACGCTGCCAGTGTCGCGCGGATCGGCTCGAGGTCGGCGTCGGTGTACCGTCCGGTTCCGTTGCCGGCGCCGGATCCGGTGCCGTTATCCGCGCGTGCCCCGTCTCCATGTGTGATCCGGGAGCTGCCCGCGGCGCGCGTCATCGCTGTGTCCTCCTCCACCGCCGGCCGACAACACCCAGCTGGCGCCGCGGAACCGGACTGCGCTTTTCCCATGTGCCGACGTCACGAGTCTGCCACGATGTGATCATCAGCTCTGCCGCTATGGGATCATCAGCCAGCTGTAAACGTCACCGATTGCACCGAGAGCCCAGGGGCGCGCACAGGTTAAGACACATGGACGGACACGAGCGCCGCGTCGCTGCCGCAGCCTTTGAACCGGAGCCGACAGCAGTTGCCGCTGCCCGGAGTTTCGTCCGGGAAACGCTGCATTCCTGGCAGCTGTCCGGCCGCGATGACCTGGTGGCCGATGCGGTGCTTTTGACCAGCGAGCTTGTCACCAACGCCCTCGTACATGCCGGAACTAGCATCCAGTTGACGTGCAGGCTCGACGGCGCCGCCGTCGAGGTGTCGATCTTGGACCGGCATCCGGCCCGCATGATCCCCGACCCGCCGAGTGGCTCTGCCGAAGCCGACCGGCCAGGCGGCCGGGGGCTGCTGCTGCCTGGGGCGCTCTCGTCATCGTGGGGAGTGACCTACACGCCGGCCGCCAAGGTGATCTGGTTCCGGCTCGGGTTGGGCGCCCGGCTCGACGGCGCCCCATCCGCCGTCCCGGCCGTCGGCGAGGCCCTGACCGCGGCCGGGCGGCCGAACGGCTTCGAGCCCGGGGAATTCTCCTCGCACCCGGGCAAGGGCGGCACGGACCTGGTCCAAGGCGGATACCACGAGCTGCTCGGTCACGCGGTCGAGCTGGCCAGTGCAGAGGTGGCGGCTGATGCCGTGTACGCGCTGATCGCTGACGAGGACGGCGAGTTGAGGATACGAGCCGCCGCTGGGCGTGGCGCCGCCCACACAGCACCGGCCGTTGCGGGTGCCGAAGCGGATCTGGCCGGCCTGGGCACCTTCCTCGCCTCCTGCAACCAGCTCGCAGAGCGAGGCAGCGGTCGCGCGCAGGCTCAGCGCGACTCTGGGCGGTCGCTGATGACCGTCCCGTTCCTGGCCGAGGGCCGGGTAACCGGCGTGCTGGCCGTCGTTGCGGCCGAGCCACGCCGATTCACCGATGCCGACCTGGCGCGGGTCCAGCAGGTAGCCGACCGGGTGGCGGTTCCGCTTGAGCGAGCCAGGCTGAGTGAGCACGAAAGGGCCCGGCGGGGGCGGATAAGTTTCGTGGCCGAGGCAAGCGACCTGCTGGCCGGCACCCTGGACGAGGACCGGACGATCGCTCTCGCCGCCCAGCTTGCCGTGCCGCGGCTAGCGGCATGGTGTGCCGTGCTGTTGCCGGATGAAAGCGGCGAGCTCAAGCTGGCGTACGCCTGGCACGCAGACGAGTCTCGTGCCGATGCGCTCACCTCTCTGTTGAACCAGAGTCCGCCGCCCCAGATCCTTCCCGGCGATGGCGCGCAGCCGTTTTCACTTGCTGGGGTAAGGCCGGAGCTGCGCACAGCCATGACCGCCGAGCTGGTCGCCGATCCGGCCTGGTGCTTTCCGCTGCGCGCCCGCGACCGCAGCCCCGGAGTCTTCGTGATCGGCCGGCCGCGCGGCGGGGCAACGGCGAGAGATGCCCTGGATCTGGCGGAGGATCTGACCCGGCGCGCGGCGCTTGCCCTGGACAACGCCAGGCTCTACTCGGAGCAGCGGCAAGCCACCCGCGCCCTGCAGCGCAGCCTGCTGCCGCCCGAGCTGCCGGACATCCCTGGCATGGACCTAGCGGCAGCGTATGAGGCGGCGGGCGCGGGGAACGAGGTTGGCGGCGACTTCTACGACGTGTTCGAGGTTACCGGGGGCCGCTGGCGGTTCACCATCGGCGATGTCTGCGGCAAAGGTCCCGAAGCCGCCGCGGTAACCGGCCTGACCAGGCATGCGCTGCGCATCCTGGCCAAGGAGGGGCACGATGTCCCGGCCGTGCTCGAGCGGCTCAACGCCCTTATCGTCGGCGAAGGCTCCCGGGCGCCATTCATAACCCTGATCCACGGGGAGCTCATCCCGGCGCCCGGCGGCGCCGCCACCGTCTCCCTGGCTTGCGCCGGCCACCCGCCGCCACTGCTCCTGCGTGCAGACGGCGAGGTGCAGACCAAGGCCCAGCCGCAACCCCTCCTCGGCGTGCTAGAGGAGGTCACGTTCGGTACCGACACCATCCGCATATCGCCGGGCGATGTGCTGCTCTGCTTTACCGATGGGGTGACGGAACGCCGGGCCTCCGGCCGACTGCTCGACGATGACGACGGCCTGAGCCAGTTGCTCGGTGAATGCTCAGGGCTAAACGCCGGAGCGATCGTGGCCAAAATTCAGCGGGCAGTCCAAGAATTCGGAACCGACCCACCAGCCGATGACCTGGCGCTGATCGTGTTCCGCGGTCTATAGGCCGACGTCGCGTCGGTGTGGGCCGTATCCTCGATCGCGACGAGACCCTCATCGCATGAAACCGGCCAGCAACGGTCTCGATCACGAAGGCGGAGACCTGGCAACCGCGCCACGGCACCCCGCACAGATCCGGGGATCTGTGCTCAGCGCCCACATGACGGCCGAGCACCAAAGAGGCGCCCCGAGTCGGCGATCCGGCGTGGCACAGCCGGAAGCCGCCCAGCCTGACCGGATACGCCGATGTCAGCGGCCTGCCCATGGACTGTGAGAGGTCACGCTGGATCTGCTGCACGGCGGCATGCTGACCATCGAGCTCAGCTTCGCTACGCTCATCGCGCCCTGGCCGGCGCGCATCAGCTGACCGGCATGGAAATGCGGGGACACGGCCGCACCGCGGCATCGACCGGGCGATCACGCCGGGCGGCCGAGGAGGACGCTCACGAACGGCAGCACAAGCTTGGGGGTTGCGGCCCGAATTCAGCCCCGCCTGGCGGCGAACCAGGCGCCGATCAGGAGCACTATGCCGACTACAAATGAGACGGCCGCCCGTACCAGGTGATGTCCCTTGTGAACGCTGCCGACCATGAAGTGCAGCGAGTTCGCTGCGCCGGCCAGGTAGAGAATCCCGGCAATGATCGCCAGAACTCCGATGATCGCCAGGATGACGGCCAGCGGCCGCCTGCCAGCAGAACCGCCTGACGTGCCTGCAGAATGCACCTAACTCACCTGCTCCCCTGCAAGATGTAGCAGGCCGCCTTCGGCGGGCCCACAGCTAGCGCACCGCGGCCGGAGCGCCTGGGGCGCGCTGCGCGGTGGCTGACCCCGGTGAAGGCAGCGGCCGGCCGGGCCGTGGTCCCACGGGTGAGCAGCCGCGTGGGGGCGGCAGCAACCACGGCCGCGCCGGCCGCCGCCAGCTCCACTGCCTTCAGACCCGGCGGGGGCTCGCCTGCCTGCGCCAACCCGGAGACGCCAGCAGCCAGATCGAGGAACCCGCGGCAAAGCCGGAAAGCGGCCGCAGCGGCACCCCCGGCGTCGGCGCCCGGCCCGATGGCCGCGGGGGTCGCGAGCGTTGCTGGCTGCTCTTGCATGGCCACACCCGGTCCCTGCCCGGCCCACATCCGTGAGCCGCGTCAACGATCATAGAAGCTGGAATCCGGAAGGAAGCGGAAGCCGGAAGCTCTGGATCAAAAGACTGCGCACGAGATCGCGGCCAGGCCAGATGCGGTGACCCGATCTGGACGGTCGCCGTGTGAATGAATCCGGCCTGGCGACTGTGCCACAGGTGGATCTGGCGCCCAGCCGAACGCCCTCCCTAAGCGGCATCGCATAGCGACGTGCCAGGTCAAGCGGGATCTGGCCAGTGGCGGGCCAGGCCACCGGTTCGCAGGTCAGCGGACACCGGCGACCCTCAAAGACCAGACACGCCGCACCGAGTCTGCGGGCGGGACCGGGCTACTCGATAGGCGGCAACACACCTAGTGATGGAGAAGGTGCAGGGAGAACGCACGCCGAGCCGCCGTTAGGTATCAGCAGCGGCTCGATGCTAGGCATGAGACGGACAGCGCAGATCTGGCCGGTCTGCGCGCTTGGAGCAGGTGGGCGCCAGGAACCGCTCGCTTGCTTACTCAGTGTCTGTTGATCTTGGTCCGTGACGGGTTTGGGCCAGGACCTTCCACATGGCAGCGCTGCCTGGGCGGTCGTACAAAGCCGTTGAGCTGTGATCTGATGAGCGGGAGAGCGTGAGCTTAGGAGCTTGCGGCTAGCCAGGGCGGGGTCCCCGCGCCTTACACTCTCGTTGTGCCTACCTGCTCCAACTGTGGTGAGGACAATCCGGCGCGGGCTCGGTTTTGCATGGCGTGCGCGGCGGCGCTCACCGTGGCGGGATCGCAGGAGGTTCGGAAGACCGTCACGGTGATTTTCTCCGATCTGAAGGGCTCAACTAGCCTCGGCGAGGCCCTGGATCCGGAATCCCTGCGCGACGTTATGGGCACGTATTTCGAGCGAATGCGGGCCATCCTTCAAAGTCATGGGGCGGCCGTGGAGAAGTTCATCGGCGACGCGGTTATGGCTGTTTTCGGGCTGCCCCGTGTGCATGAGGATGATGCCCTGCGGGCGGTGCGGGCGGCCTGGCAGATGCAGCGCGTCCTCCGGGAGCTGAATGATGAGCTGGAGGCGCGATGGGGAGTCAGGCTGCTGGCGCGGATCGGGGTTAACACCGGCGAGGTGGTGGCCGGAGATCCGGCCACCGGCCAGCGGCTGGTAACCGGTGACCCGGTGAATACGGCGGCTCGGCTGGAGCAGGCCGCCGGGCCGGGCGAGGTGCTTGTTGGCGAGAACACCTACCGGATGGTTCGGGACGCCGTCCGCGTTGAGGCAGTCGGGCCTCTTGCCGTGAGGGGTAAGGCTGAGCCGGTCACGGCGTACCGCCTTGTCGAGGTCTTGCCGGCCGCCGCTGCGGTGGTGCGTAGGTTGGACGCGCCGATGGTGGGCCGGGAAGCGGAGCTGCGGCTGCTAGTGGCTGCTCTTGACCGTGCGATCGCCCAACAACGGTGCGAGCTGGTCACGGTGATCGGCGAGCCGGGGATGGGCAAGACACGGCTCTTGGTGGAATTCGAGGCGAAGACGACAGGGCGAGCTCGTGTCCTCCACGCTCGGTGCCCGTCATACGGTGAGGGAATCACGTTTTGGCCGCTTGCGGAGATAGTGCAAGACGCGGTGAGAGGCGTCTTGGGCGGTGCCGGCCAGGAGCCGATGGACACCGCCGCGTCGCTTGCCGCGTTGATGGAAGGGCATCCAGAAGCCGCCGCGGCGATTGCGCGGGTTGGCTCGGCGTTGGGGTTGTCTTCCGATCCTTTTCCCCTTGAGGAGATCTACCGAGGTACACGGCTGCTCCTTACCCATCTGGCGAGCAGCGGCCCGCTGGTCCTGGCGGTCGAAGACATCCACTGGGCCGAGCCCGCCTTCCTTGACCTGCTCGATCACCTCAGCGACCGGACAGAAGGCGCCTCGGTCCTCGTGCTCTGTTCAGGTCGCCTGGAACTGCCGGACAGCCGACCGGGTGTGTCTGGTTGGCGCATTGTCAACCTCGAACCGCTGTCCAGAGAAGAGTCCGATCGACTCATTGTCCACCTGATGGGCAGTTCGGGACTGCCAGCTCTGGCCCAGGAGCAGATCCGACAAGCCGCCGTGGGCAATCCTCTGTTCATCGAACAGATTCTCTCGATGCTGGCTGATGAGGGATACGTTGCCCCAGGAGACAACGGGCAGGCCGGCGCGAGGGACTTGTCCGGTTTCGCACTGCCTCCGAGCATTTCGGCGCTGCTATCGGCTCGCCTGGATGGCCTGCCGGCCGAGGAGCGCGCCGTCATCGAACGGGCTTCGGTACCCGGGCAAGTGTTCGCGCACGCAGCCATTGTCGAGCTTTGTGACGCGCCGTTGCGGCCCCGGGTTGATCGTTGCCTCCACGCACTCACTCACAAGGCCTTCATCGAGCCGGGCCAGGACTCTCCAAGTGACGAATCCGGCCGGTTCCGCTTCCGCCACGTGCTGATCCGGGACACGGCGTACGGGGCGATGCTCAAGAAGCTACGCGCGGATTTGCACGAGCGGTTCGGCCACTGGCTGGAGACGCTAAGCAAGCCGGCTCTTGAATATGAGGAGCTCCTCGGCTATCACCTCGAACAGGCCTACCGATACCGAACCGAACTCGGGCCGCCAGACGACCATACGATCTTGCTCGGCCGCCGCGCCGCACAGTCGTTGGCATCGGCGGGACGCCGGGCCCTCGCCCGGGGCGACATAGGCGCGGCAGTCAAGCTTCTCCGCCGGGTGGACGCGTTGCTTTCACCCGGCGACCCAGAACGCCTGGCGGTCATGGTCGATCTCGGTGGGGCGCTGCGGGAAAACGGCGACCACGCCACCGCCATGAATGTCTTGGATCAGGTGGTCGGCGAGGCAAGAAGGCGCGGCGACACCGGGCTGGAGTGCCGCGCCCTAGTCGAGCGCGTTGAAGTCGATATGAAGCTCGCCACGCCGGGCTGGCCCGATCGAGCCTGGACAGAAGCGCAGCGTCTCATCCCGCAACTCGAGGCCATCGGCGACGACTTTGGGCTGGCCAAGATCTGGCGGATGCTGTCATGGGTGCACGGCGCGCACGGGTCACTGGCCGGCTGGGATGAAGCCTCGCGGCGTGCGATCGAATACGCCAGCAAAGCTGGAAACCATCGCGAGGAGATCGAGGTCCTAGCCGGCCTAGCCATTACTGCGGTCTCTGGCCCCCTTCCCACCGACCAGGGAATCCGCCGCTGTAGAGAAATCCTCCATAAGGTAAAGGGTAACTTCCGAGCCGAAGCTTTCGTCCTAGAGCACCTCGGGCACCTGCAGGCCATGGTGGGCCGCTTCCAGGAAGCTCGGGCAACAATCAGCCGGTCGGTTGATATGTATGACGAAATCGGAGCCTTCGGGCACGCCTCAAGGGTTCGGTCCGTCGCTGCTGAGGTGGAGCTGCTGGCCGGCGACCCAGCGGCGGCGGAGGAGAAGCTCATCGAGATCTACCAGCTCCGCGAGCAGCGGAGTCTCAAAGCACCGTCCGAGTGGCTGGACCTCTTCCTGGCGAGGGTCCTTTGCGAACAGAGCCGATACCAGGAGGCTCTGCCGCTGGTCGAAGCCGGCTGGGAGATCGACGACCAAGATCTGCTGCTTGCGGCCGCGGTCAGGAGCAGGGTGTTGGCCAGGCTGGGGAAGGTGGCGGAGGGTGAATCCCACATCAGGGATGCGCTCGCGCAAGCGGCAGAGACCGACGACGTCGTCACCAAGGGAGAGGCCCTGATGGCCCTTGGAGAGATCTTGAAGCTGGCGGGCCGAAGCGAGGGAGCAGCGACAGCATTCGAACAGGCCCTGCACCTGTGGGAGCAAAAAGGACACATCGTCATGAGCACGAAAACTCGCGCTGCGCTTGCCGGTGTTATTGCCGCCCGCTGAACCCATGCCCCACTCTCTGGCTGCCGGCCGCCCAGCCAGGATGCATGACGCTCCCTGGAACAGCTTCCGACAGAAAAATGCCTTGCCTGGGACGGCCAACTGCCAAGAAGGTGGCGGGCGCCGGCGAACGCCGGCCAGCATTGTTGGAAAGCGCGTTGGGGGCAACCCCTCGCGAGTTCTAATCTGGCATCCTCCGCCGCGCCGACCTGCAACGACGTACTTGGATCATGCAGGTCAAAGCCACCTTGGCCAGCCTCGCTAGTGTTCCGTGAGCGAGAAATCTTGACCTCTGGTTATCGTTCGCGGACGATGGTTCATGCCGTTGATTGTGAATGTGGAGATTCCGCCGCGCGATCGTGAGGTACTGACCTCGTGGGTACGGTCGCCGTTGACCCGGGCCGGGCTTGCCCAGCGCGCCCGGATCGTGCTGCTGGCGGCGGACGGGCTGGGCACCAATGAGATCGCGCGGCGGGGGGGGTGTCCAAGCCGACGGTGATCTTGTGGAAGAAGCGGTATGCCGCTGAAGGGACCGGCGGGCTGGAAGACCGGCCGAAGCCGGGCAAGCCGCGGACCACCGGCGACGTGGCGATCGTGCTGGCCACGCTGGAGCCGCCGCCCAAGCGGCTGGGGGTGACGCACTGGTCAAGCCGGCTGCTGGCCGCCGAGCTGGGCCTGTCGAATGTGAAGGTCGCCAAGGTGTGGCGGGAGTACGGGCTGCAGCCCTGGCGCACCGAGTCGTTCAAGTTCTCCACCGGCCCGCAGCTGGAAGCCAAGGTCGCGACGTCATTGGGCTCTACCTCAACCCGCCCGGTAAGGCTGTGGTGCTGTGCGTGGATGAAAAACCCCAGACCCAGGCGCTGGAACGGGCCGCGCCGGTGCTCCCGCTGCGGCCCGGGATCCCCGACAAGCGCAGTCACGACTACATCCGGCACGGCACCACCACGCTGTTCGCCGCCTTGGAGGTGGCCACCGGCCAGGTAACCGACGCCTGCTACCCGCGCCACCGGCACGATGAGTTCCTGCTGTTCCTGCGGCAGGTCGCCACGGCCTACCCCCGCCGCAAGCTGCACATCGTGGCAGACAACTACGGCACCCACAACCACCCCGGCGTCCGGGGCCTGGCTGGCCAGACACCCCCGGATCACCCTGCACTTCACGCCGACGTCGGGATCCTGGCTCAACATGGTGGAGATCTTCTTTTCGATCATCACCCGCCAGGCCATCCGCCGCGGCAGCTTCACGTCAGTCAAGGACCTCCCCGCCGCGATCGAGAACTTCATCGATGGGTGGAACGAGCGCTGCCACCCGTTCACCTGGACCAAGACCGCCGAGGAGTTACTCCCGCGCTGCAAGCTCGGCAAAGAACCTCGTTCACGCGACACTAGCGGCTCCAATACTTAACCGGTGTAGCCACCCGCTCGCGGTTCAACACGATTCCAACCCCGCTTCAACACCCGCCACTGGCGCATATTCGCCCCGTGCGACCGCCGCCGACGGCGCCAGAACCCGCAGTTCTGTGCCGCTGAGCCACGACGAATCCACCACCGACAGGTAAGCGCATAGTCGGCGATCCGTGCGAAATCGGGCCAAGAGCGGGGTGACACTCGGTGACCGGTGCCCGGTCGGCGCCAAGGGCGCGCGTAGCCGCCTTATGCGGCTGCTTGGCCGCCTCTCGCGGCAGCGCTGCTGGCGGAGGGCCACCGCGGTGCTGCGCCGGTGCCGCGAAATTCGCTTTATCAGTGGGCCGGAGCGAGGCAGACTCCGGTCGTGGAGCCGGTCAGGAGTTATGTCATCTGCTGTGTCCAGCGAACGGGAAGCTGGCTCCTGGCGCACGCGCTGGCCGATACGGGGTACGCCGGCCGGCCGTCTGACTACTTCGACGACGCGGAGCGGGAGAACCACACGCGGGAGTGGGGCCTGCCGCCCGGCCACCTGACCGCTTATGTCCGGGCCATGTGGGATCACGGCACCACGCCGAACGGCGTGCTCGGGTCGAAGCTGATGTGGAACGACTTCGACTGGCACCGGTCCTCGCTCCGCCCGCGCGATGGGACCGATGCGGGCCTGGAGTTCATGCGGACGACGTTCCCGGACCCTCAGTTTGTCTGGTTGCGGCGTGCGGACAAGGTGCGGCAGGGCATCTCGTGGTGGCGAGCCGCTGTGACAGATCAGTGGGGGCTGCGGCCGGGCCAGGAGGCCGAGCAGCCACCGCCCGACGTGGCGCAGATGGTGCAGCTCGTCCAGTTCGCGCAGGGGTGCGAGGATGGCTGGCGGCAGTGGTTCGCCTCCACGGGGATCCGGCCGTGCGAAGTCCTCTACGAAGATCTCGCACGGGACAGGCTCGCAGCCGCGAACGCAGTCCTGGAGTTTCTCCGCCTTCCGCGACTCGATGCAGGCGACCTTCCTGCCGTCCGCTACCGCAAGCAGGCCGACACCCTCACCGAGCGCTACGTTGACCTCGTCCGCTCCGCAATGAGCTCCCCAGGCTGATCCAGGCCGCCACCCACCCACGGGCGTTCAGGTGTGCACTAACGTGTCCGGAGAAGCGGGGGAAGCTCAGATGGATGGCCCAGCCCGGCGGTGGCCGTGTGATAGTTGAGGGCATGGGCCCTGATGGCAAGTGGGAACGTCCCAAACCACCAGCCCGGCAGTTCCCAGCCGATACCGATCCAGCTGGTGCCATCCCAAGCCACGCACGTGTTAACCTCGTCTTCGAGCGTTCCCGCCTGCTCCGTGGGTCAGTTGGCGGGCAGCCTGTGCGCCTGGACCTGAACGTGCCCGCCCACGACGGCGCGGCAGCTGGCACCATCGCAGGGATACCGGTATCGGCTACCTGGAAGACCGGGGACAACTACCGCATCTGTCCGGACGTGCCCTCGGACCTCACAGGGTCGTTCGCAGGGCAGCCGGTGGAACTCCACGCCACCTTTCACCTTGAGCCCGGCTACTTCTTCGACCATGGCACGATCACCGGCCACGTCGGAGCCCTGGCTCTCGACGCCACTGTCGAGACCGCTGCAGGCGGGCTCGGCAGCACCTCGACAGTCGCTGTTGACGGGACGCTGGGCAGCACCGAATACACGATCTACGCCGCCATCGACGGGCCACTGACCGCAGCGAAGATCCGCGGATCCGTGGCGGGCACCCCGATCCGCATCGACGCGGCACGGACGCGCCAGCCAGACGGCCAGCAGACCCGCCTCACCGGTAGCTACGAAGGGCCCCCGGTGTTGCTCGCGCTTGCCGCAGGGGCGCTCCTGCACTTCATCTAACAGTGGGCCACCGAACGTGCCCCCAGCTTGACGGCATGGTTGTGGAGCAGAGGACGGCTCTCGGCCGCATTTGCGCCGGGCGTATCAGCACCCTCCACGTGGCCGGGCAACCGCGCTACCGTCGGCGCATGGGTTCGCTCATGCCCGGCATCGCCGCGGGAACACGCCAGCGTCTGACCGCTCGCTTCGGCAGCGGCGTGGCGGCGTGGTTCGACCAGTTGCCGGGCGTGCTGGCCGCTGTTGGGCAGCGGTGGCAGTTTGAACTCGGCTCATCTATCCTGCGCGGGAGCGTGTCGGCCGTCTTCTGGTGCCAACTGGCTGACGGGCGGAGCGCGGTGCTGAAGGCCAGCCCCGACCGGGCGCGGTTGGCGTTCGAGGCCGCCGCGCTCAGCGCCTGGCACACTGTTCACACCCCCGCAGTGATCGCGTTCGACGAGCAGCTCGGGGCGCTTTTGATCGAGGCAATCGAACCCGGAACGCCGCTGGTCATTACCTCCGCCTACCCCGCCATGGAGGACGTCGCTGAGCTGTTGAGCTCCCCGCACGCAAGCGGCGTCCCCGGCCCGTCTTACCCGGCGGCGGGGCAGCGCGTCGCCAACCTGTTCGGCTCCTCGGCCAAGCTATACCAACGCCACCCGAAGCTGGCGGCGCTGATCCCGCGGCAGCTGTATGAGCGCGGGCACCAGCTCGCGACCCGGCTCGCGCAGCAGCAGTCCCCGGCCGTCTTGCTCCACGGTGACCTGACGCCCAGCAACACCCTCGACGGCGGCGCCAAGCGCGGCTTGGTCGCGATCGATCCGGCGCCCTGCCTCGGCGACGCCGCGTTTGACGCGGTTGACCTCCTCTTGTGGCAAGTGGATGATCTCCAGACCGTCCAAGCGCGCACCCAGCGGCTCGCCGCCACGACCGGCATGGACGAACAGCGGCTCTTCTGCTGGTGCGTGGCATTCGCCGCCATGAGCGCACTAGAGCTTGCCAGCCAAGGGAACGGTCCCAGCGCACACGTTGAGGCCCTCCTGCAGCTCGCTTCGCAGGCGTGAACCACTCGCCGCCCTCGGCCGCATAGCACACCCTGTCGCCCCGCCTGCAATACGGTTACGCACGTAGCCGCCGATCTGGGCGGCAGTCGGATTGTTGGCCCAGTCCTCGGCAAAGCGCCGGAGCGGACATTATGAGCGCCCGATCAGTTCGCGAACTGCCGCTCGCCGCGCGCGTCGCGCCGGCTGGTCAGGCCGACGGCAGCGAGTTTGCAGGAGAGTGGCGGCGGACACCCGGGACCGTACACGGGGCAGGCGCTTCAAGCGGCATCGGGTTGCGGTCGTGTGACGGTTGGCTTGTGCAGGGGTCTGTGGTTGTTGCCGTCGTCATGAGGCCGCTGCACGGGAACTAGCAGGCTGAGTGATGTCCGCGCGATCGAGCAGCGGCTGGCAGCGCAGCCGCTGGGCGATGCCGCGGGCCTCGTCGGCCGCGGCCGCCGCGGCCTCGTCATCGCCGGTGCGCAGCAGGCGGGCGGCGTGGTCGAACAGGCCGTGGGCGAGGTGGTAGGGGGTGGAGTGCTGGCGCAGGGCAGTGATCGCAGCAGTGAACGCCTCGCCGGCGCCCGGGCCGCCGTCACCGGTGGTGAGGCGGGCGCGGGCCAGGTCGCGTTCGGCACGCAGCATGGGAGCCAGCTGCCCGGGCTGGTAGGAGTCGAGCATGGCCAGCAGCTCGCGGGCGGCGGCGGTGTCGGCGAGGTCGTGCGCGGCGCGGACGGCCAGCGGCCACGCCCACCGCAAGTATTCGTGGCTGATGCCGATGGCATCGGCGTGGGCGAGCGCGGCGCGGGCGTTGCGCAGGGCGTGAGATGACTGGTGGCGGGCCGAGGCGGTAAAGGCTTCCAGGACGCTGGCCTCTGCCTTGTCCTGGGGATCTTCGCTGGCCCGCAGATCGGCTAGTCCAGCGAGGATCGCCTGGGCGACCCCCGCGTCGCCGCGCAATGCTGCCAGCCAGGCCCGGTAGCAGGCGAGGGATTCTGAATCGGCGAGACCGTCGGCGTCGATGGCCTGGGCCAGCTCAGCCTCCGCGGTGTCCCAGTCGCCGGTCATCAGCAGCGCCTGGACAAGGTTCGTGACCGCGTCCGGGAGGTGGTCGCGGTCGCCGGCCTGGCGCGAGTACCCGGCGGCGGCCCTGGCGGCCTCGGCACCCGCGGCTGGGTCGGTTCCGGTGATGGTATCGGCCAGGTTCATCAGTGCGACCCCCCGGCGATAGCTGTCGCCCGCCTGGGCGGCCAGCCGGGCGGCCTCCCGGAGGTAGGAAGCTGCCTGCGGCTTCCGTTCGGCCGAGCTATGGCACAATCCGCGGGTGGTGAACAGATCGCAGAGGGTGGCATCATCCACGGCCACGGCCTGTCCCAAGGCGAGGGCCTCGGCGGACAGCGCGTCCGCCTCCGCGGAGCCCGCGAACACCTCTAGTCTCGCCAGTTCGCCCAGGGCCCGGACGGTGTCGGTATCGGGGTCTGCCCGCAGTACCGCCACGGCCGTGGTGAGCTGCTCGCGTGCCTGGGCGTGCCGCTTATGCAGGCGCAGCGCCCGCCCGGTGATCGCCTGGGCGCGGGCAGCCGCCCGGGAATCGCCGTACCGCCGGTAAAGGTCCCCGGCATGACCGACATCCTCGATGGCGGTGGCCCAGTCGGCGTTGGTGAGGGCGGCCCAGGCGGCGTGTTCCCACAACACGGCGGCGGTTGTCTCCCGCCCTGAGGCGCCATCAGCCTGGGTGAGCCGGGCGGCCGCAGCGTAGCTGGCGGCGGCCAGCCCGGGTGCGCCGGTACGCTCGGCCCGTCTGGCCGCCCGGATCAGCGCATCGGTGGCCTGCTTGCGGATCTGGCCGGCGTCAGGGTCGGCAGGGACCGCTTCCAGGGCGTCGAGGTAGTGGCGGGCGATCACATCGGCCACTTCCTCCCCATCGCCAGGAAACGCGGCGCGCAGGTGGGCGGCCACCTTCAGGTGGCGGGCCTTGCGGTCACGGCGGGACAGGGTGTCGTAGGCGACCTGGCGCAGCATGTGCTGGGCGAACTGGTAGCTGCCCCGTTCGGGGGAAAGCGGGTCGGCGGAAACGGTGAAGACCTCCCGGCGCACCAGCTCATCTAGCGCCGCCCGGACGACACCCTCCTCCTGCCCCGAAACGGTGATCAGTGCCTCGGCTGGGAAGGTGGTGCCCAGCACCGCCGCATCAGCCACCAGCCGCCGCATACCCGGGTCCAGCGCGTCGAGGCGAGCCGCGAACAGCGCGTGCAGGCTGTCCGGCACCGCCAGCTCCGCCACGTCGCCGACCAGCCGGTAGCTGCCTTCGATGGGCTGGACGATGTCGCGGTCGATCAAGGCGCGTATCGTTTCCACCGCAAACAGCGGGATGCCCTGCGCATGGCTGGCGACCGCCGCCTGGACCGGCGCCGGCATTCCGGGCACCAGCGCCGTCACCAGCTGGTCCATTGACGCCGTATCCAGCGGGTCCAAGGTGAACATGCTCCGGTTGCGCCCGGCGCCGAACCCGGGCCGGGCCCCGGCCAGTTCCGGGCGGGCGAACAACAGCACGAACACTGGCAGGTCCCGGGTCCAGTCGATCAGATGATCCACGAAGTCCAGCAGCCCCGCATCGGCATGCTGGGCGTCCTCAATCAGCAGCACCACCGGGGACTCGGCCGCGAGGCGTTCGAAGAACAGCCGCCACCCAGCGAACAGCTCCTCCCGGCTCAGCGGCCCCCCGCTATCGCCGGGGAATGCCACCCCGAGCAGGCGGGCCAGCCGCGCGCCGACGTAGGCTCGCTCACCCGGGTCGGGAATGAGCTGGTCCAATCCGGTGGCCAGCTTGCCGGCCGCGGTTCCTGGCGGGTCTTCCTCGGCGATCTCCAGCCGCTGGCGCACAATCTGGGCCAGCGCCCAAAACGCCACCCCGTCCCCATACGACAGGCACCGGCCGGTGTGCCACCACGCCTGCTCCGCCAGGCCATCGAGGTATTTGCGGAACTCCCAGCCCAGCCGCGACTTGCCCACCCCGGCCGGCCCCGACACCACCACCAGCCGCGGCACCCGCCGCTCCGCCGCAGCATGGAACAGGTCTTTGACCGTGCGCAGCTCCGCATCCCGGCCAACCAGCGGCGCCTCCAACCCATCCACCCGCTGCGCCCCGCCCACCCCCGCCAGCACCCGCGTTGCCCGCCACAGCGGCACCGGCTCCGCCTTCCCCTTCAACACATGCTCCCGCGCATCAGCGAACCCGATCGCGCCGCCCGCCAGGCGTTGCGTGGCCGCATCGGTCAGCACCGTCCCGGGTTCGGCGGCCGCCTGCACCCGGGCCGCGGTATTCACCGCATCCCCTGCCACCATCCCCTCTTGCGTCGCGCCGAGGGTCACCGCCACCTCACCGGTCACCACCCCGCACCGCGCCGCCAAACCCGCCACCCCGGCCTCGGCGCCCAGTCCGGCGACCGCCGCCACCAGGTCCAGCCCGGCACGCACCGCCCGTTCCGCGTCCCCCTCCGCGGCGACCGGGGTGCCCCACACCGCCATCACCGCATCCCCGATGAACTTCTCCACCACCCCCCCATACCGGCCGATCACCGTCCGCGCGGTCTCGAAATACTCCGACAACAGCTCCCGCACCGCCTCCGGGTCCCGCGCCTCCGACAACGGCGTGAACCCCACCAGGTCACAAAAAAGAACCGAGCACACCCGCCGCTCCGCCACCGGACCAGCCGCCGCCGCAGCCACGGCGCCGGGCCTGGCAGTCCCGGCCAGCACCGTGCCGCACTCGCCGCAGAACTTCTGCCCGGGAGGACTCGCCGTCCCACACGAGGGACAGGCCAGCGCCAGCGCGGCGCCGCACTCGCCGCAGAAGTTCTGGCCGGATGGGCGTTCCGCCGAACAGCGTGGGCAGATCATCTTGGGGCGAAGAGTACCCCCCGCGGTGGAGGACTGAGAAGGCCACCAAAGCCACGCCCCCGAGCCCAGGCAGCACCCCAGGACTGACTGCCCCCGGGACCTGGGCCACTGGTCCAACCCCTTTCGGCCGGGCCAGCGACCTCAACGAAGCGGCCCTCGGGGCCGACCTGGGAGCGAGCCCGCCACAGCCTGTTGACGAACGCGGGGGACGCTCCAGCCGCCCGCACAATCCGATGCCCACCACCCGCCAGCAGCCCGCCCGCCGGCCGCCGGCCGCCAGCCGCCACAGCCGGCAAGCCGCAAATGACCGGGTGATCTGCACCGCCCGAGCACCCGGCTCGGGTCACTACCAGCGAGCGCATACTCGGCAGGGAGGATGTGGATAGTGCTCCGGCCCTGCTTCCGGCGCTTTGAGCTGGTGAGGGCGTAGGGTCGGGGGCCTGGGTCCCGGCCTGACCTGCGAATCGGGTGACGCTCTCTCGGGCTGTCCTGCTAACGATTTGTCCGCCGGGTCCCAGGTTTATTTGGCACCCACCGGCGGTGCCGTCCCGATCTGCCCGTCTTGTGCAAGAGGCCGGGGTTCACAGGCCCGGCGGCCAGCGGGTGCGTGCCATCCCTCAACCACAGAAAGGGATGGCCATGACCATCGCAGGTGACACGCGCCATCACCGGCGGCGCCGGTCACCCACGCCGGCATGGGTGTCGCGGCCGCGCTGGACCCTATCGGCGGGCTGCTGGGCGTGCGGGAGTTCCCGGCTACCGCGGGCGGCTATGCGGGTCTGCTGGGCTGGCTGGGCGGGTTCGGGACCGTCGCCCTGGTCGGTATCGAGGGCACGGGCAGCTACGGCGCGGGCCTGGCCCGCCACGTCACCGCGGCCGGCATCCGGGTCGCCGGGGCCGGCCGTTCCGGCCGCCAGGACCGTCGCCGGCAGGGCAAATCCGATCCGCTGGATGCCGTCAGCGCCGCCCGGGCCGCCCAGTCCGGCCGGGCCCGGGGCGCGCCGAAAGGCCGCGACGGCGCGGCCGGGGCGATACGGGCGCTGATGGCCGTCCAGGCGCAGCGCCCGCTGCGAGCGGGTCCAGACGATCAACCAGGCCAGGGCGCTGGTCGTGACCGGGCCCGATGACCTGCGGACCCGGTTCGCCAGGCACACGGCCGCCGGCCTGGTCAGCGGCGTGGCGTCGCTGCGGCCCTGGCCCGGCGACGTCGTCGGCTATGCTACCCGCATCGCGCTGCGCGAACTGGGCCGGCGCGCCGAGTTCCCCGGGCGCCCAGCTCGAGCGCCCCGGCGAGCTCATCGCCCCGCTCGTCGCCGCTCGTGCCCCCGGCCTGCTCGCCCTGCACGGTGCCGGCCCCGGCACCGCCGCCCTGCTCCTGGTCGCCGCCGGGGATCACCCGGAGCGGCTGCGCTCCGAGGCGGTCTGGGCGCACTTGTGCGCGGTCGTCCCGATCCCGGCATCGTCGGGGAAAGTCACCCGTCACCGCCTCAATCCCGGCGACGACCGCCAGGCCAACCACGCCCTATGGCGGATCGTGCTCACACCGATGAGCGCCCATCCGCCGGCTCTCATCTATGCCGGGCGGCGCACCAAGGAAGGCTTGCCGGAGAAAGAGATCATCCGCTGCCTCAAACGCAGGATCAGCGACACCGTCTACGCCCGCCTGCAGGCCGACGCCCAACCCGCCGCGCGCGCTGTGAAGACAGGCCCGGGAGGGCAACCGGGGAACGACTCTGACTCCAGCGCGGCTGGCTCGCACCCCGCACGCCAGCTCTTCGGAAAAGCCACTCCCAGGCCCGCCACCCCGACACTACGACCCGGCACCCCGCCCCGGCCAGCCGCAAAGGAAATCCGCCAGACCCCTTGACAGCGCTCTCAAAGAGGTCTCGATATGCGCGAACTGGCCGGCCTGCCGACTCTGCTGCCTGATTAGGCACAGAAAGGGGGTGGTCTGCGGCGACGGTGAGGGCGCCTGGGCCAGGGGCCCCCGGGGTCCAGGTCCGAGGCGAACGGGCAGGCAGCCTTCATGCGAGGGCCGCGAATGATAGGCCTCACGGCGGCGGCAGGGGAAAGCGGGACAGCTGGATTTGCCCGGGCGCTTCCCCGAAGGGGCGGCGCTCCGGTCCTAGAGTGAGAAGGAAACAACCCGATGGCCTCCGCTGGCTTGAACCACACCCGCGCCAACCCCCCTGGGTACGCGGGCGGGAGAGCAGGAGAATTAGGTAAGCATGCCCGCCCACGAGGGCGCTGCCGCGCCGATCGCAGGCTGGATCACCAATGTGGCTGGACTGGGGGAACCATAACGGGCGCTGGCCCGTCCAAGGTTGTGGCCAGATGGCGCAGGGATTCGCCCCCAGGGATACTTGCCGCGCTGGCAGGGGGTGGAGCGCGGCGGGAAGAAGGCGGGGATGCATATGAGCCTTGGCAGCACCGTGGCCAGGAGGGAGTTTGCGGTGGTAAGACAGGGCGGCCCGTGAGCGTGGCCGCGCGGGGCATGCTGGCCGTGATCTGCATCATCGCCTTGCTAGGGCTGGCGGCGTGCGGCAGCGCAACGGCCGGCGGCGCCGGGCATCCGGCCTCGTCGGGCGCCGGCCACACCAACGAGCCGGCTGCCGTCGCCTCGGCGTCGGCGGGCGTGCCGCTGTGCGCGGCCGCTGGCAGGGTGGACAGGGTCGTGGTCAGCCGTGTGCCTGCCCTGTCGGCCAGCAGTCGTGAGCCCCTCCCGGGTGGAATCACGTTCAGCGGCGCATCCAGGGTCCGTGCCCTGGCAGCCGGGCTGTGCGCGCTGCCGCTCAGGCCACACGGGCCGCTGCTGAGCTGCCCAGCCGACTTCGGCGGTGCAGTCCGGCTGGTGTTCGCGGCCGGACGGCGCGGCTTTCCTCCGGTCGTTGTCCAGGGATCGGGCTGCCGCATCGTCACCGGGGTCGGGCCCGCCCGGTCGTGGTCGCGGTCGCCGCAGCTCAAGCGGCTGCTGGGCAAGGTGACCGGCGGCCGGATGATTCCCGGCCCACACCCAAGCAGTATCCCCACGGCGTGACCGCGCCCGCCGCCAGCGGTCAGGCCATTGTGGCCCTTGCTGTGGGATCAGGCCGGCGGTGGGGTGCACCCAGGAGGGCTGGCGCAGCCGGAAACCACGCCACACCCGGCCTGCAGAGGGGCCCGGGCGCTCCAGAACAGGGTTCCGCGATCAAGCGCATTGGGCTGCGCGCTGCGATATCCGCCCACTGCCGCGGGCGCAGCGGTCAGAGTGTGATCGGCGTGATCGTCCCGACCGGTCCCATATCACGGTGAAGCTGGGGCCGTTCAAAGGCCCGACGGTATCGAGCGAGATGAATCCCCGCTCTTGAGCGGGTCGACCATGAAGATCGCGCGTTGGAGAAGGCGCCGATGGGTCCGACGCTGCCGCCAGCGACCCGGGCCTTCGCCTGGCCATGGTGATGGTGTGGAAGTTAGCAAGCGCGGTCAGAAAGCACTTGGTGAGAGCGTTGTTGCACAGCGCTGGCTGTTCGATGATCCACTCGGCCGACGCCCGCTGGCACGAGGAAAGGCGGCGCTGGCGGTGGCACTCTTGCCGCTGGGGGCGTCGGCGATGGCAAGAACGAACTTGCCGACCGTGTACATCCTGGCCAAGGTCGGCGTGGCCAGCCGCGGCGAGGCGGCGGCCGCGGCGCACCGGCTCCGCCTGTTTGACGCGGCCGGAGTGTCTTAGCCGACGTCCCCGGCCCGGTCACGGCGGCGTGCACCGTGACCGGGCCGGGAACCGGGCTTCCTATCCGTGGCCCGCGGCGCGGGCCAGTTCGGGGACGAACAGCGCTGCGTTGACCGTGCCCACCCCGGACGCGGGGTCATACCCCGGCCGGGCCCTGAAGCCCCGTACCGTGAACAGCGTCCCGTTCTGGGTGAACGACACGGTGTTGTTCCCGGTCGTGACGTCAACCAGGCCCGGCGCGTGCCGGGCCGAGAGGGCGTACAACGCCGGGTTGATCAGGCCGAGGGAGTGGTGAGCCACCTGGTCGGCCAGGGCCACGATCCCGGCGAACAGCGGGGTCGCCTCGCTCGTGCCGCAAACCACGTACCAGGCCGGCCCGGGTGCGAAGCTCTGGTAGGTCAGGACCAGCCCGGAGCAGGCCCCGCTCATGGCGATGTCCGGCACCGCGCGCCGGGCGCCAGCCACGCCGTTCTGGTACGGCGGCCGGGCGAAGACCACGGACTTGCCGCCGCCGGTGGCGAGGGCGTTGGGGCCAGGATCGCCGAAGAAGACCTGGTTCAGGGCGGTGTTGTAGGTGTCGTTCCACACCCGGTCCGGCGCGGTCCGCTGACCGGCGGGGGTGAGCTGCAACTGGGTGCCCCCCACCGCGGTGACCAGCGGGTCGCTGGACGGCCAGTCGACCGCCCGGTGGGTGTACAGGAGCGTTCCCGCGGTGTTGGAGTAGTCGGTCGCGCCCGCGTCGCCGGTGGCGGCCAGGACGGTCACGTGATGCAGGAAGGCATTGATGTAGGCGCTGCGCAGCCGCAGTATCGACCCCACCGACGGGAACGTCTGCTCGGTGGCGCCGAAGCTCTGGCTGATCACCTGGCCGAGGTGATGGTTGATGACGTAGTTCTCGGCCCGGATCATCTCCGGGAGCCCGGCCACACCCTCGGTCTCCGCGACCGGGGTCTCGACCAGCAGGAGCTTGGCGCCGGGGGCCATGGCATGGGCCCACTCCACATCGAGCGTGGTCTCCCCAGCCCAGCCGGACATAGTGGCAGGGTCATACGGGCCCACCGCCCCGGCCGGCTGGATGACCTTGAAGGACGGGGGAGCGGGCAGGCCGAACGTCGCGTCGAACGTGGCCAGGTCGGACTGAATCGTCGGGGACCCGAAAGAGTTGACGAGCACGATGGTCTGGCCCTTGCCGGTGATCCCGCGAGCGAACAGGGGCCCCTCGTTATAGGCCTTCTGGAACTGGGCCGGCTGATAGCACGGAACGGTGAACGATGCGACACACTGGGCCTGGGTAGGCGGCTGCGTCAGCGACGCGAGCCGGCTGTGCATGTCGGGCTGGATGCCAACGCTGGCGGTGGCGGCTACGGTAGGCGCCGCGGCGGCGAACATGCCGCCGACCAAGGCCATGGCCCCGGCCGCGCCCAAATACCGGACTCGACGGAACAAGCTGACTCCTCGATCTCGATCCTGGTGCGGCGGGGCACACGTGCGAGGGGAACGCTACACCGAGTCGCCACCCCTGGCCAGAACTTGCCGCTGCCTATTGCGGCAACTGCGGCTGTCTATTGCGGCAGCTGCGGCGGTCGGCACAGCGTGACGTGGTGGACGGCCGTGCCGGGGATCGGGCGGTACAGCGGCGGGAACGCCAGGCCATGGACGGCCAGGTCTGCCCTAGGTCCGCCATCTCGTCAGCGGTGTCCACCACGCGGCGCTGGACGCGCGCATTGAGCTCCGGATCAAAAGTGGGCTGCTTGGCCACCCCGGGCGTTCTACCTGCGCAGATGGCATATGCAAATGCCCAGAAAGCACACATTGCACGGAGATGCGGCCGCCGCTCGTCCCACGAGTCGTCCCACGGCAGTCAGGCCGGGCCCGCAGGATCCGTCACAGTAAGTGATGGAGACTGTCCAGGGAGAACGCGCGCCGAGCCGCCGATCTGCACGGCCGACAGGCCGAGGAGGCATCGTGCCCCATGGACGCAGATCTGGCGGATCTGCTCGTCTGCGGACGCCCGGTCATGCATGCCGATGAGCGTGAACTCGCGCCGGGTTCTATTGTCGATCTTGCCACTTTCAGTCATGGGCGCGGCACTCGCGAGCGCCAAGGCGACTTCGAAGTGCACAGCGGACGCCAGGCCGCGCTGTGTTGGCTCACGGTGATCCGGACGCCGGGCAGAACCGGGTAGAGGAAATTTTCCTGCCGCATTCAGCGACCACGGCGCGGCGAGTTCCTCCTCGTCTTCGTCACTCTGGCTCAGCCCGGTGCGACGCGGAAGATCGGCCAGCCGATCTCGGTGCGCCATGAGTTCGGGTCGGGGTCGTCGCGCGGCCCCCTCAGGTAGGTCTCGTGCACGGGGCCGTCGATGGCGAGGGCGTGGCCGGTGATGTAGGCACCGAGCTGTCCGTACGTGACGTCGATGTCGTCGTGCGGCCCAGAATGCACGGTGACGGCGAGCTCGACGGTCGGCAGGAAGACCGGGCGCACCCGGCCGGCGGCGGGCGGCTCCGCGACCGGACGGTAGACCAGCACGTCCCCGCAGCCGTCGGTGAACAGTTCGTTGGCGTACCTGCCGCCCGGCGGTCCGGTCACCCGCCGTCCGGCGAGCGCGGTGTCGAGTTCGGCCATGGCCGCGTGGTACCAGCCCAGAACCCGGGCCTGGTCGACGGCCTCCCCGATAGCGGCCACTGTCATCGGCGGCACCGACCGCAGTTCGACGTCGAACTGCTCGGGCTCTGGCTGCAGCAGCCGCCGGAGCGACGTCACGGCCAACCTGGTCCGGTCAAGCCCGGACTCAAGCCGGCTCAGATGCGCGGCGACCAGGGACGCGCGGGCGCCCGGGTCCGATGTGGCCAGCACCTCGCGGACCTCGCGCAAGGGCATATCCAGCTCGCGCAGCCGGTGGATGACCTGCGCGGCGGGAATCTGCTCGCTGGTGTAGTAGCGGTATCCGCTGTCCGGGTCGACGACGGCTGGTTCGAGCAGGCCCCGCTCGTGGTATCGGCGCAGCGTACGGACGCTCAGGTGAGTGACCTGCGCGAACTCGCCGATGGTGAGGCCGGGCCGCATGAGGCCACTGTGCACCCTCTCCCCGGGGGAAGGTCAACCGACCCGGCCAGGCTTGACCCTCTCCCCAGGAGAGGCCGCACGGTGGCCTCATGACGGACAACACCCAGACGATCGACCTGACCGAGCTTCCGCGCACGATCGCGGATTACCTCGCGGCCCACCGCGCCCGCGACGCGGACACGGCCATCACCTACTTCACCAACGACGCGGCGGTGACCGACGACGGAAAGACCTACCACGGAACCGCCGACATCCACACCTGGCTGGACCGATCAGCGCGCGAATACACTTACACCATCGAGCTCACCGGCGCCGAGAAGATCGATGACAAGCATTACGCCGCCATCAACCACCTCAAAGGCGACTTCCCCAGCGGCGTCGTCGACCTGCACTTCCGGTTCACCCTCCGCGACGGGCGCATCGCTCGCCTGGTCATCGAGGCTTAGCCACATGTCACCACAGCTCGGCACCTTCGGGGCATGGTTCAACCCGTCCTACGACGACGACACCCGCGTGCGCTTCGTGGCCGAGGCGGAGGCGCTCGGCTTCGGTACTGCCTGGCTGGGCCTGGGGCGGCGGATGCTGCCCGATCTCAGGCTCGTCGAGCGCGCCCTCAACGCCACCACCATGATCGTCGTGGCCACCGCGATCGTGAACATGTGGACCAACGACGCGGCGTCGATCGCGGAGTCGTACGAGCGGATCGACGCCAAGCACCCCGGCCGGTTCCTGCTCGGTGTCGGCATTGGCCATCCGGAATCAATAAACCGGTACCACTCACCGTACGACACGATGGTGTCCTACCTGGACGAGCTCGACGCCGCCGTCCCCGTCGGCAGGCGAGTCCTCGCCGCGCTGGGTGACCGGGCCCTGCGCCTGGCCAGGGACCGCGCGGCGGGTACCCATCCCTATCTCGTCGTCCCCGACCACACCCATCACGCCCGCGACGTCCTCGGCCCCGGCACCCTGCTCGCGCCCGAGCACAAGGTCGTCGTCAGTACCGACGCCAGCCACGCCCGCGCCATCGGCCGCGACTTCGTCGCCAACCCATACCTTGGCTTGCGCAACTACGTCAACAACCTGCTCCGCCACGGCTTCAGCCCCGCCGACATCACCGACCGCGGCAGCGACAGCCTCATCGACGCCCTCGTCCTCCACGGCACCCCGGAGACCATCGCCACCGGCCTCACCGCCCACCTGGAAGCCGGCGCCGACCACGTCGGCGTACAGGTGCTGGTGGACCCGGGCCACGACCCCATGCCGGGCTATCGTCAACTGGCCAAGGCCCTTCCCTAGTCACGCGCACCTCCTACGGCGGGAAGGGGCGATTACGCTGAGTGATGAAGAAACCTCAATGAGAACCCGCGCGGAGCCGCCGATATGCACGCAACGGCTGGTCGGCGCGGGGCCAGCTGTGCTCGTCCAGATCAGATTGTTCTGTAGTTTCCTTGGCGACCGCCGACGGCTCGCCCAACCCAGGCCGCCAGCAACGCCGGGGGCCGGGCGGCGACCGGGGCAGGTGGGGGTGGCGTACCGGGGCGGCGTAGAAGTCCACGATGGTGGCGTGCGGTCGGTCATCCGGCGCAGTTTGCCGCAGTCGTTGAGCCAGGAGTTGGTGCGTTCGACCGGGCAGCGGTGGCTGGCCTGGATGGGGCGAGCACCCAAATCGCCTGGTTCTGAGGGGTGACAGCCCGGCTGGCAGGCCGGCGTCTGAAGGCTGCTACGTGGCTGAATGTGCCTGGCCGGGGTATAAATGCCCGGTGGTGACGTGTCCGCAGTGCGGTGCGTCCCGGGGGGATGGCGATCGGTTCTGCGCCGATTGCGGTGCCCCGCTGGGGCTGTGCCCGTCGTGTAGTGAGCCCACCTCACCGGGCCACCGGTTCTGCCCGGCGTGTGGGTACGCGCTCGCTGGAGCAGCGCTTGGGTCCACCGTGGCTGCCTCATCTTCGTCTGTCGCGCCAGTGGCTGGCTCAGGCGGGGGTCCGGTGGCGGAGCGGCGGGTGTGCTCGGTGCTGTTCTGCGACGTGGTCGGGTTCACCCCGCTGTCGGAGTCGCGGGATCCGGAGGCGGTGCGGGAGCTGCTGTCGCGGTACTTCGAGGTGGCGCGGACGGTGATCGGCCGCTATGGCGGGGTGGTGGAGAAGTTCATCGGGGACGCGGTGATGGCGGTGTGGGGTACGCCGGTGGCCGCGGAGGGGGACGCGGAGCGGGCCGTGCGTGCGGCGCTGGACCTGGTCAGTTCGGTGAGCGAGCTGGGGGCGGAGGTGGGGGTGCCTGGTTTGGCGGCGCGGGCGGGGGTGGTGACCGGTGAGGTGGCGGTCACGCTGGGCGCGGTCGGTGAGGGGATGGTGGCCGGGGATGCGGTGAACACCGCCGCCCGGGCGCAGGCGGCGGCCGAGCCGGGGACGGTGCTGGTGGATGTGGCGACGCAGCGGCTGGCCGCCAGCGCCATCGGGTTCGCCGACGCCAGCGAGCACGCGCTGAAGGGCAAGGCCGAGCCGCAGCATCTGTGGCGGGCGACCTGGGTGCTGGCGGGGGTGGGAGGGTCGCAGCGGGTGGATGGGCTGGAGGCGCCGCTGACAGGCCGGGACGCGGAGCTGCGCACGATCCGGGAGCTGTTCCACGCCGCCGCCGAGCGGCGCGTGCCGCGGCTGGTGCTGGTGTCGGGCCCGGCCGGGGTGGGCAAGTCGCGGCTGGGCTGGGAGTTCCGGAAGTACATCGATGGTCTCAAGGAGGAGGTGTGGTGGCACACCGGCCGGTGCCTGTCCTACGGCGAGGGGGTAGCGTTTTGGGCTTTGGCCGAGATCGTCCGCCAGCGGCTTTCTATCGCCGAGGAAGACCCGGCCGACATCGCCGCGGGCAAGCTGAGGCACGGCCTGGACAGGTATGTCCCCGATCCCAGCGAGCGGGCCTATGTCGGGGCGCGGCTCGGCCGGCTGCTCGGCGTCACTCCCCCGGAGGATGACGGGGGGCCGCTGACGCGGGCGGAGCTGTTCGCCGGGTGGCGGCTCTTCTTCGAGCGCCTCGCTGCGGAGGGACCGGCAGCGCTGCTGATCGAGGACGCCCAGTACGCCGACACCGGGCTACTGGAGTTCCTGGACCATCTGATCGACTGGGCCCGGGACCTGCCCATCTACGTGCTGGTGTTCGCCCGCCCTGAGCTGGGTCAGGCCCGGCCCGGGTTCGGCACCGGGCGCAACCGGATCACGCTGACCCTCGACCCGCTTGATCCCGCATCGATGGACCAGCTGGTAGATGCGCTGGTGCCGGAGATGCCACCGCCGGCCCGGGCAGCGGTCACCGCCCAGGCGCAGGGCATCCCGCTGTTCGCGGTGGAGACGGTACGTTCGCTGATCGACCGCGACATAGTCCAGCCCATCGAAGGCGTCTACCGCCTGGTCGGCGACGTCGGCGAATTGACTGTCCCCGACACCCTGCATGCTCTGCTGGCGGCCCGCCTCGACGCGCTCGACCCGGGCGTGCGGCGGCTGGTGAGTGACGCGGCGGTGCTAGGTATCACCTTCCCCGCCGAGTCGTTGATCGCCGTCTCCGGGCAAGACGAGCCCAGCGTGCGGGCAGCGCTGGATGAGCTGGTGCGCCGGGAGGTGCTCACCGTGTCCGCCGATCCGCTGTCGCCCGAGCGGGGCAGCTACGGCTTCGCCCAGCAGATGCTGCGCCAGGTCGCCTACGACACCCTGTCTCGCCGCGACCGCAAAACCCGCCACCTCACCGTGGCCGCCCACTTGCGCGCCACCTTCTCCAGCGATGGGGAGGAAGTGGCCGACGTGATCGCCCGCCATTATCTCGACGCCCTGGACGCGGTCCCCGGCGATACCGATGTCGGCCAGATCTGTGCGCAGGCCGTGGAGGCGCTGATCCGGGCCGGTGAACGTGCCGAACGCACCGGCGCCCCAGCCCCCGCCGTGACGAGTTATGCCAGCGCCGCCGAATTGACCTCGGCCAGCGCTGAGGACGGGCAGCCGGACGCCGGCGAGTTGTGGGAGCGAGCCGCGCAGGCCGCCGTGGCCGATGCTGAGTGGGACGCGGCGGTCGGTCACGCGTGGCGGGCCCGCGACTACCACCTGGAACGCGGCCGGGCGCGCGCGGCCGCGCGCGCCCAGGCCACCGCAGGACATGCCCTGCGTATGTGGGGACGTCACGCTGAAGCGCGGGATCAGCTCACGGCAGCGGTTGAGGTGCTGCGGACAGAGCCTGACACCGATACGGTGCACACCCTGGAGCGCCTCGCGAGCCTGGAGGTGTTCGCCGGCTCACCAGACGCAGACCAGCTGTCAGCCGAGGCGCTCACCCTCGGGCAGGCCGTCGGCGTAGACAACCACCAACTCGGGGGTCTTTTCCTTACCCGCGGAATGTATCTCAGTACAGCTGACCGGTATCCTGAATCGGCCGCATACTTGCGCGAAAGTACCCGGCTCGCCGAACAGGCTGGCGACAGCTTCCTCCTGGGGCGTGCGCTGCTCAACCTGGCGGATGCCTTGGCGGTTACCGACCCCGCAGCGGCGGCGGAGGCAGCCCGCACCGCCGCCGGGGCCTTGCGCCGGGCCGGTGCCCGGGACTACCTGGCGTTTGCGATCTTGAATCTGGCGCAGGCACTGCTGCTGCTCGGCGACTGGGACAGCGCCGAGCAGGAACTTACTCAGGCCGCAGACTCTGACGAGCTGACGGATATCGAGTCCCTTCTCGCCTACCAGGGCTGGCTGACGACGTTGCGCGGCGACGCCACTACTGCCCAGACGATGCTCGCTGCACTGCAAGACCTGCGGGAGAGCGAAGACCCTCAGGACAGGGCGCTGGTCAGCACTGTGGAAGCCTTCACCGCCGCCGCCCGTCACCAGCCGACGGACACGCTCCGCTGCGCCCGCGGAACGCTCGCCTACGCCAGCGCCATCGGGATAAGCCACGAGTACATCCGGTGGGTGTGGCCGCTGGCCGCCCGTGCCGCCCATGAGGTGGGTGACACAGCTGCCACCCGTGAGTTGCTCGCCCAGCTCGATGACTGCCCGCCCGGGCACGTGGCCCCCATGCTCCGGGCCGAGCGCGACCTGGCTCGTGCTCGCCTCGCCAGCCGCGACAGTGATCAGGCCGACCTCTTCGCTGCCGCGATCAGCGGCCTGCGGGAGCTCAGCACGCCCTACCATCTCGCCCACGGCCTGCTCGACCACGCCCAGCACGTCACCCGACTGCGGGACACCAAAGCCGCGGCGGCGGCCATCGGCGAAGCCCGTACCATCGCCCAACAGCTGCGCTGCCAGCCGCTTCTGGACCGCGCCGCGGACATGGCGCCCGCAGAATCCCGGACACGGGCCTAAATGATCGCGCCATCGGATCCGCCGGAGTCCGTAGCCGCAGACGGCCAGGCCGTCCGCCAACCGAACGGACAATCTGCTGCTGTAGATGCCGCTCCGCTGCCGCGCGATCTGCAGGTGCCCGGCAGCGTTTGGCTACGGCGTACGGTGCATCGGCCGGGCATGCCCGGCCGGTGTCCGGTGAGTCCGGGAGCACGGTATCTGCGGCGGCCCGGGCCTGGCTGGTCGTGACCGCCCCGGGGGGTTGGGCGGCGGCAGTGGTCAGCCCGGACCCGATCCTCGGAGGGCCAGGTCGAGGGCCTTCTCGGGGGCTGAGCGTCATGCCCTGGGCGTAGGCCCGCTCCAGCTGCTCATCGCCCAGGTGCGCACGCGCTTGGTCGAGGCTGTCCTGGCGGTCACGCGCATCGAGTCCTTGCCACGGGTTGCCCGTCCGGTCAAGGAAGGCTTGCGCGGCGCCGTGGAGCGCAGCGCTGTCCGGTCATAAATGCGGTTGATCGTCGTCGAGTTCAGTCTTCCGCCGGATGCACGCGCGATGGGCGGGACTACGCTCGGACTGCTGAGTAGGAGGCGGGTTGTGAAACAGCAGTCTGGCGGGATTAACGAGGCTGGCATGCTCCTCGACACCGTCCTCGTTGATCTGCCCGCGCAGCTGCGATGAGCCCCGACGAGCTGCTGCGGGAACTCGGCGAGCTGGCCACGTCGCTGGGCCCGGCTGTGCGGCCGGCCGGGACCGATGAGTTGCTGCGCTCGCTCACCGAGACAGCGCGACGGCTGTTCGGTGCGGCGGCATGTTCGCTGGCCCTGCTCAGCGAGGACGAGTCGGAACTGCTCTACACGATCGCTGCGGGTGAGGGCGCGGACGACGTGACGGGCCTGCGGATCTCTTCGTCGCACGGCATCGCCGGCTGGGTGGTCCAGTCCGGCCAGCCGATCGCGATCAGCGACCTGGACAACGATCCACGTTTCTCTCGAGGGCTGGCCGAGCAGACGGGGTATGTCCCGCAGACAATCCTCGCGGTGCCGGTCGAGACCCCCCAGCGGATGCTCGGGGTGATCAGCCTGCTCGACCGTGACACGCGGCGGCCGGGCGCCGAGCAGGATATGGCACTACTGTCGCTTTTTGCCGATCAGGCCGCCTTGGCTCTGGCAAGTGTCGACAGATTCAACGTCCTTGGGAGGGTGCTGCTGGCTGCGCTGGCCGAGGCGGCGACCGGCGATGACCTTGTTCTCACGCTTCGCCGGGCGGTCGATGGGCTGCCGGCCGCTGACGCTGACCTTGCGGCGCTGGCCGCCACCTTCGCGGCTCTAGCGCGCCGCGGCGCCGCTGAGCGTCGGCTGGCTCTCGCGGTGCTGCGGGACATCGGGGAGTACCTCGAAAGGCGGCCGCCACGGCCTCGCTGAGACCGGCATGGAGCGATGTCTTCGCGCCAGAGGCGTTGCGCCCGGTGCCGCGCATCGATATGCCCATCGACAAGAACTGGGCGTGGGGTAGGTCCTCCGGCGCCGGGATTACCGTGGCTGTGGTCGACAGCGGAGTCGACGCGGCCCACCCAGCGGTCGGCGCCGTTGACCGGGCTGTCGCGCTGCGGTGGGACCCGGACACCGAAGAGGTCATGCGCACTGAGGGCCCGCACGAAGATTTGTTCGGTCACGGCACTGCGTGCGCCGGGATCATCCGGCGGGCTGCCCCCGACGCCACGTTGTGGTCGGTGCGCGTCCTCGGTGGCCGGCTGACCGGTAAGGGCGTGGTCTTCGCGGCGGGCCTTCGCTGGGCGATTACACAGGGCGCGCGGGTTGTCAACATGTCGCTGAGCACTGGACGCGAGGACTACTTCGGGCTTTTCCACGAGATCGCCGACGAGGCAGCGTTCGCCGGTGTCGTGCTGGTCTGCGCCACCAACAACGTCCCGGCGCCGACCTATCCGGCTCAGTTCTCCTCCGTCATCTCCGTCGCTGCTCATGACGGGCACGATCCGTTCAGCCTCGACGCCAACCCGTCGCCGCCGGTCGACTTCGGAGCGCCCGGCATCGAGATCACTGTGCCATGGCTGTCCGGCTCCACGATCGTCTCAACCGGCAATTCGTTCGCCGCGCCCCATGTGACCGGGCTAGTGGCCCGGATCCTCAGCAAGCACCCGCACCTCACACCGTACGAAGTCAAGACCGTGCTGCGGGCCGTGGCCAGTAACGCCGAAGCGCAAGGAGCCAGCGATGACGACTGACGTAATAGGCATTTTGCGCGGGACCGATCTGCTCCGTTCGGCGCCGGCCGAGGACCTTGAGGCCCTGGCCGCAGCCTCCCGGTTGCGGACCTTCCGCCGCGGTCAGGTCGTGTTCACCGCGGGTGATCTGAGCGACACTTTGATCGTGGTCATCTCCGGCCGCGTCAAAGTCGTGGTTCGCTCCGCGGACGGCGGCGAGCTGACGCTGACGGTCATCGGATCGGGCGGGGTGTTCGGCGAGCTCAGTGTCGCCGACAGCGGCCCCCGGTCCGCCGACGCCGAAACCTTGGAGGAAAGCCAGCTGCTCCTCATCCCGCGCGCAACGGTCCAGGACATTTGTGCGCGGGTGCCGTCGGCGGCGCAGGCCTTGATGAGTTCCCTCGCGGCCATGCTTCGGCGGCTCACCGAAGCGGCGTCAGACCTGGTCTTCCTGGACCTCCCCCGGCGCGTCGCGAAGGTGCTGCTCAGCCAGCCCAGGGGCGGCGACGGTACCATCCGGCTCAACATGAGCCAGGAGGAGCTCGCACATCAGGCCGGAAGCACCCGGCAGACCGTCAACGCGGCGATGCGGGGATTCGAGAAACGAGGATGGATTGAGGTGCATGACAGGGCGGTGACCATCAAGCAGGCGGCAGCACTTGGCTGGTTCGCCGGTCATTAGATGTCAGCAAGCTGACAGCACCGCTGTCAGCCAGCTGACAGACAGCCACCTCGCGCTTGGGGGAGGCTAACCACAACTGGTCATTCCGGAGACCGGGAACAGAAAGGACAGCACACCATGACCGAGCAAGACCAGACCCCCGACAAGGACGACGACACCAAGGGCCACGTCCAGCACGCGGTCCCCGACGACACTGACGACGACACCAAGGGCCACGTCCAGCACGCGGTCCCCGACGACGACGATGACGACGACACCAAGGGCCACGTCCAGCACTAGTGATCGTCGGCAGAAGCAAGGGGCGGACGGCTCTCGTCCGCCCCTTTGCCACGGCGTCGTTGGCGCCAAGACCCTGCCAGCGAAGCCGCCCGCGCAAGACGATTAGCGGCACCACACATGACCCTGGGCATAGCATCGGGCCATGACAACGCCCGAAGAGGCCTGGGCGCCTCAATTCGTGCGGATCATGGAGGGTGTGATTTCCCTATCATTCCCGTTGTTTACGGCCACGTTGGTGGCGTGTATGCCATCGCAGACAGCCGAGCCCAACAGCCGAGTGGCTGCTAGCGCGGGTGATGCTCGAGTGCTATGCCGCGTGAGCCTAAACGGACCACTCACGCCCCCGGCGACCCCAGGCTGAGGCCGGGGGTGCGGGCCATTCGCAGCCCGGCGACCGACAGCAGCGAAGGGCTGGGCCGGCTGGCCTGCAGGGCGGACAGGAAGGCTTGGCCGTCGATTCTCAGCAGCGTGCACTCCCGAAGGGTGCGCACCGTGGCGGTGCGGGGGATGCCATGCAGGAGCCCGAGCTCGCCAACGTAACCGGGCGCAGTCACGGGCGCCAATTCGCGGGAGGTTGGCCCGCCGGCATTGACGCACACCGACAGTTCGCCCCGCTCCAGGACCCACAGTGCGTCGGATTCGTCGCCCTCGTGAATCACGACGCGGCCAGCGGGCAGGGCGACTTGCTCGGCGGCCGCCGCCAGCCGCTCGAGCGTACTGCGGTCCGCGCCGGCCAGCAGGTCGAGCGAGGACAACAGCTCGACCCGGGGCCGCAGCCGTTTGGCCACCGCCGCCGAGGTGCGATCGGCCCGGAGCAAGGTGGGCAGGCCTGCCAACGCGATGACCGGGATCCCCACACCGACGGCTATCAGCGCGACGGTTACGCCGGTGTGTGCCAGCAGAATGCCGGTGGCGAGACTGGCCAGCAAGATGCCACCCAGCACAAGGGTCTCAAAGACGCCGAGCACCCGGCTGAGCACATCGCTGGGCAGGTCGCGCTGAAGGCTGGTGATCGCGAGCACATCCACGATGATCATCCCGACGCCTGAGACAACCTGCAGGGCGAAGGCCAGTGCTGGGGAGTGGACCCAGACCGTCGCCAGGAACGGCAGCGCCTGAAGGCAGATGCTGCCCATGATGACCGGGGCCAGGCGGGACGCGCCGCTGAGCCGGTTCGCCAGGCCGGCGCCCAGCACCGCGCCGAGCGCGGCTCCGGCCAGCAGGTAGCTATAGCCGTTGGGGCCGGTGCCCAGCCGGATCGACAGCGGGACGTACAGGACAGTGCTCGCGCCATAGACGGCGGAGTCGAGGGCGCAGAACAAGATGATCGCCAACGCAACGGGCTGGGCGCGCAGTGCCTTGAGCCCGGCTGCCCACTGCTGCAGCGCATTGCCATCAACGGCAGCGCCGCCGATTGAGCGCACCCGCAGCCTGGCGATCACGGCCGCCGCTATGACAAAGCTTGCCGCGTTGATTGCGACGCCGATGACGGGCCGGCCGGTCAGCAGCAGCAGCCCGCCAATACCTGGCCCCAGCACAACCACGAGGCTGTCCAGTCCGGAGAAGATGGAGTTCGCCGCGGCGAGATCCTTCTCACCGACAATGTCGGGCGTGAGCGCGCCCGCGGCGGGCCGGTACGGGGCGAACGCCGCGGCCGACAGGACTGTGATGGCCAGGATGAGGCCGACCGGGGCGTCGGTTGCCACTACCACCGCCATGCCGGTCATGAGAACCGCGCTGGTCAGCGCTGAGACGATGAGGACGGTAGTGCGCTGGTAGCGGTCCGCGATGACGCCGCCGTAGCTGGCGAGCAGCAGACCGGTGCCCCAGCGGCAGGCGGCCACGGCGGCCAGCCATTGCGTGGAATGGGTGCGGTCGAAGATGTATACGGAGATCACGACGAAGTAGGACCAGCTGCCGACCTGGTCGACAAGAAACGCCTCGATGAGAAGCCGCATGTCACGGTGACGCAGCGCGTCACGGTAGCGGCTGCGCACCGCCTTCTCGCTACCGGTGGCCGGGGCCGGAACGCCCTGGTCGTCTGCGGCTACGGACTCTGGCGGATCCGGTGGCGTGATCATTTAGACCCGTGTCCGGGACTCTGCGGGCGCAGCGTCTGCGGCGCGCTCTTGTCGTGGCTGGCAGCGCAACCGTAGGGCGATGCCGCGGGCTTCGCTGATAGCCGCCTCGGCGGCTGCGGTGTCGCCGTGGGCGGCGAGGTGGGCGGCGTGGTCGAGCAGGCCGTGGCCCAGGTGATAGGGGGTGGAGTGCTCGCGCAGCTCGGTGATCGCGGTGGCGAACGCCGCGTCGCATCCCGGACCGTCGTCCCGGGCTCCGAGGCGGGCGCGGGCCAGGTCCCGTTCGGCGCGCAGCATGGGTGCCAGCTGCCCGGGCTGGTAGCGGTCGAGCATGGCCAGCAGTTCGGCGGCGGTGGCGGTGTCGGCGACGTCGTGGGCGGCGCGGGCGGCCAGCGGCCAGGCCCACCGCAGATATTCGTGGCTGATCCCCAGCGCGCCAGCGTGGTCCAGGCTGGCGCGGGTGTGGCGGAGTGCGGCGGCGGGCTGGCGGCGGGCAGCGGCGGTGAACGCCTCCACGACCGCAATATTCGCTTTGTCCTGAGGGTCCAGGCCCGCGCGCACCGCCCGCTCCGCGTCCCCTTCCGATGCGACCGGCGTGCCCCACACCGCCATCACCGCGTCCCCGATGAACTTCTCCACCACCCCGCCGTAGCGGCCGATCACCGTCCGCGCCACCTCGAAATACTCCGACAGCAGCTCCCGCACCGCCTCCGGGTCCCGCGACTCCGACAACGGCGTGAACCCCACCACATCGCAGAACAGCACCGAGCACACCCGCCGCTCCGCCACCGGCCCGGCAGCCGCCGCAGCGCCGGGCGGCGCCGCCGTCATCACCGGTGAGGCTGGCCCGCCCGCAGCCAGCGGATGGCCGCACGCATGGCAAAACCGGCTCCCGGCAATAACCGGCTCACCACACGACGGGCAACCCCCCGCAGGCGCACCACAGTTCCGGCAGAACCGGTGGCCCTCCCCCAGGGATGCGCCGCACCGCGCGCACCTGTCCACCAGGCATTTATACCCTCCGGCCAGGCCCCCGGTACATGGCCCGCACCCGCCGCAGCGGCGGCCGGCCCGGCCACGCGGGTCAGGCACGCACCACAGCCGATCGCTTACGGCGCTCCGGACGCCCAGAACCAGCGCATATGGGCGCCAGGAGCCGATTGATCAGCTGCCTCGCTACCCGCCCGGAATCGGCGATCCGGCGTGCTCTTCGATAAGGGTGCTGCGCCGGTTGGGTAGGTCCCTGTGACGTTGCGTCATCACGCACTTGGGTCTGACCGTGAGTTGAATCATTGTTGCTGGGGCCACGGCGGCCCAGTCTCCCGGGTCTCAGCCCGACCCGGGAGGTGCCCCGATGACCACCACGACCCCGTCTGCTGCCCTGATCCCCGTTGCGCCGGTGTTCACCAACACTGAGCGGCTGGCACTAGCGGGATTCCTGGCCGGCTACAGCGGCCTGACCCGCGAAGCCTACGAGCTGGACCTGCGCCAGTACGCCAGCTGGTGCCACCTGCACCACCTGCGCCTCTTCCAGGCCCGCCGCGCGGACATCGAGTGCTTCGCCCGCGACCTGGAGACCCGGGGCCGCGCACGGGCCACCATCACCCGGCGGCTGTGCACGGTCGCTGGGTTCTACCGGTACGCGGTGGAGGAGGACCTGCTGGACCATTCCCCGGCCGTTCACGTCCGGCGGCCCCGCTTGGACTATGAGTCGCACGCCACCGGGCTGGACCGCAACGAATTGGGTGCGCTGCTGGTCGCCGCCGGGCTGGGCACGGCCGGTGAGCATGCGCTGGTCTCGCTGTTGGCTCTGAACGGGCTGCGCGTGTCGGAAGCCACCGGCGCCGACATCGAGGCCTTGGGCGTCGAGCGTGGGCACCGCACCTTGGTGGTCACCCGCAAGGGCGGCAAGGTGGTCACCGTCCCGCTGGCGCCGCGCACCGCGCGGGCGATCGACCTGGCCGTCGGCGAGCGCAGCGAGGGACCGGTCTTCCTGTCGGCGGATGGCCGCCGGCTGGACCGGCACGGCGCTGGGTGGATCGTCCGCCGGGTGGCCCGCCGCGCCGGGATCACCAAACCGGTCGGTCCGCACACGCTGCGGCACGCGTTCATCACCGCCGCGCTGGACGCTGGGGTCCCGCTGCGCGACGTGCAGGAAGCCGCCTCGCACGCCGATCCCCGAACCACCATGAGATACGACCGGGCCAGAGGAACCCTGGACCGGCACGCCACCTACATCGTCGCCGCCTATGTTGCTGGTGCCGCCCGGTAAGAACTGACTGCCCGGCAGGAACTCCGCCTGGCCGGGGCGAAGCGGCCAGGCGGCGGCCTGTTGGGCGCGTTGAGTTCGGTGCTGGCCGCCGCAGCTTTCGCATCTGGTTTGGCAATTAGCCGCCCGGTGATCATCCCGGCTCACTCTGGTCCGCCTGGTCCTGCCAGATCGAGCCGGTTGGGCCCTTGGGTGGATCCCGGCTGCTCTGCGAGGCCTGCTACTTGCTGCCCGGGGGCCGGGGTTGGCTGGCCGGCGGGGTGGAGCCGGTAGGTAAGTGCGGTGTGGCGGCGGCCTGCTCCGCGGGTGCGGATGGCTTGGGCGAGTGCGCGGCGGGATCCGGCGAGGATGATCAGTCTTTTGGCGCGGGTGACCCCGGTGTAGAGCAGGTTGCGTTGCAGCATCGTCCAGGAGGAGGTGGTGAGCGGGATGACCACGGCGGGGTATTCGCTGCCTTGGGAGCGGTGGATGGTGATGGCGTAGGCGTGGGCGAGCTCATCGAGCTCGCCGAAGTCGTAGTCCACCGGCTCGTCTTCGTCGGTCAGCACGGTGAGGGCCTGCTCGTGCAGGGACAGGGCGGTGATGACCCCGACGGTGCCGTTGAAGATCCCCGCCTTGCCTTTGTCGTAGTTGTTGCGCAGCTGGGTGACCTTATCCCCGACGCGGAACACCCGCCCGCCGTACCACTTCTCCGGCTTACCCTCTTGTTGCGGGGTGAGGGATTGTTGCAGCAGGGCGTTGAGGTTGCCCGCTCCGGCGGGGCCGCGGTGCGTCGGCGTCAGCACCTGGACGTCGCGGACCGGGTCGAGCCCGAATCTGGCGGGGATGCGGCGGGCGGCGATGTCCACGACGAGTTTGGCGGTTTCCTCCGCCGGGTGCAGGCCGGAGCCCTCGGGGGGCTCGCAGGCGAACCAGTAGAAGTCGCCGAAGCCGGTGAGCTGCGGGGGCTGGCCGTGGTTGATGCGGTGGGCGTTGACGACGATGCCGGACTGGCGGGCCTGGCGGAAGATCTGGGTCAGCCGCACCCGCGGGATGGCGGGGGCGGCGAGCACGTCCCGCAGGATTTCGCCGGCGCCGACCGAGGGGAGCTGGTCGACGTCGCCGACCAGCAGCAGATGCGCTCCGGCCGGGATGGCCTTGACCAGCTTGTTGGCCAAGATCACGTCCATCATCGAGGCCTCATCGACCACGACCAGATCCGCGTCCAGCGGGTTGTCTCGGTCGTATTTGGGGTCGCCGCCGGGCTGCAGCTCCAGCAGCCGGTGCACGGTGGAAGCCTCGTGGCTGGTCAGCTCCGCCAGCCGCTTGGCGGCCCGGCCGGTGGGCGCGACCAGCACCACGGTGGCCTTTTTGGCAATGGCGAGGGTGACGATGGAACGGACGGTGAAACTCTTCCCGCAGCCCGGCCCGCCGGTGAGCACCGCGACCTTGCTGCCCAGCGCGAGCTTGACCGCCTCTTGCTGCCCCGATGCCAGGTCCTGGCCGGTCTGGCCCGCCAGCCAGCCCAGCGCCCTGGGCCAGTCCACCCCCGCGAACGCGGGCAGCCGCTCTTGGCGAGAGTTCAGCAGGCCTGCCAGCGCGCCCGCCAGCGAGCACTCAGCCCGGTAGAACGGCACCAGATAGACCGCCGGAACGGTACTGCCCATGCCGTCGCCGCTGGCTGGCACCGGCTCACGCACGGCACCTTCGCCGGCCACGAGCTCATCCAGGCAAGGGCCGATCAGCTTCCGGCCGACGTCCAAGATCTTGGCCGCCTCGCGGATCAGCTTCGGCTCGGGCAGGTAGCAATGCCCGTTGTCGGCGGCCTGCGACAGGGTGTACTGCAGCCCGGCCCTGATCCGTTCCGGGCTGTCGTGCGGGATCCCGACGGCTTGGGCGATGGTGTCGGCGGTCTTGAACCCGATGCCCCACACGTCCGAGGCCAGCCGGAACGGCTCGTGGCGCACCACCGAGACGGAGGCGCCGGCGTACTTCTTGTAGATCCGCACGGCCAGCGACGTGGACACCCCCACCCCGGACAGGAAGACCATCACTTCCTTGATCGCCTTCTGCTCCTCCCACGCCTCGGCGATCTTCTTGGTCCGCTTGGGCCCCAGCCCGTGCACCTCGATCAGCCGGCCCGGCTGCTGCTCGATGACGTCCAGGATGTCAGTGCCGAAATGTGCCACCATCCGCTCGGCCATCACCGGGCCGATCCCCTTGACCAACCCCGACCCCAGGTAGGCCCGGATGCCCTGGATCGTGGCGGGCAGCACCGTGGTATAGGAATGCACCTGAAACTGCCTGCCATACCGGGGATGGCTACTCCAGCGCCCGGTCAGCCGCAGGCTCTCGCCGACCTGGGCGCCCAGCAGCGGCCCCACCACCGTCAGCAGATCCGGGCCGGTCCGCTCGGTGGCCACCCGGGCGATCGTGTACCCGGTGTCCTCATTGGCATAGGTGATCCGCTCCAGCACCGCCTCCAGCACCGACAGGCTCTGCGGCGCAGCAGGCGACGGGGACTGACCGGTCACGGCGACCATTCTGCCGGGCATCCCAAGCCGCGGCGCGCCGCGCGCCAGCCGGCCCAGAACGTGCCGCGGCCGGGATGGCAAGACCGGTGGCCGCGCCCATACCCGGACTTCGCCGGTGCAGGGCTCTGGTGCATCCGGCCCAGGTGCTCGCTTCCGCCGCTTTCGCTCTCTGGCCGGGCAGGGTGGTTCTCGCCGCCGGCACGTGTGGCCAGCCGCACGGCTTACGCACCCGCGCCTGACGTGACAGGCTGGCCAGGGCAATCGCAGGAAGCGCGGACCCCCGCCGCCATGGCGGCGGCGCAGCCGCAGCGGAGAAGGTCAAGATGGCACAGGGCACGGTGAAGTGGTTCAACGGCGGGAGAGGCTACGGCTTCATCGCGGTAGAGGGAGGCCCGGACGTGTTCGTGCACGTCAGCGCGATCACCGGCGGCGGCGCCCCCAGCCTGGAGGAAGGGCAGAAGGTCGAGTTCGACATCACCCAAGGCCAGAAGGGACCCCAGGCGGCAAACGTCAGGGTCACCGGCTGACGCATCGGTAGCCAGCGCCCTCCCGGACGCCGCGCAGCCCCGTGTCCCGGGTGGCTCCGCCCGCCTAAGCCCCCGGGCTACCGTCCGCCACCAGGTCACCGAGCGTGGCCAAGCCGCCGATGGGGCAAGCACGCGAGATCCGCCGTTCGGGGCGGACGTCGGCTCGATGCCGATCGCGACAAGGGCCGTCCAGATCTGGGCATTCGGCGGGGCGTGCGCGAGCCGGCCGGGACACAGGATCGCTGGTCTACTTCGGAAAGCAGAGCAGAATAGGTTTGCCGTGCTGTGTGCGGGATTTCAGCGCGGGTGAACTGTCGGCGCTGGTTGCCAGCGCTGGTGGCGATGGCTGACGATGCGTGTGGGGGGCGCTGGGCGGTGGGGGTTCGGGTGCTTGAGCTGGGGGTCTTGGGGCCGGTGCGGGCGGTCCGGGATGGCCGCGTGCTTGGGCTGGGCGGGCCGAAGCCGCGTGCGGTGCTGGCGTTGCTGCTGGTGGCTCAGGGCCGGGTAGTGCCCGCGGATTATCTGGTTGAGGCGCTGTGGCGAGACAGGCCGCCGCCGGGGGCAGCGAAAACGCTGCGTTCATATGTGTCGCGACTGCGCTCGCTGCTGGATCCGGAAGCTGCGCTGGTTGCGCAAGGCGGCGGATATGCGATCACGGTCCAGCCCGGTCAGGTGGATGCGGCCAGGTTTGAGCGGCTGGTGGGAGCGGGCCGGGACGCGCTGGGCCGGGGTGAGGCGGCGGTGGCGGCGGGCCGGTTCGGGGAGGCGCTGGCGCTGTGGCGGGGGCGTGCGCTGGCGGATGTGGCTGAGGTGGAGCCGTTGGTGCTGGAGGGGGCGCGGCTGGAGGAGCTTCGGCTGGTGGCGGTGGAGGGCCGCGCCGAGGCTGACATTGAGCTGGGCCTGCACGCCGAGGTGGCTGGCGAGCTGGAGCAGTTGGTGGCCGAGTATCCGGTCCGGGAGCGGTTGTGGTGGCTGCTGGTGCTGGCGCTGTACCGCGGTGAGCGGCAGGCCGATGCGCTGGCGGCCTACCGCCGCGCCCGGGAGATGCTGGCCGGGGAGCTGGGCCTGGAGCCGGGGGAGGAACTGCGCCGGCTGGAGGAGGCGGTGCTGCGCCACGAGGTCCCCCCGCCGTCCCCGCAGCAGGTGAGCCACAACCTGCCGGTGCAGCTGACCAGTTTGCTGGGCCGGGAGCAGGAGCTGGCGGCGCTCGAAGAGCTGCTCGCCAAGGCGCGGCTGGTGACGCTGGCCGGGGCCGGTGGGGTCGGGAAGACACGGCTGGCGCTGGAGCTGGCCGCCGGTGTGCGGGAGCGGTTCCCGGACGGGGTGTGGCTGGCTGACCTGGCCGGCGTCACCGACCCTGAGCTGGTGCCGTCGCAGGTGATGGAGGCCCTGGGGGTGCGGCAGACCCGTGATGTGCCGGTGATCGAGGCGCTGCGTTTCCGGCTGCGTTCGGCCGGGCTGCTGCTGATCCTGGACAACTGCGAGCATCTGCTCGGCGCCTGCGCGGAGCTGGCGGTGGCGTTGCTGAGCGGCTCACCGGGGCTGCGGGTGCTGGCGACCAGCCGGGAGCCGCTGGGTGTTCGCGGTGAGGCCGTCTACGAGGTGCCGCCGCTCGCAGTGCCCCCAGAGACGGCCGGTGCGCAGGTGCTGGCGGGGGCGCCGGCGGTGCGGCTGTTCCTGCAACGCGCATCGGCGGCCCGGGCCGGTGGTGGGGTGGCGGCTGCGCCGGTGGCGGCGGTGGCCAGGATCTGCCGTGAGCTGGATGGGCTGCCGCTGGCGATCGAGCTCGCCGCCGCCCGGGCCAGCGTGCTGTCGGTCGAGGAGATCGAGACCCACCTGGCGGACAAGTTCGCCTTCCTGGCCTACCGGCGGCCGGTCACCGGCGCACGCCACCAGGCGTTGGAGGCCGCGATCGGCTGGAGCTATGAGCTGTTGCCTGTACCGGAGGCCCGGGTATTCCGCGAACTGTCGGTGTTCGCGGCAGACTTTGGGCTGGAGGCGGTGGCCGGGGTGTGCTGCGGTGGGGACGAAGCCGTTGCGCTCGATGTTGTGGACCGGCTGGCGGCCAAGTCGCTGGTGGTCGCCGAGATGGCCGCAGGCAGGACGCGCTACCGGCTGCTGGAGGCCATCCGCCTATACGCCGCCGGTCGGCTGGCGGAGGCGGGCGAGGCCGGGCAGACGCGGCTGCGGCACGCCGGAGCGTTCCTTGACCTGGCGGAGCGGGAAGGCGAGCTTGCCGTCCTGGCACGCGAGCGCGACAACTTCCGCGCCGCCCTCGACTGGTCGCTCACCCAGGGGAGCGAGATCGGGCCGCGGCTGGCCCGCGCGCTGGGGGATTTCTGGCTGGCCCGCGGATTCCTCCAGGAGGCGCGGGGCTGGCTGGAGCGCGCGCTCGCGGCAGGTTCAGCAGATCGGCGGCTGCGCACCGGCTTGCTCCGGCTGCTCGGGGCCGTGCTCTACCAGGCCGGTGACCTGGAACGGGCGGTGGCCATCTTGTCCGAAGGCTCCCGCCTCGCCGACCGCGGCGGCGAGGCGGCGGTTCAGGCCCGGATCGGCGTTCTCCTGGCGGAAATCCGGAGCACTCAAGGCGGGGTCAGCAAGGACGCCCTCACCGAATGCGAGGCGGCCGCGGCGCTGCTCGAATCCGAGGACGACCTGGAGGGCCTGGCCGGGGCGTGGCTGTCGATCGGCATACTGCGCCTCCTGCTGGGCGATGCACCAGCTGGCGCACAAGCCCTCGAGCGCGCCGCGGGATACGCGCAGCAAAGCGGCAACCACCAGGCAGAGGTGGAGGCCCAAAGCTGGCTGGTAGTGAGCTTCCAGCAGCTGCACATCCCGGCCGACATCGCGATCGGCCGCGCCGAGCAGCTGCTTGAGGCGGCCTCCGGCGACCCGTGGGTAGAAGCCACCATTGCCCAGCCGCTCTCGCTGCTGTATGGCTTCGCTGGCCGCTTCGCCGACGCCCGCGCCGCGATCGCCCACAGCCAGGCGATATTCACCGCCTCTGGGGCGAAACTCAACTGGGCAATATGCACATTGCTGGCCGGTCGTATCGAGATGATCGCCGGGAACCACGCCGCGGCCGAACGCGTGCTGACAGAAGGACGCGAGGCGCTGCGCGCGATGGGTGAACGCGGATATCTCTCCGGTGTCCTGGCCTGGCTCGCCGAGGCCGTCTACGCGCAAGGTCGCCTCGGCGAGGCACAGCAGCTGACCGAGCAAACCAGGGCGCTCGCCGGGACCGGCGACATCGAGTCCCAGGCCTGGTGGCGGGCAACAAGGGCCAAGTTGCTCGCCCGCCGCGGCCAGTTCCCTGCCGCCCGGCAGCTGGCCGGTGAGGCGGTGGCGCTGACCTCGGCAACCTCTTACGCCTCCCTGCTGGCCGAGATGCTGGTGGCCAGCGCCGAGGTGTCCCGGCTCAGCGGAGCGCCTGAGCAGGCCGAGGCCAGCCTGCGCCAGGCGCTGCGGATCTGCGAGGACCGTCACGCGGCGGCTCTGGCCGGGCGGACCCGGGCCGCCCTGACCAGCCTGGCCAGGCCCGGCGCCGGGCCGGCCTGACTGCCCGCGAATCCGGTTTCAACAAAACTTCAACAACTCCCCAACCCTCTTCGCTGACCCTCGTGTCAGAGGCCCGGGCGATCGCGCCCAGGCAAACACAAGAAACCGCCCGAGGGGGACCTTTGCCATGTACATCCATTACCAGCTCATGAAGGCCCGCCATGACGACCTGCTGCGGGCCGCCGCCCGCGACCGTCTGGCCGCCCAGGCCCGGCGGGCACGCCCCCCGCGCCGCCGCCATCTGATGGCCGCGCCGGCGCGGCGGCGGGCCGCCGGGCGCCTGCGCCAGCTCTTCTCCTAACCCAGCCCCACCGATATCAAGGAGGACACCATGAACCACATCCGCCGCATTCTCGCCGCCGTGGCCACTCTGGCCGGCGCCCTGACGGCCCTGGCCGCCGCACCCGCCGCCTACGCCTCGCTGCCGCCCCATGGCGGCAGTGGCGGCGGCACCGGCGGGGCGCCCACCACGGTCCCCGTCATCGCCGCCGGTGGCATGCCCGGCTGGCAGATCACCCTGATCGCATTCGGCGCCGCTCTCGCCGGCGCCGCCGTGGCCATCCTGCTCGAGCGCGCCCAGATGGCACGCAAAGCGCACGCCGCCACCGGGTGAACCGGCAGCACCCGGCCGGGCCGTGCGGCGGCAAGCCCGCTGCGCGGCCCGGTCACAGGTGTTGTCCCTCTTCTGATCACCCCAGCTCCAGCGCCGCCCTCATAGCCGGACCCGGCTGATGGCGCACCGAACCGCGTGTTCTGTGGCCGCATGTCCGAGAGGAACATGCAACAGGCTAACGTCCAGAATCGGCAGGGAGGGTGTGGATGTGTGCTTCCGGCCCTGCTTCCGATGGTTTGGCGTGGTGCGGGCGTAGGGTCGGTGGCCTGGGTCCCGGCCTGACCTGCTAATCGGCTGACGCCGCTGGTTGTCTTCGGAAACGACCTGTCGGCCGGGGTCCCAGGTTTTGTTCTGGCACCCACCGGCGGTGCCGTCCCGGGGCTGCCTGGCCTGGGCAAGAGGCCAGGGTTTGCCAGTCCGGCGGCCAGCGGGTGCGTGCCATCCCTCAACCACGAAAGGGATGACGTTGTCCATGGTAGATACCTGTGCCGTCACCGGCGGAGTAGATACGCACGCCGATGCCCATGTCGCGGCCGCGCTGGACGGGATCGGCGGGCTGCTGGGGGTGCGCGAGTTCCCGGCGACCCCGGTGGGGTACGGGCAGTTACTGGGCTGGCTGACCGGCTTCGGCACGGTGGGCCTGGTCGGGATCGAGGGCACCGGCAGCTACGGCGCCGGCTTGGCCCGGCACATCGCCGCGGCCGGGATCCGGGTGGTGGAGGTGGACCGGTCGGACCGGCAGGACCGGCGCCGCAAGGGCAAGTCCGATCCCCTCGATGCGGTCAGCGCTGCCCGCGCAGCCCAGTCTGGGAGGGCGTCGGGTGCGCCCAGGGGCCGGGATGGGCAGGTGGAGGCGATCCGGGCGCTGATGGTCGCCAAGCGCACCGCCCGGGCGCAGCGGACCCAGACGATCAACCAGGCCAGGGCGCTGATCATCACCGGGCCGGACGACATCCGCACCCGGTTCACCGGGCAGACGCCAGCAGAACTGGTCGCCGAGCTGACCGCGCTCCGGCCCCGGCCGGGCAGCATGGTCCGCTACCACACGCTGCTGTCGCTGCGCGAGCTCGGCCGCCGCGCCCAGTACCTCGACGGCCAGCTCGCCCGGCTCGGCCAGCTGATCGTGCCGCTGGTCACCGCCCGCGCTCCGGGGCTGCTCAGCCTCTTCGGCGTCGGCCCGGACACGGCCGCGATGCTGCTCATCGCGGCCGGAGACCACCCCGGCCGGCTCAGATCCGAAGCCGCCTGGGCGCACCTGTGCGCGGCCGCGCCGATCCCGGCCTCCTCGGGCAAGGTGGCCCGGCACCGGCTCAACCGCGGTGGAGACCGGCAGGCTAACCACGCCCTGTGGCGGATCGTCATCACCCGGATGGGCTCGCACCCGCCGACCCGCGCCTATGTCGCCCGGCGCAGCAAGGAAGGCCTGTCCAAGCCCGAGATCATCCGCTGTCTCAAACGCTACGCAGCCCGCGAAACCTACCGGCACCTGCGGCCCAGCTGACTACCCGAGCCACCGGGGGCGGCCTGACCCGCTAATCGGCTGCCGCACCTCTGGTGCTGGCCTTCTAACGATCCGTCGGCCGCCCCCGGACCCCCTTACCTGACCTGCTGGGCGTGACCTCATAAGAGCCTGCCCTCGTGGCCCATCCCTGTCCTGTCCGCAACCCAGCAAACGACCTGATCACTAGTTCATCCAGCGGAAAGGAAAACAAATTCACCATTCCAGAGACTTGACAGACATAGGAGCATCGATCGGCGCGGTGCCACCACCGCCCGTTTCGTTTGCTCGTCACATTCCGTGACTGCTGCCCGCCCATGTAGCGGAGGATTGGCGGTCCCAAGGTTCCCACCACCCCACTCCCCGCCATCCACGGCCTCCTGGCCGCCACGGCCAGAGCACGGAGTTTGACCCTGGTCACCCGCAACCTCGCCGACCTTGCTCGCAGCGATGCCCGCGTCGTTATCCCTTCGATCCACCCGGCCACGGCAGTGATCCATTCGCAACCGGGTCAGGTCATGCTCCCGCCACTGGACCCTTTGAATGCGATCGCCGAGCGTGCCAGCGCAGCAAGGTCATCTCGGAGGCTTGGAGCGCCGGCGATGTGACTGGGAGCTAAGCGAAGAAGGCAATCTGCGGGAGTAGGGCGGTCGCTGCGCTGATCAGTCGCTCGGCGGTTTCTGCTGCTTCCCTCGCTTCGTCTGTGGTGGCTGTGTCGGAGGGCATGCGCGGGTATTCCAGTTCGTTACGCCGCCTCCGAAGGGCGCCGAAGGGGCGGAACCTGTCCCCGAACTGAGCGCGGACTGCTCGTTCGACGGCGTAGTGGCCTCCGTTGGTAGTTGCGCGCAGACGTTGCTGAGCTAGCAGCGCCACGCAGGCGAACCGGGCAGCGTCATAGCTGAGCACGTAGGCGCTGTAGGCGTCATCCGGGATCAGCTTTGCTGCGGTGGCAATTGTCTTCCTGGCTTGGCTGAGCAGAGGGGTCCCGTCGGCCTGCCCACCGGAAACTTGTTCCAGGTGACCGGCAGCAATTAGCTGTTCTATCTCGGTCTGGCCACGTGCCCATCTAGCCATGGTCGGGACCCCTCGATGTCAGTCGGCGGGTTTGCTGGTGTCATCGGGCACGAGAACTTCCACGAACGGGCTCGACCGGATGTGCTGCACAAGCGGGTCGGTTTCCTCGCGCCACGCTTCCGGCGTCCGGATCACAGGGTTGACTGGAAGACCGAGGCGTTGCTGAGCGCGATCGGCAGCATCATAGACATCCTCCCGTCGCGGACGGCCAACAACCAGGACATCCAGGTCATTCGGCGGTTTACCTGGCCGCTGCTGATACCGGGCTGCCCAAGAACCGAAAATCAGCACCTGTTCTGCACCGCGCAGCCTGGCAAATTCCTCGGCCACCACCTGGGGAGGACCCCACGACAGCAGCAGCAACTCTGTTAGTGGCCCGGTAAGGCGATTGCCGGGATCAGACCGCACCACTACCGACCGTCCTGCTTCCCGGCGCACGAGCAGGCCCGCATCAACTAGCCGTCCTACCTCTCCGTGTACGGTACTCAGCGGCGCTCCGACGCGGGTCGCCAAGTCCGTCAGGCTGAGCTCCTGATCAGGCCGGAGGAGCAGTGCGGATAGGAGGTCGGCTTGTAGCCGTGACCGGAAGATCGGCAGCAGCGCCGGCGCCGCGCTTCGCATAACCTGAATATATCTACGAGTTATTCGAAGAGTCAAACCGCCTCAGGCCTGAGCCGGCCACGCCCCCACACTCATCTCGGAGCGGGGGCCAGCGCAATCACCCGCATTGGAGGAGCGCGAACACAGTCGGTCCTGCTCGGCACATGCCAGGTGATGCTGAGTAGAGTTGAACTCGGCCGACTTGGCTCATAACCCAGAGGTCGCGGGTTCAAATCCCGCCCCCGCTACCAGAAGTTGAAGGTCAGAGGCCTGATTGCCGGGGACGGCGGCTGGGCCTCTTGATCGTTAGTCCGCGGCTCGTCGCGAGATCGAGCGCCGGAGCGCGGCACCGGGCGCGGAGGATCGGGCAAGGACGGCACGTCGGGGGCATACAGCTAGCCGGGCATGGGCGGTCATGGTCCTTCCAGCGACGGCATGGGCTGTCACGGATCGAGGCTGATTTCGAGCGGCGAAGATCAAGGTCTCGAGCGCGCGGCAGGGTGCACTCCTGTCGCTGAGAGTAGCTGCGGGAGCTGTGGAGGTCATCGGTGCCAGCTGACTACGAGAAGATCCGCGACGAGAACATCGCCCGCTACGGCTGGGACACAGCTGTGCTGGACCTGCTCGGGCAGCTCTACAGCGAGCGCACCCACTTCATCTTCGAGCTGATCCAGAACGCCGAGGATGCCGGCGCGACAGAGCTGACCTTCGAGCTCTTTGAAGATCGCCTGGAGGTCACGCACGATGGCCGGCCCTTCACGGAAGCCGACGTTCGCGGCATCTGCGGGGTCGGCAGGAGCGGGAAGTCCGGAGATCTCACGAAGATCGGCAAGTTCGGCATCGGTTTCAAGTCGGTGTACGCGTACACCAAGAACCCGCGCGTCTGCAGTTCGGACGAGCATTTCCGGATCGAGAACTATGTCCGGCCGTTTTCTGCAGATCCGCTGGATGAGCCGGTGCCCGGAACTCTCTTCGTCTTCCCTTTCGACCATGACACCGTCTCCGCGGCGATGGCCGTTGCGGAGATCTCCTCCGCCCTGGCCGGGATCGAGCCCGCTACCCTGCTGTTCCTCAGGAACATCGGATGCGTGCGCATCCGCGGCGCTGCGATCGCCGGCTCGGTCCTTGAGCGCACAACAGTAAGCCGGACTAGTTCAAGTCGTCACGTCACCCTGGCGAAAGGAAGGGGCCGTGGCGAGGAGTGGTTCGTCTGGCACCGTCAGCTCGAGGAGCTCGGCCATCCGGCTCTGCGTGTCGAGATCGCCTTCCTGGCCGGCACCGCGGACGGCGCACGCCGGCTCGTTAAGCGTGATGCCTCCCCGCTGGTGGTGTTCTTCCCTACGCAGAAGGAGACCTTTCTCGGCTTCTTGATCCAGGGTCCTTACCGGACGACGCCAGCCCGCGACAACGTCCCTGAGCACGATCCATCGAACCAGGCACTGGTGCGCGAGACAGCCGCGCTGCTCGCCGATGTGCTCAGCGAACTCCGCGATGACGGGCTCCTCACGGTCGATGTCCTGCAGGCGCTGCCGCTCGACCCCGCTCGATTCCCGCCCGGCACGATGTTCCGCCCGCTGTTCGACTCGGTGCGCACGGCCCTCGCCGCCGACAAGCTCATTCCCGTCGCCGGAGGCGGCTACGGCGGCGCTGGGGAGCTGAAACTGGCCGGCGGCGCAGGACTTCGCGAGCTTCTCCTCCCGGATCAGCTCGGCGCGCTCTACGGAGCCGGCCGGCCGCTCGCCTTCGCGTATGAGTCCATCACCGAGAGTCGGACGCCGCTGCTGTGGCGCTACCTCCGGGAAGAGATCGGTATCGAGGAAGTCACGCCGGAGGCCGTGGTCGGGAGGGTCACCCGCGAGTTCCTCGTGGCGCAGTCAGATGCGTGGACCAGGCGTTTCTACGAGTTCCTCCATCGCAGCCCCGCTCTGTGGCGGGAGCCGGGCCCAGGTGAACAGCCCGGCCCCGCGCGGGCCAGGCCGATCATCCGGCTCGAAGATGGCAGCCACGTAACGCCTTTTGACTCCGCGGGCCGCCCCGCCGCCTACCTCCCGGGCCCAGCCGTGACGGGCGTTCCCACCGTACGGCGCGCCGTAGCGGACTTCCCCGCCGCGCGGCAGTTTCTGGAAGCGCTCAGGTTCACCGAGCCGGACGTGGTGGCCGAGGTATTGGAGAGCATCCTTCCCCGGTACGGCCGCCTGGAGGTCGCGGATCTGGACCCAGCGCAGCACGACGCTGATCTTGAATGCGTCGTGCGTGCGCTCGCCGAGGCGGCTGCTGGCCGGAGACAGCGGCTTCTTGAGCGGCTGCAGCAAACTGCCTTCCTCATCGGAGAGAACGCCGCGACCGGCGAGAAGCGCCTGATGACGCCGGTCAGCCTGTACCAGCGGACGAAAGACCTGGAGATCTACCTCGACGGGAACCCTGACAGCTGGTTCGCCGACGATGCCTACGGGCCGTGGCTTGTTCAGCTGCGCGGCATGGGTGTCCGGGAGAACGTGGAGCTTCGCACACGAGACACGAATCAGCTCGGGTATGTCGTCATCGCCGACGAATTCGGCCGGCACGAACGCGGCATCGAGGGCTTTGACCCCGGGGCGGAGATCGACGGGCTGGGCTTCGCATTGCGTCACCCGAGCCATGCTCGATCGGAATACGTCTGGAATGCCTTGCTTGCCCCGAACCGGCACCTCGTTGCCGGAGTCGTCGAGAAGTCGGTTCGCCAGGAATTCCTGGACTCCAGCCGGGAGAACGTCACATCGGCGGTCGGCATGGCAGCGTCCGGCGAGGCATGGCTCCCCGGACCGGACGGGACATTCCACCGCCCGGCCGAACTCTCGCTTGATGACCTGCCACCGACGTACAAGCGGGACGAGATGCTAGCAAAAGCTCTGCGGATGACCCAGCCAGTGGTGGCGGAGGCAAGCCGCCAGCTCGGGGTTCCGCTGGAAGTCCTATGGGGCCTAAGCGCGTACCCGGACCTGGTCGCGACAATTGAGCGCGAGCTCAAGACCCGGTCAGCCGCCAGCCGAAGTCCGGTAGCGGGCCAGGCCGGTCCTGACGCCGGGTTGCGTGGCTGAGATCTGAGCCGGTCTGGTGAGTGGGACATGCGCATCGTCCAGATATGCGCGCCACAGCGGTCCTATCGACTGGGATCAGTGCCAGCACCGCTCCGCGGTGGGCTGAGTTGGCCGTTGCTGACAGGAATGATGCCTGTGCCGGGTGGGCGTGTTTTGGCCCGGCCTGGCGATGCGCTGGGCTAGCAGAGGCCCGGTTCGGCTCGGCGCGGCCTGTCACCTGCGGATAAATTGGCCTTGTGGGGGTGGCGTCGTGGCAGGCGTGTATGGGTTTTCGCCGGCGCTGACGAGTTTTGTCGGCCGGGCGGGTGCAGTCGGCGAGGTCTCTGGCCTGCTAGATGATTATCGGCTGGTGACGGTGACTGGGCCTGGCGGGGTGGGTAAGACCCGGCTGGCCGGTGAGGTGGCCCGGCGGGTGGCGGGCCGGTTCGCTGACGGGGTGTGGCTGGTGGAACTGGCGGCCGTCAGGGACCCGGCGCGGGTGCCGTCAGCGGTGACCGCGGTGCTGGGCGTGCGCGAGCTGCCCGGGGTGCCGGTGGCAGATTCGCTGGCTGCGGTACTGGCGCGCCAGCAGTTGCTGCTGGTGCTGGATAACTGTGAGCACGTGATCGCGGCCGTGGCGGGATTGTGCGGGGCGCTGCTGCCGGCCGCGGATGATGTGCGGGTCCTGACCACAAGCCGAGAGCCGGTTGGGGTGTCCGGGGAGACCCGCTACCGGCTGCCGCCGCTGACGCTGCCCGCGCCGGGCGATGAGGCCGCCGGGTCTGACGCGGTGGCCCTGTTCGCTGACCGGGCCCGACTGGTTGACCCGCATTTCACCCTGAATGGCGAGACCGGCCCTGTGGTAAGCCCGGCTGGTGCAGCGGCTGGATGGGATGCCGCTGGCGATTGAGCTGGCCGCGGCGCGGGTGGAGGCGCTCGGTGTGGCGCAGCTGCTGGATCGTCTGGATGAACGGTTCGGTCTGCTCGTTGGTGCTGACCGGCTGGCGGCAGCCCGGCACCGGTCGCTGGCGGCGACCGTGGAGTGGAGTTACCAGTTGCTCAGCGAGCAGGACCAGCGGGTTTTCCGCCGGGTTTCGGTGATCCCGGCGCCGTTCACACTCGAGGGCGCCGAGGCGGTCGCCGGGGCCGCCGCCGGGGCGGTGGTGCTGCGCCTGGTGGACTGCTCCCTGCTCGCCCCGCCGCAGACCGGGCAGGATGGGCGGGCCCGCTACCTGATGCTGGACACTCTGCGTGCCTACGGGGCCGATCGGCTTGCCGATGCCGGCGAATCGCCCGGGGCGGCTGCCGCGCTAGCGCAGTACGCCCTGCAGGTGGCGGAGCAGGCTGCCGCCGGAATGCAGACCAGTGCCGGGGGGCTGGCCGCCGCGCGCTGGCTGGATGCCGAGGACGCTAGCACCCGCCAGGCTTTGGCCTGGGCGCTGGAGCATGACCCTGCGGCCGCGCTGCGCCTGGTGATCGCCCTGGCGCCCTGGTGGAAGCTGCGGGGCCGCATGCCGGCTGGGTACGCGCTGCTGCGTGCCGCCGCTGGGCACGCATCGCCGGCCAGTGATGCATGGTGCGCCGGGCAGTACTGGCTTGGCCAGGCCGCCCATTCGACCGGAGATTTCATCGGCGCGGTCGGGTACTTCACCGCCGCCTGTGACGCCGCGGCGGACCGGGAACCCTCACCGGTGCTGGTTGACGCCCTGGCTGGCCGGTCGGCGGCCCTGGTGAACATCAACCGCGTCGGCGAGGGCGTCGAGGACGCCCGCCGGGCCGTGGACCTGGCGCGATACATGGGATACCCGGCCGGGGAGGCGCTGGCATCGCAGAACCTCAGCCTCGGCGCATACTACGCGGGCGATCTGGAGGAAGCCCTCGCCTGGGCACAGCGAGCACAGCCGATCGGCGCAGCGGGCATCCCCGGCTGGATCGCCCGGCGGGGCATTTATTTCCTCATGCTGGTCCTGGCGGAAATCGACGTGGCAGCCGCCTGGCAATGCGGGGCGGACGGCCTGGCCCAGGCCCGGCAGGCTGGCGACCTGCACAGTCAGGCATCCTGCCTGGGCCTCATGGCAGATTTGGACCGGCTTGCAGGCCGCATCCCGGAGGCGGCGGCGCACCTGCGGGAATCACTGGTGATCGCCACCCGGATGGGCGACCCGCTAAGTGTGATGAACCGCGTGGATAGCTGCGGGCACTTGTGCGCCGTCACGCACCGCCGGGCTGAGGCCGTCACCCTGTGGGCGGCTTACCACGCTCGGACGGAGGAGGCCGGCCTCATCGATCTGCCGCCGGATGTGCAGCGCCGCCAGGCACCTCTCCGGGAGGCCGAGCACGTGCTGGGGCCCGACCGCACCCGGGCGGCCGAGCGGCGCGGAGCAGCGATGACGCCAGCCACCGCCGCCGAGTTCGCCACCATGCTCACCGCGGCCGGGCCGCAGGAGCGGCCAGGAGCAGCAGCGCAGCTCACCCCCCGCGAACGGGAACTAGTTACCCTCGTCGCCCAGGGACGCACGAACGCCCAGATCGCCGGCCAGCTCTACATCAGCGTGCGCACCGTCAGCTCCCACCTCGACCGCATCCGCGACAAAACCGGACGCCGGCGGCGCGCCGACCTGACCCGCCTCGCCCTCCGATCAGGGCTCGTGTAGCCAGCCGGCGGCGCCGCCGGGCAGTCCGCGGCAGCCGTGGGTCGTTCTGCCCCGGCGCCGGTCCTCGCGATGAATGGGTCATTCGGCCTCTGCCAGACAGACACCGCCACCAGGCAGCCTGTCAATCGACGGCCGGAACTTCCCGGCCGGGACCGAGCAGACAGGAGAAAGCCATGTTCACAACCCCAGCTCACCAGGGAACACGCCCGCGGATGGCAGCGCGCCGTGCTGGCACACGCCTCCGCCGTTGCGCCGCCGCCCTGGCCGCCCTCATCAGCGGCCTGCTGGCCTTCGCCGCCACGGCCCCTGCTGCCATCGCCATGCAAGCACCACCGCCAGGGGGCCAAAGCGGCTCCGCCGGCGTCGCGCCGGTACCGCCGACCACCGTCCGCGTGGTCGCCACGGGTGGCATGGCAGGGTGGCAGATCACCTTGATCGCGCTCGGAGCCGCGCTGCTCGCCGCCGCCGCAGCCGTGCTTCTCTACCGGGCGCTGGCCGCCCGCAGGGCGGCCAGCGCAGCCACCGCCTGATTCGTGCCCCACGCGGACGGTGAAGTGGATGGGCACACCGGCCGGAGAAATGCCGGATGCTACCGCCATCTCGCTCACCGTCCGCGATGGGCCGCCCGGGACACTCCGCGAGCCGGGAGTCGCAGGGAAAGCCGGCATACGGCCTGGCCAGAGTGTCTCCCCGCTGTCTGCTACCGCTGGCGGTGGCTAACGCGCTCAGCAAATCGCGATGACCAGCGCCGACCGCGCCGTGAGCTATGTCGCGATCAGGGCGGCGATGATGTCGCGGGCCCGGTGCGGCTCTAGGGCGCAGGTGGCGTCGCCGACCGACAGCTCCGCCCGCTGCACGCCAGGGTCGGCTGTAGTCATGGCCTTCGGCCAGGCCCAGATCCCCTGCTCGGCGGCCAGGCGGCGGGCGGCCGCGGCGAACCGGTCCTGCGTCGTGTCCAGCAGCAGGTGCATCATCGGGACCTGCGGCGGGTTGGGCACGACCCGCACGCCGCTGACATCGGCGAGCGCGGCCGCGATCGCCCGGGCGTGGCTGAGGTAGGCGGGCATCAGCGGCAGCCGGCGCCGCAGGCAGGTCAGCGCCGACGCGGCGTTGGGCCACAGGCCGAACAGCGTGCCGCCCATCCGCCGCCGCCATTCCCGCACCTCGGCGAGGATGTCGGCGGGGCCGGCCACACAGCAGCCCGGCAGCGCGCCGATGCCCTTGTAGAACGACGCGTACACGGTGTCGAACAACGCCGCGATCTCGGCCGGCGGCCTGCCGTACCCGGCCGCCGATTCCCACAGCCGGGCGCCGTCAAGGTGGGCGGCGGCTCCCTGGCCGTGGGCCCATGCGACCTGAGCCTGCAGATCTTCCCAGCCCGGCTGCTGGCCGCCAAGGTCACGCTGTGGCAGTTCGATCAGCAGCGCCGCGGCCGGCTCGCTGATCGCTGCCAGGTCGTCGATGGTCATCAGGCGGTCCAGGCCGCCGGCCGGGCGCCCGGTCAGGCCGTGCAGGCGCTGATAGGCCTCCCCTTCGTGCCGGTCCAGGTGGCACATCGGGTGGAAGATGACCGTCTTCCGCTGCCGCCGGTCGGCGTGCACCCGCAACACCGACTGCTGAGCCATCGTCCCGCTGGGCAAGAACACTGCCGCTGGCTTGCCAAGCAGCCCAGCGATCTCCGCCTCCAGCTCGGCGACGACGCCGCCGTCGCCGTAGTGGTCGGTGGCCGTGCCGGCCGGGATGCTGGCCAGCAAGCCGGCCACGCTGACCGGGCCGTGGCCGACCAGGAACACCGAGCACCGGTCGCGGAGCGCGGCCTGCTCGGCAGGGGACAGCTCACCGGTAGCGGACATGCCCCATTATGCGTCGCGGCCGCCCAGCGGACCGGCGCGCGGCCCATTGGTCTGAAGAGACCAGCGATGAGTTGCTTGGCTCTATCGGGTCATAGCTGGGGACGCGAGCCTATGGGGGACGCTCAGTGAGACGACTGTTCCTGCATGGCTCGGCGGCCCGCGCGCGGGCGGCCTGGCGGACCAGGTGGTCGCGCTCGGCGACATTCGTGGCCCGGCGGGCGGCCTCGGCGTAGGCCGTGGCGGCGGCGGGGAGGTCGCCGCCCAGCTCGTGCAGGTGGCCGCGGACGGCGTGCCAGCGGTGCCGCTCGCCGATCACGTCGCGCAGCCGGTCGGTCTCGCGCAGCCCGGCGGCGGCGCCGAGGACGTGGCCGACCGCGACCGCGCGCCCGAGCACGGCGGCGGGGTCCTGGCGCACCGGGTCGTCGGTGAGGGCGACGAGGTCGTCGTACCACGCGAGGATCTGCGGCCAGTCGGTCTCCTCGGCGCTTGCCGCGTCGTCGTGCAGGGCGGCGATGGCGGCCTCGACCTGGTAGCGGCCGGGGCGCCGTTCCTCCGTCTGCATGGCCAGCGCCGACTGCAGGACGCGCACACCCTCGGCGATCTGGCGGGTGTCCCACAGGCCGCGGTCCTGCCGGTCGAGCGTGACGATCCGGCCCTCGGGGTCGAGTCGCGCCGGGAGGCGGGCGTGGTTGAGGAGCATCAGCGCGAGCAGCCCGCGCGCCTCCGGTTCCTCGGTGGCGAGGGTGAGCTGGCGGGCGAGCCGGATCGCCTCGCCGGCCAGGTCGACCCGGCCCGCGTGGCCGGCCGTGTAGACGAGGTAGAGCACGCGCAGCACGACGGCGAGGTCGCCGGGCTGGTCCAGGCGGCGTCCCCGCAGGGTCCGTTTGGCCCGGCTGATCCGCTGCGCCATCGTCGCCTCCGGGACGTAGAAGGCGTCGGCGATCTCGCGGGTGGTGAGGCCGCCGACCGCGCGCAGGGTCAATGCCACCTGGGAGGCGGGCGCGAGGTCGGGGTGGCAGCAGCAGAAGAGCAGGAAGAGGGTGTCGTCGCCCTTCTGCGTGGCGGCGGGCCGCGGCTCGGCGTACGTCTGCTCCTCGCGGCGGTGACGGGCGGCCTCGCTGCGGCGGGCGTCGACGAGCCGCCGGGTCGCGACCGTGGTCAGCCACGCGCGCGGGTCGCGCGGCGGGTGCTTGGGCCACACCCGCAGCGCCTCCAGCAGCGCCTCCTGCAGCGCGTCCTCGGCGGCGTCGAAGTCCTCGCCCCGCCGGACCAGGCCCGCGAGCACCCGCGGGACGAGGGCGCGCAGCGTGTCCTCGTCCCGCCGTCGCGTCGGCTCATCGATCACGCCGGGTCAGTCGTCCGAGGGCGCCCCGGACATGACCTCCCGGACGTCGATCCACTCGTACAGCGGCTCCCCGCCCGGGCCGGGCTCGGAGGAGACGTAGGCCGCGAGCTCGACCGCGCGCTCGTGCGACTCGACGTCGATCATGTACCAGCCCGCCACGAGATCGCTGGTCTCGGGCAGCGGGCCGTCGGTGGTGACGGGTGCGGCGTCCGGGCCGCCGTAGCGCACCCAGGTGCGCGCCGGCGTGAGCGCCTGCGCGTCGACGTACTCGCCTTTCTCCTCGAGCAGCTCGCTGACGTGCTTGAGGAAGGCCATATGCGCCTCCACATCCTCGGGGGCCCACTGGTCCATCGGGGGCACGGGACGGTGCGGCGCCGGGCCGCCGCGGTAGTGCTTGAGGAGCAGGTACTTCGGCATGGTGGTCTCCTGGTCTCGTGGGCCGCGCCCGTCGTGGCCCTTCACCTGGTGAGCGGAGCCGGTCACAGCTTCTCGACATGGAATCACTCATCTACCTCCGAGACCCGTCGCGTAGGGGGAACCCTCCACGGAATCTTGCAGATGGGAGGCCATGCCCGCTCACGAGCGTCCCGTATATTCCGCCCGGTGAAGATTCTCCCTGGGGTGCCCCATCCGGGATACCCGTCTCCGCACCCGCCATCGGCGAAGTCCTGGCCCTGCTCATAGGCAACCGCGCCAGGCAGCAGCCCAGCGAGGCCCGGCCCACCTGACGCCATTACAGCAAGCGGCGCAGCCCGGCATCTTCCGCGCAAATACGCTCGCTAGCTGCGGGCGCCCGGCCCTTCGATCTGGTGACCCGCGCCGAGAATCCCTCAGTCGCCCACCACAGCATCCGCAGCTACGTGTTCGCACGCCTGGCCGCCGACGCCCGCCATCTCATGCCAGGCGCCGACTCCGCTGGGTCCCTGGCCGCGGTCGGGCCGCCGCCGGCTGGCCGTGATTAAGCTGCAGCCGGCCTGCGGAGCGCTGGGCCAGGTCGTGCCGCAACGCCGCGCGGGAGATGTACCCGACGATCGCCGGGACCTGCCGGGTCAGGCCCTGGTCTGCTGCTGCCTGCTGGGCTGCTGGGCGCAGCGCGATCCGGACGCAGCCGCCGGGGAAAGTGTCATACCAGGTGGCTGCGAACCGGGCACCGCCCACGGCGCGCAGCCGCCTGATGCCCGGCCCGGGTGCCCGGACCACGGCCGTCCGCCCGGCCGCGCAGTGCCCGGTCAGGGTCAGCTGCAGCGTGTTGCCGCCGGCCCGGTCGTTGTCCAGCGTGATGACCGATGTGCCGCGCAGCGCCTGGACCCTGCCCAGGGTCCAGCCGGGCGGCAGCCGCCGGATGCACACCACCTCGCTGGCTGCCGGTACCGACTGGGCCTCGGCCAGCAGTGGTTGCAGGGCGTGGCAATCCATGCTGCTGACAAGCAGCGTGGACGCGGGGGTGGCGGTGTTGATCAGGACATTCGCCACGGTGATGACCAGCAGGAATGCCGCCACGAGGACGGCGGCTGAGGTGCCCACCCGGCGCGTGCTCCAGCGCTGAACCCGGACCGGCGCAGGCCGTTGTGGCAGTAGCTGGACGAACTCCTCGGGCAGGTCGCGGCCGCTGGCCCGAATCGCGTGCCGCAGCTGGGACGGCAGCGCGATCCCGCGGGCCGCGGCGAATGCCTCGGAGATCTCCGTCACGGTGAAGTACTGCAGCCCGCGCTGGTAGACGCGTTCGGCGCTGCTGCGCAGCGCCAGGCACAGCATCATGTTGGCCAGGTCGACCGCCTGCCGCCACGGTGTCGGGCGCACCTCCGCGAACGCCACGTCGATCAGCAGCAGGTGGCCGTCGCGGACCAGCAGGTTGGCGGGCTTGATGTCGCGGTGGGCCAGGCCGGCGTCCCACATCTTGCGGATGATCAGCAGCCCGTCATCAATGACTGCCTCGTCGGCCGTGGCATCACCCAGTTCCGCCGAACCGGCGAAGAACTCGGTGAGCAGCAGGTACTCCCGGTCCGGTGTGAGTTCCACAAAGCCGTAGGGCTCCGGGCTGGGCAGCCCGGCGGCCCGGCAGAGCCGCAGCGCATAGTCCTCCTGCTGGACGAGGCGGCGGACGCCCTTGAACGGCTGCTCATCCTCGAGCCGGCCATACAGCCACTGCCGGCCGAGCTTGTACCAGCGGTCCGCGCGCACATGCGAACGCGCATACAGCTTGCCGAACAGGTATCCGCCCGGCTGGCCGGCCTGCCGCAGCCGCATCGGGCTGGACCCGCCGGAACCGGCCAGCCCGAACGGCTCGACGCTGGAGACCTCGATGCCCATCTGGTCCTGCAGCGCGTGTGTGATCGCCTCGCCGCGGGCGCCGCCGAGGTCAAGATGTGCCCCGTGCGCGCCGCCGTAGACGACCGGGAACGACTCCTGCGGGGCGAACAGCCGCAGCCCCAGCAGCGGCACGGTAACGCCGAGGATCGCGCCGAGCAGCACATCGGTCGGCGCGTCCACACCCAGCCGCATCCGCGACAGGCCGATCACCGCGACGATCACGGCCGCGGCCCAGCCGCCGCGGCGCCGCCACCGGCCCGCGGGCACCAGCGTGTACAGCGCGCCGGTCAGCACGGCGCACACCTTCTCGACCTCAACCGACGGCATGCTGAAGCCAGCCCAGCGGAACTGGACCAGCATCCCGAAGGGCAGCGGCCGGTGCACGACTAGCAGGAAAACCGTCGTCAGCAGCGTGAGCACCTCGTAGCTGACCACCAGCACCAGTAGATGCCGGAACCGGCGGAACACGATCAGCGCCAGCAGCAGCAAATATCCCGCGATGACCGCCGCCGGCGCCGCACCCGCCTCAGCGATCACCCGGGCAGCCGCCGTGAAACCCGGAACCGGCACGCCGGCCACCCACCGGGTCACGGCGTCGTCGATCACCATGACATCGACCGCCCAGCGGCCCAGGCCGCCGGCGAACACCGCGATCGCCGCGCCGGCCGCCGCAAGCGCGACCCCCAGCCAGATCAGCCCACTGCGCTCGACATGCCGCGGCAGCGGCGGCGGCGCGCCCGACGGGCGGCGCCGGCGGCAGGCCGGCAAAACCGGCATCCGCGCCGGTGCGCCCTGGGCCGGGCCAGGCGCTCACGCATACCCCCGGTGCTGCAGGAACCGCCAGCACAGCCAGCCCGGCAGCACCGGCAGCCAGTAAGCCGCCAGCCGGTACAGCAGCACGGCCGGAACCGCGGACCTGGCCCGCATGCCGACGCCGGTCAGCCCGGCTTCAGTGCCAGGCGGTGGTCCTGCGATTGCGGCGGCGAGCGGAGTGCTGACAGGCCCGCCTCCAATCCAGTTGCGTGGTAGTTCTCCATGGGCTCGCCCAGGCTCGACGGCTATCACCGACGCTACGTTGGTTCCATGAAACTAGGAATCAGTCCTCGATGCTCCTGCCCCAAAGCTACGTTTGCAACCGGAAACTAGCAATGAATTACTAGAAAGGTCCTGGTAATCTGTCAGCGTGACGAACTGGGGTTTCCTGACCAACCACGCCCGGGTGCTGCTGTACATCGCCCATGATCCGGGGGTGCGCCTGCGCGACATCGCGGCCAGGCTGGGCATCACCGAACGAAGCGCATACGGCATCGTCACCGACCTGACCGAAGCCGGCTACGTGGTCAAGCAGAAGGACGGCCGCCGCAACCGCTACCAGATCCAGGCCCACCTGCCGTTGCCCGACCCCACCGGCCGGGAACGCACCATCGGCGAAGTCCTGGCCCTCCTCGCGGGCGACGACCAGCCCGGTACCGAACTGCCTCCGGTCGGCTGACTCATTATCTGAAATTTATTGCTAGTTTTAAGTTGCGGCCGTATGGCTGGACCTTTGTGCGTGGCTGCCGCCGAAGACTTCACGATGATCAACGCCGAGTTCGGGCTGGACGAGCTGGCCATCGAGGCCGCGCCCACGCATATTTGGTGATGGATACGATGAGCCGGGGTGGGAGAGTGCCGGCCGGAGGTTGTGGTCGTGGCTTGCGCCGGCGTGAGGACGGAGCAGTGGGAGGACGGGCGTGACCGCGGGCGCGCGCGTCACCCGGCTGTCAACGACGCCGGTCAAGGGCCTGGCGCTGCATCATCCTGATGCGATCTTGCTGCTGCGCACAGGCGCGGCGGGAGATCGCGAGTTCTTCGTGATCGACGGCCGCGACCGGCTGGTCTCGATCTGGAAGACGGGCCGGCTGGTCCGGTTCCGCGCTGTGCATGACCCGAAGAGTGGGCGGATCACGGTGAGCTCGGCCGAGGGCGAGGTGTGTGACGGCCAGGCTCGGCGGGGCGCGCCGGTGATCGCCGACTTCTACGGCGAGCGGAAGGTGGCCGGAATTGTGATCGAGGGCCCGTGGAACGCGGTGCTCAGTGATGCGGCGGGCGAGCCGGTGCGCCTGGTGCGGGCCGATGATCCGGGCGCGGGCCACGACGAGCATCCGGTCACCCTGCTTGGCGAGGAGTCGGTCGCTGAGCTCGCCCGTCAGTCCGGTGCCGGGCCGGTCAACGGGCGGCGGTTCAGGATGCTCCTCGGCTTTTCCGGTCTGTCAGCGCACGCCGAGGACTGCTGGCGGGGCCGGACGGTTGAGGTTGGGGAAGCCGTGGTCCGCGTCGGCGGCCCGGTGCCGCGCTGCGCTGCGACGACGCGCGACCCCGCCCGCGGCGCCCGCGATCTCCCGACGGTGCGGATGATCAGGTCCTACCGGGGGGTGCAGGTGAACGAGTTCGGCCGCGGGGTGAACTTCGGGGTCTATGCCGACGTGGTCCGGGAGGGAGTCGTGCGGGTCGGCGACCCGCTGATCGTACGGACGGTGGCGTAACGCCGGGCGTTTGGTAATCATGGCGGAACGAGAATGCCCATCCACCCGTTGCAGAGCGCGTACAGGAACAGTGACCGGGCGAGCCGGTGCTTGAGCGAGCCGGTGGGATGGGTGGACTCATCTTTGAGGTAGAGGTTGACGGGCCCGGCCAGCGGCAGCTTCACCAGGTGCGTGTCCGCGCTCCGGCGCGAGCCGGCCTCCAGCCGCTGGACCGCCAGCGCGGTCCAGCCGCGATCGATGCCCGTCGCGGGGTGGTAGTCGATCAGGCTCACTGATAGCGGCCTTCCGGCACCCGGAGCGTGTTCAGGGACGACTCCAGGACGGCCAGGCTGGAATGGACGCTCGCTTCCTCCTCGGGGTCGGCGTCCTCGACCGTGATGGTGAGGTCGGCGTCCACCGCGTAACGAACGGCCTCCAGCGAAGCGAGCGCCCGCGCCACCTGGCCGCGGCGATTCTCATTGGGCGCGGTCTCACGCATCGCGTACAACGTCTCGGCGAGGTCATCGGCAAGGCGCCGGATGTCATACCAGCGGTCGCCGGCCGGCTCGGCGAACGCGCCCTGCCGGTCCGCCGCGCGCACGGCGCCATCGAGAGCCGCACCCTGGGCGTAGGCGTCAGCGGCTCTGGCGTGCCAGCCCGCCGCCGTGGGGGAATAGTCCGGGGCCGGGGCGCGGGCGAAGGAACGGCCCGAGGAGCGTGTCGCCCACAAGATGATGCCCAGCAGGGCCAGGGCGCCCAGGATGATCCACAGCCAGATGAGATCGGAGCCGGATACGCCGGACGACGCCGCCGGCGAGCTGCTCGCCGGGGTGGCCGGTGTGGCCGTGATGGTGGTAATTACCGTCAACGGGCTGACGGCGCTCGGTGTCGGTGACGGCGGGGCCGTGGCCGTGGCCGGCGCGCTGGCGCTCGGCGAGTCGCTGATGGTCGCGCCGCCGGCGGCCTGCGCGCACGCGCTGACCAGGCATCCGGTCACCAGGATCGCGGCCGCGAGGAGCACCCTTTTCACGGGGCGTCGCATTCTGGTCCCTTCCACGAATTTGATCCTGGCGGAATCCTTCGACGAGCGCTACACCCGGGACCACCGCCACGGCAACGGGCTCACCCCGGCCTGCCCGCCGCACACCGGTGGGACGCGGGGCCGGGCCGGCCGGCGGGAGCCTGCTCGGCCAGGGTGGATATTCTCGCCATTAAGCGCTGTTCATCACCCATTGTGGACAGACCTCTGGGGGAGAGGAAGGTGAGCCATATGGGTACGGAGCGGCAGGTGATGCAGGGGTATCTCGACGCCCTTATCAAGCGCGCTGACTTCCCGGCCTATTTCGCCGACGATATCGTCGCCTCATTCGAGGGAACCGATCAGACCGCCGTGGGGCGGGATCGTGCCGCGCAGCTGATCCGGTATGTGCATGAGAACGCGTTTGATGCCCGGGCCGAGCTGAAAAACCTCCTGGTGGACGAGGGCAAGGCGGCGATCGAGGCGGATTTCGTCGGCACACATACCGGCGAGTTCGCCGGGATGCAGCCCACGGGCCGGGCCGTCCGGGTGCCGTACTCGGTCGTGTACGACCTGCGTGGCGACAAGATCAGCGGGCTGCGGATCTACTTCCCGATGGGCCTCCTGATCCAGCAGCTGACCAGCTGAGTCAGTTTCGCCAGCATCGTGGGCCTGGGCCCGCGCACGCTCCGGGCCAGAGTCGGGCGGGCGCGCTCGCGGGGTGGCAGCGTCCGGGCGGCTACCGGCCGGTGGCCGAGCCGCCCTCAAGGCGGCTGAGCTGCGCCTGCAGGTGGTCGAGGCGGGCGTGCACGAGCGCGACCTCGGCGCCGAGGGCCGCGATTGCCTCCGCATCCGGCAGGCTGCCGGGAGACGGGACGCCCGGCTCGGCGGGGGCGCCGGAGAACTCGCCGGCCCAGCCGGCCGCGCCCGGGTCCGGGATGACCGGAACCAGCCCGCCGAGCCGGGCCGCGAAGCTGCCGAACGTGACGAGGTGACGCTGCGCAGCGCAGGCCGCGCACGATGGCATCAGCTGGCGCCACCCCACCAGGCCCCGCCCGGCGTCGGTCAGCCCGGCCGCCGGCCGGCCGCACCCGCACAGGCCGACCCGCACGGCCCGCACCCGCTGCCGGCTGTAACGCAGGCCATGTTCATAACGGATGAACCGCCCCGATGCCGTGACCTCCAGCAGCACCGCTGCCCGGTTGGCGGTCGCGCAGCTCAGCGCCCTGGCCTCGGCGAGGGAGTTGAGGCAGTAAAAGCCGCAGCCGCACCGCCGCCTGGGCGGAGCGTGCCGCCGGCTCCACACACACGATGCCTCGGCGGTCGTCCCGTAGACGCGCTGAGCGCCGATCGACAGCCCAGCGAAGCCGGCCCGCCCGTCCTCCGCGGCCAGGACCGCGTGCGCCAGCTTGAAACCTGTGTAGGGCCGGTCGGGACGTTCCTGAGCGGCTGTTGCGCTCAGCATGGCTCAGCCTGCGGCGGCCGGCTCCGGCTCCGTGGCGGGCGGCTCCTCGGGCGCTTTCGCATCCAGTGTGTCCGGCGGCAGGCCGGCCGCCGCGTCCGGGGCGGCCTGCGCCTCATCGCTGACAAATCCGGTTGCCAGTTCCTTGCCCAGCTGCATGTTCGCCTCCCTGCGGTATTTATCCCGTACCCGGCGAGACGCAGTGCTATGCGGTCTGGGGCACCGGCGGGCGGGCGATGGCTCCGGGGACGCGGGTCACCATCCCCCCCGGCTGCACGCGGGTCAGCTCGTCGGCCCAGCAGTAGGCCCCGGCGCCAGGACCGCGTCGGCGATGGCCTGCACGTGCCGCGCGTCGGTGCCGCAGCACCCGCCGAAGATGGTGATCGGCGGGTGCTGCGCACGCAGCCGCAGGTAGTCGCCGGCCAGCTCCACCGGGTCCCCGTCGTCGAGCGTGGGCGACTCGTCGAGTTCAGCGTGGCTCTTCCGCGAGGCGTTCGCGCGGATGCTGCGGACGCGTGCTCCGGCGGCGCCGCTGGGGAGGGCGGACTCGAAGTGGGAGGGGTGCGCGCAGTTGACCCCGTAGTAGACCGGCGCGCCGCCGGTGGCCGCGTCCACCGCGGCGACCGCGTCGGCCAGGAACGTGCCGTCAGGCAGGCGGCCGTCGGTCTCGGTGGTGAAGGAGATCGCGGCGGGAACGTCAGCGCGGCCCGCGGCCCGGGCAATCCCGATCGCCTCGGCGGCGTAGGTGATGGTCATCGCGTGCACCAGATCCGCGTCGGTCGCCGCGAGGATGCCGATCTGCTCGGTGTGATAGTCCTCGGCTTCGTCCTCCAGCATGCGCTCGGCCGGGCGGTACGCGTCGGCGCGCGGCCCGATGCACCCGCTGACCACCACCGGTGAGCTGGCCGCGTCCCGGTAGTCGCCGCGCACCCGGGTCAGCAGGCCGACGGCGGACTCGTTGACCCGGCGCAGCTCCGCCGCCGGGTACCCGAGCCGCGAACCCCAGTCCCGGCTGGCCCGCCACGTCGGTGCCTCAAGGATCACACCGCAGCCGTGCTGCACCGCGATGTCCGCATGGCGGCGGAAGTACTTCTCGAGCGCGGCCGTGCCGTGTGCGTCATCAACCAGTACGAACGCCGCGAACTCCGGCAGCTCGAACCCCCCGTTGAAGATGAGGTCGGTTTCGAGCCCGGAATCGGTGAGGAACACCTCGCCGCTCACCTGCGGCAGTGCGTTGCGGTACACGTCCTCCACCCCCCAGTCGGGCCCGCCACGGCAGCACGCAGTGCGGGCAGTCGCCACGACCAGGATCTCTCAGGCGCGCTGGGCGGCGTGCGGGTGGGAGGCGGCAGGCACCCGGATGACGCCCGTGGCCGGGCGTTTTCGGCTGACTTGTATGGTTTGTAGGTATCTGGCGTGCTGTAGCGCCGGTGCGGTGGGGGCCGCCCGGCGGAACGCGGCAGCAGGCCGGCCGCGGGGGGGTCATGGGGCCCGGCTGCGCAGCGGCTTGCCCAGCTGAGAGGTGGCAGATGTCACGGCCCGTTCTGTTCATGATCGATGACGACGCCGGGGTGGTGCACGCGCTCCAGGACGATCTGTCCCGGCGGTTCGGCGGGGACTTCCGCGTTATCGGTGAGTCGTCGGCCGCCGCGGGACTGGCTACGCTGCGCGGGCTGGCCGGCGCAGGCGAACCAGTGGCGCTGCTCATCGTCGACCACGACATGCCCGAGATGCCCGGGGTCGACTTCCTGGCCCGCGCGCATGACCTGCACCCGCTGGCCAAGCGGGTGCTCCTGGTGGAGCGCGACTACTCGGCGCGCAGCCCGGTTGTCCAGGCCATGACGCTGGGCCAGGCCGACTACCACATCACCAAGCCGTGGACGCTCGAGCAGGATCTCTACCGCGCCGTCAGCGAGTTCCTGGCCGAGTGGGCCAAGGATCAGCAGGCCGGCTTCGAGTTGTTCCACGTCATCGGGCGGCTCCAAGACCCCCGCACGAACGAGCTGCGCGAGCTGCTGACCCGCTTCTACGTGCCGTTCCACTTCCACTCCGCCGACAGTGAGCAGGGCCGCCACCTGCTCGGGAGCAGGGGCCTGGACGCGTCACACCTGCCGGTCATGATCCGTCACGATGACTACACATTGGCCCAGCCGACGCCCGCTCAGCTGATCGAAGCGGTCGGCGGGAGCATATCCAGCGGCGTCAGCGAATGCGATGTCGTCATCATCGGGGCGGGACCGGCCGGGCTCACTGCCGCCGTCTATGCCGCCTCCGAAGGCCTCCGTACGGTGGTACTGGAGGAGACTGTTTCCGGCGGCCAGGCGGGGAGCAGCCCGATGATCCGGAACTATCCGGGCTTCCCGCACGGCGTCAGCGGGCATGAGCTCACCCGCCGGGCGTGCGAGCAGGCGTGGATGTTCGGTGCGCACATGGTGTTCGCCCAGCCCGCCGCCGGGCTGGAGACCCGGGGCGGCGAACACACCGTGCACCTCGCCGATGGCCACCAGATCACGGCCAGGGCGGTCATCGTCGCGACCGGCATCGCCTGGCGTCGCCTGGGCGTGCCGCGCCTGGAGGCGCTGGTCGGCTCCGGCGTTTTCTACGGTTCGGCCGGGAGCGAGGCGTCGGCGATGGAAGGCCGCGACGTCTTCGTCGTGGGAGCCGGGAACTCGGGCGGCCAGGCCGCACTGCACCTCGCCCGGTATGCCCGGCAGGTGACGATGCTGGTGCGGGGTGACAGCCTGGCGCGCTCGATGTCGGACTACCTGATCCGGGAGATCGAGGCCACCGCCACCATCACGGTGCGGCTGCACACCGAGATCACCGACGGCCATGGGGAGGGCCACCTCGACACCCTCACCCTGCACGACAAGCTGCGCGACCGGACAGAACAGGTCCCGGCGGCCGCGCTGTTCGTGCTGATCGGCGGTGAGCCGCACACGCGGTGGCTACCAGAAGCGATCCAGCTCCAGTGGGGTTACATCGTGACCGGGCGCGACGTTGTCCGGGACGGCTCGCATCCATCGCGATGGCCGCTCGATCGCGCGCCGCTCCCGCTCGAGACCTCGATCCCTGGTGTTTTCGCCGCCGGAGACGCCCGCTACCGCTCGATCAAGCGGGTCGCTTCAGCCGTCGGTGACGGCGCGACGGCGGTGCGCCTCACGCAGGAGTACCTCGCTGCCGAACATCCGGACGAGCTATCGCCGGCCCCCGCGGGCTCGCCTGGGCGGTGACGGTTACGTCCGCTGCCGCGGTTACGCGGCCCACGGGTTCCCGCGGCAGGCGATCGAGGTGACACCACCCCGGTACGGGAACACAATGAGCCATGGCCGCCAGGGCGCTTGACGCAGCACGGCTCGACGACGCGCGGCTCGCCGCGGTGATCGCCGAGGTTCTCCACCGCCATCCGGCGGGCGGGCTGGCGGTCGCGGTGGTGGGACGCGACGGCCTGGGGTTCTTCGGGGGCTCCGGCGTCGCGGATACCGCGCGGGGGACGCCGATCACCCAGGACACCGTCTTCCGGATCGGCTCGATCTCGAAGACCTTCACGGCGATCGCGGTCATGCAGCTGCGGGAGCGGGGCCTGCTCGACCTCGACGATCCCGTCAGCCAGCACCTCCGCTCCTACCGGCTGGCCCCGGCGCGCAAGTCGTTCAAGCCCACCACGATCCGGCACCTGCTGACGCACACGGGCGGGATAGGGGAGACCCGGGGCCTGGCCGACCTGGCCCGGCCGACGATCGGCCTGGCCATCGCGCGTGATCGCCCCGCGCCGTCGCTGGCGGACTACTACCGCGGCGGGCTCCGCGTCGAGGTCGAGCCCGGGACCAAGTGGGCCTATGCCAACCACGGGTTCGCGACCCTGGGGCAGCTCGTCGAGGACGTGTCCGGTGAGCCGTTCGCCTCCTACATGCGCGCGCACATTTTCGCCCCGCTCGGCATGGACAGCACGGACTTCGCCCGCACCGGTCCGATCCAGGACCACCTCGCGACCGGGTACGCGCTGCGGAAACAGGGCCTGAGGGCGGTGAAGGACCGTGACATCGCCGTTCAGCCGGCGGGCTCGGTCTTCTCCACGACGGCGGACATGGCGCGCTACGCCGTGGCCCTGCTCGGCGGCGACGGCGGCCGCGAGCCGTTCCCGCCGCCCGGCATGCTCGCCGAGATGTTCCGGCCGCAGTACCAGCCCGACCCGAGGCTTCCCGGGATCGGCCTGAGCTTCCTGCGCGGGGACGTGGGGGGCCACCGCGTCGTGGGTCACGACGGCGGCTGGCCCGGCTTTGTCTCGACCATGCTGGTGGCGCCGGATGACGGCGTGGCGGTGCTGGCGTTCACGAACGCCGGCACCGTGACGCCCGGGCGGGTTAGCGACGCGGTCCTGCGTGAGATTCTCGGCGTCGCGGCCGACGGCCCCCGCCTGGACGTGCCCGAGCACCCGGAGGCGTGGGCCGGGATCTGCGGCTGGTACGGGCCCGACCCGGGCCCGCTCACCAACGCGCGGGTCCGCATGGTCGCGGGAGCGGGCCTGGAGGCGATCGTCCGCGACGGCCACCTCGTGCTGCGGGCCCTCAGCCCGGCGTCCCGGCTGCGCAAGGGATTCCGGCTGCACGCCGACGATCCCGCCGACCCCTACCTGTTCCGGCTGGACTTGACCGACCTGGGCCTCGGCACCTGGCCGGTGGCGTTCAGCCGCAACGGCGACGGCACGGTGGCCGCATTGCATCTGGGCTCGATGCCGATGTCCCTGGCCAAGCGGCCTGGCTACCGCCACCCGGCGATATGGGCGGCGGCCGGGGCCGGAGCCGCGGGCGTGGTCGGCGCGGTGGCCGCCCTGCGCGCCCTCGCGCGCCGCCGCTGAGGCGCGCGCTCCGTGGGCACACCCCCTCTAGATGCGGGGATCGACGTGGATCTTGGGGCCCGCGCCCGCACCCGCGGGCCGGTCCCCGGCCAGCACCGCGGCGACCCCGCCGAGGCCGACCGTCGCCGCGATGAGCGGCCGCGGGTCGACCTCCCCGCGGGCGTAGGCCTCGATCGTGCCGGCCAGGCCGGGCGAGGCGCTGAGAACGCCGACCGCGGTGACGTCCTTGAGCGTGAGCGCGCGGGTGTCGATGAGGCTGGGGCTCCCGGCGATGCCCACGTACACCACACGTTTGCCCGGTTCCACGAGCTCGAGCGCCCGCGCGGGCAGGGTTGGCGCGTTGGAGGCGTCGACCACGGCGTCGAAGGACAGCGCGGGCAGCGTGCCGGCCGTCCACGCGCCGGCGAAGCCCAGGGTCTGCGCGAAGCCGAGCGACCGGGCCGACCGGCCCATCAGGTGCACTTCGGCCCCGGCCGCCCGGGCGAACATCGCGACCAGCAGCCCGATCGTCCCCGCGCCCAGGACGAGCACCCGGTCCTCCGGGCGCAGCCCGGCTCCCTGGGCCGAGCGGAGGGCGTTGCCGCCCGGCTCGACCAGGGCGCCGAGCGCGGCGTCGACCGTGGCGGGCAGGGCGTGCAGCGCGGTGACGGGCATGGCGAGCTGTTCGGCGAGCGCACCGGGGCGCCCGCCGCGGATGCCCAGCTCCTGCCGGGATTCGCAGACATGCTGGTATCCGCCCCGGCAGCGGCCGCAGGCGCCGCAGCCGAGCATGGTGTCGCCGGTGACCCGGCGGCCGATCCAGGCCGGGTCGACCCCCTCGCCGGCCGCCGAGACGGTCCCGGCCCACTCGTGGCCGAGCCGGATCGGGAACTGGGCGTGGCCGTCGTGGAGGTAGGCCATCTCGCCGGTGAAGAACTCGACATCGGTCCCGCACACCCCGGCCCGCTCGACGTCGATGACGGCCTCGCCGGGCCGCGCGACGGGCGCGCCGACCTCCTGGACGCCGGCCTCCCCCGGGGCGGTGACCACGAAGGCCCTCATCGTTGTGGCGCTCACCGGCCCGATGATGTCATGGGCCGGTGGGCGGGCGAGCACCCCGGTTCGGGGGAAGGAAACTGATGTGAGCGAGCTTCGAAGTGCACAGTGGTACGCGGGCGACGACCGCAACGGGTATCTCCACCGGGCCTGGATGCGGCGGGGCCTGCCGGCGAACGCCTTCTCGGGGCGGCCGCACATCGCGATCGCGAACACGGCGTCCGACCTCACCCCCTGCAACGCGCACCTGGACGAGGTCGCCGCCTCGGTCCGGGCCGGGATCTACGAGGCGGGCGGCATCCCGCTGAACCTCCCGGTCGTGTCCCTCGGCGAGACCAACGTGCGGCCGACCGCGATGCTGTGGCGGAACATGGCGGCGATGGCGACCGAGGAGATGCTGCGGGCGAACCCCATCGACGGCGCGGTGCTGCTCGGCGGCTGCGACAAGACGATCCCGTCGCTGCTCATGGCGGCGGCGTCGGTGGACCTGCCGGCCGTGGTCGTGCCGGGCGGCCCGATGCTCACCGGGACCTTCCGGGGCGTCCCGCTGGGCTGCGGCACCGACGTGTGGCGGCTCAGCGAGGAGGTCCGCGCGGGCACGCTGTCCGGGCCGGAGTTCCTGGCGTCGGAATCCTCGATGATCCGCAGCCGGGGGCACTGCAACACGATGGGCACCGCCTCGACCATGGGCCTGCTCACCGAGGCGCTCGGCATGACGCTGCCCGGCACGGCCGGGCTGCCGGCCCCGGACAGCCGCCTGCTCGAGGCGTCGCACGCGACCGGCCGCCTGGCCGTGGAGATGGTCGCGCAGGACCGCCGGCCCAGCCGGGTGATGACCGCGGGCTCGTTCCGCAACGCGATCGTCGCGCTCGCCGCCATCGGCGGGTCCACCAACGGCGTGGTGCACCTGCTCGCCATCGCCGGGCGGCTGGGCGTGCCGCTGGCCATCGACGACTTCGACCGCATCGGCTCCGGCGTGCCGCTGCTCGCCGACCTGCAGCCAGCGCCGGCACCTGATGGAGGACTTCCACCGCGCCGGCGGTCTCCACGCCGTCCTGCACGAGGTGGCCGACCTGCTCGACCCGGATGCCGTCACCGTCACGGGCCGGCCCCTGGTCGACTACCTCGGCGAGGCGCAGATCTGGGACCACGAGGTCATCCGCGCCCGCGGCGAGCCGCTGCAGTCGGAGGCGGGCATCGCGGTCCTGCACGGGAGCCTCGCCCCCGGCAGCGCGATCATCAAGCCCGCCGCGGCATCCCCGCAGCTGCTCACGCACCGCGGGCGCGCCGTCGTGTTCGACACCATCGAGGATCTGCACGCCCGCATCGGTGACCCGGACCTGGACGTGGACGCCGATTCGGTGCTGGTGCTGCGCGGCTGCGGCCCCCGGGGCTACCCCGGGATGCCCGAGGTGTCGAACCTGCCGCTGCCGGCCAAGCTCCTTGAGCAGGGTGTCCGCGACATGGTGCGCGTCTGCGACGGCCGCATGAGCGGGACCGCGTACGGCACGGTCGTCCTGCACGTGACGCCGGAGGCGGCCGTCGGCGGGCCGCTGGCGCTGGTGCGGACCGGCGACGTAATCGCGCTCGATGTGCCGGCGCTGCCGGCTGGACCTCGAAGTCCCGCCCGAGGAGCTGCGGCGGCGCACCCCGAACCGGGCCACGACCACCGGGTTCGCCAGCCCGCGCCGGGGGTGGGAGCTGCTGTACGTCGACCACGTGCAGCAGGCCGACACCGGCGCGGACCTCGACTTCCTGCTCGGATCGAGCGGCGCGGCCGTCAGCCGCGACTCGCACTGACACGCCGCCAGCCGCGAACCTTGGCGCCGGCCCGGCGCCATATCCGCTGCGAATGTAGGGATTTCCCCGTTGCTTGACCTCCTTCTGACGCCCCAGGCTCGGGTTAGAGGGAGAAGGGGGAATGTCAATGAACCGGTCACGTCTATTGCAGGTCGTTCCGCTGGCCGCGCTGGCCCTGGGGGTCGGCCTCGCGGCCGCCCCCGCGTCGGCGGCTGCCTCGGGCACGTTCACCCCGACCGGCAGCATGCACGCCGCGCACACCCAGGGCCGGGCGACGCTGCTGCAAAACGGCCAGGTGCTGGTCAGCGGGGCTAACGCCGGTGGGGGTGCGGCGCTGGTCAGCCCGGAGCTCTACAACCCGGCGACCGGCACCTGGGCCGTGACCGGCCAGATGAACACGCCCCGGATAGATGCCACGGCCACGCTGCTGCAAAACGGCCAGGTGCTGGCCGCAGGCGGTTCCGGGGGCGGCAGTAACGCCCTGTCCAGTGCTGAGCTGTACAACCCGGCGACCGGCACCTGGTCGGTCACCGGCAGCATGAACCAGGGCCGCTCAGGCCTGAGCAATGTGGGACCGTCGGCGACCCTGCTCCCCGACGGCCAGGTGCTCATCGCCGGCGGGGAGGACGCCAACTTCAACCTCCTGGCCAGCGCCGAGCTGTACAACCCGGCGACCGGCAAGTTCACCCCGACCGGCAGCATGACCACGCCCCGCACGGGCCAGAGCGCCACCCTGCTGAACAACGGCCAGGTGCTGATCGCGGGCGGCACCAACGCGACCGCGGCTGCGGAACTGTACAACCCGGCGACCGGGAAGTTCACCGCAACCGGCGGCATGAGCGCCTCACGCGGGGGCAACGTCGGGACCTTGCTGCCCGGCGGCGACGTGCTCGTGACGCAAGGGAGCGCCGCCGGCCTGTTCGCCGAGCGGTACGACCCGGCGACCGGCCAGTGGTCCAACGCCAGCACCGGTCTGCATGTGTGCATATCCACCCAGGAGTGCCAATCCGACAGCACCGCCACGCTGCTGGGTACCGGCAACGTCCTGGTCGCCGGCGGGCTCGTCGGCCTGAAGTCGAACCCGCAAACCACCGCGACCGCCATGCTCTACCACCCGGGCACCAACACCTGGACCAGCACCGGCAGCATGACCACGGGACGCGAAAGCCAGACCGCGACCCTGCTCCCGGACGGGCAGGTGCTCATGGCCGGTGGGACGCTCTTCGACCACCCCCATGTCCTCCAAATCCTCGCCAGCGCTGAGCTCTACACGCCCTAGCGGTAACCGGCGAAGCGCCCGCCGACCTGGCGGTCGGTGAGCCCGAAGTCAGACAGCGCATAACGGTGCGCCGGCCCGACACCGGCCGGCGCACTGTGCCTGCGCAGTGCCTTCATGGCGGCCCGGGCCGGGCCGGTCAGCGGCAGTCCGAAGTGCGCGTAGACCGCTTCCACGGTGCGGACGGGGTCGGCGGTGAACTCGGAGTAGTCCACGTCGAAGAACCGCGCCGGGTCGTGCCTGGCGCGCTCGGCCGTGAACCGCTCGAGGCCGCGGGCCCACAGCTCCAGCTGGTCGCGGCCGATCACTTCGCCGGTGAACACCGGCGACCAGCCGGCCGACGCCTGCGCGGCGAGGCTGCACACCGATGCGATCGCGGCCCGCGGGTCACGGTGGGTCTGGATCACCAGCGCGTCCGGGTAGACGCGGAGCAGCGCGTCGAGCGCGAACAGGTGGCTCGGGTTCTTGAGCACCCAGCGGCGGCCGCGGTCGGGCAGGCCGATCAGCTGCAGGTTGCGGCGGTGCCGGCGGTAGGCGCCCGTCCAGTCCTGCCCGGCCAGCCAGGCGGAGTAGCCCGGCAGGTGCGCGAGGCACTCGTAGGAGACCGAGCGCATCGACTGCCGCAGCAGCTGCCAGCACTCCTCCACCTGGTCGGCCGCCGTGTAGTGCACGCCCATGAACTCGGGGTGGGCTACGTGGTGCCGCTCGTACGCCGCCTGGATGCGGCCGAACGCGGGGTCGCCGGCCCACGTGTCCCGGGGCGGGCGCGGCTGCGGCACCTCGGTGAGCCACAGCTCCAGGCCCTGGTGCGCCGGGTCGGCCGTGAGCAGGCGATGCAGCGCGGTGGTACCGGTCCGGGGTAGCCCGGTGACGAAGATCGGCCGTTCGATGCCGACCTCGGCATAACCGGGGTGGCGCGCCCATCCCGCCTCGCTGAGCAGCCTGGCCGCCAGCGCGCCGCGCACAAAGGCCCGGAACACCTTCGTGCCCAGTTCGGTCAGGCCGGCGTCGCGGGCGCAGGAGTCCAGCAGCACGGCGAGGCCGTCGCGGTAGTCGCCGGAGCCGAAGTCAGCCAGCCCGGTGATCCGGGTGGCCGAAGCGTGCAGGTCTTCAGGACTGCCGATTCCCTCCCCGCCGCTCACCGGTCACCGCCTTCAGCGCTGGCCGGGAGGCGAGTCAAGGATCTGCCCGTCAATGGTGGTACTCGCCACAGTCGACGCCGAGGCACTGGCCGGTGATGGCGCGGGCCATCGGCGACGCCAGGAACACCACCGCGTCGGCGACCTCATCGGGCTCGGGCAGCCTGCGCAGGTCGATCGTGGCCGCGGTCTCGTCGTAGACCTGCTGGGCGTCCACGCCGCGCTGCCGCGCGAGGTGGCCGAAATACCACTTCAGCGAGCCGCCCCAGATGTAGCCGGGCGCGACCGAGTTGACCCGGATCCCCTGCGGGCCGAGCTCGCTGGCCAGGCTCTGCGCCAGGGCGAGCAGCGCCGCCTTGGTCATCTTGTATCCGCCGAAGCCCGGCCGGGAATGGCGCAGCACGGCGGAGTTGATCATCACGACCGATCCCTGGCTGGCGGCGAGCGCCGGGGTCAACAGCCGGGTCAGCCGGAGCGCGGCCACGACGTTGGTATCGAAGGCGGCCTGGAGCGTGGCCAGGTCGGCGTCGGCGAGGCCGGTGAGTGGCGGTATCGCGAACGCGTTGTGCACGAGTGTGTCGATCCGTCCGAACGCGGCCAGCGCGGCGCCGGCCAGCCGCGCGGCCGCCTCGCCGTCGGTGAGGTCGGTCGGTATGGCGACGCCGCGGCGCCCCAGTGCGGTGACCTCCTTGGCCACCTCGTCCAGGCGGGACGCCGTCCGGGCGGCGAGCACCACGTCGGCCCCGGCGCGCGCACTGGCCAGCGCGATCGACCGGCCCAGGCCGGGGCCGACGCCGCAGACCACGGCCACCTGGCCCGCCAGCAGCGCCATCAGCCGGGCATCCTGGCGGCGACGGCGGCCTGGCGGGCGGCGATCTTCGCCTTGTATTCCGCCGGCGTCACCCGTGCCTGCCGGTAGTACGGCAGCAGGCGCGGCAGCGCGGTGAACGGGACCACCTCGACCCGCGGCCCGTCCCCCGGGCCGAGGTCCCGGGACAGCCGCTGCCAGCGGATCTGCACGTAGCCGCGCCGGTGCCCGGTGCACTCCAGCCAGTTGGCCACGCCCGGGTCGCGCTCGCTGATCGCGAAGCGCAGCATGCCGTCCGGGTCGGTACGCGCCTGGTCGGCGGTGAGGCTGGTCTGGTGGTTGACGTAGTCCAGCGAGATGTACCACATGCTGCCGAGCTGGATTCCCTGGTACGGCGCTACGGCGCGGCCGGCCGCCGGGACGGTGACGATCATCGCCTGCTGGTCGCCGAGGTCGTAGTGACCGGCCGAGGAGAACTGGGAGGTGAGGCCGCCGGGCGTGGGGCGCGGCGGCGTCATCGTGTTGACCGGCAGATTCAGGTAGAACCACTCGGGGAAGGCGAGGAAGGTCCGGAGCCGGGCGAGCAGGATCTTGCCCGCCACCCGGTAGCGCTTGGCCATCGCGTCAACCTCTGGCACGGGCGGTGCGCATCCGGCCCGGTCGGCCCGGTGGATGGCGATGGTGCCGCGCCGTTCGGCGTCCCAATCGCTGTACACCTCGCGGACCAGCAGCATGGCCGACCCCGGGCCGAGCGGGAAGTAGCTGCGCCCGGGCGGCCCGGGGCCGAACCGCAGCTCGAACGACCCGTCCCCGTCGATCTCGATCGCCCGGTCGTCGAACGCGGTCAGGCTGCCCGGCACCTCGACCGGGGAGTAGTCGCCGTCGAGCACCTGGAAGCTCAGGTCGGCCGTGCTGCCGCGGCGGCCGGTGACGACGTACTCGGCGTCGTCGCGCAGGTAGGAGTGGAAGTACAGGGTGTCCGGGTTGTCGAGCCCCATCTTGGTGTATGGGCCGGTGGAGGAGACGAAGTAGGGGAAATCGCGCTGGTAGGCCCAGGCGAGCTGCAGCGACGCCCGGATGTTCCCGGCCAGGTAGTCGTACCCCTCGGCCAGGTCCGCGTCGGTCACGACGTGGGGCGCGCCGGCGATGATCTTTTCGGCTTCGGCCACGGCGTCCGCGAACGACTGGGTGAGCACGGCGACCCCTCGAAGCCTTCATCGCCGGGCCGCACGGCCCAGCAGGGCAGATCTGAGTCAGGGTAGAACGAGTTCTAGAAACGCGTCAACGACGCGGGCCTTAGCCGCCGGGCGCTGCGCCCTGGTGGGCGGCCCAGCGGTTCGCGGTGAGCTTCAGGCTCGGCGCGTCGTCCAGCGACATCATGACCTCATAGGTGCGGACGTAGCCGGTGTGCGAGATCCGCCACCGGCCGTCCCCGCCCCGCGCGTACCGGTCCTGGTAGAACGCCGCGCCCTTGATCAGGACGCGGTACCCGGTCGCGATCACGGTGTCCTCGAAACTCCAGGTGCCGCTGGCCTCGTCGCCGTCGATATCGATCTCGGGCTGGCTCGCGAAGTGCACGGTGATGATGCCCGGCCCGAGTTTGTCGCGCAGGAACGCGACGATCTCGTCCCGGCCGGTGAGCCTGATCGGCTGGCCGAGGGCCAGCGTGCCGTAGTCCACCGTGGCGCCGGGCGTGAACACGTCCGCCATCTCGTCCCACAGCTTCAGGTCGACGCAGCGGAGGTAGCGGTACTTCAGCCGGCGGATCTCTTCGAGCGCGGCAAGGTCCATGCGCCCAGCCTCCGCCCGCCGGTTGACTTTGCGCAAGAACCCGTTCTAGTTTTCGGTTGGGCTCCGCTGCCGCTGCGCCGCTGGAGCGCCGCAGCCCGGAGGTCCTGTGCGCTTCTCCTACGCCGAATCGATGACCGACCCGTCGTTCTACGCGCCACTCGCCCGGGCCGCCGAGGAGGCCGGCGTACGCCTCGATGGTGGTGCCGGACAGCATCTGCTATCCCCGGCACTCCGGCAGCCGGTACCCGTTCAGTCCCGATGGCAGCCGTGAGTTCCTGGAGGACAAGCCCTTCATCGAGCCGTTCTCGCTCATACCCGCGCTCGGCGCGGTCACCACCCGCCTTCGTTTTGTCACGTTTGTTCTTAAGCTGCCGGTGCGCAGCCCGGTGCTGGTGGCCAAGCAGGCGACGTCCACGGCCGTGCTCACCGGCAACCGGCTCGTCCTGGGGGTCGGGACGAGCCCGTGGCAGGAGGACTATGAGGTGCTGGGCGTGCCGTGGGAGGGCCGCGGGCGGCGGATGGACGAGGAGCTCGCCGTCATCCGCGGGCTGTCGGCCGGGGGGTACTTCGAGTACCACGGGGAGGTCTTCGACTTCGCGCCGGTCAAGATTGCTCCCGTGCCGAGCGAGCCCATCCCCATCCTCATCGGCGGCCATGGGGACGCCGCGCTCCGCCGCGCCGCCCGGATGGGGGACGGGTGGCTGCACGGCGGGGGAGACCTCGCGCAGCTGCCCGGCCTGCTGGCCCGGCTCGGCGAGTTTCGCCAGCAGGCAGGCACGGCCGGCCGGCCGTTCGAGGTGCATGTGATCTCCTCCGACGCCTACCGCGCCGATGGCGTGCGGCGGCTGGAGGAGCAGGGGGTGACCGACGCGATCGTCGGCTTCCGCTGGCCCTACCAGACGGGCCCCGACCGTGAGCCACTGGCCGCCAAGATCGGCCAGCTGCGCAGGTTCGCCGACGAGGTCATCGCCAAGGTGAGCTAGGGGTCGGCTAGCGGAGCAGCAGGCGGGCGGCGAGCTCGAGCTGGTTGCTCACGTCGTTGGCCGACGCCCGCCGGGTCACCCAGGCGACCAGGTTGGACAGCCAGACATCGCCGATCACGCGCGCGATCGCGATGTCGTCGGCGGACGGCTCGCCGTCGTGCATCGCCCGCGTCAGCATGCGCTCCATCAGCCGCGCCACCGTGGCGACCTCGGCCGCCGCGCTCGGGTCCGCGAACATGAATGCCCTGGTCATCGCCTCGGTGAGCATCGGCTCGCGCTGCATGGTCCGGGTGATCTTGCCCAGCACGTACAGCATCCGCTCATAGGGCGTGTCGCCCGGGATCGGCGTGCGGTCGAGCTTCTCCTGGTTCCGTTCGAACTCCCGGGCCAGGCCGGAGACGAGCAGGTGGATCTTGGACGGGAAGTACCGGTACAGCGTCCCGAGTGCCACGCCGGCCCGCTCCGCCACAGTCCTCATCTGCACGGCGTCGTAACCGCCCTTGGACGCCAGCGCCAGGGTGGCGTCCAGGATCCGCTGGCGTCGCTCACGCTGAGCCGCCGAACTGAACTCGCCATCGGGTGCGGGGCCCGCGCCGGCGGTGGTACCTGTTCTCGGGGATGCCATCGAGCCCCCTCGTCCGTTGTCGCAGGTCGCCAGCCTACCAACGGCGACGCGGCGCGGGGCCGTCCCGCGCCCTGGCCGCCGTAGGTATAACGTGTTCTAATTCTGTGGGGATGGCCCGGCCGTGACAGGGAGGGCTGAGTGGACTTCGCCCTCGGTGAGACCCAGCAGGCGGTCGCTGCAGCCGCCGCCCATGTGCTGGACCGCAGCCCCGCGTCGGCGGGGGACGCCGACGACCGGGCGCTGTGGAAGGAGCTCGGCCAGGCCGGCCTGCTCGGGCTGGCGCTGCCCGGCTGGCTGGGCGGGGACGGGCTTGGGGTCATGGACACGGCGGTGCTGCTGACCGAGGTCGGCCGGCGGGCGGCACAGGTCCCGGCGCTGGCCACGCTGGCCATGGGCGTCCTGCCGGTGACCCGGTGGGGTGACCGTGGCCTGCAGCAGGTCCTGCTGGACGGGGTCGCCGCCGGGGACGCCGTGCTCACCGCCGCGGTGCGCGAGCGGTCCGACCCGATGCCGCCAACGCCGGCCACCACGGCGGGCGCCGGCACCGTCTCGGGCGTCAAGATCGGCGTTCCGCACGCCGCGGCGGCCCGCTGGATCCTGGTGCCGGCGAGCTTCACCGCGGGCGGCACCGGCGTGGTCGTGGTCGACCCGTCGGCGGACGGGGTGACGCTGCGGCCCACGCCGAGTTCGGCGGGCGGGCCCGAGTGCACGCTCCACCTGGACGCGGCGCCCGTCGCTCACCGGCTCGGGGACGGCCGCGCGGTGGACGACCTCTACCAGTTGACGCTGGCCGGGGCCGCGTGCCTGGCCGACGGCGCCCTGGCCGGTGCGCTCGCGCTGACCACGGCGCACGTGGGCACGAGGAAGCAGTTCGGCCGCCCGCTGGCCGCGTTCCAGGCGGTGGCCCAGCGGATCGCCGATGTCCACATCGTGAGCCAGACCCTGCACCTGGCGGCGCTATCCGCCTGCTGGCGGCTGGACACCAGCCGCGAGGCCGGCGATGACCTCGACGTGACGGCGTACTGGCTCGCCGAGCAGGCGCCCGCGGCGCTGCGGGCCTGCCACCATCTGCACGGCGGGACCGGCATGGATGTCAGCTACCCGCTGCACCGGTACTCCGCGCTCGTCAAGGACCTGGTCAGGCTGGTCGGCGGCGCCGACTACCGCCTCGGCCGGCTCGGCGCCGGGCTCGGCGACTGAGGCGGCCGCCATGTTCTGCGACCTGACGGACTCACAGCTCGCACTGCGTGACGAGCTCCGCCGTTACTTCTCCGGCCTGCTCTCGCCCGGTGAGCGCACCGCATTGCTCACCGAGCGGCACGGCACCGTCTACCGCGACGTGGTGCGCCGGATGGGCCGCGACGGGTGGCTGGGCGTCGGCTGGCCCGCCTCCTATGGCGGACGCGGCTTCGGCCAGGTGGAGCAGCAGATCTTCGTCAGCGAGGCGGCCCGCGCGGACGTGCCGCTGCCCGCCGTGACCCTGCAGACGGTCGGCCCGGTGCTGCAGGCCTACGGGACCGCCGCGCAGAAGGACTTCTTCATGCCCCGGATCCTGGCCGGCGAGGTGCATTTCGCCATCGGCTACACCGAGCCCGAGGCGGGCACCGACCTGGCGGCGCTGCGCACCCGGGCCGTGCGCACCGGGGACAGTTACCTGGTCAACGGGCAGAAGCTGTTCACGACCGGCGCCCACGACGCCGACTACGTCTGGCTCGCGTGCCGTACCGACACCGGTGCGCCCAAGCACCGGGGAATCTCCATCCTCATCGTCGACACCGCCGATCCGGGGTTCTCCTGGACGCCGATCATCACCCACGACGGCGCGCACCACACCAATGCGACCTACTACGCCGACGTGCGCGTCCCGGTCACGATGCGGGTCGGGGAGGAGAACGGCGGCTGGCGGCTGATCACGGCCCAGCTCAACCACGAACGGGTGATGCTGGGCCCGGCGGGCCGGCTCGCCGCCCTGTACGACCGGGTGCGCGGCTGGGCGGATCGCGCCGGGGTCCTGAGCCAGCCCGATGTCCGGCGGGCGCTCGCGCAGACATATGCCAGCCTGCGGATCAACGAGCTGCTCAACTGGCAGGTCGCGGCCGCCGACAGCCTCGGGGCCGCCGATGCGTCCGTCACCAAGGTCTTCGCCTCCGAGCGGCTGCAGCATCTCGGCCAGCTGCTCGAGGAGATCGTCGGGCGCCACGGCGACCCGGCCGACGAGGAGACCGCCGAGCTGGTCCGCTGGCTGGATATTCAGGCCAAACGGAACACCGTGCTGACCTTCGGGGGAGGGGTCAACGAGATCCAGCGCGAGCTCATCGCCACGGCCGGCCTCGGGCTGCCGAGGGTGCCCCGATAAGGGATCAGCCGGTGCGGGAGACGCCGGTGGGGAAAGGTGTCGGTGTGGGAGCCGGCGGTAAGCGGGTTCGGCCAGAGTGAGTTCTTGGGGAGCGGATTCCCGAAGAGCGGAGGGGTCAGGTGACCGCTGACGACACGGGCGCGGCGATCAAGCAAGCCGCCGACCGGATCGCGGCGCTCGGCGAGAGCAGCCCGCGGGAGGCGCCGGACCCGGTGAACCTGCCCATGATCCGGCACTGGGTGCAGGCGATGGGCGACACCAACCCGGTGTACACCGACGCCGCCGCGGCCGCACGGTCGGTGCACGGCGGCCTGGTGGCCCCCCCGGCGATGACGCAGGTCTGGACGATGCGCGGCCTGCGGCCCGCCGCTGGCGAGGCCACCGCTGGCGAGGCCACCGCTGGCGGCGAGGACCCCGCCGACCCGCTGGGCCTGATGTCGGCGGCGCTCGACGAAGCCGGGTTCATCTCGGTCGTCGCCACCAACAGCGAGCAGGAGTACTACCGCTACCTGCGCCTCGGCGAGCACGTCACGGTGCGTTCCAGCCTGGAAGACGTGACCGGCCCGAAACAGACGGCGCTCGGCGAGGGCTGGTTCGTCACCACGCGGAGCACCTGGTACGTGGGGACGGAAGCGGTCGCGTCGATGAAGTTCCGGATACTGAAGTTCCGGCCCGCCGGGTCCTCCGCGCCGCCGGAACCGCTGGAACCCGCCCCCGGCGTGCTGCGGCTGGTGCGGCCGGAGCCCGGCACCGACGTGCTGCGGCCGGTGGTCTCACCGGACACGGCCTTCTTCTGGGAGGGCACCTCCCGCCACGAGCTGCGCATCCAGCGCTGCGGCGGCTGTGGCACGCTGCGCCACCCGCCCGGCCCGATGTGCCCGGTATGCGGTTTTGCCCGGCCCGAGTACGACGTCGCCGCCGGGACCGGGGAGATTTACAGCTACGTCGTCCACCACCACCCGCCCGTGCCCGGCCGGCAGCTTCCGATCGTCATCGTCCTCGTCCAGCTCACCGAGGGGGTCCGCATGGTCGGTGAGCTGCTCGGCACCGATCCGGAGCGGGTCCGCATCGGCCTGCCGGTCCGCGTCACCTTCATCGAGGTGGACGGGGAACTGATCCTGCCTGCGTGGCAGGAGGATCAGCGATGATCACCGATGTGGGCGCTGACGGTACCGGCAAGGCCAGGGGCCGCGCCGAGGGGTCTGGCGCCAAGGGGTCCGGCGCCGGCGGGAGCGGCACCGTCCTGCCGGAGCTGGAGATCGGCATCACCCCAACGTTCGTGATCGCCGGCGCGATCGCGACCAGGGACTTCCAGGACGTCCACCACGACCGTGACCGGGCCGTCGAGCGCGGCGCGAAGGACATCTTCGTCAACATCCTCACCACGACGGGCCTGGTGCAGCGGTACGTCACCGACTGGGCCGGCCCGGAGGCGATGGTGCACCAGATCACGATCCGGCTCGGCGTGCCCTGCTACGCGGGCGACAAGATCACCTTCTCCGGGAAGGTGATCCAGGCCGGGGAGCGGGAGTACGTGGTGGAGGTCGTCGGCCGGTGCAGTCTCGGCGATCACGTCACCGGGACCGTTCGCGTCGAGCCGGCCGGCCTGGGTGGGCCAGGTGTGGCGGGAGGGCCGGGCGGGCCGGGCGAGCCGGGCGGGAGCGCACCGTGATCTCCGGGGCTGTGTTCTGCGGGGATGTGGCGATCGCCGGGATAGGCGCCACCGAGTTCTCGAAGGAATCGGGCCGCAGCGAACTGCGGCTGGCCGCCGAGGCGGCGACCACCGCGCTGGCCGACGCCGGGCTGGCCCCTGGCGATGTCGACGGGCTCGTGACATTCACCATGGACAGCACCGCCGAGATCGCGCTCGCCCGCGAGCTGGGCATTGGCGAACTGCGGTTCTTCAGCCACGTGGGCTACGGCGGCGGCGCGGCCTGCGGATGTGTGCAGCAGGCGGCGATGGCGGTCGCCACCGGGATCGCGCAGGTGGTGATCTGCTATCGCGCGCTGAATGAACGTTCTGGCCACCGTTTCGGCCAGGTGTCGCGCGCCGCGGTGCAGGCGGCGACCTCCGCCGGGGTGGACAACAGCTGGCATTACCCGATGGGACTGTCCACTCCGGCCGCGACCGTGGCGATGATCGCCCGGCGCTACATGCACGACTACGGCGCGACCAGCGAGGACTTCGGCGCAGTCACGGTCGCGGACCGGCGGCACGCCGCGACCAACCCGAAGGCCTGGTTCTACCGGCGGCCGGTGCCGCTGGCCGAGCACCAGGCGTCGCGGTGGATCGCCGAGCCGCTGCGGCTGCTCGACTGCTGCCAGGAGAGCGACGGCGCCGTTGCGGTGGTCGTCACCAGCCTCGACCGGGCCCGGGGCCTCCTGCAGCGGCCGGCCGTGATCCTCGCCGCCGCCCAGGGCAGTGGGCCCAATCAGTTCACGATGACCAGCTTCTACCGCGACGAACTGGGCCTGCCCGAGATGGGTGTGGTGGCCAGGCAGCTCTGGCGGCAGGCCGGGATCGGCCCGCAGGACGTGCGGGCCGCCGTGCTCTACGACCACTTCACGCCGTACGTTCTGCTGCAGCTGGAGGAGCTGGGTTTCTGCCTGCGCGGCGAGGCTCGGCACTTCATCGCCGGCGGGGCGATCGAGCTGGACGGGATGCTGCCGGTCAACCCGCACGGCGGCCAGCTGGGGGAGGCCTACATCCACGGCATGAACGGCATCTCCGAGGCCGTCCGCCAGGTCCGCGGCACGTCGGTCAACCAGGTTGGCGGCGACGGCCCGGTCCTGGTCACCGCAGGCACCGGGGTCCCCACCAGCGGCCTAATCCTCGGCCCGGACTGACAGCGTGCCCGAGGCGCTCCCGCGTGCCCGAGGCGCTCCCGCGTGCCCGAGGCGCTCCCGCGTGCCCGAGGCGCTCCCGCGTGCCCGAGGCGCTCCCGTATGCCCGAGGCGCTCCCGTATGCCCGAGGCGCTCCCGCATGTGCTCGAACCGCTCGCGTGCCGAAGCGCTCCGGTTTGCCCGAAGCACTGCAAATTCTGGCGAGAATTCTGCGGGAGCCTCTTATCGGCCCGGAAATGTCGGCACCAATGACTAGAATCAAACTAGTCATCGAATTAGTGGCCTGGAAATGGCGATGCGAAGGCGGCCGGGCGGAGGTGATCGGCATGTGCGGCGCGGATGACCCGGCCAATGTGGCCGATGCGCTGACGATGCTCGATCGTGCCCTGACCAGGCTGGCTGCCGCTGACGCCGGGTCGCTGCCCACTGAGGTGCAGGCGCGGGCGCTGCGGGCGCTGGAGCGGGCTGAGGCCCGGCACACCGCGGCCCGGGCCCGCATACTGGCCGCGTTCGCCGCTCAGGACGGTTATGAGGATGACGGGCACGGGTCGGCGCGGGCGTGGCTGAAGTGGCAGACCCGCGTGAGCAAGGGTGCCGCGCTGGCCGCGGTGGGGTGGGCGCGGCGCCTGGCCGCTCACCCGGTGATCGCCCGCGCGTTAGCCGACGGCCAACTGTCGGTGTCGTGGGCGCGGGCGATCTGCGGCTGGAGTGACCGGCTGCCCGAAGACAAGCGCGAGGACGCCGATACGATCCTGGCCGCGGCCGCGGCCGGCGGGGCGGAACTGGCCGATCTGGCCGGGCTGGCCGAGCAGATGCACCAGCGTTCGCGGATGGACGAGGCGGATCCCGACGAGGACGGTTTCGATGACCGGCGGCTGATGCTGGACCTGACGTTCGGCGGCGCGGCCCGGCTCACCGGTGACCTGACCCCCGGGTGCGCCGCCGCAATGTCCGCGGTGCTGGAGGCGCTGGGCAAACGGGCCGGGCCCGAAGACCTGCGCACCGCCACCCAGCGCCGCCACGACGCGCTGGAAGAAGCGTGCCGGCGCCTCATCGGCTCGCGCATGCTGCCCGACCGCGGCGGGCAGCCCACCCAGGCCCAGGTGCACATCACCTTGTCCCAGCTGCGCAGCCTGCCCGGCGCATCGCAAGCCGAGACCGCCTGGCGGGCCGCCGCGGCGGCCCGCGAGCACGGCTGGCTGACCGGCCCCGAAGCCGACGCGGCTGCCTGCGACGCCACCCTGGCGCCGATCGTGACCGGGCACGTGGACAACGCAGCGCTTGACCGCCTGGTGCAGACGTTCCTGACCGGCCACGGACAGGCTGACAGCCCGGGCGCCCGGCCCGATGGCTGCGGGCGCGGCGGCGGCACCGGCACCGGCACCGGCCCCGCCCGCACCCCGCTTTCGCCCCAGACGCTGGCCCGGCTGCGTGGCTCGCTGCTGGCGATGGCCGCCGACGTGTTATCGGGCCCGGGCGGCCTGGCCTCCTGGCTGCGGCAATCCCAGCTGGCCGGCGGCCCCGCCGCCACCGTCAGCCTGCCGCTGGATGTCCCCATCCCGCTGGACACCGGCCAGGCCGAGCCGGCCATCCCGGCCCACCTGCGCCGCGCCGTCACCGCCCGCCACCCGTGCTGCGCGTTCCCCGGCTGCGACCAGCCCGCCAGTTGCTGCCAGATCCACCACCTGCTCCCCCGCTCAGAAGGCGGCCCCACCGCACTGCACAACCTGGCGCCCTTGTGCGCCTTCCATCACCTGACTGTCATCCATCGCTGGGGCTGGACGTTGCGCCTGCACCCCGACGGCACCACCACCGCCACCAGCCCCCACGGCCGCACCCTGCACAGCCACGGCCCACCCAGCCACGACCCACCCAACCAGGCCGCCTGAGCGCCCAGCTACCCCCGCGCTGGGTATCGGCAGATACCGCCACCGCAGTGTGGGTGGGTGGGGCCGTGCTGGAGCGTCTAAGAGCCCGACGGGCGAGGCGCAGGGCGCGGTCCCACCCACGCACGTACTACCGTGCGCCCTGCGGGCTGGGGTTAGCGGCGAGGTCGAGCGCGGCCAGGTAGCCGAACGTCATCGCGGGCCCGATCGTGGCGCCCGCGCCGGCGTAGCTGTGCCCCATCACGGCGGCACTCGTATTGCCCGCCGCGTACAGCCCGGCGATCGGGGTGCCGTCGCCACGGAGGACCCGGGCCCGTTCGTCGGTGCGCAGGCCGCCCTTGGTGCCGAGGTCGCCCGGCACGATCTTGATGGCGTAGAACGGTGGCATCTCCAGCGGCGCCAGGCACGGGTTGGGCCGGCGCCGCGGGTCGCCGTAGTAGCGGTCGTAGGCCGAGTCGCCGCGGCGGAAGTCCTCGTCGTTGCCGGCCTGCGCGAACTCGTTGAACCTGGCGACGGTCTTGGCCAGCGCCGCTGGGTCGATGCCGACCTGGCCGGCCAGGTCCGCGATGGTGGGCGCGCGGTGGACCGCGCCCGCGGCGTACCAGCGACGGGGCAGCGGCTTGCGTGGCGGCAGGCCGGCGAAGACGTAGCTGTCGCGGTAGCGCTGGTCGGTGATCAGCCAGGACGGGATGTGCGGGACGGCGGCGCAGTGACCGTCATACATCGCGTGCACGGCATCGACATAGGGGGCGGATTCGTTCACGAACCGGTGGCCGGCCCCGTTGACCAGCAGGCAGCCGGGCAGGCTGCGCTCGGCCAGGCAGAAGTACGGCCCGCCGGACAGCGGTATGGACGGGCCCCACCAGGCGTCGTCCATCAGGTCGAGCGCCGCCCCGGCGGCCTCGCCCGCGGCGATCGCGTCGCCGGTGTTGCCGGCCGCGCCGGTCGTCCACTCGGTGCCGATCGGCTCGCGCTGGTAGCGCCGCCGCATCCGCTCGTTGCGCTCGAAGCCGCCCGCGGCCAGCACCACGCCGCGGCCCGCCCGGATGACGGCAGGCCGACCGTGGCGGGTGACATCGACCCCGGTGACCCGGCCGTCCGTCATCTGCAGGCCGGTCATGGGGGTGCCGAGCCAGACCGGCACCTCCTTGGCCATCAGGCCGGCCCGCAGGCCCGCCGCCAGGGCCTGCCCGAGGCTGAGCATCGGCTGCCGGAGCAGCCGGGTGCGCGCTGCCCGGCCGAGGATCCTCGTGGTGGCGAGGATGGCCCGTGGGTGCCGGGGGCCCAGGCTCAGCCAGCGGTAGTCGGCCTGGGTGATGGTGATGCCGTTCGGGGCCGGGGCGTACGCCCGGTTGAGGTGAGCCAGCTCGGGCCCTAGCACCCGCCCGTTGAGCGGCACCGGCTCGATGCTGCGTCCCTGAGTCAGGCCGCCGGGCGCCTCGGGATAGTAGTCGGCGTAGCCCGGCACCCAGGCGAAGTCGACCGGGGTGCTGGCCCGCACGAAGGTGAGCATGGCCGGGCCGTGCTCCAGCAGCGCATGCTGCCGCGCCCTGTCACCATCCCCGGCCACGTACGCCAGGTAGGCGCGGGCCTGCTCGGGGGTGTCTCTGACGCCGGCCTTGCGCAGGACCTCGTTGCCGGGCAGCCAGAGCCCGCCGCCGGAGCGGGCGGTGGAGCCGCCGAACCGGTCCGTTTTCTCGATCACCACCACGCGCAGGCCATGATGCGCTGCGGTGAGCGCGGCGGTCATCCCGGCGGCGCCGCTGCCCACCACCACGACGTCGAACTCGGCCTGGTCCGTTGTCATGGTGTCTCGTCGAACCCGGCGCCGTCCGTTGTCATGGCACCTCCCGGCCCTTCATACTAGAACACGTTACAGTTTTCGCCGAGGGGTGAGATTGCCCGCCGGAGGGGCAGAATTGGGCGCCGAGGGCGGGACTGGCCGCGAGGCGGGACTGGCCGCCGAGGGGCGGGCTGGCCGCCAAGGGGCGAAATTGACCGCAGTGCCGCAGACTGCCGCTGGGGACGCCCGGCGACGACGGCAGCGGGATCCGGCTCGGCGAACAGGCCGGCGGCGCGACCGCGTTCCTGGACCGCGTCACGGTCTGGCGTTTCCTCAGGCCGCCGGCCGCGCTGCTGGGCGGTGTGCTGGTGGACCGCGACGGATCGCGGGTCTGCGACGAGTCCCGCTACGGGGCGGCGATCGGTGAGGCCATCATGGCCAGGCATCGGCAGGCCTGGCTGCTCGCTGACCGGGCCACCCTCGCCGAGGCGCGACGCCAGCTGCGCCGGAGCACGCTGTGGTTCCAGCGGCTGCAGGCGTTCTACCTGCTGACCGTGGGCCGGGTCAGCGCGCCCACCGTCGCCGGGGTGGCGTCACGCGCCGGAATCGACCCGGCCGGCCTCGCGGCCACCGTGGCCGCCTACAACGCGGTTGCGGCCAGCGGCGGCCGGGCCGGCCGACCCGGAGAACCTAGCGGGCGGACCGGAGGACCGGTGGGCGGACCGGAGGACCGGTGGGCGGACCGGAGGACCCGGTGGGCGGACCGGCGAACCTGGTGGGCGGACCGGAGGACCCGGCGGGCAAGCCGGCCGAGCTGCTCCGGGCGCAGGACCGGCCGCCGTACTCGCTCATCGACTGCTCCATCCGGCCCCCGGCTGGCGTATCCGGCGCCGATGCTCACCCTGGGCGGGCTGGTGGTCGCGGAGGAGACCGGCCAGGTACGCCGGGCCGACGGCACCACCGTGCCCGGGCTGTACGCGGCGGGCCGGAGCGCGGTCGGCCTGTGCTCGCGCTCCTACGTCAGCGGGCTTTCCCTGGCCGATTGTGTCTTCTCCGGCCGCCGGGCCGGGCGGCACGCCGCGGCCTCCGTGCCGGTTCCGTCCACCGGTGGGAGAACGCCCGCCGTGGGATGAGCATCGCCGCGCGATGAGCTTGGCGGGCAGGACCGCTGGGGCCAGCGACTGGGCTCCAGCTGGCGGGCAGGACCGCTGGGGCCAGCGACCGGGCTCCAGCTGGCGGGCACGAGCTGCCGGTCAGGAGTAGGTGATGCTGACCTCCGGCGTCAGGGCCAGGGCCTGGCAGGCCAGGATGTAGCCATCCGCGAGGTCCTCCGCCTCCAGCACCTCGTTGTGGGCCATCTCCACCTCGCCGCCGGTGAGCTGGCAGGCGCATGCACCGCAGATGCCCTCGCGGCAGGAGAACGGCGGATCGAGACCCTGGTCGATGAGAACGTCGAGCATGCGGGTGCCCGCAGGCCACGGCACCTGGCGGGTCTGGCCGTCCAGGCAGACCGCCAGCGTCGCGGCCATGCCCCCGGTCGGCTCGGTGGACTCGAAGGGGTTTTCCGCCAGCGACAGGAACCGCTCGACGTGCACGCTCTTCGCGGGCACGCCCAGCTGGCCGAGTGCCTGCCGGACGACCGCCAGGTAGGGGTCGGGGCCGCAGATGAACGCCTCGGCGCCGGCGTAGGGGCGGGCCAGCGCGGCCAGCCCGGCCGCCGTCGGCGGCCCGTGCAGCGAGTCGAGCCAGTGCACCACCAGCAGCCGGTTCCCGGCCAGCCTGCGCAGCTCGGCGGGGAAGATGACCGAGCGCTCGTCGCGGTTGGCGTAGATCAGGGTGATCCGGCCGCGTCCCTCGGCCAGCGCCGACTTGAGGATCGAGATGACCGGGGTGATCCCGCTGCCGCCCGCGAACAGCAGGAAATCGCCCGCCAGCGATGGCGGGCAGAACGTGCCCGCGGGCGGCAGCACGTCCAGCACGTCCCCGGGCCGGACGTTGTCGGCGATCCAGTTGGATGCGTGACCGCCGTCGATCCGCTTGACGGTGATCGTGGGCGGGTCCCCGGCGTGCGGCGAGCTGGACAGCGAGTAGCACCGTGCCACCGAGCCACCGCGGCCTTGCGGGATCCGCACGGTCACGAACTGGCCGGGGCGGTAGGAGAACACGCCGGCCAGCTCCGGCGGGACGGCCAGCACGAGCGAGCACGCGTCGGCTGTCTCGCTGATCACCTCCGTCACCCGCACCTGATAGCAGGGGCGCGGCCCGGTCACGGCGGTGACACCTCCAGGCGGCCCCGGGTCACCGCGCGGTCGATGGACTCGCGCAAGCTGGCGCAGGTGTCGATGAGGGCGCTCTGCCCACCGGCGGCCGCGCGGGCGGTGAACTCGGCGCAGGCCCGCACCGACGCCGGGCTCCACTGCACGCTGGTGTGCTGCCGGCTGAACTTGACGACCAGCACCGCAGCGGCGCAGCGGTCGCACTCGACCCGCCGGAACCCGGCGTGCCGTTCGTCGGGCCAGCCGGCCCCGTTCCCCTCGCGCATGGTCAGCCGTTCCGCTGTGCAGCCAGGTTCTCCGCGACCTCGGCCTCCCATTCGGCCACGGCCCGGGTGGTGTCCACCTCGAACTCGTAGCGCGCGACCATCTCGGGCGCGATGTCCTCGACGTCGGTGTAGAACTGCTCATACCAGCGGCGCAGCTGGTAGACCGGGCCGTCGTCGGCACACAGCAGCGGGTTGTCGATCCGGGTCTTGTGCGTCCAGATCTCGACATCCTGCTGGAAGCCCAGGCCGACGAAGTCGGCGAACTTGGTGGCGAACTTCTCGGCGTGCGCGTCGGACAGGCCGGCCGCTTGACGATCACGGCCCACTGCAGCATGAACGAGGTCGGCGTGACCGGGTAGTGGCAGTTGATCAAGACGCTTTCGATCGTCATGCCGTGGTAGTCGTGCCAGAGGTTGTCGATCATGTACGACGGCCCGAAGTACGAGGCTTCGGAACGCAGCGTGGAGTCCGTCCCGCCGGAGTAGTTCGAGCCGGTCTTGACGTCCGGCCGCGCCCTGGTCCGCAGGTACTGCGAGGCGATGTGCCCCTCGAGCACGTTCTTGAAGTACGTGGGGAACGCGAAGTGGATGTAGAAGAAGTGCGCCATGTTGACCACGTTGTCGACCACTTCGCGGCAGTTCGCCCCCTCGACCAGGATCGAGTCCCAGGTCCAGTTGCTCCATTGGCCGGAGTACGCGCCGTCGACCCGCGGGATCGTCACGTGCTCGGGCGGCGGGTTCCCCTGCGGGTCGTGCCACACGAACAGCTGCTGATTCTGCTCCAGGGTCAGCCACGACCTCGTCCGCGCCGCCGGCGGGACGCGCCGGGCGTAGGGGATCTTGGCGCACCGGCCGTTCCCGCCCCAGCGCCAGTCGTGGAACGGGCAGGCGATGGCGTCGCCCTTGACCGTGCCGCGGGTCAGGTCGCCGCCCATGTGCCGGCAGTACGCATCGAGGACGTGCAGCTGCCCGGCCGAGTCCGCGAACACCACGAGCTTGGTGCCGAACGCCTCCACCGCGTGCGGACCGGAGGCACGGAACCGCTCGGCCAGCCCCAGGCAGTGCCAGCCGCGCGCGAACCTGGCCGGCGGTGTGCCGCGCTCGATGGTCCGGACACCGTCGTTCATCCGACCCTCCATGCCTGCTCCCTAGCCTGCCTGTGGGCTTACCACTAGATTAGAACCTGTTCTAGTCTAAGTGCGATGGCCAATGTGGAGGCGCCGCAGCCGCCGGGCCGAACGCGGAGGCGTGTCCCGGCGGCGAGGACCAGCCTCCCGCTGTGCCGACTGGCGTGCCTCCGGCACGACCAAGCGAAGGGTTAGCTGGCGCGCCTCTGGCGCGACGCACCGCGAGGGAGGCAGACAGATGAGCGACGTCGGGCAGGCGGTGGTCGCCGGGGTCCGCGACTTGCTGCCGGTGCTGCGGGAGCGCGCGCAAGAGACCGAGGACGCCCGGGTGGTGCCTGCCGAGTCGATCAAGGCGCTGGCCGAAACCGGGTTCTTCCGGCTGCTCCAACCGGCCGTTTTCGGCGGGCACGAGGCGGACCCGATCACGTTCCTGACCGCCGTCCGGCTCATCGCCAGCGCCTGCGGGTCGACCGGGTGGGTCGCCTCGGTCCTCGGCGTGCATCCCTGGCAGCTGGCCCTCTTCCCGCCCCAGGCCCAGCAGGACGTCTGGGGCGCCGACCCCGCCACCAGGATGTCGTCGTCCTACGCGCCCACCGGTCGGGCCGAGGCCGTCGCGGGCGGGCACCGGCTCACCGGGCGCTGGAGCTTCTCATCCGGCTGTGACCACGCCACCTGGGTGCTGCTGGGCGCCATCGTGCCGGACGGCGACGGCCAGCCCGCCGACTTCCGCACGTTCCTGCTGCCTGTCAGCGACTATGTGATCGACGACGTCTGGGACACCGTCGGGCTGCGCGGCACCGGCAGCAACGACATCGTGGTGGACGGCGGGTTCGTGCCGGAGCATCGCTCGCTCAGCTTCACCGACGTCACCCGCTGCGCCTGCCCCGGCCACCAGGACAACACGGCGCCGCTGTACCGGCTGCCGTACGGCTCGCTGTTCTCGTACTCGATCACCACCCCGATCATCGGCATGGCGGTGGGCGCCTATGACGCGCACGTGGCCTACCAGCGCGAGCGGGTACGCGCCGCCTACGTCGGCCAGAAGGCGGCCGAGGACCCGTTCGGGCAGGTGCGGATCGCCGAGGCCGCGGCCGAGCTGGACGCGGCCTGGCTGGCGGCGCAGCGGAACATGGCCGAGCTCATGGAGCACGCCCGCGCCGGGGAGAAGATCCCCATCCCGCTGCGGCTGCGGGTCCGGCGCGACCAGGTGCGCGGCACCGGCCAGGCGGTCAGCGCCGTGGACCTGCTGTTCGAGAACTCCGGCGGCCGGGCCCTGAAGACCGGCACCCCGATCCAGCGGTTCTGGCGCGACGCGCACGCGGGCCGGGTCCATGCCATCAACGACCCGGAGCGGGCGCTGTCCATGTTCGGCCGCGGCGAGTTCGGCCTCGACGTGCCGCCGGACGCCATGCTGTGACAAGCAGAACTGTGACGGGAGCCGACGATGGCGATCGCACCGGCGGACTTCGCCGCCACGAGCCGTTTCGTCAAAACGGGTGGGATGCGGCTGCACTATCACGAGGCGGGACCAGACACGGGGAACGGGGCGCTGCCGGTGGTGATGCTGCACGGCGGCGGCCCGGGCGCGTCCGCGTGGAGCAACTTCGGCCCCAACCTGCCGGTGTTCGCTGACCGTTTCCGCACCCTCATGGTGGACATGCCGGGCTTCGGCCGCTCCGGCCGGCCGCCCGTGGTCGGCAACTACTTCACCTTCGCCGCTGGCGCGCTGGCCGGCCTGCTGGGCGAGCTGGGGATCGAGCGGGTGCACCTGGTCGGCAACTCGCTCGGCGGCGGCACGGCGGTCCGCTTCGCGCTGGCCCACCCCGGGCACGCGGGCCGGCTCGTGCTCATGGGCCCGGGTGGCCTGAGCCTCAACGTCTTCGCCCCCGACCCGACCGAGGGCGTCAAGGCCCTGGCGGCGTTCCCGGCCGACCCCACCAAGGAGAAGCTCGCCGCCTTCCTGCGCACGCTGGTATACGACCAGCGGCTGGTCACCGACGAGCTGGTGGAGGAGCGGTTCGCCGCCGCCAGCGACCCGGAGGCGCTGGCGGCGATGGCCTCGCTGGGTGCCTCGTTCTTCGACCCGGACACGGCCGAGCAGGGGATGCTGTGGCGGGAAGCCCACCGGCTCCGGCAGGAAGTCCTGCTGATCTGGGGCCGGGAGGACCGGGTGAACCCGCTCGACGGTGCGCTGGTGGCGCTCAAGCTCATCCGGCGGGCGCGGCTGCATGTGTTCGGCCGCTGCGGGCACTGGGCGCAGCTGGAGAAGTTCGACGAGTTCAACCAGCTGGTGATCAGCTTCCTGGAGGCAGAAGAATGAGCCTGATCCGCAGGCGCCGGGCCACAGCACTGACTGGCGCGCCTCCGGCACGACCCAGCGTCAGCGGTGTCCCGGCGCCGAGGACAGCCTCCCGCTGTGCCAACTGGCGCACCTCCGGCACGACGCACCGCGAGGGAGGCCAAAATGATTAGCTCGCTCGGGTATCTGCGCATCTCCTCGCCCGATGTCGGCGCCTGGCGCGAGTTCGGCGTCAGGGTACTCGGCATGGCCGAAGGGCGCGGGTCCAACACCGACGCGGTGTACCTGCGGATGGACGATTTCCCGGCCCGGCTGGTGATCATGCCGGGGGAGCGGGACCGGCTGCTCGCCTCCGGCTGGGAGGTGCCCGGGGAGGACGCGCTCGCCGCCATGGGGCGGGCGCTGGCGGACGCCGGGGTCGCGGTCAAGGCGGGCACGCCAGCCGAGCTCGCCGAGCGCCGGGTAGCAGGGCTGCTGCGCTTCGATGACCCGGCGGGCAACGCGCTGGAGGTTTTCGCCGGCGCCGCACTCGAGCACCGCCCGGTCGAGAGCCGGTACGGGAATCGTTTTGTCACTGGTCTGCTTGGGCTGGGCCATGTGGTGCTGCCGGTGCCCGGCGACGGGCCGGAGCTCGGCTTCTACACCGAAGTGCTCGGCTTCCGGCTGCGGGACTCGATGCGGATGGCGCCCGAGCTGTTCGGCCGTCCGGCCGGGCCCCCGCTGTGGATGCGGTTCCTGGGGTGCAACCCGCGGCACCACTCGCTCGCGCTGGCGCCCTTCCCCGCCCCGGCCGGGATCGTGCACCTGATGATCGAGGTCGCGACGCTCGACGATGTCGGCCGGGCGATGGACCGGTGTGCCCGGCGCGGTGCCCCGGTCAGCGCCAGCCTCGGGCGGCACGCCAACGACGAGATGGTGTCGTTCTACGTGCAGACCCCGGGCGGGTTCGACATCGAGTACGGCACCGGCGGGCGGCTGGTCGACGACGCGACCTGGGTATGCCGGGAGACCACCGCGGTCAGCCTGTGGGGGCACAGCTTCGGTGCCGTTCACTGAGAGCCGGTTCCGGCAGGTGCTCGGCCACTTCTGCACCGGTGTCACCATTATCACGGCCATGGGTGAGAGCGAGCCGGCCGGTTTCGCCTGCCAGTCGTTCGCCGCGCTGTCGCTCGACCCGCCGCTGGTGCTGTTCTGCCCCAGCCGGTCATCGGCCACCTGGCCGGTGATCGCGCGGGCCGGGCATTTCTGCGCGAACGTGCTGACCGCCGGGCAGCGCGATCTGGCCCGGGTCTTCGGCACGGCCGGGGTTGACAAGTTCGCGGGCGTGCGCTGGTCGCCGTCGCCGTCCGGGGCGCCGGTGCTGGCGGGTGTCCTCACCTGGGCGGGATGCGCGGTCGAGGCCGTGCACGAGGCGGGGGATCACTACGTGGTGCTGGGCCGGGTCGCCGAACTTGGCGCGTGCGGCACCGAGCAGCCGCTGCTGTTCTACCGCGGCCGCTACGGCATGACGGAGCCTTCGGCCGGCCCGCCCGAGGTCGTCGACACCCTGCTCGCGTGGCCGCGGCACGCCGACTGGATCTAGCGGCCGCCCAGGAAGCGCTCGACCTCCGCCAGCGCCGGGTTGCCCGCCGCCCGGTTCTGGACCGAGTGGCCCGCGGCCGGCACGATGAACAGGCGGCCATCGGGAGCGTGCGCGGCCTCCGCGCGGGCCCCCGCCAGCGGGGTCGAAAGGTCGTGCCCGCCGGCCAGCAGCAGGACCGGAACCGGCGGCAGGTCAGCCCGGGGCGCGGCCGCGGTGGGCGGGGCCGCGGTGGGCGGCCAGTAGAGGCAGGTCTGGATGAGGCCGTTGCCCGCGGCGGTGGCCCGGTCGAAGGGCCAGATCTGGGCGGTCGTCAGCCGGGCCACGGCGCGGGCCAGCACGGCGCGGCGGGCGGCGAGCGGCGTATCCGGCCCGCCCCACGGCATCCGCACGTCCGCGCACAGGGTGCTGGCATGCAGCCCCTGGCTCAGCTCGTCCGCGGGAATGGCATCGTACGCATGCACCTGGGCGATCAGCCGGTCGAGAGCGGCCGGGTGCCCGGTGGCCGCCGCGTGCAGCATGGCGGGGACACCGGGGAAGGACGGAGCGCTGACGCTCATCTCCACCAGCGTGTCGAGCAGCGCGGGTCCGTCGTGATACCGGCGGACCACGGTGGCCAGGTCGGTGGCAGGATCGGAGCCGCAGCTGCGCGCCGCGCACGCGGCGCGCAGCACCGTCGCGGTCTCCCGCATGTTGGCGAGCTGAAGCGGGTCCACGTTCCAGCTCGGGACCACCGAGTCGAGGACGAGCCGGCTCAGCTGGGCCGGGTGCGCCAGCGCGAACCACTCCGCGACGTACGAGCCATAGGACACTCCGTCCAGGGTGAGCCGCGTGACCCCCAGCGCGTTCTTCAGCCGCTCGATGTCGGCGACCGTGTCCGCGGTGGCGAAGTATCTCCGGCTGGGCCCGATGGCGGCCGCGCACGAGCGGACCGCGGCCGGCGTGGGCACCGCCAGGTCGGATCCGCCCATCTCCCCCTGCAGCGCCGGGCAGTTCAGCGCCCCGTCACCGGTGCCGCGCTGGTCGAACATCACCAGCCGGTAGCCGCGCAGCGCCGGCCCCAGCCGGTCCACGAGCCGCGGAACGAACGGGATCCCCGGCTGACCGGGGCCGCCGGTCAGCAGCACCAGGACGCCGCGCGGCGCGGCAGCCACGTCCGACACCGCGACCCGCAGCGACAGCCGTCCCGGCGCCGGGCCGAACGGGTCGAGCCGGACGCTCAGCATCCCGCAGCTGAATCCCGGGATACCCGGGCACGGCCGGACGGCGCTCAGCCCGGCCAGGGTGAGCGCCGAGCCCGGCCCGGCCGGCCCGGCGGCCGGGCCGCTGACCGACGCTGGCGGGCGCGAGGTGGCACCCGCGTGCATACCGGCCGGCGCTGACCCGCCGGAGCAGCCGGACGCGGCGCCCATCAGGACCGCCGCCGCGATGACCGCTCGCCCTGCCGAGGACGATGTCCGCACCGCGCCCACCACCGCCGTCGGCGAAGCCGCCCGCACATCGGCATCCGTCAGCACGCGCATGAGGCCACTTTGCCACCCGCGCAGAGCCGGCCGGACAGCGCGCGGGGACATTGATGTGCTGTGCGATCGGGCCGGCCGAGCCACCGGATAGACGCGGTCACGGCCGGGCGGCCGTTGCTCTGAGACTGGCCCGTACGCTCCTGAGCGTGAAGCGAGTTCTCCTGACCGGGATGTCCGCGACCGGGAAGTCGAGCGTTGTCCGCGAGCTGGCCGCTCGCGGGTTCAAGGCCGTCGACACCGACGACGGCTGGTCGGAGCCCGGGCCGGACGGCCGTCAGCGGTGGCGGGAGGACGCCATCGCTGACCTGCTGGCCACGGAAGACGCGGACGTGCTGTTCGTCGCCGGTTGTGAGGAGAACCAGGCGCTGTTTCATGCGCAGTTCGACCACATCATCTTGCTGAGTGCGCCGCGCGAGACGCTGGTGGAGCGGCTGGCCACCAGGACCAGCAACTCCTACGGCAAGGCACCCGGGGAGCTCGATCGCGTTCTTGATGACATCGAGGCCGTTGAGCCGTTGCTACGGCGCGTAGCCGACCACGAGGTTCGCACGACGATGCCGCTGGACGAGGTGGTGACGGCGATCCTGCATCTCATCAGTGCGTGACCAGCCGCTGGCCGCCGACGTCGGCCTGGCCGTTCGCGACCAGCCAGGTCAGCGCCTCATGCAGGGCGTCGAGCGAGCCGTACCGCGGTGCGTAGCCCAGCGTCTGCCCGGCCCGGTCCATGCTCGCGGTGATGCTGCGGAAGGTGTGCTGGCGGGTAGCCTCGGCGTGCTCGGGAAGGACCCGGCGGTCGAACTCCGCCCAGTCGACGAAGTCCAGCACCGGCTCACGGCCGAACCACCGCGCGACGCCGGCCGCCAGGCCGCGCAGCGTCATCGCCCGCTCGGCCGTCACATGAAAGCTGGCCCCGATCGCGGCCGGCCAGGAAAGCGCGCGCTCGAATGCCTGCGCCACGTCGTCGGCGTGCACGTGATGCAGGACGCCCAGCCCGTGATCGGGCAGCGCGAGCGGATGGCCCGTGGCCAGGTACGTCCAGACGGTGGGATCCAGGTTGCCGGCCGGCGTGATGACCGGCCAGCCGGGCCCGGTGATGTGACCCGGGTGCAGCACGACGGCCGGGACACCGCCCGCGAGCGTCTCGCGGTGCAGCAGTGCCTCGATCTCCGCCTTGCCCGTGCCGTACTCGCCGTAGGCGGTCCGGGGCTCATCCTCGGTGACCGGCACCTGCAGCGCGGGACCGTGCACCCAGATTGTCCCGCAGTGAACCAGCAGCGGGCGCGACGGACGGAGCGCGTCGAGGAGCTGCTGGGCCGAGGCCGCAGTGAAGCAGACCAGGTCGATCACCACATCGGGGCGCAGCGCCGTCACCCGGGCGCCGAAGGTTCCCTCGGCGTCCTCCGCCTCGCGGTCGACCATGACCCGGCTGACCGAGTTCCACTGCGGGCTGGCATGGTAGGGGTCCCGGGTACCACGGCTCATGGCGATCACTTCGTGGCCCCCACGTACCAGCCGCGGCACCAGGTAACTGCCGATGTGCCCGGTGGCCCCGATCACGACCACGCGGCTCATCCCAGATGTCCTTCCGGCGCAGGCGGCAGATCACGCCATCCTCGCATGGGAGCCGGGCTCCCTCTGCCTAGCCGCAAGGAACACTGGCCTGGGTGCTCGGATCAGCGCTGTCAGGCCCGGGTGGTTGACTGAGGCCATGCCGCAGCCGGTGGGTCACCGCAATCAGGAGCCGTTCCAGACGCGGCCGTTGACCCCTGCCACCTGGCCCGATCTTGAGGAGCTGTTCGGCCTGCCCGGCGGGTCGATCGTGCGCGGCTGCTGGTGCATGTACTACCGCAAGACCGGCCAGGGGAGCGGGCTGGCCGGCCGCGAGAACAAACGGGCCCTATGCGAGCTGGTCGACAGCGGCGGCGTGCCGGGCCTGGTTGGCTATCTCGGCGGCCGCCCGGTGGGCTGGATCAGCCTGGGCCCGCGCGAGGAGTACCTGAAGCTGCGCCGCTCTCCGATCATGAAGCCGGTGGATGACACCAAGGTCTGGTCGGTGGTGTGCAGCTATGTGGCCAAGCCCTACCGGGGGCTGGGCCTGCAGCACCGGCTGCTCGAAGCGGCCATCGGCTTCGCGCGTGACAGCGGCGCCCGGATGCTGGAGGCCTACCCGGTCGATAAGGCCGAACGCAGCCACGACGACTCCATGTTCTACGGTTCACGCAGCCTGTACGAGCGGGTCGGCTTCCGCGAGGTCGTGCGCCGGTCGCCGACCCGGGTGGTCATGCGCCGGGCGCTGCGGCCCCGGCCGCGGGCGTGATCCGCGGGCCGGGCCCGGGGCGGGCGAGGTCTTAGGATCGGTGCGATGCGGCGCGAGTCTTCCACGGTGGTTGTCCTGGTCGGCGAGGTAGGCGAGGGACTGCTCGCCGGGCTCGGCCGCTCTCCCAACGTGTCACTCGCCCGCGCCCCCGCCGCTGGGGCCGGGCCGCCGGCCGCGGATCAGGCCCCGGCGGCGTGGCCCGGATGGGAGGCGGGTGCGCTGGCGCTGTGCGAGGCGGCGCGGCGGCGATCGACCTACGTGATCGTGCCCGACGACCCGCTGGCCGGGATGGCGGCCGGGTGGCGGGCGATGTGGGACGTGACGGACGCGGCGCACGGCGCGGCCGGCTTCGAGGAACGCGCCGCCGGGGCGCTGGCTGCCTGGCGGGACAAGCGGTTCGAGCTGCCCGACTACTACCTGGTCGTGGCCGGGGCGGAGCCAGGCGGCACCGGCCCGGACCTCTATCTGGGCCCGCTGCGCGCCGCGCGCCCGCGCCGGGTCGCCGTGGCCGGCCTCGCCGGCCATCCCGGCCAGACCGCCCGCCTGCTGGACACGCTCAGGTCCCTGGAGCACGGGCCGTGGTGGCCGCCGCTCGATGAGCTGATCGACGCCGCCCGCCGCTTCTACGCCGGCGGCCTCGCCGAGACCCAGCCGGACCCGGCCTAGCGGGCGGGGCATGATGGGGGTGTGGCCAGCAGTGGCAGTCCGGATTGGCAGGCGGACGACTCCTGCTTCCGCCATCTGCTCGCCAACTGATCCCGGCCCGCGGGCCCGGGCACCGGATGGGATAGTGATCGGGTGAGCCCCCAGATCGCCACGAACACCGTGGTCACGAAGGATGAATTGCTCGACTTCGTCCGGCCCCGCCACCATGCCATCGTCATCACGGCACGTTCCGGTGGCGGCCCGCAGGCGTCGCCGGTGACGTGCGGCGTGGACGAGGCCGGGCGTATCGTCGTGGCCACCTACCCCTCCCGCGCGAAGACCCGCAACGCCCGCCGGGACCCCCGGGTCAGCGTCGTCGTCCTGTCTGATGATTTCGACGGCCCCTGGGTGCAAGTCGATGGCGACGCCGAGGTCATTGACGTGCCGGAGGCGGTGGAGCCGCTGGTCTCCTACTACCGGGCGGTCGCGGGCGAGCACCCGGACTGGGACCAGTACCGGTCGGCCATGCTGGGGCAGGGCAAATCGCTGCTGCGCATCACGCCACGCCGCTGGGGCCCGGTCGCCACCGGCGGCTTCCCGCCCGAGCTGGCCTGACCCCAGGTCGTCCCGAGCAGTCCCGGGCCACGGGGGAATGGAGATCGTGATCCGGTGGCGCCGGGCACGCGGCTTCAGCGCGCCGCGTGCGCCGGGAGCCAGGGGCGGCGCCAGCTCGGATGCCCGGTAAGCAGCTTGTCCGCCGCGGCCGGCCCCCAGGATCCCGGGGCGTAGGGCGCCACCGGGGGTGGCGCGTCCAGCAGGGGCTGGACGATGCGCCACGTCTCCTCTTCGCTGTCCTCACGGACGAAGAGCCGGGCATTTCCCCGCAGGACGTCGCCGAGCAGCCGCTCGTAGGGCTCCGGCGGATCCCCCAGTTCGGCGGCGAAGATCAGTGAGAGATCGATCGTCCGCAGCGACGCCTCGGGACCGGGCTCCTTGGCCTGGACCACCAGGTCGGCTCCGGGAGTGGGATCGATCCGCACGATGAACTCGTCGGGGGGAGGCGTGTGCGACGCGAACACCAGCCGGGGCGGGGGCTTGAAGATGATTCTCACCTCGGTGACCCGCTCCGGGAGCTCCTTGCCGGCCCGGATGAAGAACGGGACGCCCGACCAGCGCCAGTTATCAATCTCGAGCCGCAGCGCGGCGAAGGTCTCGGTTTGCGATCCGGGACTCACCCCGGGCACCGACAGGTACCCGCCGTACTGCCCGCGGACATAGCGGTGCGGATCGGCCGGCGGCATGGCCCGGAACACCTCCAGCCGCTTGTCGCGCAGCCCGTCGGCGTCGGCCGCACTCGGCGGCTCGGCCGCGACCAGCCCGATGACCTGCAGCAGGTGGTTCTGCACGACGTCACGGAGCGCCCCGACCGGGTCGTAGAAGGCTCCCCGGTCGTCCACACCGAAATCTTCCGCCATGGTGACCTGGACGCTCTGGATGTGGTCGCGGTTCCAGAGCGGCTCGAAGATGGTGTTGGTGAACCGGAGGTACAGGATGTCCATCGTCGGTTCCTTGCCGAGGAAGTGGTCGATCCGGTAGATCTGCCGTTCCTCGAGGAACTTGTGGAGCTCGGCGTTCAGGGCCCGGGCGGACGCCAGGTCGTGGCCGAAGGGCTTCTCCACCGCGACCCGCGCCCCTTTGGTGAGACCGGCCCCGGCCAGGCCCTCCACCACGCGGCCGAACAGCGATGGCGGAATCTCGAGATAGAAGACGGGGCTGTGCCGCCCCTCGATGGCGTGGGCGACGCGGTCGTAGGTCTTCTGGTCCTGGTAGTCGCCCGAGACCATCGACAGGCGCTCGGCCAGCCGCTGGAAAACATGCTCGCTGATCCTCTCGCCGGAGTCCTCGATGGCCTGGCGCGCGTGGTCCCGGAGGGTCGCGGCCGACCACTCATCGTGGGCTACGCCAACGACCGGGCACTGAAGGTCCTCGCGGCGCTCCATGCGGTACAGGGCCCGGAAGGTCTGCTTTTTCGCCAGATCCCCGGTGATGCCGAAGATCACCAGGACGTCTGCGGCCGTGATCGCCGGTGTCGCCACGTCATCCCCTTGTCGTGGGCCCCCTCGGCGAGGAGGCGCTTATTTCATGGCAGGACGAACCGCTCCACCGCGTTGGCGAAACCCTCGTCCTCGTTGGAGGTCGTGACCCGGCGGGCGGCCCGCTGGACCTCGGGGCTCGCGTTACCCATGGCGATGCTGAGCCTCGAGTGGGCGAACATGAGCACGTCGTTGGGCTGGTCGCCGATCGTGGCGATCTCCGCCGCGGGGATCCCGTAGCTCTGCGAGAGGTAGCGGGCCACGCTGCCCTTGTTGGCGTCGGGGTGGGTGATGTCGCCGTAGTACGGCTGGGATTTCGCCGCTGACACGTGGTCACCGAACTGCTCGCGTACCGCGTCCACCGCCCGCTGGACCGCGTCGTAGTCGTCGCTCACCCCCACGATCTTGGCCACCTGGTCCGAGACCGAAGCGAAGCTGGCGACCGGCGTCGGGTCGAATCTGACCGTCCAGGTCTCGCGGGCCACGTGAGGCCCCTGGGCGTCCCGCACGAACCAGTCCGCGCCCCGGTAGACCCATACATCCACCCCGTGGGCGCCGAGCAGCTCGATCACCGCCGGTGTCACGTTGCCGGGCAGCACCCGTTGCTCGATCACCGACATGTCGGGGCGGACGAAGACCCCGCCGTTGAAGGCCGCGATCGGCGTGCTGAGCCCGAGCGGCTCGATCAGCATCGACATGCCGCGCGGCGGGCGGCCGCTGGTGACCGCGAAGAGTATCCCGGCCTGCTTCAGCTTCCCGACGGCGGCGATGGCGCGATCGGTGAGGACCTTGTCCTGGGTCACCAGCGTGCCGTCCACGTCGGCGAGGAGCATCCGGATCGCCATGGTGCCTCCGGGGCTGGTTCGGAGTGAGTTCAGGAGTTGGACGCGAATCCGCTGACCATCTCGAGGTAATGGCCGGCGATCTCGTGCACCGCCGCGCTGCGCCCTATCGTCCCGGCGATAAGGCGACGGAGGGGCTCTTCCCACAGCGTCCTGCCGACAGCGAAGCCGTCGAAGCCGGGCACCGAGGCGGCGATCCGGAGCCACTCGAGGACCTGGGCCTCGTCCGCGTCCCGCCCGAGCACGATGCACTGGACCCGCTCCCGGCCACCCCGGCGTGCCTGCGCCACCACGCGCGCGCAGTCCCCGGCCGAGTCGAGGCCCTCGATCTTCCAGATGTCGGGCTCCACGCCTCCGTCCTGCAACGCCCGGATGGCCTCCACGACCAGGCCCGGGCGGATCTCACGGTCGTAGCGCCGCTGGTCCCCGCCGGCCCGGCCGAGCTGCCCGGGCGTCGCCGGGACCAGCAGCTCGAAGAGGAAGCGCCGGTCCCGCCCGTACAGCCACGCGCCGAGAAGGGCGAGCCGTTCGGTCTGCCGGCGGTTCAGCTTCCTGTCACCCTCGGGGTTGTAGCGAACGAGCACCTTGGCGAACGTCGGGTCGAATTCGTCGATGTGGCGGCCGAACTCACCGCCGTACTCGAAGTCGAACTCAGCCTCGCCCGACTTCTCGACCGGCATCGCCAGCACGTCACCGGCGCGGCCGGCCTTGCGCGCCACGCTCGCCCCGTATTGCTCGTCCACCAGGATGCCTGCCGCGTCACGCGGCACCCCACGCCCGGTGGCCTCCACAAACCCCTCGTAGATCACTTCCTTGGCATCGGTGATCCGGGCCCGGATCTCGTCCGGGACCGGGTGGGGTGCGCCGAACAGGTCGTGCTCGAATGAACCGCGGTGATCGAACGCCAGCAGGTAGAGACGCTTCCTATAGCCTTGGGCCATCCGCTCCGTTCCTTTCAGGCACCGCAACCGACCTCCGGAGTACCCACGTCGTGAGCATAGAGCGGGAGAAGCAGGCCGCCGCGGAAGCGGCAGCGGAGCTGGTCGAAGACCGCATGACCGTCGGCCTGGGCACCGGCTCGACGGTGGCGTTCCTGCTCCCGGCCCTGGCGCGCCGGTCGCTCGACATTCTCTGCGCCGCCACGTCGCCGCGCACCGAGCACGCCGCGCGCGAGCTGGGCCTGAGGATGGAGGACGTCGCGAGCATCGACCGCTTCGATATCACCATCGATGGCGCGGATCAGATCGCCCCGGACGGCTGGCTGGTGAAGGGCGGCGGCGGGGCGCACACCCGGGAGAAGATCCTCGCCGCGGCCGCTGACACGTTCGTCGTCATCGCCGACTCGTCCAAGCCGGTCGAGGCCCTGCACAGCCCGGTCCCGCTCGAACTGCTGGCCTTCGGCCTCCGCGCCACGCTGCGCCGGGTCGCCCCGGCCTCGCTGCGTGACGTCCCGCTCAGCCCCGATGGCGGGGTGATCGCCGACTACCAGGGGCCAGTGGGCGACCCAGCCGTCCTGGCCGCCCGGTTCGCCGCGACGCCCGGCGTCATCGAGCACGGCCTGTTCCCCCCGCGGATGGTGGCGACCGTTCTGGTGGGCCGGGGCGAATCGGTCGACCGGACCGACTTCCAGCGCGCCGCGCTCTGACCGGCTGGCGCGTCCCCGCATCGGCATCCGGGCCTCAGGTCGCCGCACGGTCGGCCATCACCAGTGACGCCGCGGCCTCGACGCGGCCCGCCGGGATCGTGGTGTCACCGGCCAGGAGCCCGGCCAGCGGCCCCTTCTTGTCGCTCCCGGTGACCAGCCAGAGGAGCTGGCGGGCCCGCGCCAGCGCCGGATAGGTCAGCGTCATCCTCACCCGCCCCTGGTAGGGCTGGGTGAGGGCGACGAGGCGGTCGGTGACCGCCAGGACCGGATCGCCAGGCACGAGCGACGCGGTGTGCCCGTCGGGGCCAAGGCCCAGGTGCACGAGGTCGAACTGCCCGGGCAGCGAGGCCGCGTACTCCGCCGCCGCTGCCTCGAGATCGCTCTCGTTGACCGGCATGGGCCACACCTGCGCCGGGGCCGACCCCAGCGCCTGGCGGAGGTGGGAGAGATTCCGGTCCGGGTCGTCGGGCGAGGCCACCCGCTCGTCCACCTGGTAGATGACGACCGAGTCCCAGGGGACCTGCTGCTGGGTCAGCTCGGCGAACATCGCCCACGGCGTGTGCCCGCCGCTGACCGCGAAGTGGAAGACGCCGTCGGCGGCGACCGCATCGCGGGCCAGCTCGGCCACGAACGTCGCCCCGGCCGCGGCCACCGCCGCGGGGTCGGGCAGAGTCTCGAGTTCGTGCCGCATGCCGCGGCCTACTGCTTCCGCTCGGCGTGACCGCCGAACTCGCTGCGCATCGCGGACAGGATCTTGCCGGTGAACTCTCCCAGGCCCCGCGACTCGAACCGCTCGTAGAGCGCCATGGTGATGACCGGGGCGGGAACCCCCTCGTCAATGGCGGCGTCCACCGTCCACCGGCCCTCACCGGAGTCCGAGACCCGCCCGGCGAAGGTGTGGAGGTCCGGCGTGCGCGCGAACGCCTCGGCGGTCAGGTCGATCAGCCACGACGAGATCACCGACCCGCGCCGCCAGACCTCCGCCACGTCGGCGACGTCGATGTCGTACTGGTAGGCCCAGGGATCGCGCAGGGGCGTGGTCTCGGCGTCGGTGCCCTGTTTCACCTCGCCGACGTTGGCGTGCTTGATGATGCTCAGGCCCTCGGCGATCGCCGCCATCATCCCGTACTCGATCCCGTTGTGGACCATCTTCACGAAGTGCCCGGCACCGCTCGGGCCGCAGTGCAGATATCCCTCGGGAGCGGTGCCGTCCTGGGTCCGGCTCGGGGTCGGCTCGACGGCCCCGGTCCCGGTCCCGGGGGCGATCGTCTTGAAGATGGGGTCGAGCCGCTGCACCGCCTCGGTCTCCCCGCCGATCATGAGGGAGTAGCCGCGCTCGAGCCCCCATATCCCGCCGCTCACCCCGCAGTCGAGGTAATGGACCTCCTTGGGCGTCAGCCGTTTCGCCCGTGCGATGTCGTCGCGGTAGTAGGAGTTCCCCCCGTCGATCACCGTGTCTCCGGGCTCCAGCAGCGGGATGAGCTGGTCGAGCGTCGGCTCCACCACCGCCGCCGGCACCATGAGCCAGGCCGCGCGGGGCTTGTCCAGCTTCGCCACGAAGTCTTCGAGCGAGCTGGCACCCGTCGCCCCCTCGCCTTCGAGCGTCTTCACCGCGTCGGCGCTCACGTCGTAGGCGACGCAGCGATGCCCGTCGCGCATGAGCCGCCGCACGAGGTTGGACCCCATCCGGCCCAGCCCGATCATGCCGAGCTGCATGGGCTTGTCGGTCGCCATATCCTTCTCCCTAACCCTTCAGTGCCCGGTAACGCCGGATCAGCGTGTTGGTCGATGAGTCGTGCTTCAGTTCGGGCTCGGCGGCGCTCTCAAGCTCGGGGATGATCGCCACCGCCAGTGCCTTGCCCAGCTCGACGCCCCACTGGTCGAACGAGTCGATGCCCCAGATGGTCCCCTGCGTGAACACGCTGTGCTCGTACAGCGCGACGAGCGCGCCGAGGGTGTGGGGGGTCAGCTTCTCCGCCAGCAGCACGTTGGTGGGGCGGTTCCCCGGCATGACCCGGTGCGGCACCACGGGCTCGGGGGTGCCCTCGGCCCGGACCTCCTCCTCCGTTTTGCCGAAAGCGAGCGCCTGCGCCTGGGCGAAAACGTTCGACGACAGGATGTCGTGGTGGTCGCGGAGCGGGTTGAGGCTCTGGCCGAAGCCGATCAGGTTGACCGGGATCAGCTGCGTCCCCTGGTGCAGGAGCTGGTAGAAGCTGTGCTGGCCGTTGGTGCCCGGCTCGCCCCAGTACACCGGTCCCGTCTGGTAGTCCACGGGCGTGCCGTCGAGGGTGACGTGCTTGCCGTTCGACTCCATCGTGAGCTGCTGCAGGTAGGCCGGGAAGCGCTTGAGGTACTGCTCGTAGGGCATCACGCCGATCGAGGCGGCCCCGAAGAAGTTCACGTACCACACCGCGAGCAGGCCCATGAGGACCGGCAGGTTCTGCGCCAGGGGAGCGGTGCGGAAGTGCTCGTCCATCGCGTGGAAGCCGGCCAGCAGCTCCCCGAACTGCTCCGGGCCCACGGCCACCATCGTTGACAGGCCGATGGCCGAGTCCATCGAGTACCGCCCGCCGACCCAGTCCCAGAACCCGAACATGTTCGCGGTGTCGATCCCGAACTCCGATACCCGTGCGGCGTTCGTGGAGACGGCCACGAAGTGCTTGGCGATCGCGGCCGGGTCCCCCAGCTGGCCCAGCACCCAGTCGCGCGCCGAGGTGGCGTTCGTCAGCGTCTCCAGGGTCCCGAACGTCTTCGACGACACGATGAAAAGCGTCTCCTCCGCCGCCAGGTCCCTGGTCGCCTCCACGAAGTCGGTCGAGTTGACATTGGATACGAAACGGAACGTCAGATTGCGGTCGGTGTAGTGGCGCAGCGCCTCATAGGCCATGACCGGCCCCAGGTCGGACCCGCCGATGCCGATGTTGACGATGTTGCGGATCGGCTTGCCGGTGTGTCCCTGCCACGCACCCGAACGGATCCTGGTGGCGAAGTCGGCCATCCGGCCGAGGACCTCGTGCACCTCGGCGACGACGTTGACGCCGTCGACGACCAGGGAGGTCCCCTTCGGCATGCGCAGCGCGACGTGCAGCACCGAGCGATGCTCGGACACGTTGATCCGCTCCCCGGCGAACATCATGTCCCGGCGCCGCTCGAGTTCCGACTGCTGCGCCAGCTGGAGCAGCAGTCCCAGGGTCTCGCCGGTGATGCGGTTCTTCGAGTAATCGAGGTAGAGCCCGGCGGCCTCGGCGCAGAGCCGCTCGCCGCGGGTGGGGTCCTCGGCGAAGAGCTCGCGCAGATGGCGGCCCACCAGCTCCGAATGGTGCTTGGTGAGAGCCGCGAAAGCCGGGCGCTCCCGCAGCGGCGTGATCGCCACGAATTGTCTCCTTTCTCTGGCGCTGAAGGCATTCCGGCGATCAGGCAACCGCGGACGTCTGCGCCTTGATCCGGTCCATGGGTTCGTTCCAGGCATTCCGCGAAGGAGGCACCGCCGCGCTGGAGCCGGCCGCGACCTCGCCCAAATCTACGCGCCTGCCCGATGGCCCGCACGGCCCGGCCTGGCTGGCGGTAGCGGCGCGCGCCCGGGTGCCCGGCACAATGGCGGGCATGGACCGTTGCCGGCCGGGGGATGCGGCCGGGCTGCCGCTGCGGCGCGCGGGCCGGGTCGTGGTGCTCGACCCCGGTGACCGGGTGCTGCTGCTGCGTTATGACGAGGATCCGCCGGCCGGGCGGCACTGGGCCACTCCCGGCGGGGGGCTGAACCCCGGCGAGTCCTACGCGGCCGCCGCCCGCCGCGAGCTGGCCGAGGAGACCGGCTGGGACGACATCGCGCTGCTGGGTGAGATCCACCGGCACGTGCGGTTGATCACCTACGAGGGCGGTGTCCGCCGCCAGCGTGAGCGTCTGTTCCTGGCCCGCACCGGCCAGGTGCGCCGCCGGCTCGGGGACGTGGCCGCGATGCACGCCAGCGACGGCATCACCGCGTGGCGGTGGTGGACGCTGCCTGAACTGGACACCACCGCGGAGCTGGTCTGGCCCCGCGGGCTGGCCGCGCTGATCCGGCGCACGCTCGCCCGCCGCTAGTCCGGGCTGCGGCTCAGCCGCGCCGCACCGTGCGCCGGGCCGACGTGAGGGACGCGAACACCACGGTGGAACTGAGATAGCTCCTGGTCGTGTAGTCGAAAACGCCGCCGCACGTTATCAGGTGCAGGGCCGCGAAGCCGGTCGCGCCGTAAATGGTTTTCGCCGGGAAACGGGATTTGAGGTACTGGCGTACGCCGGTGACGCGGAAAACAGCGGTGATCCCGTCGGCGAGCCTCACGTCGATGCTGTCGCCGGGGTGGAGGGCCCCCAGCCGGAAGAAGACAGCAGCCCCCTGGTAGCTGTCGACGTGACCTTCGATGAGCGACGTCCCGGCCTGGCCGGGCGTGGGGGAGTACTTGTACCACGCCGCCTGGCCGTCCTGCGTGGTCAGCGACGGCACCTGGATCGTGCCGTCGGAGTTGTCCCCCAGGTGCAGCAGTTTCGAATGCACGCCGATGGCCGGTATGTTGACGGCCACCGGCATCGAACGCCGCAGCGGCCGGTGGGCCTGCCCCCCGAACGGCCCGAGAATGCCCGCTGCCACCGGGGACGGATGCGGCGCGTGCACCTGGGCGCCGATCGCGACGCCGACGGCGGCGAGCCCGGCCACGATGAGCAGGACCCCGGCCATCCCGGCCACGCGGGCCCGCAGGCTGACCGGCGCGCGGGGCGGCGGGGCGCACCCGGTCTGCGGCCAGGTCATGACCACACGGAACCCGGCTACCCGCCGCCATTGCGCCTTCGGCAACCCGCCGTCCCCTCCCTCCTTCTTCCCCAGGGTGTTATACCCGCGTAGCCTGATATTTCAGTGATCAGGTCATTGTGTGTCTGTGCCGTCCATGGGCTTTACCTTCATGGCCGCCGGCGCTTTCGGGGACCTGCCTCCGGTCGGCGGGCCGCGGCCGGATCGCCGCGCGTGTTTCCTTCGGGTGCCGTTTCTGGCGCTGGGGGCGGGGAAGTGGGCCGCTGTCGGCCGGCCGCGTGAGGAGGTTCCATGAGGGTGCGCACCACCATCGCGGGAACGGGGCTCAGCGCGATATTGAGTGTCCTCGGATGCGGCACCATGACCATCTTCGTTTCCGCGACAGTGTCGGCCTGCTCGACATCCTCCACCTCGACCCCGGGGTCGGCAGACACTTCATTCTCATCCGCTGCAAGCGTCGCGCCGAACGCGGGTGTCACGACTAAGACCGTCACCGCGAGTCCGAACGCCAATACGCCCGCGCCATCGAACCCGACGGCCGCCCAGGTCAACGCCCCGCCGGCCACCGGCGGCGGCGGCACGGCCGGGACCCAGGATGCCCTGCTCTTCGTCGTCGGCGGGGTGGCGGTCCTGGCCGGCGCTGGGAGCTTCGCCTACCGCAGAAAGGTCATGCGAAACCGCTGACATCCCTGCATCGCCATTCCCGCGGTGGATTGACCGGAAGATGCACCGATGCGGCAGCAGCTCAGGATGGCCGGGGACGGTGGAGGAACTCCGTGAGCGCCCGGTAGTACGGAGCCGATGGTGGTCATGTCGGCGTACTCGTCGGGGCCGTGCAGGCCGTCGCCGCCGATGCCGAAGATGACGGCGTCGGTGCCCCGCTGATAGTAGAACCGCCCGTCCGCGGCACCGTGCTTGCGCAGGAAATCGGCGTGGTACCCCTGGTTCATCACCGCCTGCTGGAGCCCGTGTATCTCCGCGCGCTGCCGGTCGGCGTGGTGCGGCGGGTCGGCATAGTCGACCACCGGGGTAACGCCGGGCTCGCAGAAGGCCGCCAGGTACGCGGCGATCTCCTCGGCGGTCTTGCCGTTCAGGTCCGTGTCATCGGGCGGGAAGCGGATGTCGAGCCACGCCTCCGCCTGGGCCGGGATCTGGTTGCGGGCCTGGTTGGGGGTTTCGATCCGGGCGATGTTGACGGTGGTCCGCCACGCCTCTTCGGTGGCGACCGGGTAGGCGGCCAGCAGGTTGGCCAGGCTGCGCTGCAGCTTGACCAGGGCGTTGTCCCCGAGCCACGGGTAGGCGCTGTGGCCGCCGCGGCCCGCCGCGCGCAGGGTCGCGGTGATCATCCCCTTCGAGTCGGTCACCAGGCGCAGGCCGCTGTGCTCGCCGATGACGACGAACTCAGCGGCGACCCCTTGCCTGATCTGATGGAGGGTGCCGTCGCGCCCGCCGACCTCCTCGTCGGTGACCAGCTGCAGCCCGAGCGGGTATGGCAGCCCGCCCGCGAGCTCGCGGAAGACCAGCGCCTCGACCAGCGCCGACACCTTCATGTCCTGAGCGCCCCGCGCATACAGCCGATCGCCGTCGCGGCACGGCCGGAACTGCGCGGGCGGCGCCGGCACCACGTCAAGGTGCGCGTTGAGGATGATCTGGAAACGCGGCCGTTCCGCGCCGCGGTAAATGAGCGCGCTCGGCTTGCCGTTGGAGTTGAACCGCTCCACCGTGAAGCCGGGCCCGACGAAGTCCACCACGAAACCGAGCGCCCGTTTCAGGTCGCCGGGCCGGTCAGCGGTCGACGGGACCGCGAGCAGCTCGCACGCCGCGGCCAGGAACCGCTCAGTATCCATCCCCCCATCCTCCCCCGGCATGCGGGCGGGCCCGCGGCTGGCCGTGCGCTGGCCCACGCTCCGAGCTGGACGGCTCGCCGGGTGTTACGGCGGCGAGCCGGTGACGGCCCGGTGGGTGGCGACCAGGACGGAGTCGTGGACGGTGGCCTCCGCGCCGTCGGGGGTGCTGGCCGGCCGGGGACGGGCCTCGCTGACTTCGACCGTCCACGAGTGGTCCAGCAGCGCCGCGATCTCGTCCGGGGAGTAGAACAGCTCGGGCATCGGCGGCCGGGCCACGCCGGTGGCCAGATCCGACGGGTGGTGGCCGACCACCAGCAGCGTCCCGCCCGCCCGGACCGAGGCGATCAGTGCGGTGAACAGCCGGGTCCGCGGCTCCGGCGGCAGCTGCATGAACTGCGCCGAGACCAGATCGAAGGAGCCCGGCTCAGGCGGGCTGGCCAGCAGGTCGACCTGCCGCCACTCGACGCGGGCGGCCATCGCCGGATCGGTGTCGCGGGCATGCTGCGCGGCCCGCGACAGCGCGACGCTGGAGATGTCGGCCCCGACCACCGTCCATCCATTCCGGGCCAGCCAGATGGCGTCGGCCCCCTCGCCGCACCCCACATCCAGCGCCCGGCCGGCTGGCCGGCCCGCGACCTCGGTGACGAGCTGCGGGTTCGGCTCGCCGCTCCAGATCCGCCGCGCGGAACTGTACCGCTCGTTCCAGAAGTCCTCGCCGAATGGCGGGCCGGGGTCATGAGCGTGCTCGGTCACCCGCCCAGTATGGCCGGTGCGGGCCAGCGGCCGTGGCGGCCGGTGGGCGGGGAGCCGGACAGCGGGCCACGCCGGGTGCCTATTCCGGCCTGGCGTTCCTGGCTGGCAGCGACGCCGCGTCTGGCCTGCTGCCGCCCCTTGCCTGGGGAACGGCCGCACCCTGGTGCTGGCTCAAGGCGAGCGACTCCACCGGGCCGTTGAACCAGTGACCGCGCGGGCAGCGGATTTTCGCGCTTTCCAGCGGCCCATCGCTTGACCGGATCGTGTACCGGCTCTCCACCTCGGCTGGGAGCCCGCACCGGACCGCCCCATGCTTGTCCATGTACTCCGGGCAGTCCATGAACATCACCACGGTGTCCATTGATATCCCCCCCGTTCAGCTAATAGCCCCGTGGGCATCCCGGCCGCAAAATCCCTCTTGCAGGCCGGAGCACCGGACAGCGCCCCTGATACACCGGGCCCGCGGATCGGGCGGCGGAAGGCGGGGGCGGAACCTGTTGCGGGCGGGCCGGGACCGGCCGCACGATGTCCGGGTGACATGGACCGCGCCGCAGATCGACCGCAGTGAGCCGCCGACGGTCGCCGGGGAGCGTCAGTCGCTGGAAAGCTGGCTGGACTACCACCGCGCGACCTTGCTGTTCAAGTGCCAGGGACTGACCGGCGATCAGCTCGCCCGGCGCGCGGCTGAGCCGTCATCGCTGTCCCTGCTCGGGCTGGTCCGGCATATGGCGGAGGTGGAGCGCGCCTGGTTCCGGCGCCGCCTCGCGGGCCAGGCCGGGCTGGCTGCGCTGTACTGCAGCGAGCAGTACCCGGACGGGGACTTCGACCTCGTCCAGCCGGACGGCGCCGAGGCCGACTTCGCCACGTTCACGGCCGAATGCGGCCTGGCCCGCGAGGCGGCCGCGGGCCGGTCACTCGATGACACCTTCGTGCGCCCGCGCGACGAGACCATCGACCTGCGCTGGGTCTACGTCCACATGATCGAGGAGTATGCGCGCCACAACGGCCACGCCGACCTGCTGCGCGAGCGGATCGACGGCGTCACCGGCGACTGACCGCGCCGCCGCGGCCAGCCCGTTATCCCGGGTCGCCGCATGGCCAGGCGCACACCGGCTCGCGGACGCTGAGCGTGACCGCTGAGCCCGGCCTGAGCTGGGGGTTCCCGTGGACGCGCACCAGGATCGGTGACGGCACGGCCTCGTCCCCGGAGCCGATGCTGATCAAGGTGTCGTGGCCGTGAAAACTGGTGCTGATCACCTGGCCGTGGGCGCCCTCCCCGCCCGCGCCGGGGCGGACATCGAGCTGCTCCGGGCGGATCAGCACGGTGACCGCCGTGCGCGGCGCGGCGGTCAGGTCATCGCGGACGGCCAGCATCCCCAGCTGGGTGCGCACGAGACCGTCTTCGGCGAAGCCGTCGAGCAGGTTGGCGTCGCCGACGAACCGGGCGAGGTCGGCGTCGGCGGGGTGATCGTAGAGGTCCTGGGGGGTGGCGAACTGGGCGATCGTGCCGTCGCGTCGTAGGCCCCCGCGTCACCGGAGGCGTCGAAGGCGGACTGCCCCTGCGCGGCCAGCTCCAGGAAGGCCTCGTCGAACGCGGCCGCGTAGGCGGGCGTCTCCACGCCGGAGGCGATCGACGCCTGGAGGATGGTCTCGGACTAACCGAGCAGGTAGCGGCGGTTGAGCGGCACCTCGGACACCGGTTCGGCGGCCAGGACGCGCCCCCGCAGGCGCACGGTCCCGTCGGCCAGGTCCACCTCCACCGGCGTGACGGCCGTGTTGGCGAGCAGCGCACCGCGCGAGACCTGCCGGGTGCCGCGCACCGCCGCGAACCGGCGCTGGCTGCCGAGCCGGCGCCCGATGCCCGCGGCCTGCGCGGCCGCGGACACGAAGGTGGTGGACAGCGCGGGGGCGGCCGCCCCCTGGCCGGCCCAGTGGGGACCGTAGCGGCGGGGCTCGGCTCCCTCGACCGACGCGTTGCCCGCCCCGATCGGCCCCCAGGCGAACCAGCCGCCCTTCAGCACCAGCTCGGGGCGGACGCCGAAATGCGTCGGGCGCCACAGCACGATGTCGGCGAGCCGTCCCGGGCGGAGCGACCCGACCTCCTGCTCGATGCCGTGCACCCGGGCTGGCTCGGCCGTGTACTTGGCCAGGTACCGGAGCACGCGCTGGTTGTCGTCCGCCCCGGCGGCGGGTGCGCCCGGCCAGCCCTGGCCGGGCGGGGTCTGGCACCAGAGCTTCATCGCGTGCGCCAGCTGCCAGGTCCGGCGGATCGTCTCGCCGATCCGGCCCATGCCCTGGGAGTCGCTGTTGACGATGCTGATGGCGCCGAGTTCGTGCAGGGGGCCCTCGGCGGCCATCGTGGCCGGGTGGATGCGCTCCCGGGCGGCGTCGACGTCGTCGGGCACGGCCGCGGACCCGCCGTGCACCGCCAGGATCATCTCCAGGTGCTCGGTGGCGGTCGCCCGCCCGTAGGGGATCGTGGGGGTGGTCGAGGAGCACACCACGTTCGGCACGCCGGTGATCGCGATCAGGTCCGGGATGTGGCCGCCGCCCGCTCCTTCCACGTGGTAGGCGTGGACCGCCCGGCCACCGATGGCCTCGACGGTGTCGGCCAGCTCGCACGACTCGTTCAGCCCGTCGGTGTGCAGGCACACCGCCACGTCGTGGGCGTCGGCGAGCCGCAGCGTGGCGTCGATGATCTCCGGGTACGCGCCCCAGTCCTCGTGGATCTTCAGCCCGCAGGCTCCGGCCTCCAGCACGCGCTCGACCTGGCCCGGGACCTCGGTCCGGGCGCTGGCCTGCAGGCCCAGGTTGACCGGGAGAAACTCGAACGCCCGCAGGGTCTTGTCCATGACATAGGGCGGCTCCTCGAACCCCGCGGTGATCAGCGTGGTGATGCCGGCCGACAGGGCCACCGGGACCAGCCTCGGGGTGATCAGGTGCACGTGGCTGTCGATCCCGCCCGCGGTGGCGATCAGCCCGTAGCCGTTGACCGGCCAGGTATTGGGCCCGATCGTCAGCTCCACGCCCGCGGTGATGTCCGGGTTCCCGGCCCGGCCGATCCCGGCGATCCGCCCGTCCTTGATCCCGATGTTCGTCTTCACCACGCCGAGGAACGGGTCGATCACCACCACGCCGGCGATCAGCATGTCCAGCTCGCTGTCCGGGGTGGCCCGGTCGAACTGCGCCTGCCGGGAGCGGAAGTTCTTCGCGTAGCCCCACACCGGCTCATCGCCGTAGCCGACGTGGTCGTCCTCGACCCGGACCCACAGGCCGGTGTCGGCCAGGCGGACGAGGTCACCGGTCGTGGGGCCGAAACGCCCGGCGTAGTCCTCGCGTGGGAGCCTCACCGCAGGGACCCCGACGGGATCTGCTGGGTGATGCAGTGCGGCCCGCCGCCGCCCGCGTTGAGCGCGTTTCCGGGTACCGGGACGACCTCCCGGTCGCCGAACACGGCCGCGATCTGCGCCAGGGCGGCGCCGTCTTCCGGCGCGCCGGCGACCGGGACCACGACCCCGCCGTTGGGAAGGTAGAAGTTCATGTAGGAGATCCCGCCCGGGGACCCGCAGTCGAGCTCGATCACCTCGAGGCGCCGGCCGCGCGCGTCGGTGGCCGCCGCCGCCCGGCGGACGTTGTCGCGGCCGCGGTCGTGGTCCGGGTCGGCCCGCCCGCCCGGCGCGTGGATCATCACCACGCCGGGCCGGACGTACTGCGCGATCCCGTCGATGTGGCCGTCGGTGTCCCGGTCGGCGGAGTGCCCCTGCCCCAGCCACACCACCACCTCAGCGCCGAGGAAGTCACACAGGCCCCGCTCGATGCCGGCCCGGGACAGCGCCGGGTTGCGGTTGGGGTTCAGCAGGCACTGCTCGGTGGTGAGCAGGGTGCCCTCGCCGTCCACGAAGAACGACCCGCCCTCCAGCACGAACGGAGCAGCATAACGGCGGATGCCGAGATGCGCCGCGATCGCCGCCGGGACCTGTGCGTCGCGGTCGTAGGGCAGGTAACGCTCGCCCCAGGAATTGAACTGGAAATGCACGAGCGCGAGCCATCCCTGCGGGTCGCGGACGAAGATCGGCCCGTTGTCACGCATCCAGGAGTCGTCGATGGGGACCGGCAGGATCTCGATGCCGCTCCCGCAGTGGTCGCGGGCCTCGCCGGCCTGGGATGGGTCGGCCACCATGATCACAGGCTCGAACGCGGCGATCGCCCGCGCCACCGCGGCGTACTCGCGCTTGGCGTCCGCCAGCCGCTCGCCCCAGAGCTCCGCCCTGGTGCGCGTCGGCCATTCCAGCAGGCATCCCTGGTGGGGAGCCCATTCGGCGGGCATGGAAAAGCCGTCGTCACGCGGGGTGCTCATTCTTCATCTCCGTAGCGCACGAGCTCGACCTGCTTCACCTCGCCGGGATCCCAGCGCACCGAGGAGCCCGCCGGGATGTCAAGCCGCAGCCCCCGGGCCGACTCGCGGTCGAACTCCAGCCGCGGGTTCGCCCGCCAGAACGGGTAGTGAGACGAGATCCGGACCGGCCGCGCCGATCCGTTGCGCACCGTCAGCCGCTGGCGCTCCCGTCCCTCGTGCAGCACAACATGCCCGCCCGCGAGCCGGATCGCTCCGGGCGGGTCCGGCTCCGACGGCCAGGGCTGGCGCAGCACCACCAGCCGGCTGCCCTCGTCCAGCAGCACCTCCAGCCGGATCTCGTCCACCAGCTCCGCGACGCCGGGCAGCAGCCCAGCTGATGCGGCGGCGCGCCTGCCCGCGGCCAGCACGTCGTCGAACGAGCCGCCCGCGCGCGCGGCCAGGTGCATCTCGTCGCACACCAGCGCGGCCGCCTCCGGCGCGTTCAGCCGGAGCCCCCGGGCGGCCGTGCGGCGCGCCAGTTCCGCCGCCGCGAAGACCCGCAGCCGCTCCTCGTCCGCCGGGCTCAGGTACATCGGGTCACGTCCCTGGGATCATCGGCCGGGATGCGTCACGGCCGGGCCGGATTCTGGCCAGCCTCGAGCAGGGGCAGGAGCAGCTCCGGGGGCCGCGCCACCACGGCCCGGTCCGCCCAGATCACGACCGGCCGCTCGATGAGCTCGGGATAGCGCGACATCGCCGCCACGAGCTCGGCGGCGGTCGCGTCCGCCAGCCCGAGCTCGGCGTACCTGGGCTCCGAGGTCCGCATCAGCACCCGCGGATCGGCCGCCTTCAGCAGCCCCAGCACGCGGGTGATCTCGGCCGGGGACGGCGGGTCGTCGAGGTAGAACACCCGGTGCGCCGGGACGCCGTACGCGGCCAGCAGCTCCTCCGCGCCCCGGCACTTGGAGCACCGCGGGTTGTACCAGACCACCACGCCGTCGTCGGCCATGCGCCTCACCGTACCGGGCGCCCCGGCCGGTGAGGCTGCCCGCTCCCGCCACCTGTCGAACCGCCAGCCAGCTCACGGCGGATGACCTTGACCGCCACGGCGCGGCCCGCGGGCGAATAGCCCAGGAACACCTGGCCCATCCCGCCGGCCCCCAGACGGGCCCGGAGCCGGTACGGCCCCACCTGCCGGGGATCTCCCGCCCCCAGTGGCTCCACTGTTCACCCCGCGCCCGGCCCGGCAACCCAGGCCCGGATTGCCCCAAATGCCAGCTACACGTTGCCGGGCGCCGAGAAGTTCAGCCCCCGATAGCCGAGACGTTCAGCCCTCCGGTATCAGCCGTCGATCACGGCAGCGGCGATCCTCGCGATGTGCTCGGAGGGCGTGCCGAACAGCTGCGCCGCGCCGTGCGCGCGCTTGAAATAGCGGTGGGCGTCGTGCTCCCAGGTGATGCCGATGGCGCCGTGCAGCTGGATCATCTCGCCCGCCACCCGGGCCAGCGTTTCCGAGCAGTAGGCCTTGGCCGCGGCGGCGCGCAGCCCCAGGTCGCCCGCGCCCGCGGCGGCGGCGGAGGCCGCGGCGTAGGACAGCGACCGGGCCGACTCCACCATGACGTGCAGGTCGGCCAGGCGGTGCTGAAGCGCCTGGAAACTGCCGATCGGGCGGCCGAACTGGACCCGGACCTTGGTGTAGGCGACGGTCAGCTCCAGCGCCCGCTGCGCCGCCCCGACCTGCTCGGCGCTGAGCGCGATGCATGCGAGGTCCCGGGCGCGGGCCAGGGGGACATGGCCCGGGCCGGATCCGACGGGCCGGGCGGACGCCCCGTCCAGCCGCACGACCGCCAGCCGGCGGCCGGTGTCCATGGTGGTCACGGCGTGGCGGGTCACGCCGCGCTGGCGCGGGTCGACCTCAAACAGGGCGATCCCGCCCGGTGCCCGCGCGGCGGTCAGCAGCACATCGGCCAGGTCGCCGTCGAGCACGTGGTGCGCCTCGCCGTCCAGCTCCCAGCCAGGCCGGGTGGGCGGGGCGGGCTGGGCGGGCGGAGTGGTCCGGGCGGACTGGGCCAGCCGGGCGGACTGGGAGGGCCGGGCGTCGCACGCGGCCTCGCCGGGATCCCAGCGGCCGGCCTCGCCCGTCCACGCCAGGGCGGCGACCGCGCTGCCGTCGGCGATCGCCGGCAGCAGGCGCTCGCAGGCCGCGGCATCCCCCGAAGCCAGCACGGCCTGGGCGGTGAGAACGCCCGAACCGAGCAGGGGCGAGCACGTGAGGCCGCGGCCCAGCTCCTCCATCACGATGTGGGTCTCGACCGGGCCGGCCCCGGCGCCGCCGTAACGCTGCGGCATCGCGAGCCCCGCGACGCCGATCTCGCCGCACAGCCGCTGCCACAGCGGCCGGCCGTCGTCGCCGTCGCCCGGCGCGCGGCGCTGCTGGTGCGCGAGCAGGCCGCGGACCGCGTCGCGCAGGTCCCGCTGCTCATCGGTCCAGGCCAGCTCCGTCAGCTCCATGCGGGCTCCGTCAGCTCCATGGCAGTCCTCCATCGGCGGCGGCCGCGGCCGGGTCCACCGACCGGTGCCGGGCACCCGCCGCGGCGAGCCGGACCGCGCCGGGTTCGGCCAGCAGGATCAGGCCGGCGGCGTCGGCGTCCGCCGCGTACGGCCGCCACGGCGGCAGGGCCAGCGTGGCGACCAGGTCCCCGGCGGCCAGGCCGGGGAGCCACCGGGCGCACAGGCGGTCATCGGCCAGGCCGCCGATCAGCGCCGGGACCGCGGCGGCCGTCTCGGCCACCGGCCCCGGCACGGCATGATGCCCAAGCTCCTCGCAGGCGACCACCACGTCGGCGAAGCTGGCGCCGAGCCCGCCGTGGCGCTGCGGCACCGCGAGCGCGGTGACGCCCAGCCCGGCGAGCTTGCGCCACAGGGCCAGGCCCGCGGCGTGGTCACCGCCGGCCCACTGCCGCGCGGCGGCGGGCCCGTCGGCGGCGGCGAGCAGGCCGTGCAGGGACGCGGCGAACTGTTCCTGCTCGGCTGAGCGGGCGCAGCTCATCGGCGCGGCCTCATCGGGGCAGCCCCAGCAGCCGCTCGGCGATCACCGTCCGCTGGATCTCGTTCGTGCCCGCATAGATGGGGCCGGCCAGGGAGAACAGGTAGCCGTCCAGCCAGCGCCCGTCCTCGCCGCCCCGCCGTTCGGCCCGCGGCCCGAGCAGCTCCAGCGCGGTCTCGTGCAGGGCGACGTCAAGCTCGGACCAGAACACCTTGCCCAGGCTGGCCTCCGCGCCCGCCGTGCCGCCCGCGGCGAGCCGGCCGGCGGTGGCGAAGGTGTGCAGCCGGTAGGCCTGGGCCCCGATCCACGCGTCGGCCACCCGGTCGCGCAACGCGGTGTCGGCCGGGTCTCCGGCCCGCTGCCAGAGCTCCACCAGGCGGGCGGCGGCCGCGCTGAACCGGCCCGGGCTGCGCAGCGACAGTCCCCGCTCATGGCCGGCGGTGCTCATCGCGATCCGCCACCCGTCGCCCGGCGGGCCGACGACGTCGGCGTCGGGAACGAACGCGCCGTCGAGGAAGATCTCCGCGAACCCGGTCTCGCCGCCCAGCTGGCGGATCGGCCGCACGGTCACGCCGTCGGCGCGCAGGCCGAACAGCAGGTAGGTCAGTCCGCGGTGCCGGCCGGCGCCGGGATCGGAGCGGAACAGCCCGAACGCCTGGTCGGCGAACGCCGCGCGCGAGCTCCACGTCTTCGTCCCCGACAGCAGCCAGCCCCCGTCGGTGGGCACGGCCCGGGCCCGGATCGCGGCCAGGTCGCTGCCGGCCCCCGGCTCCGACCAGGCCTGCGCCCAGATCTCGTCGGCGCGGGCCATCGGCGGCAGCAGGCGCTGGCGCTGCTCGTCGGTGCCGTGCGTGAACAGGGTAGGGGCCAGCAGGAACAGCCCGTTCTGCCCGATCCGCACCGGCGCGGCGGCGGCGTGGTACTCCTCCTCGAACACCAGCCATTCCAGCAGTGACGCGCCGCGCCCGCCGTACTCCGGCGGCCAGGACACCACCGAGAGCCGGGCCGCCGCGAGCTCGCGCTCCCACGCGCGGTGCCGGGCGAACCCCTCGGCCGTGTCCACCGACGGCAGCGGCCCGGCGGGCACATGCGCGCGCAGCCACTCGCGGACCTCGGCCCGGAACCGGCCCGCCTCCGGGCTCATCCGCTGGCCCCGGGGTGCTTTGCGGCACGGTCTTTCATCCCGTGGGCGTCCAGGCTGGCCAGCGAGTCGCCGGACACCTCGGCGTTGTGCGCGTGCGCGAGGTGATGCAGGCCGAAGACGGAGTCCATGCCGGGCCGCAGGCCCATCAGGTCCTCGCACTGGTTCACCGCGCGCTTGGCCAGGGCGAGGCCGAACGGTGGCATGGTGGCGATCCGGTCGGCCAGCGCGAAGGTCGTCTCCGCCAGTTCCTCGCGCGCGACGACCCGGTTCACCATGCCGAGCTGGTAGGCGCGCTGGGCGCCGAAGCGCTCCCCGGTGAACAGCGCCTCCTTGGCGAAGCGGGGCCCGAGCACCCAGGGGTGGGCGAAGTACTCCACGCCCGGTATCCCCATCCGCACCACCGGGTCGGCGAAGAAGGCGTCCTCCGACGCGATGATCAGGTCGCACGCCCAGGCCAGCATGAGGCCGCCGGCGATGCAGGCGCCCTGCACCATCGCGATGGCGGGCTTGGGCATCTCCCGCCAGCGGCGGCACATCCCCAGGTAGACCTCCATCTCGCGGGCGTAGCGGGCGTCGGCGCCCGCCTTGCCCACGTGGTCCCACCACAGCACCGCCTGCCGGCCGAAGGAGACGCCGGCGTCCCGGCCCGGTGAGCCGATGTCGTGTCCCGCGCAGAAGTGCTCGCCCGCGCCGGCCAGCACGATGACGGCGACACCGGCGCTGTTCACGGCCCGGGCGAAGGCCGCGTCCAGGGCGTAGGTCATCGCGGAGTTCTGGGCGTTGCGGTACCGCGGCCGGTTGAGCGTCACCACCGCGACGGCGCCGCGCTCGGTGTAGAGCACGGGTCCGGTGGACACGGTTTCCTCGGTCATGATGGCTCCTCCCGCAGCAGCCGCTTGAGCACCTTGCCCGCCGGGTTGCGGGGCAGGCCGGCGCGGAACACGACCTGCCGGGGCACCTTGTAGTTGGCCAGCCGTTCCCGGCAGAACGCCAGCACGTCCCCGGCGGCCAGGGTGTGGCCGGGTCGGGTCACCACGTACGCCCGGCCCACCTCGCCGAGCCGGGCGTCGGCCACCCCGACGACGGCCGCCTCGGCGACGCCGTCGAGCCGGGCGAGCACCTGCTCCACCTCGGCCGGGTAGACGTTGAAGCCGCCGCAGATGTACATGTCGGTGAGCCGGTCGGTGACGGTCAGGTAGCCGCGGGCGTCCAGGTGGCCGACGTCGCCGGTGTGCAGCCAGCCACCGGCGTCGACCGCGGCCCGGGTGGCCTCCTCGTCGTCCAGATAGCCCAGCATCAGGTTCGGCCCGCGGAGCAGGATCTCGCCGGTCTCACCGGGCCCGGCGGCGTGCCCGTCCGGCCCGGCCACCCGCACCTCGAAGCCCGCCGCGGCCCGCCCCGACGTGCGGGCCACCGTGTCCGGGTCGTCGCCCGGGCGGCACATGGTCGCGACCACGGCCTCGGTCAGCCCGTAGGCGGTGAGCACCGACTCGAAGCTCAGCTCCTGCCGCATCCGCTCGACCAGGGCGACCGGGACGGTCGCCGCGCCGGTGACCGCGAGCCGCAGGCTGGACAGGTCGTGGGCGGCCCGGTCCGGGTGATCGAGGATGGTCTGGTAGATCGTCGGCGGGCCGGGGAACACGGTGATCCGCTCGGCGTTGACCAGCGCCATGGCCCGCCCGGCGTCGTAGACCAGCTGCGGCACCAGCGTGGCCCCGCTGACCAGGCAGGCCAGGATGCCCGCCTTGTAGCCGAAGCTGTGGAAGAACGGGTTGACCACGAGGTAGCGGTCGGAGCTGGACAGGCACCCGCACCCGGCCCACGCCCGGGCGACGGCCAGTGACTGCCGGTGCGCCGTCATCGCCCCCTTGCTCCGCCCGGTGGTGCCGGAGGTGAACATGACGTCGCTGACGTGCTCCGGGCTCACCGCGGCCGCCCGCTCGGCGGCCACCGCGGCGGGTACGGCGGCCGCCCGGCCGAGCAGCTCGGCCCAGCCGATGGCGCCGCCGGCCCCGTCGCCGGGCGGGCTGGCCCCGCCCGTCACCTGGCCGGCCGCGATGGGCACCCGCACGATCAGGCTCAGGCGGTCGAGACGAGAGCCGGCCGGGCCTCGTTGGGCATCTTCGGCGGCGGCGGCGCGGAGGGCGGCGAGCCGGTCGGTGCCGAGGAACGGGTCGGCCACGATCAGGGCGCGGGCGCCGCTGCGGCCGATCACATCGAGCGCCTCGTGGCCGGTGAACCTGGTGCTGACCGGGACCAGCGCCGCCCCGGCGTGGAGCGCGCCGAGGGCGCCCAGCACCCAGTGATGGGTGTTGGGGGACCAGATGGCCACCCGGTCCCCGGCGGCCACGCCCTCGGCGATCAGCGCCCGGGCGACCGCGACGACCCGTTCATGCAGCTCGCCATAGGTGATGCGCGGGCCGCCCGGCTCGGCCAGGGCGGGCTGGTCGGCGAACTCCCAGGCCGCGTGCGCGACCGCGGCCGGGATGGTGGCGGGCTCCACCGGGACTCCTCCAGCAAGCAAGTGCTTGGTAGGCTGAGCCTACGCGCGGCGACAGCCGCTGGCCACACACGGTGCTTCCGCGGGCCCGCCTCCCCCCCGGCGGGCCCGCGGATCCGTCGCGGGGAGGGCGGTGCAGCTGAGCTCGGAGGACGAGGAGTTCCGCCGGAGCGTTCGTGAGTGGCTGGAGCGCAGCCTCACCGGCCGGTTCGCCGCGCTGCGCGGGGCGGGCGGCCCCGGCCGCGAGGACGAGGCGCATGCCGAGCGGCTGGCCTGGAACCGGCACCTGGCGGCGGCCGGCTGGACCTGCCTGGGCTGGCCGCCCGAGCACGGCGGCCGCGGTGCCACCCTGGCCCAGCAGGTCATCTTCTACGAGGAGTACGCCCGCGCCGGCGCGCCCACCCGGGTCGGCTACCTGGGCGAGGAACTGCTCGGGCCGACGCTGATCGCGTTCGGCACGCCGGAGCAGCAGCGCCGGTTCCTGCCCGCGATCAAGGCGGTCGATGAGCTCTGGTGCCAGGGCTACTCCGAACCGGGCGCCGGGTCGGACCTGGCCGCGGTGGCCACCACGGCGGAACCCGACGGCGGCCAGTGGGTGATCACCGGGCAGAAGGTGTGGACCTCGCTGGCTCACGTGGCCGACTGGTGCTTCGTGCTGGCCCGCACCGAGCCGGGCTCGCGGCGGGGCGCTGGCCTGTCGTATCTGCTGGTCCCCATGCGCCAGCCCGGGGTCACCGTCCGGCCGATCCGGCAGCTCACCGGCACCGCCGAGTTCAACGAGGTGTTCTTCGACGGTGCCCGCACCGAGCGCGATCTCGTGGTGGGCGAGGTCGGCGGCGGCTGGCGGGTCGCCCTGGGCACGCTGTCCTTCGAGCGGGGGGTGGCGACCCTCGGCCAGCAGATCGGGTTCGAGCGTGAGCTCGGCCGGCTGGTGGAGCTGGCCCGGCAGACCGGGGCGGCGGCCGACCCGGTGCTCCGCGACAAGCTGGCCCGGGCGTGGATCGGCCTGGAGGCCATGCGCGCGCACGCGTTGCGCACCCTGGCGCCGGACCCGGACCGGGCGGCCACCGGCCCGGAGGCCGCCAGCACGGCGGCGTCGGTGCTGAAGCTGCTGTGGTCCCGGTGGCGGCAGGAGCTCGGTGAGCTGGCCATGGAGGTGCAAGGCGCGCCGTCCATGGTGGCCCGCGGGGAGCCCTACGACCTCGATGACTGGCAGCGGCTGTTCCTGTTCAGCCGGGCCGACACGATCTACGGCGGCTCCAGCGAGATCCAGCGCAACATCATCGCCGAGCGGGCGCTCGGCCTGCCCCGGCAGGCCCGCCCGTGACCACGCCACCGGCCGGGGTCCGGCCCCCACCCGGAGTCCCGCCCGCTGCGCGGGACCTGCTGGCGGGCAAGGTGGTGGTGGTCACCGCCGCGGCGGGCACCGGCATCGGCTCGGCCGTGGCCCGGCGCTGCCTGGAGGAAGGCGCCCAGGTGGCGATCAGTGACCGGCACGAGCGGCGGCTGGGAGAGGCCCGCGACGAGCTGGCCGCCGGGTGCGGGGACCAGGTGTGGTCGCAGGTCTGCGACGTGACCGACGAGACGCAGGTCGCGGCGCTCGTCACCGGGGCGGTGCGGCGGTTCGGGCGGATCGACGTGCTCGTTAACAACGCGGGGCTCGGCGGCACCAGCTCGGTGCTGGACATGACCGACGAGCAGTGGCGGGCGGTGCTGGACGTCACGCTGACCGGTACGTTTCGCTGCACCCGGGCCGCGGCGCGCCAGATGGTCGCGCAGGGCCATGGCGGCGCTGTGGTCAACAACGCGTCCGTGCTCGGCTGGCGGGCGCAGCCGGGCCAGGCCCACTACGCGGCGGCCAAGGCGGGCGTGATGGCCCTGACCCGGTGCGCGGCGCTGGACGTGGCCGGGCACGGCATCCGGGTCAACGCGGTGGCGCCCAGCCTGGCCACCCACCCCTTCCTGGCCAAGGTGACCAGCGAGGAGCTGCTCACCGAGCTGGCCCGCCGGGAGGCGTTCGGCCGGGCCGCCCAGCCGTGGGAGGTCGCCAACGTCATCGTCTTCCTGGCCAGCGACTACGCGTCCTACCTGACCGGCGAGGTGATCTCGGTCAGCAGCCAGCATCCGTGAGCGATGGGCCATGATCGTCTCGACCTCCCACGGGTTTACGTCACCGGAATCGCCCCCCGCAAAACGGACGCGATCATGACGCAAAGACGTGGTAGGTGAGCGGCGGGGCGGTGGCTGGACGCCAGGCACTCTTGCTCAGAGGCGCTCGATGATGGTGGCGGTGGACATGGCGCCGCCGGCGCACATGGTGATCAGGGCGGTGGCGGCGTCCCGCCGTTCCAGCTCGTGCAGGGCGGTGGTGATCAGCCGGGCGCCCGTGCTGCCGACCGGATGGCCGAGGGCGATCGCGCCGCCGTTGACGTTGAGCCGGTCCGGGTCGGGCCGGTGCACGCTCAGCCACGACAGCGCCACCGAGGCGAACGCCTCGTTGACCTCGAACAGGTCGATGTCACCGATGGCCATCCCGCTGGCGCCGAGCACCCGCTCGGTGGCCGCGATGGGCCCGTCCAGGTGGTAGTACGGCTCCGCCCCGATGAGGCACTGGGCGACGATCCGCGCCCGGGGCCGCAGGCCGAGCGCCCGGGCCCGGGCCGCCTCCAGCAGCAGGATCGCGGCGGCGCCGTCGGAGATCTGCGAGGACGTGCCCGCGGTGTGCACACCGCCCTCCAGCACCGGCGGGAGCCGGGCCAGCGCCTCCAGGCTCGTCTCGCGCAGGCCCTCGTCGCGGTCAACGGTGCGGGTCTCGCCGGTCGGCTGGTGATCGGCGTCCAGAACCGGCGCCTTGATGGGCACGATCTCGCGGTCGAAGCGCCCCTGCGACCAGGCGAGCTGGGCCGCCGACTGGGAGCGGAGGCCGAATCGGTCGACCTGCGCCCGCGACAGCCCGCGCCGGCGCGCGATCCGTTCCGCGGCCACGAACTGGTTCGGCAGGTCGATGTCCCAGGATCCGGGCCGGGGCTGCCCCACGTCCGCGCCCCGGTTCGCCCCCAGCGGCACCCGGCTCATCGTCTCCACCCCGCAGGCGACGCCGATCTCGATGGCGTCGGCCGCGATGAGCCCGGCGACCAGGTGCACGGCCTGCTGCGCCGAGCCGCACTGGGCGTCCAGGGTGAGGCAGCCGGCCTGGTGGGGGAGTCCCGCGTGCAGCCAGGCCGTCCGGGTGACGTTGCTGGACTGCTCGCCCGCCTGGGTGACGCAGCCGCCGGCGATCTGCTCGACGCGGCCGGGCGCCACGCCGGCCCGCTCCAGCAGCGCGGTCTGCGCGCTGCCGAGGAGCTCGGCGGCGTGCAGGCCGGCCAGCGCGCCGCCGCGCTTGCCGATCGGGGTCCGCACCGCCTCCACGATGACCGCAGTTCCCACCGCAGTACCTCCGTCCGGCACCCGTCAACCCATAGTAGAACGCGTTCTGATTCCGCTGCGAGCAGCCGTTCACGTGGGGCGGCCGGCGTGGTTCAATCAACTAGAACGCGTTACAGCGGAGGCAGCGATGGCTGAGCCGAGCATCCCCCCGGGCTTCGACTTCACCGATCCCGACCTCTACGCCAGCCGGGTGCCCGCGGACGAATTAGCCGAGCTGCGGCGCACGGCGCCGGTCTGGTGGAACGCCCAGCCCCACGGCGCCTCCGGTTTCGACGACGACGGGTACTGGGTGGTTACCAAGCACGCCGACGTGCTGGAGGTGTCCCGCGACAGCGACGTGTACTCGAGCCAGGAGAAGACGGCGATCATCCGGCACGCGCAGCAGGTCACCCAGGAGTCGCTCGACATGCAGCGGCTCATCCTGCTCAACCTCGACCCGCCGCTGCACACCAAGCTGCGCGGGATCGTGTCGCGGGGGTTCACCCCCCGCGCGATCGGCCGCCTGCGCGAGGCGCTGACCGCGCGTGCGGAACAGATCGTGCAGGCGGCCCTGGCGGAGGGCACCGGTGACTTCGTCACCGACGTGGCCGCCGAGCTCCCGCTGCAGGCGATCGCCGAGCTGCTCGGGATACCGCAGGAAGACCGGCGCAAGATCTTCGCCTGGTCGAACGAGATGATCGGCTACGACGACCCGGAGTACGGCGGCGACAGCCAGGCCGCGGCCGCCGAGCTGGTCGGCTACGCCATGGGCATGGCGGAGGACCGGCGGGCCTGCCCCCGGGACGACATCGTCACCAAGCTCGTCCACGCCGAGGTCGACGGCGGGCAGCTGTCATCGGATGAGTTCGGCTTCTTCGTGATCCTGCTCTCCGTGGCGGGCAACGAGACCACCCGCAACGCGATCTCGCACGGGATGCTGGCGTTCCTGGACCACCCGGACCAGTGGGAGCTGTTCCGGGCCGAGCGGCCCAGGACCGCGGTCGATGAGATCGTCCGCTGGGCGACCCCGGTGACGGTGTTCCAGCGCACCGCGCTCGCCGACGCGCGCCTGGGCGGCCAGCGGATCAGGACCGGCCAGCGGGTCGGCCTGTTCTACCGGTCGGCCAACTTCGACGAGGACGTGTTCGACGCGCCGGAGCGGTTCGATATCCGGCGCGACCCCAACCCGCATCTGGGCTTCGGCGGCACCGGGACGCATTACTGCCTCGGCGCGAACCTGGCCCAGCTCGAGATCGACCTCATCTTCAACGCGATCGCCGACGGGATGCCGGGCATCCGGCTGGCCGGGCACGCGGAGCGGCTGCGGTCCGGCTGGCTCAACGGCATCAAGAGGCTGCCGGTCAGCTACCGGTGAGGCCGGGTGCCAGCTGCGTTGCCCGCCTCGGGCGCCTGATCGTCCGTCTTCGCCGCGTCCCCGTTGGCACCCGCGTCCCCGTTGGCACCCGCGTCCCCGTTGGCACCCGCGTCCCCGTTGGCACCCGCGTCGCCGTTGGCACCCGCGTTCCCGTTGGCGGCCGCGTTCCCGTTGACCGTCGCGGTCGCCGGCGAAGCGGCCAGCCGGAGCAGAGGCACCCGCTGGGTGGCCGCTGTGGTGTGGGCCGTAGCGGCCTGATCCGCGGGCCCGACGTGGTCCGGGTCGATGACGGCCTCGGCCTGCTTCTCCAGCCGCAGCAGGAACCGCTCCGAGGCGCCCAGCAGGATCGCTATGCCCAGCACGGCGGCGGACGGCGCGCGCAGGTCGGCCAGGGAGGTCTGCAGGGCGGTGAGCTGCAGCACGCCCGCCGACTGCAGGAGCGATATGAGGACCAGCCCGGCCCAGGCCGCCAGTGCGCCCAGGATCGGCGCGCAGAACAGCGGACCCCACGAGCTGCCGTAGGTGACGGGGATGCGGGTGGAGAACACCAGCCGCTGCATGCGGCTGATCAGCCCGCCGATCGCCCCCGCGACCAGCAGCATGCCGAAGCCGAAGCCGGCCAGCACCGCCAGCGGGAGCAGGGAGACCAGGATGATCCAGGTGGCCCGGTTGTAGAGCCCCGACAACTGGATGGCGTTGCCGTTGGACGCCTCGTAGATCTCGCCGAGAAGCTCGTCGAGATAGGCGCGGCAGTCGCGGTCCAGCCGCCCGCGGTCGTGTTCGTCCTTGCGGGCGAGCAGGGTGCAGATCACGTACTCCCACGCCTCCCGCCGGGGCTGGGGCAGCTCAGCCAGCTGTCCCCGCGCCCGCTCCAGCCGGGCGACCAGCTGTTCGTGGCCCAGGGCGGGCAAGGCCAGCCGTTCGGCCTCGTGCATGGTCACCCACAGCGCGATCTGGCGTGAGCCGTTCCAGCTGAAGACGTCGCCGCGCTCGCAGGCGGAGTTGTTCTTTTCGATGTCATCGAGCAGCGGCCGCAGGCATACCGGTGTCGCCCGCGCCGGGCCGTTGCCCGGGCAGCCGCGCCCCTCCAGCATGGACAGCCGCCTGGTCACCGCCCCGGCCTGCGCGTCGGTCCACACGATGTTGCTGCGCGCGATATAGATCCACCGCGCCATGACCACCAAAAGCACGTAGGCGCCCAGCAGCACCAGACCCCAGCCGTAGGCAGGCACGTGACTTCCCCTCCTCATCCACCCAGCCGCGGATGTTCCCTCGTCGGTAAGGAGGGAGGAGGGCCGGGAGAAATACATCCACCCGCCGCAGCGACCTAATCCGGGGTGGCGCCCACCACCCACATGGAGAAGTACTGGGAGCCGCCGCCGTAGGCGTGGCCGAGCGCGGTCCGGGCCCCGGCTACCTGGTGGGCTCCGGCCTTGCCCATGACCTGCAGCGCGGCCTCCGCGAAACGCAGCAGGCCAGAGGCCCCGATCGGGTTGGAGCAGAGCACCCCGCCCGACGGGTTGACCGGCAGCGCCCCCCCGATCCGCGTCTCACCCGCCTCGGTCAGCCGCCAGCCCCGGCCCGGCCCCGCGAAGCCGAGATTCTCCAGCCACATCGGCTCGAACCAGGAGAACGGCACGTAGATCTCGGCGGCATCGATCTGCCCGGCGGGGTCGGTGATCCCGGCCTGGCGCCACAGGGCGGCCGCGGCCTCGGCGCCGGCCCTCGGGTTGACGTGGTCCTTGCCCGCGAACATGGTCGGCTCGGTGCGCATGGAGGTGGCCCGGATCCAGGCCACCGGCCGGCCAGCGGACTCGGTGGCCTCGGCGGCCGCCTGGTCGCCGATGACCACCGCGCACGCGCCGTCCGAGGACGGGCACGTCTCGTCGTACCGGACCGGGTCCCACAGCATGGGGGAGGCGCGCACCGACTCCAGCGTGATGTCCGGCTGCTGCAGGTGCGCGTACGGGTTGAGGCTGCCGTTGCGCCGGTCCTTGACCGCGACCAGCGCGCCGATGTGCTCGGGCGCGCCGCTGCGCCGGATATAGGCGCGGATGTGCGGCGCGAAATACCCGCCCGCGCCGGCGAGCAGCGGCATGCTGAACGGCGGTGCGATCGACAGCGCCCACATGGCGTTGGACTCGGACTGCTTCTCGAACGCGACCGCGAGCACCCGGCGGTGCAGGCCGGCCTGGACCAGGCTGGCGGCGACGATCCCGGTCGCGCCGCCGACCGAGCCCGCCGTGTGGACCCGCAGCAGTGGCTTGCCGGTGGCGCCGAGCGCTTCGGCGAGGTACAGCTCGGGCATCATCACGCCCTCGAACAGGTCGGGCGCCTTCCCGACCACGATGGCGTCGGTGTCCGCCAGCGTGAGGCCGGCGTCGGCGACCGCGCGGTCCACCGCCTCCCGGCACAGGCCCGCGATCGACACATCGGCCCGCCGGCTGCGGTGGTGGGTCTGGCCGACTCCGAGGACGGCGGCCCGGTGCGCCACCCGGGCCGTCACGGGCGTGCCTCCAACACGCAGACCAGGTTCTGCTGCAGGGCCGGCCCGCTGGTGGCGTGGCCGAGGGCCCGGCGCGCCCGGCCGGCGAAGATCTCGCGCGCCGCCATCCCGATCCGGGCGAGGCCCGCGGCGAACATCGGGTTGCCGGCCAGCGCCCCGCCCGACGGGTTGACGCGCACGCCGTCGCCCAGGCCGAGGGCGCCGCGCAGCAGGATCTCCTGGTGGGTGAATGGCGCGTGCAGCTCCGCGGCGTCGACACCGGCGGCCCCGGCCGCGCGCCCGGCCGCGGCGGCCGACGGCGCGGTGGTCAGGTCGCGCGCCCCCAGCGGCGCCGGGTCGATCCGGTGCTCGAAGCCGGTGATCCAGGCCGGCCGGTCGCACAGGCCGCGGGCGCGATCGCCGCTGGCCAGGATCACCGCGGCGGCGCCGTCCCCGACCGGCGCGCAGTCGTGGGCCCGGAGCGGGTCGGCCAGGTAGGGCGCGTCGAGCAACTCCTCGGCGGACACCTCGCCGGCCAGCTGTGCCTGCGGGTTCGACCGCGCCGCGGCGCGGCTGCGCGCGGCCACCTGGGCCATCTCCTTCTCGCTCCAGCGCCCGGCCTCGATGCCGAGCCGGGCCTGCAGCGCCGCGATGGCCACCGAGTCGGGCCAGAGCGGGGCGACCAGGTAGGGGTCGAGCTGGAGGGCGAGCACCCGCCGGAGCTGCCCGGCGGACGACTTGCCGAAGCCGTAGGCCAGCGCGACGCTGGCCTCGCCGGTGAGGATCTTCACCCAGGCCTCGTACAGCGCCCAGGCGCCGTCCATCTCCACGTGCGATTCCATGATCGGCGGGAAGGCCCCGATCGCGTCCACGGCCTGGACGAACGAGAACGCCCGGCCCGCCAGGTAGTCCGAGGAGCCCGAGCACCAGAAGCCGATGTCGCCCTTGGCCAGCCCGGTGGCCGCCAGCACCTGGCGGAAGATCGGCACCAGCATCTCCACCCCGCTGGTGGTGCCCTCACCGCGGCGCACGCACGGCGACTGGGCGAAGCCGACGACGGCGACGTCGGTCACGGTGCCGCCACCCGCGGTGCCGCCACCCGCGGTGCCGCCGGCCACGGGAGCCGCCGCTCAGAGGTGGTGGGCATAGGACTCATACGGCGCGTCCGGCTCGCCGGTGGGCCGGAAATGGTCGATGTTCTCCACCGTCGTGCCCCATTGAGCACGGGGCTTCCAGACCGCGGCCACCCGCATGCCCATCCGTACCTCGCCCGGCTCGCAGCCCAGGATCAGGTGCTGGATCGGGATGTCGGCCCCGTCGAGGACGATGGCCGCCGCGACGTAGGGCGGCGGCATCCGCTGGCCGGTGAAGGGCACGTTGACCACGCAGAACGTGGTCACGGTGCCGGTGTCGGGCAGCTCCACCTCCCCGGACGTCGGGACCCCGTCGGTGGGGCACGCGGCGCGGGGCGGGATGTAGACCTTGCCGCAGGCCGGGCAGCGCTGCCCGAGGAGGCGCCCGGCCGCCAGCCCGCGCAGGAACAAGCTCTCCTCATGCGAGGCCGTGTGCTCGTAGTGCAGCCGCACCGACGTGGTGATCATCGCTACCGGCTCTGGGTCCGGCGGCTCTGGGTCCGGCGGCTGTGGGGCTTCCGGCTGGGCGGCTTCCGGCGGCGCGGTCTCCGGCGGCGCGGCCCGCCCGGCGCGGGGGCACGGGTCGAAGCACGCGATGTCGCGGATGTGGCCGACGGTGGTCTCGGCCCACCGGGCGCGCACCCGCATGCCGGTGCGCATGGCGGCGGCCGACCCGGCGTCCACGGCGTGCAGCATGGCGGTGTCGGCGCCGTCCAGCCGGATCAGCGCCCAGGCGAACGGGTGGGCCAGCGGCTGCCCCTCCAGCGGCTCACCCGCCCACGACCAGCTCGTGACCGTCCCCTCGGGCCCCACCTCGACCAGCTCGGCCGGCGGGGCGAAGGTCGCCGGGTCGTACTCGAACGGCGGGGCGTGCACCCGGCCGTCCGCGGCGCGTGAGCCGAGGATGCGCCGCCCCGTCAGGGCGGTCATGAACTGGCTCAGCACCGGGCCGAGCGACCGGGTGTAGTCGAACCCGATCTCCAGCGGCGCCCGCAGGGGCTCATCCACGTTCAGAAGTGAAACATGTTTCCGCAGACCCCGGCAATAGCCGCAAAACAGAGGGCGCCCACGCGGTTGTCCGTGTATAGAACGTGTTCTAGATTGAGGCCCGTGAACGCCGTCGGCCTGTGGGCCATCGCCGCGCGCTCGCCGGAGGCGCCGGCGGTGACCGGCCCGGGCGGCGCCGTGGTGAGCTACGCGGACCTGGCGCGGGAGGCGGACCGCTGCGGCCGGGGATTCCAGTCACTGGGCCTGACCGCGGGGGACACGGTCGCGGCGCTGCTGCCCAACGGCGTCACCGCGCTCGCGGTGTACTTCGCGGCCATCGAGACCGGCCTGTACGTGGTGCCGATCAACTGGCATCAGGTGCCGGCCGAGGTCGCCTACATCCTGCGCGACAGCGCGGCGGGCGTGTTCGTGGCCGACGAGCGCTTCGCCGCGACCGCCGGGGAGGCGGCCGGCCTGGCCGGGATCAGGCACAGGTTCGCGGCCGGCCGGGCGGGCGCGGTGCCGGGCTTCGAGCCGCTCGCCGCGCTGGGCGACGACGGCTCCGATGAACGCCCGTTCCCGCGCACGCACGGCGCGCCGATGCTGTACACATCCGGCACCTCCGGCCGGCCCAAGGGTGTGCGCCGCCCGCTCACCGGCGCCGACCCGGACGACGCGGCGGTGACGGCGGCCTGGTTCTTCCACCTGTTCGGCCTGGCGCCGTTCGACGGGCACGTGCACCTGTGCGGCTCGCCGCTCTACCACACCGCAGTGCTCAATTTCGCCGCGATCTCGATCCAGCTCGGGCACCCCGTTGTGCTGATGGATGGCTGGGACCCGGAGGAGGCGCTGGCGCTGATCGAGCGGCACCGGGTGACGCACACGCACGCGGTGCCGACCCAGTTCCGGCGGATGCTCGCCCTGCCCGCCGCGGTGCGGGCCCGGTATGACACGGGCTCGCTGCGGGCCGTGATCCACAGCGCGGCGCCCTGCCCGCAGCAGGTCAAGCGGCAGATGATCGAGTGGCTGGGGCCGGTCATCGTCGAGTACTACGCGGCGACCGAGGGCGGCGGGACGCTCGTCACGGCCGAGCAGTGGCTGCGCAAGCCGGGGTCGGTCGGCCTGCCCTGGCCGGGCTCGGAGGTGCGCGTGCTCGACCGGGCCCACCATGAGGTGGCCCCCGGCCAGCGGGGCCTGGTCTACCTGAGGATGGGCACGTCGAGCTTCTCTTACCACAACGACGAGGAGAAGACGCGGGCGGCGCGGGCCGGTGACCTGTTCACCGTCGGGGACATCGGCTACCTGGACGAGGACGGCTACCTGTTCCTGTGTGACCGCGACAGCGACGTGATCATCTCCGGCGGGGTGAACATCTACCCGGCCGAGATCGAGGCCGAGCTGTCCTGCCATCCGGCGGTCGCCGACGCCGCGGTGTTCGGCATCCCGCACGACGACTGGGGGGAGGAGGTCAAGGCGGTGGTCGAGCCGGCGGCCGGTGCGCAGCCCGGCCCCGGGCTGACCGAGGAACTGCTGGCGTTCCTCGCCGGGCGGGTGGCGAGGTTCAAGCTGCCGCGCACCATCGACTATGTCGCGGAGCTGCCGCGCGACCCCAACGGGAAGCTCTACAAGCGCCGCCTGCGCGACCCCTACTGGGCCGGCCGCGAGCGGGCGATCTGAGCCCGGCCGCGGCCGCCACAGCTGGCCTACTCCCGGTCACCTGGGCCCCACCGCCCACGGGTCCGTCACCGCCGAGCTCCCGGCCCGGGCTGGCCGTCACAGCTGAACATCGCGGCCCGGGCTGGCTCCTAGTGTGGTGAGCATGAGTGTCCCAGCGGCCAGCCCGATTCCGGTCATCGATCTCGCGCCGTTCCGCCAGGGCGGCGCGGCGGGGAAGCGGGCGGTTGCCGCCCAGGTGGACGCCGCCTGCCGTGACTATGGCTTCCTGCAGGTCACCGGGCACGGCGTGCCCGGGCCGGTGTGCGACGACCTGCTGGACGCCTGGGCCGCGTTCTTCGGCCTGCCGATGGCCGAGAAGCTGCGGTCGGTGGTGCCGGACGAGAGCGCCAACCGGGGGTACAGCTGGCCGGGGAAAGAGGCCCTGGCCTACAGCCGGGGCGAGGCGACGCCGCCGGACCTGATGGAGGCGTTCAACGTCGGCCGGCGTGAGCAGGATGACCCGTACTACGGGCGCCACGCCTCGTTCTACGCGCCGAGCGTGTGGCCCGGCCGGCCACCCGGCCTGCGTGAGGCCTGGGAGCGTTACGACCTGGCCGCCAGCGCGGTCGCCGGCACCGTGCTGAGAGCCATGGCGCTCGCCCTTGACCTGCCGGAGGACTGGTTCACCGGCCGCTGCGCCCGGGCCATCGAGACGACCCGGGCGATCAACTACCATCGCGAGGCCGGCGCGCCCGCGCCCGAGCCCGGGCAGATGCGGATGGGCGCCCACACCGACTACGGCATTCTCACTGTCCTGCTGGCCGACGATGTGCCGGGCCTGCAGGTGTTCCGGTCCGGCCGGTGGCAGGACACCCCCACTCCCCGGGGGACCCTCACGCTCAACATCGGCGACATGCTGGCCCTGTGGACCAACGACCGGTGGACGTCGACGCTGCACCGGGTGGTCCCGCCTCCCGCCTCGGCCCAGGGACCGGTGCGCCGGCGGTCGGTCGCCCGCTTCCTGGACTGCGAGCCCGACCAGGTCATCGAGTGCATCCCGTCGTGCTGCGGCCCCGGGAACCCGGCCCGGCACCAGCCGGTCCAGGCGGGGGAGTGGCTGATGGCCAAGATCCTGCACGGCCGGCAGCCACCCGGCGCCGGCGCGCCCGGCTGATCCATCAGCGGTTCGGATCTGTGCCCCGTAAGGAATCGTGCCGAATCGGAACAGGCCGACCCTAGAACCGGCCGCAGGCTCAGTTGGTGATCTGGGCCTAGCTGGGGATTCTGTGCTGAGCGGTAACGTTCCCGGAACGGTCCGGGCGTAGCGTCGTGCTCTGTGGGGGAAGCGCAGGCAGCGGGCGGGCAGGCAGCGGCGGCGGCGGAGGTCGCGGCCCGCCGGTTCCGCCTGGGGTCACCGGCGGCTTGGGTAATCCTGCTGGGAGGTGTGGCTGCGCTGTCGTTCGCGGCCATGATCCCGCTGTCGTTCCTGGCCGGCCAGGTATTCAGCGGGGCCATCCCGCTGGTGATCGGCGTTCCCTGCGCGGGGGTCGGGATACTCGTCGCCCGGCGCCAGCCGCGCAACCCGATCGGGTGGCTGTTTCTGGTGACCGCCGCCTGCTTGTTCCTCAGCACCGATGGCCCTGACTACGCGCTCCTGACCTATCGCCTCGGGCATCACCTTCCGCTGGGCCCGGTGGGCCTGGCGCTGGGCCAGTTGTGGGGTCCCGGCCTGGTGCTGTTGTTCGTGGTGATCCTGCTCTTTCCCGATGGCAGGCTGCCGTCGCGGTTCTGGCGCTGGACCCTGTGGGTTTTCTGCGCGGTGTACGCGGTGCTGCAGGTAGCGACAGCCGTGGCGACCGCTGATGCCATCGCCGCGCACCCCATCCGCGTCGACGCCAACGGCGGGCTATCCGCCCTGGACAACCCGGCCGGCTGGTACAACCTCGTCCAGGGACCGGCCACCGTCGTGCTCATCGTGCTGTCGCTGTGCTTCGTCGGCCGCCAGGTGCTGAGCTGGCGGCACGCGTCCAGCGAACGACGCCAGCAGCTCAAGTGGCTGGCCAGTGGGGCGGCCGTCACCCTTGTCTGCGGGATTGTGTCGGCGTCGCTCACCTCATCGGGCATACCGCTCCTGAGCCTGGTGGGCAACTACGCCTGGTTCGGCTGGGCGGCGCTGCCGGTGAGCATCGGGGTGGCGATCCTGAAATACCGGCTGTACGACATCGACCGGATCATCAGCCGGACCCTGGCCTATGCCATCGTCACCGGGCTGCTGGTCGGGGTGTACGCCGGGCTGGTGCTGCTGGCCACCCGGGTGCTGCCGGTCTCGCTGTCCACCCCGGTCGCGGTGGCCTGCGCCACGCTGGTGGCCGCCGCGCTGTTCAACCCGCTGCGCCGCCGGGTGCAGCGGGCGGTGGACCGGCGGTTCAACCGGGCCCGCTACGACGCCGACAAGACCGTGGCCGCGTTCGCGGCCCGGCTGCAAGACGCGGTGGATGTGGACGCGGTCCAAGATGACCTGGCCGGCGTGGTGCAGCAGACCCTGGAACCCGCCCACGTATCGGTGTGGATCAGAGGCAGCTAACTGAACGGCCAGGGCTGTCCACGGACAGCTGCCGGGGACAGCTGGGCTAGCGGTCGCGGAAGACCGGCGGGCGCTTCTCGGCGAAGGCGCGGGGGCCCTCCTTCGCGTCCTCGCTGGCGAACACGGCCATGCCGATCCGGGCCTCGACCGCGAACGCGTCGTTCTCGGGCATGCCCTCGGTCTCCCGCATCGCCCGCAGGATCGCGCGCACGGCGACCGGGCCGTTCGCGGCGATCTGCCCCGCGATCTCCAGCGCCGTGGCCAGCGCCTGGCCGTCCGGCACGACGTGGCCGATCAGGCCGATCTCGCGGGCCTGCGCCGCGCTGATGTGCCGGCCGGTCAGCAGCAGATCGGCCGCGACCGTGTACGGGAGCTGCCGCGGCAGCCGCACCGCCGAGCCGCCGAGCGGGAAGAGCCCCCAGCGCGCCTCGGGGACGCCGAACCTCGCGCTCTCGCCGGCCACCCGGATGTCGGTGGCCTGCAGGATCTCCGTGCCGCCCGCGACGGCCGGCCCCTCGACGGCGGCGATCAGCGGCTTGGCCAGGCGGCGGCCCTTGAGCAGCGGCTCGATCACCGACGGGTCCCAGTCCCCGGGCCGCTCGCCCGGGTGGGAGCGGGCCATCGCCTTCAGGTCGGCCCCGGCGCAGAATGCGCCGCCCGCGCCGGTCAGCACGCAGACCCGGATCCCGGGATCGCTGTCCACCTGGTCCCAGGCTTCGCGCATCAGCGCCATCATCGGCCCGCTGAGCGCGTTGCGCGCCTCGGGCCGGTTCATCGTCACGATCAGGACGTGCCCCCGGCGCTCGATCAGCGCGTGCGGCTGGCCGGTATCGGCGGGCGGGGGCGCGGCGGGCGGGGGCACGGGAGTCGAGGTCATGACGGCGATCTCTCCTCGGCCGGAGGGTTGCCCAAAACAGTAACACGTTCTAGTTTCTTACCCATGGCCCTGAACTTCGCGGACCTCTTCGAGCATGCCGCCGACGTCTTCGGTGAGCGTACCGCGGTGATCTCGGGCCAGCGGCAGGTGACCTATCGCGAGCTTGACGAACATACCAACCGGCTCGCCCACCACCTGGCGGGGATCGGCGTCGAGGCGGGGGGGCATGTCGGGCTCTACGCGCACAACTCCATCGAGGCCGCCGAGACGCTGATCGCGTCGTGCAAGCTCCGCGCCGTCGCGATCAACATCAACTACCGGTACACCGAGAACGAGCTGCAGTACATGTTCGCGGACGCCGACCTCGCCGCGCTCGTCTGCGACCGGCAGTTGGCGCCCCGGGCCGCCGCGGCGGCGCGGGCCGCCGCCGGGCTGCGCGGCACCGTGGTGATCGAGGACGACAGCGGCGCCGACCTCAGCGGCGGGACCGCCTATGCGGCCGCGCTGGCCGCCGCCTCGCCGGCCCGCGACTTCCCGCCGCGCAGCAACGATGACGTCTACATCATCTACACCGGCGGGACGACCGGGTATCCGAAGGGCGTCATGTGGCGGCACGAGGACATCTGGCGCACGCTCGGCGGCGGCATCGACTTCCTGACCGGTGTCCCGCTGGCCGACGAATGGGAGCAGTCCCGCAAGGGCCTGGAGTCGGCCGGGCTGGTCAGGCTCACCGCGGCCCCGCTCATCCACGGCGCCGCCCAGGCGGCGATGCTGGCGGCGCTGTTCGGGGGGGACACCGTGGTGCTGCCGCCCCGTTTCGACCCGGGCGAGGTCTGGCGCGCGGTCGAGTGCCACAAGGTCAACCTGATCTTCATCGTCGGCGACGCGATGGGCCGGCCGCTGATCGAGGCCTACCACGCGGGCGGGCACGACGCCTCGTCCATGCTGGCCATCTCGTCCAGCGGGGCGCTGTTCTCCGCGGTGGTCAAGGACGCCTTCGCGGCGGCGCTGCCGGGCGTCGTCATCACCGATGCGATCGGCTCCACCGAAACCGGCTTCGCTGGCATCGGGCTGGTGACGGCGGGTGCGGAGCAGCAGGGGGGCCCGACCGTCACGCCCGGGCCGGAGGTCATCGTGCTGGATGACCAGGGCCGCCCGGCGGGCCCGGGCCAGGTCGGCCGGCTGGCCCGGGGCGGGCACGTCCCGCTCGGCTACCACAAGGACCCGGTCAAGACCGCGGAGATGCTGGCCGAGGTGGACGGGAAGCGTTATGCCGTGCCCGGCGACCTGGCGCGGATCGAGGCCGACGGCTCGGTGACGCTGCTCGGCCGGGGCAATACGTGCGTGAACTCCGGCGGGGAGAAGGTCTTCCCCGAGGAGGTGGAGGGCGCGCTGAAGTCCCACCCCGACGTGTTCGACGCGCTGGTCATCGGCCTGGCCGACGAGCGGCTCGGGCAGCGCGTGGCGGCACTGGTGCAGCCGCGCGAGGGACGGGCCCCCGACCTGGCCACGATCGAGGCCCACGTCCGCGGCCAGATCGCCGGCTACAAGGCGCCGCGCAGCATCTGGCTGGTCGACGCCATCAGCCGCGGGCCGGCCGGAAAGCCCGACTACGGATGGGCGCACCGCTACGTGGCCAGCCACCCGGCGGCGGGGCGGCCGCCCGGCGCCGGCCGCCCAGCCCACCCCGGTCACCCGGGCCACCCGGCCCACCCGGCGGCGTAAGGAGAACCGTGCGGACGCCCCTGTGCGCGCTGCTCGGCATCGAGCACCCCATCGTCGGCTTCAGCCCGTCTGAGCACGTCGCGGCCGCGATCAGCCGGGCTGGCGGCCTGGGCGTGCTCGGCTGCATCCGCTTCAACGACCCGGCCGACCTGGACGCCGTCCTGCAATGGATGGACGCCAACACCGAGGGTCGGCCCTACGGCGTCGATGTCGTGATGCCCGCCCGCGAGCCCACCGAGGGCGGGCCCGCCGACCTGGGCGGGCTGATCCCGGCCGCGCACCGGGACTTCGTCGAGGACACGCTGATCAAGCTCGGTGTGCCGCCGCTGCCCGACGGCGCACCGCCCGGCGACGGCGTGCTCGGCTGGCTGCACTCGGTGGCGCGGCAGCACGTCGAGGTGGCCCTCTCCCATCCGGCCCGGCTGATCGCGAACGCGCTCGGCCCGCCGCCGTCCGACGTCATCGCGCGGGCTCACGAGCGCGGCATGCTGGTGGCGGCGCTGGCCGGGAAGGCCGGGCACGCCCGCGACCACGTCGGGTCCGGCGTGGACATCGTCGTGGCCCAGGGCTATGAGGCCGGCGGGCACACCGGCGAGATCGCGAGCATGGTGCTGATACCGGAGATCGTCAACGCCGTCGGCGCGCGGGTGCCGGTGCTGGCCGCGGGCGGGATCGGCTGTGGCCGCCAGATCGCCGCGGCCCTGGCGCTGGGCGCCGTCGGCGTCTGGATGGGCTCGGCCTGGCTGATCACGCGGGAGTACACGCTGACCTCGGCGGCGCCCGCCCTGCGGGAGGCGCTGCTGGCCGCGACCTCGTCGGACACCGTCCGGTCACGCATCTACAGCGGCAAGCCCGCCCGGCTGCTGCGCAACCGCTGGACGCAGGCGTGGGCCGAGCCGGGCGCACCGCAGCCGCTCCCGATGCCACTGCAGAACCTGCTCGTCAGCGAGGCACACCAGCGGCTGATGCACTCGGGCCGGGCGGACCTGGTGCCGATGCCGGTGGGGCAGATAGTGGGGCGGATGAACGAGGTCCGCCCGGTGGCTGAGGTCATCTCCGCGCTGCTGAGCGAGACTGAGGAGGCAATGAACAGGCTTAACGGATTGCGCTGACACAGGCGGGCGACGCTCCACGGGGAAGGCCGCAGATGAAGATCTCGACCATGGCCGGCTACTGGGGTTCCGGACCACCCGAGGACGCGCCGGAGCTGTTCGCCGCCGCCGACCGGCTGCGGCTCGACCAGATCTGGACCGCGGAGGCCTACGGCAGCGACGCCTGGACACCGCTGGCCTGGTGGGGATCGCGTACCTCGCACGTCCACCTGGGCACGGCCATCTCGCAGCTGTCGGCCCGGCCGCCGGCGACCCTGGCGATGGCGGCGATGACGATGGACCATCTCACCCGGGGCCGGGTCATCATCGGGATCGGCACCAGCAACCCGCAGGTGGTCGAGGGCTGGTACGGCCAGCCGTACCCGCGCCCGCTCGAGCGCACCCGGGAGTACGTCAACATCCTGCGCGCGATCATCGCGCGGGAGGGGCCGGTCGTCTACGACGGCAAGCACTACCAGCTGCCGCTGACCGGCGGGACGGGCCTGGGCAAGCCGCTGCGCTCCATCCTGCATCCGTACCGGGCCGAGATCCCGGTCTATCTCGGCGCGGAGGGACCCAGGAACGTCGCGCTGGCGGCCGAAATCGCCGACGGATGGCTGACCATGTTCTTCTCGCCGGCCATGAACGACTTCTACGCCGCCGCGCTCGCCGAGGGCTTCGCCCGCCCCGGTGCCCGGCACACCAGCGCCACCTTCGACGTGGTGGGCGGCCCGATGCGCATCATCGTCGATGACGACACCGAACGGGCGGCCGACCTGCTGCGGCCCTCGCTCGCGCTCTACATCGGCGGGATGGGCGCGCGCGGCGTCAACTACCACCACGGGGTCTTCGCCCGGATGGGCTACGAGGCGCAGGCCGCCGTCATCCAGGACCGTTATCTCGTCGGCGACAAGAAGGGTGCGATCGCCGCCGTCCCGACCTCGATGGTCGAAGACGTCGCCCTGATCGGCCCGTGGGCCAAGATCGCCGACGAGATCCAGCGCTGGCGGCGGACCGTCCTCACTACATTCTCCGTCAGCACCGACCTGCGCCACCTGGACGCGGTCGTCGACCTGCTCCGCGGCTGACATGCTCGTCCGGTCGGCCGTCCGCGCCGACACTGCCCAGACAGCGGCTTGTCCCGCCCGTTCGGCTAGGCCTGGCCCAGGTACCGGATGATCGCTGCCTCCAGCGCGTGCGCTAGACGCCGCTGGAAGGCGGCGGAGACCAGCATGGCCCCATCGGTGGCGTTGCGCATGTTGCCGCACTCGATCAAGACCTTGGGCACGCGGGTGAGGTTGAGGCCGGCGAGGTCATTGCGGTAGCTGATGCCGTCGGCTCCGTCGTAGGTGCTGACCGGCATCTGTGTGTACCGCAGGAGCGCCCAGCGCACATCGCTGCCGAAACGCTCCGACGAGGCGATTACCTTGTCGTTCGGCCCGTCGGGGACGGGTTCGAGTACCGTGAAGCCCCGCCCCGACGGCGGCCCGCCGTCGGCATGGATGTCGATGGCCACATTGGCGTGGCCGCGGTTGAGTATCTGGGCCCGGCGGGTGACACAGGGCCCGACGCCGTGGTTGGTGTCCCGGGTCATGACCACCCGCGCGCCGTCCTGAAGCAGATCGGCGCGGAGAAACATCGCGATCCGGAAGTTGAACTGGGCCTCGGTGTAGCCGCCGTCGGTCTGCGTGCCGGTGGTGTCGCAGGTTTCCTGCTCGCGGCCGTTCCAGATCAGCCGGTTGATGTAGGAGGGGTCAGTGCCGTTCAGGCCGTTATGGCCGGGGTCGATGCCGACGACCGCTCCTGCCAGCGTTCCCGCGGGCGTGGCCGATGAACTGCCGCTCGGCTGAATATCAGAGGGCGACACCGCCGGGGCGGGAACCTGAGCTGAGTTGCCCAGGTGGATACCGTCGCAGGCCATCGTGACGAGGCAGGCCATGATCGCCGCGGCTACGCCCATGATCTGTCTGTTCCTGTGCGTCATCGGCATGACACTCTTCCCGTGCGTCTGGGGCACAGTCACCTAGGACCGCTTTCAAGTATGAGCCGCGGGCCACGCTGGCGGCCCGGGTCGCGTACCGTGGCGCGGCGTGCGCAACCCGTCCACAACAGCCCGGCCTGGTCATGGGAGAACTATAGAATACACGTTCGACTAACTGCAAAGCTGCTGGACACCTACACGTGGAATGCGGTGCCACTATCGCACAGCCACTCCACGCGCATGCTTTGCCTGCAAATCAGCCGTCCGTACCAAGGGAGCAAAAAGGATCTCCGTTGCGCACCGGGCCCAACTGGACACGCGAAGTCCTGCCGGATGCTGACTGGCCTATCCGAGGTCCGGTTCTACTACAGCCCGGCGCCACTGAATTGGATGCCCTACTGAGCCGCGAGAGCGTCCGTGCTCATGGCGTTAGCCGACGCTGGCCAGGGCAGCGCCGATGCGGCGCAGCTGGGCGGTGGCGCCGCCGAGCGCGAACTCGCATCGCTTGGCGGCGGTGAAGTAGCGGTGCAGCGGGTAGTCCAGGTCGATGCCCACGCCGCCGTGCACGTGCACCGCAGCGTGCGCGACCCGGTGGCCCGCGTCGGCGGCCCAGAACTTGGCGGTGGCGACCTCGGTCCCGGCGGGCAGGCCGGCCGACAGCCGCCAGGCGGCCTGCCACATCGTGAGCCGGACGGCTTCCACATCGATGTAGGCGTCCGCCAGGCGCTGCGCCACCGCCTGGAAGCTGCCGATCGGCTTGCCGAACTGCACCCGGTTCCGCGCGTACTCCGACGTCAGCTCCAGCGCGCGCTCCACCACGCCGAGCTGCAGCGCGCACAGCCCCACGGTGCCGTGGGCCACCAGCCAGTCGGTGATCTCCAGGCCCGACGCAGGGCTGCCGAGCACCCGGTCCCCGGGCAGCCGGACCTCGGCCAGCACGACCCGGCCGGCGCCGCCGCCTGTGACCTGCTGGCGCGTCACGGCAACGCCTTCGTCGCCCGGGGCGACGAGGAACACGGTGACCCCCTGCGGCGTCGCGGCCGGCACCAGCATCAGGGCGGCCAGCGGGGCGGCGGGCACGGTGGTCTTCACCCCGGACAGCAGCCATCCCCCACCCCCCCTCACTGGCTCGGCGGTGGCCGACGGCACCCGCGGGTCGTCGCCGTCCTCCTCGGCCAGCGCGGCGGTCAGGATGAGCTCGCCGCGGGCCGCCGGCGCCGCCCACTGGCGCTGCTGGTCCGGGGTGCCGAACCGGGCCAGCGCACTGGCGCCGAGCACGATCGAGGCGAGGTAGGGGACCGGCGCCACCGCGCGGCCAGTCTCGGTGAGGACCGCGCACCGCGCGAGCAGGCCGAGCCCGGCCCCGCCCAGCGGCTCGGGCAGCGCGGCGGCCAGCACGCCCGCGCCGGCCAGGTCGGCCCACAGCGCCGGGTCGAACCCGTCGGCCTCGGCCGCGCGCAGCCGCTCCGGCGTCAGCCGGCTGGTGAGAATGTCCCGGCTGAGGGCGGCGAGTTCGCGCTCGTCTTCGTTCTGCATGAAGTCCATGGGTTTCTCCGGGTCCTCAGCGGCGGCCGGCGGGAAGGCCCAGCGCCGTGGCGGCGATGATGTCGCGCTGTACCTCGTTGGTGCCGCCGCCGAAGGTCAGGATCAGCGCGGACCGGTGCATCCGCTCGATCCGGCCGGACACGATGGCGCCCGCGGATCCGTCGCGGACCTGCGCGTTCGCGCCGAGCACCTCCATCAGCAGCCGGTAGGCCTCGGTGGCGAACTCGGTGCCGAACACCTTCGTGGCCGAGGCCGCCGCCGGGCCGGGGCCCGGCCCGCCCTCCGCCGCGATCCGCCAGTTGAGCAGCTTGAGGAACTCGGCTTTGGCGTGCACCCGGGCCAGGTTGAGCTGGACCCATTCGGCGTCGATGACGCGCTGGCCGCTGGCCAGCTTGGTAGCGCGGGCCCAGTCGCACACCGCCTGCAGCGCGGACCGGACCGGGGCGGCCGAGGTGAGGGCGACCCGCTCGTGGTTGAGCTGGTTGGTGATCAGCCGCCAGCCCTGGTTCTCCTCGCCGACCAGGGCGGAGGCGGGCACGCGCACGTCGCTGTAATAGGTGGCGCTGGTGGTGGTTCCGGCGACCGTGCGCACCGGCGTCCAGGAGAAGCCGGCCGCGCTCGTGGGGACGATGAGGATGGACAGGCCCTGGTGGCGGGGCGCCTCCGGATCGGTCCGGCAGGCCAGCCACACGTAGTCGGCGTACTGGATCAGGCTGGTCCACATCTTCTGGCCGTCGATGACGTAAGCGTCCCCACCCGCCTCCCCATCCCCCTTCACCCGGACGGCGCGGGTGCGCAGCGCGGCCAGGTCAGTGCCCGCCTCTGGCTCGGAGTAGCCGATGGAGAAGTGGATCTCGCCGGCGGCGATCCGGGGCAGGTAGCGGGCCTTCTGCTCGGGGGTGCCGAACCGCATGATCGTCGGGCCCACCGTATTGATGGTCAGGAACGGGACGGGCACCCCGGCCACGGCCGCCTCGTCGGTGAAGATGAGCTGGTCGAGCACGGGCGCGTCGCGCCCGCCGTACTCCGCGGGCCAGGACAGGGCCAGCCAGCCGTCGCGGCCGAGCTGCCGGACGATCTGCCGGTAGGCCTTCCCGTTCCCGTACTCGCCCTCGGCGGCCGTGAGCGCCTCGCGCACCTCCGGGGTCATGAGCCCGGCGAAGTAGGTGCGCAGCTGCTGGCGGAGCCGTTCCTGCTCGGGGGTATAGGTGAGGTGCATCCGCTCTCCGCTGCCGAAGCCCTAAAATAGAACGTGTTCTAGGCAAGTCTAGCCGGGGCGGCGCAGGCGGCACAGGGCAAGCAGCACGGGCAGGCAGCACGGCGCAACCGAGGGGAGGCACGGTGGCCGAGGCGTTCGTGATCGATGCCGTCCGGACCCCGGTCGGCCGCCGCCGCGGCGGCCTGGCCGGCGTGCACCCGGCCGATCTCGGCGCGCACGTCATCGCGGCGCTGCTGGCGCGCACCGCCATCGACCCACTGGCCGTCGACGACGTGGTGTTCGGCTGCGTGGACACCATCGGCCCCCAGGCCGGCGACATCGCCCGCACCGCGTGGCTCGCGGCCGGGCTGCCCGAGGCCGTCCCCGGCGTCACCGTGGACCGGCAGTGCGGCTCGTCCCAGCAGGCGGTCCACTTCGCGGCCCAGGCGGTGCTCAGCGGCACCGCCGATCTTGTAGTCGCGGGCGGGGTGCAGAACATGAGCCAGATCCCCATCGCGGCCGCGATGGCCGCCGGGCAGGCGTTCGGCTTCGGCGACCCGTTCAGCGGGTCGGACGGCTGGCGGATCAGGTACGGCGAGCAGGAGATCTCCCAGTTCCGCGCCGCCGACATGATCGCGGAGAAGTGGGGGATCAGCCGCGCCGAGATGGAGGAGCTCGCGCTGGCCAGCCACCAGCGGGCGGTGGCGGCGGCCGCCGCGGGAGCGTTCGGCGCTGAGATCGTGCCCTGCGGCGAGGTGGCGGCCGATGAGTGCCCGCGGCCGGACACCTCGGCGGCGAAGATGGCGGCGCTGGCGCCGCTGCGAGCGGGCGGGCTGATCACCGCCGCGCTCTCCAGCCAGATCGCCGACGCCGCGGCCGCGCTGCTGATCGCCTCGGACCGGGCGGTGCGCGCCTACGGGCTGCGGCCGCTGGCCCGGGTCCATCACCTGTCCGCCCGCGGCGACGACCCGGTGCTGATGCTCACCGCGCCGATCGCGGCCACCGCCCACGCGCTGCGGCGCACCGGGATGACCCTCGACCAGCTCGACCTCATCGAGATCAACGAGGCGTTCGCCCCGGTGGTGCTGGCCTGGCAGCGGGAGACCGGGGCGGACCTGGCCCGGGTCAACGTGCACGGCGGGGCGATCGCGCTCGGCCATCCGCTGGGGGCGACCGGCGCGCGGCTGCTGACCACGCTGGTCCACGCGCTGGCCCGGACCGGCGGCCGGTACGGGATGGTGACCATGTGCGAGGGCGGCGGCCAGGCGAACGTCACCATCATCGAGCGGGTCTGACCGCGCCCCCCAGGCTGGCCAGCCGCTGCTCGGCCTCGGTCATGATGCGGCCGACCAGCTCCGCGCAGGACGGCAGGTCACCGATCAGCCCGGCGACCTGCCCGGCTGGCATGAGGCCGGCGTCCGGACGGCCGTCCGCCATCGCCGCCCGCAGCAGCACCGGGGTGTTCGCGGCCATCAGCACCTGGCCCCAGGTCAGCCCGGTGCCGCGGCGCATCGTGCGGCCCTGCCGGATCAGCTCCGGCCAGGTCAGGCCGGATGCGCGGCGGAAGGCGGACGCGCTGCGGGCCGAACGCACCAGGCCGCTCACCCGCCCGGCCGCGCCCGCCCGGTCCAGCCGGTCCACCAGCGGCGTGCGCAGCAGCCGGTGCGGCACCCCGTCGGCCCGGCCGGTGACCACCGTGCCGGTGACGTCGCTGGCGAGATAGACCCGCTTGACCGCGTCGGCCACCGGGCTGTCGCTGGTCAGCAGGAACCGGGTGCCCATCGCGATCCCGGCGGCGCCGTAGGCGAGCGCGGCGGCCAGGCCCCGGCCGTCGAAGAACCCGCCGGCCGCGATGACCGGGACGTCGACCGCGTCGACGACCTGCGGAACCAGCAGGCTGGTCGGCACCGCGCCGGTGTGCCCGCCGCCCTCGGCGCCGGTCGCGACCACGGCGTCGATGCCCCAGGCGGCCACCTTCTCCGCGTGCCTGCGCGCGCCGACCGAGGCGATCGTGACCACCCCGGCGTCCCGCAGCCTGCTGATCAGCTCCGGCGTCGGGACGAGCGCGAACGAGGCGGCCGGCACCTTCTCCGCGATGATCATCTCGACCCGCTCGCGGGCGTCCGGGGCGTCCGCCCGCAGGTTCACGGCGAACGGAGCGCCGGTGCGCGCCTGCACCTCCTTGATGGCCGAACGGAGCTGCGCAGGGCTCATCGTCGCCGAGGCGATAATGCCGAGCCCGCCTGCCTGACAGACCGCGGCCGCCAGCCGGGCCCCGGACACATGACCCATCGCGGCCTGGACGATCGGGCAGTCGATGCCGAGCAGGCCGGTCAGCCGGGTGCGGATCATGCCAGCTCCCGCTCGCGCAGCCCGGCCGGGTCGAGCCGGCCGCGGATCAGGGCCAGCTCCGACGCGGTGGGCAGCCGGGTGACCGGCACCTCGTCCGGCACGGCCAGGGGGAAGCCGGTGGCGGCGATGACGTCGCCGGCCGTGGCGCCCGGGTGGACCGAGCGGAGCCGCATGCTGTGGTCCGCGCCCTGGAAGTCCAGCACGGCCAGGTTGGTCACCACCACGCGCAGCTCGTGGAAGCGGGCGGCCTGCGGGCCGAGGCCGGCCGCGCGGTCATAGCCGATGCCGCTGACCATGTCCACCCGCTCGACGAAGACGCGGCGGGAGTGCCGGGGCACCCAGTAGCTGACCGGGTGGTTGACCGTGTTGCCGGGCGAGCCGCGCACCCCCAGCAGCTGGGCCTTGGGCCGGGCCCAGTCGCCGATGCAGGAGATGTTCTGGTTGCCGAACCGGTCGATCTGGGCCGCCCCCATCATCACGTGACGCAGGCCCGCGGCCACCATCGTGAATACGGAGCGGTACGGCAGCCAGCCCTCGACGACCCGGCCCGCGCCGTCCGCTCCCGGCCGGGGGCCGGGGTCGCCGGGCGCCCCGGGCGCGCCGGGCGCGAGCAGAGAGGCCTCGCCGTCGGTGAGCAGCAGGCCGGGGGCGAACGTGAGCTGCGCCAGCCGGGCGCCCAGCGTGGGGATCAGGCCCATCGGGCTGGCCAGGATGGCGCCGTCGCCGCGCCACGCCTCGGCGCAGGCCACCGTGCAGACCTCGGCCAGGCTCGGGCCGCCCTCACCAGATGACGCGGGCCCGGCCACGGGCGCCGCGGCCGGCTGCTCGTGGATGGATGTTTGGTGCTCTTCTATGGGCACTTTCTTTCCATCCACGGCCGGAGACACGCCCGGGCCGGGCTGCCTGCCCGGGGCCGGGGTGGTCATGGGGCTGCCGTCCGCTCGCTGATGCCTGCCTGGCTCTCGGTGAACCGCCGCACGGCCCGCTGGTAGCTGGCCTCGTCGCCGGCCAGGTACTCGGCCCGGAACCGCTGCCAGTCCGCCGGGTCCGCGGCCGCCGCGGCGTAGTGGGCCTGGAACGCCTCGTCGCGGCCGTAGTCCGGCACGCAGCTGGTGAAGTGCGCGCCGCCGGGCGTCTCCACCACGCTGGTCACCATGGCCCGGTTGACCAGCAGGCTCTGCGGCGGCCCGGACTCCAGCAGGCTCGCGGTCGGCACGATCCGCTCGCAGGAGATGAAGGCCCGCCCGGCCGCCAGGCAGAACAGGTCGTCGAAGTAGGGGTCGGGTCCGAGGTACTGCCCGTTGCCGGCGGCGTCCGCGCGGTTGAGGTGGATCAGCGCGGCGTCGAGCCGCAGGGCGGGCATGGCCAGGAGTTCCTCGCCATCGGCGTAGGGGGAGCGGACCGTGCGCAGCTCCGGGTTCACCCGCGGCACGTCGGAGCCCAGGCCGGCCCGGATCGGCAGGAACGGCAGCCGGTGGGCGGCCGCCAGCAGGCCCCAGTGCAGCATCCCCTCGTCGAGCTCGGTGAGCTCCACCGTTCCCTGCTGGCGGCCCAGCCGGAAATGCGGCTCGAGGGCGATCGTGTCGAGCGAGACGAAGCCGCAGACCACCCGGCGGACGTGGCCGCCGGCCACCAGCAGCCCGACGTCGGGCCCCCCGTAGGACACGACCTCCAGCTCTTTGAGGCCGGACCGGAGGATGGCGCGCACCAGCGCCATCGGCTTGCGCCGTGATCCCCAGCCGCCGATCCCGACCGTCATGCCGGAGCGCAGCTCGCCAGCGACGTCATCGGGGCTCATGACGGTCACGCGGTCAGCGCTGCCCGTCCATGAACGCCTGCCGCGCCGCGCCGGGCACGCCGGTGAGGCTGAGCTCGAAGGTGAACCCCTGCTCGTACCGGTAGGAACGCTTGACGTTGACGGGATCGATGCCGTTGAGCGACTGCTTGGCCAGCCGGATGACGGCGGGATCCTTGGCGGCGATCTCGCCCGCGACGGCGAGCGCGGCCGACCGCAGCTCGCCCCTCGGCACCACGTCGAGCACGGTGCCGAAGGCCAGCAGCTGCTGGGCGGTGACGGTCCGGCAGGTGTACACCATGGTGCGCATCAGCGGCTGGGGCACCAGCCGCGACAGGTGGGTCGCCGCGCCCAGGGCACCCCGGTCGACCTCCGGCAGGCCGAACGTGGCGTCGTCCGCCGCGATGACGATGTCGGCGTTGCCGGCCAGGCCGACGCCGCCGCCGAGGCAGAAGCCGTGGACGGCGGCGATCACCGGCACCGCGCAGTCGTAGACCGCGGCGAACGCGGCGAAACACCCCCGGTTGGCGCCGAGCACGGCATCCGGGGCCTGCTGCATCTGCTTGATGTCCACTCCGGCGCAGAAGCCGCGGCCCCCGGCGGCGATGAGCACGGCCCGCGCGGCGTCATCGGCGCCTGCGGCGGCAACGGCGTCCGCCAGGTCGAACCAGCCCTGGACCGGCAGCGCGTTGACCGGCGGGAAGTCGATGATCACCTCGGCGATGCCGTCGCTGGTGCGCAGCTCGATCCCCATTTTCGCGTCCTCACGGTCTGTGCCGCTGACCTGCCATCGCCGTGGCCTGCCTGACGCCGTGCCTGGCCAAGCGCTGCTCGACCTAGCGTTTGCTTGGTTATCCAGCCTAACATGTGCCCCATGCGCGTCGCCGATTACGCGGGCCGGGCAGTGATCGTCACGGGGGGCACCAGGGGCATCGGGGCGGGCATAGCCCGTGCCTTCCTCGAGGCCGGCGCGCAGGTCCTTGTCTGCGGCCGGACCGAGCCGTCCGATGCCGCCCCGCTGCCCAGTGCGGACGGGCGCGTGGCCGTCTTCACCCGCGCCGACGTCAGGGATCCGGCGCAGGCCGAGCGGCTCATCGCCGAGGCGGCCGGCCGTTTCGGGCGGGTGGACGTGGCGGTCAACAACGCGGGTGGGTCCCCGGCGGCGGCGGCCGCCACCGCGTCCCCCCGATTGCACGCCAAGGTCATCGAGCTGAATCTGATCGCACCGCTGCATGTCGCCCAGGCCGCCAACGCGGTGATGCAGGGCCAGCCCGAGGGCGGCTCGATCATCATGATCGGCAGCGTGAGCGGCACCCGGCCCTCGCCGGAGACCGCCGCGTACGGCGCGGCCAAGGCGGGCCTGCATCACCTGGCCACCAGCCTCGCGGTCGAGTGGGCGCCGAAGGTCCGGGTGAACAGCATCGTCCCGGGGCCGGTGGCGACCGAGGCCGCGGTGGAGGCTCACTATCGCGATTCCGGCGGGACGGCGGCGGTCGCCGCGGCGGTGCCGCTGGGCCGGCTGGTCACCCCGGACGACGTGGCGGACGCCTGCCTCTTCCTGGCCTCCCCGCTCGCGGCCGGCATCAGCGGTGCCTCACTGCTGCTGCACGGGGGCGGCGAGCGGCCCGCGTGATTGTGGCTCTAAGGGTCCTGGCGAACCTTTGCGCACCGTCGCGGTGCCTCACCCCCGGGCGAACCTGCCCGGCTCACGCCCCGGCATGAGCGCCTAGCGGCGGCGTAATGCCCGGTGTACGCTCGCAGCGACTAGAACGTGTTCTACTAAGGGGCGAGCCATGGTCGCGTCCATCAAGCCACACCGCGACGAGATCGGCCTGTCCGACGGCCTCCTGTTGATCGACGGGACGTGGTCGGCCGCCCAGGACGGCCAGGCCTGGAACCACAGTCATCCGGCGACGGGGGAGGAGGTCGCCTCGTTCCCCATCGCCGGGCCCGGTGACGTGGACCAGGCGGTGCGCGCGGCACGGCGCGCCTTCGACGAGGGGCCGTGGCCGCGGACCCGGGCCGGTGAGCGGGGACGGGTGCTGCGCCGGATCGCCGATCTGGTCCGCGAGCACGGCGACGAGCTGCTGAAACTGCAGGCGCTGGACAACAGCGTGCCGCTGAGCTTCGGCTCCATCTACGCGACCTCGCCGGCCTTTGTGGCCGACGTCTTCGACCACCACGCCGGCTGGGTGGACAAGCTGGCCGGTGAGACCCTGCCGCCCTACCAGGGCGGCGACCACATGGTGCTCACCCTGCGCGAGCCGGTGGGCGTGGTCGGCGCGGTGATCCCGTGGAACGCGCCGCTGCTGCTGTTCGCCCAGAAAGCGGCGCCGGCGCTCGCGGCCGGCTGCACCGTCGTGGCCAAGCCGTCGGAGTACGCCACCTTCGCGGTGCTGCGCCTGGCCGCCCTGATGGCCGAGGCCGGGCTCCCGCCCGGGGTGCTCAACATCGTGACCGGCCCGGGCGAGCCGACCGGCCAGGCGCTGATCAGCCACCCGATGGTGGACAAGCTGTCCTTCACCGGCAGCCGGGCGGTCGGCCGCAAGGTCGTCGAGGCGTCGGCGGACGGGTTCAAGCGGGTCAGCCTCGAGATGGGCGGCAAGAGCCCGGCGCTGGTGTTCGCCGACGCGGACGTGTCCACGGCGGCGGCCGTCACCATGGGCACGGTCACCCTCGGCCTGTCCGGGCAGGTCTGCCTGGCGCAGACCCGGGCGCTGGTGCAGCGGGACGTGGCCGACGAGTTCCTCGCGATGGCCGAGATGATCGGCGGGATGGTCAGCTACGGCAACCCGTTCGACCCGGCCGTCACCTCCTCGCCGCTGATCAACACCCGCCAGATGGAACGGGTTCTCGCCCTGATCGAGGCGGGCAAGGCGGACGGCGCCCGGCTGGTCTGTGGCGGCACCCGCAGCGAGGGCGACCTGGCCGCGGGCAACTTCATCGCGCCCACCCTGTTCACCGACGTGTCGAACGACATGAGCATCGCCCGGGAGGAGATCTTCGGCCCGGTGCTGTCGGTGATCCCGTTCGCCGACGAGGACGAGGCGGTCCGGATCGCCAACGACACCGAGTACGGCCTCGCCGCCACGGTCTGGACCAGCGACATCAAGCGGGCCATGCGGATGACCAAGGCGATCAGGGCCGGCACCGTCGGCATCAACGGCTACCAGCTCGAGCCGCACGCGGCGTTCGGCGGCTACCGCCAGTCCGGGCTCGGCCGGGAGGGCGGCCGGGCCGCCGTCGAGGCCTACACCGAGCTCAAGACCGTACTGCTCCCCTTCACCGACGAGATGATGTAACAGCTCCGGCGCAGACCAGTCATGATCATGGGATCACCACCGTGGCAACGATAGCTATGTCATGATCACGAACCGGAGCGACCCGGATCCGGGCGAGGTGGCGGCGTCATGACCGAGGTTCCGCCCGTCAGCCGGGCCAGCCAGGCCAGCAGCGCCACCATTGTCACGGCCGAGCCGACGCGGCGGGTCGGGAAGCGCTGGATCGCGCTCATCGCGCTGGCCAACCTCGGGCTGTACCTGGGGTATTTCGGCCCGATCACGGTCCTGCTGCCCAACCAGGTGGAGGCGATCGCCGGATCCGCCCACAAGGTCGCCGTGCTCGGCTGGGTGACCGCTATCGGCGCGGCGGTCGCGATGATCTCCAACCCGGTCGCCGGGGCGCTGTCGGACCGCACCACCAGCCGGTTCGGGCGCCGGCACCCGTGGACCGTGTTTGGCGCGCTGGCCGGTGCCGCCGCGCTGGTGCTGATGGCCGGCCAGCACGCCATCGCCGGCGTCATCATCGGCTGGTGCCTGGCGCAGGCCGGGCTGAACGCGATGCAGGCCAGCGTCACCGCGGGCGTGCCCGACCATGTCCCGGTCGCGCAGCGCGGCGCCGTGTCGGGCTGGATCGGCCTCCCGCAGGTGGTCGGGGTGGTGCTGGCCGTGGTGCTGGTGGCCGTGGTGGTCACGGGCAACGCCGGCTATGTGCTGATCGCCGCGGTGGTGGTGGTGTGCGCGCTGCCCTTCGCGCTGACCACGCCCGACCCGCCGCTGCCACGGGCCGCCCGGCCGCCGTGGGAGTGGCGGGCGTTCGCGAGATCGTTCTGGCTGAGCCCGCGGCGCTATCCCGACTTCGCCTGGGCCTGGCTGACCAGGTTCGCGGTCAATCTCGGCAACGCGATGGCGCTGCTGTACCTGCTGTACTTCCTGCGCGACAAGATCCACTACAGCCGGCTGTTCCCCGGCCAGAAGGCCGAGGACGGCCTGCTCATCCTCATCCTCATCTACACGGTCGCGGTCGTCATCACCGCGGTGACCGGCGGCGTGATCTCCGACCGCACCGGCCGCCGCAAGCTGCCGGTCACGGTGTCCGGGCTGGTCATGGCGGTCCCCGCGGTCATGCTCGCGCTGTGGCCGTCGTGGCCGGTGGCCATCGCCTCGGCCGCGATCATGGGCCTGGGGTTCGGCGTGTACCTGTCGGTCGACCAGGCGCTGGTGACCCAGGTGCTGCCGTCGGCGGCGGCCCGGGCCAAGGACCTCGGCATCATCAACATCGCCAACTCCGGGCCGCAGGTGCTCGCCCCGGCGATCGCCGCGCCGCTGGTCAGCGAGCTCGGCGGGTACCGGACCCTGTTCCTGTCGGTCGCCGTCATCACGGTGCTCGGCTCAGCGTTCGTGTGGAAGATCCGTTCGGTCCCCTGACCGCCCGCCGGCCCGGAGGTTCACGTTGAATTCGCGACATATCTTGTTGGTCCGGGAAGACGCGATGTATCTTGATATCCGCGTGGTGCACGGCCGGACGGCGGTAGGTCAGCGATGAGTTCCGCGCGGCCGGGCCGTCGGATCAGGTAGGCGGTTATTGATTCGCCGCTGTCAGTGGCCGCCGGTAGGTTCGGTGGACGCATGTCGATAGGGGAGGGATGGGGTGTCACAGACCAACTCGGGTCCGGCGATTCTCGTGGAAGGCCTGGTCAAGTCGTTCGGCGAGGTACGCGCGCTGCGCGGTATCGACCTGTCGGTGCCGCGCGGGACGGTGCTGGGTGTCCTCGGCCCGAACGGGGCGGGCAAGACGACCGCGGTGCGGATCCTGACCACCCTGCTGCAGCCGGACGGGGGCCGGGCGTGGGTGGAGGGCCGCGACGTGGTGCGGGAGGCCGCGGCGGTGCGCCGCTGCATCGGCCTGTCCGGGCAGTCGGCGGCCATCCAGGAGGAGCTCACCGGCCGGGAGAACCTGGAGATCGTCGGCCGTCTCTATCACCTGGGCAAGCCGCGGGCCCGCAGCCGCGCGACCGAGCTGCTGGAGCAGTTCGGGCTGCTCGATGCCGCCGACCGGGCGGCCAAGAATTACTCCGGTGGGATGCAGCGCCGGCTGGACCTGGCCGCCAGCCTGGTCGGCCAGCCCAGGGTGCTGTTCCTCGACGAGCCGACAACCGGCCTGGACCCGCGGTCCCGGATGGGGATGTGGGACATCATCAGGTCGCTGGCCGCGGGCGGCACCACGCTGCTGCTCACCACCCAGTACCTGGATGAGGCCGACGAGCTGGCGGACGAGATCGTGGTCATCGACCAGGGCCTGGTCATCGCGGCCGGCACCGCCGAGGAGCTGAAGAGCCGGGTCGGCGGCGACGTGCTCGAGTTCACGGTGCCGGACCGGGCCCGGATCGGCGACGCCGTCACCGCGGTCGCGAAGATCGGGGAGGCGGAGCCGCACATGGACGCCGAGACCGGCGTGGTCAGCGTGGGCGTCGGCGGCCGGGGCTCGGAGGCGCTCGTCGAGGCGGTGCGTGGCCTGGACGGCGCCGGGCTCGAGACCCATGGCCTCGCGCTGCGGCGGCCCTCGCTCGACGACGTGTTCATGGCGCTGACCGGACACGCCGCCGAGGAGACCGGCCAGCAGGGCAGGCGCCGCGGCCGCCGCCGTGGCGCGGGCAAGGACAAGGCCCAGGACTCCGGCCGGGCCGGCGATCAGGAACGGGTCGGCGAGAAGGACACAGCGAGGGCAGCATCATGACCGCGATCGCCGTACCGCTGGCTGAGCCAGGACTGTTCACCCGGGCCCGCTGGGCGGTGAGCGACACGCTCACCATTACCCGGCGCAACCTGCTGGTCTGGCTGCGGGTGCCCGCCTACATCGTGTTCACCGTGATCCAGCCGGTGATCTTCGTGCTCATGTTCCGCTACGTCTTCGGCGGCGCGATCCAGATCCCCGGAGGTATCCCGTATGTCAACTTCCTGATCCCGGGGATCATCGCGCAAACTGCGGCGTTCGCGACGTTCGGCACGGCCATCGCGCTGGCCCAGGAGCTGAAGAAGGGCGTCATCGACCGGCTGCGGTCGATGCCGATGGCGCGCTCGGCGGTCCTGACCGGCCGCCTCACCGCCGACACCATCCGGATGACCGTGACGATCCTGATCGTCCTCGGGGTCGGGTACCTGGTCGGGTTCAGTTTCCAGAACGGCTTCTGGCCCGCCGTGGGCATGCTCGTGCTGTCCATCGTGTTCGGGGTGGCGATCTGCTGCATCGCCGCGTTCACCGGGCTGGCCATCGGCGACGAGGAGTCGGTGCAGGCTTTCGGCCTGATCTGGCTGTTCCCGCTCACGTTCCTCAGCTCGGCGTTCGTGCCGATCAGCACCATGCCCGGCTGGCTGCAGGCCTTCGCCAACAACCAGCCGGTCACCTATGTGGTCGACACGATGCGGGGGCTCGCGCTCGGTGGCCCGGTCTGGGACCCCTTCTGGAAGAGCGCCTTGTGGCTGATCGGGATCTTCGTCGTCTTCGCGCCGCTCGCCGTCCGCGCCTACAAGCGGGCCAGCTGACCGAACGACGACGGGCGGGACTCAGCCGCCCGGCCGGGCCAGCTTACGGTGGTCCCAGCTGATGATCCGCTGCGGCTCCACCACGAACCCCACCCGCTTGGGCGCGGTCTTGGTCGTGTACTCCTCCAGCGCGTCGGCGGGCATGCCTGTCGTCACGGCGGCGAGGCGGCGGCCGATATCCAGCACCCCAGCCGGGTCATCGACACGGCGGGCGATCCCCACCACCTGCACCCCGCGCAGCTCGAAGTACTCCTCCCCGGCCTCCACCAGGCAGGTCACCCGGGGGTCGCGGGCCAGGTTCCGGGCCTTCTGCGCGGACCGGTAGGTCCAGAACGCGATCTGCCCGTCGATCATCACGTAGAACATCGTCACCAGGTGCGGCGTCCCGTCCCGGTTGATGGTCGCCAGCTGGAGCTTGTGCGACTCCGCCAACAGGACCGACTGATCCGCGGCCGACATCGCGACCCGGTCGCGGTGCCGGGCCGGCCCGCGGCCTGCCTCCGGCTGCCCGGCGTCATCCCCGCTCATCGGCCTCCTCCACCCTCGGGCGCGGTGAACCCGATGGTCTCACTGGCCAGCGCGAGCGTGTCCTCGCAGGCGAACCCGGGCGTTCCCGGGGACGCGGCGGACATCGGGCCCAGCGCCCGCCGCACCGACTCCAGTGTCCACATGCCGTCGGCCGAGCCGTGCTCGGCGGCCAGGAAAACCTCCCGGACGGCCGGCGGGCGCATCACCGCGGCCACCCCGCCGTGCACCACGAACACCTCCCCGTTGATACCCGCCGCGGCCGGGCTGGCCAGGTACACCACCAGCGGCGCGACGTGCCGCGGGTCGAGCGGGTCCAGGCCTGCTGGCGGCGGGCCCATCAGCTCCGCCGTCATGGCGGTCCGGGCGCGCGGGCAGATGGCGTTGGCGGTCACGCCGTACCGGGCGCAGCTGCGCGCGGTGGTCACGGTGAGCGCGGCGATCCCGGCCTTGGCCGCGGCGTAGTTCGGCTGGCCGGGGGAGCCGAGCAGGAACGCCTCGGACGAGGTGTTCACGATCCGGCCGTAGCCGGGGCCGCCCGCCTTCTTGCTCTGCTCGCGCCAGTGGGCGGTGGCGAACCGGGTGGTCACGAAGTGGCCGCGCAGGTGGACCCGCAGCACGAGATCCCATTCCTCGGCCGACATCGTGAAGACCATCCGGTCCCGCAGCACCCCGGCGTTGTTGACCAGGATGTCCAGCCGCCCGTACGCGTCCAGCGCGGCCGCGACCAGCTGCTGGCCGGTGGACCATTCGCCGGCGTCGCCCGCGGAGACCACGGCCTGCCCGCCGGCCGCCGTGATCTCCTCCGCCACCTCGTGGACCGCGGTGCCCGGCAGGTCGTTGAGTATGAGCCGGGCCCCGGCCGCGGCCAGCGCGACCGCCTCCGCCCGGCCCAGCCCGTTGCCCGCGCCGGTCACGACCGCCGCCCGGCCGTCCAGCGTCAGCGCGTCCATGTCAGCTCCTTGCCCGTCAGTAGCCAGGCCCGGACAGCACGCCGCCGTCGGCGACGAACTCGCTGCCGGTCGAGTAGGACGACTCGTCGGAGGCCAGGTACGCCACCAGAGCGGAGATCTCGACCGGCTCCGCGAACCGCGACAGCGGCATCGACTTCACGAAGGCGTCGGGGTCGATGTGGTCGGCGGCGCCGGCCGCCCCGAGGGTCATGCTGGTCAGCACCCCGCCGGGGTGGACCGAGTTGACCCGGATGCCGAACCGGCCGAGCTCCCGGGCGGCGGCCTTGGTCATGCCGCGGATCGCGAACTTGCTCGCGCCGTAGGCCGAGAGCCCGGCCGCCCCGGCGAAGCCCTCGATCGAGGAGATGTTGATGATCGACCCGCCGCCCCCGGCGGTCATCGGGCCGATCACCGCCTTCATGCCCAGCCAGCAGCCGACCGCGTTCACCTCGAGGATCTGGCGGAAGTCGGCCAGGGGCATGTCGGCGATGCTGGCGAACTTCAGCACGCCGGCGTTGTTCACCAGCACGTCGAGCCGGCCGAAGGTGTCCAGCGCGGCGGCGACCGCGCTGGCCCACTGGGCCTCGCTGGTCACGTCGTGGTGCACGTACCGGCAGGACTGCCCGCCGAGCCCGTCCGCCACGGCCGCGCCCCGGTCGTCCAGCACGTCGCCGAAGACCACCCGCGCGCCCTCGGCGACGAAGTGCCGCACGTGCGACTTGCCCATGCCCCTGGCCCCGCCGGTGATCAGTGCGACCTTGCCGTCGAGCCGGCCCATGGCCCCTCCCGGTCCCGGGTCTGGCCCAGAGGTCCCGATTCCAGACCAAACGCTTGCTTGGTTGGAGGGTAACAGGCTCCTGCTCCGGCCAGGATCGGGCTGGGCTGGGACGGTAGTCGGGGGCTGGCCTTGCGGGATCTGATAGCCGATACTCAGGACGTGAGCTTGGACGCGGCTTTCGTGGCCATGGTGGTGGCATTCGCGGCCGGCTGGCTGTGGCGCGGATGGCGGGGCTTGGTGGCCGGCGCGCAAACCAACCGCGCGCGCTACGAAAATGCCAACGCTGCGGCATGGAGAGCCCGGCTGTGGTTCGCCGGACTCGTGATCCTCGTGTGGGGTCTGGCCGACCTGTGGATCCAAACCCACTAGCGGCTCCCGGGCGTGGTGTCGGCCAACCTCTCCCACCGCATCGCCCGCATGGCGTCCTGGTGGTGGGCCGGGCCGGCCGTGGCCCAGGGCGTAACCGGTCAGGCCCGGTTCGCGATCCCGTCAAACAGGATCCGCAGGAACCCGTCCACCACCTGGTCGGTGCTGTAGCCGCGGGTGCGGCGCCACTGTTCGGGGATCCACAGGATGTCCCGCAGCAGCCGGTAGGTGAGCTTCGCGTCCAGGTCGGCGCGGAACAGCCCGGATTCCTTGCCCGCCTCTAGCTGGGTGACCCAGATCCGCTCGATCTCGCGCAGGGCCTTGGGCAGGTAGGCGAAGCGGGGCTGGGCGGCGAAGTAGCTCCAGTCGTTCTGCAGCATCGCCAGGGCCGCGCGGTGCCGGGACAGGGTCAGGCTGGTCGAGCGCACGATCTGCTCGAGCGCGGCGCGTGGGCCCGGCGCCGAGGCGACGGCGCCGCGGTAGTCGGCCAGCACCTCGTTGATGAAACTCGACAGGATCTCGTCGGCGATCGACTCCTTGGAGTCGAAGTGGTGGTACAGGCTGCCGGAGAGGATCCCGGCGGCGTCTGCGATCTCGCGCACGGTCGTGGCGCGGTAGCCCTTCTGCGCGAAGAGCTCGCCGGCCAGCGCGACGAGATGAGCGCGGCGCTGGGACCGCATCGATCCGTCGCCGGCGGTGGTGCCGGCGGCCCCGCCCCGGGCGCCGGCCTCGCCTTCCCTGGTCGTCCTCACGCCGCCATTATCGCAGGCCCGGGCTAACCTCCCTAACGCTTGCTCGGCCGGGAGCGGCACGCCTTGCGGACCTAACTGAAACCTGTTCTACTTTTCCAGCAGAGATCGCCTCACATTCGCACGGCCGGAGGTGGATCATGCGGGCCGCTGTACTCCACTCGATCGAGGACTCCAAGTTCGACCTCCGCGACGATGTCGTGGCCGTCGGCCCGGGGCCGGGGCAGGTCAAGATCCAGGTCCGGGCCACCGGGGTGTGCCACTCGGACCTGTCCGCCCGCAACGGCGGGCTGCCACAGCCGCTGCCGGTGATCCTCGGGCACGAGGCCGCGGGCGATGTGATCGCCGTCGGTGACGGCGTCACCGGCCTGGCCCTCGGCGACCGGGTCATCGCCAGCTGGCTGCCGCCGTGCGGCGCCTGCCCCGCCTGCCTGCGCGGCCAGCCGTGCCTGTGCATGACCCACGTCATCGCCGCCTACGTCGAGCCGCGGTTCGTCGTCGGCGACACACCGGCGTTCGGGCTGGCCGGGTGCGGCGCCTTCGCCGAGGAGATGGTGGTGCCGGCCGAGGGCGCGGTGAAGTTCGCCAGCGACGTGCCGTACGAGCTGGCCGCGCTCGTCGGCTGTGGGGTGATGACCGGGGTCGGCGCGGTGATCAATACCGCCCGGGTCGAGCCCGGCGCGACGGTCGCTGTGATCGGCTGCGGCGGCGTCGGCATCGCGGTGATCCAGGGGGCACGCCTGTCCGGCGCGGCGGTGATCGCCGGGGTGGACACCGTGGAGTCCAAGCACGCGGCCGCCCGCCGCTTCGGTGCCACCCACGCCGTCCACCCTGACCAGCTGGCCGAGCTGTCGGCCGAGCTCACCGGCGGGGAGGGCTTCGACTACGTCTTCGAGGTGGTGGGGACCCCGCCGACGATCCGGGCCGCGTGGACGGCCACCCGGCGGGGCGGCACCGTCGTCATCGTCGGGGCCGGGCGCGCCGACCAGCAGGTCGAGTTCACCCCGTTCGAGCTGCTCTTCGACGGCAAGAAGATGCTCGCCTCGCTGTACGGCTCGGCCGATGTCCGGCGCGACTACGCCCGGATGCTCAGCCTGTGGCGGGCGGGCCGCCTGGATCTCGAGGGCATGATCACCCAGCGGCTGAAGCTCGATGACGTCGACCAGGCCCTGGCCGCACTCGGTCACGGCGATGTCGTCCGGCAGGTCATCATCCACGGCTGAACGAGCGCACGCGGCCGGGCGCAGGCGTCCCGGCGGAGGCAGGGCCCCAATGATCATGGATCGTTTCCGCGTCACCGGCCGGGTGGCCGTGGTCACCGGGGCTGGCCGGGGAATCGGTGCGGCCACCGCGGTCGCGCTGGCCCAGGCCGGGGCCGACGTGGTGATCTCGGCGCGCACCGCGGACCAGCTGGCCGCGGTCGCGCGGGAGGTGGAGGCGGCCGGGCGGCGGGCGGTGACCGTTCCCGCGGACCTGAGCGACCTGGACGCGGCGGCCGGGCTGGCCCAGGTCGCGGTCGACGCGTTCGGCCGGCTGGACATCGTCGTCAACAACGTGGGCGGCGCGCTGCCGCGGCCGTTCCTCGCCACCACGCCGCGGCACCTGGTTGACGCGTTTGGCTTCAACGTCGCGGTCGCGCACAGCCTGACCCAGGCGGCGGTCCCCTACCTGCTGGCCGCCGCCGACGGCGGGACCGGCTCGGTGGTCAGCATCACCTCGGCCGTCGGGCTGGCCGCGGGCCGCGGGTACCTCGCCTACGGCACCGCCAAGGCGGCCCTGGCCCACTACACCCGGCTGGCGGCCGCGGACCTGGCCCCCCGGATCCGGGTCAACGCGATCGCGGTCGGCGCCGTGGCGACCTCGGCGCTCGACATCGTGCTCACCGACGAGACGCTGCGCCGGCAGATGGAGCGGGCCACCCCGCTGGGCCGGATCGGCGACCCGCAGGACGTCGCGGCCGCGGTGGTCTTCCTCGCGTCCCCGGCCGCGGGCTACATCACGGGCAAGGTCATCGAGGTGGACGGCGGTATCGACCGGCCCAATCTCGATCTTGGAATCCCGGACCTCTGAGCAGCCGGTTCCGGCCCGGCCCGCCGCGGCCGGATGGCTCCGCACGACGGTTCGTCCGCGGTCATGGTTGAGGTTCCGCGCCCCGGACGCTGGGATGATGGCATGAAGATCCGGCAGATCAGCACCGACGAGTGGCCTCAGCTCAGCGGGCCCATCCAGGCGTACGCGTTCCGGCCGTCACCCGTCCCGGTGAACACAGCGCAGTCGCCCCGCGACAAGCAGCGTTACGCCGAGGAGCACATCACCCTGGTGGCGGAGCTGGACGGCGCGGCCGTCGCTGACCTGTCGGCGGTCAGGATGCGGCAGAACGTCCGCGGCGCGGTCTACCCGATGGCCGGGCTGGCCGGGCTGGCCACCCTCCCGCAGGTCCGGCGGCGCGGGTTCGCCCGCGCCCTGATCACGCAGATGCTGGGCCTGATGCGGGAGTCCGGGCACGTGGTGAGCGCGCTGTACCCGTTCCGCCCGTCGTTCTACGAGCGTTTCGGGTACGTCGGCCTGCCGCAGGCGCGGACCGTGACTTCGCGCCGTCCGGCGCGGCCGGGCTGCTGGGCGCGGACCTGGCCGGGACGGTCCGGTGGGGCCGGGTCGCGGACAGCTACGGGCCCTACCTCGACTTCGTCGGCCAGCTCCTCACCTGGTGTCACGGCTTCGCCGTGCTCCCCGAATCGCAGATGGCCCAGCGGCGGGACGCGGGCGACCGGTGGCTCGCCACGGCCTGGCTGAACGGCACGGTCGCGGGCGCGTCACCTACCACATCGCCGGCTACGGTGGCGACTTGCTCGCCGACGACCTGCTGACCAGCGGCCCGCTCAGCCGGGCGCTCCTGCTCCGGTTCCTGGCCGGCCACACCGACCACGTGGCCAGGGTCATGGCGACGATCCCCGCCGGGGAGCTGCCCGAACTGTGGGCGACCGATTTCGCCGCGGTGACCCAGGCGACGACGTCGTTCCCGGATGCGCCCGCCCCAATGGCGCGGGTGCTGTCCCTGGAGGGGCTGGCTGGCCTGCCCACCGGGACCGGCCAGGTGACCGTGGAGGTCGTCGATGACCCGTTCATCGCCGGCCGCTACGCCCTGGACGGCACCACCGGCCAGCTCGAGGTGCGGCGCGGCGCGGCGCGGCGGCCGGGCCGGAGGCGACGCTGACGGTGGCGGGCCTGTCGGGCCTGGTCTACGGGGTGCTCGACCCCGACGAGGTGGTCATCCGCGGGTACGGCCGGGTGCCGTCCGAGGCGGCGGCGCGCCTGCGGGCCCTGTTCCCGCGCCGCACCCCCTACCTGTGCGCGAAGTTCTGACGGGTAGGAGGGCTGGAACCGGTGCCATCCTGGGGGTGTGCCGAGCGTCGCTTCCCTGGAAGATCTCCGCCGGGCAGTGGCCGATTTCACCGTCGAGGACCCGGGCCTGGTCATCGAGCCCCGGGCGCTGGCCGCGGCGCGGCGGTCACTCGACCAGTCCGGCCTGCTGCTGCTCGGTGAGGTTCACGGCGTCCGGGAGAACCCGCTCGTCATCCGGGCGGTCATGCAGGCGCTCGGGCTGACCGGCCTGGCCCTGGAATGGGACGAGGGCCTGGCGCCCGTGATCCGGGCCTTCCTCGGCGGGGAAGCGCTGGCCGACCACCCGATGCTCTGGTCCGGGGACGGCCGGATCACCGCGGGCCATCTGGCGGTGCTGGCCGAACGCGCCGCTGCCGGGCCGCTTGAGCTGATCTTGTTCGATGGGCCTGTGTGGGCCGGCTGGAGCTGGTCCCAGCGCGATGAGGCGATGGCCGGGCGCATCCTGGCCGGGGCGCCGGCGGGGACTCGCACCCTGGCGGTCGCCGGGAACGCCCACACCCCCACCAGCCGCACGTCGCTGGGCGTCCCGCTGGGTGCCTGCCTGGCCGGGCAGCGGCCGGGCGTCCGGGAGATCAGCATCAGCTACGGCGGCGGCCGCTACTACAACATTCAGCCCGCCAGCTTCCGCCCGGTCAGCCCGCGGCGCGACCGGGTGTGGCTTCACCACCGGCGCGGCGCGCTCGTTCTGGATCTGCCCTGGGCCCGGGAGGCGGTCGTGCCGCAACGGCCGTGGCCGCTGCGCGGGGCGGGCCACCATGACCCATCGCCGGCGGAGTAGCGTGCCGGGCGGATAGCGGTGCCGGGCGGATAGCGGTACCGGGCCGGGCCGCTCCGGCCGCTACGGCGCGGCCACCGCCAGCTGCTGCCGCGCGTCGTCGTCGAGCACCACGTCGGCGGCCGCCAGGTTCTCCTCCAGATGCCGCACGGAGGAGGTGCCGGGGATCAGCAGGACATTGGGCGCGAGGTCCAGCAGCCAGGCGAGCGCGATCTGGGCCGGGGTGCGGCCCAGCCGCCCGGCGATGCTGCGCACCCGCTCGTTGCCCAGCACCGGGTTGGCCCGGGCGAATCCCGAGCCCAGCGGGAAGAAGGGCACGAAGGCGATGCCCCGTGCGCTGCATTCCTGGAGCACCGGCATCGAGGCGCGGTCGGCCAGGTTGAGCGGGTTCTGCACGCACGCGATCGGCGTGTGCTCCAGCGCGTGCAGCAGCTGCTCGCGGGTGACGTTGCTCAGGCCGACCCCCCCGATCAGGCCCTCATCGCGCGCCCGGACCATGGCGGCGAGCTGGTCGTCGAAGCGCTGGCCGGGCGCCGTGCCGTCGGTCAGCCGCAGATTGACGGCGGCCAGCTGGCCCACGCCGAGGCTGCGCAGATTGTCCTCGATCCCGCGGCGCAGCTGCCCGGGTTCGCTGTCGGGCAGCCAGCCGCCGGACCCGTCGCGGCGCGCCCCGACCTTGCTCACCAGCGCGAGGGTGCCGGGATACGGGAACAGCGCCGTGCGGATGAGCTCGTTGGCGACGCCGGGCCCGTAGTACTGCGCGGTGTCGATGTGGTCGACGCCGAGTTCGGCGGCCCGCCGCAGCACCGCCAGCGCCTCGGCCCGGTCCCGCGGCGGCCCGAACACACCGGGCCCGGGCAGCTGCATCGCGCCGAAGCCGGTGCGCGACACCGAGAACCGGCCCAGGGGGTAACGCTGCATGGGCAGATTCTAGGCAGCACGCGCCCGCTCGCGGGCTGCAGGCCAAGGGGCAGGGGCAAATCGGACATCGATGTATCCGGCCGTCACGGTGGCACTCCAGGCCGGATGGGTAAGATCTCGTGTGTCTGGGACTCCCCCGGTTGGCTGGGCACGACACTTGAGCAGGTAACGTCGTCCAGCACGTCCAGCACCACGTCGCTCGGCCCAGCGGAAAGGGCCTGGAGGCCTCATGGGTCGTGACATTCAGGCGATCAAGATCAGCGGCGAGGACAGGCGAAGGTACCGGGACAAGGTGCGGGTCTCGCTGGAAGTGTTCGCCCGGATGCTGCACGAGCACCGGTTCGATACCAGCCCGTCGCAGGTCGGCCTGGAGATCGAGCTGAACCTGGTGGACTCACGCGGCACGCCGTCCATGCGCAACGCCGACGTGCTCGACGCGATCGCCGATCCCGCCTGGGCGACCGAGCTCGGGCAGTTCAATCTAGAGATCAACGTGCCGCCCCGCCAGCTGGGCGGTGATGCGGTAGCGGATCAGGAGCAAGAGGTCCGCGCCAGCCTCAACGCGGCGGACGCCAAGGCCCGCGACACCGGCAGCCGCCTGGTCATGATCGGTATCCTGCCCACGCTGGCCGAGCGGGACATGACCGAGGGAACGCTGTCGGCCAACGAGCGCTACAAGGTGCTGAACGAGCAGATCTTCGCGGCCCGCGGGGAGAACATGCGCATCGAGATCGACGGCGCCGAGCAGCTGGTCACCGACGCGGACAGCATCACGCCCGAGGCCGCCTGCACCAGCGTGCAGCTTCATCTGCAGGTCAGCCCGGACGCCTTTGCCCATTACTGGAACGCCGCCCAGGCGATCGCGGGCGTGCAGGTCGCGCTGGCCGCCAACTCCCCGTTCCTGTTCGGCCGGCAGCTGTGGCACGAGACCAGGATCACGCTGTTCGAGCAGGCCACCGACACCCGGCCGGACGAGCTGAAACAGCAGGGCGTGCGGCCCCGGGTGTGGTTCGGCGAGCGCTGGATCACGTCGGTGTTCGATCTGTACGAGGAGAACCTCCGGTACTTCCCGGCGCTGCTGCCGATCTGCGAGGACGAGGATCCGCAGGCCGAGCTCGACCGCGGCGCCACCCCGCAGCTGGCCGAGATGAGCCTGCACAACGGGACCGTCTACCGCTGGAACCGGCCCGTCTACGCCGTGGTCGACGGCATGCCGCATCTCCGGGTGGAGAACCGGGTCCTCCCGGCCGGGCCGTCGGTCGCGGATGTCATGGCCAACGCGGCCTTCTACTACGGGCTCGTGCGCTCGCTCGCCGAGGCGCAGCGCCCGATCTGGACCCAGATGTCGTTCGCGACCGCGGCCGAGAACCTGCATGAGGCGGCGCGCTACGGCATGGACGCGCAGCTCTACTGGCCGGGGCTGGGTGAGGCGCCCGTGGCTGAGCTGGTGCTCCGCCGGCTGCTGCCGCTGGCCCATGAGGGGCTGCGCGGCTGGGGTGTCAGCCCGGTCCACGCCGACCGCCTGCTGGGCATCATCGAGCAGCGCTGCCTGACCGGCCGGACCGGTGCCGCCTGGCAGATGGCCATGGTCGCGGGGCTCACCGAGGGCCGGGGAATCGGCCGCGAGGAGGCGCTGCGGCTGATGACCCAGCGCTACATCGAGCACATGCATACCAACGCGCCGGTCCACACCTGGCCGGAGCGCCCTTAGGGCATGTCCCGCAGATCTTCGGCCTGCTGCGCGTCCGCCGGACGGGCGTCTCGCGGCGTTGTCGTCCGCCTTGCCATCCCCACCCGCCTCCCCATCCCCCTTCATGGGACCGCTCGCGACGGCCAAGATCTACTCCGGCACGCCCTAGGACCGCAGCCGGGCGCTCTCGTCGCCGACCCACAGGCTGGTCAGGCCGCGCAGGTGCGCGATGAACTGGTCGTGCTCGTGGTCCGGGTAGACCGACCGGACCGTCTCGATCAGCAGCTGGTCGAAGTCGGGGCCGGCCGCCCAGTCCAGGACGATCTCGTCGATATGCGCGAGACGGCTGGCGCAGAAGTCGTGGTAACGCTCCGACTCGAAATAGTCGTCGGCGAGACCGGCGTAAGCGGCCAGCTTCTCGCCGTAGGACGCGCCGGGCTGGTCGGCGATCTGGAAGAACCGGTCGGTGTCGGTGTCCAGCCGGGCCCGCCGGCCGGTCACCAGCGCGAACACGCACCACTTGACCAGCGCCTTGATCGCCCACGGGAAGTAGTAGTGCAAGCTGGTCAGGGCCAGGTCCGGGCACGCGTTGGCGTAGTCGATCGGGTAGACCTCACCGCCGGACACCAGCGTCTCGCACGAGTTGAGCTCCCACCGGAAGAACGCGTTGACCAGCCGCCCGATCGTCACCACCTCGGTGCCGGCCGGGGGCGCCAGGAAGCTGTGGTCGACCGCGTAACGCAGGTGCATAGGCTGGTCCGGCTGGAACCGCATGACCATCGTCTCGGCGCCGATCGACAGCGAGCGGGCGAAGACGTCGTAGTCGACGGCCTTCTGCAGGTGCATGAGCATCCCGCCGCTGGCGTCGTAGGCGGCGTGCAACTCGGCCGGGCCGGCGACGCGGGAGACGCCGCGCCAGGCGCCGCCGTCGTAGGGTTTCATGAACAGCGGGTAGCCGATCCGCTGCGCGATCGCGTCCAGGTCGAACGGCTGGTTGTACCGGGCGGCGGTATAGGCGTAGCGGGCGTTGTCCACCGGGTGCTTGTAGGGCACGAGCACCGTGTCCGGCACCTTGAGCCCCAGCCGGATCATGGCGCAGTAGGCCGCGTGCTTCTCCATGGACTGGAACGTGAACGGGCTGTTCAGCAGGTACACGCCGTCCATCAGCGCGACCTTCTTCAGCCATTCCCGCGGGTGGTAGTACCAGTACGCGAGCCGGTCGATGACCAGGTGGTAACGGGGCCGGTCGCGCAGGCCGAAGGGCTCGATGGTGATCCGCTCGCAGTCGAAGACGTGCCGGGCGCCGCCCGCCCCGGCGACCGGGCCGAGCCGGCGCAGGATCTCCTCGAACGCCCGCGGCCAGTCGTCCTCGGTACCGAGCAGCAGCCCGATCAGGTGCCTGGTGTCGGTCAACAGGGCCTCCGGTTGTCAGCGCGGTCGCGGCATCCGATGGGCCAGGCGGACGCGGGTCGAAGGCGTCACGCCAGGTCACTCGCACATGGTGCCTCTCCACGCGAGCGCTGACAATGGCGCGGCTCACCGGGGCTTGTTCAGCCACACCGAGACGGAGGCGGGTTCCAGGGCCTGGTGCACGACCCCGGCCAGGTCAGCACGGCGTCGCGGCGAGGTCAGGTCCCGGGCCCAGGCTGAGCGGCTGGCACGCTGCGGAGCCAGACGAACTGGCGGACGCCGATCAGCCGCAGCGCCAGCCGCTCGTACCGGGGGAAGGCGGGCAGCGCGACCTCCTCGCCGACGATGACCGGGTCGGCCACGGTGTGGTCGCTGCCACGCCAGGTGATCACGGCCGGGCCGGCCGCCCGGACGTTGCGATACCAGCCGGCCGCCTCGCCGAAGGTCAGCGGCATCACGAACCCCCCGGCGGTGGCCGGCCGGATGCCCAGCGGGGTGGCGTACTCCTGGCCGGTCTTGCGCCCGCGGTGGCGCAGGATCCCGAGCACCGGCATGTGCCGCCGGCCCGCGAGCCGCAGCACCAGCGGGTTGACCACCCGGGCAGCGGATCTGATCAGCCGCCGGGCGCGTGGCCCGAGGCGGAGGGCGTTCGGCGCCCCGGCTGCCGCCGCGTCCGGCCCGGCCGGGCGTGGGTGAGCGGGATCTGTGGGCCGGACGGATACGTTCCGTCCTCGCGTCGCTGACATGGGAACCTCCTTGGCGGCCGGACCTTCCGGCCCCGTCACCACCAGGACGAGCGCCAGCGGGCCGATGTGACGCACCGCCCTGAGCCCGGGCAGCGCAACCGTCGCCGGTTCAGGGCTCGATCGAGTTCAGGGCTCGATCGTGAGATGCCGCAGCTTGGCCGGGTCCGCGACCAGGTTCAGCTCGGCGATCCGGCCGCCCACGATGGTGAAGCCGATCACCGCGACCGGGTCGTCGCGGGTGCCGAACAGGGCCCCGGCCTCGCCGTTGACCAGCACCGGCCGGGCCAGGTTCACGAACCGCGGGGCGGTGCTGAGGACATGCCCGGCCACCGCGCCGGCCCCGGCCAGCGGCGGCCGGGCCAGCGGGCTGGCCGGGCCGGGATCCATCCGGAAGACCACATCGGGGTCGAGGACCTCCACCAGCGCCTCGAAGTCGCCGGCCCGCGCCGCCGCCAGGAAGGCGTCGACGACCCGGCGCTGCAGCGCGACGTCGCGGTCCGGCTGCGGGGCGGTCTGCACCCGGCGGCGGCCCCGGCTGGCGAGCTGGCGGGCCGAGTCCGGGGTCCGGTCCATGATCCGGGCGATGTCGTCGAACGGCACCGCGAAGACGTCGTGCAGGACGAACGCGAGCCGCTCGGCCGGGGTGAGGCTTTCCAGCACGACCAGCAGGGCGAGGCCGATGGAGTCAGCCAGCACGGCCTGCTGCTCCGGCCCGCTGTCATCGGGGTCGCCGACCAGCGGCTCGGGCAGCCAGCTGCCCGCGGCGTACTCGCGCCGGGCCTTGCGGGATCGCAGCATGTCCAGGCTGATCCGCCCGACCACGGTGGTCAGCCAGGCCCGCAGGTCATCGATGGCGCCGGTGTCGCTGCGGCCGAGCCGCAGCCAGGCCTCCTGCACCGCGTCCTGCGCCTCGCTGACCGAGCCGAGCATGCTGTAGGCGACCGCCTGCATGTGCGGCCGGTTCCGCTCGAACTGCTCGGCCAGCCAGCCCGGTTCAGTCATCTCCTGCACCCACGTCCATGAGTCAGCTTGCCCCACAGGACGTTCCGGGGCCGCCATTCGTGACGGGGCCAGGTAGATTTTCTGGCTGTGCGCCGGGCGGGCCCTGGCGCCCGGCGGAGGGGAGACCGGCGCTGAGGGCACGGACGCTGCTGCGCGGTGGCCTGGTGGCCGACGGGATCGGCACCACGGCGGCGGCCGCCGACGTCCTGATCGACGGGCAGGTCATCGCCTCGATCGGTGCCCTGGGCCGGCTGGCCGACTGCGACGTGATCGACCTGGCCCCGGGCAGCGTGGTCTGCCCCGGTTTCATCGATGCCCACGTTCACGCCGAAGGCCCGCTGCTCGCCACCGGGCGGGTGGACGGCGCACTCGCGCAGGGCGTCACCACCCTGGTCGTCGGCCAGGACGGGCAGTCGTGGATCGGCGCCACCGCCGCCACCGCGCAGTACCTGAACCGGTATTTCGCGCCGGTCAACGGCGCGCTGGAACCCGCACGCGGCCTCAGCCTGGCCGCCTACCGGGAGGCCGTGGCCGGCCGGCTGACGCAGAACGTCGCCGTCCTCGCCTCCCAGGGAACGATCCGGCACAACGTCGCCGGCCTGGCGCCTGGCCCGCTCGGGCCCGGCGAGCGGGCCGCCGCGCGGCGCGAGGTCGAGGACGCGCTCGCGGACGGGGCGGTCGGCCTGTCCAGCGGGCTGGACTACCTGCCGAGCCGGTTCGGCGGCGCCGGGGAGATCGCGGAGATCGCCCGCCCGCTGGCCGGGGCGGGACGCCCGTACGTGTCGCATCTGCGGGCCTACGGCGGCGACGTGCGGTCCGGCCTGGACGAACTGGTGGCGGTCGGGCGCGGCGCCGGCACCCGGGTGCACGCCAGCCATCTGTGGGGCGCCCCGGCCGACATCGAGGCGGCCATCTGGTCGGCGGAGGCCGCGGGCATCGGCGTCACCTTCGACATGTACCCCTACCGCAGGTCCAGCACGATTCTGGCCTCACTGCTTCTCCCTCCCGGCCTGCAGGCCCGCGGCCCCGGGCAGACGCTGGCCGCCCTGGCCGACCCCCGCCAGCGCGCGGCACTGCTCGCGCGGGACAAGCTCACCGACCCCTTCCTGCGCCACGTCTACCTGGGCTGCCTGCCGGCCAGCGCCGCGGAGTTCGCCGGGCAGCCGGTCACCGAGGCGGCCGCTCGCAGCTCACGGCCGGCCGGCGAGTGGGTACTCGACCTGCTGGCCGAGGCCGGGCTCAACGTGGGCGGGCACCTGGACCGTCCCGCGCTCACCGACGACGACCTGGCCTGGCTGGCGTCCGCGGAACGGCACTGCGCCGGGTCGGACGGCATCTACCAGGGCCAGCATCCCCACCCCCGCGGTTACGCCGCGTTCGCCCGCCTCGCCGGGCACTACCTGGCCGGCGGCCGGGAAGCTGGCTACCAGCGGGCCGTCCGCCACCTGTCGGCGAACGCGGCCGACGTCTACGGGCTGCGCGGGCGGGGGCGGCTGGCACCCGGCATGGCCGCCGATATCTGTGTCATCGGCCCCGGCGGGCTCACCGCCCGCGCCACCTACGACGCCCCCCGCGAGCAGGCGGCCGGGGTGGACCTGGTGCTCGTAAACGGTACCGTCACCTGGCGCGACGGCCAGCCGGTGACCACCGCCTGCCCCGGCCAGCTCGTCAGCTAGTGCACTGTCACGCGTGGCAGTCGGTCCCAGGCCCGGGGATACGGCTGACACGGCGGGCCACCGTCACGATCCTGGCCAGCGGCACCGCGCTACGATGTCGGCCAGGGCGGCCGGTCCCGCCGCTTCCCGCTGGCCCAGGCACCGGAGGTATCACGATGGCAGTCGACACGTTCATCGCCTACGTCGGGGTGTACGACAGCGTCGGCGACGCTGATGCTGACTACGAGTTCGTCAAGGACCTGCACACCAAGGCGGGCCTGATCGACTCCTACGACGCCGCCGTGATCGAGCACCGGGCCGACGGGAAGGTGAAGATCACCAAGAAGCACGAGACGCCGACCCGGGTCGGCGGGGTGCTCGGCGGCGGGGTGGGCCTGGCCACCGGCCTGGTCGTCGCCCTGTTCCCGTTCGCCGCCATCGGCGCGGGCCTGGTGCTGGCCACGACGGCCGGCGGCGCTGCCCTCGGCGCGGTCGCCGGGCACGCGGCCGCCGGCATGAGCCGCCACGACCTCAAGGAGCTCGGCGAGCACCTCGACGCCGGGCAGGCAGGCCTCGTGGTGGTCGGGGTGTCCGACATGGGGTCGAAGATCGAGCACGCCATGAAGAAGGCGAAGAAGGTCGAGGCCAAGGAACTCAAGGCCGACACCGCCGACATCGAGGCCGACGCCAAGTCCGCCGCGGGGAGCTGACCCCGGCCGCTCGCCGTCCGCCGGTGGCCAGCCGTCAGCTGGCGGCCAGATCGGAGACGGTGCCGTCAGGCCCGGGGATCACCGCCGGGCCAGCCGCCGCGGGGGATGGCGGTGCAGGTAACCCGCGCATCCGGTCACCGCGATCACCACCACCAGCACCCCGAGCCCGATCTGCACGCCTCGGGTGAGCCCGGCCGGATAGATCACCCGGAGCAGGTAATGGGCGAGGAACCCGCCGCGGTACCCCGCTTCCCCGGCGCGGCGGCGCAGGTAGTTCTCCAGCGGCGTGAGCGGGCAGGTGAAGCCGGTGAACTCGATCAGGGCCCCGTAGACCGCGGCCGGCAGGTACACCCAGATGACCTTGGGCCAGCGCCAGGCGAGGAAGGCGCCGCCGACGACGAAGCAGATGAACAGCAGATGGAAGGCAACCACAAGGTCAGCGGCAACGCGGTACCACATCATTCACCGTCCGGACACCAGCCAGTTCCCAGGATAGGCGCTTGCTACGGTGGGTCCCTGTGGGGATCTCTCTCAGCGACGTCACCGTCAGGCTTCTCGATGGCAGGAACTACGCGGTGCTGGCCACGGTGAACGCCGATGGCAGCCCGCAGACGTCGGCGATGTGGGTCGGCCGCGACGGCGACGACCTGCTGTTCTCGACCGTGCAGGGCCGCCTGAAGTACCGCAACATGCTGCGCGACCCACGGGTCAGCGTGACCGTGCACGAGGCGGCCAACCCGTACAACTACGCCGAGCTGCGCGGGCGGGCGGAGATCACCCCGGACCCCGGCGGCCAGATGGACAAACAGCTGTCGTGGAAGTACGACGGGAAGGACCCGGACTACGACCCGCCGGGGACGGTGCGGGTCATCGTCCGGGTCGTGGTGGACAAGGCAACCGGCTATGCCGCCTGACCTGGGCGGGCGTAGTGACCGGAGAAGGAGCTGATCGGGCGTGAGCATTCTCGGCACCCGGGTCCTGCGGACGGAGGACCCCGGCTTCCTGACGACCGGTGCCGTCTACACCGACGACGTCCAGCTCCCCGGCGCCTGCCACGTGTTCTTCGTCCGGTCTCCGGTCGCGCACGCACGGATCCGCTCCGTGGACGTCAGTGCCGCGCTCCAGGCGCCCGGCGTGGTCGCCGCGTTCACCGGCGCCGACCTGGCCGACCTGCCGCTGCTAGCACCGCCGATGCCCGGCATGATCAACGGGGCGATGGGCCAGCCGCTGCTCGCCACCGGCGCGGTCCGGTTCGTCGGCGAGCCGGTGGCCGTGGTCGTCACCGAGGAGCGCTACCAGGGCGAGGACGCCGCGGAACTGGTGGACGCCGACTATGACCCGCTGCCGCCGGTGATCGACATGGCCGAGGCCGCGGACGGGGCCGGTGTGCTGTTCCCCGACGCCGGCACCAACGTCGCCGCCTCCTTCGGTGACGCTGCCACACTCAAGGCCGACCTGTTCGACGGCTGCGACGTGGTCGTCACCCGCACCATCGTCAACCAGCGGGTCGCGCCCGCGCCGATGGAGCCCCGGGCGGCGGCCGCCGTCTGGGGCGAGGACGGCCGGCTGACGGCGTGGATCCCGAACCAGGGCGCGCAGGGCACGCGCGACGCCCTCGCGGAGATGCTCGCGATCGAGCCGGCGGACCTGCGGGTCATCACGCCGGACGTGGGCGGTGCGTTCGGGGCCAAGTTCGGCGCCGACCCTGAGCACGCGGTGGTGTGCTGGGTCGCCCGGCGGCTCGGCCGTCCCGCCCGCTGGGCCGAGGCGCGGGGCGAGAACCTGGTCGGGATGACGCACGGCCGCGCGCAGCGCCAGACGGTCACGATCGGCGGTAGCCGGGACGGCACCGTGGCCGCCTACCGGCTGGAGATCCTGCAGGATGCCGGGGCCTACCCGAGGTTCGGCGCGTTCCTGCCGGCGCTGACGATCCTGATGGCGCCCGGCCCGTACGCGTTCGGCCGCGCCGAAGCGGTGGCGACGGCGGTGGTGACGAACACCACGCCGGTCGGCGCCTACCGGGGCGCGGGCCGGCCCGAGGCCACCGCGGCGGTCGAGCGGGCGATCGACCTGTTCGCGGCCGAGATCGGCATGGACCCGGCCGAGGTCCGCCGCCAGAACCTGCTGCCGAAGTTCACCGAGCCGCACACGACCGCGTTCGGCGCCGTGTACGACAGCGGCGACTACGCGGCGGCGCTGGACAAGGCGCTGGTGGCGGCCGGCTACGCCGGTCTCCGGGCCGAGCAGGCGAAGCGGCGCGCGGCCGGCGACGTGGTCCAGCTCGGCATCGGCCTCTCCTGCTACGTGGAGATCACCGGCCCGGGGATGGAGGAGGGCGGCCCGCGGGAGAACGCCACCGTCGAGGTCCACCCCGACGGCAGCGCCACGATCCTCACCGGGACCTCCCCGCACGGGCAGGGCCATGCCACCGTGTGGGCGATGCTGGCCAGCGACGAGCTCGGCATCGACATCGACAAGATCACCGTGAAGTGGGGCGACACCGACCTGATCCCCGAGGGCGGCGGCACCGGCGGCTCGCGCAGCCTGCAGCAGGGCGGGGCGGCGGTCCAGCAGGCGTCGCAGGAGCTGATCGAGGTGGCCCGGCAGCGCGCGGCCAGTGAGCTGGAGGCCAGCCCGGCCGACCTGGTCTTCGACGCCGGGCGCGGCGCCTTCGCCGTGGCCGGCGACCCGGCCGCCTCGGTGCCGCTGGCCAGGCTCGCCGAGCCGGAGCGGCTGTTCGTGCGCGCCGTGTTCAGCGCGCCCGGCCCGACCTTCCCGTTCGGCACCCATGTGGCGGTGGTCGAGGTGGACACCGAGACCGGCAAGGCCGTCGTGCGCCGGATGGTGACCGTCGACGACGCCGGCACGGTGATCAACCCGCTGCTGGCGGAGGGCCAGCGGCACGGCGGCATCGCCCAGGGCGTGGCGCAGGCGCTCTGCGAGGAGGTCATCTACGACGCCGACGGCAACCCGCTGACCGCGACCTTCGCCGACTATGCCGTCCTGTCCGCCACCGAGGTCCCCAGCTTCGAGCTGGCCGACATGGCCACCCCGACCAGCTACAACCCGCTCGGGGCCAAGGGGATCGGGGAGGCCGGCACGATCGGCGCGACACCGGCGGTGCAGAACGCGATCGTCGACGCGCTCGCGCATCTCGGCGTGCGGCACGTCGACATGCCGGCCAGCCCGCAGCGGGTGTGGCAGGCGCTCCGGTCAGCGTCCGCGGCGGGCACCCGGGAGGCCTGATACGGGCCGGGGCCGGCCGAGAACATGGCCCACACGGTCTTGCCCGCGTCGCCGGGCGTGATACAGCCCCAGGCGTCGGCGAGCGCGTCGACCACGTGGAGCCCGCGGCCGGTCTCGGCGAGCACGCCGGCCGCCTTCATCACCGGCGCCGCCCGGCTGGGGTCGGCGACCGCGCACACGACGCACGGCCCGGGCTGCAGCAGGCCGAACCGGACCCGGCCAGCCGGGTGAGCCGGGCCGGAGGCTGGCAGTCCGTGCTGCAGCGCGTTGGTCACCAGCTCGGACACCACGATCGCGACGTCCTCCGCGCGTTCCGCGACGCCCCACCGCCGCACGGTGGCGACGGAGAAGTCCCGGGCGGCCCGGACCGGCCTCGGCGGCCCGCCGAGCGAGCGGGCGGCGACACGCGGGAAGCAGGTCCAGCCCCCGGGACCGGGCTCCGGCCGCAGCGGCCAGTTCCCGCTCGCCACGGCGGCTATCTCGAGCACCGGTGCCAGCCAGGCATGGCCCAGGCCGCGGGCCGCATTGCCCGCGGGACTCAAGGGGAGTGCCGTCATCACCGTCCGATCGCGCGCGCCGCCAAGACCGGGCGCGGATAGCCGCATCCTCCCGCACGGACGAGGCGGCTGCAACAAGCTTCTGCATATGACTGCTGCACAATACTTTGCGCAATTGCTTATGCACGTGCACTTGCGCTGTTAGGCTGCGCCGTGCAAGCAACTGTTGCGGTACCAGCGCTGCTGCCGCCTGCGTTTCATTCGCTTCATGACTGGGGGAGCCAACCATGTACGCCGACAAGACCAACGCGGCGGCCGACCAGTTGCCCGTGACGCGCTGGCGCAAGAGCCGCGCCAGCAACCCCAGCGGAAGCTGCGTCGAGGTCGCCGAGCTGCCCGGGGGCGCGATCGCCATGCGCAACTCCCGGCACCCGTCCGGGCCGGCCCTGCTCTATACCCGCGCCGAGATCGCCGCGTTCGTGGCCGGGGTCAAGAACGGTGAGTTCGATGACCTGTGCCTGTCCAGCGGTGCCATGAAGGCCAGGTAGTTACCGGGCAACGCAGAACTGGCGGGCCGGCGGATACCGTAACCCGGTGCTAGCGCGCCGCTACACACCGGCCGGGCAGGGCAGGAAGACCTTGCCGTCGAGATTGACGTCGAACTTGACCGCGGCGAATCCGCCGGGCGGTGCGTACACCCGGGCGCAGAAGGTGGAGAACAGCCGCCTGTGCGGGCAGCTCTGCCCCGGATTGCACACGTAGTGATCCGCGCCGTATTCGGCCTCGCCAACCCATTTGCCCGTCGGCTGGTGGGCCGTGCGGGTGGTGGTGAACACGTCCCAGCTGGGGCACCCGCCGTAGGTGTAGCACTCTTCCACCACGGCCCCGTCGGTGTAGCGCACGCCCCACCGGGCCAGCAGGGGCGAGTTCTTCCACAGCACGGTCATCCCGTACCGGTGCACCAGGTTGTCCGCGTAGGCGAGGTAATTCTGCGCATCGCCCGCGGTCAGGTGGAACCCGGTGGTGGACGCCGGGTCGAAGCTGTCGATGTCGTCCAGCTCGACCGCGTCGAACCCCTTGCTCGCGCACATGGCGATCCGCTCGTTGAGCATGGGCTTGAGCGCGTCGAGCTGGCGGAAGTCGACCCAGCGCTCCTCCGGGTAGCCGTAGTAGATCTTCCCGAGCGTGCTGGCCGGGAAGAAGCGCCCGTACGGTGACGCGCTGCCGTCGGGCCGGTAGTCCTCCCACGCCAGGTCCAGGTAGCAGACGGCTCTCGGGTGCGCCAGCGTGCTGGCCTGCCATGCCGTGTGGATCTGCCCGATCTCGGCCCGGGTGGTCAGGAAGCCGTCGATGTCGTAGATGTTGACCGCGCGCCGGCCGGTCCGCTGCAGCGGGGTCACCAGGCCGATCTGCCAGTCCCAGCGCATGGGGTGGCCGGTGCGGTCCAGGTGCGGCGGGTACCAGCAGGACCCGCCGCGCGGCCTGGTGCAGGGGACCGGGGCGGGCAGCGGGACCACCCGCCAGTGGAAGGACAGCACTGTGTCCCCGGCGGCATCGGCGGTGAGCACCTCGACGCGGTGCCGGCCCAGGCCGAGCTTGCTGGTCTCGAACACCCGGCTCCCCGGCATCGGCTGCCACGGGCCGCCGTTGACCCGGTAGCTCTGCGACGCCGGGCCGTGCGCCGCGTTGTAATGCGGCGGGCTGACCTGGAAGTACTCCTGGGTGGAGCCGGTCTGCCGCTCGGGCAGCCCGTTCAGGAACCCGCTCACGGGCCGCTGGGCGTAGGGGTAGCGCCTGACCGCCCGCCGGGCCGTATAACTGCGTGACACGCGGATGACGGTGAACGCGAAGGTGGCCGGGTCGGTCTCGACGACCTCGGTGGCCGTCTCGGTGACCTTGAGATACTTCCCGGTGTCGGCGTGCCCGGCGATGTAGCGCCGCGCGGCGAACGGCGTGACCGTGCTGTCCGCTCCCGTCACGCAGTGCGTGCCCTGCCCGCCGGACCGGGCCGCGCACGCCTGCCACGCGTAGCCGACCTCGAAGCTGAGCAGTGTGTCCCCGGACGGCAGCTGTCCGGGCCGCCAGGACAGCCCGGCCGCCCGGACGGGCGAGCCGTCCCGCGGCCGGCCGGCTACCCGCAGCGTGCCCTGGGGGACCGGCGGGCTGATCACGGCGGCTGCGGCGGACGGCACGGCTTGGGATCCACCGGCGGCGCTGGCGGTGCCCGCCATCCCCAGCGGGACGGCCAGCGCGGCCGCCGCGGCCATGCACGCCAGGACCCGCCCGGGCTTCACCGTGCGCTTCATCACGGCGAGCCCGCCCGTGTCCGCCCGCCGCTCATCGGTTGACGGTCCCGTTGATCTCCGGCGCGAACCGGTGTTGACCAGTAAGGAACACGATTCCGAGAGCTTCTCTTCGCAGTTTCATTGCTTTCGTTCTCGCTCGGATAAGCGGATATTAGAACACACTCGTGCGCCAGGCAAGGCTGCTTCTGGTCGTTAATATTGCTGTCCGAGCGACCAGGGCGGTAGATTCACCTGGATGCGGGCCATCACGAGCGAGATCGCCAGCCAGCCCACGCTGTGGCGGGAGGCCGCGGCGCTGGCTCCGGCCGTCGCCGGCCGGCTCCCAGCGCCTGGCGAGGCGGCCGTCGCGATCGGCTGCGGGACCTCCTACCACATTGCGCGGGCCTACGCTGCGCTCCGCGAGGAAAGGGGCCTGGGCCTGACGGACTCGGCGATCGCCTCCGAGTTGCCACCGCACCGGAGCTATGGGCGGGTGGTCGCCATCTCGCGCTCGGGTACCACCACGGAGGTCCTGCGCACGCTCGAAGGGCTCAAAGGAAGGACCGCCACGGTCGCGGTCACGGCGGTCCCCGATTCCCCGGTCGCGGCGGCCGCCGACGACGCTGTTGTGCTGGATTTCGCGAACGAGCAGTCGGTCGTTCAGACGCGCTTCGCGACCACCGCGCTCGCGCTGTTGCGCGCGCACATCGGCGATCGGCTCGAAACCGCGATCGCCGACGGGGAGGCTGCGCTCACCCGGGCGCTGCCGGTAGAGCCATTGGACTTCAGGCAGTTCGTGTTCCTGGGGCAGGGCTGGACCGTTGGCCTCGCGAACGAGGCGGCGCTAAAGCTGCGCGAGGCGGCCTCCGCGTGGACCGAGGCGTACCCGGCGATGGAATACCGCCACGGCCCGATCAGCGTGGCCGGACCCGGAACCCTCGTGTGGGCCATCGGGCCCGTTGATCCGGGCGTGCTCGCCGACGCGGCGGACACCGGGGCTACCATCATCGGCCAGGGGTCAGATCCGATGGCCGAGCTAGTCCTCATCCAGCGGATGGCCGTGGAGCTCGCCGAGGCCTGCGGACTCGACCCCGATCGTCCGAAGCACCTGACTCGTTCGGTCGTGCTGCCGTGAGTCGCATCCGCTCACGCGGGAGGTCCTGATCGTGGCCGAGGTCTCCTTCCACGAGGTCACGAAGGTCTTCCCGAACGGGACGACGGCGGTTGACGCGCTCACCTGCACCATCGCCGACGGCGAGTTCATGGTCCTGGTGGGACCGTCCGGCTGCGGAAAGACCACCGCCCTCCGGATGGTCGCGGGACTGGAGGAGCCGACCGCCGGGGCGGTCGCCATCGGCGGCGAGGTCGTGAACGGCGTTTCTCCCCAGGATCGCGACATCGCGATGGTGTTCCAGAGCTACGCCCTGTACCCGCACAAAACCGTCCTGCAGAACCTGGCCTTCGGGCTCCGGCAGCACAAGGTGCCGACCGCCGAGATCGTGGAGCGGGTCAAGGAGGTGAGCTCGCTCCTGACCCTTGATGAGCTCCTGGATCGCAAGCCCGCCCAGCTGTCGGGCGGCCAGCGACAGCGCGTGGCGATGGGACGTGCGCTCGCCCGCAAGCCCCGCGTCTACCTCCTGGACGAACCACTCTCGAACCTGGACGCACAGCTTCGGACCCAGCTCCGCGCCGACCTCAAGCAGCTGCATGAGCGTTTCTCCACCACGACCATTTACGTCACGCACGATCAGGTCGAGGCCATGACGCTCGGCGAGCGCATCGGCGTGATGTCCGGCGGGCAGCTGCTTCAGCTCGGGACGCCACAGGAGATCTACCGGCGCCCGGCGAACGTGTTCGTGGCCGGCTTCATCGGCAGCCCCCCGATGAATCTGCTCAGGGCCTCTGCGACGAGCGGCCGCGTGGACGCGGGCGATCTCGTGCTGGAGGTCCCCGGCGCTCCCAGCGGCGAGCTGGTCGTCGGCGTGCGGCCGGAGGCTCTGCGCCTGACGACGAACGCCAGCGAAGAGCAGCCCCTGCAGGTGCGCGTGGAAGTGGTGGAGCTGCTCGGCCACGAGACGATCGTCTACGGGAGTATTCGCGGTCACCGCGTCGCGACGGCCTCCACTGCCCCCGGGATCGCATCCCTGCCGCCCGAGCGGGCGATCGTCATCGCCCGGCTCGACGCCCGCCGCCAGCCCGCGGTGGGCGAGACGATCACTGTTGGGATGTCGCTGGAAGACGTGCACCTCTTTGATGCCACGTCGGGCGAGTCGGTGGCCTGGCCCGAGCCCCTCGCCTCCCGGCGCGCGGCCGGATCCTGAGGACGGTGACGGTGCGGCAGGCGGAGCGGCTGGAGACGATCCTGGAGTGGCTGTCCGGGAACGGCAGCGTGAATGTCGCCGACATCTCGGACGAGCTGGGCGTGTCGGCCGCCACCGTCCGTCGTGACCTCGACTTTCTCGAGCGCCAGCGCCTGCTGGCGCGAACGCACGGAGGCGCGGTCGCGCAGGGGGTCCTCTATGAGCTCCCGCTTCGCTACAAGGGCGGCCGGCACAAGGAAGAGAAGCTCCGGATCGCCCGCGAGGCTGCGACGCGCGTCGCCGCCGGTCACGCGGTCGGGCTCACCGGCGGAACCACCACGACGGAGGTGGCGCGGGCGCTGGTCGACCATCAGCGCCTCACGCTGGTCACGAACGCTCTGAACATAGCGTCCGAGATGGCGGTGCGCCCGAGCCTCAAGCTCGTGGTGACGGGCGGAGTAGCCCGCTCCGAGTCCTATGAGCTGGTCGGGCCCATCGCCGAGGCCAGCCTGGCCGGGCTCAACCTCGACATCGTCTTCGTCGGCGCGGACGGCGTCTCACTCGAAGCCGGCCTCACCACGCACCAGGAGGTGGAGGCCCACACCAACCGGGCCCTGATCGAGCGCTCCCGCTCGGTCGTCGTCGTCGCCGACAGCTCCAAGATCGGCCTCGTGGCCTTCGCCCGCATCTGCGAGATCGGCGCCGTCGGCGAGCTAATCACCGACCGCGCCGCAGACCCACGAATCCTAGCCGCCCTAACCGAGGCAGGCGTCCAGGTCACCACCGTCTAACCCCCGGCCGGGATAATGCTTGCACCTTCCACGGAGGCTGAGAATGACCCGGCCGGAACACGCTGGCAGCGCGGGTGTGCTGGCCCGGCGTTTCTGTCTGCCGGACAGCACACTCCGATGCCGGCGCCAGCCCCCGATCATCCCTGCCCCCAGCCGCAAGCGGATTCCCTCTCCAGGATTGATCACACTTGCTCACTTGAGCCAGACATGGAACACTCTCGCTCATGCCCCGAGTCGCGATCATCGGCGCCGGCAGTGTGGAGTTCACCCGCAACGTGGTGGCCGACCTGTGCTCGTTCCCGGAGCTCGCGGGGCAGGTGACCATCGCCCTGCACGACATCGACCCGGAGCGTCTGGCGTATTCGGAGCGCGCCGCCGCGTCGATCGTGCGGCGAACCGGCGCCGGATACCGGGTGGAGGCCAGCGCGGAACGTCGGCCCGCCGTCGAGGGTGCGGACTACGTCATCAACGAGATCCAGGTCGGGGGGTACCGGCATACCCTCAAGGACTTCGAGATCCCGAAGAAGTACGGGGTCCGCCAGACGATCGGCGACACGATCGGGATCGGCGGCATCTTCCGCGGGCTCCGCACCATTCCCGTCGTGGTGGGTATCGGCAACGACCTCCACGAACTGGCGCCGGACGCCCTGCTGCTGAACTACACCAACCCCATGGCCATGGTGCCGTGGGCCGTCTACGAGGGCACCCCGTTCACGAACGTGGTCGGCGTGTGCCACTCGGTGCGGGACACCCACGCCTTTCTGGCCGCCGCCGTTGGCGTGCCCGAGGCGGACGTCGCCTTCCGCACCGCCGGGTTCAACCATCAGTGCTTCGTCCTGCGGTTCCGTCACCGTGGCACCGGCGAGGACCTCTACCCGCGGCTCCGGGAGGTGATTGAGGCCGATCCGGAGGGGCTGGGCCGGCGGGTGCGCGTGGAGATCTTCCGGCGCTTCGGCTACTTCCCCACCGAGTCCAGCGAGCACTCGAGCGAGTACGTCCCCTGGTTCCTCCACCACGACGAGCAGGTCGAGCGGTTCCGGTGCGAGATCGACGACTACCTGCGCCGCAGCGAGGAGAACCTGCGGGAGTGGGAGCGGACGAAGGCGGCGCTGGACGCCGGCCAGGAGCTTGAGATCGAGCCCGCCTCCGAACTCGCTTCCGAGATCATCCACTCGCTCGAGACGGGTACCGTCCGTGAGATCTACACGAACGTGCGAAACGGCGGGCTGATCGACGGGCTTCCCGGCAACGCCTGCGTCGAGGTACCGACCCTGGTCGACAAGAACGGCGTCCAGCCCACCCGGGTCGGCGCCCTCCCCCCGCAGTGCCTCGCCCTGAACCGGACCTTCCTGAACGTGGTGGAGCTCACGGTCCGCGCGGTGCTCGAGGAGCGGCGCAGCCTGGTCTACCAGGCCGCGCTGGTCGACCCGAACACGGCCGCCACGCTGACCACCCAGCAGATCGTGGCGATGTGCGACGACCTGATCGAGGCCCACGGGGCGCTGATGCCCGAGGGCATCCGCAACGACAGCTGAACGGGACCGCAGATGCAGGGATGACCGCCCACGCTCCTGACCTGCTGGAAGTGCCCGCACCGGGGCGGGTGCTGGGCCGCCCCGTGCTCCGCAGTGAGGATCGTGCCCTGCTCACCGGAGCGGCCCGGTACCTGGACGATGTCCCCTGCGAGGGGGCGCTGCACGGGGTGTTCGTCCGATCCCCCCTGGCTCACGCGCTCGTCCGGTCGGTCGATGCGGCCGAGGCCGGTGCGATGCCCGGTGTCGTCGGTGTGTTCGTCGCCGGGGACATGGGCGGGCTGCGCCTGCCCCCCGTTGAAGACACCCCCGAGGTGTTCGCCCGGCCGCTGCTCGCCGTCGACCGGGTCCGGTTCGTCGGCGAGCCGGTGGCCGTGGTGGTGGCGCAGACCAGGGCGCAGGCCATGGACGCCGCGGACGCGGTCGCCGTCGATTACGAGCCGCTTCCTCCGGTGATCGATCCCGAGGCGGCGCTGGAGCCTGACGCGCCGATCCTGTTCCATGACCACGGCTCCAACCTCGCGATTCGCGTCGACGATGTGGCCGAGGACCCGGACGCGCTCGAGGGCGCCGAGATCGTCGTGCGGGCCCGGTTCGTCAACCAGCGGGTGGCGCCGGTGCCGATGGAGCCCAACGGCGCCCTCGCCATCGCCGGCGTGGCGCCCGGGCAGCCATCGGTCACGCTGTGGGCCTCGGTCCAGGCGCCCCACGACACGCAGCGCATTGTCGCCCAGGTGCTGGGGCTGGACCCCGCCCAGGTGCGCGTCCGCACCGCGGCGGTGGGCGGCGGGTTCGGCGGGAAGATCCCAACGTACCCCGAACACGTCGTGATCGCCTGGCTCGCCCGGCATATGGGAAGCGCGGTTCGCTGGTCGGAGACGCGGACCGAAAACTTGCTCGCGATGACGCACGGCCGCGGGCAGGTGCAGCACGTTGAGCTGGGCGCCACCGTGGACGGGCGGGTGATGGGGCTGCGCGTCTTCGTGATCCAGGACATCGGGGCGTACGCCAGCGAGGCCGCGACGCTGCCACCGCTCACCGGCCTCATGGCCTCGGGGCCGTACCGGATCCCCCGGGTCGACTTCCATGCGGTCTCGGTCGTGACCACCACCACTCCGGTCGGCGCCTACCGGGGAGCGGGCCGGCCCGAGGCCACGTGGCTGCTGGAGCGCTCCCTGGACATGCTGGCGGCCGAGCTCGGGATCGATCCCGCGGAGATCCGTCGGCGCAACTTCATCCCCCGTGAGGCATTCCCCTACCGCACCCCGACCGGCGCCAGCTACGACAGCGGGGACCCGGGCCGCGCCCTTGATATGGCGCTTCGTGCGGCCGGATACGCCGAACTGCGCCAGGAACAGGCAACGCGCATCGGACGCGGGGAAACGTGGCAGATCGGCATCGGTATCGGCAGCTACGTCGAGGTCACGGGCTGGGGAAGCGAGTTCGCGTCGGTGGAGGCCGGCGACCAGGGGACGTTCACCGTCCTGACCGGGACCAGCCCCCAGGGACAGGGACACGAGACCGCGTGGGCGCAGATCGTGGCCGACACCTTGGGCGTCCCGTTCGGCGCCGTCACGGTCCGGCACTCGGACACGCTGCTCGTCCCGCGCGGCGAGGGGACGATGGGGTCGCGGTCCCTCCAGGTGGGCGGCTCGGCCGTGTTCCTGGCTTCGGTGGCCCTGCTGGACAAGGCCCGGCGCCTGGCGGCCCATCTGCTGGCGGCGAGCGAGAGCGACGTGCGCCGCTTCGACGGCCGGATCGGCGTCAGCGCAGCCCCGGAGCTGTCACTCACCTGGGGCGAGCTCGCGGCCGCCGCCGCGGACCCGTCATCTCTCCCGCCCGGCATGGACCCGGGATTGCGGGCGCAGGCCGACTTCGAGATGGAGGATTCGACCTATCCGTTCGGTGCGCACGTCGCGGTCGTCGAGGTCGACACCGAGACGGGAAAGGCGAGGCTGGTCCGTCACGTCGCGGTGGACGATTGCGGGCGCCGCGTCAACCCGATGCTCGTCGAGGGGCAGATCCACGGGGGGATCGCGCAGGGCGCGGCCCAGGCGCTGTTCGAATCCTTCGTCTACGACGAGCTGGGCAACCCCCTGACGTCCAGCCTCGCTGACTACGCGATGCCGAGCGCGGCTGAGCTGCCCGCGTTCGTCACCGTCCCGCTGGCGACCGCCACCGACCGGAACCCGCTGGGGGCGAAGGGCGTCGGCGAGGGGGGAACTATCGGCGCCGGGCCCGCGGTCCACAACGCGGTGATCGATGCGGTCTCCCACCTTGGCGTCCGCCACATCGACATGCCGGTCAGCCCGCTGCGGGTCTGGCGGGCCATCCAGGATGCGCCGCGCGATGCGCCCGGCGATCGCACGAGAGGAGGAAGGCATGGAGCGGCCGGACCTGAATGGTTTGATCGCGGCCATCGTCACGCCGATGCGCAGCGACCTGTCGGTCGACGAGGAGTCCCTCCGAAGATACGTTGACTGGCTCGTTGGCCAGGGCGTTCGCGGACTGGCCGTGAACGTGGACACGGGCGAGGGACCTCACCTGTTCCCGGAGGAGCGGCTGCGGGTGCTGGAGATCGTGGTCGAGGTGGTCGGCGGCCGGGCTCTCGTGGTCGCCGGGCTCGCGGCTTCCTTTACCGAGCAGGCCCGCCGGCTGGCCGCCGACACCGCCCGGGCCGGGGCGGACGCCCTGCTCGTCTTCCCCATCTCCGCCTACCAGGGCGAACCGCTTGACCCGGAGATCCCCGCCTCGTACCACCGGGCGGTGGCCGAGGCCTCCGGTCTTCCCCTCATCGCCTTCCAGCTCCAGCCCGCGCTGGGGGGGGTGAACTTCTCGGCCGAGGCCATCGAGCGCATCATGAGCATCGACGGCGTGGTGGCCATCAAGGAGGCGTCCTTTGACGCGAAGCGGTTCGTGGAGACCGCGAGGCTGGTGAAGTCCCTGCCGTCGGGCCCCACCGTCCTCAACGGCAACGACAACTTCCTGCTCGAGGCGTATCTCCTCGGGGCCGAGGGTGCGCTGCTCGGCTTCGGCACGCTGGCCGCGCGCGAGCAGGTCCAGCTGCACCGGGCCGCGCGCGACCAGGATCTGCCCCGTGCGTTCGAGCTCCGCGGCATGCTCCAGCCCCTGTGCGACGCGATCTTCGCTCCGCCCGTCCGCGACTATCGTGCCCGCGTCAAGCACGCGCTCATGCGCCTGGGGGTCATCGACGAAGCCCACGTCCGCCCGCCGCTGCGCCCGCTCTCCAAGGACGCCCGCGACCTGGTGGA
>CAVSQL010000012.1:0-282444 GCA_963730065.1 uncultured Actinomycetes bacterium | reverse complement strand
GACGGGCTGCACGTCAACGAGGACCACTTCCTGGTGGAGACGGTCAACGGGGCCACCGGCGGGCCCGTTCCCGACGGCGCCCTCGGTGAGCTGGTGTTCTCCAGCCTCACCCGGGAGGCGCTGCCGCTGCTGCGCTACCGGACCGGGGACGTCGCCTCGCTGCGCCGCGGCACCTGCGTATGCGGCCGCACCCTGGTCAAGATGAGCAAGGTCACGGGCCGCCGCGACGACATGCTGGTCGTGCGCGGCGTGAACGTGTACCCGAGCGAGGTGGAGCGGGTCCTGCTCGCCGAGCCCGGGATCCACCCGGACTACCTGCTGGTCCTGGACGAACGGGAGGCCGCCAGCCGCCTCATCGCCTGCTGTGAGTACCTAACGGCCGGCGGTGCCGGCTCGCCTGCCCGGGCGCCGGGCACGGCGGGGCCGCCGGAGTGGGGCCTGCCGGCCGAGGGCGAGCTGGAGTCCCGGCTCCGCAGCGAGCTCGGGGTGAGCGTGCGGGTGCGGGTGCTGCCGCCGGGCACGGTGCCGCGTACCGAGGTCGGCAAGGCGGTGCGGCTGGTGCGCTGGCGGGACGGCGACCCGCCGCTGCCGGGCCTGGAGGAAGACGGTTCCAGCTAAAGTCGGCGCATGGGCGATGCGCAGCGGATCGGGGTGATGGGCGGCACCTTCGATCCCATCCATCACGGCCACCTGGTGGCGGCGAGTGAGGTGGCGCAGGTCTTCGCGCTGGACGAGGTCGTGTTCGTGCCCACCGGCCAGCCGTGGCAGAAGGAAGACCGGCAGGTGTCGCCGTCGGAGGACCGTTACCTGATGACGGTGATCGCGACCGCGTCGAATCCGCGGTTTTCGGTCAGCCGGATCGACATCGACCGTGGCGGCCCCACGTACACGATCGATACGTTGCGCGACTTGCGGGCCGAGCGCGGGGACGAGGCGGAGCTGTTCTTCATCACCGGCGCGGACGCGCTGGAGCAGATCATGTCCTGGCAGGACGTGAACGAGCTGTTCAAGCTCGCGCACTTCGTCGGCTGTACCCGCCCCGGGCACCGGCTGACCGGGCACGGGCTGCCGGAGGACCGGGTCAGCCTGGTGGAGATCCCGGCGCTGGCGATCTCCTCGACCAACTGCCGCCAGCGGGTCGGCCGAGGGGAACCCATCTGGTACCTGGTTCCGGACGGGATCGTGCAGTACATCGCCAAACGCCGGCTGTACCGGGGTAGCGATTGACCAGGGCATATGCCGCCCGTCCCGGCCCGGCGGCCGGGTTGGCGGACAGGCCGCGAAACGCTGGCCCGGCCAGCGGGGGGTGGCCGGGCGGGCCTGGCGGGCTATTCTGAATGAGATCCCCGGCCGCGCAGGCACCAGCGGCACGGGGCGGGGAAGGGCATACCGGAGGAGAACGAGCTGCACACGTGACCGCTACAGCCAGGGCCGTCGAGCTTGCCGGGATCGCGGCCGAGGCCGCAGCCGACAAGCTCGCCACCGACATCATCGCGTACGACGTGAGTGAGCAGCTCGTCATCACCGACGTGTTTCTGCTGTGCTCGGCCACCAACGACCGCCAGGTGCGGGCCGTTGTCGAAGAAATCGAGGAGAGGTTGCGCAAGGCCGGTGTCCGGCCGGTGCGCCGGGAGGGCGAGCGCGAAGGGCGCTGGGTCCTCCTCGACTACCTCGACCTCGTCATCCATGTGCAGCACTCCGAAGAGCGCATCTACTACGCGCTGGAGCGGCTCTGGAAGGACTGCCCGCGGCTTCCGCTGCCGGAACCGGTCGGGGTCGGGCCGCGCGCCGCTGACGGGCCCACCGGCGGCGCGGGGCGTCGCTGACCGTGGTTCAGGTGCGGGCGGGGGCCGGCGCTGCGGAACGATCGCCGGAGGCCGGTGCCGCGGGGCCGGGAGCCAGCGGCGCCGGTGACGCCGCCCAGGCTGCGCCGGGCGGTCCTGCTGACGCCACCCCGGGCTCCGCTGGTGGCGCCGCCGCGCCCGCTGAGGCGCCCCGCGGCGAGGCGCCGCGGTATTACGAGCAGTCGGTCCGGCTGGTGCTGTGGCGGCACGGGCAGACCCAGTGGAACGCCGAAGGCCGCTTCCAGGGGCAGAGCGACATCGCGCTGGACGCGGTGGGGGAGCAGCAGGCCGAGCGGGCCGCACGTCTGCTGGCTGCCCTGCGGCCGGCCGGCATCGTGTCCTCCGACCTGGGGCGGGCGATGGCCACGGCGGCGCCGCTGGCCCGGCTGACCGGGCTGACCGTGACGACCGACAAGGACCTGCGGGAGCGGTACGGCGGGCTGTGGGAAGGCCTGACCGACAGCGAGATCCGCGCCCGCTACCCGGCCGAGCACGCGGTGTGGCAGCCGCCCGAGGGCGAGTCGTCGGCCGCCGTCGCCGATCGGACGGGCGCGGCGCTGGAGCGGATCGCCACCGGCCTGGCGCCCGGGACGCTGGTGGTCGTGGTCAGCCACGGTGCGGCGATCCGCCTGGGCGCGGCCCGCCTGCTCGGGTTCCCCGAAGACCTGTGGGGCGCCGTCGGTCCGCTCGCCAACTGCGCATGGTCGATCCTGGGCCGGCGCCGCAGCCGGTGGCGGCTGCTGGAGCACAACGCCGGCACCCTGCCCGAGCCCGTGCTCAGCGACGACCGCTGACACGCCCGGGCATCCCCGGCGAGGGTGCCTGGCTCGCCGCCGTGACCGAGTCTGGCCGGCGAGCAATGGCGGGGTCTGTTTTGCAGCCGGTGACGGCGCTCAGGCGGGACTGGCGACCCTGTGGGTCTTGTACACTAGCGGGGCGCCATCGGCGGTTAGCCTGCGGCTCGGAGGGGCTATAGCTCAGTTGGTAGAGCGCTTGCATGGCATGCAAGAGGTCCGGGGTTCGAATCCCCGTAGCTCCACCCAGGTAAGAGAGATAAATTCGAAATCCTGAGCCCGCAGTTCGAGGCCCTGGTACAGCAGCAAAATACAGCAGCGCAGCAGCACGATATGCCTGTCCACCAGCCGGGGGCTGGCTCCGGCACCAGGCGGGGCTGCTGGCACGGCCCACTGAAGCCGCACGCCAAGACGGACTCGGGGCGATCTGACCAGGAAGAACGTTCCTTTCCCACTCCCTTTGACACTTGCACTGGCGCCGGTGCGTGGCGTCTTTTGGCGGGTGACTCTTGCCGCCTGCACAACGGGTCAGGCCAGCCATGCCCGGCCGGGCTGTTGTTCTTACGGCTCGCATGCCGGCAGACATGCTGCGACATGGCGCAGCATGGTGCGCCGACTGGCGGCGGGCGCGGCCAGCTCGGTGTGAAGGCGCGGGAGCAGCGCAACTTGGCGCATCTTAGGCCGCGCCGCCACGGCGCCTGGGCGCGGGCCAAGCGCCTGACGGCGCACCGATGAGACGGAGGCAGGCGCTCCGGGTAAATGGAATGCGCGGCGGCCAGCCGCCGGTAGATCACGCTGGTCACGCAAAGTGAGCACAGCAGTTGTGCGCCGAGCGCTCCATGGCGGCAGATCGCTCTCGGCGCGGCGAGAGTCGTGTTCGTGGCGCCGCGCCGCCGCACGCAGATCCGCCAGTTCTGGCGCGATCGCTACTGGGCTGACGTCGGGGGCGAGTTCTTGTTGCTTGTGGCTGCCGTGATGATCTGATGCGGCGTCTGGCCGGATGGCCTGGCATGGGCCGCGTCGAAAGCCGCTGGGGTAAGGATGGCGCGGATGGCGGCCAGCGTCCGCGCGTACCCGGCCGGGTGGACGGGCGGCAGCAGCACGCCAATCTGGGCACGCAGGGCGTCTCGCGCCCCGTCGAGTTCCGCGGCACGCTCGTAGTCGCCGCGTGCCGCCGCTGCCCCGGCCAGGCCCTCCAGGCACCACTGCAGGTACATCAGGTTGCCGGTGTCGGCGAACAGCGATGCCGCCTCGGCGAGCAGGGCCTGCGCCCGGGTGTGGTCGCCATCGGCCAGGTCGACGTGGCCTACCAGGATCAGCGACATGGCTGTGCTCCACCGGTCGCCATATTTGCGGGCCACGGCCAGGCTGTCCTCGAGTGTCTCCCGGGCGGTTGCCCGGTCGCCCAGGTTCAGCAGCACGGTCCCCAGCCCGCCCAGGCCCCGGGCCGTGCTCTTCTCATCACCCCGCTCGCGCAGCAGCGCCAGGCTGCCGGCGAAGAAATGCGCCGCACGCTGGTAGTCACCCGTGTTCACCCCGAACGTTCCCAGCATGAACAGCACATCGGCCTGGCCACCGGTGTCGCCCAGGGCGCGGAACAGGCCCAGCGCCTCAGCGCCGAACGCCTCCGCCCGTTCGGACGCCCCGGCGTTGCCGGCCGCCCAGCCCAGCAGATACAGCACCTGGGCCAGCGTGTACCGGTCGCCCGAGCCCCGCGCGGCGGCCAGACTCTCCTCGGCCAGGGCGCTCGCCCGGGGGCCGTCGCCCGCGAACATCGCCCCGTAGGCCAGGCCGAGTAGCGCCACCGCCTCGCCGGCCCGGTCGGTGGCCGCCCGCGCCTGCTCCAGCGCGGCCTGGTGGTCGCGCACCGAGTCGGCGTACCGGTCTTGCCCTCGGGCCAGCAGGCCCTGGGTGTTGAGCGCGGTCGCCAGCATGTGCGGCTCGCCGAGCTGGCGGGCCAGCGCCACCGCCTGCGCGCAGTGCTCCGCCGCCTCGTCGAATACCGCCTGGTCCATCGCCAGCCGCGCCGCGCCGGCCAGCCCGTTGACCCGTACGGACGGGGCGACCACGGCGGGACGCTCCAGCCCCTCGCTGAGCCACCAGCGGCCCTCGCTGAGGTGGCCGCGCTGCTCCCAGAACGGCCATAGTGCGGCGGCCAGGCGGAGCACCGCCGCGCCGTCATCTTGGTCCCGTGCCCAGCGGAGCGCGGCGCGCAGGTTGTCGTGCTCGGTGTCCAGCCGCGCCAGCCAGGTCAGCGCCCCGGGTCCGGTCAGCGCCGGGCCCGCCTCCTCCGCGAGCGCCAGGTAGTAGGCGGTGTGCCGCTGCGCGACCTCCGCGGTTTCGGACCGCTCGGCCAGCAACTCGGTGCCGTATTCCCGGATGGTCTCCAGCATGGTCAGCCGCGGCGCGGCAGGCTGGGCCTCACCATCTCCGGCCGCGGGCGTCTCCTGCGGCCGGAGCAGGCTGCTGGCCACGAGTGAGGCCACGCCGTCGAGTACGGCCGGGCCTTCGCCGTCATCCGCGCAGATCGCGTCCGCCGCCTCCAGCGTGCAGCCGCCCACGAACACGCATATCCGCCGGAACAGCGCCTGTTCCGGCTCGTCCAGCAGCTCGTAGCTCCAGGCGATCGCGTCCCGCATGGTCTTCTGGCGGGCCGGCAGGTCGTGCGGCCCGCCGGCCAGCACCGGCAGCCGGCGATCCAGCCTGGCCAGCAACGCTGCCGGGGGCAGCAGCCGCATGCGGGCCGCGGCCAGCTCGATGGCGAGCGGAAGTCCGTCCAGCCGCCGGCAGATCTCGGCCACCGCCGGTGCCGTGTCAGCGTCCAGCGGCAGCTCCGTCCCGGCGGCCCGGGCCCGCTCCACCAGCAGCTCCATCGCCGGCGAGTTGCCTCCGTCGAAGCTGAGCACGCCTGCGCGGCGCACGCCCATATCGTCCCGATCTGGACGCTGCCGCTGGCCCCGCACCAGGCAGCCGCTCTCGCCCATAACGGCGGCTACGCGTGCTCCTCTTGCCCCAGTCCTGATGAGGTGGCGCGTCATTGCCGAGGTGCCGCGACGCTCTCCTTCGGGCTGATGGGTCGCGCTTGGTTGCTATGAGGTTTTCCGCAGGGTCCAGCCGTCCATGCCCATCCAGGCGCCAGAGAAGTCGAGCCTGCCGCCGAGCTGATCGTGGGGAGTGCTGGTCAGCCGCGGGCCGTTGAGGGCGATCCAGTCGCCACAGGGCCGCATACGGGCCAGACCGGGGCCCATGTTCTCCAGGGTGATGCCGCCGAGTGCGGTGATCTCGGTAGTGGAGCCGAAGCCGGTATCCATGGTGGCGTCGGGGCCGAAGGTGTCCGCACCAACTCCGATGGCGCCGTGCTGCCACAGCCACTTGGTGGAGGCGGCGCTGAAGCCGGGGACCTGGTCGTAGTAGTCGTTGTAGGGGCCCGGCACCCGCCGGTTGCCCAGGTGGTAGAAGCTGGAGAGCCCGGTGTAGAGCACGACGTAGGAGTTTTGCGGGATCGCCCGGCATCCGGTGCGCTGCAGCCAGTTACGGATGTAGCTGGCGGTGATGAAGAAGTCGCCGTTGCCGTGGCGGGCCAGGATCAGCGGCTTGACGTTGATCACTATCAGCGGGCGCAGCCCGAAGAATTTCTCCGGCAGGCGGTCAAGGCAGATCTTGTTCTCGTGGAAGTGGCACGGCGCGGAGATGTGCGTACCGGTGTGGGTGCCCAGCGACTGGATCTGCTCCAGTGTGTAACCCGATCCGTGCTGACAGCGGGGCACGCTGGGATGGGCGTTCACGCAGTTCCACAGCTGCCATTTGAACGGGGGGTCACCGGGGAAGATGGGCGCGTTGTCGCTTAGCGGCTGTCCCAGGAAAACCTGCAGGGAACGTGCGGGGTTGCGCGGGTCGACCTGGGCGTAGCCGTGCGGGATGCCACCCGCCGCCGGTGGCTGGTCTCCTGCGCTCGCGCCCCCGGCCGAGTTCATGCCAAAGACGAAGCCCGCGATCAGGGCAAGAGCAACGGCAATGAGAGTCGGTGCGCCCCTCTTCCCATGCCACCTGGTTTGCCGCATGATGGCCTCCTTTCCAGACCTTGAAATCAAAGCCATATATCCGGGCGCGCGCACCGTACAAGATCAACTGCAATGGTCGGCGGTACCCGAGGCGCCGCAGCTCAGCACCGCGCCAGCCCGCGACGCGCGCCAGGCGTGCCCATTGCCAACGAGCATCGCCTTGTCGTACCTGACACTTTGGGGTACAACCGCTCAAGATCACAACGGGGCCCGCCTGGAGCGAACCTGCTCACGTGGCCCAGCCGGGTACGGTCAACGGGCAGCGCCGTCGGCCCATATATAAGGCCGGCCGCCGCGGCATGCTCCGAGACCCACCGCTCTCCAGCGCTTCCGGTGCATCCGTTCCTCCAGAGAGCTTCCGGTGGATCCGTTGTCTTGCGGCCTTTGGAAGAGTGGCGAGTGCGGCCATGACCAGCTGCACAGGCCAGCACGGCCGTCGCTCCTGCCAGCGCGGCAGTCGTGCGAGTTGCGGCTCCAGGTGAGCCCGGAATCAGCGTGATGGCAGCCGATGCGCGGGCTGCAAAAGCTGGTCGAGCTGATGGCACTCCAGCTGGCTGCTGGCCAGGCCTGACGTACCTGCCCTCATGGGGCCGCGGGGCCACGCGCCGCCAAGTCCACCCTCGACTCCGCAGCGTAAACCACGGTTGCCCGCCCATGCATCCAGTTGCCGACTATGCGCTTCGGATTCACAAAGGGATCCGCCGCGATTGGGGGCGCAGATCTACCCATTCGGCGCGGCCATGTGGAGGGTGCCGCTATGGCACGTGCGTGCGAGCCCAGCGTCTCAGGTGAGGCGTTCGCAGGAATGTTCGGCCCGATCGGCCAGGCTTCCTGGCCGGGCCGGTCATTACCCTGGCCGAAGTCGCCCGATGCACTCCCATGCTCCCTGTGCGCGGTTTGTTCCTGGGTGCGGGCAGTGCTGCTCGAGAGCGAGCGCGCCCAGCCGTCACTAGGGTTGTCGCGTGGACGAGGGGGATCTGACGGCGTTGCTCCGGCGGCATGCCTTGCGGCATTTGGTGCCGGGGGCGGCGATCGGGGTCTTGCGCGAAGGGGCGGCCACGGCCGCCTGTTACGGAGCCGCGGACGTGAGGACCGGCGAGCCGGTCACCTCCGGGACGCGTTTTAGCGTTGGCTCGTTGACCAAGTCGATGGTCGCGACGGTGATCGGGGGTCTGGCGGAGGCAGGCCGGTTGTCGCTGGATGACCCGGTGGCCGCGCACGTGCCGGAGCTGCGCGCAGACGGGTGGGCCGGACGCGCGACAGTGCGCGACCTGCTCGCCAATCGTTCCGGGCTCCCGCTGCGCGCCGGGCTGGAGTTCGGCTTCGCCGGCCGGAAGGACCACGACGGCGGCGCGCTCGCGCGGCTGGTGACCGATGCCGCCAGAGGCGCGCCTGCGGGCGATTTCTGGTCGTACACCAACGTGGGGTGGTGCGTGCTCGGGCGGGTGATCGAGACCGCGACGGGTGCTGCCTGGGAGGAAGCCATGCGGCGCCACCTTTTCGGCAGGGCAGGTATGAGTGAGACGATCTTCGTGACCGGGGGCGCTCCGAAGGGCCGCGCGACCGGGCATGAAATCACCGCTGACGGACCGGTCCCGGTCGAGCCGCTGACCGCACGCGCCTACGGGCCGGCCGGTACCAGCGCGGTCACGACGGTCACCGATCTGCTCCGGTTCGCCGCCTTGCACCTGCAAGACCCCTCGCTCGGCGTGCTGCGTGCGGTGCACGCGGAAGTTCCGATCTACGGCTGGCTCGATTCCTGGTGCCTGGGCTGGGCCCGGTTCGACTGGGAGGGCGGCCCGGTGTGGGGGTGGGACGGCCTGGTCAACGGCGAGCGATCAGTGCTGCGGATCGTGCCCGGGCGCCAGGCCGCGGCCGTGCTGATGACCAACGGCAGCACCGGGCGGGCGATGTACCGCTCGCTGTTCGCCGATCTGATGGCGTCGCTGTCCGGGATCAGCGTGCCGCCGCTGCCCCTGGACGCTGCAGTCGGCGTGGCCGGGGACCTGTCGCGCTTCGCCGGCGTCTACGCCTGGCCGGACCGGCAGGTCGAAGTCGCGGCCACCGCGAACGGCCTGCTGATCGGCAGCGAGGACGGCCAGACCGAGGCGCTCCCGCTCGATGAGCGGACCTTCGTCACCGACCCCGCGGATCCGGATAACCCGGCGGTGACTTTCGGAGCGTTCGGCGCAGCCGGCCGGCCGCGGGTGCTCTACGACATGGTCTGGGGATTGCCGCGGCGCGGCCGGTAACCGGGCGCTCGCTTCCCCGGGAAGCGGAGTGCTCAGCAGCAGCGGCGGGCGGTTCTGGGTCTGCCTGCTTATGATCGCGGCAGGCGCGCACGCCTGGGAAGGGGCCAGCCCGATGCACGTCGACGTGAATGGGACGCGGCTGTGGTTCGACGTGGATGGCCCGGCACTGGTGCCTGATGGGAACCAGATGCGGCAGCGGCCGACGCTGGTGCTGGTTCACGGCGGCCCCGGGGTTTACGACCACTCCTACTTCAAGCCGCACTTCGCCCGGCTCACCGAGCATGCTCAGGTCGTCTACCTCGATCTGCGTGGGCACGGGAGGTCGGCCTGGGGTGAGGCAGCCGGGTGGAGCTTCCAGGCATGCGCCGACGACGTCCGCGCCTTCTGTGACACCGCCGGGATAGCCAGGCCGATCGTCTTCGGGCACTCGATGGGCGGCCCGATCGTGCTGCTCTACGGGGCGCGCCACCCCGGGCATGCGGCCGGGCTCATCGTCCAGTCCGGGTTCGCACGGTGGGACCGGCCGCGGATGGTCGAGGGTTTCCGCCGCGTGGCAGGCGATGAGGTCGCACAGATCGCCCGGCGCAGCTACGCCGGTGAGGAGGTGCCCGAGGAGGAATGGGCTGGTGTCTTTGCCGCCTTTGGCCCCCAGCTGCCCGATGAAGAGCGCGAGGCTGGCACGCCGAAGAATCTCGAGCTCAACTCGTACGGGATGGGACTCATCCGCCAGCTCGACATCGTCGGCCAGCTGAGCCGCATCGGCTCACCGGCGCTCGTCTGCGTCGGCCAGCTCGACCCCGTCACCCCCGTCGCCGCCGCCGAAGAGATCGCCGCCGCGCTGCCCGAGGGCACCGCCCAGCTCAAGATCATCAACGGGGCAGGCCACTTCACATGGATGGACGTCCCAGACCGTTACTGGCCGGTCATCACCGAATTCATCACCAGCACGACCGGACGCGAACTCGCCGAGACGTAGCCCCGCGCACGCGAGCTGGAACGCCGGGCAGCATTTCATCACATCGGATTACCAGAACGCTGGGCCCGAAGTGCAGGAGGGCATACAGAGCAGCCGGATCTGCACAGTCGCCGGTCTTCCCGAGCATGACTGCACAGCCATCCCTATCGGCGGAAGTGTGCACTGAGCGCGGGCCAGCGCCGATCACACGGCGTGAGGTGGAACGCGGGCTCCCACAGCTGCAGATCGCCGACTCGGCGCGGCTGTCATGAAGAGTGGTCAGCGGGTGACCGCGGCGCATAATGAGCTGTTCGGTCGCCGCACGACTCGCTTGGGCCCGGCGTTCCGCGCGGCGGGGTGGGTGAAGGCTTGAAAGATGCCAGGCCGCCGGCCGGTTGGCGTGACGTTGCCCGCCGAGTACGTCGTTTCTCGTGACGGGCCGCTGCACTAGACCCGCCGTCGGTTCGCCGCGCCGCAGCCGTGGTCTTGTGAGGTCAGGCTCGGACCGCCTTAGCAGCCGCATCCGGTGACGTGCCCGCACGCCCATGCCCAGCTCTGGTGCGCGCCCTCGCGGGTTCGTGGCTGGCCTCGTTGTCCAGAAACTGGTCAACTGGTGCTGTGGGTGCAGCGATCAGGCTCGGTGGCCATCCAGCGCCGACCTTGCGCCGGGCGTGGCAGGAGAGGGGCGCCTCCCTGGCCAGCACCGATGGCGCGCGGTCGGCGCTTCGCGCGCGGACCGTCAGGAATGAACGGCGCCGCCGGGGCCGGCATCATGGGCGAGCAGGGGGACGAGGGTTTGGGCGTTGGGGCTGCCCCAGCCGGTGATCGGGTCCCAGCCGGGCCCGGCCTGGTAGCCGGTGAAGAGGCGGGTTGGCCAGAACACCGAGTTGTCGCCGGTGACCACGTCGTGGAAGGCGCGGTGGTAGGCGGGGCTGCGGGCGATGGCGTAGATGGCCGGGTTGACGAAGCCGAGGTGCTGCCCGGCGTCCTGGTCGGCCAGGGCGATCACGGCCGCCCACAGCGGGGTGGCGGCGCTGGTGCCCTGGGCTGGGTAGGGGACGCCGCCGGTGAACATCAGCGTCATGGCGGTGGAGGAGTCGGCGTCGGCGGCGACGTCGGGGACGCCCCGCATGCGGCCGATGCGCGGGACGCCGTCCTGGTAGGAGGGCCGGCGGAACAATGAGCTGTAGCCCCCGGCGGAGGCACTGGTGTCGGCGTTCCAGGCCATCTCGCCGTGGTAGGCGCCGGTGGCGGAACTGGCGCCCAGGGCGGTGCCGCCAGCGCCCAGCACCAGCGGGTCGGAGGCGGGCAGGCTGACCTGCACGGGCGGGCCGCCGTCGCTGATCACGCCAGTGTCCCCGGAGGACGCGACGACCGTGACATTACGGCCGGCGGCTTGCTGCAGCGCCGCGTGGATCCGGGCCACCTCGGCGGCGGTGAAGAAGTGCTCACCATGGCTGCCGCTGATCGAGACCACCGCCGCATGCTGGGTGATGGCAACGTGGATCAGCCCGGTCACGGCCGCGGTGAAGTTCGCGGCGCTGGTTATGGCGTCGGCTGGGACAAGGACCACGTCGAGGGCGGCGCCCGGCGCTATCGTGTGCACGATCTCGGTGTCCTCGACCTCCTCGGTGCCCGCCACGTAGGGCGCGCCGGCCCCGGCCAGGGTGGTGGTGACCTTGAGTTTCGCGGCCGACAGGCCGAACCTTTTGTCGAAGGCGGCCAGGTCCTTGCGTATGTCGGTGAAGTTGGGCCCCGGCTTGTTGGCGAGTTCGGGCATCACCACGGTCTCCCCGCTGCCGGTGATCCCGCGGCGCAGCAGCGGCGCCACGCCGTAGGCCACCTGGTACTGGCCGGGGCTGTAGCACTGGATGAAATAGCCCGGCGGCCCGCACGACACCGGTCCCGGCGTTGCGGATGTGGCGGCCTTTGCTGTGCTTCTGGCAGCGCCCGGCGCGGCTGCGGCCGTCAGGCCCGCCGTTAGGGTCGCGGCGACTATCGCGGCGGCGGCCCAGCGCCACCTGTGTGAGGTGCGGCCTGGTGGCGTTGCGGCGTGCCGGTGCTGACGGGAGATCCAGCTGAACTGCATGGCGTTTTCCTTTTCGTTCGATGGTGGGTGGTCCGGCCCGGTGGCCGGCGGTAGGGGTGTGGCGTGCCTTGTCGCCGGTGTCAGGCGTCGCGCAGGCGGAGCAGCAGACCGCCGGCCAGCAGCGCCGCGGCGGCCCAGGCGGCCAGCACGCCAAGGCCCTGCCACGGCCCGATCGGCAGTGTTTTGAGATTCTTGGTGGCCTGGATGGCCAGCCCGGCGGTCATCGGCCCGTACCGCTGGAGACGGTGCTCCCAGGCCGGGTCCAGCGTCCCCAGGCCGGTGAGGACCGGCACGATGTACAGCAGGCCGAGCACGACCGCGATCGATGCACCGGAATCTCGCAGGGCGGTGGCCAGGCCGAGGCTGAGCAGCGCGATCAGGGCCAGGTACAGAACCGAGCCGGCCGCCGCGCGCAGCGTCGGCCCGTTACCGAGCGACAGCACCAGGACGCCGTGCGCGCTGGTGAAGCCGTTGCCGGGCAGGATGAACCGGCCGGCCAGCAGCGAACCCAGCACCGCCGCGGTCCCCGCGGCCAGCACCACGCCGGTGACGACGGTCGCCTTGGCGGCCAGGGCGGTGGCCCGCCGCGGCACGGCGGTGAGCGTGATCCGGATCATGCCGCTGCTGTACTCGCCGGTCATCATCAGTACGGCAAGGACGGCGACGGCTGCCTGGCCGGGCAGGATCCCGGTGAGGCTGAGCCTGGTGGTGTCCTGGCCGCACGAGCCCGGGCACTTCACCACCCCGGCCGCCAGGGCGCTCGCGCCGACCGTCAGCGCGATCGTGGTGAGCAGCAGCCACCCGGTGCTCGGCACCGTGCGCAGCTTGGTCCACTCGGCATGCAGGGCCTCCCGCAGGGTCGCGGCGTCCGTGCGCGGTGCGGTGTTCATCTGCGAACCTCCAGCCACGACTGTCATGCGTCCCTGCGGCGCAGCAGGAACACCGCGACGCCCAGCGCGACGGCGGCCCAGACGCAGAGCACGGCGAACCCGTCCCACGGTGCCAGCGGAAAACAGCCGTTGATCGGCTGACACACGCTGGTCACCTGCGTGTAGTGCGGTGTGCCCTGCTGCACCCCGAACGCGGCGGCCGGGGTGAGCCGCAGCACCCAGTCCGCGGGTCCCTGGGGCAGGACGGCGCCCAGGATCAGCGGGACGATCAGCAGCACGACCACGGCGGCGATGGCCCCGGCGGTGCGCCGCAGCACGACGCCGGCGGACAGGGCCAAGATGGCGGCGGCCGCGAGCAGCCCCGCGGTGCCCACGACGATCTGCAGCCCGTGCCCGCTGGTCAGCGACCAGACCGGGTACACCGACGACGCCCACCCGCCCGAGTGCAGCTTGTTCTCGGCGATCGGGAGCGCGACCGCGGCCCCGGCCAGCCCGGCGGCGAACGTGACCAGCCCGATCACGATGGCCTTGGCCGCCAGCACCCGGCCGCGCCGCGGGCTGGCCGCGAACGTGGTGCGGATCACGCCCCGCCGGTACTCGGCGGTCATGAACAGCGCTCCCAGGGCGATCACGGCGAGCAGGCCGGCCAGCGAGCCCTTCAGCACCGTGCCGAGCGGGTCGACGTCGGTCACGTATGGCGCGATGTCGCCGCTTCCGGCGAGGGTGAACGTGCCGCCGGATTTCCTGAAGCCGCCGGTCGGCGTTTTGGGACAGAAATGGCCGAGCGAAGGCGCGCAGATCAACGGAATGCCGGTCGGGAAGCCTATCTGGCCGCCGCGCCATGCCCCGCTGGGCCGCTCGCCGCTGAGGCTGACGTGGTCGAAGGCGGCAGTGGCCCGGGTGGTATAGGAGATCAGGGTGGAGTTGCTGGCGAACGACTGGCCGGGAGGGCTGCCAGGCGGGCAGATCGCTCCTGGCGGGCAGGCTCGGGCCAGCAGAGGCGGCGAGGTTACGAAGAGCCCGGCCTGCACGGTCGGCGGCAGCCCGGCCAGGCTGGCCGTGCCGATCTTGGCCCAGTGCGTGCCGTCGGCGGAGTCATATCCGGTGATCGTGTCGCCGGAACGGGTCAGCCGCAGCCAGCGCGGCGACGTCGCGGCGTCGGCGCTGGGCAGGCCGGCGAGGTCGTGGGTGTAGTCGTACTGCATCCGCACGCCGTGGGCGGGGGTGGCCAGGACCGCGGCATAAGCCGATCCTGGCCTGGTGCTGGCCTTGATGATGATTCCGGCCTTGGCCCAGGGCACGGCAAATTGCGAGGGCGAGCCCCCGCCGGGCGTCAGAAGCTCGGTGTCCGGCGAGGTGACCCGGACGGTGATGCTGCCGTTGCCGTCCAGTGACTGGTGGACGAAGTAGAAGTCATCGGTGACCGCCTCGCCGCCCGGGCCGATGGCAACGGCCGGGTGAGCTCCGGCGTTCTGGCTCCCGTTGGAGGCCCCCGCGAGGGCCGCCACGGCCAGCGCGGTCAGCAGCGCGGCGGCGACCATCGTTATCACCCAGCCGCGCACGGTCCGGAACTTGGTCCATTCGGCCCGCAGCAGGTGCGGGAAGTCGTCGCGCCCGGGCCGTTGGCCCGACCGGTACGGCGTGATCGTGCCCGTGCTCATCTCGCGGCCTCGTCGGTGTTGGCCCGAGGGGACAACCCTTCGGAAGGCGCGGCGGCGCGGAACTCGACCGCGTCGCGGGTGAGTTCCATATAGGCCTCCTCGAGCGTCGCGCGGTGCGCGGAGACCTCCGAAAACGGCACCCTGCTGGCGGACAGGACGGCCACGATGCGCTCGGCCGGCAGCCCGGAGATGGTGAGCGTGCCGCGGCCGGTGGCGGCGACCGTGGCGCCCGCGTCCGTCAGCGCCCCCATTGCGTCCGGCCGCGCGGTGGTGCGCAGCGAGACCCGGCCGCCGGACGCGGCCGCGATCAGCTCGGCCACGCTGGTGTCCGCGATGACCGTGCCGCGGCCGGCCACCACCAGATGGTCGGCGGTGTCCTGCAATTCGGCCATCAGGTGACTGGACACCAGCACCGCGCGGCCTTCGCCGGCCAGCGACCGCAGGAACCCGCGCATCCACACGATGCCCTCGGGGTCCATGCCGTTGAACGGCTCGTCGAACATGAGCACCGGCGGGTCGCCGAGCAGCGCCGCGGCGATCCCCAGCCGCTGCCGCATGCCCAGGGAGTAGCCGCCCGCCTTCCGCCGGGCCGCCTTCTCCAGGCCGGCCTGCTCGATCACCGCATCGACCCGCCGGGCGGTCAGGCCCTGGGAGTGGGCCAGCCACAGCAGATGGTTGCGGGCACTCCGGCTGGGCTGCAGGGCGGCCGCGTCCAGCAGCGAGCCGACGTGGCTCAGCGGGTGGCGCAGGCTCTGGTACCCCTGGCCGCCGATCAGCGCGCTGCCGTCGTCGGGGGCGTCCAGGCCGAGGATGACCCGCATCGTGGTGGACTTGCCCGCGCCGTTGGGACCGACGAACCCGGTAACCTCACCGGGCTGGACGGTGAACGTCATGCCGTCCAGTGCCACCGTGGGCCCGAACCGCTTGCGCAGGCCGCTGACTTCGATGGTTGCTTCCATACCAGCCACGGTAGGAAGCCGTTGGGGGCGCTGTCGTCACGCTGGCGAGCCGTCTTCGCCGTCGCTGCCGCGAGGGACACCGGCCCTGGCGCATCCCCCGTGCGAGGGACGGCGGGATGCCCGCCGCGGGGGACGCAGGCGCGGCGGCCAGCGAGGACAATGGTGGCGTGGACCGGGCAGGTGACTGGCGCGCCGGGGGGGCCGAGGCGCTGCGGCGGCTGGCCACGGCCCCGCACGCGCCCGCCGTGACCGGAACGCTGCTAGCCGTGGCCGCGGTCGGCCAGGCGATCGCCTACCCCGCGAGCGATAGCGGGACGGGCGGCGGGTATCTGCAAATCGCCTTCGTGCTGCTCGCGTTGTTCACCACGCTGCCGCTCGGGCTCCTGTGGGCAAACCCGGCGGCGGCAGCGGTGGCGGTCTGTGCCGCGTGCGTGCTGTCCCTCACGGCCTTTCACGCGCTGACCGTCGCCGGCCTGATCGCGCAGCTGGTGCTGTTGTACCGGCTCGGCCGGAGCGGGTCACAGCTGCTGGCCGCGGTGCTGGCGCTGCCGTTCCTGGTGCTGGCCCTGGCCGACCCTGCGGCCAGGATCCCCGCCGTGCTCCTGGCCGCGCTGGGCCCGGCGGCGGCGTGGGCCGGGGCCACGCGGCGCGCCCGCAGCGAGGCTGCGCAGCACCAGGCTGCCCGGCAGGTCATCGCCGGCTCGCTGGCCGAGCACATGGCCCGGGGGGAACGCGCCCGTGTCTCCCGCGAGCTGCACGACGTTGTCGCCCACCACATTTCCATGATCGCCGTGCAGGCGGAGACGGCCCGGCTGACCACAGCCGGGATGCCCACCGCCGGGGCGCAGCGGCTGTCCGCGATCGGCGACACCGCGCGGGCCGCGCTGACCGAGATGCGGCGCCTTCTTGGCGTGCTGCGCGAGGACACCCGGGCCGGTGCTGAGGACCGGCAGCCCCAGCCGGGCCTGCGCCAACTCAACGAGCTGCTCGACCAGGCACGGGACGCCTCAGGGTCGGGCATCCGCCTCATCGTCTGCGGCCCCATGACCAGCCTCGCGCCCGGCGTCGAGCTCGCCGCCTACCGCATCGTCCAGGAAGCGCTCACCAACGCCCGGCGGCACGCGCCCGGCGCCGCCGTGGATGTGGAGCTGCACTACACTGCCGCCGCGCTGCGGCTGCGGGTCCGCGACAACGGGCCCGGGCCGCGTCTGGCGCCTGGTTCGGCCGGCCATGGGCTGCTCGGCATGCGGGAACGGGCCGCGGCCGTCGGCGGCGAGCTGCACACCGGCACCGCCAGCGGCGGCGGTTTCGTCGTCGAGGCCGTGCTGCCCGCGACGGCCGGGGCCGGCGCATGACCGCCCCGCCCCTGGCGATCCGGATCGTGGTCGCTGACGACCACCAGGTGGTACGCACCGGGTTCGCCGCTCTGCTCGACACCCAGCCAGACTTCGCGGTCGTCGGCACCGCCTGCGACGGGGCGCAGGCGGTGCGCATCGGCCGCGAACTGCGCCCCGACGTCGTCCTCATGGACGTGCGCATGCCCGGCATGGACGGCATCGAGGCCACCAGGCAGCTCGCCCGATCCGGCGCGGGCGGGCCGCGCATCCTGATCCTCACCACGTTCGACCTGGACGAGTACGTGTACGACGCGCTGCGCGCCGGGGCCAGTGGCTTCCTGCTCAAAGACGTCACCGCCGAGCGGCTGTTCGACGCGGTACGGGTCATCGCCGCCGGCGAGGCGCTGCTCGCGCCGGCTATCACCCGCCGCCTCATCAGCGAGTTCGCCCTGATGCCCCCCAAACCAGATGACCGGCCCACGGCCGCGCTCACCACGCTCACCCCCCGCGAGATCCAGGTACTCCGCCTGGTCGCCGAGGGCCTGTCCAACCAGGAGATAGCAGCCCGGCTGAACGTCACCGAGGAGACCGTCAAGACGCACGTCAGCCGCATGCTAAGCAAGCTCGGGCTCCGCGACCGGACGCAAGCGGTCGTCACCGCCTACGAGTCAGGACTGGTCACGCCGCACCCCCGCGAGCACAGATAGCCTGGGCGCATCCCCGCCGAAGACAGCGGGCGGAGCCTGACCCTACCCATTCGCTCGCCAGACCAAGCCGGGTTGCGGACGCCGCACCGAACATCCCTTCCGGCGTGCCTACCGGCGATGCCAGAGGAGTGTCATCAGCCGCCCCGAACGGCGGCTCGGCGTGCGTTCTCCCTGACCTTCTCCATCACCCAGCGTGACGACGTCCATCGACGTAGCCGGATGCCGACCGTCGGCTCGTGGGGCATGACTGGTCTGGGGGCTGCCGTCGGACGAGGTCTCCGTCGATGCTGCGAGCGAACGCCCCGGCCGCCGCTGGCTAGATCTCGTTTGACCTGGCGCGCGCCCGATGCGGCATAGCGGATGCCTGCGGGCCGTGGCGGCGGGGCGAAGATGGCCGCTGGCATGGGCGGTGTGCTGGACTGAGCCTCGTCATGCCACCCGTGTCCGATGAAGATCTGCTGGCCCGCCAATCTGCGCTGCAGGACGAGGCGCGGCGGGTGCTCGCTGAGCTGGACTTGGCCGGGCTAGCCGCCGATGTCGGCCCGCTGCTGGTCACCGGCAGCTTTGTCTCTGGGCTTATGTGCTGGCGTGAGCTCGATGTGATGGTGCTCGCCGGCCGTGACTTCTCGCCCCAGGACGTGATGGGCCTGCTGGCGCGGATCGTGCGGCGGGCGGGGGTCACCGGCCTGGACTATCGCGACGAGCGGGGCCCTCGGTGCGTGACCGGCCGCCCCCGCGATGAGCGGTACCACGTGACCCTCACCGTGGAGCGCGCGGGCCGCTGCTGGCAGATCGACCTGACGTTGTGGCTGCACGACCTTCACCAAAACCTCACGCGCTGGCACGAAGAACTGCGCGAGCGCATCACCGCCGAACAGCGCAGCGCGGTGCTGCGCATCAAAGACGACTGGCACCGCCGGCCCGCCTACCCGCATCAGGTCGGTGGCCTGCAGATCTACACCGCCGTGATCGACAACGGAATCCGTACCCCGGACCAGTTCGCTGCCTGGCTCGCCCAGCACGGCCTGCCGGTGACGTAACCATGCGGGCCGCCTGCCGGTGCCGCCAGGACCGGGAGACACCCCGCCACCCGAACACGAACTGCGGCAGATGCGGGCGATGACCGGAAGTCCGTTCCGCGCCTACGGATGGCTGACTAGTGTTATGACGAGTGTCTTCCTTTAATTTTCGGGTCGGATGCGGGACAATGGCGCATGCCGAATCGCGTGCGCGTGCTGACGGTGCCCGATGCTGACCGGGCCGAGCTGGAGCGGCGGGCCCGGGCCAAGGGTGCGCCGGCCCGGGTGGTGGAACGGGCCCGGATCGTGCTGCTGGCCGCGGACGGGCTGACCGGCCCGCAGATCGCCGGGCGGGCGGGCTGCACCGAGCCGACGGTGGTCAAGTGGCGCCGCCAGTACGCCGAGTCGGGGCTGGCTGGGCTGGAGGACGCGCCCCGGCCGGGCGGCCCGCGGCGGATCCTGACCGATGCGGTGGTGTGCCAGATCCTGGCCGCGACGGTGACCCCGCCGCCGGAATCACTGCAGGCCGCGGGCGTGACGCACTGGTCGAGCCGGCGGCTTGCGGACTGGCTGCAGCGGGTTAAGGGCATCAGCGTCAGCCATGACTCGATCTCGGTCCTGTGGCGCAAGTTCTGCCTGCAGCCGCACCGGGTAGAGGGGTTCAAGTTCTCCACTGACCCGCAGCTGGAGGCCAAGGTCCGCGACGTCGTGGGCTTGTATCTGGCGCCGCCGGCGAACGCCGTGGTGGTCTGCGTCGATGAAAAGAGCCAGATTCAGGCCCTGGACCGGACCCGGCCGGTGCTGCCGATGCGCCCGGGCATCCCCGAACGGCAGACCCATGACTACATCCGCCACGGCACCACCACCTTGTTCGCCGCCCTGGAAACCGCCACCGGCACCGTCACCGATGCCTGCTACCCCCGCCACCGGCACGGCGAGTTCCTGCGCTTCCTGAAGAAGGTCGCCGCCGCCTACCCCGGCACCGAGCTGCACGTGGTCTGCGACAACTACGCCACGCACAAGCACGCCGGCATCCGCGACTGGCTGGCCCGCCCCGCCAACCAGCGGATCACCCTGCACTTCACCCCGACCAGCTGCTCCTGGCTCAACCTCGTGGAGTGCTTCTTCTCCGTCATCACCCGCCAGGCCATCCGCCGCGGCACCTTCACCTCCGTCAAGGAACTCACCGCTGCCATCGGCTCCTTCATCGACCACTGGAACGACCACCCCCGGCCGTTTACCTGGACCAAGGACGCCGACGAGATCCTCGCCAGCATCCAGCGCGCCAAGACTAAAACAAACTCACTTACACACCACTAGATGGTCGGCCAGGATCTTGTCGATGACGCGAGTGGTGAACGCGGCGTCCTCCGGGTCGTCGTCAAGCGCGCCGACAAGAACTTTCATGGCCTTCCAGATCGCCCAGCCGCGTCCGCGGGTCCAGGTCGCCTGATCTACGGGCAGCCGTTGAGTGAAGACGCGGCTGCTCTCACCGGAGAGGAACGTCCAGGCGATCGTGGTGTCGCAGGCCGGATCGCCGACGCCGCAGGTGCCGAAGTCGATGACCGCGCACAGCCGCCCGTCTTTGGCCAGCAGGTTGCCCGGCTGCGCATCGCCGTGGAACCAGACCGGGCGGCCCTGCCAGGTGGCCTCCACCGCGGCCTGCCAGACCTCGGCGGCCAGCGCCGTGTCAATGTGGCCCGTCAGCGCTGCGAGCGCTTCCTGCGTCTCGCCGTCATAGGCCGTCAGCGGGCCGCCGCGGAAGAAGTTGTGCTGTCCGGGCGGCGGCCCGCCTGCCGGGTCGATCCGGTACAAGGCGGCGAGGAAGCCCGCCAGGTCGGTGGCGAGCTGCGGCAGGTCCGGGACCGTCTGTTCGGTGACCGGGGCGCCGTCGATCCACCCGTACACCGACCACGGCCACGGGAAACCGCATCCCGGCTCGCCCACTGCCACCAGCTCCGGTATCGGCAGGGGCAACTGGCCGGCCAGGACCGGCAGCCAGCGCTGCTCCTTTTCAACGCCCCGAACATAATCCTCGGCGCTGGGCAGCCGGACCGACATTTCCTCCCCCAGGCGGAAGGTCACGTTGTCCCAGCCACCGACGTCCACGGGCCTGACAGGCAAGCATGCCCACTGCGGGAACTGCGTCCCGACCAGCCTCGACACCAGGCCGACGGTGATATCAGCCCTCCGCACGAACCGATTGTCGCAACCGGTACGCCCCGGCGGCCACAGGTTTACCGCCTGTCCGGGCGGCATCACGGGATCGCCTGCGCCTGCCGGCCACCCTCGCCGCCGTCAGTACCAGGCAGCGAGAAGGCGTGCGAACAACCGCCAGATCCCGACAGCTGTCATGACGTAACGCCCGATCATCCGCTTCGGGACAGCGCGCCTACCCGCCGATCGGAGCGGGTTAAGCCGAAGCGTGCTCGATGGTCAGGTGCGTTCCGAACCGGATGTTCTGTCGCAGCGGCACTAATGGGGTAATCCCAGCACCGGAGCCGTGCGGGGCCGGCCATCTTCACTTGGCAGAGGTGATGTCCCACGCCCGGATCCCGTGCGGGGCGTCCAAGATCATGCCTCGCCGTGCCTGACTGGGCCATACTCGGCAGTGAACCATAGGCAAAACGCCCGTCCTCACCTCCAGCCCACAGCTGCGGGACACCGCCGCATTCGGCTGTCGGCCGATAAAGAGAACGGGGGCGAGGGATGCTCCTGGTGGTGGTGTTCGCGCTGGCCGCCGCGTTGGCGAACGCGGTCAATCTGCTGACCCAGCACAAGGCGAGCATCGGCGCCCCGCGGCGGGTCAAGGGGTGGCGGCTGGCGCTGTACCTGCCCCGGCAGCCGCTGTGGCTGCTCGGCGTGGCCGCCGCGGTCGGCTCGTTCATCTTCCAGGCCCTGGCCCTGCACAACGGCCCGATGTCGGTGGTCCAGCCGCTGCTAGTCACCGAGCTGGTCTTCGTGCTGGTGCTGCGCCAGGTGTGGATTCACCAGGACGTGGCCCGCGCCGCCTGGGCGTGGGTCAGTGTCGTCTGCGTGACCCTGGGGGTGTTCCTGGCCGTGGGGGAGCCCACCGGCGGCCACCCCTTCCCGGCGGCCCGGCAGTGGCTGTCGGCCGGGCTGGTGTTCGGCGGCGCCATCGCGGTGCTGGCCTTGCTGGGCCTGCGGGGCGCGCCGGCCCGCCGGGCGGCGGTGCTGGCCGCGGCGACCGGGCTGGCCGCGGCCCTGGAGGCGTCGTTCTTGAAGACGGCGGCCCAGACGCTGGCGGTCTCCGGTGTCGGCGGCATGCTGACCGACTGGCCGGTGTATGCCTTTATCGCCGCCACCATCACCGGCGCGCTGCTGCAGCAGGGCGCGCTGCACGTCGGGCCGCTGAGCGTGTCTCAGCCGATCCTGGTCATCACCGACCCGTTCGCCAGCATCATCTTGAGCGTCTGGCTGTTCGGCGAGCACTTCACCGACAGCCCGGCCAAAGTCGCCATCGCCGCCGTCGCATTCGCGATCATGGCTGCCGGGGTCACCATGCTCACCCGGACAGCGCCACAGGATCTCGCTCCATCCCGGCCGGCCAGCTCCTGAGCGAGCCTGGAGTCAGCTGACCCGGGTGGAGCCACGGCGCTCCCGAACGGGCGTTCTGTCCAGCAGGTGGGGTGTCTCCAGGGCCCGGGGGGAGCGGCTGCGCGGGGCCGGGGTCGGCGCGCTGCGCCGGGAGCGCCGGGCCGGAGGGGCATTGACTGGTGTCTTGCGGATCGGCTACTCGGCGCGCAGCGCGGCGGCGGGGGGTGTTCGGGCAGCTACCGCCGCTGGCACTGCGGCCAGCAGGTTCCCGGCAGCCAGCAGGGTGAGGAGGCCGACGAACAGGGCGGGCACCGGGACCACGGTCACCGGGACGAACCCCACCGTGCTGGCGAAGCTGGTCCACGCCCACCGGCCCGCGGCCACGCCTAGCGGAATGCCGGCCAGGGCGGCGATCACCAGGATCGTGCTGGCCTGCCAGGCGACGGTCGCCCGCAGCTGGCGCCGGCGCAATCCCAGGGTCTTGAGCATGGCCAGCTGCCTGCGGCGTTGCCGGACCGATGCGAGCACTGTCAGCGTCAGGGCCAGCACCGCTGCGGCGGTGAGGGCGAGCGCCAGCGTGAGCGGCTGGCTGCCCATGGAGGAGGCGTTGAGGATGGCCGCGCCCCGTTCGGGGCCCAGCGGGTAGGTGCTGCCTGGCATGCCGTCGGGGTCGGCGGAGGTGATCCGGCTGACCAGGAGCCGGGCATCGGCCGAGCTGCCGGGAGCCATGTCGATGGCCACCGCTGACGGATAGGCCAGGACAGCCGGGGTTGTCTGCTGGTCCGCGCCGCCTGCGGTGGCGCCCTGGATGGCCAGGAGCGTGCCGTCCAGCAGCATCGCGCCGCGGCCTAGCGATACGTGATCGGCCAGTATCAGCCCGAACGAGGGCAGTGTCACCGTCCCAGTGATTGTGAGCTCGCGCGCGCTCCTCCCGGTGCCCACCCTCACCGTGTCGCCGATGTGCTTGCCGATCTGGTTCAAGGTGGCGGTGCCGAGCTCGATCTGGCCGGGCCCGGTGATCGGGTGGCCGCTGGTCGTGGGGGGTTCCACCGAGCCACGCTCGCGCTGCAGGCCCATGACGGGGATTTCCTGCCCGTCGATGGCGACCTGGCTGAATCCGAACTGCGACCACGCGGTGACCCCTGGCTGGCCACCGACCAGCTTGTCCATCACCGGCGCTTTCCAGTTGCCGTAGCCGCCCGCGGCCTCGATCAGCAGATCCCAGTTCCAGCCGTACCGGGCCGGATGGTGCACCAGGCCGTCCAGGCTGGCGCCGAACACGGTGGCCATGACCACGGCGGTCACCGCCGCGACCGACCCGACGAGGGCGGCCCGGACCGCCGCGGGCCGCTGCCCAGATCCGCGCTCAAGCGCCTGTCGTACTCCGATCACCGCCGGGACCGGCAGGCCGGCCGAGGCGGCGGCGATCGCTGATGGCCGGCGGGCAGGCTCACGCCCGGCCGGGCGGACCGCCCGCCAGGCCAGCACCGCCAGCAGGGCGAGCAGCACGAGGGCCAGCACCGCGCCGCCGCCTGCCAGCACCAGCGGGTCCGCGTTGAAGCCACGGGCCGGGTCGAACCGGTGCACCGGCCCGACCGGGGCCAGCGGCGAGACAGCGTAGGCGCCGGCGACGGCCAGGGCCACACCGGCGATCACCGCCACCGCGCCCTCGAGGCCGGCCGCCAGCGCGGCCTGGCCGCGGGTGGCCCCTATTGCCGGCAGGACGGCCATCTCCGCCGCTGAGCGGGACAGCAACTGCGCCAGGCCCTGGCCAACCAGAACCAGCATGGCCAGCGCGGCCAGGCCGCCGAACACCGCGAGCGCGACGGCCTGCGGCCTGATCGCCTGCTGGACCTCGTTGTGCACAATGTCCATCCGGCGGATGCTCAAGACCGCGTCGAGGGTATGCAGGGTGCGCGCCAGGCCCGGCTCAAGCCGGTCTATCCCCGACTGCAGGGCCGGGATCCCCGATCTCCCCGCGGTGAGCCGCAGCCCGACCCACACGTACTGGAATTCGCCGTTCAGATACCGCGCCGTGGCGGCCGGGGGCAGCACCGCCGTCGCGACGTCGTCGTACTGACCGGTCAGCACGGGCGCGATGTCCACGATCGCGGTCACCACAAACGTGGACCGCCCGGCCGCCGATACCCGGCCCGATGGGCCCAGCCTGTCGAACTGCCAGGTCACTTTTCCGCCCACGCCCACGCCGAACCGCTGAGCCATCGCGGAGTTGAGCGCGATTTCGCTGGCCGAGTCCAGCCGGGGGAGCCTGCCGGCCAGGACGGTCATCCGGTCCTGCCGGAAGAAGTCGCCGTTGTAACTGCCCACCAGATTGCCGCCCAGAAACGAGTCATCCGCCCGGCCATGGATGACCGGATACCCGGCCAGCCCCAGCCAGGCGGCGCTGTCGCTGACGCCTGGCAGGGCGGCGACCTTCGGTATCGCCGCCAGATACGGGCCCGGTATATCGACAAACACATCACTGGCGTTGACCGACGCCAGGTAACGGCCGTAGGAGGACGCGGTGCGGCGAGCGCCGGCCAGCGCACCCAGCGCCACCGTGCCGAGCAGCCCGCCGATCAGCGCCACCGCCACCACCGCGCGCCACGAACGCCCGCGCGCCGCCCGCCACCAGTACCACGCCGCAGCCACCGGGAATCAGCCCCGCGGGCCGCGGGCCAGGCTTGTCCCCATGCCCGTCATTGTGCGCCCGATTCCACCAGCCGGCAGGAAGGGTCCCACCACCGATCCCCGGGCAGCCAGCACCACCATCGCCCGTGCCCACGGCCAGCCGCTCCTCGCCCAGGCCCACCCAGAATGATCTGGGCCCCGGGACCCGGACAGCAGCCCGCGCTGGTCCAGCCTGACCCCATGAACCCGGGCAGCCGCCCTCACGGACCATCCGTTCGCCTGTACGGCTGCAGGGCTACCGCTAAGGCAGAAAAGCCCTCGAGGATGCGACAGAGGCACGTCCAGAACTGGGAGTTCGGTCACACCCGGCTACGGCAACTCCTTCAGCGCGAGGTAGCGCATACTCGGCAGGGAGGCGCGAAGCGCACCACATTGGCGCCTCCCGAGTTGTCACGGTCCGTGCATGCGTTTGCCCCAGGCTCATGGCTGGCGGGAACTTTGCCAGATTGCCGTCCTCCCGACCGGTATCGGTGTGGTCCATGGCTGTTCCAAGATCGTTTTGACCGTCATCTGACCGTCGTTCCAGGCGTGGCCTGTGCGGCTTAAGCGGCACGGGGCGTCTCTGGCTGGCATCGGGCGGCAGTTGAACTTCCGCATTTCCCATGGCATGCAAGAGGTCCGGGGTTCGAATCCCCGTAGCTCCACCACCCCCGTAGCCTGTTTGATCGGCACTGGGCAGCGGGACCTGTCGGCTGAGTTCGGGAGCGGGAAGACCGTCTACGGGCGGCATCGCCGTCATCTCAGTGAGAAGACCAGAAGGGCCACCGCCGCGCCCGCGGCGGAGGCCGGCCGCTAGCTTCGACGCCGCGTACTTGCCGACCCCGTGGTCGGCTATCCCGGCGATGCCGGCCCGGTCCAGGACCTCAACCACCGGCTCGCTGTGGGAGAACAGGCTGGCGGTGTACCGTGCGGTCTCGGCGACCGTGAGATCCTTAAGCAGCCCGCCGGCCTGCATTACCGCGGAGACCAGCCCGCGTGCGACCACCTGACGCGGGTGCATGCCGAGCGGCGGCACCGGCCGCCGTCGGGCGGGACAGGCCAAGATCACGTCGATGGTCGAGGTCTTGCCCGCGCCGTTCGGCCCGAGGAACGCGACAATTTCCCCTGAGGCGATGGTCAGGTCGATACCTTTCACCGCCTGCACGAAGCCGAAGCTCTTGTGCATGCCGCTGAGCTCGATGGTCAGCGGCAGGACGCCGGCAGCGGTCTGGCGGTCGTCGGGGAGCAGCCCGATCATGCTTCGGGCCGGGTCGCCTCGCCAGCTGGCCCGGGCGGCCGCGACGCCGTCACTGCTGCGTTCACAGTGCCACCTCATCTTTGGTACGCGACCCCGCTGAGACCGGTACCAGGAACACGGGGAAGCAGCCGCCGCCGGGAGTAAGTGACCGGCACCGCTGCCCGCGGGCAGCGGGCCCGGCGACCGGTTCGGTCCTCAGGGCGCCGGCGACATGGGGCTGCCGGCCGCTGCCGCCCCGGCCTGCTGCGCCATAGCCACCTTCTCGGCCCGGCGCCGTTTCATCCTGATCCACAGCCAGATCAGCATCAGTACCACCTCCGCTGAGTACGTGGTCCCGTGCGGGACCGCACCATGACCAAGAGGAATCACCGCCCGGGTGCCCGCTTCTTAAGCTACGCCTGCAATCAAAAACTAGCAACGAATTTCCAGAAAAGCTCCGCTAGTTTACAGAGTGTGGCGGACTGCAATGCCGGCATTGCCGGTCCCCGAGCCGGAGCCGCCCCCGGCCTGGATCGCGGGGATCTGACGGCATCGTGGCCGACCCCGGCCATCTATCTCGACCCCGCCCGCTGGAAGGAACTGCAGCGCCGCAATGCCCTCCAGGGCAACCACGTGAACCTCGGCAGCTACCGGTAGGAACAGCCGCCCCCAGTACCCGCTGCCCGAATTTCCGCCCTCACTGGACTGCGGCCAGCCCTGACGGATCAGACTCATGACGAGTGAACCCAGCCAGGAACTGATGCAAGCACCGGGCAGAGCACGCCGGGACTCCTACGGGCAGCAGCACCCGGCGGTCTCGCCGTCGCCGCCAAGTTCCCCCAGCCGGCACCGCACCTGCCAGCCGAATCAGCCGCGCTACACACGGGCCACCCACGGTCACAAAGGTCGTCCGCAGAAGGCACACCCACCGACGACACGAGACCGAGGGCCGACCATTCTGCGCCCAACCCGGCCGCAGGACCGACGATCGGCAGGGCGCGCATAACGGCACTGTGTGCGTTGTCCCCGGCGTGCTTCATTGCCCAGTGGGAGGCCGCTGCTGACATGGCTGGTGCACGGCCGCGTCTGGGGTTACTCGTTTCGCAGGGTGATGGCGGGTTTGATCTGGGCGGCTGCCCATCCGGGGCCGGCCGCGATGGCGTTGGCGAGCAGCAGCGCGACCGGGATCGTGAGGAGCACAGCGCTGAGGGGGACGGTGGCGCCGGGACTGACGCCAACCGATCCGGCGAACAGGGCCCAGGCCCAGCGCCCGCCCGCCACGCCGAGGGGCAGGCCGGCCAGCAGTGCCACGGCGGTGAGCGCGGTGGCTTGCCAGGCGACCGCGGCCGATACCTGCCACCGGCGGAATCCGAGGGTCTTGACGATCGCGAAATCGCGGCGGCGGCGCCGGATGGTGGTGAGCAGCGCCTGGGCGATCAGGGCGACGGCGAGCAGCGCCAGCAGCCCGCCGAGGACCAGCGGCGTGGCCCGGACCCGGGAGTAGTTGCTGATCGCGGCCGGCTGGGCGGCGGTCAGCGCCTGGCATGTCCCGGCGGGGCAGCCGGCCGCGGTCAGCGCCGATACGAAACGGCTGCCCAGGGCGGATATGTCCGTTCGGGGCGTTCCCGGGCGGAAGCGGATGAGGTAGAAGTTGTAGCAGTCCCGGGAACAGCCGCCCACCGTGCTGGGGGGGATCAGGGGCGCGAAGACGGCCGCGCCATCTCCCAGGCCGGTGGGTGTGCCGATGCCGACGCCGAACGAGGGGAAGATCGCCTCTCCGACGATCCGCATCCGCGCCGGTGGCGCGCCCGGTGCTGGCTGCACCGAGACGAAGTCCCCGACCTGCTTGCCGAGCCGCCGCAAGGTCCGGGCCCCCAGGACGATCTGGCTGCGGCTGGCCGGCGGCCCGCCGTGGAGCATGGTGAGGAAGACGCTGCGGTGCAGCGGCCGGATGCCGACGGCTGCCACCTGCTGGCCATCGATGCTGATCTGCCCCCAGTTGCCGCCGGCATAGGCCGTCACCCCGGGAACCCCGGCCAGGAAGGAGGCAGCTCCCCTGGGTCCCGAGGCGGGCGCGGAACCAAATCCCAGGCTGAGCCCGAGCGTCCAGTTCTGGCCATACAGCCGGGGGGTGTTGACCAGCCGGGCCAGGCTGGCGCCGAAGACCGTTGCGGCTACCACGGCGGCGACCGCGACGGCCGTCCCGGTCAGCGCGCTGCGCACCGGCACTGCGCTGCGGCCCCGTCCCGGCTGCAGCGCCATCCGGGCCCCCATCGCCGCGGCAGGCACCCCACCCAGGCCGGCCAGCGCCGTAGCCAGCCGCGACCGGGCCGCTGGTGCGGGCTGCCCAGCACCTCGCCTGCCGCGCGCACCGGCGGCGTGCCAGGCGACCGGCGCGATGACCAGGACCGGCAGGATGGCGATGGCCACCAGCCCAAGGCCGAGGATAGCCGGATTCACCTGGACGCCCGGGTCGGGTTCGGCCAGCCGGGCGGGCCCGATCGGCATCAGCGGAGACGCGGCTACGGCGATCGCCACCGCGACGCAGGCGCCAGCCGTGCACACCACACCGGCCCGCAGCACAGCCAGCCAGAACAGCTGCCACCGGTCGGTCCCCAGCGTGCTCAGGACCGGATAGTCCCCGGCGCCGATGTTCAGCTGCCGGCTCAGCAGCTGGCCGATGACTACCAGCACGGCCAGGCCGGCCAGCGCGGCGAACAGGGCCAGCGCGTCCGCCTGCGGCCGGATCGCCTGCTCGACCTTCGCCTGCTGATCAGCGAGGTTGATCACCTGGACGCCCTGGGTGCGGGGGTAGCGGCGGGCCAGCTCGGCCGCCCGGCGGGCGAATGCCGCCAGGTTGGTTCCCGGCCACAGCCGCACCAGCGCCTCATCGTCGCCGACCGGAAACAGCCGGCCCTGGCGGCTGCGGTAGAACCCCGGTGACAGCGCCAGCTCCGGGAAATGGTCGCCCGGGCTGACCGGGACGATCTGGTTGCTAAACACAACCACGCCAGCCACCCGCAACCGCACCTGGACCGCCCGGCTGTAAACCGGCGTGTCCCTCGCCCCGGTCGGGGCCATCAGCAGCCGCAGCGTGCTGCCCGGGCGCACGCCGTCGCCGGCCAGCTGAGGGTCGATGACTACCTCATCCGCGCTGGCGGGGCGGAACATCCGGCCCGCCACCACCTTGAACCGGTCGACCGAGGTGCCGAACCTGCCATCCGCGCTGACCTCCACACCGGGCGAGGGGACCCGGGCACCATCGGGAAGAACCAGCGACACGTTCCCGACCTCATCCCCCAGGTCCCTGGCCTCGCCGCTTACCCCGGGCAGGCGGGCCAGTGCCTGGTCATAACCCTGCCCGGTGCCGTTCGCGACCACCGCCACATCAGCGGCGTGGCTGGCCTGCAGCAGGCGCGTGAATGCCGTCCCCGTGCGCTGCGCCCCCGCGGCCGCGGTCAGCACCACCCCGCCAGCCAGCCCCACCACCAGCGCCAGCGCCAGCCACGCCCCCCAGCGGGCCCGCCACTCCGCCCGCAGCACCGGCCAGGCCACCCGCAGCACCGGGCCACGCCCGGGCGGCTGCGGCCGCTCACCGCGGCCACCGGCACCTGGCCTGCGCATCAAGGGCACGAACCCATTCAGTCACGGCCAGACCAGGCCATCAACGGTGCTGGCACGCCGGCCCCAGGCGTGCTGGCCCCACCCACGGCAGCCACCCAGCGAGCGCGCGCACTATGCGGCATGTCAGTGCGTTCAGTCCATCGGGGATGACACTGCAAGGCGTACATGTCCTTGCGGTCTTGGCCGGCTTGCTCCCAGGCCCTTAGCAAGCCTTCCTGCTGATGACCGCAGGTCTCGGCTGCCTTTCACTGAGTAGCCCGATGAGTTCACCGGTCGGCCGTGGTCAACATGTACGTTCGCAACTAACTGTGCTGCCGTTGCGGCCGCGACGCTACCCGGGAGGTTGACATGTATCTGATGGTCCACTGGACCCGCACGTCCGGGGGTTTCATCGCCACGGCGGAGGCGTGATGACGGCGGTCGAGGTGAACGGCGTCATGCTCGGGGTCGAGCACTTCGGCGACGCGGCGGCCCCGCTCGTCCTGCTTGCGGGTGGTACGACCATGCTCTCCTGGCCCGACTCGCTCTGCGCGGCCCTCGCCCGCGCCGGGCGGCACGTCGTGCGGTACGACATGCGCGATTCCGGCGCGTCAACCACCGTCGATCCAGAGGCTCCGGAGTACACGCTGCGCGATCTTGCAGCCGACGCCGCGGCGCTCGCCCGCGAGCTCGACGACCGGCCGCCGCACCTGGCGGGCATCGGCGTCGGCGGGATGGTCGCCCAGGTCGCCGCGCTCGACCACCCGGACGCGTTCGGAGCGCTCACCCTGGCTGGGACGCGGCCCGTGGCTCCAGGCCCGGTCGACGACGACCTGCCTGACCATGATGCGGAGACGATGGACCGGCTGTTCTCGCGCCCGATGCCCGACTGGTCCGACCGCGCTGCCGTGGCGGCGTTCGCGACCGGTTCCGCGGAGATCCTCGGCGACGACCCTGCCGCCGCAGGCGCCACCGCCGAGCGCATCTGGCACCGCACACCGGGCACGGAGCCCGCGGTCCAGATGGCTAACCAGATGGGCATGCTGTTCTCCAAGCTTGACTGCACGCCGCGCTGGCGCGAGCGCCTACCCGAGCTCGTGACCCCGACACTTGTGGTGCACGGCCGCCGCGACCCGTTCTTCCCTGTCGGCAACGGCGAGGCGCTCGCACGCGAGATCCCCGGCGCACGGCTGCTCGTGCTCGAACAGGCCGCGACCGCGATCCCCGATGCGGCCGCCGGTGAGGTCGCAGCGGCAATGCTCCAGCTCTAGGCGCTCTAGGCGACTTCAAGAAGGACGACAAGGCTGGCTGGGATCACAGCCGCCCCTACTGAAGCAGGGCAACCTCAAGGTGTGGTCACTCATCTGGCGCGATCGGATGCTGGTCTCCTTGGAGGGCACCGCGGTAGAGTTCTTGGAGGTTCTGGCTGGTCAGGCGCTCGTTGGGAGCCTGACCGGGCAGGCTGGCCGGTACAGCAGGAAAGTACCGCAACCGGTGCGGACTTGACGGGACGGGCGCGCACTTCCTGGGACGGTGACCTGCACAGACGTACTGCGAGGGACGTGCTGCCTGCTGATGGCATGCAAGAGGTCCGGGGTGCGAATCCCCGTAGCTCCACCCAGGTCATGCACATAATTCAAACACCGAACCGGTGAGGGAGGTGCCCTGGGGGGGCGCCGTAGGAGCAGGTGTGCCCGCAGTCGGCTTGCTGACCTGCAAAGAAGCACAGGTATCAGCGCGCCTCGCCCCGCTGCACTTTGCGTATAAACAAGAGGTCATGAGCCGGAATCTCAGGTTCCGTGGCGGTACACCGCTCACCTGTCGGCCCGCGCTGAAGTGCCGGGCTATTGGCGCGGGCGCCCAGCAGGCGGTGGGCGGTGTTAGAGGCCGATGACCTGCGATGAGGCCCCGGCCGCGTCCAGGAGGCGGCTGATGTCGGCGGGGTCCCCGGTGACCACGTCGGCGCCCAGCAGCGCCGCGGTGTGCGCGACCACGGCGTCCACCACGTCACTGGAACCAGCGCGGCCCAGCAGGTGCCCGGCCGCGTGTGCGTCCTGCTCAGTCAGGGCCCTGACCTGGCAGCCGCGCAGCAGCCGGCGCAACTGCACCTGCTGGGGGGACCGGCTGACTTGCGCTACGACCGGCGCGGGCACGACCGGAACAATCCCGGCCTCCAGCCGGACCCGGTGCTCAGCCCAGACCACGCGGACGCTGCGGTCCGCGGCGACCAGCACACCCGCGTCATACACGACCGGGCTCACGCGGACCGGCGCTCACCGCCGCGGCCCAGGCCCACCCGCCGCCGGGCCGCTGCCAGCTCCTCACCCGTGAGCACGCCGTGCTCGGCCTCCCACTCAGCCACCGCCGCCAGCCCGTCTCGCAGCCGGAGCTCGCGCCGCGCCGCGGAGGTCATCCACGCTGAAACGCTCACCCCGTCAGCTTCGGCAGCGGCGATCACCTGAGAGTAGACCTCAGGATCGACGGTGATAGCGAGCTTGGGTGACGGGTTCCCGCGCGGCATACCCAAACTATACCACCACAGTAGGACCGCAGGTTGGCCACACGCGAACCCCTCTCCGAGGGCCAGCGCCCCGGAGCGGCCCCCTTCAGCGGTCAGCGTTCGACCATCGCATCCGGTGACGGCGGGATCGCGCCTGGATCATCATCGACCTGGAGGGCCATGAGCTCCGCCTAATCAGCGTCGGCCAGAGCGACGCAGATCCGTCCACCGTCGTGCACGTCCCCGATCTGAACGCGGTGGTCGGCGGCGACGTCTGCTACAACCGGATCCATGTGTGGCTGGCTCTGACCAACCACGATGCCCGGCTCGCCTGGATAGACACCATCGGCAAGATCGAGGCCCTGGCTCCGCGAATGGTCGTTGCGGGCCATAAGGCGCCGGGTGCGCCCGACGACGACCTCGCCGAGCTCATCGCTGGCACCAGGCAGTACATCATCGACTTCGACGAAGCCGAACGGGTCAGCTCGTCGCGGGAGGAGCTGGTCGGGAAGATGCTGGCCGCCTACGGCGACCGCGGCAACCTTTACAGCCTGTGGGCCGCTGCTACTGCGGCCTTCAGAGCGCGCGATGAAAAGAGCAGCAGATGACCGTTCCGCCTCAGTCCAGCAACATCCGGCTCAGGCGCGGCACCGCGCTGTCCGACCCCGTCCTCCTAGCTGACAGGGGGCGCAAGCAGACCGCGGCCACCTCCGCACGAGCGCAGAACGCTAACCCCGGCCGGCAGGCGACCGGCGCGCCGCCGACAAGCTTCGCTGACTTCGCGTGGCGCACGGCCGCGGCCTGGGCCATGGACGAGACCCGATGACGGCCGTCAGCAACCTCGCCGACTTCCAGGCCCTGGACCCGTTCTTCCGGATCATCGAGGAAGGCGTCGCCGGGCTGGTGGACGGTGAGTACTTCTTCGACCTGCTGGCTGAGGACGTCGTCTTCGAGTACGTCATCACGGTCCCGGGCTACCCGCGCCGTGTCGAAGGGCGCCAGGCCGTAGCCGAGCTGTATCGCCCCTATGGCGCCACATTCTTCCTCGATCGGTGCTATGACCTGGCCATCCACCACGACCAGGCCACCGGCGTCGTCGTTCTCGAATACGCCTCGCAGGGCCGCGCCATCCCGACTGGAAACGCCTACCGCAACCGATACATCTCGGTGCTGTCGATCACCGACCGCAAGATCGCGCACTGGCGGGACTACCTCGACCCGCTAGCAGTCTTCGACGCGATCGGATGGCCCGCCGCGGCAACAGGCAACGACTGAACTACCCCCGACAGTGCCAGGCCTGTCGCTGGCCACGTCCCGGGCCTGGCCGGGGTGCGGCCCGGTGGCCACGCCCCCGCACCATATCGGGAGACCAGGAGCGCCAGTCCCTATACGCGCCCCAGGTGGCAATTGCCGGAAGAGCGGAGCCGGTGGCTCAAGGTGGCGAGCGTAGTACTTCGAAGTGGCATTGTGGGCCTGTGGCTCGTGCCAGCCTTCCGTCGCCGGTGAGTAGGCTCACCTCCAGCGCCTCGGCGAGCGCGACGTATGACGCATCGTAGATCGTCAGGTTGTCGCGAAGTTCCCAGCAGCGGGCGAGCAGGGCCCGGTGGGGTGCCCGCCGGAGCGGCAGCGCGGTCAGGTCAGCTAGCGCCAGCGCGGCCCGGCGGGCGTCCATGGCGCCGTCGCGCATCTGCCGCCGCCAGACCGAGGTGACCTCGAGGTCAACCAGTTCAGGAGCGGCTAGCCGCTCCCCGCGCAGGCGGGCACGTGCAAGGTCGCCGTCGTGGCCGTCGTCGGCGAGGGCGACGGCCAGGACGCTGGCGTCAACGACGATCACGGTCGGAGCGCAGCGTCGATACCGCCTTCGTTACTGGTACTGAACCGCCGGAGCGGCCACCGGCTCGGTCGAGGATCTCCTCAAGGGTGGGCTCGCTTGCTTCTTCGATCAGCCGGGCGCGCAGGTACTCCTGGAGAGACTGGTGCGCGGCCGCCGCACGCTGGCGCAAGACCGCGTGGGTCTGTTCGGGGACATCTTTGATCTGCACACTGGGCATAGCGCCATTATGGCGCTACAAGCGCCAGTTCACAACCGCGCTGTCATCGGCTAGATCCGGCGTTCAGCCGGGGCCAGCTGAACTCTGGTGACCGCGGGTCCGGCGGCCCGGATCTTGGGTTGGCGGCTGTGGGAGAGGTGGCACTCGTGGCCCAAGCCGGGGCTGCCTCTGGTGCTTTGCGGCACTCAGGTCGTCAACTGGTCACTGACGGTCATCGGAGTCCATGAGACTGCTCCTGGTGGGCCACCGTCCTGTGGACCCGGCGACCGGCGCCGGGGCGCCGGCAGCGGCCAAGTACAGGTGTCGGTAGATGAGGCCATCGAGGCTCTTGACTCGCAAGAGTGGCGAGTCGTCGTTGCGGAGGACCAGCCAAGGGCCGCGGTCGGCACCGGGTGTCAACGCGGTGAACCGCGCGGTCCGGCGCAGTTAACGGGTCAACCGGGTCGTCGGAAACGTCCGGTCATCAGCGTGATCCTGCCGATGACGCGCTTTCGTCGCGTTCGTTCAGCTGAGGTCGGCCCATGTCCGGTAGGCAGCCTGGAGGGCTGTTCTGCGGGCGGGGCTGGCGAGGACATCGACGCTGCTGGCCCATTGCTCAATTGATCCGATCGAGGCAGGCAGCCTGGTCACTTGTGGGTCGGTGATATCGGCGAGCAGCGCTTCGGTGACCGCTTGATCGACGGTGCGATAGGGCCGGTCCCAGAAAGGGATCACCGCCGGCGCGGGGCCGGCAGCCCGCGCGCACGCTGTGCGCTTAGCAGTACCTCACATGCGTCGGCGAGGCCGCTCTCACGGCCGCGCCAGCCCGGCGCCGTCGCGGCTGCGGCGAGCGGGCCGGCCAGGTCCGCTGCCACAGCAAGCGCCTGGAAAGCGGTGCCTCGCCACTTGGCATACGGCGGCCACCGGCGCGACAGCGCGAAGGCCAGCCACATCAGATCGCCGGCCAGCCGTGCGCTCAGCAACCTCGAGCCGAACTCATCACCGTGTTCGGCCGTGCGGCCGACCATCGGCATTTCCTGCGAGAGCCGCTGCCAGCCCGCGGCGAGCACGTACCGCTCGATGTCGGGCGGGTACCAGCGCAGCACCGCGCGTACCTGCGCCAGTTCGGCGGTCTGGTCGGTGAACACCGGCCCGGCGATCACTTCGAGCACACTTTGGCCGGTCAGGATCAGCCACTCCAGCACCGAGAGCCCGCCGACCGGGTCAACGCCCAGTCGGCTAGCGGCAAAGCCCGCCACCGTCGCGACATCAACCTTGTGCGATGGCGAGGGGTCCCAGGTGACCGGAAACCTGACCGGATATCCCTGGTAGGACTCGGGCAGCTCGCGTTCCAGCAACCCGCTGACCTGCGGCACCGCTTCACGGTCGGGCCCGTCGACCAGCAGCGTCAGCCGGCACCCCCAGTCATGATCATGGCTCATCGCATCGTCAAGGCCCAGCACGTCCGATCCCGAGCCGAGCCTTCCGGCTGCGTACCGGAGCCGGGGCATGGCCCGGGCCAGCAACGGCGCTACCACATCGGCATGGAACTGCTGAGCGAGCTCGCCCCCGCTCATGGCACGGCCAGTCACTGGACCAGAAGACCAGACACGATCAGGATCCAGCCAGCCATTTCCAACCGCACCCGCTCGTGCCGCTGACCGCGCGTCATGTCAGGCAGGATCTGACCACCGGCGGCCTGGGCGTTCGCCCCCATCATCGATCGACACCTCGAGCCTGGCGGCGACCTCAGGCCAGTCACGCCGCGTCGGGGTCGGCGGTCGGCGTCTGGCTAAATCGATTAGACGGCATCACGCTGAGTGATGGAGAAGATCAGGGAGAACGCGCGCGTAGCCGCCTGATTGAGCGGCGCTAGGCCGCTGACTGAGTCCCGGTCGCGGGTGAGCTGGCCAGTGAGGGGATTACCGGCCCACGGTGGCTGGTGCGGCCGCGGTGGTGTGCAGGTAGCGGTGCACCAGGGGGATGGCGGCGGCGCCTTCGCCGACGGCGGAGGCGACCCGTTTGACCGATCCCGCGCGCACGTCACCGGCTGCGAACACCCCGGGCAGGCTGGTCTCTAGCGGCAGTGGCGGACGGCCGGGGGGCCAGCGGGCGTCGTTGTCGCCGAGCAGGTCCGCTCCGGTGAGGACGAACCCCCACTGGTCGCGTGCGATGCTCTGGCCGAGCCACTGGGTCCGCGGCTGGGAGCCGATGAGGACAAACAATGCGTCAGCTGGGACGCTGCGCCGCGTCCCGGAGGCCGTGTCGTGCAGGACCAGCGATTGGAGATGGCTGGTACCGGTACCGTCGGCTACCTGCACGCGGTAGCAGACGTCCACGTTCGGGGTGGCGTCGATCTCGCGGATGAGGTAATCGGACATGCTGGCGGCCAGCGACGGTGTGCGCACCAGGATCGTCACCCGGCGGGCCCATTTGGCCATGTACAGGGCGGTCTGCCCGGCGGAGTTGCCACCCCCGGTGACGAACACGTTCCGCCCGTGCATGGCCGGTGCCTCGCTGCCCGCGGCGCCGTAGAAGACCCCCCGGCCCTGCAGCGCCTCCAGGTGGGGGATGCCGAGCCGCCGGTACGTGGCACCGGTCGCGATGATCACGGTGCGGGTGGTCAGGGCGCTGCCGTCGGACAGCCGCAGCCGGTAGTGGCCGTGCTCGCTGGACAGGCTCTGGGCCTGGCGCATGTACTGGAACGTGGTGCCGAAGGTCCAGGCCTGCCGCCAGGTCTCCTGCGCCAGCTGGGCGCCGCTGATGCCCTGGGAGAAGCCGGGGTAGTTGCGGATCATCGAGCTGGTCCCGGCCTGGCCGCCGATGGCCTCATGCTCGGCAACCACCGTCCGCAGGCCTTCGGAGGACGCGTAGACCGCGGCAGCGAGCCCCGCCGGGCCCGCGCCGACCACCGCCACATCGAAGACCTGCCCGGGCGCGATCGGTGTCATGACGCCGAAGGCGTCAGCGATCTGCTGGTTGGTGGGGTTGACCAGCGCTGACGGCTCGGCCCCGAACTGGAGCACGACAACCGGCAGTTCCGGGGACTCCAGGCCGAGTTCGTGCAGCATCTGCCGGGCGCGCCCGGACGTGGCGTCATAGAAGCCGGCCGGGACCCGGTGGCGGGCGAACAGGTCCCGCAGCTCCTGGGACCGCGCGGACCATCGCTCGCCAATTACCTGCGCCGCCTCGAAGCCGCCGCCGCGCTGGCTGTCCCACTCCTGCAGGAACTCAGTGATCGAGCGGTGGAACTCCTCGGCCGGGGTCTGCACCGGACATGTCACCCAGTGGTCGATCTTGCCCAGGGTGACCGCGTCGAAGACCGACCGCATCGATTGCCAGTCACCCCAGCCAACCGCGGCCACCCGAAGTGCCGTCGGGTCGATGGCGCGGACCGCGGCCAGCACCTCGATGCCATCCGGGTCCTGCGCGCCGACTCCGCCGATGACCAGCGCCACCGGCAGCCCAGCGGCCCCCAGGTCCCGCATCCAGGGTGCCAGCTCCGCGGGCCGGCCGCAGACCGCGACGTGATAGTCGCTGCCGTACCGCTTGGACAGCTCCCGGCGCAGGATCTCCTGGGCGCCAGGCTCCCGGCAGACGATGACGATGGCCGCCTGCGCCCCGGCAGCTTCACCGCGCACATCGCCAGCCAGCTCCCCATACGCAGCGGTGGCAGCGCCCGCTGATGCAGTCATGTCGTCCCCCTACAGATGCGTCGTTGGAAATCCAGTGCACGGCCCAAGGTATGAACCGCAGAGTTCGCGCAGCGCTCGCTCGCATGCGCTCATGCCACGCCGCCGGGAGAACGCCCAGAGCCGGGCGAGGAAACCCCTGCTATCCGTGGCCTTGGCCAACTGCGGAAGACCTGGACATCCGCTTCCCGGCCAGTGCGGGCGGTGACCGTATGGGAACGCGGGTGCAGGACAGGGACGTGCGCGCGCAGTGCTCCACCGCGCCCGGCGGGTGTGGCTGATTCAGCGATCGAGCGGCCAGCCGGACGCCAGGAACCCGGCTCGTTTGCTGAGGCGCCCGTCCCGGTGGCTGTCTTGGCCCCCGGTTGGCGTGGGCGATGGAGGGGGCAGGACGTGTCCTTGTACCGGGTCGCATAGAGCACGATGAGTGTCGTGGCCACGATCTGGATGCCGCCGAGCGCGATGAACACGCCGGCGTGGATGGCGATGGCGTGTGTTGTGATCAGAAGGGACGCCAGCAGCCATACCGCAAATGCCAGCCGGCTGATGCCAGCCGAGCAGCGGGTCCGGATGAGGTGGGAAATCTGCGGTACGTAGGCCGCTCCGGCCAGCCCGGCGCCGGCGAAGCCCGCGATCTCGGTGGTGGTCAGCATCGCTGGCTCAATGACTGAGGCGCCTCGTCATACCCGGGATCTGCCGGTGTGATCAGGTCAGCGCGCGGGGCGGCGGCCAGCTCCCGGTCCTGCACGGTGACCAGGTCCGTTGATGTGGTGGTCATCTGACTCCCCTTCGGGGCATCATAGAGATAGCACGACCGTTCGCGCTAAGTTGGAATGTACGACCGGTCGTGCTATCTTGTCAACATGATGACCGGCACAATGAACCAGCGAACGGGTGCGCCACGGCGCCAGCGCGCCGACGGGGAGCGCACCCGCGGCGCGATCCTGCGCGCGGCCACGTCGCTGGCGACCGTCGACGGGCTGGAGGGCCTGTCGATCGGGCACCTGGCCGCGGCGATCGGCATGAGCAAGAGCGGCCTGTACGCGCACTTCGGCTCCAAACAGGAACTCCAGCTGGCGACCGTGGAGGAGGCGGGGCGGATCTTCGCCGAAGAAGTCGTGCAGCCCGCCCTGGCGGCTCCGCCGGGCCTGGCCCAGCTGGTGGCGGTGTGCGAGGCGTTCTTCGACTACCTGCAGCGCCGCACCTTCCCCGGCGGCTGTTTCTTCGCTGCCGCGGCGCTGGAGATGGGCACCCGCCCCGGGCCGGTCAAGGAGCACGTCGCCGCCTTCCAGTCCGGGTTCGTGGCGCTGATCCGCGGCTTCGCCGCCACCGCGCTTGAGCAACACGAGCTTCCCGCCCGCGAGGACCCCAGCCGGCTCGCCTTCGAGCTGAACGGGATCATTTTGGCCACGAACGCCAACTTCGTCCTGCACGACGACCTCGCAGTCCTGGACCTGGCCCGGCACGTCGTCCGCCAGCGGCTAGGACTCGACAACGGCGGAAACGCCGACCAAAGCTGACGTTGTGGCTTTGGCCCTAGCCTGCCGAATCGCCGTCTGTAATCTGGCGTCGGCCAGCAGGCCCGTCGGCGGATGAGCCGAGAACGGAGAGGGGATCCAGCCGTTCGGTTCGCGTGGCCATCGGTCACAGCTGCGGCCCCTTGGACGTTTGCCCGGGTGAGCCGCATCTCCGGCCGGTACTAAGGTCGGGTCGTGCTTGCCAGGGCATCCAGCCTCGCCGCCGGGCCATCGAAATCAGCCGCCAGCCACCAGCAGCGATCACCATCCAGCAGCGGGTACAGGCCGATGTGATCAGCTTGCCCTCATACAGGACAGAGCAGGGGAGCGGCAGGGAAGTCAGCCCGGCTCGATTCTGGGATCAGCCGAAAAGCTCCCGCAGGACTGCGTCCGTCCTCGGAGGTATCGGTTCGTCTGGGTAGAAGTGGCAGCTCGTTGCGCTGCGGTAGCTGTCTGACCTTCCGGACTGTGTGCCCCGCTGCTCCTCGACGACCATGTTGCAGGGCCGGGCCAAGTGGCCTTAGCGGAGGACGGTCTTGGCGCGGGACACGGGAGTGGGGGTGTCTGGCCTTGCGCTGGTGATGGTTGTGATCAGCTGGTCAGGGTATGTTTAGGCGCTCGACGGGCTGACCTGTGATCTCAGCTATGACGTCGAAATCCTTATCGAGGTGCAAGACCGTGAGCCCGGCGAGCTCGGCGGTCGCGGCGATGATCAAGTCGGGCACTGAGGGAGCGCGGTGCTGAGCCCGGTCGGCGAGCAGCGTGAGGATCTCGACGGCCCGGTCCTCGACCGCCGGGGTGAGATATTCGACTGGCATCGATGACAGGGGCGGCTGCTGGAGGCCGGCCCGCAAGTCCGGACCTGATCTGGCGGAGTAGCCGACTTCGAGGCGGGTAACGGTAGTGATCCGCACCAGCCCACGTTCAATCCGCTCGGCCCACTCAGCGGCGTCAGGGCTGGCGGCAAGGCGGACGAGCGCGGACTTGTCGATCAGCCAGCTCACTGCCAGGCCTGTGATATCACGTCCGGGTCGGCCAGGTCACCAAAGAGGTCGGCGAACCGCGCTAGGTCCTGGACACTGACCGGGGAGCCGGGCGTCGCCGCGTCCTGGGCCAGACGGCGGCGCACATACTCGCTCCGCGACAGCCCTAGGCGCCCGGCATGCGCATCCAGCGCCGCGATGACGTCGTCAGGCACGTCACGGATCAGTACATCCGTCATCTCCACCTCCAGTGATATCCTACGATATCACCACAGTTGATGCCATGGCCACTTCCAGCACGAGAACTAGATAGTTCCATGCCGCACGCTTGCTCGATGCACGCCCAGCGCTCCCACGCCACCTATCTGGCCGGGCGTGGCGCGCATTACCTGTTCACCGTCAAGCGCAACCAGCCCGGCCTGTTCGCCGGCTCGCATCCCTGCCCTGGCGGCAGGTCCCAGCAACTGATGACACCCGCGAGAGGGGATACGGCCGTGATGAGCGCCGCACCCTCAAGCTCACCGCCGTCGCCGCTGGCTGGCCTTCCCTCACGCCGCCCAGGCCATCCAGATCACGCGCCGCCGCAAGTGCCCCGGGAAGAAAAGGTGGTCCACCGAGACCGTCTACGCGATCACATCCCTCGCCGCCACCCAGGCCAGCCTCGCTGAACTCGCCGCCATCATCGGCGGCCACTGGATGATCGAAGACCGCCTGCGCTGGGTCCGCGACCCCGACTACGGCGAAGACCGCTCCCAGGTCCGCACCGCCAGCGCCCCACGGGTCATGGCCACCTTGCGCAACCTCGCTATCACGGTCTTGCGGCTGGCCGGATACGCCCGCATGGCCGCCGCGCTTCGCCACCAGGGCCGCCAGCCAGGCCGGCCACTGCAAACGATCATGAAGTGCTAGAGCGCGCCTGGTGAATCTTGATGCTCGCCGGGCGTGAGGGAGAGGCTGAGCAGTTCCAGGCCGCTGACCGGCTGGAAGCCGGCTGCCGTGTAGAGCCTAAGCGCGGAGGCGTTACCGGCCTCGGTTTGCAGTGACACGCGATACGCACCGGCGGCGCGGGCGTCGTCGAGGACATGCTGGAGCAGGACGCGCGCGATACCACCTCGACGGCGCTGAGGGGCAACATAGAGGTCGCGGATCGACCAGGCGGTACCGAGCATCAGCGACGCCGGCATGACCGTGGTCGTGATGAACCCGCACGCCTGCCCGGCGTCAACGGCGGCGGCGATCATCATCCGGCGCTGAGCCAGCTGGCCGTGAAGCCAGTCGTGGGCGAACTGGGGGGACGGTGGCTGGCCGTGGTGTGCCCGGTAATCATCGAACAGGGCAGCTACCTGGCCGAACACCTGGTGGGATGGTGTCATCTGCACGGCGATCCGCTTCTGCACCAGTTTGCCCACCTGCTGATGACTTAGACGACCCATCGCCCGTTCCCATATCCCCTCCTGCGGCTCTGCGGGCACGCTTAGCCCGACATCCACCGTTAACCCGGAGTATGACCACGAGCGGGCCGTTCCACCAGAGACAGCTGGTGGGTGAGCTGGGCGGCAGCTGTGGCGGGGTGAACAGCTGCGGGGGTGGGTGCCAGTAGCCGGGCCTGGCACACAGCTTGTGCGCCCACACCGGCAGTGCCCCGGCCCCGATCAGGGGACCTCGGCCTGGTTCGGCAGCACCGTGTGCCCATCGGACGCGTCATCGGCATCTCAAGACGAATTTCCTTGCCGATCACCGGGATGCCGAGCGGGCGCCGCTGGGACGGGAGGCCCTTGGGCTTTCCCCTGTGCTCCACACCCCGCCATCACCGGCGGCGCACGACAGGGCGGGGCCGGCGTGAGCACGCGCCGGAAACTACGCTGCCGACATAATCGGCCCTCCGATCCGCGAGTTCACTCGCAAGATGCGACCTCGTGTCGCAACGGCAGAACCCGGACGTTCAGATGGCCGGCGTGATAGCCAGGCATGGGCGGTCCTGACTGTCGCTGTTGGTCCGTACGCTGCGGGCATGGCCAATTTCGCGGTACGGCTGGTCCACGGCCCGGGCTGGGACTCCTCGCATCAGATCCGGGACCAGCAGGGCTGGGCCGGGCACGCGGCATTCATGGACGGGCTCGTCGACGATGGCTTTATTATCCTGGGCGGCCCAGTTGGTGACGGCGAGCAGACCCCCTGCACGCCGTCGAGGCCGCGGATCAGAACGAGATACTGGCTCGTCTTGCCGCAGATCCCTGGGAGGCGGCCGGGCTGCTCCGGATCGGCATGATAGAGCCCTGGGCTCTCTGGCTCGACAGCCGCCCGGAGGACCCGGCGCCCCGGCGAGCACCATGCGATTGATCTGCGCTCGCGCATAACGGCAATGGGTACGCCTGGGCGAGGTGGCGGCACTGCTGGCGGGAACATGGATTCAGCTGCCGGGCCGGTCAACGGTGTATTCCGGCGCGGGCCCTTGGGGATGATCAGGGTAGGTAGCTGCTGAGTTCGATGAGATTGTGGTCCGGATCGCGCAGGTAGCAGCTGACGATGGGCCCGGTCGCGCCGGTGCGCTCAACCGGGCCCTCTTCGACGGGGACTCCCCGCTGCGGCACTCATTACAGGAGGGGAAGGTAGTTGAAAGAGAGCGCAGCCGTGCCAGCCGTACCGGAGCCTAGTGGCAGCGCCCTGGACGCGGACGGGTACATTGTCGTGCCGACCGGCGTGCCCCCCTCGATCCTGGAAGCCGTGGTGGACGACATCTGGCGCCATGCCGGCGCCACACCCGGCGACTCCGCCACGTGGTACCAGCCGGCGATCATCCGGCCGCGGCCGGGAATGGTCGAGATGTACCACTACCAGTCGATGTGGGACGTCCGGCAGGACCCGGCGGTCTACGGGATTTTCCGCGACCTGCACCGCACGGACGAATTGTGGGTCTCCATCGACCGGGTCGCGTTGAAGCCGCCGGTCCGGCCCGACCAGCCCGGCTACGACCAGCCGGGCTTCATCCACTGGGACACCGACATTAACAGGTACCCGGACATCCCATTCCGGCTGCAAGGGGTTCTCGCGCTTGAGGATACGTCCGCCGATATGGGTGGCTTCCAATGCGTCCCCTCCATCTACCGCGACCAGCAGCGCTTCCTCGACGAACTGTCCAAGGCTGGTCCGGTCCCCCGTGCCCCCGACATCGGCGACCATCCGATCGTCAAGGTTCCCCTGGCCGCTGGCGACCTGGTGATCTGGAAGACGACGCTTTTGCACGGAAACGGCAGGAACTCCTCACAGCGGCCCCGGCTGGCCCAATACGTCGCCATGAACCCGTTGCCCCCCGCCGGAGAGCAGCGCGAGACGGTGCGGCGAAACCGCATAACCTCGTGGTCCACCGGCGCGCCTCCAGACGGCGATGCCTTTCCCGGTGACCCGCGCCGCATCGAGGAGCAGCGGGGTGAACCGGCGTCGCTCGGCCTACTGGGCCGGCGCCTGCTGGGACTCGACGAATGGGCCCATGCCCCAGGCACGCCCTGACCGCTCACATCGAAGTACGCGCTCACCAATCGCGCCAGGACATCCTGCTCGAACCATCCGGCGCCTGGCTCGCGGCCAAGTTCGGTTGGGCACTGCTCGGCGCTTGGGCCGTGGCAGGCGCGGGCTCGTCGGCTGGCAGTGGCAGCTGTCTGCTCGCCTGCAAGCCGGGGCGGTTTCGCCCGCCAGGGCGGATGGCCGGTCGCGTGTACCGGGTTGGGCGGGCGGATCTGCCTGACCTTGGCCAGCGCCAGGGCCTGCTGGCCGGGTCCTGATCGGGCCGGGGCCGCCTGGGTAGCGCTGACAGGTGATGAGGGCGAAGCTGAAGTCCTCGGTCACCGTGCCTGCTGCGCGACCGGCGAGGGCTTGGCGAGGAACTCCCGGTAGTCGAGCTGGCGGTAGGGCGCCGTGCACGGGTTCCCGTCGGCGAGGTACATCTGCTGGGCGCCCAGGTCCATGAGCACCGAGGCGACGGTTGCTCCCTGGTCATAGGGGTCCATCCGCGGGTCGGGATGGCAGCAGAGGCCCGACGGGTAGTTGGCGTGGTCGGCGAGCAGCCTGCGGAACGTGTCCAGCGTAGGCGGGCCTTCCTGCCCGCCGAGACCGGCCTGGATCCGGTGCAGCCGCAGCGGGCTGTCCGGCATGACCCACACCGACACGTCCTGGCCGCCGAACCTGGGCGAGAGGAAGTGGTTGCTGTGCAGCGCCACCCCGCCGGTCGGGAACAGCAGGTACAGCTGGCTGAAGTCGCCGGGCGCGGCCTCCACGTCCACCGCGCTGCCGTCGCGGTGGGCGATCAGGTAGTTGGCCGCGGACGAGCGCTCGCCGGACTGCAGCGCCGCGAGGGCGTCAGAGGTGGTCTCGCAGTCCAGGATCGCCCGGAGCACCAGATGGTAGGGGATACCGGGCGTCCCGGCGTCCGCGCCGGTCACCAGCGCGTTCGTGACCAGGCCAAGGCCGGATGAGTTCATCCCGGTCTTGGCCAGCAGCCCCGCCTCGACCACCGTGACGAAGTCCGGGCCATCGTCTTGCCTGGCCTCCAGCACCACCACCGTCTGGCTGGTGTGCGGCAGCCAGTCCCAGTTCTGGCCGATCAGGACCGAGCCACCGGCGCCCGGCGCGGGAGCCACCGCGAACGCGGTGCAGCCGTCCGGGGCGCGCAGCTGGCCCGCTGCCTGGCGCGCCTTGGCGGCGAACATCACCTCGGTGCGCACGTTGATGGCCAGCACGTCCCCAGGATCAAGGCCAGCCCCCTCGGCGATGCCGCGGATCTCGTCCAGGTAGGCGGGCCGGAATGCGGCGATCGGGGCCTCGAACCTGGCAGCCTCGCGGCGCACGGTCGCCCAGTCCCACCCCGCGTAGTGGGCGAAGACGTCCCGGTAGGCCGCCACCGACCGCTGCACCCGGTCACGGGCCTGGCGGCCGTAGGCGCGCCCGCGACCCAGAGCCGACCCCTCCACCCGCACGTGCGGGAACTGTGTCATCTGCCTGCTCCGTCGCGCCGCCATTGCCTCGTGACAGCTGTACCCGGCATCGCGGAAGGCGTACCACGCCGGCAGCAGGTCCGGGTACTCCTCGTGGAGCTCGTCTTTGAAGCGGCGGAAGGCTCCCTTACCCTGGATGGCCCGGGCTAGCCATAGATGCACGTGGTCCTGGGTAGACCTTCTTGAACAGTCAGACCGGTTTTCTACGGGCTCGCTGCCCCAGGCGCATCCACTTCATCGGCGCTCTCCGATGCAGCGGCATACGGAATTAGCTCTTTGGCAACGAAACTTTGAAAGTCGCCGTAATAATCATACTCAACGGCCAGCATCTCCCACGCCTCCCGGAAACTTGGGAATCGCGCAACTTGCTGCATTCCTCTTTTCCAGACATTCCAGGTGGCGCGGTCGATCCGGCGATGCTCGTGCAGCCAAATCTCCTCTGAGCAGAGGTTGAAGTACTCACGAAAGGCTCCCAGCACTCGGATACGCTCATCCTCCGGCCGGGATGCCAATCGGTAATTGCTGCCTGGCTCGCGCGCCTCAAAGGGGACCTGATTCATGACCTTCGCATACCGATCAGTGTAGGTGAGAAAGACAGTCACCCGAAGCTGATCCAGCACCCCTCTAAGCGCGGCGGCGATCGCAAGCGCTGAAACGCCTACCGCGGCGACGCTAGCGATCGCGATCCACTGCGTGGTAGTCATTGATTCCCCTTCGACCGGCCCCAGCCACAGCCGGGCAGCCGTCATCCTACGGGATATGGTTGTTGGCCGGGCGGCCCTTTAGGCGCGCAGAAACAAGCAAAGACGCGCGGTCCGTTCTGAGTCGCCCCGGCAAGTCCGTCCCGATAACCGGCTTTGCGCTCACGATCGCGGCCGCTGTTTGATCCCGGCCGCGAGCAGGTGCCCGGGTGGCAGTTGACCTGTCGAAGCAGATGAGCAGGCACCTGGATCGTGGTGCGGGTCACCGGCGTGATGGTCAAGACTGTGGGCGTGGAGTTCTTCTGCTACCACCGCGACCGGCCCGGTTCTGTGACGTTGCGCGACGAGTTGCTGGAAGAGCACTGGTCCTACATGGACCGGTACGAGGCGGAGATGATCGCCCGCGGCCCGACCCTCGCCGGCGACGGCGACACGCCCACCGGCAGCGTGCACATCGTCGGCCTGCCCGATCCCGCTGCCGCCCGCGCGTTCGCCTTCGACGAGCCCAACTACCAGGCCGGCGTGTACCGGGACGTGCTGCTGCGCCGGTGGCGCAACATGCTAAGGCGCACCATGTGGGACTTCCCCGGCGGCCGGGCCGGTGGTAATCGGTACCTGGTGCTCGGCCTCGGCACGGGGCACGCCCCCGACCTTGCCGTGCCGCCGGACCGGGACGAGCTGATCGCGTACGGGCCGCTGCTGTCCGACGACGGCGCCACCTGGCTGGGCACGGCGGCGCTGGTCCGGGCGCGGGACCCGGACGCGGCACGTGCCATCCTGACCCCGGACCGGTACGCCGACATCGAGGTACACAGCTGGCAATTCGGCGGGCGGCCATCATGATCCGCGGACGTCGGCCTTCAGTACCTCCCACCACTGAAGATGGTTAGTGGGCTGCCTTCCGTCCGGTACCCGGTCGCAGAGGCCCGCACTGTCGCGGCTGCCCGCAGCTTCGGTCAGATGGCGGGCCGGCCTCACGTTGCCCTCAGTGCATCGGTGGGCGGGAGGCGTGACCGCCAGCAGCGCCGGCCGCTCCAAGAGCAGGCACACGGACGGCTCCGGCTACGCCGACGTCTACCTGCACGGCCCCTGTACGGGCAGGTAGACGTCGGCGCCGCGTCGTGCTCGGCGACCGCAAGCGGATGCGGAACGTGCCCGAATCCGGGTGGCGGAGTCGCTAGATGCCGGAGCAGCCCCCTCCTGACTGCTCCGGCATCTGCTGGTACATGTACTGGCTGACGACGCCGGCCACATCGGCCGTCGCCAGCCGGTCGCCATAGGCCCGATCACCGAACGCACGGCAGCTGCGTCGTCACTGGTGGCGCTGGCGGCCCAGCTCGCCACCCGGCTTTCCAGGTCGGCACCCCCCAGGCCGGAGCCGATCATGACAGCACCTCGGCGAGCACCTGCTGGGTGGTGAGCTCGTGCCCGTGGGAGCTGTGCGCGTGCTCGCGGATGGCGGCGACAAGGTGGCCGACCTGGTCGTCGCTGGCGACCCGGAACTCAACCCCGCAGGGGCAGCGGCCGACGTGCCCGGCTAGTGCCCGTCCGGTGAAAGCGAGGTCAAGCACGACGCACGGCTCGTCCCCCTCCACCCAGGCGTCGTGACCGGCCGACACCACGTGCGCGTCACCCGGGCCGAAGTCGTATTCGCGACCGTCCTCCATGCGGGCGTGGAGCCAGCCGGAGATGATGTAGCCGGTGTGGGCCGCCTGGCAGGCTTCCGTGCCGACGACCGGCTTGACGTCGGTCGACCACTTCCAGCCGGGCTGATACACAGTGCGGGTGATCGTGACGCCGGGCAGGTTGACCACGTTGACCGAGGCGTGTTCGAACGCGTGCCGCTCATCGGGCATCTCGATGTTCTTGACTGCCACGATTTGTTTCGTAGCCTCGAGCATCCGGTGTTGCCTCCCCTCGGCCTGGCTGGCCAGGCCAGCATGCAAGCCGGCCGCCTGCCGTCACATCGGGGACAACACGTAGATGCCAGCCGGGACTACGTAGTGGCCGAGGGAGGAAACGCCCGCTAAGAGTCGCGGGCCGCGGCCTGTGATGCGGCCGCCACCAGGCCGGTTCGGGAGCGGGCGCCGGTCTTGCGCAGCAGGCTCTCGACGTGCTTCTCCACGGTCCGTGGCGACAGATGCAGCCGCGCGGCGATCTGCTTGTTGGCCAGCCCGCCGGCGACGAGGCGCAGCACGTCCGCCTCCCTGGCGGTGATTCCCGCCGCCACCCAGGGATTGGGCTGCGACTCCTTGAGCAGTTCGCGGCAGCGCTCGGCCAGGCGGGGCAGGTCCCGGCGATCAAATCCGGCCTCGGCCTCGGCCAGCCAGCGAAGCGGGTCGCCCCATCCGTCGGCGAGAGCAGCGGGGGCGGCGCAGAACCTCGCCAGCTCACCCCAGGCCTCGCAGTTCGTGAAGCCAACGTCGCAGCCCGCCGCCAGTTCGTTGGCCCGCTGCCGCTGCCCGGCTCGCCCGGCCAGAACCGCCTCGGCATAGCCGATAAGGCTCCGGTTGTGGCGGATGGCGCCGACGCCCAGCCGGCGGGCCTCCTCGATCGCCCGTGCCGCCCGGTGATCACCAAGTGAGGCCAGGAGCAGCGGCCATAGCGCCCGAAGCCCCGCGGGTTCGGCATGCGGGAGGCGGGCCAGGATCGCCATCCCCCGGCCGTAGGGTTCCACGGCCGCCGCGGCCTCGCCACCGAGCAGAACCGCTGCTCCCCGGCTGGCCCAGCAGATGCCCTCGACCATCTGGTCGTCCGGAGCGGCCGCGATGGCGCGGGCGGCGTAGTGCTCTGTCTGCCCGGCGTCGGCGCGCATGCTGGCGCTGCCGGTAAGTACCGTCAGCGCCTTGGCCCGGACCTGGTCCAGGCCGAGCCGCTCGGCGAGGCCGACGGCGGCCTGCGCGTGGGCATCACACGTGTCCAGTTCCCAGCGGCAGGTGAAGGCCGCGGCGAGCTGCAGATCCAGAATCGCCACGGTACTCAGCGCACCCATCTGCTCGGCAGCGCGCCGCGCCTCGGACAACCGCTCCACTCCGGCATGATCAAGTAGGTCGATGGTGCCCAGCTCGTGCAGGGCGCGCAGCCGCCACAACGGCAGGTCGGCCGCCTCCGCGGTGACCAGCGCGCTCTCGAACGCCGCGCGGGCGGCGCTGAGATCACGCAGCCGGTGGCTCCGGCCGATGAGTTCCAGCGCATGACAGCGGACATCCGGGGCACTGCCCTCGGTGGCGAGGACGTCCTCGGCGAAAAGCCGGGCCTCATCGAGGTCATCGGCGGCGAAGGCCACCTCGGCATCGATGACGCCCATGCGGGCGCGCACGCCAGCCGGTGGGGCGGTTCCGGCCAGGCGCCGGGCGGCGCCGAGGTGGTGACGGGCCATCTCCCACCGCGAGGCGCCCACCGCCGCCTGGCTGAGGCGAAGGTGAACCTCCATCCGGAGTTCCGGCGCCTCGGTCCCGAGCCGGGTGATGAGATGGCCGCCGGCCGCCGCAGCCTCCTCAACCCGCCCGGCCAGGGCCAGCGCTTCGACCAGCAGAAGTTCCGCCTGTTCCCGCTCGGGAGTGCCTTCGAGGAGGTCAGCGGCACGCCGCAGGGTCCCGATCGCAGTAGCCAGCGCCCCAAGGGCCAGCGCCTGGGCGCCGGACTCGCTCAGCAGCGTTCCGGCCCGGCGGCGGTCCCCAGCCCGGTTCGCCAGCTCGACGGCCAGCTCGCGCAGGCCGCCTTCCAGGCGCGGGTGTGCGGCGTCCAGAACGGCGAGCGCCGCCGAGGCCAGGGCCCGCTGGCGGGGTGGCAGCATGGTATCGAGCACCGCTTCGCGGGTCAGCGCGTGCCGGAAGCTGAAGGCCGTGCCGTCGGCGCTCACCAGCAGTTGCTCGACAGCGAGCCCGAGCGTCTCCGCCACCAGGGCCGCAGTCTGGCCGCTCACGGCCGGGAGCAGTTCCCAGTCGAAGTGGCGGCCGAGGATGGCAGCGGCCTCGATCACCGATCGCTGCGGTTCGCTGAACCCGGCCAGGCGCTCGCGGACCGTCTCGGTGAACGACTCCGGCAGCCCGGGCGACGCCAGCAGGTCTTCCACCAGCAGCGGTACTCCCTCGGCGGAGGCCTGCACCCGGCGCAGGAGTTCCGCCTCTGCTCCCGGGATGCAGGCATGGACCATGCGCGCCATGTCCTCATCGCTGAGCCGGTCAAGATCGAGGTGAAGTACGCCGGGCCGGCCCCGCTGTCGGCGGGCCACTTCCAGCGCGGCCGACGGCCGGTTGTCGCGCAGGGTAAGTACGCACAGCAACGACTCGCCATCAAGGTGCTCGCCGAGGTACTCCATCAGGGCCACGGTGTCCGGGTCCGCCCAGTGCAGGTCCTCTAGCACCATGACCAGGCCCTGCGGCGCGAGGCGCCGAAGAAGCTGGATCAGCGCCTCACCGCGGATCCCAGGTGAGACCTCTCCACTCGCCGGAGCGCGGCCAGCCATCCCCGGCAGCAGCGCGCTCAGCGCGGGCAGCCAGGGCTCCATCGTCGCGTCATCGGGAACGGCCCGGTCCCGGAGGAGCTGCACAAGCGCGTCCGTCAGCGGCCGGTAAGCAGCGGTCGCTGACTGCGGCACCGCCCGGCTGGTAACGACCCGGATGCCACGGCTGGCCGCCCGGCTGGCCGTCTCCAGGGCCAGCCGCGACTTGCCGATCCCCGGCTCCCCGGTGATCACTACACACCCGCCGTGCCCGGCCATAGCGGCCGTCAGCGCCGCGTCGACCGCCTCCAGCGCGGCGTCCCTGCCGATCACGACCGGGCACAATACCTGCGCCATCAGCCTAGTCTGACAGCAATCCCTCGATATCGGAGAAAGGTCATCGGTTTGCCGGAATGGGCGGCGCCGGAGTTCCCCGGTTGATCAGGAGTGCTCCCGCCTGGCGGTCTCAGACCGCCACCGGCAGCATCCGGCTTGCCAGTGCTGTCGGGGCGGCCAGGCTGTCCACGAAGAGCCCCGCGCGCGAGCGGATCATCGCGCACTGTCCCCGCACGGGCTGCCGCGGCTGTCATCCCGGCGGCAGTACGCTGAGGACCAGTCAGCGAGCAGAGCACCTGGCACCCAGCACCACGTACCGGCCGCCCAGCCGGGTCAGCCCCGATGGTGAACAAAGGGCAATTCCCTGCAGGCCGTGACACCAGCTAAGGACGCTCTTTAGAGGCCTGACCGCATGCGTATTGCCCCACAAGCCGCCACCGCCGGGATGCCGGTGCGACGCCATACCGAAACGGATACTTAATCGGCCGTTAGGCGCGGAGCGTACATCCCCGGACCTTTCCTTGCTCGTCACCTGCGGTGAGACGGCACTGTGGGGCGTTGCTTTCGCCGCGCTTCGACCTGTAGCGGCGCCGGGTCGCGTCAAGGCGGGGTTTGGTCGGCGGAAGCTGAGTCCGTACCTCGGGCCGTTGGCGCTCTGGGACGGCCCGGCGTCTCGCGGCTCCTGGGCGGGCCGGGAAGCGCGCTCCCCCCGGGATCCACAACTGCGTGGTCTCGCCTTCGCCGTCCGGGAAGATCTGAGTTGGCTGGAGCCTATATACCCGGTATCATGCGCGGCATGATATCTGATGGTGTGACGTCATGAGCGTCCGGCATGCCCTGCTCGCGCTGCTGAGCGAGGGGCCCAAGTACGGGCTGCAGCTGCGTGAGGAGTTCGAGGAGCGGACCGGCGAGGTGTGGCCGCTGAACGTGGGCCAGGTGTACACGACGCTGCAGCGGCTCGAGCGTGACGGGCTGGTGGAATCCGACGGCGCCGAGGCAGAGGGCCCCCAGAAGGGCTTCCGGATCACTGCGGACGGGGCGGCCGAGCTGGCCCGGTGGCTGCGCACTCCGCCGGACCTGGCGTCCCCACCCCGCGACGAGCTGGTGATGAAGGTACTGGTGGCGGTCCGGGTGCCCGGCACCGACGTGCAGGAGGTGATCCAGGTGCACCGCCGGTACCTGGTGGAGCTGATGCAGCAGTGGACCCGGATCAAAGAGGACGAGGCCGAGTCCGATTTGGGCCTGGCGCTGGTGGTGGACGCCGAGCTGTTCCGGCTCGATGCGGTCATCCGGTGGCTGGACACCGCCGACGGCCGTCTCAAACGTGCGGCCATCGCCGCCCCTCCCGGGCCGGCCCAGTGGCCACTGCCACGGCTGCGGCGCAGGGTGGGGGTGCGGCGATGAGCGTGCTGGAACTGCATGGCGTATCGAAAACCTACGGGCAGGGTGCGGCGCAGGTGCATGCGCTGAGCGAGGTGGACCTGTCGGTGGACGCCGGCGCGATGGTGGCGGTGATGGGGCCAAGCGGGTCAGGCAAGTCCACCCTGCTGACGATCGCCGGCAGCCTGGAGGACCCCACCAGCGGGGAGGTGCTGGTCGGTGGCGCGGCGCTGGCGGGGATGTCGCGCAACGGCAAGGCCCGGCTGCGGCGCCGCACGGTCGGGTACGTGTTCCAGGATTTCAACCTGCTGCCCGGGCTGACCGTGGCCGAGAACGTCGCGCTGCCGCTGGAACTCGACGGCGTGGCCGCCAGGAAGGCCCGCGCGGCTGGCCTGCGGGTGCTGGACAGGCTCGGCCTGAGCGAGCGGGCGTCCCGGTTCCCCGATGAGCTGTCCGGCGGGGAGCGGCAGCGGGTGGCGATCGCCCGCGCGGTGGTCGGCGAGCGCCGCCTGCTGCTCGCCGATGAGCCGTCGGGCGCCCTGGACTCGGTGAACGCCGAAGAGGTGATGCGCCTGCTGCACGAGGCGTGCAAGCAGGGCGTGGCCGCGGTGGTGGTAACCCACGACGCGCAGCTGGCCTCGTGGGCCGACCGGGTGGTGTTCCTGCGCGACGGGCGGGTGGTCGACCAGACCATGCCCGTCCCAGGCCCTGAGTCACTGCTCACCCCCGGGCCGGGCCAGTGAGCACGGCGCTTCGTGAGCGCCCGGCCCACGCGGGAACTGGCAACGGGGGCGTTCCCGCGCGCCGGGCGGTGGTCCGCTGGGCGTGGCGGATGTTCCGCCGCGAGTGGCGCCAGCAGTTGCTGGTGCTGGCGCTCATCATGGTCGCCGTAGCGGCCACCGTCATCGGGGCGGCGGTGGCCACCAACACGCCACCCGCGGCCAACGCGGGCTTCGGCACCGCCACGGACCTGGCCACATTCCAGGCGCCCGACCCTCACCTGGCGAGCCAGATCGCCGCGCTGCGGCAGCGCTTCGGCCGGGTCGACGTCATCGAGAACCAGACCGTTGCCATCCCGGGCTCGATCAGCTCCTACGACCTGCGCGCGCAGGATCCGCACGGCCCGTTCGGGCAGCCCATGCTGTCCCTGGTCTCTGGGCACTACCCCGCGGGCCCTGACCAGGTGGCCGTGACCAGCGGCGTAGCCTCGGCCTTCAATCTCAAGATCGGGGACCTGTGGCAGCAGGGCGGGAAAGCCCGGCGGGTGGTCGGTATCGTGCAGAACCCGCAGAGCCTGCTGGACGAGTTCGCCCTCGTGGTGCCCGGCCAGGTTCCCGCGCCGAGCCAGGTCACCGTGCTGTTCGACGCGCCGGGGGTGACCCCTTCCTCCATCGGGCCAAATGTGCAGAGCCCGGCGTCGGCGTCGGCGTCGTCGTCGGCGGGCAACCCGCTCAACCCCGAGACGATCGTGCTCGCCTTGGCCACGGTCGGCATGCTCCTCATCGCCCTGGTCGCGGTCGGCGGCTTCACTGTGCTGGCCCAGCGCCGGCTGCGTTCGCTCGGGATGCTTGCCTCCCTTGGCGCCACCGATAGGCACGTCCGGCTGGTGGTCCGGGCCAATGGTGTCCTGGTGGGTGTCACCGGTGCGCTGGCCGGGGTGGTGCTGGGCGTGGCCGCCTGGCTGGCCTACCGGCCGGTCGTCGAAACGGATGCCCATCACCTGATCGGCGCGTTCCGGCTGCCGTGGATCGTGATCGGCCCGGCAATCGTGCTTGCCATCCTCGCCACCTACTTCGCTGCCTCCCGGCCGGCCCGGTCGATCACCAGGATCCCCGTTGTGACCGCCCTGTCCGGGCGGCCCGCCGCGCCGAAGCGGGTACACCGCTCGGCGCTGCCTGGCCTGGTCCTGCTCGGCGGCGCTGCGGTCCTGTTCGCCTACTCCGGTAAGAGCAACGGCAACGGCCACGGGATGCTCGAGCTCGTCCTCGGCTTCGTCGCTCTCATCGCGGCGGTCATCCTGCTGGCCCCGATGTGCCTGACCGTGCTGGCCAGGCTCGGCCGGCACGCCCCGATCGCGCCCCGGCTGGCCCTGCGCGACCTGGCCCGCTACCGGGCCCGCTCGGGCTCAGCGCTCGCGGCCATCAGTCTCGGCGTACTGATCGCCACCCTCGTCTGCATCCTGTCCGCGCAACGCTTCGGCAACGTCCTCGACTACGCCGGGCCCAACGTGGCGTCGGATCAGCTCATCGTCTACACGCCCAACGCGCAGGGTGGTGGCCCCGGCAGCGGGCCCAGCGGGCCGACGGCCGGGAGCAAGCCGCAGTCGTGGGCCGGCGTCGCGCGCGGCATCGCCGCCGCGCTCGGCTCGCACGACATCGTCCAGCTTGACCAGACGAGCGCCTCGCTGCAGCACGCCGCGTCGGGGCGCCAGTTCACCGGTCCGGTCTACGTGGCCACGCCGCAGCTGCTGCGGGCCTTCGGGATCAAGGCCTCCCAGGTCAACCCGGCGGCCGACATCCTCACCATGCGGCCCGGGCTGTCGGGCATCTCCCGCATGCAGCTCGTCTACGGCAACTACTTCAACCCCAACGGGCCGCCCGGCGGCGGCACGTCATCGTTCCCCTGCCCCAAGAGCGACTGCCTGGCCAACCCGGTGATCCAGGAGGTCAGCGCGCTTCCGTCCGGAACGTCGGCGCCCAACACTGTGATCACCGAGCACGCCATCCGCGCCCTCGGCCTGCACGTCGCCACGCAAGGCTGGCTCATCCAGACCCCGAACCCGCCCACCGCAGGGCAGATTACCGATGCCCGGCTCACCGCGGCCGCGGCGGGCATGACCATTGAGACCAAGTCCAGCATTCCGACGTCGGCGGAGATCATCAACTGGGCCACCGTCTTCGGCATCGTGCTCGCGCTGGGCATCCTGGCCATGAGCGTCGGCCTCATCCGCAGCGAAACAGCCAGCGACCTGCGCACCCTGGCCGCCACCGGGGCGAGCAGCTGGACCCGCCGCACGCTCACCGCGGCCACGGCCGGTGCCCTCGCCCTGGCCGGTGCGGTGCTCGGCACAGCGGCGGCCTATGCCGCCGCCATCGGCTACTCCTGGGCGAACCCGCTCGAAAACCTTTCCGAGCTGACCAGCGTCCCCACCGCCAACCTGCTGCTCATCCTGGTCGGCATGCCGCTCGCCGCGGCTGCCGCTGGCTGGCTGCTCGCCGGACGTGAACCACCCGCCATGGCCCACCAGCCGATCGGGTGAACATGGTGCCGGGGACGCGTGATGTCATGAGTGTCCGGTACGCCTTGCTCGCGCTGCTGAGTGAGGGGCCCAGGCACGGCGTGCAACTTCATGAGGATTTCGAGGCGTGGGCCGGTGAGGTGTGGCCGCTGCACGTGAGCCAGGTGGACACGGCGCTGCAGTGGCTCGAGCGCGACGGGCTGGTCGAGTCCGACGATGCCGGGGCGGATGCCCCGCAGAAGGGCTTCCGGATCGCCGCCGATGGGGAGCGGGAGCTTGCCGGGTGGTTGCGTGCGCCCCCGGATCTGGCCTCCCCGCCGCCCCATGGTGAGCTGGCGACGAAGATCCTGGTGGCGCTGCGGGTGCCCGGCACTGACGTGCATGAGGTGATCCAGGTGCACCGTCGGCACCTGGTGGAGCTGATGCGGCAGTGGACCCGGATCAAACAGGACAGCGCCGATCGCGACCTGGGCCTGGCGCTGGCGGTCGACGCCGAGCTGTTCCGGCTGGATTCGGGAATCCGGTGGCTGGACACCGCCGACGGCCGCTTCGAGCATGCCGCCGCCAGCCCGCCCCGGCCCGTCCCGCCGGGGTTGCCGAGGCTGCGTGTGAAAGCCGGGGTGCTGCCGGGCGGGACGAATCACCAGGGGGTGAGCAGGGCGACAGATGACCGTGTCCGGATCTCCGACGCCGACCGGGAGCGCGCCACCGCCCGGTTGCGTGACCACTTCGCCGAGGGCCGGCTCACGCCTGAGGAGCTGGACGAACGGGTCACGGCGGCACTGAATGCGAGGACTGCCGGTGACCTGCGGCGCGTCATGGCCGACCTTCCCGAGCCCTCGCCGGCCCCGGGGCAGGCCTGGACGCTGCCGCCAGCGGCTGCGCCGCGGCCGGGCCTGGGACGGCGCGGCCCCGTGCTACTGCCGCTGGTGACGCTGGCCCTGCTCGCAGTGCTGCTGATCCCGGGCGGCGGGTGGCCGTCCCGCGCTTTCTTCCCCGCTGTCTTGGTGGCCGCCCTCATAGCGTGCGTGGCGGCCATAATCGCAGCCGCCCGGTTCCGGCGGCGGATGCGCCGCCACTGACAGCTCGGCCACAGCCCCGACCCGACTCCACGCCACCTCCACCTCGTCTTCGCCGGGTGCGCAACTGCGTGGTGTTGACTCGGGGGGGCGGTCACGGTTGCATCCGAGAAGGGGGAGTCGCCCATGGCCAGGATCGTGCTTGTGGGTGCGGGGGTTGTTGGCCTTGGTGCTGGACTTCTGCTTTGCGGGGATGGCCACGAGGTGACGGTCCTGGAGCGAGACGCCGAGGCGCCGCCGGCGGGGGCCGACGAGATCTGGGCTACCTGGCAGCGTAAAGGGGTCAACCAGTTCCGGCTGCCGCACTACTTCCTGGCCCGCTACCGCGTCCTCCTCGACTCCGAACTGCCCGAGGTGAAGAAGGAATTGGCCGCTGCGGGGGCCGTTCGCAACAACCCTGTCCTCGACGCCCCCGAGGCGATCAGGGGGTCTGCCCGCGAGGGGGATGGCGCGTTCGAGTGCATCTCCGGTCGGCGATGCGTGGTGGAGGCGGCTGTCGCGTCGGTGGCCGGCCGGGCCCCGCATCTGCAGATCAGAAGGGGCGCTGCCGCCGTGGGGCTCGTCCCCGGGCCTTCGGCTCACAACGGCGTGCCTCACGTTGCCGGGGTTCGTCTGGACACGGGTGAGGAGATAACCGCCGACCTGGTCGTGGATATGACCGGCCGGCGCTCACCGCTGCCGCGGTGGCTCGAGGCGATAAGAGCCCGGCCCCCCCACGATGAGCTCGACGACAGCGGCTTCATCTACTACGGCCGGCACTTCCGCTCTGACGGCGGTGGCATTCCCCCGGCACTGGGGGGCTTTCTCATGCACCTTGGCACCATCTCGGCCCTGACGCTGCCGGCCGACAACAGCACGTGGAGCGTCACCCTGGTGACCAGCGCCAGGGACAAGGCGCTGCATCGCCTGCGCGACGCTGCGATCTGGGAGAAGGCCGTCCGGTCCTTGCCGCTGGTGGCGCACTGGCTGGATGGGCAGCCGATCGACGATCGAGTCATGGCGATGGCCAGGATCGAGGATCGCCACCGCAACCTCATGGTCGACGGCGCTCCTGTGGCTACCGGAGTGGTGGCGGTGGGCGACGCTTGGGCGTGCTCCAACCCGACGGTGGGCAGGGGCGCCTCGATCGGGATGCTGCAGGCCGTGCTGTTGCGCGACACGATCACCGCGGTCGGCCTCGACGACCCCTGGGAGTTCGCCTGTTCTTTCCACCACGCCACAGCCGAGACGGTCGAGCCCTGGTACCGCGACACGCTGGCGGGCGACCGTCACCGTCTGGCGGAGATCGATGCGCTCATCGGCGGTGGCGAGTACCGCCCACGCGATCCCGGCTGGGAGACCGGCCAGGCCCTGGCCAATGCCGCCTTCAAGGACCCCGACTGCCTGCGGGGCTTCGTCAGCGTCGCCATGGTGTTGAGCCGGGCAGCTGATGTGACCGCCCGCCCCGGCTTGCTCGACAAGGTCTTCGCATTGGGCGCTGGGTGGCGCGATGAGCCGCTTCCGGCCCCGGACCGTGGCGAGCTGCTGTCCATCGTCGCCGGCGATTAGGCGCCGGGCCTTGGCGCGTGGGATGCGCGCACCGCCCTGAGAGAACACCTCCGGATCGGCCGGTCAAAGGTCAGCGCGGATGTTACGCAAGGCGAGCTGCATGTCAGCAGCCGTGGCGAAGCGATCAGCGCTGGCTGGGGCGCATGCCTTGATGAGAAACTCGGCCAGGTCAGGGTTGAGATCGGAGCGGAACGCTCTCGGGTCGGTCACCGGTCCGTCGGCTGTGGGCGTCGCATTCGGGAACGGGTGGTGGCCGTTGCAGAGGAGCTGATAGAGCAGTACGCCGACGGCGAACAGGTCGGTGGAGACGTCCCAGCGAGTGAGGCCGGCGTCGGGTGGCTGATACGGCGGTGTGCCTGACTGCGTATGCACGGGGTCGCCGACCCGGGAGGCGATGTTGAAGTCAAGCAGTTTCGCCCCGGTGCGGGTGAGCATCACGTTGAGCGGTTTGATGTCGCGGTGCACCAGCCCTTTGTCCTGCAGCTCCATCCACTCGTGCGACTCGGCTTCCGGGAGGTCGCCTTCGCGCCGTTGAGCATCCAGCTGCCTGAGGCGTGCCGCATCAGGATGAAAAGCGACGAGCGCGTCCAGCAGATCGAGGGCAACATCGACCGCCTCCCGGTCGCGAAGGCGCCTCGTTCCGGTGACAAACTCGTCGAGTGGCTCGCCGTCGATGAGTTCGGTGACGAGATACCAGTCGCCGGCACTGGTCTTTCCGGCCCAGAAGACCTCCACCACGTGGGGATGGTGGATCTTCCGCAGGGCGCCGATCTCGCGGCGCACCGCCGCATCGCCGGCGGCGCTGTCGAAAAGCTTGAGCGCCCGCTCTTCATCCTCGACGTCATCGTGCACGCGATAGACCTTCGAAAAGCCGCCCTGCCCGAGTACGCCCAGAATCTTGAAGCGGCCCTCGAGGACGTCGCCGACAGCGTAGTGCGTGGCCTTGGCCCCAGCGGAAGATCGCACCTCGGCTGGGTAAGGTTCCGGAAGCGCCTGGCTGCCGCCTGAGGGCCGTGCGGCGGCGGATGCCCCGGGAAGATCGTTGCGCTCAGGAGTTGTGCGCGGGCCGATGCGGCGCGTGTCGCCGGCTCTAGCGGAGTCCGCCCGCACATGCCGGATTCCCCCGACGGTGTACACCAGGCACGGATGCAGCACGTACGTGCCTACTTCCGGCGGGAAGTGAAACTGCTCGACGTCGCCCATGGAGTAGAACCGGTGCCGCCCGACCTCGTCGATATACCCGAGCAGGCCGTTCTGCCACAGGACCGAAGCGAGGTCCGTCGCCTTGTCGAAGTGCAGATCCGCCATTTCCTGCAGTGCCTCGAGGTCCGCCCGCGGGAATTGATCGACACCGATAATCCGGACGAAGGAGCGAAGCTCCTCCTGCACGCCGCTGATATAGGCCTGGGTGCTGGTGAACAATTCGGAGTAGTTGTGAAGGGCGGCGTTCTCCGGCATCAGGTCCGACGAGATCTGGTTGGCGCACTGGGCGAGCTGGGAGTCGCCGAACCGCTTGGCGCAGCGCTGAACCACCCCCGCCAGAGCCGCCGGCGGCAGGCCCTCATGGCCGGCCTGCTTCTGCCGCAGGACCTCCTCGTTCAGCTCATTGCCGAGCGAGATGATGTCGCGGGGGATCAGCCTGGTGTGGCTGAGCAGGTAGTCCTCGATCGTTCCGTCGCCATCGGGTCCCGGCCAGTCGCCGTTGACGCCGAGCCAGTCGCGGATCGTGGGGGCGCCGCTGGTGGGACGCCGCATCAGCAGTGACGGCGGCAGCCGCCGCAGCTTTTGCTGCAGCAGATAGAGCAGCGAGCTTCGGTCCCAGGTCAGGACGCGGATGTGCGGCTCGTTGTAGTACCGCGGCGCATGTTCTGACCGGTACACCGAAGACATGACGATGTCGCGGATGCAGACGACGATATGCAGGCGGCCGCCCAGCTTATGATCGCGGAGCAGCCGCATGACCTGGTAGAACAACCCCTCCTGGCACTTCAGCCAGTACATTGGCGCGTGGCTGAACTCCTCGTCTATCGCGTCGAGGTAGAAATAGATCGGCTTGCACTGGCCGATGATCTCTCCCAGCAGATCCTCAAGGTCGTCCCACAGCGGGTCGTCGAGGTACGTAGACAGCTGATGGGCGGTCTGCCGCTGGTTAATGATGTCGCGCACCTGGCTGTAGATCGTCCGGGGCCGGCGGAAATCGTCAAGCAGCCGCTCGAACGACTGCTCCAGCTCCTCGGCCTGATCGTCGCGCAACTGCTGGCGTAGCTCGGGGCGGCGCAGCACGTGGGAGGCCAGCGACCGCATGATCGCGCACTGCCAGATCTGCATCCACTTCTCGACCAGGACGCGGTCTGAGAACCACTGGCACGCCTTTACCACAACCTCGGTCTTCGGCAAGCCCTGCTGCGGTATGTCGGCGTAGACAGAGTCCTGACGTGACTGGAAGTCCTGAAGACGCCGCAGGTAGACCGTCTTGCCCGCCCCGAGCTTCCCCACGATGACCCGCACCATGGAGTCGTTTGCGCGGGTCGCGAGGTGGCCAAACGCCGGATCGCCGCCGAAGTCGACGAACTCGCTGATCACATCTTCGAGGTCGGCTCGTGACCCGTCGGGATTGCCAAACGGCCCCACTGGGTCGAGCCGACGGCGCCTGCTGCTCATCTTCTCCCCCAACCCGGATCGTAGCCCCCTGCAGGAGTAAGAGCCAGCAGAGCGTCAGCACCGGATAAGGTCAGCGAACCGCGTGAAATGGGTCTGTCATTCTGTCATTCTGCCATCCATGAATCATGATCCCTTGTGCTTCACACCCGGGCACCATCGGGTGATCATGGCCGCCGCGGGGACCGTGGGGGGAGTGTCCGGATCGGGCTTTACCGTTGAGACATGACCATTCTCGCCCTGTCGGCCAGGTCGGCGATGGTCGGCGGCCGGGCGGCAGGGGATGGGGGCCAGCTGGGCCCGATCCCGCCCGATGTGTGGGCGGTGCTGCTGGATGATGCGAAGGCCCGGGCCCGGGTGCACGAGAAGGTGTACCGGCGTGGGCCCGGGCAGTGCCATTACTGGCTGGGCGCGCTGTCATCGAGCGGGCACGGGCGGGTGCGCCTGGGCGTGAGGACCGCCAGCGCCCCGCGCTCGGCCAGCATCATGGTGGCTCCTCACGTGTACCTGTATCAGGAGTCGCGCGGCCCGCTGCGGCCACTGCCCGATGGCAGCTACCCGCTGATCCGCCACCGGTGCCACGAGCCCTCGTGCCTCAATCCCATCCACCTGGCCGCCGGGACGGCGGGCAGCGCCGCTGGCGCGATCGCGGCCCGGGGCACGACCGGGCCGGCGGCCGACACCCGGGGCGCGCAGGGCAGAGCAATGGCGATCAGGAACGCCATCGTGGGCGCGATCGGCACGGGCGCCACGCCGGCGGAGATCGAGATGGCTATCGAGATGGCTGCCGCAGCCGGCATCCCGGCCGGGCAGATGGCCCTGCCGCTCACGGGCGGGATCGAGGCCCCGGCGAGCGATGGCCGAGGCGATATCGAAGTGGCGGCCGGGGCAGCGTCCCCGGCCATTCCCACTGGCCAGGGGGAGCTGTTCTGAGTAGTCGGCCTTCCCAGGGGATGTCAAGCTGACCGAGCTTGAGACCACGGAGACCGCACGCGACTCCGGTGATGCAGGCGGGCGTGAGAGCTGATTCCCGAGGCAGGATCGAACGGCTGGTCTGCGGGCACAATCTGGGGCGTGCAGATCATGTCTGTGACTGGCCCGGTCCAGCCATGTGATCTCGGGGTCGTGCTTCCCCACGAACATGTATTTGCCGATCTTGTGCGGGAATACCGCGGCAGTGGGCTGCTCAACGACGAGCACCTGGCTTGCCGCGAGCTGGACGCGTTCGCCGCCGCCGGCGGCACCACGCTGGTCGACCTCACCCTTGACGAGATCGGCCGCAACCCGCCCGCGCTCCGGCGGGTCGCCGAGGCGTCGGGGGTCACGATCATCATGGGCTGCGGCCATTACCGGGATCCGTACTTGGACCGTGCCTGGTTCGACCGGCACACGGTGGAGGCGATCGCTGACGAGATCGTCCGCGACGTGGAGGAAGGCGTTCGCGATACCGGCATCAGGGCGGGGATCATCGGTGAGATCGGCGCCGACAAGTGGTACATCTCAGCGGCCGAGGAGAGGTCGTTCCGCGCCGCCGCGCGGGCCCATCTCCGCACTGGCCTCACCATCAGCACGCACGCCGCCCGGTGGCCGGTCGGGCTCGAGCAGCTGCGGCTGCTCACCGAGGAGGGAGCCGACCCACGCCGGGTCATCATCGGGCACACCGACTCCGTTCCGCTCCCCGGCTACCACCTGGCGCTGGCCAAGCAGGGCTGCTACGTCTCCTTCGACGCGATCGGCACCGGAACCCCTTACGACCTGAGCCGGACCGTTGACTACGTCGTCGAGCTGGTGCGAGCCGGGTTCGGCTCACAGATCCTGCTGTCACACGACATCTTCATGCGCGGCCAGTTGCGTGAAGACGGCGGGCCGGGCTACACCTACCTGCTGACCGACTTCCTGCCGTTGCTGATCGCCGCGGGCCTCGAGGAGGAGGATGTACGCAGGTACGTCACGGTGAACCCCCGTGCGGCGCTCACCGGCGAACCGCCGCCGTAGGTAACGCTTCGGCTAACTGCCGGTTCAGCCTTATTGACACCCCTCGTCCGCCCGGTGTAGACAAAGTCATCCTGCCAGGTCAGCGGGGGGAGTGGCCGCTGCATGGAGAGCAACGGAGGCAATGATGGCCACCGATCACCATCAGTCCGGCCGGCGGATCGACCGGCGGCAATTTCTGACGGCCAGCGCCGCGATCCTCGGCGGCGCCGTGGCACTGGACGCGTGCGGGTCCTCTGGCACGCCGTCGGCGGGCGCGACGAGCCACCCGCCGCTCAGCAAGGAACCGGGCAATCTCTCGATTCTTGAATGGGGCGGCTACGAAGCGGCCGGGACAAAGGCGCAGACCAACGGCTTGGAGGCCGGGAAGACCTACACGGCCAGGTTCGGCGCGAACTCGATCACCTACACCTACATCACGAACGACGACCAGGCGCTGGAGAAGGCGACGGCGTCCGGGCCGTTCGACCTCATGCACCCGTGCCACGAGAACCTGCCCGACTACGTGTCCCGCGGCCTCGTCCAGCCCTGGGATACGTCACTGCTGCCAAGCTTCAAACAGCTCAACCCGTACCTGGTCAGCAAGGGCCAGCTGAACGGCAAGCAGTACATGATCCCGTGGGACTGGGGCTACGGAAGCCTGAGCTACCGGACGGACAAGGTCGCCGCCGCTGACGCCACCGGCTGGGAACTGGCCTGGAACCCCAAATACGCCGGGCGGATCTCGCTGTGGGCGGGGGCCTCGACCGCGTTCGAGGTCGCCGCGCTGAAGCTGGGATTCCCGCACATGGACCAGCTGACCTCAAGCCAGGTGCAGGCGGCGAAAACGTCGCTGACCAAGCAGAAGCCGCTGAACAAGTTCTACTGGGAAAGCGAGTACAGCCAGATGCAGCCCGCGATCAAGTCGGGCACGATCTGGATCGCCTATTCCTGGCAGGACACGCAGGTGGCGATGAAGAAGGCCGGCGTCCCGGTCGCGTTCCTTAACCCGAGCCAGGGCCGGCTGTCGTGGCTGTGCGGGTTCATGCTGGGCGCGCACACCAAGAACTACTACCACGCGCACGACTACGTGGAGTCGTTCATCAACCACAACGCGTGCGCGCAGATGACCAACCTCTACTACTACGGGACGGCCAATGACACCGTGAAGCCGTCCGAGATCCAGGACAAGACGCTCGTTGCGGCGCTGAAGCTCGGCGACCCGCACGCGATCGCGGGGCCGGACGTGCACCTCCAGAGCTGGTCGCCGAACCGGGCCGCGCTCGAGCTGGCCTGGCAGGAGGTGGAAGCGGCCTGAACAGCTGGTACCGGTGCGTGTGATGACTGCTGACGGGCGTGCCGCTCGCAGCGGCCGAGGTCCGGGGAGAACGTGGCGCCGCCCCGGTAAGGGCGCGCTGGTGGTGCCCCCGCTGCTCTTCGTGGTGGTGCTGCTTGTCCTGCCCGTGGTCTTCGTAGCCCTCTACAGCGTGGGCCTGCGGACGAACATCCCCGGGACACCGACGGCGTTCTCCCTGCTGGACTGGAAAGACTTCCTGACCGGCGGCGGCAGTGCCTTCCGGAGCCGTTTCGTGTACTCCATGGAGATCACGCTGTTCGTCTCCGTGATCACGACCGTCGCCGCCTACCCGCTGGCCTACTACCTGTCGTTCGTGGCCCGGCGGCGGCGCTACGCCCTGCTGCTCGTCCTGCTGGCACCCTTCTTCACCAGCTACCTGCTCCGGGTCATCGCGTGGCAGATCATTCTCAACAACAACGGCGTGGTCAATTCGCTGCTGTGGACGCTGCACCTGCGCCCCCACGGCGATGCGATCTCCTGGCTCATCTACTCGAACTTCTCCATCGCGCTCGTCCTGTTCTACACGTGGATCCCGTTCGTCGCTCTGCCGATCTTCGTCGTGCTCGAGAACATGGACCACCGGCTGCCCGAGGCGGCCGCGGATCTCGGCGCCAGCCGGGCCGCGACATTCTGGCGGGTCACATTCCCGCTCAGCCTTCCGGGTGCCATCGCGGGGTTCGTGTTCGTCCTCATCCCGACGACCGGGGAGTTCATCGCCCCGCTGCTCGTCGGTGGCCCGAACAACCAGCTTTTCGGCAACTCGATCCAGGCGTTCTTCAGTAATTCGCCCGACTGGAACTACGGCGCGGTCCTGGCCATGACGCTGATCGTGGTCGTGGTCGTCCTCACGCTGGTGTTCGGCCGCTTCCTCCGGACAGACCTGCGCGCCGGGACAGGAGCGGAGCAGTGAGACCGGTCAGCCGCTTCGGGTCGCTCGGGCTCGGCATCTATTTCTGGGCCTTTGTCGTGTTCTTGTTCGTTCCGCTGGTGGTGCTGGTCATCTTCTCGGTGAACAACAGCACGATCCCGACGCTGCCGCTGTCCGGCTTCACCACGCGCTGGTTCCACCAGGCGTTCAGCAATGGCGAGCTCACGACGGCGCTTATCAGGAGCGTGGTCATCGCCCTGGTCGCCGGCCTGCTCGCCACCGCGCTCGGGATCATGGCCTCGCTCGGCCTGCTGGCCCTGCGCGGGCGCGGGCTCTCGCTGGTGCTCGCGGTGCTGTTGCTGCCGCTCGTGGTCCCGTACATCTGCCTCGCGGTCGGGCTCCTGATTCTGGTCCAGGAGGTCAGCGCCCAGCCAACCCTCGTGGCGGTGGTACTTGGGCACTCCGTGATAGCCCTGCCGTTCGCGATCCTCGTGATCTTGCCCCGGCTGCGGTCGCTTGACCCGGCAATGAACGAGGCGGCTCTCGACCTCGGTGCTTCCAGCTTCGCCGCTCTGCGGTACATCACGCTGCCGCTGCTCACGCCCGCTCTCGTGTCGAGCATGATCATCTGTTTTGTCACGAGCTTCGACGAGTTCGCCATCGCGTCGTTCCTGGCACCGTCCGGTCAGCCGACGTACCCGATCTTCCTGTACGCGAGCGCCAGGACTCCGGCCCTGCTACCGGAGGTCATCGCCATCGGCGCCGTCATCATCGCGGGATCGCTGCTGCTCGTGGTGCTCGCCGAAGGCGGGCGCCGGTGGGCCGAGCGCAGGCTGGTCGGGGCGAACGTGAGCCCTGTCGGTGCGCTGGCCGGCTCGGACGGCGAGATCGCCGAGCCCGTCTTCGCGACGGCCGAGCCGAGCTAGGCGGGACACGATGACGGACATCGCGGCCCGGCCGGGCCAGGAGCAGGGAAAGGGCCACGTCAGCCTGGCCTCGCTGACCAAGCACTTCGGGCAGGTCGCCGCCGTGGACTCCATCGATCTCGACATCCCGTCGGGCGGGTTCTTCTCGCTGCTCGGCCCGTCCGGATGCGGCAAGACCACGACGTTGCGGCTGATCGCCGGGTTCGAACAGCCGAGTTCCGGCCGCGTACTCCTGGACGGCCGGGACATGGCCGGGACGCCGCCCAGCAAGCGGCCGGTCAATACCGTGTTCCAGAGCTACGCGCTGTTCCCGCATCTGCGGGTCTTCGACAACGTGGCGTTCGGCCTCCGGCGGGCGCACGTGCCCCGGGCCGAGGTCCGGCGCCGGGTGGGCGAGGCGCTGGACCTCGTGCAGCTCTCCGATCTCGCGGCGCGGAAGCCCGGCCAGCTGTCCGGCGGGCAGCAGCAGCGGGTCGCCCTGGCGCGCGCCCTGGTGCTCAGGCCCGCGGTGCTCCTGCTTGACGAGCCGCTTGGAGCGCTCGACGCCAAGCTCCGCCGCCAGTTGCAGGTCGAGCTGAAGCAGCTGCAGACCCGCGTCGGGATCACGTTCGTCTACGTGACCCACGACCAGGAGGAAGCGCTGACGATGAGCGATCGCATCGCCGTCATCAACCGCGGCCGGATAGAGCAGGCCGCGTCGCCGCGCGACCTCTACGAGGAACCCGCCAACGCCTTCGTCGCCGACTTCCTCGGCGTCTCGAACCTGATGGACGCCACCGCGAACGGCCCGTCCGGCGACGCCGCCCAGGTGCGCCTGGCGAACGGGTTCCCGGTGGAGGTACGCCGCGGCGATATCTCACGGCGAGGTCAGGTGAAGGTCGTCATCCGGCCGGAGCGGGTCCTGCTTGAGCCCGCCGGCGCCACCGGGCCGAACCGGATACCGGGGATGGTGACGAACGTCGTCTACCTCGGCAGTGGCATACAGCTCGCGGTGCACCTGGCCAGCGGGCACACCGTCACCGCCCTGGTGCCGAACAACGATGACGACACGGCGTCGGCGTGGTACTCCGGACTCGCCGTCACGTGCCACCTGCCGGCCACCGCACTGCGCGTCCTCGGTGACGGGGTGGCCGCGAGCCAGCAGCACTCTGGCGCCGCGACGTGAAGACCGCCATGGCCGCAGCGGGCGCCGTGCTGGCGCTGCTTCTGGCTATGACCGCATGCGGGAGCTCAGCCGACCGCCCCGCTGCCCCCAGCGGTGTCCTGCCCACCGCGGCGGTCGCCGGGCTGGCCGTCGTTACGCGGCCGCTCACCGGCAGGGACGTGCAGAAGGACTCGACCGTGCCCGATCTAGCCGCCCGGCTCGACCGATGGGGTTACGTCGGTGGCTGGCAGCGAACCTTCCAGGGTGAGTCCCGGCGGCTGACGCTCGTCGTCAGCCGCTCCCTGCGGTTCAAGACCTCGCCGGGAGCAGCCGCCTTCGTCGCGTATATGCACCGGCAGGTCGGGGATTTCTATCCCTTCGCCCTGACCAGCCCGCTCAGTATGCCAGGACGGTCCGGCTGGGTCATCCGGCCACCGCTGTGCGGATGCCACATGGCCACCCCGTTGGTCGTCGGTGTCACCGCCCAGGGCCGCAAGGTCTCCTGGCTGGAGATCAACGGGCCTCAAGCGAGCACCCGGCTGCTGACCCAGCTGCTAGTGCGTACACCCGCCTGAGGCACTCGCGACTGCCGCGACTGGTATCAGCCCGCCGGCCTGCACTGGCGAGGCGGCCGGCCGGAGAGGGCAGGACCGCGGAGGGTGGCCGGCCATTGCCCTCCTACAGGGATCCCGACAATTCACACCTTTTCTCTATGCCGCGCACGATTCGTCGCGAGCGCAGGGATGCTCAGCCGTATCCGTGCCACAATCGGGCAACTGCAGTGGAAACGAAGCCCTTGACGACCTGCGCAACCAGGAGTAGTGACATTGATGAGGGCGGAGATCAGGCCGTGATGTCACTCCCTGTCTCGGGCGGCTGAGACGGGGAAGACAAACGGCGGGGCGGCGGGGCAATCACGAGATGCCTGGGGGAGACAAGCTATGGCGACCATGGGTGAGAAAATTCTTGACTTTCTGTCAGCGATGAATACGCACAGCAGATATCCCGACTCCAGCAGGGATGAGGCATACACCCGTTCGTACCGGGTCAGCCGCCTGGTGGTCGGGTTCCTGGGGATACTCCTGCCGATCATCTTCATCATCGGGGAGGCGCTGTTCCTGCGAGGGGGCGTCCATGTCCGGGGCTCGCTCAGCGAGTACTACCACACGTCGATGCAGGACATCTTCGTGGGCGGCTTGTGCGTCATCGGCTTCCTGCTCGCCACGTACATGGCTGGCGAGGCCAGGACCTGGGATTTCTGGGCCAGCCTGATCGCGGGCGTCGCAGTGCTGGGAGTCGTCTTTTTCCCCACCACGCGGTCGGGCCTGCCCGCTGGCGCGCCCGCCTGCGGCAGCGTTCCCGAGCTGCCGGGCTGCTCCGCTGTCGAGCAGGCACTCGGCGAGCATCAAACAGCAGTGATACATGCGGTATTCGCCATAGTGTTCATTTTCTTCCTGGCCGTCATGAGCTTCCTGTTCGCGGTCAGTGAGGTGCTTCCGAAAAAGGACCGGCTCACGGCGCCGGGCAAACCCAGGCCCAGTGTGTTCCAGAACCCGGTCCTGTTCTGGATCCACAGCACGTGTGCGCTCGTTATCCTGGCCGCTGGGGCATGGGCATTCTGGGGTGCGGGCGTCTGGGAATTGACTCCGCTCTACATCGGGGAGGTCGCTTCTGTCTGGGCCTTCGCGATCTCATGGATCGTGGCTGGATTCCACCTGACAGCACCGGCCAGGGCCGGGCCGGCCCACGCAGCGACTCAAGGCCCGGCCCCCGCGGCGGAGGCTGCCCTACCGGGATGACGGGCTGGATAGTGACGTCATTACCGGTGTTCTGCATGCGCCCACAAGCGCGGTCGCCCGGCTATTTGCGGCTACCTTCCTGTGTTGAGGGGGATCGAGAGCCCGGCGACGATGTGTTCGGCGATGGCGAGCGACGACGTCGCGGCCGGTGACGGCGCGTTGCGGACCGCCGTCACCGCGCCGATCCGGTTGATGCGGAAGTCATCGACCAGCGACCCGTCGCGGTCCACGGCCTGGGCGCGCACCCCGGCTGGCGCCGGCCTCACGTCACCGGGTTCCAGCCAGGGCAGGTAGGTGCGGGCCTCGGCGAGGAAGGCCCGCCGTGACAGCGACCCGTGCATCTCGCGCAGGCCCGCCCGCCAGTTATCTCGGGCCAGCCGCCGGAACGCCGCCGAGCCGGCCAGGCGGGACAGCTGAGCCCACGACACGTCCCGGCGGCGGTAGCCTTCCCGGGCCAGGGCGAGCACCGCGTTGGGGCCGATGTCGGTTTCGCCGTCGATGCGCGGGGTCAGGTGGACGCCGAGGAACGGGTAGGCAGGATCCGGCACGGGATAGATCAGGTGCCGGACCCGGTCGCGCGCGTGGGGCCGCAGCCGCAGGTACTCGCCGCGGAAGGGCACGATCTCCGGCGATGCCTCGTCACCAGCCGCGGTGGCGAGCAGGTCTGTCTGCAGTCCGGCGCAAATGACCAGCCGGGACAGCCGGTGCGTCCCGCCCGGGGTGACAACGTCGACGCGGTCGTCGCCCCGGCGGTGCACGCCGGACACCCGGGTGTCCGTCAGTACCTGCCCGCTGAGGCGAACCACGTCACCGGCGAGGGAGCGCGCGATGGCGGGGAAGTCGACGATGGCGGTGGTCGGCGAGAGTAGCGCCGCCCGGCCCGCGATGCCCGGTTCCAGCTCCCGGATGGCCGCGGCGGCCAGCCAGCGCACGCCCGGGACGCCGTTGGCGGCCGCCCGGCGTTCGATCTCGGCCAGCCTCGCCGTCTCGGCTTCGTCGCGGGCGACCACCAGCTTTCCCCGCGCGTCCCACGGCAGGCTCCGCTCCGCGCAGTAGGCGTGCAGCAACTCGACGCCGCGCCGGCACATCGTGGCCTTGGCCGAGCCGGGCTGGTAGTAGATCCCGGCGTGCACGACCCCGGAGTTGTGCCCCGACTGATGCCGGGCGACGGCTGCCTCCTTCTCGAAGACCACCACCGGAACATTCGATTGCGCCAGCTGCCGGGCCACGGCCAGCCCGACGATGCCCGCTCCGACGACGCCGACCGGATGGGTCAGCCGGGCCGGCGCCGTCACCGGAGATCACGGGCGGAGGTGCCGCCCTTCCGGCCGGGAAGGAGGCACATACGGTGCGGACACGGGCCGGGCGGGGGGCTCAGCGCTTTCTTCCTGCGCTCCCGGCCGGGCTCGCTGCACATGATCGTCACTGTGACTGTGCTCCTCCATTTCGGCTGCGAGGCTCCATCGCCCCGCGGTTCCGTCGACGAAAGGTCGGCCGGATGGGGAGATCAACAGTTCCATCGTGCGGCCGGCGAACTCTGATAATTCGCGGCCGGATCCCAGCCGACGGTCCACGGTAGCGGGCCGCGACGTCCCACGGGCCTTCTCCACCCGGTCTCCACGGGCCGCACACCGGTCCTTCGCCCGCCCCGGCTAGCCAGGAGGCATGGCCTGTATATGCAGGCCGCCCAACTCCCACAGAGGTGATCGCGATGACGGCGACACAGCGGCCACACCCGGGCCGCGCATGGGCGGCGACAGCCCTCCGCCGGGCGATCGGCGCCCTCCGGTTCACCAATGACGAACTGCTGCGCGCCAATGAAGCCATCTTCCGCCCGGCCGGGGCGCCGTGGCCCGGCGGCCCGGGCGCGGCCGCCCGCACCACCCCGCCGGCCTCGGCGGGCGCCGACGGCGCCGCCCGGCCGGCCGCCCCGGCCAAGGCAGGCGGACGCGGTCCCGGCCGGGCCGCCTGAGCCCATCAGCCCAGGTTCATGATCAACTGGGCGGGCTCTCAGCGGCGCCTGGGCGAGCGTGGCCGGGCTGACGCCGCCGGGCCCCCGTGGACTGAGACGCCACCGGCCCGAGGCGAGCGGCCACCGGCTCGTCTGGGCCGCCCGGCGGCCGGCTCCGGACCCGCCTGAGCAGGCGCCAGGGCCGGGTCCGCCGCAGGATCTCGGCCAGGACGCTGATGACGAGCGCCACGCCCAGGGCGAGCAGCAGGCCCACCCAGGGCCGGTCCTCGAACGCCCGGCCGCCGAGCCGGCCGATGAGGAACGCGTAGGCCGCCCAGATCAGGCCGGCGCACGCGGTCGCGGCGACGAAGCTCCGCCGCCGGTAGCCGACCACCCCGCAGGTCAGGGTCACGGCCGTCCGCCCGCCGGGGATGAACCGGCAGGCGATGATGATGCGGGCGCCGAACCGGTCCAGGGCGTGCTCCGCCCAGGCGCGCCTGCGCCTGCCCCGCGCACCGGTGAAGAAGCGCCGTTCGACCACGGGGGCGAAACGGCGCCCCAGCAGGTACGCGAGGTTATCGCCGAGGAACGCGCCGCAGGCCGCGAGCGCGACGAGCACCACGATCCTGGGGTCGGAATGCCCGGCGGTCGCGACCCCGAGGGCGATCACGGCGGTCTCACTCGGCACGACCGGCAGGAGCGCGTCCAGGGCGGGGGCGATGAGCGCGACCAGGTACGACACGGGGGAGGACACATCGAGCTGCGGCAGGCCGATCACGCGTGTGACCGCCTCAGCTCAGAGGCGGCCGCGGCGGCTGCGGCGGCGGCCGCCAGACGGCGCTCCCTGGCCGCTGCGCGCCGCTCCTTCCGCACGCTCAGCCCGACCGCGGCCGCGATGATCGCAACGATGGTGCCCAGGCTGATCACGGTGGGGATGTGCACCACCTGGGCGAGGATCATCTTCGCACCGATGAACGCGAGCATGACGGCCAGGCCCTGGCTGAGATAGGCGAATCGCTCCATCGCGCCGGCCAGCACGAAATACAGGGCGCGCAGGCCGAGGATGGCGAACGCGTTGGAGGTGAAAACGATGAACATGTCGGTCGTCACCCCGAAGGCGGCGGGGATCGAATCGGCGGCGAAGATGACGTCAGTCGTTTCGATGGCTATCAGCGCCGCGAGCAAGGGTGTCGCGTAAAGCCTGCCATCACGGCGGGTCAGGAACCGTGACCCGTCGAAATCCTCGCTCACCGGCATGACCTTGCGCAGGCTGCGCAGCACCAGGCCCCCCCGCGGGTCTACGCGCACGCCGCCGCGCGCCATCCGCAGCGCGGCGACGAGCAGGAACGCGCCGAAGAGATAGAAGGCCCAGCTGAGATGCTCGAGGAGCGCCGCGCCAGCGGCGATGAAGCCGCCGCGCAGCACGAGGGCACCAAGGACGCCGGCGAAAAGCACGCGGTGCTGATATGCGGCCGGCACGGCGAAGGCCTGGAAGAGCAGCGCGAACACAAAGATGTTGTCCACGCTCAGTGCCTTCTCGACCAGGTAGGCCGCGAAATACTCCTGGCCGGCATCGCCGCCTTGCCACACCAGGATGGCCATCCCGAAAACGATGCCCGCGCCGACCCACGCGACACTGACCAGCACCGCCCGCCGCATGCCCGGCTGACCCCGGTTCACGATGAGATCGATGGCCAGCAGGCCAGCGATGACAGACCCGGCTGCCATCCAGGCCCAGGCCGGGGTACCCGTCACCGGCTGTCCCGCTGGTGACGGTCAGAAGCGCCGCAGCGGCTGTACAGCCGGTAGCAGATCACCGCAAGACCGGCTCCGAAGATCACCCACGGAGCCAGCACCAGCAGGTCGGCCACGGTCACCTCCGCCTCCTTCACTGGCTGCGCTACTTGTCAGTCCCAGGGCAGCGCACCGGGACGCATGAGACGTGTAGCCACTGTGATGGCCGTGTGAAGGCATGCTCGCGCCGGCCGTCGGGGCACCGACCGCCGTAGCCCACGGTGCAGCCCCAGGACAATAGGTCCGGTGGTATCAGACGCGGGCGGTGTCCTCGCGGAACCGCCAGACCGCGCCGGCGGTGAAGATGACCAGCCAGGCGACGGCGTTGACCACCCACCACATGTCCATCGACCCCCCGGTCAGCGGCCAGTGCACCAGCTGGTTGACGCCGTACAGGGGGGTGAACTTGGCCAGCACCTGCAGGGCGTGCGGGTAGGTGCTCAGCGGGACGAACAGCCCGCCGCCGAACGCCAGCAGGATCATGATGAAGCCCATGAACTGCATGACGTTCTCGGTCGGCAGCAGGTAGCCCAGGAACAGCCCGAAGGGCGCGAACACCAGCGCCCCGATCCACACGCACAGGCCGGTGACGATCCACAGGTACCCCGGCATGGACGGCTTGTGGGTGGCGAACCCGACGATGTAGACCGCGAGCACCGAGACGAACCCGAGCACCATCGAGGTGAGCATCTTGGTCACCACGTAGGCCACCGGGGACAGCGGGGTCAGCCGCAGCTGCCTGGTCCAGCCCTGGGCGCGCTCGATGGAGATCATCGCCCCGCCGCTGGTGGTCGCCAGGACCGAGCCGTACAGCGCCATGCTGATCAGGATGAAGGCCGAGACGTTGCCCTTCCCGGCCGACTCGTTCGCGTACGCGGCGTTGAGCCCGAACAGCAGGAAGAAGATCGAGGGCGTCACCAGGGCGAAGATCACGGTGCGCCGGTTGCGGAGCAGGCGGCGGATTTCCAGCTTCAGCACCGTGAAGCTGAACCCGCCCATCGGCGGGGCCGGCTGCTGAGCTCGGCCGCGGTTGCGGTGGTGGTCACCGGTTCCCTCCAGTGGTGTTGTCGTCGTCGCCGGTGAGGGCGAGGAATGCCTCCTCCAGCCCGCGTGAGGCGATCTCCAGGTCGTGCGCGCCGGTCTCGGTCAGCAGGTACCGGGCGACCTTGTCCGCGTCGCCGGAGTGGATGAGCACGGTGTCGCCCCGCACCTCGATGCTGTCCGCACCGGGCACGGTGCGCAGCGCCTGCTCGGTGGCGCCCGGCAGCGTGGCCCGGACGGTCCGGCCGGAGGCGAGGCTCTTCACCTGTGCGCTGGTGCCGTCGGCGACGATCTCGCCCTTGCGGATGAGCACGATCCGGTCGGCGTAGGCGTCGGCCTCTTCCAGGTAGTGCGTGGCGAACAGCACCGTCCGGCCCCGGTCGGCGTCGTGGCGGATCGAGGCCCAGAACTCGCGGCGGCCCTCCACGTCCATGCCAGTGGTCGGCTCGTCCAGGATGAGCAGTTCCGGGTCGGACAGCAGCGCCATCGCGAACCGCAGCCGCTGCTGCTCGCCGCCTGAGCACTTGCCCACCCGCCGGTCGGCGATCTCGGAGATGCCGGCCCGCCGCAGGGCCGCGGGCACATCGGCGTTCACGGCGAACAGGCTGGCGGTGTAGAGGACGGTCTCGCCGACCGTGAGGTCCTTGAGCAGTCCCCCGGTCTGCATGACCGCGGAAACCAGGCCCCGCCGGATGGCCTGCGGGGGCGTCATGCCGAGGACCGAGACCTCACCGCCGCTGGGGGTGGACAGGCCGAGGATCATGTCGATGGTCGAGGTCTTGCCCGCGCCGTTCGGGCCCAGGAACGCCACCACCTCGCCCTGATCGATGGTCAGGTTGACGTGACGCACGGCCTGGACATGGCCGAAGTTCTTGCTGAGATCCCGCAGCCAGACCGCGGGCGGCGATCCGCTATCCGGCCGCGGGCCTGATCCCCGTGCCGGGTCAGTTGTTGTCATGTGACTAGCGTGGCCGAGGTTGGGCGGATCCTCCACTGCGGTTTGGCGCGAGTTGCCCATGACAAATGTCATGACCGGACCGGGCCCTTGCGCCCGGGCACGCGGGCCAGGAGGGTGGTGGTCGCGAGCGGGCCTGTGACTGGAGAGGAGCGGGTATGGGCGTGGCCGACGTTCTTCTCGGGCGGCTCGCCGATGGTGAGCTGGTGATCATCGACGGTGGCAGCCACCGGAAAATGGCCGGTGGGCGGCTTCGCGTATATGGCCGGCTGGCTGTGCTCGGCCGCCTCACAGCAATGGCAGCCCGGCCGTGACCGCGTCTATCCGCTGGCTCTGGGCCGGCCCGAGTGCGCAGCACGTCACCGTCCCCGGACTCACCTGAGTGCGGCCAGCGTCGCTGACGAGCTCGACCGGCAGTTCGGCCGCGTGCGCCCGCTGCACCACATCCTGCAGCTCCCCGGCGCTGGCTACTTTGAGAACCACCTTGGGCTGGCCATCCCGCAGCCAGGCAGCAAGGTCAACGTGGTCGAGGCTGGCCAGCACAGCGGCGACGGCCGCGTGCGCCACCTGGGCGGCGATCTTGCCGCGCCCCATGCCCAGATCGGCCCTGACCACCACCGCCAGCTTCACCGCCATGAGGACACCGTAGAGCGCCGGTGCTCGATGGATGCCGTTCGTGGTGTCACTCCGGGGTACTGAGCCGTGGGAAGACGGGGGCCAGCGGCGCGGCCACGCCGCCGCCGGTGCCGAACTGGCGGCCGAGGGCCGCTGATCCGGCGGGGAGGAACGGCTCGAGCTCGGTAGCGAGGACGCGGCAGGCTCCGGCCAGGACGCCCAGCAGTTCATCCAGTCCCGCGGTCGCCGCGTGATCGCCTTGTCCTTGGCGGCGGGCCAGTTCCCAGGGGCGCTGTGTCTCGACGAGCCGGTTGCCGGCCTGCACGACCGACCAGATGGCGCCCGTCGCGGCGCGGAAGTCGAACCGCGCCAGGGCGTCGTCGATGAGGTGCGGGAGCGCTTGGCAGGCACCGACGAGTTCAGCGCCCAACGAGCTAGCGCCACCGGGATCGGCGATCTGGCCGTGGCGGTATCTGCGCACGAGGGTCAGGGTGCGCTGCTGCAGATTTCCCAGGCCGTTGGCCAGGTCGCTGTTCGCGCGCTTGACCAGCCGCTCGACGGTGAAGTCGGTGTCCCCGGAGCGGGCGACCTCACGCAGCAGCCACCAGCGGACCGCGTCGGTGCCGAACCGGCTGGCGAGCTCGTAGGGGGAGACGGCGTGGCCGGCGCTCTTGGACAGTTTCGTGCCGTTGGCGCTCAGGTACTCGTGCACGTAGATGGCGCTCGGCAGGGGCTGTCCCGCGGACAGCAGGAGCGCCAGCCAGTAGACGGCGTGGAAACGGATGACGCCCTTGCCGATGACCTGCACCCGCTCGCCGGAGTTCACCCACCAGTCCCGGTAGGGTCGCTCATCGCCGCCCCCGTAGCCGAGGGCCGTGATGTAGTTCGCCAGCGCGTCCCACCACACGTAGATGACCTGGCCCGGGTCGTCCGGCACCGGGATACCCCAGCCGTTGGCGCGGGCCGCGGGGCGGGAGACGCTGAAGTCGGTGAGCCCGGCCCGGATGAAGGCGAGCACCTCGTTGCGGCGGGTGGCCGGTTCGACGCGAACCCGCCCCGATTGCAGGGCGCCGAGGAGCTCGCCGGTGTAGCGCGAGAGCCGGAAGAACCAGTTCGTCTCGGTCACCGGCTCCGGCGCCCGCCGGTGCTCGGGGCACAGGCCATGCTCGAGTTCGGCCGGCGCGCAGAACTGCTCGCAGCCGGGGCAGTAAAGGCCCTCGTAGTGCCGCAGGTAGAAGTCACCACGGTCCGCGCACTGCCGCCACAGGCGCTCCACCCCGGCCCGGTGCCGCGCATCGGCGCTGGTGCTGATGAAGTCATCGAACGACAGCGCCAGTGGCTCGCGCAGCCCGCGGACCCGGGCCGCGTTCCGGCCAACGAACTCGCGCACCTCCACGCCGGCCGCGCGGGCGGCGGTGACGTTCTTCAGCGCATGATCGTCGGTGCCGGTGAGGAACCGCACCGGCTGGCCGCGTAGCCGCCGGTGCCGGGCCAGAACGTCGGCTTGCACCAATCCCAGCGCGTGCCCCAGGTGCGGCTCCGCGTTGACGTACGGAATCGCGGTCGTGATGTAGAAGTTGCCGTTGGCCGTCATGGCCTTCCTTCCGCCCTGGGCCAGCGGAGGCCACAACAGCAATCAGCCCCCGCGTCGCAGGGGCTGCTGGATGGGTGACAGATTCAGCGCACGCCAGGGAGCCCCGCAAGCGGGGCCATCATCCGGTTCAGTGGCTGATCCACACCGCCAGTGTCGCACAGCGGCGGCCACAGGCACCCTCAATTATCCGCCGGCCCGCGGTCGTGGCCACCATGCACGTCGGTACCCGGCCTTACGCCGTCGCCGCCGACCGGCAGGGCGCGTGGGTCGCCGTGCTCGGCCAGCCCGTGATGGATGCGCCGTCCGGGCCATCGCCGTCGTCTGCCGGGGGGAGCTGGCATGGCTGCAGCGGCTGTGCGGCGGGGGCTGAGGTCACCTCTGCGCGGCGGTGCGTGAGCGGCATACCGTAGGGGTCATGTTCTTCGAGCCCTCGCCAGCCGCAGGAAAGGCGGTTCCCCGCGGATTGCCGGAACTGCCGTCCTGGTCCGGGCCGCCCGCGGAGGAGACCGGTGCGGTGCTCGCCGTTGAGCGGACCATGGCTCGCAGCGCGAACGTGGTGGTGCGCTTGCCGACGATCCGCGCCTTCAGCTCTGGCTGCATGCTCGACGTGGAGGTCATCTCCAGGCAGGGCACGTTGTCCGAGGACGACTGGTGGGACCTGCACTCGTCGGTGTATGGCTACTTCCACCGGTCGCGCCCTGGCGCCGCGCTGCCGGCCAAGCTGCTGCGGATGGGCGTGCGCTACGCCGACGGCACCAAGGCCACCACCATCGAGCAGCACCCGCGCCGGGCACCGGGTTCGGGCGATCCGCCGGCCGGGCCGCTGCTGGGCTGGGTGCCGGGCAGCAGCGGCATGCACGGCCGGGAGCTGGGCTTCAGCGGCCTCGGGCTGTGGCTGTGGCCGCTGCCCCCGGCCGAGCCCTTCGAGTTCGCCGTCGAGTGGCCGTTCGGCGGCATCGAGCTGACCATCACCGAGCTCGACGGCGCAGCCATCGTGGCCGCCGCCGAGCGGTCGGCGCGCTACTGGCCAGAGACCGGGTAACCGAGGGGCGGCCGCCCCCGGGTCAGGAGCCCGTCACCGTCTCCACGAACCAGGCGGCCTGGGACAGCGCGCTATCGGCCGCGGCGAGGAGGCCGGGCTGCAGCGCGAAGTCGTGCCCCATGCGCGGCCACCGGGTGTAGGTGACATCCACCCCGGCGGCGGAGGCGCTGGCGGCCAGGCCCGCGGCGTCGGGGGCGAGCAGCTCGTCGGATCCGGCCTGGATCAGCAGGGGCGGCAGCCCGCTGTGCGCGGCGAGCAGCGGCGAGACCGAGGGTCCGCCCAGTTCCCCGGGTCGGTGTACCCGGTGGCGCAGGCCTCGAGCCAGCGCGGGCTGAGCAGCACGTCGCGGCGCACCAGCTCCGGCGTGGCCCGGCGGTCCCTGGACAGGTCGAGCCACGGTGACAGGAGGATGCACCCGGCGGGAAGCTCCTCGCCCCCGTCGCGCAAAGCGAGGACCAGAGACAGGGCGAGGCCCCCGCCGGCCGAGTCGCCGGACACCACGACCGAGCCGGGGGCGACCTCGCCGAGCACCGCGTGCATGGCATCCCGGGCGTCGTCGAGGGCGGCGGGATGGGCGTGCGCAGGCGCCAGCCGGTACTCGGGCACCACGACCCGGCACGCCGCGTGGGCGCTCAGGTGCGCCGCCCAGGTCCGCGCGAGGAGCGCCGAGCCCACGCAGTAGCCGCCGCCGTGGAAGTGGACGACGGTGCGCTCGGGGCGGGCCCCGTCGGCCGTCACCACCTCGGCGCGCAGCCCGTTCAGCATCCGCGGGGTGACCGTTGTCCGGCGCGGCACCGGCGAGGCCCGCATGACCTGGTCGAGGCGCCGGCGCTGCACCTCCCAGGGCAGAGCGGGGTCAAGGATACGCCGGCCGAGCTGCCGCATTCCCAGGCGTGCCAGCGCCGGCGGCAGCCGGAGGGCGCCCGCCCGGGCCGGGCTGGTGCGGGCCGGGCTCCGGCGGCTGGCACGGCGGGGTGTCATGCCGGGCCGGCGCCGGGCGCGTCCATGGCCGGACGTTTCGGCATGACCCGGTACCGGCCGAGGTCGAAGCGGCGGACACGGTGCCGGTAGAGGAAGGTGTGGTCGGGCCAGTTGTTGGTGTTGCGTCCCGAGGCCGTCGTGTACCAGCTGTGGCACCCGCTCTCCCACACCGATGTGCGGCTGGCCGCATCCACCCAGCCGTTGAACGCCCTTTGCACCTCGGGACGCACGTCGAGCCAGTCGAGGCCCTCGCGCTCCAGGGCCTGGAGGGCGCCACACACGTAGGCGATCTGGCCTTCGAGCATGTAGATGATCGAATTGCCGCCGAGGTTCGTATTGGGCCCGTACAGCATGAAGAAGTTCGGGAACCCCGAGACGGTGATCCCGAGATACGCCTCCGCCCCCTCGCGCCAGGCCTCCGGCAGCCGGCGGCCGCCGAGGCCGGTCACCGACATGGGGGCCAGGAAGTCGAGTGCCTTGAACCCGGTGCCGTAGATGATCACGTCCGCCGGGCGGCTGGTGCCGTCGGCCGTGACCACACCACCGGGCACGATGCGCTCGATCGGGTCGGTGATGAGCTCAACGTCCGGCCGGGCCAGCGTCGGGTACCAGTCGTTCGAGAACAGCACCCGCTTGCAGCCCATCACGTAGTCGGGGATGCACTTGCGCCGCAGCTGCGGGTCGGTGACCGCCCGGAGCTGGCGGCGCCACAGCTGCATCGGCGCGGCGAGCAGTTTCTGCGACAGGACGAAGCCGCTGGTGAGCAGCTCGCCGTAGAGGAAGATGCGCAGCCGGTCGGCCTTGCGCGCCACCGGGAACCGGTCGAAGAAGTCCTGCTCGGCCTCGCGATAGGGCCGGTCGAACTTGGGCAGCACATAGGGGGCGCTGCGCTGGTACACGTCGACGCGGCCGGCGGTCCTGGCGACCTCGGGCACGAACTGGATGGCGCTCGCCCCTGTGCCCACGACCGCCACTTGCCTGCCGGTGATGTCGACCCCGTGGTCCCAGTGGCCGGAGTGCCACGACGGGCCGGCGAAGTCGTCGCGGCCCGCGATGTCGGGCAGGGCCAGGCCCAGCTGGCCGACGGCGGAGACGACGGCGGTCGCCTGCAGCGCGCCGCCGTCTTCGAGGGTGAGATTCCAGACGGCGCGGCGCTCGTCGAACTCGGCGGCGGCGACACCCGAACCGAAGCGGAGATGGGGCCCGAGCCCACGGTCTTCGACCAGCGTGTGCAGGTAAGCCAGGATCTCTTGCCGCGGCGGGAAGCGGCGGCTCCAGCGGCCCGGGCGGAACGAGAACGAGTACAGGTTCGACGGCACGTCGCAGGCGAGGCCGGGATAGGTGTTGTCCCGCCAGGTTCCCCCGAGGTCACCGGCCCGGTCCACGACGAGGAAGTCTTTGATGCCCGCCTGGGTGAGCGCCGAGGCCATGCCGATTCCCCCGAACCCGGCGCCGACCACGACCACGCGGTACGGATGCTCGGGCACGGCCCCTCCTCGCGATCGGCGCGGCCCGGGCCCACGAGCTCCCCGGGCGCCGGGATCCGTCACGAGCCCGGCACGGGCAGGATAGCGAACCGCCGGAGCACGGCGCGATGGTGCTGATCAGGGACGAAGTGGTGGCGACCAGGGCCACCGCCGGAGCCCGCGCACCGGGATCTTGGTCTTGCGCGAGGCTGGCTCGGGTGAGACCTTGTGCGCATGTCACAGGTGTCGTCCTTAGCGGGATTCGTCGTCAAGGCCGCCGTGGCAGCGGTGGCCGTCTCGGTCCTCGGCGTCGGCCAGGCCTTCGCGAGTTCAGCGTCGCCGGACACTGGCGCCAGCCCGGTGTCCGCGGCCCGGCCCGCGGCCGCCGCGCAGCCCGGCGCCACGGCTCAGCGCCAGCCGATCCGGGTCGGCTCGGTCACGATCCCGCCGTGCAAGGCCTCGCGGCTGGCCTGGTGCACCAGGATCAACGTGCCGCTGGACTACCGGGACCCGGCTGCGGGCCATATCAAGCTGGGATTCCAGTGGTACCCGGCGACCAGCGGCACGGCGGTGGGAACGATACTCGCCGTCCAGGGCGGCCCCGGCTTCCCGACCACCGACTACGCGGCGGACTACCGGGGGACGTTCCAGCCGCTGCTGGCCCGGCGGAACCTGCTCCTGGTCAACCTGCGCGGCACCGGGAACTCATCGGCCTTCCTGTGCAAGCCGCTGCAGAACTGGGAGACAGCCGACGGCATCGCCGCCTACACGATCGACACCGGCAAGTGCGGCTGGCAGCTGAACCACACCCGCAAGCTAAACGACACGCACGTCAACGCGATGGACGACCCGGTCGGCTGCGCCTCGGGGCTGGTGCAGACGTTCATCAAGGACCCAGCGGGGCTCAAGCAGATGGATGCCTCGTGCGCGACGCGGACACCGGAGGTCCGGGTCGTGGGCACCTTCCCCACGACGCTGTCCCGCGTCACGCCCGCGACCGCCCGGCCGGGCGACCAGACCGGGCGCACCGGCCTGCGGCTGGCTGCCGTTGGCGCCGCCGCGGTCGGCGACGCGGTCTGGCGGTGGTACTACGGCGACGGCGTGAAGGGCTGGGGCCTGCGCGGCGGCACCTTCAGGTTCACCGGGGACGGCAGCCGCATCGGGATCCGGCTCACTCAGGTGCGCTGGACGTCTGACACCAGGGTCAGCGGGACCGTCCGGTGGAACCAGGTCAGTGGCCGGGTCCAGGCACGGTTGACCATCGCCGGGCCGGCCGGGATCTCCGCCTCGGTCCGGCTCCGGTACTTCGACTACGTCCGGCACTCAAAGGCCACCCTGTCCGGCCGCTACCGGGACCAGCGGATCGCGGCCACGATGCCCGCGCCGTAATCACCGGCCGGCGGATGCCCGGGCACGGTCCCTCCCTCGCGCTCGGCGCGGCCCGGGCCACGAGTTCCCCGGGCGCCGGGATCCGTCACGGGCCGGATAGCGGAACCCGCCGAAGCGCCCGGCCCCGCCGAGTTGGCCGGATTTCCGGGCACCAGCCGTGACGGGTGGGATGATGGCGCGGCGCCCGTAGCTCGCCGCCAGCACCCATGGAAGGGAACCCCGCCGATGCCACGTAAGGTTCTGCTGGCCGGGGCCGCGCTTGCCGCTGCGCTGACGCTGACGGCCTGTGGATCCGGCGGAGGCTCCGCCGCCTCGCCGCCGCGGTCCTGCCTGCAGCAGTATCGCTCGTGGAACGCCGGGCCGGCGCACGCGGCCGGAGAGAACCTGGTCGCGGCGCTGAACGGCGTCGAGGCCGCCAACGCGGCCTTGGACAACTCGACCACGAACGCTGCCCTGAAGCACGCCGGGGCCGCGGCCGGCGCCCTGGCGCACTATCCCATCCCGAGATGCGCGGACCCCAGAGGGTACTGGCGTGCGGTCCTGGTGCAGATCCAGGCCGCCGCCCACAATGCGAGCACGTCGGGGCAGGGAGCGCTGGTCGCCGCGGCGGTGGTGCTGCATAACATGCCCGCGCTGGACCTCAAGCTGGCCGACGAGCTGAAGCAGACTGTTCCCGGGCTGAACAAGCAGAAGTAGCGCGCCCGGCGGTCCGGGCGCACGGCAGCAGCATCGAACCTGGGGAGACGCGTGGATCTGGGGCTGAACGGCAAGGTGGCGCTGGTCGCCGCGTCGAGCAAGGGCCTGGGCAAGGCGTCCGCGCTGGCCCTGGCGCGCGAGGGTGCGCGGGTCACGATCTGCGCGCGGACCGAGGCGGATCTGCGCGCGGCCGCTGAGGAGATCGAGCGGGAGACGGGCGCCGAGGTGCTCGCCGTCCCCGCCGACCTCACCACCGCCGAGGGCATCACGAGCGTGGTGGCCGCCACGGCCGCGCGTTTCGGCGGCGTGGACGTCCTGGTCAACAACTCCGGCGGCCCGGCGCTGGGCAGGTTCGCCGACTTCACCGACGACGACTGGCGGCAGGCGTTCGAGGTGGTCACGCTGAACTTCGTCCGCTTCGTCCGCGAGGTCGTCCCGTATATGCGCCAGCAGCGGTGGGGGCGCATCGTCGGAATCCAGTCGAGCTCGGTGAAGCAGCCGGTCGGGGGCATCGACCTGTCGAACGGGATCCGCCCGGGCATCGCCGGGCTGATGAAAACGATCATGCCCGACCTGGCCAGGGACGGCATCACGATCAACCTGGTGCTCCCGGGCCGGTTCCTCACCTCCCGCATCGCCCCCGGCGCGGGCCGCAGCCCCGAGGCCGACGAGGCGCTCCAGGAGCAGCTGGCCCCGGTGGCGGCGGACATCCCGCTGCGCCGCCTCGGGTACCCGGCCGAGCTCGGCAGCCTCGTCGCGTTTCTGGCCTCGCAGCAGGCCTCCTACATCACCGGCGCCGTGTACCAGGTCGACGGGGGCATCATCAAGTCCAACCTGTAGCGGCCCACCGGGCGCCACCGCGGAGACACCGGCCCGGGCGCGGCGGTGAGCCGGCCAGCAGGGCCGATGGGCGTCAGGCGTGACCGGTCATCGTGACGACGACGTTGCCCCGCTTGTGCCCGGCGTCGACATGCCGGTACGCGTCGGCGATCTGCGCCAGCGGGTAGCACGCGTCGATGACCGGGGCCAGCGCAGACGCCTCCGCGAGGTCGCGCAGGTACAGCAGGTCCTTGCGTTTCTCGCTGGCCGGCCGCAGGCCGGTGAAGGCGACCACGGCCTTCTGCGCCCCGAACCTCGATGTCCACGGCATCTGAACCAGGATCGCGGGGGAGGGGGCGGTCGTCAGGTAGACCCCCGTGCGGCTGAGCGCGGGGCGGCAGCGGGAGAACGAGGTCTTCCCGGCCACATCGAAGATCACGTCGTAGGTCTGCCCGGCCCGGGTGAAGTCGGCCTCGGTGTAGTCGATGACGTGGTCGGCGCCCAGCGTGCGCACCAGGTCGGCGTTCGCGCCGCTGCAGACCGCGGTCACGCTGGCCCCGAAGTGCCGGGCGAGCTGCACGGCGGCGGTGCCGACCGCCCCGGACGCCCCGTTGATCGCGATGGTCTGCCCGCGCCGCAGGTTCGCCTTGTCCCGCAGGAAGCACAGTGCCGTCGCGTTGACGAGCGCGGCCGCCTCCGGGTAGCCCAGGTTGGCCGGTTTCAGGGCCACCGCGGCCTGCTCGGGCAGGCAGACGTACTCCGCGTGCGCGCCGAACCGCGGGGCGATGGTCCCGAAGACCTGGTCACCAGCGGCGAGCCGGGTGACGGCCGGCCCGGCGGCCTCGACCTGCCCGGCGAAGTCGCAGCCCAGAACGGGGAACCTCGGACGCCTGAGGTCGAAGTGGAACCGGGCGTACCAGGGGGCGCCCCGGCGGGCGAGGCCGTCCACGACCCCGGCCACCGCCGCGTGGACCCGCACCAGCACCTCATCGTCCCGGGGTACGGGTTTGCTCATGTCCTCGACCGTCACGACGTCCGGGGGACCGTAGCTGCGGTGGACGGCGGCCTTCATCGCGGCTCTCCCTCGCCGTCGGGGTACTGGAACACCTCGTCGAGCGGAGCCTTGAAGACCCGGGCGATCTGGAAGGCCATCTCCAGGGAGGGGGAGTAGCGGCCCTGCTCGATGGCGATGATGGTCTGCCGGGTCACCCCGATGCGCTGCGCGAGCTGCGCCTGCGTCATCTCGCCGTGGGCGAACCGCAGCGCGCGGATCGCGTTGGTGATCCTGGTTGGCTTGCCCATCATGCCCCTCGTGGGGGGACTGCCGTCTTTAGGCGGCGGGAGGATCGCGTGGTTTGACAGAGGCGGTGCGAATTATCACCCGCGTGACTCAGCAAGTGCAGGTTTCCGCAGGTGGCGTGGACGGTCTTGGGTATCGCGTGGTGGGGTGCCCGAAGTATCGGCGTCTTGTCCTGCCGGGCAGTGCCTTCAGGCATCGGAGCAGTCACGACGGCCGGCTACAGGCCACGCCGGTAGACGAGGAGCTTCACTGCGGACCCGGCGACCGCCCACAGGACGAAACCGAGGTAGATCACGTTGGCGATCCAGAAGTAGTCCACCTCTGCCACCGCCATGAAGAAGGCAGCCGCCGCGCCGCCGATGACGAACCAGCGGCTGGCGTACTCGCCGAACCGGTAGATCTCCTTGTCCCGCACGTCCCGCTGGCGGCTGTCGCTCGGCCGGGCCGTCTCCACGAGCGTCCGGCCCACCGTCGCCGCCACGATCGAGGCCAGGCACGTCGCCAGCAGCACCGGGACATACGACACCTCCGCGGCGGGGGTGCTGGCCAGCCGCCTGAGGACGACCACGAGGTAGACCACATAGGCCCCCGCGCTGGTCACCAGGTAGACCCAGGTGCCCTTCTCTTCGTACGACATCGCTCCCCCACGGCGGCGGTGTCAAAAAAATTTGACACGGCCAATGTAAAGCAGAGCAGACGTCGTGTCAAATATTCTTGACTCCACCGGGTGAGCGTGAACTACGCCGCGCGGGTGAACACGATGTGCCCTTCGCCGTGGGACACGGCGGGCCCTGCGGCGATGTAGCGCACGGTGCAGGAACTGGCGCAGCGCACCGCGATGGTGCGGGCGCCTCCCTCGGTTGCGACCAGCAGGTCACCCGGTCGCACACCCGCCTTGATCAGCGCGGACCCGGGCAGGCGCAAGATGCTGTTCGTCCCTGGGTGCCGGTTCCCCTGGGAATACCGGTCGGCCAGATACGCGGCGCCGCCGGCTCCGAACCACGGCGGGACAAAGCCGGCGCTCTCGACGCCGATGTCGCCGCCGTGCGGCAGGCCGGATACCGCGAGCGTGGCCACGGCGCCGTCTGGTGAGATGGCGAAGACACGTCCGCTCGTCTCATTGGGGGCGACCAGGTCGCCGCCGTAGCGGCCGAACGACGCGGGGGCCACCGCGATGCCGCCCTCCATGGCCGGGGCGTGGTCGGTGATCGTGCGGATCCGGCCCGCGCAGTCGATAGCCAGCACCGTGGTTGCCGCGTGGTCCCTGGCCGTGACGAGGAGCCGGTGCCCGAAACGCCCGGTGGAATCGGACGTGATCCCGGTCGGGTTGGCCATGGCGGGCAGGTTCGCGAACCGCCGCGCCCGGCCGTCGGCACCGATTCCGATGACCCCCGGGTGCCGCCCGGGCTGGAGGGCGAAGATCATGCCGCTGCTGAACGAGCAGCGGGTCCCGGCGACCCGGCCGTGGCCGGCCAGGGCGATGTATGGCTCGGGCCCGATCGTGGTGGAGTAGCCGCCGGGCCCCCGGGCGAACGGCCGGAGCACGCCGGCCCGGCTCAGGATGAACAGGCGCCCGGCCGCGGCGACGGTGAACGAGCCGTCGCCGCGCGGCCCGGCGAGGTCCACCACCCCGGCGAGATGCCTGAATGTGGCCCAGTGCGCGGGCGGCTCGGCTCCCGGAGCCGGGCGGGGACCGGCAGCGCACGCGGCCAGCCCCAATCCGAGCACGAGGCTGACAGGGACAGCCCACCGGAGGTAGCGCCTCACAAGATCCCGAGTCTACGGGCCGCACCCGGGTCGGCCGCCGGCTGCGCGCAAACGGCAATCCCCGCGGGCCCAGGTCAGCCCTTCGGCCGCCTGGCGGCGTTCTTGCTGGCGGATTTGCTAACACCGGCCACGGCGGCCGTCGCTTCGCGCCGGCTTCGCCAGCCTGGACCCCGGTGACCATTCGCAAGGATCCGGGCGCTGGCGAGCAAAACGGGGGCCAGGAACGATCCTCTGTATGGGTAACACTGGGCACTGTGGCGCTGCCGCTTGCCGCGCTAGCCCCGTCTTTCCCGCTCGGGTCGTCGCGGCTCGATCCCGGTGGTGGATGCCGACAGCGAACGCGGGTCGCGCGGCCGCCAGGCCGCCCGCTCGGCGGCCGCGAGGAACCGGTCCACCAGCCCGTTGAACACCTCCGGTTCCTCGAGGTTGGCGGTGTGGCCGGTCCGGGGGAGGATGGCCAGGCCCGACGCGGGGATGGTGCGCTTGAGCATGAGCGCGGGTTCCAGGCATCCCTCGTCTTCGTCGCCGACGACGAGCAGCACCGGGGTGCGCACCCGCGCCAGCTCATCGCGCAGGCCGTAGAGGGAAGGCCGGCCTGCACCCCGCGCATCGTCAGGGCGGCCCCGAGTGCGGAGTGCCCGGCCAGCGCGGCGGCGAACTCGGCCCAGCCCCGCGGGTTCTTGTTCTGGAACTGCACCCGCGCCGGTCCGACCGCGTAGCGGGCGGCGAACCGTTCAGCACCTTCGGTCTCGAACGCGGTGGCGATGGCGTCGCACTCGGCGCGGAACGACTCCTGCCGCTCCGGCTGTGCGCCGTACCCGGCGCCGGCCACCACCGTGGAGGCGACCCGGCCGGGGTGGCGCAACGTCAGGTGCAGGGCGGTGAACCCGCCCATCGACAGGCCGACCACGTGGGCCCGGCCCACGCCGAGCCCGTCCAGGACGGCGACCGCGTCGGCCACGGCCCGTTCCTGCGAGTAGGCGGCGCCGTCGCCGGGCACCTCCGACGGCGGGTACCCGCGGGCCGCGTAGGTGATGCAGCGGTAGCCGCCGGAGAAGAACCGCACCTGCGGCTCCCAGCTCCGGTGGTCACCGGCGAACTCGTGGATGAACAGCAGCGGCGCGCCGGTCCCGGTGTCTTCGGCGTAGAGCGCCACGCCGTCGTCGGCGGTGATCGTCGGCATGCCCGCGCTACCGCCCGGTGACCGGCGCCGCGCTCATGATGTGCTGGTACGTCCGCGCGGACGCCGCCGCGGCGTCCCCTGCGCTCAGCGCGTCGATGATCACGTCATGCTGGCGGGCCGACTCGGCGTGCGTCCGCGATACCTGCGGTCCGCCGTGCAGCGACGCCCAGAGCAGCCGCATGAGCGACAGCAGCAGCGGGCTCCCGGCGTGCTCATACACCGTGAAGTGGAAGTCGCGGTTCAGGTCCGCGTAGCGGGGGTCATCGTCGGACAGGGTCCGCATCTGGTCGTTCAGGCCCCGGAGTGTCTCGATGCCGCCGACGTCGATCTTGCGGGCCGCCAGCGACGCGCCCAGCGACTCCAGCGCGGCCCGGATCTGGAAGTTCTCCTCGACCGGGCCGTCGTCGGGCTCCACCACGGTGAATCCCCGGTGGGTGTCGCCGACGACCAGGCCTTCCGATTCCAGCCTCCGCAGCGCTTCGCGGACCGGTGTCTGGCTGACCCCGAAACGCTGGGCGAGATCCCGCTGGCGTAGCTGCTCTCCCGCGGACAGCTCGCCGGTGATGATCAGCTGGCGGATGAGCGCGGCCACCATGTCCGTTTTGCTGACATAGCCCGGGGCCGCGGCGGGCGTGGTATCCATCCGCATCGCCGTTGCGGTTCGCACCGACACGCCTCCCGTGCTCGGGACCGGTGGCCCGGCTGCCTGCCGGCTCATGGTAGCCCCAGCTTCCGGCGCGGCCCGGTTTCCGCGAGGCTGCGCACCCGCGGCGGCGTCAGCGGCAGCCGCTCCACGCCGCCGGCGAGACCGAGCGCGTCGCGCACGGCGCTCGCCACCGCCGCGCCCGCGGCGCTGATGCCGCCCTCACCCGCGCCCATGACGCCCAGCGGGTTGCCCGGCGCGGGGGCGAGCTGCGTGAGCAGGACATCGATCGGCGGGATCTCGGCCGCGGTGGGCATCTGGTACTCCATGAACGTGATCGCGGTCGGCTGGCCTGACTCGTCGTAGCTGAACTCCTCCAGCAGCGCGCCGCCGATGCCCTGCGCCGCGCCGCCGCGGAGCTGTCCCTCGACCAGCGCCGGGTTGATGGCCCGCCCCACCTCGCTGGCCACCAGGTAGCGCAGCACGCGCACGCGCCCGGTGGCGGGGTCGACCTCGGCCAGGGCGGCGTGCACGCCGTACGGATAGGTCATGTGCGTGACGTCGAAACGGCGGCGCGCGGCCAGCCCCGCGGGTTCGCCGGGCCGCAGATACGGGCTGGCCGGGGCGGCCGCTTTGGCGATCTCGCCCAGGCTGACCGCGACCGCCGGGTCGCCCCGGACGCTGATGGTGCCGTCGGTGACCACCAGGTCGTCCTCGGCTGCCTCGAGCATCCGGGCGGCGAGCTGCGCGGCGCGGGCCCGGACCGCGGACGCGGCCATGTGCACCGCGTTCCCGGCCATCACCGTCGACCGGGATGCCCATGACCCGGTGCCGGACGGCTGCAGGTCCGTGTCCCCGTTGATCACGTCCACGGCCCGCAGGTTGACGCCGAGCGCGTCCGCGGCGATCTGGGCGAGCACGGTCTCGATGCCCTGCCCCAGCGACGTGCCACCGGACAGCACGCGCACGGTCCCGGTCTCGCTGACCGTGACATCGGCGGTGTCGTACGGCCCGAGCCCGCTCTTCTCCACGAAAACGGCGATGCCGAGCCCCCGCAGACGGCCCGCGCGCCCGTCCCGGCTGCCCTGCGCGTGGTAGCCGAGCCGGGCCATCTCCGCCGCGGCGGCCGCCATCAGCGCGGGATAGTCCCCGGCGTCCAGCACCACCTCGGTTCCGAGGGTGGTCATCGGGCGGTGGTGCGGAAGTTCGCCAGGACCCAGCAGGTTGCGGCGCCGGAGCTCGAGTCGGCCGATGCCCAGGCGGTCGGCGGCGACATCGAGCAGCTGCTCGCGTGCGGTGGTGCCCTCGTACCGGCCGGGGGCCCGGTAGGTGCCGCAGGGCGTCTTGTTGGTGAGGACGACCCGGATCCGGCCGCGATAGGCGGGCACCCGATAGGGGCCGGGCAGCATCGCCACCGTCAGCTCGGGCACCGCGATGCCGTGGGTGCGGCAGTAGGCGCCGTTGTCGTGGACGACCTCGTCCGACAGGGCGGTGATCCGCCCGCCGGGGCCGAACGCGGCGGCGATCCGGTGCGACTGCTGCCGGGAGTGGTTCGCGGCGACCAGGTGCTCGGCGCGGTCCTCCGCCCACTTGACCGGCCGGCCCAGGGTGCGGGCCAGCCACGGCACCAGGTAGTCCTCCGGGTAGAACTCGCCGCGCACCCCGAACCCGCCACCCGCGTCGATGGCGTGCACGTGGATGAGGGCCGGGTCGATCCCGAGCATCGTGGCGAGCAGGTCCCGGTTGAACACGGGGACCTTGGTCATGCCGAAGATCGCCAGCGAGCCCGTGTGCGGGTCGGGCTCGGCCAGCAGGGTGCGGGGTTCCAGCGGCACGCCGCTGTGCCGCCCGATCGCGACCTCGATCTCCACCACGTGCGCGGCCTGCCGGAACGCGGCATCGGTGTCCCCGTAGCCCAGGGTGAAGTCGGCGGCGACGTTCCCGCCGGGAAACAGGCGCGGCGCGTCCGCGCTGGCCGCCACGGCGGCGTCGAGCACCACCGGTGCCTCATCGATGTCGATCTCGACGAGCTCGGCGGCGTCCTCGGCGGCGTACGGGTCGTCGGCGACCACGACGGCGAGCGGTTCCCCCACGTAGCGGACCACGTCGGCGGCCAGCACCGGCTGCAGGTAGCCGCTGAGGTCGATGCCCCGGACGGCCAGCCGCACCGGGATGGCCAGCCCGGCGGGCAGGTCGGCGGCGGCGACGGCCGCGGTGACCCCGTCCGCCCGGCGGGCCCGGGTGAGGTCGACCCCCCGCACGCGCCCGTGGGCGATGGGGGAGCGCACCACCCGCGCCCACAGCTGGCCCACCGCGCTGAAGTCGTCCCCGAACCGGCCGCGCCCGCGCAGGAGACGCGGGTCTTCCTTGCGCGGCACCCGGGTGCCGATCACGCTCATGGACTGTCCGGCGGGCTGGCCGCCCGCTGGCGTGAACGGGCGGTGGCCAGCACCGCCTCGATGATGCCCTGGTAGCCGGTGCAGCGGCACAGGTTCGCGGCGATGAGCTCGCGCGCCTCGGCCTCGGTGAGGCCGTCGGAGCCGTCGGGACCGTCCGGGCCGGCCGGGAGCCGGCGGAGCCCCGCTGCGCCAGGTAGGCCTCGGCCAGCATGAGGAAGCCGGGGGTGCAGAACCCGCACTGCAGCGCGTGGTGGTCGCTGAACGCCTGCTGGAGGTCGGACAGCTCCTCACCGGCGGACAGGCCCTCGACGGTGCTGACCTCGGTGCCGTCGGCCTGCACGCCGAACAACAGGCAGGAACGCACCGGGCCGCCGTCGACCAGCACCGTGCACGCACCGCAGATTCCGTGCTCGCAGCCCAGGTGCGTGCCCGTGTAACCCAGGTCGTGCCGCAGCATGTCGGCGAGCGTCCGGCGCGCCTCCACGCTGAGCTCGTGCTCACGCCCGTTGACGCGCAGGCGGATCCGGTGCATGTCCTTCACGCGCCGCCCTCCCTGCCCGCCGCGGCGCACGCCCCGGTCCCGGCGAGCGCGCTGCCTGCGCCGGCGGCGCCGCCCGCGGCGAGCGCGCCGCTCACGTCCTCGGCCAGCACGGGGATGTGGTCGAACTCCGCGGCCGTGCCGGAGAGCGCGTCGTTGATCGCGTTGAGCACGGCCGCTGGGGCGCCGATCATGCCGCCCTCGCCCATCCCCTTCGCGCCGGTCTCGCTGAACTGGGACGGGGTCTGCAGGTGAACAATGTCCATCGAGCACATTTCCGCCGCCGTCGGCGGCAGGTAATCCATCAAGGTGGCGGTCGTCGGCTGCCCCTCCTGGTCGTAGCGGATCCGCTCCAGCAGGGCGGCCGCCACGCCCTGGGCGACCCCGCCGCGGACCTGCCCATCCACGATGAGCGGGTTGATGACCACCCCGCAGTCCTCCACGACCAGGTACCGGCGGAGCCGGATGGCGCCGGTGCCCGGGTCGATCGCGACCAGCGCGGCATGGCAGGCGTTGGAGAACGTGCCCGGCGGGTCGAACGACGCCCGCGCCTCGAGCCCGTAACGCAGCGCCTCCGGGAGGGTGTGGGTCTGGAAGTAGACGGCCCGGGCGAGCTCGCTGATCGGGATGCCGGCCCGGCTGTCACCCCGGATCCGCGCCGAGCCCTCGCGCAGTTCGACGTCGGCGGCGCTGGCCTCCAGCAGGCAGCCGGCCACCTGGCGCAACTGGTCGGCGACGGCGTCCGCGGCCCGGGCGGCGGCGCCCCCGCCGATCACGATCGAGCGGCTGGCGAAGGTGCCCCAGCCGTAGGCGACGAGATCGGTGTCTCCCTGGCGCAGCCGGACCTGGTCCGGGTGCACGCCGAGCCGGTCGGCGACGATCTGCGCGAACGTCGTCTCGTGACCCTGGCCGTGACCGCAGGTGCCGGTGGTGACGATGACCTCACCGGTCGGGTCCATGCGCACCTGGGCCGTGTCATAGCCGGGGGTCATCCGCATCCGCCGCAGCGACATGGTGGGCGTGCCATAGCCGGTGCGCTCGGAAAAGCAGGCGTAACCGATCCCGGCCGCCAGCCCGGCGCCGCGCAGCGCATCCCGCTGCGCGGGCCAGCCGTCGTCGGCCACCCGCCGTTCGGCGAGGTCGAGTGATTCGGTGTAGCTGCCCTCGTCGTAGGTGATGCCGTTGACCCCGGTGTAGGGGAACTCGCCCGGGCCGATCAGGTTCAGCCGCCGCAGCTGCAGCGGATCGGTGCGCAGCGCCCGGGCCGCCTTCTCCATCAGCCGCTCCATGACCAGCACGATCTGCGGCCGGGACACCCCGCGGTACGGCGCCGTGGGCGCCTTGTTGGTGGCGATCGCCCGGCCGCGCGCCCGGTAGGCCGGGACCTTGTACACGCCGGGCAGCTCGCTCGCCGCCATCAGCGGCTCGACCGCGCAGGTGAACGGGTAGGCGGAGTAGGCGCCGACGTCACAGTCGATATCCGCGTCCAGGGCCAGGACCCGGCCGCGCGAGTCGAACGCGGCACGCACCTGGTAACGCTGCTCATGCCCGTGGAACGAGGCGGTCAGGTTCTCCTGCCGGTCCTCGACCCAGCGCACGGGCCGCCGCAGCCGCAGCGCGGCCGCGGCCACGGTCACCTCTTCCCGGCCGACCACGCATTTGAGGCCGAACCCGCCCCCGACGTCGGGCGCCAGGACCCGCACCGCCCGCTCGGGCAGGCGCAGCGCCTGCGCGACGGCGGAACGGACCTGGTGCGGGACCTGGGTGGAGACATGCATCACCAGCTGCCCGTCGCGGTCGTCCCACTCGGCCAGGCAGGCGCGCCCTTCCAGCGGGAGCGCCGCCACCCGGGCGCTGGTGAAGACGCCACTGACGACCACCGGGGCGCCGGCGAAGATCTCACCCAGCCGCTCGTCGTCGAACATCAGCAGATCCACCAGGCAGTTGCCCACCAGGCCCTCGTGCACCTGGCGCGCGGTGCCGTCCTGCGCGGTGGCGACGTCAGTGACCGCGGGCAGCTCCGCCCACTCGACCTCCACCAGTTCGGTGGCGTCCTCGGCCAGGTAGGCGTCGCCGGCGACGACCACCGCCACCGGCTCGCCCGCGAAGCGCACCTGGTCCCCGGCGAGCAACGGCATCGGGGTGGGCACGAACTCCTCTCGCTCCAGCGTGGCCAGCAGGTACGGGTCCCCGAGGTCGGCCGCGGTGAAGACGTCGGCCACCCCCGGCGCCCGCAGCGCGGCCGAGGTGTCGACGGCGGAGACCAGGGCGGCGCCGAACGGGCTGCGCACGAAGGCCGCGTGCAGCAGCCCCGGCCGGGTGAGGTCGCCCACGAAGGCGCCGCGGCCCCGCAGCATCCGGGGGTCTTCCTTGCGGGCCATCGCCGTCCCGACCCATCGGCCCCGGCCGCCCGGCCGCTGGCCGTCAGCCAGCGCGGCGTCGGCGGTGTGGCCGGGGCCGGTCACCGCTCGCTCGCCTCGGCCAGCGCCCGGGACACCAGCGTCGCGGCGAGCTGCTGGCGGAACCCGCTGCTGCCATGGGTGTCCGACGGCGGCTCGATCTGGCTGGCGGCATGCTCGCCCATGGCGCGCCACGTCTGCGCCGTGGCCGGCTGGCCGGCCACGGCCTCGGCTGCGACCTGGACCGGCAGCGGGCCGACGCCGCCCAGCACCACCCGCGCCGACCGGCAGATCCCGTCGGCGATGTCCACTGACACGGCTGCGGCGACGACCGCGAAATCGCCCTGGCGCTCCGCGAACTCGATGAGCGCGGCCCGTGGCGCCGGCCGCGGGAACCAGACCTCGGTGATCATCTCGTCCGGTTCCGCGGCCGTGGTGTAGAAACCCTGGAGGAACTCGGCGGCCGGGAGGACACGCTGCCCGGCCGGTCCCTGGAGCACGACGCTGGCCTCGAGCAGCAGCGCCAGCAGGCACCATTCAGAGGCCGGGTCGGCGTGCGCGATGCTGCCCCCGAACGTGCCGCGGGCCCGGATCGGGTAGTGCCCGATCCATCGTGCCGACCGGGGCAGCACGCCGAACCCGGCCGTCACCGCCGGGTCGCGGCTCATCTCGACGGTCCGGTGCGAGGTCAGCGCGCCGATGTGCAGGCCGTCCGGGGTGGCCCGCAGGTAGTTCAGGCCGGGAATGCGGGTCACATCGACCAGCGCGCTGGGACGGGCCAGCCGGAGGTTCATCATCGGGACCAGGCTCAGGCCGCCCGCCAGGATCTTCGCCTCGTCCCCGAGCCCGGCCAGCAGGGCGACCGCCTGCTCGACGCTGTCAGCGCGGTGATAGGCGAACGGGGCTGGTTTCACCGCGGTCCTTCCCGTGCGCACGTCCGGGCACCGCTCAGGCCGTCGAGGTCACTTGGTATACCATATTTCAGCACAGGACCGGCCGTCCACCGGGAGCCGCGCATGGCGCCTTCCCACCTGCGCGTGGAGCACAGCACCGTCGGCTACCGGCAGCTGCTGCTGGCGCGGCCGGAGCGGCGCAACGCGCTCGATCTGAGGCTGGCCCGTGCCCTGCGCGACGCACTCGGGGAGGAAGAGACCACCCCGGTGGTGCTCGGCAGCACCGATCCCCGGGTGTTCTGCGCCGGCGCCGACCTGGACGTCCCGGACACCGACCGGGCCGCGGTCTCCGACCTGGTGTACGAGTGCTGCGAAATCATGATCACCAGGCCGGGGGCGGTGATCGCGGTCGTCAGCGGGGCGGCGGTCGGCGGCGGGGCGCAGCTCGCGGCCGCGGCGGACCTGCGGATCGCGGGGCCCGCGGCGAGGCTGCGCTGGATCGGGCCAGCCGGCCGCGACCTGGCGGTGGGGGCGTGGGTGCTGACCGACCTCGTCGGCCGCGGCACCGCGATGGAGCTGGCGCTGACCGGGCGGTGGGTGGAGGCGGCGGAGGCACTGGCCCTGGGCCTGGTCAACCGGGTCGACGACGACCCGGGACGCCTCGCGGCGGGCATCGCCGGTGAGCTGGCCGCCCAGGGCCCCGGGACGTCGGCGCGGGTCAAGAGCGTGATGACGGCGGGCGGCCTGCTCGACCGGCTGCGGGCCGAGCGGCAGTCCAACCGGGCCGCCTGGGCCCAGGTGACCCCGCCGGCGACGGGATGACCGCCTGCGAGGAATGGAGCCGGGCCGGGTGGCGGGCGCATCTGCCCGGCGCCGGGGATGTGCCCGCCTACGTCGGCCGGCTGGGCGAGGCCACCATCCCCGAGCTGGCCGCCGCGTCCGCCGGACGCGTGCCCGACCGCGTCGCTGTCACCGTCGACGGCGAGCCGGTCACGCACGCGGCGCTGGACGCCGGCGCCGGGCGGATAGCGGGCTGGCTGGCCCGGCGGCTCCAGCCCGGCGACCGGGTGCTGCTGGCCGCCGGGCCGGGTCCCGGGTTCCTGCGCTGCTATCTGGGGTCGCTGCGGGCGGGCGCCGTCGTGGTGCTGGCCAACCCCGGCTGCACCGCGCCCGAGCTTGCGCACCTGGTCTCCGATTCCGGCGCCAGGGTCGCCTTCGCCGGCCCGGGTCCCGCCCGGCTGCTGGCCGGGCTGCCTGAACCGCCGCTGACGGTGGACGCCAGCGAGCTGCCGCCCGGGCCGCCGGGTCCGGCGGGCCGGGTCCGGGCCCGCCCGGACGACGCCGCGCTGCTCGCCTACACCTCGGGCACCACCGGGCGGCCGAAAGGCGTGCCCCTGACCCACCGCCAGCTGCTCACCTCGATCCGCGCGGCGATGGCGGCCTGGCGGTGGAGCGCGGACGACGTGCTCGTGCACGCCCTTCCGCTGTACCACCAGCACGGCCTGGGGGGTGTGCACGCCACCCTCATCGCCGGGGCCACCGGCCATGTCCGCTCGAAGTTCACCCCCGCCGACCTCATCGAGACGGCGCGGGCGACCCATGCCAGCGTGCTGCTGGGCGTGCCGACCATGTACCAGGCGCTGCTGGGCGCCGTCACCGGGGCGGGCGCCCCACCGGCGGCCGCCGCCCCGCTGGCCGCCGCCCCGGGCGGCGCAACCGTGCTGAGCGGCCTGCGGCTGGCCGTGTGCGGCTCGGCGCCGCTGAGCCCCGCGCTCGCGGAGCGCCTCCCGGCCGTACTGGGCGCGGCTGCCCCTGGTCCGCTACGGCACCACCGAGACCGGCCTCAACGTCTCGAACATCTACGGCGGGCCAACCGCCGGCACCCTCGGGGTGCCGCTTCCCGGCGTCATGGCCCGGATCTGGTCGGAGGGCGCGGAGCTGGCCGCCGGGGAAGACGGCGAGATCCAGCTCCGCGGCCCCCAGGTCTTCGGCGGCTACTGGCATGACCCGGCGGCGACCGCCGCCGCCTTCACGCCGGACGGCTGGTTCCGCACCGGCGACATCGGCCGCGTGGACCCGGCTGATGGCCAGCTCGCCATCCGGGGCCGCATCAAGGAAATGATCATCACCGGCGGGCTGAACGTCTACCCGCGTGAGGTGGAGCTCGTGCTGGAGGACCACCCGTCGGTCGCCGAGGCCGCCGTGGCCGGCGTCCCGCACCAGCGCTGGGGGGAGCAGGTGACCGCGTGGGTGGTCATGCGCCCCGGCCAGGCCTTCGACGAACGCGCCCTGATCGCGCATGCCCGCACGGCGCTGGCCGCCTACAAGTGCCCCAAGCAGGTGTTCGAGCTGCCCGCCCTGCCGCGCAACCACGTCGGCAAGCTCGTCCGCAGCGCCCTCGCCCCTGGGTAACGCTGGACACGCCCATGATCGTCTGCGGCAGGCCACGGGTTGGCCTCGCGCAAACCCGGACGAAAGGGACATGACCATGACGCAAAGTCGTGGGAAGCCGGGCGGCGGCTGAGCCTTCCGGAGGGCTGATATTTGGTATACCATCCGAGCCAAACGGGCCGAGAGGGGTTGCGGTGGATCTGCAGCTGGCCGGGAAGGTGGCCTTCGTCACCGGTGCGAGCAAGGGGATCGGCCGTGCGGTGGCCGAGCAGCTCGCGCGCGAAGGCGCCAACGTGGTGATCACCGCCCGGACGGGAGAATCGTTGGCGGCGACGGCTAAGGAGATCGCCGCTGACACCGGCCGCACCGTCGTGCCGATGGCCGGCGATATGAGCGTGACCCAGGACATCCAGCGCTGCGTCGACGCCACCCTGGACCAGTTCGGCAAGATCGACATCCTGGTCACCTGCGCGGGCAGTTCGCCCGGCGGCCTGCTGGAGGATCTGACCGAAGAGCAGTGGATGTCGAGCCTCAACCTCAAGTTCATGGGCTACGTCCGCTCGGTGCGCGCGGTCATCGGCCACATGCGCGAACGAGGGGAGGGCGCCATCGTGCTCGTGGTCGGCAACGACGGCCTCAAGCCCAGCTACTGGGAGATGACCGCGGGAGTGGCCAACGCCGCGGACATCAACTTCGCGTCCTCGGCCGCCGAGCAGTACGGGCGCCATGGTGTGCGCATCAACACGGTCAACCCGGGGCCGGTGAATACCGACCGCTGGGACACGCTGGAGAAGGCGTTCGCCCGCGACAAGGGCGTGTCCCAGGAGCGCGCGCACGAACTGGCCGAGCGGTCCATCCCCTTCGGCCGCATCTGCGAGCCGGGCGAGGTGGCCGCGCTGGTGACCTTTCTCGCCTCGCCCCGGGCCAGCTTCATCAACGGCGCCCACATCCCTATCGACGGGGGCCAGCGTAAGGCGATCATGGACCAATGAGCGGCGCGGAGATGACATTCACCGGTTCCACGGTGGGCATGATCACCACAACGCCCACCGGCATGGTTAGGCAGTACAGGCGGTAGGGAGGGTTTGCCATGGCTGATGTTCAAGGTGCCGGGGTTGCCGTCCAGGCAGGCGAGGCCGAATCGCGCCCGCTGCAGATCGAGACGAACGGCATCAACGTCATCACCGATTCCGAGCGCAAGGGCCATCCACGTGACCTGTTCTGGCCGTGGTTCGCGGCCAACATCTCGGTGCTCGGCCTGAGCTACGGAGCGTTCCTGCTGGCGTTCGGTATCTCGTTCTGGCAGGCGGTCGTGGTCGGCGCGGTCGGGATCATCATCTCGTTCCTGTTGTGCGGGTTCATCGCGATCGCCGGCAAGCGCGGGTCGGCACCGACGATGGTGCTGAGCCGGGCGGCGTTCGGCGTCCGCGGCAACAAGCTGCCGACGGTCATCTCGTGGCTGCTGACGGTCGGCTGGGAGACCATCCTGATGATCCTGGCGGTGCTGGCGATCGCGACGGTCTTCGGGCACCTCGGCTGGCCCAGCGGCACCGCCACCAAGGTAATCGCGCTGATCGTGGTGGTCGGGCTGACCATCTTCGGCGGCGTGATGGGGTTCGACCTGATCATGCGCATGCAGACGGCCATCACGATCATCACCGGGGTGCTCACGGTGGTATTCATCATCCTGGTCGCCGGCAAGATCCACTGGTCGGCGGTGTCGGCGTTGCCGGGAGGCTCGGCGCAGGCGCTGATCGGCGGGCTGGTGTTCATCATGACCGGCTTCGGGCTCGGGTGGGTCAACGTGGCCGCCGACTACTCGCGCTATCTGCCGCGGAAATCCTCGAGCACCGGGGTGGCCGGCTGGACGACCTTCGGCGGCGCGGTGGCCCCGATCGCCCTGATCATCTTCGGGCTGCTGCTGGCCGGCTCCTCCAAGGGGCTGAGCACCTCGATCGCCAACGACCCGATCGGGGCGCTCGCCGTGCTGCTGCCGACCTGGTTCCTGGTCCCGTTCGCGATCGTGGCCGTGCTCGGCCTGATCGGCGGCGCGGTGCTGGACATCTACTCCTCGGGCCTGGCCCTGCTGTCGCTCGGCCTGCGGGTCCCCCGGTATGTCGCGGCGCTGATCGACGGCACCGTGATGACCCTGGGCACGATCTACGTGGTGTTCATATCCGGCAACTTCTTCGGCCAGTTCGAGGGCTTCCTGATCACGCTCGGCGTGCCGATCGCCGCCTGGTGCGGCGTCATGCTCGCCGACATCGTACTGCGGCGGCGTGACTACGCCGAGGCGGAGCTGTACAACCCGGGCGGCCGCTACGGCGACATCCGGTGGTTCCCGGTCGGCGTGGTCATCGTCGCCACCGTCATCGGATGGGGGCTGGTCACCAACACCCTCGCGAGCTGGCTCAAATGGCAGGGCTACCTGCTCGGCCCGTTCGGTCTCGGCGGCAAGACCGGCGCCTGGGCGTTCGCCAACCTGGGTGTGCTCGTGGCCCTGGTGCTCGGGTTCGTCGCGCAATGGGCATTCAGCCGGCCGTCCGTGCGCGCGCAGGAGGCGGCGCCGCGGGAGCCCGCCACCGCCCAGACATGACCAGCCCGGCCCGCCCGGCGGGCCCGGAAGGCTCGGCCGCCGGGGAGCAGCAGGCGACGCTCGCGGTCATCGACATGCAGCGGGTGTTCGGTGAGCGTGACAGTCCCTGGTTCACGCCCCGGTTCGGCGAGATCGTGGGCCCCATCCAGCGGCTCGTCGGCGCCTACCAGCCGCACGTCGTCTTCACCAGGTTCGTGGCGCCGGCCGCCCCCGCCGGGGCGTGGCGCCGCTATTACGAGCTCTGGCCGTTCGCGCTGCGACCGCCGGACGCGCGGATCTACGAGCTCGTGGACGAGTTCGCCAATGAGCCGGCGCCGACCGTGGACGCCACGACCTTCGGCAAGGTGGGCGACGAGCTGTACGAGATCGTGGGCGGCGGGCGGCTGGTGCTGGCCGGGGTCTCCACCGACTGCTGTGTCCTGTTCGACCGCCCTGGCGGCCGCCGATGACGGGGTCCTGGTGCAGGTGGTCGCGGACGCCTGCGCGGGCGTCAACGACGAGAGCCACACCAAGACCCTGGATATCCTGCGCCTCTACAGCCCGCTGGTGGAAGTGGTCAGCCTGGACGAGGCCATCCGGCAGGCTCCCGGAGATCGGTGGGCAGAAGAGCCCAACCGCAAGCGCGCTCAACGATAGCTGCGGCGCTGGCCCCGCTGCGCCGGCAGCTGGGCCAGCCAGATGGGGGTGCCCGGCGCGGCAGCCGTCGTTAGGCAGGAACCGGGAGGTGAGCAGCTGGTGCGTGAGCGTGCACTCGGGGCGCTGTACGGGCTGGCGATCGGCGATGCGCTGGGCATGCCGACCCAGTCGCGCTCCCGGCCCGAGATCGTGGCACGGTACGGCAGCCTGCTGGCCGGCTTCGAGCCGGGCCCGCCGGATCATCCGCTGGCCGCCGGGCGGCCGGCGGGCACCGTCACCGACGACACCGAGCAGGCGGTGCTGCTGGCGCGCCTGGTCATCGAGGGCCGCGGGACCCCCGACCCGGCCGAACTGGCGAGCCAGCTGCTGGTGTGGGAGGAGTCGATGCGCGCCCGCGGCTCGCTCGACCTGCTCGGCCCGTCCACGCGGCGGGCCCTCAGCGCGGTCGCCGCCGGGGCCAGCATCGAGGACTCCGGCCGGTTCGGCACCACCAACGGGGCCGCGATGCGGATCACGCCGGTGGGTATCGCCACCCCGTCCGGCGATCATGGCCTGCTGATGAAGCGCGTGGTGGCCGCGAGCCGGGTGACGCACAACACCGGGATCGCGCTGGCGGGCGCGGCGGCGGTGGCGGCGGCGGTCAGCGCCGGGATCGACGGGGCCACGGTCGGCGACGCGGTCCAGATCGCGGCGGCCGCGTCGGCCAGCGCCGCCCAGCTCGGGCACTGGGCCGCGGGCGCGGACGTGGCCACGCGGATCATCTGGGCGACCGGGCTGGTCACCGGGCTCGTCCCGGAGGCGGCCATGGACGTGGTGTACCGGCTGGTGGGATCGAGCCTGGCCACCCAGGAATCGGTGCCCGCGGCGTTCGCGGTGGCGGCGGCGAGCATGGGCGACCCGTGGCTCGCCTGCCGGATGGCCGCCTCGCTGGGCGGTGACTGCGACACGATCGCCGCCATGGCCGGCGCGATCTGCGGTGCCTGCCACGGGGGGGAGGCGTTCCCGGCGAACGCGCGGGTCACGGTGGCCCGGGTGAACAACCTCGGGCTGGAGGGGCTGGCGGCCGGCCTGCTTGCGGTCCGGGCCGGGGCGGCCGCGCAGCCCGGCGGCGATGCCCCAGGGTAGCCAGGGACCGCCCGCCGCCGGGCCGGCCCGGTTCGACCGGCTGCTTCATCTCGGCAACGTGGTCGTCGACATCGTCCTGGGCGTGCCCGCGCTCCCCGAGCGGGGCGGCGACGTACTGGCGAGCCGGGCCGAGGCCACGCCCGGAGGTGGGTTCAACGTGATGGCCGCCGCCGCCCGCCAGGGCCTGCGGGCCGCCTACGCGGGCGCCCACGGAACCGGCCCGTTCGGCACGATGGCGCGGACGGCGCTGGCCGCAGAGGGCATCGATGTCATCCAGCCGGCCAAGGCCGGACAGGACACCGGCTTCGTGCTCACGATCGTGGAGGCCGGCGGCGAGCGGACCTTCCTCACCAGCCGCGGCGCCGAGGCCACGCTCACCGCCGGGGACCTCGGCCGGGTCAGCCCGGCCGAGGGCGATGCCGTCTACCTGTCCGGCTACAGCCTGGTTCACGACAGCAACCGGGCCGCGCTGCTCGGGTGGCTGCCGCGGCTGCGCGACGGCAATCTGCTCTTCTTCGACCCCGGCCCGCTGGCCGGATCCGTCCCGGCCGGGGCGCTCGCCGCCGTGCTCGGCCGGGCGGACTGGCTGACCTGCAACGCGCGGGAGGCCGCCATCCTCACCGGGGTCACGGACCCGCGGGCCGCGGCGGCCGCGCTCGCCGGCCGGACCAGCCGGTCCCGGGTGCTGGTGCGCACCGGGCCCGGCGGCTGCCTGGTCGGCCGCGCGGGCGACGGGGTGGTGGTGCACGTGCCGGGGTTCCGGGTGCGGGTGCGTGACACCAATGGCGCCGGCGACGCCCACAGCGGGGTCTTCATCGCCGCGCTGGCGGCGGGCATGACTGAGACCGCCGCCGCCCGCACCGCCAACGCGGCGGCTGCGGTCGCGGTCACCAGGCGCGGGCCGGCCACCGCGCCGACCCGGGACGAACTGGCCCGGTTCCTCGCCACCGCCTGAGATTCACGGCAGGCCCTCAGGGAGAACTGCGGCCGCACGACGCGCGCACCCGGCAATCTCGACGTCCACCAGCTCCTGCTGGCGCAGTGCCCGCTACGGGCGTCGAGCTGATACCTGCCGCGCCCGCGCTCATCTGCGATCTTGAAGTCCCATGAGCGCAGGCTCGCCGTGGCTACAGCGCCTGCAGGACGATCGCGCGCAGGTCGCTGTCGCTCAGGGCGACGGGATTGCCCTGCATGCTGCTTGACCTGGCGGCTTTGGCGGCAACGTCACCGGCGTGCTGCGGCCGGACGCCGAACGTGGCCAGCCCGGGCACGGCGAGCAGGGTGACCGTCTCCCGGACCCAGGCGAGCCCGTCCTCGATGGATGCGGCGGGATTCCCGGTCACCAGCCGGGCGGCTTCGGTGTACCGGCCCAGGGCCGGGTGACCCGCTGGCCCGGACCGCAGCGCCTCCACGTTGGCCTCGATCACCGGGGCCAGCAGGGCGGCGCAGGCCACGCCGTGCGGCACGTCCGCCATCCCGCCGATGACACCGGCCAGGCCGTGGACGGCACCGAGCTTGGCGTTGGCCAGCGCGATCCCGCCCAGCAGGCTGCACATGGCCATGTCGGCCCGGGCCGCAAGGTCGCTGCCGTCGGCATAGGCGGCGCGCAGGCCCGCCGCGGCCCGGCGCAAACCCTCGCGGGCCAGGCCGTCGGTGAGCGGGTTCGCCCAGGCGGAGACGAACGGCTCCAGGCACTGGGTGAGCGCGTCCAGGCCGCTGGCCGCGGTGACCGGCGGCGGGCAGGACACCGTGAGCTCGGGATCGACCAGCGCGACCCGGGGGATCATCAGCGGGCTGCGCAGGCTCGCCTTGACCCCGTGCGCCGGTGAGGCGAGCACGGCATTGGCCGTCACCTCCGCTCCGGTGCCGGCGGTGGTGGGCACGGCCAGCAGCGGTACCGCAGGCTGGGTGATCTTCTTGCCCGATCCAACGACCTCCAGGTAGTCAAGCGGGTCGCCGCCGTTGCCCAGCAGCATGGCCACGGCCTTGCCGAGGTCGATGACGCTGCCGCCGCCGATCGCGACGACGACATCGGCACCGTGCTCGCGGGCCGCGGCGGTGCCGGACCGGGCCAGCTCGACCGTGGGCTCGCCCGCCACGGCGAACACCGCGGTCGGCAAATCCAGCCCGGCCAGGAGGCCGGCGTGGCGGGCCGGGTCCGCTCCCGTGCACACCAGCACCCGGGACCCGAGCCCGGCGAGGACCCCGGGCAGCTCCTCCGCCCGGCCAGCGCCGGCCATGATGTGGCCGGCGGTCGCGAACTCGAACGCCATCGCGCTCACGTGGGGCCGGGTGGGCCGCTCGCCCAGCCCTCGCTGCCCGCCGGGAACACCGCGGAGTACTTATCGGACGCCCGCGGCTCGGCCATCATCTCGGCCACCGCGTCGCGCCAGGCCGCGTAGTGCGGCGTCAGCTTGTGCGCGGCGGGGGCCTCGGCGTCGCGGTAGACCTCCACCAGCACCACGTGCGTCCGGTCCGCCTGATCCTGCAGAACGTCGAACCGCAGCACACCAGGCTCGGCCAGCGATGCCCGCGCGTTGACCAGCGTGGCGGCCAGGAAATCCCCGACCCGCTCGGGCAGGACCCGGGCATGAACGTGAACGACCAGCATGTGCCCATCCTGCTACACGGCACCCGGGTCAGGAGCTAGGCCGCCCGGCCCGGGTCACTGTGCGCGGAACCGCGCAGGACCCACGTATGACACCGCCTCCCCGGGCTGGCGCCGGCCAGCGCGGACCACTGACGCCGGCGCGGTCCTGGCCCGGCCCGCGTAGATGGGCTTGGCCGGCGGCATCAGGACCGTCAGCAGCCCGGTGACGGCCAGCACCGCGGCCAGCGCGCCGATCTCCAGCCTGGTCACGAGCGGGAGCCCGGCTCCGGGCTCCGCTGGGTGCCGCAGCCTCGCCCGGGTGGCCAGGGCCAGCGCAGCCGCGACCGTGACCACCGCCGCCTTGGCCAGGAGGACACGCCCGTACGTCGTCGTCACCAGCGAACCCACCGGCACCAGCAGCAGGGCCGAGAGCACGCCGGTCACCACGACGACCGCGAACAGCCAGGCCGCGGCCATGCCATGGAACCGGAACAGGCCCTGCACCGGCCGCGGGTAGGCCCGCCAGGCGATTGCGGCACGGGCCGTGTACACGAGCATGCCGGCCCAGACCACGCCCGGCAGCAGGTGGCAGAAGGTGAGCAGCGCGCCGGCCACCGGGATCGAGCCCTCCGGGTGAGCGCGGATCCCCTCCGCCAGCGCGACGCCGAACAGTGGCGGCAGGCTCCAGCCAGGCTGGCGGAGCCGGAGCGTGAGAGCGGCGAGCGCGAAGCAGGCGAACTCTACGGCGGCGATCACGCCGGTGGCCCTGGACTCCAGGCCCACCACCGGCGGGCGGGCCAGGCGTGCCGCCACGCCCGGGCCGGCCCGCGCGATGATCAGCAGCGCGGCGCTTGCCGCCAGGCCGATGAGCGAGCCGCGCAGCGCCCAGGGCGGTGGCAGCGGCGCGGGTGCGTCAGGCGTATCCTCCCGGGCGATGTACTGCCGGGCGAGCCCACGCCCGGCGAGCCCACCCAGCGCGAGGGACAGCCCGGCGAGCAGCAGCCAGCGTGCCGCGCCGGTGAGCCACAGCGCTGGCGTGCTCAGCGGCGCGGAGGCCGGGACGGCGCCGAGCAGGGCGCGGGAGGCACCGGACGCCACGGCCGCGGCCCGGGTGATGTGATGGGCACCCGCGGCCGAATAGTTGCTGTTGAGCAACCAACAGGTCACCGGCATGACAATAGTGCTCGCGATGGCCCGGCGCGGCCCCCGGTGGATCAGCGCTGCCCATGCTCGGTCAGGGTGGTCACGCCGCGCAGATCGGCTGGGCTCCCCGCCCGGCTAGGCGCGGCTATCCGTCCGCCGATTCCATGCTCGCCACCAGGTGCTTGGCGGCCGGGTGCGGCGCGGCCACGGGATGCCGGGAACGCGTGCCGTCGGCCGCGGCGCGGGCCCCGTCGGCGGCGTGGGCCAGCGGCTGCCTAGCGGCACCGGCGGCGGTGGCGGGCAGCGGGGATTCGCCGTGCAGCTCGTGGACGTACCGGCTGCCCCGCAGCAGCGACGCCACGGCCGCGATCAGGCAGGCCGCGATCGCGAAGTCGAACGCGATGGCCAGGCCGTGCTGGAACGCCGGCGAGATCAGCGCGGGGAAGAAGGTGTGGCCGGTCAGGTAGGCGGCGTGGCTCGCGGGCAGCTTGCTGACGGTGTGCCCGAGCAGGGTCTGCACCGGGTTGTAGCCGAGCAGGGCGGCGAACATGACCGCGACCGGCGGCAGCGCTGCGATCCGGGCCGCGTCCGCCCGCGGCACACCCTGGGCGATCAGGCCGTGGCTGAGCGCGGACGGCAGCGACGCGGCCAGGCCCAGGATGATCAGCGTGAAGAAGATGCCAATGGACAGCACCATGGCCGAGTTCTGGAACGTCGCGCTCATGCCGGCGCCGACGCCCCGCCGCTCGGCCGGGAGGCTGTTCATGATGCCGGCCCGGTTCGGGGAGGCGAACAGTCCCATGCCGATCCCGTTGAGCAGGAGGATGCCCGCGAACTGCCAGTAGGCGAAGTCAACCGGCAGCAGTTCGAGCAGCGCGAACGAGACGGCGGCCAGCACCATGCCGCCGGTGGCGAACGGCCGGGCGCCGTAACGGTCGGACAGCCAGCCGGACACCGGCCCCGCGACCAGGAAGCCGGCGGTCAGCGGGAGCATGGCGATGCCGGCCCACAGCGGGGTCTGGCTGAAGCCGTAGCCGTGGATGGGCAGGTAGATGCCCTGCAGCCAGATGATCAGGGTGAACATCAGGCCGCCGCGGCCCAGGCCCGACAGCAGGCTGGCCAGGTTGCCCGCGGTGAACGGGCGGATCTTGAACAGGGCGAGGCGGAACATCGGCTCGGCGACCCGGGTCTCGATCACGCAGAAGATGGCGAGCACCGCCAGCCCGCCGCCGATCAGGCCGAGGACCAGCGGGCTGGTCCAGCCCATCGTGTGCCCGCCGTAGGGCTGGATGCCGTAGGTGATGCCGACCAGCACCGCGATCAGGCCGGCGGCGAAGGTCACGTTGCCCGCCCAGTCCAGCCGGGCCGGGCGGATGCCCCGCTCCTGCAGCTTCCGGTAGGACCAGATCGTGCCGAGCACCCCGAACGGGACCGAGACCAGGAAGACATAACGCCAGTTGAGCGGGCCGAGCACGCCGCCGAGCACCAGGCCGATGAACGAGCCGGCGATGCCGGCCACCTGGTTCAGCCCGAGCGCGAGCCCACGTTCGCCCGGTGGGAAGGCGTCGGTGAGGATCGCACTGGAGTTGGCCATCAGCATGGCCCCGCCGACTCCCTGCATGATCCGCATCGCGATCAGCCACCAGGCGGCGGCGGTGCCGTGCAGCCAGGTCAGCGACAGCAGGATGGAGAAGCCGGCGAACAGCGCGAACCCGAGGTTGAACATCCGCACCCGGCCGAACATGTCGCCCAGCCGCCCGAAGCTGACCACCAGCACGGCGGTGACCAGCAGGTATCCCATGATCAGCCACAACAGCAGGCTGGTGTTGCCCGGCTGCAGCGGGTTGACGCCGATGCCGCGGAAGATGTCCGGCAGCGCGATCAGCATGATGGAGGCGTTGATGGTGGCCATCAGCATGCCGAGCGTGGTGTTTGACAGGGCGATCCACTTGTAATGGACCCCGGTCGCCGGCTGGCTGGCGCTGCCGTCGTGGGAAGGGCCGTTGCGGCCGGCGTGGATAGGTCCTTGGGCAGACGTCCTCACGGGCGCGAGCGGCACGGGTGTTCCTCCCGGATCGGGGCGGGCCGCCAGCACGGATTGTCCCGCGGCTGGGCCGACCCTGGGCAGCCATAGTAGTTGCTAAATGCAAACTAACTAAGAAGGCGGGGTATTCCCGCCGCCACGGGCCGGCCGGACCGGCGAGCCCACGCCGGCGTCTCATAGTGAGCCCTGGCGTTCCGGCGGGCCGGCCTAGTGTCCGTGGCAGGTGGACATCGCGGCGACCGTCATGGTCCGGGAGGTATCGGTGAAGGCACTGGTGTACCACGGCCCCGGTCAGAAGTCCTGGGACACCGTCCCGGACCCGAGCCCAGCCGAGCCCACGGATATCGTCGTCCAGATCGATACGACTACGATCTGCGGCACTGACCTGCACATCCTCAAGGGGGATGTGCCCGCTGTCACCGGCGGCCGCATCTTAGGCCACGAGGCGGTCGGCACCGTGGTGGCGGTGGGCGCGGCGGTGACCAGCCTGGCCGAGGGTGACCGGGTGCTCGTGCCGGCGATCACCTCCTGCGGGCGCTGTGCTTACTGCAAACGGGCGATGCCGAGCCACTGCCAGGCCACGGGGGGCATCGGGTGGATCTTCGGTCACCTGATCGACGGCACCCAGGCCGAGTACGCCCGGGTCCCGTTCGCCGAGACGAGCGTGCACAAGGTGCCCGAGGGCGTCACCGACGAGCGGGTGATCTTCCTGGCCGACATCCTGCCGACCGGCTACGAGGTGGGGGTCAGGAACGGCCGGGTCAAGCCGGGTGACGTGGTCGTGGTCGTTGGCGCGGGACCGGTCGGCCTGGCCGCGATCCAGACCGCGTCGCTGGCCGGCGCGGCCAGGATCATCGCGCTGGAACCCGCCGACACCCGGCGCGAGCACTCGCTGCGCTTCGGTGCCGACGTCGCCATCGACACCGCCGACCCGGACGCCGAACAGCAGGTCATGGCACAGACCGACGGGGGGCTGGGCGCCGACGTGGCGATCGAGGCGGTCGGGGTGCCCGGGACGTTCGACATCTGCACCAGGGTGGTGCGGCCCGGCGGGGTCATCGCCAACATCGGCGTGCACGGGGCACCCACCACGCTGCATCTGGAAGATCTGTGGATCAGGAACGTCACGATCACGACCGGCCTGGTCGACGGGACCACCGTGCCCATGCTGCTGCAGCTGGTCCGGTCCGGGAAGATCGCGGCCGACCTGTTCGGCACGCATGACTTCGCGCTGCACGACATGATGGCGGCCTACGACACTTTCGCCGAGGCGGGCAAGCACAACGCCCTGAAGGTCGTGATCAGGAGGTAGCGGCGGCCCTCGGTAGGATCTTTCCCGGCGCGCAGCCGCGGCCATCGGGCGCCCGCTGGCGGGCACGGCATCGGGAGGCTGGCCGGTGGAGCTGATCGTTGAGGACGCCGTCACGGTCACCATGGCCGAGGGCGCCGGCCCGGTCGGCCGGGCCCGGTCCATGCTGGTCCGGGATGACCGCATCGCTGCCGTCGGCTCGCCCGGCGAGATCCACGCGGCGGCCTCGCCCGGCGCCCAGGTGATCCGGCTCGATGGCGCGGCCGTCGTCCCGGGGCTGATCGACGCGCACTGCCATGTCGCCAACATCGGCTACCTGGCGGCGGGGGCCGACTGCAGCCAGCCGTCCGCACCGGCGATCCCGGCGATCCAGGCGCGCCTGCGGGAAGCCGCGGGCCGCACGCCGGAGGGTTCCTGGGTGACCGGGAGCGGATACGTGGAGTACAAGCTGCGCGAGGGCCGGCATCCGACGCGGGCCGATCTCGACGAGGCCGTGCCGGACCGCCCGGCGGTGCTGTACCACACGTCGCTGCACGCCTGCGTGCTCAACACGGCCGCCCTGCGGGAAGCCGGGTTCTCCGACGGCCAGCCGGATCCCCCCGGCGGCGCCTTCGGCCGCGACAGCCAGGGCCGGCTGGACGGCGTGGTGTTCGAGGGCCCGATGTTCGCGCTGTTCGAACGCAACCTCCGCTACGACATCACCCGCATGGACGCGGCCCAGCGCGCCGCTCTCGTCGAAGGCGCGGGACGCTACCTCGCGGAGCTCGGCGTGACCTCGGCCTGTGATGCGGATACCCGCCGCGACACGCTCGCCGCTTTCGCCGAGGCGGACGACGCCGGCGTCCTGCGGCAGCGGATCTACGGGATGGTCGTCCACGAGGAGGTGGACTGGCTCATCGCGTCCGGCCTGCGGGGCCGCCGTTCGGGCCGGCTGGCCGCCGAGGCCGTGAAGATCTGGTCTGACGGTGGGATGAGCAGCCGGACCGCGGCGATCCACGGCAGCTACCCCGTCCCGCCGTACGGCTCGGGCATCTTGTTCTTCGAACTCGGCGAGCTGACCGAGATGGTCCGTGACCTCGATGCCCACGGGTTCCAGGTCTGCATCCACTCCCAGGGAGACCGGGCGATCGAGACCGTCCTCGACGCCTACGCCGCGGTGCTGGCCAGCGCTGACGGCAACCCGCGCCGGCACCGCATCGAGCACGGCGGCGCGATGTTCCCGCCGATGATCGCCCGGGCCGCGGAACTCGGGATCGTGGTCGTGAGCCAGCCCGGGTTCTTCTCCACCCTGGGCGACGGGTTCGCGGCGGCATTCCCCGGCCGCAGCGACCAGCTCTATCCCTTCGCGTCCTGGCAGCGGGCGGGCATCACCGTGGCCGGATCGTCCGACGCGCCCGTCATCACCGCCGACCCGCTCATCGGCATCCGCGACGCGGTCCTGCGCCGCACCGGCGAGGGTCTCGTGCTCGGTCCGGGAGAGCGCCTCTCGGTCCAGGACGCGCTTGCGCTCTATACGCGGGGGGCCGCCTTCGCCATGCACCGCGAGGGTGAGATCGGCTCGCTGGAGCACGGCAAGCTCGCGGACTTCGTCGTCCTGGACGCCAATCCGCTCGAGACAGATGCAGAACGGATCGGCGGCATCCGGGTCCTAGCCACGGTGATCGGGGGAACGCCCGTCTACCAATCGGAGCCCATCTTCCCCGGCTGACCGCCCGGCGGGCCGACGATCCCCGTTACGACTTGCAGGTCGAGGGCGGGAGGCCTGGCATGACGCCGCTCGTGCTGTGGTAGCAGATTTTGGAGAAGGTGACGTTCTGACCCATCGAGCCCTCGACGGTGCCCGTCCAGGGCTGGTCCCCCCCGCCGCAGGCGTTGTAGAAGAAGCCGTTGCCACCGCTGGCGATGTCCATGGTCGTGTTGTTGGCGAAGGTGTCGTTGGTGATGGTGTCGTTGTGGGTGCCGTTGATGAGGTGCAGCCCGCCCTGCAGATCGGTGGTGTAGCCGGTGTTCAGCTTCTGGCCGAGGTAGGTGTGGCAGATGCTCCCGCCCCCCTGCGAGCCGCTGTTCTCCAGCTTGACGTTGTAGGTGCCGGTTCCGTCGAGGACATAGCCGCCGGTGTCGTTCGCGTCGGCCGCGGCCTGGTTGATGACCACGTCGTGGGTGTCCTGCAGATAGATGCCCCATCCGTCGTCGTAGGTGAAGTCGTTACACGGGGTGTTCCTCGGGCAGTCCGCTCCGGTGCCGATGTTCAGGTTGGAGGAGTTGACCGCGTAGATCGCGTCCCCGGTGTGCGGCGTGCAGATGTTGCAGGTGGACTTGAACTTGCTGTTGTTGATCGACACGTTCGAGGACCCGTCGTCGATGTAGACCCCCGTCCCGTTGTCCTTGTTGTAGGAGACGTTGTCGATCGAGATGTTGGAGGAGTCGTCGAGCTCGATCCCCATGCCGAGATTGTTACCCGACGCGCCGGAGATCGTGGTGGGGGGGTCCGTGGTGGGAGTGTTGACGTTGACCAGCCAGATGGTGGGGTCGCCGGTGTTGGTGTCGTTGTAGGTGGAGGAGATCCCGACGATGTTGAAGTAGTCGGTGATCGCGCCGCCGGAGTTGTTGACCTTCACCGACCAGCCACCGGTGCTCGGCGCGTTGATGGCCCACGGCCCGATGACGAAGGGGCTGGCCTTGGTGCCGCTCCCGCTCGTGACGCAGCCGCAGGTGGTGAAGTCCGCGTTAGAGCTGATGGTGATCGCGGCGTGCCCGCCGGTGCCAGCCGAACCGGGCACGGCCGGGAGGGCGAACAGGACCCCGGCCGTCAAGGTGGACAACAGGACAAGCAGCCGTCGCATATGGGTGCTCCCTTACATCCCGTCCCGACAGTTCTGTCCCCCACCTCATAGGTCACCGAACGTAGCAGGACGAGACCGCCATATCAGGGCAATTTGACAAGCCCTTACCAGGGCAATTTGACAACCGGCTGGGCATAACTGCTGAGAGCACCGAACCGCTCACCGCCCCGGCGCCACGTGTGGCCCGGGCGAAAGCGCTGGCCTGGGCAAGGAGCGCTGCATGACCGACACCGAGGCCAGGCCGGCCGTCACCGGTCCCGACCTGGCCGTCCTCGACACGATCCAGCAGCGCGTGCTGTGGCTGGCGACCCGGATCGTGGACGCGGCCAACCACGACCGAGACACCGGCGACGGCCTGAAGGTCGGCGGCCACCAGGCCTCCAGCGCCAGCCTGGTCACCGTCATGACCGCCCTGTACTTCGCGTATCTCGACGCCCCGGACAAGGTGAGCGTCAAACCGCACGCCTCCCCGGTCTTTCACGCCATCCAGTACCTGCTCGGCAACCTCGACCGCGCCTACCTGCCGACGCTGCGGGCGTTCGGCGGGCTGCAGTCCTACCCGAGCCGGACCAAGGATCCTGACACCGTCGATTTCTCGACCGGCTCCGTGGGGCTCGGCGCCGCGGCACCGCTGTTCGCGGCGGCGACCCGCCGCTACGTGGACACCCACTTCGGCGCCAGGCCGCGCAGCCGGTTCGTCGCGCTGATCGGTGACGCCGAACTGGACGAGGGCAACATCTGGGAGGCGGTTTCCGACCCGGCGACCGACGGCCTCGGCGACGTGATGTGGATCGTCGACGTGAACCGGCAGTCGCTGGACCGGGTGGTGCCCGGGATCCGCATCGCCCAGTGGGAGCAGCAGTTCACGGGCGCCGGATGGCATGTGGTCGAGGCCAAGTACGGCGGCCGGCTGCAGGCGGCGTTCGCGCGCCCGGGCGGGGAGTCGCTGCGCGCCTGGATCGACGAGATGCCCAATGAGCATTACCAGTCGCTGTTCGGGCGGCCGGCGCAGTCCGTCAGGCAGCGGTTTCTCGAGGGTGCCCCGGACGAGGTCCGCCGGTTCTGCGCCGGGATCGCCGACGACGACGAGTTCGCGGGCCTGGTCACCGATCTGGCCGGCCATGATTTCCGCTCGCTGCTCGAGGCATTCGGCCAGTGCGACCGGGAGAAGGACCGGCCCAGCGTCGTGTTCGCCTACACCGTCAAGGGCTGGGGCCTGCCTATAGCGGGGAATCCCCGCAACCACTCCGCGCTGCTGTCCACGGCCCAGGTCGACCAGATGCGCGAGCGGCTGGGTCTGACCCCGGCCACCGAATGGGACCGGCTCGACCCGATGACCACCGCCGGGCAGTGGGTGGCGGCCCGCCGCGAGCACCTGGCCCGCGCGCCGCAGCGGAGCTCACCGGCCGTGGCCGTGCCCGATTCCTCCGGCCTGCGCACCGGCCGGCCGATCTCCACCCAGGAGGCGCTCGGCCGGATCCTCGTCGGCCTGTCCCGGGAGGAGGCCGTGGCGCCGTTCCTCGTGACCACCGCGCCGGACGTCGCCACCTCCACCAACCTGGCCGGCTTCATCAACCGGACGGGCGTCTTCAGCCCGGCGGCGCGCCGCTCGTGGAGTGAGGATGCCGCGCTGAAGTGGTCCGAGGGCCCGGAAGGCCAGCACATCGAGCTGGGCATCAGCGAGATGAACCTGTTCCTGCTGCTCGGCCAGCTCGGCCTGGCCTGGGACCTGTCCGGCCAGCCGCTGCTCCCGGTCGGCACCGTGTACGACCCGTTCGTGCTGCGGGGCCTGGATGCGTTCATCTACTCCGTCTACTCCGGCGCGCGTTTCGTGGTGGCCGGCACCCCGTCCGGGGTTTCCCTGGCCCCGGAGGGTGGCGCGCACCAGTCCACCATCACCGCGTCGGTTGGCCTGGAGCTGCCGAACGTCACCTTCATCGAGCCCGCGTACGCGGCCGCCCTCGACTGGCTCATCTGCGGTGCCCTCCAGAAGATCGCCGCCGCGAACGCCGCGCCCGCCGGGACCGCCATCACCGAGGATGGCTCGTACTACTTCCGGCTAAGCACGCGCAGCATCGACCAGGGCCCGTTCACCCGCGCGCAGGAGCGCCTCGGCGACGCGCGCCTGCGCCGCCAGGTCCTGGCGGGCGCCTACCAGCTGGCCGACGCCACCCAGGCCGCGGCCGACGGCGCGCCAGGTGTCTATCTGGTCGGCTCGGGCGCGGTCATGCCCGAGGTGCTTGCCGCGGCCGGCGAGCTCAACGACGAGGGCATCGCCGCTCACGTCGTCAACGTGACCTCCGCCGACCGGCTCTACCGGGCCTGGCAGCGGACCCTGCGCCAGGGAGTCCGCACCGCGACCACGCCCTCCTTTCCCGGCGCGCTGCGCACCGTGTTCGGCGACCGGGCGCCGGTCGTGACCGTGCACGACGCGGCGTCGCACACCCTGAGCTGGCTCGGATCGGCTCTGGGCGTGCCCGCCGTCAGCCTCGGCGTGGACACGTTCGGGCAATCCGGGACCGTCGGCGATCTCTACCGCGCGCACGACCTCGACGCCGGCTCCATCGTCAACGCCGCCCTGGCCGCGCTGTCACTGCACGGCCAGTAGGCCGCGGCTGGATCCGCCGTCTCAGCGCGTTTGCGCGCCTGGGCATCACGGGTCACGGAGCCAGCGGCCGCCGGACCGGGCGGATCACGGCGACTGGGGCAGCTTGACCGAGCCCGGCTTGACGGCTGGCGCGGACGGCGGCGGCACCACCGGCCCGATGTCCCCGTCCGGCGCCTCGTCCAGGTCCACGATCACCGGGGCGTGGTCGCTCGGCGCGGTGCCCTTGCGGGCCTGGCGGTCCACCCAGGCCGCCCGCACCCGGCTGGCCACCGGGCCGGTGGCCAGCACCAGGTCAATCCGCATCCCGAGGTCCCGGTGGAACATCCCGCCGCGGTAGTCCCAGTAGGTGAACACCCGCTCGGCCGGCCAGCGATCCCGCACGACGTCGTGCAGGCCGAGCGCCTCCAGCTGGGCCAGTGCCGCCCGCTCGGGCGGTGTGACGTGGGTCTGGCCCACGTAGGCCGCCGGGTCGAACACGTCGGCGTCGGCCGGCGCGATGTTCATGTCCCCGCAGACGACCGCGGCCTCCGGGCCGGCCGCGACGGCGTCGCGCAGCGCGGCCAGCCAGGCGAGCTTGTAGTGGTAGTGCTCCGAGCCGGGCGTCCGCCCGTTCGGCACGTATACCGAGTGGACCCGTATCCCGCCACAGGTCGCGGAGACCGCGCGCGCCTCGGGGTCGGGGAAGCCGGGCGCGCCGGGGAGGCCGGCCACGACATCGTCCAGCCCCACCCGGGACAGGATCGCCACCCCGTTCCACTGCACCTGCCCGTGCAGGCCGAGCGCGTAGCCGCGGCTGGCGAGCGCGCCGCCGAGCAGCTTGGTGAACGCGCCGTCGGCGAGCTTGGTCTCCTGCAGGCAGACGACATCGGGCTGCCGCTGATCCAGCCAGGGCAGCAGCCGCGGCACCCGCTGCTTGACCGAGTTCACGTTCCAGGTCGCTACCCGCACCCGGCCTACGGTAGCCGCCGCGGCCGACGTCCCGCGGCCGGGGAGCCGTACGCGCACAGGTCGCGCAGGACGCAGCCAGCGCAGTCCGGCCGCTGCGCGCGGCACACCGTGCGCCCGTGCGTCACCAGAGCCATGTGCAGGTCGTAACGGATAGCGGGCGGCACGAGCGGCGCCAGGGTCCGGTGCGCCTGCTCCGCGGTCATGCCCGCGCGGATCCAGCCCAGCCGGGTGACGATCCGGTGGACATGGGTGTCGATGGGAAACGCGGCCCGGTTCATGGCGAAGGCGAGCACGCACGCGGCGGTCTTGGGGCCGACGCCGGGCAGCGACGTGAGGTAGGCCTCGGCCGCCGCGTCATCGAGATCGTGCAGGCGGTCGAGGCCGACGCGGCCCTCGCGATCCTCGATGGCAGCCAGAATCTGCTGGATGCGGCGCGCCTTCTGGTCGGCGATGCCGCCGCTGCGGATGGCGTCGGCCACCTGGCAATGGGGCGCGTCGGCGACCTGCTCCCAGTCAAGGAACCTCGTCTTGAGCTGGGCGAACGCGCGTTCTGAGTTCCGGTCGGAGGTGTGCTGCGACAGCACGGTCGCCACCAGCTCATCGAGGACCGGCCGCCCTGGCTTGGGCGTGAACACGCCCTGCCGGGCCCGCAGCCGGCGCTGCACCGCCCTGATGCGGGCCGGGCTCGGCGCTGTCATGTGGGTCTCCTGCTCACGCTGACCACGGTACGGGTGCGGGGGCCAGGGCCCGGCGCGAAGCCGCGCGGCCGCGGGCGTCACCTGGGATGGGTTGCGGGGTCGATCCGGGGGATTCTCAGTTCACCGGCACGGGCCGCAGCGGCGGCGTCCGCCCACGGGTGGCATGCGCGCTGATTTCGGTCATGTCGGTCGCGTTCTCCGCCGCCAGCGTGAGAAACGCCGCCGACCGGCCGAAGGTCTCCCCGATGGTCTGCCCCGCCAGCTGAGCCTGGTACGCCCGGTACCGCGTCATCTCCCACGCCTGCGCGCGTGGCGGAAGCCGCGTCAGCACCGGTTCCGGCACCGGCCGCCACGTCCAGCCTGTGATGTGCGCGCCGCGGGCGCCGGGATCGGGCGCGCCGGGCTCGACGAACTCGGCCAGGCTGACCTTGCGGCCGATCCGGTTCCGGACGAACCGCAGCCCCGTCAGGGTCCCCTCGGTCCGTCGGCGCTCGGCGGGACTCTGGCCGGCCGCCACGCTGTCGTAGGCGCCCGGGTGATGGCGCACCAGCGTGGCGTCGACGATGGTGACCCACCACACCGCCTCACCGATCACGGCGAACGCCCGCGACCGGTCCCACACCTTCACCTGGGGAAGCCGCGTCATCTCGCTCATCGCGGTGATGGACCACTGCAGCGCGCTCGCCTCGGCCGCCGGATCGCCCATGTGCTCGCGATTCCACGCGACCCGGCAGGGAACGGTGCAGAACCGGGCATGCTCGCGGCGCGGCACGAACACAGTGCCGCACTGCTCGCACCTCCGGGTGTCAGCCACCGGACTATTTTAGACGCAACGGATGTGCCATACCGGGTCAGCAGCCCAGGGCCTCAGCGAGCTGGCCGAGCCCGTCGGCTTCGATCAGGCCCTCCAGCGCGGGTGGGTCGGCTGCGGGCATACCCGGGCCCCACTCCAGCGGCCGGCGGACGAAGATCGGGCGCAGGCCCACCGCGGCGGCGGCCTGCAGGTCCGGCGGGTGCGCGGCCACCATCCCGGCGTCCCCGGGCCGGCATTCGAGCAAGCGGAGCGCGGTCAGGTATACCTTCGCGTCGGGCTTGTAGCTGGCGGCGAGCTGCGCGGAGAGCACGGCGTCAACGCGAAGGCCGGCGAACTTGAGCAGGTCGGCGAGCAGCGCGAGATGGCCGTTCGACAACGTGGCGGTGAGGTGCGTGCGCCGCAGCCGGTCCAACCCGTCCCGGCTGTCCGGCCAGGGCCGCAGCTGCCGCCAGCCCCGGACCAGCGATTCGGCCGCCGGCCCCGGCAGTGAGATGCCCCGCCGGGCGAGTACCTGGCCCAGCGTTTCGCGCTGGAGCGAATCGAGGTCGCGCCAGGTGGCGCCCTGCCGGACCTGGTCCAGCGCTGGCTGGTACGCGCGGCGCCAGTCGTCGACGACGCCCGCCCAGTCGGCCTGCACACCGTCACGGGCCGCGGCCGTCTCCGCCACCTCGATCAGGCTGGACCGCCAGTCCACCAGCGTCCCGAAGACATCGAACAGCAGCACCCGCATCGGCGTCACAGCCGCCAGTATGCCCGGGCGGCGGTGGCGCCACAGCGGGGCGGCTGACTAGCGCAGGTACGAGGCGCCGTTGAGGTCGAGGATCGTGCCGCTCGCCCACTCGGCCTCCGGGGAGGCGAGGTACAGCACCGCGGCCGCGACCTCGCTGGGGCGGGCGACCCGCCCGAACGGGCTTTGCGCACGGATCTGGTCACCGGCCGGCCCGGCCAGGTACCGGGCGGCCATGTCGGTGTCAACGTAGCCCGGTGCCACCGTGGCGACCGCGATCCCGTGCGGCGCCAGGGCCCGGGCCAGCGATTGGCCGAACGCGTTCAGCCCGGCCTTGCTCGCCCCGTAGGCGGGCTGGCCGGGCTCGCCGCGGAAGGCGCCCCGGGAGGAGACATTGATGATCCGCCCGCCCCCCTGGGCGATCATGTGCTGGACCGCGCACCAGGTCACGTTCGCGGCGCCGATCAGGTTGACGCCGAGCGTCGCCTGCCAGGCCGCCTGCCACTGCTCATAGGAGGTATCGGTGATCGGGTGCGGGGTGAAGATGCCCGCGTTGTTCACGAGCACGTCCAGCCCGCCGAGCGCACCGGCCGCCTGGTCCACCATCTCGCGCACAGCCTGCGGGTCGGCCAGATCGGCCTGCACCACCGCATGCCCGCTGCCCGGCAGCCCGGCCCGCACCTCGGCGGCCCGGGCCGCCGAATGGCCGTAGTGAACGGCGACCCGGTCGCCCTGCTCCGCGAACCCCTCGGCGATGGCACGGCCGATGCCCCGGGCCGAGCCGGTGACCAAGATCGCTCGCTGGCTCACCTGACCGACCCTAACCTCCCGATGGCCGCCGTGCCGGCCCGCCCAGGTATCCGAGCAGCGCAGGGGAGCACCGGTGTCCTCCTCCGCTGGCCAGCGCGGTTCCCGGCCGCTGCCGCCAGGGCACCAGCAGCCGCGGCCGCCGGGACAGGCATGATGGAGCCGGGTGACGATCGCGGCTGGCGCCGGCCCGGATGGCGCCGGTGAGAGGGTAGGAGGCCGTGTGGCCGGTCCGGCCGGCGGGCTGGTGGTGCGTGACGTCGCGGTGCGGGCGGTGGTGGTCCCGCTGCGGCGCCCGCTGGCCACCAGGGTGGGGGACTTCCCCCGCTGGCCGCTGCTGCTGATCGACGTGAGCACCGAGCAGGGGATCACCGGCCGCAGCTACCTGGCCCCCTACCTGGACCGCGCGGCGGCCGCGCTGCTGCCGGCGATCCGTGACCTGGGCGCGGGGCTGCGCGGGCAGGCGGCCGCGCCTGCCGCGCTGGCCAGCCAGGCCCGCGGCTGGTTCAGCCTGGCCGGGTACCAGGGCCTGGCGCTGGCGGCGGTGGCCGGGATCGACATCGCCCTGTGGGATGCGCTGGCCCAGGCGGCCGGGCTGCCCCTGGCCCGGCTGCTCGGCGGGACCATGGAGCCGGTGCCGGCCTACAACAGCAACGGGCTGGGGCTCATCCGGCCCGCCGCCGCCGGTGACGAGGCGCTGGAACTTCTCGCCGAAGGCGGGTTCACCGCCTTGAAGGTGCGGGTGGGGCGGCCCTCCGCCGCCGACGACATCGCCGCGGTCCGGCGCGTGCGGGCCGCGGTCGGCGACGAGGTCACCCTGGTCGCGGACTACAACCAGGGACTGGCCTGGGGTGAGGCGCTGCCGCGCTGCCGCGCCCTGGACGGGGAGGGCCTGGCGTGGATCGAGGAACCCCTGCGCTACGACGACCTGGCCGGGCACGCCCGGCTGGCCCGTGACATCGTGACGCCGGTCATGCTCGGGGAGAACTTCTACGGCCCGCGCGCCATGGCCGAGGCCATCCGGGCGCAGGCCTGTGACCTGGTGATGCCGGACCTGATGCGGATCGGTGGGGTGACGGGCTTCCTGCAGGCCGCCGCGGTCGCCGACGTGGCCGGCATCTCGATGTCCTCCCACCTGTACCCGGAGGTCTCCGGCCACCTGCTGCGGGTCACACCGACCAGGCACTGGCTGGAGTGGCAGGACTGGGCCCACCCGGTGCTGGCCCGCCCGTTCGAGGTCCGTTCCGGCCAGCTGCACCTGCCCGATGTGCCCGGCAACGGCCTGGAGTGGGACGAAGACGCCGTCGCGCACTACCGGGCGGAGCTCTGACCGGCCGGGGCACTGGCCGCTGGTCCCTCACAGCGCGATGTTGTGGTTGACCCGGAAGACGTTGCCCGTGTCGCCGTGCCGTAGACGGGTGCGGTGGCCCAGGCCGGGGATACCAGCCTGGGCCACCGCGCCTTCTCAGCGCACAGCGCTGACCGGGCTAGTGCCCCGACATCTCGAAAACGTAGGTTCCCCAGTTGTCACCGGGGTCCTGGAAGGCGGCCGGCGGGATGTACTCGGTGGCCAGCCAGATGCCGTTGCCGCTCGGGTCGAGCTGGGCGAAGGAGTAGTCGCCCCAACGGGCCTCGTTGAACAGGACGTCGGAGAAGCTCAGGTGCGGGCCTGCTCCGGCAGCCACTGTCGTGATCTTGTTCGATCCCAGCGTGGTGAAGGCGGCGGCTGGGTTGATGCTGCTGCTGGTGATGGTGAACACCACCGCGGCGGGCCCGGACCGCTGCGGCTGGATGGCCGGGTAGAGCAGGTTCGCTCCCTTGGCCACCACGTAGCCCTGCGCGGCGACCCGCTTGCCGTTCGGGTCGATCGCGAACCACGCGGCGGCATCGCCGGTGTCGGTGCCGCCCTTGAACGTCACCGCGGCGTCCAGGGCCGTCCACAGCTGGATCCGTCCGTGGTCCTGCGTCACCGCGACCGGCCCGCTCATCCGGCTGTCGTCCGGGTTGAGGGTCGCCTCGGAGGTGATCTGGTTGGTGACCGAGCCGTCGCCCGTGCTCGTGGCCGGGACCGGGAACGCGTAGGGCTGGCTCGGGATGGCGGTGCCGGTGAGCACCGGCGTCCCGTGGCCGGTTGTCACCGAGGCGTCGTTCTTCAGGCTCCAGGTGCCCACGGTGTCGGCGACCGCGTTGTTGTTGCCGGCCGCGTCGAACGGGAACGAGTTCACCAGGTACCCGGTGCGTGTGCCGGTGCCGATCGCGGGATCGAGCCCGGTGACCGGGATACCCGACAGGGACACGGGTCCCAGCACCGAGTCGCTGACCGTGGCCGCCTCGTGCACGAGCTGGGACTTGGAGATCGCCAGCACGATCGCGCCCTCATAATTGGACTCGGTCGGGCCGCAGTACTCGTCGGTCGAGATGATCAGCGCGTTGTTGTCGAACCCGGTCTTCGGCTGGTCCCCGAAGCAGTCCCCGGCGCTCGGCCCGCCGAGCGAGGTGTCGAACTGGTACGAGGCGATACCGCGCGAGTTCAGCACCATCACATCGGCGGTGGTGTTGTTGTCATCCGACGCCGGTCCCGTGGCAACGGGGAAGCCGATCTCGGTGAAGTAGAAGCTCTGCGTACTCGCGTCATACAGGCAGCGCACGTCGCCCTCGGCGAACGGGTCCTGGAACAAGGTGGCCAGGCTCACGTCCGGCTGCAGGACCGTGCCGTTCACGCTCGTCTCCCGCGCCGCGAGGTTGATCGGCTCCCAGACCGCCTTCGGGCGGCCGGCCAGGGTACCGTCGCGGCCCACGCACAGGCCCTGGTCGGGCGGGGTCACCGCAAAGCCGTTCAGGTTGTCGGAGTCGAGGTCGCTCAGCCCGTTGAAGCGCTGGACGATCGACGCGCCGGAGTTCCCGCCGCCGGAAGCGGCGCTGCTGGCCGCGCTGACGGTGCCGCTGGCCGTCGCGTTGGCGCTGACCGTCGGCGCCGCCGCGTTCGATTTCGCGGGGGAGGACCCGGCCGGGGACCGGAAGGGGGTGAACGCCTGCGGGCCTTGGTTACGGAAGGCCGAGAGGACCGCGGGAAGAGCCGAGACGGTGGCCGCCTGGGTCAGGCGCGTGGCGTGTCCGGCTGTGCCGGCGTAGGTCGCCGTCCCCGATGCGTGTGCTCCTGACGCGGCGGCCAGGGAGCTCGAAGCCGGGACGAGGATTAAGTAACTGAGAACTCCCAGGGCACCGATGAGTGAAGCACGTTTCATAATGGCAACCTTTCCTTGGTCCGGGAATAGCTAAGATAGGCTGGCAAAACTGGAGGCTCAGCCTGATGGCCGGCCGGTCCCGGGCGGGGAGGTGCTCCGGCAATAAGCGGCCCGCTCGGGGTCCTGCCGACGGAAAAGGGCTGGTCATACCGACCGTGACGTGGCCGCGGAGGCCTGCTGATCGCGCGTGGCGAGCCGGTTTCCGGCATGCAAAGCCCCCAGGTAGGTCCGCCTCCCTAATGCAGGCAAGCCAGCACCTGCAGGGCTACTCGGGGGTCAGCTTACGCCGGGCCGGCCGGATCCGCCTATCCCCGCTTATGCTGAGTCCGGGATGTTACCTTCCGCCGTTTTATCCTCTGCCTATGAATGGCATCGTCGTGGCGGTGATGGTCAGGAACTGCACGTTGGCGTCCAGCGGCAGCGCCGCCATGAAGAGCACCGCGGCGGCGACATGCTGGGCGTCGAAGGTGGGTTCGGCGGCCACGGAACCGTCCGCCTGCAGCGCGCCGCGGCTGATGCCCCGGGTCATCTCGGTGGCGGCGTTGCCGATGTCGATCTGGCCGCAGGCGATGCCGAAGGCGCGGCCGTCCAGGGAGATGGACTTGGTCAGGCCGGTCATCGCGTGCTTGGTGGCGGTGTAGGCGGCGCTGCCCGGCCGGGGGCTGTGCGCCGACACCGAGCCGTTGTTGATGATCCTCCCGCCGCGGGGGGTCTGGGCCTTCATGATCCGCACCGCGTGGTGCGCGCACAGGAACGCGCCGTTGAGGTTGGTGTCCACCACCCGCCGCCAGTCGTCCCAGGAGATCTCGTCCACCCCGGCCATCGGGCCGAACACGCCCGCGTTGTTGACGAGCAGGTCGACCCGCCCCCACCGCTGCTCAACCGCCTCGAACAGCCCGGCGACGGACTCGGGCACGGTCACGTCGGCCGGGACCGCCAGCGCGGCCTCCGCTGGCCAGGTGCCCGGGGCCACGGTCTCGCGGAGAGGCTGCTCGCGCCGTCCCGCCGCCGCGACCTGCCACCCCGCGGTCAGCAGGGCCTGGGTGATGTATCGGCCCAGCCCCGATCCGGCCCCGGTCACCACGGCCACCCCGGTTGCTGCCATCTGTGTCCTCTCCGCGGGCGTCAACGCGCGGTCTCGGCGAGATGCATGTCGATGAGCGCGCCGATATCGGGGTCGGGGGCCAGGCCGAGCTGGGCGGCTCGCTCGCTATGGAACCGGACCGGCCAGCCCGCCACGATCCGGGCCACTGCCGGGTCGGGTACCCAGTCGATCAGCTCGCTGGCGGCCGGCCCGGCCACCCGCTCCAGCGCGGCGACCATGTCCGCCACCGTGACGGTGAGCGCCGGGAGATTGACCGCGCTGCGGCCGCCCCAGGCTTGCTCGGATGAGGTGGCGGCGCAGAGCAGGCCGCCGATGGCCTTGGCCGGCGAGGTGAGCGCCACCTCGGTCCGCGCGCCGACCGGGCAGACCGCGCGCTGGCCAGCGAGCGGCTCCCGGATGATGCTCGAGAAGAACCCCGAGGCCGCCGCGTTGGGCCGCCCCGGGCGCACGCAGACGGTCATCAGCCGGATGGCCCGGCCGCGCACGAACCCCTTGCGCGTGTAGTCGGCCAGCAGCTGCTCCCCGATCACCTTCTGCACCCCGTAGCTGGTCTGCGGATTCGGCAGGGTGTGATCGTTGACCACCGACGGGAGCGGGTGGTCAGCTGAGTCCCCGAAGACAGCGGCCGAACTGGAGAACACCACGACCGGGTTCGTCCCGAGCGCGCGGCACGAGGCGAGCAGCGCCTCGGTCGCCCGCAGGTTCGCCCGGATGCCGAGGTCGAAGTCGGCTTCGCATTCCCCGCTGACGGCCGCCGCGAGATGGAAGATCACGTCGGCCCCGGCAAGCGCGTGCCGGCCGACGAGCGCGTCCGGCCCGGCGGGCGCGTCACCGTCGTGGCCGGGGCCGAGGAGCTCGCCGAGGTCGCCGCGGATCTCCGCTACCCGGCCGTCGGCGGCGAGATCGGCGGGAACCGGCATCCGGTCGACGAGCGTCAGCCGGGACAGCGGGCGTGCCCCGCCGCCCGCCACGTCGAGCGAGCCCGCGGCCAGCAGTTCCCGGGCCAGGCGCGCGCCCAGGACGCCGGCACCGCCGGTGATCACTACGTTCGCCACGGCGTCTCCATCCCCGGCCCGCGGGCGCGGTATGCGGTGATCTTCGCCCGCCCGCCGGGTTACCCGGGCAGATGGGCGCGATGTGCCCGCGGGCCGCGGAGTCAGTCGTCTGGCCCCGCGACAAAGGTGTCCCCGCCTTGCGCGGTGCGGATCAGGCCCTCAGAATGCAGCAGCTTGATCGCATTCGCGGCGGTGGTCTCGGAGACCTCCCACTCCTGGCTGATCCGCGTGATCGAGGGCAGCATCGCGCCCGGGGGAAGCTCGCCGCTCTCGATGCGCTCGCGCAGCGAGTCGGCGATCTCCTGGTAGCGCGGCACGCCCTCAGGCATCTGGTCGGTCACATGATCACGGTAACTCGCCGGTGGGGCTGGCATGTTACTCATCGCCGGCCCTGCAGCACCTTCTCCAGCTCTTCCGGGGTTCCGGCGCTGATTGACTGGGCGGTCGCAGTGCTGCGGGATGAGGGGCTGATCGTCACAGTGCCCCAGCGCGGCAGCTACGTCGTGCCCAAGCGTTAATCCGGCACCCACCGCGCGCACCGGTTCGGGCCTGGTGCTGGTCGGCGAGACCGAGTTGGCGTGCGGGCGCCGTGCGGTTTGCGTGCGTATAGCCTGACAACGAAGAGCTGGCAGCACCACAGGAGCACTCGGCCTTCGGCTTCGAGGGGATTGCACCGTGACCGCCTTTAATCCGTTGCCAGGCAAACTCAAGCACCGGATTCCGGAACCCATCCGCCAGCGGGCCCGGCGGTGGCGCAACCTGCACGCCGCGCATGACGATCGCGCCCAACCAGGACTTCGTGCTGGCCACAGTCCCGCGCCAGGAGGCGGGCACGGCCAGCGGAATCCTCGGCACTTCCCAGCGACTGGGGTCCGCCATCGGGATCGCGGTGATCGGCACCGTGCTGTTCGGCAGCCTGCGCTTCGTCCCCGGGCCCACCGCCGTGGCCAGCGCGTTCAGCCACAGCGCGCAACTGGCGCTGCTGGCCAACCTCGGTTTCGTGGCGCTGGCCCTGATCCTGGTCCTCGCGCTGCCCCGCACGATCCCAGACCGCGGGCCAGCGGGCCGGTGACCCGTTGCTGACGCGGGCGGAGCCCCCGTGGTCCGCCCGCGCCAGCACCCCCCTGGGTTGGGCCAGGGCCGACCGGCCCTGGCCCAGGCCTCGGACGAGGAGAGAGCGCCTGTCCATCAGGTCAGAGGCGGAGCGGTCCGGTCTGATACACCGAAAGCGGAATCAGTTCGCGGCCGCTGCCCGCCACGACCACCGCCGTGGTGCGGCGGCCCGGCGGGAACAGCCGGACCGCGGGCGCAGTTCCGGCAGTCGGGGCGGCCGGCAGAAGGGATATGCCTGTGGCAGCGCAGTTGCGGGACCAGCTGGGACGGTTCGGGATCTGGCGAGGCGCCTACCAGGTGACGGCTCCGCTGGCCGCCGCCGTCGAGGAGGCCGGCTTCGGTGCGCTCTGGCTCGGCAGCTCGCCCGACGGCGACCTGGCCCAGGTGGACGAGTTGCTCGACGCCACCAGCACCCTGACCTTGGGCACCAGCATCGTGAACATGTGGAAGGACGGGCCGCACGACGTGGCCCGCTCGTTCGCCCGGGTGCAGGACCGCCACCCGGGCCGGTTCGTGCTCGGCGTCGGCGCGGGGCACCGGGAGGCGACGCGGGAGTACGGGAATCCGTACGAGACCCTCGCGGCCTACGTGGATACGCTGCGCGCCGACGGTGTCCCGCAGGACGCCCTGGTGCTCGCCGCGCTGGGCCCGAAGGTGCTTAACCTGGCGGGCGAGCGCGCGGCCGGCGCGATCCCGTACCTGGTGCCGCCCGAGCACACCCGCCTGGCCCGCGAGATCCTGGGCTCGGAGCCGCTGCTCGCGCCCGAGCAGAAGGTAGTGCTCGACACCGACCCCGCCCGGGCCCGGGCGCTCGGCCGCGCGCGGGTGCGGACCCCCTACCTCGGCCTGGTCAACTACACCAGCAACCTACGCCGGCTCGGCTGGGCCGACCCCGACCTGAGCGACGGCGGCAGCGACGCGCTGATCGACGCGCTGGTAGCGCACGGCAGCGCAGACCAGGTGGCCGCGCGGCTCGGCCAGCACCTGGACGCGGGCGCGGACCACGTGGTCGTCCAGCTGCTCACCGAGCCGGACGCCGACCCGGTGCCGGGCTACCGGGACCTGGCCCGCGCGCTGGGCCTTGATCCTGACGCGCCCGGCCGACGGGCGGGTCAGGGCGTCAGGCGGTGGAGGTCCCGCGGGAAGAGCGTGACCTCCCTGATGTTGTCCGACTGGGTCAGCCGGGCGGTCCAGCGTTCCAGCCCGATCGCGAAACCGCCGTGCGCCGGCATGCCGTGCGCGAAGGCCTCCAGGTAGCCGACGTAGGCCGCGGGGTCGTCGCCGCGCGCGCGGATGGCTGTCACGTAGTCGGAGTGCCGGTGCAGGCGCTGCCCGCCGGTGACGAGCTCAAGACCGCGGAAGATCAGGTCGAAGCTGTTGGACCAGCGGCCGTCGCCGGGCTGCGGGTGGGTGTAGAACGGGCGCTTGCTCATCGGGTAGCCCTCGACCGCGATGAAGTCGCTCCCGTAGGCCTGGGCGGCCCACTCGCCGACCGCCTCCTCGTGCGCGGGTGCCAGGTCGGGCTGGTCCGGCGGCGCGCCCACGAGCGTGAGCGCGTCGCGGAAATGGATGACCGGGATCTGCTCGGGAACCTGGGGCACCGTGATGCCGAGCCGGTCGGCCGCCTGCTGCGCCTGGGCCCCGATGGCCGCGGTCATCCCGGCGAGCGCGTGGCGCAGCACCGCCAGCACGTCGCGGTGGTCGGTGATGAAGCCGACCTCGGCGTCCAGGGACACGTACTCGGCCAGGTGCCGCGCGGTGTCGTGCGGCTCGGCCCGGAACACCGGGCCGGTCTCGTAGACGCGCTCAAACACGCCGACCATCGCCTGCTTGTAGAACTGCGGCGACTGGGCCAGGTAGGCCGGGCGCCCGAAGTAATCGACCTTGAACACATTGGCGCCCGACTCGGTGGCCGAGGGCACCAGCTTGGGGGTCTGGATCTCGGTGAAGCCCAGGCCGTCCAGCGCCGAGCGGAACCCGTGCAGCGACGCGGCGGCCAGCTCCCACCGGGCCCGCTGAGCGGGATGGCGCCAGGTCACGGCGGCGTGGTCCAGCAGCACGGGCAGCCCGATGTCCAGCGCGGGCCGCCACAGCTCGGCCGGCGGGGTCTGCGCGGGCTCGCCCAGCGGCGTGATCTGAGGCTGCGTCACCTCGACGCCGCCGGGCGCCGCCGGGTTCGGCGTGGCGGTGCCGGTGACCGCGACCACGGTCTCCTCGCCGCAGCCGCGCACCATCTGCAGGGCCCGCTGGTCGCGGACGACCACCTGCGCGAGCCCGGACCGGTCCCGCACGATAAGGAATGTCACGGTGGCCAGCACCCGGCGCCGGTGCACCCAGCCTTCGATCCGTACCCGGCGGCCTGGGGCGGCGCGGGGCAGCTCAGCGGCCAGGGTGCGGGCCAGGGCCGCCGGCGGGACAGACGACACGGTCATCACCTCCAGTTCACGGCGTGGCCCTGGAGGTGTGGGCGGGGGCTAGGTCGCGGTGCCACCACACCTTCGCCGGCGCGGGAACGCGCCGGCCTCAGCGGCCCTTACGGGGCCAGCGGCCAGCGCTAGGAAGCTGTCTTCACCGGGCGCCCGCTGTCCGCCTTCGCAGCCACCGGCGGCTCTCTGAGCAGCGGAACCTCCCGGCTACCTGGTCTCCCATCGCAGCACGGACACCTCAAGGATAGGGCAGGCGACCGCGGGCGGGCGACGCCGTTCACATGCCTAACGGCGGTGCCCGCCGCGCCGCCTGCCCACCCCGGCCGGGTGCGCGCGCCGCTCACGTGGCGTCGTGGAAGACCAGGCCCAGGGTGTACCGGCGGCCGGAGCGGATCGCCGACACGCCGTGCCGCACCGGAGCCGCCGACCAGCCGCGGGCCGAGGCGACCGGCCGGTCGCGGGTGGTGAAGACCAGCCCGTGGCCCTGCGGGATCAGGGTCGCGGTGCCCCGGGACTGCGCGCGGGGCCGCTGCTCCACCAGGAGGAACTCGCCGCCGGTGTGATCGGCGCCCGGGTCGCTGAGGTTGATCACGACCTGGAGCGGGAACACCTTGTCCCCGTACAGGTCGCGGTGCAGCGCGTTCCAGCCACCCGTCTCGTAGCGCAGCAGGATCGGCGTCGGCCGCCGCTGGCCCGCGGCGTGGCAGATGTCCAGCCACTCGTCGAGGGTGTCCGGCCACTCCGCCCGGCGGCCGAGCCGGGTGTACCAGTCGCGGGCGATCGGCAGCAGCCGTCCGTACAGTTCGTGCCGCAGCGCGTCGACCGGCTCGGGGAACGGCGCCGCGAAGTAGCGGTACTGGCCATCCCCGAACCGGTGGCGCGCCATGTCGATCGTGGCGCGGAAGTGCCCGGGCCGGTCGTAGAGCCCGGCGATCAGCGCGCACTCGGCCGGGGCCAGTAGCCGGGGCAGCAGCGCGCAGCCGTAGGCATCGAGCTCCGTGGCCACGCTGTCCCAGTCCGCGGCCGCTATCCGTTCGGCGCAGCGGCCGGTCACCGTCGCCGTGGTCATCACGCGGCCTCCAGCGTGAGGAGCGACCGCTTGGCGTCCGGTCCCCCGGCGTAGCCGCCGGGCGAGCCGTCGGAGCGCACCACCCGGTGGCAGGGCACCACGATCGGCACCGGGTTGGTGGCGCATGCGGTGCCGGCCGCGCGGACCGCGTTCGGGCGGCCGGTGGCCGCCGCCACCTGGGCGTAGCTTTCCGTCGCCCCGTAGGGAATCTGCCGCAGGTGCGTCAGCACGCTGTGGCGGAAGCCCTTGGCCAGCCGCAGGTCCAGCGGCACGTCGAAGGCCCGGCGCCGGTGCGCGAAGTACTCGTCAAGCTGGCGGGTCGCCCCGTCCAGCCGCCCCGGCGCGTTCAGGATGCGCGGGCTGACCAGCTCGGCGAGCTGGGCCAGCGCGGCGTCGTGGCCCTGGCTGGGATAGGCCACCCGGACCAGGCCCTGCTCGGTCGCGGCCAGCAGCAGCGTCCCGAGCGGCGTGTTGACCGTTCGGTACGCGACGTCGAGAATGCCCTCCGCGGCCGCCGCCGCGGCCAGCCGCGCGTGCAGCCGCGCGGTCACCTGCTCGTCCTGCTCCGGAAGCGACCCGAACAGGTCCTGGGCCGCCGGCTCCATCGTGGCCATCATCGGCCATCTCCTTCCCTCGTGTGCGCCAGGTAGGTGGCGCGCAGCGTCTTGATCCCGTCGGCGGCGGCCCGGCGGGCCGCGTCGGTGCTGCCGCCGGTGATGGCGGCGACCTGCGCGTACGGCAGTCCGGCCAGGTAGTGGTAGGCCACGGCCGCGCGCTGCTTGGCCGGCAGCGCGGCCAGCGCCGCCCACAGGTCGCCGTCCCAGTCCTCCGGACGGCCGGTGCTGGCCGGCCGTTCGGGCAGCGACCCGGCAACAACCGGCCGCCGCGCCGCCGCGCGGGTGGCGTCGATTGCCTTGCGGTGCGCGATCGTGACCAGCCACGCCTCCACGTTCGCGCCCTCGTCCAGCCGCGGGTACGCCTTCAGCGCGGCGAGGAACGTCTCCGACCAGGCGTCCTCCGCCTCGTCCGGCCCCACCACCGCCCGGCATACCCGCAGCACCATAGGCCCGAAGTCGGTCACGATCTGCTCGAAAGGTCGCAAGCTCACATCCTGTAAACGTCCCGGGCGCCCCGAACGTGAGACGCCAGGTCAGAACAGCCAGGCCGGCACCGGCGCCTCCAGCTCCAGCAGCGCCCGCTTGCGCGCCAGGCCGCCCGCGTACCCGGTCAGTCTCCCGTCCGCGCCGACCACCCGGTGACACGGCACCACGATGCACAGCCGGTTGCGGGCGTTCGCCACCCCCACCTGCTGCGCCAGCCCCGGGTCGCCCAGCTCGCGGGCCAGCTGGCCGTAGCTGCGGGTCTGCCCGTACGGGATCGTCGCCACCAGCGCCCACACCTGCCGGTCGAACTCGTCGCCGCGCTGATCGAGATCCAGCTCGAAGGCCGTGCGCTGGCCGGCGAAGTACTCGCCGAGCTGGCGCACCGGCTCGGCGAACCCGGCCGGCGCGAGGCGGCCCAGCCGCTCGGGCCGTGGCCGGTTGCGCTGGCCGGCGAAGTACAGCCCGGCCAGGGTGCCGCCGGCGCCCACCAGCGTCAGCTCACCCAGCGGTGAGTCCATCACCGTGTGCGTTACGCCCATCATTGTCAACACCCTCCCGCCCGCGGGCACCCCGCGTTCAGCCGTTGTGCCGTCACGGCATGAAGACGCCCCCGGCGGGCAGAATGTGAGCTGCCGGGCTGCGCCCGCGGGACGTTAGGCCCGGCCGGGCGGGCCCAACACCAGTTCCGTTCATGAGGGCCGCCCGGTTAGCGTGGCTACGGCCGGGCCGCCAGGCACTGACGGGACCAAGGTCACGTCGTGGTGCGCGACATGGCGGCCCTTGACCCGCTTTGGCGCAGCCGGTCACAGTGATGAGACAACCGCGGCAGCTGGGAGTGGTTTATGGGATACCCGGACGCATCCATGGCGCAGGGCGGGGGCCCGGCCAGCCGGGATTTCGACCCGCTGGAGATGATGCGGTCGGCCGCCGACCTGGTCAACCCGCTCGCGGCCGCCCGGCAGATGCCGTGGCTGCTCAACGAGCTGCTGATGATGCCGCTGGGCCGGTCCGGCCTCACGCCCGAGGAGAATGATCCGCGGTTCGCGGACGCGACCTGGCGGGAAAACTTCTTCTTCCGCCAGCTCGGCAGCAGCTACCGGCTGTTCGAGGAATGGACCAGCCGGATGGCCGGGGCCACCGATGGGCCGTGGGACCGCCAGGCCCGTACCCGCTATCTGGCCAGCATCCTCACCGCCACGATGTCGCCGACCAACTTCTTGCTGACCAACCCGGCCGCGCTCAAGCGCGCGTTCGAGACCGCGGGCGTGTCGGTCCTGCGCGGCACGCGGAACATGACCCGGGACCTGGCCCGGGGCGGCATGCCGCAGATGGTCGACCGGGGGCCCTTCGGGGTGGGCGAGAAGCTCGCGTGCACACCGGGTGCCGTCGTCTACCGCGACGAGATCTTCGAGCTGCTGCAGTACACACCCGCGACCCCGGCCGTCCGCACCCGGCCCCTGCTGATGGTGCCGCCGGAGCTCAACCGCTACTACGTCCTGGACCTCGCGCCCGGGCGCAGCCTGGTGGAGTACATCGTGGCGAACGGCATCCAGACGTTCATGATCGTCTGGCGGAACCCGCGGCCCGAGCTCGGGCACGGGCGGTGGGGACTGGATGATTACCTGGCCGCGCAGGCCACGGCGGCCGAGGTGGTCCAGAAGATCACCGGCAGCGACAAGGTCAACTGGCTCGGGCTGTGCGCCGGCGGTATCACCACCGCACTCATGCTCGGCTACCTGGCCGCGACCGGTGACGCGTCGGCTGGCTCGGCGACGTTCATCGTGACGATGCTGACCAACCGGTGCCCCAACATCATCGGAATGATGGACACCGAGGCCTCGCGGAACACGCTCAGGCGCGCCGCCGAGGCCGGCCAGGTCTTCCCCGGCAAGAGCGTGCGCACCAGCTTCGCCTGGCTGCGCCCCAACGACCTGGTGTTCAACTACCTCGTCAGCGGCTGGCTGCTCGGGAAGGACCCGTCCGCCTTCGACGTGCTCGCCTGGAACGACGATGCCACCGCGATCAGCGCGAAGTTCGCGCTGGAAAGCACGGAGCTGCTGGTGGACGCCATGGAGGGCCAGAAGCCGATCACCGTGCTCGGCACGCCCGTTGACCTCGCGAAGGTGGAGGCCGACAGCTTCCACATCGCCGGCTACACCGACCACATCACGCCGTGGCGGGCCGCCTACACCTCGACCCAGGTCCTGGGCGGCGACAAACAGATGGCCGTGGTCAAGTCCGGCCATATCCAGTCGTTCGTCAACCCGGCCGCGAAAGCCCGGTATGACTACTGGGAGGGCCCGCCGGCCCCGGCGACCCGGACCAGTGGCTGGCCGGGGCGACCGAGCACCACGGGTCGTGGTGGCCGCAGTGGATCGAGTGGCTGACCGAACGCTCCGGACCGCAGAAGAAGCCGCCCGGCGCGCCCGGCAACAAGAAATACCCGCCGCTCGGGCCGGCCCCCGGCAGCTACGTGCACCAGTAAGCCGGCCAGGCGCGGTGCGCATCGACCAGGCGGCCGCGCTGGTCACCGGCGCCGCTTCCGGCCCGGGCCGGGCGGCCGCCGAGCGCCCGCACGCGGCCGGCGCGAAACTCGTGCTGGTGGACACCAACCAGGAGGCGGGGCAGGAGCTCGCCGGCGCCGGCGCCGGGACCTTCGTACGGGCCGACGTCACCAGCGAGGCCGATGCCCAGGCGGCGGCCGGCCGGGCGGTGGCGCCCGGGCCGCTGCGCGCGGTGGTCAACTGCGCCGGCGTGGGCCAGGGCGCCCGGATCGTGGACCGCAACGGCCAGCCGCACGACCTGGCCCTGTTCCGCCAGATCCTCGACATCAACCTCGTCGGCACGTTCAACGTGCTGCGGCTGGCGGCGGTGGCCATGGCAGCGAACGAGCCGCTGGCCGGCGACGAGGGCGGGCCCGCCACCGAGCGCGGCGTGGTCATCAACACCGCGTCGATCGCCGCCTACGAGGGGCAGGTGGGGCAGGCGGCCTACGCCGCCTCCAAGGCGGGCATCGTCGGCCTGACCCTCACCGCCGCGCGGGACCTGGCGTCGCGGGGCATCCGGGTCGTGTCGATAGCGCCTGGGGTGTTCGACACGCCCATGCTCGGCCTGGTGCCCGATCCGACCCGGGCCGCGCTGGTTCAGGCCATGGCCGCGCCGGGCCGGTTCGGCGCGGCCCGGGAGTACGCCTCCCTGGTGCTGGAGATCGTGCGCAACCCCTACCTGAACGGCGAGACCATCCGGCTCGACGCCGGGCTGCGCATGATGCCGCGCTGATCACTCACTGCGCAGGTGAAGGCCAGGCTCGTCTTCGATCGCCAGCAGGGCGCCGCCCCGGTGCCCGCAGCTCATAGCTTTCTCCCAGGATGTATGCAGAGGGCCTGGAGAGCCGGGCGGGAGACTGCACCCCATGCCCAGTTGACAGCGGCTCTCGATCGCACAGGCGGCAGCCGACCGCGACCGGGGCCGGGGGCGGCTCCGGGCCACCACCGCGGCGGCCGGCACCGCCGGCGTGGTCATGACCGGCCTGGTCTCCCTGATCCTGCCCGGGTCAGCGCACAAGCCCGCCGCGCCGGGCCCGGGTACGGCATCGGCAGGGTCGTCCGGCGCCGTGGGGAACCCGGCGGGATCCGGCTCGGGCACATCCGGCGGCCTGGGCTCGGGCACGTCCGGCAATGTCGGCTCGGGCACGTCCAGCGGTGCGGGCTTCGGCGGCTTTGGCGGCGCATCGGCGCCGTCATCGAGCGGGGGAGCCGGCCAGGCGACGTCCGGTGGGTCGTAGTACCCGGGCCGGCCCGCGCGCTGCCGCGGGCGCAGCGGGTCGGCGCGCTGCTGCCGGACCGGACGGGCCGGGTTTCTTTCAGCATCAACACGGCGGCCACGGTGCACACCGGTGCGCTTCCCTCGGCCGGCCCGGCGGTCACCGGCGTGTTCGGCGCGCCGGGTGGGCGTGGGCCGGGCGCGTTCGGCGGCCGGGCCCGGTTCGGCGGGCGGGGCGGGTTCGGCGGCAGCAGGTTCCGTGGCGCCGCCGGGACCGGCGGCGGCGCGGCGGGCTTCGGCGGCTCCGGCGGGTTCGGCGGCTCCGGCGGGGGATCCGCCGGCAACGGCCAGCCGGGGTTCCCGGGCGGCTCGGCCGGCGGCCAGGCCGGCGCCGGCCAGTTCCCGGCCGGCGGGCCGGGCGGGTCCGGCGGCTTCGGCGGGTTCGGCGGGCGGGGGTTCGGCGGCCGCGGATTCGCGGGCGGCGGCCTCGGCGGCAACACCCAGGTCAGCAGCGCGCTCACCCGGCTGCTGACGGCCGGGGCCGCGGGCTACACGTGGGCCGCGGCCACGGTCGGCTCGGAGAGCGCCGCCCCGCTTCAGCTCGCGGCCGGGCAACCGGTGCTGGCCATCGGCGGCTTCAACGGGACCGATCCCACGCCGACCCTCGCCGAGTTCGAGAAGCTCGTCTCCGAGCACAAGATCCACTACTTCGTGGGCCAGAACGGGGCCAGCTTCGGCGGCGGGTCCGGCGACGCGACGCGGATCGCCTCGTGGGTGGAGTCCCACTTCACCGCCGAGACCGTGGGCGGCGTCACCGTCTATGACCTGGCCGGCCAGGCGCAGTCGTTATGAGTGCTGCGGGGGCGGGATATCCCGCCCGGCCGGCCGGTGGGGCGGCGGCTCAGACGAACGCGGACAGGCCGGTGATCGCGCGGCCGACGACGAGGGTGTTGATCTCGCGGGTGCCCTCGTAGGAGTAGATCGCCTCGGCGTCGGCGACGAACCGGCCGACCTGGTGCTCCAGCAGGATGCCGTTGCCGCCGAGCAGCTCGCGGGCGTAGCCGACGGTTTCCCGCATCCGCACCGTGCAGAAGGCCTTGGCCAGCGCCGAATGCTCGTCGGCGGCCATGCCCTCGGCCTGCAGCTGGGCCAGCCGGGCGCACAGGCAGGCCGAGGCGGTGATGTTCGAGAGCATCCGCACCAGCAGATCCTGGACGAGCTGGAAGCCGCCGATCGGCCTGCCGAACTGCTGGCGCTCCTTGGCGTAGGCGAGGGCGTGCTCGTACGCGCCGCGGGCGCAGCCGACCGCCTGCCACGCCACGCCCGCCCGGGTCAGCCGCAGCACCTTCGCGGTCTCCCGGAACGAGGTCGCCTTCTGCAGCCGGTTCTCCTCCGGCACCCGGACCCCGTCCAGCGTGATGTAGGCGTTCTGCACCACCCGCAGCGCGATCTTGTCCTTGATCTTGGTGGTCGACAGGCCCGGCGTGCCCTTCTCCACCACGAACCCCTTGACCTGGCCGTCATCGGTGTCGCGCGCCCAGATGATGATGTAGTCGGCGAAGGTGGCGTTCCCGATCCATTTCTTCTGCCCGTCGAGGACCCACGCGCCGCCGTCACGGCGGGCGGTGGTGGTCAGGCCGCCCGCCACGCCGGACCCGACCTCCGGCTCGGTCAGCCCGAACGCGCCGATCTTCTCCAGCCGGGCCATCTCCGGCAGCCAGCGCTGTTTCTGCTCCTCCGACCCGCACAGGTAGATCGAGCCCATCGCGAGGCCGCTGTGCACCCCGCTGAACGTGGACATCGACGGGTCGGTCCGGGCCAGCTCCATCGCGATCATCCCGTCCGCCAGCGGTCCGCCGCCGGGGCAGCCGTAGCCCGTGTAGGGCAGGCCGGCGATCCCGAGCCGGGCGAAACCCGGGATCAGCTCGTGCGGGAACTCCTCCCGGGTCCAGTACCGGTTGATGACCGGCCCGACCTCCTTGGTCATGAACTCCCGGGTGCGCTGCACGGCGTCGCGGCCGGCGTCGTCGAGCAGCTGCTCGAGCTGGTAGAAGTCGGCATCGGCGGCGTTCGTCATCGGGACCTCCTCGGGAATGCGGACGGCTAGCCCGGCTCACCGTCCTGCGCCGCGGCGCTCCGCCCATCTCGGGCGCCGCCGGGCACGTCGGCCGCCAGGAAATGGCCGACCACCGGTGCGAGCTCGGCGGCCTCGGTGGCCAGGCCCAGGTGACCGCCGTGGTACACGTGCAGCTGCGAGCGGCGGAATCAGGGAGTGCATCAGCCGGGCGTTGGCCAGCGGGATCAGCGGGTCGTCGTCGCCGGACAGGATCAGCGTCGGCTGGCGGATCAGCGGCAGGAACGGCAGGCTGGTCCAGCCCGCCCCGGCGGCGAGCTGGTACACATAGCCCAGCGCCGGGCCGACCCGGTTCTCGGCGTGCATCAGCGCGCTGATGCGGTCCGGCTGGCTGCGCGCGGAGCCGCCGTACAGGTCACCGGCATTCTCCCAGAGGTACCGCCGGTCCAGGTAACGGCGCGGGGTGACCATCCGGGCCAGCACGGACGGCCTGGCCGGCACCATCAGTGAGCCGGTCGCCGTGGCGACCAGCACCAGGCGCCGGCAGCGGTGCCGCTGGAACATCGCGAAGTGCTGCGCGACCCCGCCGCCCCAGGAGATGCCGAGCACGTCGGCCTCGTCGTGGCCGAGCTCGGTCAGCAGGTGCGCCATCAGCCGGCACAGGCCGGTGAAGCGGTAGGGCAGGCCCGGCAGCGGCGAGCCGCCGACCCCGGGGACGTCGAAGCGGATGACCGGGACGGCGGGATCGAGCTCGTCGACGAACGGCTGCAGCAGCTCCAGGCTGGCGCCGATGCCGTTGACCATCAGCAGCGGCGTGCGCGGGCCGGTCCCGGGCCGGACGGCGACCCGGAGCTGCTGGCCGTCGACCGTCATGCTGCGGACCGTCAGCGGCGCCGCCTTCCGGCGGGAGATGATCGGCATCGGTCGCATTACCTCCTGGGATGTCACGCGGCGCGGTGCTGGGCCTGCTGCCAGGCTCGCACGCGCGGGCCCGGGTAGCTAGGAGTCCAGGACGTACAGACCGGGCGCGGGCTCCATCGGCTCGAATCCCTTGGCGCCCAGCGTGTCCGGCCGGTCCTTCTCGCCGCCGCTGCGCTCGGCGAGCCAGGAGGAGTAATGCGGCCACCAGCTGCCCGGCACGGTCCCGGCCGCCTGCAGCCAGTCCCGGGGGTCGGGCGGGTTGGCCGCCTGCCCCGCGGGCGCCACCTGGAACCGCGCCTTCGGGTTGTCCGGCGGGTTGATCATCGACGCGATGTGCCCGCTGGTGGACAGCACGAAGGTGCTGTCCCCGCCGAGCAGCTGGGTGCCGCGGTAGCACGCCTGCCACGGGCACAGGTGATCGGCGATCCCCGCCACCAGGTAGGAGTCCACGTTGACCCGGGCCAGGTTGACCGGCGAGCCGAGCATCCGCACCGCGTCGGGCTTGGCCAGCGCACTGGTCAGGGCGATGTTGATGAAGTCGCGGTGCAGCGCGGCCGGCAGCCGGGTGGTGTCGGCGTTCCAGTACAGGATGTCGAACGGCGGCGGGGTCTTGCCCTGCAGGTAGTTGTTGACCCAGTAGTTCCAGATCAGGTCGTTGGCCCGCAGCCAGGCGAACACCTCGGCCAGCGAGCGGCCGTCCAGGTAGCCGCGGGAGCGCGAGGCCGCGACCGCCAGCTCCGCCGCGCGCTCGTCGGCCAGCGCGGCCACCGTGCCTTCCGGCACCTGGTCGAGCACAGTCACCCCGAGATACAGCGAGGCGAGCTGCTCCAGGCCGCCGGTGTCGGCCAGGTGCGCGGCCACCATCGAGGACACGATGCCGCCCGAGCAGAGCGCGCAGATGCTGGCCTTGGCCGCGCCGCAGATGGAGCGGGCGGTGTTCAGCGCGTCCACGATGGCCTGGCCGTAGGCGTCGGTGCCCCAGTCGCGATGCCGGGCGTCGGGGTTGCGCCATGAGATCGCGAACACCTGGTGACCCTGCGACACCAGGTACTCGATCATGCTGCGGCCGGGCGCCAGATCCGTGACGTAGAACTTGTTGATCATCGGCGGCACGATCACCAGCGGGAACTCGTGCACGCGCGGTGTGGCCGGCTGGTACTGGATCAGCTCGCAGATCTCCGCCCGCCGCACCACGGCACCGGGCGTGAGGGCGAGGTCGCGGCCGACCTCGAAGGCATCCGGCGACACCATCGCCGGGATCCTCGGGGCGGTCGCCATGTCCGACGCGAACGCGCGGATCCCGCGCACCGCGCTCAGCCCGCCCGTGTCCACCAGGGCCTTCCACGCGGCCGGGCTGAGCAGCGGGTTGTTGCTGGGCGCCGCCGCGTCGACGGCGTTGTGCACGACGAACCCGACGCGCTCGCCGTCGCGCCAGCCCAGGTCGGCGTCGGCGAGCAGGGACTCCGCCAGCGCGCCGCCCGCCAGGTACGCCTGCAGGATCCGCTTGAGGACCGGGTTGCCCGTCCACGCCGGGTCCGCGAACCGGCGGTCGCGCGGGGCGGGGGCGACGGCCGAGCGCCCGACCGCGATCTTGCCGAGCTCACCGGCCAGCGCCGCCGTCTGCCGGGTCACCGACCACGGATGCCGGGCCAGGCGCAGGCCGAACCGGAGGAAGGAACCGTCGGGCCGGAACCGGCGCAGCGCCCCGAGGGCCGCATCCGACAGCAGCAGGTCAAGCGCGGGCGCGGCCTCGGCCACGTCGGCGAAATCCGCGGGGCCATCCTGTTCCCGCCCGGTCATGGGCCGGTCCCCGGGGGGGAACCGCCGATGTGCGGCGGTATCACTTCACGCCGCAAGATCTTGCCGGTCGGGCCCTTCGGCAGCGCATCCACCAGCCACACGTGGCGCGGGTACTTGTAGGCGGCGACCCGCTGCTTCGCGAACTCCTTCAGCTCGTCGGGGGTGGCGGTGGCGCCCGGCTTGAGCGCGACCGCGGCGCCCACCTCCTCGCCGAGCGAGTCGTGCGGGATCCCGATGACGGCCACCTCGGCGACGGCGGGATGCTCGTGGAGCGCCTCCTCGATCTCCCGCGGGTAGACGTTGTACCCGCCCCGGATGATCATCTCCTTCTTCCGGTCGACGATGAAGAAGTAGCCGTCCTCGTCGACCCGGGCCAGGTCCCCGGTGCGGAACCAGCCATCGGGGATCGCCTGTGCTGTCGCCTCCGGCTTGCCCCAGTAGCCCTTCATGACGTTGTGGCCGCGGATGGCGATCTCGCCGACCTCCCCCTGGGGCACGTCGTTCCCGGAGTCGTCGACAGCGCGCATCTCCACCCCGGCGATGGGGGTGCCGATCGAGCCCGCCTTGCGTTCCCGGTCCGGGTGGTTGAAGGACGCGACCGGCGAGGTCTCCGACAGCCCGTAGCCCTCCAGGATCGGGCAGCCGAACGCCTCCTCGAACTGGCGCAGCACCTCGACCGGGAGCGCGGCCCCGCCGGACACGCACAGCCGCAGCGATGACACGTCGGCGGTGGCGCGCGCCGGGCTGTGCAGCAGGGCCGAGTACATCGTCGGCACGCCTTCGAAGATCGTCACCTTCTCCCGGGCGATCATCTCCAGGGCCGCGGCCGCGTCGAACCGCGGCAGCAGGGTCAGGGTGGAGCCGCTCATGACCGATGCGTTCATGCCGCAGGTCAGGCCGAACACGTGGAACAGCGGCAGGCACCCCATGATCACGTCGCCCTGGCCCGCGGTCAGCAGCGTCGTCGTGGTCACCTCGGCGTTCTGGTACAGGTTCGCGTGGGTGAGCTCGGCGCCCTTCGGGACGCCGGTCGTCCCGGAGGTGTACAGGATGACGGCGTCGTCGTCGTCGCTGCGCTCGGCCCAGTCCGCCAGCGGCTTCTGGCCGGCGAGCAGGGTCCGCGCGTCCGGTTCCGCCACCCGGATGACCTGCGTGCCGGTGTCGGCCGCGCCCTTGGCCGCCTCGTCCGCGAACGGATCCCAGGCGAAGATGACCGAGGCGCCCGAGTCGCCGAGATAGTGCGCGACCTCCCGGCTCTTCAGCAGCGGGTTCATCGGCACCACCGAGGCGCCCGCGGCCAGGGTGCCGTAGAAGAGCAGCGGGAACGCCAGCACGTTCGGCAGCATCAGGCCCACCCGGTCGCCGGGCCCGACCCCCGCCTCGCGCAGCAAGGTGGCGGCCTGGCCGTTCCCGCGCGCGAGCTCGGAGTAGGTCAGCGCCAGTTCGCCCTGCCGGACGGCCAGCCACTCGCCGTGCGCTGCCTCCGAGTCCCGCACTATCCCGGCCAGGTTCGTCATCGCCGCAACTCCTCCCACTTGCCGGCCAGCGGCACGTCCCACCTGTGGACCAGCGGCATGCCCCGTCATTCATCCCATGCCCGCCCGCGCGGCACTGTCAATAGTCCGCCAGACCAGCCCGCTGTGGCGTCAACGGTCCGCCGGGCCAACCCGCTGCAGCCGGAGGACACCCGGCCGGCCGGGTCGCTGCCGTCGGCGTCGCCTGCACCTGGCGGCCCGGTCACGGCGCGGCGGGCGATCGGCCCTCACCTGCGGGCCGCGTTCGCCGACGCCGGGTAGGAGCAGCTCCCGCGCCGGGGAGGGCCGCCCCTTCAGTGGGCGGTCCAGCCGCCGTCGACGGACAGGACGGCGCCGGTGGTGTAGCTGGCGCCCGGGTCGGTGAGCAGCAGCGCGGCGCCGGTGAGCTCATCGAAGTCGGCCCAGCGGCCCAGGGGGATCTCGGCGGACAGGAACCGCCGCATCTGCGGGTCGTCGTCCATGCCGGCGTTGAGCGGCGTGCGGAACGGTCCCGGGGCGAGCGTGTTGACCGTGATCCCGGTTCCGGCCAGCTCGACGGCGAGGCTGCGGGTGAGCTGGACGACGGCGCCCTTGCTCGCCGCGTACCCGCTCCGGGCCGCGGCGCCGGTCAGGCCGAGGGCGCTGGCCAGGGTGACGATGCGGCCGTACCCGGCGGCGCGCATGGGGGCCGCGGCGGCCCGGCAGGCCAGCCAGGTCCCGACCACGTTGACGTCCAGGCAGGCCCGCAGGGCCGCCACGTCGAGCTGCTCCAGGGTGCCGCGGGCCTGCACGCCAGCGCTGGTCACGAGCACGTCGAGGCGGCCGTGCTCGGTGAGAACCTGATCCACGAGGCCGGTGACGGCGCGCTCGTCGGTGACGTCGCAGCCGCGGCCCTGCGCGGTGCGCCCGGTTTCGGCGGCCAGGCGGGCCGCGGCCTGCTCGCAGCGCTCGGCCGACCGGCTGGCCAGCACGACATCGGAGCCCGCGCGGGCCAGGGCGGTGGCGATGGCCAGGCCAAGCCCGGCCGAACCGCCGGTCACCAGCGCGACCTGCCCGTCCCGCGGCACACCCGGCCGCGCTGACGCGGCGCCGTGGAGGTGGCCTTCGCTCACGCGTCAGCCATGATGCGCACGATCACCCGGCGAGGCGTGCCGGCGGCGGCGTCCAGGACCACGGCGAGCTCGTCTTCGCGCAGAAACTCGGCCGCTTCGACGATGATCACCAGCGGCTCGTGCCCATCGGGAGCCTGCTGGATGGCGTCCCGGACCTCATCCGGCTCCCGGCGCAGGGTCTCGGGTGAGGGTACGGACAGCACGATCTCGCTGGCCTCCGGCGGCTCGAGGCGGCCGTCCTCCCCGGGCGTGATGTGGTCGAGCACGACCTGGCCGCTCGCGACGCTGGGCGGCGGATCCGCGCGGAAGTTCCGGTCGACCTCGCCGTCGCGCGGCAGCTGCACGATGAGGCCGGGCTCGCTCGTCATAGCCGGCCAGCCTATCGCGCGGCCCGTTCAGGCTGTCCGGCGCCGTGGCGCCGGGCCCGGCGGGTGCCCGCGGCCGCCAGCGATCAGGGAGCTGACCTGGCCGCGGCGGTCAGTCCTTCGCGTGGCTCCGGGCCGCGAGGACGATCTGGGTCGCCGCGTAGACGCTGACGCCGAGCTTGTCCGCGATCTCGTCCGGCCGGAGTCCCTGCTCGTTGTAGATGCGCGCGAGCCTTTCCTGCCGCGCCGTCCACGGGCGGCGGGCGGGCGCCGGGGACGGCGAGGGCCGGGCCGGCCGCGGCTTGGCGGGGGCAGCCGGCCGTCCGGAGGAGCGGGGAGCAGCCGGGGGCGCGGCGTCCGGGGTGGAGGTGCCGAACGAGCCCCGCCGCTGATCACGGTATTTGCCGGTCGCGAGATCCTCGGCGGTGCGCTCATCCAAGATCATGAGCTCATCGGCCGCCTTGTTCATCCCGATGGCCACCATGGTCAGGCCCTTGGCGTTTTTCTCCTGGCATTCAGGAGCCATGCAGTAGCTGTATTTCTGTGCTCTCTCGGGATGCAATTCGGTCCCGCACGTGATGCACTGCGCCATAATCAATTCTCTAGCCATACGAACGTGTGTATGGAAAACACCGGCGGCCAGCGCTCTGTTCCCGTGGCCCGCTGCCGCCGGCCGGGAGAGCCGGGAGGCTGCCCGTGCGGCGAGTCTCATACCGCCAGAACGCCCCGCCTGCCATTGCCGTCGGCGGTGGCCGGGATCACAGTTCTACCTGAGCTGGGGGATGACCTCAGCCGCCAGGCGCTCGGCCTGCCCGGCCTGGTCGAACATCGCGGTGAACAGGATCAGTTCGGCCCCGGCTTCGGCGACCTTACGCAGCTCACGGACGCAGTCGGCCGGCGGGCCCACGACCGCGGCGGCCTCGATGTCCGCCACCCGGCGCCCGTAGAGCCGTTCCAGCGCGGCGTTCATCTGGCTGCGCGCTCGCCCGGCGTCGCCGTCCACCGCGACGTAGACGCGCTTTGCAATCGGGAAATCGGCCGTGGGCCGGCCCGCTTCGGCGAGCGCCCCCCGCACGATCTGGACCTGGTCGGCGAACTTGGCGGTAGGGGTGGAGCCCGCGCCGAAGAAGCCGTCGCCCAACCGCACCGCACGCTCCACCGCGGTCCGCCCGCTCCCGCCGAGCCAGAGCGACGGGAAGGGCTTCTGGAACGGCTTGGGCTCCATCGCCGCGTCTTTGAGCTGCCAGAACTCTCCGTCGAAGGTGACGCTGGACTCAGTCCACAGCGCCTTCATCAACGCGATCCCCTCGGTGAACCGCGCGACATACCGCTGCGGATTCACCCCGAAGGCGGCGAACGGCCGCCCGGGGCCGCCGGTGCCGACACCGATCTCGATCCGGCCGCGGCTGAGCTGGTCCAGTGTGCCCACCGTCTTCGCCAGGTGCACCGGGCTGTAGAGCGTGGACACGAACACCGCACAGCCCAGCCTCAGCCGCTCGGTGCACGCGGCCGCGTACGCCATCGCCTCGGCCGGCCCGAGCTGCGACGACGGCCCCAGCACCGTCTCCTGCGCCCACAGGCTGTGAAAGCCAAGCTCCTCGGCGCGCGTGCAGTAGGCGCGGAACGCCGCCGGGTCGAACTCACCGTCGGCGAAAAACTGGGGGATGGCGATCGCGAAGCGCATGGACGGCATCGTATCTGGCGGCCCGCCGCGTTCTTCCCGCATGGGAAATGTCCCGGCGGCCGCCGGGACGCCCGGCCCGCCGTCTCACCCGGGCAGCTCGCGCTGGCGGTCCTTGAGCTGCCGGAAGATGTCGCCGTAGCCGCCCTGCATGTCGTGCGGCACCCGCCAGACGTTGACGGTCCCGAAGAGGCTGAACGCGCGGACGTGGACGGTCGGGGCGTCCGACCGGTCGTGGTCGCGTCCCCACTCGCGGCGGTGCCCGGAGATGCCGAACCCGCCGACGACGACGTTGACACCTTCTGGCACGTAGATGTCGGCGTTGCCGAAGGCCACGAGGGCGGTGACGGCGGTCTGCGGGAGGTCGATGGTGGCTTCGCGCAGGTCGAAGTCGAGGTCACCGAGGGCGACGGCCGCGACGGTCCGCTTGCGGAGCCGGAGCCGCCCGCGCCGTGTCACGTGGCCGAGTACGGCGGTGGTGAAGCGGGCCGGCTTGCGGGAGGAGGGAGCGGCCCCGGTGGCGATAGCGGGCAGGTCCTCCTGGACCCGGACCAGGTCGGTGCCCACGCGGGCCTGCAGGGCAGCCTCGACCCGCTCAGTGAATTCGTCGAGCGTCAACCGCCCCGCCAGCAGGTGCTGGCGCAGCACGGCGACAGCCCGCTCGCGGTCGGCGTCAGAGACCCGGAGGGACGGATCGTCCATGGGTGCCACGGTAGACCGGGTGTGCACAGTGGGCCAGCGGCCGCCCGCCCGCGCCAGCGGCCCGGCCAGCCCGGCGGCGACCGCAGCGGTTGGATATCGTGGCCGGGTGACGGCCGTATCGCACGCAGCATCCCGGCCCGGAGCCGGCCGGGCCGCGGCCGGCCAGGCCGAGGGCACCGGCATGCCGCGCGGAGCGCAGCCGGGCCAGCTGATCGTGACCGTCTACGGGCTGTACTCGCGGGCCGAGGGCGGCTGGATGTCGGTCGCCTCCCTGATCAGCCTGCTCACCGATCTGGGCGTGGACGAGCCAGCGGTCCGCTCGTCTATCTCCCGGCTGAAGCGGCGCGGGATCCTGCACGCCAGCCGGCGCGGCGGCGCGGCCGGATACGCGCTGTCCGATGAGGCGCTCGCCATCCTGCGGGAAGGTGACCGCCGTATCTTCCGGCGGGAACGGGCCGCCCTGGGCGACGGCTGGCTGCTGGCGGTGTTCTCGGTGCCGGAAGCCGAGCGCCAGAAGCGGCACGTGCTCCGCTCGCACCTGTCCCGGCTGGGCTTCGGGACCGCCGCCCCGGGGGTGTGGATCGCCCCGGCCCACCTGCATGAGGCCACCGCCGACATGCTGCGGCGGCTCGGTCTCGATACCTATGCGGATCTGTTCCGCGCCGATCACATCGCCTTCGGTGACGTGGCCGCGAAGGTGCGCCAGTGGTGGGACCTTGACCAGCTGGACCGGCTCTACGGCCAGTTCCTCGGCACCCACGGCCCGCTGCTGCGCCGGTGGCGTTCGCGCCCGGCGGGCCAGCGGGAGGCCTTCGCCGACTACGTACGGGTGCTCACCGACTGGCGGCAGCTGCCCTACCTCGATCCCGGCCTGCCGGTCGAGCTGCTGCCGGGCAACTGGATCGGGGTGCGCGCCGCCGAGCTGTTCTTCACGCTGCAGGCGCGGCTGGAGGAGGCCGCCCGCGCGCACGTGCGGCGGGTGATCGGCGCCTGAGCGGGGGCACCCGGCCCCCGCCCGGCCCGGCGGGGGCGATCGGCGCGGTCAGCCGGTGCCATCCGCCAGCGCGGCCACTCCCTGCACCTCCACCAGAGCCGCGGGATCCCAGAGCCGGTGGACGCCGACGGCGGCCATGGCGGGGTACTCCCGGCCGACGAGCCGCCGCCAGACCTCCCCGACCTCGCGCGCATGCCCGCGGTAGTCGTCCAGGTCCACCAGGTAGACGGTGACCGACACCAGGTCCGCCGGCTGCCCGCCCGCGGCCCGCAGCGCGGTCAGCAGGTTGCCGAGGGCGCGCTCGAACTGCTCCACCACCCCGGAGCCCACGATCTGCCCGTTGGCGTCCAGCGCGGTCTGCCCGGCCAGGAAGGCCAGGCGGCCCGCGGTCACGGACACCACATGCGAGAAGCCGGACGGCCTGCCCAGCCCGGCGGGATTGATCCGGTCGATGGCCACGATCCTGCGTATCACGGCGCGCCCGGGCGAGGCCACCATCTCTATATCGTCTCATTGACGACCGTATAATTAACGACATACTCTGGGCTGCATCCAGCCCGGCCAGCGGAGGGAGGGCGCGGGCCCGATGCGCATCGCGGTACTCGGCGGCGGCCCCGGCGGGCTGTACTTCTCCGCGCTGGCCAAGCAGCTGGATCCGCGGCACGAGATCACCGTCTGGGAGCGGAACGCCCCCGATGACACGTTCGGCTTCGGGGTGGTGTTCTCGGACGAGACGCTGGGCGGCATCGAGCACGCCGACACCGCCATCTTCGGCGCGATGGAGCGGGAGTTCGCCCGCTGGGACGACATCGACGTGCACTACCGGGACACCGTGATCACCTCCGGTGGGCACGGCTTCGCCGCCATGAGCCGCCACCGGCTGCTCGCCATCCTGCAGGAACGGTGCGCGCAGCTGGGTGTGCGGACCCGCTTCCGGGCGCAGGCCCCGGATCTGGGGCGGCTGTCCGCCACTCACGACCTGGTGGTGGCGGCCGACGGGGCCAACTCCCAGACCCGGGCCGCGCTGGCCAGCACCTTCCGGCCCAGCCTGGAGGCCCGGCGGTGCAAGTACATCTGGCTCGGCACCGACCTGGTCTTCGACGCGTTCAAGTTCTACGTCCTGGACACGCCGTGGGGAATCATGCAGGTCCACGGCTACCCCTACCGCCATGACGCGAGCACCTTCATCCTCGAGCTGCACGACGACGTGTGGCAGCGCGCCGGGTTCGCCGCCCGCACGGCCGGCCCGCTCCCGCCCGGGCGCAGCGACGAGGCATCCATCGCGCTCGTCGGTGACCTGTGCGCGGAGGTGCTCGGCGGGCACCAGATCACCGGCAACAACTCCCAGTGGGTGAACTTCACCACCGTCCGCTGTGCCACCTGGCAGCAGGGGAACGTGGTGCTGCTCGGCGACGCGGCGCACACCGCGCATTTCTCCATCGGCTCGGGCACCAAGCTGGCCATGGAAGACGCGCTCGCGCTCGCGGCCTGCCTGCACGAGCATCCCGGCGTGCCCGCCGCGCTGGCCGCCTACGAGGCGGAACGCCAGCCGGTGGTCGCGTCCACCCAGCGCGCGGCGCAGGCCAGCCTGGAGTGGTTCGAGAACATCGGCCATTACACCGATCAGGACCCGCCCCAGTTCGCGTTCAACATCATCACCCGCAGCCGCCGGGTGACCTATGACAACCTGCGGTTGCGCGACCCCGAGTTCGTCGCCGGGCTGGACGGGTGGTTCGCCAGGAGCCAGGTGAGCCAGGCAGGCCAGGCGGGCTCGCCGTCCGCCCCGCCGCAGGTGGGGCCGCCGATGTTCCAGCCGGGCAAGATCGGGCCGCTGGAACTGGCCAACCGGGTCATCGTCTCACCGATGGACATGTACAGCGCACGCGACGGCGAGCCGGGCGACTTCCACCTCGTGCACCTGGGCAGCAAGGCGCTCGGCGGGGCGGGGCTGGTGATGACCGAGATGGTCTGCGTGTCGGCGCCAGGCCGGATCAGCCCCGGCTGCGCCGGCCTGTACACCCCGGCGCAGGAGGCCGCCTGGCGGCGGATAGTGGACTTCGTGCACGCCGCCAGCACCGCGCGGATCGGCGTCCAGCTCGGTCATTCCGGCCGCAAGGGCTCCACCCGGCTGATGTGGGAGGGCATCGACGAGCCACTGGCCGAGGGCAACTGGGAGGTGTGCGGCCCGTCGCCGCTGCCGTACTCACCGGCCAGCCAGGTCCCGCACGAGCTGGCCGTCGGCGAGCTGGCCGGTATCACCGCCGAGTTCACCGGCGCGGCGCAGGCGGCGGCCCGAGCTGGGTTCGACCTGCTCGAGCTGCACTGCGCGCACGGCTACCTGCTGTCCTCCTTCCTGTCGCCGCTCGCCAACAAGCGCGCCGACCGCTACGGGGGATCCCTGGAAGGGCGGCTGCGCTACCCGCTGGAGGTCTTCGACGCGATCCGCGCGGTATGGCCGGCCGATCGCCCGATGACTGTGCGGATCTCCGCCACCGACTGGCATGACGGCGGCGTCGACGCCGACGAGGCGGTGGAGATCGCCCGGGCTTTCGCCGAGCATGGTGTGGACGGCATCGACGTCTCCACCGGGCAGGTGGTCAGCGACGAGCGGCCGGCGTTCGGGCGCAGCTACCAGACCCCCTACGCGGACCGGATCCGCAACGAGATCGGCCGCAAGTACGGGATCGCGGTGATCGCGGTCGGGGCGATCTCCTCCTTCGACGACGTCAACTCGATCATCCTGGCGGGCCGGGCCGACTTCTGCGCCCTGGGCCGGGCTCACCTGTACGACCCGCAGTGGACGCTGCACGCAGCGGCCGACCAGGGCTATGCCGGGCCCGCCGCCCGCTGGCCCGACCCGTTCGCCGCTGGCCGCCGCAAGCCGCAGACCGGCCGCGCCGACGGTCCCCGGCCGCGTCTTGAGCTGGTCCGGGCCGGGCCACCGGTAACCGCGCACGCCCGCTGGCGGCCAGGCCAGGGCGGCCAGGCCGACCCCGGCGGCCGGGGGCGCCCGGCTGATGAGGCCAGCCCGGCTGATGAGGCCAGCCCGGCTGATGAGGCCAGCCCGGCTGATGAGGCCAGCCCGGCTGACCGGGCCGGCCGAAACACGGGGGACCGGCCGTGACGGCCTTCGGGCTGGCCGCGGACCAGCGGGCCTTCGCGGCCGAGGTCCGCGAGCTGGGCGCGCGCGAGCTCCGCCCGATCGCGGAGGCCGGCCAGCCGGGCCAGGTCAACCGCGAGCTCGTCAAGGCCATGGGCCGGCTCGGGCTGCTGGCGCGCCTGTTTCCCGGCGTGGCTGCCGGCCAGCCCTCCCGGGAGGCGTCAGCGACCGACCTGTGCCTGCTGCGTGAGTCGCTGGCCACCCAGACGACCGAGGCGGAGACCGCCCTGGCGCTGCAGGGCCTGGGCAGCTACCCGGTGCTCCAGTCCGGCCGGGACGGGCAGGTGCGCCGCTGGCTGCCGGCGGTCGCCGCCGGGGACGCTGTGGCCGCGTTCGCGTTGTCGGAGCCGGGGGCGGGATCGGATGCGGCGGCGCTGGAACTGATGGCCGAGCCGGACGGGAACGGGTGGCGGCTGACCGGCGAGAAGATGTGGATCTCCAACGCGCCCGAGGCGGACTTCTACGCCGTGTTCGCCCGGACCACGGCGGGTGCCGGGGCCCGCGGGGTGAGCGCCTTTGTGGTCCCGGCCGGCCGGCCGGGTCTGTCCGGGGAGCATCTGGACATGGTGAGCCCGCACCCGATCGGCACGCTCAGCTTCGACGCGGTGCCGGTGCTGGGTGACGAACTGCTGGGTGAGCGGGATCGCGGGTTCGCGGTGGCGATGCGGACCTTGGATCTGTTCCGCCCGAGCGTGGGCGCGTTCGCGGTGGGCATGGCGCAGGCGGCGCTGGACGCCGCGGTGGCGCACGCCGCGGCCAGAACCGCGTTCGGGGGCCCACTGGCCGGTCAGCAAGCGGTGGCGCACCTGCTCGCCGAGATGGCGACCAGGACCGAGGCGGCCCGGCTGCTGGTCTACTCGGCGGCCGCCGCGCTCGACGAGGGCGCGGCCCGGGTGACCGGCCGCTCGGCCATGGCCAAGCTGTTCGCGACCGAGACCGCCCAGTTCGTGGTGGACGCCGCCGTGCAGATCCACGGCGCGCGCGGGCTGCAGCGGGGCCACCTGCTGGAGCACCTCTACCGGGAGGTCCGGTCCCCGCGCATCTACGAGGGCGCGTCCGAGATCCAGCGCACGATCATCGCCCGCGAGCTGCTGCGCTGAGCTGCCGTGGCCCGGGCCGCGGGCCGGTCAGTGGCCCGGGTCAGCGGCCCTGCCAGCGCGGCTCGCGGCCGGCGGTGAAGGCGGCGTGGAACTCCGCGTAGTCCTGGCCGGTCATCAGCAGCGCCTGCGTCATCGCCTCCAGCTCCAGCGCCGCCGACAGGCTCATGTCCTGCTCGCGGGTGAGCAGGGCCTTGGTCTGCGTGTACGCCTGGGCCGGGCCGCTGGCCAGCCGCCCGGCCAGCCGGTCCACCGCCTCGTCCAGCTCGCCGGCCCCGACCAGCTCGCTGATCAGGCCGATCCGCTCGGCATGCTGGGCATCGATCGTGTCGCCGAGCATGAGCAGCTGGGTCGCCCGGCCCAGCCCCACCAGCCGGGGCAGCAGGTAGGCGGCGCCCATGTCCCCGCCGGACAGGCCCACCTTGGTGAACAGGAACGCGAACTGGGCCGCCGGGGTCGCCACCCGGAAGTCGGCCGCGAGCGCGATCACCGCGCCGGCCCCGGCGGCCATCCCGTGGACCGCCGCGATGATCGGGATCGGGCACTCGCGCATCCCCCGGATGACCTCGCCGGTCATCCGGGTGAACGCGAGCAGTTCGTCGGCGCCCATCCTCAGCGTGGCGCCGATGATCTCGTTGACGTCCCCGCCGGAGCAGAACGCCCGCCCCTCGCCCCGCACCACCAGCACCCGGACGTCGCCCCGGTGGGGGAGCTGGGCCAGCAGGTCGCGCAGGTCCGCGTAGGCCTCGAAGGTGAGCGCGTTGAGCTTGCCCGGCCGGTCGAGGGTCACCGTCGCGATCCCGCCCGCGCACTCGAAGCGGAAATGCTCCCACTGCTGCACCGGCGGAACCGATCCGCGGAACGGGCTCACGCCGCCAACCCTATTCCTCCGCGCCGACGTCCCACATCCAACGGATTTGAGCCACGGAAACCCCCCCGCAAAACGGACACGATCATGACGCAAAGTCGTGGGAGGTCGCGTGGTGTCGCGGCTCGTTGACTGCCGTCATCGACGGGGAATACTGGTGCTACCGCTACCGCGGGCGCTTCCGGGGTGCTACCCCGGCACGGCGGGGATTCCCACAAGGAAGTGGTGCCGATGCAGCTCTCGCCTTCCGCGCACACCGATACCTTCTGCCGGGACAACCTCCCGCCTGCCGATCAGTGGCCGGAGCTTCGTTTCGATCTTCCCGAGCTCCACTACCCGGAGCAGCTCAACTGCGCCGAGGCCCTGCTGGACGCCACCGTGGCCCGGTTCGGCCCGGACCGTCCCTGCCTGCGCACGCCCACCGAGACCTGGACCTACGGGGACCTGCTCCGCCGGGTCAACCAGGCCGCCCAGGTGTTCACCTCCGATTTCGGCCTCGTCCCCGGGAACCGGGTGCTGCTCCGCGGCCCGAACAACCCCTGGCTGGTCGCCGCCTGGTTCGGCGTGCTCAAAGCCGGGGGAGTGGCGGTCACCACCATGCCGCTGCTGCGGGCCAGGGAGATCACCGCACTGACCGAGCTCACCCGGCCCGGCCTCGCCGTGTGCGACCACCGCTTCGCGGACGAGCTGACGGCCGCCGCCCCCGGCCTGCCGACCGTGTTCTACGGCGGCGCACCGCCCGCTGGTGCATGCGGTGACCTGGCGAGCCGCTGCGCAGCCAGAGACGGCAGCTTCCAGGCCGTGGCCACCGCGGCCGACGACGTCGCGCTGCTGGCCCCGACCTCCGGCACCACCGGGAAGCCCAAGGCGACCATGCACTTCCACCGGGACCTGCTGGCCATTAATGACACGTTCGGCCGGCACGTGCTGGCGGCCGGCCCGGACGATGTCTTCGTGGGCACCCCGCCGCTGGGATTTACCTTTGGGCTGGGCGGTCTGGTGGTGTTCCCGTTCTGCGTGGGGGCCAGCACGCTGCTGCTGGAGCGGGCCGCCCCGGACGAGCTGGCCGGCGCGGTCGCGGACCACGGGGTGACCGCGCTGTTCACCGCCCCCACCATGTACCGGGCGCTCCTGGCCACGGGCAGGACCGGGGCGCTGAACGGCCTGCGGCGGTGCGTGTCGGCCGGCGAGCATCTGCCCGTCGCGGTGTGGGAGGACTTCCACCGCGCCACCGGCGTCAAGATCATCGACGGGATCGGCGCCACCGAGCTCCTGCACATCTTCATCTCCGCCGCCGGTGACGCCATCCGGCCCGGTGCGACCGGCCTGGTGGTGCCCGGCTTCGAGGCGGCCGTTCTCGGCCCGGACCTGCGGCCGGTGCCGGACGGGACCATCGGCCGCCTCGCCGTCAAGGGGCCGACCGGCTGCCGTTACCTTGCGGACGAGCGCCAGCGCAGCTACGTGGCGGGCGGCTGGAACCTGACCGGGGACACCTACCTCCGCGACAGCGACGGCTATTACTGGTACCAGGCACGTACCGACGACATGATCATCACCGCCGGTTACAACATCGCCGGCCCCGAGGTGGAGCAGGCCCTGCTCGGCCACCCGGACGTGCTGGAGGTGGGGGTGGTCGGCGCGCCGGATCCCGAGCGGGGGACGATCATCAAGGCGTACGTGGTGCTCCGGGACGGCGTGGCCGCTGGCCCGGACAAGGCCGCCGAGCTCCAGGACTTCACCAAGCGGGTGATCGCCCCCTACAAGTACCCGCGGGCGATCGAGTTCGTCGCCGCCCTGCCCCGCACCGAGAGCGGGAAGGTGCAGCGCTACCGGCTCCGGCAGCTCGCCGCCACGCAGCGCTGACCCGGGCGGCCGCCTGGCCTCGGCACAGAGCGTTGGGCACAGGTGAATGGCGCTGTCTTTCCCGGCGCGGTCGCCGGGGGGAGAATGGCGATGGGTCGCCGGACCTGAATTGCTGGGGCGATGGGGGATACGCCGATGAACAGTCCTGAGCCAACCTCTTCAGAAGTGCGGATAGATTCGGGCAGCGAACGGGGATATGCGCGCAATCCGCAGCTCCAGCAGGCCTTCGACGCCGCCGCCGAGCACCTGCGGCAGGTAGACGGATATGTCGATCCGACCGATCCCGAGCACCGCCCGCAGCTGCGCGCCGACCTGGCCCTTGAAGGTGGCGGCGTCAAGGGGATTGGCCTGGCGGGCGCGGTGCTCGTCCTGGACGAGGCCGGGTACTCCTTCCCCCGCGTGGCCGGCACCAGCGCCGGCGCCATCGCCGCCTGCCTGATCGCGTCCATCTCCAAGGCCGGGAGGCCGATGCCGGATTTGCGCACCGACCTCGGTCAGCTGGTATTCGCGAACTTCATGCCCGAGAGCAGGCTCCATCACTGGTTCGACCACCGGGGCGGGGGCCTGGAAATGATTGCCGACGGGGCGATCCTCACCCACCAGATAGGGCTGTATACGGGCGACTACCTGGCCGAGTGGCTGCAGCCGATCCTGGACGAGCTGGGGGTGCGGACTTTCGCGGACCTGAAGATCGCGCAGTCGGACGACCCGGGCATGAGCCTGCCTCCCAACAAGCGGTACCGGCTGGTTGTGCACACATCGGACATCACCCGCGGGGAGCTGGTACAGCTGCCGTGGGATTACGGGTACTACGGGCTGCCCGCCGATGAGCAGGAGGTCGTCAAGGCGGTCCGCGCGTCCATGTCGATCCCGTTCTTCTTCGAGCCGGTCAAGGTCGACGCCAACGAGGCCGAGGTCGATGTGGCGATGCCGGACGGCAGCGTGATCCACCAGCACTACGCCGCGGGCAGCGTCACCTGGACCGACGGCGGAATGCTGAGGAACTTCCCTATCGGCGCGTTCGACCGCGTCAACGGCCAGCCAGCGCGCTGGCCGACCATCGGGGTCAAGCTGTCCTCGCTGCAGACGAGCTTCGGCGAGACCGAGGCGTCGGGCTCGGCGCTGAGCGTGGGCGTCCGCGCCCTGCACACGATGATGAATGAGTGGGACCGCTACAACATCGAGGAGACCACCGCCGCGCGCACGATCTTCGTGCCCAACGCCGGCCTGACGGCCACCCAATTCGACCTGACGACGGACCAGCAGAATGAGCTGTTCATCAACGGGGTGCGGGCCGCGACCAGGTTCGTCATTGAGATGTCCCACGCCGGCGGCGTGCCCCGCAGCGCCAGCCAGGCCAAACAGTTCGTGCTGAACAAGAAGGCCGCCGCCGCCCCCTCATCATGACCGCGGACCGCCGGTTCGCGGCGGCGGAAGGCAGGCCCATGACGGTGCCCGCGCCGGAGGTTAAGGCCGCCCTGGCGCGGCTCGACTTCGCGCTGCCCGGGCCGGGCCGGGATGCCGCCGAGGTGCTCCGGATGCTGGACGAGGTCGGCTCGCCCGCCACGGTCGCGAGTGCTGGCCCAACGATGTCGTACTCAACCAGGTCGTCGTGGCGTTCGGCGATGCATCGTGCACCGACGCGGTGATCGCCGCGGTCCAGGACGACGGCACCTGCTGGTGCGGCCCGACGATCTGGCGCGGCCGTAAGGCGATGCGGGTCAGCGTCAGCTGCTGGAACACCACCGAGGATGACGTTGACAAGAGCATCGCCGCCGTCCGTGCCTGCGCCCGGCGGTAGCCAGCTCGGCGAGCGGCGCCCGCCGGCCCGTCGGCCCGGGGCTACCCGGGCTACCCGGGCGGGCCGGCGAGGCGGCCGCCGCCGCGGCGGAGCCCGGTCGGCAGGTAGGCCGCGCCCGGCCCATTGGTACGGGCGGTGTCGCCGGGATTGGAGATGGCGCACCGCTGCAGGGACAGGCAGCCGCAGCCGATGCACGAGTCGAGGCCGTCCCGCAGGGCGATGAGCGCGGCGATCTGGTCGTCCAGCCGCTGCCGCCAGCCACGGGACAGCCGGGACCAGTCGGCGCGGGTGGGGGTCCGGCCCGCGGGCAGCGAAGCCAGGGCATCCGCTACCTCGTCGAGGCTGAGCCCGACGTTGCGGGCGGCGCGGATGAACGCCAGCCGCCTCAGTGTGCTACGCGCAAAACGACGCTGCCCACCCGCGGTCCGGGTTGCTGACAGCAGGCCGAGCCGCTCGTAGTAGCGGACCGCCGATTCGGCGAAGCCGCTGCGGCGGGCGATCTCGCCGACCGGCAGCAGGTCGGTGGTGTGCATACGGTCCTCTTGACTTGAAGTTAACTTCAAGTATCAGTATGGCATGGACACCCAAGGCAGGAGGAGCCATGCCCATCGCCCTGATCACCGGCGCGTCCCGGGGGCTCGGCCGCGCGGCCGCCCGCGCGCTCGCCCAACGCGGCTGGTCACTGATCATCGACGCCCGGCGGGCGGCCGATCTCACCGAGGCGGCGCGGGGGCTGGCCGATGTCCTCGCGGTGCCCGGCGATGTGACCGACCCCGGTCACCGCGCCCGCCTGGCGGAGGCGGCCGGCCGGACCGGCCGGCTCGACGTGCTGGTGAACAACGCCAGCCGGCTCGGCCCCAGCCCGCAGCCGCCGCTGGCCAGTTACCCGCTCGACGAGCTCGGCCGGGTCTATGACACCAACGTGTTCGCCCCGCTGGCCCTCATCCAGCTTCTCGCCACCCCGCTCGCCACCGCGGCGGCCACCATCGTCAACGTCAGCTCGGACGCGGCGACCGAGGCCTACCCCGGGTGGGGCGGTTACGGCTCGGCGAAGGCGGCTCTCGACCAGCTCACCGCGGTCCTGGCCGCCGAGCAGCCGTCGCTGCGCTGTTACGCGTTCGATCCGGGTGACATGCGCACGGACATGCACCAGCAGGCGTTCCCCGGCGAGGACATCTCCGACCGGCCGGAGCCGGAGGCCGTCGTGCCGGCGCTGCTGCGGCTGCTCGACGAGCGGCCGCCGAGCGGGCGTTACCGCGCGAGCGACCTCACCGCGCCGGTGGTGGCGCCATGAGGCTCGTGGCCAGTCGGCCCCCGGAGGAACGCGGGCTCAGCCGGGACGGCGTCCGGCTGCTCGCCGCCACGCCGGACGGCATCCTCCACGCCCGGTTCGGCGACCTGCCCCGCTTCCTGTCAGCAGGCGACCTCCTGGTCGTCAACACCTCAGCCACCATCGCCGCGGCCGTGGATGGCCTGCGCGGCGACGGCCGCCCGGTGGTGGTGCACTTCTCCAGCCCACTCGAGGACGGGACCCCGGGTGAGGCAGAGGCCGGGGCGCGAACCCCGGGGGCGGCCGCGGCCGGGGAGGGACCGCCTGGCGAGGCAACCTGGCTGGTCGAGCTGCGGAAGGACGCCGCCGCGACCGGGCCGGTGACCGACGCGGCCCCTGGTGAGACCGTCACGCTCCCGGCGGGCGCGTCGCTCACGCTGGTGCGCCGGTACCCCGGCCCGACCACAACCAGGATCTGGGTGGCCGCGGTCGCGGCAGGTGGCGCCGTCGGCGCGTTCCTCGCCTGGCACGGACGGCCGATCCGCTACTCCTACGTCCCGGATCCGTGGCCGCTCTCGGCCTACCAGACCGTGTTTGCCCGCACTCCCGGCAGCGCCGAGATGCCCAGCGCGGGTCGGCCGTTCACGACGGGCCTGGTGACCGATCTCCTCGCGGCCGGTGTCGTCATCGCGCCGGTCACCCTGCATGCTGGCGTGGCATCGCTCGAAGCCGGTGAGCCGCCGCTGCCGGAACGGTTCAGCGTGCCGGAGCCGACCGCGGAGCTGGTCAACCTGACCCGCGCCGCGGGCCGCCGGGTGGTGGCCGTCGGCACGACCTGCACCCGGGCGCTGGAAAGCGCGGCGGGCCCCGGCGGCACGGTGCGGCCCCGTCACGGCCGCACCGACCTGGTCCTCGGCGTCGGCCATCCGGCGCGGGTCGTCAGCGGGCTCGTCACCGGCTGGCATGACCCCGAGGCGTCGCACCTCGCGCTGCTGGAGGCGGTCGCCGGGCCGAAGCTGGTGCACGCGGCCTACGTGGAGGCGGAGGAGGAGGGCTACCTGTGGCACGAATTCGGCGACAGCTGCCTGCTGCTGCCGCCGCTTCCCGGGCCAGCCTGACCTGGATCGGCCACGCGCCCGACATGAGCTGGGTGGTCACGGTGGTGCGAGAACTTTGGCCGGGAGCGCTTTACGAGCACCATCGGCGATGCGGGCGGAGAGACGCCCAAGGTCCGTCTGAGCCGGATCGTCGGGATCGACGACAAAGGAGCGCGGATAATAGAGGTGTGGCGGTCCGGCGAAAACGCGCGGGCATTCGCGGAAAAGAGCCGGCCATTCCTCGCCGCCGCCCAGCTGCCGCCGCCATCGAGGGTCGCCGGTTTCGAGGTCACCTCCTACGTCGTGTCCTGACCCGGCCGGGAGCCCATCCAGCGGGCACCGACTGTCCGACCTCCGGGGTACGGTGCCGGACATGGACTGGAAGATCGAGCTCGTGGCCATCCCTGTGACCGATGTCGACCGGGCCAAGGCCTTCTACGTGGACCAGGTCGGCTTCCACGCCGACCATGACTATCAGGTGACTGACACGCTGCGGTTCGTGCAGCTCACCCCGCCTGGATCGGCGTGCTCGGTGGTGATGGGCACGGGAGTCACGCAGATGCCGCCGGGCTCGCAGAAGGGCGTGCAGGTCGTCGTGGCCGACGCCGAGGCCGCCCGGCGGGAGCTCATCGCGCACGGCGTGGAGGCCAGCGACGTCGACGTCCAGCCATGGGGGTCGTTCGTCACCTTCAGCGACCCCGACGGCAACACATGGGCGCTGCAGCAGTTGCCACCGCGGCCGTAGGACGGTCCCGGGCGGGAGCCGCAGCACGGTCCCGGGCGGCGTGATCCATCCGCCCGGTGATGCCGCGCGCGGCGAGTACGGGGCTCCCATCCGCGGGCCCGCCCCCTGCGCCTGGCGGCGGAGCCCGCCATTGTGTGCTAGCCCGGGATGGGCATGAATTGGTTCTCCCGGCCGGATCCTCACTATTGAGATTCCGCCCGCCAGCCCGCCTGAAGCCGTTCGGCAGGACGAAACTCTGGACCGCGGCCGGCCCGTGCGATAACATTGACTGAACGATCAAACAATACCTGAATGATAGGCGAACGGCTGTTATCGGCGAAATGGCGCTCCGGGAGGAACCGCGATGACCAGAATCCTCGGACGCAGTCTGGCCGTCCCGCTCGCCGTACTGGCGTGCTGCACTACGGCGCTGGCGGCCGCCTCATCGGGGGCAGGCGCAGCCACGGCCGGGCGGGCGGCTCCGGCGACCGCGCTGGCCGCCTTAACGGGCCAGCGTGTGGCCGGGCCCGGCACCAACCTCCTGCTCAACCCGGGCGCACAGACCGGGGCGGTCTCCGCGCAGGGCTGGGATGCCGTCACGATCCCGGGCTGGCAGGTGTCCAGCGGCCTGCCGACCGTGGTGCATTACGGCGTTCCGCGCCTCTCGCCGGCCACCGGGCAGTGGCCGGCCGTGCCCGGCGGGAGCCTGTTCGTCGGCGGCGCCGGCGGCACCGCCCGGCTGAGGCAGGTGGTCTCGCTGCGGCAGGCGGCCGGCCCGCCACTGCCCGGCGGCACGCGGTACCAGCTTTCGGGCTGGCTCAGCGGCACGGTCAACAGCTGGGCCACGGTGAAGGTGCGATTCCTGTCGGCGACGGGCCAGGTGCTGGGCTACCGCGCCATCAGCCACGGCCACGCCGGTGACCGGCTCGCCCACCGGGCCGCCACCGGCGCGCTGCCGCCGGGGACGGCCAGCGCCCAGGTCACGCTGGTCCTGGCGACATCGCTGACCAACGACGACGGCGCGGACGCCCCCATCGTGGGCTACGACCGGGCGGTGGCCGACGGCCTGCGGTTCAGCGTCTCAGCCCCGGTCCGGCGCTCGCCGCCGCTCACCCCGCCGCCGGTGCACGTCCCGCGCTACCAGCACGTGTTCCTGTTCTACTTCGAAAACGAAGACTTCGGCTCGGTGTTCGGCAACACCACGCAGGCACCGTTCCTCAACCGCCTGGTGCCGCAGTCCAGCGTCCTGGGCAGCTTCTTCGCCGAGGAGCACCCGAGCGACGCCAACTACCTGGCGCTGGCCGGCGGCAGCGCGTTCGGTGTCCCGCTCACCGACCCGCTGGAGGAGAACTCCCAGTACACGATCCGCGCCCGCAACATCGGCGACCTCATCGACGCGCAGCACAAGACGTGGAAGGCATACCTGCAGAGCGCGAACGGCCCGTGCGACGACACGGTGCACAGGTACTACTGGAATGACGACGAGCCGATGACCTACTTCGCCGACGTCCGCGGCCGGCCCGCCTACTGCGCGGCGCACCTGGTCCCGCTCCCGGCGCTGCGGACCGACCTGGCCAGCGCGGCCACCACGCCGAACTTCGCCTGGATCGCCCCGGACGACTGCGCCGACATGGAGGGCTGCGGGATCCAGGCCGGCGACAAGTTCCTGGCCACCGAGCTCGGCGCCATCATGGCCTCGCCCGCCTGGCGGACCCAGCGGTCCCTGGCCATCATCACCTTCGACGAGGACGGCTACGACCACGAGCACCCGGCCCAGCGCGTGCTGACCCTCATGCTCGGGTCGGCCGGTGTCCGGCCGGGCTACGTGTCGCACACCCGCTACACGCACTACAGCCTGCTCCGGACCATCGAGGGCGCGCTGGGCCTCGGGACGCTGACCCGCAACGACCTTTACGCGCAGCCGGTCAACGACGTGTTCAGCCACGGCCCGGCCGCCCCGGCAGCATCGCCCGGAGCGAGCGCGGCCGCGCTCGCGGCCGCCCAGGGCGTGGCCTCCGCCGATCAGGGCCCCGCTGGCACCCTGGCGCTGGCCGCAACCGGCGGCCAGCCGGCGGCCGGGGCACAGACGGCGGTGCCGGGGGCACGCACGGCTGCGACGGCCGGGCAGGCAGCCGGCGGTGCGCAGACCGCGGCGGCCAAGCAGCCGACGGCCTTCGTGGTGAACTCCGGCGGCACGGTCACGCCCATCGGCCTGACGACCCGGCGGGCCGGCCAGCCGATCAAGGTCGGCGCGAACCCGGAGGCGATCGCGATCACGCCCGACGGGCGGACCGCCTATGTGGCCAACTACGGCTCGAACTCGGTCACCCCGGTCGACACCGCCACCCGGCAGGCGGGCCCGCCGATCGCGGTCGGCGCGAACCCGGAGGCGATCGCGATCACGCCCGACGGGCGGACCGCCTATGTGGCCAACTACGGCTCGAACTCGGTCACCCCGGTCAACACCGCCACCGGGCAGGCGGGCCCGCCGATCAAGGTCGGCGCGAACCCGCGGGCGGTCGCCATCACCCCCGATGGGCGGACCGCCTACGTGCTCGACTGGGGCAGCGGCACGGTGACACCGATCAGCACGGCCACCAACCGGGCGGGCCTGCCGATCCCGGTCGGCAGCTACCCGTTCGCGATCGCCATCGCGCCCGACGGCCAGACCGCCTACGTCGCCTGCTACGGCTCGAACAGCCTCACCTCGATCAACGTCGGCACCGGCCGGGCAGGCCGTCCCATTCCGGCTGGCCAGGCGCCCGATTCGGTCGCCGTCACGCCCGACAGCGCGAAGGTGTTCGTGGTCGGCGGCGACTCCGACACCGTGACCCCGGTCAGCGCCGCCACCGGGCGCGCGGGCCGCGCCGTGCCGGTGGGGTACGCGCCGGCGGCGGTCGCCATATCCCCGTCGGGCGGGACCGCCTACGTGGTCAACACGGTCTCCGGCACGGTGACGCCGGTCAGCACCGCGACCGGCCAGGCCAGCCCGCCGATCCGGGTCGGCATCTACACCTACCCCACCGTCATCGCACTCACCGGCACCACCGCCGTGGTGGCCGGCACCTACGCGGGCCAGGTCATGCTGGTCAACACCAGGACCCAGAAGGTAACCGCCCGGATCACCGTCGGCACCTTCCCGGTCGCCGTCGCCATCGCGGGATAACCGGCCCGGCCCGGCTGCGCGCCACCGGGGGCCGATGATTCAGGCCGGGCCCGCCGGCGGAGCGTCCTGGGCTGAGCGCAGCAGGAAATGCCGGTAACCCCACCCGTCTTCCCGCTGATAGCCCTCGTCAACGATCCCCAGGCAGCTGCCCCGGCTGCCCGCCGCTCCCGACCTCGTGACCTGCGGGATCGGCGCCAACGACGTCCTGTACACGGCACCGACGAAGCTGCTGCGCGACCTGCGGACGCTGGTCGGCGCCATCCCCGACCACACGGTCGTCCTCGACCTGCCGCTGCCCACCGGGCTGTGGGGAATCCTCGGCCGGATCAGCGTGCCCTACATTGCGCGGATCAACCGGACCATCCACGAGGCGGCCCGGGCCCGCGGCCTGCCGGTCGCGGAGATCTCCGCCCACTTTCTGCCGCCCTGGCACGGGAAGTTCGCGTGCGACTACTTCCACCCCAGCCGGGACGGTTACCGCGACTGGACCCGCGCCCTGCTGGCCGCCATCCCGCCCGCGGTCGGCGGGGACCACCCCGGCCGGGAACCTGCCCGCAGCCGGGCCAGGGTGTCGCCCCGGCTGGCCGCGGGACCACAGCCACGCGGCGCGACGGCATAACGGAAGGGGCCAGGCCTCTCCTGGCCGGGTGCTGAGCACGGCGTGGTCAGGCCGTGAGCGCGAAAAGGCAGCCGTCCCAGTACGCCTCGACCCGCGGGCGGCGCCTGCCCCGCAGCCCGATCTCCAGGACATCGGGACCGGGCCCGGCGGGAGCCCGGAACCATAGTTCGAGCCCGTCCACCGGCACGGGGGCGAAGCCCGCTATGCCCGGCGGCGCCTCGGTCGCCGCGTGCATGTAGGCCGGCGTCCCCGCGCAGCACATACGGGGGTGCGCCGCCCACACCCACAGCCTGCCACCGCGGGCACGGACGAATTCGGCCGCCTCACGACTGGCCTCCACCCGCATGATCACACCATAACGCCATTCGCGCCGGCCGCTGCTCCGGTGTCGTCCCTGGCCGCAGCGCTGATAGCCCGGAACCCGGCGCCTTCCTGAGCGCGATGAGCCGGAGCATAATGCTGATCATGAGGCTTACGGCGCTGCCTTCGCCCTCGACCCGGCGACTGGCGTTCCGGCCTGGCGGGAACTGGCTGCGCAAGCACTACTGGTACGTCGCGGCGGCGGCCCTGGTGGTGCTGATATTGAACGAGCTCTACCTGTTCGGGGCCCACCTGCGCCGCTGGGACTGGCTTTATGTCAGCGGGTGGATCACGTTCCTAGTGGCGTTCAGGGCAACATTCTTGCTTCCTGACAAGGTTGATGAGGTCCTGAGCAGGCTTGCCGCGAGCCAGGTTCTCAGCGGCGGCAAGGGTGGGCTCGACAGCTTCAGGCGGGGAATGCATATCTTGGCCCGGCGGGCCGCGCGGACCGGAGGTCTCATTGTGGCCGCCCTTCTCGCTCTGGGCTGGATAGCGGCTTACCGCACCGCGCTTGCATCCCATTTGCTGGCGGTGATCCTGGAAGTGGCCGGGGCATTCCTGGCCGGATCGTTCATCGGCCGTGCCGTCAGCTACAGTTGGCTGGGGCAGCGCCTCCGGCGCCAGGATTTCAAGATCAAGGTCAATCCCGAGCACCTGGACGGTGTCGCCGGGCTCCGCCCGGTTGGCCGCTTGTACTTCTTTCAGTCGGCGCTGGTCGCCGTTCCCGGCGCCTTCCTCGCGGTGTGGTGGTTTCTCATCCCTCTGCTCGGGGGCCGTTACAGTACTTGGCGGGGCGTCTACGCCGGGCTCCTGGTCTTCGTGGTGGCCTGCGAATTCTTTGCCTTCCTGGCGCCCATGTGGTCCTTTCACCGCATTATGAGCGAGGGGAAGGAGGAGCTCCTCGACGAGGCGGATCACATCAGCGATCAGGCGGCACAAATCCAGAAAGAGCTGCTCGACAGCGGGAACGAAAGTGATATTGCACAGTTCGAGGACAAGCTCGGTCGGCTGACGAAACGGTACCAGGCGATCGTCCAGATGCCCACCTGGCCGGTGGATACGAGCATCCGGCGGCGGTTCGCGGTGAATAACCTGCTCCTCTTCGTTCCTGTTGTCGCGCAGGTCCTGGGTGCCCCGGGTTCGGTGCAGAATCTTCTGGACAACGTGCAGAAGGTCTTCACCGGCCAGGGCTGACCGGCGACGGCACTGCTCACCTCTTACGAAGATGACCGGACCACATCGACAGAGCTGACCCGGACCGTATGCCTGGCGTGCCGCAGTCAGCGGGGGTGGGCCAGGCCGGTGGGGCTGATCTCGGGCAGCACCCCGGATGCAGCCACCGCGCGAACGGACGGCTCGAGGATGGCGACGACCTCCTCGGCTCCCTGCCCGCCGAGCAGACATAGCCCGCCGGTCCAGGCCCGCTCGTCGGTGCGCGATTCGATCGCCGTCAGCACAGTCTGGCCGTGGGGGGTAAGGCTGGGGACGGTGTCCGCGGTGAGCAGGCCCCGGCTTTGGAGCGCCCGGGCCGCATCGGCCCACTCCTCCTCCGACCAGCCGCGTACCGGCCGGATCACCGACTCGGGGAAGCGGCCGTCCGCGACCTGAAGCAGGTGCGCCTCCAGCCCGCTGATCCCTTCGCTGACCAGGGCCGCGATGTGCCCGTCGCCGCGGTGTTCCCGCAGGGTGGTCGCTAGCTGCCAGAGCCTGCCGACCGGGTCGCCGGGCAGCGCGAGCGCGGCGTTGGCCGCGAAGAGGGGCCTGCCGGTCGGGTCCGCCGCCGCGGCCACGGGGGCGAGCAGCGCGGCCGCCCGCTCGCAGGCCTGCGGGTCCACGCCCGCCGCCCGCAGCGCGGCGATGCTTACGGCGGTCCGTGACTGAATGCAGGCCTCCGGCGTGGTACGAGACCACGCGTCGGGAAGCGCCTTGGCGACCATGTCCGGGTGGAAGCCGCCGAAAGCAGCGATGACCGGCGCCGCGGGGACGGGCCCAAGCGGCGCGGCCCGGAAGGCGAAGTAGGTCATCCAGAAGCCTCTGAGGCCCAGCGCGATGCCGGCGGCCCGGATGTCGCCAGCGAAGTAGGCGACGTCGTGCAGTGTCTCCAGGGTGACCCACAAGCGACGGGCGGGATGCATGCGCACGCGCGGAGTCTAACCTCGCCCCAGCGACCGCAGCCGGGCCGCCCCGGATAACCAGTTGCCCGCACCGCCGGCCATCTGCTGTACTCCCAGCGACGTCGGCCGACGAAGGAGACCCAGATGCGAGCAGCGTTCATGTCCACCAAGAAAGGAGCTTCCGCCTGCCCGAAGGACATGACGCTGAATGCGAACGCTGAACTTGGGGATCCTGGCCCATGTCGACGCCGGTAAGACCAGCCTGACCGAGCGGCTGCTCCACGCCGCCGGGGTCATCGATGAGATCGGCAGCGTCGATGACGGCAGCACCCAGACCGATTCCCTCGTGCTGGAACGGCAGCGCGGCATAACGATCAAGTCCGCCGTCGTGTCGTTTCCCATCGACGACGTCACTGTCAACCTGATCGACACCCCGGGGCACCCGGATTTCATCGCCGAGGTGGAACGGGTGCTGAGCGTGCTCGACGGCACGGTACTGGTGATCTCCGCAGTCGAGGGCGTGCAGGCGCAGACCCGGGTGCTGATGCGGGCGCTGCAGCGGCTGCACATCCCCGTCCTCATTTTCGTGAACAAGATCGACCGCCGTGGCGCCCGGTATGGACGCGTGCTGCGGAACATCGCCGGGCGGCTGACGCCGGACATCGTGGCGATGGGGTCGGCCCACGGCCTGGGCACGCGCGGGGCTGGCTTCACCCCGTTCGGCGCGGGCGACACCGCCTTCGCGGCCGGGCTGGCCGACCTGGTCACCGGGCACGACGACGCGCTGCTGGCCGCCTGGGTCGATGACGAGACGGCGGTGACCTACTCCCGGCTCCGGCGCGCGCTCGCGGCGCAGGCCGGGCAGGGGCTGGTGCATCCGGTGTTCTTCGGATCGGCGATCACTGGCGCGGGCGTGGACTGCCTGGCCGCCGGGATCAAAGAGCTGCTGCCCGCGGCCGGAGGAGATGCGAATGGCCCGGTCTCGGGCACGGTGTTCAAGGTCGAGCGGGGACCGGCGAGGGAGAAGATCGCCTACATTCGCATGTTCTCGGGGACGCTGCGGGTGCGCGACCGGCCGCGGCTCGGCCACCGCGGCGAGGGGAAGGTCACCGCGCTCAGAGTCTTCGAGCGCGGCCCCGCCGTCCCGCGGCCGTCGGTCGCTGCCGGGCAGATCGGCCAGCTCTGGGGCCTTTCCGATGTCCGGATCGGCGACACGCTCGGCGAGCCAGGAACACTCCCGGCGCGCCCCGCCTTCGCCCCGCCCACGCTGGAGACGGTTGTCGTTCCCCGGCGTCCCGCCGACAAGGGCGCGCTGCACATCGCGCTCGCCCAGCTCGCCGAGCAGGACCCGCTGATCAACCTGCGCCAGGACGACGTCCGCCAGGAAATGCTCGTCTCGCTCTACGGCGAGGTGCAGAAGGAGATCATCCAGGCGACGCTGGCGGGCGACTTCGGCATCGACGCCGGATTCCGCGAGACGACGGCGATCTGCATCGAACGGCCCGTCGGCACCGGGGCGGCGGTCGAGATCATCGACCAGGAGCCCAACCCGTTCCTCGCCACGGTCGGGCTGCGGATCGAGCCGGCCCGGCTGGCTCGGGCGTGCGGTTCCGGCGGGAAGTCGAGCTCGGGTCCATGCCGTTCGCGTTCTTCACGGCGGTCGAGGACACCGTGCATGAAACGCTGCGGCAGGGGATCTACGGCTGGCAGGTCACCGACGCGGTCGTCAGCATGACGCATTCGGGCTACTGGCCGCGGCAGAGCCACGCCCACGGCACCTTCGATAAGTCCATGTCGAGCACGGCCGGGGATTTCCGCAACCTGACGCCGCTGGTCCTGATGACCGCGCTGAAGCAGGCCGGCACCAGGGTGTATGAGCCGGTGCACCGCTTTCACCTCGAGATCCCGGCCGACACGCTCGGGCTGGTCTTCCCCGCGCTGGCCCTGCTCCAGGCCATCCCGCGGGCACCGGCCATGCAGGATTCGTTGTGCCTGCTGGAAGGCGATATCCCGGCTGCGCGCGTGCACGAACTGCAGCAGCAGCTGCCGGCGCTGACCCGCGGCGAGGGCGTGCTGGAATGGGCCTTCGACCATTACCGGCCGGTTCGTGGCCCGGTCCCGGCCCGGGCGCGGTCGGACCACAACCCGCTCAACCGCGAGGAATACCTGCTGCGCGCCGTGCGGCGGGTGGCCGGGCGCTAGTGGTCGTGACTGGAAGTGTGCCGGCGTATCGGTGTGGGCTGTGCGGGCGTGTCGCGGGGTGGTTTTGTCGGTGGCGGCTGGTGCGCTGGTTGCATGCCCAGACGCTGTGGACCTGGCTCGCCCCCAGTGGTGCACCGAACCGCCCGGGCTGGGCTGCGAGTCACGCGGGCCCAGCGGCGCCGGCTGCTGGGGCTGCTGGTCTCTGCAGGTGATGTGTGGGCGTGCGTGCTGGAGCTCAACGCGTGGCGGCGGGCCCGGCAGGACCGGCCGCTGGTTTCCTTCCAGGAGCTGTGCCGGGAACTGGCCGCGTCCGGGCCGGGCTGCTTCGGCGAGTTAGACACCACCGGTGCCCGGTCGGTGCTGCGCCGCTATTCCGATGCCTGGTTCGCCGCCGCCCAGCGTCGCCGCGGCGGCGATCGGCGGGCGCGGTTTCCGCGGCGGCGGCGGGCGCTGATGCCGGTGCGCTGGCACCACGGCAGGTTCACGCTGGAGGGCCGGCGGCTGCGGATCCCGGTCGCCCGCGGGCGGCCGCCGCTGGTGGTGCGGCTGGACCGGGACCTGCCCTACCCGCCGGGCCAGGTCCGGTCGGTGACGCTGCTGTATGACGCGGGGCGGCTGTGGGTGGATGTGGCCGCCGAGGTCCCCGTCGCCTCCTATCCAGCCGGGCAACAACCAGACCCGGCAAGGGTCGCGGGGGTGGATCTGGGGATCATCCACCCGTACGCGGTGGCCGGGCCGGGGGGCCAGGGGCTGCTGGTGTCGGGGCGGGCGGTCCGCGCCGAGCATCGCATGCACCTGGCCGACCGCAAGGCCCGCGCACGGGCGGTGGCCCGCCGCGCCCCCCGGCCCGGGCAGAAGGGGTCGCGGCGGTGGCGGCACTACCTGCGCCGCCAGCGGCTGGCCGAGGCCCGGCACCGCCGCCGGGTCCGCCAGGCCCAGCACGAAGCCGCCACAGCGGTCATCACCTGGGCCACCGAACACCGGGTCGGCACGCTGGCGGTCGGCGACCCGCGCGGCGTGCTCAAGCTCAACGCGGGGCGGCGGCACAACCAGCGCACCCGCGACTGGCGCCTCGGCCACCTGATCGCCGTCTTGAGAGACAAGGCCGAGGTGGCTGGGATCAGCCTGACGTTGGTGGATGAGCGTGGCACCTCGTCCACCTGCCCGGCCTGCCACTGCCGGATTTCCAAGCCGCCCGGGCGGGTGCTGGCCTGCCCGGCCTGCCTGTTCACCGGCCACCGCGACCTTTCCGCGGCGGCCAATATCGCCGCCCGCCACGGCGGCGGGATCACGCCGGCCAGCCTGCTGGCCGGCGTCACGCACCGCCGCGCCGGGGCGCACCTGCCCGGTGTCGCCCCCTCGCGACGTGACCCGCGCCGCCGCGCCCATTACCGCGGCGGCCGCGGGTCCCCTGGCCGGCACCGGCCCGCCCCGCCCGCCTAGCGCGGCCGGGAGTCGCTCGCCACCCGGCGAGGAGCCCGCAATTCGAACATGTAACTGCAGGCAGGTGCACTAACATCAGCGCTAGCCGTGCCCCCGGGCGGCCAGACAGGGATGTGCTGAGGTCACGGGCGCAGCGTGCCGGGAAGGCGGCCACCGCGGTCCGTGGCGAGCGCCGGCTGAAGGGGGTGCGCGTGGTACTTGATCTGGTGATCATCGGGCTCGCCATCACGCTCGAGCCGCTCACGCTGGTCGCGTTCATCCTCATCCTGGCCGCCAAAAAGGGCATCTGGAAGGGGCTCGCCTTCATCCTCGGCTTCATGGCCAGCGTGGTCGCGGTCATCGCGGCCGTACTCCTGACGACCGGCGGGAACCCGCCGAGGCAGCACACGGCGCCCTCGACCGCGGTGCTGATGGTCAAGGCGCTGCTCGGCGTCCTGCTGATCTGGATCGGCCTCCGGCAGCGGCGCAGGCGGGGCCGGCCGCGCAAGCCACCGAACTGGATGGCCCGGCTGGACCACATGTCGCCAGCGGCTGCCGCCGGCTTCGGGGCGTTCATGGTGCCGTGGTCGCTGGTCGCGATCGGGGCGGCGACCGTCGTGCAGGCCAAGCTGTCAACGCTGGGCGACTGGCTGGCGCTGGTCATGTTCTGCCTGCTCGCCACGTCCACGTTCCTGGTCATGGAGCTGTACGCAGCGTTCTCGCCGGAGGCGGCCCAGGTCCGCCTCGGGCGGGTGCGGACGTGGATCGACGCGCACACGGACCAGGCGATCATCGTCGGGTCGCTCGCGCTGGGCACCTTGCTGCTCGCCGACAGCATCTTCCTGCTCGTCTCCTAGCGGTGTGGCGCGACCGCAAGTGATCAAGACCGGCCCGGCCGCCGCTGGCTGGTGGGGCCGGGACCCGCACGCGGTCTCCGGCGGCCGCGTGCGGGTGTGGGGATAGCGGAAGGCTGAGGATTCGCGTCAGCTTGCGGTGTCGGTCAGCGGCCAGCCGAAGAAACCGTCGAGTGTCACGGGCCCGCCCGTGGAGCGCAGCGGATCGATCGCCGTATAGGTCGTGATGAACGTGTCGGTCTCGTGGTGCACCACGGCCGGCTTCGGAGAGGCGATAGAGTCGCCGTCCGGCCAGGTCGGCTTCCGGATGCCCGCGGCCGAGCTGTGGGTGCCGGTCTGGGTAACGACACCGACCAGCCAGTATCCGTGTCCGCCGGCCAATGGCAGGGCGAGTGCAGGGTCGGCGGGGGAGAACCGGTTAGCCAGGCTGACCCCGTCAGCCCGGTCCAGCCTGCTCTGCCTGGCGAACTGGGCGTTGATAGAGCCCGGGCCCGAAAAGAACGAGTTCACGGCGAACGGTGCCGCCGCGGCGGCGGTCTCCCTCGCGCCGGCCGTGGCGCCGTCCAGCGCCCGGGACAGTGCTGCCCCGTAGTCGGCCGGTGCCAGGACGGCTGGGGCGGTCGCTACCACTCCGGCCCGGCACAGCGCCGGCCACCTTGAGCCGCTACTGCCCGAGGACTGATTCACGACCACCGCGAGCTTCCACGCCCCGCCGGCCCGCTGGAACACCAGGGCGACCGGCTGCATCGACTGCCCCAGGGTGAAGACATCGGTGTCACCGTAGGCGACGAACGCCGATTCGGCGCCCTCGTGGCATGGCACCGTGATCGACAAGCCGGTGAGCTGGAACGGGGACCGGCCGGCCGGGCTGGGGGCGCCGGCCGCCTGGCGTTCCTCGGTCAGGTAGATGCTCCGCACCTCACCCGCCGTCACCTGGTTCAGTGCGGAGAAGTCGTCCTTCGTCCACATCTGGTTCGTCCTGGCCAGCCAGTTCAGGGTGGCCGCCCGTTCCGCCGCGGTGTGGCGCGACGCGGGTGGCGCGCCCACCGGGGGAGCTGCCCCGCTGCCTCCGCACGCCGCTACGGCCACGGCGCACCCGGCCAGGATCGCGGTGACCAGCGATGATGTCCTGCACCTTCCGCTAGCGTTCATCTTCGTCCCTCCTTCACGAGCGCCGCGGTGCCGCGCGCTCAGCTAAGGCAGACGCTAGGAACGCCGGGGTCCGGCGGTCATCGGGGCGAGCCCGGATTCTTCACCGGGCTATCCCTGATGGGGCTCGGGGCCAGCCCCGATGCCGGGCCCGCCGGGCAGTGTGACACTGGAGCCGTGGGACCTTCTGAAGCAATCCTCGTCGTGGACGACCACGACGGATTCCGGGCGTTCGCCCGGACGATGCTGGAGGCCGCCGGGTTCACGGTGGCCGAGGCGGCGAACGGCGCCGAGGCGACCGAGACCGCCCGGGTGGTCAGGCCACGGCTCGTGCTGCTGGACATCCAGCTTCCCGACTTTGACGGGTTCGAGGTGGCCAGACGGCTGGCTGGCCAGGAGCACAGGCCGGTGATCGTGCTGACATCGACCCGCGATGCGAGCGACTACGGGGGGCAGATCGCGGCCAGCCCGGCCGCCGGGTTCCTGCCCAAGGACCAGGTGTCGGGAGCCGCGTTGTACGGGTTCCTGGCGGAGAGCCTGTCATGAGCCGCCGGCTGCGGGCCGTCCTGATCGTCGGCGCGGCCGCGGCGGCCACCTTCAACGTCGTCACGTTCTACGTCAACAGCTGGCCGCTGCCGCGGGTTTCTTCCGTCTACGTGCTGGTATCGACGCTGGTCCTGCTCGCGTATCTGGTTGTCGGCTTGATCGCTTGGCAGCGGCATCCGGGGGAGCGCCTCGGCCTGCTGTTCACGATCACCGGCTATGCCTGGCTGCTGCCCTCGCTGACCAACCTGCACTACGCGCTGCCGTTCACGGTCGGCAACGCCACCACGAACCTCTACCAGGCCTGTCTCGTTCATCTGGCGCTGGCCTGGCCCTACGGGCGCCTGCGGTCACGCCTCGACCGCGCGGTGGTCGTCGCGAGCTATGCCTGGAACCTCGGCAACACGGCCGTCAACATGATGTTCTGGAATCCCCGCACGAACGGCTGCGGCACCGCCTGCCCGGCCAACCTGCTGCTGGTCAACGGCTCGCACCGGCTGGAAAACACCGTCGGCACGGTCACGACCGTGATCGGCATCTGCCTCACGGTGGTGGTGGTCGGCCTCATCGCCCGGCACTGGTGGACGGCCCGCGGGTACGCGCGGCGCGCGATGACCCGGCTCATCTGGGTCGCCGTGCCGGTCGCCGCCTACATCGCCCTTCTGCAGATCGACTCGGAGGTGCAGCTGAACGTCTCCAATTTCCTCGTCTACGGCATCGGCCCGCTGATCCTGATAACGCCGCCGGCCGCGTACGCGATCGGGATGTTCCGGGCCCGGAACGCGCGGGGCGCCGTGGGCGCGACGCTGGTGGACCTCGAGCCTGGGCCGCCACCTGGCCGGCTGCGGGATGCGCTGGCCAAGGCGCTCGGCGACCCGAGCCTGCAGCTCGCGTTCCGGGTGCCTGACCGCGCCTGCCATGTGGATACCGGCGATGAGCAGGTCGATACCCAGCAGCTGCCCCCGGGCCGGATGCTGACATCGCTGGACCCGGCCGGTGACACTGTGCTCATCCATGACGACGAGCTGCGGCACGAGCCGGAGCTGCTCCGGGTGACGGCCGCCGCGGCGAGCCTGGCGCTCGAGCACTCCCGTCTCCAGTCCGAAATCGAAGTGCAGCTCGAGCAGGTGCGGGCCTCCCGGGCACGGATCGTCGAGGCCGGAGACACCGCGCGGCGCCGCCTCGAGCGCGATCTTCACGACGGCGCGCAGCAGCGGCTGGTGACCCTGAGCCTGGCGCTCGGGATGGCGCGCAGCCGGGCCAACGGGGCCGACCCGGAACTCCAGTCCCTGCTCGAATCGGCCACCAGGGAGGCGCGGGAGGCCCTGGTCGAGCTGCGGGAACTGGCGCGTGGCATTCACCCGGCCGTGCTGACCGAAATCGGGCTCCCCGGGGCCGTCCAGGCGCTGGCCGAGCGGTCACCGGTGGCCACGACGGTCACTGCGGTGCCCACCGGGCGGTTCCCCGCCCCGATCGAGGCGACCGCCTATTTCGTGGTGTCCGAGGCGCTCGCCAACGTGGCCAAGCACGCGCCGGCCGCGACCGCCGAGGTAGCGATCTGGCAGCTGGCGGGCCAGATCGTGGTCGAGGTCAGCGACAACGGGCCGGGCGGCGCGCGGCCAGACGCGGGATCCGGGCTGCGCGGCCTCGCTGACCGGGTCGCGTCCGTCGAGGGAACGTTGGCGATCGACAGCCCTGCGGGCGGCGGGACCCGGCTCAAGGCGGAGATCCCGTGCCGGTTACCGCTCCCGGCGCGGCTGCTCTGCGCGTAGTCATCGCCGAGGACGCGGTGCTGCTGCGGGAAGGGCTGAGCCGCGTACTGACCGACGCCGGCCTGGAGGTGGCCGGTACCGCCGCGGACGCGGCGGGGCTGCTGCAGCTCGTCGGCGCGCTGCATCCGGATGTCGTGCTCGCGGACGTCCGGATGCCGCCGACGCAGACGACCGAGGGACTCCAGGCGGCGCGGCAGATCCGCCAGCAATGGCCGGGCACGGCCGTGGTTGTCCTGTCGCATCACGTCGAGACCGAGCTTCTGTTCGACCTCCTCGCCGACGACCCGCGCGGCGTGGGCTACGTGCTCAAGGAGCGGGTCGCCGACCTCGCGCAGTTCACCGACGCGATCCGCCGGGTCGCGGCGGGCGAGTCGGTAATCGACCCCGAGGTGGTCTCCCGGCTGGTGGCACGGCCGCGGCAGGGCAGCCCGCTGGAGACCCTGACCGCGCGCGAGCGGGACGTGCTGGCCCTGATGGCGGAGGGCCGGTCCAACCAGGCGATCGCCAGCCAGCTGTGGATGTCGTCCAAGACCGTGGAAACCCACGTCGGGAGCATCTTCACCAAGCTCGGCCTGGCACCCGCGGCGGAAGACCACCGCCGGGTGCTCGCCGTCCTGGCCTTTCTCCGCCAGTGAACCTTCCTCCCGGGCCGGTGCCAGCCCGTCGGCGCAGGCGGCCCAGAACAGGTGCGTACCCCGCTGACGCAGGGGGCCCACGACACGTGCGTAGCGGCAGTTCTCTGACTATAGTCAGAGAATGGACCCGGACATGGTCGGGCAGGTCCGGAGGTTCAACCGGACCGTCACGCAGCGGATCGGCGCGCTCCAGGACGGGTTCCTGGCCCGCGGCCGCCCGCTCGGGCAGGCGCGCCTGCTGTGGGAGATCGGCCCGGCCGGCAGCGACGTCCGGCTGCTGCGATCCCGGCTCGACCTGGACTCGGGCTACCTGAGCCGGCTGCTGCGGTCGCTGGAGGACGACGGGCTCATCGTGGTGGAGCCGAGCCAGGCCGACGGGCGGGTGCGCGTGGCGAGCCTCACCGGCCGCGGGCGGGCCGAGCGGGCGGAGCTTGACCGGCGCTCCGATGACGCGGCCGCGGAGATCCTGGCACCGCTCAGCGCGCGCCAGCGCACCAGGCTCGTCACCGCGATGGCCGAGGTCGAGAAGTTGCTGGTGGCCTCGGAGGTGCGGGTCGCCGTGGGTGACGCCCGGCACCCGGACGCCCGCTTCTGCCTGCAGTCCTACTTCGGCGAACTGTCACGCCGCTTCGACGGCGGCTTCGACCCCGCCCGCAGCATCCCCGCCGAGGACGCCGAACTGACCTCGCCCGCGGGTCTGCTCCTGGTCGCGAGGCTGCACGGCGAGCCCGTCGGATGCGGCGCGCTCAAGTTCCACGGCGACGCGCCAGCCGAGATCAAGCGGATGTGGGTCGCCCCGGCGGCCCGCGGGCTCGGGCTCGGGCGCCGGCTCCTCACCGACCTGGAGGCGCAGGCGGCGGCCCGCCAGGTCCGTACCCTCCGGCTGGAGACCAACCGCTCGCTCGACGAGGCGATCGGCCTGTACCGGTCGGCCGGCTACCGCGAGGTGGCCGCGTTCAACGACGAGCGCTACGCCCACCACTGGTTCGAAAAGACCCTTGGCCCCATGGATCTGCCCGGCCCGTCCTAACTGGCCGCCAGACGCTCGGCCAGCAACTCCACGGGAGCCAGCAGCACGTCCTCGGCCGGGAACTCACCCAGCCGGGCTGGCTCGAAGGAGGGCACGGTCTCGGTCACCGCGGCCACGATCTCCGCCATCCGGTCGCCCACGGCGTCCATGGCGGCCGCCAGGTCAGCGGGCTCGCAGCACTCCTGCAGCTCCACGTGCACGACGCAGAGATGGCTGATGCGGTTGCCGTCCTGCTCGGGCACGACCAGCACCACCCGCCCGTCGGAGCGGCCCCGCAGCAGCCGGGCCGTCCGCAGTTCGGCCACGCGCCGCTTGGAGCCCATGAGCGGTGAGCCATGGTCGGCCCGGCTGGCCAGCCCCGCGGCCGAGCCGGTCTTGCCCACCACCTGGATGGTGCCGGCTTCCGGCCCGTCATCCACCCGGTAGTAGGTCACGCCGGTGACGCGGGAGATGACCGGGGCCTGCGCCCGGACCACCCGCAGCACCGGCAACGTCAGCCGGTGCAGGTCCACACCCACGTCCCGCAGGGCCGCGACGACGTCGTTGTCGTACACGTCGGCGTCGTCGCGGGACGTGCCCACCGTCACCGTCTTGGCCTGATGCTTGACCGAGTCGATCGGCCGCCCCAGCTCATCGATGGCGTGGGCCAGCACCGCCCGGGCCAGGTCCGCTGGCTGCCCCATCTGGGAGGAAAACGTCTCCGGGCCGAGCCCGGGTATGGCCGGCCGGAGGACCAGGCGCGCCAGGCCCAGCGCGGTCTCGCTGCTCAGCACGCCGCGGAGGCGGCCGCGGTCGGCGTCGTCCAGCACATCGATGACCGGGACCAGAACCTCGCGCGGCAGCGCGGCGGACGGCGCCAGCCCGCTGTCCACCGCTGCCTCCAGGCGCGACAACGCGATCCGCAGGGGATCGGCCACCGCGTCGATGCGGCGCGCGGCGTGATAGGCGAAAAGGTGGCCCGCGGCCGTCGCGACGATCCACATCATCTCGGGGTTGCCGAGCGGCAGCCCGACGACCAGATCGGTCGGCCAGATCTGCTCGGTGCCTTCGTCGCAGAGCACGATCGGGGTATTGCCGTGCGCCGCGAGGATCTCGACTTCCTTGATCAGATCGGAGACCTGCCCCGGCGGCGCGCCAGCGACGCAGACGAGGACCAGAGCCTCGGCCGACAGGTCGATGTGCTTCTTGTCCTCCACCGCATCGGTAGAGATCGTCTTGTAGCACAGCTCGGACAGCTTGATGCGGATCTCCGCGGCCGCCACCCGGTTGGGTCCCGAGCCGACCACGGCCCAGTACGGGTGCCGGGCCGCCACCTCGGTGGCGATGTCGGCGAGCAGCTGCTCGCTGGCCTGCAGGGCGTGGAGCTGGGCGGGGATCCGCTGCAGCCCGCTGATGAGGCTGGCCTCGCGCTGGGGGGTCAGCACGTTGAGCTCGCGCCCGAGCTCGACGCCGAGCAGGCAGCCGGCGGCCACCTGGGCGTAGAACGCCTTGGTCGAGGCGACCGACATCTCCACGTCCCGCCCGTCGGACGTGTAGAGCACGCCGTGGCTCTTGGTCGTCAGGTCGCTGTCGCGCCGGTTGACGATCGAGAGGATCGCCGCCCCGCGGTCCCGGGCCAGGTCGACGCTCCGGTTGGTGTCGGTGGTGGTACCGGACTGGCTGATCGCGATGACGCACACATCGGTCATGTCCGGGTACAGGAACGACGCCGAGAACTCGCTCGCTGGCATGGTGGTCACCGCCAGCCGGTCACCGGCCGCCTCCCGCACGAACTGGGCCACCCCCTGCGCGGCGACCGCGGCGGTTCCCTGCCCGATGACCACGACCTCCCGTACCTGCCCGCTGGCGATGCGGCTGCGCACGTCGGGGGGCAACGACGATGGCGGCAGCGAGACCGACGAGCCGGCCGGCCGCTGGCGGAGCCGGCCCCGCAGTGTCTTGCGGAACGACGAGGGCGCTTCCTGGATTTCCTTGTGCAGGTAATGGATGGCCGAGTCAAGCGCCAGGTCCCGCGTTGTCACCTCGGCCGTGCGCACCTGGGAGGGATCGATGGGGCGCGGCACCCCGTCGCCGTCCCACCGGCGGATGGCCGCGAGCGTCCCCGAGCCGCGGCGCGGCAGGGCCAGCACGGTGCCCTGCCGGGTGGCCTCCGGCCATGACCCACCGTCCACCCTCAGATAGGTGGACGTGGTCGCGACCAGGCCGTAGACCTCGCTCGCGACCACGAACCCGCTGTAACCGAGCCCGACGTACACCGACTGGCCGCTGCCTTTGACCGCGAGCAGCACCTCATCCGCGGTCTCGGCCAGCGCCGCGATGGCCATGGAGCCGGCGAAGTCCCCGAGACAGGCGCACAGCGCGTCGCCCGGGTCGGTGCCGTGGGCCAGCCGCTGTGACAGCAGCACCGGGATGACCTTCGCGTCGGTGGTGATCCCCCGCTCGTCCGGCTCGTAGCCGATCTGCTTGGACAGCGCGCCGTAGTTGTCGATGTCCCCGTTGAGCACCGCTACCGAAAACGGCCCGGTGGCGTCGGCGCCAGCGATGTGGCTGTCGACCGGGTGGGCGTTGGCCTCGCTGATCCGCCCCACGCTCGCCCACCGGGTGTGCGCCAGCACGGTGACGGCTGCCGAGGGCAGGGTCAGCAGGGCGTGGAGGTCAGCGTCATCGCGAAGGGCCCGGCGCAGGGCGGCGGCGTTATCACCGAGCTTGCCGACGATGGCGGCGCGCTTATAGACAAAGCACACGCCATCGGCGGTCACCATCGCTGATCTGCTCCGCAGCAGCGGATCGGCGCGGCTGGCCAGCGAGCCGGGCAGGCCGGCGCGATCCGCGCCATCCAGGTGGACCCAGATGCCCAGCCCGGCGGAGTCACGGCCACGTACCTCGAGGCGGTCGACCGCCTGCAGGACTGTCTCCACCGCGAGATAGGTGAGCGCGGACCGCGGGGTGGGCGGGCCGCGGTGCAGCGCCCGGGCGCTGGCCGCCACCCCGATCCGGTCGTGCAGCACGGTGTAGAGCCGGTCGGTGAGCTGGCCGAGCACGTCCTGGACGATCTCGACACTGTCGGCGTCCCAGGCGAGGGCGCTCGACATGTCCAGTAGATGGTCAAGTTCGGCCGTCCATTCCAGCAGGCCGGAGCAGGCGGCGGCCAGCGCCTGCCGGGCGGGGCTGTCGCGCAGCAGCTCGACGCCGGCGGTCTCGGTGCTGAGGGCCTGCAGCGCTGTCTCGATCTCGCCGGCCAGATCGCTGAGCACCTTCTCGGCCGAGGCGGGCTTCCTGAGCAGGGCGGCCGCGGCCAGCGGCGGTTCGGGCAAGGCCGGCAGCTCGCCCGCCGCGCCATCACCAGTCACGCTCTGATAGGCGGGCAGGGCTACCACGATGCCACACACGTCAGGGCACTCCTTCCGCTCCGCGGCCAGCCTAACTGGCCGAGCCATGCGGAGGGCCCGGTCCACCCGGGTAGCGCAGGGCGGCGGCGGCCAGACACGTTCGTTAGGATCGGTTCCGCTGTGCGTGGACTCCCTTCCGACAAGGACAGGAGCGTGCAATGACGACGAAGGCCGCCTTTACGCCCGAGGAGTGGAAGGTGGTGCTCGAGGGCCCGCCGAGCGCCGGCATGATCGTGATCACGGCCGCGCACGGGGGGATGTTCCGCGAGACGGTCGCGATGTCCAAGGCGTATGTCGACGCGCGCGCCCAGCACGGCGCGAGCGAACTGCTCGATGAGGTCGTCGCGGCGAAACCCGCCATGGATCACACGAGATACCACTCTCCGGAGGAGCTCAGGGACAGCGGGCTGGAGCACCTGCGCAGCGCGGTGGCGCTATTGGAGGGCAAGGCGACGGCCGGGGAGGTTGACGGCTACCGTCAGTTCGTCCTCACCCTGGCGAGCAAGGTCGCGGCCGCGCACCGGGAGGGCGGGCAGGACGTCAGCCCGGCCGAGACCGAAGCCATCCAGCAGATCGCGGCCGCGCTCGGCGCGGCCAGTCCCTGACGGAGCGCCGTCACCGGCTGGGGTGAGCCGGCTGGCCCGCAGCCCGGCCACCGGTGGCAGTGGCTGGCCTTATTCGCCTGGCCGGATCCACACCCAGACGTGGGCGGGCTCCATCGACTGGTGGACGGCCTCAGCCAGTTCGGCGCGGACCGCGTCCAGGTCCACCGCGTCGTTCAGCCGGGCCGCGAACGCGGCCACCGCGGCGTCGGCGTCGTACCGGGCGCGGTTGAACCGCCGGTCCACCGCCCGCTGCACCCGCCGCCGCAGCGGATTGAACAGTGCCGCTGCGGCCAGCGTCGCGGCGGCCACCGCCACCGGCGTGGTGATCGACACCACCCGGGTGGCCAGCAGCACGATCCCCGCGTACGTCCCCACCAGCAGGCCGGTGACGATCGCATAGGCCAGCGTCCGGGAGATGATCCGGTCGATGGCGAACAGGCGGTACCGCAGGATCGCCACGCCGATGCACAGCGGGACCGCGAGGAAACCCACCACGCCGAAGACCCCCCCGACCGGGGTGTCCCGGAGCAGGGCCCCGGCCCCGATGCCGGCGAAGGCGACGGCCGACCCGGTCAGCAGCCACTTCAGCTGCTGGCGGCGTTCCCCCGACGAGCGCCGGTAGCTGAGCGCCTGGCCCGCCAGTGAGGCCAGCCAGCAGGCCACCAGCAACGGGAAGAACACCGCCTGCACCACGTTCCACCATCCGGCGGCCGCCGGGTCGGTCCCGCTCAGGAGCAGCAGGTTCCCGCCGGAATCCACCTGGATGTGGTGGCCGGCAATGGCTCCCGCCGTGATGGTGACGGTACCGGCTATCCACACCGCGGCCACCGCCGCGTAGATCCACACCATCCACCGCCACCGCATCGACGGCGGCCGGCCATCGGGGAAGAGCAGAACGGCCAGGCCGAACAGCACAATCAACGGCGCCCACGCCGGCTGCGCCAGCAGCGCCAGCCAGCCAAGCGGCAGCCCGCCGTGATGGAGCCGGTAGTCGGCCACCGTATAGAAGCTGGCATCCTGGCTGAGCATGCCGAACGCAGCCCCGCCGAGCAGAACCCAGCCGAGCGGGTTGCCGGGTCTGCGCCAGGCCACCACGAAGCCCACCACCGCAAAGGGAGCCGAGATCCAGACCGGCACCGAGCCGCCGCTGGAGTTCACGCTCTGATGCGCCAGCCGGGCCAGGGGCACATCGACGGCCACCAGCGCCAGCACCAGGCCGCCGGCGGCCAGCGCGGCCACCGGCGAGGCCAGCCGGAACCGGCGGCCAGCGCCCGGCGGCGTCAGCGCGGCTGGTTCGGCCACGAGGTCCCCTCCGTCACCGGGCGCCACGGCACCCCTCACCCGTGTTCGCTCATCCATACCGAGACCTGGGCGGGCTCCAGCACTTGCCGGCCGCTGGGCAAGCCCACCGCCAGCGGCGCGCCGTGACCTCCGGCATCACCGATGCCGGCCCGGCCGCGCTGCACCCCTCTATGGGCCGCAACGCTACGCCCGGACCGTTCCGGGAACGTTACCGCTCAGCGTGGGCGGGGATGCCGGGGCGCGTCAGTGGTGGAAGCCGGTTGCCGAGCTCTGGTCGTGCACCGGGGCCGACTGCTTCTCCAGCCGGGGGAGGAGCTTCTTCAGGTCGTGGACGAGCTGGTCGGCCATGTCGTGGGTGAAGCCGCGCTTCACGACGACGCGGAGGGCGGCGAGGTCCTCCCGGTTCTTCGGGAACGTGTACGCCGGCACCAGCCAGCCGTTCTCCCGGATCGCGTTCGACACGTCGAAGACGGTGTAGTTGCTGATGCCGTCGCGCAGCTTGAACGCGAAGACCGGCAGCTCGTCGCCCCTGGTGAGAAGCTCGAACGGCCCGAGCTCGGCGATCTGCTGCGAGAGGTGGGTGGCGACGTCGCGGGCGTACTGCTGCACCCGCCGGTAGCCGTCGAACCCGAGCCGCAGGAAATTGTAGTACTGCACGGCGACCTGGGCGCCGGGCCGGGAGAAGTTGAGCGCGAAGGTCGGCATGTTGTCGCCGAGATAGTTGACCCAGAAGATCAGGTCCTCCGGGAGCGCGTCCGCGTCGCGCCAGAGCGCCCAGCCCACCCCGGGATACACCAGCCCGTATTTGTGACCCGACGCGTTGATCGAGGCCACGCGGGGAAGCCGGAAGTCCCATTCGACGTCCGGGTCGAGGAACGGGGCCACGAACGCGCCCGATGCGCCGTCCACGTGAACCGGGATGTCAAGCCCGGTGCGGGCCTGGAAGGCGTCCAGCGCCGAGCAGATCTCCGCGACCGGCTCGTACGAGCCGTCGAAGGTCGAGCCGAGCACGGCGACGACCCCGATGGTGTTCTCGTCGCACATCTCCACGGCCCCGTCGGGGGACAGATGGAAGCGGTTGCCCTCCATCGGCACGAGGCGCATCTCCACGTCCCAGTAGTTGGCGAACTTCTCCCAGCAGACCTGGACGTTGGCTCCCATGACGATGTTGGGCTTGGCCGGTGGGTTGCCCGCCGCCGCCTGCGCCTTCTGCCAGCGCCGCTTGAGGGCGAGGCCGCCGAGCATCGCCGCCTCGCTGGAGCCGGTCGTCGAGCACCCGGTTGACTGCTCCGCGTCGGGTGCGTGCCACAGGTGGCTCAGCATGCTGATGCAGCGGACCTCGAGCTCGGCCGTGTTCGGGTACTCGTCCTTGTCGATCATGTTCTTGTCCTGGCACAGGGCCATGAGCAGCTCGGCCTGCGGCTCCGCCCAGGTGGTGACGAAGGTGGCCAGGTTCAGCCGGGCGTTCCCGTCGAGCATCAGCTCGTCCCGGATGATCTGCGCCGCGACGTCGGGCTGCATCTCGCCCTCGGGAAGGTGATGGCGGGGGATGGTCCCCGGTTCCATCCCGAACAGCGGGGATACGGGGTGACGGTGGACCGGCCTCATGTGTGCCTTCGGGTGCTTCAAAGCCATCGCTGGCCTCCGCTGCTCTGACGTGGTCGGGTTATCGCCACTGGTCCTCCCCGGGGCGATGACATGCCCACACTGTGGCCGGTTGGCGCCGCGCGCGCCTCACCCGCTGCGAGTGGCTGCGCCAGGACCGCCGGGCGGTCAGCAACGGCACTGACCGTAGCAGCGCCGGCCGGTCCCGCGATTACGGGTCATCTCCCCGGGTACGGGGGAGCAGCGGAGTTTTACCGCGGACAGGCCGGCCGCATGCACGAGGCTTACGGTCAGCCGCCCGCACCGAGGTGGCGCGCATGAACGAGACGGCACAACCGTCGCCGGACCCCCGGGGCGCGGCGACCGGGCTTAACGGGCCGGCCGAGGGTGAGACCCAAGGCGGCCCGGCCGCGCCGGGCGGCACGGCCGCACCGGGCGGCAGCTTGTGGCGGGCGGCGGCCAAGCGGACCTTCGGTGAGTTCGCCGACGACCAGCTGACCGACCGCGCCGCCGCGTTAACCTACTACGCGGTCCTGTCGATCTTCCCGGGGCTGCTGGTTCTCGTGTCGCTGCTGGGCCTGCTCGGTAAGTCGGCGACCCAGCCGCTGCTCACCAACTTCCTCAAGGTCGCTCCCAGCAACGTCAAGACGATCATCGAGCCCGAGCTGACCAGGCTGCAGGGAGCCCACACGAGCGCGAGCTTCGCCGCGATCCTCGGCATCGTCCTGGCGCTGTGGTCGGCGTCGGCCTACATCGCGGCCTTCATCCGGGCGTCCAACGTCATCTACGACGTGCCGGAGGGCAGGCCGTTCTGGAAGACCACCCCGATCCGCCTCGGCGTCACCGTGCTGATCCTGGTGCTGCTGGTGGCATCCGCGCTCCTGGTCGTGGTCAGCGGCGGGCTGGCGCGGCACGTGGGCCAGGTGCTGGGCGTCGGGTTGACCGCCGTCACCGTCTGGAACATCGCGAAATGGCCGGTGCTGCTGATCATCGTCATCCTGATGATCTCGATCCTGTTCTGGGTCGCGCCCAACGCGAAACGGGAGAAGGGCTTTCAGCTGATGAGCCCCGGAGGCATCATCGCGGTGCTGGTGTGGCTGATCGCCTCCGCCTTGTTCGCCTTCTACGTGGCGAACTTCAGCCACTACAGCAAGACCTACGGCGCCATCGCCGGCGTGATCATCATGCTGATCTGGCTGTGGGTCTCCAACCTGGCGATCCTGTTCGGCGCCGAGTTCAACGCCGAGCTCGAGCGCGGGCGCGCCGCCGCGGGCGGGACCTTCCCGATGGGGCAGGAGCCCTACGTCGAGCTCCGCGATACGGCCAAGCTACGCAAGCGCCGCCAGTGGAGCTAACGGGTTAGCGGTTATCGTGAGCCCCATGGCTCACACCCTCGTCACCGAGCGTCTGGTCCTCCGCCCGTGGAGCGTCGATGATGCCGAGGCCGCCTTGGGCGCCTACGGCGACGCTGAGGTCGCGCGCTGGCTCGCCCCGGCGATGGACGTGGTCAATGACCTGGCGGCCATGCGCGTGGTGCTGCAGCAGTGGGTGGCCGAGGACGCGCGCATGATGACGCCGGCCGGCCGGTGGGCGATCGAGCTCCGCCAGGACGGGCGGGTGATCGGCGGGGCGACGCTGCTGCCGCTGCCACCGGAGGACGAATTCGAGATCGGCTGGCAGCTTGACCAGCAGGAGTGGGGCCATGGGTACGCCACCGAGACCGGGCTGGCCCTGGCCCGGTGGGCGTTCAGCCAGGGAATAGAGCAGGTCATCGCGGTGGTCCGGCCGGCCAACAGCCGGGCGGCGGCGATGGTGCGGCGGATGGGCATGGAGTGGGTCGGCGAGACGGAGAAGTACCACAACCTGCGCCTGCAGGAGTACCACCTGCGCCCCGGGGATCTGGCCTGACGGGTGCGCCGCCAGCCGGGCTCGATGCGACGATGGTGCCCATGAGCGACGATCAGCCGGTCACCGATAACCAGGCCGAGTCCCGCTTCGAGCTGTGGGTCGACGGGTGCCTGGCCGAACTGCCGTACCGGCGCAACGGGAACCGGCTGGTGCTGATCCACACCGAGGTGCCCAAGGAGCTCGAGGGCCGCGGCCTCGGCGGCACCCTGGTGGCGGCGGCGGTCGACCGCGCGGCGCGCGAGGGCCTGACCGTGGTGCCGCTGTGCCCGTTCGCCCGCGGCTGGCTGCAGCGCCATCCCGACGCGGCCAGCAGGGCGGCGGCCATCGACTGGGGGCCAGCCACCGGTTCCTAACGGCGGCTGGCCCTGGCCCGCGCCGCCGCCGGGCTGATCGTCACCGATGCCTCCTCGGTGTACACCAGGAAGGTCATGGACTCCTGGAAGTACAGCTCAACGTGGTCGGCGTCATGCGACAGGTACCCGATGGACAGGTCCTGGCCCAGGTGCAGCCCGAAGTCACCGCCGCGGGTGGACAGCACGAGCGCCCCCTCCATGGCCGGCGCCCAGACGATCTCCCCGTCGATCACCTGGTCGAGATGCCGGCGGACCGGGTAGCCGTCATCGGATGCCTCGCTGACGGCGGTGTAGGCCGCGGCGCCGAGCAGCAGCGAGTAGGGCCCGCCGACGCCCGCCAGCCGCAGCGACGTCACGGCCTGGCTGACGACATCGGGGTAGCGCACGACCTCGGCCGGGAGCGTCAGCGGGGGGTTCGATGAGCGTTCCCGGATGCCGCGGATCCCCGCTGGGGAGTATCCCTCGAGCACCGCGCTGTCCTCGGCGACGGCGATCCGCTTCGCGGCGTCTTTCACCGGCTGCCAGTCCGGGTCCTGGGCCCCCCGCTCGACGGCGTTGACGGCCGCTCGGCTCACGGTGAACGGCATGCGCAGCTGGATCACCGGCATGGACCCCCGCACGAAAGTGGCAAGCCCGTCGGGCGATTTCTCGCCCTGGGCGAAGTAGCCGGTGCCCACCGCGGCCAGCGTGAGACCAGCGGGTTCGGTGACATCCACCACCCGCCGGCCCGCCAGGTTGATCATGAAGGTCCGGCGGGCTTCCTCCTCGAGGCTGGCCCACGCGGATTCGGAGATGGGGGCAAGCTCGCGGTGCAGGTTGTTCATTGCTCGCTGCTCCTTTTCAGGCCGCCGATGCCCAGCGAGCCGTCGGCCGCTGATGCGGAAGGGGACGTGGATGGGGGAGAGGGTGTGGCCGGGGCCGCGGCCACGGGCGCCGGGCCGGGCAGGTCGTCGAGGAAGTCGGCCGACGGTGCGAAGAAGAGGTTCCCGGTGACGGCGGTGGAGAAGTCGAGTATCCGGTCGTAGTTGCCGGGCGGATCGCCGAGGAACATGTTCTCCAGCATCCGCTCGGTGACGCTGGGAGTGGCGCTATACGCGGCGTAGTACGTGCCGAACTCGCGAGCGCCCACCGAGCCGAACGGCATGTTGGCCCGCACGATCTGCCGTTCGGTGCCGTCGGGATCGGTGATCGTATTCAGGGCGACGTGGGAGTTGGGCGGCTTGACGTCGTCGGGGAGCTCGATGTCGTCCAGTTTGGTGCGGCCGATCACCTTCTCCTGCTCCTCGGTGGTCAGCCCGTTCCACGCGCCCATGTCGTGCACGTACTTCTGGACGATGAGATAACTGCCGCCGGCGAAGCCGGGGTCCTCGGCGCCGGTGATGGCCGCCGCGGCGGCCGCCTGCCCGGTGGGATTCTCCGTCCCGTCCACGAAGCCGAGCAGATCACGGTCGTCGAAATACCGGAACCCGTGCACCTCGTCGCACACGGTGACCGCCCCGGCCAGCCGCTCCATGACGTGCGTGGCGAGCTCGAAGCACAGGCCCATCTGGTCGGCCCGGATGTGGAACAGCAGGTCACCGGGGGTGGCCAGCGCCTGGTGCCGGGACCCGGCCAGCTCACGGAAGGGATACAGCTCGGCCGGGCGCGGTCCGGCGAACAGCCGGTCCCAGGCCTGCGAGCCCACACCGGCGACGCAGGCCAGCGAGTCGTCCGGGGCCCGGAACCCCACCGACCGCTGCAGCGCCGCGAGATTGCCGAGCAGGTCCCTGGCCGCTGGTTCGCCGCCCGGGCTGACCGCCACCACTAGGAAGATCGCCGCGCGGCTCAGCGGGGCCAGCACTGGCTGCGGCTCCGGCGATGCGGAGGGCTGCTGCTGGGCGAGAGGCGCATCCGCCTGCTGCGGCGCGGTCATGCCGAGGTGACGAGGGCGTCGGTGAGTGCGTCGATGGCGGCCAGGTTCTTCGCAAGATCGGGGCCGAGCCGGTGACGGGCGGCGAGCTCGGCGGGCGAGTAGTAGGAGACCTTCGTCTGCCCCGCGTCGTCCCACACCAGCACCTTGAGCGGCAGGTCGAGCGCGGCCATCGGCGCGGCCGCCATCACCGGCGTGCCAGCCGCCGGGCTGCCGAAGATCACCAGGGTAGTGTCGCGCAGCTGAAGTCCGACCTGGCGCGCCTCGGCGCTCTGGTCGATCACCGTGAAGAGCTTGACGCCCTTGGCGCCGAGCATGTCGACCAGGCGCGCGACGGTGCCGGCCACCGGCCGCGGGCTGGCCTTGGTCACGACGCCTGGCTCGTCCGCCGCCCTGTCGTCGGCCATGGCTCGCTCCTTCGCAACATGTCGCTGTCCGGCGGGTTATCCGGCGGGGCCGAACGCCAACAGGCTACGCCGGGCGCCGGCCGGCAGCAGGGGGACCCTCTCAACGACCCGCGGCAGCTGAACAACGCGGGAACACCAGGGCGTGTCACGGGGATTTGCCGAATAGTGGGATACCTGACGCCCAGGCGGCCGGGCGGCAGGACAGGTGACCGTGAGCCCGGTACCCGCTGGCGCGGCACTCAGGGCTGCTAAGGGAAGAAAGCATGGCGCTGGTGCGCCATTTCGCGCTGATAGGCCGGCGCCAGTTCCACGGCATCCTCGTCCCACTCTGGCTGCGGCGCTGAGCGCCGGGCGTGCCCCGGCCACATGCCCAGGCGCGTTCCGCGTATCTCCGCGCGGCTCCGACCCGGCCCCGGTCACGGGCGGCGGCCCGGGGGCGGCACGCCGTTACCTGGCCCAGGCGGCTGGGTAGGGCAGCTACACTCTCCCCTTGCCTCCTCCCGTGGCCGTGAGGGCAGCGGACAGGTGGCCATGAACCCCGGAAGCGAGAGACATGGCGAAGGACAAGCAAAAAAAGGCCGACAAGAAAGCTGATAAGAAGGCCGGCAAGAAGGCAACCGGCAAAAAGGCAGCCGGCAAGAAGAAGGCAGCCAAGAAGAACGTCAAGAAGGACGTCGCGAAGGCCGTCAAGAAGGCCGAGCAGGCAGCGGCCACCGAGATAACGGCCGCCGCGGCGGCCACGCGGGAGACGGCCACCCAGCTCGCGGACAAGACCCGCACCGCCGCGGGCCGGAGCACCCGCACCGCCGCGGGCCGGAGCACCCGCACCGCCGCAGGCCGGAGCACCCGCACCGCCGCAGGCCGGAGCACCCGCACCGCCGCGGCCGGCCGGAGCACCCGCACCGCGGCACGCCGGAGCACCGGGGCCACCACGGCCGCCGGGAGCAGCCGCACCACCACGGCGCGCCGGAACGCCCGTACGGCCACGACAAGCCGGAGCGCCGGCTCGGCCGCGGCAGGCCCGAGCACCCGCACCGCCGCGCCAAGCCGGGGCACCCGTACCGCCGCGCCAAGCCGGGGCACCCGCAGCGCCGCGCCGAGCGGGGGCACCCGTACCGCCGCGCCAAGCCGGGGCACCCGCAGCGCCGCGCCGAGCGGGGGCACCCGTACCGGCACAGCTGGCCGGAGCGCCCGCACAGCTGGGACCGCGCCCAAGACCAGGGCGGAGCTGTACGAGCTGGCCAAGCAGCGTGACCTGCCGGGCCGGTCCGGGATGAGCCGCGACGAGCTGGCCAAAGCGCTGGGCGAAAGGTAACACCGCCCGGCTCCGCGCCGCTGCTGACGCGCTGACCGCCGGGTATGCGACGGCCTGACCGCCGGGTATGCGACGGCCTGACCGCCCCCGGCAAGCTACGGCCTGACCGGTCCAGCCGCGGCCATATTCTGCACCTGCGCCGCATGGATCCACTGGAACTGGTGAGTACAACGGCGCGGACGTGGAAGGTTGGGCGGGCATGCTTGAGACTTTGCTGCTTGCGGCGCTCGTCGCGGCGCCGGTGGGCTCGGCCTCGTTGTTTCTGCCCGCCGGGCGGCGTACCCGCGCGGCCGGAGCCTGGTCCGCCACCCGCCGGTTCGTGCTGGCCGTGGCCGGCACCGTGGTGTTGGCCGCGGTGGTGGCCGGTGCCCTGAAGCTGCTCGGGGTGTCGCAGCACAACCTGACCGCCGCGGTCGGGGGCGTGGTGGTCGCGAGCCTGATCTGGCTGCCGGTGACCCGGCGATGGAACGCCCGCGCCCACCTGTGCTGGTCGTCAACCGTGTTCCTGCTCGTCGTCTACCTCATCTACGCGCTGGAGTGGACGTTCAACAGCCACCTGGGGCCTGCGAGCACGGTCGGCGGCGTGCTGCTCTGGCTGTTCGAGGTCTTCGCCGCGCTCTTGGCCCTCGCCTACTTGTGGGAGATCTGCGACGCGCTCGGTACCGAGCACTGGCGCAGGCGGGTGACGTCGCAGGTTTCGCTGAGCATGCCCGACGGCAGGCTCCCGATGGTCAGCCTGCACGTCCCCGCGCACAACGAGCCGCCCGACATGGTCATCGACACGCTCCGCGCGCTGACGCGCCTTGACTACCCCAGCTACGAGGTCATCTGCATCGACGACAACACCGACGACGAACAGCTCTGGCTCCCGGTCCAGAAGTGGTGCGCCGGGCACGGCGTCAAGTTCCAGCACCTGGAGAACTGGCCGGGATACAAGTCCGGGGCGCTGAACTACGCCCTGCACAACATGACCGATCCAGGCGCCGGGGTCATCGGCGTGGTCGATTCCGACTACCAGATCGAGCCGGGCTTCCTGCGCCACTGCGCCCCGGCCTTCGCCGACTCCTGGATCGGCTTCGTCCAGTCGCCGCAGGACTACCGGGGCTGGGAGGACGCGCCGTACTACCGGCGGCTGTACTACTCCTACAAGTATTTCTTCGCCGTCTCGCAGCCTTCGCGGAACGAGCACGACGGGGCGATCTTCGCTGGCACCATGGGCCTCATCCGGCGGGTCGCGCTCGAGCAGCTCGGCGGGTGGGACGAGTGGTGCATCACCGAGGACGCCGAGCTGTCCCTGCGGCTGCTCAGGGCCGGCTGGCACGGGCTTCACGTCAACCAGACCTATGGCAAGGGCATCATGCCGCTGACGTTCGAGGCGCTCAAGGGCCAGCGGTACCGGTGGTGTTTCGGCGGCATCCAGATCCTGCGCATGCACTGGCGCTCGCTGCTTCCCAGCCGCGGCACCAAGGCCAACCACCTGAGCATCGCCCAGCGATGGTCCTATCTGGCGGGCGGGATCCAGTGGTACGGCGACTTGCTCGGCCTGGTCTTCTTCGTCTTCCTGCTGGCCGGGGCGTTCAACCTGGCCACCGGCGGGGGCGAGCTTTTCCGCAAGCTCACGATCTTCCTCGTCGCCGCGGTGCCGGTGATGGTGGGGCTCGGGCTGGTCCGCGCGGTCACGCTGCTGCGGCGGGGGACCGGGGCGTCGTGGCGGGACGCGATCGGCGCCTTCTTCATCTGGCAATCCACGTCCGTGGTGGTCGCGCGGGCGTCGGTGCTCGGGCTGTTCGCCAAGAAGGCGGCGTTCCTGCGGACGCCGAAGACCAGCGAGCGCGCCAAGTGGTGGGAGGCGCTGCGGGCGAACTGGGCCGAGTCGTCGCTGGCCGTGCTCGGCCTGGCCGGCGTCGCCGGCGCGCTGACCAAGTGGAACCAGCTGAGCGGGCCGCTGCTGGCGGCGCTGCTGCTGTTCCCGACCCTGGGCTACGCGGCGGCGCCGTTCAACAGCTGGGCCGCGCAGCGCGCCACCTTGCCGGCGTGGCTGCGTGAGCGCAGGCGGACCGAGAACCGCCGGGACCGGCGGGCCTTCGCGGCGGGCGCGGCCACCGGCGGCGCGGTCGTCGTGGCCGGCGTGATCGTGGCCGCGGCCGCGCTGCTGCTCTGGCCGAGCCGCCAGCCGGTGCAGTCGCCCAACCTCGTGGGCCCGGCCCAGGGCGCGACGTCGGCGCCGGCCAGCCCGCGGCCCTCGCACAGCACGGCGCCGACCACGGCCCCGGCGACCACACCCGCGTCGTCCACCCCGGCCACGGTGTCGCCCAGCCCCTCGATCTCGCCCACCCCCACCACGACCTCGCCGTCGGTCACCTCGTCGGCGACGCCGTCCGCCTCCGCCACCGGTTAGCCGGCCGCCGCTGCTCACCCGGTGCGGGTGATGCTGGCCACCGGCCGATACTCTTGAATCACTAACGGACAGGAGGTGGCCGGTCTGTGACTATCGGCGGCAGCATCGCGCTCATCATCATCGGCGCTATTCTTCGGTTCGCGGTGACCTGGACGCCTAACGGCATCAACCTGCAGATCGTCGGCGACATCCTGATGATCGGCGGCGTGATCGTCCTGATCATCTCCATCTCGTTCCTCGTCGCGCGCCGGCGCCGTAGCGCCTCGACCCAGGTCTACGAGGAGCGCCGCTACACCGAGCCACCGGGCCGGTACCCCGACCAGCCGATGTGAGGGACGGCCGCTCCCGGAGCAGCGCACGCATGTGACAGGCTTTCGCCATGGGAATTGTGTCACCCGGATTCTCCGGACGCCGGCGGGACAGCGGCGAGAAGCTCCCGCCCGGGCAGTACCTGGTCACCGACTTCCCGGTGCTCTCAGCCGGGCCCACGCCCCGGGTAGACACCGGCCAGTGGGAGCTGCGGATAACCACCGAGACCGGGCAGGTGCATCGGTGGGACTGGGGGGCCTTCCGGGCGCTGCCCGCCGAGAAGCCGACCGTCGACATCCACTGCGTGACCAAATGGTCCAAGCTCGGCACCCACTGGCGCGGGGTGTCCCTGGACACGCTGCTGGCCGACGTCGAGACCAGCGCCGGGTTCGCGACCGCGAAGTCCTACGGCGGCTACACCACCAACCTGCCGCTGGCGGACCTGGTCGACGGCCAGGCGTGGGTAGCGTTCGACTTCGACGACGAGCCGCTCGACCCCGAGCACGGCGGCCCGGCGCGCCTGCTCGTTCCGCATCTCTATTTCTGGAAGTCCGCGAAGTGGCTCCAGGGCATCGACCTCGCCGACCATGACACGCCGGGGTTCTGGGAGAGCCTGGGCTACCACAACTACGGGGACCCGTGGCGCGAGCAACGGTACTGGGGCGACTGACCTGGCGGGTGGCCACGGTGGCGGCCCTCCGCGACGAGTCGGCCACCGCGCGCACGCTCGTGCTCGACGTCCCCGGATGGCCCGGGCACCTGGCCGGCCAGCACGTGGACGTGCGGCTGACCGCGCCGGACGGGTACTCGACCGAGCGGTCGTACTCGATCGCGTCCGCTCCCGCCGACGGCCAGGCCGGCCCGCCGGTGGTCGAGCTCACCGTGCAGCGGCTCGCCGACGGGGAGGTCTCGCCGTACCTGACCCAGACCCTGGCCGTCGGCTACCCGCTGGAACTGCGCGGCCCCATCGGCGGCTGGTTCGTCTGGAACCCGGATGGCCCGGCCAGCACCAGGCCGGTGCTGCTCGTGGCCGGCGGGAGCGGCGTGGTGCCGCTGATGGCGATGATCCGCGAGCGCGCGGTCGCGGGCAGCCATGCGCCGTTCAAGCTGATCTACTCGGTCCGCGATCCCGGGGCCCTGCTGCACGCCGGTGAGCTGGCGCGGCGGGAGCAGGCCGGTGACGGCCTGCAGGTGAGGTACGTGTATACCCGTACCGCCCCGCCGGGCTCGGGCCAGCCGACCGGGCGGATCAACGCCACGACCCTCGCCTCGGCCGGATGGCCGCCGGAAGAGTCCCCGGCGGTGTTCGTGTGCGGCCCGACCGGATTCGTCGAGGCCGCCGCCGACCTGCTCGTGCGCGCGGGCCACGGCGCGGGCGCCATCAAGACCGAACGTTTCGGGCCCTCCGGAGGCAAGCCATGAGCGACTACATGGACGGGAACATGCTCGGCGGGACGCTGGGCGAGCTGTTCAGCATGGACGTCACCAGCGCGGTCGGCACGTGCGAGTCGTGCGGCGCTAGCTGGGCCATCGCGCAGACACGCGTCTACCCTCACGCGCCCGGGATGGTGGCCCGCTGCCCCGCCTGTGCCGCGGTGGTGCTGCGGCTGGTTCGCGGCCCCGACCGCGCCTGGCTGGACCTGCGCGGCACTACCTGCCTTCAGCTGGCCGTTCCCGGCTCGTGACCGGCAGGCGTGGCCGCACCAGCCCGGCGCCGGCCGCCGCCAGCACGATGGCCAGCAGATAGCACATCCGCCCGGCCCCGGTGTGGCGGGGGTCAAGGGCGGTGGGCAGGGCCAGAAGGGCGATGCCGATGGCCGCCCAGCCGGCTTGCCGTGAGCCGTGGCGGATCGTCCACGCCAGCACGAGCGCGGCGAGCAAGCCGGCCAGCCGCTCCTGCCTGTTTTACATGCCCTTCATCAGGCCGATGCGGTTCCCCGCGGGGTCGGTGAAGAACGCGATGGTGGGCCCGTCGGGGACATCCATCGGCGGTGTCACGGTCGCGCCGCCGAGCTTGCCCACCTTGTCCAGGGCGGCCTGGAGGTCGGGCACCGCGATGTAGAAGACGACGTACGGCTGGCCGTCCGGGCTCGGGCCCACGCCGCCGCCGATGCCGCCCTCTTCGGCCGCCACCATCCCGTAGTTCATCTCGTTGTTCGCGTCGATCTGCCAGCCGAAGGCCTCCGCGTAGAAGCTCTGGAGCTGTTGTGCGTTGGGCCCGCTGACCTCGAACCATCCAACCGGATTCGCCATCTTCGTACCCCTCCCTCGTCATGGGCTCAGCTGCCCTGAGCCGGGGGCATGGGCCACAGTACTCCGGTAAAGGTGGGGTAATCGGGGCAGGGTGCCCGGATGCGCTACGGTCCGTGACCGCCCTGGACCCCCGGGCCACGGCGCTGTCAGCGCCGGTTGACCGGGCACCTAGCATGGGGGCATGTGGTGGTCTGGCCCGGTGAGGTGGTGTCGGTGACCACGCCTGCGAGTGCGGCGCGGACAGCGATCCTGACGGTGGACGACGACCCCGGCGTGTCCCGGGCGGTCGCACGTGACCTGCGGCGCCGGTACGGCGAGCAGCAGCGGATCGTGCGCGCCGAGTCCGGCGACGCCGCGCTTGACGCGCTGCGCGAGATGAAGCTGCGCGGTGACGAGGTGGCCGTGATCGTGGCCGACTACCGGATGCCGGGGATGAACGGGATCGAGTTCCTCGAGCGGGCCATGGACCTGTACCCGGCGGCGCGCCGGGTGCTGCTCACCGCCTACGCGGACACCGGCGCGGCCATCGACGCGATCAACGTGGTCGACCTCGACCACTACCTGCTCAAGCCGTGGGATCCGCCCGAGGAGAAGCTCTACCCGGTGATCGACGAGCTGCTGAGCAAGTGGCGGGAGGAGGAACGGCGGCCGGTCCATGTGACCAAGATGGTGGGTCACCGCTGGTCCGCGCGGTGCTCCGAGGTCCGCGAGTTCCTCGCCCGCAACCAGGTCGCCTACCGCTGGTACGAATCGGAGGCACCCGATGGCCAGCGGCTGATGGCCGCGGCCGGGGCCGACGGGCTGAGGCTGCCGGTGGTGATCACGCCGGACGGCGAGGCGCTGGTCGAGCCGACCGACGCCGAGCTGGCCAGCCGGGTCGGCCTGGCCACCACGCCGTCGAAGGATTTCTACGATCTCATCGTCATCGGTGGCGGGCCGGCCTGGGCGCCGCGGTGTACGGCGCGTCCGAGGGGCTGCGCACCGTGCTGGTGGAGCGCACCGCCACTGGCGGCCAGGCGGGCCAGAGCTCGCGGATCGAGAATTACCTCGGCTTCCCGGACGGGGTATCCGGGGCGCAGCTGACCGGGCGGGCCCGGCGGCAGGCCACCAGGTTCGGGGCGGAGCTGCTCACCACGCGCGACGTGGTCGCCCTGGATGTCAACGGCTCCGCCCGCACGGTCCGGTTCGCGGATGGCGGCACCATCGACGCCCACACCGTCATCCTCGCCACCGGGGTCTCCTACCGGCAGCTTGATGCGCCCGGGCTCGAGGAGATGACCGGGCGCGGGGTGTACTACGGCTCCGCGCTCACCGAGGCGGCCGCCTGCGCGGGCCAGGACATCTACATCGTCGGTGGCGCCAACTCGGCCGGGCAGGCCGCCGTCTTCCTGGCCCGGCACGCCAAGTCGGTGACGATCCTGTGCCGCGGGCCCTCGCTGGAGCGGTCCATGTCCTACTACCTCATCCAGCAGATCGCCCAGATCGACAATCTCTCGGTCCGCACCTGCACCGAGGTCATCGGCGCCGAGGGCAGCGACCATCTGGAGAGGCTGAGGCTGCGCGACACCTCCACCGGCGCGCCCGAGACCGTCGGCGCCCAGTGGCTGTTCCTGTTCATCGGCGCGGCGCCGCTCACCGACTGGCTCGACGGCGTCGTGGACCGGGACGAACGCGGGTTCGTCATCGCAGGCCCGGACCTGTCCATCGACGGCGACCGGCCCCGCGGCTGGGAGCTGGACCGGGCGCCCTACCACCTGGAGACCAGCGTGCCCGGCGTGTTCGTGGCCGGCGATGCGCGCGCGGAGTCGGCCAAGCGGGTCGCCTCGGCGGTCGGCGAGGGCGCCATGGCGGTCATGCTCGTCCACCGTTACCTGGAGAAGCTATGACCGGGAAGGCAGAGCCGGCAATCTGCAGTGCCGATGAGCTGCGCGCGCTGTTCCTGTTCGAGAAGCTGACCGACTCCCAGCTCGCCTGGCTGTGCCGCGAAGGGCGGGTGGAGGCCTTCCTGCCCGGCCCGGTGTACACCGAAGGCGACCCCGCGACCTGCTTCTACGTGCTGCTGAACGGCACGCTGGTGATGTCCCGCCGGGTCGGGGCCGACGACGTCGAGACGAACCGGACGTCCGCGCCCGGCGTGTACGCGGGCGCCTTCTCGGCGTACCTCGGGGACCGGGTGCCGCAGGTCTACAACACGTCGGTCCGGGTCACCGAGCCGTCCCGGTTCTACGTGCTCGACGCCGAGAAGTTCGCGCGGATGATCAACGCCTGGTTCCCGATGGCGGTCCACCTGCTGGAAGGCGCCTTCCTCGGGGTCCAGAACACCCAGCGGGTGGTCGGCCAGCGGGAGCGGCTGCTGGCCCTGGGGTCACTGTCGGCTGGCCTCACCCACGAGCTGAACAACCCGGCCGCGGCCGCCGTCCGCGCGACCGCGGCGCTGCGGGAAAGGGTCGCCGGGATGCGGCGCAAGCTGGGCTTCATCGCGAAGGGTCCTTACGAGCCGGCCACCCTGGAAGCCTTGATCAAGCTGCAGGAGCGCGCCGCGGAGCAGGTGGCGAAGGCGCCGGTGCTCAGCCCGATCGAGGCCTCCGACCGCGAGGACGCGGTGGCCGACTGGCTCGACGACCACGGCATCGACGGTGGCTGGGATCTCGCGCCGGTCTTCGTGCAGGCCGGGATGGACGCTGGCTGGCTCGACCAGGTCGCGGCCTGTGTGGACTCCGACGCCCTGGACGGCGCGGTGCGGTGGCTGAACTACACCGTCGAGACCGAGCTGCTGATGAACGAGATCGAGGACTCGACCACCAGGATCTCGACGCTGGTGGGAGCGGCCAAGCAGTACTCCCAGATCGACCGCGCGCCCTTCCGGGTCGTGGACGTGCACGAGCTGCTCGACAGCACCCTCGTCATGCTGTCAGGCAAGATCGGTGACGGCGTCAGGGTGGTGAAGGACTACGACCGCGGCCTGCCGCAGATCCCCGTCTACGCCGCGGAGCTGAACCAGGTCTGGACGAATCTCATCGACAACGCGGTGTTCGCGATGGGCGGGACCGGCACGCTCACCGTGCGGACCGCCCTGGACGGCGACCGGGTTCTGGTCGAGATCGGCGACACCGGCCCGGGCGTGCCCGCCGAGATCCGGGACCGGATCTTCGAGCCGTTCTTCACCACCAAGGAGGTGGGTGAGGGCACCGGCCTCGGGCTGGACATCTCCTGGCGGATCGTGGTGAACAAGCACCACGGGGACCTGCGGGTGGAATCGGAGCCGGGCGGCACGCGTTTCCAGGTGCGTCTCCCGCTTAACGCCCCCGACGCCGAACGAGAGGACCCAGCATGACCGCGCTGCCAGGGATCGACCCCGTCGTGGAGCCGACCGGGACCGGCTGCGCCGAGTGCGAGGCGGCCAGCGGCTGGTGGCTGCACCTGCGCCGGTGTGCCCAGTGCGGGCACATCGGCTGCTGCGACACCTCGCCGTCACAGCACGCGAGCGCGCACGCGGCGGCCACCGGGCACCCGGTCATCCGCAGCTTCGAGCCGGGGGAGGCCTGGTTCTGGAGCTATGCGACCGACGAGTTCTACGAGACTGGCCCGGCGCTGGCCCCGCCGGACAACCATCCCGCCGACCAGCCGGTCCCGGGCCCGGCCGGCCGGGTGCCGCGCGACTGGCGGGCCCACTTGCACTAGGCGGGGCCGCCCGCGCTAGGAAGGCGCGGTATAGCCGAGCGACCGGCTGATGGCGGCCGCCGCCTCCATCACCTCCCGGCCCCACTGCGCCTCGTTGCTGTACTGGAAGCGGCTCAGCGGGATCGAGACGCTCACGCCGGCGGCGACCTCGCCGCGGTGATCCATGATCGCGGCGCCGATTCCCATCACATCGCGATCCCAGCCCAGGCGGCAGCTGTACCCCTTGGTGTGCACGGCCGCGACCTGGTCCCTGACCTTGCCCAGATCCTCGCCGGCCGGTGCGTCTTCCGCCCGCGTGGCCTGCTCGATCGCCGCGTCCACCTGGTCGTCGGGGCCGTGCGCGAGCATCGCGATGCCCGCCGAGCTGGCGGCCATCGGGAAGACGGTGCCCAGCGGGATGATGGTGCGGACGTTGCGGCGGCTGTCGACCCGCTCGATGGCCACCACCTGGTACGACCCGGCCGGCACGAACAGGTGGGCCGTCTCGCCGGCGGCGTCGCGGAGCTGCTTCATGGGCGGGAGAGCGCAAGCGCGCAGGTCGACCTCGCCGCCCGAGCGCAGCACTATCGACTGGGCCCGCGAGGTGAGCGCCCACCGGGTGAGGTCACCGTCAACCTGCCGCAGCCAGCCCGCCTGGGCGAGTGTCTCCAGGCTCCGCTGCACGGTCGACTTGGGCAGGCCGAGCAGCGGCGTCAGCTCGCCTACCCGGACCGGCTGGTGCTCGGCGACCGCCTCGAGCACCGCCAGGCTCCTGAGCACGCTCTGCATCGCCATGGGTGGCACGCCTCATTTCCGTTGAGCGCGGGGCCCGGTCTCGATGGTTGGCAGGTAACCCAACATCATGCACGACGATCGGGCGGCGCGGTGCGCCGCCGGCGTCCCCGTCGGCCAGAGGTAAAGGTTCCGTCATGCTTGGATATTGATGCCTGCCTGCTGCTTCACCCGAGGAGCCCAAGATGATCATCGACTGTGCTCACTACAAAGACGGCCACAGGCGCGATGAGGGTGCGGTGCCGCTCGAGGAGGCGGCGGCCCGGTGTGCCCAGGGAGGCTTTGTATGGCTGGGATTGTTCGAGCCCGGGGCAGAGGAACTGGCTCAGGTACAGGACGCCTTTGGGCTGCATGAGCTGGCGGTTGAGGACGCGCAGAACATTCATCTGCGGCCGAAGATCGAGAACTACCCCAGGGACGTGCGGCTGGTCATCCTGCGCACAGCGCGCTACGACGACCACGCGGAAGAGGTCCAGTTCGGCAACATCGCCATCTTCGTCGCGCCGACCTTCGTGATCACCGTGCGGCAAGGCGTACCAAGCATGCTGCACCAGGCCAGGCAGCGGCTGGAGCAGCGGCCCGAGCTGCTGGCCGCGGGCAGCTCGTCGGTACTGTGGGCGATCCTGGATGAGGTCGTGGACGACTACGCGCCCGTCGTGGCCGGGCTCGAACGCGACATCGACGAGATCGAGGCCACCGTGTTCTCCGGCGCGGTCGCCCCGACCGAGCGGATCTACTCGCTGCGCAACGAGGCCACTGGCTTCTACCGCGCCGTCCACCCGCTGCTCGCCGTGGTCGCCACCGTCGAGCGCACCACCGTAGCCCCCGAACTGCGGCCGTACCTGCGTGACGTCCATGACCACCTGCTTCAGGTCGATGAGGAGGTCGCCGCCCAGCGTGATCTGCTCGGCACGGTGCTGCAGGCCAACATGGCGGTGATCTCGGTCGAGCAGACCAGGGTCAGTGTCCGGCAGAACTCCACCATCGAGCAGCTCACGATCCTGGCGACGGTCTTCTTGCCGCTGACCTTCATCACCGGCTTCTTCGGCCAGAACTTCGCGTGGCTGGTCCAGCACATTTCCAGCTACACCGCGTTTATCGTCTACGGCCTCGGCGGCCTGCTCGTGCCGCTGGCACTACTGTTCCTGTGGCTGCGGCTGCGCATGCAGCAAGCGGACACCGGCGCCGCCGGCGGCGGGCCTGCCGGGGCCGGGCAGCGCTAGGCGGTCCCCTGGCCGTGCCGATGGCGCTGCTGATCACGTGGATGAGGCTGCGGATGCCCGGGGTGGATACCAGCGCCGCGGTCGGTGATGCCGCCGGGGCCAGCACCGCCCGGCCGCTCGCAGCAGGCCGGCGCCCCTGCCGTCATCGCCCGGCCCTCGCTAGCGCATCCATCCTGGTTCGGGGCAAGATCGCCTTACGATGGTCGCGGCCGCCCGCTGGTGCCCGCGGCCCGGCGGCGGCACCCCCGGGGAGGCTGAGATGGACGTCGAGTCCCTGGTCGCCATCGACGTGCACACGCACGCCGAGGTCTCCTCGCGCGGCGGCACGTCCCTGGACGACACGCTGAGCGAGGCGTCCGCCGCCTATTTCGGGATCGAGGCCGCGCGCCGCGCACCGACCCTGACCGAGATCGCCGCGTACTACCGCGAGCGCGACATGGCCGCGGTGGTGTTCACGGTGGACGCCGAGCACGCCACCGGCATCCCGCCGGTGCCGAACGAGGAGGTGGCGGAGGCGGCCGCGGCCAGCGGCGGTGTGCTCATCCCCTTCGCCTCCATCGACCCGTTCCGCGGCAAGGCCGGGGTGGCGCAGGCGCGGAGGCTGGTCGAGCGCTACGGCGTGAAAGGCTTCAAGTTCCACCCGAACATCCAGGGTTTCTTCCCGAACGACACGATGGCGTACGGCCTGTACGAGGCGATCGAGGAACTCGGGGCGATCGCGCTGTTCCACACCGGCCAGACCGGCATCGGCGCTGGTGTGCCCGGCGGCGGCGGGATCCGGCTGAAGTACTCCAACCCGCTGCACATCGACGACGTCGCGGCCGACTTCCCCGGCCTGAAGATCATCCTGGCCCATCCGTCCTTCCCCTGGCAGGACGAGGCGCTCAGCATCGCCACCCACAAGCCCGGCGTGTACATCGACCTGTCGGGCTGGTCGCCGAAATATTTCCCGCCGCAGCTCATCCAGTACGCCAACACGCTGTTGCAGGACAAGGTCCTGTTCGGCTCGGACTTCCCGCTGCTCACCCCGGACCGCTGGCTCGCCGACTTCGCCGCCCTGCCGATCAAGGACGAGGTGAGACCGAAGATCCTCAAGCAGAACGCGGCCCGCCTGCTGGGCCTGCTGCCCGCCGCCGGCGCCTGAGCGGGGTCAGCGCGCCCGCCGGCGGAGATGATCGAGGAATGCAACGCCGTCCGGGCCCGCGAACCAGCGGGTGTGGCCGATGAGGTAGGCGTCGTAGGCGAGGTCGGCGAGCGCGGGTGAGGCCACCACGTCGGCGAAGTACTCGATCTCCGATAGCGCGTACTCGAGGTGAACGACCGGGAGGACCTCGGGCAGGGCCCGCGCCTCGGCCGGGCTCAGCGGGCGGACCCCGGCGTAGCCGCCGAGCAGCGCGTCGGCGGCGCCGAGGTCCACCCCGGCCGCGCCCGACTCGGCGAGGTCGAGCCAGGCGATGACGCTGCGCTCGAGCGCGACCGCCAGATCGTGCACGGCGAAGGTGCGGTTGGCCAGCCCGAAGTCGAACACCGCCACCACCTCCGCGCCCGGACCGGTGGAGTCCCAGGTGAGGTTGGAGGGATGCCAGTCGCCGTGCCCCCACCGCGGCTCCTGCCCGGCGAGCAGCGGCGCGGCGCGGCGGATCGCGGGCAGGTGGTCCCGGGCCAGGTCGCGGCGCCAGTCGCGGGCGGCCAGGTAACGGGCGAGGCCGGGGCGCCGGCGGGCGATCGCATCCACCGCGGCGAGCGGGTCCGCCGCGGTGATGACGCAGCAGGAACTGGTGAGCACCGCTGGTGGCCGGGCCGCCCGGGTGAACCCGGCCGCCGCTTGGTGCAGCCGGGCGAGCGCGGCCCCCGCCGCCCGGGCATGACCGGGGCTCAGGTACGGGGTCCACGACATCGCGTCCCGGTACAGGTCGATGCCCGGCGCCGCCTCGTGCACCTCGTACACGAAGTCGCCCTCGGCGACCACGGTCCGGCCGGCCGCGGTGCGCTTGACCCGTGGCACCGGCAGGCCGCTGGCGCGCAGGTGCGTGGCGAACGCGTGCTCGGCGGCGAGCTGGGCGGCGGGGCGGACGCGCACGTGATGGCGCTTGACGAAGACGGTGCCGGTGCCGTGGTTGACCAGGCCCGCGGCCGACATCGGCCGCGGGCTGCTCCAGGCGATGGCGGTTCCGGTGCGCGGCACGGTTGCATGCCCGGTGCCGTCGGCGGGCAGGTCGTGCCCGCCGGCCAGGTCGTGCCCGCCGGCCAGGTCGTAGAGGGCGAGCAGCGCGCCCACCTCGTCGCCGGTGAGCGGGGCCCAGTCCGGCTCGACCAGCTCCTTGCCCATGCCGTGCACCAGCCCGGCCGTGGGCCCTGGCCTGGTCACGAGGGCGCCCTCACCGTCACGCCCCGCCCTGGCCCGGGCAGGACGGATGCGGCAGGTACCTGTCGGTCATGACGGCCGCCGCGTCCGGGGTGTCATGCACCAGCTTGTGTGCCTTCAGCCAGTTCCCGAAGTTCCGCCAGGCGGTCAGGTCGAGACACCCGGTCGGCGGCCCACCGCCCTGGCCGATCAGCTTCAGTGTGTAGGGGACGCTCGTCTGCAGGAACGCCGGGCTGTACTGGCTCACGCCCCGCATGACGGTGGTCGCCGCACCCGGGTTCTTCATCGCGGCGCCGCTGCCGGCGAGGAATGCGGCCACGAACCGCCGGACGGCGCTCGCGTAGCCGGGATCCGAGCGCAGCCTGCTGGTGCTGGCGACCAGCACCAGTTCGTCGTACGGGGGGACCCCCAGCTGGTTCGCGGGGAAATCGGCGGCCTTCTGCTTCATCTCCTGGCTGATCTGGATCGCCTCGACGTTGCGGTACCCGCCGATGATCGAGTTGACCTTGCCGGACAGGATCGACGGCACCAGGTTGTACCCGACGGTCTGGTACGGCACCTGCTTGCGGGTCAGGTGGCAGGTGTGCAGCAGGGTCGAGTAGAACGCGTAGTCGCTCGGGACTCCGGTGAACCCCACCGAGTGGCCCTTGATCTGGCACAGGCTGGTGATCCGGAGCTTCGGCGAGACGATGAGCCCGTTCAGCGGGACGGGGATGACCGCGGCGACCGCGGTCACCGGCAGGTGCTCCTGCTGGGCGTAGAAGAGCTCCGGCTCGTAGGAGATGGCCAGGTCGGCCTTGCCCAGCCCGACGAGCTTGAGCGGGTCGGCGGCGCTGGAGGGCACCCGGAAGTTCACCGTCAGGTGCTGCCGGGTGAAGTATCCCTGATGCTGGGCGTAGTAGAAGCCCACGTGGTCGGGGTTCGGCACCCAGTCGAGCTCGACGTTGAGCGTGGCGGGATGCGGGCCAGCGGCCGCCGGTGCGGGCGCTGCGTTGCTGCCGCAGGCGGCGGTGAGGATGGCGAGCGCCAGGCCCGCGATCAGCCAGCGCCAGCCCGCGGTGGCGAGCCGGTTCATCGAGGATCCTTCCTTTCTGACCCGCCCCGGGGGGCCCAGGGCACGAAGATCCGTTCCAGCAGTGACACGACGCCGAAGAGCACCAGCGCGACCGCTGTCAGCAGCACGATCGCGGCGAAGATCCGGGCGGTGAGCAGGTTGGGGGTGGCGGCGAGCATCACGTAGCCCAGGCCCTGGCTGGATCCCGACCACTCCCCGAACACCGCGCCGATGGCGGCGAACGTCGCCGCGATCCGCAGCCCGGAGAAGATCGACGGCAGGGCGGCCGGGAATTCGACCCGCCGCAGGATCGCCCAGCGGGAGGCGTCCAGCGTCCGCATCATCAGGATGAGCTCGGCATCCACCGATCGCAGGCCATCGATCCCGTTCACCACGATGGGGAAGAAGCAGATCAGCGCGACGATGACCAGCTTGGGCGCGATGCCGTAGCCGAGCAGGATCACCAGGATCGGCGCCAGCACGATGATCGGGACCGTCTGCGAGCCGATCAGCAGCGGGTACAGGGCCCGCCGCGCGATGGGCGACAGGTGCAGCGCCACGGCCAGCCCCACTCCGGCGACGGCGGCGATCACGAAGCCGAGCAGGACCTCCTGGAGCGTGACCACCAGCGCGGGCCCCAGCACCGGCCAGTCCGTAGCCAGGTCGGCGGCGATCGCCGAGGGAGCGGGCAGCAGGTACTCGGGGACGTGCGCGAGCCGCACGATCAGTTCCCACAGGCCCAGCCCGGCCAGAATGATCAGTATGGGCGGCCAGCACCGCCGCAGCAGCGACCGCACCCGGGCCAGTCGGTCGGCGGGGGCGGCCGCCGCCAGTTCCGCCGTCGGCTGGGCCGCCAGTTGCGCCGTCGGCTGGGCCGCCAGTTCCGCCGCTGCCCCCGGCTTCTCTGCCGTGGGCGGCTGCCCAGGGAGCGCTCGCGCCGCGTCCTTCATGACCCGATCGCCGCCAGCGCCTGTTCCTTCAGCGAGGCGAACTCGGGGCTGGTCACGATCTCCCGCCGGGATCCGCGGAAGCCGTCCCCGACCGCCAGCACCCGGACCACCCGCCCGGGCCGCGCCGAGAGCACCACCACCTGCTGGCACAGCAGCAGCGCCTCGTCCACGTCGTGCGTGACGAGGAGCACGGTGCGCGGCACCGAGTCCATGGCCTGGCTGAGCCACTCCTGCAGCTGGCCGCGGGTGATCGAGTCGAGCGCGCCGAACGGCTCGTCTAGCAGCAGCACGTCCTTCTCGGCCATCACCGTGCGGAGGAAGCTCACCCGCTGCCGCATCCCGCCGGACAGCTGCCCGGGCCGGGCCCCCTCGAAGCCGGCCAGTCCCAGCTGCTCGAACAGCGGCTGGGTGCGCTGACGGGCGGCGGCCCGGGAGGCCCCGCGGTTCTGCAGCGCGATCGCGGCGTTGTCGAGCGCGGTCCGCCAGGGCAGCAGCAGGTCCCGCTGCGGCATCAGCGCGCAGCGGGCGAGCCGCTGCTGCGCCGTGGTGGCGTCCCCGACCCGGACCAGGCCCGTGTCGGCCTCCAGCAGGCCGGCGATGATCTGCAGCAGGGTGGTCTTGCCGCCGCCGCTGGGCCCGACGATCCCGGTCCGTGACCGGTGGGGGAGCGAGAGGCTGACGCCTGCCAGCGCGGTCAGGCCGCCGAAGGCTTTGGTTACGTCCGCGAGCTCGATGGCGTCGGCGTTGGCGCGGGCGGCAGTCCCGCCAGGCACGGTCAGCCGTCCGGGCGGAGCATGTGGCCCCGCCGGCCGCAACCGCGTCGTCGCCTGCCGTTCAGGGTGCGGTGAATGTCCCCGGTTGCGGTCACGGACGCCTCCCTACGCCGGCATTACCCGGTCAGGTTCAAACGGTCGGTGGCGCAGTCAGGACGGCCAGCCACCCTCTCAGCCCGGTTGGCCCGAGCTCCCGTGTGATCTGCCTCGATGTTATCCCAGCATGCGGTCGTGGTCATAAAGGGCGCCCCCAGGTGCCGCTGGGCGCGTCCGGGTCGTCCATGATCAGGGCGACACTCGCGGCACCGGGGGTTACCCGAGCCTGCTGGCCTCCGGAGCGGCCTGGGCATCTTCCTGGCCGCCCTTCCGGGTCGGGTCGATGAAGACGTGCGGGGTCACTCTCAGCCGGTCGGCCAGCTGCCCGTCGATCTTGCTTGCGAGATCCTCCGCCTCGTCGCCGGTGATGTCGCCGCTGAAGTCCACCTTCGCCGCGACGAGGAGCTGGTCCGGGCCCAAGCGCATGGTGAGCAGCTCAACGAGCGCGTCAACCCCGGGCATGCTCTCGACCACCTCGCGGATGACCTGCTGTTCATCTGGGTCCGCCGCACGGCCGATGAGCAGGTCACGGCTGTCGAGGCTGAGCTTGACCGCGACCACGATGAGCAACACGCCGATCGCCATTGAAGCAGCGGCGTCCCACACTCCCGATCCGGTCAGCTGGCGGAGCGCGAGGCCCACGGCGGCCAGGACAAGCCCGATCATCGCGGCGGTGTCCTCGAACAGCGCGGCCTTCACGGTGGTGTCCGGGCTGCGCTGCACATGCTCGACAAGGCCCGTGCGGTCGCGCCGGGCCTCGCCGCGCAGCTGCGAGTACGCCCGGATGAACGATGTGCCCTCGGCGACGCCCGCGAGGGCGAGCGCGATGTAGGCGATGAGGAGATCGCCGCTGCCCTCGTGCCCGAGCGCGAGTATGCCCTCGAATATCGAGAACCCGCCGCCGGCGACGAAGATGCCGAAGGCCGCGAGGAGCGACCAGAAGTAGCGTTCCTGGCCGTAGCCGAAGGGGTGGCTGGCATCGGCGGGCCGCTTGCCTTGGTGCACCGACGTCAGCAGGAACGCCTGGTTGATCGTGTCGGCGGCCGAGTGCGCGGCCTCGGCCATCATGGCGCTCGAGCCCGTGAGAAGCCCGGCCGCCAGCTTGATGACGCCGACGAAGACGTTCGCCAGCCCGGCGATGATGACCGTGCGGCGGGTCTCGCCCGACGCGGCCGCCGGCTTGCCCTGCCCCGCTTCCGGCTCCCGCTGCCCGGCTTCCCGCTCCCCGCCGCTCACGCCGTGTCCTGCCCGGGAGCCCCGGCCCGTTCCCGCTGGCGGGCCTCGCGCCGTTCCCGCTGCGGGACGACCGTGTATTTCGGGTCGGCGACGGAGGCCAGCCCGGCGTGGAAGACGCCCCACCGGGTGGCGGCGGAGGCGGCCAGCAGCGAGGCGCCGGACAACGCGCTGATCGCCCGGCCGCGCCTGCCGCCGGCCAGGCCGAGCAGCGCGCCGGCCGCCCCGAGCACGGACAGCACCTGGCCGGCCCGGATGTAGCCGCCGGCGCGGCCCGACCGGTAGGTCTCGGCGGCCATCCCCATCCGGCGCGTCATCCGCTCGAACGCGGCCGCCTCGGTGGCGACCCCGAACAGGGCCAGGTTGCGGGCGGGCTGGCTCTCGCCGGGCGGGGCCGCGAGCAGGCCGAAGCCGCCGGCGGCCATGGCGGCCGACCCGGCGAAGACGAACGGCATCTCGCGGTGGCCGTCGTGCCAGGCGGGCACGGCCGTGTCGGTGATCAGTGCCGCGGTGTAGGACGCGAGCCCCGGGGCGAGCACCGCCGCGCCCGCGGTCGCTGCCGCCCCGGCCCGCGGCAGGCGGCCGGTGAGCGCGCAGGCCGCGGCGGCGCCCGCGACCGGGACGTAGGCGGACAGAATCCATGAGCCGACACTCATCGGCGACGTCACCTTGAATACCCGCAGCATGTTGACGAACCGGGCGGGCCGTCCAAGGTCGTGGACCAGCCCGGCCAGGGACAGGCAGGCCGCGCCGGCCGCCGCGGCCTTGCTGGCCCGGGCCAGCGCGGGACGGCCGGTCAGCTGGGCGCCGGCGGCCAGCAGCGACGACCCGCCGGCCAGCCCGCCCAGGAACAGGTAGCCGGGGATGTCCGGCGACCGCCAGACGGGCGCGTTGAGGATCGGCCTGCCGTAGTAGGAGGCGAACTCGGCGGGCGGCACCATCGGCTGTTCGGCCCGGCGGCCCGTGCGATCCCGTCGGCCGGCCCGGCCCTGCCGGTGGCGCCCGGTCTCCGTCCCCGGCGTGGTGTCCGTCCCCGGCGTGGCTTCCCGGCCCGGGCGCACGCCGCGCAGGCCCTCCCTGGTGACTTCGGACTCGCTCACCTGCGCCCTCCCAGCGCGGCGGCGGCGAAGGCGGCGGCGGCGCCCGCGGCCAGCGTGGCGGCGGCCGCGCCGACCCGCCGCCACATGGCCGGCAGGTCGCGGGTGGCCACGACCGGGTCGGGCGGCAGCCCGTACACCTCCGGCTCGTCCAGCAGCAGGAAGAACGCGCCGTCCCCGCCGACGCCGTCGCCCGGGTCCTCCCCGTACAGCCGCGCGTCGGCGACGCCGGCGTCGTGCAGTTGGGTCAGCCGTCCCGCGGCGCGATCGCGGAGCTCGTCGAGCGGCCCGAACTGGATCGACTCGGTCGGGCACGCCTTGGCGCAGGCTGGCTCCATGCCCGCGCCCAGCCGGTCGTAGCACAGTGTGCATTTCCACGCCCGGCCATCGTCCTCCCGCCGGTCGATGACCCCGTACGGGCAGGCGGGGACGCAGTAGCCACAGCCGTTGCAGACGTCCTCCTGCACCACGACGGTGCCGAACTCGGTCCGGATCAGCGCACCGGTGGGGCAGACGTCCAGGCAGGCAGCGTGGGTGCAGTGCTTGCACACGTCCGATGCCATCAGCCAGCGGAACTGGTCCTGGCCATCGGCCGCCGGCTTGCGCTGCTCGATGAAGGCAACGTGCCGCCAGGTGTCCGCGCTGAGCCCGACGGTGTTGTCGTAGGACATGCCGGTCAGCGCGAGGCCGTCCTCCGGGACGTGGTTCCATTCCTTGCAGGCCACCTCGCATGCCTTGCATCCGATGCACACCGACGTGTCGGTGAAAAAGCCCATCCGCGGCGGATGGTCCCGGTAACCGCTCTCCGACGCCGGGTCGTAGCCGCCGCGGGGCGCCGTGCTGGGGCTGCTGCCCAGGATCGTCATCTCACATCTCCATCCCGGTCTCCGGAGTGATGCCCGCCCGGCGCTGGTATTCGCGTACCAGCTCCACCCGGCCCGGCCCGTGTGGCCGGCGTCCCGGGCGGATGTCGCACGCGAACGCCTTGACCTCCTGGATGTGCACGTTCGGGTCCAGGCTCATGTACGGCAGCTCGTTGGCCGCGTCGCCGGTGCTGATGCCGTTGCCGCCCCAGTGGTAGGGCAGCCCGACCTGGTGCAGCTGCCGTCCCTGCACGGTGAGCGGGGGCATCCGGTCGGTCACCAGCACCCGCGCCTCCACGCAGTTGCGGGCGGTGACGATCGTGGCCCAGCCCAGGTGCTCCAGGCCGCGCTCGCTGGCCAGCTCGGGGGAGATCTCGCAGAAGAACTCCGGCTGGAGCTCGGACAGGTACGGCAGCCACCGGCTCATGCCGCCCGCGGTGTGGTGCTCGGTGAGCCGGTAGGTGGTGGCGACGTACGGGAAGATCTCCGAGCCGGGCTCGCCGCCGCTCGGCTGCAGCCGGTTGTCCGGGTGCTGGAAGACGACCACCTGCCGGACCGGGTTGCGCTGCTGGTGGTACAGCAGGTTGGTGAAGGGGGAGTCCTGCGGCTCGTAGTGCGCGGGCAGCGGGCCGTCCACCAGGCCGGCCGGGGCGAACAGCCACGCCTTGCCGTCGGCCTGCATGATGAACGGGTCGATGCCGGACAGCGCGTCCGGGCCGGTCGCGCCGTCGGCCGGGCGGTAGTCCGGCCGCTTGTCCGGGGCGAAGTCGGGGACATCGTGGCCGGTCCACCGTCCCTTGTCCGCGTCCCACCAGACCAGTGCCTTGCGCTCGCTCCACGGCCTGCCGTCCGGGTCGGCGGATGCGCGGTTGTAGATGATCCGCCGGTTGGCGGGCCAGGCCCAGCCCCACTCGCCCGCCACCCAGCTCTGCTCCTGCCCCGGCTTGCGGCGGGCCGCCTGGTTGACGCCGTCGGCATAGACCCCGGCGTAGATCCAGCATCCGCAGGGTGTCGAGCCGTCGTCTTTGAGCTGCAGATAGGACCCGAGCGGGTGGCCCTGGGCGTCCCGCCCGTTGATCTCGGCCAGGACGGCTTCCGCGTCCGGCTCCTCCAGCGGGCCCTTGACCGGGTAGTCCCAGGTCAGGTCCTGCACCGGCCGGTCCATGTCGTCGGCCGAGCCAGCGAGCTTCGCCCGGATCTTGCGGCCGAGGTGGTAGGTGAACCACAGGTCGCTGCGGGCGTCGCCGCCGGGCTCGACCGCCTGGTGATGCCACTGCAGCATGCGCTGGGTGTTGGTGAAGCTGCCGTCCTTCTCGGTGTGCGCGGCGGCCGGCAGGAAGAAGACTTCGGTGCCGATGTCCTGCGTGCACATTTCCCCGGTCTCGATCTCCGGGCCGTCTTTCCACCAGGTGGCGCTCTCGATGAGCGAGAAGTCCCGCACGACCAGCCAGTCCAGCTTCGCCATCCCCAGCCGCTGCATCTTGGCGTTCGCCGACCCGACGGCCGGGTTCTCGCCGAACAGGAAATAGCCCTGGCACTTCCCGGCGAGCTGGGCCATCACCGTCTCGTAGGTGCTGTGGCTGCCGGTGAGCCGGGGCAGGTAGTCGAAGCAGAAGTCGTTTCCCTCGGTGGCGGCCTCGCCCCACCAGGCCTTCAGCAGGCTCACCGTGTAGGCGCGCATGTTCGCCCAGTAGCCCTTGGTCGCCGCCTCCGCCTCCACGAAGCTGTCCAGGTCCTGGTTGGCGTGCGCGTGCGGCATCGGGATGTAGCCGGGCAGCAGGTCGAACAGGGTGGGGATGTCGGTGGAACCCTGGATCGAGGCGTGCCCCCGCAGCGCCAGAATGCCGCCGCCCGGGCGGCCGATGTTGCCCAGCAGCGCCTGCAGGATCGAGGCGGTGCGGATGTACTGCACCCCTACGGTGTGCTGCGTCCAGCCCACGCTGTACACGAAGGCGGTCGTGCGCTCCCGCCCGGAGTTCTCGGTCAGCAGCTCGCAGACCCGCCGGAAGGGGCCGGCCGGCACGCCGCACATCTGCTCCACCATCTCCGGCGTGTACCGGGCGAAATGGCGCTTGAGGATCTGGAAAACGCACCGCGGGTGGGTGAGCGTCTCGTCCCGCTCGGGGTTCCCGGCGCCCACGTCGGCGCCGCCGGAGCCGTGCGCCTCACCCCGGGCGGCCTGCCGGATCGACGCTTCCCGGGCCCGGTCCTCATACTGGCGGTCCCGTTCCCCGGACGCGGCCTGCACCTCCAGCCCCTCGTACTGCCAGCTGTGCGGGTCGTAGAAGCGGTGCTCGCGGTCCAGCCCCGAGAAGATCCCATCCAGCTCCTCGGTGTCGGCGAACTTCTCGCTGATGATCACCGCGGCGTTGGTGTAGGCGGTCACGTACTCGCGGAAGTACTTCTCGTTCTGCAAGACGTAGTTGATGATCCCGCCGAGGAAGGTGATGTCGGACCCGGCCCGCAGCGGCACATGCAGGTCGGCCAGCGCGCTGGTGCGGGTGAAGCGCGGGTCGACGTGGATCACGGTGGCGCCGCGCGCCTTGGCCTCCATCACCCACTGGAACCCGACCGGGTGGCACTCGGCCATGTTCGAGCCCTCGATCAGGATGCAGTCAGCGTTCTGCAAATCCTGCTGGAAGGTGGTCGCGCCGCCGCGGCCAAAGCTCGTCCCCAGACCGGGGACGGTGGAGGAGTGTCAAATCCGGGCCTGGTTCTCGATCTGGATCGCGCCGAGCGCCGTGAACAGCTTCTTGATCAGGTAGTTCTCTTCGTTGTCGAGCGTGGCGCCACCCAGGCTCGCGAAACCCAGCGTCCGGCGGGTGCGGGCGCCGTCGGCCTCCCACTGCCAGCCCCGGCGGCGGGCGTCGATCACCCGCTCCGCGATCATGTCCATGGCGGTGCCGAGGCCGAGGGCCTCCCATTCCGTGCCGAACGGCCTGCGGTACAGCACCTGGTACCGGCGGCCCGGGCCGGTGGTCAGCTGGAGGCTCGCCGAGCCCTTCGGGCACAGGCGGCCCCGGCTGACCGGGGACGCGGGGTCGCCTTCGATCTGGGTGACCCGCCCGCCGGCCACGTACACGTTCTGGCCGCAGCCGACCGCGCAGTACGGGCAGACCGACGTGACCACGGCGTCGGCCGTCTGTGTCCGGGGGGCGAGCCGGCCGCTGGCCCGGCTCTTCGCCGCCTCCCCGCGCCCCAGCCGGTCGGTGCCGGTGACCTGCCGGTACACCGGCCACGCCTTGACCTGGTCTTCGATCCGGTCGCGTATACCCACGAGCGTTGCCCCTCGTCCAGCGGCGGGTGAATGGCGTTGTCGGGCGGCTACCAGCGATACCAGCGGCGCCTGGGGCCGCTCCTGGCCGCTCCGGTGAAGAAGAAGCCCAGCAGCCACAGGACCAGCACGATCAAGGCGATCCACCACAGCACGTGTATTGCGAAGCCTAGCCCGCCCAGGATCAGTGCGAGAAGGAGGACAGCAAGGATGATTGCCATCGTTGTTTCCTTTCCGAATATGGACGACCCTCAACTCACCATTCCGGCGCCACCCAAACCAGCTACCCCGGCCCTCATGACGGGACCTTCCGGTTGTGCCGCGCCAGAGGCTGAGCTGCCCTGGGCGCCGTCAGCTGCCCGTACGGCCGCGGTCTGCCTGCCGGTCTGGTGGCGGATCGGGCCGGTCAGAAACGGCCTGCCCGCCGCATCGGCGCCGGCCGCCCGTCCGGGTCGTAGATCAGCCGGTAGGGGAGCTGCGCCCACGCCATGGTCCACGGCGACAGCCTCGGCCTGCGGTAGCTGCGCAGCCGCCCGGTCGGCCGCGGGCCGCGCCGCCCGCCCGCGTGCCAGGCGTCCAGTCCCGCGGCCGCGCGGCGGAACGCCTCGAAGGTGCCGCGGGCGCTGTCCAGGTCACCATCGGCGTCGCCGCCGAGGTGCTCGCGGCTGAGCGTGGTCCGCAGCTCGTGCGCGTAGCTGCCCACGCCCAGCCGGACCGCCATGCCCGCCACGCCCCCGTCGCCGGGCGGGGTCTGCGCATCCGGCTGGTCGATGACGGCGCAGCTGAGCTCGGAGTCGTGGGTCCACGAGCGCCGGTTGAAGTTGTCCGAGCCGACGATAGCCCACGTGTCATCGACGACGCACACCTTGGCGTGGACGTACACCGGGGTGCCAGCAGGATTCTCGGGGGAGTAGACGGCCACCCGGTCCCCGCCTGCCCGCTGGAGTGTGTCCAGCGCCTCGATCCGGCCGACCAGGTTCGGTGGCATGGACAGCCTGCCGTCGGCGTCCGGGAAGCGCGGAAGGACCGCGATCAGGTGCAGCTCCTGTCTATCCCGAAGGGCCCTGGCCAGTGCCGCGACCACCGCGGTGGACCACAGGTACTGGTCCTCCAGGTAGATCAGCGATCGGGCGCGGGGCAGCACCTTGAGGTAGCCGCGGGCGACGCTGCGCTCCCCAGCTGGGGCGAACGCGTAGCCGCGCCTGCGGTAGGGGTAGGTGCGCAGCAGCTGGACGGCATGGGTGCCGCGCGGCGGCGGGTCGGGCAGCTGGGGTGGGAGCCGCCGCGCGTCCTCAACCCCGGCGAGCAGGTCGCGCAGGCGGTGCACGGGATTGCGGGTCGGCGGGGCCGGGTCCTCCCAACGCTCGCGGAACACCGCTTCGACGTCACCCACCGCTGGCCCCTGGATCATCGCCTGGACGTCGTGCCACGGCGGGCGGTCGCCGTAGACCGCCGCCATCGGCTGGCGCTGCGGGTCCCCCGCGTGACAGGCGTCGTCGCGTCGGCTGTGGCACAGATCGATGCCGCCGACGAAGGCGACGTCGTCGGCGGGGCGGCCGGCGTGCCGGAGCACGACCATCTTCATGTGGTGCGAGCCGCCCGGCCGGACCCGCATATCGAGCACGCATTCCCCGCCCGCCTTCTCGACCTCCTCGCCCAGCTGACGGTTCTCCTGCCCGCTGAACTGGAAGCCGTCCAGGTGCGAGCGCCAGACCAGGCCCCTCACCAGCACCCCGCGCCGGGCCGCGGCGCACAGCAGGTCCGCCACCCGCGGGCCCGCCGCGGTGAGCCGCTCGTCGGGGTCGCCGCGCCAGTCGGTGAAGAGCAGCAGGTCGCCGGCCTGGAGGGCGGAGACGCGGGCCAGCAACTCTGCGAAGTAGGCCGCGCCGTGGATCAGCGGCCGGACCTCGTTGCCGGCCGACCACGCCGCACCGTCGCGGCGGGCGTCGAGGCGGGTGGCCGGGTTGCCGCGCTCGGCCGCGGTGAGGAACCAGTCATCGATACGCACCCCGGGCAGCTACCCGCGAATCGGCCGGGCATCCGGGCTGCCCGGCCCGGTAGGCCGCACCTTGTCTCCGCCGCCGGCCGGCGGGCTGCTCCTTCTCCCGGCCGGCGGGCTGCTCCTTCTCCCCGGCCCATGGCGGTGGCTGTTTGAAAAGGCCGGGCCGCGGTAGTTGAGGGTGCCGGAAGAACGTCCCGGGTAGCGGGCGGAGGTTGCAATGCGTATTCTGTCGGTTCTGCTTGTGGTATGGCTGGTCATCGGGGCCATTGCCGGCGCGCAGCGCGGCTACTATGACTCATCGCACGCTAACTGCGCCAAGGCGGGCACCATTGCGGTGACAATCGTCGCCGGGCCGCTCAACTACGTCGGCGCGAACCCGAAGGTCTCGTGCACCCTGCCCCAGCCGAGCCAGTGAGTGATCTCAGCGGCTTCGTCGCCGCGGCTCGTTGAAGTGAGCTGATCCGCGAGCGGACAGATCTCTGCGGGTCACAAGACCGGGCTGATCACGGGCTGGGGCAGTGCCCCCGCTGGTTTACCTCGACGGCGCGGCCATCCGGGTCTTCGGCCACCACCCGGCAGCCCCAGGGCATCTGTTCATGAAAGGTCAGTATCGGCGCTCCCGCTCGTGTCAGCGCCTGAACCGCACGATCCAGGGACTCAACGTAAAAGCCCGGGAAGAAGCTGCCGCCAGACCGGCGCTCGCCGGCCTGGCCCGGCGCTTCGGCAGGGTAGATCGCGAAATGCACCGGTCCCAGCTCGGTGGCGAAATGCACCGGTCCCTCGCCGTGGTCCTCGTCCTCCAGCCCAAGGCCGAGAGTGCGATAGAACGCCGCGGTAGCCGCGGGGCTGGCCGCATACAAGACCAGGGAAGCCATCTCGGTCATGATGCTGATTCTGCCCAGGAGCAGCCGTGGGCTCACTTCAATTAAGGGACCCGGCAACTAAGCCGCACCCGTTTCATGTGGTGTAGCCGGGCTCGAAATGGGCGAGGACCAGGCCCGCCAGCCGGGACGGACGGTCATTCCCGGAAGTACTCCTCGACCGTCTCCTCGGCGGGCACCGCGGTGCTGGGCATGGCCTGTTCCGCGGTGCCCGCGGCCACCGGCGGCCGGGGCTCAGCGACTGAGCGGCCTGGACCCGCAGGGCGGTGGAATACCCGGCCGATACCGAGCGCGCGGGGCCCGCTGGCGGGGTTGACGGCGGTGCCGCGGGGCCGCCGCACGATGATCCGCCGCCGCAGCCAGCCGGAGCCGCGCCGGGGAATGAACATGCCCGCCACTCCGGTCAGCATGATCACCCATCCGGCGATCTGAAGGTTGAGGAATGAAGGGCTGGTCCTGACCGCGAAGGCGAGGATCGCGCCGATCGCCACCAGCGTCAGTCCGGTTGCTGTCCGCATGATGGGCTCTCTACCCGCGTGGCAGGTTTCACTCCTGACGGGCCAGCCATGACGAAGGGCAGGAGCGGGGCCGGTTCCGCTCAGGCGCCGGCGCGCTGGCGGTTGAGGCGGGCGTGCGCCTTGCGGTTCCGCCGGTAGAACCCCACGAACTCGGTGAACAGCTCGTCGTAGAGCTGCCGGGTACCGCTCTCCGGCTGGTAGGTGCCCGCTACCTTGACCCGGTCGGGCACCTGCTCGAACGTGAGCTCGCCGAGTGCGACCGCCGCCAGCAGGCCGGCTCCCGCACGTTCGCGTTCACCGGGTCGGCCACCTGCTCGACGGTGCGGCCGAGTACGTCGGCGAAGATCTGGCACCACACGTCGCTGCGGGCGCCGCCGCCGATGAACCGGATCGGCTCCAGCCGGTGGCGGGTGAAGCGCTCCACCGTCCGCAGCAGCCAGCGCGCGTTGAGCGCCACCCCTTCGAAGACGGCCCGCACCAGGTCGTCGCGGTCGGCCGACAGCGACAGGTTGTAGAACCCGCCGCGCACGAACCGGTCCTCCACCGGGGTCCGCTCGCCGTACAGCCACGGGGTGAAGATCACCCCATGGCTCCCGGGCGGGGCCTGCGCGGCCATCCGGTCGAACTCGGCGTAGGCGGAGGCCGGCGGGTCGGCGCCGAACAGTACCCGGTCGCGCAGAAACGTCAGGGCGGCGCCGGCGGTCTCCTGCTCGTTCGCGACGAAGTAGCGCCGCGGTATGGGCGCGGGCAGCGACGCCATGTTGTGCAGCAGGTCGGTCTTCTTGAACGGCACGTGGCAGGTCAGCCAGGAGGAGGTGCCGACGTACAGGTGCGCCTGGAAGTCCCGGGTGGCGCCGGCCCCGATCGCCGCCGCCTGGATGTCGGGGGAGCCGACCACGACCGGGATGCCGGCCGGGACGCCGAGCGCGCCGGCCGCCCCGGGCGACAGCGGGCCGAGGATGTCGGTCGCCGCCAGCAGCTCCGGCAGGCGCGACCGCTCGATTCCGGCCAGCCGCAGCAGCGCCTGGTCGTAGCGGATGCGGTCCGGCTGCCGGTTGTCGGTCACCCAGTGCAGCGCGATCGAGTCGAACGACGCCGCGGGCCGCCCCGTGAGCCGGGCGTTCAGCCAGTCCTTGGGCTCCAGGAACAGGTGCGCGCGGCGGTAGGTCTCCGGCTCCTCGTGCTTGAGCCACAGGATGTGCGCGATGGAGTCCTTGCCGCTGTGGGCGGGGATCCCGCCCGTCGCGCGCAGCCAGCGCGCCAGCTTGTCCACCCCGTACCCCTGCACGCTCAGCGCGCCGCGGGTGATGCGCTGAGCGTAGGGCGCGCCGCGGGAGTCCATCCAGATGATCGCGTCGCGGAGGGGCTCGCACCGCTCATCCACCGCCACGGTCCCCGACCACTGGGCGGTGCAGGCGACCGCCACCACCGACTCGGCCGGGACGGCGCCGCGCGCCATCAGAGCGGACGACGCCCCGGTGATCAGGTCCCACCAGTGCCGTGGGTCCTGCTCGGCCCCGCCACCGGGGAGCAGCGTCACCTGGCAGGTCTCCTGTTCCGACGCCACGACCTCGCCGCCCGTGGACACCAGGGCCACCTTCAGCGCCGAGGTGCCCAGGTCGATCGCGAGGATGTGGCCGGCCATGCGCCTACACCTCGAACAGCAGGTCGAGATAGCCGGCGAGCAGCTGATGGACGACGTCGGCGGGCAGGGCACCGGCCATGCCGTAGACCGGGGCCATCCCGGTGCTGACTCCGGGGTTGGCGCGGACCTCCTCGACCGACGCGGCCAGGTCGGCCAGGAACCGGTCGGCGACCCCGGGCTGGGTGTGGCGGAGCGTGACCGCGATATGCACGGCGGCGGGCCGCTGCAGGCCGTTCAGGCTCCAGCCCCGGTGGCCCATGTTCTCCATCACCTGGTAGATGTCGAGGCCGTCCGCGGCGGCGAACGCGATGACCCACAGCGGGTCGCCGAGCACGGACAGGCCGGGGATGGCCGCGATCCCGTCCCGCATTCTCGCCCCGGTCTCGAGGATCCGCCGGGCCGCGTCGGTGTAGCCGTCTTCCCCGATCGAGACCATGGCCGCCCAGCAGGTGGCGGCCAGGGCGCCGGGCCGGCTGCCGGCGAAGGTGGGGGACAGGTACAGCCCGCCCGGCCAGTCGGCCACCGTGTAGTACTGGCAGTGGCGCAGCTCCCGGCCCCGGTACAGCACGACCGACGAGCCTTTGGCCGCGTAGCCGTACTTGTGCGTGTCGGCCGACATCGACGTCACTCCGGGCAGCCGGAAGTCGAAGGGCGGCACCGGGTAGCCGAGCCGCTCCGCCCACGGCAGGATGAAGCCGCCGAGGCACGCGTCGACGTGGCAGCCCACGCCGCGCTCGGCCGCCAGCGCCGCGATCTCGGGGATCGGGTCGATCACCCCGTGCGGGAAGCCGGGCGCCGACCCCACCACGACCGCGGTCCGCTCGGTCACGGCCGCGGCCAGCGCGTCCGGGTCGGCCCGGAACCCGTCGCCGACCGGCACCCGCACCAGCGGCATGTCGAAGAACCGGGCCGCCTTGTCGAACGCCGCGTGCGCAGTGACCGGTGCGACGATCTCCGGCGCGGCGATGCCGCGGCGCTCGCGGGCGAAGTCCCGGTAGGCCTTCATCGCCAGCAGGATGCTCTCGGTCCCGCCGGAGTTCACCGTGCCCACCACCGGCGCGTCGGCGGCGGCGTGGCCGCCGCCGAGCATCGCCGCCGTCATCGCGACGATCTCCGCCTCGAACTTGGAGGCGCTCGGCCACAGGTCCGGATGGAGCGGGTTGCTCTGCGACTGGGCCGCGTAGACACGGCTGAGGAACGCCACGTGCCCCCGGTCGCCGTGGTAGACGGCCCCCGAGGCGAAGCCGTCCCGCCAGCGATCTTCCTCGGCCGCGGCGAGCCGCTCGACCAGGCCGATCACGTCGTCCCTGGCCAGGCCGCGGGCCGGCAGCTCGGGGAACGAGGGGAACTGCCCGCGGTAGGGCTTGAGCTGGCGTTCCAGATCCGCCATCGGGTCGGTCGTGTCGGTCACTGGGATCCCCTTTCCTGGCTGGCGCCCGTGCCCCGCGAGGGCAGCCTGGTGGCCAGCACGAGCCCGGCCAGGCCAGCCAGCGCGAGGACACCGAACGAGAGGTACGGATTGCCGATCACGGCCTGGACGATCAGCGCCAGGATCACCCCGCCGAGGTTCCCCGCGAGCAGCAGGAACCCGGCCGCCGCGCCCGCGCGCTCGGCGCCGGCGTGCAGTTCCGACCAGTCCAGCACCACCGGCAGGCCGGCCAGCAGGAAGAAACCCGCCACGAACAGGACCACGCCGCCGACGGCCGGGTTGTGCACGATAGCCATCACGGCGAACGCCACCGCCGTCACCACCACCGCGATCTCCAGCATGCGCCGCCGCTGGTCCCGCCGCGCGACGATGCCCGGCAGCAGGGCACCGCCGGCGATCCCGCCCACCGTCATGACCGCGATCAGGTAGCCGCTCGCGCCGCCGTGCCCGAAGTGCGTGAGGATCGAGTCGAGCCACGTCGCGACCGCGTTGAACACGCCGATCCCGACGAACAGCAGCCCGGCCAGCACCCACATGAAGCGGTCACCCCGTAGCCAGCGCAGCGACACCGTGACCGACGGGTCACCGGGGAAGGCCGCGGGCGTGCGGACCGCGGCCAGCACCCACAGCGCGGCGAGCACCGCCACCGCGGCCTGAACCCACAGCAGCAGCGTCAGGCCCCCGGCGTCGAATAGCGGCCCGCCTGAGAGCCCCGCGGCGAGAATGCCCACGAACAGGGCGACGCTGCCAATCGAGATCGCCACCGTCCGCTCCGCGGCCGGGAAGTACCGGGCGGCGACCTTGGTGATCGAGTTGAGGACGAACGGCTGGCCGGCCGCGATCACGAACTGGCCGGCCAGCGCCCACCCGTACGACGTCGGCCCGGCCAGCCGCAGCAGGCCGCCGCCAGCGGTGAGGATCGCCCCCAGGCCGAGGGCCTGCCCGAACCGGGCGTCGAGCCAGCGGCCCGCGGGCAGCGCCAGGATGACGTACATGAGCGGGAAGATGATGGCCAGGTCACCCACTGCTCCCGACGACACCCCCATGGCCTGGTGGGTCTGCGTCGTGATCGGCGCGTAGGCGAGCCACAGCAGCTGGGTGCACGCGGTCAGCAGCGCATAGCCGGCCAGGATCACCCACCGGTTCATCCGCACCAGCGCGGCGGTGTGAGTGGCCATCCCTGCTCCCTCTCGCCCACGCATGCTCGCAGGCGGCCGTGGGCCGGCCGGGTTATGACCAGATTTCTACCCCATGCGGCCAGCGACCGGCACGTCCCCGGCGTTCCCGGCCGCCAGCGCGTCGCTGGAATCAACGGCCACCGGCGCGCCGGTACCGATCCGCCCGGCGACGGTGGTTCCCCGGCCGGGGGAGGAGTCGACCTGGCAGGAGCCGCCGAGCGCGGCCAGCCGGTCGCTCATGTTCCGCAGTCCTGTCCCGTTGCTGGCGGCGGCCGGATCGAAGCCGGAGCCGTCGTCGGCGATGGTGAACACGACCTCGGCGCCCGAATCGGCCAGGCTGACCCGGACCGTTGACCCCGGCGCGTGCCGGGCGGCGTTCTGCAGCGCCTCCACGCAGCAGAAGTAGATGGCGGTCTCGATCTCCGGCGGATACCGGCCCACGCCGTCGGTGCTGACCTCCACCGGTCCGGGCGCCTTGCCGGCCTGGGCGCGGACGGCGGCGGCCAGGCCCTGGTCGGCGAGCAGCGGCGGGTAGATGCCGCGGGCGAGGCCGCGCAGCGTCTCCAGTGCGCCGCTGGTCTCGGCCTTGAGCTGCGCGACCAGTGCCCGTTCCCGCTCCTCGTCGTGGCCGGCCAGCGACTGCGCCACGGCCAGCGTCTCGGCGATGGCCAGCAGCTGCTGCTGGGCGCCGTCGTGGATGTCGCGCTCGATCCGCCGCCGCTGCTCGTCTTGCGCGGTGACAATCCGCAGCCGCGAGGCCTGCAGCTCGGCCAGCCGGGCGTGCAGTTGCTCGGTCAGGCCGATGTTGTGCAGCACCAGTCCGGCCTGGGCGGCCAGGTCGGACATGAGCTTGCCCTCGACCGGCGTGAGCGTTTCCCCCGGCCCCTTAGCCACCGTCAGGGCGCCGAGCGTCTCCCCCTGATAGCCCACGAGGGCGACCCGGGCGGCCCCGGTGATGGCGGGCGGCTGGCCGTCGGCCATGGCCACCCGCGGCGGCGGCCCGGTATCGGCGGGCCAGCTGGCCCCCGCCATCAGCTCAGGCCCGATCTTCAGCCACACCACCGCGCGGCTGGCTCCGGTGCCCTCGGCCAGGACCCGGGCCATCCGGGGCAGGACGTCGTCGGCGGCGTAGGCGCCGCCCATCCGGCCGGCGAACTCGCTGAGCGCCTCGTAGGGGGTGGCCCGCTGGCCGAACACCAGCCGGTTAGCCAGCCGCTGTACCCGTTCCCTGACCGGCTGGAAGGCCACCGCCACCACCGCGGTCGCCACGATCGACAGGCCCAGGTTCGGCTGTGACCCGGCCTGCAGGAAACCGGGCCCCAGCGAGCCGATCCCGGCCACGATGACGACGTAGACCAGCGTGATGAACGCCGCCAGCGAGCCGTACACGATCGTCTTGCTGATGACGACGTCGATGTCGTAGAGCCGGTACTTGAAGATCGCGATCCCGGCCGCGACCGGGATGAGCGGGCCAACCGCGAGCAGCGCGCCCAGCGGGTTGCCGAACACGAGCCCGCTGATCAGCAGCGCGACGGCGGTGAGCAGGCTGGCGTACGCGACCCACTTGATCTGATGCCGCACGTCCGGGGTCGCCCGGCGGTAGCGCACGACCAGGCCCGCCGCCGCCGCCAGGGTCAGTGGTATGAACGCCGTCTGCAGGACGTTGACCACCGGGTCGGCCAGGCTGTCCGGTATCAGCCGGACCGGGGAGACGAGCACGGCCGCGGCCTGGGCTCGCAGCGCCGCCGAGGACGTGGCCGCGATGAGCACCATGAGTGCTTCCCCCGCCACGATGAGCCAGGCGACCACCCGCCACCGGGGGGACGGCAGCCGCCCGTCGGGGAACAGCAGGATCGCCAGCGCGAACAGAAAGCCCAGCTCGCCGAGGATCGCTCCGAGCCAGACGGCCCAGGTAACAGACGACGGGGCGGCCGCCCCCGCCCTGGTCGCGTACGTGGCGTAGGTGTCGGTCGCGACGCCGAGCGCGAAGCCCAGCCCTTCCGCCAGGAACAGCCATCCGATCGGGTTGGCCGGCCGGTGGCTGGCCACGATCGCCCCCACCACGGCGAAGGCCAGCAGCAGCGGCGTGAAGGCGAACGCGTCCATGAGGTTGCCGGCGGCCACCCCGAACCCGGCGCTCAGGGCCAGCGCCGCCACGGTCAGCAGCAGCAGGCCCCCGGCCAGCCACCGGGCGGTGGCGGTTCTCATCAGGCCGCCTCGAGCACCCGGCATGGCAGCCGGCCGAGGATCGTGGTGCCGGCGCCGGGCGCGGACCGCACGTCGAGCGAGCCGCCGTGGGCGTGCAGCCGGTCCGCCATGCCCTGCAGGCCGGTCCCGTAGCCGCGGGAAGTCCGGTCGAAGCCCGCGCCGTCGTCGGACACCTCGAACCTCAGGTCGTGCCCGGAGGCGGCCAGCCGGACCTCGGCCCGGGCGGCATTCGCGTACTTGGCGACGTTCTGGAGTGCCTCCAGGACACAGAAGTAGACGGCGGCCTCCACCTCCTGTGGGTACCGGCCGACACCGCTGGCGGTCACCGAGGTCGGCACCGGGGCCTTCCTGGCCTGCGCTTCCAGCGCGGCGGTCAGGCCGCTACTGGCCAGCAGCGGCGGGTAGATGCCGCGGGCCAGGTCCCGGAGATCCTCCACCGCGCCGGCCGCGTCCTGGCGGAGCTCGGCGAGCATTTCCCGCTCGCCGTCGGTATCCGTGCCGATCATGGATTCGGTGATGCTGAGCTTGATGGCCAAGGCCACGAGCTGCTGCTGCGCGCCGTCGTGGATGTTGCGCTCGATCCGCCGCCGTTCGGAGTCCTGCGCCGCCACCAGGCGCTGCCGCGAGGCCCTGATCTCCTCCAGCCGGGCCAGCAGCTGCACCCGCAGCCCGGCGTTCTTGAGCACCAGGCCGACCTGGCCGGCCAGATCGGCGAGCAGCCGGTCCTCGGTCGGCGTCAGCGATTCCCCCGGCCGCTTCGACACCGACAACGCCCCCAGGAGCTCGCCCTCGTGGCGCACCGGCAGGATCCGGTCGGCGGCAGCGTACGCCGGCACATCGGCCGCGGTGGCCCGGGCCGGTGGCAGCGGTGGTGCGCCGGCCGGCCAGGCGGCCCCATCGTGGAACGTGTCCCCGCTCTTCAGCCAGACGTCCGCCCGGGTGGCCGCGGTGCCCTCGGCCAGGATCCTGGCCATCCGGGGAAGCAGGTCCTCGGCTGCGTAGGCCCCCGCCATGCGCCCCGCGAAGTCCGCGAGAACCTGGTAGGGAGTGGCCCGCCGGCCATAGACCAGCCGGTTGGCCAGGCTCTGGACCCATGCCCGCACTGGCTGGAAAGCGATCGCCACCACCGCCGTCGCGACGATCGACAGGCCCAGGCTCGGCCGCGCGCCGCGCTGCGCCAGCGACCCGATGCCGACCACGATCGCTACATACACCCCGGTGATGAACACGGCCAGCGACCCGTACACCAGGGTCTTGTTGATGACGACGTCGATGTCGTAGAGGTGGTAGCGGAAGATAGCGATGCCGATGGCTACGGGGACCAGGGCGACCGACCCGCTGCTGGCGATGTTCTGGAGGTTGTTGGCCGCGGCCCCGGGACCGAGCCAGTGCTCGACCGCGATCACGGCCAGCACCGCTGCCACTATGAGCCCGCCCGCGTAGACGAGCCATTTCAGCTGCTCGCGCTCCACCGTCCGGGCCCGCCGGTAACGGAATACCAGCGAGACGATGGCGGCCAGGCCGGTCGCTACGATCACCAGTCCGCCGGCTCCGCCCAAGACTTCGAAGACGTGCCCGGCTGGCCCGCCCACGCCGATGGGGTTGCGCACCGGCGGGGGGCCGGAGCTGATGAGAGTGGGAGCGAAGGCGTTGCCGAGAACCCAGGCCGCGATGGCCGCAGCGGCGGCCCACGCCACCGGCCGCCAGCGGCGTGAGGGCAGCGAACCGGTCGGGAAGAGCAGCAGGACGAACACCACGAAACCGATGCCGAGAAAGAACAACCAGCCAAGCCAGTTGCCCAAGGCCCGGGTCCGGGGGAATTGCAGCAGCAGTAGCCCCACGGTGGCGAGCGCATACGACAGGCCGGTAGCGGACAGTAGCCAGCCAATCGGGTTCGCCGGGCGCTTCCACGCGAGCAGCGCGCCGACGGTTGCGAAGCCCCCGATGAACGTCACCGCGACCGTGCCGGTGACAAAGGTTCCCTGGCCACCGCCCAGGCTCGGAGGCAGCGGGTGAACTTGGTTGTAGATCAGGTTGGTCGCGGCAACCGCCAGGGTCAGTAGCCACACACACAGCGCGCGCCAGAAGGCGACCTGCGGCGGCACGGTGTGGCCACCGGCCGGCTGCGCCTGTCCCGTGGAGTCCAGCGTCATCTCTCACCTCTTGCTGGTAATTATTCGCCGCTCCGGAGGCAGACAGAAGGGTGCGAGCCGGTACCCGGCCGAAGGCCACCACCAGGTCAGAGGGGAGGCCAGCATCACTGGCCTGCCCGAGGCCGCTGCGGAGGCGCGGGGCCACCCGGCACGGCGCGGGGCCACCCGGCACGGCGCGGGGCCACCCGGCACGGCGCGGGGCCACCCGGCACGGCGCGGGGCCACCCGGCACGGCGCGGGGCCACCGGGCACGGCGCGGGGCCACCCGGCACGGCGCGGGGCCACCGGGCACGGCGCGGGGCCACCCGGCACGGCGCGGCGCGCGCAGGCGCATCCGGGGCGAGGGCTCCCGGCCTACCTGGCCGCGCCCTCGGTGGCCGAGGGGCCCACGTTCTCCGCCAGCCAGGCGCTGAGCGGCCGGGTGGCCCGCAGGAAGCCGGCGACCAGGTCGCGGGCGGCCGCGGTCTCCAGCCAGGACTCGACCGGCCACTCCTTCCAGGCGACGATCCCCTTGTAGCGGAGCAGCCCGATCCGCGGGTGGTCGGCGGGATACCCGCGGGGCGCGGTCTTCAGAATGTCCCGCCCGCCGACCCCGATCCCGTCCTTCTCGATGGCGGCGATGGCATCCTCGAGCTCGCCGCCGGTGCGGTCACTGGCCACCGCCTGGCGGTACCGGTCGAGCTGGTCGGGGGCCATGCCGTACATGCCGTCGCCGGCCGCCAGGCCGTGGGCGGAGAACTGGACGTACCCGCTGCCGACCAGCACGCCGATGTGCGTCTTGTAGGGGGCCTTGTCCTTGCTGAACCTGACGTCCCGGTAGGGCCGGAAGATCTTCGCCTCGCCGAACTCCGGGGCCAGCTCCTCGACCAGCTCGGTCATCGGTCCCAGCACCGCCGCGTCGTAGGTGTGCCTGTGCTTGGTCCAGTAGGTCTTCGAGTTGTCGGCCGCGAGCCCTTCGTAGAACTCCAGGGCCTCTTCCGGCCACCCGCTGAATGCCATCGCCCCGCGCCCCTCCACCTGTGGTGCAGCCGCCCGCCTGCGCGGCCGCGCTGAGTCACACCGTAGTCCCGGGATGGGACACGCAGCCGCCGGATGGCCCACGCTGGCTGGCCGCCAGCCGTCCCAGCCCGCCCGGCGCACCCGTCCCGCGAGGAGCGGGTCACCCATGCCGGGTGATGTGGCGGATGCCAAGTGCGGCGAACCTGATCCTTGGCTGCGGCGATAAACGGCATTCGCGGCTGCCTGTGCGGGGCACCGCAGCCGCCTCCGCAGGCGCACCATGGAAAGGAACACGCGATGACCACGCCCGCCAACGCCGAGGTTGACGACGCCACCAAGGATGCCCTGACCGGTCTCGCCCTGGGCGACATCGAGGTACTGGAATCGGCGCTGGAACTCCGGGAGGCATGGCAGGAGCGCAGCGGCCTGGACCCCCGCGCCTTCTCCCTGGTCAAGATCGCCGCGCTGATAGCGGTCGACGCCCCGCCCGCCTCCTACCTGTGGCAGGTGTCCAACGCGCTCGACGCGGGCGCGACCCCCAACGAGATCCTGGGCGTGATGCGCGCGGTCGCGCCGCAGGTCGGCGGCCCCAGGGTGGTGGCGGCCGCACCGGAAATCATGGTCGCGCTTGGCCTGTCCCTGCCCCCTGATGGAGACTTCGACTGACGGGCCCCCCGGCGGGCCACCCGCCGGTGCTCGTCCCATCCAGCACTAGGAGGCAGTGATGTTCAGACGACGCCGCCCACTCCTGCGCGCCGCCGTGGTCGGCGGGGGCGCCTACGTGGCGGGCAAGCATATGGCCAACAAGGCGAATGATCAGGCCGCATACGAGGGCGACCAGGACGACCGCATCAGCCAGCTTGAGCAGCAGCAGGGCCAGCAGGCCCCGCCGCCGCAGCAGGCCCCGCCGCCGGCGGCCGCCGGGCCCTCGATGGCCGATCAGCTGCAGCAGCTCGCGGCGCTGCACCAGCAGGGCGTGCTCAGCGACGAGGAGTTCGCCGCAGCCAAGGCGAAGGTGCTGGGCAGCTGAGCCCGGGTCACCGGGCCAGCGTTCGGGCAGCTGAGTCCGGTTACTGATCCAGCGTTGCGCTCAGCTCGATAGTGGTGCCCGTCAGCGCCCTGCTGACCGGGCAGTTCCTCTTGGCGTCCTCGGCCGCGGCGGCGAACTCTGCCGCCGTGAGGCCGGGGACGACCGCGCGGGTAGTCAGCCGGATCCCGGAGATGCCCTCAGGCAGCCCGAACGACACGTCCGCCGACGTGGTGATGCTGGTCGGCGGGTGCCCGCCCTCCGTCAGCCCATGCGACAGCGCCATCGAGAAGCAGCCCGCATGGGCGGCGGCGATGAGCTCCTCCGGGCTGGTGCGCCCATTGGGCGCCTCGGCCCGCGACAGCCAGGTCAGCTCATAGTTCCCCAGCCCCGATGAGTCGAGGCTGACATTCCCCTTGCCGGTGGCAAGCGGGCCCTCCCAGTGGGCGGTCGCGGTGCGGACGGTAGCCACGATGACGGTCTCCCTTCACAGCCAGGACATACACGAACCAGGGCCAGCAGCGGGCGCCGACCGGTAACTGGTTCCTATCCTGGACCCCCGGGCCGCCGCGTGCGACAACGGGGCCTGAGGTCGGCCCCGCCCGCCGGTTCCCCGCCGCGCGGACCGTACACAGAGCCAGCCGGCCGGGTTCAGAGCGCCAGGCCGCCGTCGACCGGGACGATGGCGCCGGTCATGCCGCTGGCCCCCTCCCCGGCCAGGAACGCGATGACCGCCGCCACCTCCTCGGGCCGCAGGAGCCGGCCGAGGGGCTGCTGGCTGGCGAAGGACTCCGCGGCCGGCAGGGAGTACAGCCGGGCGCTCTCGTCCAGGACCTGGGTGGCGGTGGACCCGGGGCTGACCGCGTTCGCGGTGACACCAGTTCCGCCGAGTTCCGCCGCGAGCGCGCGGATGAAACCGGCCACGCCCGCCTTGGACGCGCAGTACGCGGCGAGCATCGGCAGCCCGCGGGTGGCCGCCGCCGAGGCGACGGCGATGAACCGCCCCCGCCGCGGGACAGGCCGCCGCAGCAGCGCGGGCACCGCGGCCCGGGCCAGGTTCAGCACCCCGCCCAGGTTGATGTCGAGCAGGGCCGCTTCCTGGCCGGCCGGGAACTCCCAGGCGGGGACGCCGCCCGCGATGACACCCGCGACGGCGATCGCCGCGTCGAGCCCGCCCCAGCGCCGCTCCGCCTCACCGGCCGCCGCCGCGAGCGCGTGCGGGTCGCGGGCGTCGGCCACATACGCGACGACATCGCCGCCGGCGGCCCCAGCCACCCGGTCCAGGTCGGCCCGGGTGCCGAGCGGGTACGGCAGCGCCGGGTCGTCGGCACACCGGTCGGCGGCGATGACGCGCCACCCGCCCGCGGCCAGGGCGGCGACGGTCGCGGCACCGACGCCGCGCGCCGCGCCGGTAACCAGAGCCACCGGGGGCACGGCGTGGGTGGGAGCATCCGTTCGGCTGCCGACCGGGCCGGGTGGCTCGGCGGGTGGCGGCGCAGCGGGGCCCATCATGACGTCTGCCTCGCTTCCCAGGCATCCACCGCGGCCAGCAGATCCGCGACAAGCCTGCCGAGCCGCGCCGCGCCCTCGTCGGCGGATGCGCCGGCCGGATCGCCGAGCACGCCGCTCCGGCTGACCGCGCGCACGCCGGAGCGGCGCAGCTCGGGCATGAGCTCGGCGAGCGGCCGGGTGTTGCCGGCCTCCGCGCGCCCCGGCCGGACCCGGTCCGGTGCGAGGGCCAGCTCCAGTGAGGTCTCGGCCCGCCCGGCGTGGGCGTCGCCCTCCCAGGCGGGCAGCCACGCCAGGATGTCGCGCGACTCGGCCCGCAGCCGCTGCTCCGCCCGCCGCACCGCGTCGGCGTTGCCCCCGTGCGTGGACACCAGCAGCACCCGGGAGAACGTCCGGGTGGCCGACCGGCACAGCTCGACCAGCAGCAGTTCCACCGCTTCGGTGCCGATCGAGACAGTCCCGGGAAAGTCCTGGTGCTCACCGCTGCTGCCATAGGCCAGCGGCGGCGCGACCAGCACGCCGGGCCGGGCGCCAGCCAGCCGGGCGCAGAGCGCGACGGCGAGGTCGGTGTCGGTGGACAGCGGCAGGTGCGGGCCATGCTGCTCGGTGGCGCCGACCGGGACCGCGAGCAGCGCCCCGGCAGCGGCCAGCTCCCCCACCTCCGGTGAGGTGAGCGCGGCCAGCTCGGTCAATGCTCGTCCGGGAGCGGGCCCCGGGTGATACGGGTGATCATGGCAACGTTCGTCCCTTGTCCTCGGTTGCGGCACCGGGCTGCCAGTGTGGCCGCTAGTGCGCCGGCCTTCAGGCCGGTGGTGAGGGCCGCCGGGCGTGAGCCGGTCGGGCGGGGGATGTTCCTGCTGCTCAATGTACTGGCGCAGGAGGGGGATGGGGGTGCGTCGGCGGACCGTATGTCAGTGTGCCCGGCCATACTGGATGTGTGCAGCTCCGGTACAACTACCGCCTTGAGCCCTGGCCCCGGCACCGGGCCGCGTTCGGGAGGGCATTCGGCTGCGCGCGAGTGGTGTTCAACGACGGGCTGCGTGCCCGGCAGGAGGCGCACGAGGCCGGGCGGCCGTACATCACCGATGCGGAACTGTCGGCGCGGCTGACTGCGGCCAAGAAGACACCGGAGCGGGAATGGCTGGGAGACGTGTCCGCCGTGGTGCTCCAGCAGGCGCTGGCCGACCTGAACGCGGCCTACCGGAACTTTTTCGCCTCGCTTAAGGGTGAGCGGAAGTCCCAGCGGGTCGGGCCGCCCCGGTTCCGGTCCCGCAAGGACCGGCGGCAGGCTGTCCGCTTCACTGCCAACGCGCGGTTCAAGATTCTGCCGAACGGGCGGCTGCGGCTGCCGAAGATCGGGGACGTTCCGGTGCGGTGGTCCCGGCCGCTGCCGTGCGAGCCGTCCAGCGTGACGGTGATCAGGGACGCGGCGGGCCGGTACTTCGCGTCGTTGGTGGTAGAGACCGACCCGGCCGCTGATGCGCGGCGCTTCCCCGAAGCGGGCCCTGAGGTAGGCATCGACCTAGGGCTGACCGCGTTCGCGGTCCTGTCCGATGGCACGAAGGTCAGCGCCCCGCGGTTCCTGCGCCGGGCGGAGAAGAAGCTAGGGCGGTTGCAGCGGGCGACTTCCCGCAAGCAGAAGGGCAGCAGGAACAAAGAGAAGTCGCGGGCCCGGCTGGCCCGCGCGCACGCCGCAGTCGCGAACCGGCGGGCTGACTTCTGTCACAAGGCATCCACGATGATCATCCGCGAGAACCAAGCGGTGTACGTGGAGGACCTGTGCGTGGCCGGACTCGGCTGGCGAAGTCGGTTCACGACGCCGGGTGGTCCGGGTTCGTGGCCATGCTGGAGTACAAGGCCGCCCGGTACGGCCGCACCTTCGCCAGGATCGGCCGGTTCGAGCCGACCAGCCAAGTGTGCTCGGCCTGCGGAGCCAGGGACGGCCCCAAGCCACTCAGCGTCCGCACCTGGACATGCGCCGCGTGCGGGACCGTCCACGACCGGGACGTGAACGCAGCCCAAAACGTGCTCGCCCTGGGGCGCAGGGAGAGCCTAAACGCCTGCGGAGGCGACGTAAGCCCAGGGGAAACCCAGGCGGCCGCCAGTGAACCAGGAAGCCACAGAGGTGCCGCATGACGCGGCACGGGCTGAATCCCCGGCCCTCAGACCGGGGAGCGCGTCAATAACGTCACGCTGTGCCATAATCAAGGGCGCCGAAGGAGGCGGGATGGCCAGCACCAATGAGTGGTTCGAGACCGTCGCCGAAGCCCGCCGTCGAGCGCGGCGGCGGCTGCCCCGCTCCGTCTTCCTCGCCCTGGAGGCCGGCAGCGAGAAGGGGACCACCCTGCACGACAACGTGGCCGCCTTCAGCGAACTGGGGCTGGCCCCTCCGCGGATCGCGGACCGGCCCGCCACCCGCGCCACGGCCACCTCGGTGCTCGGGCAGGAGATCTCGCTGCCGGTGATCGCGTCTCCGACCGGCGTGCAGGCCGTGCATCCCGAGGGCGAGGTCGCGGTCGCGCGCGGCGCGGCCGAGGCCGGGACCGCGATCGGGCTCAGCACGTTCGCGAGCACCACGGTGGCGGACGTGGTGGCCGCCAACCCGAAGACGTTCTTCCAGCTGTTCTGGATCGGCGACCGGGACCGGAACCTGGCGCGGGTGCAGCGGGCCAGGGACGCGGGCGCCAAGGCGCTGATCATCACCCTGGACTGGTCGTTCGCGACCACCCGGGACTGGGGGAGCCCAGCCATCCCGGAGCAGATGAACCTGCAGACGATGCTGCGGTTCGCCCCGGAAGGGGTGACCCGCCCCGGCTACGTGCTGGGCTGGCTCCGCCAGGGCAGGCTGCCCCAGCTCACGGTCCCGAACATGAGCGCCCCGGGCGAGCCCCCGCCATCGTTTTTCGGCGCGTACGGCGAGTGGATGCAGACCCCGCCGCCGTCATGGGCGGACATCGCCTGGCTGCGCGAGCAATGGGACGGCCCGTTCATGGTGAAGGGCGTCATGCGCCCCGACGACGCGCGGAGGGCGGCCGACGCCGGCGCGACCGCGGTCAGCGTGTCCAACCACGGCGGCAACGACCTGGACGGCACTCCGGCTTCGGTCCGGGCCCTGCCCGCGGTCGCCGGCGCGGTCGGCGGCCAGGTCGAGGTGCTGCTGGACGGGGGGATCCGGCGCGGCAGCGACGTGGTCAAGGCGCTGGCGCTGGGAGCGCGGGCGGTGCTGATCGGCCGCGCCTACCTGTGGGGACTGGCGGCGAACGGGTCCGCCGGAGTCAGGAACGTCTTTGACATCCTGCGCGGCGGGATCGACTCGGCCCTGCTGGGACTCGGGCGCGCGTCGGTCCACGATCTCACCCCGGACGATGTGCTCGTCCCGCCGGGCTTCACCCGGGGTCTCGGCTAACTAGCCGCGCGGGCCGGCCTCCAAAGCCGCCCACGCCGGACCCGGCCGGTCTCAGCACCCGGCCAGGCCGGACCCGGCGAGCGGGTGCTCGTCGCAGGCGTGGACCGGCGGGCGGCGGGCGGAGACGCCGGGCCCGGCCGCCGGGCCCGTGCCGCCCGCATCGGCCGGCGGGCGGCGGCCGATCGTCACCGGCACCGGCCCGGACCGGTGCGAATGATCGCCCGTTGGCCGCGGCGCGGCCGCGGTGCCGACGGCGGCCAGCGCCGGCTCCCCGTGTCCCCTGACGCACTCGGGATCGGGGCCGTCCAGTGGCAGGCCGGTGAAGAACTTCGCGGCCATGCACCCGCCGCGGCAGGAACCGAACGCCGAGCAGGACTGGCACGCGCCGCCGGACTGCGGGCGGCGCAGGCCGGCGAACAGCTCCGACTCCCGCCACACCCGGGCGAAGCCACCCGGCTCGCGGACGTTGCCGGCCAGGAACTCCTCATGGATGGTGAACGGGCAGGCGTAGACGTCGCCCACCGGGTCGATCAGGCACACCACCCGCCCGGCGCCGCACATGCCCAGGCCGGGCAGCGCGCCGCCGTAACCGCTCAGGTGGAAGAAGGAGTCGCCGGTCAGCACCTGCTCGCCGCGCGCCACCAGCCAGTTGTAGAGCTCCCGCTGCTGGCCCGCGGTGGGATGCAGGTCATGCCACACGTCCGCGCCCCGGCCGGACGGGCGCAGCCGCGTGAGCCGCAGCTGGGCGCCGTAGTCATCGGCGATCGCCTTGAACCCGTCGAGCTGGCCGGCGTTGTGCCGGGTCACCACGACCGAGATCTTGAAGCCGCGGAATCCCGCGTCGGCGAGGTTGCGGATCGCCCGCAGCGCGGTCGCGTACGAGCCGGCCCCGCGGACGGCGTCGTTGACCTCGGCCGTCGCCCCGTCGAGCGAGATCTGCACGTTGACGTAGTCGCTGCCGGTGAGCCGCCGGGCGACGGCCGGGGTGATCTTCACCCCGTTGGTGGAGAACTTGACCCCGACATGATGGGCGGTGGCGTAGCCGACCAGGTCCCAGAAGTCGGGCCGGACGGTGGGCTCGCCGCCGCCGATGTTGACGTAGAAGACCTGCATGCGCTCCAGCTCGTCGATCAGCTCCCGGCACTGCCCGGCCGACAGCTCGCGCGGGTCGCGGCGCCCCGAGCTCGACAGGCAGTGGACGCACGCCAAGTTGCAGGCGTAGGTCAGCTCCCAGGTCAGGCAGATCGGCGCGGCCAGGCCGTACTGGAGCTGCTCGGCGAGGGGGAGCGGGGATCCAGCGGAGGGGGGCGGGGATCCGGTGAGGGCGAGCGGGGCTCCAGCGGCGTTCACGGGGTCAGGCCCTCCAGATCATCGTCCCTGGGTGCCGAATACGCGGATGTTAACGTCACCCTGTGACACAATCAAGGCCTGGCCATCAGACGGGTTGAACGTCATGGTTCTTGCCGATCCACGGGCGGCAGCACCCGGACGCCGCCGGGGACAGCCACCCACCACACTCCGCCGGGGACGGCCACCGGGCACGAGCCGCCGGAAGCTGGAGCTGATCGCCCTGCGGCTGTTCACCGGGCAGGGCTTTGACGAGACGCCGATCGAGCAGATCGCGGCGGAGGCCGGGGTGAGCCGGCGGACGTTCTTCCGCTATTTCAGCTCCAAGTCCAGCGTCCTGTGGGGCGAGTTCGACGCCGAGGTGGACTCCATCCGCGCGGCGCTGGCGGCGGTCCCGGCCGAGGTGCCGATGATGGACGCGATCCGCCAGGCGGTGGTCGCGGCCAACCACTACCGGGCCGAAGACGTCCCCGAGCTCCGGGCCCGGATGAACCTGATCATCTCGGTGCCGGCCCTGCAGGCCAGCGCGGCCGTGCACTACGACGCGTGGGAACGGGCGATCAGCGACTTCGCCGCGACCCGCATCGGCCAGCCGCCCGGCTCCCTCTACCCGCTCGCCGTTGGCCGCGCCACCCTGGCCGTGTGCCGCGCCGCCTACGACCGCTGGTGCGCCCGCGCGGACGCCGACCTCACCGTCTACCTGGACGCGGCCGTCGCCGCGCTCGCCGCCGGATTCCGGCCGGCATGTCTCGGTACCGAGAAACAAGCGGTGGCCGAGCGCGCCCGCTCAAGGTGAGCGCCTTGGATCGATCACCTCAACGCGGCATCGGCGACGATCACCCAGCGGAGGTCCGCTGCCCGCGCCCGGTCCGGCCGGGGAGGTATGTCCAGTTCGACACCGCCCAGTTCATCAAAGCGATCGAGGATGACATCGAAGCAACAAGCCGCCAGCGCAACCACCGCCTCTGTCTCGCTGGCAACGCTAGCAAGACAGCGGATGCTCACTCCGTGCTGATCGCGTCGCAGGCACCGGGTCGGGGCCGTGTCGCCGGTGGCGTTACGATCGCGGCGTGACGGATTTCGAGCTGGCGCACCGGTACGACACGGTCAACCTCTACCGCCGCGGCGCGGCGGCCAAGGTCGAGCTCAACCGCCCCGACCGGATGAACGCCTGGGACGCCCAGCTCGCGCGCGACCTGCTGGCCGCCCTGACCGGCGTCGCCGAGGACCCCGGCGTCCGTGCGGTGATGCTGACCGGCGCCGGGCGCGCGTTCTCCAGCGGCGCGGATCTCAAGGAGAGCCGGGGGGAGGGCGAGGCCGGGCCCCGCGACCTGTACAGCGTGCTGACCCAGCGCTACCACCCGCTCATCCTCGGGGTCCGGGAGATGCCCAAGCCGGTCGTGGCCGTGGTGAACGGTGCCGCGGCCGGGATCGGCCTGTCTCTGGCGCTCGCCTGTGACCTGGTCATCGCCGCCGAGTCCGCGTATTTCCTGCTCGCGTTCGTCAACATCGGCCTGGTGCCGGACGGCGGGTCGTCGCTGCTGGTGCCCTCGCGGGTGGGGTTCGCGCGGGCGGCCGAGATGGCGATGCTGGGAGAGCGGATCGCGGCCCGGCTGGCCCAGGAATGGGGCCTGATCAACCAGGTCTGGCCGGACGAGGAGCTTCGGGAGCGCGCCGCCGGGCTCGTGACCCGGCTGGCTGACGGCCCCACCCGGTCCTACGCGGGAATCAAGCGGCAGCTCAACAACTGGCTCTACCAGCGGATGGGCGAGCAACTCGAGTTCGAGGCCAAGATCCAGCAGGAGATGGGCGACTCGGGTGACTTCGCGGAAGGGGTCAGGGCCTTCACCGAAAAGCGCCCGCCTCGCTTCACCGGCGCGTGACCGGGGCGCCGTCTAGCCGAGGTTCGGGGTGAGCTTCAGCCCGGTCAGGGGATGCAGCATGAGGGCTCCCGTCCGGCCATGACCGCCCTCCCGGCTCAGCCGAGCGAGTAGTCCTCCTGCGTGCGGACGTAGCTGGCGAATTCCTCCAGCGAGTCCGGGTTGGCCATCGCGTTGACGTTGGCCGCCTCCTCCGGGGGCACCCCGAGCAGCAGCTTGCGCACGGGCACCTCCATCTTCTTGCCGGTGAGAGTGGCCGGGATGGCGTGCACCTGGATGATCCGGTCCGGGACATGGCGAGGCGTGTACTCCGCGCGCAGCCGGTCGCGGATCCTCTGCCGGAGCGCGTCGTCGAGCACGCGGCCGTCGGCCAGGGTGACGAACAGGGGCATGAAGAACCCGCCGCCGGGCAGGTCGAGGTTGACGATGAGCGCGTCGGCCACCTCGTCGATGGAGGCGAGCACCGCGTAGATCTCCGCGGTGCCGATCCGCACCCCGTGCCGGTTCAAGGTGGCATCCGAGCGCCCCAGCACGAAGCAGCCGCCCCGGGCGTTGATCCTGAAAAAGTCGCCCTGGCGCCACACCCCGGGGAAGTCCGCGAAATACGACTCCCGGTACCGGGTGCCGTCCGCATCTCCCCAGAAGCCGACCGGCATCGACGGCATCGGCTCGGTGATGACCAGCTCGCCCACCTCGTCGATGACGTCTTCGCCGCGCTCGTTGAACGCGTGCGCCGCAACGCCCAGGTGGGGGGCCTGGATCTCGCCGGCGTACACCGGCTGCGTGGGCACGCCGCCGACGAACCCGGTGCAGACGTCGGTGCCGCCGCTCCCGGTGGCCAGCCACAGGTCGGGCTTGACGTTGCGGTAGAACCAGGCGCCGCAGGCGGCGGACACGGGCGAGCCGGCCATCAGGATCTCCCGCAGCCGGGACAGGTCGTAGTTCTTCCCGGGCACGATGCCCGCCCGCGACATGATGTCGACATAGGCCGGGCTGGCCCCGAACAGGCTCACCTGGGCTTCCTCGGCCACCTGCCACAGCACGCCGGGTTCGGGATAGCCGGGGCTGCCGTCGTAGAGCACCGGGCACACGCCCAGCAGCGGCGAGCTGACCAGGAAGTTCCACATCATCCACCCGGCGGTGGTGTAGAAGAACATCCGGTCGCCGGCCCGCAGGTCCATGTGGAAGGTCTGCAGCTTGAGCTGCTCGATCAGGATGCCGCCGTGGCCGTGCATGATCGGCTTGGGCAGGCCGGTGGTACCTGACGAGAACAGGATCCACAACGGATGCTCGAACGGCACCTGTTCGAAGGCGAACCCGCCTGCCGGGACCGGCGGCTGGCCGAGTGCCTCGTCCCAGGCCAGTCCGCTGGGTACGAACGGCTCCGTGCTGTCCGGGTGCAGGTACGGCAGGGTCACCACCTGCTCCACGCTGCCGAGCGCGCCCGCGATCTGCCGCATCTCCGCCGAGCGGTCGAACTCCTTCCCGCCGTAGCGGTAGCCGTCCACGCAGAACAGCACCTTCGGCTCGAGCTGCGAGAATCGGTCGATGACGCCGCGCCAGCCGAAGTCGGGGGAGCAGCTGGCCCAGATGGCGCCGATGGCGGTGGTGGCCAGCATCGCGACGACCGTGGGCGGGATGTTCGGCATGATCGACACGATCCGGTCGCCCGGGCGTACCCCCATCGACCGCAGCCGGGTGGCGAGGATGCGCACCTGGCCGGCGAACTCCTCCCAGGGCAGGCCGGCCAGGGGGGTGGTCTCGCTGCCGTACAGCAGCGCGTCGGTGCCCGGGCGCTCGTTGCGCAGGACGTGCTCGGCGTAGTTCAGGCGGGCCCCGGGGAACCATTGCGCACCTGGCATGGCCCGGCTGCCCAGCACGCGGGCGGGTGACGCGGACGAGGCGATCCCGAAGTAATCCCAGACCGCCTGCCAGAAGCCCTCGAGATCAGTGACCGACCAGCGCCACAGCGCCTGATAGCCGCCGAAATGCAGACCGCGCTCGCGGCCCAGCCAGCCGGTGAACGCGGTCAGGTTCGCCCCGGCCACCTGGCCGGGGCCAGGTGCCCACAGCAGGTCGCCGTCACGCACGTCGGGGTCCACACAGGCGACGGTGGCACACCGCGGTGCCGCAGGCAATGCCCGGCAGGCCAGCGGGAGCGGCGGTTTGTGCGCCCGCACAAGCCACTGGGTTCCGGATGTGCACGCGCGCACAAGATCGTTTCATTGACGTTCGGATCGTAATAAACGACCCTTGCGCTGGTGTCGGTGGACATCTAGCATCCGAGGCAAATCGGAGCACTCCCGACTCACAGATTGTCATATATCGACGATCGCGCTGCCGCCCCCGGACACCCATGGCAACGAGAGGGCGCGATTATCAGTTCGCCTTGCCCCAAAGGGGCTGGGTTCATGCCTGCACCACCAGGAGGTGGGGACTAGGTGGGGACACGAAAGCACACGCCGGGTGCGCGGACAGCCGCGGCGCTGGTCGCGGTCATCGGGACGCTTGTCACGGCCGGCTGCAGCAGCAGCGGATCTAGCAGTCCATCAGCGAGCGGCTCGGCGACGTCTACATCGAGCAGCACGGCGGTGAGCACGTCGCAGTGCGGCACCAAGCCGGGCGTGAAGGCGACCGGCACGCCGATCGCGCTGGGCGCGATCGCCACCAACCAGCCGGGGACCTCGTTCACCGATATCCCGAATATGGCCAACGCCTACTTCGCCTGCGTCAACGCCAACGGCGGCATCAACGGCCACCCGATCAAGCTCTACATCGAGACCGAGCAGACCAACCCGGCCCAGATTGCGGCCGACGCCAAGCAGCTCGTCCAGACCGACCACGTGGTCGGGATCGTCGGCAACACGTCCATCCTCGAATGCACGATCGATTCCAGCTACTGGCAGAAGCTCGGCTTCTACGTCGTGGACTCGGGAATCGCGCCCGAGTGCTATTCGACCCCGAACAGCGCCGCGGTCAACATGGGACCGCGGTACAGCTCCGACGGAGCGGTGCAGTACGCGCTCACCAAGCACGTGTCGAAGATCGTGTTCGACCAGTCCAACGTCCCCGGCACCGGGTACATCGCCGCTGGCCCCGCGGCTCTCGCCGCCGCCGCGCACGTGCCCATCGTGCAGCTGACCGAGAACGTGCCGATCTCGGACGCCAACTCGGTGGCGATCAAGGAAGTCGACGACGCGGGCCCGAACGGCGCCGTGATCCTCAACTTCACCCCGCCGGAGGCGCTGGTGATCCTCCAGGCGGCGCAGAAGCTGGGCCTGGAGGACCGGGTCAAGCTGTGGGGTTGCTCGACGCCGTGCAACACCGACTTCCTCGCCCACGCGCTCGGCCCGAAGTGGAACAACAAGCTGTTCGTGAACGCCGAGCTGACCCCGCCGGACTCGACCAGCACCTCGGCCATGCAGCTCTACCTGGCCATACTCAAGCAGTACGGCAAGGCCGTCTCCGGCGGCGTCGGCAGCTTCAGCCAGATGGGTTTCGCCGAGGCGGAGATCATGGTGCACGCGCTGGAGTCGGTCAAGGGCGCGTACACGGTGGCGAGCGTCAACGCCGCGATCAAGGCGGTGTCGGGCTTCAATACCGGGATGCTGTGCCAGCTCTGGACATACGGCAGCTACCCGATGCACATTCCCAACAACGAGGACTACACGGTCACGCCCGATAACGGCAAGATGATTACGGCCCAGGGCTGCACGCAGATCTCGTCGGTCGACCCGCAGATCGCGGCCTACCGCAAGGCCGCGGGCGTGGCGCCGACCGCGCCAACAGGCACGTGAGGAGGCAGCGGCCAGAGCGTTCGCGATAACTTGACGATGCCGAGCTGGGTGGACTTTCAGCCGTTCATCGTGAGCGGTCTCGCCCTCGGAGGGGTGTATGCCCTTTCGGGGGTGGGACTGGTCGTCCTCTACCGGGCCACCGGCGTGGTGTATCTGGCTTTCGGCGCCGTCGGCGCGATGGGCGCCCTGATCGCCTGGTCCCTCATCAACGCGAACGTTCCCGACTGGATCGGGTGGCTGGTGTGTGTCCTGTTCGGCGGCGTGGTGACGCTGGCCTACGGGATGGTGTTCGGCCCGCCGCTCGCCCGGCGGGACCCGCTGGTCAAGGCGGTGGCCACGCTCGGGCTGACGCTCGTCCTGTTCGGGGTGATGGACCTGCTGTGGACCAGCAGTGGCGGCCAATCCCGTGCGATCACGCTGCCGACCGACAGCAGCGGGTTCATGTTCGGCCAGGTCCAGGTGACCTGGACGCAGGTGATCGGGCTGGCGGCCGGCATCGTGATCACGGCGGTGACGGCGGCGTTCCTGCGTTACACCAAGCTCGGGACGGCGATGCGGGCGCTGGCCAACGACCGCGTGATCACCGCGACACTCGGGGTGCCGGTACGGCGGGTGGAGGCGGCGGCATGGCTCGGCTGCGGCCTGCTCGGCGGCGTGGCCGGGCTGCTGCTCGCCGACCTGGTCGCGCTCGACCCGACAACACTCACCTTCCTGGTGATCTCGTCGCTGGCTGCCGCGCTGATCGCCCGCCTGCGCTCGGTCGTGGTCACGTTCGTCGCGGCGATGGCGATCGGCCTCATCCACGACCTGCTGACGCCGATCCAGTCGCTGTCCAACTACCGCGACATGACCCCGTTCGTCCTGGCCGCCGTGGCGCTGCTGGTGCTCTCGCGCCATCGCGTGATACCAGCATCGAGCGAGGAGGCCTAGAGCATGCCCCGCAGATCTCCAGCCTGCCCGGATCCGGGAGGCACGGGCTGATGCTGGACACCGCGAGCCGCACCGCCGCCGCGTGGCCGCGCTCGCCGCTGCGCAGGCCCAGCACCCGGACGCTGATACGCGCCGGCGTGGTCGCGGCGCTCTTCCTGTTCGCGCTGCTTGCCCTGCCGCAGTTCCTGAGCCTGTACTACATCGACGCGATGACCCAGGTCGTGGTGTACTCCGTGGTCACGCTCGGGCTCGGTGTGCTGGTCGGCCGGGTGGGCCTGGTCTCGCTCGGCCAGGTCGCGGTGCTGGCGATCGGCGCCTGGGTGGCCGCCAGGCTGCTGTTCGCCACCAACCAGCCCTATCCGCTGGTGCTGCTGGAAGCGGGCTTGATCACGATGGTGCTGGGCACGCTGATCGGGCTCCCGGCGCTGCGGCTGCGCGGGCTGTACCTGGCGCTGATCACGCTGATGCTGGCGGGCGCGATCACGGTCGTGCTCACCACGACGAACTTCCCCAACGGCGGCCACGGCTTCCTCGGCTACAACGGCTCCACGGTCCACATCCCGGCGATCCGCCGCCCGGCCATCGCCGCCAGCGACCCGGCCTACTACCGCTATGCGGTCGTGGTCGCCGCGCTGATGTTCCTGCTCGTGTTCGCGCACATCCGGACCCGGCCCGGCCGGGCCTGGGCGGCGATCCGGCAGAGCGAGCCGGCGGCGCTGGCCGCGGGGATCAACACCTGGCTCTACAAGCTGTGGGCGTTCGCGCTCGCCTCGTTCATCACCGGCGTGGCCGGCGGCGTGCTGGCCGGCGCCGTCCACTACCTGTACTCGATCGGCTTCCCGACCCAGGATTCGATCACGCTGCTGGCCGTGGTGCTGATGGGCGGCGCCTACAGCCTGTGGGGCGCGGTCGTGGCCGCGCTGCTGCTGCAGCTGCTCCCGGCCATTCTCAACAACTGGGGCGTGTCCGCCGACTGGCTGACGATCCTGTTCGGCGTCGGCGTCCTGCAGGTCCTGACCACCGCCCCGCGCGGGCTGGCCGACCAGGTGCCCAAGGATCTCGCCCGCCTGGGCCGCCTCCTGAGGCGCCGCCCGCGCCCGGCCGCCCCGTCCGGAGGTGGCCCGGGGTGACCGAGCGCAGGGCCGTCGAGGTCACCGATCTGACCGTCCGATTCGGCGGCGTCACCTCGCTAGACGGCATGAATGTGACCTTCGAGGCCGGCACCTGTGGCCTGATCGGGCCCAACGGCGCCGGGAAGACGACGTTCTTCAACGTCCTGAGCGGCTTCGTCCGGCCGGCCGCCGGGACCGTGCGCGCGTTCGGGGCAGACCTGCTGTCGATGGTCCATTTCCGCCGCGCCCGGTGGGGCGTGCGGCGGACGTTCCAGACCGAGCAGGCCATCGAGGAGCTGTCGGTGTTCGACAACGTGGCCATGGTCCATGAGCACGCCAGGCTGGCCGGAGCCTCCCGCCGCCGGGACGTGCTCGGCGCGATCTCGTTCGTCGGGCTCCAGGCCGACCCGTCCGCCCGGGTGGACACGCTCGCGGCGGGGGAGCGCCGCCTGCTCGAGGTCGCCCGGGCCGTCGTCGGTCGGCCGAAGCTGGTGCTGCTGGACGAGCCCGCCGCCGGCCTGCCCGACGAGGAGACCCGGCACCTGAGCCAGGTCATCCAGGCGATACCCGAGCAGACCGGGGCGCTGACGATCCTCGTCGACCACGACATGAGCCTGGTGTCCGCCTGCTGCGAGACCACCGCGGTGCTCGACTTCGGCAAGCTCATCGCGTCCGGCCCGACCGCCACGGTGCTGCGGGACGAGCAGGTGATCCGCGCCTACCTCGGCACGGCGGAGGAGGCATGAGCGCCGCGGGCGCCGGGCCGAACGCCGCGCTCGGCCTGCACGGCCTCACCGTCGAGCGGGGCGGCCGTGCCGTGGTCCGCGACGTCTCGCTCGAGATACCGGCGGGGGAGGTCACCGCCCTGCTGGGGCCGAACGGGGCCGGGAAGTCGAGCCTGGTGCTCGCGGTCGGCGGCGTGCTCCGGCCGCAGGCGGGATCGGTGCTGCTGGACGGCCGTGAGTTCGCGGGCCGCCGGCCGGAGCAGATCCGCCGGGCCGGGATCGCGATCGTCCCCGAAGGCCGCAGGCTGCTGTCCGAGCTGACCGTCGAGGACAACATCGGCGTCGCCACCTACACCCTGTCCCGCGAGCAGGCCCGGGGCGGGCGCGAGCGGGCGCTGGAGCTGTTCCCCGAGCTCTCCCGGCGGCTGTCGGCCCGGGCCCGCACGCTCTCCGGCGGTGAGCAGCAGATGCTCGTGCTGGCCCAGGCCCTGGTGACCCAGCCACGCTACATACTGATCGACGAGCTCTCGCTGGGGCTGGCACCGGTCGTCGTCAGCCGGCTCATCCCGAAGATCCGCGCGTTCGCCGAATCCGGGATCGGGGTGCTGCTGATCGAGCAGTTCGCGACGGTCGCGCTGGGGCTGGCCAACCACACCTACGTCATGGAGGGTGGCCGGCTGCGCTTCTCCGGGTCCGCTAAGGACCTGCGGGACCAGCCGGAACTGCTCCGGTCGGCGTACCTGCTGCGCGGCAGCGAGGGAACCGCCGCGCAGCAGGCCGCCCCACCAGAGCCCGCCACCGGCTGAGGCGGGCCGGGCCGGGAGGTCAGACCCACAGGGCGTCGTTGATCGGGAGCCCGTGCTCCTTGCAGTAGCTCAGGTAGTGGTCGATGTACCAGAAGACGTCGAACGTCTGGGTGAGATTGTCGTCGTCGTCGTAGAACTCAAGAGACCCGTTGAGCCAGAACACGGTCTTCATGCCGTTCGGGTCGTCGCAGACCAGGGTGTGGATGACGCCCGGGCTCTCGTGCACGTAGCCGCCCGGCCGGGCCACCCAGTCGTACTCCAGGTAGCGCCAGCTGCCCTCAAGCACATAGCCGGAGACGGGGCCACGATGGCGGTGCCGGCCGAGCACGCCCCCGGCCTTCACCCACAGCACGTTGGTGAACGAGTTGTTGCGCACGTCGAAAGCCAGATGGCGGATGAAGGCGTCATCGCCGAACGGAACCCAGGGGGATGCCTCCTCATCGCCCGGGATGAACAGGTCGGGCCGCTGGTACTCACGCACCACCCGGTCGAGACTGGTCTCACTCATGGCACCTACCTCCAGATCACGCGCTGCTGCCGACAGTTATGAGGACCTTGACCGCGTCGCCCGGGGAACTCGCGACGCACTCGATCGCCTCCCGGGCCCCGGTGAGCGGGAAGCGGTGCGAGAAGAGCGCGGCGATCGGCTCCCGGTGCGCCCGCACCAGCCAGATGGCGGTACGGAAATCCGCCGCGCTGGCGCAGCTGGACCCGACGACGTCGATCTCCTTCTCGGGGAAGACGCCGGAGCGCAGGGGGGCGGCCGGCGCCGACATCCCCACCACCACGACCCGCCCCGCGGAGCAGACCATGCCGGTCGCCTGGGCCAGGGCGGCGGGATCGCCGGTGGTGTCGATCACCCTCGGCGGTCCTTCCTGGCGGGTCCAGGCCCGGACGGCACCGAGCAATTCGTCCTCGCTGCCCCAGGTCACGTTCTCGGCGCCCAGCGCGACCGCGAGGTCGCGCCGGGCGGCCACCGGGTCTGTGGCCATGACCTGGGCCCCGGCGGCGGTGGCGGCGATCACGGTGGCCAGCCCGATGGGGCCGGCGCCGAGGATGACGACCCGCTGGTCGGCCTGGAGGCCGGCCCGGTCCAGGGCGTGCACCGCGATCGACATCGGCTCGATGAAGGCGGCCGACTCGGGATCGAGATCGCCGACGCCGAAGACCTGGGAGGCCGGTACGGACAGCAGCTGCTGGAGCCCGCCGTCGCGGTGGATCCCCACCAGTTCCAGCGACACGCACGCGTTCGCGCGCCCGGCCCGGCACGGGTAGCAGCGCCCGCAGCCCTGCAGCGGCCACACGGCGACCCGGTCCCCGGGCTTCACATCGCCCGGGCAGTCCTCGCCCGTCTGCTCGACGACGGCGGAGAACTCGTGACCCTGGATCCGCGGGAAGAAGGAGCGGGCGCCGGACAGGGCGCCGATATCGCCCGAGTACACATGCAGGTCCGACCTGCAGATACCGACGATCTCCGGCCGAATAATGACATCCTGCGGTCCGGGCGGTCCGGGTTCCGCCACTTCATCGATAACCATCACACCCGGAGCCTGGGTCACCGCGGCCAGCATCTGCGTTGCTCGCTCTCTCCTCCGGACGCCGGGCGTGTCCGCGAGGCTGCGCCCGGCACCTGTGCCGTCCGCTAAGCATGCTGCTCACGAGGATCGCACACGGCTCATGCGGAGGATCGCACCATCGGGTGGACCCGGGCAATGACCTCTGCACCCAAACCCGGCGATGGCTTCCTGGGTCCCGCCACAAACGGCACCCTGGCCGCCGTCAGGTCAGCAGACACGCGCACAAAAATCTGACGATATTAGTTCCGGGCGTGTCACCAAAGGTGTTGTATTGGTGGGGGAGCCACCCACGGTTCGGCTTCTTGCCGCCTTCCCCCTACGCGGCAAGAAGCCGAACTGGTTTTCCGGTCCGTGCGGCCACGCCGGCCGGAGCGCTGATGACCCCCGGTCGCCCAGGCGGGGGCCCGCTGGGTGTGGTCAGTCCCAGACGTCGTGGGCGACCTGGACGATGAGGTCGAGCTTGGCGCGCTGCTGGTCGTAGGTCAGGGTGTTGCCTTCGACGGTGGAGGAGAAGCCGCACTGGCCGGACAGGGCGAGCTGGTCCAGCGGGACGTACTTGGCCGCGGCGTCGATCCGCCGTTTGAGGTCGTCGGGGTTTTCCAGGGTGCCGGTTTTGGTGGTGACCAGGCCCAGGACCACCATCTTGCCCGGGGGCACGTACCGCAGCGGCTCGAAGCCGCCGGAGCGGGGGTCGTCGTATTCGAGGAAGAACCCGTCCACGGCCAGCTCGGAAAACAGCGCTTCGGCGACGTAGTCGTAGCTGCCGGAGGCGGCCCAGGAGGAGCGGAAGTTGCCGCGGCACAGGTGGGTGGTGACGGTCAGCCCGGCTGGCTTGGCCGCGAGCGCGGCGTTGACCTGGCCGATGTAGCGCAGGTGCAGGTGGCCGGCGTCCTCGCCGCGCCCGGCGATCTCGGCCCGCTGCGCCGGGTCGTTGAGGTAGGCCAGGCTGGTGTCGTCGAACTGCAGGTAGGTGCAGCCCAGCGCGGCCAGCCGGGCCACCTCGTCGGCGTAGGCGGCGGCCAGGTCGGCCCAGAACCCCTCGATGTCGGGATACACCGCCGGGTCGATCGCGGCCGGGCCGCCCCGGTAGTGGACCATGTTCGGGGAGGGGATCGTCTGCTTGGCCGTGATCCCGGCCGGCGCCACCGACCGCAGGTAGGCGAAGTCTTCCCCGAAGATTGTCTTGTCCATCCGCAGCTTGCTGCCCACGTGCAGCGCGGCCGGGGTCCACTCGATGTCCCCGCCCGGGTTGTGAAACTTGACCGCCAGATGGCCCGGCGCCTGGCTGATCCCGCCGATCTGGTAGATGAAGTCCATGTGCCAGGTGGCGCGGCGGAACTCACCGTCGGTGGCCGACTGCAGCCCGGCCCCGGCCTGCATGGCCACCGCCCCGGCGATCGCCTCATCCTCGATCTGGCGCAGCTGGGCCGCGGTGATCTTCCCGGCCGCGAAATCATCCCGCGCCGCCAGCAGCACGGGCGGGCGCAGCAGGCTGCCGACATGATCGGCACGGAACGGCGGAGTCGTTCGGGGACTCATATTTCTCCTTGAGTGGACGTGTCTGCTGGGTCTGGCTGCAGGCGCTTGCTGGCGGACGCGCCAGACCACCCCGCCCGGCCGGAATTGCCCGGGCGCAGCGCCCCGGTTCGGCATCCTCGCCGGATCCGGGGTCCTCGGACAGTATCGCCTGGCTGGTGCCGGCCGGGCCGGGCCGATCGCCTGGGCGGTGATTCCCACGCCGTCAGCCGGAACCAAGCACAATCTATGACATCTTCTTCGACGACTGTGATGGCATATGTATCTATACCATCCACCCTCGGACGTGCCAAGAACCACTTCCAGCCACCGGAACCAGGGTCCTGACGCTGCCGTGTCCGCAGCCCGGCACCGGCGGCTCCCTCCTGAGCCTCCCGCCGCCGCGCCCACCCCGTCGTCGGCCGCCCCCATAGCCTGATATATGACGGATATTACGTCAGCTTACGAAAAAGTTATGTGATGAAATATGTGTCGAGCGTTAATCCTAGAGGGTTCTATCAGGATGGCGGCGGCACGCGTCCGTTCGCTACGCTCGGATCATGGCCGACTCAATGCCACGCCACGCGGGCCGGCCGGGCACGGCCGCCCGATCCCGTGAACACACAGACCTCGGCGCGGCGATGTACGCCGATGACGAGATACCGGTCACCTGGTCAGGAGGCGCGGTGCAGCGGCCGCCACGTCTCCTGCTGACCCTGCTCGGGGACTACTGGTGGCGCCGGACCGAGCCGCTGCCGTCGGCCGCCCTGGTGGCGCTGCTGGCCGAATTCGGCGTCAGCGACTCGGCCGCCCGCGCCGCGCTCAGCCGCCTCACCCGCAACCAGCTCCTGGTCACGTCCAAGAGCGGGCGGCGGACCGTGGTCCGGCTCAGCGACCGGGCCGCACGGATACTCGACGATGGTGGCAGCCAGATCTTCTCGTTCGGCCGGACCTCACGGCCCTGGGACGGCCTGTGGAGCCTGGTGGCGTTCTCCATCCCCGAGCAGAACCGCGCCGCCCGCGACTCGCTGCGCAAGCAGCTCCGCTGGCTCGGGTTCGCGCCTCTTTACGACGGCCTGTGGGTCTCCCCCCGCGATCACGCCGTCGAGGTGATCACCCTGCTGGCCGAGCTTGGCATCACCACGGCGACCGCGTTCCGCGCCAGCACCGTGCCGGGCGTCAGCCCCGATGGGCTCCCGCAGCGCGCCTGGGACCTGGACAACCTCCAGGCGAGGTACGTGGCCTTCATCGCCAACAGCGGGCGCCTGCGGGAACACACGCTCGCTGGGCGGGTGTCTCCGGTGGCGGCCCTGGTCGCCCGTACCCGGGTGATGGACGAATGGCGCGGGTTCCCGGAGCTTGACCCCGATCTGCCGGACGAGCTGCTGCCCGAGGCCTGGCCCCGGGCCGCCGCCCGCGAGCTGTTCACCACCACCTACGACCTGCTCGGGCCGCTCGCCGCGCACCGCGTCCGCCAGATCATCGCGCGTTACAGCCCCGAGCTCGCCGTGCACGCCACCCATCACAGCTCCGAGCTGCAGATGGCCACCGACCACACCGAGCCGGCCGGGGTGGCCTAGGCCACCGCCGGCACAATCACGCAGCCGCATTATTGGGCTTCCCGACAATGACCGCGGGGCCGGAGCCGCGCAGGATGACACAACAGGAAGGTAGGAGAGCCCATGAAGACCAAGGCAGCGGTCCTTCGCGATCTGGGCCGGGACTGGGAGATCACCGAACTCGATCTTGACCCGCCCAAGACCGGTGAAGTGCTGATGCGCTGGGTAGCGGCGGGCCTGTGCCACTCCGATGAGCATCTGCAGACCGGGGACATTCCGGTCCGGTACCCGATCGTCGGCGGCCACGAGGGCGCGGGCATCGTCGAGGAAGTCGGGGCCGGGGTGACCCGGCTCAAGCCGGGCGACCACGTGGTCTGCTCGTTCCTGCCGGTCTGCGGCCACTGCCGGTTCTGCGCCCGGGGCATGACGAATCTGTGCGACCTCGGGGCCCTGCTCTACGACAACTGCCTGCCCGACGGCACGTTCCGCTTCCACGCCGACGGCCTGGACTTCGGCCAGATGTGCCTGCTCGGCACGTTCTCCCAGTGGGGCACGGTATCGGAGCATTCCTGCGTCAAGATCGACGACGACCTGCCGCTGGAGACGGCGGCGCTGGTCGGCTGCGGGGTTCCCACGGGCTGGGGCACGGCGGTCAACGCGGGCGACGTGCGGCCGGGGGAGTCGGTGGTCGTGTACGGCATCGGCGGGGTCGGGATCAACGCCGTGCAGGGCGCCGCCTTCGCTGGCGCGCAGCACATCATCGCGGTCGATCCGCTGCCGAACAAGCGGGAGGCCGCCGAGCAGTTCGGCGCCACCCACAGTGCGGCGGGCGCTGCGGAGGCGCAGGAGCTTGTCACCGACCTCACCAAGGGCGTGGGCGCCGACAAGGCGCTCATCACGATGGGGGTGGTGACCCAGGACGCGATCGATGCGGCCTTCGCCGCCATCCGCAAGCGCGGCACCGTGGTGGTGACCGGCCTGAACGGTCCCGGGGTGAAGAACATCCAGATCCCCAGCTTCGAGCTCACCCTGTTCGAGAAGCGGATCCACGGGGCGCTGTTCGGCGGCGGCAACCCGTTCGACGACATCCCGAAGATGCTCGACCTCTACCGGGGGGGCCACCTCAAACTGGACGAGCTGATCACCAGCCGGTACCGGCTGGAAGAGGTCGGCCAGGGCTATCAGGACCTGAGGGACGGCAAGAACGTGCGCGGGGTCATGCTCATCGACCACTGACCACCGGCAGGAGCCACGGCGCTGCCCACGATCCCCGGGCGCGCGAACCCGGGCATTCTGGGCAGTGTCCTGTGCTCCGGGGTGTCCTGGCGGCAGCCTCGTTTCGTAGCGTTGAGATCGCTGATGGCAGCGAACGTCAACGAGAGCGCTGGCCCCGGCGCATAAGTGATCACCTGCTCCTGGCGCCGGGCTCGCCGGGGATTGCTGGCCGCGGATGTCGATTCCGGGAGCCGGCGTTCGTGAACTGCTATGAGGGGGCCGGCACGAGGCTGGCCCGCTGAAGGGAGAACCAGCCATGAAGCAGTACCTGCTCGCCGTGCACCTGGTCGAAGGAGAGCCCATCCCGCCGGAGGCGGAGATGCAGCAGATGTACAAGGCGGTCGACGCCTTCAATGACGAGCTCAAATCGGCCGGGGCCTGGGTCTTCGCGGGCGGCCTCCACCCGCCGGAGACGGCCACGGTCGTCCGCTCGCAGGGCGGGAAGGTGGTCACCACCGACGGGCCGTTCGCGGAGACCAAGGAGCAGCTGGGCGGCTTCTGGATCGTCATGGTCCCCGACCTGGACGCCGCGCTCGCCTGGGCGGCGAAGGGATCCGAGGCCTGCGGCGGGCCGGTCGAGGTCCGGCCGTTCCAGGAGATCGATGAGGAGTAACGCCAGGTCAGGCGCGGACGCCGCCGCCATCGAGCGAACCTACCGGGAGAGCTCGGGACGTGCGGTGGCCACCCTGATCCGCGTCTTCGGCGACATCGACCTCGCCGAAGAGGCGGTCCAGGAGGCCTTCGCGGCGGCGGCGCAGCGCTGGCCGGCCACGGGCGTGCCGCCCAACCCCGGCGGCTGGATCGTCACCACGGCCCGTAACAAGGCCCTGGACCGCCTGCGGCGGGAGTCGTCCCGCTACAGCCGTGAGGCGCAGGCGGCCCTGCTGCGCGCCGACACCGGGTCATCGGAGGTGGGACCGGTGCACGATGACCGCCTGCGGCTGATCTTCACCTGCTGTCATCCGGCGCTGGCGGCCGAGGCCCAGCTCGCGCTCACGCTGCGGCTCATCGCCGGGCTGCAGACGGCCGAGATCGCCCGTGCCTTCCTGGTCCCCGAGGCGACGGTCGCCCAGCGCCTGGTGCGGGCCAAGCGGAAGATCCGCGATGCGGGCATCCCCTACCGGGTGCCCCGCGACGCAGAGCTGCCCGACCGGCTCCCGTTCGTGCTGGCGGTCATCTACCTCGTCTTCAACGAGGGATACACGGCCTCGGCAGGCGATGACCTGATCCGCTCCGAACTATGCGCCGAGGCCATCCGTCTTGCCAGGCTGCTGGCCGGGCTGATGCCTGACGAGCCCGAGGCCCGCGGCCTGCTGGCCCTGCTGCTCCTGACCGAGGCTCGCCGCCCGGCCCGCACCGGGCCCGGCGGCTCGCTGGTCCTGCTCCCTGACCAGGACCGCGGCCGGTGGGACCAGGCCATGGTCGCCGAGGGCCAGGATCTGGTCAGGGCCTGCCTGCGCCTGGGCCGCCCAGGGCCCTACCAGCTTCAGGCCGCGATCAACGCCGTGCACAGCGACGCCCCGACCGCCGCGCAGACCGACTGGGACCAGATCCTGGCGCTCTACGACCAGCTGATCGAGGTGGCGCCGACGCCCGTGGTGGCCCTCAACCGGTGCGTCGCCGTCGCCGAGGTGCAGGGCCCCGCCCGCGCGCTTGAGCTCGCCGACGGGCTCGGCCTCGATGAGTACCACCTGTTCCACGCGACCCGCGCGGACCTGCTGCGCAGGACCGGCCGCCGCGACGAGGCGAGGGCCGCCTACGACGCGGCCATCGCGCGTACCGCCAACCGTGCTGAGCGGTCCTTCCTTGAGCAGCGGCGGGGCAGCCTCTGACCGCGGCATCCATGCTCAGGCAGGCTCCCCGCGGGCGGGGGCTACCGGTCGCTGCGCGGGCCGGGCCTGCCGGCCGGGCCGGGGGCCGCCCGGCTCGCCGGTCCTCGACCACCACCACAGCGCGGGGGCCAGCGGGCGTGCGGTCCGGTGGGCCAGGCAGCCCTGCCACACCCCCACGCTGTAGGCGAGATCATCCAGGAGCCGGGCGGCGACATATCCGGCGGGCCGCATCGGCGGCCGCCGCTGCCGCCAGTCGAGTACGGGCGGCACGATCAGGGCGGCCGCCAGCGGTAGCCGCAGCCGCGGGATCGCGGCGGCGGCGGGCAGGGCCACCGGCCACCAGGTGCGGGCGACCGCGCTGCCGAGCAGCCGCCCGGCCGCGAGGGTCCCCTGGCCGGCCAGCGCCGGCCAGCGGCCAGGCGTCTTCGGTGAACGGGCCGAGGCGCCGCGCGAGCAGCGCCGCTGCGGCCCCGGTGATGGCGGCGCCGGTCACCGGCCGCCCCGCCGCGGCCGCGGCCCAGGCCAGTGCGCTCCAGCCCGACATCGCGCAGGCCGGCACCGTGCCCGGGTGGCGCAGCTCCAGCGGCGCCGCGGACGTGCCGTAGTCACGGCGCCTGCGCAGCCAGCCGCGAAGGTGCACCCGGTGCCGGTGGCCGACCGCCGCCCGGGGCTCATACCGGATGTGCCAGCCGGCGGCCGCCAGCCGCCAGACGAAGTTGACGTCCTCGCCGATCGGCATGTCCGCCGCGAAACCGCTGGCCGCGGCCACGCGCCGGACCACCAGCGCCGCAGCCGGCACGTACGGCACCCGTGCGCCCGGGCGGACGATGCTCTCCGCGGGCCCCATGTCCAGCGCCGACCGGGCCTCCTCGTACTGTGCCAGCCAGCCGCGGCCCGGCTCATGGGCCACGATCCGGGGCGCCACCGCCCCGACCGCGGGATCGGCGAAATGCGGCAGCAGGGGCGTGAGCCAGCCCCGCCGCGGGACGCAGTCGGAGTCGATGAAGGCGACGAGCGGCGTGCGCACGGCGGCGAGGCCGGTGTTCCGGGCGGCCCCCGTCCCTCCGCTGCAGTCGCGGCGCAGGCAGAGCGCGCCGGCCGCCGCCGCGGCCGCGGCCACCGCGGCGTGATCTGCGGACCCGTCGTCCACCACGATGACCGGCAGGCCGGCCAGGCCGGCCAGGCAGCTGGCGAGTTCCGCCGGGCGGTCACGCACCGGGATGACGGCCGTGACCTCGTCCGGTCCCGGGCCGGGCGGGCCGCCCGCCGGGTCCGGGTGGGCGAGCCCGGCGTCGAGCAGGCGCCGGGCCAGGGCCTGCGCGGCGGGCCGGCCGGGCACCGGCGCGCCGTCCCACCACCCGCGGGCCAGCGCGGCGCCCCGCGGGCTGAGGCGCAGCAGGCGCAGCGGCGACCCGCCGACCAGGACGCTCCCGCCAGCCAGGGTCAGCAGCCCCGGGTCCGGGCGCAGGCGCATCCCGGCCGGCACGGGCGACCGGCGCGGAAGCGGTTCCCCGGGCGCCCGCGGCGGGCCCGGGTCAGGGCCGGGGGCCGGGGTCATGGCCGGCCGGGAGCCGATTCCGGGAGCCGGATGTAGCACCAGCTGACATGGTATGGAAGCATATTTCCAGCAAGGATGGCTGCTGCGGCCGGATGACCCGGCGGCGGCGACGCGGGAGGCAGGCCCTTCATGAGCGGAGAGAACGCCGACACCGAGGTCGTCGCCGAGGTCGTCGCCGAGGCCCACGACGTGGACGAAGCCGACGAGCTGCTGGTCGAGGAGATCTCCATCGACGGCATGTGCGGCGTCTACTGAGCGTCATGGCGGCGGGGTTCGACGCCGGGCGGCCCTACGAGAAACATCCGCAGGTCGCGATCAGGCGCGAGGAATTCGGCGGCCTGGCCTACCACTTCGGGAACCGCCGCCTGGTGTTCCTCAAGGCCCCGGAACTGGTTGTGCTCGTCGAGGCCCTCGGCGATTTCCCCAGCGCCAGCGAGGCCATGGCCGCGTGTGTCCCGGCGGGGCGCAGGCAATCGGCCGGGAAAGCCCTCTCCCGCCTCCTCGCCTCGGACGTGATCAGGCCGCGCCATGGCGCGCCGGGTGAACCGGGAGGCTGAACCCGCCCGAGGCCCCCAGGCCCGCAGACCCCAAGGCGCCCGGGCGGATCCCCGGCCTCCCTCAGGCCCGTGAGCGTGCTTCGGCCAGCCCGCGGCCGACCAGGACCCGGGCCAGGTGCTCGCGGTAGCCGCGGTCGGCGTTGATGTCCTCGGGCGGGCTTGTCCCCTCCGCGGCGTGTGCGGCCGCATCGGCCGGTGCGGCGCCGCCGGCCAGCGCCCGCTCGACCCCGCTGGCCCGCAGCGGCGTCGATCCCATGTTGACCAGCGCCACCTGATCGCCCTGCACGGCGGCGCCGACGATCGCCCAGTCGATGGCCCGCTTGGTGAACTTCTGGAACGACCACCCGGCCCGGGCCGGCTTGGGAATGCGGATCTCGGTGAGCAGCTCGCCCGGCTCCAGGGTGGTCTCGAACAGGCCCTCGAAGAACTCCCCGGCCGCGATCTCGCGGCTGCCGGAGGGGCCGCGCGCGACCAGCGTGGCGTCCAGCACGAGGATCACCGCTGGCAGGTCGCCGGCGGGATCGGAGTGCACCACCGAGCCGCCGATCGTGCCACGGTGGCGGATCTGCGGGTCGCCGACCTGGCCGGCGGCGTGGGCGAGCAGCGGCAGCTCGCTGCCGAGCAGGCTGGAGTTCGCGAGGTCGTGATGGCAGGTGAGGGCCCCGATCGCGATGTGGCCGTCCTCCTCGCGGATGTACGACAGCTCGCGGAGCCGGCCGATGTCCACCAGCACCGTCGGCACCGCCAGCCGGAGCTTCATGAGCGGAAGCAGCGAATGCCCGCCGGCCAGGAATTTCGCGTCGTCGCCGCCGCGGGCCACCAGGTCCAGGGCCTCGTCCACCGATCCGGCCCGCTGGTAGGTGAAGGGTGCGGGGATCACCGGCTGGCCTGCCCTTCGGGGTCGGCGGCCGCGGCCAGCACGGCCCGGACGATGTTGTGGTACCCGGTACACCGGCACAGGTTGCCCTCCAGCCCGGTGCGGACCTCCTCCTCCGTGGGCCTGGGGTTCTCCGCGAGCAGCGAGACCGTCGCCATCACCATGCCCGGGGTGCAGAACCCGCACTGCAGGCCATGCTCGGAGCGAAAGGCACGCTGCACCGGATGCATCTCGCCGTCGCCGTTGGCCAGCCCCTCCAGGGTGGTCACCTGGCGGTCGTCGGCCTGGGCCGCGAGCACCGTGCACGATTTCACCGACTGCCCGTCCAGCAGGACCGTGCAGGCCCCGCACGACGTGGTGTCGCAGCCGACGTTGGTCGCCGTGAGGCCGGCCACGTCCCGCAGGAAGTGCACGAGCAGGGTCCGGTCCGCCACCTCCGCTTCGACCATGGTGCCGTTGACGGTCATGCTCACCTTCACTGGCTGTCCCTCGCTTCGCTGATCGCGGCCCATACCCGCGCCGGTGTGGTCGGCATGTCGATATGGCGGACGCCGAGATGGCTGACCGCATCGATGACGGAATTCTGCACGGCCGGGGTGGCGCCGATCGTGCCGGCCTCCCCGATTCCCTTGACCCCCAGCGGGTTGATGGGGGTGGGAGTCTCGCTCTCCAGCAGCTCGAAGCTCGGCAGCTCGGTGGCGGTGATGGCGGCGTAGTCCGCGAGCGTGCCGGTCAGCGGGTTCCCGTCGGCGTCGTACACCACCTCTTCCAGCAGCGCCTGCGCCACCCCCTGGGCGATGCCGCCGTGTCGCTGCCCCTCGGTCAGCACCGGGTTGACCACGATCCCGGCGTCGTCCACGGTCACGTGCCGCACCAGGGTCACCTTGCCAGTCTCGGTGTTGACCTCGGTCACCGCGACGTGGGAGCCGAACGGGAACGTGGGCTGCGCCTCGGTGAAGTGGACAGCGGCCGCCAGGCCATCCTGCCCGGCGTGGCCGGCCACATCGGCCCAGGTCCGGCCGGATCCCGGGTCGCCGCGGACGTGCCACAGGCCGCGGTCGGTGTCGAGTTCCAGGTCGGCCTCGCTGGCCTCCATCATGTCCGCGGCCAGCCGCCGCGCCTGGTCCTTGACCTCCAGGTTGGCCTTGTGCACGGCCATCCCGCCGAGCTGCAGCGACCGCGACGCGTAGGTGCCGGTGGCCAGCGGGATCAGGTCGGTGTCGCCGTGGAGCACGGTGACCTGGTCCATGGCGATGCCCAGATCCGACTGGACCAGCATCGCCCATGCCGTGTCGTGGCCCTGGCCGTGCGAGGAACTGCCGGTGTAGACGGTGGCCGTGCCGTCGCCGTGGACCACCACCCGGGCGGTCTCGCCATTGTCGGCGTCCGCCGCGGTGATCTCCACATAGCTGGCCACCCCGATGCCGAGCTGGACCGCGTCGCCCCGCTCCCGCCGGCGGGCCTGCTCGGCCCGCAGGCCGGGGTAGCCCGCGCCGGCCAGCACCTTGTCCAGCGCCCCGATGTAGTCCCCGCTGTCGTAGACGGCTCCGCACGGGCTGTGGTACGGGAACTTGTCCGCCGGCACCAGGTTGCGCCGCCGCACCTCGGCCGGATCCATGCCGATCTCGTCCGCGAACAGGTCCATCGCCCGCTCGATCGCGGCCGTCGCCTCCGGCCGCCCGGCGCCGCGGTAGGCGGAGATGGGCGTGGTGTTGGTCACCACCACCCGGTGCGCGGTCTCGACGTGGGCGATGTCGTACGGGCCGGCGGCCATCAAGGTGGTGAGGAACGGCAGGAAGCCGCCCATCCGCGCGTAGGCCCCGGTGTCCTGCACCACCTCGAGCCGGTAGGCGAGCACCCGCCCGTCCCTGGTCCCGCCGATCTTGACGGTGTGCAGCTGGGCGCGCCCGTGCGTCATCGCGGTCAGGTTCTCGCTGCGTGTCTCCACCCACCGCAGCGCCCGGCCGGTATGCCTGGCCGCCCACGCGACGATGATGGCGTCCCGGTCAACAGCGATCTTGGCGCCGAACCCGCCGCCCACGTCGGGGGCGACCACCCGGATGCTGTCCGGGTCGAGCCCGAACGCGCCGGCCAGCACAAAGCGGCCGATCTGCGCGTTCTGGGTGCTCACCCAGACCGTCAGCTTGCCGTCCACCCAGCAGGCGGCGGTGGCCCGGCCCTCCATGGGCACCGGCGCGAGCCGCTGGTTGACGATCGCGCGCTCGACCACGACGTCACAGCCGTCGAACGCCGCGCCGTCGGCGGGCTTGCCGTTCGTCACCGGAACGTTCGACCCCGCGTCGGGGAACAGCAGCGTCTGCCCCGCCAGCCCGTCGGCCGGACTCACGACCGCGGGCAGCGGGTCATAGTCCACGCTGACCAGTTCGGCGGCGTCCTCGCCCTGATAGGTGTCGTCGGTGAGCACGATGGCGACCGGCTCACCCACGAACCGCACCCGGTCGACCGCCAGCAGCGGTTCCTGCCACACCCCGCCCAGCGGCAGGGGAGCGGCTTCGCTGCCGGGGGGCGGGCCGCCCTCCGGTGGTGGTGGCGGCGGCGGGATGTCGTTGATGTCCTGGTAGGTCAGCACGGCGATCACGCCCGGCGCCGCCAGCGCCGCCGAGGCGTTGACGCCGGTGATCAGCGCGTGCGCGAACGGGCTGCGCACAAACGTGACCCGCGCCGCCCCGGTCAGTTCCGGGACCCTGAGGTCATCCACATAGGTACCGCCGGCGGTCAGCAGCCGCGGGTCCTCGACCCGCAGCACTCGGGTGCCCAGGATGCTCATCTAGCCTCCGTAGCTTGTGACGCCTTGTTCTCGCCGGTCAGGCGGGACGGGCTGGAGATGGGCCGGCGCCGCGGGTGCGCTACAGCATGCGGTGCCGCCGGGCCGCCCGCTACGGTACCGCCCACAAGGTCCTGCCCGGACCATTGTGCTCCGGCCACGACCTTCTGCGCGCCGGTCACGACCGGGTTCCTGCCGCCGGCCGGGGCCCGCTCCGCCGCCGCGGGCATCGCCGCGGCGCCGCGGGGCGCCGTCATGCCAGCACCGCCAGCAGCGGTCCCAGCGCGGCCACGTCGCCGTCGGGCGTGGTGAGCACCACACCGTCGGCCAGCGGGCGCGCCTGCGCGAGCAGATCCGCCGCCAGCCGCAGGCCAGTGGCCCGCGCCGCGGCCGGCCCGGCGCGTTCCATCGCGCGCAGCGTGGCCGCGGGCATGCTCACCTCGGGCACCTCGTGCGCGAGGTAGTCGGCGTCCTCGAAGCTGCGCAGCGGCGCGATGCAGGCCAGGACCGGCACCGGGGTGCCCTGGGCGCCGTCGGCGCCCAGGGCCGCGGCCATGTGCTGGAGCGAGTCCAGCTCATACAGCGGCCGGGTGACCAGGAAATGCGCCCCGGCCGCCACCTCGCCCCTGACCCGCTCGAACTCGGCCCCCGCGTCCGGCGCGCCCGGGTTGACGCGGCTCCCGATGCAGAAGGATGTCTTCGTGGCCAGCGGCAGGCCATCGAGGTCCCGGCCGGCGTTCAGGCCCGCGAGCAGAGCCACCAGGCCGGCCGAGTCGACCTCCCAGATCCCGTCCACGGCCGGGTAGTCCCCGAGCACCGGCGGGTTCCCGGTCTCGCAGATGACACTGCGGATGCCGAGCGCGTGCGCCCCGAGCAGATCCGCCTGCAGCGTCATGATGGTCTTGTCCCAGGTCGTCATCGTGACGATGGTCTCCACCCCGCCCAGGGCCTGGAGGTGGACCGCCATGCCGAGCGAGTCGCGGTGGGCCCGCGGGTTCTCCGGCGAGGTCACCGCGAACAGGTCGAGGCCCTGCCCGCGCAGCGCGGTCACGGTCTCGGCGGGGACATCGCCGCCGTCGGGGGCGGGGATCTCGGCCGCGACCACGAAGTCGCGGGCGGCGAGCCGGGCGGCGAGGATGCCGGTCGCCTCACTCGCCTGGCCCGGGGCCGGCCTGGGTGATCGCGGCCGGGCGCTGGCCCGCACGCCCGGCACCGGCAGGTCGGACGCGTCCGCTACCGCCGCCTCGATGTGCGTCGGGGTGGTGCCGCAGCACCCGCCGACCATGGCGGCCCCGGCTTCCGCGAAACGGCGCAGGTAGCGGGCGAAGTAGCTGGGGTCGATGCTGAACTCGAACCGGCGGTGGCCGACCTTGCGCGGCTGCCCGGCGTTCGGCTGCGCGCTGACCGGCAGCGTGGAATACCGGACCAGGCTCTCCACCACGGCGAGCATCCGCTGCGGGCCGATGGTGCAGTTGGTGCCGAGCATGACGATGGGCAGCTCGCCGAGCACGGAGGCGACCTCGTGCGGCGTCTCGCCGCCCAGGGTGCGCCCGTCGTCGGCGAATGTGGCCTGCGCGACGATGGGGACGTCGCAGATGCCGCTGGCCACGGTCACGGCCTCGGCGAGCTCGTCGAGGTAGCCGAACGTCTCCAGGATGAGCAGATCGACTCCCGCGGCGGCCAGGGCACGGACCTGCTCAGCGATCACGTCCTGCCGCTCGGCGGCGCCGACCTGGCGCCGCTGCCGGGCCCTGACCGCGGGTGAGACCGAGCCAGCGACGAAGACCTCGCGGCCGCTGCGCTCGCTCATCTCCCGGGCGATGCCGACGGCGGCCCGGTTGATCTCCTCGACCTGGTCGGAGTAACCATGGCCGGCCAGCCAGAGCCGGTTCGCCCCGAAGGTGTTGGTCTGGATGACATCGGCACCGGCGGAGACGTAGCTCTCGTGGATGGTGGCAACCAGCTTGGGGTCGGACAGGCTGACCTCCGGCAGCGCCCGGTCCAGCGCGCAGCCCGCGGCATGCAGCATCGTGCCCATGGCGCCGTCGCAGACAACCAGCCGCTGTGCGAGAACGTCGGTGAATCCCGCCCGGCCGGTCATGGCTCATCCCCCAGCGCGTCCAGGATCTCCAGCGCCACCTGCGTGGTCAGGCGGTCCCGGTAGCGGTCCATCGACAGCCCGGTGATCTCCTCGATCCGCTTGATCCGGTAGGCCACGGTGTTGGGATGGACGTGCAGGAAACGAGCCGCCCGCTGCGGGCTGCTGTTCTCCCGCAGGTAACAGGCGAGCGTGGTCAGGTACTCGGCTCGCCGGTCGCGCTCACCCGGGGACAGGCGGCCGAGCACATCGTCCGCGAACGCGCGCAGCTCGGCCAGCTCGGGAACCTGCAGCAGCAGCCGGTGAATGCCGAGGTCGGCGAAGGCGGTCACGGTGCCGGTCCGGCCGATGCGGCGCAAGGTCTCGATCGTGCGGTGCGCCTGCTCGTAGGAGCGGCTGATCTCCCGCGGGTGGCGGCATATCCCGCCGATCCCGATGACCACCTTCGTGTCCGGGAACAGCTCGGCCAGCCGGGCGATGCAGGAGGCGCCGAGCCGCTGCGCGTCCATGCCGCCGTCATGGCCGGGGCCCGGGACGGCGGCCACCAGCACCACCTCCGACTCCCGCGCCGAGATGATCACATCCGGGGCGCGGGTGGCGATGAAGTGCTCGATCACATCGCGGACCCGCTGCCGCATGGCGTCCGCGTCCTGGGGCAGGCGGGGGGTGGGGACGTCGAAGGCGACGACGGCCACGTTGTGCTCGCGCCCCGCGTCGTACCCGAGATGCGCCGCCCACCTGCTGGCGTCGCCGTCGTCGCGGCCGCGCCCCAGCAGCAGGCCCTCCACGAGGTCATCACGCACGCGGCGGGCGGCGGCCGCGACCACGTGCTCCCGGCCGAGTATCACCCCGCAGATCGTGGCCGCATGCTCGGTGACGAGCAGGTTCATGTCCTCGTCGGTGGCGCGCTCGGGCGGGTCCAGGGTGATCAGGTGCGCGGGCACCTCGTCCCCGACCAGGATCGGCGCGACGATGATGGCGGGCATGCCGCCGACGCTGGGCAGCCACAGGGACCGGTGGCCCTGCCGCGATGCCCGCAGGACCTGGCCGAGTCGGGGGTGGACCAGGGCCTCGGCCACCAGGACGGCGGCCTTTTCCTGGGGCACCCCGGGGGACGCGGCCGCCATGACGTCCATGACCGGGCTGACCACAGCCACGGTCGCGGCCGTCCGGTCGGCCAGCAGCTGGGTGACGCTAGCCAGGTCCGCGTCCTGCAGCGCCAGTCCCGACAGCTGGCGGTAGACCGTCACCAGCTCGCGGAGCACCATGTTCTCCCGGCCGAGATCACGCGGCGGGCCGGCCGGAGCGGCCCGCCCAGCAGCCGGGAGATTGTCCGTCACAAGCGCAGCATAAGGCCGGAACCGGGCCCGGTCCTTGTGGCTCACCACAAACCTGCGCCACCGGGATGGGGGCGGCGGGCAGCGGGCGGCCGGCCCCGGCGGCCCGGGCGGCCCCGGCGCTGGATGCGTGCGCCGCCAGTGGCCGCGGTCACGTGCGCCGGCCGGGAAACTTGACAACAGGCAGCACGGCCGGCGCGCGTAAATCTTGACAACCGCCAGACGGACTGAGCACATTTCAGGAAAGTTGACGAATCATGGCCAAGCCGGGCGCCTGCTGCGGGCGCCGGGCGCGGGAGGTGCCAGCGTCGGAGCGAGGCAGACGGCGCGGGCTGGTGCGGCGCCGGGCTGGTGCGGCGCCGGGCTGGGAGAAGGTGGCCTGGATTGCTCGAGTACCGGGATATCTACGCGGGCGGCTGCCTGCTGCCGTCAGCGTCACCGGACGCGATCACGGTGGCCAACCCGGCTACCGAGGAGATCATGGGCGCCGCCCCGGCCGCCTCCGGAAAAGACGTCGACATCGCGGTGGGCGCGGCCCGGCGGGCCTTTGATTGCGGCCCGTGGCCGCGCACCGACCGGGCCGACCGGGCCGACGCCATGGACCGGCTCGCCGCGGCCCTGCAGGACCGGGCGCAGGACACCGCCCGCCTGGTGACCGCCGAGATGGGCATGCCGATCACCGCCTCCCGGCTGCACAACGCGGAGGTCCCGGCCACCATCCTGCGGTACTACGCCGCGCTGGCCCGCGCGCTGGAGCCGGAGGAGATCCGCGCGGCGGTCAACTTCCGCGGCCACACCATCGTCCGGCGGGAACCCGTCGGCGTGTCAGCGGTGATCGCCCCCTGGAACTACCCGCTGGCGCTCACCTTCTCCCAGCTGGCCCCGGCGCTGGCGGCAGGCTGCACCGTCGTGCTCAAGCCGGCCGCGCAGACGTGCCTGAGCGCTTACATCCTCGCCGAGGCCTTTGAGGCGGCGGACTTCCCGGCCGGCGTCTTCAACCTCGTCACCGGCGCGCACGAGGTGGCCGAGCTGCTCGCCCGCCATCCCGGCGTCAACAAGATCTCCTTCGCCGGCCCGGAGTCCGTGGGCCGCCGGATCGCCGTCGCCTGCGGCGAGACCTTCAAGTCCGTCAACCTGGAGATGGGCGGGAAGGCAGCGGCGATCGTGCTGGAAGACGCCGACCTGGCGGCGGCGTCGGTGGCGCTTGGCCGGCTGGCCTTCGCCAACTGCGGGCAGACGTGTTTCGCCGCCTCCCGCGTGCTCGCGCCGCGCAGCCGTTATGACGATGTGGTGACCGGCCTGGCGGAGCAGGCGGCGGCGGTGGTCGTGGGTGACCCGATGGCGGCGGAGACCGGCATGGGACCACTGGTGAGCCCGCGCCGCCGGGCGGGTGTCGAGTCCTACGTGGCGGCCAGCGCCGGTGCGGGGGCGCGCGTGGCCGTCGGCGGGCGGCGGCCGGCGGCGCCCGTTCGTGGCTACTACTACGAGCCGACCGTGCTGGCCGGGGACCCGGGCCCGGCTGGTGCGACGACCGCCCGGAGCGAGGTGTTCGGCCCCGTCGTCACGGTCATCCCGTATGCCCACGAATCAGAGGCGGTGGCGATCGCCAACGAGGCCGGCCCCGGGCTCGCGGGCACGGTATGGACCTCGGACCCCGATCATGGGGTGGACATCGCGCGGCGCATCCACGTCGGGACGTTCGGTGTCAACCTGTATGTACCGGATCTCGGCTCGCCCTGGGGGGGCAGGGCCGGCGGCCAGGGCAGCACCTACGGCCCCGAATGCCTCGGCGCCTACCTGAGGCACAAGTCGGTGTTCCTGCCCGAACCCGCGCAGGCGTGACGGCTGCGCGGCCCCGGCGGCCCCGGCCGCCCTGACCGCTACGCGAACCCGGCCTGACGGCGCAGGGTCTCGGCCTTGTCCGTGTGCTCCCAGGTGAACTCGGGCTCATCGCGCCCGAAATGCCCGTAGGCGGCGGTGGCGCGGTAGCGCGGCCGGCGCAGGTCGAGATGATCGCAGATCGCCGCCGGGCGCAGGTCGAAGTTCTCCCGCACCAGGCCGGCGATCGCGGCCCGCTTGACCTTTTCGGTGCCGAACGTGTCCACCAGCAGCGAGAACGGCCGGGCCATGCCGATGGCGTAGGCGACCTGGACCTCCGCGCGGTCGGCCAGCCCGGCGGCCACGATGTTCTTGGCCACGTAGCGGGCGGCGTAGGCCGCGCAGCGGTCCACCTTCGACGGGTCCTTGCCGGAGAACGCCCCGCCGCCATGGCGGGCGAAGCCGCCGTAGGTGTCCACGATGATCTTCCGGCCGGTCACGCCGGCGTCGCCGACCGGCCCGCCGACGACGAACCGGCCGGTGGGGTTGACATAGAAGTTGTCCCGCAGCTCGGCCGCCTCGTAGAGGTCCGGCGGCAGTACCCGGGTGACCACGTGCTCCCACAGCGCGTCGGGGAGCTTGTCCTCCGCGCCCTCGGCGTGCTGGGCGGAGATGAGCACCTTCTCCACCCGGACCGGCCGCCCGCCGGAGTCGTAGCGGACGGTCACCTGGGTCTTGCCGTCGGGGCGCAGGTAGGGCACCAGCCCGGTGGTGCGGACCTCGGCCAGCCGCCGGGCGAGCCGGTGCGCCAGCGTGATCGGCATCGGCATGAGCTCGGGAGTCTCGTTCGTCGCGTAGCCGAACATCATCCCCTGGTCACCGGCGCCCGCCTGGTCGTAGGGGTGCTCATGCCGGCTGGTCCGCACCTCCCGCGAGGCGTCAACGCCCTGGGCGATGTCCGGCGACTGCTTGTCCAGGGCGACCAGGACGCCGACCGCGTCGGCATCGAACCCGATCTCGCCGCCGACGTAGCCGATGTCGCGCACGCAGTCGCGGGCCAGGCTCGCATAGTCGAGGACGGCCTTGGTCGTCAGCTCGCCCGCGATTACGATCAGGCCCGTCGTCAGCAGCGTCTCGACCGCCACCCGCGAGTCCGGATCCTGCCCGAGCGCGGCGTCGAGGATGGTGTCGGAGATCTGGTCGGCCATCTTGTCCGGATGCCCGCCGGTCACCGACTCCGAGGTGAAGACGAAGCCGTCCGGGTCCCACGTGGTCATCGCCCACTCCCTGCCTTCTTGCCGATAGAGCGCGAGCCGGCCGGCCCGGCCGCCGCGGCGGATCCGTTGTTGCCTGCGGCGGGCGGCTCAGCGGGGGAGCGCCCCCGATCCGCGGGCCCGGTGTGCGGGCGGCCGGATCGTTTTTCCTTGCGCACGAGGGCGGCCCCGGCCACCATGGCGCGCAGCTTGGCGCGCGCCACATCGGCCGGGAGGTGGCGCAGCCCGCAGTCGGGGTTGATCACGAGCCGCTCCGCCGGGACGACCTCAAGTGCCCTGCGGATGCGGGAGGCTACCAGATCCGGCGACTCCACGTCGGTGGTCTTCACGTCGATCACCCCGAGCCCAACCTGCCGGTCCCACGCGTACTGCCGGAACAGCCGCAGGTCGCCAGGGCCCTTGCGGGCGAATTCGAGCACGAGCTGGTCGATCCGCGCCGCCAGGACCGCGGGAAACAGGAAGTCGTAGTGCCCTTCCCACAGTGGCCTGGCGTAGCGGTTCCCGTAGCACACGTGCAGGGCCCAGGCCGCCTCCACGCCGTCGGTGACGATGTTGACGGCCTCGATCGCCAGTTCCGCCGCTTCCGGGTAACCGGCGAGGAAGGGCTCGTCGATCTGCAGCAGGTCGGCGCCGGCCGCCACCAGCGCCCGCGCCTCCGCGTTGAGCCAGCCCGCGAGGGCCCGCACCAGATCGCCGGGGTCGGCATAGGCGCCGTTGCGGATCCGGCGCGACAGCGAGAACGGGCCGGTGAAAGAGAACTTGATGGGCCGCTGTGTCTGCTCCCGCGTGAACGCGAAGTCCCCGGCCAGGCCCAGGCCCACGCCGTCGGCGGCCGGCTCGGGCAGCGGCCGGGTGGCCTCCGCGTCGTAGTAGTCGTAGTAGTCGGTCTTGGCCCGGTGCGGGATGCCGACGCCGGGGATGCGGGTCAGCAGGTAGTCGATGTCGTTGTCGCGGCGGAGCTCCCCGTCGGACACGATGTCCAGCCCGGCGAGCTCCTGGTCCTTGAGCGCCGCCTTGATGGCGACCTCGTGGATCTCGCTGAGGTGCTGGGCGCTGATCCGGCGCTGGTAGTAGTCGGTCTTGAGCCGCTCCAGCCACTCCGGCACCGGGTAGGAGCCGACGACCGTGGTGGGGAACAGCACGCCCCGCGCCGCGCCCGCCGGGCGGCCCCGCCCGGCCCGGCCCGCCTGGCTGGCCGGCCGGCCCGGTGACGGCTGGTGTTCGGTCACGGCGATCAGTCCCGCACCTGGGCGGTGAGCGTCTTGACGTTGGACCCCGGGCGCGCGCCGAAGGGCGCGATCTGGACGTCGAACCCGCGGCGGTTGCCGATGAGCTGGAGCAGCGGGCCGTTGACCCAGTTCACCACCGAGCCGTCGTACTTGCCCGGCCCGTAGAACCCGGCGTGGTACTGGGCGGGCTCGGTGAGGAAGAGGTCGTGGCAGAGCAGCCGGCCGAACGGGTGGAGCAGCGGCAGGGTGCCTTCGAAGCTGGCCAGGGCCCCGTTGCTGGCGTGCATCCGGATATCGCCGCTGCTGCCCATGAGCGGCCGCAGGATCTCCCCGGTCAGCGAGGGAGACACCCGGTAGACGTCGAGCCCTTCGAGCGGGACGTAGCGCTCCTGCAGGCGCAGCGCCAGCCAGATGTCATGCCAGAGCGCCACCACCTGATCGGGGCCGGCGAAGGTCTCCGGCGCGGCCTCGGCCAGCAGGTCCGGCCCCAGCCGGAGCAGCCGCTCGGTCAGTCTGGCCAGCGCGCCGTCCGGGACGCCGTGGCGGGCCGTGATCCGGCTCACGTCCTCGTCGCGCAGGTAGGCGCGCACCTCGACCAGGTAGGGGCGGCCCCCGATGCTCGCCAGTTCGTCGGTCGGCAGGTTGTCGTAGACGTTGGAGATGTAGACGCAGAACGCCTTGCCGCGCAGGAAGCCGAGGGTGAGCAGGGGCCGGGTGGCGTCGAGCACGAGCCCGTTGACGCGGTCGCCGTGGTGGGCCACCGCCTGCCGGGCCCGCTCCAGCACGTGCGCGGAGTAGTCGCCCATGAGGTAGTGGAGCCGCCGGTAGTACTCGCGCCCGTGCCCGTGGTCCAGCGCGGCGAAGGTGTCGAGCCAGATGCGGGCCTGGCTTCCGTTGCCGACCCCGAGTTCGACGACGTACAGCTCCTCCGGCAGGGCATGCCGGGCATCCAGTTCGTCCCACACGCGCAGCAGCTCGAGAATCATTTCCCGCACGGCCGCCGTGTTGCGGGCGTCGCTCTCCCCGCCCGGCAGTGCCTGCTCGTACTCCCGCCCGGTGGCCTGCTCCCACCGTGACAGCGCCTGCCAGTAGAGCGTGTTGAACCGCCAGATACAGCTTTCGCTGGCGGGCACCCAGGGCTCCAGCACCATCGGCCCGGGGTGGGCGGCATCCTCCGGGGCGGCCAGCACCTCCTTGATGCGCGTCGCCAGGTCGGCCTCGCCGCAGCGGCGCAGGTCGATGGCGATCTCCAGGCTGTGCGGCCCGGCCCACGACGGCCCGTGCCCCCGGCCGGGCGCGCCGGGCTGGTCCGCTGCCGCCGGTTCCGCGAGCACCGGTCGGCACGTGACCGGCTCGGCGAAGTTGTTACGGTACTGGATCCAGTCGCAGACCACACGGAGCCGCCCCAGGTCCACGGGGCTGGCGCTCAGGGCGGTGAAGACAGGCCCGAGTGCCGCGGCGACATCCACCGCGCCGGGGCCGCGCAGCCTCGTGACCGGGCGGACGTCAATGTGCATAGCCGCTCCCGACTCCCTCGCGGGCCAGTCCGGCGCGGGCGAGAATCTCCGGGATGCCGTGCTCGAATCCCGGCGCCATCACGTGGACCCCGCTGACCCCGGGGATCTGGAGGACCTGCTGGATGATCTCCGCGCAGATCGTCAGTCCCTCATCGGCCACCCGGCCGGGCGGGACGCCGCGCAGCCGGCGGCCGACATCGTCCGGTATCCACAGGCCAGGGACGTTGCCGCGCATGTACTCCAGGGCCCGCAGCGAGCGGACCGGCCCCACCCCGGCCAGGACCTTGCAGCGCCCGTCCAGCCCCAGCTCCCGCACCCCGGCCATCCAGCGGGTGAACGCGGGGACGTCGAAGACGAACTGCGTCTGCACGAACTCGGCGCCGGCGGCGACCTTCTTGCCGAGCCGCGCGGCGCGGAACCCGGCCGGCGGGGCGAACGGGTTCTCGACCGCCCCGATGAGCCAGGACGGCGGCGGGTCCAGCTTGCGCCCGGAAAGCAGGCGCCCCTCGTCACGCATGGTGCGGGCGGTCCACACGAGCTGGACGCTGTCGAGGTCGAACACGGGCTTGGCGTCGGGGTGGTCGCCGAACCGCGGGTGGTCGCCGGTCATCAGGAGCACGTTCGGGATGCCGAGGGCGGCGGCGGACAATAGGTCGGACTGGAGCGCGATGCGGTTGCGGTCGCGGCAGGTGACCTGCATGACCGGCTCGACGCCCGCGGCCAGCGCGAGGATGCTGCCCGCCCAGTTGGACAGCCGCACGTGCGCGCTCTGGCTGTCGGTGATGTTGACCGCGTCCACCCAGCCCCGCAGCGCCGCCACCTTGCGGCGCACCGCCTCGGGGTCGGCTCCCCGGGGCGGCCCGACCTCGGCGGTCACCGTGGTCCGCGCGGACTCCAGCCGGCTGCGCAGCGACGGCCGGGGCAGCGGGGCGCCCATCACAGCTCCGCCACTGGCCGGTCTTCCCGGATGGCCGGCGCGGCGCCGGTGGCCCACAGGCCCTCGTCACGCCCTTGCCAGTAGTTGACCCACGAGCTCTGCCCCCAGCCCCGGTGGTCGATGGGGCGCTGCAGCAGCTGCAGGTCGGCGACCCGCCCGTGACGCTCGGCCCGCTCGCAGGCGTCCAGCCATACACAGCGCAGCTCCGGGTAGACCTCGCAGGACCCGTCCCGGCCAACCCCCCCGCAGGGGCCGTTGCGCAGCTGCTTGGGACAGGTCACCGGGCAGGCGTAGCCGGTGACCGGGAGCGTGCACTGGCCGCACATCCGGCAGCCGAAGATCTCGTTCTTGACCTTCTGCTCGGTGGCGGCGAAGATCCGGTACCGAGTCCCCGAGCCCTCCAGCCACCGCGCGAGCCGGCGGTAGCCGGCGCTGGGCGCCAGCAGCCGCTGGATGCGGTACAGCAGCCCGGCGGGCAGCCGGGGCCGTACCGGCCGTGGCCACGCCGCGATGCTTCGCGCGCCCCGGCCGCCGGCCGCGTTCATTCGCGCACCTCCTTTGGTGGGCCCGGCTCTGGCCGGTCGGGTCAGGTGAAGACGATCGTCTTGTTCTGGTGGACGATGAGCCGGTCGGCCTTCGACACCATGATGGCTATCCGCTTCAGCTCAGCCGCCCTGGTCATTTTCCAGCGCATCGGGAATTTGTCCGCGAGTTCGCCAAAAGTGCTCGCCAGATTAGCGAAACGTTCGGCGAGATCGTCCAGGTGGAATTCAATCCGGAGGAAAAAGGTCCCGCCGAACGGATCGGTGGAGTACTGCTGTGACTCGGTGATGTTGGCACCGCTGGAGAAGAGGAAACTGGAAACGGCGGCAGCGATTCCGGGCCGGTCCGGGCAGGTGATGAGCAGACGCCCGATATCTGCGTAACGGCCTTCGGCCCGGCGCCCCGCGCCCAGCGTCCGGGGCCCGGCGGAACGCGCCCTGAAGTCGGTTTCCACACTGCCTCCGAAGCCCCCGGGGGCGCCTGGTCTGGGCCGCCAGGAAGGCGCAGCGGTTTAGGCGGGCACTCTTTTCCCGGCTATTCCAGTGTGCCGGTGCCCGGTGCCTGGCGCACCGGGCACCGGCACAACGTTCTTCGCCGGCGCGCTGTGGCCGGCCACAAATCCCCGGCCGCCCCGGGCGGTCCGCGACCGGCCCGGGCGGTGGCCCCGCCGACGCCACTGGCAGGCCGGGTGCCGCATACCGAAACGGGTTGTGATCGTCCCCAGAAACGGCCGCCCGGATTTGGGGTGCCACTTATTGTGGGCCTCCCGATGCCGCGCGTAACGTGCGGACAAGGAACCGCTTCCGCCGGAGCCGATGTGAGCCAGACGCCGCGCTGCCCTCATTGCGGGTCGCCCCTGCGGGCCGACCCGCCCCGAGGCGCGGACGCGGGGGACCGCGGCCTCGACTCGCTCTACCGCGAGGTACGCCGCATCCGGGAGATCGCCGAGTCCCGCGAGGCGTCCGACGGCAGGCGCCGCGTCGCGGAGCTCACCCGGGAGGTGGCGGAACTGCGGGCCACGGTGGCCCGGCTCCGGGGATCGGCAACCGTGAGCGTGCCCGCCGACCGCGCCTGCTGACCCGGGCCGCCGCTCACCTGCCGGCCCCGGTAACCACCCTGCCCGCCCCGGTAACCACGGGCCGTGCCTGGGCACTTATGGCTTGCCCGGATCGCCGGTGACGCCGGGGTGCTGGCACAGCTCCAGCAGGTCGCGGACTCCCGGCAGCATGAGATGGGGCTGGCGGCCGGCTGGCAGGCGGGCGAAGGCGCTGGCCGTGCCAACACCGGTGCCGACCGCGACCGCCAGCGCCCCTCCCCGGCGGGCCATCGTGACCTCGAGCTCGGGGTCGTCACCCACCACGGCGAGCTCGGCGGGCCGTGCCCCGATCCGGCGGGCGGCGCTGCGCAGCGCGTGCAGCGACGGCTTCCCGACGACCTCCACCCGGCAGCCGGTGACGCTGCGGATCATCGCGGAGATCGCCCGAGAGGTGCCGAGTGCCTTGCCGTTGACGGTGGCGAAAAAGACCGACTGGGAGCAGCTGAACAGGCGGGCCCCCTGCCACACCGCCTCGCACGCCGCCTCCAGCGCGTCCATGGAAAACTCCCGGTAGGCCCCGGCCAGCACCGCATCCGCCGGCCGTCCCCGGGCCGGCGGCACCACCTCGATGCCCGCCTCCCGGAGCGGGCCGGCCAGGCCGTCGTTGCCCAGCGCCATCACGTGGCGGTAGCCCCGCCGGGCGAACAGCTCGGCCGCGCTGACTGCCGGCGTCAGTACCGAGCCATCGTCCAGGCTGAAGCCCGCCTCGGCCAGCGCCTGCGCATAGCCCCGCGCCGTCTTCGTGGTGCCGTTGGTGAACGCGACGAACGGCACGCCGCGCGAGGCCAGCCAGCTGGTCAGGGCCAGCGCGCCGGGCAGGGGCAGGAAGGCGCTGTTGTGCCGGTCGGTCAGCACGAGCGTGCCGTCGAGGTCGAAGACGAACCCGCGGGCCGCGCGCAGCCGCTCCTGCACCGCGGCCGGCGCTCGGCCCGCCACCACCGGGCTGCCGGCCACGGTGCCGTCAGCCACGGTGCCGTTAGCCACGGTGCCGTCAGCCACGGGACCGTCAGCCACGGGACCATCAGCCACGGGACCGTCAGCCACGGGACCGTCAGCCACGGGACCGTCAGCCACGGGACCGTCAGCCACGGTGCCGTCACCGGCCATGGGCATCCTCCGTCTGGCGGAGCTCCAGCCGGAAGCCGGGCTTGCTGACGGCGATGCGGGCCAGCCCGGGACGTGAGCCCAGTTCGGCCAGGAGCTTCAGGACTCCCGCGATATCCGGGTTGTAGTGGCGGCGGGCCGGCCCGGCGGCGAGCATCGCGTCCACCTCGGCGGCGGGCATGACCGCGCGGAGCAGCAGTTCCTCGTCACCGGCCCCGGGGAAGCGAGCCCGCAGCTCGGCCACACCGGGCGGTGGCGGCTCGGCCCTCAGCTCCCTGGTCCGGGGCAGGGACATGATGCGGTCGGTGACATGGGGGTCGACCGGCCCGGTGGGCCGGCCGAAGGTGCCGAGGACATAACGGATCACCTGGTCGGGCACGGTGGCGTAGCGCTCGGGGCCGATCACGTTGTACACCGCCTGGGAGCACACGATCTGCGGGAAGGGCGTGACCATGATCGGGTAACCGAGCTCGGCGCGGACCCTGGCCACCTCGGCCATGACGGCGTCGAAGCGGTCAGCCAGCCCCAGCTCGGTGAGCTGGCGCAGCATGGTGGTCACCACCCCGCCCGCGACCTGATGGCGCAGGAACGCCGCGTCGTAGTCGCGGGGCCAGGCCGGCCGGGACTCGGCCCGGGCGAGGCGTTCCAGGTAACCGGCGGCCAGGCCGAGGGCGCGGTCATCGATCCCTACGCGATGGCCGAGCTCACGCAGGTTGGCCGCGGTCCGCTGGGCGTCGGGCAGGGAGGTGCCGCTGGCCAGCGGCCCGCAGGCGACATGCAGCACGCTGACCCCCAGCTCGGCCGCGGCCAGGCAGGTCAGCGGCGACAGCCCGAGCGTGCAGTGGGAATGCAGCTCCAGCGGCGTGCCCCCGAGCACGCGGCGGACCGCCGGGATGAGCGTCCGGGCGCGGTCGGGTGCCAGCAGGCCGGTCGGGTCCTTGATGTAGACGCGGTCGATGTCACGGCACTGCGCCATCCCGGCGGCCAGGCCGGCGTAGTGCGCGTCGTCGTGGACCTCGCTGACGGTGAACGTGAGCGCTCCGACGATCTCCTGGCCCCCGGCCGCGCGGATCATGCGCGCGGTGCGGCGGATCGCGTCCATGTCGTGCATGGGGTCGAGCACGATGAAACGGCTCATCCCGCTGGTGACCAGCCGGTCGTAGACGAGCCGCATGAACTCGGGGCTGGCCGTCTCCCACGAGATGAACCGGAAGCCGGTGCCGATGAACTGCAGCGGCGTCCCGGGCATGACGGCATGGACGAGCCTGATCCGCTCCCACGGGTTCTCGCGGTGGGTCCGCACGGCGATGCCCATGTGCGTGCTGGAGGTGAAGTCGAGCGCCCGGAAGCCGACCCGCTCCATGACCGGGGCGATCTGCAGCATCTGGGCGGTGGTCAGCCCGGTGGCCCCCCACAGGCTCTGGTTGCCGTCCCGGAACGAGACGTCGAGCAACTCGATGTCAGCCACGGGCCGCCCCCATCCCCGGCCCGTCCGGACGCGGTGCGGCGGCGATGGCGGTACTCGCCACGACGCGGCCGAGGTAGCGGCCGAGAAAGCCGGTGGTCACGCCCCCGGCGATGAATTCCGGATCGCTGGCCAGCCCGCGGTGCAGCGCCAGGTTGGTCTCCACCCCGGTGATCTCGCAGCTGGCCAGCGCGCGCCGGAGCCTGCTGACCGCTTCGGCCCGGTCGGCTCCGTGCACGATGAGCTTGGCCAGCAGGGAGTCATAGTCCGGCGGGACGGCGGATCCGGCCTGGACACCGGTGTCGACCCGGATGCCCGGGCCGGCCGGGAACACCGCCCCCGCGATGGTCCCTGGACAGGGCAGTTCGTGCCGCCAGTCCTCCGCGTTGATCCGGCACTCGACCGCGTGGCCGGTGACGGTGATGTCCGCCTGCGCCAGCCGCAGCCGTCTGCCTTCGGCGATCGCGATCTGCTCGGCGACCAGGTCCAGGCCGGACACCGCCTCGGTGACCGGGTGCTCGACCTGGATACGCGCGTTCATCTCCAGGAAGAAAAAGCCGCCGCGGTCGGCGTCGACGAGGAACTCGACGGTGCCCAGACCGCGGTAGCGCAGACGGGTCCCCAGGGCGACGGCGGCCTGGTGCATCGAGGCCCGGGTGCCGGGGTCAAGGCACGGAGCCGGCGCCTCCTCGGCCACCTTCTGGTACCGCCGCTGGACCGAGCAGTCGCGGTCGCCGGCATGGACGACCCGGTGGCCGTCGCCGAGCAGCTGGACCTCGACGTGCCGCACGTGGGTGAGGAACCGTTCCAGGTAGATCCTCGGGTCGCCGAACGCCGCGCGAGCTTCGGCGCTGGCCTGCGCGGCCACCGCGGCCAGCTCGGCGGGGGAGCGGGCGATCCGCAGGCCGCGCCCGCCGCCTCCGCCCGCCGCCTTGACCAGGACCGGCCAGCCGATCTCCTGCGCCAGGCTTCGCGCTTGCGCACCGTCGGCGATCTCACCGCCCGCCAGCACCGGCAGGCCTGCCGCGGCCGCCTGCGCGCGGGCGGCCAGCTTGTCGCCCGCCGCCTCGAGCTGCGCGGGCGGCGGGCCGATGAACACCAGCCCGGCGGCGTCGCAGGCGCGGGCCAGGCGGGCGTTCTCGGACAGGAACCCGTAGCCCGGGTGGACGGCGTCCGCCCCGGCCGCCACGGCCGCGGCGATCACGGCGTCGACGTTCAGGTAGCTCGCGGCGGCGGGCGCCGGGCCGATGCCGACCGTGCGGTCGGCGAGCCGGGCCGGCAGTGAGTCCAGGTCGGCCTCGGATGCGGCCAGCACGGTCTCGATGCCCAGCCGCTGGCACGCGCGGATGATGCGGACGGCGATCTCCCCCCGGTTGGCGACGAGGATCCGGCGCAGCATCGGCCGGCTACCCGTGCGCGCTGATCCGCATGAGGACCGTGCCCTGCTCCGCGAACTGGCCGTCGGCCAGGCAGATCTCGGCGACCGTGCCGGCGGTGCCCGCGTAGACCGGGTTCATGAGCTTCATCGTCTCGATGATGGCGACGACCGTGTCGGCCTCGACCCGGCTGCCCGTCTCGACGTACGGCGGTGCGCCCGGCTGGGGCGCGCGGTAGAAGGTACCCGGCAGCTGGGCGCGGATCTCACTTTCCGGCCCGGCGAGTGAAGCAGGGGTGCCGTCAGCGGCAACCGGCTCGCCCTGGGCGGTGGTGCTCTCGTGCGCGCCGTCGTGGGCGGGGACCGCAGGTCCGGCGAGCCCGTGACCCGCCGCCGCACGGTCCGTTCCCGCACGGTCCGTTCCCGCACGGTCCGCCGGTGCGTGGCCCGCTGCCGCGCGGCCGGCCCACGCCGGGCTGGCCGACGCCGGATCCGCCAGCTTCGGCTCGGCGGTAACCCGCGTCTCCTGCGCCCACACCCCGTCACCGGCCCGGCGCAGGGTCAGCGTGAACCGTGCCGTCTCGAGCGTGAGCTCGCTGTACGGCAGGCCGTCGAGCAGGGCGAGAATGTCCTGCACGTCCTCGTTGGACAGGGTCACGGCAACGTCCCGCCGAACCGGGCCAGCACGTGGTCGTAAGCATGGGTCCTGGGCACCGCGGCGGGCTTGGCCTCCCGGCCGGACCAGACGGTCTCCGGGCGGCTCTGCAGCAGCGCGATCTGCTGGCCGGCCCCGCTGTGGCCGATGGCCCACTCGATGTCCTGCGGTGCCCCGTAGTGATCGCTGACCTGGCGGCCGAGGTCGGCCAGGGCCCGGATGTCCCGGTCTTCCAGGCAGGCCACGTCCCGCAGCGGCGGCGGCACGTCCCGCAGGCACACCCCGGGCGCGCCGGGGTTCCGCTGGTGGTGGCGCAGCTTGCTGGCCACAGATCGCTTCACGATCTCCCCGGTCACCTTGCTCACCACATAGGTGTCGGGCGTCACCTCCCCGCTGACGACGGCCGACCCCAGCCCCCAGCTCGCCTCGATCACGATGACCGAGGTGTCGCCGGTCACCGGGCTGCGGGTGAAGAGCACGCCCGCGCAGCGGGCGTCGACCATCACCTGCACCACGACGCCCATGGCGAGCGTGTCCTCCGGCACTCCCTGGTGCCGCCGGTAGGTCACGGACTCGACGCTATACAGGCTCGCCCAGCAGCGGCGCACATGGTCGGCCACGGCTGTCTCGCCCGCCACCCACAGGTAGCTGTCCTGGAGCCCGGCGAAGCTGGCGCTCATGCTGTCTTCACTGGTCGAGCTCGAGCGCACGGCCACCGGGACGGTACCGGCCGCCGCGCTGGCCTGCTGCGCCAGCGCCTGATAGCTGGCGGCGATCTCGTCGCGCAGGCGGGCGGGCAGCGGTGCGCCCAGGATGCGGTCCCGTATCTGCGCGCTGACCTCGGCGATGCCGGTGGCATCGTCCGCAGGCAGCCGCCCCACCTGCCGGGCCATGGTGCCATCGGGGTCGAGGACGCGCAGCGCATGGCCGAACGCCGCGGTCGTCACCGCGAACCCGGGCGGCACCGGAAGCCCGGCACCGGTCAGTTCACCAAGGGCGGCGGCCTTCCCGCCGACGGACGGCCGGTCACCGCCGCGGATGGTGGCGAGCGGGCGCGTGAGATGGGGGGTGATCATCACGCGCCCGCTCAGTCGAGAATGATGACCACGCCGCGGTCACCGTCCACCCGCACCCGCTGGCCGGTCGTGATCCGCTTGGTCGCCTGGCCGGTTCCCACCACCGCCGGCATGCCGTATTCACGGGCGACGATAGCGGCGTGGGACATGGTCCCGCCGATGTCGGACACGGCGGCCTTGATCTTGCCGAAGACCGGTCCCCAGCTCGGAGCCGTCACCGGGCAGACGAGGATCTCGCCGTCGCGGATCTGGCCTATCTCGTTGACGTCGTGCAGCACCCGCGCGGTGCCCTCGACGATGCCGGAGGACGCGCCGTAGCCCCGCACCTCCTTCTCGTTGCCCGAGGTGCTCTGGCTGTACCAGCTCTCGATGGTCTCCTGGGTGATGCCCCACAGCATCTGCACGGCCGGGTCGTTGAGCGCTTCCGGCACCGGGCCGAGAGCGGGCGGTGGCGACCACGTCCGGAGCACCTCCAGCGACCGCTTGCGCTCGGCGATGATCGGCCGCAGGTGCGCGGCCCCCAGCGGCTCGCCGCCCGAGGCCCAGGCCAGCATCACGTCGGCGAGCGCCTGGTCGATCTCGTAGTGCTGGAGGTGGAAGACGTCCTCCGCCTCCTCGAGCACGCCGCGGCTGCTGAGCAGCGCGCCGAACGCCCGTATCTTCTGGAAGAACCGGGTCGTGAACCAGTGCTCGCAGTAGAACTTGTGGTCCTCCACATAGGGGAAGACCAGCCGGCAGATCCCGAGCATCTGGTCGAACGCGCCGCGGTCCTCGTCGGTGGCCAGCAGGGCGCGGTACTCGGCGGCGATGCGGTCCCGCTCGGCCACCAGCTTGCTGGTGGGCCGCTCCAGCGTCTCGCCGGCGCTGACCTGGCGGACATAGCGGGTCAGGGCGGCGAACGGGACCGCGAGATTCTCGTTCCAGCTCAGGTGGTGATGGTAGAAGCCGTCGCCGGTCGACACGTGGAACCAGGGGTGGCGCGCCGCGTCGAAGGCCGCGAGCCATTCCCGGCCCGCCTCGCCGCGTCCGGCCAGCGCGGCGAGCACCGCGTCCGGATCGCAGCCCTCCGGGAACTCGTCCGCCAGGCCGGACTCGACCGCCAGCACGGCCAGGCGCTTCAGCTCGTCGTCGGGCCGGTACATCATCACGTCGATGCCGGCCACCATGCGGGCCACGGTCTGCTCGCTGATATCGGGGAACGCCTTCTTGCAGAACTCGAAGAAGACCACGTACGCGCCGTACCCCAGCATGAGGAATTCGGTGTGGTGGTGCCACATCTTCGAGAAAAGGTCCAGGCACCGGTGGAAGTTCTCGCGCACGTAATGGTTCTGGGCCACGCCGGTCGATTCCATGACCACGCGCGGGTCCTCGAACTCGGGGAGCCCGGGCACGGTGATCGCCTCGATCTCCCTGATCAGATCCGCGATGCGGACCTTCCAGCCCTCGTAGAGGCGGTCCCAGTTCTGGTAGTAGTAGCCGGCCCGCTCGTTGAAGATCGCCGCCCGGCGGCCGATCTCGTCCGGGTCGGTGACGGGGATGGCGGTGATGTAGACCCGCCCGTTCACGATCCGGTGCTCGATCCCGAGCGTGGTCGGCAGCACGAACACGCGGGTGGTGTTCGCGCCGATCGCGGTGTAGGGGATCTCGGCTGTGACCGCGTCGAACGCGGGCATCGGCTCGGGGAAGTGCATCGAGTTGTAGAACCAGAACCGTTGGTCGTCCCCGGGCTGGAAGCGGGTGAAGTACGGGTACATCGACCGCCAGCTCTCGGCGCCGGGCACATCGTCGATCTGTGAGGGCAGCGGGAAGCTGCGCGGGGGGTCGCCTGAGTCCATCGCTTCCTCCTGCTGAACGGCGCTGGCCGCGCGTGCTGCTGCCCGTGCTTGCTGCACGGCGCTCGCCGCACGGTGCTTGCTGCGCGATGTCCGTCGCGCGATTCGTGGCTGAACCGGGCTGAACAGGCCCGCGAGGAGTCTTACGCCCGAACGTGGCATAGCCGTCCGGCAATGACAAGAAATATCTGGCCGCTTTTCAAGGCGAGAAGTTGTGACGCGCCCACAACCCGCCCGCCGGGCCCGGGGTTAGGTCAGGGCGGCCGCGAGCGCGCGCCACTGGGCGCGGGGGAGGGCGGGCTCACCGGTCAGCACCTGGACGCACACGTGGTCGGCGCCGGCCTCGTGGTGCTCGGCGACCCGCCGGGCGACCGCCTCCTCGTCGCCCCAGGCGACCAGCGCGTCCACCAACCGGTCGCTGGCCCCGCCGATGTCGTCGCCGGTGAAACCCAGCCGGTGCAGGTTCGCCACATAGTTCGGTGCCTGCAGGTAGATGTGCAGCGCGCCGCGTGCGATTTCGCGCGCCCGGCCCGGGTCGGTCTCGAGGACCGCCATCTGCTCCGGGGCGAGCAGCGGACCGACCCCCAGGGCCTTCCGCGCCCGGCGGGTGTGCTCCGGGGTCACCAGGTAGGGGTGCGCACCGCCGGACCGGCGGCCCGCCAGCGCCAGCATCCGCGGCCCGAGCGCGGCCAGCGCCCGGCCGCCGGCCGGGACCGGCGGCGATGCCGCGTCCAGCCCGTCCAGGAACTCGGCGACCCTGGTGTAGGGGCGCACATAGGTGCCGCCGCCGCGCTCGACCACGTGGGCGTGACTCGCGCCCAGGCCGAGCAGGAACCGGCCCGGGTGGGCGTCGCTGATCCGTTGATAGCCGGCCGCGACCACCGCGGGCGGGGCGTCCCAGACACTGACGATGCCGGTCGCCACGGCCATCCGGGAGGTCGCCGCCAGCAGCGCCTCTGGCAGCGTGAGGTTCCCGGCGGACATGCCCAGCCAGAGCGCCTGGTAGCCCAGTTCCTCCAGCTCGGCGGCGGGCTCCGCCGCCGCGGCGGGATCGGCCGGCCAGGTGCGGGACGAGCACCAGACGCCGATCCGGCCAACATCGGTTGCCATGGCCACCACCCTTGTGTCCGGCGGGCCGGTAGCGCATCGGCTGCCTGGTCCCCGGCCACCGTACGCTACGGGCGGGGCGCTAGGGGCGGGGGCGCTGGGAGCGGGCTCGCGCCGGGCACGCCGGCCCGCGCTGGCACGCCGGCCAGCGCCGCGGTCAGGTCACATTGGCCGCCAGGCGGGTGAGCAGCGCCTCCAGGTCCGCCACCTCGTCGTCGCTGAAACCGGCCCGCAGCTGCTTGTCGAACGCGGCCGCCGCGCCGCGCAGCCGCTGGAACGCGGCCTCGCCGTCGTCGGTCAGTTCCACCAGGTGGACGCGGCGGTTGGCCGGGTCCCGCCTGCGGGTGATCAGCCCCTGCTCGTCCATCGCGTTCAGGTGGTGGGTCAGCGTGGCTTCCCGGATTCCCACCGCCTCGGCCAGCTCCCGCTGGTTGCGCAGCTGCTGGCTCTTGAGCGAGATGAGCACCAGCCAGACCGGGACCGACCCGCCGGCCTGCGCCAGCGCGTCGTCGAAGGCGCGGCTCACCGACCTGGCGGTGCGGGCCAGGTGGAGGCCGATCGGCGTGCGGGCGGGCCTGGGCATGGACCAAGGATAGCAGGAAACTCTAAGGATTTGACATCTAAGAGTTAGATATCTATGATTATTCAGGCAGGCGGCCAGCACGGGAGGCGCACGATGACGAGCCGTGAGACTCAGGTGCGCCAGCAGGCGCCGGGCGGACCAGGCGGGCCCGAGCGTGATGGAGCCGGCCGGTCAGGCCAGCGGGACGGCGGGCCGGGCCACGGCGGCACCAAAGGGCCGGGCCCGGGGGAGCGGCTGCTGACCCGGGAGATCGTCACGCTGGCGGCGGTCGTCGTCCTCGGATCGATCATGACGATCCTGGACGCGACCATCGTCAACGTCGCCCTCCCCACGCTGGGGCGCGAGTTCCGGACCTCGATCTCGGTGATCCAGTGGGTACCGACGATCTACCTGCTCGCCTTTGCCAGCGTGATCCCGCTGACCGGCTGGGCCAGCGAGCGGTTCGGCGCCCGGCGCGTCTGGCTGGCGTCGCTGGCCGTCTTCATGCTCGGCTCGCTGCTGTGCGGGCTGGCGGGGTCGGTGACCGAGCTGATTGTGTTCCGGGTGCTGCAGGGCCTCGGCGGCGGGATGATCATGCCGGTCGGCCAGGCCATCCTGGCCCGGGCGGCCGGGCCCGCGCGCATCGGCCGGGTCATGAGCATCGTCGGGGTCCCGCTGCTGCTCGGCCCGGTCATGGGCCCGGTGATCGGCGGGGCGATCGTGGGCGGCGCCAGCTGGCGGTGGATCTTCTTCGTCAACCTGCCGGTCGGGGCGGCCGCGCTGGCGCTCGCGCTGTGGCTGCTTCCGGCCGTCCCGGCCCGGCGGCAGGCGCGGCTGGACGTCCTCGGGCTGGTGCTGGCCTCGGGCGGCATCGCCGCGCTGATCTACGGTCTCGGCCGGGTCGCCACCGGCGGCGCCAGCCATAGCCCGGTGCCACTCGCGGCCGTGGTGGCCGGGATCGGCCTGGTGGCATCGTTCTGCATCCATGCGCTTCGCGCGCCGCGGCCGCTGATCGACATCTGGCTGTTCGCCCGGCGGGGGTTCGCCGCCGCCGCCCTCACCAACCTGGTGCTCGGGATGGCCCTGTTCGGGGTGTCGCTGCTGCTGCCGCTGTATTTCGAGATCGTCCGCGGCCGGACTCCGCTGCAGACCGGGCTGCTGCTGGTCCCGCAGGGCCTCGGCGCCGCCCTGGCCATGCCGGCCGCCGGGAGCCTGACCGACAGGATCGGCGCCCGCCCGGTGGTGATCACCGGGATCGGGCTGGCGGTGGCGGGCACCGCCGCCTACACCCAGCTCACGGCGGCCACGCCGTACTGGTACCTGGCCGGCGCGCTGCTGCTGGTCGGCGCCGGGCTGGGGGCCACCATCACGCCGTCGATGGCGGCCGCGTTCCAGGCGGCCGGGCGCGCGGCCATCGGGTCGGCCACCAGTGCCATCGGCACCATCCAGCGGCTGGCCGGATCGCTGGGCACGGCGCTGCTCGCGGTCACCCTCCAGCGGGCCATGACCGCCGGGCTGCCCGGCTTCGGCGGCGGCATCGCCCAGGCGGGCGCGCTCGCGGCCAGGCCCGGCGCCCTGCCGGTGCTGGCGCACGCGTTCGGCGTCACGTTCTGGCTGGCGCTGGCGCTGACCGCGGCGGCCCTGGTGCCCGCGCTCCTGCTGCCCGGTGGCCGGGCTCGGCCAGCACCGCGGCCAGCCGGGCCAGCGCAGTCGTGAAGGCGTGCTCGGGCGGCCGCCCGTAGCCGATGACCAGCGCCGGTCCGTGGCTGGCGCCGCCCGCGTGGAAGCTGGCCAGGCCCTCGATGGCCAGCCCGTGGGCGGCGGCGCTGGCCACCACGTCGTCCTCACTCTGATCAGCGGGCAGCCGGAGCACGGCGTGCAGGCCGGCCGCGATCCCGGTGACCTCCACCTGCGGCGCGTTGCGGCGCACCGCCGCGGCCAGCCGGTCGCGGCGCCGGCGGTAGGCGAGCCGGGCGTGCCGGATCTGTCGGTCGTAACCGCCGGTGGTGAGGAGCTCGGCCAGGGTGAGCTGGTCGATGGCGCTGGCGTGCGCGCCCGCCGCCTCCTTGGCCGCGACCACCTCGTCCAGCAGCGGTGCGGGCACGGCCAGCCAGCCCAGCCGCAGCCCCGGCGCCAGGCTCTTGCTCGCCGTGCCCGCGTACACGACATGGTCGGGGGCCAGCGCCTGCAGGGCGCCCACCGGCTGGCGGTCGTAGCGGAACTCGCCGTCGTAGTCGTCCTCGACCACCAGCCCGCCGCTGGCGGTGGCCCACTCGATGACGGCGCGGCGCCGCTGCGGCGCCAGCGTCACACCGAGCGGGAACTGGTGCGCGGGGGTCAGCACGACCGCGGCCGCCGCGCCCAGGCCATCGGGGACAGCGCCGTGGCCGTCGACCGGCAGCGCCAGCAGGCGCAGGCCGTGCGCCGCGACGATCCGCCGGTGAGCCTGGTGCCCGTAGTGCTCGACGGCGATGGCGGCGGCGCCGCGCGCCCGGAGTACCTGGCAGATCAGGGCCAGCCCGTGGCCGAAACCGGAGCAGACCACGATGCGGTCGCCGGTGACGCTGACGCCGCGCGCCCGGGCCAGGTAGCCGGCGAGCGCCGCCCGCAGCTGCGGCAGGCCGCGCGGGTCCGGGTAGCCCAGGACGTGCCCGGGGGCGGCGGCCAGCGCGGCGCGGGCCGCCGCCAGCCACGCCCGCCGTGGGAAGGCCCCCAGGTCAGGCACGCCGGGCCGCAGGTCGTAGCGGGGCGGGGCGATCGCTTCCGGGGCAGCCGCGGGCGCCGGCCGAGGGCGCACCGTGCGCGGCGTGACCCAGGTCCCGGATCCGGTGCGCGCCGTCAGCCAGCCCTCGGCCACCAGCTGGCCGTAGGCGTTGGCGACGCTGTTGCGGGCGATGCTGAGATCCGCGGCCAGCGCGCGGGAGGGCGGCAGCCGCGCGCCGGGTGGCAGCCGCCCGTCCCTCACCGCGTCGCGCAGGGCGTTTTCCAGCCCGGCCCGCACCCGCGAGGCGGGGAGGTCCAAGTGCAGATCGAGACCAGAATTGGCCCAAGTTTTCTTCATCCATTTGGATCTTATCCTGGGCCGTTCGGCCACGTAACGTCGTGTCCATGACAGCCACCGACAGCCTTACGCAGATCCCCGTCCGCCTTGACTTCGACGCCCACGCCGACGGATTCGCCCGCGCCCTGGCCCACCTGGACCGGGCCGCCACCAAGGAGCTCGACCGGGTTGACTTCGATCCCCGGCTGCGCGAGCTGGTCCGGATCCGGGTCTCGCAGCTCAACGGGTGCGCCTACTGCATCGACATGCACACCAAGGACGCCCGTGCGATCGGGGAGACCGAGCAGCGCGTCTACGCCCTGCCGGCCTGGCGCGAGGCGCCCTTTTACACCGGCCGCGAGCGCGCCGCGCTCGCCTTCGCCGAGGTGGTGACCCTGCTCGCTGGCACCCACGTCCCGGACGAGGCCTACCAGGAGGTCGCGGCCGAGTTCAGCCCGGACGAGATCGGCGCCCTGGTCAGCCTGCTCGTGACGATCAACGCCTGGAACACCATCGGCGTCGCAACCCGCGCCTGGGAGCCCGGCTCCTACCAGCCCTGACCCGCCGCACCCCCCGGACCATGATCGTTTCGACTTGCCACGGGTTTGCATCAGGCAAACCACCCCAGACCGGACGTGATCGTGACGCAAATCCGTGGGGAGTGGGGCCAACTGCCCCGGTCAGGGGTTGACGAGGACGACCTCGAGGGTGCGCGGGCCGTGCACGCCCTGGACCCGGTCGAGCTCGATGTCGCTGGTGGCGGAGGGGCCGCTGATCCAGGTGAGCGGGCGGCCCGGGTCCAGCCGGGCCAGGGCCTCGGGGACCAGGGCGACCACCTGATCCGCCCGGACGATGCACACGTGGTAGTCGGGGACGAGGGACAGGGCTCGCCGCCCCTGGCCGGGCGATCCGTCGAGGACGATGGTGCCGGTCTCGGCGATGGCCACGGCGGCGCCGGTGAGGACCCCGTCGATGGCGTCGAGCGCCGCGGAGGAGAGGCCGTCGTCGACGACGATCTCGGTCCCGGCGGGCAGGCCGGTCAGGTCGAGCCCGGGCGGCACCACGATCCGGCGGGCGCCGCGCTGCCCCAGTGCTTCCCCGACCGCGGTCATGACATGGCCGGGCGCGGCCCGCCGGACCGTGCAGCCGTAGTCGCGCAACCGCTCGGCCAGCAGATCGAGCAACACAGTGGCGTCGAGTTCGCCCTGGGTCCGGTAGCCGCGCGGCGCCGCGTCCGCGGGCGGGGCCGCGTTGTCCGCCGCGGTGCTGCTCGAGGCGGCTTCGCCCAGTGCCGTGCGGATCCGGGCCAGAACCTCCTCGCGTGCGGTCATGGCCGGTCCCCGTGCTCGGCCCGCCACCACTGGCGGAACGTCTGGGCCGGTGGCGCAGGCGCGTCGCGCGCCGCGGTCCAGGCCGACAGCGGCCACGGGAGCCGGCGGATGCGGCCGCCCCGCCCGATCACGCGGCCGAGCCGGCTGGCGCCCTGCGCCGCGGCCCAGCGCGCCGGGCTGGCCATCACCCAGGAGGCGGCGGCCATGGTGATCGCCTCCGGGCTGGCCACCCGGTGCGCCTGGGCCGTCTCCTCGACATGACGGGCGCGCAGGTGGACCAGGACCGAGGGGATGTCGATCTTCACCGGGCAGGCGTCGTAGCAGGCGCCGCAGAGCGTCGACGCGTACGGCAGGGACGCGTTGTCCTCCACCCCGGTCAGCTGCGGTGACAGCACCGCGCCGATGGGGCCCGGGTACACCGAGCCGTAGGCGTGGCCGCCGGTGCGCTCGTAGACCGGGCACACGTTCAGGCACGCCGAGCAGCGGATGCAGTGCAGCACCTGCCGCCCGGTCTCGTCTGCCAGCGTCGCGGTCCGGCCGTTGTCGAGCAGGACCAGGTGGAACGACTGCGGCCCGTCGCCGGGGGTCACCCCGGTCCACATCGAGGTGTACGGGTTCATCCGCTCGCCGGTCGACGACCGGGGGAGCAGCTGCAGGAACACGTCCAGGTCACGCCAGGCCGGCACCACCTTCTCGATGCCCATGACGGTGATCAGCGTGTCGGGCAGGGTCAGGCACATCCGGCCGTTCCCCTCCGACTCGACCACGCACAGGGTTCCCGTCTCCGCGATGGCGAAGTTCGCGCCACTGATGCCGACCCGCGCCGACAGGAAGGCCCGCCGCAGGTGGAGCCGGGCCGCCTCGGTAAGCGCGGCCGGGGTGTCGGTCAGCCCGGGGTCGACGCCGCCCATCTCGCGCAGGAAGATGTCGCGGATCTCCGCCCGGTTGCGGTGGATCGCGGGCACCAGGATGTGCGACGGCCGGTCTTTTCCCAGCTGAACGATGAGTTCCGCGAGATCGGTCTCGATCGCGTGGATGCCGGCGTCGGCCAGGGCGTCGTTCAGCCCGATCTCGTCGGTCACGATCGACTTGACCTTGACCACCTCGGCCGCCCCGGCCCCGCGGACCAGGCCGGTCACGATGCGGTTGGCCTCGATGGCGTCCCGCGCCCAGTGCACCGTGCCGCCCCGGGCGGTGACCTGGGTCTCCAGCTCGGTCAGGTAGTGATCGAGGTGGCGCATCGTGTGGGCCTTGATCGCCTGGCCGGCCGCGCGCAGTTCCTCCCAGTCCGGCAGCTCGGCCACCACGGCGGCGCGTTTGGCCCGGATCGTGGCGGTGGCCTTGCCGAGGTTGCGGCGGAGCTGGGTGTTGGCCAGCGCCTTGCGCGCGGCCACCGGGAACGGTTCGTCACCGCGCAGGTGGCCCACGCCGCGGGGGGCGGTCGGGATGCCCAGGAACGTGGTCACATCACTGCCTCCCTCGCGGTGCGTCGCGCCGGAGGCGCGCCAGCAAGCACTTCGCTTTGGCCGTGCCGGAGGAGTGCCAGGCGGCATCGTGGGAGGCGGGTCCTTGGCGCGGGGGTGCCGCAACGCCGTTGCGGCGCTCGGCCCAGCGCCTGCGGCGCCACAGCTGATCTTGACAGAGGGTGTCTCATCTGCCGTCCCGGGTGGAGGCGAGGATCTCGGCGAGGTGGACGGTCCGGGTGCCCGCGTTGAGCCGGGACAGCCCGCCGCCGATGTGCATCAGGCAGGAGCTGTCGCCCGCGGTGCAGGCCTCGGCGCGGGTGGCGAGGACGCTGCGCATCTTGTCGGCGAGCATGGCCGTGGACACGTCGGCGTTCTTGACCGCGAACGTGCCGCCGAAACCGCAGCACACCTCGGCGTCGGGCAGGTCCACCAGGTCAAGCCCTTCGACGTGGCGCAGCAGCTGGAGCGGGCGGTCGCCCACCCGCAGCAGCCGCAGCGAATGGCAGGTCGGGTGGTAGGTGACCCGGTGAGGGTAGTAGGCGCCGACATCCTCCAGCCCCAGCACGTTGACGAGGAACTCCGACAGCTCGAAGGTCCGGGCGGCCACGTCCTCAGCGCGGCGCGCGAGGTCGTCGTCGCCGTAACGCCGGGCCACCATCGCGTGCTGATGGCGGACCGAGCCGGTGCATGAGCCGGACGGCACGACCACCGCCTCGTAGCCGCCGAACACCTCGGCATAGTGCCGGACCAGCGGCAGCGCGTCCCGCAGGTACCCGGTGTTCACGTGCATCTGGCCGCAGCAGGTCTGGGCCTGCGGGAACTCCACCTGGTGGCCGAGCCGTTCCAGCAGCCGCACCGTCGCCCGGCCCACATCGGGGAACAGGGTGTCCGCGAGGCAGGTCACGAACAGGGCGACCCGCACGGCTCACCTCGCGGCTTCGGTGGGCACCGCCCCGGTGGCGGCCTCGCTGGGCACCGGCCCGGCGGCGGCCTCGCTGGGCACCGCCCTGGCGGCGGCCCGGCTGGGCTGGCTGGCCCGGCTGGGCTGGCCGGCCCGGCGCTGGCGGACCTGGCGCAGCCGGGTCTGGCTCGACTGGCGGACCACCAGTTCCGGCTCGAAGACGACCTGACGGTGCTGGTGGGACTCCTCCCCGAGCGCCTCGTCCAGCAGGAGCTGGGCCGCGGTCCGGCCGAGCTGGTGCCGTGGCTGGCGCACCGAGGAGAGCGGCACCGCGGCGGCGGCGGCGAAGTCGATGTCGTCGTAGCCGACGATGGAGATGCTGTCGGGAACCCGGATCCTGCTGGCCGTCATCTCCTGGAGGACGCCCAGCGCGAGCAGGTCGTTCGCGCAGAAGACCGCCGTCGGCCGGCGCCCGGCCGGCATGTCCGCGATGGCCGCGCCGGCCAGTTTCCCCGCGGACACGTTCAGGGCGGCCGTTTCGATCACCTGAAGCCGGCCAGCGCGCAGGCCAGCCCGCTCCAGCGCCCGGATGGCTCCCTCGTGGCGGTCGGCCACCTGCCGGAAGGTCATCGGCCCGCCGACGAACACGATCCGCTCGTGCTGCGCCTCCAGCAGGTGCGTCACGGCGATGTCGCCGCCGAGCACGTCATCCACGGACACCGAGCACTGGCCGTGGGTCGGCGACCTGCTGTCCACCAGCACCACCGGGGTGCCCCGGCGCTGCAGCCGGGCGAGCCGTTCATGCGCACCGGGCACCGGCGTGATCAGGATCCCCTGGACCCGGTGCTCCTCCAGCAGCTCCAGATAGTGGGTTTCCTTGGCCTGCTGGTCGTCGCTGTTGCACAGGATGACGGCCAGGCCGGACTCGCTTGCCTCGTCCTCGACCCCGCGGGCCACGTCGGTGAAGAACGGGTTCGCCACGTCGAGCACGACCAGCCCGATGGTCCGGCTCCGGCCCGCCCGGAGCTGGCGGGCCGACTCGTTCCTGATGAAGCCCAGCTGCTTGATGGCTGCCTGCACCCGGCTGCGGGTGGGCTCGGCCACCACGTCCGGCCGGTTGAGCACATTGGAAACCGTGCCCACAGAGACGCCCGCGCACGCGGCGACGTCCCTGATGCTGACCGGCGCATTGACCACGGACGTCCCTCCTGTGCCGCCAGTGTGGGGTGATCCATTAGAACGTGTCAAACTCCTCCGCCCCGGCCGGCCGACCCACGGCGAGGCCAGGAGCACAAGCCGGGCCGGCCGCGCAGACAGGCCCAGCTGGCCCGTGTCCGGCGTGGTCAGACGGGTGACCAGCGCCGTTACCGGGAGGTTATGTAACGATTCAACCACCTGCGTTCGCTGCTTATTGACACCTCCGTAGCCTAGCCCGACACTGCTTCACATATTTGAAACGTTACATAGGGCGCCGGCGGCTGGCGCCGGGTGTGACCAAGCGACTGCGACGGAGAGAGTGGGTCAGCAAGCGGAGAGGAGGCCGGGCCGTGGCTGCTGACGGCGACGCTGCCGCCGGGACCGGCCAGCCGGATCCGGCTGGTTCCGCCGCCGGTGGCCCGGGGACGCCTGCCGTGCCTGGCCCGCCCGGTCCCGCCACCGCCGCCGACGCCGGCTCGGCCGCGCCCGGTCCCACTCCACCTCACGCGCCCGGCTCCGCCGCGCCCGGTCCCACTCCACCCCACACGCCCGGCTCCGCCGCGGCCGCGGCGCCCGATTCTGCCCGGCCCGGCTCGCCCGGCGCCGCTGCGCCCGGCACGCCTGTCGCGCAAGACCCGGGGCGCCCGCTGCTGTCGCTGGTGCATGCGGCGAAGTCCTTCGGCGCGGTGCGCGCGGTGGTGGACGGCTCGATCGACCTCTATGGCGGCGAGGCACATGCGCTGGTGGGGGAGAACGGGGCCGGAAAGTTGACCGTGGTGAAGATCCTGGCCGGGGTGCACCAGCCGGATGAGGGCCAGCTCCTCATCGACGGCCAGCCCGTCGTGCTCTCCGGGCCGGCCGCCGCCCAGGCGGCTGGCATCGCCGTCATCTACCAGGAACCGACCCTTTTCCCCGACCTCACGGTGGCCGAGAACATCTTCATGGGGCGTCAGCCACTGCTGGCCGGCGCGTATCGACCGCCGGCTCATGCGGACGCAGGCCGCGGCCCTGTTCGATCGGCTGGGCGTGCAGCTCGACCCGGGCCGGATCTCTCGTGGGCTGTCCATCGCCGACCAGCAGATCGTGGAGATCGCCAAGGCGCTCACGCGTGAGGCCCGGGTCATCGTGATGGACGAGCCGACCGCCGCGCTGTCCGCGGCCGAGGTCGCCCGGCTGTTCGACGTGGTCCGCGCGCTGCGCGCGGACGGGGCCGCGGTGCTGTTCATCTCGCACCGGCTCGAGGAGGTTTTCGAGATCTGCCAGCGCGTCACCGTGATGCGCGACGGCAGCACGGTGCTGGCCAGCGAGCTGGCCAGCCTGACCGCCGATGACCTGGTGCGCGCCATGGTGGGCCGGGACATGCCGCAGCGCACGGCCGGGGAGCGCGGCCAGCCCGGGGACGAGGTGCTGCGGGTGGAGCGCCTGACCCGGGAGGGGGTGTTCACCGACATCTCGCTGCGGGTGCGGGCGGGGGAGATCGTCGCGCTGGCGGGCCTGGTCGGCTCGGGCCGCAGCGAGGTGGCGCGGGCCATCTTCGGCATCGACCGCTACGACGCCGGCACGGTGGCCGTGCGCGGCAAGGAGCTGCGCAAGGGATCGCCCACGGCCGCGATGGCGGCCGGGATCGGCTATGTGCCGGAGGACCGGCGCCAGCAGGGCCTGGTCATGGACATGTCGGTCCAGCAGAACGTTGCGCTCGCCTCGCTGGCCCGGCTCCGGCAGGGCGGCCTCATCCGGTCCGCGGCCGAACGGGCGTTCGCCACCGACTGGGCCCAGCGGCTGCGGCTCAAGTACGGCCGGCTCACCGACCCGGTGTCCATGCTGTCGGGCGGCAACCAGCAGAAGGTCGTCCTGGCCAAATGGCTCGGCCGCGGCCCGGCGCTGCTCATCGTGGACGAGCCGACCCGTGGCATCGACATCGCCACCAAGGCCGATGTGCACGAGCTGCTGGTGCGGCTGGCCGGGGAAGGCGTCGCCATCTTGATGATCTCCTCGGAACTGCCGGAAGTGCTCTACGTCGGGGACCGGATCCTGGTCATGCGCGAAGGGCGGCTGACCGCCGAGTACTCCCATGCGGACGCCTCGGAGGAGAAGATCATGTCCGCGGCGACCGGCCAGCTGGAGCGCGCGCCATGAGCGCCACGGTTGACACCCGGCAGGAGACCGGGGGCAGGCCGCCGCGGATCAGCTCGCGCCGCCTGACCGAGCGCGTCTTCCGGATCAGGGAATCCGGCATCATCGTCGTCCTGATCGTGTTCGTCGCCATCACCGTGAGCATCGAGCCACGGTTCGCCAGCCAGCAGGAAGTGCAGTTCGTCCTGGCCAACACCACCATCTTCGCCCTGCTTGCGCTGGGCGAGACGATGGTGATCGTCAGCCGGAACGTGGACCTGTCGATCGGTTCCGTGGTGGGGCTGTCGGCCTACGTCTCGGCCAGCCTCTTTGGCAAGATCCACGGCCTGCCGATTGTCGTGGTCTTCGGCGTGGGGCTGGCGATCGGGCTGGCGGTCGGCATCGCCAACGGGCTCATGGTCGCGATCGGCCGGGTGCCGAGCCTGGTCGTCACGCTGGCCACCCTGTACATCGTGCGGGGCCTCGACATCCTCATCGTGGGCGGCAACGAGGTCGTCGCCCAGACGCTGCCCAACGCCTTCATCCAGATCCCGCGGGCCGGCGTGTACGGGGTCCCGTACCTCGCCATCGTGATCGCGGTCGTGATCGGCGTGGGTGCGTACTACCTGCGGTCCTACCGGTCCGGACGCGAGCTCTACGCGATCGGCTCCAACCCGGAGGCGGCGCGGCTGGCCGGCATCGCGGTCGGCAGGCGGGTCTTCACCGCCTTCGCCGTGAGCGGGGCGATCGCCGGCGTGGCCGGGGTGCTCTGGGCGGCCCAGTACCAGACGGTCGACTCCAACGCCGGCACCGGCTATGAGCTCACGGTGATCGCCTCGGTGGTGGTCGGCGGGGTGGCGATCTTCGGGGGGAGCGGGAGCGCGGTCGGCGCGGCCATCGGGGCGCTGCTGCTCCAGACCATCAACTCGGCGCTCTACGTGCTGGGCATCTCGCCGTTCTGGGACCAGGCGATCGCCGGTGCCCTGCTGCTGGCCGCCATCACGCTCGACCGGATCATCTCGCTGAGGCTCACGGCCGCGCTGAGACGAAGGAGTACCGGTGTCGGAACCTAGCCTGCTCACGCGGCCGCCGGAGCCGGAGCACCGGCGCGGCCCGGCGCTGCCGGCGGCGCTGCGCGGGGCCGTGCGGTGGGAAACGGGCCTGGCGCTGGTCGTCGTGGCCATCTTCGTGTTCGGCGTCGCCGTCTCGCCCGATTTCCTGACCGCCTCGAACCTGTTCAACCTGGGTGTGACCTCAGGCGAGGTAGCGATCATGGCGCTGCCGATGACGCTCATCATCATCAGCGGAGAGATCGACCTGTCGGTCGCCTCCATTCTGGGCATGTCCAGCGCGCTGCTCGGCTTCCTGTGGGCCAGGCACTGGCCGATGCTGGCCATCTTCGTCATGGTCGCCCTGCTCGGGGTGGCCGCGGGCCTGTTCAACGGGCTGATGGTCACCCGCGTCGGGCTGCCCTCGCTGGCGGTCACCATCGGCACGCTCGCGCTCTACCGCGGTGTCGCGCTCATCATTCTCGGCTCGAGCACGATCTCCAACTTCCCCGCCCCTTACAGCACCATCGGCGTCCTCGGCGTGGCGAACACCAGTCTGCCCTGGAACGTGGCCATCTTCGCCGTGCTGGCGGTGATCTTCGGTGTGGTGCTGCACTTCACGGCCACCGGCCGGTCCATCTACGCCATGGGCGCGAGCCCGGAGGCGGCGCTCTACGCCGGGATCCGGGTCAAGCGGATCAAGCTCCTGCTGTTCGTCACCTCCGGCGTCGTCTGCGCGCTGGCCGGGGTGCTGTGGACCTTCCGGCTCTCCACCGC
>CAVSQL010000011.1:0-439544 GCA_963730065.1 uncultured Actinomycetes bacterium | reverse complement strand
GCCCTCGCTGGCGGTCACCATCGGCACGCTCGCGCTCTACCGCGGTGTCGCGCTCATCATTCTCGGCTCGAGCACGATCTCCAACTTCCCCGCCCCTTACAGCACCATCGGCGTCCTCGGCGTGGCGAACACCAGTCTGCCCTGGAACGTGGCCACCTTCGCCGTGCTGGCGGTGATCTTCGGTGTGGTGCTGCACTTCACGGCCACCGGCCGGTCCATCTACGCCATGGGCGCGAGCCCGGAGGCGGCGCTCTACGCCGGGATCCGGGTCAAGCGGATCAAGCTCCTGCTGTTCGTCACCTCCGGCGTCGTCTGCGCGCTGGCCGGGGTGCTGTGGACCTTCCGGCTCTCCACCGCCGTACAGAACAACGGCATCGGCATGGAGCTGACCGTGGTCGCCATCGTGCTGCTGGCCGGGGTGTCGATCTTCGGCGGCAAGGGCTCGATCATCGGCGTGGTGCTCGCGGTCCTGGCGTTCGCCGGCCTCCAGGACGCCCTGCTGCTGACCAACTTCAACCAGGAAGCCACCGGCATCGTCACCGGCGGGCTCCTGCTCATCAGCGTCTTCGTGCCCACCGCGGGATCCGTCGTGGCCCGCTCGCGCGAGTGGCTCCGGGCCAGGAGCCGCCGTGCGCCATCCGCGATTGGAGCTGGTCATGAATGACGCTCGCGCGCCGGCCGTCACCCCAGGCCCGGCGCATCTCCCCGCAGGGTCCGCGTATTCCCGGCTGACCCATACCGGTAGTGTCCGTCCGTTCGGATTGAAAGGATTCAGTATGAGACGGTCCCTGAATCGAGTGCTGTGGGCCTCCGCGGTGCTCCTGGCCGCGTCCTCCGTGCTCGCCGCGTGCAGCTCGTCGGGCAGCGGCACCACGTCCTCCGGTTCGTCCTCGGCCGCGGCCGCTGGCGGGCTGAAGACGGGCCTGAAGGTCTTTGTCATCCCCAAGAACCTCGGCAACCCCTACTTCACCACCGCTGACAGCGTGAAGTCCGGCGGGGCGCTGGCCGCGCTGACCACGCTCGGTGCGACCGGCACCGAGACGAGTGGCACCCAGGCCACGCCGGCCTCGCAGATCCCGGCCATCCAGGCCGCGATCAGCAAGGGGGCGAACGCCCTCATCGTGTCCGCCACCGATCCGTCGGCGCTGTGCCCGACCCTGAATGCCGCCATGGCCAAGGGCGTCACGGTCGTCACCTACGACTCGGACGCGCCCACCTGCCGGAACCTCTTCGTGAACCAGGCCTCCACGGCCCAGATCGGGACCAGCGAGGTGGACCTGCTGGCCAAGCAGATCCACGACAGCGGCGACATCGCGATCGTGTCCGCGGCTGCCTCGGCGACCAACCAGAACGCCTGGATCGGGTACATGAAGCAGGAATTGAAGAAGTTCCCGAAGATGCACCTGGTCAGCATCGTCTACGGCAACGACGACCCGACCACCGCGACCCAGGTGACCCAGGGACTGCTGCAGTCGCATCCCACCCTCAAGGGCATCATCTCCCCGACCACGGTGGGCATCCTGGCCGCCGCACAGGTCCTGGACACGCCCAAGTACAAGGGCAAGATCGCGCTTACCGGGCTGGGCACCCCCGACTCCCTCAAGAAGTACGTGGGTGACGGGACCATCCAGGCCTTCGAGCTCTGGAACCCCGCCAACCTCGGCTACCTGGCCGGCTACGCGGCGGTAAATTACGCATCCAAGACGATCACCAGCGCGTCCGGCCAGTCCTTCACGGCCGGCAAGCTGGGCAAGTTCACGGTGGGGGCGGACAAGACCATCCTGCTCGGGCCGCCTTTCGTGTTCACCAAGGCCAACATCAGCCAGTTCAACTTCTGACACCAGACGGCTGACCGCCGGGCGGCGATCCCGCCCATCGAGCGCCCGCTCCCGGTCAGCCAGGAACGGTGGGTACCCGGGCCGGGCTCCTTCCCGGCCCGGGTGCCCACCCTGACGAGACGCCAGGGAGGTTTGCCGTGGAGCGTGTCTGCTTCCTCGCCCGGGTCCGGCCGGACCAGCTCGAGGAGTACCGGGCCGCCCACCGCCGGGTCTGGCCCGAGATGACCGAGGCGCTGAGCAGCGCCGGCTGGGCGAACTACACCATCTTCCTCGCCGACGACGGGCTGCTCGTCGGCTACCTCGAGACCGACGACTACGAAGCGGCACTGCAGCACATGGCGCAGACCGACGTCAACGACCGCTGGCAGGCGGAGATGGCACCGTTCTTCGCTGACCTCGGCGACCAGCGGCCCGACGAAGGGTTCCGCCGGATCACCGAGATCTTCCATCTCGACTGAGCGTGACCGCATCTGATCTGCTGCCTGGAGATGAACAGTTATGGGTGATGTGACCGCGGTGAAGAGCGCTTTGCGGGCGCAGCGGGTCGAGTTGCCGTCGTGGGCGTTTGGTAATACCGGGACCCGGTTCAAGGTGTTCGCGCAGCCGGGGGTGCCGCGCACGCCGCAGGAGAAGATCGACGACGCGGCGCAGGTGCACGCGTTCACCGGGGTGGCGCCGAGCGTGGCGGTGCACATCCCGTGGGACAAGGTCGACGACTACGGGCAGCTGGCGGAATACGCGCGGGAGCGGGGGGTGGTGATCGGGACGGTCAATGCGAACGTGTTCCAGGACGATGACTACCGGCTGGGCAGTGTGGCCAACCCGGATCCGGCGGTGCGGGCCAAGGCGCTGACCGCGTTGCTGGAGTGCGTGGATGTCATGGACGCGACCGGGTCGGCGGATCTGAAGCTGTGGTTCGCCGATGGCACCAACTACCCCGGCCAAGACGACATCCGCGCCCGGCAGGAACGCCTCGCCGAATCTCTGGCCGTGGTCTACGAGCGGCTGGGCCCCGATCAGCGGATGCTGCTGGAGTACAAGCTGTTCGAGCCGTCGTTCTACACCACCGACGTGCCCGACTGGGGCACGTCCCTGGTGCACTGCGTCGCCCTGGGCCAGCGGGCGGCGGTGGTGGTGGACACCGGGCACCACGCTCCGGGCACCAACATCGAGTTCATCGTGGCGATGCTGCTGCGGGCCGGGCGGCTGGGCGGGTTCGACTTCAACTCCCGGTTCTACGCCGACGATGACCTGATGGTCGGGGCGGCTGATCCGTTCCAGCTGTTCCGCATCATGCACGAGGTCGTCTCGGCCGGTGCCCTGCGCCCTGAGGCCGGCATCGCGTTCATGCTCGATCAGTGCCACAACATCGAGCCGAAGATCCCCGCCCAGATCCGCTCGGTGATGAACGTGCAGGAGGCCACGGCCAAGGCGCTGCTGATCGACGCCCCCGCCCTGGCCGCCGCCCAGCAGGCCGGGGACGTGCTCGGCGCCCACGCGGTGTTCATGGACGCCTACAACACCGACGTGCGCCCCCTGCTCGCTGAACTGCGCCAAGAAATGGGCCTGGATCCCGACCCGGCCGCCGCCTACCACCGCTCCGGCTACGCCGAAAAGATCGTCGCCGGCCGGGTCGGCGGCACCCCCGCCAGCTGGGGCAGCTAGGGGCTCCGGCACGGTGCCGCCCCGCCGCCGCAGCCACGTCTGACCAGGGAGCGACATGACCCAACCAGAGGTCGCCGAACTGCTGGCGCGCAGCAACCGGCTCGGTTCCGACCCCCGCAACACCAACTACGCGGGCGGCAACGCCTCTGTGAAGGCGGAGGTGGACGATCCGGTGACCCGGCAGCCGGTGCCGCTGCTGTGGGTGAAGGGGTCCGGGGGGGACCTGGGCACCCTCACCGCCGACGGCCTGGCCGTGCTGCGGCTCGACCGGCTGCGGGCGCTGACCGGGGTGTACCGCGGACCGGAACACGAGGACGAGATGGTCGCCGCGTTCGACTTCTGCCTGCACGGCAAGGGCGGCGCGGCCCCGTCCATCGACACCGCGATGCACGGCCTGGTCGAGGCGGCCCATGTGGACCACCTGCATCCGGACGCCGGGATCGCCCTGGCCACCGCCGCCGACGGCGAGGCCCTGACCCGGGCCTGCTTCGGCGGCCGGGTCGTGTGGGTGCCCTGGCGGCGGCCCGGCTTCCAGCTTGGCCTGGACATTGCCGAGGTGCAGCGGGCCAGCCCGGAGGCGATCGGCGTCATACTCGGCGGCCATGGGATCACCGCCTGGGGCTCGACCAGCGATGAGTGCGAGGCGAACTCCCTGGAGATCATCGCGACGGCCCAGCGGTACCTGGGCACCCACGGCCGGGCCGACCCGTTCGGGCCCGTGATCCCCGGTTTCGCGCCGCTACCGGAACCCGAGCGCCGCGCCCGCGCGGCGGAGCTGGCGCCGGTCATCCGCGGGCTCGCCTCCACCGACCGGCCGCAGGTGGGGCGCTTCACCGGCACCCCGGTGGTGCTGGACTTCCTGGCCCGGGGCAGGCACCCCGCGCTGGCCGCGCTCGGCACCTCCTGCCCCGACCACTTCCTGCGCACCAAGGTCGCGCCGCTCGTGCTCGACCTGCCGCCGTCCGCCCCCGTTCCGGAGATGATCGCCCGCCTCGGCGAGCTGCACGACAGCTACCGGGCCAGCTACCGGGCCTACTACCAGCGGCATGCGGGCGCGTCCTCGCCACCCATGCGCGGCGCCGACCCGGCGATCGTGCTGGTCCCGGGCGTGGGCATGTTCAGCTTCGGCGCGGACGCGCAGACCGCCCGGGTGGCGGGGGAGTTCTACGTCAACGCGATCAACGTGATGGCCGGCGCCGAGTCGGTCTCCACTTACTGCCCGATCCCCGAGAGCGAGAAGTTCCGGATCGAGTACTGGGAACTGGAGGAGGCCAAGCTGCGCCGCCGCCCCAAGCCCAGGCCGCTGGCCACCCGGGTGGCGCTGGTGACCGGCGGCGGGTCGGGCATCGGCCGGGCCACGGCCCATCGCCTGGCCGCCGAGGGCGCCTGCGTGGTCGTCGCCGACCGGGACGCCGGCGCAGCGGCCGAGGTCGCGGGCGCCATCGGCTCGGCGGACGCCGCCGTCGCAGCGACCGCTGACGTGACCGACGAGGCGAGCGTCGAGCGGGCCTTCGCGGCCGCGGCGCTCGCGTTCGGCGGGGTGGACCTGGTGGTGAACAACGCAGGGCTGTCGATTTCCAAGCCGCTGGCCGAGACCACCACGGCCGACTGGGACCTCCAGCACGACGTGATGGCGAAGGGCTCGTTCCTGGTCTCCCGCGCGGCCGCCCGGATCATGCGGGCCCAGGGGATGGGCGGGGACATCGTCTACATCTGCAGCAAGAACGCGGTGTTCGCGGGGCCGAGCAACGTCGCCTACGGTGCCGCCAAGGCCGACCAGGCCCACCAGGTGCGGCTGCTCGCCGCCGAGCTCGGCGAGTTCGGTATCCGGGTCAATGGGATCAACCCCGACGGCGTCGTCCGCGGTTCCGGCATCTTCGCCGCCGGCTGGGGCGCGCAGCGGGCCGCGGTCTACGGCGTCCCCGAGTCCGAGCTGGGGGCCTTCTACGCCAAACGGACGCTGCTGGGGCGCGAAGTCCTGCCCGAGCACGTGGCCGCGGCCGTGTTCGTCCTCACCGCCGGTGAGCTCTCCCTGACCACCGGGCTGCATATCCCGGTCGACGCGGGGGTGGCGGCCGCGTTCCTGCGCTGACCGGGCAGCCCGCCGTCACCCCGCCGAGGAGGAGGTAAGCATGATGGGAGCCGGCGCGTCGATCCAGGCGGTGGTCTGGGCCGCCCATGAGGGCCTGCTTTGACCGCGACGGTGGCCGCCGTCGACCTCGGCGCCTCCGGCGGCCGGGTCATGATGGGCACCGTCGGCCAGGGCCAGCAGCTGAAACTCCACGAGCTGCACAGGTTCCCCAACGTCCCGGTCAGGGTGCTCGGGACCCTCCACTGGGACATCCTCGCGCTGTTCCAGGGTGTCCTGGACGGTCTGGGCGCCGCCGCCCGGGCCGGCGTCGGCCTGGCCAGCCTGGGCATCGACACCTGGGGGGTCGACTACGGCCTGCTCGATTCCGGCGACACCCTGCTCGGGAACCCGGTGCACTACCGGGACACGCGCACCGAGGGAGTGGCCGAGCAGGTGCTCGGCCAGGTGCCGGCGGCGGAGCTGTACGCCGTCACCGGTATCCAGCAGCTTCCGCTCAACACGATCTTCCAGCTCGCCGCCGCGGCCGGCACGCCCCAGCTGGCGGCCGCGCGCACCCTGCTGATGATCCCCGATCTGCTGGCTTTCTGGCTCACCGGGCAGGCCGGCGCGGAGATGACGAACGCGTCCACCACCCAGCTCTACGACGTGCGGGCGCAGGCCTGGGCCACGTCGGTCATGACCCGCGTCGGCATCCGGCCGGATATCTTCCCGCCGCTGCGCCGTCCCGGGGACACCATCGGGGACCTGCTGCCCCGGATTACCGCCGGGGCCGGCCTGGCCGCGCCCGTGCCGGTGCTCGCGGTCGGCTCCCACGACACGGCCTCGGCGGTCGCCGCCGTGCCCGCCCATGGACCCGACTTCGCCTACATCTCGTGCGGCACCTGGTCCCTGGTGGGGATGGAACTGCCCGGGCCGGTGCTGAGCGAGGCCAGTTTCCAGGCCAACTTCACCAACGAGACCGGGATCGACGGGACGATCCGCTACCTGCGCAACGTGATGGGCCTGTGGCTGCTGCAGGAGTCGGTGCGGACCTGGTCGGCGCGGGGGATGGCGGCCGATCTCGACATCCTGCTGGCGGCCGCGGCCGGGGCGCCGGCGCTGCGCGCCGTGGTCGACCCGGACGACCCGGGCTTCCTCACCCCCGGCGACATGCCCGGCCGGATCGCCGATGCCTGCCGCCGCACTGGCCAGGACCCGCCCGCCGATCCGGGAGCGACCGTCCGGTGCATTCTCGACAGCCTGGCCCTGGCCCACCGGCGCACCATCGCCGAGGTCCAGCGGCTGTCCGGGCGGCACGTGGACACCGTCCACATCGTCGGCGGCGGGTCCAGGAACGCCCTGCTGTGCCAGCTCACCGCCGACGCGTGCGGCCTGCCGGTGGTCGCCGGGCCGGTGGAGGCCACCGCCCTGGGCAACGTGCTCGTGCAGGCGCGGGCGCTGGGAGCCGCACCGGATGATCTCGGCGGGATGCGCCAGCTGGTCCGCAGAACCCAGAACCTGCGCCGGTTCGAGCCGTCCCGCGGGAGAGCCCACGCATGGGACGAGGCCGCCCGCCGGGCAGGCCCGGATTCCGGCCGCCCCAGCTGACCCCGGCTGGGACCTGAGGCGACAGTGGCATGCGGTCCCGGGGCCGCTACCCGCCGTGGGGGGCGAGGTCGAAGGGGCGCAGGTAAGGGAAGGGCCGGTAGCGCAGGAACGCCGGCGGGGTCGCCACCGGGGGTGCGGTGCCGACCGCGAAGATGTTGTAGTCCGGGCCGAGCCCGGCGGCCCGGGCGTTCAGGCTGGCCGGGTCGAGCGCGGAGGCGTTCCACCGGCCGGTGTCGAGGCGGTTGACCAGGACCTTGACCGCCGTGATCGTCTCGGCCGGCGTGAACGCGCAGTGCCCGGCGCGGTCGACGAAGATCTGGCGCAGCAGTTGCCCGTCCCCGGCGCGGTCCACGGCGCTGCGGTAGGCCTGCTCGTTCTCCGGCACCACCAGCCCGTCGCCGGTGGTGTGCATGGTGAGCACCGGCACCGGCAGGCGCCCGGTGAAGACGATGTTGCGCGCCAGGTACGCCACGGCGGGCGGGTCAGCGCTGATCCGCGTGGCCTGGTTGAGCGCCTGCAGGTCGTGGCGCAGGCTGAGCCCCGCCTGCCGGTAGAGCGCGGCCACCTCGGGGAGGTCGGCCGATTTCGCCAGGTCGCGGGAATAGTTCACGCCCGTGTTCCAGGACGGGTTCCCGCCCGCCCGCGCCTCGAGTTCGGCGCGGAAGGCGAAGATGAACGGGAAGTCCACCTGGGTGTCCCAGAGGTACTGGTTGACCTCCTGGTCCGCGTAGTCGGTGGAGGCTGGCTCGGGAGACAGGGGCGTGAACCAGCCCGGGGTGTCGCCGAGCGCCGCCGCCAGCGCCAGCCGGGCCCGGCCCTGCGCCGTCGCCTGAGCCTCGTTCGCGGCCGCGACGGCCCCGGCCAGGTTGCCGGAGGGGTTGGTGATGTTGACCACCTGGACCTGGGGGTCGATCAGCTGCTGGAAGGCGAACTCGGCGTCCAGCGCGGTGTTCCAGGTGGCGACGCCGCCGGAAAGCACGCCGCACATCGGCAGCGCGGCGCTGAAGCGGCCCGGGTAGCGCTGGATCAGGCCGGCCGTGATGATGCCGCCGAGCGAGTGGCCCCACGCGACCGTGCGGGCCGGGGTGCCGAAGGCCTGATCGAAGGCGTCCAGCGCGGCGATCTGATCGGGCAGCGCCTGCTGGATCGCCCAGCCCGTGCTCGCGTAGGAGGAACCCGCGAGGGCGTAGCCGTGGCCGAGCATCCACGCGCCCGTGGCCGGGTCACCGACATCGACGGCCGGGTTGGCGCTGCCGGGCACCACGTATCCGTGGCTGTACAAGAAGAGCGTGCCGTTCCAGGCCCCGGCCGGGCACTGGATCTCATATGTCGCCCCGTCGGGCAGCGCCCCGGTCTGGGTCGTCACCGTTCCCGAGCCACCGCAGGCGGGCTGCGAGGCGAGCGCGGGCGCCGCCGGGACTAACCCGGCGAGCAGGGCCGCAGCGAATCCGATCCCCCATAGTCTGAACTTCCTCGCCATGACCACGCTCCCTGTGTTACTCCACGATCACGCGCCGATGCCTCGGGAGGACTGTAACTCTGTTCCCGGCGTCAGCAACAGATCCGCCAGCCGCTGGCAAGCCATCGATGGCACGCATCCGGTCGCCAGCCGGCTGCCCGGCCCGGTCGTCCTGGCCCACGTCCTGCTCGCGGTCACGACGCTGACCCCGGTGGTGCTGGCCATGCTCGGGGTCGGGGCCAACTAGGCTCGCCCTACTGGCTGACCGAGGAGCGAGCCGATGAACGCGGACGGGCCCGATGACCGCGCGATGATGGACGTCGCGCTCGGCGAGGCGCGGTCCAGCCTCGACGCCGGCGGGGTTCCCGTGGGCGCCGCGCTGGCCGGCGGCGGGCGCCTGCTGGCCTCCGGGCACAACGAGCGGGTGCAGAAGGGTGACCCCATCGCGCACGGCGAGATCGCCTGCCTGCGCAACGCCGGGCGGCAGCGCTCCTACCAGGGCATGACGATGTACACGACGCTCGCCCCGTGCCCGATGTGCACGGGCGCGATCCTGCTGTTCCAGATACCGCGGGTGGTGGTCGGCGAGGCCAGCACCTTCGCCGGCGACCTGGACTTCCTGGCCAGCCACGGCGTGGACGTCCTGCTGCTCGATGATGAGCGCTGCCAGGCCGTTATGCGGGAATTCCAGGAACGCTACCCGCAGATCTGGAGCGAGGACATCGGCGGGCGCTAACGCGTCCCGGCAGTGCGGCCTATTGCCCTCGGGACCGGTGAACCATCGTCGGCACGCGTCCGTGCCAGGTGGGTACAGATGGGTCAGTTAGCCGGCGCACGCCGGTCGTCCTGGGCCACGGCCTGCTCGCCTCCGCCACGTTCACCCTGGTGCTGCTCACCATGCTCGGGCTGGGGGGAAGCTGAGGCGCCCGCCGCTGCTCACGGCCCGAAGCCGACGGCGGTGGTGTTCGCCCCGCTGATCACCACGGCCACCGTCTCGCCCGGCGCCGCCTGGTACGCGCCGGACGCCAGCGCCGCCAGCGCCGCGCAGCCTCCCGGCTCAGCCACCAGCCGGAGCCGGTCCCACAGCAGCTCCTGGGCCTGGCGGATGGCGTCCTCGCTCACCAGCACCGCCTGGGCCCCATGCCTGGTGAGGATCGAGAAGGGCAGCTCACCCACCCGCCGCGCGCCGAGCGAGTCGGCGGCCGCCCCGCCGACCGGGACATCCACCGGCCGCCCCGCCGTCAGCGCGTGGCTCAGGCTCGGTGCCTGTTCGGGTTCCGCTCCCACCACCTGGACCCGGCCCGCGTACCCGGCGGTGATGCCCGCCAGCAGGCCGCCGCCGCCGACGCTGGCCAGCACGGTGACGGCGGCCGGCGCCTGCTCCGCGAGCTCGGCCGCCAGCGTGCCGGCCCCGAGGATGGTCTCGGCCTGATCGTAGGCATGAACGGTCAGGGCACCGCCGCTGGCGGCCCACTCCTGGCTGGCCGCCAGCGCATCGGCGTAGGTGTCGCCCGCGATGACCAGGTGGGCGCCGTATCCCCGGATGCGGGCGATCTTGGCGGCGGATGAGATGGCCGGGACATAGATCCTGGCCGGCACGCCCAGGGCCCGGGCCGCATAGGAGACCGCCACGCCATGATTGCCGCCGGAGGCGGCCACCACGCCCGCGCCGGGGATGTCACGCAGCAGCAGGTTCGCGAAGGCGCCCCTGGCCTTGAACGACCCCGTGTGCTGGAGGTGCTCCAGTTTGAGTGCCAGCGGCCCGGGCGGGAGGCCGAAATCCGCCCGGTCGGCCCAGGCCACCGGGGTGCGCCGCAGGTAGGGGCGGATCAGCGCGTCTACGGACATGATCGCCTGGCGGTTCACCAGGGTGGCGGCGCCCGCGGCCGGCGAGCTGGTCACCGGTTCCGCCCATCGGTGTGCTCCGTGGGTGCTCATGTCTCAGCCAATCAGGGGGCCGCGGGTTGCGGCAAGCCACCGTCGGTGAACACCCGGCGCACCGGCCGTCACCGGCCGCCGGAGCGTTCGCCGCGATCGGCCGGTAGCGTTGCGCCCATGCCCGGTGTGCCGCACCATGCGCCCATGTCGCCTTCACCCCGGCTGTGGCGGATGCGCTGCGCCGAGGTGACGGCGGCCGCGGTCGTCCTCGCCGGGGTGGCGGGAACGGGCCTGGGCCTCGCCGCTGGCCCGTCCGCGGCCGCGGCGGCCGCCGCAATCGTGGCCGCCGGCGCGGCGCTCACGCTGTGGTTCGCGCACAACCGCTTCCGGTCCTGGGCCTACCAGGAGCGGGACGAGGACCTGATCGTCGAGCGCGGCGTGCTCATCCGCCGCCTGTCGGTTGTTCCCTACGGCCGCATGCAGTTCGTCGACGTGACCGCCGGCCCGGTCAACCGCATCTTCCGGCTCGCCACCGTGCGGCTGCACACCGCGGCGGCGGCCAGCGATGCCCGCATCCCGGGACTGGAACGGGACGAGGCGGCCCGCCTGCGTGACCGGCTGGCCGCCCTGGGCGAGGCCAAGGCAGCGGGGCTGTGAGCGAAGGGCCGGCGGTGGGCGAAGGGCGGATCGTGCGTGAGGGGCCGGCCGTGGGGGAGAGCCGGGCGGTGGACGGCGGGCCGGCGCTGGCCTGGCACCGGCTGCACCCGATGTCACCGGTGGTCCGGTCGGGCCGTGGCGTGCTGGCGGTGGCGGTCGCCGTCGCCATCTCCCGTTCCGCTGGCACCGGCTCCCACTGGTTCATCGACCTGGCGTTGCCAGTCGTGGCCGCCGGGGCGGCGGTGGTCAGCTGGCTGGTCACCCGCTGGCGGCTGGACGGGGTAACGCTGCGCATCGAGTCCGGGCTGGTCCGCCGTGACTCCCGTCAGCTGCCCATCGCCCGCATCCAGGCCGTCAACGTGGTCCGCCCGTTCCTCGCCCGGGCGCTCGGCCTGGCCGAACTGCGGGTCAGGCTGGCCGGGTCCAGCCATGCCGATGGCCGCCTGGCCTACCTCACCGAGCAGGCCGCCCTGGATCTGCGGGCCCGCCTGCTCGCGGCGCACCACGGCCTGGACCCGGCCACCCCAGAGCCGCCGGAACGCATCGCGGTGACCGTCCCCACCGGGAGGCTGCTCGGTTCGGTGGCGCTGGCCACCGCCGGCCCGGCCGCCCTGATGGTGGTGCTCGCGGGCATCGTGCTGGCCTTCGTGTCGGCCGCCGCCCTGGCCGCGCTGGCGATCTCGCTGGTGTGGCTGCTGATTGTCTGCCTGTCGCTGGTATGGCGCCGGGTGTCCACCCAGTACGGCTTCACCGTGGCGCAGTCCCCGGATGGCATCCGGATCCGCCGCGGCCTGCTCGGGACGGTAGCCGAGACCATCCCGGTGCAGCGGGTGCAGGCGGTGCGGATGATCGAGCCGCTGCTGTGGCGGCCGCTCCACTGGTGTCGGCTGGAGGTGGACGTGGCGGGCTCACCCGGGCGGGACAGCGCCGACGGGACCGCCCGCATGCGCAAGACCCTGCTGCCCGTCGGCCGCCGCGACGAGGCCGGATTCCTACTCACGATGGCCGCCGGGGCGGCGGTGCCCGGCCTGACCCGCCCGCCGCGCCAGGCCCGGTGGAAGGCGCTGCTGAGCTACCACTTCCTCGCCGCTGGCCACGACGGCAGGCTCGCGGTGTCGGTGGTCGGCCGGATCCGCAAGGTCACCACCGTGGTGCCGCTGGAGAAGGCCCAGAGCGTCCGGTTCGTGCAGGGGCCCCTGCAGCGCCGTCTCGCGCTGGCCACCGTGCATCTCGACGCGGCGGGGCATGTCCGGGCCGAGTTCCGCGAGCGCCCGGAGGAGCAAGCCCGGCGGCTCGTCGGCGAGCTCGCCGCGCTCAGCCGGGAGGCGCGGCGGCACCCCCCCACGGCCGGTGCCTACGCGGGCGGTGTCCCGGCCGCGGGTGCTCAGGCGGCCAGTGTCGTGTCGCCGGTGAACGCCGCCCAGAGCGAGGCGTAGCCCTCACCCGCCGCGAGCAGCTCGTCGTGGGTCCCGGTCTCGGAGATCCGGCCGTCGGCGAGCACCACGATCCGGTCGGCGCGGGCCGCCGTGGTGAGCCGGTGGGCGACCACCAGGGTGGTGCGCCGGGCCGCGAGGTGGTGGGCGGCCCGCGTGACGGCCGCCTCGGTGGCCAGGTCGAGCGCGGCGGTCGCCTCGTCGAGCAGCAGGATGTCGGGATCGACCAGGTAGGCGCGGGCGAGGGCGATCAGCTGCCGCTGGCCCGCGGAGAGGTTACGCCCGCGCTCGGCCACCTGGTGGTAGAACCCGCCCGGCAGGCGGGCGATCATGTCCACCGCGCCGACCGCCCGGGCGGCCGCTTCGACCTCGGCATCGCTCGCGCCCGGACAGCCGTAGGCGATCGCGTCCCGGACGGTGCCGGCGAACAGGTGGGCCTCCTGGGGGACGACTCCCAACCGGTGGCGGTAGGACGCCAGGTCGTAGTCGCGCACGTTGACGCCGTCCACGAGCACGCTTCCCGCCGTCGCGTCGTAGAACCTGGCCACCAGCTTGACCAGGGTGGACTTGCCCGCGCCGGTCTCGCCGACCAGGGCCACCGTCTCTCCCGGCGCCACGGTCAGGTTCACCCCGGCCAGCGCCTCGGGCCCGCCCGCGCCGTAGCGGAAGTGCACATCGCGCAGTTCGATCCGCGCGCCGTCCCGGCGGGCCAGGGGCGGCTGGCGGGGATGGCTGGCCTGCGGGGTCGAGGTGGGTGTCCGCAGCAGCTCGGAGATCCGGCGGACGGCCACGGCGGCCTGCTGGTAGCCGTCGAACACCTGCGAGAGCATCTGCACGGGCGAGAAGAGCATGTCGATGTACAGCAGGTAGGCGATGAGCGCGCCCGCGGTCAGCGCGCCGCTGCGCATCTGGCCCGCCGCCACCAGCAGCACCAGTGCCCCGGCGACGGTGGACAGCGACTGGATGAAGGGGAAGTACAGCGCGATGTAGCGCTGGGCGACGAGCCGGGAGCGCCGGTAGTCGTCGCTGCGCCCGGCGAACCGCTGCGCGTTCCGCTCCTCCCGGCGGAAGGCCTGCGACACCCGCAGGCCGGCCACGTTCTCCTGGAGGTCGGCGTTGACGACGCTCACCTTCTCCCGCGCGTCGGCGTAGGCGCGGGACGACCCGCGCTGGAAGATCACGGTGGCCACGGCCGCGAACGGGAGGATGGCCAGCACGGTGAGGCCCAGGGTGAGGTTGATGACCAGCAGCGCGATCAGCACGCCGGCGAACGTGAGCACCGAGTTGACGAAGCTGATCAGCCCGGTCTGGACGAACGAGGACAGGGCCTCGACGTCGGTGGTCATCCGGGTCATGATCCGGCCGCCCATCTCGCGCTCGTAGAAGTCCAGCCCGAGCCGCTGCAGGTGAGAGAAGATCTTGACCCGGAGCGTGTAGAGCAGCCGCTCGCCGTTGCGCCCCACCACCAGGGTCTGGACCGCGGTGATGACCCAGTCAGCCAGGACGATCAGCAGGGCCGCCGCCGACACGGCGATGATGACGCGGATGGCCTGCGCCTCGACGCCGTGGTCGATCCCGCCCCGGACCAGGGCGGGCATGGCCAGGTTGGCCAGGGCGTCGAGGGCGTCGAGCACCAGGCCGACCATGAACGCGATCGCGAATGGCCGCAGCAGCCGCCGCAGCGTGAAATGCGGGTCCGCCGCCCGGGCGTGGCCGGAGTCGATGCCGGGCGCGTCGGTGGCGGGCGGCAGCGCGTCGACCTGGGCGAGCAGCTCGGGTGAGGCCGGTATCCCGGCCAGGAAGCCGCCGCCCGCGTCCGTGCTGGCCGGCGCCCGGTCGGCCCGCGCTGGCGCGGCGTCTGCGGGCCACAGCCGGCTCGGGCCGGCGCATGCTGGCCGTTGCCGTTCACGTTGCCGTTCACGCTGCCGTTGCCGTCGCCGCTGCCGCTCGCGTAGTAGGCGAGCTCGCCCGCGTCGACGCCCTCCGCGTCCTCGCCCGGCCCGGCCAGCAGCAGCCGGTACAGCGGGCAGCGCGCCATCAGCTCCTCATGGCTACCGACATCGACCAGGCGCCCCTGGTCCAGCACCGCGATCCGCTGCGCGAGCTGCAGGGTCGAGCGCCGGTGGGCGATGAGCAGCGTGGTGCGGCCGTGCATGACCCGCCGGAGCGTCTCGTGGATCTCGGCCTCCACCTGCGGGTTGACCGCAGAGGTGGCGTCGTCGAGGACCAGGATCGCGGGGTCGGTGAGCAGGGCGCGGGCCAGGGCCACCCGCTGCCGCTGGCCACCGGACAGGGTGAGCCCTTTCTCGCCCACCAGCGTGTCGTAGCCCTGCGGCAGGGCGGCGATGAAGGTGTCGGCTTCGGCCGCCCGCGCCGCCGCCACGATCTGCTCCCGGGTGGCGTCCGGGCGGCCGAACGCGATGTTGGCCGCCACCGTGTCGGAGAACAGGAAGCTCTCCTCCATCACCAGCCCGATGGCCGAGCGCAGCGAGTCCTGCGTGAGGTCACGCACGTCGTGCCCGCCGACCCGCAGCGCGCCGCCGCTGACGTCGTAGAAACGGGGCAGGAGCAGCGAGATCGTCGACTTCCCCGACCCGGCCGGGCCGACCAGGGCCAGCGTCTCACCCGGCGTCACCCGCAGGGACAGGCCCCGCAGCACCGGCTGCGACGGCACGTAGCCGAACCTCACGTCGTCCAGCTCCACGTCCGGGGTCCCGGGCGGCAGCGGGAGCGCACCGGGCCGGTCGGTGACGACCGGCTCGGCGTCGATCACCTCGAACACCCGGATCACGCTGGCCCGGGCCTGCTGGCCGACGGTGACCAGGCCGGCCAGCGACCGGACCGGCCAGACCAGCGCGACGAGGTAGGAGGAGAAGGCCAGGAACGTGCCCAGGCTGATCGAGCCGCGCAGGGCGAGCCAGCCGCCGAGCGCGATCACCCCGACCTGGCCCAGCGCCGGGACGGCCTGCAGCGCCGGGTTGTAGCGGGCGAGCAGCCGCACCGCCCGGACGCGCGAGGCGTACAGCCGGCTGCTGGCCCGCTCGATCCGCTCGACCTCCTGCTCCTCCTGCCCGAAGCCCTTCACCACCCGCACCCCGGTCACGGCCTCGTCGACCACGGCGGCGATGCCGGCCGCCTGCTGCTGCGCGTCCCAGCTGGCCGGGAACAGGGTGCGCCGGGAGGCGGCCGCGATGAACCACAGGGCGGGCCCGACGGCCAGCGCGACCAGGGTCAGCACGGGGGAGAGGAAGGCCATCGCGATCATCGAGCCGACGAACAGCACCGCGTTGCCGATCAGCATCGGCACCATGGACAGCAGGGACTGGATCATCGTCAGGTCGGAGATCGACCGGCTCACGATCTGGCCGGTGTGCAGCTCGTCCTGGCGGGTGCCGTCCAGCCGGGACAGGGCGGAGAACAGCTGGGTGCGCAGGTCGTGCTGGACGTCCAGGGAGAGCCGCCCGCCCCGGTAGCGGCGCACGTACAGGCCGGCGAAGTTGGCCGCGGCCGCCACCAGCAGGGCGACCGCGAGCGGCCAGATGGCGGCCTGGGCGCCGGAGGTGAGGTTGTCGACGATGGCGCGCTGAATCAGCGGGATGGCGATCCCGACCAGGCTCACCACCAGCGTTCCGCCCAGCGCGAGCACCAGGTTGCGTGGATAACGCCAGCAGGCCCGGCTCAGTCTCCGGAGCCAGCCGGAGTGCGCATCAGTGCTCGTCGTCTGTCCCTTCCCGCCCATGGTGCCCTGAGAACTACAGCCCGCGCGGGGCCCAGATCATTCCGGAGCGGGATCAGCCCGCCTGCCCGGGCTCGATCAGGCCGTGCTCGTACCCGTACACCACGACGTGGACCCGGTCGCGCAGCCCGAGCTTGTCCAGCACGTGGGTGACGTGGGTCTTGACGGTGCTGTGGGACACCACGAGGTCGCGCGCGATCTCGTCGTTGGACCGGCCGCGGATCACCAGGTCGAGCACCTCGCGCTCGCGCGGGGTGAGGCGGGCCAGCTCGGCGGGCTCGCGGGCCGGCGCCAGGCGGGCGGCGAACTCGGCCAGCAGCCGGCTGGTCACCACCGGGGACAGCAGCGCGCCGCCGTCGGCGGCCGCCCGCACGCCGAGCAGCAGTTCCTCCGGCGGCGCGTGCTTGAGCAGAAAGCCGCTCGCCCCCGCGCGCAGCGCCTCATACACGTACTCGTCGAGGTCATAGGTGGTGAGAACGATCACCTTAACGATGGTGCTGTCCGGCTCACCGTTCCCTGGCGCGACGATTTGCCGGGTGGCGGCTAGCCCGTCGAGCACCGGCATCCGGATGTCCATCAGCACCACGTCGGGGCGGAGTTCGCGGGCGAGCCGGGTTGCCTCCCGCCCGTCGCCCGCCTGGCCGACCACCTCCAGGTCGGGCTGGCTGTCCAGCAGGGTCGCCAGGCCCGCCCGCACCAGGGCCTGGTCGTCGGCGACCAGCACCCGGACTGGGCCGCTGCCGGTCACGCCGGCTCCGGGACGGTGCTCTCCGGGCAGGGGATCGCCGCGGTCACCGCGAACCCGCCGCCGGGGCCGGGCCGCGCGTCCAGGCGGCCCCCGTAGAGCTCGGCCCGCTCGCGCATCCCCCGCACGCCCCGCCCGCCGGAGGCGGGCCGGGGCGCGGCCGGCCGGGCTCCCCCGGGAGCGGGGCCGTTGGCCACCTCGAGGTCCAGCGCGCCGGGCCGGTAGCGGAGCACCACCCGGGTCGGCGCCCCCGGCGCGTGCCGGGCGACGTTGGTGAGCGCCTCGTCGATGATGCGGTAACAGGACAGCTCGACGCCGGGGGACAGAGCCCGCGGGCCGCCCTCGACGGTGAGATCCGCCGGCACGCCAGCGGCGCGGGCGGCATCGAGCAGGGTCCCCAGTTCCCCCAGCGTGGGGGAAGGCCGGCGCGCCGGGTCGCCGGCCTGCTCGCGCCGCAGCGCGCCGAGCAGGTGGTTCAGCTCGGTGAGCGCCTCCCGGGCCAGCCGCTCCACCGTGGCCAGCACCCCGGCCTGGCCGCCCCCACCTGGAGCGAGGCTGCTGCCTGCCGGGACCTGGCTGCTCCCCGCGGCGATCCGTGCCGCTCCCGCCTGCACGGCGATGGCGGACAGCTGGTGCGCGACCACGTCGTGCAGTTCCCGGGCGATGCGGGTGCGTTCGGCCTGATGTGCCGCCTCGACCAGGGCGGCGGCCTCACGACGCCGGGCATCGGCCGCGTCGCCGAGCACGAACGCGGCGCCCAGCAGCGCCAGCGGCGCCCCAGCGAACCGGCCTTCGAGCACGCCGGGGTAGGACTTGTCCGGCACGCCGTTGCTGGTGACGACGACGACCACCGCGGCGGCAAGGGAGAGCCAGCCCAGCCACCGGGCGCAGCGGCGGACCGGGCTGGGATAGGCCCCCAGCCCGTAGGCGCCGACCAGCACCGCGGCGAACGCGGAGGTCAGGTCCCGGTGCAGCGCGTACCGTGCCGCCAGTACGCCTACCGCCAGGCCGAGCACCGGTACCGGCGCCACCCGCCGCCAGCAGAACGGGACCGACATGGCCAGTGTCAGCGCCAGCGACCCGAGCACGTCCGGGGTCGAGCCCGCGTGACCGGGATACTCCCACCACCACGGCACATCTGGCAGCCCCCACACCAGCAGGCCCGCCGCGATCAGCAGGTCCACCCGGCGCGGGGTGGCCAGATCCTTCCAGGGAGCCATAACCCGACTGTAGGGCGTCATCCGCTGATGTCCTGGCGGCGGAACAGCGCCGTCGCCGCCGCACAGCAAGCCGCCAGCAGCCCGGCCAGCCCGAGCAGGCCCAGCAGTCGGCCGGGCGCGGCGGTGGCGCCGATGAAGCGGGACCAGAAGTTGGTGGGCAGCGACGTGATCGAGGCCTGGCCGGCCGGGAAACCCATCCAGTCCTGCACCCAGGTCGCCGGGGTCCAGCGCCCGGTACCGGGCAGCGACGCGGCGACCAGCATCGCGATGATGGCCCCCGCCGTGGCCGCGGTGGTCCCGATCGTGCCGCGGGTCACCACCGCGGCGAGCAGGCCGATGGCGGCGAACGCCGCCAGCACCAGCAGGGCCCGCGCGACCTGCGAGCTCGCCAAGCTCAGCGCGTGGGCGGCGGGCTCGTGCGAGGCCGGCAGATGATCGACGTGGACGAGAACCGGCCCGGCGGCCGCCAGCGCCGCCCAGCACACCGCGATCAGCGCGACCCCGGCCAGCCACAGGCTCACCAGCTTCGCGCCGAGCACCCGCCACCGACGGCCCTCCTGGGTGAGCAGGTTCTTCATGGTCCGGCCCGACCACTCACCACCGATGTGGGCGCCGGCCAGCAGCGCCAGCGCCAGCGCCCCGGGCAAGGACGCCATCAGCCCAGCCGCCTCCGCCCCCGCCGCGAGCGGGTTCAGCTGGGTGGCGACCTGGGCCGGCCCCGCGCTGGCCTGGTTCAGCCTGGCCCGTTCCCGGGCTTGGGCCTGCACGCAGCGCGGGCCGGCGGGGATCCCGAGTTCGGAGCACGTTGGCACGTGCCCAGCTGGGACGCGGGCCTCAAGCGCCGCATTGTGTGCGCCACCGGTGGCCAGCAAGACGCAGAACACCGCTGCCGCGCCCGCCACACCCCAGGTCAGCGGCCGGCCAAGCTTCCTCAGTTCAGCGCGGATCAGCCGCATGTCCGCCTCCAGCCGGCTCGGTCAATTCCAGAAAGGTCTCCTCCAGCCCGGGACGTCTCAGCACGATCTGCCGCGCCCAGATCCCCGCCTGCCCGAGCACCTCGTTGACCGCCCGCCCGTCGGCCGCCTCGACCATCACCCCACCGGGCCCGTCCGCCCGGGCGGCCCACCGCGTGAGCAGGGCCAGCGCGCTGTCCCGGTCGGCCGGATCGACCTCGACCCGCACCTGGGCCCGCGCCGTCGCCAGTGCGGCGGCCGGTCCCTGATCGACCAGCCGGCCAGCGTGAAGCACGGCGACCTGATCGCAGACCTGCTCGACCTCGGCCAGCAGGTGACTGGACAGGAACACCGTGGTCCCGTCGCCGGCCAGGGAGCGGAGCAGGGTGCGGAACTCCCTGATGCCCGCCGGGTCCATGCCGTTGGCCGGCTCGTCGAGCAGCAGCAGTGACGGCCGGCGCAGCAAAGCCGCCGCCAGCCCGAGCCGCTGCCGCATCCCCTGCGAATATCCCTTGACCTTGCGGTCGGCCACACCGGTCAGGCCGGCCCGTTCCAGTGTGGCCGCTACCTTCTCGTCCCGGGCCGGCAGCCGGGCACCGGACAGCGCCAGCAGTTCCAGGTTGCGGCGGCCGGTCAGCCACGGGTAGAACGCGGGCTCCTCGATCATGGCCCCGACCCGGGCGAGCCCAGTGGGGTCGGGGACCCGCTTGCCGTTCAGCCAGGCCTGCCCGGAGGTCGCGGTGACCAGGCCGAGCAGGATCCGCAGCGTGGTGGTCTTGCCGGCCCCGTTCGGGCCGAGGAAGCCGAACACCTGGCCCGCCTCGACGGTCAGGTCCAGCCCGGCCAGCGCGGTGGCCCCGCGGTACCGCTTGGCCAGCTCCCGGCACTCGATCACCGCTGCCACGTTCACCTCCGCTTGCATCGGGCTTCGACGCTAGGCGGGGGACGTGCTGGTGTCGTCAGCAGCAGGACGAACTCTGGGTCGTCTTTTGGGCGAGTTGGCGGCACGCGGGCACGGCGCCGCGGTCAGGCGGCCTGGGTGGGTGGGCCGTGGCTATGGAGGGTGCGCTGGCCGTCGGGGCTGTTGGCGGTGGTGGTGCCTTCGGAGTGCAGGCGCAGAATCCAGCCCCAGCGACGTAACGGGGAGGGCCGCCGCTCGGTCAGCGGCGCGAGGCTGGCTCGGGGAGCCCATAGCCTGCGGCGGCGCTGAACACGATCAGCGCGAACAGCGCGAACGTGATCACGTGCACGCTGGTGCACCACAGGCAGATGGCGTTCAGGGTGATCAGCTCGGTGTAGATCAGGTAGAGCACGAACACCATGCCGACGGCCACCGAGCCCAGGCGGGCCCAGCGGATCGGCGGCCAGTTCGCCCGCCAGGCCCACGGCGAGGTGATCGCAGCCATGAAGACGTAAAAGGCGAGCCCGAGCACGGCCACCGGGAAGACGCCGAACACGATCGACTCCGGGCTGGTGGTCACCGCCGCGCAGTTGATGAGTCCTTTTTCGGAGCAGATGAGGAGCGCGGGCGAGATGTAGTGGGCGATAGTGAGCCAGATCGAGACCCCGAGGCCCGCCAGCGCGAGCAGCCAGGTGGTCAGCTGGAACCAGAGCGGGACGGCCCGCGTTTCGGGCGTGGCCGGGATGGCGGCCTGGCCCTGGCGTACCGGACGTGTTGCCTGGCCGCCGCGCTGCCCGTTGGAGCGCTGCCCGTTGCCCTGGCTGCCGGTCCCGGCCGGCTGGGGCTCGGGCCGCCCGCCCCGGGTGCCCTTGTCCCGCGACTTTCCCCCGCCCGGCCGGGTCCCGGCCGGGCGCGCCTGCTTGGGCGCGGCCATTAGAGCTTCCCCGCCACCTTGGTGACCGCCGGCGAGGTACAGACGTTGGCCGGCTGGTTGTTCGTCATCTTGCAGATGGCGGCGGTCATGTAGTTCGCCGCCCCGAGCACGCCCTGGGAGACCGGCGACGACGGGTCGCGCATCGCGGTGGCGATCTGGCTCCAGGTCAGGCCCTTCAGCACGGCCGGATCATAGATGGGGCCCTTGAGCACGAACTTGTTCCCGAAGTCGATGAACGGGTAGCCGCGGGTGGTGGCGTCTGGCTCGTACTTGGCCCAGATCGCGTTCTGCGCCGCGGTGGGGTTCTGCAGCGGGGCCTTGGTGACCGTGGTGTTCTCGACCGAGGTGAAGGTCAGGTACTTGCTGGTGTAGCTGGACTTGTAGAACGTCAGCGTGGCGGTGTGCGGGTCGACGTCGGTGCTGGACGAGTGGATGCCGTGCCACGGCGTTGACAGCGTCCCGAACCGGCTCAGGGCGACCGCCATGGACCACCGCATCGCGGCGCAGTAGGGGCAGTACTCGGCGCCGATGAACAGCATCTCCGGTTTCCCGTTGCTGGTGAGCGCCGCGCCGCTGCCCGGGGTGAGCGGCTGCTGGACAACGCTTGGCACCGAGCCGGCCCCGACCGTGTTGAGGGTGCTCGCGGGCACGGTGGAGACGGCGTTGGACACGCTGGCGGGCAGCGGGGTGCGGGCGGCCGACTTGGCCGCCGCGCTGGGCGACGGCGAGTTGAGCGACCTGATGACGATAAAGGCCACCACGATGACGATCACCGCGAGCACGCTGCCGCCGGTGATGAACAGGCGCCTGCGCCGCTCGGCCCGCCGCTCGGCCTCCCGCTGTGCGGCGATCTTCTGCCGGGCGTTCTGCTGCCTGATCCTCGTCGCCTTGCTCATCGCCAGTCCTCGGAAATGGTCTGCTGGAGTTGCACGCCGGTGTCCATCGTAAGGCGCTGCGGGGGCTGGCCGTGCCGCGCCTACCGGCGCCGGATTACGGCCGGGGTGTTGACCTTGTCCGCGGCGACCTTGAGGATGATCCGGCCTTGCGGGCCGATCGGGTTGCGGTAGTCGCTGCCCACGTATTTGTTGGACAGTTCGTCGATGTGCTGGCGGGCCTGCTCCCCGGTGACGGTCTCGACGACGTGGCCGCGCACCTCGGCCCAGTCCCACGGGTCGTCGGCGGAGTGGATCAGCACCGTGATCCTGGGGTCCCGGCGGATGTTCCTGGCCCGCTGCCGCTGCGGCTCGGTGTTCACCAGGACGTGCTCACCATCGGTGTCCACCCAGGTCAGCAGCGCCTGCGGCTGACCGTTCGGCATCAGGGTCACCACCGTGGCCAGGTTCTTTCCCTTGGCCAGCCTGACGACGTCCGCATCAAGTTGCATGAAGGGGAGCCTTTCTTGTCCTTTCCGGCCCCCCTTGCATACGACGAATTCTATTCGGCGCTCAGAAGCCGTAGACGGGAATCAGCACGGCCCGGGCGAGAGTCTGGAAGCCCATCATGAAGCCGGCCACCGCGGGGGAGACGTCGGAGTCCACGCCGAGAGAGTCCACCTTGAGCGCGTGCACGGCGAACACGTACCGGTGCGGCGGGTCGCCTTCCGGCGGCGCGGCGCCCCCGAAGTCCTTGGAACCGTAGTCGTTGCGCACGCAGAAGGCGCCCGCCGGCAGCCCGGGCTTGTCCCCGCTCACCGCGCCGGTGGCCAGCTCGGTCACGCTCGCCGGGACATCGAGCAGCACCATGTGCCAGAACCCGGAACCGGTCGGCGCGTCGGGGTCGTAGCAGGTCACCGCGAAGCTCTTGGTCTCGGCCGGGAAGCCGTGCCAGCGCAGCTCGGGGGAGATGTTCTGGCCGGTCATCCCGAACCCGTTGTAGACCTGCGCGTCGCCCATCATCTGGCCGTCGGCGACATCGTCGCTCTCCAGCGAGAACGAGGCCACCTTCGGCAGGTAGTCGTAGGGCAGCGGTGCACGTTCGGTCATAGTGATCTCCATAAGTCGTGGGGCGGCCAGCCCGGCCCCCCCTACGCTATCGAGCAGCGCCGCGATGACGGCCGGCAAACCCGCAGAGTTGGCCAACGGCCAACCCAACCGGCACGCATAACGGATGGCTTGTGCCGGGAGTCGGAGGTGGGCAGGTGGCACGCGGACCGCTGACCTGGATCCGCCGCCTGTCCTTTGCCGCCGTACTGATCGTGGTGGCGGTCGCGCCCGGCCCGGCCGCCGGGCCGCGGTCGCAGCCGTGCCCCGGGCCGGGCACCCCGGCCAGGTCCGGCTGCGGGCAGGCGGGCACGGTGCGCTGGGCCCGCCTGCTGCCGGGATCGTGGGTCGCCCAGAACGGCCTGCTGGGCACCACGCCCGCCCGGGGGGAGGCGTACGCCGCGCTCGGTGACCAGGTCGCCGCCATCGGCGCCGGGCTGGCCGTGTCCGCCTTCGCGGCGCACAGCGGCCAGCCGCTGTGGACCGCCGATCTCGGCGGGTTCCCCGCCGGGTCGGCCATCGTCTCGGTCCGGGTCTGGCCGGGCGTGGTCACGGCGGGGGTGGGGCTGCCGACGGCGGCGGGAACGGTAGTCCGGGAAGAAGTGGTGCTGGCGGCGGCGACCGGCCAGCGGATCAGGGCCTACCCGGCGGCGCCGTTTGGTGGCGCGGTGGCGGCGGACGCCGCCGCCACCGTGATCGTCGGTGCGCACGCGGTGACCCGCTACGCCAACCGCACCGGCGCGGTGCTGTGGAGCCGCCCGACCGGCCAGGCGGCGCAGGCCTGGCAGGAGGACGGCAACGACCTGTACGTCACGGTCGCCGCCGGCGGCTATCTGGGTGCGGCGCCGGTGACGGCGCTGCGGCGGATCAACCTCCGCACCGGCGCCGAGCGGCTGGTCAGGCCGCCTGGGAACGCCTTTGACGGCGCGCTCAGCCTCGCCTTCGACGGGGTGGTGGTGTTCGCTGGCGCCCACGGGGTCACCGCCTACAGCGCGGGCACCGGCGACCGCCTGTGGCACCGGTCGGCCGGGCTGCCGGAAAGCGTCGACGCGGTGGGGCGGCGGCTGTACCTGCTGGTCGGGAACGCGCTGGTGGGGGTGGCCCCGCAGACAGGGAGCAGGCTGGCCCGGGTGCGCGGCGCCACCGCCGCGTCCGCCGGGCTCTACGGGGTGCGGGCGGGCGCGGTGCTCGGGATCGACCATGGGGCGCTTGGCATGGCGTGGGGATACGACGTGGCGACCCAGCGCGTGCTGTGGACGAGTAACCCGCTGCCGTGGCCGCACTACTTTGTCAACCCGTCCGGGATCGGGGGGAGTACATCCCCGGGCATCGGCGGCCTTCTGCTGGCCGTGTGCGCGGAACTCGGGACGCCGGTGGCAGGGGGTCCTCCCCAGCCGTGTCTGCGGCCGGAGTTGACTGCGTTGAACCGTTGATGTCATGGGGGCTGGCCTGGCGCCTCCCACGGATCCTCCTGGCCATCCGCGGGCTCCTCACCTGTTGGGCGCGGCGGCATGTTCTGGCGGCTGGGGCGGTTGTCGTTAGTAGGAGCGGGAAGTGGGAGCGGGAACTGCGGGAGGTAGGGAGAGGCGGGAACATGAGGGGGCGCAGGGGCCGGGTGGCCAGGACTGGCGCGCCGAGGGTGATCGTGGTGGGGGCGGGGTTTGCGGGGCTGGCGGCGGTGGGGGAACTGGCGCGCGCGGGGATGCAGGTGATGCTGGTCGATCACAACGGGTACAGCACGTTCCAGCCGCTGCTGTACCAGGTGGCGACGGCCGGGCTGAACCCGGGCGATGTGGTGTACTCGGCGCGGGCGTTCACCCGCAGGCAGGGTGCGCGGTTCCGGCTGGGCGAGCTGACCGGGATCGACACGGCGGCGCGGCGGATCACGCTGGCCGACGGGGGGGAGTTCGAGTACGACTACCTGATCGTGGCGACCGGGGTGTCGGCCGCGTACTACGGCGTGCCCGGCGCGGCCGAGAACAGCCTGGGCCTGTACACCCGCCGTGACGCGGTCCGGCTGCGGGACCACATCATGGCCCGGCTGGAGCGGCTGGACATCGCGGGCCCGGGCAAGGCCGTGAAATTCACGATCGTCGGCGGCGGAGCCACCGGCGTGGAACTGGCCGGGGCGCTGGCGGAACTGCGTGAGACCGCGCTGGACGCCGCGTTTCCCGAGGTCGACCTGGCCAGCGTGCGTATCACGCTGGTCGAGATGGCGCCGGTCCTGCTCGCGCCGTTCGACCCGGCGCTGCAGGAATACGCGCGCCGGGAACTCCTGCGCCGCGGCGTGGAGGTCCGCCTGTCGGCCGAGATCCGGGAGGTCACCCCGGACCGCGTGCTGCTGGCCAACGGCGAGGACCTGGCCAGCGACGTCACCATCTGGGCGGCGGGAGTCACCGCCCCGGCCGCGGCGGGCCAGTGGACGCTGCCCCAGGGCCGCGGCGGCCGCATCCTGACCGGGCCCGATCTGCGGGTCCACGGGCAGGACCGGGTGTTCGCCGCGGGGGACATCGCCCTCGTGGACGGGCTCCCGCTGCCCCAGCTCGCCCAGCCCGCCATCCAGTCCGGGCGGCACGCCGCCCGGCAGGTGGGGCGGCTGGTGAAGGCGCTCCCGGCCGTCCCGCTCGTCTACCGCGACAAGGGCATCATGGCCACGGTCGGGCGGCGCAGCGCGGTGGTCCAGCTGCCGCACGGCGTGCGGATACGCGGGACGCTCGCCTGGCTCGCCTGGCTCGGCCTGCACCTGGTCACGCTGCTGGGCGGCCGCAACCGGCTGTCCGCGCTGCTCAACCTGTCGTGGCGCTACGTGAGCTGGGGCCACGGCGGGGGCGTCATCGTCGGCGACGACCCGCCCGTGGGCCCGGTCTGGGGTGGCCCCGAAGATCTGATGCCTGCGCACCGGGGGCCAGCGGCCTGAGCCGGTCACCGGCGTACAGCCGGCCCGGCGACTGCTTACTATGAACCGTGCCCAGAGAAGCGACCGGCGCCCCGCCGGAACAGGTGGACGCCGGCATGCTCGTCCTGCGCCGGGTGCGCGCGGCCGACGCCGGCCCGCTCGCCGCCGCGGTCAGCGCCAGCATGGATCACCTGCGCCCCTGGATGCCGTGGGCGACCCCGGAGGCGGCCGACCCGCGGACCCAGCGCGCCCGGGTGGCCGAAGCCGACGAGATGTGGGCGGCGGGCACCGACTACATCTACTCGGTGTTCGCCGCCGAGCAGAGCGTGCTGGTCGGGGCGATCGGACTGCACCGGCGGGTGGGCGACGGGGGCATCGAGATCGGCTACTGGATCGCCGAGACGCAGACCCGCCGTGGCTTCGGGACGGCCGCGACCGAGGCGCTGACCTCCGTTGCGCTCGGGCTCCCCGGGGTGAGGCGGGTCGAGATCCACTGTGACGAGGCCAACGCCGCCAGCGCCGCCATCCCCCGCAAGCTCGGCTACCGGCTGGACCGGGTGATCGCGCACGAGCCGGAGGCACCGGGGGAAAGCGGCCGCCGCATGATCTGGGTGCGGGACGCATCCGACGCCGGGACCGGCCGGGCGCCCAGGGCTCGCGGATGAGCGTGCGCCGGGCGCTGCGGTGGTCCGGGGTGGCGCTGGCGCCCGCGCTGCTCGCGGCTGCGCTGCTGGCGGGCTGTACGGCCGGCGCACCATCGGATCCAGCGGGCCAGGCGGGCTCCGGGGCGCTGAGCGGGAATGAGGCCCGGGCCGTGGCCGCCAACCCGGCCCTCGACCCCGGCAGCTCACTGGGCGGGCACCCCGCGCCCGACATCACGCTGGTCAACCAGTTCGGCCAGCGCATGTCGCTGCACCAGTTCCGCGGCAAGGTCGTCATCCTGTCGTTCGTCGACTCGGAATGCACCACGGTGTGCCCGCTGACCACGGTGAGCATGGTCCAGGCCCGGCAGTTGCTCGGCCCGGCCGGCAGCAAGGTCCAGCTGCTCGGGGTGGACGCCAACCCCGACGCCACGTCGGTGGCCGACGTCATGGCCTACTCGCGGGCCCACAGCATGGTGAACCAGTGGGACTTCCTCACCGGCACGCCGGCCCAGCTGGCCGCGGTCTGGCGGGCGTATCACATCGCGGTGCAGATCCAGGCCGGGCAGATCGACCACACACCGGCCCTGCTCGTCATCGACCCGCAGGGCCGGGAGCGGACCATCTACCTGACCCAGATGAACTACGCCAGCATCGGCCAGGCGGCGCAGATCCTCGCCGATGAGGCGGCCAGCCTGCTGCCCGGCCACCCCCGGGTGGCCACCCAGCGCTCGCTGGCGCACATCCCCGGCCTCGGGCCGTCGTCACCGGCGACGCTGCCGGCCGTGCCGGGTGGCGCGCCGGGCCCGGTCCGCCTCACACCCGGGCAGCCGCACCTGGTCATGTTCTTCGCCACCTGGGTGGCGGAGACCTCCGACCTCCGGTCCCATCTGCTGGCGCTGAACGGTTACGCCCGCGCGGCGCGGCACGGCCGGCTGCCGGGGCTGGTGGCGGTGGACGAGGCGGCCACCGAGCCGTCCCTGGGCGCTGTGGCCGGCTACCTGAAGAGTCTTGGCCAGCCGCTGGCCTACCCGGTGGCCGCCGATACCACCGGCCGTCTGGCCGACGGCTACGGCGTGCAGGACCAGCCGTGGTTCGCCCTGGTCTCCGCCTCGGGCACCATCGTGTGGAAGCACGACGGCTGGCTGCCGGTGGCCGCCCTGAAGGCCGCCGCCCGGCAGGCCTGAACGATGGCCGGCCGCGACTGGCGGGCCTGGCATGACGCCTACGACGACCCGGGCTCGTCACTGGCGCGGCGGCTGGCGGTGGTCCAGGCACGGATCGCCGGCGCGCTGGACGCGGCGCCGCCGGGCCCGTTGCGCGCCATCAGCATGTGCGCGGGCCAGGGCCGCGACCTGATCCCGGTGCTCGCCAGCCACCCGCGCGGCCGTGACGTCACCGCCCGGCTGGTGGAGCGCGACCCGGCGCTGGCCGCCACGGCCCGCCGGGCAGCCGCGGACGCTGGGCTGCCCGGTGTCCAGGTGGTGACCGGGGATGCCTCGCTGACCGATGCCTACGCGGGGCTGGTCCCCGCCGACCTCATCCTGGTGTGCGGGGTGTTCGGCAACATCACCGAGCCCGACATCAGGCGCACGGTCGGCTGCTGTGCCCAGCTGTGCGCGACCGGCGGCGCGACGGTGTGGACGCGGGGGCGGAGGCCGCCGGATCTGGTGCCGCGGATCTGCGGCTGGTTCGGTGAAGACGGCTTCGAGCTGAGCTGGCTGTCCGACCCGGGAGCGGGGTTCGGGGTGGGTGCGCACCGGTTCACGGCGCGGCCGCGGCCGCTGGTGGCCGGCCTGCGCATGTTCGGTTTCGTCGATCCCGACGATCCCGTCGTCAGCAGGCGAGAGCCGGGAAACGGATCATCCCCAGGCGGCACATCTTGCTGGACTTGAGGATGAGTTCCCGCGCGGCCGGGGGTTTGGCGGATACGGAGGCCGCGGCGCGCCCGTGAACCCCGGCGGCGATCATGATCCCGCATACCATCGCGCTCAGCATGGCCGGCAGGAGCAGCAGCGCCTTGACCCGGGCGGCGGGCCTGCGGGCGGCCCGGCGGACCAGGCCGCGCCCCGCGGCCAGCCCGTCGGCGATCGGCCGGACCGGCACCTCCTCGAACCACGGCATCGTCTCACCCCGGGTCAGCCGGGTGAAGATCGCGAACAGGGACCGCAGACGGGGATCGGAACTGGTGAGGCCGCCCTCAATCTCTTCAAGCTTCCGCAACTGGCGGGCGGGCAGGCTCATCGCGACCTCACAGTGTGTGCCAGGGGGTTCTGTATCTGTGCGGCCAGGTTACCGCCCGTGAATAGCCCGCATGTGCCCGGTTGCCTTATTCCCGGCCACTTCGCCGGGCGGGTGCGTCAGCCACCGGGCCCGCCCGCCCCACCCGCCCCGCCCGGCCCGCCCGGCCCTCCGAGCAGCATCCACGGCAGCGGGCCGGCGGCCGTCATGGTGCCCGGCCAGCCAGCGCCGTCCGGCCAGCCGGGCGAGCCGGGGCGGCCCGGCCCGGCTGGCCTGAGCACCTCGCCGGGCAGGATCCGGGCGGAACTGGAGGCGATCACCCGGCCGCGGCCGCTGATCAGCACAGCCGGCTGGCTGGCCCGGCTGAGCTGGGACAGCCCGGGCAGCACCATCCGCTCCACCTCGCCGGCCAGGATGTCCGCGCCGGCCACGCCCACGAACCGGCCCTGGTCCACCACCGGGACCGACACCGTGAAGGTGTACTCGCGGGTGCAGATGTAGTCCACGTAGGGGCCGGCGATGCATGGCTGCCCGGTCCGGGCGGGCTCGCGGTACCACTCGGTGGTGGTGTAGTCGTAGAACTCGGCTGACCCGGGGTCGAGGTCGACCTGCAGCTGCCCGATGCCCTGGCCCGCCCACCACCAGTCGATCCATCGTGGCGCGTCCGCCAGCGCGTCCGGCGCCAGCACGACCCCGGCGCCGGCCGCGAACCCGTGATGGCGCGCCAGCACCTGCGCCACCAGCGGCCGGAGCGCGGCCAGGTCAGCGCGCCGCAGCGGCCGCCGGCCAGCGCCGGCCGCCGAGGCCAGGGCGGTCATCGCCTCGCCGACCTCCGTGACGGACTCCAGCACCCGCCCGATCGCGGCGGTGACGGCAGCGAGCAGGTGCTCGCCCGCGCTGTCCGGGGCGGCCGTCATCGGTGGTGCAGGCTGAGCCGCAGTTCCAGCAGCCGGCCCGTCTCCGCGGCCACGTGCCGCTCGGCGATCTCCCGCGCCCGCTCGGGCGCGTGGGCCTCGATGGCGTCGATCAGCAGGTCGTGGTCGCGGGCTGCCGGCGCCACGTCCGCGCCGTCCAGCGGCAGCCAGACCAGGTCGCCGATCTCGGACCACAGGTCCATCTCCTCGCGGGTGAGCCGCGGGGACTGGGCGGTGGCGGCGATCTCGATGTGCAGCCGCGCGTCGGCCCGGCGGCGGTCGGTCAGGGCGGCCGCCCCGCGGAGCCGTTCGGCATGCTCTCTCAGTGTGATGACATCGGTGGCGAGCGCGCGCTCAGCGGCCAGCCGGGCCGCGGTGCCCGCGATCGCGGCGCGGTGGTCGCCGATGTCGCGCAGTTCGTGCAGGGACAGGAGCCGGAGCGGGCGCTCCAGGCGGTCGGCGTCGTCGGGGGCCCGGACGAACGATCCGCCACCGCGCCCGCGCCGGGTCTCGACCAGGCCCATCGTCCGGAGCGCGGCGAGTGCCTCCCGGAGCGTCACGGTCGAGACGCCGAGCTGCCCGGCCAGCTGGCTTTCTGCCGGGAGGCGCTCCCCGTCGAGCAGCAGGCCCAGCCGGATCGCCTGGGCCAGCCGCCGGGTCACGGTGTCGGCGCGGCCGCCGGCGTCGAGCGGGGTGAAAAGCGTGCGGGCCCGGACGGTCGTCAGCGCAGGTGATGCCACCAATGCCCCCTCCCGCGGACCCGGGTGCGCGGCTGTTGGAGGAAACTTGACACAAACATCTGATCCTGTAGGTTATCGGAATCGTCGATCCCGGGACGCGGCCCGCGCACGGGGTTCCCCGGCCGGGCAGGCGGCCAGGCATGCATGACGAGGGGCACGGGTGAGCGAGACGGCGACGGGCAGGCAGGAAGCAGCGCCGGCCAGCCGGGGCGCTGTCGCAGCCAGCACGGGGTCAGCCACCGGCGCACCCGCGGTCCGGCTGACCGGTAGTGCGCCGCGTGTATGGGCCGGTGGTGGCGGTCGCCGGGGTCGATCTCGACGTCGCCGAGGGCGAGTTCTTCACCATGCTCGGCCCGTCCGGCTCGGGCAAGACCACGCTGCTGCGGCTGATCGCCGGGTTCGAGCGCCCCGACGCGGGCTCGGTCGAGCTCGGCGGGGTGGACGTGACCCGCAAGCCCCCGTACGCGCGCAACGTGAACACCGTCTTCCAGGACTACGCGCTCTTCCCCCACATGAGCGTGCTCGAGAACGTCGAGTACGGGCTGCGCGTCGCCCGGGTGCCCAGGGCGGAGCGGCGGCGCCGGGCGGAGGCCGCGCTCGCCATGGTCCGGCTGGCCGGGCTCGGCGACCGCAAGCCGGTCCAGCTCTCCGGCGGCCAGCGGCAGCGGGTCGCGCTGGCCCGCGCCATCGTCAACGAGCCGGAGGTGCTCCTGCTCGACGAGCCGCTCGGCGCGCTGGACGCGAAGCTGCGCCAGGAGATGCAGTTCGAGCTCAAGCGGATCCAGCGCGAGGTCGGGATCAGCTTCATCTACGTCACCCACGACCAGGAGGAGGCGCTCACCATGAGCGATCGCCTGGCCGTGTTCAACCAGGGCCGCATCGAGCAGCTGGGCACGCCGGTCGAGGTCTACGAACGGCCCGCCAGCGATTTCGTGGCCGGCTTCATCGGCGTGTCCAACCTGCTGGAACGCGGCGGGCGCCATTTCACGATCCGCCCGGAGAAGATCCACCTGCTGGCCGACGGCGAGAAGGCGCCGGAGGGCAGCCACGTCGAGCGCGGCCGCATCGAAGACGTCGTCTACCTCGGCATGCTCACCCGCTACCAGATCGCCCTGGAGGCGGGCGGCAAGATCACCGCGGTGCGCCAGAACCTGGAGACCGCGGCCGCCGAAGCGCTCGAGGCCCGGGGACGGACAGTGAACGTCGCCTGGCGCGAAACCCAGACCTACGACATCCATGACGAGAGCCGGGACCATCCCGGCTCGCAGTGAGGGGTATGGCCAATGAAGAAATGGGCACGAGGAAGCATGCTGCTCGCGGCCGCTTCCGCTGCGGTCCTGGTCGCGGCCTGCGGCTCGTCCGGTGGTGGCAGCACCTCCAGCACTAGTAGCGGCACCAGCGGGCTCACCGCGCCGCAGGCGAACACGCCGGTGCCGTCCTCGGTCGGTAAGGGCGAGGGCCAGCTCAACGTCATCGCCTGGGAAGGGTACGCCCAGCCCCAGTGGGTGAAGCCGTTCGAGCAGGCGACCGGCTGCCAGGTGAGCGCCAAGTACGCCGGCACGTCCAGCGAAATGGTGTCGCTGATGGCCAACGGCGGCGGCGGCCAGTACGACGTGGTCTCCGCCTCGGGTGATGCCGATCTGCGGCTCATCTACAGCGGCGATGTGAAACCGATCAACATCAACCTCATCTCGAACTGGAAGAACTTCCACCCGTTCCTGCAGAACCCGCCGTTCAACACCATCGGCGGCAAGCACTACGGCGTGTCCTATGAGTTCGGCCCGAACGTGCTGCTCTACTCCAAGAAGGCGTTCCCGTCCGCCCCCACCTCGTGGTCGGTGATCTACAACAAGAAGTACGCGGGCCAGGTCACGGTGCCGAACAACCCGATCCAGATCGCGGACGCGGCGCTCTATCTGTCGAAGGCCCAGCCGAGTCTGGGCATCACCGACCCCTACGAGCTGACCCAGACCCAGTTCAACGCCGCGGTCAACCTGCTCAAGCAGCAGAAGCCGCTGATCAAGAAGTACTGGGACCTGGCCTCGCAGGAGGAGTCGCTGTTCCAGAGCGGCACCACCGTGGTGGGCGCGGCGTGGCCGTTGCAGACCAACACGCTGGTGGCGGCGGGCGCGCCGGTCGCCGACACCATCCCGAGCCAGGGCGCGACCGGCTGGGCCGACACCTGGATGCTCGCCACCAAGGCGCCGCACCCGAACTGCGCCTACAAGTGGATGCAGTGGGTCACCACGCCCAAGGTCCAGGCGCAGCAGGCGATCTTCTTCGGTGAGACCCCGGCGAACAAGCTGGCCTGCCCGATCATGGATCAGATCCAGAAGGGCTCGTGCGCCGCCTACCACGCGAACGCGCCTGAGGCCTACTTCCAGACCCTCAAGTTCTGGAAGACCCCGCTGCCGCAATGCGGCAACGGCAAGAACGATTGCGTGCCGTTCCAGAGGTGGGTCACCGCCTGGACCCAGATCACCGGGTAACAACGGTGCCCGGACGGCATAGCACGCGATGACAGCGACCGCGGTCCGCGAGGACCGGACAGTGAGCGGGGGGGCCCGCGTCTCGGCGGCGCTCTGGCGCCGGGCGTGGCTGCGGGCCACCCTCACCCTGTCCCCGCCGCTGGCGTGGTTCCTCCTGATCTACCTCGCGTCGCTCGCGGTGATGCTGGCCACAGCGTTCTGGACGGTCAACCCGTTCACCAACGCGCTGGAGCACACCTGGTCGCTCGCCAACTTCCAGCAGATCTTCACCAGCACCTACCTGACGATCATCGCCCGGACGGTGATCATGGCGGCGGTCGTGACGGTCACCGATGCCGTGATCGCGGTGCCGTTCGCCTACTACATGGCGCGGGTGGCGACCTCGCGCGGGCGGCAGGCGCTGTTCATCGCCGTGCTGCTGCCGCTGTGGGCCAGCTACCTGGCCCGCGTCTACGCCTGGATCGTCATCCTGCAAAAGGGCGGCACGCTGAGCTGGACGCTGTCCAAGCTGGGCCTCGGCGCGGTGAACATCGGCTACACCAACACGGCGATGTGGCTGGTGTTCTCCTATATCTGGCTGCCGTTCATGATCGTGCCCATCTACGCCGCGCTGGAGCGGATCCCGGACTCGCTGCTGGAGGCCTCCGGCGACCTCGGCGCGCGCAACTGGCGCACGATCCGCAGCGTGGTCATGCCGCTGGCGCTGCCCGGGGTGGTGGCCGGGTCGATCTTCACCTTCTCGCTCACCCTGGGTGACTTCATCACTCCGCTGCTGGTGGGCGGGGCGAACTCCAACTTCATCGGCAACGTCATCTACTCCAACATCGGCACGGCCAACAACCTGCCGTTCGCGGCCGCGCTCGCCATAGTGCCCATCGTGATCATGATCTTCTACCTGCTCGGCGCGCGGCTGCTCGGCGCGTTCGAGGCCATGTGAGGGAAGGGGCACGCTGATGGAGGGTCGGCTGGCCCGGATCGGGCTGCGGATCTGGGTGGCGGGCGTGCTGCTCTTCCTGTTCGTGCCGATCGCCATCATCTGCCTCTACGCTTTCAACTCCTCGAACATCCAGAGCTGGCCCATCGCGGGGCTGAGCACGAAGTGGTTCTCGGTCGCCTGGAACGACCCGCAGGTCCGGACGGCGTTCGCGCTGTCGGTCAAGGCGGGCCTGTTCGCGACCGCGGTGGCGCTGCTGCTGGGCTCGGCGGCCGCGTTCGGCGTGCACCGGTTCCGGTTCTTCGGCCGGGAGGCCGTGTCGCTGCTGCTGGTGCTGCCGCTCGCGCTGCCCGGCATCATCACCGGGATCGCGCTGAACTCGGCGTTCAATTTCGCCGGGATCGACCTGTCGGTGCTGACGATCATCATCGGGCACGCCACGTTCTGCATCGTCGTGGTCTACAACAACGTGATCGCCCGGCTCCGGCGGGTCTCCGGGTCGCTCTACGAGGCCGCCGCCGACCTGGGCGCGAGCGGGCTGTTCACGTTCCGCACGGTGACGCTGCCGGTGATGTCCACGGCGCTGATCTCCGGCGCGCTGCTCGCCTTCGCCCTCTCGTTCGACGAGGTCATCGTCACCACCTTCACCGCTGGCGCGCAGAACACGCTGCCGCTGTGGATCTTCGGCGCGATCCGGCTCGGCCAGCAGCTGCCCGAGGTCAACGTCGTGGTCACGTTCGTCCTGCTGCTGACCGTGATCCCGGTGGCGATCGCGGTGAGGCTGACCGGCGGCGGCGGGATGACCCGGGCCTCGGCCGCCCGGCCCGGCGGGACGCGGCGCGCGGAGCGGGCCAGGCCGGGCGGGCTGGAAGTGCCGCCGGCCCCGGCGCCACCGGCGGGACAGGGCCTGACGGACAGAGCGAGACCGACGTCGCGCTCGGCGCCAACGCACCCTGACGGTTAGGATGCCGCCGGGGGCGCCCGGGCCCACCGGGACGGTCAGATCAGGCGGCGGTGCGCCTGCGCCGCGAGCGGGCGGGCCGCGTCCGCCAGGTCGCGCTGCAGGGCCTGTTCGTCGTCCAGGTACTCATCGGCCCACAGCAGGCGGAGCGCCATCCGCACCCCGGCCACGTCGTGTTCCTCGCTGGCCAGGTCGAAAGCGCGGATCAAATGGCGCTGCAGCTCGTCGTGATCGTGCTCGGCTGGCTGCAGTTGGCCATGCTCACCGTTGAGCGCCGCGGCGAAGCTGTCATACCAGGCGTCCGCGCGGTGGGCGGCGCGCTGCAGTTCTGATTGGGCCGTCGCCACGGCCGCGGTCGCGGGGGAGATGCGCGCGCTGGCCCGCGGTCCTCCCATCTCAAGCGGCTGGACCGGCAGGGCGGCCAGCGCGTGCGCGGTGAGCCGGAGCTGGGCCGCCCCGGTGAACAGATGAGTCGCCGTGCTCAGCGAGATCGCCTTGGCCCCTCGTTCGGCCAGGAATTGCCGGTACGCCTCCAGCAGCCGGTGGTAGCTGGCCATGGACTCGCTGTCCGCCTGCCGCATCGCCCCGTCCAGGCCGGGGGAGACCAGCCGGTCCACGGCTGCCACCAGGGCGCCGGAGCCGGCCCGGTAGGCATCGCAGAGCGCCCGGCCGAAGGCGGCCGTCGCGCCCCGCGGCCAGAACAGCAGGCCAACCACGACGCTGACCACGCAGCCGAGTGCCACATCCTCCAGCCGCACCAGCCCGACCTTCCAGCCAGCGGGCACGAGGATGTTGAACAGGACGATCACCATGATGGTGAATCCCGCCTGGCCGGCGGTGAATGAGATCACCGCCGGGGCGGCGCCGGCGAACAGGACGGCCAGCGGCAGGATGAACCACAGCGCGTCGGTGTGCGCGCCGACGCCAAGCATGATCGCCGTCCCGATGGCGAAGCCCAGCACCGTTCCGGCCACCGCCCGCAGCGCGGTGGCCCCCGTGCCCAGGGCGTTGGACCGCAGCACCGAAATGGTCCCCAGCGCCACCCAGAACGCGTGCGGGACGCCGGTCATCCGCGCCACCGCCACCGCCACCGCCAGGGCAGCCGCTCCCCGCAGCGAGTTGTCCAGCCACACCGAGCGCACGGTCAGATGGGCCGCCATCCCTTGCCACAGTGCCCGGAGGCCGGCCGCGGATCCCGCCGGGCGGACCGGCACTGTGTCCTGCTCGGGCGGCACGTCGAAGCCGGCGGCTTCCAGCGCGAGCGCGCCTATCTCCTCGGTGGTCAGGCCGAGCGACCGGGCCCGGAAGGTGGGATCGACGAACGCCAGGGCGGAGACTGATGCCCTCTCTTGTGCTTCGGGCTCCTGCGCCCCGGATCCGAGAGTGACCTGGTTGACGAGCCGGTCCACGGCCCACCGCCACGACGCACGCCGGTCTTTGTGCAGTTCCGCGATCGCCGCGGTGAGTTCCGCGGCAGCGGGCCGGCCGGGTGAGTGCCCTTCGACGGTGGGACCGATCGCCGCGCTCGCGCAGCGCAGCACCTGTGCGGTGGCGGCGTTGAGTTCCCGGGCGGTTGGCGAGTTCAGCGCCAGGTCCACATGGTCGGGCCCGACCACCGCCAGCGCGCCGGCCCATTCGACGCGGCTCAGCATCTTGGCCACGGCCACCTGGCTGGGGGCGAGCCCGGTGGGCGGATACGGCGTAGCCGCGAAATCCTTCCCCATCTCGCGCAGGGCCTTTTCGGCGGCGTCGTGGGCCGGCGGGTCACGATGGCCTTCCGCGTGGGCCTGCACGAGGTCGGCCAGCCGCTGCAGCGCCCGGGCCAGGGCGGCCCGGCGGGTGTCGTACCAGGGCCGGGCCCAGACCAGCAGGACGACCGGGACGGCCGCCGCCGCGGCCAGCGCCCAGCCGGCGAGGCGGGCCGGGATCTGGCCGGGCGGCACCGGCACGTTCACCGCCAGCACGAATGCCAGCAGCAGGTACGTGGTGCCGAGCGCGGCCGTCGGGCTCACCACGCCGGCGAACAGGACCACGAAGGCGGCCACCGCCATGCCGCAAATGGCCAGCACGGCCTGGGTGGAGCAGAGGCTGCCGACGACGATCAGGAGGGCGCCGGCCACGATCAGGGCCAGGTAATGGCGCAGCTTGTCCGGCCTGGTGCCGGGGATGCTGACGAACAGCATCAGTGCGAACGCGCCGAACGAGGCGAACAGCGGTACCTGGGCGTTGCTGGTCAGGGCCCTGGCGATCGCGAAGATCGCGGGCACCACCACGGCCGCGGATACCGCTCGCTTGAGCGTGACCAGCCCGGGATCGTGGGCCCGCAGGAACGCCACCGGATGCCGCAGGCCGGGCTGGGGGGTCTCGCCTTCACCCGCGCTGGCGCCTTCCGGGGCGGTGGCGGCCTCCTGCTGCCCGGACCGTACCGACATGGTTGCAGTATTCCCCGCCCACGGGACGGCGGGGACCCCGGGGCGCCGGTCCTAAACCGGAACCGACGCCCCCGAGACGAGGTGCGCGCCGGGTGAGGCGAGGAACAGATAGGCCTGGGCGATGTCGGGAATCTTGGGCCAGGAGGCGTGATCCGCGTCCGGCATCGCGCCCCGGTTGGCCGGGGTGTCGATGATGCTGGGAACGACACAGTTCACGGTGATGCCGGTGCCCCGCACCTCATCGGCGGCCATGGTCACCAGGTGCAGCACGCCCAGCTTGCTGACCGAGTAGGCGAAGCTCTGGCCGCGGGTCGCCGTGGCGGCCCGGCTCGCCGTGTGCACCAGGCGGCCCTGGCCGGTGGCCTTCATCCGGCGCAGCGCGTGCTTGGTGACGAGCGCGGCCGTCAGCAGGTTCAGCTCCAGCTGACCGGTGAGGACGGCCGGGTCCAGGTCGGTCAGCGGGGCATGCGGGGCGAAGCCGCCCACGGTGTTGACCACCGCCCAGGGCGGCGGACCGTCGTCGAACAGCGCGGCGAGCGCGCTGTCGTCGAGCACGTCCACGGCGTGGTAGCGGGCACCTCCGAGGCGGCGGTCCCCGGCGGGCACCCCGCGGTCCACGCCGATCAGCGCTGCCCCCTCGGCGGCGAACGCCGAGGCCAGGCCGGCCCCCAGCGCGCCAGCCGCGCCGAACACCATCACCGTCCTGCCCGCGAATCGCTTGCCTGGCATGCTCAGCGCCCTCCGTGTGGCCCCGGCTCCGGGTACCGATCATGGCAGAGTGCGCCGAGGCCGGAATGCCCGCCCCCGTGGCGGGCGTTCCGGCCTTCCGGTCATCAGGACCGGTCGCGGCGCCGGGCGACGTAGCGCCAGCAGAAGAAGGCAACCAGCGCGACCAGGATCCACGGGATGGGCACGAACAGGGCGTGCCCGAAGAATCCGACGAGCGAGAAGAACGGCCACATCAGGGCGCGCGCCACGATGACGGCGACCACGATGATGAGGATGAGGCCGAGGGTTCGTTGAAGCGGGCGCCGGTTTCGCGGGCGTTGGTCCTGCGGGGGCACGGCCTTGACCGCCTTTCCTGGTACGTCGATAGGTGGCAGGTCGGTGAACAAGCCAGCCAGGTCGGCCTGGGTCTTGGCCTTCATGGCCCGGTCGAGGCGCTCGTTGAACTCGGGCTGATCGAGCCGGCCGTCGCTGTAGTGCTGGGACAGGCGGTCAGCCACGTCGGCCCGGTCAGCGTCGGAGATCCTCATCTGGGGGTCGACAAAGGTGGTGGATCCGCGGGCCCGCCGGGAGCTGCGCGCTGACATATCGGCGGCCTCCTTTCAGCGGGACCGGGCGGACAGGGAGTCGATGAAGTGGCTGGCCACGGACTGATCGGAGCCCTCTTCGGGGATCAGCAGCCAGCCGGCGAGATAGAGCGGGATGCCGGCGCCGCCCACGACGGTGAGCACGGCGAAGATGATCCGCACCACCGTCACGTCCACGCTGAGGTAGCGGGCGATACCGGCGGCGACCCCGCCCAGCATCCGGTCCTCGACGGGCCGAGTCAACGGCTGCGACTTGGTCTTGTCCTGTGGTTCTACGGTGGTTGTGTCCATGCCATCAGCGTGCCGCCGCACGTCAGCCACGGGTATCGGGAAGATCCCCCATTCGACCCTGAGGGCCGGACGGCCGGATCAGGGTTTGCCCGGATGGCGCGGCACCTGCCCGGGGCGCGATGATGGATGGATGGAGGAATCAGCCGGCTCCGCGTCTCCGGGCCTGGCCAGCGACGAGCGCGGCCAGCCAGGACCGGGGCCCGATCACGGCGGCGCGGCGCCGCCAGCGGACCCGCAGCACCAGCAGCACCTGTGGGACCGCCTGCGCCACCGCCAGTGGGTGGGCAAGCCGTCCAGCAGCGGGCCGATGCGGCGTGGGCGGGAGGACCGCCTGGTCGCCGGGGTGGCCGCCTGCCTGGCGGCGCGGATCGGCATTGACGTCATCGTCATCCGGACCGCATTCGTCGTGGCCGCCCTGCTGGGCGGCTTCGGTATCGCGGCCTACGTGGTGGCCTGGCTGCTGCTGCCCGCCGAGGGAGCGGACAGCAACATCGCGACCAGGGCGCTGAACGACCGGCGGGGCCTGGCGCTGGCCGCCGGCCTCGGGTCGCTGCTGGTCATCGTGTTTGTCATCGGCTCCGCCCTCGGCGCGACGTGGCTCGACTCCGTGGCCTGGTCGATAGTGATCAGCGTGGTCGGTCTCACGCTGATCTGGCGGAACACCCCGGCGGACGAGCATGAGATGCTCCGCCGCCTGGCCGAGCCGGTGGCGGGCCTGGCCGGAGGCAGCGGGCGGCGGCGGCTCTGGCTGCGCATCGCGTCCGCGGTCCTGCTGCTGATCATCGGCCTGGCGGCCCTGCTGTCCGGGCGATCGGCCCACGCCCTGCTGCAGCCGCTGGCCGGGCTACTGCTCGTGATCATCGCGATCGTGATCATGCTGGGCCCGTGGTGGCTGCGCATCGCCCGTGATCTCGTGCTCGAGCGGCAGGCCCGGACCCGGGCCGAGGAGCGGGCGGACATGGCCGCCCACCTGCACGACTCGGTCCTGCAGACGCTCGCCCTGATCCAGCGCCGGGCCGACCAGCCGCAGCAGGTCATCCAGCTGGCCCGGGCGCAGGAGCGGGAGCTGCGCTCGTGGCTGTTCGACGGGCTCGCGCCGGGCTCGGCCGACGGCCTGGGGCTGACCCTGGCCGGCGGCGTCCGGCTCATCCAGCAGGAGGTCGAGGCCCAGCACGGGATCACCGTCGAGGCCGTCACCGTCGGGGACTGCGAGCTGGACGACGACCTCAACGCGCTGCTGGCGGCGGCGCGCGAGGCCACCGTCAACGCGGCGAAATGGTCCGGCGCCCCGACCGTCGCGCTGTTCGCTGAGGTCGAGCCGGCCGAGGTGGTGCTGTTCGTGCGGGACCGCGGGCGCGGTTTCGACCCGCAGGCGGTGCCCGGGGACCGGAAAGGGCTGGCCGAGTCCATCCACGCCAGGATCGCCCGGCACGGGGGGTCGGCCACGGTCCGCAGCGTGCCCGGTGAGGGCACCGAGGTGTCCCTGATGATGCCCCGCGACGCCCGGAGACGCCAGCCGAGCCGCCCGGCCCGGACCTGACGATGCCCGGCTCCCAGCCCCCGGGTGGCGGCAAGCCGCGGGTATTCATCGTCGACGACCACGGCCTGTTCCGCTCCGGGGTGCGCTCCGAACTCGGTGACCAGGTCGACGTGGTGGGCGAAGCGGACGACGTGGCGCCGGCGATCACCCTCATCGCCGAGTGCCTCCCCGACGTGGTGCTGCTCGACGTGCACCTACCCGGCGGGGGCGGCCAGGACGTGGTCACGGCGATAAAGGCCGCGCACCCGCAGGTGCGCTTCCTGGCCCTGTCCGCCTCGGACGCGCCCGAGGACGTGATCGCCGTGATCCGGGCCGGTGCGCGGGGCTACGTGACCAAGACCATCTCCGGCGCCGAGCTGGTGGATGCGGTGCGCCGGGTCGCGGCGGGGGACGCGGTCTTCTCGCCCCGGCTGGCCGGGTTCGTCCTCGACGCCTTCGCGTCCCTCGCCCCGGCCGGGGGGGCCCAGACGTTCGACCCTGAGCTCGACCAGCTCACGCCCCGCGAGCGCGAGGTGCTGCGCCTGATCGCCCGGGGCTACACGTACAAGGAGATCGCGCGCGAGCTCTACATCTCCGGCAAGACCGTCGAGAGCCACGTCTCCTCGGTGCTGCGGAAACTCCAGCTGTCCACCCGCCACCAGCTGACGCGCTGGGCGGCCGAGCGGCGGCTGACCTGACCGGGCAGCGGCTGACCTGACCGAGTGGCGGCGAATCTGACCGGCCGGGCCGTGCGGCGCGGCTAATTCAAAATCGCTATTTCCGCCTTTAAAGTACCGAACGACGCAGCTGACAGCCTGTCCCGCCTCCGGCCGATGCCGGGAGGGCCGGCTCACGCTTCGCCAATGTTCATGCGGGCCACGTCGACGGCGAGGGAAAACTCATGGGCTGGCCAACTGGAATCAAACGACTGGCGGTGGCCGCGGCCGGTGCGCCGCTGGCGGTCGCGCTGACCATGGTGATGCTCGCGGGCCCCGCGGCCGCGGCGCCCCAGCCGGCCGCGCTGGAGCTCCAGGCCGCCAGCCACGTCTACAGCACGCTGATTACGGGCCTGCACGTGCGCAAGACCCCGTCCACGGCGGCCCCCATCCTCGCGATCCTCGGCCCGGCGGGCACCAAGGTGACCGTGGACTGCTGGGCTCGCGGCACTTCCGTGTTCGGGGACAATGTCTGGTATCTCATCACGGCGCCGCACGCCGGCTTCGTGGCGGGCTTCTACCTCAACACCGGGCGCGACCCGGCCGCGGGGATCCCCTCGTGCACCGCCGGGCACGTCTTCGAGACGGTGATCAAGGGCCTGCACGTGCGCAAGGCGCCGTCTACGGCGGCCCCGGTCCTCGCGGTCCTCGGCCCGGCGGGCACCAAGGTGACCGTGAAGTGCTGGGCTCGCGGCACTTCCGTGTTCGGGGACAATGTCTGGTATCTCATCACGGCGCCGCACGCCGGCTTCGTGGCGGGCTTCTACCTCAACACCGGGCGCGACCCGGCCGCAGGCATCCGCCGCTGCTGACCGGGACCCGGCCCGGCCCGGGGAGTGCGGCCCACGCGCACAAATATCGATCATAGGTTCGAGCGGCCGACCGGAAAGATGTACGCTGTACCCATGGTCACGGTCCGAGCTGGCACGCCCCGGGCGCGGTATCAGGCGCGCCCCGGGCGGGGCGCGCTGGTGGCCACCGACCTGGCGGACCTGCGGGGCCCCACGACAGGCACGGTGGAACTGCCGATCTGGCTGTTCTGGTACCCGGACCGCACCTTCGACCTGGACGAGCCGTACGTGCTGCGGTGGGTGTACCAGACCGTGCTCCGGGAGGCGGCCCGGCCCGAGGACCTGACCACCTATCTGGACGGTGACACGCTGGTCGCCCTCTGGCCGGGCCTGGCCCTGCCCAAGGGCGTGCGGCGGGCCTGGGAAGACCAGCACCCGGCTCTGCGCGCTGCGGCCCCGACCGCCGCCTAGGGCATGTCCCGTAGATCTTCAGCCTGCTGCGCGTCCGCCGGAGGGCGTTCCGCGGCGTTGTCGTCGTCGCCGATAGCTTCACTATCGGCTCCTCCTCCGCCTTGCGGCCCCCCACCCGCCTCCCCATCCCCCTTCATGACGGCCGCTCGCGACGGCCAAGACCTACAGGACACGCCCTAATGCCGCTCGACGAGCTGCACGCCGCGGTGGCCGCCATCGCCCTCGGTGCGGCGGGCCGGCACGGGTTCGCGCTCGGCGGCGGCAACGCCCTGATCGCGCACGGGGTCATCGACCGGCCGACCGAGGACGTCAACCTGTTCACCGACGAGGATGACGGCGTGACGGCCGCCGCCGGGGCGGTGGAGGCCGCGCTGCGGGCCGCGGGTTTCGGCGCCGAGCGCCAGGACAAGACCGCCGGTCTCGCGGATGTCTTCTACGGGATGGGTGACGGGCTGGCCGAGTGGATCGTCACCGGGCCGGGCGGCAGGCAGATGATGCTGCAGATGGCCTACTTCGATCGGGACCGCAGGCCGGTGACCATGGACATCGGCCCCGTTCTGGACCTCGAGGACGTGGTCGGGTCGAAGGTGTGCGCGCTGGCCAGCCGGGTCGAGCCCCGCGACTACGTGGACACGGCGGCCGCCCTGGAGCGGTACAGCGTGGATCAGCTCATCGCCTACGCCAAGCGGCTGGATCCGGGCCTCACCGACCGGGATTTCGCGGATGCGGGCCGGCAGCTGGACCGGATGCCCGACGGGGTGTTCGCCCGCTACGGGCTGGACGCCGCCGCGGCCGGCCGGCTGCGGGCGCGGTTCGCCGCCTGGCCGCGAACCTGATCCCGCCCGGCCGTATCGCTTCCGCCGTCACGGGAGGTCTCCCAGCACGTCGGCTGGTTCATCCACGTCACCGACCTGACCACCGGCGGCTGGGGCACGATCGTGCTGAACAGCCGGTACGGCCCGCTCCTGCCCGCGTTCGACAAGCAGCAGATCGGCAACGCGCTCGGCTGGGGCGCCGTTTTCGACACGCCGAACTCGTTCGTGTGGGAAATCGGGCACACGTCCAACTTCGCCAACCCGCCCGGCGAGTACTGCGTGGCCGGGCAGACGAAGTGCGACACGTATGACCAGGCCCACTGGCTGGGCATCACCCCGCTGCGGATCAAGTCGGTCACCTTCGCGGGCGGGCGGCCCGCGAAGAAATGGGCCGTGGTGACCGACCTCGGCGGTATCTCAGAGGTTCTGGCCACCTGCCCCACGTACGGCGGCCCGTACTGCATCTACCCCTGGTACGCGTTCAACGGGAGGGCCCGCGCCCTCACCTATGGCGCGAACTACCCGGGTACCAGGTTCGACTACGGCAAGGCCCACCAGTTCGCGACTACGCCGCTGTGCGGCGGGCCGTTCGGGCCTGACTCAACCTTCTGTGTCACGATCATCAAGCCGGTACCGCTGGGGCACCACCACTAGCGACCGGCCCAGGACCGATGGCCCGCCGGGGTGCGATGAGCCCCAGCGGGCCATCGGCCTGGTGCGGGGGCTCCCCGGCGTCCCCCGGCCCGGGCGGCGGCCCGCTCACCCCATGTCTGCTTCCCGGCCGCGGAGTGGAACAACTGCACGCCCCACCGGCGGTGCCGGGGCTGCCCGCCACCGGCCGTGCCCGATCGTGGCATGGGAGAGAGACGCCCGGCAATGGCCTCAGTCGGGGCGCCTTGACAGCCCAGGCAGATGCGCGCCCCTTCCCCGTTGTGATGCTCTCGCGGGCGCGCGCCTGGCGCTCAGGCAGGCTCTTCGTCGTGAAACGCGGGAGCGTAGGAGATGCCAACGATCAATCCATCCTCCGTGAGAAGCCTGGTCACCGTCTGTCCCCACGGCTCTGTGCGGGCCGGGTGCAATAGCTCAAAGCCTGCGTTCTGAAGCTCGCCGCCTGCCGTTGCGACAGCTTCGGCGTCCTCCACCTCGAACTCGATTGATGCCTGCGGGACCACCCGACCGGCGGGCCACTCCGGTGTGCCAAAGCACGCCTCTGCCGCCTGCGAGAGCGGCCACACACCGAAGTGCTTGCAGCCGAGGATGCTCCCGCTGGAGAAGTAGCCTTCGCCTTCGCCCTCCAACGGGAGGCCGAGGGCATCCATGAACAGCTTGCGGCTCTGCGGCGGGTCAGCGGCGACAACCGCCACACTCGCGATGAAGAGAACGTCCATGTGGCACAACCTATGGGCCGCCGCCGCCGGGTCGTGTTCCCGGATGTGATTGTTCCGGACCTGCGGGAGCACATTGCGGAGTATGCGCATCCGGAGACCGACGGGCTCGTCTTCACCAGCCCAGGCGGCGTGCAGCTGCGTCAGAGCAACTTCAGGCGCCGCGTATGGGCCCCTTGCGCTTGCCGAGGTTGGCTTGCCGGGTGTGCGTTTCCATGATCTGCGACACACAGGACCGGCAGGCCGCTGACCTGCGCGGAGGTATCGTTTGATCTTGGTGCGCCTGGCAGGATTCGAACCCGCGACCCGCTGCTTAGAAGGCAGCCGCTCTGTCCAGCTGAGCTACAGGCGCCAGCCACCCATTGTGCAGGTTCAAGGTCACATGGCGGACACGGAGCGCACAGCGCGGGTGGGGATTGTGCGGCTGGCGAGGCTGGTGCTTCCAGGCCCTGGCGCGGCGGGCGTACCCTGAAACCGTACCGGCCACGGTCCCATGCTGGCGGTGGCCGGAGCGCGGAGGTCAACGTGATCGCGACGCTTGGCGGCGTCCTGTCGGCCCTTACCGGGCCCGCCAGCTGGCTAGGCTTCACGCTCGTCCCCGACGGGAAGCCGGCCGGCCTGATGGCGCTGGCTGCTGTCACGCTGACCTGCCTGCTCGTCGCCCTGCTGGCGCAAGGCGCCCGGCTCGCCGCCACGGTCATGGCCGCCCCGCAGAAGTCCGGCGTGGCCGCCCTGCGCGAGAGGTCATGGCGGGCCGGCTTTGTTTCGCAACGCGACCCCGACGCGCCCGGGCGGGCGCGTCCGCGAGCACCCACGGCGGGCCCGGCGGCCGCCTGATCCCGCTGTCCCATCACCCGGCGCCAGCCGGGCTGCGTCCGTTGCCCGCCGCCCAGGTGCGCCCGGTGCTGCCGTGTCACGGCGGCCGCCTCCAGCTGCCATCCGTTTCCTGATGCCCCGCTGGAGGGTGATCCGTTATGTCTGCTCTGCTTGGCCTGCCGATCGAAGCCGCTTATCACGTGGTGGCCGCGCTCGCGGCTGTGCTCGCCCCGCTCCCGGGCGGGCTGGCCGCCGCGGCCGCGATCGTCGTGTTCACGATCTTGGTGCGGCTGCTGGTGCTGCCGCTCGGCTACTACGCATTCCGGGGACAGCGGGCGCAGGCCCGGCTGGCGCCCCGGGTCCAGGAGGTGTACAAGCGTCATTCCGGCCAGCCGGAACGCCTGCAGCGCGAGCTGTCCGCCCTGTACGCGGGGGAGGGGGCCGGGATGTTCACCGGCTGCCTGCCGGCGCTGCTGCAAGTGCCGTTCTTCACCGTCGTGTACCGGCTGTTCCTGTCCGGCACCGTCGGCGGCGGCCCCAACCCGCTGCTCCGGCAGCGCCTGTTCAGTGCGTCGCTCGGCAGCCACTGGCTGACCGGAGCAGGCCCGTTGAGCGGTCAGGGGCTGGTGTTCGGTGCCGTGTTCGCCCTCCTCATCCTGGTCGCGTGGCTCTCCACGAGGGCGGCGCGGCGCTGGGCCGGATCGGCGCCCGCCCAGCAGCGGGGGGCGGGCGGGTTCCTGCTGCGGATCCTGCCGTTCGCGACGGTGGCCTTTGCCGCCCTGGTGCCGCTGGCCGCCGGCCTCTACCTGCTGACCACGACCGCGTGGGCGGCGGCCGAACGGGCGGTGTTCCACCGGCTGGCCCCGGCTCCGCCGGCACCCAGCGTACCGAAACCGCAACGATCACCGAAGCGCTCCGGCGGGCGCCCCGGCCCGGCTGTGTAGCCTCTTCCCCAGGAGGTCGCCATGCACCAGCCGCCCATTCCGCACGTCGCACAGACCGACCCGGAGATCGCTGAGCTCATCAAGTCCGAGGCGCGCCGGCAGTTCGAGAAGCTCCGGCTGATCCCGTCGGAGAACTACGTCTCCGAGGCCGTGCTCGAGGCGTCCGGCACGGTGCTGACCAACAAGTACTCCGAGGGCTACCCGGGCCGCCGCTACTACGAGGGCCAGCAGTTCATCGACCCGATCGAGACGCTGGCCAGGGAGCGGGCGCAGGCGCTGTTCGGCATCGACCACGCCAATGTCCAGCCGTATTCGGGCTCACCCGCCAACCTCGCCGTCTACCTGGCGTTCCTGCAGCCGGGCGACACCGTGATGGGGATGGCGCTGCCGATGGGCGGCCACCTGACCCACGGCTGGCCGGTGTCGGTGACCGGCAAGTGGTTCCGGTCCGTGCAGTACGGGGTGCGGGCCGACACCGGGCGGGTCGACCTCGACGAAGTGCGCGACCTGGCGCGCAAGGAACGGCCGAAGGTCATCTACTGCGGCGGCACGGCGATCCCCCGCACGATCGACTTCCCGGCCTTCGCCGAGATCGCGGCCGAGGTGGGCGCCGTGCTGGTGGCCGACATCGCGCATATCGCCGGGCTCATCGCCGGCGGTGCCCATCCCTCGCCGGTGGGGCACGCGCCAGTGATCACCACCACCACGCACAAGACGCTGCGCGGCCCGCGCGGTGCCATGATCATGTCCACCGCCGAGCACGCCTCCGCGCTGGACAAGGCGGTCTTCCCCGGCCTGCAGGGCGGCCCGCACAACCACACCACGGCGGCGATCGCGGTGGCGCTGCGGGAGGCGGCCCAGCCGGAGTTCCGCACCTACGCGCACCAGGTGGTCGCCAACGCGCAAGCCCTGGCCGCGGCGCTGGCCGAGCGCGGGTTCGCCCTGGTCTCCGGGGGGACCGACAACCACCTCATCCTGATGGACCTGACGCCCAAAGCCATCGGGGGCAAGCCCGCGGCCAAGGCGCTCGACCGGGCCGGGATCGAGACCAACTACAACACCGTGCCGTTCGACACGCGCAAGCCGTTCGACCCCTCCGGGATCAGGATCGGCACCCCGGCGATCACCACCCGCGGCCTGCGCGAAAAGGACATGCCGCAGATCGCCGCCTGGATGGACGAGGTGGTCACGGCCGCGCTGAAGGAGGACGAGCCGGTCATCGAGCGGGTCGCGGGCGAGGTGCGTGATCTGCTCGCCGGATTCCCGGCGCCCGGCTGGTCATCAGGCACCTGACGTTCACGGCCGGGACGCCGGGCAACCGGCCATGACACAACATTATGAGAGCAGCGCTCTCATAATGTTGCGATGCTCTGATAGACTCGTGGCGTGAACGCGAGTCGTACCGCGCGGCAGCGGGTCCGGGCCGAGCTCACCCGCGAGATCACCGAGACCGCCCGCCGGCAGCTGGCGACCGAGGGCGCGGCGGCACTGTCGCTGCGGGCGGTTGCGCGGGAGATGGGCATGGTCTCCTCGGCCGTCTACCGCTACTTCCCCAGCCGGGACGATCTGCTCACCGCTTTGATCATCGACGGCTACAACGCGATCGGCGCCGCCGCCGAGCAGGCCGACAGCGCCTGCCGCCGCGATGACTACCCGGGCCGGTGGCTGGCGGCGTGCCGCGCCGTGCGCGACTGGGCGCTGGCCCACCCGCATGAATACTCACTGGTGTACGGGTCGCCCGTGCCCGGGTACCAGGCGCCGGAACAGACGATCGGGCCCGCGTCGCGGGTCGCCGCCGTGCTCGGGAAGATCATCAGTGATGCGCAGGCCAGCGGGGTGCTCGACCCGCCCGCGCTGTGCCCGCCCCCGCCGGGCTCGTTCGCCCCCGACGCGGCCCGCCTGCGGGAATCCGTTCTGCATGCCGTTCCCGACGAGGTCGCCGCCCGGGCGCTGGCGACCTGGGCGAGCGTCTTCGGGCTGGTCAGCTTCGAATTGTTCGGCCAGTTCGAGAACGTCGTCACCGACCGCGGCGCGTACTTCGACCATGCGGTGCGCTGCCTGGCCGGGGTGATCGGCATCCCCGCCTGACCCGACTCCGCCCGCCGGCCGTGGCGCACCTTCACCCGGCCGGGCGGCGTGGTTTCGGGGCGGAACGGGCGGGCAGCTGAGGTGGTGGTGTCGGTTAGCATGGGCGGGTACCCGCGGTGGCACCCCGCTGCGGCCAAGCTCCGGGCAGGCTGAGAATCCGCTCCTAACCGGGCGGCAATGCATGCGTGGGGCCCGCACGCGAGATAACGTTGCCCAGGCGAAGCCCGGAAGCCGCCCGTCTCCCGCCTCCGGATGCTCCCGCACTGCAGACGTGACCGGATGGCCCGCGGGCCTCCAGGGAAACTAGGGATCACATGACTTCTGTTTCGCCCAAGATCGTCACGGTTGTCCAGAGCAAGCTCCGCACCACGGTCGGCAAGCGGTTCAGCCGGTTCGTGCTGGTGGCGATCGTGTCGCTGGGCTCGAGCCTGCTCACGCTCAGCCTGCTCCTCGGGGTGTTCCACCTGACCGCCGGCCTGGCCGGGGTCCTGGGCGCGATCGTGGGGGCAGCGGTGAGCTACGTGCTGAGCCGCTGGGCATGGGAGCGCAAGGGCAGGCCGCACCTGCTCAAGGAGACCCTGCCGTTTTGGCTGGTTTCACTGGGAGCCTGGACCGTGCTGGGGCTGACCAGCCACTACGCCAGCGTCTGGGCGGTGTCGATGGGGCACACCCACTGGGAGCGGGTCATCATCGTGGACGGCGCCTACCTGCTGGCCAACTGCGTGACGTTCATCGCCCGGTTCACGATCTTCCACTACTTCCTCTTCGCGGACCGCGGGTCCAAGCTGTCGGATTCCGTGGTTTCCGCGGTGGAGGCCTCTGGCACCCCGGTCCCGCTCGCCGATGAGGCCGCCGGCCCGGAGCCGTTGGCGGCCGGGGCGGCGGGTGCCCGGCGCGCCGGGTCACCGGCCTGGGCCGGGAGCGGCGCTGCGGAGCGGTCGCCTGGCCGCCTCCCGGCCGCGGACATGTCCGCGCTGCCGGAGCCCGGCACCCGGCGCTGACGCTCGCGCCACCAGGTGTCGGCCACGACGCCGGCGAACTTGAGCCCGTAGATGGCGTTGTGACCCTTCTTGCTCTCGCCGACCTGGCGCTTGTGGATGGTGGCCGGCACCTCGGCCACCCGGAACCCGTGCGCGAGCACCGCGATCAGCAGCTCGGAGGACTGGTACTGAGGCTGCTCCAGCCGGACGACCCCGGTCACCTCCGCCCGCATGGCGCGCAGGCCGAACGAGGAGTCGGTGATGTGCTGGCGGGTCAGCATGCTGATGGTCTTGGCGAAGACCCAGGTGCCCAGGCGGCGCACCGGGTCGTTGGTCTCCTGGCTGCCGAGCTTGCGTGACCCGGTGACGAAATCGGCCTCGCCGGCCACCACGGGCGCCAGCACCCGCTCCATCTCGGCCGGGTTGTACTGGCCGTCGGCATCGGTGGTCACGATGTAGGACGCGCCGCCTTCGCGGGCCAGCCGGTACCCCAGACGCAGCGCGGCACCCTGGCCGCGGTTGACCGGCACCTCGCACACCAGGGCGCCCTGGGTCTTGGCCGCCCCCGCCGTCTTGTCCTTCGACCCGTCGGACACCACCAGGACCGCCGTCTTGAGCCCGCAGATCGTGGCCGGGAGGGCCTCGATCACCTGGCCGATCACGTCGGCCTCGTTGTACGCGGCGATCACGATCGCGACCGGCGGGAGCGCGCGTGCGGCCTCGCCGAACTCGGTGGCGAACGCACTGGCTGCGGCGTCGTCGACCGCGGTGCTGTCCATTCCGGGACTGCTCACTGTGCTGTCTCTCCTTCCGCGGCGGCGGGGGACGTGAATTCCTGCCGCGTCACGAAGCTGTCCTTGGCTTTCATGCCGGGCCCGTAGACGTTGGAGAACCGCAGCGCGCAGCCGGCCAGCCCGTAGCTGGCCGAGTACCCGCTGAGCAGCATCTGCGCGGCGGCCTTCGTCGCACCGTAAGGGGTGAGCGGGCGGAACGGGCTGCGCTCGGTGATGACAGCATGGCCGACATCGCCGACGACCGCGTTGGTGGAGGCGAGCAGGAACGCGCCGACACCCCGGGTGCGGGCCAGTTCCAGCAGGCTCGCGGTGGCGGCCACGTTCGCCTCATACGTGCCGACCGGGTCGGCGACCGAGCGGAGCACCGAGGTCCTGGCGGCCAGGTGAACGATGACGTCCGTTCCGGGGCTGACGGCCCGGTCGGCGACAGCGGGATCACGCAGATCGCCGACGACGGACCGGGCGCCCGGCACGGCCGGCTCATGCCTGCCTGCCACGGTAACCTCGGCGCCGCTGCTGAGCAGCGCCGCGACGAGCCGTCTGCCGATGAAGCCTGACCCGCCGGTCACCAGGACCCGGGAACGTTGCCCAGCCCCCATGCATTCTCCCATTCGCGATCCGCCGAAATTGTGTTCAACCTGGTTGTACCGGGTTTCGCCAGGCTGCGTGACCCGGTCGAGCCGAGAACTACCAGGTGGCCGACGGCCACCGCGCCGTCGTGGCGGCGCCGCCGATGCCGGGGATCCAGCGACGGCGGGCCGGGTATCCGGCCATCCCTCCTGCACGCGGTGACGGCGATTGGTGCCGTTGCGCCGGGAACGGCTGTCGCCGGGACCTCGACCGTGCGGTGCCTGGACAGTGTAGCCGCGCTTTCTGGAGCACCGGTCCAGACGGCTGGCCCTGGCGTGGTGTGCCCCGGCTGGTCCTGGGCGCGGGGCGGGGCCGGGCCCGGGCGCCTTGGGCGCTCCCGGCCGGGGCCGACTGCGCAGCGTGCCCACTGGCTACCGGCGAGCCACAATCGCGGCCGCGTGTTTCGGGCATCCGGGCGGGGACCGTGCCCCAGCGGTACATAATTGCCACAGCAGAGGGAGCGCTCCGGGCAGGGTGGCCGTTACTCACGGTTGCCCTGAACTATCAGTGGCGTGCATGTGCCAGTGATGCATAAGCTACACCGGGTCACTGCGGTGTGACCGGGCAGCGACTTGACGCCGGATGCCTTGAGACGGGATGACGGCTTGAGGCGGGATGACGGAAGGGCGATGACCGAAGGTCAGGGCGTGACTGCCGCGGCGGCGCGCGAACCGGGAGCGGGCACCGGTAGCCCGGCTTCTCCGGGGTTCGTGTCACCGCCCGCCGCCCCCGCCAGCGCCGCTCCCCGCACCGGTGCGCCCCCGTCCGCCGGCGCGCCCCCGCCTGCCACCCGGCCCCCGTCCGCCCCGCCGCCTCCGCCCGCTCAGCCGCCTCCGCCCGCTCAGCCGCCTGCCCCGGCCAGGACGCCCCGGACCGCCGCCCGGCCTCCGTCCGCTGGCGCGCCGCCGCCCGCCTCCGCCGGCCCGCCTGCGCCTGCGACCCGGCCCGCGTCACCCGTCCCGCCCCCGCCCGCTACCCGGCCCGCGTCCGCCTGCCCGCCCCCGCCCGTGGCCGTTGTGCCCGCGGACGGCGCGGGCACGCCGGGCGAGCCGCCGGTCCGGGTGAACGCCAAGCTGATCGAGTCCGCGATCCTCGCGCTGCGCAAGCCGATCGTCGCCGCCCAGCTGCCGCTGGAAGCCGCCGGGGTGGAGGAGGCCCGTACGGAGCGGCGCAAGCTCCTCGGCCAGATCGACGACTATCTCCTCCCCCGGCTGCGCGAATCCGGATCCCCGGTCCTGGTCGCCCTGGTCGGCTCGACGGGGGCGGGCAAATCGACTCTGGTCAACAGCATCGTCGGCGCGCAGGTCAGCATGACCGGCATCCGGCGCCCGACGACGAACAGCCCGGTGCTCGCCTGCCATCCCGACGACATCGGCTGGTTCGCGGAAAACGTCTTCCTCCCCACCGTGCCCCGGGTGCGCCAGGAAGGGCTCGCCCGGTCGGGCCGCGACGGCCTGCTCGTGCTGGCCGCCAGCGAGGGCATGCCCAAGGGCGTCGCGCTGCTCGACACCCCCGACATCGACTCGGTGGTGCAGGCGCACCGCGATTTCGCGCACCAGTTCCTCGACGCCTCCGACATGTGGCTGTTCATGACCACCGCGAGCCGGTACGCCGACGCCGCCGTCTGGGACCTGCTGCAGCACGCACGGGACAGGGGCGCCGCGCTCGGGATCGTCTTGTCCCGGGTCATGGAGGAGTCGGCGCCCCAGCTGGTTGATCATTTCGGCGCGATGCTCGAGGCCAACGGCCTGAGCCGCCATCAGCGCTTCCTCATCCTGGAGACCGCGCTCAGGGACGGCAAGTGGCTGCCGTTCTCGGCCTCCTCCCCGATCAGGCGGTGGCTGGCCGAAGCATCCCAGTCCGATCGCCGGGTCGCGGTGCTCACCCAGACCATGTCCGGCATGCTCGACACCTTCCCCGTCCGGGTACCCGCGCTCGCCGCTCAGGTCGAGGCGCAGGCAGCGCTCCGCGACGAGCTCATCGCCGCGGTGACCGGCGCCTACCGGGCGGCGCTCGCCGATATCGAGGGCTCGGTCGCCGATGGCTCGCTGCTGCGCGGCGAAGTGCTCGCCCGGTGGCAGGACTTCGCCGGCACCGGCGACCTGCTGCGCTCCCTCCAGACCCGCCGGGCGGTCGGCAGGCAGCGCCGCCGCCGGGGCCCGGCGCGGGCCCGGACGCTGCGGGCCGCGGTGTGCCAGGCGCTGGAAGCGCTGCTGATATCGGCCGCCGACCGGGCCGCGGAGGACTCGGTTTCCCGCTGGCGGGATCACCCGGCGGGAGCCGCGCTCCTCGATCAGCTGGCGGCTGGCGACGACGGCGACGACTGGGGCGGCTCACAGTTCGCCGCCGACGCCGGCCTGATCCTCGGGCTGGACACCGATGCGGCTGGGGGCCGCGCGGACGCGGACCAGGACAGTCCCGAGCAGGCGGCCGCGGCGCTGGGGCGGGCTTCGGCCGACCTGGCCACGCGGGCGGCGCGTGCCGTCAGCTCCTGGCAGGGCCAGGTACTGCGCGTCGTCAAGGCCGAGAACGTGACCAAGCGGTCGATCGCCCGGATCATCAGCGTGGACGACGACTCGCTGGCCACGGTGCTCATGATCGGGCTGCTGGTGCGCAGCGCCCCCGAGGCCGAGTCCGACGAGAACACCGCCGCCATCCCGCAGCGGCTGCTCACCTCGTTGTTCGGGGCCGGCCCGCTGCGTGAGGTGGCCAAGTGGGCGCAGGCCGACCTGATGGACCGGATCCGCCTCATCCTCGACGAGGAGATGCTGCGGTTCTCAAAGATCATCGCCGGGGCCGAGGTTCCGGACGCCGGCGCCGCCCTGCAGCTCTACCAGGCGACCTACGCCCTCGAGGTGACGCGTTGACCGGTGTGGAAACGCCCCGTACCAGGCTGGCGGCCCCGGGGCTGCCCCAGGCCCAGCTGGCCGCGGCCGGGTTCGCGGGCATCGACATCAACGGCCCCGGGTTCGCGCGGGGCCCGGCGGCCGGCGCGCCCGCCCTGTCCGACCGGCTGACCGCCCTGGCCCGCATGACACAGATCGGGTCCACCCGCAGCGGCCATGACGGCTTCGACCCCGGGTTGCTGCGGGAGGCGGAAGAGCTGCTCGACCGGGCGGGGGAGCGGCTGCGGATGTCGGCCGACCACACGGTGGTGGTCCTGGCCGGCGGCACGGGCAGTGGCAAGTCGTCGCTCTTCAACCGGCTGGCGGGCGCCGATTTCTCGCCGGTCGGGGTGACCCGGCCGATGACCAGGGAGGCGTACGCCTGCATCTGGGGGATGGAGGGCGCGGGCCCGCTGCTGGACTGGCTCGGGGTGGCCGAGCGCCGCCGGTACGCCCGGTCCAGCGTGCTCGACGCCGGTGAGAGTTCGCTGGGTGGGCTGCTGCTGCTCGACCTGCCCGACCACGACTCGGTGGTGGCGCGCGCGACCGGCTCGGTCAACCGGCTGGTGTCCCTCGCCGATCTGATGGTGTGGGTGCTCGATCCGCAGAAATACGCCGACGCCGCCGTGCACAGCCGCTACCTCATGCCGATGGCCGGCCACTCCTCGGTCATCTCCCTCGTGCTCAACCAGTCCGACCTGCTCACCCCCCAGCAGGCCGACGACTGCGTGGAAGACCTGCACCGCCTGCTCGAAACCGAGGGCCTGCACGACACCCAGGTGCTGGTCACCTCGGCCGTCAGCGGCGCCGGGATCGACAAGCTGCGCGAGGTACTGGTGGAGACCGTGTCGGCGCGGCGGGCGAGCACGGCGCGGATCGCCGCGGACTTGGACGCGTTCGCGGCCCGGTTCGCGCCTTACGCCGGCCCGGCCGACGTCGCGGGGCCCGGGCAGTATGAGGAAGCGCTGGTGGCGGCGTTCTCGCAGGCCGCCGGGGTGGCCGGGGTGGGCCGCGCCCTGCAGAGCGCCCGCGAGCTCAAGGCCGTCGACTACGTCGGCTGGCCGGTCGTCTCGCTCGCTGACCGGGCGATGCGCCGCGACCCGGTGCGCAAGATCCGGCTGGGCACCTTGTGGGACGAGCTGCGCAGTGTGTCCGCTGGCCCGGCCGGGGCCCACAAGGCGGAGATCGACAACGCGATCACGGCGCTCGCCGACGAGGTCGCGCCCGGCCTGCCCGCGCCGTGGCCGGCCACCGCGCGCAGTGCCGCCCGGTCCCAGGTGGGTGCCATCCCGGCCGCGCTCGGCCGTGCTATCAGCGAGGCGCTCCCGGCCGAGAACAGCGCCGCGCCGTGGTGGCGGCTGGTGGCCGCCTGGCAGGGCCTGCTGATATGCGGCGCGGCGGCGGGCCTGGTATGGCTGGCGGTGCTCATCGTGGCGGGGATCTTCGATGCCGTGCGGGGGGCCGCGGGCACGTTCAGCGACTTGATGCTGGTGCCCTGGGTCGCGGTCATGGTCGCCGCGATCCTCCTGCTTGGCTGGCTCACCGCCAGCGGCTGCATGACGCTGGTCGTCCGCACCGCCGACCTGGAGCGGGAGCAGGCCGAGCAGCAGATGCGGACCGGGATCGCCGGGGTGGCCCGGCAGATGGTGATCGTGCCGGTCGAGCAGGAACTGTCCATCTACGCCCGGTTCCGTGAGGAGCTGGCCATCGCCGGTGGGAGCAGCTGAGACCCGCTGACCGGCGGTTCCCCGGCCACCGGTGGCGGGAAGGTTTCCCGTTTGGCCACGGTTAACTGTAATGATGTAATTGTTGCAGCAACCGGAGGCGATGGTGGCTGATCAATCTCCGCTGGACGCCTACTCCCGGGTGGTGGCCGGGGTGGCGGCCCACCTGACCGGGAAGGTGGCCAGTCTCCGCGTGCCGCAGTCACGATCCGGCGGCGGGCGCCGGGGCGGCGAGAGCCTCGGCTCCGCCGTCGTGTTCACCAGCGACGGGTTCCTGCTGACCAACGCGCATGTGGTGGGCAGCGCGCAGTCGGGGACGGCATCGTTCGCCGACGGCATCTCGGCGCCGTTCACCGTGGTCGGCACGGACCCGCTGTCGGATCTCGCCGTGCTCAGGACGGCGGGTCCCACCCCTCCGCCTGCCGAGCTCGGCGAGGCGGACCAGCTGGTCGTCGGCCAGCTGGTGGTCGCCGTCGGTAACCCGCTCGGCCTCGCTGGCTCGGTCACCGCGGGCGTGGTCAGCGCCCTGGGGCGGTCGCTGCCCACCCGGAGCGGGGCGGCCGTCCGGCTGATCGAGGACGTGATCCAGACCGACGCCGCGCTCAACCCGGGCAACTCCGGGGGAGCGCTCGCCGACAGCCAGGCCCGGGTGGTGGGCATCAACACCGCCGTGGCCGGGGTGGGAGTCGGGATGGCCGTCCCGGTCAACGCGACCACCCGGCGGATCATCTCGACCCTGATGCGGGACGGCAAGGTCCGCCGTGCCTACCTGGGGCTGGTCAGCGTGCCCGGGCCGCTGCCCGCCCCGCTGCAGGAGCGGTTTGGCCGCGTGAGCGGCCTGCGGGTGAGCGAGGTCGTGGGGGGCAGCCCAGCCGACCGGGCCGGCCTGCGGGCGGGCGACCTGCTGCTGACGGCGGCCGGCCAGCCGGTGGAGAAGGCGCAGGACCTGCAGCGGCTCATGTTCGCCGAAGCGATCGGCCAGCCGCTCGCCATCACGGTCATGCGCAACGGGGCGCTGGTGGACGTCATCGCCCAGCCTTCCGAGCTCGTCGCGGCCTGACCAGCGCCGCGTCCCGCCGCCCGCCCCGTCCCGCCGCGCGTGCCGCTCTCCCGCCAGCGCGGGCGGATTATCGCGCCTAACGACGCGCCGGGGCCAGTCGCCGTCCACAGATGCCGCGGTGCTGCCCGGCGTATCCACAGGCTGGCGTCTTGCCTTGGCCGGCCGCGGCCCGGTTCGCGACCGTGGTGGGTGGCGGGCGGCAGGGTGCCGCCTGGCGCGGCGGCCCGGGGCCCGCCGCGCCGCACCGGCCGACAGGAGGACCGGGACATGATCAATGACGCGAACATCGACCTGGCGGGCTTCGTCGCGAGCGAGCCCTCCTTCAAGCTCCTGGACAGCGGCACCTCCACCGCGAAGTTGCGGGTTGCCTACACCGAGCGCCGCTTCAACCGGGAGACCGGCGAGTGGGGGGACGGGCCGACCTCGTTCGTGACCGTGCTGTGCTGGCGCACCCTCGCCGACAACGTGGCCATGTGCCTGCGCAAGGGAGAGCCCGTGCTGGTCCGGGGACGGCTGCGCGTGCGCGAATACCACGACAAGGAAGGGTCGCTCCGGAGCGTGACCGAGGTGGACGCGAGTTCGATCGGGCACGACCTGAGCCGCGGGGTGGCGCACTTCTCGCGCACCCGGCGGGCGCCGGGCGAGACGGCGGCCGAGAACGCGGAAGCCCAGGCCGGCTCGCCGTCGCAGGACAGCGAGGAGCCGGCTCACCCGGCCGGCCGGGACGAGTCCGGGCAGCCTGATGGCCCGGCGGGTGGGCGGGCCGTCGGCGATGGCGGCGCGGGTGAGAACGGCGCGGACGAGGACGGCGCGGATGAGAACGGCGCGGGCGAGAACGGCGCGGATGAGAATGCCGCCAGTGTGCTCAACGACGACGCCGTGGCTGAGTTCGCGAGCGAGATGAGCGGATCCGCTGACGCGGTCCCCGCCTGACCGGACGAGGCCGCCGGGTGCGGGATTTCCCGGCCCGGGGGCAAGGCGGCAGCAGGGCCTACCGGGGCCGGCCCACCGCTGACGGCGTGGCCCCGGCCGGCGGCCATGCTGCCGCCGGCCCACCCGTCCGACCCGCGTGCCTGATGCCCCTACCCTTGGGGCATGCCCGAGTTCATCTACCAGATGCGCGGCGTGCGGAAGGCGCACGGCGACAAGGTCATCCTCGACAACGTCACCCTGGCGTTCCTGCCCGGCGCGAAGATCGGCGTCGTCGGTCCGAACGGCATGGGGAAATCCACCCTGCTGCGGATGATGGCCGGACTGGAGCAGCCGTCCAACGGGGACGCCCGCCTCCTGCCCGGCTTCACGGTCGGCATGCTCGCCCAGGAACCGGCGCTCGACGAGAGCAAGACCGTCCTCGGCAATGTCGAGGAGGGGGTGGCCGATGTCAAGGCGCTGCTGGAGCAGTACAACCAGATCGCCGAGAAGATGGCCACCGATTACTCGGACGAGCTGCTCGCCGACATGGGCAAGCTGCAGGAACAGCTTGATCACCGCGGTGGCTGGGATCTGGACAGCCAGCTCGAGCAGGCCATGGACGCGCTGCGCTGCCCGCCTCCGGACGCCGACGTGAGCGTGCTGTCGGGCGGTGAGCGGCGCCGGGTGGCGTTGTGTGCGTTGTTGCTGTCGCAGCCGGATCTGCTGCTGCTCGACGAGCCGACCAACCACCTGGACGCCGAGAGTGTGCAGTGGCTGGAGCAGCACCTGGAGAAATACCCGGGCACGGTGGTGGCGGTCACCCACGACCGCTACTTCCTCGACAACGTGGCGCAGTGGATCCTCGAGCTCGACCGCGGCCACGCCTACCCGTACGAGGGCAACTACTCGACCTACCTGGAGACCAAGACGGCCCGGCTCAAGGTCGAGGGCCAGAAGGACGTCAAGCGGCGCAAGCTGCTGGAGGACGAGCTCGAATGGGTAAGGTCCAGCCCCCGGGCGCGCCAGTCCAAGAGCCGGGCGCGGCTGGACCGCTACGAGGAGATGGCGGCCGAGGCCGATGCCAACCGCAAGCTCGACTTCGAGGAGATCCAGATCCCGCCCGGCCCCCGGCTGGGCAGGCTGGTGGTCGAGACGCAGGGCCTCACCAAGGGCTACGGCGACCGTGTGCTGATGGAGGACCTCAGCTTCTCCCTGCCCCAGGGCGGCATCGTCGGTGTGATCGGGCCCAACGGGGTCGGCAAGACCACCCTGATGAAGATGATCATCGGCGAGGAGCAGCCTGACGCGGGGACCATCAAGGTCGGCGAGACCGTGCGGATCTCCTACGTGGACCAGGACCGGGGCCGGATCGACCCGGGCAAGAACGTCTGGGAAGTGATCTCGGACGGGGAGGTCTACATCCGGGCCGGCCGGACCGAGATCCCGAGCCGCGCGTACGTGGCCGCCTTCGGCTTCAAGGGCGCTGACCAGCAGAAGCCCGCGGGTATCCTGTCCGGCGGCGAGCGCAACCGGGTGAACCTGGCGCTGACTCTCAAGCAGGGCGGCAACCTGCTCCTGCTGGACGAGCCCACCAACGACCTCGACGTGGAGACGCTGGCGTCGCTGGAGAACGCGCTGCTTGACTTCCCCGGCTGTGCGGTGATCACCAGCCATGACCGCTGGTTCCTGGACCGCGTCGCCACCCACATCCTGGCCTGGGAGGGCGGGGCGAGCTGGTTCTGGTTCGAGGGCAACTTCGAGGCGTACGAGAAGAACAAGATCGAGCGCCTCGGCGCGGAGGCGGCGCGGCCGCACCGCGTCACCTACCGCAGGCTCACCCGGGGCTGACCAGCCTGCCCCGGCTCGGCCGTCGGTCAGGCCGGGAGGCGGGGTTCCGGCTGAGGCTGGGCCCGGTGGCCCCGGTCCGGGCTCCCAAGTCCGGCTCAGGCTGGGCTGAGGCCGAGATCTCGCCGGCCGGGATCTGATGGCTGGTTGACCAGGCTGTGCGCGGCCATCACCAGGTAATCCCACAGCTGCGTGTCGTAGGGCTCGTCGAGGCCGATCTCGTCGAGGGCGGCACGCATGTGGCGCAGCCACGCATCCCGCTCCGCTTCCCCGATGGCGAAATGCGCGTGCCGCATGCGCAGCCGGGGATGCCCACGCCGCTCGTCGTAGGTGCGGGGGCCGCCCCAGTACTGGATGAGGAAAAGGCGCAGGTGCTCCTCGGCCGGCCCGAGGTCCCTGCTGGGGTAGACCGCACGCAGCGCGGGATCGGCGGCCACCCGGCGGTAGAAGGAGCGCACCAGGCGGAGGAAGGTCTGCTCACCGCCCACGGCCTGGTAGAGGCTGACGGGTTCGGTTGTCTCTTCCATGCTGGCGTCCAGGGTAGTTGGTTGGCTGGGCAGCGGCTCCCGGGCCCGCCTGGCCCGTCGGGCAGGCCTGGCCCCGGCTTGCCCGGCTTGCCGCTGACCGTAGTTGCGTAACTCGCTGCGCACGGGCCCCACAGGATGCACCATGCATGGGGGAACGGCTCCTGGGTGCCGGTTTCGGTGAGCTGGTGCGGTTTTTCGCAGAGTTCTGATTCTCGCTCAGCGACGCAAAAGTTACATTGGGTCAATCATCGCCCCGTCGGGGGATGGGCAGCGCCCATAGGAGGGCCGGGATGCCTGGACGCCTCGAATCGCCCGGACAGCGCGACTGGCGCCCGGGTGCAACGTCCGGGCAAGCCGTGCCATTGGCCCGCCCGGCGGGCCCGCCCGGCCCAGCGGGCCGGCCTGGCCCCGCCCGGCCCGCTGGATATGACGCCCAGCAGGAGATCCTCCTGGCCAGGCAGATCCGCGCGCGAGGCTTAGTGGCGGGGCTCACGCCCGAGCAGATCGCGGCCAAGATCCACGACGGATGCGCCGCGGCGGCCGGGACCAGCTGGATCCGTGCCCGCCGCCTGGCGCTGGGGATCTCGCTCACCGATGTGGTGGCCCAGGTCCGGGCCTGGTATGTGAGCGAGGGCCGGGCCGTGCCGAGGTTCAGCGAGACCCTGCTGTCCGCCTACGAGAGCGGCCAGAAACGGCCCGGGCCGGAGTACCTCCACTACCTGTGTGCGGTGTACCGGGCTAGCCCGCCCGACCTCGGTTACCCCGATCCCTGCTTCTGCGGGCGGGGACACGGCGATGACCGGGCGGCCGGGGCGGGCGCACCAGCCGCAGGGGCGGAACCGGCCGGGACGGCCGGGCCCGCTGGCCCTCCGCCCGGTTACGCCGCGGCCGGCCCGGGCCCGGAGGGCCGCCCGGCGCTGGTCCCGGTCGGCCAGGCAGGCCCTTACCCGGCCGCCGGCCAGCTGGCCACCGCCCGCCCCGCCGAGGCTGTCACCATGGCCGACAGCGGCCCCGAGGACGATGACGACGTGGTCCGCCGGATGCTGCTGCGGCTGATCGCCGGTCCCACGGCCGCCGTCGACGGGCAGTTCTTCGGTGCGGTCGACCGGATCCGCCGCCGCATGGATGACGCGCTCGTGGGCGGGACCGTCTCCGCGATCATGCTGGACGAGTGGGAGGACGCGACCGTCGGCTACGGCAAGCAGTACATGACTGTCCCGCCGTTACGCCTGCTGTGTGACGTCCTGCTGGATTTCGGTGACGTGCGGCGGATGTCGGAGCGGCGCCAGTCCCTGGAGTTCAGCGAGCGGCTGTGCCGGCTGGCGGGGCGGCTGGCCGGGCTCATCGGGATGATCATGATCAATGCCGGCGACCAGCGGCTGGCCAGGTCGTTCTTCCGCACCGCCCGGACGGCCGCGGACGACACCGGTGACCGGCAGCTCCGGGCCTGGGTGGCGGTGCGGGAAGCGCTCGTCCCCCTCTACTACGGTGACCCGGCGGAGGCGAGTGTGCTGGCCCGGGCCGGCGCGGGCCTGGCCGGCCGCACTCCCTGCGCGGCCGGGGTGATGGCGCCGGTCCTGGAGGCCCGGGCACTGGCCTGGGCGGCGGCGCGGCGCGAGGACGCCGGCGGCGCGGCGCTGCGCCAGGCGAGGAGCCTGCTCACGCCCGCGCACGAGGCGCTGGCCCGGCTCCCCGCGGCTGAGCGGGGCGACACCGCCTTCGGGTACACGCAGCGGCAGCTCCTGTTCCACGAGGGGGACACCCTGGTCATGCTCGGCGACCACCAGGGCGCGGAAAAGTCGTTCACGTGGTCGCTGGAGCTGTACGCGCCCGACGAGATCCTCGACCGGTCACTGATCAGCCTCGGCCTGGCCCGCTGCCGGCTGGAGGCCGACGAGCCGGAAGAGGCGCTGCGGCTGGGCCTGGGCACCTTGCTGGCCGTGTCACCCGAGTACCGCTCCGAGATCATGATGCGCACCGCCCGGTCGCTGGCGGACACGGTGGCCGTCCGCCACGGTGAGCAGCGCGCGGTCCGCGAGTACCGCGAGGCGCTCATCAGCGCCTGACAGCGCGACGGGCGTCTCTGGGCGGTCCCGCGTGCCCGGCTCAGCCGCCGCCGGCGGAGGTGAGCCCAGTAGAGAACGCGAGAAACGCCAGCGTGTCGGCTGACAGGCCCACCGACTTGCTGACGGCGCGTGCCCCATGGCCGACCTGTGTTTCGCGGCGCAGCAGGATCGGGCGGGCGGCCAGCGGCGCCGAGGTAGCGTGCTGGAGCGCCGCGCACATCTTACGGGCGTGCATCGGATCCACCCGGGTGTCGCTCTCGAACACGGCAAACAGCACCGCCGGGTACCGGGCGCCGTCGGTGACATGGTGGTAGGGCGAGTACGACAGCAGCCAGCCCAGCTCCACCGGGTCGGCGGCGGTCCCGAACTCGTCGTTCCACAGCTGGCCCAGCCCGAACATCTCGTAGCGGACCATGTCGAGCAGCGGTGCGGAGCAGGCCACCGCGGCACAGGAGCCCGGCCACTGGGTCAGCGCGGCGCCGACCAGCAGGCCGCCGTTCGAGCCGCCGGAGATCGCGAGCTGCCCGGGGGTGGTCCAGCCATCGCTGGTCAGCTTGGTGGCGGCCGCGTGGAAGTCGTCGAAGACGCGCTGCTTGTGCTCGCGCATCCCAGCCCGGTGCCACGCCTCGCCCTCCTCGCCCCCGCCCCGCAGCCCGGCGATCGCGTAAACGCCACCGGCTTCCACCCAGGCGAGGGCGGCGGGGGAGAAGGCCGGCGTGAGCTGGCTGATGGCGAACCCGCCGTACCCGGTGAGGATCGCCGGCCTCGGCGCGGCTGGCCGCCCGGCGGCCAGCCGCCCGTCCGCCGGTGGGCTGTCCGCTGCTGGTCTGTCCGCGGGCGGGCTAACCACGGCCATCCTGACCTCGGTGCCATCGGCGGAGCGGAAGGTCACCTGGCGGGTGTCGGCCGGCGGGATCCGGATCTGCGCCGCCCCCGGGGCCCGTGCCCAGAGCCCGGCCTTGCCGGTGCGGGCGTCATAGCGGTAGATGGTCGCCGGGGTGGTGTGATCGGTGTAGGCGAACCACGCTTCGTGCCCGCCTTCGGGCCGCTCGGTGAGCTGGCTGACGGCGCCGAGACGGCCGTCGCCCGGGCCGGGCAGGGTGATGGTGCCGCGGCGCTCGCCGCTGGCCAGATCGTGCACGGTGATCTCGCTGAACGCGTGCCTGGCCCAGACGGCCAGCAGCAGCGGCGGCCGGGCCTGTGCGCCGTCCAGGATGGCGAAATCCTGCAGCACCGCCTCCGGGTCCCCGCCGATCAGGTCCTGCCAGCCGCCCCGCTCCGGCCGGGAGGGGTCGGCCACGGCCAGCCGCCCGCGCGGCGCGTCAGCGTCGGTGAACACATACATCCGGCCGTCCCGGCCGACGTGGATGCCGGTCCGCGCGTCCACACCCGCCTGGACCACCCGCAGCGCGGGCCCGGCCGCCGTTGACGCGGCCAGATCGGCCAGCCACACGTCGGTGCGCGGGGACGTGCCCTGGGCGGCGGTGATCGCCAGCCAGCGTCCGTCCCAGCTGACCGACACGTGGTAGAAATCCGTCTTGTCCCTTCCCTCCCCGAAGATGAGCGTGTCCGCCTCCGGCGGTGTGCCGACCGTGTGCAGGTAGACGCGGCGGTGGTACTGCGCCTCGCCCGCCGGGACGGCGTCAGCGGCCAGCCTGCGCACGTAGTAGTAGGCCTTCCCGCCGGGCAGCCACGCCACCGGCGTGTAGCGGCAGCGGCCGATCGGCCCCTCGGCATGCTCCCCGGTGGCCACGTCCATGACCTGCAGGACCGACTCCTCGTCACCGCCGCGGGAGATCTGGTAGGCCAGCAGCCTGCCCTCGTGGTCCGGTGCCCACGCGTCCAGGGTGGTCGCCCCGGAGGGGTCGACCGTCATCGGGTCGATGAGCGCCCGGTCCGGCTCTCCCGGTGCCGACGTGATCAGCGCGGCGTGCTCCTGGCCCGGCTCACGCCGCAGGAAAAAGCGGCGCTCGCCGCGCCATCGCGGGCTGCTCACCAGGCCGGTATCGGTCAGCTCGGCGATGCGTGCGGCCAGCGCGGCCCGCCCCGGCAGGGCCGCCAGGTGCCCGGCGGCCAGCGCGTCCTGCGCCGCCAGCCAGGCGCGGCTCTCCTCGGAGTCGGGGTCTTCCAGCCAGCGGTAGGGGTCGGCCACCCGGTGGCCCGCCACCTGCTCCACGAGATCCGCCCGCCGGGCCGGGGGGTAGGCAGGCACGGCCGCAGGCCCGGCGCCGGGAGAAGGTGCAGGTCCATTCATGGGGCTCCACTCCGGGAAGGGGCGACTCCGGTCATGGACCGCACTCTACGGGCCGGTTCCCGCAAGCGCCGCGTGCTGCCCGTCCAGTAACATCCGGCCCGCTGCACCCACCGGTTGCTAGGTGCCCGGGCCTGAGGCCCATTAGGCTGTGCTTGGCGTTCGGCACACCAGGCGGGAGGCGGGCGTGCGACGGGTACTGCTGCTCAACGTGACGTATGAGCCGCTGACCACGGTCGGCCTGCGCCGCGCGGTGTGCCTGGTCCTCGGCGACAAGGCCGAAGTGGTTCACGACGACGCCGGCGGGCTGATGCTGCGGTCCACCTCGGTGGTGCTCGCCATGCCGTCGGTGATCCGGCTGCGCCGTTACGTGCGGGTGCCCTACCGCAGCCGTGTCCCGCTGACCAGGGGCGCGCTCATGCGCCGGGACAACTACCTGTGCGCGTACTGCGGCCGCAAGGCGGAGACCATCGACCATGTGGTGCCCCGCAGCCGTGGCGGCACCCATACCTGGGAGAACTGCGTCGCCTCGTGCATGCGGTGTAACCACGGCAAGGCGGACCGGCTGGTCGAGGAGCTGGGCTGGACGCTGCGCTGTGACCCGGCGGTACCGCGGGGCGTGCACTGGCGGCTGATCGGCGCGGCGCACGACGGTGACCCGCAGTGGGCGGCCTACCTGACGGAGCCGAGCGCCGCCTAGGGCGAAGGCCAGCCCGGGCCCTGTGGTGGCCTTCGGGTGCCTCATTCTGAGACTTGACCCATTCCAGAAACCGGGGCAGCATGCTGTGATCATGGCTTTTGGGTCCGTTGATCCGGGCGGTGCAGCATCGCGGGCGGTGCGCTCGGCCGGGCTCCGTGTGACCATGCCGCGCCTGGCCATGCTGGCGTGGCTGGAGGCGCAGCCCCACTCCACGGCGGAGGCGATCGGGGCGGGCATGCGGGAACAGTTCGGTGCGGTGTCCACCCAGGCTGTCTACGACATGCTGGCGGCATTCACGACGGCGGGCCTGCTGCGGCGCATCGAGCCGGCCGGGCACCCCGCCCGGTTCGAGCGCCGGGTCGGTGACCACCACCACCATGTTGTGTGCCGCCGGTGCGGCCGTACCGAGGATGTTCAACGGCGTCACCGGGGTCCAGCACTGCCTGACCCCGGCCGAGGACACAGGCTTCGCGGTGGATGAGGCGGAGGTGGTGTTCTGGGGCGTGTGCCCAGCCTGCCAGGCAGCTGAAGGCTTCCCGGGCCCCCCAGCCCCCCGGCCCGGCCTCCCCCGGGACGGGGGGCCGGGCCGGGGCCTTGGCCGCCCGCCCTGACCACTGGCCTCGTGCCACCCGGGCCTGGTGAATCGCGGCCGGTGGGCGGGGCCGCTGGTGGTCAGGTGGCTATTTCAGCACTGGGTCACCGATGCGGGAGAGCGCGACCTGGTCGCGCGGGCCCTCGGCGGCAGCTTCCCATTTCTGCTCGATCTTGCCGAACCGCCAGATCGACAGGGCCACGACCCAGGTGAGGACGAACACGCCCACGATCACGAACCCGGCCTGGTTGATGTTGAAGCTGCCCATGAAGGCCCAGAACCCGCCGTCGAGGCCGTACTCCTGGCCGATCAGCCCGAGGATCTCGATGGTGCCGACGAAGAACGCGACGAACACCGACAGGCCGGTGATGGTCAGGTTGTAGTAGACCTTGCGGACCGGCTTGGCGAAGGCCCAGTCGTAGGCGAAGTTCATGAAGCAGCCGTCGGCGGTGTCGAACAGGCACATCCCGGCGGCGAACAGGATCGGCAGCGACAAGATCGCGTAGAACGGCAGCCCGCTGACCACCGCGCTTCCGGCCAGCACCAGCAGCGCCACCTCGGTGGCGGTGTCGAAGCCGAGGCCGAAGAGCACCCCGACCGGGTACATCTTCCACGGGGTATCCACCCGGCGGGCCAGCGGGCCGAAGAAGCGGTTCATCAGCCCGCGCTTATCCAGCTGCTCTTCCAGCTGCTGGTCGTTGTACCGGCCGGCGCGCATCTCCCGGAACACCTTGACGATGCCGACCAGGATGATCATGTTGATCCCGGCGATGAGGTACAGGAATGTGCCGGACACGGTGGTGCCGATGACCCCGGTCACGTTGTGCAGTGCCGAGCCGTCGTTCCTGACCTGGTTGTCGAGAGCGCGGATGCCGAAGTTCAGCAGCAGCGCCATGACGAACACGATGGTGGAGTGGCCCAGGGAGAAGAAAAAGCCCACCGACAGGGGCCGCTTCCCGTCGCTGACCAGCTTGCGGGTGGTGTTGTCAATCGCCGCGATGTGATCGGCGTCGAACGCGTGCCGCATCCCGAGCGTGTAGGCCAAGATCCCGGTCCCGAAGCCGAAGATCTCCTTGCTGGTTATGTGGTAGTGCCCGCTGACCGCGGCGGCCAGCATGATCCAGCCCAGCACGTTCAGCCCGACCACCACCGCCAACATGCCACCTGTCCTGGCCCATTCCGATGGGGTTAGCCCATTCCGGATCCGGGCGAAACGGGCACCTACAGCAGCCATGGGCGGGCATCCTCCGGTAGCGGCTCGGGATGGCCCCACTCTAGGGAAGATGCAAAAGACTTGCAATAACGGAGATATGCAGTTGCCTCCCATGCGCTTCAGGCAGGCCTGCGCAGGGCACGGCGGTCCCCGGCGGCCGCACCAGGGCTGCGGTGTTACGGTCACTACTGACCAGTAGGCAAGCCTGCCCGGGTCCCGCGAGCCCCGGCTCTGCCTCCGGTCACCGCATGTGCCCACCGCGCAGGAAGGCGCGCCGATGCAGCGTGACATCTTCACCCCCGAGCACGACGCGTTCCGTGACATGGTGCGCACCTTCATCGCCCGCGAGGTCATGCCCTACCACGAGCAATGGGAGCGGGACGGGGTGGTGTCCAGGGACGTCTGGCTCGCGGCCGGCCGGGCCGGGCTGCTCGGCATCGAGATCGACGAAAAATACGGCGGCGGCGGCCACCCGGACTACCGCTACTACCTGATCCTCGACGAGGAGCTGGCGGCGGCCGGCGCCACCGGGCCGGCGTTCGCCGTGCACAACGACATCAACGGGCACTACTTCAGCCAGCTGTCCACCCCCGAGCAGCGCGAGCGCTGGCTGCCGGGCTACTGCTCCGGCGAGCTCATCACGGCGATCGCGATGACCGAGCCCGGGGCCGGCAGCGACCTGCAGGGTATCCGCACCACCGCCGTCCGTGACGGCGATCACTACCTGGTCAACGGCACCAAGACGTTCATCTCCAACGGGCAGCTGTGCGACCTGGTGATCGTCGTGGCCCGGACCGATCCCGGCGCGGGCCATCAGGGCATCAGCCTGCTGGTGGCCGAGCGCGGGATGCCCGGCTTCGAGCGCGGCCGCAACCTGGACAAGATCGGCATGCACGCGCAGGACACCTCCGAGCTCTCGTTCACCGACGTGCGGGTGCCAGCCGCCAACCTGCTGGGGGAGGAAGGCGGCGGCTTCGTCGCGCTGATGCAGAACCTGCCCCGGGAGCGGATCTCGATCGGCGCCACCGCGCTGGCCGGGGCGGAGAAGGTGTTCGCCGACACGCTGGCGTACTGCCGGCAGCGGCAGGCGTTCGGGCGGCCTATCGGCAGCTTCCAGCACAGCCGGTTCGTCCTGGCCGAGATGGCGACCGAGCTCGCGGTGGCGCGGGCGTTCACCGACCGGGCTGTGATGGAGCACGTCGGCGGCAGGCTCACCAACGAGGAAGCGTCCATGGTGAAGTGGTGGGACACCGAGCTGTGCAACCGGGTCATCGACCGCTGCCTGCAGCTGCACGGCGGCTACGGCTATATGCGGGAGTTCGGTGTCGCCCGGGCATGGGCCGACAGCCGGGTCCAGACCATCTTCGGCGGGACGACCGAGATCATGAAGGAGATCATCGGCCGGGGCCTAGGGGTGTGACGGCCCGCCCGGCCGGCGGGACATGACGACCAGCGTGTCCCCGGCCGTCAGGACGTGGATGCCGGGGCCGAACCGCGGGACGAGCACCTCGTCGCGCAGCACGCTGGCCGGCGGCCCGGCGGCCGCGACCTGGCCCTGGTCCAGCAGCATCAGCCGATCGGCGAACTGGCCCGCGAGGGTGAGGTCATGCACCGCGGACAGCACGGTGAGCGATCGCTCCCGGCGCAGCTCGTCGATGAGCTCCAGTGCGTCCACCCGGCGGCCGAGATCCAGCGCGCTGGTCGGCTCGTCCAGCAGCAGCACCGGAGCCTGCTGGGCCAGGGCCCGCGCCAGCACGACCCGCTGCAGCTCTCCGCCGGACAGCGTGACCAGGGTCCGCCCGGCCATCGGGGACAGCCCCAGCCGGTCGAGCAGCCCGGCGCAGATCTGCCGGTCGGCGTCGGTCTCCATGCGCAGGTAGCCGATGTGCGGGGTCCGGCCGAGCAGCACGTAGTCGGCGACGGTCATCTCCGGCGGGAGGCCGGGGAGCTGGGGCACGTAGGCCACCAGCCGGGCGAGCCGGCGGCGGCGCAACCCGGAGACCGGCTGCCCGCCGATGGTGATCGTCCCGACATGTGGCACCAGGCAGGCGATGGATCGCAGCAGGGTCGTCTTGCCGGCCCCGTTGGGCCCGATGATGCCCAGCCAGTGCCCGGCCGCCACCTGCTCGCTGACGCCGGCCAGCGCGCAGGCGGTACCGTAACGGACCCCGACGCCGTCGAGCGTGATCACGCGAGCTCCCGCCGCGCCCGGCTGGAGCGGAGCACGAAGAGGAAGAACGGCGCCCCGGCCAGCGCGGTGATCACGCCGATCGGCACCTCGGAAGGTGCCTGGACGGTGCGCGCGGCAACGTCGGCGAGCACCAGGAAGGCCGCGCCCCCGATCATGGAGACCGGCAGCACGATCCGGTAGCTCGCGCCGGCCGTCAGCCGCACCGTGTGCGGGATGATGATGCCGACGAAGCCGATCAGCCCGCTGACCGCGACCGCGGCCGCGGTGCCGAGCGTGGCCGCGATGACCACGGTGAGCCGCAGCCGCGCGATGTCCACGCCGAGGCTGGTGGCTTCCACCTCGCCGACCCGGAGCACATCGAGCAGCCGCCGGTGGGCGAGCAGCAGCGCGGCGGCGACGGCGGCATAGGGCAGGATCATGACCACGTCGGACCATGAGGCGGTGGTCAGGCTGCCCAGGATCCACGCGTAGACCTCCTGGATGACCTGCGTGTGCTCTTGCTGCAGATAGGTCTGCACGGCGGTGAACAGCGCGGCGACCGCGACGCCGGCCAGCACGATCGACGCGGTGGCACCGCCGGTGGCGCTGCGGTTCCTGCCGGTCGCCCCCAGCAGGTAGGTGACCGCGACCGCGGCGCTGGCGCCGATGAACGCGGCCGGCGGCAGCAGGGCCTGACTGCCCCCGGTGATGATGATCATCGTTGCGCCCAGGCCGCCGCCCGCGGCCACACCGAGCAGGTACGGGTCGGCGAGCGGGTTGCGGAAGACGCCCTGATAGGCGGCTCCGCCCCCGGCCAGCATGGCGCCGACGAGGGCACCGAGGACGACCCGGGGCAGCCGCACCTGCCAGACGATGGTGACGGCGACGGCGGGCACGGACAGGCCCGGGTGCCAGGGCAGCCGGGTCAGCAGCGCCTCGCCGACCACCGGCAGCGACAGGTCCGCCGGGCCGACCGCGATACCGACGGCCACGGCGGCCACCAGGACGGCGGTGGCCACCGCGATCGCCCGCCCGGACCGCACCCGGGGGAATGTCGCCTGCGCCGGTGCTGTCCGGGCGGTGGCCGGGCCAGCTGGGCCGGTGGTCGCCTGGGCCGGGCCGGTGGTGGCCGGAGCGGGATCGGCGGCCGACCCCGCCTGCCCGTTCGGCCCGGCTTTGGCCGCCGCCGGGCCGGGGCCGGCCCGGCTCATGTCCCGCCGCCTTTGGCGATGGCGGTCTCGACGGTCTGCAGCAGGTCGGTGATCCGCGGGCCCCAGCGGGAGGCGATGTCGTCGTTGAGCGCGATGACGTGTCCTTCCTTGACGGCGGCCAGGCCCGACCAGCCGGGGCGGCTGGCCACGGCCGCCGCGTTCTGATGGCAGCAGATGGTGTCCGCCAGGATGATGTAGTCGGGGTTGGCCTTGATGATGAACTCGGCGGACAGCTGCGGGTAACCGCCGGCCGCCGCCGCCCCGGTCGCCGTGTCCGCGATGCTCTTCATGCCGAGCAGGTGCAACAGCTGACCGACGAAGGTGGCCGAGGTGACCGAGTAGTAGGTCTGGTCGAGCTCGTAGTAGTAGGTGAGCGGCGCCGTGTGATGCGGTGCCGCGGCGGCGATCCGCGCGAGCTGGCTGCGCAGCCGCGTGTCCTCCTGCTCGGCCTGGGCCAGGTGGCCGGTGGCCCGGCCCAGCTCGTCGAACTGTGCGTACACGTCGGAAAGCCTGGCCGCGGCCGGCAGCTCCAGGACCGGGATCTTGAACGCGGCCAGGCTCTTGATCAGCCCGCCGGTGTCGGCGTCCACCACGACCAGGTCCGGTTTGTAGGCGACGATCGCCTCGACGTTGGGCTGGAACCCGGACAGCTTGGTCATGGGCGCCTGCGGCGGGTAATCCGAGTCGCTGTCGACCGCCTTGACCTGGCTGCCCGCGCCGATCGCGTACAGCATCTCGGTGCTCGTCGGGGACAGCGAGAGGATCGCTGCCGGCCGCGAGCCGATGTGCACGGGCCCGTTGGCGGCCGTCACGGTGGTGGGGAAGCTGGCCCCGCCGCTGGCGGCCGTGCTGGCTGGGCTGCTGGTTGCCTGGGAGCTGCCGCACGCTGCGCATGCGGCGGCGAGAACTGCGGCGGCCGCGAAGGCCGGCAGACGGCGGGAGAGAACCCGCATGATCATCCTCCGTCGGGTCGTGGAGGACGAAGTGCGCCCGCTGCGACGCCCGACGGGGCATCGAAACGAACCGCCCTTCCTCCGAGGACAGTACGTCGGCACCGGCCAGGCGTCCGGGCTCATCCCCCCGCCGGGGGCATCACCGTTGCGGGACAGCGCCGGCATCTCACCGGCTTCGCTGGGTCAGCGCCATCCTGGGTGGACCCAGGACACGGGTACTGTAGCGCGGCCGGGCCGGGCGCGTGCCGTCCCGGTGGGTGAGACCGCCCAGCCAGCCCGCCCCAGCGGCCGCCTTGTGACGACACGCCGCAGGCCCGGCCTTAACCTGTCATATAACTGGGGCTTCCCGGACCACGGGAGCCAACAGGACGGAGCAGCGACATGGCAGAGGCCGAACACGACCTGGTTATCCCGGAGGGCGGGTTCTGGCCGGCGCCGGCCATCCCGCAGCCGAACATCTACCCGATGGAGTGGCGGGTCGAGACCGCCAAGCTGGCCGCGATCTACGAGAAGTCCAAGCTGACCCTCTGGAACCCGGCCGACCTGCCGTGGGACGGGCTGCGGCCGGAGGACTTCACCGCCGAGCAGCGGCTCGGTGTCATGTACTGGTTCTCGGTGCTGGCCAACTTCGACGCGTCCGGCCCGGCGGTGTTCGCCCGCGCCACCATCCACGCGTTCGAGCAGCACGAGGAGGACCCGGTCCGCAAGTGCTTCTTCTCGATCACCCGGGACGAGATGAACCACGAGGAGTGCTGCCAGCGCACCATCGCCCGGCTGTGGCCGGGCGGGCCGCTGGACTGGACGCCGGCGACCACGCTCGAGCAGGCCGCGCACAACAACATCTCCTGGCTGTACCACAACGGCGGCCGCTACTGGACCGGCTACAACAAGGCGGTCGGCAAGTACTCGCTGCCGGTCCTGTTCACCAGCTTCATGATGGGCGAGATGGCCGCGTCCACGCTGTTCCGCGGCATGGCGTCGGGCACCACCCACCCGGTGTTCTCCGCGATGTTCAGCCGGATCGGCCGGGACGAGTCCCGCCACCTGCAGATCTGCATGACGATCCTGGAGAACGAGTGGCCGGGCCTGACCGAGGAGGTCAAGGGCCTGATCACCCGCCAGCTGCGGGCCGGGTTCGTGTTCCTGTCGATGATTTTGTGGGAGCCCCCGGAGGGGTTCTGGGAGATCCCGCCGTACTTCCTGCCCAACCACCGCGTGCTCATGAGCCACGCGCGCGAGGCGGGCCTCGGCGTGCTGTCCTACGAGCAGCAGGCCGAGAACTGGCGGGTGGCGATGGCCCGGGTGCGGAAGATCGTGACCCGCTGGGGCATCGCCTTTCCCGCCATTCCCGAGCTGGACATCGACGGCGTGGACGTGGCCGACGACATCAACCCCGAGGACATCATCCCGGTGTTCTGATGTCCCGGCCGCCCGCTACCCGGCCGTCCGGCGCCGCCAGGCCCTGATCGCCAGCCACAGCGACAGCAGCAGGATCACCATCCCGTCCAGCGCGTGCAGCCCGCCCGCCCACTTGTTGCTGTCACCCGCCGCCGCCAGCCCGGACTGGGCGACGATGACCAGCAGGGCCAGCACCACGGTCCCGATCACCGTGCCGCGGGACGCCCACGCGATGAGAGCCAGGATCAGCAGGACGAGCGCGATCGCCATCAGCACCGTGCCCCACGCCCGGTGCGGGTCGAAGCTGCTCGCGTTGGCCACCTTCGACGCGTTGATCCCGAAGACCCCGACGCCCGCCAGGAACACCTGGACCAGCACCCCGAGCACGAAAAAAGCGGCCAGGTAGCCATACACGACGTCGATCACGCCCCGGGCGCCACTGCGCCGCTGAGTAACGGCAACATCACCGGTCTTGGCCGTCATGGTCGTCTCCCCCCTCGCAGGACATGTCAATGGCAGCAGTGTCCGCCGGTGACGTTCCGGGATCGTTACGGGCCGCCCGGGCTCACATCAGCGCGACTTCGGCACCTGAGTGCGTGGCTGATGTCCCGCGGCAGGGCCGCGCCGAGTAGCGTTTCATTCATGACAGGAACCCAGCCATCCGCGGGTCAGCCGGGCGGCGCGCCTTTCGGCCGGATGCTGACCGCGATGATCACGCCGATGACCGCGGCCGGCGCGCTCGACACCGACGGCGCGGCCCGCCTCGCCACCTACCTGGCCGACGACATGCGCAACGACGGCCTGGTCATCAGCGGCACCACGGGCGAGTCGCCGACCACCAGCGACGCCGAGAAGGACCGGCTGCTGCGCGCCGTCATCGAGGCGGTGGGCGACCGGGCGACGATCGTGGCCGGGGTCGGCACCAACAACACCGCCCACACCATCGAACTCGCCCAGCAGGCAGAACGCGCTGGCGCCGACGCGCTCCTGGTCGTGACGCCCTACTACAACAAACCGCCGCAGAACGGCCTGATCGCGCACTTCACCGCGGTCGCCGACGCGACCGGCCTGCCGAACATGCTCTACGACATCCCCGGCCGCACCGGTGTCCCGATCGCCACCGAGACCCTGGTCCAGCTGGCCCAGCACCCGCGGATCGTGGCCGTCAAGGACGCCAAGGCCGACTTCGGGGCGGGCTCGCAGGTGATGGCGACCACGGATCTCGCCTTCTACTCCGGTGACGACATGCTCAACCTGCCCTGGCTGGCGCTCGGGGCATGCGGCTTCGTCAGCGTGGTCGGCCATATCGTCGGCGACCGGCTGCACGAGATGATCGACGCTTACCTGGCCGGCCGGGTCGGTGAAGCGCTGGAGATCCATCGCGAGCTGCTGCCCGTCTACGTCGGCGTGATGACCCGGACCCAGGGCGCGATCGCCACCAAGGCCGCGCTGAGCCTGCTCGGGCTGCCCGGCGGCACCGTCCGCGGGCCGCTCATCGACGCCACCTCGCAGCAGGTGGAGCGGCTGCGCACCGATCTGGTGGCGGGCGGCGTGAAGCTGCCCGGGGGAGCGGCATGAGGCGCCAGTCTCGCGGAGCGGCCTGGTGAGCCACCCGCATCCGGGCCTCACCGCACCCTCTGCCCTGCCCAGGCGCGGACTGCGCATCATCGGCCTCGGCGGTCTCGGTGAGATCGGCCGGAACATGACCGTGTTCGAGTACCGCGGGCGGCTGCTGATCGTGGACTGCGGGGTGCTGTTCCCCGAGCCCGAACAGCCCGGGGTGGACCTGATCCTGCCCGACTTCTCCTACCTGGACGGCCGTCTCGACCAGATCGAGGCCGTGGTGCTCACCCACGCCCACGAGGACCACATCGGCGGCATCCCCTACCTGCTCCGTGAGCGGCCCGATCTGACGCTGGTCGGCTCGAAGCTGACCCTCGCCCTGGTCAACAGCAAGCTGGCCGAGCACCGGCTCACCCCGGCCACCGTGGAGGTGGCGGCCGGCGCGCGCCAGTCGTTCGGCCCGTTCGGGCTCGAGTTCCTGGCCGTGAACCATTCCATCCCGGACGCGCTCGCGGTCGCCATCCGGACCCCGGCCGGGGTGGTGCTGCACACCGGTGACTTCAAGATGGACCAGCTGCCGCTGGACGGCCGGCTCACCGACCTCGGCGGGTTCGCGCGGCTCGGCGCGGACGGCGTGGACCTGCTGATGTCCGACTCCACCAACGCCGAGGTGCCCGGCGTGGTCACCAGCGAGCGGGATATCGCGCCGGTGCTGGCGGAGATCTTCACCAGCGCCCAGCAGCGGATCATCGTCGCCTGTTTCGCCAGCCACGTGCACCGGGTGCAGCAGGTGCTGGAGGTGGCCGCCGCGCACGGCCGCAAGGTCGCCTTCGTCGGCCGCTCCATGGTGCGCAACATGGGTGTCGCCCGCGACCTCGGCTACCTGCACATCCCGTCGGTTCCCGGCGGCCTGATGGTGGACATGCGCGAGGCCGAGGAGATGCCGCCGGAGAAGATCGTCCTCATCTCCACCGGGTCCCAGGGCGAGCCGATGTCGGCGCTGTCCCGGATGGCGGGCCGCGACCACCCGATACGGATCGCCGAGGGAGACACGGTGATCCTCGCCTCCTCGCTGATCCCCGGCAACGAGAGCGCGGTGTACCGGGTGATCAACGATCTGACCCGGCTGGGGGCGCGGGTCGCGCACCGGGGCAACGCGCTGGTGCACGTGTCGGGGCACGCGCCCGCCGTGGAACTGCTGTACGTGCTCAACCTTGTCCGCCCGCGCAACTTCATGCCGGTGCACGGCGAATGGCGGCACCTGCGGGCCCACGCCCGGCTCGCCGCCCTCACCGGCGTGCTGGAGGCCAACATCGTGGTGGCCGAGGACGGCGTGGTCGTGGACCTGGTGGACGGCAAGGCCGCGATCGCCGGTGCGGTCCCATGCGGCTACGTCTACGTGGACGGGCTGTCGGTGGGGGAGGTGACCGAGACCTCGCTGAAGGACCGCCGGATCCTCGGCGAGGAGGGGTTCATCTCGATCGTGATCGTGGTCGATTCGACCACCGGCAAGCTGGCCGCCGGGCCGGAGATCCAGGCGCGCGGCTCGGGTATCGACGACGCCGCGTTCGGCGACGTGACGCCGCGCATCGACGAGGCTCTCGCGAAGGCCGCGGCCGACGGGATCAACGACGCCTACCAGCTGGGGCAGCTGGTCCGGCGGACCGTCGGGCGCTGGGTCAACGAGAACTACCGCCGCCGGCCCATGATCATCCCGGTGGTGATCGAGGTCTGAGCGGCGCCGGGACCGGGCCCGGGATCGCCGCCCTGGAACGCGCCGCGGCGGCGCACTGGCAGGCGGCCGATACCGTGCCGCTGGGATCGTGGCTGCTCCGGGCCGACGGCGGCTTCACCGGCCGGGCCAACTCGGCGCTGCCGCTGGGAGATCCTGGCCTGCCGCTGGCGCAGGCGGTGGACGAGGTGGAGGCGTGGTACCGGGCCCGCGGGCTGCCAGCCATGATCGTCATCCCTGGGCCGCTGGGCGCCGCGGCGCCGGACGGCGGGCAGGCCGGTGATCCGCTGGACATCCTGCTGGCCGGGCGTGGCTGGCGGGTCCGGTCCGCCCCGGCGGTGGTGATGACCGCCGGCACCGGGCAGGTGGCGGGCGCCGGATTGGCGGTCGCCGGAGAGGCGGTCGCCGGAGAGGCGGGCACTGGAGAGGCGGGCACCGGGACGGCGCCGGCCGTGACGTTCACCGCCCGGCCAGACGAGGCGTGGCTCGCGCGCTACCGCTACCGGGGAACCGGGGTGCCCACGGCCGCGCTGCGGCTATTGCTGTCGGCGCCGTGGCAGGCGTTCGCCAGCGTGGTGCCTGACGGCGAGACGGTGGCCGTTGGCCGGGTCTCGGTGGCAGCCGACTGGGCCGGGATCAGCGCGGTCGAGGTGGATCCCCGCTTCCGCCGCCGAGGGCTGGGTCTGGCGGTGACCAGGGCGCTGGCCGCTGAGGCGGCCCGGCAGGGCGCGGGCCGGATCTTCCTGCAGGTGGAGGCGGGCAACCTCGCCGCCAGAGGCCTCTACGCGCGGTGCGGCTTCGCCGGCGTGCATCGCTATCACTACCGGGTTGCCCCCGTGGGCAAACGGCAACTAGAGCGATCCGGCTCCCACCGTCTCACCGGTCATGAAACGGAGGCGGGGCGCGGGCGCAGCAGGCTGCGGAGCAGCGGCTTGTAGTAGCCGAACGCGGGCGGGCTGGCGGCCGGGTCCTTGGCCTCGTCATCCCAGCGCCGCAGCCGCAGTGCCGCGCCGGCCTGCGGGTGCGCCTCGAACCCGGCCCGTTCGGCCGCGTCCATCGGCCCGCCCTGCACCCCCAGCGTGTAGACCGACGCCGGGGACAGCGCGGCCAGGTAACCGGGCTCCACCGCGCACAGGTAGCGTTTCGCCGCCACGTGCAGCCGCACCGGCTCGGTGACCTCCTCGCCGAACCACTGGGCGAGCCAGTCCGCGCCCGCATCGCTGTGCCGGTTGTCGGTGCCGCGCATCAGGTCGTGGCCGCTGATCGCCGAGGTGAAATGGCCGACATCGTGCAGCAGGGCGGCCGCGACCAGCGGTGGGGGTGCACCGCCCGCCCGCGCCAGCGCCGCCGCCTGCAGCATGTGCGAGGCCTGCGTCACCGGCTCACCCAGATAGTCACGGGCGCCCTCGCTGGCGAACAGGTCGGCGATCACGTGGACGGGGTCGGCGGCGGTCACGGGCCGGCCCTCCCCACCTGGCCGGAGTGGCCCAGCTGGCCGCTGGGATGGCCAGGATGGCCACGGGCCATGACGGCCACGGCCGATGGTGGCTGGGCTGCGGCCGGCACCTGGGTCCCCATCGGGCCGCGAGCCAGGGTTGTCAATGAGGCCTCCGTCGTTTCATGGCCATGGCAACGGCTGCGTGGCGCCGGGGTGTCCCGTTTCGCCGGCCGGGCGGTCCTGTCACGCCCCAGCTGCGGGCTGCTTACCAGCCTGAATGCCGCGGCGCCGAATGCCAACCGGGTTGGCGGAGTCTTCCTGACCCAGCCACGCAACCGCCCATCACCGTTCACCCCGGCGACTCACCCGGGCCCCCCGCCGCCGCGTTCGCCGCAGGCTTCACGACACGCGCCCGGCGCTGCTTCGGCCAGGTGACATTTCTGGCTACCGTGGTCATCATGGCTACCCGTGTCCCCAAGGGCAATGCCCGGTCACCGGGCGGGGCAGCCGTGCGCAACCGCCCGCCCGGGAGTGGCGGGCGTCCCCGCACCCGCGACAGCATGCCGCCCTCCGGCCGCGGGCCGGGCAAAGGCGGCGGCCGGGGCAAGAGCAAACGGGGCGGCAGCTCCCGGCGCGGCCGGGGCGGCAGGAGCACCAAGCGCCGGTCACCGCCGCAGACCGACCCGATCATGATCTTCATCGGCTGGGTGGGCCACGCGCTGACGGCCATCTGGATGGTGCTCGCCCACGCGGCCGGGTCCGCCGCCCGGGCCCTGGGCCGGAGCGCGCGCGACCTCGACCCGCTGCATCGGCGGGACGGGGTCGGCCTGGCCTTCCTGGCCGCGGCGATCGTCGTCGCCGCCACCACCTGGTGGCACATGGGCAACACGGCCAGCCGGGTGATGACCGCGCTGGTCGGGGACACGCTCGGCTCATTGTCGTGGCTGGTGCCGATCCTGCTGGCCCTGCTGGCCTGGCGGTTCCTGCGGCACCCGGACCGCAACGCGGAGACCGGCCGGCTGACGATCGGCGGGTCCGCCCTGCTCATCGGCGGCCTTGGCCTGCTGCACATCGCCCACGGCACCCCCACACCGGCCGACGGGGCCGACGCGATACGCGCCGCGGGCGGCTACATCGGGTACGCCGCCTCGGCCCCGCTGGTGGCCGTGCTGACGTCATGGGTGGCGGTACTGCTGCTGGCGCTGCTGTGCGTGTTCGGCCTGCTGGTCATCACCGGCACACCGCTGCACCGGATACCGGACCGGCTGGCGGAGCTGCGCGGCCTGCCTGGGCGCAGGTACACGGGCGACCTGCCGGATGACCCCGGCGCCGGCGGGGGCGCCGTGACCCGCTTCGGGCGCAAGCGGCACGCCGCGATCGAGGCGGGTGATCACAGCAAGCCGTACGACACACCGTTGCTGCGGGGCGCGGGCGGGGCCGATGGGGCCACCGGCGGTGGGAGCGGGACCGCGGCGCTGGCCGTGCCCGCGGGCACGACGGCCGCGGCCGGAGCCGACCCGGAGGCGCCGGGGGACCCGGATGGCCACGGGGCGGCCGGGGCGGACGATGAGCAACTGCTGGACATGCTCGGGTTCGGGCCCGCTGCCGCCGGGCGCCAGCCCGCGGCGGTGGCCGTCCCGCCGGGCCGGGCCGAGCAGCTCACCCTGACCGGGTCGAGCGACTCCAGCTACACGCTCCCGCCGTCCGCGCTGCTGCGGCCCGGGTCCGCCCCCAAGGAGCGGACCCAGGCCAATGACGTAGTGGTGCGCGCGCTCACCGCCGTCCTGGATCAGTTCGAGGTGGATGCCCAGGTCACCGGCTTCAGCCGCGGGCCGACCGTGACCAGGTACGAGATCAGGCTGGGCGAGGCGGTCAAGGTGGAACGGGTCACCCAGCTGTCGAAAAACATCGCCTATGCGGTGAAGAGCGCGGATGTGCGGATCCTGTCCCCGATCCCCGGCAAATCCGCGATCGGGGTGGAGATCCCCAACGCCGACCGGGAGATCGTCAGCCTGGGCGACGTGCTCCGCTCCCCGGCGGCCGTCACCGACCACCACCCCATGGTGGTCGGCCTGGGCAAGGACGTCGAGGGCCGCACCGTCGTGGCCAACCTCGCGAAGATGCCTCACATGCTTATTGCTGGCGCCACGGGCGCGGGAAAGGCGCTTGCTCTCGGCACCCCGATTCCGACACCAGGCGGCTGGACCACAATGGGGGCGGTCCGGGTCGGTCAGCAGGTATTCGACGAGCGTGGGCACGCGTGCACAGTGATCGCTGCAACCCCGGTCATGAACGGTCGCCCCTGCTATGAGGTGGAGTTCAGCGACGGCACCGTTATGGTCGCGGACGCGGAGCACCTGTGGCAAACCGATACGGTAAGGCGCCGTGCCCGCCGCGGGAGGCAGCCAAAGGCCAAGCTGTACTGGCCTGCCGCTGATGCGGCGCATGTACGCGACCGGGCAGCGCAGGTACAAAGTGAGCCGGACAGGCCAGTGACGACAGCGGAGGTGCTGGCTGATGTTGGTCGGCAGTTCAGGAACACGCTTTACACGGTGGTTGCAGACCTGCCAAGAGAGGGGCGCATCGCACGGCCCACGTATCGTCGTGGCGGCCGCCAAGTGAGCTTCTGGGCACAGACCTACTCCCGGCACCTTACCTACAAAGCCCTAGCGGAGCGGGTGACCACTCCCGTCGGCAGCTCGAGGTTGGCAGCGGTTGACAATGAGCCAATCACAACCGCGCAGATTGCGGCCTCTCTTAAGGTAAAGGGCCGCGTCAACCACTCGGTAGGCATATGCGGCCCGCTTGAGTATCCCGAACGGGATCTGCCCATCGCCCCGTACACCCTCGGCGCATGGCTTGGGGACGGGACATCGGACGGTGCGGCAATCACGTGCGCAGACCAGGGGATCCTGGATCATATCCGGGCAGATGGGTACACGATCACCAGCCGCAAGCATCCGCTTAATCATGGAATCCTCCAGCCACAAGCGCAGCTGACGGTCAGAGCTCGTCTTCGGAACCTTGGTGTGCTCCAGAACAAGCACATCCCGGAACTGTATCTTCGGGCTTCAATTACTCAGCGCCGTGCCCTGCTTGCCGGTCTGTTGGACACCGACGGATATTGCAACAAACGCGGAAGTGTTGGCCTGAGCCTGACGAATGAGCGGCTGGCACGCGACGCACTCGACCTTGTGCTAGGGCTGGGGTACAAGGCAAGGATGCTGACTAAGCCCTGCAAGGGACGCCGCGAGGATTCGTCAACTGTCTACACTGTCGCGTTCACCCCGCACGAACCGGTGTTCTGTCTGACCCGCAAACTGGCCCGGCAGGTGGAGATCAAGCCGACCAGCCTGAGTCGGCAGCGATACATCATCGCCGTCCGGCCCATCGAATCCGTACCAGTACGTTGCATCCAAGTTGACAGCCCCAGCCGCCTCTACCTAGCCAGCCAATCGTGCATCCCCACCCACAACTCAACCTGCGTCAACGGGCTGATCACCTCGGTCCTGCTGCGGGCCACCCCCGATGACGTGCGGATGATCCTGATCGACCCCAAGCGGGTGGAGCTGGCGATCTACCACGGGATACCGCACCTGATCACCCCGATCATCACCAGCCCGAAACGGGCGGCGGAAGCACTGCAGTGGGTGGTCGGGGAGATGGACCGCCGCTACGACGACCTCGCCGCCTCCGGGTTCCGGCATATCGACGACTTCAACAAGGCGGTGCGCGCGGGCAAGCTCACCCCGCAGCCGGGCAGCGAGCGCGTCTTCCTGCCCTACCCCTACCTGCTGGTGATCGTGGACGAGCTCGCCGACCTGATGATGATCGCCCCGCGCGACGTGGAGGACTCGATCGTCCGCATCACCCAGCTGGCCCGGGCGGCTGGCATCCATCTGGTCGTCGCCACCCAGCGGCCCAGCGTGGACGTGGTCACCGGGCTGATCAAGGCCAACATCCCCACCCGGCTCGCCTTCGCCACCTCCAGCCTGACCGACAGCCGGGTCATCCTCGACCAGCCGGGCGCGGAGAAGCTGATCGGGCAGGGCGACGCGCTCTTCCTGCCGATGGGGGCGAGCAAGCCGTTGCGGCTGCAGAACGCCTTCGTCTCGGAGAAGGAGATCCGCGAGATCGTCAGCCATTGCACCAAGCAGGCCCAGCCCACCTACCGCGAGGACGTGGGCGTGCCCGCGGGGCACCAGCGGGAGATCGACGCTGACATCGGCGACGACCTCGAACTGCTCGTCCAGGCCGCCGAGCTCATCGTCAGCACCCAGTTCGGCTCCACCTCCATGCTGCAGCGGAAGCTGCGGGTCGGCTTCGCCAAGGCGGGCCGGCTCATGGACCTGCTGGAGAGCCGGGGCATCGTGGGACCGAGCGAAGGATCGAAGGCGAGGGACGTCCTGGTCACGCCCGACGATCTGGCTGGCGTGCTGGCGTCGCTGCGGGGCGGGCAGGACGTCTGATCAGGAACCCTTCTGTTATCCAGCGTGTCGGGGCGGGTCTAAACTTGGTTACCGGTCCCGGGTCCGGGGCCGCTCTCATCCGGTTTCTGCGCCCGCGCACCCCGGACGGCAGCAGGGCCACAAGCGCAGCGGAGGGATGGCGTGAGCATCGGTGACACCTTGGCCGAGGCCCGCAGCCAGGCCGGTCTCACCATTACGCAGGTCAGCCAGCGAACCCGCATCCGAGAGACGATCATCCGGGGCATCGAGCACAATGACTTCTCCGCCTGCGGGGGCGACTTTTACGCCCGCGGCCACATCCGCAGCATCGCGCGCGTCGTCGGGATCGACCCCGAGGAGCTGATCCGCCAGTACGACGCCACCCACGGGGCTCCCGAGGCGATCAGGGCCGCGGACGTCTTCGAGCCGGCCACGCCCATCAAGTTGAAGGAACGGCGCTCGCCCAACTGGAGCCTGGCGATGGTCGTCGTGCTCGCCCTGGTCCTCGGGTACGGCGTGTACCGGGCGGTGGCGGCGGTGGCCTCGCCGCACCACGCCGCCGCGGCGTCTCAGTCGAGCGGCCGACACTCGGCCCCGCCCGCCGTCTCTCACTCCCCGACGCCGACCCCCACTCCCAGCCCAACCCACGCCAGCCACACAGTGGTGATCCGGCTGACCGCCATCGAGGACTGCTGGGTCGGGTTCACCACGCCGGACGGGACCTACCTGTCCCAGGACTACGTGGTCGGGGGGAGCACCAAGACCTGGACGTTCCGACACGCGGTGACCATGCAGATCGGTAACCCGGGCGGGATCCTGCTGACCGTGAACGGCAAGAACCTGGGCAGCCCCGGTTCGGCCGGCCCGCTGACGCTGAGCCTGGGGCCGGGCAGGAAACTGTCCAGCCAGGCGGCGGGCTGACGGCCATCCGCCGCGGGCCGAGGGCGAGGCGGGCCGTCATCGCCCGTTCGTCCGCATGGCCGGGCTTACCGTAGTCTGCCGGTGTGCCGAGTAAGGAGAACCCGCAGGCGGGGGAGCGCACCGTCAGCCTGGTGACCCTGGGGTGTGCGCGCAACGAGGTCGACTCCGAGGAGCTCGCCGGGCGGCTCGACGCCGCCGGCTGGACACTGGCCGGCGACGGGGACGCTGGGGACGCGAAGGTGGTCCTCGTCAACACCTGTGGCTTCATCGAGGCGGCGAAGCAGGAATCCATCGCCGAGCTGCTCAGCGCCGCGTCGGGCAGCGCCCGGGTGGTCGCGGTGGGCTGCCTGGCCGAGCGGTACGGATCGCAGCTGGCCGAGGCGCTGCCCGAGGCGCAGATCCTGAGCTTCGACGACTACGGCGACATCGCCGCCCGGCTGGACGCCGTGCTGGCTGGCGAACAGCGGCCGCCCCACGAGCCCCGGGACCGGCGGCGGCTGCTCCCGCTCGCCCCGGCCGGACGGCCCGCCGCACCTCACCCCCACGTCCCGGGTCACGCGATGCCGGGCGCGGGCAGCGCCATCGCTGATCTGCCGCCGGGAACGGCGCCCGCTTCGGGGCCGCGGACCGTGCGGCGCAGGCTGGACGGCGGGCCAGTCGCCCCGCTCAAGATCGCTTCCGGGTGCGACCGCCGATGCAGCTTCTGCGCGATCCCGGCGTTCCGGGGCGCGTTCCTTTCCCGCCCCCCGGAGGACGTGATCGCCGAGGCTGGCTGGCTGGCCACCCAGGGAGTGACCGAGCTGCTGCTGGTGAGCGAGAACTCCACCTCCTACGGCAAGGACCTGGGCCAGCTCGCCCTGCTGGATGAGCTGCTCGTCGCCCTGGCGGCGGTGCCGGGGATCGCCCGGGTCCGGGTGAGCTACCTCCAGCCCGCCGAGGTCAGGCCCGGCCTGGTCACGGTGATGACCTCCACCCCGGGTGTCGCGCCCTACTTCGACCTGTCGTTCCAGCACGCCAGCGGCAGCATCCTGCGGGCGATGCGCCGGTTCGGCGACACCGAGCGGTTCTGCGCCCTGCTCGACCAGATCAGGCAGGCTTGCCCGGACGCGGGCATCCGGTCCAACTTCATCGTGGGATTTCCCGGTGAGACTCCCGCCGACCTGGCCGAGCTCGAGCGGTTCCTGTCGCTGGCCCGCCTGGACGCGATCGGCATCTTCGGCTACTCCGACGAGGAGGGGACCGAGGCCGCCTCGCTGCCCGGGCAGCTCGACCCGGCGGAGGTCGCACGCCGGGCCGATGAGCTGTCGGACCTCGCCGAAGAGGTCATGGCCCAGCGCGCCGCCGACCGCGTCGGCGACACGGTCGAGGTGCTCATCGAGGAAGATCTCGGCAGCCAGCTTTATGAGGGCCGGGCGGCCCACCAGGCGCCCGAGGTGGACGGGGTGACGACCGTCAGCTCGCTGACGCCGCTCGGCGTCGGCGGCATGATCGGCGCCAGGGTCGTGGCGTCGCAGGGCGTGGACCTGGTGGCGGACGCTCTCCCCATCGCGTCCCCGGCGTCGCGGCCGGGCCAGGCTTCTTGACCGGGCGGGCTGGTGCTGCCGGGGGGTGAGCCGCCTCAGGGGGCGGCACGGCCTGCCCACCCCGCGCCGCCTGCCCACCCCGCGCCGCCTGCCCAGCCCACACGGCCCGCGCCGCCGGCCCGGCCGGCCCTGCCCGGGCCTGGGCTGGTCAACGAGGCCAACGCGCTGACCGTGCTGCGCCTGGTCCTCGTGCCGATCTTCGTCGCCTGCCTGCTGGCCGGCGGCCCCGGCTGGCGGGTGGTGGCGTTCATCGTGTTCAGCGTGGCCTCGGTGACGGATCTGCTGGACGGCCGGATCGCCCGGCGCCGTGGCCTGATCACCGACTTCGGCAAGATCGCGGACCCGATCGCCGACAAAGCGCTCACCGGCTCCGCGCTGGTGACGCTCTCCGCCCTGGGTGAGCTGCCCTGGTGGGTGACCGCGGTGATCCTGGCCCGGGAGATCGCCGTGACCGTGCTGCGCTTCTGGGTCATCCGCCGTGGCGTGATCGCGGCCAGCCGGGGGGGCAAGCTGAAGACGCTGCTGCAGGTGGTGGCGATCGCCCTGTACGTGCTGCCGGGGCCGCTGACGGTGGTGCGGGAGGCGGTGATGGCGGCCGCGGTGGTGGTCACCGTGGTCACCGGCATCGACTACGGCGTGCGCGCGGTGCGGCTGCGCCGTCGGCCGCCCCCCGCTGGCGCGGGCGTGGTGCGATGAGCGGCGCGGGGCCGGCGGGCCCGGGCAGCGGTGACCTGGCGGCGCGGATCGTGGGACTCCTCACGCAGCGGCGGCAGACGGTCGCGGTCGCCGAATCGCTCACCGGCGGGCTGCTCGGTGCCGCGATCACCACGGTCCCGGGCGCCTCGGCCGTGTTCCGTGGTGGGGTGATCGCCTACGCCACCGACCTGAAGGCGGCGCTGCTGGGTGTGCCAGCGCCCCTGCTGGCGGAACGGGGAGCGGTTGACCCCGAGGTGGCGGGGGCGATGGCCGCCGGGGTCCGGGAGCGGCTGGTGGCCGCGATCGGGGTCGCGACCACCGGGGTGGCGGGACCCGACGCGGCAGACGGCAAGCCGCCCGGCACTGTCCATATCGCGGTCAGCGCGGGCGGCGGGCCGGTGATCCAGACGCTGGCCCTGTCCGGCGGCCGGGACGAGATCCGGCGCGGCACGGTAGAGCGGTCGCTGCGGCTGCTGTGGAGCGTGCTGGGGGAAGAAACCCCATGATTACAGCGTTACGTCATCAGCGAACACGGCAGCGTGCGCTCTCCCATAGTGTCGGTAAAGGCAGGTACCGTGGGTGCTGTGAGAAAGACCTCGGGAAGACTGACCTCGGGAAGGGAGCGCGACCATGGTGCTGCTTCGTCACTTGCTTGGTGACGCGCTGCGGCGGCTGCGCCTTCGGCAGGGTCGCACCCTCCGTGAGGTTTCCGCCGCGGCCAGGGTGTCGCTGGGATACCTGTCCGAGGTCGAGCGCGGACAGAAGGAAGCGTCCTCGGAACTGCTGGCCGCGATTTGCTCCGCCCTCGGGGCGCCCTTGTCGCAAGTGTTCCGGGAGGTGTCCGACAACTTCGCGCTGGCGGAGTTGCAGAGCGAGCCGGTGCTCGCGGGGGCCAGGGAGCCCGCGCTGGAGGCACCCGCCGCTGTCGGCCACCACCCCGCTGCCGGCCACCCCGCTGTCGGTATGGACGCCCCGGCGGAGGCGCCGCCGGCGTTCACCGGTGCCGGGCAGGCCGGGGCCGGGCTGGCTCCGGGCGGCGAGCTCGGTGACCAGGCCGGCGCGGTTCTTGACACGGTGCGGCTGCGGCCCGGCCAGGCGGCGGCCTTCGACGACGAGGTCGCCCGCCGGATCCGCGACATCACCGACATGGTCCCGGTCTGAGGCTTCTGACCAGGGGTGTTAACCGGGCCCACTGGCCCACGCCCGCGGGTCCTCGGCGAGTTCGCGGACCCGGAGCGGGAGATGGCGCGTGACGATGTCTTCCAGCGTCACTTCCTCCAGGATCGCCCGTTCGTTGGCGCGCAGGGCGATCCACACGGTTTGCAGCGGTTCGGCGGCGCCGCTGTAGCCGACCTTCTCGGGACGCTCACCCCGCACGCCCACCAGTGGGCCGTCGATGGCCCGGATGATGTCGGCCAGTGAGATATCGGCTGCGGGCCTGGCCAGCCAGAACCCGCCCTCCGGGCCGCGCTGGCTGCGTACGAGATCAGCCCGGCGCAGCTGGGTCAGGATGGCCTCGAGGAACTTGCCCGGAATGTCCTGCGCCCGTGCCAGCTGCTCGGCAGTGATGTGGTCGCGCTCGGTCGCGGCGAGTTCGATCGCAGCGCGAAGCGCGTAATCGGCACGGGCGGACAATCGCATGTCATGCATTATGCCGGGTGCGGCCCGGTAATGAGCGCCGCGACTGGCCGGGGCGGCCGCTGAGCCAGCCCGGCTGGCCCGGCGGGCCGGCCGGCTGCGCTAACGTCGGCAGGGTGCCCGGCATGCCCGAGCGGCGGCCCGCGGAGCCCGCAGCCGGCCGCGGCGCCTTCCCACTCGGCGAGGCCGTGACCCTGGCCGATCTTGAGGGCGATCCGCATCCGCTGCTGGCCCGGCTGCGCCAGCAGGAGCCCGTTTCCTGGCTTCCCGCGCTCAACGGATGGCTGGTGACCAGGCGGGATCTGGCGCTGCGGGTACTGCGCGACAGCGCGGCCTTCACCGTCGACGACCCGCGGTTCTCCACCGCCCGGGTGGTCGGGCCGAGCATGCTGTCCCTGGACGGGGCCGAACACGGCCGCCACCGGGGCCCGTTCAGCCCGGGATTCTCTCCCGCCCAGGTCCGTTCGCGGCTGGCCGGCTATGTGGAGGCGGAGGCGGGCCGGCTGGTGGCGGCGCTGCGCCCGCGGGGCGCTGCCGATCTACGGCCGGGCCTGGCGGGCCCGCTGGCGGTGGGTGCGGTCGCCGAGGCGCTGGGGCTCGGCCAGACCGACCCCGCCACCGTCCTGGAGTGGTACAGCGCGATCGTGGCCGCCGTGTCCGCGCTGGCGGGAGCTCCCGGCCCGCCCGCCGCTCCCAGCCCGCCCGACCAGGGGGTGAGCGCGTCGGGCGCGCAGGCGTTCCGGATGCTCGACGCGAGCCTGCGGGCCGTGATCGCGGCCGCGGACAGCCAGGTCTCGCTGGTGGCCGACGCGGCCGCGGCCGGCAACGGCACCGGCCTGTCCACCGACGAGGTGGTTTCGAACGCCGCGGTGCTGATGTTCGGCGGGATCGAGACCACCGAGGGCATGATCAGCAACGTCATCCTCCATCTGCTGGGCCATCCCGCCCAGCTGGCGCAGGTCACCGCCGATCCCGGGCTGGTACCGGCCGCGGTGGAGGAGTCGCTGCGGCTGGAGCCGGCCGCGGCGGTGGTCGACCGGTACGCGACCCGCGACCTGCGGATCGGGCCGGCCAGCGTCCAGCCGGGCGACCTGGTGACCGTCTCCCTGGCCGGCGCCGGGCGCGATCCCGCGGTCTTCACCGACCCCGACGTGTTCGACGTCCGCCGGCCGAACGCGAGATTGCACCTCGCCTTCGCGCACGGCCCGCATTTCTGCCTGGGCGCGCACCTGGCCCGGCTGGAGGCCCAGGCCGCGGTGCGCGCGGTGCTGCGCCTGCCCGGCCTGCGCCTCGACCCGGATCACCCGAGCGCGCCCCGCGGCCTGGTCTTCCGCAAGCCGCCTACGCTGGACGTCCGCTGGGACCCTCCGGCTGCTTGAGTTAGGAAGCAATGGGCCGGGTCGGATACTGGAACGATGCGCGCGCGCCAGCGCCCAACTCGCTGGTGCCCGCGTGCGGTGTGCTGGCCGTAGATGGCCGCGGTCACGTGCTGCTGCAGCGGCGGCGCGATACCGGGCAGTGGGCCCTGCCGATGGGCAAGATGGAACTGGGCGAGACCCCAAGCCAGTGCGCCATCCGCGAGACGCGGGAGGAAACCGGCGTGCTGGTGCGGGTGACAGGCCTGCTGGGCGTCCGCAGCAAGATCACGCCGGGACGGCCCATGGAACTCGGCGTGGACACGGCCAGCCTGTACTTCTTCGGCCCGGACAGCGGCCTCGCGATCAGCTGCCGGGGGGGCTGACGCGCTAGCCGCGCAGGCGCAGGCCGCGCGGGGTGGGGCGGAACCCGGCGTCGGCCAGGGCCTGGGCCAGCGGCGATTCGTACACCCCCGAGCCGTCGGCCCGCTCGACGGTGAGACGGCCGAGCGCCCCGCCGCGCACCGCCTCCGCCAGGCCGGCCGCGGCCGGGACCAGCACGGCGGGGTCGCTGGTCCACGACAGCAGCGTCTTGCCGCCGCGCTCCACGTACAGGACCAGCTGGCCGCCGGACAGCACCACCAGGGCCCCGGCCTTGCGGCCGGGCCGGTGCCCGCCGGGCACCTCGCCGGGCCTGGCCGGCCAGGCCAGCGCCGCGCCGAACGGGTTGGCCGGGTCGGCCGCCGCGAGCACGGTCACGGTCGGGCCGGGCGGTTCCTTCGCCTCGCCGCGCCAGGCCTCTCCGGGCGCACCCGGCCACCTGGGCTGGTCCCCGGGGACCTGCGGCGGCTGGGTCTGGGCCGGGGCCGACGCGTCCGCGGCCATCGCCCGCATCCGGTCCACCGCGCCGGGCAGCGCGAACTGGGCGCCGCCCAGGCCCTCCACGAAATACCCGCGGCGGCAGTGGCCGGCCTCCTCCATCGCCCGCAGCACCGGGTAGAGGGCGCCGAACCCGCCGGCCGACCGTTCTGCGGTGACCGCGCCCTTGGTCACGATGCCGTGCCGTTCCAGCAGCGTGCGGGCGAGTGCGTGCAGCCGTCTGGTCGGGTCCGGGTCGGGCTCCGGCAGCAGTGACCACCGGCCGGTCACCGTGGGCGGTCCCGTGCGGCTGGCCAGGCCCATGCGTCCCGAGCCCGGCCTGCGCGTCCCGAACCGGCTGGCGCGCCCCGGCCGGCCCGGCAGCGGCACCCATCCGGGATCACCCAGCCCGCCCGGCCTGCCCAGCCCGCCTCCCCGGCCCAGCCCGTTCGGCGCCGGCCCACCCGACGCGCCTGGCCCGCCCGGGCGCGCGGCCGGCCGCCGGCCTCCGCCACCGGCCGCCCGGTGCCGAGGACCGTGCGCAGCGGCGCCAGGGTGTCGTTGGTGAGCCGCCCGGCCCACACCAGGTCCCAGACCGCCGCCGCCACCGCCGTATCGGTGAGGCCGCGCCGCTCCGCCTCTGGCAGCAGTCCCGCCGCCCGATCGGAGATCATCCGGAAGAACAGCCCGCCGCCGCCGTCCAGGACCGTGAGCACCGCCTCGTGCAGCGGCGTCATGGTGATCTCCGACGGCGGGGGCAGCAGCAGCGGGGCGGTGTGCGCGGGGGCCAGCACCAGCCAGCCGTCACCGCCCGGCAGCCCGCCGGCGCCCGCCCAGACGATCTCACCGGCGGCGGTCAGCTCGTCCAGCAGGGCGCTCTGGTAGCCGGGCACCCGGCCGGGCAGCGTCAGCGTCTCCAGCGCGGAGGCTGGTACCGGCGCCCCGGCCAGTTGCTCGACCGCGTCGTACACCGCATCGGGTCTGGCCGCCCGCCAGCTCCGGCCCGCCCCCGGCCCGCCGCCGCGCCCGGTGGCGCCACCGGGCCGCTGGCCCGCGTTCTGCCAGGCGGGCAGGAACGCGCCAAGGACTTCCGGCGGGACCGGCTCGGCCTCCTTGCGGAGCCTGGCCAGGCAGCGGCGCCGCAGCAGCCGCAGCACCTCGGCGTCGCACCATTCGGCGCCCCGCCCGCCGGGCAGGAACTCGCCCTCGCTGACCCGGCCCTGCGCCGCCAGCCGCCGCAGCGCGCCGGCGACGACCGCCTGCCCGAGGCCGTAGCGGCGCGCCACGTCGGCGGTGGCGAAGGGGCCATGGCAGCGCGCGTACCTGGCCACCAGGTCTTCCAGCGGATCGGGCACCGGCTCGGTGAACGCGGCTGGCACCCCGACCGGCAACGGCACACCGAGCGCGTCACGCAGCCGCCCCGCGTCCTCGACCGCCGCCCAGCGCGCCTCGCCGCTGATCCGCACCTCGATCGCCCGGCGCTGCGCCGCCAGCTCGGCCAGCCAGCCGGGCGCCGCACCGGGTTCGGTGCACCGGTCGGCGACCTCGGCCGCCGACAGCGGCCCGATGGTGCGCAGTAGGTCGGCGGCCGCCTCCAGGTCGCGGCAGGCCCGGCCGGGGGCCAGCCGCTGCAGCTCCGCCTGCGTCTGCTCCACGACCTCGGGATCGAGCAGTTCCCGCAGGTCCGCCTGCCCGAGCAGCTCGGCGAGCAGCGAGGAGTCGAGGGCGAGCGCCTGGGCGCGCCGCTCCGCCAGCGGCGAGTCGCCCTCGTACATGAACGCGCCGATGTACCGGAACAGCAGCGACTTGCCGAACGGGGACGGGGCCGGCGTCTCCACCTCCACCAGCCGGATCTTGCGGCTGGTCAGGTCGCGCATGAGGCCGGTCAGCGCGGGGACGTCGAACACGTCCTGCACGCACTCCCGGACGGTCTCCAGGACGATCGGGAAGGTGCCGTACCGGGCCGCCACCGCCAGCAGGTGCGCCGACCGCTGCCGCTGCTGCCAGAGTGGGGAGCGCCGGCCCGGCTGGCGGCGCGGCAGCAGCAGCGCCCGGGCCGCGCATTCGCGGAACCGGGACGCGAACAGCGCCGACCCGCCCAGCTCGGCGGTGATCAGCGGCTCCAGCTCGTCCGCGTCGAACTCGGCGATGCTGGCCGGCGGCGGCTCGTCGGTGTCGGGCACGCGCAGCACGATCCCGTCGTCGGTGTGCAGCGCCTGGACGTCCATGTCCTGGTAGCGCTCGCGCAGCCGGGCGGCGATGGCCAGCGCCCACGGGGCATGCACCCGGGCCCCGTACGGGCTGTGCAGGACCAGCCGCCAGTCCCCGAGCTCGTCCCGGAACCGCTCCATCACCAGCGTCCGGTCATCGGGCAGGTAGCCGGTGGCTTCCCGCTGCGATACGAGGTAACGGATCAGGTTCGCCGCCGCCAGCTCGTCCAGGCCAGCGCCGCGCAGCTTCGCGGTGGCCGCCTGCTCGCCCGCCTCGCCGAGTTCGCGGCAGAACGCGCCGAGCGCGCGGCCGAGCTCAGCCGGCCGGCCGGGTGCGTCGCCGTGCCAGAACGGCAGCCTGCCGGGCTGGCCCGGGGCGGGGGAGACGAGCACCTGGTCGGCGGTGATGTCCTCGATCCGCCACGAGCTGGCGCCGAGCACGAACACGTCACCGACCCGCGACTCGTACACCATCTCCTCGTCGAGCTCACCGACCCGGTGGGAGTTGCGGCCCTGGCGCTGCGGCCCGGCCAGGAACACGCCGAACAGGCCGCGGTCGGGGATGGTGCCGCCGCTGGTGACGGCGAGCCGCTGCGCGCCCGGCCTGCCGTGCAGGGTGTCGGTGGTGCGGTCCCAGACCAGCCGGGGCCGCAGCTCGGCGAACTCCTCGCTGGGGTAGCGGCCGGCCAGCATGTCGAGCACGGCCTCCAGCACCGGCCGGGTGAGGCCACTGAACGGCGCCGCCCGGCGGATCACCTGCTCCAGCGCGCTGATTTCCCAGTCGTCCATCGCGACCATGGCGACGATCTGCTGGGCGAGGACGTCGAGCGGGTTGCGCGGGATGCGCAGTTCCTCGATCGCCCCGTCCCGCATCCGCTGGACGACCACCGCCGACTGCACCAGGTCGCCCTGGTATTTCGGGAAGAACACGCCGCGGGAGATATCGCCGACGTTGTGGCCGGCCCGGCCGGTGCGCTGCAGGCCGCTCGCCACCGACGGCGGCGACTCGACCTGGATGACCAGGTCCACCGCGCCCATGTCGATGCCCAGTTCCAGGCTGGAGGTGGCGACCACGGCCGGCAGGCGGCCCGCTTTCAGCGCCTCCTCGATCTGCTCCCGCTCCTGCCGGGACACCGAGCCGTGGTGGGCCCGGGCGATCTCCGCCGGTGCGCCGGCCGAGGTGCCTGACGCCATGATCTGGGCCGGCGGGGCCGGGGCCAGCGCCGGGACCGGCACCTTACCATCCGGCGTCTCGTCGTCGCCGGCTGCCCGCTCCGCCGCGAGCTCGTTCAGCCGGCCGCACAGCCGTTCGGCCAGTCGGCGGGAGTTGGCGAAGACAATGGTGGACCGGTGCTGCTCGATGAGATCGAGTACCCGCTCCTCCACGTGCGGCCAGATCGAGCGCTGGGCGGGAGGCGACGGCACGGCCGGGACGGAGCCGTCCGGTCCCACCGGGCCGACCAGGACGGCCGGCACGTCCAGGCCACCGTCTTGCGTGATCGCCGCCGGTGCGTCGAGGTCGGACATGTCCTCGACCGGCACCACGATCTTGATCTCAAGCTGCTTGCTGCTCGGCGGGGCGGCGATCGTGACCGGCCGGGACCCGCCCAGGAACGCGGCTACCTCCTCGGGGGGGCGCACGGTCGCCGACAGCCCGATCCGCTGGGCGGCCCCGGTGCGGGGAGACGGCCCTCCGGGGCCGACCGCGTCCGCGGCGCCGGGACCCGCCGCGGCACCGGCCCGCAGCGCGTCGAGGCGTTCCAGCGAGAGCGCCAGGTGCGCGCCCCGCTTGTTTCCCGCGAGTGCGTGCACCTCGTCCACGATGACCGTGTCCACGCCGCGCAGGGCGTCGCGGGCCCGGGAGGTCAGGATGAGGAACAGCGACTCCGGGGTGGTGATAAGGATGTCCGGCGGCTTGCTGGCCAGGCGGCGGCGCTCGTCCGCCGCCGTGTCGCCGGTGCGGACCGCGACGCCGATGTCGGGTTCGGGCAGCCCGCGCCGCCGCGCCACCTGGCGGATCCCGGTCAGCGGGGCGCGCAGGTTCCGCTCGATGTCCACCGCCAGCGCCTTGAGCGGGGAGATGTAGAGCACCCGGCAGCGCAGCTTCGGGTCGGCCGGCACCGGGTCGCTGGCCAGCCGGTCCAGTGCCCACAGGAAGGCGGCCAGCGTCTTGCCCGATCCGGTCGGCGCGACGACCAGGGTGTTGTCGCCAGCGGCGATGGCCGCCCAGGCCTGGGCCTGGGCCAGGGTCGGCTCGCTGAACGCCCCGGTGAACCAGTCGCGGGTGAGCGCGCCGAAGCCGCTCAGCGGGTCCGCCGGCCGGGATGTGCCGTTGCCTGCGGGCACGCTCACGCCCCCGGGCGCGGCAGGCGTGTCCAGGGCTGTGGGCCGGCGAGCAGGCACATACCCATCCTGCCCGCTGCTGCCGACAGTCTGGACCGTCAGCCCTGGAGCCGGACGGCGAGCAGGCACACGTCGTCGTCCCTCGCGTCCGTGCCGAGCAGGGAGTCCCGTACCGCGGCGCAGGTCTGCTCGGCGCTGAGGGCGGCCGACCGCCGCATGACGCCGGCCAGCGCGTCCAGGCCGTCGGTGAGATCGCGGCGGCCGTTCTCGATCAGCCCGTCGGTGTAGTTGAGCAGAATGCTCCCGGCGGGCAGCCGCCGCCGCCCGGTGGTGAAGGCGGCGTCGGGGGAGGCGCCGAGCATGCGGCCGGCCGCCTCGTCGAGGTAATCGACCTGGCCCGCGCCGGTGGCGACGAGCGGGGGCAGGTGCCCGGCGTTGGCGAAGACCAGCTCGCCGGTGGCGGGGTCGAGAACGGCGTACACGGCGGTCGCGAGCGCCTCGGGCAGCAGCCGGGCCAGGGCGGTGTTGGTCCGCGCCAGCACCTCGCCCGGGTCGGGGTAGTCGATCGCGTAGGCGCGGAGCATGCTGCGTACCTGGCCCATGATCGACGCCGAGCCGATGCTGTGGCCGGTCACGTCGCCGATCACCAGCCCGACGTGGTTGCCGTCGAGCGGGAACGCGTCGTACCAGTCGCCCCCGACGTCGGCGCCCTCGGTGGCGGGCAGGTAGCACACGGCCAGGTCCAGCTGGCTGATGCTGGGCAGGGTGCCGGGCAGGACGGCGCGCTGCAGGGTCTCGGCGATGGTGTGCTCACGGGCGAACGTGTCCGCGGCGGCCAGCCCGGCGGCCAGGCGGCGGCCAAACTCCTCGACCACCGCGATGTCCGTGTCGGCGAAGCCGGGCCGCTCGGCGTCGCGGGCCAGGGCGAGGACCCCAACCGGGCGCTCGTCCACCAGCAGCGGGGTGGACAGGACGCTGTCGGCCCGCAGCCGGACCAGCAGCTCGGCCAGGTCCGGGGCGAGGTCGTGCCACCGCGGCAGCTGCGCCTTCGCGCCGCGCAGGAGCTGGCTGGTCCCGGTGGAGTAGGCCAGCTGGATCGACATCGGGCCAACGGGGGGGATCTTGTGCTGCCGGAATTCGGCCAGCACCGGGACACGGGCCGGGTCGCTGTGCGCGAGCGAGGTGGCGTGCAGGGTGCCGTCCGCGGCCGGCAGGTACACCACGCAGTGGTCGGCCAGGGCCGGCACGACCAGGTGGGCGGCGTGCTCCAGCATCTGCTGCCGGTCGTCGGTGGCGGCCACCATCTCCCCGGCGTGGAGCAGGAACGTGAGCCGTTCCCGGGCCCGGTCGGCCTCGGCCTTGGTGGCGCGCTCCCTGACCAGCAGCTCGGCGCGCTCCCGCTCGGCGCGCTGCCGGGCGGTGAGGTCCACGATGAAGGTCACCCAGCGCAAGGGGTCGGGGTCGATCACCGCCCCCCCGATCAGGACCGGTACCCGGTGCCCGTCCCGGTGTACGTATTCCTTCTCCAGCGCCGGGACCACGCCCGTCCGGCGCAGCTGCGCCACCGCGGCGGCGTCGCCTCTGGCGTATTCCGGGGGAGTGATCGACTGATAGGACAGGCGCCCGGCCTCCAGGTCGTCGCGGCTGTAGCCGATGAGGTCGAGGAAGGCGTCGTTGGCGTCGTGGATCCGCTGCTCGCTGCTGACGATCACGCCGAGCGCGTTGGCCTCCCGCAGTCGGCCGAGCAGAGCGGTGCTCTTCCGCAGGGCCGCCTCCACCCGGCGCTGCTGGGTCAGGTCGGTGAACATCGCGTAGGCGCGCTGCGGCCGGCCCTCCTCGTCGCGGGCCTCGGGCACCGCGGTGACCCGCAGCCAGCGGATCTCATCCGTCTGGCCGTGCGGCACCCCGAGCATCACGTCACTGACCATCTCGCCGGTGCGCAGCGCCTTGCTCACCGGCAGCTCCTCGGTGGGCACCGGGGAGCCGTCCTCGTGCACGGCGCGCCGGAGCGTGTCCAGCGGCCAGGTGATCTCGGGCTCGGCGAGCCCGAGGATCTGCCGCGCCGCCGGGTTTACCCCGAGCACGGTCCGGTCGGCGGCGTAGTGGATGACACCCTGCGGCATGGTCTCGAACACGCCGCGGAGCTGCTCCTCGGTCGCGGTGAGCCGGGCCGCGGTTGCCTCTAGTTCGCGCCGGGCCTGGACATGGGCGGTCACATCGGTGGCGCACAGCAAGATGCCTGTGATATTCCCGTCGGCGTCGCGAACCGGCTGGTAGACGTAATCCAGGAACAGGTGCTGCTCGGCCGGCCCACCGCGGTTGAACCGGAGCCTCGCCTCACTGCCGCGGACGGGCTCCCCGGTGGCCATGACCCGGTTGAGTGTCTCCACCTCGTCGGCCAGTTCCGGCACGGCCTCACCCAGCGGCTTGCCGAGCACGTCCCGGCCGCCGATCAGCCGGGAACAGGCGTCGTTGATGAAATCCACGACCAGGCCAGGCCCGGACAGGTAGGCCACGACGGCGGGCAGGCTGGTGAGCAGTTCCCGCATGAGCGCGAGCCCGTATGGCGCGGTGTCGCCGCGTGAGGCCGGAACCGAGATCTCCGCACTCCCCCCCGGTAGCGCCGAATTTCTGCCTTGTGCAGGATATCCCCCGCGATCAATGTTTGTGCTGCTAAACGGGCCTATATCCAGCCCATTAGCCGCTCCGAGCCTAGCCCAGACCGCGGACCGAGCCGGTGAGTTTCCCGGCCGTGCTACGGATCTCGCAGATCACCGTCCGCTCGCCCGCGTTCCACGCGCCCTGATCGGGAAAGACATACGACTCGGCCAGGACGGCGGTGGCCAGCTGCGGGTTGAGGTAGCTGCTGAGCCGGGCGGTGCAGCCCCGGCGGGCCAGGGCCCCGATGGCGGCTGTCCCCGGCCAGTGTGACCCGGCCAGCCCGAACCTGGCGTAGATCTCGGCGTCGTGGGGCTGGCCGCATGGGACGACGGTGGGCGAGGCGACTCCGGCCGGCCCGGAATTGGCGCACTCGCCGGTGCGCAGCCGGAACACCGATGGCAGCGCGGCCGGTGCGGTGTGGGACCGCCCGTGCAGCAGCAGGACGGCGGCGAAGCTGCCGAGGCCGATCAGGCAGACGACAGCCAGCCCGCCGATCAGGAGGGCGGCCCGGGACCGCCGGCGCCGCGGTGGGCCGCCCGGGCTGGCGCCGCTGGAGTCACCGGCGCCACTGGGGTCAGCGGGGTGGGCCGTCGGCCTCGTCACGGAGCCGGGCCCGGCGGGGGAAGCGTAGCCTTCGGCGGACCCGGGGGCGGCGCCTGGCTCCGGCGGGCCGGCTCCGGTTAGCGGCTCGGCCGGCGGTCCGTTCCCGGACTCTTCCCGGAGGGTCATCCCTTGCTCCCGCGCGGTTCGCGATGTGCCTGTTGGGAATCTTCCCCCGTCAACCTTGGGGCATTCTTAACGGAAGTTCACAATTGTTCCTCTGCTGTTTCCCTGCCGCGTGCGGCCCGAGGGCGGCCGGTAGCCTGGCGCCGTGCGGCTGACGGTGTTCTGGGAGCGGATGCGGGCACAGTTCGGCGACTCCTACGCGGAAAGCGTGGCCAAGGATTTCGTGCTGGCGGGGCTGGGCGGCCGCACGGTGGACCAGGCACTCGCCGATGGCGTGGACGCGAAGACCGTGTGGCGGGCGGTGTGCGAGGCGTTCGACGTACCGGAACGGCTGCGTTAGGTGCGGCGTCCCGGCGCGCCCCCGGGCTGGCTGGGCTGGCCGGCGCTTTCTCACCATCGGCCCGGGGCGCGTCCGTGCCCGGCGCCGTCGCACGCTACGCTCGCGGCTCCCCCGGGCGCCGCTGGCTCACCCGGATTTCCGGCGTGTCGCCCTTACGGTCGAACAGTTGTTCGTCTAGAGTAGGCGGCTGTGCGGCGGTCTGCCGAGCGGCCCGCCATTGATGTGGGCCCGCAGCGGACCTGATGCGCGGAGTTTTGTCAGTGGCGGCGCATAGCGTCGGGCCGACAAGAAGCTTTTGACCCCAACGGGAGTATCCATGGCAGGCAGCGACAGGGCGGGCGGCAAGGCCGGCGACAGGGAGAAGTCCCTGGAGACCGCGCTCGCCCAGATCGAGCGGCAGTTCGGCAGAGGTTCGATCATGCGGCTCGGTGACGAGGCCCGGGCACCGATCGAGGTGATCCCGACCGGGGCGATCGCACTGGACGTCGCGCTCGGCATCGGCGGTCTCCCCCGCGGCCGGGTGGTCGAGATATACGGGCCGGAGGGCAGCGGGAAGACCACCGTGGCGCTGCACGCGGTCGCCAGCGCGCAGAAGGCCGGCGGCATCGCCGCCTTCATCGACGCCGAGCACGCGCTCGACCCGGAGTACGCCAAGAGGCTCGGTGTCGACACCGACGGGCTGCTCGTCTCCCAGCCGGACACCGGCGAGCAGGCGCTGGAAATCGCCGACATGCTGATCCGCTCCGGCGCGATCGACGTGGTGGTCATCGACTCGGTCGCCGCGCTGGTGCCCCGGGCGGAGATCGAGGGCGAGATGGGGGACAGCCATGTCGGCCTGCAGGCCAGGCTCATGTCCCAGGCTCTGCGCAAGCTCACCGGCGCGATCGCCCAGACGAAGACCACCGCGATCTTCATCAACCAGCTGCGGGAGAAGGTCGGGGTGATGTTCGGCTCGCCAGAAACGACCAGCGGCGGGCGGGCGCTGAAGTTCTACGCCTCGGTCCGGCTCGACGTGCGCCGGATCGAGACCCTCAAGGACGGCACCGATGCCGTTGGCAGCCGCACCCGGATCAAGGTGGTCAAGAACAAGCTGGCGGCGCCGTTCCGGACCGCTGAATTCGATATCCTGTTCGGATTCGGGATCAGCAGGGAAGGCGGCCTGATCGACCTCGGGGTCGAGCAGGGGATCGTGCGCAAGTCCGGCGCCTGGTACACCTACCAGGGCGACCAGCTGGGACAGGGCAAGGAGAACGCCCGTACCTTCCTGCACGACAATCCTGACCTGGCCAACGAGATCGAGAAGAAGATCAAGGAGAAGCTCGGCGTGGGCCCGCGCCTGGATGGGGACCCCGCTGGCGGTGGGCCGGGGACCGGCGGGAGCCTGACCGTGGCCCCCGACGTGGCGCCGGGCGATGTCGCGGGCTCCTCGTCGGACACGAGCCTGGTCGGCGCCCCCGGCGGTGTCGGGTAACGAGACGGCGAGCGCGGGACCAAGGTGAGGACGGCCGGCGACGGTCCTGGCGGGGCGGACCCGCAGGAGGCGGCCCGGCAGATCTGCCTGCGGCTGCTGGCCGCCGCGCCACGCACCCGGGCCCAGCTCGCCACCGCGCTGCGCCGCCGGCATGTGCCCGAGGAGGTCGCGGAGGCCGTCCTCGGCCGGTTCGCCGAGGTGCGGCTGATCGATGACGTCGCATTTGCCCAGGCCTGGGTCGAGACCAGGCACCACGGCCGTGGCCTCGCCCGCCGGGCGCTCTCCGCCGAGCTGCGCCAGCGGGGCGTCGCCGCCGAGGAGGTGCGCGCGGCGGTCGGCTCGCTCGGCGACCAGGACGAGCTCGCGACGGCGCGGCGGCTAGTGGCGAAGCGGGTCGAGGCGACCCGGGGCCGCCCGCTGCCGGCCCGGGTGCGCCACCTCGTCGGCATGCTGGCCCGCAAGGGATACCCGGCCGGACTGGCCTTCCAGGTCGTGCGCGAGGCGATCGAGGCGGAGGGCCAGCGCGGCCTGGAAACCGGATTCGATCAGGATGCCCTCTCTGACCTGGACAATGTGTTCGGTCAAGACATCGCGGCGGACGCGTCGGCGGGCGATGAGTGGACGGCCCGCTGACCCCACAAGATCTCGCCGGGCAAAGCATGCTTGCCCAAATCGTTATCTGGGCTTAACCTCACGGCAGCGAGGTGTTGGTCCGCAAAGGCGGATGTAAATAGACGAATATGGCCGGCAGGAGGTCGCGTCCAGCTGCCGGACCAGGAAGCTGCGCCGTCAGGGCGTTCTGGCGAGCCGCTGGCCCGGCCGGTTGGCGGTCCGCCCAGGACACCCGGCCGGTGTGTGAATATCCGGGCCGGCCCGGCCGGCCCGGCCCGGGACAGGCTGGAGGCAGGCAGGTTGGCCAGGGACGCTGCACCCCTGGCCGGGTTAGCCCGATCTTCAGCAGCGTGGGTGGCGAGGCGGCCAGGAACCGGCGGGCTGCCGCCGGAGAGCTGTGACTCGCCACCGAAGATGGACGCCGCGGGCAACCTCTCGCCGCAGGGAGAACCGGCACTCGATACCGGTATCCGGGCCAGCGAGCAGGATTGGGGTGCGCCATGAGCAGCGCTATCGGCATCGTGGCCGCGGTGATCGGACTGGTGGCCGTGCTCGCCGCTGCCGGTCTGCTGCTGATCGTCATCCGCCGGTCCCCGTCGCGTGCGGCGTCCGCCACCCCGGCCGACACTCACGGCACGCCCGCCCGCGATGCCGCCCCCAGGCCCGTCGCCGGGGAGCCGCGCCAGCGGGGCGGGACCGCCGGGGAAGCCGAGCCCGCGCAGCGGCGGCTGGAAGAGGCGGGACGGGTGGCCGAGCAGGTCAAGGCGGCCGCCGAATCCGACGCCGCCGGGATCGTGCGCCGCGCCGAGGAGGCGGCCGACAGGATCGCGAAGGCATGCGTGGCGGCCGAGGCCGATCTCCGGGCCGCCAAGGACGAGGCGGGCCAGTTGCGGTCGGACCTGGAGCGCCGCGAGATCCGGCTGGCCGAGCGGGAGCGCCGGCTGGACTCCGAACTGGACACGCTGGAACAGCGCTCTGGTGCCCTGGAGCAGGCCAAGCAGGAGCTGGAGCGCGAGCGGGGTGAGCTGGCCCGGCTCGAGGACGAGCGCCGGGAGGTGCTCGAGCGCGCCGCCGGGCTCACCGCCGACCAGGCCAAGGCGGAACTGGTGGCGAGCATCGATAACCAGGCCAAACGGGAGGCCGCCCTCATCGTCAGGGAGACCGAGAACCAGGCCCGGCGCGACGGTGAGGCCCGGGCCCGGCGGATCGTGACCCTGGCCATCCAGCGGGTGGCGGGCGAGCAGACCAGCGAATCCGTCGTGTCCGTGCTGCACCTGCCCGGCGAGGAGATGAAAGGCAGGATCATCGGCCGCGAGGGGCGCAACATCCGGGCGTTCGAGTCGGTCACCGGCGTCAACCTCATCATCGACGACACCCCCGAGGCCGTCCTGCTCTCCTGCTTCGACCCGGTCCGGCGCGAGGTGGGCAGGCTCACCCTGGAGCGCCTGGTGCTCGACGGGCGTATCCACCCGCAGCGGGTCGAGGAGGCCTACGAGCGCAGTAAGGCCGAGGTGGCGCAGCTGTGCGTCAAGGCGGGCGACGATGCCATGGTGGAGCTCGGCATCACCGACATGCACCCCGAGCTGGTGACGCTGCTCGGGCAGCTCCGCTACCGCACGTCCTACGGCCAGAACGTGCTGGCCCACCTGGTGGAGTCGGCGCACATCGCCGCCATGATGGCCAGCGAGCTGGGGCTCGAGCCCGCGCTGCTCAGGCGCTGCACCGTGCTGCACGACATCGGCAAGGCGCTCACCCACGAGGTCGAGGGCAGCCACGCGCTGATCGGCGCCGAGATCGCACGCCGGTACGGCGAGTCAGCCGACGTGGTCCATGCGATCGAGGCGCACCACAACGAGGTCGAGGTGCGCACCGTCGAGGCCGTGCTCACCCAGGCCGCGGACGCCATCAGCGGCGGGCGCCCCGGGGCACGGCGGGAATCGCTCGAGGCGTACGTGAAGCGGCTGGAGCGGCTGGAGGAGATCGCCACCGCCCATGACGGCGTGGAGAAGGTCTTCGCGATGCAGGCCGGCCGGGAGATCAGGGTCATGGTCAAGCCGGACCGGGTGGACGACATCCAGGCCCAGGTGATCGCCCGGGACGTAGCGAAGCAGGTCGAGGACGAGCTGACCTACCCCGGGCAGATCCGGGTCACGGTGGTCCGGGAGTCGCGGGCTACTGAGTTCGCCCGCTGACGATCTCCAGGGCCGGGATGCCGGGCGCGCTGAAGCCCAGGATCTGGGCGTAGAAGGAGAGCTCGGCCTCCAGGCAGGTCATGATCGTGTCGGCCCGGCGGAAGCCGTGCGACTCGCCCTTGAAGGCCAGGTAGGCGTGCCGGATGCCGTGCGCGGCGAGATCGGCGGCGATGGCTTCCGACTGGGCCGGCGGCACGACCGGGTCATCCAGGCCCTGCAGCAGCAGGATCGGGCAGGTTGCCGCGGTCACGTGGCCCACCGGCGAGCGCTCCAGGTAGACCATCTCGTAGCCCGGCAGCGGCCCGATCAGGCCGTCGAGGTAGCGCGACTCGAAGTCGTGCGTGTGCGCCGCGAGCTGGCGCAGGTCCGAGATGCCGTAGCGCGACGTCGCCGCGCTGAACACCGGGCGGGAGCCCGCGCCGGCCGTCACCGCCGCCAGCGCCGTCCATCCGCCGGCCGAGCCGCCGCGGATCGCGAGCCGGGCGCCGTCGGCCTCCCCGGTGTCGGCCAGCGCCTGCGCGGCCGCGATCGCGTCCTCCACGTCCACCACCCCCCACTGGCGGCGGAGCCGTTCCCGGTAGCGGCGGCCGTAGCCGGTCGAGCCGCCGTAGTTGACGTCGACGATGCCGATGCCGCGGCTGGTGAAGTAGGCCTTCTCCAGGTCCAGCAGGGCCATCTCGTGGAAGGTGGGCCCGCCGTGCACCCACACCACATACGGGGGCAGCTCTCCGGCGGGCGCCGTCACCTCCGGGTTGGCCGGTGGGTACACCAGGGCGTGGACCGTCCGCCCGAACCGTCCTTCCAGCAGCACCTGGCGGGGCGCCGGCAGGTAGGCGGCGTCGGGGACGGCCTCCATCGCCCGGCAGAGCACTTCCACCGCGCCGGTAGCGGCATCCACCCGGATCAGGGAGCGCGGAGCCGCCGGGCCGCCCGCGATGCCCAGGATGGACATCCCGTCCGCCGACACGCCCGAGTCGAAGACCGGGTAGGGGAGGTCGAGGTCGGCCAGCTCGCCGGTCTCCGGGTCGAGCAGGCCCAGCCGCACCCCGCCGCGGCCGTGCAGCACCGCCAGTCTGCCGTCGCCCAGCACCGCGTACGGGCGCTCGCCGAGCTGCCAGAGCGGGCCGGCGAACTCCTCCTCCGCCGGGTAGAGCGCCTGCGGTGGCTGGCCGACCAGGCCCACCTGGTAGAGATTCCACCAGCCCGGCCAGTCGGTGACCACGTACAGGCTGGTCGCGTCCCGCCACAGCGGCGCCATGACCGACTCCTGCATGCCGCCTTTGACCAGCCGGCCCTGGCCGGGCAGGCCGTCCTCGATCAGTGCTACCCGCAGCTCGGTGCCGTCCCAGGGCATGCGCGGATGGTTCCAGCAGATCCAGGCCAGGCGCTGGCCGTCCGGCGAGGGGGTGGGAAACGCGTAGAAGTCCGAGCCGGTGACCAGTTCGCGGATGGCGTCGGGACGCTGCGCCGCGGAGCCGTCGAGCGGCACGGCGACGATGGCGCGGGTCACCTTGCCGTCGGAATGCCGCTCCTGGACGCACCACACCTCGGTGCGGTCAGGTGAGAGCGTGAAATCCGCGTACCGCGGCGACGGCTGCTCGGGGCTCCCGGCCGGTTCGGGGGTCAGCGGGCGCGGATCAGCGCCCTGGCTGCCGGGCCCGGCCGGTTCCAGCAGGTACAGCCGCTGATCGGCGTAGTTCGCGAACATGATCGCGATGCCGTCGGCGGCACCCGCCGGCGCCGGTACCGGCAGGTAGGACAGGCCGCCGTACTCATGTACCCGCGTCCGGGCGTTCCACGGTCCGGGCAGCAGGAAACGCTGCCGGGAGCCCGCGCCGAGATGCACCACCGTGGTCCGGCCGCCCTCGGCGGGCAGCTGTTCCTGCCACCACACGTCCTGGCCGGCCCCGCGCGGGTAGGAGATCAGCCGCTGCCCGCCGGCCACGTCGGCGGCGGTGATAGGGGATGGCCAGCTGCCGTAGGGAAGCGCCGGGGGCGGCGGGGCCGGCCCGTTCTCAGTCGTCGTCACGCCCTCAATCATGGCAATATCGTCTACCACATCGCCTCCCTCTTCCCGGTCCGGGATGCGGAGATTCCGGACCTCCCCCAGGACGCGCGTAGGCTCGTAGGTTGACATGGATGACGTGCGCACATACCAGATCCGCACCTACGGGTGCCAGATGAACTTCCACGACTCCGAGCGCCTGGCTGGCCTGCTGGAAGAAGCCGGCTACCGGCGGGCCGGCGACGATGCCATCCCGGACGTGGTCGTGTTCAACACCTGTGCCGTCCGGGAGAACGCCGACAACCGGCTGTACGGCAACCTCGGTCATCTGCTGCCGGTGAAGAACGCCCGGCCGGGCATGCAGATCGCGGTCGGCGGCTGCCTGGCGCAGAAGGACCGGGCCGGGATCGCGCGCCGGGCGCCGTGGGTGGACGTGGTGTTCGGCACCCACAACATCGGCTCCCTGCCGGTGCTGCTGGAGCGCGCCCGGGTGCAGGCGCGGGCCCAGGTCGAGATCGTCGAGTCGCTGGAGCGCTTCCCGTCCGTGCTGCCCGCCCGCCGCGAGTCGCCCTACGCGGCGTGGGTCGCCATCTCGGTCGGCTGCAACAACACGTGCACGTTCTGCATCGTCCCGAGCCTGCGCGGGCGGGAGGAGGACCGCCGCCCCGGCGACGTGCTCGCGGAGATCCGGGCCCTGGTCAGCGACGGGGTCCTTGAGGTCACGCTGCTGGGGCAGAACGTCAACTCCTATGGCGTGGGATTCGGGGACCGCAAGGCGTTCGGCATGCTGCTGCGGGCGTGCGGGCAGATCGGCGGGCTGGAGCGCGTCCGCTTCACCTCGCCGCACCCGGCCGATTTCACCGACGACGTGATCGAGGCGATGGCGGCCACCCACAACGTCATGCCGCAACTGCACATGCCGCTGCAGTCCGGGTCCGACGCCGTGCTGCGGGCGATGCGGCGTGCCTACCGGCGGGAGAAGTATCTGCGGATCCTGGCCCGGGTGCGGGCGGCCATCCCCGGTGCCGCCATCACCACCGACATCATCGTCGGCTTCCCGGGCGAGACCGAGCGCGATTTCGCCGACACGCTCGACCTGGTCCGGCAGGCCCGTTTCGCCGGGGCCTTCACGTTCCAGTACTCGCCGCGGCCGGGCACCCCCGCCGCCGCCATGGACGGGCAGGTCCCCCCGGAGGTGGTGGCGGAACGCTACGAGCGGCTGGCCGCACTCGTCGGGCAGATCGCACTCGCGGACAACGAGACGCTGGTCGGCCGCGAGGTCGAGGTGCTGGTCGCGGAGGGCGAGGGGCGCAAGGACGGGGTGACGCACCGGATGTCCGGGCGGGCCAGGGACAACCGGCTGGTGCATTTCGCGCCCGCTGGCACGAGCCCGCGCCCGGGCGACGTGGTGACCACGGCGGTGACCAGCGCGGCCCCGCACTACCTGATCGCCGACGGGGCGCCGCTGGCGGTGCGGCGCACCCAGGGCGGGGACGCCTGGCAGGCGCGGCGCGACGGCACGGATGCCGGCGGCCCGGCCCCCAAGGTGCTGCTCGGGATGCCCGCCGTCGGCGCGCCTGCGTCATGATCGCGGCAGGTCACGTGCACCGGGCGGCCGCGGGCGGCCGCGGCCGTGGAAACGGGCCATGCTGATCGCTGCCGCCGTCTGCCCTCACCCGCCACTGCTCATCCCGGCCGCCATCGGTTCCGCCGCCAGCGACCCGCCGCCCGCGCTGTGCGCGGTCGGGAATGCCTGTGACGTGGCCGTGCGTGCCCTGGCCGCGGCGGAGCCCGACCTCATCGCGGTGGTCGGCGGCGGGCCAACCGGCCGCGAGTACGGGGCTGGCGCGGCCGGCTCCCTCAGCGACTACGGGATCCCCATCACGGTGGGGGAAGGCGAGCCCGTCCTGCCGCTTTCGCTGACCATCGGCCGGTGGCTGCTTGATCATGCCGGGGTCGGTCCCAGGCTGGGCGGGCCTGGGCCCGGCCAGCGGCCGGGTCAACGCCGGGGCGGCAGGCCGCACCTGCTGCTGCAGGCGGTCGACCAGCGGGCGCCCGCCGGCGACTGCGCCAAACTAGGCATCATGATCGCCGAGCAGGCACCCCGGGTCGCGCTGCTGGCGATGGGCGATGCGTCGGCGCGCCGGGCCCGCGACATCGAGGGCGCTCCCGACCCGCGGGCGCAGGACTACGACGACGAGGTGGCCGAGGCGCTCGCCGCCGCGGATGCCCGCTGGCTCGGCCGCCTGGACCCCGCGCTCGACGACGAGCTGATGGTGGCGGGCCGCGCCGCGTGGCAGGTCCTCGCGGGCGCGGCCACCGGCACGCGGATGTGCGGCCGGCTGCTCGGCATGGCCAATCCCTACGGCGTCACCTACCTGGTCGCCTGCTGGGAACGACCCCGGACGGACTGAGGCCAGTGCCAGAACGTGTGATCGCTGTCGTGGGGCCCACGGCGGCCGGGAAATCTGAGCTGTCGCTGCGCCTGTGCCTGGCCCTCGGTGGCGAGGTGGTGAACGCCGATTCGATGCAGCTGTACGCGGGCATGGACATCGGCACCGCCAAGCTCGGCCCCGCGCAGCGGCGCGGCGTCCCGCACCATCTGCTCGATATCTGGGATGTCCGGCAGGCGGCCAGCGTGGCCACCTACCAGCGGCTGGCCCGGGAGGCGATCGCCGGCATCGACGCCCGCGGCCGGGTGCCGGTACTGGCCGGGGGGTCCGGTCTCTACCTGCGGGCCGCCCTGGACAACCTGGAATTCCCCGGCACCGACCCGGCCGTCCGGGACCGGCTGGAGGCCGAGCTCGCCGCGGCCGGGCCCGGCCCACTGCACGCCCGGCTCGCCTCGCTCGACCCGGTGGCCGCGGGGGCGATCCTGCCCTCCAACGGGCGGCGGATCGTCCGCGCGCTGGAGGTGATCGAGGTGGCCGGCCGTCCCTTCACCGCCGTGCTGCCGGGGTACGAATCGCGTTACCCGGTGATCCAGATCGGGCTCAGGGTCGACCGGGCCGAGCTGGACCGGCGGATCGCCGAACGAACGGCGCGGATGTGGCGGGAAGGTTTCGTGGACGAGGTGGCAACGCTGGAGCGGGCCGGGCTGCGGGAGGGCAGGACCGCCAGCCGCGCCCTCGGCTATGCGCAGGTGCTGCGCTCCCTCGCCGGCGAATGGGGCGAGGACGAGGCCCGCGCGCAGACCATCCTGGCGACCAGGCGGTTCGCCCGGCGGCAGGAGGCGTGGTTCCGCCGCGACCCCCGGGTCATCTGGCTGGCCGCCGACAGCGGGGACGTGGGCGACCTGCTCGCCGGGGCCCTGGCCGCCTGCGGCGAAACCTCCGGCAGCGGCCCGGGGCCGGCCAGCTAGCCGCGGATCGCGGGCGCCAGCCACGGTACTGCCGGCCCACGGGGAGCCGGGCCGCAGTGGGCTGGCGCCTCTGCGAGACTGCGTCCCATGGGTGGCGCGCAGATGTATGCCCGTAATGCCGCAGCGATGTGGGAGAGCCGGGCGCCCTGGTCGCGGGTGGTGCCGGGCCAGCTGCTGGGAGCGTCCGTCGTCGAGGTCCCGGCGCAGTCGGCCACGCGGATCATCCTGCGGCGGCCGTCCGCGGCCGATCCCGGGCCGATCGGGGCGCTGTTGGCGCAGGCGGGCGAACGTGGCCGGGTGGTAGTGGAGGACTCCTTCGGTGCGCTGACGCTGCCGGCCGACGATGACATCACCGTGGACCGGATGCCGGTGATGGTCAGGCCGGCCGACGGGACCGGCCCGCTGGCCACCGACCCACGCATCCCTGTCGTGCAGGCCGCCGACCAGGCCATCCTGGCCCAGGCCGAGCGGGTGATCGTCAACGGCTTCCCGCAACGGGCGCTGCAGCCGTACCGGCCCGGGCGCTCGCTTCCGCCGCTGGTGCTGACCGTGCCGGGCTGGCGGACGTGGCTGGCCTACCGTGGCCGCGAGCCGGCCGCCGCCTGCTGCACATACGACGATGGCGCCACCGTCGGCGTCTACTGGCTGGCGACACTGCCCGAGCACCGCTCCCATGGCCTCGGCCGGGCCGTCCTGTCCGCCGCGCTCGCCGGCTGCCCCACGCGGCCCGCGGCGCTCGTGTCCACGGCGGCAGGCGAGCCCCTGTACTCCTCGCTGGGATTCCGGGCCGTGTCGGAGGCGGCCTGGTACCGCAAACCGGGTCCTGGCCGCGGCCAGACTGGACGGCTAGCATCGGCTCCATGCGGTTCGCGAAGGGGCACGGCACCGAGAATGACTTCGTCATCCTGGTTGACCCCGGCGGGGACCAGGGGCTTTCGCCCGGCCTGGCCGCGCGGCTGTGCGACCGGCGGGCGGGCATCGGCGCCGATGGGGTGCTGCGTGCGGTGCGGACCACAGCCCTGGCCGGCGGGGCCGGGAACGGTTCCGCCGTCGGCCCGGGCGCCGGTGCCGCTCACCGGCCGCAGGCCGACCCCGCCCCCGAGTGGTTCATGGACTACCGCAACAGCGACGGCAGCCCGGCCGAGATGTGCGGCAACGGCATCCGGGTCTTCGCCAGGTACCTGGCCGACCGCGGCCTGGCCGCCGGGCCCGCCTTCACCGTCGCAACCCGCTGCGGGGTCCGCCGGGTCAGGCTCGACGACGACGGCCATGTCACGGCCGAGATGGGCGGCGTCGCGGTGCTCGGGCCCGGCCGGGCGGTGGTAGGCGGCGTGACCTGCGAAGGCCTGCGGGTCTCGGTGGGGAACCCGCATCTGGCCTGCCTGGTGGACGCGCCGCTGGCCGGCTTCGACCTGACCGGGCCGCCGCACCTGGACCCGGCGCAGTTCCCGCAGGGCGGCAACCTCGAGCTGGTCCGGGTCACCGGGCGGGGGCTGGCCCAGATGCGGGTGCATGAGCGCGGCTCAGGCGAGACCAGATCGTGCGGGACCGGCGCGGTGGCGGCCGCCGCCGCGGCCGCGGCCGCCACCGGGCAGGACCACGGCAGTTGGCAGGTGTCGCTGCCGGGCGGCCAGCTCACCGTGGCGCTGGAGCCCGGCGGCGCCCGGCTGACCGGGCCTGCCGTGATCGTCGCCGAAGGCGAGCTGGACGACGCCTGGCTGGCCGCCGCCACGGTCGCCCCCCGCCGCCGCGCCTGACCGGCACCACTTCATGATCATCGCGACTCCCCACGAGTTGGCGCCATGATCGTGTCTGTTTTGTCGCATTTCCGCGACGCGGATCCGTGGTAAGCCGGACGGTGAGTGCCCGGGCGCGCCGTTGGGCCGCTGCCGCCCGGGGTCAGCCGGCGGTCAGTGTGGTGACCGGGCAGCCGCGGATGGACGCGTCGAGCACCTCGGCGATGTGGGCCAGGGCAGGCGCCGCGCCTGCGGAGTCGGCTAGCGCGGCGGCGATCTGCAGGCTGCAGCCGGGGTTGGCGGACACGACCAGGGACGCCCCGGTCGCCCGGACCGCGGCGGCCTTGCGCTGGCCGAGTTCGCGGGCCGCCTCCGGCTGCAGCAGGTTGTACACGCCAGCCGAGCCGCAGCAGGTACCGCCGTCGCCCACCTCGGCGATCTCCAGCCCCGGGATGGTGCTGAGCAGATCGCGCGGCGGCTGGCGGATCCGCTGCGCATGGGCGAGGTGGCAGGCGTCGTGATAGGCGGCCCTGACCTTCAGCTCATGGCGGGGGGCCCGGACCCCGCCGGCCTGGCCGAACAGCTCGACCAGGAACTCGCTGAGGTCACGCACCTTGCCGCTGAACGCCTCGGCCCGCGCTGCCCAGCCGGCCGCGGTCTCATCCGGCCCGGCGCCGCCGTGCCCGCTGCCGTCCGGCTCGTCAGCGCCGGCCCGGACCGCCAAGAGGGCACCATATTCCTTCATCGCCGAGCCGCAGCCCGCCGAGTTGACCACGACCGCGTCCACCCCGGCCCGCTCGAACGCGGCGATGGTGCGCCGGGCGAACCCGGCCGCCTCCGACGCCCGGCCGGAATGCAGCGACAGCGCGCCGCAGCAGCCCTGCCCGCCGGGGATGATGACGTCGCAGCCTTCGGCCGCGAGCACCCGCGCCGTGGCGATGTTGACCTCCGGGAAGAAGACCTGCTGCACGCAGCCGGTGAGCATGCCCACCACCGCCCGGCGCTCGCCGCGGGCCGGCACCCGGCCGGGCAGCGCTCCCCGGGCGGCTGGCCGCCTGCCCGGCGGGCCCACCGGCGCCAGCCGCAGCGCGGAGGTGATCTCGGGGGCGAGGCGCTGGGTGGCACGGCTGCGGCCGATCAGCCGGTCCAGCCGGGCCCACTGCGCGCCGCGCAGTGGGCCCATCAGTGCCCGCAGCCGCCGGGGGTAGGGGAAGGTCGCAAAGATGGCGGCCCTCACCGCTCGTTCCCGCGGCGACCGGGCGGGGCCGGGACTGAGCCCGGGCGGCGGTTCCTCGGACCAGGTGCGGGCCGCCTCGATGAGCCGGTCGTAGCGGACCCCGGACGGGCAGGCCGGCACACAGGCCATGCAGCCGAGGCAGCGGTCGAAATGGGCGGAAGCCGCCTCGGTGAGCTGGGCCCCGGCAAGTGCCTGGGTGATGAGATGGATGCGGCCGCGGGGCGAGTCCATCTCCTCGCCCCACAGCTGGTAGGTCGGGCAGGCGGGCAGGCAGAAACCGCAGTGGACGCAGTCGGACGCGGCCGCCCGCAGTTCGCCGGTCGGGTCCAGCGCATCGGGCGCCGCCGTGCCGCCGGCGGCGCCACGATTCTCGGGTGGCTGCGCGGGACCGCCCCGGGCCGGCGCTGTCATCAGATTCCTCCCGCGAAACGGCCGGGCGCCATCCGGTGCCCCGGATCGAACTGGTCCTTGACCGCCCGCATCAGCGGCAGTCCCGGTACCGGGCCCCACATGTCCACTAGCTCCCGCACCGGGGGCGGGGCGTGCACCACCACGGCGCTGGCGAGCACCGGCGGGCTGTCCGGGACCGGCGCGGAGGCGGGCCTGGCGTCCGCGTCCCCGCGGGCGATGGCGTCCCGCAGGGCGGCGACGAACGCGGCCACCGCGGCCGGGCCGTCGCCGGCGCCGAGCCCCACGTAGATCACCCCGGCCGCGGCCGAGCCGGCCACCAGCGGGTCAAGGCCGCTGGTGGCCGCGGCGCCGTCGATCACGGCCAGGACCGCGGGCAGCGCGGCCGCCCAGAAGGCCACCCGGATCAGCGTGCCGGCCGCGTCCGGGCCGCCTGCCCCGCCCGCGCCGGTGCCACCCGGGCCGGGTGACGGCTCGGTGCGGCCCCACCAGCCGGGCGCGTCCGGTGAGGTCACGGCTCCGGCGCCGAGAAGCGCCCGCAGGTGCGCGGCCCGCTCGCCGACCCCGTCCGGATCCCCCTCCAGCAGGACCCCTACCCGCACCGGGCGGCCGCGGCCGGCCCGGCTGATCTCCACCGCCGTGGGCACGAGCTCGCTGGCCGCCGCGGCCGCGACAGCCCGGTACGCGTCGGCCGGGCCGGCCCCGTCCACGGTGGTGTAGGCGGCGGCCGTGGGCAGCGGATGGAGCCGGAACACCGCCTCGGCTATCAGCCCCAGTGTCCCGTAGGAACCTGCGAACAGCTTGCCGAGGTCATAACCGGCCACGTTCTTGACCACCTTGCCCCCGGAGGAGGCCACGGTCCCGTCGGCGCGGACCACGGTGATCCCGATCACCAGGTCGCGGGGCGTGCCGTAACGCAAGCGGCGCGGGCCCGCCGTCCCCGTGGCGAGCATCCCGCCGACCGTGGCGGTGCCCGCCGTCCCCGTGGCGAGCGTCCCGCCGGCGGTGGCGGTGCCCGCCGGCTCCTGGCCGTTGGCGCCGGGCGCCACATCGATGGCCAGCTGCTGCCTGGCGGCCGCCAGCACCTCGCCGAGCTGCCGCAGCCCGACCCCGGCCTGGACCCGCGCGACCAGGTCGCCGGCCGCGTGCTCGACCAGCTGGTCCAGCCGCAGCGTGTTGACCACCAGGTCGCAGCTCCGGGGCGGGGCACCCCAGTCCAGCCGGCTCCCGCTGCCGCGGGCCACCACGGTCAGGTCCCGCTCGGCGGCCACCCGCATCACCGCGCTGGCCTCGGCCACGCTGGCTGGGGAGGCGGCGTACCGGGGGGCCACCCCGGCCACAGCGTCGCCGGCCTCCGCGGCGCGGGCCGCCGGGCAGGCGCCGGCCAGCGCCCGCAGAACGGCGTCACCCGCCATCAGAACTGCTCTGCCTGGCCGGAGGCGACCAGTGGGTGCACGGCCCGCCGCGCGCCGGGCACCTCACCGCACAGCCGCGGGGTCGGGAACACCTTGCCCGGGTTGCACAGGCCGCCGGGGTCGAACGCGCACCGCAGCAGCTGCATCGTGTCCAGGTCGTCGGCGCTGAACATCTTGGGCATATACCTGGACTTGTCCACCCCGACCCCGTGCTCGCCGGTGATGGACCCGCCGTGGGTGATGCACAGGTCCAGGATCGCGCCGGACAGTTCCTCGGCGGCGGCGGTGGCCTCCGGTGAGCTGTCGTCGTAGAGCACGAGCGGGTGCAAGTTCCCGTCCCCGGCGTGGAACACGTTGGCGACCCGGATGCCGGACTCGGCCGACAGCTTCGCGATCTCGTCCAGCACCGGGCCGAGCGCGGTCCGGGGGACCACCCCGTCCTGGACGATGTAGGCGGCGCAGATCCGGCCGACCGCGGCGAACGCCGACTTGCGGCCAGCCCAGATGACGGCACGCTCGGCCGGGTCCACGGCCTCTCTGATCTCAGTCGAGCCCGCCTGCTCGCAGAGCGCGCGCACGGCGCTGGCCTCCCGGCGCACGTCGGCGTCCGGGCCGTCGAGCTCCACGATGAGCACAGCGCCGGCGCCCTGGGGGTAGTGGCAGGCCACCGCGGCCTCGGCGGCCTCGATCGCGAGCGCGTCCATCATCTCGATCGCGGCGGGGACGATGCCTGCCCCGATGATCGCCGATACCGCGGCCCCGCCCGCGCCGGTGGTCTCGAACCCGGCCAGCAGGCAGGTGACCATCTGCGGGATCCTGGTCAGCTTCACGATGATCTTGGTGACGATGCCGAGTGTGCCTTCGGAGCCGATGAAGGCGCCCACCAGGTCGTAGCCGGGTGCCGCCCCGGTGCCATCGCCCAGCCAGGTCAGCTCGCCCGCCGGTGTGACGATCTCCAGCCCGGTGACGTGATGCACGGTGAAGCCATGCTTGAGGCAGTGGGCCCCGCCGGAGTTCTCCGCCACGTTGCCGCCCACCGAGCAGACCTGCTGGCTGGACGGGTCGGGCGCATAGAAGTAGCCAAACGGGCGTGCCGCGGTACTCACCGACAGATTGGTGACCCCCGGCTCCACGATGGCCCGCTGGCTGGCCGGGTCGATGGCGATGATGCGCCGCATCCGGGAGGTGACGATCAGCACCCCGTCGGTGCGGGGGAGCGCGCCGCCGGACAAGCCGGTGCCGCTGCCGCGGGCCACGAACGGGACCTTGGCCGCCGCGCACACCCGGACCACCGCGGCGACCTGCTCTGCGGTCCGCGGCAGGACGACCAGGCCCGGCGCGGCGCGGTGCGAGGTGAGCCCGTCGCACTCGTAGGTTCGCAGGTCGAGCGGGTCGGTCACGACCCCGTCCGGGCCACAGATCTCCACCATCGCGGGGACCAGGTGATCGATCATTCCTCCCCCTTCCGGGGCGGGCGTCCCTCCGCGGGGCTGTGCCGCTACCTCCCAGGTTGCCTCCCGGCGGGAGCGAATTCCATGATCACGGCAATTTTTCAGCCGCTGGGCCGGGCTTCCCCCTGCAGGGGACTCAGGGCATGCGCTCGTAGGCGGGGACGGTGAGGAACTCGGCGTAGTTGTCGGCCAGGCCGACCTCGGTGAACAGCGTGGTCGCCTGCTCGTAGCGGGCGGCGTCGAAGGCGGCGCCCGCGCTGCCGCGGATGGCGGCCAGTTCCTCGCCGATGATCCGCTCGACCAGGTCGCGGGTGACCCGCGGGCCGTCGTCGAGGGTGACGCTGTTGTGCAGCCACTGCCAGACCTGGGACCGGGCGATCTCCGCGGTCGCGGCGTCCTCCATCAGGTTGAAGATCGCCACGGCGCCGTTGCCGCCGAGCCAGGTGGCCAGGTACTGCAGCGCCACGCTGACGTCGTTGCGCAGTCCCGCCTCGGTGATCACGCCGGGGGTCTTGTCCACCGCCAGCAGGTCGGGCCCGGTGACGCTGACCTCCTCCCGCAGCCGGTCCAGCTGGTTGGGCCGGTCGCCGAGCGTGGCGTCGAAGACCTCCTTGCACAACGCCACCAGGTCGGGGTGGGCGACCCAGGAGCCGTCGAAACCGTCCCCCGACTCGCGGGTCTTGTCGTCACGCACCTTGGCCAGCGCGGTGGCGGTCACCTCCGGGTCGCGGCGGTTGGGGATGAACGCGGCCATCCCGCCCATCGCGTGGGCTCCCCGGCGGTGGCAGGTCTTCACCAGCAGCTCGGTGTAGGCGCGCATGAACGGCGCCGTCATCGTGACCGAGTTGCGCTCGGGCAGGACGAACTCCCGTCCCCGGGACCGGAACTTCTTGATGATGCTGAACAGGTAGTCCCAGCGGCCCGCGTTCAGTCCCGCGCTGTGCTCGCGCAGCTCGTAGAGGATCTCCTCCATCTCGAAGGCGGCCGGGATGGTCTCGATCAGGACGGTGGCCCGGATCGTGCCGCGGGGGATGCCGAGGAAGTCCTGGGCCAGGTTGAAGGCGTCGTTCCAGAGCCTGGCCTCCCGGTGGCTCTCCATCTTGGCCAGGTAGAAGTACGGCCCCTGGCCCTTGCCGAGCTGGCGCCGCGCGCAGTGGAAGAAGTACAGCGCGAAGTCGAACAGGCTGCCCGACACCCGCCGGCCGTCCACCAGCAGGTGCTTCTCGTCCAGATGCCAGCCGCGCGGCCGGACCACGATGGTCGCGAGCTCGTCGTCGGGCCGCAGCCGGTAGGACTTACCTTCCTCGCTGGTGAAGTCGATGGTGCGGTCGAGTGCGTCGATCAGGTTGAGCTGGCCGGTGACCATGTTGTCCCAGAGCGGCGTGTTCGCGTCCTCGAAGTCGGCCAGCCACACGTTCGCGCCGGAGTTGAGCGCGTTGATCGTCATCTTCCGCTCGGTGGGGCCGGTGATCTCCACCCGGCGGTCCACCAGCCCGGGCGCGGGCGCCGTCACCCGCCAGGCCGGGTCCTCCCGGATCTGGCGGGTCCCGGGGAGGAAGTCGAGGGTCCCGCCGGCCGAGATCTCCACCTGCCGGGTCTCTCGCGCCGCGAGCAGTTCCGCCCGCCTGGGACCGAGCTCGCGCTGGAGCGAGGCCAGGAGGCGCAGCGCGTCGGGGGTGAGGATCTCGTCGTACCGGTCTCCGGGTGGGCCGATGATCTCGACACCCTCGTCAGCCGCCATGTCGCGCTCCTCCCGCTGGTGATCACACCCTGATCGGCACCGTGCGAATCGTGGGACTGACGCTAACTCCCGGCCGCGAACCGGGTCAAAGGCGGCCGGCGGCGGCCCGGCCCGGGCACAACCGGAGACCCGCGGCTGTTATTGAAGTGAACGAAATCACCGGGCATGGCAGCATGAACCCGTCACTGGCCGGACACCGACCCAAGGCAGCGATGACTCTTCCCTCCGATGACCAGATAGGCGAGCTCGACCTGGCCGACCGGCACGCCCTGCGCCGGGTCGCGGGCCTGTCCACCGAACTCACCGACGTCACCGAGGTCGAGTACCGCGCGCTGCGGCTGGAGCGCGTCGTGCTCATCGGCGTGTGGACCGAGGGGACGCTGGCCGCGGCCGAGAACTCGCTGCGTGAGCTGTCCCGGCTCGCCGAGACCGCCGGGTCGGTCGTGCTGGACGGCATGGTGCAGCGGCGCGGGCGGCCCGATCCGGCCACCTACGTCGGCGCGGGCAAGGCGGCCGAGCTGGCGTCCCTGGTGACGGCGACCGGCGCCGACACGGTCATCTGCGACAACGAGCTCACCCCCGGCCAGCTGCGCCGCCTGGAGGGCGTGGTGAAGGTGAAGGTCATCGACCGCACCGCCCTCATCCTGGACATCTTCGCTCAGCATGCCCGCAGCAAGGAGGGCAAGGCGCAGGTGGAACTGGCGCAGCTGCAGTACCTGCTGCCGCGGCTGCGCGGCTGGGGTGAGTCGCTGTCCCGGCAGGCGGGCGGCCGGGTGGCTGGCGGCGGTGGCATCGGCACCAGGGGCCCCGGTGAGACCAAGATCGAGACCGACCGGCGCCGGATCCGGGCGCGCACGGCCAAGCTGCGCCGCCAGATCGCGGAGATGTCGGTGGGCCGGGAGGTCCAGCGCGGGCAGCGGCGCCGCCGGGAGGTCCCGGCGGTGGCCATCGCGGGCTACACCAACGCCGGGAAGTCGAGCCTGCTCAACCGGCTGACCGGGGCCGGCGTCCTGGTCGACGACTCGCTGTTCGCCACCCTGGATCCCTCCGTGCGCCGGGCCCGGACGCCGTCCGGGCGCTGGTTCACCCTGACTGACACGGTGGGTTTCGTCCGCCACCTGCCGCACCAGCTGGTGGAGGCGTTCCGCTCCACGCTGGAGGAGGTCGCCCAGGCCGACCTCATCCTGCACGTGGTGGACGGCAGCGACGCCGATCCGCAGGCCCAGATGTCGGCCGTCCGCGAGGTGCTCGCCGAGATCGGCGCCGCGGAGGTGCCAGAGATCGTGGTCATCAACAAGGCCGACACCGCCGACCCGGTCGGGGTCAAGGGGCTGGAGGCGAAGGAGCGGGGATGCGTGGTGGTCTCCGCTCGGACCGGTGCGGGCATCGAGGACCTGCTCGCCGCCGTCGACGCCAGGCTGCCCCGGCGCGACCAGGAAATCCGGGTGGTCGTGCCCTACGGGCGCGGTGACCTGGTGGCGCGGGCGCATCAGGAGGGGGAGGTGCTCGCCGTGCGGCACGCGGCGGAAGGCACCGAGCTGACCGCGCGCGTCCCGCCCGCTCTGGCGGCCGAGCTGACCGGCGCGACGGGGGCCCGGTAGCGGCCGGAAGAAATGCAATCGATAGCAGAAAATTGGTATTGCCGTCGGCCATGATCATCTGCCATGCTGCTACCTGCGGAAATCGTTGCCTCGTGGTCCCGATCGGGGGCTGATCTGGGACGGGGCGGGGCAGCGGGCGCCGGAGCGGCCCCATGCTGGGGTTTTTCCGAAAGGGGGAGAATTCAGGCTCAGATCTTCGTATTCAGCCTGTACAAGGGCCCACTTGTGCAATACCGTAACTGAACCGATACGTTGGTTGCCGCATCTTCGGAGCACCCGCTCGCTCATGATCGTCAATGGGCGTCCTCGGGTGCCCGTGGTGCTCTATCACAAGGCACGGGCCATGGCAGGTGACCGCTTCATGACGCAGGAGATCCTCAGGCGGGGACTTCCTGCGCGGGGGAGGGCTCATCGGTGACGATTCGCCTGCTGACGAACATCGGGCGCCTCTGGACCGGGTCCGAGGTGTGGAACAACGCCGCGATCCTGACTCAGGACGACCGGATCGCGTGGGTAGGGCCCGCGGCTGAACTGCCCCAGAGCCTGCCCGGGGTCGTGGAAGACATCGTCGACGTCGACCATGTGGAGAACCTCAACGGCGGGCTGGTCACGCCGGGCCTGATCGACGCGCACACCCACCCCGTCTACGCCGGGAACCGTTTCGCCGAGCTGGCCATGAGGTCCAGCGGGTCCTCCCCGAACGAGATCGCCGCCGCCGGCGGGGGGATGGCGTCCACGGTGACGGTCACCCGGGGGACCGACCCCTGGACCCTGTGCAACGGCGTGCGGGAACGGCTGCGGGGATGGCTCCTGGACGGGACCACCACGATCGAGGCCAAGACCGGGTACCACCTCACCAGGGACGGCGAGCTCGCCGACGTCCGCCTGCTGCGGTCGCTGGAGGGTGAGGTCGGCATGCCGCGGGTGCATGTGACCTTCCTCGCGGCGCACGCGGTGCCGCCCGAGTTCTTTGGCCGCCGCCACGATTACGTGGACGCGGTCGGCACGTGGTGCGCGGACGCGGCCGCAGCCGGGGCCGACAGCGTCAACGTGTTCTGCGAGGAGGGGCGGTTCACCGAACGGGAGGCGCGCTGGGTGCTCGGCGCCGGCCGCGCGTCCGGGCTCCTTCCCCGGCTGCACGCCTGCGGCCAGTCGCGCACCGGTGCGGCGCTCCTGGCCGCCGAGATGGGCTGCGCGTCGGCCGACCTGCTGCACGACGCCGACGATGAGGACGTCTTCGCGCTGGCCAGCGCCGGGGTAGCGACCGTCCTGTGCCCCGGCACCTCCTTGCAGGTCGGCAAGCTGCCACCGGTCCGGGCGCTGCTCGACAAGGGGGTCGCGGTCGCGCTCGGCTCCGACCACGCGCCTGGCCGGAACGGCATCACCTCCATGGCGCTGGTCATCTCGCTCGCCATCAGCCACTTCGGGATGAACGTCAGCGAGGCGCTGCGGGCGGCCACGCTGGGGGGCGCCCAGGCGCTGCGCGCGCCCGACCGGGGCGCGATGGCGCGCGGCCGGTACGCGGACATCGTGGCCTGGGACGCCGACCACGAGGGCGCCTTCGCCTGGTCGTACGGCCTCAAGCCGCTCCGGGTCTGGCGGGGCGGCGAGCCAGCGCTGAGCTGAGCCGCGCGCCGCTTCCCACCGCAGGTCATCAGCCCGGCTTTGGCATGCCTAACGGCCTGCGGGCCCGATCCTCGTCTCCGGCGCCCGGGCCGTCGTGGCATGCTTCAGGCATGGCTACCCAGGCCGCCGCAGGCGGAACCGTCGCCCGGGGCGCCGCGGTCGCGGTCGTGGTGGGCGAGGAGGAGCTGCTGGTGGAGCGGGCCGTCGCCCGGCTGGTCGCCGCGGCGTCGGCCGCCACCGGGCCGGGCGGTGCCGACGGCGCCGGGGACGGGCCGTTCCCGCCGGGGGCCGGCGTCCACGAGGTGGCCGCCGCCGCGCTCAGCCCCGGCGAGCTGGCCTCGCTCACCGCCCCGTCCCTGTTCGGGGGCGACTGCGTGGTGGTGGTCCGGGATGCGCATCAGGCCGGCAAGGAGGTCACCGAGGAGCTGGCCCGGCTGGCCGCCGAGCCGCCGCCGGACGTCCGCCTGGTGGTCACCCACGCGGGCGGGGCCAGGGGCAAGGCGCTGCTGGCCAGCCTGGTCGGCCGCGGGGCGCGGGTGATCGAGTGCCCCAAGATCACCAGGGTGGCCGACCGGATGGACTTCGTGCGCGAGGAGTTCCGCGCGGCCGGGCGCACCATCGACGACGGCGGGGTGCGGGCCCTGATCGACGCGCTCGGGTCCGACCTGCGGGAGATCGCCTCCGCTTGTGCGCAGCTGGCGGCCGACACCACCGGCGTGATCGGCCGGTCCGTGGTCTACCGGTACTACCGCGGGCGCGCGGAGGCGAGCGGGTTCTCGGTGGCGGACCGGGCGGTGGAGGGGCGCCTGTCCGACGCGCTCGAACTGCTCCGCTGGGCGCTCGCGGTCGGCGTGTCGCCGGTGCTGATCAGCAGCGGGCTCGCCCAGGGGATCCGCCTGCTCGGCCGGGTCAGCGGCGCACCGAAGGGGCAGGGAAGTGCCGCCCTGGCGGCCGAGGTCGGCGCGCCCCCCTGGAAGATCGACCGGGTCAGGCAGCAGCTGCGCGGGTGGGAGCCGGAGGGGATCGCGCGGGCCCTCGGCGCGGTGGCGGAGGCCGACGCGCAGGTCAAGGGGGAGGGGACGAGCCCGGGCTACGCGCTGGAGGTCGCGATCCGCACCATCGTTGCCTGCCGGTCCGGGTCGGGACAGCGGGGCCGTTGAGGGGCCGCGCTGTGGTGGCTGGGCTCCGTTAGTCCGCGGCGGGGCAGCCCCAGCCCGCGCTGTGGTGGCTGGGCGCCGTTAGCTCGCGCTGGGCACCTGGATCTCCGCCCGCGCTGGCGGGCTGGTGGGTGCCGGTCAGCACGGCTGGGCATGACTGCCCCGCCCGCGGTGGCCGGCTGCTGAGTGCCGCGCGAGCGGGGTGGGTGGGCGGATCAGGACTGGAGTTCGGCGGCGCGCTTGGCAATGGCCGACTTGCGGTTCGCGGCCTGGTTCTTGTGGATCACGCCCTTGCTGGCCGCCTTGTCCAGGTCGCGGCAAGCGTCGCGCATGGCGGCGGTCGCCGCGTCCGTGTCACCGGCGTCGGCTGCCTCGCGGAACTTGCGCACACTGGTCTTCAGCGACGACTTGACGGTCTTGTTGCGCTGCCTGGCCTTCTCGTTCTGCTTGTTGCGCTTGATCTGTGACTTGATATTCGCCACGCGGAAGCCTCGCTTGGGGTACTGGTTCTGGCTGGTCGGCGGACGCATCCCGCACGTGCGCGGCAACGCCGCACGGGCGGCGGCGCGCATACATCCCGACCAAGCAGGATAGCCCAGCTAGGGCGCGGGCTCAAAACCAGCCGCGCGGCACCACGGCCGTGACGGGCGCCCGGGCGGCCCGGATTGTATTCCCGGCCGGCCTGGTCCCGGGCGGTGCGGAGGGGCGCCGTCGTCACGGGCGCCGTCTGCGCGTTGCGGTCCCCCGGCATCGCCGGGGGACCCCAGGCGGTGCAGGCACCCCGCTCAGCATGCGACGATGGACGGCGACGGCAGGCGTGATCGGCGCGCGCCCTGCGCGGCGCCCGGTCCGTCGACCGCACCGGGCGTGAGCGCACCGGGCGGCGCCAGGCGCCCCGCGTGCCGCGACCGAGACCCGACTGGATACTGGCGGATTCCTGTGTCATCACTGCCCGAGCAGCCCTCCGCGGACAGCGGGCGGGCCGCGCCCCCCGAGCGGGCCGCGCCCCAAGTCCGTGCTCCGGCGCCGCGCGGGGACACACCCATGGGCATCATCAGAAACTTCTGCGTGATCGCGCACATCGACCACGGCAAGTCCACGCTGGCGGACCGGATGCTCCAGCTCACCGGGGTGGTGGGTGAGCGGCAGATGCGGGCACAGTACCTGGACCGGATGGACATCGAGCGCGAGCGCGGCATCACCATCAAGAGCCAGGCGGTGCGGCTGCCCTGGACCGGCGCTGACGGCGGCCGGTACGTGCTCAACCTGATCGACACCCCGGGCCATGTGGACTTCTCCTACGAGGTCTCGCGCTCCCTGGCCGCCTGCGAGGGGGCCGTCCTGCTGGTCGACGCGGCACAGGGGATCGAGGCGCAGACGCTCGCCAACCTGTACCTGGCGCTCGCGGCCGACCTGCACATCATCCCGGTGCTGAACAAGATCGACCTGCCCGCCGCCCAGCCAGCCAAGTATGCCGAAGAGCTGGCCGGCATCATCGGCTGCGACCCCGGCGACGTGATGCGGGTCTCGGCCAAGACCGGCGAGGGCGTGAGTGACCTGCTCAACGCGGTCGTCGAGCAGGTCCCGCCGCCCACCGGCGACGCGTCCGCGCCCGCCCGCGCGCTCATCTTCGACTCCGTCTACGACACCTACCGCGGCGTGGTCACCTACGTCCGGGTGGTGGACGGCCGGCTGAACCGGCGGGAGAAGAGCCTGATGATGTCGACCGGGGCCGCGCACGACACGCTGGAAGTCGGTGTCATCTCCCCGGAACCCATCCCCACCGACGGTCTCGGCGCGGGGGAGGTCGGCTACCTGATCACCGGCGTGAAGGACGTCCGGCAGGCCCGGGTCGGTGACACCGTGACCAGTGCCGCGCACCCGACCGCCGAGCCGCTCGCCGGGTACGACCGCCCGCGCCCGATGGTGTTCTCCGGCCTGTACCCGGTCGAAGGCGACGACTACCCGCAGCTGCGTGACGCGCTCGACAAGCTGAGGCTCAACGATGCTGCGCTGGTCTACGAGCCTGAAACCTCCACCGCCCTCGGCTTCGGGTTCCGCTGCGGGTTCCTGGGCCTACTGCACATGGAGATCGTCCGGGAACGGCTGGAGCGCGAGTTCGACCTCACGCTGATCTCGACCGCGCCGAACGTCGTCTACCGCGTGGTCAAGGAGTCCGGGGAGGAGCTCACGGTGACCAACCCGAGTGAGTTCCCGGACGGCAAGGTGGCCCAGATCTTCGAGCCGGTGGTGCGGGCCACGGTGCTGGCCCCCGCGGAGTACATCGGGACGATCATGGAACTGTGCCAGGGCCGGCGCGGCACGCTGCTCGGCATGGACTACCTGTCCGCCGACCGGGTGGAGATCCGCTACACGATGCCGCTCGCCGAGATCATCTTCGACTTCTTCGACCAGCTCAAGTCGCGTACCCGCGGCTACGCCTCACTGGACTACGAGCCCGCTGGCGAGGTCGAGGCCAACCTGGTGAAGGTCGACATCCTGCTGCAGGGCGAGTCGGTGGACGCGTTCAGCCAGATCGTCCACGCGGACAAGGCGCGCGAGTACGGCCTGGCGATGACGGCCAAGCTGCGGGAGCTGATCCCGCGCCAGCAGTTCGAGGTGCCGATCCAGGCCGCGATCGGGTCGCGGATCCTCGCCCGGGAGAACATCCGGGCGCTGCGCAAGGACGTGCTCGCCAAGTGCTACGGCGGCGACATCACCCGCAAGCGCAAGCTGCTGGAGAAGCAGAAGGAAGGCAAGCGCCGGATGAAGACCATCGGGCGGGTGGAAGTGCCCCAGGAGGCCTTCATCGCCGCCCTGTCCACCCAGCCGGGCAAGCCCCGCTAGGCCGGGGTGGATCGCCTGGCTGGGCCCGGCGGCGTCTAGCCGGGGGGCTGAACCTGAATGTGGGACGGCGGCACGATGTTGCCGCCGTGGGCCGCGGCCACGGCCAGGGCGGCGATCCCGGCGATGGCCAGCAGGCCCAGAACCAGCCCGGTCCAGCCCAGCACCAGCCCGGCCAGGGCCATCCCGGCGCCGCCTTCCCCCGTCCTGCGGATCTGGCTGCGGCCGATGTGGCCGCACACGATCGCCGGGATCGTGGCGAACGGCCCGAACATGATCTGGGCGATGCCGCAGACCAGGGACGTGGTGGCCAGCGGATTGGTCCGCGGTAGCGGAACGGGCGCCGGGGGGCGGCCGCCAGGTAGGTCGACGACGACCGAGTCGAGGTCGCCGAACGTGGTCGCGGTCATGGCCCGCTCCACCCGGGCGTCGTGCTCGTCCTTGTCCAGCCGGCCCTCGGTATACGCCCTGGTGATCAGCTCCACGGCGCGGTCGCGATCCACCGTTGACGCACGCATCTGCCCCCTCGCTAGGCCTGCTCCGTACCCGGGTCCCACCGTCATTGCCGCCTCCCGCCGGATGAATGACCCCAGGATAAACCGGGCGGCCGGCCACATCGTGGCGCGGCGGCGGCGCTGTGGGCGCGCCGAGGCACCGCGGGCGCGCGGCGGCACACCCGGGCGGGAATCGGGTTCGCGTGCCGGCCGGCTGGCCGGATACCGTGCCAGGTGTGGCGACGGCACAGGTGGTCTCGGTCAATACCGGACGCGAGCGGGATGCGGAGTGGGCCGGACGGCTCAAGCGCACGGCGATCGACAAGCGGCCCGTGCCCGGGCCGGTCGCGGTCGGCCAGCTCGGCCTGGCCGGTGACGAGCAGGCGGACAAGCAGGACCACGGGGGGTACGAGCAGGCGCTGTACGCCTACGCCCGGGAGGACCTGGACTGGTGGGTCGAGCGGCTGGGCCGTGAGCTGCCCGGCGGTGTGTTCGGCGAGAACATCACCACTGCCGGGCTCAACATCACCGGCGGGCTGATCGGGGAGGTGTGGCGGCTTGGCTCGGCCGTCGTCCAGATCACCTCACCACGGATTCCGTGCGTCGTATTCGCCGGATGGCTGGACGAGCGTCAGTGGGTGAAGCGGTTCGGCGATACGGGGCGGGTCGGCGCCTACCTGCGCGTGCTTGAGGAGGGACAGGTGAGCGCCGGGGACCCGGTGGAGGTGCTGTCACGTCCCGCCACGGCGGTGACGATCGGCGAGTCGGTACGCGCCTTTTACGGCGATGTGGAGCTGATGCGCCGGCTGGTGCTGGTGGAGGGCCACAGCAGCAAGTGGGACGAGATCGCGCTGTCGGTGCTCGGCGGGCCCGCCCGGGAGGGCCAGCCGGGCCCGTCTGCCCCGGACCCGGGCGCGGTCACCGTCCCCGGTGGGCCCGGCGGCTGAGCCGGTGCGCTGACGTGCCCGGGACGCTCCCGGCGGGCGAGCCGGTTCCCGCCGACGGCGCACTGCCCGCCAGCGCGACCGCGGGTCTGGGGCGGCAGCCGTTTGGCATCTATGTTCACGTGCCCTTCTGCCGGACGCGCTGCGGCTACTGCGACTTCAACACCTACACGGCCACCGAGCTCGGGCCCGGCGCCAGCCGGGACTCCTACGCCGGGCTGGCGATCGCCGAGGTCCGGCTGGCCCGGCGGGTGCTCGGAGCCACCAGCCTGCCGGTGACGAGCGTGTTCTTCGGCGGCGGGACCCCCACCCTGCTGCCCCCCGCTGCCCTGGCCGGGATCCTCCGGGCCATCGACGGCGAGTTCGGGCTCGCTGGCGACGCCGAGGTGACGGTGGAAGCCAACCCGGAGACCGTGGACGAGCGGGTGCTCGCTGCGTTGCGGGCCAGCGGCATGACCCGCGTCTCGCTGGGCATGCAGAGCGCCGTCCCGCACGTGCTGGACGTCCTGGACCGGGTGCACGAGCCGGGCCGTCCGGCCCGGTGCGCGCGGTGGGCGCGCGCCGCCGGGTTCGCCCATGTCAGCCTGGACCTGATCTACGGCACCCCGGGTGAGAGCGACGCCGACTGGCGGGAGTCGCTGGCCGCGGCCCTGGCGGCAGGCCCCGACCACATCTCCGCCTATGCGCTGATCGTGGAGGAGGGCACCGCCCTGGCGGCGCGGGTCGGCCGGGGGGAGGTGGCCGCTCCCGACGACGACGTGATGGCCGACCGCTACCTGATCGCCGACGAGGCGCTCAGCGCCCGCGGCCTGGCCTGGTACGAGATTTCCAACTGGGCGGCCTGCGACGCGGCCCGGTGCCGGCACAACCTGCTCTATTGGACCGGCGGGGACTGGTGGGGGATCGGCCCCGGCGCGCACAGCCATGTCGGCGGCACCCGGTGGTGGAACGTCAAGCACCCCGCCGCCTACGCCGCGCGGATCACGGCCGGCCGCAGCCCGGCCCAGGCCCGCGAGATCCTGACCGCACCGCAGCGGCGCCTGGAACGGATCCTGCTGCTGACGCGGCTGGCTGGTGGCTGCCCCGTGGCGGAGCTGGAGCCAGCCGGCCGGCGGGCGGCGGCGGACGCGGTCGCGCGCGGGCTCGCGGCGCAGGCCGCCTACGCGTCGGGCCGGGTCGTCCTCACCCCCCGCGGCCGCCTGCTGGCCGACGCCGTCGTCCGTGAGCTGACGCCCTAACGTCCGGTCAGGTTGGAGCGCTCGCTATTTGTTGAGGGAGCGGCAGTAGCCGGCGAGCCGGCCGGGGATCTTCTCGGCGCTCTTGTGCCAGGTGAAGGGTCGGGGGTTGTCGTTCCGATGGCTAGAATCGTCGGGATGCCAGGGCCGACCGCAGGAAGCGCCGTACCCGTGGGCAGGGCCCGCACACTCGCTCAGGTGTACCGGCACTTCGGTCAGGTCGACGCCGCCGAAACATCGCCGCTGTACGAGCGCGTCGCCGTCGCCCTGAGTGAGTCCGACGAGGCGCTGCGCGCCATCGAGGCGGCGCCGGCGCGCAAGCGGCACCCCACGGTGATCCTCGCCGCGCTGCACGACCTCGCCCTCGCCGGACGCGCCCCGGCGCTGTCCGCGGCCTATGCCGCCGCGGACGGCGACGCTGCCGCTGGCGCGGCGATCGACACGCTGCTGCGAATGACCGACTCGGTCGTGGCCATCGCCGTGCGCCGGCCGACGCGGACCAACGAGACCGGCCGCTGCGCCGTGCTGTATCCGGCCATTGCCGAGGCGGCGCGGCGGGTGGGCGCGAACGCGGTTGGGCTGATCGACGTGGGTTGTTCGGCTGGGCTCAATCTCAATGTCGATCGCGTTGGCATCACGTACAGCAACGGACAATCGCTGGGCGACCCGTCATCTCCCGTGCAGCTGTCGTCTTCGATCGTGGGAGACCGGCCCATCCCGACGCGGGCGATGCCCGAGGTCGTCGCCCGGGTCGGCGTCGACCTCGATCCGGTCGACGTGACCGACGCGGATGACGCCCGATGGTTGCGCGCCTGCCTGTGGCCGGATCAGCCGGAGCGGGCCGCGAGGCTCGAAGCGGAGATGGCGTTGGCGGCGACGGCTCCTCCGCTGCTGCTGCAAGGTGACGCCGTCGAGGTGGTGCCCGACGCCTTCGCGCGTGTGCCCGCGGACGCCCTGCCTGTCGTCACCACGACGTGGGCGCTGTCGCACTTCCCGCTCGAGAGCCGCCTGCGCTTCCTGCACCGCCTCGACGGAGCGGCGGCCGGCCGGGCGGTGGCGTGGGTGTCAGCGGAGGGGGTCGGAGTCGCGCCGACGATACCGACACTTGGCGATCGCCGCGCCTCTGGCCACAGCATCATCGGCCTGGCGGTGTTCGACCGGTCGGCTCTGCGCGCCGAGGCCATTGGCCGCTGCTGGTCGCAGGGCCGCTTGCTGGCGTGGCTGGCAGACTCCTAGTGTCCGGTCAGGTTGATCCGTTGACAAATTTTCTGGAACCGGGATAACGCTCCGCGCACCGCAGCGTCCAAGCGCTCGCCCGGGACATCCGCGACTGGGTCGAGATCTGGAACGACAACCCCGACCCTTCACCTGGCACAAGAGCGCCGAGGAGATCCCCGGCCGGCTCGCCGGCTACTGCCGCTCCCTCAACAAATAGCGAGCGCTCCAACCTGACCGGACACATAGGCCTCAGCGGACCATTGGCGTGCACAGCCAGCGGGGGAACGCGTATGTCTCGCCGCGGCTGGCCTTGGCCGCCGCACGCACCAGGAACGCCAGTGTGGTCAGCCACAGCACGATGACCAGCGGCACCACGACGGCCAGCGCCACCTGGGGGGAGTCGAGCAGGAGCAGCGCGCCGATGATCAGGGCGGACAGGTCGTAGAGGACCCCGGTCAGCCAGACATTGGTCGCCTGGGCCGCGTGCCCCCGGAGCCAGCGTGACCGGCGTAGGGACATCAGGTAGATGGCCAGTGGCACCAGGATGCCGAAGAAGGGCACCGTGAGGTAGGCGAGCATGGCCCACTGGGTGCCTTCGGGGCCGGTGGCCGGCGGCGCATCCGCTGACGCCGTGGCACTGGCCCGTGCGGCGTGCGCCCGGGGTGTGTCCACAGCGCTGGCCGGCACGTCCCCAGGGTGAACGTACTCCTCATGGGTGACCGGGGCGCCCTCCAGCACCCAGCCGCCGTCGGCGGCGGGGAACTCCGCTATCTGGGGTCCGCTCGCCGGGTGGTCGCCCCGCGGGTAATCGGTGGCGGGGTAGCCGCCCGGCCGGTACGCGGCATCGGGGTGGCCGGGTGCGGTCAGGTACCCATGCGGACGCTGGTAGTCGGGGGTCGGCGGGTAGCTGGGGCCGGGCGGGTAGCCGGGGCCGGGCGGGTAGTCCGGCATGGGCGGGTAGTCCGCCTCCGGCGGGTAGTCCGGCGCGGCCGGATAGTCGGCCGGTTCGTGGCCGCCGGGCAGGTCCTGGCCGCCGGGCAGGTCCTGGTAGCCGGGCGTGGCTGGGTAGTCCAGATAGTCGTCGGGCCCGTAACCGGCCCCGGGAAGCTGGCCGGGTGCATGCCCGTAGCCGGTCTCCGGCGGGTATTCCGCCCGCGGCGCGGGCGCCCCGCCCCGCGGATAGCCGGCCGCCCGGTGGCCGTTCACGGGCTGGTCTCCCAGGTGCCGCTGGAAGGCTCGCCATTCGTCCGGCGGCCCGGGCTGCTGCGCCTGGCTGGCTGGCCGCTCCTCCGGGGACGGTGGCGGCCATGGCGCGGGCGGCTCGGGTGGGTGAGTGGTCATGGTTCCTCTGCGGGGCTTCCGGTCTGTCAAACGTTAGCGACGGGGCCGCTGGTTCCGGGCGCGGTAACGAAGTCGATCAGCTCCTCGACCCGGCCCAGCAGCGTCGGCTCCAGGTCGGCATAGCTGTTCGCGGCGCCGAGGATCCGGCGCCATCCGGCGGCGGTCCCGCCGTCCCAGCCCAGGGCCTGCAGCACCCCCTCCTTCCAGGGCGTCCCGCGCGGGACGGCGGGCCAGGCACCGATGCCGAGGCTGGTCGGCTTGACTGCCTGCCAGATATCGACGAACGGGTGGCCCACCACCAGCACATGCGGCGAGCTGACCTGGGCCGCGATCCGGCTCTCCTTGCTCCCGGCGACCAGGTGGTCGACGAGCACCCCGAGCCTGCGACAGGGGCCGGGCGCGAAACCGGCGACGATCGGGGGCAGATGATCGATCCCGGCCAGATACTCGACCACCACCCCCACCTCGCGCAGGTCGTCCCCCCAGATCTTTTCGACCAGGTCGGCGTCGTGACGGCCCTCAACGTAGATCCGGCTCGCCCGGGCCACCCGGGCCCGGGCCGCGGGCTGGCCCGGGATCACCGGCGCCGCGAGCGACCCCGAGGCCGTCCGGCCGGCGCGGCCTGGGCCGCCACCTGGCCCGCCCGGCCCGCCCGCCCCGCCCGGCCCGTCTGGCCCGGGCCGGACCAGCGTGACCGGCCGGCCTTCCAGCAGGAACCCGCCCCGCGTGAGCGGGAACACCCGCTGCTTGCCCCAAAGGTCCTCCAGCGTCACGACGTGCTTTTCGCAGTCGACCACGGCCCCGCAAAAACCCCCGCCGGCCTCCTCCACCACGAGTCCGCGCTCGGCGGGTAGCGTCGGGAACTGTGTGCGCTGGCGCCGTCCCGCACCTGCCGCGAGTACGTCGGGGCCGTAGTCCCGCCTCATGCCACCCACCGTCGGTAAGTCCTGCGGACCGTGCGGCGGTCCGCAGGGCCGGACCGCCTCGCCTGAACCTACCGGATCGCTGGCCTTCTGCTGGGCCACGTCACCGACAGCGGTGCCTCCCGGCCCAGCTCACCGCGTTTTGCCACCCCGCCAGTGTGAACGGAACGGTGCCAGGACGCCCGGTCCGCCATAGACTTGGCACTCGGGATGACGGAGTGCCAGAGAGGGGATACGTGCTCGACGACAGGAAGCTCGCCGTGCTGCGCGCCATCGTGCAGGACTACGTGTCCACCATGGAACCGGTGGGCTCGAAGTCGCTCGTCAACCGGCATCACCTCGATGTGTCACCCGCAACCATCCGCAACGACATGGCCGTGCTCGAGGAGCAGGGCTACATCATGCAGCCGCACACGAGCGCGGGCCGGATCCCCACCGACAAGGGGTACCGGCTGTTCGTCGACCGGCTGTCCGGGGTCAAGCCGCTGTCGGGGGCCGAACGGCGGGCGATCGAGACGTTCCTGGCCGGCGCCTACGACCTGGACGACGTGGTCATGCGCACGGTGCGGCTGCTGGCCCAGCTGACGCGGCAGGTAGCGGTGGTCCAGTATCCGTCCCTGACCAGGTCGTCGATCCGGCACGTGGAGCTGGTGCCGCTCGCGGCGAAGCGGCTGCTGCTGGTGATGATCACCGACACGGGCCGGGTGCAGCAGCGGATGGTGGAGCTGCCCGCGCCGATCGAGGAAGACGCCGTCACCCAGCTGCGGGCGGTGCTCAACGCCTGCCTCGACGGGCAGATGCTGACCGAGGTGGCCTCGGTGGTCGCCGACCTCCCGGAGCGGGTCCCGCCCAGCGAACGGCCGAACGCCGCCGCTATCTTCTCGGTCATCCTGGAAAGCCTGGTCGAGCGGAACGAGGAGAAGGTCGTGGTCGCCGGGGCGTCTAACCTCACCCCCGCCGATTTCTCCCAGGGCCTGCACGAGGTGCTCGAATCCCTTGAAGAGCAGGTGGTGCTCATGCGGCTGCTGGGTGAGTCGGTGGACCCGTCGTTGGTGACCGTCCGGATCGGGGCCGAGAACCCCGTGGTCGGGCTGCACAGCACGTCCGTGGTGGCGGCTGGTTACGGGAGCGGCGACCAGGCGGTGGCCCGGCTCGGCGTGCTCGGGCCGACCCGGATGGACTACCCGACGGCGATGGGAGCGGTGCGGGCGGTGGCACGGTACGTGGGCCAGATCGTGGCGGGGACCTGATTGTGAACGACTACTACGGGATACTCGGGATCCGCCGCGACGCGGGCCTTGACGAGATCAAGAAGGCCTACCGGCGGCTCGCCAGGGAGCTGCACCCGGACGTCAACCCGGATCCGCAGACCCAGGAGCGGTTCAAGGAGATCACGCAGGCCTACGAGGTGCTCTCCGACCCGGAGAAGCGCCAGATGTACGACCTCGGGGCCGACCCGTTCGCCCGGCCCGGGGCGGCCGGCCCAGGCGGGCCGGGTGGGTTCGGCGCCGGGTTCCCCTTCAGCGACATCATGGACGCGTTCTTCGGCACCGGCGCGGGGCCGCGGGGGCCGCGCAGCCGCGCCCGCCGGGGCCGCAACGCCACCATCCGGGTGGATCTCGACCTGGCCGAGTGTGCGTTCGGGGCGACCAGGGAGCTCGTGGTGGACACCGCTGTGGTCTGCCCGACCTGCTCCGGCGAGGGCACGGCGCCCGGCACCCACCCCGAGACCTGCGACGTGTGCGCCGGCCGGGGCGAGGTGAGCCAGGTCGCCCGGTCCTTCCTCGGCCAGGTGATGACCTCCCGGCCGTGCCCGGCCTGCGGCGGCTACGGCACCATCATCCGGCGGCCGTGCCCCGAATGTGACGCGGACGGCCGGGTGCGCACCCGCCGCACCATCAAGGTCCGGATCCCGGCGGGTGTCGAGGACGGGACCCACATCCAGCTCGCGGGCGAAGGAGAGATCGGCCCCGGTGGCGGGCCGCCCGGCGACCTGTTCCTCGAGATCGTCCAGCGGCCGCACTCGATCTTCGAGCGCCAGGGCGATGATCTCCACTGCACGGTCACGATCCCGATGGTGTCCGCTGCCCTGGGGGCGACGCTGTCGGTGGAGACGCTGGACGGCGCCAGGGGCCTGGACATCCGCCCGGGCACCCAGTCCGGCCAGGTCATTCCGCTCTATGGCCTGGGAGTGCGGCACCTGAACGACTCCGGGCGTGGTGACCTGGTCATCCACGTGACGGTGGAGACACCGGCCAAGATCGACGAGGAGCAGGAAGCGCTGCTCAAGCAGCTGGCGAAACTCCGGGGTGAGGAGGCCCCGCCGGGCAGGTTCGCTCCCGGCCAGCAGGGGCTCTTCTCCAGGCTGCGGGACGCGTTCAACGGCCGCTGACCGGGCGGCAGGCCCCGGCGGGGACGCGCGGCCGCCGGTCTTCCTGGCCCCGACCGACGCCCTGGCCGGCGACGTTGTCGTCCTGTCCGGCCCGGAGGGCCGCCACGGCGCCACGGTCCGCCGCTTGGCCCCGGGGGAGCGGGCGGACGTGACCGACGGGGCGGGTCAGCTGGCGGAGTGTGTCGTCACCCAGGCCAGCGGCGGCGTACTTCATCTCGCCGTCCGGTCACGCCGGGTGGCGCCGCCCCCCGATCCCGCGCTCGCCGTGGTGCAGGCGCTGCCCAAGGGGGACCGCGGCCAGCTGGCCGTCGAGCTGATGACCGAGGCGGGGGTGGACGTGATCGTGCCCTGGGCGGCGCAGCGCTGCGTCACCCGGTGGCACGGCGAGCGCGGGGAGCGGGCGCTGGCCCGCTGGCGGGCGACCGCTCGTGAGGCCGCCAAGCAGGCCCGGAGGCCCAGGTTCCCGGAGGTGACCGGGCTCGCGTCCACGCCTGAGGTGGCCCGCGCCGTGCGGTCGGCGGCCCTGGCGGTGCTGCTCGATCCCGGCGCCGGGACCGCGCTGGGCGCGTTGCCCCTGCCATCGTCGGGCGACCTGGTGGTGATCGTCGGTCCGGAGGGCGGGCTCAGCCCGGCCGAGGTGGCGGCGCTGACCGGGGCCGGGGCGGCGGGTGCGCACCTGGGCCCCACCGTGCTGCGGACATCCACCGCCGGGGTGGTCGCCGCGTCCGTCATGCTCAGCCGCGCTGGCCGCTGGCGAGATACCGCGGAGCGGGTGGACCCCTAGCGCAGGCGGGGCGCCCGCGGGTGCTGGCCGGCCGCGCGGGCCGGAGCTCCGCCAGTGGTGCCCTAGCTGGCCGCGGTGCTGTGCGCCGGGCTGGCGCAGGTCGCCGCCGGGGCGACAATCACCACGGTCTGGATGCCCGTGCCGCCGTTCACCGTCAGCGCACTGGTCGCCGCGCTGTCGGTCGGCGACGGGTCGGTGGTGTCGCTCGGGGACGGGGTCGGCGTGCCGCTCGGCGTGGCCGCCGGGGTCGTGGTGTCGCTCGGCGTCGGCGTTGGGGTGGCCTGCTGGTTCTGGGTTGTCGGGCAGGTGGCCGTCGGCGAGGGCGTGGGCGAGCCGTGCCGGGTGCTGGCGGGCAGGATGACGCCCGGGGCTGACGGCCCCTGCAGGGTGGGCGCCTGGTCGCTGGTGCTGGCGGTGCTGGCCGGGGTGCCGCTGGGGAAGACCACGCTCACGAGGTTGTCCCGCACCTGGACCAGGCCGAACACCCCCGCCACGACGATGACCACGGCGGCCGCCACGGCCAGGACCGGCCGCAGCCAGGCCAGGTTGGAGCCGCGGCGCTCGGGCGACGGCCCGCTGGCCCCGCCCCGGTGCATGGCACCGCGGCGCCGGGACGGCATGGTCAGCGCCACGACGCTGGCGACGGTCGAGCTGAGCACGGCGACGGACGCTTCCCACACCCCGCCGCGGGCGGCGACGGCGGCGCGCATGCCGGTGAACCCGGGCTGGAGCCGGATCCCGATCAGCCGGACCAGGTCCGCGCACTCGGTCAGCATCAGGGATGCCTGCCGCACCAGCCATGGCGCGTGCGTCCGCCGACGGATCCGGTCGAGACCTCCCTTGGCGGGCTCGACCGAATCCGCCTCCGCGTGCAGTGCACGCCGGAGCATCTCGTCGAAGTTGCTGTTCACTCGTGTCATGCGTGTCGCTCCAGGCCGTTTCCGGCCCCCCCGGCCTTCTTCATTTCTCCATCTCCAGGACGGCCCGCAAGGACGCGATCGCCCGGGCCGTGTGACTCTTCACTGCGCCTCTGCTGATCCCCATGGCGCTGGCGATCTGTGCTTCCGAAAGGTCCCCGTAGTACCGGAGCACCAGCGCTTCCCGCTGCCGCGGCGGCAGCGAGCGCAAGGCGGCGACCACGGCCGTGCGCTCCAGCAAGGTGAGCGCACCCTGCTCGGCACTGGGCATGTCAGGCGCGGGCTTGGGCGCGTTGCGATCGACCACCACCCGATGCCGCAGCACCGAACGTGACCGGTTAACCACCGACTGCCGCAGGTAGGACAGCGCCTTGTCGTTGTCCCGGATCCGGCGCCAGGCGGTGTGCATGGCCACGAACGAGTCCTGCACCACTTCCTCGGCGGTGGCGACGTCGCGCACCAGGAGGGCGGCCAGCCGCACCAGCGAACGGTAGTGCGTGCTGTACATCGCCGTGACTGCCTGCTCCGCATCCCACTCAACCGGAACCGAGCCAAGCGCGGAATCGGCATACAGGGTTTCAGTCACGTGAATGGGACGCGCTGGTACCGCGTCAGGTTCACCTGCGGTCATATCAAAATTGCGCACCGCCATATCAAAATTGCGCACCGCGCCCATGCCGGCAGCCTGATCTCAACGAACCCACCCCTAGAACTCTTCCATCCAGGCGCAGGCGCCTGTGACGTACCCGATCCGGGCGACGCATCCGTTGCGCGGGAGAAGCTGTCTGCATGTTCCATGCGCAGTAGGGGCGTGCGCCGAGGATTCGCAACCATGCCACCATATCCGGCGGCGGTCTGTTCGGGGGGTAACAAGCTAAGATCGCTCCGTGGCGGATTGCCTTTTCTGCGGGATCGTCGCGGGCGACGTCCCGGCCCAGCGAGTGGCCGAGACGGCTCGCGCCCTTGCGTTCCGTGACATCAACCCCCAGGCACCCACCCATGTGCTGGTCATACCGAAGGAGCACATCCCCGATCTGGCCGCCCTCGCCGCGGCCGACGACGGCCTGCTGGACGAGGTGGCGGCCCTGGCGCACAAGGTCGCTGAGGACGAAGGGGTAAGCGAGACCGGGTACCGGGTGGTCTTCAACACCGGGCCGCAGGCCGGGCAGACGGTGTTCCACGCCCACGCCCATCTCCTCGGCGGCCGGCCGCTCGGCTGGCCACCAGGCTGAACCGCGCGGATAGCATGGGGGCCATGCGACCGCGGGCACACGGGTGTGCCCCTTCGGAGACAGCGAATTGACAGACACGTCCGGCGATCCCCGGAACCGCACCCGCGGGGAAACTCCCCCCGGCTCACCGGCCGGCGAGCCCACCCAGGTCAAGGTCATCATTCCCGATGATCATTCGATGGTCAGCCTGCTGGGGTCCGGCGACGAGCTGCTGCGGGTGATCGAAGACTCGTTCGACGCCGACATCCATGTCCGGGGCAACGAGATCACGATCTCCGGCGCACCGGCGGAGACAGCCCTGGTCGCTGAGCTGTTCGAGGAACTCACCGCGCTGCTCGCCGGGGGCGCGGAGCTCACGGCCGCCGCGGTGGAGCGGATCGTGCCCATGCTCCGCCGCAAATCAGGTGTCCGCCCGGCGGAGGTGCTGACGCTCGACATCCTGTCGTCCCGCGGCCGCACGATCCGCCCCAAGACGCTCAACCAGAAGCGGTACGTGGATGCCATCGACCAGCACACGATCGTCTTCTGCATCGGGCCGGCCGGGACCGGTAAGACCTACCTGGCGATGGCCAAGGCGGTCAAGGCGCTGCAGGCCAAGGAGGTGACCCGGATCATCCTCACCCGGCCGGCGGTGGAGGCGGGGGAGCGTCTTGGCTTCCTGCCCGGCACGCTGTACGAGAAGATCGACCCGTACCTGCGGCCGCTGTACGACGCGCTGCACGACATGCTCGACCCGGAGTCGATACCCCGGCTGATGGCCGCCGGCACGATCGAGGTCGCGCCGCTGGCCTACATGCGCGGCCGGACGCTCAACGATTCGTTCATCATCCTGGACGAGGCCCAGAACACCTCCGCCGAGCAGATGAAGATGTTCCTCACCCGGCTGGGCTTCGGCTCCCGGATCGTGGTGAACGGCGACGTCACCCAGATAGACCTGCCCGGCAGCCAGGCCAGCGGCCTGCAGCTGGTCCAGGAGGTCCTCGACGGCGTGGAGGACATCTACTTCGCGCGGCTGAACAGCCACGACGTGGTCCGGCACCGGCTGGTCAGCGACATCGTCAACGCTTACGAAGCCTATGACGCGCGCAACCGGGCCGGCTCCGGGCGGGTGCCGGGCAACGGGCGCCGGGACGGTGACCGTGACCGCGGGCAGCGCGCCGGGGGCCGCGGGGCTGGCGCCTCCCGCGACGTCGGCCACCGTGCGCAGTAAGACGGCGGCCACAGCGTGAGCATCGAGGTCGCCAACGAGTCGGGGATCAAGGTGGACGAGCCTGCCCTGGCGGCCCTGGCCCGGTACGTGCTCGACACCATGCGCATCCACCCGCTCGCGGAGCTGTCCGTTTTGCTGGTGGATACGGCCACCATGGCCGACCTGCACCAGCGCTGGCTCGGTGAGCCCGGGCCGACCGACGTCCTGTCCTTCCCGATGGACGAGCTGAGGCCGCCGCCGCCCGGGAGCGACCGCGCCGACCGCGCCGATGAGCCGGGTGCGGTGCCGTGGCTGATCGGTGACGTGGTGCTGTGCCCGGAGGTCGCCACCGAGCAGGCGCGGGCGGCGCGGCACCCGGTCGCGGACGAGCTGGAGATGCTGTGCACCCACGGCATCCTGCACCTGCTCGGATATGATCACGCCGACCCGGACGAACATGCCACGATGTTCGGGCTGCAGGACCGGCTCCTGGGCGCCTGGCGTGCCGTGCACGCCGCCGGCCAGGATCCGGAGGCGCAGGACGAATCCGGGTGATGCTGCGATGGCGTGGCTGGTTGCCGCCGCTCTGGTGCTCACGTTGCTGGCCGGGCTGTGCGTCGCCACCGAGGTCGCCTTCATCCGCATCTCCCGCGCGGGTGCCAGGGAGCTGACCCGGGCCCGGGAGGGGCGCGGGATCGGGCGGCTCCCGGCCGTGCTGGCCGACGCGCCGGTCTACCTGAGCGTGCTGCTGCTGGTCCAGATCTGCTGTGAGACAGCCGCGACGGTCCTGGTGACGGCGGCGCTGCTGCACTGGCTGGGCTCTGACTGGCGGACGTTCCTCATCGCGGTGGCCGTGATGGCGGCGGTGCTGTACCTGGTGGCCGGGATCGCTCCCCGGATGCTGAGCCGCCGGCACGAGGGGCGGCTCGCGGTCGCCGCCGCTGGTGTCCTCTACCCGGTGGTGCGGTTGCTCGGCCCGCTGCCGCGGGTGCTGCTCGCGGTCGGCAGCGCGCTCACCCCGGGCCGCGGCTCCCGGGACGGCGCCCGGGCCTCCGAGGAGGAGCTGCGGGGCCTGGTGGACCTGCTGGAACAGCGGCGGGTGATCGAGCCCGGCGAGAGCGCGATGATGCAGTCGGTGTTCGAGCTGGGCGAGACCATCGCCCGCGAGGTCATGGTCCCCCGCACCGACATGGTCTTCGTCGAGCGCGGCAAGACCGTCCGGCAGGCGCTCTCGCTCGCCCTGCGCAGCGGTTTCTCACGGATTCCCGTGGCCGGCGAGAACGAGGACGACGTGATCGGGATCGCCTACCTCAAGGACCTGGTGGAGCACACCGAGAAGAACCGGGACAGCGAATCGGCGGCCAAGGTCGAGTCGGTGATGCGGCCGGCCACGTTCGTTCCCGAGAGCAAGCCGGTGGACGCGCTGCTGCGGGACATGCAGGCGCGCCAGATTCACCTCGCGATCGTCATCGACGAGTACGGGGGGACGGCCGGCCTGGTCACCATCGAGGACATCCTGGAGGAGATCGTCGGCGAGATCACCGACGAGTACGACCAGGAGCAGCCGACCGTGGACTGGCTGGCGCCCGGGCGGGCCCGGGTGACGGCCCGGCTCCCCGTGACCGACCTGGAGGAGCTGTTCGGGGTCAGCATCGACGCCGAGGACGTGGAGACGGTGGGTGGCCTGCTCGCCTACGCGCTCGGCCGGGTGCCGATCGCCGGGTCGGTCGCCACCGTGGCCGGGCTGACGCTGACCGCGGAGAGCCTGGAAGGCCGGCGGAACCGGATCGGCACGGTGACCGTGGAGGCGGACACGCCGGGCGGCAAGGCGGCCGACCCGGAGGGGCAGTCCAGGAACGGCCACTAGCTGTTCTGCCCCACCGTGCCCGCCCGGCGCGTCCGGGCGGTTCCTTCACTGGTGTCCCATTCTTGACAAAACCGGGCGGCGGAATGACCGGAATGTGCGAAAGGTGCTCGTCTAGAATCTGCGCCGTGAGCCACCCCGGCACGGAAGACGAGAAGATCATCACGCTGGCGCGTTCCGCACGGGCCCGGGTCGCGGCGGCCGAGGGCGCGGCGGTCCGGGACGAGACCGGCCGGACCTATGCCGCGGCCGCGGTGAACCTGCCGTCGCTGCGGCTGTCGGCGTTGCGCCTGGCCGTGGCGATGGCGGTGTCCAGCGGGGCCGCGGTCCTGGAAGCGGCGGCCCTGGTCAGCGACGCCGACGCCCCCGATCCTGGCGATCTGGCGGTGGTGCGGGACGTCGGGCCGGCGGCGGTGGTCTTCCACGTCGGAACGAACGGCGCCATCCGGGGCACGCTGACCCCCTGACGGCGCGGCCGTGACCGCCGGGTGAGCGCCCACCGCCACCACTGCACCGGCCCCGGCTACCGTTGCGGGTATGTCCCTGGCCGGTCATGATCTGTCGCTCAGCATCGGGGAGAACTACCTGGCGTTCTCCCGGCAGGAGGCGCGGGGACGCTCACGGGCCTACGAGGTCCTGGCCGCCGAGGTCGCCGGCGATCCGGCCGTACTGGCGTTTCTCGCCGCCCTGCCGCCGGCCAAGCGGCAGCCGAACCTGCTCTTCGCCGCCGCGCGGTACCTGCTGGGGCGGCCCGCCGGCATCGCCTCACTCCGGGCGCTGGTGGCCGGCCGCGGGCCGGAGCTGGCCGCGGTCATCCAGGCCCGGCGGACCCAGACGAACGAGCCGGCCCGCTGCACGAGCCTGCTGCCGGCGCTGATGCTGCTCCCGCAGCCGCTGGCGCTGCTGGAGGTCGGCGCGAGCGCCGGGCTGACGCTGCTGCCCGACCGTTACTCCTATGACTACGCGGGGCACCGGATCACCGGCACCGATCCGCGGGCGCCGGTGCTGCGGTGCGAGCCGCGCGGGCCGGTGCCGCTGCCGGGGCGGGTGCCCGACGTGCGGTGGCGGGCCGGCCTCGATCTCAACCCGCTGGACGTCACCAGCGACGACGACGTCCGCTGGCTTCGCTGCCTGCTGTGGCCGGGCGAACGCGGCCGCGGCCAGCGGTTGGCGGGCGCGGTAGCCACGGCGCGGCGTGACCCCCCGGCCGTGCACCGTGGCGATCTGCTGACCGACCTGCCGGCGCTGGCCCGGCAGGCGCCGCCCGGCGCGACGCTCGTGATCTACCATTCGGCGGTGCTGGGCTATCTCAGCGCCGCCGAGCGACGGCAGTTCGCCGAGACCGTCCGCGGCCTGGACGCGGTCTGGCTGTCCAACGACGTGGCGCCGGATGTCCCGGTCCTGGCCCCCGGCGAAGCGTCGTTCCAGCTCGTCCGGGACGGCCGCACGCTGCTGGCCACCGCCGACACTCACGGCACCTGGCTGCGCTGGCTGGCGTGACGGGCGGCCAGCGTGCGGGAGAATCGTCGGGTGGAGGTGAAGGAGGGGTTCAGGTCGGGCTTTGCCGCCTTCGCCGGCCGGCCCAACGTCGGCAAGTCCACCCTGATGAACGCGCTGGTCGGCACGAAGGTCGCGATCACCAGCAGCCGCCCGCAGACCACCCGGCGCGCGATCCGGGGGATCGTGCACCGGCCGGACGCCCAGCTGGTCATCGTGGACACACCCGGCCTGCACCGGCCCCGCACGCTGCTGGGGGAACGGCTGGACAGCCTGGCCCGGTCCACGCTGACCGAGGTCGACGTGATCGGGTTCTGCGTCCCGGCGCCGGACCGGATCGGGCCCGGGGACAGGTACCTGGCCACCGAGCTCGGCGGCATCGGCACGACCCCGGTGGTGGCCATCATCACCAAGACCGACCAGGTCCGGCCCGAGCAGGTGGCCGCGCAGCTGGCCGCGGTGGCCAAGCTCGGCGACTGGGCGGACATCGTGCCGGTCTCGGCGGTGACCGGTTTCCAGCTCGGTGTGCTGGCCGACGTGCTGGTCTCCCACCTGCCCCCGGGGCAGCCGCTCTACCCCGAGGGCGAGCTCACTGACGAGCCCGAGCAGGTGCTGGTCGCCGAGCTGATCCGCGAGGCGGTCCTGGAGGGGGTCAGGGACGAACTGCCGCACTCCATCGCCGTGGTGGTGGAGGAGATGGGGCCGCGGGCCGGCCGAAATGATCTCATCGACGTGTACGCGCAGATGTTCGTCGAGCGGTCCAGCCAGAAATCGATCGTCATCGGCGCCAAGGGGGCCCGCCTGAAGGAGGTCGGCACCAGGGCGCGGCAGCAGATCGAGGCGCTGCTCGGCACGAAGGTCTACCTCGATCTGCGGATCAAGGTAGCCAAGGACTGGCAGCGGGATCCGCGGCAGCTGCGCCGGCTGGGCTTCTACGACTCAGCCGGCCCGGCAGCCGCCGTCACCGGGCGGCTGCGGGCAGCGCCAGCACGTCCGCGACCGCCAGCTCCCAGGACAGCCAGCGGTCGAGGAGCTGGTAGCCGAGCTCGGTGTTGATGGCGATCATGTGCTCATTGCTGTCGGCGTTGCCGGTGACGATCCGCTCCAGGCGCGGCTCGTGGCCGGCCAGCAGCTCCAGCATCGCCACCTTGACCAGCAGCCCGAGCCGGTGGCCCCGGTGCGCCCGGGCCACCACCGTGAGTTCCTGGTGGCCCCAGTCCGCCGTCTGCGGGTCGACGTGGAGCTGGGTGATCGCCACCAGCTCCCCGGTGCGGTCGTCCCGGGCGGCCACGCTGTAGTGGCGCAGGCCCTGCTCGGCGGCCCGCTGCTGGGCCGCCCGCAGCCGCGCCGCGTCCCAGCGCTGCTCCTCGTGCCCGGCGTCGCGCGGCGCGTCCTCCCCGTCCTGGTTGAGCGCGGCCACCTGCTCGATGTACTCCTCCGGGGTCGGGCCGGCAAAGGACAGCAGAGAGTAGCCGTGCGCGGCCGCCTGCGCCCGGGCGTGCAGGCGGGCCAGGTGCCCGTCGGCAATGGTGCGCACGTGCAGCACCCGGCTGGCCTCGGCCAGGCCCGCCCGGGCGCCGAGCGCCCGGCTGAACGCCTCACCCGGTGAGCCCAGCGTCGCCTCGGCGGTCAGGGTCACGCGGCCCCCCTCCTGGGCCCGCTCCGCGGCATGCCTAACGAGGGCGGTGCCGATGCCCTGCCGCCGGTACGGCAGGCCGACCACTGGGTCGAGGTAGGCCAGGTGGGTGTTCTCGCGCTCCGGCAGCGTGAGCACATAAAAGCCGCGGGGCGTACCGGCGCCGTCCCGGGCCAGCCACGTCTGGGGACGGTCCTCGGTCCAGCTCAGCCGCAGCCAGCCGGCGAAGGCGCGGTCCGACATCGGCGGCTCGCCCGGCACATCCACCGGCATCGCGGCCACGTACATCTCGTGACAGGCGCGGACCAGGTCCCGGTCGGTCTCGACGTCGAACCGTTCGATATGCATGCAGACAGCTAACCCAGACCGGTGGGCTGGCGCCAGCGAATTACCGGCCGGACCGCGGGCAGCGGTGGCCGCCGGGCGGGGTCAGAGCCAGCCCTTCCGCTCGGCGATCTGGACCGCTTCGGCGCGGTTGCGGGCGCCCAGCTTCTGGATCGCGGCCGACAGGTGGTTGCGGACCGTCCCCTGGGACAGGTGCAGCCGCCCGGCCAGGTCGGCGATGGACGCGTGCCCACGCGCGGCGGCCAGCACCTCGGCCTCGCGCGCGGTCAGCGGGCTGGCGCCCTCGGCCAGCGCGGCGGCGGCCAGGGCCGGATCGACGACGCGCTCCCCGGCGTGCACCCGCCGGATCGCGGTGGCCAGCTCGGCGGCCGGGGCGTCCTTCAGCAGGAACCCCCTGGCCCCGGCGGTCATCGCCGCCGCCAGGTAGCCCGGCCGGCCGAAGGTGGTGACGATCACGATCTTCCCGGCGAACCCGTCGCCGGTGAGCTGACGGGCGACCTCGATCCCGTCCGGCCCCGGCATCTCGATGTCGAGCAGCGCCACGTCAGGCTGATAGCGGCGGGCCATGGCGATCGCCTCGTCCCCGCTGGCGGCCTCGGCCACCACGGTGATGTCGGGCTCCAGTTCGAGCAGCGTGACCAGGGCCTGGCGGACCATGGTCTGGTCCTCCGCGATCATGATGCGCACACTCACCGGGGCACCTCGCCTGGGGCTGCCGGGGCCGCTGAGCGGGCCGTTGCTGGGGCTGCTGGGTCGGCTCGGGCCGGGGCCGGTGCGACGGCCGGGCGCGTCTCCGGCGGCCGGCCATCATCGCCGGCCGTGCCCTCCGGGAGCCGCTGCCGGTCATCACGGCCGTCCGCGGCGAGCGGGACGGTGACCTGGACCCGGAACCCCGGCGCCGTCGTCGGCCAGCTCGGCACTGGCGGTGGTGCCGGTGACCGTGACGGTGATCCCGGTGTGCCGGGCGCCGGAGTGGCGCACGATGTTGGTGCTGGCCTCCCGGACCGTCCACGCCAGCAGGGCGTCCACGTCCGGCGGCAGGTCATAGGAGGTGGGGGCGTCCACCCGGCAGTCGATGCCGGCCGACGCCAGCATCCGGCGGGCCGCGGCGAGCTCGGCGGCCAGGCTCGGCTGCCGGTAGCCGGTCACCGCCTGCCGCACTTCGGCCAGCGAGCGGCGGGCGACCGCCTCCAGCTCGGCGATCTCGCGCGCCGCCCGTGGCGGGTCCGATTCGATCATCCGCCCGGCCAGCTCGCCCTTGAGCGCGATCAGCGACAGGCTGTGCCCGAGCAGGTCATGCAAGTCACGCGAGATCCGCAGCCGCTCCTCGGCGACCGCCGTCCTGGCCAGCTCGGCCCGGGCCTCGTTCAGCTTGAACATCAGGACGTTGCGCCGCTCCGCGCTGTAGGCGAGGAGGCCGCCCAGCAGCGGCACCCCGATCGCCGCCAGCGTGGCGCCGTAGCCGAGGTTGTGCCACACGCTGACCGCCATCCCCACGGCCGCGCACGCCGCCACCCCGATGGCCGCCCGCGGACGGGTAGCCGCGAACCGGCCGGCGCCCGCCGCGGCAATGGCCAGCGCGGTCAGCCAGTTCATCTGCCCCACCACGAACAGGGCCACGCCGAGCACGACGATCACCCACAGCACGACCTCGTCCCGCAGCGGACGATGAGCGGGTACCGGGACTCTGACCAGTACCCACCGGTTGACCAGCACGATGAACACCACGGTGCCGGGAACCAGGAAGGCAGCATCCCCGCTGAGGCCCTGATGGCGGAACACCGCCACCGCCGGCAGGGCCAGGAAGACCGTGGCCAGCACCCCGATCACCACACGCCGGATGCGCAGCATGCCGTCCACGCTGCGGTCCAGGTCGTCGCCGGGCGGCGGATCGGTGTAGTCGGCGGTCATACAACTCATCATGCCTCCACCGTGGCCGACGGCAGGAGCCCTCACCGCCGCCCACAGGCCGGCCTCAGGCGGTGGCGCTTGCCTCCTGATGCCCCCACGCTAGGGGCGGCCCGTTGCCGCGGCCTGTCACGCGCATCCCGATCCGGCAATGACAGATGTCATGGCGCCCGGGCACGGTGAGGTGGCGCCTGGTCACTCTGAGCGCGGTGACGTCTGGTAGTGTCGGGGACGATGCTGCGCGGACTGCTCCTGCTTAGTGGCCGCGGCGGGGCCCCATAACGGTCGGCTCCCTCGCCGCGGAGTCTTGGCGTGACCGCTGGCCACCGCCCGATTCGCGAGGGAGCTATTTCTCCGATGCACTCCGAGCATCAGCCCGTACGCCAGCAGCCCAGCGGCATGCCCTGCTACCGCTACACCCCGTTCCCGCCCGTCGACCTGCCCGACCGGACCTGGCCGGGCCAGACCATCACCGCCGCGCCGCGCTGGCTGTCGACCGACCTGCGGGACGGCAACCAGGCGCTGATCGACCCGATGAGCCCGTCCCGCAAGCGCACCATGTTCGACCTGCTGGTGCGGATGGGCTACAAGGAGATCGAGGTCGGCTTCCCGTCCGCCAGCCAGGCCGACTTCGACTTCGTCCGCAGCCTGATCACCGGCGGGCTCATCCCCGACGACGTGCAGATCTCGGTGCTCACCCAGGCGCGGGACGAGCTGATCGAGCGGACGCTGCAGTCGCTGGCCGGGGCCCCGCGGGCCACCGTGCACATGTACAACGCGACCGCGCCGCTGTTCCGGCGGGTGGTATTCGGGGTCGACCGGGACGAATGCAAGGCCATGGCCGTGGAGGGCACCCGGTCGGTGATGAAGTACGCGCAGGAGTACCTGCCCGGCTGCGACTTCGGTTACGAGTACTCGCCGGAGATCTTCATGGACACCGAGCTGGACTTCGCGGCCGAGATCTGCGAGGCGGTGATGGCCGTGTGGCAGCCGGGCCCGGGACGGGAGATCGTCATCAACCTGCCCTGCACGGTCGAGCGGTCCACGCCCAACGTCTATGCCGACCAGATCGAGTGGATGAGCCGCACCCTGTCCCGGCGCGAGCATGTCAGCCTGTCGGTGCACACCCACAACGACCGCGGCACCGCGGTCGCCGACGCCGAGCTGGCCGTGCTGGCCGGCGCCGACCGGGTGGAGGGCTGCCTGTTCGGCAACGGTGAGCGGACCGGCAACGTGTGCCTGGTGACCCTCGGGATGAACCTGTTCAGCCAGGGCGTCGATCCCATGATCGACTTCTCGGACATCGACGAGATCCGGCGTACCGTCGAGTACTGCAACCAGCTGCCGGTGCACCCCCGTCACCCCTACGCCGGTGAGCTCGTCTACACCGCCTTCTCCGGGTCCCACCAGGACGCGATCAAGAAGGGGTTCGAGGCCTACGAAGCCGACGCGGCCGCCGCTGGCGTGGACGTCGCCGAGTTCGCGTGGGCCGTTCCCTACCTGCCGATCGACCCGCGCGACGTGGGCCGCACCTATGAGGCCGTGATCCGGGTCAACTCCCAGTCCGGCAAGGGCGGCGTGGCCTACATCATGAAGGCCGAGCACCACCTGGACCTGCCCCGGCGGCTGCAGATCGAGTTCTCCCGGGTGGTCCAGGCCCGCACCGACGCCGAGGGCGGGGAGGTCACCCCGGCGCAGATGTGGGAGGCGTTCGCCGCTGAGTACCTGTCCGCCGGGACGGTCACGCTGCAGGCTCACCAGGCGTCGTCGGTGGTGGATGCCAAGGACGCGCTGACGGTCGAGGTCCGCGTCGACGGGCAGGTGCGCCAGATCGAGGGTGTGGGCAACGGCCCGATCTCGGCGTTCTGCGACGCGCTGGGCTCGCTCGGGATCGAGGTGCGGGTGCTCGACTACACCGAGCACGCGCTGTCCGCGGGCAGCGATGCCCAGGCGGCCGCCTATGTGGAGTGCGAGGTCGGCGGCCGCACCCTGTGGGGCGTCGGCATCGACACCAACACGGTGACCGCCTCCCTGCGCGCGGTGCTGTCGGCGGTCAACCGGGCCTAGCCGGCTGCCCGCTGGATCCGGCCCCATGACGTGCGGCCCCGCCGGCCTGGCGGGGCCGCCCTGTCGGCCGGGTGCGCCACAATGACGGGGTGGGCCTGTACCGGGACGACGGGATTGTGCTGCGTACCCAGCAGCTGGGTGAGGCCGACCGCATCGTCACGGTCCTCGCCCGGCGCACCGGGCGCGTCCGCGCCGTCGGTAAGGGCGTGCGCCGGACGAAGTCACGGTTCGGCGCCCGGCTGGAGCCGTTCACGCATGTGGACCTCCAGCTCCACACCGGGCGCTCGCTGGACTACATCACCCAGGCGGAGACCGTCCGGGCCTACGGCGAGCCGCTGTCCGCCGACTACCCCCGCTACACCAGCGGCACGGCGATGCTGGAGACCGCCGAGCGGTTCACCCCGGTCGAGAAGGAGCCCGCGCTGCGCCAGTTCCTGCTGCTGGTCGGCGGGCTGCGGGCGCTGGGGGAGGGGGTGCACGATCCGCGGCTGGTGCTCGACGCCTTCCTCCTCCGCTCGCTCGCGGTCGCCGGCTACGCACCCGCCCTGGCCGAGTGCGCGCTGTGCGGCACCGCCGACCCGGCCGCCTCCGGCGGCCGGGTCGGCGGCGCGGCCGGCGCTACTGGCGGGTCACGTGCCTTCGCGATCGCGGCAGGCGGCCTGACCTGCCAGTCCTGCCGGCCGGCCGGGGCGGCGACGCCGTCCGTCCACACGATCGCCCTGATGAGCGCGCTGCTGCGCGGCGACTGGGAGCGTGCCGACGCGGCGGAGCGGCGGCACCAAGTAGAGTGCAGCGGTCTGGTGGCCGCGTACGTGCAGTGGCACCTGGAGCATTCGATCCGCTCGCTGCGTCATGTGGAGCATGTCTGATACGCGCCGAGGAGCCGGTGTGAGGAGTTCCGTGCGCCCGCCCGAGCCGCACGCGGGCGGCGCGCGGCCCCCCGCCATCGCGCCCGAGTTCCTGCCCCGTCACGTCGCCCTGGTCATGGACGGCAACGGCCGCTGGGCGAAGCAGCGCGGCCTGCCGAGGACCGAGGGCCACAAGCGGGGCGAGGCCTCGCTCTTCGACGTGATCATGGGCGCGATCGAGCTGGGCATTCCGTACCTGTCCGCCTACGCGTTCTCCACCGAGAACTGGCGGCGATCCCCGGACGAGGTCCGGTTCCTCATGGGGTTCAACCGCGACGTGATCCGCCGCCGCCGCGACCAGCTGCACGAGATGGGCGTCCGGGTCCGCTGGGCCGGGCGCCGGCCCCGGCTGTGGCGCAGTGTGATCTCCGAGCTCGAGGACGCGGAACGCCTGACGGCGGGCAACTCGGTCCTCACCCTCCAGTTCTGCGTGAACTATGGCGGGCGGGCGGAGATCGCCGACGCCGCGGCGGCGATAGCGGCCGACGTGGCCGCCGGGCGGCTCCGGCCGGAGGCGGTCAACGAGAAGGTGTTCGCCCGCTACCTGGATGAGCCTGGCATCCCGAACGTGGACCTGTTCATCAGGTCATCGGGCGAGCAGCGGATCTCCAACTTCCTGCTCTGGCAGTCCGCCTACGCGGAGTTCGTCTTCCTCGACACGCTCTTCCCCGATTTCGACCGCCGTCACCTGTGGCACGCCTGCGAGATCTACGCCAGCCGGGACCGCCGCTACGGCGGTGCCCTGCCCAACCCACTGCCCGCCTAGGGCACCCGGCCGAGCCGGCCGTCACCAGGGCAGTCAGCGCCGGGCCTGCCACACGACAAGGACCACCATGCAGGCCATCGCGACGACGCGCATGACTCGTCCCGAGGTGTTGATGCGCGGCCACGACATGTAGCCGAGCCAGCCCAGGAAGATGGCGACCAGCAGCAGGGCCGCCGCCCCGATCAGGCCCGGGACGATGAAACCCGTTATCAGCAGCCCCAGCGCGACAAGCATCGGGACCCACTTGGGCAGGTGCGCTAGGAAGACCAGGAGCCTGGCGCTGAAGCGCTCCACCGCCTGCCGGGTCCCGGAAGCGCCCGGTGTGACGGGGACGGCTAGCGCAGGGCGGGCGTCGGCCGGGAGCGCGGAGCGGCCGGCGGGGTTGCCGCCCGGCCGCTTCCCGCCGGATCGCGACCGCCCGCCGACCCGTGTCTGGCGGCGCTTCGGCATCCCGTCATCCTCCTCAACGGCCCGGTGCCTTCCCCGTGCTGTCACGATTGCCGCCAAATATACGGCCCGCCTCCGGGGCTGGCGATCACCGATGCGCGGGGTGGCCGGCAGTGCCGCCCGGCGGGTCGGCGCTGGCACACCCGGGCCGGGACTAAGCTTGCCGCACGCACCCGCTTCTGTTGGGGTTCACACATGCCCGCCGACCGCCAGCCGGATGGAGTTCAGGCCATGGCAAACCGCACCGACCGCCTCGATACGATCGTCAACCTTTCCAAGCGCCGCGGCTTCGTCTACCCGTCCAGCGAGATCTACGGCGGGCTGCGCGCCTCCTGGGACTACGGGCCGCTCGGCGTTGAGATGAAGAACAACATCAAGCGGCAGTGGTGGAAGTCGATGGTCACCGAGCGCGGCGACATCGTCGGCCTCGACTCCAGCGTCATCCTCGCCCGGGAGGTCTGGGAGGCCAGCGGCCATGTCACCGAGTTCGTCGACCCGCTGACCGAGTGCCAGTCCTGCCACCGGCGGTTCCGCGCCGACCATCTGATCGAGGCCTACGAGGAGCGCCACGGCCACCCGCCGGCCGAGGGCCTGGCCCAGATCACCTGCCCGAACTGCGGCACCAGGGGCGCGTTCACCGAACCGCGGATGTTCAACGGACTGCTGCGGACATACCTGGGTGCCACCGAGGACGAATCGGGCCTGGCGTACCTGCGGCCGGAGACCGCCCAGGGCATCTTCATCAACTACCGCAACGTGCTGCAGACCTCCCGGAAGAAGATCCCGTTCGGGATCGGGCAGATCGGCAAGTCGTTCCGCAACGAGATCACCCCGGGCAACTTCATCTTCCGCACCCGCGAGTTCGAGCAGATGGAGATGGAGTTCTTCGTCAAACCCGGCACCGACGAGGACTGGCACGAGTACTGGATCGCCACCAGGCTCGCCTGGTACACCGATCTGAGTGTGAGCAAGGACAACCTGCGCCTGTACGAGCACCCGGCGGACAAGCGCTCCCACTATTCCAAGCGGACCGTGGACATCGAGTACCGGTACGGCTTCCCCGGCACCGAATGGGGCGAGCTGGAGGGGATCGCCAACCGGACCGACTTCGACCTGACCACCCACGCCCGCGCCTCCGGGCAGGACATGTCCTACCTCGAAGCCGACACCGGCGAACGGTACGTTCCGTACGTCGTCGAGCCCGCCGCCGGGGTCGACCGGTCCATGCTGGTCTTCCTGATGGACGCCTACGCCGAGGACGAGGCGCCCGACGCCAAGGGCAAACTGGAGAAGCGGGCCGTGCTGCGGCTGGACCACCGGATCGCCCCGGTGAAGGCCGCGGTGCTCCCGCTGTCCCGCAACGCCGACCTGTCGCCCATGGCGCGCGACCTGGCCGCCGAGCTGCGCAAGCGGTGGAACGTCGATTTCGACGACGCGAGCGCGATCGGCCGCCGCTACCGGCGCCAGGACGAGATCGGGACGCCGTACTGCGTCACCGTGGACTTCGAGAGCCTGCAGGACCAGGCGGTGACCGTCCGGGAACGCGACTCGATGCACCAGGACCGGGTGGGGATCGACGCGCTCGTGTCCTATTTGTCCGAACGGCTGACGGGCTGCTGACGCCCGGGTGGCGGGGTTGATGCCCGGGCGGACGTGTATGTCCGGCCGGCTGAACGCCTTGCCGGACATACACGCCACCCGCGCACATGGGCCGCTCTCTTCAGGCAAGCGTCAGCCGGCGGATCCGTTGGTGAGCAGGGCTTCGGCGACGGCATCGAGCGTGTGCTCGTTGGGGGACGCTGGGGTGGTGGCGCGCGGGACGCGGCTGTAGACGGCCGCGGCGGCCTGGTGAAAGCCGGGGGGAGGCCGGCCGCGGCCATGGTCGCGGCGATTTCCTGCATCTCGGCGACCCAGCGCCAGCCCTTCCCAGCCGCTGACTGCGCTGCTGTGTGGGAGCGGGCGGCCAGCGTGGGCTGGGACAGTTCCCACTCCGCGAGCAGCGTTTCCTCGACGCCTTCGGCGCGGGCGAGTGCGCGAATGGCGAGGATCAGCGCGGCGGTGCCCTTGGTCCAGGCGGCGTAGGCCATCTTCACCGCGGACGCCGCGCCGGCCTGATCCCCGATCACCCTGGCTTCGAGAGCCGTGCCTTTGAACATCTCGCCCACTTCTGCGGCCCGCTGGCCCGACAGATACAGGCGGCTGTCCCCGGGGGAGCGGGGCGGGGCGCCGATGATCCCCCCATCCACGTACGCGGCGCCCTGCGTCTCCACCACCTGGGCGATCTCGCGGGCCGTTACCGGCGATACCGCGTTCGCGTCCACGTAAATCCTACGGAAACCGGCTGCCGCGCGGGCCACCTCCAGCGCCGCGTGCGGCGGGCACACCGAGAGGATCACATCAGCCCGCCCGGACATCTCGCTGACCGTCCCGACATCCCGCATCCCGGCCGCCGCCGCCCGTTCGGCGGTAGCCGGGCCACGCCCGGCAGATGCCCACAGCACCGTGAGCCCTCGCTGGGTGAGGCAAGCGCCAACGGCGGCGCCCATCTCACCGGGGTGCAGCACCCCGATCAAGGTCTTGTCCACGATCGCCTCCGCGACAAGTCTTACCGATGCCTACCACACGGGCCAGGCGCCTGGCCCCGGGCTCGGCGCGCCTGGGAGCGGTGTGAACTGGTTCCCTCTCAGCACGCCGAACTCGATGCCATATCCGGCCGAGTTGACGCTGTGCGGGTCCTTGGTGGGCACCCCCGGCTTGTGAGCGAGCACGATCAGGGTGCTGCCCGAGGAGTTCGTCCACAGCACGTCCTGGGTCTGGCCTGGATCGAGCCCGGGGATGGGCCAACGGCCCACGGCCTTCACGACCTTCCCGGTGGCGGCGGAGAACTCGGTGAAGGCCAGTTCGCTGGACAGCGGGTGCTTGGTCAGGTCCTCGGTGGCAGCGACGATCTTGCTGCCGTCACCGGTGATGATGGCGCTGGAGCCGAAGAGGACATTGCTGATCTTCCCGTTCACGTAATGCCAGGTCGCCCCGTCGCCTGGCCACCGCAGCAGGAGCCTGCTGGACGCCTGCAGGCTGCCGCCCGGCGTGGTGGTGTCGAGCAGCCGCAGATGGATGTAATTGCCTGCCACCCACTGCTGGAACGCCAGCGTGCGACCATCCACGGACCAGGACAGCACCTCCCCGTTGCCGCCGGCGTTGTTGGTGATCGGGCCGCCTCCCGGCCATGTCCACACTCGCTCCGCCCCGGTGGGAAGCGAGAAGACTTGGATCTGTGGGCCCGGCCCGCCATTGCCGCCACCGCGCAGGGCCACGGCCAGCTTGGTGCCGTCGGAGGTGAGCGCGAATCCAGAGATCTCTGCCCCGGCGGGCTCGGGCGGGATGGGCAGCGGCGTCAGCTGCTTGATGTGACCGCCAGCGCCGAGGCGGAGCAGAAAGAACCTGAACGCAGTGGACCGGAAGAAGGTTCCCCCGTCCTTCCGCGTCTCCTTCCACTTTTCCGCGGCGAGGACGAAGGTGTGATCGTTGCCGGCGGCGACAGCGCTGAACGTGTTGTACGGCGGGGGAGGGGCGACCCGGGACAGTACCGCGCCACTCGCAGTTGCCCGGACCTCGGCCTGCTGCAGCTCGATGACGGCGGGATGGGGGTTCTTGCCGACGAGGACGACGTAGTACGGCGGCACGCCAGCGAACGGGCCGGCCTTGCCCCTGGCGGGCCCGGCCGGCCGGACGTGAATAGCGCCGGAGATCGCCAGGGAGATGACGATCACGATGGCCACGGAGGCGGCGGCGGCCAGCGGGACGAGCCCGGCCGGCCAGCGGCGGGTGGCGACGGCAGGTGGGCGCTGGCTCCGGCCGTCGTGCAGGCGCAGCGGCGGGACGCCGAGCGGGGTGATCTCGCCGGCGGTCTCCCGCAGGGCCGCGCGGACCTGGTCTTCGAGCGTGTTCATGACTGCTCCTGGAGCATGCGGCCGAGCGAGGCGAGTGCCCGGTGAATGGCCGACCTGACGCTGCTCGGGCCGATTCCCATCGTGCCGGCGATCTCTTCGGCGGAGAGGTCGAGGTAGTACCGGAGCACCAGCGCCTCGCGCTGGCGGGCCGGCAGCCGCCGCAGCGCGCGCATCACCTCCCGGCGCTCTTCGCCGGTGATCACGGTGGCTTCCGCCGAGACCGCTGGCTGCCCGTCGGACGGCTCGGCGCGTGGTCCAGCCCGGCGCCGCTGCAGCGAGCGGCAGCCGTTGAGCACCGACGTCCGGAGGTACTGGAGCGCGCGGCTGGTGTCGGACAGGTGGGACCACCGGCGGTACAGCCCGCAGAACGCTTCCTGGACGACATCCTCAGCGTTCTGCCGGTCGCCGAGCATGATGTGCGCCAGCCGTATCAACCCGAGCGCGTGCGCCTGGTACAGCGCTGTCACGCCCGCTTCGGCGGCAGCCAGATCAGTGCGCTCCGCCTCGGCGGCCTCGGCCGCGGACCGGTGTCCCCAGAGATCCGATTGCATGTACCTAAAGACGCGCGCCGCGCGATTGCGCTGCTCCGTCCAGCCCCGATCGTAGTGACGCCCGGTCCGGGCGGGGGTGCTCCCTGGCGGCGGCCATGCCCAGCGGGTCACCAGGCCAGCATGTTGCCGGCCGGGATCCCAGGCAGCGGCGTGAGGTGGCCGCGGGTGATCACCCCGACCACCTCCGGGGTCAGGTCCCCGTGCTGGCTGGGTCCCGTGCCCGGCCGGGTGGTCTTCACGATCAGCGTGCTCCCGGAGGGGTCAGACCACAGCACGTTCGGCCAGCCGGTGATCGCCCCCGGCCGGTAGCGCAGGCGCACGACCGTGCCCAGTGGCCTGCCGGTGCTGGTGGAGAACTCGTTGAGCTGAACCTGAGTGGCATGGCGTGTGACGGCCATGGCGATGATCCTGGTGCCGTCCGGGGTGATGATCGCACTGCCAGCGACCGAGCCGCTGGGCCAGTTGGGGAACATGACGGCGCGCCTGCCCGACCACAGATCGCTGCCAGGTGCGCTGGTGTCCAGCAGGCGGACGTTGATGGTGAGCCCGGCCCACTGATCAACCGCGAGGGTGCGGCCGTCCGCCGTCCACGACAATGGGTTCGCGCCCAGTTCATCGGCTGATATGGACCCGTCGATGCGTCCCCCCCGCACCCCTCTCCATACCCGTACCGACCCGTTGTGCAGGTCGAACAGCTTGAGCTCAGAGGGCCCGGACTGGTTGCCCAATGCCACCGCGAGCTTGCCGCCGTCGGGCGACAGCGCGATGCCGCTGACCGGACTGCCCATGCCCGGCGGGTCTGGCTGTGCCGGGACCGGCAGTGGCGTGAGCCGCGCCGTGCCGGCCGCTGGATCCAGGCGCAGCAGGAAGAAAGCGGTCGCGTTGCGCGCCGTCGGCGCCGGTGCGGACCCGGTGGCCGGCCCGCGTCCGTACGCGGCGAGCACGAAGGTGCGGTCGTCGGCGGCGCCCGTGATCCAGGTGAAGCTGCCGTATCCCCGGGGCGGGCTGAGGATGGCCAGGGCCGTGCCGGAAGCCGCTGCCCTGACCACGGCCCGGGTGGACTGCGCGGCCAGGGGGCCCGGCGCCAGCCCGACCACGTAGGGCGGGATGGCGCCGTGGGCGGCGGCCGGGGCCCGGCGCAGCTGGACCGTGACCAGGCCGGGCCGGGCCGGGCCGGGCCTGGGCGAAGGCGGATGGAACGCCAGCTTGCTGACCGTCAGCGCCCCGGCGATGACGGCGGTGACCGCGGCGGCGGCGACCAGCGGCGCGGCCCAGCCGGCCCAGCGGTACCCGCGCCCGGGACGGCGCGCGCGGCCGCGCTGGTGTCCGGGGCCGGGCAGGCGCAGCGGCGGAGCGCTGCCGGGGGCGACCGTGTCCGCAGCCGCCCGGGTCGCGGCCTGGAGGCGGTCCTCGATCGCGGTCATGAGCCCTCCCCGAGCAGGCGCCCGAGCGCGGCCAGCGCCCGGGACACGGTGGATTTCACGGTGCCCTGGCTGATGCCCATGGACCGGGCGATCTCGGCCTCCGAGAGTTCGAGGTAGAACCGGAGCACCAGGGCCTCCCGCTGACGGTCCGGCAGCCGCCGCAAGGCGGCCAGCACACCACGGTGCTCCTCGCCGACCAGGGCGGTGGACTCCGCCGACTCGACGGTGTCCGGCCGGCCGGGCCGCGATCCGGAACCGGAGCGCAGCCTGCCCCGGTTCCGCAGTACCGAGCGGCAGCCGTTCAGAACCGATGACCGCACGTAGCGCAGCGCGTTCTGCGGATCGTCCAGGTGATCCCATCGGCGGTAGAGCCCGCAGAACGCCTCCTGGACCACGTCCTCGGCGGCCGGGCGGTCGCCGAGCATGACCACCGCCAGGCGGATCAGCCCTACCCCGTGTGCCTGGTAGAGCGCGGTGACTTCGGGCCCGGGGTCGGCCCGCCGGCCGAGCACCCCGGACCGGCGCGGCTGACGAGCGGTGTCAAGGTCCACGTATCAGAGACGTTAACCCGCCCCCGAGGTTGCCTGAATAGGCGGGCCTAATCGGATGCCAAGCGGCAATCAGGTGCCCACGCTCGGTAGAGTCCAAGTAGCGATGGAACGCTGCCGCGCCCCTGCCCCGGTGGCCCTGCCAGGCCCCTGAAGTGGGCATATGCCCGAACTGCGCGCATGTCATTCACCTCCGGATGATCTTGGCGTCACAAGGTCTCCACCGATCCGCCGTAAAGGCGCTCTACGGCCTCCGCACTGGCGTCCCGCTGCTGCGGGAGGACGTGGGCGTAGATGTCGAGCGTCGTCGTGATGTTGGCGTGGCCGAGCTGGTCCGACACGACCTTGGGCGCGACCCCTGCCAGCAGCATGGTTGTCGCCGCCGTGTGGCGCAGGTCGTGAAGCCGGATGTCCGGCAGCCCCAGCTCCCTGGACAGGCGCTTGAAGCCCTGCGTGAGACGCCAGGGCGGGAGCATCTGCCCCTGCCCGCCGCAGAGCACCCAGTCCCCGTCCTCCCACTCTGGGCCAGCGGCGAGCCGCCGCTCAGCCTGTACCCGGCGATGGGCCCGCAGGGCCGCCACCAGCTTCGGGCCGAGGGAGACGGTGCGATTACCGTGCTCGGTCTTGGGTTCCCCGATGCGCCCCTTGTCATCGACGCTGCGGGCGACCCGCAGGGTGCCGGCGCCCAGGTCGAGGTCGCCCCACTGCAAGCCGGCCAGCTCGCCCCGCCGCAGGCCCCGCCAGGCGGCGAGCTGGAAGGCCACCGCCAGCGACGGCTCGGCCTGCTCCGCGTGGGCCAGGAACCGCTCTACCTCATGCGTCTCCCACACCTGCATCTTCTTGCGGCCAGGGCCCCTCACCTTCGCCGCCTCGCAAGGGCTCCAGGTGATGATCCGCTCGCGGATGGCCGCGGCGAGCGCAGTGCGCACCGCCGAGTAGGCCAGGTGGATGGTGGCACGGGAGAGCCCCTGGCGCTGCATCCCGGCGGTCATGCGCCGGATGTGCTCAGGCCGCAGTTCGGCCAGGCGGTGGCGGCCGAGACTGGGCCGGATGTAGCTGTCCACCAGCTTGGTGTAGGTGTCGGTGGTGGTGGGCCGCCACGGCTCGCCCTCCGCGCTGACGGCCTCCTCCAGCCAGCGGTCCAGGTAGTCGCCCACGCTGAGCTGGCGGTCGGACAGCGACGGCGCCGTGTGGGCCTCGATCTTGGCCAGCTCGGGCAGCAGGGCCCGCTCGGCCGCCAGACGGGTGGGGAAACCTGGGCTCTTGAGCTGCTGACGGAAGTACCTGTGAGCGCCCTTGTCCCAGCGCTTGGGCAAGTCGATGACGAAATACCAGCGCAGGTGGCCGCGCCTGCCGGCCTTCGGGCACTTGCCCTTCGGGTAGCGCTGGCCGGTCTCCGGGTCGCGGCAGGAACAGGCGGAAGTGATCGAGCCAGCCATGTCAGGCTCCTCTCGGGTTGTTCCTCGCCGGCCGGATGGTCCAGGCGAGGGGATCGGTGACGGGCGTCAGCTCGACCGGCTCACCGAGCCGGGCAGCCGCCCAGGCGGTGACCAGATCCCAGTCGGTGAACCTGCCCACGGCGTCAAGGACGGTGGGCCGGATGTGGGCCGGGCTGGTGATCGCGGCGATCAGCCAGGCAGGGTCTTGCAGGTCACGCGAGAGAATGAGCAGGCGCCAGATGCCGGCTGGGCCGGGCGGTGGGATTATGTGGGACACGGTGCTGACCTCCTGAGTAGGTCGGTTGCCGAGGCCAGGTGGCGCGTTACCGGCGCGCTGCCTGGCCGCTCTTGGTTGCGGGGTCTAGGACGATGTTGTGTTCGAGGTGGCGGGCTAGGAACACGAGCCACTTCTCCGCGTCCTGCGCCTTCCAGCGGCCATCGGGGCCATGCCGGTAGGCGGCGGGGATGAACGCATCGAACAGGACAGATTCCACCGCTGTCCGGTCAGCCAGGGCGGGGCTGCACAGCTCAGCCGGGTCATGCAGTGTTCCGGCCAGCTCACCAGGGCGGGGGTTGTAGATGGCACGTGCCAAGCCGACCATCAGCGGTGTTTCCAGCGCCCGGCCGACTGGCGCATCGGTACCGAGCACGGCGAGAACAGGGTCCCAGCGGGCCCTTGCGGCCGGGCCACCCGCGTCATCACATAGGTAACCGCGGACGGCATCTTTGTCCAGCGGGCACAATTGGACGGCCGCCGCCGCCCGGAGGGTCACCTCGATACCACCCTCGGGCCTGACAGCATCCCAGTACTGCTGGGTGCGGCAGGTCACCACCAACCTCTCGCCCGGCCGCAGCGCATCATTGATCCGGCTGATCGCCGGACCCCGGATCTCTTCCGGGATCTCATCGAGCCCATCCAGGACCGACAGAACCAGGCCAGAAGCGAGCAGCGCCGCAGCCTGGGTGGGCCCTTCCGTGCCGGGCGGCGGGGCAGCAGCAAGGGCAGGGTGGTCGATCATGAGCTGAGCGGCCAGCCAGCCCCGCAGATCCTGGTCCGTAGGGTTCCAGGACGCTATCGAGGCCAGGATCGGGACGGGGCCACCATCGGAGCGGCGGGCAAGCAGGTCCAGCACCAGCCGGACCATCAGCATCGTCTTGCCTGCGCCTGGCTCACCGAGTACCACCAGCCGGCCGGTCGGCACCCGGGCTAGCACCTCCACCAGGTCACCGCCCGACCCGGCCAGGCCGTCAGGGCCGGTTGCCCAGGTATCGGCGGGCGGAGGAGCAGGCCATCCGGCGCCGCTGGATGCCAGCTTCACCAGCAAGTCCCAGGCGTCGGTCAGGGAAGCGTCCGCCGCAACCCAGGAGACTGGCAGCGGGTACGGGTCGTGGAGGCGCCGGACTTACTGGGGCCGACACGGCCGGACACCAACACATCGCCCACCATTTCGCGGACGCGCGCGGGCCGGGCAGGTACAAGGAGAGCGTGCAGTGGCGAAGCTCGTCTATGACTTCACCGAGGGAAACAAGGACCTGAAGGACCTGCTCGGCGGCAAGGGCGCGAATCTGGCGGAGATGACCAACCTGGGCCTGCCGGTGCCGCCCGGCTTCATCATCACCACCGAGGCCTGCCGCCAGTACCTGCGCGAGGGTGCCGTCCCGGCCGGCCTCGGCGACGAGGTCAGCGAGCACCTGCGGCAGCTGGAGAAGAAAATGGGCCGACAGCTCGGCGATCCCGCGGACCCGCTGCTCGTCAGCGTCAGGTCGGGGGCCAAGTTCTCCATGCCGGGCATGATGGAGACGGTGCTGAACATCGGCCTGTCCGACGAGTCGGTGGGTGGTCTGGCCAAGCAGTCGGGGAGTGAGCGGTTCGCCTGGGACTCCTACCGCCGCCTGATCCAGATGTTCGGCAAGACCGTGCTCGGCATCGAGGGCGAGGCCTTCGAGCACGCGATCGACGAGGCGAAGCAGGCCAAGGGCACCCGCAACGACCTCGACCTCGACGCGAGCGACCTGCGCGGGATCGTGGACAGCTTCAAGGCCATCGTGCACGTGCACGCGGGGCGCGAATTCCCGCAGGACCCGCGGGAGCAGATGGACCTCGCGGTGCTGGCCGTGTTCCGCTCGTGGAATGCCGACCGGGCGATCCTGTACCGCCGCCAGGAGCGGATCCCCGCCGACCTCGGCACCGCGGTGAACATCGTGGCGATGGTGTTCGGCAACCTCGGCATGGACTCCGGCACCGGCGTCGCGTTCACCCGCGACCCCGGCACCGGGCAGCAGGGCGTCTACGGCGACTACCTGCAGAACGCGCAGGGCGAGGACGTCGTGGCGGGCATCCGCAACACCGTCCCGCTGCAGGACCTGGAGACCATCGACCCCGCGTCCTACGCCCAGTTGCTTGAGATCATGCGGACCCTGGAGAACCACTACCGGGACCTGTGCGACATCGAGTTCACCATCGAGCGCGGCAAGCTCTGGATGCTGCAGACCCGGGTGGGCAAGCGCACCGCGGCCGCCGCGTTCCGGATCGCCACCCAGCTCGTCAACCAGGGCCTCATCGACATGGACGAGGCGGTCACCCGGGTCACCGGCGACCAGCTCGCCCAGCTCATGTTCCCCCGGTTCGACCTCAGCCAGGAGCCGAAGAAGGTCACCACCGGGGTGAGCGCGTCGCCGGGCGCCGCGGTCGGCCAGGCCGTGTTCGATTCCGCGACAGCGGTCGAGCGGGCGGCCGTCGGCGAGGCCGTCATCCTGGTCCGCCGCGAGACCAACCCGGACGACCTGCACGGGATGATCGCCGCCCGGGGGATCCTGACCAGCCGCGGCGGCAAGACCAGCCACGCCGCCGTGGTGGCCCGGGGCATGGGCAAGACGTGCGTCTGCGGCGCCGAGGCCCTCGAGGTGGACACCCGGGCCGGGCGGATCACCGCGCCGGGCGGGGTGGTCATCAACGAGGGCGACGTGCTGTCCATCGACGGCACCAGCGGCGCCGTCTACCTCGGCGAGGTGCCGGTCGCCGCCTCCCCCGTGGTGGAGTACTTCGAGAACGGGCTCGGCGCGGACGCGGATGACCTGGTCAAGGCGGTAGACCGGATCATGAAGCACGCCGACCAGCGGCGCCGGCTCGGGGTGCACGCCAACGCCGACACCGGCGAGGACTGCGCGCGGGCCCGCCGGTTCGGCGCCGGCGGGGTCGGCCTGGTCCGGACCGAGCACATGTTCCTCGGCGAGCGCCGCCAGCTCGTCGAGCGGCTCATCCTGGCCGAGGACGAGGCGGGCCGGCAGGCGGCGCTGGACGCGCTCGAGCCGCTGCAGCGCGGCGACTTCGTGGAGATCCTGGACGCGATGGACGGCCTGCCGGTGACCATCCGGCTGATCGACCCGCCGCTGCACGAGTTCCTGCCCGACCTCACCGACCTGTCGGTCCAGGTGGCCCTGGCCGGGGACAACGCCACCGCGCAGAACCGCAAGCTGCTCGACGCGGTGCGCCGCCTGCACGAGCAGAACCCCATGCTCGGCCTGCGCGGCGTCCGGCTCGTCCTGGTCATCCCCGGCCTGCTGGACATGCAGGTCCGCGCGATCGCGCACGCGGCGGCCGAGCTGAAGAAGGCGGGCAAGGACCCGAAGCCGGAGGTCATGATCCCGCTGACCGCCTCGGTACAGGAGATGGAGATCGCCCGGGAGGCGACCGCGAAGGTGCTGGCCGAGGTGGAGGCGGAAACCGGCGCCGGAGTCCACACCATGATCGGGACCATGATCGAGGTGCCGCGGGCGGCGATGATCGCCGGCGAGATCGCCAGGTCGGCCGAGTTCTTCTCCTTCGGCACCAACGACCTGACCCAGATGGGCTGGGGCTTCTCCCGCGACGACGTCGAGGGCGCGTTCTTCAGCCGCTACATCGAGCTGGGCATCTTCGGCGTCTCCCCGTTCGAGACCATCGACACCGAGGGCGTCGGCCGGATGGTGCGCATCGCCAGTGAGGAGGGCCGGGCGACCCGTCCGGACCTGGAGCTCGGCGTCTGTGGCGAGCATGGCGGCGACCCCGACTCGGTCCACTTCTTCCATCAGGTGGGGCTGAACTACGTTTCCTGCTCGCCGTTCCGGGTGCCGGTCGCCCGGCTCGAGGCGGGCCGGGCCGTGGTGCTCGAGAGTGCCGGGGGCAGCGACAGCAGGTGAGGGAGCACCCGGGCTACGACTCCCACGCGACCGCCCGCTGGGTGGCCGAGCCGCCGAAGCGGGCGCAGGCCTTCCAGCGGGGGCCGTTCGTGCGGGACCGGGCCCGGGTGCTGCATTCCTCCGCGCTGCGCCGCCTGGCCGCCAAGACGCAGGTCGTCGAAGTCGGGGCGGGCGACTTCCCGCGCACCAGGCTCACCCACTCGCTGGAGTGCGCCCAGATCGGGCGGGAGCTGGGTGAGGCCCTCGGCTGTGATCCCGACCTGGTGGACGCCGCGTGCCTGGCCCACGATCTGGGGCACCCGCCGTTCGGCCACAACGGGGAGATCGTCCTGGCCGGCCTGGCGGCTGGCTGCGGCGGGTTCGAGGGGAACGCGCAGAGCCTGCGGCTGCTGACCAGGCTGGAGGCCAAGGTCCCTGGGGCCGGTCTCAACCTGGCCCGCGCCACCCTGGACGCGACGATCAAGTACCCCTGGCCGGCCGGCCCTGGCACGGCGCCCCGGCCGGATGGCGCGGTGGCCACCCAGTTCCCGCCGCCCGGCCTGCCCGGGGAGGAGGTCCTGCCGGCCCCGCAGAAGTTCGGCTACTACGCCGACGACGGCGAGGTGTTCGGCTGGATCCGGGACGGGGCGCCGCCGGGGCGCACCTGCCTGGAGGCACAGGTCATGGACTGGGCCGACGACGTCGCGTACTCCGTCCACGACCTGGAGGACGGCCTGTACGCCGGCCACATCACCCTGCCCCGCCTGCATGACCGGTCCCAGCAGGAGGCGGTGGCGGGCATGACCGCGACCTACTACTGCCCGCCGGGCTCGGCCGACGTGGCCGAGCTGAGCGAGGTGCTCGATGAACTGCTGGGCCTGCCCTGCTGGCCGGAGCGCTTCGACGGCGGCCCGGCCAGCCTGGCGGCATTGAAGCACCTGACCAGCGAGCTGATCGGGCGGTTCTGCCGCGCGGCGCAGGAGGCGACGCTGGCGGCCAGCGCGGGCACCGGGCGGGCCGGGCAGCTCACCCGCTACGACGCCGGCCTGGTGGTGCCCCGGCGGCAGCGGCTGGAGTGCGCGCTGCTCAAGGGCGTCGCCGCGCGCTACGTGATGAGCCGTGACGGCGCGGCGCAGGTGCAGGCCCGGGAGCGGGAGCTGATCGCCGAGCTGGCGGAGGCCATCCGGGCGGGTGCCCCCGGGACGCTGGACCCGGCGCTGCGCCCGGCCTATGACGTTGCCAGATCCGGCTCGCAGCGCCTGCGCGTCGTGGTCGACCAGGTGGCGTCGCTCACGGATACTTCCGCTATCGCCTGGCACCGCCGCCTGTGCCGGGAGCCGGCCGCAGCGATCAAGGGAGGACTGACCGATGCCCACTGACCCCACCTACCTGATCGTCGGCGCGAGCCTGTGCGGCGCGAAGGCGGCCGAAACCCTCCGTGAGGAGGGATTCGGCGGCCGGGTGATCCTGATCGGCAGCGAGACCGAGCTGCCCTACGAGCGGCCCCCGCTGTCCAAGGGCTACCTGCTCGGCAAGGAGGACAAGTCCGTCATCTACGTGCACGAGGAGGGCTGGTACGCCGAGCACGACGTGGACCTGCGGCGCGGGGTGACGGTCGCCTCCGTGGACCCGGCCGGCCGGACGGTCACCACCGCGGACGGGGACAGCGTGGGGTATGACCGGCTGCTGCTGGCCACCGGCGCGTCGCCACGCCGGCTGACCATACCTGGGGCCGACCGGGACGGCGTTCTGTACCTGCGGACCGCCGGCGACTCCGAGCGGCTCGCGGCCGCCTTCCGGGGCGGCGGGCGGGTGGTCACCATCGGCGCGGGCTGGATCGGCCTGGAGACGACGGCGGCGGCCCGTGAGGCCGGCTGCGAGGTGACGGTGGTCGAGCCGGAACCGACCGCGCTGTACCGCGCGATCGGAACCGAGCTGGGCGAGATGTTCGCCGACCTGCACCGCGAGCACGGCGTGCAGTTCCGGTTCGGGGAGTCGGTGACCGAGCTGCGCGGGTCCGGCGCGGGCGGCCGCGTCAGCGAGGTGATCACCTCGTCGGGGGCGGCGCTGCCCGCGGACATCGTGGTCGTCGGGATCGGCGCCGTGCCCAACACCGGCCTGGCCGCCGACGCCGGCCTGGAGGTCGGCAACGGGGTGGTGGCCGACGCGGCGTTGCGCACCTCCGACACGGGCATCTACGCCGCCGGTGACGTGGCCAACTCCTACCACCCGCTGCTCGGCCGCAGGGTGCGGGTCGAGCACTGGGCCAACGCGCTCAGCTCCGGCCCGGCCGCCGCCCGCTCGATGCTCGGCCAGGACGTGTCCTACGACCCGGTGCCGTACTTCTTCAGCGACCAGTACGACCTCGGCATGGAGACGGCGGGCCTGCCCGAGCCGGGCACCTACGACCAGGTGCTGTACCGGGGCGACCGGCCCGGCCGGGAGTTCATCGCCTTCTGGCTGCACGAGGGCGCGGTGGTGGCCGGGATGAACGTCAACGTCTGGGACGTCAACGACGACATCCAGGCGCTGATCCGGTCCGGGAAGCAGGTGGACCCCGCCCGCCTCACCGACCCCGGCGTCCCGCTCACCGACCTGTGAACCGGCCCGGCCGACCTTCGTGATCACGGAATCCTGTCAGTCACTGTGACGCCTGTGCCGTCCACGGCCGGGCTGTGGACGGGAGGGCCGGAATGTCACCGATGCCGGCGGCAAGCAGCCCCCGCCACATGGCCACATCCCGGGCACGCCCGCGGGCAGCCTCACTCGGCCGGAGGAGCGCCCGTGATGGCGGCGACGACCGCGGGGGTGTCGGTGAGGTCGGGCAGGACCGCGTCGGCGCCAGCGGCGGCCAGCTCGGCGGCGGTCGGGCCGCCGGTGGCGACGCCGACCGCCCGTGCCCCGGTGGCGAGCGCGGCCGCCACATCCAGCGGGGTGTCGCCGACCAGCACCGTCGCCTTCCCGCCGAAGTCCCTGCTGTACGCGGCACCGGCGAGGCGGCGGGCCAGGTGGACGAGCTCCGCCCGGACCTCGTGGTGGTCGCCGTACGCGCCGACATCGAGGTCGAGGTGGCCGTCGAGCCCGAACGCCGCGAGCTTGGCCCTGGCCATGGCGGGCACGTTCCCGGTCAGCACCGACTGCACCACCGCCGGCCTCAGGGCGGCCACGGCCGCCAGCGCCGCCGCCGCCCCGGGCAGGGCCCGCCCGCGGGCCGCGAAGGTGGCCCGCAGCCCCGGCGCCCGCCGGGTCAGCTCGGCCACGAACGCGTCCACGTGCCGTGCCGGATCGCTGATCCCGGCGCTGGACAGGGTGTCCAGGATGATCGCCCGCTCGGTGCGCCCGCCCATCGGCGCCACCCCATGGGTGTCGCGGCCGAACAGGTCACGGAAGACCGAGCCGTAAACCATCCGGCCGGTCCCGCCCGCATCGAGCAGCGTGTAGTCGACGTCCCACAGCACCAGCAGGTCCCGCACGCCGCGACGGTATCAACACGCCCGCCCGAACCCGGTAAGACTGGGGGTGGCCAGGACTAGACTCGCCGGGACGGGGAGGGCTGGCTCGAGCGGCGGAGGGCGCGAGTGGCAGGGCGGATCCGCGACGACGACATCGCGGTCATCCGCGAGCGGTCGCCCATCGACGAGGTCGTCGGCGAGTACCTCCAGCTGCGCAACGCGGGCGGCGGCTCGCTCAAGGGCCTGTGCCCGTTCCACGACGAGAAGACACCCTCTTTCAACGTCACCCCGGCCCGTGGCCTGTGGTACTGCTTCTCCTGCGCGGACGGCGGGGACGTGATCAAGTTCGTGGAGAAGATCGACAGCCTCTCGTTCCCCGAGGCGGTCGAGCGGCTCGCGGCCCGGGCCGGCATCGAGCTCCGGTATGAGCAGGGCGGTCACGTCCCGGGCCAGGAGCAGAGCCAGCGCCGCAGGCTGCTGGAGGCCCACAAGGCGGCGACGGAATTTTATGCCGAACGGCTGCACACGCTGACCGCCCGCCCGGCGCGCGAGTTCCTGTCCGAGCGGGGGTTCGAGCTGGCCGACGTCGAGCGGTTCGGCGTCGGGTACTCACCACCTGAGTGGGAGGCCCTCACCCGGCACCTGCGCGGCCGGGGGTTCACCGACGCCGAGCTGATGGCCGGGGGGCTCGCCAGCCAGGGCCGGCGCGGGCCGGTGGACCGGTTCCGCGGCCGGCTGATGTGGCCGGTCAGGGACCTGACCGGGGACGTGATCGCGTTCGGGGCGCGCAAGCTCGCCGCCGACGACGACGGCGCGAAATACCTGAACACGCCGGAGACCCCGCTGTTCAAAAAGAGCTCGGTGCTGTACGGGGCGGACCTGGCCAAGCGGGAGATCGCGCAACGGCGCCAGGCGGTCGTCGTCGAGGGCTACACCGACGTCATGGCCTGCCACCTGGCCGGGGTGCCGACCGCGGTGGCGACCAGCGGCACCTCCTTCGGCGACGGGCACATCAAGGTGCTGCGGCGGCTGCTGATGGACGCCGACTGGCTGCGGGGCGAGGTCATCTTCACCTTCGACGGGGACAGCGCTGGCCGGCGTGCTTCCCTGCGTGCGTTCGAGATGGAAGAGCGGTTCGTCACCCAGACCTTCGTGGCGGTGCAGCGGGACGGCCTCGACCCCTGCGATCTCCGGCTCAAGCACGGCGACGCGGCCGTGCGGGACCTGGTCGCCAGTCGGGTGCCGCTCTATGAGTTCTCGATCCGCACGGCGCTGCGTGACTACGACCTCGGCACCGCCGAGGGCCGCCTGGGTGCGCTGGATGCGGCCGCCCGGTTCATCGCACGGATCAAAGACGACGGCCTGCGCAAGGTCTACGCCTACAACCTCGACCGCTGGCTGGGCCTGAACGACCAGGAACTCGTGCTGGCCCGGATCGGCCAGGACATGCGCGGCGGCCGCCCGCGCCCGGCACGAAGGGCAGCCGCACAGCCGGGCACGGCGCAGGCCGCTCCCGGTCCCCCCCACGCCCCCGACCGGCCCCACGCCCCCGAGGAGCCCCGCTACGACCTGGGCGACCCGGTGATCCAGGTGGAGCGGGAGGCGCTGAAGCTGGCCATCCAGCGACCGGCCCTGTGCGGGCCCGCGTTCGACGCCATCGACCTGCCCGCCTTCACCGCGCCACGGCACGCCGCGGTCAGGGACCTGATCGCCGCCTGCGGCGGCACCGGGCGGGCGGGCAACGCGCAGGAGTGGGCGGCACAGCTGCGTGAGACGGCCCCCGACGATGCGAATCGTGCCTTCGTGACCCAGCTTGCGGTGGAGCCCCTGCGGGTGCCGCGGGCCGACGGGGAACCCGACGCCCGGTATGCCGACGCCGTGCTGGCACGGGTCGAGGAGCTGGCCGTCAGCCGCAGCATCGCGACCGTCAAGTCGCGGCTGCAGCGGCTCAATCCCGTGGATGGCCAGGCCGCTTACAACCGGACCTTCGGCGATCTCGTGGCGCTGGAACAACGGCGCAGAGCCCTGCTGGACAAGGCCGCTGGCGCCCTCTGACCGCCTGCTACGTGGCCCAGATCGCGCTACGTGTCATCGGCGTTACAGGTCATGGGGTGACAAAATTAATCCCCGCTTAACCTGGGCTCCTAGGGGCACACTGTCATCGTGACCCTCACGCTACTCCCCAGCGGACGGCAGTCCGGGGACCAGATGGCAGACCTTCTCGCGCGCGCCAGGGAGCAAGGGGCTGTGGCCCTGGCCGACATCGCTGTCGCTCTCGATGCCAGCGACCTTCCTGCCACCGCGATCGAGGGCGTGGCCAGGATGCTCGCTGACGAAGGAGTTAACATCCTGGACGCCGCGCCGGAGGAGGCGGAAGCCCGGCCCGAGCCGGCCGACGAGGCCCGGCGCCCGGTCACCAGCGACCTGGTGCGGATCTACCTGCGCGAGATCGGCCGGGTGCCGCTGCTCACGGCCGAGGACGAGGTCGAGCTCGCGAAGGCGATCGAGGCCGGGCTGTTCGCGGACGAGAAGCTGGCCGGGGGGCTGCCCTGCCGCGGCGCCGGAGAGGCTGAGCTGGCCCTGCTCGCCGCCGAGGGACTGCGCGCGAAGCAGCGGCTGATCGAGGCGAACCTGCGGCTGGTGGTGTCCATCGCCAAGCGGTACATCGGCCGCGGGCTGAGCTTCCTCGACCTGATCCAGGAGGGCAACCTCGGCCTGATCCGGGCGGTGGAGAAGTTCGACTACACCAAGGGCTACAAGTTCTCGACGTACGCGACCTGGTGGATCCGGCAGGCCATCACCCGGGCGATCGCGGACCAGGCGCGCACGATCCGGATCCCGGTGCACATGGTGGAGACGATCAACAAGATGGCGCGGGTCCAGCGCCAGCTCCACCAGGACCTCGGGCGGGAGGCGACGCCCGGCGAGATCGGCGCCGAGATGGGGCTGTCCGCCACCCGGGTGGCGGAGATCCAGCGGATCGCGCAGGAGCCGGTATCGCTCCAGGCGCCGATCGGCGAGGAAGACTCCGATCTGGGCGATTTCATCGAGGACACGGACGCGGTAGTGCCGATGGAGGCCGCCGCGTTCATCATGCTGCAGGATCAGCTGGAACAGATTCTGGACAGCCTCTCCGGGCGCGAGCAGAAGATCATCCAGCTGCGGTTCGGCCTGACCGACGGGCACCCGCGCACGCTGGAGGAGGTGGGCCGGGAGTTCGGCGTGACCCGGGAGCGGATCCGCCAGATCGAGTCGAAGACCCTGGCCAAGCTCCGCCACCCCAGCCGCGCCCAGGTCCTGCGCGGCTACCTCGGCTGAGCGCGCAACCGCGGACGGCCTCGGGGTGGGTCGGCAGTCCGGTTCGACCGGATCGGCAGCAGAAACGCCGATCCGGTCGAACCGCACTGCCGATTACAGGTCGGGCTCGGCAGTTCCGGGCGTGGACGTTCACGGGCGGGTAATGCGCGGGCGGCCGGGCCGGGGACGCCGTGGGGTGCGCCGGGGCGGATGATCTCCTGCGCGGGGCCGGTGGATGGAGGATGGCGGGATGCGGCGCTTTCGCGAGCTCACCCCGGGCGTCCTGGTCGCCACCGCCGACGCTTACACGACCACCAGCACCGTTGTGGTGGCCGATGACGGCGGGTGCCTGGTCATCGACCCCGCCGTGTCGGTGGCCGACCTCGCCGCGCTCGCCGCGGACCTGGCCGGCCCGGGCCTGCGGCCGCGGGCCGGCTTCGCGACCCATCCGCACTGGGATCACGTCCTGTGGAGCCGCGACCTGGGTGATGCGCCCCGGTACGCGGCGCCCGGCGCCGTGGCGGCCGCCGGATCCGGGCGCGAGGAGATGATCACCCGGGTCCAGGAGGAGGCGCCCGGCCACGACCTGGAGCTGTTCGGCCGCCTGGCCCCGCTGCCTGCGGGCGCCGACCACATCCCCTGGGCTGGCCCGGTAGCGCAGGTGATCGTCCATAACGGGCACGCGCCGGGGCACGCCGCGGTGTTCCTCCCGGACGCCGGGGTGCTCATGGCGGGCGACATGCTCTCCGACATCGAGATCCCGCTCCTGGACACCGACGCGAGCGATCCGCTGGGGGACTACCGGGCCGGCCTGCGGCTGCTCGCCGCGGTGCCCGGCGTGCGCTGGCTGGTTCCCGGCCACGGGCACGTCGCCGGTGCCGAGGAGTTCCGCCGCCGCCTGGACGCCGACGCCCGCTACCTCGACCTGCTGGCGGCGGGTGAGCCGTTCGACGACCCGCGCTGCACGCTGGCGTGGCTGCGCGACTCGCACCAGCGGCAGCTGCGGCGCGTCGCGGGGCTCACCGGGGACGGCCTGGGCTGAACCCGACGGCGCTTGCCCAGAAGGCACCCACGGCGTGACCTGCGGCGCGCGGGTGACCCGGGCAGAGAGATACGGGGCGAAGACCCAGCGGGTCAGGTAGCGCCGGGACCGGGCGGAGGCGGCGGAGGAGGCGGCGAGCCCGGGCCCGCCCCCGGCGGGGCGCCCGAGCCAGGTGGCTCCGCAGGCGGGAACGGTGCTGTCGAGCCTGGTGTCGGCGGGATCGTGGTGTCCGCGGGGGCCGCACCGGGGGTGGCCGCCGGGCCGGAGTCCGCCGTGGGGTAGGGGGGCTCCCAGACCGCGGTGCCCTCCGGGCTGGTGGCGACATAGGGCTGGCCGGCGTGGGCGGCGGTGAGGCGGTAGTAGATGAGCGTGACCACCAGCGCCAGGAACGGCGCGACCAGCGTGCCGATCACGACGGTACTCACGAAGTTGCGGAGGAAATGCGGCAGGAACACCAGGACCAGGCCGACCACGATGCCCAGCGCGATGTAGATCAGGAACACCAGGATGAGGGTGCCGAACACGTTCCACGCGTAGCCGCGCACGGTCCGCATGCTCTGGCCGAACGAGGCGAATACGCCCGCCCCCCCGATCACGATGCAGGGCACGATCAGGCACCAGAACGTCAGCAGGATGAGGCCGGGCACGATCAGCAGCACGAAGCCGATCGCGATGCCGATCGCGGCCAGGATCGACGCGCCGGCTACCGGCAGGATGAAGGGGACGGCGGCCCGGTAGGTCTGGCCGAGGTCGAGATCGACCCGGCCATCCCGGACATCCTGGACCGCCTTGACCAGCGCCGCCTGGAGCAGGAACGCCGCGGCGAGATCGATGATCTCGGCGAAGACATAGCCGACGGGCCCGGCCAGCGCGAGCAGGGCGAACACGACGGCTGTGACCAGGTAGATCACGAACGCGATCAGGAGGAAGTGGGCCGCGTACTTGCGGTACAGGGCCCAGGTCTCGGTCAGTACCCCGGATAGCGGACTCATGAGGTGATCTTATGACAGCAGTGTCTGGATGGACCAGGCGACACGACACGGGGCCGTCCCGGTCTCCGGGCGGGACGGCCGCTCGCAAATCAGCCCGGCGTTCCGCCCGCGTCCGGTGCCGACGTGCGCCCGCGGTTGCCGTCGGAGGCCGGCCGCCCGTGGCTGTTCTTGGCCCCGACGCCATGATCATGCAAGGTTGATCCCACCTTGCTGCGGGCGGTCCCGGCCTTGCCGCGCGCCGTCTTAGCCTTGCCGCGGGCGCTCTCAGTCAGCTTGGGCACCTGGTCGGCCAGTTTGCCCTTGGTCGTCTTGACCAGGCCAGCCGCCTGCGCCTGGATGGCACCGGCCGCCTGCTGCACGGCCGGGCTGTCCGCCGCCTTGCGCGTGACCTTGACCATCTGCTCGTAGCGCTCCCGGCCCGCCCGGGCGCCGAGCACGAAGCCAACGCCGAGGCCAACAACGAACGCCATTCGGTACCGCATCTCGGCACCCCACTTTCCGCGAGTGAACTTTGCGGGGTCGACTTCCCCGCGATAGGTGGCGTACTCCTAGGCCATGCCCCTGTCATCTACGTGTCACACCGGCAGGCACCGGGTGGCCGGGAAGCAGGTGCTGCGTTCGTACGCTACCCTTAACCCCGCGAACGCAAGCTGATCACCGGCGCTGCCCGGTCCGGTGTCCCTGGATCGGTTGATCCCGCGTAGCTCAGCCGGCGGAGCGTCCGGCTGTTGACCGGTAGCTTGCTGGTCAGCTAGAGCATCCTCGCAGTTCAGAGCCTTCTTCGACAGCCTTTCGCCAAGATCATCCCACGCTTTGCCCCCGCTTTCGGCTCTGGGGGAGAGACTCGAACTCTCAACCACCCGGTTAACAGCCGGATGCTCTGCCGATTGAGCTACCCCAGATCGTGCCGCAGTCGAGAATACGGCTTCTAGTGCTGAGGCGCGACTTCTCTGCCCGTACAACCGCCGCTTCCTGGCACTGGCAACGGCGTTTGCGGCTCGGCACAAATCGCAGCGACAGCGGTAGTACTCGTACATGTACAGGCCGTGCGCGACTTCGGGGCGGTCTTCGGCACCCTTGGCGATGTGACATGGGCGACAGAGTCTGCGCGTCAGTGAAGGTGCCAGCCCGGGCCCGTCATGACGGCTGCCGCCTGGGCCCCTGCCCACTTGACGCCGAAGAACTGGAAGCATTGACATGCGGGCGCATAGTGCGCTGAGGTTCGTGATGTGAACTGTCGTGCGGTGCATGGCCGCCGCGGCGGCCCCGCCACCGGCCCGCGCGCCACCGCTGGTCATCCGGGCCGGCCGGGGCGCTCATACAAGGAGAGGGACCACTATGAGCGCGTGGAACGCGATGACCTACGAGGGGAAAGACACCATCCTCCGGGTCGTCCGCGAGGAAGCGGAACGCATGTTCGCCATGGCCGAGGAACCAGGCGCCTGGGAGGCTCCTACCGCCTGCTCGGACTGGCAGGTCCGCGACATCATCGGTCACCTGGTCAACACCACTGAGGGATACTTCAAGTCGTTCGAGGTCGCGCGGGCAGGCAGCTCCGCCGACGCGCACGGGCTGCCCGTCATGCACGAGCTGGCCGGCAACGGGGGAAGAGCATTCCGTAACGTGCCGCAGGCCGAAATGATGGGCCGTGTCCGCAACGATCTCGACAAGATGATGGGCATCCTCGAGCCGCTCACCGCCGAGGAGTGGACCAGCTTCATGGCCCCGCACGCTTATATGGGGCCGGTGCCCCCGTCCATCTACGCCGGTGGCCAGCTAATGGACTACGGCGTGCACTCGTGGGACATCCGCGAGGGCACCGGGCGGGCGCACGCGCTCTCCGCCGATGCGGCCGACCTGCTGGTGCCGTACATGTTCATCATCTGGCAGTACACCATCCGGGCCAGCGCCGACCTCAGCCCGTTCACCATCGGCGTCACCGTCAGCGGGCGCAACGCGGGCAGCTACCGGATGAGCATCTCCGAACAGGGAATGTCTTACGAGCCGGGTGAGGTCGACGACCTGCCCACCGTGCTCGACTTCGACGCCGGCGGCATGGTGCTCACCACGTTCGGCCGGATCAACGGGGGCAACGCCCGCGGCGACCAGGCACTGGCCGACCGCTTCCTGAACCTGTTCTACCGGATCTGAGCGCACCCGCCACCGGTCCGCCGGGGAGGACCCCCGGCGGACCGGGTGCTGAAGGCCTCGGCCGGCCTGCCCGTCCGGACCGCTAACTCGCAGACCAGCGAGACGTCCCCGGTGCCGGCGTCCACCCGCTGCACCAGGGCGGCGAAGATCCCGGACGGGACCGCCACCCGGTGTGAGCCCGCCGCCCATGACAGGCCGACGGTGGCGGTCGCGTGGCTGTGGAAATGGTTACCCAATGGTCAGCAACCGCCGCCCGGTGCGGGTCAGGAGACCGATTCGGCGTCGTATTCGCCGGGCGGATGGCCGGACGGGAGGCGGTGCTTGGCCACCCGGGAGGTCGGGGTGCGGGGCAGGTCGTTGACCGCCTGCCAGTAGCGGGGGACCTTGTAGGCGGCGAGCAGCCCCGCCACGTGCGCGCGCAGCTGCGCGAAGTCGAGCCGCGCGCCCGGCGCCGGGACCACGAACGCCTTCACGTCCTCCTCGGACAGCTCCGAGGGCACCCCGACCACGGCCGCTTCCAGCACCGCGGGATGGCTGACGAGCGCCTCCTCCACCTCGGCCGGGGAGAGGTTCTCGCCCCGGCGGCGCAGCACCTCTTTCTCCCTCGCCACGAACGTGTACGTGCCAGCCTCATCCACGGTGACGAGGTCGCCGGTGTGCAGCCAGCCGTCGCTGGTGATCGCCTCGGCCGTCACCTCCGGCATGCCCCAGTAGCCGGGGGTGATCACCGGGTTGCGCAGCAGCAGCTCGCCGGTCTGGCCCGCGGGCAGGACCTCACCGTTGTCGCCGACCACCCGCGCCTCGTTGACCACGCCGAGGCGCGGATGCTGGCGCAGGCGGCCGAGCGTCTCGTAAGGGCGGGAGCCGTGCGGCCAGATGAGTCCGTACGGGCTCTCGGACATCGCGTAGCCCACCACGATACGCAGGCCGAACCGGCGTTCCATCTCCTCCTGCCTGGCCCGCGCCGGGGCTGGGCCGGTGTAGCACAGCCGCAGCGGTGTGCCGGCGTCGCCGGCCCGGGCCGGCTGGCGCATGAGGATCTCCAGCATCGCCCCGATCGCGTTGAACTCGGTCGCGCCGTGCCTGCGGGCCGAGTCCAGGAACGTGCTGGCTGAGAAGCGCGGCAGCAGGATGAGGCCGGCCCCGCAGGTCAGGGAGCCCATGACCGAGTAGGCGGGCGCGTTGATGTGGAACAGCGGCAGCGAGGTCATGAGCCGGTCGTCGGCGGTCAGTTCCATCCAGTACGGGAAGCCCTCACCCGCCATGGCGTAGGCCCGGTGGGTCTGCATGACCAGTTTGGACTTCCCGGTGGTGCCCGAGGTCGGGATGAGGACCGCCACGTCGGCGTGGCTGACGCCGGCGCCCAGAGCGGGGAACGCTGCGCCGGGCGCCTCCACGGGCTGGGCGCCGGCCCAGCCCTGGGTCAGCTCACTGGCGTCCAGGACCCCGGGTGCGGGCCGGCCAGGCCCGCCTCGGCGATCAGCGGGTACAGGCCGGCGTCGGTGATCAGAGCCCGGGGGCTGGTCTGGTGCGCGAGCCCGGCCAGCTCGGCGGGGGAGCTGCGGGGGTTGGCGGAGACGGTGACCGCGCCGATCGAGGCGAGCGCCAGCCAGCACAGCAGGTAGGACGGCGTGGTGCGGAGCGTGACCAGGACCAGGTCACCGTGACGCACCCCGGCGTCGCGCAGGGCCCGCGCGGTGGCCGCCGTCTGCGCCAGCGCGGCGCCGAAGCTCAGTGAGCCCTCGTCGCTGCGGATCCAGGTGGCGTCGCCGTGACGGCGAGTCGCATCGGAGAGCACCTCGGGGATCGTCCGGTAGAGCGCGGTCCCATCAGCCACGCTCAAGACAATACGTCCGCGTTCACGCCGGTACGTCCGGGGCCGGGGCGGCCCGGCCGGCCGCACTGGGCGGAAGGCCGCGGCGCAGCACCTCCAGCACGTCGTCGAGGACGTCCTCGGGAACATGGCCACCCGCGGTCCAGTCGGCCCAGCGCATGCCGATGAAGTTGCCGATCCCCGTGTAGATGTAGGCGATCACCTCCGGGTCATACCGGGCGTCCACCTCGCGGCCGAGCTGGGCCCGGCGCACCCCGCGCGCGTAGCCGCGGGCCAGGTGCTCGTAGTACTCGCGGAAGAGCCCCGGGTCGACGAACTCCGACTCCCGCACGATCCGGTCCATCCACGGCCGTTGCGACAGCATGTCGAAGAAGGCGCGGAAGGCGGCCCGTTCCCGGTCCCGCTGGCCGTCACCGGCCCGCTCGATCGCCTCTCTCATCGCCGTCCGCAGGTCGGCGTTGAGCTGGCGGACCACGGCGGCGAAGATCTCCGCCTTGGAGCCGAAATGGGCGTAGAAACTCCCGGTGGCGATGCCGGCCCGGGCGCAGATCCCGGCCACGGTCGCCCGCCGGTAGCTGCTCTCCCCGAACAGCTCCTCCGCCGCCCGCAGCAGCCGCTGAGCGGGCGGCAGGTCATGGCCCGCGGCGGGCCGGGGGGGCCGGGTGGTCCGGCGGTTCGCTGCCACAGTCACGCCGGTTCCCCCCGCTCGGGGCGCGCGGCGGGCGGCTGGCCCCGCGGTGCGGGCAGGCGCGGCGGCCGCTTCCTGGCTGGCCCGGCTGGTGCCAGGGGCTGGCCCGCCACCGGCCGGGATCCGCCCGGGCGGTGGCAGGCCAGCACCTGTGCGCATGATAGTGCCGCTGACTAGGGCGTTGTCCTACGGCATCCCGCTGGCGGGCGCCGCCTGCTCGGACCCGGTGTACGGGGTGACCGCCCCGGTCGGGCTGGTGTCGGTCACGTAGACCGGGCCCTGCTGGACAAGCGCGCCGTTCTTGATCACGCCGATGTAGGCACCGGTGATCCCGGAGTGGTCGGTGGCGGAGTAGGCGTAGGGCGCCACCGCCGGGCCCTGCGGCAGCCCGGAGTTGAGCGCGCTGACCAGGTCGGCCCGGGTCGGGTTCTTGCCGGCCTTCATCATGGCCTGCACGAACGCGTACCCGACCGCCTCGCCGTAGAGCACGTTGCCGTCGAAGGGCGCCTTGGGGTCGTAGGTGTCGTGGACCTTCTTGAACAGCGCGATCCAGCTGTTGCCCGTGTTGCCGAGGGTGGGCAGGTAGCCGTCGGTGATGATTCCCTGCGTGAGCTGGTTGCCGTTGACCGTCGCGCCGCCCTGCTTGGCGAACGCCTCCAGCAGCCCGCCCAGGGTGATCGGGTCCGTGCCCACGTTGCTGGCCACCAGGGTGGGGCTGAAGGCGAGCTTGAGGCTGGTCAGCTTGAGCAGGGCGTTGAACGCCGGGATGGCGAACGACACCACGACCTGGGCACCGGACGCCTTCAGCGCGGCGACCGCCGGGCCGACGTTGACGTTGGTCGGCACGTAGGTCTGCCTGCTCACGACCTGCGAGGAGGGGATCTCGTCGTCCAGGCCCTTCACGCCGTCCTGGCCGAACTCGTCGTTCTGGTAGAAGTAGCCGATCTTCTTGCCGGCGAAATGCTGCTTGATGTAGGCGCCGAGGATCTTTCCCTCGCGGATGTAGTCGATCTGCCAGCCGAACGTCTCCGGGTACTTGGACGGGTCGTTCCAGCAGTCGCAGCCGGAGGCGACGAACACGTCGGGCACCTTGCTGGAGTTGATGAAGCTGGCCGCGGCCAGGTGGGTGGGCGTGCCCAGGCCGTCGAAGATCGCGTACACGTTGTCCTGGAGGATGAGCTGGTGGACGTCGGACACGGTCTTGGACGGGTCGTAGCCGTCGTCGAGGTAGGTGTACTTGATCTTCCGGCCGTAGATGCCGCCGTGCGCGTTGACGTACTGGAAGTAGGCGTTGGACGCGGGCGCGATCTCGCTGTAGCCCGGCGCGGCCGGCCCGGTGAGCGGCTGGTGGCTGCCGATGAGGATCTGGGTCGCCGTGATACCCGGGGCGGATGCGGTGGCCGCGCCGGAGGACGATGACGAGGAGGAACCGCTGCTGCAGCCGGCGGCTATCATCGCGGCGGCGGCCGCGGCGGCGGCGATGGCGAGCGGGCGTACCCGCTGAGATTTGTTCATGTGGTGCCTTCTTCCTGGTGTTCGCTGGCCGGCGGACGCCGGCGCAAGGAATTGAGGCGGGCAAGTGGGCCCGCGTCGGTGGGCGGGGTGAGCCCGAAGAACCGGCGCAGCCCCCCCTGGATGCCGGCGGGGAAGACGAGCATCACGGCGATGAGGACCACCCCGTACGCCGCGACCGGGATGTTGGCGGCGGCCGTGCTGGACAGGCCGTGGCTGGTGGCCACGTCCATCACATAGGTCGGCACCAGGACGATCACGAGGCTGCCCCACAGCGCCCCGGCCAGGCTGCCGAGCCCGCCGATCACCGCCCCGGTCAGCAGCGCGATCGACAGGGTGACGGTGAACGAGCCGGGGGAGACCTGTGAGGCGTAGACGGCCAGCATGGAGCCGGCCAGGCCCGCGCAGGCCGCGCTCACCACGAAAGCGAGGACCCGCAGCCGGGCCACGTTGAGGCCGGCCAGGGCGGCGGCGGCCTCGTTGTCCCGGATGGCCCGCCACGAGCGTCCGATCCGGCTGCGGGCCAGGTTGGCCAGCAGTACCAGGACGATCAGCGCGGCGGCGGCGTTGACCCAGGCCAGCCACCGGGTGGGCGGGAAGTCCACGCCGAGCGCGGCCGGGGCGGCGACGGTGACGCTCAGCCCCTGGTCGCCGCCGAACACGCCGGGGAACTGGGTCGCGAACGAGGGCAGCGCGACCGCGAGCAGGAGCGTGGCCCCGGCCAGGTAGGGCCCGTGCAGCCGGGCGGCGGCCGCGCCGACCGCAACCCCGGCCACCGCCGCGATCGCCGCGCTGGCCGGGAACAGGGCCCACAGCGGCCAGTTCAGGTGCATCTGCAGCAGTGCCGTGGCGTAGGCGCCGATCGCCATGAACGCGCCGTTGCCGAGCGAGATCTGGCCGCTCAGCCCGATCAGCACGGTGAGCCCGGCGATGGCGACCACATAGACGGCGATGTCGGCGAGCTGGTAGTCGCGGAACGAGCTCAGCTGGACCGTCAGCACCCAGATCACCACCGCCGCGATGATCGCGGCCCCGACGTGGCGCGCCAGCGTCATAGTCACACCTGCCGGCTGGTGGTGGCGGAGAACAGTCCCGAGGGGCGGAACATCAGGATCACGATCAGCGCGGCGAGCCCGAAGATCGGCACCAGGTTGGAGCCGAGATAGCCGCCGACGTAGTTGAGCGCGACGCCGAGGATGAGGCCGCCGACGACCGCGCCGACCGGGCTGTCGAGCCCGCCGATCACCGCTGCCGTGAAACCGAGCACGAAGATCGAGTCCATGCTGGCCGGGTACAGGAACGTGTCGGGGGAGACCAGCACCCCGGCCAGGGCGCCGATCAGCCCCGCGAGCGCCCAGCCCAGGGTGAACATCCGCCCGACCCGGACCCCGAGCAGCCGCGCCGCGTAGGTGTTGAACGCGGCCGCCCGCAGCCGCAGGCCGGCCGAGGTGTAGCGGAACAGCACGGCGAGACCGAGCGCGGCGGCGAGCACGGCGCCGGCCACGAACACGTCGTTGAGCGAGATCCCGAGGGCGAGCGATCCCGCGTGCAGGCCGGTGATGGAGAAGGCGGCCGGGAAGGAGCGGTACTGGCCGCCGTAGATGATGCCGGCCAGGCCTTCCAGGAACACCAGCAGGCCGATGGTCACCACGACCGCGTTGAGCGGCGGCTTGTTCTCCACCGGGCGGATGACGGTCCGCTCGATCACCGCGCCGAGCAGCAGCCCGGCGGCCAGCGCCGCGGCGAACCCGGCCCAGTAGTTGCCGGTGTGGCTGATGACGGTGAACGCGATGTAGGCGGTGAACATCGCCATGGCGCCCTGGGAGTAGTTGAGGATGCGGGTGCCGCGCCAGATCAGCACCAGAGAGAGCGCGATCGCCGCGTAGACCATGCCGAAGCTGATGCCGCCGAGCGTGAACTGGACGAATTCCCGCACTTGCTGGCAACCTCCTTCCGGATGCCTAGAACCCGAGGTAGTGCTGGCGGAGGCCGACGTCGGCGGCGAGCACCGCCGCGTCCGCGGTGGCGACCACCCGGCCGAGGTTGAGCACCACCCCCCGGTCGGCGATGCCGAGCGCGCTGCGCGCGTTCTGCTCGACCAGCAGGACGGTCAGCCCGGTCTCGTCGCGCAGCCGCCGGATCAGGCCCATGACCTGGGCCACCATCTTCGGCGCCAGGCCCAGCGACGGCTCGTCCAGTAGCAGCACCCGGGGCCGGGCCATCAGCGCGCGGGCGATCACCAGGATCTGCCGCTCCCCGCCGGACAGGGTGCTGGCACTACGCTTTTGGGCCGCGGCCAGCAGCGGGAAGCGCCGGTAGGCGTCGGCGAGTGCCTCCGCCCGGCCGTCGGAGCCGTGCCGCCACAAGGCGCCGAGCCGCAGATTCTCCTCTACCGTCAGCTCGGTGATCACGCCCTGCCCCTCCGGGACGTGCGCCAGCCCGGCGCGGACGATCTCCTCCGGGCGGCGGCGGGTCAGGTCGGCGCCGCCCAGGGTGATCCGGCCCTGCCGCGGCCGCACGAACCCGGAGATCGTCGTGAGCAGGGTGGTCTTGCCCGCGCCGTTCGCGCCGAGCACGGCGGTGATCGTGCCGGGCGGCACGGACAGGGAGACGCCCTGCAGGGCGAGGACGCCGCCGTAACCGGCCACAACGTCCTCCACCGCGAGCGCGGGCGTATCAGCCATCGGCTGGCTCACCGTCCTGTTCGCCAGGGCTGTCCTGTTCGCCGGGGTCTTCGGTGCCCAGGTAGGCGTCGGTGACCGCCGGGTCCGCCTGCACCGCCTCCGGCGTCCCGTGCGCGATGAGCTTGCCGAAGTCGAGCACGGCGATGGCCTGGCAGACCGACATCATCAGGTCCATCCGGTGCTCGACCACCACCACCGAGGCGTCATCCGCGAGCCCGGTGATCAGGTCGCCCAGCTCGGGGAGCTCGGCTTCGGACAGGCCGCTGGCTGGCTCGTCCAGCAGCAGGACCCGCGGCCCGGTCACGAGCGCGCGGGCGAGCGCGACCCGCTTGCGCAGGCCATAGGCCAGCTGATCGGGCTGGCGGCCGGCCTGGTCGGCCACCCCGACCCGGTCGAGCGCCGCCAGTGACCGCTGCCGCAGCGCGCGCTCGTCGCGGTCGGAGCGGGCCAGGCCGAGCAGCGCGGGCCAGAACCCGGCCCGGGCCTGGCAGGTGGCGCCGGCCATGACGTTCTCCAGCACGGTGAGCCCCTGGAACAGGCCGACTCCCTGCAGCGTGCGGGCGATCCCCAGGGAGGCGAGCCGGTGCGGCGGCAGTCCGGTGAGGGAGGTCCCGCCGAGGTTCACGCCCCCGGAGTCGGGCCGGACGAAGCCGCACAGGACGTTCAGCAGCGTGGTCTTGCCGGCCCCGTTCGGGCCGATGATCCCGGTAACCTGGCGCGGCGCGGCGGTGAGGGAGACAGCGTCCAGTGCGGTGAGCCCGCCGAACCGGACCGTGACGTCACGGACCTCCAGCACGTCCGCACGCTGGCCGGGCGGAGGGGGAGCCACCGCAGCCGATGAACCATCATTCATCGCACTTGCCCTGCTCACACAGCCGGTATAGCCACTTTGTGAACCCCAATTCAAGGCCAGGCGGGCACGGCAGGCAAGACCCGTCATGATTCGTGGCCGAACCGATACCGGCCCGCAACGGATGCCACCGGGGTGGGTACGGCCAGCCGCTGCCAACCCGGTTCGTGACCACGACCTCGATGCTGCCAGAGCAACCGCAACGTCATGATCACGAGCATGGCCCGCGGGCCCGGGCCTGGCGGGGGCAGCCGCCGCGGGCACGGCGTGAGGTCAAGCCGGGCCGGGCGGCCTGGCCGGGGAGCCGTTGTGGTGGCGGAGCAGCTCAGTGAGGGCGGCGAGCTCGGCGGCGAGGGCGGCCCGCCCCTGGCTGGTGATCCGCACCCAGGTGCGGGGGCGGCGCCCCTGGTAGCCCTTGTCCACCCGGACCAGGCCCGCCTCCTCCAGTACGGTCAGGTGCCGCGACAGATTGCCGGGAGTGAGGCCGAGCGTGTCGCGCAGGTATCCGAACTCGGCCCGCGCCTCGGCGGTGATGGTGAGAATGCCGAGCCGGTGCCGCTGGTGCACCGTGTCGTCGAGCCCGTTGGTCGGGTGGGTGCCCGGGCCGGACGGCGCTGCGCTGGGCCCGGGTCCGCCGGGTTGTCCCGGCCCGGGGGCGCCGTCGCTCACGCCGTGCTCCGCCTGCGCTGCGCGACGAAGGCGCCGCATCCGGCCACGAGGAGGACGGCGGCGGGAAGCAGAATGTTCGGCAGGGCCGTCAGCTGCCAGGAGAAAGCGCTCCGGCCCGGGTTCCAGCCCAGCCGGAACAGGATGTTCTCGGTGTTGTACAGGCTGGACAGCAGGGCCGCGCCGGTATAGATGAGCGCGATGACGGCCAGCACCCGGCTGCGCTCCGCCCCGGCCAGCACCCATAGGCCGATAGCGATGATCAGGAAGGCCACCGTGCCCCTGATCCACACGTCCCCGAACGGCAGCCACACGAAGCTGAGGAAGTGCAGCCAGCTGGTCAGTGGCGGGATGGCCAGGACCAGTACCGTCAGCACCACGCCGGTGATCAGATAGCCCCGGGCGGGAGTCCACACACCCGTCTGGCCCGCGTGCCGCCGGTACCACAGCAGCGTGAGCAGATAGCCGCCGACGAGCGCGACCGCCCAGTACCAGCCGATGTAGAAGCTGCTCATGCCGAACGGCGGGCCACCGAGCAGGACGGGCCCGTAGCCGACGGCGCGGGTGCCGGATAGCGACGGCGGCGCGGCGGCCGCCACGTACAGCGGTGCGGCGCCGCAGGTGAGCAGGCCGAACAGGATCAGCGGGAACCAGTAGGCGTGCCGGGCCGCCCGGGTCTGGCGGCGCAGCCGGGCCAGGTCGGCGAGCAGCACGCCGGGCCCGCCCGCCGGGCCTGCCCCGGCTGCGTCCGGTGGGCGGCCGTCCTGGCCGCCCCCGCCTGCCGGGCGCTCGGGGGGTGAGCCCGGGGAGCCCTGATCATCGGCCACGGCACGGCCTCCTTCCCCGGGCCCCGTGCGCCGCCCGGTGCAGCCTGGGCGCAGCTCGTTGCGCATCGCCAATAGATTTGCATAGCAAACTGGATTGCGCAAGGGTGCTTAAGCGGTTTGCGTGATGGCCGCTGGCTGGCCGAGGATCGCAGGGTGGGCCGGGCCGAGCATGCCGATGGCGCCGCCGGGGCGGCTGGCGTCCCGCCGTGGGCGCGCGGCGCGCGGGCGGTCGCGGTGTTGACCGGGGCGGGGATCTCCACCGATTCCGGCATCCCGGATTTCCGCGGGCCGCAGGGCCTGTGGACCACGAACCCGGGCGCCGAGAAGCTGTCCACCTACCAGGCCTACGTCAGGGACTCCGCGGTCCGCCGCCGGTCCTGGCGGGCGCGCCGCGACCACCCGGCCTGGCGCGCCGAGCCCAACCGTGCCCACGTGGCGCTGGCGGACCTGGCCCGATCCGGGCTGGTCACCTCGGTGATCACGCAGAACATCGACGGGCTGCACCAGAAGGCGGGCACGCCCGCGGACCGGGTGATCGAGCTGCACGGAACCATGTTCAGCGTGGTGTGCGTGTCCTGCGGCGACCGGTCCCCGATGGCCGGCGCCCTGGCCCGGGTCGAGGCCGGGGAAGAGGACCCGCCGTGCACCAGGTGCGGGGGGATCCTGAAGTCCGCGACCGTCATGTTCGGCCAGCCGCTGGATCCGGGCGTGTTCGCGCGGGCCGGGCAGGCGGCGGCCACGTGCGAGGTGTTCCTGGCGGTCGGCAGCACGCTGACCGTGGAGCCGGCCGCCTCGCTGTGCGGGCTCGCCGTTCAGGCGGGCGCGGCGCTGGTCATCGTCAACCGCGACCCCACCCCCTACGACCCGATGGCGGCCGCGGTCGTCCGCGACCCGATCGGCGAAGCCGTCCCGCGGATCGCCCGCCAGCTGCGCGGGGCCCAGGGCGGCGGCTAGCGCCGCAGGGCGATGGCCAGCAGCACCACCGCGAGCCGGGTTGTGCGGGTCACCGGCTCTTATTCAGGCACCCGCTCAGCCCGGGCCGGGCGGCCGCGCAGTCACCCGGCCGGCGGGCCCTCGGTGCGCAGCGCGCGCCGGAGGATGAACGCCCCGATGATCTCGAACAAGCCCATCACGATGAACCAGATGCCGAACAGGACCGCCAGGAAGGTGAGCGAGTTGAGCGGGGTGACGGTGACCACGATGCCGGCGATGATGCTGACCACGCCGAAGGCGATCCACCAGCCCCGGCCCTCGTGGGACCCGCCCCCGATGCCGGCGATCAGCGCGACCACGCCCTGGATGATCCATGTGATCCCGATGAACAGGCCGATGATCGCCCTGGTCAGGTCCAGGTGCCGGATCAGGATCACGCCCGCCACGATGAACAGCAGGCCGGCGATGCCGAGCCAGACCCGGTGCGGCTCCGCCTGGTCGAACACCCGGATCAGGTGGAAGATGCCGGAGATGATCATGAGGATGCCGAGCAGGACGGCGATGACGTTGAGCGAGCCCGTCGGGTGGGCGGCGACGATGATCCCGAGGATCAGCGTCACAATCCCCATGAACAGGCTCAGCTGCCACGACCTGGCGGCCAGGGCCGCGGCCGGCGACTGAAGCGAAGGCTCCTGCGTTTGCATAGATACCAGCATGCTCGAGTGGCCGGTGTGGCGCCAGAGCCCTGGGGCCGGTTTCTTGGGCCTGCCGCCCGCCCCGCAGCGCCGCGGCCGGCCTTCCCGCAGGCCCGGTGAGCAGGCACAGCAGCTCACCGGGCCTCGTAGACTGGCCGGGCCGGGGGAGCTTCTATCGGGGGCTGGGGCGGCAGCGGGACCAGACGGCCTGCGGGGCCCTCACCGAGCCTCAGAGCCGGAAAGGGAAACCGCGATGCGGCAACGGAGAATACGGGGGGGACCGCTGCCAGGTCTGGTGCGCCAGTGGCGGCCGGACGGCAATCCGCTGCGGCGTACCGCTGACCGGGTGGAGGGCGCCGTGATGGTCATGCTGATCGCCGCTTTCCTCTTCGGCGCCCCGCTGGCCGCGCTCGCGGCCGGCCACGCCGCGGCCGTGACCGGCTCGCGTATCGAGCATGCCCAGGCTGGCTGGCACCGGGTGACCGCGGTGCTGCTCCGCAGCGGGTCGGCCAAGACCCAGCCCATGTTCCAGGCGTCGCTGGAATCTGTGGTGCCGGCGCGGTGGACGGCGCCGGACGGGACACCGCGCACCGGTGAGATCTATGCCCCGGTCGGTGCCAAGGCGGGCAGCACGGTGGTGGTGTGGGCCGACGGCTCCGGGCGGCTGACCGATGTCCCGCTGCAGCGGGGCGATGTGACCGAGGAGATAGCTCTGGCCGCGTCGCTGGCCACCGTGGCCGTTGCGGCCGTGCTCGCCGCGATCGGCCTCCTCGCGCGGTGGGTGCTGGACCGGCGGCGGCTGGCCGCGTGGGACGCCCGCTGGAAGGCGACCGGGCCGCAGTGGACAGGCCGCCAGTAGCCGTCGCCCGCGCGTGACCGGCGCTTCCCGTCGGCCCTAGCCACCAGCGGAGCCCTGGGCCCATAGTTGGCACCATCGGATCGCACAAAGATCGCTGGCGGGCAGCCGACTACCCACGCCGAGCGGAGGATCTACATGCCAACCGTCCAGGGAAACGGCATCGACATCTACTACGAGGTCCAGGGTGAGGGGGAGCCCATTGTGCTCATCCCGTACCTCGCGGCCGACCAGGCGTGCTACGCGTTCCAGGTGGCGGAGTACGCCAAGCACTTCCGGTGTTTCACCGTGGACCTGCGTGGGGCCGGCCTGAGCGGCAAGCCGGAGGGCACCTACACGACCGAGCTGCTCGCCGAGGACATCGCCGCGTTCATGCAGGCGGCCAACGTGGAACGGGCTCATGTTTTCGGCCTGTCCCTGGGCGCCGCGACCGGCATGTGGCTGGCCGCTAAGCATCCGGCCCGGGTCAAGTCCCTGTCCTTGCACAGCGCCTGGGACCGCACCGACCCGTTCTTGCGGGTGGTGGTTGAGAGCTGGCGGATCATGGCGCGGGGGCTGGGCAGCGTCACTGACGCGGTGATCGCGGGGGTCTTCCCTTACTGCTTCACACCCGAGCTGTACGCGGCGCGGCCCGAGTACATCGATTCGCTGGCCGACTTCGTCCGCGGCCGCCCGATGCCGCCGGTAGACGCGTTCCTGCGGCAGTCGGAGGCGGCCCTGGGCCATGACGCCTGCGGCGTGCTCGGCGCGATCCAGGCGCCGACCCTCATCACGTTCGGCCACCACGACATCTGCACGTTGACCCGTTTCGCCGGGCCGCTCACCGAGGCGATTAAGGGCTCCGAGGTCACCATCTTCGAGGACTGCGCCCACGCCCCGATCTACGAGAACGTCGAGGAGTTCAACGCCCGCACGCTGGCGTTCATGAACACCCATGCCGGATAGCGGGCCAGCCGCCCGCGGGCCGGCCCGGCGGCCCCGGCCCGGCATGGAGTGCGGCCAGGCGGGTAGTCGTCCCCCGTGGGCTGCGCACCCGCGCCCGCACGGCGCGCACGGGGAAGTGATCCGGATGAGCGGCCTGGACGGTGATCCGCCGGCGTCAGCTGCCCGGCGGGAGGCGGCGGAGCGCCCACCGCAGCAGATCGTGGTGCGCACCAGCCGGGGCCGGGGGCTGGCGGGCTGCCTGGCGGGACTGGCCGCGGCGGTGGCCGTGATCGTGGCCGGCGTGCTCGTGCTGTCCGCGGTCCACCTGCTGCCGCAGCTCAGGAACCCGTTCGCGGAGTCGACCACCGTGCGCAGCGAGCCGGTCCTGCTCAAGTCGATCACCTCCCTGAGCCGGTACGAGGCGGCCAGCGGGTCGTTCCAGGTCATAGTGGACCTGTCCAGGAAGGCGCGGTACCTGCCGTCGTTCATCGAGGGCACCGACACGCTGTTCGTCGGCCAGGGCACCGTCATCGCCTTCGTCGACTTCTCGCAGCTGGGCAGCAAAGACATCCGGGTCTCGCCAGGCCAGACCGCGGTGACGGTCCGGCTACCGGAGCCGCGGCTCGAGCCCGCCGCGCTGAACATCCGCCGGTCCTATGTCTTCGCTCAGCAGCAGGGGCTCCTGAACCGGATCGGCAACTTCTTCTCCGGCAACCCGAACAGCCAGCGGCAGGTCTACCTCGCGGCCCAGCAGAAGATCCAGGCCGCGGCCGCCCACAGCCCGCTGCTGGCTCAGGCGAAGAGCAACACCCGCGGCATGCTCACCGGCATGCTGCACTCACTGGGATTCAGCCGGGTCACGGTGATTTTCGGCGCTGGCTAGGCGGCGACGGTGGTCCCGGGCGCGCAGCCGGGCAGGAGCCGGTAAGGTCTGGCCGTCGCTGATCACCGCCCAGACCACCTTGCCGCTTGACGCCTCCGGGGTGTAGGACCCCCACTCGTCAGCCAGGGACTCGACGATCAGCAGGCCCCGTCCGGTCTCGGCGTTGACCGGGACGGTCTCCCGGACCGGCGGCCGGTCACTGGCATCCCAGACCTGGATCACGGCGTGCTCGCCGTCCGAAGCGAGCCACAGCCGCACCGGCGGCAGCCCAGGGGCCCAGCGCCCGGCGAACTGGCTGCCCGTCAGCCCCGCCGATGCCTGCATCGCATTGGTGACCAGCTCGGCGACGACCAGTTCCACGCTGTCGGCCAGCGCCTGCATCTGCCATTCCCGCAGCACGTGCTTGACGTGCAGCCGCGCACAGGGCACGGCAGTCGGGAGCGCCCCGAGCTCCAGGTACGTGTGCGGCGTCTGCTCAGGGTCAAGGGCATACGCGGCGGAAGTGCCGACTCCTTCTCCCGTCGCCATCAGTGGCGGGTCCTCCTCGTCCAGTGCCGCGGGGGTGATGGTCCGCAGCCCGCCGGCCGGTTGAATCCTGCGCCTCCGGGAAGGGCCGTGTGCAACGGTGTCTCAGCCAACAGTGCCCTGGTTAGGGCCAACATGCAATGATGCATTCGCATCTGGAACTAACTTGGGAAGCAAGGAGATGCCAGGGGATCGCCAGACGCCGACCGTCCGGCTTCGCCGCCTGGCGGCCGAGCTGCGGTCTTTGCGCACGTCGTCCGGGTTAACACGGGACGAGATCGCCGAGCGAACCCGGATCAACGTGGCCACCCTTTACCGCATCGAGCACGCCCGGGTGAGGCCCCAGACCAGGACGCTCCGTACCTTACTCGACCTCTGCGGGGTCGAGGAGGCGCATCAGGGTGAACTGACCGCACTGCTTCGTGACGCACGCCAGCGTGGCTGGCTGCACGCCTACCAGTCCGTGCTGCCCGAGCAGTACACCACCTATATTGTGTTCGAGCATCTACGCGCAGTAGCGGAAAGCCCCGCTGCTTCGAGATCGCTGATCGCTGGTCTCGCTGCGCAGATGTAGGGCAGGAGGTGCGGCATGCGCGAGGCGGACGGGCCGCGAGTGCGGTGGCACAGCCACAGCAGCGCCAACGGCCAGTGCGTCGAGGTGGCACCCGTGGCCGGGGCCGTTGCGGTTCGCGATTCCAGGAACCCGGCCGGCCCGGGACTGGTCTTCACCCGCCCGGCCTGGGTGGCCTTTGCCGAAGCTGTGAAGCGCGGGCCGGGCGGCGCCACGGCCCGGGCGAGCCGGCCCAGCCAGGAGCCAAGCTAGCCGAGGACCCCCGGCCCAGGCCGGGAGGTCTTGACGGTGGGCGGCTGGTTTCTCAATATGGTCTGAAGATCGGTCCTTTAGACCAGGAGCGCGGCGATGGAGAGCGTGCCATCTGCCTTCGAGGCGGTCGACGACGCGATCCGGGCGGGTGCTGAGGGCGTTTTCTCGTTCCTTGGGCGGCTCATCGGCGCGCCGAGCACCGTTGGCCAGGAAGCCCCGGCCCAGCGCATCGTCGCCGACGAGCTGGCCAGGCTCGGCTTCGAGGTCGCCACCGTGCCGGTCCCGCCGGACACGCCGGCCGGGCCGGCGCGGGCGTGGCGCAGGTCTCCTATGCGGGCCGGGCCAACGTGCTGGGCCGCCATAACCCGGGCGGATCGCCGTCAGTGCTGCTGAACGGCCACGTGGATGTGGTCCCGGCCGAGGCGGACGTGTGGCCGGGCGACCCGTTCGCGGCGGCCACGTCCGGCGGCTGGATGCGGGGCCGTGGAGCGGGCGACATGAAGGGCGGCTTCGCGATGGGCCTGCTCGCGGTGGCCGCGCTGCGCCGCGCCATGCCGGGTGCCCTCACGGGCGAGCTGGGCTTCCTGTCCGTCATCGAGGAGGAGTGCACCGGCAACGGGACGCTGGCCGCGTGCCACGCGGGCGTGCTCGGCGACGCGGCCGTCCTGCTCGAGCCGACCAGTCTGGGCCTGCTGCTCGGCGGCGTGGGCGTGCTGTGGGCCGAGATAGAGATCGAGGAGCCGGCGCGCACGCCGAGGCGGCGGACCGCGCGGTCAATCCGGTGCACCGCGTACCGCTGATCCTCCAGGCGCTGGCAGGCCTCGAGGAGGAGATCAACACCGGCACCGCCGACCCCGCCTTCCGCGAGGTCGCGCGGCCCTACAACATCAATGTCGGGGTGATCACCGCCGGGGACTGGGCGTCGAGCGTGCCCGCGCGGGCCCGGCTGCGGGTGCGCGTCGGCTTCCCCCGCGGCTGGACGGCGGACGAGGCGTTCGGCCGCGTCGAGGCCGCGGTCGCCCGGGCCGCGGCCGGCGACGCCTGGCTGGCCGGCCACCCGCCCCGGCTCCGCCAGACCGGCTTCCGCGCCGAGGGCTACCTGCTCGCCGGCGACCACCCGCTGGCGAACGCGATGGCGGACGCGCACGCCAGCGCCCACGGCGGGCCGCCCAGGCGGATGGTGCTCGGCAGCACCACCGACGCCCGGTTCTACCTCAACCGGTTCGCCGTCCCGGCCCTGGCGTACGGCCCGGTGGCGCGCAACATCCACGCCGCGGATGAGGCGGTCGAGCTGGCCAGCATCGTGCGCGGGGCCCAGACCCTGGCCAGGTTCATCGCCCGGTTCTTCGCCGCCGGAGGCGCCCATGGTGGCTGACACCGGCGCCGGGGAGCCGTTCGGCGCGCTGCTGGCCCCGATCACGCTGCGGACCGCGGGGGAGCGGATCGCCGAGCGCCTGGTCACGGCCATCGCGCTCGGTGAGTTCGTCCCCGGCCAGCGGCTGCCCGCCGAGCGCGACCTGGCGTCCATGCTGGAGGTCAGCCGGACGACCGTGCGCGAGGCGCTGCAGCGCCTGCAGGCGGCCGGTTACGTCACCACCCGGCGCGGGCGCGGCGGGGGAACGTTTGTCCAGACCGGCCAGGGCGCCGACTCCGACGAGATGATCCGCCGCACACTGCTGCCCGCCTGGGAGGAACTCACCGAGATCCTCGACTTCCGGCAGCTCGTGGAGCAGCTGATCGCACGGACGGCGGCCATGCGCCGCGACCGCGATGACATCGCGGTCATCCACGCCGCCGTGGCGGACTATGCCCGCGCCGCGGACCGGGATGCCTCACGGCTGGCCGACGCCGCCCTGCACCAGGCGATCGCGCGGGCGGCGCACAACCCCCGGCTGGTGGAGCTGAGCGCGCACATCCGGCGCGAGGTAAGCCTCGGCTTCGATGCCGAACCGTACAGCCCCGAGGTCCGGCAGCGCGCGCTGCGTCAGCATCCCGAGCTGGCGCAGGCCGTCATCGCCGGCGATCCCGCGCTGGCGGCCAGCCTCGCCGCCAGGCACTTCTCGCTGACCGAGGACCTGCTCAGGGAGCTGCACGCCCGAATCCGGGTCCGATCTGGAAGGGAAGCCGATGCCGGTAGCCAGGGTCAATGACATCGATGTGAACTACAAGCTGGAGGGCGACGGCCCGGAGACGATCGTCCTCATCAACGGCCTGGCCGACGATCTGGAGACGTGGGGGTTCCAGGTTGAGGACTTCCTGGCCGCCGGGTACCGGGTGCTGAGGTTCGACAACCGGGGCATCGGCGCGAGCTCCCAGCCCGCCGGGCCGTACTCCAGCCGCATGCTCGCCGACGACGCGAAGGCGCTGGTCGATTCGCTCGGCATCACGGATTTCCATGTGATGGGGGTCTCCATGGGCGGGATGATCGCCCAGGAATACGCGCTGGCCTACGGCTCCGACCTCCGCTCGGCCACCTTCGCGTGCACCTACGCGGCCCCGGGGCCGTTCTGCTCCCGGATGTTCGACATGTGGGCCGGCATGGCCACGGTCCTCGGGATCGCGTACGTCATGCGCGACGTCACGCTGTGGGCGTTCACGGTCCCGTTCTTCGAGCTGCGCGGTGAGGAGCTCGAAGAGTTCGAGACCGCGATGCGCTACATGGACCAGCCGGTTCACGCCTACCTCGCCCAGCTCGCGGTGATCCAGCAGCACGACACCACGGCGCGGCTCGGCGAGATCGCCGTCCCCACCCTCGTGCTCGCCGGGGAGCAGGACATCCTCATCCCGGTCTCGCTGTCACGGCGGCTGCACGAGCAGATCCCCCGATCGCAATGGGCCACCACCAGGGGCGGCCACGCCTGCCTGTGGGAGTACCCAGCCGAGTTCAACCAGGCCTTCCTGGAATTCATCTGCCAGCACGGAAGGGGCTAGCGATGGCCGTCACCGAACAATCCCCCCAGAAACTTCAGCGCGGCCAGCTCGGGCTCTTTGGCGTGATCATGCCGGGCCTGGCCCAGGTGGCCCCGGCGTTCAACCTGTTCTTCACGACCGGCATCATGGTCGCCCTGGCCGGTGCGTCCGCGCCGCTCATCTTCCTGATCAGCATGGTCGGAATGGGGGCGACGGCCAGCAGCCTCGCCCAGTTCGCCGGCGTCTACCCGAGCGCCGGGTCCTTCATCACCTACATCACCCGCTCGATCGGCGCCAAGGTCGGGGTCGCGGTCGGCGTGATCACCGTGCTGGGCTACATCATCGCGTTCGGCGGGATCTACATCTTCGTCGGCAGCTACATCGTGCAGAACGTGCTCGGCAACCCGCACATCTGGGGGATCACCCAGATCGTCACGATCCTCTACGGCGCGCTGGTGGTCGCGCCCGTGGTCGTCGGCCTGAAGTTCGGTGTCCGGGTGACCGTCGTCCTGTACGTGTTCGAGGTCGTCCTGCTGCTCGCGCTCAGCCTCACCATCCTGGTCCGGGGCGGGAACAGCGGCCTGTCCTCGGCCCCGTTCACCTGGCCCGGCGGTTCCAAGGACGTGCTGCTGGCGTTCAGCCTGGCCGTGCTGGCCTTCGGCGGGTTCGAGGCGGCCGCCCCGCTGGCGGAAGAGACCCGCAACCCCCGGCGCAACGTACCGCTCGCCGTCCTGGGCGCCGTCGTCATCAGCGGGATCATCTACGTGGTCGGCTCGTACGCGCTGGTGACCGCGTTCGGGGTCGGTCACGTAGGGGCGCTGGCCGCTGACCCCAACCCGTTCCACACCGCCGCCAAGGCGTTCGCCGCGTTCGTGGCGCCGCTCATCACCTGGGTATTTCTGTCCAGCGTGACCAGCTCCTACGTGGCGGCCAACACCCAGACCTCCCGGGTGATCTTCGCCGGTGCCCGCGGCGGGCTCTGGACCCACGCGCTGGCCGGGGTCAGCCGCCGGTTCCGCACGCCCGCGCTCGCCGCGATCGCCTTCGTGGCGCCGAGCATCGCGATCGGGGTCATCTCCACCGCCTTCACCGATCCGGCGACCGCCTCCGGCTTCCTCGGCACGTTCGGCATCCTCGGGCTGATCATCATGTACCTGGTCGCGAACATCGCGCTGGTGGTGGAGTGGGTGAAGTTCCGCCGCCGCGGCATTCACAAGAACATCTGGCTGTGGATCGTCACCCCGGTCGTCGGCGTGATCGTGCTGGCCATCCCCATCTGGGGCGACCTGCGGCCGGGCCAGCCCAGCCCGTACAACGTGCTGCCGTGGCTCACGCTGGGCCTGATCGCCGTCGGCGTGATCTACGCCGCCGTGCTGGCCGTGGCCCGGCCGGCGGTGCTGGAACGGGCGCCGGCGCTGCTGGAGGGCGACGAGAGCCTCGCCACCGACCCGCTGCTCACCCGCGGCTGACCGGGCCGCGGAGCAGCGCCAGCACCCGGGCGGCCTCCCGCCACCCCCGCTACCCGCGGGAGGCTGCCCGGGCCCCGGATAGGCTGCGGGCGTGCTTCCCACCGGCCATCTGCTCGCCTTCGCGCTGATCTCGTTCGCGCTGATCGTCGTCCCCGGGCCGAATGTGCTCTTCGTGATCAGCCGCTCGCTGATGCTGGGCCGGGCGGCCGGGGTGGGCTCCGCCGTAGGCGGCCAGATCGGGGTCTACGCGCAGGTCGCGGCGGTCGCGCTGGGCGTCGGCGCGGTGGTCGAGCGGTCGGTGGCCCTGTTCACCGCCATCAAGCTGGCCGGCGCCGCCTACCTGGTCTTCCTGGGCGTGCAGGCGGTACGGCACCGGCGCTCGCTGGGGGCGGCCCTGCACGCCGAGATGGAGCGGAAGACCATGGGCGTGATCCTGCGGGACGGCTTCGTGGTCGGCGTGAGCAACCCGAAGGCGATCGTCTTCTTCGCCGCCGTGCTGCCGCAGTTCGTGGACCCTTCGGCTGGCCGTGTGCCGCTGCAGATGCTGCTGCTGGGCACGGTGTTCGTCGCCATCGCGGTGGTGTGCGACAGCACCTGGGCGGTGGCCGCCGGGACGGCCCGGACGTGGATCGCCCGCTCGCCGCGGCGGCTGGAGCTGGTGGGCGGGACCGGTGGCCTGGTCATGATCGGCATCGGCGCCAGCCTGGCGCTCACCGGCCGCAAGAACTGACCTGCCCATCAGGTCACAGGCGGCGGTTTTCCCTCGGCGCTGGCGGCGAGCGCCGGGTCCCAGCCACACACGACGCACGAGTGGCGGAACGCCGAGCGGGCGAACTCCAGTGCCGTGGCGTGCGGGTCCGCGGACGCGATGACGTCGTCCCAGTCCAGCACGTACAGCCCCTGCGCGCTGTCCCAGCGGGCGGCCGGGGGCGAGAGGGTGGCGTTCGCGAAGCCTTCCGGCGCCGGGTGGGCGTACGCGTAGAACGCGGCCTTGCCGTAGCGCGTGTCACCCGGCCACCAGCCGACGGCGACATCCTGCGCGTCCATCGAATTGCGCATGATGAAGTCGTCCGACGGCGGGTCGGCCGGCAGGCCGGAGAACAGGCTCACGGCCAGGTCGAACGAGCCCCACCACGCGTTGACCGGCGTCTTCCGCCCCCGGTACGACGCGCGGAACTCCGCGAGCACCAGCGCGGCCTGGGTCGCCGCGGCGAAGTAGCCGGCGACCTCGCCCGGGTCGTAGTGCGCGTGCTCGTCGTCGGCGTCGAGCGGTATGTCCCACGGCACCTCCTGCGGCGCGGGGTCGATCCGCACGTCGCCGCCGGCGGCGCGCACGGCGGCCAGCACCTCACGCGTCACCTCGCCGACCGTCCGGTGGGGGGTGAGCGTGATGCGCTGGACCCGGCCGCCGCTGTGCTCGACGACCGCCTCGTGGCGGTGCAGGTCGAGGGCGACGACCAGCGCCCCGGAACCGTCGGGTGCCGGCAGCGGGGCCGTCTCCCATCCCCGCGCGGTCAGCCGCAGCGCCGCGTGCTGCAGCTGGGGCTCGGGCGGGGCGAGCCCGGCCGCCAGCTTGCCGAGCACCTGGGTGTGGGCGTGCAGTGTGTCGCAGGTCGCTCGCCAGTCTTCGTACGAGCGCGCAGGCCAGTTAGGGGGCATGACCGCACAGTATTAGCTGGCCGCCCGGCGCTCAACGGCGGTGCGCGGCCGGTGCGGATCCCCGGCCGCCCGGCTCAGGTAGCGTGAACTGATCCGCAGCGGACGTCCCGAGGAGGTGAGACCCATTACCCCCAGATCAGGCCGGGTGCTCTCGCCTCACGGCCGTGCGGCCCGCCCGGGCCGGTGACCAGGAGAGCGCCCACAGGCATACGAAAGGCGCCCTCATGTCAGCTTCACCGTCAGGTCATGTCCGGCCGGACATTGTCAGTAGGCTCCGGGACGCGGGCTGTGTCTTCGCCGAGGACGAGGCGCGGCTGCTCATCTCCGCGGCCCGGACGCCAGCCGGCCTGGCCGCCATGGTCGACCAGCGGGCCGCCGGCCAGCCCCTCGAGCACATCCTCGGCTGGGCGGAGTTCTGCGGCCTGCGGATAGCCGTGGATCCCGGGGTCTTCATACCGCGCCGCCGCACCGAGTTCCTGGTCCGGCAGGCCACCGCCCTCGCCGGCCGGGTCCCTGGGGCGGCCCCCCCACGGCCGGTCGTCGTCCTCGACCTGTGCTGCGGCTCGGGCGCGGTGGGCGCCGCGCTGGCCGCTGCCCTGGACCGGGCCGAGCTGCACGCCGCCGACATCGATCCCGCCGCGGTGCGATGCGCCCGCCGCAACGTCGCCACCGCCGGCGGCCAGGTATATCAAGGTGACCTCTACACCGCGCTGCCCGCACGGCTGCGGGGCCGGATCGACATCCTGGCCGCCAACGTCCCGTACGTGCCCACCGGCGAGGTCGGGCTGCTGCCCCCGGAGGCGCGCATCCACGAGCCGCGGGTGGCGCTCGACGGCGGCGCAGACGGGCTCGACGTCCTGCGGCGCGTGACCGCCGCCGCGCCACAGTGGCTCGCGCCAGGCGGCCACCTGCTGGTCGAGACGAGCGAGCGGCAGGCGCCACAGGCCGTCAACGCCGTCGCCCACGTCGGGCTGCTCCCGAGGGTGGCCCATTCCAGCGCGCTGAACACCACCGTCGTCATCGGGACCAGGCCGTCCCGAAGACCACGTCCGTCCGCCGGGCGGTGACATTGCGCGAGCGCAGCTCACCCAGCGGCTGATCAGGTCGCGTGCCGCCCTCGCTCGCCGCGGGCGGTGCCGGGCCCGCGCCGCTGCGTCGTCGGCCCCCATGGCTGGCCTCCCGCCCCGGCGGCCGCGGCTTCACGGCCCGGAGCTGCGCGCGGGCTGGCCCGCCTGGGACGCTTCGGCGAGCCGGGCGTGCAGCCGGTCCCGGACCTCGTCCGGGGTGTAGGCACGGCGGCGCCGCTCGGAACGGGCGATCACCACACCGGTGGTGGCGACACCGGCCAAGCCTGCCAGTCCCAGCCATTTCCACCAGCGCATCTGCTTAGGCTAGACCATGGCCGCCGCGAGCATTCCTCTCGATCAGGCCGTGGATCTGGCCCGCACGGGTGATGTGTGGCTGTTCCGCGGGCACTCGGTCGCCGACCGGGCGATCCGGGTGGCGACCAACAGCCCGGTCAACCACGTCGGCATGGCGCTGGTCATCGACGACCTGCCGCCGCTGATGTGGCACGCCGAGCTTGGCCGGTCCCTGCCCGACCTGTGGTCCGGCGCCCGCCACCGCGGGGTGCAGCTGCATGACATGCGTGATGCGGTCACCGTCTGGGCCACCAGGTACGGCCAGCGGGCCTGGCTGCGCCAGCTCGACCCCTCGGTGACCCGCCAGATGGAAGACGCCGTCCTGCGCACGATCGCCCGGCTCGATGGCACCCCCTTCCCGTCCACGACCCGGCTCGCGTCGCGGTGGCTGCTCGGCCGGGCGCCAGCCTTCCGGAACACGACACGCGACACCGATCTGGAGACCGCCTACTGCGCGGAGGTGCTGGCCATCACCTACCAGGCCATGGGGCTGCTGCCGGGCAGGCACGATCCGAGCTGGTATGACGCCGGCCGTTTCTGGAGCGGCGACAATCTCGGCCTGTGTGCCGGGTTCCGCCTCGGCGGTGAGATCGCCGTGCACGTCCCCGCCGGCCAACCGGCCGCACCAGCGGCCGCCAGCGGCTGAGACGGCAGCATGAGCACGCGGCTGGCCGCGCGGCGGAACCGTGCCGTCCGGGCCGCGGCGGGAGTCATCCTCGCCGGGCTGCTGGCCGGCGGATGCGGTCACGGGCCGGCGGCCCCGCCGGGGCCGTCGGTCCAGTCGTGCGCCAGCTTCGGCATCAACGCCATCGAGCATCACGTCACGGTCACGTCGCTGCCCGCCGCGTGCCGGGGCCTGACCCGGGCCCAGGTCAACTACGCGGTCGGCCGGGCGATCTACGCGATGACCGCAACCGTGCACGGAAAGGCGCGCCGGCGTGCCCTCACGCTGAAGCTGAGCCCCCTGCTGGCGCACCTGGTCAGCACCGTTCCAGCGCAGAGCGGCCAGGCGCCGGTGCCCGCGCCCGCGGCGGGCCGGGCCAGCGGCCCGTCACTCGGCCTCGCCGCCCTCATCTCGTGGCTGATCACGGTCGGCCTCGGAGCCTGGATGATGGCCAGGTGGGTCGCCCGCGGCGGGTTCCGCCGGGGCCGTCGTGGCGACGCCGTCCTCCCGCCATCGGTGACCTTCGCGCACTTCGGGCTGGCCGTGGCCGGGCTGCTCGCCTGGATCGCCTACCTGGCGACCGGGCTGGCCGGCCTGGCCTGGACGGCCTGCGCGCTGCTGCTGCCGGTGGCCGGTCTCGGCATGGTGCTGGTGCTGTGGTTCCCCGAGCGCTCCGTGGCGGCCGCGCCGTTGCCAGCCGCGCAGGCCGTTCCCGCTGGGGCGGGCCCGGCGCCCGCCCCAGCCAGCCCCGGCCCGCCGCCGTCCCGGCACCCGCCGGTGCCGATCGCGGCGGCGCACGGCGTGTTCGCCGTGGCGACCATCCTGTTCGCGCTGCTGGCCGCGGTGGGCTCCAGTTAAGGCCGCCGGGGCGGGGCAGGCATCGAGCTGGCTAGCGGTCCGCCTCGTACTTGAAGGAGACCTGCAGCCTGGACCGGTAGGTGATCCCGCCGTCGTCCTCGAGGTGGATGTCCTGCTTCACCACCTCGGCGACCCGGACGTCGCGGATCGTCTGCCGGACGGTCCGCACCGCCTCCGCCGCGGCTTCTTCCCACGAGTTGCCGCTCGTCCCGATGATGTCAATAACCCTGTACACACTCATGAGGTCCTCCTTGACCGCTGTCTACCTGGGTTTCCCACCCAGCGCCGTCTTGTAATCACCGGCAGGCTGATCGGCTGCGCACGTCGGCCACTGACACTGCCGTCCCGCCCAGCAGTGGCTCACGCCCGTAGGTGATTGCCACCGAGCCGTGTTCTGCCCGGCTTCTTCCTCCTTCTTCTTCTTCCTCTTCCTCCGCGCCGGTGGCCACGGCCCGCCGGGCCGGCTCGCTGCACGGGTGACATAGGGCGGGCACTGGGCCCGCCCGCGAGTCACCCGCCGGGCCCCGGCGGCGGGGCGGTGCCGGTCCCGATGCTGACGAACCCGGCGGCCGCGGCCGTGGCCGCCGGATGGGTGGAGCCGAGCTGCCGCTGGGCCTGCGCCAGGGCCGGCGTCACCGCTTCGCCAGCGGCCAGCAGCCGGTGGAACGCGATCATGAGCGGGGCGGTTTCGGCGTCCGGGACCGGGACCACGGAGGCGATGACGTGCCGGGTGCCGAGCGCCAGGAACGTCGCGCTGAGGCCGAGCAGCTCGTCGCCCGCCCGGACGGCTGACCGGCCCACATCGCAGGCCGCCAGGACGACCAGCTCCGGCGCCCGGTGGAGCTGCTTCAGGTCGTAGACCGTGAGCGGCCCGTCGGCGAACGTCAGCGAGGTGAACAGCGGGTTGTTCGGGTGGATGCGGCCGTGCGCCGCCAGGTGGGCAAGCCGCGCCCCGTCGAGGTCGGCCGTCACGGCCCCGACCGTCGCCCTGTCCTCGGCCAGCGCCGTCACCTGGTGCAGGGCCGCTATCGCGGCCGCTTCGGCGCTGGCACCTGGAAGCCCGGGGCCGGCCGCCACCACGGCATGGCCGCCGGTGCTGCTGTCGCGCAGGCCAGCGTGCCAGAGCGTGGCCGACGGCGTCACGGTGACCGGCCGGCGCGCATGAGGGCAGGATCGACCAGGGCAGCGACTGGAGCGCGCCGGTCGGGACCAGGACCAGCGGCCGGTCAGCGGTCTGGCTGGCGACCGGCCGCAGGAGCAGCGCATCGAGCCGCTCCGCGGCGTCGGCGAGCAGGGCACGGGCCGCCGCATTGCTGGTGTCGCTCGCGTGATGGCGGGCGAGCCGGTGCAGCGCGAACCGGGCCCGGTCGAGCAGCTCGCGGACCGGCGCCGCCAGGCCGAGGCGGCAGAGCCGGACCCGGCCGCGGACCACCGTGACGGCGTGCAGCGTGTCGTCGAGCTGAACGAACTCGATCAGTGCCGCATCGCCGAGCGCGGCCGACAGCGCAGGCAACGGCACCGGGCGGGCGGGCCTGGAGATCTGTTCCCCGGGCCAGCGGCGGTAATGGTCGCGGATGCGCCGTTCCAGCGTCACCTGGCGGCGCTCAAGCGCCCCGGTGCTGCCGCCGGCGCCGCGGACCTTGACGATCTCGTTGACTGTCACGCGCAGATCCGACAGCAGCGCGGCAAGATCAGGATCGGCTGGCGGGCGGACCGGCCGGAGCATGAGGTGGCTGGCCCGGCCCTGCTCCGCCCACTCCATCACCTGGGCGGGCCTGCCGTCGTCGAACGCCATCCGCAGGCCGAACCTGGCTACGTCGACCCGGTGCCCGGCGGCGTGGGCGCGCAGATCCGTGGCTCCCAGGCCGGCCTGGTGCTCTTCCATGATGCGCAGCGCGGTGCGCGCCGCGGACGTCGCGCCGCGGCGGTCGCCAGTGGCCCATCGCTGCAGCGCCTCGGCATGCCAGGCCTGGGCGCGCTGCAGGGCGGGCCCCGAGCCGCGGCCGCGGCTGGCTTGCTGAAGCTGTGCGCGGGCCCGGCCGGTCGAGCCCTTCGTGAGGCCGAGCTGGCCGGCGAGCAGCCGGGCCTCGCCGGCGGAAACCCGCCAGCCCGCGGCGGCCAGGTCGTCGGCGGCGCGCTCCAGCTGCCGGAGCCGGACGCCGGCGCCGGGCCGCCCGTCGCCAGCCAGCTGCGCGCGCAAGACGGTGAAGCGGGCCAGCGCCGCCCAGCGGGGGCGCCGCTGGTGGCCGAATTCGCGGGCCGCCTTCCGTGCCTCCGCCAGCCCGCGGCCGGCCTGCCCATCCAGGATCGCGGCCTGGGCCAGCAGCAGCCGGGCCTCGGGAAGGCCGATCTTCCGGCCCTGCTGCTCGAACTCCCGGACCGCCTCCTCGGCCGCCTGCATGGCCTCGGATATCAGGCGCACTGACAGCAGCAGCTGGCTCCGGTCGGTGAGCAGCTCGCCGACGGGCGCGCCCTGCGCGCGCAGGGATCGCTCGGCCAGGTCCAGGTAGTGCAGCGCGGCCGGCACGTCGCCGCGCTGGGCATTGATCCAGCTCAGGTTCTCGTGCACGAACCCCAGCGACAAGTCCAGCTCAAGCTGCGCGCACAGCTGCGCGGCCTCCTGCAGGTCGGCCTCGGCGGCCGCGAACTGCTGCCGGTAGCCATACAGCACCGCCCGGTTGTAGAGGACGCGCTGCACCCACACGTGATCGTCGGCGCGGCGGAGCACGGACAGCGCGGCGTGGTAGTCCGGAAGGGCCTCATCCAGCCTGCCGATGTGACTTAAGATCGCGCCCCGTTGCGCCTGGGCCCGGGCCCGCGCCGCGCCGTCGCTGATGCCCCCGAGCGCCGACTCGATCTCCCGCAGGGCCTGTGCCCCGCGCCCGCGCACGACCAGGACGAACGCCAGTCTCAGCTGAGCCTCGGCCACCAGGTCGGCCGCGCGCGCGCGGCGGCCAGCGCGGATAGCTGCCCGCAGATGACGCAGCGCGGCATCGGGATCTTCCAGCTGCAGGGCCGCTACTCCCAGCACCCGCTCGGCGATCGAAAGGGGGGCGAGATCCCCGCTGCGGCGCGCCCGGCCGGCGATCGCCCGGGCCAGCACAGCCGACTGGGCCGGGTTCCCCTCGGCCAGCCGGAGCGCCTCATGCGCCTGTTCCTGCAGCGTGCCGTGCACAAACGATTCTATGCACGCCCCTTCGGGCCGGTGCGAAATTTTTCCGCCAGGTGTATCAGGCGGCCCGCGGGGCCCTCCGTGCAACCGAGGGTGCTGCAGCACCTGCAACTGGGCAGGAGAGGCGTATGGGTATCAAGTGTGGCCGGGTCGAGACGTTTCATGACGATCAGCTCGTGGTGGCCCTGCCTGATGAGGAGCTCATCGCCAAGACCCTGGCTGGTCTTGGCGTGCAAAGCGGCCAGATCGAGCGCAGCCCGGTCCTGGGCCTCGCCCTGATGCGCGAGCTGGCGAACGTTGACCAGGCAGTCAGCACACTCCTGGACAGCGACGACATCGGGCCGCAGCTCAGGCAGTTCCAGCATGAGCGGGCCCTGTCCCAGGCCGGTGGGCTCAATTCCGACGTCGCCGCACTCGTTCTGCTGATCAAGGGCATCCACCTCAAGTTCGCCCGCGACTACCCGGGCTGGAGGGTGACGATCGGCAAGAATTACCGGCCGTCCCCGGTCAAGGGCTATCCCCATATCGGCGGCGGCAACGGAGACCCGCAACCCACCGACGCCACCCTCGGGCCGGCCAGCTCGGGAAACCAGCCAGACACCGAGCCGGGCAGCGGCGTACGGGTGGGGCTGCTCGACACCCGCCTGTACCCTCACCCGTGGTTCGCCGACCGCTACCTGGCCCGCCGCAGTGACCTCCTGGGCAGCGACCGTGACACTTTTACGGTCTTCGACGGGCACAGCGCGTTTGTCGCTTCCTGCATCCTGCGGGAAGCACCGGCCGCTGAGCTCTATGTGCATCAGGTGCTTGACGGCCAGGGCGACGGCACAGCCTGGGAAGCCGCCGTGGCGATGGCTGAAACCGCCCAGACCGGAATGGACGTCGTCAATCTTTCTTTCGGGGAATTCCGGACCGACGACAACACCGCACCGATGATCTTCGACGCCGCGATCAGGCAGTTCAGCCCCGAGACCGTGCTGGTGGCGGCGGCCGGAAATAACGGAGACGTCGACCACCTCCCGCCCAACCTGGTGCCAGCCGGCCTCGAGCACAACACGGCCGCTTATCCGGCCGCCCATGTGAACGTGGTGGGAGTCGGCGCACTCGACCAGGGCGGCCACCGGGCGACGTTCACCCCGGATCCCGCGCCCTGGATTTCCTTGCTGGCACCGGGCGTCGGGCTCACCGGAGCCTACGTGCGGGGCGTGGTTGAGATCGAGCACAAGGACAACCAGGGCCACGTCCTGGACTCGAAGAAGGTGACCTTTCCCGGGACCGCCATCTGGGAGGGATGCTCCTTCGCCGCGGGCGTTGTCAGCGGCGCTATCGCCGCCCGCACCGTGCCGGGACGCCGATCCGCCCGTGAGGCGCTCGAAGAACTCCTGCGCCCCGATCCAGGCCAGCCCGGCGGCGGCATCGTGCCCAACCGGCCAGGCACCTGAACCACGCCCGTGAGGACACCTCATGCGTGACGATCCGGCAGTCATCATGCTCGTCGAACGGGCCCGCGACGGTGACCAGGGGGCCTGGGACCAGATTGTGGAGCGCTATGCCCCGCTGGTGTGGTCCATCTGCCACCGTTACCAGCTGAACCGCAGCGACGCCGACGACATCGGCCAGACCGTGTGGCTGCTCCTGGTTGAGCAGCTCGGGAACCTCCGCGTCTCGGCGGCGCTGCCCGGCTGGCTGGCCACCACCACCCAGCGGGAATGCCTTCGGGTCCTGCGGGCAGCACGCAGATACGACCTGACCGGTTCGCCCCTGGAAAGCCAGATGTCATCAGACCAAGACGACGCCATGATCGAGCAGGAGATCCTCGCCGCGGAACTGAACGCCGCGCTGCGCGCGGCGTTCGCCGACCTTCCGCCGCGCTGTCGGCAGCTGCTGTCGATGCTGCTCAGTGACCCGCCGTTCTCCTACGCGAAGATAAGCGCCGTCCTGTCGATACCCATCGGCAGCATCGGCCCACAGCGCGCGCGCTGCCTGGACCGGCTGCGCCGCTCGCCTTACCTCACCACGTTCAGCGAACGGGAGACCAGGGACAACGAGGCCGAGAACGCCAGGACCAGCGACGCCGGAGGTGGGCAGCGTGCCTGAAAGCTGGGACGACGAGCAACTACTGGCCGCGCTGAAGGAATCGCTGCGGGCGCAGCGGGCCGTACCGCCTGAGTTTGTCGAGGCCGGCAAGAGCGCCTACGCATGGCACAACATCGACGCCGAGCTCGCGCGTCTCACCTACGATTCCATCCGCGACCCGGACCGCGTACCGAGCCTGCGGTCAGAGACGGCATCGATCCGCGCGCTCACCTTCACGTCCACACATCTGATCATCGAGCTGGAGGTCAGCGGCCAATCCCTGCTCGGTCAGGTGATCCCGGCGCACGAAGGGACGATCGAGATCCAGACCAGGGACGGCGCGGCCGTCACGGTGCCGGTGGACCGGCTCGGCTGGTTCCCCATCCACCCCATCCCGGCCAGCCCATTCCGGCTGCGCTACCACACCACTGACGGCGCCGACGTCCTGACCGGGTGGATCAACTTGTGAGCCCGCCGCCGGCGCGAGGAGCGGTGGCAGGCCCGGGACCGGCACTGATCCGCTTGATCGTCACGTGAGCCGCGCAGAAGCGTTGATCGGGCATCAGGTGGCGGCGGCCGCCATCCGCGCCGTCGCCTGGTCAAGTATGTCGGTGCTGGTGGCGAAGTTCAGGCGCGCATGACCACTGCCGACGGCGCCGAAGTTCAGGCCGGGCTCGAGCGCGACGTGACCGCGGTCGAGGAACAGTTCGCGGGCCTGGTTGTCCGGGCCGAGCGCGGTGCAGTCGAGCCAGGCCAGGAAGGTCGCCTCCGGCGGATGCCAGGTAACCGTGGGCAGGCGCTGGCGCAGCAGGTTAGCGAGCAGGGCCCGCCGGTGGTCGAGGGTGGCCAGAAGCTGGTCAAGCCAGGGCCCGCCATCGGTGAACGCCGCGACGGTGGCCAGGACGCCGAAATGGCCGATGCGCCACCGGGTGTCGGGGGAGCCGGCCGGCCAGCGCGGCCATGCCCGGCGCGGCGGTGACGACGGCGGCGCACTTCAGCCCGGCCAGGTTCCAGGCCTTGCTGGCCGACAGCACGCTGACGGCGACCTCGGCGGCACCGGGGACGGTCAGCAGCGGGGTGAACGTGGCGCCGGGGAGCGCCAGCGGGCCGTGGATCTCGTCGCTGACGATGGTGACCTGGTAGATCCGCGCGAGCCGGACCAGCGCGGCCAGCTCGTCGGCGGTATGCACCCGCCCGACCGGGTTGTGCGGGTTGCACAGTACGTAGGCCGCCGGGTGGGTGGCGAAGGCCGCTTCCAGCGCGGCGAGGTCGAGACGCCACCCGGCGGCGTCGTGGGCCAGCGGTACCTCCAGCAGCCGGGCCCCGGCCTCGGGGGCCCAGCCAAAGAACGGCGGGTACACCGGCGGGCTGATCACCACCGCATCGCCGGGGCGGGCCACCAGCCGGAGCAGCTCCACCACGCCCACCCCGACGTCGGTCACCGCGGTCACCGACGCCGGGTCGATGTCCCACCGCCAGCGGCTGGCGGCGAAGCCGGCCAGCGCCCGGCCCAGGGCCGGCGGGGCCATCGCGTACCCGGTGTCGGACCGCCCGACGGCCTCGTACAGGGCTTCTGCGACCGGTGTAGCCAGGGCGAAATCCATCTCGGCCACCGTGAGCGGCAGCACATCGGCCGGGTACGTCTGCCACTTCGCGCTGTGCCGCTTCCTCAGCGCGTCGAGCGGGTCCACGGGCAGCTCGGGTACTTCCACTGGGGCCTTCCTCCTTCGTGCTTCGCTAACCGGTGTCCTCGACCGGCGCCGCCCCCCGCGCGGCCGCCCGCGGCAGGAGCCGCTTGGCCCCGCCGGGGAACAAGACCGCGGACAGCAGTCCCGCGGCGAGCAGCGAGGCCGCGGTGGTCGGGGTGATCTTCCCCCCGGCGAGCCCGATCTGCGTGGCCACAATCACGAACGTGAGCGTGGTCGCCTGCAGCAGGCCCGCCGCCTCCGCCCGCCGCCGGCCGACAGTGCGGACGTACAGCAGCGCGGGCAGCCCCCGCACGAGCAGCAGCGCGGCGAGGAACAGCGGCACCTCCGCGAGCGCGACCGGGTTCGTCAGGAGAGCCTTCAGCTGGAATTCGGCGCCGGTGGCGATAAAGAAGATCGGCACCAGGAAGCCGAAGCCGATTCCCTCCATCTTGGTCTGGAACTGCGGATGCGGGGTGCCGCGGGACAGCTCGATCAGCCGCACCAGCAGCCCGGCGGCGAACGCGCCGAGGATCGACGCGAAACCGAACCGGTAGGCGAGCACCCCGAAGGCGAGCGCGAGGGTGAGCGACGAGCGCACGCGCAGCTGGGCACTGCTGTCGGCCAGGTGGTTGAGCAGCCGCCCCACGCGGTCCAGCCGGCGCACGCGGGCGAGGGCGAGGCCCGACATCACCAGCAGGACGACGAAGATCGCGAGCGAGATCAGCTGCGCCTCCGGCGTCGCGGACGCCGCCGAGAAGAACAGCGACAGGAGCAGGATCGGCACTATCTCGGCGAGCGCCGCCGCGGTCATGACCAGCTGGCCGAACTCAGTGGTTTCCTCTCCCGTGTCCTTCAGCAGCGGCAGCAGCAGCCCGGCCGACGTGGACATGAGCATGATCGCCAGCAGCAGTGGCTGCTCGGCCTGCCCGGCCAGGCCCAAGGTGTACGCGCACAGCAGCGCGAGCACGGCTGAGGTGGCGAACGCCAGGGCCGCCAGCCGCGCGAGCGGCCCGCGCAGCCGCTCGAGATCTATCTCCAGTCCGGCCAGGAACAGCAGCATGCCCAAGCCAAGATCGCTGAGGACCTGCACCGGCGCGTTGACCCGCACCCAGCCGAGCACCGACGGGCCGACCACGATGCCCGCGATCACCTCGAGCGCCGCCTCGGGCACCGGCAGCCGCGGCACCAGGTCGAGCACCACCGGGACCAGGACGGCGACCCCGGCGATGATCAGCAGGCTGTTGAACGAGATGTTGAGCATCTCCCCGCCTCTAGCCGGCCGTCATGCCCGGGCTCGGGTACCACATGCAACCATGATCGGCCTTGACTTGGTCCGGTGTCCCGCCGGCGCGGCCCCGAGTCGGCCCGGCTCAAAAGTGGCGCGAGGCCGGAGCGGGCTTGCCGATCTCGGCGCCGCCCTGGTGATCGAGGAGCCGCACGCCCGTCCCCGGCACCAGCTGCCCCACCACCGTCAGCGGCGCTAGCTCCGGGTCCCACCGCCGGACCAGCTCCGGGACCCTGGCCCCGGGGACGGCGGCGAGAAGTTCGAAATCCTCGCCTCCCGCCAGGGCCAGCGCGGGCCAGTCATCAGGGAACGAGCCGCGGAGGCCCGGGTCCACAGGAACTGACTCGAGCCAGAGCTCAGCGGCGCAGCCGGACGCACTCGCCGTCCGCTCCGAGTCGACCAGCAGCCCGTCACTCAGATCCCCGCAGCAGATCACCCCGAGTCCGGCCAGCGCGGCCCCTTCGCCCAGCCGCGCAACCGGATCCAGCTGCGCGGTGACCCAGCGGTCGCTGTCGCCGGCCGGTGCGCTGCCTGGCCGCTCAGCAAGCAGCCGCAGCCCAGCTGCCGCCCGGCCCAGTGTCCCGGTGACCAGCAGCGCGTCGCCGGGGCGCCCGGCGTCTCGGCGCAGGATCCGGCCGTGCCGGACGCTTCCGCCCGCTGCCACGTCCACCACCAGGGGCCCGTCGGTGCGGCTGACGTCCCCGCCGATGACCGCACAGCCAGACCCGGCGGCCACGTCGCACAGCCCGTGCTGGATGGCAAGCAGATCTTCATAACGAACATCCGGGCTGACGCAGTACGTCACCACGCACCAGGCCGGCTCGGCGCCCATCGCGGCGATATCAGACAGCGATATCGTCAGGCTCCGCTTTCCGACCAGGTAGGGGAGTGTCCACCCGGGCTGGTAGTCCACGCCCTCGACGACTGCATCCTGGGTAACGGCGAGCAGGGCCGCCGGGTCCGGCCGCCAGACGGCGGCATCGTCGCCGCTGCCGACCACGATGGCGTGGCCCCGCCCGGCCAGCGTCCGCTGCGCTTCGTCGATCAGCGCACGCAGGAGCGTGGTCTCGCTGATCTGGGAGACAGCAGTGCCCTGGTCCCCGAAACGCCGGGTGCGGAGGCGGTCACGCCGGAACTGCTTCTGGATTGGCATCGTCGCCGCTGGGTGAGGCTACCGGCCGGCCGTCGGGCCGGCCACGCGGCTAACCATACTCCCGGGCTGTGCCCACACCGGCCGCTCGCCGGCCTGGGACAGGCGCCGCCCGCGCTTTCCTGCCCGCCGCCTCTTTTCAGGCTCACCGGATAAGATGATCGGCTGACGGCATCGGCCGTGTTGCTGGCTTGTTCCCGGGGGGGCGCGAGATCAGATGGAGCATCAGCGGTCCGCCGTCCACCGGACTATCTTCGTGGTGGATGTCGAGGGCTTCGGGGACAAGCGGCGCACCAATCCGGACCGGCTCGCGGTGCGCGACGGCATGTACCGCGCCGTGCAGCAGGCGTTCCGCGAGGCCGGCGTCCCGTGGGCCGACTGCTACCACGAGAGCTGCGGCGATGGGGTGTTCGTCCTGATTCCGGCGGAGGTGCCCAAGGGCCTGTTCGTGGAATCGATTCCCCGCGAGCTGGCCGGAGCACTCCAGGAGCACAACGCGGCGCACCGCGCCGAGGAGCGGATCCGGCTCCGGGTGGCGCTGCACGCGGGGGAGGTCTACTACGACGAGCACGGGGTCACCGCGGAGTCGATCAACCTGGCGTTCCGGCTGCTGGACGCGCGCCCGCTCAAGAGCGCTCTCGCCGACTCGCCCGGGGTGCTGGCGGTGATCGTCTCGCCGTGGTTCTTCGACGAGGTCGTCCGCCACAGCCCGGCCGGCGATGCCGCCACCTACCGGCCGGTTCAGGTGGCCGTGAAGGAGACGACCGCGGTGGGCTGGATCTGCCGGCCGGATCACCCCTACCCGCCCGACGCCGCGAAACTGCAGCGGGTGCCGGGCGGCGCGGCGCCGGTGCCGCATCAGCTGCCCGCCCCCGCGCCGCATTTCGTGGGTCGCGACGAAGAACTGGGCCAGCTCACCCAGATGCTGGACGCCGCCTCCGACGAGGAGTCGACCGCGATTCTCGCGATCGACGGCACCGCGGGCGTGGGCAAGACCACTCTGGCCCTGCGCTGGGCGAATCAGGTGGCGCCCAGATTCCCGGACGGCCAGCTCTACGTGAATCTCCGGGGCCATGACCCATCGGGCGCGCCCATGGCCTCGGCCGAGGCGGTCCGGGAGTTCCTCGACACGTTCGGGGTGCCAGCGGATCGCGTCCCGGTCGGCGCTGAGGCGCAGGCGCGCCTCTACCGCAGCCTGCTGGCTGGCAAGCGGATGCTGGTGATGCTGGACAACGCACGCGACGTCGGCCAGATTCGCCCGATCCTGCCCAGCGCGGGCGGCTGCGCCGTGCTGATCACCAGCCGGCGCCGGCTTGCCGATCTTGAAGAGGCGGTGCCTCTGACGCTGGAAACCCTGCCATCCGGCCAGGCTGCCCAGCTGTTTACCCGGCTGGCTCCCGGATCCTCCGCCGAACCGGAGGCCGTGGCCGACCTCGTGCGGCGGTGCGGCCGCCTGCCCCTGGCGATCCGCCTGCTGGCCGGCCGGCTGCGTCATCATCCCTCCTGGACGGTGGCCGACCTCGTCGCGGCCGTGGAGGAATCCGGGGACGAGCTGGAAGAGATCCACGCGGGGAGCGCCAGCGCGGCCGCTGCCTTCGACCTCTCCTACGCCGACCTTCTGGCCGATCAGCAGCGGCTGTTCCGCTGCCTGGGCCTGCATCCCGGCCCGGACATCGACGCCCGGGCCGCGGCCGCCATGATCGGCGCCGAGCTGGCTCCGGCCCGGCGGCTGCTCGACGCGCTCTATGACAACCATCTCGTCGAGGAAGCGGCCAGGGGCCGGTACGCGATGCACGACCTGCTCCGCGCGTACGCGCGCGCGCGAGCCGCCGCGGACGGCGACGATGGGGATGCGCCCACCGGCCGTCTGCTGGACTACTACCTGCGCTCGGCCCGGGCGGCCGACCGCCACCTTTCCCCGCGCGCGGACGCGCCCGCCGGCGCGGACCAGCCCGGCCGGCCAGGCCTCATCCCGCCGCTTTCCAGCCGGGACCAGGCGCTGGCGTGGATGCGTGCCGAGCGCCTGAACCTGCAGGCGTGCGTGGAGCAGGCGGCCGCCACGGCCCGCTACGCCGAGGCGATCGCGATCGCCGAGGCGATGAGCGCGTTCCTGTACGACGAGGGTTACTGGGACCAGGCCCGGAGCGCCTACCAGACGGCCGCCGCGGCGGGGAAAGCCGCCGGCGACCAGCCCGGGGTGGCGGCGGCCCTCATCAACCTCGGCGCCAGCCAGGCCAAGGCCCTCAACTACCGCGGCTCGGTCCAGTACGTGATCGGTGACTACCGGGCCGCGACGGACACGCTCAGCCAGGCGCGGCAGCTGTTCCGCGGCCTCAGCGACCCGGCCGGCCACGCTGAGGTCCTGCTCCGGCTCGCGGCCGTGCAGCTGGACACCGGTGACTACCCGGCCGCGGCCGCGACGCTCGCCGAGGCGCTTCCCATCTACCGCGATCTCGGTGATCAGCCCGGCCAGGCCACCACCCTCGGCCATCTCGGCACGGTGGCGTTCGAGACGGGTGACTACCCGGCGGCCGCCGAGGCGCTCGGCGAGGCGCTCACCCGGTACCGCGACCTCGGGGACGGCGTGGGCCAGGCCACGGTGCTGGGCGACATGAGCGCCGTGCAGGCCGCGACCGGCGACCATCGGGCCGCCTCCGGCAGCCTCACCCAGGCGCTGGCCTTGTCCCGCAGCCTCAGGTACCGGCTCGGCGAGGCCAACGCCCTCAACTACCTCGGCGCCTTGCAGTACGCGACCGGCGACTACCCGGCCGCGGCCGGCGCGATCACCCAGGCACTCGGCATCTACGGCGAGATCGGCGACACCCGCGGCCAGGCCAGGGCGCTCAGCAACCTGGGCGCCGTGCAGTGCGCGACCGGTGACTACCCGGCCGCGGGGACCAGCCTCACCCAGGCGCTCGGGCTCGGCCGGGAGATCGGCGACCGGTCGGGCCAGGCCGGTGCGCTCAACCACCTGGGCGCGCTGTGCCTTCTGTCCGCCGACCAGGCGGAGGCGCTCGGCAGCTTCACCGGCGCGCTGGCGATCGCGCGCGAGCTCAAGACCCCGCGGCACGAGGCCCGGGCGCTGGCGGGCCTCGGCCGGTGCCTCGCCAGCGGCGGGGACACGCCCGGCGCCGCCCGCTACCTCAGCCAGGCGCTCGCCATCTACCAGCGGCTCAACGTGCCCGAGGCCGCCCACGTCGCAGCGGAACTCGCCGGCCTCAGCACGGACGAGGTGCCCTGAGAGCCGGGATCAGCCCGCCCCGCCCGGCGTGAGGCTCACCTGGTGCAGCCTCCCGTGTAGAACCCGGGTCCGGCCAGGCCGGGGCCGGTGATGCTCGGCCGGTTGGCGCCGCCACCGGGCGCGTAGGCAGTGTCGAACCACTGCCGGAAGAACTGGTCGAGCCTGCGGCCGCACGCCGGGTTGCGGGCGGGCAGCCCCCGGTGGAACGCCGCCTCCAGCTGGGCCTCGGTGATGGCATGGCCGCCGTAGCGGCGCTGGATCTGCCGCAGCACCCCGGTGAAGTTCGAGCTGCCCAGGATCTGGCGCAGGGCGATGTAGGCGATGCCCGGGCGCGCGTAGGTCGCAGAGCCGCTGAACAGGCCGAACGGGGTCGGGTTCGACGGCGCGGCGGTCCAGAACCCGTCCTTGCTGGCGTAGGTCTGGTTGAACTGGCTGACCAGGCTCTGCTGGAACGCGTGCCGCCCCGCCTGCGTGCCCGGGCCGCCCGCCGCGTCCTCGGCCGTCCTGGCCGCGAACAGGAACTCGGCGAAGGTCGCCAGGCCCTCCTTGTAGAAGGTCAGGTTGTAGCTGGCCTCGGTGACATGGTCGCCCCACCACTGGTGCATGTTCTCGTGATACAGGGTGTCGGTGTCGATCTCGCCCCCGGCGAAGGTGATCATCGTCTGCATCTCCTCCTCGAAGGAGGCTGATGGCCGGCCGACGACAATGCCGTCCGAGGTGAACGGGTAGCGCCCGTTGAACATGCTCTCGAACCGGGTGATGTCCGGCTGCTTGTCCATGATCGCGCGGTTCTTCGCCTTCCGCGCCGCGCTGAGCGAGCTGGCCTGGGCCTGGTAGAACTTGATCCCGCCGACGGTCCGCTGGGTCAGGTCATAGTGGCCCACGCTGTCCTCGACCAGGTAGCTGGCGACCGGCGCGGCCGAATGCCAGTGCCAGGTCACCGAGCCGCCGGGGAACCGGGCGTCCGGCGGATGGGTCTGGCGGGACACCAGCATGCCGTTGGCGAGCACCGTCCTCCCGGCGTTGACGGTGTCGTTGAAGTCGTAGGTCGGCTTGGCGCTCGGGTAGTCGTTGAGCGGCATCCAGTCCTCGGTGCCGACCGGCTCGGTGGTGACAAAGCCGCCGTCGCCCTTGGGCGTGTTCGACCTGAACCATCCCTCGGTCGTTCCGTCGCCGTCGTTGTGCACGCCGGGCCGGCCGGTGTAGGCGACGGTGACCGAGAACGTCGCGCCGCCGGCGATCGGCGCCGGCGGGGTGATGACGAGCTTGTTGGCGGGGCACTGCGTGCCGTTCTTCGAGTTCTGCTGCGCCGGGTTGGTGGAGGTCAGCTCCGGCGTGCAGGCGGGCGGCAGCGGATTGTGGCCCGGCCCGCCGACCGGGTTGAGCTGCGACGCCTCGTGGGCCAGCGGGTCAGGATCGTCTTGCCCGAACGGGTCGCCCGGGTAGGTCGGCTGCGCGAACGTGTAGGCGGCCTGGCCGTTCACCGTTACCGCGGTCACGGCCAGGTCCGGACCGGCTGAGGTGTTGACCGACCTGCGCTCGAAATCGAGGCTGAAACTGGTCAGGCACTGGGTGGCCCGGTCGGTGAGCGTGACGTGGTTGCCGGGCAGGAACCGGTTGCTGACGGCGTCGTAGACCAAGTCCACGTCGGTGTGGAGGCTGGTGTAGCCGCCGTTGCCGGTGTCGGTGTACAGATGGGCGCCCGGCGCCGAGAGCGTGTGCGCACCGGCCGAGCAGTGGCCGCCGTGGTGCGCGCCCGCGCCGGTCCCGGCGAGCGCGGGTAAGGCGCCCTGGGCGCTGGCCAGGATCAATGCCAAGCTGATCGCTGCGGCAACCGCGTAACGATGACTGGCCATCTTGAATGCTCCTCCACGCTGGTCGTCAGCTTCGCTCCAGACGTCATTGTGTCGCGTTTGCGCCTGGTGTGACATGCCCGGGGCCGTGGCGGAGTTCCGGCCCCGGGCCCTTACTGCCCGGTGCCGAAGGCCTTACGCGGACGTTCTGTCCCTGAACGGCCCCGGCCGGGACACGTTTTCATCTATTGATGGGGATGGAAGGGGACATCATGACCACATCACCGATCGCGCCCGCGGGCTGGTATGCCGATCCGGCCAGCCGGCATGAAAACCGCTACTGGGACGGAACGGGCTGGACGGCAGCGGTGGCCGACAGGGGAGTGACCGCTACCGATCCGCTCGAGTCGCCGCCGCCGTTGCCGCAGCTCCCGGCCGGGGTCTCAGCCGTCACCGCGGTCTCAGCCGTCACCGCCCCGGCCGGGGTCTCAGCCGCCACTGCCCCGGCCGCTCCGGCCACGGCGCGGCGCGGGCGGCCCCGGAGGGCCGTGGTGGCCGTCATCGCGGTCGTCGCGGTGCTGGGTTTAATCGTCGGGCTGCTGCTATGGGCGCCGTGGCAGAGCCCTCCGCTGCTGCGGCCGGCCGGGCTCGCCGCGGGCCCCTCGACCACCAGCTCCGTCGCGTTCCACTGGTCGGGCCCGGCGACGGGCCCCCCGCCCGACAGGTACCAGATCCTGCACGGCGCCAAGGTGATCGGCTCGGTGCCCGGGACCGTCACGTCGTACCAGGCCGCCGGCCTCGCCCCCGCCACCGCCTACCGGTACCGCGTGGCGGCGGTGCGGGGCGGCCAGCGCTCGGCCCTGTCCTCCGTGCTGGTGGTCCGCACCGCCATCCCGCCCCTCTCGGCGGCCCGCCTGCAGGGCGCATGGACGGTCGGCCTCAAGATTGTCCGGGGCGGTTCATCCCTCACCGGCCACAAGAACTGGGTCGAATCGTGGCTGGCCAGCCCGGCCTGCATGACCGGGCCGTGTGACGTCCGGCTCTCCGGAAGCCTCAACGGGCACGCCTTCAGCACAGCCCTGGGCCGCGCCGGTGCCGCCTACCAAGGGGCGGTCACCGGCAATGTGTTTCCGTGCGGGTCGGGGTCCAGCGCGTTCCCGGTCCGGTCCACAGCGAAGATCCAGCTCAGCGTCATCACGGCACGGGTGGACAACGGGGCCTGGATCGCCACTTCCTGGGCCGGCACCATGGTGGTGAACTCTCCCTACACCGCATCCGGCTCCCTCTTCTGCCCTGCCTTCCAGCGGACGGCCACCCTCTCCGGGAGTCCCTGACCGGGCGGGCGCCCGCCGCGGGAACTGGAAGATCCATTCGCCGCCGACGCAGAACAGCTCGTGATCCCGCCCGGCGCCGAGCCCAGCGATCTCCCGGCCGGCCAGGTCAGGGAACTGGGCCGCGATCAGGCCCGCGACGATCTCCTCATCGAGATACCGGTCCGATGATCGCCGATCCACGGCCTCAGCGTAGGGCGCTGCCAGCCTGATGTCCCGGCTGGTGATGCGATCAGCCGCCGGCCGCCGGGGTAGGTCCAGGCCCACCCGGGAACTAGGTGCCGCCCCATGGTGCCGGGGGCGGGCCCAGGTCCACGATTGGTGGTATGCGTATCCTCGTCAAACTCTTGTGGAGGATGCTGACCAGGCTGCTGAGTCAGCTCGGTCCCGGCGCCCTGCTGGTGCCGGTGGCCGCGATGAGCATGGTGCTGTTCGGTCTGAGCGTGTGGACACTCGCAGCGGTCATGCTGGCGTCGGTCCTGGCGTTCCGGATGCCGACCGCGGCGGCTGGCCTGGTGCCGGCCACGATGGTGGGCTTGGGGATTGGCGGGCTGGTAGCGGCCGCGGCCAACCCCAGTGGGCCGGTCAGCTGGGTCGTCACGCGGTTCATCTCCCGGCAGAAGCCAGCAACCTGGTCCGTTCCGCAGCCGACGTCCAATGTCTCGTCGCCGCCGAGACCGGCCCGCCAGGCCGTTTGGCAGATGGCCGGGGCGACGCGGCCGCCGCCTCATCCGCCGCAGTTCTACCTGCCGGCCAAGGCGGCGTCCCTGCCGGCCGACGGGGCGGGCCAGATCCGCGTCGGCGCCGGCCCGTTCATCCATGGTCCCGGCTTGTGGCAGGGCCGGCTGCTGGTGCCCGCGGCCCTGGTGCTGCTCACCCTCGGGCTGTGGCTCGCTCCGCGCACGCTGGCGAGCGTGCGCGCCCGGCTGGCCACGCAGGCGCCGGATCTGCGGGTATGGCTGCGCAAGAACCGCTGGGGCGCTCTCCTGGCGCCGGTGGCCGTGGTTGGCCTGTCGGTGTTCGGCGTGCACCCGTGGACGGTCGCGGCGGTGGTGGCCGCGCTTATCGTCGTGGTCAGGTGGCCGGCGATTGCCGCAGATCTGGTCCCGGTCGCGCTGGTGGCCTTCGCGGTCCACGGGTTCAAGATCGCGGCGGGCTGGCGGGTGCTGCCTGCGGGGATGAACAGCCCAACGGTGCTGGTCGGCGTCGAGGCCAGCGCGTTTCTGGCGTTCGCCGCCTGGCTGGTCCCGCGGACGATCGGCGCGCACCTGCGGGCGTGGCTGGCTCCCGGGCCCGACCACGAGCTGGCCGGCCGCCTGCAGCGGCTGGCCGAGACCCGCGGCCACGCGGTGGACGCCGCCGCCTCCGAGCTACGCCGGATCGAGCGGGACCTGCACGACGGGGCGCAGGCCCGCCTGGTAGCGCTCGGCATGAACCTGCGGGCGGTGGAACGGCTGCTCCCGGCCAGCCCGCAGGCCGCGTTGGGCCTCGTCGCCGAGGCGCGGGAGACTTCGCTGCGCGCCCTGAACGACCTGCGCGACCTGATCCGCGGCATCTGCCCGCCGGTCCTCGCCGACCGCGGTCTGGGCCACGCGGTCCAGGCGCTCGTCCTGGACACGCCGCTGCCGACCGAACTGGACATCGACCTGCCAGGCCGGCTGACCGCGCCGGTCGAGTCAGCCTGCTATTTCGCGGTGGCCGAGGCCCTCGCCAACGCCGTCAAGCACTCCGGCGCGCGGCGGGTGCACATCCGTATCCAGCACCGGTCCGGGATCCTGCGCATCGAGGTGGCCGACGATGGCGCGGGCGGCGCGGACCCCGCCCGGGGCACTGGGCTGCAGGGTGTGGAGCGGCGGCTGGGCACCTTCGACGGCATCCTGGCTGTGAGCAGCCCGCCGGGCGGACCGACCATGATCGTCATGGAGGTGCCGTGTGCCCTGTCGTCGCCAGAGGTGTCCCCGGCCGGGGGACAGGCTGGTCAGGCTGCTCGCCGCTGGACACGAATCGCCGGTTGACTCAGGGAGGCTGACGTGGAACGGGCGGCGGTGGAGCGCCTGGAGCGCCTGATCGACCGCGAGGTGAAGGTGCGCTTCCCGGCCGGCGGGGTGCGGCGGGTCGCCGTCCTGCGGCACAGCGACGACCCGGCGATCGAGCCGGGCGAGCTGCTGGTCCGGCTGTTCATTGAAGCGGGCTGCGGGCCGGAGGACTACCAGCAATCCCTGGACGCGTGGGCGCAGGCTCACCAGGCGGGGATGAAGCGGATCCGGCGGGAGCTGTCGCTGAGGCTGCCGCCAGCCCGGCTGCTGGAGTTCACCGTCGACCGCGCCGCCGACCCCGGCGCCGCTCCCCGGATCACGGTGCCGGATGACCCCGCGCTGACCAGCGCGCCGTTGTCCGGGCCCGAGATCGTGGAGGCCACGCTGGCGCTGCTCCGCGGCAACTACATATTTCCCGATCGCGCCGAGCAGGCCGCCACGGCGGTCGAGACGCGGCTGGCCGCCGGCGAGTACGACGGCCTCGACGAGGCCACGCTCGCTGAGCGGCTTACCGATCACCTCTACGAGGTCTGCGCGGACAAGCACCTGCGGGTACGGGTGATGCCGCCGCTGTCGGCCAGGCGCGAGCCGGCCGGGCCGGAGGGCAGGCCCGGGCCCGGGGGCAAGCGCGGCCGGGACGAGCGCGGGCCGGGCGGCCGCGAGCGCGGGCATCCGCACAACTACGGCATTCAGCGGGTCGAGCGGCTGGCGGGCAACGTCGGCTACCTGGACCTGCGCGGGGTGGCTCACCCGGACGACGCCGGCCCGGCCATCGCCGCGGCGATGGAACTGGTCACTGGCACCTATGCGCTCATCGTCGACCTGCGGCGCAACCATGGCGGCTCCCCGGACGGGGTGGTCTTCTGGTGCAGTTACCTGTTCCCCGGCGGCGGTATCCACCTCAGCGACATCTTCCACGCCGACACGGGGGAGACCAGGCAGTTCTGGAGCCTGGCCTACGTCCCGGGTGACCGCTATCTCGACCGGCCGGTCTACCTGCTGACCAGCCATGAGACGTTCTCCGGCGGCGAGGACCTCTGCTACACCCTGCAGGCGCAGGGCCGTGCGGAGGTGATCGGCGGGACGACCGGCGGTGGCGCCCACCCGACCCAGATGGTGCCGATCTCCCTGACGATGGCGGTCGCGGTGCCGTTCGCGCGGTCGATCAACCCCGTCACGGGAACGAACTGGCAGGGCACCGGCGTGGTGCCGGATCTCGCCGTTCCAGCCGACCAGGCCTACGACGTCGCCTACGCCAAGGCGCTGCGGCACGTGCTGTCGCTCACCGTGCCCCCGCCCGTCGCCGACGAGGCCCGTGACGCGCTCGCCGCGCTTCCGGCCACCGATCAGGACTAGCCAGCGCTTACACTGCCGGGCATGACCGGTGCCAATCAGCCAACGCCGGCCCAAGGCCCGCCACACGCCAGTCCGCCCGCGGCTGACGGCGATGGTGGGGCGCAGCCCCGGGGATCTTTCCGGCGGTGGCTGGCCGGCGGGACCTGGGTTGGTTCCCTGATCTGCGTACCTTTCCTGGTGTTCTTCATCTTCTTCGGCGTCCGGGCCGCACAACTTCATCGCTGGGCAAGCTTCGCCGGGTTCATTTTTGCCGCCGTGGTCTTCTTGATCATTCCAGCCGGGGGGTTGAGGCGGCTGGGCCACGCGCTGAAAGGGCGCAAGCCACCCGAACCCCCGTCCAGCGCCGTCTGAAACCCGTCTGTCACCGGGGCCGCGTGTCCGGCCGCTGCGGTCCGGGTCCTGGCCCGGGCCGGTGGTCTGGCCACCGTGCGGCAGGTCGCGTCCCGCAATTCTGCCGCCGTGCTAGCGCCGCGGGGATCCCGCTATTGCGGCAACGGCCATGAGCTCCCAAACCCGGTCTGGGCCGGAGGCTGTCGTCCGTCCCGGTCAGGCTGGCGCGCCGCCGAATCCGATCTCGTTGCCGTCCAGGTCGCGGAAGGTGGCCTTGCGGACGCCATTGGCATAGGTCTCGCGCTCGGCCGGCTCCAGGCCGCGCTCGGCGATCTGGGAGATGCGGGCGTCGAAGTCGCCGACGAAGAGGGTGTGCATGGCATGCCCGGCATGCTCGGGCCGCACCTCGATGAACACGTACCGGTGGTCGGCGAGCTCCCACACCGCCTCGGTGTCGTTAGGCAGGAACGACGGCGGGGTGCCGAGGAGCCGCTCGTACCAGCCCGCCGCCGCGGTGTAGTCGCGGACCGGGATGCCCGCGAACAGGTCTATGGTCATGAGGCCATGCTAGGGACGGCGTGGCTCCGCATGAAGGTGCCAGCGGGCGGCCACGGTCGCATGACGTCGTGGTGGTGCGCGGGGTGACGCCGAGATCGCTCGGCGGCGCGCCCGTGACCGGCCGGCTGTATGCCGACAGCAGCGCGACTGGCGGCGCGCTCAGCGGCCAGGAGGGCGAATCCGCCGAGGGGGCATGGCAGGCGCTGCGGATCTTCGCCATGACGGCCGGGAGATCGCAGCGGCATGCCCCACGGGACTTCTGTGTGAGTCAGCCGAGGAGCGCGGGCTGGGGCGATGTGGGTCGCGTGGTCCCGGCGCCGTGATTAAGCAATGCTGCGCACGGCTGCGGCGACTGGGCTGTCTCCGCCGGTCAGCTCGAGCGTCTGGTGCCCGGTAACCGGATCGCCGAGCAGGGCGGTGATGACCGTGGCGACGTCGGCGCGGGGGATGGTGCCGCGGGGGACCGGCGGGGCCGCGAGCCGGATCCTGCCGGTGGCAGGAGCGTCGGTGAGGCCGCCAGGGCGCACGATTGTCCAGTCCAGATCCCGGGCGCGCAGATCGGCCTCGGCGGCGGTCTTCGCCGTGATGTAGGCAGCCCAGACCTCATCAGCGCCGGGCGGCGGTGGCTGGCCGGCTCCCATTGAGGAGATCTGAACGAACCTGCCTACCCCGGCCCGCTCGGCGGCGTCGGCCATCAGCACCGAGGCAGCCCGGTCGACGGAGTCCTTGCGCGGGGCGCCACTGCCCGCGCCAGCGCCGGCCGCAAATACCACCGCGTCAGCCCCGGACAGCAGCGCCGCGACATCATCGGCCGACGCTGCCTCCAGATCGCAGACGACAGCTTCGGCGCCGGCCTTCTGCACATCGGCGGCATGGGCCGGGTTCCTGATCAGTCCTACGGCCTGGTCACCGCGCTCGGCGAGGAGGCGCTCCAGCAGCAGCGCGATCTTCCCGTGCCCGCCCGCGATCACTATGCGCATGCCGCCAGCTTAGTTACCGGGATCATCGGCGTAAGTGGGCTGTGCTGCGATCGGCAGGGACCTCTTGGCCCACCGAAGGCGCGGCCACGGACCAGACTTGCAGGCGCCGTCATCGCGGCGGAAGCTGCGGATGTCTGCGTTCCAGTCGGCCCTCGCAGGCCGCAGTTGCTCATGACCGGGCAGCTCTTCCTCACGGGAAGGCGATGTGATCCATGTATCAGGTGAACGCTAATGTCCTGCCGGGCAATGAAATTTCGCGCACGTTCCAGGGCGGCGAACACGGCCCGGCGTCAGTGTCATTCTTCCTCGTGCACAACCGGCCTGGTGAGGGGCCCAAGCTGCATCATCACCCCTACGACGAGACCTTCGTGATCCTTGAGGGCCGCGTCCTGGTCCGGGTCGGCGAAGAAACCATCCAAGGCGGGCCCGGCGACATCGTCATCGGCCCGCCCGGCATCCCGCATGGCTTCACCAACCTTGGCCCCGGCCGGGCCCGGCTGGTTTGCATCCACGCCGCACCCGCCATGCAGACCGAGTTCATCGAATGACACGCTGCCATATCCAGTGTGGAGCTACCGCTTGCCGCGAGTTCCGCGGCCCAGCTGGAGGGCGACCGCGACGGTGCTGGCTCCGATCAGCAGGGCGACGGTGTTGGGCACGATGAGGGCCAGGTTGCGCGCGGCGATGCCGTAGCAGATCCACAGCAGGAATCCGACCAGCAGGACCGCAAAGTACCCGGTCGACACATCACGCGAGGATCGCTGCCGGAGCATCCGGCGGATCTGCAGGACTGGTGACACACCCATCAGCACGCCCCACGCGGCGGCGGCAACAGCAAGCCCGGTCACTACCATGACGCTTCCCTTAGACAAGGCGCCCGGGCCCGGCGGACCGTGCTCGCCAGCTGACCTGGTGAGGGGCGCAAGCACGGCCGTCGTTCACGCTATCAGGAGCCCCTGCGCTCTGGAGTCAGCGTCGGAGTGCGGCTCCTACGACCTTGGCTCGACGACACTGGTCACGACCCAGCGGTGTTTGCCGATCTTGCGGTCACGGATGAACCCGAGCTTCTCGTAGGTTGACAACGCGCCGTTGAACAGGAAGCCAGCGGGCACCGAGCCGGCATCCTCTGGGTATCCCTCGACGGTCCCCCCGCCCAGGCCCGCGATGAGATCGAGCGCACCGGCCAGCGCCGCAGTGGCCACGCCCTGGCGCCGATGCCCCTTACCGGCGTAGCAGCACGCGATCCGCCAGTCAGGCGAGGCCGTCCGGCCTTTTTCGTACGCCGCTCGGTTCTTGATCCGGGGCACCTCGTCGGGTGCGCCGAACTGGCACCAGCCCACGCAGTCGCCCCCGTCGAAAACCAGGGCGGCATGGGCCTGGCCCTTGCGGACCCGCCGTTCCTTCGCGGCACGGTTGTGCGCCGCATCGGTCCGGGAATCCTCGGGGTGGAAGCCCATGCACCAGCAGCCGCCAAAGATGCCGTTGTTGTGCTCCACCAGCGCGGCGAACGCGGCCCACGTCGCCTCATCGAGAGCCTTCACGGTGTACGTGGGTTCGGCCATGAAGCCCAGCCTAATGCGGGCCACGGCACCAGCCCCTTCCTCCCGAACCACGGGCAGTGCTGGTGCTTCTCCCCGCCGTGGCCGCTAGGGCGGAGAAGGTACAGCTGCGCGGCCGCCACGTGATGGAGCTGAGCACGCGGCAGAGCTACACCTCCGTGATCAAGAGGTACATCCTGCCTGAGTTCCGGTCGCTGCGGATGATCGGGATCATGCCCGGGACGGTCCGGGACTTCGTGCGCAAGATGCAGAACGACGGTGCCTCGCCGTACGTGGTCGACAAGGCCCGGACCATCCTGAGCGCAGGCGACGACCGTCACCCAGCAGTTCATCTCGAACCCGAAGATGGTGGCGGTGGTTGGCCCGGGCCTGAGCCAGGAGGTCGAGGCCGTCGGCCCCCTGATGACCGGGGCGGGTATGGCGTTCGTCTCCGGGTCGGCGACCGCCACGGCGCTGACCACCGGCACGTACCCGACGTTCTTCCGGTCGTGTCCAAGGACAGCGTGCAGGGGCCGCAGGATGCCAACTACATCGTGAAGAACCTGCACCCGAAGGCCCTGATGATCGTCGATGACCAGGAGCCCTATTCAACCGGCCTGGTGGCTGCGATGGTGCCGGTCTTCAAGGCGGCCGGGATCAAGGTCGATCACGAGTCGGTCTCGCAGAAGGTCACCGACTTCTCCTCGCTGGTGGCCAAGGTCACGCCCGCCATGTCGGTGGTGGTCCTGCCCTGGCAGATCGCAGCGAACGCCCAGCTGTTCGGCCGTAACCTCGCCCAGCAGCACAAGAAGGCCGTGATCTTCGGCACCGATGGCTTGTTTGGGCCGGGCACATTCACGATTCCTGGCTCGTATGTGTCCATGTTCGGCCCGGACATCAGGGCGATTCCCGCCGACGCGGCGATCGTCGCGATCGCGACGGCGCGCGGGATCCTCGGACTGACTGGCCCACCCACCTTCGCCGCCACGCACGTGGTCGATGAGGCGATCGCCGCGGTGTGCAAGTCCGGGCAGCCGCCGAGCCGGGCCAGCGTGCTGGCGGCGATCAGGAAGACGAACGAGCCGACCTCAATCCTCGGGCAGCCGATCCGGTTCGACTCCCACGGGGATTCAGTCCACCGAAAGTTCTTCCTATACAAGATCAACTCAGCAGGCAACTACCAATTGATCCCTGGCTGATCGGTGCGCGAGGTAGTGGCCGGGTTCTGCGGGACTTTCGTGTTGACCGGCTGGTGGCGACCTCACCAGACAGCCCGCAGCGCCAGGACCGCGCCTGACCGTCCGGCCACCTACCCGGGCAGGCCCGCACCGCTGATGATGACCGCAACCCACGCCAGCAGTGCGCCGAGGGCCGCCGCGACACGCCCGGGATCGCCGGATGCCGGAAAATTCTCACGGTCAAACCACGGTCAAACGATCTTGAGCCCGGCTACCGACTCTGGTAACCGGGCTCTGACCTGGTGAAACTGGTGGGCGATACTGGGATTGAACCAGTGACCTCTACCGTGTCAACCGATCAAATCATCAATTTCGACGTGCACGTCAGATCGCGATAGAATGGCGTCTCCGCAGGTAGACGTGTCATCATTGGGTAATTGGTGTCATTCTTATTCGGACAGTGCCGGACGGTAATAGTGACACCTTGATGACAGATGATCTTCATTGCTGGAGGGCGGCGATGGGTTTTTCGCGGGAGCGTCTGGGGCCCGGCGGGAAGATCCGTTATGCCGCTATCTACCGGGACCTGAAGAGGCGCCAGCGGTCGGCGGGGACCTTCGCCACCAAGCGGCAAGCGGACAAGGCATGGCAGCGGGCCGAGGCCATGATCACGCTGGGCCGGGTGGGAGACCCGGCGCGGGGGCGGCAGACCTTCCGGCGGTATGTAGAGGATGTCTGGCTGCCGAACCACGAGATGGAGCCGACGACCCGCCAGCGGTACACGTGCTGCCTGTACAAGCACATCATGCCGGAGTTCGGGCCGATGCGGATGATCGATGTCCTGCCCGAGCACGTGCGGGAATGGGTCACCTTGCAGAAGGGCAGGGGAGTGAGCCCGGCGATGATCGCGGAGAACAAGGTGATCCTGAGCGCGATCTTCACCACCGCCCTGAACGATCAGGTGACGTTCCTGCATCCGTGCAAGGGGGTGAAGACGCCGCCGGTGCCGGTGAAGCCGCGCACGATCATCACGCCGGAGCAGTTCAGCGCGGTCTATAAGGCGCTCCCGGAGGCGCGCTGGCGGCTGCTGGTGGAGACCGACATCGAGAGCGGCCTGCGGTGGGGTGAGCTGACCGAACTGCGGGCAGGCGATCTGGATTTCGGGTCGCGGATGCTGACCGTGAGCCGCGCCGTCGTGCAGCTGCTCCCGCAGTTTCACCCGCAGGGCGGGCGCTTCCTGGTCAAGGACTATCCCAAGGACAAAGAGTTCCGGCGCTTCAAGCTCAGCGCGCAGATCACGGCGAAGCTGAGGGCGCACGCGGAGGAGCACGGGCTGGGGCGAGGCGATCTGCTGTTCCGGGCGCCAGAGGAGGAAGGACCCCGGGTGCGGAAGCTGCGGCTCGTGGTGGACCCGGACACGCTCGGTCGGACCGAGCCGAACGCGGTAAGGCGGCGGTACCGGCACGGGACGATGACCGGGTACTCGCTCGGGCGGTGCCGGTGCGACTACTGCCGGGACGCCTACGCCCGCTACCGGGCTGAGCGGCGGGCAGCGGGTAAGGACGATCCGCGGAAAGGTCGGTGGCTGGCCACCGATGGGCACATCCCCGCCAGCTGGTTCCGGACAAGTGTGTGGCTGCCTGCACTGAAGGCGGCGGGCCTGGAGATCCCGGTGCGGATCCATGATCTCCGGCACGCGCATGCCTCATGGCTTCTCGCCGGTGGCGCCGACCTGCAGGTCGTCAAACAGCGGCTGGGCCACGGGAGTCTGCGGACCACCGAGCGGTACCTGCACACCCTGCCCGATGCCGACGAGACAGCGCTAGAGGCCCTGGCCAAGATCAGGAGCCGGTCGCTGCCACGCTCGGGGGATCTGCCGCCGCGAACCGCCGCGGAATAGCAGGCGCTGGGGCATCGGGGATGATTGCGCGCGGCTGTTGGCGGCCCGGTGGTGGAACCATGTGTTGTTCTTGGTGACGCCCTAGTGGGGGACGCGGCGGCTGCCGCCGCTAACCGCGAGGTTCCGCCAGGGCCGGTCCATCAGGCACGCGGCGGGGCACGCTCACGGCTGCGGCGCCCGCGACCGCCCGCGAGCCTGGATGAGCAACGTGGCGTTGGCGTTTCTGTGGGCCAAATTAGGCCAGCACGTCAAACACGCCGACCGGCTCCTCCTCGGCGGTATGTTCCCCCGGGCCGGGTGATGAGACCCGGCCCCGGAGGAGATGTACTGGGGCTCGGCGGGCGCAAATCTAGTTCAGGGGTGCAGGCGATGGCTGAGCAGCTGGCTAGTGACACGGCATCGGCGGGCGGTCGAGCGGGCGGGCGCATTGTGACCAGGAGGGTCGTTGTCGCGCTGGCGGCCGTGCTGGCCGCTCAGGCTTTGTTCGCGTTGTGCCTGGTCAGTGCCTTGCAGTTGCTGGCGCCGCGGAATATGCCATTTGGTGTGGTCGGTTCGTCGAAGGTCGTTGCCGCGGTGACATCAAAGGTGTCGCTGGACACGATCGGCTATGCGGACAAGTCCGCGGCGCTCGGCGCGATCGGCCAGGGCCAGCTGTACGGCGCATATATCACTGGCAGTACCAGCGACACGCTGATCGTTGTCCCCGCGAAAAGCTTCTTCGCGCGGATCGAGCTGGAGGGTGCGTTCCTTGCTGCCGCGCATAAGCTGCACCAGCCGGTCACGGAGCAGGCGGCCAAGCCGTTGCCGCCAAGCGACCCGGTCGGTGCGGTGGTGGGGCTGTTGCTGCTGCCGCTGCTCATCGGCGGCTACCTGGCCGCTGTGCTGGTTTACAAGGCGGCCGGGGGGACCGCGGCGGCGCTGTGGCGTGTGATCATCTTGACCGGCTACGCCATCGTGGGCGCCGTGCTGACCGACCTGATCGCCGGGCCGCTGATCGGGGCGTACTCCAGCAGCCATTTCTGGCCGCTGCTGCCGTGTTTCGCGCTGGTCACCGCCGCGGTGGTGCTGGCAGCGGCCGCGATCCAGGGACTTGCCGGGACCTTGGGCACCTTGCTGGTGGCGGTGTTGTTCATCATCGTCGGCGGCTCCGGCGCGGGCGGCAGCGGGACCTTCATGCTGCCGGTCTACTGGCGCAACATCGGCCGGCTGTTCCCGCCCCAGAACGCGGTGGACCTGATCCGCAACGTGCTCTACTTCGGCGGCAACAACATCACCACCCCGCTGATCGTGCTGTTTGCCTACGGTCTGGCCGGGGTGGCCGTCATCAGCTACCTGAACTGGAACCGCCCGGCCCGCCAGGCCCGGGCCGCCGCGCGGGCGCGCGCCGAGGTGGCCGAAGCGGCACCGGCAGGCAACCCCCGGGCGAACCCCGGCCCGCGGCGGGGCAGGCTACCGATCCTGGTGGCGCTGGCGGTCTGCGCCGTCATGGAATGCCTGTTCGCGGTGAACTACATCAGCTCCGGACACGCCCCCAAGGCGGCCGGCATGCCGTTCGGCGTCACCGGATCGTCCCCGATCCTCACCACGGCCGAAAAGACCTTCTCCCTCAAAGTCACCCACTACCCCAACGAGGCGGCGGTCAAGGACGCGATCGGCCAGGCGAAGATCTGGGGCGCCCTGATCCCGGCCAGCACCGCGGGCGCCCCGAGCACCCTGATCGTCGTCCCGTCCATCAGCGACCTGTCCCCGCTCGACATCGCGCTGCAATTCGAGCACGCGGCGAAGATCACCGGGCAGAAGCTCACGGTCCAGCAGTACGCGCCGGTCCCGCTGGCCAAAAAGGACCCGTTCGGCCTGGTCCAGTCGCTGATGCTGATCCCCCTGCTCGTCGGCGGGTACATGAGCTCGACCCTGCTCCTGGCGGCGACCCGGAAAGCGGCAGCCCGCTGGCGGGCTGTCCAGCTCGCCGGGTTCGCGATCGCCGCGGGCCTGGCCGTTGACCTCGTGGTGGGCGTGTGGCTGCAGGGGTATGCCAGCGGCAAGTTCTGGATCGTGTGGCCCATCTGCTCGCTGATCATCGCCGCCGTCGCCTTCGTGGCGGCGGTCCTGCAAAAACTGATCGGAGCCGCGGGCACCCTGCTGACCATCATCGTGATCATCTTGTTCGGCAACCCCTCCTCCGGCGGAGCGAACGGGGTGCCGTACCTGCCCACATTCTGGCGCGACATCGGGCCCTACCTGCCGCCGCGCAACGCCTACATCCTGCTGCACCAGACGATCTACTTCAGCGGCCACGGAACCACCCAGGCGCTGGCCGTCCTGCTCATCTACCTCGCCGTCGCCGCGGCCATCCTCATCGTGCTCGACCACCGCCGCACTGAGGCCCAGGTAGACACCGAAGCCGCCGAGGCCGCGGCCATGGCAATCCCCATCGGAGCCGCACCCTGACCCCCAGGCCAGCAACGGCAGCAAGGTGAGCCCGTCACCGCAGACCCCTGCCTGCAAAGGTCGTACCGAGTCCGCCAGTCACCTGGCGCTGCCTGGGTTTGGCCTGCACCTGGATCAACTGTGAGCGACTGCCGGGTCATGCTGCGAAGCCATCGCGCAGCGAAGAGCCGACGGCTCGCCATTACTGCGCGATGGCAGATAATGCTGATAGAGGTCGGCCAATGATGGAATTTCTCGGCGTTTATCAGCTGATACCAGTTCTGCGTCAGATAAGATTTGCACCACTCGAAGCAAGATATTCTTATCCATTGTTTATCTCTGGACCGGCGCGGCCCAGAGATAAACAATGGGCTTGCGCCGCCGGTCCGCCGATAGGCGGCGCCGGGGCCGGGGGACCGGGCGCGGTCCGTGCGAGGAAGGTCGCAGGCGAGGAATCGGGGTGGTCGTAGTGGTGCACGGGACCTTACGGCGGCGGGCGCGGCAGTCGGAGGCCCGGCCGCGGGTGGTTCAGTTCTCGCTGACGAACGAGGAGTTCCAGGAGGTCAGCAGGGCCGCTGAGCGGTCGGGGCTGGCACGGGGAGCGTTCGCTGCCGAGGCCACGCTCGCGTTGGCACGTGGTGCCGAGCCGAGGATGCCGTCGCCACTGCGGGAGGCCTTGGTGGAACTGATGGCTGCAGCCGGGCTGGTGCGCAGAGCGGGAACGAACTTGAACCAGGCCGTCGCGAGGCTGAATGCGACTGGGCAGCGTGGCGATGATCTGCTCCCTTCGGTTCAGTTTTGCAGCCGGGTGATCCGGCGGCTGGACGAGACCGCAGAGCGACTGCGCCGCAGAATGCCGTGACGGAGCGGCTGGCATTCCATGATCGGGAAAGTGATCCGGGGAACACAGGCCGGGCGGCTGCTTTACTACCTGTACGGGCCCGGGAAGGCGAACGAGCATATCGATCCACATCTGGTCGCCGGATTCTCCGATCCCCGCGAACTTGAGCCGGAGCGCCGCCAGGACGGGTCACGGGACTTCCGCCGCCTGATCGGACTACTGGCGCAGCCGCTGGCCGCGCTGGCCGGGCCGGGGTATGACAAGCCCGTCTGGCATTGCGCCGTCCGGGCCGCGCCGGGGGACCGGACGCTGTCGGACGCGGAGTGGGCGCAGGTCGCGGCCGGGATCATGCGGCGAACCGGGCTGGCAACCGAACAGGACGAGCTCGGCGTCCGGTGGGTGGCGGTCCGGCATGCCGCCGATCACATTCACGTTGTGGCGACACTCGCGCGCCAGGACGGCGGACGGCCCAGGATCTGGAACGACTTCTACCGGGTGCGAGAGGCATGCCACGACGCCGAGCGGCGGTTTGGGCTGCGCTCCACCGCACCGGCCGACCGTACTGCCACCAGGTGCTCCACCCGCGCTGAGTCAGAGCAGGCGGCCCGCCGCGGATGGGACGAGACGCCGCGGGCACGCCTGCGCCGCGAGGTGTCCATCGCCGCAGCCGGGGCGCGCACGGAACAGGAGTTCTTCACCCGCCTGCAACGGGCGGGGGTGGCCGTGCGCAAACGGCTCGGCACCATCAACCCCGGCGAGGTGACCGGCTACGCCGTCGGCCTGCCGCAGCACACCACCAAGGATGGCGGCATCGTCTGGTACGGCGGCGGCAAGCTGGCCGCCGACCTGACCCTGCCGAAACTGCGCCGTCGATGGGACCCGCCTGAGATCACGGCCCGGGCCTGGCCCGGAGCATCCCGGTTCACCGTCCCGGACCGGAACGCGATCTACGCGCACGCGGCGAGCCAGGCGGCATTCGCGGCGGAACACATCCGCTACTGCTCCGCGACCGATCCGTCCCAGGCGGCAGACGCCGCGTGGGCGGCCGCCGACACGCTGCACACGGCGGCCAGGGCACTTCGCAACCCGGTACTGCGTCGCGCGGCTGACGCCTACGACCGGGCCGCTCGCGCTCCTTACGGTCGCATCCCCAAACGCACCGCCGACGGGATGCGGCTGCGTTCCGCAGCGAGGCTACTGGCGTTGGCCATCGACGGCATGGGCGACCCAGGCGCGGCGTCAGTCCGGCTGATGGCGAAGCTCGCGGCCCTGGCCGATGCGGTATCCGAGCTGCGCAAGGCCCAGCATCACGCTGCACAGTCCGCCGCAGCCAGGAGAGCAGCCGAGCAACTGCATGCTGACCTCGTCCGGGCAAGGTCCCGCACTGCCCGCTCTGACCGGCCCGAGCGCACCCGGCCGGTGAATGCGGAAGATGTCGTCCGCAAAGACTTCCCGGTGCCGTTGCGGCTCGGCATGCAAGCACCTGTCGGTCCCTATCCCAGCCCGACCGTCTCGCGGCCAAGTCACGGACGTCAGCCGCCCAAGCGCGCTGGACCCAGGCGGTGATCATAAATCTGCTGCCCGCGCAGCGATGGGCTGAGTGGCGCCAGGCGACGTCGAGCGCGGCCGGGCTCTGGGTACCGCCAGCGCCCGTTTTCTGTCACCCGCGCCCGTCAGGTCCTGATGACAAACGGGTGACAAACGATCAAGAAGGCCAGGTCCCTGAGCGGGGACCTGGCCTCTGACCTGCGGAAACTGGTGGGCGATACTGGGATTGAACCAGTGACCTCTACCGTGTCAAGGTAGCGCTCTCCCACTGAGCTAACCGCCCTCGAGGCGGAGGCGGGAATCGAACCCGCGTACAGGGCTTTGCAGGCCCTTGCCTAAGCCACTCGGCCACTCCGCCGCTTCCGGCCCCGTTGCCGGGAGAAGAAGGGTTCCCGGGAGCCGTGTGGACCTTCGGCCGCGTAACACGGCGTCCGGCGCCTCCGAGCGGACGACGGGATTCGAACCCGCGACCCTCACCTTGGCAAGGTGATGCTCTACCAACTGAGCCACGTCCGCGTGACCGCCCCCAGGGCGGGCAAAACGCTGCCAGTCAACACTGGCGCGCGTTCCAGAACTTTAGCCGATCCTGGCCGGCGAGCAAACTTGCCAGGCGGCGCACCGCGTCAAGCCTGCCGTATCAGTCCAGATCTTGCCGCCACCTTCGGCTGGGCTCGGCCTCTCAATCCGGCTCCGGGACGCCGTTGATCTTGTCCGGGTTGCGGACCACGTCGATCGCGGTGATCCGGCCGCCGTCCACGGTAAACGAGATGACCGACAGCACGCCGTCGGCGTCGCGCACCATCAGGCCCGGGGCGCCGTTGACGCTGACCATCCCCACCCGGCGCGGAGGGCGCCGAGCCATCAGCAGCATGGCCCTCGCCACCCGCCGCGCTCCCTGCGCGCCGTGGTGGGCCGCGACCTTGCCGCCGTCGCCGCGCCAGACGACATCGGGGTCGAGCAGGGCGACCAGCCGCTGGAGGTCGCCTTCCTGGCATGCGGCCGCGAACGCGGCGACCAACTCCCGCTGCTCGGCGTGGGTGGGCGGGAACCGCGGCCGGCCGTCCTCTACGTGCTGGCGGGCGCGCGCGGCAAGCTGGCGCACCGCCGCAGGCGTCCGGCCGACGACGGCGGCGATTGTCATGGTTTCCATACTTCCCAGACGACGCGGCCGGCCAGCATGTGACATCGCATGGATGCTCTCCGCCCCGGCAGCGCCTATGCCTAACGGAGGCGGTTGCTGAGCCCGGCTGCAGCGCCGGGCGCCGGGGGATGGCAGGCTGTCGCCATGCGAACAGTGGTCGTCAGCGGCGACGGCCTCACGGTCGAGGACGTCGTGGACGTCGCGCTTGGTGAGGCGAACGCCGAACTTGCAGCCAGCGTCACTGCCACCATGGAGCCGAGCCGGGCGGTGATCGTTGACGCGGTCCGCGGCGATGCCCCCGTCTACGGCGTCAACACTGGGTTCGGCGCGCTCGCCGACACCAGGGTGGCGGAGCGGGACCTGACCCAGCTGCAGAGCGCGATCATCGTCTCTCACGCGGCGGCCGCCGGCGATCCCCTGGACGACGCGACCGTCCGCGCGATCCTGCTGCTGCGCGCCCGGACGCTGGCGGCGGGGTACTCCGGCGTCCGGCGCGACCTGCCCGCCCGGCTGATCGAGCTGCTCAACCTCAACCTGCTGCCGGTCGTTCCCGGCAAGGGCTCCGTCGGGGCGTCCGGCGACCTGGCCCAGCTCGCGCACCTGGCCCAGCCGCTGATCGGGGAGGGGAGGCTGCGCCGGCCCGGCGACCCGCCCCGGGGCCGGCCCGCTGGGGAGGTACTGGCCGAGCACGGGATCGAGCCGCTGGAGTTCGCGCCGAAAGAGGGCCTGTCACTGGTCAACGGCACCGAGCCGATGCAGGCCCTGCTCGCCTTCTCCATCCACGACGCGCAGATGCTCGTCACCGCCGCCGATGTGGCCTGCGCGCTCTCGGTGGAGGCGCTGCTCGGCACCGACCGGCCCTATGACGAGCGGGTGCAGGTGCTGCGCCCGCATCCCGGCCAGCTCGACAGCGCCGCCAACCTGCGGGCGCTGCTGGCCGGATCGCCGCTGCTGGCCAGCCACCGGCACAGCCGGCACGCGGTGCAGGACGCTTACAGCCTGCGCTGCGCGCCGCAGGTGCACGGCGCGGTCAGGGATGTGCTGGCGCACGCCCGCCGGGTGATCGACATCGAGCTCGACTCGGTGGTGGACAACCCCGTGATCGTGCCCGACGGCGAGGTCATGACGACCGGGAACTTCCACGGCGAGCCGCTGGCTTTCGCGGCCGACATGCTCGCGATGGCGCTCGCCGAGCTGGCGAGCATCAGCGAGCGCCGGGTTAACCGGATGCTAGACCCGGCGTTCTCCCGCGGCCTGCCGCCGTTCCTGGCTCCGGAGGCGGGCACCAACTCGGGCTTCATGCTCGCTCAGTACACCGCCGCCTCCCTGGTCAGCGAGAACAAGGTGCTCGCCCACCCGGCCAGCGTGGACAGCATCCCCACCTCGGGCAAGCAGGAGGATCACGTATCCATGGGCTGGACCGCGGTCCGCAAGCTCCGCGATGTGGTCGCGAACGTGCGTACCTGCCTGGCGGTTGAGGTGTGCTGCGCGGCGCAGGGCATCGACCTGCGGGCCGAGGTCGCGGCGCCGAGCAAGGTGCTGGGCGCGGTGCACGCCGCGGTCCGCGCCCAGGTGCCGATGATGAACGTGGACCGGGAGGTCGCCGAGCAGATAGCCGTCATCGACGGTCTGCTGCCCACGCTGGTGGAGGTGGCGAGGGCCCGCTGCGGGGGGCTGCGGTGACGGCACGCCGCGCTGCGGCTGGCCTGCGCCGGGTCAGGCCCAGCGGTGCAGGTCCCTCAGCTCCCCCTCGATATCGATGAAGTCGCCCTCCCGGCCCAGGGGCACGACCTCGTAGGTTCTACGCAGGAATTCCGAGAGCGCCGTCAGCGAAGCCTCGAAATGCGCCTGGCCGAACGGGGACGACAGGGAGATGTTGAGCACGTCCTGGTCGTGCGCGGGAGAGGGCCACACCCGGACGTCGCCTTCGCCCGCCGGGCTCTGCGTGCCGACCGCGAGCAGGTCCCGGGCGAACAGCCACTCGACCGGGTCGTCCATGCCGACATGAAAGGACATCCGGATCGCGTAGGGGTCGTCCCCCCGGTAGCGCAAGCTCGCCGTCAGCGGAACCCCGCCATGCTCGGGGACAACGAGCCTGAGCCCGAGTTCTGCCGTGACGGCAGCGCTACGGTTCATCCTGTGCCCAAATCTCTGCGCCGTGGTTTGGGTCCCCGGAGCCCGGGGACCTTCCGCGATCAAGCACTACCCTCCGGGCCCCTGACGCGCCCCGGTACGTCAGCCGCTCTCGGGGGAGCCAGCGGACGTTTCTGCTGGTCATCCCGCTCAACCGACAACGAACTGGTGCCCACCGAGCGGGAAGCATACCGGCACGGCTGCCGGAATCCCACTGCGACGCGGCCTTTGAGCAGGGTTTTTCCGCCTACGAATCGGGACATTTCCGGACTTTTAAAGCGGGAATTTCGGTTGTTTCATGACCCATCACACGCAGCGACGACTGGGTGGTGGTGACGGCCCGCCGGGATCAGGGCCGTGCGCGGCCGACGGGCCGGTGGCTGTCCGGTGCGGGTCATGGCCCGTGCCGCGCGGTGGGGAATGATGATCGGCCGGATGCGTTAGTCTGTGGTGGCCAGCGGGCGGTGCAGCCAGCGCTGGCGCCCGGGCGATTGGCTCAGCGGGAGAGCGCCTCGTTCACACCGAGGAGGTCACTGGTTCGATCCCAGTATCGCCCACCAGGTCAGAGGATATATTGATCTTCGAAGATCACCGCGGGAGCCATTCCAGTGAGTGGGGCGGTGGGCGCACGGTGGGCGCAAGTCAGGCCACGACGCCGGTTGCCCGCGGTGAGCTGCGGGCTCGGACCTCGAGGATGGGCTTGTCCGCGTCGGTCACGCCGGGTTCGGCGAGCTGGTACCACATGGCGTTGACCATCGGCTGCAGGAACAGGTGCCCGAGCTGGCGGACCATCACGCCGATGACCTGACTGGATTCGGGTCTGGTGGTGGAGGCGAACCCGGCGGCGCGAAGCTGGGTGACCTCCCAGCGCGCCAGTTCGGTGAGCCGTTCCAGCAGGCGCCCCCCCGGGGCGACGGGGTCAAGGACCGCGCGGCGCAGATAATTCACCACTGCGGGATTGGCCGCGAGCATCTCCTGCACGGCCGCGTCGCGGGCGGCCCCGATCTCCGCGGGCGTGCCAGCGACCGGTACCTGGGCGATTGCCCGGGCGAAATAGTCCACGACCAACTGTTCCACCGCGTCCCGAAGCTGGCCTTTCGTTCCAAAGTGATGGACAACCAGCCCCACTGTCACGCCTGCGGCGGCTGCGATCGCCCGCATCGACGTACGGTCCTCGCCGCGCTCGGCGTACAGGTCCAGCGCGGCGTTGCGGATCCGCGCCTTCGCGGTCAGGTCCTGGCCGCTGGCGCGCGGATCTGCCAGCGTCCCCATCCGGCCTCCCGTGTCTTCGGCACCTAACGTCCGCTCAAGGTACTGTACATCTGAACGTTATATTATACGATCGTACAGCATGGAGTGACGGGCGGCCCGGCGCCTGGCCCGGCGGGGCGATGGCCCGGCCACGGGATCCGGCAGCCCGCACGATCGACATCCCGCTAACGGCGACCGCGCGCCGAGGCCAGGAGAGGCGACATGACGGCACGTGAGGCGGTCATCGCCGGGGCCGCGCGCATCCCGGCTGGCCAACGGGGCGGTGCGCTGGCCGCCCGGGACCCCGCTGACATGCCCGGCCTCACCCTGCGCCCTCGCATCGATCGCCCCGAGGCCGGCCCCGCGCGGGCCGGCGATGTGATCGCCCGCTGCGTGCTGCAGCATGAGCAGCTGTCGTGCGGCATCGCCCCCGCACACGGTGCGGCCCGGCCACCTGCCCAGGCCCGCTCATCGCCCTGCGCTGCGAGCCCGGGTGGTCCGGTTGCCGGGTCGGCCGGCGGGTCATCTGCGAGGCCCGGTCCCTCAGCATCGCGATTGATCGAACGGCTGTGAGGAGCACTGTCGTGACCAGTGAAATCGTCAGGGGCCTGCCGTCCACGCACGGCGACCACTACCAGCTCAACACCACCACGTTGATCCGGCACGCGGCGCGGACCTACCCCGAACAGGAGATCGTCTACCGCAGCCCGGACGGCGGTTGGGACCGCTACACCTACGCCGACGCCTATGCCCGGATCCAGAAGGCCGCCAACGTGCTGCGTGGTCTCGGCGCCGGGCCGGGCGACGTGGTGGGGGTGCTGGACTGGAACAGCAGGCGCCACTTCGAGCTGTACTGGGCGATCCCCGGCATCGCCGCGGTCATGCTGCAGATGAACCTGCGGCTGGCTCCGGCGGAGCTGGGCTATGTCACCGATCACAGCGGCGCGTCCTGGGTGCTGGTTGACCAGAGCCTGCTCCCGGTCGCCGAGCAGCTGGCCCCGTACGCGCCGAAGGTCCGCGGCTGGGTCGTCATGTCCGACAATTCATCCCAGGCGATCTCCACGACGTTGCCGGGCGTGCGCCACTTCGAGGAGCTGCTGGCAGCGGCGGACGTCGGCATCGACTGGCCGGTGATCGAGGAAACCTCCGCCTACAGCGCGTGCTACACCACCGGGACCACCGGCCGCCCCAAGGGGATCTACTACTCCCACCGGGGGATCTACCTGCACACCATGGCCGAGGTCGCCGCGCTGGGGATGCGCAGCGACGACACGGTCCTGCTGATCACCCCGATGTTCCACGGCCAGTGCTGGGGCCTTCCCCAGGCTGCCGTGCTGGCGGCGGCGAAGATCGTGCTCCCCGGCCGTTACACCGCCGACGACCCGGGGGTGCTGGTGGACGCGATGATCGCCGATCAGGTGACAGTAGCCAACGGAGCTCCGGCGATCTTCGGGCCCATGCTGGACTACATCAAGTCGCTGCCCAGCAAGCCGGACTTCCGCGGTGCCCGGCTGCTGTCGGGTGCCACCGAACCGCCGCTGCCGCTGATGCGCGACTTCTACCGGCTCACCGGGGCCGAGGTGATCCACGGGTACGGCGCCACCGAGACCACCCCGCTGGTGGCGATCAACCCCGGGCTCAAGTCGTCGCTGCGCGGAACGCTCACCGGCGAGCAGGAATGGGACCACAAGCGCCGCCAGGGCCTGCTGGTGCCGGGTGTGGATTGTCGGCTGGTCGACCAGGCCGGCCACGACGTCCCCTTCGACGGCGTCAGCCAGGGCGAGGTGCTGCTGCGCGGGCCGTGGATCATCGAGCGCTACCACAAGCTCGAGGAGGACACCGGCCGGTTCCTCGGCGGCTACTGGCGCAGCGGCGACCTCGGCACCATCGACCCCGACGGCTACCTCAAGCTCACCGACCGGCTCAAGGATGTCATCAAAAGCGGTGGCGAGTGGATCTCCTCCATCGACATGGAAAACGCCATCACCGCCCACCCGCGGATCAGAGAGGCCGCGGTGATCGGCGCCTGGCACCCCCAGTGGCAAGAACGCCCCGTCGTGCTGGCCGTCACCGACAACGGCCAAGAAGTCCCGATCGAGGATATCCACCAGCTGCTGTCCGGGTCGTTCGCCACCTGGCAGTTGCCGGACAAAGTCATCTACGTCGACGCCCTGCCCCGCACCAGCGTCGGCAAGCTCGACAAGAAGGCCATGCGCGCCGCCTACGCCGACATCTACCGCCAGGCGACCTCAGCGGCTCCGAGCTGAAACCAGCCAACGGCGAAACGGCGGCGCTGCCCGGACCGCCGCCGTCGCGGCGGCCGCGCCCGCACGGCGAAGGCCGGGCGGGCGCAGGCTGAGCTGCAGCAGCGAGGCAGGCCGGAGGCGCGAAGAGGGCTCCTAATCTTGCTCCGCCGCCCATTACACCAATGCACTAACGAGCGAGCGCGGTCAGTCAAGATCATCCGGGGTGAGGCTGGTGGCCATGATGGTCACGGTGGCCAAGGGCTATGACCTGGACTACGCGGGCCGCGCGGTGGGCGAGGCCCACCGCGGCGCGGGGTACTTATCTCGCGGCCACGGAGGCAGGGGAGCCGCCGGGCACCTGGTCGAAGGACATCTCGATCTTTCACGGCAGCCTCGGCCTGGATGTGATCAACGGGACGGCGGCCGACGCGGCCCTGGAGAAGTACTGGCGTGAGAACTCGAGGTGGATATACGCGCAGTTCCTGAGCTGGGAACGCTACGTACATGACGTACATTAGGAGCATGAGCGAGAACCCAGTGCCGCTGCCGTACGAAGTCCAGGAGATGACCACGACCGAGGCGCGTAAGCACCTTCCAGAGCTGGTCAACATGGCTGCCTACGGTCATGTCACCACGGTCCTCATCCGCGACGGCCGCCGGCTCGCCCGCATCGTTCCCGAGGAGGATGCCTGGGTCTACAGCCCAGCCTGGCAGGAAAAGCTCCGCGAGGCCGAGGCGGACCTGGCTGCCGGACGTGTCCGGCGGTTTGAGGATGATGACGAGTTCCTCGGGCATCTGGATGCTCTGGCCGATGAGGCAGGCGGGTGAGGTACCGGACCACGGCGGGATTTGACACCGCCCTGGCCAAGCTACCCCGAGAACATCGTCGGCTGTTCGCTGACGCGGTCCGTGGTCATCTGATCCCCGCGCTGGCCGCTGGAGGACACCGCGGTGAGGCACCGTGGCCGAAGCGTCTGCGCATTCACAAGATCGGCGAGGTCTACTCGCTGACATGGAGTTTCTCGGGCCCTGATGGCAGGGCATTATTCACCATTGGCCCGGACACCGACGGCGAACCGCTGCTGACATGGCTTGCCGTGGGTTACCACGACATCTACCAATAGCAGCCTGAGATCGCCACGTCCGGGGATGATACGGCAATCGGCAGTCAGTTCGAAGATGCGAGATGCTGGTGATCTTCAAGGCCTGGGGGAGCCATTCTCGGGAGCTATCCGGCGAAGAGTCACGCGAGGGTCCGTGGGAGTCCGATTGGGCGATTGCCCAGTTCAGAGGCAATTTGCGGCTGTCACAGGCACCTCTGGGCATGGGCAAGACCTGATTCACACCGAGGAGGTCACTGGTTCGAAGCCAGCCGAGCGTGACCTGCCCTTCTCTGCCTGGAGCCTGTCGAAGCTGGCGGAGTTCCTGGTCGCTGAGGTGCCTTACCTGTAGATTTTCCGGGCAATGGATGCACCGAGCACGCCGATGCACCAGCCTGCGAAGATGGCCCAGATGGCGGTACGGGATGTGCTGTGCAGGCCCCATGCCATGAAGCCAGCCAGGACGAATGCCCAGACGACCAGGCCGCCGATGACCCACACGGCGTAGGGCGGCCGATCCTCCGCTGGCCTGCGCCACGCGGGTGGCCAGGGACGCATCTGATGCAGGAGGGTCCTCGTGGTGGTCGGCGGGTCCAGCGACGCGTCGACGTGGACGGGGTAAGAAACTCGGCTCTCGGTCATCTCAGGCCCAACGTGTTCGTCGACCCCGATCGCGGTGACCCCGTCGAACCTGGTGGTGTCATCGATCAGGGCCCGCTTGCCCTCGGCAAGGACGGCGTCGTTGGCGGTGTTCCAGGCGACGCTGAGACCCTCAGCGATCCGGGCCACGGTGAGGTGCTGGACCACGATCGCCTCCAGCGCCCACCGAAGCCCGCGACGCGACAACTTCGCTCGCGGCCCGGCCGCGAGGGTGGTGTCTCTTCACTTTAGATCCAGCTACCGCCACGGTGAGTCTGGACCTCATCGCCTCCAGCGCCCACCGAAGCCCGCGACGCGACAACTTCGCTCGCGGCCCGGCCGCGAGGGTGGTGTCTTGGCGCCATACGTGCGAACACTCGGCACACCGGTAACGACGGATCCTGACCGCCAACGTGGTGGGGCGCCAGCCGAGCGGTTCGTGGGCGAGCTGTCGGATCACGGTGTCGCGCACGAGGCCCTCGCAGCCGCAGCGGCGACACCACTGGTCGGGTTCGAGGACCCGGCACGCGAGCACGGCGCGGCCGGGTTCGAGGCGTTGGCCGGTCACCTCAAGTCCGAGCTCGTCGAGACGGCAGAACGTGGTCAGATCGGCGCGCGTGAACCCAGCAGCGGGGCTCGCCGCGACGGTAGCGTCGGGCATGTCGAGGTCTTCCAGATGAGCGTGTAGGAGCCTTCATCCTCGGGAGACCTCGACCCCTATCCGGTCACCGACGCGCCGAGCACCTCGACGGGGACCACACTCGATTGTGAAGGGCCCGATAACGGCCCTGGAAACCCTCGAACCAGCCTGAGACCTACTACGATCATCGGGTGGACACCCCTGTCGGCCAGCTGATGAACATCGTCGTGGACTGCCCGGACGCCGACATCTCCGCCCGGTTCTGGGCGGCCGTCCTCGGCTGGGAGCGGGTGCAGGAGAACGCCGACTGGGTCGACATCGCGGACGCCTCCGACGGCCGACGACGCCTGGTGTTCCAGCAGATCGCCGATTACCGCCCGCCCGGCTGGCCGGACCAGGGGCCACCGCAGCAGCTTCACCTGGATGTGCGGGTCGACGACCTCGAGATCGCCGATCAGCGGGTGCGCGCCTTGGGCGCGGTCCCGCTCGGGGAACGTGTCGTGCTCGAGGACGAAACCTACTGGGTCTACGCCGACCCGGCCGGACACCCGTTCTGTCTCGTGCAGCTCGAAACCACCTGAACCGCGGAGCCTTCATCCTCGGGAGACCTCGACCCCCTATCCGGTCACCGACGCGCCGAGCACCTCGACGGGGACCACACCCTCGATTGTGAAGAGCCACTAAATGGCCAGCTCCTCACGTGGCCGATCAATGTGGTGAAATAGCGCTCAAGCGACATCCCGAGCAGTGACACGCTACCCAGGCCACAGGCGCGGTGCGGGGACGACGGTGGTGACCGGCCAGAAAGGCAGTGTCAATGTCCAGCGCGCAGCTGTACGACACCATCGGAGCCGCCTACACCGTGACCCGGCGCACTGAACCGCGCATCGCTGCGCGGATCTGGGCTGCGCTCGGCGATGCCCGGACCATACTGAACGTCGGGGCGGGCACCGGGTCCTACGAGCCCCCCGACCGCTACGTCCTCGCGGTGGAACCGTCGGCGCTCATGCGTTCGCAGCGCCCCGCAGACGCAGCGCCGTGCGTGGCTGCCACCGCGGAGAGCCTTCCGTTCGAGGACCAGTCCTTCGACGCCGCGATGGCTTTCTCCACCGTCCATCACTGGCAGGACCCGATCGCCGGCCTGCGCGAGATGCGGCGCGTTGCTCGCCGCGTGGTGGTGTTCGCGTTCGACACCAGTGACCCTAGCCAGTTCTGGCTGACTCGTGACTACCTGCCCGAGGTCGCTGCCTTGAGAGCCTGCAGAGTCTTGGCATCGCTGACCGAGCTGGCCCGCGCGATCGGAGCCCGGATGGAACCGGTGCCCATCCCGTGGGACTGCGCTGACGGCTTCTTCGAGGCCTACTGGCGCCGGCCCGAGGCATACCTGGACGAGAACGTCCGCCGCGGAATATCGCTCTGGGCCACAGTCGGGCCGGACGCCGAGCAGAGGGCAGTGCACAGCCTCCGTAATGACCTTGCCTCAGGTCGGTGGGCCGAACGCAACCGCGACCTCGTCGATCTCGACGCAGCAGAGCTTGGCGCTCGCCTGCTTATCGCCTGAACCCGCCACATCTGGATACGGCTTCGCCGCCCGAAGCCGGTCGATGTGGTATCGGCCACGCCACGATCCGGGTAGCGCCTAGCGCGCCAACCATGCCGGACAGCCGCCTCGTGAGATGCACACTCCCGACAATGGGGAAGGCTGAGCAGCATGCGAACCACGACGCTGGGCAGCAACGGCCCGCAGGTTGGAGTCATCGGCCTGGGCTGCATGGGCATGACCCACTCCTACGACATGGCGACACCGCGGGACGACGCCACGTCCATCTCCGTCATCCACCAAGCGCTCGACCTGGGCATGACGCTGATCGACACCGCCGACGCATACGGGCCGCACACCAACGAGGAACTCGTCGGCCGGGCGCTGGCGGGCGGCCACCGCGACCGCGCGGTGCTGGCCACCAAAGTGGGCCTCATCACCGATTCCGCCCAGGCCGCGAACTCCGGCAGTACCTCGCCGGGCGCCTCCAGGGACGGCCGCCCCGAGCATGTGCGGGAGTCGATCGACGGCAGCCTGCGCCGGCTCGGCACCGATCATGTGGACCTCTACCAGCTGCACCGGGTGGATCCGCGGGTGCCGCTGGAGGAGACCTGGGGTGCGATGGCGCAGACCGTCGCCGACCTGGCCGAACTCGACGCCCTGCCCGCACCGCAGGGCACCCGCTACTGAGCTGCAGGCGGCCCGCCAGCGCCTCGTCCATGTCCTCGTCCGGATTGGGCCCGCCGAGAACATGCCAGTCATGGGCCATGGTGACCTCCATCCCGGCGATGTCAGATCGGCCGCGCTAAGAGCCGATGCCGCCAGTCCGGCCTGCCTCTCGCCTCCCCCACTCCCACCATGCTGCCTGCATGCCGCCGCAGATGGCTAAGGTCGACGTGACGACGGCAAGGGAGGGCAATGTGGAGCGCGCAGTTCACACTCCGGACGGCCGGGTGCTGGCCGTCGAGGACGCGGGTGATCCCGCTGGCCGGCCGGTCCTCGTCCACAATGGCACGCCAAACTCCAGGCTTCTCTACGGCCCGAACGTGGCCGATGCCGCCGAGCGCGGGCTGCGGCTCATCGGCTACGACCGGCCGGGCTACGGAGGGTCCTCGCCCCAGCCGGGTCGCACCGTCGCCGACTGCGCCGGCGATGTCCGCGCGATCTGCGCTGAGTTCGGCATCGATCGCCTGGCCACGTGGGGCATCTCCGGCGGCGGTCCGCACGTGCTCGCGTGCGCCGCCCTGCTCCCGGATCTGGTGACCTCGGCGGCCGCGCTCGCCTCGCTCGCGCCCTACGGCGCCGAGGGCCTGGACTACTTCGCCGGCATGGGCCAGGACAACGTGGATGACACCCGCCTGTTCTTCGCCGACGAGGCCGCGTCCAGGGCGAAGACGGAAAAGGACCGGGAGGAGATGCTGGCCACGTCGCCGGAGGACGCGGCCAAGGGGATTGAGTCGCTGCTCACGCCGACGGATGCGGCGGCCTTGCACGGTGAGCTGGCCGAATACCTCGTGGCCTCCGGGCAGGCGGGGCTGGCGCCAGGCATCGAGGGATGGTGGGAGGACAACTGCATGGTCAGGCCGTGGGGATTCGACCTGGCCGACATCGCCGTCCCGGTCCTGCTGCTGCACGGCAGGCAGGACCAGTTCGTGCCGTTCGGCCACGGCGAATGGCTGGCCGCGCATATCCCCGGAGTCGAGGCCCGGCTGCTCGACAACGACGGGCACCTGACGCTGCTGCAGAACCGTATCCCCGAGGTCCACGCCTGGCTGTCAGAACGCCTGTAGCCGAAGACCGATAGCGACAGCGGCGAGCCAGCCGTCAGCGAGCCTGCCAGCCGCTGGCACCCCGGGCGCCGGAGCGGGGGACCGGTCAGGCGGCGCCCGCCCGGCGGCGGCCTTCCTCGATCCAGTCCGGAATCGCGGCGAGGTTGGCCCCGGCGTCGATGCACAGCTGGGCGGCCCGCAGGTAGCGGGCCTCGTCCGGGTTGCCCTCGTGGGCCCCGATGGCCAGGCCCGCGCTCTCCGCGAGCAGGTCGGCCCGGCCCTGGGCCACCTGGCTCAGCGCCGCGGCGGCTTCCTGCTGCTCGGCGCCGGTGAGCGGCTGCCCGCGGGCGAGGCGGCGCGCCACCCCCGTGATCTCGGCCAGCAGGGCCCGGTCCCGTTTCGACGTCACCATCGGACCATATTAGAATATGTATTCGATAAATAGCAAAAAGCTGGCTCTATGTGACCGGAGATCGCGGAGTCCTTCGAGGCTGAATCTCGACAACGTCGCGGAACAGGTTGACGCTAAGAACACCACCTACCACGGAGCGTCAGCGCCCATGGCCGTGGGCTGTCCTGAGGGGAGGCGCGGCCCTGAACGCGTACCGGGCGGTGCTTGCGACGCCGGGCGCACCGCCCTTCGTGATCGCCGCGTTCATCGGCCGTCTGCCGCTGCCCATGCTGACTCTTGGCACCATCGTGCTGGTCCAGGTCAGCAGCGGATCCTACGGGCTGGCCGGGGCGGTGGGTGCGGCGCTGACCCTGTCCTTCGCGGCGGCCGCCCCGGTGGCCAGGCCTGGCCGACCGGCTGGGCCAGGCCCGGGTGCTGCTCGCCAGCGTCGCCGTGCACCTCGCCGGCCTGGCTGGCCTGGTCGGCGCGGCCCTCGCCGGTGCGCCGCCGTGGACTCTCTTCGCGGCCGCGGCCGTGACGGGCGCGGCCCTGCCGCAGCTGCCGTCGATGGTGCGGACCCGCTGGACCAGCCTGCTGGGTGACAGCCCCGCCCTGCAGACGGCCTATGCGCTGGAGTCCGTCCTCGACGAGGTCGTCTACATCCTGGGCCCGGTGATCGTGATCACCCTCGACACCCAGGTCTCGGCCGCGGCCGGCCTGGCCGGTGCGGCAGTGTTCGGCACCGTCGGCACCTTGCTGTTCGCGGCCCTCCGCGGGACCGAGCCGGTGCCGAGCCGCCTCAGCCGGCGCGGCCGGCCGAGGGTGATCGCCGTACCCGGCTTGCGGGTCCTGGTCGCGGCGTTCCTGATGGTCGGATCGGTCTTCGGCACCCTTGAGGTGGTCATGCTGGCGTTTGCGACGGAGCAGGGCGCCCGGGCCCTGGCCGGGCCGCTGCTGGCGACGCTGGCCGGCGGAAGCCTGCTCGCGGGGCTGTGGTACGGGGCCCGGGACTGGCACGCCCCCATCCAGCGGCGGTTCCTGGCCGCCATCACCGCCCTGGCCGGCGGCGCGTTCGTGTTCGCCGCGGCGGGGACGATCCCGCAGATGGCCGTCGCCGCGCTCGTGGCGGGGTGCGCGATCTCGCCGACGCTCATCGGTGGCTTCGCGCTCACCGAACGGCTGCTCCCGGAGGCGGTGCTGACCGAAGGCTTCGCGTGGCTCATCGCCGCGATCGCGATCGGCTACGCGGCCGGGTCATCGGCCGGCGGTCTCGCCGTGGATGCCGTCGGCGCGCGGGCGGCGTTCCTGGTCGCCGCGGCGGCTGCGCTGCTCGCCGCCGGGATCGCGGGGCTGGGCCGCCGCTGCCTGCGCACTCCGGTCACACCCGCTGGCGGCGCGGCCCAGCCATGAGCACGGCGGCGGCCGCCGTCCCGGCCCGGGCTGGATCGGCCGTAGGGCCCGCGGGGCCGGCCGCCGTCAGCCCGACGACCCGAACTGGATGGGAACGTTGATGGTCTGCGTGGCGGCCCACGCGCCGCCGCCCGGTGCCAGCTGCCACACGGCCAGCCCGGTGCCGTGGACGGCGAGGGCGTCCCACCCGCCCCGGGGCCCCGGGGCCAGCGTCACCGTGGCCGGCGGAAGTGCGGGCAGCCGCTGCCACGAGCCAGCGGTCCCGGTAACGGTCTCCGCGTGGTTCCCCGTCAGCACCACCGCTACCGTGCCGCCGGGACCGGACGACGCCGACCTGAGCGTCGCGCCGCGCAGCGGCAGCGGCGGCGACAGGGCCCAGCGGGCACCGCCGCCGGTGGACCAGGCGGCCAGCAGGTGTGCCGCGGACCCGGTGCCCGCCGCCAGCAGTGCCGTGGTGGTGCCGGCCGTCGTGGTGAGCCGGAGCACGGTGACGCTGCGGCGCGCGTACGCGGCCGGCAGCGCCGGGCCGGCCAGGCGCCAGGTCCCGCCGGCGTACGCGAAGACCCCGGCGGTCCCGGGGCGGGCGCAGCCGCCGGCCAGCAGCGGAACCCCCGACGAGCTGAACGCCGCGGCGGTGAGGCTGCCCAGCCCGCAGTGCCTGCCCGCCGGGGAGGCGGCGAGGGACCGGCGGGTGGCCAGCCTGGCCCAGGCCGTCCCGCCGGGGCCGGACAGCTCGGCTTCGCCGTTGCCGAGCAGCGCGAGCAGGCGGCCGCCGCCCGGGGCGGCGGCCAGGGCGTCGGGGACGTCGGCCAGGGCGGCGTCGAGCAGGCTGGGTGTCCAGGCGGTGCCGTTGTCGTGGGTGATGGCGAGCGGGGAGTAGGTCAGGTCCTGGCTGGGCCGGAACCCGGCCACCACGGATCCCGCGCCGAGGCCGGCCACCACCAGGCCGCCGTTGCTGGCCACGCCGGGCGGGGTGGCCAGGCGCCACCGGCCGGTCCCGGCGGGGCGGACGAACAGCTGCCAGAAGTTGTTGTGCTGTGCGGCCGACCCGCCCAGCACCGCGACCGCCCACGTTCCCGTGGCCGTGACCAGTGAGGTGGCGAGGGACGGCGGCCGCACCGGGCTGGCCGGGGCGCCGGCCGGGCGGCCCGCGGAACCACAGCCGGCGCACAGCACCGTCACCGCCAGCAGCAGGAGGCAAACCTGCCGGCGGCTCACGACGACCTCAGCGCTTGCCGGGCGGCGTCGGCCAGCAGGACCGCGAACGACGACTTCGTGGCGGTGGTTCCCGGCCCCGGATCGGTGTCCAGCTCCTGGCGGACGCGGCCCGCCCGGTCGATAACGAAGGCGACGTCGGGATGGCCGACCATCGAGCCGGCGGGCAGGATCTCGGCGAAAACCCCATACTCCTTCCACACCTGCTTGAGCTGGGGCACGCTGCCGGTCAGGTACAGCCAGTTCGGCACCTGGTCCAGGTGCTCCTGGCGGTCGAACGCCCGGGTGTAGGTGGCGTGATAGTAGACGGGGTTGGCGACGACCGCGACCAGTTCCACCTGGCGTGAGGTAGCTCCCAGGAGCTGCCCGGCCTGGCGGAATTCCTGCGCGATCAGCGGGCAGTCGGTCACGCACACCGGGTCGAGGAAGGTCAGCAGCACCACCTTGCCGCGCAGGCTGGCCAGGCTGACCGTCTGGCCGTGCTGGTTGGTGAGCTGGAAGGCCTTGGCGGGGAAGTTCAGCGGCGCACTCGACCCGGCGATGGCCTCGGCCAGGATCGGGTCGGCGTTCGGGCTGGCCTGGGCGGCGGCCATCGGCGCCGCGCCGAGGATGATCAGCCCGAGCGCGCCGACGGACGCGACCGTGCGGAAGCTCGCCGTCGCCACCGAGCGCCGCAGGGACGCCGGCCGCAACCGGTCCCGCCAGCCCGCCGCGGGCGCTGGCTCCGCCGCGGGCCCCGGGGCCGCCGCTGGCACCGCGGGGCTGGCCGGCTCGCCTGCGGGCGCTGGCTCCGCCGCGGGCACCACCTCCGCCGCCGGCGCCGTCTCCGGGGCCAGGGCGAGGTACCCGCTGACGGCCAGGAGAGCGAACGGGATCATGCTGTTCGGGTCGGTGCCCAGGCCGCCGAAGAAGCCAACGTCCTCGATCAGCACCCAGGCCGCCAGGCACAGGACCGCGAACGCGATGACCGCCGGGCGGACCAGCCGCCGCTGGCCGCTCAGGAAGGCGGCGCCGATCAGCGCGAGCGCCACTACCGCGAAAAGGTTGACCGCGAACCCGTGGGCCTCATCGAAGCCGGTGAAGGCGTTGACCCAGGCGGACAGGAGGCCAGGTTGCGGTGTCTGCGCCATCGACCGCGTCATGCCGGCCAGGGTGCCCGGCTGCCCGGGGGAGAGCCCCTGCCAGAATCCGCGGCCGGGCCAGGCCTGCAGCACCGCCATGCCGACCAGGAACAGGCCGGTCCCGGCCAGGACCGCCCGTCCCAGCAGCGGACTACGCCAGGTACGCTCCGGGAGCGCGATCAGCGCGCCCGCCACCGCGTAGACCAGCACGGCGCCGGGGGCGCCGAACAGCCAGGTCAGGCCCGGGGCGAAGATCCCGCCGAAGGACTCGCCGAACACCCAGACCACCAGCCCCCACCCGACGCTGGCCAGGCCGGCCAGCCGGGACCAGCCGCCCCGCACCGCGGCCAGCAGCCAGATGCCGATCCCCACCTGGATCCACACCGCCGCGGCCCCGGCCTGCATCGGATGGTAGGACCAGGAGGTCCCGGCCCAGTTCACCACGTGCTGCACCCAGTGCGGCGAACTCGCCGCGGTGGGCTGGATGACCTGCGACGGGAGGCCGATCGCCATCTTGGGCTGGGCCTGCAGGATCCCGTCGAAGACCCACAGGAGGCCGAAGCCGACGCGCAGCAGCTGGCGCCAGGCGGGCTCGGCGGCCGCGGCGGGCCGGGCCGCTGGCCCGGTGTGCTCGCCGGCCTGGGCCGCCGCGGGCAGCCACGCCCGCACGGTGAGCCAGGCCAGCCCCAGCAACCCGAAGATCAGCAGCGCGATGATCCCCTGGTGAAGCAGCGCTGACTTGAACGCCGCGATCACCACAGGGTCGTTGACGTTGACCCCCGAATTCATCCCAGGCATTACGCCATCTGCTCCTCTATTTCCGCTGGTTCGGCGCTTCCGGCGGGACCCCCGTCGTGCCGCGGCCCGGCTAGATGCGGCCGCGGCCCGCGGCGGGCCACGGCCCGGGACCCGAACCGCCGCAGCCGCACGCTGTTGGCCACGACGAAAGCCGACGACAAGGCCATCGCCGCCCCCGCGATCAGCGGGTTGAGGAAACCGGCGGCAGCCAGCGGGATCGCCACGACGTTGTAGCCGAACGCCCAGGCCAAGTTGCCCCGGATCGTCGCCAGCGTGGCACGGGCGAGAGCGATCGCGTCCGGAACGGCGCCAAGATCATCCCGCAGCAAGATCAGGTCTGCGGCGCTGATCGCCACATCGGTGCCGGTGCCCAGGGCCAGCCCGAGATCGGCCGCGGCCAGGGCTGGCCCGTCGTTGACTCCGTCGCCGACCATGGCCACCCGGCGGCCCTGGGCCTGCAAGTCCCTGATCACGGCGACTTTGTGGCCGGGCCGGGCCCCAGCGATCAATTCATCGGTACCGGCCTCGGCGGCCACCGTCTGGGCGGTGAGCTGGCTGTCACCGGTCAGCAGTATCGTGCGCAGGTTCAGCCGCCGCAGCCCGGCGACCGCCGCCGCGGCTGACGGCTTGACCGTGTCGGCTACCGCGACTGCCCCGCGCACCTGGCCGTCCCAGCCGGCCAGCACCGTCGTGCAGCCGGCCTGCTCCCACCGCCGGCACTGATCGGACACGGTTGCGGGCACCGTCATCTGCAGCTGGCCGAACAGGCTCTCGCGGCCGACGACCACCTCATGGCCGTCCACCGACCCGCGTGCTCCCAGCCCGGGCATGGTCACAAAGCTAGCCGCCCGCGGGAGCAGCCCTAGCTCCGCGCCTGCCGCTGCGCTGATGGCCACGGCCACGGGATGCTCCGATGCCTGTTCTACCGCGCCAGCATGACGGAGCAGGTCCTCCCGGCTGACCCCGGCCGCCGGCAGAATGCCGGTCACCGCCATCATCCCGGTGGAGACCGTCCCGGTTTTGTCGAGCACCACGGTATCGACGTCGCGGGAGGACTCCAGTGCCTCGTACCTCTTAATGAAGATCCCCAGCTGCGCGCCCCGCCCGCAGGCCACCATCAAGGCCGCCGGGGTCGCCAGGCCCAGCGCACACGGGCACGCGATGATCAGCACCGCCAGGGCAGCGCTGAAGGCGTGCTCCGCGGTGCTGCCCGCCAGCAGCCAGCCGCCCAGCGTCAGGGCCGAGGCCACCAGCACAGCGGGCACGAAGACACCGCAGATGCGGTCGGCGAGCCGCTGGATGGCCGCCTTCTGCGACTGCGCCTGCTCGACCAGGGCGACCAGGTGCGCGAGCTGGGTGTCGTCGCCCACCTTGACCGCCCGTACGATCAGCCGCCCGGTCACCACCACGGTGCCCGCCGTGACAGCGTCGCCCTCGGCCACATCGGTGGGGACCGACTCCCCGGTCATCATGCTGCGGTCCACCGCTGACTGGCCGAACTCCACCTGCCCGTCGGCGGCGATCCGCTCACCCGGCCGCACCACGAACCGCTGGCCGGCCGCCAGCTCCGCGACCGGAACCCGGCGCTCGGTCCCGTCGGCGGCCAGCACGCGCGCGTCCTGCGCGCCCGCCGCCGCCAGCTCCCGCATCGCATCGCCAGCGTCCCGCCGGGCCTTGGCCTCATACAGCCGGCCCGCCAGCAAGAACGTCGTCACCGAGGCGGCGACCTCGAGGTAGATGCCGCCGCCGGAGGCATGCCGCAGCAGATACCCGGCGCTGAGCCGGGCCTGGCCGCGGTCCAGTACGAACATCGCGTACACCGACCAGCCGCACGCCGCGGTGATCCCCAGGGATACCAGGGTGTCCATCGAGACCGAGCCGTGCCGGGCGTGGCGCAGCGCGGCCTGGTGGAACGGCCAGGCCGCCCAGACCACCACCGGCGCCGCCAGTGCCACCAGGACCCACTGCCAGCCCGCGAACCGGTACGACGGGAACAGCGACAGCAAGACCGAAAGGTCACTGAGCGGGATGAAAAAGACCAGCGCCACGATCAGCCTGTTCCGCAGGTAGGTGAAGCGGTCCGCATCGGCCCCGCCCCGGGCCGTGGCTGGGCCATCGCCGCCCGGCCCGTGCGTGAGCACTTCAGCGCTGTAACCTGCCTGCTCAACCGCCTCGACCAGACGCTCTACCGGAATTGACACAGGTGCCGTGACCCTGGCCCGCTCGGTCGCGAGGTTCACCGTTGCGCTGACGTAGTCGATCGCGTTGAGTTTCTGTTCAACCCGGGCGGCGCACGACGCGCACGTCATTCCCTGGACCGAGAGGCTGACCTCCCGGGGCACCGGTGACGCCTCACCGGTCACTGCCGACGATGGCACCTGACGCCTGCCCTCCAGCCCGGACCAGCCAGCCGATCTGCAGGACACCACTGACCCCAGCACGCGTGGCGGGGTGTTGGCAGGTCCTGCGGCTGGCATCGGCGAAGTACCGGCAGCTGCCGGTGCACCGGGAATCTACACATTGCGGAAAGCGGCCGCAACACAAAGTTGCCTTTTTTACGCTGCTATTCCCGCTTCCATACCCTGCCGGGGTTTAAGGTATACCGCCCGGGGGTTCCGGCAATACCCTAGTGGGGTTCCCGGAATGCCTATAACGGGTTTGCGAGAATGCTTTTGGCCCCTTGCGCGTGCTGCGGCCATCCCATTAGCCTCGTCCCAGCACACGCCACCGTGAAACCCAGCCCGCCAGGGCAACTTCGCAGGGGGACACCGACATGGCCGGGCCATCCTGGCTGGCGGGCACATTCGCCGCCGTCATGATCCTGACTGCTGCCTATTCCGCGAGCCGCCTGGCCGTCTCCCGCCTGCATCGGCAGGCAACTGAATTCGACGCCGACGCGCTGCACGCCGTTATGGGCGCCGCGATGGCGGGAATGCTTGTGCCACGGCTCAACGTGCTGCCTGACGGCGTGTGGGTGGCCGTTTTCGGCATCGCGGCGGCGTGGTTCGGCTGGCACGCGCTGCGCACCGCGGGCCTCGGCATCTCCGGCGGCTCGCCGTGCCGCTTCCCGGTCCCGCATCTGATCGAATGCGTCGCCATGCTGTACATGCTCCTGCCGGTGCGCGGCCCGCGGGCCGCGCCCGGGGGGGCACCGATGGCCATGCCCGGCATGGGCATATCCGCCTGCCCGGCCGGCTTCCCGGCGCTCGCGGCTGTCCTCGCCCTGTTCATGCTCGGCTACATCGTGTGGACCACCGACCGGCTGACCGCCCTGGCGCGGGCCCCGGCCACCGCGGCCGACCAGGGCGGAGACCGGCACCGCCTGCCGCTGGCAGTGGCCCGGGCGGACACGCCCGCCCACGACGCCGGCGGTGCCGTCAGCACGGCAGCCGCCGGATCCCGGGCCGGCCGTCCGGTGCTCGCGCCCAAGCTCGCCGCGTGCGGGAAGCTCGCGATGAGCATCACCATGGGCTACATGCTCATCCTCATGCTCTAGCCCCGGGGCCGCCCGCCGCGCCGTGTTGCGGCCATCAGTCTTCCCGGCCATCAGCTTCCAGACCACCAGCGCTGTGGACCAGCAGCCTCCCGGCCGGGGCCGTGCCGGCCGGCTGGCCACGAAGCCAGGTGCGGCGCACGACTCCGGTGAGCGTCCGGCCTGCATAGGGGGTCACCGGATGCCGGTGGCGCAGGCGGCCGGGATCGACGGTGAACGATGCCGTGTCGTCGAACGCCACCAGGTCGGCGTCATAGCCGGGGGCGATCACGCCCTTGCCGGGCACGCCCGCCAGCGCGGCCGGCCCCGCGGCCATCCACCGCGCCACATCGGCGAGGCCGTGGCCCCGCTGGCGCGCCTGCGTCCACACCGCGGGCAGCCCGAGCTGGAGCGAGGAGATCCCGCCCCACGCCGCGGCGAAGTCGCCGGAGTCCCGCTGCTTCAGGCCGGGCGGGCAGGGCGAGTGGTCCGACACCACCGCGCCGATCAGGCCGTCGGCGAGCCCGTCCCACAGCCCATCCCGGTGCGCGGCACCGCGGATCGGGGGGCAGCACTTGAACTCGGTCGCCCCGTCCGGCACCTCCTCGGCGCAGAACGTCAGGTAGTGGGGACAGGTCTCGGCCGAGACCCGGACCCCGTCCGCCCGGGCCGCCGCGATGACCGGCAGTGCGCTGGCCGACGCGAGGTGCAGCACGTGCACGCGGGCGCGATGGCGCCCGGCCGCGGCGAGCAGGCGCGCGATCGCGGTGTCCTCCGCGGCCGGTGGCCGCGACGCCAGGAAGCCCGCGTATGACCGGCCGGATGGGCGGGGCGCCGCCGCGATCACGCCGGGGTCCTCGGCGTGCACGATGAGCAGCGCATCCAGCTCCGCGACCGCGGCGAGGGCGGCGTCCAGGCCGGCCGGATCCAGGCAGCCGAACTCCGGCACCCCGGAGTTGACGAGGAACGCCTTGAAGCCGAACACGCCCGCGTGGTGCAGCCCGGCCAGCGCCGTGAGGTTACCGGGGACCGCGCCGCCCCAGAAGCCGACGTCAACCCAGCCGCCGCGGGCCGCGGCCTGCTTGAGGCGCAGCGCGCCGGTGGTGGTCGTGGGCGGCACGGAGTTGAGCGGCATGTCGATCAGCGTGGTGACCCCGCCCTCGGCGGCCGCCCTGGTCGCGCTCGCGAAGCCCTCCCACTCGGTGCGGCCCGGCTCGTTGACGTGGACGTGGGTGTCCACCAGGCCGGGCAGGAGCACCTGCTGGCCGGGCAGTTCCTCGACGGCGGCGGCGTCGGGGGAGTCGCTGAAGGCGGCGACCGCGGCGATCCGGCCGGCCCGGACCGCGACCGTGGCCGGGCGGACACCCTCGGGGGTGACCGCCCGCCGCGCCCGGATCACCAGTTCGTATTCGGCCATGCCGTCCGCCCCTCGACCCCGGATGGCGCCCGCCCGGGAAGGCCGCGCCTGCGGCCGGGCGGAACGATGATGCTGGGAGCAGCCAATCTGGTGCTTCAACAAGCCGTCAATATGGCGCTAACGTGGCGGCGTGCCCGAAAGCAGGCGCTCACCGGGGGAGGACGACGCGCTGCCCGGTCTGGCGCGGCTCAACGCGCTGTCCGCCGAGGATGCCGTCGGGCTCCTGCTCGGGTGCTGCAGCGCGCCCGGCTGGGCCCGGCGGGTGGCCGGCGGACGTCCCTTCGCGACGCTGGACCAGCTGCTGGCCGCCGCGGATGCCGCCTGGGCCGCCCGTGGGCCCGGTGAACTGGAGGCAGCCATGGCCGGTCATCCCCGGATCGGGGAGCGGGGTCTGTCCGCGCGGTCCCGGCAGGAGCAGTCGGGGGTCGGCTCCGGCGCCGGGACGATCCAGGCGCTCCGGGAAGCGAACGCCGCCTACGAGGCCCGGTTCGGGCACGTGTTCCTGATCTGCGCCACCGGCCGTGGGCCCGATGACATCCTGGCCGAACTGCGCCGCCGCATGGCGCACGATCCGGCCACCGAGCTCAAGGTGGCCGCGGCGGAGATCGGCAAGATCAACGCTCTGAGGCTGCGGGAGCTGGCCGCCGCGTGACCAGCGTCTCGACCCACATCCCCGACACCGCGCACGGGCGCCCCGCCGCGGACATGCCGTCGGCCTCGGCTGCGGCGGCTCGTCCTCGGCGGACAGCGCCCCGATGTGGACCGAAGCGCGGGCGGCTCACCAGCTGACGCACGCGGGCCGGCGCATACCCAACCCGCCCGGCGCCCCCTATCGTGGCGGCCATGGCACGGACCCGCGTTTACCGCAATGGCGTCCTCGAGGCCGAGAACTTCCCGGTCGCTGACGTGTCGGATTACCTGGCCGACCCCGCGACCGTGGTCTGGTTCGACCTCTGCGAGCCCACCGCCGCCGACCTGGAATCGATCAGGGAGGAGCTGGGGCTGCACGAACTGGCGGTCGAGGACGCGCTGGCCGAGTACGAGCGGCCGAAGCTGGACCGCTACAAGACCCATCTGTTCGTGGCGGCGTACTCGGTCGCGCTGGACACCGCCAGCGGCGAACTGGCCAGCCACGAGGTCGCCGCGTTCATCACTCACGATGCCCTGGTCACGGTGCGCAAGGACCGCGGGTTCGACATCGACGACGTGGTCCGCCGCTGGGACAGCACCGACGTCAGGACGGTCACCATCGGGTTCCTGCTCTACGGGCTGCTCGACCACGTGGTCGACAGCCACTTCGAGGCGGTGCAGTCGCTGGACACCGAGATCGAGGCGCTGGAAGACCAGCTGTTCGCCGACGACCCCCGGGACAAAGAACTGCAGCGGCGCACGTTCGCGCTGCGCAAGTCGCTGGTCATGCTGCGCCGGGTGGTGCTGCCGATGCGCGAGGTGGTCAACTCGCTGTTGCGGCGCGACCTGCGCCTGGTGGACCCGGACCTACTGCCCTACTACCAGGACCTGTACGACCACGTGCTGCGCGCCACCGAGTGGACCGAGTCCCTGCGCGATCTGGTCACCACGATCCTGGAGACCCAGCTCACCGCCCGCGGCAACCGGCTCAGCGTGATCACGAAGCAGGTCACCAGCTGGGCCGCGATCATCGCCGTGCCCACCGCCGTGACCGGCTTCTACGGGCAGAACGTGCCGTACCCCGGATTCGGGCGCGTGGCCGGGTTCTGGACCTCCACGCTGATCATCCTGGGCATGGCCGGTGCGCTGTATGTGATCTTCCGCCGCAAGGGATGGCTCTGACCGGGCCACAACCCAGGCACGCCCGCCGCAGCGCATCGATACCATCTGATCACGGGCCGCCCATCGCGGGCGCCATCGGTTCACGTACGAATACGACAGGGGAGAAACCGTGTCAGCCCAGCAGCTTCGCATCACCCTCGCCGGCCGCGAGCAAGTGGTGGAAGCGGGCACGACCGCCGGGGCCCTGCTCATGCCGAACGGAACCGGCGGGGCGGCCGCCGGCGCCCCGGTGATCGCCGCCCGGGTCAACGGGGAGCCGCGCGACCTGGCCTGGCCGCTCGCCGACGGGGACGAGGTCGAACCGGTCGAGATCGCCTCGGGCGACGGCCGCGCGATCCTGCGGCACTCCACCGCGCACGTCCTGGCGCAGGCGGTGCAGGACCTGTTCCCCCAGGCGAAACTGGGCATCGGCCCGCCGGTCGAGAACGGGTTCTACTACGACTTCGATGTGCTCCACCCGTTCGGGCCCGATGATCTCAAGGCGATCGAGCAGCGGATGCGCGCCATCGTCAGGCAGGGCCAGCTGTTCTCCCGCCGGGTGGTCAGCGAGGACGAGGCGCGGGACGAGCTGGCCGGCGAGCCGTACAAGCTGGAGCTGATCGGCCTCAAGGGCGCTGCCCGGCACCCGGGGGCGCCGCCCAGCGAGGTCAGCGTCGAGGAAGCGGTCGAGGTCGGCGGGGCCGAGCTGACGATCTACGACAACCTCGATCCCGCCAGCGGCGAGCTGTGCTGGAAGGACCTGTGCAAGGGGCCACACCTGCCGACCACCCGGCACATCCCGGCGTTCAAGCTGATGCGCACCGGCGGCGCGTACTGGCGGGGCAGCGAGCAGAACCCGCAGCTGCAGCGGATCTACGGCACCGCCTGGGAGTCTCGCGCGGCGCAGGACGACTACCTGCACCTGCTGGCGGAGGCGGAGCGGCGCGACCACCGCAAGCTGGGCTCCGAGCTCGACCTGTTCTCGTTCCCCCCCGAGATCGGCAGCGGGCTCGCCGTGTTCCACCCCAAGGGCGGCACCGTCCGGCGGGTCATGGAGGAATACTCGCGGCAGCGGCACATCGAAGCCGGCTATGAGTTCGTGAACAGCCCGCACATCACCAAGTCCGAGCTGTTCGAGACCTCCGGGCACCTGGGCTGGTTCAAGGAGAACATGTACCCGCCCATGCAGCTGGAGGGCGCGGAGTACTACCTCAAGCCCATGAACTGCCCGTTCCACATCCTGGTCTACCGGGCCCGTGGGCGGTCCTACCGGGAACTGCCGCTGCGGCTGTTCGAGTTCGGCACCGTGTACCGGTTCGAGAAGTCCGGCGTCGTGCACGGCCTGACCCGGGTCCGCGGCCTCACCATGGACGACGCCCACATCTTCTGCGCCCGCGACCAGGTGGGCGCCGAGCTGAAGAGCCTGCTGAAGTTCGTGCTCGACCTGCTGCGCGACTACGGGCTGTCCGACTTCTACCTGGAGCTGTCCACCCGGGACGAGGCCAAGGAGAAGTTCGTCGGCGGCGACGAGGACTGGGAGCACGCCACCGAGATGCTCGCCGAGGCGGCCGGCGAGTCCGGCCTGGAGCTCGTCGCCGACCCCGGCGGCGCCGCGTTCTACGGGCCGAAGATCTCGGTGCAGGCCAAGGACGCGATCGGCCGCACCTGGCAGCTGTCCACCATTCAGCTCGACTACAACGAGCCCAAGCGGTTCGGCCTGGAGTACCAGGCGCCGGACGGTTCCCGGCGGGAACCGATCATGATCCACCGGGCGCTGTTCGGCTCCATCGAGCGGTTCTTCGGGATCCTGGTCGAGCACTACGCGGGCGCGTTCCCGCCGTGGCTGGCGCCGGTGCAGGTGGCCGGCATCCCGATCGCCGACGCGCACGTCCCGTACCTGGACAAGGTCGCCGCCAAGCTGCGCGAGCACGGCATCCGGGTGGAGGTGGACGACAGCGACGACCGCATGCAGAAGAAGATCCGCAACGCGCAGCGGCAGAAGGTGCCGTACATGCTGCTGGCCGGGGACAACGACGTGGCGGCCGGCGCGGTGTCGTTCCGGTACCGGAATGGGGAGCAGAAGAACGCCGTGCCTCTGGACGAGGCGATCGCCGAGATCGTCACCGCGGTGGCCGACCGCGTCCAGGTTTGACCGCCCCGCCCGGGCGGGTCAGCCCCGGGCCCTATGCTGCATCCATGTCCTACCCGGTGCCAGAGATGCCTGTGCCGCAGGACGGGGCTGGGTCGCCCGATGGGTTCTGGCGGCTGTGGATGCCGCACCGGATGGCCTACATCAAGGGTGAGAACAAGGTCACCGGGGCCGAGCCGGAAGGCTGCCCGTTCTGCCGGATCCCCGGGCTGAGCGACGCCGAAGCCCTGATCGTCGCCCGCGGCGCGCTGGTGTACACCGTGCTGAACCTGTACCCCTACAACGCCGGCCACCTCATGGTCTGCCCCTACCGCCACGTGGCCGACTACACCGAGCTCGACGAGCCCGAGACCGCCGAGCTGGCCGAGCACACCAAGCTCGCGATGACGGCCCTGCGCGCCGCCGCCGGCGCCCAGGGGTTCAACATCGGCATGAACATGGGCGGGGTGGCCGGGGCCGGCATTGCCGCGCACCTGCACCAGCACGTGGTGCCCCGGTGGGGCGGCGACACCAACTTCCTGCCGGTGGTCAGCGCCACCAAGGTGATGCCCCAGCTGCTGAGCGAGACCCGTGCGATGATCGCGGCCGCCTGGCCGGATGGGCCGGGCAACCCGGCCCGGGCTGGTCAGGGGGGCCGCCCGGCCCAGCCCTGAGCCAGGGCCGCTATCCCGGGGCCGTCCCGGCGCGCTCACTTTTCCTTCGCGGCGCTCACCACCTTCTCGGCCTGGTGCGCGGGCAGCGGCTCGTAGCGCAGGTAGGACCGGGTGAACGAGCCGGTCCCGTGGGACATGGACCGCAGGTCGATCGCGTAGCGGGTGAGCTCAAGCTCGGGCACCTCGGCCTTGACCAGGGTCCGCCCGCCCGGCACCGGCTCGGTGCCGAGCACCCGGCCGCGTTTCGACGACAGATCGGACATGACCGCGCCCACGTAGTCGTCGTCGACGAGCACGGACAGCTCGTCCACCGGCTCCAGCAGCAGCACCCTGGCCTTGTCGGCGGCGTCCCGCAGCGCAGCCCGGCCCGCCTTCTGGAAGGCCATGTCGGAGGAGTCCACCGAGTGCGCCTTGCCGTCGAACAGGGTGACCCGGACGTCCACCATCGGGTAGCCAGCCGCGACCCCCTGCTCCATCTGCGCGCGGACGCCTTTTTCCACCGACGGGATGAACTGCCGTGGCACCACCCCGCCGACGATCTTGTCGACGAACTCCAGACCGGAGCCCGACGGGAGCGGCTCCACCTCGATGTGGGCGATCCCGAACTCGCCGTGGCCGCCGGTCTGCTTCACGTTCCGGCCCAGCCCCTTCGCCTTGCCCGCGACCGTCTCCCGCAGCGCCACCCGCAGCTCGGTGGTCTCCACCGCCACCCCGTACCGCGAGCTCAGCCGGTCGAGCAGCAGGTCCGCGTGGGCCTCGCCCATGCACCACAGCACCAGCTGGCGGGTCTCGGCGTTCATCTCCAGCCGCAGCGTCGGGTCCTCGGCCACCAGCCGCCCCAGCGCCTGCGACAGCTTGTCCTCATCCGCCTTCGACTTGGCCGTGATCGCCACCGGCAGCAGCGGCTCCGGCATCGCCCACGGCTCCATCAGCAGCGGCTGCTCCTTGCTGGACAGGGTGTCCCCGGTCTCCGCGCTGGTCAGCTTGGCGACGGCGCCGATGTCGCCAGCCGGGCAGGCGGGGACCGGCCGCTGCTGCTTGCCGAGCGGCGAGGTCAGCGCGCCCACCCGCTCGTCGGTGTCGTGGTCGGCGTGCCCCCGCTCGGCCAGCCCGTGCCCGGACACGTGGATCCCCACGTCCGGCCGCAGGGTGCCGGAGAACACCCGGACCAGGCTGACCCGGCCCACATACGGGTCCGCGGTGGTCTTGACGACCTCGGCCAGCAGCGGCCCGTCCGGGTCGGAGCCGAGGCCGGTCACGGGCTTGCCGTCCAGTGCCGTGACGGCCGGCAGCGGGTGCTCGCCCGGCGCCGGGAACGCCTGCGTCATCACCTCGAGCAGCTCGGCCATACCGATGCCATGCGGGCTGGAGGAGGCCAGCACCGGGTAGAAGCTGCCCCGCGCCACCGCCGTCTCGAGGTCCTCGATCAGGCCCTTCGGGTCGATCTCCTCGCCGGCCAGGTACGAGTCCATGAGGGACTCGTCCTCGCTCTCCTGGATGATCCCCTCGATCAGTGAGCCGCGCAGTTCCGCCACCCGGTCGGCGTCCACGGAATCGGGGTCGCGTTCAGCCCGTTCACCGCCCGAGTAGTCGAACAGGCGCCCGGACAGCAGGCCGATCAGCCCGCTCACCTCGCCGTTGCCGTCGCCCGCCGGCAGGTACAGTGGGGCCACGCTGTCGCCAAACGCCTGGCGGCAGGCCGAGAGGGCCTGGTCGAAGTCGGCCCGCTGGTGGTCGATCTTGGTGATGACGACGGCGCGCGGCATGCCGACGGCGGCACACTCCTCCCACAGCATCCGGGTGAGGCCGTCCACCCCGTCGGTCGCCGGGACGGCGAACAGCGCCGCGTCCGCGGCCCGCAGGCCCGCCCGGAGGTCCCCGGTGAAGTCGGCATACCCGGGCGTGTCGAGCAGATTGACCTTGATCCCCGCGTGGATCAGGGGGGCGAGCGTCAGGTTGACCGACCGCTGCTGCCTGATCTCGACCTCGTCGAAGTCGCTGACCGTGGTGCCGTCCTCCACCCGGCCGGCCCGCTGGATGGTGCCGGTCGCCGCCAGCAGCGCTTCCACCAGCGTGGTCTTGCCCGCTCCGGAATGGCCGACCAGCACCACGTTGCGCACGCTGCTGTGCTGGCCGGCCGCGGGCGCACCGCCCGCGGCCGCCGGTCCCTTCCTGTCTGCCATCATCTGCCTCCTGCCAGGCTCCGTTCGGCTGCGTCACGACCAGCCTTTACCTGACGGCCACCGCACCACAACCCCTGAGCCGGAATCGCCCGGCCAGTGTCCCACCCGGCCGGCGCGGGCCAGGCGGGGTGGCGGGCGGACCCGCGGCCCGCAGCGTTCGTGACGGGGGCCACTAGGATTCGGACCGCCATGCTGAATGTGCTGCGACCGTTTCTGGCCCGCCTGCTGACGCCGGTCGGGGAGGCGCTCGCGCGCACGCCGGTCACCCCCAACGCGATCACCATCACCGGCACGTGCGGGATGGTGGCCGGGGCGCTGTGGCTGTTCCCCACCGGCCACCTGTTCGCGGGCACCATGGTGTGCACCTTCTTCGTCCTGGCCGACATGCTTGACGGCGCGCTGGCCCGGGTGAAGGGAACCAGTGGCGCCTGGGGCGCGTTCCTCGACTCCACCCTCGACCGGGCCGGGGACGCGGCGGTGTTCGCGGGCCTGGCGATCTGGCTGGCCCGCACCGGCCAGGGGGTGCTGGCCGGGGTGGCCCTGTTCTGCCTGGTGGCCGGCGGCCTGGTGTCGTACGCGAAGGCCAGGGCCGAGGGCCTGGGGGTGCGCTGCGACGTCGGGATCGCCGAGCGCAGCGAGCGGCTGGTGATCGGCCTCACCTCGGCCGGCCTGGCCGGGCTCGGGGTGCCGTATGTGCTCGCCGCCGGGCTGTGGCTGCTGGCGGTGCTGAGCGCGGTGACCTTCGGCCAGCGGGTGCACGCCGTGCACGCCGCCACCCGGCCGGGGCACAATGCTGATCCGGCGCAGGGCGCGGCAGAGCAGAGCGGGATATCCCAACCGCCGGCTGGAGGTACGCGATGAAGGGCACGCTGGCCGCGGCCAGGGAATGGCTGGTGGACCGCGGGTACGCGCTGGGCTGGGCGCTGGTCTGCCGCGTGCCCGAGTCATGGGCCCGCCGGGCGTTCCTGCTCGGCGGCGACATCGCCTGGCGCAGGCAGGGCCGGGGAGTGCAGCGGCTGGAGGCCAACCTGCGCCGGGTCATCGGCCCGCAGGCGTCCGGCAAGGAGCTGCGGGCCCTGTCCCGGGCCGGGATGCGTTCCTACGCCCGCTACTGGCTGGAGGTGTTCCGGCTGCCGGTGATCAGCCGGGAGCAGATCCTGGCCGGCACCGTCAGCGTCGGGAGCGGGGAGGAGGCGGCGTTCGAGACGCGGGACGCGGGCCGCGGCGTGGTCTTCGCCCTGCCGCACACGGGCAACTGGGAAGTGGCGGGCGCCTGGCTCATCGCGCGTGGCGCGGGGAAGTTCACCACGGTCGCCGAACGGCTCGAGCCTGAGTCGGTGTTCCTGCGGTTCCTCGCCTTCCGCGAATCCCTCGGCTTCGAGGTGCTGCCCGCGACCGGCGGCAACAGCCGGTTCGGGGTCCTGGCGCAGCGGCTGCGGGCGGGCGGGATGGTCTGCCTGCCCGCCGACCGCGATGTCACCGGAGCCGGGACCGAGGTGGAATTCTTCGGGGAGAAGGCGCGGATGATGGCCGGGCCGGCTGCGCTCGCCGTCCAGACCGGCGCCGCGCTGCTGCCGGCCGTGCTGTGGTTCGAGGGCCGCGGCTGGGGTGTGCACATCTACCCGGAGGTCCCCGTGCCGGCCGAGGGCACCCGGCGGGACAAGGTCGCCGCCATGACCCAGCAGATGGCGCGCCACTTCGAGGAAGGCATCGCCGCCCACCCCGACGACTGGCACATGCTCCAGCGGGTCTTCGCCGCCGATTTTGACCCCGGCCCGCGGCCCGCGGAAGGCGGCCCGGCGGATGAGCTGAACGTCCCGGTCAGCCGGAACGGTGCGGGCGGCGGTGACCCGTCATGAGGATCGGCATCGTCTGCCCGTACACCTGGGACGTGCCGGGCGGGGTGCAGCAGCACATCAGGGACCTGGCCGAGGCGCTGATCGGGCTGGGTCACGAGGTCTCGGTGATCTCCCCGGCCGACGACGACACGCCGCTGCCGGACTACGTGGTGCCCGCCGGGCGGGCCGTCCCGGTGCCCTACAACGGGTCGGTCGCCCGGCTCGCGTTCGGGTTCCTGTCCGCGGCCCGGGTCCGCCGCTGGGTCAAGGAGGGCAACTTCGACGTGCTGCACGTGCACGAGCCGGCCGCGCCCAGCCTCTCGCTGCTGGCGTGCTGGGTCGCGGACGGGCCGATCGTGGCCACCGTGCACACCGCGATCCCGCGCTCCCGGCTGATCCACGCGACCTCCCCGGTGCTGCAGACCGCGCTGGAGAAGATCAGCGGCCGGATCGCCGTGTCCGAGGCGGCCCGCACCACGCTGGTCGAGCACATGGGGGGCGACGCGGTGCTCATCCCGAACGGGGTCACCGTGCGCCGGTATGAGAAGGCGAGCCCGCTGCCCGGGTGGCCGGGCCCGGGCGGCGCACTCGGGTTCCTGGGCCGGATGGACGAGCCGCGCAAGGGCCTGGATGTGCTGCTGCACGCGTTCGAGGAGCTGGCCACGGACCGGCCGCGGCTCCGGCTGCTCATCGCGGGCCCGGGCGACGCCGACGACGTCCTCGGCCGGGTGGCCGCGCCGCTGCGGGAGCGGGTGGTGCTGCTCGGCCAGGTGAGCGAGGGGGACAAGGCCCGGGTCTACCACTCGGTGGACGTGTTCTGCGCGCCGAACACCGGCGGCGAGAGCTTCGGCATCGTGCTCGCCGAGGCGATGGCGGCGGGGGCGCCCATCGTCGCCAGCGACCTGGACGCGTTCCGGCAGGTGCTGCGGGGCGGGCGCGCGGGTGAGCTGTTCACCACCGCCGACCCCGCTGCGCTGGCGGCGGCGGCCGGCCGCCTGCTGGACGATCCGTCGCTGCGCGCACGGCTGTCGGCCGCCGCCAGCGAGGCGGTGCGCGCCTACGACTGGCCGGTGGTGGCCCGGGACGTGGTCAAGGTGTACCAGGCCGTCGTGCCCGCCGCCGGCAAGGTGGGGGTGGCGCTGTGAGCCCGCTGACCGTCGCCATCATCGTCGTCGGCGTCGCGATCCTGGCCGGGGTGTACGTGTCCTGGCGCGCGGGCCGGCTCGACCGCCTGCACGCGCGGGTGGAGACGGCCCGGGCGGCCCTCGACGCCGCGCTGGTGCGGCGCAGCTCGGTGGCGCTGGAACTCGCGGCCTGCGGGCTGCTCGACCCGGCGACCAGCCTGCTGCTGGCCGGGGCGGCGCACGACGCCAGGGCCGCTGGTGAGCTGAACGAGCTGGCCGAGAGCGACCTGACCCGGGCGCTGCGGGCGGCGCTCGGCCAGCCGGGATTCCGCGCTGCCCTGGCCGAGCTGGGCCGGGGCGACGAACTGCTCGCCGAGCTGGAAGCCGCCGCCCATCAGGTGTTCCTGGCGCGCAAGTTCTACAACGATGCGGTGGCCGTCACCCGCGCCGCCCGCCGCCGCTGGCTGGCCCGCCTGTTCCGGCTGGCGGGCGGCGCGCCGCTGCCGGAGTTCTTCGAGATCGACGATTCGATCGTGGCCGGCGGGGTCGAAGGCACCGGCGCCGACATGCCTCATTTCACCAGCGGGGAGGGCACGCACGGGCAGGTCGCCTGAGACCAGCCGGGCGGCGGCTCACTGCCGGGTGGGCGGGCCCGGGAGCGCCTACCATGGAGAGCTGAGCCTGCCTAGCGAATATGTGAGGTTGATCGTGTCAGTCAGCAATGCCGCCAGCATCCCCGGCGCCCCCGAGGGCGGCCCGGCCGCCGCGACGGGGACCGCGCGCGTCAAGCGGGGCATGGCCGACATGCTCAAGGGTGGGGTGATCATGGACGTGGTCACCGCCGACCAGGCGAAGATCGCCGAGGACGCGGGCGCGGTCGCGGTGATGGCGCTGGAGCGCGTTCCCGCCGACATCCGGGCCGAGGGCGGGGTCGCCCGGATGAGCGATCCCGACATGATCGAGAAGATCATCGCCGCGGTCTCCATCCCGGTGATGGCCAAATGCCGGATCGGCCACTTCGCCGAGGCCCAGGTCCTGCAGGCGATCGGCGTCGACTACATCGACGAGTCGGAGGTCCTCACCCCCGCCGACGAGGCGCACCATGTGGACAAGTGGGGCTTCACCGTGCCGTTCGTGTGCGGCGCGACCAATCTGGGGGAGGCGCTGCGCCGTATCGCCGAAGGCGCGGCCATGATCAGGTCGAAGGGCGAGGCCGGCACCGGCAACGTGGTGGAGGCCACCCGGCACATGCGGCAGATCTCCGCCGACATCGCGCGCCTGGGCGCGCTGCGCAGCGAGGAGCTCTACTCCGCCGCCAAGGAGCTCCAAGCGCCCTACGAGCTGGTCGCCGAGGTCGCCAGGGCGCGCAAGCTGCCAGTGGTGCTGTTCACCGCGGGGGGCATCGCCACCCCCGCCGACGCGGCGATGATGATGCAGCTCGGCGCGGAGGGCCTGTTCGTCGGGTCAGGGATCTTCAAGTCCGGCGATCCGGCGCAGCGGGCGGCGGCGATCGTCAAGGCCACCACCTTCCACGACGACCCGGACGTCGTCGCCAAGGTCTCGCGCGGGCTGGGCGAGGCCATGGTCGGCATCAACCTGGACACGCTGCCGGCCGAGCAGCACTACGCCGGCCGCGGCTGGTAACTACACCCGGCGGCCCCCGCCCTCCCGGGCCCGCGTGGACCGTCACCGCCTCACCCCGAGGGGAGTGAACGAGATGTTCGAGCGGTTCACCGAGCGGGCGCGGCGAGTCGTCGTCCACGCGCAGGAAGAAGCCAGGGACCTCAACCACGGATACATCGGCACCGAGCATCTCCTGCTCGGCCTGATGCGGGAACCGGAGAGCGTCGCGGCGCAGGCGCTGCGGGAGCTGGAGATCGGCCAGGACGCGGTGCGCGAGAAGGTCGTGGAGATCATCGGCCGGGGCAGCGGGGCGCCGTCCGGCCACATCCCGTTCACGCCGCGGGCCAAGAAGGTGCTTGAGCTCTCGCTTAGAGAGGCGTTGCAGCTCAGCCACAACTACATCGGGACCGAGCACATCCTGCTGGGCCTGATCAGGGAAGGCCAGGGGGTGGCGGCCAAGGTGCTCACCGGCCTGGGCGCGGATCTGAGCCGGGTCCGGGACAAGGTGATCGAGCTCGCCCCGGCCGGAACCGGCGAGGCACGGGCCCAGGCCGGGACCGTGCGCGCGATGGGCTCATCGGTGCGCCTGGAGGAGATCCTGCACCGGCTCGACACCATCGCCGGGCGGCTGGCCGCCATCGAGCGCCACCTCGGCATCGAGCACGGTGCAGGCCCGGCCGGCAGCGGAGACGAGTCGGCCGCCGAGGAGTAGGGAATTCCGCTCCCGGGGCACGCGTTTGAAACATGGTCGCGCGCGCCCAGGCGGGGCCTGCTTCGCGGCCGCCGGGCACGGCACGCTCAGCTGGCCAGGTAGTGGAGGTTGCTCGTGGGACCGGAGGGACCGCAGGCAGCGGGCCCGGTTGTCGGCGTGCTCGGCTTGCAGGGGGATGTGGTCGAGCACGCGCGGGCGCTGTCGGCCGTCGGTGCCCGCCCGGTGACCGTGCGCCGGGCGGAGGAGCTTGACGGCGTCGACGGGCTCATCATCCCCGGCGGGGAGTCCACCACGATGTGGAAGCTGGCGGTGATCTTCGATCTGATGGAACCGCTCCGCAAGCGGGTCGGCGCCGGGATGTGCGTCTTCGGGTCCTGCGCTGGGATGATCATGCTGGCCGACCGCCTGCTGGACGGCGTGGCGGGCCAGGAGACCGTGGGCGGGATCGACATGACGGTGCGGCGCAACGCGTTCGGCCGCCAGGTGGACTCCTTCGAGGCCGACATCAGCCTGGCCAGGATCGCCGGCCCTCCCGGCGGCCCCGGACGGGCCGCCCCGTTCCGGGCGGTGTTCATCCGGGCCCCCTGGGTGGAGCAGACCGGTGAGCAAGTGGAGATTCTCGGCACCGAGCCGGCCACAGGTAGGATCGTCGCGGTCCGGCAGGGGCCGCTGCTCGCCACCTCCTTCCACCCTGAGCTGACGGGTGATGTGCGCATCCACCGGCTCTTTGCTGACATGGTGAGGGAACGGGCATGAGTGGCCATTCGAAGTGGGCGACGACCAAGCACAAGAAGGCGGTCGTGGACGCCCGGCGCGGCAAGCTTTTCGCCAAGCTGATCAAGAACGTCGAGGTGGCGGCGCGCACCGGCGGCGGCGATCCCGCTGGCAACCCCACCCTGTACGACGCGGTGCAGAAGGCGAAGAAGAGCTCGGTCCCGAACGAGAACATCGACCGGGCGATCCGCCGCGGAGGCGGCCTGGAGGCGGGCGGCGCCACCTATGAGACGGTCACCTACGAGGGCTACGCCCCCGGCGGGGTGGCGGTGCTGGTGGAATGCCTGACCGATAACCGGAACCGGGCCGCCGCCGACGTCCGGACCGCCCTCACCCGCAACGGCGGGTCCATGGCCGACCCGGGCTCCGTCTCCTACCTGTTCCACCGCAAGGGCGTGGTGCTGGTCAGCAAGGCCGCCGGGGTGACCGAGGACGACGTGCTCGTCGCCGTGCTGGACGCGGGCGCGGAGGACGTGACCGACCTCGGCCAGTCGTTCGAGGTGATCAGCGAGCCCACCGACCTGGTCTCGGTGCGGACCGCGGTCACCGACGCGGGCCTGGAGTACGAGTCGGCCGAGGCCGCTTTCCTGCCCACGGTGGAGGTCGATCTGGACGAGGATCAGGCCAAGCGGGTGTTCCGGCTGATCGAGGCGCTGGAAGACTCCGACGACGTCCAGGACGTGTACGCGAACTACTCCGTCTCCGACGAGGTGATGGAGAAGCTGGCCTGACACCCTGGCCCAGCGCCGCGGCGTCCGCCCCCGGCGGCCGCGGTCACCCGGGGCTACGCCCTGCGTGAGCGCATCAGCCGCCTGCACGGCGAGCTTGGCTGCCCCCGCTCGGGGGGCAAGGCCGCGATCCTTGGCCGACACGCCGGGCGGCCTGGCGGCCATGCGCGCCGCGGCCCGCTAGTGTCGCACCGAATATATGTTCGTCTACGGTGATCGGCCGGGATGATGTGACCCGGGATGGTGACACAGTGCGGGTGCTGGGCGTTGACCCTGGCCTGACCCGGTGCGGGCTGGGCGTGGTGGATGGCATGCCGGGCCGCCCGCCCGCGCTGGTGGGGGCAGGCGTCCTCTGCACACCGGCCGCGGCGGACATCGCGGCCCGGTTGCTGGCCCTGGAGGAGGGCATCGACCGCTGGCTGGCGGACTACCGGCCCGACGCGGTGGCGGTCGAGCGAGTGTTCAGCCAGCACAACGTGCGGACAGTGATGGGCACCGCACAAGCGGGGGCGGTGGCGATCGTATGCGCGGCCCGGCGCGGGCTGCCGGTCGCGCTGCACACCCCCAGTGAGGTGAAGGCGGCGGTGACCGGCAGTGGCCGGGCGGGCAAGGACCAGGTCACGGCCATGGTGACGCGGCTCCTCCGGATGGATGGCCCGCCCCGGCCGGCCGATACCGCCGACGCGCTGGCGCTGGCGATCTGTCATCTGTGGCGCGGTGGGATGCAGCGCAGGCTCGCCGCCGCGGCCGCGGGGGGAGGCCGGGCATGATCTCCCATCTGGACGGCACGGTGTCCGCGATCGCCCCGGAAGGCGCCGTGATCGAGGTCGGCGGCGTCGGCCTGCTGGTGCAGTGCACGCCGGGCACCCTGGCGATGCTGCGCCGGGGGGATCGCGCCCGGGTCGCGACTTCGCTCGTGGTCAGGGAGGACGCGCTCACGTTGTTCGGCTTCGCCGCCGACGATGAGCGTGACGTGTTCGAGCTGCTGCAGACCGCCAGCGGGGTGGGGCCCCGGCTCGCGCTCGCGATGCTGGCCGTCTTCACCCCCGATGAGCTGCGCCGCGCCGTCGCCGCCGAGGACATCACGGCGCTGACCCGTGTCCCCGGCATCGGGCGCAAAGGCGCGCAGCGCATCGTCCTGGAACTCGCCGGCCGCCTCGGCTCACCCGGCGTGGCGAGCAGACAGGGCGAGCTGGGCCAGCTGGCCGCCGCCGGGTCCGGGCGGCCAGGTGCCCCGTCCTGGCGGGACCAGGTCCGGGCCGGGCTGCTCAGCCTGGGCTGGCAGGCGCGCGAGGCCGACCAGGCGATCGCCGCGGTGGAAGGCGACGCCCTGGCGGGCAGCGGTGACGGCAGAGCGGGCGACGGCGACGGCGGCGCCGCGGAGGCCGACGTCGCGGTCATGCTGCGGGCGGCCCTGCGAAAGCTGAGCCGTACGTGAGCGAGCCCGGGCCCGGCGGCGCAGGCCAGGCGCACGCCGCGGCCGAGGAGGCGGCCAAAGCGGCACCGGAGCTGGCCCAGGCCGAGCTGGACCGGCTGTCGCAGGCCGAGCAGGAACGGATCGTCTCGCCGCTCGCCGACGCCGATGAGCGGATGATCGAGGGAGCGCTGCGGCCGAAGCGGCTCAGCGATTTCATCGGGCAGACCCGGGTCCGCGAGCAACTGTCGCTGGTGCTGACGGGCGCCTTGCGCCGGGGCAAGCCCCCCGACCACGTGCTGCTCTCGGGGCCGCCCGGGCTCGGCAAGACCACCATCGCCATGATCATCGCTGCGGAGCTGGCCGCGCCGCTGCGGATCACCAGCGGGCCCGCCATCGAGCGGTCGGGTGACCTGGCGGCGGTGCTCTCGACCCTGGGCGAGGGCGAGGTGGTGTTCATCGACGAGATCCACCGGGTCGCCCGGCCCGCTGAGGAGATGCTCTACCTTGCGATGGAGGATTTCCGGGTCGACGTGGTGGTGGGCAAGGGCCCGGGGGCGACCGCGATCCCCCTGGAGATCGCGCCGTTCACGCTGGTGGGCGCGACCACCCGGGCGGGCCTGCTGACCGCGCCGCTGCGTGACCGGTTCGGCTTCACCGCCCACCTGGATTTCTACGAGGCCGCCGAGCTGGAAGTCATCATCCGCCGGTCGGCGGCGCTGCTCGGGGTGGCCCTGCGCGACGACGGCGCGGAAGAGATCGCCGGACGCTCGCGCGGCACGCCGAGGATCGCCAACCGGCTGCTGCGCCGGGTCCGTGACTACGCCGAGGTGCGCTGCGACGGGGTGGTGAGCCGTGACGTCGCCCGGGCCGCCCTGGAGCTGTACGAGGTGGATGCCCACGGGCTGGACCGCCTCGACCGGTCGGTGCTCGACGCGCTGGTCAGCAGGTTCGGCGGCGGCCCGGTCGGGCTGTCCACCCTCGCGGTCGCGGTGGGGGAGGAGGCGGAGACGGTGGAGGTGGTGGCCGAGCCGTTCCTGGTCCGGGCGGGCCTGATGGCACGGACGCCGCGGGGACGGGTGGCCACCCCGGCCGCATGGGAGCACCTCGGCCTTCCCCCGCCCGAGGCCGCGGGGGCCCCGGGCACGGTCGGCCTCACGGCGCCAGGCACACTGTTCGAGTAGGGCGCATCGGGCGGGCCTGTGCCTGGGCCGGGTCCCAGCGGCATTGTCGCGACGATGTCACGATCAGTCGCTGAAGGCCATAGCCTGTTGGTGCGCCGTCCATGCGCCGCTACACTTCGGCAGTTGGCCAAAGTGCCATCTGACTATGAGTGCTGGGCCTGCGCGCCCGCGGCCCGGGCCGCGTGAGCCGGCGCTGGACATCAACGGGAAGGAAGCCCCGGAATGGGGAACGCAGCAATCCTCGCGGCCACTAGTACGTCAAAAGGGAACCCCTACCTGTTCCCGATCATCATCGTGGCGCTGTTCGGCCTGCTCTACTTCGTGATGATCCGGCCGCAGCGGAACCGGCAGCGCCAGGCGGCGCAGACGCAGAACCAGATCATGCCCGGCCAGCGCGTCCGCACCACCGCTGGCATGTACGCGACCGTGACCTCCATCGACGGTGACGACGTGGTGCTGGAGGTCGCCCCCGGTGTCAACGTCCGGTATATGCGGCGGGCGATCATGGGCGTCGTGCCCGACGACACCGGGGACACCGGGGACGGCCAGGTGGCCGACACCGGTGACGCCTTCCACAGCGACGGCCAGGTGGACGGGTCCCGGCCGGCCAAGGGCAAGGCCGGGACAGCCGACGCCACCGACGACGGGACCGCCACGACCTGACCGCCGGGGCGTCGCCGGCCGACGGGTCCCATCAGCATGAGAATTGAAGGACGGGCGAGAAGTGGCTCCCCCAAGCAGTAACGCCTCCCGGCCGGGCCGGATGCTGGCCCTGCTGGCCGGCATCATCGTGGTGATGATCCTGGCGATCCTCGGCGGCGACCTGACCAGCCCCGGGAACTGGCACAGCAATTTCCGGGTTCACCTGGGCCTTGACCTCACCAGCGGCACCACCGTGGCGCTGCAGGCGGTCAAGCCCGGTGGCGGCACCCCGACCGCGACCCAGATGCAGCAGGCGATCCAGATCATGGACAACCGGGTGAACGGGGCCGGTGTCACCGAGGCGCAGGTGGTGCAGCAGGGCTCCGACATCATCAACGTCTCGGTGCCCGGCCAGAGCGCGCAGGCGGTGGTCGCGAAGGTGAGCCGGACCGCCCAGCTCCAGTTCCGCCAGGTGCTGCTGATCGCGCCGAACACATCCGCCGCCACGCCGTCCGCCAGCCCGACGCCGTCAGCGTCCGCGAGCCCTTCGTCCAAGGCCTCCGCGAGCCCCTCGGCCAGCCCGTCCGCCAGCGGCAAGGCCTCGGCCGCCGCCAGCGCCACGCCGTCGCCCACGCCGACCTCGGCCACGTCCACCTGGCAGCAGGCCCAGGGCGATGCCGCCCTGGTCAGCGCGCCGGTGAAGGCGCAGTTCGACAAGCTCAACTGCGCCAACCCGAACTGGCAGCAGGAGGTCGGCTACACCAGGGGCCAGTACAACAACGCGCAGATCCAGATCGTGTCCTGCGACTCGGCCCACAACAAGTTCGTGCTCGACCAGGCGCATGTGGTCGGCAATATGATCGCCTCGGCCAGCGCCACCCCGGAGACGAACAGCGCCAGCGCCTGGCAGGTCCTCCTCAACTTCAAGGGCGACGGCACGAAGGCGTTCGGCGACCTCACCACGACGATGTACGACAAGTACGGCACCTCCGGCTCGCCGCTGGACGATCTGGCGGTCGTGCTCGACGGCGGCGTGGTCTCGTTCCCGGCGATCAACCAGGGCCCGATCACCGGAGGCCAGGCCCAGATCACCGGGAACTTCACCCAGAACACGGCCACCACCCTGGCCAACCAGCTGTCGTACGGCGCGCTGCCGCTGTCCTTCCACCAGCAGTCGGTGCAGTCGGTGTCGCCCGAGCTGGGCCGGGACCAGCTCACCGCCGGCCTGATCGCGGCCGGCCTGGGCCTGATCCTGGTCGTGCTGTACCTGCTGCTCTACTACCGGGGCCTGGCCGCGGTCGCGGTGTCCAGCCTGGTGGTCGCCGCCCTGCTCGCCTACCTTTCGGTCATCCTGCTCGGCAAGTACCAGGGCTTCGCGCTGTCCCTGGCCGGCATCGCGGGCCTGATCGTGGCGATCGGCATCACCGCGGACTCGTTCGTGGTGTTCTTCGAACGGCTCCGCGATGAGGTGCGGGACGGCCGCTCGCTGCGGGCGGCGGTGGAGCATGGCTGGACCCGGGCCCGGCGGACCATCCTGGTCTCCGACACGGTGTCGTTCCTGGCCGCCGCGCTGCTGTACTACTTCGCGATCGGCAGCGTCCGGGGCTTCGCCTTCACGCTCGGCCTCATCACGGTCATCGACGTGGTGGTGGTGTTCACCTTCACCAAGCCGGTGATGACGCTGCTGGCCAGGACGAAGTTCTTCGGGCAGGGGCACCCGATGTCCGGGCTGGATCCCAAGCGGCTCGGTGCCCGCGCACCGTGGCGGGCGTCGCCCCGCACCGCGGCCCGGGTCCCGGCGCGGACCACCACCCAGGCGAAGGAGGCGTGATGTCCGGGCTGGGTGGCATCGGCGGCCGGCTGTACCGGGGCGAGGTCTCGGTCAACTTCGTGGGCCGCCAGCGGCTGTGGTACACCATCTCCGGCGTGATCCTCGCGGTCAGCGTGGTGGCGCTGCTGGTCCTCGGGCTGAACTTCAGCGTCGATTTCAAGGGCGGATCGGTCTTCCAGTTCCCGGCCGGCACCGCCTCCATCACGCAGGTGCGCCAGGCGGTCAGCGGGGCGGGCGGCGGCAGCGACGCCATCGTCCAGCGCATCACCAACCTCAAGACCGGCACCTCCAGCTGGAGCGTCCAGACCCACCAGCTGACCTCCGCCCAGCAGAGCGGTGTGGAGAGCGCGATCGCCCGCGACTTCCACCTCACACCGAGCCAGGTCAGCACCCAGTTCGTCGGCGCCAGCTGGGGGAGCCAGATCTCGAAGAAGGCGCTCGAGGCGCTGATCGCGTTCCTGGTCGTGATCGTCATCTACCTGTCGATCGCGTTCGAGTGGAAGATGGCCGCGGCGGCCCTGATCGCGCTCGCGCACGACATCGTCATCACGGTCGGGGTGTACGCGCTGCTCGGCTTCGTGGTCAGCCCGGCCTCGGTGATCGGCCTGCTGACCATCCTGGGTTACTCCCTCTACGACACGGTGGTCGTCTTCGACAAGGTCAGGGAGAACACCGCCGGACTGCTCGGCTCCGCCCGCAGCACCTACAGCCAGGCGGCCAACCAGGCGCTCAACCAGACCCTGGTCCGGTCCATCAACACCTCGGTCATCGCGCTGCTGCCGGTGGCCGCGATCCTGTTCATCGGCGCCGGCCTGCTCGGAGCCGGTGAGCTGAAGGACCTGGCGCTGGTGCTGTTCGTCGGCATGCTGTCGGGCACCTACTCCTCCATCTGCATCGCCACCCCGGTTCTGGCCGACCTCAAGGAGCGGGAGCCGCAGTACAAGGCGCTGGCCAAGCGGGTCGCCCAGCGCGCGGCCAGCGGGCGCGCCACCAAGCGGGCCGCGGCCCGGGCCGGCGCCGCGCCCACCGCGGTAGGCGGCGGCCTGCCCGACGGCGAGCCCCAGGACGAGATCGGCGAGCCCCAGGACGAGGCCGCGTCCCCGGCCGCCGGGGATGCCGCCGGGCCGGGCGAGCCCGTCCCGGCGGGCCGCACCAGCGCGCGTGGGGCCACACCCGGCGCCCCCCGCCCCGGCCCGCGCCAGCAGCCCCGCCGGACCAGTGCCGCCCGGCGGCGGCCCGGCGGCAAGAAGAAGCGGCGGTAGCCGCGGTGCCCGGAGAGGAGACCGCGGCGGGCACCGCTCTGGCCGGCCTGATCAAGGCGAAGGTCCGGGACATCGCCGACTACCCGCAGCCGGGTGTCGTGTTCAAGGACATCACGCCGCTGCTGGCGGACGGCCAGGCGCTGGCCGCGGTGGTGGGTGCGCTGGCCGCGGGGCATGGCCCGGTGGACACGGTGGCCGGCATCGAGGCCCGTGGCTTCATTCTCGCGGCCGCGGTCGCCTGCCAGCTCGGCTCGGGCTTCGTGCCGGTCCGCAAGCAGGGGCGGCTGCCCGGCCCGACCTACGCGCGGAGCTACGAGCTCGAGTACGGGACCGCCACGATCGAGGTGCACCAGGACGCCTTCACACCCGGTGAGCGGGTGCTCATCGTGGACGACGTGCTGGCCACCGGCGGCACGGCCGAGGCGACCGCGGACCTGGTGCGCCGCGCCGGGGCCGAGGTCGCCGGGATCGCGGTCATCCTGGAACTCGCGTTCCTGGGCGGACGGAGCCGGCTGGCGGGCGGGAACCTGCGGTCATTGCTGGTGGTTTGACCTCCTCTCCGCCCTCGCGGCCGGCGCAGGCCCGGCGGCGGTTCCGGGCCGGGTGCTGCCTGGTGACTGCGCCGCCCGGCGCCACACCGGCTGAGCAGGCCATGCGGCCGGGATGCCGCCGATAGAATGGGTTCCTGGCGGACAACAGGAGCGCAAGTGGCCGGTGACGTTGCGATGACCGGCAGGGTCGGCGCTGACGTCACCCCGTCCGCCCGGGGGCAGGAGGACTTGCGGGCCGCCCCCGGGGATGAAGGCGAGGTGGCGCCGGACACGGCCGTGCCGGGCGGCGCCATGCCCGCCCCCACCGCGCCCGCCCCCACCACACCAGCCCCCGGCGAGCCAGCCCCCGCGGATTCCGCCGGGCCGGACACCTCCTCCGAACCGCCCGAGCCCACCGCGCCCGTGCCCACCCCGCTGGGAACCAGCGGCGGGGCGGCCGTCCGGCGGCGGCTGGCACGCCTCGGCGCACCCCGCGGAGGGGGGGTGAACCCGGTGCTGGAACCCCTGACCAAGACCGTGCGGGCGACCCATCCCAAGGCGGACATCCGGCTCATCGAGCGTGCGTATGAAGTGGCCGCGCACTGGCACGCCGGCCAGAAGCGCCTGAGCGGCGACCCTTACATCACTCATCCGCTCGCGGTGGCCACGATCCTCGCCGAGCTGGGCATGAACCACGAGACCATCTGCGCGGCGCTGCTGCATGACACGGTCGAGGACACCGCCTACAAGCTGGCGGAACTGCGCCGCGAGTTCGGTGACGACGTGGCGGCGCTGGTCGACGGGGTGACCAAGCTGGACAAGGTCAAGTACGGGGAGGCGGCCGCCGCCGAGACCGTGCGCAAGATGGTCGTCGCCATGGCGCGCGACATCCGGGTCCTGGTCATCAAGCTGGCCGACCGGCTCCACAACATGCGCACGCTGCGGTACCTCCCGCGCGACAAGCAGGAGCGCAAAGCACGCGAGGTGCTGGAGATCTTCGCCCCGCTGGCCCACCGGCTGGGCATGAACACCGTGAAGTGGGAGCTGGAGGACCTGGCCTTCGCCACGCTCTACCCCAAGCGCTACGACGAGATCGCGCGGATGGTGTCTGAGCGTGCGCCGCGCCGCGAGCTTTTCCTGCAGGAGGTCGTCGCCGAGGTCCGGACCGACCTGCGCGACGCGAAGGTCAAGGCGAGGGTCACCGGGCGCCCCAAGCACTTCTACTCGATCTACCAGAAGATGATCGCCCGCAATGTCAGCTTCGACGAGATCTACGACCTCGTCGGCATCCGTGTCCTGGTCGACTCGGTGCGTGACTGCTACGCGGTGCTCGGCACGGTGCACGCCCGGTGGAACCCGATTCCCGGGCGGTTCAAGGACTACATCGCGATGCCGAAGTTCAACATGTACCAGTCGCTGCACACCACCGTGATAGGCCCGGAAGGCAAGCCGGTCGAGCTCCAGATCAGGACCTGGGGCATGCACCGGCGGTCGGAGTACGGCGTGGCCTCGCACTGGAAGTACAAGGAGGAGGCCGTTCCGCGGCGGGGGGGCGCCGCGCCCGACGTCAGCGAGATGGCCTGGCTCCGGCAGCTGGTCGACTGGCAGCGGGAGACGGCGGACCCGGCCGAGTTCCTGGAATCGCTGCGGTTCGACCTCGGCGCGGCCGAAGTCTACGTGTTCACCCCGCGCGGGGAGGTGATCGCGCTGCCGATGGGCGCGACCCCGGTGGATTTCGCCTACGCGATCCACACCGAGGTGGGGCACCGCACGATCGGGGCGCGGGTGAACGGCAAGCTGGTGGCGCTCGAATCCACCCTGGACAACGGGGACACCGTCGAGATCTTCACGTCCAAGGCGCCGGACGCGGCGCCGAGCCGGGACTGGCTGGGTTTCGTCAAGAGCGCGCGGGCCCGGAACAAGATCCGGCACTGGTTTTCCAAGGAGCGCCGGGAGGCGGCCGCCGAAGCGGGCAAGACCGCGATCGCGCGGACGATGCGCAAGCAGGAACTGCCGCTGCAGCGGCTCGCCACCGCGGACGCGCTGAAGGCCATCGCGACCGAGCTGCGCTACCCGGACGTGTCCGCGCTGTACGCCGCGGTGGGGGAGGGCCACGTCAGCGCGCAGTCGGTGGTCACCAAGCTGGTCGCATCCGTCGGCGGTGCCGCGGGAGCGGCCGAGGACCTCGCGGAGACCACCCTGCCGACCCGCCCGCCCCGGCCGCGCACCGCCGGGGATTCGGGTGTCGTGGTGGAAGGCGACGCCGACGTGTGGGCCAGGCTGTCACGCTGCTGCACGCCGGTGCCCGGGGATGAGATCACCGGGTTCATCACCCGCGGCCATGGCGTCTCGGTGCACCAGTCCAGCTGTGTCAACCTGCGCCACCTGATCGACTCCGAGCCCGAGCGGCTGGTGGAGGTGCGCTGGTCGCCGACCGAGGACTCGCTGTTCCTGGTCGCCGTCCAGGTGGAGGCGCTCGACCGCACCGGCCTGCTGTCCGACATCACCCGGGCCATCTCCGACCAGCACGTCAACATCCTGTCGGCCTCGGTCACCACCACCAGGGACCGGGTCGCGGTCAGCAAGTTCACCTTCGAGATGGGTGATCCCAAGCACCTGGGGCATGTGCTCCGCGCGGTCCGCGCGATCGACGGCGTGTACGACGTCTACCGCGTCACCAACTGACCCCGGACCGCCCTAGGTGACCTGTCCGGACAGAACACCTAGCCGGAGAGTTCGGCCAGGGTCCGTTCGGCTTCGGCGAGCCAGGAGCGGCGGGCCGCGAGGGCCTCCTCAGCCTCGGCCACCGCTTTGTCGTCCCCGCCTTCGGTGGCCCTGGCCAGCTGGGCCTCCAGGGCGGCGATCGCCGACCGGATCTGCTCGACGGTCCCCTGGGCGCGGGCGAGGGCCTCCGGGTTCGACCGCCGCCACTGCGCGTCCTCCGCCTTGCGGACCGCGTCCTCAACCCGCCGCAGGCCGGACTCCAGCCGCTCATGGTCTTGCCTGGGCACCGGCCCGGCATGCTCCCAGCGCTCCTGGATTCCCCGCAGCGCCGTCCTGGCCGCACGGACGTCGGTGACCGGGACGAGCTTGCCTGCCTCCTCCAGCAGCTGGGCCTTGACCTCCGCGTGCTCACGCAGCGCCGCGTCCTTGGCCGAGTACACCTCCCCCCGGGCCTGGAAGAAGGTGTCCTGCGCGGCCTTGAACCGGCCCCAGAGCTCGTCCTCCTCGGCCCGCCCGGCCCGCCCGGCCATCTTCCAGGAGCGCATCAGCTCGCGGAAGCCGGCGGCGGTGGCGGCCCAGTCGGTGGAGGAGGCCAGCCCCTCGGCCTCGGCGACCAGCTCCTCCTTGCGGGCCCGCGCCGTTTCCCGCTCCCCTTCGAGCTCGGCGAAGTACGCCTTGCGGCGCTTGTTGAAGGCGTTGCGCGCGGCCGACAGCCGCTTCCACAGCGCGGCCTCGACCGCCCGGTCGGCCCGGGGGGCCGCTTTCCACTCCTCCAGCAGCTGGCGCAGCCGCTCACCGCTGATCTTCCAGTGCGTGGCCTCGGCCGCCAGGCGCTCGGCCTCGGCGACGATCCGCTCCTTGATGTCCTTGGCCTCGGCGCGGGCATGGTCGCGGGCGGCGCGGACCTCTTCCTGGCGGTGGTCGACCTTCCCGGACAGTGCCTCCAGCCTCGCCTGGAGCTGGCCCAGATCCCCGATCGCGTGGGCGTCCGCCACCGCCGTCCGCAGGCGCTCGATGCTCGTCCGCGCCTGGCCCGGGGCCAGGTCCGTGGTGGTGACCCGCTGCTCAAGCAGGGTGATCTCGGTGTTCAGCGCCTCGAACTTGCGCCGGTAGAACGCGAGCGCCTCCTCGGGGCTGCCCGCCTGCCACGAACCGATCACCCGCTCACCATCGGCAGTACGCACGTAGACCGTGCCTTCGGCGTCTACCCGGCCCCACGGATCGTTGGCGGTGCTCACCGCGAACCTCCTGCTCGGCCTGACCCTGGTGATGAGGCAGGGTCAGGCTTTCTTGATGGTGACCCTTTCTATGACGACCTTCTCCTTGGGATGGCCGTCACCAGGGCCGTTGGTGTTATCTGTGCCCGCCTTGGCCACATTCTGGATGATTCCGAGTCCTTTGACGACTGTGCCGAAAGGTGTGTAGTCCGGCGGCAGCGACTTCGAGTCGCGGTACACCAGGAAAAACTGGCTGCCGTTGGTGCCCGGGCCCGCGTTGGCCATGGCCACGGTGCCCGCGGTGTACTTGGCGCCAGAGGTGTTCTCATTGGCGAATTGATAGCCGGGACCGCCGTTGACCGCCGCGGTCGGATCCCCGCACTGGAGCACGTAAGGCGTCGAGGTGGTGAGCCGCTGGCAGTGGGTGTTGTTGAAGTAGTTCTTCCCGGCCAGATAGACGAACGAGTTGACGGTGCAGGTGGCCTTGGCGTTCAGCAGGTCGATGACCACGTCGCCGTGGTTGGTCACGATCGTGGCCTGGTACGTGGCCTTGCCGTCCGGCGTGGCGGGCGGGACACCGACCTTGCGGGCGGCCGACTGGCTGGCGGCATAGGTGCAGTGCGTCGCCTCGGGGGTGGCCCGGGTGGAGGCCGGGGCGGCCGCGGCCGGCTTGCCGCCCCCTTGCACGAGAAAATACGCGGCGGTCCCGGTCCCGACGACGGTGATGCAGGCCAGGCCCATGATCGTCCAGGTACGCCAGCGCCTGGCGTGGTGGACACGTCTGGCCTGCTGCCGCTCGTACTTCTCGCGGGCAAGCCTGCGCTGGCGTTCCTTCTTCCCCGCCACGCCCGTCGTCCTCCTCGCCGGTGATGCCACCACGCTGATCAGCGAAACTGCGCGAATCGTACCTGGGCATTGCCGTTTGCGGCGGCTCTGTTATCGGTTCGTCGCGTTGCTGGCGGGTCGGTAGCCTGTACCAGCAGCGCCCGTCAAACCATTTCGCTTCTCCAGGGGGAGGACGCCCGTGCTCATCGCCGGGTTCCCGGCCGGGTCATTCGCCGCCAACTGTTATGTGGTGGCGCCCGGCCCGGGGGAAGAGTGCGTGATCATCGACCCCGGGCAGGATGCCGAGCCGGGCATCGCGGAGATCCTGACCGAACACCGGCTCAAGCCGGTGGCAGTCCTGCTCACCCACGGCCACATCGACCACATCTGGTCGGTGGCGCCGGTATGCGGCGCCCGGGACATCCCGGCCTACATCCACCCCTCCGACCGCGCCCTGCTGTCCGACCCCGCGCGGGGGCTGGGCCTGCCGGTGGGGCAGCAGTTGTTCGGGGGGCTGACCTTCACCGAACCCGATGACGTGGCCGAGCTCGCCGACGGGATTACGGTGCGGCTGGCCGGGGTGGAACTGGTCGTTGACCACGCGCCCGGCCACACACCCGGATCGGTGACCTTCCGCGCGCAGGCGGGCGTGATGTTCTCGGGCGACCTGCTGTTCGCCGGGTCGATCGGGCGGACCGACCTGCCGGGCGGCGACTACCCGACCATCCTGGATAGCCTGGCGAGGGTGTGCCTGACCCTCCCGGACGACGTCCAGGTGCTGCCCGGGCACGGGCCGGGCACGACCATCGGCGCCGAACGGGCCGGCAACCCGTTCCTGGCCGGGCTGCCGCCGCGGCCCCCCGGGCTGCCCTCGGACGCCGCGCCACCCGGCCCCGCCGCGGCCGCCCCGGGCGGCCAGCCCCGGCCCGGCCGGCCAGGATTGTGACCCGAGAGGCTGACCAAGACGATGATCCGTACCCACGAGGCGGGCACCCTGCGCCCGGGCCAGGCGGGCGAGCGCGTGACGCTGGCGGGCTGGGTCGCGCGCCGGCGCGACCACGGCGGCGTGGTCTTCATCGACCTGCGCGACGCCAGCGGTGTGGTCCAGGTCGTGTTCCGCGGCGAGGGCGAGGAGCGGCCCGAGCACGCGCTGCGCGCGGAGTTCTGCATCCGTGTCACCGGCGAGGTGCGGCTGCGGCCGCCCGGCAACGAGAACCCGGAACTGCCCACCGGCGAGGTGGAGGTGGTCGCGGGTGGGCCGGATGGGCTGGATGGGCTGGAGGTGCTGTCCGAGGCCGACCCGCTGCCGTTCCCGGTCGAGGGGGGCGGGGAGCTGAACGAGGACGTCCGGCTGCGTTTCCGCTACCTGGACATCCGCCGGGCGGAGACGGCCGAGGCCCTGCGCACCCGGTCCGAGGCGACCTACCTGGCCGGTGAGATCCTGCGCGCCCATGGCTTCGTCTATGTGGAGACCCCGTACCTGACCCGCTCCACCCCGGAGGGGGCACGCGACTTCCTGGTCCCGGTCCGGCTGCGGCCGGGACGCTGGTACGCGCTGCCGCAGTCCCCCCAGCTGTTCAAGCAGCTGCTCATGGTCGGCGGCCTGGAACGCTACTACCAGCTGGCCCGCTGCTTCCGCGACGAGGACTTCCGGGCCGACCGCCAGCCGGAGTTCACCCAGATCGACCTGGAGATGAGCTTCGTCGACCGGGAGGACGTCATCGGGGTCTCCGAGGACCTGATCGGGCGGCTGTGGGCCGAGATCGCCGGCTACCGGGTGCCCCGCCCCATCCCAAGAATGACCTACGCCGAGGCCATGCGCCGGTTCGGGTCCGACAAGCCGGACCTGCGGTTCGGCTGCGAACTCGCGGACCTGACCGGCTACTTCGGGCAGACCTCGTTCCGCGTGTTCCAGGCCCCGCACGTGGGGGCGGTGGTCATGCCGGGCGGTGGCGGGCAGACCCGCAAGGAGCTGGACGGCTGGCAGGAATGGGCCCGCGCCCGTGGCGCCCGCGGCCTGGCCTACGTGCTGATAGGAGCGGACGGGCTGGTGTCAGAGTCCGGGCCGGTCGCGCGGCACCTGTCGGACAGCGAACGGGCCGGGCTGCCCGGAGCCGCCGGGGCGGCGCCGGGTGACTGCGTCTTCTTCGCCGCGGGCACCCCCGCCCGGGCCCGCGAGCTGCTGGGCGCGGCCCGGCTGGAGATCGGCCAGCGGCTTGGCCTCATCGACCCCGGGCAGTGGTCGTTCCTGTGGGTGGTGGACGCCCCCATGTTCGAAGACGACGGCGAGGGGGGCTGGACCGCGGTCCATCACCCGTTCACCGCCCCGCTGCCAGAATGGGCCGACAAGTTCGCCAGCGAGCCGGCCGGCGCCCTCGCGGACGCCTATGACCTGGTCTGCAACGGCACCGAGATCGGCGGTGGGTCGCTGCGTATCCACCAGGCATCCGTTCAGCAGCAGGTTTTCGACGTGATCGGGCTGGCCCCGGAGGAAGCGCGGTCGCAGTTCGGCTTCCTGCTGGACGCGTTCCGGTACGGCCCGCCGCCGCACGGGGGCATCGCCTTCGGCTGGGACCGGCTGCTCATGCTGCTGGTCGGCCGGGAAAGCATCCGCGACGTGATCGCCTTCCCCAAGGCGGCCTCCGGTCTCGACCCGCTCACCGGGGCGCCCACCCCCATCACCCCCGCCCAGCGCAAGGAGGCGGGCGTCGACGCCAAGCCGGATCCCGCCGCCCACCTGACCTGACGGCATCCGCCGCGGCCCGGGATACTGTGGGGCGTGGCGCCCGATGACCGCCAGGCCGCCAGCCTCTTCGACGAGGCTGGCGACGAGGCTGCCCGGGCGGCCGCGCCGCTGGCCGTGCGGATGCGCCCGCGCAGCCTGGACGAGGTGATCGGCCAGCAGCACCTGACCGGCCCCGGAACCCCGTTCCGCAAACTGGTTGATCATGACGCGGCCATGGCGCTGATCCTGTGGGGGCCGCCGGGAACGGGCAAGACCACCCTCGCCCACGTCGTCAGCGAGGTGACCAGGCGGCGTTTCACCGAGCTGTCGGCGGTCACCGCCGGGGTGAAGGACGTGCGGGCGGCGATCGAGGCGGCCCGCCAGCAACTGGGCCTGACCGGTGCCCAGACGATCCTGTTCATCGACGAGGTGCACCGCTTCAACAAGGCCCAGCAGGACGCCCTGCTGCCGGCCGTGGAGAACCGCTGGGTGTCGTTCATCGGCGCGACCACCGAGAACCCGTTCTTCTCCGTGGTCGGGCCGCTGCTGTCCCGCTCGCTGCTGCTCACCCTGGTGCCGCTCACCGACGACGACATACGCGAGGTGATCGGCCGGGCGCTCAGCGACGAGCGCGGGCTCGGCGGCCGGTTCACCCTGGCCCCCGACGCCGCTGCCCACCTGGTCCTGCTGGCCGGCGGGGACGCCCGGCGGGCGCTGACCTACCTGGAATCGGCCGCGCTCGGCCTGCCGGACGGCGCCGAGATCGACCTGCCCACCCTGGAGCGGGCGGCGGACCGGGCCGCCGTGCGCTACGACCGGGGCGGCGACCAGCACTACGACGTCATCAGCGCGTTCATCAAGAGCATCCGCGGCAGCGACGCCGACGCGGCGCTGCACTACCTGGCGCGGATGATCGAGGCGGGGGAGGATCCCCGGTTCATCGCCCGGCGGCTCATCGTCCACGCCAGCGAGGACGTCGGGCTCGCCGACCCGACGGCGCTGCAGGCGGCGGTCGCGGCCGCCCAGGCGGTCGAGTTCGTCGGCCTGCCCGAGGCCAGGATCAACCTCGCGCAGGCCACCATTCACCTGGCGCTGGCGCCCAAGTCCAACGCCGTGGTCAAGGCGATCAGCGCCGCCGCCCAGGACGTGCGGGCCGGGCTCGCGGGTCCCGTCCCGGCCCACCTGCGCGACGCCTCCTACCGGGGGGCGGCGCGGCTCGGCCATGGCCGCGGATACGACTACCCGCACGATCACGAGGAGGGCGTCGTCGCGCAGCAGTACGCCCCCGACGCGATAGCCGGCCGGGAGTACTACCAGCCGACCCAGCACGGGGCCGAGGCCCGTTACGCGGACCGGGCCGAGCGGATCCGGGCGATTCTGGCCCGCGCCCGCGACGCGGAAGAGAGCTGATCTGGCCGCCCCAGCCGCCGGGCGCCAGGGGCGAGCCCGGCGGCCCCATGGCCGGGCCGGTGGGGGCCGCCCGGCACGCGGTAGGGTCGGGCAAGACCCGGTGAACAGCCAGCCGAAGGAGCGACCATGCTGAACGCGGTCTGGGTGGCGGTGATCATCGCGGCGGCGTTCTGGGTTGTCGCGGTATGCGCCGCCGTGTACCTGATGGTCAAGGCCGCCCGGCTCATCTCGCAGACCACGGCCACCGTGGCCAGCCTGAGTGAGCGCCAGGACGTGCTCATCGAGCGCGCCAACGCCACCATCGACCGCGCCAGCGAGCAGCTGGTCAGGACCGACGCGATCACCGCCAGCATGAACGAGGTCACCGCCAACATGGCGGAACTGACCGGGCGGGTGACGGCACTGGCCCCGCTGGCCCGGGTGATCGCCGCCAGCGCCGGCTCGCCGGTCGCCAAGGCCGCGGCGCTGGCCTACGGCGTGAACAGGGCGCTGTGGATGCGCCGGTCGGCCGGCGCGGGCGGCGCTGCCGGCGGCCCGTCGCCCGCGGCCACCAGGGCGAGGGCGCTCCCCCCGCCGGCACCCGCCGGGCGGCCACCAGCCCGCACCGGCCGGCGCGATGAGGCGGCGCCGTGATCAGGCGGCTGTTCTGGCTGGTGCTGGGCGCCGTCCTCGGGGTGGCCGGCTACCGGCGGCTGACGGCGCTCGCCCGCTCGGTCTCGCCCGCGGAGCGGGCCAGAGGGCTCGGCCGGTTCACCGCCGACGTGCGCGAGGGCATGCAGCTCTATATGGAGCGACAGCCCGGTGACCGGTCAACTACCCTCGAAGGCCAGCAGGAACGGGGGGAACTCCCCGGCCGGCGGCCCGCCGGGGGTACTAGGCCACCGGCCAGGTGTCGGCCCGCTGACCACCGGGCCGCTGACCACCGGGCCGGTGAGCACCGGGCCGCTGACCACCGGGCCGCTGACCACCGGGCCGGTGAGCACCGGGCCGGTGAGCACCGGGCCGGTGATGGCCAGGCCGCCGGCCCGGCTGACCGGCCGCCCGTAGTTCCAGCTGACCGCTGGCCCGGCTCACTACCGGGCCACTGACCACGTAAAGGATGGCATCTGATGGAGTCGGCAGAGATCGTCCGCCGTTTCCTGGCTTATTTCGAGCAGCGCGGGCACACCGTCGTCCCTTCGGCCAGCCTTATCGCCGACGACCCCACCCTGCTGCTGGTGAACGCGGGCATGCAGCCGTTCAAGCCCTACTTCCTCGGCCAGCAGACCCCGCCGTTCACGCTGGCGACCTCCGCGCAGAAATGTGTCCGCACGCCGGACATCGAAGAGGTGGGCAAGACCACCCGGCACGGGACGTTCTTCCAGATGCTGGGCAATTTCTCGTTCGGTGGTTATTTCAAGGAGAAGGCGATCCCGTACGCCTGGGAGCTGCTGACCCGATCCGAGAGCGATGGCGGGTTCGGCTTCCCTGAGGAGCGCCTGTGGGCCACCGTCTACCTCGACGACGACGAGGCGGCGCGGATCTGGCGGGACGTGGTGGGCCTGCCGGAGGACCGTATCCAGCGCCGCGGCCTCAATGACAACTACTGGCACATGGGTGTCGCCGGCCCGGTGGTCCCTGTTCGGAGATCTACTACGACCGGGGCCCTGAGTACGGGCGCGAGGGCGGCCCGGAGGTGGACGAGGACCGCTACCTGGAGGTCTGGAACCTCGTTTTCATGCAGGACAAACTGAGCGCGGTCCGCCGGAAGGACGACTTCGACATCGAGGGTGAGTTGCCGTCGCGGAACATCGACACCGGGATGGGCCTGGAGCGGATGGCGGCCATCCTGCAGGGCGTTGACAACATCTACGAGGTCGACACCATGTGGAAGGTGCTCGACCGGGCGGCCGAACTGACCGAGCAGAAATACGGCCGCGACCATCGGGTCGACGTGGCGCTGCGCGTGGTCGCTGACCACGTCCGCACGTCGGTCATGCTGGTGTCCGACGGGGTCCTGCCCTCCAACGAGTCGCGTGGTTACGTGCTGCGGCGGATCCTGCGGCGCAGTATCCGCAACCTGCGGCTGCTGGCGGGCGGGCAGCGTGGGGGAGCGGGCGGCGCGGGCGGCCTCGCGTCCCGCCGCGGTGAGCAGGGCGAGCGTTACCTCCACGAGCTGACCGCCGCCGCGATCGACGCGCTCGGCGATCAGTTCCCCGAACTGCGCCAGGACGCCCCGCGCATTCACGGGGTGATCGACGCCGAGGAGGCCGCGTTCAGCACCACGCTGCGCACCGGATCGGCGATCTTCGACGCCGTCGTGGGGGAGGTCAAGCGGCGCGGCACTGGCTCCCTCACCGGCGAGCAGGCCTTCCAGCTGCATGACACCTACGGGTTCCCGATCGACCTCACCCTGGAGATGGCCGGCGAGCAGGGCCTGACGGTGGACGAGGAGGGTTTCCGGCGGCTGATGGCGGAGCAGCGCCAGCGCGCCAAGCAGGACTCGATCGAGAAGAAGACCGGGAACGCCGACATCTCCGTGCTCGCCGCCGTGCTCGAGCGCTCCGGGCCGGTGCGCTTCACCGGATACGAGCAGGTGACGGGGGAGGCGACAGTCACCGGCCTGCTGGTCGGCGGCGCCTCGGTGCCGGCCGCGGGCGCAGCCACCGAGGTCGAGGTAGTGCTGGACCGCACCCCGTTCTACGCCGAGGGGGGCGGCCAGCTCGCCGACACCGGGGTGATCCGGGTGAGCGGGTCCGCGGCCGGCGGTGGCGGTGAGGTCGAGGTGCACGACGTGCAGTCACCGGTGCCCGGCCTGGTCGTGCACCGCGGCAAGGTCGTGGCCGGCGAGATCGTTGTCGGCGACCCGGCCCAGGCGGAGATCGACGTCGAGCGCCGGCGGGCCGTCTCCCGGTCACACACGGCCACCCACCTGGTCCACCGGGCGATCCGCAACGCGCTCGGCGAGTCGGCGGCGCAAGCGGGCTCGGAGAACGCGCCGGGCCGGCTCCGCTTCGACTTCACCGCGGCCGGCGCGGTGCCGGTCTCGGTACTGCGGGACGCCGAGGAAGAGGTCAACAACGTCCTCGTCAACGACCTGGACGTGCGTGCCTTTGTCACGCCGATCGAGGAGGCACGGGCGATAGGCGCGATCGCGCTGTTCGGGGAGAAGTACGGCGACCAGGTCCGGGTGGTCGAGGTCGGCGACTACTCGCGCGAGTTGTGCGGTGGCACGCACGTGGCCAGGTCGGGCCAGCTCGGGCTGGTGAAGATCCTCGGGGAGTCTTCCATCGGCTCCGGCGTCCGCCGGGTGGAGGCGCTGGTCGGCACCGACGCGTTCCGGTTCCTGGCGACCGAGAGCGTGCTGGTGAGCCAGCTGTCCGAGCAGCTCAAGGCGCCCCGGGAAGAACTGCCCGAGCGGGTGGCGGCGCTGGTCACCCGGGTCCGCGACGCCGAGCGGGAACTCGGCCGGCTCCGCTCCGCTCAGCTGCTTGGCGAGGCCGCGGAACTGACCCGCGGCGCCGAGGACATCGGCGGCGCGGCGTTCGTCGCCCACCGGGTCCCGGATGGCACCACCGCCGACGGCATCCGCAAGCTCGCGCTGGACATCCGGGGCCGGCTGCCCGCTGGGCGGCCGGCGGTGGCGATGGTCGCCGGCGTCCCGGCCGACCGGCCGACGGTGGTCGTCGCGGTCAGCGACCAGGCCCGCGAGCGGGGGCTGACCGCCGGCTCGCTGGTCCGTGAGGCGGCAGGCCGCCTCGGCGGTGGTGGCGGTGGCCGCGACGACGTCGCCCAGGGCGGCGGCGCGCCGCTCAGTGACCGCACCACCGCAGCGATCGACGAGGCGTTTGATGCAGTTCGGGCTGTTGTGAGAGACATGGTGGGACCGGGTGGCGTAGCGTGAGACCGTGCTGCAGCCATACCGTGGCGCCGATGGAACCCTCCGTGCTCATGAAATCGATGATGCACGGAGTTGCTGGTTGAGAACCGGACCCCGGCTCGCCGTTGACGTCGGATCGACGCGGATCGGCGTGGCCCGCTGCGATCCGGACGGCCTGCTGGCCAGCCCCCTCGCCACGATCCGCCGCGGTCACGGTGATCTGGACAGCCTGGCCTCGCTCGCGGCCGGCGAGGGCGTGATCGAGGTCATCGTCGGGCTGCCCACCGGGCTCTCCGGGCGGGAGGGCGCCGCGGCGGCCCAGGCCCGGGCGTTCGCCGCGGCACTGGCGGCCCGGCTGGCGCCTCTCCCGGTACGCCTGGTGGACGAGCGTTTCACCACCGTCATCGCCCATGATGCGCTGCGCCAGGGGGGGCGCGGCTCACGTGCCCGCCGCCCGGTGGTGGACAAGGCCGCGGCGGCGCTGATCCTGCAGGGGGCGCTGGACGCCGAGCGGACGACGGGCTTGCCCGCCGGTGAGCTGGTCGGCTCGGCGCCCGGAGCCGGTGGATGAGCCGGCACGGCAACGGGGGAACGGACGATTCGTACGGTGACGGGGCCTGGCTGCCAGGCGGATACGGCGCTGGGCCAGCGGAGGACGACGTGAGCACGAGGCGGGAGCCGGCCGGGCGCGGATCGGGTGCGCACCGGCGGCAGGGCTCGACGCAGATCTCGCCGGGCGGCGACCGCCCGACCGGCCCGCCGTGGGAGCAGCCAGGCTGGGACGACACCGACATCTCGGGGTCCGGGCTCGACCCGGCCGCCCTGGCCGGCAAGCATCCCTCGGACCCGTTGCCCTCGCTGCCCCCGCCGCCCGAGGGTGATTGGCCCGAGCCCCCGCCCGCGTTCGGCTACCCCGGCGATGCTGAGCACGAGCCCGCCCACCCCGGCACCGCCGATCACACCGACGGCGGTTACGCCGGTGATCGAGACGACGACACCGGCTACGGCTACGGCTACGCCGGCGCCGGGTACGACCCCGACGGCTACCCGGAAACGGGCTACCGTCCGGGCTACGACGACACGGGCACCGTATATCCCGTGACGGGCGACGTCCTCCCGGTGGCCCCGGGCAGCTTCGACGACACCGGCATGGGCTATGCCGATCCGGTTTACGGCGACGGCCGGTTCCCCGCCGACGCGGGCGGGTACCCCGACGACGGTGGCTACCCGGCCACCGATGACGGCCAGTACCTGGAGTACGGCGAGCTCACGGGCGGCGACCACCGTGACCGGGACGGCGATCACGGCTATGGCGACCGCGAGGGCTGGTACGGAGATGAGCAGCCGGGCTGGGCGCAGGACGACGACAGCGGTTTCCTGCCGGGCATGAGCACCGACGGCCCGGGCGGTGACGACGGCCGGGCGGGGGCCCGCGCGCCCGGCCGCGGCCGGCGGCCCGCCAGCGCGGGCCGGAACGGCTCCGGCCGGGCAAGATCCGGCCCGGCCGCCACCGGCCAGGCACGGGGCGGCAATGCGGGGGGCGGCAAGCGCAAGAGCGGCATCCGCCGGCTGGCGCCGTGGCTGGCCCTGAGCGTGGTCCTGGCCCTGCTGATCGGGGCCGGCGGCGGCTACTTCTACGTGTACCGCACCTACCTTCACCCACCCGACTTCACCGGCCCGGGCACCGGCTCGCTGGTGGTGCGGATCTACCCCGGGGACACCGCGGCCGTGGTCGGCCAGCGGCTGCAGCGGGAGGGCGTGGTCGCCAGCGCCCGCGCGTTCTCCAACGCGGCCAAGGTCAGTGGCCAGGGCACGGCGCTGGAGCCCGGGTACTACCGGGTGCACCTGCACATGAGCGCGGCGCTGGCCTTCGCGCTGCTGCTCAAGCCGTCGTCGCGGGAACAGACGAAGGTCGCCATCCCGGAGGGCTGGCGGCTGTCCCAGATCATCACGGCGCTAGGCCGCGATACCGGCAACCTGCAGGGCTATCAGCAGGCCATCAAGAACACCGCCGCGCTGAACCTGCCGTCCATCGCGCACGGCAAACCCGAGGGGTACCTGTTCCCGGCGACCTACTCCATCCCGCCGAACACGCCCCCGCTGAAGGTGCTGCAGGACATGGTCACCCGGTTCGACACGGAGGCGGCCAGCATCAGCCTGCCCGCCGCGTCGGCCCACGCGGAGCTGACCCAGTCCGAGGTCATCACCGTCGCCAGCCTGATCCAGGCCGAGGGCAAGCACCTGGCCGACTTCCCGAAGATCGCCCGGGTGATCTACAACCGGCTGAACTCCAGCCCCCAGATCCCGCTCCAGCTCGACAGCACCGTGATGTATGCACTGGACACCCACGGCGTCCGGGTCACCACGGACCAGCAGGTAGCCGAGCATCTGAAGGTGAAGTCGCCCTACAACACCTTCCTGCACACCGGCCTGCCGCCGGGCCCGATCGACAGCCCGGGGGACGCCGCCATCAAGGCCGCGCTGCACCCGGCGCACGGATCCTGGACGTACTTCGTCACGGTCGACCCCAAGACCGGCCTGACCAAGTTCACCAGCAGCTTCGCCCAGTTCCAGCGGTATGAGGCCGAGCTGACGGCCAACACCGCCAAGGGGAAGTAGCTGAAAGCCGCCGTCCTCGGCTCGCCGATCGCGCATTCCCTGTCGCCGGCCCTGCACCGGGCCGCCTACCTGGCGCTCGGGCTCACCGGCTGGACCTACCAGGCCATTGAGTGCGACGAAGCAGCCCTGCCCGGCCTGCTCGCCTCCTGCGGCCCGGACTGGGCGGGCCTGTCGCTGACTATGCCGCTCAAGCGCGCCGTGCTGCCCCTGCTCGACCACATCGAGCCGCTGGCCGCCGAGGTCGGCGCGGCGAACACCGTCGTGTTCGCCGCCGGGCGGCGGCACGGCCACAACACCGATGTGCCCGGCCTGCTCGCCGCCCTCGCCGAGCGGGGCGTGACCCGCACCTCCCTCCCGCCCACCCCCGCGGTGCTCATCCTGGGCGCCGGCGCCACCGCCTGCTCCGCCCTCGCCGCCCTGCGCGCTCTCGACATCACCCAGGTGACCGTGGCGGCTCGCGCCCCCGCACGCGCCAGCGACCTGCTTTCAACCGCGGACCGCCTCGGCACGAAGATCACGCTCACCCCCTTCAACATCCCCCGCGCCCCCCCGGACCTGCTGATATCGACCGTCCCCGTCGGCGCAGCCGACCCCTATGCGCAACAGATAGCCGCGCGCACCCTCCGCCCCCGCGCCGTCATCGACATCGTCTACCACCCCTGGCCCACCCTCCTGACCACCGCCGCCCGCCAGGCCGAAGCCGCCGTGGCCGACGGCTTCGACCTCCTCCTGCACCAAGCCGCCGGCCAGTTCCAGCTCATGACCGGCAACCCCGCCCCCCTCGACCCCATGCGCACCGCCGGCCTCGCAGCACTGGAAGAACGTCGGTAGGCGTCGGCAGCGGGGTGTGGCGGGGGTCCGCACCCCACGAGTTATCGCGTTGTGGCGACGTCAGCGCGGATGCGGCCACCGGTCTGCTTCCAGCTGAGCCGGATACGGACAGGTCCACAACCGGTGACGGCGCGGGCACGCGGGCACGGCGTTTCTGTTGGCCGTGCCCGCGTGCCCGTGACGGCGGCGTTACCACGCGTAGTCAGAAGGGCAGTAGCTGGGAATACCAGCCACCGCCAGATTGCTGTTAGTCTTGCCTGACGACCAGCCCGGCACCGGCCGGTGCTGGACGTGCAAGCGGAGGACCACCTCCCACCTGGCCGGCCCCTAGCCGGCGGGTAGGCCTGGCGAGATCGGCTGTCGTGCGCAGGACGCGTGCGGGCGGCATGTCTCGCCGATGGCTTGGCGTCGGCTGGCAGGGCTCATGGGCTCGCCGGGCGGTGCTGGCTGGTGGCTCCGCATGCATGCCGTGCGGGGCCTTTCGCGTATCCGGGCAGCCAGCCCGGAACCGGGGCCCGCGGGGATGGTCGCGGCATGCCCGCCCGGGGAGGCCGGGTTGGGAGAAAGCTCACAGGAGGTCACATCAGCGTCGAACCCCGTATCAACGAGCGCATCAGGGTTCCCGAGGTACGGCTCGTCGGCCCAAACGGCGAGCAGGTAGGGATTGTTGCCCTGGGTGATGCGCTCCGGCTGGCCCAGGAGTCCGACCTCGACCTGGTCGAGGTCGCGCCCACGGCACGGCCACCGGTCTGCAAGCTTATGGACTACGGCAAGTTCAAATACGAGTCCGCGCTCAAAGCCCGGGAGTCCCGCAAGAACCAGGCCCAGACGGTCATCAAGGAGATCAAGCTCCGGCCCAAGATCGACCCGCATGACTACGGGACGAAGAGGGGCCACGTCGAGCGGTTCCTCCGGCAGGGAGACAAGGTCAAGGTGACGATCATGTTCCGGGGACGCGAGCAGTCCCGGCCCGAACTCGGGTTCCGGCTGCTGCAGCGCCTCGCCGGCGACGTCGAGGAACTCGGCTTCGTCGAGTCCGCGCCCAAGCAGGACGGCCGTAACATGATCATGGTCATCGGGCCGCACCGCAGGAAGAGCGAGGCCAAGGCCGAACGCGGCGCGCCCCGCGAGGGGGCATCGCAGGACGAACGGCCGACGCGTGTACGCCGGCCCCCGGCGCCGTCCGCCGCAGAAGTGCGGGAGGCCGCCGAGGCGGCTTCCTCCGGGGCGGCTGCCAACGGGGCCGGGCAGGCCTCGTCCCAGAGCGCACCGGAGGACGAAGCCGAAGACTGAGCCGGCGCGGCGAACGCCAGCGCCGGCTCACGGGCCACGTATGGCTGGCCGTCGCGGATGAAGGCAGCAGAATGCCGCACCGCTGGGGCGCGGAAACCCCGGCCCGGCGGTGTGCGGAAGACTCGCGCCACCAGGCGCCGAGAATACGGATGCCGCGCCACCAGGCGCGCAGAAACGAAAGACGGCGACCATGCCGAAGATGAAGACCCACAGCGGGGCCGGGAAGCGGTTCCGGGTGACCGCCACCGGAAAGGTGATGCGCCGCCGGGCGAACCGGAACCACCTGCTCGAGCACAAGCCGACCAGGCGGACCCGGCGCCTGTCGGTGGATCTGCCGCTAGCCCCCGCGGACGTCAGGAAGATCAAGAAGCTGCTGGCGAAGTAGCCCAGCCCGCCTCAAGGGAGTCAGAACAATGGCACGCGTGAAGCGGGCAGTGAACGCCCACAAGAAGCGCAGGGTAGTGCTCGAGCGGGCGAGTGGTTACCGCGGCCAGCGGTCGCGGCTGTACCGCAAGGCCAAGGAGCAGGTCCTCCACTCGATGACCTACGCCTACACGGGCCGCAAGGACCGCAAGGGCGCCTTCCGGCGGCTGTGGATCCAGCGCATCAATGCCGCCGCGCGGGCGGACGGCATGACCTACAACCGGTTCGTCCAGGGCCTCAAGGCCGCTGGTGTCGAGGTGGACCGCCGCATGCTCGCCGAGCTGGCGGTGTCCGACCCGCCGGCGTTCTCGGCGCTGGTCGAGGTGGCGAAGAACGCCCTGCCGTCGGCCGCGGCTGCCGAATCCACCAGCGCCGCGGCCTGACCCGCTGGCCAGCATGGGCCCGGGTATGACCGAGCCGTTCGGGCCCGAGCTGACCAGCATCCGCTCCCCCAAGGTGAAGGCGGCCCGCCAGCTGGCCAAGCGGGCGCTGCGCCTGCGCGCCCGGTCGTTCCTGGCCGAGGGGCCGCAGGCCGTGGGGGCGGCGCTCGGCCGTAGCGGTGTCGTCTCCCAGCTCTTCATCACCGCCGCCGCCCGCGCCCGCCACGCCGATCTCGCCGACCAGGCCGCCCGCCAGGGGGCACATGTCCAGGCGGTGAGCGGCGAGGTCATGGCCGAGCTCGCGCAGACCATCACCCCGCAGGGAGTGCTCGCGGTATGCCGTTATATCGACATGCCGCTGGCGCGCCTGGCCGCCAGCGGCCCGCGGCTGGTGGCGATCCTCGCCAACGTCCGCGACCCGGGCAACGCCGGCACCGTGCTGCGCACCGCCGATGCCGCGGGTGCCGACGGCGTGATCTTCTCAGACGCCTCGGTGGACCCCTACAACAGCAAATGTGTCCGCGCCACCGCCGGGAGCCTGTTCCACCTGCCGCTGGTGATGGGCATGCCGGTGGCGCAGGCGGTGGGCGCGATGCAGCAGGCCGGCCTGCGGATCCTGGCCGCGGACGGCCGGGCCAGCCGCTCCCTGGATGAGACCGGGCCAGGTGGGCCCGGCGAGCCGGGCAGCCCGCTCGGCCAGCCCACCGCGTGGCTGTTCGGGAACGAGGCCTGGGGATTGCCGGCCGACCTGCTGGCTCTCGCCGACGATGCGGTCGCGGTCCCCATCTACGGGCAGGCGGAGAGCCTTAATCTCGCCGCCGCGGCCGCGGTATGCCTGTATGCCTCCGCCCGCGCCGCCCGGGCGGGCCAGGCCAGCCGGCCCGGGCACGGACCCCCGGCCGGGGCCGGCCGGGTCCCACGGGAACAATGAGCACAGGGGGGCTGCCCTTCCCCGTCCGCAAGGCGCTAGAGTCTGATCACGTTGCGTCATTGATCTGGGTCAGGGCAACTGCCGCGACGATGGGAGCAGTGTGGGCGTGGACGGGCTGAGCCCGGGCAAGGCGGTGGCGGACCTGGCGGGCTTGCCCGCTCAGGCCGTAGCCACCGTCGGATGGCACATGGCCCCCGACGAACTGCCCGACGGCCTGGTGGTGGCCGATCATGTGGGGCGGGTGACCGTGTTCAACCGGGCAGCGGCCCGGCTCACCGGCATCTCCGCCGCCGATGCGCTCGGGGCGGACGTGCGGCAGGCGCTGCCGCTGCGGGACGCCGACGGCCGCTGCTGGTGGGTGTCCGCCGATCCCTACCAGGGCCTGCCCACCCGGACCCGCCATCCCGAGATGTCGCTCTACCTTCACGACGGGACCGAGCTTCTGGTCACTGTGGGTTACGTCCGCTCCCCGCAGTGCGGGGAGGAGGCCCGTCGCCGCAGCGGCCCGGGCCCGCTGCGGCACCTGGTGATCAGCCTGCGCGGGGCGCAGCAGCGGGCCAGGCTGGAGCGCACCCGGGCCGACCTGGTCAGCACCGTCGCCCACGAGCTGCGCTCCCCGCTGACCAGTGTGAAGGGGTTCACCGCGACCCTGCTGACCAAGTGGACCCGGTTCACCGACGACCAGAAACGGGTCATGCTGGAGACCGTCAACGCCGACGCCGACCGGGTCACCCGGCTCATCACCGAGCTGCTGGACGTGTCCCGCATCGAGTCGGGCCGGATGGAGATCCACCGGCAGCTCGTCAGTATCCCCGAACGGGTGCAGAAGATCGTCGCTGGCCGGGTCGCCGCCGGGGAGTCGGCGGACCGGTTCCGGGTGGTGGCCACCGGGGAACTGCCCGAGACCTGGCTGGACGCCGACAAAGTGGACCAGATACTCGGGAATCTGGTCGAGAACGCGATCCGGCACGGTGCTGGTACGGTGACGGTTGTGGTAGAGCCGGTCGAAACCGTCGCCAGCCGGGGCACCAGCCGCGGCGATGCGGCTCCTGGTGCGCTGCCCGGCCTGCACGGGCCGCGCGCGGCCGGCGGGCCGGCCGTTGCGGTGTCGGTCCGGGACGAGGGCGACGGCATCGCCCCCGAGCTCGTGCCGAGGATCTTCCGCCAGTTCTGGCGGACCAAGCGCCGTGGCGGCGCCGGGCTCGGCCTGTTCATCGTCAAAGGGCTGGTCGAGGCGCATGGCGGGACGATCACCGTCCAGCGGGCGCCCGGTGGCGGTGCCGAGTTCCGATTTATCATGCCCGCCGGACTGCCCGACTTCGGGTAGCGCGGCGGGCTCCGGCCCAGCGGATCACCGGGTGTTCCTGCATGCCGTCATCCGGGCCAGCCCCGGGCGGCGCCGGCGCGGGGACGGGCAGCCCCACGCGCTTGCGTCAGGCAGCGAACCGCCCGGGCGCCGCGGACCGTCAGCTGACCCTCTGATGCCGCAGGAAAGCAGGACCCGATGTCCGCACCGAACAAGCAGTACGACCCGGTGGAGGTGGCCGTGCTGTCACCCGATGAGGTAGCCGGCATGCGGGACGCAGCGCTCGCCGCCATCGCCGCCGCCCGCGACCTCGATGAGCTCAAGACGGCCCGGCTGGCGCACGCCGGCGACCGGTCGCCGCTCGCTCTCGCCAACGCCGAGATCGGCGCGCTGCCCCCGCAGGCGCGCGCCGAGGCGGGCAGGCGGGTCGGGACCGCGCGGCGTGAGGTCGCCCAGGCCCTGGCCGCCCGGCAGGAACAGCTGGAGGCCGACCGTGACCGGCGGGCGCTGGTCGAGGAGGCGGTGGACGTCACCCTGCCCTGGGACCGGGTCGGCCAGGGTGCCCGGCACCCGGTGACCACGCTGTCCGAGCGCCTGGCCGACGTCTTCGTGGCCATGGGCTACGAGATCGCCGAAGGCCCCGAGGTCGAGGCCGAGTGGTACAACTTCGACGCGCTCAACTTCCCGCCCGATCACCCGGCCCGCGAGATGCAGGACACGTTCTTCGTGGCCGGGCCCGGCGGCACCGGCCGGTCCGGGGTGGTGCTGCGCACCCACACCTCGCCGGTGCAGATCCGGGCGATGCTGACCCGCCCGCTGCCGCTGTACGTGGTGAGCCCCGGCAAGTGCTTCCGCAGCGACGCCCTGGACGCCACCCACAGCCCGGTCTTCCACCAGATCGAGGGCCTGGCCGTGGACGAGGGCCTGACCATGGCCGACCTGCGGGGCGCGATCAACGCGTTCGTCGAGGTGATGTTCGGCGAGGGGCTGCGGACCCGGCTGCGGCCGGACTTCTTCCCGTTCACCGAGCCGTCGGCGGACGTGTCGATGGAATGCCACGTCTGCCGGGGCGCGTCCGCCCAGCCGGGCGGGGCACCGTGCCGGGTGTGCAAATCGCAGGGCTGGATCGAGATCGCCGGCTGCGGGATGGTCAACCCGAAGGTGCTGGTCGCGTGCGGGATCGATCCGGACCGTTACCGCGGCTTCGCGTTCGGGCTCGGCATCGAGCGGAGCCTGCTGATCCGGCACGGGCTGGCCGACATCAGGGACACGCTCGAGGGCGACGTGCGGTTCAGCCGGGCGTTCGGGATGGAGGTCTGATGCGCGTTCCACTGTCCTGGCTGGCGGAGTATGCCGCGCTGGGCACGCCGCTGCCGGAGCCCGGCGACGTGGCCCGGCGGCTGACCGCCGCGGGCCTGGAGGTCGAGACGTTCGAGCAGGCCGGGCACGACATCAGCGATGTGGTGGTGGCGCAGGTCACCGCCATCGAGGAGCTGACCGGATTCCGCAAGCCGATCCGGTACTGCCAGGTGTCCACCGGCAGCGGTGAGCCCCGTGAGGTGATCTGCGGCGCGGCCAACTTCACCGTCGGGGACCGGGTGCCGTTCGCGCGGCCCGGCGCGGTGCTGCCCGGCGGTTTCAAGATCGCCGCGAAGAAGGCCTACGGCCGCATGTCGGAGGGGATGATCTGCTCGGCCGCGGAACTGGCCATCGGGGACGACCACTCCGGCATCCTGGTGCTGCCCCCCGACGCGCCGCTCGGCGCCGACTTCGCCGCCTACGCCGGGCTGGCCGACTACGTCTTCGACATCGCGGTGACGCCGGACCGGGGCTACGCGCTGTCGATCCGGGGGATGGCCCGCGAGCTCGCCACCGCCTATGGCGTCGCGTACACCGACCCGGCCGGCACCGGCCTGCCCGGCGGCGTGGATACGGTGTCGCCCGACGTCTACCCGGCGAGCATCGAGGACCCCACCGCGTGTGACCGGTTCGTGCTCCGCGAGGTGCGCGGGTTCGAGTCGGCCGCGCCCACCCCGCTGCCGATGCGGGTGCGGCTGGCCCGGTCCGGGATGCGCAGCGTGTCGCTGGCGGTAGACATCACCAACTACCTGATGCTCGAGCTGGGCCAGCCGCTGCACGCCTTCGACCGGACCAAGCTGACCGGGCCGGTTGTGGTCCGCCGCGCCCGGCCGGGCGAGCGGCTGGAAACCCTCGACCACGTGGTCCGCGACCTGGACCCGGACGACATCCTCATCACCGACTCGTCCGGGCCGATCTCGATGGCCGGCACCATGGGCGGCCTGGCCACCGAGATCTCGGAGACCTCACGGGACCTGGTCATCGAGGCGGCCCACTTCTCGGCGGCCGGGACCGCCCGGATGAGCCGGCGGCACCGGCTGTTCAGCGAGGCGTCGTACCGGTTCGAGCGGGGGGTCAACCGGGACCTGCCGCTGCGGGCGTCGGCCAAGGCGGTGTCACTGCTCGCGGCGCTCGGCCGGGCCAGCGCCGTGCCGGGCTGCTCACACGCCAGCGCCGAGGTGCCCCAGATCACGATCGCCCTCGCGGCCGACTACCCCGACCGGGTGGCCGGGCAGGCCTACGGCCGCGACGCGGTGGTCCGGCGGCTGCGGGAGGTGGGGTGCGAGGTGCCCGGCCCCGGCGCGGGCACGCTCACGGTGATCCCGCCATCGTGGCGGCCGGACCTGGTCAGCCCCAGCGACCTCGCCGAGGAGGTCATCCGGCTGGAGGGGTACGAGAACATCCCGGCCCGGATGCCGCGGGCCCCGGCCGGGCACGGGCTGACCGCGCAGCAGCGGCTGCGCCGGTCGATCGGCCGGACGCTGGCCGACGTGGGCTACGTCGAGGTGCTGAGCCAGCCGTTCACCTCCACCGCCGACTTCGACCGGCTGCAGCTGCCCGCCGGTGACGCGCGGCGGACGGCGCTCGCCCTGGCCAACCCGCTCAGCGAGGACGAGCCGCTGCTGCGGACCACGCTGCTGCCGGGACTGCTGCGCGTGCTGGCCCGCAACATCGGGCGCGGGTTCCCCGACGTCGCGCTGTATGAGATGGGGGCGGTGTTCCGCCCGCGTCCCGGCTCGCCGGGGATCGCCCCGATCCTGCCGGTGGACCGCGGGCCGACGGCCGCGGAGGTGGCCTCGCTGGAAGCGGGCCTCCCCGCCCAGCCGCTGCGGCTGGGCGTGGCGGCGGCCGGCGACCGCGAGCTGGCCGGCTGGTGGGGCGCTGGCCGGGCCGCCGGATGGCAGGACGCCACCGAGGCCGTCCGCGAGGTGCTGCGGCTGAGCCGGGTGCCGTTCCGGGTGGAGGCCGATCAGCACACGCCCTGGCATCCGGGCCGCTGCGCGGCCATCTTCGTCACCGGGGAGCAGGGGGAGCAGCTGGCCGGGCACGCCGGTGAACTGCATCCCCGGGTGGTGGAGGCGTTCCGGCTGCCCGGCGGGGCGTGTGCGGCCGAGATCGACCTGTCTGTGGTCGAGGCCGCGGCGGCCGCGCTCGGCCCGGTCGAGACCCCGGTCATCTCGCCGTACCCGGTGGCGACCCAGGACGTGGCGCTGGTGGTAGCCGCGTCAGTGCCGGCCGCCGAGGTGGAGGCGGCTCTGTCCGCTGGCGCGGCCGCCGATGGGCTGCTCGAGGAGGTCACCCTGTTCGACGTCTACACCGGCGAGCAGGCCGGGGAGGGCCGCAAGTCGCTCGCCTACACCCTGCGGTTCCGGGCCCCGGACCGGACGCTCACGGACGAGGAGGTCACCGCGGCGCGGGACGCGGCCGTGGCCGAGGCCGGACGGCGGGTCGGCGCCGTCCTGCGCGGCACATCCTGACCTCTTGACATCGTCTGCCGCACGGGCATCGGATGTCGATGCACGGACACAGGAGGTCCCATTGAGTGACTACCACGCCGAGGTGCAGGCGCTCGAGGCCGAGCTCGCACGGGTTGAGCAGGCCTTCCGCGGGCTGACCGAGAACGACTGGCGCCGCCCCACCCTGCTGCAGCCGCTCGATGAGGCGCTGCCGCACTGGACCCTGTTCGAGCTGGCCGGGCACTTCGACATCTCGATCGGCCTGACCCGGATGCTCATCTCCAGCCAGCAGGACGGCCAGGTGGGCCGGGACCGGGTCAGCTTCTTCATCTTCTCCCGGGTGGAACACGCCCCGACCGTCTACGACTACGCCTACACGATGGTGGAGGGCAAGTCACCGGGCCAGATGGCCGGCGTGCTGGCCGAGACCTTCGCGCGGACCCTCGAGGAGGCCAGGGCGAACTCGCCGGACCTGGTGGGTTCCGGCTACTACGCGCTCATGCGGCTGGGTGAGTTCGTCCCCAGCCGGGTGGTCGAAGCGGTCGTGCACGGCCTGGACCTCACCGACGCCCTGGGCCACGACCCCATCGCCACGCCCGAGGGCGTGGCGATGACCGCCGCCATCTTCGACGAGCTGCTCGCGCGGCGGACGGTGCCGGGCCGCCCCGCCGACCTCGCCGACGACATGGCCTGGGTCCGCGCCGCTTCCGGCCGCGCGCCGCACGCCGACCCCCGGCTGCCCCTCATCGGGTAGAGCCGCCCGTTGCGTTCGGTTAGCGTAAGGGCACACGCCGTTCGCTTCCGCCGCGGGCGCGGGGCTTGATCACTGGCCAGCCGCCACGGAGGGACCCGCCATCAGCCGCGAAGCCAGCACGCCACTGCCAGGGCCGGTGGATCCGCCGGCCCTGGCCCCGGCCGCGCCGACAGCCACCTTCGCCGAGGTCTTCGCCGTGGGCGAATTCCGCGCCCTCTGGCTCGCCCAGATCCTGTCGGTGGCCGGCGATCAGCTGGCCCGGGTGGCACTGACCCTGCTGGTCTTCGACCGGACCGGATCATCACTGCTGGCCGCGGTCACCTTCGCGGCCAGCATCGTGCCCACGTTCCTGGGCGGGATCACCCTTTCCGGCCTGGCGGACCGGTGGCCGCGCCGGAGAGTCATGATCGTCTGCGATCTCAGCCGTGCGCTGCTCGTGGCCATCATGGCCCTGCCCGGGGTGCCGGTCGCCGGGCTGGTTGGCCTGCTGATCCTGGTGACCTTGATCAGCGCGCCGTTCACCTCGGCCCGGGCGGCGCTCTACCCGGACATCCTGGCCGGCGACCGGTACGTGGTGGGCACGGCCGTCACGCTCATCACCTTCCAGGGCGCCCTGGTCCTTGGCTTCGCGGTCGGCGGGGCCCTAGTCGCCCTCCTCGGGGTGCACACTTCGTTCCTGGTGGACGCGGTCACGTTCACGATTTCGGCGATGATCATCCGGATCTGGGTGCGGGCCCGCCCGGCCGCCCGGGCGGTATCGCGCCCCCAGTCCGATAGCCATGCGGCCCCCCTCACGGCCATCCGGCTCACGTTCACCGACCCAGCCTTGCGAACGCCGATGCTGTTCGGCTGGCTGGCGGCGTTCTACAACGTGCCGGGGGGCGTCTCGGCGCCGCTCGCGGCCAGTCTGGGCAGCGGGGCGGTCGCTGTCGGGCTGATTCTCGCCTCGCAGGCCCTGGGGGCGTCGGTGGGCTTTTTCGCGTTCAGCCGCCTGGTCGCCCCGCCGCGGCGGCTGCGCTGGATGGGCCCGCTGGCGGTGACCGCCTGCGCCGTCCTCCTGGCCTTCGTGTTCCACCCACCGCTGCCGGTCGTGCTGGCCATCCTGGTGTTGAGCGGGCTATTCGACTGCTACCAGCTCGCCGCGAACGCAGCGTTCGTCCGCGCGGCGCCCGCGCGGCACCGCAGCAGCGCGTTCGGTGTGGCTCAGGGTGGCATGAGCCTCGGCCAGGGCGCCGCGATGATCGCGGCGGGCGCGGCCGCGCAGTTTCGCTCGCCGTCCGATGTCATCGCAGCGAGCGGTGCGATCGGCGCGCTATGCGGCATGGTGATCGTGGCCAGCCGCAGGCGGGCCGATGGGTAGCCCAGCTACCAGTGGTAACCGGCGCTTAGGGGATCTTCCCGTGGCGGGGCGTCGTGTAGCTAACAGGTTCGGTCAGCGGGTTAGCCCCAGGTGGTCTCGCGCATGGCGGGTGCTCCTTCCGACTGCTGGGGTGGTGGTTCGGGTGGCGGGTTAGCCCCAGGTGGTCTCGCGCATGGCGGGTGCTCCTTCTGCTGTACCGGTTCTCGCCGTACATCGACCGGTTGTATACGACAGATCTCAGGCTGACACGTCTGTAGAGGCAAAGTGTCTGAAATGTCACCTTGACCCGGATCTGCTTGAGCAGGGCGAGACCGGGTATGGTGGACCCCGCTCTTTAACGTGCGACTACACGTAGTGTTAGCTGGTAAAAGAGCCCTTGACAGAGGGCGCCTAGACTCTGTGACAATACGGGGCAATGCTCTTACCCTTCGCTACTATGTGCTTGCCAGGGTCCCTACCATCCGCTGAGGAGGAGCCGATGCGGCCCAGCCCCGGCACGGGCGTACGCGGCCGCATCAGGCCTGTGCGTACATGGCCGGTATGGGGACTGGTGCCGTGGCTCAGGGCCTACATCGTCGTGGTGGTGCTCACCGATCTGCTCGCCATCGGCCTTGCCGCTCAGGTGGGGCTGGGCTCCGGCCGGGATCTGGCCCTGCTGGGCGCCCTCGTGGCGTGTGCCGCCGCCACGATAGAGGTCACCCGGCGGGCCGGGGAGAACGCCGGGGTTATCAAGGACGTTCAAGCGGTCTGGGCGCTGCCGGTCGCGATCCTGCTTCCTCCCGTTTACGCGCTGGTCGTCCCGATCCTGAGGCTGGCGCTGGCGCAGTGGCGCCTCCGGCGGTTCCCCCTGCACCGGCGCGTGTTCAGCGCCGCGGTGGTCGGGCTGTCCTACGGGATCGCCTCGCTCGCCTTCCACGCCGTCACAGGCAGCCCTCTGGCGTCTACGGTCACACCCGGAAACCATACTTCCGCCTGGATCCTTGCCGTCGCACTCGCTGGGATACTGCAGTGGTGTGCCAACACCGGGATGATGCTGCCGGCTTTCAAGGCCTCTGACCCGGCCACCCGCATCCGAGACATCGTCCTGGCCCGCGAGAACGTGCAGAACGACGTGGCTGAGGTATGTGTGGCAGTCCTGGTAACCCTGGCCATCGCCATCAACCCTCTGACCATTGTATTCGCTCTGCCTTTCGTCACGCTGCTGCAGCGGTCGTCCCGGCATGCCCAGCTGGTGAACGCTTCCCGCATCGACTCCAAGACTGGGTTGCTCAACGCCGGCACCTGGGAGCGGGAGGCGGCGACCGAGGTCGCGCGGGCGGTGCGGACCCGCACCCCGCTGGCTCTCGCCCTGGTGGACATTGACTACTTCAAGGGAGTCAATGACACGTTCGGGCATCTGACCGGGGACAGGGCGCTCAAGGCGATGGCCCGGACATTCCGGATATTTCTCCGCGAATACGATCTCATCGGGCGGTTTGGCGGGGAGGAGTTCGCGCTCCTGCTCCCGCACACGGACGCAGTGGATGCCTACGGCATCGCGGAACGGATCCGCGAGCACATCGCGGTCACGCCCCTGGACGTGGGCGACCTGCCCGATGGGCAGCACGTCCGGGTGACCGTGTCACTGGGCGTGGCCGCGCTCGGCCCGGAGTGGAGCACCAGCGGCGGAAGCCAGCTCACCGACCTCCTGGCGGCGGCCGACCGTGGGCTTTACCAGGCGAAGCGCGCCGGGCGCAACCGGATCTGCGTGGTCAGCGACAACGCCGTGGCCAGCACGCCCACGCAGGCCGCCAAGCTCGAGTCGACCTGATCCGCCGCGCCCGGCCGGGTGCTGACCAGGGCCACTGACGCCGCCCGGCGGCGTCCCGCCCCGGTCAGGACGAGGGCGTGGGGCTGGCCGGCATCTTCAGGACGGCGAGGATCTGGGCGGCGCCCTTCTGGCACGCGGATGTGTGCCCCGTGGCCAGCACCTGCGGGGTGGCGAACCCCTTGCAGACCCATCCCTGGACCTTCACCGGCGCGCCGCCCCCGTTGCCCGGCACCTGGCCGGAAGCGAGCGCCCGCGCGTAGTCGCGTTCCACGGCCAGCGCGGCGGAGCACGCGACCGGGCCGTGCACGATCTCGATCTCCACCGGCACCCCCGCCGCGGTGCGGGTGGTGCCGCACCCGGCCAGCGGGGTGCTGGTCGCGACGACCTGCGTGCCGGCCCCGGCCGGCTTGGCGCTGGTGGTGGTGCTGCAGCCGGCCACCATGCCAAGGGCCAGCGCCGCGAGGACCGGGGCCGCGACGGGCCGCGAGCAGCGACGGGGCATTGAGGGGCACTCCTTTCCGAGCCCCTCATCATGCCGTGTGCCGCGCGGCCTTGCCATGTGACCTGTGACGCGGACACGCCCCCGACAGCGCCCGCGGCCCTGGTCACCGTTGTTCTCGTCCTGCCCGGCGCGCGGGGGTGGGCCCGCCGCGCCCGGTCGCGGGTGTGGCCCTTTCCGGGTCGTCGCAGCCTGAAACCTCTTTAGCCGAGTAATCGGAATCCTCTTTGCATAAGTAATCATAATCATGCATACTTTTGCTAGGTCGGGAACAGCGGCTGAGCCCGGCAGCGAGGCCTTCAGGGAGGATTGCGTGGGAGTCCGGGTCGCGGTCGCGGGTGCCAGCGGGTACGCCGGCGGTGAGCTCCTGCGCCTGATCTCGGGCCACCCCGACCTGGAAATCGGCCCGGTGACCGCGGGCGCGAGCGCGGGCACGCCGGTGACCGACGTTCATCCGCATCTGCCCGGGCTGGCCGGGCGCACCTTCGACCAGGCCGACCCCGGGCTGCTGGCCGCGGCGGACCTGGTCTTCCTGGCCCTGCCGCACGAGGAGTCGGCGGCTCTGGCCGCGTCGCTGCCCGGCCACATCGCGGTCGTCGACCTCAGCGCGAGCTTCCGCCTCGCCGACCCGGGCGCGTGGGCCGCCTACTACCGGACCGGCCACGCCGGGCGCTGGACCTACGGGCTGCCCGAACTGCCGGGCGCGAGGGCCAGGATCAGCGCCGCGCGCCAGGTCGCGTCGCCGGGGTGCTACGCCACTGCGGCGATCGTGGCGCTCGCCCCCCTGCTCGCCGCCGCCCTGATCGAGCCGCAGGACATTGTGATCGTCGCGGCCTCGGGCACCTCCGGCGCCGGCCGGTCGGCGCCGGCCGCACTGCTCGCCACCGAGGTGATGGGCGCGGTCTCCGCCTACCAGGTGGGCGGGGCGCACCGGCACACGCCGGAGATCGAGCAGGCCCTGGCGGAGGTGGTCAGCGGGCCGGGCAGCCGCCGGCGGCCGCGGGTCAGGCACCGCCAGCCGTCTCGTTCACGCCCATGCTGGCCCCCATGCCGCGTGGCATTCTCGCCACCTGCACCAGCCGGCTGGCCGGCGCTGAGCCCGCCACGCCCGCGCTGCGGGCGGCCCTGGCCGGCGCCTACGCGTGCGAGCCCTTCGTCCACGTGCTCCCCGAGGGGCGCTGGCCGACCACGGCCGCGACCGTCGGCTCCAACGCCGTGCACCTGCAGGCCGCCGCCGACACCCACGCCGGGCGCGCCGTCGTGGTCGCCGCGCTGGACAACCTGGGCAAGGGCGCGGCCGGGCAGGCCGTGCAGGCCGCCAACCTCATGCTCGGCCTGCCGGAGACGGCGGGCCTGACCGCGCAGGGGGTCGCACCATGACACCGCCCGCGAGGGAGGCAGACAGATGAGCGTCTCCGCGACACCGGCCGATGCCGCAGGCGCTGGGCCACGGAGCTTGCTGGCGCGCCTCCGGCACGACCCGGCGTCAGCGGTGTCCCGGCGCCGAGGACCGGCCTCCCGCCCTGCTGGCTGGCGCGTCTCCGGCAGGACCAAGCGAAGTACTTGGTGGCGCGCCTCCGGCACGGCGCACCGCGAGGGAGGCAATCAGTGAGCGTGACTGCGCCGCTGGGGTTCCGCGCGGCTGGTGTGGCCGCTGGGCTCAAGCCGTCCGGTGCCCGTGATGTCGCGGTGGTGGTCAACGACGGGCCGTCCCGCGCCGCCGCCGCCGTGTTCACCGCCAACCGGGTGAAGGCCGCGCCGGTGCTGTGGACGCAGCAGGTCGTGCGCGGCGGCCGGGTGCGGGCGGTGCTGCTCAACTCGGGCGGGGCGAACGCCTGCACCGGCCCGGACGGCTTCACCGACACCCACACCAGCGCCGAACGCCTGGCGGCCGCCCTCGGCGATTCCGCGGGCGAGATGGCCGTCTGCTCGACCGGGCTGATCGGCGAGCGCCTGCCGATGGAGCGGCTGCTGGCGGGGGCCGACGCCGCGGTCGCCGAGGCCTCCCGGGTCGGCGGCCTGGCGGCTGCCGACGCCATCAGGACCACTGACACCGTCGCCAAGATCGCCTTCCAGCGCGCCGGCGGCTACACCATCGGGGGGATGGCCAAGGGCGCGGGCATGCTCGCGCCCGCGCTCGCCACCATGCTCTGTGTCCTCACCACCGACGCCGACCTGGACCCGGCCGCCCTTGCCGCGGCCCTCCGCGCCGCGTCAAGGGTCACGTTCGGCCGGCTCGACACCGACGGCTGCATGTCCACCAACGACACCGTCCTGCTGCTGGCCAGTGGTGCGGCCAGTGCCCGCCCCGCCCCCGATGACTTCGCGCGCGTCCTCACCGAGGTGTGCGCCGACCTCGCCCGCCAGCTGCAGGCGGACGCGGAGGGGGCGAGCAAGGCGATCGCGATCGAGGTGGTCGGGGCGGCCGGCGAACAGGACGCCCTGACCGCCGGCCGGGCCGTGGCCCGGTCCGCGCTGGTCAAGTGCGCCATCGCCGGTGAGGACCCGAACTGGGGGAGGATCCTCGCCGCCGTGGGCACCACCGATGCGGTGTTCGAGCCGGAGCGGCTCAACGTGGCGATCAACGGGGTCTGGGTCTGCCGCAACGGCTGCGCCGGGGACGACAGGTCCAAGGTGGACCTGCGGCCACGGGAGGTGACGATCACCGTCGACCTGTCCGCCGGGCCGCACGCCGCCACCATCCGCACCACCGACCTGACCGCCGCCTACGTGCACGAGAACTCGGCCTACTCGACATGACGGAGAGCACCGTGCCGACTCTGTATCCCCGCCCGTCGCCGGGCATGCCGGGCGGGCCCGGCCTGGCCGCCGGGCTGCGCGCCGATGCCGCGTCCGCCGTGGCCAAGGCGGCGACCCTGATCGAGGCCCTGCCGTGGCTGGACCGGTTCCACGACCAGACCGTCGTGATCAAGTACGGCGGCCACGCCATGACCGACGAGGCGCTGCGGATCGCCTTCGCCCAGGACGTGGTGTTCCTGCGCTACGCCGGGCTGCGCCCCGTCGTGGTGCACGGCGGCGGGCCGCAGATCTCCGCGCACCTGGAGCGGCTCGGGGTGGCCAGCACGTTCGCGGCCGGGCTGCGGGTGACCACCCCGGAAACGATGGACGTGGTCCGGATGGTCCTCACCGGCCAGGTCAACCGGGACGTGGTCGGGCTGATCAACCGGCACGGCCCGTTCGCGGTCGGCATGTCGGGGGAGGACGCCAACCTGTTCACCGCCAGCCGGCGGGCGGCCATGGTGGACGGTGAGGCCGTCGACATCGGGCTGGTCGGCGAGATCGACACGGTCGACGCGGCGGCCCTGCGGGTCCTGCTGGCCGACGGCCGGGTGCCGGTCGTGTCCAGCGTCGCCCGCGGCGCGGGCGGCGAGATCTACAACGTCAACGCCGACACCGCGGCCGCGGCCCTGGCGGTGGCGCTCGGCGCCGCCAAGCTGGTGGTGCTGACCGACGTAGAGGGCCTGTACCGGGACTGGCCCGGGGGCCCCGGCACGAGCCCTCCCGCGGCGCCGGCCGCTCCTTCTGCCCCGCCAGCGGCGGGCCTGCCCGGCAATGGGGCGGCCGCCCGGCCGGTCGACGTGATCAGCGTGCTCACGGCCGCCGGCCTGGAGCGGCTCCTGCCCGGCCTGAGCGCCGGCATGATTCCCAAGATGGAGGCGTGCCTGCGCGCGGTGCGCGGCGGCGTCCCCCAGGCGCACGTGCTCGACGGCCGGCTGCCGCACTCCGTGCTGCTGGAGATCTTCACCGATTCCGGCATCGGCACGATGGTCATCCCGGACGGGGCGGGTTCATGATCACAGCCGGTGCGCGGCGCCCCCAGCCGGAGAGCGCCCGAGATCAAGGAGGTGGCGGATGAGCGCCACCGAGCAACTCCAGGCGCGGTTCGAGGCGGCGATCATGGGCACCTACGGCGTGCCCCCGCTGGCGCTCGTGCGCGGCGAGGGCTGCCGGGTGTGGGACGCCGACGGCCGCGCATACACCGACCTCATCGCCGGTATCGCGGTCAGCTCGCTGGGCCACGCCCACCCGGCGGTGGTCGAGGCGGTCACCCGCCAGGTGCGGGCCATCGCCCACACCTCCAACCTCTTCGCGCACGAGGGCGAGATCGCCCTGGCCGAACGCCTCCTCGCGCTGCTGGGTGCCGACGGCCGGGTGTTCTTCACCAACTCGGGCGCCGAGGCCAACGAGGCGGCGCTGAAGCTGGTCCGCCGCCATCAGGGCCCGTCCCGCCCGGTCATCGTCGCCGCCGACGGCGGCTTTCATGGCCGCACCATGGGCGCACTCGCGCTGACCGGCAAAGAGTCGATCCGCGAGCCGTTCGGCCCATTCGGGGTTGAGGTCCGCTTCGTCCCTTATGGTGACGCCCGCGCGCTCGGGGAGGCGGTGGGACCCGGCTGCGCGGCCGTGTTCATCGAGCCCGGCCAGGGAGAGGCGGGGGTGGTGCCCGCGCCCGCCGGGTACCTGAGCGCGGCCCGGCGGGCGTGTGACACGGCCGGCGCGCTGCTGGTGATCGACGAGATCCAGAGCGGGATCGGGCGCACCGGCGCCTGGTTCGCCCATCAGGCGGACGGGGTCGTGCCGGACGTGCTAACGCTGGCCAAGGGGCTGGGTGGCGGGCTGCCCATCGGCGCCTGCATCGGGCTCGGCGCGGCCGGCCAGGCGCTGCGCAAGGGCGACCACGGCAGCACCTTCGGGGGCAACCCGGTGGCGTGCGCGGCCGCGCTCGCGGTGCTCGCCACGATCGAGTCCGACGGCCTGCTCGCCCACGCCGAGGCCGTGGGTGGGTGGCTCGCGTCCGGCCTCGCCGCGCTGGAGCACCCGCTGCTCGGCGGCGTGCGGGGGCGGGGTCTCTGGCTCGCCGTGCTGCTCACCTGGCCGGCCGCCGCGGCGGTAGAGGCCGCCTGCCGCCAGGCCGGGTTCCTGGTGAACGCGGTGCAGCCGGACGCGATCCGGCTCGCGCCGCCGCTCATCCTCGATGAGGGCCAGGCCGGGGAGTTCCTGGACACGTTGCCGGCCATCCTGGACCAGGCCGCCGAACCGGCCCCCGCCACCACATCCCCCGCCCGGGAGGCGTGATGCCGCGTCATTTCCTCCGCGACGACTATCTGGCCAGCGTGGTCTGGGACCAGGCCGGGAACCGGCGGCACGCGCAGAAGGCGCTGCTGGCCTGGCTGCCGGAGCGTGCGGCATGACCGCGATGAGCCCGGTGACCAAGGCGGCACGGCAGGCGCAGATCGCCGACATCCTCGCCCGCACCCGGGTGCGGTCCCAGGAGGAGCTCGCCGAGCTGCTGGCTCATCGCGGGGTGAAGGTCGCCCAGGCCACCCTCTCCCGTGACCTGGAGGACCTGGGCGCGGTCCGGCTGCGTGGCGCGGGCGGCGCGCTGGTGTACGCGCTGCCCGGCGACCCGGGCGGCCCGGGTTCCCGGCCCGGCGGCGTGACGGGCCTGCCCGCGGGCAGCTGGCCGGGCGCCTGGCCCGACGGCGGAACCGACGACAGCACCTCCGGCACGCTGCCCCGGGTGGCGGCGGACCTGCTCGTGAGCGCCGAGGCGAGCGCCAATCTGGTGGTGCTGCGCACCCCGGCCGGGGGAGCCCAGCTGCTCGCCTCCGCCATCGACCACGCGGTGTGGCCATCCATCCTCGGCACGGTGGCCGGCGACGACACCGTCCTGGTGATCACCCGGGATCCGGCCGGGGGAGAGCAGGTGGCGCACGCGCTGCTCCGGCTGGCCGAACGGCGGGGCGAGCGGACATGAGGACCGGCGATCAGCGCGGCGGGACACCGGCCGCCGGCGCCAGCACGGTAAGCGGCACCGGGAACCCGGCCACGGCAAACACAGCCGCAAGCACAGCGGCAAACACAAGGGAAGAGTCATGACAGAACGCGTAGTGCTCGCATATTCCGGCGGCCTGGACACCTCGGTCGCCATCGGCTGGATCGCCGAGCAGACCGGCGCCGAAGTGGTCGCGCTCGCGGTCGACGTCGGCCAGGGCGGTGAGGATCTGGCTGTGATCCGCGACCGGGCACTGAGCTGCGGCGCCGCCGCCGCCGAGGTGGTGGACGCGCGGGAGGAGTTCGCGGGCGGCTACTGCCTGCCCGCGCTGGCGGCCAACGCGCTCTACATGAACCGCTACCCGCTGATCTCAGCGCTCTCGCGGCCGCTGATCGTCACGCACCTGGCCCGGGTGGCCCGCGAGCACGGTGCCGACGCGGTCGCGCACGGCTGCACCGGCAAAGGCAACGACCAGGTCAGGTTCGAGGTCGGCATGGCCAGCCTCGCCCCGGAGGTCACGGTGCTCGCGCCGGTCCGGGACTCGGGCATGACCCGGGACAAGGCGATCGCGTTCGCGGAGGAGAAGGGACTGCCGATCAACGTGACGTCCCGGTCGCCCTACTCGATCGACCAGAACCTGTGGGGGCGCAGCTGCGAGACCGGGCACCTGGAGGACATCTGGGAGGCACCCCATGACGACGTCTGGAGCTACACCGAGGACCCGGCCGGGCCGCGGGATCCCGACGAGCTCGTGATCAGTTTCGCCGACGGTGCCCCGGTCGCGATCGACGGCAGGCCGCTGTCGCCGCTGGCCCTCATCACCGAGCTGAACGCCCGCGCCGGGGCGCAGGGAGTCGGCCGGGTGGACATGGTCGAGGACCGGCTGGTCGGGATCAAGAGCCGGGAGATCTACGAGGCGCCGGGCGCCATCGCCCTCATCGCGGCGCACTCCGAGCTCGAGAGCGTGTGCATGGAGCTCGACCTGGCCCGGTTCAAGCGGTCGGTGGAGCAGCGGTGGACCGAGCTGGTCTACGACGGGCTGTGGTTCTCGCCGCTCAGGGGCGCGCTCGACGCGTTCCTCGCCCAGGCGTCGCGGCACGTGACCGGCGACGTCAGGCTGCGGCTGCACGGCGGCCAGGCGGTGGTGACCGGCCGGCGCAGCCCCGTTTCGCTGTATGACTACGGGCTGGCCACCTACGATACGGGCGACACCTTCGACCAGGCGCTGTCCAAGGGGTTCGTCGAGCTGTGGGGGCTGCCGAGCAAGGTCGCCGCGATGCGGGAGCGCCGGGCGGGAAACTGACCCGGCCCGCCCCGGCCCCCCGCTGCCGCCCCAGCGGCCGCATGGCGCTCCGGCCGGGCCTGGTTTTCATGATCGTGGTTGTTCTGATGTGTTAGCGGCACATGACCCGCCACGATCATGGAAGGTGGCAGAGCGTGCCGCCACCGTGGCGTCCGCCGGTGGCTGGGAACATCGATCGCCTGAGAGGAACCCGGTGGCAGAGCAGGAGCGTAAGCCGACGCGGTTGTGGGGAGGCCGGTTCGAGTCCGGCCCGGCGGAGGCGCTCACGCGGCTGTCGGTCAGCGTCCAGTTCGACTGGCGGCTGGCCCCCTATGACCTGCTCGCCTCCGCCGCGCACGCACGGGTGCTGCACCAGGCCGGGCTGCTGGACGACGATGAGCTCGCCCGGCTGCTGGCGGCCCTGGACAGCCTGTCCCGCGCCTGCCGCAGCGGCGAGTTCCGCCCCGCCGCCACCGACGAGGACGTGCACACCGCGCTCGAACGTGGCCTGCTCGAGCGGGCCGGCGCGCTCGGCGGCAAGCTGCGGGCCGGGCGCAGCCGCAACGACCAGGTCGCCACCGACCTGCGCCTGTACCTGCGCGACCACGTGCGCCTCGTCGTCTCCCGGGTGGCCGAGCTGCAGACCGCGCTGCTGGCGCAGGCCGCCGAGCACGTCGATACCCCGGTGCCGGGCATGACCCACCTCCAGCACGCGCAGCCGGTGGTCTTCGCCCATCAGCTGCTCGCCCATGCCCACGCCTTCACCCGCGACGTCGGCCGCCTGCGGGACTGGGACAAGCGCGCCGCCGTGTCCCCGCTCGGCGCGGGTGCCCTGGCCGGTTCCTCACTGCCGCTGGACCCGGAGGCGGTCGCCGCCGAGCTCGGCTTCGACCGCGCCGCGCCGAACTCGATGGACGCGGTCAGCGACCGGGACTTCGCGGCCGAGTTCTGCTTCGCCGCCGCCCTGCTTGGCGTTCATCTGTCCCGGCTCGGCGAGGAGATCGTGCTGTGGTCCTCGCAGGAGTTCGGCTGGGTGGAGATCGACGACGCCTACGCCACCGGCTCCTCGATCATGCCGCAAAAGAAGAATCCCGACGTGGCGGAGCTGGCGCGGGGCAAGGCGGGCCGGCTGATCGGCGGCCTCACCGCGCTGCTCACGACGCTCAAGGGGCTGCCGCTCACCTACAACCGGGACCTGCAGGAAGACAAGGAGCCGGTCTTCGACGCGGTGGACACGCTGCTGCTGGTCCTGCCCGCGCTGGCCGGCCTGGTCGGCACGCTCCGCGTTCATACCGAGCGGATGGCCGCGGGCGCGAGCACTGGCTTCGCGCTCGCCACCGACCTGGCCGAACTTCTCGTCCGGCGGGGCGTCCCGTTCCGCGAGGCGCACGAGGTGGTGGGGCACCTGGTCGTGTGGTGCCAGGTGAACGACTGTGACCTGCCCGACGTGAGCGACGAGAACCTGGCCAAGATCTCTCCTCACCTCACGCCGGACGTGCGCGAGGTGCTGTCGGTGACCGGCGCGCTGGCGGCGCGGAAGGCCTTCGGGGGAACGGCGCCGGAGCGGGTCGCGGAACAGCTGGCCGCGCTGCGCGCTGTGGTCGATGAGAACGCCGCCTGGGCGGCGGGCTGACCGGGAGACGATCGCGTGCTGGAGGCCGAGGACGAGGGGCCGGCGGCAGGCGGGCTGCTCCCGCGCGGGTTCTTCGCCGGGTCGTCGCTGGAGGTGGCGCCCCGGCTGCTGGGCTGTGTGCTGGAGCACGAAACCGGCGAGGGCCTGGTGGCGGTGATGCTGACCGAGGTCGAGGCGTACGACGGGGCCGCCGATCCCGCGTCGCACGCCTACCGGGGCCGCACCGGCCGGAACGCGGTCATGTTCGGCGAGCCGGGGCATGCGTACGTGTACTTCACCTACGGCATGCATTTCTGCGTGAACATGGTCTGCCGGCCGGAGGGGACCGCGTCGGCCGTGCTGCTGAGGGCCGGCCGGGTCATCCAGGGGATCCCGCTGGCCGCCGCCCGGCGTGCCGCCGGCCGCAACGGTGTGGGGCATGGCGCAGGCGGCCCCGGGCGGCGGTCCAGCGCCCCGCGCATGGGCGGCTCCGGTGACCCGAGCTCGCCGGCTGGCGTCGGCGCGCCTGGCGTGGTCAGCCCGGCCGTGGAGCGCGACTGGCCCGCGGGCCGGCCCGGCTCTGCCAGGCGCTCGGGATCGACCGCGGCCAGGACGGCGCCGACGTGTGCGACCCGGGCTCGCCGCTGCGGATCCGGCTGGCCCCCGAGACGGGCTCCGGCCAGCCGGTCCCGGACGTCAGCCATGGTCCCCGGGTCGGGATCAGCGCCGCTGCCGACCGCCCGTGGCGGTTCTGGCTGACCGGCGACCCGACCGTTTCGGCCTACCGCCCGTACGCGCGGCGGGCCAGGGCGAAAGTGATTTCACCCCCGGCAGGCGGAGATGGGACGATGCCCCGGTGACCACGGACATCATCGAGGACCTCAGCTGGCGCGGCCTGATCGCCGTGTCTACCGACCTGGACGACCTGCGCAAGGCCCTGGACGCGGGCCCGGTCACGCTGTATGGGGGCTTCGACCCGACGGCACCCGGCATGCACATCGGGAACCTGGTGCTGATGCTCACCATGAGACGCTTCCAGCTGGCGGGGCACCGGCCGATCGGCCTGGTCGGCGGCGCGACGGGCTGATCGGGGATCCGAGTGGCAAGTCGGCCGAGCGGGTGCTCAACCCGCGCGAAGTGGTGGCCGGCTGGGCCGAGCGGTTCCGCGGTGAGCTGAGCCGGTTCCTTGACTTCGGACCAGGCCCGGCCAGCGCGCGGCTGGTCAGCAACCTGGACTGGACCGGAGGATTGTCGGCGCTGGATTTCCTGCGTGACATCGGGAAGCACTTCCCGCTCAGCCAGATGCTTTCCAGAGAGGTAGTCAAGGCCAGGCTCGAGGCCGGTGGCATCACCTACACCGAGTTCAGCTACCAGGTCCTGCAGGCGAACGACTACCTCGAGCTGCACCGGCGGTACGACTGCGCGCTGCAGGTCGGCGGCAGCGATCAGTGGGGGAACCTGGTATCGGGCGTTGACCTGATCAGGAGGGTGACCGGTAACTCCGCGCACGCGCTGGCCACGCCGCTGATCACCAAGCCGGACGGGACCAAATACGGGAAGACCGAGACGATGCGGTCTGGCTGAGCGCGGACCTGATGAGCCCGTACGCGTTCTACCAGTTCTGGATCAACCGGAGCGATGCCGAGGTTCCGGGCCTGCTCCGGGTGTTCACGTTCCGCAGTCGCGAGGAGATCGAGGAGCTGGAGCGGGAGACGGCCGAACGGCCCGCGGCGCGCACCGCCCAGCGGGCGCTCGCCGATGACGTCACCACGCTCGTGCACGGCACCGAGGAACTGCCCGGGTGGTGGCGGCCAGCCGGGCGCTCTTCGGCCAGGGAGACCTGCGGGTGCTGGATGAGAAGACCCTGGCGGCGGCGCTGGCCGAGGTGCCGCTGGTCACCCTGGACGCTGCGGACGTGCGCGCTCGTGGTCTGCCCGCGGTTGCCGACCTGATGGCCGCGGCTGGGATCGCGGAGAGCAAGTCGGCGGCGCGCCGGGCGATCGCCGAGGGCGGCGCTTACCTGAACAACGTGCGGGTCACCGCAGCAAGACGCGGTGCCGTCGGTGAACGACCTCCTGCACGGCCGGTTCCTGGTGATCCGGCGGGGCAAGCGCACCGTGGGCGGCGTGGAGGTCGTCAGCGGCTGACCTGTCTCCGCGAGCCGCAGCCGCCGTGACGGATGAGGCGCGTGCATGAGGCTGGCGGCAGGTTGCCGATTTGACGGGAGCCATTTTGCTCCCTAGTGTTTCCTCTGCTCCCGCAGGAACCCGCACCCGCCGTCGGCTGGTGGTGCTCCTGGAGCCAGCAACCAGATCTTGCCTGGTGCCGCTTCGTCATGGGTCGGCCTGGGCAGGGGGTATGCTGGATCGACAAGTGAGCCACCGGACGACGTTAACCCAGTGAAACCGGTTGACGGAGCCTCGGCTTGCAGGTAAGTTAGCAGGGTTGCCCCCGAACCAGGCGAAAGCCTTGTGACGGTGCGCGTCCGCTCCTTGAGAACTCAACAGCGTGCTAAAAGCCAGTGCACAAGCACACAAACCCCGTCAGTGAGGGGCTGAGCCGGCAACGGCCCATCACCTCACTACGGATGCCAAGATCGCCTTGAGAGTCGGGTTAACCGGCGCCCGAGGCACTCTTTCAGTCAGCAGCCCGCTGGCCAGGCCCTGCGTCGGGCGAGCGGTTGCATATAGACATCAACGGAGAGTTTGATCCTGGCTCAGGACGAACGCTGGCGGCGTGCTTAACACATGCAAGTCGAGCGGAAAGGCCCTTCGGGGTACTCGAGCGGCGAACGGGTGAGTAACACGTGAGCAACCTGCCCTCAGCTCCGGGATAGCTCCAGGAAACCGGAATTAATACCGGATACGACCCTGACCGACATCGGTCAGGGTGGAAAGGTTTACCGGCTGAGGATGGACTCGCGGCCTATCAGCTAGTTGGTGGGGTAACGGCCTACCAAGGCGACGACGGGTAGCCGGCCTGAGAGGGCGACCGGCCACACTGGGACTGAGACACGGCCCAGACTCCTACGGGAGGCAGCAGTGGGGAATATTGCGCAATGGGCGAAAGCCTGACGCAGCGACGCCGCGTGGGGGATGAAGGCCTTCGGGTTGTAAACCCCTTTCAGCAGGGACGAAGCGAGAGTGACGGTACCTGCAGAAGAAGCGCCGGCGAACTACGTGCCAGCAGCCGCGGTAACACGTAGGGCGCAAGCGTTGTCCGGAATTATTGGGCGTAAAGAGCTCGTAGGCGGTTTGTTACGTCCGCTGTGAAAACCCGGGGCTTAACCCTGGGCTGGCAGTGGATACGGGCAAACTAGAGGTAGGTAGGGGAGAATGGAATTCCCGGTGTAGCGGTGAAATGCGCAGATATCGGGAGGAACACCGGTGGCGAAGGCGGTTCTCTGGGCCTTACCTGACGCTGAGGAGCGAAAGCGTGGGGAGCGAACAGGATTAGATACCCTGGTAGTCCACGCTGTAAACGTTGGGCGCTAGGTGTGGGGTCCTTCCACGGATTCCGTGCCGCAGCTAACGCATTAAGCGCCCCGCCTGGGGAGTACGGCCGCAAGGCTAAAACTCAAAGGAATTGACGGGGGCCCGCACAAGCGGCGGAGCATGTTGCTTAATTCGACGCGACGCGAAGAACCTTACCAAGGTTTGACATGCAGGGAAAAGCCGTAGAGATACGGTGTCCGTAAGGGCCCTGCACAGGTGGTGCATGGCTGTCGTCAGCTCGTGTCGTGAGATGTTGGGTTAAGTCCCGCAACGAGCGCAACCCTCGTCCTATGTTGCCAGCGGATTATGCCGGGGACTCATAGGAGACTGCCGGGGTCAACTCGGAGGAAGGTGGGGATGACGTCAAGTCATCATGCCCCTTATGTCTTGGGCTGCAAACATGCTACAATGGCCGGTACAGAGGGCTGCGAGACCGCAAGGTGGAGCGAATCTCAAAAAGCCGGTCTCAGTTCGGATTGGGGTCTGCAACTCGACCCCATGAAGTCGGAGTCGCTAGTAATCGCGAATCAGCAACGTCGCGGTGAATACGTTCCCGGGCCTTGTACACACCGCCCGTCACGTCACGAAAGTTAGCAACACCCGAAGCCGGTGGCCTAACCCGCAAGGGAGGGAGCCGTCGAAGGTGGGGCCGGCGATTGGGACGAAGTCGTAACAAGGTAGCCGTACCGGAAGGTGCGGCTGGATCACCTCCTTTCTAAGGAGCACCTGGCGCGCTCGCCGTCCGGCGGACGCGTCCAGAGCCACATCTCAGGCGAATGTCCTGAGGTGGCAGCTCACTAGTGGAGCACTGGTTATTCGGTCCGTGTACCAGCTCACGTCGGCTAGTACGCCCCTTACCTCGTGTAAGGGGACGGGACGCCGCTCGCGAGGGGTTCGCGGGCCGAGCACGCTGTTGGGTCCTGAGGGAACGGCCGCGAGGCCCCCTCGGCCCGGACCGGCCGCCGCGCCCGCAAGGGCGGCAGGCAGCCGGGACCGCCCGTATCTTGAGAACTGCACAGTGGACGCGAGCATCACATCTGTAGTTGCCAAGTTATTAAGGGCGCACGGTGGATGCCTTGGCACCAGGAGCCGAAGAAGGACGTAGGAGCCTGCGATAAGCCCCGGGGAGTCGGCAACCAGACTTCGATCCGGGGATTTCCGAATGGGGAAACCTGATTGGGCGTAATGGCCCATCGCCCCTGCCTGAACACATAGGGCAGGTGGAGGTAACGTGGGGAAGTGAAACATCTCAGTACCCACAGGAAGAGAAAGCAAAAGCGATTCCCTGAGTAGTGGTGAGCGAAAGGGGAACAGGCCAAACCGATCACGTGTCATAGCCGGCAGGCGTTGCGTGATCGGGGTTGTGGGACCGGCCAGCCAGAGCTGCTGATCTGGCAGGAAGTAAGAAATCGTTTGGGTAGCCGAAGACGCCTGGAAAGCGTCGGCACAGAGGGTGACACCCCCGTAGGCGAAACTCAAGCGACTTCCGGACGGTATCCCAAGTAGCACGGGGCCCGAGAAATCCCGTGTGAATCCGGGAGGACCACCTCCTAAGCCTAAATACTCCCTGGTGACCGATAGTGCACAAGTACCGTGAGGGAAAGGTGAAAAGTGCCCCGGTGAGGGGTCGTGAAATAGTACCTGAAACCGTGTGCCTACAAGCCGTGGGAGCGTAATCAGCCTTCGGGCTGATGTGAAGTGACCACGTGCCTTTTGAAGAATGAGCCTGCGAGTTATGATGTGTGGCAAGGTTAACCCGTGTGGGGGAGCCGTAGCGAAAGCGAGTCTGAATAGGGCGCCAGAGTCGCATGTCATAGACCCGAAGCGGAGTGATCTACCCATGGGCAGGTTGAAGCGCGGGTAAGACCGCGTGGAGGACCGAACCCACCAGGGTTGAAAACCTGGGGGATGACCTGTGGGTAGGGGTGAAAGGCCAATCAAACTCCGTGATAGCTGGTTCTCCCCGAAATGCATTTAGGTGCAGCGTTGCGTGTTTCTTGCCGGAGGTAGAGCTACTGGATGGCCTAGGGGGCCTACAAGCTTACTGAAGTCAGCCAAACTCCGAATGCCGGTAAGTGAGAGCGCGGCAGTGAGACTGCGGGGGATAAGCTTCGTAGTCGAGAGGGAAACAGCCCAGATCACCAGCTAAGGCCCCTAAGCGTGTGCTAAGTGGGAAAGGATGTAGAGTTGCACAGACAACCAGGAGGTTGGCTTAGAAGCAGCCACCCTTGAAAGAGTGCGTAATAGCTCACTGGTCAAGTGATTCTGCGCCGACAATTTAGCGGGGCTCAAGCACACCGCCGAAGCTGTGGCACTTGCGCGATAACCCGGCCCTTTTGTGGCGAAGGTGGATGGCGGTCTTGACCGCTGCGGTTTCGGCCGTGGCTGTCTCGGCTGCGGCTGCCGGAGCCTTTTAGGGTCCAGGTGCGCGGGTGGGTAGGGGAGCGTCGGGTGGCGAGAGAAGCGGCGGAGTGATCCAGCCGTGGACGCCACTCGAGTGAGAATGCAGGCATGAGTAGCGAAAGAGGGGTGAGAAACCCCTCCGCCGAATGACCAAGGGTTCCTGGGGCAGGCTAATCCGCCCAGGGTGAGTCGGGGCCTAAGGCGAGGCCGACAGGCGTAGTCGATGGACAACGGGTTGATATTCCCGTACCCGCTTAGATGCGCCCATGCCGACCCTGGCGATGCTAAGTGCGCGACGCCGGCGAGTCCTTCGGGACGAGCTGGCCGAGTGCGCGACCCAGACCGGCAGTAGGCAAACCGAAGGGGTGACGCAGGAGGGTAGCTCTACCGGGCGATGGTAGTCCCGGAGTAAGGGTGTAGGGCGGTGCGTAGGCAAATCCGCGCACCATAAGCCTGAGACCTGATGCCGAGCCGATTTAGGCGAAGTGAGTGATCCCATGCTGCCAAGAAAAACCTCGCGGTGAGCATCTCGGCGGCCCGTACCCTAAACCGACGCAGGTGGTCAGGTAGAGAATACCTAGGCGATCGGGTGAACTGTGGTTAAGGAACTAGGCAAATTGTCCCCGTAACTTTGGGAGAAGGGGAACCGCGCCCGGTGAGGAGGCATGCCCTCCGAGCTGGGTACGGTCGCAGATACCAGGGGAAAGCGACTGTTTACTAAAAACACAGGTCCGTGCTAAGTCGCAAGACGACGTATACGGACTGACGCCTGCCCGGTGCCGGAACGTTAAGGGGAGGGGTTAGTGGCCTTCGGGCCGCGAAGCTCAGAACTTAAGCGCCGGTAAACGGCGGTGGTAACTATAACCATCCTAAGGTAGCGAAATTCCTTGTCGGGTAAGTTCCGACCTGCACGAATGGCGTAACGACTTTCCCACTGTCTCAACCACAGACCCGGCGAAATTGCACTACGAGTAAAGATGCTCGTTACGCGCAGCAGGACGGAAAGACCCCGGGACCTTCACTGCAGCTTGACATTGGTGTTTGGGACGTCTTGTGTAGGATAGGTGGGAGACTTTGAAGCAGGGACGCTAGTTCCTGTGGAGTCACTGGTGAAATACCACTCTGGTCGTTCTGGATGTCTAACCTGGGTCCGTGATCCGGATCAGGGACAGTGTCTGGTGGGTAGTTTAACTGGGGCGGTTGCCTCCTAAAAGGTAACGGAGGCGCCCAAAGGTACCCTCAGCCTGGTTGGCAATCAGGTGTCGAGTGTAAGTGCACAAGGGTGCTTGACTGTGAGACAGACATGTCGAGCAGGAGCGAAAGCTGGGACTAGTGATCCGGCGGTGGCATGTGGAAGCGCCGTCGCTTAACGGCTAAAAGGTACCCCGGGGATAACAGGCTGATCTTCCCCAAGAGTCCATATCGACGGGATGGTTTGGCACCTCGATGTCGGCTCGTCGCATCCTGGGGCCGGAGCAGGTCCCAAGGGTTGGGCTGTTCGCCCATTAAAGCGGCACGCGAGCTGGGTTTAGAACGTCGTGAGACAGTTCGGTCCCTATCCGCTGCGCGCGTAGGAGACTTGAGAGGGGCTGTCCCTAGTACGAGAGGACCGGGACGGACGAACCTCTGGTGTGCCAGTTGTTCCGCCAGGAGCACGGCTGGTTAGCTACGTTCGGAAGGGATAACCGCTGAAAGCATCTAAGCGGGAAGCTCGCCTCAAGATGAGGTCTCCCTCGGGGTTAACCCGGTAAGGCCCCCAGCTAGACGACTGGGTTGATAGGCCGGAAGTGGAAGCGTGGCAACACGTGGAGCTGACCGGTACTAATAGGCCGAGTGGCTTGGCTTCTACAACCTCCCGGTCTGGGAGGCGACTCCCAGACCCGTGTGCACGCGTCCACTGTGCGGTTCCCGAGATGCGGTCGGGCACCACATCTCCATAGTGTTTCGGTGGCCATAGCGAAGGGGAAACACCCGGTCCCATTCCGAACCCGGAAGTTAAGCCCTTCAGCGCCGATGGTACTGCGCGGGGGACCGCGTGGGAGAGTAGGACGCCGCCGGACAAACTTTGCTGGGGGCCGCTTCCGCTGGAAGCGGCCCCCAGTCTTTTGCTGCGATGCTGCTGATTGTGATGTTGCCGGCCCCATGTGACATGCCTGGAAGGTGGAAGCGTGGTGGGGGAAGAGCCACGGCGCCGTGAGGGCGGCGCAGGCCGCGGCGGCGCCTCTGGCCGCGACCGTGCTCCCGGCCGTGGTGCCACCGGTCGCGACCGTGTATCGGGGCGTACCGGTGCTGGGCGTGCCGGCAGCTCCGGGCGTGCCGGGCAGCTCCGGGCGTCCCGGCGGGCCAGAGGGAGCCGCCGGCCGCTCCACCCGGGCAGTCGGCGGCTCTGGCCGGGGCGGTGCCGGCCCGGATGGTGGCGGCACTGGTTCGGGCCGCGCTGGTGCCGCTTCGGGCCGCGGCGGCACCGGCTCAGGCCGGGGTGTCACTGGCTCCAGCCGGGCAGCCGGCGGCTCTGGCCGGGGCGGTGCCGGCCCGGATCGTGGCGGCACTGGTTCGGGCCGCGCTGGTACTGGTTCGGGCCGTGGCGGTACTGGTTCGGGCCGTGGCGGTACTGGTTCGGGCCGCGGCGGTACTGGTTCGGGCCGTGGCGGTACTGGTTCGGGCCGCGGCGGTGCCGGTTCGGGCCGCGGCGGCACTGGTTCAGGCCGCGGGAGCCCACGCTCGAACGAGCGGGATCGTTCCGGCCGGGGGGTCCCAGAACGCGACGGTGGCTCCCGCCGTGGGGGCGCGGGCGGCGAGGCAGGACCTGCGCGCGGCGCGGCGCGGCGCGGGACGGCGCCAAGCACGTATGACAAGGCGGCCCGGCACGGCGAGGCGGGCAGCGGCAGGCGCCCCTCACGCAGCCAGGACGCTGGCTCCGGCCGCGGGCCACAGGCCGAGCACAGGCCCCAGGCTGAGCGCGGGCAGCGGCCGTCCGGCGCCCGCAGGGATGGGACAGGGGCAGCGGGCCGGAACGCGGCCAGGTCGGGCAGGTCCAGCCGGCCAGCCGGGCCCGGCCGACCCGGCCGAACTGGCGGCCCCGCCGACCGCGCCCGGAAGATTCCAGCGGGACCGCAGGTACCCGACACGGTCTCCGCGGACCAGCTTGACCCACAGGCGCGGGCCGAACTGCGCACCCTGCCGGGAGATCTTGCCGACGCGGTGGCACGCCGGCTGGCCGCCGCTGACCTGGCCGAGGACCCCGAGCAGGCCTACCAGTTCACACTGGCCGCGCGGCGCCTGGCGGCCAGGGTCGGAATCGTGCGCGAGGCCTGCGGGATCGCCGCCTACCGCACTGGACGGTGGGCTGACGCGCTCACCGAGCTGCGCACCGCGCGCAGGCTGACCGGGCGCGGCGGCTACCTGCCGCTGATGGCGGACTGCGAACGGGCACTGGGCCGGCCGGACCGGGCGCTGGCGATCATCAACGACTCCGGCGTCCGCGATCTCGAGCGGGAGGTCCAGATCGAGCTCCGCATCGTCGAATCGGGGATCCGCCGGGACGAGGGACGGCCCGCCGCCGCGGTGGTGGCCCTGCAGGTGCCCGAGCTCACCGACGGCCGGCTGCGGCCGTGGTCAGCCCCGCTGTTCTACGCCTACGCCGACGCGTTGCTCGAGGCGGGCCGCGCGGAGGAGGCGCGGGACTGGTTCGGCCGGGCAGCGGCGGCGGACACCGGCGAGGAGACCGACGCCGCCGAACGCTTCGAGGACATGGACACGGCCGTATTCGAAGATCTCGAGGTCACCGGCGACGACAGCGCCGCCGGGCCCGCCGCGGCCGCCCACGACACGGAGGACGCCGGGCCAGCGGAGGACGCCGGCCCAGCGGAGGACGCCGGTTAGCGGCAGCCGGGCGCCCGTCAGCGCGCAGCCTGCCCCTGCTTCTCGAGCCAATGCATGATGCCGGCCACATTGTTGGCCGCGCCGCTCTGGCGTTCGAACCTGGCGCTGAGCGCCGGGTCGGCATCGGGGCCGAGTGCCGCATACCGCTGCCTGGTCTGCTCGGTCACCATGGCCACCGCGTGGTCGAGGTCCAGCCCAGCGTTATGCGCCTGCCTGGTCCGCTCCACCCACACGTTCAGCTCCTCAGCGGACCGCTCCAGCGTCTGCGCCACATCCCCGACCGGCCCGAAATGGCTGAACATCAGCCGCGTCGGCGCGAGCGCCGCAAACATCCGCAGCGAGTCCAGGGTCTGGACGAGGTCGAAATCGGGCGGAGGGGTCGCCGGGCGCAGGTCCTGGGTCTCCTCGATGAACACCCCGGCGGCGTCACCCACGTACAGGTCGCCGCTGGCTGAGTCGATGAGGCCCACGTGATGCTTGGCGTGGCCGGGGGAGTAGTGACTGTCCAGCCGCCGCCCGCCACCCAGGTCGACCGAGCCCCGCTCCGCCACGGCCCGGATGCGCTCGGCCGGAGTCGGCGCCAGCACGCCGAACAGCGCGTCCAGCGCACTGCCGTAGACGCTGCGTGCGCTGTCCATCAGCCGGCGCGGGTCCGCCAGGTGCCGGGCCCCCCTCTCATGGACCACGATCTCGGCGGCCGGGAACATCGTGGCCATGTCCCCCACTCCGCCGGCGTGATCCAGGTGGATGTGGGTGACCACCACGGTGGCCAGATCCCGCGGGCCGATGCCCAGGCTGGCGAGCGCGTCCCGGACCACCGGCGCCGACGGCGCGGTCCCCGTCTCGACCAGGCACGGCCGCTCCGCCCGGATCAGGTAGCCGGCCGTGATCTTGTCGTGGCCGGCCATCTGGGTGTCGATCTCGAACACCTCATGCCCGAGTGCCCGGACACCGCGGCCGGCGGCGGAGCCCCGTTCTGCCTGGTTCATGGGGTTATCGTGCCAGACACCAGCCCAAGCTGATAGCTATCAGCCGGTGACAGAAAGTCACAACCGCAGGGGCAGGGGCAGATAGCTAGTAGGATCGCACGCGGCGGCCAGCCTCCCCGGCACGTGGCGGCGGGGGCCGGGTAAGGCCGGGCAGCGGCCGTGGCCGCCATGTGTTTCGCGTCCCACCCACCACGTGCGGAGTCACACACTCGTGAGCAGAACGTCTGCGACAACGCCCAGCACCGGGTCCCGGCCTGCCGTCGCGGGCCGGCCTTCCCGCCGCCGGTTCCTGCCCGGGGCGAGCACCACGGTCATCATCGTGGCGACCCTGGCCGCCCTGGCGCTGCGGCTGTACCAGCTGAGCCGGCCCGGCTACCTGTACGGGATCACCGAGTACGACGACGGGACCGACTTCGGGAGCGCCGTCCGGCTCATCCACGGGGCGCTGCCGTACCGCGACTTCATCATGGTCCAGCCGCCGGGGATCACGCTGCTGATGGCCCCGGTCGCGCTGGCGACCAAGGCGGCGGGCACGGTCACCGGTATGGCGGCCGGGCGGGTGCTCACCGCGCTCGCGAGCGCCGCCGCCGTGCCGCTGGCGGGCCTGCTCACCCGTCATCGCGGGCTGCTCGCCGTGACCGTGACCTGCGGGATCCTCGCCGTGTACCCGGACAGCCTGGTGGCGGCCCTGACCGTGCTGCTTGAGCCGTGGCTGGTGCTGTTCTGCCTGCTGGGGGCGCTCGCGGTGTTCGACGGCGACCGGCTGGCCAGCGGCCGCCGCCTGATCTGGGGCGGGCTCGCGTTCGGGTTCGCGGGCGCGGTCAAGGTGTGGGCCGTCCTGCCGGTGCTGGTGATCCTCGCCCTTACCGTACGGCGGCCGCGCCAGGCCGCCCGGTTCGCCGCCGGGGTCGCGGCCGGCTTCCTGGTGCCGGTGCTGCCGTTCGCGCTGCTCGCCCCCGGGACCTTCTACCGCAGCGTGATCGTCGCGCAGTTGGTCAGATCCGACCTGGTACGGATACCGCTCGCGTTCAGGCTGCAGCACATGCTCGGCCTCACCCATGCGCCGCAGCTGCTCACGCCGGCGCTGGTGGCGATCGGCGCCGCGGTCATCGTGATCATCGCCGGGCTGGTTGCGCTGGGAGTGCGCCTCACCCACCTCCCGCCGCCCCCGCTGGATCTGTTTGCCACCATCACCTTCGCCCTCGCTGTGGTCGCGTTCCTGCTGCCCGCCGACTTCTACAACCATTACTCGGCGTTCCTCGCGCCGTTCCTGGCGCTGGCCATCGCGCTGCCGGTGTCCCGCGTGCTCGGGGCGCTCCCGGTGGCCGGCCCGCGGGCGCGGGCTGCGCTGCTACTGCGGCGCGGGGCCGCCGTGCTCGCCGTGGTGACGCTCACCACCCTCGCGGTCGTGCAGGGGTTCGCCGAGAGCAATATGGCCGCGGCCATCCCCGCCACCGAGATCAGCGCGGCCGAGCACATGATCCCCCCCGGCGCCTGTGTGTTCACCGACCAGGTGTCGTACACGATCGCCATCAACCGGTTCACCTCGGACGTCCCGGGCTGCTCGGCCATGGTCAACGGGGTCGGCACCGACTACGCGCTCTCCGGCGGCCACAACGGGCTGACCGGCGCGGGGAGCTCACCAGCCGTCGAGCAACTGTGGATGTCGGCGTTCCGCAGCGCCCAGTACCTGTGGATCACGGCCAGCTCCGCCCCGCGGATCCCCTGGACACCGCGGCTCCGGGCCTACTTCCTGGCCAACTTCGTGCCGCTCACGGAGGGTCCCGACTGGCTGTACGCCCGCAAGGCCGGCCACTCCTCGTGAGTTTCCTCAGACCGCGGCCGTGAGCGGGCGGCGGCGGGGCCGTCAGCCGTAAGCGAAGGAGCGCAGCACGAGCCCGGAGCGGGGCTTGGGCGCGAACGAGGTCGACTTGCGCGGCACCCGCTCGCCGTGCGCGGCGACCGCGTGGACATCGGCCGCCGTGAGTGGCTGGCAGATCACCGCGGTCCCGCCCGACGGCCGGCCCGCGGCCCGCAGCGCCCGCCCGGCATCGTGGTGCACCTGGACGCTGCTCTCGTCATCCCGGATGCCCCACAACCGGCCCAGCAGCAGTTCCTGCAGCACCGACGCGGAAAGCCCACGCCAGCGGGCGGAGCGGTCAGGCATGGCCGCCGCCACCTGCACCGGGTCGGGGTCGGTGAGCAGGTGCGCCTCCCCGCCTCCCACGACCACGAACGCCACGCCATCGGCCTCGCGCAGCAGCCCTCCCAGGCCGGCCGGGTCGCCCGCGAGAGGCTGCGGCAGCGGCCGCACCGTGAACGCGGCCTTGGCTCGCCGCACGGCCTCCGGGGCGCTGAGGCCCTCGATCACCCGGTGGATCGCCCCGATGTGGGGGGGGAAGGCCTGCGAGTCCACCAGCAGCGCGAGTCCCGCGTCCCATGGGCCCGGGCCCGGGCGGACCGCCCGCTTGCGGGCCTGCAACTCAAGGTAGGCCGCATAGCGATGATGACCGTCGGCGATCAGCGCCTGCTGGGACGCGAGGTCAGCGGCCACGATCGCATGCTCGGCCGGATCGGCCAGCGCCCACAGCCGGTGCTCGATCCCGTCGTCGGTGCCCAAGGTCACCAGCGGTGGCCGGGACCCGGCCACCTGCGTGACCAGCCGCAAGGCCGCCCCGTCCGCGCCGTCACCGTCGTAGAGCAGGAAGATCGGCTCCAGATTGGCCCCGGTCGTCTCCATCAGCTGCCGGCGGCCGGTGACCGGGCCGGGCAGGACGTCTTCGTGAGGCAGAACGGGGCCCGCGCCGAGCGGCACCAGCCGCAGCGCACCGATCAGTCCCCGCTGGAGGATCGTCTCGCCGCCCAGGGCCTGCTCGTAGACGTACAGGGCCGGCCGGGGATCGGGGAGCAGAATGCCCTGCTCCTGCCAGTCGCGGAACAGCTGCGCCGCATCGGTGTACGCATCGCCCGGATGGCCGGCATCGTGGCGGGGAAGGATCAGCCGGACCACGTTGTGCGGGTCCGCGGCCCGCAACTGGGCTGCGGCGTCCTGCGCAATCACGTCGTACGGTGGAGAGGTGACCTCCGCGAGACCGCTGACCCGGTCCTGCGCATAACGCAGCCCGCGGAACGGCGCCAGCGCGAGGCCGGGCGCTGGCTGCTGGCCGGACGGAAGGATCTGCACATATGTCAGAAGCACCGGGCGGCGGCCATGATTCCCATCCCGACGATGATCAGCGCGTGGGATCCGGCCCCCCGGCACCGGACGGCGACGCTTATTCCTGGTACCGCCGCGGGCTCGACCTGCTCAGCCGGGGCAGCCCGGCGGCCGCCGCGCAGTTGCTGCAGCGCGCGGCCGACGCCGAGCCGGGATCGCGCAGCGTGCTTGAGGCGCTGGGCCGGGCCCAGTTCGACGCTGGCCGGTACGCGGCGGCAGCAGACAGTTTCCGGCAGATCGTGGAGGCAAGCCCGAGTGACGACTACGCGCATTTCGGGCTCGGCCTGGCCCTGGCCCGCGACGGGAACCCGGCGGCCGCCGCCGAGCATCTCGCGCTGGCGGCGGCCATGCGCCCCGAACTGCGGCACTACACCGACGCGCTGCGCGGTGTCCGGGCCACGCTCCGGGCCCGCGCCGACCCAGCGTCCCCGGCCTCCCGGCCGCCGGACGGGGAAGCCCCGCTCTGAACGGGCCGGCCATGGCCGGTGACACGGCGGCCGCGGCGCCCACGCTGCCGCGCGCCTGCAGCGAACCGCTGGCCAGCGCCTACGACGTGGCGCTGCTCGATCTCGACGGGGTCATCTACGTCGGCGCCTCGGCCGTGGCCGGGGCCGCTGACTCGCTGGCCAAGGCGAAGGCGGCCGGCATGCGGGTCGCGTTTGTCACCAACAACGCCTCCCGTACCCCATCAGCCATTGCCGCGCAGCTGGCCCGGCTCGGCGTGCCCGCCAGCGCCTCCGACGTGGTCACCTCGGCCCAGGCGGGAGCCCGGCTGCTGGCCGAGCGCCTGCCGCCGGGAGCGCCCGTCCTCGTGGTCGGCGGCATGGGCCTGCGAGTGGCGGTCCGGGAACGGGGATTCCGCCCGGTATCGGTGGCCAGCGACCGGCCGGCCGCGGTCATCCAGGGCTACGCACCGGACATCGGCTACCCGCTGCTGGCCGAGGGCGCGCTGGCCGTCCAGGCGGGCGCGCTGTTCGTCGTCTCGAACGCGGACAAGACCCTGCCCTCGGCGCGCGGCCGGCAGCCCGGGAACGGGTCCATGTCCCGGGTGATCGCCACCGCGACCGGGCTGGAGCCGCTGGTCGCGGGCAAGCCCGAGCCGCCGCTCCACGCCGAGTCCGTGGCCCGCACCGGAGCCCGCCGCCCGCTCGTCGTCGGCGACCGCCTCGACACCGACATCGAGGGCGCGGTCCGGGTCGGCGCCGACAGCCTGCTCGTGCTCACCGGGGTGACCCGCCCCCTCGACGCCGTGCTCGCCCCACCGGACCAGCGCCCGTCCTACCTGGCCCGGGACCTGTCCGGGCTGCTGATCCCCCACCCGCCCGTCACCCGGGACCACGGTGGGTTCCGCTGCCGCGGCTGGCAGGCGCGCTGGCAGCCACCTGGCCGGCTCGCCCTCGACGGCGACGGCGACCCGATGGACGGCCTGCGCGCCCTGTGCGCCGCCGCCTGGTCGGCGGACCGCCCGGGCCGCGGGGCGGTGGCCGGGCCGCTCAAGCGGCTCGGCTGGTGACCGGCTGGGGGACGACACCACCGAAGGTCGTTACGCCTGAAGTACTAGCGGGACATCACCCTCCGGGCTGATCAAAATCACCGCGCCGGCTGACGCGCCCGGGGGGCCTCCGCCGGGAGACTGGCTATTGCAGCCGGGCGCGAGGCCTGGCACTCAGAAGGGACTCGTCAATGATCGAGGCACGGGGCCTCACCAAACGCTTCGGCGACAAGCTGGCCGTGGACCAGCTGTCGTTCGCCGTTGAATCCGGCCGGATCACCGGGTTCCTGGGCCCGAACGGGGCGGGCAAGACGACCACCATGCGGCTGATCCTGGGCCTGGATCATCCCACCGGCGGGTCGGTCACCGTGAACGGGAAGGAGTTCTCCCGCAGCGCCAACCCGATGCGCGAGGTCGGCGCGCTGCTGGACGCCAAGGCCGTGCACGGGGGCCGCAGCGCCTACAGCCACCTGCTGTGCCTGGCCCAGACCAACGGCCTGCCCCGGCGGCGGGTGGGCGAGGTGCTGGATCTGGTCGGCCTCAGCGAGGTGGCCGGGAAGCGCTCGAAGGGGTTTTCGCTGGGGATGGGGCAGCGGCTCGGCATCGCCGCCGCGCTGCTCGGCGACCCGGCGATCCTGATGTTCGACGAGCCGGTCAACGGGCTGGACCCGGAGGGCATCCTGTGGATCCGCACCCTCATGAAGCGGCTCGCCGGCGAGGGGCGGACCGTCTTCGTCTCCAGTCACCTGATGTCGGAGATGGAGAACACCGCTGACCATCTGATCGTGATCGGGCGCGGCCGGCTCATCGCCGACTGCAGCGTGGCCGAATTCATCGAGCGCAACTCGGTGCAGGCGGTCCGGGTGCGCACCCCGCAGCCGGACCCGCTGGTGGCCGCGGTCCGGCGGGCCGGCGGCGAGGTGGTCGCCGCCACCGAGGACGTGCTCATGGTCCGCGGCCTGGCGCCCGACAAGGTGGGCGACCTCGCTTACGAGAACGGGGTCCGGCTGCATGAACTGGCCGTGGCCCAGGCCTCCCTGGAGGAGGCCTACATGGAACGGACCGCGGCCAGTGTGGAGTTCCGCGCCGGCGGCGCCGCGGCGGCGGAGCAGGCCGCGGACCAGGGCGATCCAGTGAGCACGGGAGGGGTGGCCTGACATGACGGTGACGGCACAAGCCGCCGGGAGCGAGCGGGTCAGTGTCCGGCCGGCCAGTCCCGGCCGGGCCGGGTTCGGCGGCACGCTGCGCTCGGAGCTCACCAAGATCCGATCGGTCCGGTCCACCTACTGGACGCTCTTCGCGATGATCGTGATCACGATCGGCATCAGCGCGCTGCTGAGCTGGGGCCGGATCCAGGACTACGCCTCGCAGCCCGCGTTCGTGCAGGCCCACATGGCGCCCCGGATCAGGTCAAGGGCAACCGAGTTCAGCATGTTCGGGCTGATCCTCGGCCAGCTCGTGATCGCGGTGCTGGGCGCGCTCACGATCACCTCCGAGTACTCCACCGGCATGATCAGGACTTCGCTGACCGTGATGCCGCACCGGGGAACCGTGTACACGGCCAAGGCGGTCGTGTTCACAGCCGTCGCGCTCGTCGCCGGGCTGGTGACGTCGTTCGGTTCCTACTTCATCGGCCAGGCGATCTTCGCCACCCACCACCTCAACTCCTCCATCGGCCAGCCCGGGGTCCTGCGGGCGGTCGTCGGCGGCGGGCTGTTCCTGGCCGCGTGCGGGCTGTTCTCGTACGGCATCGGCGCGCTGCTGCGGTCCACCGCCGGGGCGATCACGGCCTCGGTCGGGCTGCTGTTCGTGCTGTTCGTGCTCAGCGGTTTCCTGCCGAGCAACTGGGCGGTCCACATCGACAAGTGGATCCCCTTGAACGCCGGCGGCGCGATCTGGGAGAACCTGAGCGGGGTGAACATGTTCAGCCCCTGGGTGGGGTTCGGGGTCTTCTGTGCCTACGCGGCGGCCCTGGTCGTAGCCGGCGGGATCCTGTTCCGGACCAGGGACGCGTGAGGAGAGCCCGGCCGGTGGAGCCCCGGCCGGCGTGAGATGGCGGGCGGCCACGCTACGGGGGGCCGCCCGCCACCCGCGCCCGCGGTGAACGGCGCGCCCGGGGGCCGCTGATCAGGACTGGCAGCGCGGGCACCAGTAGGTGACCCGCTCGGTGGTGTCGCCGCCCTGGTCGGCGGCCCGGATCGTCGTGCCGCAGCGGCGGCACGGCCGGCCGGCGCGCCCGTACACCCACATCTGCTCACCGGGCCGCGACACCCCGGTGGTGACCTGGCCGAACCGCTCCTTGTTCGCGTCCATCAGCTGCTGGGCGGTGCTGACCAGGGCGTCGAGGCCCGCGACCTCGCCGACCGGCCGCCACGGGTGCACCCCGCGCAGGAACAGCACCTCGGCTTTGTAGATGTTGCCGATCCCGGCCAGGTTGCGCTGATCGAGCAGCGCCTCGCCGACGGCCCGGGCCGGCGTGGCGCGCAGCCGCCGGGCCGCCTCGGCCGGGTCCCAGTCGGGGCCGAGCAGGTCGGGGCCCAGGTGGCCGACGACCCTGGCCTCCCTGGCGGTGGGCAGCACCTCGACGACGCCCAGCTGGTAGCCGGCCGCCTGCCAGGTGTCGTTGGCCAGGACGAGCCGGATGCGGTGGCTGCTGGCGACGCGGTCACCGGCCGGACGTATCCGCCACGAGCCGTCCATCCGCAGGTGGGTGTGCACGGTGACACCGCCCTCCACCCGGGTGAGCAGGTGCTTGCCGCGGGCGACGCACTCGGTCACGGTGCGGCCGGTCAGGTCGGTGGTGGCGTACCTGGGCACGCGGAAATCGCTGCGGGTCAGCACCCGCCCAGCCAGCGCCTCGCGCAGCCGCCGCGCGGTCAGCCAGACCGCATCCCCTTCAGGCACGGCTCAGCTCCCGGCGGCTGCGCCCGTGCCCCGGCCGCGCGCGGATCGTCTCCCCGACACCCTCCCGAGTATGCCTGCCCACCGCCGCTGCCCTCTCACCCCGTGAAGGCGTTCGTCAACCATCAAAATCAGAGGCGCTGGCCGGGCGGAATTGTCGGTCGTTCCTGGCAGGCTGCGAGCATGTCCCGGGCACCTGCGTTCGACCGGAGGGCCGGTCAGAGCGCTGCCTGCCCGGTGAACAGGGAGGTCAGAGCAGTTTGCGGAGGCGGAGGAGGTCGAAGATGCTCGCCTCGACCTTGAGGCGGCCGCTGAGCCACGCCCGGCCGATGCTGCCGGGGTCGTCGGCGAGGGCGACCAGGTCGTCGCTCTTGGCGGTGAACCTGACCTGGGCCGGGCCATCCGAGCCGTTGGCCACGGTGACCGGGGAAGCGCCGTTGGGCCCGAGGTGGGTCACGAACGTGATCCCCAGATCGGGCACCGTGCAGCTGATCACCCGGTCCACCAGGTTGGCCTCCCGTTCCGCCGGGTCCAGCTCGGCGAGCCGGCCGGTCAGGCTTTCCAGCGCCTGGCGGCATTCCTCAGCAGTAGCCATAAGACACCTCGCTACCCCCGTTCCCATTGATCAAATGTTAGAACGCAGGGGGAATCCCGGCCGGCCCTCGCCGTCGCGCCATGCTCCGTGAAGCCCCCGATGGACGGTAGCGTTTCCTGCAGAGGACAGCGATGCCGCGAGCGCGGTCGAGGAGGAGCAAGCTGATGGAGTCAGGACCGGGCGGCGATGCCCCGCCTGCCACCGGCGACAGCCGGGTGGACGAGGCGGTCTCCGAGCTGGCGGACCTGGCCGGGCTGCCGGTGGCCGAGCACCCAGCGGTCTTCGAGCGTGTTCACCAGCGGCTCACCGAGGCTCTTGGCGACGCCGGCACGGCTGAGCGGGCGGTACCGGGCGACCGCTCAGGCCAGGCGGGCGGCTGAACGGCGCAAGGCCATGGGCACCCGCAGGCGGCTGGATGCCGAACTGGTCAGGAGAGGGCTGGCGCGCTCCCGCGAGCAGGCCGCCAGCCTCGTCGCGGGCGGCCGGGTGCTGGTGGCGGGCCAGGCGGCGGGCAAGCCGGCCACCCAGGTCGCGGCGGACGACCCGATCCTGGTCACCGACGCCGGGGCGGAGCCGGAGTACGCGTCGCGGGGCGGGGCGAAACTCGCCGGGGCGCTGGCTGCCTTCGCGGGACTGCGGGTCGCCGGGCGCCGGTGCCTGGACGCCGGCGCGTCCACCGGCGGCTTCACCGACGTCCTGCTGCGGGGGGGCGCGGCCCACGTGATCGCCGCCGACGTCGGCTACGGCCAGCTGGCCTGGGCGCTGCGCACCGACGAGCGGGTCACCGTGCTTGACCGGGTCAACGTGCGCCAGATCCAGCCTGCCCAGGTGGCCCCCGCCCCGGATCTGGTGACCGCCGACCTCTCCTTCATCTCGCTGGCCCTGGTCCTGCCTGCGCTGGTCAGGTGCGCGACCCCGGACGCCGATTTCGTGCTCCTGGTCAAGCCGCAGTTCGAGGTGGGCAAGGGCCGGGTAGGGGCAGGTGGTGTGGTGCGCGACCCGGGCCTGCGCGAGCACGCGGTCGCCTCGGTGGCCGCGGCCGCCGCTGGCCTCGGGCTCGGTGTGGCCGGCCTGGCCGCGAGCCCGCTGCCCGGCCCGGCCGGCAACGTCGAGTATTTCCTCTGGCTGCACCGGGGCGCGCCGCCGCTCGACCCCGGCCGCCTGCGGCAGGTCATCGCGGAGGGACCCCAGTGAACACCAAGCGGACCGTGCTGGTGGTGGCGCACGTCGAGCGGCCGGCCGCCCTGCGCAACGCCCGGCTGGTGGTGGACCGGCTCACCGCCGCCGGGATAGCCGTGCGGATCCTCGAGCCGGAGGCGGCCGATCTGCGCTGCGCCGGTGCTGACGTGGTCCCGGCGGCCCCGGACGCGGCCCAGGACGCCGAGATGGTGATCGCTCTCGGCGGCGACGGCACGCTGCTGCGGGCCGCGGAGATGGCCAGGCCCGCCGGGGCGCCGCTGCTCGGCGTCAATCTGGGCCACGTCGGATTTCTCGCCGAGACCGAGCCCGACGACCTGGCCGGCGCGGTCGGCCAGGTCGTGGAGCACAGGTACACGGTGGAAGAGCGGATGACGGTCGAGGTGACCGTGCGGCAGAACGGGACCGTCATCGCGAGCACCTGGGCGCTTAACGAGGCGAGCGTGGAGAAGGTCGCCCGGGAGCGGATGATCGAGGTGGTGACCGAGATCGACGACCGCCCGCTGTCCCGGTGGGCGTGTGACGGCGTCGTCTGCGCCACACCGACCGGCTCGACCGCGTACGCGTTCTCGGCCGGGGGCCCGATCGTCTGGCCGGAGGTGGAGGCGCTGCTGCTGGTGCCGATCAGCGCGCACGCGCTGTTCGCCGGGCCGATGGTGGTCTCGCCGTGGTCGGTGCTGGCCGTCGAGGTGATCGGCGTGTCCGGCGGGCCAGCCGGGCGCCAAAGCGGGACGGCGGCGGGCGTTATGTGGTGCGATGGGCGGCGGAAGGTTGATCTCCCGCCGGGGGCGCGGGTGGAGGTCCGCCGCGGTGCCCGGCCGGTGCTGCTGGCCCGGCTGGCCAGCACGGGCCCAGGGCAGGCCGGCGGCGCGCTGTTCACCGACCGGCTGGTCGCCAAGTTCGGCCTCCCGGTGACCGGCTGGCGCGGGCGGCCGGCCTCCCGGCGGCGCGTGGACGGGCGGCGGGCCGGGACGGGTGGAGAGGAGGACGCCGGTGCTTGAGGAGGTCCGCATCACCGGCCTTGGCGTGATCGAGGACGCCGTCCTCGAGCTCGCGCCCGGGTTCACCGTGGTGACCGGGGAGACCGGGGCGGGCAAGACCATGGTCGTGACCGGCCTGGGCCTGATGTTCGGCGGGCGCGCCGACCCGGCGCGGGTCCGTCCCGGGGCGGAGCGGGCCACCGTCGAGGGCCGGCTGCGGATCGACCCCGGCGGGCACGTGGCGCAGCAGGTCCTGGAGGCGGGCGGCGAGCTCGACGACGACGGCGGGACGCTGATCGTCAGCCGTTCGGTATCCGCCGAGGGCCGGTCGCGGGCCTTCGCGGGCGGCCGGTCGGTGCCCGTCTCGCTGCTCACCTACCTGGCCGACGACCTGGTGGCCGTGCACGGGCAGGCCGACCAGCAGCAGCTGCTGCGGGTGGGCCGGCAGCGCCAGGCGCTCGACCGGTTCGCCGGGCCCGAGCTTCACGCCGTCCTCGCCGACTACCAGCGGGCCTACCAGCGGCACCGCGAGATCCGGGCCGAGCTCGACGAGCTGACTCAGGCCGCCCGTGAGCGGGCGGCCGAGGCCGACGAGCTGCGGCGCGGCCTGGCCGAGATCGAGCGGGCGGAGCCCGCCGAGGGCGAGGACGCCCAGCTGCTGGCCGAGGAAGACCGGCTCGCGCACGCGGACGCGCTGCACGCCGCCGCGACCACCGCGCACGAGGCAGTCCTCGGTGACCCGTCCAGCGGGTCGTTCGAGGCCGCCGACGCGGTCAGCCTGCTGGCCGGGGCCCGGCAGGCGCTCGAGGCCGTGGCCGACCATGACCCGGCGCTGGCCGCCTTGGCGGGCCGGCTGTCCGAGGCGGCCTACCTGGTCTCGGACGTGGCCGCGGAGCTGGCATCCTACGTGCAGGCGGTCGACTCCGATCCGGCCCGGCTCGCCGCCGTGCAGGAACGGCGCGCCGAGCTGACCCGGCTCGTCCGCGCCTATGGCGGGCTGGTGCAGGGGCCGGGCGAGGCCGCCATCCCCGACCTGTCCGCGGTGCTCGCCTGGGCGAAACAGGCGGCCAGCAGGCTCACCGAGCTGGAGGGTGACGACGACCGGATCACCAGCCTGGCCGCCGAGGAGGCACAGCTCGCCGCGGCCGTCGCCGAGCTGGCCGGCCAGCTGACCGAGCTGCGCCGGGCGGCCGCGGAATCCTTCGCGGTCGGCGTCACCGCCGAGCTCATGGAGCTCGCCATGCCGCATGCGAAGCTGGCCGTGGCGGTCACCCCGGCCGGTGACTTCGGCCCGCAGGGCGCGGACGAGGTGGAGATCAGGCTGGCCGCGCACCCGGGCGCCCCCATGCTGCCGCTCAGCAAGGGCGCCTCGGGCGGCGAGCTGTCGCGGGTCATGCTCGCGATCGAGGTGGTCTTCGCTGGCGCCGACCCGGTCCCGACCTTCGTGTTCGACGAGGTGGACGCCGGGGTCGGGGGCAAGGCCGCGGTGGAGGTCGGCCGCCGGCTGGCCCGGCTCGCGCGGCTCGCGCAGGTGATCGTCGTCACGCACCTGCCGCAGGTGGCCGCGTTCGCCGACACCCACCTGGTGATCGAGAAGGCCGACGACGGCTCGGTCACCCGCAGCGGCCTCACCCGCCTCGATGACGCGGGGCGGCTCACCGAGCTGTCACGGATGCTGGCCGGCCTGGAGGAGTCCGAGTTTGGCCGGGCGCACGCGGGGGAGTTGCTGGCTGCGGCGGCCGCGGAACAGGCGGCCGCGGAGCGGGCCGGGGCGTAGCGGGCCCGGTGCGCAGTCGGCCGGGGGGGCCGGCGGCCGCCGCAAGCTGCGCGAACGCGGGGTGTCTGATGGCCTCTGTGGCTCCGTGTGCGCCGCACGTCTGGCAGGATGGTGCCGATGATGGCGCAGTTCCTCAAGCTACCCATGAAGCACCGGGCCAGGCCGGATGACCGGCCCGGGATAGCGGGGCCAGCCCGGATGGACCGCCGGACCAAGAGCCTGTCCAAACGGCTCTGGCCTGGCGATATCGCCATCATCGATCACACTGACCTGGACCGGGTCAGCGCTGACGCGCTGATCCGGGGCCAGGTTGCCGCGGTGGTGAACGCGGCCGCGAGCATCAGCGGGCGCTACCCGAACTACGGGCCGCAGCTACTGGTCGAGGCGGGCATCCCGCTCGTCGACGAGGCCGGGCCCGATCTGTTCACCAAGGTCAGGGAAGGGATGGCCGTCCGGCTCCACGGCGAAACCCTGTATGCCGGCGAGGACGTCATCGCCAAGGGCCAGCGGCAGACCGCGGAGTCGATCGCGGCGGCGATGGCCGAGGCGAAAGCCGGCGTCGCCACCCAGCTGCAGGCGTTCGTGGCCAACACGCTGGAGTACATGACCCACGAGGGCGAGCTGCTCATTGACGGGCTCCCCGTCCCGCAGCTGCGGACCCGGATCGAGAACAGGCACGTGCTGGTGGTGGTCAGGGGCCCCAACCACCGCGAGGACCTGGCCACGCTGCGCTCCTACATCCGGGAGTTCAAGCCGCTCATGATCGGCGTGGACGGCGGCGCCGACGCTCTGCTCGAAGCCGGGTACCGGCCGCACCTCATCGTCGGGGACATGGACTCGGTGTCGGATCACGGCCTGCTCTGCGGCGCCGAGCTGGTAGTGCACGCCTACCCCGACGGGCGGGCGCCCGGCCAGGAACGTGTGCAGCGGCTCGGCCTGCCGTCGGTGCTGTTCCCCGGCCCGGGGACCAGCGAGGACGTCGGGCTGCTGATGGCCGACGAGAAAGGGGCCAGCCTGATCGTCGCCGTCGGCACGCACAACACCCTTGACGAGTTCCTCGACAAGGGCCGATCGGGATTCTCGAGCACGTTCCTGACCAGGCTGCGGGTCGGCGGGAAGCTGGTCGACGCCAAAGGCGTGAGCCGGCTGTACCGGCCGCGAGTCTCTGGCTGGGCGCTCATGGTGCTCGTGCTGGCCGCGTGTGCCACTATCCTCGTGGCAATGGCCGTCTCGCCCGCCGGGAAGATATTCCTGCTCTATCTGAGCACCCAGTGGGACACGGCGAAGTACTGGCTGACTGGACTGCTCTAAAACCTCAATGATCGATTTCCGCTATCACCTTGTATCCATTGTCGCGGTCTTCCTGGCCCTGGGCCTGGGGATCCTGCTCGGCGCGACGGCGCTCCAGCCGTCCGCGCTCGGGGTCCTCAACAAGACATCGCAGCAGGAGCACCAGCAGATCGGCGCGCTCATCGCCACCAACGGCCAGCTGAACCGCCAGCTCAACAGCAACGACCAGTGGGCGCAGTCGGCCGGTCCCCAGCTGCTGCGGCAGCTGCTCGCGGGCGAGCGGGTGGTGGTGGTCGAGGCGCCGGGCGCCTCCAGCCAGATCGTCAGCGGGATCAGCCAGGCGCTGACCTGGGCGGGCGCCACTGTCAGCGGCCAGGTCCAGCTTCAGGACAAGTTCTTCGACTTCAGCCCGGCCACCCAGGAACAGCTCGCCCAGCTGGCTCAGCGCTCCACGCCGGCCCCGCTCACCGGCAGCGCGGTGGGCCAGGCGAGCCTGGTCCTGGCGGGCGCCATCCTGACCAAGGATGGCCCCGGGCAGCCGGTGGCCGGGCAGCGGGACAGCGCCAGCGCGGCGCTGCTGAGCGGATTCGCGGCCGGGGGTTTCCTGACCGTCAGTGGTCACCCCGATGCCCGTGCCACCCTTGCTGTCGTGGTGATCCCGGAGAACCCGCCGTCCGCCAGTGGCCCGAACCAGGCCAGCCAGGCGCTGCTCACGCTGGCCCAGCAGCTGAACCTGGCCGGCCAGGGCACGGTCGTGGCCGGGTCGGTGACGGGATCGGGCCAGGGCAGCGTGATCGACCTGATGAGGGGGAGCGGCCGGGCGAGCCATCTGTCCAGCGTCGATGATGCCGACCACACGGTCGGGCAGATCGTGGTGGCCCAGGCCCTGTACGAGCAGCTGCACGGGGTCAGCGGCAGCTTCGGCTCCCTCTCGACGGCGGCGGCGCCGGGCCCGAGCCCGCTTCCCACACCGTCGGCGACGGCGTCGGCCGGCCCGCAGACCGTCCCCGGCCAGTCCGGCCGGGTGGCCAAGGCGGGGAAGTCATGACCCGGCGCCGGCCGCTCGCCGGGGCGGCCGCAACCGCCCTGGCCGCGGGCACGGCCGCGGTCGTGGCCCGGGCCAGCTACAGCGCGCTGCGCCGCAGGCCGCCCAGCGGGCCTGCCACCTGGGCCAGGACCAACCACCGGGGCGAGCCGGTCACGTTGCTGGAGGGCCCGGCGGTGGCGCTGGGCGCCACGGTCGCGTCGGCGCTCACCCCCGGCCTGTCGCCGCGCGGGCGGGCCGCGCTCGTGGCATCCGGGGCCGGGGCGGCCGCGTTCGGCGGCTATGACGATCTGGCCGGAAGCGGTGACCGGCGCGGGTTCCGCGGCCATCTGGGGGCGCTGGCCAGGGGCGAGGTGACGACCGGCGCCGTCAAGCTGGGCGGGATCGGGGTAACGGGGGTGGTGGCGGCGGCGGCGGCCGGCGGGTCACCGGCCGACCTGGTCATCAACGCCGGGCTCATCGCCGGCGGCGCGAACCTGCTCAACCTGTTTGACCTGCGCCCCGGGCGGGCGGTCAAGGTCGCGCTGGCGGCCGGTGGCCTGCTGGCCGCGGCGTCACCGGGTGGCCGCCCGGCGGCCGCCGCGCCGCTCGGTGCCGCGCTCGCGCTGCTGCCCGAGGACCTGGCCGAGCGGGCCATGCTCGGCGACGCCGGCGCCAATACCCTGGGCGCGATGCTCGGGGCGGCCGCCGCCGCCAGCCTGCCCCGGCCGGCCAGGATCGCGGTCCTGGCCGCGATCACCGGCCTGACCGCCGCCAGCGAGGTGGTCAGCTTCACCGCGGTGATCGCCCGCACACCGGCGCTGAACTGGGCCGACATGCTGGGCCGGCGCCGCCGGCCCAGCCGGCCCCGGACGCGCCGCCCGCCCCGGCGGCGGAGCTGGCCGCCGCGGGCACGGGACCGGGCGAGCGGCCGGAGGCGGAACCGGGGGAGCGGCAGGAGGCAGAGCCGCCCGCGGGCGCGGCCTGCGGGTGAGCGGGCCCCCGGCCCAGGCCACCGAGCTGGGCCTGGTGCGGCAGGCCGGCCGTGGGATCGGCCGCGCCGCCGTGCTCATCGGCGCGATCACCGTGGCCGCCCGGTTGATCGGATTCGGGCGGCAGCTCGTGTTCGCGCATACGGTCAGCCACACCTGCCTGGGGACCGCCTACCTGACCGCGAACCAGGTCCCGAACGTCATCTACGACATCGTCCTCGGCGGCGCGCTGACCAGCGCGGTAGTCCCGGTGCTGGCCGGGGCGGCGGCGCGCCGGGCCGGCGCGGCCCCCGACCCCGGCGCGACCACCGAGGCCAGCCAGACCGCCTCGGCCCTGCTCACCTGGACAGTGGTGCTGCTCGCCCCGGCCAGCCTCCTGATCGCCCTGGCGGCGCGCCCGCTGGTGTCGGTGCTGCTGTCGGGGGCCCCACTGTGCGGCCAGGCGGCCACGGTGGCGGTGAGCTCCCAGATGCTCATGGTGTTCGCGCCGCAGATCCTCCTCTACGGGCTGGCCGTCGTACTGTACGGCATCCTGCAGGCGCACCACCGTTTCACCGCCCCGGCCCTGGCCCCGGTGCTGTCCAGCGTGGTGGTGATGGCCGCCTACGTGGCGTTCATGCCGCTCGGCAACGGCTACCAGAACCGGCTGGCGGCGCTGCCGCTGCCTGCGGAGCTGATGCTGTCGATCGGTACCACCGCCGGGGTGGCGGCGCTCGCGCTGGCGGTGCTCGGGCCCGCGCTGCGGCTGCGGTTGCGGCTGCGGCCCGCGCTCCGCTTCCCGCCCGGCGTCGCCCGGCGGGCACGGGGGCTCGCGGCGGTCGGCATCGCCGCCCTCCTCGCCCAGGACGCGTCCGTGGTGGTGGTGATGGTGCTGGCGAACGGGCACGGCGGCCGGGGCGCCCTGGTGCTGTACAACTACGCGTGGCAGGTGTTCTTCCTGCCCTACGCCGTGCTCGCTGTTCCCATCGCCACCAGCGCCTTCCCGGTACTTTCCGCCCGGGACGGGAACCGTTTCGATGAGACAGCGGCTTCCTCCACCCGCGCGGTCATGCTGGTTTCCTGGCTGGGGGCGGCCCTGCTGGCCGCTGCCGCGGTGCCCGCCGCGCGGCTTTTCGCCACCGGAACCGGGGCCGGGCAGCTCGCGCTCACGTTCGCGGTATTCGCCCCGGGCCTGGTCGGGTACGGGCTGTCCGCGCAGCTGTCCCGGGTGCTGCTGGCCCAGGGCCGCGGCCGGGTGACGGCCACCGCCCTGGTCGCGGGGTGGCTGCTGGTGATCGCGGTTGACGTGATGGCGGTGCCGCTGGTCCCGGCCCGGTCGGTGGTGCCGGTACTGGCGGCGGGCAACACCATCGGCATGACCGTGGCCGGGGCCGGGCTGCTGCTGGCGGTCAGGCAGATACGCGGCGGGGCCGCGCTTCGCGGGCTGGCCCGGTCGGCGGGTGCTGGCGCCGCGGGCGCCGTGGCCGGGGCGGCCGCGGGCGCCGCGGTATCCGCCATCGCGCCGGTCACCGGCTTCTTTCCCAACGCGGCCATGGCGGTGCTCGCGTGCACCTGCGCCGGCCTGGTGTTCGCCCTGGCCGCGTGGGCCCTCGACCGCGGCGACCTGCGCGCGCTCGTGGCCCGGCTGCGGACCAGGATGCGGAACGGGGCGGCCCTGTGACCCCGCGGCCGGACGCGGGACCCGCCGGGCCGGGCGGGCCGGGCAGGCCGGCCAGCGGGCCGCGGGACGCCCCCGGGCCCGGCGGCGCGGAAGAGCGGGTGAGCGGGCTGCGGGTCGCCTACGTGCTCGGCACCAGCGGCGGCGGCACCGGCGCCCACGTGGCGATGCTGGCGGAAGCCTGCGCCAGCCAGGTGGCGGCGGTGACGGCTTACGGCCCGGCGGCCACCGGGCGGCGTTTCTTCCGCGGTGCCCCGGCCGCCTTCGTGCCGGTCGAGATCGCGGACCGGCCACGCCCGGCCCGGGACGCCGCGGCGGTGTTCCGGCTGCGCCGCCTGCTGGCCCAGGCGCGGCCCGACGTGGTCCACGCCCACGGCCTGCGGGCGGGCGGCCTGGCCGCTCTCGCGCTGGCGCGGCCGCGGCGGGCGCCCGCGCTGCTGGTCACCGTGCACAACGCCCCGGCCGCCAGCGGGGCGGCCGGCCTGGCCTACGGGCTCCTGGCGCGGATCGTCGCCCGCCGGGCGGACGCGGTGACCTGCGTGTCGGGGGATCTCGCGGCCCGGATGCGGCGGCTGGGCGCGCACGACGGCGGGCGGGCCCTGGTCCCGGCACCGGCTGCGGCGCCGCCCGCCCGGCCGGACATCGCGGCGGCCCGGGCCAGCCTGGGCGGCGCCGGCCGCCCAGTGGTGTTCGCGGCCGGCCGCCTGGTCGCGCAGAAGGGCTTCACCGTGCTGCTGGACGCGGCCGCCCGGTGGCAGCACCGCGATCCGGTGCCACTGGTCGCCATCGCCGGCGAAGGGCCGCTGGCGGGCGCGCTGCGGACGCGGGCCCGCGCGGCCGGGCTGGACGCGGCGTTCCTCGGCCAGCGCGGCGACGTCCCGGCCCTCCTCGCCGCGGCGGACGTGGTGGTGGTGCCGAGCGAGTGGGAAGGCCAGCCGCTCATCGTCCAGGAGGCACTGCGGGCGGGCCGCCCCATCGTCGCCTCCCGGGTCGGCGGCATCCCCGATCTGACGGGTGACGACGGCGCCCTGCTCATCCCGCCCGGAGACCCGGCTGAGCTCGCGGCGGCGGTGCTGGCCGTGCTTGACGACCCCGGGCTGGCGGCCAGGCTGGCCGCCGCGGCCCGTTCCCGTGCGGGCGCGCTGCCCACCCCGTCCGCCGCGGTTGCGTCGGCGCTCGATTCCTACCGGTGCCTGACCGCCCGGCGGAAAGACCGCTAGATCCGCCGGCTGGCTCAGCACGTGCCGGTCTTTCGGCAATGAACGTCCGCAAAAAGGTGGATCGTACCATGCAGTACGTATTTTCTCGGTAGCAGTTAGCTATTCCGCTTGAAGCTGTATGTACCGGTATGGTCGGCTATCCCTGGGTGGGTCACGTTCCTGGTTTGCCTCCTGTGACCCGGGGGACACGGACATGCAATCGCGCAACGGTCGGCCTGCACCGTCCGGCACTGTGACTGACACTGGCGGGCACGTACAGTCACCGGACGATCACCCGGCTGTCGAGGATCCGCCGGAGGTGCCCGGCAGCGGTGAGCGGCCTCCGCCGCTGACGGCCCGTCCCCGCCGGACCGGCCCCGGCCGCACGAACCGGCCGGCCCGCCACCGTCGATACCCGCCGAGCTGCCCAAGCGGAAAGCCGACCCGTCCCGGCCGGCTGTGCCGACCAGGCGGTCGCGGTCGGCCAAGGGGGCAGAGCCGGAACAGTCCAGACGGCCCGAACCGCCTGGGGAGTCCAGCCCAGAGCCGTCCGGCACGCCCTTGCCGCCGGAGCTGTTCCATCCGCTCTGGTGGCAGGAGCGGCCCACCCCGGCGGGCCCGCCCCCGCTGTCCCAGGAGCCCGGACCGACAGGGCCATCGCCTTCGGCCCAGGGTCCGCTGGCCGAGGGTCCGCTGGCCGAACCGTCGTGGGGCACCGTGCTCGTGACCACCGTGCGGCTGTGGTCGCGGCGCCGGCTCGCGGGGACGCGGCGGCTGTGGCCAGCGCGGGCGAGCTGGCGGGTGGTGATCGCGGCCGCGCTGGTGGTGGCGGTGGTCTTCGTGGCCGGAGCGGCCACGGTGGTGCTGTCCCGGTCGGGGCGGGCCAAGCAGCCCGGGCCGCCCAGGGCCGGCGCACCCGCCGCCGGGGCTCTCGCCAGCGCGGCAGCGGTTCGGCAGCGGGCGGCCGCCTGGGTGGCCAGCCAGGTCAATCCGGACGCCATCGTGGCCTGCGACCCCGCGATGTGCGCGGCCCTGCAGGCGCGGGGCGTCCCGGCCGGCCGGCTGCTCGTGCTGACCCCGGCCCGGGCCGACCCGCTCGGGTCGGACGTGGTGGTGGCGACCGCCGCGGTACGGAGCCAGTTCGGCGCCCGTCTGGCGGGCGTGTACGCGCCGCTGGCGCTGGCCACCTTCGGCTCGGGCGCGGCGCGGATAGACGTCCGGGCCGCGGCGCCCGACGGTGCCGCCGCTTACCGGGCAGGCCTGGCCGCTGACATCCGCGCCCGCAAGACCGCTGGAGCGCTGATGCTGCACAACAGCCGCATCCACGTCGCCGCCGCCGCCCGGGCGGCGCTGGCCGACGGCGAGATTGATCCCCGGCTGCTGGTCACACTGGCCACGCTGGCCCATTTGCACCCGCTGGAGATCATCGGCTTCGGCAGTCCCAGCCCGGGCGCCAGCGCCGCGGTGCCGCTGCGTTCCGCCGATATCACCGGGGCCGCGGCGCCGGGCTCGAGCCATCTGGTGCCGCTGGGCCGCCTGCTGACGATCCTGCAAGCCCAGCGCCCGCCCTACCTGCCCTCATCACTCGAGATAGTCCGGATCCCGCCGAGCGGGGCTGTGCTCAGGATCGGATACCCGGCCCCGAGCCCGCTCGGGCTGCTGGGATCCGGCGGTTAACGCAAAGGAGATACTCATGATGTCTGAGGGGGGAATCCTCAGCCCTCAGTGCCGGCCGGGCGCGCGTGCCGTGCGCCCTCCGGGCCGTCGCCGGTTCCGCCGCCTGGCGGCGCTGGCGGGCCTGCTGACGCTGGCATCCGGCCTGCTGGCCGCCGCGGCGCCGGCCGTGTCGGCGGCGACCACGGCGGCCCACGCGAAGAAGACCGAGGGCTGGATCCAGCTCACCCACCTGTCCCCGAACACGCCGCCGGTCGACGTCTACCTCTATTCGTTCGGCGACGCGAAGGCCATGATCGTGCTCAAGCACGTCGCCTATGGCACGGTGTCCCCGTTTGAGAAGGTCGCCAGCGGCGAGTACACCGTGGCCATGCGCGGGGCGGGCGCGAAGCCAGGTTCCCCGCCGGTCCTGTCCACCACCGTCAACATCACCCCGGGCGGCGCCTACACGGTCGCCGGGCTGGGCCCGGCGAATGCGCTGCGGCTGCAGGTGCTCCGTGACCGGCTGACGACCCCCGCCGGGGAGTCGCTGGTCCGGGTGATCCAGGCTTCGCTGCGTGACCACAAGGTCACGGTTACCGCGGGACCGCAGGTGCTGGCCCGGCAGCTGGCGTTCGGGAACGTGACGAACTTCACGACCGCGCGGCCGGGTACCTGGATGGTGCACGTCTCCGGGCCGGCCGGGACGGCTACCAAGTCCGTCACGCTCACGGCCGGCACCATCCACACCCTCGTCGTGCTCGACGGCGCCGGCGGCAGCCTCATTATTGACAACCTGGTGGACGCCGCGGGCAGCGGGGTGGCCCCGCAAGGCGGCGCGGCGACGGGCCTGGGCGGCACCGCGCCGGTTCCGGCCCCCTCACCGGCACCATGGGCGGCCGCGATCGTGGCCGGGGCGCTCTGCACCGCCGCCGCGGCGTACTGGCTGCGCAGGGTCAGGCACCAGGCCCGTCACGCACGGTAGGCACAGGTGGGTCGTGGCCGGAGGGGATCGCATGCCCGCCGGCCCATGCCCGCGGGGCGGGGGTCACGCCATGCCGGGCGGCCGATAGGCCGGCGCCTGCGCAGCCCCGTGGCGGCCGCCATGCTCTGCTGTGGCCTGCTCGCGGTCGGCGGCGGCACCGGCGGCATCATGCTGCTGACCGGGCACCACGGGATCAGCCCGCGGCCGGTCGCGCACCCGGGCCTCCCGCCGGCCGGGGCGGTGGTCGCACCGCCCCGGCCCATCGGGCCCGCCAGGGTGGCCCGGCCGGTGTACCTGTCCATCCCGGTCATCGGCGTCCACACCCGCCTGATCAGGCTGGGCCTGACCGCACAGGGCACGCTCCAGGTCCCGGCCAGCACGTCGGTGGCGGGCTGGTACACCGGCGGCCCGCGGCCGGGCCAGGTCGGCTCCGCGATCATCGCCGGGCACATCGACTCCTACCTGGGGCCGGGCATTTTCTTCCGGCTGCGCCTGCTGCGGCCGGGTGACCGCGTCTATGTCCGGCAGGCCGGCGGCACGCTGGCGGTGTTCCGCGTCTACGCCGAGCACGCCTACGCCAAGGACCACTTCCCCACCCGGAAGGTCTACGGGCCCGCGCCCGACCCGGAGCTGCGCCTCATCACCTGCGGCGGGACGTTCGACCCGGCGGCCGGCTCGTACCTGGACAACGTCGTCGTCTACGCCGTCCAGGTCCGCTGACCGGGCCCGCACCCCCCGGGGCGTGCCCGCCGGGTGCCGCCGCCCGCCCAGCCCGGCGGCGCTACCAGCCCCGTTCGCGCCACTCCGCCAGGTGCGGGCGCTCCGCCCCCAGCGTGGTGTCCTTGCCGTGGCCCGGGTAGACCCAGGTGGCATCGGGCAGCACGGCGAACACCCGCTCCTGCAGGTCGTCCATGAGCTGGTTGAACCGCTTCGGGTCGCCCTCGGTGTTCCCCGGGCCGCCGGGGAACAGGGAGTCACCGGTGAACAGGTGCGGGGAGTCCGCGAGCTCGCCGTCGGCGTCGTAGCACAGCGCGATGCTGCCGGGGGTGTGGCCGCGCAGGTGAATGACGGAGATGCTGGTCGCGCCGACCACCACCCGGTCGCCGCCGCGGACCAGGCTGGTGGCCGGGACCGGGAGCCCGGCCGCGTCGTCGGGGTGGGCGATGACCACCGCGCCGGTTGCCGAGGCCACCTCGGGGAGCGCCTGCCAGTGGTCCCAGTGCTGGTGGGTGGTCACGATGGAGCTGACCGGGGTGTCACCGATGAGCTCCAGCAGCCGGTCCGCCTCGTTGGCCGCGTCGATCAGCACCGCGGTCCCGGTCTGGGTGCAGCGCAGCAGGTAGGCACCGTTGTCCATCGGCCCGACCGCCACCTTGGTCACGGTCAGGCCGGGAAGCTCACGGGTGTCCGGTGCGCCGCCGACGGTCACGTCCCCGGTGTATGCCACGGTTTCTCCTTCGTTCGTCCGCTCAGGGGTGAGCAGTCCAATTCTTTCGCTCAACGGATGGCGGTGGCTGGCCGCCTACCTCCACGGGGGCAGCACCGGCGGGGCGGCGGCGCCGGCCATCCGCAGCCCGCTGCCGTCGTCCCGGCCGATGAGCCAGGCCAGCAGGCCGACGGGCGATCCCCGCACGCTGACCGGCGGGGCGCCCGGCTGGTCCGGCCCTATCCGCCAGGCCGAATCCGAGCCGTCCGGCTGGAGCAGACAGGACGGCGCGTCGTCCCGGCCCGCGAACGACCCGGCGACCTCGGGCAGGTTGCCGGCCACGAACTCCCCGGGCCAGTCGGCGGGCCGGTAGCCGGTGCCCAGGTCGACGTGGTGGATCTCCACCTCCCGCAGCCGCCAGTCCAGCACCCGGCGAGCGGGCATCGGGGGGCCGGCGAGCATCTGGACCTGAGCCGACCAGGCCCCGCCGGGCAGGCTGGCCGCCTCGGCGGCGAACCCGATCGCGGTCGCCGCCGCGTCGGCGGTGAGCTCGGCCGCCGGGCGGCCGGCGCCCGCCTCGATGTCGGCCCGGCGCGCCTCCCGGCTCGCGTACATCGGGGTCTTGACGCCGGTGCGCGCCCAGCGCAGCAGGTTGCCCAGGCCGTACCCGTTACGGGCGATATGGGTGAGTACATGCCCGCGGGTCCAGCCGGGCAGCCGGGATGGCTCGCGCGCGCCGGCGTCGGTCAGCGCGGCGGCGGAAGCGAGCAGGCGGTCCGTTGCCTCCCCGATGCGGGCCATCGACCGGCGGACCTCGTCGTCCATGCCTGCTCCCTTGCCGGCCTCCGGGGCCGTCCTGCTCGCCGTATCCGGGACCATCCTCGCGCACGGCGTGGCAGGCTGGGAGGGCACCCGGCGGATTCCAGGCTGAGGGGCAGGGGAGGGAATCTACGGCATCCCGTTTTTGTCAGTACCCCCGGATACCATGGCGTGTCCGTTGTCGGCGGAGTGCCCACGTGACCCGGAGAGCAGAGCGCAGTGGCTGATCGTCTAGTGATTCGCGGTGCGCGCGAGCACAACCTCAAGGACGTGTCGCTCGACCTGCCCAGGGATTCCCTGATCGTGTTCACCGGGCTGTCCGGGTCCGGCAAGTCCAGCCTGGCCTTCGACACCATCTTCGCCGAAGGCCAGCGCCGCTACGTCGAGTCGCTGTCGGCCTATGCCCGCCAGTTCCTCGGCCAGATGGACAAGCCCGACGTGGATTTCATCGACGGGCTCTCGCCCGCCGTCTCCATCGACCAGAAGGCGGCCAGCCGCAACCCGCGCTCCACGGTCGGGACCATCACCGAGGTCTATGACTACCTGCGGCTGCTGTACGCGCGGGTGGGCAAGCCGCACTGCCCGATCTGCGGCCGCCCGATCGCCCGCCAGACCCCGCAGCAGATCGTGGACCGGGTGCTGGAGCTCGAGGAAGGCACCCGTTTCCAGGTGCTCGCCCCGGTGGTCCGCGGGCGCAAGGGCGAGTACGGCGAGCTACTGCGCGAGCTCCAGATCAAGGGTTTCTCCCGGGCCCGGGTGGACGGGGTGGTGGTCCGGCTCGACGAGGCGGCGGCCGGCGCCCTGCCCGCGCTGAAGAAGTACGAGAAGCACACCATCGAGGTGGTGGTGGACCGGCTGGCGGTGAAGGAGGCGGCGCGGCGCCGGCTCACCGACTCGGTGGAGACCGCGCTGGGCCTGTCCGGCGGGGTCGTGGTGCTCGACTTCATCGACCTGCCCGAGGACGACCCGCACCGGGAGCGGATGTACTCCGAGCACCTGGCCTGCCTGTACGACGACCTGTCCTTCGAGGAGCTGGAGCCCCGGTCGTTCTCGTTCAACTCGCCGTGGGGCGCCTGCCCCGACTGCACCGGCCTCGGCACCCGGCTGGAGGTGGACCCGGAACTGGTGGTTCCCGACCCGTCCCGGACCCTGGCCGACGGTGCGATCGGCCCGTGGAGCGGCGGCCACGTCAGCGACTACTTCGTCCGGCTGATCGAGGCGCTCGGCTCGTCGATGGGGTTCAGCATCGACACCCCCTGGTCCCGGCTGCCGGCGGCCGCCCGGCAGGCGCTGCTGTACGGCTACGACGACCAGGTGCACGTCCGGTACAAGAACCGGTACGGGCGGGAACGCTCGTACTACACCAGCTTCGAGGGCGCGGTCCCCTACATCGAGCGCCGCCACTCCGAGGCGGAGAGCGACTCCAGCCGGGAGCGCTTCGCCGGGTTCATGCGGGAGGTGCCCTGCCCGTCCTGCCACGGCACGCGGCTCAAGCCGGTCTCGCTCGCGGTCACCGTGGACAGCAGGTCCATCGCCGAGATCTGTGCCCTGCCGATCGGGGAGCTGGCCAAGCTGCTGCTCGGGCTCGAGCTGTCCGACCGGGACATGCAGATCGCCGGGCGGATACTCAAGGAGGTCAACGCCCGGCTGGGCTTCCTGCTCGACGTGGGCCTGGACTACCTCACCCTGGACCGGGCCTCGGCCACGCTGGCGGGCGGGGAGGCGCAGCGGATCAGGCTGGCGACCCAGATCGGCTCCGGGCTGGTCGGCGTGCTGTACGTGCTGGACGAGCCGTCGGTCGGCCTGCACCAGCGGGACAACCACCGGCTGCTCGAGACGCTGCTGCGGCTGCGTGACCTTGGCAACACGCTGATCGTGGTCGAGCACGACGAGGACACCATCCGCGCGGCGGACTGGGTGGTCGACATCGGCCCGGGCGCCGGCGAGCACGGCGGCCGGATCGTGGTGTCGGGGCCGCTGGCCGACCTGCTCGCCAGCAAGGAATCGCTGACCGGCGCCTACCTGACCGGGCGGGAGGAGATCCCGCTGCCCGCCACCCGCCGCAAGCCCAGCCGCGGCAAGGAGGTCGTGGTCAAGGGCGCCACCGAGCACAACCTGCGCGGCGTGGACGTGGCGTTCCCCCTCGGCTGCCTGATCGCGGTCACCGGGGTGTCCGGCTCGGGGAAGTCCACCCTGGTCAACGACATCCTCTACAGCGCGCTGGCCAAGGAGCTGCACGGGACCAGGATCGTGCCCGGCCGGCACACGAGGGTGACCGGGACGCACCTGCTGGACAAGGTGGTGCACGTCGACCAGGGCCCGATCGGCCGCACCCCGCGCTCCAACCCGGCGACCTACACCGGCGTGTTCGACCACGTCAGGCGGCTGTTCTCGCAGACCACCGAGGCGAAGATCCGCGGCTACCAGCCAGGGCGGTTCTCGTTCAACGTCAAGGGCGGCCGCTGCGAGGCCTGCTCGGGCGATGGCACGATCAAGATCGAGATGCAGTTCCTCCCGGACGTCTACGTCCCGTGCGAGGTCTGCCACGGGGCCCGGTACAACACCGACACCCTGGGCGTCCACTACAAGGGCAAGACCATCGCCGACGTGCTGGACATGCCGATCGAGGAGGCGGCGGTGTTCTTCGAGCCGGTGCCCGCGATCCACCGGCACCTGAAGACGCTGGTCGACGTCGGCCTGGGCTACGTCCGGCTCGGGCAGCCCGCGCCCACGCTCTCCGGCGGCGAGGCACAGCGGGTGAAGCTCGCCTCGGAACTGCAGCGGCGTTCCACCGGGCGCACCATCTACGTGCTGGACGAGCCCACCACCGGCCTGCACTTCGAGGACATCCGCAAGCTTCTCGGCGTGCTCGGCCGGCTGGTCAACGGCGGCAACACGGTCATCGTGATCGAGCACAACCTGGACGTGATCAAGACCGCGGACTGGGTGATCGACCTCGGGCCCGACGGCGGGTCCCGCGGCGGCACCGTGGTCGCGACCGGCACCCCCGAGCAGATCGCCATGGCCGAGGAAAGCTACACCGGCCAGTTCCTCAAGAAGATCCTGAACGTCTAGGGATCCGGAGCGGGTTGGGCGGCAGTCCGGCTTGACCGGATCGGCAGCAGAAACGCCGATCCGCACTGCCGATTACGGGCTGGGCTCGGCCGGCCCGCTGGGGCGGCGTCCCGGTGGACGCCGCTAGCCCACACGCCAGGCCTGTAACCGTGTCGCAGGCGGCACGTCCTAGGCTGCCTGGGTGGAGATCGGGACCAGCGAGGGGCCTGCGCGGGTGGAGGTGGAGCGGCCCGCGGCCGGGGAGCCTTCGTTCCTGCTGGTGCTGACGCACGGCGCGGGCGGTGACCCGGACTCGCCGGACCTGCTCGCGGTCGCGGGCGCCGCCTCACGTCTGGGCGGGGTGGTCGCCCGGGTGACCCAGCCCTACCAGGTCAAGGGCCGCCGGGCCCCGGGCTCGCCGGACCGGCAGGACGCGGCCTGGGCCGAGCTGATCGCCGCGCTGCGGCCTGCGGCCGGCGTGAGCCTGCCGCTTATCCAGGGCGGCCGCAGCAACGGCGCGCGGGTCGCCTGCCGCACCGCCAGCGCGGTCGGGGCGCTGGCCGTGATCGCTCTCGCGTTCCCCCTCCATCCGCCCGGCCGCCCGGACCGCTCACGCGCCGCCGAGCTGGCCGCTGCGGGCACGGATGTCCTGGTGGTCAACGGCGACCGTGACCCGTTCGGGATCCCGGACAGCACCGGGAAAACACGGGTCGTGGTGCTGGCGGGGGAGTCGCACGCCTTGTCCCGGCGCCCGGGCGAGGTTGGGCGGGCCGCTGAGGCCTGGCTACGGGAGCTGCTGGCCGCGAACGGTGCGGCCGGATGAAACCGGGTCAGGCGGCCGGGGCCGCCGGGGAGCCCGGGCGGCCCGGCCGTTCGCGCAGATCGGTCGGCCGGTGGGGGGCAATGGTGCCGCCATCGGGGAGCAGTTCCCCGGTGTCTTCGAAGACGACGATGCCGTTGCAGAGCAGGCTCCAGCCTTGCTCGGGATGGCTGGCGACGGTCCGGGCCGCCTCACGATCCGGCGCGCTCGCGTCCGGACACGGTGGCGTGTGTGGGCACATTACGTGCCTCCTGGGTCACGATCGAACTGTGATGGGCTGGCAGACCAGTGTGCTAGCTGGCGCAAAAGCGCGGCCCGGCCCGTTGTGACGGTTCGGCCGGCCTTCGTGATCAGCTCAGCGACAGGCTGCCCTGATTGCATTACTCAATGTGATCGAACTCTATCCTCAGCCAGGGAACGCCGCACGGATTCCCCCGCTGTACATCCATGGTATGGCTGCCTGTGACTGCTGGACGCCAGAAGCCGGCGGACACGCCGACAGTGGGCCGATGCGGCCGCACTGCAGGTGGCCGGATGCGGCCGTACTGGGGGCGGCCGGACCGCCCGCAGGCCGGCGAGGTGCTGGGCCCGCGGTCAGACGGCGGGCGTGTGGGGCAGCCGGGCGATCCCGGTCAGCCGGTGGCTCTCGCGCAGGGTCAGCAGCCGCTGCGCCTCCATCGTCCAAGCGCGCACGGGCGAGGTGGCCATCGCCTTGCGCCGGTAGATGCGGTCGTCATAGCCCTGCGGCCCGATCTCGGCGCGCTCGGCCGCGAACGCGGCCCGCATGACCGCCGTGAGGGCATCGTCGAGGCCCTTGCCGAGCTGGTGCAGGTCAGCCGGGGACGCCCCGTCCGCCTGGGCGCCGCGCAGCGCGTCCTCGGCGGCCCGCGCCTGCGCCAGCAGGTCGTCGAACTGTTCCGCCAGGGCGACATCGGCGGCGTGCTTTGCCGTCGCTTCCTTGCTCACGGGCTTGCGCTTGACGATCACGGCGCTCAGCCTAGTGCACGCTATCGAACTGGCTGCCAGCATGTGTGCGTTCGGGCTGGTGGTGGGCACAAGACCGGGATCCGTCCCGGCGGCTGCCCGTGAAGCAGAAACCCACCTAGGCGCCGCATGAGCGGCGCGGCAGGAATCCCCGTCATTCAACAACGGGGAAGGACGTCAACGGGCGAAGTAGTGCCAGCCGAGCCACCACCAGCCGAGCAGGATGAGGACCCGGCCGAGCCGGGGCCGCATCACGTAGCCGAGCCACTGGCCCAGGGTGGGGATCCGGCTGCCCGGCCGCCGCGCGAGAAACTCGAGCACGAACATGGCCGCGATCACGATGGCGAATCCGGCGATAGTGAGGGCGCGGGTCGAACATGACGATCACCGGCGCACCAGCGCCCATCCGACCAGCATCCACAGCAGGATCGCCGCGCTCTTGACGATGTGCGGGCCCAGCAGCGGGTTGATGAGGTCGGTCAGCGACGGGTGCCAGGGCAGCGAGTTGTCCTTGTAGGCGGAGGCTTCCCACTCGAACAGGGCCGCGACGGCGATCGCCCAGTAGGACATCCCGGTGATGTCCAGCTTGTCGGGCGGTGGGATGCGCTCCGGCGGCCACGCGTAGGCGATCGCGGCGATGACCACGCCGGGGATGAGCACAAGCACCAGCGAGGTCGTGGAGAACGGCACGGCGGCGCCCGCCGCCCACGCGTAGCCGACCAGCACGGTGCCGATCACCGCTGTGCGCAGCCGCTTGCCGCGGCGGCCGGGCCAGAGCTCGAACCCGGAGCGGCGGCCAAGCCGGTCACCCCGGCGGGTGACGTCATCTGTCGCCATCACATCTCCCCCCAGAGGATCTCACCGTGCGTCGGGCAGCGGCAAAGCAGTTGCCGACGCTGGCGTCAGGGTTCCGCCCGCTGGCGTCAGGGCTTCCGCCCGCCGTCCCCGGTCACCAGCACCCGGTCCGCGCGGGCGGCAGCGTCAGGCCAGGGTCTTCCGCCAGCTGGCGTGCAGGGCGGAGAACCGGCCCCGGCCGGCCAGCAGCTGCCCGGGCGGTCCGTCCTCGGCGATGCGGCCGCCCTCGATCACCAGGACCCGGTCGGCGATCGCGACCGTGGACAGCCGGTGGGCGATGATGAGGGCGGTGCGCCCGGCCAGGATAGTGCGCAACGCGGCCTGCACAGCGCGCTCGCCCGGGATGTCGAGCAGGGCCGTCGCCTCGTCCAGGACGAGCACGGCCGGCGCGGCCAGGAAGGCCCGCGCGAACGAGATCAGCTGGCGCTGCCCCGCCGACAGGCGGCCGCCACGCTTGCCCACCTCGGCGTCGTAGCCGCCGGGCAGTGAGGTGATGAAGCGGTCGGCGCCGATGGCCGCCGCGGCCGCCTCGATCTCCTCCCGGGTGGCACCAGGTTTCCCGAGCCCGATATTGTCCGCGATGGACCCACCGAACAGGAAGCCCTCCTGGGTGATCAGCACGATCTCGTGCCGCAGCCGGGCGTCGGACAGATCGCGCAGGTCCGTGCCGTCGAGCAGGACCCGCCCCTCGCCGGGATCGTAGAACCGGGCCAGGAGCCTGGCGATCGTGGTCTTGCCCGCCCCGGTCTCGCCGACCAGCGCCACGGTCTGCCCGGCCGGGAAGACCAGGTCGAGCCCGGGCAGCACGACGTCCCCGCGGTAGCCGAACCGCACGGCGTCGAACCGCACCTCCCGGCCGCCGCCGCGGCGGGCGGCCAGCACCGCGCTGGTGGCGGGCTCGGCCACCGCGGGCGGCTCTTCCAGCACCCCGGAGATCTTCTCCAGCGCGGCCGCCGCCGACTGGAAGGTGTTGTAGAACTGCGAGAGGTCCTGCAGCGGGTCGAAGAACCGCTGCAGGTACAGCAGGAACGTGGCCAGCACGCCGACCTTGATGTCCCCGTTCATCACCCGCAGCCCGCCGTAGAGCAGGACCGCCCCGGTGGCGAGGTTGCCGATCATGGTGATCGAGGGGGAGTAGATGGCGACCAGCCGCGACGAGCGCAGCGACGCCGAGGCGTAGCGCCCGTTCAGCCCGGAAAAGATCTCCTCGTTGCGGCGCTCGCGGCGGAACGCCTGGACGGCGCGGATGCCGGTGAACGTCTCCACAAAAGCGATGATGACCTGCGCGATCGCTTCCCGGCTGCGCCGGTAGGCGACCGCCGACTCGCGCCGGAACCACCAGGTGAGGACGGCCAGCGGGCCGAACCCGGCCAGCACGACCAGGGCCAGCGGCCAGTCGAGCAGCAGCATCCCGACGCCGACGAGCAGCAGCGAGAACACCGCCGACACCAGGGAGTCCAGGCCGTCCTCGAACAGGTCCGAGATCGAGTCGACGTCGGAGACCTGCCGGGAGATGACCCGGCCCGAGGTGTAGTGCTCGTGGAAGGCCACCGGCAGCCGCTGGAAGTGCGCGAACAGGCGCTGGCGGAGTTCGAGCACGACGTCTTCGCCCAGCTTGCCGATCAGCCCGACGAAGGCCCGGGTGGTCACCGCCTGGACGGAGACGGCGGCGAAGAAGGCGGCCACGATGACCGCCAGCGGCACCAGGTCGCCGCCGTGGATCAGCGGCGGGATGCCCCAGTCGATGCCGACGCCGACCAGCCAGGGCCCGGCCAGGGCGGCCAGGCTCTCGGTCACGACCAGGATCAGCGCCCCGGCCACCACCCGCTTGTGCGGCCGGAGCAGGTCGGTCAGCAGCCGCCGGGCCCGCCGCCGCAGCAGCGCGGACACACCGGCGCTGAGCTGGTCCGTCTCCTCGGCGGCGATGCCGCGCCAGGCGTCTGCCGTCATCCCGCCACCTTCTCCCCGGCGCCGTCGCTCTCCCCGGCGTCCGCCGCGGCGTGGTCGCCCTCGCCGGCGGCGCCGCTCATGAGGTCGCGGTACCGGGGCTGGGACCGGAGCAGCTCGGCGTGGGTCCCGAGCGCACTGATCACCCCGTCGGCGAGCAGGGCAACCTTGTCGGCGAGCGCGACGGTGGAGGGCCGGTGGGCGACGATGAGGGCGGTCGTGCCGGCCAGGACCTGGCGGAGCGCGTGGCTCACCTTCTCCTCGGTGTGCACGTCCAGCGCGGACAGGGGATCGTCCAGGACCAGCACGGAAGGCTTGGCCAGGATGGCCCGCGCCAGCGCGATGCGCTGGCGCTGCCCACCGGACAGCGTCATGCCCTGCTCTCCGATCCGGGTGTCCAGGCCCCACGGCAGGTCGTGGACGAAGCCGGCCTGGGCGGCTGCCAGGGCCTGCTCGATCTCGCTCTCGGTGGCATCCGGCGCGCCGAAACTCACGTTCTCCCCGACGCTGGCCGAGAACAGAGTCGCGTCCTCGAACGCGCAGCCGATCCGCGTGCGCAGCACCCCGAGCGGCAGCGCCCGGATGTCGGTGCCGTCCAGGGTGATCCGGCCGGAAGCCGGGTCGGCCAGCCGCGGGACCAGCTGGAGCAGGGTGGTCTTGCCCGCCCCGGTGGCGCCGGTCAGCGCCAGGGTCCGCCCCGGCTCGAGCTCCAGGCAGACACCGCGCAGGACCGGCCGGTGCGCACCGGGGTAGCGGAACTCGACCCGGTCGAAGACCAGCCGGGCCGGCGCCCGCGGCCGGGGGCGCCCGGCGGGCCGGCCCGGGGCGGCGTGGACCGGGGGACCGGTGATGGCGGGCGGGGTGTCGAAGATCTCGTAAATCCGCTGGGCGGCGGTGGCCGCCTCCTGCCCGCTGGCCAGGATGTAGCCCATCGCCTCGATCGGCCACACCAGCAGCAGCGTCAAGGTGATGAAGGCGACCAGGCCGCCCAGGGTCAGCTCGTGGCGGCTGGTGGCAATGGCGCCGAGCAGCAGCAGCAGCCCGATGACCACGTTCGGGATCAAATCCAGGAACGCCCAGAACGAGCCGCGCAGCCGCGCCTTGCTCACCTGTGTCCGGTACACCACCCGCGCTTGCGCGGAGTGCTGGGACGCGGCCTCGTCCCGGCGGCCGAGCGCCTTGAGCACCCGGATGCCGGCGGCGGCCTCCTCCACGTAGGTGGCCAGGTCGCCCTGCTGGTCCTGGGACCGCCGGGACAGCACCCCGTAGCCGCGCTCGAACCACGCGCAGACCGCGGCCACCGGCAGGAAGACGCAGGTGGTCAGCAGGCCGAGCCACCAGTTCAGGTGGATGAGCAGCGCCGAGACGATGACGAACGTGATCAGGTTGGTGATGAAGAAGACGATCCCGAATCCCGCGAACCGCCGGATCGCCGACAGATCGGTGGTCGCCCGGGACAGCAGCTGGCCGGACTGCCACTGGTCGTGGAACCCGGCGTCCAGGCGCTGGAGGTGCGCGTACAGGTCGTCGCGCATGGCCATCTCCATGCCGGTGACCGCGCGGGCCTGCACCCACCGCCGCAGGAGGTTCAGCACCGCCTCGGTGATGCCCAGCGCCGTCGCGGCCAGGCCGAGCAGCAGGAGCAGTTCCCGGTTGCCGTGGGTGATCGCCCCGTCGATGATGGACTTCGTCAGCAGCGGGATGACGATCTCGGCCCCGACCGACGCGCAGGCCGCCGCCAGCATGAAGATGAGCCGCCCGAGGTAGGGCCGCAGATAGCTGCGGGTACGCCAAAGCGCCGCCAGCGGCAGGTCCCTCGTGGGAGCATGGGCGTCGGCGTGAACGTGCTCGGGGGGCATTATCTGGACGCTAATCCGCCATTCGCGTGGCTGTCATCTGGTTTTCTGCCCCCGGCCCCGCCCACGCGGGACGGCGCAGCTGTGCCCGGTTCATGACCGAGAGCGAGCTAACGGATTTCCTGGGCGAAAATCCAGGGCCATGGTGGGGTGGCGGAGGGGCGGTGACTCTGGCACGCTGGCTAGCCCGGGGATCGCGCCCCGGGCCCGGTCACCGGCAGGGGAGGGGCCGTGGGGGCGGACGGATTCTGGGGGCTGTCCATGACGGAGTGGACACCTGGTCCTGCGCTGGCGGCTTTCCACGCCGGCGTGACGGTCGTCTGTGAGCTGGCGGCCCAGTTCACCGACGAGGACTGGGCCGTGCCCACGCCGTGCCCGGAGTGGCGGGCCGCCGACCTGGCCGGGCACCTGCGCTGTGTGGCGGACGACCTCAACGAGTACCTCGATGACGCGCCCGCCAGCCGGCTGGCCCGGCTGATGGCCACCGGCGCGGACCCGGCCCGGCTGGCCCGCAAGCTGGCCCGGCAGAACGCCGCGGAGCTCGCGGCCCTGGCCGAGGGGCAGGGGCCCGAGCACATCGCGGCGTTCGCCGCCTCCGCGCGGGCCTACGCGCGGCGCATCCTGCCGGTCTGGGACCTGCCGCACCACCGCTACCAGGACACCGTCGTCACCGTGGGCGGAATGGCCGGGGCCGCCTGCGCGGAATGGCATCTGCATGCCTGGGACCTGGCCTGGGCGCTGGGCAAGGACTACTCTCCCGCCAACCCCCACATCCTGGCCGCCGGCTGGCAGGCGGGCATGCCCCATGTTCCGCTGGGCGTTCCGGCCGCGGTGGCCGCCTGCGGTGCCGGGCCTGGCGGCCGCGCCGCGGCGCCGGGAGGCGCGGATGATGGCGGGCTCGCCGGGCCCGCCGGGAACGGCGCCTGGCCCACGCTGCTGCGCGCCTCCGGCCGCCTCGCCTAGCTCCTCGGCGGGATCCATGCCGCCGCGGCCGATGCCGGCCGGATGGATCGCGCGGGCCCCGGGGGGCGCCCTCTGTTAGCCACGCGGCAGGCTGGGGATCTAGCAGACATGCCCAGGGAGGAGCCGCAGCCATGACGCTCGACGTGACCGCAGTCCGGGCCGCCTACCCGGCCCTGTCCGACGGGTACGCCTACCTCGACGGCGCGGCGGGCACGCAGGTGCCCGCGTCGGTGATCGACGCGATCAGCAGCGCCTACCGGTCGGGCCTGGGGAACGCGGGCGGCGTCTTTCCCGCCAGCATCCGTTCGGCCACCGTGACCGAGCAGTGCCGGCAGGCGGTCGCCGACCTGACCGGCGGGGTCGCCGGGGGCGTCGTCCTCGGCCCGAACATGACCACGCTGACCTACCGGCTCGCGGGCACCCTGGCGCAGGCCTGGGGCCCCGGCGACGAGGTGGTGGTCTCCCGGCTCGACCACGACGCCAACGTCCGGCCGTGGGTGCAGGCGGCGGCGCGGGCAGGTGCGGCGGTCAGGTGGGCGGAGGTGGAGCTCCCGGCGGGTGAGCTCCCGGTGGGGCAGTACGACTCCCTGCTGTCGGAACGGACCGTGCTGGTCGCGGTGACCGCCGCCAGCAACGTGCTCGGCACCCGTCCCGACGTGGCCGAGATCACCGCCAAGGCACGCGCCGTGGGCGCGCTCAGCTACGTGGACGGGGTGCACGCGACGCCGCACGGGCCCACCGACGTGGCCGCGCTGGGCGCCGATTTCTACGCGACCAGCGCCTACAAGTGGTCGGGGCCGCATGTGGGGGCGGTCATCGCCGACCCCGGGCTGCTCGAGTCGCTGCACCCGGACAGGCTGGTGCCGGCCCCGGACACGGTGCCCGAGCGGTTCGAGCAGGGCACGCCTCCCTTCGCCGATCTGGCCGGGGTCACCGCGGCGGTAGAGCACCTGGCCTCGCTGGCGGGGCCCGCGGCCGGAACCCGCCGGGAGCGGGTGCTGGCCTCGATGGCCGCCGCGCATGAGCACGAGCAGGCGCTTTTCCAGGTGCTGCTGGACGGGCTCGGGGCCATCGATCAGGTGACGCTCTACGGGAAGGCACCCCGCCGGACGGCCACCGCCTACTTCACGGTCGCGGGCCGGACCCCGGCCGAGGTGGCCTCGCATCTCGCCGAGCGCAAGGTGAACGTGTGGAGCGGGCACAACTACGCCTGGGAGCTGACCGGCGTGCTCGGCATCCGTGACGCCGGCAGCGCGGTGCGGGCCGGCCTGGTCCACTACAACGACCGCTCCGATGTGGACCGCCTGATCGCCGCGGTCGCCGAGCTCGGGGCTAGACGCCACTAAGGCCTGGCCACAGCGCGGGCGCCCGCCCGCGCCCTCGGCGTCAGGTACCCGGGCCGAAGGTGTAGCGGTAGATGCGGGTGCTGCGCTCGGCGAAACCGACCCGCTCGTAGAGACGGCCGGCGGCTTCGCGTGAGGGGCGGGAGGTCAGGTTGACGGTCCTGGCCCCGGCCGCCTCGGCCAGGTCGAGGGCCTTCCTGGTGAGCGCCTCCCCGATGCCCCGGCCCCGGGCCGCCTCGTCGACGATCACGTCCTCGATCCAGGCCCGGAAGCCGGTCGGGATCGGGAACATCGCCAGCGTCAGCAGGCCCGCTATCTGGCCGTCCAGCTTCGCGGCCAGCAGCGTGGTCGCGTCCGAGGAGACGATCCGCTGCACCGCCGCCTGGTCGGGCGGCGCCGCGCTCGCGGACAATTGGGGCAGCAGACGGCGCATGGCGGCCGCGACTTCGCCGGTGGCCTCGCGCACCACTTCAACGTTGACACTCACGCCGGGCAGGCTACCCCCTGGCCGTCTCTGCGGGCGGCGGTGGTCCCGCCATGGGCCTGGTGTGCCCGGCCGCCGGCGGCCGGGCCGGCGCGGCGGAGATCAGCCGGCCGCGGCGCGCGACGCCGGCGGTCTTGGCCTTGGGCCCGCCGATTAGGTAAGACAGTCGCTATGACGAGAAGGGCACTGGTGCTCGGCGCGGGCGGGGAGGCCGGGATCGCCTGGGAGGTGGGCCTGCTGGCCGGGCTGGCCGAGCGGGGCGTTGACCTGACGGCCGCGGACCTGGTGGTCGGCACGTCCGCCGGGGCCGGGGTCGCGGCCAGGATCAGCTCGGGGGTCAGCCTGGCGGCGCTGTACGAGACGCAGCTGGCGCCCGCCGACGGGGAGATCGTGACCAAGTTCGGCCCGCGGGCGATAGCGAGGTTCGTCTGGGCCGTGGCGCCGGCCCGCCGGAACCCGGTCCGGGCCCGGGTCAGGCTCGGGCGGATGGCGGTGCGGGCGCGCACCGAGCCCCCGGCGCAGCGGCGTGCGGTCATCGCCGCCCGGCTCGGTACCCACGACTGGCCCACCGGGAACCTGCTCATCACGGCCGTGGACGCCGACACCGGTGAGCTCGCGACGTTCGACTCCGGCAGTGGGGTGGACCTGGTCGACGCGGTCGGGGCCAGCTGCGCGGTACCGGGGGTCTGGCCCCCGGTCACCATCAACGGGCGGCGCTGGATGGACGGGGGGATGCGCTCGCCCGCCAACGCGGATCTGGCCGCGGGGTACGACCGCGTGGTGGTGGTGGCACCGATCACGCGCGGGCTCAAGCCGATGCCCAGCGTGACCGATCAGATGGCGGAACTGGCCCGGAGCTGCCAGGCGGTCGCCATGCTGGCGCCCGACGCCGCGTCCGTCGCCGCCTTTGGCCGCAACCTGCTGGATCCGCGGACCCGGGCGTCGTCGGCCCGGGCTGGCTACGCACAGGCCGCCGCGGTACACGCGGACGTGGCGGCGGTCTGGGGCTGAGCAAAACGCCCCGGCCCATAAATGGGCCGGGACGTTCGGGTACCTGACCGTCAGCTGGCGTAGTCCAGCAGCGGCTGAGCCCGGCTGGGGTGGCGCAGCTTGGACAGCGACTGCTTTTCCAGCTGCCTGATCCGCTCCCGGGTCAGGCCGAGCGCGCGGCCGATCTCGTCCAGCGTGTGCGGGTTGCCGTCGTACAGGCCGAACCGCATCGCCATGATGGTCGCCTCCCGGGGGGTGAGCCCGTCCAGCGCGTGCCGCAGCTGATCGGCCATGAGCTGCCGGTCCACCAGCTCGGCCGCCTCGGGGGCGTCGGTGTCCTCGATGAGATCGCCGATGCTGGTCTCGCCGTCCTCACCGATGGTGGAATCCAGGCTGATCGGCTGCCGGCTGGTCCGCAGCAGCTCCTCGATCTGGTCCGGGGTCCGGTCCAGCTCCACCGCCAGCTCCTCCGGGGTCGGCTCCCGGCCCAGCCTCTGGTGCATGTCCCGCTCCACCCGGCTCAGCTTGCTCAGCATCTCCAGCACGTGCACCGGAAGCCGGATCGTGCGGGCGGAATCGGCGAAACCACGCTGGATCGCCTGGCGGATCCACCACATCGCGTAGGTGGAGAACTTGTAGCCCTTGGTGTAGTCGAACTTCTCCACCGCCCGGATCAGGCCCAGGTTGCCTTCCTGCACCACGTCAAGGAGCGAGAGCCCGCGGTCGCTGTACTTCTTCGCCACCGACACCACCAGCCGGAGGTTGGCCTCCAGCATGTGCGCCTTGGCGCGGCGGCCGTCCTCGGCCACCAGTCCCAGCTCCCGGCGGTACTGCCCGGGCAGGTCAGGCTCGGAGGCGAGCTTGTGCTCCGCGAACAGCCCGGCCTCGATCCGCTTGGCGAGGTTCACCTCCTGCTCGGCCGTGAGCAGGCTGGTGCGGCCGATGGACTTGAGATAGGTATGGACAGAATCCCCCATGGTCGAGGTCTGGTCGTCCAGGTTGACCTCGGCGCCACCGGCCGGGCTGGCCGCCTCGCTCAGCGCGGCTTGGCTGAGGGCAGCGGCCTCCGCCTCGGCGGCGTCCATGCCGTCGAGCCCGATGACCTCGGCGATCTCGTCGGGGGTGGGTTCTGCGGTCTGCGCGGTCTGCATGTCTTCCTTGCCCGTCCGTACCCCGCTCGGGGTTCCTGCTGGCCCGTTCCCCCACCGCCGCGAACTGTGCGGCATCGCTGGCGGCGATCTCCGGTTTCACCGGGTACTGTGAGGCGCGGGCACTATTTAGTAACGTTGTGGACGCGCAATTGTTCCCGTGCCACTCCCTCACGCCCCAGGCCACTCAGCCTGCGCACCTCCGGCTCACCCCGTCACGCGGGTGAGCCGGCCCCGGCGTCATCCCAGCTCAGCTCGCGCAGGGCGGCCAGATCGGGCTTGCCCGACGGCAGCAGCGGCACCTCTGCCACCAGCACCAGCGCCCGGGGAGCGGCATAGGCCGGCAGCCGCTGCGCGACCGCGGCGCGCAGCACCGGCAGGGCGGGCGGATGAGCGGGATCGTCGGGCACCACCACGGCCGTGACCCGCTCCCCCCACTCCGGATCCGGCTGCCCGATCACCACCGCCTCCCGCACTCCCGGGCACAGCTCCAGGGCCGCCGCGACCTCGCCGGGAGCCACCTTCTCGCCGCCGGTATTGATCATCTCGTCGGCCCGGCCGCGGACCGACAGGCGGCCCGCCTCCATGGCGCCGATGTCGGAGGTGACCAGCCAGCCATCGGCCATGGCCTGCCCGGTCAGGTCGGGCCGGAGGCGGTACCCGGAGAACAGGACCGGGCCGGTGACCTCGATCCTGCCGCCGGTGCCGGTGCGCACCGACACCCCAGCCAGCGGCACGCCGTCGTAGACGCACCCCCCGCAGGTCTCGGTCATCCCGTAGGTGGTGACCACCCGGGCGCCGGCCGCCCGGGCCGCGGCCAGCAGCCCCGCCGGGACCGCCGCGCCCCCGAGCAGGATCGTGCCGAACCGGGCCAGGTCGGCCCCGGCCGCCAGCAGGCGGCGCAGCTGGGTCGGTACCAGCGACACATGGACGCAGCGCGATGCCGCCGCGCCCATCCTGTCTCCCAGCCGCTGCACCACCACCGGGGTGGTCCCGCTGACCAGGGAGCGCACCAGGATGGCGAGCCCGGCGACGTGGCTGGTGGGCAGCGGGCACAGCCAGCGGTCACCGGCCCGGGCGCCAATCCGGTCCAGGCTGGCCCGGGCCGAATGCAGCAGCGCGGTGCCGGCCAGCTGCACGCCCTTGGGCTCGCCGGTGGAGCCGGATGTCGCGATCACCACCGCCACCTCGGGCGGCACACCGTCGGCGCCCGCGGCGCCAGCGGGCCGCCAGCGCCTGGTTCCGGCCGGGGTTTCGACGGCGGAGGGCGCGCAGGCTTCGAGCAGTGCCTCGAGCCGCGCCCGAGGCAGCCGCGGGTCGAGCGGCAGGATCGCCGGGCCGCTGCCGTCCAGCGCCGCGGCCAGGGCATCCAGCAGCCGGCCGGCGGAGGCCGGCTGGGCAGCGGGCGGGAGCAGGAGTGCGTGCAGGGGCCGGCCGGTCATCGTCGTAAGGTTAACGGGCGCAACGCCGGCTGATCAGGAGGGCCTGACGTGATCGAATGGAAGCAGCAGTCGCCGGACGGAGGCCGGGAGTACGCCGACATCGTGTACGAGACGGCGGAGGGCATCGCCAAGATCACGATCAACCGGCCCGGGGTGCGCAACGCGTTCCGGCCGACCACCCTGTTCGAGCTCTCGCATGCGTTCAACGCCGCCCGCGACGACCCGGGCATCGGGGTCATCATCCTGACCGGGGCCGGCACGCAGGCGTTCTGCTCCGGCGGCGACCAGAAGATCCGCGGCGATGACGGGTACCTCGACGCGAGCGGCGTCGGCCGGCTCAACGTGCTCGACCTGCAGGTGCAGATCCGGCGCACGCCCAAGCCGGTGATCGCGATGGTGGCCGGGTACGCGATCGGCGGCGGGCACGTCCTGCACGTGTGCTGTGACCTGACCATCGCCGCCGACAACGCGATCTTCGGGCAGACGGGTCCCAAGGTCGGGTCCTTCGACGGCGGCTACGGCTCGTGGCTGCTCGCCGAGACCGTGGGCCTGAAGAAGGCCAGGGAGATCTGGTACCTGTGCCGCCAGTACACCGCGCAGCAGGCACTCGACATGGGCCTGGTCAACACCGTGGTGCCGCTGGAGCGGCTGGAGGAGGAGACCGTCACCTGGGCGCGGGAGCTGCTGGAGCGCTCGCCGCTCGCCCTGCGCATGCTCAAGGGTGCGCTCAACGCGGTCACCGACGGCGCGGCCGGGATGCAGCAGTTCGCCGGCGACGCGACACTGCTCTACTACATGAGCGAGGAGGCGCAGGAGGGGCGCGACGCGTTCAAGGGCAAGCGCCGCCCCGACTTCGCCAGGTTCCCCCGGCGCCCGTGACCGGGGCGCCGGTGACCGGGGAGCACGTGACCGGGGAGCACGTGACCGGGAGACGGGCCAGCGGCCAGGTCACGCCGGGCGGCGCCGCCGACGGCCTGGTGGCGGACCTGCTGCCCGGCCTGCAGGCGTTCGCGATCCCGATGCGGACCCGCTTCCGCGGCATCACCGTGCGGGAAGGCGCGCTGATCGAGGGCCCGGCCGGCTGGGGTGAGTTCTCGCCCTTCCCCGAGTACGGGCCGCGCGAATGCGCCCGCTGGCTCGGCGCCGCGCTGGAGGCCGCCACATCCGGCTGGCCCGCCCCGGCCCGCGCCGAGGTGCCGGTGAACGTGACCGTGCCCGCGGTGGGCCCGGAGCGGGCGCACGCGATCGTGGCCGGGTCGGGCTGCCGTACCGCCAAGGTGAAGGTGGCCGAGCGCGGCCAGCCGCTGGCGGCGGACATCGCCCGGGTGGAGGCGGTCCGGGATGCGCTCGGCAGCGGTGGGCGGATCCGGGTCGACGCCAACGGCGCCTGGGATGTGGGCCAGGCCCAGCGCGCCCTGCGTGAGCTCGGCCGGTTCGGCCTGGAATATGCCGAGCAGCCGTGCGCCACCCTGGCGGACCTGGCCGAGCTGCGGCGGCGGGTGGACGTGCCGCTGGCGGCGGACGAATCCATCCGCCGGGCCGAGGACCCGCTGGCCGTGCGGGCGGCGGGCGCCGCTGACATCGTCGTGCTCAAGGCGCAGCCGCTGGGCGGGGTATGGGCGGCACTGCGGGTGGCCGAGGCGTGCGGGCTGCCGGTCGTGGTCTCCAGCGCGGTCGAGACCTCGGTCGGGCTGGCCGCCGGGGTGGCGCTCGCCGCCGCGCTGCCCGAGCTTCCCTACGCCTGCGGCCTGGCCACGATGAGCCTGCTCACCGGCGACGTCACCGCCTCGCCCCTGGTGGCGGAGGGCGGGGCCCTGCCGGTCGCGCGGCCAGCGGTTGACGCCGGGCGCCTGGCGGCATTCCGGGCCGATCCGGCACCCTGGCGGGCCCGTCTGCGGGCGGCCGCCCGGTACCTGGGCCCACGGTGAATCCTTCCACCGCGTTCGCCACGGCGTTCGTCGACGAACTGGCCCGGTGCGGGCTCGGCGAGGCGGTCATCGCCCCGGGGTCGCGCAACGCGCCGCTGGCGATGGCGCTGTGGGAGCATGCCGCGCGGAGCGCGGGGCGCCTGCGGCTGCACGTGCGGATCGATGAGCGGTCGGCGGCGTTCCTCGCGCTGGGGCTGGCCAAGGTGAGCCGCCGGCCGGTCGCGGTGGTGTGCACCTCCGGCACGGCCGCCGCGCATTTCCACGCGGCGGTGATCGAGGCCGACGAGGCGGCCGTGCCGCTGCTCGTACTCACCGCCGACCGGCCACCGGAGCTGCGAGGCACCGGCGCGAACCAGACGATCGACCAGCTGAAGCTGTACGGGGCCGCGGTGCGCTGGTTCTGCGAGGCCGGCGTGCCGGAGGCCCGGCCGGGCATGAACGCCTACTGGCGTTCGCTGGCCTGCCGCGCCTGGGCGACCGCCGCGGGGGCGGCGGGCACCGTGCCCGGGCCGGTTCACCTCAACCTGCCGCTGCGCGAGCCGCTCGTCCCCGACACCCCGGGCGCCGGGGATCCGGATGAGAGAGATCGGGGCGCGGGGGATCCGGGTGCGGGGGATCCGGGTGCGGGGGATCCCGGTGCGGGGGATCCCGGCGCGGGCCATGCGGGCGAGGCCACCGGCTGGCCGGAGCCGCTGGCCGGGCGGCCCGGCGGGGCGCCCTGGACGGTGATCGGCGGGACCACGGCGCTCCCAGTGCTGGAGCTGCCCTGGACCGAGCGGGGGGTGGTTATCTGCGGTGACGGCTGCGCCGACGCGGCTGCGCTGCTGCGGCTGGCCGAGGAAGCCGGCTGGCCGGTGCTCGCCGAGCCGTCCTCGGGCGCCCGCGCCGGGTCCTGCGCCCTGGCCGCGTACCCGTACCTGCTCGACTCGGCCGAGTTCGTGGCCGGGCACCGGCCGGACCTGATCGTCTCGGCCGGCCGGCCGGGGCTGTCCCGCGGCCAGCTCGGCTACCTGAAGACGGCCTCGCCGTCCGGCGCCGCCCCGCGGCACGTGGTGGTGGCCCAGGGGCCGGGGCGCTGGGCAGACCCCGCCCGGACCGCCACTGATGTCGCCGCGGCGGTCCGGCTGGCCGGCCCGGGGCCGTCCGGCACCGGGTGGCTGGCGTCGTGGCGGGCCGCGGACGAGGCGGCCGGTGCCGCTGCCGCCGCCATCCTCGACGCCGATGACACCCTCAGCGAGCCGAGGCTCGCCCGCGACCTGACGGCCGCCCTGCCGGACGGGGCGCTGCTGTGGGCGGCTTCCAGCCTCCCCATCCGCGATCTCGATCACCAGATGGCGCCACGGGCGGGAGTCACGGTGCTGGCCAGCCGGGGCGCGAGTGGCATCGACGGCCTGATCTCCTCCGCGAGCGGGGCGGCGCTCGCCCACCAGCGGGCCGGGGGCGGCCCGGCCGTCGCGCTGCTCGGCGACCTGGCGTTCCTGCACGACACGCCCGGCCTGTTCGCCGGCCCCGACGAGCCGCGGCCCGACCTGGTCGTGGTCGTGGCCAACAACGACGGGGGCGGCATCTTCTCGCTGCTGGAGCAGGCGGCGTTCCCCGCGTCCTTCGAGCGGGTGTTCGGCACCCCGCACGGCGGAGCGCCCGCCCGGGCCGCGGCCGCCGCCGGTCTGCCCGCGATGACCCTGGACCGGGCATCCGGCCTGGCCGGTGCGCTGCGCGGGGACGGTCAGTGGCCCGGGGCCGGGATCCGGGTGGTGGAGGTGCGCAACAGCCGGGCGGCGGGAACGGCGCTGCGCGGCCGCCTGCGCGCGGCGTGCACGGCCGCGGCGGGTAAGGCCGGCCGCACTCGCGCGGCCCGGCCCGGCTGATCAGGCGGGGCGGTTCAGGCGGGGCGGTTCAGGCGGGGCGGTTCAGGCGGGGCGGTTCAGGCGGGGCGGGTCAGGCATCCAGCGCGGTCTGCATGGGACGGAACTTGGCCTGGGTCTCGGCCAGCTCGGCCGCGGGGTCGGAGCCGCTGACGATGCCACCGCCCGCGAACAGCCGGGCCCGGGCGCCGTCCACCTCGGCGCAGCGCAGTGCGATGCCCCATTCGCCGTTGCCGTGCGCGTCCACCCACCCGACCGGGCCGGCATAGCGGCGGCGGTCCATCCCCTCCAGCTCGCGGATGAGCTCCATGGCCACCTCGGTCGGGGTGCCGCACACGGCCCCGGTGGGGTGCAGCGCAGCGACCAGCGACAGCACGGAATGGTCGGTGCCCTGCCCGGTCCGGGCGAGCCTGCCGCTGATCGCGGTGGCGAGGTGCTGCACGTTGGCCAGGCGCAGCACGGACGGCCGGCTGTCCACGCTCAGCTCGTCGCACAGCGGCGCGAGCGTGGCCCGCACGCCGGCGACCGCGTACTCATGCTCTTCGGTTTCCTTGGCCGAGGCGAGCAGGCTGGCCCCGAGGGCCCGGTCCTCCTCGGCGTCGCGGCCGCGCGGGATGGTGCCGGCCAGCACCAGGGAGCTGATGTCGTCGTCCTGCCGGCTGATCAGCAGCTCGGGGGTGGCTCCCACCAGCCCAGCGCAGGCGAAGGTGTAGCAGTCGGGATAGCGGTCGGCCAGCCGCTGCAGCAGTACCCGCACGTCGATGTCCGCCGACGCGGTGGCGTACAGGTCGCGCGCGAGGACCACCTTGCCGAGGTCGCCGGCCCGGATCCGGCTGACCGCCGTGGCGACTGCCCGCTGCCAGTCCGGCGCGGGCAGGCTGCCGTCATGCCAGCGCACCTCGGCGGGCAGGGTGAGCGGGGAGGCCGGGCGGGCCGAGCCGGCCGGGTCGCCGATCGTGGTGAGCCAGGCCTGCCCGGACCGGCGGCCGAGCACCGCGCCGGGGACGACCAGGACAGAGCCGTCGCTGGTCGGGTCGAACGTGAAACTGCCGAACGCGACCAGGCCGGAGCCGGGCAGGGCGACCTGGTCCTCGATCGTGGCGCGGTCGAACAGCTCGCGCAGCCACTTCTCGCCGGCCGTGAACCTGTCCTCGCCCGCTGGCAGCGTGATCCGGGCCGCCTCGCCCCAGCCGACCAGCCCGTCGCCGTGCCGGATCCAGGCCAGCGCGGCCGGCTCGGGAAGCCTGCTCACCAGGCGGCGGGGATCGGTGACGGGAACGGTGCGCACCGCCAGCCGGTCCAGCACCGGCTGGTCCTCGTTACCTCGGCCGGATTCCACGCCTGTCAACTTTACGTGGCGGTCACCGCTGCGCCGGTTCGGGGGGAGCGGCCCCGGCAGCACGCCGCCGCTCCGGGCAGGACGGTGCCCCTGGGGCGGATGGCGTTCCCGGAGGCGGGCGGCGCCCCGGCGGTAACGGCCTGCGGGCGTGACGGGCGGCGCCGTGCTACAGTCACTGGATCTTATTCCTATAAACACGATCGGAATAGAAGGATGAATCTCCTCGGCACCCGGCCCGCGGTCAGCGATGCCCGCCTGCGCCAGCTCGTCCTCGATCTCGCCGCCAGCCCGCAGAGCTGGCTCGACCTGGTCAGATATGACCCGGCCCGCCGCTGGTACCGGCGGCTGCCGTGGGCGGGAGACCAGGAGGTCTGGCTGCTGAGCTGGCTTCCCGGGCAGTACACCGGCTTCCATGACCACGGCCGGTCCGCTGGCGCGTTCACGGTCGTGGAGGGCTGCCTGCGCGAGCGGGCCGCGCCCCGGGGCCGGCCCGATCCGGCGGGCGCCGCGCTGCCGCGCGGATCGGCCAGGTCGTTCGGCCCGTGGTACATCCACGACGTGATGAACGATTCGGCCCGGCCAGCCGTCAGCATTCACGCCTATTCGCCGCCGCTCACCACCATGCACCGGTTCGATGTCAGCGCGGGCCGGCTGGTCCGCGCCGCGGCCGAGACGGCGGGGCAGTGGTGAGGGGCGCCAGACGCTCGGTCGGCATCATGGTCGACCTCGCGCGCCAGCGTCTGCGCCGGCTCGGGCCGGTCGAGGCGTTCGAGGCGGCCCGCGGCGGGGCGCTGCTCGTCGACATCCGCCCGCACGCCCAGCGGGCCGCGGAAGGACTCGTCCCGGGCGCGCTGCACGTGGAGCGCAATGTCCTGGAATGGCGGTTCGACCCGGCCAGCGAGGCGAGGCTGCCGCAGGCCGCGGGGTATGACCAGCACGTGATCATCATGTGCTCGCAGGGATACGCGTCCAGCCTGGCGGCGGCGTCCCTGCAGGACATCGGGCTGGTCAACGCCACCGACCTGGCCGGCGGCTTCCTGGCCTGGGCCGCCGCCGGGCTGCCCTGCCTGCCGCCCGCGCTGCCGGGGGCGGTCAGAGCAGGGTGAGCTGGGTCGGCTGGCTCGCGGCCGGCCGGTGCGCCGGGGCGCCTGCACCGCCCCGGCGCACGGCAGCCCGGCCACCGCGGTGTGACACCCGGCGGCCCTGGCCGACCCGGTACTGGCGGGCCAGCTCCCGGACCTGCTCGCTCACCCGCTGCTGGTAGTACCTGGGCGCGTACGCGCCGCGCCCGTACAGGCCCCGGTAGCGGGGGACCAGGTCGGGATGATGCTGGCCGAGCCAGCTGAAAAACCATTCCCGCGCCCCGGGGCGCAGGTGGAGCACGATGGGGCTGACCGAGGACGCGCCGGCCTGCGCGATCTGGCGGACCGTGGCCGCCAGCTGGGCGGGGGAGTCGGACAGGAACGGCACGACCGGGCCCATCAGCACCGCACAGCCCAGCCCGCGGTCGCCGAACGCGGCGCACACCTCGAGGCGGCGCTGCGGGCTCGGGGTCCCCGGCTCCAGCGTCCGCCACAGATCCTCGTCGGTGCACCCGACGGACACGGCCAGCCCCACGTGGGTGACCTCGGCCGCCTCGGCCAGCAGATCGGCGTCGCGCAGGATCAAGGTGCCCTTGGTCAGGATCGAGAACGGGTTGGCGGCGTCGCGCAGCGCGCCCAGGATGCCCGGCATGAGTCGGTAGCGTCCCTCGGCCCGCTGGTAGCAGTTGACGTTGGTGCCCATCGCGACGTGCTCGCCCCGCCAGCGCGGCGCCGCCAGCTCGGCCCGGACCCGCTCCGGCGCGTTGACCTTGACCACGATCTTGGAGTCGAAGTCATGCCCGGCGTCCAGGTCCAGGTAGGTGTGCGACTGCCGCGCGTAGCAGTTGTGGCTCACCACGCCGTGCGAGATGAAGTCGCCGGTCCCGGTGGTGATGTCATACATCGGCACGTCGAGCCCGAGCGGCTCCACCGACGCCACGCCGAGCGGTGCGTCGCTCTTGATCGCCACGCCCTCGATCGAGCGCTTGCGGGTGATCGCCGGGTCGGTGGTGTGGAAGAACCGCAGCGCCTCTCTCAGCCCGCCCCCCAGTCGGACGACCCGCAAACCGTTCGCATGCCTGCAGGGCTCCACCACCACTTTGAACCCCAGTGCGTACATGCTGGCGATGGTCCAGCCGATGATGGCCCGGTCGGTGTTACAGATCCGCAGAGCACCCTGGCTGTAACTGCCCTCGGCGTCGAAGATCCCGGCTAGGAACCCCTTCTGCCAGTCCAGGCTCGGCGAGGTGGGCCAGCGGATCAGCCAGTGGATTAGCCGCACCTGGTCGCGGACTGAGGTGCTGATCGCCATGATCTTGCGCCGGGTTTCGCTGGCCTCGGCGAAGGTGGACATGGCCGTCGTGATGGTCATGCTGGCGAGGTAGTCACGGGCCCGGCCGAGCGCGTCCGCGTCGGCGAGCGCCAGCCGGAACCGATCTTTCTCACCGTGACGATAAGAAGCCCAGAGGCACCCGTCGCCGCGGATCATCCCGCACAGGTAGCCCCGCCGGTAGTCCCGGGAATCCTTGGGCGGCTCGGCGAAGCCGCCGACCCCCATCAGCTTGTTGCCGGTCGTCAGGTACGGCCGTTGCAGCGGGCCGCTCATGGTGCCGGTGACGTACTTCCAGCCCCGGTCGGAGAGAAAGCGGTGGTCCCCGCTGGTGACCAGGCCCGTGCCGTCCTCGAGGGTGGTCAGGTAGGCGGGTTTCACCGTCTGCCAGTGGGCCAGCACCGTGGTCCGTGTGTAGCGGCGGTAGGAGCCCTGCCGGACGGTGCCGTAGATGGCGTCGCCGGGCCGGACGTCGGCCAGCGGCTTGGTGCGGCCGTCGGCCATCAGGATGGGTGTCTCTCCCTCCTGGCAGTACCCACAGGCATGAGAGCAGCCGCGGTAGGGGTTGATCGTCCAGCGGAAGGGCATGCGGGACGCCTCGGGGACCCGGTTGATGACCGAGCGGGCGTGTACCTCGAAGAAGGTCAGGCCGCGGAAGCCGGGCGTGTCGAACGTGCGGGCCACCGCGCCCTGCTCGAACAGCGCGGGCGGCCCTGGCCCGCCGCCCTGGATCCGCATGGCATCCCACCGCATAAGCAGCAAAGTAGAACAGCTGTTCCCCTAAGTCAAACACATGTTCGATACCAGGGACGGCGAGCCGGCGGGCTGGCGGCGCCGGGGGAGGGCCGGCGGAGCTGGCGGCGAGGTCGCGGTCGGCCCGGGCCGCAGGCCGGCGGCTGGCCCGGACGGCAGACCGGGGCTGGCCCGGGCCGTGATTCTGGCCACGCAGAACCCGGTAAAGAGGGCTAAAAATCTTGCGACAGGGGATAGTAGTGACATTCATCCCTCGGCGGGCTCGGGCGGAGGTGGCGCCATGGCGCTTTCCATGGATGAGGAGCGCATTCTCGCCGAGATCGAACAGCATCTCGCCAAGAGCGAGCCGGCGCTCGCGTCCCGGCTGACGTCACTCGGCCGTCCCGGCTCGGTGAACCCGCTGCGCTCGCCGCGGATCCGGATTCTGGCCTCATGCCTGGCGCTCGTGACCGTGACGATCGTGTCGCTGCTCGTGTACGCGCTGCTGCCGCTGCGCGCCATACCGGATCGCGCCGGTCCCGGGCGGTCGACCTCGGCGTCGAGGCAGCCGACGATGAGCGCGCCCCAGCGCGGACCCGTCCTCAAGGGCCAGCCCGGCCCGTCCCTGGCGGCGCCGTCGCCGTAGGTCCAGGCGGTACAGGTCCAGGCGGTTCAGGTCTGGGCCGTCAGCCTTCGCGCCAGAGCTGCATCAGGTACTGCTCGTGGCCTTCGAGGGCATCGCGTGCCTGCTGGAACTCGTCGCTCAGCGGGTTGACTCCCCGCTCGAACAGCTCGTTGTACAGCCGGTTGACCTCGCGGCGGTTGCGGGCGAACACCCGGACCACGTAGTCGCCGACCCCGCCGGCCAGCTGGAGGCGGTCCACCGCCCGGCCGGCGGATCCCATGTCGACGCTCAGCCCGCCGCGGAAGTAGATGACCGCCTTGGCCTCGTCCTCCCACTCGTCGCCGTACGGCGGCGGTGCGATGTCCCACTCCTCCAGGAAGAGCCGGACGCCGATGTGCTCCTGCAGGCTGCCGACCCAGATCTGCTCACGGGTCACGCTGATGAGCGACCCCAGGGGCGCCAGGGGCCCACCCGGCGCGTCTGGATCGACCGTCGCGTCGTGCACCCGGAACATCCGCCGGTCCGGGAACACCGGGATGTCCAGCCGGATCAGCCTGCGGCTCACATAGCCCCCTTACACAAGTCCGGCCCCTAGTTACAGGATGCTCCGAGGAGCGCCGGGCGTCTGGGAATCGCTGAACAAAGGCACAAACCCGGTGTTTCCGGCCGGGACCGGCCCGGTGAACGATCCCGGACGGCCGCCGTCGCGGGCGCCGTCGCTGGCCGGCTACAGGCCGCGCTCGCCCACTTCTGCCCACAGGGCCGCGTACTCGCGGGCCGCCGCGCTGCGTGGCGCGAAGGCGGTCACCGGGGCGCGCTCCACCGACATCCTCTCGATGAGCGACAGGGCCGGGATGACGGTGCGCGCGACGTCGGAGCGCTCCTGCGGCAGCTGCTCGGCGATCTCACGGTGCAGCCGCTTCCGGCGATCGATCATGGAGCAGAACGCCAGCACCTTCGGCTTATGCCCGTCGAAACCCGCGATGAAGTCGGAGAGCTGGTCGAGGGTCCGCACCGACAGCGTGGTCGGGATGAGCGGCACGAGCAGGATGTCGGCCGCGTGCAGCACGCTTTCGGACAGCAGCGAGATGCTGGGCGGGCAGTCCAGGACGATGAGGTCGTACTCGTCGGCCAGCGGCCGGAGCAGGCGGTCCAGCCGCTCGGTGGGCTTCTTGGTGGAGTCCAGGATCAGGTCCAGGTTCCGGTAGGTGAAGTCGGCGGGCAGCAGGTCGAGCCGGTCGAAGTCGGTGCCCTTGATGGCCGCGTCAAGCTCCCGGCGGCCCTTGATGAGCGCCTTGCCGCCGCCCTTGACGCGCGGCCGGACCCGCAGCAGGAAGCTCGCCGCTCCCTGCGGGTCCAGGTCCCACAGCAGTACCCGCAGGCCGTCGCGGGCCGCGAGGTGGCCGATGTTGACCGCCGTCGACGTCTTGCCGACTCCGCCCTTGATGTTGTAGGTGGCGAGAATCCTCATCGGCCCGCGCCCGAGGTGAGGGCGCGGAACCGTTGCTGGCTGTCGACGGCGGCGAAGTCCGCGAACCGGTCAGCGAACTCGCGCCGGGCCCGGCGCTCGCGGCGAGCGATCTTGCTGGCGAGCTCACCCATAGCGAGCAGGGCGGTGGCGGGAACGTCCCGTTCCGTCATCATCTGAGCGGCAAACATGCGTATCTCATGCTGTTGTACTTCGCAGTCCTGGTATTCACCGAGACAGTCTTGCAGGCCTTTGAGATCCCGTACGGCCTGCTGGTGAATTGCCGGATCATACAGCGAGGCGAAGAACTCCAGCAGGTAGCGCAGCTCCTTGCATCGCTTGCGCAGGTCATGCAGGCTCTCCGGCGGGGAGTCCGGGGTGATCGCCGCCCCGCGCTTCAGCACCTTCCGGTGGGCCCGGCCGATGCGGTCGGCGGCCAGGGCCGCGGTGGTGATGCCCCGCCGGGGTGCCGGGGCGGCGAGCTCCTTGCGCCAGGCCTTGGTCAGGCTGAGGAAGCGGCGGGAGCGCAGCGCCCGCACCAGTTCCCGCTGCTCGATCTCGCGGCGCTGGGCGAGATGGCGGTGGAACGGCTCCAGCTCGGCCGGCGTGGCGGCCAGCAGCCCGGCCGCCATCTGGTCGTAGCCCAGCAGGTAGACGTCGAGGTCGCGGATGGGGGTGGTCACGTCGCCCAGCCACTTGAACTCGCCGCTGAACGCCTCGGGCACGCCGGCCGGCAGCACATCGCCGCACAACTTGACCGCTGACCGGGTGCGCCGGACGGCGACCCGCAGGTCGTGCAGGAATTCGGTGTCGAACTCCCTGATCGTGCCGGGCACGTTGGCCTCGAGGGTGTCGAGCAGCCGCAGCAGCACCTCTTCCAGGGCGCACCGGGCCGGCATCTCCGCGGTCAGCTTGACGTCGATCTTGCTGGAGTAGTCGCCCAGGTGGCGGCCGGTGGCGGTCAGGACATCGTCGAGCGGTGACGCGACCGCCGGGGTCACGCCGCCGGCCGCGCCCAGGCACCGGGCGATCCAGTCGGTCTGCGCCTGGTACCCGCGGACCGCGGTCACCGACAGCCGGGGAGGCAGGTCGGTGCCGTCCTGGCCGGCCAGGGACATGTCGGTGACGGTCAGCCAGGCGACCGTCTTGTCGTCGGTGTTCAGCACCCGCATCGGCCGCACCGTGGCGGACGCCCGGGCGGTGGGCATCAGCGCCCTCACCTCGGTGACCGGCTGCAGCCGGTCGCGCATCGGCCCCGGTGGCAGCGCGCTGGCCAGCGCCGGCCAGCGGAGCCCCCTGACCGACGCCGTGACCTGCTCACCGTCGTTCGTGGTCAGCGTGTAGTCGCTGGCCCGGGAGCCGGCGCGGTGCTGCAGGGTGAGCCCGGCCTGGTGCAGCCGCCAGTCGAAGGTGTCCAGCCACGTCAGGCGCACCGTGCGGGGCCGCCCGTCCGGTGCGACCGTGAATCGTGGCGCGAGCGCCGCGCGCACCACATCCACGGGGGGCCGGCCATCGCTGGCGAGCACAAAGTCGTGCGGGAACGACTCAACCACTAGAGCCCCTGGCCCCGTCTCGAAGGGAAGGACATGCCAACAAGCAGAAGAAAGAACCTACACAATCTTAGGCGAATCAGCCTAACGAGATCACGGTGCTGGCCCCGGGATATCCGGCTCCGGTGCCGGGCCGGGCCCGGCGCAGGCGGCCTGGCCCTGGCCGGCCGGGTGGCGCAGACTGGGCTGGTGGCGACCAGCCCAGTGACCGCGATCTGAGGGGGCCGGCGTGCTGTACGTCTTCGGGTTCGAGCGGACCGGCGTGGCCGTGGGCGACCTGTACTTCGTCGACCCGGACCCACCGCCCGGGCAGGAGGGCGCCGAGCGCGGGGTGCGGCTGGAGGTCCGCCTGCTCGAGGCCGGGCCGCTGCCCGGGTCGGCCTATTCGGCCCGGCCGGTAACGATGGCCCGGCCGATCTGGCGGGCCGATCTGCTGGAGTCGGCGGACGGCCCGCCGGGCAGCTTCGACCGCACCCACTACCACCCGGCGCTGCAGGGCTGGGAGCCGGGCCGCCGTGTGTTCGACCGCGACCTGTCGGCGCACCCGGTCGAGTGGGTGGGCGCCCGGCTGGCCGGCCTGGAGACCCTGCTGGCCGAGGCGGGCGTGGCCAGCGACCCCGCCGATGCCGGGGATGCCGAGGCGCTGCGCGGCTGCCTCGCCGAGGTCATGGGCGCGGTCAGCCGCCTGCTGGAGCGGGTCTGGCGCGGCGAGCTGGCCAGGCCGCCCGGCGGGGCCGAGCGTGCCGGGGAGCTGGCCAGCGCCCGAGTCGGCTGGCTGTGAACCCGGCCCCGGCAGGGGCGGCCTGGAATCGCTCCGGCCCACGCCGGGGCATGCCCCACGCTCCAGGTCCGGGCTGGAGCCGTGCCCGGACGGTTGCCGGCTGCCGTCCGTGTCCCCGGCACTGGAACGTGGACCAGCCCCGGCCCGCGGGAAGGTGCGGCCGCCGTGGAGCGTTGACCAGTAGTTGTCCGACCACTGCGGCCCCGCCGCGACCAGGAAAGGCCCGATCGTCCATGACCGAGTCCGCGCCCGCCCTCAACGACCCGTTCGCTGTGCTGGCCGGGCCGCTGGCCGCGACGACCCGGATGCAGCTGGAGGTGGTCGGCTCCTCGCCACTCAGCCCGGGCATGCAGCGGCTGGCGCTGACCGCGCCGGAACTGGCCGGGCTGCAATACCAGCCCGGCCAGGACATGATGCTGATGGTGGCCGTGGACGGCGACCGCCCGCTGCGCCGCCGCTACACGATCCGCGCCCTCGACCGCGAGCGGCGGCTGCTCACCATCGATGTGGTCCGCCACGCGGACGGGCCGGGAGAGCGCTGGGTGGCGGCGGCCAGGCCCGGCGACCGGATCGAGGGCATCGGGCCGCGCGGCAAGATCTTCCTGGCGCCGGACGCGGACTGGCACCTGTTCATCGGGGACGACTCGGCGCTGCCCGCCTTCCTCGCGATGACCGGTGCGCTGCCGGCCAGCGCCCGGGCCCTGGTGATCCTGGAGGTGCCCGGCCCGGGCGGCGAGCAGGACGTGGTCACGGCCGCGGACGCCGAGGTGGCCTGGCTGCACAGGAACGGCGGCCCGGCCGGTGATCCGGCGGCGCTGGTGGAGGCCGCCGTGGCGGTGGCGCTGCCGCCGGGCCGGGGACACGCCTATCTGGCCGGCGAGGCCACGGTCGTGCTCCGGCTGCGGGAAACGCTGGCCGCGCGCGGGCTGGCGCCGGAGCAGATCTCACCCAAGGCCTACTGGGGCCGCGGTAAGGCGAACGCCTCCCACGGCGAACCCGCCACGGACGGATAAGAGGCTGCGGCTATAGGGCGCTCGCTCTGTTCTGGCGTGCCTCCGGCACCCCGCGAGCCCAGCCGTCCTGCTGGCGGGGTCTCTTGCGGCTCAGAACGCGGTCTCGGCCAGCAGCGCATCCAGCAGCGCCGGGTCGCCGAGCACCTCGACCGAGGGATCGCTGGCCGGGAACCGGCGCATGAGCACCAGCAGCATGTCTGAGGCCGGCCCGCGGACCGCGACGTCTCCCTTGCCGTGGCCCGGCTCCACCGTGATGCCGTCCTGGGCGGGCCGGATCATCCACTCGCCGTCGGGTACTCCCTCGTCGGTGACGTGCAGGTGCAGCACCTTGCCGTACAGGGCGCCGAGGGACGGCGGGTCCTCGCCGGTGCCCGGCGTGGCCAGGAAGCCGAGCCATTCGTCGATGCCGTCGGCCGCGGTCGCCGCGTCGATCTGGGGCCGCTGGCCCAGGGCGATCTGCCCGTCCGCGCGGTGGACGGCCGTCTCGTGGGCCATCCGGCGCGCCCAGTACCCGGACGGCCCGAGTCCGAGGTGCGTCCACACCTGCGCGTCGCCTGCCGCGTCAACGGTGTCGACGAGCCTGGCCGCCCCGGCGCGGAGCCAGCCGGCGTGCTCGCGCTCGTCCGCGGGCAGCTTGCCCTCCGGTATCTCCCGGAACGGGAGGGGCTCGGCGGAGCGTGCCGTCACCATCGCGGCTGCCCATCGGTGGGCGCGGCCGACGTGGGTGACCAGCTGCCGCATCGTCCATTCCGGGCAGGTGGGCACCGGGCGGGTCAGGTCGGTGCCGTCGATGAGGCCGGCCAGCGTGGCGGTGCTGCCGGTGATCTCGCCGTACAGACGTTCGGTGCTGATCGCGGACATGGGCCAGCCTTCCGGCGGATCGGTCCGGGGGCGGCTCAGCGGTCAGCCGCAGCCGCAGGCGCCGCCGCAGCAGCCGCCACCCGACGGGCCCGGGGTGCCGGCCCTGGCACTGGCCCGGCCGCCGACGGAGACCGTGGAGAGGAGCTTCACGGTGTCGTCATGCCCCTCGGGGCAGGTGCAGGGGGCGGACGCCTGCGCCATCGGCCGGATGAGCTCGAACGTGGCGCCGCAGGCCCGGCAGCGGTACTCATAACGTGGCACGGCTGAAAGCTTATGCCAGGCGTGCGGCCCGGGCCAGCCGCCGCGGGGGAGCCTGGGCTCCCCGGCCGCCACCGGGATCAGCGCTGGGTACCCCGCCGGGCCGGGGCGCCGGACGGCGGCGCGCCCGGCTGGGCCGCCTCACCGGGCGGCGCCGGCCCACCGTTGGCCGGGGGGTGGGGGGCCGATCCGTTAGGCGCCTGGATCGGGCGCGGGGGCACGGCGGCGCGCGCTGGCGGCCCGCCGGGCCCGTCCGGTGCGTCGTAGTAGAACTGGCCGCCGCGCAGCAGCGACACCGTGGCCCCCACCAGGGACATGGCGGCGGCCGCGCTGAACACGATGATCAGGCCGTGGTGGAACGGCCCGGAGATGAGATGGGGGAAGAACTGGTTCCCGGTCAGCACCGCGACGTTGTGCGCGGGGAGCGTGGCGAGCACACCGGACGGGGCCAGCAGGTGCTGCACCGGGTTGAAGCCGAGCAGGGCCGCGAACACCGTGCTCACCGGCGGCAGGTGGCTGACCTGGTTCGCGGTTGCCAGCGGGACCCCCTGCGCGTGCAGGCCGGCGGCCAGCGTCCGGGTGAGCGTGGCCGCCAGGCCGACGATCAGCAGCGAGAAGAAGATCCCGATCGACAGGGCCATGCCCGAGTTCTGGAAGGTGGCCCGCATGCCCGACGCCGAGCCGCGGTCGCGGGCCGGGACACTGCTCATGATCGCGGAGGTGTTGGGGGAGGCGAACAGGCCCGAGCCGATCCCGTTGCAGAAGATGAGCAGCGCGAACGCCCAGTACGGGAAGACCACCGGGAGCAGCATCAGGCCGCAGAACGCGCACGCCGCGAGCAGCAGGCCGGCGGTGGCGAACGGGCGCGTGCCGTAGCGGTCCGACAGGTGGCCCGACACGGGGCCGGCCAGCAGGAAGCCGGTGGTCAGCGGCAGCATGTAGATCCCCGCCCACAGTGGGGTCACCGCGAAGTTGTACCCGTGCAGCGGCAGCCAGATCCCGGCCAGCCAGATCACCAGCATGAACTGCAGGCCGCCGCGAGCGATCGAGCCCAGCAGGCTCGCCGCGTTGCCGGCCGCGAACGCCCGGATCTTGAACAGCCCCATCCGGAACATCGGCTCGGCGATCTTGGTCTCGATGACGCAGAACGCCACCAGCAGCGCGGCCCCGGCCGCCAGCCCGCCGACCACCCACGGGCTGGTCCAGCCGGTCGTGTGCCCCCCGTAGGGCTGGATCCCGTGCGTGATCGCGGCCAGCAGCAGGCCCGCGCCGAGCGCGAAGGTGACGTTGCCGGCCCAGTCGATCCGCGCCCGCCGGGTGGACGCGATCTCCCGCAGGCTCAGGTAGGACCAGATGGTGCCGGCCACGCCGATCGGGACGTTCACCCAGAACACCGCGCGCCACCACCACGCGGCCAGCAGCCCGCCGAGCAGCAGCCCGACGAACTGCCCGGCGATCCCGGCGATCTGGTTGATGCCCAGCGCCATGCCGCGCTGGCGGGCCGGGAACGCGTCGGTGAGGATGGCGGCCGCGTTGGCCATGAGCATGGCCCCGCCGACCGCCTGCACCAGCCGCCAGACGATCAGCCAGATGGCGCCCTGTGAGCCGGTGTACGGGTCGAGCGAGAGCGCGATCGAGGCCAGCGTGAAGACCACGAACCCCAGGTTGTAGATCCGCACCCGGCCGTACATGTCGCCCAGCCGGCCGAGCGTCACCACCAGCACCGCCGTCACCAGCAGGTACCCCATGATCATCCACAGCAGGTAGGTGACGTTGCCCGGGGCCAGCGGGTCCAGGCCGATGCCGCGGAAGATGGCCGGCATCGCGATGATCACGATCGAGGCGTCGATGGTCGCCATCGTGATGGACAGGGTGGTGTTGGACAGGGCCACCCACTTGTAGCGGCCGCCGGGGTCTGGCACGGGCCCGTTGCCGGGCGCGTGGACGCTGCCCGGTGCTCCTGGCCCGTGCTTTTCCCGCACGCTTTCCGAGCCTACCCCGAATTACTTGCTTGATCGCAACTAGTTAGTCCCCGCCGGGGCGACCGCGATGCCGAGCGAGGCGGCCCCGGTGACCTTCGAGGTGCCCGTCTCGTAGAAGACGTTGACCTCGGTGACGGTGAAGCCGGCGGCAGTCAGCAGGCCGGCGATCGGCCGCGTCAGGTGGCACCCGCCGAGCAGCCGTTTCTGCAGCGGCTCGAGGCGCCGCTGCCAGCGGCGGACGTCCTCGTCGGGCGCCAGCCCGTGCTCGAGGAAATGAAAGGTCCCGCCGGGTTTGAGCACCCGCCGCACCTCGCCGAGCGCGGCGGCGGCATCGGTGATGGTGCACAGCGTCCAGGTGGACAGGACGGCGTCATAGCTGCCGTCGTCGAAGGGCAGGGACTGGCCGTCCAGGCCGGCCCGCTGCACCGGGGCGCGCGCGGCCCGGACGCGGCCGGCGGCCAGCCGCCAGGCGAGGTCGGAGGGCTCGACCGCGGCGACCCGGGTGATGGCCGCCGGATAGAAGGGGACGTTGAGCCCCGAGCCGAAGCCGATCTCGACGATGTCCCCGGCGAGGCCGGTGCAGACCCGGCGCCGCAGCGGCTCGAGCCTGCTCATGCCGCCCGCGGCGTTGAGGATCCGCGGCAGCACCCGCCTGGCGTAGACGCCCATCTCCCAGACCGCGCTTAACTCGGCGGCTCGAACGCGCCGGTCAGGCCGTGCTGGGTGGCGTACAGCGTCGCGGCGGCGCGGCTCGATACGCCGAGCTTGACGTAGATGTGCTCGATGTGGTTGGCGGCCGTCTTCGGCGTGACCACCAGCCGCCGGGCGATCTCCTTGGTCGGGTAGCCGCGGGCCAGCAGCCCGAGCACCTCGACCTCGCGGGCGGTGAGCCCGCCCGGCCAGGCCCGCCGGGTGGGCGCGCGGTGGCCCGCGGCAGCCAGGACCGCGTCGGCCGCCTCCCCGTCCAGGCGGCCGGCGACCACCTCGGCCCGCAGCTCGCGCGAGGCCTGGCCGGGGTCGAGCGGGTCCCGGTGCGGCCGTGGCTCGGTCATCGCGTGATAGACGTCCGCCGCGGCCAGCAGCCGGTCCGGCGGCGTCAGCGAGGCCGCGGTCAGCCCGCGCGGGTAACCCGAGCCGTCCAGGCGCTCGTGGTGCCGGGCGGCGATCTCCCGGCTCCGGCCGAGCGCGCTCAGCCGGGCCAGCATGCGGTCGGTCAGGTAGGGGTGCAGCCGGATCCGCTCGGACTCGGCCTCGGTGACCGGGCCCGGCTTGTCCCAGACCGCGTTGGACACCCCGAGCCGGCCGAGGTCGTGGATGAGTCCCGCGCGCCGCAAGGCCGCCGCGTCATCGCTGGGGTGGCCGGAGGCGAGCGCCGCCGCGCTGGCCAGGTTGGCCACCCCGCGCGAGTGCCCGGCCAGGTAGGGGCTCTTCATGTCGACCAGGTCAGCCATGGCCTCAAGGACCACGTCCAGGTCGGCGCCGCCGACACGGCGCGACAGATGCGGCTCGGTGTCGACGACGGCATCCCAGTCGGAGGCCTGATCGAGGCCGGCCAGCAGCTGCGGCGCGTGGGAGCAGAACAGGTCGACGATCGCGGGGTCGAACTGCGTCCCGCGGTGCCTGCGCGCGACCGCCACCGCCGCCTCGGTGCCGCGGCGCCGGCTGAAGACCTCGACCGGGCTCGCCAGCTGGACCAGCCGCGCGGGCAGGCAGATCTCCTCCCCGCGCAGGTGGCGGGGATAGCCCTTGCCGTCCCACTGCTCATACCCCTGCCTGATCGCGACACAGGCCGTCTCGTCCAGCCCGATCCGCCCGGCGAACTGCGCGCCCAGCGTGGAGTGCGTGGTCGCGAAGGTGGCCATCTGCTTCACCCCGGCCACCGGGAATGTCGCCAGCCGCCTGGCCCGCGCCATGCCGCTGCCGTGCGAGCCAACCCGCCGCAGGACGAAGGCGACCATCCGCGCCGTGCTCATATCGAGCGTATCGAACCCGTCGCCCTTCATGCTGATGTCGTCGCCGAACCACTGCGCCTGCTCAGCCGCGTCGGCGTGGCAGTACACGTTCATCATCAGCCCGAGGTAATAGGTCGCCTCCAGCTCGCGGTCACTGGCGCCGGCCAGCCCGGCCAGCCGCAGCGCGATCACCGTCTGCCGCATGCAATGGGCCATCGGCTGCCCGAGACCCAGGTCGGCTGCGTAGGAGAGCGTCGCCACCAGCTCAGCGATCCTGACGCTGCCTGTTTCCGGCCGGGCCACCACAACCAGAGTCTACGGGCCGGATCCGCCGGTGCCGATCATGGAGCAGCCGGGGTTCAGGCCGTGCCGCGGGCCAGGGCGATGAGCCTGTCCAGCACGGCGCCGTTGCTCACGCGCAGCCCGTTGTGCTCGTACTCGCTGGTCACCCACGCTTTCAGGCCCCGGATCGCCTGCCCGGTCGGCACCGAGAGCTCGGCCGGCACGTACATGTCGTTGAAGTAGATGGCCGCCGCCACCGGCACCTCGTTGGCGGCCAGCCGGGCGGCGTCGTAAAGCGGGGGCCAGTCCTCACGCTCGGCCAGCGCGTCCGCCGCCCCGCGCAGCGGGCGCAGCACCGGGTCGGTGTCGAACATCCACGGGTAGATCATCTCGCCGGTGAACAGCAGCGGGCCGTCGCCGTCGAGGGCGGCGGCCGGGTCGAACTCGACGAACTCGGCCCGGATCCGCTGCGCCGACCAGCGGGTGGCCGTCCCCTGCGCGTAGCACGCTTCGTGCAGGACCGCGTACAGCGGGCCAGCGGCGAAGCTGAGCCGGCGCTCGGCCGCGTGCAGGAAGGCGTCGGACAGGCCGCTGCCCGCGAACGGGTCCTCGAGCAGGTAGTGCAGGTCGTCGCCGCCGGTGCTCGCGCCCAGCATCTGCCCCAGGGCCTGGAACGCCTCCACGGTGAGCGGTGCGCCGCTGGGGAGCAGGACGTCGCCAGCCCGCAGACGGCGGGCCACCCGGCGGGCCTGGCCGGCGTCGTCCGGGTAGCGCCGGTAGTGCTCCCCGGTCTTCGCCCGCACCTTGCCGTAGGTGAGCCGGTAGAGGTCGTCGGCGCTGGTGTCCAGGCCCGGCAGGCCGCCGGTGATGAACGCCTCCCTGAGGCCCTCGGGGGCCAGCGACAGGTAGGTCACCGTACAGAAGCCGCCGAAGCTCTGGCCGAGCACGCTCCACGGCTCGCCGCCGGTGACCGCCTGGCGGATCAGCTCGGCGTCGCGGACGATCGCGTCGGCGCGGAAATGCGCGAGGTAGCGAGCCTGGTCGTCGGCGGTCCCGGCCAGCGTCTGCCTGCTGGCCGGGGTGGACCGGCCGGTGCCCCGCTGATCGAGCAGCAGCACCCGGTAGTCGGCCAGCGCGCGGCCGAGCCAGCTGTCGCGGCCGTGCGGGCGCGGGGCGCCGAACCCGGGGCCGCCCTGGAGGAACACCAGCCAGGGCAGGCTCGCCGCCGCCCGGTCCGCCGCGACCACCTCCCGGGCGAACACCTCGATCCGCTGGCCGTCCGGACGGTCGTGGTCGAGCGGGACGGAGAACACGTGGTCGGTGAGCACGGTGCCGGCCTGGCGGTAGCTGGACATGACCAGCACGGTACCGGCACCGTGCTGCTGAGCGGCCTGCGGCTGTGCCGCTGAGCGGCCTGCGGCCGTGCCGTTGAGCGGCCTGCGGCCGTGCCCGGGCGCTCAGTTCAGGAAATAGGTGCTTCCCCCGGTCGCCGGGTTGGTGACCAGCGCCACCACCGAGACCAGGCCGGCGTGCGCGAAGACCAGGGTCAGGGTGATGTCCTTGCCGCCGCGGATCGGCCCCGCGCCGGTGATCAGCATGTGGTAGCCGTCGGGAACCATCGCGACGGTGGAGTGCGCCGGGATGGCGATCGAGCTGACCGTGTGCATGGTCAGGGCGCCGGGACGGGCCGGGGCGCGGAAGGCGACCCGGCCCCCGGCGCTGGTGCGGGCCGACATCAGCCGGTCGGCGGACCCGTTGTTGCGGATGACCACGTACGCCACGGTGGAGCCGGCCGACGCCGGGACCGGCACGTAGGTGTTGCCGATCTGGATCGGGACGGCCACCGGGGTGGGCGCGGCGGCGCACCCGGCCAGGCCAACGGCGACGGCCAGGCCGACCGCGGCAGCCAAGGCCCGGACCACCCGGGAGTATTCGGCCAGCATCGATCCTTGCTTCTCACGTAGGGACCTGGCATCACGATGCTCTCACGCCCGCGGCGCGCCCGCGACGCCCGGGTGAGTGCCTCAGGAGAAGTCGCGCAGCAGCGGCCACGCCTGCGCCCAGCTGCCGCGCAGCCCGGTAGCCACGTCGATGGTGGCCCCCTGCTCGTCGTCGCTGACGCCCAGGCCGTTGTGGAAGACGGCGACCTGCCGGACGGTGGTGAACAGCCGCCGCAGCAGCGCCGGGTCGATGTTCACCGCGATGGCCGACCGGTCGCGCGCCGGGGGCGGGCCCCAGTACCAGAAGTTGTTGGCGCCGCTGAACGCGGGCGGCAGCCCGTCGCCGGGCCCGTACCGGTCGAGGGCCCCGGCCTCACCGTAGTTGCCGGCCAGGATCGCAGTGGTGGCCCGCTGGCCGGGCGGCAGCGCGCGGTACTCGCGGGCCACCAGGGCGACCTGCTGGGGCCAGCCGATCGTCTCGGCCAGGTCGTAGTTGATCTTCTGGAGCGGGACCGTGGCCAGCGCGCGGGCGGGCAGCACCGAGAGCGTGATCGGCGCGGCTATCACCGCGCCCGCCAGCATCGCCGTGCCCATCAGGACGGCCGGGCTGATCCGCCATGCCCGCGGCTTGCGCGCGGCCAGCCAGCGCTCGAGCGGCACGCAGCCGGCCGCGAGCAGGAACGTGTAGGCCGCGCCCGGGTAGTACGCCTTGCCGCCGAGCACGAACTGCGTCACGATCGCGATCACACCGGCGATGCCCACCGGGCGGAACCGGCGGGCCGCGCCACTCCGGATCGACCAGATCGCGCCGGTGACCCAGACCGGGGCCAGCACCGGGCCGGTGAACAGGACCTGCGCCAGCCAGTAGGTGGCCCGGTTGTGCCCGGCCTGGCCCTGCAGGGCGCGGAACACGTTGACGCTGGGCCAGCCGTGCGCCGCCTGCCAGATGACGTCCGGCGCGGCCAGCGCGGCGGCGATCACGCAGCCGAACAGCAGGTAGCGGCTGCGCAGCAGGCGGCGGGCATCGGTGGCGAGGAAGCCGGCGGCCAGCGCGGCGACCAGGAAGGCGATGTTCCACTTGGCCTCGCTGGCGAGGCCGGCGCAGCCACCGATGGCCAGCCACCACCGCGGATCCCGGCTGGCGAGCAGGCGCATCACCAGGTACAGCATGACCGCCCAGAACACGAAGTCGGGCATGGTGGTGGTCAGCTCGTGCATCGCTCCCAGGTACTCGCCGCAGGTCGCCGCCGCGAGCGCAGCGAGGAGCTGGCCGGCCCGGCCCGCGCCGAGCAGGCGGCTCATGGCCGCGGTGAGCACCACCAGGGCGGCGAGGCCGAGCGCGGGCACCACCCGGAGCCCGACCAGGGTGTTGCCGGACAGCACCGCGGACAGGCGGGCGATCAGCGGGGTGATGGGGGGCTGGTTGACGTAGCCGAAGGCCGGGTGATGCCCGGCGGCGAGGAAGTAGAGCTCGTCCCGCACGTACCCGTAGCGCGCGCTGACGGCCATCTCAACGCCAAACGCGGCTGCCGCGATGACGGCGATCCCGAGCCTCGGCGTCCGCTGGGGGCGGCCCGCGGTGGCGGGCGGCTGGCTTCCCGCGGCGCCGGGCGCGCGGGCCGGTGATGCTGACGGGCTCTGCGCCCCGGTGGTCGTGTTCATGGGATCAGCGTGACAACGGGGGGGTGGCTGCCACATCGGGCACCAAGGCGATTTGCCGGCTCCTCCCTATGCCCTACTGCGGCGCGGGACAGTGCCCGGCGTTCCGCCCTTTGGCTGAGCCGCCGGTTCATCCGGCCGGACGATCCGCCGCCGCGGAGCCAGGCCGTACCATCGGGTCGTGAAGAGGCTGGCGGCGCGGGTGGCCGGGTTCCCGCAGGAGCTCGCGGCGCGGGTGGCCGCGCTGCCGCAGCGGCGCCAGGAGCGGATCCAGGATCTGGTTCTCGCGGTCGCGCTCGCCGCCGTCAACATGGTCTCGCTGCTGCCGTACCGGGCGCAGTTGCACCCGCTGTGGCTCGCCCTCGTCCTGGTCGCCGCCCAGGGCATCCCGCTCATCTGGCGCCGGCGGTGGCCCGTTCCGGTTCTCATCGTCATCGGCGCCGTGCGGGTCGCTTACGACCAGATCGGATTCGGCTTCGCGCCGTTCCCGCTCGGGCCCGCGATCGCGTTCTACACCGTGATCGACCGCTGTAGTGCCGTGTGGCGCTGGATCACGGTCGCTGTCGCGCTGGCGGGCATCGCCGTCTCCCTGTCCGCGCCCGGCCACCAGGAGCCGTACCAGGCCATCTTCCAGGCGATGATCTTCATCGCGGCATGGGTGGCGGGCACGCTCAGCCGGGCCAAGCGGGCGAACCTGGCGGCGGCGCAGGGCCGGGCCGACCGCGCCGAGGCGGAGCTGGACCGGGTGGTGTCGCGCGAGGCCGCCGCGGAGCGCGCCCGGATCGCGCGCGAGCTGCACGACGTAGTGGCCCACCACGTCAGCCTGATGGCGGTGCAGGCGGAGGCGGCGACGTCGCTGCTGCCGGACAGACCCGCGCAGGCGCGGCGCTCGGTGGAGATCATCGGTGACACGGCCCGCCTGGCCCTGACCGAGCTGCGCCGGCTGCTGGGCGTGCTGCGTGGCCCGTCCGAGCGCCTGGAGACGGCCCCCTCGGCTTCGCTCGGCGAGCTCGGTGGCGTGCTCGACCAGGTACGCGGCGCCGGGCTCGCCGTCGACTTCGAGGTCGTGGGCACCCCGGGCCCGCTCGCCCCGGGCGTCGACCTGACCGCGTACCGCATCGTCCAGGAGGCCCTGACCAACACGATCCGCCACGCCCACGCGGCCCGCGCCGCCGTCACCCTGTCCTATGAGCCCGGGTACATCACCGTGAGCGTCGCCGACTCCGGACCGCGGCGGGACGGGCCGCCGGGCGGGAACGGTAGCGCCGCCGTCCAGCCGGGCTCCCCGCTGGCCGGGTCCGGGCTCGGCCTGGCCGGGATCGCCGAGCGGGTCGCCTCGTGCGGCGGGAACCTGACGGTCGGCCCGACCCCGGCTGGCGGCTTCGCCGTCACGGCCCGGCTGCCCTCGTTATGACGGCATCAGCCGGGCCGGCCCCGATCCGGGTGCTCGTCGTTGACGATCAGGAACTGGTCCGCTCGGGATTCTGCGTCATCCTCGACGCTGCCGAGGGCATCACCGTGGTCGGCGAGGCGGCCAACGGGGAGGCGGCCGTGTCGCAGGTGGCCGCCCGCGAGCCCGACGTGGTGCTGATGGACATCCGGATGCCCGGGATGGACGGGCTTGAGGCAACGCGGCTGATCACGCGCGGCCCTGCCGCCGCACCCAAGGTGGTCATGCTCACCACCTTCGACCTCGACGATTACGTGTACGAGGCGCTGCGGGCGGGCGCCAGCGGGTTCCTGCTCAAGGACTCGCCCCGGCACGACCTCATCGCCGCCGTGCGCGCCGCCGCCGCGGGCGACGCCCTGCTCGCCCCGTCGGTGACCCGCCGCCTCATCGAGGCGTTCGCGCGCCGGCCGCCGGAGACGTCCCCGTCACCGGCGCGGCTCGCCTCCCTGACCGCGCGGGAGCGGGACGTGCTCCTGATGCTGGCCCGGGGCCGCAGCAACGCCGAGATCGCGGTGGGCCTGTTCGTCAGCGAGGCGACCGTCAAGACCCATGTCGGCAACCTGCTGGCGAAGCTGGGCCTGCGCGACCGGGTGCAGGCGGTGATCCTCGCGTACGAGACGGGCCTGGTGGTGCCGGGCTCGCCACCCGACTGACCATGGCGTCAGGTCAGCGGCAGCCGCCAGTCCTGCCCCACCAGGTCGTGGCCGAAGCTGTGGTGCGGCTGGGAGGAGACGAGCTGGAAACCTGCCCGCTGGTAGATCCGGCGGGCGGCGTGCAGCACGTCGTTGGTCCACAGGACCATCTCCCGGTACCCGGCCCGGCGGGCGAAACAGACGCATTCGGCAACCAGGCGGCCGCCCATGCCCAGGCCGCGGGCCCGCGGCTCGACGAGCAGCAGCCTCAGCTGCGCGGTGGCGCCGTCCTTGCGCATGCAGAACACGCAGCCGGCCTCGCCGCCCAGCTCGGCGATCCACGCGGACTCCCGGCCGCGATCGCCGCGTTCGGCGTAGCCCGCGACGATCCGCGCTACCAGTGCCTCGAAGGACGCGTCCCAGCCGTACTCGGCGGCGTACAGGGCGCCGTGCCGCTGCACGACCCAGCCCAGATCGCCGGGCGCGGGCGGCCGGAGCACGAACGCGGCGGGCGGCGCCGGCGGCCCGATGATCTCCCGGATGCTGGCCATGGCGCCGGTCAGGTGCTGCCGGCCCGCCGGGGTGAGGGCGGCGAGCAGCTCGCGGATCTGGTCGCCCGAGCGGGCATCGAGGTTGGCGAAGACCGCCCGCCCGGCGGCGGTCAGGCCGGTGACCTGGCGCCGCCCGTCGGCGGGGGAGCGGGTCCGCCGCACCAGCCCGTCGGCCTCGAACCGGGCCAGCAGGCGGCTCAGGTAGCCCGCATCGATGTCGAGCCAGCCGCGCAGGCGGCTGGTCTCGGTCTCCCCGTCCCGGGCCAGCTCGAACAGGACCCTGGCCTCGGTGAGCGAGTAGGGCGTGTCCACCAGCCCCTCCCGGAGCAGGCCGATGACGTTGGTGTAGAAGCGGTTGAACTCGCGCACGGCCGCGACCTGGCCGTTGGTCACCTGATCAGCGGCGCCGTTCCCGGGCGTAGTCGCTGACGACGTCAAAGAATCACTTGACATAGTCAAATACTTGCGCGCCCGGGGGGCGTGGTCAAGGCAATTCCCCCATCCCGAGGGCGCGCCGGCGGGCGGTGGCGCCCATGATCACGTGGGGGATCCGGGTAAGCCGCGGACGATGGCGGTGCCGAGCAGGCCCAGCGGCGGAGAGCCGAGCGCCAGCATGGCCGCGTGGAACCGCTGCAGGCTGAATCCCCCGCCCCACTGCTGCCTGGCCTGCTCGCGCAGGTCCAGGATCGTCAGCTTGCCCCAGGTGTAGCAGCCGTAGGTCGGGTCGAAGGTCGCCCGCCGGGCCTCCGACAGCGCGGCCGGGCCGGCCAGGTGCGTGTCCGCCTCGAACCGGCGGGCGCCCTCCTCGACGCTCATGCCCGCCGTGTGCACGCCGATCGCGCACGCCAGCCGGGTGACCCGGACCAGCGCCTCGAGCCAGACGCCGATCTCGAACCGGGGATCGTCGCCGCCGAATCCCTGCTCGACGCACAATTCCTCGGCGTAGTGCGCCCACCCCTCGGCGAACGACCCGGACAGCAGCACCCGCCGGACCGGGGTGGCCGCGTGCCGCAGGGCCCGCCCGTGCGAGTAATGCCCCGGTGCCACCTCGTGCACGGTGATCCCGGGCAGCGTCGTCGCGCTGAACACCTCCAGCCATTCGGCCGCCTCACGTTCCGACCACGACTCGTCGGGCGGGGTGATGTGGTACCAGGACGGGCCCTCCGGCTCGCCCGGGGCGGCCCACGACATCATCGCCATCGCCCAGCGCCGGGACGGGGGAGCGGGCCCGACCAGGCACTGCCCGTCGTGGTACGGGGCGAGGTCGTGCTCGCGGGTGAAGTCGATCACCCGCTGGGTCCACTGCCGCGCGGCGTCGATGACCCCGCTGGCGTCGGGATGATCCTGGACCAGCTCGCGCGCGAGCTCCAGCGGTGGCCGCGCGGGGTCGATGCGGGCGCAGCTGTTCGCGAGCCGTTCCCGCAGCCGGTCGCGCTCGGCGTCGGCCCGCTCCGCCAGCTGGCCAAGGTCCACCTCCATGCGCTCCGAACTGCCCATCAGCGCGGTCAGCGCGGGGCCGCCCAGCGCCGGGTCGGGGTCCCCGGAGGCGGCCATGGCGGAGACGGCCGCGACCAGCCGCTCGTGCGCGGCCCGGGCGGCGCCGGCGATGTCGCCGGGAGCGCCGTCCGGGAGGCCGCTCGCGAGGCCCTTGATGCCGTCCAGCAGGGCGACCGCCACCGGCGCGTTCACCTGGTCGAGCGCCGCGATGGCGGCGTCCACCGCCTGCGGCCAGTGAGCCAGGTGGGACAGCCGGGCCCGGTCCCGGTCCGCCTGCGGTGCGTAGTCCCGGTCGTAGCCGGCCAGGTCGAGGCCGAAGAGGTGGACCAGCGGGTTGCGCCGGTGCAGCTCCAGTTCCCCGAACCAGACCCGGGCCTGATCCTCGAACGCGCCGAGGTGCGCCTCGTCGTGCGAGTCCTCCAGGGGGTCACCTGACTCGGCCGCCTGCGTGAGCCTGGCCAGCCCCGCGCGCACCCCGTCCGGCGACAGGTCCTGGATGGTGCCGTCGTATTCGTGACGCCCCGAGGACTCGCGCACCTCGGCGACGTTCAGATCGCAAACAGCCCGCAGCCGCGGGGACAGATCATCAGCCATGGGGCCGACCGTATCGCGGCCACGGCCGAGCCGGGATCAGCCTCCGCCGGCGGAGGTAGCGTGTGACTGCCCGCCGCCTGCCTGGCCCGAGGGAGTGCGCATGATGCCGCAGGGATCCACCTTCACCACCCGGCCGCAGCTGGCCGGCACGTTCGGCGTGGTGGCCTCCACCCACTGGCTCGCGTCGGCGGCGGGCATGGCGGTGCTCGAGAAGGGCGGTAACGCGTTCGACGCGGCGGTCGCGGCAGGGTTAGTGCTGCAGGTCGTCGAGCCGCATCTGAACGGCCCCGGCGGCGAGGTGCCCATCATCGGCTACGACGCCAGCGTAGGTGGGGTCTTTGTCCTCGACGGCCAGGGGCCCGCGCCGGAGGCGGCCACGCCGGAGGCGTTCGGCGCGCTCGGGCTGGACCTGGTCCCGGGCAGCGGGCTGCTCCCCGCCTGCGTCCCGGCCGCGTTCGGGACCTGGATGCTGCTGCTCGCCGCCCATGGCCGGCTCCGGCTGCGGGAGGTGATGGAGTACGCCATCGGTTACGCGCGCGAGGGCTACCCAGTGGTGCCCGGCATCAGCGCGGGCATTGCGTCGGTGGCCAGCGCGTTCCGCGAGCACTGGCCCAGCTCGGCCGAGATCTACCTGGCGGACGGGGTGCCCGAGGTGGGCGCCCGCTTGGCCAACCCCGCGCTCGCGGCCACCTACCAGCGGCTACTGGACGAGGCGGAGGCGGCCGGGCCGGGCCGGGAGACACAGATCGAGGCGGCCCGCCGCGCCTTCTACCAGGGTTTCGTGGCCGAGGCGATCGGGACGTACCTGGAGCACGCCGAGGTGATGGACGTCACCGGCGAACGTCACGAGGCCCTGCTGGCCGCCGATGACCTGGCCCGATGGCGGGCCAGCGCTGAGCCGCCGGTCGCCGGCGACTACGCGGGCCTGACCGTGTGCAAGACCGGGCCGTGGGGCCAGGGCCCGGTGTTCCTGCAGCAGCTGGCGCTGCTCGCGGGGTTCGACCTGGGCGCCATGGGGCGGGCCGAGTACATCCACACCATGGTGGAGTGCGCCAAGCTGGCGTTCGCCGACCGGGAGGCCTGGTACGGCGATCCCCGGTGGGCTGACGTCCCGCTGGCCGCCCTGCTGTCGGCGGACTACGCGGCGCAGCGCCGCGGGCTGGTCGGCCCGGCCGCATCCCCGGACCTGCGCCCCGGCCGCCCGGCCGGTGCCGAGCCCAGGCTGCCCGGGTACGCGGCCGGCGTGGCGGCGGAGCTGGCGGTGACCGCCGGCTGGGCCGGGGAGCCGGTGACGGTGCTCACCGATCCCGGGCTGCGCCGGCGCCCGGCCGTCGGCCTCCGGGTTCGCGGACCCTGGCCTGGCCCGGTCCGTGCCCGCCGGGGACACGTGCCACCTCGATGCCGCCGACCGGTTCGGCAATGTGGTCACCGCCACCCCCAGCGGGGGCTGGCTGCAGAGCTCGCCGGTGATCCCCGGCCTCGGGTTCTGCCTGGGCACCCGGGCGCAGATGTTCACCCTCACCCCCGGGCTGGCGAACACGCTGGCGCCGGGCAAGCGCCCGCGCACCACCCTGTCCCCGACCCTGGTGCTGCGCGGTGGTGAGCCCTACCTCGCGTTCGGCACCCCGGGCGGGGACCAGCAGGACCAGTGGACCCTGTCGTTCTTCCTCCACTTCGTGCACCACGGGATGAACCTGCAGGAGGCGATCGACGCTCCCGCCTTCCACACCACCCACTTCCCCTCGTCCTTCTACCCACGGAAGTCGTTCCCGCTGGCCGTGGACGTGGAGGAGCGCGCCGGCCAGAACGTGATCGCCCGGCTGGGCGAACTCGGGCACCGGGTTACGGTGCGGCCCCCGTGGTCGCTCGGGCGGGTCAGCGCGGTCGCCCGGTCCGGGGGGTTCCTGTACGCGGCCGCCAACGCCCGCGGGATGCAGGGTTACGCCGCCGGCCGTTAACGCGGCCGCGTTAACGGGGGAGCGCGGCGTCGCTCAGCTGTCCGGATAACACGGTGACGGCGCGGCCCGCGAGCAGCACGCGTTCGCCCTCGACCCGGACCGGACCGTTCCGCCCCGGGCCGAGGCCGCGCCGGACGAGCCTGCGGCCGCCTCAGCCTGCGGGGACGATCCCGGCCTGGTAGGCGAGGATCACGAGGTGGACCCGGTCCCGGGCGTTCAGCTTGGCCAGCAGGTGGCCGACATGGGTCTTGGCCGTGGCGGGGCTGATCGAGAGCCGGTCGGCGATCTCGGTGTTGGACAGGCCGCTGGCGACCAGGGCCAGCACCTCACGCTCGCGCGCGGTAATGGCCGCCAGGGCGGCATCCGGCCGGCCCGCGGGCGGGGGAGCAGGCGCGGAGCTGCGCACGAACTCGGCCACCAGCCGCCGGGTCACGCTCGGGGCGAGCAGCGCATCCCCCGCGGCGACCACCGCGATGGCGCTGAGCAGGTCACCGGGCTGGGTGCTTTTGAGCAGGAAGCCGCTGGCCCCGGCGCGCAGCGCCGCGTACACGTACTCGTCCAGGTCGAAGGTGGTCAGGATCAGCACCCGGGCGCCGTCGACCCCGCCCGGCCCGGTGATCTGCCTGGTGGCCTCGATGCCGTCCATGACCGGCATCCGGACGTCCATCAGGACGACATCGGGCCGGGCCCGGCGGGCCACCGCGACGGCCTCGGCCCCGGTGCTGGCCTCGCCGACGACGGTGAAACCGTCCGTGGCGTCGACGATGCCGCAGAACCCGGCCCGGACCAGGGCCTGATCGTCGGCGACGACCACCCGCAGCGTCACCGCGGCCTGCCCGCTGGCCGCGCCGCGGCCCGCCGCGGCCTCATCTTGCCGCGGCCGGCAGCGGGAACCGCGCCGCCACCCGGAAACCCCGGCCGGGCCGCGGCCCGGCCTCCAGCTCGCCGCCGTACAGGCCGACCCGCTCACACATCCCGGCGATCCCGTGGCCGCCCGGAGCGAGCCCGGCCCGGGCGCTGCCACCAGCGGGCCCGGCCCGGCCGGCGCCGCCGTGGGGGGGAGCGCCAGCCAGAGCCACCGCCCGGGCACCGGCTGCCTGGGCGAGGGCGCCGGGCGGCGGGCCCGGGTCGGTGATTTCGACCCGCAGATCACCGGCGCCGTAGGCGATGCGCACCAGGCAGCGGTCCGCGCCGGAGTGCTTCACCACGTTGGTCAGCGCCTCCTGGACGATGCGGAACGCCGCCAGGTCCATCCCGGCCGGGATGGCCCGGGCCTGCCCGGTCCGCACCACCTCGACCTGGACGCCGACCCCGGCCGTGCCGGCCACCAGCCGGTCCAGGTCGGCCAGGCCGGGCGCGGGCGCCAGCGGGGCGGCCGCCAGCGGGTCGGGCGCCGCCGCCGGGATCTGCGCCTGGCCGCCGGGCGCCGCCGCGCCGCCCGCCCGGCTCGCAGCCTGGTCCGCCGGGCCTGGCGTTCCGCCCGCGAGCCGGCCTGGCGCAGCGCCCCGAGCATCCGCTGCATGTCGGCGAGCGCCTCCCCGGTCACGGTCTGGATGGCGCCGAGCGCGGCCCGGGCCTGGGCCGGCTGGCGGTCGAACACGTACTCGCCAAAGCCGGCCTGCACCGCCACCACGGTCATGCTGTGCGCCACCACGTCGTGCAGTTCCCTGGCGATGCGCAGCCGTTCGGCGGTGACGGCGTTATCGGTGGCCTGCTGCCGCAGCCGCGCCGCGTAGGCGCGTCGCTGGCCGATCGAGTAGCCGACCATCCAGACGATGATCAGGACCAGGCCGGCGACGATCGCGTTGCCCGCCCCGATCCCGTCCAGGCTCATGATCAGGCCCTGGACGGCGCACAGCGCGAGCGAGGCGGCCAGCGCGGCGAGGGCGGCCCGGCGGCTGCGGGTGGCCGCCACCAGGAACAGCACCAGGGCCAGCGGGACGATGGGGCCGCGGGTGATCCGGCCGTCGAGCCACAGTACCGCGGCGCAGCCCACCAGGACCAGGGCGAGAGAGAACACCGGGTCACGGCGCCGGATGGCGACCGGGATGGACAGGCAGACGGCCAGCACCGGCGGGAGCCAGTCGCGGACATACCCTCCGGGAAACGGCAGCTCGCTCACGCCGTTGCCCTTGTACAGCAGGCCGAAGATGATCACGGCACAGACGGCCGCGAGGACGTAATCCAGCGTCACCCAGTGGATCCGCCGCAGTCTCATCGTCAGCGGCGGGCTGGGGCCCGCCCGGCCCGGCGGGCGTCCGCCCGCCTGCTCGTCCGTGAAACCGGGGACCGGGGACGATTGCGCGCTCACGGACTCACGGTAACGCCGCAGGCAGGTTCGCAGCGTCCGCCCGTGGTCGTAGTCCGCCGGGTGGACCGCGGCGGCGCCGGGCGCCGCCTACGCCCGCGGTCTGACATCAAGAGCAGACTTCTGGCCGATGACGGCCCAGCCGCCGGGCTGGGACGCTGGGTCCGTGAGCGACAGCCGCGTCATCGAGACCGCCGTGGGCGAGCCCGGCGTCACCGGAACCAGCGTCATCGAGACCCAGGCGCTGACCAAGCAGTACCCGCGCGGGGTGACCGCCCTGGACGGGCTCACGGTCGCCTTCGCGCCGGGGATCACGGGGCTGATCGGCGCGAATGGCGCGGGCAAGTCCACGCTGATCAAGATCCTGCTGGGCCTGATCGCGCCCACCAGCGGCCGGGCGAGCGTGCTCGGCCGCGACGCCGCGGTGCACGCGGAACGGATCCGCACCCTCACCGGCTACATGCCCGAGCACGACTGCCTGCCGCCCGACGTCACCGGCACCGAGTTCGTGACCCACCTGGGCCGGATGTCCGGGCTCCCGGCTACGGCGGCCAAGGAGCGGGCCGCCGAGTCCTTGCGCCATGTCGGGCTGCACGAGGAGCGGTACCGGCTGATCGGCACCTATTCGACCGGGATGAAGCAGCGGGTCAAGCTGGCCCAGACGCTGGTCGGTGACCCGCGGCTGCTGCTGCTCGACGAGCCGACCACCGGCCTCGACCCTGGCGGCCGGCGGGCGATGCTCGACCTGATCGCCAGGATCGGCGGGGAGTTCGGCATCTCCATCGTGGTCTCCTCGCATCTGCTGGGGGAGGTCGAGCGAATCTGTGACCACGTGGTGGCGCTGGAGCGCGGCGGGCTGCTGCGCGCCGACACGATGACCAGCTTCACCCGGGTCAGCCAGGTGCTCGCGGTCGAGGTCGACGAGGGCAGGCAGGAGCTGGCGGCCGAGCTGTCCCGGCGCGGCCTCGCGTCCCGGCCGGATGAGCGGGCCCTGCTGGTCCGGCTCGAGGGTGATGCCACGTACGACGTGATCCGCGACGTGATAGCCGAGCTGGGGCTGCCGCTGAACCGCCTCGAACAGCAGCGGCGGCGGGTCGAGGAGCTGTTCCGCGACGACCAGACAGCCAGCGATGACCAGGCGCCCGGAGGTGCCGCATGAGCGGTGAGACCGCCATGAGCGGGGAGATCGCCGGGCACGGTGGCGTGATCCACGACCTCGGCTACCAGCACTACGACGGGCCGCGGCTGGGCCGGGCGGCCATCATCAGGGCGCTGTACTGGCACAGCCTGCGGTCGGCGTTCGGCATCGGGCGCGGCGTGCGGGCGAAGATCGTGCCGATCCTCACCTTCGTCCTCATGTGCCTGCCCGCGGTGGCGAACGCCATCTCTGCGGCCCGCGGCGGAGGCCGCATAGTCCCGTACGACACCTACGTCTTCCGGCTGCGCGGGCTGGTCATGGTGATCTTCGTGGCGGCCCAGGCCCCGGAGCTCGTCTCACGGGACCTGCGCAGCCACGTCCTGCCGCTGTACTTCTGCCGCCCGATGCGCCGCCTGGACTACCCGCTGGCCAAGCTGGCCGCGTTCACCGTGGCCTGTCTCGCGCTGATCGAGATCCCGCTGCTGCTGCTCTACCTCGGCACCATCGTGAGCGCCGGCGGCGGCGCGGCCGTCTGGAACCAGACCAAGGCGCTCATCCCGGGGCTGCTCATCGGGGCGCTGTGGGCCGTGCTGTTCGCGGCGATCGGGCTGGCCCTGGCCTCGCTTACCGGCCGGCGCGCGTACGCGACCGGCGCGATCGCCATCTACTTCTTCCTCAGCTGGAGCCTGGCCTCCATCCTGATCGGCGTCACCGGCGGGCGGTCCGGCCCGGCCACGAGCCCGCTGGCGTCACGGCTCGCCGGGCTGGTCAGCCCGCCCACGGTGCTGGAGGGGGTCAGGCAGTGGCTGGGCGGGACCTCGGTCAGCCCGGTCCCGCGCCCGGGCGGCGTGGGGGTCCTGTACGGCGTCATGTTCCTCGTGCTGCTGGGGGCCAGCCTGGGGGTTCTGGCCGCCCGGTACCGGAAGGCGGGTGCGTGATGAGCACGATCGAGCTGAGCCACGTCTCCCGGTGGTACGGCAACGTGGTGGCGATCAACGACATCACCATGACGATCGGGCCCGGGGTCACCGGCCTGCTCGGGCCGAACGGGGCGGGCAAGTCCACCCTGCTGCACCTGGCCGCCGGGTTCCTCGCGCCCTCCCGCGGGAAGCTGACCGTGGCCGGGGCCGCGAGCTGGCACAACCCCGGCATCTACCGGATGGTGGGGCTGGTGCCCGAGCGGGATTCGGTGTACTCCTTCCTCACCGGCGAGGCGTTCGTCCGCGCCACCGCCCAGCTGCACAAGCTCCCCGACCCGGAGGCGGCCACCCGGCGCGCGATCGGGATCGTGGAGATGGCCGACGCCCAGGACCGGCGGATCTCCACCTACTCCAAGGGCATGCGCCAGCGGATCAAGGTGGCGGCGGCGCTCGTCCACGATCCGCCCATCCTGCTGCTGGACGAGCCGTTCAACGGCATGGACCCGCGGCAGCGGCTGCACATGATGGACCTGCTGCACCGGCTCGGCGAGCAGGGCCGGACGATCCTGTTCAGCTCGCACATCCTGGAAGAGGTCGAGCGGCTGTCCGGCACGATCCAGGTGATCGTGGCGGGCCGGCTTGCCGCTTCCGGCGACTTCCGCGCGATCCGGCGGCTGATGACCAGCCGCCCGCACGTGTTCCTGGTCCGCACCTCCGACGATCGCCGGCTCGGGGCCTCGCTCATCGGCCGCCCAGCCGTGACCGGGGTGGAGCTGACCGGGCGAGGGCTGCAGGTGAGGGCCGCCGACTACGGCGCGTTCAGCCGCGAGCTCGCGGTGCTCGCGCGGGACGAGGGAATCCGGCTGCGGGAACTGCTGCCCGCCGACGAGTCGCTGGAAAGCGTCTTCACCTACCTGGTCGAAACCTGAAAGAGGAAGCAGCCAGCCATGTTCGGAGTTCAGGGCCGGGTCGTCGTCGGCATCACCCTGCGGGCGACGATAGGCCGCAAACGCGCCCTCCTGTTCGCCCTCGCGCCGCTGGTCCTGGTCCTGGTCACGGTGGCGCTGAAGCTGGCCCACCCGGAGCGTGCCTCGTGGCCGGTGGACATCCTCGGCGTGTTCGGGCTGACCGTGGTGCTTCCGCTGACCGCGCTCATCATCGGCACCAGCGTCCTGGGTGCGGAAATCGACGACGGCAGCATCGTGCACCTGCTGGCCACGCCGGTGAGCCGGGCGGTGGTGATCGGGGCCAAGTATGCGGTCGCCTGCGTGCTCACCATGATCTTCGCCGCGGTCCCGATCCTGGTGGCCGGGCTCATCGCCACCGGGGGCGCGACGAAACTCGCGCTGGGCGTGTTCGTCGGGGCCCTGGCCGGCTCGGTCATGTATAACGCGATCTTCGTCATGATCTCGGTGCTTACCACCCGGGCCATCGCGTGGGGCCTGCTCTACGCGCTGATCTGGGAGGGCGTGCTGGGCAACCTGGTCGCCGGGGCCAGGCTGCTGTCAGTCGGGCAGTACTCGCTGGGGATCGCGAACTCTATCGCGCACGACCCCAGCCTGAACGCGGCGCTCAGCCTGCCGACGGCGCTCACCCTCGGTGTCCTCGTGACCGTGGGCGCGCTGGCCGTCGCGGTCCGCAGGCTGGCGTCGTTCTCGCTCAAGGGCGAGCCGGCCTGAGCTGACCGCGCCCGCCCGGCCCGTTCAGCGCGGGGTGTCCGGGCCCGGCTGGAAGGCCGGGCCGTGCCCCGGCACGATCACCGTGGCCACCGCGAGGATGCGCTCCCGGCTTCTCTCCAGCGCCGCCTGGTCGGCGCCGAGCGGGTCGACCGCCGGGCCGTCCGGGCCCCACCAGGCGTGCGTGCACGCGTAGACCCCGTCGGGAGTGGCGGCGAGCGTGGTGATGTCCTCGTTCGTGTGGCCGGGGGTGGCCACGAGGCGGACGGAGCCGGTGAGGGCGAGATCGCCGGGCTCCCGGTCCATCCACAGGTCGTCGCGGTAGCTGGCCCAGTGGTCATGGATGTCCGCGGACGGGAACAGCGCCGCGTTGACGGTGTGGTCCGGGTGATGGTGGCTGAACACCACGTCCGTCACGTCGCCGGGCCCCGGCCCGGCCGCCGTCACCGCCGCGATCAGCGCGGCCCGGTCGGCCACCATCCCAGGGTCGACGACGATCACGCGTAGCCCGTCGATGATGAGCACGACGGTGCTGGCGACCCGGTTGCCCTCCCGGTCCTCCCGCACGTAGCCCTCGTGCAGGATCTGGATCCGTGCGGTCCCGGCCTCCGGAAACCCTGGTTCGCTCATAGCGGCTGACGGTACCGCCCAGGCCCGGGCGGTGGTCAGGGCGGGGTGGTGGTCAGGGCGGGGTGGTGGTCAGGGCGGGGTGGTGGTCAGGGCGGGGTGGTGGTCAGGGCGGGGTGGTGGTCAGCGCGGGGTGGTGGTCAGGGCGGGGTGGTGGTCAGGGCGGGGTGGCGGTGTGCCGCGGCTGCGCGGCCGGTCACGAGGCGGTTGCCGGGCTGGCGGGGGGTGGGCTGGCTGGCACGGGGCTGGCCGGGCGGGACGGGGGAGTCTCCTCGGCCGCGCCCACCAGCTCGGCCAGGCTGGCCGGCAGATCGGCCGGGAGCGGCGGCGGGGTTCCTCCGAACGCCGGGCAGATCGCCTGATGCGCACACCACTCACAGATGCGCCCGGGCCGCGGCCGCCAGTCGCCGCTGCGGAGGGCCCGCTCGATCGCCTGCCACAGCGCCTCGACCTTACGTTCGGTCGCGAGCAGGTCGGACTCGTCCGGCTGGTACCGCACGATCTCGCCGTTACCCAGGTACATCAGCTGGAGCATGGACGGCACCCGGCCCTGCGCGCGCCAGATCGCGAGGGCGTAGAACCTCATCTGGAACAGGGCCCGCGCCTCGAACTCCTCCGGCGGTGCGGTGCCGGTCTTGTAGTCGACGATCCGGATCTCGCCGCCCGGCGCGACGTCGAGCCGGTCGATATAGCCCCGCAGGTGTAGGCCGGACGCCAGCTCAGCCTCAACGGACAGCTCGCGGTGGGCGGGCTCGATCCGCCGCGGATCCTCCAGCGTGAAGTAACGGTCGAGCATGACGCCGGCGCCCTCCAGCCAGGCCGCCAGCTCCTCCTTCCCCTCGAACAGGTCGGCGAGCTCGGGCTCCTCGGCGGTCAGCTGCTCCCACTCCGGCTCGACGAGCGAACGGGCCGCCTCCGGCGTGCGGTCCGGCGCGGGCTGGTCGAACAGGTGCTCAAGAACGGCGTGCACGAGCGTCCCGCGCACCGCGGCCAGGCTCGGCGGCTCAGGCAGACGGTCGACGACACGGAACCGGTAGAGCAGGGGGCAGGTGAGGAAGTCGCCGGCCCGGGACGGGGACAGCGACCGGGCCGGGCGCGCGCGGGAGCCATCGTCCGTCGCAGGAGCCACATCCGGCTCGGCCGGTCCCGCGGCCGTCGCTTCGCCCATGCCTGCGACACTAGGGGACGGCTCCGACAGTTGCCGTGATTTCGGTGCTCGCCGTGGCGCGTCCTGACACGCGGTCCGCGACAGTGCTCACCGCTCGCGGCAGGACGTAGCATCGGGCGTGTGGCAGGCATGACACCGGAAGAGCCGAGACGTCAGCGGCCCAGCCCTGCCGAGCCCAACCCAGGAATAAGAATCGCCCGGCCCTTCGGGATCCCGGTCTTCATCTCGCCCTACTGGTTCCTGATCGCGGGCCTGTTCGTGTTCCTGTACGCCCGCGGCCTGGTCCAGTCGGTACCGGGCTCGCTGCGGTACCCGGTCGCCGCCGCCTTCGTGGTCCTCCTGTACGCGTCCGTGCTCGTCCACGAGCTGAGCCACTCCGTGGTGGCCAGGGCGTTCGGCCTGCCGGTGCGCCGGATCCTGCTGTACCCGCTCGGGGGCTTCTCGGAGATCGAGCGTGAGCCGCCCACGCCGGGGCGGGAGTTCCTGGTCTCGGCGGCCGGCCCGGCGATGTCGCTGGCCCTGGCCGGCGGGGGGTACGCGCTGTTCAGGGCGGTGCACGCCGGGGAGTTCGTGCCGTCCAGGACGGTGCACGTCGGCGGCGTCGCCAGCATCCTGCTCGACCAGCTGATTGTCGCGAACCTGCTGGTAGGGATCTTCAACCTGCTCCCGGGGCTGCCCCTGGACGGCGGCCGGATGCTGCGCGCGGGCGTGTGGAAGCTGACCGGCCGCCCGGGCCAGGCGACGGTGGTGGCGGCCTGGGCCGGCCGGGTGCTGGCCGCCGGCGTGCTCATCGTCCCGCTCGCGCTCTATGCCCGGGCGGGCAACGGCATCCAGCTCTTCAACGTGGTCTGGCTGGCGGTTATCGCGGCCTTCATGTGGACCGGCGCTGGCCAGGCCCTGCGCGCGACCCGGGTCCGCGAACGGCTGCCGGCCCTGCAGGCGCGGGCGCTCGCCCGCCGCGCCATACCCATCCCGGCGAATCTGCCGCTGGCGGAGGCGATCCGCCGGGCCGACGCCGCCCAGGCCCGCGCCCTGGTGGTGGTCGACCACGAGGACCGGCCCATCGCCATCGTGAACGAGACCGCGGTGATGGCCACCCCGCCGCAGCGCAGGCCATGGATCGAGGCCGGCACGCTGGCGCGCACCATCGACCCGGGCCTGGTGCTGCCGGCTGACCTGTCGGGAATGGCCCTGATCGACGCCGTCCGCCGCACGCCCGCGAGCGAGTACCTGCTGGTCGAGCCGTCCGGCCAGGTGTTCGGGGTGCTCACCACCGCCGACCTTGATCACGCCTTCGCCGGCACATGACGCCGGCCGGCCTGACCCGGCCGGCCTGACCCGTCGGCCTGACCCTGCCGCCCCGGGCCCGTGCGCCGCCGCTACCCTGTCGGGCGTGATCCGACAGCGCCGAGGCCCGTTCACCGCGGGCGATCAGGTCCAGCTGACCGACCCGAAGGGCCGCCAGCACCTGGTCGTCCTGCATCCGGGGAAGTCATTCCACACCCACCGGGGCTCACTGGCCCACGACGATCTCATCGGCAGTCCCGAGGGGAGCGTGGTGCGCTCGGCCAGCGGGACCCCCTACGTGGCGCTGCGGCCGCTGCTGGCCGACTTCACCCTCGCCATGACCAGGGGAGCGGCGGTCATCTACCCGAAGGATGCCGCCCAGATCGTCGCCCTGGCCGACATCTTCCCCGGTGCCCGGGTGCTGGAGGCCGGGGCGGGCTCGGGCGCCCTGTCGTGCTGGCTGCTGCGGGCGGCCGGGGAGGCCGGGCTGCTCGTCTCTTACGAGCGCCGGGCCGACTTCGCGGACATCGCCCGTGAGAACGTCGAGCGGTTCTTCGGCGGACCGCACCCGGCCTGGCAGCTGCGCACCGGGGACCTGGCCCACGTGCCGGCCCCGGGCAGCGGCCCGGGGCAGGAGGGCGACCCCGGAGCATCCGTTGCGCATCACGCAGACGGCGCTGGTGACGAGCCGTTCGACCGGGTGGTGCTGGACATGGTGGCGCCCTGGGAGCACACCGGCACCGCCGCCCGGGTGCTGATCGGCGGCGGGGTGATCTGCTGCTATGTCTCCACCGTCACGCAGCTGTCACGGACGGTGGAGGCGATCAGGGAGCAGGGCAGCTTCGACGAGCCGGCCGCCTGGGAGTCGCTCACCCGGGGCTGGCACGTGGACGGGCTCGCGGTGCGGCCGGAGCACCGGATGGTCGGCCACACCGGTTTCCTGGTGACGGCGCGCCGGCTCGCCGACGGGACGACCCCGCCGCCCCGGCGGCGCAGGCCGGCCAAGGGCGCCCGGGATGGTGAGGCGGGGTCTTGACGAGCGATCGCTGTCAGCGACACTGAGATCACCAAGTGCCAGATCGGCATGCCGGCCGAGGCGGCCAGGTTACGACAGGGCCGAGGATAGGTAGGGTCTAGGTGGGACCTGCTTTCGGAAGGAGGTGGGGGCGTGGCCACTCGTGATGACGGCTCGCTTTCCGCGCGGCATGACGACCAGGTCAAAGGCCTCACCACGCAGATCTCTTTTCTCGAAGAGGAAGTAGCGGTTCTGCGCCGCAGGCTGGCCGACTCACCGAGGCAAGCCCGGCTGGTCGAGGAGCGGCTGCGGGAGACCGAGGCCAGGCTCGCCGCGGTCACCGGGCAGAACGAGCGCATCGCCGACACGCTGCGGGAGGCCCGTGACCAGATCGTTGCGCTGAAGGAGGAGGTGGACCGGCTCGCGAAGCCGCCCTCCGGCTTCGGCGTGTTCCTCGGCGTCTGCGAGGACGGCACCGCTGACGTGTTCACCGGCGGCCGCAAGATGCGGGTGAGCGTCAGCCCGGCGGTGGACCTCGACACGCTGCGGCCCGGCCAGGAGGTCGTGCTGAACGAGGCGCTCAACGTCGTCATCGCCCAGGGCTACGAGACGATCGGCGAGGTCGTCATGCTCAAGGAGATCCTTGAGGGCGGCGACCGGGCGCTGGTCATCTCGCACGCGGACGAGGAGCGGGTCGCCCGGCTGGCCGAGCCGCTGCGGCAGATCACGCTGCGGGGCGGGGATTCGCTGCTGCTCGAGCCGCGGTCCGGCTACGTGTACGAGCGCATCCCCAAGGCCGAGGTCGAGGAGCTGATCCTGGAGGAAGTGCCGGACATCACCTACGCCGAGATCGGCGGCCTGGCGGCCCAGATCGAGCAGATCCGCGACGCCATCGAGCTTCCCTACCTGCACGCGGACCTGTTCAAGGAGCACCAGCTGCGCCCGCCCAAGGGCGTCCTGCTGTACGGCCCGCCCGGCTGCGGCAAGACGCTCATCGCCAAGGCGGTCGCCAACTCGCTGGCCAAGAAGGTGGCCGCCCGGACGGCCGAGCTCGGGGCCGAGCGCGAGGGCAAGAGTTTCTTCCTCAACATCAAGGGCCCTGAGCTGCTCAACAAGTACGTCGGCGAGACCGAGCGGCACATCCGGCTGGTCTTCCAGCGGGCCCGCGAGAAGGCCAGCGAGGGCATGCCCGTCATCGTGTTCTTCGACGAGATGGACTCGATCTTCCGCACCCGCGGCTCGGGGGTGTCCAGCGACGTCGAGAACACGATCGTGCCCCAGCTGCTGAGCGAGATCGACGGGGTCGAGGGCCTGGAGAACGTGATCGTGATCGGGGCCTCCAACCGGGAGGACATGATCGACCCGGCGATCCTGCGCCCGGGGCGGCTCGACGTCAAGATCAAGATCGAGCGGCCGGACGCCGAGGCGGCCAGGGACATCTTCTCCAAGTACATCCTCGCGGCCCTGCCGCTGCACCCCGACGACCTGGCCGAGCACGGCGACTCGGCCGAGGCCACGGTGGAGGCGATGATCCAGCGCGCCGTCGAGCGGATGTACAGCGAGACGGAGGAGAACCGCTTCCTCGAGGTGACCTACGCCAACGGGGACAAGGAGGTCCTGTATTTCAAGGACTTCAACTCCGGCGCGATGATCGAGAACATCGTGGACCGGGCCAAGAAGATGGCGATCAAGGAGTTCCTCGAGACCGGGCAGAAAGGGCTGCGCATCGCCCACCTCCTGGCCGCCTGCGTGGACGAGTTCAGCGAGAACGAGGACCTGCCCAACACCACCAACCCCGACGACTGGGCGCGGATCTCCGGCAAGAAGGGCGAGCGCATCGTCTACATCCGCACGCTGGTCTCTGGCAAGCACGGAACCGAGGCGGGACGGTCGATCGACACGGTCGCCAACACCGGCCAGTACCTGTAGGCGGGGCACGCCGGCCGGCCAGGTGTGGAGAATGCTGGCCGGAACCCCCGTTAGGCTTGCCGATATGAGCGTTCGCCGGGTGATGGGGACAGAGACCGAGTATGGCATCTCGGTGCCTGGCCAGCCGGGTGCCAACGCGATGGTCAGCTCGTCGCAGGTGGTCAACGCCTACCAGGCGGCCACGTCGGCCCGGGCGCGCCGGGCGCGGTGGGACTTCGAGGAGGAGAACCCGCTGCGTGACGCCCGCGGGTTCGATCTGACCCGGGAGGCGGCCGACGCGACTCAGCTGACCGACGAGGACCTCGGGCTCGCCAATGTGATCCTGACCAACGGGGCCCGGCTGTACGTGGACCACGCCCACCCCGAGTACTCCGCGCCGGAGACCACCAACCCGCGGTCGGCGGTGGTGTGGGACAAGGCCGGTGAGCGGGTGATGGCCGAGGCGGCGGCCCGCGCGGCGACGGTGCCCGGCACGTCCCCCATCCAGCTGTACAAGAACAACACCGACAACAAGGGCGCCTCGTACGGCTGCCACGAGAACTACCTCATGGCCCGGGCCACGCCGTTCGCCGACATCGTGCGGCACCTGACCCCGTTCTTCGTCTCCCGGCAGGTCGTGTGCGGGGCCGGCCGGGTCGGGCTGGGCGCGGACGGCCGCAACGAGGGCTTCCAGATCAGCCAGCGGGCCGACTTCTTCGAGGTCGAGGTGGGCCTGGAGACCACGCTCAAGCGGCCGATCATCAACACCAGGGACGAGCCGCACGCCGACCCGGAGAAGTACCGCCGCCTGCATGTGATCATCGGCGACGCGAACATGAGCGAGGTCAGCACCTACCTCAAGCTCGGCACCACCGCGCTGGTGCTGGCGATGATCGAGGACAGGTTCCTGGACGGCGACCTCGCACTGGAGGCGCCGGTCGCGGACCTGCGGGCCATCTCGCACGACCCGGCCTGCCGGTACCTGGCCACGTTGCGGGACGGCCGGAAGATGACCGGCGTCCAGCTTCAGATGGAGTACCTGGAGCGGGCCCGCAAGTACACCGAGGACAGGTTCGGCACGGACGTGGATGAGATGACCGCGGACGTGCTGGACCGCTGGGAGTCGGTGCTGACCCGGCTGGCCGAGGACCCGATGCTGGCCGCCGGGGAGCTGGACTGGGTGGCCAAGCTGGAGCTGCTGGAGGGCTACCGGACCAGGGACGGGCTGGGCTGGAATCATCCGCGGCTGCAGCTGGTCGATCTCCAGTACTCCGACGTGCGCCCCGAGCGCGGCCTGTACAACCGGCTGGTGGCACGGGGCCGGATGCGCCGGCTCGTGCCGGAGGCCGAGGTCACCGGTGCGGTGGAGAACCCCCCGGATGACACCAGGGCCTATTTCCGCGGCCGCTGCCTGCAGAAATACCCGGATGCAGTGGCCGCTGCCTCGTGGGACTCGGTGATCTTCGACATTCCGGGCCACGACTCGCTGCAGCGGGTGCCGACGCTGGAGCCCCTGCGGGGAACCCGCGCCCACGTGGGTGACCTGATCGACCGGTCCCGGACCGCCGCCGAGCTGGTGGCGGCGCTGACCGGCCAGGGCTGACCGGCCGGGCCTGACCGGCCGGGCCTGAACCTGTTCCGGCCTGGGCCGGAACCCGGGCTGGGACCCCGGCCGCGCTCGCCTGGCCAGGTGAAACCATCTTGATACGCGTGTCCGGCGGCAGGATTGGGCACGCTGTGGGCAGGCGAGGATAGCGTTGAGGCGCTGAGGGGGCCCGACGAGGAGGTTCGGTATGGCGACAAAGGACACCGGCGGCCAACGGCAGACCACCCGGCGCGGCGAGGAGACCGAGGAGAGCGGCGCGCAGGCCAGCGAGGAGGTCAAGGAGCGCCAGGAGAAGCTGGCCGACGACGTGGACGCGATCCTCGACGAGATCGACGAGGTGCTGGAGGAGAACGCCGAGGAGTTCGTCCGGTCCTACGTCCAGAAGGGCGGGCAGTAACCGGCCTGCGTTTCGCGCCGGGCTGATGATATTGCCCGGCCCGCGCGGGGCGCAGGGGGCGGCCGGGCAGTAGTGTCGGGGCAGGGAACCAACGCCTACCAACCGGAAGGATCTCCGTGGGGCTCGACTACTTCGGCGAACGGTTCACGGCCGCGTGTATGGCCACCGGCACCGCGTCCTTCGCCGACTTCCTCGCCAGCTCTGCCCCGCAGCTGCTGCCCGGTGCGCCCGACCACGGGCCGGGCCAGGGGATCGGCCGGGACGGGCCGCACGGGACCCTGCCGCACGGGACCACGATCGTGGCGGCCGGATTCGACAATGGCGTCATCATGGCCGGTGACCGCCGGTCCACGGCCGGCAGCATGATTGCGCAGCGGGACATCGAGAAGGTGTTCCGCAGCGACGACTACTCCTGCGTCGGCATCTCGGGCGTGGCTGGGATCGGTCTCGAGCTGGTCAGGCTGTTCCAGCTCGAGCTCGAGCACTACGAGAAGCTTGAGGGCCGGTCCCTGTCGCTGGAGGGCAAGGCCAACCGGCTGGCCGCTTTCGTCCGGGGCAACCTCGGCGCCGCCATGCAGGGCCTGGTGGTGGTCCCTCTGTTCGCCGGTTACGACGAGGAGACGGGGCAGGGCCGGATCTTCAGCTATGACGTCGCTGGCGGGCGGTACGAGGAGCACAAGTTCCACTCGATCGGCTCCGGCTCGGTGTTCGCCCGCGGCTCGCTCAAGAAGCTCTACCGCGACGGCATGCCCGCCGATGACGCGATCGCCGTCTGCATGCAGGCCCTGTACGACGCGGCCGACGACGACTCGGCCACCGGCGGCCCGGACCTGACCCGCCGCATCTACCCGATGGTGGCCACCATCACCGCGGACGGGTTCCGGCAGCTGACCGAGGAGGAGGCGGGCGGGTACGCCCAGGCGGTCGTGGATGAGCGCATGCGGTCCCCGGCGGCCCCAACGCACCGCTGCGGCCGGGCAGCTAGCACAACGGAAGCTCCCGGTGCCCGCCGCCGCCCGGCCATCGACTGCCCCGCGGTCGCACCGCGGCGCCGCCGCCAACGCCAGTAGCCATCACACACGAGTAGGGGGAACGCCAGCGGTGACCATGCCGTTCTATGTCTCGCCCGAGCAGGCGATGAAGGACAAGGCGGACTACGCGCGCAAGGGCATCGCCCGCGGGCGCAACAGCGTCGTGCTCCAGTACGACGAGGGAATCCTGTTCGTCGCCCCCAACCCCTCCGGCGCGCTGCACAAGATCAGCGAGATCTACGACCGGATCGCGTTCGCCGCGGTCGGCCGCTACAACGAGTACGAGAACCTGCGTGTGGCCGGGGTCCGCTACGCGGACACCAGGGGATACCAGTACGACCGCGCCGACGTCACCGCCCGGGGGCTGGCCAACTGGTACGCGCAGGTCCTCGGGACGATCTTCACCGAGAGCAACAAGCCGTACGAGGTGGAGATCGTGGTCGCCGAGGTGGGCGACAGCGCCGCCGGCGACCAGATGTACCGGATCACCTTCGACGGCTCGGTCGCCGACGAGCACGGCTACGTGGCCATGGGCGGCCAGGCGGACCAGGTGTCGGCCGTGCTCAAGGAGCGGTACAGCGACGGCATGTCCCTGTCCAGCGCGCTGGCGGCCGCGCTGGCCGCGCTCGCGGGCCAGGGCAACGGCGACACCTCCGAAGTCAACGCCGGCCAGCTGGAGGTGGCGGTGCTCGTGCGCGGCCGGGCGCACCGGACGTTCCGGCGGCTCACCGGCCCGCGGCTCGAGGAGCTGGTGCCCAGCAAGGGGAAGGCCTCCGCACCGGCCGGCGCCCCGGGGGATGAGCCCGGTGAGGCAGGCCCCGGCTGAGGCATCCCGGGCGAGCCGCGCGGGCCCTCGCGGCGTGAGAGCCCCTGCCTGACTAAGCGCGGCCCGGGTGGGCGTGCACGACCACCCAGATCGCGTGCACGTCGGCGTCGGTGGTGTTCCAGTACTGGTGGGGGAGCGAGGAGTCGAACGCGATCGAGTCGCCGGGCCCCAGCTCGAAGGTCTCGAACCCGACGTTGGCCTGCAGGCGGCCGCTGATGATGAGGCCGTACTCCTGGCCATCGTGGCGCAGCGGCCGCCGGCGTCCGTGGAGTGCCCGCTCGGCTCGTAGATCACCTCAAGAAAATCCACCCGGTCGTCGGCTCCCGGCGTCAGCCGCTCCCACCGCACCCCGCTGGCCAGATCGATCGTCCGCCGACGCCCAGCCCGCTGGACCAGCCCATGGCCGCCGGGCCCCGCTCCCTGCCCCGTTCCGCCCGCCCCGGTCGGCCGCACCTGGCCATCGCCGTGTGCGGTCGCCAGCATCGCGTCACCCGGGACCGCGGCCCCGAACAGGAAGTCAAGCGAGGCCCGCAGCTCAGTGGCGATCGCGTACAGGACGCCGACCGAAGGCGCCGACAGCCCGCGCTCGATCTGCGAGATCAGGCTCGGCGAGCACCTGATCCGGCGGGCCAGCTCCCGCACCGACAGCCCGCGGTCCTCCCGGACCCGCCGCAACCGGGGCCCAAGCTCCGCACCCGGATCAAAGGCCACATCCCGCTCAGGGCCCGTCATGCCGCACCGTCCTCCTCCGAGGCAGGCGGCCCGCCCCGACGCCGTCCTCGCCTCCACCCCGGCACCGGCAGCCAAGGCTGGCGGTGCGACATGCCCGAATCGGCGTTTCTGCTGCCGAGTCGGGTAGGCCGTATTCGCCGGCCGGCCCCGCCCCTTGACAGCCACACTGTACAGCCGTTTAATCATGCTGTACATAGGCTCAGCAGCAACCAGCCCGCCACGGCCCGACCCCAGGAGACCTCATGGTTGCGCCTATCCCTCCTGTACCCGCCCTCCCGCTGACGCCCGCCCCCGGGCGCATGAACGTCGACTTCGAGCAGCGGGTGGACTTCGCCCGGCTCCGTGGCTACCGGCTGAGCCGGGCCATGGCTGCCCTGGAGGCCAGCGACCTGGGCGCGCTGCTGGTCTTCGACAACAACAACATCCGCTACCTGACCGGGGTGGCGATCGGCGAGTGGACCCGGGACAAGCTGTGCCGGTACGCGCTTTACACCCGCACGGGCGAGCTGTTCCTGTGGGATTTCGGCTCGGCCGCGGTCCACCACCGGATGTACTGCCCGTGGCTCAAGCCCGAGCACTGCATCGCGTCCTACACGACGATGCGCGGCGCCACCGCCCCCGAGGCCGGCCTGCCGGAGAAGGCGGTCGCGGAGATCAAGGGGATCCTGGCCGACACCGGGGTGGCGGGCCTGCCGGTGGGGGTGGATTTCGCCGAGATCGCCACGCTGTTCGAACTGCAGCGGCAGGGCGTCGACGTGCGGGACGGCCAGCAGGTGATGCTCGACGCGCGGCAGATCAAGTCGGCCGACGAGATCGCGCTGCTGTCCACCGCCGCCGCCATGGTGGACGGCGTGTACCAGGAGATCACCGACGCCCTCAGACCGGGCGTGCGGGAGAACGAGATCGTGGCGCTGGCCAACAAGCGGCTGTACGAGATGGGCTCCGACGACGTGGAGTCGATCAACGCGGTCTCGGGGGAGCGCTGCAACCCGCACCCGCACAACTTCTCCGACCGGATGATCCGCCCCGGCGAGCAGGCGTTCTTCGACATCATGCACTCTTTCAACGGCTACCGGACCTGCTACTACCGCACGTTCAGCGTCGGCAGCTCCAGCCAGGCCCAGCGGGACGCCTACGCCCGGGCCAGCGAGTGGATGCAGGCCGCCCTCAATGCGATCAAGCCCGGCGTGTCCACGGACGCGGTGGCCAGGCTCTGGCCGACCGCGCAGGACATCGGCCTGCCGGATGAGAAGACCGCGTTCGGTCTCCAGTTCGGCCACGGCCTGGGCCTGGCGCTGCACGAGCGGCCGATCATCAGCCGCCTGTCCTCGCTGGACGCCCCGATGGAGATCAGCAAGGGCATGGTCTTCGCGGTGGAAACCTACTGCCCCGCCACCGACGGCGTGTCCGCCGCCCGGCTGGAGGAGGAGGTGGTGGTCGTGGACGACGGCGTCGAGATCATCACCAGGTTCCCCTCCGCCGAACTGTTCGTCACCAACCCGTACTGATGCCCCCCCCCCCCGATGGAGCTGAGAGGCGCTATGGACGAGGCAACCGCTCTCGGCCTGTACCAGACCATGACCAGGATCCGGCAGTTCGAGAAGCGCGCTCACGACCTGTTCCTGCAGAACCTGGTCAAGGGCACCACCCACCTGGGGACCGGCCAGGAGGCGGTCGCGGCCGGGGTGGCGGCGGCGATGCGGCCCGACGACTACACCTTCGTGACCTACCGCGGCCACAACCACGTGCTCGCCCGGGGCACGCCGATGACCCCGGTCATGGCCGAGCTGCTGGGCCGCGATAACGGCCTGATGCGGGGCAAGGGCGGCTCCATGCACCTGCTCGACGTCAGCAACGGCGTGCTCGGCTCGTACGCGATAGTCGGCGCCCAGCTGGTGATCGCCAACGGCGCCGCGTGGTCGGCGCAGTACCGGGGCACCGGCCAGGTCACCGTGTGCTTCTTCGGCGACGGCGCGACCAACATCGGCGCCTTCCACGAGGCGCTCAACCTCGCCGCCGTGTGGGCGCTGCCGGTGGTGTTCATCTGCGAGAACAACCAGTACATGGAGTACACGGCGATCGAGACGGTGACCGCGGTCAAGCAGCCGGCGGCCGACCGCGCGTCGGCCTACGGGCTCGCGCCCCAGATCGTGGACGGCAACGACGTCGAGGCGGTCTACGCGATGGCCGGCGACGCGATCGAGAAGGCCCGCCAGGCCGGTGGCCCGTCGCTGATCGAAGCCCTCACCTACCGCCACGGCGGGCACTCGCGGGCCGACCCGGGCAAGTACCGGCCGACCGAGGAAGTGGCGGAGTGGCTGGCCCGCGACCCGATCCCGGCCTACCGGCAGATCCTGATCTCCCGCGGGCTGGACGAGGCGGTGCTGGACCGGATCGACGCCGAGGCGAAGGCCGCCGTGGATGAGGCGACCGAGGCAGCGAAGGCCGGCGCCGAGCCGCGGCCGGAGCTGGCGTTCACCGACGTGTGGAGCGACGGCGGCTGGGAGTGGAGGAACTAGATGAGCACGGAAGTGGTCATGCCCCGGATGGGGGAGACGGTGGACGAGGGCACCGTCAACGTCTGGCACAAGGCAGAGGGTGACCAGGTCGCCGAGGGTGAGCCGCTGCTGGAGATCGGCACCGACAAGGTCGACACCGATATCCCCGCCCCGGCCAGCGGGACGCTGGAGATCAAGGTGGCCGAAAACGAGACGGTGCCGGTTGGGACGATCCTGGCGGTCATCCAATGAGCGGCGGTGCTGACCTGGGGGGACGGCCCCCCGGATCCTCGCGCGTCATTACCTACCGCGAGGCGGTGGCCCACGGCATCGCGCAGGAGATGCGCCGGGACGATGCGGTGGTGTTCCTCGGCGAGGACGTGGCCGCGGCGGGCGGGGTGTTCAAGGCCACGGTGGGCCTGCTGGAGGAGTTCGGCCCGCAGCGGGTGCGGGACACGCCCATCAGCGAGCAGGCCATCCTCGGCGCCGCCATGGGCGCGGCCATGACCGGCCTGCGCCCGGTCGCGGAGATCATGTTCAGCGACTTCTTCGCGGTGTGCTGGGACCTGATCGCCAACGAGATCGCCAAGAGCCGTTACATGTCGGCCGGCCAGGTCTCGTTCCCGCTGGTGATCCGGACCGCGAACGGGGCCGGGGTCCGGTTCGGCGCGCAGCACTCCCAGTCGGTGGAGAACTGGGCGATGGCCGTGCCCGGCCTGAAGGTCGTCGCCCCCTCGAATCCGCACGACGTCGTCGGGCTGCTCGCCGCCGCGATCAGGGATCCCGACCCGGTGCTGTTCTTCGAGCAGAAGTCCCTGTACGCGACCAAGGGCGAGGTAGCGGACGCGGAAATCGTCGAGCCGCTCGGCCGGGCGAAGGTGCTCGCCGAGGGCAGCGACGCCACGATCGTGGCGCTGGCCGCGATGGTCCCGCGGGCGCTGGAGGCGGCCAGCCGGCTCTCGGCCGAGCACGGGATCGGCTGTAGTGTCGTCGATGTGCGCAGCCTTGTCCCGCTCGACACCCGCACCATCCTCGCGGAGGTCGCCAAGACGGGCCGGCTGTTCACGGTCGAGGAGAACCCACGGTTGTGCGGCTGGGGCGCCGAGATCGTGTCGATCGTGGCCGAGGAGGCGTTCGGCTCGCTGCGGGGCCCGGTGGTGCGGATCACCACCCCGCACATCCCGCTGCCCGCCGCCGACGCCCTGGAAGACCACGTGCTGCCCTCGGTCGCGCGGATCACCGAAACCGTGCGCAAGACATTGGAGGACGCGTGACGGCTGACAGTGCTACCAAGCTGGCCTCCCTCACCGGCATCGAGGTGCCGACCGGGCTGCTCATCGGCGGCGAATGGCGGGCCGGCAGCGCCGGCAGCCTCGGCGTCACCGACCCGGCCACCGAGGACACGCTCGTGGAGATCGCCAACGGCACGCCGGAGGACGCGCTGGCCGCGGTCGCGGCCGCGCACGAAGCGCTGCCCCGCTGGGCGGCCACGCCGCCACGGGAGCGCGCGGAGTGCCTGCGGCGGGCCTGGGCCCTGATGATCGAGCGGGCCGAGGCCATCGCGCGGCTGATGGTGCTGGAGAACGGCAAGGCGCTGCGCGATGCCCGGGGTGAGGTCGTCTACGCGGCCGAGTTCTTCCGCTGGTTCGCCGAGGAGGCGGTCCGGGTCGACGGTGCGGTCATGACCGCACCGTCCGGCGCCAACCGCATCCTGGTGCTGCGGCAGCCGGTCGGAGTCAGCGTGCTGGTCACGCCGTGGAACTTCCCGGCCGCCATGGCCACCCGCAAGATCGGGCCCGCGCTGGCGGCGGGCTGCACGGTCGTGCTCAAGCCGGCCAAGGAGACGCCGCTGACCGCGTTCGCCGTCGCCGACATCCTGCGCGAGGCCGGCGTGCCCGGCGGCGTGGTCAACGTGGTGTGCGGCAAGTCCGCCGGGCCGATGGTGTCGGCGATGCTGGCCGACCCGCGGGTGCGCAAGCTCTCCTTCACCGGGTCGACCGAGGTCGGCCGGGTGCTGCTGAAGACCGCGGCGGAGACGGTGACCAACTGCTCGATGGAACTCGGTGGCAACGCCCCGTTCCTGGTCTTCGAGGACGCCGACATCGATGCCGCGATCGAGGGCGCGTTCCTGGCCAAGATGCGCAACGGCGGGGAGGCGTGCACCGCGGCCAACCGGTTCTACGTGCACGACAAGGTGGCCGACGAGTTCACCGCGAAGTTCGCGGCCCGGCTGGAGAAGCTCTCCGTCGGCCCGGGGCTGGAGGAGGGAACCGATCTCGGCCCGCTGGTCAACGAGGACACCCGGACCAAGGTCGCCACCCTGGTCGCCGAGGCGGCGGACGGCGGCGGCCAGGTGGTCACCGGCGGCCGGGCCCCGGACCGGCGCGGGTACTACTACCTGCCCACGGTCCTGGGCAACGTGCCCGCGACCGCGCCCATCCTCGGCACTGAGATCTTCGGCCCGGTGGCCCCGGTGGTGCGCTTCTCGGACGAAGCCGACGCGATCCGCTGGGCCAACGACACCGAGTACGGTCTCGTCTCCTACCTCTACACCGCCGACCTGCGGCGGGCGCTGCGGGTCAGCGAGGCGCTCGAGACCGGCATGGTCGGGGTCAACCGTGGCATCGTGTCCGACCCGGCTGCGCCGTTTGGCGGGGTCAAGCAGTCAGGGCTGGGACGGGAAGGAGGCCATGACGGGCTGCTGGAGTTCACCGAGACGAAGTACGTCGCCGTCGAGTGGTGACGCATCGCGCATAGGCTGAGCGCACCATGGACAAGCGGATTTTTGGCCTAGAGAACGAGTACGGCGTCACCTGCACGTTCCGGGGCAGCCGGCGGTTGTCGCCGGATGAGGTGGCGCGGTACCTGTTCCGGCGGGTCGTGTCCTGGGGGCGCAGCAGCAACGTCTTCCTGCGCAACGGCGCCCGGCTCTACCTGGATGTGGGCAGCCACCCCGAATACGCCACCCCGGAATGCGACAACATCACCGATCTGGTCATCCACGACAAGGCCGGGGAGCGGATCCTGGAAGGGCTGCTCGTGGACGCCGACCGGCGGCTCCGCGAGGAAGGGATCGCCGGGGACATCTACCTGTTCAAGAACAACACCGACTCGGCGGGCAACTCCTACGGCTGCCACGAGAACTACCTGGTGGGCCGCCACGGTGAGTTCGGGCGGCTGGCCGACATCCTGATCCCGTTCCTGGTCACCCGGCAGGTCATCTGCGGGGCGGGCAAGGTGCTGCAGACGCCGCGGGGCGCGGTGTACTGCGTCAGCCAGCGGGCCGAGCACATCTGGGAGGGGGTGTCGTCGGCCACCACCCGGTCCCGGCCGATCATCAACACCCGGGACGAGCCGCACGCCGACGCCGAGCGCTTCCGGCGGCTGCACGTCATCGTCGGTGACTCCAACATGAGCGAGACGACCATGCTGCTCAAGGTCGGCGCGACCGACCTGGTGCTGCGGATGATCGAGGCCGGCACGGTCATGCGCGACCTGACGCTGGAGAACCCGATCCGGGCGATCAGGGACGTCAGCCACGACATGACCGGCCAGCGCCGGGTCCGGCTGGCCAACGGCCGCGAGGCGAGCGCGCTCGACATCCAGCGCGAGTACATGACCAAGGCCCGCGATTTCACCGACCGCCGTGGCGCGGACGCCACCACCAAGCGCGTGCTCGACCTGTGGGAGCGGGCGCTGACCGCGATCGAGATCGGGGACCTCGACCTGGTCGCGCGGGAGATCGACTGGGTCACCAAGTTCCAGCTGATCGAGCGGTACCGCGCCAAGCACGGCCTGCAGCTCTCCTCGCCGCGGGTGGCGCAGCTCGATCTCGCCTACCACGACGTGCACCGCGGCCGCGGGCTGTACTACCTGCTGCAGCGGCGCGGCGCGGTCGAGCGCGCGGTCTCCGACGTCGACATCTTCGAGGCCAAGTCGGTGCCGCCGCAGACGACCCGGGCCCGGCTGCGCGGCGAGTTCATCCGCCGGGCACAGGAGCGCCGGCGCGATTTCACGGTGGACTGGGTCCATCTCAAGCTGAACGACCAGGCGCAGCGGACGGTCCTGTGCAAGGACCCGTTCCGCTCGGTCGACGAGCGGGTCGAGAAGCTGATCGCCGGGATGTGAGCTGGGAGCCGGCTGCCCGGACGCCGAGGAGTGGCTGAGGGTTGCTTCACGGCTACCCTGTTCGGGGGTAATGGCTTTCTACAGCCGGTAGGCTGGCGGGGCCTCACAATCGCCAGACGACAAGGCTTCCCATGCGACGTATCGCTCTCGCGCTCATTCTCCCGCTGGCCGCCGTCGGGCTGCTGGCGGGCTGCAGCTCGTCATCGTCAACGGCCGCCACGCCGGCCGTGGCGGTGTCCGGCGGCTTCGGCCAGAACCCGACTATCAAGATTCCCACGGAGAAGGCGTCCACCAGCCTCACCGTCAAGACCCTGATCCACGGCACCGGGCCCACGCTGACCAAGACCCAAGCCTTCGTCGGCAACTACGCCATCTACATCTGGAGCGGCACCTCGCACCGCCTCGCACAGAGCAGCTTCAGCAGCCACGAGCCGACACTGTTCGCCGGCCAGCTCCTGCCGGGCCTGGAGAAGGCGCTGATCGGGCAGAAGATAGGCAGCCGGGTGCTGGCCGTCATCCCGCCGAAGCAGGCGTTCGGCACCTCGGGCAACCCGCAGGCCGGGATCAAGGGGACCGACACGCTCGTCTTCGTGGTGGACCTGATCAAGAGCTTCGCGGCGAACGCGTCCGCCTCCGGTCAGCAGGTGTCCAGCGGCGGTGGCTCGCTGCCCAAGGTGACCGCGACCACGGGCGCCGCCCCGAAGATCAAGATGCCGTCCAGCAAGCCACCGACCAAGCTGGTGACCAAGACGCTGGTCAAAGGGAGCGGCCAGGCCATTGCCAGTGGGCAGACCGTGGTCGTGCAGTACGTCGGTGCGATCTGGCGGACGGGGACGGTGTTCGACGCTTCCTGGACGCGGCAGCAGCCGTTCGGCTTCACCATCGCCGCCAGCCCCAGCCAGGTCATTCCCGGGTGGAACAAGGGCCTGGTCGGCCAGACCGTGGGCAGCCGGGTGTTGCTCGTCATCCCGCCCGCCGACGGTTACGGCAAGAGCGGCAACTCGCAGGCGGGGATCAAGGGAACCGACACCCTCGTCTTCGTGGTGGACATCCTCGGCGCGTTCAGCGGCTAGTTCCGCTCGCCACCCGGCGAGGAGCCCGGAAGTTACCCACCTGAACTTCCAGGCCCGTGCGCTAGTTCCAGAACTCGAACGGCTCGTCGATGGCCTCCCCGGCCAGGAAGGCGGGCAGCAGCTCGGGCAGGCGGCCCGGGTAGAACCGCTCCGTGCTCCCGAGGATGTCGCCGACCTCCCACCAGCGGGAGTCGACGTAGACCTCAAGCTCGTTCGCGGTCCGGCCGTCGGTGCGGATGGCGGGCCGGTGCCCGCGGACGTGTGCACCGATCACCACCTCATGCTGCAGGCGGCGCAGCCCGCGCGAGCGCCAGGTGGTGTCGCGGCGCCAGGACGGGGGGCCGAACGCCGCCGGGTCCAGCAGCAGCCCGGCTTCCTCCCGGACCTCCCGGACGGCCGCGTCCAGGTAGGACTCCCCATCGTCGATGCCGCCACCGGGCAGCTCCCACCAGCCGGCCGGGCCCACGTCCGGGGTGACCGCGTGAAAGAGCAGGACGCGCCCGGCGTCGTCGGTCAGCACCACCCGCACCGCGTCGCGTTCCAGGTCGAACCCGATCCCCTCCATCAGCGGTCCCCGGACAGCAGCCGGGCCGCGTGGCGGCCTGCCGCGGCGGCGGCCAGGAAGTAGGCACCATCCTCGGCCAGGCCCCGGCCCATGGTGGACAGCCGGACCGGGCAGCGGGCCAGCGGTTCCATCAGCCCGTCCACCGGCACCGGTATCAGCTGGTGCCGCTCCCCGAGCGGTGCCGCCTGCGCGGTGACCAGCTTGCCGAGCTCTCCGGGCAGCTCGGGGACGACCACGTCCGCCCTGGCCAGCGCGACCCGCCCGTAACTGGTCAGGCTGTGATGGGAGACCCCGCGATGGCGGGGGCGGGGGTCGGCCTCGCTGATCCGCAGGCTGGCGACGGGGCGGCCGCCCAGCACCGCTACCGCGTTGACCGCCTCGCCGCAGGCGACACCCGAGAACCCCCACCGGGTGCCGGTGCCCAGGTTGCCCGGGCCCTGCGCGACGACGGTCACGTCGGCGCCCAGCACGTGCCGCGCCGCGAGCAGGCCGGTGTGCACGGTGACCGCCTCCAGGTCGCCGCCGAACGCCTGGCCCACGGTCACCGTGCCCGCCAGCCAGCCCGCCTCCCGCAGCGCGGCGGTGGTCCGGGAGAACCAGGCCGGCAGCGCCCCGCCGTCCAGCATCACGTAGGCCGCTGTGCGCCCCGGCCCGTCCGCGCGCAGGGCGGCCAGAACCGCAGGCAGGGCCGAATGCAGGTCGGCGACGACCACCGGCATCCCGCCCAGGTCGTCCGCGCTGGCCAGCACCGCGTGGTGCGGCGATCCCTGCTCGTCCGCGCCGAGCACGGTCGCCTGCAGCGGCGTGTACCGCGCCTTGACCAGGTGGCCTGGCCCGGCTGGGTCGTCCGGCAGCCGGTCGGGGACCGCCACCACCAGCGCGTACCCGCCGGTTCCCAGGCCGAGCTCGAGGGCGGTCACGTTCAGCAGGACCCGGTCACCCACCTCCGGCCGGCCCGTCAGCGCCGGGTAGGCCAGCGCGGGCAGCCGCGCGCCGCCCGAGGTCACATCGAGCTCGACCGCGCCCGGCCACTCGCGGCGCACCGCCGCCACCACCGCGTTCCGCCATCGGATCACCCCGGCAGGGTAACTTGGCCCCGGTAATGGTCCCCGCCGGGGTAGCCGGAGGGGAGAATAGACGGGGAACGTGCAGGGAGATCGCGGCGATGTCGAAGCGGAAGACCGAACGGCTGCTCAGCCTGGTCGTCTGCCTGCTCTCCAGCCAGCGGTACCTGACCGCGACCCAGATCCGGGCGGCGGTGCCGGGCTATCCCGGCTCGTTCGACGCGTTCAAGCGCATGTTCGAGCGGGACAAGGAGGAACTCCGCGAGCTGGGAATACCGCTCGACATGGGAACCAACGGGCCGCTCGACGAGGAATACGGGTACCGCATCTCCCGGCAGGAGTACATGCTCCCGAACATCAGGCTGGAGCCGGACGAGGCGGCCATGCTGACGCTGGCCGCCCGGGTGTGGCGGCGCGCCGAGCTCGAGGGGGCCGCGGCCGGGGCGCTGCTCAAGCTGCGCGCCGCCGGGGTCGAGGCGGAGGAGACGAGCCAGCCGGGCATCGAGCCCAGGCTGACCGGCGAGGCCGCGTTCGGCCCGCTCTGGGAGGCGGTGCGGGACCGCCGGCCGGTCACCTTCAGCTACCGGGCGTTCGGGCGCAGCGAGCCGCAGCAGCGGCAGCTTGAGCCGTGGGGGGTGGTGAACCGGCACGGCCGCTGGTACGTGGCCGGCCATGACCAGGCGCGCGATGCGGTCAGGGTGTTCAGGCTGAGCCGGATCGAGGGCCGGGTCGAGTTCAGCGGCCCACGGGGGGCCGTGAAGGTCCCCGACGGCACCGACGTGCGGGAGCTGGTGGCCGAATGGGACTCCCATCCGGCCGAGAGGCAGGTGGCGGTGCTGAAGATCCGGGCCGGGACCGGGTTCGGGCTCCGGCGCCGGGCCACCCGTGAACAGCCGGGCAGCGACGGCTGGGACCTGGTGGACGTGCCCTTCTCGGATCCGGGCTGGTTCGCCGAGCACATCGCCTCGTTCGGCGCGGACGTGGTCGTCAGCGAGCCCGCGGACCTGCGCGACGCGGTGATCACCCGGCTGAAGGGGGTCCTGGCGTGACCGCCCCGCGCCCGGTGACCACCAGCTCCGACCGGCTGCAGCGGCTGCTGGCCCTGGTCCCCTACGTGGTCAGCCGCAAGGTGGTGGGGCTGACCGAGACGGCCGCCGCGTTCGGCGTGAGTGAGCGCGAGCTCGTCGACGACCTGAACATGCTGTGGTGCGTAGAGCTGCGCGCGCCGGACCCGTACTGCCCCATCGACCTGTCCTATGAGGGCGGTGAGATCGTCGTCAGCCAGGCCGAGCAGATGGACCGCCCGCTCCGGCTCGGGGTCGACGAGGCGAGCGCGCTGCTGGTGGCGCTGCGGATGCTGGCCGAGCTGGGCCCCGTGGCGCCGGTTCCCGGCCTGGCCGAGGGTTCCGCGCTCAGCCGGACCATCGCCAAGCTTGAGGAGGCGGCGGGGGAGGCGGGAGCGCTCAGCACGCAGGTGGCCGTGCAGGTCGACAAGAACGCCGAGGAGAACGTCGCGGCCCATGTGCGCGAGGCGCTCGCCTCCCATCGCCGGATCCACCTGTCCTATTACGTGCCCACGCGCGACGAGGCGACCGAGCGGGACGTGGACCCCATGCGGCTGCTGGTGGTGGAGGGCCGGACGTACCTCGAGGGATGGTGCCGGCGCGCGGAGGCGGTGCGCCTGTTCCGGCTCGATCGCGTGCTCGGGGTCGAGGTGCTCGCGGTGGCGGCCGAGGTGCCGGAGGAGGCGGAGCCTCACGACGTCGACCGTGGCCTGTTCCAGCCCTCGCCCGAGGATCTGCGGGTGGTGATCGAGCTCTCCCCGTACGGGCGCTGGGTGGCGGAGTACTACCCGTGCGAGGAGGTGGCGGACATCGGTGAGGGCTGGCTGCGGGTGGTCCTGCGCACCCCGGACAGCGAATGGGTGCGCCGGCTCGCCCTGCGGCTCGGCGAAGACGGGCGCGTGGTGGAGCCCGCCGAGCTCGCCGCCGACGTCCGAAGGGAGGCCGCCGCGGCGCTGGCCCGGTATAGCAGCGGCGCGGGGCACCCGCCCGTGTCGGCCGGAGAGGTGAGTTAGCGCCCAACGGGGCGTAGCATGTGCCTGAAGATGTCCCTGCTGCGCGGGGGCAGGTTCCTCGCCGATAAGGACAGATATGGGACTTGGTGAACTCAGCCCCTGGCACCTGTTGATCCTGGCCGCAGTGGTACTGGTGCTCTTCGGGGCCAAGAGGCTGCCGGACAGCGCCCGCTCGCTCGGTCGTGCCATGCGGATCTTCAAGGCGGAGACGCATGGGCTTCACGACGACAAGGACGACGACAGCCAGGCCGCTCCGAGCCAGCCCACGCAGAGCCAGGCGGCCCCGCCGCCGCCGCTGCCTGCGCCGGCGCCGCCTAAGGACGACGGCACCCTGGTCAACGGGGTCCCGCTCTCCGAGGCCCAGCGCACCAACCAGTCCGGCTGAGCGACCGCCGGAAGATGAGCACGACGCCTGGTCCGGACGCGCCGTCACGCGCGGGTGGCCCGCGCCTGCCGGGGCAGGCCAGGCGCGGTAACCCCGAAGCGCGGATGTCGCTCATCGAGCACATCCGCGAGCTCCGCAGCCGCCTGCTCAAGGCGCTGCTCGGCCTCGCGGTCGGCATGACGCTCGGGTGGATCTTCTTCTACCCGGTGTGGCATTTCCTCGAGCGCCCCTACTGCAACATCAAGGTCAACGGCAAGGGCCAGTGCACCGGGCAGTTCGGTCACACGCTCGTGGTGAACGGCGTCTTCGACGCGTTCTTCCTCCACCTCAAGATCGCGTTCCTGGTCGCGCTGATCGTCTCGTCGCCGGTCTGGCTCTACCAGCTGTGGGCGTTCATCGCCCCCGGGCTCTACGCCCGGGAGAAGCGCTGGACCTTCTCGTTCGTGGGCACCGCCGTTCCGCTGTTCGCCCTGGGCGGGCTGTTCGCCTACCTGGCCATGGGCAAGGCCATGGGGTTCTTCGTCGGCCTGATCCCGCACGGTGTGGCCGCGACGTTCACGGTCGACACCTACCTCAGCTACGCCACCGCCATGCTGCTGATCTTCGGCCTGGCCTTCGAGGTCCCGCTGTTTATGGTGATCCTCAACCTGGCGGGGGTCCTCACGCACGCCCGGTTCCGGAAGTGGCGGCGGATGATGATCTTCGCGGTGTTCCTGTTCGCCGCGGTGGCCACCCCCAGCCCGGACCCCTTCTCCATGCTGCTGCTCGCGGTGCCCTGCGTGATCCTGGTGGAACTCGCCGAGGTCTTCGTGTGGGCCAACGACCGCCGCCGCGCCCGCCGGCCGTCGATCTACGCGGGCCTGGACGACGACGAGATCTCGCCGCTCGACTTCGACGACAGCATCAGCTCTGGCAAGGGCTAGCCCGGGCGCGCTGGCCCCGTTCGGTCAGACCGCTCGCCTAGGCTTGATCGCATGGCCCCCCGTCCCCGGAGCGCTGCCAGCCCGGCGCAGCGCTACGCGGCGTTCCGCAAGCAGCAGGCGGAGGACGGGGACATCGCTCAGTTCCAGGCGCTGTATGACTTCGGCTTCGACGAGTTCCAGCGCCAGGCATGCAAGGCGCTGAACGAGGGGCACGGGGTGCTCGTCGCCGCCCCCACCGGGTCCGGCAAGACGGTGGTGGGGGAGTACGCCGTGCACCTGGCGCTGGCGGAAGGGCGCAAGTGCTTCTACACGACGCCGATCAAGGCCCTGTCGAACCAGAAGTACGGCGACCTCGTCCGCCGGTACGGCACTGACAGCGTCGGCCTGCTCACCGGCGACAACAGCATCAACGGCGAGGCGCCGGTGGTGGTGATGACCACCGAGGTCCTGCGCAACATGCTCTACGGCGGTTCGGCCACTCTGGCCGGCCTGGGCTACGTCGTCCTGGACGAGGTGCACTACCTGGCGGATGTGTTCCGGGGCGCGGTCTGGGAAGAAGTGATCATCCATCTGCCCGAGTCGGTGCGGGTGGTGGCGCTGTCGGCCACGGTCAGCAACGCCGAGGAGTTCGGGGACTGGCTGACCCAGGTCCGGGGCGGCACGACGGTGATCGTGGACGAGCACCGGCCGGTACCGCTCTGGCAGCACGTACTGGCCAGTGGGCGGCTCTATGACCTGTTCGTGGAGGACGACGGCGGCCAGGCGGGGGACGGCGCCGTCCGGGCCGCGCAGGTCAGCCCGGAACTGCTGCGGCTGGCCCGCCGCGAGCTGTGGACCCAGGACCGGGGTGGGCGCCGCCCGGCCCGGTTCCGGCCGCCGCGCCGGCCGGAGGTGATCGGGCGGCTGGACGCGGCCGGCCTGCTGCCCGCGATCACCTTCATCTTCAGCCGGGCCGGCTGCGACGCGGCGGTCCGGCAGTGCCTGGACGCGGGCCTGCGGCTGACCACGCCGGAAGAAGCCGAGGCCATCACCGGGATCGCGGAACGGCGGACCGCCGACATCCCGGAGTCCGACCTCCCGGTGCTCGGCTACGGCGAATGGCTCACCGGCCTGCAGCGCGGCATCGCCGCCCACCACGCGGGCCTGCTGCCCAGCTTCAAGGAAGTGGTCGAGGAGCTGTTCGAGTCCGGGCTGGTACGGGCGGTCTTCGCCACTGAGACGCTGGCGCTCGGGATCAACATGCCGGCCCGCACGGTCGTCATCGAGCGGCTCGACAAGTGGAACGGTGAGACCCACGCCGCGCTGACTGCCGGGGAGTACACGCAGCTGACCGGCCGGGCCGGGCGGCGGGGGATCGACGTGGAGGGCCACGCGGTGGTGCTGTGGCACCCCGGCATGGATCCCGCCGCGGTGGCCGGGCTGGCCGGCACCCGGACGTATCCGCTGAATTCGAGTTTCCGGCCCTCGTACAACATGGCGGTGAACCTGGTCGGCCAGGTCGGCCTGGAGCGCGCGGCCGCTTTGCTCGAGTCCTCGTTCGCCCAGTTCCAGGCGGACCGGGCGGTGGTGGGTATCGCCCGCCAGGCCCGGCGCAGCAGGCAGGTGCTGGCCGAAGAGACGGTGAGCTGTGATCGTGGCGACTTCGCCGAGTACGCACGGCTCCGCCGGGAGCTTTCGGACCTGGAGGGGGCGGCCGCGCGGCAGCGGTCCTCGGTCCGCCGCGCCGAGGCACTGCGATCCCTGCAGGCCCTGCGGCGCGGGGACATCATCCAGGTTTCCGGCGGCAGACGGGCCGGGATCGCGGTGGTCCTCGACCCGGGCCTGTCTGCGGCCGGCCGGAAGGAGGCCAGCAGGAGAGGGGCGAGGGGCGGCGGCGGTCCCAGGGCGGCAACGCCCGACGGGTCCCATCAGGACGCCTCCCCGCTGCCGCTCGTGCTCACCGTCGGCCGCCAGGTGAAGCGGCTGTCGGCGGCCGACTTCCCCGAGCCGGCCACCGTCCTGGACCGGGTGCGGATTCCGGGCGCCTTCAGTGCCCGCTCCCCGCGCGCCCGTCGTGACCTGGCCTCCACCGTCCGTAACAAGCTGGCGGGCCAGGCGGCGGGCAACAGAGGTGAGGGACGCGGCGCGGGCCAGTCTCCCGATGACGCGGGAGTCTCCTACCGGGCCGGGGCAGGCCAGTCCCGGGCCGACCAGCCCGAGATCGCGCACCTGCGCCGCCGTCTGCGCCAGCATCCATGCCATGCCTGCCCGGACCGCGAGGACCACGCCCGCCAGGCTGAGCGTTATGTACGGCTGGAACGTGAGGTTGAGCAGCTGGAGGCGGCCGTTGCGGGCCGTACGCACGTTATCGCGCGGACCTTCCAGCGGGTGTGCGCGGTGCTCGGCCGTCTCGGGTATCTCAAAGGCGACACCGTGACCCCGGACGGCAGGCGGCTGGCCGACCTGTACACCGAACTGGACCTGCTGGCCGCCGAATGCCTGCGCCGTGACCTGTGGGACGGCCTGGACCCGGCCGAGCTCGCGGCGTGCGTGTCAGCGCTGACTTTCGAAGCGCGCAAGGCCGAGGACGCTGGCCTGCCCCGGCTTCCCGGCGGGCCCGTCCGCGAGACCCTCGCGGCCATGGTCTCGGTCTGGGCCGAGCTCGCCGCCGTCGAGAAGCAGAACAAGCTGGCGTTCCTGCGGGAACCTGACCTGGGCTTCGCCTGGTCCGCGCACGCCTGGGCGCGGGGCAAGCCGCTGGAGTCGGTGCTCGGCCCCGACCTGACCCCGGGCGATTTCGTCCGGGCCGTCAAGCAGCTGATAGACCTGCTCGGCCAGATCGCGGTCGCGGCCGGCCGGGACACCCAGCTCGCCGTCACGGCACGCCAGGCGGCCGAGGCCCTGCGGCGCGGAGTCGTGGCCTACTCCTCGGTCGGCTAGGGTCCCCAGGCATGACCGATCTCCAAGACTTCGCCCGGCTGGTGGGCCGTGACTACGGCCTGTGCGTGGTGTCGACCCTGCGGCCGGACTCGACGATCCAGTCGTCGGTGGTGAACGCGGGCGTGCTCGCTCATCCGGTCACCGGTGAGCCGGTGGTCGGCCTGGTGGCGCGGGGCCACAGCCGCAAACTCGCGAACCTGCGCACCCGGCCACGGGCCACCGTGGTGGTCCGGGCAGCGTGGGAATGGGTGGCGGCCGAGGGCCCGGCGGACCTGGCCGGGCCGGACGACAAGCTCGGTGACATGGACGCCGAGCGTGTCCGCCTCCTGCTGCGGGAGATCTTCACCGCGTGCGGCGGGACGCATGACGACTGGGATACCTACGACCGGGTCATGGCGGAGGAGCACCGCACCGCCGTGCTGATCACACCGGAGCGCGTCTACTCCAGCGCCTGATGGAGCCAGCCGGCCCGCGGCGCAGAGCCCCCAGCGCAGATCTCCAGCGCAGACCCCCCGGCCTCTTACGCAGCCTGGCCGGGTGGGCCGTGGCTGTGCAAGGTCCGGGCGCCTTTGGGGCTGGTGGCAGTGGTGCGGGCAGTCAGATTTCCATCTCGGCGGCCAGATCCTCGTCGACGACCAGGGCGAGCTTGCCCCGGGTGTGGCCGCGCTCCGCGACGCGATGGGCGTCAGCCGCGTTCTGCCAGTAGAAGCGGTCCTGCACGGTGACGGTCAGTGATCCGTCGTCGAACCAGGGGGCCATCCGGATCAGCCGGCTGCCCCGCGGCTGCCCGTCGTAACGCTGCCAGCGGACCCGGTGCCCGTCCGGCAGTTCGGCGTGCACCGGCGTGGCGATGAGCGCCCCGTCGCGGGCGGCACGGGCCGCGCCCTCCAGGGTGGGCGCCGCGCACGCCAGCACCCGTTCCGCACCCCCGTCGGTCACGTCCCGGACCTGATCGGGCCAGTCGGGCTTGGTGTGGTCGACGACCACGGCCGCGCCGAGCCGGTGCAGGAACTCATGGTGCTGCGGGCTGGCCGTGGCCACCACTTCCGCCCCGAGGATGCGGGCGATCTGCACGGCGAAGTGACCCAGCCCACCCGCTCCGGCGGTGATCAGAACCTGGTCGCCGGCGCCGATCGCCAGCACGTCGGTCAGCCCCTGCTCCGCCGTCAGCGCGTCGATCGGCGCCGCGGCCGCATCGGTGATGGGCAGCCCGGCGGGGACGGGGGCCAGCTGCTCCACCGGGCAGGTGACGTACTGTGCGTAGCAGCCGGTCAGGCCCGGGTACCCGTACACGGGTGCGCCGTCGTCCAGGGCGGCGTCAGCGCCCGTGTCACCCACGACCACCCCGGCGAACTCGCCGCCGGGGATGTACGGCAAGGTGCCGGTCCAGCCACCGCGGCGCAGTGAGATGTCCCAGGGGCCGACCCCGGCGGCGAGCACCCGGACCAGCACCTCGCCGGATCGCGGCAGCGGCAGGCCGGCCTCGCTGGCCTGCAGCACCTCCGGCCCACCGAACTCGCTCACCGTGATCGCCTGCATCGCAGCTCCTGCCCGGCCGTCGCTCATCCTCTCTGGCCTCCCACCCTATGAGTGCCGCCCGGGCCGCACCGGCCCGGGCCGGTGGTGCGGGTCCCGGTCACCGGCGCGGGCGAGGATGCGGCGGGTGGGGCGGTGGAGGCGGGATAGTGCCCGTGCCGGGTGCGTCCTCCGGCCACACCAGCAGGACCGGGCACGGCGCATGGTCGACGACGAACCGGCCGGCCCGGCCGAGGCTCTTCGGCCCGAGCCGGGCCCGGTCGCCGTCCCGGGCCAGGATGAGCAGGCCCGCGCCGTCGGCGGCGGCCACCACCTCGCGCTCGACCCGCCCCCGGCGCTCGATCATGGTGCAGGGACGGGCCAGCCGGCCTGCGGCCGCGGCCAGCAGTTCCCCGCCGGACGCGGCGGCGAGTTCGGCCAGGCGCGGCCCGGGATCGCGCTCCGGGTGACCGCGGCCGAGCAGGCCCGCGTAGGCGCCGTGGGCCGTGCCCGGGACCTCCTCCGGGCTGATGTGCAGCAGCACGATCGCGGCACCGGCGGGGGCCAGGACCCGGGCGGCGTCCACGCAGCCGCGCCAGGTGCCCTCGGTGACCCAGACGATCACGGTCCCGGCCCCGCCGTGGTCCGGGGGAACCGGTGCGGGAACTGGCGGCACGGGCGGGTCGGTCATGGGAATCAGCCTCCGATCACATGGAGCGAGGCCCACAGGGCCAGTACCGCCGCCGCGATCCCCGCGGGCACGGTGAGCAGCCCCAGGCGGGTGAACTCCCCGAGCGAGGGCGCGGCCCCGCGCTCGTGCAGGACACGGCGCCAGAGCAGGGTGGCGAGAGAGCCGGTGTAGGTGAGGTTGGGCCCGATGTTCACCCCGACCAGCACGGCCAGGACCGCGCCCGGCCCGGCGGGCGCGGTCAGCGGCAGCAGCACCAGCACCGCGGGCAGGTTGTTGATGAGGTTGGCGAGCGCGGCCGCGAGCGCGGCGATGGCGAGCAGCGCGGGCAGCGATGTGCCGCCCGGGATGAGCGGGCCGAGAGCCCGGTCAAGACCGTTGCTGACCACCGCCTGGACGACGATGCCGAGCGCGAGCACGAATACGAGGAACGGCACCGCGGCGGATCGCCCGATGGCGATGACGGTGGTGCAACGCTGGGCCAGCGCACGCCCGGCCAGGACCGCCGCACCGGCGAACGCGGCCCAGGCCGGGTTGACCCCGGCCGCGGAAGTGGTCACGAACCCGGCCAGGGTGGCGGCGACCACGACGAGGACGAACACCGGCGCCCTGGCCGCCTGCGCGCCATGCAGTTCCTGGGCCCCGGCGTCGAGGTCGGCGGCGAAGGACCGGGACAGCACCAGGTACTCGGTGGCGATGGCGGCCAGCCACGGCAGTGCCATCAGCGCCGCGAAGCGCGGGAACGCCAGGCCGGTGGCCGCGAACGCGAGCAGGTTGGTCAGGTTAGACACCGGCAGCAGCAGCGACGCCGAGTTCGCCAGGTGGGTGCAGGCGTACACATGCGGCTTGGGCCGGGCGCCGAGCTGCGCCGAGGTCGCGTACACGACCGGGGTGAGCAGCACCACGGTCGCGTCCAGGCTGAGCACGGCCGTGATCGCCGAGGCGGCCGCGAACACCTGGGCCAGGAGCCGCCGGGCCCGGCCGCCGCTGCGGCGTGCCATCCACGTCCCGCAGGCGCGGAACAGGCCCTCGTCGTCACAGAGCTGGGCCAGCACCAGCACCGCGGCGAGGAAGCCGATCACGGGCCCCAGCCGCTCCGCCTCGGCGAGGGCCGCATGCGGGGACAGCGCCCCGCTGCCGACGACCACGGCCGCCGCCGGAACCGCCGCGACCGCCTCCGGCCAGCCGCGCGGCCGTATCACCGCCCACCCGAGCACGGTGAGCAGGGCAGCGACGGAGACGGCCTCGGCGGCGGCGTTCAGGGCCATGTCCTCCGTGGATGTCGAGTTCGGGCTGTGTCAGCGTCACACGGGCGGCGTGCCACTGGCAGGATGATCGGGTGGGCCCGCTCATGCTGCTCGATACCGCTTCCCTGTATTTCCGCGCCTATTACGGCGTACCGGAGACGCTGACCGCACCGGACGGCACTCCCGTCAACGCCGTCCGCGGGCTGCTCGACATGATCGCCAGGCTGGTCCGCGCACGCCACCCGGGCCAGCTGGTGGCATGCATGGACGCGGACTGGCGGCCCGCGTTCCGGGTCGCGGCCATCCCCTCCTACAAGGCCCACCGGGCCCAGCCCGATGGCAGCGAGGAGGTGCCGCCCGCGCTGGCCGCGCAGGTACCGGTGATCGAGGCTGTGCTCGGCGCCATCGGGGTGGCGATGGCGGGCGCGCCCGGTTACGAGGCCGACGACGTGATCGGGACGCTCACCGCCCGCGCCAGCGGCCCGGTCGAGATCGTGACCGGGGACCGCGACCTGTTCCAGCTGGTCGACGACGAGCGCCCGGTGCGCGTGGTGTACACCGTGCGCGGGCTGACCAACCTGGACGTGGTGGACGAGTCCGCGGTCACCGCCCGCTACCACATCCCTGGCCGCGCCTACGCGGACTTCGCGGTGCTGCGCGGCGATCCCAGCGACGGCCTGCCCGGCGTCCCGGGCGTGGGGGAGAAGACGGCGGCCGCCCTGGTGCGGACGTTCGGCACGGTCGAGGCGATACTGGCCGCGATCGAGGCGGGGCACGGCGGCTTCCCCACGGGAAGCAGGCCGAAGGTCGCCGCCGCGCGCGACTATCTCAGCGTGGCACCGGCCGTCACGCAGGTCGCCACCGACGCCCCCGTGCCTGCCGTGAGCGGCACCCTGCCGCTGACACCAGCCGCGCCGGACCGGCTCGCCGGGCTGGATGAGCGCTGGGACCTCGGCTCCTCGCTCCGCCGCGCCCTCAGCGCGCTCACCGGCCAGTAGCCCTACAGCACCCGGAGGGCGACCACGCAGGTGTCGTCCTCGGGGTCGGTGGACCCGAGCGCGGCCAGCACGGCGTCGATGACCTGGCCCGGATCGCTGATGCCCGCCGCCGCGCAGGTGAGGGTGGCCAGCCCTTCCTCCAGTGACCGGTCCCGGCGCTCGATCAGCCCGTCGCTGTAGAGCAGCAGCAGGTCCCCTGGCTCCAGGAAGAGCGAGGCCTCCTGGTAACCGTCGCGGCCCGCGCCCAGCAGGATCCCGGCCGGGACCGTCAGCGGGCGCGCTTCCGGACCCCGGACCAGCAGCGGCGGCGGATGCCCGGCCTGGGCCCAGGTGAGAATCCGGGAACGCGGGTCGAAGTAGCCCGCCATGACCGAGGCCGTGTGCTCGGGGTCCACGTGGTGCACGAGGTCGTTCAGCCAGCCGAGCAGCCGCTGCGGGGGGGAGCCGGTGATCGCCAGGCCCGCCAGCGCGCCGCGCAGCCGGGCCATCCCCGCGGCCGCGGGCAGGCCGTGCCCGCCGACGTCGCCGATGGCGATCAGCACGTGGCCGTCGGGCATCTCGGCGGTGATGTACCAGTCCCCGCCGACCCGGCTGTCGCGGGACGCGGGCAGGTAACGGACGACGGCGCGCAGTCCCGGCAGCTCGAAGGGGCCTTCGTGCAGAGGCAGGATCGCGCGCTGCAGCTCGAGCGTGACGTGCCGTTCTTGCGCTAATGCCTCAGCCAGCCTGGCGTTGTCACCGGAGTTCGGGGCGGCGCGGGCGGCGGTCCGCCTCACGCTCTTGCCACCCTCGGCTCGCACGCCCGCAACTGTGCCCCCCACAAGGCCCGGCACTTGGCTCTGTTTGAGCCAGGGAAGCAATGATCTCAGATGTCATCGCCGTTTCGCATTAGTGATCCTTGATGTACCTAGCGTGGTGTACCCGGCCCGGTCTTGTCCAGATGCGGTGCCGCCGGCCCGCTCTCCGGCGGCTGGCCCCGGCGGCTGGCCCCGGCCCGCGGTCGGCCGCGTGGTTAGATGACGTCGAAGGGCCGACGGCGAAGGGCAGGCACGTGGCGCGAGGGGAAGCGCAGGCAGACCGGCAGGCGGGCCAGCGCGGCGGGCCCGGCTCAGGCCGCGGATCTGGCCGGCCTGTACCCGGCGGACCGGCTCGGGCTCGCCGCCGCGGCGGCGTCGGCGGCCGGGATCGGCGCGCTGCTGCTGACCCCCGGGCCCGACCTGCGCTACCTGACCGGCTATGACGCCCTCGCGACCGAACGGCTGACCTGCCTGGCGGTGCCGGCCGACGGGCCAGCGTTCCTGGTCGCGCCGCGGCTCGAGCTGCGGTCGGTGCAGGCCTCGCCCGCGGGCGGCCTGGGCGTGGACATCGTGGGCTGGGACGAGACGGACGACCCTTACCAGCTGGTCGCGGGCCGGCTCGGCCGGCCGGAATCGGTCGGGCTGACCGATCAGATGTGGGCCATGATGGTGCTCCGGTTCCGCGATGCGCTGCCCGGCACCCGCCAGCGGCTGGCCAGTGCCGCCCTGCGCGGGCTGCGGATACGCAAGACCGCGGCCGAGGTCGCGGCGCTGCGGGCGGCCGGGGCGGCGATCGACCGGGTGCACCGCCGCGTCCCGGAATGGCTCCGGGCCGGCCGGACCGAGCGCGAGGCCGCCGCCGACATCGCCGGGGCGATCGTCGCCGAGGGGCACGCCCGGGCCGATTTCGTGATCGTCGGATCGGGGCCGAACGCGGCCCGCCCCCATCACGAGCCCTCGGACCGTGTCCTGGCCGCGGGCGACGCCGTGGTGGTCGACATCGGCGGCACCATGCCGAGCGGCTACTGCTCGGACTGCACCCGGACCTACGTCATCGGGCCGCCGCCGCCGGACTTCGCCGCCTACTACCAGGTGCTCAGGGACGCGCAGGAGGCCGCCTGCGCCGCCGTCCGCCCGGGCATCACCCCGGAAGCCGTGGACGCGGCGGCGCGGGAGCCGATCACAGCGGCCGGGTACGGGGAGTACTTCGTCCACCGGACCGGGCACGGGATCGGCCTGGAGACACACGAGGACCCCTACATCGTGTCCGGCAATACGGAGCCGCTGGCGCCCGGGATGGCGTTCTCGGTGGAGCCGGGGATCTATCCGGGCCCGCACGGCGCCCGCATCGAGGACATCGTCGTGTGCACGCCAGACGGCTGCGAGCGGCTCAACAACGTCACCAGGCAGCTTGTGACGGTGGACGTGTGATGCAGGAACTGCTGGACCTCACCCGCGAGCTGGCCGACAAGGAGCTGCGGCCCGCCGTGGACGCGGCCGAGCGGACCGGGACCTTCCCGCGCGAGGTGTTCCGCGTGCTGGGGAGGTCGGGGCTGCTTGGCCTGCCCTACCCGGAACGGTGGGGTGGCGGCGACCAGCCGTACGAGGTCTACCTGCAGGTCGTTGAGGAGCTGGCGCGGGCGTGGCTCGCCGTCGGCCTCGGTGTGAGCGTGCACACGCTGACCTGCTTCCCGCTGGCCACCGCGGGCACGCCGGAGCAGCAGGAGCGGTGGCTGCCCGGCATGCTGGGGGGCGAGCTGCTCGGCGCCTACTGCCTCTCCGAGCCGCAGAGCGGGTCCGACGCCGCCGCGCTGGCCACCAGGGCGGCGGCTGATGGCGGCGGCTACCGGGTCGACGGCGTCAAGGCCTGGATCAGCCACGCGGGCCAGGCGGACTTCTACACCCTCTTCGCCCGGACCTCGGGGGAGCCGGCCGGGCCCGAGCGGGCGCGTGGCATCAGCTGCCTGCACGTCCCGGCCAGCACCGGCGGCGTCAGCGCGGGCCCGGCCGAGCACAAGATGGGGATGCGGGCGTCGGTCACCGCCCAGATGATTTTCGACGGCGCCTGGGTGCCCGCCGATCACCTGGTCGGTGAGGAGGGGAACGGGTTCGCCATCGCGCTGGCCGCGCTGGACGCGGGCCGGCTGGGCATCGCCGCCTGTGCGACCGGCCTGGCCCAGGCGGCACTGGACACCGCGGTCGGCTACGCGGGTGAACGGCGCCAGTTCGGGCAGCCGATCATCGGCTTCGAGGGCCTGTCGTTCCTGCTCGCCGACATGGCCACGGGGGTGGAGGCGGCCCGCGCGCTCTACCGGGCGGCCGCCCGCCGCAAGGACGCCGGGCAGCCGTTCACCGCGCAGGCCGCGATGGCCAAGCTGTTCGCCACGGACACCGCCATGCGGGTGGCCACCGACGCAGTCCAGGTGCTCGGCGGTTATGGATATGTCGAGGACTTCCCGGCCGAGCGCTACATGCGCGAGGCGAAGGTACTCCAGATCGTCGAGGGCACCAACCAGATCCAGCGGCTGGTGATCGCCAGAGCCCTCAGGCGCGGCTGATGGGAAGGCAGCCTGGGGCAACACGCGGCGCGTTGGTGCCATCGGCGTGGCCGGGGGACTACCGTGACGGCGTGGAGGAGATCGACCGGAAAATCCTGTCGCTGCTGTGCCAGGACGGCAGGATGAGTTTCACCGACCTGTCACGCCAGACCGGGCTGTCGGTGTCAGCTACCCATCAGCGGGTGCGGCGGCTGGAACGGCGTGGCCTGATCAAGAGGTACGCGGCGGTGATCGACCCGGCGGACGCCGGGCTGCCGCTCACCGCGTTCGTCTCCATCAAGCCGTTCGACCCGGCGGCCGCCGACGACGCACCGGAGCGCCTGGCCCACCTGACCGCCATCGAGGCGTGCCACAGCGTGGCCGGGGATGAGAGCTACATACTCAAGGTGCGGGTCGCCTCCCCGGTCGGCCTGGAGAACCTGCTGCAGGAGATCCGCGCGCTCGCGAACGTCTCCACCCGGACCACGATCGTGCTCAGTACCCCGTACGAGAATCGCCCGCCGGATCTGTGAACACCCCGTTGAGCATGAGCGACAGCAGGCGCTCGGCCTGGGCACTGTCGGTGGCACGCTCGGTCGCCGCCGCCACGCCATGCGAGAGGCGGAGCAGGTCGAGCGGCTGGACATCGGACCTGACCGCACCCGCCTCCCGGGCCCGGGTGAGCAGGGCGGCGGCGGCGGCGAGCAGGTCGTCGCGGCAGGCCGAGAACACCGGCGCGTCTTTGTCGTAGTCGGCCGCCAGCGCCGACGTCAGGTTGTGCTTGGTGGCGCTGAACTCCACCAGGTCCCGCATCCACACCGCCAGCGCCGCGCCCGGCGGCTGCGAGGCGATCACTTCGTCGGCGCGCTGGCACAGCGCCGCCACCTGGTCGGTGTAAACCGCCTCCAGCAGCGCCACCCGGCCGGGGAAGTGACGGTACAGCGTCCCGATCCCGACCCCCGCCCGGCGCGCGATCTCTTCCAGCGAGGTGTCGTCGGCTCCATGCTCGGTGAACGCCGCCAGCGCCGCCGCCAGCAGCAACTCACGGTTGCGGCGGGCATCGGCGCGCATAGGCCCCGGCGCGGGCACACCGACCGTACTCATGACCGCACCGTGCTCATGACCACCGTGCTCATGACCACCGTGCTCATGACCACCCCGCTCATGACCACCCCGCTCATGACCGCACCCCGCTCATGACCGCACCGCTCATGACGAACCTCATAACACCGCTGCTCACAACCAGCTTCACTCTGAAGCCAGCCAAGCGGAGGCAATATCCACTTGTTAACCGGAGGAAGCCTCCGTATAGTTAGCGGAGGTTGGCTCCGTTTGATTCCAATGTACACACAGAGGGGCTCTGCGTGACAGTCTCATCGGCATCCTCCACCACCGAACTTCCGCGGCTGGCCGGGCCACGCCGCGGCCGCCCGGTCGCCGCCCTGGCGCTCGTCCTGTGCGCGCAGCTGATGGTGATCCTCGACCTGACCATCGTCAACGTCGCGCTGCCAAGCATCGAGCGCGGCCTGGACTTCTCGGCCACCGGCCTGTCCTGGGTGCTCAACGCCTACGCGCTGACCTTCGGCGGCCTGCTCCTGCTCGGCGGGCGGGCGGGCGACATCCTCGGCCGGCGGCGGGTCTTCCTCACCGGCATCGCCGTGTTCACGCTGGCGTCCCTGGCGGCCGGGCTGGCTGCCTCGCCCGGCTGGCTCATCGGGGCGCGTGCGCTGCAGGGCGTCGGCGGCGCGATCGCCTCGCCGGCCGCGCTCGCGCTGGTCGTGTCGGCCTTCCCCGAGGGTGGCAGCAGGAACCGGGCGATGGCCCTGTACGCGGCCATCGCCAGCGGCGGCGCCTCGCTCGGCCTGGTGCTCGGCGGGGTCATCATCCAGTGGGAGTCCTGGCGCTGGGCCTTCTTCATCAACCTGCCGGTCGGGATCGTCGTGGCGGCCTGCACCCCGTTCCTCCTGACCGAGACGCCGCGTCGGCCGGGGCATTTCGACCTGGCCGGGGCGCCACGTCGGTCACCGGGATGGCGGCGCTGGTCTACGCCTTCATCCGGGCCGCGAGCGACGGCTGGTCGGATCGGGTGACGCTGGGCGCCCTGTCCGTGGCCGCCGCCGGGCTGGCCGGGTTCGTCATCACCGAGACCCGGGCCGCGCAGCCGGTGACGCCGCTGCGCCTGTTCGCCGACGGCCAGCGCTCGGCCTCCTATGCGGCCCGGTTGCTGCTGGTCGGCGGCATCTTCGGCATGCTCTTTTTCGCCACCCAGTTCCTGCAGCTGGTCCTGGGCTTCAGCCCGCTGCGGGCCGGTATCGCGTTCCTGCCTATGACCGTCGGGATCTTCGGCGCGTCCCGGCTGGCCGCCCGGCTGCTCGGGCGGTTCCCGCCGGTCCCGCTGGCGGCGGCCGGGATAGTCCCGGTGATCGCGGGCATGGCGTGGCTCTCGCGGATCACGCCCGCCACGCCGTACCTGCCCGGCGTGCTGGGGCCGATGATCTTGTTCGGGGTGGGGATGGGGCTGGCGATGGTGCCGCTGACCACGGCCGCGCTGGCCGGGGTCCGGCCGGAGGATTCGGGCGCCGCCTCCAGCATGGTGAACGTCACCCAGCAGGTCGGCGGGGCGCTCGGGCTGGCCGTGCTGGTGACCGTGTTCGGTGCCGCCAGCCGGGATCCGGGCGGGGCCCAGGGCACGACGCTGACCAGCGAGCATGAGCATCTCGTGCACGGCATGGCCAGCGCGTTCACCGTCGCCACCCTCTTCGACGTCGGTGCGCTGCTGGTGATGGTAGCCGCCGCTGTCTTCACGCGGCGGCCACCCGTGGGCGGCCGCCGCGGATAGCGGCAACGGGCGCCGTCCCCCCCGGCACTGTCGGCGGCGCTCGGTCGCGCCTGTCAGGCCCTTCCCGATAGCGGCCATCAGCACCAGCCTTGGTAAAAGTCATCCGCACCAATCCTCTGATAGAAGTCAAGATTATGTAAAAAAATGGTAAAGTCCCAGGTCTGTCTTCCGTCACTGCATTGACTTCCGCCCCCGCAAGGTCTCGGGTTAAGGCGGGGCAAAAAGGCGTGTCCAGGAGCCCGGAAACCCTGGGTCGGCACGCGTGAGCGGGAGGATTTGCTATGCCCAAAAGTCTGCTACGCAAGTCGTTAGTACTGCTGTCGATGTTGGCGCTTCCGGTGGGGCTGCTCGCCACCTCCGGGGGAGCCGTGGCTACCGCGAGTACGGCAGTTGCTCACACGAGCGCCGTGACCACATCCAGTCTGGGGCAGTTCAAGCCGACGTTCGCGGGCACGGCCGCCACTGGCTGTACCGGGCCACCAACCTGCTCGCTGCTCAGCGGCCCGATCAACACCACATCCACCGCCGCCGCACCGGCCAACGCGGCCGCGAATCAAGGATCCGGAACACAGGCCCGCGCGCACGCCATGCCGCTGCCGGATATCCGGCAGCTCAATCTCTCCGCGGCCCAACGGAGCGCGCTCAAGGCCGCCGTCCCCTCCTTCCCCGTGCCGTCGGTCAGCTGCGTGCCATTGGGCTCCGGCTGTGACAAGATCAGTACGGCCAAGGGTGGCGCCACCAGCGTCAAAGGCCTGAACGCGGTCGACAGCGCCACGCACACAACCAACATCTTTACCAACGTTGAGCCCCCGGACCAGGGCCTGTGCGCGGGCAACGGATCCGTGGTCGAGACCAATAACATCGGGGAGATCCTGGTCTTCAACAGCGCCTTGCAGCGCACATCCGCGCCGATCTCGTTCGACACGATCATGGGGCTCACCGCCAAGGGGTGGAGCAGCGGCGGAGATCCCTCCTGCATCTATGACCCCGCCAACGGCGGGCACTGGTTCTTCACGCAGATCGTCTCGGCCAGCCCGGAATCCGCTGGCGGTGCTTTCACCGGCTGCTTCTCGGGCGTGGCCAGCACGTGCTATGAGGGCATCGCGGTAACCGACGGCAACAATCCGCTCGGCCCCTACCACGTGTACTTCTCGGCCGCCGACTACAACCCGGCCGAGCCGGGCTACCCGTCCCTGCTCAACGACTTCGCGAAGATCTCGGTGACCCGGGACGCCTTCATGATGTTCTACGACGAGTTCCCGCTCCTCCCGGCGACGCTGCCCGGCTTCGGCGGCGGCATCTTCAACGGGGCGCAGGAACTCGTATTCAACAAGAACGCGCTGGAGCAGGGCCTGCCCACCACGCTGGCCAACGGGCAGCCGAACCCCGCGGTCACCGTGGCCATCGAGAACATGGGCCACATCGCCACCCCGGACGGGACCTGCGCCAACGACAAGGTGCTGCACATGGGCGGCATCACCTGCTGGGTGGCGGTGATCCCGGGGCAGCCGGTCGCGGGGCAGTTCGACAACGCCCACGGTGGCACCGGGTTCATGGTGGGCTCGCTGGACTTCTACGGCTTCGTCCCACTGGCGACCTCCGGTGATAACCGGATCGCGGCGTGGGCCTGGACCGGGCTGTCGGCGCTCAACAGCGCTGGCTGCGCCACCTGTAACGCCAACATCCGCTTCACCGGCCAGCTCTTCTCCAACGTCAACCGGTACTACAATCCCGAGACGGTCAGCCTCGGCGGGATCTTCGCCCCGCAGAAGGCCGGGCCGATACCGCTGGGTGATCAGTGCGGGGCGGCCGGCCTGAGCACGGGCAACCCGCCGCAGATCTCCTGCCCGGAGGGCGGGATCACCACCAACGGCGACAACCTGACGCAGGTCTCGCAGGCGCAAGGCCAGCTGTGGGCATCCACCGCCACCCAGATCGCCCAGACGTACACCAGAGCCAACGCGGAGATCCACATGGGCGCGGTGTACTGGGTGCTCGGCACCAACTCGTTCGACAGCACCGGCAAGTTCACCCTGACCAGCCAGGGATACGTCTCGCCGATGCACGAAGACCTGTCGATGCCGGCCATGGCCGCAACCCCCACCAGCGGCGGCAAGGCGATCCTGCTGGCCACGCTCACCGGCAACGGCGGGCCGACCGGCGCCGACCACGGCGGCTTCTTCCCGAGCACCGCCTTCGGCCGGCTGACCAGCACCTCCGGCGGCTTGCTCAGCTCCACGATCAACGTCGCGGCCATGGGACAGTCCCCGCAGGACGGCTTCAGCGAGTACCAGGGCTTCCCAGGCACGATCCGCCCCCGCTGGGGAGACTACAGCTGGGGATTGTTCGTGCCGGGCTCCGGCGGGCGGATCTACTTCGCCAACGAGTACATCCAGTTCCCGAACTGCACTCCGGCGACCGGGTTCACGCTGGCGAACGCGACCTGCGGCGGGACCAGAAACGGCCTGAGCAACTGGGGAACCTCAGTCAACTACGTCGTGCCCTAGGAAGGTAGGGCCCTAGAAACACGGTCAGCGGCCGCCGGCCGGGTGATGCCCGGCCGGCGGCCGCCGTTCGCCGTGATACCCATGCCACCACGCCCTGACCGTCCCCGTCCTGGGCCAGGGACGTCGGCCTTGTTTCCGCGGCGGGGCCGCCAGCCCGGCCTGGCGCCAGCGGGCAGCCGCTGGCTCGGGGTAGCGATAGCGGGCGCCCAGCCCGGGCATCGTCAGTAGCGTTCGGTCGCGCCTGCCCGTCCTTTCCAGCTAGCCGTCATCAGCACCAGCCTTGGTAAAGACCGTCTCCGCCAATCATCTGGCGTAGGCCAAAAATATAAAGGAATAGTAAAGCATCATAGCTTTCTCCTGGCACTGTGTTGACTTCCGTCCCGACAGAGACTCGGGTTGGGGAGACGGGGCACAAGGGCGTGTCTGGCGACCCCGCGACGGCTGGGCTTGGCCGGCACGCATGAGCGGAAGGGTTGCCCATGCGCATTCGCAGGTCAGCACCGGGATCATCGACACGGTCGGCGGTGTCCGGCTTAATTCCACCGGGCTCGCCGCACCGCTGGCGATCATGGCGCCTGCTCCTGGTGCCAGCCCTCAGCATCGCTGTCATCACCCAGCTCGGCTTGGCGGGCTCGGCCACGATGGCGGCGACCACCACCGCGAAGACACCGACCGCATCGGGCTCGGTCGCGCCGAACGCGGCCAACGAGCTTGACTGCAACGGCTGGAGCCCCAAGTTCAGGGCGGTGGCGGCGGAGGCCGGCGCCTTCTGCACCGACCCGATCAAGGTTCTCAACGGCAAGGCCACCCGGTTCAGCGACAACGGCTGGTACGTCGGCCACGACGAACCGAGCGTGAAGTTCATCTCCAGCCGGCCCGGCTCGGGCAACACGATGACCTACGTGATGAAGCTGCCACGGGACCCGGCCAAGCACCCCACCGCGAACGGCAGCGTCGTCGACTACGGGCAGCTTTCCCCGGCGCCCTGGTTCGGGCTGCCGATCTGCGACCCGAAGTCCTACCCACAGAACCCGTGCAAGCCGGACAGCGACAGCAACTCGGGCCTGATCAGCAACCCGAACGCCGCTGGATCGGCATTCTCGGAGCTGCAGTTCTACCCGCCGGGCTTCACCCCGCCCTGGACCGACGGCGTGAGCTGCAGCAAGACGAAGTGGTGCGGGGCCATGACCATCGACAGCCTCGCGTGCAGCTTCAACTTCGCCACCTGCAACAACAATTGCATCGAGCCGGTCAACTTCGCCTTCTACCAGACCAACGGCGTCCCGACCGGCCCGCCGAGCCCGCAGCTCGCCAACGCGCACACGTTCACGCCGAACCGCCACACGCTGATGTTCAGCTCCGGTGACGTGATCGAGACCTCCATCTCCGATCCGCCGCAGGGGTACACGGTGGTGGTCCGAGATCTCACCACCCATCAGACGGGGTTCATGACCGCGAGCGCGGCGAACGGCTTCATGAACACCAACATGGCCGACTGCTCGGGCACCCCACACACCTTCCACGCTGAATACAACACCGCGAAGCAGCCGAACCAGGTGCCGTGGGCCGCGCTCGAGGGCGGCGTGCTCATGCAGCAGGAGATCGGCCACGGCGAGGTCTGCAACTCGGTTAAGAACCAGGACCCGGCCGTCAATCCCGCCGGTGCCACCGGCTACACCGACCCGAAGGTCTACGACACCTGCAACGGCGGCGCCGAAGGCCAGGGCGCCAAGGGCGAGGGCCCGTGCAGCGCCACGACCGGCCTCTGCCAGAACGCGACGACACAGGGACCCAACGGCCCGGTGGCCTGTCCGACCAATGACCCGTCCACCGGTGCGCTCTGTGAGTTCGCCGATGGCTACTGCTTCAAGCAGGGAACGCGGACCGCGTTCATCAACGGGGCGCCGGTCACGGAGTTCTCGCGAGCCAACGAGTGCTTCCAGGACAGGTTCCAGAACGGGGACCTGGACTACGACGGCCAGGCTTACCTTCCGGACTGGCCAAACGGCAGCCCGAACTTCCCAACCTCGTTCCAGTACATTGGGCCGTTCCAGAGAAACGGGCAGCCGTACCCGCAAATCCAATTCGAGACTGACGCGGCCGGTTCGGAAGCCCTGTGCGACGTGGCCACGGGCGTGGGCTGCACCGCCCCACCGATCGGTGCGAAGTTCTATCCGTTCTGGTCACTCAGCCCGACATCCGGGTCCAAGCTGGGTACCTCGTGCGTGTGGAACTTCGGGAACGACCAGCCGAACACCATCAAGGATTTCGGGAAGGACGCCCAGTACGGCGCCCCTAACCTGAACCGGTATGGCGGCACGCTCATCAGTTCAGTAATGAAGAATCCGCAATTCTCCGGGCGCTGCGCGCAGTAACGTCAGCAGCTGGCCCAGCCCGGGATGCCCCGCCACCAGCGGGGCATCCCGGTGCCGCGCCCCGGGCCCACCGTGCCCGGGCTCACCTCAGTCGCCGACCTCGATCCGGGCGCACTCGCTGTAAGCGATCCGGCCGAAGTACATCACCTTGGCCAGCGCCCACCAGTGCGAGCCCGGCCGGGCCCCGGCGGGCAGCCGCATCGGGTAGCACAGCGTCACCGTCTCGCCCGGCGCAGCGGTGAAACCGCGCGTCCACGGGCCGAGCCCGGGCCAGGTGCCCAGCGGCGAGATCAGCTGGCACTCGCCCCGGATCGGGGCCGCCGTCCGGTTGGCCACCTCGGCCGCGAATTCGCCCGCCCGGCCGGCCGGGATGCGCAAGGTGGCGGGCAGCAGGCGCAGCCCGATCTCCGCCGCGGCCGCATGCTCGTCGGCCTCGATCAGCGGCAGCAACTCCTCCAGCGGCAGGTCGAGCGGGGGAGCGTGGGGCTGGCCGACCGTGACGAGCACGGCGTCCTCCAGCGTCTGGCCGAGGTCGTCGCCGATTCGCGCGGCGACGTAGTAGCGCCCGGGCCCCGCACCCGGCCGCGCGCGGGCGGTCAGGTCCCAGCACGCGTAGGAACCCCCGGCCAGTTCATAACGGAGGAGCGCGGGACCGCCGTCACCCGGCTCGACCACCAGCCCCGGCGGGACGTCAAGCGTCACCTCGCCGCTGGCCGGGACCGGGCCGCACGCGACCGTGAGCCGCAGCGCGCCGGTGGTCCCCGCGCCGGCCGTCCCTGTGCTGGCCGGTCCGGTGCCGGCCGGTGCCGCGAGCACGATCCGGCCCGGGGATAGGTGCACGGCGACCGGCGCGTTGCCCGCCGGAGCCGGGCCCTTGCCGTGCAGCCAGTACCGGGTGAAGACGGGTTGCGCCGGCTCGGGAGGCAGGCCGTCCAGTCGCTCCGGCCCGCCAAGCACGTCCGGCTCACCGTCGGCCTGCCCGGCGCCCGCTGGTCCGGCGCCAGCGTGCCCGTCCTCCACGTGCCCATCCCCCTGCGGCCCGGCCAGCGCCAGCGTCACCAGGCCAGCCGTGGGCACGGCCACCTCCGCAGCGCCGTCCACGACCGGCAGCGGCGGGCCGTCGGCGTCTTCCAGCAGGCTGGTCAAGCGGGCCGCGCCAGGCCCGGTGAACAGGCGCACCCGGGAGACAGCCGGTCCGGCGTTGCCCGGCCCGTCGCCGTCTTGCCCGGCCCGGCGGCCCGCATCCCGCAGCCGGACCGTCACCCCGTCCGCCCGGCGGGGCTGTCCCGGTCGGCCCGAGGCGAGCGGGTTCCCGCGCGGCTTCAGGGCGGTGAGCACGGCGCCGGGCGGACCAGGCGCGCCCGGCGCGCCGGTCACCTCGCACAGGCTGGTGGCCGGCGGCAGCGGGCCGGGGTGCACCCCCGTTACGCAGGTGAGCAGGTCATGGTTGTACTCCTGGCCCGCCACGGTGAATCCCGCGTCGCGCCAGTCGCCGGCCCCGGCCACCAGGGCGTACTCGAACGTATGGCTCCAGTGCTGCCACGCGAAACTGCTGCCGTCCGGTGCGGTGCGCTGCTCCCCGTCGATCCATACCCCGGCCGGCCAGGCGCTGCTGGCGCGCATCAGCCCGATGTGCAGCGTCCCGTCGGCGCTGACCAGGCTGCTCGGTGTCCCGCGGTTGAGCAGCGCCACGCAGTGGCCGGCCAGCGGCGGGTCCGGGGTGCCGCCCGGGCCGGCCGCCAGGTCCGCCTCGACGGCCGGGCCGGCCAGCTCGCTGGCCAGCGCGGTAATGGCCGCCGTGAGGTCGGGGCCGGTGACGATGAGCACTGGCAGGTCCCGTTCGCCGCGCACGTCGGCGCCCGGCCCGAACACCTGCTCACGCGGGTGCCCGGCCGGCACCCACACCCGCGCGGGGCCGCCGGCCGCGAGCAGCCCGGCGGCCTCGGAGCCCGGCCCGAGCGCAGCGATCAGCCGGGCGGTCCAGGGGTTGACCTCGGGGCCGCCGAGCGCGATCCGGCAGTCGGGAACGTTCGAGTCGACATCGAGCGCGCCGTAACGGGGGCCGTCCGGCCGGGAGCACGTCGCGGTGACGCCCTGGCCGGCCAGGGCGGCGACGAGGCCACGGACCGCGTCACGACCGCCGTTGGGCATGGACGGGACGATGACCTCGGCGACACCGATCGGCCAGGCGCGGTCACCGGTGATGACGCGGGCGGTCGAGCCGAGGCCGAACCACTCATGGGCCGGGTTGTCGAGGGTGAAGGCGTGCTCCGCCACGTCGGCGTCGGGCGTGCCGAACGGGCGGCCCACCACGCTGGTGGCGCACTGGTACACCGGCAGCCCGCCCGGCACGCTGGCGGGGAAGCGCACCCGCAGGAGGGCGTCCTGGCCGATCGAGCCGTCCACGTGGGTGCGGAACTCGACCCGGCCCACCCCGTCCCACAGGATCGTCTCCTGGCTGACCCGCAGCCCGCCCAGGTCGAACCCGGCCACGAGCCGGGAGCCGATGGGACACCGCTCCGCCCGCACACCGGCCGGCGTGCCGGCCGAGCCGGTGCCCGGCCCTTTCGGGGAGAGCAGCCACGGTCCCTCGCCCCAGCGGGGGTGATAGTCGTACTCGTCGGTGAGCACGAGCTCGTTGCCCGGGCCGCGCAGCAGTTCCACGCCGGTCCGCCGGTCCAGGATCCGGGTGAGCGCGCCGCCCCGGGCAGGATCGGCGGCGACCAGGAACGCCTCGTTCTCGATCACGGCGGCGGGCGGATCGGCGGCGGGCGGATCGGCGGCAGGGGAGACGGCCGAGGGCGGGGCGGTCTCCGGCGGGGCAGCCGCCCAGCCTTCCGCGCCGGGGCCCGGCGCCGCGCTCACCCAGTAGGTCCGGTAGCCGAGCGCGGGCACGCTGTCCGCGCGGAACGTGATCGTCACCTCGGCGAGTGTGCCGTCCGGGTGGCGGGCCACCCCCTCGGCCAGGAACGGAACGTCGGCGCCGGTCCCGTCGGACACGGCCAGCCAGGCCGGGCCCGGCCCGCTGTACGTCAGGGTGACCGTGGCCAGGCCCGGGCGGGGCCACGACACCGTGCTGAACACGGCCACCGCCCGGGCCGGGGACGGTGATCGGCGGCTGACCTCCGCGGGCGGGCGGGTGTCGGCCAGGGAGGCCAGGTGGGCCGCGGCGCCGCGCCGGGCGGCGTCGCCGCGCTCGAACGCCTCCCGCCAGCCACCGAGCAGGTCGAGGTAGACCTGGTCGGACTCGGTTCCGGTGATCGCGTCATGGTGCGCGCCGAACGCCAGCTGCCGCCACGCCTTGTCCAGCGAGGCCGCCGGGTAGCCGGCGCCGGCCAGCCAGGCCAGGGTGGCCAGCCGCTCGCCGTCCAGCATCGCGACCTCCGCCGCCCGCTGGGCCTGCTTGGTGTCGATGTAGGAGACGTCCTTGCCCGGGTAGACGGGGTTCATGTCCCGGGTCTGCGGGGTCAGCCAGATGCCGCGCTGCGCCGCCTCGGCCCGCACGGCGGCGAAGAACTCGCGCGGCAGCGCGGTCACCACGCGCGGCCAGACGTAGCGGGCCGCGAAGTCGCGGTGCAGGGCGGTGGCCCAGCGGGCCGGGATCACGTGGTCGGCGCCGACCGGCAGCAGCACGTTGCGGGTGGCGGCGACCGGGGCCAGCGTGGCGAGCTGGCCCAGCGCCTCGGCCCGCGCGGCGGCCAGGTCGGGCGCCTGGTGGATGCCCCAGCCCGCGCCGTAGTGATTCGCCATGTAGCTGGTCAGCAGCCCGTGCCCGTCGGGGGAGATCCACTCGAACTCGGTGGCGAACTGCATCCGGGTGTTGTCGCCCACCGTGCGCCGCGGCCCCCATTGGTGGAAGGGCCCCCGGGCCCAGGCCGAGGAGGTCAGCCCGGCCGCGGCCATCAGCCCGGGGTAGCCCGGGTCGAACCCGAACGCGTCGAGCATCCAGGCGCTGCGCGGGTCGCCGCCCAGCACGTCACGCTGATGGCCGAGCCCGTAGACGGCGTTGCGGATGGTGGACTCGGCGCAGGTCAGGTTGGTGTTCGGCTCGTTGTAGTTGCCGCCCACGATCTCGATCCGGCCCTCGGCCATGAGCGCCCGCAGGTCCGCCCGGTCCTCGGGATGGGCGTCGAAGTAGGGCTTGAGGTAGTCGATCTCGGCCAGCACGAACTTGTAGTCGGGGTCGGCCCGGGCCGCGTCCAGGTGCAGCTTGACCAGTTCGAAGGCGGTGCGCACCTCCGGCAGCTGGCCGTCCTCGCCGGGCAGCAGCAGCCGCGTCTGGGTGAACTGGCCCTGGGTGTTCCACCACACCGGGTCGTAATGGAAGTGGCTGACCATCCAGATCGTCCAGCCCGGCTCGGCCACGGTCAGGACGGCGTCGAGCTCGGCGAGGGCCCCAGGGCTCTCGGCGATGATCCTCACCGGCAGCGTGCTGCCCGGGCCGTGCGGGGCGGCCACGGCGACCGGCACCTCGGCCGCACCAGTGGCACCGGCCTCGGGGCCTTCGATGCGAAACGCCTGCGGCGTGGTGACCCCCGGCCCCTCGGCCCGGACGGCGACCGGGCCAGCGGAAGGCAGGTCAGCCACGGTGACCCGCATGATCTGGCGAGGACTGCCGACGGTCCCGGTGAACAGGGGGGTGGATTCGGCGCCGGTGATGCGCATGGCGCCATCGTCGCACGGAGGCCCCGGGTGGGCAGCTGGCCACCGTGCCGGGGATCCGGCGAGATTTCTTCGAAAGACCCCTTTCGAAAGAAATCTTTCGAGTGTAAGCTTTCGAAACATGTCTTCCGAGAAACCCGCCCCGGCACCGGCCCCCCGAACCCGGGCCCGCCGCAAGCCTGCCCCCCCGGTGCCCGCCGCGCCGCCCACCGACGTGTCCCCGCCCGGCGCGCCGGCTCCCGGTGCGCTGATTCCCGATGTGCCGGACGGCACCCGCCGGACCGGTCCCATGGCCGGGGCCAGGGCGCCGGCCAAGCCGACCCCGGCCGACCTGGGCGTGCACAAGATCACCGATGCCCGGGCCATGCGTGCGCTGGCGCACCCGATGCGGCTCGCGCTGCTGGAGGCGCTGATGCACGCGGGCACGCTGACCGCCACCCAGGCCAGCGAGCTGCTGGGCGAGAGCCCGGCGAACTGCGCCTTCCACCTGCGGACCCTGGCCAGGTACGGGTACGTAGTCGAGGCCGGGGGCGGCAAGGGCCGCGAGCGCCCGTGGCGGCGCTCGCACGACGTCCTGCAGATCACCACCGACCAGGAGGATCCGGTGGCCGCGATGGCGGCCGAGGAAGTCGGCCAGTTCTGGGTGGACATCGTCCTGGAACGGGCGCGCTCGTTGCTGTCGCGCAGTAACTCGTGGCCCGCCGAGTGGAAGCACAACCCCCTGCTGGGAGAGAGCCAGCACATCACGTACGTGACCCCGGAGGAGGCCAGCGAGCTCGGGACGGCGATCAACCAGCTCTACCGGCGGTACTACGACCGGGTGGATCACCCGGAGCGGCGGCCGGCCGGCGCGATGCCGATCGAGATGCTCGCGCTCTCCTACCCCCTGCTGCACCTGGCTGACCGGCCGGCCCCCGGTGCCGGTGACGCCGTGCCGGACCAGCAGCAGACCGAGTAACCCGCCTTCCTGCCAAGAGGAGTCATCCATGCATCCCGAGCTCACCCGCAGCATCGCGGCCCAGCACGCCGCCGAATTTCACCGCCTGGCCGCGCGGCAGCGCCTGGCCGCCCAATGCCGGCGCGCGGCAGGCGGGGGCTCCGCTGCCTCACGCCTGCTCGCACGGGTGCGCCTCACGGCGGCCCGCCTGCCCGTGGTGCGCCTGCTGGGTGCCCGCCCCACGCGGACAGGCCAGGCGCCGGCCACGGCCCGGGACGCCCTGCCGGGCGTGTTCGCGGCCGGCCCGGAGGCGTTCGGCGTGCGCACCTACCTGACCGCCGCCGAGGCGCGGCAGCTCGCCGCCGACTGGGCGGACCTGCTCGCCAGGTTCGCCGACCGGGTGGACGACCCGTCCTGCCGTCCGGCCGGTACCGTGCCGTTCGAGCTGGTAGTGCTCGGGCGCCAGGTGCCGGACCTGGTCGGTGCCGCCCGCGGGCTGCCGGGGCCGGGCCAGGCCGGCTGACATGCGCGCGCTGCTGGCTCACCGGGACGCCCGCCTCTACCTGGGCGGCCAGGCGCTGTCCACCATCGGGGACAGCGCGCTATGGCTGGCCATGGGCATCTGGGTGAAGATCCTGACCGGCAGCAGCACCGCGGCCGGGCTGGTGTTCTTCGCTTTCAGCTGCGGCATCCTGCTGGCGCCGGTCACCGGGCTGGTGGCCGACCGGGTCCGGCGTCGGCCGTTGCTGATCGCCGCCAACCTGGCCGCCGCGGCCGGGGTCTGTGGCCTGCTTCTGGCCGGCCGGGGCCAGGTCTGGCTGATCTACCCGATCATGTTCGGCTACGGCGCGGTGAACAGCTTGATCACCTCCGCGCAGACCGCGCTGCTCGCGGTGATGCTGCCGGCCGATCTGCTCGGCGAGGCCAATGCCGTGCTGCAGATGGCCGCCATGGGCCTGCGGGTGATCAGCCCGCTGCTCGGGGCCGGGCTGCTCGCCTGGGCCGGGCCGGTGCCCGTCGTGCTGCTCGACGCCGGGACCTTCGTGGCGGCCGCCGGCGCGGTGGCCGCGCTGAGGATGCGCGAGCCAGCGCCGGCTCCCTCCGGGGCGCACTGGCGGACCGAGGTCACGGCCGGCATCCGCTACGTCGGCCGCACTCCGGCCCTGCGGCGGCTGCTGATCACCGGCGTCATCGCCCTGCTGGTGTTCGGCTTCTTCGAGACCGTGCCGTACAGCCTGGTCAGCCAGGGCCTGCACCGGGCGCCGACCTTCCTCGGCCTGCTCGAGGCGGTCCTGGGCGTCGGCGCGCTGGCCGGCGGGGTGTTCGCGGCGCCGATCATGCGCCGGACCAGCGAACGGGCGCTGGTGGCCCTGGCGCTGCTCGTCGCCGCTGCCGCCTGCCTGCTCCTGATTCCCTCCTGGCTGCCCGTGGTGATGGCCGCCATGGCCGTGCTCGGCCTGGCCATCGTCTGGGTCAACGTCGGAGCGATCACCCTGATCCAGCGGCAGACCCCGGCGGACCTGCTCGGCCGGGTCGACGCGGCCCTCACGATCGCGATCACCGTGCCGCAGACGGTATCGATCGCCCTCGGCGCGGCTCTCGTCGCGGTCGTGGACTACCGGGTCCTGCTGGCGGTGATGGCCGTGGTGATCGTGATCTCCGCGGTGTACCTGGCCGCCGAGCCCGGCGGCGCGAAGGGCGCGGCCGGCCCGGTGGCGGCGGCCCCGGTGCCAGAGACGGTGCCGGTAGCGGGGAAGCGGTGAAACGGGTGCCGCAAAGGGCCAGGCCAACCGGCACAGTAAGCGGGCGATCGCCTACATCGATCGGTACCATCGGGTAGGACAATCTGTCGGCGGGAGGGCGGTGGCCTCGCGCGCAGAGCGGAGCGAGGTACCGATGACCGAGCGAACGGTGACTCTGCGGGACGTCGCGGCGCGAGCTGGGGTCCACCCCGCCACCGCTTCGCGGGCGCTCAACCCGGAGACCCGGCTGCTGGTGCGGGAGGACACGGCGCGCCGGGTCCTGGAGGCGGCCGAAACCCTGGGCTACCACCCCAACCCGGTGGCGCGGAGCCTGCGGACCAGGCGGTCCCACACCGTGGGTGTGCTCATCCCGGACCTGACCAACCCGCTGTTCCCGCCGATCGTGCGGGCGCTGGAGGACCGGCTCGCGGCGGCCGGGTACGTCGCGCTGATCGGCAACACCGACGGTGACGGCGAGCGGGAGCGGCTCCTCTTCCAGCAGATGCGCGCCCGGCACGTGGACGGGATGGTGCTCGCCACCGCGCACCTGAGCGACCCGCTGCTGGCCGACGCGGCCCGGGCGGGCCTGCCGGTGGTGCTGATGAACCGGATGGCGGCCGATCACAGCCTGCCCTCGGTGTCGGTGGACAACGAGCGCGGCATGTCGATGGCGGTCGCGCACCTGGCCGCCGCGGGGCACAAGCGGATCGCCCACATCGCCGGCCCGCAGGAGGTGTCGACCGGGCTGAGCCGTTACCGCGGCTTCGTGGCCGCGATGGAGGCGCACGGGCTGGTCGCCCATCCCGACCTGATCATCCCGGCCAAGGCGTTCTCGATCGAGGAGGGACTGCGCTGCACCCGGGCGCTGCTGGAACGCCGCAGCGGCTGCACTGCCGTGGCCGCGAGCAACGACATGCTGGCGGTCGGCTGCTTCGCCGCGCTTGAGGAGGCCGGCCTGAACTGCCCGGCGGACCTGTCCGTGGTCGGCTTCAACGACATGCCCTTCATCGACCGGCTGCGGCCGCCCCTCACCACCATCCGCTTCCCGCATTACCAGCTGGGCACCGAGGCGGCGCAGCTGCTGCTGGAGCGGATCGGCGGTCAGGGCGGCCCGGTCAAGGTGCTCTACCTGGCCCCGGAGCTCGTCGTCCGTGGTTCCACGGCGCCATTCCGCCCAACTGACTGATCGGCTGCACACGATTGCGCTAGCCTGCCGGCAGCGCTGGTCGTGTTCATGGGCCACCTGAACAGGCCGGCTCGCTTTGTGCAGTCAGAAGGTAACAGCTTGGGAAAGCGGCATTGACACGGTAGGCGGGGTAGGCCAGGCTTTGCCTGCAAACGATTGTTAGGAGTGGGGATGGTCCGGGAGGGCACGGAGCACCGGCTTGGCTGGCTGGGAACCGGGCGAATGGGCTCCGCGCTGGTCCGGCGCCTGCTCGCCAGCGGCTGTGACGTCGCCGTCTACAACCGGACCAGGTCGAAGGCGGAGCCACTGGCCGCGTCCGGGGCGACGATCGCTGACTCAGCCGCCGGGCTGGCCGACCGCGACATCGTCTTCGCCACCGTCGGCACCCCGCAGGACCTGCTGGACGCGGTCCTCGGCCCGGCCGGGCTGATCTCCGGCGGGGGCGCTCCGAAGATCGTGGTGGATGCCTCGACCATCTCGGTGGAGGCATCGCAGCAGGTGCGTGAGCGGCTGGCGGACCATGGCACCGACCTGCTGGCCGCGCCCGTGATGGGCAACCCCAAGGTGGCCAGCGTGGGCCGGCTGACGCTGGCCGTCTCCGGGCCCCGGGCCGCGTTCGACACCGCCCAGCCCTACCTGGACATGCTCGGGTCCGGTGCGACCTACGTCGGTGAGGGGGAACTCGCCCGGACGGTAAAGATTTGTCACAATCTCTTCCTCGGCGTGGTAACGCAGTCGCTGGCCGAGGTCACGGTCCTGGCCCAGCGGAGCGGGATCAGCCGGGAAGCGTTTCTGGCCTGCCTCAACAACAGCGTGATGGGTTCGACCTTCACCCGATACAAGTCGCCCGCCTTTGTCAACCTCGACTTCCACCCCACCTTTACCGCCA
>CAVSQL010000010.1:0-149876 GCA_963730065.1 uncultured Actinomycetes bacterium | reverse complement strand
GCGCTTATGCGCTTCTGGGCGATCCGCGTGCTTCATTTACCGAGATAAGAAAGGAAGCGGTCGGCAGAGCTGCAGCGCCGAGGCTTGATAATCATGATGTAACGGAGGCCGGGGCTGGCCCTGCGTGGCTGCTAAGAAATACTATGGACGCTGTTACCCGGGCCGCGACGGGCGTGGCTGTGCAGCAAGGACGCCTGACCCGACCTCTGCAGCAGAATGTTCAAGCGATGGCTCGTGCTCAGGCACTATTGGACAGCCGGGTGTGGCGGATGCTGGGCCCGTCTGCGATTGGTGAGACCGAATCATTGCTAGGAATGACCCAGGCCAGAAGGTTGGTGGGACCGGCCCTTGAAGAGCTGAGGGATGCGCTTGGCAGTTGGGGCAATGCGGTTTTGGAATTGGCTTCTACCATCCTATTGACCGGGACGCCTGGATTGCCAGTGTTTGGTGATAAGCTGGCGGAGGTACTTGGTCAGTATCTGACCGTTGAAGAGCACAGAAGCTGCAGGCCATGCCCCAGGTGCAGGACACGATTGGTTGCTTACAAATTGAATAATCGGGTCTTGCCGATGTATCCCCGGCGCCGCATCTTGTGTCCTGTCTGTGGCCCTGTCGGCGACCAGGTGGATGGCGCACTAAAAGTGAGCGTTCACCCCCGTACCTACACCCCACGCAAAGGTCGGGATATCGATCTTGATATTCAAGTTACCGCACAAAGTGACGTGCTGGGTCTTACCAGTTGGCCGTTGCACTTGCTGGTGGAGGTCAGGGACAAATCTATGCCCACTGCGGTTTACTGCAAGTTGCTAGCCCTGCAGTCTTTGGTGATTTTTCCGTAGTATCGGGGCGGTACCTTTGGGTAAGGGAGCAGATCTTTCACTCTGTGCGCGTGATTGCAGCTCGCTGCGGTCTCGTGGCGAGCGCCCGCTGCCTGCTTTCGCCTATCCCATAAAGGCGAGCGCTCGATTACTCTTTGTCCGCCGAGCTCCCGGCGTGATTAGTGCCTCCGCCGCACTCATCGCGAGCCGAACGTGGATCCGATTCTCCCCGCCCACGTTGCCGCGGATTGTCCGCGGCGGGTACGGTCCGCTCCACGGCTTCCTGCGCCATCTAGGTCGTCATCTGGGAACTCCGACCGGACCACATCAGCGGCCCGGTCGAGCAGTGGTCGGCAGCCCCAGGCGGCGGGCGATGTCGCCTGCCTCGTCGATGGCAACCGCTGCGGCGTCGTTTTCGCCTAGACGTGCCAGGCGCTCAGCATGGTCGAGGAGGCCGTGAGCGAGGTGGTATGGAGTGCTCAGCTCGTGCAGGCTGCTGATCGCCTTTGCGTAGGATGCTGCGGCGTCGTCGTCACCATCGTGATCGGCGAGGCGAGCCCGAACCAGGTCGCGCTCGGCCCGCAGCATGGGGGCCAGATGCCCGGGCTGGCAGGAGTCGAGCAGTGTGAGCAGCTCGCGGATGGCGCCGGTGTCATCAAGGCTATCGGCCGCGCGGGTGGCCAGCGGCCACGCCCAGCGCAGGAAGTCATGGCTTATCCCGAGGGCATCAGCGTGGGCGAGCGTGTCGCGGGCCTGTCGCAATGCGCTCTCTAGCTGGCCGCGGGCAGCGGCGGTGAAGGCTTCAACGACGCTGATCAACGCCTTGTCCTGGGGATCCTCCCTGGCCCGCAGATCTATCAGTCCCGCCAGTGTGGTCTCGGCGGTCTTGACGTCGCCTCGCAGCGCCGCCAGCCAGGCCCGGCAGCAGGAGAGGTACCCAACCCCCGTCCGCCCGTCCGGGTCTAGTGCCTGGGCGAGCTCTACCTCGGCGGAGTCCCAGTCACCAAGCTGCAGCAGCACCTGGACCAAGTTCGCGAGCGCAATCTCCAGTCGTCTCGAGCACAGGCCCGGCGCAGTTGCCCGGCGGCGGTTCGCGCCGCCTCCGGCCCGGCAGCGAGATGGGTGACCGCCACAGCATCGGCCAAGTTCGAGCAGCACGCCTCCCAGGCGCAGGTTGTCGTCGGCTTGCTCGGCGAGCCGTGCGCCTTCGCGGAAGTAGGCGACCGCCTCGGGGCGTCGTTCAGCAGTAGTCAGGTAGATGCCGCGGGTAAGGAACAGGTCGCTGAGCTGGCCAGCGTCGGCGCCGAGGGCCTGGCCGACAGTGAGCGCCTCGGTGGTGGCCCTGTCCGCCTCGGCCGAGCAGGCCGGCGAATACCTCCAGCGCCGCACGTTCCTCGAGCGCGCGGACAGTGTCGGTATCGGGGTCCGCGCGCAACATCTCCACGGCGGCGTTAAGTTGTTCGCGCGCCTGGGCATGACGGCCCCACCTGCGCAGCGCCCCTCCGGCGGTGGCTTCGGGCACGGGCGGCCGCCCTGGAATCGCCGCACTGAAATAAAGATCCCGGGCACGGTCGGCCTGCTCCACCGCCACGGCAAAGTAGGCGGCGGTAACTGCGCTCCGAGCGGCATTCTCCCATAGCGCCGCGGCCGCTGGGCGACCATGTGTTGAGCCTTCCTCGGTGAGCCGTGCGGCGGTGGCGTAATTGGTGGCGGCGCGGAGGGGAGCGCCTGCGCGCTCGGCACGCCCGGCGGCCTGGGTAAGCGCAGCGACGGCGTTGTCGCGGATCTCGCTGGTGTCGGGGTCGCCAGGGATGGCGTTGAGAGCATCGAGATAGTGGCTTGCGATGACGTCGGCTACTTCTTCCCCCTCGCCGGGAAAGGCCGCGCGCAGGTGCGCCGCCACCGCCAGATGGCGGCCCTTGCGGTCGCGGCGGGACATGGTGTCGTAGGCGACCCGGCGGAGCATCTCCTGGGCGAACTGATAGCTGCCCTGCTCCGGAGACAGCCGATCAGCAGAAACGCTGAACACTTCACGGCGCACGAGTTCGGCCAGCCCGGCATGCACCGCGGCTTCATTCTGCCCCGACACTGCAACCAAAGCCTCGGCCGGGAAGGTGCTGCCCAGCACCGCGGCATCGGCCACCAGCCGCCGCATCTGCGGTTCCAGGGCATCGAGGCGGGCGGCAAGCAGCGCGTGCAGGCTATCCGGGACTACCAGGTTGCCGATATCGCCGACGAGATGGTAGATCCCTTCGATGGGCTGCACGATATCGCGGTCGATAAGGGCACGCACCGTCTCCACCGCGAACAGCGGGATGCCCTGCGCCTGGCTGGTGACCGCAGCCCGCGCCTTCGGCGGCATCGCGGGTACCAGGGCATCCACCAGGGCATCCATGGACGTCGGGTCAAGTGGGTCAAGGGTCAGCGTGATGCGGTTAGGCCCGGTGCCGAACCCCGGCCGGGCCTCGTCCAGCTCGGGCCGGGCGAACACCAGCACATAGATCGGCAGGTCAGAGGACCAGTCGATAAGATTGTCCAGAAAATCCAGCAGGCCCGTATCGGCGTACTGGGCGTCCTCGACCAGCAGTACGACCGGTGCCTCCTCCGCCAAGCGCTCGAAGAACATCCGCCACCCGGCAAACAACTCCTCCCGCGGCAGTGGCCCTTTGCCGCCCCCGGCGACATCCACGCCGAGCAGGCGGCCCAGGCCCGTGCCGCTATATAGGCCCGCTCACCAGGATCGGGAACGAACCTCTCCATCCCGTCTCTCAACCTGCCCGCCGCTACGTCTGCGAGGTCTTCCTCTGCGATCCCCAGCCGCTGCCGGACGATCTCGGCTAGCGCCCAGAACGCCACCCCCTCGCCGTAGGACAGGCAGCGCCCCCGGTGCCAACGCACGTCTTCGGCAAGACCATCGATGTACTTCTCGAACTCCCAGCCCAGTCGCGACTTGCCAACCCCGGCTGGCCCCGACACCAGCACCAGTCGCGGCGCCCGCCTTTCGGCGGCGGCATGAAACAGCTCCCTGATCGTGCGCAGCTCAGCGTCCCGTCCGACCAGCGGCGCCTCCAGGCCATCGACTCGCTGGGTACCGCCCAACCCAGCCAGCACCCGGGTTGCCCGCCATAGCGGCTGCAGATCCGCCTTCCCCTTCAGGCGATGCGAGCCAGCCTCGGCAAACCCGATAGAGCTGCTGGTTAGCCGCTGCGTGGACGCATCGACCAGCACCGATCCCGGTTCGGCTGCCGACTGCACCCGCGCTGCCGTGTTCACTGCATCACCAGCGACCATCCCCTGACCCACCGCCCCGAGCGTGACTGCCACCTCACCGGTCACCACCCCAGCCCGCACCGCCAGGCCCGGCACCCCCACCTCGGCGCCGAGTTCGCCTACGGCAGTCACCAAGTCCAGGGCCGCGCGCACCGCCCGCTCGGTGTCCCCCTCGGCGGGCGCGGCCTCCCCCACACCGCCATCACCGCATCCCCAATGAATTTCTCGACTACTCCCCATATCTTTCAATCACCGTCCGCGTTACCTCGAAATACTGCGACAGCAGCTCCCGGACCGTCTCCGGATCGCGTGACTCCGACAACGGGGTGAATCCCACCACATCGCAAAACAAGACCGAGCACACTCGCCGCTCCGCAACCGGCCCCTCAGCGTGCCGCGCAGCCACGCGCCCGGCCGCAGGCAGGCGTGGCTGCGGGTGACTCGGGCGTCATATCCGGGAGTGCGAGGCCGCACGCACGGCAAAATCGCTTACCAGGAGTAACTGGCTCACCACACGACGGGCAGCCGACCACAGCAGCGCCGCAATCCCCACAAAACCGGTCGCCCGCTGCCAGAACCGCATCGCACTGGCTGCATGTCAGCACCAAGCAATTGTATTGCGCTGGGTGATTTGGCCTTGGCCATGCCGCCGCCGAGCATCAGGAGGCCGCATCGTCGGCGGCTGCCAGATGGTGCTGCACCGCGCAGGCTATCTGAGGACTGCAGCCCCGGACCCGGCATCTCAGGATCTCAGCCTGCGATCGCCTAGGGAGCGTCCGGGTGCGTCCGGGCGCCTGTGTAAGTGATCCTGGCGGTTTCATGGCTGGGGATCCGCCCGCCGAAGTAAGTCGTGAACGCCTGGAGCGTCTGTTTCCATGCGAATCTGCGGATCCCAGCGTGCGGGCCGCCGAGCTCCTCTAGGTACCGCACCGCGAGGTAGAGGACTTTGAAGGCGGCCCTGCTCGGAGAGAAACTGGCCGCGGTTGCGGGTCACCTTGCGCAGCCGGGTGTTCATCGACTCGATCAGGTCGTGTAGATCACCCGCCGGACCTCAGCAGGAAGGCCAGGGACGGGGCGAACTGCTCCAGTGCGCCCGCCAGAGCTTGATGATCGCCGGATAGCGGGCCTCCCAGGTGGCGGCGAAGGCCTCCAGCGCCGCGGCCGCCAGCCCCTTCGCCGACAGGGAAATCACCATCTCATCGACGCCGGTCAGCCGCCGCTGCCTTTTAGCGACTATTTTCGGCTCAAAGCTGGCACCCCGGTCCCGTGGCACGGTGATTTCCACCGGCCCAAGCCTCGGTGAGCACGGTCTTGGCCCGGTGCCCATCGCGCGAATTGCCGCCATCTCGGCCGGCCACATCATGCTTGCCATAGCCAAGGTGGTCATCCAGCTCGCCTTCCAGGGCGCCCTCGACCACCATCTTGGTCAGCTTGCCCAGCAGGCCGCCCTCGCCGGTCAGCTTCAGCCCGCCGGTGCGGGCCCGCTCGGTAAGCTCGCGCAGCAGCTGCTCACCGGCGGCCGAGAGCTCCGCCCCGTCCTGGTCCTGGGTACCCGTAACGTCTGTCACTGGTGTCTCCTCCGTCTCTGGAGTTACACCGTTCTTCATGGTAGCAGGCCAGCACGCCGAGGATCGGAAGGAACTCATGGACAACGCGCTTGCTCTTTATTCGGAAGGTGTTTATAGTCTATTCAGACTATGCTCGGGCGCGCGATAACGCTGCAGAGTGGACCGGTATCCCCGTCAATCACCTCCTCCCAGGCCAAACGCGCTCAGCGCCTAATACTCCAGTAGTAGATCGTTACGTTCGTCGTTCCCGGTCTTGTCGCAGGTAGTGGCATCTTCGCGCCGTGCAGGCGGGACTGGCCCGGCCAGCAACCGCACCCGATTTCATCGCCGCAGGACATTCCCCGCAGTGGATACCTGAGACTCTTAAGGAAGACCAAGAGTGCTTTCGGCGGCGACCGGTTCGGCTGTACCCCTACCTGGTTCGCCGGCGACGGATGGTGGCCATCGATACGCCGCGACGGTGGCCGCCCTTCCCCTTGACTTGCAACGCGGGCAGCAGCTCGTAATCGTCGGCGGTGGGCATCGGAGATCGTGGCCGCGCTCGCGACGGTGCTGCCGGCCGGGCGGGCCGCGTCGCACAGCCGGGCGGCCAGATTGACGGTGTCGCCGACGACGGTGTACTCGACCCGGTCGTGGCTGCCGAGCAGCGCCGCGGCGACCTGGCCGGTGCTCAGACCGATGCCGAGCCCGAACGGCGGCAGTCCCTGGCCGGCCCAGGCCGCGTTCAGCGCTTCCTGGCGGACGTGCATCTGGGCGGCGGCCGCCAGCGCCCGCGCCTCGTGCCCGTCGAGCGGTTCGGGCGCGCCGAAGACGGCCATCACCGCGTCGCCGACGTACTGCATCACGGTGCCGCCGTGCGCCAGGATGGCGCTCGTTCATGGCCTGCCGGTGACTCGTTGAGCTGCGCCGCGAGCTGGGCGGGCTCCGCGTTCTCGGCGATCCCGGTGTAACCGCGGATGTCCGACATCAAGACGGTCACGGTGAGCAGCTCGGTGGTCGTGAACGCGTCGGGATCACTGCTGATCCGCTCCGCGAGGCCGCCGGGCAGCAGCCGGGTCATCCGCCGGTGCGTCGCCTCGGCGCGATCGAGCCGCTGCAGGGACTGTTCGGCCTCGCGCTGCCCAGCCCGCAGCTCGGCCTGAAGCCGGGCGTTGTCCAGCGCGGTTCCGGCCGCCCGCAGCACCGCCTCGACGAAGTCCGTCCGCCCGGCCAGCCTTGGCATCGACGGCCATCCTGGCCAGCGGGGATCCGTCCACCGGGCTGGTGACGTAGACGGTGTGCCTGCCGTCGGGATCGTCCGGGGCCGCCGTGCCGTCGCCGGTGAGGTACTGTCCCCGTTCCGCTGACCACGTGGCCAGCGTCAGGTGCCGGTCACCGAGGGCCCGGCCCAGCGCGCGGCTGACCGCGTCAGCCGAGGTGAGCCGCTGCGGATCCAGCAGCGCCTCGACGGCCAGCGCCCGCTGGACACGGCGCACGGCGATCGACATCAGGAACGAGAGCGGGATCGCCAGGGTGGCGAGGTTCGACGACCAAGTGCAGCCAGGTTGAGGCATCCGCGTTGGTGATCCCCGATGCCTCTGGACGACCGACGAACGCCGCGAACGCCGGCGGCCGCGATCGCGACCGGGATGAGTTCCCGGCGCTCGGGACGGCTGGCCTGGAGAATCCGGACCACCATCAGCACCACGAACAGGACCAGCAGTATCGACCTCGATGACCTGGGTGCCGTTGTAAAGCCAGATCCCGAGCTCTTTGTCGTGCACCAGGGTCGGCCACCAGAGCGGGCCGTGAAATCCGTCCAGCGCGGATCCCAGGTCAATGTCGACGCGCGGTGAGCAGGGGCACGAGGACGAAGGCGACGCGGAGCAGCCAGAGCTGCACCCGGGTCTGCAGCCGGTCACGCGGCCAGCGGAGCAGCAGCCAGCCCAGCAGAACCCCGACTGAGCGGATACAGCATCGTGCCGATGAAGGCCCACGGTCCCCACGAGGACGAACTGCAGCGACGTCGCGGACGCCGTCACCGCGAGGACCAGCATCAGGGTTCCGTTGCCGCGTTGCGACGCGCGCCCAAGGGACACCCAGCCCGCCACGACCAGGGACACGATCGTCAGCTGCCACGTCGCCGCGGTGGCATCCGTGAGTGGATTCACCCACGACGGGAACCACAGCAAGGCGATCGCACCCGCCCCGCACAGCACTGCCCACCACGGACGCCCCCCCATAGGGTGATTGTTACACAATCGTGGGTGGACCTTTGCCCGGCGTTCAGCGGTGCGCGGGGGCTTCCCGCTGCCAGCATCGGCCGGAACGCTCCCAGCCGCGGTAGCCGACTGTCCGGAATCGTATAAGCCCGCCAGCTAGGCGCGGATCCGCGGCTGTGCGGGCTCCATGGCTTCCGCCCGGTCCAGCAGTGGTCTACAGGTCAAACGGCGTGAGCGATCTGGAGACGAGGCGTCCGCGGCGTCTACGAATCAGGGCCTCTCAAAGAGTCCTGGCGCAAAATGTCAGGAGGTATGACACGAAGTTGTGGGTGCGGGACCCGATGGAGGCCGCGCCCAAGTCGCCGAACGCCTCGACTGGCTCAGCCGCGACACGCTCGGCAACCGACCACAGCCCTACGAGCAGCTCGCCGCGTTCTACCGCCGCACCGGCCATCCCACCTCCCGCGCTCGAATCCGCCAGCACAAGATCGAGTGTGGGAGCAAGCACCGCGACCTGTCAGTCGGCCCGGTGAAGGTTTGTGGTCAGCGCACTAGCCGCCGCCAGGTCGTTATGCACCTCACGGAGTGGGGATGGGGCCAGCGCCGGCCGCCAGCTTGCCGCGCTGCGGGCCCCGGCCGCCTTCGACGCCGCGACTCGGGCGATCCCGGCCCTGGCGGCATGGACCGATCCGCGGCATGCAGAACCGGGCGTGCGCTTCTCGCTGCGCATATGGCGGCAGGAATGCCCGGCGAGATCCGTTGGCTGGCCGCCGGGCAGCCGGGCCGGCGCCGTGGTCCTCGTCCTATCTTGCGGGCATGGTCGATGAACGGTGCGAGCTGTCGGCGGAACGCCGTGGCGTTCGTGGTACTCAGATCGATCTTCTACGGAACCGCTACGGTGCAGGGCGCGTCCAACTGGCAGACCTGGTTGGGAGGTGGACACGATGCGACGGCTTCGGGTCGGCGCCAGTATCGCTGCGGTGCTCCTGGTCGGCCGGCTGCGCGGGCAGCGCGCGGTACGCGCCGGTTGAACGGCCGGTCACCGGCCGCCCGCAGCTTCAGGGTGTGCTCCGCGATGCCGGCCGGCAGCCGAACTGGCGGCACCTCTCCGGAGTCTGCGGCGGGTCGCTGTCGGTCGGCAGGGGTGACGCTCCCCGCGCGGGGGCGCCCTGCACGCCGATCCTGCTGGTGCCGGTCACCGCGTCCAGCTCCCGGGCCCGCCAGGCCGCACTCCGTGCACAGCCGCAGGCCTTGCTGGTGCTGAGGGCGTTCCGGAAGTGCCCTCAGCACCAGCTCAGCACCGATATCAGCTAGCGGGGCAGGGCAGGGTCGAACAGGTTCCGGCGGAAGTCGTTGAGCCGTTTGGTGACAAGGCCGAACGGAGCCGTCGGGTAGGAGATCACCCGCAGCGGGCCATACTCGGCCTGCGCGCTCCCGCCGAATTCATTGGTCGTCCCGGGGATGTAGGGCCCGCCCTCTTGCCACATGCAGCCGTTCGCGGTGTTCCGGGTGCTGTAGAACGGGTAGAACACCGAGTTCGGCGGCGGGTTCACGCAGCCCAGCCCGGGTTGCGGGTCGCTCGGGTTGAGCACGTGCCTCTGGCACGGCACATCCACGCGGAAGGCCGTGTCGGACGACTCGTTGCGTGAGATGTCGGACTCGAACGCCATCGACGTGAAATTCTTCCCGCCGACCGTGGTCGGGCTGCTGAACAGGAACGACGTCGGGTGCAGCAGCCGGTCGGCAACCGGGTTGCTGATCGAGCCGGGCCAGCTGAAGGTGTAGGGGACGCCGTCGAAATCGCCGTCGATGTCGAGGCAGCCACCGATCTTCACGTCCAGCGACGCGGACGCAGGCAGGCAGAAGTCGTCATCACCGGCCGGATCCGGACCGACGTCGGGGTTGTTTGTGTCCGGGCCGAGCGGCTGCGTGCAGGCGCCGATCGGGCTCGTGGGGTCAACCTTGGCGCACAGCTCGAAGTGCCCGATCTCGTCGGAGAACGCGATGTTGTAGGTGTGCGCGGCGTTCACGTTGCGGGTCAGCGGCGTGGACGTGCTGAACTCCGCGTGATAGTTCAGCGGCGTTATCGTGCACTTCTTCGCGCTCGGGTCGAAGACCACGGAGCCGAACCCGTTGGCCGCGCTGGCGGTCATCGAACCCGTGGCACCCGTGGTGTGGTCGACGATCGTAGTCCGGAGCCCGCCCGGGGTGTCGAACAGGCGAACCGTCAGGCGGTCACCCGAGTTCATCAGCAGGTTGCGCTTGTTGTTCGGGACGAAGTGCTGGGGGGCGCCCGGGTTCGCCGGCGCGGTCGCCACGCCGTTCTTGGTGACGAAAGCGAAGTTCACCGGCTCTGGGCCTACCGTGTTCAGGCACGCGGTGTTGTTGAACTGGCCGGTGTTCTGATTCTCCGAGAACGTGTCGATGTTCATCGCGGCGCACCACTGCTTGGCCGTGCAGCCGATTCCAGCCGGCCACGGCACCCAGCCCGGCGGGTAGAACTGCATCTCCTCGTACGCCTGGCCGGGGCCCAGGCCGAAGTAGCGCGGGCTGTTCGGGTTCTGGCTTGCGTAGATGTTCGCGTTGCTGTCTGGCTTGCAGGGGGTGGTCGGGTGGCCGGTGAGCGCCGCTCCGTCAGGATTAGGTGAGCCGTTGGGATCGCACATCACCATGCCGAGCCAGAACGTCGGATGCAGCTCGAAGCCGTACGTGCCGCCGCTGCCGTTCTGCGTGGGCCGGGTGGGTGGGTCTGTCGGCAGCACCATCTGGTAGGTGACATTGTTGCCCGACCCCGGCTGGTTCGAGTAGAACAGCGTCGCCGGCTCGTCGTGGCCGATGTAGCTGTAGATATGCGCGCCGGCGTTCACGGCGGCGTGGTAGCCGGGCACCTCTCCCCAGGTCGTCGCCGGCTCCGCGCACGTGATGCCGTTGGAGCCGCAGAAGTGCTGGAGCCCGGCGGTCTCCGTCGTCGGGTTATACGGTGTCCCCGGTCCCGCCGCCGAGGCAGAGACCGACGACTCGGCCTGGCCTGAAACCAGCGCCAGGGGCGCGGCGATCACGGCCACCGCAAGGCCGATTTCTAGCAAACGTCTCATCTCACTCCCCCTTGACAAGGCCCACCCGGGCCACAAAGACAACGGCCCGCCACAAACACAACGACCCGGCGCATGCGTCACCTCAAACTCTGGAGTGCTACGCGGGGTCAGCGGAATGGTAGCGGACGGGCCCAGACGGCGTCTGGGTAATCCGTCAACCACCCAGCCAGGCTTTCGCCGCCCTGGTCACCCACACCGGCCGCTTCGACGTGGCGACGAGCTTCACCCGGATCTGGCAGGGATGCGAGGGCACGCCGGTGGAGGCGCGCAGGGTGGTACGGCCCGGCGGTTCTGCCGGGTTCAGCTTTTGGGGCTTCCCCCAAACGCCTGGGCTTGCTGCAGTACTTCGCGACCTTGCTGGAGCTCTGGCCTGCGGGCACGTCAGCGTCACCATCAACCAGGGCGGCACCGGGCGGCCGGGTGTGGCCGAGCAGATGCTCACTGACGCCGGCTGGAGTTCGCCGGCCGGGGCGCGGCGGGTGGCCAGGTCCAACAGCTCCCGGCGGGGATCCCGGTAGCTGGTGCTCATGCCGCCGACTGCACATAGCCCCCCGGGTGTCCCGACCCTCTCCCCCGGGGCGGGTGATGTTGGAGCGGGGGGGCATAATCTGATGGCAGGGTGGGGATCGAGCGGCTGTTTGGGAATGCCAAAGACCGGCATTCCGGGGCCCGCGGGTATCCGGTCACCCGGGGGACCAAGATGAACGGTCTGCGGCGTTTCTGGTGGGTCGCGCTGACGGCTGCCGTCGCGGTGGTCCTGGCCGCTTGCACCGGGTCGGCTTCGAATCAGGCGAGTAAGCGGCCCCGGGCCACCGCGACCGCGTCGGTGCCCGCCGATGAGCAGGCGGCCAACGGGCCGCTGGTGGGAGACCCCAGCTTGATCGCCGGGGAGCAGTCCTGCGTCGCGGCTGAGGCCAACCCGCCGTGGTATCCGGCCATCGCCGCGTTCGAGGTTCACGATTCCGGCCGCACCCACCTGTATGACTGCGCGCACTTCACCGGCTCGATGTCGGGCAGCAACCAGGTCTTCGCCTACAGCTCGCCGCAGGACTACATCACGCCGTACAACATCGTGGACCGCGGCCCGAACGAGCTGTTCATCTACGGCGGCGGCTACGGCGACAACCCGGCCGCGTCCGGGTCGTTCGTCGCCCGGGTGGAACCGGGCACCTTTAACCAGGTGTGGCGGCGGGTCCTGATCAACACCAACGCCACCGGCGAATGGGACTACCCCGGAGTTCTTAACGTGCTGGCCGATGGCAGCCTGGTGGTGATCTATGGCTACCACATCGCCAAGCTGGACCCGGCGACCGGCGACATCCTCGCCCAGGCGACGCTGCCCACCGGCGCGTCCGCGCCGGGAGATACCTCCTACAACGGTTACGACGCGCTCCCGGACGGGACGATCATCGCCAAGACGGTGAACCGTGAGAAGGGATGCACCGAGCAGGGCTTCTCCGCGTTCCTGGACTGTCCCCACCCGAGCGATGTGCCCCCGTCGGTGATGGTCGCCATCAATCCCACGACGCTGAAGGTGATCGCCCAGATCACCCTGCCCCAGATGATCGGTGGGCGCATCACCACCACCGTCTATAAGGGCAAGGACGAGATCTACCTGCCCGGCTCGAGCAAGCTGTACCGCTACACCTACCAGCATGGCTCCTTCGCCCCCGACGACAGCTGGGGCCCGGTCCCTTACCTGAAGAGCGGCCAGACCGCCGCGTCGGCGATGGCGGTCATGGGCAACTACGTCGTCACCATGACCAACGGCGGTGCCCCCACCTCCACCCCCATGAGTGTCATCGCCGTCTCCCAGGCGAACGCGACCCAGGTCGCGAACCTGCAGCCGTTCGCCAGCAGCGGCGCCAAGAACAGCTTCATCCCCTCGATGGTATCCGTGGACCCCCCGAACAACCGCATCTACGTGATGGACGCCGGGGCCGGGAAAATCGCCGGGGTGAACCTGCAAACCGGGAAGCTCTCGCTGGCCTGGACCCAAGACCAGACCACCCTCAGCTTCACCACCCTCATCGGCCCGAGAACCCAGCGGGTGCTGATCGGAACCAACATCGCGGTCAAGACCTTCCAAGGGCTGAAGCACTACACCACCGAGCAAGTCATCTGGCGCAACGCCCAGACCGGCAAGGAACTGGCCAGCTCCAGCCAGTTCCCAAAGATGACCCAAGGCATCCTCGTCACCCCCGGCTACGCCGGCCTGCAGTACTTCCTCACCGCCGACGGCCACATCATCGCCCTGCAAGTCACACCAAAACAGTGAACCCGAAGACAACCGCATCCAGATCAGCCATTCTTGTGCGACATGGCTAGCCAATCCATCCAGCAATAAACGACGCCAGAACGGCGGCTATTCGCGCGCCAAAGCAGACCAGCGCAAGTCACGGTGCGTAACTACGTCTCGGACGCAACGTGCGACAGATCGATCCCTGCCGAATCGGCGGGGTCTGTCTCACGAACGGTGTTTCCGGCATCTGGGTTAGTAGGTCTCGGCGGCCGGGAACCGATCGCCGAAGGTGATGGCGAAAGCGTTCAGGGCTGGTTTCCACCGGATGGCCCATCTGGCTTTGCCCCGGCCGGTCGGGTCGAGGGAGCGGGTGACCAGGTAGAGGCACTTTAGCGCCGCCTGCTCGGTGGGGAAGTGGCCGCGGGCCTTGACCGCCCGCCGGTAGCGGGCGTTCAGCGACTCGATCGCGTTGGTGGAGCAGATTACCTGGCGGATCTCGGTGTCGTAGTCCAGGAATGGGATGAACTCTTCCCAGGCGTTGTGCCACAGCCGGATGATCGCCGGATACCGCTGCCCCCATTCGCTGGCCAGCTCGTCGAGCGCGGCCCGGGCCGCCTCAGCGTTGACGGCGGTGTAGATCGGCTTGATGCCGCGCCGCAGCGCATCCCAGTCGCGTTTGGAGGCCAGGTGGAAGGTGTTGCGGATCAGGTGGACGATGCAGGTCTGGACGATGGCCTGCGGCCAGGCGTTGCCCACCACCTCGGGCAGGCCCTTCAGGCCGTCGCAGACCACGAAGAACACGTCCTTGATGCCGCGGTTGCGCAGGTCGGTGAGCACGCTCATCCAGAACTTGGCGCCCTCCCCGCCGGTGCCGGCCCACAGGCCGAGGATGTCTTTCTCCCCGGCCAGGCTGACCCCGATCGCGGCGTAGATGGGCCGGTTGGCGACCTGGCCGTCTCTGACCTTGACCATCACCGCGTCCACGAAGACCGCTGCGTAAACGGGGTCGAGCGGCCGGTTGCACCAGTCGGTCATCTCCTCGATCACCTTGTCGGTGATCCGCGAGATCGTCTCCTTGCTCACCGAGGCGCCGTAGATCTCGGCGAAATGCGCGCTGATCTCCCCGGTGGTCAGGCCCTTGGCATACAGCGACAGCACCATCTCATCGACCCCAGAAAGCCGCCGCTGGCGCTTGCGCACGATCTGCGGCTCGAACGTCCCGGCCCGATCGCGCGGCACCTCGATGCCGACCTGGCCGGTGCCCTCGGTCAGCACCGTCTTGGGCCGGGTCCCGTTGCGCACGTTCCCGGTCTCGTTGCCAGGCGGGGCGTGCTTGTCATGACCGAGGTGCTCGGCCAGCTCCTGGTTCAGCGCGGTTTCCAGCACCGTCTTGGTCAGCTGCTTGAGCAGCCCGTCCGGGCCCGTCAGCGACAGGCCCTGCTCCCGGGCCCGCCGCACCAGCTCCTCGGCAACCTGCTCCTGAGCGCTGGGCTCAGCCTTGGCCTTCTTCTTCGTCACATCGTCCAGTGTCGCGGTCATCACGGCACCTCTCCCGCCAAGCCGCCAGGCTCAGCGTGATCGGGGCCGGAAACACCGTTAGATCCACAGTCCCAATCGGCGCGCTGAGAGATGCGTCGGTTGGGCACGGTGATCACCCGCATATGAGGTTGTTCTGTGCTGAGCTCGTGGTTCCATTTGAGAAATGCATGCACCCCTGCTGGAGCGGGCGCAGATCACGCCGCTGTCGGACCGGTCGAGTTCGGCTGCTGCTCGGGCAAAGCCCGGGCAGTGCGTAACTCCGCTATCGGATCATGTGTGCACGCCGTGACGGCTTCATGGGGCATCATCTGCCTCGCCGAGCTCGCGCAGGTCGGTGGCCAGGTTGTGGGCGGAGTTCAGGGTGTCGGGGTGGTCGTGGCCCAGGACGCGGCGGCGGCGGTCGAGGGTGTTTTGGTCCAGGTCGCGGGCGGCCTGCGGCTCGCCCAGCTTGCGCAGGTCGGTGGCCAGGTTGTGGGCGGAGTTCAGGGTGTCGGGGTGGTCGTGGCCCAGGACGCGGCGGCGGCGGTCGAGGGTGTTTTGGTCCAGGTCGCGGGCGGCCTGCGGCTCGCCCAGCTTGCGCAGGTCGATGGCCAGGTTGTGGGCGGAGTTCAGGGTGTCGGGGTGGTCGTGGCCCAGGATGCGGCGGCGGCGGTCGAGGGTGTCGTGGTTCAGGTCGCGGGCGGCCTGCGGCTCGCCGAGCGCGCGCAGGTCGTGGGCCAAGGTGGTGGCGGAGGACAACGTGCTGCGGTGGTCGTGGCCCCGGATGCGGCGGTGGCGGGCCAGGGTGTCTTGGTTCAGGTCGTGGGCGGCCTGGACGTCGCCTAGCTTGCGCAGGTTGATGGCCAGGTTGTGCGCGGAGTAGAGGGTGTCGGGGTGGTCGTGGCCCAGGACGCGGCGGCGGCGGTCAAGAGTGTCCTGGTTCAGGTCGCGTGATTCGGCGTGGCGGCCCATCTCCAGCAGCGCCCGGGCGAGATAGTGCGCGGCCGTCAGCGTGTGCGGGTGGTCCTCGCCGAGCCGGTCGCGCCAGTGCTGGTGCAGGCCGCTGGCGAGATCATGGGCAGTACGGATATCGCCCCGCTCGAGCAGGTACCAGCATGTGTGGCCGGCTAGCTCGCGCAGGGCGGGGTTGTCGGTGGCGGCCAGGTCGGCGGCGAGCACGTGCGGCGTCAATTGCGCCCACCGGGGCCAGGTGGCCGGATTGGGCATGTCGCCGGGGTTGCTGGCGGCCAGCAACGCCTCGGCGTATTGGCGGGTGGCAGCGGCCTGGGCGGGGGGGAGCCGGTCGCGCAGGATGGCCTGGGTGAGCCGGTGCATCTGCAGCCCGCGGTGGTCGATACGGGCCAGCGACTGCCTGGTCATCTGGGCCAGGGTCTGCCGCCAGGCCAGCGGGTCCGCGGCCCGGGCCGCCAGCTCGCCGGGCAAGACGCTGGCGGCGGCGGTGAACAGGCTCTCCGGGATCGGTTCGGGTGCCAAGAACGCGCACACGCTGGCCAGCTCGGCCGCGGCCGGGTCCTGGCGGGCGAGCCGGTCGGCGATCAGGCCGGTGGCGGCCGCCAGCGACCGAGGGTAAAACCCCGGCGCTCCCTGGGCCAGCAGCTGCCCGGCCCGGGTCGTCAGCAGATCCAGGAACTCATCGGCTGCCATGCCGGTGCCGGCCATGAACCCCGCCGCCTGGGCGATGGCCAGCGGCAGGTCCCCCAGTTCGGCGGCAAGCCGGTCCGCGTCGGCTCCGGACAGCACGGCGACCCGGGTCTGCAAGATCGCCACCGACTCGGCCCGGGCGAGCACGTCTATCTCGACCGGCGCGGCGACCTCGTCCCAGCCCCGCTCCCGGGTAGTGATCAGCACATGCCCGCCGCCGCCAGGCAGCCAAGGTGCCACGTCCGCGGGGTCCTCGGCGTTGTCGAAGACCAGCAGCCACCGGCCGCGGTGCCGCAGCTCGGCCAGCACCGCCGCCCGCGCCGCCTCGGTCCCGGCCCCGGGCTGCACGCATCCCAGCGCAAGGCCAAGGGCGGCGACCTGGTCCCCGATCAGCCCACCCTGCTCGGCGTTGATCCACCAGGCCAGGTCATAGGCCCCGGCGAACCGGTGCGCGTACTCGGCTGCCAGCTGGGTCTTGCCCACCCCGCCCATCCCGTGCAGCGCCTGCACCACCGCCCGATCCCCGGCCAGCAGCTGCTCCCGCACCTGCCCCAGCAGATCGTCCCGGCCGGTGAACCCCGGATTACGGGCGGGGATGTTCCACACCCGCGGCCGCGCCGCCCGCGCGGCCCCCAGTACCTCCGCAGCCGGGACCAGCCCGCGGGCCGCCGCCACGAACACCGCGCGCACCGGCTCGGCCAGGCCCAGCGCGCCGCCCAGCAACACGGCGGTGTCTTTGCGGGCAGTGCGGTTGATGCCCCGCTCCAGGTCACTGACCGACCGCGGGGAAAGGCCCGCCGCCTCCGCCAGCTCCTCCTGCGTCAGCCCGGCCTCGGCCCGCAACTGCCGCAGCAACCCGGCAAACCCCAGCGCAGGCTGCCCCGCCATGATCCCGGCATCCCCCCCGCAAGCCCTCACCCCGCCGCACCGCAACCTGGCAGGGCGCGGCCGACCTACACCAACAGTAGCCAGGCCCGCCGACCTGCACCATCTCCCGCACCCGGGGCGCCAGCCGAAGGTGGGTGTCCTCCCCGAACCGGCCACGCGGCACTTGGCAGCGGCAGGTTGACCAGGCCAGTTCACCCGCGCCGATCACCCGAGTCCTGGCGGCGGCGCCCCGGGCGGCACGCCGATCCTGTGGGTCTCCTGTGGGCGGGCACGTGTGGTGATTGCCCTGGGTCGTCGGCAGCATGGCAATTGACGGCGGGAACCTTCCGCCCGGTGACCCAGTCACTGCAGCGCCCCGACGGGCGCTCATCTGGACCAGCCAACCATAGGGGAGCCGGCAATGCTGACCGCGACGCAGATCGGGGGCTTTGTCGGTGCCGGGCTGGCGGGGGCGGCTTACGTGCCGCAGATTTCCCACCTGATCAGGGCCCGCTGCTCGGCTGGCATCAGCCGGCTGGCCTTTGGGGTGTGGCTGCTGTCGTCTCTTCTGATCACGGCGCGCGCGGTCGCCATCGGCGCCGGCGTGTTCATCGTGCTCGGCGCGATTCAGATCGTGGCCACGGCACTGATCGTGGTCTGTGCGGCCCGGTACAAGGACACGCCCTGCCCCAGCCATCTCCCCGGCCCACCCAGGGCCAAGACAGCCACCGGGACAGGCAGCTCAGGTAACGAACCTGGCTCTTGGCGCCCGGCCGGCCGCCCGGTTACCGGGTCGGCCATGCCCGCCGGGCGCGGCGGGGCACTGCGCGCGGACATCCCCGTCCGGCGCCCGCATTCCCATGCGGTCACCGAATTTCAAGCCACGCACCTGGAGGGGACGACATGACTGCATCAGCTGGCGCTGCCACCGCGGCGCAGGAGGGGCCGGGCGCCGGCGTGCCCGGTGAAACCGGGGAGGCACAGGCGGCCATCGTCATCGTCAGCGGTGACCCTGGCACCCGGGAGATCCTGCACCGGGAGCTGTCCAAACGGTACGGGACGGATTATCAGATCGTGGCCTGCGCCCGGCCTGGGGAGCTGGAGTCCTGGATGCGGGACCTGCGCACCGCTGGCCTGCCGGTGGCGCTGGTCATCGGCGGGGTCGGCGCGGCCGACCCCGATGGCATCGAAGTGCTGGCCACGGTCCGGGCCATCGACCCGAGGGCGCTGCGGGTGGCCGTGGTGGGCTGGGGTGACTGGGACGCGGTGCGGTCGGTCTTCGACGCGGTCAGTCTGGGCAGCCTCGATCATTGGGTGAACCGCCCGGTGCAGGCCCCAGCGGAGGAGTTCCACCGCTCGATCACCGAGTTCCTGCGGGAGTGGGCCACCCAGCGGCCCGGCGGGTTTGAGCCGGTGCGGGTGATCGGCCAGCGGTGGTCGGCGCGGTCGCAGGAGCTGCGGGACCTGTTCGCCCGGCACCAGATCCCGGCCGGCTCTTATGACGCCGCCTCCGAGCAGGGCCAGCAGATACTGCGCGAACTCGGCCTGGAGTCCCCGGAATTGCCGGTTGTCGTGCTCGCATTCGCCGCCGAGCGGCGAACGCTGGTCAACCCCTCCAACCTCGAGATCGCCGACGCCCTCGGCCTCATGCGGCCGGTCTTGCCCGGGGAGGTCTTCGATGTGGCGGTGGTCGGCGCGGGCCCGGCCGGGCTGGCGGCCGCGGTCGGCGCGTCTTCGGAGGGCCTTTCGACCGTGATGGTTGAGGATGAGGCCGTCGGCGGTCAGGCGGGGACCAGTTCGATGATCCGCAACTACCCCGGCTTCTCCCAGGGCATCAGCGGCGCCACGCTGGCGCAGGAGATGCGGCGGCAGGCCTGGTCGTTCGGCACCACGTTCTTGTACATGCGCCAGGCCCAGAGCCTGTCCAGGGAAGACGACCGCTACCGGCTGGCGCTGTCGGACGGGAGCGTGCTGGCCGCGCGCACCGTGATCATCGCGACCGGCGTCGCCTACCGGCGGCTGGGCATCCCGGTCCTGGAGGACCTGCAGGGCCGGGGGGTGTACTACGGCGCCGCGGCCAGCGAGGCACCGGCCATGCGCGGCCGGACCGTGTTCGTCGCCGGCGGCGCCAACTCCGCCGGGCAGGCCGCGCTGCACCTGGCCAGATGGGCCGCCCAGGTGACCATCCTGGTCCGCGCGCCCTCGCTGGCCGCCAGCATGTCCGACTACCTCATCCGCCAGATCGGCGCCGCCCCCAACATCGACGTCCGCTACCACGTGCAAGTCGCCGGCGGCACCGGCACCGGCGCCGGCCACCTCCAATCACTGGTACTGGAAGACACCGCGACCGCGGCGCGGCGCACCGTCCCCGCGGACGCCTTGTTCGTCCTCATCGGCGCCCAGCCCCGCACCGAATGGCTCGGCGAGACCGTCGCCCGCGACCGGCAGGGGTTCATCCGCACCGGCCCCGACCTGCCCGCCAGCACCCACGCCAGGTGGCCGCCCGGCCGCCCGCCGCTGCCGCTGGAGACCAGCCTGCCCGGGGTGTTCGCCGCCGGCGACGTGCGCCGCGGATCGGTCAAACGAGTCGCCGCCGCGGTCGGCGAAGGCGCCGCCACCATCCCCCTGGTCCACCGCTACCTGGCCCGAGCCGCCGCGGGCCAGAAAACCCCGCCCCGGCCCGCACCCCCGCCGATCCCCGCCAGCACACGACCGGGACCCAGCCGGCGGCCCAGGGACCTTGCCTACGCCCAATGAGCACAACGTGATCGCCACCCGGCAGGTTAGGAGGCCCAAAATGCAGCAGGTCATGACAGCCGTCTCCGCGCACAAATCACCGGTTCACCCGCCACCGGACGCGGCCACCGTCGCCGACGTCATGCGGCCGCCGGTGACGACGGTCAACCAGCACGACCATGTGGCCGCCGCCGCGTACCTGATGAAGCACGCAGGCACGACAGCTCTCCTGGTCCTGGATGCGCAGGCCGGTGAGCCGGTCGGCATCATCACCGCGGCAGACGTCGCCCGCGCCATCGCGGACGGCAAAGACGTCAACGACGTCTGGGTCGATGCCGCGATGACCACCCACCCGGCCGTCACCACCACAACAAGCATCCGGGACGCGGCCAAGATCATGACGGCCAGGCATTTCCGTCACCTGCCGGTCGCGGGCGAGACCGGCCTGCTCGGAGTGGTTGACATCATCGACGTGTGCCAGGCGTTGCTCGGCACCGAAGAGGGATAACCAGAGCCCGTGGCAGATCCGGACGGGCAGCACGGCCAGGCTGGTGCGCTCACAACCGCCGTCCTGCCTCAGCCCGGCCGCCGGCCCTTCCGTGCCCGGAAACGTAGAACGACCCGAAGCCACACTCCCGGCACGCTGACCCCATCCCGCCCGCCTGCCACCAGGCCTGCCCCGGCGCCAGACGGCAGACCCCGCCAGGCCGCATAATGCCCGGTTCGCGCGTCACACACGGGCTCCAACGAAATCACCAGCGCCGCTCAGGCGGATACTTGCGCGCTGGCGGGCAGATAGGCGGCTCCGCGCGCGTTCTCCCTGGCCTTCTCCATCACCCAGCGTGATGTCGTCCCATCGGCGGAGCCCGATGCCGACCGCAACCCTGTGCGGTGTGGCTGGCCTGAAGGCCGCCGCCGGGCGACAAGCCGGTCGATGCCGTGAACGAACGGCCCGGCTGCCGCTCGCTTGACCCGCCTGATCTGGCACGCGCCCTGTCCGGGGCGGGAGCCTCACCCTGCGGGTGAGGGTCCTTGGGTCATAGTTCATCGTGGCGCCGTAGCCATGCGAGTGCTCCCCAGCCCCATATGGGGGGCAGGTAGGTGGTGCAGAGGCGGTAGAGCAGGGTGGCGGCGATGGCCACATCCTCGGGGATGCCCAGGAGCGTCAGCAGGGAGATGTAGCTGGCCTCCATGACCCCCATGCCCCCGGGTACTGGCGCAATGCCCCCGAGGAGGGACGTGAACGTGCAGACGATGATCAGCGCCCCGAGTGAGGCCGACGCTCCCACCGCGTGCAGGGCGAACCACAGGCCCGTGGCCAGCAGGAGCTGGGTCAGGGCGGCTCCGGCAAGCAGTCGGCCGAGCTGGCCCGGGTTGTTGACCAGGTTGCGCACGTTGCTCCAGGCGGGTGCGAGCCGGGGTTGCACGCGGGCGGCGGCCAGCCGCCTGACTTTGGGCACGTGGAAGGCGATCCCCCCGATGAGCCCAGCAGCCACGATCGCGTAAAGGACAAGCTGGAGGACCTCGGCTCCGGACCATGCCGAGCCAGCTGGCTTGCGGTGGAACTGGTCGCCGGCGAAGATCAGGGCGGTAACGCTGAGGACGACCTGGACGCAGAAGCCGCCCACGCTGTAGATCAGGCCCGAGCTGACGGCCACGATGGGGGCGAGGCCGCGCCGCTGGTAAAAGCGCACCACCGTGGCCGTTCTGGCGGCGGTCCCGCCGATCAGCCCGGTGAACCACATGGCCATGCGCAAGAGCACGAGCGGCCCGAGGGGAAGGGGGGCGGGCACCGCCCCGGACATGGCTACAGCCTCGCTGACCGCGGTGGTCTGCGTGATCACCAGGGTGGCGGCCACCCACCACCACGACGCACCAGCGAGCACGGGAGCGATCTCGCCGAACCCGACGAATTGCTGGACGAGCAGCCATAGGCCAAAGAATGTGGCCGCCAGCATCACCAGCTGGGAAGGCCGGACCCGGGCCAGTGGCACCGGCTCCACCGGGTCGATGCCGAGGTAGGCAGCGGCTTCCTTGCGCAACGCGGCAAGTTCCTTCTTCAGGTGGGGCGGTGCCCGCCAGCCGGGGCGCGACGGCACGGCCCGGGGCTGGATGAGGGGAAGCAGTTCGACGACCCGGTCGCGGCCTATGGCACCAGCGGCGATGGCGACTGCCCGCTGCGGGCCGGCCACTCTGGCTGTGGCGATGAGCAGCGATGCGGCATCACGGCGACGGGTCTCGGGCCCGGCCATTGCCTCGCCGCAGGCGAACTCGGTGAACGCCACCTGATGACCGGTGCCGATGAGCAGGGTGTCGGCGCGCACGGCGTTGAGGGCGATGCCCGCGGCCTCCAGGCGCTGCAGCGACCGCCACGCGGCACAGATGTCCGCGTCATCGATGGTGTCCGCTGTCATGTCAGAAAGCGGCCATCCAGCCGGCGGGCGCGTCACCAGCACCACATCGCCGGCCGGGCCGGTACGCCCCGCGGCGACCACGGCTGGTGCCCCCACATCCAGTGCCCGCGCCCAGAGCATGAGCCCGGCCGCATGCCCGGCATGGTCGGCCCGGCGAAGGCGCAGGTCCAAAGGAGAATGCCGGATCCACACGAAACGCCACAGGCGGGATAGCAGCTGGCCTTCGGGGGCATCGCGGCCGTAAATGTCGATGTCCAGCGGATGGCCCTCGCCGTCCACGGCGATGAACCGCGTCACGCCCCAGGTCGGCGCGTACGGTTCCGGACAGAAATCGCGGGCCGTCACTCCAAGCTGGCTGACCAAGTGCGCCACGTTGACCGGCGCGACGCTGCCGTAGGGCGTGCCGAAGGCTAGCTGCATGAGGGCCCCGGTGAGGATCCCCAGCCCGGCCGCGGCGAGCGCCCCGGCCGGAACCAGGCCGGCCGCCACCACCTGCGCTCCCGTCCCGGCCATGACCACTGCCCACGACCAGGCCCGCACGGGGACAGCCAGCGTCCGGATGACCAGCATGGCGCCCGCAAACGTGGCCGCCACGAGCGGCGGTGCGAACTCCTGGCCAGCACCGAGCCCGCGTGCCACAGCGACGCACCCGGCTGCCGCCACACCAGCGGCCATGACCAGGCGGGCGATCAGGGCCCAGCGCCCCGCCAGCGCACACACCAGTACCGACACCCCGAGAAACACGCTCGTTCCGCCCACTGCCACCAGCGTGACCAGCCAGGACACAGCGGGCCCAAGATGCGGCGCGACCGGCGTGCCCCTGCCAGCCGCCACAGCCAGCCATCCCGCCGCTGCGATGGCCGCGCCGACCAGGGCCCCCACCACATCGCTAGGCAACCGCCGCCGACGTGATGCCGGGGTCGCGAGCAACCGGGCGTGCCAGGTCCCGGGCTGGGCCAGCGCCGTCATGCGCGCACCGCCCCCATGAGCCACCGGAGCAAAATGCCGCAGAACGGTAGCACCCCCAGCGCGGCCCGAACCGACCACCGGCTGCCTGCCTGTGTGAGCCAAACCCCGGCGGCGCGCGGATCGGCGGGCGCCACCCTGAGCCGCAGGGCGAGGACGAGGCCAATCAAGACGGCGAATGCGATCCCGGCCAAGCCAACCACCTGGGGCCTACAAAGCAGCATCGGCGCGATCTCATCCGCCACCGCCACCACGCCGTTCACGCAAGGACTCTAGAGCGCACGCCCCAACCGGTACCACCCAATCCGGGTGAGCGCCGGTCAGTACGAGGCGGGGTGACGGTGACTTACGCCCCTAGTCGCTGCTCCCTGCGCGGCGGGCAATGCGGCGGACGATCCGCCCGGCGCCGTAACTAGGAAGATTGGGCGGCCGGCTACGGAACGTGAGCGCGGCTGGGGTCTCTCAGCGCTCCAGGCACGCCTAACGCCGACTTGGCGCCGTCTGTTGCTGGCGTATCGATCGCGCCCGGGGTGCACAGAATGCTCAGTTCTGGCGGGGTCTTTAATGGCGGACTCGGGGTGCTTGCGCACGGAGCGTGGGCGGGTGGTGCCCCGTGCCACGGTAGGTGCCGCGGGTGCAAGGAGGGCCTGTCGATAATCGGTCGGCCTCCGCCGGTCGTCTTCTAGAACGGGCAGTTGCCGGGCGCCGGCGCGTCGATCCGTTGCGGGCCTCCGGGTGGGACGTTGAGGTAGGTCTGGACCACGGTGACCGGCGTGCTGCCCTCGTTGCGGGCGATGTGCACATGCCCCAGGCCCGGGTCGAGGAAGCCGGAGCCGGGCCCGTATCGGTGCGGCGTGCACGCAGGGTCGTCGCCGTCGTAGACGGTGAGCGTTCCCTGGGTGACCACGATGAAGGCCGGGCCGGGGTGGGAGTGCCAGCCGGTGGAGCCGCCGGGGGCGATCGTGGTGGTCGTGACGACGGTGTCGGTCGGGTCTTTGGCGAAGAGTTTGAAGCCGGCCGATGTCTCGTGGTATGGGCCGAGGCTGATGCGCCCGAGCGTGGTGCTGGTCACCCCGGAGGGCGTGGTCGCCTGCGCCACGCCGGCCAGTGCCAGCGGGGCAAGGAACAGGCAACCGGCGAGGACGATGATGATGCGTTTCATGTGCGCGCAACTCCCTTAATTCTCAAGACGAGGACGAATGGATGGTTGTGGAGCCTGGCGGGGATCTGGGCGCCCTGGCCGGCCTGGGCGGCGGCGAACCGCCGGGTGTAGCCGGCCAGGGCACCGCCCGGGCGCTTACCGGCGTTCCGGGGCGCCCGGCTGCGGCTGTGCGTCAGCCTTGGCCTGGCCGGATCAGGTGGAACGTCCGGTCTCCGGTGTCGTCGGCGCGGGCCCAGCCGGTGACCCCGGCGTAGACGCCGGTGCCGCCGGTGACCGCGAGGGTCTCGGTGGCCGCGGAGGGCAGGGCCGCCACCTGGACGTCGATCTGGCCGCCGTGGAGCACATAAGCGGCGTGGCACAGGTTCACCGACGCCGTGGCGGCGGTGCAGGAGAGGTAGGCCTTGCCCGCCTCGGCCCCGCCCGGGGTCTGCAGGTCGTAGACGACCGCGGACACGTCGCCGGGGCCGCCGTGCCCGGCGGGGTTGTCCGCGGAGGAGGCGTCCACGGTGTGCAGCCGCAGCACCTGCACCCCGGCATGGGCTGCGGGGGCTGTTGAGGAGGCGAACGCGGCGCCCGCGGCGCCCGCGGCGCCGAGTGACACCAGCGCGAGGACGGCGGCTCCGACTATGGCCGCCCGGCGTGAGATGTGCATGATGACCCTCCTGGGTTTCCTTGCGGCCGGCCACGACTGGTTCGCGGCCGTGCCCACTGCGCGGTTGCTGCTGGCTGAGCCCGTCCGGCGCAGGTCCGGCCTGGCCGGGGTCTCGGACTACCGCCGATCGCTGGCTAGGCCACGCTCACTAGCTGGTTATCTGGTGCGGTTAGACGAGGACGAACGGGTCGCTGTGGCCGATGGCAACGATCTGGGCGCCGGGGCTGACCAGGGTCGCCACGAACCGCAGGGCGTGGCCGGCCAGGGGACCGCCCGGGCCGCCCGGGATGGTGTGCGGGATGGTCTGGGTGCATGCGTAGTCGGGGCCGGTGCCGCTGAGTTTCCAGCCGCTGGCCGCGTCGAAGGCCTGGTGGAGGATCTGCGGCGGCCATGGCTGGCTGGCCGCGGTCAGGTCGATCGCGCTGATGGTCAGGGTGTAGGGGGCGCCGGAGCTGCCCAGGGCGCTGCCGGCCACCGCCCCGAGGATCAGGTCGAAGCCGCCCCCTGCAGGGGCGTTGGGCGCGTCGTCTTTGACCATGCTGCCGCTTTGGGCAGTGGCCAGCTCGGTCAGCGTGGCATCGTTGGCGTTCACCGGAGGTTTCCCCGTTCTTTGGCGGCCGCCGCGCAGACCTGCCCGGCGCCGTCCGGCGGGCTTAGCTTCGCCGCCCCCAGGTAGCCGTCAGCCTGAATCGCCCGCACGACGATTGCCCCCTCTTCCACTGGGGTGTCATGCACGGTGCGCAGGCGGCGCGTCACCACGGCCAGGAGCGCGCGGGCGTGATGGGCGCGCGGAGACGGCGGGGAATGGCGGGTCCGGTTCGGCGCCCGGGCTAGTGCATTATGCTGCGCCTGGCGGTCCCGATATGCGGCCCGGGTCTGCGCCAGGCAGTAGTAGAAGATGGCTGGGCGCATCGGGCTCTCCTTGGTGACGTGGCCAGGTTCGGCCGGGTTGCGTGCTGCCGGTCGCTGATCAGCTCCGCGGGGCCGGTATCGCGGCTGGTTCCACCATCACCAGCGGCCAGCGGGTTCACCACACGCGACCGCCCACACAAACACCCACACAAAGCCGGACGCCTGCCCAGAGGCTGCGGCGGTGGCCAGCCCAGGCGCGGACGGCGACAGCCCGGGGAATCGGCGAACCGGGCGGATCCGGCGTGCCGGGCGCCGGCGATGCGCTGCTGTCCGCGGCTGGCCGATGCTGGCAGGTGACGGGGTGATCGGGTCTGCGTAGGCTCTGGGGCGTGAGTCTGGGTCTGGCCGGGCCGGTGGGCACGGCCAGGGTTTTGAGGGGCGTGGGGGCGGTGGCAGGGCAGCCTGGAGGAGGGTTCGCGGGGTTGCTGCGGCGGCTGCGGGCCGAGGCCGGGCTGACTCAGGAGGAGCTGGCGGAGGCGGCCGGGGTGTCCCCGCGGTCGGTCAGTGACCTGGAACGGGGCATCCACGCCACCGCCCACAAGGACACCGCGGTGTTGCTGGCCGGGGCGCTGGGCCTGGCCGAGCCGGCGCGCGCGCTGTTCGTCGCGGCGGCGCGCGGGCGGGCCCCGGCCGCCGAGGTGCTGGCGGCCCGGCAAGGGATGCCGCCGGGAGCGTTCGCGGCGGCGGCGACCCGGGGCCTGCCGCGGGATATCGCCGCCTTCACCGGCCGCCAGGCCGAACTCGCGCGGCTGATGGGGACGCTGAACGACGTGGCGGCGGGCGGCGGGGTGGTGGGAATCTGCGCGGTCAACGGGATGGCCGGGATCGGGAAGACCACCTTCGCGGTGCACGCCGCGCACCGGCTGGCCGGGACCTTCCCGGACGGGCAGTTCTTCCTGCCATTGCACGCCCATACCGCCGGGCAGCGGCCGGTGGACCCGGCCGATGCGCTGGCCAGCTTGCTGCTGACCGCCGGGGTGCCCGCGGCGGCGATCCCGCCCGGTCTGGAGGCCCGGGCCGGGCGCTGGCGTGATCAGTTGGCAGGCAAGAGGGTTTTGCTGCTGCTCGATGACGCGGCCGGGCATGAGCAGGTGCGGCCGCTGCTGCCGGGGACCGCGGGCAGCTTGGTGCTGGTCACCAGCCGGCGGCGGCTGGCCGCGCTGGAGGACGCGACAGCCATCAGCCTTGACACTCTGCCGCCGGGGGAGGCTGGCGTGCTGCTGGCCCGGCTGGCAGCCCGGGCCGGGATCGGTGCCACCGATCCCGCAGTGGGTGAGATCACCCGCCTGGGCGGGTTCCTGCCGCTGGCGATCGGGATGCTCGCCAGCCAGCTGCGTCACCATCCGGCCTGGTCCGCCGCTGACCTGGCCGCTGTGCTGGCTGGCGCGCGGGACCGGCTGGAGCTGATGCGCGCTGAGGACCTATCGGTCGCGGCCGCGTTCGACCTGTCCTACGCCGACCTCACCTCAGATCAGCGGCGGCTGTTTCGCCGCCTGGGCCTGCACCCGGGACCCGACATCGACGCCTATGCCGCCGCCGCGCTAGATGGCACCAGCCTGGCCACCGCACGGCGCGGCCTGGCGGGCCTGTATGACCAGCACCTGCTCTCCGAGCCCGCCCCTGGCCGCTACCAGCTGCACGACCTGCTCCGCGAACACGCCCGCGCCCTCGCCGCCGCCGACGACCCCGCCGAATCAGACGAGCCGGTCGGCCGGCTGCTCGATTACTACCTGCACACCGCGCTGGCCGCCAGCCAGCGCATCACCATCCAGATGACCCCCATCCCACCGGTGCCGGCTGGCAGGCAACCCGCCTTCGTGCCGCAGCTATCCACACCCCAGCAGGCAGCCGCCTGGCTGGAGACCGAGCGCGCCAACCTGCACGCGGCCGTCGACTGCGCCGCGGCCTGCGGGCGTTTCCAGCATGCCATCGCCATCCCCGCCGCCATGGCTGACTTCCTGGATACCCGGGGCCACTGGGACCAGGCCGCCGCTCTTGACCAGACCGCCATTACCGCGGCGCGCCAGGCCGGTGACCGCGCCGGCCAGGCCGGCGCTCTGACGAGCTTGTGCTCCATTCAGGGGAGTACTGGCGACTACCGGGCCGCCGCCGCCAGCGCGACCCGGGCACTGGCGCTCTACCGCGATGTTGGTGACCGGGCCGGCCAGGCAAACGCCCTCAACAATCTCGGCATCGTCCAACGGTGGGGCGGGGACCACCAGGCCGCCACCGCCAGCTGCCGGCAGGCACTGGAGCTGTTCCGCGACCTCGGCCACCGGTACGGCCAGGGCGACGCCCTCACTGAGCTGGGCGCCCTCCAAGCGCAGACCGGCAACTACGCCGCCGCCGCCGAAAGTCTGCAGCAGGCCCTGGCGCTCTACCGCGACGTTGGTGACAGGGCTGGCCACGGCGGTGCCCTCGTCAATCTGGGCGCCGTCCAGGTAGAGACCGGGGACTACGCCGCCGCCGCCGAAAGCCTGCGGCAGGCCCTGGCGCTCTTCCGGGATATTGGCCACCGGTTCGGCCAGGCCGATGCCCTCCGCCATCTGGGCACCGTGCAGCGCTTGACCGGGGATTACCCGGCCGCCGCCGCCAGCCACCAGCAGGCGCTCGAGCAGTTCCGCGACATCGGTCACCGGCTCGGCCAGGCCTACGGGCTCAACGACCTGGGCCTCGTCCAGCAAGAAACCGGGGACTACCCGGCGGCCGCCGCCAGTCACCAGCAGGCCCTCGAACTGTTCCGCGACCGCGGCGACCGGCTCGGCGAGGCCGAAGCCCTCAACCGCCTCGGCGAACTCGCGACCCGGACCTCGGCTACCAGCCAGGCCCGCGACCAGCACACTCAGGCGCTGGCCATCGCCCGCGACATCAGCGCCGCCCCCGAGGAAGCACGCGCCCTGGAAGGACTCGGCCACAGCCACCTGCAAGACGGCAACCCCGGCCACGCCGCCGCGCACCTGCGGCAGGCCCTGGCGATCTACCAGCGCATCGGCTCCCCCGGCGCCAAGCGCGTCGAGGAAACCCTCCGACACCACCAGCTGACAGCCACCACCCCCCAGCCCCAGCCAGCGGCTCCCAGTGAAGGCGCTCAGCCCGCACACGCTCGCCGCAACCCATGAAGCCCCACACACGCGACCGTCTGGCACACGCGCCCAGCCGGGAGTACACCGAACAGCCTGTGCCCGCCCTTGGCTTCGGGTACCGCCTGCTCACGCGGGTGTTCCCGCTGGGGCCGGTGCCGGTGACCGAGCGCGACGGCGAACTCTACCTCGGTGGCTGAGCCGGGTTGCCCGGCGCGGCGTCAGCAGGCGCGGTGCCGGCAGCCCTTGCGGCAGGCGACCGGGACTTGCTGGCACCGGCAGCTACCGGGTCAGGCGCGGTGGGAGGAGCCTTCCCGCTCACGCTCTTCGCTCTGGTGCACGTCAGCCGCGACTACCCGGCCGGTGGGCTGGTCAGGGATGTGCCGCACCAGCGAGAGCCTGCGCAGCTACCGCGGAGGCGGCCTGTTCGATCAAGGCGGCGACCGCGGCCGGCCGCCAAGCTCGAGACAACCCCGGGCACCAACCGCCTTCTGCCACGCGAACCTTCACAGCCACATAAAGCCACGATCTGCGTGGCAGTCGGCCCACGATCGAGACGTTTCCTCGGCGAGCAGAACGGCGGTTACATGCGCGGAGCTGGGAGCAGGTCGGCAACAATGTGTGGCCAGTCCGCAGGCGATGCCGCTCGTCTGCGGCGGTCATTCGCTGAGCTGAGGCGTGGGCGCCGGGCGGGGCGGCTATCCCCAGAAGATGGCGGTGGGGTCGTGGTCGATCTCCTGGAGGAGGTCGTCGACGTGCGGCGACGGCGGGAGCTGGTCGTACCGGTGGAAACGCAGGTTGCGGTCGCGCCAGTACAGTGACCACCGCCTGGCCGCCGTGGTGTAGCGCAGCCGGGCGATGGGGAAGCGGGTCCACGCGGTACCCATGTCGTTGCGCCAGGGCGGCCTGCACTCTACGATCGTCAGCTGCCCGCGCCCGGCGTCGCATTCCACCCGGATCTGATCGCGGAGATGCCCGGGCACGCGCTGGCGGCACCAGCGGCGCACCCGTTCCACGTCCAGTTCCGGCAACCCTGGCCCGGCCATCCCGGAATCCTTTCTTGGCCATGGCGCGCTGTGCCTGGCGGTTTGCCTGCGCGGGGCGCTCGGTTAGCTGGCCCGCAGGTATTCGCCGATGGCGCGCCGGATGACTTCCGAAACGCTGACGTGCTCTTGGGCGGCGCGCACCAGCAGGGCGCGCTTGAGCTCGGGGTCCAGGCGCACCGACTCGACCGAGGCCGCCGCCGATCCCAGCGGGGGCCGTCCGCCGCGGCGGCGGCGCAGCAGCGTGTCCACGTCATAACCCTGCTCAGCCTCGTCGGCCATGGCCTCGACGCCGGCGTCGGTGATCGGCGTGCCGTCCTTGTGGTGTCCGTGGTTCATGCCTGTTCTCGCCTGGCCTTCGGGAGCAGCCGCTGGTATGCGGCCCGCATCGGCATGGCGTGGATGACCGCCGGGCCGGCGGGCGGTCCATCACCACCAGTTCCAGCAGGTTCCCGGCCCGGTCGGGTCCGAGCACCAGCCAGCGCACCGGGTCGTCGCCGACCTCCTCGACGGCGACAGCGTTGTCGATGGCGTGGCGGATATCTTCGCCCGGGATGCCATGCCGCATGGCCGAGCGGAGAACCTCCACCATAGAATCGTACTACGAAACTCCTGGCAGGCTGCCCAGGGTCGGCCAGCGACCGGCGGTCCTGCCCTACGGTTGAGGTATGCCCGCCAGCAAGCGCCCTGCGCCCCAGGACACAGTCATCGCCCGCCGGACCCTGCTCGCCGGGCTGGCCCGGGACGCCGACATCTTCGGGATCGTAAGCGAGCTCGCGCCCTTGCACCCTCGCAACGACACCTTCCCGGGCGAGGTGTTCCTCCGCCTGGGCGCCGAGGCGCTGGACCGGTGTGGGGCCAGCCGGGCCGATCCGGTGGCCCTGGAGGGGATAGCGGATCGGTTCCTGTCCGAGTGCACGTTCGGTGGCCGGGACAAGCGCAAGCTCCGGTTCGCTGTCCTGGCGGTGGCGGCGCTGCACGGGGGAGCCGAGCCGGACCTGCTCGAGGAGGTCGTCTGGTGGCAGACCGACGACTTCTGGCAGTACGCCTTGTTCGCAGCAGTCGCCTACATCCGCGCCGCCGCCGACCGGGCGGGTGTGCCCGTGCGGCAGGTATGCCAGGAGCTGCCTAGCGGTGATGGCGCCGCGATTCGTCAGCCTGACCAGGTCACCGAACGTTAGCCGGGCTAACGAGATTGGGGAGCCAAACGGGAAGCCAATGCCGGCAGATGTCAGGCCACATCCAGCCACATGCAGCCACGCCGGGAATGCGCCTGATCCGAAAATCGGAGAGTTAGTGGGCGCGCGGCAGCGCCCGGCGGGGCGTCGGCGGAGCCGGGCGGGCTGGCGCCGCGGTCAGGCCGCGGGTTCGAGGGTGACGGTGTAGCCGAGGGCTTCGAGCTGGCGGATGTGGTTGTGCTTGCGGCGTTCGGGGTTGATGCGGGTGTCGTAGAAGTCGCTGCCCAGGTCGGTGTAGCGGGCGTCGGGGTCGGCGAGCAGGTGCCAGATGATGACCAGGATGGACCGGCCGATGGCGACCACGGCCTTCTTCCGGCCACGCCGGCGGGCGATGCGCCGGTATCGCTCTCCCAGGAAGGTGTCGGTCCGCCCGGCGGAGACGGCGGCGTTGCCGAGCACCCGTGCCAGGTAGGAGTTGCCGTGGCCGGTGGTGTTCTTGCCCTTCTTCTTCCCGGCGGACTCCTTGACTCCGGGAGCGAACTTGGCCCAGGAGACCAGGTGCCCGGCAGTGGGGAACCGGTCCATGTCGATCCCGATCTCGGCCAGGATCACGCATGCCGCGATGGCGTTGATGCCGGGGATCTCATCCAGCCGCTGCGCCGCCGCGGCGAAAGGGGCGATCATCTGCTCGATCTTGGTATCGAGCGCGGCGAGATCGGCGTCGATCGCATCCACTCGGGCCAGCATCTTCTCCAGCAGGAACGCGTGGTGGCCGGTGAAGTAGCCGGTGAACGCCTCCTGCAGCGCCGTGATCTTGCCGCGCATCGCGGCCCGTGCCATCTGCGCCAGCACCGCGGGGTCGCGCTCCCCGGCAATCAGCGCCGCCAGCATCTGCCGGCCGGAGACCCCGAAGATGTCCGAGGCGACCACGCTCAGCTTGATCTGCGCGTCCTCCAGCAGCTTTTCCGCCCGCTGCTTCTCCGCAGTCCGCACCCCTATCAGATCAGCACGGTAACGAGTGACATCCCGCAGCCGCCGGAACTGAGGAGGCGGCACGAAACTCGGCCGGATCATCTGCCGCTCGGCGACCTTGCACAGCCAGACAGCATCTAATTTGTCGGTCTTCGGGCGCCCGGGCAGGTGCTTCACGTCCTTGGCATTCACCAGCCACGTCTCGAACCCGGCCGCCTCCAGCAGGTAGAACACCGGCTTCCAGTAATCCGAAGTCGCCTCCATCACCACCCGCGTCACCCCCAGGCAGCGCAGATGATCGGCCATACCCAGCAGGGACCGGGTCATCGTGGAGTACGTCTCCACCTCCTGCAGCCGCCGCCCGCGCCGGTCCTCATCCGGGACCCGCACGCAGCACACCAGCTCGGCCTTGCCGATATCCAGCGCGGCGACCCGCGCGATGATCTCTTCGTTGTCCTGCGTCTCTGTGAGCATCTGGCCTGCCTCGCCCTCGACCGAATAAAAAGGCGGCTGCTGCCCGCAGGAGCCACAGGGACAACTGGAGGAATCTGATCCTCGTGCTCACGGCGACACTGAAGGGCCCACGGCTGGCTCCCGGCACCCGGCTGAAAATCGACCTCGAAGATCATGGAGCAACCGGCGTCAGCAGGCAGCAGCCACACCCGATTTTCCGCCCAGAACGGGCGTCACCGCAGGGATACCAGAGGCTGAAAAGCGGAAGGTCGGCGGTTCGACCCCGCCCCTGACCACCGGGTTTGACCAGGTGAAACGCTTGCTTGATGATCTCTGCCGCTCCGGCTTGCTAACGGGTTTGCTAACAGAAGCCGTGATGGCCTGGGTGAAGATGTCCCCGACACCGGCTGCATGCTCGCGCAGAACGTGAGAGTGGACGCGAAAGGTCACGGCTGGGTCGGCGTGGCCAAGCCGGGCCGCCACCACGTGCACAGGAACCCCGGCCAGAAGCAACGCGGTCGCGTGCAAGTGGTGCAGATCGTGCATGTGGGAGCGCGTGGCTGGCCGCACATGGTGACGCCGCGAAGCTTCCGCGGTCGATCGTGGCCAGGCACTAATGAGCGCACCAATGCCCGTAACGGTCCCGGAACGCTCCGCACGTAGGGTTGGCCCATTCCGGTCAGCCCGGCGAAGGGGTGGGGATCCCGGTGAGCACGATCGTGAGCTCGCGGCGAGTGGCACCAGTGGCGGCGGTCGCGTTCGGCGTGCTCACGCTCGGGCTCGGCCTGGCCCACGCGCCGCTCGACCTGCTCACCCACCAGCTGGCGGGCGATCGCCAGCTGGTGGCCGACTGGCTGACTGCCGCGGCATTCTCGAGCCCTGCAGCAGTGGTCGGCGCCCTGGTAGCGGCTCGCCGGCCAGGTAATCCCATCGGGTGGCTCCTGCTCGCGATCTTTTTGTTCGGCGGCGCACCCGTCGGCGATTACGCCGTCCTGGACTACCGGATGCATCACGGGACCCTGCCGTTTGGAATGGCGGCGGTAGTGCTCCTGGGTAGCTGGCCGATCTGGCTGGTCCTTATCGCGATCTTCCTGTGGCTGTTCCCCGATGGGCGGCTGCCGCCAGGGCGCGGGCGGCGGGTGTCTGAGGTCCTTATCGTCGCCGGGGTGCTGCTCGGGCTGGCGGCCTCGGCCAGTGGCGTCACGGCCGTTACTGGGCATGACATCCGCATCGACGCCAGCGGCAGTCTCGTCAGCCCGGCCGGGGCGTGGGGGGACCTCCAGTCCGTCGCGGCCGTCGCGGTTTTTGCGAGCTTGCTTGCCTGGCTGGTCGTGCAGGTACCCAGGTACCGGCGCTCCGGCGGTGAGCGTCGTCAGCAGCTCAAATGGCTTTACAGCGGCGCTGCAGTCTTCGTGATCTCAGTGCTCATTAGCTCGCTGGCCTCGGGCAATTCCTCATCCCCCTGGCAGCTGGTCGGCGCTGTCGGCATGGCCGTTTTCCCGGTCTGCGTCGGGGTCGCGGTGCTGAAGTACCGACTGTATGAGATCGACCGCATCATCAGCCGGGTAATCACCTACACGATCGTCACGGCGGTGCTCGCCGGGGTGTTCGCCGGGCTGGTGCTGCTGGCTACCGATGTGCTCCCGGTCACCTCCCCCGCGGCGGTAGCGGCCTCGACGCTGGCCGCCGCGGCGCTGTTCAACCCGCTGCGCAGGCGGGTCCAGCGGCTGGTGGACCGCCGGTTCAACCGGGCAAAGTACGATGCCGAGGCGGTGGTGGCTGCGTTTACTGCGCGGTTGCGCGGGACGGTTGACCTGGACACCGTGCAGGGCGATCTGGTCGATGCCGTCCATCATGCGTTCGAGCCCGCGCACGTCTTCGTATGGATCGCGACCGGCACCAGCGTGGAGCCGCTCAGGCACACGCACTGAGGTCGCACGCGGATCGCACATCTCGCCTTGACGGCAGCCTGGACCTAGGGGAGTGCCTGTCCCCAAAAGCGGACAGGCCGACGGTTCGACCCCGCCCCTGACCACCAGCTTGACCAGGCGAAACGCCTCATTGATCATCTTTACCGATCTGGCCTGCTAACGGATTGCTAACAGAAGCTCTGACGGCCTGGCGGGTGCGGGTTCGGTTCGTCCACTTGGTCCCTTGAGCTGCCGGCTGTATTTCACGGCGTGCAGTGACAGTCTCTACAGTTGCCCGTATGAGCGAGCCCGCACGCGATCTCCCGGTCGGCAGCCCAGCCGTCGAGCAGGCGGTCGAGCTGGCTCGCCGTGGCGTCATCACCCATCTCACTGTTCACGGTGAGCGCGTGGCCGCCATCGTTCCGGAATCGGTGATCGAGGCTCTCCGCGCTGCCGAAGATGCCGCCGAGGCTGACGTGGCCATGGACGAGCCTGGCGAGCCGATCCCCTGGGAGCAGGTCAAAGCAGAGCTTGATCTGTAGGGGTGCCTGACGTGGCCGCCTGCACGATCGATGTCCGGCCGCGTGTCCGCCGCTCGTTACGGCAGCTCGGCCCGTCCGCGCGGGAGACGATCGCTCAGGTCATCGACGGCTTGGCCACTGATCCGCGGCCTCCGGGTTTTGCCGCGGCTCAAGGAAACGCCGGGCTTCCTCGATCGTCCACGGCTTCACTCGTCCTGTGACGCATTGAACATCGCGAGCATCTCGCGGCGGCTGTGGATGCTCATCTTCTCGAATACCGATTTGAGGTGGTCCTGGACAGTGTGGCGGGAGATGAACAGGCGTTCGGTCACCGCCCGGGTGTCCAGGCCGGCAACGAGTGCCGCGACCACTTCGCGCTCACGTGGCGAGAGCCCGTAGACGCGGCAGCGCCGGCCGAAGGTCTCGCGTGGGGTCGCGTCGCGGAGCGTGACCACGATCTGCCCGTGACCCCGTTCCTCCAGTGGCGCCGCCTCGACCATCACCCACCGCCCGTCGGTCACCCGCTCGAGCGCGTGCGCTCCGGTCACCGCTCTACCTGCGCGTGCCCGCGTTGCTGTGGGATAGATGGTTGCCGGGAGCATGCCCCACGCGGCGAAAAGCCCGGCCTGTGGGAAGGCGTCGATCCAGGCCCGGGCTCCGGCGGTGGCGTCGACGACACCCAGATCCGCGTTCAGCACGATCACGCCTGTTGTGCTGGGCGTAGGTGCATCCCGATCGGGCGGCGGCGTGAACCCCAGGCCGCGCCGGAGAGCGGACCCGAGAGCCGGGCCGACACTGGCGAGCAACTCCAGATCGTCATCGTGGAAGGGCCGGTCGCCGCTGTCGCGGTAGGCCTCGATCCATCCCCAGCATCCGAGCGCGTCGCGGCACGCAACCACCGCGATGTCGCCGATGCTGACCGCTCGCAAGACCTCGTCCCAGCGTGGTGAGCGCGCGAGGTCGCCGCCGGTCTCGGTGCTGAGGCTTCCCGCCAGGTTAGCGCGGCGGGCGAGAACGTCTTTGGCCGCGAAATCGCCGCCGGAGTACTCGAGTTCAAGCGCGCGAGGGACCCCCGGGCCGTAGTCGTGCTCGGCAACGCCGCCGAGTGGGAGCAGCGTTTGCGGGTCGGCGAGGGACCAGCACCACCGGTCGAAGCCGAGCAGGCGATGAAGGCCGGTGATGGCTTCGCGCTGAATCGACTCGCAATCGAGTGTCGAGGTGGCAAGCCGCTCGAGCCGTTCCCGGCACCGCGCCTGCTGCTGCCCCGCCCCCACACCATCAACGATACGCCGCCACGGCCGAATCCCAAGTTGTTGGGATTGCCTGCTCAGCGGCCTCGCCGTGGGATTGCGGACATAGGTGCATCCGATCCCACCGGGGGGCTCGGGCAGCAAACGGGGAGGCGCAGATGGCTATCAATCGCCTAGTCAAGAAGCTGATCGCGCTCGTACTGGGCGGCGCTGCAGTCGCCGTGGCGGCCCAGACCAGTGCCCAGGCGCTCACTGCTCAGCCCGGCGCCCGGTCTGTGATCGCGGCCGCCACCGGCCAGGGCAACCCGAACGCGGTGCCGCCGCTCCTGCCACCGCTGCGCGCCTCCGAACTGGCCGAACTCAGGCGAGCCGAGGCGCAGAAGCAGCAGGCGCTCTCCTACCGCCTTCCCGCGAACGCCCGCTACAGCAACGCGGAGATGGACGTCTTCGCGGCCGAGGGCTATGCGTGAGCCTGACCCTTGGGCCCGCGCAAAGAAAGGAACTCTCACCATGTTCGACCGCATCGCCGTCCGCGGGCCGTGCCTCCGGGGCTGGCGGCCAAGGCCCGACGGATGGCCTGGCAAGCCGGCAACGGGACGGACGTCATAACAAGTGTGTGCTGGAAGGACGGCGGTCATGAAGTCCAGGCAAACGATATGCGCTGGCCGATGGTGGCTCTGGGAGCATTGCTCCTCGCCGGGACGGCCGTGGTAGTGGTGGCTGCGACCGGTGCGGCAAGGCCCGCCGACGCATCTGCAGCCCAGGCCGAGATCCGGGCCCTGGTCATTATGCGCGATCGAGCCTTGGTCGATGCTGACGTGGCGGCGCTGAAGAAGATCCACGCCAGTGACTACCAGCTGATCACGCCGGATGGAAGCGTGCTGTCTCGGGCAGACTTCCTGCATAGCGTCGCGTCGGGAGATCTCAACTACTTGACGTTCCGCCCCGTCTCCCCCATTCAGGTACTCCTGCTAGGCAATGATGCTGCTGCTGTGCGGTATGAATCGAAGATCGACATAGTCGTGGCAGGCATAGGACGGCTCACCAATAACAACTGGCACACCGATCTGTACGAACGACGGTCCGGCCACTGGCAGGCCGTCTGGTCTCAAACGACCCCAATCGGAGGGCTGCCCACACCGACCGCGCCACCTTCATGACGACCACACGGCGCAACGTGCGGCAGCTGCAAATAAGACCGCCAGCGCTGCGGAAGCTATAGGCGGCACACCACGACGCAATTGCCGCCACGCCGTCACCCCGCCGCTAGGCGGTCCACGCCGTCACGCACCCTGATGACCACCGCCCGCCAGAGCGGCCCGGCCGTGCTCCCGGGGTTCCCCTCGAACCGTGGAGACTTTGTAATACGGATCTTGTTTCTGCTCCCGGTTCTGCCGTAGCCCTATAAGAGCGCCGGAGCGCAGGCGTCCGCAGGCCTTCCGACGCGCCGTAGACCGCGGCAGCCAGCCCGGGCTGGGTGACCGCCGCCAGCGGGACGAACGCCGTTCCCGCCCCGAAGCGGTCAGCCAGCCGCTCGCCCACCGCCACCGCCAGCCGGGTCTTGCCAACCCCGCCCGGCCCGGTCAACGTCACCAGCCGCACCCCGGGGCGGGCGAGCAGGCCGGCCAGCTCGCCGATGGCCTGTTCCCGCCCGACCAGCGAGGTGGTGCCCGCCGGCAGCGGGCGCGGGCCACGCTCCGCACGAGTGTGGATCGGCGGGAAGTCGGCCGGGAGGTCAGCATGGGTGAGCTGGTAGATGAGCTCTGGCTGGCTGAGATCGCGCAGCCGGAAGCCGCCGAGTCTCTTCAGGCCAAAACCGCCGCCCAGCCGCCCTTCGACCAGATCGCAGGTGGTCTTGGTGACGAGCACCTGCCCGCCGCGCGGCGGCTTTCACCCGGGCACAGCGGTTGATCGGCGCGTGGTCGACATAGTCGCCTTCGTGCACATGCGCCTCCCCCGTGTGCAGCCCCATCCGCACCCGCAGCGCGGCACCCGCCGGCCACGCCTCCGCCTTCAGCCGAAGCTGGCAAGCGCCGGCCGCCTCCACCGCAGAAACCGCGCTGGCAAAGACGGCGAAGAAGCTGTCACCCTCCCCACGAGAGGTGACCACCATCCCGCTGTGCTCCTCGATCACGCCGGTGACAAGACGGTTGTGCTGCTCGACAGCTACCTCCATCGCGTCCGGGACCGTCTCCCACAGCCGCGTGGAGCCCTCGATGTCGGTCAGCAGGAACGTGACCGTCCCGGCCGGCAGCGCTTCCGTGTCTACCGCCGCGCCCGCGAAGCTCTCGCTCAACAAGACAGCAAGGTCGTCGGCCAGCAGCCGCTCCAGCTCCCTCGGCGTGGCGAAGGTCCGGTAGGACATGGTTCCGGCCGCGCGGATGCTGTCGATCATCGCCGTCAGCCGCGGCTCCTGATCGGGCGCGGGACGCTTCAAATACAGCAGCATCGGCTTGCCGGCCGCCAGCCGGTACTCATCCTCCAGCCCCGAGATCTCCATCCCCGGCGCCACCCACCCGTACCGCTGCCAGTAGATGCCCACAAACACCTGGCTCTGCTTCAGGTAGGCCCGGTACATGGACCGCGGCGGGTGCGGACTGGCGCCCGACTCATACCACACCGGAACCAGGTGCAGCCGCTGGATCGCCCGCCTGGCGGCCGCCCGCTCCTCGGCCAGCTCCTTCAGCGTGGAGGAGATGAACACCCGCACCCGCTGGTCGGGCGTAAAGATCACCGCCGCCCGGTCCGCAGCCGCTTCTTCACGCTGCGAAGCGGCCGCACCCGCCTCCTGCGAGTCCTCCATGTCCTAGTCCTTCTCGCCGCCGGACTCGCCAAATGCCGGACGGGTCATCGTCCTGCTAAATCGAGAGCCCAGCGACCTTGACGAGCCGCATCTCCACACAGCCGGCATCTGTGGGCGCCGCCACGGCAACCCCTGCATTGCGAGGTATTGGTCTCTAAGGTCATCATCACACCTGGCTCGGCCCCGGGAACAGTCGTCGGGGCTTGCGGGACTGCGGCGCGCTGGCGGTGCACGCGCTCCACATCCAGTTCCGGCAGCCGTGACCTGGTCAACCCCGGAGTCTTTCCTCGGTATGGCGCTATGACTGGCCGATTCTGCCTGCGCCGGGCGCTCGGTTAGCTGGCCCGCAGGTATTCGCCGATGGCGCGCCGGATGACTTCCGAAACGCTGACGTGCTCTTGGGCGGCGCGCAGCAGCAGGGCGCGCTTCAGCTCGGGGTCCAGGCGCACCGACTCGACCGAAGCCGCCGCCGATCCCAGCGGGGGCCGTCCGCCGCGGCGGCGGCGCAGCAGCGTGTTCACGTCATAGCCCTGCTCAGCCTCGTCGGCCATGGCCTCGACGTCGGCGCCGGTGATCGGCGTGCCGTCCTTGTGGTGTCCGTGGTTCATGCCTGTTCTCGCCTGCCCTTCGGGAGCAGCCGCTGGCCTGCGGCCCGCATCGGCATGGCGTGAATGACCGCCGGGCCGACGGGGCGGTCCATCACCACCAGCTCGGCCAGGTTCCCGGCCCGGTCGGGCCCGAGCACCAGCCAGCGCCCCGGGTCGTCGCAGCGATCGCCTACATCCGCGCCGCCGCCGACCGATCGGGTATGCCCGTGCGCCAGGTCTGCCAGGAGCTACCCAGCGTAGATAGCCCCGCGATTCGTCACCCTGCCCCCGGCTTCCGGACGTTAGCGGCGCTAACGAGATGGGGGAGCCAAACGGGGAGCCAGCGCCCGCAGATGTCAGGCCACATCAGGCGACAACCAGCCATGGTTTCCGCAGCTAGATCGCCTATCGGGCCACACCCAGCCACATGCAGCGACGCGGTGGATGCGCCTGAAAACCGAAAGGTCAGCGATCCGACTACGCGCTGTAAATCCTGCAGATGTCTCTGAGCGCGCGCTGGCACGCCTGCCGATGCCGCGCGGGCTTGTAGCCGTCTTGTCGCCCGGGTGCACCTGCGCAGATCGTCCAGTTCGGGGGCCAGGGTCAGCGCCACGGCCGCACTGTCTTGTCGTCGCCCGCGCTGGCGAGCAGTTGTCCGTCCGGGCTGAACGCCACAGACCTGACCCAGCCGGTATGGCCGGTGAGGGTGCGCAGCTGCTGGGCGTTCGGCGCAAGCTTGGCGTGCTTGTGCGTAGTGGCGGACCAGGCAACGATCGCGCGCGAGTAATGGCTGGGCCTTGCGCTCAATCCTTTCCCGCAGATCGGGAAGGTGACAAGGACGGTTAGCGGCTCAGCTGGTGCCAGCAGCTACGCTCGTCGGGACGGTATCTGGCGGTCGGCGAGCGATTGGGGTGAAGCGGTGGCGCGGATCGTCCTCGATCGGGTGGACAAGACTTACCCGGGCGGCGTCAAGGGGATCGACAGGCTAAGTTTGGACATCGCTGACGGTGAGTTCATGGTGCTTGTCGGCCCGTCGGGCTGCGGTAAGACGACCGCGTTGCGGTCGATCGCCGGGCTGGAGGAGATCACTGCGGGCACGATCGCCATCGGCGGCCGGGTGGTCAACGACCTGCCGCCGAAGGACCGCGACATCGCGATGGTCTTCCAGAATTACGCGCTGTACCCGCACATGACGGTGGAGCAGAACCTAGCGTTCGGGTTGCAGCAGCGCAAGACCCCCAAGGACGAGACGCGCCGGCGGGTCGGCGAGGTGGCCAAGATGCTGGGCCTGGAGGAGTACCTCAAGCGCAAGCCGGCCGCGCTGTCGGGCGGGCAGCGGCAGCGGGTGGCGATGGGCCGGGCCATCGCCCGCGAGCCGCAGGCGTTCTTGATGGACGAGCCGCTGTCGAACCTGGACGCCAAGCTGCGGGTGTCGATGCGCGCGTCGCTATCGCAGTTGCACGAGCGGCTCGGTGTCACCACCGTGTATGTGACCCACGACCAGGTTGAGGCGATGACGCTCGGCAAGCGCGTTTGCGTGATGCGCGACGGCAGGCTGCAGCAGGTGGACAGCCCGCAGCGGCTCTTTGACGCGCCGGACAACCTGTTCGTCGCCGGCTTCATCGGCTCGCCGGCGATGAACTTCGTCACCGCCCAGCTCGCCCGCGACAACGGCCTCGGCGTGGTCTTCGCCGACCAGCGCCTGCCCATCCCCCCGGCAGTCCTGGCGGCCCGGCCCGGCCTGGAACCCTTTTTCGGGCGCGAAGTGATCCTCGGCGTCCGGCCCTCCGACTTCGAGGACGCCGCGCTGGCCGACCCCAGCTGGGCCACCATGCCGGTGCAAGCCGACGTCACCGAGGAACTCGGCAGCGAGATCCACGTCATCTTCACCATCGACGCCCCCGTCGTCCAGCACTCCAGCCTCAGCCAGGCCATCACCGACGAAGACGACGACTCGGCCTTCGCCCTGGCCGGCGGCAAATCCCAATGGACCGCGCGCGTCGCCGCGCGCAGCCACGTCAAGTCAGGACAACAGCTCGACCTGGCGATGGACACCACCAACCTGCACTTCTTCGACCCCGACACCGGCCTGGCCATCGGCGATTGACGCCCCGTAGCGGAACCCTCTGTGTAACACAGGCGCCGTTGACACGCGCCATTGTGACGGCGACAGGCGCCGCCGCCGGGGCGCTTGGCGCGCCCTGGGGCCGCTGCTGTTCGCCCTCGGCCTCTCGCTGGGCTAGATCGCCCTGGGGCTGGCGGCCCACACTCCGCAGGCCGTCAACGGCATTGGGATCGTGATGCTGTTCCGCTGACTCGAGCCAGCAACGTCTTCGTGTCCCTGCGGAACCTGCCCGGCTGGTTGCAGGCTTTCGTGAAGGTCAGCCCGGTCGGTGATCTGGTGGACGCGGAGCGGGGCTTGATGGCGGGCCACCCAGTCGCCGGCCAAGTCGTCCAGGCGCTGCCCTTCTTGGCGGCCCTGGTGGCGGCGTTCGCTCCGGTCACGGCTCGGCTGTACGGCAGGCAGCAGCGGAGCTGGAAACTTAGTGCCAAATGCAGGGACCAGGCGCGCAGCGAAAGGTCTCTCGGGCCCCTGGGCAGGCTGCTCGCCGGGTCGCGGTGCCCCTTGACAGTGGTGACCTTCGCTGGCAGCGTCGTTGGTACTAATCGCGAACTATGTTCGTATATAGAAACTCGGAGTCACCGAGTGGCATCGACGAACCACACTGTGGAACGCGCCATCCGCCTGCTCCGCCACCTTGCCGCCGCGCCCGGCCCGGTCCGCTTCACCGAGCTTCAGATCGCTACTGGCATCCCGAAGGGAACCCTGCACGGGCTGCTGGCCAGCCTCCACGCCGCCGACTTCGTCCGCCACGACCCCCGGGGCTATGAGATCGGCATCGGGGCTTTCGAAGTGGGGACGGCGGTGCGTGCCCCTACGTCGCTGCGTGCGGCAGCCTCCCCGCTGCTCGATGACCTGTTCACCTCCCACGGGGAGGCGTGCCACTTCGGGTTGCTCTCACAGGGCGATGTCGTATACCTGGATGTCCGCGAGTCGGTACACGCGTTGCGTTTCACCCAGCGGACGGGCGCGCGCAAGCCTGCATACTCCACTGCTCTTGGCAAGGCGATGCTGGCTCTCCAGACCGATGCGGCCATCGCTGTTACCTACCCATCGCAGCTGCCCAGTCTGACCGCCAACACGATTCCCACCCGGGCCGGGCTCTTGGAGTGCGTCAAACAGATCCGCAAGAATGGATACGCTACGGAGAGCGAGGAATCTACCCCCGGCGTGTGCTGCATCGGCGTCGCGGGCATCCTCGGCAGTCTTATTTATGGGCTTTCCATCACTGTTCCTGTGCAGCGTGCCCAGGTAGAGGACCTTCCGCGGTTCCTGCCGTCGCTGACCACTACCATCTCCAGGCTGAACTCTTCCTTGACCACCCGCGAATGGTTTACGCCTGGATCACTGGCGAAATCGGCAGAAAACCTGGCGACATCGTGGTGACCAGATGGTCGTTTCATCAACGCGCCAACAAGGTATCTCACCTGACGAGATAGGAGTGCATCCATGAGAACTAACCTCAAGGGCGCACGGGGGACACGTCGGCATGCCCTCCGCAGCATGGCGCTCGCGGCGATCACCGCCACAGCATTCGCGCTGGTCTCCGCCTGCAGCTCCAGCAGCACCTCAGCGGGAGGCTCGGCTGCCACGTCCGGCAATCCATATCATGCCAGCCTTACATACTGGTTCTGGGGCGAAAGCGACATCCCTGGCATAGACAAGTGGATGACCGGCATGGTGAACCAGTACCAGAAATTGCATCCAGGGGTCAAGATCAATGTAGTGCCGCAGAGCACAAATACATTGATCGGGGCATTCAATACGGCTGCGCAGTCCAAAGCCGGCCCGAACATGGCGACCCAGTGGGCGACGCTGCCGACGCTAACGCCCTTCTGGAACGGAGACACCGTACCGATCTCGAACTATGTTCCGGCCAGCCAGACCGCGAACTGGCTGAACACCAACGAGAACACAACTGGCGGCAAGATCGTGGCGATGCCGCTGTATCTGATCGGCGTCCCGCTTGTATGGAACAAGACCATGTTCAAGCAGGCCGGCCTGAACCCGGATCGAGCTCCCACGACATGGGCACAGTTCCTGGCCGACTGCGCCGCCCTCAAGGCCCACGGCATCACCCCCTTCGGCATGGGAAACCAGGACGGCTACTTCGGGGCTTGGATGTTCGCCATCTACCTGAAGCAGGAGCTGAACTCCCTCAGCGAGCTCAAGTCCGCGGTGAGCGGCAACAGCAGCGCCCAGGCCACGCTGGACACCAACCTCAAGAACATGTACACGATGCTGCAGCAACTGATCAAGAAGGGCTACGTCAACTCCAGCGTCTCGTCACTTAACCTCAACCAGGGCTGGCAGCTCTTCCCGGAGAAGAAGGTCGCCATGGCCTTCACCACCGACGGCAACGCCATCGCCTGGGGCAAGGCAATCGGGAATGCGAACATCGGCGTCGCGCCACCGCCGATCTGGGGAAACGGGGCATTGGCCAAGACCTACGATGTGACGCAGTCCTCCGACGAGTTCATCACCACCTGGTCGCCGGACCCGAAGGCAGCCGCGACCTTCCTGGCCTGGCTGCACGAGCCAGCGAACATGAATGCACTGTACGCTCAGACCGGTGCGTTCCCAGCGGATAAGCGGTTCAACACCTCGCGCATCACCAATCCACTCGCCAAGCAACTGTATTCGCTCGATACTGCGGGATCGTCCATCTGGCTGGAGAATTACATTCCACCGGATATCGACTCCAACGCCGATATCCCGGCTGGCCAGCTGATCATCTCCGGCTCCGGCAGTCCTGCGGCGGCCGTGGCTCTATGGAACCAGCAGCTCACCAAGTGGCGGACCCAGCAGCCAGCAGAACTGGCCAACTTTAAGAAGTGGGCGGCGAGTGGCTGACGCCCCGCCGGCCAGCAGCACCGCCCGGTCCGGCCTGCCCTCAGCACCACCGCCGGCAGGCCGGACCGGGGGTGCACCGCGGTTGTCACTGTGGCTGCGGCTCCGCAGCCGCATCACCTGGCGCGGCTGGTCATATGCGTTCGTGCTTCCGGCGGTCGTCGCCCTGGCCGCGACCTTCGGTTACCCACTGGTCGAGGTCGCCCGGTTCTCCTTCTATGCAGGCACGATCCAGCAGCCTGTCTACGTTGGCACCGGGAACTACCTGGAATTGTGGCATGACCCGGTGTTCATTCGTTCGGTGCTGGATAACCTGAAGCTGCTCACGGCGGTGCCCGTCATGACGGTGCTGGCAATCGGGATCGCGCTAGCGATTAACGCCGGGTACCGAAGAATGAAGGTATACCAGGCGATCGTCTTCCTGCCTTACGTCCTGCCAGCCACCGCGATCGGGCTGACCTTTTCATATCTGCTGTCGCAGAGCGGCATAGTGAACAGCTTGTTGCACCAGTGGCATTTGGGTGGCCTCGCCAAGGACTGGCTGGGCTCGGCCCACTGGGCAATTCCGACCATCGGCGCCGTCATCATCTGGCAGCAACTCGGATTCGGCGTGGTCGTGCTGACGGCAGCACTCCTCGCCGTCCCACAGGAGCTAATAGAGGCGGCCCGAATTGACGGCGCCAGCGGCTGGCGGATTCAATGGTATATCCTGATCCCCCACATAAGGCGGATAATTGGGCTCTTCGTGATGATCGAAGCCATCACGATGCTGAGCGCCGTCTTCACATATGTCTTCGTGCTTACTCAGGCTGGGCCCGCATATTCTTCGAGCGTTATGGAATATTATATCTATCAGAACGGGTTCCAGCAGGGCGCTGTCGGCCTCGCGTCAGCAGCAGCTGTCGTACTTCTCGCGGTGGCTAGCGTATTCATCATTATCTATCTGCGGCTCCGCTCCCGCGGTGAGCGGGTCGCACTATGAAACGCAATTTGACCACGGCCAGTTCACATGTACTTTTGATCCTGCTCAGCGTCATCTCGCTGTACCCATTGTGGTTTGTGGTGCAGACCGCATTGAAGACGAACAGTGCTTTCACCCTGAACCCGACGGGCCTGCCGTCCGCTCCAACATTGTCGAATCTTTCGTCGCTGCTGGCGCAGATGCCGTTCCTCCGGTGGACAAGCAACAGCGTGCTGGTGACCCTCATTTCAGTCGGGGCGGCTACGGTTGTCTCGGTCTTCGCGGCGTACGCAGTGGTGTTTGGAAAATTCTTCGGGCGCCGGGCCTTCTACAGTATGAACATCGGGCTGATAGCTATCCCACCCGTCGCTTTGCTGGTGCCGCTGTTCGCCGTGATGGTGCAGCTGGGCCTGATAAACACCCTGCCCTCCGTGATGCTCATCTACACTGGATTGCTGATTCCGTTCTCAGTATTCTTCCTAGCGAATTTCTTCCGCGAGCTGCCGCGCGAGCTGATCGAGGCTGCCACAGTCGATGGTGCGTCTCATGGGCGGATACTGATACGCATAGTCATGCCACTGTCCCTGCCCACCGTTTTCACCCTGGTGATTGTTAACGCTATTTGGGTATGGAACGAGCTACTGTACGCACTGGTCTTCCTGCAGAACAACAGTGCCCGCACACTGATGGCAGGCCTCGCCTTGTCTCAGGGCCGCTTCGCCACGAACGAGCCGCTGATCATGACCGGTGTCTTGCTGTCGATCCTGCCGATGATCGTTTTGTATCTGGCCAGCCAGCGGTTCTTCATCCGGGGCATGACCGCTGGAATAGGAAAGTAACCAGGATGCGGCGGCTCAGTCTCCAGGTAACTACAGAGGCGGTAGTTGAGCTGACCGCGTTGACGGCCATCTGGGAAGCCTGGTAAGGGGCCCACCCGTGCCGGAACCGCTGAGCTATGCCTCTCTCGGAGTCCGCAGAGTCATTAACGCTGCGGCCACACTCACAGACCTTGGCGGATCGGTCATGCCCGATGAGGTCGTGGATGCGATGCGGATGGCCGCCGGCAGCCATGTCGACATGCACGAGTTGCAGGCGGCGGTCGGTGCGGAACTTGCCCGGCTCACGCGCAACGAGGCTGGCTATGTCAGCGCCGGTGCCGCCGCCGGCCTCGCGCTCTCGGTCCTGGCCTGCGCGACCAAGGGCGATCCCGCTGCCATCAGCCGGATGCCCAGCGGGCACGGCTTGCCGACCGAAGTGGTGATGCACTGTGGGCACCGGATTCCATACGACCGGGCGGTAGAGCTGACAGGCGGCCGGATCGTCCAGATCGGCAATGCGATCCAGACCTTCGACTGGGAACTCGAGGCCGTGCTCGGGACCAACACAGCAATGGTGCTCTGGGTCGCGGGCTGCCACCTGTCACCCGGAACGCTCAATCTTGCCGAGACCGTGCGCATCGCCCACGCTCGCGGGATTCCCGTGGTCGTTGACGCCGCAGCACAGCTGCCTCCAGCCGAGAACCTGTGGGCCTTCACTCGGGCTGGCGCGGATCTGGCGCTGTTCTCCGGCGGCAAGGCATTGCGCGGCCCGCAGGCGACCGGCCTTGTGCTCGGCAAGGCAGCCATGATCGAGGCCGTCCGCGCAAACGGGGCGCCTTATCAGCGGCTGGCCAGAGCGATGAAGGTCGGGAAGGAGGAGATGCTGGGACTGCTGGCGGCCGTTCGGCGCTACCTGGCCCTTGACCACCCGGCGCAACAGTCAGCCTGGGAGGCGACCGTTGCGCGGTGGTCGGCGGAGCTTAACAGCTTGCCCGGGGTGACGGCCGCACGCGCGTATCCGAACGAGGCAGGTCAGCCCTCTCCCCGGCTGCACGTCTGTGTGGACGCCGCCCGGGCCGGCGTGAGCGCCGCCGAAGTGGTGCGGCAACTGTGGCAGCGCGATCCGCGGATCGCGGTCGCTGCCGACGGAAAGCACGGGTTCTTCCTCACCCCGGACACGCTGGCGCCCGGTGAGGACCACGCCGTGCTGGACGCGATCCGGGACCAGTTTGGGCGGACCAGCCGGCCGACGCCGAAGCCAGCCCGGTGACCGGCCTGTCGTCACCGCCCGTCCCGCAGGTCACGCCGCAGCGACGAAAGGATGGGGGTATGAGCCCTGCGAAGGCAACCTTCAATTTCACCGGCCAGGTGGTCTGCGTCTCCGGCGGGGCGACGGGAATCGGCGCGGCGTCAGCGATGGCGTTTGCCACTGCTGGGGCACACGTCATCGTGGCGGACGTCGCAGCCGACGATGCCCACCGCACTGTGAGCGGCATAGTCGCCGCCGGGGGAGATGCCCGGTATGTGAGCTGTGATGTGGCGGACGCCGACGCGGTGGACGCGATGGTGGAAGGCATCGTCGCCACCGAAGGCCGGCTGGATGTGATGCACGCGAACGCCGGCCTGGAATCCATGAGAGCAGCCACTGACGTATCCCTCGCCGAGTGGCACCGTGTGGTCGGGGTGAACCTGACCGGGGTGTTCCTGGTGTGCCGGGCGGGGCTGCGTCACATGTACCGGCAAGGGTCCGGCGTGCTGGTCATAACGTCGTCTCCTCATGCGCTGGCGACGGTCCCCGATGCTGCGGCCTACGCGGCATCCAAAGGTGGCGTGCACGCGCTGACGCGGGCGCTGGCACTGGAGGCTGCACCGCATGGGATTCGCGTGAATGCGCTGGTGCCCGGAACGGTAGACACTCCCATGGTGCGCCGTGAGATCCAGGTGGCCGCCGATCCTGGCGCGCAACTGGCACGGCTCGCCGCCAGCCACCCGCTCGGACGGCTCGGCCGTCCGGAGGAACTGGCATCCGTCGCACTGTTCCTGGCCAGCGATGCGGCCTCTTTTGTCACCGGCGCAACTGTTCATGCCGACGGCGGGCTCATGGCTGCCCTGCCGTCGGGGCCGGCCCTGCCGTATAACTCGGATTAGCGATCTCTGAGTGATCACGATTGGTGACTTCACGCCGTTTCTCGATCGCCAGATCGCGACGGGGCCATGCCGCGTTGAAGTCGCAAACCCGGCGAATGTGGAGGATCCGTGAGGCCAGTTCACCAGCAGGTCGACACGACCGGCGTGTCCCCGGCGAGACCTCGCTGGCCCGGCTCGCTCGCGCGCATCCTGGACAGGAAGCTGGAAGGAGCCAGGCAATGACAGGCGCCGCAACGACCTTGGCCGTGCCGGCTGGCGGGGGCGGACCCGACGTCGTGACGTTCGGGGAAGCGCTGGTCGTCTTTGTCGCCTCTCCGGGTGAACCGCTGGCGTCCGCGACGCAGTTCCGCCGGACTGTGGCGGGCGCAGAATTCAATGTGGCGGTCGGCCTGGCGCGTCTCGGTCACGAGGTCTCGTTCATCGGCCGAGTTGGTGATGATCCGCATGGGCAGCTGGTGTTGCGAGCATTGCGGGGGGAGCAGGTGAACACAGATAGGCTCCTGGTTGATCCCTCCGCCCCGACCGGGATGCTGGTCCGGGATGCGCACGCTGACCGCCCGGTCACCGTCACCTACTTCAGAGCTGGATCGGCGGGCAGCCGGTTGGGTGCGGAGCAAGTCACCGGCCACGTGGTCAGCTCTGCCCGGATCCTGGTGGCCACCGGTATCACGGCGATGCTGTCACCGTCGGCCCGGGAGGCGACTTTCGCGGCCGTGCAGACTGCCCGGGACGCTGGTGTGCTGGTAGTCGTCGACCCCAACATCCGCCGCAAACTTGCTCCGCTGGCCGACCAGCTTGACGATCTGCGGCGGTTGTGCGCATTCGCGGATGTGGTCATCGCTGGGGAGGACGAAGCCGCGGCCATAAGCGGGATCTCTGGTCCGGACCCGAAGATTGCCGGCTTCTTTCTGGACCGTGGCAGCCAGCTCGTCGTCATCAAGCGCGGTGCGGCCGGGGCCTGGGCCTCAGACGGTCTGGGCTGCTGGTCGCAACATGCGTTCTCGGTACGGGCGGTGGATCCGGTCGGCGCCGGGGATGCCTTCGCCGCCGGGCTGCTATCTGCCCTCCTGGCGGGTCTGCCGATCAGCGATGCCCTGGTGCGGGCTGCCGCTTGCGGGGCGATGACAGTAGTCGTGCCCGGCGACATTGAGGGTGCCCCGACGCTGGTGGAGGTCGGCAGATTCCTGGAGGACGGCAATGCCATCGGCCGGTGACCGGCCCACCCATCCTGCGGTGCGGACGATGCTGACACAGCGGCTGATCGCGGTCATCCGCACGAGCAGCCCGGCGCTGGCGATAGCCGCCGGCCGGGCGCTTTTTGCTGCTGGCCTGAGCGCGGTCGAGGTGGCATTGACGAGCCCTGGGGCCCTGGACGCGATCGGCGTGCTTACCGGAGAGCGGCCCGAAGGCAGCTGGGTAGGCGCCGGCACCGTACTGGACGTGGCGATGGCGTCAGACGCGGAGGCGGCCGGCGCCGCGTTCCTGGTCGCCCCGAACCTAAACCCGGCAGTTGTCTCGCGCGGACACGCCGGCGGCCTGGCCGTAATTCCTGGGGTCCTTACTCCCAGCGAAATGGTTCAGGCGTATCAGGCGGGCGCTGACCTGATCAAGGTATTTCCGGCGACTGCCTGGACGCCATCTGCCCTGAAGGACGTGCGGGCTGCGCTGCCGCACTTGCCGCTGGTGCCGACCGGCGGTGTCCGGATTGATCGGGCGGCGGACTGGATCAACGCCGGTGCCGTGGCCGTCGGTGTCGGACGGGAGCTGACGATGGGAGATTCCCAGGAAATCTCGCGGCGTGCCCGCCACCTGCTAGCCACATTGAAGGCCGCTGGATCGTGACCATCCGCCCCAGTGAACAGCGATGCCGTTCGGAGAGGCGGGTAAGCCTCGGTTGCTGAGTTTCGCGGACGCTTCTCAGCTGGGGAATATGACTGCAGGACGGCCCAACCGGCGGTAGGCGTTGGGTGGAAGGTCTGCTAACCGACTTGGCCACGGTGCAGGGGCATCCCGCGGGCACCTGCGATCTTGATTGCCCAGAGCTGCCCGGTTAGTTCTATTTGGCCGGACAGCCCAAGACCGCCGCCATCTGTGACATATAGCACATCCCCATCGAATGCGCAGTTCGTGGGTATGCCGTCAACGGGGATGAAGCCCTTGTGGGTGCCGTCATTTCCGAGGATATCGATCCCCTTCGCCTTGGTGGCGGTAATGTACAGCTCCCCGTCGGACGATATGGCCAGCCCGTCCGGGGCGCCGGCTTCTGGAAGGACACATACGTCCTCTACTACGGAATTCGTTCGGCGTCGGCGAACCACTCTGGTGTAGGACTCAACCCAGACGATGCTTCCATCTGGTTCTACCACGATTCCGTTGGGGTATGCTCGGCCTGTTTCCTGCAGTACTTCGCAGGAGCCGTCCGGCCTGAGTACGCATATGTATCCGGGGTCGGGCTGGCTGCCCGGGGAGTATTCGCCTCCCGGGTCAGTGAAGTAGAGGCAGCCGTCAGGGCTGAAGGCGAGGTCGTTTGGCGCGCTGAGCGCCCGCGACGCCGTCGTGGTGACCACTGTGTCCACGTGGCCTGCGGCACTGATGCGCTGGATCGAGGGAGATTGTGGCCGGGGTGATCGCCATGGGCCGACGATCCCGCCGTTTTGGGTGATGTAGATGTTGCCGTCTGCGCCAACTGCTGCCGCGTTGGGGCCGCCTCCGATGTCGGCATACTGCTGGACACCATGGTTGCGGTCCCAGATGCTGAGGCGTCCTTGAAAAGTCTCGACGAAGACGACCCGGCCATCATCGAGCACCGCGGGCCCTTCAGGCCAGCCTAGTCCCGCTGCCAGCTTTTCAGTGGTCCATTGTCTCGGTGCCAACCTGACCTCCCAGTTCTGTTCGTTCTGAATGAAGTCTTGGCGTCAAACAGCATGCCGTAAGCTCATGCCCCTGGTGAGCTGCGAGATGTGGATGTGAGCATTAGTACTAACGGACCCGGCTCTGCTGCGCTGGATTACGGTAGGGAAGGAATTGCCCGCGTTCCATGTACAAGTTGTGGTATCGGGCTAGTTTCTGCTCGTCAATTTCGATGCCCAGGCCTGGCTGCTTGGGCCGGCCCCACCGCGGTCCGTCCCTGATCGGCAGCGGCTCGGCGAGGATGTCGTCTTCCATGATTGATGCGGTTTGCTGGTTGCCGTCGACGGCGTTAGGCATGGTGAGGAGCACGTGGTGGCCGGCTGCCGCGGCGATGCCGAGTTCGCCGTGGGTGTGCTTGCATACCCCTAGTGCGTGATGGTCAGCTAGCAGGGACAGGTTGAGGAATCTGCGGATGGTCCCGACCCAGTAGGCGCTGAAGCACAGCACGTCGGCTCCGCGGCCGTTGATCATCTCGAGTACTTCGGCTGGCCCCCACAGCCATTCGTTAGCGGAGATGCACACCGAGGTTTGCTCGCGTACCTCCCGCATGGCTGCGACCGGGCGGCCAGGGACGGGGGCCTCGCAGAAGTCGAGGGTGAACTCGGCGTCCCAGCGCCGGAGGATCTTCACTGCCTCCGGCACCGACCAGGCCTCGTTCGCGTCGATGCGGATCTTGCGCTCGTCTCCGATCGTCTCCCGTATCGCGGCGAGCATCGTGGTCTCAGCGGCGGCATCGACGCCTACCTTGAGGTAGAAGCAGGTGTAGCCGCGGGCTACGCCGTCCGCGCATTGCCGGGTGATGTCCTCGGCGCTGCCGCGCGCAAGGTAGTAGAAGTAATCAGCCTCATCGCGCAGAGCGCCGCCGAGCAGGCGGTAGACCGGCTGCCCGGCCGCTTTGCCACGGAGGTCCCATAGTGCCTGGTCGATCCCGGCGAACGCGAAGTAACCAGTGGGGGCCCGGAAGTCCCACAGCCCGGTCTTGAAGAAGTCCTGGAAGATCGCCTCTCCGTCCCATGGATCGCGCCCGATCAGGAACGGCTCGGCCGAGGCAACGGCTTTTTCGACCGATGCGACGTCGGCGCCGCTGCAGCTCTCACCCCATCCCACCGCCCCATCGTCGGTCGTCAGCTTGACGATCACATCCGTTACCCCGCCGCGGTGTATGCGCGAGCTCACTTCGTCGTGCAGGTAGGGCACGCTGACAACCAAGGTCTGCAGCCGCTCGATCCTCATGCCGTGCCTCCTGGTGACGGTGAGTGCGGCGTTCAGGCGACCGCGTCTGCTGGCGATGACGGTCTCGGCAGAACGGCGGCCGCCCCGAGCTGGCTGGCGATCATGGCCCGGATCTCATCGGCCGCCCCGGTCAGCTTCCGCAGCGGCGTTCGCTGCGCGAGGGCGGCCACGCTGACCGCCGCGGAGGGCAGCACCGGCGATCCGAGGAAGACCGGGAACGCGATGCAGACGATGCCGACATCGCTTTCCTGGCGATCGACGGCATAGTGGCGGGTCCTGGTCAGCTGGAGTTCGCGGTCCAGCCGCTCGCTGGTCACCAGCGTTTGCGAGGTCCGGCGTTCAAGCGGGCCAAAGTCGCGGAGGTAACGGTCCACGGCGCCTCGGTCGGGGAGGACATGAGAGAGGAGCACCTTGCCCAACCCGGTGCAATGAGCTGGATTCCGCCCGCCGATGACCGATGTCATCTGCGCTCCTGACCCCGCGGGGACCACCTTGCCCAGATAGACGATCTCGCTGCCTTCCAGCCGCGCGAAGTGGGCAGTCTCACCGAAACGCTCCGCCAGAGCGGCCAGCAGCGGGCGCACTGGAGCAGTTTCTTGCAGGGCGTCGTGATGCCGGAACGCGAGCTGCACCAAGTCGAGGCTCAGCCGGTAGCGGCCATGCTCATCTTGGGTGGCCAGGCCAGCGCGGCGCAGCGCCGCAAGCGCACGGTGCGTCGAGGATTTCGGTGAGGCGAGGTCGCGCGCCAGGTCATCCAGGCGCGCACCCTCGGGATATTCACCCAGCTGCTTGAGCGCGGCCAAGACCCGGTCAGCCCCGGTAAGCGGCGCCTGCTGCCCGTCTTGTTGATCGCTGGCTCGCTTGGCCACTTGACCCGACCATCCCGCTGTCGCATCATGCGTTCAGGTTTTGGATTTTAGTTCCGATTATCGGAACTTGTCCAGGAGGGGTTGGGCGCTGATGAAGGCGCTCGTGTGGCGTGGCGGGAACCTGCTGGCGCTGGAAAGCATCCCGGAGCCAGAGCCCGGCCCAGGTGAGGTCGTGGTCCAGGTGGTGCTGGCCGGGATCTGCGGCTCCGACCTGCACGCCTACCGTGGTCACGACACGGCGCGGACCCCACCGCCGGCCACAGCGGTCCGCAGACCTAATCAGCCAGCCTTCCCCCTCACCGCTCACCTGAAGGAGGACCTGTCATGAACGACCCCAGACACCTGGCGCAAGCTGCGGAGCCGGAGCATGCTCTGGGCGAGCGGCGCGGGCGGCTGATGCGGACACTGACGGGGTTCGCGAACCTCGCCATGACCTACTCCGGCGTAGGCGGCAGCGCCGGCATCTTCGCGCTCTTCGGCCTGTCCCTCGCGGCGGCCGGCCCAGCGTTCTTCTGGGGCTGGCCCCTCGTCGTACTGGGAACCCTGTTCGTCTGCCTTATCTGGGCCGAGCTCTCCTCGCATTACCCGTTCGCCGGCGTGATGTATCAGTGGCCGTCCTTGCTGCTGGGCCGGCGGGTCGGCTGGTGGGTCGGCTGGATGTACATCTTCGCCGCCATCACCCTGGCGACCGCGTCCTACCTGATCATCCCGTTCTTGATCTCACAGCTGTTCAGCACGACCTTCACCACCACCCAAAGCGTCCTGATCGCGCTGGCGATGCTGGCGGTGGCCACCGTCTTCAACGCGCTCGGAATCCGCGTCCTCGGAAGGTTCACCGAGTACTCGGTGATCGTCGAGCTCGTGGCGGTCCTCGCGATCACAGTGCTTGTCCTCATCTTCGGCGCCCACCACTCTCCGGCCGTCCTCGGCTCAACGAACGGGACTGCCCACTCGTTCGGCTCCTGGCTGGCCCCATTCCTCGGCGGCGGCATTCTGGTCTCGCTGTTCGTGCACTTCACCTACGAAAACGGCGGCACGCTCGGCGAGGAAACGGTCGAGGCGTCCAAGAACGCGCCCCGCGCCATACTTGGCGCGCTCGGCGTGATGTTCGTGGTTGGCCTGCTGTTCCTGTTCGTGTTCCTGATCTCCGCGCCGAATATCCCCAAACTCGCGGCCAGCAGCACGCCGATCCAAGACGTCATCAACAACGCGCTGCCGGTCGGCTTCACCAAGGCATACGTGGCCGTCATCGTGTGGGTAGGCATCCTGGCCTCCAACGTGGCCTTCACCGCGGCCGTCCGGCAGCTGTTCAGCATGGCCCGTGACGGCGGTGTCCCCTTCTCGGGCGCCCTGTCCACCACCCGCAAAGGCACCCCTTGGGTGGCCGTGGTCGTCGTCGCCGTCATCACCGGCATCCCGCTGTTCTTCTCCTCCGCGATCGGCGTCCTCGCCACCGCCTCAACAGCGTTCTTCTACGTCGTCTACTTCGCCGTGATGATCATCGTGCTCATCGCGCGCACGCGCGGCTGGCCGACGCAGCGCAAGGCGTTCAACCTTGGCCGATGGGGCCTCCCCGTCAACATCATCGCCATCGTCTGGACCGGCGCGATGATGGTGGACCTCCTCTGGCCCCGGCCAGCCACCAACCCTGCCTTCCACGGCCTGCGCGTCTCCGTCTGGCTCATCGGCGTCCCCCTGGTGATCGGCATCATCTACTACGCCGCCTTCCAGCACCGTCGGCTAGCCACGCAAGAAGCCGAGTCAGAAGAGCTGCCAGCGACCACGCCCGACCTCAGCGCCTAGCGGGGTCGGCTTCCGGTACGTGTCAACCACGGAGCTGACAAGCCACCCCGCCAATGCCCGGCTCAGTCGGCAGGGGAAGCACGCCCAGGATTCCTCTGAAAGCGTGGACCGACCATGCTCCGAGGGAAGCCCCCCATCCTTGGCCGGGTTCGTTGACTAGGCGGAGTGAGGATGGAAACTGGCTGTATGCCATGGTCTGTGCATGCGGTGCCGTTGCCAGATGGTGACCGGCCGGTTGATCTATGGGTGGACGCGGCGGGATTCCTAGTCAGCGAGCAGGTTGCCGCCGCCGAGCGACTGCCGGGCCGGTATGTCATTCCTGGCCTGGTAGACGCTCACGCCCATCCAGCCGTTGCCGAGACGGTCGGCGGCCCGGCCGCACTGAGCGGCGCTGAGGCACTGGACATGTTGGCCAGGTGGGCTGCCGGCGGGGTGTGCCTGGTACGTGACGCCGGATCGCCGGGAGGATTGGTGTTGCAGCTTGACCTGGCCGCAGGGATGCCTCGATTGCAGGCGGCGGGGCGATTCCTCGCCCCGGCCGGGCGATATTTCCCGGCACTGCTGCCGGAGGAGGCCCCAGAGCAACAGCTGACCGAGCTGGCGCTGGGCGAACTGGCGCGCGGCGGCCGCTGGGTGAAGCTGATCGCCGACTTCCCGGCGGTCGTCAACGGAATGCCGTCCGGGCCGGCCGGGCCGACGTATCCGGGTGAGGCCATCGAAGCGATGGTCGCCGCAGTGCATGCCGCAGGGGGACGGGTCGCTGCCCATGTCACCACGGATCTGGTCTCACCGCTGGTACGTGCGGGCATCGATTCCATCGAGCACGGCACCGCGATGGATGAGCAGGCCTTGCAGCTGATGGCCCAGACCGGAGCCGCCTGGACACCGACGCTGTGCGCGGTGCTCGGTGTGCCCGACACCGCGCCGGAGGCGGCCCAGGAACGAGCTGCGGACTACCGTCGGCGGCTGCGCGAGCTGCTCCCGTTCGCGCACCGTCTCGGGGTGCCCATACTGACCGGCACAGACACCGCCGGGTCCGTCGCCCGCGAGGTCGCGCTACTAGCCGAGCATGGACTTGAACCAACTGCCGCACTCACTGCCGCTACCACGGCCGGATACCGCTTCCTCGGCGAATCCTTCGACACAGCCGGACAGCCGACCACGCTGGTGACCTACCAGGACGACCCCCGCGACGACCTGGCGGCACTTTACTCACCGATCGCGGTCATCATCGACGGCGTGCGCATCCGCTGACATCAGGGCGCCACCCCACGGGGAGGTCAGGGCGCACACTGTAGGCGGCATGACCGAGCGTCGCCGTGACCGGGCCGCGATGGATAAGTATGCGGTCGGCGGTCCCTCTCCCGTCAACGTCCCCCCTGGCTCACGCCACCCGGAAACGGAGGCTGTCGGCATCCTGATGGACAAATAACCGCGCGCCTACCCGCTATGCGCGGCAACCTGGTCGCCCAGACGGCTGGCTCGCGCGGCGCCGAACTGGATGTTCTGCGTCCGGTCACTCCCGCAGCCCAAGGGCCCTGCCAACGCTTTGGATCTGCCGATGAGCGCGCACACTCGCCGCGACGGGCCTGGCTGTCGCTCCACCGGGCGATCAGTGGTTGCGGCGATCCGGTCAGCCACGAGGACCGGGCTTCACGTCCGGTCCAAGAGGCGCTGCCCCGCGTCCCCGGCTCAGGTCGATGCGCAGACCCGCGTTGTCAGACCGCCGCCAAGGCAAGTCCTGCTCTAGCGCTGCGGGTCGCCTTCGATCAGACGCAGTCGGGACGTCACCGTCGGCTATCAGCCTGGCGGAGCATCGCGTCGAGTTCGGGGTCGGCCCCGATCTCCCGGACCTCTTGCGCGCAGCGGCAGGCGACGGCAATCTTGGCAGCCCACTGCAGCGCCTCCTCGCGTGAGGGCACGTTGACGAGCGTGAATCCGCCGATGGCCTCCGGGCAGGGGCCGTCGGTGACCGCCCCGTCGGTGGCCACGATGCTCGCCGGCTGGTTTTCCAGCCCGCCGGCGGACACATACACGCCGGCGTTGATGGCCTCCTGGACCGCCGCGTGCGCGGCCCTGGCCACGGCGGGCGCGTCCTCGTCGGGGATGTGGTCCATCGCGTGGGCACCGAACGAGATCAGGTACTGCGTCATCCACGACTCCGTTGTCCCGGCGGCCTGCTCCGGCCGTGTCTTGACTCATAGACGAACGACTCGCCCCGGATCCATCGCTCTGCCAGAAGGAATTTCTCACGGGTCCCCGCCGTTCGGCCTGTCCTCCGTCGGTTGAATCCGCACACACGTCCGCCAACAGATCCGCGACAGTCCAAAGCGTGGATCGCGGCAGGAGCGGACGCTGCTGCCCCGGCGGGGCGCGACGGTGTCATTCACTCGGTCTAGGTCTAGCTGTGTCGTCACGGCAGGTCCGCGAGCAGGTTCTTGTTCCAGACCAGCACCTCATACGTTCCGACGTGCGAGGAACGCGCGGGCGGTCCAAAGGTGGCCAGCACGAGGCTTTTGCCGGTAAGGCCAGAGAATCTTGGCGGGCCGCCGAGAACGACGAAGTTCGCTGACTGCGTGCGTGGGTCATACCACTGGAGATTCGTGTCCCATACAGTCGGAACCAGCTTCGCGTTTGGTCCGGGCTCCCCGGTGGGCAGGCCGTGCGCGGCCGCAAATGAAAGTGAGCGGATCCGGATTCTGTTGCTGGTCGCGAGGGTTATGTCATTTGACTGCCAGTAGCCGCCGAGGCCGGAGGTGAGATGCTGGGCGGTCAGCCATGAGATCAGCTGCTGATCGTGGATCGGCGCGGGAGGCTGGACGGCGGAGTAGGAAAGTCCGGCCAGGTAGCCGGCCAGCACGACGATGAGGGCAGGTGCGAGCCGGGCGGCCAGGAGGCGCCCGGCCAGTAGCCTGCCGGCCAGCACCGCGGCGAACGGCAGCACTGGCGCGATCTCTCGCGTTCCGGCAATCCCGTATGCTCTCGTGCTCACGATGTATGCCGCGAGGTTGGCCGCGATGGCCACGACCAGGAGCTGATCAACGAGGTTCCGGTCCCGCAAGAACCGTTTCGCGGCCACCCAGGTGCCCAGGCCGGCGAGAATCACGCCCCCCAGGTGCAGCAGGAGGACGACGGTACCCAGGCTCAGCTGGTGTCCTAGGAAGTCAGCGCCGCCGAGCACCAGCAGGCCCTCGCCCGTGACGCTGAGGCTCCGCGGGATGAGCTGGGCTTCAGCCAGGAACTGATCGGGCGGGGGGTGCAGGAGGTAGCCGCCCGACGCCCGGAGGATCTTGAACGCTACGTCCGCTGCCGCGGCAGCCGTGACGGCTGCCGCCAGCAGGGCGAGATCATATCGCTGCCGCTTGAGAGGGTGACGCTCAATCACCACAGCTTGGTAGAGCCGGGTCGCGGAGACAATCGCCAGCGGCAGCACGCCGATGAGCAGGACGAGCTGATCTGCCACGACCGCCCAGGCCAGCAGCACCGCCGCCAGGATGGGCACGTACCACCGCGGCCGGGCCCGGTCCAGGATGAGCCAGACCACCAGGACTGGCACCGAAGTGCCGAAGTGGTCGGGGGAGGACATGACGATAGCGACGCCCGACGCCAGCTGCGGGGCAATCATGATGCCCGCAGTCACCAGGACGCGGGCAAGGGCCGCGCGGCCGGTGGCCGTGCTCCTGGCCAGCAGCGCAGCCAGGACGACCGCCATTGTGTAGGTCATCGCGCTCGCCACATGTACGACGTCAGCGTTGAGCCCTCGCAGGAGCTCTACCAGCATGTACTCCGGCAGCTCGGTGGTGTAGAACGAGACGTCCGAGAGCTGCCAGCCATGCAGCACCAGGTTTCCGTGGAGCATGTCCCATGCCTGCAGAGCCTGCGATGCGCCGTCGGAGTTTGTGGCCAGGGCCCGCGAAATACGCAGATAGCACACGAAGGCGAGCAGAGCGCCAAGGGTCCAGGCGGCCGGCTCAAGCCACCGAAGTCGCGGCCCGGGCTCACGCACCGTAGCGATAGCCGGTAACTTGTCGATGAGCCAGTATCGCGACCTGCGAACTCCGTGTCGGACGTACGTGCTCGTCGGCACCGTAGTTTCTCCCACCGCATTCGCGAAAAGACCGACCTACACGTGCAGCGCGGCCGACCTCACCCCCGTCATCGGCTCTTCGGATCAGCCACTTCCCGGACCCGCGCAGCCGACGCTACCCCCGCCGGCCGCGACACGAACCCCGATCGTCGGGAACAGGCGACTCATCGCGGCAGCGCGCCGCTTAAACGCGCATTCAGTGATCGCCTATGTGCGATTCGTGACAGCTGTAGTCTCATTTCTAGTCCATCTATTGCAGCGGACGGCCGTACAGCCGCAGCTCACGCGGGGTGAGCGGATGTGAAAGGCCTCTGTCCCCGCAGTCCGCCAGTTGCCGATTCGGGGACGCTGATGGCTGTGTCTTCAGCATGAATTCCTGCACGCAGATAGTCCGGTTCTGTGCACCCGGTTGGCCCAGGCTGCGATCGCGCCTTCACCGTCAGATCCGGGCCGTTGTCGGTCCTCGCTGTCCGTGGCGGCCGGCTGGCTGTCCGAGGGACCGCGGCTGCCGCGGCAGCCACCGCCGGCCGCCGGCAGGCGTGGTATTGAATACGGGCCCGGACGAATCGAACCCGGGCTGTCCGGGACAGCGTGACCGCGCACACTGTCAACCCTGTCGTGAGCGCCGCGGATTGCCTGAATCGGCAGGGCAGTGGCCGCTCGGGATGACACAGCGTCACGAACAGCCCTTGGGTGTCCGCGGCACTCATCGATCCAGGTGGTGGGCCATTCCGCGCGGTTGTCTGCTAGCTGTAGCGAGGCGACGTCCGGTGTTAGTCTGCGCCGGTGGGGGAGGTTGGTTCGGCAGGGCCGGAGGCTGGCTCAGGGGTTCGCCGCGCTGAGCTTGTCGCCTTGCTGTCGCTGGGGACCGACCTGGGTCTCGGGCAGCCGATGGAGCACATGATCCGGGCGTGCCTGATCGCGCTGCGGCTGGCTGAGAGCGCGGCCATAGACGATGCTGAACGAGGCGTCGTGTACTACTCGGGCTTGCTCGCCTGGGTGGGCTGCCACACTGACGCGTACGAGCAGGCTAAGTGGCTCGGAGACGATCTGGCTGTCAAGCGGGACGCGCACTACGGCTACGACTTCGGCAAGGCAGGGCCGGCGGCCGCGTTCCTGGTCAAGCACGTCGGGGGTGCGGGCTTGCCGTTGCGGCAGCGGGCGCGCACCGGTGTGCAGTTCCCCGGCGACGGGCGGCGTGCGCTCGCTGCACTAGCCGAGAACCACTACCTGGCTACCGACGAGCTGGCCGCAAAGCTTGGTCTGGGTGAACAGGTCCGGATGAGCCTGAAGCAGAGTTACGAGCGCTGGGACGGCAAGGGAGCCTACGGCCTGCGCGGCGACCAGATCGCGGTGAGTTCACGGCTGATCAACCTGGCCGATGTGGTGGAGGTGTTCCGGCGTACCGGTGGCATCGATGCGGCGGTTGCCGTCGCCCGCGAGCGCAGCGGCACGCAGTTCGATCCGGACCTGGTCGAGATGTTCTGCCAGCAGGCGCCGCTGATCTTCGGCGACCTCGACGCTGCGGCCAGCGACATCGGCCGGCTGGGGGTCTCGAACACCATCTGGGACAAACCCGCCGGCCTGACCCGGTCCGAGCTTGAACGGGTCCGGCTGCACCCGTACCTGACCGAGCGGATGCTGTCGTTCTCTGCTGGCCTGGCCCCGCTCGGCACCATTGCCGCGCAGCATCATGAGCGTCTGGACGGCTCGGGCTATCCGCGCGGTCTGTCCGGCGATGCCATCAGTTCCGCTGGCCGCATTCTGGCCGCGGCCGACAGCTACCACGCGCTCACCGAGGCCCGCCCCCACCGGCCACCCCGGTCGGCCGCGGACGCCGCCGCCGAGCTGCGGGCTGGGGTCAGCTCCGGGCGCCTGGATGGCGCCGCGGTGGACGCCGTCTTGCGCGCGGCCGGGCACCGGGTGCGGCGCCGCCGCGAATGGCCGGCCGGCCTGACCGCACGCGAGGTCGAGATCGTGCGGCTGCTCGTGCGCGGCTTGACCGCCAAAGCCATCGCCGGGCAGCTGGTGATCTCACCGAAGACGGCCAGCAGCCATATCGAGCACATCTACGCCAAGGCCGGGGTGTCGAACCGCGCCCAGCTCAGCCTATTCGCGCTGAAGCACGGGCTGATGGCCGAGCCGCAGCCGTAGCGGCCGTCAGAAACATCGGGTGAACACCCGATGAGCCATGCGGCTGGTGGCTCCTACGTTGGCCGTATACATTCCACCAGGCCCGGAGGTCCACAGTGACGGCAAACAGCGGCGGCTTCATCCGCGCGAACGGCATCGACATCCACTACGTCCAGGCGGGGCAGGGGATGCCCCTCATCCTGCTGCACGGGGGCCTGGTCTCGACCAACCCGATCTGGGCTCCCACACCGGTGTCCTATGCGGGACACATGGAGACCCTCGCGCGCCGCTACCGGGTTATCGCGCCGGACACGCGAGGCTGTGGCAGAACCGTGCACGACGGCGGAGTCGTCACCTTCGACCAGCTCGCCGACGACGTCCTCGCGCTGGCCGATGCGCTCGATCTCGACCAGTCGCTGATCGCCGGCTTCAGCGAAGGCGGGACAACCGCGACCATCGCCGGCATCCGCAACCCGGACCGGTTCGGGGCAATCGTCAACGACGCCGGCTACGACGCGTTCAACCCGCAGGCGCCCAGCGCCGCGATGATGCGCCAGATGCTCGGCGGCAGCCCTACCGCCACCGAGGCCGATCCCGACGCGTTCGCGCAGATGATGACCCACAACAAGCAGATGCGGCCGATGTTCGAGCTGCTCAAGGCCGACCAGGACGGCGGGCAGCGCGACGGGCACTGGGCCGAGTACCTGCGGCTGGCGTTCCACCGAACCACCCAGCCCCCCGGCTACACCTTCGAGGACTTCGGCAAGATCACCGCTCCTGCGCTGATCCTCGTCGGCGACCGCGACGACTACTGCACGCTCGACGACGGGGTCACCGCCTACCGGCAGCTCGCCAACGGCGAGATCGCCGTCCTGCCCGGCACCGGGCACATCATCACACCCGCCAAGATCGAGCTTGCCCTCGGCTTCTTCGACCGGCACCGGCAAGCGAGCTGACCACCATGACCACCATCCGCATCGCCACCGACTGCACGCTCCCGCCCGCACGCGTCCTGCGTGCCGCCTACGACTTCGGCCCGCGGCGCGCCCAGGTGTGGCCGGCCGTCCGCGCCGAGCACCTCACCGTCCATGAGCTCAGCAAGACGACCGCCGACGCCACCGAAGGCACCCCCGCCGGCATCGGCATCAACTGGGAACGATGCCACTACGACTGGTCCCAACCCGGCCGGGTCACGGCGACGGTGACCGGCTCCAACGTCTACGCCCACCCCGGCAGCAGCTGGCAGCTCACCGCGACGCCATCCAACCGCGGCAGCCGGGTCGAGATGGTGTGGCAGCGCACCTTCCGCCGCAACCCTCGCGGGCTCCTCTTCGGCACCCTGTTCCGGATCGCCGGCCGCCCAATCTTCGGCCACTACGCGCGGCAGGTCATCGCCAACCTCGAGGCGCTCGAACGTAACCCGTCTCCTCATCAGATGGCCCGTCGGCCTAGCGGCACGCAATCCGCAGACCAAGGCGGCTGATCAGCGAACCCGAACCGCCAGTTCTGCGTGCAACACTCGTCGCGTGCCAAGGCGCCGCTAGACCTACCTATCGGCGGCTACTCGCGCGCCCGGCGATAGGAATGCCGATTACGCTCCGCGATGAGTCGGCGGGCACAGCCCCATCAAGCCGCAGCAGGTGACTGCGAGGAAGGGCGGCTGGGCGTTCGCCGCCTAGTCTCGCAGTGCGGGGGCACGACGCATCTGAACGCGGCATAGATCGGGTGACTGCCCGGTCATCGGCAGATCGGTATTTCGGGGAACACGGCCGCTAACGGTGTGCGCCACCCTGGGCGGGGCGACGAGCTCCGACGATCGCTTGTTCCCCGACTGACAGGGTGCCGCCGGTGAGCACGTCGCACCAGACGCCGAACAGGCCACGATGGTGACGGGCCAGGGTGCGAAAGACGCCGGCGTCGGCTTCCAGGCCGGGCTGGGCGCGGGTCACCATGGTGCAGCGGATGCACGGCTGGAGGGGCACCAGCACGACCGCCCCGATTGACAGGGTCCTGCCGACCCATTCGTCTTCAAGCCAGCCCTGGCCCTCGACGTCGATCAGCACGTTGGGCCGAAAGCGCCGGGGATCCCAAACGCCATCGGGGTGCAACTGTGCGGCAGTGCGCAATGACGCAGTGGAGAGCACCAGAACGGCGGCGGAGTCGACGTACCGCCCCGCCGGCATCGTCCACTCGATCGCCTGGCTGTTGTCGTCGGTCGCGTCCGCGAAGTACTCGGCTCGCCCACCTGCGTTTCCTGCGGAGGCCACCAGCGAGACAGGGCTCCCCAGCCACCGCGACAGCAGACCGTCGGTACCCTGCCCCGGCCCGACGGCGGTACGGCCATCGGGAACAGTGATCACCGGCAGCTCACCGTCATAGGACGCGACCGCGCCGAGCAGTTCAGGCCGGCGACGGGCAGTCAAGATCCGGCCCGTCCGCAAATCACAGATCCCCCAGCGCCGGTCGCCCACCAGCCCGTCGTCCTCGAAGCGGGCCGACTCCAGCCGCTCGCCTTGCAAGGACTTGACGGCGTGGCGCCACAACCCCAGGACTTCCATGACCCACCTCTGCGGCCGAGCCGCGCCCCTGCCCTGCAAGCGCGGCGCCCCAAGCATGCGCACGCCGACGACCATGCATGACCGTAAATAGCCTGACATGAGCGCACGGCCCCCGTCACACCGGCCGGTGTCCCGGCTGCACACCAGCGCTCTCGCCGGCAGATCCGGACGACCCGATACACACAGCTGCCCGATCTGTGCGCCTCGGCTGATACCGCCGAGGAGTCGCCAGCCGCCCGTAACGGCTGTCGGCGGCACGTGAAAACTGACCCAGTGTCGGAACGGCGGGTTCTAGTCAACGTCGCAACACAGACGGACTTTCGGAGGCTAGCAGTGCGGTGAAGAGTTCTGCCGGGGCCCGGTCGCCGAGGACTCGCCTGGGCCGGTTGTTGAGCTCGTTCTCGACGGCGAGCAGGTGGTGGGGCGGGTGGGTGCTCAGGTCGGTGCCCTTGGGAAAGTAGTCGCGCAGGAGCCCGTTCATGTTCTCGTTTGAGCCGCGCTGCCAGGGCGAGTGAGAGTCGCAGAAGTAGACCGGCGCGCCCAGCGATCGGGTGATCGTGAGATGGCGGGCCATCTCGGTTCCCTGGTCCCAGGTGATCGACCGCAGCAGCACTGGCGGCAGGCCGGCCATCCGCGCCCTCAGCGCGTTGTGCAGGGTGTCGCTGTCGCGATAGGGCATATGCAGGAGACGGACCATCCTGGTCTGGCGCTCCACCAGGGTGCCGATCGCCGAGCCCTGGTCCTTGCCGACGATGAGATCGCCTTCCCAATGGCCGGCCTGGGAGCGGTCCTCAGGCTGGAAAGGCCGCTGGCAGATGGTGAGCATGGGCTGCTCGAACCGGGGCCGGCGCCGCTGGGCGCGCTGATGCGCACGGCGGTGATCTCGTCCGGTGCGCAGCGGGGACCGATGGTGCGGTGCCAGCGGCGACGGTCGCTGCAGCGGCGATCCTGGCTGGTAGACGGCCTGGTAGATGCTCTCGTGACATAGCTGCATCGCTGGCCGGCCGGGGAATCGCAGCCGCAGCTGGCGGCTGATCTGTTGCGGGCTCCAACGCTGGGCCAGGAACTCGGCGACCAGCTGCCGCAGCTCGCCGTTGGTCTCGATCCGCCGCCGGTGGCTGCGGGCGCGCCTCGCAGTAGCGCGGCGGTGAGCCTCGAACGGCCGGTAGCCAGCGGCTGCGGCGTTGCGGCGCAGCTCGCGCGAGATCGTCGATGGTGCCCGGCCCAGCTGGTCAGCAATCTGCCGGATGCTCAGGCCTGCGAGCCGAAGGTCGGCGATCTCGATCCGCTCGTCCTGCGACAGGTACCGCGCGCTGATCTCACGCACGATCAGCCGCTCGAGCGCCGGGACGAACCCGGTCACCTGACCATGACGGTAGGTCTTGTAACCACGTGACCAGTTATGGCCCGCCGTCCGGGAAACCCCGACCTCCCGGGCCGCCGCCATTATGCTCCACCCGCGGCTGCGCAACTCCACGAACCGCTGACGCTTGGCCGACTGCGGACGCCGCCCCGGCCCCTTCTTCACCCGACGAGAGGACAACACAACCCCTGATGATCTTAGGAAGTGTTGCGACCGTCAGTAGAAACCACCAACACGAAAACTGACCCACTTCCTTTGAGCCTGGCTCTAGCCGAGCCAGGGAGGGAAGCGAGGTGTTGTCGGTGGATGACTGGGCGGAGATCCGTAGGTTGCACCGGGCGGAGGGCTTGTCGATCCGGGCGATCGCCCGGGTGCGCGGGGCGTGGCGACCTTACCGGCGTTGGCTGGTTATCCTCGCGAGGTGTCAACGCTTGCTGTGGTGGGCGCCGGCCCGAAGGGTATCGCGATCGCCGCAAAGGCCCGCGCGCTCGCCGCTGCCGGCATGCCCGGCGCCGCGCGTTGTGCTGGTCGACCGTGGCGAGGTCGCTGGGAATTGGAGCGGGCGCCAGGGATACACCAGCGGCCTGCTGCCGCTGGGGACGCCGCCGGAGAAGGATGTCGGCTATCCGTACGCTGCGAGCTGGGGCGATGCATCAGCTGATGTGGTCGCGGCGATGGCGGGGTACAGCTGGCAGCGCCACCTGATCAGGCACGGCGTCTACAGCGACTGGGTCGATCGCGGCCGGATGAGGCCGACACACCGCCAGTGGAGCGTGTACCTGCGCGAAGTCGCCGAAGCGGCGGAGGCGGAAATTGTCTGCGGTGTCGTGACCGGCCTGGAGGTTGCCGGCGGTGATCGCTGGGAGGTCAGGCTCGCGGCGGGCGCCGCGATAGCTGCCGATGGCTTGGTCATCACCGGTGCCGGGCCGGCCATCACGGTGCCCGGCCAGCCTCGTGATCACCCCCGGGTCCTGGACGGGCGGACCTACTGGCTGGCGGCGCACGAGCTTAGACGTGAGCGCGCGCAGAATGTGTGCGTCATCGGCAGTGGCGAGACTGCCGCGTCGGTGGTCATCGATCTGGTAAAGCGTTGCCACAAGCGCTCGGCGATCGACGTGCTGACCGCTCGTGGCGTCCTGTACTCGCGCGGTGAGAGCTACGACGAGAACCGGTTCTACTCCGACCCTGGAGAGTGGCCGCGCCTGGCCGAGGCGCACCGGCGTGAGTTCCTTGAGCGCACCGATCGTGGCGTCTTCTCGCTGCAGGCTGAGGCGGCGCTCAACCAGGCGCGCGGCTTCCGCACTCTCGCTGGGCGGGCGGTCGAGATCGAGGCGCGCGAGCACGACGTGATTGTGACCATCGCATACGGCGATGAGCGCGAGCGCGTCGCGTATGACGCCGTTGTCGTCGCCATCGGCTTCGATGGGCGCCGGTTCGAGGCCCTCCTGGGTGAGGACGCGGGCGCCCGGTACCGGGACGCGCTGGGCGGCGGCGAGCTGGAGCGTGTGATCGACGTCAATCTGTCCGTGTCCGGCCTGGCGCCGCCACTGCACCTGCCGGTCATGGCAGGGCTCGCGCAGGGGCCGGGGTTTCCGAACCTCAGCTGCCTCGGCCTGTTGAGCGACCGCATCCTTCGCCGCTATGTCGCGGTCAAGGACGCTGGAGCGCTGGTATCGGAGAGGAGGGAGCGTGCCTGAATTGAGTGACGAGGGCTGGGAGCGCGACGATAGCGTGTACCGCACGATCGTCCTTCCGAGTGACCTTGCCGAGCGGCTCGCGGCCGAGGCCGGGCGCCGTGGCATCTCGCTGAGCGATCTCTTGACCGAATATGCCGAACAAGGGCTGCGCCAGGCCCGATAGCGCCGCGCGCATTTCACCGGGCCTGCCCCGGGCGCCAGCCACGCCCGTCAGCTCTGTCGGCGCGCCGGATGGCGCATACTTGCACACTCAACGCTGTCTAGGCCCAGCCACTGAACGTGTCTGATCTTCGCCCCGGCACGCCGCCGGTTGCCGATTCCGTACTTAGTTCAGCGGACAGAATTGAGGGATTGAATACCTACAGAAAAACCGTTCGGGCGCGGCCTGCCTGGACGCCCACTCAGGTCGGCAACCGGGTCCTGTGGCATTGCCAACATGATGGGGCAGGTTCCCGCCCCTCAGCTTGGAGGCGCTGGCTTTCGTGGTGGCAGGCGGACCGGGCTGGGTGTGGTCAGTAGTTCAGCTGCTCATCCCAGTCGGTTCCGCGCCCCTCAGGGGTGAGGTCGTAAAGGTTCCAGACCGGTTCGAGGGTGCCGACGTGGCGGGGATCTTGCCCGGGTTCTTCTGGCGCGTAGAACAGTTCCGAGCCCCAGAAGTGGCGGATGGTGTCCCCGTCGCGGTGGAACACGTTCAGCATCGGCTGCTGCTCGCCGTCGGGGGTCTCGGCCAGGTAGTCGCGGTTGTAGGTGGTCCCGGCCGAGGACAACAAGCGCAGCCGCCGCCAGCCGCGTTCGGCGGCGAAGGTGAGGATGGGTTCGATCGGCGCCTTGGCGGCGACCGCGAGGTTGACGTGCTGGGAGGCGTGCTCGGCGGCGCCGTCCAGCTGGTCGAGGAACGCGGTGCACGACGGGCACGGGCCCTGCGCCAGCGGCAGCAGCGCGGTTTGCCCGCCTGCCGGGCCGGGCCGGTCGTCGCCCGGGGCGCGGGGGAACATCATGCTGTAGATCACCAGCGAGTCCTGGCCGGGCGCGAACAGCTCCGACAGCCGCACCGCGGCCGGGCCACCATCTGGCCCTTGGCCCTGGAAGACGTAGTCCTGTGGCACGATCCCGCCGGGGGGCAGCCGCCGCCTCGCGGCGGCCACCGCTTCCGTGGCACGGCGCAGCTCGATCTCCTGCTCCAGCAGCCGGTCCCGCGCGGCCCGGTACTCGGCCGACTCTCCAGGAAACGCGATATCCATGGCTCCTCCCGGCAAGCTCGCCTGCAGTCCTACGTTAGGCCAGCAACAGCGTCGCGCTGAGGGGGCTTGGCTTTGCTGCCAGCCGGGCCAGCAGGTGCGAGGTCAGGCGCTGAAGTCCCAGCGGGTGTGGCTGAACGGATCGCCCTTCCCAAAACCCAGTGCCTGCGCTGGGGTCAGCCGGTAGACCAGCGATACCCCATGACCACGGAAAGTGCCGTCAGCGGCGACTTCGAAGGCCCAGTCGCTGCCGTATTTTGCCAGGAACGCATCTGCCACCCGCTGCAGCGCCGGCAGGTCCCGGACGACGACAGCCTCGCCGTGCACCACGATGTCGAAGCCCTCATCCCAGGTATTGCAGCCGGTCGTCACCGCGCACTGCCGGTTGGCAGCCAGGTTCCGCGACTTCTGCTCACCCGGTCCGCTGGTGAAATACAGCGCGCCGTCCACCCAGACCGCGACGACCGGGGTGACGTGCGGACGGCCATCGGGCCTGACGGTAGACACCCAAAACAGGCCGGCCTGCTTCAGCAGGGCCAGCGCCTTGGGCCAGGGCGTCGCCTGGGCATTCTCTTCGCTGTAGCGGGCGTCGAGGGTGGCCCGCGGGGACTGGTTCGGCATAGCTCCTCCCTTGATCCTTCACGGCGTAGGACTGCCAGCATCAGCAAGATTCATCGCGGAATCGTCCCAGCCACACCGGCGCCTGGGCCATTCCCGGGCCGCACGCCAAGGACCCTTGCCGACAGCCAGAGTCACTCACGCGCGCCAGCTGCCCGCAGACCAGCAGGAACGTCGGTCCTGGCCCGGCCGTCCCTGGCACCATGCGTGCAGGCCTGCTGCGGGCGCTTCACTCTGCGAGCATTAAGGCCGATGTCCTCGGCCCGGGCTAGGGCGGGAGGAGCGTGGGTGGCTATCCGGCGGTGATCAGTACGTTGAACAGCGATGTATTCGAGGTCATGGGCCCGCCATCATCATGTACCACTACCCGGCCAATCACTATGAACGGCAGCCTGCTCACCCGGGAAAGCAATCACTTCTGTGCGCTGAAGCCCAGCGGCGCGATCCTGAAACGTCTAGCCGTGGCCGCGAAGCCACCCGCCTCAGCTGGGTCGTAGGCAGTAAGCGAGAGCCCCAGTCCCAGACGCCCACCGAACGCCCACCACGCCGTTGCAGATGCCGGGTACGGCAAGCGAGCTCACTGGCCATACGATCGCGTTGATGAGGGCTTAACGGAAACTGCCGGGCAGTACCCGGATAGGCGGGAGGACCTGGTGGAGGCGGAGCCGGAGCGTCAGCTGGCTGACCCGCCGGCCACCTGGCAGGAGCACTGGTTCGACCACCGCCAGTTGCTCCGGCTCTACCACAGCGACGGGCACTGCGCGATCTATGTGGACCCCGACGTGCGCCGGGCCGAGGTCGGGTGGCTGCCCCGGTTCATCAATGTGACCTGGCAGTACTCCAAGGCAACCTACGGCGACGCGTTCGGGTCCGACCCGCGCATCTACTCCATCCACCATGCCGGGCGGCACGGCGGGGGCCACGCGGGCTACTACGTCAGCCCGGTCCACGACTACCACAACGTCAGCGACTGCGGGCTGGATACCTGGCGGGAGGGCAACACCCTGGCTCGCGAGCTGCCCGCCCATGAGATCGGGCATTCGGTGGAGAGCGCCAACAACGGCGTCCACGGTTCACCGGCGTATGAGATCTGGGGCGACAGCAAGTGGGCCGAGTTCTACATCTATGACCTGTACACCGCGCTGGGCATGGATCGCGAGGCCAAGGGCGTCTACCGCCGGTTCACCGGCAACACCGACGATTTCCCTCGCCGGGGGACCCACTGGTTCCGCGACTGGTTCTACCCCCTATGGCGGGACTGCGGGCGGGCAGAGGTCATGAACAGGTTCTTCCGGGAGCTGGCCCGGCACTTCCCACGTGACTCCGGCGGCACCTACACGCGGCGGATGAACTGGGGCGAGTACGTCCACTTCACCAGCGGTGCTGCGGCCGCCGACATGAGCGGCCAGGCCGCCCGCGCTTTTGGCTGGCCCCGCGAGTGGGCCGGCCAGCTGGAGCACGCCCGCGAGCAGTTCCCCGGCATCACGTACTGAAATACCGGGCCGTGCTACCGGGCCGCGGCCCTGGCCGGGCCGGCTGGCGGTTCCATCGGCCGGCGAGATCGGCGGGCCGGTGCCGGTGCCGGGGTGGGGAGCCGGGCCGTCCGCAGTAGTGGCAGACGATCTTGTGGCTGTGGCCGGTCAGGTTGCTGGAAGGGTGGTAGTGAGGCGGCGCACGATGCGCTGTGCTGGCAGACGGTCACGACTCCTTGGCCGTCGGCGGGCGGGAACTGGGCCGTGGATTGGGAGACGTAGCCAGCGGGGTCCCGGCCACTGCGCAGTGTCGCTGAAGAGAGGGCGGGAGCTCCCTTGCTGCTGGTTCGGTGCCGGCACCGGCCGGCTCAGAACGTCATCGCTGATCGTTGTCCAGGCGAGCAGCGCGGCTGCGAAAGACGTTCCGGCGGCGATGGTCATGGCGACCGGGAAGCCGGCTGCCATTTTGGCGGGGTCGGCGAAGTCGGCGCCGGAAAGCCCTGCGGCGAGGGGAAGAACCGCGACCGCAATCATCTGGCCGAGGCGCGAGACCGCGTTGTTCACGGCGGAAGCGATCCCGGAGTGCCGCGCGTCGACGCTGGCCAGCACAGTGGCCGTGATGGGGGTGATCAGCGCGGCGAGACCGATCCCGAAGACAACCAGCGAGGGCAGCACCGCGGCGAGGTAGCTGTCGCCGGGGCGGATCCGTGCCATCAGCAGCAGTCCGGCGCCGGTCAGGACGGCCCCGGCCGTCAGCGGGATCCGCGGGCCGATGCGCCCCGCGATCGCCCCCGATGGGCTGGAGAGGGTCAGCAGCAGGATGGTGACCGGCAGGGTGGCGGCGCCCGCTTGGAGTGCGGTGTAGCCGAGGGTGATCTGCAGGAACGCGACGAAGAGGAAGATCACGCCGCCGAGCGCCGCGTAGGTCACCAACGCGAGCACGATGGCGCTGGCGAACTGGCGGGAGCGGAACAACTCCAGCGGAAGCATCGGGTGCCTGGCCCGCCGCTCAACGGCGACAAAGATACCTGCGGCCACCAGACCGACCACCAGGGCCGCAATCACCGCTGGGGTCAGGCCCCCGGACGCCTGGATCAGCGCAAAGCACACACCGGCGATGGCCAGCATGGCGAGCGCGGCACCGGGCAGATCCAGGCCGCCAGCACGCGTGGGATCCCGGGTCTCTGGCACCCGCAGAACCGCGGCTACCACGACAAACGCCCCCAGCGGAAGATTGATCAGGAAGATCGCACGCCACGACACCGCGTCGGTCAGGTAGCCGCCGGCGAGAGGCCCGACCGCGCCCGCGACCGCACCGAGACCTGCCCACGCACCGATCGCCCGGGTGCGATCATCGGGATGAAAGACCGCGTCGATGATCGCCAGGCTCCCGGGGGTCACCAGAGCCCCGCCGACCCCCTGAAGAAACCGGGCGGCAATGAGCAGCTCGATCGTCGGGGCGGCGGCGCACAGCGCCGATGCGGCCACGAAGACCACCACCCCCAGGATGAACACGCGACGCCGCCCATAGATGTCGCTGAGCGAACCGGCCGCCAGGACCAGCGCCGCGAGCGTGAGCACATAGGCGTTCAGCGTCCACTGCAGCCCGGCGACGCCCGCGCCGAGATCGCGGCCGATCGACGGCAACGCCACGTTGACAACCGTCGCCTCCAGCAGCGTCATCGCCTCGCCCAGCACCGCCACCGCCAGCACCCAGCGGCCGGCGGCCGAAGCCAGCCGCACCGAGCCAGGCCCGCCGCCCTCATTCCCCACCAACTGCGCCCTTCCTGATGCTCCTCGCTAGCCCGGGTGTCTCTCCCCTCCGAGCTAACCGTCCCAGCTCGCGTGATCGCCCGCGGCCTGCCACCCTGCGCCGCACATGACATCGGCATCTGGGCCGCCCGGCCAGGTCAGCCAGCGCCGCGGCCTCCTCGTACCGAAGGCCGCGTTGACGGCACGGCCAGTGCCGGAGTCGAAAATGGTCTCCCAGGCACCGACATGCCGATGCCCATCACGGTCGCTCCGGTGATCTGGCTTTCGTGCGGTCTTCTCGCTGAGGACGCGGCTCGCGCCAACGGCCGACACGATCCGTGCGACGCGCAGCGCCACGGCCTTAGTGCCACGTGCCCGCCCCGGCCAGGGCACAGAATCACACGGTGGGAGCGCCGGAAGACGGGCCGCAACGCCAGTCGATGGTGCCGTTGGTTCCTACCAGGGCCACGCGGTGCAGCTCACCGATCAGCCCATGCTCCGGCACCGGCAGATGGCCAGCACGCCCAGCCGTGCCTGTCACTTGCGGTAGCTGCCGTGGCGGAACTCGTCGGTAAGGGATGGATGGGACGGAGACCAGCCGAGCTCGGCCCGGGCCTTGGCCGCGCCGGTGCCCTGATCGAGCAGCAGGACTTCGGCGAAATAGTCGCCCAGGCGTGCCCGGGCCTCAGCATCGGAACCGGGGACCGCTCCCGCAGCGCCGACGGCGACCGCGGCCGCCTCGGTGAGGTCGGCAACGGTGGGGTTCTCTCCGTTGCCGATGACGTAGCGGCCGCGGGCCGAGCCGTCTTCCAGGACGCGCCGGAAGAAATCCGCCAGGTCCGCCACGTGCACCGTTGACCAGTGCTGCTGCCCGGTGCCGAGCATGATCAGGTTGCCGGCGTCATCCCGGGGTGAACCGAGCAGCACCCCGGCCGTCCCTCCCCCGCCGTCACCGTAGGCGGTACTGGCGACGATCACCACTCCGCGCATGCCTGTCGCGCCAAGCACCCGCCGTTCGATCGGCTCCTTCCATGCCACCAGCGCCGGCGCATTGAACGCAGACTCCTCACTGATGGAGGGATTGGCCCCATAGACCCACAGGCCGCTGATGTGCAGGTAGGGCTTGCCGGTGCCACCGAACGCGCCGGTCACCGCATCGACCACGGCGGAGTCCAGGCCGGCGCTGGTCGCGTCACCGGGACTGGCGGTGTGGATGGCCCCGTCTGTCTTGCCCAGCAAACCCGCGACCGCCGGCCGGTCGTAGAGGTCGGCCACAGCCGGGGTCGCGCCGCGGGCTTTGACGACATCCGCCTGGGTGTCGTCGCGGACGAGCGCCGTCACCTCGTGGCCGTGCCCTTGCAGCTCCGTCAGTACGTGAGATCCGATGAACCCGGTCGCACCGGTGAGTGCCACTTTCATAGCCGGAGCCTCCTCCTTCTGGTCATTGGAACCGGTCCTATCCCAGGCTTGCCGCCATACAGGTGAGAGGTTGTCACCGGATCCCGGTGATTCACGAGACCGGGGCACCGCTGAGGCTGCCGGTTCAGACAGACATGCCGGTCAGCCGCGAGGCCAACCCGCGCCTGCACGCCGTCGGCCAGATCCACGGTACGCGCGGGTCACCCCAACCTAGCGGGCGGGTCGTGGCGTTCCCAGCGCCCGCATCTGGTGCCAGGAGACCTGGTATCTGAACGACGCGATGCCTCCGGCTACGCCGGCTCCGGGTGTCGCGATGCGTATCAGGAGCGGGCGAGAAGTGGAGCTGCGCGCTGGCCCACGAGATGATCAGTCTGCTACGCAGAGTGAGAGCCCGGTGGTGCCATGAGCGCGCGAGGGCTTACCGGTTCCCGCTGTGGATTTTGACGATGGCGGCGGTGGTGGCCGGGACGGTCAGGCTGATGCCCGTGCGTGGATCGGCGGGCAGGGCGTTCCACTTGCCGTTCCAGGCGGTGTCGCCGGTGATCTCGGCGTCGCCGAGTGTGGCACTGGTCCCGGTGGCGTACCCGGGCTCTGTGCTGGCGAGAGCCATGAATTCCGCGCCGTGCCGCCGCCGGGCTGGCGGGGCGATGGCCACGATTGCGTCCGCGGCCCGGGCCCCGTAGGTCTTGTTGATGATGGTGAGGTAGTCCTCGTCCGCCCGGCCGATGCAGTAGGCGGTCAGGTTGATGCCGGCCGGGTTGTCGATCTGGGTGGGTTTGACCCGCCCTGCCGAACCTAGGGTGAACGCTTTGATGCCGTACCCCTTCGGTGTGATCGCGTAGCCGCCGTCGCCGGGCCCAGGCACGATCGTGTCGGTGAACAACCACTGCTTGTTGTGGAAGTTCACGCCCCCGGCCCCATGAGCCGCCCACCAGTGCAGGTAATCCAGGGCCCACAAAGCCGAGGCGAAGGCGTTGCTCGCTCCCGGGACGCCGGTGAGATAGTCGTTCGATTCGGTCAGCCGGTAGCGCAGGCCCGCAGCGGTCACCGGCGCGAGATGGCTGGTGTAGAGCCAGGGATAGGGAATGTAGGTGGCTTGCTCGGGCTGGGTCCCGGCCTCCGTGCCGGTCACCCATTCGGGGGAGAGCATGTTGGCGATGGCCTGCTGCGCGGTTGTCTCCCCGGGGCTCGCGCCCACGTAGTAGTGCTGGGTGACGTCGGCGATCCGGCCCGAGCCCCCTTCATCGCTGGCGAACCGCTCCGTCCACGACACGCCGGTATCCGGGTCGGGGGTAGAGGTCAGCGTGGTGTAGGCCCCGGTGTCAGGGCCAGACAGCGGCGCCCCCGGCGCTGCTCGGCTGACGGCGTGGGCAAGACTCCGCCAGCGGGCCAGGTAGGACCGGTAGGCACTGCCCGGCACCCCTGAGACCTCCTCGTAGATCGCCGGGTCACGCACGTGCCCGGGGTAGGTGTGAAAGGCATGCCAGTCCGGCTCGTTGCCGATGGCGAAGCTGGCCACCGTTTCCCGGTAGCGATGCCAGATATACCGGGCGATGTGCGCGCCGGTCGACCTCAGGTCACCGGCCGGCTCGGCGACGGAGTCCAGCAGCCGCAGCGTGTAGATCACCTGCACTCCGGCCACGCCGGCAAAGGCAAACAGCTGGTCGATCCCGGTGAAACCGTCGCTGTCCGTGCCCGCAGGGATCAACTCGTCCACCGTCCCCCCGCCGATCCGCAGATTGCGCAGGCCCAGGTTGCGGAAAAGGGCGACGAGCGAGCTGTTCGCCGGGCTGAACAGGTAGCCCGCCACGCCGGCGTGGCCCGGGTTCAGCGGCTCCCGCTCGAAGCTCAGCCCAGCGAAATCGCCCGGGACCAGCGGCCCCGGATGCTCAGCGTCAATGGTGATCGTGACCGGATGGGCGTCCCGCCGCAGCATGAGTAGGTGCTGCCCCGCACGGGAACGGCCTAACGGCCAGCCCGCCGATCGGTTCTTCGGCACTTGGGCCGCTACCGCACGGCGGTCATGAGCTGGGGAGTCGCGGCCGAGGCGCTGAGCTTGGGCTCCGGGGCCTCACGGTGACCGCGATATCAGGCAGGAACGGACGTCTGCCGGCGATGGCTATCGCGTGACCAGCTAGCTGGGGCTCAGTGTGTAGCGCACCTGGTCTGGGCCCGGAACCGTATCCGCGAGGCGGAATCCCTGGCGTTCGAGCAGCCGGCGGGAAGCGGTGTTCTGGGCGCCGGTGACCGCGGTGATCCGGCGGATCCCCGGCACCACCGTTAGGCGCCTGACCAGGGCGGCCACGGCGGCGGTGCCGATGCCCTGGCCTCGCGCGGATGGGGCGAGGCTGTAGCCGATCTCGACACAGCCCTCACCGTCGGGCGGGCCGTGGGTCCCCAGATCGCCAAGGATCTGCCCATCAGCGCGGCGGACGACGAGCCAGACAGTGGGCAGCACGGCGGCCACGCCGGAGTCGATGTCGCGGATGGCAAAGCCCATGGCTTGGGGGATCCTGTCGTGCAGGGATCCTTCCTCAAACTTCTGCGTGATCGGTCCGCCGTCGAGCACGGCCTGAGCGACGCGGCGAGTGACCGGCCGGAGCATCACACTTCCTGCATCGAGGGTCCAGCGGCGCTGCCAGTCAGCGGAGTCTGGAACTGCTGGCTGTGTCATGTCCGCTGCCCTCCCACATTGCCTGCCCAACAGACCCTAGCCAGCCGCAGCCCGCTCCGCGATCCTGGCGGTGGCGGCCGCTCGGTGCCGGGTATCAGCGGCAACTGGACGGGTAGGGCTGTCCCTCCCGGTGCTGCAGGACGACGTAGTCGACGGCGGTCCAGCGGTTGCGCACCATCCGGCCTGGTTGGGCAACCGGGTCGGGCCTCACGGGCCGCGTCGCTTCGTGCGGGCCGCCGTGGCGCGAGATCTGAACCGTCAGCGCTACCGGCCCCAGCTCATCTGGGCTGCCGGGAACTGGTGGCGGGCGGGCGGGCCCCCCGGCCGGGGAGCGGCAGCCACCAGGACAGTCCAGCTGAGCAGGGCGAGCACGGTGATCGTCTCAATGGCCAGCGACTGGGCGACGTAGGACGCCGAGATCGATTCCCGGAAGCCGAACAGGCCCACCCTCAAGCTGATCAGCAGGGCCCCCAGCGTGCTGGCGGTGTAGCCGGCGGCGATCAGTCCGGCCAGCGGTGCGGCCCACACCAGCAACAGGGCGGCGAGTGCGAGCCCGGCCACCGCATCAAGCAGGAACAGCGGCCCGTCGGTGGGGATCTGCCGGTATCCCTCCAGCCACAGGTGCAGATGAACAGCCCCGATCCAGGCCAGCAGCGCCACGCAGGTAAGGCGCAGCAGCGCCGCGGCCCGGCGGCCGCCGCGGCCCGGTGCGGGAGGACGGCGCGGCGAGGCGAGCCGGCGCAGCCACAGGGCGATGGATGTGGTCATGGTCGTGTCCTTTCGGGTTCAGCGGACGAGGTAGGCAGCCACCGCGCGCAGCAGCAACGGGCGCGCCGTGGCCCACTGGGCGGACGGGGCGGCGGCGACGACGACACTGGCGCTGGTGTGGCCCTTGACCAGGCAGGCGATCTCCTGGAAGTGATGGCCGCCGATCCGCGTGACATAGCGGTCCATGACACAGGACCCGGTACCGCCGCGGAACTTGATCCCTTGCGCCGCGGCGACCTGGTGCGCCGAGGCGGCGTCGTCGGAGCGCAGCAGGTGCAGCCGGAAGGCAGCCCAGTGCGCCAGCCGCTCGCTGCCTTGCCGGGGGGTGGCGTTGAGGTAGAGCTGGAACGCGCCGCCCGGGCTGAGCCGGGCAGCCGACACGGCATCTTTGTCACCGGTGATCGCCCGCAGCGCAGGTGGATAGGACAGCACCGCGGTCCCGCTGGGCAGCGTCAGTTGCCGCCAGCTGGCCGGCGCAGCAGCGGGGCGCAGCGGGGGGAACGCCGGCCCGGCCGGGCGCCCGGGCCCGGCGAACGCGACGACGGCGATGACGACGGCAGCGATGACGACGGCAGCGGCACCGATCGCGGCCAGCATCAGCCTGCCGCGCCGCGTGGCGTGAATAGTCATTGGTCTCACCTGTCGTTCAGCCCGGCCCGGGCCCCGTACCGGGAGCGGCTAGAGGTTGCCGTCGCCATCGCTGGGGCCGCCGTTGTTGTCGGCGTCGTGGTCGCCGCCGTTGCCCTGCGGGATGGGATTGGCGGTCTGCGCGGGCGCGGTGGCCGGCGGCGCGGGAGGCGCGGTGACCGCGGCGTGCACCGGCCGGGCATGGCGGTGATGATGCGCCGCGGCCGGCGTCGGCGCGGCCGAATGGGCCGCCGCGGCCGGAGTGGGTGCGGCCGAGTGCGCCGCCGCGGCCATGCCGCAGCCCGCGGCCAGCACCGCCAGCAGCGCTAGCCCGGCCGCCCATCGTGCGTGGGTGAGCATGACTTGTCCTTCCGTTCGTGGTGTGGAGCCGCGGCCCCGTGCGTACACCACCTCACACGGGCCGCTTGCTCGTCGCGGTTCGGCATATCCGCTGCAGATTTGATGTGGATTTGCTGAGTGCTAGCTGAAGATCCGATCTCATGGCTGGAGCACTGCCTCGAGTTCGATTTCGATGCGGATCTCGGTCGAGACCAGCAGCCCGCCGCCGTTCGCTGTCGCCGCCAGAACCGGCTTCACCCACTACTGCGACGGCCTCGTCATCCACCTCAGCCCCTGAATCGGTCAGCGGCGACTTATGTCTTTTCAGACCGCTCAAGCCAGCGCAGGCTTGGGTGAGGTGCCCGGCCGGGTGCTCTCTCTAGCGGCCGCCCGTCTGGTCAAACTGGCGCAGCGGGGGCTGGATGCCCCGGGCCAGGCGAGTGTGCTGAGGTGAAACTCGTCGCGTCGAGCATAGGGAGGACCGCATGTCAGGCACATCGAAGACCACGACCGTCGTCAGGGGCGGCAGTGGAGGCGCAGTCTACGGTCTGGGACTCATCGGAGCCCTGGTGTACTACTGGCAGCACGCCCACGGATTCTGGGCCCATGTGTGGGCCGTCGCCGAGGCCATCCTGTGGCCGGCCTTCGTCATCTATCATCTGCTCGGCCACATCGCCACCTGAGCTCGCCCCCCGGCGGGGGGTCGGGGCACGTCGATCGAGTACCTACCCTCCGGACGGTTGGTGTTTGCGTGGGGTAGTGGCGGGCAGTGCGGCGGGGACAGGCCGGGGTAGGTGGTGGGCGATGAACCCGATCGAAAAGGCGATCCGCCGGGTGGATGTGGCGCAGCAGCGCCACAAGGCGCCTGCCTTTGCCTTCGGGCTGATCAAAAAGTACGGGGACGACAACGGCGGAGTGCTGGTGGCCAACCTGGCCCACTCGGGATTTGTTTCACTGTTCCCGCTGCTGCTGGTGCTGGTGACGCTGCTGGGACTGGTCGCCTCCAACGACCCGGCGGTGCGCCATCAGGTCCTCAAGGCCCTCGCTCACCAGATCCCGATCATCAGCAACCAACTCGCGGGCAACGTGCACCAATTGCGGCGCTCCAGCATCATCGGCCTGGTCGTCGGCCTGATCGTCTTGATCTGGGGGGCCACCGGCCTGGCCCAGGCTGGCCTGTTCACCATGGAACAGGTGTGGAACCTGCCCGGGCCCGCGCGTCCCGGCTATGTCCAGCGGCTCGGCCGGGCCGTGTTGTTCCTGGCCGTGCTAGGACTGGGCGTGGTGATTACCACCGGGCTGACTAGCCTGGGCCTGTACGGGCACGGAGCTGGCGTGCTCGCCGCCGCCGGCTTGCTGGCTGCGGCCGCTGCCAACGTCGCCATGTTCTTCGCCGCCTTCAGGGTCCTGACGCCCAAGGGCGTGCCGACCCGCAAGCTGGTGCCGGGCGTGGTCGCCGGTGGGCTGGCGTGGACGGTCCTGCAGGCCATCGGCACTATTGTCGTAGCCCATTTCCGGCATGCCGATGCGGTCTATGGCGCATTCGCCACCGTGCTGGTGCTGCTGGCCTGGATCTCCCTCAGCGTGGAGATCACCGTCTACGCCGCCGAGCTCAACGTCGTGCTGGCCCGGCGGCTATGGCCACGTTCCATCGTCCAGCCGCCGCTCACCGACGCTGACCGGGCCGTGCTGGCCGCCCAGGCCCTGCAAAACCAGCGCCGCGACGACCAGCGCGTGCACGTCTCCTATGACGACCTGTCACCCCGGTCGGCGGCCGCCGCCCCATTCCCACGTACCCCGGAGGAGATCATCCCGCCCGCGCCTCCCAACGGGAACGGCCAAGCCGGCTAACCCCGGTTAGTTGCGGTTGCCGCGCAGGTAGTCGTGGATCAGGTGGATCGCGACCGAGCCCTCGCCAACTGCGGACGCTACCCGTTTCACTGACCCGCAGCGGACGTCGCCGACCGCGAAGACCCCAGGCAGGCTCGACTCTAGAAGCATGGGGGGACGCTGGACGGGCCAGCCGTCCGGAGGGCGGCCGCCCACCACGAGGTCGGTCCCGGTGACCACGAACCCCCACTGATCGCGCCTGATGTCGTCTGGCAGCCAGTGGGTGCGGGGCTCGGCTCCGATCAGCACGAATACCGCCGCGGCCGGAACGGTCTCGGTCACCCCGGACGCCTGGTCCAGGAGGGTCAGGCTCTCCAGGCGGCCCGTGCCGGCGCCGCCCGTCACAACGGCGCCACGCCGTACGGCGATGTTGGGCGTGCTGGTGATCTCCTTGACCAGGTACTCGGACATGCTGTCGGCCAGTGACTGGCCCCGGACCAGCATCGTCACCCTGGCGGCGTACGTGGCGAGGTGGACGGCGGCCTGTCCCGCGGAGTTCGCGCCGCCCACCACGAACACCTCCCGGCCCTTCATCGCTTTGGCCTCGGAGGTGGCGGCGCCGTAGAACACGCCTGCGCCGGTCAGCGCGTCGAGCGAGGGGACACCGAGTCGGCGGTATGAAACGCCGGTGGCGATGACGACGGCCCGGCTGCGAACCTTGTCCCCGCCGGCGACGGTCACCACACGCTCCGGGCCCTGGACGCGCAGACCGGTCGCCGGGTTCCCATAGATGTAATCGGCGCCGAAATTCCAGGCCTGCGTGTAGGCCCGCACCGCGAGATCCTCGCCGCTCACCCCCGTCGGGAAGCCCAGGTAGTTGCGGATGTGCGAGCTCGTGCCGGCTTGGCCGCCGATGGCCTCCGGCTCCAGCACCACCGTGGACAAACCCTCGGATGCCCCGTAGACCGCGGCCGCCAGGCCGGCTGGCCCGGCACCGATTACCGCCACGTCGTACAGGTCGGCCCCCGGGCTGGTCCGCATCCCGATGGCCTCGGCGAGTTGAGCGTTCGACGGATTCTCCAGCACGCGCCCGTCGAACATGATGATCACCGGCAGCGTCGCCGCGGCGGCGCCGGCCTGTTCCAGCAGTGCCTTTCCCGGCCTGGCGTCCGCCGGGTAGAAGCCGAACGGGAGCACGTTGCGGCTCAGCAGGTCCCGGATCTCGTGCGAGCGGGCGGACCACTCCTTGCCCACCACCCGCATGACTTCGGGCCTGGGCAGGTTCGACCTGGCCCACTCCTCAAGCAGCTGGGTGACCGTCAGGTGGAACTCCTCGTCCGGCACCGTCGTAGGCCTGCCGGCGTAGGCGTCGATGTGGTCAAGCGCGATGGCCTCCAGGATCGGCTCGGGGGGCGGTCCGTATCTCCAAGCGATGAGGAGGAGACGCTTGGCCGTGCTATGGAACTCACGGACCCGCGCCAGCAGCTCTGTCCCGGTCAGCTGCGACATCGATTGGCCGGCCAGCACGATGCTGACCAGGCGCTGGTTGTCGCGAAGCCTGGCGAGCAGACCGGGCGGATCATCGGCGGACCCAACGCAGATGACCTGGTAATCGGCCCCGTACCGCTTGCGCAGCTCGCTCTCGACAACGCCTCGTGCCTGCGGGTCGTCATCGACGATGAGCAGGACTGGAGCATCTGGCATGGGCGGCACCTGTGAGCTCGGGCGGGCATGCCCACTCTAACCACGGTGCCATCCCCGTTGCGGCGAGCATCAAGTGGCGCCACGTTCTCATCGTGTGGCCACAGCAATGCCAAGACGTCCGTCACCTGGCCGATGTTGGTACTGACAGCGGCCCTGGCAACCTGCTCGGTCCGCGACATCGGCTGATTCGCCGGGTGAAAGCAACTGCCGGGGAATGCCTCCTAAGCAGGAGGCTGTGCGTATCGCGCTCGGTGCGCGGTTCAGGCGACGGCGTGACCGTTGGCGGTCAGCGTGACGTCGATGTTGCCCCGGGTGGCGTTGGAGTACGGGCATACCTGGTGCGCGGCGGCGACGAGCCGCGCCGCCTGCCCGGGATCGCGGACCTGCGGCAGGGTTACGTCGAGCTCCACCGCGAGGCTGAAACCACGCTCCTTGGTGGGCAGCAGGCTCACCCGGCTGTCGATCGAGACGTCACCCACCTCGGCGCGCTCGCGGCGGCCCACCACGCCCAGAGCGCTCTCGAAGCAGGCCGCATAGCCCACGGCGAAGAGCTGTTCGGGGTTGGTGCCGCCCCCCTCGCCGCCCATCTCCTTCGGCGAGCGGAGCTGCACATCTAAGGCCCCGTCATTCGTGCGGCCGTGACCGTTTGCCCGGCCACCTGTGACCGTTGCCTCCGCCGTGTACAGAACTCGCGCCATCCTGGCCTCCATTTCCGGGATCTGCAGATCGCCCCGCCTCACGGTTGGGGCCGCCCGGTATCTGTTAGTGATCGCCATCGCGAACGGGCCTGCTCATGCGCCCGCAGTGTGAGCTCTCCGCCTCGCGCGCCAGCAGCTGCGAGCCTATGCCGCCGCGCTCGCCGGCCGCCTCCAGCCGGTGCTCAGCGCATGGCCGCAGCCAGCCCGGGCGCGGCTGGCCGACCGCGGTGACAGCCAGTCCGCGCGGGCGCCCTGGCTGCTGTCGAGATGGGCACAATGGTCTGGTGAGTTCCCCAACGCCCGGCTTCGAATCCAGTACCGACGGCCCGTCGCTGACTGTCCCGGCCCGGGTTGGCAGCCCAGTTATTACGTCATACGATGCAACGTATGGCGAGGCAAGGGCGTGATCAGGACGGGCTGGCCCGGTTCGGGGAGCCCGGGGTGCTTGTGCTGCTGTCGTTGAGCGACGGTCCCAAGCACGGGTACGCCATCACCGAGGACATCCGCCAGCAAACCGGGATCCGCCTCGGGCCGGGAACTTTGTACGGCTCGCTCACCAAGCTGGCCGGGCGCGGCCTCATCGCCCCGCTGCAGAGCGAGGATCGCCGCCGCCCGTATCAGATCACCGCAGCCGGGCGAGCGGCATTGCAGGCCCAGATCGCCAGCTGGTCGCGGATTGTCGAGGCGGGGAAGGCCCGGTTGCAGTGGGGATGATCGGTCTGCTCGTGGCGCTGTACCCCAGGAAGTGGCGCGCGGTGTTTGGCGAGGAGTTCGCCGCCCTGCTGGAAGACACCCGCCTCACTCCCCGCGCGGTTTTCGATGTCGTGGTTCATGCGGGGAAGCTTCATGCCGGAAGCCATCGGCGGCTGACGGTCGTCCTTGGGTCGCTGCTGTGGTCGGGCTGTGCGGAGTATCTCTCCGTGCGCGCCCGTCTCACCGCCAACATCCTCTGGGCGCCGACGACCCCGGCGAGGGCGCTCGCACTTGCCGCCACCGTCGGCCCATGGCTGGCGCTGGCCGGGGTCACCGTGGCCCGCCGCCGCGGGAGCGCGCCGTGAGCGCCCGCTTGCGGTCCAAGAACCCCGGCTACCGGCTTTCACGGCTCAGTGGCACGGTCTTCCCCGCGTTGTTCCTGATCGGGGTCGCCGAAGGAGCCGCGCAATATGCCCGCCGATCGTCAGCAATCGTCCGGCACGTGGCGGGCTCGAATGCCATCACGATCCATGTCGTCCTGGCGATCGCAGCCGCAGCGGCCGTGATCGGCATCCAGGCAGGAAGACGGCGCCGGCCCGCCCAGCGGGGGCCTTCGCCGTGGGCCGCGCCGTTTTCAGCGAGTGCCTTGGCCAGGCTGAGCCGGACCATCCGGTTTGCTCACGGGCTGTCCCTGCGGAACCTGGCCAGGGTTATCGCGACGGTGCCATTGGTCTTCGTGCTTCTCTATTTCCCGTTTCGGATGGGAGAGCAGATTACCAGCGGGCTTGACCCGAACGCCACCGTCAACGCCTGGGGAGGACCGACTTACCTCGGAGCCCTGCTCGCGCACTGGCTGGACTCCATCGTCGGCTTCTACGCTGCCGCCTTCCTGCTCAGCTATCTCCTCCTGCCACCAGCCGCAGAGGATCGTTGAGCCGTGAACCCGGCTTGTCATCCTTTGCTCCGCCACAGCGAAGACCTAATACCGCAGACGTTTACGTTCGCCCTGTCCGCGCCGCGCAGGCCGAGCTCGGGTGCGGGTGCCTGCGCCTGTCCAGCGCTGGCGATCGCCGCGGGGTCGTAGGCGTAACGCCTGACGATTGTGCACATCGGTTCCTCCTGAGCTGTTCCGCCTGGTGGCGCCGCATCGGGTTATTGAGGCAGAGTCGTGGTCGTGGGTGGCGTCCTCACGCTTCGTCGTCCAGGCCCCAGCTGATGACCCGGCTGGGGTGGATGCGGATGATCGGCCCCAAGGGCTCGCCGTCCGCGCTGGCCGCCTCGTCCAGCGCCTGGGCCTCGCCGCGCACCATGACGCAGCGCGGCCGCCAGGGCGGGAGCACGTCGTCGATCACCAGGGCGACCTTGGGGTTGGCTTGGACGTTGCGGAACTTCTTCGTCCTGGCGAAGTCGCGGCCGCCGACGTCGATCGTGTCCAGCGCCGGGTTGTAGCTCCAGCCGAGCGGCACGACGTGCGGGAGGCCGTCGGCGTCGATGGTGGCCAGCCGGCCGAGTCGCTGGCTGGCCAGGTAGTTCAGTTCCTTCTCCGAGAAGACGCTCATCGTGGGGATTCCTTCCTTGGCCCGGGCCGCAGCCGGTGCAGGCCACGCATCTGGTTCTTCAGAGTTTGATTCTCTAGAGAACGTTATCTGGAAGATAGTATTCTAGTCAACTATCTGCTAGCATGCTCTCATGACCGGCGAACGGCCCGAGGGACTGCAGGCGTGGACGGCCCTGTGCGAAGTCGTTGACCGGGTCCGCGTCGCCCTCAACCGGGACCTGCAGCGCTGTGCCGGGCTCACCCTGGCCGACAACCTCGTGCTCTGCCAGGTCGCCATGGCACCGGGCAAGCGCCTGCGGATGGTGGACATCGCCGGGCTGCTCACCATCGGCAAGAGCGCGGTGACCAAGACCGCCGACCGCCTTGAGGACCGCGGCCTGATCATCCGCGAAAGAGACCCCTCAGACAGGAGGACCGTCTACGCCACACTCACCGCCGAGGGCGAAAAGACCTTCGCCGCCGCACAGCCGACCTTCGCCGACGCGGTGCAGCGCCACTTCGCCGGCCAGATAAACGAAGCCGAGATCCGGCAACTGCTGCACCTGTCCGAACGCATCCTCCAGCAACCCCCGAATCGCCATTGACCAGGGCGTCGATAGGTTGGGGCCCTCATCAGGGCGTCCTGCCCCGCACCTGCACCACTCCACGCGCAGACCCGTTCTGGCGCGGCGGGCTGACCCGAGACGCCGACATCTTCGGGATTGTGAGCGAGCTTGCGCCCTTGCATTCCTCGCAACGACACCTTCCCAGGCGAGGTATTCCTCCGCTTTGGGCGCCGACGCGCTGGACCGGTGTGGGGCCAGCCGGGCCGATCCTGTGGCCCTCGAGGAGCGCCTCTGAGATCTGACCGCGTGCCCGGCTGTCAGCGGCGCGCGGTCCAGGTTGCCCGCGAAGCCACGTCCAGCGCCAGCGGGCGCTAACTTCCGCTACCTAGGTAGACCGAAGTGCCTCTACCTAGGTAGAGTCGGTCCTGTGGCTCGCCGTCCTGAGTTCTCCGTCCAGACGTTGTCGGTCCTCGCGGTGCTATGCGCCGACCCGGCGGGGTGGCGGCATGGGTATGGGATCGCGAAGGACACGGGGCTGAAGTCGGGCACGCTGTACCCGATCTTGATCAGGCTGGCCGATCGTGGCCTGGTGGAGGCGTGCTGGGAGGAGGGGCAGCCGGCCGGGCGCCCGCGGCGGCACCTGTACCGGCTCAGCTCCGACGGCCTGGCTGCGGCCAGGGCGGCGCTGGCCGAACAGGCAGCGCTGACGGACCGCCGCGCGGCCGCGGCGGGCCGGGCGGGCAGGCGCAAGGTGGCGGCGGAGGGGGCGTGATGGAGCGGTTCACGCGGGTGCTGGCCGGGCTGCTGCGGCGCTCGGCCGGGCTGTTGCCAGCGGCCCGTCGCGACTGGGCGGAGGCCGTGCTGGCGGAGGCGGGTGGGGTCCGGGCCGGGGCGGGGCGGATGGCGTGGCTTTGTGGGGGCCTGTGGCTGGTGGCGCGGGAGGCCTTAATGGGCGAGGGTCATACGGGTGCTGGCGTTCGCCGCCGGGGCGGCGGGCGTGGTGTGGATCGGCTGGCCGGGCCCGTCATCGAACCCGGCCACACCCTTGAACCGGGTGTACATCGTCCTCACGGTGGTGCTGCTGGCCGTGCTGCCGGTGGTGATTCGCCGTTACTTCGGGCCGGTTCGCGGCGGCTGGGCGCCGCGCGCGGCGCGGGTAGGCGGGTATGCGATGGTGCTCGCGCTGATCGCCGCCAAGGCCGTGAAGGACCGCGACGGCAGCAAGCTCGGCTCCTACTTCGCGGTCGTTCATGGCCTCTGGTTCCTCGAGATCGTGCTGCTGCTGGTCATCGCCGGTTATGTGGCTGGGCTGCTCATCCTGACCTCCCAGCACGTGCGGCTCACCCGCTGGGTCCTGCCGATCGCCATCGGATCCGGCGCGGCCACCGCCGGTGTGCTGTACTCGCTTACACCCCTGGGCGTAAATCGTTGACCCAAATGGCCCGCCGCTGAAGGTGTGGGGGCTGGCCGCGCTGGCGCTGCCCCTGGCGACCGGATTCCTGGCGGCGCGACTCACCGCCCGGGACACGCGACCCGCGGCCCTGGGCCCTGTCCCGCAGGGCGCCCTGGCCGCGAGCTGCGCCACGGCGGCCGCTGCCCTGCTGCTGGCGGTGCTCACCTCGGTCACGATCGCGCTGTTCCCGCACCACGTGCCACTGCTCAGCCCGAGGACCTGGTGGCCCGTGTGTTTGAGCCCAACCTGCCACCCGAGCAACGTCGTGAGCCCGCCGGGCCTCCAGCACGGGTACTGGGTGGGAATCAGCGTCGGCCAGGCAGGCATGATGCCCTTGGCTGCGCTCATGATCGCGCCGTTCCTCGGCGCCTGGCTCGGCTTCATCGGAGGGGGGCTCGGCCGCACATCACCCGGCACCAGCCGCCGTGGTGCCGGCGGCCCACACGCCCTTTCACCGCCTGCAGCGTCTCAGCTTCCCGGCCGCCTCAGGGCCTCCGACGCCAACCGCGAGCAGGTAATCGACACGCTCAAGGCCGCGTTCGGGCAGGGCAGGCTGACCAAAGACGAGCTAGATGCGCGGGTGGGCCATACGTTCGCGTCGCGGACCTACGCCGAGCTGGCCGCGCTCACCGCGGACCTGCCCGCGGGGCTGACCAGGACCCAGCCAGTGCCCCGGGCCGCTCAGGCGCAGCCGCGGCGGCCGGTGGACAAGGCAGTCGTATGGGCCGCATGCGGGCTCATAACCCCCGCCCTGCTGGCGGCCACTTTTGCGCTCCCCTACCCCACCCCCACCGATCATCAGCCCAACGCGAAAATACTCTTCCTGGTCACCGTGGTCTATTTCATGGCCTGGCTGGCAGCCGGGGCACGGATGCTCGGCACCTGGCATCAGCAGCGCTGCCAGGCGCGCGAAGGCTGCGCTATCGTGGCGTTGGTGCGAAAGGGCGCCACCGGGTCCGCGGACAGGACTTAGTCCACCTTCTGGTTTGCGGAGGCTGAGCACACCGACTTCCTGACCGGCCTGGTAATGCGGACCTCCAGGGCGGTAGGGGAGACGTCATGGCGGTGCTTCCGGCCCAGCCGCACCTCGACCATCTGCGCCGTCAAGCCAGAGACCTGCTGCGCGCCGCGCAAGCGGGCGACGCCGTTGCGGCCGAGCGCCTGCTCGCGGTGTCGGATCGGCTGACCCTGGCCGCTGCGCAGCTGGCCATTGCACGCGAGTACGGCTTCGCTAGCTGGGCCGAGCTCAAGACCGAGGTCCGGTCCCGCCGCGCCGACCTGGCCCAGCTCGCCGACGAGTTCTGCGTGGCCAGCATTCGCGACTGGACCGGCCGTGCGGTCCGGATGCTTGCCGCGAGACCTGAGCTCGCTGACTACAGCATCGCCACCGCGCTGGTGCTCGGTGACATCGCCAAGGTCCGGCGGGCTATCGATGCCGACCCTGGCCTGGTGATCAGGTCCGATCAGCGGACGGGATGGAAGGCCCTGCACGTCGTCTGCGCATCACAGTGGCATCAGCTTGACCCGGCCAGGGCCGACGGGCTGGTCGCTGTCGCGAGGCTGCTGCTCGACTCCGGGGCGGATGCCAACGGCCGGGCCGCCGATGGCAGCTGGACGCCGCTGCGGTGCGCGGTCGCTGGGGCGGCGCATCCCGCGATCGCACGGTTGCTGCTCGACCGGGGTGCGCTGCCGGAGGACGACGACCTCTACCTGGCTGGCTTCGCTGACGGCGATCATGATTGCCTGCGGATGCTGCTTGACGGCGCCGCTGACGTCCCGCGGATCGCCAGGATGGCGCTGGCCGCGCCGATTAGCCGCAACGACGCCGACGGGGTTCGGCTGCTGCTCGAGGCCGGTGCCGATCCTCGCCGGTACCTCGACGACTACGGTGCCGACGGCGGCGCTGACACCGGCCTGCCGTGCCCGGTCATTTACGCGGCTGTGCGATCTGACTGCTCCGCCGAGATCGTCGATCTGCTGCTTGCTCACGGCGCCGAGCCCGAGGTGCCTGGCGCCGACGACCGATCGCCGCACGCGCTGGCGGTCAGCAAGGGACGCACCGACCTGGCCGCGTTGCTTCGTCAGTATGGCGCGAGCGATGACGCGACCGAGCTCGACCTCTTCCTGTCGGCCTGCCTGCGTGGCGACCTGGCTGACGCGAAACGGCGTGCCAGCGCACCTGGGTTCCTCGGCCAGTTCGCGAGCGAACAGCAGTCGGAGGCGATGATCCGGGCCGCGGAGACCGGCAACACCGGCGCGATGCGGGTCATGCTCGACATCGGCTTTCCTGCCGATGTCCGCGGCGGGGACTACGGGGGCACGGCGCTGCACGCCGCCGCCTATGCGGGCGGCGCGGAAGTCGTCCGGCTGCTGATCGACCGCGGTGCCGACATCGAGGCGCGCGACGCCAGATGGGAGAGCACCCCCGTCGACTGGGCCTGCGTCGGCAGCGGGGAACAGCCAGGCCACCCGCGCCCAGACTGGCCGGCTGCCATCGCGGCCCTGGTCGAGGCGGGCGCCTCGCTCGACGGCATCACGCTCAACCCGGATGACCCCAAGCCGCCAAGCCCCGCGGTCGCCGAGTTGCTGCGCCGCTATGGTGTCGAAGACGAGCAGCGCTGACGCCGACTGCGGCGCCGGCATCGGCTTCACGCTGAGCGTATTCCTGCGCGACGGCACGGACGTCTACCGGACCTACTCGACCACCGCCCGGGGCGTGGACCGCCTGATGTTCGTCAACAACATCCTCGACCTGTGCCCCTACGGCCGGCAGGAAGACTGGGAGGACTCCCCGCCCGGGTGGCCGCAGCACCCGACGTACGGATGAGGAAGCCGAGCCACTGGGTGCCCGAGCCGAGCTGGGACTCTGTCAGTCCCTGCCTGGCTTGATGTAGCCGAAGAACGCGCGGCGCTTGATGAGCTCGGCGACTTCGGCGGGGACCATGCTTTCCCACGAGTCGTCATTCGCGGCTATCCTCCGCAGCACGTCGCGGCTGAAGATCGGCAGGCACTCGGGCCGGTAGTTGTCGAGGTGGACGAAGCTGCCCCGCCCGGCAAGGTAGTCGTACAGCGGCTGCAGCTCAGTCCGGACCTTGATGTCATTTACGGTCTGCAGCTCGTCATCTGGCGAGGGCTGGAGCGGGTAGACGTAGAGCTTCAGCTCGTTCTTGAACAGCCGCCCGAAGCTTTCCAGGATCCCGCCGGGAAGCTGTGCGTGGTTCTTCTCGTCGAACAGGTCGATCAGGCTCGGCACCCCCATGACGATGGCGATCCGCTCGCTCGTCCGTTCGGCGATATAGGCGGCCAGGCGGTAGTAGTCGAAGTAATCGCTGATCAGCACGGTCATGCCGCACGCCGCGAGCAGCTCCGCACGGGCGAGGAAGTCGCGCCGGTCCACATCGGTGGCTCCGCCTGCGAGCAGGTTGCGCATCGTGATCTCGGTGAGCGTCAGCACCGGCTTGCCCGCGACGTCCGGATCTTCCTCGAACTTGGCCTGGGCCGTCTCGAGCATGTCGAGGTTCACGTGTGTCGGCGGCCGGAAGCTGCCCCGCTCCACCAGGATCGCCTTCTTGCGCAGCACCTCGCTCGGCTGCAGGACCTCGCGGTCGGGGCCGAACATCGCCACGCCGCTGAGCCCGAGCTGGACGAGTTTGAGCGCCATCAGCCTGTTGTCCACGCCACGGAATTCGATGCCGCGGAACTGGATCATGTCGATCTCGATGCGGCCCGTGGTCAGGCGATCAAGAAGGCTCTCGATGAGCCTGTCCGGCTCGTGGTGCTGGAAGAACGCCCCGTACAGCAGGTTCACCCCGACGATTCCCAGCGCCTCCTGCTGCGCGAACGCCTCGATATCGAGCATCCGCACGTGCATGACGATCTGGCTCGGCTCGTCGTGTGGCTGGGCCTGGAACTTCACGCCCATCCAGCCGTGGCACTCGTTGCTGCCCCGGTAGCTGCGGGCTACGACCGTATCGGCAAACGCGAAGAAGCAGTTGTCGTCACCGCGCTCATCGCCGAGCCGGTTGACGTTGAGCTGGAATTCCTTGTCGAGCATGCCCTGGAGCCGCTCCGCGGACACGTACCTGTCGGCCTTGCCGTAGACGGCGTCGCTGACGGCCATGTCGTAAGCGGAGATCGACTTCGCGATGGTGCCGGCGGCGCCGCCCACCCGGAAGAACCACCGCACGACCTCCTGGCCGGCGCCGATCTCCGCGACCGTCCCGTACCAGCGCGGATCGAGATTGATGCGCAGGGCCTTCTGATGTGTGTCAGATTCTTGAGCGCCGACGATGAGCTCAGTCATCCGTCCCCCTGCCTGCTCACCCGGCTCGCTGCTGCCATCTGCTGCCTGCCCCAGGGTGGCGGCCCGGCACGGCCATCCAACGGTGGGATTGTACTAATTTCGCCGCGTCCGCCACCAGCCACGCTAGCGCAGCAAACCCCGCGAGTCCCAGTGGCGATGAGCATGCCAATCGGATCGGGTGGCCGGGCCGGCCTCCTGCCAGCCCTCCGGCCACGCCATATGGCAGGTTAGGGCCGCCCCGCCCGGAGAGACGGCGGATCGGGGCGAAGGTGGGCCGGCGCGGGAATAGACTGGCCGCGAACGTGCTTGAGGTTGTTGTTGTTGTCGAAGTCAGCGATGGTGAAGATGCCCGCGGTTTTGACAGTGGGCGTTTCACTTTGCTTGTGGATTTTCCTCCGGCGGTGAGCGGCCAGCAGCTGATCCGCGCAAGGTGCGCGGATTGCAGGCTCGTCCCTCAAAGGAGACAGCAGATGGCTCAGGGAACCGTGAAATGGTTCAACGCGGACAAGGGGTACGGTTTCATCGCCCCCGATGACGGCACCGCCGACGTCTTTGTCCACCACTCAGCGATCGACATGGGCGGCTACCGCAGCCTGGCGGAGAGCCAGAAGGTGGAGTACACCGCCAGCCAGGGCCCCAAGGGCCCGCAGGCGGACCAGGTCCACGCCCTCTGATTAACGGCCTCGCGGCGGGCCCGCGCCTGTGGGTGCGGGCCCGCCGTGGGCTCATTTCCTCTGAGCGGCTGCGCCAGCCGTGAACAGGCCGGTGATGCGCGCATGCCGCCAGACCCCGGCCCGCCACCGGTGGGAGCCCTGCGGCGCCTCCACACCACTGGCCGGAAAGCCGGCCCGGAACCGGCTGCTGACGCAGCTGCCGCGGTCCTGATGCGACCCCTGAACCGGGCCACGCAGCAGACTCACTGCCGCCCAGGCCTGAGATAAGCGCATACTGGTGACAATGAGCCCTTATCCCGCCGGGCGTCGGCGTCCCCTGGCAACCAGTCCGTTCAACGCTCCCGATCCCGAGCCGCCCGCCGAGTGCTACGCGGTCGACGACAGGGTCACCCACGACAAGTACGGTCTCGGCACCGTCACCGGTGTCGAAGAGGGAACCGCCGTGCTCATCGATTTCGGCTCCCACGTGCAGCGCATCCTGACACCGTCCGCCAAGCTGTTCAAGCTCTGAAACCGCCCAGGCGCTACCCGTGGGTGGTAAGGGCTGGCTTTGGGTCTCCCGGTGCGCTGCGGCACAACGCTGGCCGGGACTGGCGGGCGGCTCCGGTGGCGAGGCCGCGTTACGCTGGCATTATGATCAGGCCATCCAGCGATGGCTGTCGCCTCACGGCGCACTTGGAGCCCGGCGGGCTATGCATAGCGGTGGCCGAGCTCCAGCCGGATGGCCGCTGGCTGGTTAACGGCCGCGCGATGAGCCGCGAGCACGCCGACATCGCGCTAGAGGCAGCCGTGACGGTCGCGGCGGCCAGCCGGCATCAGCGCGGCGCCTCACAGGCGCCGACCGGGGCCCCGGTCACCGGGGGCGACGCCGAATCCAGCGCCAGCACCGCCGAGATCATCCAGTAGGTCACTCTCCCGGACATGCCCGGCCCGCGGCGTCGCACGGCGGGCTCCCTGGGCTGGACCGCGGATGCGCTGCTGCTGGCGGTCAGCGTGGGCTGCTCCGCTTCCACCGCGTCACCGTCAATACCTCACCCGGGCCGCCCCACAGCGAAGCTTCGTCGCCGAACACGCACCCGTCATCGCAGCCCATCCCGAACTGGATATGCGCTGTTCCGGCTGACCAGCTCCCCGACCAGGAACGGCCCCGCACATGATGAGGCAGCGGCTCGTGGCCAGCGTCGCGGTGACAGCGTTCGTAGCCGCCGAACTGCGCCCGGATCACCTCATGGCAGCGGGCAGGCTCACGCCGGCTGAACTGCCCGTCTGGGACCTGGGTCATGAGCGTCTCCTTTAGCTGCCTGCCCTTGTCGCATGCTGTCACCACCTCGCATGTTTCGCGTTCGTTCGCCGAGTTGCCGTGCGAGGTCAGCGGGAGCCAGCCCGTGGGCCGGTGCCACCACCAGCAGGATCGGGCCGGGCGCCGGGTGCCTGCCAGCCAGCTGGGCTGGGGTCCTGCGCGAGTGACCGGTCCCCGGTCAGTCGATGCTTTCCGGCCATGGGAAGTGCCGCACAGGGGTGCTTGGGGCCGGGCGACGATGGTCCGGTCCCACGGCACGCAACTAGGCCCTGGCGCCGGTGGGTCAGCCGATGACCTTGACGTTTTCCGCCTGGGGCCCCTTCTGGCCCTGGGTGATGTCGAACTCGACCTTCTGCCCCTCCTCCAGGCTGCGGTAGCCGCTACCGGTGATCGCGCTGAAGTGCACGAACACGTCCTGGCCACCCTCGACCGCGATGAAGCCGTAGCCCTTGTCGCCGTTGAACCACTTCACAGTGCCCTGCGCCATCTTGACCTTCTTGCTGTTGGATGCGGCGCACCCCGTCACGGCGTGCGGGGCCTGCGCCTGCCTATCGCTGCGGCTAGCCTGCCACGGAACACGCAGCATGATCGAGGTATCGAACGTTAGCGGCGCTCGCCCGTCAGCCGTCGAGGACGGCCAGGTCGAGCCGGAGGAGGCGCTCAGGGTCGGCGATCACATCGATTTCCACAATCTTGCCGCGCGAGACGGCGAACCCTATGACCGCGACCGGCTGCCTGCCCACGGTCACGACAACACCCGCGGCTCCGTTCACCAGTGGAACCGGATGGGCATGGTCTCGATGAACAACACGATCCAGCTTGCGGGCGTACCGCGTCCGGCCGGGCCTACCTCTCAGAGCTCGTGCGCTTCCGTGACGGCAACTCGCAGCTGAACTACGCCGTGTACCACGACCGCTACCAGCGCACTCCGGAAGGATGGAAGTTCACGGAGCGCGTCTACGAGGTCAGATACCTCGACACCACGCCGCTGGCGGGCTCAGCGCCCCGCGCGGCCGGGGGCGCCCGCTGACCCGCCGGGTGGCCAGGCCGCCTGGATCAGGTGCTCTATGTCCACGCCGAACGTCCGGTCATCATTGATCGGGCTGATGATCCCGGCCAGCCAGTCAAGTACCGGCCGGCATCCTGCTGGTGGCTGGCGTCCGGAAAGGGCCGCCGCCTGGTAGCCGGCGAGCAGCTCGCACGCGATGACCACGTGAGCGTGGCGCAACGCGGTGAGGAGTTTCTCGGCCGCCTCCCATGCGAACGACTGCGCGTCCTCTTGGCCGCCGGATGTCTCGATAAAGCCGATCGGGGTGGCGGCGGCCAGGCTTCTCATGGCATGGACTTCCCCGGCGGCACGCTTATGTACTGGCGACAGGCCGGCCTGAGGGCCTGGTTCGCGGGCCAGTTGCACAGACAGCCCGGTGACCGCGGGATCCATCAGCCGGTGGATGCGCGCCGCTGCCACCTCCGCGGCATGGCAGAGCGCCGCCGTCAGCTGGTCGCAATGCGCGGCCAGGTCGATTCCGTGGAACCCGGCGGTGCCGATGAACCTGCCGTCGAGATAGGCGGGGGAGTCGGTGACCCCCGTCAGGGCGCGCTGCACGGCCGCCTCCAGCAGGGCGCCGGCCCGGTGCACGTGAGCGAGCACCGGGCCGGCTACCCGGAACGACACTGGCGCCTGCAGGGACCGGGGGGATGGCTCATCGCCTGCGGCGGCACGGAGCCGGCCGAGCACGGCGGTAAGTATGTCGTCGCCTCGCCCGCACACGGCGCTATAAGGATCACGCGACGCGCCAGCCCCGACGATGGCCAGGGCGGCGGACGCCTCCATGAGCGAGGTGAGCGCGGCCGCGTCGCTCAGGCGCAGCACGCACAGGCCAGTGGCTCCGGGCACGCCTTCGATCAGGGCGATGCCCTCTTTGGGGCCGAGACTGAACTCGCTGAGGCCCCGCCCGCGCAGCGCCTGGCGTGCGGGCAGCAGAGCTCCGGCCGGCCCGAGTACCTGGCCGATGCCGGCCAGCGGCCCAAAGGCGTGCGCCAGTTGCATGATCTCGCCCGCGGCTCCCATGCCGGTGCGGGGAACCGCCGGCACGATGTGGCTGTTCAGGAATTCGGCGAGCCGCTGGCAGAGCCCGGCCGACACGGCCGCGTCGCCGCAGAGGAACGTCAGCAGCCTGACGGTAATGATCGCCCGAACCTCGGGCAGGCCCAGCCACGGCGGACCACCCGTGGCCCGCGCCAGCAGCAGGTTGCGCTGGTAGGACAGCTGCTGCTGCGCGGTGAGGCGAACCACGGAAAGTGCCCCGGTGCCCGTGGTTACGCCATACACCGGGCGGCCGTCGCTAAGTGCTTGCCGGGCCTCGTCGCAGCGCTGCTGCACCGTTTCAAGCAGGCCTGGCCCAATATTGACGGCTTGGCCGGCGGCAATTGCGCGGATGAGCTCAAGATCCGGGTCGCCCACCTGGGTGACCGTGAGAGCGGCCATCGCTAGCGGTACCTGAGCATCGTCCCGGCGCCCTGCTGCTCGGCCCGGCGCAGGATCGCCAGGCCGACGGCGATGTCGAGGATGGCAAGTCCGCGGTGCCAGAACAGGATCCGCTCATCGCTGCGTTCCCTGCCGGGCAGCCGGCCCGTCACGATCTGACCTAGCTCGGCATAGAGCGACGCGGCCGAGAGCCGGCCGCTGTCCACGTGACGGCGCAGCGCGCCGAACCTTCCCGACTGCGCCTCCCGCCAGTCGTCGACCACCACCTTGTCCATCACGTCGAGCAGGTCGAGCTGCACGGCGCTGACCGTGCCGTAGGGGACGACGAAGGCGCCTGGCCGGACCGCGCCGGTGCGGAGCAGCGGCTCGGGCTCGGTGAGCCGCGACGCCTCGACCAGGATGTCGGCGCCGTCGAAGGCCTCCTCGGCGGTGGCGGCGACCCGGATGCGGGCCCGGCAAATGGCGGCCAGTTGCTGTGCGAACGCCTCCCGGGACTCGGCCGGCGGCTGGTGACCCGGATCTCATCAAGATCGAACATCTCATCCAGCAACACGACATTCCAGAACGCGCTGCCGCGTGCCCCGACGTGGCCGAGCACCCGGGAGTCGTGCCGGGCCAGATAGCGCGCGCCTACGGCGGTCATGGCACCGGTCCGGCATGCCGTGATCATGGTGGCATCCATGATCGACAGCGGCACGCCCGTCACCGGGTCATAGAGCGTCAGCAGCCCCAGCTCGCTGGGAAGTCCGGCCGCGTAGTTCGACACGAAGTCACCAACAACCTTGACGCCGCTCACCCCGAGCGCCGGCAGATGGCCGCGGAGCACATTGAAATGACCGGCGCCATTGTTATCCGGAATAAGGTGCACCCTCGGCTCCAGGACAACGCGCCCATCACCGTGCGCCCGCACGGCATCCTCGACAGCCGCGACGATTTCAGCGTTCGAGACGCCGATCGCGTCTATATCCGGCCCGGACAGGAACCGGAGCCACAATCCTCCGGCCGTCCGGCCCGCAAGCTGCTGACCACCGGAGGATGATGTACCTGGTGTAGGCAACTCATCGTTCACGTGAGCCCTCCCTCACGATCTTTCCCCGACGTGCGTGTCGGCTGGCCGCCGGGGCATGGCCAGGTCACCGGATGACGTCGGCGAAGCCGATCCCCAGCGGTCACGGCGGCCCATCCAGCAGCGCTGGCAGGTCGGCGAAAGAGCCCAGGACGTGGTCCGGGGTCCCGCTGGCGTTTTGGAGCGCGCGGGGCAGGTATTTGCCGGTCTTGACCAGAACCCCGGTGAGCCCCTGGCGCTGGGCGGCGAGCACATCGTTCTCGACGTCATCACCCACCATCAACGCGTGCGCGGCGCTGGCGCCCAGGTGGGCCAGTGCGGCGGTGAAGAAGGCCGGCGCGGGTTTGCCCACCACTTCCGCCGTGGTCCCGGCTGCCTGTTCCAGGCCCGCGACGAATGCGCCGCTGTCCAGTTGCAGCCCCTGGCTGGTGCGCCAGTACAGGCCACGGTGCATGGCCACCAGCCTGGCCCCGGCCTGCAGGCAGCCAAAGGCCGCGTTGAGCGCCTGGTAGCTGAACTCCGGGCCAGCACCGCCGACCAGCACCACGTCCACGGCGCGGTCGTCCTCCCGGGCCAGCCTCACTCCGGCCAGGTCCTCGCCGATGTCGCCACTGTTGAGCAGCAGGCACAGTGCACCCGGGTAATGCTCGGCCAGGTAGGCGGCGGCGATGACCGGCGCGGTCAAAATGTCGGCGGCGGTGACCGCAAAGCCCGCTCCGGCTAGCGCCGCTGCGATCGAGGCCCGGGTGCGGGAGGTGGTGTTGGTCACCAGGGCTAGCGGCAACCCGGCCTCACGCAGCCGGCCCAGCGCCGCGACCGCCCCGGGCAGCGGCTGCCACGACACGGTCAGCACGCCATCGATGTCGATCAGCACCGCGCCGATGCGCCGCATGCCGAGACCATAACCGCTGGCGGCTTGCGCTTGCTGAACCGCGGTCCTGTGTCTGGCGGCAACCGCCCGCCAAGGGGAGGCCGTCCCGGCCACCGCGGGCGCCGGCCCGGATCGGTCTCTGCCTGGCGCCCGCGGGCATGGTCAGGCATGAGAGCGCTGTGTTTGACTCAGATGATGCCTGGGCCTCATGGCCCAGACGAGGGACCTTCAACGGTGCTCTCGCCGTTCGGGGGCCGCCGCGACAGGGGGCAAGGTGCGGCTTTCCAGCCGGGAGGGGTTCGGATGGCGGACTATTTCCTGAAGATCGACGGTATAGCGGGCGAGTCTCAGGACCCGCGCCACCCGGGCGAGATCGAGGTGGAGTCGTTCAGCTGGGGCGAGACCCATCTGGCGCAGGCGGCCGGTGCCACCGGTGCAGGCAGGCCGACTATCCAGGACTTCCACGTCACGAAGCAGATCGACAAGGCATCGCCGCTGCTGATGCTCGCAGTTGCGTCCGGCCGACATTTCACGTCGGCGGTGCTGACGGCTCAAAGGCCGGGGAAGCAGCCGCAGGAGTACCTCACCTTTACGCTCGGTGATCTGATGGTGTCCTCCTATCAGATAGAGGCGCCGGCCGGGCAGCCTTGGCCGGTCGATCAGGTGTCCTTCAGCTTCGGCCGGATTGAGATGACCTACCGGCCGCAGCGGCCCGACGGCACGCTCGATGCACCGGTCAACGCAGGCTGGGACGTCACGGCGAACCACAAAATATAGCTGCGCTCCACCGGGCGGATGGAGGCAGGCCATCCCCGGGGCTCGGGAAGCCGGAGGTGGTGATGGCTGGTCATACGGCGATTGTGACGGGGGCCAATCATGGCATCGGCGCAGCGGCGGCGGCAGCTCTGGCGCAGCGTGGCTGCGGGGTGCTGTGCACGTTCTTGCGGGTGGAGGATCCGGCCGATCCCGGCACCCCGCAGGCGCACCGGGATCACCGCGCACAGGGCGCAGCGGCGGTCGTGGCCCAGATACGGGCCGGTGGTGGCCGGGCCGTGGCGGTGGAGGCTGACCTCGCGGATCCAGCCACACCCGCGATGCTGTTCGATGCCGCCGAGGAGCAGCTCGGCCCGGTCGACATTCTGGTCAACAACGCGACCGGCTGGCTGGCCGACACCTTCGCGCCCTCCGGCACCGACCGGCTCGGCAGATCACTGCAGCCGGTCACCGCCGCCACCTGGGGCCAGCAGTTCAGGGTGGATGCCATGGCCGCCGCGCTGATGATCGGCGAGTTCGCCCGCCGTCATATCGCCCGCGGCGCGGGCTGGGGCCGGATCATCGGGCTCACCTCGGGCGGGGAGCTCGGCTTCCCCGAAGAAGTCTCCTACGGCGCGGCCAAGGCGGCCCAGACGAACTACACGATGTCGGCCGCGCTGGAGCTGGCGCCGTTCGGGATCACGGCGAACATGGTGCATCCGCCGGTCACCGACACCGGCTGGGTCACCGACGCCGTCCGTCAGGCGGTCACCGCGAGCACGACGCTGATTCACATCGCCAGCCCGGCCGAGGTAGCAGAAGTGATTGCTTACCTGGCTTCCGACGCCGCATCGTTGATCACCGCGAACGTGATCACGCTTCGGTGACCCCGCCTGCCCCGGTCTGGCTGGGAGGCGTGGCTGAACGCTCGGCAGGCAGCTTGGCCCGCGCCGCCCCACGGCGGCGCCGTCAGGCCCGTACCGGGCCCATGCTGAACGGCGCTGCCTGGCTAACTCGATTTGCGGGTGACCAGCTGGCAGGGGAGGGCCGTCTGCTGGGGGCCGGGCTCGTCCAGGCGGCCGAGCGCGAGCTCCACCGAGCGCTGGCCCATCTCGTAATGGGGCCGGGCGACTGTGGTCAGGGCCTGCCGATCTGCGTGGAGATCAGCCACTGATTGTCGAAGCCGGCCACGGCCACGTCCCGCGGGATCCGCCGGGCTCAGACGCGCACGCTGGTCAGGCCGCCGTCCACGCGCAGGATGGCCCCGGTGGTGGAGGCCGCGGCCGGGGAGGCCAGGGAGACGATCGCGTGCGCGACCTCCTGGGCGGTGACGAGCCGGCCCAGCGGCTGCCGGGCGCGCAGCGCCGCGGCGGTGGCGGCCGGGTCCGCGCTGGCGTCCAGCAGCCGGCCGACCCACGGCGTGTCCACGGTTCCCGGGGCGACCGCGTTCACCCGGATGCCCTCGTGCACGTGATCGGCGGCCATGGCCAGGGTCAGCGCGGCGACGGCGCCCTTGCTGGCGCTGTACAGCGCGCGTGAGCGCAGGCCGGTGAACGCGACGGCCGAGCAGGTGTTGACCACCGCCGCCCGCGCCGACCGGCGAAGATGCGGTAGTGCCGCCCTGGTCACGCGGGCGATGCCGACGACGTTGACGTCGAGCACGCGGTGCCATTCTTCGTCGGTGTTCTCGCTCACGTCCCCGCTGGCGCCGATCCCGGCGTTGTTGATCACGACATCGAGCGCGCCGAAGTGGCCGGCGACCGCGGCCACGGCGTCGTTGACCGCGCCGCGGTCGGTGACGTCGCAGCGCACCGGCAGCGCGGGCCCGTCCGCGCCGCCGGTGTCGCGGTCCAGGATCGCTACCCGCGCGCCACGGGCGTGGAGGAGCGCGACCGTGGCCGCACCGATGCCGCTCGCACCGCCCGTGACCAGCGCGACCAGTCCGTCAAACTCGCTCATGTCCCGCCTCCTGGGGGCGCAGGCCGAGCAGGGCCATGGCCGCGGCCAGGCTCAGCCCGGCGATGACCGTTGGTGACTCGGCCGCGTCCCAGCCCGGCTGGTGCAGCCGCCGCCGCACCAGCCGCTCCATGAGATACCCGGCCACCATCGCCGTGCCCAGCCCGCCCAGCACGCGTGCTGGCACCGCGGCATCCGGCCGCCGCATCAGGGCCACGGTCGCGCCGGCCTGGGCGGCCAGCATCGCGGCGGGCGCGGACAAGGCGGTGCCCATCAGCAGCGAATCACGGCCGACCGTGGACTGCTGGCCGCGCCAGCCGGGAATATCAAAGGCGTGACGGCGGCGGATCGCCAGCGCCATGCCGCCGAGTCCGGCGCCGAGCTGGACGGCTGACACCGCGGCGAGGAGCTGGTTGGCCTTCATGGGCGGTCAGCCTACGCGGCCGGAGTGAGGCGGACTGATCATGCTCACGGTCCCGCCGCCGGGATCAGCGGCGATGCGCCACCACGCCGATGGGAACGGGGGTGCCGGGCATGTCGGATCGCCTGTCCGCGCTCGGCGGCACCCTGGAGATCACCCCGGCCCGGGCCAGGGCACGCGGGTGACCGGCCGGGTGCCCGCGCTGGCCACCGGCCGCGCCGGGTGAGAGGATGCGGTCATGAGCGGCAGCGCAAACGACCCGGCACGGCAGTTCGCCGCCGCCTGGGACGCCGCCACCGGCGCGCTGAGCGAGTGGGCGCAGCGGGTGGGGGACGCCACCACCGAGGCGATGGAGAAGCTCGATCCGGCGGTCCGCGCCGCGATCGACGCCGGGCGCGCCGCGCTCGAAGCCGGGCGCGATGCGCTCATCGGGCACGACTGCCGCTGCGTGTGCGGCCAGGCACACCCCAACGACCAGGGCGTGTGTGACCACCGGGCCGTCATGACCCGGCGGCTGGGCACCGTGAACGTGCCGCTGTGCGCGCCGTGTGCGGTGGCGCAGGGTTTCGCGGAGATGGCCCGTTAGGCACCAGGGCGCTGGCTCACGCCCGCCGTCCAGCCGGCGATGCTGGTGACCTCCGCCTGGCGGGTGAACACCTTGTGCAGCAGGACCTGGTGCACTTCGGGGTCGGCGTCCAGGCAGCCGTCGGCCAGGACGGTGAGCCGGTAATCCAGGTCGGCGGCCTGGCGCAGGGTGGACAGCACCACGCCGCTGGTCGCGATGCCGGCCAGCACCAGGTGGCTGGTGCCGCTGGCGCGCAGCAGCACGTCCAGGTCGCTGCCGGCGAAGGCCGAGACCCGCCGCTTGGTCACCATCACATCGCCGGGCGCGGGAGCGATCGCTGGATGAACGCGCGCGCCAGGGTCGCCGTCGGTGAACCGGCCGGTCCCGGCGACGGCCGCGAAGCTCTTGTTACGCTCGCTGACCTCGGGATATCCGGGGCGGAACCCGACGGTCACGTAGATGACCCCGATGCCGGCGCCGCGGGCGGCGGTGATCGCCGTGCCCAGCCGCGTCAGGTAGCCCTCGTCGCCGGCGAACCGCTCCACGATGCCCTGTTGCACGTCCATGATCAGCAAGGCTGTCGGAGTCATGCTGGCCACTCCCTGGCAGGTCACGATCGGTCGCGGTCAGCCTAGTACCGACGGCTGCGAGGCCACCGCGGATGCCGGCCCGGGCCGGGTCCGCTGGAGTACCGCATCACCACCGGGTCGGCGTTCATGGCGGCGAACGCGTCCCGGTCTGCGTCGCGCCATCGGCGCATCACGAGGCGGGGGGTGCGGATCGTGTCGAACCGGCGCAGCACCCGGACAGCGTAGCGATCTGCGTGAATGCCGGTTCCCATCACCGCTGCAAAACCCCGCCAAGCGTGACCCGGGTGGGCGCGCCACCGCCCGGGGATGGCTGCCCCCGGGTGTCAGGCGGGCCCGCGCCGCTGCCAGATCGCCTCCCATTGCGACCACTGGCCGTGGCCGGGCGGGGCGTGCGGGGTGCTGTCCAGCCGCAGGGGCCGGACCGCGGTGAAACCGTCCGCGGTGAGGGCCTCCAGCTCGGCCGCGGTGAAGAAGTGGATGTCGAGTCCGGCTTTGGGGCCGCTGCGGTAGCGGATGGTGAAGCCGCCATCGCCGGCCGCCTCGGTGCGCTCGTGCCGGTGCCGGATGTCGGTGCCGGTGGCGTTGACCCGGACGCACAGCAGGCCCCCGGGAGCGACATGCGCCGCGGCTCCGGTGAGGTGGCGGTGAGCCTGGTCCCGGTCGCCGTGCTGGAAGACCTGGATGCCGATGACCAGCTCGAACCGGGCCGAGGGCAGCAAGGCACGGAGGTCGCCGACGATCAGCCCGGCCGTGGCCGGGCGGCGCTGGCGCAGCTGGGCGACGGCCTGCGCGGAGATGTCCAGGCCGACGAGGTCCAGCCCGGCCTCGCTCATGGGTATGAAGTTGCGGCCGTTACCGCAGCCGATGTAGAGGCCGCGGCGGAGGTTCCTGGACCGGGCGGCGTCGATGATGTCGCGGGCGAAGCCGGCCGGCGGCTCGCCCCGGTAGCGGCCGGACGCGTACTCGGCGTCCCAGGCGGTGGCGGCCCTGGTGTTCATGGCTGGAAGTCTGCCTGCCTGGGGGCGCCCGGCCGCGGCCGGGGCCGTTCAGCCGGGGCTGCGCCGGGCCCTGATCGAGCGGAGGATGACGGCGATCCCGAGCGCACCGGCCGGCGGCAGGGTGACGAGCGCGGGCAGCTGGTACCGCCAGGAGAACTCGAACAGGTCGGACACCAGTGTCACGGACACCGCCGCGGTGAAGAACAGCAGGCAGGCCAGGGCGAGCTGGCGGGTCCGGGGGTCTGCCCGCCTGCGCAGCGCGGCGGCCGAGCCGGCCAGCGCGGCCACGGTGAAGATGGCCAGCAGCGGGCCGGGGGTGTAGCCGCCGCCGAGCTGGTAGGAGCGCAGGAACGCGGCGACGGGCCGCCAGACCGTGGGCATGCCGCCTCCGAAGCGGCCGACCGCGATCCTGACGACCTGCACCGAGGCGTGCGGCGGGTAGTACGGGAACGCCCTCTGGAATTGCCAGCGGGCGATGGGCGTGTCGCCCGGGCTGCCGGTGCGGGTCAGCGCGAACAGCTTCGGCACGTCGCGTGAGTAAGCGGCGAGCACCCGCAGCGGCTGCTGGGTCAGCACCCGGTGGTTGAAGTCGGAGATCAGCGTGTTGGTCTCGGCCCGCGGCAGCTTCGTGTAGTAGGGCCGGATCGGGGAGCCCGGGCCGTATTCGAGCCAGTCGGGGCCCAGGGCCTGCTGTGCCTTGGTCGGGCACATGGCCCGCTCGGCGGGCGGCAGCTTGATGGTCGCGCAGTCGGCCGCCGCCGCCATCCTCCCGTAGACGGATGTGGCACCCGTATGCGACAGGAAGAAGTCGCCGGTGAGCAGGTAGGAGCCGGCGAAGTAGGCCAGGATCGGCAGCGCGAAGGCCGCGCACAGGGCGGCTGCCTGGCCGATGGCGCGCCGCCAGCCGCCGCTGCGGGCTACGAGCAGGTAGATCACCGCAGGCAGGAGCAGGGCCTCGCCCACCTGGGCGACGGTGGCTGAGGTTCCCAGCACGACGCCGGCCGCGATGGCGCGCCGCCAGCTCACCTCCGGCGCCCAGAGCAGGATGGCGAGGCCGGCCACGATCAGGGCTTCGAACCAGACGTCCGGCATGACCATCTGCTCGATCTGCAGCTGGTAGGCGTCGAGCAGGACCGGGGCGATGGCCAGCGCGGCCAGCCAGCGGGACGCACCGCGCCGCAGCAGCAGCACGTAGATGACCACGGCCATGGCCAGCCCGAGCAGATGCTGGACGGTGGCGACCGCGTCGAAGTTGGCCACCAGCAGGATCGCCCGCAGCGGTCCCTTGTAGCCGACCGGATCCATGCCCTGCGCGTCGTACAGGTACCTGGTCGTGTCGATGTAGAACAGCGCGGGGCGGTAGGCGAGCTGGGCGAGCACCCGGAGCACCAGGCCGGCGGCGAGCAGCGCCGCGGCCAGCCAGTGCCGCCGCAGGGCGGTGGGCGCCGCACGCCAGCGGCTCATCCGCCCCGTCTGGCCCGCGGGGGCCGCCCCGTCCGCCCGGTCAGCCCGCCCGGGGACGGCCAGGTCGGCCGGGCCGGCCTCCGGGGGCTGCTGGGCGTGGCTGTCTACCGCTGCGGGCTTCACCCGGTACACATTCGTCACAGGTTGGCCCGGCCGCCGCTGGACAGGCACAGGGCGAGCAAGACCGTGACGATCGTCAGCCAGCGGGTCATCCGGTTGCGCGGAACCTGGGTCAGCGCGGCCCAGGCGACAGCGGTGTACCACGCGAACACCCAGGGGGCGACGAGGATCCAGGCGAAGGTCAGGGCGAACGGCGCCACGACCTCCCGCGGCTGATCCGAGGAGATCCGCTGGTAGATGAGCCATGCGACCACGATCAGCGCGATCGGCCAGAGCAGGCTGATGATCATCGCCATGGTGCCCTGGCCGACGCCCAGCGCCTCCCCCGACAGCTCGAAGATCCGCCACGGCGACGGCAGCGTGACCAGCTGCAGCCCGCCGAAGAGCGGTTTCAGCGCGCCAAGCCCGTAGGCGCTGTATCCGATGGCCAGCGTCACCAGTGACACCGCCGCGATCCGGGCGGTGCGCATCCATTCGTGCCGCCGCAGCAGCGGCCACGCGAGCCCGAGCCCGATCAGCACCGCGTAGATCTTTATCCCGCAGGCGACGCCGATCAGCACGCCGACCACGACGTCGCCCAGGACATCCGGGGCCCGCCGCGCCACCTGGATCGCGCAGATCGCCGCCGCCGCCACGAACGTGTCGAGATGACCGCCGCTCACGAGCTGCTGGATCAGGACCGGGTTCGCCGTCCAGAACAGCGTCGCCCGCACCGGATCATCGGAGGTCTTGAGCAGCAGCACCCCCACACCGATGAACACGGCGCCGTTGAGGATCATCAGCGCCCAGACGGTGGTGGCGACGTGCGGGCCACCGATCGACGCCGCGAACGCCTGGATCACGGTGGCGAAGGGGCCGTACACGGACGACTGCTTCGTCCACATCGTGCCGACGGCCTGGGTGTAGAGGGAGTGATGGCCCAGGAAGGCCAGGGGGTTCGTCCGGTATGGGTTGCCGCCCAGCGACGCTATCCGGCCGTAGGCGGCATAGCTCGCGGTGTCCGACGAGCCGACTGGGGTGAGGCAGACCAGGACCGCGACGACGGCGCTGCTGACCAGCAGCAGGTGGCGCGGGTTGGGGCGCCACCCCTGGCTGTGCGCCCACAGCATCCCGGCCAGCCCCAGGCAGGCGAGGATGTCCGAGGTATAGAGCATCAGGCTCGCGAGGACGTGCTGCTGGTCCAGTGACGGCAGGAGGTACGACAGCGGCAGCCTGACCGGCAACGTCTCGGCGTTCGGCGCTGTCGCCCCGAGGAGCATCCCCAGCAGCAGGCCGGATGCGGACAGGGCGACGGCGATCTTGGGGTCGGACAGCCTGCTCCAGGCGAGCTTGCGGATCAGCGTGCTCATGAGCCGCTCGATCGGGCCGCTCGGGTCGCCCGGGCCGGGCCGGCCAGCGTGGCCGGGCCCTTCGGTGGGACCATGCGTCCTGGACCGGCCGGCCGGACCGGACGGTCCAGGCGGGTCGGCCGAGTGGACGCGCACCTGTGTCACTTAGGCCATACCTCCACTGGCGACCTGCGCGGCCGTCGTCCGGCGCAGGTTTCGCAGCGCCGTCCGGGTCTTGGGTTCCCGGACCCCCTTATTGCTTCGTGCGCTGGCCCCGTCTGCACGTCTTCACCCAGCTTAAGGCGGCACCCTGAGGATCCACGCCAGGTTTGCCGGGAAATGGCAGGACGTTCTTGCCCTGTCAGCCTTGCCCTGTCAGCCCCAGCCGGGTCCGCCCGGAACGGACGCCGCAGACCAGGCCAGCTCTGAAAGCGGTGCGTCAGCAAATATAGCGGATAGGCCGGGAACGGAGCGCGATCGGTGGGCGGTGTGGTGGGGCGGTCGCCGGACTGCCTGGGCCCGCGGGGCGGCCGGTGGGGCTGGCCCGCGCTGTATCGTCGGGCTGGTGAACGCGGGCCGCAAGGTAGCGACGGGTGGGATTCACCTGGCGTATGAGACCAGTGGCCGCCCGGATGCCCCGCCGATGGTGCTGCTGCATGGCCTGGGGGAGCGTGGTGCGAGCTGGGCGCCGGTGACCCCCTGGTTCGCTGAGCGCTTTCATGTCGTTGCCCTGGATATGCGCGGCCACGGCGGCAGTGACCGGCCGGGGGCGTATTCCCTGCGGTTCATGCGCGATGACCTGCTGGGTGCCCTCGATCAGCTGGGCCTGGCCACGGTCACGCTGGTCGGCCACTCCATGGGCGGCGGGGTGGCCTACCTGGCCGCGATGCAGCGGCCGGACCGGGTCGGGCGGCTGATCGTCGAGGATGCCCCGCCGCCGTTCCGCCGCGACCGCGCGATCCCGGCGCGCCCGGCGGAGCCACTGGACTTCGACTGGGCGGTCGTGCCGGCCATCCTCGGCGAGGTCAACGCGGGCGACCCGGCGGCCTGGGATGGCCTGGCCACGATCACCGCGCCGACGCTGCTGATCGGCGGCGGCCCGGCGAGCCACATCCCGCAGGACATGCTGGCGGCGGCGGCGGCCCGCATCCCGCGCTGCGACCTGGTGACGATCCCGGCCGGGCACGATGTGCACACGGCCCGCCCGGCTGAGTTCGCTGGCGCCGTGCTGAGCTGGCTCCCTCCTGACGCCCCCTGACCGGTCCCTGGCCGCCTTTCACCCACCGTGGGCGATGCGGCCTCGCCCGGTGGGCGCGAGCATGGGGTCGGCACTGGTGGCCAAGGACCGATGCTGTACATCCGCGTTATGAGCCCGGCTACGCACGTTTGCTCCGGGCCTCGTCCCGCCGCGATGCGCGGGCCCTAGCCGGGCGGGAGCATGCTCCGGTAGACCGCGATGAGCGCGGATTTCTGGTCCTCGGACAGGCGCTCGTCGGCCCGGATCGCGGCTTCCGTGGACGGGCCCTCCGGTCCCTTCCCGTCCTCGTCCGGGCTGGCCGGCCCGATCAGGCCCGCCTCGGCCAGCAGCGTCTCGGCGGACACGTTCAGGGCGTCGGAGATCAGCTTGAGGACCCGGACGGAGGGCTGGTGCAGTCCGCGCTCCAGCTGGCTGAGGTAGGGGTTGGACAGGCTCGTCAGCTCCGCGAGCTGCCGCAGCGACAGGTTGGCCATCTTTCGCTGGGCGTGGATGAAGGAGCCGAGCGCCTCCCTCTGCGCCTCCCACGGATCGGTCATGGCAGTTCCTCGTTCAGCGTGTGCACCCCGGCGCGCTCAGCATAGTGAGCGGTGACGCGTGAGCGGCGGGCCCGGGCATCCCGGACCCGCCGCTCACGTGATCTCACTTGGCCGCGGCGGTGGTCTTCGCGGCGTGGCCGTTGGCCTTGCCCGGCGTCAGCGGCCCGGTCGCGTGGAGCATGTCCTCCGCGAACCTGCGCTGGCTGGCCAGCAGTTGCTCGGCGAAGTCGTAGGCGTTCGCCACCACGTCTTCCGGCTTCGGGAGCTTGTCCACGAGCGGCATGTTCACGGCGGGCAGCTTCGGCGTGATCGACTGGACGGTGTCGGCCCAGGCCTTGATCGCGTCGACGACGGCCTCCTGGCTCTTGCGGACAGTCTTCAGGATCTCGTCCTGCAGCTCCTGCCCGGGGATGCGGGTCTCGTTCATCGCTGGTCCTTCCTCATCTTCTCGTTGTGCTAACTATATCTAGCACATGAGAGATATGTCAAGCGAGGCGATGGCGGTGATGGCCGCGGGGCGGCTGGCCTAGATGATCCTCGGCTCCACCCCGGCGTGGCGGTAGGCGACCAGCCGGCCGAGCGGGCTCTCCCCGTGGCCGTCATGCTGGCTGGTGTCCACGGCTGCTCCGCTCACATGTCAAGGCCGCCGTTGACGGCCCAGATCTGCCCGGTGATGTAGGCGGACTGGTCGGCCGCCAGGAAGCAGACCACCCGGGCGATCTCCTCCGGCTGCCCGAGACGGCCCAGCGGGATCTGGCCGCGGATCCGGTCCATCACCTTGTCCGGGATGGTGGCCACCATGTCGGTCGCGATGTAGCCGGGGGTGACCGCGTTGACGGTCAGCCCGATCCCGTCGCCAACCGGGCGCTGCGCCCGGCTGAGCTGGAAGACGGCTTCCTTGGCCAGCGACTTGGTCAGCCCGAACAGCCCGGACTTGGAGGCGGCGTAGTTCGCCTGGCCGATGTTGCCGGTCTCCCCGATCACCGATGACACGTTGATGATCCGGCCGGTGCCGCGTTCGAGCATGTGCTCAAGCGCGGTCTGGGCCAGGAAGAACGCGCCGGACAGGTTCACCGCGATGACCCGTTGCCAGTCCTCCGCGGTCATCTTGGCCACGGTGCGGTCGATCGTGATGCCCGCGTTGTTGACCAGGATGTCGAGCCGGCCGTGCTGGTCGATGACCTCGCTGATCACCCGGCGGCAGTCATCGGCGTCGCCGATGTTCCCCTCGTGCAGGGTGACGGCACGGCCGGGGTAGCTGTCCGTCATCGCGGAAAGAAACTTCCCCGCGCTCTCTTGATGCCGCCAGTAACCCGCCGCGACATCGGCGCCCTCGCCCGCCAGGAGGTGGCAGATAGCGGCCCCGATGCCGCGCGTCCCGCCGGTCACGCGCCTGGTCCCCCAGACAGGGACGTAGGGCCTGATGCGCCGCTGCAGCGTGATCGCCGGTCGTGGCCATTACCTCTATCATGCGGGGCGGCCGGAGCCCTTGGCCAGGCGGCCGGGGCCGGATGGGTGGCTCGCGGATGCGGACCGGCCTGCGTTTGGTCTAGATTTGACGCCGGCGGCTGCCCTGGCCCGCGGCTTCGCAGCGGCTGTGCCGGACCGGCTGCCGGGCACACAGCGAGATCATCCGCGTTCGGCGGCTTCACGGTTCTGGACGTATCCGGCCAACTATGCTGGCCCAACCCAACCCGTCGAACAGGAATGACGCTCACGAAAACCACGAACAGGGTCAGATCGTGACTCACGATGCCAGGCAGGCCACGGCGCACTCGGTGACGGCGCCCGGTCCCAGGCAGGTGCTGCTCGTCGAGGATGACGACGCCGACGCCCTGCTGGTCGAGGAGCTCCTGCTCGACGCGGCGGCCGCGGTCACCTTGCGCCGGGCGCGGTCCCTGGCCGAGGCGAAGCCGCTGCTGTCCAGTGTGACCTGCGTCCTGCTCGACCTGGGCCTGCCCGACACCCGGGAGCTGGAGGAGCTGCGGGGGGTGCGCTGGCTGACCGAGCACATGCCCCGGCTGGCCGTCGTCGTGCTGACGGGGGTGGCCGACGAGCATCTCGGTGCCGAGGCGGTGCGGGCGGGAGCACAGGATTACCTGGTCAAAGGCCAGGTCGACGGGGCGCTGCTGAACCGGGTCATCCGGTATGCCGTCGAGCGCCGGCGCTCGGAGGAGATCCAGAGCCAGCTGCGTGAGGCGCAGATCTACGCCCGGGAGAACTCCCGGCTGGAACGCGGCCTGCTGCCGTCACCGCTGCTGTCGGACCCGCGCCTGACGGTGGCGACGCAGTACCGGCCCGGCGGGGGGCAGATGCTGCTCGGCGGCGACTTCTTCGACCTGGTCGAGGCGGCCGACGGCTGGGTTCACGCGGTGGTGGGGGATGTCTGCGGCCGCGGCCCGGAGGAAGCCGCTCTCGGTGTCTGCCTGCGGGTGGCCTGGCGCACCATGGTGCTGGCTGGCCGGCCGATGGCCGATGTCCTGTCGGCGGTCCAGCAGGTGCTGGAACATGAGCGCCACGAGGACCGGATGTTCGCCACGCTGTGCATGATCTCGATCGCGCCGGACCGCTCCCACGGCCGGCTGCACCTGGCCGGCCATCCGCAGCCGCTGCTGATCGGCCCCGGCGGGGTGCGCGAACTGGTGGCGCCCGTGTGCCCGCCCCCCGGCATCGCGCACGCGCGGGACTGGCCGAGCAGCGAGGTCGCGCTCGGCGACGGCTGGTCCTTGCTCATGTACACCGACGGGCTGGTCGAGGGCCGGATCGGCGAGGGTCCGGAGCGGCTGGGAAGTGAGGGGCTGACTGACATCATCCAGCGGTTCCTGGGAAGTACGCGGGTCATGCGACCGGCGGAACGCAAGCAGCGCGATGACCAACTCCTCCAGTGGCTCGTGGGCCGGGTGCGCGAGCTCAACGGGGGCGATCTGGACGACGACCTGGCCGTGCTGGCCCTGGGCTTCTCATCCATGGCCGGCGGATGAACGGCCTGCCGGCGACCGAGCCGGGCACCGAAGCCGAGCCGGGCACCGAAGCCGGGCTCGCTGGCCCGGGGCCCGAGCCCGGTGCCGAGCCGGCCGGGACCAGGCCGGGCGCCGATGCCGGGCCGGCGGCCGCCCGCGCGCGGACCATGGCGGCGGGGCTGGCCGCGGGCTGGCCGCTCAGGCGGACCTTCGGGGTCGGTGTCGTGATCGTGACGCTGTTCGCGATCGCCGCGATCGTGGTCGGCGGGGTGGCGCTGGCCAACCTGGCCAGCGCCCGCGACCGGGTGGTGAGCAAGATCGATCCCGCGGCGTTCCGCACCTCCCAGCTGGGGATCGCCTACCTCAACCAGGAGACCGGGGTCCGGGGCTACGAGCTGAGCGCGCGGCCCACCTTCCTGACCCCGTACGCCGACGGCCTCGCCCAGGAGCGGCGGGAGGTCAGCGCCCTGCGCGTCCTGCTCACCAGCATGCCGGCCGCCCAGGCCGATCTCACCCGGGTGACCGTCCGGGCGGGCACGTGGCGGGCCGGGTACGCCCAGCCCACCATCAACCAGGTGCGGGCCACCGGGAAGCCCGTCACCGGCGCCACCGTCAACCAGGGGAAGGCCGACTTCGACCGGCTGCGCGGCGCGCTGAACAGCCTGCAGGCGGACCTGGCCCGCGAGCGGGGGCACGCCGTCTCCGGGCTGAACAATTCCGCGACGGCGCTCAACGCGATCTGCCTCGGCATCGGGCTCGCGCTGCTGGTCATCCTGATCGTGCTCGCGTTCATCCTCGAGATCTCGGTGATCCGCCCGCTGTCCCGGCTGGCCGCCGACGCCCTCCAGGTGGCCGACGGTGACTTCGCGCACCACGTCGACCCCGGCGGGCCGCAGGAGGTGCGCACCACCGGGATGGACGTGAACCGCATGCGCGAGCGCATCCTGGCGGAACTGTCCACGGCCCAGGTGGCGCATGCCCAGCTGGAGACGGCCCACGCGGGGCTGGAAGCGGCCCACGCGAGCCTGGAGGCCCGGACCGAGGACCTGCAGCGGTCGAACGCCGAACTCGAGCAGTTCGCGTACGTCGCCTCCCATGACCTGCAGGAGCCGCTGCGGAAGGTGGCCAGCTTCTGCCAGCTGCTGCAGCGCCGCTACGCGGGCCGGCTGGACGAGAAGGCCGACCAGTACATCGAGCACGCGGTCGACGGCGCCAAGCGCATGCAGCAGCTGATCAACGACCTGCTGGCGTTCAGCCGGGTGGGACGGACGGGGCAGCGGCGGGAACAGGTCTCCTGCGCCGTCCTGCTCGCGCAGGCCTGGGCGAACCTCGGCCCCGCGGTCCGGGCCTCGCACGCGACGATCGAGGTCGGCGACCTGCCGGTGGTGCTGGGGGAGACCTCACTGCTCACCGCGGTGTTCCAGAACCTGCTCAGCAACGCGCTGAAGTTCGCCGGCGAGCAGGCCCCCCGCATCTCGGTGTCGGCCCGCCGGGACGGCGGGCACTGGCTGTTCGCGTTCGCCGACAACGGCATCGGGATCCCGGCCGAGTACGCCGAGCGGATTTTCGTGATCTTCCAGCGCCTGCACGACAAGGCGGCCTACCCGGGGACGGGGATCGGCCTGGCCATGTGCCGGAAGATCATCGAATACCACGGCGGCCGCATCTGGCTGGACACCACGGTCACGTCCGGCGCCCGCTTCTGCTTCACCCTGCCCGTGCGGCCGGAGGATGCCGGTGCCGATGGCTGAGCGCGGCGAGTGCCAGGCCGTGGACGTGCTGCTGGTCGAGGACGACCCGGGCGACGTCCTGATGACCAGGGAAGCGTTCGAGCACAACAAGATACGCAACGTGCTGCACGTGGTGACCGACGGCGAGCAGGCGCTGCAGTTCCTGCGCCGGACCGGCGACTACGCCGGCGCGCCCGTCCCGGGGCTGATCCTGCTCGACCTCAACCTGCCGCGGCGCGACGGCCTGGAGGTGCTCGCCGAGCTCAAGGCCGATCCGGTGCTCAAGGTCATCCCGGTGGTCATCCTGACCACGTCGCAGGCCCAGCAGGACGTCCTGCGCAGCTACGCCCTGCACGCCAACGCCTACGTCAGCAAGCCGGTGGACTTCGAGCGCTTCATGGACGTCATCCGGCAGATCGACAACTTCTTCATCACCGTGGTGAAGCGGGCCCGCTGACCCGCCCGCCGCGCCCGGCCTTCCGGCCGGCGGATCAGCCGCCGCGGCCGAGCGCGTCGCGGCTGCGGCGCAGGAACTCGCGCTCGGCCGCGTTGCGGGCGCGGGCGATCGCCGCCTCGTACGCCAGCGCCGCCTCCCGGTCGCGGCCCAGGCGCCGCAGCAGGTCGGCGCGGATGGCGTGGAACAGGTAGTAGTCACCCAGGCCGAGGCCGTCCACGAGGGCGAGCGCCGCCTCCGGTCCCTCGACCTCCGCGACCGCGACCGCGCGGTTGAGCGCCACGACCGGGCTGGGGGCGAGCGAGGCGAGCTGGTCGTAGAGCTGCAGGATCTGCCGCCAGTCCGTCGCGGCCACCGTCGGCGCGTCGCTGTGCACGGCGTTGATGGCCGCCTGGATCTGGTAGGGGCCGGGATGGCCCAGCCGCAGGCACCGCCGGACGAGGGCCTGGCCCTCGGCGATGAGGCCGTGGTCCCAGCGGCTGCGGTCCTGCTCGGCCAGCAGCACCAGGCCGCCGCTGGGGGTGGTGCGGGTGGCCCGGCGCGACTCGATGAGCAGCATGAGCGCGAGCAGGCCCATGACCTCGCCCTCGTCGGGCATGAGCTCGGCCAGCAGCCGCCCGAGCCGGATCGCCTCGGAGCAGAGGTCCTCGCGGACGAGGCGGTCGCCCGAGCTGGCCGTGTAGCCCTCGTTGAAGATGAGGTAGACCACGGCCAGCACCGCCCGCAGGCGGTCGGGCAGATCGGCCTCGGCCGGCACCCGGTAGGGGATCTTCGCGTCGCGGATCTTGCCCTTGGCCCGGACGATCCGCTGCGCCATCGTCGGCTCCGGCACCAGGAAGGCGTGGGCGATCTCCGCGGTGGTGAGCCCGCCCAGGAGCCGCAGCGTCAGTGCCAGCTGCGCGCTGACGGCGAGCGCCGGATGGCAGCAGGTGAAGATCAGCCGCAGCCGGTCATCGCGCACCGCGCCCTCCTCCGGCCGGTCATCGCGGGCGTGCACCAGCGCGGCCTGCGCGTGCCGGTCCTCGCGGGACGCCTCCCGGCGCAGACGGTCGATCGCCCGGTGGCGGGCGGTGGTGATGATCCAGCCGGCCGGGCTGGCCGGCAGCCCGGAGGCCGGCCACCGCTGCACCGCCACGGTGAACGCGTCCTGGACCGCCTCCTCGGCGATGTCGATGTCACCGAAGTGGCGGGCCAGGACGGCCACCGCACGGCCGTACTCCTCGCGGAACACATGCGCGATCCCGGCGGCGCTGACAGCAGGCACGCCGGGTGTCAGTCCCCGGTCTCGTCCACGAACGGCCGCACCTCGATCGGCAGCGGGAGCACCCGGGCCAGCCTGCGGCCCCAGTCCAGCGCGGCGTCCAGATCAGGTGCCTTGATGATCGTGAACCCGCCGAGGTACTCCTTACCCTCGGCGAACGGGCCGTCGGTCATGAGCACCTCGCCGCGGTCGAGCCGGAGCACGGTGGCCGTGTCCGGGGCGTTCAGGCCGCCGGAGAAGACCCACGCGCCCGCGGCCTTCATCTCCTCGCGCACGGCACCGACATCCCGCATGATCTTCTCCAGGACCTCGGGCGAGGGCGGAGTCCCTTCCGGCTGATAGATGCTCAGCAGATACTGCTTCATCGGTTCCTCCCTGGTGAGTCTCTCTCACCCCCTACACGAACGGGCCCAGGCCGGATCGACCGGCCCGGCGGCCACGGCCCGGACCGGCTGACCGGCCCCGGCCAAGCCTGCGCATCCGAGCAAAGCAGGAGCAATCCCGCGGCAATGCCGGGACGGCCGCCGGCCCTTGGTTACGATGGGCACAGGCAAATCACCCATACCAGGCTCCCCTGGAGGGCGGATATGACCAAGAAGATTCATGTCCACCTGGTCGATGATCTGGATGCCTCGGAGGCCAGCGAGACGGTGCGGTTCGAGGTTGACGGCAGGACCTATGAGATCGACCTGAGCAGCCGCAACGCGCGGAGATTCCGGACGGAAATCGCCCCCTACATCACGCACGCCCGCCGGGTGATCACCCATGCCCGCCGGCGCGGGAGGGCCGGGACCGGTTCGGGCCCGCCGCGCGGCCGGCCGGCCCCGCGGGGCAGCACCGGGCCCGGCGGCGGGCAGGCGGCGGACGTCACGCCAGGTGAGACAGGCATCCCCGGCTATGATGGCGGCCTCCCCCCCGCGCGCGGATTTCGGCGGCGCCGTGCTTGACGGGCGCCCGGCGGGCGCGGATTTTGGTGATGAGGAACACTCCCCGTCGTAATCATTACCGTTTTCGCAGGTCAGGCGCGGTGAGATAGAAAACCGGCAGTATTGGCGGGTCCCGTTCCGTCCCGATATCAACACTTTCCCCACCAGGCAGCCCAGATACTGGCCGCTATCCCTGCGGGCAGCTAGCACCAGGGACATCGCCCGGTACACTATCCGCCTACGGGACGCCGTGGCATGAGCCGGAGCCTATCCAGGCCGGCTCCGCCCGCGGGGCGGGCGGCTGCCGGCGTCCCTGTTGTTGGGCCGAACAGGATGGGAGTCCGGTATGCGCGTTCTGGTTCTCGGCGGCGACGGTTTTTGTGGCTGGCCGACCACGCTGTATCTGTCGGACCGCGGCCATGAGATCACCGTCATCGACAACCTGAGCCGCCGGAAGATCGACGTCGAGCTCGAGGTGGACTCGCTGACCCCGATCCGCCCGATCGGTGAGCGGATCCGGGTGTGGCGTGAGGTGTCCGGGCGTGAGGTCGGTTTCATCAACCTGGACCTGGCCGCCGAGTACGACCGGCTGGTGGCGGTGCTCGAGGACATCCGGCCTGAGGCGATCGTTCATTTCGCCGAGCAGCGGGCGGCGCCGTACTCGATGCGGGACACGCGCGCCAAGCGCTACACCGTGGACAACAACGTGCGGGCGACCCACAACCTGCTGACCGCGCTGGTGGCCACCGGGATCGGCGCCTCGCTGGTGCACCTGGGCACGATGGGCGTGTACGGCTACGGCTGGTCCGGGTCCGCCCCGATCCCGGAGGGGTACCTGACGGTGAAGGTGCCCACGCCCGACGGTGAGCTGGAGCGGGAGATCCTGCACCCGGCCAACCCGGGCTCGGTGTACCACCTGACCAAGACGCTGGACCAGCTGCTGTTCTCGTTCTACGCCAAGAACGATCAGCTGGCCATCACCGATCTGCACCAGGGCATCGTGTGGGGCACCCAGACCGACCAGACGGGCCGCGACGAGCGGCTGATCAACCGGTTCGACTACGACGGTGACTACGGCACCGTGCTGAACCGGTTCCTCATGCAGGCCGCGATCGGGCACCCGCTCACGGTGCACGGCACCGGCGGCCAGACCCGCGCGTTCATCCACATCCGCGACACGGTCCGGTGCATCGAGATCGCGATCACCAAGCCGCCCGAGGACCCGTCCCGGCCGCGCGTGCTCAACCAGATGACCGAGACGCACCGGCTGGTCGATCTGGCCAAGATGATCGCCGACGCGATGGGCGCCGAGATCGCCTACCTGCCCAACCCGCGGCGCGAGGCCGAGGAGAACGACCTGGTCGTGCGCAACGAGCAGTTCCTGGCCCTGGGCCTGAACCCGACCACCCTGTCGGAGGGCCTGCTGGAGGAGGGCAAGGAGGTCGCTTACCGTTACCGGTACCGCGCCGACCCGACCAAGATCATCGCCCGGTCGGTGTGGCGGGCTGGCATGGAGACCGCGGCCGACCTCATGACCGAGCTGCCCCAGGACTAGCCCTGACTCTTACCCGGGCTATCCAGAGCCCGGGTAAGGGCCCGGCAGGGGTCAGGGAGCCGGGACCTCGGCCGGCGCCTCGGTGTCGCGCCGTATCGTCGCTATCGCGTGCTCGACCAGCGCGATCAGGGTGTCCCGGCCCGATGTCGGCTGGCGGGCGTCGCACAGGACGACCGGGACGCTCGGCTCGAGGTCCAGCGCTGACTTGACGGACTGCGGGTTGTAGCGGCGTGCCCCGTCGAAGCAGTTCACCGCGACGACGAACGGGACGTGGTGCTTCTCGAAGTAGTTGACGGACGGGAAGCAGTCGGCCAGCCGCCGGGTGTCCGCGAGCACAACCGCGCCCAGCGCGCCGCGCGACAGCTCGTCCCACATGAACCAGAACCGTTCCTGGCCGGGTGTCCCGAACAGGTAGACGACCAGGTTGTCGCGGACGGTGATCCGGCCGAAGTCCAGGGCGACGGTGGTCGTGCTCTTGCGCTCCACCCCGTTCAGGACGTTGACATGCCGGCCCGGCTCGGTCAGGGGCTCCTCGGTGCGCAGCGGGCGGATCTCGGTCACCGAACCGACCAGCGTGGTCTTTCCCACCCCGAACCCTCCGGCGATGAGGATCTTGATGCTGACCGGTACGCCTGCCCGGTCAGAGCCGGCGTAGGCCATCGACAACCTCCTTGAGGATCTGCGGGTCGGGCAGTCTGGCGGGTGGGATGGGATGGTGAACGGTAATGAGGGAACGTTCACGCAGATCGCCGAGGAGGATCTGGACCACGCCCAGCGGAAGATCGAGGTCCGCCGCGAGATCGGCCACCGAGATGGGCAGCGAGGACAGCCGGAGCACCGAGAGATGCTCCGGCTCCAGGCCAACCGGATCACGGGACTTGCCCCGGACCGCGATGATCATCGCGATCACGTCCAGCGCTTCGCCGGCCGGCCGGGTGCGGCCGCCGATGAGCGCATACGGGCGGACCACGGGTCCGGCGTCCTGGTCAAGCCAGCGGTCCTCGGGTGGGGCCATAGCGGCTCATCCCGCCCCGTCCCCGGCCGACGCGGGCCGGGGCTGTACGGACAGGTGCGGCCCGACGCGCTTGACCAGGATCGCCATCTCGTAGGCGATGAGGCCGACGTCGGCCGTGGCCGGGCTGAGCACGGCCAGGCAGCTTCCCTCGCCGGCGGCCGTCACGAACAGGAAGATGTTGTCCATCTCGACGATGGTCTGGCGGATGCGCCCGCCACCGAAGTGCTGGCCGGCGCCTCGCGCGAGACTCTGGAAACCGGCCGCCACGGCGGACAGGTGCTCGGCATCCTCCCGGGTGAAGCCCTGGGAAGCCCCGATGGCGAGGCCATCGCGGGACAGGATCAGCGCCTTGTCGATCTGGGCGACACGGGTCACCAGGTCGTCAAGAAGCCAGCCCAGGTCGGCATCGGTGCCGTTGCCGTTACCGGTGCCTGGACCGGCCAGCCGCTCCGCTTCACCCACGTTGTTCCCCCCGGGTCAGTCTTCGGGGCGGTGCGTCTCAGCGCTCGCGCCGTCCCCATCGGTGTGGCTGGCGCCGGAGTCGGTGATGCCAGTAACCGCGGTCTCGCCGCTCGCGCCCGCCGTGCCCACGGCTTCCATGGCATCGGTCGCGTCCGCGCCGGATTCGCCGTTGCCGTCGGCCGGGTCAAAGACCGACCTGCCGCGCTGCCAGCCGCGCTGGATGGCCGACATGGTGGCGCGGGTTTCCTCGGGTGTCCGCTCGGGCGCCGCAGCTTCGGACGGCGACCAGTCAGAGGCCGGCTCGGGAAGGATCCCGAGGTCCGCGGACGGGGCGGGACGGGGCGGACTCTCGCGAAGCTGCGGGGCCAGGCTCGCCTGGCGGACCCGCCGTGGCAATCCGGACTCGTCCAGGAGGTCGGTCCCGGCCGTCTCTTCGGCCGTGGCCGGGATGACACTGCTGGGCCCGTTGCCCCCACCCGGGTGCAGGAGGGCGAACCCGGCCGGGCGGGACGGCTGACCGGCGGTGAACTCATCCCGGTATCCCAGCGGCGGGCGATCGATGTCCACGTCCGGGCTGGCCGTGCCCAACGGGCTGGGCGGGCTGGGCTCGGACCAGTCGATGGCCGGCCCCCACTCCGAGCGGAGACCCGAAGCCCCGACGGGGATGGGGGGAGGGGGCGGGCTGGGCTGCCGCTGCTCGGGAATGACCGGGCCGGGGGGCCCGTCGTCGACGCCGGTCAGCTCCGGCCCGCTGCTGATGGCGTGCCTGGCCCGCAGCGGCGCGCCACTCCCGACCGGAAGGGGCTGGGCGTCCTGGGCGGCCCCTTCCGGGACGACCAGCGAACGCGGGATCAGCACGATGGCCGTTGTGCCACCGTACGGCGAGGCGCGCAGGGAGATCCGGATGTTCTGCCGCTTGGCGAGCTGGCCGGCGACGAACAGGCCGAGCTGGTCGCTGCCGGACAGGTCGAACGCTGGCGGGTTCTCCAGCTGGGCGTTGATCTCCTCCCGGTGCGCGGGGGTCATGCCGAGCCCGCGGTCCTCGATCTCCACCGCGAAGCCCTGGCCGACGACGCTGCCGGTGATCGACACCGGTGTCTGCGGGGGCGAGTAGATGGTCGCGTTCTCCGCGAGTTCAGCGATCATGTGGATGACGTCGCCGACCGCGGGCCCGGCCAGCGAGGCCTGCGTGCTCGCCGAGACCTTGATCCGGGTGTAGTCCTCCACCTCCGCGACCGCCGCCCGCAGCACGTCCACCAGCGGTACCGGGTGGCGCCAGCCGCGCGCGGGCGCCTCACCGGACAAGATGATGAGGCTCTCGGCGTGCCGCCGCATGCGGGTCGCGAGATGGTCCACCCGGAACAGGTCGTCAAGCTCCTGGGGGTCCCTGGCCCTGCGCTCCATGGCGTCGAGCAGCGTCAGCTGCCGGTGGAGCAGCGACTGGCTGCGCCGGGCCAGGTTGCGGAAGATGTGGCTGATGCCCAGCCGGAGCTTGGCCTGCCCGACCGCCGCCTCCACGGCCGTCCGCTGCACCGTGGAGAAGGCTTCGCGCACCTGGCCGATCTCGTCGGAGCCGGACCCGGCGGCGGCGGGCAGCACCTGCGCGGACACGTCCACCTGCTCGCCGGCGGCCAGCCGGCTGACGACATTGGGCAGGCGCTCGTTCGCCAGTTCCAGCGCGGTCTGCCGGAGGTCGGAAAGCTCGCGCACCTCGCGGCGCCCGATCCACAGCCCGAGGCCGATGGAGATGGCAATCGCGATCAGGCCCAGCCCGCCGACCAGGATCAGCTTCAGGAACGTGGCACGGGACTGGCTGTTGGCCTGGCTCGTGATCGCGTTCCCGGCCTGCAGACCGGCCGTGGTGAGCCCGGTGCCGACCGCCCCGACCGCCTGCTGCCACGCGAGCGGCGAGACCGGCGGCACGGTTCCCGGCCGGGTGCCGTTGATCACCGTGTCTTCCAGCAGCCCCAGCGACACGAGGGCGCGCGGGCTGACCGCGTGGGTGTAGTAGGCGCGGTAGCGAGGGTCGAGGTCGGGGAGGGTCAGGTTGTAGAAAGCCCGGCGGGCCCCCACGAGCTGGGTGAACTGCTGGAGATCGGACGCGTTGAACTTGCCGCTGGTCAGGCCGGCGAGCAGCAAGGTGTTCTCCTGCGACAGCAGGTCTCCGGACTGGCCCATCCGCACGAACGCCAGCGCCTGGGCGACCAGCGTCGCATCGGTCTGCTGGCGGATCGCCGCGGTCAGGACGCGGTAGGCGTCCTGGACCAGGGCGTTGTACTCCTCGAACGCGCGCCCGCTGGGGATGATCTGCGCGGCGACCTGCGCGCGCAGGCTGGGCAGGCTGGCCGTATCCCGGAGAAGCTTGGCGATGGCCACCTTCTCCGCCGGGGACGCATTGCCCGTGACCGCGCTGGAAGTGAGGGCGGACCGCAGGGTGGCGATCGCCGTGTTCGTCTTCGTCTCCTGCAGCTCCAGCTTGGCCAGGTTCGCGCCGGTGGTGGCGGACATGTACCCGATCGCCAGCATGCGCTCGGTGCTCAGCTGGGCCATGAACCCGGCGACGGGATCACCGACGGTGTTCTTCACCGTGTTGGCCTTGGCCAGGGTGACCACGTCCCCGGCCGTGGTGCTAAGGGCGAAGGCGTAGATCCCAACCAGTGAAATCACGGGGACTAGAACGAGCAGAAGGATCCTCGTGCGGACAGACCGCAGACGCCATCTCATTACTCGGGCCTTCGGGGTGTAACGGGGACGGGCACGGGCGTGTAACGACATTGCTACGAAGGAGATTCGCAAACTCCCCAAGGTCAGCGAGCGTAGCAGGATGACGCGCGCGGCATGACGAGAATCCGCCAACTTCGGCACTCAATAGGTTTGTTTGTCGGCTTCCGTCCGGCCCGCAAATGCGGGGCGGGCCGGCTCCGGCCGGGGTCCCCGGCGCCAGCGTGGCCTCATGCGCGCGTGGGTGGTTCACGAGCCCGGGCCGGTGGCGACCGGGCCGGGAACGACCCGGTTCGCCCCCGGCGACCGGGTGGGCGCCCCCTGGCTGGCCAGGACCGACGGGCACCTGCGGGTACCGCTGGCACGGCCGGGAGAACCTGTGCCCGGCCTCGGTCTACACCGGCTGGGACATCCACGGCGGCTACGCCGAGTACCTCACGGTCGCCGACGCGTACGCACACCCGCTGCCGGAGGGGTTCTCCGACGCCGAACTCGCCCCGCTGCTGTGCGCGGGGATCATCGGGTACCGGGCGCTGCTGCGGGCGGAGATCCCGCCGGGCGGCTCGCTGGGCATCTGGGGCTTCGGCGGGTCGGCCCATCTCGCGGCGCAGATCGCGCTCGCGCAGGGCGCCGCCGTCCACGTGTTCACCCGCGCTCCTGACGCCCGTGAGCTGGCGCTGAGCCTGGGGGCGGCGTCCGCGCAGGACTCCTACGACCCGGCCCCGGAGCCGCTCGACTCGGCGATCATCTTCGCCCCGGTGGGCGGCATGGTGCCGCCCGCGCTGGCCGCGCTCGGCCGGGGCGGCACGCTGGCGATCGCCGGCATCTACCTGACCCAGATCCCGCCGCTGGATTACACCAGGGACCTGTTCCAGGAGCGGACGGCGCAGCGTCACCGCCAGCACCCGGGGTGACGCCGCCGACTTCCTCACCCTGGCCCAGCGGCTGCGAATCAAGGTCACGACCACCGGATACTCCTTCGACCAGGCCGGCCAGGCACTGGCGGACCTGGCCGGCGACCGGGTGCACGGCGCCGCCGTTCTGTCGCTATGAGAGATGTAATAGCGATGCGGCGGCCCGCGTTTCCGTGATCATGGAATGTTTCCGTGATCATGGAATAATGGCCGATGGTGGCGGTTCCGGGGTTCGCGGGGCTATTTCCCGGTAGCGATCACGGAATGATCACGAAACCCGGTGATGCGCAATCCTTTGCAGGCGCGACCGCTGGTGCTGATGTGGCTGCGGCGCCAGGGCGGGCGCGGGACCGGCCGGTGGCGGCCGGGAGGCGGATGCGGGCGCCGTGCCGCCCGGACGGCCGTCTGCGTAGGCTGGCCCGGTGACCAGCCGCCTCGACGCCGCCCGGGCGCTGCTGAGCCGCAGCCCGCTCGTGGACGGCCACAACGACCTCGCCTGGGAGCTGCGCGAGTCGGGCCGCCAGGATCTGGGCCCGACCGACCTGGCCGCCCCGCTCGGCTTCACCCACACCGATCTGCCCCGCCTGGCGGAGGGCAAGGTGGGGGCGCAGTTCTGGTCCGTCTACGTGCCGGTGTCCCTGGCCGGGGAGGCGGCGGTGGCCGCCACCCTGGAGCAGATCGACTTCGTCCACCGCATGGTCGGCCGCTACCCGGACCGGCTGGAACTGGCGCTGACCGCCGCCGACGTCGAGCGGGTCTTCGCCGCGGGCAAGGTCGCGTCGCTGATCGGCGCCGAGGGCGGCCACAGCATCGCCTGCTCGCTGGGCGTGCTCCGGGCGCTGTACCGGCTCGGGGTGCGCTACCTGACGCTCACCCACAACGCCAACGTGCCCTGGGCCGACTCGGCCACCGACGTCACCGCCGCCGGCGGGCTGACCGCGTTCGGCCGCCAGGTCGTGGCCGAGATGCAGCGGCTCGGGATGCTGGTCAACCTGTCCCACACCTCACCGGGGACCATGCGCGACGCCTTCGCCGTGGCGGAGGCGCCGGTCATCTACTCCCACTCCAGCGCCCGGGCGCTGTGCGATCACCCGCGCAACGTGCCGGACGAGATGCTCGCCGCGCTGCCGGCCAGCAACGGCGTGTGCATGGTCACGTTCGTGCCCGCGTTCGTCTCCCAGCCGTGCCGGGAGTGGGGACAGGAGCTGTCAGCGGAGATGGAGCGGCGCGGGATGGCCCCCTGGGAACCGGCCAGCCGGGCGGCCCGGCAGGAGTACGCGCGCCGCAACCCCCCGCCGCGGGCCACGCTGGCCCAGGTCGCGGATCATGTCGAGCACGTGCGCGCGGTGGCGGGGGTGGAGCACGTCGGTCTGGGCGGGGATTTCGACGGCACCGAGGATCTCCCCGACGGCCTGGCCGATGTGTCGTGCTATCCGGCGCTCATCGCGGAACTGCTGGAGCGGGGCTGGAGCGAGCCGGACTGCGCCCGGCTGGCCGGCGGCAACATCCTGAGGGTGCTGCGGGAGGCGGAGACCGCCGCCGCGGCGATCTCCGCCCGGCGGGGCCCGTCGATGCTGCGGATCGAGGACGCGGACGACCCCGGCGCCCCGGCCCGGGCCGCTTCCAGCTGAACGGGCTGCGCTAGCGGCTCCGGTCGCTCAGCTGAAGTGCGTGCGCGGGCGTTCCTGCGGCTCCCCGTCCAGGAACAGATCCACCTTCTCGTTGTAGAAGCAGGCCAGCCCGGCGATCTTCTGGCTCTCCGGCAGCGGGAAACGGTACATCCACACCACGTCGCGGTGCTCGGCCCGCCCGGTGTCCACCGACCAGTAGCTGGCGGTCCCCTTGTACGGGCAGTGGGACTCCGACTCCGATGGCCGCAGCAGGTCCATCCGCAGATCGGCGAGGGGCAGGTAGTACCGGGGCGGCAGCCCGGTCTCGAAGAGGATGCGGGGCTGGCGGGAGTCGGCGACGGTGACCCCGTCGAGCTCGACCCGGACGTGCCGGGAGCTGGCCAGGATGTCCACCCGCGAGTAGGGGTCGCGGGGGTGGGTGTAGACCGGCTCGTCCTCCTCGAGCCACTCGCTCATCGAGTTCCAGTCCAGCCGGACCAGGTCACGGAGTTCCGGTAGCGGGGACTGGGGATAGCGCAGGGCCGCCCCCGGGGCGCTCGCGCTCGCCACCTTGACATCGAGGATCTCCGCCTCGCCGCGGCTGGGGGAGTGCTTGGTCCGCCCGGCCGGGATCAGCTCGGCCCGGATGTCGGCCGCGGGCAGGTAGTAGACGGGGTAGTGCGGCCCCTCCCAGACCAGGACCGGGTGGAGGGTGTCGGCGACGAGCTGGCCGGCCAGGTAGGTGCGCACCCGCTTGCGGGACGGCTCGATCCTCAATGCGTGCGCGGCGTCAGGCATGTCAACCTTCCATCATGACCGGCCGGGACTCCTCGAGGTTTGCCCGGCCCAGTAGCGTCAATGTATGCGACTTGGTGTCCTGGACGTTGGGTCCAACACTGTTCACTTCCTGGTGGTGGACGCCCACCAGGGCGGGCGCCCCCTGCCGGTGTTCTCCCACAAGGCAGAACTCCAGCTTGGGGACAGCCTGGAGGAGGGGAACCGGCTGTCGCGCAGTTGCGCGCTGCGGTTGCGCGCCTTCGTGGCCGAGGCGCTGCAGATCGCCGAGGACAAGGGGGTGGAGGAACTGCTCGCCTTCGCCACCTCGGCCGTCCGGGACGCGGCCAACGGGGATGATGTGCTGGCCTCGGTCAGGTCGGCCACCGGTGTCAACATCGCGGTGCTGCCCGGGCCGGAGGAGGCGCGGCTGACGTTCCTGGCCGCCCGCCGCTGGTTCGGCTGGTCCTCGGGGAAGGTCCTCATGCTTGACATCGGCGGCGGCTCCCTGGAGATCGCCATGGGCATCGACGAGGTGCCGGACGTGACGATCTCGCTGCCGCTCGGCGCGGGCAGGCTGACCAGGAACTGGCTCACCCGCGATCCGCCCACGGCCGATGAGACGCGCCAGCTGCGCCGTCATGTGCGGGCGGAGATCGCCCGGCGGGCCGGCGAGGTGACCCGGCTCGGGCAGGCCGACCGGGCCGTGGCGACCTCCAAGACCTTCCGCCAGCTGGCCAGGATCGCGGGCGCGGCGCCGTCCGGCGAGGGCAGCTACGTCCGGCGGGTAGTGGGCCACGCGGACATCGCGGAACTGGCCAAGCGCCTGGCGACGATGTCAGTGGCCGAACGCGCCGACATGCCCGGTGTCTCGCGCACCCGCGCGCCGCAACTGGCCGCGGGTGCGCTGGTGGCCGACGCGGCGATGGACCTGTTCGGGCTGAACGAGCTCGAAATCTGCCCCTGGGCGCTGCGTGAGGGCGTGATCCTGCGGCGGATCGACGCGCTCTCCGCCTGAGGCGCCGCGTTTTCCGCTGGCCGGCCGGTGGCGGCCGCAGGCCGAGGGTTGCTGTCTGGTTGGCCGGGGTGCGCTGGCTGGCTGGGTGCGCCGCCTGCCTGGCGAGGAGCGGGGGCTGGCTCGTCAGGCAGGCAGCGGCTTACCTCATTCCGGCAGGACGCGGACGTTCTCGCCGGCTCCGCTGGCCGGCTCGGCGCTCCCGTTGTCGGGGGCGGGCCGGGCCGGGCGGGCCGCGGCCGCGGGCCGCGTGTCGGGCCCGCCGCCTGAGTGCTGGCCAGGGTGGCCCGGGGCGGGCGAGGCGGGCGGTTCGGCGCCCTTGTCGCGCTCCTGGCCGGGCTCGCGCGCGCCGGCCCGGCCGGTCGGGCCGCCGCGCCGGGTTTCGGCGGCGCTGCCCTGCCGGGCGCCGGTGCCGCCGCCCGCGGCGAACGAGCTGGCCACCGACTTGGCGACCTCGTCTTCCAGCGATCCCCGCGATGTCTCGCTGGCCACCAGGTTGGTGACCACGTCCCGGATCTCGGTGAGCCGGCGCATCGTCTCGGTGTGCCTGGATGTCAGCAGGTTCAGCCGCCGCTCCGCGCCGTCGTGGATGGCGCTGGCCCGGACGGTGGCCTCGTCGAGCATCTGCTTGGCCTGGGCCTTGGCGCTGGCGAGGGTGTTCTCGGCCTCCTTGGTCGCCTCGCCGATGGCCCGCTCGGTCTCCAGGCGGGCCGCGTTGCGCATCTTGTCCGCCTCGGCGCGGGCGGTCGCGATCGCGTTCTCCGCCTGCTCCTGGGCGGCGGTCAGCATCCGCTCGGTCTGCTCGCGCGCCTCGGTGCGGATCCGGTCGGCTTCCTTCTTCGCATCCTCGCGCTGCTTGGCGATCTCGTCCTGGGCGCGGTTGCGCTGGGCCTTGGCCTCGTCGTCGGCGAGCTTGAGGATCTGGCCGACCCGCTCGCTGATCTCCTCGTGGGCGGGCTTGCCGCTCAGGCCCTGGCGGGCGGCGGTCAGCTCCAGCCGGACCCGTTCCGTCTCGTCGAGCGAGTGCGAGAGCCGATCCTCCAGGTCGCGGACCTGGCTGCGGGAACGCGCGACGAACTCATCCACCTGGCGGCGGCTGTACCCGCGCATCTGGACTTCGAAGGCGCCTTCACTGTCCAGGTCGGTCATCAGGTCTGCGTCATCAGTCATGGTGGCACCCAGAGGCAATCTGGCCGGCCCCGCTTCGCGGCCCGTGCGGGCGCGAGCCAGGGTGGCTGAGGTGGCGGTCGGAGCCGGCCGCCGCTGGCGGCGCCGGCTTGTCGCCCGGCGGGCCGGGCGACGTTACGGTTGGGGATGTGGCGGCAACGGGCACGACTCTCGTCCCTTACCACGGTAGTGCGCAACCGAAACGGACGATTATCCCGTTTTGCCGCGATTAACGTGACGTCCCAGGCCAAGTGGCCTGCCCGGCGCGGCGGGTGACAGCATGGTCGCTGGCGGCGCCCGGGCCGACGTGCCGCCGGGCAGGAGGCATCCGGTGCACAGCTACCACCTGGGGACGCTGGACGGGGTGACGCCGTCGGTCCATCCCGAGGCGTGGATCGCTCCCGGCGTGGTGCTGGTGGGCCGGGTGACGGTGGGCCGGGCGGCCAGCGTCTGGTACGGCTCGGTGCTGCGGGCCGATGAGGACGAGATTGTGGTCGGCCAAGAATGCAATATTCAGGACCAGTGCTGCCTGCATGTGGACGAGGGGGAGCCGGTGATCCTGGCTGAGCGGGTCTCGCTGGGGCACCGGGCGACGGTGCATGGCGCGCACGTGGAGGCCGGCGCGCTCATCGGGATCGGGGCGATCGTGCTCGGCCGGGCCCGCATCGGCGCCGGCTCGCTGGTGGCGGCCGGGACGGTCGTCCGTCCTGGCCAGCAGATCCCGCCCGGCGTCCTGGTGGCCGGTGTCCCGGGGCGGGTGGTGCGCGAGCTCACCGACGCCGACCGCGCCACGTTCGCGGATACCGCCGACGGGTACGTCCGGCGCGCGGCGCGGCATCGCAACGTGAGCTGGGCCGGAGGCGGCCGTCCCCCGAGCCGGTGAGGAGCTACTTTTACCGGCCCGGCGGGCCCGGCGCGGCAACTTTATTGGAATTGTTATCAGCGGCTGGAAAAACCCCCCGGAGGTAGCCCGGGAATGACCCTGTTGGGTCATGCCGGGCCGCCGGATCGCGTCATAGCCTGGTACCAGGGATCGCTGTGGATCCCTTGGCGAGGAGGTGGGCGCGGTGCGTGAGCGTCTCGATCTTCGTGTCCATGACAGCGTGGCGCTCGACGAGATCGAGCTCTACGCCGAGGTTCTCAGTGCCGTTGCCGCGAGTGATCACCCGCTGACCCCGGACGAGCTGGACGAGGTTCTCGGGGTGAAGTCAGTCGCGTAACGGCACGCAGACACGGGGTTGAGCCCGGCCGGCGGGGCCGGGATGAGCAGGACGGGGACAGCAGGGGGTGCCCCGGTGGTGCCGCCCTGCCGGGATGATGTGTGGGCGTTTCGCGCGGCGCCCGGGGATGGCCCAGGGACAGCGGCTGCTGCCGAATCAGGCCGCGGGCCCATACATGACGTCGGTCGCGGCGCGGGAGAATCCGAGCGACTCGTAGAGCCTGATCGCCGCCGGGTTCGACTCGTCAACGTAAAGCATGACCTCATCCAGTCCCCGGTCCCGCAGGTAATGCAGGCCGATCAGGGTCAGGGCCCGGCCCAGCCCCGTGCCCTGCTCGGCCGGGTCAACCCCGATCACATAGACCTCGCCCACCGGCCCGCGGCCCGGCCCCCCCGCGGGGTGGATCTTCGTCCAGTGGAAGCCGGCCAGCCGCCCGCCGCGCCCGGCGAGGAAGAACCCGCCCGGATCGAACCACGGCTCCCGCTCGCGGCGGTCGATATCCTCCCGGGTCCACCTGCCCTGCTCCGGGTGGTCAGCGAAGGCACGGCCGTTGAGCGCGAGCCACTCCGGCTCATCCTGGCCGGGGACGAAGGTGCGCACCGTGATCCCGGGAGCCAGGCGGGGCTCGGGAAGCGGGACGCGCAGCGAGCGGTTCATCCGCCACAGGGCGCGCGTCCTGGTGAGCCCGGCGCTGGCCGCGAGCGCGGCGGCGGCGGGCAGGTCGCCGTGCGCCCACAGCCGCACCGGCCGCCCGGCGGCCTCGGCGGCGATGGCCCGGGCCAGCGTCCGGCCCAGCCCCTGCCTGCGGTGGGCCGGGTGGACGGCCAGCTCGCCGCCGCTGCTGGCATCCGGGCCGGCGGGCGCGTCCAGGTGGGCGAAACCGGCCAGCTCGCCGCCCTGCCACAGGAGCAGGTTGCGGGCGGCGGGATCGCCACCGTCGCGGACCTGCAGCACGACCTGCTCTGACAGTGGCCCGACGCCGTCCTCCGCCGCGGCGGCGTCGGCGAGCCGGAGCACCGCCTGTGCCTCCGCCGGGCCGATCCGCCCCTGCACAGTGACGCTCACCGGCTCGCCAGCGCCACTGGCGCGGGCGCCCGGTTCGTTCTCAGCGGTCTGCTCGGGCAGGGCTGGACCTCCTCCGTTCGATCTGGCCGCGGGCGGGACGCGGGTCGCCGTCCTCGCGGCCCGGACGGCGGGCGCCCCGGCCGGCACCGGTAGCCCCGGCGCTCCCGGCGGGCTCCGCCGCGCCGGCCGGCGCCCGGTGGCCGGGGGCGCCGGCCCCGGTGCCGCGCGGCTGCCCGCGGCTCTCGTCCGCCTTCAGCGGCACGAACCGGTAGCCCACGTTGCGCACGGTGCCGATCAGCGCCTCGTGCTCCGCGCCGAGCTTGGCCCGCAGCCGCCGCACGTGGACGTCAACGGTCCGGGTGCCGCCGAAGTAGTCATAGCCCCACACCTCCTGCAGCAGGTGGGCCCGGGTGAAGACCCGGCCGGGGTGCTGGGCGAGGAACTTCAGCAGCTCGAACTCCTTGAATGTGAGATCCAGGGCCCGGGTGCGCAGCCGGGCGCTGTAGGTGACTTCGTCGATGGCGAGGTCGCCGGAGCGGATCTCGTCTGGCGCCGCTGGCGCGGCACTCGCCTGCCGCCCGATGGCGAGCCTCAGCCTGGCCTCGACCTCCGCCGGGCCGGCCGTGTTGAGAATAACGTCGTCGGTGCCCCAATCGGCCGTCACGGCGGCCAGGCCGCCTTCGGTCAGCACGGCCAGCAGCGGGACCTCCAGGCCCGTGGCCCGCAGCAGCCGGCACAGCTCCCGGGCGCGGACCAGGTCCCGCCGGGCGTCGACCAGGACCGCATCCGCCGCGGGCGGGTCGGCCAGCGCGGCCGGCTCGGCCCGGCCTGTCCGTACCGAGTGGAGCAGCAGGCCGATCGCTGGCAGGATCTCCCCGGGCGGCTCGGCAGCGCTGGTGAGCAGGAGAAGCTCACTCAACTGCTGCCACCTCCGCCGTGGATTTGCTCTGCGGGAGAGACTGACTATTAGGTGGGCCGGTGGGCAGCGTCGCCCGGATCCGATGAGAGCGAGGATAGCCGACATGGCGATCGTGACCGTGCGCTACTGGGCCGCGGCGAAACAGGCGGCCGGTGTCGCCGAGGAAACCCTCGATGGCGGCACCCTGGCGGACGTGCTCGCGGCGGTGCTGGCCAGGCATCCAGCTGCTCCCGCCCTCAAGGGGGTCCTGGCCCGGTCCTCGTTCCTGATCGACGGGGAGCAGGCGGGCGCCCGGCCGCCCGAGAACGTCAGCATGCACGAGGGGGCCGTGGTCGAAGTCCTGCCCCCCTTCGCCGGTGGCTGACCGCCCCGCCCGGAGCCGGCGATGGCCTCAGCGCCTACCCGATGGAGCCGGACGTGAACCCCGGCGATGAACCTGCCGAGCCCCGTGGCCGTGACAAGGATGTGGCGCGCCAGGGCAGCCTCGAAGGCAAGAGGCCCAAGGATCGGGTCAGCGATGAGGAGCTGGTCCGTGAGCTCTACGCGGAACACGCCGCCCCGTTGCTGCGGTACGCGCTGCGGATGACCGACGGGGACCGGCAGCGAGCTGAGGACATCGTGCAAGAAACGCTCTTCCGGGCCTGGCAGCATCCCGATGCGATCGCGGAACGCCCGGCCCGGCCCTGGCTGTTCGCGGTCGCGCGCAACCTCGCGGTGGACGCGCACCGGGCCAGGAAGGCACGGCCGCAGGAAGTGGGGGAGGGCGCACTTGAACTTGTCCCCGTTCCCGACGAGGCTGACCGTGTGCTCGAATCATGGGCGGTGGCCGACGCGCTCGCGACGCTCCGGCCCGAACATCGCCGGGTCCTGCTGGAGACCTATTATCTGGGACGGTCCGTGGCCGAGGCGGCCGTCGTGCTCGGCATCCCGGCTGGGACCGTCAAATCCCGGGCGTTCTACGCGCTCCGGGCACTCAAGCTAGCGCTAGAGGAACGGGGGCTTGCACCATGAGCGGCGCGGCAAGCTGCCGTGAGATCCGGCACTCGCTCGGCGTCTACGTGCTGGGCGCGATCGATCCTGCCGACCGTGCCCAGGTGGACGAGCACCTGGCCACCTGCACCGACTGCCGGGAGGAGCTGGCCAGCCTGGCCGGGCTGCCGGCGCTGCTGCGCAGGGTGCCCACGGCGGAGGCGGAACGGCTAGCCGTGGCCGACCAGGCCGACCCGGCCGGCCCGGCCACGGAGGAGACGTCGGCCGATGAGATGCTGCCCTCCCTGGTGGCGCGGACCGCGCAGGCGCGGCGGGTCCGCCGCTGGCGTGAGCTGGCCGCGGCGGCGGCCGTGGCCGTGCTCGCCCTGGGCGCGGGCGCGGCCGGCGCGACCGCGCTGGCGTCCGGCTCGTCTCCGTCAGGGACCCACGCACAGGCGCCGGCCAGGCACAGCTGGCAGACGGTCTCCGGGGTCGACTCCGTGACCGGGGCGACCCTGACCGTGAAGTACGCGTCGATGCCCTGGGGAACCACCATGGCCGCCCGCGTCTCGGGCATCCCGGCCGGGACGGTCTGCGAGTTCGTGGTCACCGACACGCACGGCCACCACTTCGTGGTGGGCGGCTGGCGGGTGAACTACCGGGGCTGGCCGGTCTGGTACCCGGCCTCGACCGCACTGCCTGACGCGGGCCTGGCCAGCTTCCAGGTGACCGCGAACGGGAAGGTGATGGCCACGGTCAACGCGGCCTAGTGGCCGGTAAGGGCCGATCATCGGGGCCCGGCCCGGGAATGCGGCGGGCGCGGGCCGTGCTGTAGGGACCGTGGCCGCCGGGGTGATAGCGCTGGGCGCTGTGCTCGTTCTCGCGACCGCGGCCGGTTTCGCCCGGCGGCGCCGTGACGGCCGGATGCGGGAGCCATCGGCGCAGCGGCTGACCGAGGCCGACCTGGGCCACCCGCTGGGCGCCCGGGCTACCCTGCTGCAGTTCTCCTCCGCCTTCTGCGCCCCGTGCCGCGCCACCAGGCAGCTGCTCGCGGACGTGGCCGGCCGCAGCGATGGCGTGGCGCACGTGGAGATCGACGTGGCCGCGCGCATGGACCTGGCCCGGCAGCTCGACATCCGGCGGACCCCGACCGTGTTCGTGCTCGGCTCGCGCGGGCAGATCGCGCGCCGGGCCAGCGGGCTGCCGCGCCGCTCCGATGTCGTCGATGCGCTGGCCCAGGCCACGGGGGACAGGGCGCCATGACCCTGTTGGCCGATGCCTGCGGCGGCCGCCCGGGACCTGTTAGCGTGGGCCAGCCAAGACCTGCCCCCCGCAGATGGGAAGTGACTCCTGGCATGGGCGCGCCTAGCATCAGGCCTATGCCCATCGCCACGGACGCGGGCGGGCGGCACGCCTGGGGGATGCCGGCCTGGCGTGTGCCCATGCTGCTGACCAGGCGGCGCACCATCGACTACTGCCGTGTGGCGACGACGCTGTGTCCGGTGCCGCGTCAGCGCCGGGCCGCCTGACCGCCGCCGGGCCAGCCCCGCGAAAGCCGGGGAAACGGCCGGTGACAGCATCGGGCCCGGGCGTGGGCTTATGGCCCCGCAGGCCCGGCGGATCGCTGGCGCGGACAACCACCCCGAACCGAACCCTGAGAAGGTGGCCGCAGGCATGAAGATCGATCCGAGAGGGCAGCGCTTCAGCGCCGCGCTGTCCACCGTCGTCCTCGCCGTGGTCCTGGTCACGGGCAGCGTGTGGCTGCTGGCGTTCCAGGCGGTCGTGTTCGGGATCAGCGCCGTGGCGGGACTGTCGTACGCGCCTTACGGCATGATCTACCGCTGGCTGGTCCGTCCGCGGCTCGGACCGCCCAAGGAGATGGAGGACGCGGCGGGTCCGCGGTTCGCCCAGGGGGTCGGCCTGGTCGTAAGCGTCATCGGGATCATCGGGTATGCGACCGGCCTTACCCCGCTCGGCATGGCCGGTACCGCCCTGGCCCTCGCTGCCGCCTTCCTCAACGCGGCTTTCGGCTTGTGCCTGGGCTGCGAGATGTACGTGCTTATTCGCCGGATCTGGCCGGGCCGCCAGGGGGCAGGACCGCCGGAGCCTGACAAGGAGGTAACCGTATGAGCCGCTCTGACGTCCTCGTGGACGCTGACTGGGTGGGAAACCACCTCGACGACCCGGGTGTGGTCCTGGTCGAGGTGGACGAGGACACCACCGCATATGACAAGGGACATATCCGCAACGCCATCAAGCTGGACTGGCGGAAGGACCTGCAGGACCCGGTCCGGCGCGACTTCGTGGACCGGCATGGCTTCGAGCAGCTGCTGTCCGAGCGCGGCATCGGCAACGACGACACCGTCATCCTGTACGGCGGCAACAACAACTGGTTCGCCGCCTACGCCTACTGGTACTTCCGGGTGTACGGGCACCGGAACGTCAAGCTCCTCGATGGCGGCCGCAAGAAGTGGGAGCTTGAATCCCGCCAGATGGTCACCGCGGTACCGGAGCGGGCGCGGGCGTCCTACCACGCCTCTGAGCAGGACTCGTCGCTGCGGGCGATGCGCGACGAGGTCGTCGCCGCGATCGGGAAGCGGAACCTGGTGGACGTCAGGTCGCCGGACGAGTTCACCGGCAAACTGCTGGCGCCCGCGCACCTGCCGCAGGAGCAGGCGCAGCGCGCCGGGCACATCCCGACCGCGAAGAACGTCCCCTGGTCCAAGGCCGCGAACGACGACGGCACCTTCCGCGGGGATGAGGCACTGCGGGCGCTGTACCAGGGCGAGGCCGGCCTGGACTTCAGCAAGGACACCATCGCGTACTGCCGGATCGGCGAGCGCAGCGCCCACACCTGGTTCGTCCTGCACGAGCTGCTCGGGCAGCCGAACGTGAAGAACTACGACGGGTCCTGGACCGAGTACGGATCGCTGGTCGGGGTGCCGATCGAGCTGGGTGAGGCACGGTGAGCGCGGCGCAGCAGGCCGGCGCGGCCGGCCAGGAGGGCCCAGCCCGGTCGGCAGCCGCGGCCCAGCCGGGCTGCGGGGCACCCGCCGGGGGCGCCGCCATGCCCGCCAGCGCGTCGGGTGAGGCCGTCATCGAGGGCCACGTGACGCGCGGCGGGGCGCCGCTGCCGGTCGGCTACGCCCGGCTGCTCAACGACGGCGGCGAGTTCGTCGCCGAGGTCCCGCTCGGCGAGGACGGCGGGTTCCGCTTCTTCGCCGCCCCGGGGACCTGGACCGTGCGCGTGCTCGCGCCGGGCGGGGTGAACACCGACGAGACGGTGACCGCCGACTACGGCCACCGCACCGCGGTGGAGGTCACTGTCTGAGGGCTGGTTCCCAGCTCTACTGCTGACGAAGGCAACGGATGAGGGGCAGGCGGCCGGCCGCCTGCCCCTCATCCGTTTTCCAGCTTGTCATCTGTTCGTCAGCTTCTCTGTCACCTGTAGTTCATCCGCGCGCCACCTTCGCTCCCTATCAATGAGGTCCAATAGGCGGGCTTCCCCCGCCGTATCTCAAAGCGATCGAGGGCGGGCGCACATTGTCTCTTCAGGATGATCCTGCGGAGTCCGGTTCCACCCAGGGAAGCCCAGCCGTTCAGGCTGACGCCACCGCATCCACGGCGGTCACCGGGACCGCCTGCACGCCGTCAAGGCCATCCTCGTCGCAACTCTAGGCAGGTAATTGAGAGGGGCTATCTGATATGCAACGTGTGCGCATCCGCGGGGTCGCGGCGGCGGGGGCGGCCGTGGCCGCGATGGCGTTGTCGCTGGCCGCGTGCAGTTCGTCGTCGGGCAGCAGCCCGTCCTCGGGAGGTTCGTCGGGGGCGAGTTTGAGCGGGACGCTCAACGCGAGCGGATCGACCTTGCAGCTCGTTTATCAGCAGTCGGCTATCCAGGCCTTCAGGTCGGTCCAGCCCAGCATGACGGTCAACTACGGTGGCGGCGGCTCGGGCAAGGGCCGCACCGACCTGGCCGGGGGTGTCGTCCAGTTCGCGGGGTCGGACTCGCCGATCCCCTCCGATGAGACGGCGAACTTCAAGGGCAAGACGGTGCTGTACTTCCCCATCTTGATCGGGCCGATCACGGTGTCGTACAACCTGTCAGGGGTCAAGAGTCTGAAGCTGGATGCGCCGACCATCGCGAAGATCTTCCAGGGTGAGATCAAAAAGTGGGACGACCCGGCGATCACGGCGCTGAACCCCGGAGTGAAGCTGCCCAGTACCGCGATCGTCATCGCCCACCGCTCGGACTCTTCGGGCACCACCCAGAACTTCTCCCAGTTCCTGGTCGAGGGCGCGACGGGGGTGTGGAAGCTGGGCACTAGCTCGACCATCAACTGGCCGGCGACCAGCCGGGGCGGCAACGGCAACGGCGGGGTGGCGCAGATCGTCAAGAGCACCGCGGGCGCGATCGGTTACGTGGACTACGCCGACGCCAAGGCGTCAGGGCTGACCTGGGCCTCGATCAAGAACAAGGACGGCGACTACGTCGAGCCGTCGGTGCAGGCGGCCACCCAAGCCGCCAGCAACGCCAGCGTCAAGCCCGACCTGACGTTCAGTGCCATCTGGGCGCCCGGCGCCGGCTCGTACCCGATCACCGCCCAGTCGTGGGTTCTGCTCTACCAGAAGCAGTCCAGCTCGAATGTGACCAAGATGCTCAAGGCCTACGTCGGCTACTTGGTCGGCGACGGCCAGAAACTGCTCCCCGGGCTGGGCTACGCACAGCTGCCCTCCAGCATCGACCAGAAGGCCAAGGCACAGATCAGCAAGATCGGTTCGTAGTGACCACGCTGACGCAGCGGACGGATCCGGCCACCCCGGCCGGATCCGCACGCGCGCCGGCCACGGGGTGCTGGCCGGCCTCCTCGGCCTGCCGGTCACCTGGACCCTGCGCCCGATCGTGTCCCGGCGTCATGCGGAATGACGGTTGACCGGGGAGGCGACGTCCGCCGGGCCGGGGCCCGGCGCCGCCGGGTCGCCGCTGGGGTGCTGGCCGACCGGATGGCGGCCACGCTTGTCCATCATGAGCCGGGGTGGCGGCTGCCCAGGCTGACCGCGATGGCGCGGCGTTTCAACGTGAGCGCGGGCGAGGTCGACGCGGCGATCGATGAGCTGACCGCCCGGCATCTGCTCCGGCGGCTGCCCGATGGGCAGGTGTACCGGGCCAGCCCGGCTGAATACCGGGTTCCGCTCGAGGGCCTGTCCAGCCTGGTCTCCGACGTCAACCCGATGGGCGGCCAGCTGGTGTGCAAGAGCCGCCAGGTGTCGCGGCGGCGGCCGCCGGAGGACATCGGGCGATCGCTCGGCCTGGAGGCTGGCGAGCCGGCGGTGGCGATCCGCTGCGTGTGGACGGTGGGGGGCGAGCCAGGCGCGCTCTCCGCCAGCTACCTGCCGGAACGGCTGAGCCGGTCGCTACCCGATCTGGGGGCGCCGCCGTTCGCCCCGCCGCCCGCCGGGCAGGACGACCGGTCACCGGCGGATGGGCCGCCCGCCGGTTCCCCGCCCGCCGATGGCGCGCCCGCGGACGCTGCGCCGGGCGGGGGCGTTTCCCCGCCGGAGGCCGCGCCGGCTGAGGGCGGCTCCCCGCCGGACGACCGCGCCGCCGGCGACGGCCCGCCCGCGGCCGTGACCGGCCGCGCCCGGGCGGTGCAGATCGAGCTCGCGCCGCCGCCGCCCTCGGTGGCCCGCAGCCTGCGCCTGAGCGCTGGCGAGCTGGTGGCCACGGTCACGGTCAGTTTCGAGGATCCGGCCGCCCACCGCCCGGTTGCCATCACCACCGCCATGCTCCGGCCCGACCTGTTCCGCATCGTCATCCAGGCCACGGCCGCGCCCGACGGGCCCCCCGATGGTTTCGAGTCTGTCTGGACACACGCCACGGCGGACTGGGAACCTTGACCCAATGCCAGTCGCCGTTCCGGCTGCCCCGCAGCGCGCACCGCGGCGAGCGCGCTACCTGATCCCGCTGGGCACACCGCACCGCCGTGAGGTCCTGGCTGCCGTGACCCTGCTGGCGGTGCTGACCAGCTTATTGTTCGCCCCGGTCACGCTCGGGCTGGCGGTCGCCTTCTACGCCATCGGGAAGATCACCCGCTGGCGCCCGGTGTGGCTGGCCGGGCCGGCGGCCTGCGGGGTGGCCTGGATCCTGGCGATCGGCCCCGCGGCGGCCCTGGCCGGGTTCCTCGCCGCCCCGCGCGCGGTCCTGGCGCTGCTCACCGGCCCGGTCACCGACCCCGCGCGGCTCACCCACCTGGGTGCCTCCGCCGGTTCCGTGCGCTGGTTCCCCGGCCAGTTCCCCATCGCCCTCATCCTGGCCGCGGGCATCGCGGCCGCAGCCTGGTGGCTGGACTGGCTGCACACCGACGAGTGGCGCCTGCCCGCCCCCCGCCCGGGACTGGTCAGCATGTGCCGCCGGCGGTGGACGGCAGCATTCGTTAAGTCCGGAGGTGTGCTCACCCGTACCGGGGTGTGCCTGGGGGTTGACGCCGGAACCGGCCAGCCCGCCGCGGTGTCCTGGCCGGAGGCGGAGCGCGGCGTGCTGGTCACCGGTTCCGCGCGGCCCGCCGTGTCGGCATCGGGATTCCAGCTGGTCCACGCGGCGATCCGGCTCCGCAAGCCAGTGATCGTGGTGGATCTGGGGGCCGGTGCCGGGCTGGCCGCCTCGCTGGCGGCGGTGTGCGCCGCCGCCGGGGCGCCGCTGCAGATCTTCGGGGCGGCCGGGCCGGGGTACTACGAGCCGCTGCGCGGCGGTCCCGCGCGCCAGGCCGCCCTGGTCATGGGCATGATTGACTGGGCCCAGGCAGCTGACTCCGTCCGGCTCGGATGCCAGGCCTGCCTGACCGACGTGTTCGCGGTGGCCGGGGCGGCCCCCGGTGATCCGGCGGTGGCGGTGCTCGACGACATCGCGGGGATGCTGCGCCCCGGGGCGCTGACCGCCCGGATGGAGCGGGTTCCCCCCTACTATCCGCGCCGCACCTGGCTCGCTGGCCGGGTCGCGCTGACCGCCAGCCGCCTGGCGGCTGACACCTCCGTGGCGGCGTTCGTGGCCGAGCAGCTGACCGGCCTGCGGGCGTCGCCGCTCGGCCGCTGGCTCGGCGCCTGCCCGGCCACGGCACCTGGACTTCAGATCAGCCTGGACGAGGTGGTGCGGCAGCGGGGCGTCGTGCTGTTCTCGCTCGACCGGTCCGCCCACGGGCAGACCGCCGACACGGTGGCGAACCTGGTGGCCCAGGACATCACCGAGGTATATGCGGGGCTGCGCAGGATCGCCGCCGGGGGCGACGGCCTGGCCTGGTTCGGCCAGTGCGAGACGGTCGATCCGCAGGCGCTGGCCGGCCTGATCGGCGTCGGCGCCGACACCGGGCTCGCGACCGTGCTGAGCACCACCTCGGCGGCGGCGGTGGGCAGGCTCAGGGACCAGGCCAGTGTGCTGGTCCTGCACCGCCTGGACGACCGGACGCTGGCCGGGCAGCTCGCCTGGCTGACCGGGTGGCGGCTGGTGCCCGCCGACCTGCCGTCCGCTCAGCCCACCCAGGCGCTCGCCGGCTGGCCGGAGGGTGCCCAGGGCGGTGGTCCTGCCGCCGGTGCCTCCGCTGGCCCGGCCGCGCCGCTGGGAGCAGCCTGGTCCCCGCGGGTGACCGGCGAGGACCTGTGCGCCCTCGGGGAAAACGAGTTCACCCTGGTCCCGTGCGCGAGCGCCGGCCGCGTGGTACCGCTCGCCGTGAGCGTCCCCGCCCGGATCCCGGCCCACCAGGCGGCGCCCGGCCCCGGGCCGGGCAGCGGCGACGGGCCGGACACCGTTCCGGCGGGGCAGGACGACCCCCACATCCCCGGCGGCCGGCCGCGATGACCGGTGCCCCGGCGTTCCGCGCAGGCCGGATCTACCTGGGCTGGCAGTACGCGCTGGCCCATCCGGACCCGGGACCGCCGCCCCGCCGCCCCGTCCCCCCCGAGCAGGAGCAGCTCAACCCCGGCTGGCTGGCCGCCCAGCAGCGGGAGGAGAGGCTGCTCACCCGGTACTGGAAGGTGCTGGCCGGGGCCTGCCTGGTGGCGGTCGCGCTGGTGCTGGTGCTCGGCGAGGCCGGCCTGCTCAACCCGGCACTCACCGTAGCCGGGGCGGCCGGGTTCGCGGCCCTGGCCGGGCGGGGCGTCCGGGCCGTCTGGCGCGGCCAGCGGGACCTGCGGGCCACCGTCGCCGCGGAGGGGCGCCGGGTCGTGGGCGCCCGTGCCGCCCAGGAGGGCCAGCAGTTCGGCAGGCTGGAGGAGCACGCCCGGCGGTTCCGTGACTGGCAGTCATGTCAGCAGATGTTCACCCGGCAGCCGCTGTGGTACCCGGTCGCGCTCCCGGACAGGATCGACCGGGTGGACGTGGCCGGGGGCACGCTGGCCGGCTGGTCCGCCCTGCTCACCATGACCGGCGCGGCCAGGCTGGCGACCGGCGGCGAGGTGACCGTGATCGACCTGTCCGAGGGTGCGGTCGGCCGCGACCTGGTAGCGCTGGTCGGCGGGTTGGGCATCCGGCCGCTGGTGTGGGTCCTGCCCGGTGACCTGCCGCGGCTCGACCTCGGGGTGGGCATGCCCGCGGAACCGCTCGCCGATGTGCTGGCGGCCAGCGCGTCCGCCGACCCACCCCGCGGGGGTGGGGCCGATCCGGCCCGCGACCACGCGATCATCGAGCGGGTCATCGGCGCGCTGGGGGAGGGCGCCGGGATCGCCAACGTCACCGCGGGCCTGCGGGCTCTCGCCCAGGTCGGCGACCCGCGCGACGACATCCAGGCCGGCCTGCTCACCGCCGCCCAGCTGGAGCGGGTCACCGGCCTGTTCGGCCGGGGCGCGGCCGACCGGGTGGTGATCGAGCGGGCCTGGGCGCTGGAGGCCCGGCTGCGGGCGCTGGACCGGCTCGGCTCGGAACCGGGCCCGCTTCCGCGCAGCGCGTTGCGGGTCATCGCGCTCGACCGGAGCGGGACCACGTTCGGCAACGCGATGCTCGGGACCTACGTCACCGTGTCCCTCACCCACCTGCTCCGCCAGGCCCCGCGGGGCCGGCCCTGGCGGCACACACTCTGGCTGGCCGGCGCGGACAAACTCAGCGGCGAGGTGCTCGACCGGCTGTGTGATGCCTGCGAGAGCACGCATACCGGGCTGGTGCTCGCCTACCGGTCGATCCCTTCCCAGGTCAGGGAGAGGATCGGGCGCGGGAACGCGGCCGTCGCGTTCATGCGGCTCGGCAACGCGGACGACGCCAAGGTGGCCAGCGAGCAGATCGGGACCGAGCACCGCTTCGTGCTCAGCCAGCTCACCGACACCGTGGGCGCCTCGGTCACCGACACCTCGGGCTGGTCCTACACCGGCACGGTGGGGACCGCCGACTCGGTGTCGGTCTCGGCCTCCACCAGCCAGACCACGGGCCAGAGCCGTGGCCGCGGTCACACCAGGGCCGATGCCGCGCCGTTCGGGGCGCGCACCGGGTCGGGCAGCCGGGAGCAGAGCGCGTCCACCGGCACCAGCGATTCGGAGTCGATCACCGAGGGGATCAATGCGAGCACCTCGTGGGGATGGAGCACGTCCACCGCGGTCGGCGCGAACGAGTCGCTCGCGAGAACCGCCCAGCGGTCCCGCGAGTTCCTGATCGAGCCGCATCAGCTGCAGCAGCTGCCGCCGAGCGCCGTCATTGTCAGCTACGCCTCCCCCGAGGGTCGCCAGGTCGTGCTGGCGGACGCCAATCCGGCGATCCTGGGGCTGCCGACGGCCAGCGTGCTGAGCCTGGACGAGGCCCGGCCGGCCCGGCCGCCGGCTCCGGGGCACCGGCAGCGGACGGGCAGGTGGGGGAGGCGCAGCCGGACCGGGCGGGCCCGTGGCCGGCGGCGGCCGAGGTTCCCGCCGACGGTGACGAGGCCCGGCCGCCCGGCGAGCCAGAGCCATCTGCCCAGCCGCCCGGGCCCGCGCGGCGCACTCGGCCGGGCCCGCCCGCCCCGGTCAGCTGGCGGTCGAGGAAAGGCAGGCCCCCGCCGAATCTCGGGCCGCCACCGGAACCGCTCGACTGGCGCAAGCACCGCGGCGAGTGACGGCGAGCCGCGCCCGGCGTGACGCGGGTGTGCGGGCGCCGGCCGCCGGCCGGGTGGCTGGCCGCCGGCCGGGTGCGGCAGGATGCTGGTATGCCCACCCATGTCGCTCTGCTGCGCGGCATCAACGTCGGCGGCAACAACAAGGTCGCGATGGCGGACCTGCGTGAGGTGGTGGCCTCGCTCGGCCACACCGGTGTCTCGACCTACATCCAGAGCGGCAACGTGGTGTTCACCGCGCGCGAGGGGGACGCTGCCGCGGCCACCGCGCTGGCGGCCGATCTGGAACGGGCGATCGAGAAGGCCTTCGGCCTGCGGCTGCGGGTGGTGGTCCTGTCCCGCGCCGAACTGGCCCAGGTGATCAGCGACAATCCCTATCAGGCCGAGCCGAACCCCAAGCTGGTGCACGCGATGTTCTTTCCCGCTGCGCCCGGGCCGCAGGTGCGGGAGTCGGTCGTGGCGGCCGGGCAGCAGGCGGCGGCCAAGGGCGGCCGGGACGAGGCCGCGGTAGTGGGACGCACCCTGTTCCTGCACACCCCGGACGGTTACGGGCGCAGCGAGCTCGCGGTCCGGCTGGCCCGGGCCCGCGGCCCCGCCGCGGACGGCACGGCGCGCAACTGGGCGACGGTCACCAAGCTGCTCGCCCTGTGTGACGCCTGATTCGCCTCCAGACCTCGCCGACTTGCGCGCCATCGCCGAGGCCGCCGAGCGTGCCCGGCGAGACGAGGCGTTGCTCGCCGAGCGCGTTGCGCTTGCCCGGGCGCACGGTCGGAGCTGGAACCGGATAGCCGCCGCCCTGGGCGTCTCCAGACAGGCCGCCCGCCAGCGATTCGGTGGCAAAGTGGCACCCTAGGCCGTGCCCGGGCAGCACCAATGTCATGATCACGAACCGGAATCAGGGCAGGCCTGGGGCAGGCTGGGCGGATGAGGTGGGTGGGGTTTCGGAATTGCGCCGGGGCGGTGGCGCCGGTCCGGCCCGCCTGGTATGTACACATCGTGACCACCATCCCCGTCTTGGGTGACGGGGCCGTCGGCCCGTGGTTCCGGGTCGTGTCCCTCACCGCCCCTCGGCCCGCGGGCTCGGCCGAACAGGACTTCGTCGGCATCCTGCCCGCCGCGCTCGCCGCGGCCGGCCGTGGCCGGCCGCTCGTGGTCGGCTGGCTGTCCCGGGGCGCGGGCTCGCCGCTGGAGCTGATCACCAACGCCGCCGCCTCCGAGCCGGGCCCGTTACCCTCGCCGTTTGCGCCTCCCTCGCCGGATCCCCCGGCCTCGCCGGGCCCGCACCGCTCGCTGTTACCGCGGCACCCTCCGCCCGGCGCCGCGCCCGCGGCCGGCCAGGCGCTGCTCTACCCGCCTGGCTCGCGGGGCGTCCCGGCCCGCCTGGGCTGGCTGGATGCGTGGACCAGCCTGGTGTGGGTGCTCTGCCCAGGCCGCCAGGCCCCGCCGCTGGCCGGCGCCGCCGCCCCGCGGGCGCATCCGGGGCCGCTCGAGCCGACGTTGTTCGAGTCGGCGCTGGCCGCGCTCACCGGCAGGCCGTTCGGATGGCTGGTGGTGGCCGAGCCGACCGGCCTCATCGACGATGAGATCGCCGAACTGCGCACCCAGGTGAATGTGCTCCGCCGCCACGACGAGGAGGTGTCCCGGTTCGGCGCCGAGCGCACGCAGCGCCGCCTGGCCGAACTGGACGCGTTCCGGGAGGCGGGCCTGTGGGACGTGCGGGTCCTCGCGGGCGCCGCCACCCCGGCGGACGCGGCCCTGCTGGCGCCGGTGCTGGTGGGCTCGGCCGATCTGAGCCGCCATCCGTACCGGCTCGTGACCGGCCGGGCATCATGCCGCCTGGCGGAGGCGCTGCGGGCCGGGGCGGCGGACCCGCCGGGCGACGCCCGGGCGCCGTTCCCGGCCACCGCCGGGGTGCTCGCCGCGCTGGCCGGCCTGCCGAACCTGGAGGTGCCGGGGCTGCGGGTGGTCGACGCCGGCCGTTTCGACCTGACCAGCGAGACCGGCCAGGCGGCGGGTGCGATCAGCCTCGGGATGATCCTGGACGGGCTGGACCGGCCGGTGGGCGAGTTCGCCGTTCCGCTGCCGACCCTGAACCGGCATGCCCTCGTGACCGGCGCGACCGGGGCCGGGAAGTCGCAGACCGTGCGCCATCTGCTGGAGCAACTGGGCCGCGCCGGGCTGCCATGGCTGGTGATCGAGCCGGTCAAGTCGGAGTACCCGGCGATGGCCGGGCGGCTGGCCGCGGCGGCCGGGCCCGGCCGGGGCGAGAGCGCGGCGGTCACGGTGATCAATCCCGCCGACCCGGCCGCGATCCCGTTCTCGGTCAACCCGCTCGCCCCCGAGCCGGGCTACCCGGTGCAGGCGCACATCGACATGGTGCGCGCCCTGTTCCTGGCCGCCTTCGACGCCGACGAGCCGTTCCCGCAGATCATGTCGCAGGCGCTGCAGCGGGTCTACGAGGAATGCGGCTGGGACACGGTCACCGGCGGGCGCGTCCCCGGCGCGGTGGCGGAACCGATCATCCCCACCCTGGCTCGCCTGCAGCGGGCCGCCCTGGCGGTGATCGAGGAGGTGGGATACGGCGCCCAGTTGCAGGCGGATGTGCGCGGCTTCGTGGACGTGCGCCTGCGCTCGCTGCGGATCGGCTCGGCCGGGCGCTTCTTCGAGGGCGGCCACCCGGGCGACGTCGCGGCGCTGCTGGGCCGTAACGTCGTGCTCGCGATCGAGGACGTGGCCAACGACGAGGACAAGTCGATGCTCATTGGCAATGGGCACACTTCGGTACGCGCGGCGCGGGCCCGGGTGCGCGCGGCGGCAGCGGGCTGCCCGCCACTCGCCCTGGCCTATCCTGAGGCCAGTGAGCTGGCGGGAGGCGGCAATGACGGAGGGATCTGAATACTGGGCACCGGGCGTCAGCCGGGCGCAGATGCGTGTGTCCACGATGGATCGCGACCGCGCGGTCGAGGTGCTGGCCAGGGCCTATACCGAAGGGCGTCTGGCCAAGGACGAGCACGACGCCAGGGTGGGGCAGGCCATGACCGCGAGCACGTTCGCCGATCTCGACGCGGTCGTCGCCGACCTGCCCAGCTACAGCCCGCCGGCCTGCCGCCCGCCGGCACCGCCAGTGGCGCCGAGAACCAACGCCCTGGCCGTCGCGTCCCTGGCCTGCGGAATCGCTCAGGTGATCGTGGGGCCGCTCGGTACGATCCCGGCTATCGCGCTCGGCCACCTCGCCCGCCACCAGATCCGTAGGACCGGAGAGGGCGGCGCCGGGCTGGCCCTGGCGGGACTGCTGCTGGGCTGGGCAGCGGTGGCCCTGGCGGGCTTGCTGATCATCGTGAGTTCCGTTGCCATGATGGGGGTCGCGAGGCACGGCGTGCCAGCCGGCCCGGGCTCGCCCTGAAGCCGGGCGACGCCGCGCGGCAGACGGCCTCCTCTAGCGTGGCCTGTCCGGCTGGGTCGACAGGGCGGCGATGATGGCCTCTGCGGAACCCTCCACCCGCCCGGTGTCAAGCATGGCGAGCACCCATGCTCGCGTTCGCTCGGTCACGCACCCGCCGGCGCCATGCGAGCGGAATCTCCGGGTTACCGAGTTTGTGCTCTTGATCGTTGTGTCCAAAGTGTCAGGTACGACAAGTCGATCCTGGTAGGCAATGGGCACACTCCGGCGCTACTGCGGCGGGGATGGGCCCTCGGACTCGCCGGGCGATTCACGTTGCGAGTATCGGGGAGACGACGGTCTATGCCGGCGCCGCGCGTGCCGCTTCGCGCTGTTGGTGGTGTCAGGTTCCATCACGCCTGAGTGGTGTATCAGCGCCGCGCTGGCCGGCTCTGTCTGGGTAGCAGCACCACGTCTTCCTGGGGAGGGGATGGGAATGTACTGGTTCTGGCTCAACATGCCGCTGGCCGCGGTGTTCTTCGGGGCCTGGTACGGGATCCCGATGTGGCTGGTCTCTAAGCGCCCCGGCTGGGGCTCCGCGCCGCTGGCTGTGACCGCCCCGGCGCCACGTCGCCAGTCGGGATCTGCCGAACCGCAGGCCGCGGTCGCCTCAGCACACAGCGGGCACTTGGCCGGCGCATCCTAACCCGCCCGGGGCGCCGCACGCGCACCCGCCGCAGCGGTGCATAACCAGGTGTTATGCACGGCGGCGCTCTTTGGGTCCCGGGCCCGAGGGCTCTGCTGGGATCTGGCTGCAGGCAACTGCGGCGCTAGAAGAGTGTGACACCGGTGAGCGCGGTCAGCTGGTCCATCAGTTGGTCCTGGAAAGCCGGGTCACGGGTTTGTGGTGCGGGCTCCTGCCGCTGCCGGTGGTACCAGTAGCCGCCGCTTACGGTGGCGGCTGCGTCGTTGCTGACGGCCAGCCAGGTCTGCGTGCGGTATCCCATCTGCAGGTCGCCGGTCGCTGCGGGGCCGCCCATCTTGGTCGGGACCCAGCCCGGATCGACGGCGTTGCTGAGTACCTGCGGCCAGGCGCGCGCGAGGGTGAGCGCGAGCGCGGTGACTTGCAGCTTGCTCTCGGCGTAGGCCTGAGCAGCGTTCCACGGCCGCCCGATCCAGTCGATATCGCGAAGCGACCCGGCACCTGCGTGATGCAGTCCGCTGCTGAGGTAGATCAGCCGAGCCGGGCGGTCGATCAACGCCGTGAGCAGGTAGGGGGCGAGGGTGTTCACCGCGAGGGTCTTCGCGTGGCCTTCGGCGGTCGCAGCGCGGGACGGCTCGAGGTAGACACCAGCATTGTGGATGACAGCGTCCATCCGGCCGATGCGGTTCACCTGATCGGCGAGGCCCCGGGTCTCGGCTGCGCTGGCCAGGTCGCCGATGACCACTCCCGCAGCGTCCGGGGCGAGGTCGCTGAGCGCCGCTGCCCGCTCCAGGGTGCGGGCATGCAGGACCACGTCATGGCCATCACCCATGAGGACACTGGCGGCGGCGCGACCGAGCCCGTCGGTGGAGCCAGTGATGAAGATATAGGACACGGGATCATTCTTCCTCCGGTGGTGCGCTGGCACCGATCGGCCGCGCTCTGGGGGCTGGGGTTAACCCAGCACCGGTCTCAGTGGCCCGGCCAGTGACAGCCAGGGTCGGCGCGCCACCGCGCCGTCCATCCGCACACGCCCGGCCATCCTCACCTGCAGCCGTCAGCAAACGGCACCTGGCCACACGGACACGCAGACGCAGAGCGGGACAGAGCCAACCCCGTTCAACGCGAATAGCCGCCGATACGTGTGCCTGACCGCTCGGCCGTCATGGCGGTCGGCCCGTGACCGAAAGATCATTATGAGTGCGTCATATCAGGCGTCCGGCGAGAAAGAACCAGCTGACGGCCGCAGGCAGCAGAACCCAGCACGTGATTGCGGCAGGCCGGCGCAATCCCGGTCGGCCGCGGCTTACCAACGGCAGGATCGCTGCAGTCACGGCCAGGATCCATACCCCGATGCCGTCAGCCGCCAGCCACAGCTTTGCCGTCGTGCCGCAACCGATCTCGGACATCCCGCAGTTGTAGGCGATCGCAACGCCCAGGAAGTACCAGCCCACCGTGCCCAGCAGCGTGCAGGTCAGCACAGTCAGCACCGCCGGCACCATCACCGTCCTTTGCCGCCAGGGCATCCGCCGAAGCGCCGTCGCACCAGGCACGCTGCCAATTTCTCATGACCGCGACAGGAAGCACAGGCCAGACCTCGCGCACGAACAGCGTGATACGAGCCACGACGCGCGAAATCGGGTCAAGAGCCGGGTGACACTCGGTGACCAGCGCCTGGTCGGCGCCAGCGCGCGTACCCGTTCTGCGCGGATGCTGGCTTGATGCAGCCTAAGGTGGCGCTTGCGCAGATCTGGGTTATCTGGTCTTGGCGTTGGGATTGAGCGTGTTGGCCACTGGCTGCCAGTGCGACTCGCCGCGCTGCGTCGGCTGTTCTGGCAGGGCGAGCGGCCCGGGACGGTCGCGCCGTCCCGGCCACCTGGTGCGCTGTCAGCGCGCCCGCGCGGTGCGGGCCATGGCGGGAATGACGGCGGCCCCGACCGTCAGGTGCATCACGACCAGCCCGACTGCGGCCGCGGTGGTCGTGGCAGCGACCAGCGGCAGCGTCAGCGACACGGCCAGCGCCACCAGCGCGCTGCTGGTCCAGATCAGCCGGGCGCGCGAGGTACGCCGCTCCAGGATGGTGAGGAGCAGCCAGCCGAGCAGCGCAGCGGCGAGGCTGATGCCGACGATCTGGCCTACGGAGATCGTCTGAACATGGCCGGCGCCGAAAGGATCTGGGCCAAAATGGCGAGGGCCAAAACGGCCGTTGCCGAAACGGATGGTCAGATGGATGCCCAGCAGCGGGACTTCCACGGCCCAGGCGATAGCCGCGGCGAGCGCGCCGCCGACCACGCACAGCGCCCGGGTGCGAGCGCGGGTGCGGCTCTGCTTCGTGTCGGTGACAGCGGCTGCAGTGGTGGTCATCATGTGCGTGCTCCCTCATATGGCTCGCAGCGCCTTGTTGCGCCGCTGACCGCAAGGCTGGCCCCGGCGTGGGTAATCGGGCATCGTCCGGCCGTCGTCTCCTGACCTGCTGCGGGGGCAGCAGCGGAGTACTCCCAGCGCAGTACGCCGAGGGCCTCCGCCGCGACGATGGCACCGGCCCGGTGCCGGTATACGCTCCAGACGATGGACATAAAGAGGGTGGTCAGGCTGCCGCGGCGCTGGTGGGGCGCCGCGGGCGTAGCGCTGGTCACTGTGCTCGCCGTGGCCGGTGCCTACGCCGAGGCCAACCCGAGGCACCATTACGGCGGGCTGCACCTGACCAGCCATCCGCCTCTGGCCGCCTACCTTCTGCTCGCCGTGCCGTCGCTCGCTCTGATCTGGCGCAACAGCCGGCCGGTCGAGGTGCTCGGGCTCGCGGTCGCTGGCGCCGTCGGCTGGGCGGCGCTCGGCCAGATCGACGGAGCCGCGCTCGTTCCCGTCATCGTGGCGCTGTACTGGGTCGCGCTGACTCGCCCGCGGCGGATCGCGGTAGCCGCCGGGCTCGTCGGCGCGGCGGCCATCTTCATCACCGGAGGGGCTGCTCGGGCCGTTCGGATGGTTCGGCGGCCCGAACGCGACGATGTGGCCCGAACTGCTCGCGGCCGCGCGATCGGCGCCTACGTGGCGGCCCGCCGCCAGTGGCTGGACGCTGAGCAGGACCGGGCGGAACGCGCTGAGCAGGCCCGGGAGGACGAAACCCGCAGGCGCGTCGACGCTGAGCGGATGCGGATCGCCCGCGAGCTGCATGACGTGGTCGCGCACTCAATGGCGATGATCAACGTCCAGGCCACCGCAGCCGGCATGCAGCTGGCTGACGATCCCGCGAGCGCGGCGGAGGCGATCCAGGCGATCCGCGGCGCCAGCAAGTCCGGGCTGCGCGAGCTGCGGGCGATACTCGAAGTGCTGCGCCAAGTTGACGGCGGGAGCCCGACGGTGCCCGTGCCGGACCTGCGCGACATCTCCGCCCTCGTTGAGGCAACCAGCGCCGCCGGGACGCCAACCACGCTGAAGGCCGCCGAGTCGCTGGCCCCGGTGCCGCCGCTGGTCGCGCTGGCCGCCTACCGCATCGTGCAGGAGTCGCTCACTAACGTGGTGCGCCATGCGGGCCGGGTCCCCGCCACGGTGGGCCTGCGGCAGGACGGCGGGTATCTCCACGTGGACGTGGTCAACGACGGCGGCCCAGCGCCCGCCGCGTTCGGCGAGGGGACCGGGGCGGGACTGGCCGGGATGCGGGAACGCGCAGCCGCTCTGGGCGGCACCCTGGATGCCGGGCCACGTCCCGGCGGCGGCTTCGCCGTCCGTGCCCGGCTGCCGGTAGCTGAAGGCGCGCAGGCCGGGGACAGTGGGGCCGCTTACTCCGAGCGGGCCGACGGCAGCCAGGACGGCAGTGCCGCGGCGCCGCCTGGCGGGCCGAGCGCCCGGCCGATCGCGAGCCGGCCGTGATCAGGGTCCTGCTCGCCGACGACCAGGCCCTTGTCCGGGCCGGCTTCAGCGTCCTGGCCGGCTCAGCGCCCGACATCGAGGTCGTCGGCGAGGCCGCCGACGGTGCGGCTGCGGTCGATCTGGCCCGCTCGCTGCGGGCCGAGGTGGTGCTGATGGATATCCGCATGCCTGGCACCGACGGGCTGGAGGCGACCCGCCAGATCGCCGCCGACCCCGAACTGAGCGGCGTGCGCGTCATCATTCTCACTACCTATGAGGCTGATGAGTACGTCTTCGAGGCGATCCGCGCCGGGGCGAGTGGCTTCCTGGTCAAGGACATCGAGCCAGAGGACCTCGTCAGTGCCATCCGGATCGTCGCCCGCGGCGATGCGCTGCTGTCGCCGAGCGTCACCCGCACGCTGATCTCCAGTATCGCCGGGCGCGGTCCGGCCCAGCCAGTCGATGCCTCCGCGCTGTCGGTACTAACTGACCGGGAGCGGGAGGTTCTCGCCTTGGTCGCTGCGGGCATGAGCAACGACGAGATCGCTGCGGCCCTGTTCATGAGCCCGCTGACCGCCAAGACCCACGTCAGCCGGATGATGGCCAAGCTCGGCGCGCGAGACCGGGCCCAGCTGGTCGTCATCGGCTACGAGACCGGCCTGGTACGGCCGGGCCTGTCCTGAGCCCGCCCGCCAGACCGGCGATCCCGGGTAGCTACGCAGCGGTCACCCCCCGCGCAGGAGCCGAGTGACATTCGGTGACCGGCGCCCGGTTGGCGCCAGACGCGAGGGCTTAGGCGTTACCCGCGGTTCCTGTCACGGTGATGGTGACATCGCGGGTGCGGGAGTCGACCGTCACCTGGAAACCCTTGCTGTTTCCGATCGCGCTGCCCGGGCGGGCCGGGACGGTGGCGCCGCCGCGGCCCGGGAAGGACAGCGAGACGCCGGTCAGATCACACGCCGCGTACCGAACCGTGACGGGCACTTGGCGGACCGTGACATGCGAGCCCGGGCGCCCGCATGCCGGGCGGAACTCTTGGTGGCACGCCGGTCAGGTCCCGGCAGATCGTCTCGCCGCGGCCCTGCCCACTCAGCACCTGCCCCTGCTCCTCCAGCCGCAGGCACGCACCGGTGTAACGCTGCGGGGTCCAGCCGAGCACGCGGCGGACTCCGCTCACTGTCTGCCGGGCTGCCATCCGCCGGCAGCAGACCCAGCAGAGCCCGCCCGTCCTCATCGCCCGACGCCGCGGCCGTTCCCATGCCGGGAATCTACCCAGTGACGGGCCCACAGCCCATCTCGATCCCACACCGGCACTTACCGCATCGGCGGCCCGGCCACCCCGCGGGCAGCGCCCGCCGCCCTGCATCCTGATCTTGCTCGTGTTCGACTCGCGCTCATGCCGATGAGGGGACGTCTGCCGGGCCCGGCCCGTGGCAGGAATGCTATCCCTCGGTGCCCGGCTGGTGGTCAAAGTCCGAGGGGTCTTCCGGCATGAACACGAACACGGCGATCAGCGCATCAAACGGATCGCCGGGTATCCAGCGGGCGTCGTAACGCTCGTAGAGCGACCCCGACTCCGGGGTGCGGATTGTGGGAGGCGGGTCAGCCACAGGTACTCGCCTGTCTCGCTCTCCAGCCG
>CAVSQL010000009.1:0-179057 GCA_963730065.1 uncultured Actinomycetes bacterium | reverse complement strand
TACAGCACACGAGTGCAGGAACCCTGGCTATCTAGTTGCCTGCCGAGCCGCTTGAACGCGCTTCTGGTCTTGGCTGTCGGCACCTCGCTGTAGACGTCCATCGTCATGGCAATCTGGCTGTGCCGAAGGATCTGCATGGCGACCCGGGATGCACGTCCAGGGCGACCAGGGGCGAGGCGCACGTGCGCCGGGCTGGGGCTGGCGGGGATAGCTATTGGCGGAGGCAGCCGTGCCTGCCCGGCTGAATGGATGTTGAGCTGGCACCGGCTGCCCTGGCGGGTGGGCTTGCGCTGGTGTAGCAAGATTGCGGGAGCGGATACTGCCAGCGAACGGCTCATACGGCGGGCCCGGCAGAGGTCTCACAATCCACCGGGGAACGATATGGCTGGAGGGAGCATGGCCACGACAACACGGCCCACCAGAATCGGGGTAGCCGACGATGACGGCGCGCGGGAGGTGCCGTTTGCGTCGTCGTGGCGACGTGCGCATCTGACGGTTGACCAGCGGGTGGCCAGGGGGCGGGCGGCCCGGCGTGCGGCACCCAGGTCGGAGCACGGCCGGTGGGAGGCGGCGCCGGATCGCCCGGATCCATTGGCACTGCTGGAGGAGCAGGCGGCGACGCGGGTGCCGGAGCTGGTGCCGATCCGGTATGGGCGGATGCTGGTCTCGCCGTTCACCTTTTACCGGGGCGCTGCGGCGATCATGGCAGCTGACCTGGCGACCAGCCCGGTGTCGGGGATCACGGTGCAGCTGTGCGGGGATGCGCACCTGTCGAACTTCGGCGTGTTCGGCACCCCGGAGCGGCAGCTGATCTTCGACATTAACGATTTCGACGAGACCCTGCCCGGCCCGTGGGAGTGGGACGTCAAGCGGATGGCGGCCAGCTTTGAGATCATGGGCCGCTTCCGCGGGTTTTCCCCCGACAACCGGCATGCGATCGTCACCGCCGGGGTGCGGGAGTACCGGGAGCGGATGCGGCGCGCCGCCGACATGCCGACGCTGGGCGCGTGGTATGACCAGCTTGACGCCGACGTTTTGCTGAAGATGGTCCGCCAGCAGGTCCACCTCAAGCAGCTGGACAAGAAGTCGGCGCGGCGGGCGGAAAAGCACGTGGCCCAGGCCTATACCCGTGACAGCACCCAGGTGTTCGCCAGGCGGGCGAGCCAGGTGGGCGGTGAGCTGCGGATCGCCGCTGACCCGCCGCTGATCACCCCGATCGAGGACCTGATCGTGCCCGGGACCGAGTGGCAGGACCCGGCTCCGCTGATCAAACAGCTGCTCGCCTCCTACCGGCGGACGCTGGGCCACCAGGGTCATCCGCTGGAGGAGTTCCGCTACGTGCACGCCGCCCGCAAGGTGGTCGGGGTGGGCAGCGTCGGCACCCGCTGCTACATCCTGCTGTTCACTGGCCGCGACAACGACGACCCGCTGTTCCTGCAGGTGAAGGAGGCGCAGGCCTCGGTGCTGGAACCGTACGCGGGTGCCAGCACGTTCCCGCACCACGGCCAGCGGGTGGTGATCGGCCAGCGGCTGATGCAGGCGGCGACCGACATCTTCCTGGGCTGGCAGCGGATCAAGGGCCTGGACGGGGTGACCCGTGACTACTACGTGCGCCAGTTCCACGACTGGAAGGGCAGCGCGGACGTGGAACGGCTGCCCATGCCCGGCGCCGCGCAGTACGCGCGGTTCTGCGGGGCGACGCTGGCCCGGGCGCACGCCCGCTGGGGCGACCGGATCGCGATCGCGTCCTACCTCGGCCAGGGCGACCTGTTCGACCGGGCTATCGCCCAGTTCTCCGCCGCCTACGCCGACCAAAATGAACGCGACTACCAGACCTTCGCCGCGGCCGTGAACTCCGGACGGCTGATCGCACAAACCGGCGTGTAGGCGACCACCAGCCAGCAGCCGCGAGCCGAGACAGTGCACCACGCTCGCAGGATCCCTGCCAACCTGCATATGCCCGGCCTGAAAGCGGAAGCTGAGGCCGCGCCAACTCACTAGTCGGGCCTGGAGCGTACAGCGGCGGAGTACAGCAACGTCCTGACCGCCAGCGGCTCCGAAGGACTTCTAGCGGCCGCTGACTTGCCTCAATGACCGCCAACGACCTCGCAGCCGGGAGTTCGCATCGAGGGGGTCAGGGGTTCAAATCCCCTCAGCTCCACCCAGAATCGCAGGTCAGGGCTATGTTTCTCGAGCCCGTCGATCTTGGCGAAGATCGTTCGACCGTCACTCGACCGTCGTCCCCAGCGGACATCAGCGGCAACGGCCGGCACCCAAGACCTCAAACACCCGTATCTGCTCCTGTCATCTCGACGAACTGATGGCCCAGGGTCCTTGCCGCCCTCGGGCCGCCACGCAACCGGTTCTTTGGCTTCAAGCACACCTGCCCGCCGATCGGGGCGGCACCCCGGCCGCCAGCGTGGCCGCCCGCGCTGGGGGTCAGGCCTCCCGGCCGTTGGCTTCGGCGTCCGCAGCGCCGGCTCCGTAGCCGGCCTTGGTCAGCATCCGGCGCAGGTTGACAACTGCCTGGGTGTCGATGTCCTTGTGGGGCGGCGGGTCGAAGTATTCGGTCTCGGACCCGATGGTCACGGCAACCTTGCCGCCGTGCTGCTCTTCAGCTGAGCCGACGGCCTCCAGCAGCGACAGCACGGCACGCCACTCGATGTTGTGGCCCGCGGGATGCTGGAAGATCTGGCGCAGCGTGTTGCGCTGATGATTACTGAGGTGCGCTGGCTGCGACGGCGATGACATCCATGCTCCTGTCCGCCCCGCCACCACGGGCGGAGCTGCGGGTATTCAGTTGGAGGGCCTGCTGCCGCGCCCGGCAAGCGCCTGCGAGCAACTGGTCCTTGGCACCCTGGCCGCTGAGGAACTCGACCGCTGGTTGTCCGGGAGGGGCGGTAGCCGCCAGTCTGGACGGCGGAGTGGTGAACGAGGACGTCGCCGGCGGCTGATCGGAATGTTGGGGAATTTGCGGTCAGTGACCGCGCAGGGAGATCTCGTCAGAGTCCCCGATGTCTCCGGCACCGACGCCTCGCAGCCCTTCGCCCAGGCGCTCGCGAGCTTGCCGCAGGAGCTTGAACGAGTCGGTGGAGGAGCTCTGTGCGGCAGCGCGATCCAGATCAGCCCCGTGCTCCTCGACGAGGTGTGCCTGAAGGCCCGCCGCGACTTCGTCGGCCGCCTTGAGCGCTTGGTAGATGGCCCGGTCCCGTGCAGTGTCGTCAATCATGCGGCCAGTATCCTCGGCGCCTGCTTCGCATCGCAGCACCTTAACCTGAGCCGACGGGAAACGTCAGGCTGTCACTCGAGCCCCCGGACTGGAGACCGGGTGACCCTGGCAGTCGCATCAAATCCCGGTTCCAGCCACCGAGCGGCTGCAGGCCCGAGACGGTCCTGCCAAAGGGTGTAGGGCGAGGGTCGCCAGGCTGACCGCGATGTGCCGCAGCCGCGTACCCCGGTCGTGGGGCGATGCGCAGCAGAACCCGGGCGTGCTTGACCGGGAAACTCCAGCCCTCCATCCTTAAGAAGCTATGAAATTTCTAGAAATATATTGCTAGTTTTTAGTTTCAGATATAGGTTGAGTACAGACACCGGGAAACACCGGCCGATCGCGGCCAGGGGCCCGGGTCAGCAGAGGGAACCGGCCAAGGTCCTCAACCACCCGGTATCCCACTGGTGAGGGGAGCAACCCCATGACCGAGCCAGCCGCACCACAGGCCACAACCAGCACCCTGCCGCCCCCCTCAGCCAACGGCTCCAGCCCGCCACCCCCGCCCGCGCCGCAAGCGCCCGTGCGCCGGCGCCGGCGCACGCATACCCGGATCAGCGGCATGCGCACCGGGCTGATCGCGGGCTTTGCCATCCTCATCGTGGTGATGATCTTCATCATCCAGAACACACACGCCGTGAACATCAGCTTCCTGGGCGCGCACCTGCACCTGTCGCTGGCCGTGGCCCTGCTCCTGGCCGCCATCGCGGGCGCCCTGCTGATGGCCGCCGCGGGAACCGCCCGGATCACCCAACTGCGGCGGATCATGCGACGCGACCGGCGCAACCCGCAGGCCAGCTGAAACAGCCAAGCTAACCGCGCTCAGCAATGCCTGGGCACACGTGGCGGGAGAAACCGCCAGAGTTCGCTTCCCACCGCGGCCTGTCCGCCAACACCAGCCAACCGGCTACCGCGCACCCGACGTACGTCACTGACTAAGGAGTCGGTTATGGGCATCATCGCCTGGATCGTTCTCGGCCTGGCTGCAGGCTTGCTCGCCAACATGCTGATCCCCGGCAAAAGATCACAGGGGCTGATCCTCACCTGCCTGATCGGCATCGCCGGGGCACTGGGCGGCGGCTGGGTCGCCACCAAACTCCTCCACATCCACTCCCTGCAGGGATTCTTCAACCTGTCCACCTGGCTCACCGCCATCGCCGGGTCAGCCGTCCTGCTGCTGGCCTACCACCTGCTCACCGGGCGATCCGCCAGCCGGTCTGGCCGGTCCCGCTGGTTCGCACACCGCTGACACAGCGCTGACACACCCATGCCGGCGCCCGCAGCCGCCGCCAACGCACCGGCCGGATCCAACTAGCACAGGCGCACGGCCTGCTCTAGTTGATCATTGTCGGTCAGAACGTGCTGGCCGCCATCGACAGGGGACACGGAGCCGGTGTTATACGGCGGCCCAGGCCTGCGGGTCGAGGGTGCCGTCGATGGCGGCCCGGGCGACATCGGTGAGGCGAAGGTTGTGGCTGCGGGCGTAGCCCCGCAGCCGGGAGAAAGCCTCGGCCAGATCGACGTCAGCGCGTTCGCAGATCACGCCTTTGGCCTGCTCGATCACCACCCGGCTGGTCAGGGCGCCGGAAAGCTGCTCGTTCAGGCGCTGGGCCTCGGCGCTGGCGCGGTGCTGGGTGATGGACAGGGTCGCGAGGTCGGCGAAGGCCCGGGCGACGATGACGTCCGCTTCCTCCATCGGTGCCCGGGTGACGCTGAGCAGGTTCAGGGCGCCGAGGGTCACATCACGCAACCGCAGCGGCACGGCGGACGCCGAGGCGAAGCCGGCCTGGAGGGCGGCGGCGGAAAACGACGGCCAGCGGCCGGACCCGGCATCCAGGTTCTCGTGCCCCACGCGCTCGCCGGTGCGGAACGCATCCAGGCAGGGGCCTTCCTGCTGCTGGAGCTCGAACAGCTCCAGCAGGCGCATCGCCTCGCTGGAGGAGGCCACCAGCCCCAGGCTGCCCGCGGGAGAGGCCAGCATCACCCCGGCGGCGGAGACGCCGAGCAGATTGACGCACCGGTCCGCGACCCCGGTCAGCAAGTCGACGACGTCATAGTCGTCGACGAGGGTGTCGGCCATCTCGACCAGCGACCGGACCACATCGGCTTCCCGGGTCATCTCAAATCACCCTCCTGAACGCCCGGCGGGCCCGTCACAGCCGCGGCGCCGGACCGGCCCCCCGGAGCCGTGGCACCCATCGTAGTAGCGGCCTGTCCCCGCGCCAGTGCCGGACGAGCGTGGTTCATCCGAGCCGGAGCCTGCGGGCGACGACGTCTTCGGCCACATCGGCGAGCAGCCGATCGTTACTGAATGCGAACGCCCGCAGGCGGATCAGCGCCTCGGTGACGCTGATGCCCTCCTGCACCGAGACCATCCCTGCCGCGTTGTGCACCGCGTAGTGGAAGTCGGCGCCGATCTCCAGCTCCTCGGCCACCGCATCCAACGGCGCTCCGGCCTGGGCCTCCAGCACCCAGCGGGCGGCCACATCCGCGATGACCAGCGCGTCAGCGTGCTGATCGCCGCTCAAAGGGCCGGGGCGGTCCCGGTAGAGGTTGAGCGCCCCCAGGCGTACCGTGCCCACCCGCAACGGGAACCCGAACACCGCCCGCGCGCCCGCCTGCAGCGCCGGCGGGGTGAAAGCCAGCCACCGGCGGGTTGACGGATCCGCCAGGTCGGGCTCGGCTACCACCCGGTCCTGCTGGTAGGCGTCCATGCACGGGCCCTCGCCGAGGGTGTACTGCAGCTCCTCGATCAGCTGGCTCACCTCATCGCTGCTGCACAACGACCCGCGCGGTATCTCACCCGACATCAGCATGACACCGGCGCCGGTCACCCCCGCGATCCCCGGGCACGCCCCGCACAGCCAGGCTGAGGACCACACGTCTCCGCCGGCCGAGAGCGCGGCCACAATCCGGTGCAGCCTCTCGCCTGGCATCTCAGCGACACCATCCCGGGCAACAGCCCGGCCTACGGCACACAACCCGATCACGACCGCCCACCTGCCGCCTCCTTCGCCCCAGGAAAGCGCCAGCAGGGACTGGACTCAACGCCCTTCCGGACCCGGACCACCGAGCCTCTCAGCACCGACGCTACTCCAGCTCGTCACCCTTAAGAATCGTCACAGACTTCTAGAAATATTTTGCTAGTTTCTGATTACCTGGATAGGCTGAGGGCAGGCACCGGGACCAGCCGCCGAGGGCGGCCAGCTGCCACGGCGCCGGCGGAGAAAGAGGTGTTGGTGATGGTTGCCCTGGTGGTCATCCTGGTGATACTCATCGCGGCCGGGCTGATCGTGGCCGGCCGCTCGTTCAAGGTCGTGCAGCAGTACGAGCAGGGCATCATTTTCAGGTTCGGGAAGGTGCTGGGCCGGCCGCGCGGCGCCGGGCTGACCCTGATCCGGCCGTTCGGCGACCGGCTGCAGAAGGTCAACATGCAGATCATCGCCATGACCGTCCCGGCGCAGGACGGCATCACCAAAGACAACGTGACCGTCCGGGTCGACGCGGTGGTCTACTTCCGGGTCATCGACCCGATCAAGGCGACCATCAACGTGCAGAACTACCTGTTCGCGATCTCCCAGCAGGCGCAGACCTCGCTCCGCTCGATCATCGGCCAGTCCGAGATGGACCAGCTGCTGTCGGAACGGGACCAGGTCAACCAGCAGCTGCGCCGGATCATCGACGAGCCGACCGAGGGCCCGTGGGGCATCCGGGTCGAGCGGGTCGAGATCAAGGACGTGTCGCTGCCCGAGAGCATGAAGCGGTCCATGTCGCGCCAGGCCGAGGCCGAGCGGGAACGCCGGGCCCGGATCATCACCGCCGACGGCGAGTACCAGGCCTCCAAGCGGCTCGCCGCGGCCGCCAACGTCATGGCCCGCGACCCCGCCGCGCTGCAGCTGCGGCTGCTGCAGACCGTGGTCGAGGTCGCCGCCGAAAAGAACAGCACCCTGGTCATGCCGGTACCGGTCGAGCTGCTGCGGTTCTTCGACAAGCTCACCCCCACCGCGCCCGCGGGCGAGCCGAAGTCAGCCGCGGACTCGGCCTCGCTGGCCGACTTCGGCAACGAGGATGTGGCCACCGAAGAGGCGGAAATCGAAAGCGGAGCGCCGCTGCAGATACCCCAGGCCCCGCCGATCCCCACCCCGCCCACACACGCGGGCAACGGCCAGCTGGCCACCGCCGCCGCAGTGGCACAGCCGGACGCAGCGGCCCGGCACAACAACAACGACGCGGACCCGGGCGCATAGCCTCCGCCCCCTGATCTGTGGGGGACGCCGCAGCAGCGATCATTGCCTGCCTTCCCTGCGGTTTCCAGTCGTTCGGTGCTGTCGCTGGCCATCGCCGGTCAGCATGGTGTGCGCGATCGCCCGCCGCATGGACGTGCCTGCGCAGTTAGCCTGGGGGCCCGCCCGGCGAGCTGGCGGCACGCGAGATCGCGGTGTTCATCACCGGCCACGCGCTGATCATCGTCCGCAAGGGATGCCGGGCTCAGATCATGCTGACAGGCGGCACTGGGCTTCGCTGGCGGTAAGGATGTCACCGGCCTGGGCACCGCCTGGGCCGGTGACTGCCATGTTCATGGCGGTCACGGCGGTGCCTTCGGCCGTGCCGGGGGGAACCACCAGCACCTCAATCGTTCCGTTGCCGACTGTGGTGACGCTGATGGTGTGGCGGGGAATGGTGGTGAACCAGTTGACCCGGATGCGGTGGCCCTGATCGGTAGTGAGCCGGTGCGGGATTTCGTCCCAGTCGTCGCGGTGGACCGACAGCCGCTGCGCCTGGACGCCGGGCCGGGAGTCCAGCGCCGCGATGAGGCCGGGCAGCTCGGCAGGCGCGTTGCGGGAATGTGGCCACCAGCCTCCGTCAACCGCGCCGCGCCGGCTGAGCGCGGGGTCGAAGCTGACTCGCGGCGCTGGCGGCCGATCCCGGTGCCTGCTCCTCAGCTTACACAGGTAATAAAAAACTAGCAATCGATTTCTGGAATTTGTGGTAGTCTTTGGGGTATGGAGGGCTGGAGCTTCTTGACCAAGCACGGCCGGGTCCTGCTGTGCATCGCCCATGACTCGGGTGTGCGGCTGCGCGACATCGCGGCCACGGTGGGCATGACCGAGCGCAGCGCCTACGGCATCGTCACCGACCTGACCGCGGCCGGCTACGTCGTCAAGCGGAAAGACGGCCGCCGCAACCGCTACCAGATCCAGGCCCACATGCCGCTGCCCGAACCCACCAGCCAGCAACTCGCCATCGGTGAAGTCCTCACCCTCCTCGCCGGCGCCAGCGCGGCGGGACAGCTGACCAGAGGAAACCAGCCTGGGGCCAGCACCGCCGCCGAGGCAACACCTACTGAGCCCGGAGGGATCTCCGCATGACGACGACCGCGCACCCCGAGCTTGAGGGGCTTGAGCGTTACAAGTTCGGCTGGTCCGACTCGGACGCGGCGGGTGAGTCCGCGCGCCGTGGCCTGTCCGAGGAGGTCGTCCGCGATATCTCAGCCAAGAAGGACGAGCCGGGGTGGATGCTCGATCTGCGGCTGAAGGGCCTGAAGCTGTTCCGGCGCAAGCCGATGCCCGGCTGGGGCTCGGACCTGTCGGGGATCGATTTCGAGCACATCAAGTACTTCGTCCGCTCGACCGAGAAGCAGGCGGCCAGCTGGGACGAGCTGCCGGCCGACATCAAGAGCACCTACGACAGGCTCGGGATCCCCGAAGCGGAAAAGCAGCGCCTGATCGCCGGCGTCGCGGCGCAGTACGAGTCCGAGGTCGTCTATCACAAGATCCGCGAGGACCTGGAGGACAAGGGCGTCATCTTCCTGGACACCGACACCGCGCTGCGGGAGCACCCGGAGCTGTTCCGCGAGTACTTCGCGACCGTGATCCCGGTCGGTGACAACAAGTTCGCGGCGCTCAACACCGCGGTGTGGTCCGGCGGCAGCTTCATCTACGTGCCCAAGGGGGTGCACGTGGAGATCCCGCTGCAGGCCTACTTCCGGATCAACACCGAGAACATGGGCCAGTTCGAGCGGACGCTGATCATCGTGGACGAGGGGGCCAATGTCCACTACGTCGAGGGCTGCACCGCGCCGATCTACAAGTCCGACTCGCTGCACTCGGCCGTGGTGGAGATCATCGTCAAGGCCGGCGGGCGCTGCCGGTACACCACCATCCAGAACTGGTCGAACAACGTCTACAACCTGGTCACCAAGCGGGCCGTGGCGCACACCGGCGCGACCATGGAGTGGATCGACGGCAACATCGGCTCCAAGGTCACCATGAAGTACCCCTCGATCTGGCTGATGGGCGAGCACGCCCGGGGCGAGACCCTGTCGGTCGCCTTCGCCGGCACCGGCCAGCACCAGGACGCCGGCGCCAAGATGGTCCACTGCGCGCCCAACACCTCCTCCCAGATCATCTCCAAGTCGGTGGCCCGGGCCGGCGGCCGGACCTCCTACCGCGGCCTGGTCCAGGTCCAGGAGGGCGCGGCGCACGCCAAGTCCACCGTCAGGTGCGACGCGCTGCTGGTTGACGCCATCAGCCGCTCCGACACCTACCCCTACGTCGACGTGCGCGAGGACGACGTCGAGATGGGCCACGAGGCCAGCGTCTCCAAAATCTCCGAGGACCAGCTGTTCTACCTCATGAGCCGCGGCATGACCGAAGACGAAGCCGCCGCCACCATCGTGCGCGGCTTCGTCGAGCCCATCGCCCGCGAACTGCCCATGGAATACGCGCTCGAGCTCAACCGGCTGATCGAACTCCAGATGGAAGGAGCAGTCGGCTGATGACGGGCCCTGCAGCGACGCCACGTTCAGCTCCGCGTGGCGCGTCCTCGATGATCTGCGCCAGGGGTTCGCGGCGGGGCCGCCGGCGGGTCTACGGTGTCTTGCATGGTCTCGTCCTTCCGGTTTGGCGGGGGATGGGACCTAGGCCCCGCCGGGCGCTCTCACGCCTCGGCGGGGCCGTTGCCGTAACGGGCTTGGGCAGGTCCGGCGTGGGGCATGCGAGAGCAGGCGCCCGGCTTGGCGCTGCCCACCGATGGATCACCGGCAGACCGTCGCTCATCCGCATATTCGTCACGCAGCACCGGGCGCGGCTTGCGGCCAGGGGGGATGTTGCCTGGCTGGCCGAGCCGGGCGGCTTGCTGGTTCACAAGCCAGGGGCTGGCAGGCGCTTGCCCTCCTGCGGTCACCGAATGTCTGGCGGTGACCGCAGGAGGGTGATGTTGACTGCGTAGCGGGTTCCGGCGATGCTGCCGCCCCGGGCTTTACTGTCAGCTGCCGTTCTTGGCTGCTGTGCCTGATATGACGGCGGCGTGAGGCTGGCCGGCGCGTACCTTGATTTGCTTGGCCTGTGCTTCCTGCGCCTTGGGTACCAGGACCTGCAGTACGCCGTCTTGCGCCGAGGCTTCTATCTTGTCGGCCTCGACATGGCTGGGCAGCGTGATCGAACGGCGGAAGGCGCCGTAGCGGCGCTCAACCCGGTGGGCCTTGTCCCCGGCCGCATAGCTCGCGGAGTGCCGCTCGCCCTGGATCGTCAGCAGGCCGTCCTCGAAGGTGATCTCCACGTCGTCGGGCTTGACGCCGGGGAGCTCGGCCGTTATCAGGTAGGCGTCCTTGCGTTCGCAGATGTCAACCGCTGGTGCCCAGCTGGCGGTGCTGGCACCGCCCTGGTACCGCTGGCCAGGCCACCAGGTCCGTCCGGCGTTCATCCGGAGCATCTCCTGCTGTATCGCGTGGAAGTCTTCAAACAGGTCCCAGGTTGTCATGACTGTCATGTCGTTCTCCCTAAGTCTGTGGCCGGGCCAGGCCCGGCAGTCCCGGAAGAACACCGCTCGAGTGAACACCATTTGCTTCCGAGCTACACTGTTCACTATATGGTGAACAATGTTCACAGTCAAACCCGGTTACCGGAGGCAGACATGGCGGACCAGCCGCAGCCAGCGGGTGACTCGGCCCCGCACCCGTTGTGGTTCAGCCCGCCCGACGGCGACCAGAGCCACCGGCGCGCGCTCACCCGCCAGCGCGTCATCGCCGAGGCCCTCGCGATCATCAGCGCCGACGGCGTGGCGGCCCTCAGCATGCGCGCCCTGGCCGCCCGCCTGGGCGTGGTTCCCGGCGCGCTGTACCGCCACGTCCGCAACAAGGAACAGCTCTACGACCTCATCCTCGACAATGTGCTGGCCGAGGTCGACTGCCAGCCCGACCACACCCTGGACTGGACCGGGCAGGTCACCGCGCTCGCGCAACGGCTACGGGCAGTCCTGGAAAACCATCCCGGCATCGCCGGACTGCTCAAGACCCGCGACCCCCTCAGCCCCCACTCCCTCGCCCTGACCGAAGCATTCCTCGCACCGCTGCACGCGGCCGGCCTGCCTGAACGCCAGACCGCCCGGGCCTTCCGCCTGATCTACGACTACACCCTCGGCTTCGCGCTCAGCGACCGCACCAGCGCCAGCGAGCAGCGACTCCAGGACACCGCAACCAGGCACAAGCTGCACGCCTTCCTCCAGTCACTACCCACCGACCGGTTCCCCGTACTGGCCACTCTCGGCGAGCACGTCTGGCTAGACGACCGCGACGAACGGTTCACCGCCAGCCTCCACACCCTCATCAGCGGCCTGCAAGCAGCCCAGCCCGGCCACCGCCACCCCCGGCACTGACCACGACCGGCCTGCGAAACGGCGCCACCCACCCCGGCATCGGCAAGATCGGCCGATGACCGAAGATCGGCCGTCATCCGCTCATCAAGCACGAGCGAGCGTCGAGGTTGATACGCCTCCTGGACACCGGTGCGTGAAATGAGGTTCTGCTGGGACTGTGGATCTAACGGTGTTTCCGGCCCCGATCACGCTGAGCCTGGCGGCTTGGCGGGAGAGGTGCCGTGATGACCGCGACACTGGACGATGTGACGAAGAAGAAGGCCAAGGCTGAGCCCAGCGCTCAGGAGCAGGTTGCCGAGGAGCTGGTGCGGCGGGCCCGGGAGCAGGGCCTGTCGCTGACGGGCCCGGACGGGCTGCTCAAGCAGCTGACCAAGACGGTGCTGGAAACCGCGCTGAACCAGGAGCTGGCCGAGCACCTCGGTCATGACAAGCACGCCCCGCCTGGCAACGAGACCGGGAACGTGCGCAACGGGACCCGGCCCAAGACGGTGCTGACCGAGGGCACCGGCCAGGTCGGCATCGAGGTGCCGCGCGATCGGGCCGGGACGTTCGAGCCGCAGATCGTGCGCAAGCGCCAGCGGCGGCTTTCTGGGGTCGATGAGATGGTGCTGTCGCTGTATGCCAAGGGCCTGACCACCGGGGAGATCAGCGCGCATTTCGCCGAGATCTACGGCGCCTCGGTGAGCAAGGAGACGATCTCGCGGATCACCGACAAGGTGATCGAGGAGATGACCGACTGGTGCAACCGGCCGCTCGACCCCGTTTACGCAGCGGTCTTCGTGGACGCGGTGATGGTCAAGGTCAGAGACGGCCAGGTCGCCAACCGGCCCATCTACGCCGCGATCGGGGTCAGCCTGGCCGGGGAGAAAGACATCCTCGGCCTGTGGGCCGGCACCGGCGGGGAGGGCGCCAAGTTCTGGATGAGCGTGCTCACCGACCTGCGCAACCGCGGCATCAAGGACGTGTTCTTCGTGGTCTGCGACGGCCTGAAGGGCCTGCCCGAGGTGGTGGGCAACGCCTGGCCGCAGGCCATCGTCCAGACCTGCATCGTCCACCTGATCCGCAACACCTTCCACCTGGCCTCCAAACGCGACTGGGATGCGCTGCGGCGCGGCATCAAGCCGATCTACACCGCCGTCAACGCTGAGGCGGCCCGGGCCGCGCTCGACGAGCTGGCCAGCGAATGGGGGCAGCGGTATCCGGCGATCATCCGGCTGTGGCACAACGCCTGGGAAGAGTTCATCCCATTCCTGGACTACGACACCGAGATCCGCCAGGTAATCTGCTCCACCAACGCGATCGAGTCGCTGAACGCCCGCTACCGGCGGGCGGTCAAGGCCCGCGGCCACTTCCCCACCGAGCAGGCGGCGCTAAAGTGCCTCTACCTGGTCACCCGCTCCCTCGACCCGACCGGCCGGGGCAAAGCCAGATGGGCCATCCGGTGGAAACCAGCCCTGAACGCTTTCGCCATCACCTTCGGCGATCGGTTCCCGGCCGCCGAGACCTACTAACCCAGATGCCGGAAACACCGTTCGTGAGACAGACCCGTTCTGCTGCATGCGGGCGATGGTTATTGGGCGCGCCGCGGCTCGTTCGACCAGCGCATCATGACGTCAGCCGGGTCGGCCCTCGCTGAGTTGCTGCCTGGCGCGGTTGCCTATGAGCAGGGCCAGGACTTCGCCGATGGCGGGTTCCTGGCTGGCGGGTTCTGGCAGCGGGAGGTGCGCCTGGATTTGGTAGAGGTTGCGGCGGCCGTCCCTGTGCTTGACGACGTAGCCGGCTGCGGTCAGGTCGGTGACGATGCCGTAGACGCTGCGGTCGGTGATGCCCAGGCTGGCCGCGATGTCGCGCAGCCGGGCGCTCGGGTCGTGGGCGATGCACAGCAGGACCCGGGCGTGGTTGGTCAGGAAACTCCACCTCTCCATCGCCTAAGACTAACACATTTTCTAGAAATAAATTGCTAGTTTTCTAATTCTAATGTAGGTTGAAGGCAGGCACCAGGGATCAGCCGCCGACGGCGGCCAGTTGCCCCGGGGCCGCTGGAAGGAGCGGGCCATGTTCCTTATCATTTTGGTCGTCATCGTCGCCGTGATCATGATCGTCGCGCTGCCGCGCATCCGCCGCAAGCGCTAGGCCGGACGCAAGCCCGCCGGGCCATGCTCGTGGTCGGGCGCCTTCTGACCCGAACCGGGGAGGGTGACGCGGGCATCAGAGGAATTCCGCGCGGTGCTCGTGGAGGAACTCGGCCACCGGGCGCGGGGGGTGGCCGGTGATCTGCTGGAAGGTGCCGGTCGTGTAGTCGTTCTCGTCGGCGAGGATCGCCGGGCGCCGCCTGCCTGAGCGCGCGGCACAATCTCATCACCGGGAAATCCTCGGCCGCGACCCAGGTTGTCGCCGTCGTCGTCTTCGTCCTCATCGAGTTCGCGCTGATCATCATTCCGTTCGTGTTCCTTGAGCTCAGGCCCGACGCCACCAAGGCGGCGCTCAAGCACGCCCAGGACTGGCTGCTGGCCCGCGCCCGCCAGCTCATGGCCTGCACCGCCCTGATCCTGGGCGCCTGCCTGGCCGTCCGCGGCCGGCCTGCTACGGCTGGGCTGACCCTGGTAGCACGGCACCGGCAAGGCAAGGACAGGAGCACATGCCGATGACGGCCCAACCGCCCGGCAGCCCGGTCAGCGCAGGGGTCCACACCCTGGAGGTGCGCTGGATCTTCCCCGGCCAGCTGGCGGCGGCGGTGGCCCGGTGGTTCGGGCGGTTCCCGGCCGGGACCGAGTCACGCGAGGACACCTACCTGCTGGATCCGCCGTTGCCCGGGCTGTCGGTGAAGGTCCGCGGGGGCGGGGCGCTGGAGGTGAAGGTGTTCGGGGGGAGCCCGGGGATGCTGGAAGTGGCGGGCCGCGTGGTGCGGGTGATCGACTACACCGTCGCTGACCCCGGCCGCCCGCAGGCCGAAGACCGCTACCGGCTGCTCACCACCATCACCGACCCCGGCGCCGCGCCCGCCGCCGAACTGGCCGCCCTCTACCCCCAGCGGTGGGAGTTCGAGACCGCGCTGGATGAGCTGAAGACCCACCAGCGCGGCCCGCGGGCCGTGCTGCGCTCCAAGATGCCCGACGGCGTCCGCCAGGAAATCTACGGCTACCTGTGCGTCCACTACGCCATCCGCTGGCTGATGCACGCCGTCGCCCTCGAGGCCGGCACCGACCCCGGCCGGCTCAGCTTCACCCGCACCCTCCGCGCAGCCCGCCGGGCAGCAAGATCACAGCCCGGATTTTCCCCCTCAGACGCTGGCTGAGGCATACAACACGGCCCGCGCGGAGATGCTGTCCGAACTGCTCCCAGCCCGGCGGCTGCGCGCAGCCCCGCGCGCCGTCAAGCGCAAGATGAGCAACTACGCCGCCAAGCGACCCACCCACCGCGACTGGCCGCAGCCCACCAGACGCGCCAAGGACGCCACCATCATCCTCAGCCTTAAGTAAACAAGCTTCCTAAGTAAACGGTATTGCTCTTAGCACCCTCGCTAGCACCGCAGGTCAGAGCGCACTCCACCGATAGCGTGCGCGTGCCTTGGCCCGCGTATCCCGAGGGTCGAGCCAGTCCTGGACAGATTCAGAAGGGCCACCTCGCCCAAGGCGCTGTCATCGGCAATGCCGGGCATCTCATGAGTCATGTTCCCGGCACGGGCCGCTGGTCGGGCCTTCGGTCACTCTCCGGTCTGGCCGCCGGCGAGTTCGCTGACGATGTCGAGGTGGCCGACGTGGCGGGCGTATTCCTGGAGCAGGTGGAACAAGATGCGCTCGAGCGGGGGCGGATCGGCTCCGTCCCACCGATCGCCCGGCTGGCCGATGTCGGCAAGATCATGAGACTCGACGACGGCCCTGGTCCGTGCGGCCTGGGCGCGCAGCGCCCCCACCAGTCCTTCCAGAGTCTCGCCAGCAGCGACGTACCAGCGGCCGTCCCGGCTGTCGGCCCAGGGGTCGGCCACCTCGCGGCCTTCGAAGCCCCACTCGAGCCACCGCAGTTCCACAAAGGCGAGATGTTTGAGCAACTCGATCGGCGTCCAGCCCGACGGCAGCCGGCTGCGGCGCAACTCTGCCCCGGGCAGGGCTTCCAGCTTGCTCACCAGCCGGGAGCGGAAGTAGTCGAGGTAGCCGAGGAAGACTTCGGCGCGCGCCGGTACTGGAGTCGTCGGTTCAGGGAAGGGCACGGTCATGAAGCAAGCCTGCCGTACCCTTCCGCTAGCCACAGCACCTACTGCCCTCAGGGCGGCAAATTAGGACGTTCGGATGGGAGGCTGTCCGGTGCCGGGCCGGTTACTGCGGCTGCGATCTGATATGCGGGTCCGCTGGCGGGGTTGTCGCTTCTGCGGGCGGTGCTGGTGGCTGTGCGCTGTTGGCGAGGCCAGCCCGCCCGATCGCCGTCCTGGCAAGATAGCGGCATGGAGCGTGTGCTTGGCATCGGTGGATATTTCATGCGGGCCGCCGACCCGGCGGCTCTGAGCGCGTGGTATCGCGATTGCCTGGGCCTGGACGCCGATGAGAACGGCCTCTGGCGTCAGGGAGCCGGAGCGACGGTGTTCGCGACGTTTGAGTCCGGGACCGGCTACTTCGGGTCCCGCGCCCAGCAAACCATGCTCAACTTCCGGGTCCGCGACCTGGATGCGATGCTCGCGCAATTGCGCGCCAAGGGAGCGGAGGTGGCCAAGGAAACGCAGGACATGGAGGGTGTCGGCCGGTTCGGCTGGGTCACCGATCCTGAGGGCAATCGGGTCGAGCTGTGGCAGCCCGCCTGACCGCGTCTTCACGCAGGCGGTGACGGGCTGGTGGCCCACTAGGTTGCCGCGTGTCAATCTTGGCCAGGCCCGCGCGGCCATGCCCTGTTACGCCTTCTGCGGGCTGTCACGGGAACACCTTGGCGGCCTTGTCACCGAACTCGCGCCGCATATGTAGCAACTGATCGGTTGCGATAGTATGGCAACCTATCAGTTGCGTCAAGGGCCACGTGATGGGTTCAGCAGTTACGGGGGACAATCCGAAGGCATGCAGCGACTGGAAAGCCGGGCCTTGGATCGGGGTTAACTCGACGATCGCAGCTCGTTGAGGGCGAGTTCGGTGAATTCGTGGCCCGGCCCGCGGAGCGCAAGGCGCTCATGCAGGCTGGCCGCGGGTACGCACGTCAGGGTGGGAGAGCCGTGAAGAGCTTGATGTATTCGTGTGGTTTCTTGGGCAGGGCGAGTGAGCGGCGCTCCGATCCTGGCTGGGTCGCCATGATCTTGGACGGCCCCGGGACGCGGCTGATTCCGATCTGGCGGGATCACTGCCTGGTGTCGGGTGATCCGCCCGGCCCAGTTACCTCGCTCGAGGGCGGCCGAAGCAAGCCGGTGCGCGAGGTGAGCGCTGAACTGGCCCAGCGCCCCGCGACCGGCCGCTCGTTCGGCCGAGTGGATTCAATCGACCGGCACCTGCTGCAGTCCTGGCTCAACCGGGCGTGACGCCACCCGGCCGCGCCCGCTCCGGTCGCTTGGCCGGATAAGCCTCACGCTGTGAGAGATCTGCCTCGCTGACTACAGTGGCTCGCTGAAGTACCAGCGGTGACCCTCAGGGTCATCGACTGTGTAGCTGTGCGCACGGCCTGCCCGGATCGAGATCTCGGACACGTCGGCGCCTGCGGCCTGCGCGCGTTCGCGGTGCGCCAAGAGATCGGTGATCGTGATGCACTGCAGCTGGGTGACCCCGCCCAGCTTGGCAGGCCCCTGAAACCCCTCCCCAGCGGAACCCAGCATGATCACGCCACCGCTGCCGAGCACCAGCTCGCCGTGCCGCACCGTCCCGTCGCTTTGCCGGTCGCGCACCCGCTCGGTGAAACCGAACACCCTGATCAGCCAGTCCATCGCCGCGCCTGCGTCCTCGTACAACAGATAGGGAACGACCTGCGGGTCCGCGTCGTAGCCCGGCATGACAGCACGCTACCGCCGCAAGGCGGCCCTCGTTCGCGCACACGCGGCTCCGGGCTGCGCCACCTACCCTCACCCACGAGGATGAATGCGCCCAGATCTGACGGGCTGTGCGGGCAGGTACCCAGCTCACCATCAGTAGCTATGCTGCACCTGTGTCACGGCTCTGCCGCCGGCGCGCCTGGAAGGCGGTGCCCAGTGGCGGAGCATGAGCGGCGGCGGTGCGGAGGGATGGAGGGCACCGGGATGACAGCCAACGTCCGAAGGGTCGGCGAGCGTGACGACACCGCCCGATGAGGGCATCGGGCAGCGCATTCAGGCGGTTGACCGGGCGCTTGCCCTGCTGAAGGCCGTTGCCGCCAGCACGACGCCGCCGACAGCGCTGGAACTGGCCCAGGAGTGCGGGATCAACCGGAGCACCGCGTGGCGGTTGCTGCGCACGCTGGAGTATCACGGCATGGTCGACCGTGATCCCATCACCCAGCGCTACACGGTCGGGTACGGCACGATCTCCATCACCGCGGCCATGACCGATGACGCGCTGGTGCGCCGGGTCCGGCCGTTGCTGGCCAAGCTGGCCGTCCGGACCGGGGAATCGGTGCTGCTAGCCGTGGCCAAGCGGTTCCACCTGGTCTATGTCGACCAGGTGGACCCGCCCGGTGTCATGATGCCGAGCTGGCTCGACAGGCCGCTGCCGCTGCATGCCACCTCGGGCGGCAAGGCGTTCCTGGCCTGGCTGCGTCCTGATGAGCGGGACGCGATTCTGCCCAACGAGCTGCCGCGCTATACCGAGCGCACCATCACCGACCGGTCGGAGCTGGACCGGGAGCTCGACGAGGTCCGCCGGGTGGGATATGCGCGCTGCGCCAGGGAGTATGAGGAGTTTTCCTCCGGCGCGTCGGCGGCGGTGCTGAACCACCAGCAGTATCCGATAGCGGTGATCAACGTCTGGGGCCCGGCCCCGCGCAATCCCATCAGGAAGCTGAACGAGATCGGCCGGGACGCCATGACCACCGCACAGGAGGTCCGGGCGCTGCTCGATTGACCGGCCGCTGACCGCTCCCGCCGCCGCCGCGCGGGGTTACCGCTGGGCGCCGCGGCGGCAGAACGCTGTCTTGACCGTCCCAGAAACTCGTTGATAGCCTTCACGATGGTAACAAGTCGTTCACATAGTGAACACAGGTCAGCGAGGCGGCCATGGCGGTTACCCAGAAGGTCATCATCACCTGCGCGCTCACCGGATCGGGGCATACGCCCTCGATGTCGCCGCACCTGCCGTACACCGCGGAGCAGATCATCGACCAGGGCGTCGCGGCGGCCGAGGCGGGCGCAGCCGTTCTGCACCTGCATGCCCGTGATCCGAAGGACGGGCGCCCGACCGCCGACCCGGCCGTGTTCGCGGAGTACGCCAAGGGCATCAAGCAGCGCAGCGACGTCGTGATCAGCATCTCCAGCGGCGGCGGCACCGGGATGACCGTCGAGGAGCGGCTGAAGGGCGTACTGGAACTCCGGCCCGAGCTGTGCACGCTCAACCTGGGCACGATGAACTACGGCAGCTTCCCGATGATCGACCGGTACCAGGGGCGGTTCGAGTTCGGCTGGGAGGAGCCGTACCTGGAGAGCACCCGCGCCGAGCCCTTCGTGAGCACCTATGCGGATATCGAGTACATGCTCAAGGTCGTCGGGCCGGAGACGGGCACCCGGTTCGAGGCGGAGGCGTACGACACCTCCCACCTGTACACACTGGCCTACTACCTGGATAAGGGCCTGGTGCAGCCACCCATCTTCATCCAGACCATCTTCGGCACCATGGGCGGGATCGGCCCGGACGTGGACCACATCGTGCACATGAAGCGCACGGCCGACCGGCTGCTCGGCGACGCCTACCAGTGGTCCACCCTCGGCGCCGGCCGCTACCAGATGGGCATCGTCACCGCCGCCGCCATCATGGGGTCCCATGTCCGGGTCGGCCTGGAGGACAGCCTCTACCTCGGTAAGGGCCAGCTCGCCGGGTCGAATGCCGATCAGGTCCGCAAGATCCGCGGCATCCTGGAGGCCCTGTCGCTGGAGATCGCGACCCCGGCGGAGGCACGTGAATTGCTCGGCCTCAAGGGCCTGGCCCACGTCGGCTTCTGACGGCCGGTCGGTGCGCTGATGACACGAGTGGACCCGGACCAGGTCAAGCGGGTGGGCGTTGTCGGTGCCGGGGTGATCGGCGGCGGCTGGGCGCTGCACTACCTCCGGATGGGCCTGGACGTGGACGTCTACGACCCCGCGCCGGACGCCCAGCACGGCCTGCTCACCACGCTCGAGGAGAAGTGGCCGCTGCTGCAGCGGATCGGGCTCGCCGAGGGTGCCAGCCCGGACCGGCTCAGCTTCAAGGCCGACCTCGCCGCCGCGGTGGCGGGCGCAGACGTTGTGCAGGAGAACTCGCCCGAGGACCTCTCGGTCAAGCGCGGCGTGCTCACCGCCATCGACCGCGCGGCACCACCGGACGCCGTGATCGCGTCAAGCACGTCGGGGTTCACGATGACCACCCTGCAGGCCGGCTGCGCGCTCCCGCAGCGGTGCGTGGTTGGCCACCCGTTCAACCCGCCTTACCTGATCCCGCTGGTCGAGGTCGTCGGCGGCGAGCTGACCGACCCGGCCGCCGTGGACTGGCTGGCCGGCTTCTACGCCGCCGTGGGCAAGCGCCCGCTGCTGCTCACCCGTGAGCTGCCCGGCTTCGTCGGCAACCGGCTGCAGGAGGCCCTGTGGCGGGAGGCGCTGCACATGGTGGCCGCCGGCGAGGCGACCGTCGAGGAGATCGACGAGGCGATCGCGCTCGGGCCCGGGCTGCGGTGGGCGCAGATGGGCCCGTGCCTGACCCTCCACCTGGCCGGCGGCGGCGCCGGGATGGCGCACACGCTCGACCACTTCGGCGCCGCACTGCTGGAGCCGTGGACGCGGCTGGAGGCGCCGCCGCTGACCGAGCAGCTGCGGGAGCGGATGGTCGACGGCTGCGATCGGCTGGCCCACGGCCGTTCCGTCGCCGAGCTCGAGCGGCAGCGCGACGAGTTCCTGGCCGAGCTGCTCGGCCTGGTGCAGCGGTTCTCGATAGCCCCGGCCATCCAGCCCGGCGCGGCCGCCGAGCCGGGCGCGGCCAGCCTCCCGGACGCGGCGGGCCAGCCGGAGGCGACGATATATTGACACTGCCCGAGACCGGTACTTACACTCCGTGCAGCACATAATGCACGCATTGTTCACATCATGAACCATGCGATCCGGGTCGTCCCTCAGGATCCAGGCCCGGACCGGCTCGGCCTCACGTGCAGTCGGGAGCAGACCATGGATCTCAGCCGCAGGGACCTGCTGAAGACGGCGGTGGCGGGCTCGTTCGCGCCAACGGCCGGCCACACGACGCAGCTGCTCGCGGGCGTGCCGAAGATGACAGTGCCCGCGGGCGAGGGCTGATGGGCCGGTTCACGACCCCGCTGGAGGGGCGCCGGGCCGCCCCGTGGCCGCCGGGCCAGGGGATCCCCGCCCCGCTGCGGCTGCACGAGACGGCCGTGGCAGCGGACTGGACCGACTACAACGGCCACCTGAGCGAGTGGGCCTACCTGCTGGTGTTCGGCGACAGCGCGGACGCGTTCTTCCGGTTCTTCGGCGTGGACGAGGCGTACCGGGCCGCCGGGCGGTCGCTGTTCACGGCCGAGACCCACCTGCGGCACTTGCGGGAGGCGCGGGGCGGCGACCGGCTGCGGCTCACCCTCCAGGTCCTCGGCGTGGATGCCAAACGGCTGCACATCGCGCACGAGATGTCCGGGGCCGGGGGCCAGCAGCTGGCGACCGCCGAGCAGATGCTGCTGCACGTCGATACGCAGGCCAGCCGGGTGGCACCGTTCCCCGGCGAGATCGGCGCCCGGCTGCGGCAGATCCGGGATGCGCACGCCGCGCTGCCGGTGCCGTCCTACATCGGCCACGTCATGGCGATCCCCGGCGGGTGAGCGATGGACTTCGAGCTCACCGCCGAGCAGCGGCTGATCGTCGAGACGGTCCGCGACTTCGTGGAGCAGGAACTGTACCCGCACGAGGACGAGGTCGAGCGGCTGGACGAGGTGCCGGACGAGCTGGCGCGCTCGATCCGGGGCAAGGCGATCGCCTCCGGCCTGTACGCGGCGAACATGCCGGCCGAGCTCGGCGGCGGCGGCCTGGACCCGCTGTCGGTGGTGCTGGTGGAGCGGGAGCTCGGCCGGGCCTCCTACGCGCTGCAGATGCTGGTCGAGCGGCCGAGTAACATCCTGCAGGCCTGCCAGGGTGAGCAGCGGGAGCGGTACCTGCGGCCGGCGATCCGCGGCGAGCGGCACGACTGCGTGGCGATGACCGAGCCGGGCGCCGGCTCAGACGTCCGCTCGATGACCACCACGGCGGTGCGCCGCGGCGGCGATTACGTGGTCAACGGCAGCAAGCACTTCATCAGCCACGCGGACGTGGCGGACTTCGTGATCCTGTTCGCGGCCACCGGCGTGGAGCAGACCCCCCGGGGGCCGAAGAAGCTGATCACAACGCTGCTGGTGGACAAGGGAGCGCCCGGCCTCGAGGTCCGCCGCGGCCCGCACTGCGTCTCGAACCGCGGCTACCACCAGTGCGAGCTGGTGTTCACCGACTGCCGGGTGCCCGCGGCCAACCGGCTCGGCGAGGAAGGCCGCGGCTTCGAGCTCATGGGCCAGTGGCTCGGCGCCACCCGGCTGACCGTGGCCGCGACCAGCACCGGCCGCGCCCAGCGGGTGCTGGAGGCGGCGACCGAGTGGGCGGCCCGCCGCCACCAGTTCGGCCAGCCGATCGGCCGGTTCCAGGGGATCGGGTTCCAGCTCGCGGACATGGCCACCGAGCTGGCGGCGGCGGACCTGCTGACGCTGCGGGCCGCGGCGCGGCTGGCGGCCGGCACCATGACCGACTCCGACGCCGCGATGGCGAAGGTGTATGCCTCGGAGATGCTCGGCCGGGTCACCGACGCCGCGGTGCAGATCTTCGGCGGCATGGGCCTGATGAGCGAGCTGCCGGTCGAGCGCTGGTGGCGGGATGCGCGGGTGGAACGGATCTGGGACGGCACGAGCGAGATCCAGCGGCATGTGATCTCCCGCTCACTGCTGCGGCCGTACGGTGGATGAGATGGCTGGGCAGCGGCAGCAGGCGGCGGTGCGGACGGCCGTGGACGGCCAGACGCTGATCATCACCCTGGACCGGCCCAAGGCCAACGCCATCGACGTGGCGACCAGCCGGTCGCTGTTCGCGGCGCTGGACCGGCTGCGGAGCGACCCGCAGCTCCGGGTCGCCATCCTGACCGCGGCCGGCGAAAGGTTCTTCAGCGCGGGCTGGGACCTGAAGGCGGCGGCCGCGGGCGAGGGCATCGAGGCCGACCACGGCCCGGGCGGTTTCGCCGGCCTCACCGAGTTCTTCGACCTCGGCAAGCCGGTCATCGCCGCGGTCAACGGGCTGGCGCTCGGCGGCGGTTTCGAGCTGGTCCTGGCCGCGGACCTGGTGGTCGCGGCCGAGCACGCCGAGTTCGGGCTCACCGAGGTGACGCTCGGGCTGGTGGCCGACGCCGGCGGCCTGCTGCGGCTGCCCGCCCGGGTGCCGCGCGCCATCGCGCTGGAGTACCTGCTCACCGGCCGGCGGATCGGTGCCGCCGAGGCCGCGCAGTGGGGCCTGGTCAACCAGGTGGTCCCGGCCGCCGCGCTGCTGGACGCGGCGCACGAGCTCGCCGGGGCGATCTGCGCCGCGGCCCCGCTTGCGGTCGCCGCCGTGCTTGAGATCCTGCGCGAGACGGACGGCCTGGGTGTACGCGCCGGGTACGAGATCCTCCGCAGCGGCGGCCTGCCCGCCTACCGGGCGATGCTGGACTCGGAGGACGCCCGGGAGGGGGCGCGCGCGTTCGCCGAGTCCCGGAGCCCGGTGTGGCGGGGCCGGTGAGCGGGCCGCCGGCTGACCCAGCCGACGGCGTTTCCCCGCTCGCCACGGGCGGCCGTACCGTGCCCGCGGAGTGGATCGACTACAACGGCCACATGATGGACGCCTACTACTTCGCGGCGTTCACCGAGGCGACCGAGGCGCTGCTCGACCACGTCGGTCTCGGTGCCGCGTACCGCGCCGAGACCGGCTGCGGCATGTACACGGCAGAGAGCCATCTGTGCTTTTCCAGAAGCGCCGGGGCCGGTGAGCGCCTCCGCTACTCCTCGCAGTTGCTCGGCCATGACGAGAAGCGGCTGCACGTGTTCCACCGGATGACGCAGGAGCCTGGCGGGCAGGAAGTGGCCACGATCGAGCTCATGTTCCTGCACGTCGACCTGGCCGTGCAGCGGGTGGCGCCCATACCGCCGGCGCATCGCCGGGCTGTTATCACCCTGGCCGCCGAGCACGCGGCCCTGCCGGTACCGCGGGTGGCCGGCCGTGGCATCGCCATGACGGGACCGAGGTGACCGCAGCCGCCCGGCTGCGGACCCGGCGCAGTCGCCCAGCGCCGGATTGCGGGGCGGGGTCAGGCCGATGTGAGCTGCTCGTAGACCGTGACGCTCTCAATGTTCCAGGCCCGCTCGCCGTCGCGGGGCAGGCCGCGCGGACCGTGCGTGGCGCTGGTGGCGGCCTCTTCGGAGGCGAAGACGACTACCCCCATCCCCTCGCTCCCGTCGGCGCTGCGCAGCCACTGGCCGTTGACGAAGCCCGGCTGCCGCCTGGCCCACCCGGCGATGTCCTCGCGAAGGTGCCGGGCGACCTCGTCGACGCGCCGGGGATCGATCGACATCTGTACCACCATCGTGTGCATGTGCTCCTCCTCAAGCGCTCTGCCGGACCTGGTGCTGGTCCCGGTGTGGGACGCAGCGGCCCGGGCCGCGCCGCTGCGGGCGCGGTGTTCCTCACCCTAGGAGCGGGGCCTGACGTGGGCCTATCCCAGCTACCTGGGATTCCCGGCACATGTTCGTCTCCGAACACACCGTCCAAGACCACTTCAAATCGATCTTCACCAAGACCGCCACCCGCAACCGGCGCGCCCTGCTCGCGCGCGCCCTCGGCACCTGACCACCGCCGGATCTCATCTGGTCCATCGCCGGTACAGGCCGTGATCCAGGCCGAAGCGATCGCACCCCGGCCTAGGGCACGACGATCCCGGCCGCCGTCTCCCCCGGCCGCGCCTGCCCGGGGGCGATGGATCCAGTGAGGTAGTGCTGGACAACCGGGCCGACGGCCTGAACGAGATCGGCGCGACTGGCGGCTGCGGCGCCGGGGATCTTGAGGATGTAGCGGGCGAGCATCAGGCCTCCTATGTGAGAGCCGATGAGCGCCACGCGCAGTTCGCGCCGGTCGCTGGCCAGGACATCGCCAAGCGCCGCGAGCAGCAGTGAGCTGAGCATGTCGCGAAGCAGCCGGGCGGCGTGGTCGTGGGACAGCGCTGTCCGGAGCGTGGCGAGCATCCCCTCGCGGATCTCCGGGCGCTCGTCCCACAGGCTGGTAACCCGTCTGACGAGCTCTTCCCCGGCCCGGCCGGCATCGTCGCCGATCCCGTCGAACACGGCGGCCAGATCCGCGACCATTGCCTCAAGCGCGGCGGCCAGGAGCCCGTCCTTGTCACCGAAGTAGTGGTAAATGAGCGCCGGGTCGACCCCGGCCCGGGCGCCCACGGCGCGCATGGTGGTGCGCTCGAATCCGAGCTCGGCGAACAGTTCCCGGGCGGCGTCGAGCACGGCCCGGCGAGCGTCGGGGCTGCCCTGAGGGCGCCTGCCTCGCGTGGGCACTAGGCAGCCTGCGTCTCGCGGGCGAGCACCAGCATCCGTTCCTCGATCGTCGCGGGGACCGGCTGCAGGGTGGCCTCGACCCCGGCGGCGGTGAGCACCGCCTGGAGCTCGGCCGGGTCGGCATTGGCTACCCGGATCGCCCGGCCCGCGAGCATGACTGGCGCACCCGCGGCGTTGAGCGCGGCGAAGGCCTGCGCCCAGTCGCCGGTGTGGACGGCCACCGCGGTGGTCGAGCCGACGATGTCGGCTTCACTGCCCTGGGCTACCAGCTGGCCGTTCGACATGAGCAGCAGCCGGTCGCACTGCTGGGCCTCCTGCATATAGTGCGTCGTCACCAGGACTCCGGCACCTTGCTCGGCTTGCGCGCGGATGGTGTCCCACAATGCCGCGCGGGCGAGCGCGTCGACGCCCGAGGTTGGTTCGTCGAGCACGAGCACCTCGGGTGAGTGCGCGAGGGCGGCGAGGAACGCGACCTGGCGCTGCGCCCCCAGCGGCAGCTCTCGCACCAGGACGTCGGCGTTTTCCGCCAGCGCTGGCGGCAGCACGGGCTCGGCCGTGTCATAGGCCCGCGCGCTGAACGACAGGTTCTCCCGTACGGTCAGGTCGCCGTACAGGCCCAGGCCCTGCGGCACATACCCGAGCCGACGCCGGCGTTCGCGATCGGGCGGCCCGCCGAGCAGCTCGACGCGGCCGGAGGTCACCGCGATCAGGCCCAGGAGCATCCGGATGAGCGTGGTCTTGCCAGCTCCATTGGCGCCGAGCAGGCCAACCACCTCGCCCGGCTGCACCTGCATCGACACGTCGTCCACCGCCGTGAACGCGCCGAAGCGGCGTGTCACCCGCCCGGCTCGCAGCAGAACGCTCGTCATGACAGGACCGCGTTGCGGCGCACGAGCGAGAGCGCGATGACGATGTCCTCCAGGTCGGGCGCAACCGTAGTGGCCCCGGGCGGCGGGTCGGCGCCGGGCCAGTACTCATGTCGCACCCGTCCCCGGCGCCACGCCCATTCGCCGCGGACGGGCTCGCCGGTTTGGGTGATCACGCCAGCAAACCCCGCGCGCACCTGGTCGTATGACCCCTGGACGAGCACCCGGCCACCGTCGAGCACGAGCAGGTGCGCGGCGCGCTCGGCCTCATCCAGGTAGGTCGTCGACATGAGTACGGCCGCGCCCGATGCCGCGGCCTCCGACGCCAGCCGCCACAGGTCGATGCGGCTCACCGGGTCGACGCCGGTGCTGGGCTCGTCCAGGATGAGCAGATCGGGCCGGTGCACTATCGCCATGGTGAAGCCGAGTTTGCGGCGCATCCCCCCCGACAGCTGCGAGGCGAGCCGGTCGGCGGCGGGAGTGAGCGACGCCCGGTCCAGCAGCTCCCTGCGGCGGGCCGTGAGCTCGTCGCCGGCCAGGCCGTAGATCCCCGCCACGAAGTCGATGTTTTGCGTCACGGTCAAGGCAGCCCAGCTGCCCGACGACGCGGGCAGGTAGCCAAGGCGCTGCCTCGGGGGCGCCTCGACCGTGCCGCCATCGAGCGCCACCTCCCCGGCGAGCGCGCGCAGCAGCGTCGACTTGCCGGCTCCGTCCCCGCCGACCACGGCCACGACGGAGCCGCCGGGTACCTCGACGGTGACATCGTCCAGCGCCAGGGTATGCCCGAAGCGCACCGTGGCCGAGCGCACCGCGTAACTCACGCGGTGCTCACCGTCTCGGCTGCGGCCGGCTGCTTGTGCGCCGGGCTGGCGGGGCTTCCCGGCGCGAGGTCCCGGCGGAAGCGCAGCGTGGCGCCGGTGAACACCACCACCGCCATCACGGTGAGCACCAGGAACGGCAGCCACAGCGAGCTGATCGGGGCGCCGCGCAGCATGATCCCTTGCGAGATCATGTTGAAGTAGGTCAGCGGCAGCAGGTAGCCGATCCAGCGAACCCCCGCGGCCATCGCCTCCAGCGGGAAGATCATCCCTGAGAGCAGTATCTGCGGGAGAAGGATGAAGAACGCGGTCTGGATCGCCTGGCCGGCTGTTTGCGAGATCGTCGAGATGAACACGCCGATGCCGAGCACGACAAACAGGAAGATCGCGGCCCCCAGCGCGAACGCGAAGGGGCTGCCGTTGAACGGGACCGCGAACAGCAGGATCCCCAGCACGGTCACGATGATCATGTCGACCGACGCGACGAGGAAGTAGGGCGCGATCTTGCCCAGGATGACCCGGCTCGGCTTGATCGGCATCACCGCGAGTTGCTCGAGCGTGCCTGCCTCCCGCTCCCGGACCATGCCGATGCTGGTGATGATCGTGCCGATGAAGGTCAGGATGAGGCCGATGATCGCCGGCACCATCACCCACGACGTCTTCAGGTCGGGGTTGTAAAGCACCTGCGTCTTAACCTTGCCGCCTTCCTTGTTGAGCGCGGCCACGGTCGACTGCGCGGCGAACAGGTTCGACCCGTTCACCAGGGCGAGCACCGGGTCCTTCCCGGTGACGAAGGCAACGTCCACCTTGTTGTCCTGCAGCAACGTCTCCGCGCCGGCCTGGGTGTCCGCTGGCTGGGTCACCGTGACGTCGAAGAACGACGGCAGCGTCCCGGCCACCTGCGAGGCCTGTGGGCCCACCACGGCCGTCTTGACGCTGGAAACGTAGAAGTTCGCCGCATAGCCGAAGATCACCAGCAGGAGAAGCGGCATCATGATCAGCAGGCCCAGAGTGCGCCGATCACGGACAAGTTCCCGGAACTCCTTGACGATCATGGCCCTCATGCCGAACACGATAGAGGCCCCCCAGAAGATAAGTCAACAACTGATGAAATTTCGCCACCAGCGGCGGCCGGGGTGCGCGGTGACCGCCCGAAGCGCAGCGGAGGCGACCCCCCGGCCCCAGGCGCGACGGCTGTCCAGTGGCTGACCTCCGCCAGCTCGCCCTGGCTGATCCGGTCAGCGGGCGCACAGGCCCTCAGCCCGACCTGCCCGGCCAGGCCACGACCGGGACAACCAGATCGTCCTCCACACCGCACCCCGTTTGCCCCCGCACCGCACCCGTGGCGGGGTGGGGCAAGTGTGGCTACCGGAGCCCGAGGCCGGCGACGTGCTGGAGGAATCGCTCGTACGCCTCGTTGACTCCGGCGCGGTCCCCGGTGGCGAGCAGATCCAGCAGCAGGCCGCGGACCACGGCCACGCCGAGACGGGCGTCGGACCGGGCCGTGCGTTCGTCAGCGCCGGCTTTGACCAGGGCGTCGGCGACCGGCGCGACCCATGACTCGACGATTCCGTCGAGGAACCCCTCAGTGCCGGGCCGGCCGAGCAGGGCGTAGGTGTACAGCTCAAAGAACAGCCGCTCCTGGGGCCACAGCGCGGGGTCGCTGAGCCGCTCCCATGACCGCCGGGCGTCCTGCGGGGTTATCCCCGACTCCAGCAGGGCGGCCCGCTGCTGTTCCTCAACGGCCTGAGCGACCGCGACCAGGAGCCCTTCGCGGGACCCGAAATGGTAGATGAGCATCCGGTGGCTGGTGCCGATCGCCGCCGCGAGCTGGCGCAGGCTCAGGTCCGCGATCCCGGCCTCGAGAGCATGGTGGACCGCGGCGGCGAGCAGGCGTTCCCGGGCTTGCGAGGTGCGCATGGCTCAGTGTACCGTATGGTACATGTTCCATCTGGTACAGGGAGGGCACATGGCCCAGCTACATGTCGAGGCCGAGGGAGTGGCCCGGGCGGCGCCGCAGGTCGTGTGGGAGCTCGTCGCCAACGCCGACGGTTACTGCCAGTGGGGACCGTGGAGCGCCAGCGGGTACCACAGTCCGGGTGATCAGGACGGCGTGGGGGCGATCCGCTGGTTCCGGTATGGGCACACCACCACGGTCGAGCGGGTGCTGGAATCCGAGCCCGGCCGGCGGATGGTGTACACCGTGGTGAAAGGCATTCCGGTGCGGAACTACCGGGCCGAGGTGACGCTCAGGCCGCGGGGCCAGGGAACTCACATTCGCTGGTCGGCCAGCTGGGATCGGACTCTGGGCGGCCGGATCGTGCACCGCCGGCTCCGCTCCTTTTATCCCGACATCGTCAGCCGCGTGATCGCGGCCGCGGACCAGGCAGCGGCAGCAGCTGGACCAGCGCGGCCGCAGCCCCGGTGAGGGCGGCCAGCACGATCAGGCTCACCGCGAAGGCGTGCGCTCCGCCGCCGCCCAGCGCGCCGAAGAACACCACGCCGATCACTGCGATCCGGGGCGCTCCGGGGGGCCTTCACGCCCGCACCTGACCCGGAACTATTTACACGAGTGGAGGTTGTATAAACTCGGCCCCAGGCTGAAGCTTCGCCGCGAGGAGTGCTCGATGACGTATGTGATCGGCGAACCGTGCGTGGACGTCAAGGATCTCACCTGTGTGGATGAGTGCCCCGTGGACTGCATCTACGAGGGGGAGCGCATGCTCTACATCCATCCTGACGAGTGCGTCGACTGCGGTGCCTGCGAACCGGTGTGCCCGGTCGAGGCGATCTTCTACGAGGACGACGTGCCCGAGCAGTGGAAGATGTTCACCGAGGACAACGCCCGCTTCTTCAGCGACACGCTCCCCGGCCGCGACGAGCCCATAGGCAGTCCCGGCGGTGCCACCTCGCTCGGTCCCGTGCCAATCGACACGCCACTGGTGGCCAGCCTGCCGCGACAGGCGCCGGCGGAGTAACCACCGTGAGCGGCCGCGCCGACGGCGGGGGCCGCCGACAGCAGATACTGGAGGCGATCTACCGGTCCCCGGCACCGCTGGGTGCCTCGGAGATCGCCGGGCAGGCCGGCATCCACCCCAACACCGCCCGTTTCCACCTCGGCGCGCTGATGGCCGACGGCGTGATCGAGCGGATGGTCGAGGAGCCCTCCGGCCCCGGCCGCCCGCGCGTTGTGTACCGGGCGCGTCCCGGGATGGCCCGCGGCGGGGAGCGGCGGTACCGCGTGCTGGCTGAGATCCTGCTCGGCTGCCTCAGCGGGACAGCTTCGGGCCGCGCCGCCGCCGACGCCGGGCGCTCCTGGGGTGAGCAGGTGATCGGCCGGCCCGCCCCCTTCCGGCCGGTCAGCGGGGCGGAGGCGGTCTCGCGTGTGCTCGTGCTGCTCGACGAACTGGCGTTCGCGCCCGAGACCGTGACCTGCGAGGACAGCCCGCCCGCCCGGGTGCGGCTGCGGCACTGCCCGTTCCTGGAGCTCGCCGAGCACCACCGCGACATCATCTGCCCGCTGCACCTGGGCCTGATCCAGGGCGCCTTCGCCGGCCTGGCCTCGCCCGTGACCGCGACCGAGCTCACCCCGTTCGCCGAGCCCGGCGCCTGCATCGTGCACCTCGCCCCGGCCGGCTGACGGCCCGGCCCCCAGGCTGGCACCATGGTGCGCACGGCTGGCGTGCGGGGGCCCGGCACCCGGCATGCGCCGGGGCCGCCAGCCGTGGAGAGATGGGGGGATACGTGATGGCCGGATCAGGGACGGGCCCGGTAGCCGACTGGCGGGTGCGCGGCTCTTACTTCGAGGGATGCAACTGCGAGGCGATCTGCCCGTGCCGCAGCGTGGGCGGCCGCCCCGGCGGCCCGTCCAGCTTCGGGGAGTGCTTCGGCGCCCTGTCCTGGTACATCGACCAAGGTCACGCCGACGGCGTTGACCTGTCCGCCCGCCGGACCGTACTGTCGATCCGTTACCTGGACCGCGTGCAGCCCAGCACCCCCTGGGAGGTCGTGCTCTACGTCGACCAGGACGCCAGCGACGAGCAGCGGGCAGCGCTGGCCGACATCTTCCTCGGCCGGGCCGGCGGAACGGTCGCCCGGCTGTACGGCCCGGCGATCGGCGAGGTCTACGCCGTCCGGCCGGCCCGGATAACCCTGGAGCACACCGCGGCCCGCAAGCGGATCGACGTCGTCGGCTACCTGACGGTCGAGGCCGAGGGCGACGCCTCCGAGCCGGGAGACGTCCGGTGCGGCATCCCGGGCTTCGACCACCCCGGCACCGAGCTGCACGGCGACCTGCTGCGATCGACCGACCCGGCGCTGCGCTGGGAGATACGGGGACGGCGCCACGCCGCCTTCACCACCGACTTCGACTACCGCTCCGGCCCCTGACGGGCCAGGGCAGGAAGGGCAGGGCGGGATGCCTGGGCTTTTCGGCACTCACTACAGCCGGGCCGAGCTGCTGCGGCGGGTCGGGCGGCTCGAGCAGGTCGCGGGCGTGCGGCTGGTCACGCTCGGCGACGGCCAGGGCCGGGGCGTCCGCGTGCTGGAGTTCCGGACCGGAACCGGGTTCGCGTTCGATGTGGTGGTCGACCGCAGCTTTGATGTCGGGCGGTGCGAGCTTGGCGGGCGGCCGCTCAGCTGGCAGTCGGCCGCCGGGACGGTGGGGCCCTGGTACTACGAGCCGGACGGGTGGGGCTGGTTCCGCACCTGGGGTGGCGGCATGGTCGTCACCTGCGGGCTGGACCACACCCTGGGGCCCGGCGAGGACACCGCCGAGCACTTCAGCCAGCCGCACATCTTCACGACGGTCCGGTACGGCCTGCACGGGCGGGTCGGCGGCCTGCCCGCGCGCCTGGCCGGGTACGGCGAGCGCTGGGATGGCGACGAGTGCGTGCTGTGGGCCGAAGGTGAGGTGCTGCAGTCGGCGGTCTTCGGCGAGCAGCTGGTCCTGCGCCGGCGGATCGAGGCGAGGGTCGGCGAATCCCGTTTCACGATCCATGACGAGGTCGAGAACGCCGGGCACACCCGGGCGTCGCACATGTTTCTCTACCACTGCAACGCGGGGTTCCCGGTCGTCGACTCCTCATCAGAGCTCCTCGTGCCGAGCCGCCGCACCACGACCGACTACGGTGTGCCGGCCGAGGGATACGCCACCATGTCGGCCCCGGTCCCCGGCGCCACCGAGGCGTGTTTCGAGCACGACCTCATCGCCGAGCCGGCCGGTACCGTCCCGGTGGCCGTCGTCAACCGGGCCCTGGCGCTCGGGGTGTACCAGGTCTTCCGCATCGCCCAGCTCCCGCACCACACCGTCTGGCGGATGATGGGCGAAGGCACCTACGCGCTCGGGCTGGAGCCGAGCACAAACCGGGACGCGGGCCGCTGGGACGCACGCGAGCGCGGCGAGCTCCAATGGCTCGAGCCCGGCGAGCAGCGCCGGTACGACCTCGAGATCGGCGCGCTGAACGGACTGGCGTCCATCGGCGAGTTCGGGGCACGCGTGTCGCGGCTGGCCGCGTCCCCGAGCGAACGCTCAGGCTCTTGACATCCGCTCAAATCTGGATACACAGTCGAACCGGGTACAAGGTGTCCCTGGTGGCTGAGACCGCTGCCGCCTGGCCGCTCCTGGCCTGCTGGAAACCCGCGCCGGCCAGCCGGTGCGCACCAGGGGGGGCCGGCCGGGCCACCCGCATACGTCCGATGGTCAGACCCGACGGGAGGCCACATGGCTGCCGCCGTATCCCCTGGCGCCGGCGGAGTCATCGACCTGCGGCTGCAGGGCACCGCCGTCGTGGTGACCGGGGCGGGCAGCGGGATCGGCGAGTCCGCCGCGCGGCTGATCGGCGCCGCGGGCGCCGCGGTGGTGCTGGTGGGCAGGCGGGCCGAGCTGCTCCGGCAGGTCGCCGGCGCGATTGAGCGGGACGGCGGGCGGGCGCTCTGCGTGCCCGTTGACCTGACCGACCCGGCCAGCCCAGCCCGGGTCGTCGACTCGGCCCTCGAGGCGTTCGGACGGCTCGACGGCCTGGTCAACAACGCGGCCGTCTGCCGCAACCTCCCGGTCGCGCAGTGGCGCATGGCCGGATTCGACGAGCACCTGGCGACGAATATCCGCGCGCCGTACTTCCTGATCCAGGCGGCGCTACCATCGCTGCGGGAATCCGTTCTGAAGTCAGTGGTCAACATCAGCTCGTCATCTGGCACCCTGCGGCTGTCCGGCCAGTCCGTGTACGGGATGACCAAGTGCGCTCTTGACTACCTGACCCAGTCGCTGGCCGGCGAGCTGGCACCGGACCGGATCCGCGTCAACTGCATCGCCCCGGGCCCGGTCGACACCCCGATCCACGCCACCTGGGCCGACGACCTGGAGGAGGCCTACCGGTGGCTGAAGAGCCAGGTGCCGCTGGGCCGGATCGGCGACCCGGACGAGATCGCGCGGTGGATCGCACTGCTGCTGAGCCCGGTGTCGTCGTTCCTGACCGGCGCGGTGATCCCGGTGGACGGGGGCCAGGTGATCCCGCATTCCTGATGCCGGGCGCAGCAAGGAGCTAGGTGAAGCCGTGAAACCAGAACGGGCCGACGACGCTGGCCGATGGACCTCGGAGGAGCTCCTCCTCCGGGTGGCCTGGTACTACTACAAGGACGAGCTGACCCAGGACGAGATCGCCAGGCGGCTGTCGGTGTCGCGGGCGTCGGTCGGCCGGCTGCTCGACCGGGCCAGGAAGGTCGGCCTGGTGTCCATCACCCTGAACGCCGAGTACCTCGACGCGTTCGAGCTGAGCGGTGAGCTGCGCCGGACGTTCGGCCTCGCGGAGGCGCTGGTCGTCCCGGACCACGAGAAGGAGCCGGCCGATCGCCACACCCTGAACGCCCGCATCGGCCTGGGCGGCGCCCAGTTCATGAGCACCCACCTGCGGCCGGGCGGGAGCCTCGGGGTGGGCTGGGGCGAGACCGTGTCCCGGGTGATCGCCGCCACCAACTTCGGCGCGGTCGGGCCCGTCCACATGGTCACGCTGACCGGCGGGGTGGAGGGCTACCTGCCGACCATCCTGTCCACGAAAGGCGAGGCAACCACCGAGCCGTCCGAGGTCACCTCGGCGACCGTGATCCCCACGCCGATCATGGCGTCCACGCCCTCGCTGGCCGCCGCCCTGCGCGACGAGCCGACCGTCCAGCAGGTGCTGAAGCAGGCGTGCGGCGTCGAGCACGCGCTCGTGGGCGTGGGCACGCCGACCGCCGACGCGACCATCGTGCACATGGGCTACCTGAACCCGGCCGACGTCCGCGGGCTCCGCGAGCTGGGCGTGGTCGGCGACATCCTCGGCCAGTTCTTCGACGCCGACGGCAACGTGGTCGAGCTGCCCATTCATGACCGGCGCATCGGGATCGAGCTGTCCGACCTGCTGCACATCCCCAAGGTGGTGGGGGTCGCCGGCGGGTTGCACAAGGCCGAGGCGGTTCTCGGCGCGCTGCGCGGCGGGTTCCTGGACGTCCTCGTCACCAACGAGCTGGCCGCGATCCGCCTGCTCGAGCTCGAGCGCCGCCGGGAGAGACGCAGGAAACGAAGCTGACCGGGCGGCCGGCCGATCGCGCTCGTCGCCGCAACCGCGATCAGCGGCTCGTCGGCGATCCCTCACGGGCCGCGGCCGAATTCCGCCCCAGCCCCTCTTGCGGCATCCGCCCACCTGTTCAATACTCAGGGCGTTGAGCGAATGACCCCTAGCTGAGCAATTGCTCCACGGGCCGGGCATATGGTCTAAATGACACCGTCGCCAGCTGAGGAGGAAGGACATGGCCGGCAGCAACGGCGGGCGGATCGTCACTCCGCCCACGCCCATGAAGATCACCCAGATCGCCGTGGTGGTCCGCGACATGGAGCAGGCCCTGAAGACCTACACGGAGACCCTCGGCTGGGGCCCGTGGAGCGTGTTCGACTACAAGCCGCCGCTCCTGCACGACACGCGGGTGAACGGTGAGCCGGCCGAGTACCGGATGATCGGCGCCGAGGCCATGGTGGACGGGCTCGGCTTCGAGCTGATCCAGCCGGTCAGCGGCCCGAGCATCTACCAGCGGTTCCTGGATGCGCACGGCGAGGGCGTCCAGCACATCGCCTGCATGAAGCATTCGGAGCAGGACAGCTCGCTGATGCGGGAGCACTGGCGCGCCAACGGTGCCGAGGAGCTGATGAGCGGCCGAATCGGTGACTCGATCGAGTTCTACTACCTGGACACCGCGCCGATGCTCAAGTTCGTGCTCGAATCCGGCAGCGGGCATGCCATCGACCTCAAGCCGACATACGTCTACCCGTGAGCCAGGCCGATCCGGCGCGGGTCCTGGTGGTCGGCGAGGCCGCGTCATGACTGGCGGTTCGGGGCGTTACCTGCTGGCGATCGACGCCGGGACCGGCAGCTGCCGCGCGCTGCTGTTCACCGAGGCGGGCCAGCAGGTGGCGGTGTCCCAGCGGGAGTGGACCCACCGCGAGCCGCCCGGTGTCCCCGGCGGCCAGGATTTCGACGTCACGGCCAACTGGCTCGCGATCGTGGCCTGCATCCGCGACACGCTGCGGCTGGCGGGGGCGACCGGGACCGACGTCGCGGCGGTCGCCGCCACCAGCATGCGCGAGGGAATCGTGCTCTACGACGCCGACGGCGCGGAGATCTGGGCCTGCCCGAACGTGGACAGCCGGGCGGCGCGCGAGGCCGGGGAGCTGATCGCCGAGGGTGCCGCCGAGCGGATCTTCGCCGAGGCGGGTGACTGGGTGTCGATCACGTCGCCGGCCCGGCTGCGCTGGCTGGCCCGGCACCGGCCGGACATCTTCGGCAAGATCCACAGCCTCGGCATGCTGAGCGACTGGATCACCTGCCGGCTGGCGGGGGTGCAGGTGACCGAGCCTTCCTGCGGCTCGAGCTCGGGCATGTTCAGCCTGGCCGGCCGGACCTGGTCGCCGGAGATCGCGCAGATCTGCGGCATCTCACCGGCCGTCCTGCCCCCGGTGGCGGATCCGGGAACCGTGGTCGGCGAGGTGACCGCCGCGGCCGCGGAGCAGACCGGCCTGCGGCCGGGCACCCCGGTGGCCGCCGGCGGGGCCGACACCCAGCTGGGGCTGCTCGGCGCGGGCGTGCGGGCGGGCGAGTTCACGGTCGTGGCCGGGACGTTCTGGCAGAACACGGTGCTGCTGGACAAGCCGCTCATCGATCCGGGCATCCGGCTCCGGACGCTGTGCCACGTCACGCCGGGCGAGTGGATGCTCGAGGGCATCGGGTTCTACTGCGGGATGGCCATGCGCTGGTACCGGGACGCGTTCTGCGACAGCGAGGCCGCGGAGGCACGCAGCCGCGGCGTGGACCCGTACGTGGTGATGGAGGAGGCGGCGGCGCGCATCCCGGCGGGCTCGAACGGCGTCGTCGCCATCCTGTCGAACCTGATGAACGCCCGCCGGTGGGTGCACGCGAGCCCGTCCTTCCTCCAGTTCGACGTGAACGACCCGGCCGGCTCCGGCCGGGCGGCGTGCATCCGCGCGGTCGAGGAGGCCGCCGCCTACGTGGTCCGCGGCCATCTCGAGATCATCCGCGAGCTCACCGGCATCCGGGTCACCGAGCTGACCTTCACCGGCGGGGGCGGCAAGGGCAAGCTCTGGCCGCAGATCATCGCGGACGTGCTCGGGCTGCCGGTCAGCGTGCCGGCGGTGACCGAGAGCAGCGCGCTGGGCGCGGCGCTGTGCGCCGGCCGGGGCGCCGGGCTCTACTCCAGCCTGACCGACCTCGAGGGCGAGCTGCGGACGCGGGCGGCCGTGTTCGAGCCCGACCCGGGCGCCATGTCCGCCTACTCCCGCAGCTACGCCGCCTGGCGCGAGATCTACCCGCGGATGCTCGATCTCTCGGAAGAAGGCCTGCTCAACCCGCTCTGGCGGGCGGCGGGGGCCTAGGCATGCCACCCGCCGCGTGGCCCAGCTGAAGGGGAGCACCATGCCCGACAACGAGAACAGCACGGCGGGCGACGGCCGCACCACGGCCGACGGCAGCAGCCGGACCGAGGCGGGCCGGTTCGCGCCGTCCGTCGCCGCCCGCCCGCAGCCGTACACGCTCAAGGGCTCGGCCGGCCTGGACTGGGGCATGCAGAGCCGCCTGGCCCGGGTGTTCAGGCCGTCCACCAACCGCACCGTGATGCTGGCCATCGACCACGGCTACTTCCAGGGCCCGACCACCGGGCTCGAGCGGGTGGACCTGCAGATCGTCCCGCTGCTGGGCTACGCCGACGCGCTGATGACCACCCGCGGGATCGTGCGGTCGACCATCCCGCCCGCGTCCGGCACGCCGATCGTGCTGCGGGCCAGCGGCGGCCCGAGCATCCTGCGGGAGCTGTCCGACGAGCGGATCGCGGTCAGCATGGAGGACGCCGCCCGGATCAACGCCGCCGCCGTCGCCGTCCAGGTGTTCATCGGCGGCGAGTTCGAGACGCAGTCGGTGCGCAACATGACCCGGCTGGTGGACCAGAGCCAGCGGTACGGCATCCCCGTGCTGGCGGTCACGGCGGTCGGCAAGGAGCTCACCCGGGACGCCCGCTACCTCAGGCTGGCCACCAGGATCTGCGCCGAGCTCGGCGCGCACGTGGTCAAGACCTACTACTGCGCCGAGGACTTCGACACGGTCACGGCGGCCTGCCCGGTCCCGCTGGTCATGGCGGGCGGGAAGAAGCTGCCCGAACTCGACGCCCTGACGATGGCCTACCGGGCCATCGAGGAGGGGGCCGCCGGCGTCGACATGGGCCGCAACATCTTCCAGAGCGAGAACCCGGCCGCGATGATCCGCGCGGTCGGCGCGGTGGTCCACGAATCGGCCAAACCGCAGGCCGCCCACGACAGGTTCTTCGGGCGGCCCGCCGGGGGCACATAGCCAGCACTACCCCAAACCAGCACAGCACACGGGAGGTGAGCAGGCGATGGCGACGCTGACGCTGCCCGCGCCGGTGACGTTGCAGGCGTTCGACGAGATCTACGAGTCGGTCAAGAACTGGGGCCGCTGGGGCCCCGGCGACGAGCTCGGGACGCTCAACTTCATCACGCCCGAGACGGTGCGGGCGGCCGCCGCCCTGGTCCGGTCGGGCCGGCGGGCGACGATGTCGATCCCGATGAATACCGTGGCCGGGCCGGACAACCCCAGCCCCGTCATCTACCACGTGGTCCAGGGCCATGACATCGACATCGGCTCGAGCTCGCTGACCTTCGCCACCGACTTCGTGGGCCTCGCCTTCCACGGCGACTGCCACACCCACATGGACGCGCTCTGCCACATCGCCTACCAGGGCTGCGTGTACAACGGCCTGCCGGCCCAGGAGGTCATGACCTCCAAGGGCGCCACCGCCCTGGACGTGACGGCGTACTCCGAAGGACTGGTGGGCCGGGGCGTGCTGCTGGACGTGCCGCGGTACCGGGGGGTCAAGTGGCTCGAACCGGGCGAGGCCGTGACCCGCGCCGAGCTCGAGGCGATCGAGCAGGCGGAGGGAGTCCGGCTCGGTGAAGGGGACATCCTGGTCTTCCGCACCGGCCACCACCGGCGCCGGCTCGAGCTCGGAGCGTGGAGCAACGAGTACCCCCCGGCCGGCGAGGGCAAGGCCGGCCTGCACGTGGACACGATCGGCTGGATGCACGAGCGCCAGATCGCCGCGTTCCTGCCGGACGGCGACGGCGAGACCGTTCCCAGCAACGTCGAGGGCATCCTCTACCCGATCCACCCGCTCCAGGTCACGGCCATGGGCATGTTCGCCTCCGACAGCCTGCAGCTCGAGGACCTGGCCCGCGCCTGCGAGGAGGAGGGCCGTTTCGAGTTCATGGTCGTCGGCCTGCCGCTGCGGCTGCCCGGCGGGACCGGATCGCCCTGGAACCCGATCGCCATCTTCTGAGGCAGGGGCCGCTGGCCCGTCAACGATCACTGGGAGGAGCTGTCATGGAGCGGCGCTTCGAGGGCAAGGTCGCGCTGGTCACCGGCGCGACGACCGGTATCGGGCAGGCGACCGCGGTCCGGCTGGCCGCGGAGGGCGCGCTCGTGGCCGTGAACCAGCTGCCCGGGCAGGATCCGGCCGGGACGCTGGGGCAGATCGGTGAGGCCGGCGGGGAGGGATTCCCCGTGGTGGCCGATATGCGCGACCCGGCGCAGGTCAGCGCGATGGTGCGGACGGTGGCCGAGCGCGGTGGGCGGCTCGACTGCGTGGTGTCGAACGCGGCGATCAACCCGTTCATGAGCTGGGACGAGACGACTGTCGAGGACTTCAACAAGCTGTTCGAGACGAACGTCCGCGGCACCTGGGTGGTCTGCACCGAGGGCGCCAAGCAGATGATCCGGGAGGGCCACGGCGGCGCGATCTGCTGTGTGAGCTCGATCTCGGCGCACGTGGGCGCCCCGGGCCAGACCGCGTACTGCGGCACCAAAGGCGCCATCAGCATGCTGGCCAAGGCGCTCGGCTGCGACCTGGGCGCGCACGGCATCCGGATCAACGCCGTGGAGCCAGGGTGGGTGAAGACACCCATGAGCGCGCCGATGATGGACGACCCGGCCACCGTGAAGTACTACACCGACCGCATCGCGCTCAGCCGGGGAGCCGAGCCCAGCGAGCTCGCGAGCGCGATCGCCTACCTGCTCTCCGACGACGCCAGCTACGTGACCTGCGCAACCCTGCTGGTGGACGCCGGCTTCATCGTGAACGCCGAACTCTAGGCGCTCCCGTGCCGCACCGCGCGCACCGCACCCCGGCCCGGGCCGGACGGCCACCGGGAGCCCGCTGATGACCGACCGCCTCAGCGTGCTGCGGGAGGGTATCCGGCGGCCGCTGCCGCTCGCCTACCACCCGCTCTACCGCTTCTACGAGGGCGGCTCACTGACCAGGGCGTTCCGGGGCCTCGCCGGGCGGCCCGACGACTGGTGGTCGGAGGACTGGGTGGGCTCGTGCACCCGGGCCATCAACGACGATCCGGACGGCCGCCCGCAGGGGCTGAGCCTGATCGACCTGCCCGGCACCGGCCCCATCGCGCTCAAGGACGTCGTCGGGGCCCTGCCCGAGGAGATGGTCGGCGCGCGCTTCGCCGACCGGCACGGGCCCATCACCGGCGTCCTGGTCAAGCTGCTCTCCCCCGCTGGCCAGGTGCCGCTGCACGCCCATCCGACCCGCGCCTGGGCCCGGCAGCACCTGGGCTCCCCGTTTGGCAAGACCGAGGGGTGGATCCTGCTGGGCACGCCCGGCGACGGCGGCGAGCCGGCCTATGCCGGGATCGGCTTCACCGGGGACATCAACCGCGACTGGTTCGCCGACGCGGTGCGCCGCCACGACAACCGGGCCATCCGGGGCACCCTGCACCGGACCGACGTCCACCCGGGCGAGGTGTACGTGGCGCACGCGGGCGTACCCCACTACCTCGGGCCGCGGATCTCGTTCATCGAGATCCAGGAGCCCAGCGATCACATCGTGATCCCGGAGACGGCCGGGGACGACGACGCGGGCGCGACCATGGGCCTGGGCTGGGACCTGGCCCTCGACATGATCGACTACGCCGGCACGGACGCCGGGCGGACCTTCGCCCGGGCGCGGCAGCAGCCGCGCGTGCTGCGCACCAGCCACGGCTCACGCGAGGTGCGCCTGCTGCACGACGACGTGCTCCCGTTCTTCGACGCCACCGCGCTGGAGGTCACCGATGAGATCGAGGTCAGCGACGGGCGTTTCTCGATCGCGGTCGTGGTGTCCGGCGACGGGTCGATCGAGGGTGACTTCGGCGGCCAGCCGGTCCGCCGGGGCGAGACGTTCGCGCTGCCCGCCAGCCTGCCCATCCGGGTACGGGCGCGGCGGGAGCCGGTCCGCGTGGTCCGCTGCCTGGGGCCAGCCGTGGACTGACCGCCGACATGCAGCGAAACCGAGGAGGTAAGGAAATGCTGGACTCCGCGCCGATCCTGAAAGAGGCCGGTGAGCGCGCCAGACGCGAGTACGGGGCCGCCATCGGCCAGCGACGCGAAGAGCTGATCACTCCCGCTCTCGTGCTCGACATCGACGCGGCGCAGCGCAACATCGACCACATGGCGGGCGAGCTGCGGCGCATGGGCCAGGCCACGATCCGCCCGCACTACAAGACGCACAAGAGCCCCGACCTCGCGGGCCGCCAGCTGCGGGCGGGGGCCGGCGGGCTGTCGATGGCCACGGTGTGGGAGGCGGCCGTGCTCGCCGGCGCGGGCATGGACGACCTGTTCGTGGTCAACACCGTGGCCCACCCAGCCAAGATCGCGATCCTCGCCGAGCTGGCCCGGGACCACCGGATCCTGGTCGCCGTCGACGAGGCACCGAACGCCGCCGCGCACTCGGCCGCGGCCGTCAAGGCGGGATCGACGCTGGGGATCATGGTGGAGGTCGATACCGGCATGGACCGCTGCGGGACCGACACCGCGCAGGACGCGCTGGCGCTGGCCCGGCAGGTGACCGGGCTTCCCGGCCTGCGGCTGGAGGGCATCACCGGTTACGAGGGGCACTGCTCGCTGACGATCGACGACGACCTGCGGCATGAGCGGCAGCAGGAGGCGATGAAGTTCTTCACCGGCGTCGCCGACCGGCTGGAGGCCGACGGCATCGGCTGCCCGATCCGGTCGGCCGGCGGGATCGCCACCTGGAACTGGACCGCGGCCTACCCGGGCATCACCGAGATCCAGGCCGGCACGTACGTGGTCATGGACAACTACCACGGCCAGATGGTGCCGGGTTTCGAGCACTCGCTGACGATCCAGGCGACGGTCATCAGCCGGCAGAGCGACAAGGTGATCGTGGACGCCGGCAACAAGTCGGTCGCCGCCCCCACCGACGTGACGATGGTCGGCCACGACGAGGTCACGGTCTTCCGGTTCGACGAGGAGCACGGCATCTTCTCCGCCGCCGGCGGGTCGCCGCTGACGGTGGGCGACCCGGTGGCGCTCGTGCCGGGGTACTCGCCGACCACCGTGAACTGGTACGACGTGTACCACGTCGTCCAGGACGGGATCGTCGTCGACATCTGGCCGATCATCCCGCGCGGCCCGGGCCACCACGGGCTGGCCAGCCTCGCCGGTCCCGCCGGGGCGGCACGCTAGGCCCGGCCGGGCGGCCTGCCTCCGGTGAAATCCCACTTCCCACGGATCTGCGTCATGATCCCGTCCGTTTCGCCCATTCCCGTGACGCAAATCCGTGGTCGGTGGCGGCCGGGCGCCCACGCCCGTCTCGCCACATCAGCCCCGGAAATCCCTGTACTAGGCCTTGCCAAGCTCTATCGGGAGGTCGATACTCCGAGTGGAGCGGATGGTCAGTCCATGAGCGAATGCTCCGCACGTGCGGGGCTCGTGCTTCCGGCGGTACCTGCCCGGGCCGCCCGGCCCTGGTGGGCGGGTGGCCGGCGTGAGGAGGCTGAGGGTGGTTGACCTCGGGGGGAGGCAGCGGACCAGCGGCGAGCTGCCCGCGCGCGCCGTCCGGCCGCCCAGCGCCCGCCCCCGGTGGCCAGCCCGGCAGGCACCCGGCACTGGCCAGGGGTCGGCCTCGCAGGCACCCAGCACCGCTCCGGGGTCACTGGCCCCGCAGGCATCCAGCACCGGACCCGGGCCGCTAGCCCGGCAACCATAGGGAGAGGGAAGGGAGAGGGCGGTGGCAGTCGAGGATCTCGGCACGGGTCAAGGGACCATCGGGACCCAACTGCGGGAAAACGCGGTCGGGCTCCCCGGGATGCTGATGCAGGGGATCGCGACGATCGCGCCGTCGTTCGCGATTCTCGCGTCCTTCGTCTTCATCGTGAGCTTCGCGGGGGTGGTGACGCCGTGGGCCTACCTGTTCGGCGGCGCGCTGCTGGCCCTGCAGGCGCTGAACGCCGCGCAGCTGGCGAAGGTGTTCCCGTCGGCGGGCGGCTGGTACACGTGGATCTCGCGGGCCTTCCATCCGCGGGCAGGGTTTTTCGCCGGGGTGCTGTTCTCGATCTGGCTGCCGCCGGTCGGCGCGCTGACCCTGTCGTTCCTGGCCAACACGGTCCTCGAACCGTCGATCAAGGCCGAGTACGGCGTGGATATCCCCTGGTGGATCTGGGTGATCGCCGGCCTGGCCCTGGTCATCTACTTCGCCTACCAGGGCATCGTGCTTTCGGAGAAGGCGCTGATCATCACCGGGTCCATCGAGATCCTGATCATGGTGGCACTGGCGTTCACCGCGCTCGCGGACCCGGGACCCGGCGGGTTCAGCTTCGCGCCGCTGAACCCGGGCAACTTCGGCCTCGCGACCAACCTGTTCCTCGGCGTGGTGTTCTCGATCTTCGCGTTCAGCGGCTGGGAATCCACCGGCCCGCTGGCCGAGGAGAGCAAGAACCCCAAGCGCAACGTGCCTATCGGCCTGGTGGGGTCGGTCATCATCTTGATGATCTACTTCGTGTTCGTCACCTGGGGCTACCTGGTCGGCATCGGCGTGAAGAGCGTCGCGGGCATCCCCACCGCGGCGGCGTTCCCGGTGGCGACGCTGGCGCAGCGGGTGTGGGGCGGCGCCTGGGTGTTCCTGCTGTTCGCCCTGCTGAACTCGGCGATCGCCGTGTCGATCGCGTGCTTCAACGGCGGCACCAGGACCTGGTACGGGATGGGCCGGTCCGGCGTTCTCCCGACCGCCCTGGGCAAGGTGAACCCGAACAAGAAGACGCCGGTCAACGCGATCAACCTGGAAGTCATCGTGAACGTCATAGCGTTCGCCTGCGTGCTCATCTTCGGAGTCACGAACGTGTTCCTCACCTGGGCGAACGCGATCACTATCGGGCTCGTGCTGATGTACATCCTGGCCAACATCGGCGTGGTCAAGTACTACTGGACCGAGGCCAGGAGCCAATTCAACTGGCTGCTGCACCTGGTCATCCCGGTGGTGGCGTCGGCGGCTGGCGTCGTGGTGGTCTGGAAGTCCTACTTCTCGCCGTTCGCCAGCAGCGGGGTCGTGTTCTGGGGCCTGCTGGTGTTCTTCGCCGTCCTGGCGGTCACCATCATCGCGCTGATCTACATGCGCATCACCGGCAAAGAGGACTGGATGGTCAAGGCCCAGCTGGTGTACGAGCAGTCGGGCACGGGCCACTAGGTGTCACGGCGGGCGCCCCGGCCCCGGGTCGCCCGCCGGCTCACGCCTGGCCGGTCCCGGTGAACAGGTCGCGGACCGTGACTGTCAGCACGCGCACCGCGTCCCGCTCGTCGATCCGGCCTGCGCGTACCTCTTCAGCGCAGGCGTGGATGAGCGCGATGCTGCTCGCGATCAGCCAGCCGACCGAACCCGGGCAGGCGTGGCGAGCCCTGGCCGGCACAACCCGGGCCGGGTGGTGACGAAGCGGGCGAAATCCGGGAACACTGGCACCGGGACGCCCGCATGCGAGCGGCGCGGCGGGGCGTCAGCGTCGCGGAGGTGAGGCGTGGAAGCACGCGATCGGGCGGGCCAGCCGGCCACCGAGGCGGACCTGGTCGATGTGGCCGCGCTGGTGACCGCCTACTTTGCCGGGCACCCCGACCCGGCCGAGCCGGGGCAGCGGGTCGCGTTCGGTACCTCGGGCCACCGCGGGTCGGCGTTCCGGCTGTCCTTCAACGAAGATCATATTGCCGCCACTTCGCAGGCGATCTGCGACTACCGCGCCCTGGCGGGCATCACCGGGCCGCTGTTCATCGGCCGCGACACCCACGCCCTGTCCGAGCCCGCCTTCGTGACCGCGCTGGAGGTGCTCGCCGCCAACGACGTGAACGTGCTGGTGGACAGCGGCGACGGCTACACTCCGACCCCCGCGCTTTCCCGCGCCATCTTGATGCATAACGAGGGCCGGGCCGGCTCTCCCGCCGACGGTATTGTCGTCACCCCCTCCCATAACCCGCCCGAGGACGGGGGCTTCAAGTACAACCCGCCCGACGGCGGCCCGGCCGGGTCGCAGATCACCGCGGCGATCCAGGACCGGGCGAACGAACTGCTGCGCGGCGGGCTGCGCGGGGTCCGCCGGGTCCGTTATGCCCGCGCGAGGCCGGCCGCGGGCTCGTACGACTTCCTCGGCCAGTACGTGGCCGGGCTGCCCGCGGTGGTGGACCTGGACGCGGTGCGGGCCGCCGGGGTCCGGATCGGCGCGGACCCGCTCGGCGGGGCCAGCGTCGCCTACTGGGGCGAGATCGCCGGCCGGTTCGGGCTCGACCTGACGGTGGTCAACCCGGTGGTGGACGCCACCTTCCGGTTCATGACGCTGGACTGGGACGGCAAGATCCGGATGGACTGCTCATCGCCGGACGCCATGGCGTCGCTGATCGGCCGCCGGGGTGAGTTCGCCATCGCGACCGGCAACGACACCGACGCCGACCGGCACGGCATCGTGACCCCGGACGCGGGCCTGCTCAACCCCAACCATTACCTCGCCGCGGCCATCGACTACCTGTACCGGCACCGCGGCGGCTGGCCGGCCTGCGCCGCGGTCGGCAAGACGATGGTCAGCTCCGCGATCATCGACCGGGTTGCCGAGGCGGCCGGCCGCCGCCTCACCGAGGTGCCGGTCGGGTTCAAGTGGTTCGTGCCCGGATTGCTCGAAGGCAGCATCGCCTTCGGCGGCGAGGAGAGCGCCGGGGCATCGTTCCTGTGCCGCGACGGGCGGGTATGGACCACCGACAAGGACGGCATCATCCTGGCCCTGCTCGCGTCCGAGATCACCGCGGTCACCGGCCGCACGCCCAGCGAGCACTACCGCACGCTCACCGCCGAGCTCGGCGACCCCGCCTACGCCCGGATCGACGCCCCGGCCAGCCGGGAGCAGAAGGCGGCCCTGGCCCGGCTCTCCCCCGATCAGGTAAGCGTGGACGAGCTGGCCGGTGAGCCGGTGCTGGACCGGCTCACCGCCGCGCCGGGCAACGGCGAGCCGCTCGGCGGGCTCAAGGTCATGACCGCCTCCGGCTGGTTCGCGGCCCGGCCGTCGGGCACCGAGGACGTCTACAAGCTGTACGCCGAGTCCTTTCAGGGGCCCGGCCAGCTGGCCCGCATCCAGCACGAGGCACAGCAGATCATCGCCACCGTGCTGAAGGGGGTCTGAGTTGACGCAGCCACGGGTCCTGGGGATCGTGCTGGCCGGCGGGGCCGGCAAGCGGCTGGCGCCGCTGACCGCGGACCGGGCCAAGCCCGCCGTCCCGTTCGGCGGCCTCTACCGGCTGGTCGATTTCGCGCTGTCCAACCTGGTCAACGCGGGCTGCCTGCGCATCTGCGTGCTGACCCAGTACAAGAGCCACAGCCTGGACCGGCACGTCAGCAAGACCTGGCGGATGAGCGTCCTGCTCGGCAACTACGTGACCCCGGTCCCGGCCCAGCAGCGGCTCGGCCCGTACTGGTTCACCGGGTCGGCCGACGCGATCTACCAGTCGCTGAACCTGATCAACGACGAGCGGCCCGACCTGGTGGTGGTGGTCGGCGCCGACCACGTCTACCGGATGGACCCGCAGCAGATCATCGACCAGCACGTGGCCGGTGGCGCCGGGGTGACCGTCGCGGCCATCCCGGTGCCGCGCGCCGACGCCACCGACTTCGGGGTCATCGGTGTCGGCCAGGACGGGCGCACAATGGAGGCCTTCCTGGAGAAGCCCGCCGATCCCCCGGCCCGGCCCGGCCACCCCGATCAGGCCCTCGCCTCCATGGGCAACTACGTGTTCACCACCGACGTGCTGGTGGACGCCCTGCGCAAGGACGCCGCCGACGATGCGAGCCGGCATGACATGGGCGGGAGCCTGATCCCGATGCTGATGCGGGACGGCCTCGCCCAGGCGTATGACTTCACGGCCAACAAGGTGCCGGGTACCGACCCGGACGACATGCCCTACTGGCGGGACGTCGGCACGCTGGACTCCTACTTCGACGCCCACATGGATCTGTGCGCGCCCATGCCCGTGTTCAACCTGTACAACGACCGCTGGCCGATCCTGACCCACGTCCCCTCCCAGCCGCCGGCCAAGTTCGTGCACGACTCCGGCAAGCACATCGGGCGGGCGCTCGACAGTCTGGTCAGCAACGGCGTCATCGTGTCCGGCGGCCTGGTGCGCGAGTCCGTGCTCTCGCCCGGTGTGAGGGTCAACAGCTGGGCCAGGGTGGAGCGGTCCGTGATCCTCGACAACACGGTCGTCGGCGAGCACGCGGTGGTGCGGGACACGATCATCGACAAGAACGTCACCGTCCCGGACGGGGCCAAGGTCGGAGTGGACAAGGAGCACGACCGGGCCCGCGGCTTCGTGGTGTCGGAGGCTGGCATCACGGTGGTGGGCAAGGGCCAGGAGGTACCCGCATGACGAGAGCGAGAACGGCGTGAGCGCGGCCGGGGACGGCGGTCCCGCCCCGGCCACCGGCAACGGGCGGCTGCGGGTGGCGCTGCTCACCCGGGAGTACCCGCCGGAGGTGTACGGCGGCGCGGGCGTGCACGTCACCTACCTCGCCCGCGAGCTGGCCCAGCTGGTGGACCTGACCGTGCACTGCCAGGGCGCGGACCGGCCCGGCGCGGTCGCGCACCGGCCGTGGGACCGGCTCGGCAACGCCAACCAGGCGCTGCGGACGATCTCCACCGACCTCTCCATGACCTCGGCCGTCGCCTCCGCCGACCTGGTGCACTCGCATACCTGGTACGCGAATCTGGCCGGCCACCTGGCCGCGCTGCTGTACGGCGTGCCGCATGTCGTCACGATGCACTCACTGGAGCCGCTGCGGCCGTGGAAGGCGGAGCAGCTCGGCGGCGGCTACGCCCTGTCCAGCTGGTGTGAGCGGGTGGCCGCCGAATCGGCGGCCGCGGTGGTGGCGGTGTCCGACGGCATGCGGGCCGATGTGCTCGCCGCCTACCCCGCCATCCCCCCCGGCCGGGTGCGGGTCATCCGGAACGGGATCGACCCGGGCGAGTACGCCCCGGACCCGGCCACCGACGTCCTGGCGCGGCACGGCGTGGACCCGGGCCGGCCGAGCGTGGTGTTCGTGGGCCGGATCACCCGGCAGAAAGGGCTGCCGGTGCTGCTCAAGGCGGCACAGCAGCTCGACCCGGCCGCGCAGCTGGTGCTGTGCGCGGGCCAGCCGGACACCGCCGATCTGGCCGACGAGGTGGCCGGGCTGGTGGCGGGGCTGCGGGCGGCACGGTCCGGCGTGGTCTGGCTGCCGGAGATGCTGCCGAAGCGTGAGGTCATCCAGCTGCTGACCCACGCCACCGTGTTCGCCTGCCCGTCGCTGTACGAGCCGCTCGGCATCGTCAACCTGGAGGCGATGGCCTGCGGCACCGCCGTGGTCGGCTCCGGCGTCGGCGGGATCCCCGAGGTGGTCAGCGATGGCGAAACCGGGCTGCTGGTGTCGCCGGACGACCCCGGTGCGCTGGCCAGCGCGCTCAACTCGCTGCTGGCCGACCCGGGCCGGGCCAGGGCCATGGGCCGGCTGGGCCGGGAGCGCGCGGTCGCGGAATTCAGCTGGCCGGCGATTGCGGCGCAGACGGCGGCCCTCTACGCCGAGCTGGCTTAGCGCCGCGCGGCGCCGCGGACCTCGCGGGGGGTGACGCCGAAGCGGGCGGAGAAGGCGCGGGTGAAGTGCGCCGGGCGGAGGTGGACACGGTGCCCGGGCAAGCACCTCCCGCAGGAAGACCAGGTGCCGGTCATCGCCCGTAAAATCGCGGCCCAGGCGCTGCGCCCCGCCCCTCCCCGCCTGTCGCCGGAGAGGAAGTTCAGCTAGCCGCCGGAGAGTAAATTCAGCTAGCACCGGGCATCGCGGTGGGCTTTCCCGGCCACAAGCGGACCGCGGCACGGCCGGCCGCGGGGCACGGTCAACGGCCCATGCCGTACTCTCCGGTACCTCTGCGCGACGCCGGGATTGCTGGGATGGTGATATCTATGGATGATCGCTTCAGGCAGCTCAGGTTGCGGTTCGGGAACTCCACCGCCTCCGCCGACGGCGGTGCCAGCCGCAGCTAGTAACGGGTAGCGGCGGAGGGCAGACGGGTGGCAACGGGGGAACGGCTCCGGGCGGGCGCGGTCCCTCCGCTCGCCGACGGTTTCAGCGCCAGGCCGGAAACGGCCGCTGCTGTTGAGTCGGCGCTGGTCCCGGGCTCGGCGCTGGTGCTGGCGCCCGGCCCGATGGCCGGGGGCGGACCGGGAGACTGGTCGATAGCGTGCGGCAAAACGCAGGTCGCGGTGTCGTCGGCGGAGTGGCTGTGGCAATCCGGCCGGGTGGAAGTGCTCGTCTGGATCGCCGCGACCAACCGAGCATCGGTGCTGTCGGGCTATGCGGAGGCCGCGGTCGCGGCCACCTGGGCCGACCCTGTGGGCGACGCCGAGACGATCGCCGACCGTTTCATCGGCTGGCTCGCCGAGACCACCCGGCCATGGCTCGTGGTGCTCGACGACCTGTCCGACGCGGCGGTCCTGGACGGCCTCCGGCCGGCCGGGCCGGCCGGACGGGTCCTCATCACTACCAGTAATACCGCGGCAATCGCCGGTCAGCTGCGGGCACCGGCTCTCCCGGTCGGGGCTTTCAGCCACCGGGAGGCGCTGAGCTATCTGATGGGCCGTCTCACCGCCGATCCCGACCAACGCCTCGGCGCGATCGACCTCGTCCAGGCTCTCGCCGGTGAGCCGCTGGCGCTCGCCCAGGCCAGCGGGGTGATCGCGGGCTCGGTCCTGTCCTGCCGCGACTACCTCGACTACTTCGCACGCCGGCAGGAGCACATGACGAGGTCGGCGGGCAGGGAGCCAGCCGCCGCCGCGGTCACCTGGACGTTTTCGGCGGAGCGGGCCGAGCAGCTATCGCCCACGATCGCCCAGATCCTGCTGACCATGGCCGCGCTGCTCGACGGCAGCGGGATTCCCGCCGAGGTTTTCGCCACGCCAGCCGCGTGCGGATACCTGGCGGCAGAAGCGGCGCAGCCCGTGGAACGGGAGCAGGCCCGGGCAGCGCTGCTCGTCCTGGAGCGGGTGGGGCTGCTGGCGACCGGCTCAGCGGGTACGCCGACGGTCCGGGTGAATCCGGTGATCCAGGCCGCGGTCCAGGCGGCGGCGCCCCGTGACCTGCTGGAGCGGGCGGCCAGGGCGGCAGCCGATGCGCTGCTGGAGGCGTGGCCCGCCGACGAGCCGGGAGCCTGGTCCGCCAACGCCTTCCGGTCATGTGCGGTCAGCCTCCAGCGGACCGCGGGAGACCAGCTGTGGGCGGGCGGATGCCACCCGCTGCTGCTGCGCGCCGGGCAGAGCCTGGACCGGACGCACCTGGCTGGCCCGGCCGTCGCCTACTGGCGGGACCTGGCCGCGATCAGCGAGCACACCCTGGGGCCGGAACACGCCGACACGCTGGCGGCCGCGCTCCGGCTCGCCCACGCGTACCTGGCGGCCGGCCGGTCGGCGGACGCTGTTTCGTGGTTCCAGTGGGCTCTGGCTGACCGGACCCGCACGCTCGGGGCGGATCATCCCGACACCATCGCGGCCCGGCTCAATCTCGGCCGTGCCCTCGTCGCCGGGGGCCAGTTCGCCGACGCGATCACCATGCTGCGCGCGGCCGTGGGCGACTACGAGCGCGTCCGCGGGCGCGACGACCTCGAGACGCTCGGCGCGCGGGATGAGCTCGCCGCCGCCTGCTACGCCGCTGGGCAGTTCTCGGAGGCGGCCCAGCTGTACCGCCGCACGCTGGCCGGCCGCGAGCACGTCCAGGGAGACCAGCATCCCGACACCATCGCCACCCGGCAGAAGCTGGCCGACGCCTACCTGGCCGACAACCGGCTCAAGCACGCCCTCTCTGAGTACAAACGGGTCCTCGCCGACCGGGAACAGGTTCTCGGCCCAGATCACCTGGACACGATCGCGGCCCGCGCCGCCATCGGCTCCGCTTACCACACGGCCGGGCGCATGGCCTCCGCGCTGCAGTTCTGTGAGCAGGCCGCCGCGGGCTACGAGCGGGTCCTGGGGCCCGATCATCCGGAGACCCTGGCGAGCCGGGCCAACCTGGCGTACGCCTACTACGCCGTGGGCTGGCTGACCGACGGCATGGCGATACTCCGCGACACCGCCGCGCGCTGCGAGCGGAACCTGCCACCCGGGGATCCGCTGACGGAGGCCGTGCGGGAGAGCCTGGCGAACATCGCGGAAGAATGAGAGCCTGGCCGCGCCGCCCGGCGGAGCGGCTGCCCTAGGGCCGGTCTTCCCCGGGGCGGGTATCCCGGCCGGCCGCGAGGCGGTGCGGCGGGCCTACCGCCGGTCTCCTTGCCGCCGGGCATCCCGGCCGGCCGGCGGCCCCTCCGGTGGCACCGGCTCCGGGCCGAACAGGCGCAGCCGGTGAGCCGCGGCCGCGGCCTCACCACGGCCGCTCACGCCCAGCTTGGCCAGGATGTTCGACACGTGCACGCTGGCGGTCTTGGCGGAGATGTAAAGCTCGGCGGCGATCTCCGGGTTCGACCGGCCGGCCGCGACCAGGCGCAGCACCTCGAACTCGCGGGCGGTGAGGCCCAGCCGGTCCGGCTCGGGGCCGCTGCCGCCGCGGCCGGCCCTCAGGGCGAGCCTGGCGCTCCGCGCGAGCGCCGCGATCTCCTCGCTCAGCGGGAGCGCGCCCAGCCGGTCAGCCAGCTCCGCCGCGCGCCGCAGCCGCTGCGCCGCGCCGTCGCGGTCCCCGTCGGCCATGGCCGCCTCGGCGGCTCGCGACATCGCCACGGCGAGCTGGTAGGACTGGGAGACCCGATCCCAGGCCGCCGCCGCGGCGTCCCAGCGGGCCGGGGGCTGGCGAGCCGCGCCTGCCCGGTCGGTACCAGCCTCGGCGGCGAAGGTCAGCTGGCTGGCCTGCTGAACAGGGCCTGAGCACTCCATCTTCCCGGCCAGCATGCGCAGCCGCCCGAGCAGGTCGTCCGCCCGTTCCGCCGCGGCCCGGTCCCTGCTGGCGGCGGCAGCCGCGACGGCGCAGGCGCGTGCGCCCACGGTGAGCAGGGGCCACGCATACCGGGGGTCGTGCACGAGGTCGAAGCCGTCGACCGCGGCCGCTACCACGTCCAGCGCCTCAGCCGACCGGCCACCAGCGAGAAAGAGGCCGGTCTCCAACTGGGCCAGCGGCAGGTAGTACTGGCCCTCCTTATGGCCCATGTACCCGGACCGGGTGAGCGCCGTCCTGGCGGCGGCCGCCAGTGCCTGCGCGCCGGCCAGGTCGCCCCGGCGCAGCGCGATCTCACCGGCGAGGACCCGCAGCGCGAGACGGTTGAGCTGCGGCGGGGAAAGCGCCAGGGCATGGTCGATGACCTCAGTGGCCTCGTCCCACCGGCCGAGCGATACGAGCGGCTCGGCCACGTTGATCGCCAGGAAGGTGCCGGTCGTCCGGGCCAGGCCGTACGTCTGCGCGTTGCCGATGCCGGTGCGCGCCACCTGGGCGGCCTGTTCGTGCTCGCCGATTCCCTCCAGCACGTGGGACTCGTTGATGGCGGCGTGCAGCAGCGGCCGCAGGGCGCCGGACCGCCGGGCCAGCGAGCGGGCACCGGCGAGGATCTCCAGGGCCTGCGCGTCATTGCCGGAGTGCGACTCGATGCACGCCAGCTCGCAGAGCGCATTGACCTGTGTCGCGGCGTCCCCGACCTGCTGGGCCAGCGACAGGGCCTCCTCGGCCGCGGCCCGCCCCTCCGGCCCGTGTGGCTCCGGCTGGTGCTTGGCCTCGCTGATCAGCACCCGGGCCCGGGCGGCATCGCCGACCCCGGGGGGCACGAGTTCCAGCGCGGCCCGCAGGTCCGCGTGCGGATCCGCCCGGCCGTTCTGCCGGTACAGCGAGGCCCGCGTCTCGAGCAGCAGGGCCGCCCGCACGGGTTCGGTGGCCGGATCGACCTCCTTCAGCGCCGCCGACGCGAACGCGATCCCCCGCTCGGTGTCCTCGGCATTTCGCGCGGCGGTCGCGGCCTGTTCGAGAACAAGCAGATGGCTGGCGCCGATGCGCTCCGCGGCGTCCGGTACCTTGTCCCACAGCTCAAGGACCCTGGCCAGCAGCGTGAGCTGCTCGGCGTGGGCGAGGGCGTGCCCGGCCGCCGCCGCCGCCTGCCAGGCGCTCACCAGCGCCCCGGGGATGTCGTGCGCGTAGTAGTAGTGATGCGCCTGCTCGATCAGCCCCCGGCCGGGAGCGACCAGTCCGGCATCGGAGCCGAGGACCTCGGCGAAACAGGTATGCAGCCGGGTGCGCTCGCCCGGCAGCAGATCATCGTAGATCGCCTCGCGGATCAGCGCATGCCGGAATGCGTATCCGTCCTCGTCCGCCCGCAGCACGTTGGCCGCCACCGCGGACCGCAGCCGGTGGGCGAGGTCGTCGCCGGCCAGGCCGGTCACCGCGGCCAGCAGCGCGTGCCCGGTGCGCTGCCCGCCCGCGCTCGCCGCCCGCAGCAGTTCCTGCGTCTCCTCCGGCAGCCGCTGCACCGCAGCGAGCAGCAGGTCCCGCAGGGACTCGGGCAGCTCGGCGGTCAGGCCGCCGTCGCAGCACAGCAGCTCCTCGACGAACAGCGGGTTGCCCTCGCCGCGTTCGTATATCTCGTCCGCCAGCCACCGTTCCGGCTCGCGGCCGGTGAGGTGGGCGACGAGCTCATCGGCCTGCAGCCGGCCCAGCCTGGGCAGCTCCATCCGCTCCACCCAGCCGAGCCGGGCGAGCTCGGCGAGCAGCGGCCGCAGCGGGTGGGTGCGGTGAAGCTCGTCGGACCGGTAGGTGACGACGATCAGTACCCCGTCCAGGACCTGCTGGCTGCCGATGAGGAACGCCGTCAGGTCGCGGGTCGAAGGGTCGGCCCAGTGGGCATCCTCGATGATCAGGACCACCGGGTCGGCCTCGGCCAAGTGCTCGAGCAGCGTCAGCATCTGCTCGAACAGCCGTGCCCGGGCCACCGCCGGGTCCGCCTCCCGGTCGGTCTCGCCGAACTCCGGCAGCAGCCGGGCGAACTCGCGGGTGGCCTGGGTCGGCAGCAGCGCCGCCACGCCATCGGCCCCGAGGTCGCGGACAAGCTCCCTGAGTACCGCGGCGAACGGCGCGAACGGCAGGCCGTCGGCGCCCAGGTCCAGGCAGCCGCCCGTCAGCACCCGCGCGCCTGCCGCACCGGCCCCGGCGGCGAACTCGCTCACCAGGCGGGACTTGCCGATCCCCGCCTCCCCGCCGATGAGCAGGGTGGACGACCCCCCGGTACGGACGCCGTCCAGGGCGGAATCCAGGGTGGCCAGATGCTCCGCGCGACCGACAAGGACCGGGCTTCTCATGCGCGCGCTCATACCATCCAGGATGCCACCGGTCGGCGACATTCCGTCCCGGCCCGGCGCCGCTCCGCTGACGGCGGACACTGCGTCACGCCGCTCGCGGACCAGCCGGCTGACGCTCACCGGCCGCCGCCGGCCCTGATCGGCGGTCATCGGCTCAGGCTCACCGGCCGCCACGGCCAGCTGCTCACCGGCTGGCGCAGGCAGGCGCTCACCGGCCGCCGTGGGCCGTCCTTCGGCGCCGCGCTGGCCCGTGACCGACGGGGTGGGCGGAGTGGGACCGCTGGTCGGCGACGCCAGCCCGGTGGTGGCCGGCACCCGGGTGCGCCAGGCACCCCAGCCGCGTCGGCCGCGCCGGACCCGGCGGGCCTCCTTGGCCAGCCGCGCCTGCGCCGCCTCCTCCTGCCAGCCCCTGATCCGCTCCGTGGTCAGAGTCTGTGCCAGATGTGGATGCACCGTTTCCTCCGTGGGCTGAGAGCCGGTTCTGGCTCTCTCCCTATCGAGGTTCGCCGTAAGGCCCCGGTGGCCGCATCGGGCAGTTGCCTTAAACTTCCGCGCGGCCGCCTTAGTAGAGGCCCCGGCAATAGGGCGCTGACTCCGCTTTCTGGCGCGCCTCCGGCACGACGCGGAGCGGGTCATCCGCGCCCGGACGGCAAGGCGCGAGAACGCCGCCAGGCGGGATGCGGGGACCCGCGAGCCCGGCAGTCCTATTGCCGGGGCCTCTCAGCCGGGCCTTACGGTGACGGCTTCCTGCCCGCCGAGCTCGGCAGCTCCGGCCCCCGAGTGGCCCCGTGCGCCACCAGTGCGCCGTGCGCCACCAGTGCGCCGTGCGCCGGGCCTGGCGTGGTGAGTTCCACGCCTATTCGTTAGGCATCAAAGCTCATCGGCGCGGCCCGCGCGCGGGCCCCCCGCAGAGCCGGTCGATGATCTCGCCGGCCGGGTGGTCGGTGACGGCGCGGTAACCCTGGCCGGCCCACAGGCTCATCTGTTCCGGGTCGCCCGCGGCGGCGGCCGCGGCGCGCAGGGGCCGGGTGGCGTTGTTGATCTCCGGGTAGGCCGCCGGGGCATCAGGATGGCGGAGCATGAACTGATTGACCAGCCCGCGGGCGTACCTCCCGCTGAACGCCCGGGTCAGGGCCGTCGTGGTGTAATGCGGGTCGGCCAGCGCGGCCTTGTACACGGGGTGCGCGCCGCTCTCCGGGCAGCGCAGGAACGCCGTCCCGCATTGCGCCGCCACCGCGCCCGCGGCCAGCACCGCATCCACCTGGCGCGGGCCCATGATCCCTCCGGCCGCCAGCTGGGGCAGGCCGGTGACCGCGGCGATCTCGCCGATCAGGGACAGCAGGCCATAGTCCCGGCCGGCCGTGCCGTCGTTGGCGAAGCTGCCCCGGTGGGCCCCGGCCTCGTAGCCCTGGACGCACAGCGCGTCCGCACCCGCGGCCGCCGCGGCCGCCGCCTCGGCCGGGCTGGTCACGGTCACGGCCACCACGGCGCCGGCCTGGCGGAGAGCGGCGATCATCTCCTGCGGCGGGGCGCCGAAGGTGAAGCTGACGACCGGGGGCGGGTCCGCCAGCAGGGCCGCCACCTTCTCCTCGAAGCCGTCGTCATCCCAGGTCGCCTCGCCCAGTGTTGCGCCGGCGGCCCCGGCGCGCAGCGAGCCGAGGTAGCCGGCGATCGCCTCGGCATCGGCCGACGGCGGGCCGGGCACGAACACGTTCACCCCGAACGGCTCGATGGTGCCGGCCCGCACGGCGGCGATCTCCGCGGCCATCGCCGCCGGGGTCTTGTAGCCAGCGGCCAGGAAACCCAGCGCCCCGGCGCCGGCGGCCGCGATCACCAGGTCGCTGGTCGAGGGGCCACCGGCCATCGGCGCTACGACGAGGGGGCGGCGCAGTACGTCCAGGACACCCGGTCTTGCCATCAAGGACCAAGCCTACGGCGCTCGGGGCCGGCGCCCCGGGGCTACCCGGAACCCGTGCCCGGGCCGAACCTGCTGCGCTCGAGGAACCTGCCCGCGCCTGGCTTGCCCAGGAACTGCCCGTCACGGACCAGCACGTTGCCGCGCTGCATCACGACCTCCGGCCGGCCGTGAACCTCGCGCCCCTCGTAGCAGCTGTAGTCGACCCGCATGTGATGCGACGCGGCCGACAGGGTCCGCGGCGCGTCCGGGTTGAAGACCACGATGTCGGCGTCGGCCCCGGGCGCGATCGTGCCCTTGCGCGGGTGCAGCCCGAACATCCGGGCCGGCGCGGTCGCGATCAGCTCAACGAACCGCATCGGGCTGATGTGGCCCGCGGCGACTCCCCCGTCCCAGAGCAGCGTGTAACGGTCCTCCACCCCGGGCAGCCCGTTCGGTATCGCGGAGAAGTCGTCCTTGCCGAGGATCTTCTGGTCCTTGTAGTCGAACGGGCAGTGGTCGGTCGAGACCACCTGCAGATCATCGGTCACCAGGCCCCGCCACAGCTCGGCCTGGTGGTCGGCCGGGCGCAGCGGCGGCGAGCAGACGAACTTGGCACCCTCGAACCCGGGCCGGGCCAGGTCGTCGAGCGACAGGTACAGGTACTGCGGGCAGGTCTCGGCGTAGGCGTGCACCCCGCGGTCGCGCCCCTCCCGGACCGCGTTCAGCGCCTCCCGGGAGCTGAGGTGCACGATGTAGACGGGCACCCCGGCCAGTTCGGCGAGCGCGATCGCGCGGTGGGTCGCCTCGCCCTCCATCGACGACGGCCGGGTGAGCCCGTGGTTGACCGGGGCCGTCTTGCCCTCGGCCAGGTAGCGCTTGACCAGCACGTCGATGGCGCCGCCGTTCTCGGCGTGCATCATGATCAGGCCGCCGTTGTCCGCGGTGCGGCTCATCGCGCGGAAGATCGACGCGTCGTCCAGCATGAACACGCCCGGGTAGGCCATGAACAGCTTGAACGAGGGCACCCCCCGCTCGATCATCACGTCCATCTCGCGCAGGATCGGCTCGCTGATCTCGCGCACGATCAGGTGCAGGCCGAAGTCGATGTGCGATTTCGGGCACGCCTTCTCCAGCCAGCTGTCCAGCCCGGCGGACAGGCTCTGGCCGTAATCCTGGACGGCGAAGTCGACGATCGTGGTGGTGCCCCCCCAGGCGGCCGCGGCGGTGCCGGTGGCGAAGTCGTCGGAGGCGAAGGTGCCGCCGAACGGCAGCTCCATGTGGGTGTGCACGTCGATGCCGCCCGGCATCACGTAGCGGCCCGCCGCGTCGATGACGTTGTCCGCGTCGCCGAATCCGGTGCCGATCGCCTGGATCCGCTCCCCGTCGATGAGGACGTCGGCCCGGGCCATGTCGGTCGCGGTGACGACCGTCCCGTTCTTGATCAGCGTCGTCATGGCAGCTGGGCCACCAGCTCGCCGTAGGTCTCCGGGCGCCGGTCCCGGAAGAACTGCCAGGTGTTGCGCACCTCGCGGATCTCGTCCAGGTCGAGGTCGGCGACGAGCACCTCGTCCTCGCTGTCGGACGCCTGGGCAACGATCTTCCCGCGCGGGCTGCAGAAGTAGGACGAGCCGTAGAACTTGGCCGGGTTGAGCGGGGCCTCGACGCCCACCCGGTTGCTGGCCGCCATCCAGAAGCCGTTGGCCACCGCGTGCGCGGGCTGCTCAAGCTCCCACAGGTAGCGGGACAGCGACTCCACGGTGGCGGACGGGTTGAAGACGAGCTCCGCGCCCTTGATGCCGAGCTCGCGGGCGACCTCGGGGAAGTGCCGGTCGTAGCAGATGATCAGGCCGATCCGGCCGACCGAGGTGTCGAACACCGGGTAGCCGAGATTGCCGGGCTTGAAGTAGAACTTCTCCCAGAAGCACGGCCCGACGTGAGGGATGTGGGTCTTGCGGTACTTGCCGAGGATGGTGCCGTCCCGCTCGATCACGCAGGCGGTGTTGTAGTAGACGCCGGGCTGCTCCTCCTCGTACCACGGCACTACGAGCACGATGCCGTGCTCGCGCGCGACCTCGCGCATCCTGCTGACCGTGGGCCCGTCTTCCGGCTCCGCGGTGGCGTACCACTTGGGGTCCTGCTCGGCGCAGAAGTAGGGGCCGTGGAAGATCTCCTGGAGGCCGACGACCTGAGCGCCCTGGCCCGCCGCGTCGGCGATCATCTTGATGTGCTTGTCCACCGCATCCTGCTTGGACATGTTGGCCTGTGCCTGGATCAGCGCAGCGCGGACGTTACGCATCGTGTGCCCTCCTGTCAGCTTGCCTCTCCTAGCCTGCGCCCGCTGGCCGGTGTTCCGCCAGCCGGGGCCGGCCAGCGGTTCCGCCAGCGGTTTCCGCCAGCGGGTCCGGCCGGTGCCCCAGCGCTGGCCGCGGTTACCGGAACGCCGGGATGATCTCCTCGCCGAAGCCGCGGATCACCGCCTCCGGGTCATCGACCATCGAGTAGATGTTGAACTGGCTGATGCCGAGGTCCACCAGCTGGCTGAGCTTCGCCCGCACCTGTTCCGGCGTGCCGAGCACGCAGAATCTGTCGACCACCTCATCGGTCACGAACTCGGCGTTCTCCAGCCGGCCCGGCCGTGGTGGGCGTAGTCGTAGCGCTCCCGGGCGGCGATGTAGTCGGTCAGCTCGGCGGGCAGCTCGGCGTCGTGGTAGCGCTTGACCAGGTCGACCACGTGGTTGGACACCAGCGCCGGGAACCAGCGCGTCTGGTCCCTGGCGTGCGCGAGATCGGCGGAGATGTAGGCGGGCGCGGCGGCCATCAGCTTGATCTCGTCAGCGCTCCTGCCCGCCTGCTCGGCGCCCTCCCGGATGTAGCGCTGGGCCCACTCGATGATGAACGGGTCGGCGAGCTGGAGGACCACCCCGTCCGCGACCCGGCCGGCGCAGCGCAGCGCCAGCGGGCCGTAGGCCGCGACCCAGACCGGCAGCCGGTGGCCCTCGGACCACTTCAGCTGGACCGGGGTGCCGTCGAGGTCGACCTCGCGGCCCTCGGCCAGGTCGCGGATCATCACCACGGCGCGCTCCATCTCGGCGACCGGCACCGGCTTGCGGCCGAGCACCCGCTGGGCCGAGTCGCCCCGCCCGATCGCCATCTCCATCCGGCCGCCAGAGATCTCGTTCAGGGTGGCCATCGCCGACGCCGTCACGGTGGGATCCCGGGTCACCGGGTTGGTGACGCACGGCCCTATATGGATCTGGCTCGTCCCGGCCGCCATCAGGGTGAAGATCGGGTAGACCTCCTGCCACAGGACGTGGCTGTCCCACATCCATACGTGGCTGAAGCCGTTCTGCTCAGCCACGACCGTCCGGCTGACCATGTCCGACACGGGCGGGTCGGCCATGAAACAGACGCCGAAGTCCAGCATCGCTGCCCCCCAACGAGGTAGTCGGCAGCCGGACAGTAGTCCCGATCAGCAGGGCCGTCAATGACCCTGGCGCCAAGATCGCTGGCTTTGCCGCCGGGTGGCGCCCGGCGGCGCTGGGCGGGTCAGGCCCTCGCGGCCCTGCTGGCGAGAGGGGTCAGGACCCCTGCGGGCCGGGCCGGCCTTGCTGGCCGGACTGGCCCGCCTGGCCCGCCTGGCCCGGCGGGCCCGGCTGGTCCGGCTGGTCCGGCTGGAGGATGTCGTCGAGGAAGTTCATCGTGGCCGCCGCGGTTGCCCGGCGCCAGGCGAGCAGGGTGGTGTCGAAGCCCTTCCCCTGTGGCCGCTCGGTCCGGACGGCTTCAGCGATGGGTTCGAGGGTGACTTTCTGCCGCCTGAGCAGGTCCGTGGGGTCGTGCCCCACGCGGTCCAGCAGGGCGAGCTTGAGCAGCAGGTGCGAACGGACGTCGCGGACGTGCTCCACGGGCGTGTCCAGCCACTGCTCCGCCACCTGCCGCCCCCGCGGCGTGACCGTGTAGAGGGTCCGCTGCGGGCCGCGGCCGGATTCGACGGCGGCCGGGGTGATCAGGCCGGCGTCCACGAGCCGGCCGATCGACCGGTAGACGACGGGCCTCGGGATGTGCCAGATCCGGCCCAGTTCGCCGTCGGGTGCGGTGAGCCGGGCGATGGCGAAGCCGTGGCTGGGCCGCTCGCTGAGTACCGCCAGGATGGCGTTCTCCGCCAGCGGCAGCGATGTCCCCACGGCCATGGATCCGAGGGTAGTGGCCGCAAGCAGCGGGCCAGGCCGTCCCACGCCGCCGGCACCCGGCCGGGCCCGGGCTGGGGCCCGTGACCAGATGCCGGTCATTCTGTAGTCTCAATGTGACTAGTAGGTCTCATCCGGAAGGCCGGTCATGTCCGCCGTGATGATCAGCGCGGTAGCCAGGCCCCCGTCGGAGGTGTCATCCGGCTGCGGCCGCCCAGCCTGCCCGCCGGCCGGCATGCTGGCCGACGGCACGCCGTTCTATGCCCCCATCGGTGAGGTGGTCGCCGACGGGTCGCTGGTCATGTGCCACCTTTGCGGCCGGGCGCTGCGCTCGGTCACGGCTCACCTCCGGGTGCACGGCTGGACCAAGCAGGCCTACTGCGAGACCTTCGGCCTGGAACGCGGCCAGTCCCTCGAAGGGGACGAAACCCGCAAGCTCCGGGCCGCGGCGTTCACGTCACGCCTCGTCTTCGACCACGCGGTCCGCGAGGGCAGCGCCGCGGGGCGCCAGCGCGCCCGCTCCGGGGACCTCGCCCGCGACGCCGCCACGGCGGCCCGGGGCCGCCGCCACCCGGAGCAGCGCCGGCGGAAAGCGCGGCAGGCTATGGCCACGGCCCAGGTTGCCGTCATCGCCCAGGCGAACACCGAGCGGGCTCGCGCCCGCATCGCCCGGGTCGCGGCCGACGTGGCCGGCCGTCACGGATACCCGGACCTCGGGGCGTTCGTCCGGGCCCGGGTCGCCAGCGGAGCCAGCCTGGCGGCCATCAGCCGGGAGGCCGGGCTGCACAAGGACTGGCTGTCGCGTCACCTTGCCGACCTCGACCCAGGGGCGGCCGCCGCCGCGCGGCGCGGGCGCCCCGCACGCCGCGACTCCCGGTGGCGGCCCGCGCTGGACCGGCTCGGATATGCCGACGTAGCCAGTTACCTGACGCAGCGCCATGTCGTGCAGTACCGGACCGTGAACGCCATCGCCGCCGAGGTCGGCCTGTCCCCCCATGCTGTCGGGTCCGCGCTGCGCCGCCACGGGCTGGCTCCGACGGCCCACGCGGCCAAGCGCCACGCGGCCAGCGAGCGCGCCGCCGGGGTAGCGGCCCGCCTCGGCTTCGGCAGCGTCGCGGATTACGTCCTCGACCGCCGGGCCGCGGGCTGGACCTGGCAGGCCATGTCCGCAGAGTCCGGGCAGCCCCAGTCGTGGCTGCGCCGCCAGGCCAGGGAGCCTGCGGTGTGCTAGGGCGGCCCGGGCGCACGGTGAAGCGGGCGAGCCGCCGCTACCCGGCGCGCGAGGTGCGGAACACCGATTCCTGGAACCACTGCCAGGTGCTGCGGATGCCGTCCTCACGGCTGATGCTGGGCGTGTAGCCGAGCATCTGCTCGGCCAGGTCGTAGGCCGCGAAGTTGCGGTTGACCTCACCGGCCCGCTTGGGGCGGTACTCCACCGGGTGATCCGGCACGCCCGCCGCCGCGCTGCACAGGCGGGCCAGCTCGGCCACCGTGGTCTCGACCCCGGAGGCGATGTGGAGCACCGTGCCGCCGGGGACGTCGCGTTCCAGGGCGAGTTCCAGCGCGCGGGCGATGTCATCGACATGGGTGTAGTCACGCGATGAGGAGCCGTCGCCGTAGATCACGATGGGCTCGCCCGCATGGATCGCCCGGAAGAACAGCGTCATCGCACCCTGCTTGCGCGCGCTCCAGGGGCCGTACACGTTCGCGAACCGCAGCGCCACCGTGCGCAGGCCATACGCCTGCGCGAAGGCGTATGCGTAGCCCTCCCCGGCGAGCTTGCTCGCGCCATAGGGCGATATCGGCTTCGGCAGCGAGAGCTCGCTGACCGGCGGCGTCGCGTCACCGATCAGCGCGCCGCCCGTCGATGCCTGCACCATCCGCTCCACGCCGGCCCGCCGGGCGGCATCGAGGACCTGGAACGTCCCGACGACGTTGACGTCGAAGTTCGTCACCGGATCCTGGACCGACATCACGACCGAGCCCGCCGCGGCCAGATGGATGACCGCGTCCATCCCGGCCAGCGCGGTGTCGAGCTCCTCGGCGTCGCGGATATCCCCCTCCACCAGCTCGGCGTTGACGCCGGCCAGATACGACGCGTCACCGGTGGAGTAGTTGTCAAACACGCGGACCGTGTGCCCGCCCCCCACCAGCCGCCGCACCAGCGTCGCCCCGACGAACCCGGCCCCGCCGGTCACCAGAACGCGACGTGTCTCAGACATGGCACGTAACGCTAGCAGTCGCGCTCAGCGGGCGGCCTGCGGAAACAGCGCGCGGGGGGCTGCCGCCCGCGCAGGTAGAGGTTGCCCGAGCCGTCCTGGTACCGCTCACCGATCACCTCAGGACGCCCTCCGGCGACCGCACTGGCCAGGAACGCCGTGACGTTGAGCTTCTGCCAGACGGCCAGGTCTTCCCGGACCGCGATCGCGATCTTGGTATCGAACCGCATAGCCACAGCCTGGCACCCCCCGCGCCAGCGGTCTTGAACGCTAGCCCCCGGGCGGACGATCTGCCCAGCTCAGCGACGGGCAGCTGAGCGGCCGCCGGGTCAGCGGCCGTCCAGTCAACGACCGGCCAGTCAGCGGCCGCCAGCGCAGCTCATGCACGTGGTGGCTACCGGGCGGGCCGCCAGGCGGGCGGCGCCGATGGGCTGGCCGCAGCGCTCACACCGGCCGTAACTGCCTTCCGCCAGCCTGGCCGTGGCCGCGTCGATCTGGGCGAGGTGCTCACGGGCCTGGCTGATCAGCGCGGCCACATACTGCCTCTCATAGGCGATCGTCGCGCCCTCGGGATCGTGCTCATCGTCGGTGCCGGCCGACCCCGACGACTCGATGATCCCGCGCGATTCCCGCTCCAGCGCGCCCAGCCGCTCGAGCGTGCGCGCCCGATCCGCGGCCAGCAGCTCATGCGCGCCCGCCTGTCCAGTCACTCTTCCTGGGTACCAGCCCAGCACTCGTGCTGGAAAGGCCCGCCTGCTACCTCGCCCTGCGCCCGCGGTCCCGCCGCTGGCCCCGGCGTTCAGGCGGCCACGGCCAGCTCGCTGCCGCAGTACTTGCACTTGGTGGCGGCCACGGGGATGTCATCCGACTGGCAGTTGGGGCACGTCTTGCTGGGCGCCGGCTCGCCGAAGACGCTCTGGCCCCGCCGTTTCATGTAGGCGCGGTACGGGACGACGATGAGGAAGTAGATGACGGCCATCAAGATGACGAAGTAGATGATGGCGCCGATGAACGCGCCGAGGTTGATCCGCTGCCCGTTGACGGTCCAGCCGATTCCCTTTCCCGTTGCTCCCCCGCCGGCGACCGCGTTGACCAGCGGCGTGATGATGTTGTCCGTGAAGGCCTTGATCAGGGTGCTGAACGCCAGGGCCACCACCAGGCCGACGGCGATGACGACCAGTTCGCCCTGCATCAGGAAGTTCTTGAAGCCCTTCAGCACATCCCCTCCTTGGTCAGATCCGGTCCGTGCTCGGCGCTGCCCTCGATAGCCGAGATCATCCCAGTCGGCGGGCACGGGGCCGACGGCGGGTCCGCCGCCGCACCTGCCACGAGTTTGCGTCACTGAAATAGCGGGCGACAAAACGGACGTGATCATGACGCAAAGTCGTGGGGAGTGGGGGTAGTGGGCGGGACCGCCGTCACACGGGCATCATGAACCCCGCTGGTCACGGGCGGTGCGGGCCGGCCGGGCCGGCCGCTACCGGCCGAAGGTGAGGCGGGCGGAGGCCAGCCGGTCGGGGCCGTCCAGCAGCCAGACGCCGACCTGATCGTCGGCGTGGCCGGTGACCAGCGAGGGCCGCTGGCCGGGCAGGATGGGGCGGTGGTATTCGAGTTCGGCGGCCACCGGCGTCCCGGCCAGCCCGGCGAGGACATCCTCGACGGCGGCCCAGTGGACGGAGTTGTTCACATGGCCCGCCAGGTCGATGTCGGTGGCCCGCAGCGGCCAGGGCTTCCCGGCCCGCGCGGGCGGCGGCCCGGGAAGTGACAGCCGCGCCGACACCCGGCGCCCGTCGGCGGAGGGCCCGTACAGGCGGTGAAACGCCTCCCCCAGCGGGCAGGGGCGGCCGTCTTCGCGGGTGACGGCCACCCAGAGCGCCCTGGCCTGCACCAGGTCCCCGGCCGGCCCGGACAGGGTGGTCGTCCGCTCGGCCCACCGGGGGCCGGTTGCCGAGCAGAACGTCCTCACCCCGACGCGCTGGCCGCGGCTGGGATAGCCCCGGACGGCCACCTCGCACCGGCGCAGCAGCCAGCCGTACGGCTCGTCCCAGCCGGCGTCCGCGAGGTCGTCCTCGGCGGCGTCTTGCAGGTACCGGGCGAGCGCGTCGAACCGGAGACGGCCGGACGGAGCCACATCGGTGCCCCGCACGACCTGGGCAGTGGCGAACACGCGGCCGTGCGCGGGATCCGGCGCGAAGCCCGGCGCGGAGGCGGCCCCGTCGCGAGGACCGGCGTGCTGCGAGACAGACTCCACCCCGGCATTGTCCCCGCTGGGGCCTGGCACCGACGACAGCCCTGGGTGGGTTTGGCGCCCGAATAGCCGGGATGGCGGTGTTCGGCAGGGATGGGGGTCGGCGGGATGAGGGTGTTCGGCGGGGATGGGGGAGGTCGGCGGGATGGGGGTGTTCGGCGGGGATGGGGGGTCGGCGGGATGACGTCCGGCAGGATGGAGCTCGTGGAAGCCGGAGATCCGCCTGCGGACGGGGTGCCCGGTCCGGGCACCTGCCCCTTCACCGTTGACGCGCCGGTCATGCGGCAGCGGTGGGAGCGGCTGACGTTCCTGCACTGGAGCTACGATCCCGAGGCTGTTCAGCTGCTGCTGCCGCCGTGGCTACGGGCGGACACGTTCGGCGGGCGGGCGTGGGTGGGCCTGGTGCCGTTCTTCATGCGGGTCGCGACGGCCGGCGGGCAGCAGGCCCCATGGGTGTCGCACTTCTGCGAGACGAACGTGCGCACCTACGTCCGGGACCCGCAGGGGCGCCCGGGGATCTGGTTCTTCTCGCTGGACGCGGCGCGGGCGGGTGCCGTCGCCGTGGCCCGCACGAGCTACCGGCTGCCCTACTTCTGGTCGCGGATGCGGCTCCTGCCGCGCGGCGGGCAGTTCGCCTATGGCTGCCAGCGCCGGTGGCCGGGCCCACGGCCGGTGGCCAGCCGGGTGAAGGTCGAGGTCGGCGACCGGTTCAGCGCCGGCGAACTGGACGAGCGCGACCATTTCCTCACCGCCCGCTGGATTCTGTTCAGCTCGGCGGGCCGCCGGCGACGCTTCGCCCGCGCCCAGCATGAGCCGTGGCCGCTGCACCGGGCCCGGGTGCTGGCCGTCGATGACCAGCTCGTCGCGGCGGCCGGGCTGCCCCCGCCGCGGGGCGAGCCGCTGGCCCATTACTCCCCAGGGGTGGATGTCCGGATCGGGCGGCCCGAGCGATACCAGTAGCCGGCCAGGCTCACCGCGCCGCCGGGTGGGACCCGGCCGAGCCCAGCGTGGCGGCGGCCCGCCGCCACGCGGCCAGCGCCGCGTCCACGTCCGCGGCGGCGATGCCGACGTGGGTGAGCATCCGTACCCGGCCGCCCACGGTCGTGACCCGGACCCCCTCGGCGGCCAGCGCGTCCACCCAGGCGGCCAGCGGGCGGCTGGGGCTGGCCACGTCGGCGAACACGATGTTGGTCTCGACCGCGGCCGGGTCCAGGCAGCCCGGCACGATCCCGGCGACGCCCTCGGCCAGCCGGCGGGCGTTCGCGTGGTCCTCGGGCAGCCGGCCGGGCCCTTCCTCCAGTGCGATCAGCCCGGCCGCGGCCATGATCCCGGCCTGCCGCCAGGCGCCGCCGAACAAGATCTTGAGCCGGCGGCCCTCGCGGATGAACTCGGTGTCACCGACCAGCACCGAGCCGATGGGCGCACCGAGCCCCTTGGACAGGCAGAACATCATCGCGTCCGCCTCGGCCGCGTAGTCGGCGACGGCCGCCCCCGTCACCGCGCAGGCGTTGAAGATCCGCGCACCGTCCAGATAGAGCGGCACGCCCCGGTCGGCGCAGGTCTTGCGGATGGCCCGCACGTCGGCCACCGGCAGCACGGCGCCGCCGCCCACCTGGTGGGTGTTCTCGATGGCCACCAGGTTGACCACGGTCACGTCGTAGGGATCCGGGGCCAGCGCGTCCGCCACCTGCGCGACGGTCAGCAGCCCGCGCGCGGGCGCGGCCAGCCGACGGAAGGTGATGCCCGACAGCACTGCGGACGAGGACAACTCCATCCCCGCGACATGTGCGGTTTCCTCGCACACCACCAGGTGCCCGGCCCGGGCGAAGGCGTGCATCGCGATCTGGTTGCACATCGTGCCGGTCGGCAGGTACAGGGCGGCCGGGCGGCCGGTCAGCTCGGCCGCCCGGTCCTGCAGGCGATTGACCGTCGGGTCGTCGCCGAACCAGTCGTCGCCGACCTCGGCCTCCGCCATCGCCTGCCGCATGGCCGCCGACGGCTTGGTGACGGTGTCGGAACGAAGATCGATGTAGCCGCTGGCCGCTGGGTTCATGCCTGATCCCCTCTGATCGTCCAACGAGCCTATGCCGGTGGCGGGGCCCTGTTCCATGCCGGTGGCTGCCGGGGCCCTGTTCCATGCCGGTGGCTGCCGCGGCCCTGTACCGGTGGCCCGGCGCTGCCCCCGCGCCGCCCGTGCACCACTCGCGCGAAGATGGTGTGCATGACCGGATCCGCAGCCGACCTTCATCTGTACCGGGACCTGGCCGCGTGGTGGCCCCTGATCTCCGCGCCGGAGGAGTACACGGAAGAGGCGGCCACCGCGGCGGCGGTGCTCAGCTCGGCCTCGATCGGCGTACGGGAGGTCCTCGAGCTGGGCAGCGGCGGCGGGCACAACGCCGTCCACCTGAAGAAGCGGTTCAGCCTGACCCTGGTGGACCTGTCCGCGGACATGCTCGCGGTGTCGCGGCGGCTCAACCCCGAGTGCGCGCACCATCAGGGCGACATGCGCACGGTGCGCCTCGGCCGCGAATTCGACGCGGTCTTCGTCCACGACGCCGTGGCTTACATGACCACCGAAGCGGACCTGCGGCAGGTGATCGAGACCGCGTTCGCGCACTGCCGCCCCGGCGGCATCGCCCTGTTCGTCCCGGACCACACCGCGGAGACCTTCGAGCCGGTCACCGACCTCGGCGGCAGCGACGGCCCGGACGGGCGCGGGGCGCGCTACCTGGAATGGATCACCGATCCCGACCCCGGTGACACCTGGATCCAGTCCGAGTACGCCTTCCTGCTCCGCGACGCCGACGGGTCGGTGCGAGTGGTGCATGAGACGCACCGCACCGGGCTGTTCAGCCGGCCGGTCTGGCTGGGGCTGCTGGCGGGCGCCGGTTTCCACGCGGAGGCGGTTACCGAGCGGACCTCCGAGGACCGGACGCCACGCGTGATGTTCGCCGGCCACCGGCTGGCGTGATGGTCACCGGCCACCGGCGGGCAGAGCCCGCCCGCTGTGCTCGCGACGGCTCGGCCCGTCGTGGCCATGCTGGCCGGGCCCGGCCGGGCCGCCGCCCATCATCTTGAGCATCGGGCGGCCGCCGGTGCGGAAGAAGCGGACCAATAGCGCCACGGCGAGCAGCAGGAAAACGATGTTGAGGTAGGTCGTGTAGTTCCACTGCAGGCCGGTCTCGCCGACCTTCGCCGCCCGGGTGGCCGGGATCAGCCCGAGCGCGCCGAAGGAGAACTCGACGATGTAACCGGCGATGACCATGGTGGCGTAGAAGATCCCGAGCAGCACCAGCATCATCTTGGTGCCGTAGTACTTCCGGTAGATGATCAGGATCGGGATGATGATCAGGTCGGCGAAGATGAACGACACGACCCCGCCGAAGCTGATCCCCCCGTTCCACAGCACCGCCGCCAGCGGCACGTTGCCGATCGAGCAGACGAAGCTGAGCACCGAGATCACCGGGCCGATGAGGGGCCCCCACAGCCGGGCGGCCAGCGGGCTGCCGGTGAGGAACAGGTGCTGCCAGAAGGAGTTGGGCACCCATGCGGCCACGGCCCCGGCGATGAGCAGGCCGATGACCACGTCGCGGATGACGGCGGCCCATTCCATCACGAAGATGTGGCTGACCGCGGTGTACCCCTTCCGGCTGGCCAGCCGGTGCCAGAAGCTCCCGCCGGAGGCGATGCTCATATCCATCGCCGCGTGGCCCTCCATGGATCCGGCCACGCCCCGGTCCGCCTGCTGCCGTGCGGCGTCGATCAGGCGCTTGCGGACAAACAGCCGGAACGCCACCGCCACGCCGACGATCATTATCGGGCCGCCGACGAACTCGGCCAGCGTGAACTGCCAGCCGATCAGGAGCGCGAGGATGATGCCAAGCTCGACGACCAGGTTGGTGCTGGCGATCTCGAACACCATCGCGGAGGTGAAGCTCGCCCCCTGGCGGAACAGCGAGCGGGCGAGCGCCACCGCCGCGTAGGAGCAGGAGGAGGACGCGGCGCCCAGGCCGGTGGCCTTGGCGATGGCGGCGGGCCGGTCGTTCCCGAGCATCGCGCTGATCGTCTGCCGGCGGACCACCGCCTGGACGATGGCCGACAGTGTGAAGCCGAGGATGAGGGACCAGGTGATCTGCCAGGCCATCGAGCCAGCCTCCGCCAGCGCATGGCCGATGGCGGCGAGCACGGTCACGGTCAGCCCCTTCCGCGGGCGCGGGGGGCCGCCGGGTGGCGGCGGCCCCGGTCTTCCTCCATCCGCACTATACCCTGGTGGGGTATAGGGGGACCGGGGGACCGCCGAACGCCTGCACGGACAGAGGTGGTGAGCTGCCCGCCAGGGGGAAAGGCGGGCGGCTCACCACCGTGGGCATGCGGGCCGCTCAGCCCCGGGAACCCGGCCTGACTAGTCAGGCAACCGGTGAAACCCGGGCGGCACGGCGCGCTAGCCCTCCTGGGACGAAGCAGCGTCCTCGGGCTCCGGCTCGTCCGTCACGGCCGGGAACTGGTGCGGCAGGCAGCGCTCGTAGGCCCGGACGGTTTCCCGGCCGATGCGGTCCCAGGAGTAACGGGACCTGGCCCGGTCCACCGCCGCGACGCTGAACGCGTCCAGCTGCAGCGGGCTGGCCAGCAGGTGGCGTATCCGGCGGGCGAGCGCCGACGGCTGCCCCGGCGGCACCAGGATGCCGGTGGTCCCGTCGATGACCGCGTCGCCGACCACGCCCTCAGCCGAGGCGGCAACGGGTGTCCCGCACGCCATCGCCTGCAGCGCCACCGTGCCCAGTGGGTCTTCCCACGCCCCGCTCACCAGCAGGTCCGCGGAGCGGAGCAGGGCGGGCAGATGCGTCCTGCTCACGTCACCGGTAAAGGTGATCCGGCCCGCCACACCCAGGTCCCGGGCCAGCCGGGCCAGGTCCTGGTTGGCCGGGTCCGCGTTCGGGCCCGAGCCGGAAGGCCCGCCAGCGATGACCATTTCCGCACCTGGCACCTCCGCCAGAGCGCGGACGACGATGTCCAGCCCGTCATCCGCGGCCGACTGCCGGACCGCGAGCAGCCGTGGCCGCCCGTTCCGCTTGGCTACCGGGCCCTCCGGGGCGAACCGGCCGGTGTTGACCCCCCAGGGCACCACCCGGATCGACGCCCGGGGGACGCCCAGGGTGGCCAGCTTGGTCATCTGCTCCGACGAGGTCGCCAGCACGGCACTGGCGTTGCGCGCGAGGCAGACCTCGAGCCGGACGCGGCCCAGGTGGTGTCCCGTGTCCGGCTGGCGGCCACGGGCACGGGCCGCGCCGGGCGAGCGCAGCGGCGGCGGGCGGCGGTGGCCGCCCGGGCCAGCGCCACGGGCCTGGCCGGAGCCGCGGGGCAGCGCGCCGAGGGAGTGGAACGCCTGCACCACCGGCAGGTTCAGGCCGCGCGCGGCGGCCAGCGCCGCCAGCCCACTGGTCCAGAAATGGGCGTGCGCGATATCGGGCGGGTTCTGCTGCCAGCGCCGCGCCAGATGGTTACTGAAGGCCGGGATGTCCACCGGCGCCTCATCACCGGGCGTCCGGTCACGCGGCCCGGCGGGCAGGTACTCGACGGTCACCCCGGGAGCCAGGGTGGCCTTCCCCGGCAGCGCCGGGGAATCCTTGGGCGCGTAGACGGTGACCTGGTTCCCCAGACCGGCCAGTGCCTCGGCGAGTGAACTGATGCGCGGGCCGGGGCCCGCGGCATCGCGTGAACGGGGCGAGCTGGACTGCGAGGCAACAAGAGCGATCCTCATCACGAGCCTCCTAGGACTGCCGTCTGGGGATCGGCGCGTCACGCTGGGAGTGCTGTGAGGAAGGCCGCCAGGGCCATGTGAAAAGGCACACCTCAGCGATCACGCCGTACGGGCGCGAGGTGTGCCTGCGTCGTAGACACGCAGAGCCTTTATTTCCCGGCCACGCCGCGCTAAACATCGGGCAGGCCAACGGTGGCGGCCAGCTGGCCCTCCTGGCCGGCGCCGGGGCCGCTGGCCTCCCGCCGGGGCCGGCCCGCTGGCCTTCCCGGCGGCGGCCGGCCGGCACTCCCGGCCGCGCGCCGGGGCGGGTGCCCAGCTCCCGGCCCGATGGCAGTATGGAGGCAGGTGGCTATGCTGACCAGTCGCGTTCCCCTCACAGGACGGTTGGGAGGTGGCGGTGGCCAACCCGGACCTCGCTCGCGAGGCCGCTGATCTGTTCAGCATCGCGGACAAATCACGATCACGGTCGCTGGGCGAGCTCGCCGCGCTCGCCGCGCGGCAGGTTCCCGCCTGCTCCGGCGCGACCGCCACGCTCTGGCGGGACGGCGAGCCGCTGATCATGGCCGCCACCCACCCGGACATCTCGAACCTGACCGAGGTGGAATTGCTGGCCCATCGTGGCCCGGAAACCACCGCGCTGGCCACGGGCAAGACCGCCCACTGCCCGGACACGCTGGAGGAGGAACGCTGGCCCGAGTACGCCCAGGCGGCGCTGTCCCACGGGGTGCGCTGCCTGGTCACCCTGGCGCACCAGCCCGGGCCCGAGGCGGTCACCCTGTCGCTGTTCGGCGCGAGGCCCCGGGTGCTGGATCCCGGCCAGGTCCCGCTGGCGGAGCTGCTCGTCGCCGCCGGCGGCGCGCTGGTGGACAACCTGTCCCAGTTCGGCGACGCCCGCCGGGCCGCGCTCCAGTTCCGCGACGCCGCGCAGTCCCGGGCGCTGGTGGACCAGGCGAAAGGCATCCTGATGAACACGCTGGGCTGCAGCGCCGATGAGGCGCTCGACCGGATGCGCCAGATCTCCCAGCAGGGCAACATGAAGGTCACGGAGGTCGCCAGCAAGATCATCAACTCAGGACAGTCCGGGCTGGTCTGACGGGATGCCACATCCAGACAGGAGCGTATCGACGCGCAAGGAACTAGCCGACCTGGCGGCACGCCGCGACGCGCTCCGGCAGGCCGCCACGCTGGAAGGGGCCAACCTGCGCCCGACGCTGGACGCCGCGCTGGCCGAGCTGGATGCCGCCATCGACGCGCTCGCGGCGGCGCAGGACGGCAGCAAGGCCGGACCGCCGGACGAGGCGGCCTGGGACGCGCTGCACGCCGAACGGCGGATGCTTCGCGCGCTCTTCCACGAGGCGCCGGTGGCGCTGATCCTGGCCGAACGCGACGGCACCGTCCGGCGGGTCAACCAGGCGGCCGGGGCCCTGCTGGACACCGGCAGCGGTTACGCCACCGGGCGGCCCTTCACGGCGTTCGTGAACCTGCCCTCGCGCGCTGCGGTGGACAGCCTGCTGGCCGCGGTGATCAGGACCGGGACGACCAGGCAGGTCCGGTGCGAGCTGCTGACCGGGGCCGGGGCCACCGAATGTGAGCTCACCGCCGGGCTGGCCCGGCCGCGAGGGGACACGGCGCAGCTCGTTGTCGCTGTCCGTGAGGTGCACGCGCCGAGGCCGGAGGGCGGGGCCGAAACCGGCGACCCGAAGAAGGCCGGCCAGCCGGAAACGAACGCCAGCACGAAAGCCGGGCGGACAGCAGCGAAGGCCGGGCGGCCGGCGCCGAACGCCCGTGCGAAGGCCAGCCGGCCGGATGCGGGCCAGGACGCGCCCGCCCCCGTCATCGCGTCCATGACCCGCAGGCTGGACCTGATGACCGCGGTCGCCAGGCTGCTCCTGGAGAACGCGCCGCTGAACGAGACCGTCGCGCTGCAGCGCTGTGCCCAGCTGCTCGCCGGCGAGCTGGCGGCCTGGGTCATCGTGGACGTGGCCCGGGGCAAACGGCTCCGGCGGCAGTGCGTCATGGGCGGCGATGACCAGCCTTCCGCCGAGCTCGCCCGGACGGCGGCGGCGCAGGACCCGGAGCCGGGCTCGCTGCCCCACATGGTCCACGACACCGGCGGCTCCCAGCTGATCACGCACGCCGAGGATGCGGGCATCCTCGGCGGTGGCCCCGACGGTGTCCCACTGCTCATGCTGCTCGGCGCGACGTCGGTGCTGAGTGTCCCGGTGGTGGACGGCGAGCACCGGTACGGCGCGCTCACCCTGGCCCGCCGCCCCCGCGCGGGGCACTTCGAGCTGGCCGATCTCGGGGTGCTCGAGGAGATCGGCGAGCAGCTCGCGCTGGCGATCACCATGGACCGGAATGTGCGGCGGCACACCCAGGTGGCCGACGCGCTGCGGCACAGCCTGCTGCCCCGCGAGCTGCCCGGCGTACCCGGCGTCGAGGCCGCCACCTCCCATCTGGCCGCGACCGAGAATCCTGAGGTCGGCGGGGACTTCTTCGACGTGTACCGCACGCCGTCGGGCTGGGGGGTCGCCTTCGGCGACGTCTGCGGCCGCGGTGAAGGGGTGGCGACGGTGAGCGCCGCGGCCCGGCACGCCATCCGGGCGGTCGCGCACTCCACCCATGACCCCGCCGACGTGCTCAGGGCGGCGAACCAGATCATCCTGGCCGAGGAGTTCAGCGGCCGGTTCGTCACCGCCTGCGCCGCCCACCTGCAGTGGCGGGACGAGACGCTGGAGGTGACCCTGGGCAACGCCGGGCACCCAGCTCCCCTGCTGCTGCGCCCCGACGGCGAGCTTCGCCAGCTCCGGGGCGGCGGTCTGCCGCTGGGCATCTTCCCCGACGCCGGGCCCGCGCTGGAGCAGCACGACCTGTCCGCGGGTGACACGCTCATCTTCTACAGCGACGGGCTCGCCGACGCGCACCGGCCAGGCCAGGGCTACTTCGACGACCAGCTGCCGGGTGAGGTCGCGGCGCTGGCCGGGCGGGCGCCGGACCAGATCCTGGCCCGGCTCCAGGAGGTGGTGCTGGAGTTCTGCCAGGGCAAGGTGCGCGACGACATCACCATGCTCGCGCTGCGGGTCGGCGAACCGCCGGGCCCGCCCTAAGCGGCATCCTCCTCGTCCCCGAGCAGGCGGCCGCGCAGGTACCGGAGCGCGCGGGCGAGCAGCCGGGAGACGTGCATCTGCGAGATGCCGAGCTGCTCGCCGATCTCCGCCTGGGTCATGTTGCCGTAGAAGCGCATGGTCAGGATCCGCTGCTCGCGTTCGGGCAGCTCGTTCCAGTGGGTGAGCACCGACTCCATATCGAGGGTGTGCTCGACCTGCGGGTCCTCGTAGCCGATCAGCTCGGCGAGGGTAGCCGGGTCGTCCTGGCCGTAGACGGGGGCGTCCAGTGAGTGGGAGTGGAAGACCATGTCGGCCCGCTGGGCGTCACGCAGGTCATCGAGGCTCACGTCCAGGTGGCGCGCCAGCTCCTCGTCCCGGGGCGAACGGCCCAGCTCCTGGGCGAGCTCCCCGCGCGCCCGGCGGACCTGCAGCATCAGTTCCTGCGCGGACCGCTTGACATGGATCTGCCAGCGCTTGTCCCGGAAGTGCCGCTTGATCTCACCGCTAACACATGGCTGCGCGTACGCGGCCAGGTTCTGCCCCAGGACGGGATCGAAGTTGTTGATCGCCTTGAGCAGGCCGACGTAGCCGGCCTGCATCAGGTCCTCGACCGGCTCCGGGGTGTCCCGGTAGCGCTGCACACATCCGCGGACCAGCGACTGATAGCGGGTGACGATCACCTCACGGGCGGCGGTCCGCAGCCCATCGTCAGCGTCAGGACTCCTTATTAGGGCGAGCAGCCCACTGTCGTCGCGCTCGGCCAGCGCCACGTCAGGTCTGGCGGGTGCGGCGGTTGTCATCACTGCCTCCGTACGCAGGGGTCGGCGGACGGGGAGGTTGTGCCCTCTGGACAGCGGCTAAACATCGGCCCGCGGCCGGAACGCGGCGAAGCTCCGCCAGCAACCGGGCCCACGAGGCGGCGCCGCCGGCGGCCCAGGGATCGCGTACCGCGCCCGCGCCGCCGTTTTGGCCGGTCCGGCCGGGGTAATCCCCGGTCATGCCCGCACAGGACACTGGGGTGGACAGCGCATGACCGGGGATTACCGGCCCAGTGAAACCGAGGCCGAACGCGACGACCGGAACCTGGCCGAGTTGCTCCAGGAACTCCGGGTGGCCGGGCTCGGGGTGCAGATGATCTTCGGTTTCCTGCTCGCCATCCCCTTCACCACCAAGTTCTCCGCGCTCGGGCCCGGCCAGCGCGGGCTCTACCTCGTCACGCTGCTGCTCGCCGCGGTCGCCACGGCCCTGCTGGTCGGGCCGGTCGCCTACCACCGGCTGGTGTTCCGCCGCCGCCTGAAGCAGCACCTGGTCCGGGCGGCCAACGTGATGGCCGTCCTGGGCCTGGCCACCGTGGCCCTGACCGTCTGCGCCGCCGTGCTGCTGGTGGTCAGCTACGTCGCGCACGGCCTGCCCGCCGCGCTCATCGGCGTCTTCGTCGTCGGCCTGTTCGCTGGCCTGTGGTTCGTCTTCCCGCTCACCCGACGCTGGGGCAGCCCACCGGAACCGCCCACCACGCCCGGCCCTCCCCCATGAACACCGGGCCGGGCGGCGCAGGCCCGTTAAGGTAGGACGGTGAGTGATCAGCCCGTGCCTGCCGACCCGCGCCAGCTGCGGGCCGCCGACACCGACCGTGACCGGGCCGTCGAACTGCTCCGCCAGGCGGCGGCCGAGGGCCGGATCACCTTCGACGAACTCGACGAGCGGATCAGCCGGGCCTACGCGGCCAAAACATTCGCTGACCTGGAGGCCCTGACCAGTGACCTGCCCGGCCCGGGCGTCAGCGCCCCCGTGCCGGCCGGGCCGCGCGATCAGCCGCCTGAGGTCCCCGCGGGCACCCATGCGCCGGCGATCTCCGTCGCGATCCTGAGCGGCGCCAGGCGCGCGGGGCCCTGGCTCGTGCCGCCCGCCTACACCGCGGTGGCCGTGTGCGGCGGCGTGGAGCTCGACCTCCGGGACGCCAGGTTCACCGCGACCGAGATGACGATCCAGGCGTTCTGCCTGATGGGCGGCGTCAGCATCACCGTGCCCGAGGATATGGCGGTGGACGTCTCCGGCATCGGCATCATGGGCGGCTTCGACCATCAAGCCAGCGGGGCAGGTGCACCAGGCGCCCCCCACCTCCGGGTCGTCGGCTTCGCCCTGATGGGGGGCGTCGAGGTCAAGCGCCGCCCGGCCCGGCCGGAGCTGCCCGGCGCCTGATCCGCCGATAGCGCAGAACGGCCTGCGGGCCCGGCGGCCCGTCCTACCGCGCGGGCACCTGGAGCCGCTCGCCGAGGAACGCCATCACCCGGTCGAGCGCAGCCCGGGTGGGGTGACCGGGCTCATCGACCAGGTCGATGGTGAGCACCGAATGCGCCCGCTTCTTGATGCCGTACTGGTTCCCCGGCGAAGAGTCGATCTCGATGCACTCGAACGCGTCCCCGAGTTCGCGGCGCAGCGTCTGGAACCGCTCGGCCGGGCAGCCCATGTCGGCGGTGAAGCGCAGCCCGAGCAGGCACAATCCCTCCTGGGTCCGCGCCTTGACCGAGGTCAGGTCGGCCGGGTCCAGCCCGAGCGCCGCCCGGTGGCGGGCGTTCACCGGCATCGGGAGCCCCGGCTGGCTCAGCACCGGCGCCAGCACGGCCGGCTCGACCGCCATGGCCAGGGCGAACCCGCCGGTGAAGCACATGCCGACCGCGCCGACACCCGGCCCGCCGCACTCGGCGTGGGCCTGGGCCGCGAGCGCCCGCAGCCAGGTCGCCACCGGGCTGGTGCGGTCGGCCAGCATGGTGAACTCGCGGGACACGCAGGCGGCCGCCATCGTGCGGAACACCTGCCCGCCGCTGGCCGGCGCGCCGGGCCGGCCGAACAGTGACGGCAGGTAGACCCGGTAGCCCGCGTCCACCAGGCGCTGCCCGAACGCGACCACGCCCGGATGCAGGCCGGGTATCTCGTGGATGACCACCACCGCCGGCCCGGTCCCGGCCCGGTACACCTGGTGCTCCCAGCCGCCGTGCGCGAACGTGGTGGCCTCGAAGCCGGGCACGGCGCTCACGCCGCGCTCAGCCGAGCCGCTCGCGGCCGGGCGGCTCGTCCCAGTCGGCGGGCCGGGGCTCCACCTTGATCCGCCACGACCCATCGTTGAGAAAACTCGGCTTGGGCCCGCGGACGAGGCCGCCGAACGCAGTGAAGTCCGTCGTGTCGCGGAAGGCGGGGCGCTGGTAGAGGTCGCGGGCGTAGGCCCACAGGTTGCCGAAGCCGGTCAGGCGGCGCTCACTGACCCCGGCCATCGGGTTGTAGCCGAGGTCGAAGCGGGCGAGGGTCGGCCACAGCCGGACGTCGGCCTCGGTGATCTCGCTGCCGAACAGCAGCCTGCGGCTCGCCAGCCGCTGGTCGAGCTGCTCCAGCGTCGCGATCATCGCCTGGCGCAGCCGCTCGTAGTCCGCCTCGGTGGCCGCGCCGGCGACCCGGTACGGGCCGTCGTTGACGGTCTGGTAGACCTGCTCGTTCAGCGCGTCGATCTCCGGGCGCAGCGGCTCCGGGTACAGGGCCACCGACCCGTCCGCCCACGCGCCGAACGCGGTGCCGAGGTCGATCGTGATGTCGGGGAAGTTGTTGCTGACGACCTTCCCGGTCACGCGGTCCCACAGCACCGGCACCGAGACATGGCCGTCGTACCCGGGCTCGGTCGCCTCGTAGGCCTGCGTGAGGAACGTGAAGCCGTTGACCGGGTCGGCTCCACGCCGCTCACGGAACGCCCAGCCGCGGCCGTCGCGCTCGTCGTCCACGTAGGACAGCGAGACCACGTCGTCGAGGCGCAGCAGTTTCCGCACGATCGCGGTCCGCTGGGCCCACGGGCAGCCCCACGAGATGTAGAGGTGGTAGCGCCCGGGCTCGGCCGGGAAGCCGCTCGACCCGTCCGCGGTGATCCGGCCCTGGAACCGGTAGCGGGGACGCTGCCACCGCTGCCCGCGGTCGAAGCCGCGGCCGGGCCCGTACTGGCCGTAGGCACCGTAGTCGACGGGGCTCGCGTACCGCGGGACCGGAGTCGTGCCAGCCGACGTCGTCATGATCAGCTCCCGCCGAGGGTGGTAGGGGCGCCGTAGGGGCGGAGCACCTCGGGCACGGCGACCGTGCCGCCCTCGTCCTGGAAATTCTCCATGATCGCGAGCAGGGCCCGGGCGGTCGCCCCGGTCCCGTTGAGCGTGTGCACGAACTCGAGCTGGCCGTCGCGGCGGAACCGGATGTTCAGCCGCCGGGCCTGGTAGTCGGTGGTGTTCGAGCACGAGGTGATCTCGCGGTAGCGCTCCTGGGCCGGGAACCACGCCTCGACGTCGTACTTCTTGGCGGCCGAGCCGCCCAGGTCGCCGACCGCGATGTTCTGCACCCGGTAGGGCAGGCCGAGCGCCTGGACGATCTCCTCCTCGTGCGCCAGCAGCTCGTCGTGAATCTGCTGGGACTGCTCCGGCACGCAGTAGACGTACATCTCCACCTTGTCGAACTGGTGGACGCGGAACATGCCGCGGGTGTCCTTGCCGGCCGCCCCGGCCTCACGCCGGAAACAGGTGCTGAACGCGGTGTACCGGGCGGGCAGCTGCGACTCCTCTAGCCGCTCGTCCATGTGGATGCCGGCCAGGGCCACCTCGGACGTGCCGGTCAGGTACAGATCGTCCTTTTCCAGCCGGTACAGGTTGGACTCCTCGGTCGGCAGGAAACCGGTCCCGTACATGGCCCGCTCGCCGACCATCACCGGCCCCAGCACCGGCAGGAACCCCTGGCCGGCCAGCCGGTCGAGCACGAACCGGTACAGCGCCATCTCGGCCAGGGCGACATCCCCCATCCGGTAGGCGAACCGGGAGCCGGACAGCCGCGCGCCCCGGGCCATGTCGATCCATCCGCGCGGGGACGACAGGTCGCTGGCATCGCGCGGGGTGAACCCGAACGACGGCGGCTCGCCCCACCTGCGCAACGTCTGCGCGTCGTCCTCGGCCATGCCATCGGCGGCGGTCGGATCGGGCAGGTTCGGGATCTTGTCCAGCAGCGCCTGCCGCTCGTGGTCAGCATGGGCCAGCTCGGCCTGCGCCTCGGTGAGCTCGCCAGCCAGCCGCTGCAGGGCCGCTCTCTGCTCGGGCCCGGGCGGCCCGGCCTTGGACGACCTCTTCTGCTCGGCGCGCAGCGATTCAGATCGTTCGGTCAGCTCGCGCCACCGGGCGTCGGCGGCGAGCAGCGCGTCGAAATCTTCTGCCGCACCGCGGCGGGCCAGCGCGGCCCGGTAGCGGTCCGGCTCCTGCCGGGCAGCCTTGAGGTCAATCACCCAGAAGAGTCTAGTGGTGAGCCTGCTCGCCGACGGACTCATTAACGGCGGCCGGCCCGGCCCGCTGGCGGCTGGGCCGGGTCGCCAGCACCGAGCCGGCCAGGATGAGCGCGAACGCGGCCACGATCTCGGCGGTCAGCGGCTCACCGAGTACCGCCACCCCGAGCGCGACGGCCACCGCCGGGTTGACGTAGGTGAACACCATGGCGCGAGCCGGGCCGACCTCGGCGATCAGCTTGAAGAACAGCACGAACGCCAGGGCGGTGCAGATGACCGCCAGGGCCGCGAGCGAGGCGAGGACCTGCACCGACGGAACCGATGAGGGCCAGGTGAGGGCCGCGGCCGGCGCGTAGGCGATCGCGGCGAAGCTCAGGCAGAAGGCGTTGACGGCCAGCGCCGGCAGCTCGCTGAGCTTGCGGTTGGCGATGAGCGGGCCGATCGAGTAGCACACGGCGACGAGCATGACCTGGGCGACCGACCACGCGTTGCCGCCGAGCGCGCCCGGCCCGGCCAGGACCGCCACCCCGGCCAGCCCGATCAGGAGGCCGGCCCAGCGGACCGGGGTGAGGCGCTCGGTGCCGCCGGCCAGCCGGGCGAAGATCACCGTGATGATCGGCACCGACGCGATGAGCAGCCCGGTCATCGAGCTCGACAGGTGCCGCTCGGCGTTGGACAGCAGCGCCCACGGCACCATCATCTCGACGCAGGCGAAGGCCACCAGCCAGCGCCAGTACCGCCACAGCCCGGCGAACTGGCGGCGGCGGAGCGCGAGCGGCAGCAGCACCGCGGCCGCGACCGTCACCCGGGTGAACACCAGCACGGGCACCGAGACCCCGCCGTCGGCCACCTTGATGAACAGGTAGGGCATTCCCCAGATGACGCTCATCAGCGCGAACAGCACCCAGCCCCGGCGGCTCACCCGGTCTCCCTCCCATAGTCCTCGCGCAGGCCATCTAGACCAGCAGACCAGGGCGCGCCCGCATTCCCGCGCGTTCCGCCCGGGCTGCGCTCGGCTACCCTCGCAGACAGTGGTACGTCCCACGCGCAGGCAGGAGGAACGGTGACGCTGACCGGCGCGGGCGGTGAGGGCGCCAGCGGCCGGGCCGGCGGCGCGCCCGCCAGGTCGGCACCCGAGCCCGCCACCCCGGCGGACGCGCCCCGGCCCGGAGCCCAGGCCAGGCCGATACCCGGGCCCGGAGCCCAAGCCCAGGCCAGGCCGGCACCCGGCCCCGGAGCCCAGGCCCGGCCGCCCGGCGCGGCCGCCGCGCCGCTGCTGCTGCCGTGGGCACTGGCCGTGGCGCTGGCCGGCGGCCTGGTGCTGATGGCGGCCTTCCCGCCGGTCGGGATCTGGCCGCTGGCCCCGGCCGGTCCCGCGCTGCTGGCCGTGGCGCTGTGGCGGCGCAGCCTGCGTGGGTCGCTGCTGGCCGGGCTGGTGTTCGGGCTGGCCTTCTTCGTCCCGCTGCTGTCATGGCTGGTCAACCTGGCGTGGTACGCCTGGCTCGTGCTGGCGGTCGCCGAGGCGGTGATCTTCGCGGTGCTCGCCGTGGGCCAGCGGCTGCTGCTCAACCTGCGCGCCTGGCCGCTGGCCGTGGCGGGCTGGTGGGTCTGCGCCGAGGCCTTGCGCAGCCGGTGGCCGTACGCGTTCCCGTGGGGCCGGCTGGCGATGAGCCAGGCCGGCACGCCGGCCGCACCGTGGGCCGCGCTCGGCGGGGCGCCGCTGCTGAGCTTCCTGATCGCGCTGGCCGGCACCACCTTGGCCTGGGCCCTGCTGGTGCCGGTGCGCCGGGCAGGCTGGCGGGCCGCGCTGCGCCACCGGGCGCTGCCCGGGGCCGCTTTCGCCGGTGCCGCCGGCCTGGCCCTGGCCGGCGCCCTGCTCCCCGTCGATCAGCCGGTTCCCGGGGCGCCGACGGCCACCGTGGCCGCCATTCAGGGAGACGTGCCGCACGCGAGGAACCTGCCGGACCAGCTGCGCGAGACCACGGTCACCGCCAACCACGCGGCCGCCACCGAGCACCTGGCCGCGCAGGTCCGGGCGGGTGCGCGGCCCGTCCCCGATCTGGTGATCTGGCCGGAGAACTCGACCGACATCGACCCCCGGTTCGATCCGCAGACATACGACACGATCGAGACGGCGGTGAACGCGATCCACCGCCCGGTGCTCGTCGGCGTCCTGCTCCAGGACCCCCTGCGCAACGCCGGCCAGCTGTGGCGGCCGGGCCGCGGTCCGGGCCAGATCTACGTCAAGCGCCAGCTGGTCCCGTTCGGTGAGTACATCCCGATGCGTGGGCTGCTCACGCACATCACCTCGCTGGTGAGTCTGCAGCCGCACGACTTCACGCCCGGCCACCGGGCGGTGGTGTTCCACCTCGGCAAGATCCGGCTCGGGGATGTCATCTGCTACGAGATCGGCTTCGATCACCTGGTGTCCTCGGAGGTCAACGCCGGGGCGAACCTGCTGACCATGCAGACCAACGACGCCACCTTCGAGGTGGACGGCCAGACCGGCGAGACGCTCCAGCAGCTCGCCATGGCCCGCATCCGCGCGGTCGAGTCCGACCGGGCGGTCGTGGTCGCCTCCACCACCGGCGTCAGCGCCATCATCGCCCCGGACGGGCGGCTGCTGGCCCGCAGCGGCACCTGGCAGCGGGCCGTGCTGGAGGCCCGGGTGCCGCTGGTGAGCCAGCGCACCCTCGCCGACCGGATCGGCGCCTGGCCCGAGGCCGCGATCGTGGCCCTCACCCTCCTCGCCTTCGCCTGGGCCGCTGTCGCGGCCCTCCGGCACCGCCGCGCCGCCCGGTGAGGGCAGCCGCGCCCTTTCCGGGATTCCGGAAAGATGCACAACATTCCGCGAAGATGCACAACGGCTGTGCCAACGACCGTCCGGAGTAAAGAACCGGCGGCGCGCGATAAAGCCGCTGCCGCGTACGGAAGTGCCCCATTCCCCGCGATAGCGGGTTCCATCGGTCGCAACCGCGTAACAATTTCTTAAACAATTGGCCAGGATCTCGTCACCATAAGCCCAACGGCGATGGCGGCCGGCGCGGCGGGATGGCGATGGGAACGGCTAGTGCACACCGGGCCGGCTGGCCGGGCCACAATGGGACCATGGCGTTCTGGCGTGCGCTGGTGAAGCCGCTCAGGTGGGCGGCTCTCGTCGCGGGCGCCCTGCCGGTGCTGGCGTTTCCAGCGCCCAACCTTGAGTTCCTGGCCTGGTTCGCGCTCGTGCCCGGCCTGCTCATCATGCGCGCGTCCCCGTCCGGGCGGGAGGCCGGGGTGCGCGGCTGGTGGTTCGGCGCCGGGTTCATCTTCGCCGCCCACTACTGGCTGCTGCCGAACATCGGCCCGGCGCTGCTGCTGGTGGCCGTGGTACTCGGCGCGCTGTGGATCCCGGTTGCCGTGAGCACCTGGCTGCTGCTGCGCCCGCCAGTCACCGCCACCCGTGCCCTCGCGGCGCTGGTGGTGGTGCCCAGCTACTGGCTGCTCATCGAGTGGATCCGCTCCTGGCAGGGATTCGGCGGGCCGTGGGCGCTGCTCGGCGCCAGCCAGTGGCAGCACCCGGCGGTGCTCGCGCTGGCCGCGGTGGGCGGGGTGTGGCTGGTCAGCTTCGCCATCGTGGCGGCCAACATCGGCATCGTGATCCTGCTGGCCGCCGGGCACATCCCGGTCCGGCTGCTCGGCGCCGCCGCCACCGCGGTGGTGATCGCCGCCGGGCCGGTCGCCTTCGCGCTCACCCCCGCCCCCCACCCGGCCCGGTTCCTGACCGTGACGCTGGTGCAGCCCGGGATCCAGCACAACCCGCATGTCCGGGTGAACGCCAGCGAACGGATCTCGCGTGGCCTGCGCAGGCTCCACCCGGACCTGATCGTGTGGGGCGAGAGCAGCATCGCCGGCGATCTGCACACGGCCCCGCGCCTGCTGGCCCGGCTCGAGGCGCTGTCCACGGCGGACGGGTCGCAGATCCTGGTCAACCAGGACTCGCAGACGCCCGCGGGCAAGACCAAAGTCGCGGTGCTGGTCGGCCCCCGCGGGATCGTGGCGACGTACACGAAGACCCGGCTCGTCCCGTTCGGCGAGTACATCCCGTTCCGCCAGCAGCTCGGCTGGCTGACGAGTGTCAGCAAAGCGGCCCCGACCAACATGATCCCCGGGACCGGGGCGAAGGTGATGCAGGTCACGGCCCCCGGCGCCCGGCAGGTCCGGATTGGCGTGCTGATCTGCTTCGAATCCGCCTTCCCCGACATGTCGCGGGTGGACGCGCGGCGGGGCGCCCAGCTGATCGTGTACCAGACCTCCGACTCCACGTTCCAGGGCAGCTGGGCCCCGGCCCAGCACGCCTCACTGGGAGCGCTGCGGGCCGCGGAAACCGGGCGCCCGGTGGTGCAGGCGGCGCTGACCGGGGTCTCGGCGGCCTATGACGCGCAGGGACGCCTGCTCGCCTCGATGACCACCGCGCAGCGCGGGCTGCTGACCGTGCGCCTGGGACTGACACCAGCCCCGGTCCAGACCCTTTTCGATCGGGTCGGTGACGTGGTCCCGTGGACGGCTATCGGAATCGCCCTGCTGGCCGCGATCGCCCAGTTCCGCGCGTGGCGCCGGCACCGCGGGGTAGAGATAAAGTTGGACGTGAACCCCGAGGGCAGTGAATCCGTCTCTCTACTGGGATCTTCGCGCGAGCAAGGGTCCGGATCCGAGCCCGCTGAATCGGGCGGAGATGCGGCATCTTCTCCGCAGACAGGTCGGTAAGCCTCAGGCGGCGGTAAGTACCTGGCCCCCAAGCGGCCGCCAGGCGTTGGGATCAGCGCACAACAGGAGGGCAAGAGTGCTGGACAGCGACCTCAGCCGGGCAGGCAAGCGTGACGTGCCCACCAGCCGCCGGGTTCGGCTGGGCATCATGGCGTTCTGCGGGATCGCGGCCCTGTTCGTGGCCGCCTGCTCCAGCCCGGCGGCCAACTCCAAGGGAGGCAGCCAGCCCGGGCAGGCGAGCTCGCCGATCGCATCACCCGCCGCCCAGGTGGCCATCGCGCCTGCCAACGGCATCACCGACGCCAACCCGAGCCATGGCATCGCGATCTCCGCCACCATTGGCAAGATCACCAGCGTCACGGCCACCATGGGCCGCCACCAGGTTGGGGTCGCGGGGACCCTGGCGCCGGGCGGGACGTCCTGGCACAGCACCTGGGCGCTGCACGCGGGCGCCCACTACGCGGTGAGCGTCACCGCGGCCAACAAGGACGGCAAGACCACCACCACGACCAGTTCGTTCCGCACCCTCAGCCCGGCCGCCACGTTCAGCGCCGCGACCGTGCTCGGCGATCAGACCTACGGCGTCGGCATGCCGATCTCGATCAATTTCAGCTCCCCGGTCACCGTCGCCCACAGGGCCACCGTCGAGAAGGCGATCCAGATCACGACCTCCAAGCCAATTGTGGGCGCCTGGATGTGGGACGGCAACGAGACCCTTGACTTCCGCCCCCAGGTCTACTGGCCCCAGCACACCGACGTGAGCTTCGTGGCGCACTTCAACGGGCTGGAAATCTCCCGTGGGGTGTACGGGACGGCCGACCTGAGCCAGTCGTTCCGGATCGGGAACTCGCTCATCGGCGTGACGAGCACCCGGACCCACAAGACGAAGATCTACTGGAAGAACAAGCTGTACGCGGTCTGGCCGGACAGCAGCGGCATGCCGGGTGACGACACCGCCAACGGGACCTACCTGACCATCGAGAAGGCCAACCCCACCCTGATGACCGGCCAGGGCTACAAGAACGTCCCGGTCTACTGGTCGGTGCGCTTTACCTGGAGCGGCAACTACTACCACTCCGCGCCGTGGTCGGTGGGGGAGCAGGGGTTCGTCAACGTCAGCCACGGCTGCGTGAACCTGTCCCCGGCGAACGCCGAGTGGTACTACCTGCGCGCCGATCCCGGCGACCCGATCACCATCACCGGCAGCCCGGCCACCGGCGGGTGGGACGACGGCTACACCGAGTGGTTCTACACCTGGAACCAGGTGCTGGCCCACAGCGCCACCCACATGGCCGTGCAGGCGGGGCCCTCGGGCAGCACCCTGGTCAACCCGTCCACGCTGCCGACCCAGCCGAAGAACACGTGGCTGACCGGCTCGAAGCTGCACAACTACCTCGCCGGGTGACCCGCCCGGGCCGCCCGGGCGACGGGCGGCCATCCGGCGCGGTCACTTGGTCAGGCTGGGAGGCCTGGTAACGGCGCTGGGCTGGGCCGCGGCCATCCGCTGCCCGGTCCGCCCGGCGAGCCGCCCCGCCGCCCGCTGCACCACGCCCGCGGTCCAGGCCGATGGCCGCGGCTGGGCGCCCTCCACCAGGCCGTTCCAGTACAGCGACCACGTGCCGGCCACGAGCCGGCGCACCACCGGCGCGGTCAGCAGCCGCACGCCCGCCGACGCGGCGCCCGGCCGCCGCAGCAGCATGGTCTGCAGCGCCGCGGCCCCGGGCAGGTAACCGCCGAACATCCCGGCCAGCGCCTCGGCGTAGGCGGGGCCGGGGTTCGCCGGGTGGGCGAGCACGGCCTCGGCGGCCAGCCGGGCACTGACCATCCCCGGTGCGATCCCCTCGCCCTGCAGCGGGTTGATCAGGCCCGCCGCGTCGCCGACCAGGAGCACGTTCCCGGCCGCGGCGGGCGTCCCGGTGCCGCCCATCCGCAGCCAGCCGCCGGTGACCGGCCCCGGCGTGACGCCCGGCCCGATGTCGCCGCGCTCGGCCAGCAGGGCACAGAACCGGGCCAGGTCGTCGCGCAGCGGCGCCTGCCGGCGGGTGGTGCCCAGCCCGACCCCGATGCCCACGTTCGCCTGCCCGTCCGCGCCGGGGAACAGCCAGCCGTAACCGGGGTAGATGCGCCACGGCCTGGCGTCCAGCAGGACCAGCAGCGGCAGCGGCACCTCGGCCGGCAGGTAGGCGCGGATCGCGAACCCCCACAGCGCGGTGTCCGGATCGAGCATCCCGGCGAGGCGGGCGAGCGGGCTCAGGGACCCGTCGGCGCCGATGAACACATCGGCGGCCAGCCGCGTGCCGTTGCTGGCGATGACGGCGCGGACGGTCCCCTCGCCGTCGGCGTCCACGGCCGCGATCCTGGCCTGGACCGGGACCGCCCCGGCGGCGACCGCCGCCTCGCGCAGGGCGTTGTCGAAGACGAGCCGCGGCACCACGATCCCGTGACCGGCGTAGGTGCGCCCCAAAAAGGCCGGGAGCTTGCTGGCCCGCCCGGACGGGCCGACCGCCAGCAGATCGGCCCCCTGGCCAGCGTCGGGAACGCGGACGCCCAGCTCCGCCAGGACCTGCACGCCACGCGGGCCGACCAGGTCGCCGCACGCCTTGTCGCGGGGGAAGGAAGCCTTGTCCGCGAGCGCGACGCGGGCGCCGGCCCGGGCGAGCACCAGGGCGGCGATGCTGCCCGCCGGGCCCGCCCCCACCACAACCGCGTCGAAGCTCTGTTCAGTCACCTTTGCCTCCCTCGCGGTGCGTCGCGCCGGAGGCGCGCCAGCAGGCACCTCGCTTGGTCGTGCCGGAGGCGCGCAGAAAGGACGGGGGAGGCGGTCCTCGGCGCCGGGACGCCGCAACGCCGTTGCGGCGTTCGGCCCGGCCCCTGCGGCCTCATCGGGCCAGCACCATCGCCAGCGCCACCGCGCCCGTCGCCCAGACGAAGAACCGCAGCGCCCGCTCGAGCGGGGCGAGCAGGTCGGCCCGGCCGAACTGCCGCTGCCGGCCGTCGCTGAAGGTGATCTCGACCGACACCGCGCTCACCCGGCGCCGCAGGGTCCGGGCGGGCGTGCTGAGCGCCCGCTGGCCCATCGAGAGGAAGAACGCGGCCGCCGCCACGATCACCGCGGCCAGCGACAGCGTCCAGTGCTGCGCGTAGGCACCCACCAGCGCCGGGAACGAGCCCCAGGCCAGGCCGAACCAGATGTCGCTGTGCATCAGCCCGCCGAACAGCTCCAGGTTGTAGCCGAACACCAGCAGGCAGCCGACCAGCACGAACGGCAGCAGCCGCAGCCCGCCGTAGACCAGGCCCATCACCACGGCGGCCGTGATCGAGACCCCGGCGGTGACGGCCAGCGTGGTGCCGCCGATCCCGGTGCCGAGCGGCCTGCCCTTCAGCTCGTCCAGCGCATGCGCGCCGATGCCCACCGCGAGGAAGAACGCGAGGAGCGCGCCGCCCAGCCGCCACAGCACTAAGGGGGGCATCACGGCGGCGCCCATCACCACATACGACAGGTGCCAGAGCGTGTACGGCGGGTGAAGCAGCGTCAGCCAGTCACCCGGTCCCCCGGTGCCGCGGCCGACCGCGTAGAAGGCCGGCCTTTCCGGGGAGGTGCTCACGATTTGCTGCCCCACATGACCAGGCCGCCGCCCAGGCTCATCAGCTCCACCCCGACATCGGTCAGGCCGGCCGCGCGCCAGGCCGCGACGTGCGCGTCCAGGGGGTACCGCCGGTAGTGGGCCGAGATGCTCGGCCCCAGGAAGCGCCCCACGTGGTACCAGGCGCGGCCGCCGGTGATGCCGCCGAGCACCGGCAGGGCCAGCCGCGTGTAGCACCACCAGGCGCCGTGCCACACCGGCTGCGGCGGGACGCAGAACTCCAGGCTCGCCATGACCCCGCCCGGGCGCAGGCACCGGGCCATCTCGGCGATGGTCGCGGCCGGGTCGTCCACGTAACGCAGCAGGTAGGAGAAGGTCACCGCGTCGAAGGTGGCATCGGCGAACGGGAGCTGGTCGGCACGCCCCGCGGCCAGCCTCACCCGGCCGCGCCGCCCGGGGCGGCGGACGCCCGCCAGCCCGGCCCGGAGCATGGGCTCGTTGAGGTCCACGCCCACGACGTCGGCACCGGTCCGGGCGGCGACGGCCAGCGCCACCCCGGCCGGGCCGGTCGCGACGTCGAGCGCCAGCCGCGGGGCCGCGGCGGCGGCGTGGCCGGCCACGGACCGGCGCCAGCGCCGGTCCTGGCCGAACGAGAGCAGGTACGCCAGCCGGTCGTAACGCGCGGGCAGGCCGGTGAAGACGGTACGGGCCACCGGCTCGCCGCGCAGGCGCGCGTCGCTGGCCGGCGGGGCGGTCGCCGGGTTGGGAGGCACCCCAGCAGGTTCGCATGCGTGATCGCTGGGGGCAAGGACGGCCCCCCAGCCAGTCGTTAGGCGCTCACGGTTGTCAGCTGACGAAGATGTCCTCCGGCAGGAACGCGGACACGAGCATGTTGGGCGCGTCGACGAGCTGGCTGATCTTGAGGTCGACGGCGACGCTGCAGATGGCGTAGGCCTGCTGGCGGGTCCAGCCGCGCTCGGTCAGGTGCTCGATCATGTTGAGAAGGGCGTTGCGGGCCGCCAGCGTGATGTCCTCGGAATGGTTGACGCCGTCCTTGGTGACCGAGATGCCGGTGGTGGCGAAGAACCGGCGTGGCGCGGCGAATTCCGGCGGCAGGTAGTAGTCCTCGCGGGTGAACCGCAGGTCGCGGATGTTCTTGTCGGCCGCCTCACCCTTGCGGACGGTGAACCGCACCCGCAGGGTCGCGCGCATCTCGATCGCGGTGCCGCAGGTCTCGCAGTCGCCCTGCGCGAAGTGCCCGTCGCCGGCCGAGAACAGGGCGCCCGGGGTGTCGACCGGGAGCAGCAGGACCGCGCCCTGGCCGAGCTGCTTGATGTCCACGTTGCCGGCCTGCTCGCGCGGTGGGATGGTCCGCAGGCCCTCCGCGGCCAGGCGGGGGTCGGCGGGCACGGCGCCGGCGGCTGACGGTGGCAGCGCGAGACCGCCCGCCTCGATCAGCGCCTGCTCGCGTGCGGTCGTGACGGCGAGCAGTTCGTGCCCGGGAGAAAGGCCGATCGTCCCCATGAACGGCGAGCCCGGGATGCGCACGCCGGGCAGGTCGGCCGAGGTGGCCCAGCCGCCGGCGATGTCCCAGTCGACCTTGAATGGCTCCGGGAAGACGTCGCGGAGGAAGCCGAACCCCGGTATCTGCACCGTGAACCCGTAGCTGTCGGGCTCGACGTCGAGGATCTCCACCGCCAGCAGATCGCCGGGCTCGGCGCCGGCCACGTGGACCGGGCCGGTGAGCGGGTGCACGACGTCGAGGTTGGCCGTGGCCACCGCGTCCAGCGAGCCGCCCCGGGCGACCTGCCCGTCCAGCGCGTCCCGGGTCTCCAGCACGACCTCGTCCCCGGGCTCGCAGCGCACCACGGGGGGAATGTCCGGATGCCAGCGGTTGTGCCCGGTCCCAGGCTCCTCGGGCAGGGTCTTGCTCCGGTCCACCCGGATTTCGTGGGTTGCCATGCCGCCTCCTCCGTAGTGATCCTTTCCATCCTGCTCGCAGCCCCGCCGGCGCACACGTAACGGTGACACACTTAGCACCGGAAAGGAGCGACGCGTGGCCCACTTCCCGCCGGTGCGGCCCATCGCACCGGGTACGATCCCCGATTCCGTGCCCGGCGCCAGACGTCGGCCACGCCGCACCTGGCTTATGCTCCTGCTGGGCGCCGGGGCGGTGACCCTGCTGGCCGGTTTAGTTGTGGGCATCGCCGCGTGGAAGTCAGGGGCAGGCCCGTCGCCGGCCGCCCAGTCCACGTCCACGGCCGGCCAGCAGGCTCAGTACCGGGTCACCGGCGTCCAGGTGGCGCCGCGCCCGCGCGGCGCGCTCGTCCGGTGGAGCGCGCCGCCGCACGCCGCCGGCGTCGTCGCCTTCATCGTCCTCGCCGAACTCGGCGGCCGGGCCCAGCAGGAACACACGGTCGGGGCCACCGGGCGCCGGGGCGTCTTCGCGGGCCTGCGGCCGGGGCGCCGCTACTGCTTCGTGGTCGGCACCGTGGTCGAGTCGGCCGGCGGGCAGGCCGGGACCGCCACCGCGCCCGGCGTCTGCCAGGTCATCCGCTAATACTCGCGCTTGTCGAACCAGCTGACCGCGATGAACGAGGCGACGAACGCGACCAGCATCAGGATGAGCAGGCCGAGTTCGGTCGTGTTGACCTTCACCTCGCTGCTGAGCACGAAGAGGATCCGCCGGATCACCGCTACCAGGCCCACGATGATGAAGGGCTGCGCGGCCAGGCGGTGGGCCCGCAGCGACAGCACCACCGTGTGCACGATCTCCACCAGGATGAGCACCAGCAGGATCTGGTCGAGCAGGCCGATGGACGCGATGGGTATCGTCACGTGCCTCGCGTCGCGGACGAAGTCGACCAGCCCGGACACGACCAGCACCGCCGCCAGCGCGATGAGCACGACGCCCACGGCGATCGTGACGATGTCCTGGGCGTGCTCGAGCGCCCAGATCGAGCCGGCCACCCCGCGCGGCCGGCCCGGTTTCGTGCCCGCCCCGTCAGCCGGATCCGGCATGAGATTCCCTTCCGGCCCACCGCGTTCAGCCTCTGGATGAGGTCATTAGACCAGAGGCTGGTACGGATGGGGCAGCACATCACAGACCGGCCAGAGATGTCAGGGAGCCGGCGCCCATCTTGGGGGCGGGGCGGTCAGGAACCCTGGCTGTTCCCGTGCCTCTTGCCGTTCCCGTGATGCCCGTGCTTGGCGGCCAGGGCGCCGGCGTGGTCGGGCACGTAGGTCTGCATCTCGCGCGGCGAGCGTATGTAGCCCTGGGATGCCGGGCGGCTGGGCAGCTCGATCTTCGGCCGCTTCACCTTCTGGTAGGGGATGGTGGACAGCAGGTGCGCGATCATATTGATCCGCGCACGCCGCTTGTCGTCGCTTTCCACCACGTACCAGGGCGCCTCGGGGATGTCGGTGTGCACGAACATCTCGTCCTTGGCCCGCGAGTAGTCCTCCCAGCGGGAGATGGACTGCAGGTCGAGACCGGAGAGCTTCCACTGCCGGAGCGGGTCCTCCAGCCGGGACACCAGCCGCTTTTCCTGCTCCTCGTCGCTAACCGAGAACCAGTACTTGCGGAGCAGGATGCCGTCCTCCACGAGCAGCCGCTCGAAGATCGGGCACTGGTGCAGGAACCGGTGGTACTCCTCCTTGGTGCAGAACCCCATGACGTGCTCCACCCCGGCCCGGTTGTACCAGCTGCGGTCGAACAGCCCGATCTGCCCGCCCGCGGGCAGGTGCTCGATGTAGCGCTGGAAGTACCACTGGGTCTGTTCCCGCTCGGTCGGCGCGCCCAGCGCGACGATCCCGGCGACCCGGGGATTGAGGTATTGCGTGACCCGCTTGATGGTGCCGCCCTTGCCCGCCGCGTCCCGGCCCTCGAACACCACCATGACCCGGGCGCCCTGGTCGGTCACCCACGCCTGCATCTTGACGAGTTCTGCCTGCAGGCGGAACAGCTCGCGCTCGTAGAGCTGCCGATCCATCCGTTTGGAGTGATCGTGGGTTCCCGCCACCGCCTTGGCCGCTTTAGCTGCCACCGTCGCACCTCCCGCGTCCGAGAGTCCCGCCGCTCGCGCCGGCCTGCGCGAGCGGACCTCACCCACGTGTGTACCCCGGCTCATCCGGCTAACCGGCGTCAGGTCCGGGCGATGCCGGGTCAGAGGTTGACGCTGCCCCCGTTTTCCAGCTGGGCGAACTGCGTGCCCGCCATGCCCAGGAACGCGCCGAGCACCATCAGGCCGGTCTCGCTGAACAGGGCATCGTGGATGGTGTACCCACGGCGCGGGGCGACCGTCCGGCCGTAGTCGATCATTTCCGACAGCTTGAGCCAGGGCGCGCTGGCCGGCAGCAGCAGCGTGTTCACGGGATCCTCGGGCACGGTCAGCGCGTCCCCCGGGTGGAAGACCTCGCCGTCGAGCATGAACCCGACGTTCGCGATCATCGGGATGTCCTGGTGGAGCACCGCGTGCTCGGATCCGTACACGTGGACGTCGAACCCGGCGGCGGAGAAGGTGTCGCCGTGGCCGACCGTGTGCACCCGGTCGCCCAGGTCGGCGAGCTGGCTCGCCACCGCGGCGGTGGACCACAGCTGGAGCCCGGGGTCGGCGGTCAGCGCGGCCCGCACCCGGTCGGCGTCGATGTGGTCGAAGTGCTCGTGGGTGATGAGAACGGCGTTCGCGCCGGCCAGCGCGTCCGGGTCGCTGAACGCGCCCGGGTCGATCACCAGCACCGCCCCGTCCTTGTCGAGGCGGACACAGGCATGTCCCAGTTTGGTGAGCCGCATCGGTACTCCCTCACGCTCAGCGATGCGACGAACATACCGGAATCAGGTGTACACCGGGGGTGCTCAACGGACTGCGTGGCCCGGCCGCTGCCCGGGCGGTGGCCAGGCTCACCGGGCCGGCCAGCCCGCCAGGGCCGCCGGGCTGGATGGCATCTGCGGTGCCACCCGGCTGGTACTGTTTTGCGTCCCCGCGAGTCTCCCCATGACCCACCACCCATCCTGGCGCCAGACGTTGCGCGGCCGGTGCGCAGCGGGAATGGCGGGCGCTACTGGAGGCGCGATGAGCGAGGAACTCCCGACGGTGCCGGGCCGGCTCGCGGCCGGATCGCGGCTGGCGGGCTACCGGTGCGAGGAGGAGATCGGCCGTGGCGGCATGGCCGTGGTCTACCGCGCCTACGACGACCACCTCGACCGGCCGACCGCCCTGAAGGTGCTCGCCCCCGACTTCGCCCGCGACGAGACGTTCCGGGCCCGGTTCATCCAGGAGTCCCGGATAGCGGCGGCCACCGAGCACCCGCACATCATCCCGGTGTTCAGCGCCGGGGAGGCGAACGGTGTGCTGTACATCGCCATGCGCTACGTTCCCGGCGGCGACCTGCGGGCGCTGATCGACCGGGTCGGGCCGCTGCCGGTCGCCCGGGCCTGCGCGCTCATCGCCCAGGCGGCCTCCGCGCTGGACGCGGCGCATGCTCGCGGCCTCGTCCACCGGGACGTCAAACCCACCAACATGCTGCTGGAGCTCTCCGAGACCAGCCGGCCGGACCACCTCTACCTGTCGGACTTCGGGCTGGCCAAGCCGTCATCGGCGGCGACCGGCCTCACGGAGACCGGCCAGTTCTTCGGCACCGTTGACTACGTCGCGCCAGAGCAGATCAACAGCCTGCCGCTGGATGGCCGGACCGACCAGTACGCACTGGCCTGCGCCAGCTTCGAGATGCTCTCCGGCTCACCGCCGTTCCGGCGGGAGAACGGGATGGCAGTCATCTCGGCCCAGATGTCCGAGCCGCCGCCCTCGCTGAGCGCGCGGCGGCCCGGCCTCCCGGCCGCCGCCGACCAGGTGATCGCCAGGGCACTGGCCAAGTCGCCGGCCGACAGGTACGCGCGATGCCTCGATTTCGCCGAGGCCCTGTTCGCCGCGTGCGGGCTGGGCAGCGCCGGGCCGGGCCAGGCCGGGCTGGCCGGGGTGCCGCACCCGCCGACCCAGCTCGCCGCGCCACTGGCTCCCGCGACCGCCGCGGGCGCCCGCGCCGCCCCGTTCGCCCCCGCCCCGGCCGCGGCTCCTCCTGCGGGCGCCGGCTTCCCGCCACCGCCAGCTGGCTTCCCGCCAGCAGCCTCCCCCACCGGCTTCCCGTCATCGCCAGCATCCCCGGCCGGCTTGCCGCCACCGCCAGCCTCCCCGGCCGGCTTCCCGCCACCGCCAGCCCGCCCGGATCCGGCCACCTCCGAATGGTGGGGCGGCCAGCCCGGCCACCCGGTCCCCACGGCTGGGCAGACCGGCCCGGCCGGCCAGGCCCGGCGGCGGTCGCGGGGCGCCGCGGCCGCAGGTGTGGCTGCCATCCTGATCGTGCTCGTCGCCGCGGCCGGCGCGGCCTACGTGGTCCGGCACAGGATCGGCGGCAGCAGCCCGTCGGCGGCCAGCCCGCCCGCCGCAACGGGACCGGCCGGGGCCAGTACGGGCGCATCGGCCAGCCCGAGCCCCTCGGCCGCTCCCAGCACCCCGGCGACCGCGGTCCCGCCGCCCAACGCGCTGGCGGCGACCGTGCGGGCCTACTACGTGGCGATCAACCACCACCGTTACCTGCGGGCGTGGCGGCTCGGCGGGCGCAACACCGGGGAGACCTACCCGGCCTTCGTCAGCGGGTTCACCGGCACCGCCCACGACGGCGTGACCGTCCAGTCGGTGTCCGGCAACGTGGTGACCGCCCAGGTCGCCGCGGAACAGACCAACGGCACCGTCAAGATCTACCAGGGCACCTACACCGTGGCCGCTGGCGTCATCACCCAGTTCGACGTGCGTCAGGTCAGCTGACGCGCCGGCGGCCAGGCATCAGGGCGGGCGGCCCGGCCGTCGGGCAACCGCAGCCGGCCGCCCAGGCGCCCCGCCCCCGCCGGGCAGCACGGCCGTCAGCTGAGCCCGAGGATGCTGGCGAGGGTGCGGGCGGGCCCGCCACCGGTACTGATGGCCAGGTCCAGCGCGGCCGGGACGTCGAGTTCGGCCGCGAGGAGCCGGCGCATCTCCGCCACGCCCGCCGGGTCGCTGGCCGCGGTGCGCCCGGCCGCCTGGTAGAGGTTCTCCAGCCTTTCCGCGGCCGCATCGAGCAGCCCCGGCTGATAGTCCCAGCTCTGCGCCCATGGGCGGTCCAGGATCATCAGCCTGACCGCCGCGGCTGGATGGCCGGCCAGGAGTTCTTCGAGCAGGACCAGGTTGCCAGCTGATTTGGCCATTTTCGCGCCGCCGATGGTGACCGTGCCCACGTGCAGCCAGGCCCGTGCGTACGGCCGCACGCCGGTGAATGCCTCGGCCATGGCCGCGTGGTAGGCGTGGTGCGGGAACCGCAGGTCGGCGCCGCCGGCGTGGATGTCCACCGCGGGCCCGAACACCGACATTGCCATCGCCACGCACTCGGCGTGCCAGCCCGGGCGGCCCGGGCCCCACGGGGAGTCCCAGGCCGGGTGGCCCGCCTCGCTGACCTGCCAGATGGCCACGTCCAGCGGATCGTCCTTGGCCGGGTCATCCGGCCGGCCGGCGTACTCGGCGGACAGCTGGAGCGCCTCGGCCGGCCCAGTCCCGTCCGGCCGGCCACATCGCTGCCACGGAAGTAGACGCTCCCGTCGCGGGCGTAGGCGGCGCCCATGTCCAGCAGCCCCGACGCGAGCAGGATGACCTGCTCCACGTACTGGTGGGCGCGCGGCTCGTGCTCGGGTGCGCGGACGTTCAGCGCGGCCATGTCCCGGTCGAACTGGAACTGCTGGATCGCCGCGAAGCTGCCGTAGGCGGCCCCCGCCCGCCGGGCGGCCGCGTCGAGCACGTCGTCCACGTCGGTGACGTTCCGGCACACGTCCGGCTCCACCCCGAGGAAGCGCAGCGTGCGGACGAGCGTGTCCACCCACACGAAGGTGGCGGCGTGCCCGAGATGCGTCACGTCGTAAGGGGTGATGCCGCATGCGTAGACACGGGCCCGGTCCAGCAGTTCCACCCGCTGGCCCGCGATTACCGGCGCGGGCGCGCCGGCGACTGTGCGGATTCTGGTCATGGTCCCAGTGTCGGCCATCAGGTCCGCACCGGGCGCCTGTCCCCCCCGCGCCACGTCGCAGCGCCTTCTGGGGCCCGGCACGGCCACATGGTGTCGGCGGCGGGGAGTAGCCTCCAGCCATGGGTGCTGATCTCGATTTTCTCGCTCATCTCGCGCGCGAGTCGGCCCGCTTCGCGCAGGCGATCAGCGACGCCCAGCCGACGGCGCTGGTCCCGTCCTGCCCGGACTGGGACGCCGATGACCTGCTGTGGCACCTGGGCGAGGTGCAGTGGTTCTGGGGCACGGTCGTGCGGGAGCGGCTGACCCGGGAGCAGGCGGAGGCGCTCAAGCCACCGCGGCCGGGCGACCGGGCCGCGCTGGCCGCCTTCTACCAGCGGGCCAGCCACGATCTGGGCGAGGTCCTCGCCGCGGCCTCGCCGGACACCCCGGCCTGGACCTGGTCGACGGACCAGACCGTTGGCTTCATCCGCCGGCGGCAGGCCCACGAGGCGCTCATTCACCGGGTCGACGCCGAACTGACGGCTGGCAACCGCACCCCGATGGACCCGGGCCTGAGCGCGGACGGCGTGGACGAGGCGCTGCGCGTCATGTACGGCGGTGTGCCCGACTGGGGCACGTTCACCCCGGACACCGGCAGCACGGTCCGGCTCGGCGCCTCGGACACCGGTGACACCTGGCTCGTCACCGTCGGCCGGTTCACCGGCACCGACCCCGGCGACGGGACCCGCTACGACGAACCCGACATCAATGCCGCCGACAGCGACCCCGGGGGCCCAGCCGCCGCCGAGGTCAGGGGCACCGCGGCCGACCTCGACTGCTGGCTGTGGCACCGGCCGGCGTTCACGCCCGTCACCTCGTCCGGCGACCAGGAGGTGCTCGGCCGCTTCACCTCGGCCATCGCGCCGGGCATCAACTGACACCCCGCGGGCGCCGGGGGCCTGGGTGCCGCGGCGATCGTGGCCGCCGGTCAGCAGGCGGGGACACGATGGATGCCCGTGCCTCGCTGGCGGCTATACCCGGACTCCGTTGCCGAGCAGGTTCCAGATGTCGGCCACCGGCTTGCCGGTCACCAGGTTGGCGTACTCGGGATGGGGTGCGCCGATGATGAGAAGGTCGGCCGAGGCCAGCACATCGCCGAGTGGCTGCAGACGAGGATCGGCTGTCACATGGGGGTCGGTGCACAGCACCGCGCCGGCCTTGAAGTCGAGGATGTGCTTGAGCTTGTAGCTCAGGCTCGACCGGATATCGTCCGAGCCTGCTTTGAAGGCCATGCCGAGGATGCCGACCGTCATCTGGCTCAGATCAAAACGCTGCTCCAGCCGGTGCACCACATACAGCGGCAGCCCCTCGTTGATCGTCATCGCGGTGTGGCCGAGCGCGAAGTTGTTGTTGTTGTAGGCGGCCAGCTGCAAGGTGTCCTTGAACAGGCACGGCCCCGCCGCGAACCCCGCCCCCGGCATATCCGCCGCCCGCGGGTAGTCCAAGATCAGGCCCTGGCGGATCCGCTCAAAATCCAGCCCCTGGTCGTTGGCCATCATGTACAGCTGGTTGGCGGTGGCGAACTTGATATAGCGCCAGACGTTGGTGAACAGCTTGGCCAGCTCGGCCTCCTCCGGGGTCATCGGCACCAGCGTGGGCGTCAGCCTGCTGAACAGGGCACTCGCCCGGTCCATGCCACGCGGGGTCCGGCTGGAGATGATCTGCGGCAGCTCAGACAGCTCGGTCATCGCCTTGCCCTCGGCGATCCGCTCCGGGCAGAACGCCACGTCGATCTGCACGCCGAGGCCGGCGATCATCTTCTCCACCAGCGCGGTCACCCCCGGATACACGGTGCTGCGCAGCACCAGCAACTGGCCGCTCCGCAGGTACGGTGCGCAGCCCGCCAGCGCGTTGGGGATGGCGATCTGATCCGGGTTGAGGTGCTTGTCCACCGGGGTGCCGATCACCACGATCACGTATTCCGCGGTGGCGACGATCTCCGGCGAGACCGAGGCGGTCAGCCGCCCCTCGGTCATCACCCGCTTGAGCGCATCGGCCGCGCCCGGCTCGGCGAACGGCAGCCCCCCGCCGTTGACCAGCCCCACCGCGGCTTCGCTGAGGTCATAGATACCGACCCGCGCCCCCCGGTCGGCCAGCGCGACCGCCAGCGGCAGCCCCACATGGCCACACCCGCCGACCACCACCACATCACGCTCAAACCCACTGCCGGGCGACCACTCAGTCATCGACGCACTCTATCCCCCGGCCCGGCCGTCCCGGATCGGCCCGATGGCGTCATGAGCCGGCCCGGCCCGGCGGCCCGTAGCCGCCTCCGCCGGGGGTTTCGAGCACGAACAGGTCGCCGGCGCCCGCCTTGACCGAGTCACAGCCGGCCATCGGGACGACGGTCCCGTCCGCCCGCTCGATCCAGTGCCGCCCCAGCGCCCCCGGCGATCCGCCTGCCATCCCGTACGGTGCCACCCGCCGGTGACTGGCCAGGGTGGTCACGGTCATCGGCTCGCCGAACCGGATCTCCCGGTGGCCCCCGTCGCCGCCCGGCCAGCGGCCCCCGCCCCCGCTGCCCCGCCGGATCGCGTACCGTTCCAGCCGCACCGGGTACCGCCATTCGAGCACCTCGGGATCGGTGAGCCGGGAGTTGGTCATGTGCGTCTGCACCACGTCGGTGCCCGCGAAACCGTCCCCGGCGCCCGACCCGCTCGCCACCGTCTCGTAGTACTGGTGCCGCTCATTGCCGATCGTGACGTTGTTCATCGTGCCCGATCCCTCCGCCATGACTCCCAGCGCCGCGTACAGGGCGCCGGTGACCGCCTGTGAGGTCTCCACGTTCCCGGCCGCCACCGCCGCCGGGTACGCCGGGGCGAGCATGCAGCCCGGCGGGATGATCACGGTGACCGGCTTCAGGCAGCCCGAGTTCAGCGGGATGTCGTCGGCCACCAGCGTGCGCAGCACGTACAGCACCGCGGCCATCGCCACCGAGGACGGCGCGTTGAAGTTGCCCGGCAGCTGCGGCGAGGTGCCGGTGAAGTCGATCACCGCGGACCGCGCCGGCCGGTCCACCCGCACCGCGACCCTGATCACGGCCCCGCTGTCGAGCTCATAGGCGCACTCGCCGTCGTGCAGCGCACCGATCACCCGGCGCACCGCCTCCTCGGCGTTGTCCTGCACGTGCCGCATGTAGGCGTGCACCACGTCCAGCCCGAACTGGCCGGTCATGCGGCCCAGCTCCGCGACCCCCTTCTCATTGGCCGCTATCTGGGCGCGCAGGTCGGCCATGTTCACCTCGGCGTTGCGCGACGGGTAGGCCGCAGATCGCAGCAGGTCCAGCGTGGCCGCCTCGCGCAGTTCGCCGTCGCGGACCAGCAGCCAGTTGTCGATCAGCACCCCCTCCTCCTCCACCCGGGTGCTGAACGCCGGCATCGAGCCCGGCGTGATCCCCCCGATCTCGGCATGGTGCCCGCGGGATGCCACGTAGAACAGGATGCGATCGCCGGCCTGGCCGAACACCGGGGTGACCACGGTCACGTCGGGCAGGTGGGTGCCGCCGTGGTAGGGATCGTTGAGCACATACACGTCGCCGGGCCGCATCCGGCCGGCGTTGCGGCTGGCGATGATCTTGATGCTCTCGCCCATCGACCCGAGGTGAACCGGCATATGTGGCGCGTTGGCGATGAGCCCGCCGTCGGCGTCGAAGAGCGCGCACGAGAAGTCGAGCCGCTCCTTGACGTTGACCGAGTGGGCGGTGGCCTGCAGCCGCACCCCCATCTGCTCGGCGACCGACATGAACAGGCTGTTGAAGATCTCCAGCATCACCGGGTCCACCGCGGTCCCGGCGGCCCGGTCGGGCCGGGCGTCCACCCGCGCCAGCAGCAGGTCCCCCCGCCCGGTCAGCTCCGCCCGCCATCCCGGCTCGACCACGGTGGTCGCGAAGTCCTCCACGATCAGCGCCGGCCCCGTGACCCGCCCGCCGGGGCGCAGGTCCCGCCGCCGGGCCAGCGGCGCCCGCACCCACCCGCCAGCGGAATACAGCAGAACGGATGCTCCGCCGCCACCCGCCTGCCCGGCCCCCGGCGGCTGCCCCGCCACCACCCCCTCCGCCGCGTCCACCAGCTCGGGCGCGTCCACCGGCGCGGAAGGGGCCGCGAGCTCGACCGACACGGCTTCGGCGATGATCGCCTTGTCGCGCATCAGGAAGGAGAAGTACTGCCGGTAGGCCCGTTCGAAGGCGGCCACCATTTCGGGCAGCGGGCCCAGCGGCACCGGCAGGGCGGTGTCGGTGCCCTCGTACCGCAGGTGGGCCCGGCGCACCTGGCGGACCGGTCCCGGCTCGTCGTGCTGGCCCGGCTCGTCGTGCTGGCCCGGCTCGTCGTCCTGGCCCGGCTCGTCGCGCCCGCCCGGCCTGTCCTCCCCACCCGGCGCGCCCTCGCCCGGCCATCCTGAGCCCCCCGGCCCGGCCCGGCCGACCTGCGCACCGGGGTCGACGCCTGCCTTGACGAGCTCCGCCAGCGCCTCGGCGGCCAGCGCGTCAGCCACCCGGTCAAGCTCAGGCAGCAGGGCGGCGGACAGCGGCGCCTCGACCGCGGTCTCCCGCATCGCGGTCACATCGGCCAGGCCCATGCCGTAGGCGGACAGCACCCCGGCCAGCGGGTGGATGAGCACCTCTGTGATGCCCAGGGCGTCGGCGACCGCGCACGCGTGCTGGCCGCCGGCCCCGCCGAACGTCGCCAGCACGTACCGGGTGATGTCGTAGCCGCGCTGGACCGAAATCTTCTTGATCGCGTTCGCCATGTTGGCCACCGCGATCTCCAGGAAACCGGCGGCCACCTCCTCGGGGGTGGTGGGGGCTGGCCCCGCACCGGGGCCGTCCGCACCGGCCAGGCCGGCCGTCGCCTCGCCGATCCGGCGGGCCAGGGCCGTGAACTTCTCCCGCACGATCCCCGCGTCGGCCGGCTGGTCCCCGCTGGCGCCGAACACGGCCGGAAAATACTCCGGCTGGATCCGGCCGAGCATGATGTTGGCGTCGGTGACGGTGAGCGGACCGCCGCGGCGGTAGGCGGCCGGGCCGGGGTCCGCCCCGGCCGAGTCCGGGCCCACCCGGTAGCGGCTGCCGTCGAAATGCAGTACGGAGCCGCCCCCAGCGGCGACGGTGTAGATGCTCAGCATCGGTGCGCGCATCCGCACCCCACCGACCTGCGTCTCGTACTGCCGCTCGAACTCGCCGGCGAAGTGGGAAACGTCGGTCGAGGTGCCGCCCATGTCGAACCCGATCACACGGCCGAAGCCGGCCGCCTGGGCGGTGCGGGCCATGCCGACGATCCCGCCCGCCGGCCCGGACAGGATCGCGTCCTTGCCCCGGAACAGGTGCGCATCGGTGAGCCCGCCGCTGGACTGCATGAACTGCAGCCGGACCCCGCCCAGCTCGCTGGCGACCCGGTCCACGTAGCGGGCGATGATCGGTGACAGGTACGCGTCCACGACGGTGGTGTCGCCGCGGGAGACGAGCTTCATCAGCGGGCTGGTGGCGTGCGACTCCGACACCTGGGTGAACCCGATCGCGCGGGCCATCTCGCCGATCCGCGCCTCGTGCGCCGGGTAGCGGTAGCCGTGCATGCACACCACAGCCACCGACCGGAAGCCCTCAGCGTAGGCGGCCCGCAGGTCACGGGCGACACGGTCAGTGTCCAGCGGCACGATGACCTCGCCGCGGGCGCCGACCCGCTCGGCCGCCTCGATCACCCGCGAGTACACCATCTCGGGCCGGATGATCTGGCGCGCGAAGATCGCGGGGCGGTCCTGGTAGGCGATCCGCAGCGCGTCGGCGAAGCCGGCCGTGATGACCAGGACCGTCGGCTCGCCCTTGCGCTCCAGCAGCGCATTTGTCGCCACCGTGGTACCGAGGCGGACCACGCCGATCCGCCCCGCAGGGATGGGGTCGCCGGGCGGGACGGACAGCAGGTGGCGGATGCCGGCCACGGCCGGATCGGCGTAGCGCCCCGGGTTCTCCGACAGCAGCTTGTGAACGGCTAGCGTGCCGTCGGGGCGGCGGGCGACCACGTCGGTGAACGTGCCGCCGCGGTCGATCCAGAACTCCCAGCGCCCGTCCATCCCACCTCCTCTGGCCATCGTCCCGCCGGGCCCGCGCGGGCGGGAACGGCCGGGCCAGCATTACCGGGGTAACGAGGCTACGGATCGTGGTGGCGCCCATGCAATGTGCTCATCGCCGTCCGGTCGGCTGGAGGCGGCACCGCGGAGTTCAAGGATCCTGGACGACCGCCCGGATGGCCAGGTCAGCGAGGCAGGTCAAAGCCGATCACCGCCGCCTCAAGACCCTGCTGGAACGTCCCTAGCTGGCCGGCCGGAGGTCGTCGTAACGGCTGTCTAGGTGCAGCCGGTACCCGGTGCGGTGGGAGAAGTCCGCGGTCAGGGAGAACCGGTCGCCGCGGATCAGGGTGTGCCGCCACCACGAATGATCGTACATTTGGCTCCTAAGGGCGACCCCCTGGGAAAGGAAAGCCGGCCATGGAAGTCCTCCAGATCGAGACGCCGGCGCTCGGCGACCGCAGCTATCTCGTGCATGACGGTGAGGCCGCCCTGGTCATCGACCCGCAGCGGGACACCGACCGGGTCACCGCGCTGGCCGCTGACGCTGGCGTGCGGATCACCCACGTCGCCGAGACGCACGTGCACAACGACTACATCACCGGCGGCTTCGCGCTCGCCCGGGCAGCCGGCGCGTCCTACCTGGTCAATGCGGATGACCCGGTCTCCTTCGACCGCACCCCGGTCAGCGACGGCGACCTCGTGGAGGTCGGCGGGATGCGGGTCCGGGTGCTGGCCACCCCCGGGCACACCTACACCCATCTGGCCTACGTGGTGGAGGCCGGTGGTGACGTGGCCGGCGTCTTCACCGGCGGGTCGCTGCTGTACGGCTCGACTGGCCGGACCGATCTGGTCGGCCCGGACGCCACGGCGGCGCTCAGCCGCGCGCAGTGGGCCTCGGCCCGGCGGCTCGCTCGTGAACTGCCCGGCACCGCCCCGATCTTCCCCACCCACGGGTTCGGCAGTTTCTGCTCGGCCACGCAGTCGGCGGCCACCTCGTCCACCATCGGGCAGGAGAAGCTGGCCAACCCGGTGCTCACGCTGGACGAGCGGGCCTACGTGGAATCGCTGCTGGCCGGGCTGGACGCCTGGCCCGCGTACTACGCCCACATGGCCCCGGCCAACCTCGCCGGGCCCGCCGGCCCCGACCTGTCGCCGCCGCGGCCGGCCGACGCCGCCGAGCTCCGGCGGCGCATCGAGGCCGGCGAGTGGGTGGTCGATCTGCGTGACCGGATCGCCTTCGCGGCCGGCCACGTGCCCGGCACGTTCAGCATCCCGCTGGATCAGCGTTTTGCCACGTACCTGGGCTGGATGATCCCGTGGGGAACGCCGCTGACGCTGCTGGGCGATTCCCCGCAGCAGGTTGCGCAGGCTCAGCGGGAACTGGCCAGGATCGGGATCGACCGGCTCGCCGCCGCCGCCACCGGGCGGCCCGAGACCTGGGCCGGGGAGCGTGGCGTGGCCTCGATGCGGCTGGCGAAGTTCGGGGATCTGGCCGCCGCCATGGGTGCCGGCCACGGCCGCCCGGTCCTGCTCGACGTCCGCCGCCGGCTGGAGTGGGAGGACAGCCACATCGCGGGGGCTGCTCACATTCCGCTGCATGAGCTGCCGGGCCGGATCGCCGAGGTGCCGCCCGGCGAGGTGTGGGTGCACTGCGAGAGCGGCTACCGCTCCGTGCTGGCGGCGTCCATGCTGGCCGCCCGGGGCCGGCGGGTGATCGGCGTCAACGACGACTTCGCCAGCGCTGCGGCGGCCGGGCTTCCGCTGGAACGCGCCTGACGCCACCAGCGCGGCAGAACCGCCGATTTGTGTGCGCTATGGGCTGCCCCAGCCGCCGTTTCCGCACACTTTCACACACTTTCCGCCAAGTGCCGCCCAACATGATCACATTCGCCGAGGCGTCCGGGCGGCTGTGCGCCAGCGGTTCTGCTCAGCGCAGCGTTCCGGTGAGCCTGACGCAGCAGGTGCCCGGCTCGGGGTCAGGAACCACCTTGGCGCTGGTGGCGCCCAGGCCGTCCAGCAGCCCGCTCAGGTAGGCCTGATTGACCGCGCAGACCACGTCCGGGGCGCGGTCGGCGAGCGGATGGAACGGGCAGTTGCGCAGGCGCAGCTGCGTCGGGGCCTCCCGCTGCGGCTCGTACCCGAGCTCGTCCAGGATCTCCCCGGCCACGGTCAGGGCCCGCTCGGCCCCGAGGCGGCCCGGGCGCAGGCGCTCACGCTGGGTGGCCCCATGCTCGGCGCCCCTGATCCGCGCGGCCTGGGTGGCGGCCGACCGGGGATCTTCGCCCGAGGCCCCGGCGCGGACGGCGTCGATCAGGATGTCGGCCAGCATGTCGTACTGGCGGGCCGGGATGCTGAGGGCGATGTCCACCCCGGACGGTTCATAGGTCTTGGGCGTGCGCCCGACCCGGCGCGGTCCCAGGGGGGCGTCGTAGCGGGCCCGGAGCAGGCCGGCGCTGACCAGCTTGTCGAGGTGGAAGGCGGCCAGCTTGCGGGAGATCCCGGTGCTGGCGGCCGCTTCCTCCCGGCTGACCGGCCGGTGCGCGGCGCGGACGACGGCATACAGGCGCCATCGCATCTCCTCGCTGAGTACGGCCAGCGTGGCAAGTGAGGCATCGCGGGGGTCACTCATATCGCTCACTCGGACCAAATTAACGCTAACGGATGGGTCTGATAATTGATGATTTATCAAGTTTTCTCTCCCTTTTTGACCTTTCAGTCAATAAAACCAGCAAAAATTGGTAGAATACCCTGAACTGGATTAGCGGGTGGATGGCCCGTCCCCCATGTCCGCCTGCCGGGCAAGCGCGCTCCAGCCAATAAGCCATCCATTGCTGGTAACGGCTGGGACCGCTGCATGGTTCGCCATTCGCCTGCTGGCCGGGCCGGCGCACCCCGGCGGGACGGCACCGCCGCCCCGCTTGCGGCGGCGTGGGCCGGCTGCCAGGCGTTCCAGTGCCCTGGTGGGCCGGGCATCCCGTCCCGCCCCGCCCCTCGCCCGGACCTCGCCTGGCCGGGCCCTGTCGCCTGGCCGGGCTCCCTCGCCTGGCCGCTAGTGCCCGGCGGGCGGGGCGACGTCCAGGGTGGGGTTCCGGCCGAAGAACCCGGTGGGCTTGAGGGTAAAGCCGCACCGGGTGACCGGCATGACCGGCCAGTCCTCCGGCCGCGGGAAGTGCGTCGGGCCGAACGTGTGCCACAGCACGATGTCCGTCCCGTCGATATCGCGGTCGCCTGCGATGAAGGCCGGGATCCCGGCCCCGCCTGGGTGCTGGTTGACGAAATCACCCGCCGGGTAGCGCTGCGCCGGGTCGTACCGGGTGACCCAGAGGTGGTTGGTGGCGAACTCCGCCCGCGCGTACAGCGGCGAGCTGGGGTCGGCCAGCAGGGTCGGTGCCGCCTCCGGGTACAGGGTGTAGCCGGTGGGCTGGGCGAACCGGTTGACCCGCTCGGTGCTGACCACCCGCCAGGTCCGCCCCCTTTCGGAGGCGGCGCGGCGCCCGGCCTGCGACTCTCGGCGCAGCCGGGTGACCTCCTGGACGATGGCGTTGCCGTGAGGGTTCTGCGGCCCGACCGGGCAGCCGGCCACGTCGACCTCCTCGACGGCGTTGGCGAGGCCGTCGACCGTCATGTCCAGGCGCGCGCAGAAAAGGTGCTGGTGCACGGCCGCGCCCAGGCCCGGGGCGACCTCGGCGGCATACGGGTGACCGTTGCCCTGGTAGCCGGAGGTGAACAGCACACCGGTCATCTTGACTTCGCACTCGATGGTGCCGTCCAGGTAGAAGTACCAGTAGAAGCCGTAGTCGTAATTGCCGACGGTGGTGAAAAAGGACACGACCAGGCGGCGCTGGCGGCGCGTCTGGGCCGAGCCGCTGAATATGTCGGTGTGCTTCCAGAGGATCCCGAAGTCTTCCTCGTGGATGCAGACCGCATTGGCGATCACCTGCGGCTCGCCCAGGTCGTCGGTGACCGTCGCGTCGAGGTAGGCGATGTCGCCCAGGCAGTCGCAGCCCCGCTCGAGGGAATTCGCCCACTTCCCCAGGTGGTACTCGCCAGCATCGAAATAGATCTGCCAGTACCGGAAGACCGGGTCGCCGTAGGGCACCACCAGTTCGGGGATGGACGCCCGGTAGATCACTGGGCGCTCGCGGCCGCCGTCGTCGATGCTGATCTGGTGGAGCGTCAGCCCCTCGCGGGCGTCGAACCCGAGCCGCATCGACCAGTTCTGCCAGCGCAGGCGGTGGCCGTCCAGGGTGAAGCTCGGCCCGTCCGGCTGCGTGATCTCGATCGGCCGCAAGCCGGTGCGCGGGTCCCCGCGCACCTCCGGGTCGTCGTAGTTGCCGGACTCCTCCGGGACCGGCAGCTCGAGTTCGTCGACCACCTTGAAGACGCACCCCTCGACCAGGTCGACGTAGGCCTCAACGCCGTCAATCGGGTGGGCCCAGGCGAGGTCGTGCTCGTCGTTCTGCACGAAGGCCAGCACCCGCACCATCCGGCGGGTCTCCTCACCCGCCGCCAGGGCTGAGCCGGCCGACAGCGCGCACGCGCGGATCTTGGAGACGTCGGTGAGGCCCCGCCTCGCCATCGCGGCGCGCCACGCGGGATCGGCGTGCACGACCCGTTCGGCGAGCTCGAAGTCCTGGGTCAGGATCTGCACCCGGCCGTCGGCTAGCGGATCCAGAACGCGGTGGGAGCCCACCCGCCGACCGGTCAGCGACATGACGACGTCTGCCGACTCGCCGCTCGCCACGTCGATCAGGAACGCCCGCAGCCGCCGGTCACAGGCCTGGCCCTCGGCGGCGCCGAGCACCTCGTCCTTGGCCGGCTCCTCCAGGCCGAAGTAGGCGAATCTGGTCGTGTCCCCGACCAGGCCCGCATCGGCCAGGATCCGCCGCCCGGCCAGGAAGTCCTGCCCGCTGGCCGGGGTGAGCGGATGCACCGGGACCAAGCCGGCCACGCCGTCGGGCTTTGCGGCTGTGTCGGTCATGACTTACCTCTTGGATTCGGAACGAAAGGCCCCCACGCAGCACAGACGCGGGCCGGCTGCTCCTAGTGGTGCGGGGTCTCCTGCGGCATCTCGTACCAACGGACTCGCTCGCCCACCTTCGCCCTGGCTTTCCAGCGCAAGCTCTTGGGAGCACTCTGGGCGGCCGCGCTCAGCAGGCCGAGTTGCTCGACGGCGTCATGCTTCCCGCCCGGGGGAACCAGGCCCCGGCCATCACCGCTGGCCAGGTCGGTGATCCGGTCCAGGTTCTGGGTGACGGTCCGCCACCACCCCCAGTCGTTCCCGACGATCGGGCGAATCCGGTCGAGCCCGATGGTGCCCGGCTCGTCACCCTCACGGACGGGGTAGGCCGAGCACAGATACAGCACGTCCTGGGCGTCCTTCTCGTTCAGCTCGACGATCTGGAGCTTGGTGAGCAAGAGGTCGGCCAGGTCGAGGGTCACCGGCATCCGGTTGAGCCGGTCCTTGAACTCCACGGTGTGGCACATGTGCAGCCGGTCCACCAGGACGTCCAGGGACCGGCCGGTCTCCGCCGACTGGAAGTACAGCTGCTTGTGGCCGTAGAGCGCGTTGAAGTTCTTGTCGCCGACATATCCGCGCCCGGTCAGGAACTGGGTCAGGGGCCGGCGCTCGCTTGACAAGGCGGCGAGGTCGAGATCCTGGCCGTCGCCACCCCGGGGCGGGAACGCGGGCGTCAGGTACTGGATCGCCAGGCCCCCGGCCAGCCTGATCGTGATGCCCTCGTCGGCCGCCGACTGGCAGATCCGCAGGGCCTCCTCGAGGGCGGTCGGCCCGGAATCAGTCACGTTCAGCCCTCCACCCGGAACGAGCGTTCCACACCGTCGTCGCTCACATCGATCAGGTACCCGCGGACCACACCCGAGCCCGCCTCGCTGCCCGGGTTGACGCACAGCGTCGGGCCGATCTTCTTCTCCCCGGCGGACTCGTGGATGTGGCCGTGCAGGCTGAGCAGCGGCCGCACCTGCTGAACCGCCTCCAGCACGCCCGTCGAGCCGACCGGCCCCCGCATCAGGTCACCCGCCGAGGCCTGCAGCCTGAGGTTCGCGTCGAGAACCGGCGCGGTGTCCAGGCCGGACCCGTAGGGCGGGCAGTGGATCAGGAAGATCGTCCGTTTGGGATCCCTGGCCTGGTCGGCGAGCGAGTAGATCTCCTCGCGGAACGCGTCCTCGGAAACCTCGCGCGGGGTTTGCCACGGCGTCGGGCTGGATTTCCCCAGCCCGATGACCTGCATGTCACCGGGGATGTCCACGAGCCTGCCGTCGGCATTCGTGCAGTACTGGCTGGCCGCCAGCGGTTCGTCGATGTCGTACGGGTCGTCGTTGCCGGGGATGAGCACGAGCGGGACCCCGCTGCCATCGAGCCGCTCGGCCGCCAGATCCAGCCACTGCTTGACGCGGCCCCGTATTTCCCGGCTGAACAGCGCGTCGAGCTTGGCCTGGTCGCCGCCCAGGGCATCCACCTCTTCCTTGGTCGTCCGGAAGGCGTAGTAGCCCAGGCCGGCGACGTCGCGCTCCAGCGCCGCGAGTTCCTTCTCGTTCCTGGCCACCCGGCGCTGCCCCAGCAGGGTCGCCTCGTAGCGGTCGCCGACCGCGACGATCGGGACCATCGCCTTGCCGGTGAGGTCGCCCGCGTAAAGGACCGCGTCCGCCTTGTAGACGTTCAGCCGGATGGCATTGAGCAGCTTCCGCCACGCCGGGTCGGAGGCGTGGAAGTCCGACACGACGTACAGGCGGGTGCCACGGCGCTTCGACGCGCGTTTCAGCAGCGGCATCTGCCCAGCCTACGGCGTGCGCGAAAACGCCATGCCATCTGAACGGCCGGCCGGATGGCTAATCAGGTGGCAGCTCCTTGTACAGCAGCGACATCTCGTGGCCGGAGGCCCGGTTCTTGATGGCCACGATGATGTAGATGATCACGGCGACCACGTACAGGGCGATGGTCAGGGTGATCCCGGTGTTGTTGAAATAGGACAGGACCCCGCCCTTGCCGGGCTTGAGGGCCGCGCCAACCGCATCGGAGATCGGCTTGATGCCCGCGAACCAGTAGGTGAACACGGCGAAGGCCAGCCATATCAGTCCGAACGCCCACAGCGCGTTCCGCCATGGCGCGTTGCGGACCAGGTCGGGCCGGGTGAACCGGGCCACTATCCCGTTTACTCCGGGCAGGACCCAGCTGAACAGCGCCATCAGGATGCTGAACCAGATCGTGGACACCAGGTTCAGCTTCCCGTCGGGCGGTGCGATGGACTTCGGCAGCAGCGCGAAGTTCTGCAGGATCGCGAGCACCACGCAGACGCCGACGGCGGTGAGGATCGCGTTCAGCGGGGCGCGCAGCCGCTCGTTGACCTCGCCGAACCACTTCGGCACCTGCCGGTCCATGCTCCACGCCAGCGAGATCCGGCTGATCAGGCTGATGTAGACCGGGCACAGCAGGAACGGCCAGAGCGTGGCGGCGATGCTCACGAACAGCCAGATCGGCCACAGCCCGGGATGGGAGATGGCGGCGGCCAGCGGCAGCGCGGTCGCCTGCCCGAACGGTGTCCTGAGGCCGGACCAGTAGTTGATGCCCCAGCCCAGCATGTTCGTCGTGCCCAGGCGGTCGCCGAGGGAGTCCACGTAGAACGAGTTCATGACCACGGCGAAGAACAGCGCGCCCAGCACGCCGATCAGGATGCCGCGCTTGATGTTCCCCCTGACCTCGCCGGCGATGTACGCGGAGTACTGGAAGCCGATGTACTGGAACAGGACCACGCTCATCAGGAACGGCAGCACGGTCGTGCTCCAGCTGAAGCCGTGCCCCAGGACGCCGCCGGTGACCGCGGCCTTCTGCAGCGCCGCCGCGGTCATGCCGGTGTACTTCGGCAGGTTCGCCTCGAAGCTGGCGCGGTGGATGAACAGCAGCCCGAAGACCCACATGACCACCCACGACAGCAGGCCGATCGCTCCGAGGCTGGTCACGATGCGGTGGAAGCGGCGGGTCGGCTGGATCACCACCAGCAGGATCAGGAGGATCACCACCAGCGCGGCGATCATTCCGGGCCAGCCGGTGACGCTCCCGCCCGAGGTGAACCAGCCGTTCGCCCGCTTGAAGAAGCCCGACCCGGTGCCAATCCCGATGATGTCGCCGCTGATCTGGGTGTTGTGCAGCACGATCGGTATCTCGAAGGCGATGATCGCGAGCGAGGCAAAGACCAGGGTGAATGACTCGACCCAGGCGAAGAAAGGCCCGACCCGGGGGATCAGCCGGCTGGTGAAGACGTAGTCGCCCCCGGACCGGGGCATCACGGTCGCGAGCGAGGCGAAGATGAGGCCGAGGAAGACACAGCAGACCCCGACGAGGATGGCGGTCAAGCCGTAGCTGGTGAACGGCCCGACCTTCCCGACCGGCACGAAAGCGAGGGTGTAGAACACCGGCGCCCAGGCCACCGTGATGCCGATGAATGCCGCGGTGTTGTAGAAAAGGGCGTTCCGGACGCTGACCTCGCGGACCAGCCCGGACGACTGCCGGACGAACAGGGCCCGGCCGCCGGTGGGAGCTGCCGTCGTATCCGCCATCCCAGCCTCCCTGATGAGATAGGCCATCCTGAACGGTTTGTAAGGCTCCTTACGAATGCTAACGTCGCGCGCCACATCAACCCAGACCCAAAGTGGGGTGGCTGATAACCCCCCCGGGGAACATGACCCCTCCGCCCGAACATGCGCACGATGGGCGAAGCGGCGTGCCGTCAGGAGACGATGTCCTTGCGGCGGAAGTGGCGGAACGCCAGTGCGAACAGGACCAGCGCGTAGGAAACCGACACCGCGGCGCCCTCGGTCATCCCGCCCCAGGACAGCTGCGCGGAGAACGCGTCCAGCCAGGCGAACTGCCAGTGCGTCGGCAGGATCTCCCGCCACGACCCGAGCGCGGTCACCGCGTCGAGGATATTGCTGACGATGACCAGCCCCACCGCGCCGCCGACCGCCCCGAGCGGCGAGTCGGTGCTGACCGACAGCAGGAACGCCAGGCCCGCCACCACCAGCAGGGTGACCATGACGTAGACCAGGGTGATTCCCGTCCGGGCCAGCGCCGTGCCATACGGGAGCTCGATCTGGGTGGCGGGCAGCCGGAGCGGGTGCCAGCCGAACGCTACCGTGCCCGCCAGCAGCGACATCGCCGGGAAGCTGACCACCGCGATGGCCGCGTAGCCGAGCGCGACGATCATTTTCTGGCGCAGCAGCCGGGCCCGCGGCACCGGCGCAGCCAGCAGGTAGCGCAGCGACGACCAGCCCGCCTCGCTGGCGATCGTGTCGCCGCAGAACAGCGCGACCGCCACCACCAGCAGGAAACCGGCCGAGGCGAAGAAGCTGAAGGCGGCGAAGTTGAGCCCGCCGTCGGTGGCGAGGTCAACCAGCCCGGGCGGGCCGGTGCCGGGCTGCGCCGGGCCACCGAGCTCGAACGCGCCGACCAGGATCCACGGCAGGACCAGCAGGATGAGGAAGGCCACCATGGTCCGGCGCCGCCGGAGCTGGCGGATGACCTCCACCCGCAACGGCAGCGTGCGGCGCGGGTCGTAACCCGGGGCGGCCAGGGCATCGGGGCCCGGGGCACCGGCGGCCGGGATGGCGGGTCCCGGACCGGCCGGGCTCACGCTGGCGGTCATGGCGCACCGCCCTGACTGCCGACCAGATCGCCGCCGGCCGGCGGGGTGGGGCCGCCGTCGCCGGCCGCGCCGTCACCGTTGCCCGGGGCGGCGATGAGGGCCAGGAAGGCGTCCTCCAGGCGACGGCTCGGGCCGACCCGCTCCACCGGCACGCCCGCCCCGACCAGCGCGGCGACCACCGCGGAGGGTGGCACGCCGTCGTGGTGGACCAGCACCCCGTCCGGGTGCGGCTCCGCTCCATCGATCCCGTCCATCGCGCACAGGACGGCGACGGCGTGCTCCGGCTCGGGTGTCCCGACCATCAGCGCGCCGGCCTCGCCGATGAGCTCTGCGACCGGCCCGGCTGCCAGCCGGCGGCCCTCGTGCATGACGACCACATGGGTGCAGGTCTGCTCGACCTCGCCGAGCAGGTGGCTGGACAGGATCACGGTCCGGCCATCGGCCGCGTACCGCAGCAGGACGTCGCGCATCTCCCTGATCTGCGGCGGGTCCAGGCCGTTCATCGGCTCATCGAGCACCAGCAGATCCGGCATGCCCAGCATGGCCTGGGCGATGGCGAGCCGCTGGCACATGCCGCGTGAGTAGGCGCGGACCCGGCGGTCGATGGCCGCGCCGAGGCCGGCGACCTCCAGCACCTCCGTCAGATGGGCACCGTCGGGCGGGCGGCCAGTCGCCCGCCAGTACAGGTCGAGGTTGGCCCGCCCGGACAGGTGCGGCAGGAAGCCCGGGCCCTCCACGAACGAGCCGAGCCGGGACAGCGCGGGCGACCCCGGGTGCACCCGGCGGCCGAAGATCGTGATCGTGCCGGCCTGCGGATGCAGCAGCCCCATCAGCGCCCGCAACGTGGTGGTCTTGCCCGCGCCGTTGGGCCCGAGCAGGCCGAGGATCTGGCCGCGTTCCACCCGCAGCGACAGGTCATCCACCGCGAGCTGGCCGTCCCGGAAGCGCTTGGTCAGCCCGGTGATCTCCAGCGGCACGCCGGCGAGCTCGGGCACGAAGTCGCCGCGGCGGCGGCCACGGCCGAGCGCCAGGATGAGCGCGGCCGTCACCAGCGCGGCGGCCGGCGCCGCCCATACCCACCAGGGCACCCCGCCGTTGACGACGGTCAGGGCCGGGTCGGACGGCACGATTACTCCCGGCCCGGCCAGCGCCACCCGGTAGATGGCGGGCGACGAGGGGGTGGCGTAGGCGTAGTCGGTGGTGGTCAGCACGAGCCGGAGCCGGTGCCCGGCGGAGAAGTCGTAGTCGATCGCGGGCAGCGCGATGGTGACCACCCGGCCGGCCTGCGCCCCGGTGACCCGCACCGGCGACACCAGCTGGTTGGGCAGGGTGGCGTTGCCGGCCTGGTCCACGTCGTAGATCTTGGCGAACAGCGTCACGTCGGGCGCGCCGGAGACGGCGACCCTGACCGTCGGGGACCCGGTCAGCTGGATCGGGCTGGACAGCGGCGCGGAGGTGAAGGCCGCACTCTGGCCCGGCATGTCGAAGGTGAGGCCGGCCTGGCCCGAGCGGGCCGAGGCCCGGGAAGACGGAGATCGAGGCGGGTGCGCCCCCGGCCGGGCTGACGACCACCTGGGGTGGCCCGGCCAGCCGCACCAGGGTCCGCCTGGCCCCGGCCAGGCCCGGGTAACTGCTGGCGGTGGCGATGCCGAGCGACGCCTGGTCGCTGGACGGGTCGAAGCCGAGCACCCGGGTCACCGCGAACCGGGGCTGGCCCGGGCCGGCGCTGGCCGGTGGATGGCCGGGCGCCAGCCACTGCTGGAGCCATTGCGTGGTCAGCGATTCCACCCGGGCGGTTTCCTGGTCGCCTCCGTCATGGCCGCCGGCGAACCACACCATGTCCACCGGGGCGCCGTTGCGGTGGATCGCCCGGTAGTTGGCATCGGCCTGATCGAGCCCGAAGAGCGAGTCGTTCTCGCCCTGGATGAGCAGCGTCGGGGCGCGCATCTTGCCTGCCACGTTCGCCGGGCTTGAGCGCAGCAGCAGCGAGATGGCCTGCGGGGTGGGCCGCCCGGTGGCCGCGATCTGCTGGTAGATGGCGCAGATCTGGGGCTGGAAACGGCCGCACAGGGCGGACCGCCCGGCCGCGCCGGGCGGCAGCGCCGGCCCGGCCCCGCTGCCCTGGCCCAGCCCGGTCCCCGGTGCCGATCCACCGCCCTGGCCCGGCCCGGCAGCCTGCCCGGGTGCGCTGCCCTGGGCCGTTGACCCGAAGCCCACCGAGCCCTGGGTGAAGAGCAGGCCAGCCCATTGCCGCTTGAAGACCCCGCTGGCCGGCCCGCCGCCAGCGCCGTTCGGGAACAGCGCGGTGGCCAGGTTGTTCCAGGTGCTCTGGGCGACGACGGCGTCGATCCGGTGGTCGTAGGCGGCGGCGAGGAGCGAGATCCCGCCGCCGTAGGAGGCGCCGGTGATCCCGACCCGCGGATCGCCCGGGCGGTCGAGCAGCACCCGGGGCTGACGGGCGAGCCAGGTGACGAGCTGCTCGACGTCCTTGACCTCGTAGTCGGGCGAGTCCAGCCCGATCTGCCCGGTCGAGGCGCCGAACCCGCGCGCGGACCAGGTCAGGACGGCGAAGCCGGCCCGCGCCAGGTCCTCGGCCTGCGGGCGGACGGCGTCCTTGGTCTCCCCGAAGCCATGCGCCAGCAGGACGGCCGGAACCCTGCCGCTCCCCGGCGGCAGGAAAAAGCTGGCGTCGAGCACGACGTGCTGGTTGCCGCGCGGCCCGTCCACCACGGGGATGCGGAGGTTACGGATGGTCAGCGGCGCGGGCCTGGTCAGCGCGACCGCGAGGACGACACCGGCCGCCACCAGTGCGACGGCGGCCACGACCGCGACGATGACCTTCGTTCGCGGAAGCCGGCCCAAACCCATGAAAGGACGCTAGCAATGACCGCGGCATGCTCCGCGCCGACTCAGCCCCAATCCCCGGCACCAGGATCCAGATGCCGCTGCATCTACCCCTGGCCCAATCATGATCATGGGGTTACCGGAGTTCAGGCGCGCTCTGGGCAAGGTCAGCCCGCCAGCACTGTACGCAGGGTGCGGGCGCTGAAGGTGATCCGTGCCAGGCTGGCTGTCATGGCCACGACGATGGGCCAGATCACGGCCGGGGCGGCGAGGGTGAAGGCGATGAGCATGGTGGCGTCGAGCGCGGTGATGCCGATACACCCGGCGGCTGCTGCGCGCCCGGCTGACCGGTAGTGCTGGCCGAAGGCGGCCGCGGCCAGCAGGGCGATCACTGTGATAAGCACCGCGCCGGCCACGATGCGCCCGCCGACCGGGATGGGCCAGGCCCAGGCCCGGTTGATGATCAGCGCGACGGCCCAGCAGCCGCCGACCATCGGCCCGGTCGCCAGTAGCCTGCGGGCCGCGCGGCGGGCAGGGCTGGCGCGAATGAACGCGGCCACGATGACGTGCGGTTCGCCGAACTCGGCCAGCGCGGCCCTGGTGGCCGCGTCTGGGCCCAGGCCCTGGCCGAGGTAGTGCTGGCCGGTTTGATGGAGCCCATCGGCCAGCTCGGCGACAATGGGCGCGGGCAAATGAGCGGACAGTTCCGCCAGGTACTCGCCGATCAGGCTGGGCTCGGCCACGGCTTGCCCTCCAGGGCGGCGCTGATGATGGCGGCGAAGTCGTGCCAGTCGGCCCGTTTGCCCGACAACGCGCGTGTCCCGGCGGCGGTCAGCCGGTACTCGCGACGCTGGCGACCGGACACCACCGACCATGACCCAGTGATCAGCCCTGCGGCCTCCAGCCGGTGCAGCGCCGGGTAGATCGTCCCGGTTGGCAGGTCCAGCCGCCCACCGGTGCTGTTGCGCAGTGCCTCGATCACCGCATAGCCATGCCGGGGGCCGTCTTCCAGGGCGGCCAGCAACAGGGTGTCCAGGTGGCCCTTCAGCTCCTCCGCCCGCATAGGTAGTAACACTACTCCGAGCCTTCCCACCAGGCAATCCGCGACGTAGCGTGTCACCTATAGGTAGCAATCCTACCTATAGAGCGGCTGAGCCGCCAGCTCGGCACAGGAGGACAGCGACATGATGACGGCCGCCCGCGTTTTCGGTGACCAGGTGGGCTCGACCGCGCCGGTGTTCCTGGCCTTCCTGGCGGTCCATGTGCTCGCCGGACTGACTGCGGTGGTCACCGGGGCGATCGCCGCACTGGTGCGCAAGGGCAGCCCGCGGCACATCCGGGCGGGCCGCTGGTATTACCGGGCGATCACGGTCGTCTTCGCCACCGCGACGGTCCTGGCCGCGATGCGCTGGCGGCAGGACTACTACCTGTTCATCATCGGCGCGGTGGCGTTCACCGCCGCGACCGTCGGCTATCTGCACCGGCGCCGCCACCGCCCCGGTGATACCGGCCACATCGTTGGCATGGGTACCGCCTATGTGGCCATGCTCACCGCGTTCTATGTCGACAACGGCCCGCACCTGCCCTTGTGGGACCGCCTGCCACCCATCGCGTTCTGGTTGCTGCCCTCAGCCATCGGCGCGCCAGTCATCGCCCGCGCGGTGATGCGCGCCCGGCACGCCACGGCCGGATCCAGGACCGGCCAGGACACGTGAGACTCAGCTGAGCAGCTGTGTTGCCGTTGGGCCGGTGACTTGCTGGAGCATGGCATGGGCGAGGGCCTGGATTCGGGCTGGCAGGGGGACGTAGCCGTTCGCGCCGGCGTAGGCCTGGCCGTCGTGGGTGAGCCAGTCCAGCATGCTGACCAGTGCCTGACCGGTCGCCTGGCTGGGCTGGTGGGTGTAGACCAGCGCCCAGCTGTAGCCGCTGATGGGATAGCTGCTGGCGCCGGGCTGATTGACGACGGAGAAGTTGGCCGGGGTGATGACGGGTTTTTGCGCGGCGTCGGCGGCGACGGTCTGGGTGGACGGGATGACGTAGTTTCCGGCCTGGTTGCGGATGGCGGCGAAGGGCAGGAGCAGGCCCCGGGAATATGCCTGCTCGACGTATCCGATCGAGAACGGGGTCCGGTACACCGTAGCGGCCACTCCGGCGTTCCCTGTGGCGCCTTCCCCGACCGGCCAGCTGAGGGTCTTGCCGGCGCCGACCTTGGCCGCCCAGGTGGCGTCGACGCTGGAGAGGTAGTTGCTGAAGATGTAAGTGGTGCCGCTGCCGTCGGAGCGGTGGACGACCGTGATCGGCCCGTCGGGGATGTGGATGCCCGCGTTGAGGGCGGTGATGGCCGGGTCGTGCCAGCTGGTGATCTGCCCGAGGAAGATGCGGGCGAGCACCGGGCCGGTCAGGTGCAGCCGGGCACCCGCCGGGAGGTTCAGGTTGTAGGCCACGCCTTCGCCGCCCAGGGCGACGGGCACCTGCGTGACGCGGCCTCCCCGGGCGGCGCTTTGCTCGGCGGCGGTCATGGGCACGTCGGAGGCGCCGAAATCGACCTGCCGGGCACTGAACGCCGCGATGCCCGCACTGCTGCCCACGACGGAATAGCTGATGGCCACGCCTGGGTGTTGCTGATGGTATTTGGCGAAGGCCACGGCGAAGAACGGCGCGTCGAATGTCGACCCGGCGCCGGTCAGGGTGGGCGTATGGGCGCCGGAGCCGAAGCTGGCCGTGCTCGGTGCCGACACCAGGCTGCCTGTGGTGGTCACGGTGGCGGAGCACGCAGCGAGGGCGAGGACGATGACCGCGGCGGCGGCGGCCCGGATGGCTGGGTAGGGCGCGTGGTGTGGGCCTGGTCGTGCGTGGTGCCCTGACATGGTTGTTCCTCTGCTTGAAGTCTGAGCGGGGTTAGTGCCGGGTGTCGCGGACCCAGGCCTGGGCGCCCATCTGGACCGCTTCCCAGGGGCTGCCCAGCGGCGGGGTGTAGGACAGGTCGAGGTCGCTGACGGCGTTGACGGTCATGTGGTGGAAGATCGCGGCGGCGGCGATGTCGATGCGTTTGGCGATTTCTGCGTGCCGGTGGCCGAACAGCTGCATCCCGAGCAGGCGCCCGGTGGCGCGGTCGCCGGTGACGCGCATAGCGATGCGGTGGCTGCCGGGGTAGTAGGCCTTGTGGTCATCGGCCTCGGACCCGACCGTGACCGGGTCGAACCCGGCCGGCTTGGCTTCGTGGTCGCGCAGGCCGGTGCGGGCGGCGGCCTGATCGAAGATCTTCACCACCTGGGTGCCCAGGCTGCCGGCGAAGTGCCGGTTGCCGCCGAGGGCGTTCTCCCCGGCGACCCGGCCCTGCTTGTGCGCGGTGGTGCCGAGCGGCAGATAGGTCTGGCCGGCCAGCCGGTGATGCGTGACCACACAGTCCCCGGCGGCAAACACATCCGGCAGGTTGGTCCGCATCTGCTCATCGACCGCGATCGCGCCCCGGACGCCGAGCGTGGCCCCGGCCTCGGCCGCCAGAGCCGTTTCGGGGCGGACGCCGACCACCACCAGGACCATGTCCGCCGACCGGGTCACGGCCGTGCCGTCGGCCCCGGTGGCCTGGACCTCCAGCCGTCCCGCCTGGCCTGCTGCTGAGCGGGTGATCGCCTGGACGACGGCGCCGGCCAGGACCTCGACGCCGTGAGCGGCGAGCTCGGCGTGGACGTGCGCGCCGAGCTGCGGGTCGACGGTGGGCAGCACCTGTTCGAGCTGTTCTATCTGGGTGACAGCCAGCCCGCGGACGGTCAGGGCGTCGGCCATTTCCAGGCCGATGTAACCGCCGCCGACGATGACCGCGCTGGCCGGTGCGGCGGTTTCGAGGGTGCGCATGACGGCGAAGGTGTCGCCCATCGAGTGCAGCAGATGCACCCCATCCGCGGGGCCGAGCGCATCCGGGCCGGCCAGACCGCCGATCGGGGGCCGCACCGGCACCGCACCAGTGCCGACGACCAGCTTGTCGTAGGCGAGCAGTTCGTCCTTGCCGTCGGCGCTGGTGATCAGCAGCTTGCGGCCGGGCACGTCGATGCGGCGGGCGGTGGTATCCAGCCGCAGCCACATCCCGGCCGCTTCCAGGTCGGCGATGGTCCGGTGGGCCAGGTTGCGCCAGTGCGTGACCTCCCCGGAGACGTAGTAGGGGATGCCGCAGATCGAGAAGTTCGGGTAGGCGTCGGCGACCACCACGGTGACGTCGGCGCCCGGGTCCAGTTCGCGTGCCCGCAAGGCCGCGCTTATCCCCGCGTCGCTGCCGCCGATCATCACCAGGTGCATGGCAGGCTCCCGTCAGGGCTGGCTAGCTGGTGGGCTGGTTGTGGCCAGGCGGCCGGGCCGCTGGGGAGGAGCCATCGTGGGCTGCCCGCGCGGTCATAGGTTCGGCCTGGTCTTGCTGGTGGGGGACGATGATGTCCGCGGCCTGGGCTGGGGTGAGGCGCGGATACAGAGCCTTGATGACCACCAGGGCCAGCAGGCCGCCGATGACCTGGGCGGCGATGAACGCCGGTACCGAGGCGGGGGCGATCCCGGCGAAGGTGTCCGAAAACATCCGGCCGATGGTGATCGCCGGGTTGGCGAAGCTGGTGGAAGAGGTGAAGAAATACGCCGCGCCGATGTAGGCACCCACCGCGGCCGGGGCGGCCCGGGAGCGTCCCGACCGGGCCAGCGCGAAGATGACCAGGATCAGCCCGAGGGTCGCGACGATCTCGGACAGGAAGTGGGCCGGGGTGGCGCGGTTCTTGGTGGAGATGCTGACCGCCGGCAGCGCGAACATCAGGTTCGCGATCACCGCGCCGCCGATACAGCCGGCCACTTGTACCGGCAGATACGCTGCGGCGTCGCGCCAGCTCAGCCCGCCGAACGAAGCGTCCACGAAGGACACCACCGGGTTGAAATGGCCGCCCGACACTGGGCCGAACATCAAGATGATCGCGAACAGCCCGGCACCGGTCGCCGCCGCGGCCTCAAACAGCTCCAGGCCCGCCTCACCAGGCGACAGCCGCTGGGCGGCGATGCCCGAGCCGATCACCACCGTGGCCAGGAACGCGCTGCCCAGCAGCTCGGCCAGCAGACGCCGCCACAACCTGACCGGTGTACTCACGGCACCCATCTTGACGCGCGCTAGTTAGCTCAGTCAAGATTGAGTCAATGAAAGCTGAGCTAACATCAGGTGTGGCCGGCCGGGCCGCCGTGTACGCGGCGCTGGCCGACCCGGCCCGGCTCCAGATCACCGACATCCTCAGCGCCGGCGACACCTCCCCGTCGGAGCTGGCCGCGATGCTCGCGATGGGCTCGAACCTGCTCGCGCACCACCTGCACGTGCTGGAGCAGGCCGGGCTCATCGCCCGCCGCCGCTCCGACGGCGACCGCCGCCGCACCTACCTGCAGCTCATCCCCGGCGCACTGGAGTCGCTGACCGGCCCGGCGGCGCGCACGGCCCAGCGGGTGCTGTTCGTGTGCACCGCCAACTCGGCCCGCTCGCACCTGGCCACGGCGCTATGGCGCCGCGCCAGCAACCTCCCCGCCGCCTCGGCCGGCACCCACCCCACCGCGCGGATCGAGCCAGGCGCCATCGCCGCCGCCCGGCGCCACCGCCTGCCCATGCGCCGCCTGCGGCCCCGCCACATCAGTGACATCCGGCGAGACGGCGACCTCGTCATCACCGTCTGCGACATGGCCCACGAGGAACTCGGCCGCCAGGCAGCCGTGCACTGGTCCATCCCCGACCCGGTCCCCGCCGGCGATCCCGCCAGCTTCGACGCGGCCCTAGCCGAGCTCAGCCACCGCGTCCAGCGCCTCGCACCTCGCCTGGCAGCGACCTCCTGACTCCCGGCATCGCTGCCCGGCACGCTGACCCAGCGGCCGGAGCGTCAGCGTGCAGCCGGCCGGTGCGGCGCTGGACCGCCGCTTGCTGTTACAGGCCGACAGTGGCTGGGGCGTTGCGCACGTGGGCGGCCAGCGGGGCGATCACGTGCTCGGCGTCGCGGTGCACGCCGCGCAAGGTATTGGAGGAGAACGACCGCTGGAACTCCAGCCCGAGGTAGACCAGGCCCGGGTGGGTGGCCGAGATGCCGCCGACGTGCAGTGGCGTGCCACCGTGGTCGAGGGCGCCCAGCGGGGCGAGGTAGCCCAGGTGGGGGCGGTAGCCGGTGGCGAACACGACGGTGTCCACCTGCTCGCGTGTTCCATCCGGCCAGACGACACCGTCGGTGCCGAAGGCGGTGAACATGGGGCGGCGGTCGATCTGCCCGGTCTCGAGGGCGTGACGGTACCTGCCGGTGTCGATCACCCACCGGTCACCGAGGTAGTGGCTGAGCCACTCGGGCGGGAGCAGGTCGAAGCCGCTGGTCACCAGCCAGTGGTGCAGGTCCTGGCCGCCGCGCCGCTGCGGGTGGAAGGTGACCGGGTGGCGGGTCGCTAGCGTGACGGTGGCGAGCTGGGCCAGTTCGTAGCCGACCTGGACCGCGGAGTTGCCCGCGCCGACCACGATGATGCGTTCGCCGGCGTGCTGGTGGGGGCTGTGGTAGCCGGCCACGTGCAGCAGCCGCCCGGTGAACTGGTCCTGGCCGGGCAGGGCCGGCACATACGGGTTGCCGAACGAGCCGGTCGCGGCCACCACGCCCGCGGCGTGGAAGGCCGGCCCGGTGGCGGTGCGCACCAGGAACCCGGCCCGGCCGTGGGCCTCGACCTCGGTCACCGGCGTGTGGGTGCTGATGTCGGCGCCGAGGCTGGCGGCGTAGCGGCGCAGGTAGCCGGCGACCTCGTCGCGGTGCGGGTAGTGGTCAGGCTCGCCGGGGAAAGACAGCCCGGGCATGCCGCTGTAGCGGGCCGGGGAGAACAGGGCCAGGCTGTCGTAATAGCGCGGCCACGACCCGGCCGGTTCCGGCCCCGCTTCCAGCACTACGGGGTGGATGCCGTGCGCCTGCAGGGTGCGGGCGGCGGCCAGGCCGGACTGGCCCGCGCCGATGACAACGACATCTGTTACCGATGTCATGGTCTCGCTCCTTCGGCAGAGATTCCCGGATATGGCGGCCCAGCGCGCCTGCTAGCAGCACTTGGCCGCTGACGCGCCCGGTTCCTCGGCGTGGACATTGGTGTCGCCGCAGCACTCCGGGCCGTGGCCTTCGGCGTAGAAGGTGGGGCTGTCGGCCAGAACGGTGTAGATCTCCCAGGACTCGCCGTTGGGGGCGCCCTGGACCCAGAACTTGTCCTGCTTGGCGAAGCAGCAGGTGGTCTCGCCAGCCTGCTCGGGGGCGAGCCCGGCCTGGGCCAGGCGGGCCTGCTCGGTTTCGACGGTGCCGGTGTCGGGGACCTCGATGCCGAGGTGGTTGAGGCTGCCGCCCTGGCCGGGGTTTTCCAGCAGCACCAGCTTGAGCGGCGGCTCGGTGATCGCGAAGTTCGCATAACCGGGCCGGAGCTTGGCCGGCTCGGTGCCGAACAACTTCGAATAGAAGGCAACAGCCTCGTCGATGTCGTTGACGTTGAGGGCGAGCTGCAGACGGCTGGACACGGAACCTCCCGGAGGTTAGGCATTGATGGCTGTCTATGTCTAGTCGCTGAGCTTGCCATAAGACATAGGGTTCTGTCAATATAGATGTATGTCGAAGTCTCTGCTGGTGCTGAGCCCGGCCGACACCGCGGCGTGCTGCCCGCCGCTGTCGCGCGAGCCGCTGTCGGCCGACCAGGCCTCCCAGGTCGCACCGCTCCTGAAGGCGCTGGCCGACCCGGTGCGGCTGCGGCTGATGTCGCTGATCGCCTCACACCCTGGCGGCGAGGCCTGCGTCTGCGACCTCAACGCTGCGTTCGACCTGTCCCAGCCGACGATCAGCCATCACCTGAAGGTGCTGCACGAGGCCGGCCTGCTGGACCGGGAAAAGCGCGGCGTGTGGGTCTATTACCGGGCCCGTACCGAGGCGCTGGCCAGCCTGAGCGCGCTGATCGGCGACCCGTCCTCCTGACCGGGTCTGAAACGTGACCCGCCATTCCCCGGGACAGGAGACGGCACGCTCGGGCCAGACAGCCGGGCGTGGCGCAGCACCTTCAGGTGGTGGCTGATCGCAGGCTGGGCCATAGTCGAAGGGCGCCGGGCATGGGCCGGGAGATCGTGCAGCTGCGCATCCCAGCCCGGAGCGCGCTGCTGAATCTTCAGCCTAGGGACCCCTTCTTCCGTTCCCGCCTTTCATCGATTATCGTCGATGAGCGATGAGAAAAGAAGATGAGCCTCTCGACCGGGTCACGGCCTCCGAGTACGCCAGCTGGTTCAAGGCGCTCGCCGACCCCACCAGGATCCAGATCGTCTCGCTGCTCGCTCGCCGGGCCCGGCCGATGAACGTCGGCGAGATCGTCGCCGCCGTCAGCGTCGGCCAGTCCACCGTCTCTTCCCATCTGAAGGTGCTGGCGGAGGTGCGGTTCCTGCTGGCCGAGCACCGGGGCCCGGCCACCTACTACCGGATCAACGAGGCGTGCGTGGACTGCTTCCCCACCGCCGCCGACATCGTCATGGGCCGGCCCGTCCCCGCCCAGCTCGACCCCGTCTGGGCATCACCGCCCTAAGGAGGACACCAGTGGCCGAACCCGGCACTCCCGAAGCCCGCGACACGGTCATCGGCCGCTATTCCAGCCTGGCCCGCGCCGCGCTGGCCGGAGGCACCATCGCCGACTGCGATCCCGATGCATTCGCCGACGGATGCTTCGGCGCGGCCGCCTATCCCGCCGACGTTGGCGCCCCGGAGGCGGCAGTGCGTGCCAGCCTCGGCTGCGGCAACCCGCTGACAGTCGCCGACCTCCATCCGGGTGAGACCGTCTTGGACCTTGGTTCTGGCGGCGGCCTCGACGTGCTGCTGTCAGCTCGTAGGGTCGCCCCGGGCGGCATCGCCTATGGCCTGGATGGCAGCCCGGACATGCTCACCCTCGCCCGCGCCAACGCAGCGCAGGCCAGCATCACCAATGCCCGCTTCCTGCACGGCCACATCGAGGACATCCCTCTTCCTGATGGGGAGGTGGACGTGGTCATCTCCAACTGCGTGATCAACTTGTCGGCCGACAAGCCGCGCGTGCTCGCCGAGGCCTTCCGGGTCCTGCGGCCGGGTGGGCGGCTCAGCATCAGCGACGTCACCGCCAACGAGGGCATCGACGCTGGCCAGCTTGCCGAGGCCGAGCGGCGGGTCGGCTGCAGCATCACCCTCACCCAGGCGCAATACCGTGACGTGCTGCTGGCGGCCGGCTTCACCTGCATTGTCATCACCAGCACGTACGAGGCCGGGCCGGGCCTGCACTCCGCCATCATCCAGGCGGCTAGACCGGCCGCCCGAGACACGTAAACACATCGAGTCAGCCAGACGCGGATGCGGACTTTGGCGCGGCTGGGCCGGCGTGGTGTACACGGGGCGGGGCGCATCGCGCCCGCCCCACATGGCCAACCGTGATTCGGCTACTGGTCGGCAGGCGAGCCGACCTGATGGAATCCAGCCGGGCTGCCCCGCCTGCCGGTCCCGGGTACCCTTGCCGCCCGGGCGGGTCCTGCCTGCCCAGCCTGCCAGTTCACCGGCCACCGCGACCTCGCCGCGGCGGCCACCATCGCCGCCCGTGCAGGCGGCGGAACCACGCCAGCCAGCCTGCTCGCCGGCGTCCCGCACCGCCGCGCCGGGGCCCACCTGCCAGGCGTGTCACCGGCACGACGTGACCCGCGCCGCCGCGCTCATCACCGCGGCGCCCGCGGGTCCCCTGGCCGGCACCGGCCCGCCCCGCCACACACTTAGCGTGGGTGGGGAGTCGCTCGCCACCCGGCGAGGAGCCCGCAATTCATACACGTAATTGCAGGCAGGTGCACTAACTTGTCCTGGTGACGCACATATACCCCGGCCTGGGTACCCTGCCGGGCCGGGCGGGGCGGGATACATCAGCGGGCCCGCCTGGCCGGGCCGGGCAGTTCCCAGCATGACGGGCAGGCCGGGGTGTGGCGGGCCAGGCCAGCCGCCATCGCCGGACCAGTCAGCAACCGCGGCGCCGTCTGCGGACAGAGCGGCGCCGACCACGGGGGAACTGCCCGCGGGTGGGCTGCCGCCCGGAGGCGGGGACGCCGGCACCGGCCACGGCGCCCCTACACCGTCGGTCGTCCGGGCCGGGCCTGGGCACGTGGTCACGGCGCTGGCTGGCCTGCGCGAGCCGATCGTGGTGGTCCTACTCCTCATCGCGTTCTTCACCTGGATCTCCGGTAAGCCACTCGACGGCCTGCTGATGCTGGTGGTCGCGGTGAGCCTGGCCTGGGATACCGGCCGCCGCCGGATGCGCCAGGACGGCCCGCCGGAGGGCCGCCCGGCGGACAACAGCCCGCAGGACTTCAGCGCAGCAGCGGGCCGGGACGAGGCGGGCGGCACGGGCCCCGCCACCCACCCGGACGCGCCGCCGGCCACGGCCCGCCGCTGGCGGCGGCTGCTGGTCCTGGCCTGGCTGGCTGGCGGCGCCCTGTACGTCGTGCTGGTCGGCTCGTTCAGCCGTTATTCCTGGCCGGTCACCGTGCCGGTGGCCGCGCTCGGCGCGGCGGTGGTGGTGGCCGGGTGGCGGGGCCCGCGCCATTCCCGGCCGACCCCGGCCAGGCCACCAGCAACCGGGCTGGCCCTGTGGGGCCTGGTGCTGGTGGCGGGCTGCCTGTGGGAGCTTTCGTCCCTGTTCCAGCAGCCGACCCTGACCACCAGTTCCTACGCCCACCCGACCATCAGCACGCTCACCGACCCGGTGCTCGGCACCTGGGCGGGCCGCTCGATCTTCCTGGCCGGCTGGCTCGTGCTCGGCTGGTTCCTGGTGGAGCGGTGAACAGTCACGACGTCACCGTCCTCGGCTATCTGGTGGTGCTGCTCGCCGGTGCCGTCCTGCAACTGCTCGCCACCAGGACCCGCGCCCCCATCCCGCCGCTGGGGAAGGTGTTCGCCTGGGCGATGGGCACCCGGGCCCGCCGGATCGGCATGCTCGTCGCCTGGGCCTGGGTGGGGCTGCATTTCTTCGCCCGTTGAGCAGCCCGGCACGAATGCGGTTTTGAGTGTTCAGGGCTGAATCCCCAGGTCAGGGCGCATAAAGTCCTGCCCGGCAGGGGCCCCGGCGACAGGTCTGGCCCGCCCCGGGGCCCGTGGCCGGCCCTGATTACAGCCGCATCGCCTGCGGCAGCACGTAGTAGTAGAACAGGCCTATCAGGATGAGCCAGCCGAGCAGCACCAGCGTCCAGCCGAAGTTGTGCCGGATGACCTCGCCTTCCCGCCGGACGTAGCTGGTGGTGCTGACGCCGACGCTGGTCGTCTGCGGGGCGATCGGCTTGCCGACCTCGGCGCCGGTGGAGTTGAGCGAGGGCAGCAGCAGCAGCGGCATGTGCAGCAGGCCGCCGACCGCGTACTGGAACCCGCCGAACAGCGCGTTCGTGGAGGTGTTGCTCCCCGACAGCGCCACCCCGATCCAGCCCAGCAGCGGTGCCAGCAGGATGAACCAGGTGCCGACCTGGGCGAACCCGTGGGCCAGCGTGCTGGCCATGCCGGAGTAGTTGAACACCTGGGCCAGCCCGAAGATGATCGGCGCGACCAGCAGCGCCCCCCACATCTGCGTCGCGCTGCGCTTCACCGCGGCCTTGAACTGCTCCCACCCGACTCTCAGCCAGACCAGGATGACCAGCATCGAGACCAGGATCCAGGTGCCGGCGACGGCGGGCGCGAACTTCCACACGATCGCGACCGGCTGGTGGGAGAGCGAGCTGACCGCATCGACCTCCGGCTTGATGAACGTGTAGTCGCCGAGGTGTGACCACGGGCCGGTGGCCGCCACCACAATCACGACCAGGATGCCGAACGAGACGAGGCCGGGGACCGCCTCGCGCAGCGTGCCCGCCGGGTTGCGGGACCCGTTCGCGGGCACGCCGGGCGGCGGCCCACCGTCCCCAGACGCGGCACCCGGCGGCCCTGCCCCCCCGGACCCAGCGCCCGCCGGGCCCGCTCCGGCCGATCCGGCACCGGGGGGCGGCAGGGTGCCGGTGGCCACGCCGCCAGCCGAGCCAGCGCCGGTGGCCACGGCGCCCGCCAGCACGGCTTCCGTGGTGACCGGGACGCCGCCGAAGCCGAGCGTCTCAGCGGGCTTCCAGTACTTCAGCGGCAACAGCAGCGCGCCGAAACAGACCAGCGCGCCGATGACGTCGGGCAGGTAGGGCCCGAGCCACTGGGAGGTCGGGAACTGGCCGGCGATGTAGGCCAGGGAGCCCACCACCGGCAGCGGCCAGATGCCCCGCAGGCCCCGCCGGCCGGACACGAGATAGATCAGGATCCACGGCGGGAGCAGGGCGACGATCGCCACGATCCGGCCCACCGAGGCGGACAGGGCGAGCAGCGGCGCCCCGGTGACGGTGGCCAGCGCGATGATCGGGGTGCCCAGTGCGCCGTAGGAGACCGGCGCGTTGTTCCCGATGGCAGCCACCCGGATCGCGTCGATCTCCACCACGCCCAGGCCGACCAGGATGGGCGCGATCACCGCCCAGGGGTAGCCGAACCCCACCAGCCCTTCCAGGAGCGCGCCCAGCGCCCAGGCGAGCAGGATCGCCTGCACCCGCACGTCAGCGGACGCCTGGGTCACCAGCCAGCGTTTCAGGCCCTCGAAGGCGCCGGTCTCGTGCAGGACGTTGTAGATCACCACCCCCCAGAACACGATCCAGTCGATGGACCAGATCCCGGTCGCCGCCCCGATCAGCCAGGCTTCGAGCGTCGGCCCGGCCGGGGCATGCCAGATGGTGATCGCCATCACGATGGTGACGACGGCGCCGATGGTCACCACCAGCCATGCGGTCATCCGCATGACGGCCAATAACACCAGCAATAACGCGAGAGGTATTAGCGCCACCAGGGTGCTGGCCAAGGTCGAGCTCAGAGGATTGAGGTGCTGGGTGAAACCTGACGCGGCGAGCTGATACATGGACACCAACCTTCCGTGCTGGTCTGTACTGCCCCAGTCCCGTTCTCGGTGGTCAGAACGATGGTGACGTATCTTACGGCTGTATTCAATAGGCTGTATCCAGTAAGCCATCGGCCCAGGCGGGCCGCCAGCAGGCGGCGTCCCAGGTACTGGGCCGGCCCCGGGCCCGCCCCGGGCCGCAATCATTAGCAATCATTAACTTGGTGTTGCCACATCGACAGCGATCCTCAACCGGGTCAAGGACGGGTGGCGGCGGCACTAGGATCCTGACGATGACAGCCGCCAACGCGACCACGGCCGCCGGGCTCCGCGAGCGAGCGGGCCTGCCCGTCCTGACCTGGCCGGTGTTCGAGCCGCTGCCGGTGGACGCGATCGTCACCACCCGGCACGGCGGGGTGTCGGCGGGCCGTTATGCCACCCTGAACCTCAGCTTCGCGGTCGGCGACGAAGCGGCGGACGTGCACGAGAACCGGGCCCGGGTGGCGGCGGCTCTGGGCACCGGCCTGGCCGCCTTCGTCTTCGCCGACCAGGTGCACGGCCGCCGCGCCGAGATCGTGTCCGCCGCCGACCGGGGCCGCGGGACGCTGGCCGCCGGTGACGCGATCGGGCCGGCCGACGCCCTGGTCACCGGGGAACCGGGCACCGTGCTGGCGATCCTGGTGGCCGACTGCGTGCCCATCGTCCTGTACGACCCCGCCGCGCACGTGCTCGCCTGCGTGCACGCTGGCTGGCGGGGCACGGTCGCCGGCACCGCCCAGGCGGCGCTGGCGGCGATGGGCTCGCTGGGCACCCAGCCGCGGGACGTCGTCGCCGGGATCGGCCCGGCGATCGCGCCGGGCTCCTACCAGGTGGGCGGGGACGTGGCCGCCACGGCGCGGGACGCCTTCGGCCCGCAGGCGCAGGCCCTGCTGCGGCCGGACGTGGCCGGCGGCCCCGGCCGGTGGCTGTTCGACCTTCCGGCCGCCAACCGGCACGTCCTGCGCACGGCCGGGGTGCCGGACGGCCAGATCCACGTGGCGGCCACGCCCACCGGGCCCGACCCGGGCCTGTTCTTCAGCCACCGCGCCGAGCGCCCCAGCGGGCGGTTCGCGCTGGCCGCCCAGCTCGAGCCGCGGGGGCAGCGGTGAGCCCCGGCCAGCCGTTTTGCTATGAAGGCTTTGACCTTGATCCTGGCCAGGGGCTGCTGACCTGCCGGTACTCACTCGGCGGCCGGGATTTCGCCGAGCAGGTCACCTTCGATCCGGCCGGGGACTGGGACGCACCCGAAGTCAGGCAGGCGGCCCGGCTGATCTGCCTGCTGGCCGGGGTGTCCTACTACAAGACGGCGGCGCCGCCGGTGGTCGACCTTGGCCAGCTCCCGGTCACCACGGCCGAGCTCGGGTTCCTGCGCACCTTCTACCTCGACGGCCTGGGCGAGTTCGCCTACCGCAACGGCCTGGACCTGTCCGCGCTGCGGTTCACCGGCGGGATCATCGGCGGCCCGGCGGCCAGCGGGCCGCACCGCGCTGCGGGCGCCCCGCGCGCCATGCTCATCCCGTTCGGCGGCGGCATCGACTCGATCGTCACCGTGGAACTGGTGCGCGGGCGGGGCAATGCCGCGCTGTTCGTCATGAGCAGGCCCGGCGACCGGTTCGCGGCCATCGAGCGCCCGGCCGCGGTCACCGGGCTGCCGGTCGTCCGGGCTGGCCGCGAGATCGACCCGCAGCTGCTTCGGTCGGCCGAGCTCGGCTTCCTGAACGGGCACGTGCCGGTCACCGGGATCCTGTCCGCGATCGCGGTCATGGCCGCGCTGCTGGACGGCCGGGAAGCCGTGGTGATGTCCAACGAATGGTCGGCGTCGGCCCCTACGCTGACGGCGGGCGGGCGAGCCATCAACCACCAGTACTCCAAGAGCATGGAGTTCGAGGCCGGCTTCCGGCAGCTGCTGGCGGACGCGCTCGGCGGCCGCGTCAGCTACTTCTCCGCGCTGCGCCCGTTCACCGAACTGTGGGTGGCGCGGAAATTCGCCGGCCTGGCCCGGTACCACGGCACGTTCCGCAGCTGCAACCGGGCCTTCCACATCGACCCGGCGCAGCGCCTGGACCACTGGTGCGGCCGGTGCGACAAGTGCTGCTTCATCGACCTCATCCTGGCCCCGTTCCTGCCCGCGGAGGACCTGCGGCGGATTTTCGGCGGGCGGGAGCCGCTGGCCGATCCCGCCCTGGCCGACCGGTTCCGTGCGCTGCTCGGGACATCGGCGGCGAGCAAGCCGTTCGAGTGCGTGGGCGAGGTCGGCGAGTGCCGGGCCGCGGCGGTGCTCGCGGCCCGGCGGCCGGACCGGGCGGCCACCACGCTCCTGCACACCCTGACCGCGCAGTTCCCGCCCCCCGACCCGCCCACCATCGAAGCCCTGCTCCGGCCGGTCGGCGAGCACTGGATCCCCGATGCGTACGCGGCCGATGATCTGCTGGTCTGACCTGCGCGGGGTCCAGACCGGGATCTGGGGCCTCGGCCTGGAGGGACACGCCAACCTGCGCAAGCTCGCCGCGCTCGGCACCGAGCCGGTGCTGGTGGACGACCGGCCGCCCGCCGAGGGGCCCGGCGGCCGCCCGGTCCTGGCCACCGGCGACGGTGGGCTGGCCGCGCTGGCCGCGTGCGACGTGGTGATCAAGACGCCGGGCATCAGCCGTTACCGGCCCGAGGTGGCCGAGCTGGAGGCCCGCGGTGTCCCGGTCGTGGGCGGCCTCGGCCTGTGGCTGGCCGAGGCCGACCGGGACCGGGTGGTGTGCATCACCGGCACCAAAGGCAAGAGCAGCACCACGGCCATCGTTGGGCATCTCCTGCAGCGGTGGGGCCACCGCTGCCTGGTGGGCGGGAACATCGGCCAGCCGCCGTGGGATCCCGAGCACGATGACGGCGACTACGACTACTGGGCCATCGAAACGTCCAGTTACCAGGCGACCGACCTGGCCTGCTCACCGCCGGTGGTCGCGGTGACCTCACTGCATCCCGACCATCTCGACTGGCACGGTGACGTGGAGACCTACTACCGGGACAAGCTGTCGGTGTGCTCCCAGCCCGGGGCGGAGCTGACCGTCGCGAACGGGGACAGCGAACCGCTGCGGGACCGGGCGGGCCTGCTCGGGCCGCGCGTGGAGTGGGTCCGGGCCGGTGGCGACCCCGGCGCGGACTGGATGGCCCCACTCGGCCTGCTCGGCGTGCACAACCGGCGCAACGCGCTGATCGCCCGCGCCTGTCTGCGCGCCCTGGGGGTGCCGCAGGCCGCCGACGAGACCGAGCTGGCCGCCGCCGCCGCGGGTTTCGCCCCGCTGGCGAGCCGGCTCGAGGTGATCGGCGAGGCCGGCGGGGTGGTGTTCGTCGACGACAGCCTGTCCACCAACGTGCTGCCTACCCTGGCCGCGATGGACGCCTTCCCCGGGCGCCGGGTCGCCCTCATCGCCGGCGGGCACGACCGGGGCATCGACTACGCCCCGCTCGCCGCCGGGCTCGCCGCCCGGGACGCCCCCACCCTGGTGCTGGCGGTGCCCGACAGCGGCCCCCGGATCCAGGCCGCGATCGAGGCGGAAGGCCCCGGCAAGGTGGAGGTCGCCGCCTGCGACGACCTGGATGCGGCGGTCGGGCGCGGCTATCGCTGGGCGCTGCCGGACGGGGTAGTGCTGCTGTCGCCGGCCGCGCCGAGCTTCGGCCGGTTCCGGGACTACCGGGACCGGGGCGAGGCGTTCGCCCGCGCCATGCGCGCCTGCACGGGGATGGCCACGTGACCGGCACCGGGCTGCCCGCCGCGCTGCTGCGCGAGTTCGCCGCCGTGGTGGGCGGGGCTCACGTGCTCACCGGGGACGCCGCCGCCGGTTACGCCACCGACTGGACCGGCGGCTTCACCGGCCGGGCCCCGGCCGTGCTGCGGCCGCGCGACACCGGACAGGTCGCGGCGCTGCTCGCGCTGTGCGCGGACGCCGGGGTGGCGGTCGTCCCGCAGGGCGGGAACACCGGCCTGGTCGGCGGCGGCGTCCCGCTGCACGGCGAGGTCGTGCTGAGCCTGGCCCGGCTGACCCGGCTCGGCCCGGTCGACACCGACGCTGGGCAGGTCAGTGCCGGGGCCGGGGTGAGCCTGCAGCGGGTCGCCGACGCCGATGCCGGCCTGGACCTGGGGGTCCTCATCGCGAGCCGGCACAGCGCCACGGTGGGCGGGGCGGTCGCCACCAACGCGGGCGGGCTGCGGGTGCTGCGTTACGGCCCGATGCGGGCGCAGCTGCGCGGCATCGAGGCGGTGCTGTCCGACGGGACGGTGCTGTCACACATGGCCGGGCTGGTCAAGGACAACACCGGGTACGACTACCCGTCCCTGCTCGCCGGTTCCGAGGGCACGCTCGCGGTGATCACGGCGGCCCGTCTCCAGCTGGTGACACGGCTGACGGACCTGGTGACGGTGATCGTCGGGGTGGATGGTCCCGGCGAGGCGCACACGCTGGCGCGGCACGCGGTAGGTGAGGTGGGCGGCCTTGTTTCGGCCGAGTACTTCATCCAGGCGGGGCTGGACCTGCTCGCCGAGCACACCGGCCTGGTCCCGCCGCTCCGCCCGCCCGCACCGGCCTACCTGCTGCTGGAGGCGGCCGGTCCCGGCGCGGCCGAGGAACTGGCGGTGATCGCCGCGGACCGGCCAGCGGCGGTGGGCACCGGCGCTGCCGAGCGGGCCCGGCTATGGGCCTACCGGGAACGCCACCCCGAGGCAGCCGGTTTCGCCGGGGTGCCGCTGAAGCTGGACGTTTCGGTGCCAGCGGCGCAGTGGGTGACCCTGGCCTCCGGGGTCGCCGGGGTGGTCCAGGAGGCCGACCCGGGCGCGCTGGTGATCACCTACGGTCACGTGGCGGACGGCAACCTGCACGTGAACGTGGTGCCCACGGCGGCCCGGACGGGCGCTGTGGGCGGAGCGGCTGGGGCGGTGGGCGCACCGGGCATGGCGGGTGCCGCCGGGCGCCACGAGGACGCGGTGTTCTCGTTCGTGGCCAGCCTCGGCGGCTCCATATCTGCGGAGCACGGTATCGGGGCGCTCAAGGCCCGGTGGCTGCCGCTGGTCCGGTCAGATGCCGAACGCGCGCTTTTCGCCCGGGTCCGGGCCGCGTTCGACCCGGCCGGCATCCTCAACCCCCACGTCCTGCCCCGCTGATCGCTGCCTGTGGATTACCAGTTCGCTTTCTTGCCCCTATAGGGGACCACGCCAAGCCCGAACAGGTGCGGTCAGTCACCAGCCGCAAACTGGCCGCCCATGCGCACCTCCGCCAGGAGAACCGGGGTCATGAGGTGCATTCCGGGCACGTCGTTGTCCCATACATGCCGCCCTTTTGTCATGCTGCGCCGACCATGCCAATCGCGGCGCCCCAGCTGGGGCCGCGTCCCGCCAGGTGGTCAGCCTGTCGGCGGCGTGAATTGGCGTGCCGTTGACACAGCCCAACTGGGCTGCGCAGATGGCGGCGGCTCGCGTGCCCGCCTCGCAGTGGCGCCCTGGCTTGGCGACCGGTTGCCGGGTGGGCACCGGCGCGCCGGCCGCAACCTGCGGCCTCCCAGCCTTGCGGGAAAGGCCGCGATTGAACGAATATTCAGTTCAGGGCGACTGACCCGGCTTGGTTGGCGCGGGCACGCCCCGATGAGGAGGTGGGCGGTGATCTCTGGTGCTGGTCCTATGCCGGATGCGACCTCGACCAGGCTGTATTTCGGCCCGTGGTATCGCAAGTCGCCGTTTTTCGAGGCGACGCTGCGGTGGGGCTGCACGGCGTATGACGTGTACAACCACATGTACCTGCCGGCCTACTTCGACGAGCTGGTCGCCGAGTACTGGGCGCTGGTCAACGATGTCACGCTGTGGGATGTCGGGGTGGAACGGGTGGTGCAGATCAGCGGGCCGGACGGCTTCGCGCTCGCGAACATGCTCACCTGCCGGGACCTGACCAGATGCGCGGCCGGGCAGGGCAAGTATGCGCCGATCATCGCCCCCGACGGCGGCATCGTCAACGACCCAGTGCTGCTGCGCCGCGACGAAAACACCTTCTGGCTGTGCCTGGCCGACAGCGACGCCCACTTGTATGCGATGGGGCTCGCCCAGGGCCACGGCCTGCGCGCCACCGTGTCGCTGCCGGAGGCCTACCCGCTGCAGGTGCAGGGACCCAGGGCCAAGGACCTGATGCGGGAGCTGGCCGGTGAGGCCATCGCCGGTGTGAAGTACTACTGGACCCTGGATGCGGCCATCGCCGGCATCCCGGTCGTGATCAGCCGCACCGGCTGGACCGGCGAGATCGGGTATGAGGTCTTTCTTACCGATCCCTCCCGCGGCGACGAGCTGTGGGAAACGATCATGGAAGCGGGCGCGCGGCATAACATCAGGCCGATCGCCCCTTGTGAGGCCCGCCGGATCGAGGCAGGCATCTTCAACTACAACTCCGACTTCACCCTGGACAACAACCCGTTCGAGGTCACCGGGCTCGAGCGACTGGTGGAGGCGCAAGAGGCCGATTACGTCGGCAAGGCCGCCCTGGAACGGATCCGCGAGCGGGGGATCACGCGCAAGCTGGTTGGCATCGAGGCACCCGGCGACCCATCATTCTTCGAGATCACCGAAGCACGGCCTGCCCTGGCCGGCGGACAGCGGGTGGGCCGCGTCACCGACCTGGTCTGGTCGCCGCGGCTGCAGCGCAACATCGGCTACGTCTGGGTGCCTATCGAGCTCGCCGGCCCCGGCAATGACCTGGAAATCGAATGGGCGAACGGAGAACGGATCCCCGCTACGACCGCCACCATCCCCTTCCTCGATCCGCACAAGAACGTGCCAGCCGCCTAGCCGCCGTGTACGGGACGCTGCAAGCACGCGGAGGCGCCCAACCGGGGATCAAGCAAGCCAATGCCTGTGCCGCGGGCAACTGGGCGGGCACGTGACTTGAGGCCGAAGCGCCAGAAAGAGCAGTTACGGGACGCGTCGGCGGCACCGATCACTCCTGCCGTCCCGATCAGGCGGCTACGTGCGCGCCGGACGCCGACCAGTACCTGTCACTGAACGTGACCTCATCCCGGGCCACGCGCATCGTTTTTGTCATAGTTGAGCTGCCCACTCGATGATCAGGCGCCGGGTCTGGTCCGCGGCGTCAGAGTTGTCTGATTTTCACGTGCTCCTCTGGGTCGTTGGTAGGCGTTGGTCGCGTCCGTGATCATGGTGTTAAGGACCGGCTCGCGGGGCTGTACGCGGGGCCGAGGCGCGCCCCCACCAGGGGCGAGCTGGCCTTGCCCAGTGCGCTGGCGCACGACACGGGGACTTGGAATATTCAGATCGACGGTATATAACGTTAGCATGAGCGGCCGTCCCCTCCAGGAACCAACTTTCCTTCTGCTCACTGCGCTGGCCGAGGGCCCGCAGCACGGCTACGGGATCATGACCGACGTCGAGCGCATATCGGGCGGGCGGGTCAAGCTGAGGCCGGGGACCCTGTACGCCGCGCTGGACCGGGTCGTCGCGGAGGGCCTTGTCGAGGCCGACCGGGAAGAGGTGGTGGACGGCCGGCTGCGCCGCTACTACCGGCTCACTCCGCTCGGCGGCGACCGGCTCGCCGCCGAAGTCGAGCGGCTGCGCCAAAACGCGGCCGTCGCCGCGAAGCGGCTCAAACTGCGGCACCGGGCGATCGGGGGCCTGCCATGACGACGGCGGGCGGGCTTGAGGAGGGCTACCGGCGGCTGCTGCGCTGGTATCCGCCGTCGTACCGGGGCCGGCACGAGGAGGAAATCCGAGCGATGAGATCGAGCGGCTCCGTGATCTTCTCCGCCGGCACGGCATCGACCCGCAGGATGACGTGGCATAACCGGACGCCGATGTCGTGGGCGGTGAATCCCGCGGCCCTTATGAGGGCAGAAAAGCGAACCAGTAAGTGACGGCCTTCCACCGGTATAGTTGATGGTTCAACCACCATGGGAGGAGACGCAGTGGCCGACGACGGGACCGGTCTGGGGCTGACGCCGACGCCGGACACCGGCGAGCGGCTGAGCCCGGTCCCGGTGTGGGACGAGGCCACCCGCCCGGCCCGGCCCGCGGCGCCGCCCGGCGCCGTCTACAGCCGCCGCGGCCGGGTCATCGGCGGCCACCTCATCGAGGTGCACGACCATCTGCGCGCCGAACTGGCCCGGGTCCGCGATCTTGTCCGCCAGGTCCGCGAGGGCGCGGCCGACGCCGCCAGCGCACGTTCAGCGATCAGCGAGATGACCATGCGCCAGAACGACTGGGCCCTCGGCGCGTACTGCGCCTCCTACTGCCGGTTCGTGACCGGGCACCACATGCTCGAAGATGAGGCCGTCTTTCCCCATCTGCGGGCCAGCGAGGCAGGCCTGGGGCCGGTGCTCGACCGGCTGACCGACGAGCACAAGATCATCCACCAGGTGCTGACCGACGTGGACCAGGCGCTGGTGGACCATCTGCGCAACCCCGCTGACTTCGCCGGGCTCCAGCAGGCGGTGGACGTCCTCACCGACACCCTGCTCTCCCATCTGGCCTACGAGGAGGCCCAGCTGGTCGAGCCGCTCGCCCGGCACGGCTTCTACAACGGCCAGCTCTGACCGCTGGGCCCCGGCACCTGGGGCGGGTGGCCCGGCACCTCTGACCGTTGGGCCCCGCACCTGGGGCGGGCGGCCCGGCACCTCTGACCGTTGGGCCCTGCACCTGGGGCGGGCAGCCCGGCGCGGGAGCCAGGCCTGACGCCCCGATAGCGTGCTGGCTATGGACCTGGGCCTGCGCGGCGCTCGCGCACTTATCACGGGCGGCAGCCGTGGCATCGGTTTCGCGGTGGCGGACGCGCTGGCGGCGGAGGGAGCGGCGGTCGGGCTGGTGGCCCGCGGCGCGGACGGCCTGGTCTCGGCGGCCGGGCGACTGGCCCGGCACGGGGTGCCCGTGGCCACGGCGGCCGCCGATGTCACCGACACCCCCGCGCTGAGCCGTGCCGTCGAGGACATCGCGGCCTCCCTCGGCGGGCTGGACCACCTGGTCGCCAACGCCGGCGGCACCGTCGGCGGGAACCTCACCAGCTCGGGTCCGGGCGACTTCACGGCCACGTTCGTGCTCAACGCCGGGCACGCCGCCGAGCTCATCCGGGCCGCGCTGCCGCACCTGCGCTCCGCCGGAGGCGGTGCGGTGGTGATCGTCTCGTCGATCACCGGGATGCGCCCGGCGCCGCGAACCACCTACGCGGTCGCCAAGGCCGCGGAGATCCAGCTGGCCGCGACCGCCGCCGCCGAGCTGGCCGTGGACAACATCCGGGTGAACGCGGTGAGCCCCGGCTCGATCTTGTTCCCGGGCGGCTCGTGGGAACGGTTCTCGCAGGAGAACCCGGCTGACTTCGCCGCGTTCCTGGATACCCAGTTCCCGCTCGGGCGGCTCGGGCGCCCCGAGGAGGTCGCCGGCGTCGTTGCCTTCCTGCTGTCCGGGCGGGCGTCGTGGATCACCGGGGCGAACATCGTCGTGGACGGCGGCCAGGGGTACCCGAGCGCACGCAGGTTCGGCCGGAGGGAGGCCACTCGAGATATAACTTGACATCGGGAGACCGCTCACGATACATCGTATTGAACTACACGCCTACCGGCCCAGCCATTTACGGCCCGCCCACGGGGGAGGATCGTGTGACCGCCGAAAGCACCAGCCCGCCACGCACGCCAGGCCGAGGCACCGCCAGCCGGATCGCCGCGCTGCCGTGCGGCCGGCGGACCAAGTACCTCGTGCTCGTCTTCTGGATCATCGTGCTCGGCCTGACCGGGCCGCTCGCGGGCAAGCTCATGGGCGCGGAGAAAAACGACGCCTCCGCGTACCTGCCCGCCAGCGCGGAATCCACGCAGGAGCTCAACCTGCAATCCAAGTTCACCGCCAAGAACCTCAACCCGGCCGTTGTCGTCTACGTACGGCCATCCGGGCTCACCCCCGCCGACCTGCACAAGGCCGCCGCCGACGCCCGGCTTTTCGCCGCCTTGCCGGCCGTCCACGGCCGGGTGGTAGGCCCGATCCCATCCAGCGATCACCAGGCCATGCAGACGATCGTCGGGTCCAGCCTCGGCTACAACGCCAACATCGAGGCGTTCATCAACCACCTGCGCGCCACGGCCGCCCGGGGCGATCCCGGGCTCACCGTGCATATCGCCGGGCCCGCCGCCAGCGCCGCCGACGCAGTAAAGATCTTCAAGGGCATCGATACCACCCTGCTCTACGGGACCCTGGCGGTGATCATCGTCCTGCTGCTGATCACCTACCGGAGCCCGGTGCTGTGGCTGCTGCCGATCATCTCCGCCGGGGTGTCGCTTACCGTCGCCCAGGCGGTCATCTACCTGCTGACCAAGCACGGCCTGGTGGTGAACGGGCAGAGCGGCGGCATCTTGGTGGTGCTGGTGCTGGGCGCCAGCACGGACTACGCGCTGCTGCTCGTCGCGCGGTATCGCGAGGAGCTGCGCCGCCACGAGGACCGGCACGAGGCGATGGCGATCGCGCTGCGCCGGGCCGGGCCGGCCATCATCGCCAGCGCTGGCACCGTGATCGCCGGCATGCTGTGCCTGATGATCGCCGAGTCCGCGGACATCTCCGGGCTGGGCCCGGTGGCGGCGATCGGCATCGCCGTCGGGCTGCTGGCCATGATCACCCTGCTGCCCGCTCTGCTGGTGATCGCCGGACGGTGGATCTTCTGGCCGCTGCGGCCGCGTTATGGCTCCGACGAGCCGACCCGGCGCGGTTTCTGGGCGAGGGTCGGCCGACGGATAGCGATCCGCCCCCGCGCGGTGTGGGTGACGACCGCCGTGCTTCTCCTCTGCGCCTGGCTCGGCCTGATCGGCTTCAAGGTCGGCTCGCTCACCAACGCCCAGTCGTACCGCGGCACCCCCGCTTCGATCGCCGCCGAGCAGGTGCTCGCGCAGCACTTCCCAGGCGGAGCGGGCGAGCCGGTCGCGGTCATCGGCAACGCCTCGGCCACGTCCCAGCTGCGCAGTGCTATGGCCGGGACGAGCGGAATCGTCGCCGTGACCCCGCCCGCCGTCAAGGACGGCCTGGTCTACCTGCAGGGGACGCTGGCCAGCAAGCCGGACAGCGCGGCCGCGGCCGCCACCGTGGATCGGGTCCGTACGGCCGTACATGCGGTTCCCGGGGCGAACGCCAAGGTCGGCGGGGCTACGGCCATCAACTCTGACGTGGAACGATACGCCACCCATGACCGGAACCTGGTCATCCCGCTGGTGCTGTTCGTGGTGCTGATCATCCTCGGGCTGCTGCTCCGGTCGGTGGTCGCCGCGTTCCTGCTCATGGGCACGGTGGTGCTGTCGTTCGGCGCCGCGCTGGGACTGTCGGCACTGGTGTTCCGGCACGTGTTCGGTTTCGCGGGCGCCGATACCGCGATGCCGCTGTTCGTGTTCGTGTTCCTGGTCGCCCTGGGCATCGACTACAACATCTTCCTGATGACCAGGGTGCGCGAGGAGAGCAAGCGGTCCGGCACCCGGCTGGGCGCGATCACCGGCCTGGGCGCCACCGGTGGGGTCATCACCTCGGCCGGGCTGATCCTGGCCGGCACGTTCGCCACGCTGGGCACGCTGCCGCTGGTGATCCTCACCGAGATCGGCTTCACGGTCGCGCTCGGCGTGCTCATCGACACCGTGATCGTCAGGTCGGTGCTGGTCACCGCGCTCACCCTGGACATCGGCCGGTGGATGTGGTGGCCCAGCCGGCTGGCCCGCCCCTCGCCGGTGGAGATCAGCCCGCAGGAGGCCGCCGTGACCGCGGGGCGCTGACCCCAAATCGCCTGGGGACTGACGGGCGGACGGTACGACTTGGCCCACGCTGAACGCCTGGGCCAAGTGCACCGTCCGCCCGGGTGGCCGGCTCTTCCCCCGGGTTCGCCGGCCCGTTTTCCCCGCCGGAGCCCGGCCTACGGGGTGGGCCCGCTGGCCGGCTGGATGTTCTGGTTGATGTGGAAGATGTTGTCCGGGTCGTAGCGCCGCTTGACCTGGGCGAGCCGGTCGTAGTTGCCGCGGTACGCCGCCCTGACCCGGTCCTGGCCCTCGTCCATCATGAAGTTGATGTAGCCGCCGCCCGCCGAGGTGGGGTGCAGCGCCTCCCAGTAGTCCCGCGCCCACTGGGAGATGAGGCCGGCGTTGGCCGGGTCGGGGTCGACGCCCACGATCACGCCCGTCCAGCCGCCGTCCCGGTAGGCGAAAGCCGTCGCGTCCTGGGGGACGCGGCTGGCGGCGCCGTCGATCGGGTACATGTGCATGGTGGAGTGGCCGGTCGGCAGCTGCGAGCCGTACTTGACGTGCACCTCGATGGCCTCGTCGGAGATCTCGTTGAAGAAGTCCGTCCGCCAGTACCACTGCAGCCCGGCCGGGTAGAGCGGGTCGAACGCGCCCTGGAGCACGTTGAACGGCATCGGCTGCAAGCCGACCACCAGCGGTGAGCCGAACGTCTTGACCGGCTCGAGCACCTCGTCGGCCTTGTCGTGCGATCCGGTGTAGCACCAGACGATGCCGCACGCCTTGCGGCCCCAGAGTTCCTCCGGGAACGGCGGGGCCGGCGGGATGGTGAGCAGCGCGATCCAGCCGCTCAGCTCCTCCGGCAGCGACGGCACCAGCTCCCGGTACCACCGCATTACCTCGGGGGTGTCGGCGATGTCGTACAGGACCGGGCCGGCGATGACCGTGCCGTGATCACCGATGTCGTGGCAGCGGAACGTGAACGAGGTGACGATGCCGAAGTTCCCGCCCCCGCCGCGCAAGGCCCAGAACAGGTCGCTGTGGGAGTTCTCGCTGGCCGTCACGAAGGTGCCGTCGGCGAGAACCACGTCGGCGGCGAGGAGGTTGTCGACGGTGAGGCCGAAGCGCCGGGCGAGGTAGCCGACGCCGCCCCCGAGCGTCAGGCCGGCCACCCCGGTCGAGCCCAGGAAGCCGGAGGGAGTGGCCATGCCGAACGCTACGGTCGCGTGGTTGACGTCGGCCCAGGTGCATCCAGGGTCCACGCGGACGGTGTGATTGTCCGGGCTGACCGTGGTGCTGCGCAGCAGCGACAGGTCGATGACCAGGGCGCCGTCCCACACCGCGAGGCCCGCCGCGTTGTGGCCGCCACCGCGGACGGCGATCTCGACGCCGTGCTCGCGGGCGAACCGAACGCAGGTGACGACGTCGGCGGTGTCGCGGCAGCGCACGATGGCGGCCGGATGCTTGTCGATCATGCCGTTGTAGACGGCGCGTGCCTGGTCATACCCGGGATCTCCCGGCGTGATCAGGCTGCCGCGCACGGCGGCGGCCAGATCCTCATACGGAGCCGTGGTGAGGCCGGCTGATGTGGTCATGGGTGTCCCCTTCAGGTGCGTCCCTTGAGATTGCGAATCGAAGGTAAGACCCACGGCGTTCGCGCAGCGTTCGGGCGTGCGCGCTCGCGCTACGCGGTCGGGAGAACGCCGGTGGCGGGAACGGGAACGCCGCGGCCCCGAAGGTCGGCCTGGCAGCGCCGGAGCAGCGCGACACTGCCGTGCGCCGACGCCAGTTCCGCGGCCAAGCGCAGGCGCGCGACGGCGGCCTCCTCGTCGTCATACGCGGCGCGCATCCGCATCACCTCGGGCAGCCACCACCGGTCGTCGTGAGCCTGCCCGGCGGCGAGCGCGGCGTCGAGTGTCGCCCGGGCCTCGCCCGGCTGGTTGCCGCGGGCCAGCAAGTCGGCGAGCAGCGACAGCCAGTACGGCATGCGCGCGAACGAGCCCTCCGCCTTGAGATTGCCGATGCCCAGGCGGGCGAGGTCGATCCCCGACCCGTCCGGGCGGGACCAGCCGTCGAGAATCGGCGCCCACTCGCGGTAGTAGGCGAACTGATACCGGTCGCACAGCTCACGCAGCTCACCGACCGTGCCCCTCAACCCGGGCAGGTCGTGGCGCATCTGCATGGTGATGGAGCCGTAGGCGAAGGCCACCGCCAGGCTGTAGGGGTGGCCGATCGCCCGGGCGCGCCGGATGGCCTCCTGACAGGCGGCCAGGGCATCGTTGTCATGGCCCAGCAGCCAGTGGGCGTGCGCGGCCCAGGCCGTGGCGTGCACGTCGGGCCGGGTGCCGATGCTCAGCAGGTCAGCACCGCTGGCCAGCTGGGCGGCCAGCTCCAGGTGGCGCAGTCCCTCAGCGGGCCTCCCCAGGCTGACCGCCGACCCGCCCACGGCGAAATGAGCTGGGCCGCTCAGCTCGGATCCGGGGTCGACCAGGGCCAGGGCGCGGGTTGAAACCTGGTAACCATCGGCCGTGCGCCCCTGGACGAACCGCGACGTCCATAGCCCGGCCAGGCCGCTGAGCAGCGAGTCTTTGCGGCCAAGCGATTCCGCGAGATCGACCGAGCGCTGCAGCGTCCGCTGGAGGTCCGGGGATGAGTAGCCGTACCTGGCGTTGAGCGGCGCGGCCATGGCCTCAAGGACCGCGAGTTCCTGCCGGTCTTTGTCTCTCCCCGGGGGCAGGTCGCGCACGATCGACAGCGCCCGTTTGTGCAGCCGGATCGCCTCGGCGTGGGCGAACATGTCCGCCGCGACATCGGCCGCGCGCCGGTAGTAGCCCACCGCGCGCTCGGGCCGCCCGCCCCGGGCGTACTGCTCGGCGAGCTGGGCCGCCACCGTGTCCGTGTCTTCGGCGTGGAGCAGCTCGAGCCCCTGGGCGATGCGCCGGTGCAACAGCCAGCGCTTCGGCGGGCTTACCTGCGCGTATGCCGTCTCGCGGAGCAAGTCGTGGGAGAAGTCGTAGCCGTCCTGGAACTCCCGCATGATCCTGCGCCGCCACAGCTCGTCGACCGCCCCCACCACGATGTCGGCGTCCAGGTCGCTCGCCTCGGTGAGCAGATCGAGAGTGAAGTCGGACCCGACCGCCGCTGCGAGCCCCGCCACCTCCCGGGCCGCCGCGCTCGTCTGCTCGAGCCGGTTGCGCAGCACGGCCGTGAGATCTGCGACCGGCAGCGGGGCGCGGCCGGGATCGGCCGTGCTGCGTATCGCCTCGATGACGTACAGGGGGAAACCTCCCGTCGTCGCCTGCAGCAGGTCCGCGTCAGCCTCGGGGAGGGGCCGCCCGGAGATGGCCTCGGCGAGCCGCGCCGTATCGGCGGCCTCGAACGCGGAGAGGGAAAGCTCGGTGAGCAGTCCCGTGGCCCGCATCCTGTCGATCCAGCCTCCGAGCACGGGATCTTCGTCGGGGCTGTCGTTGCGCAATGTCGCGGCCACCAGAAGCTGGGCGCCGTCGGCCAGTCCCAGGCCGAACGTGATGAATGCCAGCGTGTCCTGGTCGCACCATTGCATGTTGTCCAGGACCAGCAGCATCGGGCGGCCGACGGCCAGCAGCGCCCGGGCGAGGCCTTCGAAGAAGCGGTGGCTTTGCCAGGCGTCGGCCATCGCTCTCGGGCCGGCCTTGTGTTCTCCGCGGCCCCCGGACGGCACCAGCCGGTCAACCTCGGTGCGCCAGGCTTCGTCGAGCGTGGCCGTCGCCGACTGAACTGCCGGATTCCGCATCCAGTCCGCCACCGGTGCCAGCGCCAGCCGCCCCGACGTTCCGAAGCACTGGCTGCCCGCCACCACCGCCCCCTGCAGCCGGGCCTGCTCGGCGATCTCGGTCACCAGGCGGGTCTTCCCGACACCAGCGCCGCCGCGGACCAGCGCCAGACCGGGGCGGCCCGCCACGGCGGCCCGCCACAGATCCTGCAGCAGGCCAAGCTCCCGGGACCGGCCGACGAGCTGCGCCGCGGCCAGCCCGGGGCGGGGGGCAGCGGGCCCGGCCGCGGGCGGCCTTGCGTCCCGCGGGTCGGCGTGGGCCATCAGCCGCTGGAACGCCTGCTGTGTCGCCGGGTCCGGGGCGACGCCGAGCTCACGCTCCAGGACCGAAGCGCAGCGGTGGTAGGTGCTCACGGCACCGGCCCGGTCCCCCAGATCGGCCTGCAGCTGCATCAGGGTGCGGTAGCCGACTTCCTCCAGCGGCTGCAGCTGGATCCGGCGCCGCGCCACATCGACCGCCCCGGTCAGATCGCCGTTCCGTGCCCGCGTCTCGCACAGCAGATCGCACAGGTCCACGCACCGGCGCTCGACCTCTGACCTGGCCTCGAGCAGCCAGTCGTCGTACACGCCGGGCAGCAGGTCCCCCCGGTACTCGGCGATGGCCCTCGCGGCGTGGTCGAGGACCCCCCCGTCATCGTCGCCCGCTGCCGCCGCCAGGGCAGCCTCACGCTCGATGCCAAAGACGCGCAGGTCAACGCGGCACGTCTCGGTGTCACGCCAGCACAGATCCGTCGACGTCACGACGAGCGAAGGCTCATCGTCCAGGAACTGCCGCAGCTGGTGCAGCTCGCGGCGCAGGTTGGTCAGGGCCTGCGCGTCGGTCGAGTCTGGCCAGAACAGGCCGGCGATCCGCTGCCGGGGCTGAGGTGACCCGGCATGCACGGCCAGGAATGCGACCAGGGCAACGGCGCGCGACGACCGCGCCCGGACCCCGGTCCCGGCGCCGGTGATGGCCTGCTCCCCCAAGAGAGACACGCGCAGCATCTTGACGTGGCCTCCTGAGATCACAGGTTAGACCCGAGGGCCCCATCTGCCGACCCTCCCGGCCGCCGCCCGCCACGCGACATGACGCCCGGTTCCCGGCCGGCAACTGCGATGATGGTCGGATGCCTGATGTGTCAGCCCCGCCGAGAACGCGCCGGGACCGGCTGTGGGCCGCCGCCGAGTCGAAGGGCGTCCCGCTGCGGGCCATCCTCACCGCCGCCGCGGTGGTGGTGCTGGTCTACGTCGCTGCCAAGCTGGTCTACCGGCTGCGGGACATCATCCTTCTCATCGTCCTGGCCTCCTTCATCGCGGTGCTGCTGAACCCGCTGGTGGTCGCGCTCCAGCGCTGGCGGGTCAAGCGCCGTGGCCTGGCGGTGGCGATCGTCATCATCTGGGGACTGCTGGTGTTCTTCGGCCTGGCGCTGGCGTTCGGCTACCCGCTGGCCAACGGGATCACCCACCTGGCCGATAACCTGCCGCGCTACGTGAGCGACACCGAGAACGGCCGGGGGTGGCTCGGCCATCTGGTGCGCAGGTATCACATCCAGCAGTGGGTGACCCACAACGTGCCGAAGCTGGTGAACATAGGGCAGGGCCTGACCAAGCCGGCCCTGACCCTGGGCAAGGGTGCCCTGACGCTGCTGGTGGCGCTGTTCACCATCTTCATCCTGGTCCTGCTGCTCCTGCTCGAAGGCCCGAAGATGCGGGCCGGCCTGCTACGCAATATGGCCCCCGAGCGGGCGGCAAACTGGAGCCGGATCGCAGGCCAGGTGAACCGGTCGGTGACCGGCTACATGCTGGGCAACTTCCTGACCTCGCTGATAGCCGGCCTCGTCGTGTTCGTGACCCTGCTCATCCTGGGCGTCCCGTTCGCCATCCTGTGGGCGCTGTGGGTCGCGCTGGTCAACTTCCTGCCCATGATCGGCGGGGCGCTGGCCGGCATTCCCACGGTGCTGTTCGCGCTCGCGCACTCACTCACGGCGGGCATCGTCACCCTGGTGGTGTTCCTCGCCTACACGCAGATCGAGAACCACATCCTGAACCCGGTGGTGATGAGCCGGACCGTCAGCGTCAGCCCGCTACTCGTGTTGCTGGCCATCCTGATCGGCGCGTCGCTGGGCAGCTGGCTCGGCGGCACCTTCGGCGCTTTCGTGGGCGCCCTGATAGCCATCCCCACCGCGGGGGCGCTCCAAGTGATCGCCCGCGAGGTCTGGCAGACCACCGCGCCGGTCGTGCCGGATACCACCGCCCCGCCGGGCCCGCCGAGCACAATCACCCCGCCGACCACCCCCAGCACGCCCGCGTCCAGCACAACTGCCCCGCTGGCCACACCGAGTCCGGGCCCGGCCGGATCGGCCGCCGCGCCGGGCGAGGCCGGGGCGGGCCAGGGCTGAGCGGCACGGCCGGCCTGACCGCGCCGCAGATCACCGGGCAGGATCGAGGCGCCGGACCGGACGACGACCACATCCCGCCTGGTGGCCTGCCAGGGATCCACTGGCAGGCCACGTTCATGGCTGGCTGGTAGCCCGCCCATCAGGACGCTATGCCCACCCCCATGAACGGCCCATGAAAATTCCCCCGGGCCCATAAATATGCCGTTAACATCCCGTGGCGTTAGCGACCCACAACCTCCCACTTCCTGCGACTTTTGGGTCATGATCGCGTCCGTTTCGTCACCATTTCGCTGACGCAAGCCCGTGGTAGGTCAGCCAATGGGCAGGCCCGTCACGGTAGCGGCGGGGCGACGCTGCCGTGACCGGTCGCGGCCTCGAAGGCGTGCGCCACCCCCAGCAGCGGCCAGTCCGCCCGCCACCGGCCGACCAGCTGGAGCCCTACCGGCAGCCCGTCCGGGGTGAATCCTGCGGGCACCGAGATGGCCGGCAGCCCGGTGGCCGAGATCAGGTAGCACGATGCCATCCAGTCCAGGTAGGTGTGCTGTTGCACGCCGTCGATCTCGTGCACCCAGTCGAGGGTGACGTCGAACGGCACCACCTGGCTCACCGGGCACGCGAGCACCTCGAACGTGCCGAAGAACCCGGCGACCCGCTGGGCCAGCTCCGCGCGCAGCACCGTCGCCCGGCTCAGCTGGGCCACGGTCAGCTCCAGCCCCCGCTCGGTGTTCCAGGTCACGTTGGGGCCCAGCTGGTCGCGGTGCTCGGGCAGCAGCGGGCCGAAGCCCGTCGCGAACCGGAGAGCGCGCCAGGTGCGAAACGTCTCGTCGGCGCCGGACAGGTCCGGCGCCGCGTCGGTGACCTCGCAGCCCAGCCCGGCGAGTACCTGGCGGGCCGGTGCCAGCGCCGTCCGCACCGCGGGCTCGACGGGCAGGCCGAGATCGGCGCTCCACGCCACCTTCAGCCCGCGCAGTTCCCGCGTCAGCAGGCCCACCACGTCCGCGGGCTCGGCCAGCACCGGGGCCGGCGCGTCCAGCGCGAGCGGGACACGCGGGTCGGGCCCGGACAGGACGGCCAGCAGGAGCGCCACGTCGGCGACCGTCCGCCCCATCGGCCCGTGGACGGCGAAGGTGTCGGCCACGTCCGACAGCGGCCAGGTGGGCACCCGGCCGGGCGACGGCCGCAGCCCGACCACGTTGCAGAAGCTCGCCGGGTTGCGCAGCGAGCCTCCCAGGTCGCCGCCGTCGGCCAGGCAGATCATCCGGGCCGCCAGCGCCGCCGCCGCGCCGCCGCCGCTCCCGCCCGCGCTGCGGCTCAGGTCGTACGGGTTGCGGGTGGCGCCGAACACCGGGTTGACGGTGTGCGAGCCCGCCCCGAACTCGGGCGTGTTCGTCTTGCCCAGACTGATCGCCCCGGCTCTGGACATCCGCTCCACCTGCAGCGCATCGAAGTCCGGCACGTGGTCGGCGAACAGCGGCGAACCGTAGGTGGTGCGCACTCCGGCGGTTTCGGCCAGGTCCTTGTGGGCGACCGGCAGCCCGTGCAGCAGGCCCAGCACCTGGCCCCGGGCAATCGCGTCATCCGCCTCCGCCGCCCGCGCCAGCGCCCGGTCGAAGCACCGGGTCACCACCGCGTTGACCGGGCCGTCGAGCGCCTCGACCCGGCCGATGTGGGCCGCGGCGACCTCACGGGCCGACACCTCGCGGCGGCGCAGCATCCCGGCCAGCGTCACGGCGTCGAGCGCGCACAGGTCGGTCACGGCCGGCCCGCCCCGGCCGGGCGGTGGGCCTGCCCGGTCACGCCCGGCCCGCGCGCCTGGCCCGCCGCTGCCGGGCCGTACCGCTGGCCCGCGATCATGCCGAACGGCCGCGCCGGCCGCCCTCTCCCCCGGCCCGCTTGCCTGCCGGGCCGGCTGACAGCTCCCCGACCAGCTGCTGCATCCCCGGCCCCCAGCGCTGCGTCAGCACGTCATGGAATTCGTTCCAGATCTCCTGGACGTAGATGTCGTGACGGATGTAGCCCTTGGCCAGCGCGGCCAGGAGCGGGTCGCGCCCGGCCCGGGACTGCCAGTTCGCGCCGTCCTCGGCCACCGCCCACACCACGTCGGCGCTGTCGGCGACCACCGCCACGTGGCGGGCCTGGTGCCGCCGGTAGACCACACCACGGGTGCTGTCGTGCCCGACCGTGCGGCCGTGGCGCAGCTCCACGATCGGCTCCCCGAAATGCAGCACGTCGCAGGCAACGCCCCGGCCGTCCGCGCGCCCGATCGCGGCGGCGACGGCCCGCGGGTCCAGGCAGTTGACCGAGACGTAGACGTGGCGGCGCGAGCCGTCGATCGCGGCCACCGCCTGCTCTTCGATCGCCTCCCAGCCGGTGGCCGCGCGGAGCACCCGGTACCCGCCGGCGCCGGGCGCCGGGGTGGCGGCGGCGAGTTCCCGCTGTGCGACCGCCAGCCGGGCCCGGAACGAGCCCTCCAGGTCGGCGAGGAGCTGGTCCGCGGGTATGGCGACGAACCGCGCGGGCTCCCCTTCCATGACCGCCACCACCCCTTTGGCGGTCAGCCGGCGCAGCGTCTCATACACCTTCGGCTGCGGTATCCCGGTGACATTGGCCAGGGCGTACCCGGTGAGCGGCTCGCGGCCGAGCAGCCCCACGTAGGCCTGCGCCTCGTACTGGGAGAACCCGAGTTCCATCAGGCGCCGCACCGCCCCCGGCTGGCTGGTCACCACCGCCCCCTCCGCCTGTCCGGCGTGCCCCGACCCGCCGACTGTTCCGCGCCTGCCGCCCTAGGTGGTCGCACTGTAGCCACCGTCCACGACCACCACCTCGCCGGTGACGAACGGGTTCGACATCACCAGCGACACGATGGTGGCCGCCACGTCCTCCGCGGTGACGCACCGGCCCAGCGGCGTCATCCGCGCCCGCCGCTCCATCAGCCGGCCGTAGTTCTCCCCCAGCCGTGCCTGCATCCAGTCGCCTTCCATCCAGCCGGGCGCCACCGCGTTGACGCGGATCTCCGGGCAGAGCGCCCCGGCCAGCGTCTTGGTCAGATTCACCACCGCTGCCTTCGACGCCGCATACGGGAACGGCTGGGGCCCCGGCCGTAGCCCGGCGATGCTCGCCGTGTTCACGATCGCGGCCTGCGGCGCGGCGCGCAGCAGCGGCACGCAGGCCCTGGTCACGCAGAACATGCCCCGCACGTTGACCGCGAACACCCGATCCCAGTCGTCCAGGTCGAGGCCGTCCAGGTCCGACGGTGGCACGTCGATGGTGGTGCCGGCGTTGTTGATCAGGGCGTCGATCCGGCCGTAGGTGTCACCGGCGGTGGCCACCATCCGCCGCACGGCCGTCTCGTCCGCCACGTCGGCCCCGACGACCAGGGCGCTGGCGCCACACGCCCGTACCTCCTGCGCCACCTGCTCCGCCGCCGCCTCGCTGACCGAATAGTTGATCACCACGTCGTAGCCCCGGCCGGCCAGGGCCAGCGCCGCCGCCCGGCCGATCCCGCGCGCCGCCCCGGTCACCAGCGCCACCGGGCGGCCGTGACCGGCCCGGTCGGCGGTCACGGCTGCTCCCCTTCCGCCTGGACTGTGGCTCGGCCACGCCTGCCCGCGTCCCCGGCCCCCGCGGCCGGGGCCGGGCAGGCCCAGGACGCGCTCCGCGTTGGCGTGGAACACCTTGTGCATGACCTCGTCGCTGAACCCCAGCTCGTCCCATTCCCGCAGCAGCCGGTCCAACGGCAGGCTGGGGTAGTCCGTGCCGAACATGATCTTGTCCTGGAGCCGGCCGCGGATGTCGATCTTCAGGCTGGGCGGGAAGTGCTTGGGCGCCCACCCGGACAGCTCCCAGTAGACGTTGCCCTTGTGCAGGGCGACCGCGGTCATCTCATCCACCCATGGCCAGCCGGGATGGGCGGCGATCACGGTCAGGCCGGGGAAGGTGGCCGCTAGCGCGTTGACCGCCTGCGGGTGGGCATGCCTGATCAGTGCCCCGCTGCCACCGGGCATGCCGGCCCCCATGCCGGTGGTGCCGACGTTGACCATGACCGGCACGCCGAGGGCGCTGATCGCGTCGAACAGCGGGTGGAACCGCGGGTCGTCCACCGAGTAGCGCCCCATGATCGGGTGGAAGTGAAAGCCCAGCACCGCGTGGTCGGCGACCGCCTGCTCCGCGTCGCCGGGCGCCTGCTCGCCGCGCAGCGGGTCCACCGTCCCCCACGCGGCGGCGAACGTGCCGGGGTGGCGGTCCCGCATCCCGGCCACATAAGCGCTGGTGCAGGGGGGAGCCCCGGTCACGGACTCGATGTCGAACGCGACCAGCACCGCCTCGATGCCGTGCGCCCGGAAGTCGGCGACGACCTCCTCCTCTGTCTTCGCCGTCCACTGCTTGTTCCAGTACCGGCTCAGCGGCTCCACATAGGGTCCCTGCGACGCGATCCACTCCGCCGTGCCGGGGTAGGCATGCAGGTCCAGCCGTCTCAACTCATGGCCTCCCTCGCGGTGCGTCGTGCCGGAGGCGCGCCAGCAAGCACTTCGCTTGGTCGTGCCGGAGGCGCGCCAATTGGCACAGCGGGGAGGCCGGTCCTCGCCGCCGGGATACCGCAACGGCCCTGACGGTGCGTCGTGCCGGAGGCGCGCTGGCTAGCGCTGTGCGGCGTTCGGCCCGGCGGCTGCGGCGTTTGCGGCGCGGTCGAGGATGGCAAAGGGTGCCTCACCTACCCTCCGGGCTCACGCCCTGGGCCAGGCCGGACTCCGCGATCATGGCGGCCAGGTCCTTCTTGGAGACCTTGCCGACCGGGGACAGGGGGAAGCTGTCGACGGCCGCCAGCCGCTCCGGCAGCTTGTGCCGCGCGATCTCCTGCGCGGTGAGGAACTGCACCAGTTCCGGCAGGGTCAGGGTGGCCCCGGGCCGCAGGATCACGCAGGCGCACATCCGCTCGCCGAGCACCGGGTCGGGGAGCGGCACGCACGCCACGTTCAGCACGGCGGGATGGGAGAGGATGAGGTTCTCCACCTCCTCCGCGGAGATCTTCTCCCCGCCCCGGTTGATCAGGTCCTTGCTCCGGCCCGCGACCACATAGTTGCCGCTCGGGTGCCGCCACATCAGGTCGCCGGAGCGGTAGTAGCCGTCCGGGGAGAACGCCCGCTGGTTGTGCTCGGGTGCGTTGTAGTACCCGCGCAGGGTGTAAGGGCCGCGCGCCAGCAGTTCCCCGATCTCACCGTCGGGCACGTCCAGCCCGTCCTCCCCCACCAGGCGCACCTCGTCGTCGGGGCAGATCGGCCGGCCGACCGTCTCCAGCCGCACCTCCGGCGGGTCATCCAGCCGGACGAACATCAGTAAACCCTCCGCCATACCGAAGTTCTCCTGCACGGTGACGTTGCGGAACACCCGCTCGGTGCGCAGCCGGGTCTCCGGCTGGAGCCGCTGCCCCCCGCTCTGGACGACCCGGACCGAACCAAGGTCGTGCCCGGTCACGGCCGGGTCGTTGATCCACTGTATGAGCAGGGCGGGGACCACGTGGATGTGGGTGACCCGGTGGCGGTCGATGGCGGCGAACACCGCCGGGGCCTTGGTGGAGGCGGCCAGGCGGACGGTCGCGCCGGACAGCAGGAACCCCTGCATGCCCGGGCATGCGAGCGGCAGGTTGTGCGCGATCGGCAGCACGTCGAGCAGCACATCACCCTCCCGCACGTCGCAGACCGACACGGCGAGCCGGGAGTTGCAGGCGTAGTCGTTATGCGTGCGCGGGATGAGCTTCGGTATGCCGGTGGTCCCGCCGGAGAGCTGGAACACGGCCGGGTCGTCCGGGTCGATGTGGCGGACGATACGGTCCAGGTCGGCGGGGGTGTGCCGGGTCGGCTGCCGCTCGTGCAGTTCTTCCAGGCTGATGTAGCCCTCGGCCGGCTCCGGGTGGCCGCCTTGCAGGATGCTCAGCCGCAGGTGCGAGTAGTCGGCGCGCACCCGGCGGTGGAGCACATCGAAATCCGCGTCCTTGACCCGCGCCGACGCGGCCGCCGCCACCGCGCCGGACAGCCCGACGAACTGGCGCAGCTCCCGGTAGCGGTGTGAGGGCAGCGCCATGATGGGGATCGCGCCGATCCGCTGCAGCGCGAAGTAGAAGGAGGCGAACAGCCGGGTGTTGGCCAGCTGCACGACCACCCGGTCGGTGGGCCCGACACCGAGATCGAGCAGGTTGAGCGCGACCCGCTCGGAGGCGGCGGACAGCTCGGCGTAGGTGTAGGACCCTTCGTCGTCGACGATGGCGAGGCGGCCGGCGTAGTCGGAGAACAGCGGGAGGAAGTGGCTGATGAGCGGCCGGTCCTGCCAGTAGCCGTGGGCGCGGTAGCGGGCGGCGAAGTCCGGAGGGAACGGCGTCACGCCGGGCAGGGCCATCCAGCCTCACCATCCTCGCGGTGTCCCAGCGGGCCGCGGCGGCCACGGCCAGTGGCCTACCTACCAGCGTGAGTAGGCGCGTCTACTGTAACGATGACCGTACCGGCGGTCACGCTCATGCGCGCCGGCTCGCCGGGCACCCGGCCGGTCAGCAGCCGCTCATCCTCCACCCGCCGGGCCGGCTGGCCGGTCCACCTGGTCATGTCGCCGCGTACCGGCCGTCAGGGCCGGGCCTCCGCCACCGTGGCGGCGACCACCTGCGTCCCGCCGGCGTTGAACGCCTCCTTCACCGCGGCGGCGACCTCGCCCCCGTGCTCGGCCCGCCACCCAGACGCCCCGTATCCGGCGGCGACCGCGGCATGATCGATCCCGGGCAGCCGGGTCCCCGGGTGCGGCCGCGGATCGTGCGCCACCTTCAGGTAGCCCTCGATCGCCTGCTTGACGGCCAGGTAGCCGCCGTTGTCCAGCACCACCACCACGAGCGAGACCTGCTGCTGCACCGCGGTCCAGATCGCCTGCACCGAGAACTGGTAACTGCCGTCGCCGACGATGGCCAGCACCGGCCGGCCCGGGCGGCCCAGGCTCGCGCCGACCGCGGCCGGGACCCCCCAGCCGAGAGCGCCGCCCGAGCTGCGCAGCAGCAGCTGCCCGTCGTCGATCTCAAGGTGGCGCAGCAGCATCCGGGACGAGCGCACCCCCTCGTCGACCACGATCGCCTCCGGCGGCAGCACCTGGTTGAGCTCGGCGGCGACCGCCTCCACCCGCATCGGCTCCGTGTCGACAGCCCGTTCGGCCTGGCGGCTGTCCTCGCGGTCGGCCCGAAGCGCGTCGAGCCGGGCGCGGCGGGCCGCGGTCATGGCCGGGTCGAGCGCCTGGTCCAGGTGTTCCGCCAGCGCGCGCAGCGCCGACGCTGGCGTTGCGACGAGCCCGACCGCCGTGGGCACCTGCCTGCCGACCTGGGCCGGGTCCGGATGGATGTGCACCAGCCGGGCGCCGTCGGGCAGCCGTGGGTGACGGGCCGCCGAAAACGGATAGAACATCCGGGCGCCGATGGCGAGCACCAGGTCGCAGCCGCCGAGCACGGCCGGATGCTCGCCGTACAGGCCGAAGAAGCGGGGATCGGCGGTGGGGAACGGCAGATCCGCCAGGTCGGTGAAGTCGGTGCAGAGCAGCGGCGCCACCAGCTGGTCGGCCAGCGCCCGCAGCTGCGGAACGCAGCCGCGGGCCTCGCTGCCCACCACCAGCACGGGCCAGCGGGCGGCGGCGAGCTCGGCCGCCGCGGCGGCGCAGATGGCCTCGTTCGGCACCGTCCGGCCTGCGGCCCAGGCCGCCCACAGCGCGCTGTTGGTCATCGGCGGGTCGGGTGCGTCGGCGGGCACCGGGCCACGGAGGAAATCCTCGGGCACGGCGAGGTAGGTCGGCCCGGCCGGTGCGGTCATCGCCGCGTGCAGCGCCCGCCACAGGTCCGCGCCGAGTTCGGCCGCGCTCAGGGTCTGGCGCGCCCATTTGGTGAACGGCCGGACCGCCTCAGGTAGGTCCGGAAGCGCGCAGAACCCGTCCTCGCTGAGCACGGTGCGGTCCTTGTGGCCCGCGGTCACCACGACCGGCGAGCCGTCCCGGTAGGCGTTGTAGATCTGGCTGGCTCCGTTCAGCGTCCCCACGCTGGTGTGCAGCCCGACCACGCCCGGCCCGCCGGTGACCCGGGCGTAGCCGTCGGCCATCGATACGACCGCGCCCTCGTGCAGGCCCAGCACGTAACGCAGGCCGTCCCGCTCGCGCAGCGTCTCAAGCAGCGCCGCCTCGGTGGACCCCGGCAAGCCGAAGATGGTGTCCACCCCGGCCCGCGCCAGCACATCGGCGAAGACCTCCGCCCCGATCCGTGCCTGGCTCATGATGGCTCTGCCCCCGTTCCCCCGATCGTCCTGCCTGCCCCGCCCGGCGTTCCAGGCGCGCCCGGCCCGGCTGTCCCGCCGAGGAACACCTCGGCCATCTCGCGGCTGGCCAGCACCTCAGCGGCCGGGGCCGACATCGCGACCTGCCCCCGCACCAGCACCGACGCGGTATCGGCGAGCCGCAGGGCGGCCCGGGCCTTCTGCTCGACCAGCAGCACCGCATGCCCGCGGTCGGCCAGGGCACGCACCTGGTCGTTGAGCACCGATTCGGTCAGCGCCGCGGACAGCCCCGCTGTCGGCTCGTCCAGGATCAGCACCCGCGGCGATAACATGAGCGACCGTGCGATCGCGGTCATCTTCCGCTCGCCCCCGCTCATGGTGCCAACGTCGCGGTTCAGCTTGCTGCGCAGCGTGGGGAAGATCGCCAGCACCTCCTCCATCCGTGCCGTGCGCTCCCCCTTGGGCAGCAAGTATCCGCCCATGTTGAGGTTCTCGCTGACTTTCAGCGGATCGAACACATCGTCCACCTGCGGCACGTAGCCGATCCCGAGCCGCACCAGGTGGTCAAGGGGCCGGCCGGTGATGTCCCGGCCGTCGGCCTGCACCCGGCCACCCATGATCCGGGCCAGGCCGAGGATCGCCCTGAGCAGCGTGGTCTTGCCGGCGCCGTTCGGCCCCACCACCGCGACCAGCTGGCCGGCCCTGACCGCCAGGTCCACTGCCCGGACGACGGGAACGTCACCGTAACCGGCGGTGAGCTGCTCGGTGGCGAGCGCCGGGGCGGGCTCTCCCGCGCCGGCCGGGGGTTCTGCCGCGCCGGCCGGAGGCTCTGCCGCGCCGGCCGGAAGCTCGCCCGCGTCAGCCGGGGGCTCGCCCGCGTCAGCCGGCGACATAGGCGTCCTGCACGAGCGCGCGGATAACGAGCGCGCGGATAACGGCCGTGCGGATCCCCGGAGCCAGCCTGCGGCAGGCCGGCCGCTGCGCATGACCTTCGCTGTGCCGCTGCGGAACTCAGTGATGGCGCGGAGCTCAGTGATGGCGCGGAGCGCGGAGCTCAGTGATGGCGCGGAGCTCAGTGCCGGTGCGGGGTTAGGTGCCGGTGCGGGATTAGGTGCTGGTGCGGAACCTGGTGCTGATGTGGGGCTGGGTACTGGCGTGGGCTTGGGTAACTGTCCAGATCGCATCGTGGGCTCACCCTTCGTGGCAGCCGCGGGTAGCGGCCGGCGGCCTTCCGGCCGGTCACGCTCAGCCGGAACGGTGTGACGCTGGGTTGTGGTCACAACCGCATGATGCGGTGCAAATTGGCCCTTAGCAATAGTTCTTCGTCGGCTGGGCTCAGGCCGAGTGAGCGGATCGTGTCCAGCACCTCGACGGGCCAGTCCTCGCCGTTGTTGCTCCCCATTGGGAAGTCGGTGCCGGGCCAGCCGGCCCTTCCGGCGCCGGGCGGGCGAGCCAGCTCACGAGAGAGAGGCGGGAGAACCATGTCCCGTCACGGCCACCGGGACCCCGCTCATCGCGCGGCAGGTGTACCCGCCGGGCCGCGCCGCTGCCGCGCCCGGCGCCGACCCTGAAGACAGGTCGAGGGCGGGTCGCTCCCTTGGCCCCCGGCACCGGGACGGGGGGGATATCCACGGTGGGGGAGAGAGGGGGAGGTCCCCGTCCTCGACGGCTCGATAGTACAGGCCCCCCGTCAGGGCTGCAGTCGGCCGGATGCGCGGAACGGGCCGGAGCGGGGTACCGCCGCCGCCTGGCGCCGGCCCGAGGGGTGCAGGCGGCCAGCGTTCTCTAGGCTCAGATCATGATCGTCAACCTGTCGCACGACATCGCCGCCGAGATGGTCACCTACCCGGGGATCGCGGGCCCGCGGCTTGAGGTCACTATGTCGCGGGCGGCCTCCGCCGCGCGGCTGGGCTCCGGCGCCTCGTTCGGGATCGAGTCGCTGACGCTGGCCGGGAACACCGGCACCTACCTCGACGCCCCGTTCCACTACCACGCCGACCGGGCCGATCTGGCCGGGCTGCCACTCGAGCGCCTGGTCAACGTGCCGGTCGTCATGGTGCATGCCACCGGGCTCACGGCCGTGACCGCCACCGACCTCGGCGATCCCAGCCGCCTGTGGGGCAAGGCGGTGCTGGTCCACACGAACTGGTCGCGGCACTGGGGCACATCGCGCTACCTGGACCTGGACTGCCCGCACCTGACCGCCGACGCCGCCGACGCGCTGGTGGCCGCCAACGTGGCCGTGGCCGGCATCGACTCGCTCAACATCGACGACCCAGCCGACCCCGCCCGGCCAGCGCACCAGCGCCTGCTCGGCCATGACATCCCCATCATCGAGCACCTCACCAACCTCGGCTCCGTTCCCGACCACGGCGCCCGGCTGACCGCGCTGCCGGCCCCGTGCGCGCCATGGCCTCGTTCCCGGTCCGCGCGGTCGCGGTCCACGACGGTTAGGGCGTGTCCCGTAGATCTTGGCCGTCGCCAGCGGCTGTCCGGGCGGATGGACCGCAAGGCGGAGGAGGAGCCGATAGCGGAGCTATCGGCGACGACGACAACGCCGCGGGGCGCCGCCCGGCGGACGCGCAGCAGGCTGAAGATCTACGGGACATGCCCTAGCCGGGTCCCGCCTGGAGCCGGGCGGCCTGGGTGGTCAGGTACTGCTGCTCCGGGATGCTCGTGGTGCGGCCGGCCGCGGCGCGGTAATGGGCCACGGCGGCGGGCACATCGCCGGCCATCTCGTACAGATGGGCGCGGACGGCGTCGAGCCGGTAGTGGCCGGCCAGCGGTTCGTCCAGCGCTTCGAGCAGCTTCAGGCCGGCCGCGGGCCCGTGGGCCATGGCCGCCGCGACGGCCCGGTTGAGCGCCACCATCGGGTTGCCGGTCATCCGCTCCAGCAGCCCGTACAGGGCGAGGATCTGGGGCCAGTCGGTGTCCTCGACGCGCGCCGCGTCGTCGTGGACGGCCGCGATGAGGGCCTGCACCTGGTATTCGCCGACCACGCCGGTGGCCAGCGCGCCGGTGGCCAGGGCCACCCCTTCGGCGATCAGCTCCCGGTCCCACAGCGTCCGGTCCTGTTCCGCCAGCGGGATCAGCTCGCCGCGGGGCCCGGTGCGGGCCGGCCGCCGGGCGTCGGTGAGCAGCATGAGCGCCAGCAGGCCGGTCACCTCGCCGTCGCCGGGCAGCAGGGCGTGCAGCATCCTGGCCAGCCGGATCGCCTCGCCGGACAGCTCGGTGCGATGCAGGTCGGCGCCGACGCTGCTGGTGTATCCCTCGTTGAACACCAGGTACAGCACATGCAGCACCGAGCGCAGCCGCTGCGCCCGCTCGTCGCCCTCCGGCATCCGGAACGGCACCCCGGAGGCCTTGATGCGCTGCTTCGCGCGGCTGATCCGCTGGGCCATGGTGGCCTCCGGGACCAGGAACGCGTTCGCGATCTCGGCCGTGGTCAGGCCGCCGACCGCGCGGAGCGTCAGCGCGATCGCCGACGCGGCCGTCAGCGCCGGGTGGCAGCACATGAACAGCAGGACCAGCGTGTCATCGCGGCCGGTGACGTCCTGGGCGGGCGGTTCGGCCTGCGCGGCGGTGCCTTCGCGGCGCCGCCTCGCCTGCTCGCTGCGGAGCTGATCGGTCATCCGCCGGACCGCGGCCTGGATCAGCCAGCCCCGGGGGTTGTCCGGCCGCCCTTCGGCCGGCCAGTGCCGGGCCGCCGCCAGCAGCGCCTCCTGCACGGCGTCCTCGGCGGAGTCGAAGTCGCCGAACCGGCGGATGACCACGCCGAGGACCTGCGGCGCCAGCTCGCGCAGCAGGTCCTCCAGGCCCGCCCCGGCGGTCACAGATCGCTGCTGGGCACGCCCATCACCTGCCGCACCTCGATCGGCTGCTGGATCGGCACGCCGCCGGGACCGGGCGCGGCCGACGCCTGCGCGGCGATCTCGATGGCCCGCGCCTCCGACTCGACGTCGACCATCCGGTAGCCGGCCAGCAGCTCCTTGGACTCCGGGAACGGGCCGTCGGTCACCACCGGGGCGCCCACGCCGCCGAACGTCACGAACTTGGCCAGCTCCGGCCCGGCCAGGCCCTGCGCGTCGACGAGCTCGCCGTTGCCCGCCAGCTCGTCGTTCAGGGCCATCTGGAAGTCGATGTGCGCCTTGATGTCCCCCGGCGCCCAGTCCGTCATGGGCAGGTCGCACGCGGCCGTGCCCGCGTAGTTCTGCAGCAGCAGGAACTTGGTCATGTCCGGCTCCTCGTCACTCGCTGCGCCCATCGTGGCGCACTCACCAGCAGGACGGAGCAGCCGGCCCGTTCTCGACATCCCGCGGCAGCTTCCGTTAGGAAATTTCGCCGTGGATGTCGATTCCGGCGGCCGCGGGTCGAAGCATCAGCAGAGGGCGGGCCGGAAGGGCCGGCCCCGGCAGTGAGGAGACGAAGCGATGCGGTTCCTGATGACGACCTCCAAAGCCGACCCGCCGGACGAGAAGCTGGTGGTCGAGATGGACCGGCTGGTCGAGGAGATGACCAGGAAGGGTGTGCTGCTCGCGGCCGGCGGGCTCGACCCGGAGGGCACGCGGGTCACCACCTCGGGCGGGAAGATCACCGTGACCGACGGCCCGTTCACCGAGGCCAAGGAGACCATTCTCAGCTTCGCCCTGGTCGAGGCGCGGTCGAAGGAGGAGGTGATCGAGCTGGCCAAGCGCTTCTGGCAGATCGTCGGCAACGGCGAGGGGGCGATCCGCCAGGTGTATGGGCCCGAGTAGCCCATGGGCGGCCCCGGATTGCGGGGCGGCGGCCCGCGGTGCTCTGATCGGCAGGTGAGCGTACCGGAGGCACATCGCGCGATCGACGCGGTGTGGCGGCTCGAGTCGGCCCGGATCATCGCCGGCCTGGCCCGGCTGGTGAACGACGTCGGCCTGGCCGAGGAGCTCGCGCAGGACGCCCTCGTCGCCGCGCTCAGGCAGTGGCCCGAGTCAGGCATCCCGCCCAACCCGGGTGCCTGGCTCATGGCCACCGCGAGGCACCAGGCCATCGACCGGATCCGCCGGAACGAACGGCTCGCCCGCAAGCTGGATCAGCTCGGTCACGAGTTCGCCCAGCGGCAGGAAAGCGCGGTCTTCGAGGGCCAGCCCGAGTTCGACGCTGTGATCGAGGACGAGGGGGTGCAGGACGACCTGCTGCGGCTGATGTTCATCGCCTGCCACCCGGTCCTGTCCACCGAGGCGAGGGTCGCGCTCACCCTCCGGCTGCTCGGCGGCCTGACCACCGGGGAGATCGCCCGCGCCTTCCTCTCCCCCGAGCCGACCATCGCCCAGCGGATCGTGCGGGCCAAACGCACCCTGGCCAGCCAGCAGATTCCCTTTGAGGTCCCACCCGAGCAGGAGCGCGCCGAGCGGCTGGCGTCCGTGCTCGAGGTCATCTACCTGATCTTCAACGAGGGCTACACGGCCACCGCCGGCGACGACTGGACCCGGCCCGAGCTCTGTTACGAAGCGCTCCGGCTCGGCCGGATGCTGGCCGAGCTCAGCCCGGCCGAGCCGGAGGTGCACGGTCTCGCCGCGCTGATGGAGATCCAGGCATCCCGGATGCGGGCGCGGCTCGGACCGGGCGGCGAGCCCATCCCGCTGCTGGAGCAGAACCGTGGCTCCTGGGATCAGCTCCTCATCCGCCGCGGCTTCGCCGCGCTGCTGCGCGCCGAGCGGCTCGGCCGTCCCCCCGGCCCCTACATGGTGCAGGCGGCCATCGCCGCCTGCCACGCCCGGGCCCGCAGCGCCGAGGAGACCGACTGGGAGCGCATCGTGGCGCTCTACGATCTGCTGGCCGCCCTCACGCCGACCCCGGTGGTGGAGCTGAACCGCGCGGTCGCTGTGGCCATGGCCTACGGGCCCGCCCAGGGCCTGAAGCTCGTCGACCCGCTGGCGGCGCAACCGGAGCTCCGCGGCTACCACCTGCTGCCGAGCGTCCGTGGCGACCTGCTGGCCAGGCTCGGCCGCCACGAGGAGGCACGCGCCGAGTTCGAGCGTGCCGCGTCGCTCACCCGCAACGCGCGGGAACACACGGTGCTGCTCGGCCGCGCCGCCACCTGTGCCGGCGGGGGCGGCCCGCCCGCTGACCGCAAGTAGCGCCCGGCAGCCGGGATTGAGCGGAAACGCCAGCGTCCGGAAACTGCCCGCGATCGCCGGATGTAAAGAAGCCGCAGGTGACAGCGACGACAAGATGTCGCCAAGAGTTTCTCAACACATAACTACGGCATGTTTTGTTACGACATCTCGTGGTTCACGTTGTGAGCGTGCGAGTAGCGATCGTTGCCGAATCCTTCCTCCGGACGACCGGGCGTCCCGGCATGGCTAGATCCCCGGCGGAACACCATGTCCGGGCTTCGCCAGGAGGATCGTTCGGCTCGCCAACTTCATCACTCCTGCTGGGGCGGGCTGCGCACGGCCCTGCGGGAGCTCGGCGCCGGGTATGCCGCGGCCGGGCACGAGCCGGTGCTCGTCATGCCGGGGGCCGCCGACTACGACGAGCAGACCCCGCAAGGCCGGGTGATCACGCTGCGCGGGCCCGTACTGCCCCTGTCCGGCGGGCACCAAATGGGTGCTGCGCCGGTGCACGGACCTGCTGCCCTACCTGCTGGCGATGGCGGTGCGGGAGTACTTCCGCGCGCCGGGCCCCGAGCCGGCCGGGCCGCCGGCGCCGCCCGCCCTGCCCGTCCCGGGAGCAGGTGGCACGGGCCCTGAGCGGGCCGGTCACTAGACTTCTGGAACACCGGAACGGGCGGGCGCGGGAGCGGGCGCGCGGCTGGGACGGGCGGGCCCGGGAACGGGGAGGACCGGCGGGGGCTGCAATCGGGCTGCAAGCCCTCGCGGGCACGATGGCTGCGATCCCACCCGTAGGAGGCGACGATGGCAATCACACCCGCGGTCGAGCAGTTCCTGCAGGCGATCGAGAGCGCGACGATCCCCGCGTGCGACGTGTGGAGTGCGGACGCGACGCTCGACGCCACGGTGCCGAACTGGCGGCTGCACGCGGCCGGCCCGGACGCGATCCGCGCGGAGTACGCGCGGTGGTTCGCCGACCCCGGCCACTTCGACGAACTGCGCCACTACCCGGTCGCCGGCGCGGACGGCGCGGCCGGTGCCGCGGACGGCGGGGCCGGTGGCGGGGCGAGCGACCTGGTCGAGTACACGCTCAGCTGGTCCGAGAACGGTGTGCCGCACGCGGCCCACCACATGCACCTGCTCACCGTGCGCGACGGCCGCATCGTCGCCGACACGGTCATGTGCGGCGGCCGCTGGCCCGCCTCGCTGCTGGCCGAGATGGAGGCCGCCGATGCCTGACCCGGGGCCGGGCAGCGCGCCGCGGCGCTACCGCGACGTCGCCGAGCTGCTCGCCGGCGCCACCGAGCGGGCCGTGTTCGCGGAGGTACCGGGCAAGTCCGGCGCCCGGCTGGAGCGGGTCGTGATCGGCGGGGAGCCTTATGTGCTCAAGCATCTCGACCTCGCCGACGACTGGACCATGCGCGCGTCCGGCTGCCTGCGGGGGGCGCCGCTCATGCTGTGGGAGCGGGGCATCCTCGACCGCCTGCCCGACTGCTTCAACCAGCCGATCGTCGGGGTGGCCCCGGAAGAGCGGGCCGGCCCGGCACCGTCCGGGGGCTGCGCGCTGCTGATGCACGACGTGACACCCTGGCTCGTCCCGGCCACCGACGCACCGATCAGCCCCGGCGAGCATCTGCGCTTCCTGCGGCACATGGCCGCGCTGCACGCGGCGTTCTGGGGCTGCGGCAGTGAGCTCGACGTCGTCCCGGCCACGCACCGCTACCTGGAGCTGTCTCCCTGGATGGCGGAGGCGGAGGCGGCCATCGGCTCGCCGCACCTGGTGCCGGAGCTGGTGGCCAAGGGCTGGCCGCTGCTGGCCGAGGTGGCACCGGTGGCGGCGGCGGTGGTCACCCCGCTAGCCCGCGACCCGGGCCCGCTGGTGGACGCCCTCGCCACGACGCCGCACACGTTCGTGCACAGCAACTGGAAGCTCGACAACCTCGGCACCGACGATGCTGGGCGGACGGTGGTGCTCGACTGGGAGCAACCTGGCTGTGGTGCGCCCCTGTCCGACCTGGCCTGGTACCTGGCGATCAACTGCCGCCGTCTCCCCCAGTCGAAGGAAGCCTCGATCGGGGCCTACCGGGACGCGCTGGAGGCGTGCGGCATCGACACGCAGCCCTGGTGGGACCGCCAGCTGGCGCTGTCCCTGCTGGGCGCGCTGGTCCAGTTCGGCTGGGAGAAGGCGCTCGGCGGCTACGACGAGGAGCTCGCATGGTGGGAGGCGCAGGCGGTCAGCGCGGCGGTGCTGCTCGGCTGACCACCGACCTGCGGGCCGCCTACGACGCCGCCGCCGGCGACTGGGCCGGCGGCCCGGAGCAGATGTATGCGCCGCTGGCGCGGGCGCTGGTCGCATCCGCACCGGTGCCGCTGGCTGGCCGCCGGGTGCTCGACCTGGGCGCCGGCACCGGAGTGGCGGGCCGGGCCGCGCTGGCGGCCGGGGCGCGGTTGGTGGTGGCGGCCGACCTCGCCGTCGGCATGCTGCGCCGCGGCGGCGCGGCGCTGCACCCCGTGGCCGCCGACGCGGCCGCGCTCCCGTTCCGTGACGGCGGCTTCGACCTGGTCGTGGCCGCGTTCTCCCTCAGCCATCTCAGCAGCCTGCCCGCGGGCCTGGGCGAGGCGCGCCGGGTCGGCTCGGCCCTCGCCGCCAGTTCGTTCGCGCCGGGCTGGGACCACCCGGCCAAGGCCGCGGTCGACGAGGTGCTCCGTTCGGCCGGCTACCGCCCCCCGGCCTGGTACGTGAAGTTCAAGCGGGACATCGAGCCGCAGGCGGGCGACCCGGCCGTGCTCCCCGGGCATGCGGCGGCGGCGGGCTTCCGCCGCGTGCGGCTGCATACGGCCACCGTCCCGACCGGGCTGGCGGCCCCGGCGCGGCTGGCGTCCTGGCGGCTGGGCATGGCCCACGTCGCACCGTTCGTAGGCTCGCTGGACGAAGCGGACCGGGCCGCGCTGCGGGCCGCGGCGGAACGCGCCGTCGCCGGCACCGGGCCGCTGCTGGTGTCCATGCTGATCCTGACGGCCAGCTAAGAGACCGCAGCAATAGGGCGCTGACTCCGCTTTCTGGCGCGCCTCCGGCACGACGCGGAGCGGGTCATCCGCGCCCGGATGGCAAGCCCCACGCCGCCAGGCGGGATGCGGGGACCCGCGAGCCTGGCAGTCCTATTGCTGGGGCCTCCTGACGGGTGCATAAGCCGGCGGCGGCCCGCCAGCCCGCCAGGCGCTGGTCCGCCGCCCGCCGCAGCCCGTCCGCGTGATCACCGGCGTGGCGGGCGAGCCGCCGGGCGCGGTCCGCGGCCCGGTCCAGCCACGCCGGGCTGGCGAAGTCCGCGGCCACGTCGCCGGTCCACCACCACGCCTCGATGGCCACTGAGGCGTCGAGCAGGTCCAGGTCCGCCTCGACGGCGCCGGGGTCTACCGGCCGGCCCAGCGCCCGGTCCGCCCGGTGCCGCAGCAGGCGGGCGACGCTGGTGTAGCGTGGCACGCCCCGCTCGGCCGCCCGTGCTTCCAGTTCGCCCGCGTCGGCCAGCGCCCGCTCCGGGTCGCCCCGCAGCAGCGCCAGGCGGCCGGAGATGAGCCGGTGCTTCAGCTCCAGCCGCCACCCGAAAACCAGGTCGCCCTGCAGCAGCGCCAGCGCCTGCGCCAGCCGCGCCTGCGCGCCGTCCGGGTCGCCGGCCTCCAGGCACTGCTCGGCGAGATCCTCCAGGGCGGCGATGGTGACCTCCGCGGTGCCGTGACGCTGGGCCACCTCCAGCGCCTCGGTGTGGCGGTCGAGCGCTTCGGCCCGGGCGCCCAGGTTGCGCAGCACCCAGCCGGCGAAGTTCACCGCGCGGCCGGCGAAGCGCGGGACCTGACGGCGCTCCACCTCCGCGGTGTAGCGGGCGAACGCGGCCAGGGCGGGCGCCGGGGCGCCCGCCAGCGCGTGCGCGTGCCCGGTGAACAGGAGCGAGTGCAAGGTGGCGGAAGTCTGCTCCACCCCCACCTGCCCGCGGGCCGCCGGGCGCAGCAGCGACAGCGCCTCATCCACCCGGCTCTGATGGGCCCGGAGTACCCCCAGCCAGGCGGCCGTGGTGACCCGGTCGGCGCCCTCGGCGAGCGAGAACGCCTCGCCGAGCAGCAGCTCCGCCCGGGCCAGGTCGCCGGCGGCGTGGTGGGTGCGGCCCCCCGCCGCGAGGCACCGGGCCCGGGTCGCCGCGCCGTCCGCGGCGAGCGCGCCGTCCGCGGCGAACTGGACGGCCTGCGTGAAGCGCCGGTCGAAGTAGGACGCCCACGCGCCCACCTCGAGGGCGGCCGGGTCGGCCGCCGCCAGCTCGACGTCCTGCAGGGCCGCACGGTAGCGCCCGCGGCGGGTCCGGACCCGGGCCCGCGCCAGCCAGCCCTCGGCGTCGGGGTGCAGGCTCAGGGCATCGTCCAGCAAGGCCTCGGCGGAGGCGTGGTCGAACCGCTCGGCGGCCCGCGCGGACGCGTCCCGCAGCGCCCGGGAGGCCAGCTCGAGGTCGCCGCCCAGGCGGGCGTGGTGGGCGACCTCCACCGGGTCGCCGGCCGGCCGCCGGGCCAGCACCCGGCCGGCCTGCCGGTGCAGCAGCGCGGCCCGGCCCGCGGTCGCGCTGGCGGCCAGCGCCTGCCTGACCAGTTCGTGCCGGAAGCTGAACGTCCCGTCCTCCTCGGCCAGGAGCTGCTTGGCGGCGGCCCGCTCGGCGTCGTCCAGCAGGTCGACGACGCCGCGGCCGAGCACGGCCGCGAGCAGGTCGATATCCAGTTCTTGACCGATCACGGCCGCGGTCCGCAGCAGCGCCCCGGCGCTGCCCAGCTCATCGCACCGCGCGGACACCGACTCCACCAGCGAGGCGGGCAGCTGCGCCCCGGCCGACTGCTGGGCCAGCTCGGTCAGGAACAGCGGATGGCCTTTGGAGCGCGCGTAGAGCTCATCGACGCGGCCCGGCCCCACCAGTTCCGCGGCCGCCTCACGGCCGAGCACATCCAGGTGGACGGATGCCGTGGCCGGCAGCGGCTCGCCCTCACCCGGCCGGGTCGCCACGACCACCGGCACCGCCAGCTGCCCGCGCCGCAGGAAGCGGACCCAGTCCAGCAGGGCCGGCCCGGCCAGGTGCGCGTCATCGATCACCACCGCCACCGGGCCCCGCTCGGCGAGGCGGCCCAGGACCCGCGCCAGCGCCGCGTACAGGACCGCGGGGCCGAGCGTGCCGTCCGCGAGCACGGGCAGCGGCCGCGGGCCGGGCGCCGCGCCGAGCAGGGGCTCGAGCATGGCCGCATCGGCGCCCATCAGGTCGGAGGTCACGTCGGGCCCGAGCCGCCGCAACAGCGAGGTGAGCGCGCCGAGCAGCGCGTCGAGCGGCATCGCCCGGTCGAGCTGCCCGCACGAAGCCATCAGCACCGTGTCCCCGGCGGCCGTCCGCCTGCCCGCCCACGCCCGCAGCAGGGCTGTCTTCCCGATGCCGGCCTCCCCGTCAACGACGACGACCTCGACGGAGCCGCCCCGCGCGCGCGCCGCGATCGTGTCCAGGTAGGCCAGCTCGCTGTCCCGGCCGACCAGGCCCGTCGCGGCCGAGGCGGGGAGCGGCGTGGGCACGGCGACCTCGCCCCGCAGGATCGCCGTGTAGAGGGCGGCGGTCTCCGGCGACGGATCGGTTCCCAGCTCGTCGGCCAGGCGCTCCCGGGCACTGGCGTAAGCGGCCAGGGCCGCCGCGACCTGGCCGCCCATGACGTAGGCGCGCAGGAGCACCCGCAGGGCCACCTCGTCGTACGGATCGCGTTCCAGCGCCGCTGCCGCCGCGTCGCTGGCGGCCACCCAGTCGCCGGCTTCCAGCACCGCCGTGGCGGCCGCCCGGCGGGTGCGGCTGGCCAGGCGCTCCAGGTCAGCCTGCCTGAGCTGCGCCCATTCGCCGGGCACCGGAGCCGGGCCGGCGCCGCGGAGCAGCGACAGCGCGACCCGGGCGGCCGCGGCCGCCCCCACTACGTTGCCCGCGCCGCGGCGCCGCTCCACCTCGTCGGTGAGGACGGCCAGCTCGGCCGCGTCGAGCCAGTCGCAACGCAGCCGGTAGCCGCGGTCGCGGTGCTCGATCCGGTCGCGGCCGAGCACAGCGCGCAGCCGGCTCATCAGCACCGCCAGCTGGTCATCAGGCCGCGCGGGCGGGGTGTCATCCCAGAGCGCATCGATGAGCACGTCGGACGGCACGACCTGCCCTTCGGCCATGGCCAGCAGCTGCAGCGCCAGCCGCGCCTTCCGGCTGCCGAGCGCCTGCGGTTCCACGCCGTCCACGCCGAAATCGCCGAGCACCCGCACCGCCAGCGACTTCATGCAGGTATCAAACCGCCGGCGCGGGGCCCTCCGCCACACCGCCGCTGCAAAGTACCGGCAACCGCCGCCAGCCAGGCTCGGTACGAGGGCCGGCGAGCGGCCCCTGGTGTGTGGCACCGATGGCACGAGTGGCCGGGCCAGATCCGCCTGGAGGCCCGGCAGCAGAATCCCGGCAACGGCCATTGAAATTGATTCTCTATCTCAAATCGCGATTCCCAGATCGTGCCTTCCATAGCCGTCGGCCGCAGACGGCCGGTGGTGCGGGCCAGCGGCCGGCCTTGCCTCCTCCGGCCCAGAAGATGCCTCCCGTAACGCAGCACCGCTCCGCCGTTGTGACCTGGCGGCCAGCTGCGTCACACCAGCATCTCGATTTGATTCCCTAACACCCATATCTGCTCTTTCTACTAAGTGTCTTAAAAAAGACGCAGGCCACCCGGATACCCTGGCCCGTCATGCCCGCCGCCGGATCTTTATCGGCGCCATTCACCTCTTGCGCCTGCGTGACAAGCGTGTGCATAGTTGCGGGTGACCCGGCTTGCACAGGCCGGGACATCGTGACCACAGCGGGTCCGCGACCCCGATGACACCGCAGGATCACCACGCCCGGCAGGCGAGCACACCCGGCGGCCCGGTCAGAACCCTCACCGCCCCGTGGCCGGCATGGCGCAGCCCACGTCCCGCGACCGGAGGGAAGCGAGATGGGTACCGCGTTCGCCCGGGCGCTCGTTCTGCTGTGCCTGGCGGCTGCGGGGTTCACCCGGTTCCGGGCGTGGCGCGTGACACTGGCCGTAAGGCGGTGGGGATGAACGATTCCGAGGGTGTGCGGGCGCTCAGGCGGGACTTAGGCCGCGCCCTGAAACAGGCACGGGGGGCGGCGGGATACTCACAAGCCCAGCTCGCGCGCAAGACCGGGTACGCGCGCAGCACGGTCTCCACGGTGGAAAGCGGCAGCCAGAATGTGCCCCGGACTTTCTGGGAACGCAGCGACGCCGTGCTCGGTACCGGGACGGCGCTCACTGCGCAGTACGACCGGCTCACGGAGCAGCGGATCGCCCGGATCCGGCCGGCGGCCGTCAGCGCCGGGTTGCGGCCGGAGCCACGGCAGGCTGGCCGGGGCCTGGACTCGCGCATCATGGCGGAGGCGGTGACGGCCTACCGGCAGCTCGGCTGGCGGGCCGAGTACGCGGGCGGGCAGGCGGAGCTGGTATGCGGGCACGGCGTCGAGGCACTGGAGGTGCCACAGCCTGCGGGCGTGGTGGCGGTCCACTGGTGGCTGCACACCGGCGGCGCCCCGGATGAGATCCGGGGTCTGCCGGCCCTGCCTGGCCCGCAGGGCGCGCTGGCCGTGATCGCCGCCGGCGATCGGTACCTGTTCCTGGTCCAGCCGGGCGCGTGCCCATGGGCGGGCCCGGATCTGGCGGTCGCGGCCCCGGCCGGGCGCCCGCCGGGGGTGCTGGTGCGCTGGCACGCCGGCGGCAGCAGGATCCCGGCCCCGCCGTCGCGGGATGCCCGCGGGCAGTGGGCAGAATGGGCGTACCCGCCCCCCGGCCTGGTGCAGCTGGCTGACCCGATCATCCTGCTTGACCTGCTGGCCAAGGCCGTCGCGGTGGCCGGGCATCGCCGCCACCTGCTGACCTTCCCCGGCGGCATCTCGGTGGTCCCGGCGGCCAGCGCGGCAGCCCTGCGCGAACCCCGGCAGCTGCGGCCCGCCCTGGCCCCGGAGGCGAGATCCTCCGGTGGCACGGCCAGCTGAGAAAGGCGACGCAGCTAGTGACGGCGCCTGTCGCCGTCACCGGCGTCAGCCGATGATTCCGGCATGACCGATGCGCTTGGGCACGTCACCCAGCCGGATCTGGGGGCCGGCCGCGGATCCCCGGAGTCGGGCTGGGGAGCTGCGGTGCTGACCGGCGGGCCTGCGCCCGCCAGGCCAGCGACGGCCGGGGCGGCCGGGCCCGGCCGCCGTTCGTGGCGCCGCGCCCTGGCGGCAGTCACGGTGAGCGGTATCGCGGTCACCGCCGCCGCGTGCGGCGCAAGCGGCTCGGCCAGCCCGGTCAAACCGGCGGGCCCGGAGAAGCCGGATCTGGTGGTGGCGGTGGTGCCCGCTGAGGCCAACGCGGGCCTGTACATCGCACAGGCGGAAGGCCTGTTCGCCAGGGCGGGCCTGCACGTGACGATCAAGCCGGTCGTCAGCGCGGCCGCGGTGATCCCGGCCATGCTGCACGGCAGCGTGGACGTTGACGGCGGCGGCTACGTGTCCTACATCGGCGCCGACGCTGCGGGGATCGCGAGGATGCGCATCCTGGCCGCCGGGTTCGCCCTCGGCCCGCACGTGAACGAGATCATCACCGCGGCCAATGCCCCCATCCGGACCCTGGCCGACCTCAAGGGCAAGACGATCGCCGTCAACCAGCTGGGCGCGGTGGGCGCGGACCTGGTGTACAGCGCGCTGGCCGCCTACGGGATCACCCCCGCCCAGGTGCATCTCATCGCGATGCCCTTCCCGCAGATGCCAGCCGAGCTGGCCGCCGGGAAGATCGCCGCGGCTTATGAGACCGAGCCGTTCGTGACCGAGGCGGTGGAGAAGTACGGCGCCCAGGAGCTGGCGGACATGGACAACGGGTCTACCCAGGACTTCCCGCTGACCGGCTACGCCGCGCTCGGCTCCTGGGTGTCCAGGTACCCGCACACCGCGGCGGCGTTCACCGAGGCGATCGAGCAGGGAAACGCGATGGCCAGCACGAATCTGGCCGTCCTCCAGCAGGTCCTCGCCCAGGACCTGCACCTGAGCTCGAACATCGCCGGCGTCATGGCCACCGGAACCTTCCCCACCAGTGCCAACCTGGTGCAGATTCAGCGGGCCGCCGACCTGATGCTGCAATACGGCCAGCTCAAGCAGCGGTTCGATGTCAAGCCGCTCGTGGGGGATGCGAGATGAGCGTGGACAGCCCGGCCCAGCCCGCCCTTCCATACCCTGCGCCCCCGCCTGCCTACCAGGCGGCGGACAAGCACCGCCAAGGCGGGAAGGGCTCGGCGCTGGCCCTCCGGAACTGGCGGGTGCCGTGGCGGCTGATCGCCTTGATCGTCATCCCGACGGTGGTGGCGATGGCCTTTGCGGGCCTTCGGGTCGCGGCCGCGGCGGACAGCGCCGCCACCTTCGGCCGTTCCGCTCAGCTTGCGGTGCTCGGCCAGCAGATCACGGCCCTGGCCCAGGCAATGGAAGACGAGCGTGACCTCACGGCCACCTACATCGCCAACGGGCGGCCGGCCACGGGCCGGGCGGCCCTGCAGATGCAGTACGCGGTGACCGATGCCCTGGCGCAGACGGTCCGCGCCCAGATCCGGGAAGTGGGCAGCGCCTTCCCCGCCCAGACCCGGGCCGACGCGGCTGCTGTCATCGCCAGAATCGACGACCTGCCCGATCTGCGCAGCTACGCGACGGCGAGCAGCGCCCCGGCGCTGACCGCGATCACCGCCTACACCCTGGCCAACGCGGACCTGTTCACCTTCGATGACGACATAGCCCAGCAGGCCGGGAGCTCCGCGCTGGTCGGCAAGGTACGCGCGCTCGGCGCCCTGTCCCGGATGAAGGAGCAGACGTCCCTGCAGCGGGCGATCCTCGGGGCGGCGCTGATCAATGGGCAGTTCGCGACCGGCATGCTGAACACCCTGGTGGGCGCCCAGGCCCAGCAGGCCACCGACCTCGCCTCGTTCGAGACGTCAGCGACGCTCAGTGACACGCAGATCCTGAACAACACCGTCGCCGGCCCGCCTGTCGACCAGGCCCGGGCCATGGAGCAGCGGGCGATCGTGCTCGGGCAGAGCGGCGGCCAGCTGAACCTCGGCCCCGCGGCCAGCCGGCAGTGGTATGCGGACATGTCCTACACCGTCAGCCGGATGCGCCTGGCCGAACGGCAGCTCGCCACCTCGATCGCCCTGCAGGCCCAGGCGCTTCACCAGGGCGCGATGCGGTCGCTACTGCTCACCGCCGGCGTCGCAGTGGCTGTCCTGATCTTTGTCCTGCTGGCGACGCTGATCATCGCCAGGTCGATGGTGCGCCCGCTGCGGCAGCTCAAGGCCGGCGCGCTCGAGGTCGCCGAGGTGCGTCTCCCCGGCGAGGTCCGCGAACTGAGCATGGCGAGGGGCGCCGACCAAGCCGTCGAGGTTGAACCGATCGGCGTGCATTCCACCGACGAGATCGGCCAGGTCGCACGGGCGTTCGACCAGGTGCACGAGGAAGCGGTGCGGCTGGCCGCGGACGAGGCCCGGTTGCGGGGCAGTGTCAGCGCCATGTTCGTCAGCCTCTCCCGCCGCAGCCAGTCGCTCCTGGAACGGCTGCTCAAACTGATCGACAGCCTGGAGCTTGGCGAGCAGGACTCCGAGCGGCTGGCCGATCTGTTCCGGATGGATCACCTGGCTACCCGCATGCGCCGCAACTCGGAGAACCTGCTCGTGCTAGCGGGCCAGGAGCCGCCGCGCCGGTGGGCCGAGCCGGTGTCGCTCGCGGACGTGGCCCGGGCGGCGGTGTCAGAGATCGAGCAGTACGAACGGGTTGTCCTGGACATGCAGCCCGGACTCGGCGTCACCGGGAACGCGGTCGCCGACGTGGTGCATCTGCTGGCCGAGATCATCGAAAACGCCACCACGTTCTCGGCCAAGAGCACTCATGTGACCGTGTCGGGCCACACGCTCCGGAGCGGCGGGGTGCTGATCAACGTCCTTGACAGCGGGATGGGGATGACGGAGGGGCAGCTCGCCCAGGTGAACTGGCGCCTGGAGAACCCGCCGGCCGCGAATGTCGAGGTCTCCCGTCACATGGGCCTGTTCGCGGTGACGCACCTGGCGGGACGGCACGGCATCAGGGTGCGGCTGCGGAAAGCCACCGCCGGTGGTCTCATCGCACACGTGTGGCTGCCCGACGCGCTGATCTCTCACGACAGCAAGCCGGCCCACTGGGAGAGCATCCGCACGGCGCGGGCATCCGCGGTGGTCCAGGCCGTGACGCGGACCGCCAGGTTCCCGCAGGACCTGGCCGCTGCCGGTCCCGCCGCTGCCGGTCCCGCCACTGCCGATCCAGCCGCCGCCGGTCTCGCCATTGGCGAGCCAGCGGCTGCCGCCTCCTTGGCCCTGGCCGCCGCCCCGATGGCAGAGGCGCCACTGGCAGAAGCCCCTGCCGCTGCCGGGCCGCTAATGGAAACGCCGGCCGCTCCCGGGCCGCTGACAGAAACGCCGGCCGCTCCCATGTCGGCCGCCGGGACGGTTGTGGCCGGGCCCGCCGCTGCCTGGACGTCGGCTGAGGCTCCGACGGTCATCGTGCCGGAACCCTCACTGCCAGCACAGGAAACCCGACTGCCGATCTTCGAATCGGTGGAGTCCGACTGGTTCCGCGCCCGGCGCAGGCCACCACGACGTGGTGCCGCCCCGGTCGAGCCGCGCCGTGCGGGGCAACCGTGGATCTCACCGGGCGATGATGGCTGGCGGGCAGCGCAGGCGGTCCTCGCCCCCGCGACCGGCGGGCTCACCGCCTCGGGGCTGCCGCGGCGGACTCCCCGGGCCAATCTCGTGCCGGGCTCGGCCGGAGCCCGGGAAGACCGGCCATCGAAGCCTGCCGACACGGCAGAGGTGATAAGCAGCCGCCTGGCGGGCTTCCAGCGCGGCTCGCGCCGGGCTCGCGCCGCCGCCGCCCCCCCGGCGCAGCCGCCGGTCGAACCGCCGTGACGCACGGGCCGGGCGGCCGAGGCGAGGCGAGGCCGTCCAGCCAGCACCGGCCGCCAGGGCCGGGCCACCGCACCCCCAAGAGCGCCAATCACCTGGGAGAGAGGAGCGCGTTGAGCCAGGCAAACAGCCAGACGCAGGATCTCAGCTGGCTCGTCACCGATTTCACCGAGCGGATCCCGGCTGTGGTGCACGCCGCCGTCGTGTCCAGTGACGGGGTGCCCCTGGCGGCGTCCGAAGGGATACCCCCCGATCGCCTGGAGCAGCTCGCCGCGATCACATCCGGCCTGATCAGCCTGGCGCAGGGGACCGCCTTGATGCTCGACGGCGGTGTGGTCAACCAGACCCTGGTGACCATGGCAGAGGGAGTCCTGGTCATCGTCGCGATCAGCGGCGGGGCAAGCCTGGCGGTGCTCTCCGTGATCGATGCCGACCTCGACCTGGTCGCCTATGAGATGACGGTGCTGGCGGAGCAGGCGGGCAGCGTCCTGACCCCGGGCGCGAGGCCGCTGCCGGAGGGCGCTGAGAAGCCGGCATGAGCACAGGTAGGGCCGGCCGGCTACCGGGCCGCCTAACCCCGGGTTGCCGGGATCGCCCGATCCCCGTACCGTCACGTCGAGAACACATACGGCTCCCCGTCGTCCGGCGACCACGGTGAGTGACATACGACTGGAAGGCCACGCTCCAGGTCACACGGCAGGAGGAGCTGGAGACGGGCGCCGCCGGGGCGCGCGTCGGGATAGTAAGGAGGATCCGTGCGTCCAGGGCAGGATCTGAACTGGCTGATCACGGCTTTCGCCGATCGTGTTCCTCATGTTGCGCACGCGCTGGTCGTCTCCTCCGACGGGCTCCCGCTGGCGTTCTCAAAGGGTCTGCCGCCCGACCGCGTAGATCAGTTAGCCGCCGTCACCTCGGGCCTCAACAGCCTGGTAGAAGGCGCGGCCCGGATCTTCGAGGGGGGCCCGGTCAGCCAGACCGTGGTGGAGATGCGCCAGGGTCTGCTGATCGTGATGTCTGTCCCTGGCGGCTCGACCCTCACAGTGCTCGCGGGCGTTGACTGTGACATGGGCCTGGTGGCCTACGAAATGGCGCTGCTGGCCGACCGGACCTGGCGCGCCCTGACGCCAGGGACCCGCGAGCCCGGAATGCCGTTGCCCCGTGAGACCTCGCCACCGCTCCTTCAGACCCGGGCATCGCGGCCCCGCGAGGCCCTGACGCCGTCACCCCGCGAGGACCCGGCGCCGCCCCGCCAGATGCCGCCGCCTCATCAGATGCCGCCGCCACCCCGTCAGTCGCTGACGCCGTCTCACCAGACGCTGCCGCCACCGCCCTGGGAGCCGCCGCCGCCCCGCCAGCCGCTGACATCGGTGCCCCGCCCGGCACCCTCACATGAGGGGCCAAAGGCCGACCGACAGTGAGGGCCGGCCCAGGTGTCCGGGCCGCCGATGGCAGCCTCCTGCACCACGTCCGCAGGCGTTCCTGACCGGCCGCCGGCCGGAGGCGCCATCAAGCCGATGACCGGCGGCGCCCGCAGGCTCACCAGCTGATCATGAGCCCGCGGCCGGGCTGGTGAGGTCGTAGACGGTCATGCCGCCCACGGTCTTGGCCGTGAAGTGCGCCTGTACCCACGCGCTGATCTGTGCCGCGTCGGTGGCGGCGCCGCCCGGGCCGCCGCGGGCACCGCCCGCGCCGCCGGTCCCGCCGCCCGCACCTCCGAAGCCGCCGGCACCCCCGAACCCACCGGCACCCCCCAAGCCGCCGAAGCCGCCCGCGCGGGCGAAGCCACCGCCCGCACCGCCGGCCACGTAGTAGTGGATCTTGTGGGCGGCGACGAGCTGCTCGAACCGGGCGAGACTGGGCGCGGGGTCGGTTCCCCGGAAGCCGCCGATCGCCATGACCGGGACGCCGCCGGTGGCCAGTTCCATCGAGGCCGCGCTGTCGGCGCCGTCGGTGGCCGCGGCCCACGTGTAGTGGGATGCACCGGTCTTAAGCAGCTTGGCGAGGGCGCTGCCGACCGTGGTGTTGCCGCCGATTCCGCCGAAGCGGCCGGCGCCGCCTGGGAAGCGGCCTGTCCTGCCGCCACCTGCCCCGCCACCGAAGCCCGGGGATTCGCCGCGGCCCGCCGCGCCGAATTCCGGCCCGCCCCCGGCCGCGGCGCCGGGGAACAGGCCGCGGCCGGGCCCCCGGGCTCCGCCCAGCCCCGCCGCGGCGGCGGTCATGGGGGGACCCGCGGACGGGCTCGTGCCCGCGTATGAACTGGCCGCGGTGTCCAGGCTGTAGGCTAGCGGGCCACCCAGGGCAGCGATCAGGGCCAGCGACACCGGGACCGCGGCCAGGATCATGTGCCCCCGGGCGGACGCGGCCCGCAGCATGGGCCCGGCCAGGATCACGACGGCCGCGCCGACACCGGCGACGACGATGACCACGCGCAGCCACGGGAACCATCCGGGGCTGCGGCCGAGCAGGACCCAGGCCCACACGGCGGTGGCCACCAGCGCGGCGGCCATGGTGACCCGCGCGAACCAGGTGTGGCGGATCCGCCACAGCACGACGGCGCCGATGCCGGTAAGCGCGCCGATCGGCGGGGCGAGGGCGACCGCGTAGTACGAGTGGGTGGTTCCGGACATGAAGCTGAGCACCAGCCCGGCCACCACCAGCCATCCGCCCCACAGGATCGCGGCGGCGCGGAGACGGTCGGTCCGGGCGGCCCGCCGCGACACCCACAGCATGGCCACGAAGGCGATCAGGGCGGCCGGGATCAGCCAGCTGATCTGCCCGCCCCACTCGGGCGTGAACAAGCGGGTGATGCCGGTCCCGCCGCCGAACGCGCGGCCTCCGAACCCGCCCGCGCCACCGGACGCGCCTGCGCCGAGCCCACGGCCGGCCGCCCGGCCTGCGCCCCCCAGCCCGAGCCCGCCCCGGTTGCCGGTCAGCCTGCTGAGCCCGTTGTAGCCGAATGTGAGCTGGAGGATGTTGTTGTCGGTGGTGCTGCCGACGAACGGGCGGCCGGCGGCCGGGGTGAACAGGACGACCGCGACCCACCAGCCCGCGGTGACCAGCAGCGAGGCACCCCCGGCCAGCAGCTGCCAGATCCGCTTGCCGAGCTTGGGCGGCCCGCAGATCAGGTAGGCCAGCGCCAGCGCCGGCAGGGCCAGAAACCCCGCGAGCATTTTGCCGAGGAAAGCCAGCCCGAAGAGCACACCGGTCAGGACAACCCACCGGGTGCGGCCCGACTCCAGGGCCCGGATGCCAAAGTAGGCGGCCAGCACCGCCATCAGCGTTATGAACGCATCGGGGTCATTGAAGCGGAAGATGAGCGTGGCGACCGGGGCGAGGGCCATGACCACCCCGGCGATGATCGCGGCGGCGGGCCCGAACCAGCGGCGCACGGAGGTGTAGAGCACGCCGACCGTGGCCACACCCGCCACCGCCTGCGGGAGGAGCAGGCTCCAGTAGTTCACGCCGAAGATCCGGGCGGACAGTTCCATGGGCCACAGGAAGCCCGCGGGCTTGTCCACGGTGATGAAGTTGGACGAGTCCAGCGAGCCGAACAGAAAGGCCTTCCAGCTTTCCGTGCCCGCCTGGGCGGCGCCGGCGTAGAACTCGTTGGCCCAGCCGTTGCGGCTCAGGCCGGCCAGGTAGAGCAAGGCGGTGGCCGCGAGCAGGGCCAGCAGCGCCGGCCGTGCCCACGCCGGGTCATCGGGACGGCCGCGCAGCATCTGGGCCGCGCGGCCGCCACGGATATGGCCAGCGGCCGGCGCGGGGCCAGGTTGCGTCGAGATGGCGGTCACCGTCAGCTCCTCTTCAGACAGGTCCGGCAGCCGGTGCCGGACTAGACCGGGACTAGATCGTGGTGGTCGTGGGCCCCGTAGGCCACCGTGCTGGCCACGCCGACCACGACGAACCGCACCAGCTGGCCGGCCACCGCGCCGGGCCGCGCGGGCCGGCGGCCCGGGCCCAGATCACGCTCCTCGTTACGGACCGGGATCACGATCTCCACCTGGACGCCCACGTGGCACGCCCCGGGCGTCGGTTCCGGCGCAGGTGACTGCGCTGGTAAGCACTGGTCTGCGAATGGCTGGGCCGCAGGTGGATGGGCTACAGACGACTGGGCTGCGGGAAGCCGGGGGTCGGAGCCTCTCATGCCCACCAGGCTTAACGATGATGTTGCGCCGTCACTGAGATAATCCTCTAAAGCTGCTCCAAGCCCGCATCAGCCCGGTGCCAGTCCTTCCTCGATCCCTTGTACATCCTGTCCAACACCAACGGGATCAGGGACTGGGGTGTCTTCCAGATCTCCGACTTGAGCCTTCAGCAGCTCGGCGGCACGCCGGCCAAGGCGCTGAACCCAGGGTGGAACATCGAGGCCGCATGGAAGCTATGGAAGATGCACAACGACTTCAGCGCCTGGCCCTTCTGCGTCCAGGCATACCGGGCCGGGGCATCACCCAAGTCCTAGCGCCTGGCGCACGCTGCCCGGCCTATGCCCGGACCCAGGCCCCGGACTGTCAGCTCAGGACTGGCCGCCTGAGCTGTCAGGCGAGCTGACCTGCGAGGCGGGCCTGTCCACTATGGATGTGTGCTCGGCGCTGGGCTCGGTGCGATGCTGGCGGCCAGCTTGGTCCCCCACTCGCGTGCCCGGGCCGTCTCGTACGGCTCGAGCTGGTCCTGCTTCGTCACCAGGAAGCTCTCCGGCTCTGCGGCCAGGTCGAACCCATGCGCGCGGAGCAACCGGAACACGCCCTTCGATGCTCGGCCCGTCAGCGCGGCAGGCCCGTGCATCCTGGTGTCGAAGGCGGCCGCCTTGACCCTGTAATGGCCGAGCGAGTCAAACCAGTCCCGCAGCCCCGGACCGAGCGCATCTGGCTCAGCCTTCAGAGGGCTGGCTGGTTTGTCCGCGGCCTCGACTGCCGCCTTGCGGGTGGCCGCCCGGCTCATCCCGTGAACATGCGTCGGCCCGCCGACCACCACCAGGTCAGCGTCGGCGAGAACCGCCGGGCCCGCCTCTGGCACGGGAACGACGCTGACCTCGAAGGAGGACCTGAGCCCGGCTCCGATGGCGTCCGCGATCTGGTGCGTGTTCCCGTACATCGACTCGTAGACCACAACAGCCCGCATGGTCGTCACCCCCTGGTTCGTTTCCATACATCCATCATGTTCCACCGGGCGCGAGGGCAGCAGGGCCGAACGTCACCAGGACAGCCGCCGAACGGATCGGGCGCGCGTGGAGCACCGATCGCCATGCGGAAACTATCTCGAACACATATTTTATATCTAGCGTTAAACAGGTAAGATCTGCCTGACAGCGCCCACCGAAGCGGAGACCCGGCGATGAGCGGCCTGGCAGACGACGGGATGGAGCCACCGGACTGGCCCGACCCGGACCCCGACCATGTGCTCAGCTGGCGGCAGCAAAAGATCCTGCAGGCCATCAGGGACTTCGCGGACCGCCGCGGGTACGCGCCCACCTTGGACGAGATCAGCGAGGCGGCCGGGCTGGCCAGCAAGTCCAGCGTCTCCTACCAGCTGTCTATCTTGCAGCGCAAGGGATACCTGCGGCGCACCGCCGGGCGCCCGCGCACGATAGAGCTGCGGCTGCCCGGGCAACCGACGATCCGCCTGGAGGTCAAAGACCTGGCGGGCGGAGTGGACATCCCGTCCCAGGACCCGGCCTGCGTTCCCGTTCCCCTCCACGGCCAGATCGCCGCCGGGCCGCAGAACCTGACCGAGCGGGTCGATGGCGACACCTGGGAGCTGCCCAAAGAACTCGTCGGCGACGGCACACTGTTCCGCCTCCGGGTCCACGGCGACTCCATGATCAACGCCGCAATCAAGGACGGCGACGTTGTCGTGGTGCGCCAGCAGCCGCAGGCTGAGAACGGCGACATCGTAGCGGCCATGATTGAGGGCGAGACGACGGTCAAGACCCTCCAGCGGTCGAACGGCCAGGTCTGGCTGATGCCGCACAACCCGGCGTACCCGCCGATTCCCGGCAAGGGCGCCACCATCCTCGGCAAAGTCGTCAGCGTACTGCGCCGCGTCTGACAGGTGACCAGGACATCACTCAGCAGGGCCGACACCACCCGCGCACTCTTTGGTGCGGATCCCGAACCTGAGTGTCTGCCCGCAGCTCGCGCAGTCCACTGTGGCCTCCTCCCCGGGGTCTGGCAGCCAGAATTCGATCTTCCCGCCGCAAGCAGGGCACGTGATGACCGGCGGGGTAGGCGGGCCGTATTCTTCGGTGATTCTGGCCAGATTGCCGGCCAGTGAGCCGAGCGACATGGCCGCCCGGCGCTGATCGACGTGGCCGGGATCACGAAGGTCGCACGGAACCCATTGCCCGTTCCGCCCGATCGCTTGGGTACCGAACTCTTGCGGCTCGCCTTCCGCCAGCAGGACACGATCAGTCAGGTAAGCGACCTGGGCCTTGGTCGCTTCGCCATGACTGGCGGCCACGGTCAGCAGTTCCAGGCACTGGCGCTGGAACGCCGGATCGCTGTCGGCGTGCTGCACCAGCAGCCAGGCGGCGCTGGCCCCGTCGTCGCCGACGATCGATCGCCCAGGCCAGCCAATCTCGGCGATCACCTTCTTGAGCCAGGGAAGATTCTCGGCATCGACCTGCCCAAACGCCTCAAGATGGTCCGCCCGGCGCGCCGCCTGGTCCCGTTCCATCCGGCGCAGAAGTTCTGCCCGCAGGCCCGGATTCATGCCATCAGGATGAGCCCTGGCCCCGAGCGCGGCAACAAGCATCGCCGTGCTGCTTCTCGGGGCGGTCGTGTACGACCTATGGCGGCGCCGACGCCTCGGCGCCCTCAACAAGGACGACATCAGCTCGGCGATGGACAGGGCTCGTGGGGACGCAGATCTCCAGCTCCGCAGAGGCTTCACCGGCGGCACCGGCGGCGAGTTGGCGGCTAGCTGGCAGTGGAGAAAGCTGTCACACGCTTGCCGTAGATACCCGCGCGGGCATCCGGACCTGTTCAGATCAGTCCGTGACCCCAGGCCGCGCTGCCCGCTGTCCACGTCCCCGGCCGTGCATGTCCGCGAGTGACAGTGATGGACCTTGTTCGGCCACTCGATAGGGTGCGGAGCGGGCACCTGACCTACGCATTACGAGCAAGATTCGGCCTGTCCAGCCTCGTCCAGGCGATGCCATATCCCCTGCTCATCCAGGTCCTCATGCCATCGCCGGCGCTCGGCCCTGGAGTGACGAGAAAGCCGTCGTCAACCTGGATTCCGCCCAACAGCTACGCGAATATCTCGAACAGCAGGGACAGAAGAACCGGCTACAGGGCTAGGAACCAGCGGGGCTCGAAGCCCTCACCCCCTGCTTGCAAAATAGGCCCAAGTCGTCGGAAACAGTGGCTCACCTGGGGATGCGGCCATGGGCGCGTCTGCGGGGATCGCGCCGTGTCGGATCCTGTTGTGGTCAGGTTGGGTGGTCAGCGTAGGCCAGCAAGGGGCGCAGCCTCTCGGTCCCTGGCGGGACCGCTCATAGCCGATCGCCGCTGACTACGGTGGAGCGACCACAAACTAGCTCCCGCATATTCACGGGCG
>CAVSQL010000008.1:0-175581 GCA_963730065.1 uncultured Actinomycetes bacterium | reverse complement strand
GCCACTGTCGGTGCAGCTAACCGCACATCAGGCCATACCTAGCATCGTCTGGCGACGTCCGGGGGATGCCTCCTAAGCAGTAGGTCGCCCGTTCGAATCGCGCTCGGGGCGCCCACCCAAACGCCCAGCTCAACCGGCATCCGGCCGCACCCGCCAACGATCTTCACGAGACCCTCCGGCGCTTCCGTGCCCGATACGTGCCTGTGCCCCGCCGCCTCAACTCGGCGGCCGTCAGGTTGCTCAGGGCCTCGGCGATGGCCCGCTGACGTTCGTCGCTGCCGTGCAGATATGTCAAGGCTGCACTGGTGGTGGAGCGGGCGCTGGGGTCCAGGGGAACGAGCGGGCAGGCGTCGTGCGCGGGAGCGTAGCTCAGCATGATCCCTGTCGTGGGGCGGGGCTAGGATCGCGGCCGACACGCGGCGACAGGAGGATCCCATGAAGACGTACACGATCGCGCGCCTGGACGAGATCGACGCACTGCCCGACGGGCGCTACCGCTACCGGCCGGTGCGGCACCACTTCGGGATCACCAGCTTCGGCGTGACCGCATGGGTGGGCGCGGCGGCGGGTGACCCGATCATCAACGAGTATGACGAGGACTCCGAGCCGGCCGAGGAGTTGTTCGTCGTCGTGAGCGGGCGCGCGATCTTCGAGCTCGAGGGCGAGGATGTGGAAGCGACCCCCGGCACCCTCGTCTTCACCCGGCAGGGCGCGCAGCGAACGGCCGTCGCGGCCGAGCCGGCGACCACGATCCTCGTCTTCGACGGCACGCCGGGCAAGGCGTACGACGCGACCGGCTGGGAGCTGTGGGCACCACTCAGGCCGCTCTACGACAATGGCGAGCACGCCGAGCTAAGAGCGCGGCTCGAAGACGCCATCGCCGCCAATCCCCAGTATCCGATGCTCGTCTACAACCTGGCCTGCAGCGAAAGCCTGAGCGGCCGCTCGGCCGAGGCGATCGATCACCTGCGGAGCGCGGCCGGCTCGTCGGAGAAGCTCCGCGCAGATGCACGCGAGGACTCCGACTTCGACCCGATCCGCGACGAGCCGTCGTTCAAGGCGCTGATCGGCGAGTAGCGGGGCCGAACCCCCTCCTCCGCGCGATTCATCCGCCCGTGGCTGAATAGCTGACGAGCCGGTTGGCCAGCTCCTTTGGGCGGCTTAGCGCAACGGCATGGCCAGCGGCTATCTCATCCGGAACGACGCCCAGGCGATCGGCGACGACTCGCCGCATGAACTCGGGCGGGAAGAACCGGTCTTCGGTGCACAGCACGAACCGTGTCGGCACCGGCGGCCACGCGTCCAGCGGCCACGGGGCGTGGCCGGGCGTGTCTGACTGGTCGCGCGCGTTGCGGCGGGCCTGCTCGGCCAGGCCCGGGGGGACGTCGTGGTAGATCAGGTCCGCACCGGGGTATTGCTGCACCTGCTGGCGCATGACCTCGTCGAAGCCGGTGTTCGCGGGCCAGTCGTCGGGAGCCTCTCCCGGCAGAGGGATCATCCCGGCCACCAGGACCAGCATGTCGACTGGAACCTGGGCGGCCACCAGAGGCGCGGTGAACCCGCCGAAGGACTGCGCGGCCACGACCAGGCCGCGGCGATTGCCGATCGCACTGATCACGGTGTCGGCGTACTCGGCCAGCCCGGCCGAGTCGTCGTCGCAGGGCAGGTCGGGTGCGAGGGTGTCATGGCCCCGCTGCCGCAGCTCCCGCTCGACCAGATGCCAGTACCATCCGACATCTCCGCCGCCGTGGATCAGCACGAAGGTGGCCACCGTCATTTTCCTCCCCGCGGGGTCGTCATCGCTTACCGGGTGGCACCAGCATGTCAAGCGCCGTACCCAGCCAGGACAACACGTGACCAAGCGCGAGCCGTACAGCGGGCGCGGAAGTACAACGTCCCCTGACATGCGCCAGCAAGCATGACCAGCGGCACACTCGGCTAGCTGGGACAACCGCCAAATGCTGGGTGGGCCGGCAGGAGCAAATTTCGTGTTCTCTGCCTGAACCGGCTAGCTGGCTTCCAGCACGGCCAGGTCGCGGACCGCGAACCGGTAGTGCTCGATCTCCTCGTCCATCACCACGCTGATGCAGTCGATCACGGTGCGCTCCTCGTCCGGGTAACCAGGAGCGGGCGAGCGCTGGCACAGTCGTCCCAGGCTGTCGTCGGTCAGGCCGGTCACGATGCGCCGCATCACGGTCATCCGGCCGGCGCGGGCGGCCAGGATCTCGGCGTAGCCGGGCTGCGCGGTCAGGTCGATGCCAAGCGCGGCCGCGTCCGCCGCCGGATACCAGCTCTGCGGCAGGCCGAGCGGGTGGTAGGGCATTTCCTGGTCCAGCACCGTCCGGCTGGCCCATGCGTCGGTGATGAAGACCAGATGGCGCAGTGTCTGCGCGAATGACCATTCCTCGTTGACCTGCTCGGCGAGCGCTGCCGCGGGCAGCCGCCCGGCCCGCTCGATTGCCTGCGCCCACAGCCGCTCGATGGTGTCCCACATCGCGCGGACGTCATCGGCCGTCTGCCCCGCGCGGAACTGCACCCGCTCCGGGTGCCGGCGGTCCAGCTCGGCGCTGACGAAATCACTCACGTCAACGCCGTTGACCGTGACATTGCTGAGGTAACCGGAGATGCTCACGTTCACCAGCCAGCCGTCCCGGATCGTGACGCCGGTCAGGTCACAGTCGGTGAACCGGGCACCGCGCAGGTCCGCGACGTCGAACCGGGCGCCCCGGAACTGCTCGCTGCCGCCGCCCTCGCCGGCGTAGAACCGGTGCGGTCCAAACTGCGCCGCCATCGGTTCACCGGGCCAGCCGGGCGCCGGGCCGGCCGGATCGTTGGTTGCTGTCATGGCCCGGATGGTAGCGCTGATCCCGGACGGTCTGCTTCCGGAATACGCGCCATGATGAGGCGGCCGCCGGAGCCCTTTGCAGGGAGCTGATCGACGGCCGGGACGGTCACTGATCACTTCCGCTTCATCCCCGGCCGGCCAGCTTGTCCGCCGCCTTACGGGTCGGAGATGCGCAGGGAGTTGGTGGCGCCGACGGTCAGAGCCGCCTGGCCGCCGATCGGGAAGGTGGCGAGCGGGTTGGTGTGGCCGAAGTCGACGTTGCCGAGTACGGGCCGGCCAGTCAGGCGATCCTGGCCGGCGATGATCTGCTCCAGCAGCGAGCGGGTCACGCCGCTCGCTTGCTGAAAGCGGCCGATCACCAGGCCCTGCACGCCGCTGGCGTCGGGTAGCTGCAGCAGGGAAGTCAGGTTCCGGGCGAAGGCGTCGGCGTCGCTGATGGCGTCGTCTTCGACCATGAGCAGCGCCCCGCCCAGGGAGGGCATGTACTCAGTGCCCTGCAGGAGGTTAAGGGTGCCCAGGTTCCCCCCGATGATGCGGCCGGCCGCCTGGCCGGGCCTGAGCGGCCACCAGCCCTGGTTGGGGTGCATGGTCCGGTTGTCCTGGTCGAGGAACCACAGATCATCGGTCCAGGCCTCCGCCGGGCGCAGCTCGATCGGCCCGTCGCCGAACAGGGCCGCGGCGAACCACCGCTGGGTCTGCTCGAAGTGGTCACGCATCCCGAAGCTGGACCAGTGCGGCCCGGAGTAAGTGACCAGGCCGGCCCGGGCGAGGATGGCGTTCTGCAGGGCGGTGATGTCGGAGTAGCCGCAGAAAATTTTGGGGTGGGCGGCGATGAGATCCCAGTCCAGGTGGGGGAGCAACTGGTTGCTGTTGAACCCGCCGATCACGGTGAGGATGCCGGCCACCTCCGGGTCCGCGAACGCCGCATGCAGGTCAGACACTCGCGAGGCCACCGGTGAGGACTCGAAGTCGTCTCGCTCATCGACGTGGTTGCCAAAGGTCAGCCGCAGCCCCAGGGCGGCAAAGCGGGCATCGATCACCGCGCTGTGATCATGCTCGGCCACGAACGGACGGCTGCACGCTGGCGCCACCACCCGCAGGGTGTCGCCGCGATGAAGCTTGCGGGGGACGGTCAGGCCCGGTGCACTCACCCCCGCATTGTCCCGCCGGCCTGGCATCGGTGACAGTCCGCGGCTGGCGCGCCGATCACGGCCGCCCCCGGCGCGCCCGAATTGCGGTATCGCTCACATCGCCAGCCGGATCCCTGGATGGCTCTGCTGGGTGCGCCTTCGCCGCGCGCGAAACCAGCAGCCATGGGGGACATCCGGAAGCGATCGTTGTTCCATGCCAGCGCGACCGGAACGAGAACGAGCTTCATCAGCGAACGAGACGCATCAGTACCGGCAGGCAGCGGAGTCGTTCGGCTCGGACGCTGAACGCTACGACCGGGCCCGCCCCAGCTATCCGGGCACCCTCGTGGAGCGGATCGCCGCCGCCAGCCCTGGCCCCGACGTCCTGGATGTCGGCTGCGGTACCGGTATCGCAGCCCGGCAGTTCCAGGCGGCCGGGTGCCGGGTGCTCGGGGTCGATCCCGACGCGCGTATGGCCGACCTGGCCCGGCAGAGAGGGCTCGAGGTCGAGGTGGCGAAGTTCGAAGACTGGGACCCCGCCGGCCGGGAATTCGACGCGGTCATCGCCGCGCAGGCCTGGCACTGGGTGGATCCGGTCGCGGGAGCGGCCAAGGCCGCGCTGGCGCTGCACCCTGGCGGGCAGCTGGCGGTGTTCTGGAACGCGTGCCAGCCCCCGCCAGGCCTGGGTGAAGCCTTCGTCGCGGTCTACCGCCGGGTGCCGACCGGCCTGCCGTTCGATCCCTGGGCGAGGCCCGCCCTCGACGCGTACCTGATGATGTGCGGCAAGGCGGCCGACGGGATACGGCAGGCGGGCGCGTTCGGCGAACCGGAGCAGTGGCGATTCGACTGGGACCGCCTTTACACCCGCGATGAATGGCTGGAACAGGTGCCTACCTTCGGCGGCCACAGCCAGATCCCGCCGGCCAAGCTACAGGAGCTGCTGGCGGGCATCGGCGCCGCCATCGACGAGGTGGGCGGCAGCTTCACGGCGCATTTCACCACGGTGGCGATCGCCACGGCGCGGACAGCACCCCCTGACCCGGCTTGACCCCTCCATCCGCGCGCAGGCGAGCTGGCGCGGGGCTTGGCGGGCGCCGGGGCGGTCTCTGGCAGCGCGCTGAAGCGGTCTTCTGGCGGGCAGTACCGTGCCGCCTGGAGAACGCTGCACGATGGGAGCGGGGCATGCCCGAAGCAACCGATGCGGTGGACCGCCAGATTGCTGCCTTCCGCGACCGTGACCTGGAGCGCTTGTGGGTGCTACGCCGCGGATACCAAGACCAGGGACTTCGACGGCAATGTGCTGATGGAACGGCTGGAGGCGATACGAGGGCGGGAGTCGGTCGACGGGCTCACCGGGGAGTAGCAGGCAGGACCCCGGCGCCCGGGCGCAGGAAGGCCCGCATCACCGTCACGTCGATGCCTTCATAGTGGCCGACGTGGATGGCCTGCCAGGCGTGGCGTTCGTAGAGGGCCTGCGCCCCCGAGCCGCGCTCGGTGTAGAGGTACAGGGCCTGGTGGCCAAGGGATGCCGCCCATGTCTCGCACCGCCGCACCAGCAGGCCGCCGACGCCCCGGCGGCGCGCCGGGGGGATCACGTACAGGCCCTTGATCCACGGTGTCAGCCCGGCCGCGGGCTCATACCCCGGCATGTCCTGCCCGACCAGGCACACGACCCCGGCCGGCGAGCCGTCCACGAGCGCGATCAGCGTCCCGGGTATCTGGTCGGCACCGGCCTGCCCGGCCAGGCCAGCCGTCCACGCGTCGAGCGAACCGCCCGGGTCGGTGTGCCCCCACTCTCTGAAGTGCCATTCCGCCGCCAGCGGTACTGCTTCGGGATGATGGCTGAGCGGCTCCACGACGACATCCACACGCTGGTCCTACCGCCTCGATGCCGGAAATGGCAACGCATATTGCCGATGCCATGTGTGCTCAGCCGCACCGTCACGCCCCACGGCGTGGTGGGCAGCTGGCTGGCGACGAAGAGAAACATCGGGAACGTGCGGCCAGGAACTCATCGCTGATCGCATCGCTGTTGGCGGTGAGCCATTGAACGTGCGCCAGCATGCCGGTTTCGGCGCGCCCGGCCCGGATCCGCTTGGCGGGCAGCGGCCTGGGCGACGGGAAGCCACGCGCGGCAAGCTGGGCCAGGAAGGCATGAAGCCAGGCCGTATCTTCAGAAACCCCTCAGGCGGCGGCCGTCAGTGCGTCCCCGAGATCCCGCCGTCCACCGGGATGACGGCACCGGTCACGTAGGCTCCCGCCCGGCTGCTCAGGAACACCGCGACCCCGGCCATGTCGTCGGGGCGGCCGATGCGCCCGAGCGGGGAGGCGGCCGCGATCTCCTCGCCGAACTCGGCGAGGACCGCGGCCATCATCTTCGACTCGAACGGGCCCGGGGCCACCGCGTTGACGGTGATGTGCCGGGGCCCGAGCTCACGGGCGAGCACGCGGGTGAGCTGGTGCACGCCGGCCTTGCTGGCCGAGTAGGAGTAGGTGGGGAACGGCGGTACCCGCAGCCCGTCGATGCTGCCGACGTTGATCACCCGGGCGGGGTCGTCGGCGGTCCCGGCGGCCTCGAGCAGTGGGAGGAACGCCCGGGTGAGCAGGAACGGGGCCTTGAGGTTGAGGTCCAGGACCTTGTCCCAGCCCGAGGTCGGGAACTCCGCCAGGGGTGCGCCCCAGGTGGCGCCGGCGTTGTTGACCAGGATGTGGACGCGTTCCTCGGCGCGGCCGACCTCGGCGGCCAGCCGGGCGCATTCCTCCTCGCGGGCCAGGTTGGCCGGCACCGACACCACCCGGCCGTGCGCGGAGAGCTCGGCGACCGCGGCGTCCCCGGCCTCCGGCTTGCGCGAACTGACGTAGACCGAGGCGCCCGCCTGCAGCAGGCCGCGCGCGATCATCAGGCCGATCCCGCGGGTCCCGCCGGTGACGACGGCGACCTTGCCGTCCAGATCGAACAGGTCCACAGGATCCTCCGAATCCGTCAGTGAGCGGTCACCGACGTTAGCACCTGCCAGCCAGCCCAGCAGGTAGCCGCCGGCCTGGGACACTGGCAGTCGTGCCTGACAGTTCGTGGATCATCCGTGCGGCCGGCCGGTCAGGACGCCAGGTTCATCGGCGACATGCTGGTCGAGGCGAGCTCAGACACGATGATCAGGGATCCATGAGGGCGGTCCGAGGACGGCCGGATCCGGGAATGCGCTACCGCGCGGGCGCGGGCCTGACCAGCATCTCGTAGCTCCGGCCGTCGGTTGAGGCGCGGAAGCTCGCGATATTGCGGAAGCCCAGCGCCGCGACCACGCGCTGCGCCCGGAGGTTGAAGGTGGCGACGGTGACCCGGAACGCGGCCGGGGCGAACTCCCGCTGCCCGAAGTCCAGGCCGGTCTGGATGGCCTCCCGGCCCCGGCCCTGGCCGGTGAGGTCGGGACGCAGGCCGCCGCCGGTGTCGAGGGCGGAGTCGTCATACGCGCCGCCGGGGACCTGGCCGTCGGGCCCGAACGAGCGGAAGCCGATCAGCCCGGTCCCATCGGTGAGGGCGAAGAAGCCACCGTCCGGGCTGGCCAGGAAGCCTGGATCGGCATCGGTCATGTCGTAGCAGTCATAAGGCGGGGGATAGCGCCAGGTGACGATATCGGCTGCATAGACCGCGGTCATGCGCACGATCTGCACCCCGCCATTGAACGGCAACCGCAGCCGCGCGTCGACGGGATAAGGCCGGTGCGGTCACCGCGCCGGAGGTGCCTGACTCAGCGGCGATCGCCCGGAAGCTCGGGGGCGTAGTACTCGAACGCCGCGGAGTCGGTGTCCCGGCCGCAGGTGCGGGCCATCAGGGTGGCGAACTTGCCCAGCCCGGCGGCTGGGGCCGGGACCCTCTTCCGGGTGATGACGACAAACCCGCCTCGGTCGCAGATGGTGCCGGGGCGGTTGTTCATGACGATGGCCACTTCCAGGGCCATGGCGAGCACATCGGCGCGCAGCCCGTCGTCCGCCAGGCCGGCGTTGAGGGCGATGACCTGGCCGTCGGCGACGATGGCGGCGGTATCACCGTCATCGCTCGGGTAGTCGCGGACCCCGATCCCGGTCTCCATGGCGATGCTGTAAAGGCAGGCGAGGGGGGTGGGCCAGCCCAGGGCATTGCCGATCGCGCGTTCAGATACGGCCATGACGTCGTTCCTGTCTGCAAGCTAGGTACTTGTCAGACGCGTGACCTGCGAGCCTGGTTCACATCCGGGCCTGGGCATCGGTGGCACGGCGGGGCGCGCATCCTCCTGCCGGCCGGGGCCCGGGCGCCCGGGCGGGACACCGGCGCGACCGCTACCCACGGACCAGTTGCCGCCGGTAGAACAGGACGGACTCCTTGCTGAACAGGAGCACAATGGCCGCGAGCCCAACGAGCCAGATAACGACACCAACGATTATGGAGGCGGTGGCGCGCACCACGAGAAACGAGATGAGCAGGTCAAAAGTGCTGATGCCGAAGAACACCGCCGAGAGGACTCTGGCCCAATTCCGGCCCTGGCTGTTCGCCCAGGCCATCCAGAGCCACAGGCCGATCGCGATCAGCCCGCCGATGACGAGGGGAACGGCCCGGGCGAACTCGGCATGATGCACCTGCGTCTGGTTGTAGAGCGGGTGCCTGGCCAAGATGGCCCACTTCAGGCTGTCCCTGGTCACCATGGCGATGATCACTCCGAGCAGTTCGAGCGCCGCGCCCGCGTACATGAGCCTGACCGCGTTGAGCACCGAGTGCGGCGGCTCGATGGGCTGGGGCCCCGGCGCTGGTCCCGAAGCCGGGTACGGCTCGTACATCACTGCTCCCCTGGTGGCGCTACCCAAGGGTACCGTCGCCGCGTTTCGAATCGTGCCGGGCGCTCACCGGAACGACCTGCCGATATGGCATATCCACGGTCCCGATAATTGATCTTCATAATGCGTCCCGGCCGTATACCGGTAAACCGGTGTGGATCCCGCGCGGGTCGCCGATGATGGCGTCGTGAGCGGCCCGGGCCGACGGGCCGACGGACCGGCCGGAGAGTGGGCCGGTCGCCCGCCCGCGAGCCTCAGTGACACTGGCCAGCTAAAAAGTTAGCGTCACCAATGGGCGAGGTGGTTGACGGGCCCGGCCGTGGCCCGTCCGTGGCGCCGCCGCCTGTGACGGTGCCACGTGCCGGCGGTGGAGAGGGGCTATGCCCAAGCCGGTCCGCGCTGATCAGCGGTACATGCCCGGCCTGGACGGGCTGCGGGCTCTGGCGGTGATGGCCGTTATCGCCTACCACCTGGGCGTCGGCTGGGCCCCGGGCGGGCTGCTCGGGGTCGGGGTCTTCTTCACGCTGAGCGGCTACCTCATCACCGACCTGCTGCTCGGCCGGTACGAGAACACCGGCCGGCTGCAGCTGGCGGACTTCTGGCTGCGCCGGGCCCGGCGGCTGCTGCCTGCGCTGTTCGTCATGCTGGTGGTGGTCGCCGCCTGGGTCACGCTGCTGGACCGGGGCCAGCTGGCGCCGGTCCGCGGGGCGGTCGTCTCCTCGGCGGCCTACGTGAGCAACTGGTGGCTGATCGCCCAGCACAGCTCCTATTTCGCGCGGTTCGCCCCGCCGATGCCGCTCGGCCACCTGTGGTCGCTGGCGGTGGAGGAGCAGTTCTACCTGATCTGGCCCTGGCTGCTGTGGCTCGGGCTGCGCTGGACGCGCGGGCGCCGCGGGCTCCGCGCCCGGCTGGCGTGGGCGACACTGCTGCTGGCCTTCGTTTCCGCCGTGGCGATGGCCCTGCTCTACCAGCCGGGCTATGACCCGACGCGGGTTTATGACGGCACTGACACCCGGGCCTTCGCCGTGCTCATCGGGGCGTCACTGGCCTTCGTCTGGCCCAGCCGCCTCCTGGGCGACGACGTCACCGAGACCGCCCGCTGGATCCTGGACGGTATCGGGGCCGCCGGGCTGGCGGTCATCGCCGTGCTGATCTGGCAGACGACTCAGTACTCGGCCTTCCTCTACCGGGGCGGGATGGTCCTGCTCTCGGTCGGCACGGCGATGGTCGTGGGCGCGGCCGCATCGCCCGCGAGCAGGCTCGGCGTGGTGCTGGGCTGGCGCCCGCTGCGCTGGGTCGGTGTCCGTTCCTACGGCATCTACCTGTGGCATTACCCGATCATCGTGCTGACCACCCCGGCCGACGGCCAGGAGAGCATACTCCGCGAGGTCCTGCAGGTCGCCGCGGCCGTCGGGGTCGCCGCGCTGTCCTGGCGGTTCGTCGAGGAGCCGGTCCGCCACGGCGCGATCCGCCGGTGGCTGGCCGAGATGAGGTCCAGCGGATGGCATCTGGGGGCCCTGCCGGGGCAAACCCGGCTCGCGCTCGTGGCATCGGTCCTGGTGGCCGGGCTGGCCAGCTGCGGCCTGACCGGCGTCGTGCGGCCGCCAGCGGTCCCGGCCGTACTGCCCTCGCCCGCTGCGGCCGCCAGCCACAAGCCACGCAGCAGCGCCGCCAGCAGCCCGCCGCCGGCCACGGCCAGCGGGCCGGCCCGCAGCGAGTGCCGGGCCGTGGTGCACATCGGCGACTCCACCTCGGACGGCCTCATCTCGCCCGACTACCTGCCGAACCCGCGCAAGCGGATCGGCGCACAGTACGCGCGGGTGGGGGTCACCAAGTTCGTCCCGGAAATCTCGGGCGGCACGTCGGTCGTGGAGACGGCCACCGGCGGGCCCAACGCCTACCAGGTCGCGCAGCAGCTGGTCCAGGACGGGTACCGGGGCTGCTGGGTGCTGGCCCTCGGGACCAACGACACCGCCGACGTCGCTATCGGCTCGAATACCGGCCGGGCCGCGCGGATCAGCCAGATGATGGCGGTGATCGGCCGCCAGCCGGTCCTGTGGGTGAACGTGAAGTCGCTGGTGGCCAGCGGGCCGTACGCCGAAAGTGAGATGCAGGCCTGGGACGCTGCCCTGCTCCGGGCCTGCGCCCGGTACCCGAACATGCGGGTCTATGACTGGGCCGCGGTCGTCAAGAACAGGTGGTTCATCTCCGACGGCGTGCACTACACCTCCGCCGGTTACGCGGCGCGGGCTCACCTGATCGCCCGTGCCCTCGCGGCCGCCTTCCCATACCGCGGCCGGGCCGCCGGGCACAGCCAGCCCAGCACGCGCCCGCCGGGCTGTCTCGTCCAGTAGCGGCCGCGTCGGCCGGGGTCCTCAGCCCGCCCGGCCGTCCACGCGCGGGTAGACCTCCAGGTCGGTGGCCTTGGTGGTGAGCCACACCTGGCTGCCCGGCTGCAGCGAAAGCTCGGCCACCGCCGCGGGTGTGACGTCCACCAGGGCGGACGGCTGTCCTTCGAGGCCGAGCCGGACGCGGTCGGCCAGCAGCGTCAGCCCGGTGATCCGGGCGGGCCAGGCGTTGCGGGCGCTGCCGTGCTGCGGGCGCTCGGTGCTGACGACCACGGCGGAGGGGCGCAGGGCGACGAGCACGTCACCGCGCTGGCCGTGGTCGGCGATGACGAAGTCCCCGCCGCCGGTGAGTTTCACCTGGGACCCGTCGGCCCGGCCCGCGTACAGGTTCAGCCCGACGAGTTTCGCGACGTAATCGGTGGCGGGCTGGCGGGCGATCCGCGCCGGGGTGCCCTCCTGGACGATGCGCCCGCCTTCGAGGACGATGAGCTGATCGGCCAGCACCAGCGCTTCGAGCGGGTCGTGCGTGACCAGCAGGCACGGCCCGGTGAAGTCCGCCAGGTGCCGCTTGAGCTCGGCCTGCACATCCAGGCGGGTCCCGGCGTCCAGGGCCGACAGGGGCTCGTCCAGCAGCAGCAGCTCTGGCTGCCCGGCCAGCGCGCGGGCCAGCGCCACCCGCTGCGCCTGCCCGCCGGACAGCTGGTCAGGCTTGCGGCCAGCGAGGTCGGCCAGCCCGAGCCGGTCGAGCCAGTGGCTGGCGGCTGCCCTGGCGGCCCGCCTCCCCTGGCCCCGGGCCCGCGGCGAGAACGCCACGTTCTCGGCCACGGTCAGGTAGGGGAAGAGCCGGTAGTTCTGGAAGACGAAGCCCACCGGCCGCTGTGCGGGCTCGGCAAAGGTTCCCGTGTCCGCGTCGTCCATCACCTGCCCCGCGAGCATGATCCGCCCGGCGGAGATGGGCGTCAGGCCCGCGACCGCGCCGAGCAGGGTGGACTTCCCGGCCCCGTTCGGCCCCAGCAGGCCGAGGACCCGGCCGGGCGCCGCGGTGAGGCTGACCGCGAGGGTGAAGCTGCCCCGCCTGACCTCGGCATCGACGACGAGGCCGTCGCTGCCCCCGTGCGTCATGAGAGCGAGCCGCCCCGCAGCCAGTGGTCGCGCAGGGAGACCAGCACCGCCACGGAGACCAGCAGGAGCACCAGGCTGAGGGCGATCGCCGCGTCCGGGTCGGTCTGAAGCGCGTAGTACACGGCGATCGGCATCGTCTCCGTCTGGCCGGGGAAGCTGCCGGCGAAGGTGATCGTGGCCCCGAACTCGCCCAGGGCCCGCGCCCAGCACAGCACCGCGCCCGCGGCCAGCGAGGGGGCGACCAGCGGCACGGTGACCCGCCGGAACACGGTCATCCGCCGCGCGCCCAGGGTGGCCGCCGCTTCCTCGAAGCCCTGGTCGGCGGACCGCAGCGCCCCCTCGACGGTGATGATCAGGAAGGGCATGGCGACGAAGGTCTCGGCCATCACCACGGCGAGCGGGGTGAACGGGATCGTCAGCCCGAACCAGGAGTTCAGGTACTGGCCGATGAACCCGGTCCGCCCGAACGCCAGCAGCAGCGCGACCCCGCCGACGACCGGCGGGAGGACCAGCGGCAGGGTCACCAGCGCACGCAGGAGCCGCTGGCCCGGGAAGCTGGTCCGGGCCAGCACCCACGCCAGCGGCACCCCGATGACCAGGGAGATCGCCGTGGCCGTGGTCGCGGTCCACAGGGAAAGAACCAGGGCCTGGGTGGCGTCGGTCCCGGTCAGGGCCGCCCCGAGATGACGCCAGGGGGCGCGGATCAGCATCCCGAGCAGGGGCAGCACCAGGAAGCCGATCGCGATCAGCGCCGGCACCAGCAGGGGCGCCGGCACTGACCGCGAGGCACCGCCCCGGGCGGCCCGCCTGGCTCGTTCCCGGGCTGTCAGGCGCGACGGCGCGGTGGAGGTCACCATGACGGGCTCCGGAGCTAGTGGTCTGCCAAGGTCAGACCACTATGTCAGGGCTTCTCGAATCCCGCGGCCGTGAGCACCTGCTGACCCGCGGGCGAGAGCACGTAGTCGACGAACTCCTTGGCGATGGACTCGTGCTTGCTGCTGGTGATGGTGGCGATCGGGTAGAGCGTCGAGGCGTTCTCGTTAGCCGGGATGGTTATGCCCTTGAGCTTGCTGCCGGCCGACAGCACGTTGGTCACGTAGACCATGCCCGCGTCGACGTTGCCCGTCTCGACCTCGGTCACCACCGAGTCCACGTCGGTTGCCTGCGTGACCGGCTTGACCGTGATCCCGGCGTTCTTGAACACCTGCGCCGCCACGACCCCGCACGGCACCTGCGGCTGGCATACCGCCACCTTGACGGATTTCTTCGCCAGGTCATTCACGGACGTCACCTTGGCGGGGTTGTTCGGGGGGACCGCGACTTCCATGGTGTTCTTGGCGAAATTCTGCGGGTTGGACGCGTCGCCCGCCTGGACCACCGTGTCCATGTTCGCCGTCGCCGCCGAGGCGAACACGTCGGCCGGCGCGCCGCTGGTGATCTGGGTCGACAGGCCGGAGCTCGGCCCGAAGCTGAACTTCACCGTGTCGCCCTTATGGGCGGCCTCGAACTGCTTCCCGAGCTGGGTGAAGGTCTCCATCAGCGATGCGGCGGCGAAGACGGTGATCGTCCCGGTCGAGGACGAGCTGCTCGTACTGGGCGAGCTTGAGCTGCTGCTGGAGCAGCCCGCGACGGCGACTGCCACCACACCGGCGGCGATAACAGCGAAACGGCGCACTAGTGAACTCCTATGGTTAGATCTCGCGGCGCGAGATCAGTGGACGGCGGGGATCTCGATAGAGACGTTGGTGGCCTTGATGGCGGCCACCGCGAGCACTCCCGGCTCCAGGCCGAGCTCGTCGGCAGCCTCCCGGCTGAGCAGCGACACAAACCGGTGCGGCCCCGCCTGGACCTCGACCTGAGCCATGACGGTGTCGCGGACGACCCGGCTGACCAGGCCGCTGAACCTGTTGCGCATCGAATGGCCCACTACTGCCCGGTCTCCCCGATCGCCGGACTGGGCCAGTTCACATGCAAAACGAGCTAGCGCCACCCCGTTGACGGCCAGCCGCCCGGAGGCGTCGGTGGTCGTCTCGATGCGGCCCCCGTCGGCCCAGCGGCGCAGGGTGTCGTCGCTCACGCCGATCAGGTCGGCCGCTTCCTTGATCCGAAATGTCGGCACCACCTGACTTTAACGCAGATGCGGCTGAAGATCACACTGCCAGGCGCATCTGCGGCGGCCGCCATGATCGCTGACAGCTTTTGCGGCTCCGCTGGGGGCAGCTGGCCGGGGCGGGCCGGATGCCGGCGTGACCCGCGCTAGGGTCCAAGGAGACGAGGAGGTGCCATGGCGGAGCCGAGCCAGTTCACGATCGGGGCCGAAGCGAGCTGCACGGATGGCGTCTGCGGCGAGGTGACCCGGGTGGTCGTAGACCCGGTCGCGCGGGCGGTCACCCATCTCGTGGTCGAGCCGGCGCACCGCCAGGGGCTCGGCCGGCTCGTCCCGCTCGACCTGGTGGAGGACACCACCGAGGGGGTTCTCTTGCGCTGCACCATCGCGGAGTTCGAGGAACTCGACTCCGCCGAAGACACGCAGTTCGTGCCGGGCAGCGCCGGCTACGCGGCCTACGGCCCGGAGCAGGTGGTCGCGTGGCCCTACTACGGCCTGGCCGGCCCGGGCATTGGCGCGGGCATGGATCCCGCGGTGACGGTCTCAGAGACCGTCACCTACGACACCATCCCCCTGGGCGAGGTGGCTGTGCGCCGCGGGGAGCCCGTCCATGCCACCGATGGCAGCATCGGCCACGTCCAGGGGCTCGTCATCGACCCGCGCAACCGCCACGTGACCCACGTGCTGCTGCAGGAGGGGCACCTGTGGGGGCGGAAGGAAGTGGCCATCCCGATCGGTGCCGTGGCGGCCGTTGACGACGGTATCCGGCTCAGCATCAGCAGGCGGGAGGTGGAGGACCTGCCGGCCGTGGACGTCGATCATCCGGTCGGGTAGAGCGGCCCGGCTCACCCGGCCCGCCCGGAGGCACCCGGCAGGTCAGGCGGAGGAGGTGGGCCGGCGGCGCGGGCGCGGGCCCCAGCCTCGCACCGTGGCGCGCTGGTTCTCGTCCCGGAAGACACGCTGGAACTCCTCGTCGGCGTCCTCGCCGCCGCCCAGCCAGCCGATCATGCTGGTGATCACCACCGGCACGAAGCAGAGCCCGGCCACCGCCCACACCAGGCCCACCGCGATCTCCTGGTCGGCGATCGCGCTCAGGCCGCTTCCTGCGGCGTCGTAGCCGTGGAAGATGGCATGACTGGCGAACCCGAGGACGTAGGCGACGGCCCAGGTGGACCACATCGCCAGCGCGGCCACGGCGGCGCGCCCCGGCCGCGGGAGCCGGGGCGCCACCGGTGGCGAGTCCACGAGTTCGAGCCAGAGCCCGGCACCGACCGCGAGCAGCGTCAGCGCCTCGGGCACGACCAGGGCGGGCTGCCTGGCCAGCGCGTCCATCACCGATGGCAGCCGCCAGGCCAGGCACACGGCGATGAAGGCGATCAGGAAGACCGCTGCCCGCCCGAACGACCGGTTGTCCCGCCGCGCGGCCGCCAGCCGGTCGGCCGGGCCAGGTGCGCCGGGTCCGCCCGGCCCGCCGTCCGCACGGGACAGGCGCAGGAACCGCCACGGCGCGCCCAGCACGATCAGCGCCGGGCCGGCCATGGCGAACACGCAGAACTGGAGCGACTCAACGAACACATAGCGCCGGGCGAGCATGTCCAGCGGGGGCAGGAGGCACGCGAGCACCAGGACCAGGGCGGTCACCCCGAGCACCCGCCGCCATCCCGGCCAGCCGGGCGGTGCGGGCGCGTTCTGCTCCCCAGGGGTGGCGGTGGCAGCGCTCACTGTGGTCTCCAACCCGCCGCCAGCGACGCGGTCCGGGCGGCCATCGTGGCCGGGGCGACATGGGCATCACCATGATGGCCCATGAGACGGGCATCGGTGCTCCCGGATCGGGAATCCCCCGGCCAGCCGGGCCGGTTGCCGTCATGATGATCACGTTGAGCGCATCGCACACGGGCTCGGTCCCCCGCGCCCTCGCGGCGAGGCTTCCGGAGGTAATGGCATGGAACTGGCCCATGAGTTCACGGTCAACACGCCCATCGGCCGGGCGTGGGCCGTGCTGACCGACATCGAGCGGATCGCTCCCTGCATGCCGGGCGCCGAGCTGACCGAGGTGGACGGCGACATCTACCACGGGCTGGTCAAGGTGAAGGTCGGGCCGATCTCGGCCCAGTACAAGGGCACCGCCTCGTTCGTGGAGAAAGACGAGGTGGCGCACCGGGTGGTGCTGAAGGCCGCCGGGCGGGACGCGCGCGGGCAGGGGAACGCCTCGGCCACGGTCACCGCCGTCATGACCGAGCAGGGAGAAGGGACCCGGGTGGCGATCGCCACCGATATGACGGTGAGCGGCCGGGTGGCCCAGTTCGGCCGGGGAGTCATGGCCGACATCACCGCCAGGCTGCTGCAGCAGTTCGTGGACAACCTCGAGGCCGACGTTCTGGCGCCCGCTCCCGGGGGCACGCCCGAGGCGGGCGCGGCACCCGCTCGGGGTGGCGGAGCGGGCGCGGCACCCGCTCCGGGTGGCACGCCCGGGCCTGGCGCGCCGCCCGCCCCAGCGCAGGCCAGTCCCCGTGCGGCGGAGCCAGTGAGGCCGATGGGGATGATCCTGGGGTCGGTGTTCAGCCGGGCCGGCCACGCCATCGCCAGGCTGTTCCGCCGCCTGACCGGGCGCCGTCAGGACTGACCGGCCGGCCGGGCTGGCTGCGCGTCGTTGCGGCGGAGCCCGTTGGGGGCGGGTGGCAGGCGTCACCCGGCCCTGACCGGCTGCGATCAGGGCCAGCCGCCGCCCGGGAGTGTCTGGGCTCAGCCTGGGTCGCCGAACCGGGCGGCGAGGGCGCGGAACGTGCCGGGCGCGGCACCGTGCAGCCAGGCGGGCAGCCGCATCCACCGCGGCACGTAGGACACGCCGCGATTGTGCTCCAGGCCGGACACGATCGCCCGGGCCACCCGTTCGGGAGGCTGGGGACCTGGCCTCTTCCGGCCGTATGGGTGCCCGCGCCGGTCGAAGAACGGGGTGTCGATCACACCCGGCACGATCACCGACACCCGGACGTCATGGCCGTCCAGCTCGTAGGCCAGGCTCTCGGCGAACGAGCCGAGACCGGCCTTGGTGGCCGAGTAGACCGCCTCACCGCGGACGCCGGTGGCCCCGGCGATGGAGGAGACAAAGACCACCCGGCCCCGGCCCCGCGCGATCATGCCGGGCACCAGCAGCCTGGTCAGCTGCATCGGCGCGGTCAGGTTGACGGCCACCAGCTCGGCGACCTTGTCGGCGGTGATCTGCCCGATCGGGCCGGCCCAGCCCAGTCCCGCGTTGTTGACCAGGATGTCGATCCCGGCCGCGGCGTCACCGGTGCCGGAGGCCGCGGGCAGGGTGGCCGCGGCCCGCTGGGCGGCGGCGGCGAGATCGGCAGGCCCGGTGGGCGCGGCCAGATCGCAGGCCAGGGCGATGCCGCCGGTCTGGGCGGCGATGGCCGCCAGGCGCGCCGGGTCGCGTCCCGCGATCAGCGGCCGGGCCCCGGCCGCGGCGAGCGCGCGGGCGGTCGCCGCGCCGATGCCGGACGACCCCCCGGTGACGAGCGCGACCATGCCAGTGAGCCGCATGGCGTCTCACTTTCGCGCACCAGCCACGCCACCGCAAGGCGCCGGGGCCAGTGATCCACGCGGTCAGGACTTCCCGGCCAGTCCGGGTGCGCCCGGCGGGTCAGGGTGCGACCCGGCGGGTCAGGGTGCGACCCGGCGGGTCAGGGTGCGACCCGGCGGGCCGGGGATCAGGTCCTGGCCGCGGTGGGCTCGCCCCGCTCCAGGACGCCGGTCTCGGCCCAGCAGCGCACGATGTCGCGCATGGACAGCAGCCCGGTCACCTCGTTGCCTTCGACCACCACGAGGTGACGGAATCCCGCCCGGACCATGGTCGACGCGGCCTGCTGCAGGGTCCAGTCGGGCGATGCGTACACGACATCGAGCGTCCGGTGCGCGGCGGCCAGCTCGATGTTGGGATCCTGCCCGGCGCCGAGGGAGTCGAGGATGTCGCGCTCGGTCAGGATGCCCACGCCGGAATGTTCCGGGTCGATCACCACGGCCGCGCCCACACGGCGGGACGACATCAGGCGGGCGGCCTCACGCAGCGTGTGTGCGGGCCCGATCGTCAAGACCAGTGTGGTCATGCCGTCCCGTACCTTCATTGGGCATCACTCCTGGGAGACATTCGGCGGGGTGGGCCAGCCGCGTACCGGCGTCGCCGGGCGCCCTTGGCGGCGACGCGCTTGTGCCTTTGTGACCCATACCCAGCATCGGTGATGCCGGCCGCGAGGGCAAGGCCCCTAGGGGCATGTGCTCACGCTGAGACAGCCGGCCCGCTCACCGCGGTGGATCTGTGATCTCTTACCTGGCCTTGACCCTGCGCTTACCCGCGGGAGACGCCGCCTGCCGGGGACAGCAGGTCGAGGACCTCGGCGTGCAGCCGCCCGTTGGTGGCCACCGCGCTGCCGCCGTCCGGGGTCGGCCGGCCGGACAGGTCGGTGAACGTGCCGCCGGCCTCCTCCACGATCACCTGCAGCGCCGCGAGGTCCCACAGCGACACCTCCGGCTCGGCGGAGACCTCCACCGCCCCCTCGGCGACGAGCATGTGCGACCAGAAGTCGCCGTATGCGCGGCTGCGCCAGACCCGCCGGGCGAGCTCGAGAAGACCGGGCAGCCGGCCCTGCTCCTCCCAGTCGTCCAGGCTGGAGTAGGAGAAGGACGCGTCCTCCAGCTTGGCTACCGACGAGACACGGCAGCGGCTGGCCTTGGTGAGGCTGCGGCCGGTCCAGGCACCGCCGCCCCTGGCGGCCCACCAGCGGCGGCCGAGCGCAGGGGCGGAGACGACACCCACCACGACCTCGTCGCCGTCCATGAGCCCGACGAGGGTGGCCCAGACCGGGACCCCGCGGACGAAGTTCTTGGTGGCGTCGATCGGGTCGATGACCCAGCAGCGCGGGCCCGCGCCGATCCGGCCGAACTCCTCACCCAGCACGGCGTCGCGCGGCCGCGACCGGCGCAGAATGTTGCGCACGGACTCCTCGGCGGCCCGGTCGGCGTCGGTCACCGGCGTCAGGTCGGGTTTGGACTCAACGCGCAGATCGAGCGCGCGAAACCGACGAGTGGTGATGTCGTCCGCCGCGTTGACGAGGACGTGGGCGAAACGCAGGTCGTCGTCATAACCCGCCATGGCGCGAAACGGTATCGCTTACTACCCCCCGGCGGCGACGCGGCCCGGCCGGAACAGCCCTCGCGTCCTCCGCGCCCTGGCCGGCGCGGCGGGTGCCAGTCCTCGCCGGGCCCGGCCCGCTGGCAGATCCGCTTGAAGTTCCACCGGACCGTCGCGGGCCAGCACGGCGAGCCATCGGCGCCGCGCGATCGGCTTCGCCGACCCGGTGTCCACTCGCCAGGATCCGGCGCCTAGGAGGACGGCGGAGCAGAGCGAGCAAACTTCCACGCCTCATGTCCCATCGCCTTCCACGCCCGGCGGCAGAGGTCTTGGACGCCAGCGGACCCCAGGGTAGTCAGGCAGGCTGGTAAAGGTCGCTTGACATCAGAGAGGAGGTAAAGGTACCTTGACATCATGAGGAACCGAGTACGGGAGCAGCGGACACAGCGGGGACTGTCCCAGGCTGAGATAGCGGCGGCGCTGGGCGTGTCGCGCCAGACGGTCATCTCCATCGAGGGTGGCCGTTACCTGCCGTCGCTGCCGCTGGCGTTCGCGATCGCGCGGTTTTTCGACCTGACGGTCGACAAGATGTTCGACCCCGAGGATGAGGAGGCAGGCACATGATTACTTCCATCCGCCCGCGGCTGCGCAGGCCGCTGGGGATCGCCCTGGCCGGGACGGTGTTCGCCGCCGCGTGGGCCCTGCGGGGCGGCGACGCGTGGCAGCTGTCGGCCGCCATGGAGGTGACCGTGCTCGTCGGCGCGATCACCACCTACGTGCGGGCCGGGGAAGACAATGACGAGGGCGCGCTGGCCGGTTCCCGCGCCGACGAGCGCCAGAAGCTGCTCAGCCTGCGGTCGCGGGCCCTGGCCATGAATTTCGCCGCGATCGCTGCCTTCATCGGCCTGTCGGTCGCGGTCGCGGTCAAGGCGGCCTGGGGGTGGCCGTTCCTGGTTGTTCTCGCCGTGGCGGGCTTTGGTTATCTGCTCGGATTGTCGAACTACGGTGCCGGAGAAGAGGACCCGGCCGATGATGCGGACACCGGGCACCAGGCGCATCACCCGGTCAGCTCCTGACTATGTAATCCGCAGGAATGGGTGGACAGTCCGCCTATTCCTGCGGATCACATGCTCCAGAGCCGCCTAGCCGGCCGGGCTGCAAGTCGTGCCAGATCCGTGCCAGATCGAGCGCGGCACAGCGGTAACCCGTGGTCGCTCACGGCATATCAAAGCGTAACGATCGTCATCTGGGCCCCGGACCTTCAGGACCACTGGGCTGACGGGCCGAAAGCTCGGTCGGCAGCGAGGAGACACGGCTAACGGGGACGTCCACGGGCTCAATGCGCATAAGATCGTCCCGGCTCCAGATGCGGTCTGGGTCGGTGAGAAGGCGGTTCGCATGCCGAAGCCGTGCCCGCTCTAGCGCGTTGCGGACGCTGCGGCCGTTGGCGAATCGCGGCTGCTGCATTCGGCGCCTGATGTACTCACGAAACGCCGCCTCGGCATCCTCGGGCAGGTAGTAGGCCTCCTGCTCCAGCATCAGCTTGCCGATGGCGTCCAGCTCATCCAGCTCGTAGTCGGCGAAGTCGAAATGGTGAGCGATCCGGGATCTCATCCCAGGGTTGGACTCGAAGAAAGCGTCCATACGGTTCTTATAGCCCGCGAGGATCACCACCAGGTTGTCGCGGTCGTTCTCCATCTCCTGAAGCAGGATCTCGACGGCCTCCTGACCGTAGTCCTTCTCGCTGTCAGTCCGGTGAAGGTAGTACGCCTCGTCGATGAACAGCACGCCGCCCTTCGCCCGGTCAAGGACTTTCTTCGTCTTTGGCGCCGTATGCCCGATGTACTCGCCGACCAAATCGTTACGCATGGCGGCCACGAGGTGCCCCCGGTCGAGGTAGCCGAGCCGGTGCAGCAGCTCGGCCATCCGCATTCCCACGGTGGTCTTGCCGACACCTGGCGAGCCAGTGAAGCACATGTGCAGATTGGGCCGGGTTGACAGGAGGCCGAACCTTTGCCGCACCCGGTCGACCAGGAGCAGCGCCGCCATCTCCTGTATTCGCTTCTTCACCGGCTCAAGGCCGACCAGCTCACTGTCGAGGGCAGCCAGGACCTCGCTGATGCCCGAAGCGTTAAGCTCAGCGGCGAAGCTGACCGTGGTCTCCGGAGCAAGCGGCTCGGCCGCGCGATCCGCCTTGCGTGCGCGCCGAGCACGGGGCATCGGCTCGTTATCCGGCGGCTGTGATGCCGCGCTCACAGCCTGTACCGGTGACCGCTGAGCCGACCGGTCTCCCAGGGCTGAGCCGTGCAGTAGATCCGCCGACTCGAGAACTCGTGCCGGACGCCGGGGCACGCGGAGAATGCTGACGCTCTGACTAGCGGAACGCTGGCCCTCACGGCTGAGCAGGTCGTCATATCGATCAGTTCATCCTCACAGGCGAGATGCCGCACATCGCCATATTCCTAACCCACCATTGTCTAGCTCGTGGCCGCCGCCAGCAAGGCCCGCACTCCGGGCATCGCTCTCTGACCAGCTTCGCTGACCCCCCTGGTCGGCATCACTCTCCCCAGACTCGAAGACCCATGTGTAGCCAGCGCCGAGACGGGCTCGGACAGCCTCGCGGGTGACCGAGGGTGACCCATGTGCGGGCGCGTTTTCCGGCGTAGCGGCGCCGGAGGCCTACGCCTGGTAATCGGCCGCCTCCGGCGCCACCGGGTCGGCGCCCTCGCGGCTGCGCAGCAGGCGGCGCAGCGAGTCCAGGCGCGCCACCAGGCGCGGGTCGCTGCCCTGGTCCCGCACCCAGTCATCGAGGGCGCAGTCGGGCTCGGAGTGCGTGCAGCCGGGCGGGCACGCGGCCACCCCGCCGGCCAGGTCGGGGAAGGCGCGCACCACCCGGTCCGCCGTCACGTGGGCCAGCCCGAAGCTGCGCAGCCCGGGCGTGTCGATGAGCCACCCGCCACCGGGGAGCGGGAGCGCCACCACCGAGGACGAGGTGTGCCGCCCGCGGCCGGTCACCGGGCTGACCTCACCTACCACCCGGTCCGCATCCGGGATCAAGGCGTTGACCAGCGTGGACTTGCCGACCCCCGAGTGACCGACCAGCACGCTGATCCGGCCGGCGGCGTAGCCGCGCAGCGGTGCGAGCACCTGGCTGGTCAGCGGCCGCCCGATCACCACGTGCCCGATGCCCAGCGGGCCGTAGGCGGCCAGCAGGTCATCGGGCGGCGCCAGGTCGGCCTTGGTGAGGCACAGCAGCGGCTCCAGCCCGGCGTCGTAGGCGGCGACGAGGAAGCGGTCGATGAGCCGGGGCCGGGGCGGGGGATCGGCGAGGGCGGTGACGATGATCAGCTGGCTGGCGTTGGCGACGATGAGCCGCTCCACCGGGTCGGAGTCGTCGGCGGAGCGGCGCAGCACGGTGGCCCTGGGCGCCACCCGGACCACCCGGGCCAGGGTGCCCGGGGCGCCGGAGACGTCGCCGGCCAGCGCGACCGTGTCGCCGACCACCACCCCGCGACGGCCCAGCTCGCGCGCTCGCATGGCGGTGACGCGGCGGTCGCCGACGAGGACGCCGTACCGGCCCCGATCGACCGCGGCCACGAATCCTTCGGCCGCGTCCTCGTGCGCGGGCCGGCGACGGGTCCGGGGCCGGGAGCCTCGCCCCGGGCGCACCCGCACGTCGTCCTCGTCAAGCCCGGCGTGGCTGGCCCGGCTGGTCAGGGAGCGCCCTCCAGCATGACCGGCCACAGGGTGGTGAACTCCGGGAAGGTCTTGCCGACGGTCGCCGGATTCTGCACCTCGATGCCGGGCACGGCCAGCCCGAGCACGGCGGCCGCCATCACCAGCCGGTGGTCGTCGTAGCTGGCGAACACGCCGCCGCGCAGCGGGCGGGGCCGGATCGCCAGGCCGTCCGGCAGCTCGGCGACATCGCCGCCGAGCCCGTTGATCTCGGTGGCCAGCGCGGCCAGCCGGTCGGTCTCCTGCCGCCGGATGTGCCCGATCCCGGTGAGCCGCGACGGCGAGCCCGCCAGCGCGGCCAGCGCGGCCAGCACCGGCGTCACCTCGGGCACGTCCGCGAGATCGGCGGTGATGCCGCCGATCCCGCCGGTGCCGGTGACGGCCAGCCCGTCGGCGGTGGCCTCGCACCGGCCGCCCATCCGGGTGAGCAGGTCGACGAGGTGACCGGCCGGCTGGGTGGTCTGCCGCGGCCAGCCGCGGATGGTCACCGTGCCGCCGGTGACCAGGGCGGCGGCGAGGAACGGGGCGGCGTTGACCACGTCGGGCTCGACGGCGAGCGTCCCGGCCCGGACCGGCCCCGGATGGACCCGCCACGTGTCCGCCGGGTGCGTCCCGCCAGGCTCGTTATGCAGGATGCTGCCCGTCTCGACCTCGGCGCCGGCGCCGCGCAGCATCTGTACGGTCATGGCGATGTGCGGGGCCGAGGGAACCCGGCCGCCGCGGTGGCGGACCTCCACGCCCTTGTCGAAACGGGGGGCGGCGAGCAGCAGGCCGGAGACGAACTGCGAGGACGCGGACGCGTCGATGGTGACCACGCCGCCCGCCAGGGCGCCGGTCCCGCGCACGGCGAACGGGATGGCGCCGCGCCCGCCGTCGTCGATGAGCGCGCCGAGCTCGCGCAGGGCGGCCAGGATGGGCGCGACCGGGCGCTGGGAGGCGCGGGCGTCCCCATAGAACTCGGTCGTGGTGGCGGCCAGCGCTGCGACCGGCGGGACGAAGCGCATCACCGTGCCGGCGTTGCCCACGTCCACCCGGGTGTCGCCGGCCGGCTGGCCGGGCGTCACCAGCCAGCTCCCGGACGTGTCGCCGTCCTCGATGCGGGCGCCGAGGGTGGCTAGCGCGCGGGCCATCAGGAGCGTGTCCCTGGCGTGCAGCGGGTGGGTGATGACGCCGGGCCCGTCGGCGAGCGCGGCCAGGACCAGCGCCCGGTTGGTCATGGATTTCGAACCGGGCAGCGTCAGGCTCGCCCGCACCGGGCCGGCCGCGGCCGGCGCCTGCCAGCGCGGGCCAGGCCCGCCTGGCGGCTGGTGCGAGTCCATGCTGCGAGCCTAGGCCATCTCACCTGGATCTCCTGCGCTCCGGCCGGGCCTGCCCGGGGCACGCCTGCCGGGCGGCCCGCCGCCGGCTGCCTGCGGGCCATCATTTGGGCAAGCCGGCCACGGAGCGGCGGCCGAGGTTTGGCACCCACCGATCGTGGCTATGAAAAGCCCATTCTTCTGTACTTCTCACGTCTCCCACGTGACGACAGGGTGATGACATGTGCGGCCGGTACGCGTCAGCGCGCAAGCGTGAGGAACTCCTGGCCGAGTTCCGCATCGAGCGCGACCGCGTTGAACGAGTCGCTGGAGCCGGACTACAACGTCGCCCCGACCAAGCCGGTCTACGCGGTGATGACCCGCGGCAGCCGCGGCGGGGAGTCCGGGCCGCAGGACATTGCGCGGGAGCTGCGGGTGGTCCGCTGGGGCCTGGTGCCGTCGTGGGCGAAGGACGTCAAGATCGGCAGCCGCCTGATCAACGCGCGCGCGGAGACGGTGGACTCCAAACCCGCGTTCCGGCAGGCGTTTGCCCGGCGCCGGTGCCTGCTGCCCGCCGACGGCTTCTATGAGTGGCAGCAGCTGGCCGGGAACGGGAAGACGCGCAAGCAGCCGTATTTCATCCACCGCGCCGACGGCGGTGAGCTCGCGTTCGCCGGCCTGTACGAGATCTGGCGGGATGAGTCCTACCCCGACGACCATCCCGGCGCCTGGCTGTGGACGTCCACCATCATCACCACCCGGGCCGAAGACAGCGTCGGCAAGATCCACGACCGGATGCCGATGGTGATCGAGCCCGCACGGTGGACGGACTGGCTCGACCCGGCCAACTCCGACAAGGCCGACCTGCTCACGCTGCTGGCGCCCGCGACGGCCGGCGGGCTGGCGTCGTACCCGGTCTCCATGGCCGTCAACTCCGTGCGCAACAACGGTCCTGCGCTGGTCGAGCCGCTGGCCACCGAGCCGGCCAGGGCCAGTCATGACTGACGTTGCCGTCGGCACCGGGCACGGTGCGACCGGCCCACCGGGTGGGCGGGCCGCAGCCATCCGGCCACCCCGGGACGGGGACCCATATCGCCATCCCGCCACCGCCCCGCTCACGCTCTTCTGAGCCAGCCCGTGGCGGGAGGCCCCCGGAGCCCTGCTCTGCGCGCCTCTTGCCCACCGAAGGAGGACCTGTGGACACTGCCACCGCGCGTAAGCGCCTGGAAGAAATGCGCGGCGAACTCGACAAGTCCATCGCGGTGCTGCAGGGGGAACAGCCGATGGATCGGGCTGGATCGGACTCCCCGCAAGACCCGGCGGACGCCGGGACCACCCTGTCGGAGAACGACCGGACGCAGGCCGTGCTCACGGCGGCCAAGGTGCAGATCCGCGCGGTGTCCGCCGCGCTGGAGCGGATCGAGCACGGCACCTACGGCACCTGCGCCGACTGCGGGTCGCCGATCCCCCAGGGACGGCTCGACGCCAGGCCCGAGGCGGCGCGCTGCGTGAAGTGCCAGGCCAGGCGGGACCGTGGCCGCTAGGTTCTTACCCCGGGCCGGGCTTGCAGGCGGCGGCCAGCAGGCTGATGCCGAACGACTCCGCCCGGAGCAGCCCGCCTGCCCCGTCCTGCCCGGCGGCGAATTCGGCCCGCACGAGGCGCGCGATGGCCGACGGGTCCTGGCGCACCACGTGGTCGACCACTGAGGGGGACAGCACGGTCCGGGGCCTGACCCAGCTGACCTCCAGCCCGGCCTCGGCCAGCAGCTCGGTGAGCTGGCTCACGCCGAAGCAGCGGGTGATCGTGCCGTCGGGCCACGGGATGAGCACCACCTCGGCGTTGACGAGGTCGGTGAGATGGGCCCAGCGGTGCTGCTCGGCCAGGATCGCCATCCCGAGGACCAGCGAGTCCACGCACGCCAGCAGCTGCCCGCCCGGCCGGAGCACCCGGGTGATCTCCGCCGCGAGATCCTCGGTCATCAGCTGCCGTGACAGCGCACCGTCCTCGGCGATGACGCCGTCGGCACAGCCGTCGGCGAGGAAGGACAGGCTGGCGGGGTCGGCCACCACCGGCACGACCATCCCGGCCCGGGCCGCGCCCGGCCCGGGCCGGGGCGGCCGCGCCCGTCGCGGCTCCGCCGCCGGTGGCGCCGCGACGACCCGGATCACGATGTGCCCACGGCTCGCCGCCTGCGCCGACGCGCTGGCGTAAGGCCCGGAGATGTTGACCAGCAGCCTCCGGGGGGCCGGGAGCCACGCCGCCAGCTGCGCCTTGGCCACGGCCCGCTGGAAACGCCAGTAACCAGCGAGTGAGCCCGGCCCAAGGGCCGCCAGGGGGCTGGCCGCCGATGCCGACAACTCGACTCCATCTGCCTCGGGCTACGCGGGCCACGACCGGCGCGGTGCCGGAGTGCCGGGGACGGAGCGTCACGAGGTGACTCCTCCCGCGCAAACCCTCACTCAGGGTTTTCCCCACGATTACGCCATGCTCACCTGACCTGCCCCTACTAGCATCGCCGGACGGCCGGAAAGGTGATCACCCCACGGAATGAAGCTGCGGATGCGCATGTTGCACCGGGCGTGCTTGTCACCAGCTATCCGCCCCTCGATGACGTGCCCATAGCGGCCGCGTTCGGTTCGGATCGGGGCGGACATGCATCCTCCGGCCTAGCCAGCTACGGTGGGCGCATGGCGGCAAAGACATCCGAGGGGATGGATCCCGCACCCGAAACTCTTGAGGAGCGGAGCGAGCGGTTCGAGCAGGATGTGCTGCCATACCTGGACCAGCTCTACTCGGCCGCGATGCGGATGACCCGCAACGCGGCCGACGCCGAGGACCTGGTCCAGGAGACCTTTGCCAAGGCGTACGCGTCGTTTCACCAGTTCCAGCGGGGCACGAACCTGAAGGCGTGGCTGTTCCGGATCCTGACCAATACGTTCATCAACACCTACCGCAAGCGCCAGCGGGAGCCGCAGCGGTCCGGTGCTGAGGACGTCGAGGACTGGCAGCTGGCCAGGGCCGCCTCGCACACCTCGTCGGGGCTGAAGTCAGCCGAGGCCGAGGCGCTGGAGCGGCTGCCCGATTCCGACGTCAAAAGGGCGCTGCAGGAACTGCCCGAAGAGTTCCGTATCGCCGTTTACCTGGCTGACGTGGAAGGTTTCGCGTACAAAGAGATCGCCGACATCATGGGCACGCCCATCGGCACAGTCATGTCACGCCTGCACCGCGGGCGCCGGCAGCTGCGCGACTTGCTCCAGGACTACGCGGCTGAGAGCGGCCTGGTCCGGGTGGCTCCCGATGCCGACCAGCAACCCTCACCGGCGGAGAGCGGGCCCGGGAAGGACGCGACATGAGCTGCGGGAAGCCTCACGAAACACCGTGTACCGAGGTGCTCGAGCGGGTCTACTCGTACCTGGACGGGGAGCTGGATTCCCCCGGCTGCGCCAAGATCCGCCAGCACCTCGACGAGTGCGGCCCTTGCCTGCGCGAGTACGGCCTGGAAGAGGTCGTCAAGCAGCTGGTGCACAGATACTGCGGGTACGACGCGGTGCCGCAGGAACTGCGGGCCAAGGTGATGGCCCGCATCCAGGAGGTTCGGATCGAGCTTGAGGTGACCGAGGTGCGGGCGGAGTAGCCGCTCACTCCCGCTGCCCCGCTTCCCAGCCTTGCCCGCCCCCCCGGATCGCCGCCTTGCCCGCCCGCGCTCCCCGCCCCACTCCCCGCGGTGCCCGACGCATTAGGCTGCCTGCGTGCTGGAGTCCGTGCTGGTCGCCAACCGCGGCGAGATCGCCCGCCGGATCATCGCCACCTGCCGCCGGCTCGGCATCCGGTCCGTGGCGGTCTACTCGGAGGCCGACGCCGACCTGCCCTTCGCCCGGGAGGCCGACGAGGCGGTGCTGATCGGCCCGCCGCCCCCGGCGCAGAGCTACCTGGACGCCGCCGCCATCCTCGCCGCCGCCCGCCACAGCGGCGCCGCCGCCATCCACCCCGGCTACGGGTTCCTGTCCGAGAACGCCGCGTTCGCCCAGCAGGTGCTGGCCGAGGGGCTGACCTGGGTCGGGCCCTCGCCGCAGGCGATCGAGCAGATGGGCGACAAGATCAACGCGCGGAACCTGATGCACCGGGCCGGGGTTCCCGTCGCCCTGGGCAGCACGGAACCGGTGACCGACGCCGGCCAGGCCCTGGCCGAGGCCGAGCGGATCGGTTACCCGGTGATGGTCAAGGCCGCGGCCGGCGGGGGCGGCATCGGCATGAGCGCCGCCACCGGCCCGGAGGCGCTGCAGACCGCGTTCGACACCGCCCGCACCCGCGCCGAGCGGTTTTTCGGCAGTCCCGCGATCCTGCTCGAGCGGTTCGTCGAGCGGGCCCGGCACGTCGAAGTGCAGATCATGGGGCTGAACGACGGCCGGGTGGTGGCCCTGGGTGAGCGTGACTGCTCGGTCCAGCGGCGACACCAGAAAGTCGCCGAGGAGACCCCGTCCCCCGGCGTCAGCCCACCGCTGCGGGAGGGTCTGCTCGCTGCGGCGGTCAAGGCCGGGGAAGCGGTCGGCTACCTGGGCGCGGGGACCGTGGAGTTCCTGCTCGATGTCAGAAAGCAGGAGTTCATGTTCCTGGAGATGAACACCCGGCTCCAGGTCGAGCACCCGGTGACGGAACTGGTCACCGGCATTGACCTGGTCGAGCAGCAGTTCCTGGTCGCCTCCGGTGATCCGGTGAGCTTCGGGCCGGCCGGCGTTCGGAGTGAAGGGCATGCGCTGGAATTCCGGGTCTACGCCGAGGACCCGGTGCGGTTCCTGCCCAGCCCGGGCGCGATCACGCAATGGGAGGAGCCGGGCGGGCCGGGGATCCGGGTTAACGCCGGCTACGAGGCGGGCAACACGGTCACGCCGTTCTACGACCCGCTGCTGGCCAAGCTGTGCGTGCACGGGCCGACCCGGGACGAAGCGCTGGGGCGGGCCCGCGAGGCGGTGGCGGTGTTCCGGGTCGCGGGGCCGAAGACGAACCTGCCGTTCCATGCCGACCTGCTCGTGAGCGAGCCGTTTGTCAGCGGCGACTACGACACGGCCGTGGTGGCAGGGCTGCGCCCCTGACCCCGGTGGCAGCACAATGAGGGCGGCGGCATCCGGCAACGGTGCCGGGCCCGGCCCGGGAGAGGAGCGGTTGGGGTGGCCGAAGTCCGCGCGGAAATGGTGGCGAACGTCTGGAAGGTCGTGGCCACCGAAGGGGATCAGGTCGAGGACGGTGACACCCTGGTCATCCTGGAGTCGATGAAGATGGAGATCCCCGTCCTGGCCGAAGGGGGCGGCACCCTGGCCAAGCTGCACGTAGCCGAGGGGGACGTGGTCCAGGAGGGCGATCTCATCGCGACCATCAGCTGAGGTGTGCCGCGGGGGGCGCGGGCGGGGGGCGCCGTCCTGCGCTCCGCTTCGCTCTTTATACGCTCCGGACAGCGCCCCCGCCCGCGCCCTGTTCGGGATCCGTTCGCTCGGGTCGAGGAGGAAGAGTCGCCGCTTGGGCGTGTGGGGGAGAGCGAGACCGGGCTGAGGCCGCTCACCGGCCCTGACCCGGCATCCCGTCCCGGCGGGCCTTCCTGACTGTGGGGGCGGTCCCGGTGGGCTGCCCTGGTCGTGGGGTAGGTCCCGGGGAGGTCAGATGCCGGTGGTGGCGCGCGGGTAGGCGATCGCGGGGTCGGTGATCACGTTCACCAGATAGGGCACGCCTGAGCCGAAGGCGCGGCGCAGGGCGGGCGCGATGCCGTCCGGGCGGGTGACGATCTCTCCGGCGCCACCCAGCGCCCGGACCACCTCGTCGTAACGGCAGCGCGGCTGCAGGTCCGCGGCCACGTCGTAGCCGTACAGGGCCTGCATGGGGTGCTTCTCCAGGCCCCAGGCGCCATTGTTGCCGCAGACCATGACCACCGGCAGCCGGTGTCGCACCAGCGTGTCGGCGTCCATCAGCGAGAACCCCGCCGCGCCGTCCCCCAGCAGCAGCACCACCTGCGCCGAGGGGCGCTCGATGCGGGCGGCGATGGCGTAGCCGAGGCCGGTGCCCAGGCAGCCGTACGGACCAGGATCGAGCCATCCGCCGGGACGTCTCGGCTCGATGTACTTGCCCGCGTAGGAGACGAAGTCGCCGCCGTCGCCGATCACCACCGCGTCGTCGTCAAGGAGCCGGGCGAGTTCGCCGTAGACGCGCATTGGGTGGATGGGGCCGGCCTCAGAGGCCAGCAGCGCGCTGTCGGCCGCCATCGCCTCCGTGCGGGCCGCCCGCAGCCGGGGGAGCCAGGAGTCCTCCCAGGCAGGCCCGGGCCCGGCGGCACCGGCCCGGCCGGACGCGCGGACCGCGCCGGGCAGGGCGGTGAAGAACGCCACCAGGTCGCCCGCTGCGGACGCGGCGAGCGGGCGGTGGGCGGCGATCTGGTCCGGGGCGTCGGCCACGTGCACCACCTGGGCGGGCGGAGCGCCGTCCGTGCCGCCGAAGTCGCCGTAGCCCAGCCGGAAATCCAGCGGCGTGCCCGCCACCACGACCAGGTCCGCCTCCCGGAACGCCACCGACCGCGCCCGGGTGACGAGCAGGTCATGGCCACTGGGCAGCACGCCCCGGCCCTGGCCGTTGGTGATCACCGGCAGCCGCAGTTCCTCGGCGGCGGCACGCGCGGCGGCTTCCGCGCCGCCGAGCCACACATCAGAGCCGAGCACCAGCACCGGCCGGCTGGCTCCTGCCAGCGCCGCGACGACCGCCTCCACGTCACCGCCATCGGGGGAAGCCGGGGCCGTTGCCGTCCCGGCCTCGCCGGGTCCTGCCTGGACCGCCGCGCCGTTCCCGGCCTCGCCGAACAGAGCCTCCAGCGAGAAGTCGAGGAACACCGGCCCCCGGTGCGGGCTGGCGGCGAGCCGGAACGCCTCGTCGACCGCCGCGCCCACCTGGTGGGCCTGGTGCTCGGTCCAGGCGCGCTTGGTGACCGGGGCGAGCAGCAGCGGGTGGTCGATCTCCTGCAGGCTGCCCGAACCCCAGCGGTAGTCCGGCGCGCGGCCCGCCAGCACCACCACCGGCGAGCCGTTGAAGTGCGCGGTGGTGATCCCGCTGATCCCGTTCGTCACGCCCGGGCCGGCGGTCAGCACGGCCAGGCCGGGGCGGCGGCCGAGCCGGGCGGTCGCCTCGGCGGCGAACACCGCTGTCTGCTCGTGCCGGACATCGACCAGCCGCATGGCCGGGTCGGCCTTGACCGCCCCGTCGTAGAGCGGGAACACGTGGCCGCCGGACAGGGTGAACATCGTGGTCACACCGTGCCGCTGGGCGGCGGCCACAGCCTGCGCGCCGCCGTGCCCCGCGCCTCGCTCCGGGGCCTGCGCCTCGTCCGTCCCGCCGGGTTTCTCACTGCCCTCGGCCATGCCGGCGACGTTACCAGGAGGTACCAGCCGCGCCGGGAGCGCCCGCCAGCCGCACGAGCTCGGAGCCCATCAGCCCGAAGTCGATCTTGTCCGCGTTCCCGATCCTGGCCTTGCCCGGCCGGATGGACAGCAGCACCAGGTCCTCGCCCAGGCTCTCCATGACAACGACGATAACCACCGGCCCTACCAGGGTGACCAGACGGTTGCCGTCAACCTTCACAGCCGCGCCCGGGCGTGTTCATCTGGCCGGAACCTCCGGGGCACGGGCCGGTAGCATGCTCGTGGCTGAGGGGCAGCAACCGCAGATGACCCTGGGGGAAGCGTGATGAGCGACCGGACGGAGATCTCCGTTGGCAGATCCTCCTGTCAGGCGGCCTGGCTCCAACGGCACCGCTGATGGCGGGCGCACGGCGCGCTCCCGCACTCGTCTGGAGGCCCGACGTGGCCGGGGCCCCGCCACCCCAGCAGATCCACGTCCAGTTCGGCGCCGACGCCGCCACCCAGATCGCCGTCTCCTGGGCCGCGCCGGCGCCGGCCGCGCACCCCCGGCTGCGGGTGGGGCTCGCCGACAGCGGGTACGGCCGGGAGGTCCCGGCCGAGGAGCGGGTCTACGCCGAGGCGCTGACCGGCGAGGTCGTGCATACCTACCACGCCTCGCTGGCGGGCCTGCCTCCGGACACCGCGTTCGGTTACCAGGTCGTCCACGACGGTGCCGACCCGGTGGCCGGGACGTTCCGCACCGGCCCGCGCGGGCGCGGGAACCGGTTCCGGTTCACCAGTTTCGGCGATCACTCCATTCCGGCCCCCGTCGGGCGGGGGCTCGGCCCTCACACGCCTAACGCTGGCTACATCGTCGATGCCGTCGACGCGCTCGATCCCCTGTTTCACCTGATGAACGGCGACCTGTGTTACGCGAACATGAGCGACGCGCCGGTGGCGACGTGGGCCTCCTACTTCACCAACATCATGCGCTCGGCACGCTACCGGCCATGGATGCCCGCGGCGGGCAATCACGAGAACGAGGTCGGCAACGGGCCGCAGGGCCATCTCTCCTACCAGACCAGGTTCGAGCTGCCCGGCAACGGGTCGGCGGAGTTCAAGGGCAGCTGGTACGCGTTCACCGTCGGGGCGATCCGCGTCCTGTCCATCAACAACGACGACTTCTGCCTCCAGGACGGCGGGTTCAGCACGCACCGGCGTGATCACGTGCCGGGCTATCGCACCTACGGCTACGACCCTTACCTGCATGGCTACAGCCGCGGCCACCAGCGCGCCTGGCTGGAGGCGGAACTGGCCACGGCCCAGCGGTCCGGGGAGATCGACTGGATCGTGGTCTGCATGCATCAGGTCGCCATGTCCTCGGCCCGTCTCAACGGCGCCGACCTCGGGATCAGGCAGGAGCTGCTGCCGTTGTTCGACACCTATGGCGCTGACCTGGTGGTGGCCGGGCATGAGCATCACTATGAGCGGACCTTCCCCGTCCGCGGCGTCCTCCCGGGCGGCCTGCTGACCCCGGCCCCGCGCGGGAGCGATCCGGCCGAGATGGACACCCGCGACGGCACCGTACACATGATCATCGGTGGCGGCGGGCATTCGGTTCTCCGGCCGGCCAGCGACGGCGGCGCACCGCCCGAGGGTGTGCTGATCGTCGGCGTGGGCCCCGGCAGCCCGCAGAGCCAGCGCCGGTCCGTCATCACCGCGGAGCCGGCCCCGTGGTCGGCCTACCGGGATGTGGCCACGCCCTTTGGGTTCGCGTCCTTCGACGTGGTGCCAGCCGAGCCCGGTGGCACCACGTCCATCACGGTCACGTATTACGGTGCCGCGGCAGGCTCCCGGGTGTACGCGCCGCTCGACCAGTTCGTCCTGCGCAAGCCGGTCGGGGCCCGGCGGCAGCCCCGGGCCCGGCAGCTGGTTACCGGCTGACCGGCGCCCCGGCCAGGCGCCCGGCGGTCATCCGCTGTCAGTAAGCACGCCAGCCCCGCCATGGATGAGCCGCGGCCGTTGTCCCGCACAGCGAAGTTATGGCGGCTGGCCCGCTGGTTCGCCATTCGGCCCGGACCGGCAGGCGCTGGTTCCACAGAGCCGGCATTTCCGCCTAATCCACCCACAACCGGCTATGTAGGTATAAACACTGATTGCTGGGCCATAGGTCTTGTTTCCGGCCCATCTCCGGACTTTTATTGACATCGCCGCCTTTCATTCCCGCCTTTGGCCGCTCCGCGGGCTGCCGTGGCATTCGGGCAGCGGCGCCAGGGGATAAACCCGGCCGGAAAGGCGCCCGGCCCGTCAGCTAACGTCATCCAGGGGCCATGGGATGAGCCTGGGTGTATGGGCCTTCAAGTGCTTTGATCGCCGCGTCGCGAAAGCCGCCTGCCACCTGTTACCGGCGCCTGGCGGCCGCTGGGGCGGTATACGGGGGCCGGGGCGATGCCCGGCCCCCGTGCGGGTCTGGCCCGTCTGGGTCAGCCCGAGTCGGCCGCCACCGTGGGGACCGGGACCGCGGCCCCGGGCGCCCCCTCCGGGTTGGCGGTGTAGTGGGCCGGTGCGGTCTCGTCCGTCCCGGCGGGAACCTTCGCCAGCCGGAAGATGAGGGTCAGCACGGCTGCCACCACCAGGTTGATAACGAACGCGGTGAGCGCGATGTACACAGTGTGGTTGAAGATCGGCACGTTCGCCGTGGACGCGCCGAAGTGCGAGCCCGGCGTGCCCGGTGCGGGGGTGTTGTAGGCGGTGAGGGTGCCGTACACCATCGCCACCGCCCAGCCGGTGACCAGGGCCCAGCGGTGGAACCAGCGGGTGTAGAGGCCCACCACGATGGCCGGGAAGGTCTGCAGGATCCAGACCCCGCCCAGCAGTTGCAGGTTGATGGAGAACTTCGGGCTCAGGGCCAGCACGAAGATCAGCGCACCCAGCTTGACCAGGAGCGAGACGATCTGGGCCATCCTGGTCTGCTGGGCCGGGGTGGCGTCCGGCTTGAAGTACTCCTTGTAGATGTTGCGGGTGAACAGGTTCGCGGCCGCGATCGACATGATCGCCGCCGGGACCAGCGCGCCGATGACGATGGCCGAGTAGGCGATGCCCGCGAACCAGGGCGGGAACATGTCCTGGAACAGGAAGGGCACGGCCAGCTGAGGGTTGGCGCCGTGTGCCTTGACCTCCGCCGGTACCCTGGGCGCGGCCAGGGCCATGTAGCCCAGCAGGGCCACGAACCCGAGCATGAGCGAGTAGGCCGGAAGCACCGCCATGTTGCGCCGGATGACGTTGCGGCGGCGGGTGGCCAGCACCCCGGTCACCGCGTGCGGGTACATGAACAGCGCTAATGCGGAGCCCAGGGCCAGCGAGGAGTACGCCCACACGGCGGTGGGCCCGACGGTCAGCGAGCCGAACGGCTTGCCGGTCTTCGGGTTGGTCGTGGCCAGGTGCGTGCCCGCGGTGGAGAAGATGTGGTCCCAGCCGCCCAGCCTGGTGGGGATGTAGAAGATCGCCACGATGATCATCAGGTAGACGAGGGCGTCCTTGATGAAGGCGATCAGGGCCGGGGCGCGCAGCCCGGCCAGGAAGGTGTAGGCGGCGAGCACCAGGAAGGCGACGATCAGCGGCAGGTCCTTCATGAAGGCGTTCGAGCTGCCGCCCACGCCCAGTACGGTCAGCACGGCCTGGATGCCGACCAGCTGCAGGGCGATGTAGGGCATGGTGGCCAGGATGCCGGTCACCGCGACGGCCAGCGCCAGGCCGTGGGAGCCGTAGCGGCCGCGGACGAAGTCGGCCGGGGTGATGTAGCCGTGCACCCGGGACACCGACCACAGCCGGGGGGCGAACACGAACACGATCGGGAAGACGATGATCGTGTAGGGGACGGCGAAGAAGCCCGCCGCCCCGGCCCCGAAGATCACGGCTGGCACGGCGATGAAGGTGTAGGCGGTGTAGAGGTCACCGCCGAGCAGGAACCAGGTGATGAACGTGCCGAAGCCGCGTCCGCCTAACCCCCACTCGTTGAGGTGGAGCCGGTCCTCGGCCCGGCGCCAGCGGGCGGCCGCGAAGCCGACACCGGAGACGACCACGAACATGATGACAACGATCGTGAACGCGACCGCGTTGCCGCTCATGTCAGCTCGCCTCCCCCGGGCCTGGGCCCGGGGCCGGCGCGCTGGCGGCCCCGGACTCCCGTCGCGCCACCTTGCTGAGCAGGTAGGCGACGGCGGACAGAATCGCGACGATCGGCACCCACATGAGCTGGTACCAGTAGAAGAACGGGAATCCCCCGAGCGCCGGGGTGAGGTGGTTGTAGAACGGCACCCAGAGCGTCGCGATCAGGGAGGCCGCCAATACGACCGTGATCGCTATCCAAATGCCGACATGCGTGCGTGCGGGGCGGGATTGCGCCATCACGTCCTCTTCCATGCGTCGAAGATGGGGTCAGGGACGCCCGCCCGGCCACATCGCGGGGCGGGCGCGATGCGACGTATGTCGCGTGATGACGTCTATGGTGGGGCCAAGGATCATCACGGGCAATGGCTATAGGCCGAAATATGGAAAGATCTTCACGCCAGCCCGTTAGCGTGCGGGAATGGCCGCGGTAGCGCGGGCAATCGGCGGGTGCCGGAAACCGCCTTTATCCGCATCCGGGTCAGAGCGCACCGGCCAGCCGGTCCCCAGGCGGCCGCCGGACGCGCCGGACCGGGGGGCATCCCGGCCACCAGCCGACTCCATCGGGCTGTTCGCTGGCCTGGCCGGCGTGGTTGGGCTCGGCTGGCTGGCCCGGCACCGCCGTTAAGCACCCGAACGCGGGAGGACGCGGGTCACATGAGCTCCTGCCCGCTGCTGCCGGGACTCCGCGTGCCCCGGTGCAGCCGGGTCACCAGCTTGTAGCGGTCCCCGCGGTAGCGCGATTGCGCCCATTCGACCGGGGCGCCGGCCGGGTCGAACGAGTGCCGGGACAGCAGCAGCAGCGGCATGCCCACGTTGACCCGCAGCAGCGGGGCGTCCCTGGGGTCGGCGAGCCCGGTTTCGATCGTCTCCTGCGCCTCGGCGATCTCGACGGCGTAGTCGGTGGCGAGCGCCTCGTACAGCGACGGGTGGCGGTCCAGGTTGCGGCGCAGGCCCGGGAAACGCTGCGCGGACAGGTGCGAGAAGTCGACCGACATCGGCTCCCCGTCGGCCAGCCGGAGCCGGTGGATACGCAGCACACGGCTGCCGGCCCGGATGCCGAGCAGCCCGGCGAGCTGGTCGTCGGCGGGGATGTAGCCGGTGTCCAGGATCACCGTCTGCGGGTTCAGCCCCTGGGCGCGCATCCCCTCGGTGTAGCTGGACAGCTCGAGCATCTGGGCGACCTTGGGCATGGCCACGAACGTGCCCTTGCCCTGCATCCGCAGCAGCCGCCCCTCGACGACGAGTTCGGCCAGTGCCTGCCGCACGGTGGTCCGCGACGTCCCGTACCGGAGGGCGAGCTCACGCTCGGGCGGGACAGGGGTGCCCGGTGCCATCGTCTTGGTCAGCTCGAGCAGCTTCCGCTTCACCGCGTAGTACTTCGGGATCCTCGCACTCAGCTGGCCGGGCACGAGCGGGCCGCCGTCCGCGTCGCTGCGAGCAGGGGAGGCGATCACTGTCACATCCTTCCCGCTGGGGACGCCGTCCGGACATGATCCCGCACGGCGGCCGGGTCGGCCAGGACCGGGTGCGATGATGAAACGTGCCAACCCTGGCCGACCTGGCCCGCGGGCTGACCCCGCTGACCGAAGCCGACGTCGAGTGGCTGCATGCGCTGGTGTCGGACTGGCAGCTGCTCGCCGATCTGTCGTTCGCTGACCTGGTGCTCTGGGCCCCGCTGTCGACCCGGTCGGGCTGGGTGGCGCTGGCCCAGATGCGGCCGACAACCGGGCCCACGGCGCTGTATGACGACATGGTCGGCACCGTGGCGGCAACGGGGGAGCGGCCCTTCGTGGACGCGGCCCACGCCGAGCGGCGCATCTGCCGGGAAGGCGATCCGGAATGGACCCACGGCGTGCCGGTCCGGCGGGAATCGATCCCGGTGACCCGGGCGGCCCGGGTCATCGCGGTGATCGAGCGAAGCACCAATCTCAGCTCGGCCCGCACGCCGAGCCGGCTGGAACTGACCTACCTCAAGGGAGCGGACGACCTCGCCCAGATGGTCGCCGCGGGGATGTTCCCGCACTCCGGTGAGGAGCCTGCCCTGGTCCGGTCGCCCCGGGTCGGCGACGGGCTGCTCCGGCTCGGCCGGTCCGGGAAGGTCAGTTACGCCAGCCCGAACGCGCTGTCGGCCTACCGGCGGCTCGGCCTGTCCGCCGACCTGGTGGGAGCCGAGCTGGGCCCGCTCACGGCGCAGCTGTGCGCCCCGGACCAGCCGTCCGACGACTCGCTGATGGTGACCGCCAGCGGCCGGGCGCCACGGGAGACCGAGGTGGAGGGGAACGGCTCGGTGGTCCAGCTGCGGTCCATCCCGCTGGTCGTGGGCGGCCTGCGCACCGGCGCGCTGGTCCTGGTGCGCGACGTCACCGAGTTGCGCCGCCGCGAACGCGAACTGATGACCAAGGACGCCACCATCCGCGAGATCCACCACCGGGTCAAGAACAACCTGCAGACTGTCGCGGCGCTGCTGCGGCTGCAGGCCCGGCGGCTCTCCGGGCCGGAGGCCAAAGAGGCGCTGGAGGAAGCGGTGCGCCGGGTCGGGTCGATCGCGATCGTCCACGAGACGCTCTCGCACACCCCGGAGGAGATCGTTGACTTCGACGACATCGCCGAACGGGTAGCGGCCATGGCGGGCGAGCTGTCGGCCCCCGAGGCGAGGGTCACCCCGGTCGTCTCCGGGCGGTTCGGGCTGCTGCCCGCCGCGGTCGCCACGCCGCTCGCGCTGGTGCTGACCGAGTTGCTGCAGAACGCGCTGCAGCACGGCCTGGCTCACTCGCCGGTCGCCACGCCAGCGGGAACCCTGAAGGTGATCGTCAACCGGGCGCCCGGCGGGCTCACCGTGACGGTCGAGGACAGCGGGGTGGGGCTGCCGGAAGGGTTCCGCCTGGACGCGGCGACAAGCCTGGGCCTGCAGATCGTGCGCACGCTGGTGGTCTCCGAGCTCGGTGGCCGGCTGGAGATCTCGCCGCGTGCCAGTGGTGGCACGGCGGTGCTGGTCGTCCTCCCGCTGGAGCCACCCGTCTCCCCGCCGGCAGGCACGCAGGAACCGGGCAACCCCGGATAGGCGGCGGTCCCGGTGGCCCTGGCCCAGCGCTGGAGTCTCAGGGGCGCCTCTAGGCCCGGACGCGGACGCGGGCGGCACGGCGCTTGTATGCCCGCCGCTCGTCCTCGCTCATGCCGCCCCAGACGCCGGCGTCCTGGCCGCTCTCGACCGCCCACTGCAGGCAGGGTTCCATCACCGGGCAGCGTCTGCACACCTGTTTGGCTTCGTCGATCTGGAGAAGGGCGGGCCCCGTGTTCCCTATCGGGAAGAACAGCTCCGGGTCCACCTCACGGCAGGCGGCGTGATGGCGCCAGTCCATGCGGCCCACTCCTCTTCGACTGCCGGGCTGGTAGCCCGGATCTGACCGCGGCCCCGCTTGTGAACGATTTCACGAGCTTGACCATATTGCTAGGCCGCGCCTGGCCCTGGAGAACGCGCCTTACCGCCGGTTCATAGAGCCTTGGCCCCCGCGTGGCCCCTGACCCGAGCCCGGGAGCCGGAGAGGGGTGGCCCCGGCTGACCGGACGACAGCATGCGAGACACACGCTGCACACTCGAACCAGTTCCCACCCTCTCAATCTCGTGGATCAATGGCAAGGGGCTGCAGCAAAGGCTTGGGCCGGTTTCCGTGTCAGATAGGTCACATTTTTGTGCCAGTTGTACCGTTCGCATTGCCGCTGGGCCGGCCCTCGCTGCTGGCCCTTCCCCGCCTGCGGCGGATTGGCGCTCAGGAAATAACGCGCAGCGCATCGGGAACGGAACAGAAAGTCACGTGCTCGCGCTCGCCGACGTACTCCCCGTCGACCTGGAACGCGATCGGCCGGGTGGCGCGGAACGTGAGTTCGTGCTCATCATGCAGGCTGAGGACGTGCCTGGGGTGTGCGCTCCCGCCCGGCCCGCTGGGCCCGATCCCGAGCATGTGGCGCAGGGTGCCGAGCGTGGGCAGTGTCGCCAGCGTGCGCGCGGCGAACACGTCAAGGCCGCGGTCGAAGGCGGCGTCGGGGCTGGGGTTGATGGCCCGGCTGCCCAGGTAGGTCCAGGGCGCGGCATTCGAGACGATGGCGAAAAACAATCGTTTGCCGGCCGGCCTTCCGTTCAGCTCCAGTGTGAGCGCGGGCTGGCGCCGATTGGTGACACCGTAGAAATGGCGGATCGCGGTCCACACATAAAGCCCGCCGCTCGCCTCCTGCCCATCCGCGCGCAGCCCTTCGATCGCCCGGACCACCTCGGCGTCGAAGCCCAGGCCAGCGTTGACGGTGAAGTAGCGGTCCTGGGCCAGGCCCAGCCCGATGGTGCGGCGCGCCCCACCGGTCAGCGCGGCGAGGATACGGCCGGTGGCATCCACCGGATCGGGGGGCATCCCGAGCGCCCGTGTGAAAACGTTTGCGCTCCCGCCCGGCACGGTGGCCAGGGCCGGGCGGGTCTCGGGGCCCCCGGCCGCGGGCGGACAGGCGCGGAGCAGCCCGTTGACCGCCTCGTTGACGGTGCCGTCCCCGCCGAGGGTGAGCACAAGCTGGTAGCCCTCCTGTGCGGCCTCCCCGGCGAAATGGGCGGCGTGACCCCGGTACCGTGTCTGCACGACCGTGAGATCGAGCTCAGACGCCAGTGCGCGTGCTATGACCTCCCTGCGCAGGGGCGTGGTAGAGGTGGCATGGGGGTTAACGATGAGCATCGCGCGCACGGGATCAGGGTAATGAGGGTGAGGAGGTGCCCGGCATATGGGGCATAGTCCGGCCACGCTCCGCACCGCTGCCGTGGTGCAGGCGGCCGAGTCGGCCGTGGTGCTGGTGGCAACGATCCTCGTCGGCATCGACACCGCCGCCGGGCGGTCCTACCACCAGAACAGCGGGATCGCGCTGACGGTGATCGGGGTGGCCGCGGCTGCGGCGCTGGCCCTCGTCGCGGCCGGTCTCGCCCGGGCCCGCCGCTGGAGCCGCACGCCGGCCCTGCTCACGCAGCTGTTCTTCGGCATCGTGGGGATCTACCTGGTGCAGGGCCACCGGCTCGATTGGGGGGTGGCGTCGATCGTGCTGGCCGTTGCCGGGTTCGCCGCCTTGCTCGCGCCGCCCAGCCTGCGCGCCCTGGCCGCCCAGGAGGAGACGCCGGAGCAGACGCAGACGGGACAGGCGCAGACGGGACAGGCGCAGACGGGACAGGCGCAGACGGGACAGGCACAGACGGGACAGGCACAGACGGGACAGGCACAGGCGCGGAAGAAGCCCGGGTCGGCCCGCCCGGCCGGCGGGCCTAATCGTCGGCGGTCAGCCCGGCCCGGAGCTGAGTGAGAGTCCTGGCGAGCAGCCGGGAAACGTGCATCTGGGAGATGCCGAGTTCGCTGGCGATCTGTGACTGGGTCATGTTGCCGAAGAAGCGCAGCAGCAGGATCCGCTTTTCCCGGGGCGGCAGCTGCTCCAGCAGGGGCTTGAGCGACTCCCGGTACTCCACGCCCTCCAGCGCGTCGTCGAGCATGCCCAGCGACTCGGCCACGGCGGGCGCATCGTCGTCGCCCGAATCGGGTGCGTCCAGCGAGACGGTGGAGTAAGCGTTGGCCGACTCCAGGCCTTCCAGCACCTCTTCCTCGGTCATCTGCAGGTGGGCGGCGATCTCGGCGACGGTAGGGGCGCGGCCCTGGCGCTGGGCGAGGTCGCCGATGGCCTTCGTCAGCGCCAGCTTCAGCTCCTGCAGCCGCCGTGGCACCCGGACCGCCCATCCCTTGTCACGGAAGTGGCGCTTGATCTCGCCGACGATGGTGGGCGTCGCGTAGGTGGAGAACTCCACGCCGCGCGCGAGGTCGAACCGGTCGATCGATTTGATCAGGCCGATCGTGGCGACCTGGGTGAGGTCGTCCAGCCACTCGCCCCGGTTGCGGAACCGCCGCGCGAGGTATTCCACCAGCGGCAGGTGCAGCTCGACCAGCTCGCCGCGGATGCGGAGCCGCTCCTGGTCGTCCTCGGGCAGCGTCGCGAGCCGCTCGAACAGGTCCCTGGCGCGCCCCCGGTCGGGGACGGCGTGCTGGATCTTGGGTGTGGCGGCCAGCCCGGCCTCGCCTGCCGGGCCGTCGAGTCCCTCGGTGACCGTGATCTCGATCTCCTCGGTCACCTGTGTGCTGACACTTTCGGTCAGCCGGGTCTCGGTTTCGCCTGTCACCCGGGCCTCGATGACTCTCGTATCTTCCTGAGCACGACGGTGACCTTGTCGCCCGGCCCGACCCACGCATCCGCGCTGCCCGCGAGCGCCGAGAGCACCGTCCAGGCGAAGGTGTCGCGGGACGGCGGGCGGGGCTGTACGGCGAGAGTGGAGACGGCGATGCTCATCCTGTCCTCGCCCAGGGTGAAGTCGCACACCAGGTCCGCACCGGGCGCCGCCTGGGTGAGCAGCATGCCGCAGGCCTCGTCCACCGCGATGCGCAGGTCCTCGATCTCGTCCAGGGTGAAGTCCAGCCGGGCCGCCAGGCCCGCCGTGGCTGTCCGCAGTACGGACAGGTACGCCCCCTCGGCTGGCATGCGGATGGTCACCTGGTCCTGGACGGCACGGTCGCCCGCGACCTCGCCCTCGGCCATCACAGCCGTTGGCGCGGCCGTGCCCCCCCGCGCGGTCGTCTCTCCGGTCACTGCGCCCTCCACTGGCGGCGGCCGCCCTGCTGGCGCCGGCCGCCGTCTGTTCTTGCCTTGCAACCTACCGTCCGCGGCAAGTGATGCCGACGGTTCGCCCCGCCCCAATGCCGGTAATGTCTGCTGGGCCGGGGGAGACGGCAGGGTCTGGGGTGGCGCGACGCCGGGGGCCGCGCGGTCGCGCGGCCTCCGGCGTCGCTGCGTCCGGCCGGGGCGTCAGCCCTGCTTGGTCTCCCAGAAGATCTTGGAGATCTCCTCGATCTTGCCCAGCAGCTCGTCGGCCGTGCCGGCGTCCACGCTGCCCTTGGTGCCGCCGGCCCCCGCCAGCTTGGTCGCCTCGTTGAACAGCTGGTTCAGCTGGGGGTACTTCTCGAAGTGCGGCGGCTTGAAGTAGTCGGTCCACAGCACCCACAGGTGGTGCTTGACGAGCTCGGACCGCTCCTCCTTGATCTCGATGCAGCGGGTGCGGAACACCGGGTCCGTGTTGTCCGCGTACTTCTGGCAGATCGCCTTGACGGACTCGGCCTCGATCCGGGCCTGCGCCGGGTCGTAGACACCGCACGGAAGGTCGCAGTGGGCGTACGCGGTGGCCTTCGGCTCGAGGAGACGTGCGAGCAGCCTCATCGATCTCCTTCTCTCATGTCGGATCACTAGTGTCGGTGTCCGACACTACCCCGTCGGCAATCCCGTATTCGGGGGGGATGCATGCGCTGGCCTCTCTGGCGGGTCGCGGTGGCGGAGCGCTCGATGCAGCCTGCCCTGGATCCGGGTGACTGGCTTCTGGTGCGCCGGACGATGCGGCCGGGCCGCCTGCTCCGGCTGCAGCCGGGCCAGATGGTGGTGGCACGCCATCCCGGGCGCCCGGACCTGCTGCTGGTCAAGCGGGTGGCGCGGCAGGAGCCGGGTGGCTGGTGGCTGGCCTCCGACAACCCGGGCGCCGGCGCCGTGGACAGCCGGGCCTTCGGCCCGGTGCCGCCCGGCCTGATCGAGGGCAGGGTCCTGCTGCGCTATCACCGTGGCCGCCCAGCCCGTTCCTGACGGCAAATGGACGGAGGCCCCGTCCCGGAGTGGGACGGGGCCTCCGTCCAAGGCCTCAGGCCTGGACGATACTGCCGGGCTAGGCGCTGCCCGGCGGGGCGCCGGGTTCAGCCGCCCACGACCTCCTCTTCTGGCCCTCGCGCCCCCTGCAGCCCGACCAGTTTCAGCATCTCGTCCCTGGGCAGCTTGGTGGCCATGGCCCAGTAGTAGATGATCAGGCTGAATACGGCGACGATCACCATGTCCCACCAGAACGGGATGTTGAAGGTGTTGGTCGGCGGCAACGGCGCCGGCGTACTGGCAGCGGGGTATTGGCCCTGCCAGGAGATGATGCCCAGGCCGATCAGCCACACTGGCAGCCACACCGCCGACTTCCAGTCCAGCGGCGGCCGCTGCTTGTCGAACGCCATCGAGATGCCGATCAGCACGTACCCGATCACCAGCACGATGCCGAGCTTCCAGATCACCTCGAAGCCCGACCAGTAGATGAGCAGGTCGGCGACGACGAACGCGGCCGGGGCGAGCACCGCGGCGGCCGGCATGCGGTATGGCCGGTTCGCGTCCGGCACCTGCCCGCGGAAGGCGCCCAGGGACAGCGGCGCGCCCGCGTACATCAGCACGCTCGCGCCGGTGATGACGCCTACCAGCGAGCGCCAGCTCGGGAACGGCAGCAGGAAGAGCAGCCCGAACAGGAACGCGAAGATCAGCCCGACCCACGGGACGCCACTGGAGGTGGTCCTGTCGAAGATCTGCGGGGCGTACCGGTTTCTGGCCAGGCCGTAGCTGACCCGCGAGGTTCCGGTCACGTAGATGAGGCCGGTGCCGGACGGGGAGATGAACGCGTCGATCCGCAGGAGGGTCGCCAGCCAGGCGACGCCGGCCAGGGCCGCGACACCAGCGAACGGCCCCTCGATGATGAGGGGGTTGGTGATGTGCAGGAGCCCGTGGGGTATCTCGCCCGGGGGGATCGCGCCGATGAACGCGACTTGCAGCAGGGTGTAGATCACGGTGCCGAGCAGGACCGCGATGATGATCGCCCGCGGCAGGTTGCGCCCCGGGTTCTTGATCTCGCCGGCCAGCTGGTCGGCCTGCTCGAAGCCGGAGTAGGCGAAGATGATGCCGGCCAGCGGCAGCGCCGCCGTGAGGCCCCTGATCCCGCCCGGCGCGAAGCCTGCCCCCCGGCGGTGAAGTTGCCGGGGTGGAACTTGAACAGCAGCACGATGATGGTGAGGACCGGGATCGCGACCTTCCACCACGTGATGGTGCTGTTGACCCTGGAGAAGATGCGCATGGCCAGGAAGTTGACCGCGGTGAACACCGCCATGAGCCCGACGGTCACCCACAAGCCGGCCCCGGTGATCTTTCCCGTCGTCGCGTTGAAGAGGCTGGGCCAGTAGAAGGAGGCGTACTGGATGAACGCATAGCACTCGATCGGCGCTATCGTGACCGCCTGCACATACGAGAAGAAGCCGAACCCGATGCCGGCGACGCTGCCGAACGCGAAGTGCGGGAACCTGGCCGTCCCGCCGGAGACCGGGTACATCGCGCCGAGTTCGGCGTGGCAGAGGGCCAGCACGATGACCACGATGCCGGCGACGACCCAGTCAATCACGGCGGCCCCGCCTATCAGCAGCGCGGCGGTCAGCGGGGCGAACAGCCAGCCCGAGCCGATGATCGACGTCTCCGACGCCCAGGTCGCGCCGATCAGGCCCATCTCTCGCTTGAGGCCGACGTCTGTCGGTCTGGTCTCGGTGGCCACAGATTCACTTGCCATGTTCGAACCTTCTTCCGGGTTCGCATGCGGGGCTATGCCTAGAGGTTGGGCCTCATGGTAATGATCGTCAAGGACCATGAAAAGAAGGCACACGGCTTCATTTCGGTAACGTGGATCACCGTGCGCCCATGTCAGCGCGTTGCCCGGCCCCAGCGGGGACCGCGTCTGCCCTCCCCGTAGCGCCCGTTGCCTGCCGACCCGCAGTATGGCATGGCCGGTACCACTCATCGTTTCGTTCAGTAATCGGATAGCTACAGAAAGGAATGGCGTGAACATGCCTGCGCGGCCTGCGTTTCGCGGATGCGCCCGGGTCCCGGGCGGCGCGGCCGGTTAGGGTGCGGGCATGTTCGCTGTGACCGCCACCCGCATCGTTGCCGACGACCCGCTGGCCGGGCTGGGGCTCGGTGAGCGCCCGGACCCGGCCCCGCCCGACGGCTGGGAGGTCGTCACCGTCAGGGCCGCCTCGCTGAACCACCACGACGTCTGGACCCTGCGCGGGGTGGGGATCTCCGCCGACCGGCTGCCGATCATCCTGGGCTGCGACGCCGCCGGGGTGGACGGGGCCGGCCGCGAGGTGGTCGTGCATACGGTCATCGGGGACCCCACCGCCGGCGATGGCGATGAGACCCTCGACCCGGCGCGGTCGCTGCTGTCCGAGCGCTACGACGGTACGTTCGCCGAGCGGGTTATGGTGCCCAGCCGCAACCTGGTGCCCAAGCCCGCCGCCCTCTCCTTCGAGGAGGCCGCCTGCCTGCCCACCGCGTACCTGACCGCCTACCGTATGCTGTTCGACCGGTCGGACCTGGAGCCGGGATCCACCGTTCTGGTCCAGGGCGCCGGCGGCGGGGTGGCCACCGCGCTGATCCTCCTGGGGCGGGCGGGCGGCTACCGGATGTGGGCGACGAGCCGGAGCGAGGCCAAACGGGAACGGGCACTGGAACTCGGCGCCGATCAGGTGTTCCCGGCCGGCAGCCGGCTCCCGGAGCGGGTCGACGCGGTGATGGAGACCGTCGGCCAGGCCACGTGGGCGCACTCGCTGCGGGCCCTGCGGCCCGGCGGGCGGATCGTGACCTGCGGCGCGACCAGCGGGCAGGCGCCGCCCGCGGAGCTGAACCGGGTGTTCTTCCTCCAGCTGTCCGTGGTCGGCTCCACCATGGGCAGCCGTGACCAGCTGGGCCGGCTGCTGCGGTTCTGCGAGCAGACCGGGGCCCGGCCGCGCATCGACCGGACGCTCCCGCTGGCACAGGCCGCCGACGGGTTCGCCGCTATGATCGCCGGGGATCTGTTCGGGAAGGTCGTTTTCACCGTTTAGAGCGGGGCCTGCCTGCCCTTGGTTACGCGTCCCGGGCCAGCAGGTCGTCCCAGGTCTCGCGGCGGACAACCAGCCTCGCGTCGCCGTGGTCCGCGAACACGACGGGTATCCGGCGGGCGCCGTTGTAGTTGTTGGACATCGTGTAGCAGTAGGCCCCGGTGACCGGGACGGCGAGCAGGTCGCCGACACGGGGCTCGCGCAGCGGGACGTCCTCGCTGATCACGTCACCGGACTCACAGTGGCGGCCGACGACGGTGACGGTCTGCCCGCCGCCGGCGCGGTCGGCGATGCTCGCCTCGAAGCGCTGGCCGACGAGGGCGACCTCGAGATTGTCGCCCATCCCGCCGTCAACCGCGACAAAAGTCTTCGGGCCGTGCTTGACCGTGACGACCCGGTAGACGGTGACCGCGTTCGGGGCGACCATGCTGCGTCCCGGTTCGATGAGGATGCGGGCACCGGAGGGCAGATGCTCGCGGGCCGCGCCGATCAGGACGTCCAGGTATTCCCCCAGGCTCGGCGGGTGGTCGGCGTAGGTGTACCGGCAGCCGAGCCCCCCACCCAGGTCATAAACGGGGTATTCGCCCACGGCGGCGAGCGGGGCGACCGCGGCCGCGAGCTCATCGGCCACCAGGATCTGCGATCCCACGTGGGTGTGCAGGCCATCCATGCGCAGCCGGCTGGAGGCGTCGATCCGCGCGATCGCTTCTGCGGCCGCAGCGGGGTGCAGCCCGAACTTGGAGCCAGCGTGCCCGGTCGCGTACGCGGCGTAGGTGGAGCTTTGCACCCCAGGAATGACCCGCACCAGGCAGCCCTGCACACGCCCGGGCCGGACCGCGGCCTCGAGCCGGTCGATGTCATCGAGGTTGTCGACGACGACAGTGCCCACGCCGGCGCCGGCAGCGAGCTCGATCTCCTCGGTGGTCTTGGCGTTGCCGTGCAGGACCAGTGTCGCCGGATCGGCGCCCGCGGCCAGCGCCGTCACGATCTCACCGCCGCCCGCCACATCGAGCCAGAGCCCCTCGGAGACCATCAGCCGCTGCACAGCCGTACACGGGAACGCCTTCGAAGCGAAGACGACCTGTGAGTCGGGCCAGCGCTCTGCCAGCTCCTCCTGGTAGTCGCGGGCGCGCTGCCGCACGGCACCTTCGCTGACCACCATGACCGGCGTGTCATAGGCAGCCGCCAGGTCATCCAGGCGGCACCCGCCCACCACCAGCATGCCATCGGCGTCTTGCGTGGTACCTGGCGGGAACAGCCCGAGAAGCTCGCCGGCCTCGCTGGGATCCTTCGCTGGCGAGCCCGTTCGTTCGGTGTCAGCCTTCGCGTCCATCGCGGGTTTCAGTCCCTTGCGTCAGATCGGCGCTTCCCTGATGCGGCCCCGGATTGCTCTTGGCATGCGCTGATCATCACATACGTGTCAGATCCCAGGACCCTGACCCCGGGCGCACGTCAGTTGGTGTCGGTGCGGCCGACGTCCGGTTCCGGGCCGGTCTCACGTTCCGGGGGCGGGCTGGTGTCTGGTCCGGTGCCCGGGCGCTGGCCGGCTGCGGAATCCGCGGGCCTGCGGGCGCCTGGCTCCCGGCCGGCGAACACCTCGGTCTTGATCCGGTCGAGCGTCTCGTCCAGGATCACCCGCAGGTCGCCCAGCGCATCCTCGCTCACCGCCTGGGCGTGCCAGGCGGCCATCCGCAGCTCGCGGGCGAACTGCCTGGCCAGCCGCTCCATATCACGATAGGTGCGATGGCCGTGTGGCCCGCCCGCTCCCGGCCGGCCGCCCCAGCCCTGGCCGCCCGTCCACCCTGGCCAGTCACCCCAGCCCCGGCCGCCACGGCCACGGCCGCCGAACGGCCAGCCCGCCTCGTCCCCGGCCGCTTCGTCAGTTGCCTTTTCCCAGGCGTCCCTGTCCTGCCCGGCCTCTGCCCGGGCGCCGGCGGCCCGCCCCGCTCCGGCCTCCGCCCGGGCGCCAGCGGCCCGTCCCGCGCCGGCCCCGGTCCGGCCCGCTTCCCGCCGCGCGGAGCCGGCTTCGCCCTGACCCGGCCGGGAGCCCTCGCTGGCCCGCGTGCGGGTCTTGCCCTGCATGTCCCGTGCGGCCGATGCGAGTTCCTCGCGCAGGTTCTTGACGGTCTCCCGGACGTCCTCGGAGACCTCGCGGGCGATATCACGGACCGAAGCGGTGATCTCTTCTTCGAGCTCGGCCAGGTCGTCCAGGCGTGCGTTCAGTTCTGCCCGGCCCCGGTCGGTGATCCGGTACACCTTCCTGCCGTCGGTCTCGTCGTGGGTGACCAGGCCTTCTTCCTCCAGCCGGGCCAGGCGGGGGTAGATCGTGCCGGGTGACGGCGCATATACCCCCAGGAAGCGGTCCTGCAGGAGGCGGATGACCTCGTAGCCGTGCCGGGGTGCCTCGTCGAGCAGCTTGAGCAGGTAGAGACGGAGGCTTCCATGGCGGAACACCGGGCTCATGAGGCATCCTTCTGCGTTTCGGGGCCGCCTTCGGCCGCCGGGGCACCGGAGTTGTTGCGCTCAAGCAGCGTGACCTGACCCGACACGGTGGTGACGACCAGCCGCCCGGCGCCCGAGCCGAGGGTCCCGCTGAGGGTACTCGTGCCGGGGCCGCGGGAGGCGGTCAGGCCGCCAAACTCGCTTTGCACCCGGCCGGTGGCCGACCGCAGTTCCACCCGCGTACTGGTTTCGGAGGGCAGCCGGATCGCTACCTCGCCCGAGATGGTGGATACCCGCATCGCGCCGCCGTTGTTCAGCTCCACGTCCGCGGTCACGCGGCCGTTGGCCGTCCTGGCCTCGAGTTTCTCGACGGTGCCGTCGGCCATCGTCAGGTCGCCGGAGACCGAGTTGAAGCCGACCCGCCCGTTCAGGCCCTGCGCCTCGACATCACCGGACAGGGTGGTCGCGCTGACGGCGCCGGTCACCCCGTCGAGCGTGATCTTCCCGGAGGCGCTCTTGACCGAGGTGGACGCGCTGATCCCGGATACCACGGCACTGGCGCTGACGACGCCGAGCTGGGTGGGGCACTCCCGGGGCACCATGATCGTGATGGCCGCCGAGTGCGGCGTGGGCCGCAGCCAGCCGAGCACGCCGTCCCAGGTGAGGTCGGGGTAGGTCACCGTGAGGATGCCGGCCTCGTGCTTGACCAGCAGCGGCTGGCCGCTCAGGTCGGCCACGTCGAGCCGGGGCTGGTCGTCGGTGGACAGCACCGCGACTGACCCCGAGACGACCCGGACCCGGAGCGCGGCCACACCGTCGAAGTCGAGCGTGGTCGGGCTATCGACCGTCCACTGCTTCATCGCGCGTCCTTCCTGCCCGGGAGTCTATAACAAGATATATCGCGTATGTGGAAAGTCAAGATGTGTCTTGATCAGGCGCTTCGCTCCGGCGTCGGGAACGAGGATCCGTACCGGGCGGATCGGTGCACTTGGCACAAGCGTTCAGCGCGTGCCCGCCCGTCTGCCTGGCTGCCCGTCAGCCCGCAGCCGGGACGGTCGTGGGCGCGGGAGGCGAGGGGCCGTGGGTGGGCCCGAGTGCTCAGGCTCGGGTTGTTAGTCGTCGTCGTCGTCGTCGAGTCTGGCTAGCCAGCTGGCCAGGCGGTCTACGGCCGCTTCGAATTCCGGGGCCTGGTCGACGAACTCGCGCAGCCGCTCCGCCAGCCAGCCCAGGCTGACCTCGTCGTCCGCCCGCCGCTGTGCGAGTTCCTCGATGCCCTGGTCGGTGAAATACATCGGCTTGTCCTAGCTCAGCGCGGCTTCGATCACGCCCCGGTGCTCGGCCGAGTGCAGTGCGGCGGATCCGGCGGCGGGCGCGGAACTGGGCGCAAGTGAGATCGGCCGCACCTGCCGGGGCCCGACGATGCCAGGCATCGCCAGTGCCATGGTCGGCCAGCTGCCCATGTTGGCGGGCTCCTCCTGTACCCAGGCGATGTCGGTGGCGGCGGGGTAGCGTGCCAGTTGCGCCGCAAGTTCGTCGGCCGGGACCGGGTAGAGCCGCTCGACCCGGACGATCGCGGTGTCGGCCAGCCCCTTCTCGGCCCGCTTCTCCACCAGGTCGTAGTAGATCTTTCCCGAGCACAGCAGGACCCGCCTGACGGCCTGGGGATCGGGGTCCGAGCTGTCCCCGATCACCGGCAGGAAGGAGCCGTGGGTGAAGTCGGCCACCGGCGAGGCGGCCGTCTTCAGCCGGAGCATCGACTTGGGCGTGAAGACAACCAGCGGCTTGCGCCGGCCCGACAGCGCCTGCCAGCGGAGCAGATGGAAGTAGTTGGCAGGTGTGCTCAGCAGGGCGACCGTCATATTGTCCTGTGCGCACAGTGTCAGGACCCGCTCGATCCGGGCCGAGGAGTGGTCGGGGCCCTGCCCCTCGTAGCCGTGCGGGAGCAGCAGCACCAGGCTGGAGCGCTGGCCCCACTTCTGCTCACCGGAGCTGACGAACTCGTCCATGATCGTCTGCGCGCCGTTGACGAAGTCGCCGAACTGGGCTTCCCAGCAGACCAGGGCGTCCGGGCGGGCGACCGAGTAGCCGTATTCGAAGCCGACCGCCGCGAACTCCGACAGCAGCGAGTCGTAGACGTGGAACCTTGCGCTGGCCGAATTGAACTGCCTGAGCGGGGTGTACTCCGCGCCGGTGTTGCGGTCCACCAGGACCGCGTGCCGCTGGCCGAACGTGCCGCGCCGGGTGTCCTGGCCGACCAGCCGCACCGTGTGGTGGTCCATCAGCACGGAGCCGAACGCGAGCAGTTCGCCGGTCGCCCAGTCGATCGCGTCCTCGGCCACCATGGTGGCCCGGCGCTGCAGCACCGGCCGCAGCCGCGGGTGCACGGTGAACCCCTCCGGCACGTTCAGCTGCGAGTCGATGATCTGCTTGATCGCCGCCTCGGTGATCGCGGTGGGCGTGGCGCCATGGTCGATCAGCACCGGTGCGGCAGGCTCTGGCCTGATCACCGCGCCCGGCGCGGTCGGCTGCCGCGTCGCCTCCCTGGTTTCGGTGAACGCCCGCTCAAGCTGCTCCTGGTAGTGGCGCAGCGCCTGCTCCGCCTCTTCCATCGTGATGTCCCCGCGGCCGATCAGCGCCTCGGTGTACAGCTTGCGGGCGGAGCGCTTGGCGTCGATGAGGTCATACATCAGCGGCTGGGTGAACGACGGGTTGTCCGCCTCGTTGTGCCCCCGCCTGCGGTAGCAGATCAGGTCGATGACCACGTCCTTGCCGAACGCCTGGCGGTACTCGAACGCCAGGTGCCCGACCCGCACCACCGCCTCGGGATCGTCCCCGTTGACGTGGAAGATCGGCGCCTGGATCATGCGGGCCACGTCCGTGCTGTACACGCTGGAGCGCGAGGACTGCGGCGCGGTCGTGAAGCCGACCTGGTTGTTCACCACGATGTGCACCGTGCCGCCGGTGCGGTAGCCGCGCAGCTGGGACAGGTTCAGCGTCTCGGCCACCACCCCCTGGCCCGCGAACGCGGCGTCGCCGTGGATGAGCACCGGCAGCACGGTGAACCCCGGCTCACCGATGTCAAGGACGTCCTGCTTGGCCCGGACCACGCCCTCCAGCACGGGGTTGACCGCCTCCAGATGGCTGGGGTTGGCCACCAGCGAGGTGGGGATCTGGGAACCGTCGCTGCCGGTGAACACGCCGTCCGCCCCGAGGTGGTACTTCACGTCGCCGGACCCGTGGGTGGTGCGCGGGTCGAGGTTGCCCTCGAACTCGCCGAAGATCTGCGCGTACGACTTGCCCACGATGTTGGCGAGCACGTTCAGCCGGCCCCGGTGGGCCATCCCGATGACGGCCTCGTGCAGCGAGGCGCGGGCGGCCTCGGTGAGCACCGCATCGAGCAGCGGGATGAGAGACTCCGCCCCCTCGAGCGAGAACCGGCGCTGGCCGACGAACTTGGTCTGCAGGAACATCTCGAACGCCTCGGCCACGTTGAGCCGGGACAGGATCTGCATCTGCTCGTCGTGATCGGGCCTGCCGTGCGGCCGCTCCACCCGCGCCTGCAGCCAGGCGCGCTCATCGGGTTCCTGCATATGCATGTATTCGACCCCGACGGTGCGGCAGTACGAGTCGCGCAGCACGCCCAGGATCTCCCGCAGTTTCATCAGCGGCTTGCCGCCGAACCCCCCGGTGGGGAACTCCCGCTCCAGGTCCCACAGGGTCAGGCCGTGCTGGTTGATGTCCAGGTCGGGATGCTTGCGCTGCTTGTAGTTCAGCGGGTCGGTGTCGGCCATCAGGTGGCCGCGCACCCGGTAGGCGTGGATCAGCTCGTGCACCCGCGCGGACTTGGTGATGTCATCCTCGTGCCCGGCCGGGATGTCCCGCACCCAGCGGACCGGCTCGTACGGGATCTGGAGCGCGGCGAAGACGGTGTCGTAGAAACCGTCCTCACCCAGCAGCAGGTGGTGGATGCGGCGCAGGAAGTCCCCGGACTGGGCGCCCTGGATGATCCGGTGGTCGTAGGTCGAGGTGAGCGTGACCGTCTTGCTGACCGCCAGCCGGGCCAGGGTCTCATCGGACGCGCCCTGGTAGGCGGCCGGGTACTCCATCGCGCCCACGCCGACGATGCATCCCTGGCCGGCCATCAGCCTGGGCACCGAATGCTCGGTCCCGATTGTGCCCGGATTGGTCAGCGTGAGTGTCGTCCCGGCGAAGTCCTCGACGGTGAGGTTTCCCGTCCTCGCGCGCCGGACGACGTCCTCATAGGCCATCCAGAACTGGCGGAAATCCATGGTCTCGGCGGCCTTGATGCTGGGCACGAGCAGCTGCCGTGAGCCGTCGCGGCCGACCACGTCGATCGCCAGGCCGAGGTTGACGTGCTCGGGCCGGGCCACGGCGGGCTTGCCGTCCACCTCGGTGTAGGCGTAGTTCATTTCCGCGGCGCTGCCCAGAGCCCGGACGACGGCATACCCGATGAGGTGGGTGAACGAGACCTTGCCACCCCGGCCACGGCTGAGGTGGTTGTTGACGACGATGCGGTTGTCGATGAGCAGCTTGGCGGGAATGGCGCGCACGCTGGTCGCGGTCGGCACGGTCAGGCTGGACGCCATGTTCGTCGCCGTCCTGGCCGACGCTCCCCGCAGCCGCTGGACATCCGCCCCGGGGACCGGCGCCGGCGTGACCGGGGCGGTCAGGACACCGGAGCCGCCCTGCTCCGCCGGGGCGGCCGGTCCGGCGGTCCCGGCAGGCTGGCCTGGGCCAGCGCCTGGGGCCTGCTCGCCTGCCCTGGCCGGGGCAGGCGCATCCGCGGTACCCGGGCGGCCCGTGCCTGGGCGGCCGGCCCGCACCCCGGCCGGGCCTTCGCGGCCCGGTCCGGCGGGACCAGGTGCACCTGCGTTCCCTGCCTGCTCGCCGGGGCTTTCCGCGGCTGGGCGGCCGGGGCTTTCCGCGGCCGGGCCGTCCGGGCTCTCCGCAGCCGGCCCACCCGGGCTCTCCGCGGCCGGTCCTCCGGCCGGGGGCTGGTAGTCGGCGAAGAAGTTCCACCACGCCATGTCCACCGAACCCGGGTCATCCAGGTAGCGCTGGTACAGCTCATCCACGAGCCATTCGTTGGGACCGAAGTCGGTGCTCGCTGGCGGCGTCGGCGGCGCCTTCGCCCCGGCGCGGTCACTGGCTGGCTCGGTGGTTTCCGCGGATGCTCGCGGCAGCTCCGGAGGCACGGCGGACATCGCCCTCTTCCGACGTTGAATAGGTGATCATTGCCCGTCCCTTAGGCTACCTGGGAAGAAGACCCCGGTCTCCTGTGGGCGAGGGTCAGGCCCGGCCGGAAAACCGGTCCCGGTCGTGCGGCGCCAGCCAGTTGACGTAGGGACCCTTGGGGACGATCCGCGATGGGTTGATCCAGTCCTGGGTCTGGTAGTAATGTCGCTTGATCTGCACGAAATCGGTCGTGTCGCCGAAGCCAGGCCGCTGGTACAGGTCCCGGGCGTATCCCCACAGGTTCGGATAGTCGATGAGCCGGTGCAGATTGCACTTGAAGTGGGTGTGATACACGGCATCAAACCGGACCAGGGTGGGGAACACGCGCACGTCAGCCTCGGTGAGCTGCCCTCCGACCAGGAACCTGCGGGTGGACAGCCGTTCCTCCAGCGCGGCCAGGGTGGCGAACAAGGTGTCGAAGGCGTCCTCATAGGCGGCCTGGTTGGTCGCCAGGCCCGCCTTGTACACGCCGCTGTTGACCGCGTGGAAGATGAGCGTGCCCAGCGCATCGATGTCGGGCCGCAACTCCTCCGGGTAGAGGTCGGGCGCCCCGGGCCGGTGATAGGCACGGAACTCCGTTTCGAGCGTGATGGTGATCTGTGGCACGTCGTTGGTCACGATCCGGTGGGTCCGGGTGTCCCATACACACGGGATCGTGAACCGGCCGCTGTAGCCGGGGTCGGTGGCCAGGTACAGATCGGAGACGTACCGGGCGCCGGTGACCGGGTCGAACCCGCCGTTGCTGGCCGGGAACCGCCAGCCCCGCTCGTCCCTGATCGGGTCGGTCAGGGTGAGGCCGATGACCTGCTCCAGGCCGAGCACTTCCCGCACGATCAGCGCCCGGTGTGACCAGGGGCAGGCCAGCGAGGCGTAAAGCTGATAGCGGCCAGCCTCGGCCGCGTACCCGGTCGAGCCGTCGCGGGTGATCAGCCCGGTGAAGCTGGTCGGCCGGCTGTTGTAGGCGTCGGGCGCGAGTTCCGCGCCCGGCTGAGGTGCTGCCATCGACCACCTCCTCGCAGGGCCTGAGGAAACGACGGCGCGTGGACGTTCACCCGATGATGCCCGATTTTGCACCGATGCGAGGCCCAGCAGCGGATGTCGCCGGCCCAGGCTGCCCGGCTTACCCGGCACCGGTCAGCGGGGGTGGCCGACGGGCCGGGGTGCGGGCCATCGGGGCGAGCTCACGGAGGGTCACCGGGCGGGGCTGCCGTCGGCCAGGCGCCGGGACGGGCCGGGGGCGGCACGGGCCCGGGTCCGGCTGCTGCCGGCCTGGCGCCGCTGCTGAGCGTCTATCGTCGAAGTGGCGCTGTCCAGCAGACCGTCCGCCAGCCGCAGGGAGCACGCGTGAGCGCGATAACCACCGAGTTGGCCCGCCTGTCCGGGCCGCTCGCCTACCTGGTGGTGGCCGCCCTCGTCTTCGGCGAGACCGCGTTGTTCTTTGGATTTGTGCTGCCGGGTGAGATCGCGGTGGTGCTGGGCGGGGTCCTGGCCAGCCGCGGCCGCGTCTCGCTGCCGCTGCTCATGGTGGTCGTGGTGGCCGCCGCGATCATCGGCCCGCTGGTCGGCTACGAGGTGGGCCGCCGGATGGGCGGACGGGTGATCGGCTCCCGCTTCCTGCGCCGGGTGTCGGGCACCATGGAAAAGGGTGCCTCCGCGCTGAACTCGCGCGGCGCGGTCGCGGTGCTGGTCGGCAGGTTCACCGCGGTGCTGCGGGCCCTTATGCCCGCGCTGGCGGGCACGGCCAGGATGCCCTACCGCACCTTCGTCGTGTACAACGCGGTCGGCGGGATCGTCTGGGGGATCGGCTACTGCCTGCTCGGTTACCTGGCCGGGTCCGCCTACGCGGCGGTCGCGCGGCAGGTCGGGGCCGGGTTCGCGATCGCGCTCGCGGCGCTGGTGGTCGCCGCGCTGGTGATCTGGGCCGTGCGCCGCCACCGCCGGGCACCGGCGTGGGCCGAGAACACCGAGCGCGGCACCGGCCCATAAGCCCGGCACGGGTGCGCCCGCGGAGGGCAGACATGGGCTGCTGGCGAACAATCATCACCACAGTGCCGTTTTCCTCCCCAAACTCCCCAGCCGCCCGCCGATGACGCGGCGGTCTCCGTGCTTACATGGGTGATCGGAGGTGGCGGCCATTGCGCGAGTTCGGTGAACTCGAGACGGCGATCATGGAGGTCATGTGGTCTGGTGACCGCCCCTATGTCGTCCGGGAAGTCCGGGAACGGCTGCGGTACGGCCGGCCCGTCGCGTACACGACGGTCATGACGGTGATGAACATCCTCCATCGCAAGGGAGTCCTTCGCCGCGACAAGCTTGGCCGTGCCTGGCAGTACTGGCCGGTGGAGGCGCGTGAGGACCACGACGCCCGGCTGATGGCGGAGGTCCTGCGCTCCGGCGGCGACGAGAACGCGACGATGCGGCGGTTCCTGGATCGCGTCAGCGACGACGAGATGGAGAGCCTGTGCAGCGCGCTCGTCGACGCCAGATCGCGGCGGCTGGCCGCCTCCTGAGCGCGATCCGGGCCGGGGCGCCTGGCCCGCCCGGACATGACACCGCGGCTCATCTGAGCCGATCGGCCTGGGTGCACGCCACCACGCCGCTGGTGGTAGTGACTGGAAGTGCGTGGGTATCGGTATGAGCTGTTGGGCTGTCGAGTGTGTGGTGGGGTGGTTTTGTCGGTGGCTGGTGGTGTGCTCGGGGCATGGCCAGACGCCGTGGACCTGGCTCGCCGCAAGTGCTGTGCCGTACCGCCCGGGCGGGGCTGCGGGTCACCGGGGCCCAGCGGCGGCGGCTGCTGGCGCTGCTGGCCTGCGGCGGTGATGTGTGGGCGTGCGCGCTGGAAATCAACGCGTGGCGGCGGGCCCGGCAGGACCGGCCGCTGGTGTCCTACCAGTCGCTGTGCCGGGAGCTGGCCGCATCTGGGCCAGGCGCCTTCGGCGAGTTAGACACCGAGGGTGCCCGGTCGGTGCTGCGCCGCTATTCCGATGGCTGGTTCGCTGCCGCGAAACGCCGCAAGGAAGGCGATCGGGCGGCGCGGTTCCCGCGGCGGCGGCGGGCGGTGATGCCGCTGCGCTGGTATCACGGCACCTTCACCCTTGAACGCAGGCGGCTGCGGATCCCGGTCGCCCGCGGCCGCTCACCACTGTGGGTGCGGCTGGACCGCGACCTGCCCTACCCGGCCGGTCAGGTCCGGTCGGTCACGCTGCTGTATGACGGCGGGCGGCTGTGGGTGGATGTCACCGCCGAGGTCCCGGTGACCACCTATCCGGTCGGTACGGAGCCTGATCCGGCCAGGGTGGCGGGGGTCGATCTGGGGATCATCCACCCGTACGCGGTGGCCGGGCCCGGTGGCGAGGGGTTGCTGGTGTCGGGGCGGGCGATCCGCGCCGAGCACCGGATGCACCTGGCCGATGGCAAGGCCCGCCGCCGGGCGGTGGCCCGCCGCGCCCCCCGGCCGGGGCAGAAGGGGTCGCGGCGGTGGCGGCACTACCGGCGCCGCCAGCGGCTGGCCGAGGCGCGGCACCGGCGGCGGGTCCGCCAGGCCCAGCACGAGGCCGCCAAAACGGTCATCGGCTGGGCGGTGGCCCGCCGGATCGGCGTCCTGGCCGTCGGCGACCCCCGCGGCGTGCTCAAGCTCAAGGCGGGGCGGCGGCACAACCAGCGCACCCGCGACTGGCGGATCGGCCACCTGATCGCCGTGCTGAAAGACAAAGCCGAGGTGGCCGGGATCAGCCTGACCCTGGTGGACGAGCGTGGCACCTCGTCCACCTGCCCGGCCTGCCACTCCCGGGTACCCAAGCCGCCCGGGCGGGTGCTGGCCTGCCCGGCGTGCCAGTTCACCGGCCACCGCGACCTTTCCGCGGCGGCCAATATCGCCGCCCGATTCGGCGGCGGGATCACGCCGGCCAGCCTGCTGGCCGGCGTCACGCACCGCCGCGCCGGGGCCCACCTGCCCGGTGTCGCCCCCTCGCGACGTGACCCGCGCCGCCGCGCCCATCACCGCGGCGCCCGCGGGTCCCCTGCCCGGCACCGGCCCGCCCGCGCCAGCCCCACCCGGCCGGCCCGGGAGTCGCTCGCCACCCGGCGAGGAGCCCGCAATTCACCCATGTAATCGCAGGCAGGTGCACTAGCATCGTCGGGCGTAAGGTACATGGCGCACCTCTCCCGCTGGCGCGTGCCCTCCTCACACAGGATTCAGCGCATCGGACGATCAGTGAGCAAGAACGTCAGCTCAGCCCACGGTGGCGTCAGCCTGGCCGTGTCGCCGTGGACGCTGCGCGGGGTCATCCCCGCACTCGGCCGTACGCCGGCCCTGCGCGGATATCCCGGCGGGATCGATGCGTCGGGCCCCGGCTGGTCAGGCCTGACGATCAGGGAGAACCATCCCGAACCCACCTCCGCATCCGCCCCGGAGAAGGCGCCCATGGCGGGTGGCGGTCCGGGAGCCGGGCGCGGTCCCAAGGACCGGGCGGCTGAAGGGAAAGAGCGACGGCCGCGGCCCGGCCGTGGCCGGGTGCGCGGTTCAGGGGCGGAAAGCGCGCCGGCCGGCACAGGCAGCCGGTCGGTGTGGCAGCAGTCGTCAAGCGCATGGCACGACGCGGGACTCGAGTGGCAACGGCCCGCGGGGTGGGAGACCGCGGACGCCGACCGGCAGCGTACCGAGCCGATCCCGGTCGTGTCCGCGGCGGTGGCACCTGCGGAGGCGGGCCTCGCCGCGCCGTCCGGTGCGCCCGGCGTCCCCGGTGCGCCCGGCGTCCCCGGTGCGCAGCCGCCCGATCCTGCCGCCGCGGGCGGCGGTGAGCAGGAGCCAGGGCCGGGCGGGCACGGGGCTGGCTCAGGCGGCCAGGTGGCCGCCGGTGGCGAGGGACGGAACGGCGCTGATGAGCGGGCGGCCGGCCGCGAGAACGGGCAGGGTTCCGGGCCTGGACGCGGAGGGCACCGGGGCCAGGGCGGGAAGCATCCTGGGCGGGCCGGGGAGCATCCTGGGCGGGCGGGGGAGCATCTGGGGCAGGCCGGGGAGCATCTGGGGCGGGCCGGGGAGCATCCCGGGCGGGGCGGGGAACACCCTGGGCGCGGCCGGGCGCATCCCCGGCGCGGCAGGCGCGGCGTGCTGACCGGCGCCGTCGTCTGTGTGGCGCTTTTTGTAGTAGCGGCGGCGGGCATCGTCATCACTGGCTCGCTGAACGCCAGCCAGGGCCTGTCCGGGCTGGTCACGGCCTACCCGCCCGCCAGGCTCGCCGACGGGCAGTTCGCCGGGCCGAGCGGGTCAGCCGCACCGTCGGTGCTGCCCTCCCTCACCGGGATCGCCGCGGCCGGCGACACGGTGGTGGCGGTCGGCTCGCAGGCCACCCTGCCTGACGCGCGCCCGCTGGTGCTGATGTCCCCCGATGGCGGCCATACGTGGCAGCCGGCCGTCCTGCGGGCCCCGGATGGCGGGTCCATGGCGGGAGCCGTCCCACTGATGGTCGCCGGTGGCCCCGGGCGGTGGCTCGCACTGGCACCGGACGCGGTGTGGACGTCGCCGGATGGCCGCACCTGGGAGCTGGGGCCGGGCATCGCGCCGCTGGCCAGCGGAGACCGCGTGAAGGCGCTGGCCCAGACGCCCGGCGGCTTCGTCGCCGTCGGCGAGAACGTGCACCGGCAGGGTGCCGCCGCCGTGCTCACCCCGGTGCTGTGGACATCCGCGAACGGGCTGGTCTGGCAGCGCCGCGACGCGAGCCAGCTTGATCTGCCGGCCGGAAGGGGCCGGGTCGTCGCCCTGCGCTGGGCAGCCGCCCGCGGCGGCGTGCTGATGATCGCCGGGGAAGTCGCCCGCACGGTGGTGCAGCACCATGGGAAGCGGAAGGTGAAGGTGCTCACCGAATCCCCGGAGGTGTGGCGGAGCGGCGACAACGGCTCCCACTGGCTCCGGGCGGACCCGCCGGTCAGCCACAGGGCGACCGCCAGCCTGTCCGGGCTGGCGGCGACCGCCTCCGGGATCGTCGCCATCCGGCCCGGCCACGGCTCCGGAGGAGCCCGGGATGCGGTGGCCTACCTCTGGACCCACGGGCGCACCTGGCGTTTCACCGGCACACTGACGGCCCGCCGGGGCGCCTCGCTGCGTGTGGCAGCTGTGGCGGGCAGCGACCACGGCGTGGTGGTGGCCGGCTCAGCCGGCCGGTACCGGGTGGCCTTTACCAGCGTGCACGGGCGGTCCTGGCACCGGACGGCCGATCTCGGCAAGTCCTCGGCCACGGCCGTGACCGGGGTGACGGCCGGGCCTGGCCGCGAGGTCATAGCGGCCGGAGGCGGCCCCACCGGGCCGTTCCTGCTGCTGGCGGGGACCCATCGCCGGCCAGTCGGCCACGCGGCGCTGGCGGGTGCGGCGGCCGCGGGTCTGAGCGTCAACGGCCTCGGCGCGGGCCCGGGCGGGCAGGTCGCGGTCGGCCATGCTGACGGGGCGCCCGCGATCTGGTCGCGTCCGCCCGGCGGCCGGTGGGCGCCGGTGGCGATCACGGCGCCGCCGTCCTGGCACGGCGCCGGTCCCGGGCTGACCAGCGTCGTCCATGGCGGCGCGGGCTGGCTCGCGGTCGGCAGCGAGGGCCCGGCCAGCACGGTCGCCCAGGTGGCCCGGGCCGGCACCCTGGACTCCGCGATCGCCCCGGTCGGCCAGCAGCCGATCCTGGCCACCTCGCCGGACGGACGGACCTGGGCCCCGGCCGCTGGCGCCGATTCGCTGGCCGGGCCGGGCCTCACCCTGACCGGCGCCGCCGCCGGGCCGGGCGGGTATGTGGTGGCCGGCGTGCGCGACGATCGCGGCCAGCCGGCGGCCGCGCTGTGGTGGTCGGCCGACCTCACCACCTGGATACCGCAGGGATCGTGGGCGGGATCGGCGCCCAGCGGCGCCGCGTCCGCGGTGCTCGCGGTGGCGGCCGGCAAGACCGGTTTCGCCGCCGTAGGCGCCGTCGGCACGCACCCGGCCGTCTCGGTCTACCGGAACGGCCGGGGGTGGCAGTCGCGGCTGCTGCCGGTGCCGGCCGGTGCCGGCAGTGCGGTGCTCCAGCGGGTGTCCATCCAGGGACGCCGCATCGCCGCCCTCGGCGTGCAGGCACGGCCGTCCGGGCCGGTGCCGTTCGCCGCGGTCTCGGTCAACGGAGGCCGCACCTGGCGGGAGGTCTCCCTGCCGGTGCCCGGCCTGGCCGCAGTGACGGCGCTCATCACGGCCGGCGGGGGATTCCTCGGCACCGGCATCCTGGGCGCTGGCGGGGCCCAGAACGTGATCGTCTGGTGGTCACCTGACGGGCTCACCTGGCACGCGGCCCGGCCGGGCGGACGATGGGTCAGCGTGCCGGGCGCTCAGCAGATCACGGGCCTGAGCGTGTCGGGCGGCGTGCTCACCGGGGTCGGCTCCGCGGCTACCGGGACGGGGCAGCGTCCCGTTCTGTGGCGGGCCCGGGTCCGCTGACCGGGCTGGCCGGCGGCACGGGGCTGGCCGGCGGTACGGGGCCGGCCGGGTCGGCCGGGCCGAACACGTCGTCGCGCCGGTGCTCCAGGCACGGCAGCACCGTCCTGACCCGGGCGGTCAGGGCGCTGTCCAGTTCGGCCACGGTCACCTGCGGCCACAGCCCGAGGTCGGCCCGCACGGTCCCCATGGGATCAACCAGCATGCTGCGGCCGACCCCAGTCGGCGCGCGGGTCGGCGGAGAAGCGGGGTCGGGAACCTGCCCGGCGGCGGCGACCCAGACCGTGTTCTCGATCGCGCGGGCCCGCACCAGGGTGACCCAGTGCTCTTCCTTGAACAGCCCGGCCGCCCAGGCGCCGGGCACCACGATCAGTTCGGCGCCGCGGGCCACCAGCGCGCGGGCCAGCTCGGGGAAACGGATGTCGTAGCAGGTCGCGAAGCCGGTACGGACACCAGCGAGGTCCGCGACGACCGGCTCCGAGCCGGGGGCGACCAGCGCTGACTCACGTTCGCCGAGCGAGTCGAACAGGTGGATCTTGCGGTAGGCCGCCACCAGTTCTCCCGCGGCGGAGTAGGCCACCGCCGTGTTGTAGACCCGCCCGCCCGGCGCTGTCCCGGAGCAAACATGCCCCTGACCTGGACTAACATGAGTGCCACTCATGTTTGGTGTCGGGGGGTATTGACAGGTACAGCCGTCCGGCGCCGGCTCGAACACCCCCGCGACCAGGGCCACCCCGGTCTCGCGGGCCAGCTCGGCCAGCCCGGCGCCGAACGCACCGTCCAGCGGCTCGGCCGCCCCGCGCAGGTCGCTGCCGAACCGGACCTGGGTCGCCTCCGGAAACACCGCCAGGTCGGCTCCTTGCTGGGCGGCAGTAGTCATCGCTTCAGCTACCCGCTCCAGGTTGATGGCCGGGTCGGGGCTGATAGGCAGCTGGCACAGTGCAACACGCATGCCCGCAGCGTAACTGGGTCTGTTGGGAAGGAGCACGGGCGGCGTGCATGTCCGGCAAGGCGTTCAGCCGGCCGGACATGCACGTCCGGCCGGGCCTGGCCCCGCCGGATGGGGCCGGTGCCGTGAAGTGGTGCAACGGGGATAGAGCGGTCAGTGGCAGGACGTGATGTCATGGCGGGGTGAACCGACCACTGCTGAACGCCCGGCTCGCCGGGATGGGGACCACGATCTTCGCCGAGATGTCGGCGCTCGCCGAAACGACCGGCGCTGTCAACCTCGGCCAGGGCTTCCCGGACACCGACGGGCCGCGCGAGATCGCGGCCGCGGCCGCCGCCGCGATCATGGAGGGGCGCGGCAACCAGTACCCACCCGGGCCGGGTATCCCGGAACTGCGGCAGGCGGTCGCCGCGCACCAGAAGCGCTTCTGGGGTCTCGACGTCGACCCCGATACCCAGGTCCTGGTCACGGCGGGCGCAACGGAGGCGATCGCGGCGGCCCTGCTCGCGCTGCTGGAACCCGGGGACGAGGCGATCGCGTTCGAGCCCTACTACGACTCGTACGCGGCCTGCATCGCGATGGCCGGGGCGACCCGGGTGCCGGTCACCCTCCGGCCGCCCGATTTCCGGCCGGACCTCGACGCGCTGCGTGCGGCCATTACCAGCCGCACCCGGCTCATCCTGCTCAACACCCCGCACAACCCGTCCGGGGTGGTGTTCACCCCGGACGAGCTGGCCCGCATCGCCGCGCTCGCCTGCGAGCACGACTTGCTGGTCGTGTCCGACGAGGTCTACGAGCACATGGTGTACGACGGCGTCCACCTGCCCATCGTTTCGCTGCCCGGGATGCCCGAGCGCACCGTCACGATCAGCTCGGCGGCGAAGATGTTCTCGTTCACCGGCTGGAAAATCGGCTGGGTGACCGGGAGCCCGGAACTGGTGACGGCGGTCCGCACGGCCAAGCAGTTCCTCACCTATGTCACCGGCGGGCCGTTCCAGTACGCAGTGGCGCAGGCGCTCGCCCTCCCCGACGACTACTACGCCTCGATCAGCGCGGATCTGCGGGTCAAGCGCGACTTCGTGTGCGCGGGCCTGGCCGAGGCCGGCTTCGAGGTCTACCGGCCCGCCGGGACCTATTTCGTCACCACCGACGTGCGCCCCCTGGGCTACGCCGACGGCATGGAGTTCTGCCGGGAGCTGCCCCGCCGGGTCGGCGTGGTGGCCATCCCCAGCGTGGTGTTCTACGACAACGTGGACGCGGGCCGGTCGCAGGTGCGGTTCGCCTTCTGCAAGCAGCACGATGTCCTGGCCGAGGCGCTGAGCCGGCTGGCGCGGGCGGGCCGCGGCGCGGCCGGGCAGGAGGCCGGGCGCGGCGGAATCGGGCGGGAGGAGGCTGGCCGCGGCGGGGCCGGGCTGGGAGACTGACGCTATGCGACCGGACGGGCTCCACCATGTATCGATCAACGTCAGCGACGTCGGCGCGGCACGGGACTTCTACACCCGGGTTCTTGGCCTGACCGAGCGGGCCGACCGCCCCGATTTCAGCTTCGATGGGGCCTGGCTGGACGCGGGGAACCAGCAGGTGCACCTCATCGAGGCCGAGGTGCCGCCGGAACTCGGGCAGCACTTCGCCCTGGCCGTCACCGATCTGGATGGGGTGGTGGCGGAGCTGCGTGCACTGGGTGTCGCCGTCACCGACCCGGTGCCGGTCGGCCCGGGCCGCCAGGCGTTCGTGACCGACCCGTGCGGCAACCGGGTCGAACTCCAGCAGCCGCAGGCCGGCCGGTGACCCTCGCGGACCCCGCGCTCAGTCCTCGAGGCGCAGGGCCGTCTTGGGGCAGGACTGCACCGCCCGCCGGACCCCGTCCGCGAGTTCCGGCGGCACCTCGCCCGCCGCGATGTGCAGGACGTCCTCGTCGTCGACGTCGAAGACCTCCGGCACCAGCCCGGCGCACACGGCGTTGGCCTCGCAGAGATCGCGATCGACCGTGACCCTCATCCCAGCATTGTCTCCCGGTGCCCGGCGCACCACTACCAGCGGACCGGGCAGTGACTGACGCTACCGCCGCCCAGGCCCGGCCGGGCGGGCCGATGCCGGACCGCCTCCGGTGCGCCGCCGAGGCGGCCACCGGCTTCATGCCGCCCGAGGAAGGGCTCGCCCTGTACCGGGCAGCGGCCGCGTACGCCCCGGCCGGCCCGGTGCTCGAGATCGGCACCTACTGCGGGAAGTCCACGATCTACCTGGCGGCGGCGGCCCGCCAGGCCGGCCAGGTGGTGATCACGGTGGACCACCACCACGGATCGGAGGAGAACCAGCCGGGCTGGGAGTACCACGATCCGGGCCTGGTCGACCCCCGCACCGGGCGGCTGGACACGCTGCCGCATGTCCGGGCCACCCTCAGTGACGTCGGCCTGGAGGACGACGTGATCGTCGTCGTGGGCCGGTCCGCGCAGGTGGCGCGGCTGTGGCGGACGCCGGTCGGGCTGCTGTTCATCGACGGCGGGCACACCGAGGCGGCCGCCCGGGGCGACTACGAGGGCTGGGCGCGCTGGGTGGCGCCCGGTGGCGCGCTCGCCATTCACGACGTTTTTCCCGACCCGGCCGACGGCGGCCAGGCGCCCTACGGCATCTACCGGCGGGCACTGGCCTCCGGTGGCTTCGCCGAGGTGGCCGTGCAGGGTTCGCTGCGGGTCCTGGAACGCACCGGCGAGGGGACCTGAAACAAGCCTCCCCGCACCATCCGGCCGGGGTCAGAGCTGGATATGCCAGGTACCCGCCCGTCGCTGTGCCCCCCATCTGGCCGGCCGCCGTGGGGCCGGGGCGCCGGTTCCGGCCGGTGCCCGGCGCGCTCAGCCGGGGGCGGGCAGGGCGCAGCCGCAGGCGTCGGCGTCGGCTGACGGGAGCACCGCGCGGCCGGCGCCGGCCGCGCGGAACAGGCCTGCCCCGCCGGTCGCCCCGGCCAGCGCATCGGCGGCCAGGATCATCGCCGCCGCCGTCCAGCTGCTGTGCTCGGCGGGGAAGTGGGCCCGGTTCGCGAACTGCCAGCCGGTCCAGTAGCCGCCGTCGGCGTCCCGCAGGTGCTGGATGTCGCCGAACAGCTCCACGGCCCGGCCGTGGTCGCCGTTCGCGTCCAGCGCGAGCACGAGCTCGCACGTTTCCGCGCCGGTGACCCAGGGCTGGTCGCTGACGCAGCGGGCGCCGAGGCCCGGGACCACGAAGTCGGGCCAGCGGGCGGCCAGCCGGGCCGCCCCGTCCGGTCCGCGCACCGGCCCGGCCAGGACTGGGTAGTACCAGTCCATCGAGAACTGGCTCTTATCGGCGAACGCCTCGGGATGGTTCGCCACCACGTGCCCGAGCTGGCCGGCCGCGAGTTCCCAGTCGGGCTGCGGCTGCCCGACGAACTCCGCCAGCGCCACCGCGCAGCGCAGGCTCTGATAGATGCTGGAGCACCCGGTCAGCAGGGCGTACCCGGCCGGGCTGCCGTCGGCCCTCCGCTCCCAGGCGATCTCGCCGCGGGGCGCCTGCAGAGCCAGCACGCAGGAGATGGCGCTGCGCACCGTGGGCCACATCCGCGCCGCGAACGCCGCGTCCCGGGTGACCAGAAGCTCGTGCCAGACGCCGACCGCGACGTAGGCGACCTGGTTGCTCTCGGCGGCCGGATCGGTGACCACGCCGCCGGCGGCCGTCTTCTTCGGCCACGACCCGTCGGCCCGCTGGCTGGCGCGGAGCCAATCGTAGGCGCGCCGGGCCGGCCCGCGCAGGCCGCAGGCCGACAGCGCCATCGCGCACTCCACATGGTTCCAGGCGTCGATGTGGCCATCGGGCCAGCCGACCGCGCCCGACGGCTCCTGGACCGCCACGATGCTTTCCCCGGTGGCGAGGATGTCGGCCGCGGTCAGCACGCCGGGCACGGCGGGTATGGGAGGCGGGGGGTGCGTGGCGCGCCCGGCGGTGGCCCGCGCGGGCGGGGCCGGCCCGACCTGGGCCGGGTTCTCACGCACCGGCATGCACACGCTCCAGGCGGCCCGCGCCGTGGCCGGCGGCGGCGTCCCCGTGGCCGGTGCCGCCCGGGGGGACGGGCTTGCGGGCGTAGAGCACCAAGCTCTTGCCGATGAGCGGGTTCAGCGCCCGTTCCGCCACCCGGGTGGCGGCCGGGCGCTTCATGATGTCCCACACCAGCAGCCGGTGGTAGGCGCGGGCCAGCGGGTGATCGTCGTCGCCCACCCCGACCGCGCACTTGAGCCACCAGTAGGGCGAGTGCAGGCCGTGCGCGTGGTGGTGGCCACCCGGCGTCAGCCCCGCCCGCCGGAGCTTGGCCTCCAGCTCGGGCCGGGTGTAGATGCGGACGTGGCCGCCGGGGACGTTGTGATAGTCATCCGACAGCCGCCAGCAGATCCGCTCCGGCAGCCAGGCGGGCACGGTCACCGCCAGCAGGCCGCCCGGGCGCAGCACCCGCGCGATCTCATCCAGGGCCTGCTGGTCGTCGCCGATGTGCTCGAGCACCTCGGCCGCGATCACCCGGTCGAACATCGCGCTGCCAAACGGCATGATGGTGCCATCTCCGGCCACCGGCCGGGCGTGGGCCGTGGCCGGTGTCTCCCCGGCCTCGTGCATGGCGGCCGCCATGTCCGCCACCACCCGCAGCTCGCCCACGTCGGCGTCGCAGGCGACCACGTCGGCGCCGCGCCGGTAGGCCTCGTAGGCGTGCCGCCCGCCGCCGCAGCCGAGGTCGAGCACACGGTCACCGGGCCCGACCGGGAAGCGGCGGAAGTCAACGGTCAGCACGGCCCGGCTCCCTTCGGCTCCGGCCGGCGGAGGTCCTGCTCGCCGGTGCGGTCCTGCTCACCGATGCAGGCCTGCTCACTGGTCCGGGCCTGCTCACCCGGCCGCAGCCGGGCGGCGATGGCCCGCTCGTATTCGGCCACCGTGGCGCGGGCCACGGCGGACCAGGTGAACCTTTCCTGTACCCGCTGCCAGGCGGCGGCGGAGAGCCGGTCCCGCTCCGCGGGTGAGTCGAGCAGGCCGCGCAGCGCGGCGGCGAGTTCCTCGGCGTCACCGGGCTCCACCAGCCGGGCGGCGTCGCCGGTCACCTCCGGCAGCGCGCCGGTCCGGCTCGCCACCAGCGGGGTTCCCGACGCCATGTGCTCCACCGCGGGCAGCGAGAAGCCCTCGTAAAGGGAGGGCACGACGGCCATCTCCGCGCTCGCCACGAGCTCGGCGAGCTCGGTGTCGCCGATGCCGTGGACGAAGCGCACCCGCTCGCCCAGCGCGAGCTCGGTGGCGAGCCGCTCGGTCGGGCCGCCGGGCGCCGGCTTGCCCACCACGATCAGCTGCGCCTCCCGTTCGGCAACCAGCTTGCCGAACGCCTGCAGCAGCGTTCCGACTCCCTTGACCGGTGAGTCGGCGCTGGCCACGGCCACGATCCGGCCGGGGACCCGGGATGAGCGGGGATGGAACAGGCGGGTGTTGACCCCAAGCGGGATGACCTGGACGCTCTCGGGCCGGACCCGGAAGTCGCGGCAGATGTCGTCGCGGGAGGACCGTGACGCGGTCAGGACCGGTCCGCACCGCCGGGCGACCCGGGCCTGCATCCGGACGAAGGAGTACCAGCGCCACTTGGACAGCCGGGACAGGCCGCGGGCCGCGGCGAGCTCGATCCGCCGGTCCACGCTGATCGGGTGGTGGATGCTGGTCACCAGCGGCAGTCCGGCCCTGGGCAGCCCGAGCAGCCCGTACCCCAGCACCTGGTTGTCGTGGACGAGGTCGAAGTCGGCCCGGCGGGCCCGCAGCAGCCGCCGCGCCCGCAGGCTGAACGTGAGCGGCTCGGGGAAAGAGCCCGACCGCATGGCGGCGAACTCCAGCACGTCGATCCAGTCTCGGAACTCCGACGGCCGCGGCCAGCGGAACGGGTCGGGCTCCCGGTACAGGTCCAGGCTGGGCACCGTGCGCAGGATGGGGCCGGGTTCGAGCTCGGGGTAGGGCTGGCCGGAGAAGACCTCGACGTGGTGGCCGAGCGCGGTCAGCTCACGGGAAAGGTGGCGCAGGTAGATGCCCTGGCCGCCGCAGTGCGGCTTGCTGCGGTAGGAGACCAGCGCGACACGGAGCGGGCGACCTGTCGTGAGCACGCAGCCTCGCACCTTTCGTGGCATCCGCTGTCCAGTGATGATCAGCCTGCTAGGCGCGAACATTACCACCGGGTATGTCCCGTGCTCTTGCGCCCCTCCTCCGACAGTAGGCTGCCGCGTCATAGCCTGATGACGCGCTGCCCGCCGGGCGCGTCCGGGGGCACATGCGGCGGGGTGGAGGACTGGCGATGGCGAGACGGGCACTGATCACCGGGATCACCGGGCAGGACGGGTCCTACCTCGCCGAGCATCTGCTGGCCCAGGGCCACGAGGTGTGGGGGCTCGTGCGCGGCCAGTCCAACCCGCGGGTGCGCCGGGTGCGCGAGCTGCTGGGGGAGGTCAAGCCTGGTCCGCGGCGACCTGCTCGACCAGGGCAGCCTCATCTCGGCGGTCGAGCGGGTCCAGCCCGACGAGGTGTACAACCTGGCGGCGATCTCCTATGTGCCCATGTCGTGGCAGCAGGCGGAGCTCACCGGCGAGGTGACCGGCCTGGGGGTGCTGCGGGTGCTGGAGGCGATCCGGGTCTGCAGCGGGATCAGCGGGTCACGCAGCCCGGGCAGCGGGCAGATCCGGTTCTACCAGGCGTCGTCATCGGAGATGTTCGGCATGGTGGCCGAGTCGCCGCAGACCGAGCAGACCCCGTTCCACCCCCGCAGCCCGTACGGGGTCGCGAAGACGTACGGTCACTTCCTGACCCAGAACTACCGAGAGTCGTACGGCATGTTCGCCGTCTCGGGCATCTTGTTCAACCACGAGTCGCCCCGCCGGGGCGGCGAGTTCGTCCCCCGCAAGGTGTCGCTCGGCGTGGCCAAGATCAAGCTCGGGCTGGAGCGCCAGCTGCGGCTGGGCACGCTGTCGGTGCGGCGTGACTGGGGCTTCGCCGGCGACTACGTGCGGGCGATGCACCTCATGCTGGCCCGGGACGTGCCGGAGGACTTCGTGGTCGGCACCGGGGTGACCCACAGCGTGGAGGAGCTGGTGGCCCGGGCGTTCGCGGTGGTGGGCCTGGACTGGCGCGACCACGTGGTCTGCGACGCCGCGTTCGTCCGCCCGGCCGACGTTAACCACCTCTGCGCGGACCCGTCGAAGGCGGTCAAGCAGCTCGGCTGGGAGCCGAAGATCGGCTTCGACGAGCTGATCACCATGATGGTGGAGTCGGACCTCGCGCTGCTGGGGCGGTCCGGCGCCTACGACGACGACCCGTTCGGGCCGGACACCTGGTGACGGGGCAGGCCTTGCCGGTCATCGGTTCCCGTGCCCGCTCCGGCTCGGCATCTGTTCCCCGCCCGGCATGAGGTCGTCGCCTGGCACGCAGGCCACCCGGGCCGGGCGCCGCCAAGGTCCCGCCACCAGGACGGTGATGGCGAGCATGGCCAGGCACGCCGCAGCGGTGAGCCCGAAAACCGCCTGCGCGCTGAGCCTGCCCGCGGCGAGCCCCGCCGCCAGCGGGCCCAGCAGCACGGTCGCCGCCCACACCCCGTTGAGCAGGCCTATCGCGACGCCGATGCCGGCCCCGCTCCGCTCCGACCCGGCGGCGGCCAGGGGGTAGCTGACCGTCCATAGCACCGAGCGCGCGGCGGTGGTGGCGCACTGCATCGTAACGATGGCGAACGGCGCCGAGGCCACGATGGCCGGTGAGAGGGCGAGAGCAAGGGCCAGCATGCCGGCCATGACCACCGACGTGCGCACGGCCCGCCTGCCCGCGGCGGTGGTGAGCGTGCTCGCCACCACGAACAGCACGCCGCCGACCGCGAAGACCAGGCCGATCTGGCCCGGCGACGCCCCGGCGACGTGCAGTTCGGCCGGAACCAGGAGGGCCGAGACCCCTGTTGTGCCGCCCGCGGTCACGATGGCGGCGGCCGCCACGATGGTGCGGCGGTCGGCGGTGGCGGCCCGCAGGCTGCTGGCCATCCGGGCCGGGGGCGCGGGCGGGATGGCCCGCATCCGGAGCAGCCCGAGGGCCAGGGTGAGCACGGCGAAGCCCGCGGCCACGGCGAGGAACGGGCTCACCAGGCCGAAGTACTGGACGGCCACCCCTGACAGGGCCGGCCCGACCACGCCGCCGGCCCCGGCGCTGGCGACCGTCCCGCCGAGCCCCGGCCCACCGGGCGCGGCCCCGGCCAGCCAGGACAGCCCCGCGGTCCAGACCACGGCGAAGCCGATCCCGAACCCCAGCCGCGCCGCCAGCAGGACTGGAAACGAGCCGGCCACCGCCTGTGCGAGCAGCGCGACCGACATCAGCCAGCCGGCCCAGAGTGTGAGCCTGCGCGCGCCGAGCCGGTCGGACAGGATCCCGGCCGGCAGCGAGACGGCGAGGGTGGCGAGCCCGGTCGCACCGAGCACCATGCCCTGCTGGAGGCCGGAAAGGCCGAGCCGGTGGGCATAGACGGGCAGGATCGGCACCACCGCGAACTGGGTGGCAGAACTGGCCAGCACGAGCCCGTAGATGAGGAACCGGAACAGCCGCACCGGGCCGGGGCCGCGGGCGGGCGCCCCGGACGTCGGCCGCCCCCGCGCCGCGACCGCTTCCTGGCCGCCGGTCACCAGTGCCTCCGCGCGGATGCCCGGGCCTTCCAGCCGGGGAGCCTTCTTGCGCACCAGGGCACGGCTGTGAACCGCGAACTGACAGCGCGACCGCAGGTCGCGGCTGGAATCCTCGCCCTTCCAGGGCGGAGAGGATGTCAATGATCCCTCTTCCACGATCCGGCAACGAAAGGCGCGCCAAATCACATTTTAATATGAACAAGACAGCGGCTAAGCTGAAGAAATGGGCCAAATACGATCGATATATTCGATTAAAAGTGGCGTTGGCCTCCGCGAGCTCCGGGCCGTCCTCGCGGTAGCGGACCTGGGCTCGTTCCGGCGGGCCGCGGCCGAGCTCGGCTACACCCAGTCGGCGCTGTCGCATCAGGTCGCGGCGCTCGAGGCGGCGCTGGGCCGGCCGCTGTTCCACCGGCCCGGCGGCCGTGGGCAGGTGCGCCTGACCCCCGCCGGCGAGGCGGTCTGCCGCCGGGCCCGGCGCGCGCTCGGCGAGGTCGAGGCGATCGCCGCCGACGCCGAGGAAGCGGACCGCGGCGAGAGCGTACGGGTGCGCGTCGGCGTCTCCCAGACGGCGGCGGCCGAGATCATGCCGCCCGCCCTGCAGGCCTTCCGCGACGAGCATCCCGGGGTCGAGGTGGTCCTGAGCGGGGTCGACGATTCGGCGGGGGCGGATGCCCTCCGCAAGGGGCGTCTCGACCTCGCCTTCATCAACAATCCCGAGCCGGATGCCTTCATCGAGGCGGTGCCGGTGCTCGAGGACCCGTGGGTGATCCTGATCCGTCGTGACAGCGTGATCGCCGAGCTGCGCCGGCCGGGGTTCGACGTGCTTGACGGGGTCGACCTGGTCGCCTGGACCCGCCGCTGGCAGGGGCAGCGCGAACTCGAGCAGGCCTGGGCCCGGCGCGGCATCGCGCCGAGGATCGTCTACCGCACCGACGACAACCTGGCGCTGCAGCGGCTGGTCGCGGCCGGGCTCGGGCACGCCTGCATCGGGCGCCTGGCCGCCCGGCGCGCGGTGGACCCGTCGCTGACCTGGCTGTCGCCTCGTGATGTCCTCGGCCGGCGCGAGATCGCCCTCTGCTACCCGCGGCAGCGGCCGATGACGGCGACCTCACGCGCGCTCATCGCCGCCATCCGCAGGCAGACCGCCTTGTGACACGCTCGCCTCACGGACCGGGCGGCTCAGCCAGGCGCCCGCCTGTGCCGCCGGCCCGGGCAGCGCTGCACCAGTCCGGTACGGTTGCAGGGACGTCGGCTGGGTGTTCCGGACGTCTGCGCCGGTACCTGGAGCGATACGGTGCGGTGTGCCCGCCCAGCCGCCCGTGGGCAGCACTGTAGGTGCCCCGCACATGCCGAGCTAGGAGGACCATATGCCGGATCTGTCCGCAATGCTGAAGAGCAGCCCCGTGGTCTGCGCGGAGGGTTACCTCTTTGAGTGCGAGCGGCGCGGATACCTTCAGGCGGGGGCGTTCGTCCCCGAGGTCGTCCTGGACCATCCCGAGGTAGTCGAGGAACTGCATCGTGAGTTCGTGCACGCGGGCTCGGACGTGGTGGAGGCCTTCACCTACTACGGGCACCGGCAGAAGCTGCGGGTCATCGGCAAGGAGGACATCCTCGAGCCGCTGAACCGGCAGGCCCTGGCCATCGCGGCCAAGGTGGCCCGGGAGACCGGGACGCTGCTGGCGGGCAACGTGTGCAACACCAACACCTACGAGCCGGGCACCGGGGCCGCGGACCAGGCCCGGGCCGCGTTCGAGGAGCAGGTGGCCTGGGCCGCCGAGGCGGGCGCCGACCTGGTCATCGCCGAGACGTTCAGCTGGCTGGGCGAAGCCCTCCTGGCCCTGGAGGCGATCAAGGCCGCCGGCCTGCCCGCGGTGGTGACCTTCGCCGTCCACCGGGAAGGCACCTTGCGCGACGAGGCCAGCCCGGCGGAGGCCTGCCGCCAGGCCGAGCAGGCCGGCGCCACCGTGGTCGGCCTCAACTGCATCCGCGGGCCGCAGACCATGCTGCCGCTGCTCGGGCGGATCCGCGACGCGGTGTCGTGCGAGGTGGCGGCGCTGCCCGTGCCCTACCGGACGACCGGGGCGCAGCCGTCGATGCAGGCCCTGCGCGATCCCGGGCGGGGCGGGGCGCAGGCCTTCCCCACCGCGCTCGACCCCTTCACCTGCACCCGCCAGGAACTCGGCGAGTTCGCCACCGACGCGCTCGCGCTCGGCGTGCGCTACCTGGGCGTGTGCTGTGGCGCCGCCCCCCACCACATCCGCGCGGTGGCCGAGGCGGCGGGCAAGACACCCCCGGCCTCCCGCTACTCCCCGGACATGACCAAGCATTCGTTCCTCGGCACCGATCCCGGCATCGCCAAGGCCTACCAGGAATACGCGGGCAATCTGTAGGCGCCCGGGCGCCGACGCCGGACCCGCCGGCCGCTCAGCCGGGCCCACCCGGCGGCACCGGGCTACTCGGCTCGCCGGCCCGGCGGGAGTGCGCTTGCTGGGCCGGCCGACGGCGGCACCGCGTCAGGGGAAGTCAAGCCGGCCGGTGACCGAGGCGGCCCGGAAGATGTCCGCGAGCCTCCCGGCCTGCGCTCCGAGGTCACGCCCGAGCGGGCTCTCGACCGGGGGGAAGACCGACCGGATCCCGGCGGCCAGGCCGTGCAGCGGCGGGGCGGGCTGGCGGCCGGTCACGAACAGCGCCTGGCTGGCGACGAGCGCGAGGATGGCCTGCACGCCGTCAAAAGCCCCGGCCGCGTCCCGCTCCTTCTGGTGGGCGATGCAGGTCGCGGTGGAGAGGTCGTTCTGCGGGTCGACGACGACCGCGGGCATGAGCGCCGGGCTGGCCGCGGCGCGGGCCGTCTCGACGTAGCTGGTTGCCGCCCACCCGAAGTGGTTGGTCGCGCCGCCCAGCGCGCCGTGGTACCCGGGCGGGGACAGCAGGTGGGGAAGCCCGTACGCGGATCCCCGGTGGAAGCAGGCGATCTGGCGCTCGGCGGCCAGCGCGAGTTCCGCCCAGCAGGACGACAGCGCCTGGAGCGCGGGGCAGACGGCCGCGTTGTGGAACCCGCCGTTGGACGCCATCCGCCCGAGCGGATGGCCGGGGTCCGGTGGGAAGTACACGGGGTTCACCGAGATCGAGCGGAGCGCGGCGGCCGCCGCCCGTTCCGCCTCCGCGACGGCCCGCCGGGCCTCACCCAGCAGCCTCGGCATGACCCGGAAGCTCACCGGCGCCTGATGGCTGAGGCGGGCCGACGCGTCGGCGCCGGCCAGGTGGGTGCGGAGCGCGCGGAGCGCCTCAGCCTGGTACTGGTCGGCCCAGAGGTCGTCCAGCGCCTCGTCGTAGGCCTCGAGCGGCGCCCGGAAGGCGTCGGCCGAGAGCGCGAACAGCGCCTCGGCGTGGGCGAGCCGGTTCCTGGCCCGCACCGCGGTGTCGGCGAGGACCGCGGTGGAGTAGGGGCTGCCGTTCACCAGCGCCATGCCCTCCCCTTCCTCGAATTCGAGGTCCCCCATCCAGCCCGCGAGGTGCAGCATCGGCAGCACCTCGCCCGGGCCGGCCTGGCCATCGAGGGGCACACAGGGCAGGGCCGCGCGCAGCAGGGCCGCCACCCGCTCGGCGAACTCGGGGCGGACCTTCCCGTGACCTTCGACAAAGTCCACCAGCCGGGCGAAGACCATGCCCCGGACGACCTGCTCGGAGTGGCAGCCCCCGCCAAAGCCGTATCCCGACTCCGCGCGGAACAGGCGCGCGTGCTCACGCTGCTGCTCCGGCGGCACCGCCGTCGCGACCTCGACCCCCGGCCGGGTGGTGATGCCGTAGATGAAGGCGGTCCGGTCGGAGTCGAGCAAGGCGAGGAACCCGCGCCGGGCGGCGGCCATCGCATCGCGCGCCAGCGGGCCGATCTCCACGCCCTCCCGCCCGAACGCGACCCGGTGGAAGTTGTCCAGCGTGAAATCGGCCCGCCGGTTTACCACGACGGTCATCCGTGCCTGCCCGGACGGCAGGCCGCGGAGGCCGGTGCGGCCGACGTCACATCTTCGCGGCGTTCCAGAGGAAGAGCCGACGTCACATCTTCGAGGCGTTCCACAGGAAGAACTGCCCCTGTGCCGTCGGGTAGACGCCGGTGACGTTCTTCTGGGTGGCGGTCAGGTAGTTATAGAAGTAGGCCCAGATGATCGGGGTCTCATCAAGCAGAAGCCGCTCGATCTGCCCGGCCAGATTGATCTGTGATTGCAGGTCCACCGTGGCGATGAATTGCTTCGAGAGCTTGTCGTATTCGGAGTTGTTGAAACGGGCGGCGTTCCACGCGCCCGCCCCGGTCGTGGTGTTGATGGACTGCAGCGGCGCGGCCAGATACAGGTTCGGCACCGTGCGGGCGCCGTAGTCGACCAGGCTCATCTCGCCATCGAGCCAGTCGGACTTCCCGACCACCCCGTCGCCGTAGTACTTCGACTGCGGCTCAATGGTGAGGTTGATGGTGACGCCGATCTGGGCCGCCGATTGCTTGATGATTTGCGCGAAGTGCGGGATCTCCTGGATGTTCTCGGTCAGCAGTGGCGTCGAAAACCCGTTCGGGACACCGGCCTGGGCGAGCAGCTTCTTGGCCTGCGCCAGGTTCTTCGTCCGCTGCGGCACGGTGTGGTTGGTGGCCTTGAAGAATGGGGCGAATGGGCTGTCGTTCCCCACCACGGCCTGGCCCTTGAACAGCGCCGCCACGATGCCGGGCCGATCCAGGGTCAAGGCGATGGCCTGGCGCACGAGCTTGTTGTTGAACGGGTGGATGTCGTTGCGCATCGAGAGCTGGCGCTGCGCGGCTCCCTTGACGCTGATTACGTTGAAGCCCCCGGTCAGCAGCTGCGGGCTGCCGGCCACGGAGAACTGGTCCATGGCGTCGATCGAACCAGCCTGGAGCGCGGACGCCATCGGCTCCTCGGTGGCGTAGAAGGTCCATTCAACCTTGGACGGCAGCGCCTTCGTTCCCCAGTAGTGCGGGTTCCGGACGAACACCGCCCCGACGCTGGGCGTGTAGCTGGACATCATGAACCGGCCGGTGCCAGGGAATTGCTTCTGATAATTGGCGGGGTCGAAGCCCTTCGGCACGATGATCATGTTGTAGTTGACCTCGGACACTGAGTCCAAGAAGCCGCTGTTCGGGGCCTCGAGGTGGAAGGCGACCGTCTCGTTGTCCACCTTCTTCACGCCGTCCGGCGTGAGAAAGCCGCCGAACTGCGACAGCGCGTTGCCTGCGGACTTCGGATTGGACTGGATCTGGAAGCTGTAGACGACGTCGTCGACTGTCATCGGCGTGCCGTCGTTGAACTTCACCCCCTGACGGATCTTGAACGTCCACACCGACGCGTCCGAGTTGGAGCTCCAGCTCGTCGCCAGCCACGGGTGGTAGATGCCCCCCTGGTCGACGAAGGACAGGAACTCGCCGACGTTGCCGATCAGCTCCAGGCCGCCCTGGTCGTTGATCGTGATCGGGTTGATCGCGCCAACCGGCGTGATGATCCCCGCCTTGATGGTCGCGCCGGCCTTGCCGGCCGCGGACGAGCCGGAGCTGGACGGCGTGGTGCTGCCCGAGCTCCCGCAGGCGGCCACGATGGCGCTCATCAGCGGTATCGACAGGCCGATCGCGCTGCCCTTGCGCATGAAGTTGCGCCGCGACAGCCGCCCGGCGACGAACTCGTCGATGACGTGCTCCTGGACGGGCCCGCGCCCCCGCCGGAGACCATCAAGCCGTTCGTGGTCGATGTTGCGGCCGGTGTCCATAGAACCCTCCAGAAGAACTCGCCGGCGCCGAATCTTGGCGTCCGGTTGGCAAAAGCAATGAACTCTGCACACTCGTGCGCCACAAGCTACATGAGATGTTCACTGGCATTCAATAATGTTTATCGAGTCTCAACATTCTGCCGCCGCAATGTTACTGACCCTCCACATTCTGCAACTGCCGCAATTCGTCCGCGGGGATGTGGCAGCGCATGAAGTGGCCCGGCTCCACCTCCGCGAGGGGCGGCTCCGTGGACTCGCACACCCCGCTGGCCAGCCGGCGCGGGCAGCGGGTGTGGAACACGCATCCGCTGGGCGGGTGGGCGGGGCTCGGGATCTCGCCCGACAGGATGATCCGCTCCCGCCGGGTCCCGTCCAGGCTCGGCACCGCGGACAGCAGCGCCTCCGTGTAGGGATGATGCGGTCCGGTGAACACCGCCTCGGCGTCCCCGTACTCCATCAGCCGGCCGAGGTACAGCACGGCGATCCGGTCCGAGAGGTAGCGGACCACGCCGAGATCGTGGGAGATGAACAGGTAGGTCACCCGTTTCCGCCCCTGCAGGTCGGCGAGCAGGTTGAGGATCGCGGCCTGCACCGACACGTCGAGCGCCGAGGTGGGCTCGTCGCACACGAGAACCCGAGGGTCGCCGGCGAACGCGCGCGCGATGGCGACGCGCTGCTTGAGCCCCCCGGACAGCTCGGCCGGGCGCAGCGCGAGCTGCCGCGGCTGCATCCGGACCGAGGCGATGAGTTCGTCCAGCTGCGCCTCGAGTTCCTTCCCGGACAGGCCGGCGAGCTTGGTCAAGGGCCGGCTGATGATGGCGCGCACGCTGTGCCGCCGGTTCAGGGCGGAGTCGGGGTTCTGGAAGATGATCTGCATCGCCCGCAGCTGAGCGCGGGACCGCTTGGGCGCCGTGGGCGCCAGCTTCGACCCCGACATCTCGAGCACCGAGCCCTCGTCGGCCGGGCTCAGCCCGACCAGCACCCGGGCCAGGGTGGTCTTCCCGCTGCCCGACTCGCCGACCAGGCCGAGCGTCTCGCCGTGGTGCAGATCGAGATCGATGCCGGTGAGGGCGTGCACCGGTTCCTTGCCGCCGGTGAAGGTCTTGGACACGCCCCGCAGGGAGATGACCGGTGCCGAGGCCTCGTCCGGCGGCGGGAGCCGGACGTCCTCCGGTGTGGCCCGCGGAAGCTCGGCCGCCCGCTCGTGGTAGTGGCAGCGCGAGGTCCGGTTACCGCTGACCGGGTACATCGGTGGTGCTTCCCGCTCGCAGCGCTCCTGGGCGATGGCGCACCGGCTGGCGAAGATGCAGCCGGCCGGCACTGAGCCGGGGGCGGGCAGGAAGCCCGGGATCGTGTCCAGGCGGCCGTGGTCCTTGCGCTGGCCCCGGCGCGGGATGCACCGCAGCAGCCCGACCGTGTACGGGTGCCGGGGCTGCTCGAAGACTTCAAGCGCCGGTCCCTGCTCCACCAGCTCGCCCGCGTACATCACCCCGACCCGGTCGCACATCTTCGCGATCACCGCGAGGTTGTGGCTGATGAACAGCACCGAGGTGTGGAACTCCTCCCGCAGATGGGATACCAGCTCGAGAATCTCCGCCTCGACGGTGGCATCCAGGGCGGTCGTCGGCTCGTCGAGGATGAGCAGCGCGGGCTCTGAAGCGAGGGCCATCGCGATGACGACCCGCTGGAGCATGCCACCAGAAAGCTGGTGCGGGTAGGCCTGCAGCACCCGCCCGGGATCGTTGATCTGCACCGTACGCAGCGATTCCTCGGCCCGGCCGGCCGCCTCCGACCTGCTCAGGCCGGCGATCTCATAGACCTCCGCCACCTGGCGGCCGACCCGGATCGACGGGTTGAGCGCCCGGCCCGGCTCCTGGTACACCATGGAGATCGTCCGTGCCCGCAGCTGGCGCAGCGCGTCCTTGCCCAGCGCCTGCACGTCCTGGCCGGCCACGGTGATTGACCCCTTGCTCACCCGCCCGTTCCGTGCGAGGTAGCGGTCGATGGCCAGGGCCATGGTCGTCTTGCCGCAGCCGGACTCGCCGACCAGCCCGAACGATTCCTGCTGCCCGATCTGGAACGAGACGTCCCTGACCGTCAGCCGATCCGCGCCGCGCACCGTATAGGTCACGTTGACGTGCGCGACGTCGACCACCGGCTCGTCGGTCGGGCGGCGGCTGGCTTGGACAACGGGAGCGTCGCTGGTCACCGGATGACCACCGCCTCGATGGAATCGGCGATGAGGTTGATGGCGACCACCAGCGATGCGATCGCCAGCGCCGGGAAGAGCACCTCCCACCAGTACCCGGCCCCGAGGTACTGGTAGCTGTTGGAGATGTCGGCCCCCCAGTCAGGCGTCGGCGGCTGGATCCCGAAGCCGAGGAACGACAGGGTGGCGACCGTGAAGATCGCGTACCCGAGGCGGACCGTGAACTCGACCAGGATGGGCCCGAGCACGTTCGGCAGTATTTCGACGAACATGATGTGAACGTTGCTCTCGTCGCGGAGCCGGGCGGCGGCGACGTAGTCGAGGTCCCGTTCCAGGAGGACGGCCGTCCGCACCGTCCGGGAGATGAGCACCCCGAACACCAGCCCGATGATGACGATCAGGACGGGCGCTGAGGGGCCGAGCGCCACCACGAACAGGAACGCCACGATCACGATCGGGAGCGCGAGCACGGCGTCGACGAGCCGCCCGCTGTAGCTGTCGACCCGGCCACGGAAGTAGCCCTGCAGCAGGCCGATGGTGGTGCCCAGCACGGTGCCGAGCAGCGTCGCGAGCGGCGTGATGATCAGGATGTCCCTGGCGCCGACGATGACCCGCGACAGAACGTCGCGCCCGAGCGAGTCGGTGCCGAACCAGTGCGCCCCCGACGGCGCCTCGTTGAACGCGGTCAGGCTCCCGGTGACCGGGTTGTAGGGGGCGATCACCTTCCCGAACACGGCGCACACGATCCACCAGAGCAGGATGCCCGCGCCGATCCAGAAGGCCGCCGAGCGCACCAGCAGACGCAGGTTCTCCCGGCGGATGGCCCCGGCGGAGCTGTCGAGCGTGCCCGCGACGCCGCCGGCCGCGGGCGGCAGCAGGCTCACGGCGGCCGGGTCCCCGAGCGCGGCCACGTCCTCCAGCGTGGCCTTTGTCACCGACGGGGCGATGGGGGCGTCGCTCAGTTCCTCGTCGCTCATCACTCGGCCTGCTCGTATCTGATCCGGGGGTTGAGGACCGTGTACAGGATGTCGGCGATCAGGGTCGCCCCGAGGTACACGATGCCGATGACGAGCACGCCCGCCTCCAGCATCGGGTAGTCCTTGTTGGTGGCGGCGGTGTAGATCAGCCGGCCGAGGCCGGGGTAGTTGAACAGCGTCTCGACGACCACCAGGCCCCCGATCAGGTAGCCGGTCTGGGTGGCGATGACGGTGATCGTGGGGAGCAGGGAGTTGCGCAGCACGTGCCGCCGGATCACCACCGAGCGCGGCAGCCCCTTGAGGACGGCCGTCCGGACGTAGTCGGAGTCGAGGGCCTCGATCGTGCCGGCCCGAGCCATCCGGGCGATGTAGCCGAAGAGGATGAACACCAGGGGGATCGCCGGCAGGATCAGGTAGTGGAGCTGGCCCAGCGGGGAGGTCCCGGGGGGAGGGCTCGCGGTGATGGGGAGCCACTTCAGCCCGATCGCGAAGATCACGATGAGCACGACCCCGGAGACGAACTCCGGGACGGACGTGAGGGACAGCCCCGTCACGCTGATGCTCCGATCGACGAACCGGCCGCGGTAAAGCGCCGCCACCACCCCGCCGAGGATGCTGAGCGGCACCACGATCACGAATGCCACCAGAGCCAGCTTGAGCGAGCGCACCAGAGCCGGGAACAGCAAGGAACCGACCGGCAGGTGGAACTGGGTGGAGGTGCCCAGGTCGCCGTGGACGATGCCCGTCACCCAGCTCCAGTACTGGGTGGCCAGCGGACGGTTGACGCCGAGCTGATGGTTGAGCGCCACCACGGCGCGTTCGGAGGCGAACGGGCCGAGGATCTCCCGGCCCGGATTGCCGGGCAGCACCGACCCCGCGAAGAAGATGATCAGGCTCAGGAGGACCAAGGTGAGCAGCGCCAGCCCCAGTCGCTTCAGCACGTATTGCGGCACTTCACCTCCGCTTCCCCGTCCGTGGGCCCTCGGCATGGCGATGATGACCGCTCTACTGCTTAGTAGTAGCGCTTGATTCTTACCCTGTCCGTCCGCGAGCGCAATGGGCACCGGGTCGTTATGCCTTCGAGACCTGCGCTTACACGGTGCCGTGGGACTGCCGTTGGTGGCCGCGGTCGCGGCGGTGCGGCCGGTGCGGGATAGTCAGCCTGTGGGTGCAGAGCCGCCAGGCATGCCGAGTGAGGACGGCGGCCGGGCTCAGGGAGGCTTCCTCACCGGTGTGTGGGTGCTCGTCACCGGCGCCGCCTCCGGCATCGGCCTGGCCGTCACGGCCCGCTGCCTGTCCGAGGGGGCGGCGGTCGCCGCGCTCGATCGCGACGGCCAGGCCCTGGACCAGGCGGTCGCCGGGCTCCCCGCCAGCGGCCGGGACCGCGCTACCGCCGTCGAGGCCGACGTCGCCGACCCGGAGCAGGTCCGGACCGCCGTCGCCACGGCCGGGCAGCGGCTGGGCGGGCTCACCGCCGTGGTCAACGTGGCCGGGGTCGGCGGGTACACCGGCGACATCGGCCAGACCGGCCTGGCGGACTGGGCCCGCACGCTGGCCGTGAACCTCTCGGGCACCTTCCACGTCTGCCGGGCGGCGCTCCCGCTCCTGCGGGCCAGCGGCGGCGGCCGGATCGTCACCGTGAGCTCCCAGTACGGCCTGGTCGGCGGGGCGGGCAGCCCGGCCTACTCCGCGGCCAAGGCCGGGGTCATCGGCCTCACCCGCGCCATGGCGGTGGACCACGCAGCCGAGGGCATCCTGGTGAACTGCGTCTGCCCGGGCCCGATCGACACGCCGATGCTCCGCGCCTCCACCGGCCACCGCGAGCTGGCGGCCCGTGAGACCGCCCGGACGGCGGGGCGCGTCCTGCTCGGCGGCCCCGGGCGCCCCGAGGACGTCGCCGGGTGATCGCCTTCCTGCTTGGGCCCGATGCCGGCTTCCTGACCGGGGCGGTGCTCACCTGTGACGGCGGCTGGACCGCCAGCTGACGGCGCGCCTGGGCTGATCATCCTCGGCGCGGCCCGATGGCCGCCGCCCAGGCCAGCCCGAACGCGGACCCGTGGGGTGCCCGGTCATCCGGTCGCGGTCAGGACGTCGCGACCGGGACCGCCCGTGAGGTCTCCAGTGCGCGCTCGGCCGCGATGGCCACCGCGAGCGTGGCGGCCGCGTCCGGTGGCGTGCAGACCACCGCGGCCGGGTCATGCTCGCTGACCGCGTGCAGGAACCGGCTCATCGACCGCTCCAGTGGGGGAGAGGCGGCGCGGCGGTCAACGGGCTGGCCAGCGCTGACGCCGGTGAGGGTGAAGTCGGGGTCGAGGTCCAGCCTCAGCGTCGCGTCGGAGGCGACGATGTCCAGGCCGTAGCGGCCCGGCTGGCCCGGCTTGGTCCAGGCCACCACGATGGTCGCCAGGGCGCCGGAGACGAGCTCGAGCATGATCGTGAGGGCGTCGTCGATGTCCCCGGCCTCTCCGCCGCTGCGGGCCAGCCGGACCCGCCCGGCGGCGGTCTGGACCGAGGCCACCTCGCCCGCCACCGTCCTGGCCAGGTCCAGGTGGTGGCTGCCACGTTCGAGCAGGTTCCCGCCGCCCGCGCGCATGTCCACGAACCACGGGCGGCTCTGGGTCGGCCCGATGCTCGTCCCGAGCAGCAGCCCGATCTGCTGGCCCGCCAGCAGCGGGGGCAGGTCGCCGAGCAGGTCGAGCGCATGCCACTGGTAGCCGACCGCGCAGACGGTGCCGGTGCTCTTGGCCGCGGCCACGATCTCCGCCGCGTCCTCGGCGGTGCGGGCGATCGGCTTCTCGAGGTAGACGGGCAGCCCGCGGCCGAGCGCGGCGACCGCCGGTTCCCGGTGGGCTTTCGGCGGGACGCAGACGATGACCGCCCCGAGGTCTTCACGATCGAGCAGGTCGCGCCAGTCCTGGTAGGTGCGGATGCCGGTGCCGCCGGCCAGGGCCTCGGCGCGCTCACGGTCGATGTCGCATACCGCCACGAGCTCGGCTTCCGCGAGGGAACCGAGCACCCGCTTGTGCTCCTGCGCGATCCACCCGGCCCCGATCATGCCCATCCGGATGGTGCCCATACTGTCGGCCACGGTCAGCTCCAGGGGAAGGGTGAGTTGCTCACCGGGTGCAGCTCCCCGGCCGCGTACCGGCCGAACCGGAACGGCTGGAGGAGCCGCTGCTGCTCCCCGAGCACTTCCTTGGCGACCAGGGCCCCGACGCCGATCATCTTGAACCCGTGATTGGAATCGGCGATCACGTAGGCGTTCTGGCCGAACACGTCGAAGACCGGGAAGCTGTCCGGGCTGAACGCGCCGATCCCGCCGGTGGGCTCGTGCCGGTACAGGGGCCGCTTGCCCTCGAACCTCTTGTGGCAGTGCGCCAGCCCTGAGGTCCACATCCGGACGAAGTCCTCGGTGACGGTGAACTCGGGGCTCTCCGGGCCGTACGGGTCGATGGCGATCTCGCCCGCCGGCTTGCCGACCACGTAGGGGGAGGCGCCGCCCTGCAGCCCGGCGAAGTTGAAGTCCGGCTTGTAGTAGATGCCCCACAGCTCGTCAGTGATCAGGTCACCGCTGATGTCGTCGTAGAGCGGCGCGTCCGAGTCCACGTGCGTGACGGGCGGCATCGCGCCCGTGTTGTCGGTGAACTCGCTCGGCTCGATCCCGAGCGTCCCTTCCTGCAGGGCCCAGTAGGTCCACATCGGCCGGTCCACGCCCCCGGTGCCACCGGGCTGCGCCACCGTGATCGTCTCGGGCAGGCCCAGCCAGGCCCACGGGTCGCGGATCCACGGGCCGACGGCGACCACGAGCTGGTCGCACGCGATCGTGCCCTGATCGGTCTCGACCGAGGTCACCGCGCCACCGGCGATGCCGAACCCGGTGACGCGGACGCCGGTCTCGATCCGCACCCCCTCGGCCCCGGCCTTCGCGGCCAGGCCGCGGACCGCGCGGATGTTGTTCGCGTACCCGCCCTTCTTCTCGTGCAGGACCGTGGTGATCCCGGGCGCCTGCCAGTCCGCGAACATGTCGGTCAGGTAGCGGTTGCAGTCGCGTTCCCCCTCGACCAGCACGGACGGGTAGCCGATCGCCCGCTGCTCGGAGAAGATCTTCGCCACGTCCGCGGACATCGCCTCCGGCGCGATCTGCAGGAAGCCGACCGGGTGGTAGGAGAACGCCTCGGGGTCCGACTCCCACACCGACACCGAATGGGCCATCAGCTCGCGCATCGCGGGCTGGAAGTAGTTGTTGCGGACGGTCCCGCACGCGATGCCGGACGCACCGGCGCCGACCCCGCTCTTGTCCAGCACCAGGACGTCCTCACCCCCGCCGAGCCCGCGGGCCCGCAGCTCCCGGGCCAGATGCCAGGCCGTGGACAGTCCGTGGACGCCCGCGCCGATGACGACATACCGGCTGTGAGTGGGGATCATGGCACCTGCCTTCCGGACCGGCGCGCGCGGCGGCGCAACACCATCACAAGGTAGCCCGCCTCTGTGATCATGCCCAGGGGTGAATGCCACCTCCCGGTGGCGGCCGGCGGTCAGTAATCCCGCCCTGACTGCTGGGTGGCAGCCCGTCCGCTAGTGGACCTCAGCCCCGACCAGGCTGCCGATCAGGTAGGTGATGCCGGCGGCGAACGCCCCGAGCACCAGCTGGCGGAGCGCGCCGCGCAGGAACGGCCGGTCGGTGAGCCGGGCCACCAGCCCGCCGCCGACGAACGCGGCCACCGCCGCCAGCCCCAGCGCGGCCCACAGCGAGTCGTACCCGAGCAGGTAGGGCAGCAGCGGGATCAGCGCCCCGACGGCGAAGGTGGCCAGGGACGCGCCCGCGGCGGTCACCGGTGAGGGCAGCTCGGTGGGATCGATCCCGAGTTCCTCCCGGACGTGCATGCCCAGCGCTTCCTCCGGGCTGGTGGAGATCTGCTGGGCCACCTGGTCGGCCAGGCTGGCGTCGATCCCCCGGTGCCGGAGCATGGTGGCGAGTTCCGCCCGCTCGGCCTCGGGGTGGATCTCCAGCTCGTGCCGCTCCTTGCGCACCTCGGCCTCGACCAGCTCGTTCTGCGAGGAGACGGAGACGTATTCGCCGGTGGCCATCGAAAGGGCGCCCGCCGCCAGGCCGGCCAGACCGGTGAGGACGATGATGTGCTGCGCCCCGCCGGCCCCGCCCACCCCGGCGATCAGGGAGACGTTGGTCACCAGGCCGTCCATGGCCCCGAAGACGGCCGGGCGCAGCCAGCCGCCGGAGACGTCACGATGCCCGTGACCAGGCGCCTCGCTGTCAGTGCCGCTGGCAGCGGTCATGTGATCTATCCCTTGGCTCGAGCGCGCCCGGTGGGTGTGAACGCGGTGCGCGAGAGGACGGTAGCTGGGCACACGGAAGAGGACGCGGATGCGAACCCGCCTCCGGCAGCCCTTATTCCCGGTGCGGCGGAACCGAACCCGGGCCGGCCGCGAACAGCTTCTGGCCGCTCTGCTGAGGACAGGCGGCCGGCCTGATTACGGCCGCGCCGGCCTGGATATCGTCCTGGTGCGGCAGATTCGCGCGTATTCGCACCCAGGAGGCCCGGATGCTCATCGGCGAGAGTTACATCGGTGAGGGCGCGGAGGCCGCGCACATCAACACCGTCCTCGGTGAACGCTCCGGGCCGGTGGGGGTGGCATGGGCCACGGCGCTGGCCACCCCGAGCGCCGGGCACACGCCGTTCGTCGCGGTGGTGATCCCGGGGCTCCCGGTCAAGCCGATGACGCTGTTCGTCAACAAGGCCGCGATCGCGGGTGACGAGCACGGGACCCTCACCTGGGGGGCGGCGCAGGCCGGCGTCGCCGGTGGCGTCGCCGACGCGGTGAGCGAGGGGATCCTCAGCGAGGCCGACGCCGACCAGGGCCTGATCATCGCCGCGGTCTGGGTGAATCCCGCCGCCCGGGACGCCGAGAAGGTCTACGCGAACAACCGGATCGCGACCCGGGAGGCGCTGCGGGCCGGGGTCGCGGGCACGCCGCAGGTAGCCGAGGTGCTCGCCGCGCGGCACCGCCCGTTCAACCCCTTCTACTCGGCGCCTTCCGGCGGCCAGGAGCCCGCGGGCGGCGGCGCGGGTGAAGGCGGCCAGGCCCGGGCATCAGAGCCATTGTGAAGATCACCGCGATCCGGCTGGACCGGATGCGGCTGCCGCTGGACCCGCCGTTCCGCGCGGCCTGGGACCCGGTCCCGCGGCGCCACTTCGACGCGACCCTGGTCCGCGTCGAGACCGATGAGGGCATCACGGGGTTCGGCTCCGGCGACACCATGGACGGCTTCGATGCCTTCGCCGGCCTGTTCATCGGCCGCGACCCCCGCGAGATCGCCAGTCACGTGCGGGCGATCGAGACGATCAACTTCCACGCTGGGCGCTACTGGCCGCTGGAGGCGGCGCTGTGGGACATCATCGGCAAGGCCGCCGGGCTGCCGGTGTCCGCCCTGTTCGGAGGGGCCTGCACCGGCCTTCCCGCGTACGCCTCGTTCGGGGAGGCCAAGAGCCCCGGCGAGCGCGCCGACGCGGTGCTCGCAGCGCAGGCGGCGGGCTTCCGCGCGGTGAAGATCCGGATCGACCGGGCCGACGTCACGCCGGGGCTGGCGGCCGTCCGGGCCGCCCGCGCGGCGGCCGGGGACGGCATCGAGATCATGGTCGATCTCAACCAGTGGTGGCGGATGGCCGGCGACATCTCGCCCGCGCTGGACACCGCCGCGGTCCGGCGGCTGGCCAGCGAGCTGCGCGAGCTTGGCGTGCTGTGGCTGGAAGAACCGCTGCCCGGCGGCGACCTGGACGGCATGCGCATGCTCCGGGAGCAGACCGGGATCCGGGTCGCCGGCGGCGAGATGGCCCGCACCCCGGCTGAGTTGCTGGACGCCGTCTCCGCGGGCGCGCTCGACGTCGTGCAGCCCGACGCCGTGCTGTCCGTCGGCATGCTCAGGACGCGGACCGTCGCCGAGTTCGCCCTGCTGCGGCATCGCTGGTTCACCCCGCACACCTGGACGAACGGGCTCGGCCTGATGGCCAACCTGCACGTGGCGGCCGGTGTCGGCGGCGGGCCCTACCTCGAGTTCCCCTATGACCCGCCCGGCTGGACCGAGCACCGGCGCGATTTCTTCCTGTCCCAGCCGCTGCTCGTTGACTCCGGCGGGTTCCTCACCGTGCCCGGAGAACCCGGGCTCGGCATGGTTATTGACGAATCCGCGGTGAGCCGCTGGGCTCTGCCTTAATGGTCAGCCGGACATACCGCCCATCTCCGTCACCGGGATCAACCCGCCTCGCCTGCCTGGAGAGATCATGAAAGTCGGCTTCATTGGCCTTGGCCACATGGGCGCACCGATGAGCAGGAACGTCCTGGCCGCCGGCCATGATCTGGTGGTCCACGACGTGCGCCGCGGCGCCGCCGCGGGCCTGCTGGCGGCCGGCGCCTCCTGGGCGGGATCGCCCCGCGAGTCCGGCGCGGACCGCGACGTCGTCATCACCATGCTGCCGGGGCCCAGCCAGGTGGAGGAGGTCCTGCTCGGGCCCGGCGGCCTGCTCGGCGGCCTGCCCGCCGGCGCCACCTGGATCGACATGTCCACCAGCGTCCCGGCGGTGGCGGACAAGGTGCGGGCCGTCGCGGGATCCGGCGGGATGGCGGTCCTGGATGCGCCGGTCGCCGGCGGGATAACCGGCGCCAGGGACGGCACGCTGCAGATCTTCGTCGGCGGGGCCACCGAGGACTATCTGCGGATCCGGCCGCTGCTGGAGGTCATGGGGGACCGGGAGCGGATCCTGCACGTCGGGTCGCACGGCGCCGGGTACACCGTCAAGCTGATGCTCAACCTGCTCTGGTTCGCCTCCGTCACCCTCACCGCCGAGGCGCTGACCATCGGGGTCAGGGCCGGCGTTGACGTGGCGACGCTCCGCCGGTCGCTGCTGACGAGCGCGGCCGCCAGTCACTTCCTCGAACACGACGTGCTGAGCGTGCTGGAGCGCGGCGACTTCGACGACTCCTTCGCGCTCGCGCTCGCCTGCAAGGACCTGGGGCTCGCGGTCGATCTCGCCCGGCAGACCGGCGTTCCGGCGGAGATGAGCGCGATGGTCGAGCAGATCTACCGGCGGGCGCGCGCCCAGTACGGAGATGAGGGCGGCCAGATGCTCCCGATCAAGCTGCTCGAGGACCTCACCTCCACCCAGCTCCGCCTGTCGTCCCCGCAGGAGTGACCATGCTTCCCCCGCTCGCCGGTGCGAGGTTCGTGCTCACCCCCATGCCCGCCGCGCACTTCGGCGCGGGCACTGCCAGCGAGCTTCCCGGGGCGGTGCGCGGCACCGGCAGTGCCGCGGCCGTCATCGTCACCGACCCGGCGCTGGCCGGCACGCCGGTCGTCGCCCGGGTGCGAGACGCGCTCGCCACCGGCGGGATGACGACGGGCGTGTTCGCGGGGGTGCGGCCGAATCCCAGCACCGACGACGTGGCCGCCGGGGCCGACGTGGTGGCCGAGCTGGCGGCGGAGGCCGGCCCGGTGGCGGTGGTGGCGGTCGGCGGTGGGTCGGCGATCGACGCGGCGAAAGGCATCGCGCTCGCCGCCGTGAACCCGCAGCGGGGCCGGGACCTTGACTACCGCCGCGACTTCGCACGCCCGGCGCTGCCGATCGTGGCGGTGCCGACCACAGCGGGCACCGGGGCGGAGACGAACGCGTTCGCGGTGGTGACCGACCCGGTGACGCGGCGGAAGTTCTACGTGGGCCACGCCAGCTCGCGGCCGGCGGCGGCGATCCTCGACCCGGATCTCACGGTCGGCCTGCCGCCTGGGGTGACGGCAGCCACCGGGATGGACGCCCTGACCCACGCGCTGGAGTCCTGCATGTCCAAGCGGGCCAATCCCTGGTCGGACGGCATCGCCCTGCAGGTTGTGCGGATGATCGCGGCCCACCTGCCGCGGGCCGTCGCCGACGGCGGCGACCGGGAGGCGCGATCCCAGATGCTGCTCGCCTCCCACCTGGCCGGGGTGGGCATGGCCAGCACCGGCCTTGGCATCTGCCATGCCATCGGCCACGCGCTCGGCGGGCGGTTCGACATCGCCCACGGCGTGGCGCTGACCATGGTGCTGCCGGGGGTGCTGCGGTTCAACCTCCCGGCCTGCGGGGAGCGCCTCGCCGCGGTGGCGTTCGCCTTCGGCGCCGGGGACACCGCGCGCAGCGATGGGTGGAACGCGGCCGCAGCGATCGACGCGGCCGCCGCGCTGGCGGACCGGGTCGGGATGACCCACCGGCTGCCCGACTTCGGGATCACCGCCGCCGATTTCGATCTCATCGCCGCGGACGCCCTCGACGATGAGGTGCTGGCCAACACGCCGCGGCCGCCGACCAGGGCCGATATCCGCGCCATCCTCACCGGTGCGCTCGATGGCACCGGCCGCGGCCCAGCCGCCATCCGGCCCGCGCGGCTGACCCGGCCCGCCGGGCCGGGACCGGACGGGGGATGATGAATCCCTCGGGCCGGTGATCCCGTCAGGTCTTCGGGCCGGTGGCGCCGTCGGCCTGAAGACTGACTCGATGAGAGCTGACTCGATGAGGAGCCACCGATGACCGCCACCCCCGCCGGCCAGGCCACCTCCGGCCCGCGCCCGGTCCGCGCCCCGCGGGGCACCGCACTGACCTGCCGGGGCTGGCCGCAGGAGGCGGCCATGCGGATGCTCATGAACAACCTCGATCCCGAGGTGGCCGAACACCCCGACCAGCTCATCGTCTACGGCGGGTCGGGCCGCGCCGCCCGCAGCTGGGCCGCGTACGACGCCATCGTTAAGTCCCTTTCCGGTCTTGAGGGGGACGAGACGCTGCTGGTGCAGTCCGGCAAGCCGGTAGGAATCATGCGCACGCACGAATGGGCGCCGCGGGTTCTGATCGCGAACTCGCTGCTGGTGCCGCAGTGGGCCACCTGGGAGGAGTTCCGGCGGCTGGAGGCGCTGGGGCTGACCATGTTCGGCCAGATGACCGCCGGGTCGTGGATCTACATCGGGACCCAGGGCATCCTGCAGGGCACCTACGAGACGTTCGCCGCGGTCGCCGCGAAGCGGTTCGGCGGCACGCTGGCCGGCACGATCACGCTGACCGCCGGGCTGGGCGGGATGGGCGGCGCGCAGCCGCTGGCGGTGACGATGAACGGCGGGGTCGCGATCTGCGTGGAATGCGACCCGTCCCGGATCGCCCGCCGGATCGAGCACGGCTACTGCGACGTGGCCGCCGACGACATTGACGACGCGCTGCGGCGGGCGGAGGCTGCCTGCGGCGCGGGCGAGGCGCTGTCGATCGGGCTGCTAGGCAACGCTGCCGACGTGCTGCCGGCGCTGCTCGCCCGGGGCGCCGCGATCAATGTGGTGACCGACCAGACCTCGGCCCACGACCCGCTCAGCTACCTGCCGAGCGGGGTGGCGTTCGAGGACATGGCGGCGCTGCGGGCCGAGGACCCGGCCGGGTTCACCGCCCGGGCCCGGGAGTCGATGGCCGCGCACGTGGAGGCGATGGTCGGGTTCCAGGACGCGGGCGCGGAGGTGTTCGACTACGGCAACTCGATCCGCGGCGAGGCCGAGCTGGCCGGGTACACCCGCGCGTTCGCCTTCCCCGGGTTCGTGCCCGCCTACATCCGGCCGCTGTTCTGCGAGGGCAAGGGACCGTTCCGGTGGGCAGCGCTGTCGGGGGAGGCGGCCGACATCGCCGCCACCGACGCGGCCATCCTCGACCTGTTCCCGGGAAACGAGCCGCTGGCCCGGTGGATCCGGATGGCCCAGCAGAAGGTGCATTTCCAGGGCCTGCCGGCCCGGATCTGCTGGCTCGGGTACGGCGAGCGGCACCAGGCGGGCCTGCGCTTCAACGAGCTGGTGGCCCGCGGGGACATCGCGGCGCCGATCGTCATCGGCCGCGACCACCTCGACTGCGGGTCGGTCGCCTCGCCCTACCGGGAGACCGAGGCCATGGCCGACGGCTCGGACGCGATCGCCGACTGGCCGATCCTCAACGCGCTGGTCAACACCGCCTCGGGCGCGTCCTGGGTGAGCGTCCACCACGGCGGCGGGGTGGGCATCGGGCGCTCGATCCACGCCGGCCAGGTGTGCGTCGCCGACGGCACCCCGCTGGCCGCCCAGAAGCTGGAGCGGGTCCTGACCAACGACCCGGGCATGGGCGTGATCAGGCACGTGGACGCCGGTTACGAGGAGGCAGCCGAGGTGGCGGCCGAACGCGGGGTGCGGGTGCCGATGGGCGAGGGCCCAGCCTAGGAAGCATGGTGCCGTCGTGAGTTTCGCCGCCCTGTGGGAGTCGCTGCTGCCGGTCGGCCGTGACGGGGCCTCCGGCGGGTACCGGCGCTTCTCCTGGACGCCCGAGGACGCCGCGTGCCGGGCATGGTTCACTCAGGCCGCGGCAGAACGGGAGCTGCGGGTGCTCACCGACCGCAACGGCAATCTGTGGGCGTGGTGGGACCCGCCCGGCCCGCCCGGTGCCAAGGCGGTGGTGACCGGCAGCCACCTGGACTCGGTGCCGGACGGCGGCGCCTTCGATGGCCCGCTCGGCGTCGTGTCCGCGTTCGCCGCCGTCGATCTGCTGCGGGAGCGGGGCCACGTTCCTGTCCGCCCGCTGGGGATCGCGGCGTTCAGCGAGGAGGAGGGCGCCAGGTTCGGGATCGCCTGCCTGGGCAGCCGGCTGCTGGCCGGGGCCATCGACCCGGGCACGGCCCGGGCGCTGCCGGACGCCGCGGGAGTCACGCTGGCCGAGGCGATGGCGGCGGCCGGGCACGACCCGGATGGCATCGGCCCCGACGATGACCTGCTCGCGGCCGTCGGCGCCTACGTGGAGCTCCACATCGAGCAGGGCCGGGCGCTGGCCGACCTGGACGCGGCGATCGCGATCGGCGAGCAGATCTGGCCGCATGGGCGCTGGCGGCTCGACTTCACCGGCCGGCCCGACCATGCCGGCACGGCCACCCTGGCCGACCGGCGTGACCCGATGCTGCCCCTGGCCGCCGCCGTGCTCGCCGCCCGGCAGGCGGCGGCCTCCCACGGCGCGCGCGCCACGGTCGGCAAGGTGATCGCCGAGCCCGGCGCGGTCAACGCGGTCAGCGCACGGGTGAGCGCCTGGCTGGACGCCCGCGGCCCGGACGAGAGCACCCTCCAGGCGGTGGTCGGCGAGGTGCTGGCGGCCGCACAGGAGGCAGCGGCCAGCCACGGGGTGGGGCTGGCGGCGGAGCCCGAGTCGGTCACCCCGGCCGTTCGGTTCGATCCCGGCCTGCGCGAGGCGCTGGCGTCCTCGCTGGCGGCCCGGGGCATCCGGGCGCCGGTGCTGCCGACCGGCGCAGGTCACGACGCGGGCGTGCTGGCGGCGCGGCTGCCGTCCGCGATGCTGTTCGTGCGCAACCCGACCGGCGTCTCGCACTCGCCCGCCGAGCATGCCGAGCCAGCCGACTGCGCGGCCGGGGTGCAGGCGCTCGCCGCCGTGCTGGAAGACCTGGCCTGCCAGTGACCGGGGACCGGGCCGGCGGCAGTGTGCCGGTGGCGGGGGAGAGGGCCGGCCGCGGGCCGGTGACCGAGGGCACGGTGCGGCGGTGGCACGCCGACCTGGCCTGGCTCCCCGCCGGCGGGGTGCGGCCGGGGGTGCTGATCGAGGCGGCGGGCGGGCGGTTCGTGTCCGTGCGGCCGGATGTCCGTGCCGCTGATGTTCCCGCGGGCACGGTGCGCCTGGCCGGGTTCACCCTGCCGGGCCTGGCCAATGCCCACTCCCATGCGTTCCACCGCGCTCTGCGCGGCGCCGTCCAGGCCGGGCAGGGAACGTTCTGGACCTGGCGGGAGCGGATGTACCAGGTGGCCTCGCGGCTGGAACCGGACAGCTACCTGGCGCTGGCGCGGGCCGTGTACGCGGAGATGGCGCTGGCCGGGATCACCTGCGTGGGCGAGTTCCACTACCTGCACCATGCCGCCGGCGGCGTCCGCTACACCGACCAGAATCACATGGGCCGGGCGCTGATCGAGGCGGCGGCGCAGGCGGGCGTGCGGATCACCCTGATCGACACCTGCTACCTGTCCGGGGGGCTGGGCAACGATGGCTCACCGGAGCCGCTGGCCGGCCCGCAGCTGCGGTTCGGCGACGGCGACGGCGACCGGTGGGCCCAGCGGGTGCACGCGCTCGGGGCCGACCGGCACGGCATGCTGGCCGCGCACGCCCGGCTCGGGGTCGCGATCCATTCGGTGCGCGCGGTGCCGCCCGGCCAGATGCACCCGGTCATCGCCTGCTCGCACGCCTACGGGGCGCCGCTGCACGCCCACCTGTCCGAGCAGATAGCCGAGAACCAGGCCTGCCTGGCGGCGCATGGAGTCACGCCCACGGGCCTGCTCGACCGGGTGGGGGCGCTCGGGCCACGCACGACGGCGGTGCACGCGACCCATCTCACCGGGGGCGACATCGAGATGCTGGGCGGGAGCCGGACCGTGGTGTGCATGTGCCCCACCACCGAGGCGGATCTGGCCGATGGCGTCGGCCCGGCCCGGGCGCTGGTTTCCGCGGGCTCCCCCATGAGCCTGGGCAGCGACAGCCACGCCGTCATCGACCTGCTGGAGGAGGCGCGCCGGGTGGAGCTGGGGGAGCGGCTGGTCACCGGGCAGCGGGGCAACTTCGGCGCCACGGCGCTGGCCCGGGCGGCCAGCGTGGCCGGGCATGCCTGCCTAGGCTGGCCGGAGGCCGGGGAGATCGCCCCCGGTGCGCTCGCCGACCTGGTGACCGTGGCGCTGGACACGCCGCGGCTGGCCGGCCTGTCCGAGGCCACGGCCCTGGAGTCAGTGATCTTCGCCGGGACGGCGGCGGACGTGCGCGACGTGGTGGTCGGCGGGCGGGACGTCGTGCGCGACGGCCGGCATCTGCTGGTGGGCGACGTCCCGGCCGCCCTGGGTGCCGCGATCCGCCCGCTCCTCGCCCCGTAACCCGCGCCCGCCCTGGCAGTGATCACGTCGATGGCGGGCATGTAGTCCGGATTTGAACTGTTACCCGGATCAGGTGGCCAGGTTCAGTGGCAGGAGGAGCACGATGTCGAGCGAGAACACGGCAGCCGGGAGAGCTGCGGAGCGCATGCCCGCGATCTACCTGAGCCACGGGGCTCCGCCACTGGCCGACGACGCACTGTGGACCGGGCAGCTCGCCGGCTGGTCCGGCAACCTGCCCCGGCCCGCCTCGGTGCTCATGGTCTCGGCGCACTGGGAGTCGGCGCCGCTGGCCATCGGCGCGACCGCCACGGTGCCGCTGGTGTACGACTTCTGGGGCTTCGAGGACCGGTACTATCAGGTCACCTACCCGGCGCCCGGTGCGCCCGGGCTCGCCGCCGACGTCCGCAAACTGCTGGGCGCGGCCGGCCTGCCCGTGCAGGACATCCCCGAACGCGGCCTGGACCACGGCGCCTACGTGCCGCTGGTGGAGATGTATCCCGATGCCGACGTCCCGGTGCTGCAGATCTCGATGCCGACCCTCGACCCGCAGCGGCTGTTCGAGGTCGGGCAAAAGCTCGCGCCGCTCCGGGACGCGGGCGTCCTCATCGTGGGCAGCGGCTTCTTCACCCATAACCTGCGCGCCATGAGCATGGACGGCTCGGTGTCGTCGGTGATGTCCGAGTTCGATCACTGGGGCGCCGAGGTACTCGCGCACGGGGACATCGACGCGCTGCTCGATTTCCAGCACAAGGCCCCCGCCGCCCGGCAGGCACACCCGCGGACCGAGCACTTCGCGCCGCTGTTCGTCACCTTGGGCGCGGCCTCCGGTGATCTCACGGGCGCGCAGACCGTGATCGACGGCTTCTGGTTCGGCCTGGCCAAACGATCCATCCAGATCGCCTGACCGCCCGCTGAGCGCCGGCCGTGGCCATCCGGGCGGTCATCCCGGTCCTCCGCCGGCGGCGCGTTACCGGGCTGGCCGCCTGATCAGCACGGGCCGTGACCGGCACAGCCGACCTCACGCTCCAGCGCCTGGCCGGCGACCGGGACGCCGAGCTGCAGCACGAGCCAGATCCGGCTGGTGCTGGTCAGCAGGCCCGGTTCCTCCAGGGGGTCTCCGTCGACGATCAGCAGGTCGGCGAGCTTGCCCTCTTCCACGGTGCCGATGTGCCCGGCCAGGCCCAGCGCCTGGGCGGCGGTGCTGGTGGCGGCCCTGAGGGCCTGCGGTGCGGTGAGTCCATGGTGGATCATCCGCTGGATCTCCAGCCCGGTGCCGAGACTGACGTCACTGCCGAGCGCGATCTTGACGCCCCCGTCCCTGGCGGCGCGCATGCTGGCGGCGCCCTCATCGATGTTGCGGCGGGCCAGTTCGGCCAGCATCGGCGTCATCTGCGGGCCAGGGCCGGCCGCCTCGCCGTCGCCGTCATCGGCTCCCGCCATCCAGTAGTAGCCCGACAGCGTCGGGACCAGCACCTGGCCGCTGGCGGCCATCGCCGCCAGCAGGTCGGGCCGCCGGTGCAGGTACATGCCGTGCTCGATGGTGTCCGCCCCCGCCGCGATCGCCGCCTCGCACCCGGCCAGCCCCTCGGCATGCGCGGAGACCTTGAACCCCATCCGGTGCGCCTCGCTGGTCACGGCGGAAAGCTCGGGCCCGGTCAGCTGGAGCGGCTCGGGATCCTCCAGCTCGTTGGAGCGTGCGCCGGTGGTCATGACCTTGATGAAGTCCGCCCCGGCCCGGATCTGCTCGCGGACCGCCCGCCGCATGTCGTCCGGCCCGTCGGCTTCGCGGTACATGTCACCGTAGAAGCGGCCGCCGGGCGCGGTGGCCGAGATGATCTTCCCGCAGGTCAGCACCCGCGGGCCCCGGAACGCGCCATAGCGCATCGCCTGCCTGGCCTCCTGCGGCGCCAGCCCTTGCGATCCGGTCACGCGGATCGTGGTCACCCCCCCGCGCAGGTAGTCCCGCAGCTCGGCCTGCAGGAAGTGCGCCGCGGTCCCGGGCAGGATGCCCTCCGCCCCGCCCAGGACCCGCGGGACGCGGCCCGCCGCGTGGGTGTGGGCGTCGATCAGCCCCGGCAGCAGGACCCGCTGTCCCGCATCGATCAACCTCGCCCCCGGGGGGCATGGCTCCGGCGCCGTGGCGACCCGCCGGATGACACCGTCCTCGACCAGCACCGCAGCGCCGTGACGGAGCGGGCCACCGGTGCCGTCGAACAGGCGCAGGCCGGTCAGCCACAGCCGTCCCGCTCCGGGCGGGGGAGCCGCGATCAGGGCCGGGAAGCGGTGCGGCATGGACGCGGCAGCTCAGGATCGTTTCGCCGGCATACCCACCGCAGCTATGCGACCTGGACGGGAGGCGGCGAGTCGAGCGGGCGGAGCTCGTCGGCGTAGCAGACCGACACGCGGCGCATCACACCGCCGTCATCGATGGTGTACTGGCCGAGCCGCCACAGCGGGGGTGAGTAGGCGTGCAGGGAGACGGTCTGCTCAGCCTCACCGGTCAGCCGGTGAATATGGTCGGGCCCGAAAGAGAACGAGCAGCCTTCGGTGACGGCCGTTTGCACATGCACGCCCCCGATCCGGAGGTTGGACTCCATGAGCGCGCCGCGCACCACGCGAACCGCTCCCGACGACACGTCGTGGTCATGCCAGCCCGTGTCGTTCCCGGGAGACCAGCAGATCAGCCAGATGTCGACGTACTCGTCGCGGTGGATCGAGGCGTAATGCCGCCGCCCCCCGGAGTAGGCCACCTGATCGGCCCACAGTTCCGGGCGGCCAGCCAGCTTCCCGACGAGTTCGGCCAGTTCACGCTGGTCGAGATAGCGGGCGGGCAGTGCGGAAATGGTCATCGCGGTCACTCCTTCCCCGGTGGCGGGACGATCGGATCCCGGCGTCCAGCGGCAGCCGGTCACCCTGAAGCAGCCGGGCCGGATTGGCCACGCGAATCGCGTGGTGGGCCGCCTCGCCGAGGCCAAGATCGGGATGCGGCTCCGCATACGGCCGGTCGGAGCCGAACACGAGCACGTCAACCCCGAGCACGCGGAGCACGGAGTCGACGGCCCGGTGGCCGTAGCTGGACGTCTCCACGAACATGCGCGGATCGACCGCACCCCGCGCCAGCGGATCGGCCCCGCCGCGCGCGGCCAGGCGCTCGCCATGCAGCGGCGCGAGACCGGCCAGCGCGGTGAAGCAGACCCGGAGCCGCGGGTAGGCGGGCCGGCCGTAGGCGCGGAACGCGAACCAGGCCGCGTGCAGCTGCTCTACGTAGGAGACGACCGCGGCCCACCACGCCGGCCCGCACGCCCCTGTGCCGGCGGCGGGCCCGGGGTGGATGAAGAGCGGCAGGTCCCGTTCGGCGAGCACGTCGAGCAGCGGGCCGCACCAGCGGTAGCCGGACTCGTCCGCGACCGCGGTCGCTGGCAGCTGCAGGCCGGCGAACCCCCGGTCGAGCTGCTTGGCCAGGCCGGGCGCGTCGATCGCCGTCAGGCAGGCCGCGGCCCACCCGGCGAACGGGGCGCCCAGCTCGGCGACCCCATGGTGGTAGGCATCCAGGAGCGGTTCCGCGTCCCCGGGCGCCAGGTACTCGATGCCGAGCGGGCTGGACAGGCCGATGATCACGCGGCCGACGCCGTCCCGGGCCGCCTGTGCGGCCCGCTGCCCGGCGTGGTGGTCGGCCGGGTTCACCTCGAAGGGCGGCTCGCCGGAGGTGAGCAGGGTCCAGCCGTCCAGCCGTGGTGGCTGTGATCGCCGCCGCAGCTCCTCGACGAGCACGTCCGGCCAGACGTGCTGGTGAACGTCGACGTGCACGGTGCTCCTCCGCCGCTCACCGGGCCGGCCGCGGGTGCGTCACCTGGCGGCCACCGGTCGGCCCGGCTCAACTGATCCGGTTCACTGAAGCGATTCACTTACTCGTTTCAGTGAAGCGCTTCAGAACCGGCCGCGTCAAGACCCCCGGCCGCCCCTGCGTGCTGCCGGGCGGAGAACTGCCACTAGGCTCTTGCCACAGCGTGGCGGGCTGGCACGGCGGCCGCGACAACTAGGCTGGCACGGGGCCGGCAAATCCTAGGCTGGGACGGTGCCGCAGCAACGCAAGCGTGCGACGATCCGCGACGTGGCAGAGGCGACGGGGCTGTCACCTGCGGCTGTCTCGTATGCGCTGCGGGGCATCCAGACCTCGGAGGACACCCAGGAGCGGGTGCGCCGCGCCGCGGCTGAGCTTGGCTACAACGTCAACCGCATCGCACGCGCCCTGGCCAGCGGCCGGACCGGCACGGTGGGATTGCTCTTCGGTTCGCTGGAGGACCTGTGGCAGCAGCTGCTCGGCGTCGGCATGGGCGGCGCGCTGCTGGCCCGTGACCACTACGCCCTGCTGGTGGACGCCGCCGGCGATCCCGAACGGCAGCTGCTGCTGGCCGACCAGCTCCGGGACCAGCGGGTGGACGGCCTGATCGTGCATCCACTCGACCCGTCGGATGAGAGATGGGCACTGCTGGCGGAGAGCCTGCCCATCGTGTCGATCGGCGACGCGCTCGACGGCGGGCGGGCCGCGGGGGAGGTGGTGTTCGACAACCGGTCGGGAGTGACGCTCGCGCTGGAGCATCTGCACAAGCTCGGCCACCGGCGGATCGGGGTGCTGACCCCGACCCAGCCCAGCACGCCGGATCGCCCGGCCGACATCCACGTCACCGCGGAAGCCGAGCGGCTCGGCCTCGACGTGAGCATCATCAGCTCACCGCTCGCGCTTACGGCGGCGACCGAGGTGGCGCACGGGGTGCTCTCGAAGGCAGACCGGCCCACCGCGTTGTTCTGTTTCGCCGACTCCATCGCCTACGGCGCCTACGTGGCCGCCCGCGACCTCGGTCTGCGCATCCCGGACGAGGTGTCGGTCTGCGGCTACGACGACCACCCGATGTCCGCGCTGCTGACACCGCCGCTCACCACGATGGACTGGAACATCGACGGAATCGTCCGCGCCGGCGTCCGGCTCATCCTGGCCGCCATCGAGCGCAAGCCCTACCGCCGCCGCACCGTCCAGCCGCCACACCTGCGTGAGCGCGGCTCCACCGGACCGCCCGGGTAACCGCGCAGACCCACCTGGGTGCCCGGCCGGTGAATCCGGCGACCGGCCCGTGAACGTGGCGGCCCGCGATGACGGTGCGAACCCGGCGCCCGGCCCGTGAAGATGGCGGCCCGCCCGCGAATCCGGCGCCCGGGCTGGCCGGGGCGGTCGGCCCTGGCGCCGACGATGACGGGGCGGCCAGGCGGTGTCCGGGTAGGCGCCCCTGTACTCCGACCCGGCCCACGTGCCAATCTAGCGACGTGCCGGTCCCACTGCCGCCCGCCCCCGGACAGGTCACGGCCCGGGCACCCAGCCCCGGACAAGTCAAGGCCGGGGCACCCACCCCCGGAGGGCCGCGCTTATGGTGGTGCTGGACGGCGCGTCACTGACGATCGATTCCCTGGCCGCCGTCGCCGAGGGGCAGGCTGAGGTGGCTCTCGCCCCGGCGGCGCGCGACCGGATGGCGGCGGCCCGGGAGGTGGTCGAGGAGGCGCTGCGGTCGGGCGCCATCGTCTACGGCCTGACAACCGCACTGGCGGAGCGGAAGAGCGTCATGCTTGACGCCGGGGCCCGCCAGGGCTTCAGCCGGTTCCTGATCAGGGGTCACCTGATCGCCCAGGGACCGCCGGCCCCGCCTCCCGTAGTGAGGGCCGCGATGGTCTGCCTGGTGAACGGCTTCGCCAAGGGCGCGGCCGGTGTCCGCCCGGAGCTGGCCGAGATGATGGTCGACGCCCTCAACCGTGGCCTGGTGCCGGCCGTTCGCAGCCTCGGCTCGGTGGGCCAGGCTGACCTCGGCCCCATGGCCGACCTCGCGGAGGGGCTGCTTAACGAGACCGGCTTCGTCCTCGCGGACAACGAAGGGCTGGCGCTCGTCAACAACAACGCCTTCGCCACCGGCTGGGCCGCGCTGGCGGAGCTCGCCGCCGAACGGCTGCTGGGCGAGGCCGAGGTCGCCGCCGCCCTCGACCTCGAGGCGTTCGCGGGCAACCTCAGCATTCTCCATCCCGTGGTCACCGAGGTCCGGCCGTACCCGGGCACCGTCGCGACGATCCGCCGCCTCCGTGCGCTGCTCGCCGGCAGCTCCCTCTTCGAGCCCGGTAACGCCAGGAACCTGCAGGACCCGCTCACCTTCCGGAGCATCCCCCAGATCCTCGGCGCCGCCCGGGACGCCCTCGGGTACGTCCGGGCCACGATCGAGACCGAGCTCAACTCCGCCGGGTGCAATCCCGCCGTCGTCCTCGCCGAACGGCGCATCGTGTCGGTCGGCAACCTCGACATCGTGCCGGTCGCCGCCGCGCTGGACTTTGCCCGCATCGCCCTGGCCACGGTGGTGACCTGTGCCGCCGAACGGACCGTGAAGCTGCTCCAGAGCCCCCTGTCGGGCCTTCCGGTCGGCCTGGCGGCCGAGCCGGACACGGGCGAGGAGGCCCTCGCCGAGTTCGCCGGCGCCGCGCAGGCGATCGCGGCGGAGGCACGCCTGCTCGCCCACCCGGTCTCCTTCGAGGTCGTGAGCTCGAGCAAGGCCGAAGGAATCGAGGACCGCACGACGATGGCCCCGCTCTCGGCGAGACGCCTCGCCGAGATGACCGACCTCGCCGCACGGGTCGTCTCCCTCGAACTCCTGGTCGCCGCCCAGGCCACCGACCTGCGCCGGCCCTCCCGGCTGGGCGAGGGAACCGGACGGGCGCTTCGCCTCGTGCGCGAGCTCGCCGACTTCACCGCCCGCGGGCAGACCCCGCCCGCCGAGCTGGAGCCGCTTGTCGATGCCGTCCGGGCGGGCCGCTTCGCCCGGGCTGCTCTGTCCGGCCAATGACCTGCGCCCGCTGTGGCGGGGCGCAGCCGGCGGCCGCCCCGCCTGCAGCCGGCCCGCCCCAGATCATCCGCCGTTGCCTCGCCGGATGGCACCAGCTACCTTCCAAACAGGCTCCGGGGCTGAAGCCGGCCAGACCGGCGCCCCTCCCAGCGCGATACCGGCGACGCCCGAGGTGCAGATGACTGTTGCGGTCACTAGCAGGGACGATTTCACGCTGGAGAATTACCGGCGGGTGGCCATGGGCGGGGAGCCCGTCACGATCGGCCCCGAAGCCCGCCGGGCCATGGCGGAGGGCCGGGCGAACTTCTTGCGCCTGCTGGAGTCCGACCGTACCCAGTTCATCTACGGCGTGACCAGCAGCTTCGGGCCGCGGGCCAAGCTCACCATCCCGCCGGACCAGCAGCGGGCCCATGGGCGGGCGTTCGCTTTCCGCCGGGGTAACTGGGCACGCGGGTTCGGGGGCGGGTACCTCGATGAGCGTGTCGTGCGCGGCATCCTCTTCGCGCGGCTCGCCAACTTCGTGGCCGGGAACTCCAAGGCCCGGCCGGTTGTCGCCGAGCGGCTGGCTGCCCTGCTCGACGGTCCGCTGCCCCGGGTGCCGCTCGACGGGGAGGTCGGCGCCGGCGAGGTGCTGCCGATGGCCCATGTGATGAGCGGCTTCCGGCGCGATGACCTTGAGGAGGGAGAGGCCAATCCGCTTATGAATGGGTCTCCGGTGTCCGCCGCCCTCGCGGCGGACACGGCCCTGCAGGCCTGCCACCGGCTGGACCATGCCGAGCAGATCTTCGCCCTGTCGGTGGAGGCGTTCGGCGCCCCGCTCGATGCGTACGACGGCGTACTCGATGACCTCTGGGGCGACGAGGACGAGGCGTCGGCGCTGGCGGCGCTGCGCCGCTACCTGGAGGGCGCCTCCCCCGACGGCCGGGCATCTGATGCGGTGCCCGCGAGCTACCGGGTGCTCGGCCGGGTGCTCGGGCAGGCGCACCGGGCGGTCACGGGCGCCGAAGAGGCGGCCAGGGTGTCGCTGCGTTCGGTGACCGACAATCCCGTGTACGTCCCGCCCGACGAAGGCCACCCGCTGGGACGGGCCTTCTCGACCGGCGGCTTCCACAATGCCATGGCGTACCCGGCGCTGAACGCGCTCGTAGCCTCCTGGGCCGACCTGACCCTGCTGGCCCAGCGGCACGTGACGGCGCTCTGCACCGCCGCGGCTTCCGCACCACCGGCGCGGGCTGCACGGTCTGCGGCCGGCGCGGCGACGGGCCTGGAGCCGGTGCTGAGCGGCCTGGTGGAAGAGGCGCGGGCTGCCGCCATGCCGACCTTGCTTCCTGCGGCGGTCAACGACCCACAAGACGACGTGTCCTCACCGACCTTCAGTGCTTACCGCCGGCAGGCCAGGGCCGCGGAGTGCCTCGACGGCGCGCTGGCCGTGCTCGCCGCGGAGGCCAGCCAGGCGCTGTTCGCCGCCGGGCGCCAGCCGGCTCCCCCGCTTCACCATCTGCTGGCGGCCGTCCGCGCGATCTTTCCCCCGGTCGAAGGGAGCCCGCGCGACCCCGGGGCCCGCGGGAGTGACCTGGCGGCCGCGCTGGCCAGGTCGGCGGTCACCGGCTCCGCTGCGTTCGACATCAGCCGATGACGGCGGGTCATCGGCGGAGCTTCCGGTGAGGGCGGGGAGAGGACCAGGGCACTCATGACGGTGGTGGTGAACACCAGGGACGACTTCACGCTCGTGAACTTCCGGCGCGTTTCCTACGGTGGTGAGCCCGTGCGGGTCGGTGCCCAGGCGCGCCGGGCCATGACGGCGGGCGCGGCGCAAGGGCCGGCGATGGGTTCACCGGGCCAGGAAACCGCCCGCCGGGCCCGGTGGCCCGCGCCTGGCGCGGGCTTCGGCGGCGGCCATCTCGATCCGGCGGTGGTGCGGGGAATCTTGTTCGCCCGCCTGGCGAGCCTCGTGTCGGGGCATGCCGGGGCCCGGCCTTCCGTCGCCGAGCGGGTGGCGGCCCTGCTCGACGGGCCAATGCCACGGGTACCGCTCGACGGCCAGGCCGGAACCGGTGAGGTCCTCCCGATGGCCCACGTTCTCGCCGGGCTACGACGCGATGACCTTCACGAAGGCGAAAAGGAGGCACTGCTGGGCGGCGCGCCGTGCTCGGCGGCGCTGGCCGCCGACGCCGCGATCAGCGCCCGGTACCGGCTCGGGCAGGCGGAAAGCATGTGCGCCCTCTCGATCGAGGCATTCCGTGCCCCTCTCGGCGCCTATGACGAGGCCCTCGACGGTCTCTGGGGCGATCCGCACGAGACTGCCGCCCTGCGGGAGCTGCGGCGGTATCTCGAAGGCGCCGGAACGGCCGGGCGGCGATTTCACCAGGCCCCGGTGAGCTACCGGATCATCCCGAGGGTGCTGGGCCAGGTACACCGTGCGGTCGCGGCGGTCGAGAAGGCGGCAACGGTCTCGCTGCGCTCGGTGACCAGCGACGTCGTCTACGTCAGCGACGAGGCGGGCCGCCCCGGCGGGCGGGCGGTGCGGAGCGGCGGCTTTCACAACGGGATGGCGTACCCGGCCCTGAACGCGCTGTCAGCGGCCTGGGCCGATCTCGCGCTGGTCGCCGAGCGCCAGGTGACCGCGCTCAATACCGCCGAGACCTCCGATCTTCCGGTCAACCTGGTGGCCCCGGGGGCTCCCGGGAACGGCACGTACGCCTACGGCTGGGCGGCGAACGGCTACGTCGAGGAGGCGCGCGCCGCGGCCACGCCCGCGCTGCTGCCGGGTGCCGTGGAAGACCCGCACGCCGACGTGCTGTCGCCGACGTTCGGCGCCTACCGCCGGGAGCGCCGCGCTGCGGAATGCCTGGACGGTGTGCTGGCGATTCTCGCGATCGTCTCCAGCCAGGCGCTGTTCGTGACCGGCCGGAACCCGCCGCAACCGCTCCGGCCCGTGCTCTCCTTCGTGCGGTCGGTGTTCCCGCCGATCGACGGCACCGGGGAGCGGGACCTGAGCGCAGACGGGGGCCGGCTCCAGCAGGCGCTCGGTGCGGCGGCGCACCTCCCCGGCCACTAGGCCATGTCTCGTAGATCTCCAGCCTGCTGCGCGCCCGCCGGACGGGCCTCTCGCGGCGTGTGGCTGGCGATCCCCCACCCGCCTCCCCATCCCCCTTCATGGCGACCGCTCGCGAGGCATAGATCTACGAGACACGGCCTGACGGGCTAACGGGTCACGTTCCACGCGTCAAGCACGGCGCGGTCCTGGCGCGAGGCCGCGGTGCCCAGGACCGGATGCAGGTCCATGGACGGTGAGTACCTGCTGGCCGGCACCGTGCGCCCGAGCGCCTCGGCCATGGCCCGGACATGGTGCGGGCCGGCGCCGCAGCAGATGCCCACGTAGTTCACCCCGAGATCGCGAGCGGCCACCGCGAAGTCGGCCATCTCGAACCTGGTGCAGCTGAACGGGTCGAGCGCCAGCGGGAAGACCCGGTTCACGCCTTCCGCCCGCAGCGATTCCATCGTGGGCGAAGCCTCGGTGGTCCGGTACGGAACCGGCTGCGCGGCCACGGCGCAGCCGACCTGCTCCCTGATCCTGGCGATCAGCGGCAGCATGGTGGCGGGCCCGCGGTCGCAGTTCAGCCCCACGATGGCGGCGCCGTGGTCGGCCAGGATCTGGCACGCCTCGACGTAGTCGTAACCGTCCCAGGTCTTGGCCGGCCCGGTGGTGGCCAGCGTCACCATCGCCGGCAGCCCAAGCTCCTGGCTGACCTCCAGGCCGATCAGGGCCTCGCCGAGGTAGTCGTTGGTCTCGGCGATGACGAAGTCGATGCCCTCGTCGGCCGCCCAGCCCAGCTGCTCGGTATACATGGCGCGCACCACATCAGCGCTGGCCGGGTCGTGCGGGTTATAAGCCCAGGTGTTGCACACGTTGCCAGCCACCAAGGCGCCGCCTTCCGCCGCCACCTGCCGGGCCAGCCGCACGGCCTGCCTGTTCATCGCCTCCAGCTCGGACTCGCGGCCCACCTGGCGCAGCTTGCCGCGATGGGCATAGTAGGTCAGCGCCACCATGACGTCGGCGCCCGCGCGCAGGAACTCCCGGTGCAGCTCGGTGACCGCGCCGGGGAAGTCCACCACCGCCTCGGGCACATAAGCTCCTGCCTTCACGTAACCTCTGCGCTCCAGCTCGAACACGTATCCCTCGGCCCCCAGCACGGTGCCCCGGGCCAGGCGGTCGGCCAGAGCTGACCCCGTTCCTGTCATCGTCGTCTATCCCTCTCCTCGCTCGCCGGCCGATACCCCGGCCGCAGACGGCCGATGGCAGCCAGCCGATCCCGCATACGGGTCCCCGCGGCAGCAGTCGGCGCCCAACGGGCGAATCTGCCCTGATGCCGCGGTAGATATCGGTGTGGAGCATGATAGGGCCGACGGCCGGGCATCGGGCGAGGCGAGCCTTACCGGATGGGCCCACCGGCTGAAGCTTGGCTCGAAGGTTTTCTCGCGGAGTGACCGGGACGGCGGCGAAGGCGGTGGCCCTGCTGTGCCCGGCTCCTCATCGCCTGATGTCGGCCCTGGTCCGTATGCTCGAAGAATGACCGGGACGGCGACGCGGGCGGTGACTGAGCCGCTGCTGCCCTGCCTGCGCCGGGCGCGTGACCATATCGACCGCCACTACTCCCGCGCGCTGGACCTGGATCAGCTCGCGGCGGTCGCGGGGATCTCCAAGTTCCACTTCGCCCGCTGCTTCGAGGCGACCTACGGGGAGACCCCGATCCGCTATCTCACCCGCCGGCGCATCGAGCGGGCCCAGGACCTGCTGCGGGCGGCCAACCTGACCGTGACCGAGGTCTGCATGCTGGTCGGGTTCTCCAGCCTCGGGTCGTTCTCCACACGCTTCGCCCAGCAGGTCGGGGAGAGCCCTACCGCCTACCGCGACCGGTGGGCGGCGCGCGGCGGGCCGCACATCCCGGGCTGCTACCTGTTCATGCGCGGCGTGCTCGACCCCGGTGGGACGGCCGGGCAGCCGCCGGGACCGGATCGCGCAATCTGAGAGAAGCGCTGGCCCGCGGCCCGGCCTAGGCTTGTTACATGATCACAAATGTCTCACTCGTCACCGTCTACTGCCTCGACCAGGACGCGGCGCGCGACTACTACGTTGACGTCCTGGGCTTCGAGCCCCGCACCGACGTCACCATGGGGGAGGGCTTCCGCTGGGTCACGGTGGGCCACTCCAGCCAGCCCGAGCTGGAAGTCACCCTGATGACACCCGGGCCGCCGCTCGAGCCGGACGCAGCCGACTTCGTCCGGCGCCAGCTCGAAGCGGGCAAGATGGGCGGCCTCGGGCTCCGGGTCGACGACTGCCGCAAGACCTACGAGGAGCTCAGCGCCAAGGGCGTCACGTTCCTGCAGGAGCCGTCCGACCGCCCCTACGGGGTGGAGGCGGTCATGCGCGACATCTCCGGCAACTGGCTGGTCCTGGTCGAGCCCAAGCAGTTCACGCCCGGCGACTTCGCCTGACATCCCCGGCGCGGCCCGGCCCGCAGCAGCGGCCCAGCACGGTAGCGGCATAACGACTAGCGTGTGGCCCGTGAGCACGCTGATCACGAACATCGGCGAGCTGGTCACCAACGCGCCGGACGCCGGCGACGGCACCGGCTGGGCCGGGCTCGCCGGGCTCGCCGGAACTGCCGGGTCCGCCGAGTCGGCCGGGCTCGCCGAGTCGGCCGCGCTCGCCGCGCCTGGGCCGTTCGCGGCCATCGCCGATGCGGCGCTGGTCGTCGAGGACGGCCGGGTGGCGTGGACCGGGCCGGCCGCGCGCGCTCCCGCCGCCGACGAGATGGCCGACTGCGGCGGGCGGGCGGTCCTGCCGGGCTTCGTCGACTCGCACGCCCATCTGGTGTTCGCCGGCGAGCGCAGCGCCGAGTTCGCCGCCCGGATGGCGGGCACGCCCTACCGCGCGGGCGGGATCCGGAGCACGGTGGCGGCCACCCGGGCGGCCAGCGACGGGCGGCTGCGGGCGAACGCGGAACGCCTGGCCGCCGAGATGCTCCGCCAGGGGACGACCACCCTGGAATGCAAGTCCGGGTACGGGCTCACGGTCGAGGACGAGCGGCGCAGCGTGGCGGTTGCCGCCGGGATCACCGGCGAGGTGACCTTCCTCGGCGCCCACGTGGTGCCGCCGGAGTTCGAGGCCGATCCCGCTGCGTACCTGGATCTGGTGTGCGGCCCCATGCTGGCGGCGTGTGCGCCGCAGGCCCGGTGGGTCGATGTGTTCTGCGAGCGGGGCGCGTTCGGCGTGGACGAGGCGCGCGCCGTCCTGGCGGCCGGGCGGGCGGCGGGTCTGATGCCGCGGGTGCACGCCAACCAGCTGGGACCGGGGCCTGGGGTGCAGCTCGCGGTGGAGGCGGGCGCCGCCTCCGCGGACCACTGCACCTACCTGACCGGTGCGGACGTGGACGCGCTCGCGGCCGGCACCACGGTCGCCACCCTCTTGCCCGGGGTGGAGTTCTCGACCCGGCAGCCTTACCCGGACGCGCGCCGCCTGCTGGACGCTGGGGTGACGGTGGCGATCGCCACCGACTGCAACCCCGGGTCATGCTTCACCTCCAGCATGCCGCTGTGCATCGCGCTCGCGGTCCGGGAGATGCGGCTGACCACCCAGGAGGCGGTGTGGGCCGCGACCGCGGGCGGCGCCCGGGCGCTGCGCCGCGCCGACGTGGGCCACCTCGGCGTCGGGGCCCGCGCGGACCTGGTCCTGCTGGACGCGCCCTCACATGCTTACCCGGCCTACCGGCCGGGCGTGCCGCTCGTCGCGGCGGTCTGGCGGGCGGGAGAACTGGTCGCCGGGGCGGTGCCGCCGGCCTGATGCGCCGACGGCGCGATAGTGCGAAATCGCCGGCGTGTCGCCAGGGGTACCGGCAAGCGGATTGGGCACAATACGAGAAGGCCCCTCCATGCATGAGATGGAGGGGCCTTACCCGATCTCGCAGCGCCAGACACCGCTAACTCATGCTCAGCACCTGTGCCGCTCGATCCACCACCAGGCCGGACACCCGCCGGAAGTTCCAGTTGCCCAGTTCCTCTAGCGTTCCGGGGTGCCCCCCGGGTGGTCCCCGTTTTCGGTGGTGAGAGATTTCTACGCCCTTCCTGGGGGCCGCACAAGAGGGTTTGGCCAGCAATTTCAAGATTTTTTAGCCGTCCACAAACTGTCCACAGTTAAGCGGAAGTTATCCCCCTGTTGTCCCGGATTCTCCACAGGAAATCCACAGCTGGGCTGGCCGGTCCTGGATTGGATCCTTTCATCGCGGCCGGGCCCACGCGACGACACCGCCGCGCACAATTTGAGACCGGATGTACACAATTAGAGACGGGCGCAATAAGATGAGGCTGGGCACCATAAAGGAAGAGCCCCTCCACGCATGAGATGGAGGGGCCCAACCGATCTCGCAGCTCAGACACTGCTAACTCATGCTCAGCGCCCGTTCCGCTCGATCCACCACCGAGCCGGACACCCGCCGGAAGTCCCAGTTGCCCAGTTCCTCTAGCGTTCCGGGGTGCCCCCCGGGTGGTTCCCGTTTTCGGTAGTGAGAGATTTCTACGCCTATCCCGGGCTACTGCACAAGAGGTTTTGGCCAGCAATTTCAAGATTTTTTAGCTGTCCACAAACTGTCCACAGTTAAGCGGAGGTTATCCCCCTGTTGCCCCCAGATTCTCCACAAGTAGTCCACAGGAGGACTGCCTACCGCGCAATTCCGTGCCCGGCTGGCAACGCTCCGGAACCGGTGGCCGGGCTAGCGGAGGCCGGGGTAGCGGCCCGCGAAGCGGACCAGCGGCTCACCGGATTCGGCCACGTACGGCACCCGCAGCACCGAGGCGATGATCAGCAGGTGGTCACCGGCCGGGACGCGCTGGGCGGCCTCGCACTCCAGCGCCGCCACGCCGCCATCGGGGATGAGGGCGCCGGACATGGGACCACGCTGGTGCGGCACCCCTTCCAGCAGCAGCCGCGCACCGGGCCGGCCCGCCACCGCGAACCGGCCTGCCAGCGCGCGCTGCGCGGCCGCGAGCACGGTCACCGCGAACCGGTCCACCCGGCCGAGCACCTCGGCCGGGTACGAGCCGGCGATCAGCGAGACGAGCACCAGCGGGGGGGACAGCGACACCGGGCAGAACGCGCTGACCGTGGTCCCGATGTCGTCGCGCCCGTCCGCCACCATCACCAGGGTGACCCCGGTGGGGAACAGCGCCTGCGCCTCCGCCAGGCCGTCCACCTGCTCACCGGGCGACGGTGACCCAGCCCGCGGCCCGCGCTGGCCGGGCACGAGCCGCTCAGTCACCGGTAGCTCCGCGCGGAGTCCTCGCCCTGCCCGGGCGGAGACGCGGAAACCCCGCCCGCCCAGGCCGGAGACGCGGAAACCCCGCCCGTCCAGGGCGGAGACGCGGGAATCTCGCTTCTCCAGGCCGGAGACGCGGGAATCTCGCCCGCCCAGGCCGGAGACGCGGAATCCTCGCTCCTCCCACGCAGCGATGATGTCAACGGATGACCCAGTGGCCCGGGAGCTGCAAGGGCCCGTACGCCGCGAGGCCGGCCCCGGCCGCCAGCCGCCAGACCGGGCCCCAGCTCTCGGCGATGAGGCTGGCCTGGGCGGCGGCTCGGTCCTCGCTCGACTCCGGCGGGCGCAGCCGGTCCAGCGGGTGGGCGCGCGGGAAGAGCCGCAGCGGCGCGGTGTCCGGCAGGCCGGCCTTGCGGCGGGCGAGCGCCACCGCCGTCTCCAGGCCGCCGAGCTGGTCTACCAGCCCGTTGGCCGCCGCGTCCGCCCCAGTCCACACCCGTCCCCGCGCGACGTCGTGCACCTTGTCCATGGACAGCCCGCGCCCCTCGGCGACCTTGCTGGTGAAGTCCTCGTAGATCCGGTCGAGCCAGGTGTTGAGCCGGGCCCATTCCTCGTCACTGAACGGGCGCGTCGTGGTGAACATGTCCGCATGCCGGCCCTCGGTTACCACGTTGACGCTCACCCCGGCGCGCTCCAGCAGGTTGGCCGTGACCGGCTTGCCGCCGAGCACCCCGATCGAGCCGGTCAGCGTGCCCGGCTGCGCCACGATCGCGTCGGCCGCCATGGCGATGAAATAGCCACCGGAGGCGGCCACGTCCGCCATCGAGACCACGACCGGCTTGCCGGCGGCGCGGGCCCGCACCACCTCGCGCCAGACCGTGTCGGACGCCACGTAAGAACCGCCTGGGCTGTTGACGCGCATGACGATCGCCTTGGCCCGATGGTCGTGGGCGGCGGCCCGCAGCGCGGCGGCGATCGTGTCGGACCCCATCGCCCCGCCGCCGACCGGGCCCCGCCCGCTGCGGCCACGCCGGATCGGGCCGGAGGCGTGGATGAGGGCGACCACGTCCTCGGTCGGGTTGGGCAGCTTGCGCGCCCGCTGCGCGAGGGCACGGGAGCGCTGGTAGCGGCTGAGGTAGAGCAGGTAGGCGTCGGGGCCGGCGTCCTTGCGGACGTCGGCGTAGACCTCGTCCCGGTAGCCGAGGGCATCCACCAGCCGGTCGCTGCGCGCCTCGGTGGCCAGGAACGGGCCGTGGTCGATGAGCGCCCTGGCGTCCGCGTCGCCGATCCGCAGCCGTTCGGCGATCGCGTCGGTGAGCTGCTGCGTGAGCGAGACCGCGAGCCGCTGCATCGCTTCCCGGGCGGGAGCGGTGAACCCCCGCTCGGTGAGCCGGTCGGCGGCGCTCTTGTACTCCTTCCGCTTCGCGACCTGGTAGTCCAGGCCGAGCTTGTCCATCGCGCCGCGGAAGAACAGCTGCTGGAGGCTGATCCCGGTCAGGTCGAGCTCGCCGGACGGCTGGAGGTAGATCCGGTCGAACGCGGTCGCCAGGTAGTACGGCACGTTCCCCGGTGAGAACTCGCCGAACGTCTCCGCCCAGGCCACGGTGGCCTTGCCGGAGCGGGCGAACTCCTTCACCGCGGCCCGCAGCTCCTGGACCCGGGCCAGCCCGATCGGCCGCCCGCCGAGCTTGACCACCAGCGCCCTCACCCGGTCATCGGCACGGGCGCGGCGCAGCCCGTCCAACACGTCGGCCAGGCGGGACCGGCGCATGGTGAGCAGGGCGGAGACGGGGTCGCTGGGCGGCTCCTCGGCCAGGCCGTCGGTGAGGTCGAGCTCCAGGATCAGCGGGGCGGACCGCCGTTGGCGCATCCTTGTGATCTTCTGCTGCAGCATCAACTCGGCCATCAGGCACCTCGCGAGGGGACTGCCGTCTTTAGGCGGCGGAGGAATCGGGTGGTTTGACACAGGCCGTGCGTATAGTCGCTCGCGTGACCGGGCAAGTACAGGTTTGCGCAGGTGGCGTCTGCGGCCCTGGGTATCAGCTGGGGTGGTGGGCGAAGTACCGGCGGCCGGTAGTTGGTGGCCGGATCGCGGGCCGATGTGAGGAACTGATCGGGGCGAAAGCCGCCGGGCGGGGCTGGCGGATGGTGGCGCTGCAGATCATGGCTGATCACGTGCACCTGATCGTGAAAGCTCATCGGTCTGGCTCTCCTTCCCCCGTGGCTGGCCAATTCAAGAGGTTCACGTCGCGGTATCTGCGGGCTGAGTTCCCGCATCTGCGATCGCGCCTGCCCACGTGGTGGTCCTGGCCGTATTTGGCTGCCCCGGCCGGCGCGATGTCGGCGCAGACGGCGTGCAGGTACACCGGCACGCAGGATGAGCGGCGGTGGCGGAAGGAACGGGCCCAGTGAGACGGGCGTTCAAGTTCCGCGCTTACCCGACCCGCCCGCAGGAGGCCCGCGCGGTGCGCCTTCTGGCGGATCATTGCGACCTGTACAACGCCGCGCTGGAGGAGCGGCGGGACGCCTGGCGCATGCAACGGGCGAGTATCAGCTATGGCCTGCAGTCCGCGCAGTTGCGGGAGATCCGCCGCGCCGACCCGGTCGGCCAGGGGCGGCATTCGTTCACTGCGCAGCAGCAGACCCTGCGGCGGCTCAATACCGTGTTCGCTGCGTTCTACGCGCGAGCGAAGAAGAAGCAGGGGAAGGCGGGTTATCCGCGGTTCAAGCCCTACAGCCGGTTCAATCAGGCGGGATTCGCCGCCGGGGACGGCGCGAAATGGACCCCCGCCAGCCCTGGCGGGTGGGCGCGGGCCGCGTTTCAGGCCGTGGGGTCGGTCAAGGTGCGCCAGCACCGACCCGTCTCCGGAACGGTCAAGTTCCTCCAGCTCAAGCGAGAACACCGCCGCTGGTACGTCATCGTGATCACCGACACCGAATCTGCGCCGCTGCCCGCGGGTGGCCGGGCGGTTGGCATTGACGTGGGTGTCGTCCGGTTCCTGACCACCTCCGACGGGCAGATCACCGCCAACCCGAAGTTCCTGGCGGCCTCGGCCGCGGTGATCGCGGACCTGCAGCGGCGCAGAGAACGCGCCCGCCGCGGCTCGGGAAACCGCAAACGCATCGGCCGCCAGCTCGCTCGCCAATGGCGCAAGACCCGCAACCGGCGCCGCGACTTCCACCACAAAACCGCTCGTGCCCTGGTGACCACCTGCGACGTGATCGCCCTGGAAAAACTCAACACCGCCGCCATGACCCGCCGCCCCGCACCGAGGCCAGACCCGGACCAGGCCGGGGCGTTTTTGCCCAACCGGGCCACAGCCAAGGCCGGGCTCAACAGATCGATTCTGGATGCAGGCTGGGCGCAGTTCGCGGACATCCTCACCGGCAAAGCGGAAGAAGCTGGCCGGCGCGTGGTGTTCGTGAACCCAGTCGGCACCAGTATCGAATGCCACCGGTGCGGACGCACCTGCGCGCGCCCCAAACAGGACACGGTGATCTGCCCCGTCCACGGCCCGATGGACGCCGACCTCAACGGGGCACACAACATCGCCACCAGGGCCGGGCTGGGCTCTGGTCAAGCCTCCGCGGCTTGAGAAGCCGGTGCCTTTAGGCATCGGAGCAGTCACGCGATCCACCATACGGGCAGGGATACGCCTGGCCGGGGACAGGACCGCCAGCCAGTGGTCGCTGAGCCGGGCCGGGGGGGCCGCGGCTGAGCTATCGTCGGCTGAAATGACGCACGGCGATGGAGACGGCTGGACCAGCTGCGCCCTGGATCACCAGCACTGGGGCAAGCACGGCGCGGCTGGGCTGCTGATCTGGGCGCCGGACAGCTCTGGACGGCAGCTCGTTCTGCTCATCCGGCGGGCCGGGTGGAGCCATCACGGCGGCACGTGGGGACCGCCGGGCGGGGCGCGGGACAGCCATGAGTCGCCCGCCGAGACCGCGGTGCGGGAGGCCGCCGAGGAATGCGGCGCGCCGCCCGGCGCGATCCGCATCAGCGGCCTGCTCGACGACGATCATGGCGGCTGGAGCTACCAGACCCTGATCGCGGAGGCTGAGGAGCCGTTCGCCGTGGGGCCGGGCAGCCACGAGGCGACGCAGACCGCCTGGGTCCCGGCCGGTGACGTCGCCTCGCTCCCGTTGCACCCGGGTTTCGCGGCCGTCTGGCCGGTCATCCGGGCGGCCCTCACGCCGGTCACGGTGATCGTGGACGGTGCCAACGTGATGGGGTCGCGGCCCGACGGCTGGTGGCGCGACCGGCCCGGCGCGATGACGCGGCTTCATGGCGAATTGGTGGTACTGGCGGCCGACGGCATCGCCCGGCTGCCTGATGACGGCGGCGGGGATAACAAGCCCGCCCTGGACCGGTGGTACCCGCGGTTCGTGCTGGTGGTCGAGGGTAAGACCCGGGCGGTGCTGGACCGCGTGCCGAGCGACGGCGCGGTGCAGGTGGTGGCCGCGCCGGGGGAAGGCGACGACACGATCGCCGATCTGGCCGGTCGGCTGCCGGGACGCCGGTTCGTCGTCACCGCCGATCAGGAGCTGCGGCGGCGCTGCGTGGCGGCGGGTGCGGCCGTCACGGGGCCGCGGTGGCTGACGGCCCAGCTGGGCTGATCAGTTCGCCGGCGGGCCCGGGCTCAGGGCGCGCCCGGCGCCTGCTCAGCCACGAGCGCACGAACGGCCGGGCGGCGAAGTAAGACCCCACCGCCGCGATGCCACCGATGCCGAGATCCACCGAGATCCGGCCCTGCCGGGCCCAGTACACGTCGCGCAGGTCGAGCAGGAGCGCGAACTCGTTGACGACCAGGGCGAGCCCGCTGCCGTAGCAGACGGCGACCACCGGGTGCCGGCGGGCCCGCTCCTCGCCCCGGATGGCGACCGCCCCGACGCCGGCCAGCAGCCCGATCCCCCACATGTAGTGGTGCAGGTGATCGCCGCCGACGCTCAGGTTGCGGAACGGCCCGCGTCCCGCGCGGATGCTGTAGGTGACGCCGCGGACCGCGGCGAAGGTGGTGGTGAAGGCCAGCCAGCTCATCAGGACCGACCGCTGGCACGGATCCAGATCCCACCATCCGGCCACGGCGGGGGTTACGGTACCGGGCGCCGCGGAGAGCGGAGCGGCCGCGGGCGGCTCGGTGGTGACTGGCGCGGCGGGCTCGGCACGGGGATCGGTCACAGCCGCACCCTACCCGCAGCCAGCGCGGCCGGGACGCGACCGGGCTGCGGCAGCGGCGGGACGTGACCGGGGGCGCGGTGGCGGCGGGACGCGGCCGATGTGCTTGGGTCGGGAAGTGACCGTTCTCGAGGCGCTGGCGCTGGCCGCGGCGGGAGTGGTCGCTGGCGTCTTCAGCACGGTGGTAGGGCTGGCGTCCATCGTCTCCTACCCGGCACTGCTGGCGATCGGGCTGCCACCGCTGTCGGCGAACATGACGAACACGGTCGCGCTGCTGTTCACGGGGGTGGGTGCGGCCGCGGGGTCCCGGCCGGAGCTCACCGGCCAGGGTGCGCTCCTGCGCCGCCTGGCGCCGGTCGCCGCCGTGGGGGGCGCGGCAGGCGCGGCGCTGCTGCTGGTCACGCCGTCGCAGACGTTCGTGCGGGTGGCGCCGGTACTGATCGGCGTGGCCTCGCTGGCTTTGCTGGCCCGGCCCCGGTCGGCCCCGGAATCACGCGACGGTGAAGGGGGCAGCGGCGCGGCCGGGCCGGGGCGCCGCGACGGTGAGGGGGGGAGCGGCGCCGCCGGGCCGGGGCGTCGCGACGGTGAGGGGGGCAAGGGCGGCGCCGGGCTGGGGCGCCGTGACCGCGAGCGCAGCGGGTGGCTGCTGGCGGGCGTGTTCGGCGTGACGGTCTACGTCGGGTACTTCGGCGCGGCCGCCGGCATCGTCATGCTGGCGGTGCTCACCGTGATGGTGGCCGGGCCGCTGGCTCGGACGAACGCGGTGAAGAACATCCTCGGCGGGGTGGCGAACGCGGTCGCGGCGGTCGCTTTCGCTGTGTTCGGTCATGTGGACTGGGCAGCGGTGGTGCCGCTCGCGGCCGGGTTCCTGGCCGGCGGCTGGACCGGCCCGGCCCTGGTCCGCAGGATCCCCGGGCAGGTGCTGCGCATCGGTGTCGCCGTCTGCGGGCTGGCGGTCGCGGTCAGGCTCGGCATCTCCGCCTACCGGTAAAGAGCTATTGGTTCGCATCACTGCCCTCTGGGGCAGGAAACCGCACCGCTGGCGGCTGCCCGCGGCGGGTCCGGTCAGTCCTCGGGGGCGAGCCAGAGCACGGCCAGCGGGGGGACCGTGAGCTCGGCCGAGGCGGCCTGGCCGTGCCAGGGCTCCGCCACCGCCTCGACGGCCCCCAGGTTGCCGGTCCCGGTGCCGCCGTAGTCGAAGCTGTCGGTGTTCACCAGCTCCCGCCACCGTCCCGCGCGCGGCAGCCCCACCCGGTAGCGGGGATGCGGGTGGCCGGCGAAGTTGGCGATACAGGCCATCACCCCGCCGTCGCTGTCGAAGCGCAGGAAGGACAGCACGTTCCCGGCCGCGTCGTTCGCGTCGATCCAGCTGAATCCCTCCGGGGAGCTGTCCAGCTCCCAGAGCGCGGGGACGTCCCGGTAGTTGGCGTTCAGGTCGCGGACCAGCCGCTGCACCCCCGAGTGGTACTCGTGGTCGAGCGCCCACCAGTCCAGGCCGCGCTCGGCCGACCACTCAGCGCCCTGGCCGAACTCCGATCCCATAAACAGCAGCTGCTTGCCGGGGTGGGCCCACATGTAGGCCAGCAGGGCCCGCAGGTTGGCGAACCGCCGCCATTCGTCCCCGGGCATCTTCCCCAGCAGCGATCCCTTGCCGTGCACGACCTCGTCGTGCGAGAGCGGCAGCAGGAAGTTCTCGCTGAACGCGTACATCAGCGAGAAGGTGATCTCGTTGTGGTGGTAGTGCCGGAACAACGGGTCGTGGGACAGGTAGGCCAGCGTGTCGTGCATCCAGCCCAGGTTCCACTTCAGGCCGAACCCGAGCCCGCCCAGGTGCACCGGGCGGGTCACGCCCGGCCAGGCGGTCAACTCCTCCGCGATCATCATGGTCCCCGGCACGCGGCGGTAGCAGGTGACATTCACCTCCTGCAGGAGGGAGACCGCGTCCAGGTTCTCCCGGCCGCCGCGCGCGTTCGGTGTCCACTGCCCTTCGGCCCGTGAGTAGTCGAGGTAGAGCATGGAGGCGACGGCATCCACCCGCAGCCCGTCCACATGGAAGGACTCCAGCCAGTAGAGGGCGTTGGCGACCAGGAAGTTGCGCACCTCGGGCCGGCCGTAGTCGAAGATGAGCGTGCCCCAGTCCGGGTGCTCCCCGCGCCGGGGGTCGGCGTGCTCGTACAGCGGGGTGCCGTCGAAGCGGGCCAGCGCCCAGGCGTCGCGGGGGAAGTGAGCCGGCACCCAGTCGAGGATGACCCCGATCCCCGCCTGGTGCAGCCGGTCCACCAGGTGGCGGAACTCGTCCGGGCTGCCGAACCGGGAGGTCGGCGCGTAGTAGGACGTGACCTGGTAGCCCCAGGAGCCACCGAACGGGTGCTCGGCGACCGGCAGGAACTCCACATGGGTGAAGCCCATCTCCGTCACGTAGGCGGTCAGTTCCTCGGCCAGCTCCAGGTAGGACAGGCCGAGGCGCCAGGAGCCGAGGTGCACCTCGTACACGCTGACCGGCTGCCGTGAGGTCTCACCCTCCGCCCGGCGGTCCAGCCAGTCCCCGTCCCCCCACTGGTACGAGGAGGTGAAGACCACCGACGCCGTGGCCGGCGGCTGCTCGGCGAGGCCGGCCATCGGGTCGGCCTTGCGCCGCAGCAGCCCGTCCGGCCCGCGGATCTCGAACTTGTATTTGGTCCCGTCGGCGACCCCCGGCACGAACAGCTCCCACACCCCGGAGCCGCCGAGCGAGCGCAGCGGGTGGCCGCGCCCGTCCCAGTGGTTGAAGTCGCCGATCACCCGGACCCCGCGCGCGTTCGGCGCCCACACCGCGAACGAGGCGCCGGTCACGTCCTCGATTGTCCGCACGTGGGCGCCGAGCACCTGCCACAGATCCTCGTGCCTGCCCTCGCCGATCAGGTACAGGTCCATCTCCCCGAGGGTGGGCAGGAAGCGGTACGGGTCGTCGGCGACGGTTTCCGCGCCCTCGCCGCCGCCGGGCCCGGGGTAGGTGACCGCGATCCGGTAGCCGGGCACCTCGGCCACTGGCACGGTGGCGGCGAACACCCCCCCGTGCAGGTGGCTGGCTGGGAAGCGGCGGCCGTCGGCGAGGACCACCGTGACCGTCCGCGCCAGCGGCCGCAGCGCGCGCACGACCACGCCCTCCGGGCCGGGATGGGCGCCGAGCACGGCATGCGGGTCGTGGCTGGCGCCCGCCGCGATCAGCTCGATCTCGGCCCGCAGGCCGTCGTCGAGCGCGGCCGGAGCCGGGGGTGGCTCGGCGCTGCTGGGCCCGCCGGCGCGGCCCGCCCGGTCAGGCATCGGTGATGAAGTCCAGCGGTATCGACAGCCACGAGGGCCGGTGCCTGGCCTCGTACATCACCTCATACACCGCCTTGTCGAGGGTCAGGGCACGCAGCAGGACGGCGTGCTTGCCGGGGTCGGTGCCCCCGGCCTGGGCGTACCCGGTGCAAAACGCGGCCTGGTTGCGGCTCACCCAGTCGCGGGCGGCCGCGTGGGCGCGGTCCGGGTCGGCGCGGCCGGGCAGCTGGTGCCGGGCGGCGTAGTCGAGCGAGCGCATCATGCCCGCCACGTCACGCAGCGCCGGGGACCGGGCGCGCCGCTCGGCCAGCGGCACCGCGGGCTCGCCCTCGAAATCCAGCAGCACCCACCCGGCCTGGGTGCGCATCGCCTGGCCGAGGTGGTAGTCACCATGGATCCGCTGGACCGTCAGCGGCTCGTCGAGGGTGGCCAGCTCGGTGAAGGCCGCGCTCACCAGGTGCGCGTGTGGGACCAGCTCGGGGACGGCGGCGACCGCGCTGGCCAGGCGGCCCTGCATCCGCCCGGCGAGTTCGAGGTTCGCGGCCGCGGGCAGTTCCTGGGTGCCGAACGTCTCCGCCAGCGCCCGGTGGACCTCGGCGGTGGCCTCGCCGAGGCGGTACGCCTCGGCCGTGAAGTCGCCGCCGGCCTCGGCCGCGCTGGCGGCGTCGCTGGCGTAGAAGTCGCGCACGCTGGTCGCGGCGAGCAGCCAGCCGTCGGTCGCCGACCGCAGGTAGGCCGAGAGAATGGCGAGAATGGTGGGGCTGCCGCCCAGGGTGGCCTCCACCCAGCCGAGCGGCGGCGCCACGTGTCGGGAGCCGGCCCGGTGCAGGGCACGCGGGATCTCCAGATCGGGGTTGGGGCCGGGGTGGGGGCGCCGGAACACCTTGAGGATGGCATCCTCGCCGAACAGCATGCTGGTGTTGCTCTGCTCGGCCGTGAGCACCAGGCTGTCGAGCCCGGTGTCGATGGCGGCGTCCGGCTCGGCGGCGAAGCGCAGCGGCCCGATCGTCTCCTGGTCCACCATGGCCCGCAGCAGCCGCCGGGTCAGCGGCGGGTCGTGCAGAGCGTCGTAGGCCGTCCACGCCTGGCCGTCCCCGGCCGCGGCGCGGGCCGGGCCGATCACCGCGTGCGCGAGCCGGTCCGGGATCGCCGTCCGCAGGCCGGCCAGCACCTGGTAGCGGTCGGCGCGGCCGGCCTGGGAAACGGCGACGATCAGGTGGCGCAGGCCGGGATCGCCCTCGACCAGCACCGTGTCCTCGACGATGGCGAGGCTGTCGATCGGAGCGCCCTTGCCCGCGAACCAGCGCTGCCCGGGCAGCCAGCCCGCGAGCGCTTCCTCGAATGTCATGTGGGATCTACCCTGTCGCGTCGGCTGTCAGCGTCCCCCGCGGAACACCCCTGCCCGGGACGGCCTGTCTCACTCCCCGGCGGGCCTGCGTGGCCGGCCCGTCGGCCGGTGGTCCCGCTCACCGGGGCAGATCTCCCCGTGGCTCCGGCAGCTGGAACCAGTAGAACCCGTGACCGGGCAGGGTGAGCAGGTAGGGCAGCTCCCCGATCGGCGGGAAAGTGACACCCCCCATGCATTCGACCGGGGTGATCCCCCGGAACCGCCGCAGGTCCAGCTCGACCGGCTGCGGGAAGCGGGACAGGTTGTTGACGCACAGGATCCGGTCGCCGGAGTCCGGCACGTCCGGGCCGCCCCGCTCCGGGTGCTCCCGGACGAACGCGAGCACGCTGGGGTTGGAGGAGCTCAGCTCCTCGTACCCGCCGAGCCCGAACACGGGATGGCGCTTGCGGATCTCGATCATCCGCTTGGTCCAGTGCAGCAGCGAGCCGGGATTGCGCTGCTGGGCCTCCACGTTGATGGCCTGGTAGCCGTAGATCGGGTCGGTGAGCGTCTGCAGATACAGCCGCTGCGGGTCGGCGGTGGAGAAGCCCCCGTTGCGGTCCGGGGTCCACTGCATCGGCGTCCGGACCCCGTCCCGGTCACCGGCCCAGATGTTGTCGCCCATCCCGATCTCGTCGCCGTAGTACATCACCGGCGAGCCCGGCAGCGACAGCAGCAGCGCGGTGAACAGCTCCAGCTGGTTGCGGTCGTTGTCGAGCAGCGGGGCCAGCCGGCGCCGGATCCCGATGTTCGCCTTCATCCGGGGGTCCTTGGCGTACTCGGTGTACATGTAGTCGCGCTCGTCGTCGGTGACCATCTCCAGCGTGAGCTCGTCATGGTTGCGCAGGAAAATACCCCACTGGCAGGACGACGGGATGGTCGGGGTCTGGGCCAGGATCTCGGAGATGGGATAGCGCTGCTCGCGCCGCACCGCCATGAAGATGCGCGGCATCAGCGGGAAGTGGAAGGCCATGTGGCACTCGTCCCCGCCGCCCGGGGAGTCGCCGAAGTACTCCACCACGTCCGCGGGCCACTGGTTCGCCTCCGCCAGCAGCACCCGGTCCGGGTACAGCCGGTCCACCTCAGCCCGGACCCGCTTGAGGTACTCGTGGGTTTCCTTGAGGTTCTCGCAGTTGGTGCCCTCCCGCTCGTACAGGTAGGGCACCGCGTCCAGCCGGAACCCGTCGATGCCCAGGTCCAGCCAGAACCGCAGCACCTCCAGCATCGCGTCCTGGACCTTCGGGCTCTCGTAGTTCAGGTCGGGCTGGTGGGAGAAGAACCGGTGCCAGTAGTACTGGCCGCGGACCGGATCATGGGTCCAGTTCGACTGCTCATGGTCCACGAAGATGACCCGGGCGTCGGTGTACCCGTGGTCGCTGTCCGACCAGACGTAGAAGTCGCCGTAGGGCCCGTCCGGGTCGCTGCGCGACGCCTGGAACCAGGGGTGCAGGTCGCTGGTGTGGTTCATCACCAGGTCGGCGATCACCCGCATGCCGCGCTCGTGAGCCGCGTCCACCAGCTCCACGAAGTCGCCGATGTGCCCGAAGTCGGGCAGCACCCGGGTGAAGTCGGCGATGTCGTACCCGCCGTCGCGCAGCGGCGAATCGTAGATGGGCAGCAGCCAGATGCAGTCGATGCCCAGCCACTGCAGGTAGTCGAGCCGGGAGGTGAGCCCGCGCAGGTCGCCGGTGCCGTCCCCGTTGGAGTCATGGAACCCGCGGACCAGCACCTCGTAGAAGACCGCGCGCTGGTACCACTGCGGGTCGCGTGGCGTCTCGAACGAGAACGAGTCCGGAATGGGCTCTCCCGGCGGCAGGGCGAAACTCGCTGGCTGCGCGGGCGGGGAAGGCGGCGGGCCGGCATGGTTCCGGTCAGGCTCAGTGGCCACTTGCGTCTCCTGCGGACGTGCGGTGCACCGTCACGTGACCTCCTGCGGCGTGACGGCGAAGATGTGGGCTGGCGTTACTGCCGGGTCGAGGCGCACATAGTTGGCTCGCCCCCACTGGTAGGAGTTCCCGGACAGCTCGTCGGTGACAACGAACTGCGACCGGTAGTCCATGCCCAGTGCGGGCAAATCGAGCCAGACTGTCGCCTCGCGTGGTGCGTGCGGATCAAGGTTCACCACGACCAGGACGGTGTCCTCGTCGCGCTGGCTGCGTTTGGAGAAGCAGATCAGTTCCGGCTGGTTGACGTGATGGAAGCGTAGATTACGCAACCAGTGCGTCGCCGGGTGGGCTTTTCTGATCGCGTTGAGCCGGGTGATGAGCGGCGCGATGCCCTGCGGCGGCTGCTGCGCCCGGGCCCAGTCGCGCGGCCGGTACTGGTACTTCTCGGAGTCCAGGTACTCCTCGCTGCCCGGCCGGACCGGCGTGTGCTCGCACAGCTCGTACCCCGAGTAGATGCCCCAGGACGGGGACAGCATGGCCGCGAGCACCGCCCGCACTTCGAAGGCGGGAGGCCCGCCGTGCTGGAGGTACTCGTGGAGGATGTCCGGGGTGTTGGTGAAGAAGTTGGGCCGCATGTACGCGGCGGCCGGGCCGGACAGCTCGCGCAGGTAGTCGGTGATCTCGGCCGCGCTGTTGCGCCAGGTGAAGTACGTGTAGGACTGGTGGAACCCGATCTGCGCGAGGGTGTACATCATGGCCGGGCGGGTGAAGGCCTCCGCGAGGAAGATCACGTCCGGGTCGGTGCGGTCCACCTCGGCCAGCAGCCGCTCCCAGAACGGCAGCGGCTTGGTATGAGGGTTGTCCACCCGGAAGATCCTGACCCCGTGGTCCATCCAGTGCCGCAGAATGCGCAGCGCCTCCGCGTAGATCCCCTCGGGATCGCGGTCGAAGCTCAGCGGGTAGATGTCCTGGTACTTCTTGGGCGGGTTCTCCGCGTGCGCGATCGTCCCGTCCGCCCGCTGGGTGAACCACTCCGGATGCTCCTTGACCCAGGGATGGTCCGGTGAGGTCTGCAGCGCCAGGTCGAGCGCCACCTCAAGCCCGAGCTGGCCGGCCTGGCGGACGAACGCGTCGAAGTCGGCCAGGGTCCCGAGCTCGGGGTGGATGGTGTCGTGACCGCCGTCCGGTGAGCCGATCGCCCACGGTGAGCCGGGGTCGCCGGGGCCGGCCCGCAGCGCGTTGTTCCGCCCCTTGCGGGCGGTCGTCCCGATCGGGTGGACCGGCGGCAGGTAGACCACGTCGAAGCCCATGGCCGCGATCTGCTCCAGCCGGCACGCGGCGCTGCGCAGCGTCCCCGGCCGGCTCGCGCCGCCCCATCGGGTCGATCCGCACCCCCTCCGAGCGGGGGAAGAACTCATACCACGCCCCGTAGAGCGCGCGCTGCCGGTGCACCACCAGCGGGTAGCTGGGCGACTGGGTCACTAGCTCGCGCAGCGGGTAGGCGGCGAGGATGGCCAGGATCTCCTCGTCCTCGGCCGCGGCCAGCCGGTCCCAGGGCGGGATGGCCGGGTTCCGCAGGCGGGCCGCGAGCGCCATCAATGCCGAACGGGCGGCCCGCGCGGCCTGGGCCGCGCGGGCCGCGTCGGCCCAGCGGGCACCCGGCGGGGCGGTGCGTGCCTCACCGGCCCAGCCGGTGCCGGGCGGGCCGGGGGGCGCGCCGGGCGCGACGGGCCGGGCCGGCCGGGCGGGCCGGATGGACCCGGCCGCCCGCTCGAACAGGAGCGCGCCCTCGGCCATCATGAGGCCGACGTCCAGCCCGCGCGGGACCTTGATGCCCGCGTCGTGGCGCCAGTGCGCGATCGGGTCCCCCCACGCCTCGACGTGAAACCGCCACTTGCCTTCGCGGCCCACCGTGACCGGCGCCGCGTAACGGTCGGTGCCGGGCGCGACCTCGGCCATGCCGGCCAGCGGCTGCCGCCCGCCACCAGGGGTGCGCAGGACCACGCCGGCGCCGAGCATCTCATGGCCTTCCCGGAAGACAGTGGCGCTGACCTCGAAGGTCTCACCGGCCACCGCTTTGGCGGGCCACCGCCCGCATTCCAGGACGGGCTGCACATCCAGGATGGGTATGCGTCCGATCACCTCTGAACGCTACCCATTTACCGGGCCCGCGTATCAGGCGGCACCCGGGTTGACGCCAGACGTTTGGCATCAAAACTCTTCACCGGGGGTTGGCCGGCCCGGTTCGCGGTAGCGGCTGGCGCGCGTTAGGGTCACGGTGCGTGAGAGCCATCCGCTGTTTCACCATCAGGGCCACGCTGCCGGAGCCGCTCGCGGCGCTGCGCGGGCTGATGCTGAACCTCCGCTGGTCCTGGCACACCGGCACGCGGGAGCTGTTCGCCGCGCTCGATCCGGCCGGGCGGGCGGAGGCGGGCCGTGACCCGACCGCCCTGCTCGGCGAGGTACCGCCCGAGCACCTGGCCCAGCTCGCCGGCGACCCGGGCTACCTCAGCCGGCTCGAGGAGGCGGCGGCCGGCCTGGCCGAGTACCTGACCGGGCCACGCTGGTACCAGCTGAGCGCGGATGAGCTCACCGGCGCGCCAGCGGCCGTCGCCTACTTCTCGCCGGAGTACGGCATCGCCAGCGCCCTGCCCCAGTACTCCGGCGGGCTCGGCATCCTGGCCGGTGATCATCTCAAGGCAGCGAGCGACCTGGGCGTGCCGCTGATCGGCGTGGGCCTGCTGTACCGGCACGGCTACTTCAGCCAGTGGCTGTCCGCCGAGGGCTGGCAGCTGGAGCGTTACCCGGGGGCCGACCCGAACGGGCTGCCGCTGACGCTGCTGCGGGAAGCCGGCGGGTCGCCGGTCCGGGTCAGCGTCACCCTGGCCGAGGGCCAGGTGCTGGCCGCGCACGTGTGGCTCGCCCTGGTGGGCCGGGTGCCGCTGCTGCTGCTCGACTCCTACGTGGAGGAGAACGAGCCCGCCCTGCGGGAGGTCACCGACCGGCTCTACGGCGGCGGGACCGAGCACCGGCTCCGGCAGGAGCTTCTGCTCGGGATCGGGGGCGTGCGGGCGGTGCGGGCGTTCTGCGCGCTGACCGGGCATCCGCAGCCGGAGGTCTTCCACACCAACGAGGGCCACGCTGGCTTCCTCGGGCTGGAGCGGATCCGCGAGTACGCGCAGAAGGGGCTCAGCTTCGACGAGGCGATCGAGGTGTGCCGGGCCGGCACGGTGTTCACCACCCACACCCCGGTCGCGGCCGGCATCGACCGGTTCCCGCGCGCGCTGGTCGAGGAGCATTTCAGCGGGCCCGTGGCCGACCCGGCGCTGCCCGGCGACCGGGTGCTGGCGCTGGGCGCGGAGACCTATCCCGGCGGCGACCCGGACGTGTTCAACATGGCCGTGATGGGGATGCGGCTGGCCCAGCGGGTGAACGGGGTGAGCCGGCTGCACGGGCAGGTGAGCCGGGCGATGTTCGCCGGCCTGTGGCCCGGGTTCGGCCCGGACGAGGTACCCATCGGGTCGATCACCAACGGGGTGCACGCCGCCACCTGGGTGGCGCCGGAGATCCTGGCGCTGGCGGCCGGCGACGGCGCGGCCCCCGGCCCGGAGCTGGCCGAGGACGGCCAGGCCTGGGAGCGGGTCGCGGCGACCGGCCCGGCCCGGATCTGGGAGATCCGCAGGCGGCTGCGGGGGCGGCTGGTGGAGCAGGCGCGGCAGCGGCTGCGCGCCTCGTGGCGGCAGCGCGGTACGTCCGACGCCGAGCTGGGCTGGACCGAGGAGGTCCTGGACGAGAACGTGCTGACGATCGGCTTCGCCCGCCGGGTCCCGTCCTACAAGCGGCTGACGCTGATGCTGCACGACCCGGAGCGTCTCCGGTCGCTGCTGACCGACCCGCAGCGCCCGGTCCAGATCGTGATCGCGGGCAAGGCCCACCCGGCCGACGAGAGCGGCAAGCTGCTCATCCAGCAGATGGTCCGGTTCGCCGACTCCGACGCGGTGCGGCACCGGATCGTGTTCCTGCCCGACTACGACATGGAGCTGGCGCATGCCCTGGTACAGGGCTGCGACGTGTGGCTGAACAACCCGCTCCGGCCGCTGGAGGCGTGCGGCACCTCGGGCATGAAGTCGGCGCTGAACGGGGGGCTGAACCTGTCGATCAGGGACGGCTGGTGGGACGAGTGGTGTGATGGCGAGGACGGCTGGCAGATCCCGTCGGCGGACGGGGTGGAGGACGCCGAACGCCGGGACGAGCTCGAGTCGGCCGCCCTGTACGAGCTGATCGAGACCGCGGTGGCGCCGCTGTTCTACGACGCGGGCGGTGACGGCCTGCCCGCCCGGTGGCTGGAGATGGTGGCGCACACCTTCCGGGCGCTGGGGCCGCGGGTCCAGGCATCGCGCATGGTCCGCGACTATGTGACCGGCCTGTACGTGCCCGCGGCGCGGGCCTCGCGGCAGCTCGCCGGCCAGGCGGTGCCTGCCGCCGGGCCGGCGGTGCCCGCGACGGACGCCGTCAGCGGGGCGGGGGAGCCCGGTGAGCTGCCCTTCGCCGCCGCCCGCGAGCTGGCCGCCTGGAAGCACCGGGTGAGCACGGCCTGGGACGGTGTCCGCATCGAGCACGTCGAGGCGGAAGACGGCCAGCGCGACCCCGGCGGCAGCCTCGTGGTCCGGGCCAGCGTAGCGCTGGGCAAGCTGTTCCCCGCCGACGTCGCGGTCGAGGTGGTCTGCGGCCGGGTGGGCGACGACGACGAGATCATCGAGCCGGTGACGAGCGGGATGTCACTCGACGAGGCCAGCGGCGAAGCGGGCATCGCCCGCTACGCCGGGCAGGCCGATCTCGGCCGGCCCGGGCCCTTCGGGTACACCGTGCGGGTCGTGCCGTGCCATCCGCTGCTGGCCGGCAGCGCGGAGATGGGCCTGGTGACCTTCCCCGAGGCACCAGCCGGGATGACCAACGGCGACCTGCGCTGACCAGCCGGATTCTGCTACCGCCCGGATGTGAACCGTTGCTGTCGGTGAGGCGTCCTCCTTATGGCCCCGGCGATGTGCAGGCGAAAGGATGACAGCGATGGCGAGGTCAGACGTGCAGTCCGAACGCCTCCTGACCCCGGCCGAGGTGGCCGCGCTCCTGCGGGTTAACCCCAAGACGGTCACCCGGTGGGCGGAGCAGGACAAGTTCGGTTCGATCAGGACGCTCGGCGGGCATCGCCGCTACAGCGAGGCCGAGATTCAGGCGTTCCTGGCCGGGAGCGGGCCGGCCAGGCCCTAGGATCGTGGCCCCGGCCGGCCGAAGGAGGCCGGGGTGAGCTCGCCCGCGCCGGCCGTGACGCGGCGAGCGACGGCCGGGTACCGATCCCGGCGCCGGCCCGGGGATCGAGGCGGCGGCAGTCCCCGCGGCTGGTCACGACCGGGATCAGCGCGGGAATGCGCAGTTTCGTCGAGAATGGCCCAGGGAAGGCCACCTTCACCGGGCGCTGACGCCCGCGGAGCACTTCCTCCCGTCCAACGAGGCCGGCCCGGCGCCGCGCGCAAGGAGCAGCAGAACCCATGCAGCCGATCACCACCAGGGCACGCCCGGCATGAGCGAGCCCGCCGACGACCTGTCGCTGGAGATGGTCACCGCCGCGCTCCGCGCCGATAGCGCGGACGTGGCCATCTACGCCCGGGTGCTGACCGAATCGCTCAGCGACGCGCTGCCGCCGGGCTGCGTGACGATCGACCGGGCGCGGACCGTGTCCGACCGCATGCGCGGGCGCCCGGGGGAGGTATCGAAGATCACCGTACGGCTGGGCGAGCAGGTGCTGTCGCTCGGGGTCCAGCCCGGCCGGGAACCGTCCGCGGAAATCTGCCGGGAGGTGCGGGGTGTCGTCCTGTCACGTCAGCCGGTCGGCATCCAGCAGTGGGCCAGCGAACTCGCCAGGGCGCTCGTGTCCCATGCCGAGCAGAACGCCCAGGCGGCGCAGGCGCTGCGTAAGCTGGTCACGGGACCGTAGGGCGTGCGGCTCTGGGCCAGGGGCGCGCGGCTGATTCGCGGTCTGGGGGGCACACGGTGCGATGCACGGGACTGAGGCTCGTCGGTGGGGACTGCCATGACTGCTGAGGACCAGATGCCGGGCAGGCTCGGGCCCTACAGCCTGCTCGGGCGGCTCGGCGAGGGCGGGATGGGCGTCGTCTTCCTGGCCCGGGACGCCAGCGGCCAGACGGCCGCGCTCAAGGTCCTGCGCTCGGTGGTGGCCGAGGACCCGATGGCGCGGCGGCGGCTGGCGCGCGAGGTCGAGACCATGCGCCGGGTGCGCAGCCCTTACGTCGCGGAAGTCATCGACGCGGACCTGGCCGGGGATACGCCCTATATCGTCACCCGCTACGTCCCCGGCCGGACCCTGGACCAGGTGGTGACCGAGGCCGGGCCGCTGCCGCCGTCCGCCCTGCTCCGGCTGGCCAGCGGGCTCGCCGGCGCGCTCGCCGCGGTGCACGCCGCCGGGGTGGTGCACCGCGACCTCAAGCCCAGCAACGTGATGCTGCTCGGCGAGCTGCCGGTGGTCATCGACTTCGGCATCGCGCAGGGACCGGACGCGACCCGGCTGACCATGACCGGGATGTTCATGGGGACCCCCGGCTTCCTCGCGCCGGAGGTGATCGAGGGGCAGTCGAGCAGCGAGGCGTCCGACATCCACGCCTGGGGCGCGACCGTCGCCTTCGCCGCCACCGGCCACCCGCCGTTCGGGTCCGGCTCCTACGAGGCCATCTTCTACCGGATCGTGAACGGGCAGCCCGACCTCACCGGAGCCCCCTCGTCCCTGCTGCCGCTGCTGAAAGCGGCCCTGGCCCGGGACCCGGCACTTCGGCCCGCGGCGGTGCAGCTCAGCGCCCAGGCCGCGGCGCTCGACCCCCGCGGGTGGGCCCGGCCGACTGTTCCCGGCGCGGACGCGCCGGTGAGCACCGTCACCGCGGTCCCGGCGACCAGCGCCGACCAGGCTCCCGGCCCCTCCCCGGCCGCCAGCGGAGGGCCCGGCCTGGCGGCGGCCGCCGGCGTGGCGCCCGGCCCGGCCGATCCCGCGGCCCCGCCCGCTGGCAGCAACGGCGCCGCCGCGGCGGGACCGGGGACGGTGCGTCCGGAGCCCTCGCCGCTCATGGCCGGTCCCTGGCCCGCGGACTTCGCCGACGTGCTGCCGCCGGTCCAGTACGGGCCCAGCCCGGCCCGGCCGCCCAAGCCGCCCAAGCCCGGGCCGCCGGGACCCGACCCGCAGCCGCGCCGCGGCCCGGGCCAGCCGCGCAGCAACCCGTTCGCGCCCAGCCCGGTGGCGGGCGGGGCCCCGAAGTCACGCTGGCCGTCGGCGATGGTGGCCGTGACCATGCTGGCCGCGGTGGGCATCAGCGTCATCCTGCCCGTGGTGGGCGCACTGGGCTCGCTGGCCTTTATCGTTCTGCTGCGGGCCGGTGACCTGGTCCGGCAGCGGGCCGCCCTGCGGCGCTCGGCGCGCGGCACCCGGCGCAGCGACCCGGCCGTGCTGGCCGCCCTGTCCCCCTGGTACCTGGTGCGGTCGCTTCTGTCCTGCCTGCTGCTCGCGCCGTTCGCGCTGGTCGCCGCCGCGGTGGCGGGCGGGGTGGCGATCGCGCTCTCGCCCGGTCATCATCTTCCCCGCGCGGTCGCGGCCGGGGCCGGGGCGATCGTCGCGTTCTACGGGCTCGGCCCGGGATCGGCGAGGCCGCGGCGGCAGCTCCACCAGCTCTACGCCGCGATGGCCACCACCCGGGCCGCGCAGGCGGTGGCCCTGGCCGGGATGACCGCGCTCGCGCTCGCCACCCTCGCGGCCGCCTTCTCCTGGCCTTCTCTCTACTGGCCGGCCGGGGCGCCCGGCGGGGTCTGGCATTTCGGCATGGCCCATGTGGGGCCGATGGTGCACCTCGGGCCGGTCCGCCATCTGAGCCTGGTGGGCCGGTTCCTGCTGTCCCGCCTGGCCAGCCGCTGAGGTGGCCCGGTCAGCTAGGTCAGCTGGCCTGCCGGGTGCGGCCGCGGCGTCACCGGCTCGGGCCGCGGTGGGGTGGCCGGCTCCGGCCGCCCGGCCGGGGATTTGAGGCCCGGGGCAGGCTCCGGCCGCCCGGTCGGCGGGAGGGGCCTGACGAGGCCGAGGGCGACCACTTCGTTGGCCAGCCGGACCCGCCGGTTGGGCCCTTCGGGGATCCGGAACTTCTGGTAGAGGCGCAGGAGATGCTGCTTGACGGCGGCCTCGGTGACCACCAGGTCGGTCGCGATCTCCCTGGCCGTGGCCGGGGCCACAAACGCCTCGTCCGACAGGGCGGGCCGGCACAACGACGTCAGGACGTCGAGCTCGCGCCGGGTCAGCTCCGGGCTCGCCGAGCGGCGCAGCTCCACCTCGGCGGTGATGTCCTCCTTCGGGATACCGCCCATCCGGCAGCGGGCCGCACCGAAGCTGAGCACGTCGCCGTCCTCGAGCACCCGGCGGGCGATCAGCCGCCCGTTGACCCGGGTGCCGTTGCGTGATAAACCCAGGTCCGCGACGTACGCGTAGGGCCCATGCCGGACGATCTCGGCATGAAGGCGGGAAACGCTCGGGTCACCCAGGTGCACGTCGACCGCGCCGCCCCGCCCGATCGTCGTCACGGTCTCGGACAGCGGGATCACCACACCCGTTTCCTCGATGCGAATGTAGGGCCCGTCCACAAGGTCCTCCTGCCTGGCTGTGCAGTTACTGAGGTCTTACGGTCCAGTTACCCTCGCGCGGGCATGTCGTACCACATTCGCGGGTACCGGTTGGCGCGCCCGCCGGCGGGTGGCCGGAGATCGGGCCCGGCCGCGGAGTGGCCGCCCGGGACCTGCGGGAGCAGCCAGCAGAAGTACACTGCCGAGCGAGCCCTCCCGGAGGAAGCACGACAATGGCGGACAAGCCCTCCAAGGGCCTGGCGGACATCATCGCCGCGTCAACAGCGTTGAGCGATATCGATGGCCGGGCTGGCCTGTTGTTCTACCGCGGATACGACATCGGTCAGCTCGCGGGCTCGGCGACCTTCGAGGAGATCGCCTACCTGCTGCAGCGCGGCCATCCCCCCAGCCGCGCCGAACTGGCGGCCTACGGCGGCGAGATCGCCGCCGGCCGCGCGCTCGGCTCCCTGGTGACCGCGTGCCTGCCCGACGTGGCGGGCAGCCAGTCGCCGATGGAGGCGATACGGAGCCTGGTCTCGCTGGCGAGTGCCGACGACCCGGACAAGGACTCCAACTCGGCCGCGGCGAACCTCCGCAAGTCCGCGCGGCTCACCGCGCAGCAGCCGATCCTGGTCGCCGCCTACCATGCCGCGCGGAACGGGGGCAAGGTCGGCCCGGCCGAGCCGGAGCTGGGGCTGGCCGCGAACTTCCTGCTGCAGATGCGGGGTGCGCCGCCAGCGCCGCGGGAGGCGGAGATCTTCGACACCTGCCTGGTGCTGCATGCCGACCACACGATGAACGCCTCCACGTTCGCCGCCCGGGTCTGTGCCGCCACCCTGTCGGACATGCACTCGGCGGTGGTCGCGGCGATCGGCACCCTCAAGGGGCCGCTGCACGGCGGGGCGAACGAGCAGGTCATGCGCACACTGGCGGAAATCAGGGCGGCGGCGCCCGATGACCCGGTGGGTGCGGTGGAACGCGAGGTACGCGACCGGCTGGCCGGGGGCGAGAAGATCATGGGGTTCGGCCACCGTGTCTACAAGACCGAGGATCCGCGCGCCACTCATCTGCGCCAGATGTCGGGGGAACTGGCCCAGGCCGCCGGCGACGACACCTATTACCGGATGTCGCGGCGGATGGAGGAGACCGTCCTGGCGGAGAAGGGCCTCTACCCGAACGTGGACTTCTTCGCCGCCACCGTCTACCACTACCTTCAGATCCCCACCGACCTGTTCACCCCGGTCTTCTCGGTGAGCCGGATGGCCGGCTGGACGGCCCACGTCATGGAGCAGCACGCCGACAACCGGCTGATCCGCCCGGACAGCGAATACGTTGGTGAGCGGGGGCTCACCTGGACCCCGCTGGACCAGCGGTGAGCACCGCCCCCGGGGGTGCCGGGCCTGCCGGTCCCGCTGCCGCCGCCGGTCCCGCTGCCCGCGCCGCGCCGGGCCGCCGGCGCGGCACGGCCGGCCGTGGGGCGCGCGCCTCGCGCGCGAGGCCGCCCCGGGCGGCCCAGCTTCCTTACCTGCTGGTCCTGGCGATCACCATCGGCGCCCTGGCATGGATGTGGCAAGGCGGCATCGAGCGGGCCAGAGACGGTACGTTGGCTTTGGCAGGCGCGATGTTCATCGGCGCGCTGGCCAGGCTGGTGTTGCCGGAAGCGCGGGCAGGCATGCTCGCTTCCCGGCGGCGCCTGGTGGACGTGACGTGTCTGGCCGCCCTGGCCATCGGCCTGCTGGCCGCTGGCCTGGTGCTGCCGGTGCCGTCGTGACCTGGGTTCCCCCGCCTGCGCCCGCTGGTTTCACGGTCCGGGCCGCACCCGAGGGAGAAGACTGAGGCGTGGAGAGGAAGTCGGTGGCATGCCGAAGATCAAGGTAGTCAATCCCGTCGTCGAGCTCGACGGCGACGAGATGACGCGGATCATCTGGAGCTTCATCAAGGACAAGCTGATCTTGCCCTATCTGGATATCGACCTGAAGTACTACGACCTGTCCGTCATCCATCGTGACGCGACCGATGACCAGGTCACCGTGGACGCGGCGAACGCCATCAAGCGCTATGGCGTGGGGATCAAATGCGCCACCATCACCCCGGACGAAGCCAGGGTGGCCGAGTTCGGGCTGAAGAAGATGTGGCGGTCCCCGAACGGAACGATCCGCAACATCCTCGGCGGGGTGGTGTTCCGCGAGCCCATCGTGGTGCACAGCGTCCCGCGTTTCGTGCCCGGCTGGGTCAAGCCGATCATCATCGGCCGCCACGCCCATGCCGACCAGTACCGCGCGACCGACTTCGTGGTCCCCGGCCCGGGCCGGGTGACGATCGCCTACGAGCCGGACGAGGGCACCCAGGCGGAACGGTTCGAGCGTGAGGTGGCCGTCTTCCCGGGCGGCGGCGTGGCCATGGGCATGTACAACTTCGACGACTCGATCCGCGACTTCGCCCGGGCCACCATGCGCTACGCGCTCAACCGCCGCTACCCGCTCTACCTGTCCACCAAGAACACCATCCTCAAGGCCTACGACGGGCGCTTCAAGGACCTGTTCCAGGAGATATTCGAGTCCGAGTTCAAGTCCGACTTCGAGATCGCTGGCATCACCTACGACCACCGCCTCATCGACGACATGGTCGCCCAGGTGCTCAAGGGTGAGGGTGGCCTGGTGTGGGCCTGCAAGAACTATGACGGGGACGTGGAATCAGACGTGGTGGCCCAGGGGTTCGGCTCGCTGGGCCTGATGACCAGCGTGCTGATGACGCCGGACGGCCGCACGGTGGAGGCCGAGGCGGCGCACGGCACCGTCACCCGCCACTACCGCATGCACCAGCAGGGCAAGCCCACCTCGACCAACCCGATCGCCTCCATCTTCGCCTGGACCCGTGGCCTGGCCCACCGCGGGCAGCTCGACGGCACCCCGGAGGTCACCGTGTTCGCCGAGACGCTGGAGAAGGTGTGCGTCCAGACGGTGGAAAGCGGGAAGATGACCAAGGACCTCGCGCAGCTGGTCGGGGCCAACACGCCCTTCCTGTCCACCGAGGAGTTCCTGGCCGTGCTCGACGACAACCTCCGGGCGGCGACGGCCGCCTGACGGGGTTCCGGGCCGCGTGGCCAGCGCAGACTTACACCGAAGGAGAGCACCGGAATGGCCCGTAAGGGGAAGGTGAGCGTCGTCGGGGCCGGGTTCTACGGCTCGACCACCGCGCAGCGGCTCGCCGAGTACGACATCTTCGACGAAGTGGTTCTCACCGACATCGTCAACGGCAAGCCCGAAGGCATCGCGCTCGACATGAATCAGTCGCGGCCGATCGAGGGCTTCGAGACCAGGGTGACCGGGCAGACCACCGGCCCGGCAGGCGAGGGGTACGAGGCCATCGCGGGCTCGGCCATCGTCATCATCACGGCGGGCCTGCCGCGCAAGCCCGGCATGAGCCGGATGGACCTGATCGAGGTCAACGCCAAGATCGTCCGCAACGTGGTGGAGAACGTGGTCAAGCACGCGCCGGAGGCGGTGCTGATCGTCGTCTCCAACCCGCTGGACGAGATGACCGCGCTGGCCGCCAACGTCTCGGGCTTCCCCCCGCACCGGGTCATGGGCCAGGCCGGCATGCTGGACACCGCCCGGTTCAGCTACTTCGTCGCCGAGCGCCTGTCCGTGCCGGTGTCTTCGGTGCGCACGCTCACCCTGGGCTCGCACGGCGACACGATGGTGCCGGTGCCGTCCGCGTGCACGGTCGACGGCCAGCCGCTGACCAGCCTGATGCCGCAGGCCGATATCGAGGCGCTGGTGGAGCGGACCCGCCAGGGCGGCGCGGAGATCGTCGCCCTGCTCAAGACCGGGTCGGCGTACTACGCCCCGTCCGCCGCCGCGGCGCGGATGGCCCGTGCCGCCGCCGAGGACGCGGGCGTCAGCTTGCCGGTCTGCGCCTGGGTGGACGGCCAGTACGGCATCTCCGGTGTCTACCTGGGGGTCGAGGCCGAGATCGGCGCATCGGGCGTCCGCCGTGTGGTCGAGCGGGACCTGACCGAGGACGAACTGGCGGCGCTGCGGACCGCGGCGGACGCGGTCCGGGCCAAGCAGGCCGACGTCGCCAGCCTCTGACCCTGGCATCATGGCTCTGCGGTGGCTGTTACGCGCATCACACGGCGGCCAGGCGCCGGAGCGCGAGCTCGGCGTAGAGCGCCGCGCCCGCACCGAGCACCGAGTCGTCGAAGACGGCGTCCGCGGCGTGGTTGTTGGGCGCGGTGGCCGGGTCCGCGCCCGGCGGGCACGCGCCCAACATGAGATACGCGCCCGGCACCTGCTCCAGCACGAAGGAGAAGTCCTCCGCCCCGGTCAGCGGGCTGGGCTGGGCCACGTAGCTCTCCTCGCCGAGCACCTCCGCCGCGACCCGGGCCGCGAACCGCGTCTCCGCCTCGTCGTTGACCGTCACCGGGTAGCCGTCACGGAAGCCGGCGCTGACGGTGACCCCGTGCGCGCTCGCGATCCCGCCGACCAGCGCGAGGGCCGATGCCCGCACCCGGTCGTAGGCGGCAGGGGAGAACGAGCGCACCGTGGCCAGGAAGCTCGCCTCGTCCGGGATCACGTTGTCCGTGGTGCCGGCGTGGAAGGTGCCGACGGTGATGACGACCGGGTCGAACACATCGAACTTGCGGGTCACCAGGGTCTGGAGCGCGGTCACCATCTCGCAGGCGACCGGGATCGGGTCGGCGGCGAGGTGCGGCTGCGAGCCATGGCCGCCGTGGCCGCGGACGGTGACCTCCAGTATCTCCGCCGCGGCGAGCATCGGGCCCGGGCGGGTGCTGCAGACCCCAGCGGGCAGCTCGGCCGAGGCCACATGCAGGGCGTAGGCGGCGGCGGGCCGCTGCCCCGCGGCGTCGAGAACTCCTTCGTCGATCATGTGCCGGGCGCCGGCGTGGCCCTCTTCCCCCGGCTGGAACATGAACACCACCGTGCCGGGCAGGTCGCGCTGACGCGCCGCCAGCAGCCGGGCGGCCCCGGCCAGCATGGCCACGTGCAGGTCGTGGCCGCAGGCGTGCATGACGCCGTCGGTCCGCGACGCGTAATCCAGGCCGGTCCGCTCGGCCACGGGCAGGGCGTCCATGTCGCCCCGCAGCAGGACGACCGGGCCGCCCTGGGCGTCTCGGCCAAGGCCCCTGGCGCCGCCGCCCCGCAGTACCGCGGTGACCGAGCTGAGCGCGGTCCCCACGCTGATCTCCAGCGGCAGCCCTTCCAGCGCGGCCAGGACCTTGCCCTGGGTGCCGGGCAGGTGGAGCCCGATCTCGGGCTCGCGGTGGATGTCGCGGCGCAGCCGCACGAGTTCGGGGGCGATCGCCTCGGCGTCGTCACGTACACCCATGGCCAACCTCTTCCTGTGCTGTCGCCGTCTGCTCACCGGATGCGGAGCGCGCCCGCCGAGGGTACCGCCTGCACGAACGCGGGCGGCGGCCAGCCGCGGCGGGCGAACTGCGCCGTGACCGCGGCGCTGACCGCCCGCTGCCCCGCGGGCACCAGCGCGAGAGCCGACCCGCCGAACCCACCGCCCATCATCCGCGCGCCCAGCGCGCCCGCGGCCGTGGCCGCGTCCACCGCCACGTCCGCCTCCGGCCAGGAGACCTCGAAGTCGCCGGCGAGCGAAGCGTGGGAGGCGCACAGCACCGCGCCCACCCCGGCCAGGTCGCCCCCGGTGAGCAGGGCGACCGTCTCCTCCACCCGCCGGTTCTCGGTGATCACGTGCCGGGCCCGGCGGCGCAGCACCGGATCGGCCAGCCCGGCGGCCGCGGCCGGGCTGGAGACCTCCCGCAGCGAGCTCACGCCGAGCAGGGCCGCCGCCCGGTCGCATTCGCTGCGCCGCTCGGCATACCGGCCGTCGCCCAGGGCGTGCCGGACGCCGGTGTCGATGATGACCAGCTCCAGCCCGGCGCGGGCCGGGTCGAGCGGCACATCGGTGGTCGCGCCGGACCGGCAGTCCAGCAGGAGGGCGTGGCCGGACCGGCACAGCAGGGACGCGGACTGGTCCATGATCCCGCTGGGCACGCCCACGAAGTCGTTCTCCGCGCGCCAGGCCCGGGTGGCCAGCTCCGGCCGGGGCAGGTCAAGCCCGTACAGCCCGGCCAGCGCCAGCGCGGTCGCGCACTCCAGCGCGGCGGAGGACGACAGGCCGGCGCCCTGCGGCAGGTCCGAGTCGATGGCCAGGCTGGCGCCGCCCGCGAGCCGGTGGCCGGCCTCGCGCAGCGCCCAGGCCACACCGGCCGGGTAGGCGGCCCAGCCGGTCACCGCGCCGGGCGCCAGGGCGGCGAGCGGCAGGGCGACCGGGTCGCCGGGAGCCTGGCGCGAGGCGATCGCCAGCACGCCGTCGTCGCGCCGGCGGGCGGCCACCGTCACCCCCAGGTGCAGCGCGAACGGCAGCACCCAGCCCTGGTTGTAGTCGGTGTGCTCGCCGACGAGGTTGGCCCGGCCCGGCGCCCGCCACACCCCCTCGGGCCGCCCGCCGAAGCGGTCGGCGAACCAGCGTTTCGCGGGCCCGGCGCTAGCCGCGCCGCTCACCGGGGCTGGCCCCGGGCGGATTCCCACGCATCGGCGACCATGGCCTGCAGGCCGGCCTCCGGGCGCCAGCCTCGTTCGGCATGGAAAAGGTCGGGCGAGGCGATGAGTACCGCCGGATCGCCCGCCCGCCGGGGGGCGATGCGGGAGGGGATCTCGTGCCCGGTCACCTCCCGGCAGGCCTGGAGCACCTCGAGGTTGGAGTACCCGCTGCCGCTGCCCAGGTTGTAGATCCGGTGCTGGCCGGGGACGCAGGCATCCAGGGCCAGCAGGTGGGCGCGGGCCAGGTCGGTCACGTGGATGTAGTCGCGCACGCAGGTCCCGTCCGGCGTCGGGTAGTCATCGCCGTAGATCGCCACGCTCGTGCCCGGCCGGGCGTCCCCGAGTGCCACCTGGAGAATGTTCGGGATGAGGTGGGTTTCGGGGTCGTGACGCTCCCCGAGCCACCTGCCGCCCGGGCCGGCGTAGGCGCCGGCGACGTTGAAGTACCGCAGGCTGACAGCGCCGATCCCGTGCATCCGGGCGTGCTCGGCCAGCGCCGTGTCCACGGCGAGCTTGGACGCGCCATAGGGATTGCCCGGCCTGGTCGGCGCGGTCTCGTCGATGGGGACGCGTTCCGGCTCTCCGTAGACGGCGGCGGTGGAGGAGAAGACGATCCGCGCGGTGCCGGTGACCCGCATGGCCTCGAGCAGGGCGAGCGTGCCCCCGAGGTTGTACTCCCAGTACAGCGCCGGCTTGGCCACCGACTCGGCCACCAGCGACTTGGCCGCGAAGTGGAGGACGGCGTCGGCCCCCGCGCCCCCGCCAGCGAGCACCGCCTCCGCATGATCCCGGACGGTCCCCTTGACGAAGGCCGCCGCGGCGGGCACGGCGTCCGCGTGGCCGGTGGACAGGTCGTCGATCACGACCACCTCGTGCCCGGCGCCAGCGAGCAGCGTGGCGACCACGCTGCCGATATAGCCGGCGCCGCCGGTGACGAGCAGCCTCATCGGGCCTCCCGGAGCTCGTGGGCTGCCTCTTCGGGGGTGATGTCGTTGATCCAGACTCCCATGCCCGACTCGGTGCCCGCGAGATACTTCAGCTTGCCCGGCGCCCGCCGGATGGAGAAGACCTGCAAGTGGAGCGCGAACTCACGGCAGGCGAACGCGTCGCCGGCCGGGGCCTGGTGCCAGGCCGCGATGTAGGGCACCGGCATGCCGAACAGCGCGTCGAAACGCCGCAGCAGGTCCGGGTAGATATCGCAGAACGAGGCTCGCGCCGCCTCACCGAGGGCTGGGATGCTCGGCACCCGCCGCGCCGGGAACAGCAGGATCTCGTAAGGCCAGCGGGCCGCCGCCGGCACGAAAGCGGTCCAGTGCTCGTTCCGGCCGACGATCCGGGTGCCGGCCGCCTCCTCACCCGCCACCATGACGTCGAACAGGTTGCCACGCCCGGCCGCGGCATGCGTCTTCGCCTGGCCGAGCATGCCCGCGGTCCGGGGGGTCACGAACGGGAAGCCGTAGATCTGCCCGTGCGGGTGGTGGAGCGTGACCCCGATCTCCTCGCCGCGGTTCTCGAAGCAGTAGACCTGCTCGATCCCGGGGATGGCCGACAGGACGGTGGTGCGGTCCGCCCACGCCTCCAGCACGGTCCGGACCCGCCGCGGGGGCAGGCTCGCGAACGAGGCGTCGTGGTCGGCGGTGAAGCAGACGACCTCACAGCGTCCGGTGGGAGGCCGTCCCGGCACGCCCCCGGTCTCGGGCGGGCCGACCGGCTCGGCCAGCAGCCCGCCGGTGTCCGATGCTGCCGGTGGCGCCGGGGCCGGGGGCAGCCCGCGCAGCGACGGGAACCGGTTCTCGAACACGACCACGTCGTAGTCGGGCGCGGGGATCTCGGCCAGCCTGCCCGGGCGCGAGGGGTCCAGCGGGCATTCGCCGGGCGGGGGCAGGAAGGTCCGGTTCTGGCGCTGGGCGGCGACGATCACCCACTCCCCGGCCAGGGCGTCCCAGCGGAGCCCGGCCGGTGGCAGATCCGAGGCGGGTGGGCCGGCAGCGGTTTCCGCTGGCGCCTCCGTGAGCGGCCGCCGGTCGGGAATGCTGGCCCGGCCGAGCCCCGGCGACTCGTCGAAGTAGATGATCTCCCGCCCGTCGGCGAGCTTTCCGCTGCTCTTCCAGAAGAGGTCCCCCACGGAACACATACGTTAGCCGGGCGACGCGGGCGGCGCTGGCCGCCCGCGTGTCCCCCCACTCCCCATGGCGGACTGCTTAGACTGTGCAGACCCACCCACCGTGGCCGCGGCCACGGCCCCGGGGGCACGCGGCTGGCGGATCGACAGGGGAACCGCCCCGCGGTGGTGATGCGGAGGTCAGAGATCGAGCCGTGAACCAGGTCGGCTGGGACGTCGTTATCGTGCTGGCCATCGTGCTCATCGGCGGGTTCTTCGCCGGGGCGGAAATGGCCTTGGTCTCGCTGCGCGAAGGACAGGTGCGCTCGCTTCAGCAGCGGGGCAGGCGCGGCCAGCGCGCGGCCAGGCTTGCCCAGGACCCGAACCGGTTCCTGTCCGCGGTCCAGATCGGTGTCACCGTGGCCACCCTGCTCTCGGGCGCCTTCGGCGCGGCCACGCTGGTCGGCGATCTGAAGACCACTCTGATCAGCCACCAGGTCGCGGACGGGTGGGCGACGGCGATCGCGTTCATCGTGGTCACCGGGGTGATCTCGTTCTTCACCCTGGTGCTGGGTGAGCTCGCCCCCAAGCGGCTCGCGCTGCAGCGGCCGGAGCCGATAGCGCTGTTCGCGGCCCCCCTGCTCGACCGCATCTCGGTGCTCGCCCGCCCCGTTGTCTGGCTCGTGTCGCTGTGCACCAACCTCGTGGTCCGGCTGCTCGGCGGCGACCCGAGCGTGGGCCGCGGGGTGATCACCGAAGAGGAGCTTCGCGATCTGGTCACCGGGACCGAGGCGATCAGCGCGGACGAGCGGCACATCGTGCGTGAGGTGTTCGACGCCGGGAAGCGGCAGCTGCGCGAGGTACTGGTGCCACGCACCGAGGTCGAGTTCATCGCCGCCGCCACCCCGCTCGATCGCGCGGCCAAGATCGCCGCCGCCTCGCCCCACTCGCGCTTCCCCGTCTACCAGGAGTCCTACGACGACGTCATCGGCTTCGTCCACGTCCGTGACCTGCTGGGTCCCGATGTCGTCGGCCGGCAGGTGCCGGTGGGGGACATCTGCCGGCCGGTGAAGCAGATGCCGACCAGCAAGCGGGTGCTCTCCGCGCTGTCTGAGATGCGGCGCGACCGGGCCCACCTGGCGATCGTGGTGGACGAGTACGGCGGAACCGCCGGCATCGTGACCCTGGAGGATCTGGTCGAGGAGCTGGTCGGTGAGATCCGGGACGAATACGACCTTGAGGAGGGCCCGAAGCAGCTGCACGGCGGCGAGCTCGAGGTTGACGGCCTGCTCAACCTGGACGAGTTCGCCGAGCAGACCAGCGTGAACCTGCCCGAGGGACCCTACGAGACCGTGGCCGGCTTTGTGCTCGCCTCGCTCGGGGAACTGCCCGGGGTCGGTGCCGAGGTGGAGGTGAGCGGCCACCGGCTCACCGTGACCAAGCTGGACGGACGGCGCATCGCGCGGGTCAGGGTGGGCGAGCTCGACACCGACGGCCCGGCCCCGGATGAGAAGGCTGCGAGCCCGCCCCCCAGCTGAAAGGCCGCGAGCCCGCCCCGGCTAGGACAGCGAGCCCGCCCCCCAGCCGGAGGCGCGAGCCCGCCCGCGGGGAGGACACGCCCAGCACCGCAGCTTGACACCCCCAGCTCCTGAGGTGTCTAGACTGCAGGTCGTGGCCGCCCCTCCCTGAGAGCGGGTGCGCGAGAACCGGGGAAGGCGACGTGGTGCACGCTGGTGATTCCGACACCGTGCTGGTGGTGGACTTCGGCGCGCAGTACGCACAGCTGATCGCCCGGCGGGTCCGCGAGTGCCACGTGTACTCGGAGATCGTGCCGGCCACGGTGCCGGCGGCGGAGATCCTGGCCCGCAAGCCCGCGGCCGTCATCCTGTCCGGCGGCCCGGCCTCGGTCTACGCCGAAGGTGCGCCGCCCGCGCCGGAGGGCCTGCTGGCCGCCGGGATACCCGTGCTCGGGATCTGTTACGGCTTCCAGCTGCTGGTGTCCGGGCTGGGCGGGTCGGTCGCGCACACCGGCGCGGGCGAATACGGCGCGACCACGCTGGAACTGCTGCCGCCCGCCGGGGCGGCCGCCGGTGGCGGGCCGGGGGCGGGCCCGGCCGCCGCGCCGGGCGGGACGCTCCTGTCGGACCTGCCCACCCGCCAGCAGGTCTGGATGTCGCACGGGGATACCTGCACGGTGGCGCCGCCGGGCTTTACCGTCACCGCGCGGACGGCGGCGACACCGGTGGCGGCGGTGGAGGCCCCGGCGCAAGGCCTTTACGGCGTCCAGTTCCATCCCGAGGTGCTGCACACCGAGCACGGCATGGAAATGCTGCGCCGGTTCCTCACCGCCGCGGGGTGCCGGCCGGACTGGACCATGCGGAGCATCATCGACGAGCAGACCGCCCTGATCGCCGAGCAGGTCGGCGGGGCCAGGGCCATCTGCGGGCTGTCGGGCGGTGTCGACTCGGCCGTGGCCGCCGCGCTCGTCCAGCGGGCCATCGGGTCCCGGCTGACCTGTGTCTTCGTCGATCACGGGCTGCTGCGCAAGGGCGAGGCCGAGCAGGTCGAAAAGGACTTCGTCGCGGCGACCGGGGTCGATCTCCATACGGTCAGCGCGGCGGGCACGTTCCTGGCCGCCCTCGCGGGCGTGACCGATCCGGAGGAGAAGCGCAAGATCATCGGGAGGGAGTTCATCCGGGCGTTCGAGCGGGCCACCCGCGAGATCGCCGCGGAGGCGGGCGCGCACGGCGAGGCGGTCGATTTCCTGGTGCAGGGCACGCTGTACCCGGATGTGGTGGAGTCCGGCGGCGGCACCGGCACGGCCAGCATCAAATCCCACCACAACGTCGGCGGGCTGCCCGACGATCTCGGGTTCACGCTGGTGGAGCCGTTGCGCGGCCTGTTCAAGGACGAGGTGCGGCGGATCGGCCAGGAGCTGGGCCTGCCGCCGGAGATCGTCGGGCGGCAGCCGTTCCCCGGGCCAGGGCTGGGCATCCGCATCATCGGCGAGGTCACCCAGGAGCGGCTGCAGATCCTGCGCGAGGCCGACGCGATCGTCCGGGAGGAGCTGTCCCGGGCCGGGCTGGATGCCGACATCTGGCAGTGCCCGGTGGTGCTGCTGGCCGACGTCCGCTCGGTGGGGGTGCAGGGGGACCTCCGCACCTACGGCCTTCCGGTGGTGCTGCGCCCGGTGACCAGCGAGGACGCCATGACCGCCGACTGGGCCCGGCTGCCCGACGCGCTGCTGGCCGCCATCTCCACCCGGATCACCAACGAGGTGCCCCAGATCAACCGGGTGGTCGTCAACATCACCAGCAAGCCGCCGGGCACCATCGAGTGGGAGTAGCCGGGCCCGCCGCGCCGGGAGGCCGCGAGCTCAGAACGGCTCCTCCGCGAAGATCTCCTCGCAGAGTTCGATGCACTCAGGGCAGATCCGCGCATCACGGGCGGCCGCCAGCCCGGCCACCCGGTGGAAGGGCTGGCCGCAGAAGCTGCACCGCTGCCCCCTGGCCTGGGAGTCCAGCCTGACCATGGCCGCGGTGCCGGTGGTGGCCGTGCCTTCCCGGCTGAGCACCGAAGCCGCCTGACCGACGCATCCATCGCAGATGAAGACGTCCGGGCCGGCCACGATCTTGCTGACCTGCCAGCGCGTCTGGCCGCAGAACGAGCACGACAGCTCCTGATCGGAGCCGGTGTCGCCCGCGCTGTCCGGCTCGCCGTCCTGGCTGCTGGTGCGGGCGGTCCACCCGGGCATGCCGCGCGGCCGGGTGGCCTGCTCGCCAGCGGCGATCCGGCGGATGATGTCGGCAGCCTCCCAGACATCGGTGAAGCTGGTCGTGATCGGCGCCAGGCCCAGCCGGAGGCGGTCCGGGGCCCGGAGGTCGCCGATCACCCCGGCCCCGGTGAGCACCTCGCCGATCTGGGTGGCCTGCGGGTGCTGCAGGCAGACATGCGAGCCCCGGCGCGCGGCGTCGCGCGGCGAGGCGAGGCTGAAGCCCAGCGGGACCAGCCATGCGTCCGCGAGGTCGATCAGGTAGTCGGTGAGCCGCATTCCCTTGTCCCGCAGCGCCCCGATGCCCGCCTCAGCCAGCAGGCTGACGCCTTCGGCGACGGAGGCGGTTCCGATGATGTCGGGGGTGCCGGTCATGAACCGGCCGATGCCGGGCACCGGGTCGTAAGCCGGGCCCATCGCGAACTGGTCCCGCTGGCCGAACCAGCCCTGCACCGGCTGGCGCAGTTGCTGCTGCAGGTCATCTCGCACGTAAAGGAACGCCGGCGCTCCGGGCCCGGCGTTGAGGTACTTGTAGGTGCACCCGATGGCCAGGTCGGCACCGCACCCGTCGAGGTCCACCGGCACGGAGCCGACGGAATGGCACAGATCCCAGAGCACCAGCGCGCCGCGGTCATGGGCGATGCGGGTGATCTGGGCCATGTCGGCAACGGCCCCGCTGCGGTAGGCCACGTGGGACAGGCAGACCAGCGCGGTGCCCTCGTCCACGGCTGCGCTGACCGTCTCGGCGCTCACACCCTGGTCGATGTCGGTGTGGATCATGCGGAGCTCGCCGCCGAGCTCGGCGGCCACCCCGGCCAGCACGTACCGGTCGGTGGGGAAATTGTCGTCGTCGGTCACGATGACGCCGCGGCCGGGCCGGTGCCCGGCAGCGGCGCGGGCCAGCTTGTAAAGATTGACCGTGGTGTTGTCACACACCACCACCTGGCCGGGTGCCGCGCCGAGCAGGTGGTAGCCGAGCAGGTCACCGACCCGGCGGGGGAGGTCGGCCCAGTGACCCCAGGACCGGATCAGCCCGCGTCCCCAGCTGCCGCGGACCACCTTGCTGATCCGCTCGGCGGTGGCCACCGGCAGCATGCCCAGCGAATTCCCGTCCAGGTAGATCAGCGACGGGTCGTCACGCACGAAGCGGCCACGGAAACCTGCGAGCGGGTCGGTGGCGTCGCATTCCTCCGCGAAGGACCGCTCGAGGGGAGAGTTAGCCACGGCCCCACACTAACTCCCGCGGCGGCCCGCCCAGCAGCGGCGATCCGGACGGGCCTCACCCGGCCGGCCTGCGCGCAGGACCGGGCCGTTCCTGCGGCACAGGTCTGTCGGACGGCGCACCTAGGCTGGGGCCATGCTGGGCGAGGACGGCGGGGGCCAGCCGGACGAACGCTACGAGGATCTGGTCGACGAGCTGCTCGGCACCGCGGGCGTGACACCTCCGCGGGGCGGCGGTGGCTTCGGCCGCAGCGCCCTGCGCTTTCAGGGGAAGATTTTCGCGATGCTGGTCCGTGGCCGGCTGGTGGTCAAGCTTCCCGCCCCGCGGGTTGACGCGCTCGTCGGCGCCGGCGCCGGCGTCCGCTTCGATGCGAACAAGGCCACGCCGATGAGGGAATGGCTGAGCCTCGACCCGGACTCCGGCCAGGACTGGCTGGCGCTCGCCCGTGAGGCGCTGGACTTCGCCCGGTCCCGCTGAGCCGGCCCCGGCGTCACAGCGGCAGCGTGCGCCCGGCGGTGATCCCCCGCAGCTTGTCCGGGTTGGCCACCAGCTCGATCTCGGTGATGCGGCCGCCGGCGACCACGGTCGTCACCGCCGTGATCGGCTTCCCGCCCACGGTGATCAGCGTGCCCAGGCCGCCGTTGATCTCGGCCAGCTCGACCGTCATGCCGGAGGGCTCGATGCCCATGTAGGGCTGGGCGGAGATGGCCGCGAGGAACCGGGCCACCTTGGCGGCGCCCACGATGGGGCGCAACGGCGCCTTGGCCTTGCCCCCGCCGTCGCTGATCAGCGTGACGTCGGGAGCGAGGACCATCATCAGCTGGTCGATGTCGCCGCCCGCGGCGGCGGCCAGGAACCGCTCGGTCACCGCACGCTGCTGGCCGGCGTCCACGTCGAACCGCGGCCGGCGCGCCTGGACATGCTCGCGCGCCCGGTGCATGAGCTGGCGCACCGACGCGTCGCTGCGGCCGATCGCGGCGGCGATCTCGGCATGCGGGAAGCCGAACACCTCGTGCAGAACGAAGACCGCGCGCTCCTCGGGCGTGAGCGACTCGAGCACCACCAGCATGGCCAGCGACACCGACTCGGCCAGTTCCGCCCGGTCGGCGGTGTCCGGGCCGGTGGTCAGCAGCGGCTCGGGCAGCCATGAGCCGACATAGGCCTCCCGCCGGGCGCGGGCCGACCGCAGCCTGTTCAGCGCGACATGGGTGACGGTCCGGGCCAGGTACGCCCGCGGCTCGGCGATGTCCGAGCGCGGCGCCGCGGACCAGCGCAGCCAGGCGTCCTGGACGGCGTCCTCGGCGTCGGCGACGGTGCCGAGCATCCGGTAGGCCACGGCGAACAGCAGCTCGCGGTGGGCCTCGAAGACCTCCTCGTCGGTCACCGCAGCCCCGGGCGGCTTCCCGGCCCGGCCGGAGCCGGGTCACCGGCGGGCAGCTCGCACCGGTCCTTGAAGCCCTGCGCGGTCAGCCCCAGCGCGGAGTTGATCCGCGACCGCAGGTTCTCCACCGCGATGATCGCCGTCAGCTCGACCAGCTGCGCCTCGGTGAGGTGCCCGCGGAGCGCGTCCACCATCTCGTCGGTGACGCCGGGCGGGGTGGCGGTCATCGCCTCGGCGTACCCCAGGACCAGCCGTTCCAGCCCGATGAAGACGTCGCTGTCCCGCCAGTTCGCCGTGGCGCGGATCTTCTCCACGGGCACCGAATGGTTCACCGTGCCTCCCAGTAGCCGAAGTCCATGCACCAGGCGCAGCCAATCGTGGCCGCCGCGGCCATGACGGCGAGATCCTTCAGCCCGCGGTCGAGCTGACGCCATCGCTCCACCTGCAGCTCGAAGATCGCGTACGAGCGGCCCACCTGCATGTTGTGCCCGATGGCGGCGCCTGGGTCGAGCATGATGCCATACCGGCGCCGGGAGAACCGGGCGCCGAGCCGGTACCCCAGGGTCTGGGGCGGGTCGAGCGAGATGCGCGCCATGCCGGGCTCCCCTCTGTGCCTCACGATGCCTCTACCCCTTCAGACACGGCGGGCCCGCCCCGGTGTGACACCCGGCATCTATCCTGCGGTGCATGCCAGCCACCGGCGATGAGGCTTTCTGCGCGGAGGCGGCCGAGGCGCTGGCCAGGCTGCCCGGCGTCCGGGCGGTCGCTCTCGGCGGTTCCCGGGCGGCCGGGACGGCGCGGCCGGACAGCGACTGGGACTTCGCCGTGTACTACCGCGGCACCGGCGGGCCGGCCGGCGGCGTCAAGTTCGATCCGGGCAGCCTGCGCACCCTGGGCTGGCCGGGGGAGATCTTCCCGATCGGCGGAGGGTCTTGAGCGGCGGGGGTCTTGAGCGGCGGGGGGTCCTGAGCGGCGGGGAGTCCTGAGCGGCGGGGAGTCCTGAGCGGCGAGGAGGCCTGGGTGACGGGGGAGTCCTGGGCCGCCGGGACCTGGGTGACGCCTGCCCCTGTGCGGCGCCGGGTCCAGCCGCCGCGAGGCAGCCCTCAGCCAGCCCTCTCCGCCTGTCTGAAGACCGCCGTCACGGCCGCCTGAGGCGCTGTCCGCGCGGTCGTGCTACATGGGCACGAGCTCGAAGATCTCGACGGTGTACCGGCCCTTGCCCTCGGACAGGAAGGGGTGCCGGTCGGTGAGCGCCCGGGCCCCGTCGAGGGAGTCGGCCTCGACGATCGTGTAACCGTTCTGGTCGCTGGGTTCCGGGCTCGTTCCGTCGTCGCTGACCGCGCTGCGCTGCCCGAACGGCGCCCCGCCATCGACCAGCGCCGAGCCGACCCGGCCCATCCAGTCACCCCAGGCCTTCATCTGCTCAGCGGACTGCTCGGGCGTGAACTCCTCCATCGGCGTCGCCGGGCCACGGTACAGCAGCAAGTACTTGCTCACGGTGGTTCCTCTCCATGCCGGAGAAACGGCCAGTCAGCCGGGGCCGTCCCTCCCCCGTTGAGCGCACCCGGTGGTGCGCCCTACCTAACCGACGAACAGTCGGCCGGAGAATCGACAGCGCCCCGGCTGGCCGCCGGGGCGGGACAAACGCCCGGCTCGCCACCAGGTCGGACGACAGGAGGGAACCGCGGGACAGGCGGCAGGTCCGACAGCGCGGACGGGCGACAGGTCTTGCAGACAGGCGGCGTGCCCCGCGGCGGGATCGCCTGATCAGGACCGGCGGCGGGTCCGGGCGGGACAGGCGAAATCAGGACCGGCAGCGGGACCGGGGCAGGCCCGGCGGTGGGACCGGGGCAGGCCCGGCGGTGGGACAGTGGGCAGGCCCGGCGGCGAGATCGCCGGATCAGGACCGGCGGCGGCGGCGCCTGCGGCCGAGCAGGAGCAGCGCGACGAGCGCCGCGACCACGACGCCGGCCACGGGCAGCGCCCGCTTGAGCACCGGGAAGCCGGCCACGCTGAGCAGGTCGATCGCGTCCTCGTCCGGCGGCCGTGCGGCCTGCGGAGGCGCGAACTGCGGCGGCGCTGCGGCCGCCGTGTCAGCGCCGGAGCGGACGGCGGCAGCCGGTGCCGCGCTCGCTGTGGCACTGGCGAGCGCGAGCCCTTGTCCGGCCAGCTTCTGCTTTATCTCGCTGACCGATTGGGGGCCCAGGTTCGGGATCGCGAGCAGGTCCACCTCGCTGCGGGCGGTCAGGTCGCGGACGGTGTGGATGCCTTCGCGCCGCAGGCTGTTGAAGGCACGCACGGGGAGCTGGAGATCCTCGACCGGGAGCAGCAGCGCCCCGTCGCCGGACACCGCCGCCCCGGACTGGTCGCCGGGCGCAGCTGGCCCGGTGGCCGGGCCGGCCTCTGGCTGGCCGGCGCTGGCGAGCTGCGCCGCCAGGTTGGTGGCGAACTTCTCGATGATCCGGCCGCCCACGTCGGCCATCACGCCCCGGCCGAACTGGGCGGGGCGGCCGGTCACGTTCATCGTCGTGTTCACGGTCACCCGGGTCTGGCCGCTGCCCTCGTCCTGCAGCCACGAGTGAACGGTGGCCGAGGCCGTGCCGCTGCCGCGCGTCTCCTTACCCGACGCCTCCAGGGTGATGGACCGGGTCTGCTCGTCCCGCTCGGTGAACCGCGCCTTGCCGGAGTAGGTGAGCGCGACCGGGCCGACCTTGACCTTGACCCGCCCGGTCACCACGTCGCCGTCCACCGAGTCGACGGTGGCGCCCGGCATGCAGGGCGCCACCTGTTCGACGTCGAGGAGCACTTGCCACGCGCGCTCCGGTGGGACCGGGATGGTGAACGAGTGCTCCAGTTCCATCATCAGACTCCTGATGCCACCGCCAATGCTCTGGCGGTCAGTACCCGTGCCAGGTGACGCCGGTAATCGGACCCGCCGTGCAGGTCAGACGGCGGCTGTGTGCCTTCGTCGGCCCGCTCGGCGGCGGCCCGCAGAGCTTGCTTGCTGGCCTCCGACCCGGCCACGGCCTGTTCGGCCGCCCGGGCCCGGACCGGGACCAGGCCCATGTTGGTGAGCCCGATCCTAGCCTCAGCCACCTGCCCGTCCGACCGGCGGGCCACGGCCGCCACACCGACGATCGCCCACGCCTGCGCGGTGAGGTGGAATTTCTCATAGCGGTAACCCCAGCCCGGGCCGAGCTTGGGTACCCGGACTCCGGTGAGGATCTCATCCGGCGCCAGCGCGGTGGTCAGGTAGTCCAGGAAGAACTCACCCGCGCCGATGGCCCGCTCGCCGCCGGGGCCGCGGGCGATCAGCGTCGCGTCCAGCGCCGCCGCCACCGCTGGCAGGTCCCCGGCCGGGTCGCCGTGGGCCAGGGCCCCGCAGACCGTGCCGCGGTGGCGGACGGCCGGGTCGGCGATCTGGGCGGCTGCCTCGGAAAGCAGCCCGCAGTGCTGGGCGATGACCGGGTCGCTGGCCGCTTCGTCGAGGGTGGTGAGCGCCCCGATCCACAGCGTTTCGCCCTCGTCGCGGACACCGCGCAGCTCCCCGAGCCCGCCCAGGTCCACGAGCAGCTCGGGGAAGGAGAGCCGCAGCCGCAGCAACGGCAGCAGGCTCTGCCCGCCGGCGATCACCTTGGCGTCCTCGCCGCCGTCGGCCAGCGCGCGGACCGCCTCGTCAACCGACCCGGGCTTGGTGTAGTTGAACTTCGCCGGGATCATCGTCCGCCTCCGTTCTGCCCAGCGCCGCTATCGCGCGCGGTCTGGATGGCCCGCCACACGTGTTCGGGCGTGCACGGCATCGGGACGTCCTGGACCCCCATCGGCCGCAGCGCGTCGACGATCGCGTTGACCACCGCCGGGGTGGACGCGATCGTGCCCGCCTCGCCGACGCCCTTGACGCCGAGCGGGTTGGTGGTGGCGGGTGTCTCGGTCCGGTCGGTCGTGAAGTGCGGCAGGTCGGCGGCGGACGGGATCAGGTAGTCCGCCAGGGTGGTGGTGAGCAGGTTCCCGTCGTCGTCGTAGACGGCCTCCTCGTACAGTGCCTGGGCGATGCCTTGGGCGATGCCGCCGTGCACCTGGCCTTCGACGATGAGCGGGTTCACGACCTTGCCCACGTCGTCCACGGCCACGTACGAGCGGATGGTGACCCGCCCGGTCTCGGTGTCAACCTCGGTCGCGCACAGGTGGGTACCGTGCGGGAAGGAGAAGTTCTCTGGGTCGTAGGTGTGCTCGGAGTCGAGCGAGGGCTCCGTCCCGTCGGGGAAGTTGTGCGCGGTGAAGGTGGCGAGGGCGATCTCCTGGATGGTGTGGCCCTGCGCCGGGTCCCCGCGCACATGGAGCCGGCCGGCGGTGAACTCCATGTCGTTCTCGCTGGCTTCCAAGAGGTGCGCCGCCACCCGCTTGGCTTTGGCGATCACCTTGTCGCACGCGCCGGTCAGGGCGATGCCGCCTACGGTCAGCGACCTGGAGCCGTAGGTGTCCATGCCCTTGGCCGACACCTGGGTGTCCCCGTGCAGCACCCGGATGTCCTCGAAAGGCACCCCGAGCTTGTCCGCCACGATCTGGCTCCACGCGGTCTCGTGCCCCTGCCCGTGGGCGCTGGACCCGGTCACCACCTCGATCTTGCCGGTGGCCAGCACCCGCACCGTGGCGTTTTCCCAGCCGCCGACCCCGTATCTCAGCGAGCCGACCACGCGGGAGGGCGCGAGCCCGCACATCTCGGTGAAGGTGGAGATCCCGATGCCCAGCTGGACCGGGTCACCTGCTGCGCGCCGGGCCTCCTGCTCGGCGCGCAGCTCGTCGTAGCGGAACAGTTCCTTGGCCCTGGCCGTGGCGGCCTCGTAGTTCCCGCTGTCGTAGACCAGGGTGGCGATCGTGGTGTAGGGGAACTCCTCGTGCTTGATCCAGTTCCGCTCCCTGAGCTCCAGCGGGTCCATGCCGAGCTCGTCGGCGAGCTCGTCCATGATCCGCTCGATGGCGAACGTCGCCTCCGGGCGGCCCGCGCCGCGGTAGGCGTCGGTGGGCATCTTGGTGGTGAACACGCCGGTGACCCGCAACGAATACGCGTCCATCTTGTAGATGCCCGGGTACATGAACGCCCCGAGAAGCGGGATTCCCGGCGTCACCAGCATGAGATAGGCGCCCATGTCGGCCAGCAGGTTGACGTCCAGGCCGCGCAGGCGGCCGTCCCGGTCGGCCGCGATCCTGATCGTCTGCCACTGGTCGCGGCCGTGGTGGACGGTGAGGTTGCCCTCGCTGCGCGATTCGGTCCACTTGACCGGCCGGCCGATCTTGCGGGAGACCAGCACCGCGAGCACTTCCTCGGCGGTGACCTGGAGCTTGGAGCCGAATCCGCCGCCCACGTCGGGGGCGATGACCCGGATGTTCTGCTCCGGGATGCCGAAGAACGCGCCCAGCGCGAACCGGAGCACGTGCGGGATCTGGGTGGATGACCAGAGGGTGACCTCGTCCGCCACCCAGCTGGCGACCACCGCGCGCGGTTCCATCGCGCAGGGGATCAGCCGCTGCTGCCGGTAGGTGCGCTCCACCACCACCGGGGCGTCGCGGAAGGCGGCGTCGACGTCGCCCTGCGCGAAGGGCCAGACGTAGCACTTGTTGCCGGCCTCGTGCACCTTGGGCGAGCCCTCCTCGAGAGCGGCCCGCATGTCGAGCACCGGTGGCAAGGGCTCGTAGTTGACATCGACGGCGGCGATGGCGTCCGCGGCCTCGTAGCGGTCCCGGGCGATCACGACCGCGACCGCCTCGCCGACGTAGCGGACCTCGTCGGTCGCCATCGGCGGGTGGGGAGGCATGACGATGTCTTCGGTGACCGGCCAGCCGCACGGCAGGCTGGCCTGCTCGTCGGCGAAGTCCGCGCCGGAGAACGCGGCGATCACGCCGGGCATGCTCTTGGCCTCGCTGACGTCCACCGAGGTGATCCGCGCGTGCGCGAAGGGGCTGCGGACGAAGCACATGTGCAGCATGCCGGGCAGCACGATGTTGTCGGTCCAGTTGGTCTGCCCGGTCAGAAGCCGGGCATCCTCCTTACGGAGGCGTGCCTTGCCGAGTTCGGGGGCCGCGGCCTGGGTGTCGGTGGTCATGAGGTCGCTCCCGACTCGGCCGCGCGCCGGACGGCGCGGACGATGTTCTCGTATCCCGTGCACCGGCAGAGGTTGCCCTCCAGCCCGTCGCGGATCTCCTCGTCGCTGGGATGGGGGTTGGTCCGCAGCAGGTCGGCCGCCGCCATGATCATGCCGGGCGTGCAGTAGCCGCACTGCAGGGCGTGCTCGGTCTTGAAGGCCTGCTGCAGCGGGTGCCATTCGCCGTTGGCCAGGCCCTGGATGGTGGTGATCTCGGCGCCGTCGGCCTGCACCGCCAGCACGGCGCAGCTCTTCACGGACACGCCGTTCAGGTGCACCGTGCATGCGCCGCAGTTGGACGTGTCGCAGCCGATGGGAGTGCCGGTCTTGCCGAGCCGGTCTCTGAGGTAATGGACAAGCAGCAGGCGGGGTTCCACCTCATCTGAGTATGTGACCCCGTCGACTGCGACGGTGATGCTGGCCATGCGCGGTCTCCTCCCGGTACGGCGAATGCGCCTGAGAGCCAACCTAGGCCGGGGAACGCCGGCGCACCAGACCCATCGTGATACGGCTGCAATCTCCTGTGGCCTGAGCGTCACCGGCTGATATCCGGCGCCGGATGCCGGGAGCGGCCGGCCTGCCGGTCACCCGGTGTTGAGGACCTGGAAGGCCTCCGCCAGCCTGCCCTCGGGCAGGCCCGCCTGCGCGGCCGTCCGGGCAAGCCGCTCGCGAAGAAGCTCCTCCAGCCCCTCCATGTGCCCGGTTTGGCTCACGTGCGCCCGCAGCGCCGCGAGCTTGCGGGGGAAGGTCCCGGTGATGTCGACGTAGTGGTCGGCGGTGGCGGGCACGCCCGCCAGCCAGACCTCCCGCACGGTCCAGGGCTCGAGCCCCTCGCCGGCGAGCAGCTCCGGGAAGGCGAACGGGTTGCGGGCGTCGGGGTACACGGCGTCGAGCGCCGCCGACCCCACCGCCCGGTGGTCGGGGTGACTGATCCCGAGCCGGGCGTAGTTCCGCTCGGGTGAGGGGCACACCAGCCGGTCCGGCCGGACCTGCCTGATCACCCGGGCGAGGTCCCGGCGCAGCGCCAGGGTGGCCTCCACCTGGCCGTCCGGGTACCCGAGGAACCGCAGGTCATAGACGCCCACCTGCTTCGCGGCGGCGGTCTGCTCGGCGCGGCGCAGCGCGGGAATCTCCGCCCGGGGCACGCTCTCGTCGTGGCCGCCCGCGTCGCCGTCGGTGACGATGCAATAGATGACCCCGATCCCGGCGTCGGTCCACAGCGCGATCGTGCCCGCGGCGCTGAAGTCCACGTCATCGGGGTGGGCGGTGAGCACAAGGATCCGCCGGATCTCGGAGTCGTTGATCATGGCCCCATCCTATGAACGCTCACTTACCAACCTCGCTGTGCTGGCTCATGGCTGGGGTCCAATGGTGAGCACATGCCAGATGGTGGCCGTCAGCCACAAGAAAGTCGTGAATACGACCAGGACCTCCAGCGCATGCCCGCTGTTAGCGATGAGCCCGATCAGCCCAGCAAGGAGGGCGATCGCGCCGAGTACGGTGGTTATCTTCCGGAAGATCACGCCTTGCGGCGGCTGGGGCCTGGTATGCAAGTCGCCGGCCGCGCTCACGGCGCAGATGCCAGCCAGGACGAGTCCCAGAGCATTTGCGGCCCATGCGCTGGAGAGCAGCAGCAGGTGCGTCCCTTCCTTGAACGCCGTATACGACAAGATCATCACCACGACGGTGGCCGACGAAACAAGATCCCTCCAGGTCAGCCCCATTGCCGACACCTCCCCGCAGCATGGGAGTGAATACCGCTGCGATCAAGTCTGCGCCTATGCCCGATCCGCGGACAGTGACAGTCCGGCCAGCGGCCAGCACAGGGATCCACCGATAACCGACCTGGCCCGCAACCACCGGTAACTGGTGCACCTGCCTCCTGCTCGCGCCCTGGCGCGGCAAGCCGCGTGAAGCCTTCGGCGGGGCCGCTGCGGATGCAGCAGCTCAAGCCGGTTGCACAGCCGAGTGCCCAGGGACGCGCGGCCGACGCGGGCCCCTGGGCACGTGGCGCAGCGCTCAGTCCAGGGAGGACATGACGTGCTTGACGCGGGTGTAGTCCTCGAACCCGTACATGGACAGGTCCTTGCCGTAGCCGGAGTGCTTGAACCCGCCGTGCGGCATCTCGGCCACCAGCGGGATGTGGGTGTTGATCCACACGCAGCCGAAGTCGAGCCGTCGGGCCATCCGCATCGCCCGGCCATGGTCCTTGGTCCACACCGACGAGGCCAGCCCGTACTGCGTCCCGTTCGCCCACTTCAGGGCCTCGTCCTCGTCGCTGAACTGCTGCACGGTGATGACCGGGCCGAACACCTCGTTCTGGATGATCTCGTCGTCCTGGCGCAGGCCGTCCACCACGCTGGCCTCGAAGAAGAAGCCGCGGTCGCCGCTGCGGTGGCCGCCCGCCAGCACCCGGGCGTGGTCGGGCAGCCGGGTCAGGAACCCGGTGACCCGCTCCAGCTGGGCGGGGTTGTTCAGCGGGCCGAAGTCGGCGTCCTTCACGTCGGGGCCGCCCACGGTCTGGCCCCGCGCCTGCTCGGCGAGCGCGTCCGCCAGGTCGTTATGTACGCCCGGGCCGGCCAGCACCCGGGTGGCGGCGGTGCAGTCCTGGCCGGCGTTGAAGTAGCCGGCCACGGCGATCGCCTCGGCCGCCGCGCCCACGTCCGCGTCGTCGAACACGATCACCGGCGCCTTGCCGCCCAGTTCCAGGTGGACGCGCTTGAGGTCGCCGGCGGCCGCGGTGGCGACCTCCTTGCCCGCCCGCACGCTGCCGGTGATCGACACCATCTGCGGTACCGGGTGGGAGACCAGGGCACGCCCGGTGTCCCGGTCGCCGGTGACCACGTTGAACACGCCCGGCGGCAGGAACTCGCTCATCAGCTCGGCCATGAGCAGCGAGGTGACCGGTGTGGTGTCGGACGGCTTGAGCACCATGGTGTTGCCCGCCGCCAGGGCCGGCGCCCACTTCCAGACCCCCATCATCATCGGGTAGTTCCACGGCGTCACCGCCGCGCACACCCCGATCGGCTCGCGCCGGATCATGGAGGTGAACCCGGACATGTACTCGCCGGCGGACAGGCCGTGCAGTATCCGGGCCGCGCCCGCGAAGAACCTGATCTGGTCCACCATCGGCGGGATCTCCTCGGACGCGGTGAGCGCGACCGGCTTACCGGTGTTCTGGGATTCCGCCTTGACGAACTCGTCGGCGCGGGCCTCGAGCGCGTCGGCGATCCGGATCAGGGCCAGGCTGCGCTCGGACGGGGTGGCGTCCCGCCACCCGTCGAACGCGGCGGCCGCCGACTGCACGGCGGCGTCCACCTCGGTCTCGCTGGATACCGGCGCGGTGGCGAACACCTCGCCGGTGCTCGGGTCGACCAGCTCGGCGCGCTGGTCATAGGACATGTCCGTCCACTGGCCGCCGATGAAGTTCTGCAGTTCCTGTGGTGCCACGATGACTCCGTTCGGGGTGACTGGGGTGTTCTTACCGGCTGGCCGGTGTGCGGTCCTCTACCGACCAGGGCGAGCCGTAGTCGGTGAGGAGGCCGAGGAAGGGGTCCGGGGGGAACGCCTCGGGGCCGAGCACGCCCGCGCCCGTCCAGGTGCCCGCGTCGATCAGCTCCAGCGCGACGACCGGGTTCACCGCCGTCTGCCAGACCACGGCCTGCGAGCCGTACTCGCTCATAGACCAGGCGTTGTCCACTACGTGGTAGAGGTAAACCTCACGCGGGCCGCCCTCGGCGCCGGTGCCCGTCACCCAGGTGCCGGCGCAGGTGAGGCCGGTCATCTTGTCGCCCAGCGTGGCCGGGTCGGGCAGGCACGCGGCCACCACGTCGCGGGGCGAGACGGTGGCGCCGCCCACGCTCACCGGGTCGGTGCGGTCCAGGCCCAGCTTGTGCAGGGTCTCCAGGACGCCGATGAACTCGGCACCGAGCCCGTACTTGAAGGTCACCCGGTTCGCGTCGATCCAGCGGGGCATGAGCAGCACTTCCTCGTGCTCCACGTTGACGCATTCGACCGGGCCGATCCCGGCCGGGAACGTGAAGACCTCAGGCTCGGAGAACGGCGGGGTGGTGTGCCAGCCGCTGTCCTTCTCCCAGACCACCGGCGGGTTGAGGCACTCTTCGATGGTGGTCCAGATGGAGAAGGTGGGCGCGAATTCGTAGCCCTCGACGACGAGGTTCGCACCGTCACGGACGCCGATTTCGTTGATCTCGCCGAACAGCTTGTCGGCGGCGTAGCGGGCGAACACGTCGGACAGGCCGGGCTCCACGCCCATGCCGGCCAGCGCGAGCTTGCCCCGCTTCTCCCACTCACCGGCCAGGGCGAACTGCTCGTCGCCCAGCTTGACCCCGGTCTGCCGGTAGGGCTCGGCCGGGTGGGGCCGGGACAGCGACATCGCCATGTCCAGGTAGTGGGTGTCCGCCGCGAGCGCGGCCCGGAACAGCGGCATGACGAACCGCGGGTCGGTGGCGTTGAGCAGGACGTCACAGCGCTGTGCCGTCAGCAGCTCCGCCACCCCATGTTCGTCCCGCGCATCGAGCTGGACGGCGGTGAACTCCCGTCCGGCGGCCCGGGCGGCCCGGGCCTCGTCGTAGTCGGCGATGACCAGTTCGGCGAAGGGACGGCGGGCCGCGATGCGGGCGATGGCGCTACCGACCCCGCCTGCGCCGACGAGAAGTATGCGCATGTTTCCCGATCCTAGTCCTTTCCGCTCTGACACACCGGACCAGTCGTCATACATGTCTTTCACGACTGAAACCGTTGCGATCCGGGCGGATTGATGCTAGAACCGTCGCAGAAACATGCTGGAACCATAGGCGCGGGCCGCGACGGCTGCTGCTCGCAGGAGCAGAATCGACCCCAGGCGGCCGCGGGTACGTGGCGCCGACGGGGTGACGTCCAGGACCGGGCGGGCGACGGCCGGACTGGGCGGGTGACAGCCAGGAAAGGTGAGGAATGGCCACCGATCAGATCTCCGTGGAGCAGCAGGTTGACAAGGGCCTCAAGTCAGGCGCCCTTGGGCTCGTCTCCACCACCATCATCGCGACCGCTTCCGTCGCGCCGGCGTACAGCATCGCCGCGACGCTGGTGTTCGTGGTTGGTTTCGTCGGACTGCAGTCACCGGCCGTCGCGGTGCTCGCGTTCGTGCCCATGCTGTTCTGCTCGATCGGCTACAGCGAGCTGAACAAGGCCGATCCCGACTGCGGCACCACGTTCACGTGGGCGACACGCGCGTTCGGCCCGAGGACGGGCTGGGCCGGCGGCTGGGGGATCATCGCCGCCGACGTGCTGGTGATGGCGAGCCTGGCCCAGGTCGCCGGCCAGTACGGGTTCCTGCTGTTCAACGCCAAGGGCATCGGGTCGAACCCGACCAGCGGCTGGGTGCTGCTGGTCGGCGTGCTGTGGATCGTGGTGATGACCTACATCTGCTACCGGGGGATCGAGGTCTCGGCCAACTTCCAGAAGGCCCTGCTGGGCATCGAGCTGGTGATGCTGGCCGTGCTGTCGATCACCGCGCTGGTCAAGGTGGCCAACGGGACCGCCCCGCCGGGCCACCAAACCCCGAGCCTGTCCTGGCTCAACCCGTTCCACATCTCCAGCTTCAGCGCCTTCACCGCCGGCATCATCCTCATGGTGTTCATCTACTGGGGCTGGGACACGGCGGTCGCGGTCAACGAGGAGACCAAGGACAAGAACAAGACCCCGGGCCGCGCGGCCATCCTGTTGACCTTCATCCTGCTGGTCACCTACGCGCTGGTGATCTTCTCGATGCAGTCGTTCGCCGGGATCGGGACCAGGGGCAACGGCCTGGGCAACGTGGCCAACGCCGGTGACGTGCTGTCGATCCAGGGCAGCGCAGTCTTCGGTACCTCCGGCTTCGGGTCGTTCCTCACCCACCTGCTGCTGCTGATGGTGCTCTCGTCGGCGGCCGCGTCCACGCAGACGACGATCCTGCCGACCGCGCGGACCACCCTGTCGATGGCGGTGTACCGGGCGATCCCGAAGTCGTTCGCGAAGATTCACCATCGCTATCTGACCCCGACCGTGTCCACGATCGTCATGGGCCTCGTCTCGATCGTGGTCTACGTGGGGATGAACTTCTCCTCCAACGGCATCGGGGTGATCGGCGACGCGGTGATCGCGATCGGCCTGTACATCGCCTTCTACTACGGGCTGACCGGTTTCGCCTGCGCCTGGTACTACCGGCGGAACCTCACCAGCAGCGCGCGCAACCTGTGGATGCAGGGCATCATCCCGGTCGCCGGCGGCCTGATCCTGTTCTTCCTCGGCGGCTGGAGCATCTGGCTGGACTACGACGTGGCCACCGCGAACGACTACACGATGTGGACCGTGCCGTGGCTCCACTGGCAGGTCGGCGGCGCGTTCGTGATCGCCGTCGGGGCCGGCCTGGTCGGCCTGGCCTGCTACTTCTACTGCAAGATCAAGGACCCGGCCTTCTTCCGGAAGGAAACCCTCACCAGGAACACCGCCACCCTGGTGCCCGACGAGTGACCTGCCGCCGGCCCGGGCGCTCACGGGGGCGTGCCCGGCGTCGGTGGCACCGCCTACGCTTGGGCGCGTGACCGCCCTCATCACCGACGCGCTGCTGGATGACCTGAACCCGCAGCAGCGGGCCGCCGTGGTCCACCACGGCGGCCCGCTGCTGATCGTGGCGGGCGCGGGCTCCGGCAAGACCCGGGTGCTGACCCGCCGGATCGCCTACCTGCTCGCGGAGCGGGACGTGAGCCCGGGTGAGATCCTGGCCATCACCTTCACGAACAAGGCGGCCGGCGAGATGGCCGCCCGCGCCGCCTCGCTCACCGGCTCGCGGGCGCGCGCCATGTGGGTGATGACCTTCCACTCGGCGTGCGTGCGCATCCTGCGCCGGGAGGCACACCGGTTCGGGTACCCGTCGTCGTTCTCGATCTACGACCAGGCCGACTCGCAGCGGCTCATGGCCCTCGTCTGCCGCGAGCTCGACCTCGACGCCAAGCACCATCCGCCGAAGGCGATGCTCGCCCAGGTCGACATGCTCAAGAACGAGCTGGTCGACCACGAGACCTTCGCCGCGCGTGCCGATGGCTACCGGGAGAAGGCGCTCGCCGAGGCCTACGGCGAGTACCAGCGCAGGCTGGTGGCGGCCGGGGCGATGGACTTCGACGACCTGATCATGAATACCGTCTTCCTGCTGCAGGCGTTCCCCGAGGTCGCGCAGGCCTACCGGCGCCGTTTCCGGCACGTACTGGTTGACGAGTACCAGGACACCAACCACGCCCAGTACGTGCTCGTCAGGGAACTGGTCGGTCACGCCGGCGCGGCCGGCCCCGGCGGGGCCGGCGGCCCAGGTGCGGGCGGGGGTGCCGGGGAACACGGTGCCGGGGAACCTGCTGTGCCTCCGGGCGAGCTGTGCGTGGTCGGTGACGCGGACCAGTCCATCTACGCGTTCCGCGGCGCCACGATCCGCAACATCGAGGAGTTCTCGCGCGACTTCCCCGGCGCCACCGTCATCCTGCTCGAGCAGAACTACCGGTCCACCCAGAACATCCTGGCCGCGGCCAACGCCGTGGTGTCCCGCAACACCGGGCGGACGCCCAAGAAACTGTGGTCGGCCGCTGGTGACGGGCCGCCGATCGTCGGCTATGTCGCCGACAGCGAGCACGACGAGGCGGCCTTCGTGGCCGAGGAGGTGGACCGGCTCCACGACGAAGGTGAGGCGACCCCCGGTCAGGTCGCGGTGTTCTACCGCACCAACGCCCAGTCCCGTGCCTTCGAGGAAGTCTTCATCCGGGCCGGGCTGAACTACACCATCGTCGGCGGGGTCCGGTTCTATGAGCGCCGGGAGGTCCGCGATCTGCTCGGCTATCTGCGGCTGATCGCCAACCCGGAGGACGAGGTGTCCCTGCGCCGGGTGCTGAACGTGCCCAGGCGGGGGATCGGCGACCGGACCGAAGAGTGCGTCGCCGCCCTCGCCCACCGGGACAAGACGTCGTTCGCGGCGGCACTGACCCGGCCCGCCGAGGTTCCCGGGCTCGCCGCCCGGGCGGTCCGCGCCATCGAGGCGTTCAACGAGCTTCTCTCCGGGCTGCGGGCGGACGCGGACGCCGGCCTGCCGGTGGCCGAGATAGCCGAGGCCGTGCTGGAGCGTTCGGGATACGTCACCGAACTGGAGGCCTCCAGCGACCTGCAGGACGAGAGCCGGATCGAGAACCTGAAGGAGCTGGTCGCGGTGGCGCGGGAGTTCGACGCGCTGCGCGGCCAGGGTGTCGGCCCGCCGGAGACCGATGAGCCCGGGCCGGCGCCCGGCTCGCTGGCCGACTTCCTGGAGCAGGTGTCCCTGGTCGCCGACGCGGACCAGATCCCCGAGGGCGAGGATCGCGGCGGCAAGGTGACGCTGATGACCCTGCACACGGCCAAGGGCCTGGAGTTCCCGGTGGTGTTCCTCACCGGGATGGAGGAGAACGTCTTCCCGCACCAGCGGTCGGTGAATGACCCCAGGGAACTGCAGGAGGAACGCCGGCTGGCCTACGTGGGGATCACCCGGGCGCAGCAGCGCCTGTACCTCACCCGGGCCGCGGCCAGAGCCTGGTGGGGCAGGCCGGAATACCACCAGCAGTCCCGCTTCCTGACCGAGATCCCCGGGCACCTCATCGAATGGCGCCGCGACGAGGCCACGGCCTCGGCGCCCGCCGCCGAGCGGCTGGCCCGGCGCCCTGGGGTCCGCACCGTGGGCAACCGGAAGGTGCCCTCCCTGACGCCGGGGGACAAGGTCACACACGATGCCTACGGCCTGGGCACGGTCCTGTCCCTGCAGGGTTCCGGGGACGACCCCGAGGCGAAGATCGATTTCGGTGGCGAGTACGGCGTCAAGCACCTGGTGCTGCGCTACGCGCCAATCGAGAAGCTCTGACGCTGCGGCGGGTACCGCCCGCGTTCAGGTCATGCCGCTGAACCCGGATCTGCTGGCGGCCGCTCCGTACCATGGGTGGTAGTGCGGGCGGGCTCGCCACGCACGCCGTTGGGAGGGATCCATGGGCGCTATCCGGGTCGTCATCGCCAAGCCCGGTCTCGACGGGCATGACCGTGGCGCGAAAGTGGTGGCCCGGGTGCTGCGTGACGCCGGGGTAGAGGTCATCTACACCGGCCTGCACCAGACCGCGGAGCAGATCGTGGCCGCCGCGATCCAGGAGGACGCCGACGCGATCGGGCTGTCGATCCTGTCCGGCGCCCACATGACCCAGTTCGCGCGGGTGCTTGAGCTGCTCGCCGAGCGGGGAGCCACCGACATCGTCGTGTTCGGCGGCGGCATCGTTCCCGACGCTGACATCGCCGAGCTGGAGCGGATGGGCGTCGCGAAGATCTTCACGCCGGGTGCCTCTACTCACGACATCGTGGACTGGGTGAAGTCCACGCTCGGCGGCCGCGCCGCGTCCGGGGTGGCCGCCCAGCACGGCACCTGAACCAGCTCGCCCGCACCGCGGAGGGCCCACTGGCCCGGCGCGCGCCCGGGGTGTGAACCCGGATAGGCTGCGACCGGAATCCAGCCTTATCGAGGACGGACACACGTGGACCTGTTCGAGTACCAGGCGAAGGAGCTGTTCGCGGAATACGGCGTGCCCGTGCCGCGCGGCAGCCTCGCCGCAACCCCCGTGGAAGCCCGCGTGATCGCGGCGGGTTTTGCCGACGCCGGCACGCCCAGGGTGGTGGTCAAGGCGCAAGTGAAGACCGGCGGCCGCGGCAAGGCCGGCGGAGTCAAGGTGGCCGACGGCCCGGACGAGGCGCAGGGCAGGGCGACCGACATCCTTGGCATGGACATCAAGGGCCACACGGTGCACTCGGTCCTGGTCGAGGAGGCCAGCGACATCGCCCAGGAGTACTACCTGTCCTTCCTGCTCGACCGGGCGGCGCGCACCTTCGTCTCGATCTGCTCCGTCCAGGGCGGGATGGAGATCGAGGAGGTGGCACACACCAGCCCAGATGCGGTGGCCAAGATCCCGATCGACCCGCTGGCCGGCGTCAACGCCGTGAAGGCAGCCGAGATCGTCGCGGCCGGCCAGCTCCCGGAGGAGGCCAGGGCGGGCGCGACCACGCTGGCGGAGCGGCTGTGGGCGGTCTTCACCGATGAGGACGCGACGCTGGTGGAGGTCAACCCGCTGATCCTCACCACCGACGGCCGGGTCGTCGCGCTCGACGGGAAGGTGACCCTCGATGACAACGCCGCCTACCGGCAGGACCATGACCGGTTCGCCGACCCGACGGCGGCGGACCCGCTGGAGGCGCGGGCCAAGGCCAAGCACCTGAACTACGTCAAGCTCGAGGGCGAGGTCGGCATCATCGGCAACGGCGCGGGCCTGGTCATGTCCACCCTGGACGTGGTCGCCCTGGCCGGCGAGGCGTTCGGGAGCATCCGGCCGGCCAACTTCCTCGACATCGGCGGCGGCGCCTCGGCCGAGGTAATGGCGAACGGCCTGGAGATCGTGCTGTCCGACGCGTCCGTCCGCAGCGTGCTCGTCAACGTCTTCGGCGGCATCACCTCGTGCGACGAGGTCGCCAACGGCATCGTTTCGGCGCTGGGCATGCTGGCCGGGCGCGGGGAGCAGGTGACGCACCCGATCGTGGTGAGGCTGGACGGCAACAACGCGGCGGAGGGCCGCCGCATCCTGGCCGACGCGGGGCTGGCCGCTGTCGAGCAGGTCGACACGATGGACGACGCCGCGCGGCGCGCGGCGGAGCTGGCGGCCAGCGGGCAACGAGCGGCCGCGCCCGCGACGGGAGCATGAGATGGCGATCTTCCTGACCGGTGCGAGCCGGATCATGATCCAGGGCATCACCGGCTCGGAGGGCAGCAAGCACGGGCGCCGGATGCTGGCCGCGGGCACCACGGTGGTCGGCGGCGCCAACCCCCGCAAGGCCGGGCAGACCGTCGACCTCGGCGGCAGCCAGGTCCCGGTGTTCGGGACGGTGGCCGAGACCATGGCGGCGACCGGCGCGGACGTGTCGGTGGTCTTTGTCCCGCCCGCCGGCACCAAGAGCGCGGTGATGGAGGCGGTCAACGCCCAGATACCGCTCGTCATCGTGATCACCGAGGGCATACCGGTTCACGACACCGCCCAGTTCTGGGCGTATGCCGGCGCACACGGCAACGCGACCCGCATCGTCGGCCCGAACTGCCCGGGCGTCGCCTCCCCCGGCAAGTCCAACGCGGGGATCATCCCGGCCGACATCACCAGCGAGGGCCGGATCGGCCTGGTCTCCAAATCGGGCACGCTGACCTACCAGATGATGTACGAACTGCGTGACATCGGCTTCTCCACGGCGGTCGGCATAGGCGGCGACCCGGTCATCGGGACGACCCACATCGACTGCCTGCAGGCCTTCCAGGACGACCCGGAGACGGACGCGATCGTCATGATCGGCGAGATCGGCGGGGACGCGGAGGAGCGGGCCGCCGCCTACATCGAGCAGCACGTCACCAAGCCCGTGGTCGCCTACGTGGCCGGGTTCACCGCGCCCGAGGGCAAGACCATGGGCCATGCGGGGGCGATCGTCTCCGGCTCCTCCGGCACCGCCCAGGCGAAAAAGGAAGCGCTGGAGAAGGTGGGCGTGCGCGTGGGCCGGACCCCCAGCGGTACGGCCCTGCTCGTCCGCGAGGTCATGCGGAGCCACTGACCCCGCGGGCTGCGGTCCCCGGGCTGCGGCCCGCGCGGCGCGGCCCGCGCGGCGCGCCTCCGCCACGCCCACTGGCACGGTTGCCAGGATGGGACAGGTGACCGCTCCCGCCCGCCCCGGCGCGCGCCCCCTCGGCGGGCCTGGCGCACCGGATGAGCGGCCGGGGGCAGTGCGCCCGCTGGTCGTCACCGGGGCGATGGCCGCGTGCGCCGTCACGGTCACCGGGCTGGTCATCCTGACCCCGCTGGTGCTGGCGGGCTGGATCGCCGCCCCGCATGATGGCCTCGGGCTCCCGGGCGTGCTGCGCACGGCAACCGGGCTGTGGCTCGCGGCTCACCACGTCGGCTTTGCCCGGCACGGCGCTGGGCGGATCGGCATGCTCCCGCTCGGCCTGGTGCTCATCCCAGGTGCGCTGTTGTGGCGGGCCGGCCAGTGGGTGGTGCGCACCGGCCAGCTGTCCAGGCTCTCCGAGGTCGGTTACGCGGCGCTGGCGCTCGCCGCTCCGTACGCGGTGCTGTGCGGAGGGCTCGCACTGGCCAGCCGGTCGCCGCTCGCCGTCCCCTCGCTGCCGCAGGCGGTGATCGCCGGGTTCCTCATCGCCCTGTGCGCTGGCGCCCTGGGCGGCGCGCGTGCGCTGGCGCCCTGGGGCCACCTGGCGCGCCTGCTGCCACCGCGGCCCCGGTCCGTCATCCTTGGCACGGCCGGGACGCTGGCGGTGCTCGCGGCGGCGGGCGCGATCCTGGCCGGCGCATCCCTGGCCGTGCACCTGCCGGTATTCCGGTCCCTGAACGACGCACTCGGAGCAGGCTACGTCGGCTCCGTGCTGCTCCTGCTCGCTCAGCTCGCCTACGTGCCCAACGCCGTGATCTGGGCGGTGTGCTTCACGCTCGGGCCCGGCTTCGCCTTCGGGGCAGGCACGGTGGTCGCCCCGACCGGGGCGGCACTGGGGCCGCTGCCCATGTTCCCGATGCTCGCCGCGATGCCGTCCGGGGCCCATCCCTCGGTGCCGGGCTTGGTGTCGGTGGCCATGCTGATCGTGCCCTATCTGGCCGGGGCGTTCGGCGGTCTGCTGCTGGTGCGCGCGGCGCCATGCCCGGCGGCCGAGACGGCCCCGCTGTGGGGGTTCGCCTGCGGGGTGGCCAGCGGATGTGTCATCGGGATCCTGGCGGCGTTCTCGGGTGGCCCGCTGGGCAGCGGCCGGCTGGCCATGGTGGGGCCGTCCGCCTGGCAGGCCGGGCTGGTGGCCATCCTGGAGGTCGGAGTGGCCGCCGCCGTGGCCGCGGGGATCGCCAACTGGCTGCGGCTGCGCCGCGAGCCCGGGCTGGCGGCGGCGCTGGCCGGGTCAGCCGCCGCGGGCCGCGCATCCGCGCCCGGAGCGGACGATGACGGCGCCGACGACGGGCACCGGATCTTCATCGACCCGTGGGCGGATGGCGACGGGACCGGGCATGACACCGGGCGCCGGGCGCCGCCGGGCCCGTCCGAACTGCCCTGAGTGACGTACCCGCGGACGGCGCCGTGCCCGTCGCGTCTGCCGGTGCGGGCCCGGGCCGCTACCCGTGGCCCGCGACGCCGAGCAGGCTTACCTGACGGTCCAGCGCGTGGGAAAAGCTGTTGTAGCAGGACTGCTGGGCGGCAATCGTGTTGGCGCCGTTCATGCACCGGCCGTAGTCAGTCAGCTCGTGCCCGAACAGGCCGAACGCCACCAGCATCGCGGTGGCGAGCCCGATCCCGACGCCAGCGATCACGGTCGCGGCCACCGAGCCGCGCGGCCGGGCCGTTCGGCTGCGCTGCGCCCTCCTCATCGCGGTCAGCGACAGCCAGAGCGCGGTCGCACCGGCCAGCAGGGCATAGATGACGATGAGAATGCCGTGGTGCACTTCGATGTTGAACCCGAGGAACCCGACCAGGCTGAGCAGCGCCACGAACAGCGCGGCCACCGCCCGGTGCTGGAGCGCGGGCTCGGCCGGAGGCAGCCGGGCCGCTTTCCGGGCGTCTGAGGGGGGCATGGCTTCCTATTCTGCATGGTCGGCGGCACTGGCCTGGCCATCGTCGTGAACAGCGGTGCTCCAGCCAGCGGTCCGGATCCCGGGGCGGCCGGAGGATGCGGCGGCCGGCGGCCCGGCGGCCGTTATGGTTGGCCGCATGAGGGCACGCCTGGTGGTACTCGTCTCCGGCGCGGGAACCAACCTCCAGGCGCTGATCGACGCGTGCGCCGGCCGGTCCTACGGCGCCGCGGTGGTGGCGGTGGGCGCGGACCGGCCCGGCATCGAGGGCCTGGCGCGAGCGGAGCGCGCAGGCATCCCCACTTTCATCGCCCGGGTGGCCGACCACCCGGGCCGGGCCGCCTGGGACCGGGCGCTCGCGGAATCGGTCGCCGCGTTCGACCCGGAGCTGGTGGTGTCGGCCGGTTTCATGAAGCTGGTGGGGCCGGTGTTCCTGGACCGGTTCGGGGGCCGGTTCATCAACACCCATCCCGCCCTGCTGCCCGCCTTCGCCGGCATGCACGGCGTCCGGGACGCGCTGGACTACGGGGTGAAGGTCACCGGCTGCACCGTCTTCATGGTGGACGCCGGCACCGACACCGGGCCGGTGATCGCGCAGGCGGCGGTGCCGGTCAGCGATGATGACGACGTGGCGACGCTGCACGAGCGGGTGAAGGTGGCCGAGCGGGCATTGCTGGTGGATACCGTGGGCGCGATGGTCCGCGGGGGATGGTCCGTCCAGGGCCGGAAGGTGAAGGTCGGGCGTTGACGAAGGTTGCCATCAGGCGGGCGCTGATCAGCGTCTATGACAAGACCGGGCTCACCGGGCTGGCACGGGCGCTGGAAGGGGCCGGGGTTGAGATCGTCAGCACCGGGAGCACCGCGGCGGCGATCGCCGCCGCCGGCGTGCCGGTGACCCGGGTGGAGGACCTGACCGGCTTCCCCGAGTGCCTCGACGGCCGGGTCAAGACGCTCCACCCCGCGGTGCACGCCGGCCTGCTCGCCGACATGCGCCAGCCCGCGCACCGCGAGCAACTCCGCGAACGCGGGATCGCCCCGTTCGAGTTGCTCGTGTCCAACCTGTATCCCTTCGAGGAGACCGCCGCCAGCGGCGCCCCGCCCGCGGAATGCGTGGAGCAGATCGACATCGGCGGCCCAGCCATGGTCCGCGCCGCGGCCAAGAACCACGCCAACGTCGCGGTCGTCACCGATCCGTCGATGTACGCGGCGGTGACGGAGGCGGTTGCCGGAGGCGGGTTCCCGCTGGCCGAGCGGCGCCGTCTCGCCGCCCGGGCGTTCGCCCACACCGCCGCCTACGATGCCGCGGTCGCCTCCTGGTTCGCATCGGTCTACGCGCCCGACGGCACTGCCACCGACGCCGGCTGGCCGGACGTTGTCGCTGCGCTCTGGACGCGGCGGGAAGTGCTGCGCTACGGCGAGAACCCGCACCAGCGCGCGGCCCTGTACGTCCAGGCGGCACAGCCGGCCGGCATCGCCGGAGCCCACCAGCTGCACGGCAAGGCGATGTCGTACAACAACTACGTGGACACGGCGGCGGCCTGGCGGGCGGCGTTCGAGTTCACCGAGCCCTGCGTTGCGATCATCAAGCACGCCAACCCGTGCGGGATCGCGATCGGGGCCGACCTGGCGGAGGCGCACCGCAAGGCCCACGCCTGCGACCCGGTATCGGCCTACGGCGGGGTCATCGCCGCCAACGGCGAGGTGACGGAGAAGCTCGCCGCCCAGATCGCCGAGGTCTTCACCGAGGTCGTAGTCGCGCCCGGCTTCGAGCCCGCCGCCCGCGCACTGCTCACGGCGAAGAAGAACCTGCGGCTGCTGACCTGCCCGTCACCGCCCGCCCGCCCGGCGGCGCCGGTCGAGTGGCGCCAGCTGGATGGCGGGCTGCTCATGCAGTCCGCGGACATGCTCGACGCACCCGGCGACGACCCGGCCACCTGGGAGCTGAAGGCGGGGCCGCCGGCCTCCGGCGAGGTCATGGCGGACCTGGCCTTCGCGTGGCGCGCCTGCCGCTGCGTGAAGTCCAACGCCATCCTGATAGCCATCGATGGCGCCACCGTCGGGGTGGGCATGGGACAGGTCAACCGGGTGGATGCGGCCCGGCTCGCGGTGAACCGCGCCCAGGAGCGCACGGTCGGGGCGGTGGCCGCCAGCGACGCCTTCTTCCCCTTCCCCGACGGTCTCAAGGTGCTCGCCGGCGCCGGGGTTCGTGCCATCGTCGAGCCCGGCGGGTCGGTCCGCGATGACGAGGTGGTGCAGGCCGCGCAGAACGAGGGGGTCAGCCTGTACTTCACCGGCGCCCGTCACTTCTTCCACTGACGACAAAAGCACTGGCGATGACGACAGGCACTGGCGATCCGAGAGGGGTTTCATGAGCATCCCGGCAGGTGCGGCGGCGGCGAGGGCGGGAGGCGCCCGATGACGGCCGTGGTTCTCGACGGCAAGGCGACCGCAGCGGCGATCAAGGAGGATCTCGCCCGGCGGGTGGCGGCGCTGGCGCGGGCGGGCATCGTGCCGGGCCTGGGCACCGTGCTGGTCGGTGACGACCCCGGCAGCCACGCCTACGTGGGCGGCAAGCACCGTGACTCCGTGCAGGTGGGCATCGCCAGCATCCGCCGCGACCTGCCGGCCGACGCCACCCAGGAGCAGGTGGAGGCGGTGATCGACGAGCTGAACGCGGATCCCGCGTGCACGGGATACATCGTGCAGCTGCCGCTGCCCGCCGGTCTTGACGCGCTCCGGGTGCTGAACCGGATGGACCCGGCCAAGGACGCCGATGGCCTGCACCCGGTCAGCCTGGGCCGGCTTGTCCTCGGTGAGCCGGGGCCGCTGCCGTGCACACCCCGCGGGATCGTGGAGCTGCTGCGCCGCTACGATGTGCCGATCGCGGGCGCCGACGTCACGGTGATCGGGCGCGGGATCACCGTCGGGCGGGCGCTGGGCCTGCTGCTCACCCGGCGCAGCGAGAACGCGACCGTCACCCTCACCCACACCGGGACCAAAGACCTGCCCGGGCACACCCGGCGGGCCGACATCGTGGTGGTGGCGGCCGGCCGGCCCGGCCTGCTCACCGCGGACATGGTCAAGCCCGGGGCGGCTGTGCTGGACGTCGGCATCACCCGGACCGACGCCGGGCTGGTGGGTGACGTCGCGCCGGAGGTGGCGGAGGTGGCCGGGTACCTGGCGCCGATGCCCGGCGGGGTCGGGCCGATGACCCGTGCGATGCTGCTCGCCAACGTGGTCGACGCGGCCGAGCAGCGCCTTGGCCAGTAAGCTACTTGCTAGTAACATTTGCGCGCCACGTGCTGGATGTGCGCGGAGCGCCCGCTGGCGGCATGGTGGGAAGACCCCGGAGCCGCGGCTGGCCGCCGCGTTTGGCAGTCTTAGCGGTGCCCGGACTTTGCCGGGTGCCATTCGCGGAAGCAGAGGGCAGGAGGTCGGCCGCCGGTCATGAATATCGTCGTCTGCATGAAGCAGGTCCCCGATACCTGGGCGGAACGCACCCTGCGGGCGGAGGACTCCGCGCTTGACCGGGCCACGCCGGACGGGGTCATCAACGAGCTTGACGAGTACGCGATCGAGGAAGGCCTGCGTCTCGCCGAGGCGCACGGGGGCGAGGTGACCATCCTGTCCATGGGCCCGGACAAGGCCAGCGAGTCCATCCGCAAGGCCCTGTCGATGGGCGCCGACAAGGCGGTTCACCTGGTCGACGACCAGCTTGCCGGGTCCGACGCGCTGGCCACCTCGCTGGCGCTGGCCACCGTGCTCGGCCGGATCGGGTTCGACCTGGTCATCCTCGGCTCGGAATCGACCGACGCCCGGATGGGTGTCATGGCCGCGATGCTGGCCGAGCGCCTCGGTGTCCCGCAGCTCTCGCTGGCCAGCAAGGTCGAGACCGACGGGTCCGCGATCTCGATCCAGCGCCAGACCGAATACGGCTACGACAAGGTCGAGGCGACCCTGCCCGCGGTGGTCAGCGTGGTCGAGAAGATCAACGAACCGCGCTACCCGTCCTTCAAGGGGATCATGGCGGCCAAGAAGAAGCCGGTCGAGATCCTGAGCGTGGCCGACGCCGGGATCGACCCGGGCCAGGTAGGGCTGGGCGCGGCCGCGACCGAGGTGGTCAGCTTCGCCAAGCGGCCGCCGCGGCAGGCCGGCACGATTGTCAAGGACGACGGCGACGGCGGCGTCAAGGCGGCCGAGTTCCTCGCCACCCAGAAGTTCATCTGAGCCCGGAGGACGTGCGAATTCATGGCTGAGGTCCTTGTTCTCGCCGAGCATGACGGCGAGACGGTCAAGAAGGTCACTCTCGAGCTGCTGACCCTCGCCCGCCGGCTCGGTGAGCCCGCCGTGGTCTGGCTGGGCGGCGGCGCGGAAGGTGGCCGGGAGCGGCTCGCCGAGTTCGGCGCGGCCAAGGTCTACGTGGCGGACGGCGAGGGCCTGGACGACTACGTGGCCGCCCCCGCCGCTGAGGTGCTCGCGTCCCTGGCCGGGCGGACGGAGCCGGCCGCCGTCCTGGTCGCGGCCACGGCCGAGGGCAAGGAGATCGCCGGGCGGCTCGCGGTCAAGATCTCCTCGGGAGTGCTCACCGACGCGGTGGGCCTGACTCCGGCGGACGATGGCCCGGGACCGGTGGCCGAGCAGTCCATCTTCGGCGGGGCGATCATCGTCCAGTCGCGTGTGCGGAGCGGCACGCCGATCGTGGCGGTGCGGCCGAACTCGGCCGCCCCGGAGCCCGCCGAGGGCGCGGCCGCGCTGGAGCGGGCCGGGGTCGAGCTGAGCGAGGTAGCCAAGACGGCCCGCATCACCGAGCGGGTGGTGGCGCAACGCGGCGAGCGGCCGGACCTGACCGAGGCGGCCATCGTGGTCTCGGGCGGCCGCGGGGTCGGCAACGCCGAGAACTTCGCGCTGATCGAGAAGCTCGCTGACTCACTCGGCGCCGCCGTGGGGGCCTCGCGTGCCGCCACCGACGCCGGCTGGTACCCGCACCAGTTCCAGGTCGGGCAGACCGGCAAGACCGTCTCGCCCCAGCTCTACCTGGCGGTGGGCATCTCGGGCGCGATACAGCACCGGGCCGGGATGCAGACCTCCAAGACAATCATGGTGATCAACAAGGACCCCGAGGCGCCCATCTTCGAGCTGGCCGACTTCGGGGTCGTCGGCGACCTGTTCAACGTCGTCCCCCAGCTCACTGACGAGATCGCCCGGCACCGGGAGTCCTGAAGGCGGCGCCCGAGCACGCCTGCGGGCTGGCGCTGGGCCGCAGCCGATGACCAGAACTACAGCTAGGCTTGTGGCCGTCATGGGGAACTCAGGTAACGAGGGCGGGAGCCCAGGTCAGAGGCAGGAATGCCTGGTGTACCTGGACCACGCGGCGACCACGCCGATGATCGGCGAAGCCATCGCCGTGATGACGGCCGAGCTCGCGCACCTCGGCAACCCCTCCTCCCTGCACAACGCCGGCCGCCGGGCCCGCCGGGTGGTCGAGGAGGCCCGCGAGCGGATCGCCGAGGCCTACGGGGCCCGGCCCAGCGAGGTGGTCTTCACCAGCGGCGGGACCGAGGCCGACAACCTCGCGGTGAAGGGCCTGTACTGGGCCCGTCGTGCAGCAGGCACACGGCGGCGCAAGGTGCTGGTCACCGCCATCGAGCACCACGCGGTGCTCGACCCGGCCCAGTGGCTGGCCAGCCACGAGGCGGCAGAGGTGCGCTGGCTCCCGGTCGGCCCCGATGGCCTCCTGCGGCCGGGCACGCTGCGGGCGGCCGTCGCCCCAGATCCCGGTGCCGTCGCGCTGATCAGCGTCATGTGGGCGAACAACGAGGTGGGCACGATCCAGCCGATCGCGGAACTCGCCGCGGCCGCGCGCGAGCACCAGATCCCCTTCCACACCGACGCGGTGCAGGCGGCCGGGCAGTTGCCGGTGAACTTCGCCGCCAGCGGGGTGGACGCGCTCACCCTCTCCGGCCACAAGATCGGCGGGCCGGTCGGGGTCGGCGCGCTGCTGCTCGCCCGGGGGATCGAGCCGGTGCCGGTGCTGCACGGCGGCGGCCAGGAACGGGACGTGCGCTCTGGGACTCTCGACGCGCCCGCGATCGCGGCGTTCGCGGTCGCCGCCCAGATCGCTGTCAAGCGGCAGGAGGAGGAAGCGGCGCGGCTGGCCGCGCTCCGCGACCAGCTCATCGGGCGGGTGCTCGCGGCGGTGCCCGACGCCATACTCAACGGGGCCCCGCCCGGTCCCGGCCGGCTGCCGGGCAACGCCCATTTCTCCTTCCCCGGCTGCGAGGGCGACGCCCTGCTCATGCTGCTCGACGCGAAGGGCATCGCTTGCTCCACCGGCTCGGCCTGCACCGCCGGAGTGGCCCAGCCCAGCCACGTCCTGCTCGCCATGGGCGCCGACGAGGCCCGCGCGCGCAGCTCCCTCCGCTTCTCGCTCGGCTCCACCTCCACCGAGGCCGACGTGGAGGCGCTGGGCGCAGTGATCGCCGAAGCCGTCGAACGCGCCCGCCGCGCCAACAAGTCCTGATGCATAACGACGCTGCCCGCCACTCGAGCCACCACGGCACATGCCGTGCGGGTTGCCGTGCTCACGCCCCCGGCGGGCGCCGCGGCTAACCCGGCGGGCCCGCGGGCTGGCATTGGCCGCTCACGCTGATTCACCATCGGCCCGAGGCGCCTCCGTGCTCGCATCCGCCTGGGCACGCTACGCCCGCGGCTCCCACCGGAACGCCACGGCTCCACGCAGGCTGACATGTGCAGGCTGAGCCCGCCTGCGGGTCTAAGCCCAGCCGCAACCGGGGCCGATGGCGTGCACCCGAAGGCGTAACGTGGCGCGCCTGATTCACTAACGCCGCGCGTCTCGGGCCGATGGCGGGAAGTGCCGACGGTGTCATGCCAGCCATCGGGTGCGCGGTGTCGGTCCCGCGGACCTGCACGGTCAAGCGCGGCAGCGTGGGCCAATAGGCTGAAGAAGCGAGCAGTTGCTTGGAAGGTGACTCGAGTGCGGGTGCTGGCGGCTATGTCGGGCGGGGTGGACTCCGCTGTGGCTGCTGCGCGGGCGGTGGACGCCGGGCATGAGGTGACCGGGGTTCATCTGGCATTGTCGAGTAACCCGCGGTCGTACCGGTCCGGGGCGCGGGGGTGCTGCACGCTGGAGGACGCGCGGGATGCGCGGCGGGCCGCCGACGTGATCGGGATCCCGTTTTATGTGTGGGACATGGCGGAGCGGTTCGACCGGGATGTCGTGGCGGATTTTGTGGCGGAGTACGCGGAAGGGCGGACTCCGAACCCGTGTTTGCGGTGCAACGAGAAGATCAAGTTCGCGGCCGTGCTCGACCGGGCGGTGGCGCTCGGCTTCGACGCCGTGTGCACCGGCCACCACGCGCGGCTGGAGCGGGGGAGGCTGCGGCGCAGCGTGGACCCGGCCAAGGACCAGTCGTATGTGCTGGCGGTGCTCAACCGCGGGCAGCTTGACCGGGCCCTGTTCCCGCTCGGCGGGTCCACCAAGGACGAGGTCAGGGCCGAGGCGGCGGGACGGGGGCTGGCCGTCGCCGACAAGCCGGACAGCCACGATGTCTGCTTCATCCCCGACGGGGACACCAGGGGGTTCCTGGCCGCCCGCCTGGGCAGCGCACCCGGGAGCATCGTGGCGCAGGACGGCACGCCGCTCGGCACGCATGACGGCACGTACGGGTTCACCATCGGGCAGCGCAAGGGGCTGCGGGTCGGCGGCCCGGCCAGCGACGGCAGGCCCCGTTATGTCCTGGACATCCAGCCCGCGACCCGGACGGTTACCGTCGGCCCGCGCGAGTCCCTCGATGTGCTCGGCATCGTGGCGGACCGGCCGGTCTGGACCGGGTGCGAGCCGCCCCGCGGGCGCCGCGACTGCCTGGTCCAGCTGCGGGCGCACGGCGAGGTCCACCCCGCTACCGCGCACCTCGACGGTGAGGAACTCCGGATCCGGCTGCGGGCACCGGCCCGTGGCGTCGCCCGCGGTCAGGCCGCGGTCCTCTACGACGGCGACACCGTCCTGGGCAGCGGCACGATCACCGTCACCTCGTGACCGCCTGCCTCATGGCGCCCGCTGTCACTGTGTGTCGATTGCAGGACGCGAAAATGTAACAACCAAGGACTCGCCCCTTGTGCCGGGTTTCGTGCCGGTGTACAGCGATGTTGTGAGGCTGTTCAGCCACGTGGCCGGGGCCGGGCGCCGTTTCTGCCTGACCGGCGACGCCGATCTGGGCGCCAGCACCTTAGAACGGCGTGGCGTATTCGGGCTCCATCATGCCGATGCCGGGCAACTAAGGCACGAGCGCTGGTTTACTCCGCGATCCGGCTGGAAGCTCTCTCCCCATGGTCCTGGAGCCGGTCCCCGGTGAGAGCGCTATCCCCGCCTGCGGGACAAGATGCCCGTCGACACCGTTGCCTAGGTCTTGACGGCGCTGAAACGCGGGGTGAAGATCTCCAGATATGGAACCGGTTCCAAAACACTGGCTCGCTGGTTCCGGCACGCGGGAGGTCAGATGGCGCCTTCAGGGCGGGTGACCATCGCCGATGTGGCTGCCGCGTCGGGCGTTGGGGTCGGCACGGTCTCGCGGGTGATCAACGGCGGGGCGAACGTGCGGGAGTCGACGAGGCGCACCGTCCTGGGCGTCATCAAGCAGCTGGGCTACCGGCCGAGTTACCTCGCCGCATCGCTGTCCCGGGGCACGCCGCGGACGGTCGCGATCGTCGTGCCGCACCTGACCACGCCGTCGGCCGTGATGCGGCTGGCCGGCGCCCTGACCGTTCTCGACGAGCAGGGTTACGACACCGTGGTGTGCAACGTGGACACCGCGGGGCAGCGGGATCACCACCTGACCGCGCTGACCAGCAGGTACCGGGTGGACGGCGTGATCGTGGTCTCGCTGCGCATGTCCCGGCGGTGGCTGGCGCTGTTCCGGCGGGCCGGCGTGCCGCTGGTCGCCGTCGACGTGGCGTTCGCGCGCGTCCCGCACACCGTCACCGACGACGCCGCGGGTGGCCGGATGGCGACCGAACACCTGCTCTCGCTCGGGCACCGGCGGATCGGCTTCGTCGGCGACACCCGGCGCCTGGCCGCACGCGACCACCTGGGCTTCACGGCGTCGAACGAGCGGCTGCGCGGATACCAGGAGGCCCTGGCGGGGGCGGGCATCGGCCACGACGCCGGCCTGGTGCGGCGCGGCCCGCACGGCGCGGCGAACGCCGAGGCGCTCGCCACCGAGCTGCTGTCGCTGCCCGATCCGCCCTCGGCGATCTTCGCGGCGTCGGACACGCAGGCGATGGGGGTTCTCGCCGCGGCCGACCGGGCCGGGCGGCCGGTCCCCGGCGAGCTGTCCGTGATCGGCTTCGACGACATCGAGTCCGCGATGCTGCTCGGCCTGAGCACGGTGCGCCAGCCGCTGGAGGACAGCGGCGCCGAGGCCGCGCGACGGCTGTGCGCGCTGCTGCGGGGCGAGCCGATCGGCCCGCAGCGGCAGCAGCTGCCACTGGAGGTCGTGCACCGCTCGAGCACCGCGAGACTGCGCGGGTCCGGGCCGTCGCCGGCCGGTGCCAACGCCGGGAACGCCGCGCGCATGACCGGGGCCGGCGCGGCCGGAAGAACAACCTAGTTGTCGCGCCCTTGGCGGCCTAGCCACCAGGGGCACTGGATGGAGGGATGATGGCTGACAGCGGTGGCAGGAGCATGTCGCAGCGGCCCCGGAGGCGCGAAGCCTCCCGGCGCGTGTCCCGCCTCAGGTGTTTCGGCGCCGGCGTGGTCGGCGCCGCCCTGGCCTCCACGGCGCTCGCCGCCTGCGGCACCAGCAGCGCGGGCACCGGCGCAACGATCAACTTCTACAGCTTCGACGACCCCTCAGGTGCCGTCGCGACGGCGGTCACCAACTGCAGCAAGCAGAGCGGTGGCAAGTACACCATCACCTACAACAAGCTGCCGAAAGCCGCCGACGACCAGCGGCTGCAGCTGGCGCGGCGGCTGGCCGCGGCCGACCCCTCGATGGACATCCTCGGCCTGGACGTGACCTGGGAGGCAGAGTTCGCCGAGGCCGGCTGGATCCTGCCCTGGACCGGCACCAACAAGCAGCAGGCGGAGAACGGCACGCTGAAGGCCCCGCTCGAGACCGCCACCTGGAAAGGCAAGCTCTACGCGGTGCCCTACAACAGCAACACCCAGCTGCTGTGGTACCGCTCCGACCTGGTGAAGACCCCGCCCAAGACCTGGGACCAGATGATCAGCGACGCGGAGCAGCTGGCCAAGCAGGGCAAGCCGCACCTGATCGAGATCCAGGGCGCGCAGTACGAGGGCTCCACGGTCTGGTTCAACACCCTGGTCACCAGCGCGGGCGGGAGCATCCTGACGCCGGACGGGCTGCACGTCGCACTCGGGGCGCCCGCGGTAACCGCTTTGAAGATCATGAAGCGGCTGGCCACCTCGACGGCGGCCGACCCGTCGCTGCCGGTGCAGATGGAGGACCAGAACCGGCTGGCCATGGAGAGCGGCGCGGCGGCCTTCCAGCTGAACTACCCGTTCGTCTACCCGTCGATGAAGGCCGACAAGCCGGACCTGTTCAAGCACTTCAAGTGGGCCCTGTACCCGCGGGTCAACGCCAATGAGCCCTCGCACG
>CAVSQL010000007.1:0-247149 GCA_963730065.1 uncultured Actinomycetes bacterium | reverse complement strand
AGCGCGAGGTCAGCCCACTTGAAGGACGTCGAAACCGGTGATGATACCGCGGTCAACGGTATACGTGCCCTGGTAGGTCGTGATGGTGCCGTCGGTCTGCTGCGCGGTGAGCTGGGCGGTGACAACATCATCTGAGACCGACACGATGGTCAGGGTGTCTCGTGCGGTGGTGCTGAAGCCGCTGACGAAGCTGGAGTAGGACCCTCCGGCGTTCCGGCCGCCCAGGCGCCAGGCCCGGGCGTAGTGGTGGTCGTTGATGGCGGCTACGTACGCGCGCACCGTGGCCGCTGGGCCGGTCAGCGTCCGCGCCGCGCCAGTGCGGCGCGGGGTGAGAGCGACGTAGCGAGCCGCGTTCCGGCTGGTCTTCGCCGCCTGGAGCGTCCCGCTCCACCCGGCGTGGGCGCCCACATGGTCCGCGGCCGCTGGCGGGGCGCTCGCCGCATGCGGCGAGCCAGACAGGAAGCTGTACGCCACGGCCCCAAGCGCCACGGCCAGCGCCAGCCCCAGCACCGCGGTCCAGCCCAGCCAGTCGCCGCCCAGATGCCTCGGCCGGCGCGAGCAGCTCGTCCAGGCTCACCGCTGAGAGCGCGCCGGGCGCGCGGTGCACCTCGTCGTACTCGCGGATCAACGGCTCGGGGTCAGCCCCGACAGCCTTGGCGATGCTGCGGATGTTCCCCCGGGCATAGAAGTCGCCACCACACGCCGAATAGTCGTCGCCCTCGATCCTCCTGATGACCGCTTCCCTGATCCGGGTCCGCCGGCTGACCTCGGTGACGGTGAGGCCGGCCTGGCTGCGCGCTTCGGCCAGGGCTTCTCCGATGCCCACGCCGCTCCTCCACTGCTCTACCGCCCTGCGGGCCGTCCCATCGTGGGGTGCGCAGGCGGTCATGATCACATCATTACCGCTATGCCCGCCGCGGAACCCTCGCCGCCATGATGCTTAAGCTGCTATGGAGAGCGGCCCTCGGGTCTGCTGCAGGGAATTGCGACCCGGGCCGCCCGGGCGGCCGGGCGGCAGTCCGCGCTACAGCACGACCTGGCCGGACACGCAGGTGACGGTGGCGCCGGCCACCCAGATCGCGCCGTCGGCGTCGCGCGAGATGTGGACCCGGCCGGCCCGGCCGAGCGCGGTGCCCTGGCTCGCCACGTAGGGCGCGGTCGCCCGCCCGGTCCGCAGCAGCCACGGGGCAAGCGAGGCGTTCAGGCTGCCGGTGACCGGGTCCTCGACCGTGGCTCCATCCTTGGGGAAGAACGCCCGCACCTCGAAAGCCGCCGCCGACCCGGCCGGGTAAGGTCCCACGACTCCCAGGTCAAGGTCGGTTGTGCCGGGGTGGAGGGCCAGCACCGCGTCGGCGCTTTCCAGCAGCACGGCGAGCCAGCCCGGCCCGTTGTCGGCCCAGGACGCGTCCACGATGGCGGACCGGTCGATCCGGAGCACCGCCGCGACGCGCGCCAGCAGCTCGTCATCCACCGGCCCGTCCCGCAGCACCGGCGGCGCGGCAAAGGCGAGCCCGTCGGGAGTCCGGCGCAGCGCAACCAGCCCCGCCCCGCACTCCTGCACGATCACGCCGGGCTGGCGCGGCACGCCGCCGGCGGCCAGCCAGGCGTGGCAGGTCCCGAGCGTGGGGTGCCCGGCGAAGGGCAACTCGGCCACCGGCGTGAAGATCCTCACCCGGTAATCCGCACCGCGGTCTGCGGGCGGGAGCACGAACGTGGTTTCGGACAGGTTCATCCAGTGCGCGAACCGCTGCATCTCCCCGGCGGTCAGGCCGTCCCCGTCGAGGACCACCGCCACCGGGTTCCCGCGGTAGGGCGTGGAGGCAAAGACATCCACCTGACTGAACGGCCGTGCCACCGGCCCAGCATGCCACAGGGCAGCGGCCGCGCCGGCTCCAGCCCGGCCGGGCAGGGCTGCGGCGGATGACGGTGATGGAGTGGGGCGACGAAGGTGGTCAGCGTTACTTCTTCTTCAAGTACTGCAGCCGCCGCCGGGTCATCTCGCTCTTGCCGCTGCGCTCATTGGCCATCGCGGTCTTCCTGGCGGACTCGAGATCGGCCCGCGTCAGCAGCCCGTTGGCGAGCAGGAACTCCGCTAGTTCCCGCGGGTGACCGCGTTCTTTCCAGATGAGGTCCTGCAGCAACTTCTTGTAGTCGGAGACCGCACCTTCGCCGCTCAGATCGAAGGCGATGGCGACTTCGGTCATCGGCACCGGCTGGGGGGCGGGCAGGCCGAGGATGTACTCCTGGTAGTGGAAGGCCATCGCCATCCGGGCGGTGCCGTTGCGGTCGAAGTAGGCGCGAACGTCCGCCGCCGCCTCCGGCCGGCGGGGGCTGCCCCGCCGGGTGGCCAGGCCGCCCGCCCGGGCCTCCTCCCCCTGGGTAGGTGGCTGCTCGCTGCCATGCTCCGCAGACGGCCGGCCGCCATGATGAGCTGGCGCCGCCAGCCGCAGCGGCAGGACCCAGGTGCCGACGCTCACCAGCCATCCCCCGTCCTCAAGGACGACCGGCAGCGTCTCGTAGTGCTGGGCCGGTGCCACCGGCAGGACGTGCCGGGCCGCTGCTTGCACCGCCTCGTGGTCCAGGGGCGTCTCGTCCTCATGCGGCGCCAGATACACCTCGTGGGTGGTGTCGCGGCTGAACAGCTCCCACTGGCGGTGGACGTAGCGCAGGCCCGCGCAGCGGGGAGCGCGGTGCAGGGTGAGGTCCCGGCTGCCGCTGAGCAGGTTCCGGTCCAGCCACGTGATCTCGTCGGTGGGGCAGTCCACCCACGCGTCGTGCTCGGGCGGCCAGATGAGGAGCCGGCCCGCCGCCTCGCGTGCTGTCCCCCCCGGTGGCCCATCACCGTGACGCCCATCCGGGCCCGCGCTGGCCGCGTCACCCGCCCGGCTCACGCCGGCCGCAGCGCTGCCCCTGCTGTTGCGGTCCACGCGATCCATGATGCCTGGCGGCGCCCCCTGGCCGGCCCATCCGCGGCCTCCGGCCCGGCCGTCACCGCCGGGCGGCCCGGCGATGGGGCCGGGATGGCGGCAGCCGTTCGGCATGAACATGGCGCCGCCCGTCAGCGGCCGCCGCGCCCGGCCTGCGGCGCGGTCAGCCGACCTCGATCCGGGACACCAGCGCGTCCGCCTGGCTCCCCCACCGGATCGAATCGCCGTCGCGGACCGGGCGCTGCCCGGTAAGCGGGACACCGTTCAGGGTCAGCCCGTTGCGGCCCAGGTTCGTGATCCACCACTGGCCCTCGGCGTAGGTGAACCGGGCATGCTCCCTGGAAACCGTGGGTATCTCGGGCAGGCGCAGCTCCACGTCCCCACGCCCCGCGCGGGCCCCTGACACCTGGGTCTCCGCCGCGGAGTCACCCGTGACCAGCCGCAGCACCGGGACCGGCCGCTGGCCTGCCTCGGCGACCGTCGGCAGGCCGGGGATGACAGTCTCGGCCGATGCGGGCTCGTCGTGGGTGTGCCCATCGTGGGTGTGCCCATCGTGGGCGTAGGGCCAGTCGCCGGCCAGGACGCCCTGGATCGGCCGCGGCTGCGGCCCGGCCTGCCCCGGCTGCGGAGCGGGACCGGCCGCCGGGGCACCGGGACGCCGCAGCCCGGCACCGGCCAGCTCCAGCTGGCCATCCGGCACCGGCTGGAAGGCAGACGGGGTGTCCAGCGGACGGGCCTGCCGCAGCCGGTAACGGCCGGCCGGGATGGAGGGATCACCGACGACCCGCACCTCAGCGACGTCCGGGCGGGCGAACCGGGCACCGTGCGCGGCGACCTGCTCCTGGTACACCTCGGCCGCGGTGGCGTTGACCAGGCTGATGTCCATCAGCTCGCAGAGCGAGCCGAGATCACGCGGGTTCAGCCACAGCTCGACCGAGTTCGGCGCGAGCAGCGAGCCACCCGGGGTTATCACGAACACATCGGGCAGGTGACGCAGGCCCAGCTGCAGAACTTCCTGCCCGTCGCGCCACGGCCGGCTGCGCATCCGCTGCACCCACGGATGGGCCGCACTGATCCCCATGGCCCGCAGCGCCAGCACACACCCGGTGCCGAGCGCCGCGGTGAACAGCAGGAGCTCAGCACTGGCCACGAAAGACCCGGTGAAGGCGAGCGCCGCCGCCCAGCAGGCGGCCACGCCCGCCGCCACCGTCCAGCGCCTGCGGGTCCGCCTCGGCATCGGGGCCCGGGGCGGGCCGGGCATCGCCTCCCCGCGATCAGTCATCACATACCGTCCTTGCACGATGCACCGCTCGCGCGGCAGTCTGTGGGCCTTTCGATCATGGGGACGGGCGGCGGCGCAGGTCAACAGATCGCGCCCGGCTTCCAGACATCTGGAAGTTGGCCCGCATCCTCGCCGTGGGCTGACGCGGGACCTACACTTGCTGTCCCTGCCTTACCCAGCGCACCTGTCCTGGCCAGCGGAATCTGGAGGGCACGTGACCGAGCCCTTGATACCGCCGCTTGCTCCCGGCGACCCGCTGCGCCTCGGCGGTTACCGGCTCATCGGGCTGCTCGGGCACGGCGGGATGGGCCGCGTCTACCTCGGCGTCTCCCCAGGCGGTGGCCAGGTCGCCGTCAAGGTGATGCACCCGCAGCTCGCCGGGGACACCGCGTTCCGGGAACGGTTCAAGCGCGAAGCGGAAACGGCACAGCGCGTCAGCGGCCCTTTCACCGCGAAGGTCCTGGATTCGGGGGTCGACGAGCGGACACCCTGGCTCGCCACCGAGTACATTCCCGGGCCGACGCTGGCCCAGCTGGTCTCCGAGTACGGCCCGCTGCCCGACGCCAGCGTGCGGGCGCTCGCCGCCGGGCTGGCGCAGGCGCTGAGTGACATTCACTCCCGCCGGATTGTCCACCGTGATCTCAAGCCGGCCAACGTCATCCTGTCCGTGACCGGGCCCCGGGTCATCGATTTCGGGATTGCCCGGGCGCTGGACGGGATGGGCATGACGGCCACGGACGAGCTGCTCGGCACGGTCAACTACATGTCACCGGAGCAGCTCGCGGGCAGCGAGGTGACCGGGCAGAGTGACGTTTACTCGCTCGGCGCGGTGCTGGTGTACGCCGCGACGGGCAAGACCCCGCAGCGGCCCGTTCTCACCACGGGCCCAGCTGCCGACCGGTACGGTGCGCCCGGGCTCGGCAACGTGCCACCGGGCCTGCGGGCGCTGATCGCCCGGTGCCTGCGGCCAGACCCGGGACGGCGAGCCACGCTGGCTCAGGTCATCGGCGAGTGCGGGCACCCCGGGACCCCCCGTCTCGACGACTGGCTGCCGCAGCCAGCGGCGGCGTTCGTGCGCACCCGGGCGCAGCAGCAGCAGGGGAACGCGACCACGCTGCTGAACGGCAGGAAAGCCCCGCCGCAGCAGACTGGGCCGGGCGGGCGGCCGCCGCCGGCCAAGCCGGTGCGGCCGCGGCTGACGGTGCGGCAGCGCTACCGGGCCCTGTCGGCCAGGATGGCGGCGGCCTCCGAGCGATGGCCGCTCGTCAGGCAGGCGAGCCTGCGGCGATGGTCGCGGCTGGCCCTGCTGCTCAGCATCGTGGCCCTGACCGAAGTGGCCAGCCGGACGGCGCTGGCGGCGCGCGCCGGGCACGGCCAGCTGCCGTGGCTGCCGTCCGCGCGCAACATCCAGGCCACGATCGGCCAGTTCACGTCCTGGCTGCCGGATCCGGTGGCCGCCTGGTCCCGGGCGGCCGACTCCCCCGCCGGGACCGATGACCGGCTGGCCGCCATCGCCTGCGCCCTGATCGTGCTCACGGCCATCGCCCGCCGGACCCGCCGGGCTGGCGCGCACCAGACCACCATCAAGGCCGTGGCCACTTACGCAGCCGGCGTCCTCGTGATCCTCATGGCGCTGTGGCTGGTCCAGACCGCCTTCGCCCCGCTGATCCACATCGCCGAATACCTCCGCTGGTGGGCGGTAGCGGCCGTGGCGGTGGCCGCCGCCGTGGTCTATCCGCTGGCCGGCCCCGCACGCTGACCGCCAGCGGCGCGCTCATGGCGCGTTAAGGCTGTTGGTGTTAAGGGTCAATGCGCATATGCGTTCTGGGCATGGATTTTCTGCGCTGGTTTGGCCGGTCCCTTTTGCGGTCCGTGTCATTCCCGGGCATGATCCGGATACCTTCGCGGCTAGCGGAAGGCGTGGCGGGATAAACTATTTCTTCTGCAGCTAGGTGCTGGGCTGCGGCACGGCGCAGTTGATATTGGGATTCACGCCCGCGTAGTTGAGTGGACCGGCGAGGATCGTCACCGCCACCGTGCCTGCCCTGCTACAGCTGCCGATGGGCCCTTTATAATCGCCACGCTGCCCGGCGGCGACGCCGCCGGTGATCAGCCAGACGATAAGAAGCACCGATCCGATGCGCATTTCGACCTCCGTCAGGATCGTCTGCTTAGAGAACGGCGAGGCGGCCAGCTGAGATCGCCTAGCCTTATCTTGAGCGGGCATCGCGAAGGAAGCATACCCGTGTGCGGCGAGGCCGAGTCCGGTGTGCGCGATTCCAATGATTCTTCCAGAAATCTGGAATTTGGTGTGACCAGCGACGAGCCGATTCCGGGCCAAGCTCAAACTGGGACCAGCGCTACGATCCGGCCAGAAGGGTGCAACGATCGACGGGCAATCGCCCGTTCGGAGGCATATGCGATCGGAACAAGTGCGGGGCACCCGGTGGGGTTGGTGAGGTTCTCCTGTGTGGAGCGCGCACGCCCGTGCGGAGGGTGCAGGCGGGGTGAGTATCGTCGCTGAGCGTGGCGACGAGACCGGCCCGAGGCAACGGTGGCCGGAGCGTGTTACCGCCGCTGGCCTACGTAGGCGATGCGGTTGGCCTGGATCTCGCCGGCGTCGATCGCCGCCTGTTCGTCGTCTTCGCTGATACCGGCCAGGCCGGGGAAGAAATAGGGCCCGTAGCTGAGCAACTGGGTGCCGAACCTGGCGTCGAGCTCGCGCACGATGTCCTGGCCGGCGTGCAGGCCCTCCTCCTCGGCCCAGGCCCGGCAGTAGCCATCCCAGGGCAGGCCCGAGGCGCGCCATTGGTCATGGCGGTGCTGCAGCCAGCTGTGATCGTCTGATGGCGGCGGCAGCCGGTCAAAGCACCACCGGGCGGTGACTTCATCGAACCGCTCCCGCGCCCACTCCACGACCACCAGCGACCCACCGGTCACCAGCGCCGTCGCGGCCAGGTCCAGCACCTCGCCGAGATCAGCGACATGGTGCAACGACGCGCACGCCACGATCGCCTGGGCGGGCTCGGGCATCTCATACCGCTCGAATTCGACCCGGTGGTACCCCGGTCCTTCCGGCGCCTCTGGATCGACACCGGCCGCGGCGTAACCGGCGGAGCGCAGCATCGGGACAAACCCGCCCAGCGGCCCGCACCCAATCTCCACCACCGCGGCAGGCGGGCCCGGCAACCAGGCGCGGACAAACGGCCATAGCGCGGCCAGCCACCGCTCATCAGGCGTCATGCCGATATAGCCTACGGGCGTGGCTGGGCACGACGGACTGCGCTCCTCAGCGGCCGAGCAGCTGGCCAGGCTCGATCCGCGCGCTGCCGCCGAGGTGTACCACAGCATCACCGATGACGAGCCGCGGCGCGGGCATCCGCTCGAAGGCACCACGAGGCTGCGGCGGCCGCCGCGGGCACCGCAGCCGCCTCCGCCACCCCGGCCCTGGTAGCCAACGATGGCATTGCGGTAGTCGACGCAGACGTTGCGCATCTGCTGGCCCTGGCCGGTGCATGAGCTCACGCCGCGAGCTTCCTTGACCGGTGAGAGGCTTTCATCGGGCCGGCGCGGGGGATGAGTAGGTTGCCTGAGGACAAGGGACGGCAGCCTGCGGGAACTGGCCGGCCGGCAACGAGCAAGGGGTCGAGATGCCGTGGTTTCCGGACTTCGCCAGTGCCGTGGAGCTTGCGCGCAGGCAGACCCGCGCCGCAGGTCAGGCTGATCCGGTCGCGGAGTACTTCACCGCGCTGAACGAAGGCGACACTCACGCCCTGGAGACGGTGTGGCCGGGTGAGGTGGTGATCTACGATCCCCGCGCAGGCGAGGTTCGCGGGCACAAGCAGGTGCGGCGGTTCATCAGCCATAACCTGTCCTGGCTGGCTGGGCTGCACGCCCGCACCGAGACCGTGGCCTCCACGTATGCCGACGGGCGGGCCGTGGTAGAACTGCTGGCCCGCCTGGACCACGAGGGGCGGGAGCTGGCGTGGCCGGTGGCGGTGGTCGCCGAATCCCCCGACGATCTGTCGGTGGTGTTCCGCACCTACTGCAGCCAATGGCCGGTCGACGAGCGGCGCCACGTCCGGCCTCCCATCCTCAAGCCCGGGCGGGCCCGCCCCGGTGATGTCGTCGGCCGCTACCAGGCCGCGCTGGCCGCCGGTGACACCGAGGCGGTGGTGGGCACCTTCGCGCCGGATGGGTACTTCCGCGGCCCGTTCGGCCCGCGCTCTACCCACCGCGGCAGCGCCGAGCTCCGCTCGTTCTTCACCTGGTGCTTCAGCGCAGGCGGCGGCATCGGCCTCGAGGACTGCGCCGTGACCGACGACGGTGTGCGCTGTGCCCTGGAATACAACTGCATGCGCTGGGGCAGCCACGACCTGCCACCCCAGGCGGGAATCGGCGTGTACGAGCGCGGCCCGGACGGGCTGCTGGCCGCGGCCCGCGTCTACGACGATGTCGAAGCACCCGCCAAGCACCCCTGACGGTCAACGCCGGTGTCCGGTCAGTGGCCGGCGATCTGGCCGCCATCGATGTGCAAGGTCTCGCCGGTGATGAACGGCGATGACTCCAGGAAGAGGATGCCATCGACGATGTCGCTGACCTGACCCACATGCCCGACCGGGGGAAGCCGCGGGCCGAGCCCCTCGTAGCTTGCCGGTGGATGCATCGGCGTCTGGATGATGCCGGGCGAGACAGCGTTGACCCGGATGCCGCGGGAGGCGTACTCGACGGCCAGTGACCTGGTGGCCGCGGCGAGGCCGCCCTTGGTGAGTGCGGTCAGCGCCGATGGCGCGCTGGAGCTGGCGTAGTCGACGAGGGTTGTCGTGATGTTCACGACGTGGCCGCTGCCCCGCTTGAGCATCTCGGCGATGGCGCGCTGAGTCAGCCAGAAGAATCCGGTGAGGTTGACACCGACCACAGCGGCGTAGTCGCCGGCGGTGTAGTCGGTGAACGGCTTGGAAATGAAGATGCCCGCGTTGTTGATGAGGGTGTTGACGCGCCCGAAGCGCTCGAGCGCCCCGCCGATGATCCGGTCGGCGGTGGCGGGCTCGGAGACGTCCCCGGCGACGGTGAGCACGGCCGGGTCCCCGGCGGGCTTGATCGCCCGGGAGGTGGCCACGACCGCCCATCCGTGCCGCCGGTAGGCGGCGACGAGGCCGGCGCCGATGCCCTGAGAACCTCCGGTGATGATGGCGACCCGGCGGTCCTGTTCGCTCATGGCCCTTCCCATTGCCAGTCACTCAGCGCCGTAGTGACGCCAGCCCATGCGGCCCGCCGGAGGCAGCGGGCTGTCTCATTATGATCAGCCGGGCTGGGTCCCCGGGTGCTGGGGTGAGATCGCGGCTGGGCGGTCCGCGGCCGCTGGCCTCATAGATCATTTACATGATCTCGAATTTGTTATTGCCTAACGGTGAGCCCCCAGCCAATCGGCATGTGCTTTCGTTCAGGGATCACGACGCGTCTTTCGGGCCGGTGACCCGGGCCAGCTGGGTACCGGCCCGGGAGCGCCGGGTCACGAGTTCCTTCAAAGGAGGAGACCCCTATGCCAGTGACTTACGAGGCCTCGGCCGGTGCGGCCGAGGCGCGCCCCGGCCAGGCCAGCCCGGGAGCGGGCTCATGAGCGACTACGACGTGATCGTCGTGGGCGCCGGCTCGCCGGGCGAGCACTGTGCTGGCGAGCTGGCCGGCGGCGGCCTGCGGGTTGCCGTGGTCGAGCGCGAGCTGGTGGGGGGCGAGTGCTCCTACTGGGCATGTATCCCGTCCAAGACGCTGCTGCGCCCCGGCGAGGCGGTGCACCAGGCGCGCGAGGCGACGGCCAGCGCGCAGGTCGATGCCGAGGCGGCGCTGGCCTGGCGCGACTTCATGGTCTCGAACTACTCCGACGCTGGCCAGGAGCGCTGGCTGGCGAGCAAGGGCATCGACCTGCTGCGCGGCAGCGGCAAGCTCGCCGGACCGGGTGTGGTCGAGGTTGATGGTGTGCGCCACACCGCCAGGCATGTGGTCATGGCGACCGGTGCTGATCCGGTCATCCCGCCGGTCCCGGGCCTGCGCGAGCTGCCGGGTGTGTGGACCAACCGGGAAGTGACCGGGATGAAGGCCATCCCCCGGCGCCTGCTCATCCTCGGCGGCGGCCCGGTCGGCGCCGAGATGGCGCAGGCCGTGCGCCGCCTGGGCGGCGAAGTGGCCCTCACCGAGGGCGCCGGGCACGTGCTCGCCCGCGAGCCCGCGCCGCTGGGCGATGCGCTCGGCGAGGTTCTGCGCCGCGACGGCGTCGAGCTCCTCCTCGGCGTGCACGCGACCGCTGCACGGCGCGAGGGTGAGGACTACGTCCTCACCCTCGACAACGGCGGCGAGGTGCGTGGCGACCACCTGCTCGTCGCCACCGGCCGGCGCCCGCGCACCAGCGGGCTCGGCCTGGAGACCGTCGGCGTCAAGGCCGGCGAGCGCGGGATACCGGTCGACGCGCACCTGCGCGCCGGTGAGCGCCTGTGGGCGATTGGCGACGCCACCGGCGTGCGGCTCCTGACCCACATGGGCAAGTACCAGGGCGAGGTCGTCGCCGCGAACATTCTCGGCCAGCCCCGCGAGGCCAACTACGAGGCCGTGCCGGACGTCGTCTACACCGACCCGCAGGCAGCCGCGGTGGGCGCTGCCGAGGCCCGGTTCAGTGCCACCGTTCCCCTGTCCGGGGTGGCCAAGACCGAGACTTACACGCGCGCCTACGCCGAGTCCAACGGCTTTCTGACCCTGCTCAGCGACGGTGAGCGGCTGACCGGCGCCTACGCGCTCGGCCCCGAGGCCGGCGAGTGGCTGCAGCAGGCCACGCTGGCCATCCGCGCCCGCGTGCCGCTGCCGGTGCTGCGCGATGTCATCCAGCCCTTCCCCACCTTCTCAGAGCTCTATGTCGCCGCCCTCAAAGCGCTCAACAGCCAGGTCACAGCCGCCCGGCAGCCGGCCGACGGGACAACCCTGGCCTGACGCGCCATCCGGGCGCGAACGGTGGCCCGGCGCGGCGCCCGGCCCGATTGAGGCGGCTGACCCACCCAGTACCTTGAGCAGGCATATCACGCTGAGCAGCAGGTTGACGGCGAGGACGGAGACCGACGACCACCAGGTGGCCGTGCCGATACGGCCGGACAGGAAGTCGGCTCCGCCGATGAGCGCGCCTGTCACCACCAGCACGCAGAAGATCGCGTCGACTGACTTCCGCCCTTCGCTGGCCCAGTAGACGTCCTCAAGGTGCAGCCAGAGCGCGAACTCATCGACGGTGAGGGCGACGCCCACCGCGGAAAACGGCAGCGGCGGCATCGCGGGCCACTCCCGCGCTAGGCTGGCTCCCATGCAGGCGGCTGGACTGCTTCTCGTAACGCCGCGCTGACACTTTGATCAGCGTGGCGGCCCCTCCTGTGCGAGGGGCTTTTTCATTGGCCGGCGAGAATCGTGGCGAGGACCATGCAGCGGAGCGCTAACCGTTCTGGGCGGCCTGCTGGCGGTGTGGCCGGGGGCGCATATGGCCAGTGCCGGGACGGCCGGCATGGGTGATCAGCCCCGGTTCCGTTACAACGCGCGGCTGGCGAACGAGATCGAGCTGCGCTGGCAGGACCACTGGGAGGCGGCCGGGACATTCTGCACCCCGAACCCGGCCGGGCCGCTGGTGGCCGGTTTTGACCAGGTGGCCGGCCATCCGAAGTTCATGATCATGGACATGTTCCCCTACCCGAGCGGCTCCGGCCTGCACGTGGGTCATCCACTCGGCTATATCGCCACCGATGTCTACGCCCGCTACCTGCGCATGACGGGCCACAACGTGCTCCACCCGTTTGGTTATGACGCCTTCGGGCTGCCCGCGGAACAGTACGCCATCGACACCGGGCAGCATCCCAGGGTGACCACCCAGCACAACATCGCCACCATGAAGCGCCAGCTGCGGCGGCTGGGCCTGGGCCACGACCTGCGGCGTGAGTTCGCGACCACCGATCCCACCTACTACAAGTGGACCCAGTGGATCTTCCTGCAGATCTTCAACAGCTGGTTCGACAGTGAGGCTGGCCGTGCGCGGCCGGTCGGGGAACTGGTGGCCGAGTTCGAGTCGGGCATCCGGGCGCCGGTCAGCGAGGCCAACCCCGGGGGGCGGCCCTGGGCCGAGCTGGGCGATACCGGCCGCCGGGAGGTCGTTGACAGTTACCGGCTCGCCTACGTCTCCGAGGAGCTGGTCAACTGGTGTCCCGGGCTGGGCACGGTGCTGGCCAACGAAGAGATCACGGCGGACGGCCGCAGCGACATTGGCAACTACCCGGTGTACCGGCGCCCGCTCCGCCAGTGGATGCTGCGGATCACCGCCTACGCGGAGCGGCTGATCGGCGACCTGGACCACCTCGACTGGCCCGAGTCGATCAAGACCATGCAGCGGAACTGGATCGGCCCCAGTGACGGCGCCAGCATCGACTTCCGGGTGGCGGCCCCGGCGGACGCGGTGATCCGCGCGTTCACCACCCGGCCCGACACGCTGCCGGGTGCCACCTATGTGGTGCTGGCCCCCGAGCACCCGATGACGGACGAGCTGGCCGCCGCGGCCTGGCCCGCAGGGACCCCGGCGGGCTGGCGGTACCCGGAGGCGGGGGCCCGGAGCCCGCAAGCCGCGGTCCGCGCCTACCGGGACCGCGCGGCCCGGCTCAGCGACCGGCAGCGTTCCGAAGGCACCGGCGTGAAGACCGGGGTCTTCACCGGCTCGTACGTGATCAATCCCATGACCGGCGAGCCCATCCCGGTGTTCGTCGCCGACTACGTGCTCATGGCCTACGGGTCAGGAGCGATCATGGCGGTGCCCGCCCATGACCAGCGGGACCTGGAGTTCGCCCACCGGTTCGGGCTGCCGGCCCGGGCGGTCCTGCAGCCGCCCCCGGACTGGTTCACCGGACGCGGCCTGCCACCTGGCAGCCCGGCGCGCACTTGGCCGGAGGCGTTCGCCAGCGAGGGCAGCTACCTTGACCTGGGTGTGCCCGGGCTCGACTGCGCCGGCCTGGGCACGCAGGCCGGGATCGCGGCCGCCATCGGGTGGCTGGAATCGGCTGGCGCTGGCCAGCGTCAGCGTTCCTACCGGCTGCGCGACTGGCTGTTCTCCCGCCAGCGCTACTGGGGTGAGCCGTTCCCGATCGTCTACGACGAGCACGGGCTGCCCATCGCATTGCCGGCGGAGTCGCTGCCGGTGACGCTGCCCGACATGGAAGACTTCCGGCCGCAGCCTCAGGCCGGCGAGTCGGATGACCCGGTGCCGCCGCTGGCCCGCGCGGCGGAATGGGCGCAGCCCGAACTCGACCTGGGCGACGGCCCGAAACGGTACCGCCGCGAACTCAACACCATGCCCCAGTGGGCCGGGTCCTGCTGGTATTACCTGCGCTACCTCGACCCGGCCAACGCCGAGCGGCTGGTGGACCCGGCGGTCGAGCGGTACTGGATGGTGCCCCCGGGCGCAGCACCGGGTGACGGCGGGGTCGACCTGTACGTGGGCGGCGTCGAGCACGCCGTGCTGCATCTGCTCTACGCCCGGTTCTGGCACAAGGTGCTGTACGACCTGGGCTATCTCTCCACCAGGGAGCCGTTCCGCCGCCTGGTCAACCAGGGGTACATCCTGGCCGACGCCTACCTCGACGAGCGGGGCATGTACGTGCCGGCCGCCGAGGTCGTGGCGGCACCGGACGGCCCGCCGCACTACGAGGGCCGGCCGGTGACTCCGCGCGCGGGCAAGATGGGCAAGAGCCTGAAGAACGGCATCAGCCCAGATGCCATCTACGCCGCCTACGGCGCCGACACGCTGCGCCTCTACGAGATGGCCATGGGGCCGCTGGACGTGGACCGGTCCTGGCGGACAGACGACATCGTTGGCGTCTACCGCTTCCTGCAGCGGCTGTGGCGCAACATCATCGACGAAGACTCCGGCGGGCCGCGGGTGCACGATCAGCCGCCCCGCGGCGAGACCGCCCGCCTGCTGCACCACACGGTCAAGGTTGTCCGGCGGGACCTGGAGAACCTGCGGTTCAACACCGCTATCGCCCGCCTGATCGAACTCAACACCCACGCGGCCAAGCTGGTCACGGCGGCCGGCGGGCTCCCGCGGGGGCTGGCCGAGCCGCTGGTCCTCATGGTGGCCCCGTTCGCGCCGCACATCGCCGAAGAGCTCTGGTCCAGGATGGGGCATGCCGCGTCGCTGGCGTATGAACCATTTCCGCAGTTCGACGAGTCGCTGGCGGCCCGGCAGGTGGTCACATTGCCGGTTCAGATCGACGGGAAGACCCGCTTCCGGGTGGAAGTCCCGGCCGATGCCGGCGAGCCTGAGATCGCCGGCGCAGTGGCCAGCCACCCCGAGTACGCCCGCCACACCAGGGACGCAACGGTTCACCGGGTGGTGATCGTCCCCGGCCGGATCGTCAACATCGTGACCCAGCCATAGGGCTGCTTCCGCCGCGCGTCACGGGTACGAGTGCGCGCGCGGCGGATGCGGGATCCAGCGGGAGACCGCGTGCCGGTAGGCCTCGTATTGCTCGCCGAACCGGGCGCGGAGCCTGGGCTCCTCGTAACCGATGATGAGCAGGTGGAACGCAATGGCGAGCACTCCGGCGTACACGAGCAGATCCACCGAGAGGAACAGCCACGCCTCGCCGGAGACGATGAGCAGGGCGCCGATGTAGATCGGGTTCCGGACCCAGCGGTACGGCCCGGCCGCGACGACCTGCCGGGGTGAGTCCCACACTCCGGGTGTCCCCCGGCCGACGGCCGCGAAGACCCACACGCAGGACACGTACAACCAGATGCCGACGACGATGACAGGAACGGCGTACCAGGCGGCCGGGGCCGGCGAAGCGCCGTGACGGGTGAGGATCAGCCATGGGACGTATACGCCTCCCGCGCCGGGCACGACGATCGTGAACACGACATTACGGATGATGAGGCTCAGTGTGCGGGCCATATCGCTCATCACTCCTTCCAGGAGTAGCCGCGCCCGCGGGGCTTCGCCGCTGATACCGAGTATCACAGCGCAGCTGTCTGTCACATCCCGGCCGGGTCGCGGTTCATCGCCATGAACCGCCAGGACGGGAGAATGTGACCGATGGACGAGGCTGACTGGCTGGCCGCGCGCTTCGAGGAACAGCGGTCCCATCTGCGGGCCGTCGCCTACCGGATGCTTGGCTCGCTCGCCGAGGCCGACGACGCCGTGCAGAACTCGTGGCTGCGTCTCAGCCGCGCCGACACCGCCGATGTCGAGAATCTCGCCGGGTGGCTGACCACCGTCGTCGCCCGGGAATGCCTGAAGATGCTGCGCGCCCGCCGGAGCCGCCGCGAGGAACCCCTGGCCGACACCACGGCCGGGCCGCTAGCAGGCGACCAAGACGTCAGCGACCCCGAAGCCGAAGCCCTGCTGGCCGATTCGGTCGGTCCCGCGCTGATGGTCGTGCTCGACACCCTCGCCCCGGCCGAGCGCCTCGCCTTCGTCCTGCACGACATCTTTGCCGTGCCCTTCGACGAGATCGCCCCCATTCTCCAGCGCTCCCCGGCCGCCACCCGCCAGCTCGCCAGCCGCGGCCGCCGGCGCGTCCACGGCGCAACCCGCCCCCAGCAGGTCGACCTGGCCCGCCAGCGGCAGGTCGTTAACGCCTTCCTCACCGCGCTGCGAGAAGGTGACTTCGATGCGCTCATCGCCGTGCTCGACCCGCATGTCCTGCTCCGGGACGACAGCGCTGCGCTGCCTCCCGGCGCCGCGGCGCTGATGCAAGGTGCCCGGGCCGTGGGCGGTTACGCGCTCAGCTACTCGCGGAGTGCCCAGTTCGTAGAGCCGGCGCTGGTGGACGGGACCGTGGGTCTGGCCATCGTCCCGCAGGGCCGGCTGATGGGGGCGCTCGGCTTCACCTTCAGGGACGACAAGATCGCCGAGATCCAGATGATCTCCGACCCCGGGCACCTCCGGCATGTCAACCTGACCGCCCCGGGCGGCTGATGGCCGGCCGGAGCGCGCCGCCAGGGCCCGGATCCGGCTGACGGCCGGCCGGAGCGTGCCGCCAGCGCCCGGATCCGCCTAGAGCTTGCTGCGGACGGCGAGCTGGAAGAGCTCTGGCAGCCTTTGCTCGGCCGCGCGGGCCGCGATCCGCGCGCCCGCCCAGGCCAGTGCGAGGCCGTACCCGGCGCCGCACACCACGAGCACCGGCAGCCGGACCGCGGCCGGAACCGAGTGGGTGAACTCCACGGCGAGGATCACCGGGACGGTAGCCAGCGCCACCCCGAACACGCTGCCGAGGCCGGAGGCGAGCGCCTGGCCCCCGTATCCGTCGGCGCTGCGGGGCGTCGGGCTGCCGACGCGCTTCTCCGCCGGGTAGGCCAGGGTTACGGTGAAGACGCTGCTGACGGCCAGGGCCGCGCCGACGCCACCGAGATCGATCGCCACCACCCAGAACCAGTCCGCCGGATGCCCAGCGAAGGCCGCGAGGCCGAAGGACACCGCCGCGAGCAGTGGCACCGCGATGATGGCGAGCGCGAAGCCACGCCCGGTGAAGTACGCGCGCAGGGCGCGCATGCCGGTGAGGGCCGACGCTTCCAGGCCGAAGGCGGGCCCGGTCATGCCGATCGAGTTCGCGTTGAAGGTGCCGAGCATCCCCGCCCCCAGGATCGCGCTGAGGATCAGCGCCACATGGTAGGCCGGAGTCCGGATGGTGCTGACGGACGCGGCGGCCATGACCACGGCGATGACGCACCAGCGGACGACCGAGCCGGGCTCGCGGCGCTGGTAGATCAGGTACCGGCCGGCCACCGTGCCGCGGATGCCGGAGCGGGCGAACGGGAGCAGCGCGCCGTGCACCGCCGATGACTGCGTGCTGGTATCGACCGTGACGAGGGCCCGGCCGAGGGACCGGATCCACAGCGCGCCGAGCACGGCGATGACGGCGGCCACCAGCCCGAGCCGCAGCAGGGCGGCGCCAGCGTGACCGGCCGAGGCGTCCTGGATGGCGTGCGCGGCGAGGCCCGGCGGCAGCCAGCGCAGCCACTTGTCGATCCCGGCGAAGGTCGCGGCGGTGATCTTGCCTTCGGCGGCCATCCTCGGCACTACCTGGGCGAAGGCCTCGTACAAGGCAAAGATCGGGATGACCATGAACGCGGCGAGGTCCCGGCCGCGGCGTGACCGCAGCAGCCCGGCCATGGCGGTGGTCACGAACCGGGCCAGGGTGATGGAGAACAGCACCTCCAGCAGCACCGCGAGCAGCGCGATGAGCAGGCCAAGTGCCCCCCGGGCCAGCCCGACGGTCGCCCCGAGCAGGCCGATCACATTGGCCAGCGGCCAGGCTCCGGTGGCCGAGGCGGCCAGGAGTCCCACGGCGAGCGGGCGGGTGCGCAGCGGGTAGAGGGCCAGCGTGGCGGGGTCCAGGGTGCCGTCGAGGCCGAACGAGAGCAGCGGCAGGATCAGCCAGCCGAACGCGAACACGGTGAAGACGGCGGCGGTCTGGTCGGCCGCTGCGCTCTGACCGCGCAGCGCCGCCAGGATCGCGAACGTGCCGATCGCGACCAGCACGGCGAAGATCGTGCTGACGATAAAGGAGATTTTGGCCCCGCGGGACGAGCGCAGCGCGTTCGTCAGCAGGCGGAGCTTCAGCTGGACGAGGAGCCGAGCCACGACAATCCCTCCCCCGCGCTGGTCTTCGAGCCGACCAGGTCGATGAACGCCTGCTGGAGGGTCTTGCCGCCCCGCACCTGGTCGGTGGTGCCGGTGGCCACGATCCGGCCCTTGTCGATGATGGACACGTGATCGCAGACCTGCTCGACCAGCTCCATCACGTGGCTGGAGAACAGCACGGTCGAGCCGGAGCCGACGAAGCGGGTCAGCAGCCGGCGGATCACATCGCCGGAGACCGGGTCCACGCCCTCGAGCGGCTCGTCCAGGAACAAGACCGGCGGGTTGTGAATCAGCGCGCAGCCGAGCGCGGCCTTCTTGCGCATCCCGGTGGAGTAGTCAGCGACCAGCCGTTTCGCATCGGCGGTCAGGTCCAGCACGTCCAGCAGCTGAGCGGACCGGGAACGGGCCTCGCCAGCCGGCATGCCGCGCAGCCGCCCCGAGTATTCCAGCAGCTCCTGGCCGCTGAGCCGCTCGAACAGCCGGGCCTCGGCCGGCACCACCCCGATGACCGCCTTGGCGGCGGGCGGGTCGGACCACACATCCAGCCCGTGGACCAGGACCTGGCCGCCGTCCGGCCGCAGCAGGCCGGTCATCATCGACAGGGACGTGGTCTTCCCCGCGCCGTTCGGCCCGACCAGCCCGGCGAGCGAGCCCGCCGCGATCTCCAGGTCGATCCCGGCCACCGCCTCCTTCGGGCCGAAACTCTTGCGCAGTCCGCGCACCACGATGGCTGGCTCACCCATGTCTGCCTCCTCGATAACGGTCGGCTGCGAGCCTACAGAGTCGTCGCCTTTAAATTGATATCACTATGATATGTGATGCATCAGCCACGTCAAGCGGGACCGCCCCGGGCGGGGCCGGGCCCGCCGGCTGCCCGCTCGGGGGCGTCGAGGATCAGGTCGAGGCCGATCTCGAACTCGTTCCCGTAGTGGCAGCCGGGCTGGCGGACGTGCCCGGCGGCCAGCTCGGTGAGGTAGGGGTTACTCATCAGCGGGCATGTGCCCGGCGATCTCCTTCGTAACCCGCGCCGTCGCTCACCCCCCAGGGGACACTGATCATCGCTGGCGGCGAAGGCGGCAAGTGGGCCGGAGCCGACCGGCAGGTCCGTGCGCTGGTGCTGTCGCTGCTGGTCCGCCAGCGGCTGACCATGTACATCTCCAGGCACCGGCAGGCCGACCTCGAGACGCTGCGCCAACTGGCCGCCGCCGGTCAGGTCACCCCGGCCATCGACCGCACCTACCCGTTGGCCGGGCACCTGAGGCCATACGCCGTCTCCAGGCCGGGCACGCGCGGGGAAAGATCGCCATCACGATCTGAGCGCTCCTCCCGGCCGGCCGCGCTCACATCTGCGACGGGTTCATGTACCAGTGATGCCGGTGCCCGTGCCTCCGGCTGATCCCCGACGGCCCGGTCGAGGAACCACCCGTCGCCACCTGCTGCGTGGTGTCGAAGGTGGCGGCCGTGGCCGCGCCATCGTTGTCCAAGGTGACCGTGACCGGGTTCTGCAGGCCGAAGTCCTGGCAGTTGAGGTTGGCAAAGGACATGCTGAGCCGGTTCGCCATGAACGTGAGCAGGTTATTGCCGACCGCGGGCACCGGCGACGTTCGCGACGCCAGCAGCGCCTCGTTGGCGTTCAGGAACGGCGTCTGGATGTTGATCATGTTCTGGCAGAACTTCGCCGGGCTGCTGGATCTGTTGTTCCTCGCTGAGATCGCGGGCTGGCCGACGTTGGACCGGTACAGGTTGGTCTTGACCGCGCTGAAGGAGTTGCCGACGAGCACCATCTCGTCGTTCGCCGGCACCAGTGCGACCGGCGCCGCCTGGCTTCTGGCCGCGGACAGCTCATCCAGGGCCTGCGACGTCCCCGGCGCTCCGTCTTGCGACAGGTCCGGCGCCGTGAAGGGCTTGCAGCCGAGCGCCGGGTCCATGAACCCGTCGAGGAGCGCGTTGTCGCTTCCGTTGGAGATCGCCGTCGCGCCCGGCAGCGCGGTGGCGTTGGCCCCGTTGAGCTGGGCGGTCCGCCCGTCCGCGGTGATCAGGTACTTGGTGGTCACGTTGTCGCTCGGGTCCTGGTCGACGATGGTGAAGTCACGCGTCGTCGGGCAGGCTTGCCCGGTCACCGGGGAGGTGCCTGCCGAGGGCACGACGAGCCTGCCCCGGCTTTCGGCACGGCGCGCGGCGCGGAAGAAGGCGGTGCCGTGGCAGAACGACACCTGACCGAAGATCGACCCCGGGAGGCCGTTGACGCAGCGGCCCTGGCGCAGGGCGTACGGCGTGGCGCCCACCTGGGTCAGGTTGGTGCCGTTGAAGCCGAAGTCGATCGTGACGACCGCCTGCTTCGGCAGCGTGGGCACCACCGGCGCGGCCGCCGGACGCGTGCCCTTCGTGATGACGAGCGGCTCATAGACCGACAGCGCGCCGGTGGCCCGGTCCAGGATCGTCGCCTGCACGAAGGCGCCGAGGTTCGCCGAGTTGGCCATGGTGCAGCCGGAGGCCTCCGGTGTCGTGCCGTCCGGGCCGGTGAGCTTGTACGGGGTGGCCAGCCCCGCGGCGGTCAGCGGGTGCGCGGGCACGATGATCACGCAGTCCGTGTTCGCGGCCGGCGGCGGAGCGGTAGCCGCTGCGGACGAGCACGGCGTCGGCGCGGTCGATGCGGCCGGGACCGGGGCCGATGTGGTCGGGGCCGATGTGGTCGGGGCCGATGTGGTCGGGGCCGCGGCCGATGTGGCCGGGTCCGGCGCCGCAGTCGAGGCCGTGCTCGCCGTGCCGGGGTCCGGCGCGGCCGGGGTGGTCGCAGCCGGTGCTGCTGCTGGGCTGCTGGCCCCACCGGCTGGTGTCGGCGTGGCCGATGCGGATGCAGCGCCGCTGTCGGCCACCGCCGAGCCGTCGACAACGGCCGGCGCGGCCGCGGCCGCATCACGTGACGTGGCTGCCGTGGCGGGCGCGGCGGCGGCGGACGGGGCACAGGCACCTGCAGGAGTGCTCGAGGCACTGAGCATGTCCCGCAGATGTGGCGCGCTTAAAAGCCCAATTCCTGCGACCAGCACCACCGCCAGGAGCCCGGCCACCGTCGCCCGGCGGCCACGGGGCTTCTCGTCGAAGTCCCGATATTGTCGCGCGTCTCGCCTTCGGTATGACCGGACTCGTCGATACGACATACGGCTCGCTCCCTCGGGGTCCCTCTCTTTCGAGCCGACACGTTAGGCCCAATCGCCAGCCAGCGTTGCCGAATCGAGATATAAGCAGCAGATCGCTGGCCTTCGCGGGCTGAACGCGGCGTGATCCGTCGGCCACAGCCTGTGCTGGTACAGGCCCTCCTCAGCCGGCCGCAGGCCCACCCGGCAACCGGCCGACCGCAGAACGGCTCCGCTCGACCGGGCAGCCCGAAGCGGGTGTCCACGGCACACGCTGCCGGACGAAACGGCCATCCTCGCCGTTAACCGCCCAAATCTCTGCGACTTCGGCCCGGCATCGCTAGGCTCGGCCACTCAGCCGCCGGTCGCCTCTCTGGATCAGACCAATGGATCTTTCCGGAACGGGGCGCACCGAGCGCCTGACGGGGGCAGGCTGTGGGATGAGCGGGAGGGAGAGCGAGTGCCAGCAAGGCGTCCGCGCCGGGCATGGCCTGAGGCCAGCACTGGCCGACCGTGCGGTCGGCACTGGCCCTTGATCGCAATCCCGCTGGCCAGCGGCTGTAGCGCCTGGGCGGGGCCTCGATGATGCCGGCCGCCGCGACGGAGGTCCTGTGCATCGGGCAGCCTCGTCTCACCGCCGGCCTGGACCGGCTCCGGCGGATAGACCTGGTGGGATACCAGGCGGTCTTCGGCGACCTGCCGCGCCTTACCGCCGAGCAGCTGATCAGGATGACCGAGCGGGTCAACCTGCGTGGCCGCGGGGGGGCCGCGTTCCCGGTCGCCCGCAAGCTCGCCGCCGTGCGGGGCGCGGCCCGTAAGCGCAAGCGGAGACCTGTGGTCCTGGTCAACGGGACCGAAGGCGAGCCGGGCAGCGCCAAGGACAAGATGCTTCTGCTCAGGTCGCCCTATCTGGTCCTGGGCGGGGCGGTGACCGCGGCCCGCGCCCTGCAGGCGCGGGACATCCTGGTCGCGGTCACCGACGCGACGGCGGCCCGGTCCGTGCGCGAAGCGGTCGCGGCCGAGCCGGTCCTCAGGCGCATGGTGGGCGTGGTAGAAGTGCCTGACCGGTTCGTATCCGGGGAATCGGGTGCGCTGGTGAACGCCGTGAACGGGCACGCCGCGCTGCCGTCCGGGCGCCATAGTCACGCTAGCGACAGCGGAGCAGGCAACCGCCCCACCCTGCTGTCGAACGCGGAGACGTTCGCGCAGCTGGCCGTGCTCGCGATGGTGGGACCGGAGGGGTACGCGTCAGCTGGTACCGCCGCCGAACCCGGGACTGTGCTGCTGACGGTAGGAGGCTCCGCCGCGCGGCCCGCCGTCGTGGAGGTGCCCACGGGGCTGTCGCTGGGGTCGGTACTCGACCTTTGCGCGGTCGGGCCGTCCGACGGTGTGCTGGTCGGCGGGTATCACGGCTGCTGGCTGCCCGAGGAGGCGGCCTACAACGTGCCGGTCAGCCGCGCCGGGCTGGCCGAGGCGGGCGGCATGCTGGGCGCGGGCGTTGTGCTGGCACTGGGCCAGGACACCTGCCCGCTGGGCGAGGTGGCACAGGTGGCCGCGTTCCTGGCCAAGGAGTCATCGGGCCAGTGCGGGCCGTGCAAACTGGGTTTGCCGGGCATCGCCCGCTCGCTGGCCGCCCTCGCCGACGGCTCCGGCGGCGCAGGGGCGCTGGATACCGCGCGCCGCGGTGCGGCCGCGGTCCGGGGGCGCGGCGCCTGCTCGCACCCGGACGGGGTCTACCGGTTCGTGCTGTCGGCCCTCGACGTTTTCACCGATGATCTTGCGGCGCATCTGTATCGCGGCAGCTGCGGCCGGCTGGTTCGCGGCTACCTGCCGCTGCCCCCGGTTCCCGGTGAGGTCCAGCTGGCCGTCGACTGGACCCGCTGCCGGGGCCACGGCCTGTGCGCGCACATCGTGCCCGAACTCATGCAGCTGGATCACCAGGGCTACCCGCTCATGCTCGACATGCCGGTTCCGCCGTGGCTGGAACACGACGCACGCCGGGCCGCCGACATGTGCCCGGCGCTGGCGCTCCGGCTCACCGCGGCCAGCCCAGCCCCGATGGCTGACACGAACCAGCGAGGATGGGTCGGCCGCGCGCTGAGCGGTGGGCACCGGCCAGAAGCCGATACGATCCCCGACCTCATCGTCTCCGAAGAGTGGATCACCGAGATCCTGGCCACCCGCGACCAGAGTCCCGGCGAGGCAGACGACTGAGGCCCGGCTGAGCAGGAACCGGCACCGCCAGGCACGCCGGGTCCCACCAGGCGCCTGCCATCGTACATATAATTTGATATCTAACTCTTAGGCATCTATAGTTTTGGAGTGCTGGCCGGGATGACACAGCAGCACCGGAGCTGGCTCGGAGCCCGGAGCTGACCAGCAAGGACGCGTTGCCACGGGGACGCCGGCCAGTTGGCTCGACGCACGGGAGGCATGACATGACTTCGGTCCAGCAAGACACCCCGGCGGCCACCTCCACCTCACGGCTGGCCGCACTGCGCGGCAACTGCATGGGGGCGGCGGTGCTGCTCATCATCGAGTTCGGGCTCGGCATGGGCGTGAACCTGTACGTCACGCTGCCGGAACACAAATCCTTCCTCTCGGAGGTTTTCGGCTCGGCCGTGCTCGCCGCGCACGCCATCGTGGCGCTCGCGCTGCTGGGAGCGGCAATCGCCGCCCTGGTCCGGGCCATCCGCGCCCGGAAGGCGATCATGTTCACGTCAGCCGGGCTGGCGGCGATCCTCGTCGCCGCGATCGCCGGGGCCTCGTTCGTGGGCAGCCAAAGCAACGGCGCCTCGCTCAGCATGGCTCTGGCCACCGCCGTCGCCATGTTCTGCTACCTGGCTGCGGTCTTCAGCCTCCGCTGACCGCTGCCGGGCCCGGATCGGGCAGGGTCTGGACCAGCGCCTCGAGCGCGGCGGTCCAGCTCTCCCAGTAGGGGCGGCCGGGCTCGGCTGCGACGGCCTTGATGAGCTGCTGCCGGAAAGGTTCTCTGTCACCAGCGAAAGCGTGCTCGACGACCGCGGCCGCCAGCGCGAACACCGTGCTCTGCCAGGGTGCGTCGAAGGCCAGCTCCCCGTTGCGGCGGGGCAGGCCGAGATCCGACAGGCTCAGCGGTGTGCTCACAGGCGGGCCACGCCGATCATCGAGTCCCGGGTGACCAGCCCGGCCAGCTCCGCCTCGGGCATCCCCTCGGTCCCCGGCGGGCGCTGCGGCAGGACGAGATAGCGAACCTCAGCCGAGGAGTCCCACACCCGGATCTCGACATCGGCGGGCAGCTGGCAGCCCATCTCGGCCAGCAGCGCCCGGGGTTCGCGGACCATCCGGGCCCGGTACGGAGGGTCCTTGTACCAGGCCGGCGGCAGCCCCAGCACCGGCCATGGATAGCACGAGCACAGCGTGCACACGATCACATTGTGGACGGCGGGGGTGTTCTCCACGACCACCATGTGATCACCCTCCGCGCCGCCGAAGCCGAGCTCGGCGATCGCGGCGGTGCCCTCAGCCAGCAGCCGCTGCTTGTATCCGGGATCGACCCAGGCCCGGGCCACCACCTTCGCCCCATTCATCGGCCCGATCTCCGACTCATAGCGGCGGGTGACCTCGTCGATGAACCCGTCGGGCACCAGCCCGCGTTCGGTGAGCAGCGCCTCCAGCGCCGCGACCCGCTGTTCCACCGGCGACATCGGGGCCGGGTGATGGCCGTCCGCGCTCATGGCCGCTCCAGGTAGCTGTCCCACAGGTTGACATGCACCAGCACGCCACGCTGACCATCGCCCCACAGGTCAGCGGCGTCGAACTTGACCGAATAGGTCGGCTCGTGGCGGCGGGCGGTGCCATGAGCCTCGATGTCAGGCACCGAATGGATGCCGTCCACCCGCACCACCACCCCGGCCTTGCCCCGCACATACCCCGGGCAGCGGGTATGGCCGGGCGGGTGCCACTCACGCACCCGGACCCGGTCACCGGGCCCGAAACGGGGCTCATCGACGTCCGGGCCGGCGTGAGCCACGGGCGGCGCGAGCACCGGGCCGCTCAGCGGAAACCGCCCGCCGGAGCGCGCCTCAAGCTCGGAGCGGGTCACCAGCCCGTGCTCCACGGCCAAAGTGGCCGCCGCGGTGAGCCAATGCTCGTAATAGCCCGACGTCAGATAGTGGCCCGGCTCCATCCGCTCGATCGAGTGCCGGAACTCGCCCCCGCTCGCCTCGACCGCGCCGGCGACCACCATCAGCAGCGCCCGGGCCACCGCCTCCCATCGATGCGGGAAGGCCGGCTCCGCCGGCGAATGGCCCACCGGCCCGAAGCCTTGCCGGCCGCCCAGGTCATGGATGCCATCCACCAGCAGGACTTTACCGGTGGCACCGCAGCAGGGACAGCATCCGGGCTAAAGGTGCCGCCCGGCGCATGAGCGCGCCCGGCGCACGCGGCAGCCGTCGCGTCCATTGATGCCGAACGGCTGCCGCGCAGCGCACCGGTCTCAGGGCGTCAGCCAAAGGGGAGCTGATCGACGTTGCAGACGGTGCCCTTGGGTGGCAGCCGCAGCGACACCAGGTAGGCGAGCTCCGCGTCGTCCCGGCAGGTGCTCGGCTCGACATACATGCTGGTGTGGCCGTCGCCGTTGACCGGAACCGTGGGCAGGCTGGCGGCCGGTGGGGCGCCCGCCCGGAGACCGGATGAGCTTCAGCCGTCGACGGCGCGGACGGGGGCGTACCGGGGCTGCCACATGGCGGCACGCACGGCACCGGCGGCGATGCCGGCCTGCTCGGCGACGCCGTCCTGGGCGGCGGCCCGGGTCACCGCGAGGGCGACCCGTGCCGAGGTGGCGCGGAGGTCGTCGATGGGGGGCAGGAGAGGTGCGCCGGGCCTGGTGGTGTCGGTGAGCTCGGCGACGGCCTGGGCGGCGGCGGTGATCATGTGGTCGGTGATGCGCTGGGCCCGGGACAAGAGCGCGCCCAGGCCGAGGCCGGGGAAGATCAGGGCGTTGTTGGCCTGGCCGATCTGATAGGTGACGCCCTGGTGGGTGACAGCGCCGAACGGGCTTCCGGTGGCGATGAGGGCGCGGCCGGCGGTCCAGGCGAGCAGGTCGGCTGGGATCGCCTCGGACAGGGTGGTCGGGTTGGACATGGGCAGGATGACGGGGCGGTCCACGTGCGCGGCCATCCCCCGCACGATCTGCTCGGTGAAGGCGCCGTGCTGGGTTGAGGTGCCGATGAGGATCGTCGGATGCACGCGGCCCACGACCTCAGCGAGACCGATGCCGCTGGCGGTCCCATGCCCCGGCCAGTCGCGGACGTCGGCGGCGGGGCGTGCGTAGGGGACCTGAAAGTCGCGCATGCCGGTCATGTCGTCGGTGAGCAGGCCGTAGCGGTCCAGGCACCAGATCCGTGCCCGCGCGGCGGCGGTGTCCAGCCCGTCGCCGGTCATGGCGTCATGGAGCTGGTCGGCGATGCCGGTGCCCGCGGTGCCGGAACCGAAGATGACTATCCGGTGCTCGGTGAGCGGGGTCTGGCTGGCGCGGGCGCCGGCCAGGACGGCGGCGAGGTTGACCGCGCCGGTGCCCTGCATGTCGTCGTTGAAGGTCAGTATGTGGTCGCGGTAGCGGTCCAGGATGCGCCGGGCGTTGCCGGGCCCGAAGTCCTCCCAGTGCAGGAGCGCGTGGGGGAAGATCTTCAGCGCGGTAGTGACGTAGGCGTCGATGAAGGCGTCGTAGGGCTCCTGTGCGGGCCGCGGGTGCCGCACGCCCAGATAGAGCGGGTCCTCCAGCAGCTCGGGCCGGTCGGTGCCGACGTCCAGGACCACCGGCAGGCTGCGGGCCGGGTTGACGCCGCCCGCCGCGGTGTAGACGGCGAGCTTGCCGGCCGCGATGTCGATGCCGCCGACCCCCCAGTCGCCGATGCCGAGGATGGCCTGGGCGTCGGTCGCGACGATGAGGTTGACCTCGTCGGCGGACAGTTCGGGGGCGCGCAGGGCGGCCTCGATCTGGTCGGGCGCATCGATGTTGAGGTAGACGCCGCGTGGGCGGCGGTACTGGTGGCTGTAGCGCTGGATAGCCTCGCCGATCGTCGGGGTGTAGACGATCGGGAGCAGTTCGCTGAGGTGGTCGGTGAGCACCCGGTAGAACAGGACCTCGTTGCGGTCGTGCAGGGCGGTCAGGTAGACGTTCTTGTCGAGGGCGCTGGCCTGCTGTGAGCACTGCTGGTAGGCGCGCTCGGCCTGCCGGTCCAGGGTCAGGACCCGCGATGGCAGCAAACCGGTCAGTCCCAGTGCGGCGCGTTCGGATTCGGTGAACGCGGTGCCCTTGTTCAGCCAGGGATCGCTGAGCACGCTGTAGCCCCGGCAGGTCGTCTCCCATGCCTGCTCAGCGGGATTCCACCGGATGACAGGTCGGTTTGGCGGGCGCATGGCGTGGTCTCCTTCGTCCTATCTGCGCATGATCGCGGGGCGGAGACCGCAGCGCAACAGGACCGCGAGCGGGACAACCACACCGAGCCGACTACGAGTTGGGCGGTCCCGCCCCTGGCTGACCTGACGGCTAGGGTGAGCAGATGAGCACCGGCTCTGTCCCCCGCCCACTGCGTCACTTCCTGGCCCAGCTGGGCGAGCTTGGCGCCGGCGACGCTGCCAACATGGGCAAGGTGGGACATGCCCTGGTGGAACTGGCCGCCGATGAGGAGTATTTCGCTCCGCTGATCGCGCAGATCCCCGCCGAGGCGCCCGGGGTGCACTGGCTGGTCCGGCCCGAACGCGGACCGCGCCTGGTGCTGGTCCACCGGCCGGAGGGCGTGATGGCCTACACCCACTCCCACCGCTGCTGGGTCGCGATCGCCCCGGTCCGCGGAGTGGAGACCCATCAGCACTGGCACGCGGTCCGCCAGCCCGGCGGCCGGGCCGAACTGAGCCTGGCGGACGAGCGTGCCCTGCGCCGCGGTGAGGTGGCGACCCTGGTCCCCCCCGATGACGTGCACAACCACGGTCATGTCCCCGGCAGCGGCCCCAGTCCGTACTCACTGATCCTGCTGGGCGACGACATGCTCCTGTTCGACCGGGAGGAATACGACCCGGAGCGGGGGACGTGGCGCGCGCTCGCGCCCGGTGAGCCAGGCCAGTCGAACCGCTGACCAGCAGGCCTGCAGCGCCATCCCCGCGGAGCATGGTGCGCCCGGCTTACCGGCCAGGCGAACAGCCTCACAGGGGAGACTGGTAATTGCTGATCATATGAAGCTGGAGCCATGTGATCACCTGGGTCCAGATTCCGGTGACCTCCAGCACCCCGACCACGACCAGCAGTCCCCCGCCGATCCGCGTGATCAGCTGCGCGTGGCGCCGGGCGAACCCGAACGCGTTCACGCCCCGCTGCACGGCGAGGGCGGCGATGATGAACGGGATGCCCACCCCCAGCCCGTAGATGAAGGCCAGCAGCGTCCCGCGCAACGCAGTGCCGGAGATGGTCGCCATGCCGAGGACGGCGGCGAGCGTCGGGCCGGCACATGGCGTCCAGCTCACCGCGAACAGCATGCCCAGGATGGGGGCGCCGGCCAGGCCGGCGCGCGGCCGCACGGAGGGCCGCATGATCCGGCCCGTGACCGGGAACCGGTCGAAGGCCCCGGCAAACAGCAGGCCGAGGAGGATCGTTATGCCGCCGAGTATTTGCGTGACCAGGGCCGAATTACCGCGCAGGACCGCGCCCAGGCTGCCGAAGAGCAAGCCGTCGGTGGCGAACACGGCCGAAAATCCGACCACGAACAGCACGGCGCCCGCGAGCGTCCGCCCGCGCCCGGACCGCACACGGGTGGCGACCGCCCCCGGCTGCTGTGCGTCGGCCCCCGGCTGCTGTGCGTCCGCCCCCGGCTGCTGTGCGTCCGCCCCCGACATGGCCGTGACGTAGGACAGGTATCCGGGCACCAGTGGCAGGCAGCAGGGAGACAGGATGGTGACGGCGCCGGCAGCGGCCGCCACAGGCGCGGCGAGGAAGAGCGGCCAGGCCTGAACGATGTGCCCAACACCCACCTGGGATGCCTCCTATCGGGCGCTAAAGCTACCACCGGCGCCGCCCCCTTCAAAAAACGCGCCTGGGCCGCGCGCAGCTGCCCTGCAGCCCCCCTGAAGCTCCCGCGCGGACCCGGCTCAGCCACCGGGCAGCCGCCTGGTGGGCCGCGGTCACTGCCGATGGTCAGTCCGGCAGGCCCTCGATGACGCCGTACGGGAAGGTGACCGGCTGGATGCTGCCCAGGCGCAGCCCGGCTGCTTGCAGGAGCCTGCCGTACTCGCTGTTGGTCCGCTCCCGCCCGCCGGTGATCACGAGCATGTTGATGTCGCTCAGCAGGGCCGGCACCGCTTCGGCCGGATCGTCGGGAATCAGGCGCTCGACGATCAGGACCCGGCCATGCCTGGTGACGGCGCGGCGGCAGCTGGCCAGAATCTCGGTCGCCTTGGTGTCGTCCCAGTCGTGCAGCACGTTCGCCAGCAGGTAGCAGTCCGCGCCGGCCGGGACGCTGTGGAAGAAATCGCCGGTGGCAACCTCGCAGCGATCCGCGAGGCCCGCCGCGGCCAGCACGGCTTGCGCGCCAGCCGCCACGGCTGGCAGCTCGAACAACGTGCCCTGCAGATGCCCGTGGCTGCGCAAGATGGCGGCCAGCAGGACCCCCCGTCCCCCGCCGACGTCCACGACGGTGCGCAGGCCGGAGAAGTCATAGCCCGCGGCAACCGACGGGGCAAACGCCGTGGTCCGCTCCAGCATCGCGGCGTCGAAGACCGCGGCGTCCGCAGGGTGCTGCGCCAGGTATCCGAAGACGGGCATTCCATGGGCGGCATCAAATCCGGGCTGGCCGGTCCGGGCCGTATGCCGGAAGTGCTCGAACGGCTGGCAGAATGCCTCAGCGCCGAACAGCAGTGCCCAGGACCGCATCGAGGCCGGGGCATCGGACCGCAGCCGGGCGCCGAGCATGGTCAGGCTGAACGATCCTGACGGCGCCTCGCTGAACACCCCCAGCCCGGCCAGCAGGCGGAGGACGCGGTACAGCGAATCCTCATGCGTGCCAGTGTCCCTGGCCAGCTCCGCGCAGCTCACCGGGCCGCTGGCCAGGTGGTCGGCGATGCCGAGTTCGGCCACCACGCAGATGGCGCGCGATATGTGTGTTCCCCAGATCATCCGCAGAACGGCCGTGGCGGCGGCGCGCTCCTCGGTGGTCGGTTCCTGGCCGCTGGGGCCGGCGCCGGCGGTTCGGGCCGGAACGCCGGATGTGCTGTTGATTTGCCCCGGAAGGGTGCTGCTCATGGCCGTCGCCTCCAAGTGCCGATGACCGGATCCTCGCGTCGGCCGGTTACCGCGCGCCCACGACGGCCTTACTGCGCGCCCGCGGCGGCGGTAAGCGGGACGTACACTCACCTCGTGCAGCGCAGGCCGCACTGGGTGGAATTCAAGATCCTCGGCGACATCGAGGTGCTGGTGGAGGGGCGGCCGCTGGCCGTCGGCGGCCCCAGGACCCAGGCCGTCCTGGCCATGCTGGCGGTCAACGCGGGCCGGGTCGTCGCGGCAGAAGTGCTGCAGGACGAGCTGTGGCCCGGCCTGCCGGCTGAGCGGGCGGCCGCCAATCTGCAGGTCCGGATGTCGGAGCTCCGGGGTGCGCTCAGATCGGCCGGGCAGGACATGCGGCTGGTCACGCGGCCCCCCGGTTACCTGCTGCGGGCCGAAGCGGACGAGGTGGATGCCAGCCGCTTCGAGGCACTGCTGGCCAGCGGGCGCGAGGCGCTCACGTCGGGTGACACGCGGCGGGCCGCCGATCACCTGCGCGCCGCGCTGGCGCTGTGGCGCGGTCCAGCCCTGGCCGGCCTGGCTGACGTGCCGTTCGCCCGCTTGGAGGCGACGCGGCTGGAGGAGGCCCGGCTGGACGCCCTGGAACTGCGCATCGAGGCCGAGCTCGCCTCTGGCGGCGGCGCCGGGCTCGTGGCGGAGCTTGAGGTGCTCACGGCCAGGCACCCGCTGCGTGAGCGCCTGTGGGCGCAGCGGATGCTGGCCCTCTACCGGGCGGGCCGGCAGGCCGACGCGCTGCGCTGCTACACCGATCTTCGCCGGACGCTGACGGGTGAGCTGGGGATCGAGCCGGGCAGCGAGGCCCGCCAGCTCGAGACGCTCATCCTGCGGCAGGATCCATCGCTCGAGCCGCAGCAGGCCATGCGCAGCCAGCTGGCCGGCCAGGCCGCCGAAGGCCCGGCGCAGGAGATCCCCGATACGCGGTATGCGGTCAGCGGGGACCTGCACATCGCCTACCAGGTCGCCGGCGCCGGAGAGCTGGACATCGTGTTCGTGCCTGGCCTGGTCAGTCACCTGGACCTGTGGTGGGAGGAGCCGGTCACCTCGCGCTTCTTCCGCCGGCTCGCCTTGCTCGGCCGCGTGATCCTGTTCGACAAGCGGGACACCGGCCTGTCCGATCGCGCGCCGGGCGATACACCGCTTGAGGAGCAGATGGCCGACCTGGAAGCGGTCATGGACGCATGCGGCTCGCGCCGGGCGGTGCTGTTCGGCTACTCCGAGGGCGCGCCGATGAGCCTGCTGTTCGCGGCCACTCACCCGGAACGGGTCGCGGCGCTGATCCTGGGCTCGGCCGCGGCCCGCTGGCGGGCCGCGGCCGACTACCCGTGCGGGCGCGGCTCCGCGGCCATGTTCGCCGCCTTCGAGCAGATGGCCAGGAGCGGGTGGGGGACGGGCGCGTCCGCCGAGTGGTACGCCCAGGACCTGGCCGGCTCGGCCCGCACGCGCCAGCGGCTGGCCCGCTGGGAACGGATGTCGGTGAGCCCCAGTGCGCTGCTGCGCATGATCCGGCTGTGCCATGCCGTTGACGTCCGCAGCGTGCTCCCGGCCATCCATGCCCCAGCGCTGATCATCCAGCGGCTGGATGACCGCATCACACCACCGTGCCACGGCCGTTACCTCGCCGCCCATCTCCCGGCCGCGCGGTACTTCGAGCAGCCGGGTAACCACCTGCTCTGGGTCGGAGACACCGACTCCCTGTTCGCGCAGATCGAGGAGCTGCTGACCGGCAGCGGCCACCAGCCGCGGAGCGACCGCGTGCTCCGCGCCTTGCTGGCCGTTGACACCGTCCAGCGTGACGACGGCGAGCGGCCAGGCGGCCAGCGGCCAGCCAGACCCGATATCTACGCGGCCACGGCCCGCGACGCCATCAGCGCCTGCGGCGGCCGCCTGCTGAGACCCGGCGACACCGGCGTGCTGGCAACATTCGACGGCCCGGCGCGGGCGATCCGCTGCGCGGGCATGCTGCGTGACCGGGTGGCTGGCCTCGGGATGCAGCTGCGCCTGGGCATCCACTGCGGCGAGGTCGACGTCGTGGGCGACATGGTCAGTGGAATAGCGGCGGATATCGCGACCCGGCTGGCGGCACTGGCCCGCCCGGGTGAGGTGCTCGCCTCCCGCACCGTCAAAGACCTGGTGGCCGGGTCCGGTATCTCCTTCGCTGATCGCGGCCCCCACCAGCTGCCTGGCATTCCCGATCAGTGGCCGGTCTTCGCGGTAGGCGACGGCTACGCCGGCTGACCGGGCATGCCCGCGATGGCTATGGCCCGAAGGTGAAGCGCGGTGCGGCTGGCGCCCCTGGGTGCCGGACACTTGACTACCACAGAACGCAGGCCACCGCGGAACGGCTCCGCCAGGGGTAGCGTCAGCAGAGACATGTGAGGGGCGGGACTTGTGAGTGCGGAGCTGAGCGAGGGCCAGACCTTCGGTGGGTACCACGTCATCGAGCTGGTGGGCGCGGGCGGGATGGGCCTTGTCTACCGGGCCGAGCAGCGGATTCTCGGACGCACCGTGGCGCTCAAGGTCATCCGTCCCGAGATCGCCGAGTCCGGCGACTACCGCTCGCGGTTCCTGCGGGAGGCGCGGTTCGCCGCCGCCGTTGACCACCCCCACGTGGTCTCGGTCTTCGATACCGGCGAGCAAGATGGCCGGCTGTACCTGACCATGCAGTGGGTGGACGGGACAGAGCTGGGGACCCTCATTGAACGCGAGCAGCGGCTGGCCCCGGAGCGGACGGTGCTCATCGGGGTGCAGCTGGCCGGGGCGCTCCAGGCGGTGCACGACGCCGGCCTCGTGCACCGGGACGTCAAGCCGTCCAACGTGCTCGTGCGCGACATCGGCGGCCGCGACCACGCCTATCTCACCGACTTCGGCATCGCCAAAGCGCCTGACGCACAGGACAGCCTCACGCGCACGGGCTGGGTAATCGGCACCCCGGGCTACCTGTCACCAGAGCAGATCCGGGGAGAGCAGCCCGGCCCGCGCAGCGATCTCTACGCGCTGGGCTGCGTCGTTTTCCAGGCTCTCACCGGCCAGCCCCCGTTCCAGGGCGACAGCGACCTGGCGGTGCGCTGGGCCCAGGCGAGCACCCCGCCACCGCCCGCGTCAAGCCTGTGCCCGGCTCTCGGGTCCCGCTACGACGCGTTCCTGGCCCGGGCGCTCGCCGTTGACCCTCAAGACCGGTTCACGTCGGGCACCGGGTTCGCGGAGGCCCTCCAGTCCGCGCACGCCGGGCGGCTGGACGGCCCGGCGCCGGCTCCCGCCATCGGCGATGTTCCTACGCAGCGAAGGCCCGGCCCATCGGCGCCACCTCCCGCCGTCTCCGGGACCCGGCCGGAGATCGCGGCGGCCAGCTCCCGGGCGCCGGATCCGGCGGCGCTGCGGCCCGCAAGGCCACGGCCGGCCACGTCAGCGCCGCGTCCGGCGGGCATCGCGGCGGGCCCGACGGCACCGCTGGCCGGGGATGGCCGCGGCACCCGCCCGCCCCGGGCCGGTTCCGGCGCACGGGCATCCGGCGTCCTTCGTTCCGGCCAGCTGATCGCGGCGGCCGGCGGCCTGGTGTTCATCGCCTCCGTGACGTTGCTGACCAAGTACGTCAACAATGGCACCGGCGGGAAAAGCCTGTGGCAGGCCACCCACGGCGACCTCGCGTCGCCGCTGTACCAGAACGATTTCTGGATCCCGGCCGCTCTGGCCGCCCTCGGTCTCCTGTTCACGGCCATCAGCGCGCTCACGCGCAGCCGGCTGGCCATGATTGGAACGGCGATAGCCTCCATCGGGCTCATCGGTTACACACTGCACATACCTTCGACAGGGTCATCTCCTGGTTTCCAGCCGTACGGCTCGAGCTATTGGCTGTCCCTCGGCGCCGCTGTCGTCATGGTGCTCGGGGCCGCGGTCGCCCTCGCCGCCCGGCGCCGGGCACCGGATCCGCGCAGCAGTCCCCGCGGTACCCGGCACGACCCGGTGCGCTGACCGGGCAAGCACACCGGCGCCGCCGGCGGCGTAGCCGGGGGCGGTCCGCCGCCGAGTCAGGTGGGCACGGGCGATATGGGGCAATCGCCGGAATGAGACGATGGCGTGGGTGCCCCGGGCGACGGACGCGGTCACCTGGAGCGACTGGCCAGGGGGTTAAGGCCCGGCCGGGTGAATACGTGGAGTTCGCCGGATGGATGGCCTCCAAGCACTACTGGCGGTGACGCTGGTGGCGGCGCTGGCGCCGATGATCGTCGCCGCGCTTCCCGGGCCGAGCATTCCCCAGGTGGTCGTCCTGATCCTGGCCGGCGTCCTGATCGGCCCGCAGGGCCTGGGCCTGGCCAGCACCGCCGGCATCAGGCTGCTGTCCGACGTCGGGCTGGGGTTCCTGTTCCTGCTCGCCGGGTACGAGCTTGACCCGCGGCTGCTGCGCGCGCATCCGGGCCGGCTGGCCATCATCGGCTGGTCGATCAGCGCCGTCATCGCGGTGGGCACCGTGGCCGCGCTCGGCTCTCTCGGGTTCGTGCACGCCTTCGTGCCGATCGGGCTCGCCCTGACCACGACCGCACTGGGCACGCTGCTGCCCATCCTGCACGACAACAACATGCTCTCCGGTCAGTTCGGCCGGTACGTCCTGGCCGCGGGCGCCGTCGGGGAGCTCTTCCCGATCGTGGCCATCTCGCTGTTCCTGACCGGGCGCGGCGAGTTCGTCGCGATCGCCTCGATCCTGGCCGTGGGCGTCATGGCCATCCTGCTGGCCCTGCTGCCACGGATCATCGGCGACGCCCGGCTCCGTGCGCTCATCCGGCAGGGCCGGCGGGCGACCTCGCAGACGACCCTGCGCTGGTCCATCGTTTTGCTGCTCCTGCTGCTGGTGGCGGCCGAGCGGTTCGGGCTGGACGTGGTCCTCGGCGCGATGCTGGCCGGGGTGGTGCTGCGCAGCTGGACCCACCAGGTAGACGTTGACCTCACCCCCTTGGAGGGCAAGCTCGACGCCGTGGGCTACGGATTCTTTATCCCGGTCTTCTTTGTGGCCTCGGGCATGGCCCTCGACGTCAAGTCGATAGCCGAGAACCCGCTGCGGCTGATCGTCTTCTTCGTGCTGCTGCTCGTGGTCCGCGGCCTGCCCTCACTGCTGGTCTACCGGCGCGCCCTGCCGCTGCGGCAGCGGGTCGAGATGACGTTCATCACCGCGACCACCATGCCGCTGCTGATCGCGCTCGCCGCGATCGGCCTGAGCACTGGTGTGATGATCCCCGACAACGCGGCGGCCCTGGTCGGCGCCGGCATGCTGTCGGTGCTCTTCTACCCGTTGATCGCCATCGCGCTGGCGCGGCGGGGGCGCACCGTCCCGGCCGGGCCAGACGCAGCAGTGGCCGGGCCGGGCGCCGCCAGTGCGGGCGGGATCGTTGGCGCCGCGCGCGCCGCCGGGGAACCCAGCGCCGCGCGCGAGGCCGACACCGCGGACGAATACGGCACTCCCCCGGCCGAGTAGAGCCCGGCCCGAGGGTTATGAAGCGTCGGCCACCTAACCGCGCATGGTGCTGCGGGAGCCGTGACCGCACGCCCGGATCCGGCCGCGTACCCCATAGGATCGGGCGCGTTGAGCCGTCTTTGGCGCTGGGCCCCTCAAAGGCAGGCCGATGTCGCGCGAAACAGAACCGGCCGGCAGGCAGGGCGCTGACGTTCCCGGCGGTGACCGGGATCCCTTTGGCACCAGCGTGGCCCACAGCGCCCGCGTGCACGACTACTGGCTGGGCGGCGAGGACAACTACGCCGCCGACCGGGCGGCCTGGCCGGCCCGACGCCCGGCCAGGCCGTCAGGCGGCCGCGGCCAGCCGGGCCAGCGCGTCGGCCCGCAGCCCGGCGGCGTCCACAGCGGACGCGGCCAGCAGGTCGAGCGCGCCGTTGTCACCCTGGTCGATGATCCCGATCAGCAGATGCCCGCCGGAGATCTCGCGGTGCCGGAGCCTCGCCGCCGCCCGCAGCGCCCGCTCCAGCGCCTTCTTCGCGTCCGCCGTGAACCGCATCCGGCCGCGCCTGCGGGCCCCGCCGCGCCCGGCCCGGTCGAGTGCGTCCGGCCCGAACGCCGCGTCGGCCGCCCGCCGGACCGAGTCCAGGTCGATGCCGACCGACGCGAGCGCGTCGGCGTCGAGCGGATCCGGCTCGGGCTGGGCGCCGCGAGGCAGGGCGGCCCGCAGCGCCGTGAGCTCCACACCGGCCGCGGTCAACGCCGCGGAGGCCGGGCCCGGCTCGGCCAGCAGGCTCAGCAGCAGGTGCTCGCAGCCGATCTGGCCCTGGCCGGCGCCGGCCGCCTCGTGCCGGGCGCGCACCACCGCGCCCCTCGCATCCTGAGCAAACCTCTCGAACACCCCGTGTCTCCTTTCGCCGGGCCGCCTGCCTCAGCCGGGCGGGAGGCGGCCGGCGTGCTTCTTGTGCACTGCCTGCTTGCTGACGCCCAGGAAGGAGGCGATCTCCGCCCACGACCAGCCGTGCGCCCGGGCGTTGCCGACCTGCAGCGCCTCCAGCCGTTCCGCCAGCTCACGCAGCGCGCGCGCCGCCCGGAGCCCCTGGGCCGGATCTCCCCCGCTGGCCGCCTCGGCCAGCTGGACCTCGTTCGCCATATCGTCAATATAGGTTGACGCCGCTGATCTGTCAACTTAAGTTGACGGATCAGCGGCGCGCCGGGTAAGGGCCGCGTCATCGCGGCTCGGCCGCCATGACCGCGCTGGCCATCGCGGCGAGCGAGTTCGGGACTTCACGCGCCAGCTGGCGCCTGCGGAGCGGGCCGCCGAAGAACTTGCGGTCGGCCGTCTTGAGGTAGACGTCCCACGTCACCATGACCCCGGCGCCGCCGCCGGTGCCGGTGACCTCCCAGGCCCATTTGGTGTACGAGGGGTTGCCATCGCCGTTGCGCGTCTCGTACGCGAAGCGGAAGCGGCCGCGGTCGAGTTCCTCGAGCCGGGAGATGCTCGTCCAGCTCGGCGTGCGGGGCGGGTGCATCTTGATCGTCCACTCGACGCCTTCGGCCAGCTCCGGGGGCCGCTCGAGCACCGTCTCGATCGCGGTGTTCCATTCGGGCAGCCGGTTGACGTCGGTGATCAGGTCGAAGACCGCTTGGGGCGTGGCGCCGACCTGCCGCGAGGCGCGCCCGTGAAACTCGTCCATGGTGTTGCCTTTCCTGGTGAGAGACGGTGTACCTCGGCCTTCCGGCCGGTCACGAAGCCGATCGGCATCGGCCTCGTTCTCGCCAGCGAGTGCACGTCCGTGCAGCCGGCGCCTCGCAGTCGCTAGGACAGTTCCTGGCGGGCAGCCGTTGCGCCGGTGCGGGCGGCACGGAGCGGCGCGGTCGCGCTGCCGGCGACGAGCGGGCTCACGAACGACGGGGCTTTCGCCAGGGTGAGGTGCTCCACCGCGGTGACGGTGAACCCCGCCTCCTGGATCGAGGTGAGCGTCGGGCGGTTGCAGTCGCAGCACACCACCAGCCGGTTCAGCCAGTTCATGCGGTCCTGCTGGCGGGCGAGCCGGGCGTCGCCGGAGCGGATGTGCTCGATGAAGAGCAGCTGCCCGCCGGGCCGCAGCACCCGGCGGAGCTGGCGCAGCGCCCGCGGCTGGTCGCTCACCCCGCACAGCACCAGGGTGGACACCGCGACGTCAAAGGTGCCGTCATCGAACGGGAGGTCCTCGGCGGGCGCCCGCAGGACCCTGGCCAGCGGCGCCCGCTCGCGGGAGCGCCGTTCGAGCCGCCGCACCATCGGTGGCTCCGGCTCGGTGATGGTCAGCGACGCGACATCAGGCCCGTACCAGGGCAGGTTGGCTCCTGTCCCGCCACCGATTTCGAGCACGTCGCCTGCTGCCGCTGCGAGCAGGCCCTGCCGCAGGGCCCGCAGCTGGGCTTTCTCGGTCTTGGCCATCTGACGGTCGTAGGTCATGGCGAACAAACTGGCGCGCAGACGCATGGCTGCCTCGTTTCGTCGTGCTTCGGTTCCTGAACGGAAGGTAACGACGCAGCCCATCCGGCCGCATGAGGCAGTTGCCCCATCTTTGCTGGCGTCAGGTGCTGGCGGGGCGCTCGTCGGGGAGCAGGCCGTGCTGCATGGCGAACAGGCTGGCGGTCGCGCGGCTGGAGGCGCCGATCTTCGCGTAGATATGCTCGATGTGGTTGCGGGCGGTCTTCGGTGAGATCACCAGCTGCGAGGCGATCTCCCGGCTCGACAGGCCCCGGGCCAGCAGCCGCAGGACGTCGACCTCGCGGGCGGTGAGCCCGGCCGGCCCCTCCCGGCGGCTCGTGACGCGATGCCCGGCGGCGGCGAGCACCGCCTCGGCGGCATCGGAGTCCAGCCGCCCAGCCTTCACCTCGGCGCCCAGCTCGGTCGCGGCGTCCCGGGCCGACAGCGCCGGCCGGTGCGGCCGCGGCTCGGTCATCGACTGATACGCGTCGGCGGCGCCCAGGATGCGCGCTGGCACGGTGATCGCCGGGCCCGACAGGCCGCGGGGATAACCCGACCCGTCGAGACGTTCGCGGCACTGCACGGCGATGACGCCCAGCGGCGCCAGCGACGGCGACTGGTGCAGCATCCGCTCGGTCAGGTAGGGCTGCATGCGGACACGCTCCCACTCGCCCGCACCGAGCGGGCCGGGCTTGTCCCAGATCGAGTTCGACACGCCCAGCCGCCCCAGCCCGTGGACCAGGCCGGCCCGCCGCAGCGTCGTCAGATCCCCGGCGGCCGGCTGGAGATGTGCCCCGGCGGCGGCGGCGGCACCGGCGACGGCCCGGGCATGGCCCAGTGTGTACGGCGATTTGAGGTCAACGAAGTCGGCCACCGCGGTCAGCGCGGCATCGAACCGCTCCCCCGACAGCCGGACACCGAGCGCCGGCTCGGCCGCGATCACCGCCTCCCAGGTACGCACCGATTCCAGGCCGCCCAGGATCGCTTCCGGATCCGCGCTCAGCAAGGCCGACAGCGCCGGGTCGAACTGCCCGCCGGCCCGCTTACGGGCCAGCAGCGTCGCCGCCTCGGCCCCGCCGATCCGGTGGGCCACCTCGGTGTACTCGGCCAGCTGCGCCAGCCGGGCGGCGATCGGCACCGCGTCACCCTTGAGCTTCCCCGGCCACCCGTGGCCGTCCCACTGCTCGTACGACGCGCCGACCGCCTGCTGCACACCGTCTGGCAGCCCGAGCTGCTGGGCCAGCGACCTGGCCAGCGCCGAGTGCCGGGCGATCATCCCGTTGACGTCACGCCACCCGGCGAGCGCGAACCCGAGGCCCACCCGGAAACGGTGCAGCGGCGCGTTGCCCGATCCGAGCAGGCGCATCGCCGCGGCCGCGCCAGCGAGGCTCCGCTGCGAGTGCTCGTACTTGACGCCCTTGAACGCGATGTCGTCGCCGAACCACTTGGCCTGCTCATGGGCGTCCGAATGGCAGCCGACGTTCACCAGCAGCGCCGTGTAGTACACGACCACGCGCTCACCGTCGTCGAGGCCGACGCCCTCGGCCAGACGCAGCGCGATCAGGCACTGGCGCAGGACATGCTCCATCGGCTGCCCGAAGCCAAGGTCGACGCCCAGGGACAGGGCCGCCACCAGCTCGGCCAGGCGCACCTGCGCGCCGTCGCCCGGTGACCCCCCACCGATCATCGCGCCATGATACGCGTGACGCCCGCGGCAACGGATCATGGACACCGTTGCGATCATTGACCCAAGCGGCTTCCGCGCTGCCTGCTGGAAAGGACGAGCCCCTTGTCTTCCCTGCCCGCCGCCGTCCAGGCGGACGACATCGTGACCTCCCGGTTGCGCACCCATGTCCTCCGGTCCGGCCCGCGGGACGCACCAGCGCTGGTTCTGGTGCACGGCAACGTGTCCTCGGCGCGGTTCTTCGCCGAGACCATGGCCGTACTGGGCGAGCGCTGGCACTGCATCGCGGCCGACCTGCGGGGCTTCGGCCGGTCGCAGCGGGCGCCCGTGGACGCCCGGCGCGGCCTGCGGGACTTCGCCGACGACCTGCACGCGCTGCTGGCCGGGACCGGCCTGGTGCCGGGCGGCCAGCGGGTGCACCTGCTCGGCTGGTCGCTCGGCGGCGGGGTGGTGATGCAGTACGCGATCGACCACCCGGGTGCCGTCGCGTCCATCGTGCTGGAGAGCCCCATGTCGCCGTTCGGCTTCGGCGGCACCCGCGACACCGGCGGCACCCCTTGCTGGCCGGACTTCGCCGGTTCCGGCGGCGGCACCGCCAGTCCCGAGATGGTGCGCCGGATAGCGGCGGGGGACCGCAGCGCCGACCACGGCACGTCACCGCGCCGCGTGCTCACCACGCTGTACGGCGTGCAGCTCAGCCTCCCGCCCGGCATCGAAGACGCCCTGGTCGACGGGATGCTGGAGATGGCCACCGGGGACGACTACTACCCGGGCGATCAGGTCGCCTCGCCCAACTGGCCGGGCACCGCCCCCGGTTCCCGCGGCGTGAACAACGCGATCTCGCCGAAGTACTGCGACCTGTCCGGCTTCGCCGAAATCGGCGACCGGCCCGGCGTGCTGTGGATCCGCGGCGACGCCGACGCGATCGTCTCCGACGCCTCGCTGGTCAACCTCGGGCACCTCGGCGCGCTGGGCGCCGTGCCGGGCTGGCCGGGGCAGGACCTCTACCCGCCCCAGCCGATGGTGGGCCAGATGCGCGCCGTCCTTGACCGCTACCAGGCGGCCGGCGGCCGGTACACCGAGCGCGTGCTCACCCGGTGCGGGCACTCGCCGCACCTGGAACGGCCCGAGGAGTTCACCGGGATCGTCACGCGGTTCCTGGCCGACACCGGCTGACCTGCCCCGGCGCCGAGGCGCTGTACACGACCAGCGCGAAAGGATAGGCCCGCGGCCACGGCCCTGGGTCGGCCGCGAGTACCTCTCCGGCTCACCCGCGGCCGGCGCCGTCACGCCGGGTCCGGTAGGCCGCGGCCACGGCCCTGGGTCGGCCGCGAGTACCTCTCCGGCTCACCCGCGGCCGGCGCCGTCACGCCAGGTCCGGGCGGTCCTGCTCCACCGGCGGGAGGTGTGCGCCAGCCAGGCTTCGCGCCGCGCCGTGCCGGTAACCCGCATGAGCCGCTCACCGGTTGCGTCACTGGGGCCGGCGTTTCTGCGCGAATGAGGTCACCGCTGGCCGGGCGGGAAGAGCTTGTCCATCTGGGTGCCGATGGTGGTGACCCGGTTGCCGAAGCCGAAGGAGCGGGCATAGACCCGCTCCCCGATCGGCTCGCCCGCGGCGAGCAGGCCGAGGACGCCGGTGTCGCGGTCGTCGGTGCGCGCGACGAAGCGACGCCCATCAGTGTCCAGGCGGCCGATGACGATGCCGGTGCGCGCGCCGTCCCGGCCGCGCTTGACGGTGTAGGTCTCGATGGTGGCCCATCCGTCGGCGTGCCGGGCCTGGACGGGCGCGGCCCAGCTGTCGATCTCGGCCTGCAGTGCGCCGCAGGCATCGGGGCGCCAGGCAGCTGGGGTGGCGGAGTAGATGCCGACAGAGTACTTGCCCATGACGCCGCCGTTGGCGCCGACGAACCCGTAGCTGCCCGGGTCGGCGCGGGCGCGGGCAATGGTCTCGGCGATGGCGTGCATGGAGTAGTTGTTGCCGGCGCCGCCGAAGAACGGCAGCCCGCCGGTGACGGTGAGCCCGCGCGGGTCGTCCGCCGCCAGGCCCAGGCCGTCGCAGATGTTGAACACCGGGATGGGGAAGCAGCTGTAGAGGTCGATCGTGGCGAGGTCGCCGGGGCCGAGGCCGGCCATCTCCAGCGCGTGCCGGGCGGCCATCACCGCCGCCGGGCTGGCTGACAGGTCGGCGCGGTCGAGCAGGTCCCGCTCCCGCAGGTCGGCGTGACCGTGCAGGAACACCCACCGGTCCCGGGGCACGCCCAGCCGCTGCGCGGCCGCGGCCGACATCAGCAGAACGGCGGCGCCCTGGTTGACCTTCTCGCGGGCGACGAGGTAGCGGGTGTACGGGTCGGCGATCAGCCGGTTGGCCTCGGTCGGGCTGATCAGCTCGGCGGCGCTGCGGACGGTTGGGGCGGCGGCGTGTGGGTTGCCGGCCGCGACCCGGGTGAACGGCGCGAACAGCGCGCCCATGGCCGCGGCGTACTCGTCGCGGGTCTGCCTGAGCCGGGCCCGGCGTGCGTTCTCGGCCAGCGCGTACTGGCTTGCGAGGTCGGTGAGGCCGTGCGCGGCCAGATGCGTCGAGACCAGGCCGCGCAGCCCGTAGCCGCGGTCCTCGAGGCTGCCCTCGGCGTGCTCGCCGAAGTCTGGCCGGTCGGCGGCCCCGGCATAACGCTCGATGGTGGAAATGGCCTCGGAGCCGACAATGAGCACCACGTCGGTGCCGCCGGCGGCGATCGCGCCCGCGAACTCGTTGACTAGATGCTGGGGCGCCTGGCCGCCGACGACCTCCAGGACCGCCCGCGCGGGCGTGGCCCCGATACGGCCCGCCACCGACCGCGGGTAGTTGTCGGAGCGGCCCAGCGGCGCTCGCGCCGCCGGGCTGGAGATCTCAAACTGGCGCACGCCGGCCACGGTGCCGATCGCGGCCGTGACCAATGCCGGGTCGGCGCCGGTGTCCGCGAGCGCGGCCCGGGCGGCATCCGCGGCCAGATCGACCGGCGACCGGCGCCGGTAGCCGGGCTGGCCGAGACGTTCGGAGGCCTGCCCGGCGCCGGCCAGCACGGGCGTGCGGGGATCAGGGTCACCCGCCGGCATGCTGATCCATGGCGGTGCCCCCTGCGAACAGGCCGGCCTGGTCGGGGCCGTTGTTCATGGCTCCTCCAGTCGAAGCTCGCCGCTCACATGTCCAGGCCGCCGTTGACGGCCCAGATCTGCCCGGTGATGTAGGCGGACTCATCCGCAGCCAGGAAGCCGACCACCCGGGCGACCTCCTCGGGCCTCCCCAGCCGGCCCAGCGGGATCTGCGCGCGCACCCGGTCCAGCGCCTTGTCGGGCATGCCGGCCACCATGTCGGTGGCGATGTAGCCGGGGGTGACCGCGTTTACGGTCAGCCCGATCCCGTCGCCGGGCGGCTGGCCGGCCCGGTTGAGCTGGAAGATCACCTCCTTGGCGAGCGACTTCGTGAGGCCGAACAGCCCGGACTTGGAGGCGGCGTAGTTGACCTGGCCGATGTTGCCGGTCTCCCCGATCACCGATGACACGTTGATGATCCGGCCGGTGCCGCGCCCGACCATGTGCTCGGCCGCCGCCTGGGCCATGAAGAACGCCCCGGACAGGTTGACCGCGATCACCTTCAGCCAGTCGTCGTCGGTCATCTTGGCGACGGTCCGGTCGATGGCGATGCCGGCGTTGTTGACCATGATGTCGAGCCGGCCGTGCTGGTCAATGACCTCACGCAGCACGCGGCGGCAATCGTCCGGGTGGCCGATGTTCCCCTCGTGCACGGTGATCTTCCGCCCGGGGTAATCGGCGGTCATGCTCGCGTGGAACTTCTCTGCGCTCTCGCGGCCGCGCCAGTAGCCCGCTGCCACATTCGCGCCCGCCCCGGCCAGCTGACTGCTGATGGCGGCGCCGATGCCGCGGGTGCCGCCGGTGACCAGGGCCACCCGGTCGCTGAGCGTGCCCAGGTCAGCCGGGTGCGCCTGCCCGGTCTCGGTCGGATGCGTCGATATCGTCATGTCCTGATTCCCCTTCTCGCTTGTTCTTGCTATGCGCCCTGCTGCGTTGCTTTCTGCAGCCGGTCCAGCACGGACGGGTCACCCAGCGTGGTGGCATCCCCGGGCTCGCGGCCCTCCGCTATGTCGCGCAGCAGCCGGCGCATGATCTTGCCGGACCTGGTCTTGGGCAGGTCATCCGCCCAGATGATCCGTTTTGGCCGTGCGAACTTCCCGATCCTGTCGCCCACGTGCCCGCGGAGATCCTCGCTGAGCGAGGACTGCGGGTCGGCGTCCTGGCCGAGCGTGACGTAGGCGATGACCGCCTGGCCGGTGGACTCGTCGCTGATCGCGATGACCGCGGCCTCGGCTACCGCGGTGTGGGCGACGAGCGCCGATTCGATCTCGCGTACCTGCGCGTACGCGGCGAAGTCCGGCGGTGGGGGAACTCCTCGACCCATAGCAGCTGCTCGAGACGCTCCGCGACGGGCGGCTGCGTTACTGGCATAAGTCTCTCCTCACGTGCTCGGCGCCGATTCATCTGTCCGCGCCTCTAGGCAAAATTGGTAGCTGCGATTCTCAACAGCTGCCGACCGTTACCGGCCGCGAATTTGGCGCCCTACCCCGGGTGGGCCGGATGTAACAATCGAAATTTCCTGGGCCCCCGCCCACCGGCTCCGCCTGAACCTGCCCGGCTGGCCAGGTTGAAACCCCTGGTGCTGACTAACATTGGACAGAGCGGACGCAGAAGCACTCATGCGTGGACATCTGTCACAGTCACCACATTAGCCCGGCGTGAGCGAAATGGCTCCATGTTCACTCTGGCCGATCGTCCAATTCCACCAGCGTTGGTTGCTCATTTGCAGCAACGTCAGGAATAGCGCATTCGTCACGGGGATCCGGAGATGCTCAAGTTAGCTGGTGGCCTGCGGAAGGAGCCTGACCATGGCCTCCTGCCGTCACCAAGTCAGACGAATAGCCGGCGGGTCACCGTCCCGCGGGCGACGTCGCAGCCGCGCCACAGCGCGAAGTGCTCACCGGGAAAGAGATAGTCGTCTGCGTCGTCCCCGACCACCACCACCGTCACCACAGTGGAGGACTTCTCCGGCGGCTGGCTGTCTTCGCTGGTGGTGACGAGAGCGCTGAAGAGCTTGCTGAGGTGGGTTTCAGGGTGATCCACCCGCACGACAGCGCGGCAGACCGGGCCGGGCAGCCCGGCTTCCGGGCCGGTGGCCTGCCGCGGCAGCGGCGTGACCAGGGCCTGGTACTTGTATCGCCTGGTTCTGGCCCTGTCTGGCCTCGGCGAGCCCGCAGTGCTGTCAGACCCATCCGGCCCGGGATCCCGGCCGCTGTGAGAGTGGCCGGACCACCGGTGGACGAGCTCAAGAAGCTGCCGGAGCTGGAACTGCATAGCGTGGGCCTCCCATGTGAGGGACGTGCCCGTTCAGTGGCGGCCGCGCCTACGGCGGGACAATCTATATCGTAGCACGATACTCTTGGGTCAGTGGCCCGGCAGCGGGCAGTTCCCGCTGCCGGACGTGATCGCCGGGAAGATAAACCCCCGTTGCCGAGCGCCAGAGCGAGAGCCTCCCCGGGCGCCAGAGCCCGTCCTGCGGCGTACCCGGCCTCGAAAGCCTCGTCGCCCATTGCGGCGCGCAGCCGCTGGCGGTCGAGATCACGCAGGCCGTCTTCCAGCGGCTCGACGGTCTCGCCGAGGACCGCCAGGGCCTGATCGGCCGCGCCGTGCAGCCGGGCGGACCGGCCCCCATCGGCCCCGCTGCCGGCCATGGCCAGGCCGATCAGCGCGTAGGCGATGCTCGCCTTCATCTGCACCCGCCGGGCCAGGTCGAGCGATTCCGCGAAGTAGGCTTCGGCCACACCGGGCGAGCCCCTGAGGTACTCGGCCAGGCCGAGGTTGAAGGTCTCGTAGACGACGCCGTCGCGGTCGTTCAGCGCCCGGAAGATGCCGAGCGATTCGGCCAGGTGGGTGCGGGCGGAATCCAGCTCGCCCATCGACAGCTCGGCGTACCCGAGATTGCCGACCATCGTCCCCACCTCCCGCCGGTCGCCGACCTCGCGGAAGAGCCGCAGCGACTCGGCCGCATCGCGGGCCGCGCCCACATGGTCGCCGTCCAGGTCCACCGCGAACGACCGGGCGGACAGCAGCCGGCCGGTGAGATGGAGCTCGTCAAGGCGGCGCGCCAGGCTCAGGCCCGACTCGATGAGCGGCCGCGCCGCCGCCTGCTGACCCTGGCGCAGCAGCATGAAAGCGCGGATGTGGAGCAGGTCGGCGGCCAGGTAGCCGTCCCCGGCGGCCTGGGCGATCGCCAGGGCCTCATCGCAGTGTTCCGCGGCGGCCGCGTAGCCGCCCGTCTGCTCGAGCAGGTAGGCCGCGCAGGCCAGGGCCCGGGCGCGCAGCAGCGCCGCCCCCTGGGCGGCCGGCCCGGCGAGGAGCGACTGGAGGGCTTCGACCGCCTCGGTGGCGTGCCCACGGGTCTTCCAGAACACCCGCAGGGGGGCCGCCAGCCGCAGGCCAGGCGCGGGGTCGGCCTGCTTGAGGCTGAAGGCGATCGCGGCGCGGAGATTGTCCAGCTCCAGATCGAGGCGGTCCAGCCATTCGGCCTGGTCGCGCGCCACGAGCCGCGGAGCCGCCAGTTCCGCGAGCGCCAGGTAGTGGTGCCGGTGGGCGATCCGGGCGTCCTGCGCCGCCACCGGATCCTGCTCGTCGAGCTTGCGGGCCGCGTACTGCCGGACGGTCTCCAGCAGCCGGTAGCGGGCCAGCCCGGCCCCGGTGTCGTCGAACTGCACGAGGCTCTTGTCAACCAGCGCACCGAGGTGCCTGACGGCGTCGCCCGGGGCCACCTCCGGGCCGGCGGCGACGGCCTCGCCAGCGGCCAGGTCGAACCCTCCCGCGAACACCGAAAGACGGGCGAGCACCTGGCGCTCGGCGGCGTTCAGCAGCTCCCAGGACCAGTCGACCATGGCGCGCAGCGTCTGCTGGCGCGCCAGGCCGGCCCGCGAGCCGCCGGTCAGGATGGAGAAACGCTGGTCAAGACGGGCATCCAGCTCGGTCACCGGCATGACGCGCAGGCGGGCGGCGGCCAGCTCGATGGCCAGGGGCATGCCGTCGAGCAGCCGGCAGATGCGCCCGGCGACCGGGGCGGTCCGCTCATCCCACGTGAGCGGCGCCCCATGTTGGGCGGCGCGGTCGGTGAGCAGCCTGACCGCCTCCGTGGCGCGGATCGCGTCCAGGTCGTCGTCATCGGCGGGCGTGTCCATGGAGGGGACCCGGTAGACGCGCTCGCCGCCGACGCCGAGCGGCTCCCGGCTCGTCGCGAGCAGCGCGGCCTTCGGGCAGTTGCGCAGCAGCGCATCCGCGAGCTTGGCGCAGGCGTCGAGGATGTGCTCGCAGTTGTCCAGCAGCAGGAGCAGGCTGCGCTGGCCGACCGCCTCCACCATCGTGTCCATGACGGGCCGGCCCGGGTCCTCGGGTATGCCCAGCACGGTGGCGACGGTGACGGCGGCCAGGTCCGGGTCCTGCAGCGGGGCAAGATCCGCGAACCAGACCCCGTCGCCCGCCCCGTCCAGGAACTCGGCCGCCACCTGAAGCCCGAGGCGGGTCTTGCCCGCCCCGCCCGGGCCGGTGAGCGTGACCAGGCGGGAGGCGGTGACCAGGCCGCGCACCTCGGCGAGCTCACCGTCGCGGCCGATGAAGCTCGACACCTGCGCCGGGAGGTTGTTGAGCAGCTTCGGGTTGTCGAGCGACCGGAGGGGCGGGAAAGCCAAGGGGAGACCGTCGGCCTCGAGCTGGAAAATCCGCTCGGGCCGGCCGAGGTCCTTGAGCCGGTACAGGCCAAGGTCCCTCAGGGCGGCGCCCGCTGGCATCGGGTCGCGGAGCAGCGCCGCCGCCGTGGCCGAGAGCACGACCTGGCCCCCGTGAGCGGTGGCCGCGATGCGGGCGCCCCGGTGGACGTCGAGGCCGACCAGGCCGGCCGCTGTCTGGGCCGCCTCGCCGGAATGGATGCCCATCCGGACGCGGACCGCCTCACCGTCGGGCCATGGGTACGACCCGAGCGCCCGCTGCATCTCGATGGCCGCGGCCACGCACGCGCGGGGCGAGGAGAACACCGCGAAGAACGCGTCGCCCTGGGTATCGATCTCCCGGCCGCCGTGCGCGGCCAGCCCGGTACGGATCAGCCCGTGGTGCGCGGTGAGGACCTCCGCGTAGGTATCGCCCAGGCGCTGCAGCAGCGCCGTCGAGCCCTCGATGTCGGTGAAGAGAAAAGTGAGCGTCAGCGTGGCCAACGGCCTGAAGCTTTCATCTGAGGCTGGTACTGGTCGTGCCGGGCAGCAGGTCATCGACCAACGCACCGCACAGGTAGCGTACTTCGGCCGCGGCGCAGCGGGTGGCTGACCAGACCCGGCCAACGGCGGGGCGGGCAGTTACCGACGCGCTGCCCGCCCCTTTCCGGGCCGGTCCGCGGTCAGCCGCGGGCGTCCTGCGCTACCGGAGTGCCAGCCATCCGGCCCCACTCGGCCCACGACCCGTCGTAGACGCGGACGTGACCGCGCCCGAGCAGGTACGTGAGGACGAACCATGCCGTGCAGGCGCGGCCGCCGATCGTGCAATATGTGATCAGCTCATTGTCGCCGTCGAGGTTGACGGCCGAGAAGACGCCGCGAAGGTCGGCGGCGGCGCGGAACTGCCCACGGGCGTCATAGAGGCCGTCGATGGGCTGATGGACCGCCGAGGGGACGTGCCCGGCGCGGCCGCCCGGCTCCAGGCCACCGGAGGGCCAGAACCGCTCCCCCCGGTACTCGGCCTCTGAGCGCACGTTGACCAGCGCCACGCCCCGGTCGCCGATGGCGCCCGCGACCGCTGCCTGGCTCGCGCGGAGCTGCTCGTTCTGCCCGTGAAGGATGTAGCCGGTGCGGGCCGGTTCGGCCGCGGAGCTGCTCCACGGGCGGCCTTCCTCCCGCCACGCGTCGCGCGAGCAGTTGAGGATCCGCGCGTCGGCGTGGCCGTAGAGCTTGGCGAGCCAGAAACCCATGGCGGGCGCGTACCCGTAGAACACGACCGTCGAGTCCGGGCGGATCCCGGAGCGGGCCAGGAGCCCTTGCACCGCCGCGCTGTCGGCGAGCCGGTAGCCGGCGTCCTTGAGGTCGGTGTAGACGTTCCACAGCACGGCCCCGGGGATATGCCCCTCGTCGTGGGCGGCCCGGCTCACGTTGACCTCGACCACCTGGACGGTGGGGTGGTGGAGATGCGCCGCCAGCCACTCCGGCTCGGCGAGAACACCATCGGCGGCGCCTGGCTCACGGGTGGCTGCGTTCATTTCCTGCGCTGCTGTCATCGGGGCCTCCTTACGGCTCATTGATCATCAGCTGTCCGGCGGTGCCGCCATTGGCCTGCAGCGCCGGCGTTCCCGGGTCTCCACCACCGCGGGGCGGGGTGAGGTATCGGTGTGGAGCCGGAAGACGTCTGGGCGGTTGTAGTGACCGGCGGGATCCATGTGGCGCCGCCCGGCCGCGACGGCCAGCCCGGCAACGCGGTCGATCGTCGCAGCCTGGTCCATCAGCACATAGGCCGCCTGCACGGCTGCCACCCGGAGCGCTGGCATCGGCTCACCTCATCCGGCTGCCGGGGGCGAGCCGGACGAGTGCCACGGCGGGCCCCTCCCGGGTCACCTCGTACACCAGGCGTACGCCCGGCAGCGCCAGTACGGCGGCGGTGCCGCTCACCGGCACCTGGGCTTCTCCGACCGTCACGGCCGTGCCTCCCGGGTCAAGGCGGGGGGCCCTGATGTCCCCGCATGCCCGAATCGTGGCGCGCGGCAGCCGCTCACGGCATCGGTGTGATCACCCAATCCGGCGGGCGGCGGCTACCCATCTAGCCCGGCGGAATACCCAGCTAGCTGCGCCCGGCGCAGGCCGGTCTTGGCGAGCAGGCTGGCCACGTGCTTCTCGACGGTGCGCGGCGACAGGAACATCCGCTTCGCGATCTCCCGGTTGCTCAGGCCCTGCGCGAGCAGGCTGAGGACGTCGGCTTCGCGCTCGGTCACGCCCAGCGCCCGCAGCCGGCCCGGCAGCTCCCCATCGCCAGGCCGCCGCCGCGGCACCGGCGCCCCAGCCCGGCGGAGCAGGGCCCGGCAGGCCGCCGCCACCCGGTCGTCGCCGCGCGCGGCGAAATACGCCGCGGCTTCCCGCAGCCACCCGACCGGCTCACCCCAGCCATCGGCCAGTGCCGCCTCCGCGGCGAGACGGCGGGCGTACTGCCGGTACCACTCCACCAGCGGCCCCATCTGGGCCTCGGCGGCGGCGAACGCCGCGTCAGCGTCCGCTGGCCGGCCCTGGCGGCCGGCCAGGATGGCATCGGCGTAACCGAGCAGGGCCGCGACCACCAGGTGCCGGGTGCTGCGCGCGGCCCGGGCCCGGGCGGCAGCATCGGCCGCGTCCCGGTCCAGCACGGCGCCCAGCAGCGGCCATAGCCCGAGGAACGGCGGCGCGATCGTCGCCGGGGAGCTCAGCATCAGCGCGGCGCCGGTCGCCATCTGTGTGTGGGCCTCACCGAGATCTCCGGCCAGCAGAGAGTACGTCGCCCGGCAGTGGCCCCAGGCGCAGCCCAGCACGTCCTCGTCGGCGGGCGCGAGCGCGACCGCGTCGGCGATCCTGGCCTCCATGGCCTCGCGCTCGCCGCGGATCGCGTGCGCGGTCGCCTCGAAGATCAGCGCCATCGGCAGCACGGCCAGGTGGAAGCGGCGCGACGCGGCCGCGGACCGCCGGGCCGACTCCAGCGCCTCATCGGCGCGGAATTGCTTGTTCAGCCCGGCGGCGATCTGCAGGTCCAGCGCCGCCGTCAGCGCCAGCGCGCCCTGCGCCACCGCCAGCTCCCGCGCCTGCTGGAGCCGGTCCACGCTCTCGGTGCGGAGCTGGTCGATCGTCCCCAGCTCATGCAGCGCCCGCGCGTGCCAGAGCTGCAGGCCATGCGCGCTGGCGACGGCCGCCGCCCGGGCGAACGCGCGCTCTGCCTCCTCCAGGTCACGCTGGCGCGCGACCCGGCCGATCACCTCCAGCGCCTCGCATGCCACTTCCGGCAGGCCGCCGCTCTCGGCCGCGCGCAGCGCATCGGCGGCCAGCTGGCCCGCCTCGGCCAGGCGGCCCTGGCCGATCGCGACCTGCGCCGCGCAGGCATCGAGCTGTGCCGCATCGGCTCCCGGTGACCCGCGGGCGACCTCGATGCTCGCGGCCGCCTCCGCCCACTGTGCACCGGCGATCGCGGCCCGCGCGATGTCCAGGTGCAGGCTCGCCGCCCGGGCCGATGGGGCACCGGGGCCCAGCCGGGCGAGCAGCGTCCGGCCCGTCTCGATCGCCCGGTCGACCTGCCCGGACATCGCGAAGACCTCGGTCAGCGCCTCATCGACGGGGGTACGCAGGGCGGCGTCATCCGGGCCGACCAGCGCGCGGGCGCGGGTCAGCGTGTGCTCCGCGCTCGCGAGAGCGCCGACGGCCAGATCACGCCGCCCGGCCTCAAGCAGCAGCACACCGGCCTGGGCCGTGTCACCGGCCCGCTCGGCCAGGTCGGCGGCGAGCATGCACCACGCGCCGGGCAGGCCGGGATGCGCCGCCTCCACCGCGGACAGGGCCCGGCCGGCCAGCATCGCCCGCTCCGGCGGCAGCAGGCCGGCCAGCACCGCCTCATGGGTCAGCGCGTGCCGGAACCGGAAGCTCTCGCGGTCCGCCGCGACCAGCTGCAGGCCCACGCCGCGTCGCAGCGCCGCCACCACGGCAGCATCGGCCATGCCGGTGACCGGGCTCAGCAAGGCCCAGTCGAAACGGCGGCCGAGTACCGCGGCGGCGCCGATGACGTGCCGGGAATCAGCGTCCACGGCAGCGAGCCGCCGCCGCACCGCATCCGCGAAGGTGACCGGGACGGCCGCCGTGACCAGGTCGGCGGCATGCCAGCTGCCGTCCCGCTCGGTCAGCGCCCCCTCCCCGATCAGGCCCGCCAGGACCTCTTCGACCAGGAACGGGATGCCCTCGGCCTGCTCCGCGACGAAAGACTGGACCGTGTCCGGCAGCTGGACGGCGCCGACGCACGCCGCCGCCATGCGGGCCACCGCCACCGGATCCAGCCGGGCGAGCGGCAGCACGGCGGCGGACCCGCGCGCCTCCAGCGCGCTGGCGAGACCGGCCGCCCCGTCACCTTCGTCGTCGCGCAGGGTGCCGGCGCACAGCACCCGCTCCCCGGCGAGGTTGTCGGCCAGGTACTCCAGCAGCGCCAGCGTCTCCCGGTCGGCCCAGTGCAGGTCCTCAAGCACGAGCAGGCACCCGGCGTCCGGGGAAAGCACGCGCAGCAGCCGCAGCACCGCCTCGCCGAGGTAGACGAGCGACTCATCACCCGCCGCGGCCTGTGGCGGCCGCCACTCGGGGACCAGCCGGCCCAGCGCGGGCCGGAACGGATCCAGCTCCACGCTGGCCGGGAGGCGGCCCGCGCGCCCGGCCGCCACGAGCGCCTCGGCGAACGGCCGGAACGGCGTGGGGACGCCGCCGGCCACCGCCCGCCCGGTCAGGACCGCGAACTGGCGCGCGGCGGCCGCGCGCGCGAGCTCGCGGACCAGCCGCGACTTCCCGATCCCGGCTTCCCCGGTGAGGAACACCGTGCCGCCGTGGCCGGCCCCGGCCGCCGCCAGGGCAGCCTGCAGATGGCTGGTCTCTTTATCCCGCCCCACCAGCACCGGGCACAGCACCTGCCGCACATGACCAGTATCAACGGGCCCGGCTGGACCGCACAGCAGGTTCACCCGGCGTCCCGGGCCGGCTTCAGTGGCCGTCGCGCGGGTAGCGGCGCTCCCAGCTGCGCTCACGGATGAGCGTCCCGTCGCAGCGCAGTTCCCGGCGGTAGGAGTAGCGCAGCGACTCCTCGTCGCCGCCGAGATCAAGGACCGAGGTGACGATCAGCAGCCGGCCGGCGGCGTGGATCTCGGTACGGGCCTCGCCGTGCGCCGCGGCGCTGGCGGGCCGCGCGTCGTGCACCGAGTAGCGCAGGTACTCCTCGTCCGTCACCTGACCCCAGGGGAACTCGGTGCCGGTGCTGCCACGCCACCAGATCGCGGTAGCCCCGGTGTCGTCACGCTGCAGGGTCCAGCGCACCGGGACCATCTCGCCCCAGGACCGGACGCCGGGCGCATGCTCCGCGGGACCGGGCTCGGCGAAGACCGGCGCGGGCCGGTTGACAGGTGGGACGACCGGCAGGACCAGCCGGGTCCCGTCCGGCCCGAGCCGCACCGTGGCCGTGGCCGGGTGCGGCGTCGGCCAGATCATCGGCCACATCGCGTTGGACAGGGCCAGCCGGATCCGGTGGCCACGCGGGAAGACCCACGAGGTGACGTGCAGCTCCAGCGGGAGGGCAGCCGCTGGTGCCGGGGCAGACTGTGCGCCCAGGGCAGACTGTGCGCCCGGGAAGGACGGTGCGCCTTCGGCGGGCCGCGCGCCCGCAGCGGGCCGGGCCGGCGGAACGGTGCGGCCAGGCAGCGAGCCTGCGTCGCGCAGCGGATCGGGCCGGCCCGCCCGGCCTCCCCCGGTCACCAGCGTGACCGTGCCGTCCGGCGCCACGTCGGACAGCCGGCCGAACCAGTGGAGCGGCTCCGCGTCGGCGCTGCCAGCCAGCTCGACCAGCGGGAAGCCGAGGATCTCCACCTCCTCAGCCAGCGGTGGGCTGTCGAAGACCAGGCTGAACGCGTCCGCGCCCCGCTGGTCCACGGTCAGCTCGCCCCACCAGTGGCCGGCCTCCACCCCGGCCGACGCCACGTAGCGCAGGGCGGCCGAGCAGTCCGGCGGCGGATCCGCCGACAGGTTCCTCTCCGGGCCGCAGTACCAGGCCCGGTAGACGGTCCGCTCGGGCGGGAACGCGGTCTCGGTCCGCCAGCGCCCGGGGATCTCGGCCAGGTCCACGCCGGGCGGGTACCAGTGCCTGACGTAGACCGTGGCCGGCGGCTCGGACATGATCCCGTTCTCGGCCCCTTTCAGCCAGTGATCCCACCACCGGACCGCGTCGGCCCGCCATTCGACGGCCGGCCCGGGCACCGCGTTGTGCGGGAAGGTGTGGTTCCACGGGCCGATCATGATCTTGACCGGGGCCGGGGCCGCAGCGAGCACCCGGGGCACCGAGTCCCGGTAGCCGTCGTACCAGCCGCCGATCAGGAACGCCGGGATCGTGAGCCGGCCGTAGTCCGGCCGCAGCGAGGCGCGCCGCCAGTAGGGGCCGTCCTGCTGCCGGGCGAGCCAGGTCACCAGCCACGGCTCGCGGTCGAACCTGCGGGCCAGGGTCTGTTCGTCGATCGGGTAGTCCGGCGCGGGTGGCAGCGCGTTCAGCTGGTCGATCATCAGCGCGTACTCGTCGAGGTGCAGCAGCCCGTCGATGTAGTGCACGTCGTCGTGGAACAGGTCGTCGGCGGCGTCCACCGCGATGATCGCCTTGAGCGCGGGCGGCCGGCGCAGCGCTACCTGGATCGCGTTGAAGCCGCTCCAGGAGATGCCCCACATCCCGACCGCGCCGGTGCACCACGGCTGGGCCGCCAGCCAGGCGATCACGTCCTCGGCGTCGCGCTGCTCCTGCTCGGTGTACTCGCCCTCGGGCAGGTCGCCGCCGCTGCGGCCGGTGCCGCGGATATCCACCCGGGCGCCCGCGTAGCCGTGGGCGGCCATGTACGCGTACAGCCCGTAATCCCGGGCCAGCATCGCGTCGTCCTTGCGGTAGGGCAGGTATTCGAGCAGCGCGGGCACAGCCGGGCCGGCGGCACCGGCGGGCGGCGCGGGCAGGTAGAGCGTGGCGGCGAGCTCGGTGCCGTCCCGCATCGGGATCCTGGCGTCCCGGACGGTCATCGGCGGGCCGGTGGTCACGCCGGCCGCCCTTCGCCGGCCGCGGAACCCGCCCCGATGGCGCTGCGCAGCAACTCGACGAACTGCTGCAACGCCGCGTCGCGCATGTGCGGAGACGGGGCGGCCGAACCGAACAGCCCGGGGTCCAGCTCCTCGGTCACGATCGCGTCCTGGCAGCGGTCCATCAGCCAGTCCACCAGGGACACGACCATCTTGGCGTCGATGTCGCGGCGGATCTCGCCACGGTCGATGCCGAACCGCACGAACGCCTGGGTCCCGTACGGATCCTCGCGCAGCAGGAACTGGGTGATCTCGCGCCGCAGCTGCAGGCTGGAGCAGTAGTTGCCGATCAGGGTCACCCGGTAGGGCACCCAGTCCTCGTGGACCAGATGCGGCGTGCGCCCGAGCCAGTACCTGATGACCGCGAAGAAGCCCTGCTCGCAGACCTCCGGCGGCGCCTCCAGGTAGCTGCTGAACGAGCGGGCCGCGGCCTGGTACGTGGCCAGGAACAGGCCGGCCTTGCTGGTGAAGTAGCCGAACACCGCGCCCTTGGCCACGCCGGCCTCCCGCGCGATCTCCTCGACCCGCACGCCCTCGTACCCGCGCTCGGCGAAGTGCCGCATCGCCACGGCGACGATCCGCTCCTGCCGGGCCAGCTGGCGCGCGGGCGCCCGCACCGGCCCGGGCCCCGCCACCGCTCGCCCGGCGGAAGCGATCACTGTTTGACCGGGAGTCATATACCGCCTCGCCTTCGGCCGGGTCAGCATATTGACATTGTCCAGGCAATCTAATCATGCTTTGCATAACAGATCCCGCCCCTAACTGACTGAAGGTCAGAGATGCTGACCATCCCGCAGGCCGCCACCCGATGGGATGTCATCGTGGTCGGCGCCGGGCACAACGGGCTCACCGCTGGGGCATTACTCGCCCGGGCCGGCCTGGCCACGCTGGTGGTCGAGCGGCGTGACATCGCGGGCGGCTGCTGCGTCACCGAGGAGATCGCCCCCGGCTGCCGGGCGTCCACCACCTCCTACATCGCGTCCATGCTGCGGCCGGAGGTGATCAGGGAGCTGGGACTGGGCGCCCATGGGCTGCGGATGGTGCCGTGCGAGCCCGCGCTGCAGGTGGCCCTGGACGGCGGCGAGGTGCTGGCCGCGTGGAACGACCCCGGCCGGACCGCCGCGGAGATCGCGCGGTTCTCGCCCGCCGACGCCCGCTCGTACGAGGCCGCCGACGCGGAGCTGCGGGCACTGGCCGCCCGGCTGCAGCCGCTGTTCATGGAGCTGCCCCCGGACACCCGGGCCACCGGCCTGCGCGGCTACCGCGAGTTGCTGCGGCTGGCCCGGCGGCTGCGCGGGGTGCGCGGCCGCGAGCTTGAGGGTCTGACCACGCTACTGACCGGCAGCCTGGGGCAGTTCATCGACGCCAGGTTCGAGTCACGGCAGGCCAAGGCGCTGCTGCTGGCCAACAACCTGTACGGCAAGCACGGCGGCCCGTACCAGCCGGGCACCCTGGTGGGCCTGGCCTTCCACCTGCTGTCCGGCGGCGAGCACGAGCAGCAGGGGTTCTTCGGCCACGTGCTGGGCGGGATGGGCGCGATCAGCGGCGCGATCGCCTCGGCCGGGCGGGCGGCCGGGATGCAGATCGCCACCGGCGCGCCGGTCGCGCGGATTCTGGTCCAGGGCGGCCGGGCGGCCGGGGTCGCGCTGGCGGACGGCACCGAGATCGCGGCCGGCACGGTGATGTCCGGCGCCGACCCGAAGCAGACGTTCCTGCACCTGGTGGACAAGGCCGAGCTGCCCGGCGACTTCCGCGCCGCGGTCGGCGGGATCAGGATGGACGGGCCGTGCGGCAAGGTCAACCTGGTCCTGGACGCCGAGCCGCGGGTGCACGGGATGCCGGAGGATGCGGGCCCGGGCCGCCGGGCGCTGTTCACTCTGCCACCCGGCCTCGGGGTCGCCGACGCCTGCTATGACCGTGCCAAACGCGGCGAGCTGGCCGGCGCCGATCAGCTGTTCATCGACTGCGTGGTCGCCTCGGCCGTGGACGGCTCACTGGCCCCGCCCGGCCGGCACATCATGACCTGCTTCGTCCAGTACCTGCCCTACCGGCTGGCCGAGGGGACCTGGGACGGCCGGCGGGACGAGCTGGGCGACCGGGTCCTGGCCCGGATCGGCCAGTTCGCGCCCAACGTCCCCGGGGCGGTGGTCGCCAGGCAGGTGCTGACCCCGCTCGACCTGGAGCGCGAATACGGCCTCACCGAAGGGAACATCTTCCACGGCGACATCAGCCCGGACCAGATGTTCCACATGCGGCCGGTGCCCGGGTGGGCGCGGTACGCCACGCCGGTCCGGGGGCTGTACCTGTGTGGCGCGGGGGCTCATCCGGGCGGCGGGGTCACCGGCGCGCCCGGCTACAACGCGGCCCGGCGGGTGCTCACCGACCTGCGCCGGGGGCGGCGGATGCGGAGGAGGCGGCCATGAGCAGCCACAGCACCGACGCAGCGCAGGGCGGCCGGGAAGAGATCCCGCTGGAGCGCAGCCTGCCGGGGCCGAGCTTCACCACGGAGGCCGAGTTCGCCCGGGAACGGGAGGCGGTCCTGTTCGCTGACTGGTTCTGCGTTGGCCGGGAGGAGTCGCTGACCGGGCCCGGGGACTACCTGACCGCCGACGTCGCGGGCGAGAGCATCCTGGTGGTCCGGGGCGCGGACGGGCCGGGCGGGCCGGGCCATGCGAGCGGGCCCGGCGGCTCCCTGGCCGGTTTCTACAACCTGTGCCGGCACCGCGGCTCCCGGCTCGCCCCGGTGGCCGTCTCCCAGCCGGGCGGTGACACGGCCCGCAGCGGCTGCGTGGGCACCGCGATCCGCTGCCCCTACCATGGCTGGACCTACGGCCTCGACGGGTCGCTGCGCTCCGCGCCGTTCCTGCCCGACCTGCGCCGCTACCGCGACCGGCTGGCGCTGCACCCGGTCGCCGTCACCACCTGGGGCGGGTTCGTCTTTGCCCGGCTCGACGCCCGCGGGAGCGGCCAGCGCCCGCTGGCCAGCCAGCTGAACGGGGCCGACGGGCGGCTCGCCGCCTACCCGCTCGCGGAGCTGCGGTCCGCCCGCCGGCTGGTCTACCGGGTCGCCGCCAACTGGAAAGTCATCTGCGAGAACTACAACGAGTGCTACCACTGCGGCCCGGTCCACCCGGAACTGTGCGACCTGATCCCCGCGTTCCGCCATGGCGGCGGCGACCTCGACTGGGACGGCGGCATCCCGCACCGCGAAGGCACCTACACGTTCACGCTGACCGGCACGACCAGGCGCGCGTCCTTCCCCGGGCTCGGCGACGCGGACATCACGCGGCACCGCGGCGAGCTCATCCTGCCCAACCTCATGCTCAGCCTGTCGGCCGACCATGTCGCCGCCTTCACGCTCTGGCCGCATGATGCCGGGCATACCACCGTGCTCTGCGACTTCCTGTTCCATCCGGCCGAGATCGCCCGCGGCGACTTCGACCCCTCGGACGCCGTGGAGTTCTGGGACCTGGTGAACCGCCAGGACTGGTCGATCTGCGAGCAGGTCCAGGACGGCATGGGCTCGCGGATGTTCACGGCCGGCTACCTGGCCCCGATGGAGCAGCCCAGCGCCGACGTCAGCCGCTACGTCACCCGCCGGCTAGGCACCCGGCGCCCCCGGGCCCGCGCTGACTGACCGGCGGCAAGGAGATAGACCAGAGATGCCGGCGGAGCTGGCGGCGCTCACCGCCCGCCCTCCCGCCGGCCGGCGAGGGAGGGGCAGATCGTGAGTTCGCGGCGGGATGTCGTGGTGGTGGGCGGAGGCCATAACGGGCTCGTGGCCGCGGCGTACCTGGCCCGGGACGGCCTGGACGTGCTGGTCTGCGAGCGGCGGGAGGTGGTCGGCGGTGCGGCGGTGAGCGAGCGCCCGTTCGGCCCGGACTACCTGGTGACCTCGCTGTCCTACGTGGTGTCGCTGCTGCCGCAGGACCTGGTGGCCGACCTCCAGCTCACCAGGCACGGGTACCACGTGTTCCCGCAGGGCCCCTACTTCGCCCCCCGGGCCGACGGCCGCTATCTGCGGCTACCGGACGACCCGGCGGCCCGGCGGATCCAGATCGCGAAGTTCTCCGCCGCCGACGCCGAGGCCTACCCGGCCTACGAGGCGCACATGCGGGCGATCGCGCAGGTCCTCGGGCCGATGCTGGCGGAGATCCCGGCGCGGCTGGGCTCGCGGCGGCCGGCCGACCTGGCCGGGCAGGCGAAGCTGCTGCGGCACCTGCGCAAGCTGGACACGCGTGGGGCGGTGGACCTCACCCGGCTGCTCACCGGGAGCATCGCCGACCTGCTCGACTCCTACTTCTCCTGGGACGCGCTGCGCGGGCTGCTGTCGGTGTCCGGGGTGATCGGCGGCTGGGCCGGCCCGCGGTCGCCAGGCACGGCCTACGTGACGCTGCACCACCACGTCGGCGACGTGGACGGGCAGGCCGGTGCGTGGGGGTTCCCGCGCGGCGGTATGGGCGGGGTGACCGGCGCCCTGGCCAGCGCGGCGCGCTCGTTCGGCGCGGAAATCCGTACCGGGGCCCAGGTGGCCGGGATCCGGACCTCGCCGGGGGGCCAGGTGGCCGGGGTGACGCTGGCATCCGGTGAGGAGGTGGACGCCGGCGTCGTGGTCGCGACGGTGCACCCGAAGATCGCGTTCGGCGAGCTGGTGGAGCCGGCGGCGCTGCCCGAGCCGTTCCTCGCCGACATCCGCCGCTGGCAGAGCCGCAGCGGCACCGTCAAGATCAACCTGGCGCTGGACCGGCTGCCGGTGTTCACCAGCCATCCCGAGTTCGACCCGCAGGTCCACGGCGGGACGATCGTGCTCGCGGAAAGCCTGGACGACATCGAGGAGGCCTTCCAGGAGGCGGTGGGCGGGCAGCCGTCGGGCCAGCCGTTCGCCGACATCTGCATCCCGAGCGTGTTCGACGACTCGCTGGCCCCGCCGGGCCACCACGTGATGTCGCTGTTCACCCAGTGGGTTCCGTGCGAGTACGCCGCCGCACCGCACGAGGCCGAACTGGACAGCTATGCGGACCGGGTGATCGCGCGGCTGGAGACGGTCGCCCCCGGGTTCACCGCCTCGATCCGGCACCGCCAGGTGATCGGCCCGCACCGGATGCAGGAGGAGTACGGGCTGGTCGGCGGGAACATCTTCCACGGCGAGCTCAGCCTGGGCCAGATGTACCACGCCCGGCCGGCCGCCGGGTACGCCGACCTGCGCACCCCGGTCCGCGGCCTGTACCAGGCGGGCTCGGCGACCCACGGCGGCGGCGGGGTGACCGGGATTCCCGGCCGCAACGTCGTCCGGCAGATCCGCGCCGACCGCGGCGCCGCGCGCTGGCGCCGCCGCGGTGGCGGCCGGCTGCGGTGACCGGTCTGGAGACCAGACTGCGGACGCGAGAATCAATGCCCGTGGTGACGACGCGCCCGGGCCGCGCCGCCGCGCGGTCAGCGCGCCGCTGGGCTGGTAAGTGACAGTTTGCTATTTTACAGGTCGAGTATGAAGGGTATGCGGCGGCAGACCAGCACAACATGATCATCATCGTGACTCACCCTCTGCCGCTCGCCGCACCATTTGCGATGGGAAGTGGTCCAGGACGATCCTGGCGGCTACCTTCAGTTATCGGCGCCCGCATGGGCGCGTTCTTCAAGTACAAAAGTGAGCTCAACGGAGGAACACATGACGCTGGCTCTCGGGGACACCGCCCCGGACTTCCATGCCCAGACGACCGAAGGGCCGATCGACTTCCACGAGTGGATCGGTGACTCCTGGGCGGTCCTGTTCTCGCATCCGAAGGACTTCACCCCGGTATGCACGACCGAGCTTGGCTACATGGCCAAGATCAAGCCGGAGTTCGACCGGCGGGGTGTGAAGATCATCGGGCTGTCGCTTGACCCGGCCACCGACCACGAGCGGTGGGCGGCCGACATCAAGGAAACCCAGGGAGAGGCGCCCAACTACCCGATCATCGCCGACGCCGACTTCAACGTGGCCAAGCTCTACGAGATGCTCCCGGCCAGCGTTTCCGGCGACCCGAAGGCACGCACGCCCGCCGACAACCAGACGGTGCGGAACGTGTTTGTGATCGGCCCGGATAAGAAGATCAAGCTGATCCTGGTCTACCCGATGACCACCGGGCGCAACTTCGACGAGGTGCTGCGGGTGATCGACTCTCTCCAGCTCACCGCCAAGCACCGGGTATCCACACCAGTGAACTGGAAGCCAGGCGAGGACGTCATCATCGCCGGCTCGGTCTCCAACGACGAGGCCAGGCAGATCTTCGGCGAGTGGGAGGAGCCCAAGCCCTACATCCGTATCGTCCCCCAGCCGAGCTGACGTCCGGGCATCTCACATCGGCCGGTGCCAGGGGCGGGATCGCATCGGCCGATGTGAGAGGCGGACATCTCTGCAACCTGGGATGAGGCCGACGCTGCCACCGCAAGCTGGCCCGCCAGGCAGCCGTTCCCCTATCCCCCGTTTCCCGCCGGTGCCGCTGTGACGCCTGGCGTCGGTACGTTGTGAGGATGGCAGCGGACGGGCCGGGTGCGTCGCAGCGGAGAGGGCAGGTCGTCACCGCCGGCGTCATCGGCGGCGTGGCCGGGGCCGCCCTGGCCGCCCACCGGGGCGCGCGGGCCACCTGCGTGGGCGCGGCCACCGGGGCGGCCGGGCTGGCGGTGTCGGAGGTGGTGGCGCGGGCCCGGCAGCGTCCCGGCGAGATCCCGCCGCTGTGGCAGCGGATCGCGGTCAGCGCCGCGCTCGTCGCGCCGCTCGGGTGGGCGGCCGGGCGGGTGACCGGCGCCGGGCCCGTCGCGGTGGGAGCGGCCACCGGGACCCTCGGCGGCCTGCTCGGGATCCGCCCGCAGAAAGTGCTGCTCGGGCCGCTGTTCGGGGCCGCGGTGGGCGGGGTGCTCGGTGCCCGCCGGCCCCCGGCGCCGGCCGCGGTGGTGGCCAGTACCACGATGGCGGCCTACCGGGTGGCGTCGGCGCTGGCTTTCCGGGACCCGCAGGTGAGCCTGCTCGCCGAGCGGGTCCGGGCGGAGGATCTGCCGTTCGTCGTGCCGCGGGAGGCCCGGTCCGCCTACGTCGGCACCGGCTACGTCCGCGAGCTGGCCGGGGTGCTCGGCGGCCGGTATGTCGCCGACGCGCCTGACGTCGGCATCGTCGCGTCGGTGGACGAGCTGGCCGGCCCGGAGTTCGACCCGGCGGCCGTCGACCCGCGGGTCCGCGAGTTCTACGAGCACACCACCCGGTTCACTCTCGACATCGACCCGGAGTGGCGGCTGTGGGTCCGTCCTGGCTACCTGCTGTACCGGACGCTGGTCGCCCGCCCGCTGGGGCAGGCCAACGTACCGATGAACCAGCGGGAGACGCAACGGGGCATCCGCAGCCGGATCGACACCATCACCTTGCCCGGCTCCAGCGTGGTGGCGGTCCGCGGCTGGATCCGGTCGTTCACCGATACCGACGAGCCGATCTACGTCGGCATCTACACCACCTACCGGCACGGGGACCGCGGGTACGTGAGCGTCGGCTTCCCGGTGCCGCAGGCCAGCTTCACCGCGACCCTGCTGCCCCGGGCCCGCCCGGGCGGTGGCCTGATCCTGACCAGCCGCAGCGACGATGACCAGCCCGGCCACTACCTGGCCTACATCGACCCGGCCACCAGGGACCTGACGGTGCTGGCGGTCCGCGGCTTCGCCGAGCAGCTCGACGTTTACGTGCGGGGCGGCGAGCTGCGGGCCGAGCACGCCTTCTCGGTCTTCGGCCTGCCCTTCCTCGTCCTCCACTACCGGATGCGCCGCAAGCCCCCGTCCCCTACTCCCCCGTCCCCCACGCCCCCCGCGCCGTGACCGCTCACGGCTGACCGTCCAGGCGGACGTCATGCACGCTCGCCTGGAAGGTGCCATCCGGATTCGGCGGCAGGCTGGTGAACCAGAGCAGCACATAACGGCCATGCGCGGGGCTGGCCAGCCGCAGGTGCACCACCCCGCCCGCGTCAGAGGCGTGGGCCATGGCCCGCATATCAGCCAGTGCCGGCGCGGCGCCGACGCGGAGCTGCAGGTCCGCGCCGGGGGCGCGGCCGAGGGTGACCCGGGCGGCGGTCACCGTGACCGGGTGGCCCATGTCCAGGAGCAGGCCCGTGCCCGGGTACAGGTTCCCGAACCGGGCGGTGGTGTACCAGTCCGTGCGCCAGGCGGTGGCGCGACTGCCGTCGATGGCCAGCGGCGCGGTCTGGGGGTTGTCGCCCTGGCCCGCGCCGGAGACGCCGAACGCCGCCGCGCTGACCGGGGCCAGCGCCCGCACCGGGACGGCGTGGGGCGCGGCGGGGGCGGTGGCTGTGCGGTGCGCGGGGGTGGTGGCCGGCCGGGCCGCCCGGCTCACCTGGCCGTGGCTGGCCGGGCGGCTCGTCACCACGTGGGCCGCGCCCGCGGCGCGGCCCACCCCTGGGCCCGCGCCCGCGACGAGGTGGTAGCCCACCAGCCCGGCCGCCACCACTAAGGCCAGCCCGGCCAGCGCCACCGCCCCGCCCGGCTTCCAGTTCCACCGCCACTTGACGTCGGGCCCGGGCCGCCCCGCCGTCACGCCCGGCCTGCGCCGACCCGCCGTCGTGGACAGCGTGACCAGTTCGTCGATGGCGGTCGCGGAGAGCACGGTCGGCGCCCGGTGGGCCGTGTCGTACTCCTGGATCAGCGGCTCCGGATCGGCCCCGACGACCTTGGCGATGCTGCGGATGTGCCCGCGGGCGTAGAAGTCCCCGCCGCACACCGAGTAGTCGTCGCTCTCGATACCGCGGATGATCGTCTGCCTGATGCGGGTCCGCTGGCTGACCTGGGCAACGCTGAGACCAGCCTGGCCGCGCGCCTGCGCCAGTTCCTCGCCGATGCTCACGCCGCGCCTCCGCCCACCTGGTCGCGTGGTCCAGCCTGGCCGGCCGACGCGTCCGGGATACCCGATGGCACTGGCTCCCAACCACCTCACCGGCACCTGGCCCTCATTGGCCCGGGGGCGGCCGGTCAGCGCCGCCTGTGCCTCCGGCCGGGAGCCGTCCGCCGCCTGGACCCGTGGCGCCAGGTAAGCAGCCGGATGCAGATCGCGATCAGGCAGGCGCCGAAGATGACCCACGGCGCGAGCACGAGCAGGTTGCTGGCGTTCATGCCAGCGGTCCGTGGCTGCCGGTGCCCATGACATCACTCCACCGCGCCGCGGTGCTGGGAAGGTGAAGCTGTCATGGTGACCTTGTGAAGATCCGCGGCTGGCCAGCCCGGGACGGGCCGCAGGACCATGCGGCGCGCCACGGTGCGGAATCATGGAACACACGTGACATGGAGCGGCGGCACGCAGGCGACGAGATGGGTGAGGATGCATGGCGACGGTGATGCTGGTCGAGGACGAGCGCAAGCTGCGGGACCTGGTCCGCTCCTACCTGGAGCGGGCGGGGTTCACGGTGGTGTTGACCGGATCTGGCGCGGAAGCGATCATGCTGGCGTCGTCGGCCTCACCGGATCTGATCGTCCTCGACCTGGGCCTGCCCGACGTCCCGGGCGAGACGGTCGCGAGAGAGGTGCGGGCCAGCGCGCCCACGCCGATCGTGATACTGACCGCCAAGAGCGCCGAGGACGACCGGATCCGCGGCCTGGAGCTGGGTGCCGACGATTACGTGACCAAGCCGTTCAGCCCCCGGGAGCTGGTGCTGCGGGTGCAGGCGATCCTGCGGCGGGGCGGCATGGCGGCCGAGCAGGGGCTCTCAAGTTACGGCGCGGGCGCCCTGGTCATCGACCAGCCGCGGCGGCAGGTGACGGTGAACGGCACGGAGGTCAGCCTCACCCCGACCGAATGGGGCATCCTCGTGGCGCTGGCCACGGTGCCGGGCCGGGTGTACTCGCGGTTCGAGCTGATCAACCGGGTGCGGGGCTACGAGTTCGAGGGCTATGAGCGCACGGTGGACTCGCACGTGAAGAACCTGCGCCGCAAGATCGAGGACGATCCCGGCAACCCGCGCATCGTCCAGACCGTGCTGGGTGGCGGCTACCGGCTCGGCCTGGCCAGCGATGACTGATGGCGGCCCCGGGCCGCCCGATACCGGCACCCGGGGCGATGCGATCGGGCTGCGGCTGGCGCTGGCGTTCGCCGCGGTCGCGCTGGCGGCGATCGCGTTGCTGGCCGGGCTGACGGCCGTGTTCGCGGCCGCGGATGTCTCCAGCCTGGCGGGCCGGCAGCGCTCCGACCTGACCAGGGCGATCGTGGCGGCGGCCGATGCGGCGTGGGCCCGCGACGACAGCTGGGAATCGGCCAGCATTGACCCCGTGCTGAACCTGGCCGCGGGGGTGGGCGCGGACGCGGAAATACGCGACCAGGCCGGCGCTGGTCGCCGTCTCCCCCGGCTTCGCCGCCCGCGCTTCCAGCCCGCAGCTCAGCAAGCCCGTGGTGGTGGACGGCAAGCCGGTGGGCGTGGCCGTGGTCCGGTTCACCGGTACTGGCCTCGCGGCCGCGAGCAACACGCTGCAGACTGCGCTTCTGCGGGCGATAGCCGGGGCCGCGGGGCTGGCGGCGGTGCTGGCGCTGCTGACCGGGCTGGCGGTCGCCAGGCGGATCACCCGGCCGGTCGGGAAGCTGATCGCCGCGACCAGGGCCATGGGCCGGGGTGACCGCGCCGCCCGGGTCGGGCCGATCCCGGCGCCTGGCGAGCTGCGCGAGCTGGCGATCGCCTTTGACCAGATGGCCGACACGCTCGACCGGCAGGAGCGGCTGCGCCGGGCGCTGGTGGCCGACGTCGCCCACGAGCTGCGGACCCCGGTCGCGGTCCTGCAGGCAGGCCACGAGGCGCTGCTCGACGGCGTGGCCGAGCCGACACCGGACCAGCTGGCCTCGCTGCGCGATGAGGTGCTGCGGCTGGCCCGCATGGTCGGCGACCTGCAGACCCTCGCCGCCGCCGAGGCCGCCGCCCTCAGCCTGGCCCTGAGCCGGTGCGACCTGGCCGACATCGCCGCCGCCGCCGCCGACAGCCTGGCCAGCCAGTTCGAGAGCACTGGGATCACCCTGGAACGGCGGCTGGCCCCGGCCGAGGTCTTCGCCGACCCGGGCAGGCTGCACCAGGTCATCACCAACCTGCTCACCAACGCCCTGAAATTCACCCCGGCCGACGGCCGCGTCACGGTGCGCACCGGGCCGGCCGGGGCGCCGTGCTCGAGGTCAACGACACCGGTGTCGGCATCCCCGCCGACGAGCTGCCCCACATCTTCGACCGGTTCTGGCGCGGCCAGCAAGCGGAGCGCGTCTCGGGCAGCGGCATCGGCCTGTCGGTAGCCGCGGAACTCGCCCGCGCGCACGGCGGGCACCTGGCCGTGAGCAGCCAGCCGGGCCACGGAACCCGGATGACGCTCACCCTGCCCAGCGCCTGACCCCTGCCGCCCCCTCCGGCCGCCCCTTCACACCATCACCACCGGGGCGGCACGGCGGCTGCACAGCCACCGGGTTGCCTTGATCTTGACCATCCAGCCCGACCAAGGAGCTCAGGAGAGATGACATTGACAGCGCGGGCCCGGCGAGCGTGGGCCGCGACGGCCATGGCCGTGGTGATCGGCGCCGGCGGGATCGCCGTTGGCGCCGCTGCCGCTGGCCCGGCCACGGCCGGGCGCGTGCCCGCCGCCGCCACCAGCACCTCCGCCACGGCCGGCTCCCCGGCCCGGGCCAGCTACGCGGAGGTCGTCCGCAAGGTCCTGCCGTCGGTGGTGCTCATCCGTACTCCCACCGGGCTCGGCTCCGGGGTTGTCCTCGACAGCCAGGGCAACATCGTCACCAACGCACACGTGGCCGGGGATGCGGCGGGCTTCCAGGTGCAGGTGGCCGGGCAGGCGCAGCCGCGCACCGCCCGGCTCGTCGGCACCTACCCCCCCGACGATCTGGCGGTGATCCGGGCCGACAACCCCTCCGGCCTGACACCGGCCCGGTTCGGGGACTCCAGCCGGGCCCGGGCGGGCGACGTCGTGCTCGCGGTCGGCAACCCGCTCGGGCTGTCGGGCAGCGTCACCGAGGGCATCATCTCCGCGACCGGCCGCGCGGTCACCGAGCCCGCCGCGCCGGGCTCACCGGCGGCGACGCTGCCCGATGCCATCCAGACCAGCGCGCCGATCAACCCGGGCAACAGCGGCGGGGCCCTGGTGAACACCTCCGGCGAGGTGATCGGTATCCCCACGCTGGCCGCGGCGAGCCCGCAGGGTGACGCGCAGGCCCAGGGCATCGGGTTCGCGATTCCCGCCAACCTGGCTCGGGACATCGCCCGGCAGCTCATCACGTCCGGGCATGTGACCAACTCCCACCGGGCCGCGCTCGGCGCCCAGGTGGCCACGGTCACCGGCGCCGATGGCGCGCCGGCCGGGGCAGGCGTCGTCGCGGTCACCCCCGGTGGCCCGGCGGACCAGGCGCGGATCCGGCCCGGGGACGTGATCCGCTCACTCGGCCGGGAACCGACGCCGGACGCGGAATCGCTCACCCGCGCCCTGGCCGGCGCGCGGCCCGGGCAGACCGTAACGCTCACCGTCGCGCGCGGCGACCAGACGCTCACCGCCGGGGTCAGGCTGGGCGAGCTGCCCGGCAGCTGACCCGGGGACGCGGCATGCAGACAACCACAAGCCACGGCCGCCGGGCCGGGCTGGAGGCGGGCAGCCCCGGCCCGGCCCGGGGGGCACGGTGGCGGGCGCTGCTGGAGACCCGGTGGCAGGCCCGGCTCCGCGAGGTCACCGAGCTGGCCCTGGCCTACCACGAGGCGGAGGCCGCCCAGGAAGATGGCACCAGCGGCGGCCGGGAGCGCACGCTGCGGCCGGACCGTCTGCTGCAGCAGACGGTCGCGTCCCGCCGGGCACTGGCGGACACCGAAGAGGCACTCGCCCGGCTGTCGGCTGGCACTTACGGCTGGTGTGAAAGCTGCGCAGGCGCCATCGCGGCCGAGCGGCTGGCCGTCACCCCCGAGACCCGCTATTGCGCACGGTGTGCCGAGGGCCGGGCACCATGACCGCTCAGGCGGGGTGCTCCCGCTGGTCGCCCGCCCACTCGGTGTGGAAGCTGCCGTCGGCGTCGACGCGACGGTAGGTGTGGGCGCCGAAGTTGTCGCGCAGGCCCTGGATCAGGGCGGCGGGCAGGCGATCCCGGCGCAGCCCGTCGTAATACGCCAGCGAGGCCGAGAACGCCGGCGCCGGGATGCCGGCCGTCCCGGCTTGCGCCACCACCCGCCGCCAGCTGCTCAGGCCGCCGGACACCGCGGCGGCGAAATACGGGGCGACCAGCAGGCTGGGCAGCCCGGGATCGGCGTCATAGGCCTCGCGGAGGCGGTCGAGGAAACGGGCCCGGATGATGCACCCGCCGCGCCAGATCGTTGCCATCGCGCCCCGGTCGATGTCCCAGCCGTATTCGGCGCTGCCCGCGGCAATGTGGTCGAAACCCTGCGCGTAGGCCACTACCTTCGACGCGTACAGCGCGCGCCGCACATCCTCGACGAACGCGTCCCGGTCGCCGATCTTCATGGGCGCCACATCGCTGCCGAACGCCTTGCGGGCCGCCTCGCGCTGATCCGCGTGAGCCGACAGTGAGCGCGCGAACGTGGCCTCGGCGATGCCGGTGATGGGGATGCCGAGGTCGAGCGCACTCTGCACGGTCCAGCGGCCGGTGCCCTTCTGCTCGGCCTGGTCGAGCACGACGTCGATGAACGGCTTGCCGGTGGCCGCGTCCGTGTGCGCCAGCACCTGCGCGGTGATCTGGATGAGGAACGAGTCAAGATCACCCTCATTCCAGGCGCGGAAGATCTTGCCCACCTCGGCCGGTGTCGTGCCGAGCCCGGCCCGCAGCAGGTCATAGGCCTCGGCGATGAGCTGCATGTCGGCGTACTCGATGCCGTTGTGCACCATCTTGACGAAGTGGCCGGCGCCGTCCGGTCCCACGTGGGTGCAGCACGGTGTGCCGTCCACCTGCGCGGCGATCTGCTCGAGCATCGGCCCGAGCCTCGCGTAGGACTCCGCGGATCCGCCCGGCATGATGCTCGGCCCGTTCAGCGCCCCTTCCTCGCCGCCGGAGACGCCGCAGCCGACGAAGTGCACGCCGCGCTGCCGCAGCGCCGCCTCGCGGCGCCGGGTGTCGGTGAAGTGGGCGTTGCCGCAATCCATGACGATGTCGCCCTCGTCGAGCAGGGGCACGAGCTCATCGATCACCGCGTCGGTAGGTGCGCCCGCCTTGACCATCACCACGATCGCCCGCGGCCGCCTGAGGCTGGCGACGAAGTCCTCCATCGACTCGCTAGGGACGAATGTGCCTTCGCCACCGTGCTCGGCGACCAGGCTGCGCGTGCGCTCCGGCGAGCGGTTGTGCAGCGAGACCACGTGCCCGTGCCGGGCAAGGTTCCGGGCGAGATTGCGCCCCATCACCGCCAGGCCCGTTACGCCGATGTCAGCGTCTTTCCTCTGGCTCATGCCCAGCTCCTCGTCGTCGGCGCTCACCCACGCTCAACGTATCGGACGCGAACCGGCCCACGGCGGGATGGTCCCGGCCCGCCAGCGGCCCCTCCGGCCGGCTGGCCCGCACCCGCGGGCCTGGCGTCCGCGGCTGACGTGCGAGACGATGGGTGTTTCTGCGACTGGTGCGTGGAGCTGGGGCGCGGGGGCGCTTTGGTCTGGGAGGCAGCTGGCATGACGAGCGAGAGCGATGCGCGGCCGCTCGTGGTCGTGGGCGTAGACGGTTCGGAAGGATCACTGGCGGCGCTGCGCTGGGCCGCCCGGTACGGCGCCGCCACGAAAACGCCGGTCCGGGCGGTGCTGGTCTGGCACTACCCCACGGCGGCGGCCCTGCCGCCGGTAGGCCACCTCCCGGCGGAGGTGGAGCAGGAGGTCGAGGGGGAGGAAAAGACCACCCTCAGGGAGGCGCTCGCCAAGGTGGCCCCGGACACGGCCGGCGCCCAGGTTGACGGCGTGATCCTCTATGGGCACCCGGCCGAGGCGCTGATCGACGAGTCCAGCCGGGCCGACCTGCTGGTGGTCGGCAGGCGCGGGCACGGGGGGTTCCTGGGCATGCACCTCGGCTCGGTGAGCCAGCACTGCGTGAACGGCGCGCACTGCCCGATCGTCGTGGTCCGCAGCGGCGAGGATGGCTGACCGGGACCTCGGTCCGTCTCACCAGGACTTACGTCTCTGATCGGGCAGTGTGGCCAGCTGGTCATGAGCTGCCCGGGCCGTCGGCGCTCGCCTCCCGGGGGGTGACGAAGCCGGTCAGCCGGGCCGCGCCGGGACTTAGCTGATCCCAGTTCCCGGTGAGCGCCAGGACCGCGACCGCGGCGGTGGGAAACTTGGCTTTCATGCGGTCCACGGTGGACTGGGGCACAGCGCCGCTCCCGGGCACCGCGGCTCGGGCCAGCATGAACGCCAGTTCCGGGATACCTGGATCATGGCCGACGATGAGCAGCGTCTTCGCGGCCCGCGGGGCCCGGTGGACCAGGTCCAGAAGCCCGGCCGCCGACGCCCCGTACACCCGGTCCTCGAAGCTGACGGGCGGGCTGGCGCCGAGCGCGGGCTGCGCGAGCTGCCACGTCTCACGGGCCCGGCGGGCAGTGGAGCACAGGACCCGGTCCGGCACGTGGCCGGCCGTGCGCAGCCAGTGCCCCATGACCGGCGCATCCCGCCGGCCGCGGCCGGCCAGCGGCCGCTCGTGATCCGGTACATCGGGCCACGCCGACTTGGCGTGCCGCAGCAGCACCAGCGTCCGGCCCGCGCTTTCCGTCATGACCACAGCATCGCAGGCCGGGCCGGGGGCGACGGCGGCGGCGCCGGGAATCGCGGCCCTTTGCCATCAGTGAGGGGGACTAGGTCCCGGCCGGCGGGAACGCCACGGGAGCGACGCTGAAGGCAGGACCATGCGCAGCGGAGCGGGGCGACCTCGTCCCGGTCGCGGCCGGCCTGATCGCCGACATCGATGGCGTGGTCGCCGTCAACGACAAGACCGGCGCTGCGGTGACGGCCAGCGCGAAGCAGTGACCGAATACCGTCCGCGTCGTCCGGGCCCCGGTTACCCTGGCGGGCATGGCCGGTGAACCCGATTTAGCCGCCGCGCAACGACCGCGGCCCGACCTGCCGGACGTGATGCGCGCCGCGGTGCTGTTCGGCCCGCGCGACATCCGCGTGGTCGAGCGGCGTGTCCCGGTGCCCGGGCCGGACGAGGTGCTCGTCCGGGTGGCGATGTGCGGCACCTGCGGGACCGACCTGAAGATCTTCGATGGCCACTTCCCGCAGACGCCGCCGTTCGGGGATTACACGCCCGGCCACGAGTGGACCGGCACGGTGGCGGCCACTGGCAGCCGGGTGGATGAGTTCACAGCCGGTGACCGGGTGTGCATCGAGGCGCACAGCGGCTGCGGCCGCTGCGACAACTGCCTGGTCGGCCGGTATACGGCGTGCCTGAACTACGGCAACCGGGCGAAGGGTCACCGGGCCTCCGGGATGACGACGGACGGCGGTTTCGCCGAGTACGCCGTGCACCACGTCAGCGCGCTCTACCCGCTGCCACCGGAGCTGTCCTTCGAGGACGGCGTTCTCATCACCACCGCGGGCACCGGCCTGTACGGGCTGGATGTGGCGGGCGGCTATATCGCCGGGCTTGACGTCGTGGTGTTCGGCCCCGGGCCGGTCGGCCTCACCACGGTGCAGGTGTGCAAGGCGCTCGGGGCGAGGCAGGTGATCCTGGTCGGCTCCCGGCCAGCCCCGCTGGAACTGGGCCGCCGGCTGGGCGCCGACCGCGTGATCAACGCCCGGCAGACCGATCCCGTGCCCGCGGTTCTCGACCTCACCGCGGGCGCCGGCGCCGACATGGCCATCGAGTGCTCCGGCGGCATCGAGGCGCCGCAGCAGTGCACCGAGATCACCAAGCGCGGCGGCAAGATCGTCATCGTCGCGTTCTACCCCGGCCCGGTGACCCTCGACCTCGGCGCGGTCGTCCGCAAGGACATCAGCATCCACACCTCCCGCGGTGAGGGCGGCAACAACGTCAAGCGGGCGGTCGCCCTGGCCGGCCAGGGCAAGCTCCGCGGCGCCGAAATGGTGACCCACCGCTTCCCGCTGGAGGACATCACGACGGCGTTCCGGGTGGTGCGGGAACGGGAGGGTAACCCCGTCAAGGTGGTCATCGTGCCGTAGCCTCCCGCCCGGCCATCCCAGGCCCCGTCCGGGCTTGTTCGCGCCGCTGGCCACGTTGGATAATGCACGCGATGCGACCTTTCGGTTGAGCCTGAGCTCATGGCGCCCGGCCCCGGGCCGTCGGCAGGATGTGCCGACGGCGGTTCTGTTATGTCGCCCGGCGCCACCGGGCCGACCGCGAGCCTGGGGCGGCACGTGCGCCTCCTTCTGGCCGGGGCCTTATGGCCCCACCCGGCCGTACGCCCACGACCGCCAGGAAGGTTGGCATGCCCAGCGAAAACGAGAACCTGATCCGCACCGCCTACGAGGACTACAGCCGCGGCGACCTGTCGCAGCTGCTGGAACTCATCGATCCGGACCTGGAGTGGACCTATCTCGATCCGGCCTCCGAGAACCCCCAGCCGCAGACCTGCCACGGCCGGCCGGAGCTGGAGTCGGCCCTGCAGGGCCAGGCCGACCGGGGACTGGTCTCCGAGCTTGAAGAGGTCACCGCGCACGGCGACAAGGTCATGGTCGTCGTCCGGACGCCGGGCATCGACCAGCGGCGGGCCCGGCAGGCCGACGACCGGAATTACCTGGTCCTCACTCTCCAGCAGGGCCGCATCGTCGCGATGCGCGCCTGCCGGGACCGGGAGGAGGCACGCGGTTTCGCGGGGATCGGGTAGAACGCGACCGCGGGAAACACGGGGCGGGCGCGGCCGGGCCCGGCACCGCGCCCCCCTGCCCCGCGGCGATCCCCGGAAGAGGCCGTCGCCGGGACGGGTCAGTGGACCGTGATGTCGAACGTCACCCGTGCGCGTCACCATGGCCACTGCTGCGACGATGGGAGCTCTAGGCGGCCGCGGGACAGGAGGAACGGGCGATGGCGCTGGAGGTCAAGCGGTTGCACCTGGCGAGCCTGCGCGGTGTCGACGGCCTGGAGTGGCCGGTGCACGGCTTCGTGGTCACCCATCCCGGTGGTGCGGTGCTGGTGGACACCGGGGTCGGCGGGCCGCAGGAGTGGCTGGACGACTGGCGGGTGGTCAACCGGTCGGCCGCGGACGCGCTCGCCGGGCTGGACATGACCCCGGGCGACATCGACCTGGTGATCAACACGCACCTGCATTTCGACCACTGCGGGCAGAACGCGGTCTTCCCGCACGCCGCCTGTTACGTCCAGCGCGCCGAGCTGGCCCGGGCGCAGCGCGAGTCACCGGAGCTGTACGACTGGCACGACTTCATGAACGCGCGGTTCGAGCTGCTCGACGGGGACACCGAAGTGCTGCCCGGCCTGGCCGTGATCGCCACCCCCGGCCACACCGCGGGCCACCAGTGCGTCGTCGTGCAGGCCGCTGACGGCCCGTCCGACCTGCTGATCGGGGACGCCGCCTACACGCCGCGCCAGTACGCGGGCCCGGCCGACAGCAAGCTGCCGTCCGGGCAGGCCAGCGACCCGGGGGCCTGGCGGCGGTCGCTGCAGCGGATCCACGGGGTGAACGCGGCGCGGGTGCACTTCTGCCACCACACCGACATCATCCACAGCTGATGCGGCCCGGCGAGGCCGCCCAGCCAGCCGGGACCACCGCCGTCTGACGGCTGGGCCGTGACGCGATCTCAGGCAGTCGCCGCCACGTGGCACGCAGTGCTGGCGGCACGCCGGATGCTGGCCATCAGCGGCCGGAGGCTCGCCATGACCAGTGCCAGGTGAAACGATCACGAGATGACGTCCTCCCCGCCAGGACCGGATCGGGGCGGCCACGCGGGTACACCCGCGCGGCCCGGTGCCGCCCCGGTTCCTGGGCTGATCGTGGAGGATCAGCGCGCGCGCCGGATCCGCAGGCCGATCGACCTGCTGCGGTGCCTGCTCGCCGTGCTGGGGATCGCCGTGGTCGTCGCGATCGGCCTGCTCGCCGGAGCGACGGCGACCGGGGTGCAGATCGACGCGGTGGGCGCCAGCCGCCGGCTGCCGCATCCGGTGCTGGCGCTGCTCGGGGTCGCGGCCACCCTGGCGCTGCTGCTGTGGCCCGCGGCGGTCGCCATCCGCCAGCTCAGCCGCCGCCAACCCAGGCGGCTCGGCGAGGCGGCGCTGACCGGGGCCGGGGTGATCGCCGTGGTCGCGCTGGCCAACACGGCGATGCGGAACGGGGCGGCCGAGCCGCTCTACCACGCGATCGCCGTGCCGAACTCGGGCGCCACCGGCCCGCTCGACGGCTATCTCGCCGGCCTCGCCGCTTACGCCACGATCATCGGCCTGACCGGCCCATCCCGCTGGCGGACCGGCCTGTGGCTGGCGGTCGTGGTGTACGCGCTGACCAGCCTCGCCACCGCGAGCACCACTGTGCTCGCGCTCCTGATCACACTGCTGCTCGGCCGCGCCATCGGCCTCGGTGTCCGGTACGCCGCGGGCGAGTGGTCCCAGCGGCCGACCGCGGAGGCGATCGCCGCCGGGCTGGGCTCGGCAGGCCACCCGGTGGTCGCGATGCGGCGCGTACGCCAGGAGGGCATCGAGTCCCGCCGTTACGCCGCGACGGCGAGCAGCGGTGACCGGCTGGACGTGCGCGTGTTCGACCGCGACCAGGAGGCGGCCGGGGCGCTGTACCGGCTCTACCGCTGGCTGCGGCTGCAGGGGCAGGTCCGCCACGGCACGCCGCTGACACTGGGGCGGGCGGTGGAGCGGCGGGCTCTGCTGTCCTATGCCGCCGACGAGGCGGGTGTCCGGACGCCCCGCCTGCTCGCGCTGATCAGTGTCGGTGCCGACGCGACCGCGCTCGCTCATGAGCAGCAGGCCGGCACGACGCTGGCCGAGCTGGCCGCCGGCCCGGCCCCGGCCGGGACGGACGGGCCCGATCCGGCCGCCACGACGCAGCCGCACCCGAACCCCGGAGGGCCGCCGGACCCCGCCGGAGCGCACCCGAACCAGGCCGGGCCGGACGTGGCTCCCCCGGACTCGGCCCGGCCGGCCGGGCCCGCTGATTCCCAGCCGACCGATGACCAGCTGCTGCGGGTATGGGAGGCCGTCCTCCAGCTGCACGCGCACCGCGTCACGCACCGGGCGCTGACCGCGGACCGGATCTTGTTCGCCGACGACGGCAACGTCGTGCTGCTCGATCCCGGCGCCGGTGATGTGGCGGCTACCGACCTCCAGCTCCGCCTGGACCTGGCCCAGCTGCTGGCCGAGCTGGCCCTGCTGGTCGGCCCGGAGCGCACGGCCAGCCTGGCGGTGAAGGCGGTCGGCGCCGATGAGCTGGTCGCGGTGGTCCCGCTGCTCCAGCGGATCGTGCTGTACCGCTCCACCCGGGCGGCCGTGCGCCGCCGCAAGGATGTCCTGCCCGAGCTGCGCAAGCAGATTCTCGCCGCCGCTCCCGGCGAAGATGCCCCGCCGGTCCGGCTGGAACGGGTCCGCCCCCGCACCGTGGTGACCCTGATCGCCAGCCTGGCCGCCGCCTACTTCCTGCTCGGTGAGCTCGGGCGGGTGAGCCTGCTCAGCACGCTGCGGTCCGCCGACTGGCGCTGGACCGCGCTGGCGCTGGGCCTGTCCGCGCTGACCTACGTCGGCGCGGCATGGTCGCTGTCCGGCTACGTGCCCGACCGGCTCCGGTTCGGCCCCACCGTCCTCGCCCAGCTGGCCGGCTCGTTCGTGACGCTCGTCACGCCGGCGGCGGTCGGCGGCGCCGCCCTGAACATCCGCTACCTCCAGCGCCGGAGGATCCCGGCGCCGGTCGCGGCGGCGAGCGTCGGCCTTTCCCAGATCGTCGCCTTCACGCTGCATCTCCTGCTGCTCGTGATATTCGCCGCGATCACCGGCAGCCAGGACCATTCGCTGGCGCCACCGACCTGGGTCTACTTCGTCATCGCGGCCCTCATCGCCATCGTGCTCGTGGTCGTCGCCATCCCGGCCGGGCGCAGGCTCCTGCGCGCCCGGCTCTCACCGGTGCTCGGCCAGGTGCTGCCGCGGCTGCTCGCCGTGGTGCAGCAGCCCCGCAAGCTGGCCGAGGGAATCGGCGGCGCGCTGCTGCTCACGGCGGCCTACATCCTGTGCCTCGACGCGTGCATCCGGGCGCTCGGCGGCTCCGTGGCGCTGGCGAGCACGGCCGTGGTCTACCTCACCGGCAGCGCGCTGGGGTCGGCCGTGCCCACCCCCGGCGGGCTCGGTGCCGTGGAAGCCGCGCTGTCGGCCGGGCTCACCGCCGCCGGGCTTCCCGGCGCGACCGCGGTCAGCGCGGTGCTGCTCTTCCGGACCCTCACGTTCTGGCTCCCGGTCCCGGTGGGCTGGGGCGCCATGAACTACCTGGAGCGGCGCGGGTACCTCTAAGCGGCCTCGCCTGCTACCTGGTGACGGCGCCGAAGATCGCCTGCCCGTAGGCGGCGCTCCGGTCGGAGCGGGGGGCCTGTACCCGGACGGTCCTCATCGCCAGCCGGATGCCCGTGTATCTCGCTCCTCCTACCCGGTCATTGCCCCGGGGGTCATGGCGCCGCCGGCCACCAGGCGCTCCGCCCGTTCCCTGATCCCCAGCAGCATCTTGCGCTCCATCACCAGGCTTCCCGGCTCCATGACCAGCATATAGAACAGCCGGGTGGGCGGGCGGGCGCCGGGCAGGGCGATCCGGTTCCGGCTCACCAGCCGGGTCCGGCCGCCATCGGGGAGCAGCGCGAATATCCACACCCAGTTCCCGTCCTCGAAGCGCACCGTCAGCGCCCGCTCAGGCTCGAAGACCTCGACCCGCATCACCGGGCGCCCCGGCCCCAGCGGCAGCTCGTCCCCCTGCTTGAGGTCCTGGAACTGCGGGAGGATCGCGTCGGCGCTGTGCATGCCCAGGCCGAAGAGGTTCTCGATCCAGTCGTAGGTGTACACGCCACCCCGGCCGCTGCCCATCTGAACCAGCCAGGGCCAGATGGCAGACGGCGGCGCATCGATGGTGATCGCCCGGGTGGTGACGATGTCCGGTTTGGCCAGCAGGTCGTCGCCCGGGAGTTCGCCGGTGACCTCCTCCGGCGTGGCTCCCCAGGTCAGGCACGTGCGCCGGAACAGCCATGGGTAGCTCACGGCCGCCGCCACGACCGTGAGCCCGGCGAGCCCCGCCCCGCCGATGATCCACCGTCGGGCACCGCTCATCGCGCGGCCTCCCCTCTCGTGCGCAGCCAGCTCCGGCTTCCAGCCTCTACCCGGGCCGACGGCCGGGAGTGGGTGCACCGGTCCCGCTATCGGGGGCCTTTGGTCACTTCCGGCGCGGCCGGGCGGTCAGCGGGACTTCGCGGCGAGCCGCCGCAGCGGCGGGAGCGTGGGCGGGGGCTGCTGGCGCGGCGGCAGGCCGGCCAGTAGCTCGGTGGTCGCCTCGGCCACCTTGCGGACCGCCCGGTCGACGGCTTCCTCGGTCCGGGGGGAAACCGTCTGCACGCCACTCACCTTGCGCACGTACTGGCGGGCGGCGGCCTCGATCTCCTCGGGGGTGGCCTGCGGCTCCAGGCCCCGGAGCGTGGTGATGTTACGGCACATGGCACCGACGTTACGCGACCTAACGGGCTGCGCCGCCGGGGCCGGCCTCAGCCACCGGGCCGGCCTCGGCCGCGAGCTCGCCCAGTACCGCGTCGGTGTGCTCGCCATGCCGCGGCACCGGCCCGAGCACCGGGCCGAATCCGCTGTGCATGACCGGCGGCGGCAGCATCCGCACCTCGCGGCCCCCGGCGCTGACCGGCACCCACCGGCCGGCGAGCTGCGGGTGGGCCACCACCTCCCCGACCTCCCGCACCGCGGCGTAGGCGATCTGGGCCGCTTCCAGCCGCCGCACCAGCTCGGCCGCTGGCAGCCGGGCGGCGGCCGACGCCAGCATGTCCTCCACCTCGTCCCGGTGCTCCACCCGGCGCTGGTTCCCGGCGTAGCGGGCGGCGCCAGCCGCCTCCGGCAGCCCGAGGACGTCCCGGCACAGGCGGATCCACTCGGCCTCGTTCTGCACCGCGAGGAGGACCTCGCCGCCGTCCGCGGTCAGGTATGAGCCATACGGGACGATGGTCGCGTGGCGCGACCCGTTGCGCGCCGGCGGTGACCCGGTCAGGGTGGCCAGCAGCATGGGATGCGACATCCACTCGGCGAGCGCGCCGAACAGGGACAGGCGCACCACCCCGCCGCGGCCGGTCCGCTCGCGCTGCAGCAGCGCGGTGAGGATCCCGCTGTAGGCGTACATGCCGCCGGCGATGTCGGCGACGCTGATGCCTGCCTTGGCGGGCTCGGCGGGTGAGCCGGTCACCGCCAGCACCCCCGCCTCGGCCTGCACCAGCAGGTCATAGGCCTTGCGGTCCGCGTAGGGGCCGCGGTCGCCGTACCCGCTGAGCTGGCAGGCGACCAGCCGCGGGTGACGGGCCGACAACTGGCCCGCGTCCAGGCCGAGCCGGTCGATCGCGGCCGGGGACAGATTGCAGACGAACACGTCGGCCCGGCCGATGAGCGCGTCCAGGGCTCGCCGGCCACCGGCGGCCTTCAGGTCCAGCACCACCGACTCCTTGGACCGGTTGAGCCAGACGAACCAGCTGGACATGCCGTCACCGGCGGCGCTGTCGTAGTCGCGGGCGAAGTCACCGCGGCCAGGCCGCTCGATCTTGATCACCCGGGCCCCGAGGTCGGCCAGCTGCCGGGTGGCGAACGGCGCGGCCACCGCCTGTTCCAGCGTCACCACCAGGATCCCATCCAGCGGCCGGGGGGCGCGGCCCGGCGGCTGGCTGGCGCTACTGCCCGGCGGCGGCTCGCTGGGGCTGCCCGCGACGCCGTCGGCGGTCACGGCGACCCGGCCCTCACGGCGATCCGGGCACTCACCCGGCGACCCGGCCTCACGGCGGACCGGCCGTCACGGCCGCGGCCAGCCGGGCCGGGTCAAAGCGGTCGCCGTCGCCCAGCCCGTCCACGGCCGCGAACAGCGCCGGCGGCGGCCTCGCCGAGCAGCCCGGCCGCCTTCGCTTCGACCTCGCCCTGGGCGGCGGGCCAGCCGGGGCTGCCCCGGAAGGCGGGGGTGCGCAGCTCGACCGTCTCGCCGTCGGCGAAGGCGAGCGTCACCTCGGCCCCCCACTGGGCCGGGTAGGCGGCGTCGAGCTCGGCGCTGGTGTGCATCCACGTCTTGTCCATCAGCGGCTGCAGCTGGGGGGCGAGGCGGCCCGCGTTCTGGAAATCGGCGAGTGAGGACGAGCCACGGGTCAGCGTGAGCGCGGCGCCGAACGGCATCGAGAACTGGGCGTCGACCATGTTGGCGACGGTGCGCTTGCGCTCGGCTGGCTCGCCGACCAGGCCCATCCCGCCGCTCAGCACCCCGCAGTCGATCCGGGTCACCGCGTCGATCCGCCCGCCCTCGCTGCGGTAGGCGGCCAGCAGGTCCATCACGCCGTGCATGTAGCGGCAGCAGGGGTGGAACTTGACGCTCGTCTCGTGCACGGCCGGCAGCGCGGCGGCGTGCGCGAGCACCGCTTCCGCCCGCGCCTGCGGCCGGATCCCGCCGTAGATGTGCATCAGGCCGTAGGAGTCGCCGAACGCGTCGGCGGGGCCGGTGAAGCCGGCGGCGGCGAGCTCGGCGGCGAGGATGCCACCCGCTGCCGCCGACCCGGAATGGAAGCGCTTGGTCCAGGCGCCGTCGCTCAGGTAGGCCATGCTGCCCGCGGACATGCTCAGCGCGATGCCGAACGCGGCCCGGAGGGCGGCCGGGTCCAGCCCGGCCAGCCGCCCGGCGGCGGCCGCGGCGCCGAACACCCCGCAGACCGCGGTCGGGTGCAGCCCCTGCCGGTACAGCTCGGCGGGGCCCAGCAGTTCGCCGAGACTGGCCATGACCTGGTATCCGGTCACCGCGCTGTCCAGCACCGCCGCCGTGGTCGCCGGGGCGGCCGGAGCGCCGGCCGGGCCCGGGGTGCCCGCCACGGCCAGCAGCGTGGTCCAGATCACGGTGCCGGGGTGCGAGCTCGACGGCTCGTGGGTGTCGTCGAGCTCGATGCTGTGCGCGCTGATCCCGTTGACCAGCGCCGCGTCCCGCGGCGCGGCGGTCTGGCCGGTGCCGAGGACCGGGCCGGCCCGCCCGTCCGTGACAGCAGGGCATCGCGCGCCACCCGGGCCGAGTCGGCGCCGGCCCCGGCGCCCGCCACCGCCAGGTAATCCGCCAGCAGCAGCCGCGCCCGGTCACGCCCGGCCGGCCCCGGCCGGGCCTCCGCCGCCAGCCCGGCGAGCGCGGTCGTCAACGCGGCCTTCGTCACGAATGTCCTCCCAGCCAGGCCGAACGGACCGCTCAATATGCTGTGAGATTCCAGTAAGCCCAGAGTCTGCTGGCCATGTCCAGAACCCGACTGCGAGGACACCGCGATGGCAGCGCCCGAGATCGCCGACCTCCACCCGGACGAGCGCGACATCGTCGCCGTCGTCCACGACTGGGTACGCGACAGCGTGCTCCCGGCCGCGCACGATCTCGAACACGCCGACACCTACCCGGCCGAACTGATCGACACAATGAAGCAGTTTGGCATTTACGGCCTGGTCATCCCCGAGCGTTACGGCGGCGCCGGGGTCTCCACCGCCTGCTTCGCGCTGGTCACCGAGGAGCTGGCCCGGGGCTGGATGAGCCTGGCCGGGGCGATGGGCGGCCACAGCGTGGTCGCGCGCCTGATCACCAGGTTCGGCACGGACGAGCAGAAGGACACGTGGCTGCCGCGGATGGCCACCGGCCAGGTGCGGGCCGCGATGGCGCTGACCGAGCCCGGCGGCGGCTCCGACCTGCAGGCCATCCGGACCAGGGCGGCCCCGGCCGCGGGCGGCTACCGGCTCGATGGGGTGAAGACCTGGATCACCAACGCGCGGGCGGCCGGAGTGACCGCCGTGCTGTGCAAGACCGACCCGGACGCGGTGCCGGCCAGTCGCGGCATCAGTATCCTGCTCGCCGGGAAGGGGCCCGGCTTCACCGTGTCCCGCGACCTGCCCAAGCTCGGTTACAAGGGCGTCGAGACCTGCGAGCTCGTCTTCGACGGCTACCAGTGCCCCGCTGGCGCGCTGCTCGGCGGGCAGGAGGGCGCCGGGTTCGCCCAGATGATGGACGGGCTCGAGCTCGGCCGGATCCAGGTCGCCGCGCGGGCGGTCGGGGTCGCCCGGGCCGCGCTGGAGGACTCGCTCCGGTACGCCCAGCAGCGGGAGACCTTCGGGCAGCCGATCTGGCGGCACCAGGCGGTCGGCCACCGCCTCGCCGACATGGCCACCCAGGTGGAGGCCGCGCGCCTGCTCACCACGCGCGCCGCCGCCGCGCTCGACACCGGGCGGCGCAGCGACCTGGAAGCGGGGATGGCGAAGCTGTTCGCGTCCGAGGCCTGCCTGCAGGTCACCGCCGACGCGATCAGGGTGCACGGGGGCTATGGGTATTCGGCCGAGTTCGACATCGAACGCTACTACCGCGATGCGCCGCTGATGGTGGTCGGCGAGGGGACCAACGACATCCAGCGCAACGTCATCATCCGGCAACTTGTCAACCGGTACCGGGCCTGACCGGGCGGGGTGGAACTCCTCGGCTGAGCCGGCCCCGTTTGTCATGGTTGCGCCAACCATGAGCTTCTTATGCACTGGTCGGTATGTACACCGCCACAGGGCCGAGCACGTCGGCTACGGTCAGACCGTGGATCCGGACGGCCAGGGTGGGAGACAGCCGGTCGCTGGCGCACGAGGCCAACGGCCTGGCCGTCGATCAGCGCTACGATCACCCGACCTCATCGATACGCCGGCGCACTCCGGCTACGGTCCACCATAAGAAACCGCACCTAAGAGGGCGTCGCCGTTACCTGCGCATGCCGGCTGGCCCAGACAAGAACAACATGAGTTCAGGAGGGGGTTGAAATGGCATCACGGGTCGCCGTAATTGGCGCCGGACCATGCGGCCTGGCACAGCTGGACGCCTTCGAGCAAGCTCGCCGGCAGGGTGCCGAGGTACCCCAGATCACTTGTTTCGAGAAGCTGAGCGACTGGGGTGGATTGTGGAACTACACCTGGCGTACCGGGCTCGACGAGCACGGCGACCCCGTACACGGGAGCATGTACCGCTACCTGTGGTCCAACGGGCCCAAGGAGTGCCTCGAGTTCGCCGACTACACCTTCGATGAGCACTTCGGGCAGCCGATCCCGTCGTTCCCGCCGCGCGAGGTGCTTTACGACTACATCACCGGCCGGGCCAAGGCGGGCAACGTTCGCCGGTTCATCCAGTTCGACACCGCCGTCCGGTGGATCAGCTACGACGAGAAGGCCGGGACGTTCGCGGTAACCGTGCAGACCCGGGACGACGGCCGGACCAGGACCGAGGAGTTCGACAAGGTCATCGTCGCGACCGGGCACTTCTCCACCCCGAACATGCCGTCGTTCGAGGGGTTCGACCAGTTCCCCGGCCGCATCATGCACTCCCACGACTTCCGGGACGCCCAGGAATTCGTCGGCAAGCGGCTGCTGGTCGTCGGCAGTAGCTACTCCGCGGAGGACATCGCGCTGCAGACCAAGAAGTACGGTGCCTACTCCGTAACCGTGTCCTACCGGACCGCGCCGATGGGCTTCCCGTGGCCGGCGGGCATCGACGAGGTGCCGCTGCTTTCCAAGGTCGACGGCAGCACCGCGCACTTCGCTGACGGGACGGCGCGCGATGTGGACGCCATCGTGCTGTGCACCGGGTATCAGCACTCGTTCGGGTTCATCTCCGACGAGCTGCGGTTGCGCACCGCGAACGTGCTGTACCCCGACAACCTGTACAAGGGCGTCTTCTGGCTCGGCAACCCCGACCTCATGTATCTCGGGATGCAGGACCAGTACTACACGTTCACCATGTTCGACGCGCAGGCGTGGTATGCGCGGGACTACGTGCTCGGCCGGATCTCGCTGCCCTCGCGCGAGGAGATGGCCGGCGACATCGCGCATTGGCGCGGCCGTCTGGCCGAGTACGCGGGGCCGCTCGACGAGATCGACTTCCAGGCCAGCTACGTGGTGGACCTGAATAAGGATGTCGACTACCCCCGCTACGACGTTGACCTGACCCGTGCGCACTTCAAGGAGTGGGAGCACGACAAGATGGCCAGCATCACCGGGTACCGGGACCGGTCTTTCTCCTCACCCTGCACCGGAACCATCGCGCCGGTCCACCACACCCCGTGGTGGCAAGAACTCGACGACTCCATGGCAACCTTCCTGGGCAACCAGACGTAGGCCGGCCACCTCCTGGGCGACGGACTCGACGAAGCCCTGAATTCCCCACTTGAACGGGAACTGAACCGCACCCTGCATCAACCTCAGACGGTGTTCAGCATCCGCCGGATGGACTGGGCCTGGCCGCGCTGCTAGCCGCCGGGAACCTGCTGGCAGCCGTCCCGGCGGCGGTCGCCGCCCGGACGCCTCCCGCAGCTGCGCTGCGGGCCGACTAGCCGATCCGCAGGCTTCCCGGTGGGAATGTCGGCTGGGCAGGTCAGGCTTCCGGTGGGGAGCCGATGGGTGCAGGGAGCTTTTGACATGACTGGGCCGGGCGAGCTGGGCATTAAGCCCTCGCGGCGAGAGCGCCAAGTCGGCGCGGGTGGCCAGACATTGGCTGGCTATCCGGCCGTCGCCCAGATCTACTGGTTGTGTGGAACAACCCCGCTCGCCCATGGCGGCGCGGCCAGGCATCGGCCCGATCGTCGACTGCAACGTGCACTTGTGGGATCAGCGTGACAACCCGGTGTTCTGGCTGTCGGATCGCACGCTGGTCCGGGACATGCTCGGCGATTACGACAGCCTGCCCGATAGCTACACCTTGGCTGATTACAGGCGGGAAACGCTGGGCCATGACGTGCGCGGGGTGATCTGGTCGGACGCCGGGGCCGCGGATCCGCTGGCCGCGGCCGACTGGGTCAGCCGGCAGCAGGACCAGGCGCCGCTGGTCATCGCGATGGTGACGCTGGGTGACCCGGCATCGGAGGCCTTCGCCAGCCTGGTCGGGCGTTGCCGTCAGCGGCCGCTTATCCGCAGCATCCGGATGCGGCTGGTGGCGGGATTGTCCGGGCGAGCCGCCGGCGGGGACCTTCTCGATGAGCCTTTGGTCCGGGACAATCTGGCGTTGCTGGCTAGCAGTGGCCTGGTGGCGACGGTCGAGGCGGCGTCCAGCCAGCTGGGGATCGTGACCCGGCTGGCGGTAGAGTTCCCCGACCTGAGGATCGTCGTCGACCACTTCGGCTGGCCGGCGCCCAGCCGCGGGGGCGGGGGCCTCGCCGGGCACATCCACCGCCTGGCCGGCCTGGCGGCAGCCGGCAATGTGGCGACCCGGATCGACGCCATCGGCACCCTGTTCGGCGACTGGACCCTCCCTCAGATCCGCCCCTGGCTGCTCGAGGTGACCGGCCTCTTCGGCCCGCAGCGGTGCATGCTCGGCTCGGACCTGCCGATCGAAAACCTCCGGTCGGGGTTCGGGCCGCTCTATGCCGCCTACGACGACATCTTCTCCGGCTGGTCCAGCGAGGAGCGGGCGATGCTGTTCCACGGTACCGCCGAGCGCTGGTATGCCCAGCGGGGCGGCTGACGTAGCGGAGCCAATTGGTTCAGCCACCCATACGGACCCGCTGCCTCACAACGGCCGCACACCCGGGCCAGCGGTCCCGGGCGCGGCGGGCGGTGGACCCTGTGTGCCGACGTCGCCCGCGCCCCGGGAACCGCGATTACGGGTAGGGCGGCTCCCGGCCGATCGCGCGACGGACACGAACAAGCAGCTCAGCGGCCTCTGGCCGGGCACGCTCGGCGCCAGCCGCCAGGACCTGCTGGATCTGCGCCTTGTCGGCCATGAGCTCGCGGTACCGCTCGCGCGGCCCGGCGAGGAATCCGTCGAGCAGCTCAAGCACCGCATCCTTGAGCTCTTTCCAGGACATCCCGCCAGCCTCCAGCGCCGCCCGGACCCGCCGGGCGTCGTCCGGGGCGGCGATCTCCCGGTAGATCTGAAACAGACCCGTGGATTCGGGGTCCTTGGGCTCGTCTGCGCCGGTGGAGTCGGTCTTGAACCGGCGGATCAGCCCGGCCATCTCGTCTGGCCCAGCGAACAGCGGCAGGACGTTGTTGTAGGACTTGCTCATCTTCCGGCCGTCGAGGCCCAGGATGTTGGCTGAGGTCGCGCTGACCACCGGTTCCGGGATCGTCAGGACATCGCCGTAGGCGAGGTTGAACTTCTCCGCGATATCACGGGTCATCTCGACGTGCTGTGACTGATCCCGGCCGACGGGCACGACATCAGCCGAGAACACCAGGATGTCGGCCGCCATCAGGACCGGGTAGTAGTAGACGCCCATGTTGACCCCGGCATCAACGTCCGTCTTGCCCTGCGCCTCCGCCTCGGCAATGGCCGCCTTGTAGGCGTGAGCGCGGTTCATCAGGCCCTTCGGCGTGACACACCCCAAGATCCACGACAGCTCGAACACCTCGGGGAGATCGGACTGCCGGTACAGCGTCACCAGGTCCGGGTCCAGGCCCATCGCCAGCCAGGCAGCGGCCACCTCGTAGGTCAGGTCGATGAGGGCCTGGCGATCCTTGACGGTCGTCAGCGCGTGGTAGTCGGCGATGAAGTAGTACGCGTCATACTGCTCGCTGAGCGCCAGCGCAGGGCGGATCGCGCCGATGTAGTTCGCGATATGCGGAATCCCGGTCGGCTTGATCCCGGTCAGCGAGCGCTTCGCCATTCCCCAGCTCCATGCGTAACGAAGGATGCCGCGTGCCACCGGGCCAGTGCTGGCCCCGGACACTCGATGGTACGGCCACCCCGCGGGGGCGAGGGACCTGCGGGGCCCATACCCGCACGGCTGGTGGTGACCAGCCTGGGAAGATCAGAGACGTGGACCCACTGCACGACTACCGGCGCAAGCGGAACCGGGGCCGCACCCCCGAGCCGATGCCGGCGGACCCCGCCCAGCGCACGGCCGGGGAACCTGGCGCCCCCAGCTCCGCCGGGCGCGGCGAACCGCCGTCCGCGGGGATCTTCGTCGTGCAGGAGCACCACGCCAGGCGGCTGCACTGGGATTTCCGGCTGGAGCGCGACGGCGTGCTGGTGTCCTGGGCGCTGCCCAAAGGAGTGCCGGACGACCCGGGTGTCAACCACCTCGCGGTGCACACCGAGGATCACCCGCTGGGATACGCCAGCTTCTCCGGCGAGATCCCGCGCGGCGAGTACGGCGCTGGCGCGGTCACGATCTGGGACCACGGCACCTACGAGACGGTCAAGTGGGATGACCGCGAGGTCAAGGTGACCCTGAACGGCACCAGGCTGACCGGCGGGTACGTCCTGTTCCGCACCGGCGATGACAGCTGGATGATCCACCGGGAGCGGCTGCCGCTGCCCGACCGGATCGTGCCGATGCTGGCCCGGCCCGGGGACCTGCCCGCCGACGACGGCAGCTGGGCGTACGAGATGAAGTGGGACGGCCTGCGCGCGCTGGCCTATATCGGGGGCGGGCGGGTCCGGCTGCTGTCACGAACCGGCCAGGATCTCACCGGCGGCTATCCCGAACTGGGCGGCCTGGGGGCGGCCGTGGGCAGGCGGCAGGCCGTCCTGGACGGGGAGATCGTGGTCATGGGCGGGGACAGCTGGCCCGACTTCGAGCGGCTCCAGCAGCGCATGAACGCCCGCCCGGCCGCGGTGGCGCGGCTGGCCGAGACCCTGCCGGTCACCTACCTCGCCTTCGACCTGCTGCACCTGGACGGGCGGCCGCTGCTCGACGAGCCCTACCGGGCGCGCCGCGCGCTGCTGGACGAACTCGCCGTGGCGGGCCCGCGCTGGCAGACGCCGCCCTCGTTCACCGGCGAGGCGGGCGCCGACGTGCAGGCCGTGTCCCGCCAGCACGGCCTGGAAGGCATCGTGGCCAAACGCCTGGCGTCGCGCTACGAGCCCGGCAAGCGGACGGGGAGCTGGCGCAAGATCAAGAACCTCCGCCGGCAGGAGGTCGTGGTCGGAGGCTGGAAGCCGGGTGAGGGCCAGCGGGCTGGCCAGTTCGGCTCGCTGCTCATCGGTGTGCACGGCCCCGGCGGGCTGGAGTACGCGGGCCACGTCGGGACCGGATTCAGCCAGCAGGCCCTGGACATGCTCTGGCAGCGGCTGACACCGCTGCGCCGGGCCACGTCACCGTTCGCGAGCGCGGTCCCGCCCGAGCATGCCCGTCCCGCCGTCTGGGTGGAACCGGTGCTGGTGATCGAGGTGAGCTTCACCGGGTGGACCCAGGCCGGGCGCATGCGCGCCCCCTCCTACCAGGGGCTGCGCGTGGACAAGGACCCGGCGGAGGTCACCCGCGAGCCCTGACCGGCGCCCGCGCGGGCATCGGCGGGGGGGCGTGGCCGGGACAGCCGCAGGGGCGCGGCGCCCGCGCGATGAGGCCGCCCAGGACCAGCGACAGGATGGTCTCGAAGATGGCGTTGCCGTTAACGTCTGGCAGTTCCTGCCGGACCTGCCAGATATGGGGATACTCCGCCGGGTCCACCCCGAGGTACGCGCGTGTCCACACCGTCCGGTCCGCGGCCTGCGAACGGCCGTCCAGGGCGAGGAAGTCCGCTTCGCAGCCCGCCCAGGCGAGCGCGAAGTCGCCGAGCGCACGGTAGACGAGCACGGCCTCGGCCCCCTCGAATCCGGCGGCGAGAACCGCACCGAGGATGATGTCCACGATCCTCATCTCGGCCGGCCGCTGCGTGGTGCGGCAGGCCGACAGCGAGGCCGCCGCGGGATGGGCGAGATAGGTGCGCCGCAGGCGCCCGGTGGCGTCGGCCAGGGTGTCCACCCAGCACGGCTGCGGGGAGATCCCGGTCATGGCCTCTGCGATGAGGTAGTCGGCGATCGCCAGGACCAGGTCATCCTTGCTGGCGAAGTGCCGGTAGACCGCGGTCGGGTCCGCGCCGAGCGCACGGCCCAGCTTGGGCAGGCTGAACCCGGCCGTGCCGTCGGCGTCCAGCAGCCGCACGCTCGCCTGAACGATCAGTTCCGGCGAGAGACTGCCCCGCCGCCGCCGCCGCCGCGGTCGCGAGCGCTGGCCAGCGGCGGAGATACTGGTCATCGTCCCGTCCCGCCCCCTCAGGGTGGTCCTCGAGGCCTGGCGGCCATCGCGGCTGAGTCTATTGACGACAACGGTTGGTCACAGGCATTGACAGTAATTTTGACCGCTGATCTAATCTCGGGCATCCGCTCGTCAGGGAGGCCGAGCAGTGGCCGTCAACGAAGAAGTGGTCTTCCACAACGGCACCGTCTTCGACGGCCGGGCGTTCCTCCCCCCGGGCACCTGCGTCCGGGTCGCGGGCGGGCGGATCACCGCGGTCGGCCCGGCCGGCCAGCTCGGCCGCGCGGAGCCCGTCGACCTGGAAGGCGGCACCCTCCTTCCCGGCTTCGTGGACGCGCACGTCCATCCCGTGTTCGCGGGCGATCAGATGCGGCGCTGCGACCTGCGCTCGGCCTCGACGGCGGCCGGCTACATCGAGCTCGTGGCCGCCTACGCCGCCGACCATCCCGACGAGGAATGGATATCGGGTGGCGGCTGGTCCATGGACGCCTTCCCGGGCGGGATACCGACGCGGCACGCGCTCGACGCGGTCGTGCCCGACCGGCCCGTCTTCCTGCCCAACCGTGACGGCCACGGCGCGTGGGTGAACAGCCGGGCGCTCGCGCTGGCGGGCATCGGCCCGTCGACCCCCGATCCCGCGGATGGCCGGATCGAGCGGGACGCCACCGGCGAGCCCAACGGCATGCTGCAGGAAGGCGCGGCCATCCTGGTGTCCCGCCTCCTGCCCGAGGTCACCGAGGATGACTGGTACGCAGCGCTGCTGACCGCCCAGGACCACCTGCTCTCACTCGGCATCACCGGCTGGCAGGACGCGATCGTCGGCCGGTACGAGGGCGAGGCGGATCCGCTGACCGCCTACCTGCGGGCGGCGCAGGCCGGCACCCTGCTGGCCAGGGTGGTCGGCGCCATGTGGTGGGACCGGCACCGCGGCCTGGAGCAGATCGGCGAGCTGCTCGACCAGCGCGGCACCGGGCAGGCCGGGAACTTCCACGCCACCAGCGTGAAGATGATGCTGGACGGCGTCGCCGAGAACCACACCGCCGCCATGCTGGAGCCCTATCTGGACGGCGACGGGTGCTCGACCGGCGAGGCCGGCCTCGACTTCATCGACCCCGGCGAGCTCCCCAGGTTCGTCACCGCGCTCGACCGCGAAGGGTTCCAGGTCCACTTCCACGCGCTCGGCGACCGCGCCGTCCGCCACGCCCTGAACGCCGTGGAAGCGGCCCGGCGCGCCAACGGCCAGCCCGGGCCCCGGCACCACCTGGCCCACCTCCAGGTGGTTCATCCCGAGGACGTCCCGCGCTTCGCCCGGGTCGGGGCGACCGCTAACATCCAGGCGCTCTGGGCGACGCACGAGCCCCAGATGGACGAGCTGACCATCCCCTTCCTCGGGGAACGCCGATCCGGCTGGCAGTACCCGTTCCGGTCCCTGGAGGCGGCGGGTGCGACCCTGTGCGGGGGCAGTGACTGGCCGGTGAGCAGCCCCAACCCGCTCTGGGGAGCCCACGTCGCCGTCAACCGGAGCCTGCCCGCCCTGGCGGGCGGCCAGGGCGGCGACCCCTTCCTTCCCGGGCAGGCCATCAGCCTGACGTCGGTCCTGACCGCCTACACGTCGGGCAGCGCCCGGGTCAACGGCCTGGGCACGGTGACCGGCTCGATCGCCGAGGGCTACGACGCCGATCTCGCCGTCGTGAATGCCGACCTGGGCCACCTGCCGGCCCCCGAAATCTGCCAGGCGGCGGTCGTCCGGACCTGGGTCCGTGGCCAGGTCGTGTACTCGCCGGGCTAACCCCCTGGTGCCCGGCTGCCATCGTTGCTCAACAGTGATGACAGCACTGTTGACACCGGTCGCTGGGGCGGTCACGATGCCTGCATGCCGGCGCAGAATCCCGTCGCGAGTCGGCTCTCGCGGGAAGTGATAGTCGGCGCCTACCTGCGCCTGGTGGAAGCAGAGGACAACGACAGCGTCAGCCTGCGGCGCCTCGGCAGCGAACTCGGCGTGGATCCGACCGCGGTGTACCGTCACTTCCGGGACAAAGACGAGATCCTCACCGCGGCCGCCGACCACCTCCTGGCCGAGGTGACCGACGGGCTTGAGCCGTCCGGTGGATGGCGCGATCAGCTGCGCGACCTGCTGCTCGCCCTGCGTCGGGTCTACCTCGTGCACCCGCGGGCGCTGCTCGCGCTGCAGCTCTCGCCGCCCAGGCTGGAGAACGGGTTCGGCAACGTCGAGCGCTGCATCGCCTTGCTGCGCGAGGCCGGGGTGGCCGAGGACGAGGTGCCCATCGCCTACGAGGCGCTCGAGACCTACACGATCGGCGCGACGGTGTTCGACGCGCGTGCTACGGAGGAGAGCCTCGCGGGCTGGCGCCAGGTCTACCGGATGCTGCCGGCCGACCGGTTCCCGAATCTGACCGCGACCGCGGCGTCGCTCTACCTGGACATCGACAAGGCATTTCGGTACGGGCTCGACCTGATGCTCGACGCGATCGAGGCCAGGGTGCGGAGGGGTTGAACGGTAAGCGAATCGAAGCGGCGCTGAGCACCGCCATCGGATAGTGCTGGCTGGCCCTGAGGAGGAGCCAATGAGTGCGAGAAGAAAGATTGGGGCTGTCACCGCGGCGGTGGCAGCGTGCGCACTGCTGGCCGCGGCGTGCGGCCGGTCCGCGAGCAACGCGGGCTCGTCGACATCCGGCAACATCTCACCGACCCAGGGCCTGGTGGCGGCCACCGCGGCCGGGACCAAGACGGTGCCGTCGGTGACCTGGGCGGTATACCGGGACGTCAACTCGCTCGACCCCATCTACGCATTCGACTACCCGGAGAACACGGCCGACTCGCTGATGTGCGAGTCGCTGCTGCGCCAGGCGCCTGACGGCGCGGTGCAGCCTGGGCTGGCCACCGTCTCGAACCCCTCCCCCACGACCATGGTGTTCACGCTGCGGCCGGGGGTGAAGTTCTGGGATGGCCACCCGGTTACCCCCGCCGACGTGGTCTTCAGCCTGGACCGCAACACCGACCCCGCACTCGGCGGCTTCTACCCGCTGGTCTTCAACCGGGTTAAGTCGATCGCGGCGACCGGGTCCAATCAGGTGACGATCACCCTCAAGCAGCCCGACTACTGGCTGGAAGGCGAACTCGCCTCGATGCCGGGCATCGTCATCGAAAAGGCCTTCGCGCAGAAGCAGGGCAAGAACTACGGCACTCCGGCCGGGTCGATCATGTGCACCGGCGCGTACATGTTCAAGTCCTGGAACCCGGGCGTGGGCGTGGTCGCGGTGCGCAACCCGCATTACTGGAACCCTTCGGTGCACCCGCTGGTCGAACAGATCACCATCAAGGGCGTCCCGGACATCTCGTCGTTCACCTCGGGCATGATGACCGGCGGGATCCAGGGGTCCTACTCCTTCGCGCTGTCCACCCTCGACCAGCTGAAGAGCAGCAGCGCGGTCAAGGTGTACCAGGGCCCGGGCTGGTCCACCGACGCGTTCATCGTCTCCAGCTTCAAGGGCGTGCTGGGCAGTCTCAAGGTCCGGCAGGCGCTGTCGATGGCGCTGAACCGGCAGGGCATCATCAACTCGGTCTACAAGGGCGCGGCGCTGATGCCGCGGTGGCTGTCGAACCCGGGCACGTTCGGCTACGGCAAGTCGGTGTTCACCGCCGCCTACGACTCCTCGCCGGTGCTGACGCAGAACCTCGCTCAGGCCAAGAAGCTGGTCCAGCAGGCCGGGGCCACCGGCAAGACCTTCACGATCGGCACCTCCAGCCAGCTGGCGAACATTTCCGCGGTGACCGGTGCCTACCAGGCGGCGGCGCAGGCGATCGGGCTGAAGGTGGTGCTGAAGTCGGTGTCGGCGCAGAACTACATCAACTTCTTCACCGACCCCAAGGCCCGGGCCGGCATCGACGGCTTCCTCACCGTGAACTACGGCGACTACGCCGACCCGGCGGCGCTGCTGTCCACCCTGGTCCTGCCGGGCGGTTCGCAGAACTACACCAATTTCAACGACTCGAAGATCACCTCGGACCTGGAGACGGCGCGTAGCACGGCCAACCTGGACAAGCGGGCGGCGCTGGTGGCAGATGCCGAGAAGCTGACGATGCAGCAGCTGCCGTGGATCCCCGATGTCCAGCCGACGTCCCTGCTCCTGCTGGGCAAGGGCCTGACCGGCGCGGTGGCGTCCTTCGCCTACATGTTCGCCCCGTGGGCCAACAGCCTGGGCGGGAGCGGCTGAGCCGGGCCGGCTGAGCCGATGCGCTGGCGGTTCTTCGCGCGCAGGCTGGCCATGCTGGTGGCCAGCCTGCTCGTCGCGAGTTTCGTGATCTTCGGGGCGCTGTACCTGGCGCCGGGCAACCCGGTCACCGCGCTCTCGGGCGGCCGGTCCCTGCCGGCCAGCAGCATCGCCGTGCTGGAGGCGCGCTACCACCTGAACGAGCCCTTCCTGACCCAGTACTGGTACTGGCTCAAGAACGCGCTGCACGGGAACCTGGGCATCTCGATCATTCTCCGGGAGAACGTGTCCACGCTGATCGCATCCCGGATCTGGACCACCGCCGGGCTGGTTCTGTACGCGGCCCTGATCATCGTCGTGCTGGGGATCGGCCTGGGCATCCTGTCCGGGCTGCGGCCCGGGGGGTTCGACACCAGCACGCTGGTGACGACCGCGGTCTCGGCGGCCATCCCCGCCTTCGTGGCCGCGATCGTGCTCATCCTGGTGTTCGCGGTCAAGCTCGGCTGGTTCCCGGCGCTGGGGAACGGCACCGACCTCCTCAGCAATATCCGGCACTTCACGCTGCCCGCGATCGCCCTGGCCATCTCCTCGCTCGCGATCGTGGCCCGGGTCACCCGGGCGTCGATCCGCGAGGAAGGCAAGCGCGAGCACGTGCAGACGGCGGTCAGCCGCGGCATCCCGGGCCGCCAGCTGATCCAGCGCCACATCCTGCGCAACGCCGCCATCCCCATCACGACGATCAGCGGCATCACGATCGCGTCGCTGATCGCGGTCGCGGCCGTGGTCGAGGTCGCGTTCAGCCTGAACGGGCTTGGCGCCTACCTGGTCGCCTCGGCCCAGGACAAGGACCTCGCCGTGGTCCAGGGCATCTCGCTCGTGCTCGTGACCGCGTTCGTGGTGATCAACCTGATCGTGGACGTGCTCTACGCGGTGCTCGACCCGCGGGTGGCGCTGGGAAGCAGGGCCCAGTGAGCGCGGCCGTCCCGATCGCCGTCCGGTCCACCACGCGCGGCGCACGGGCCGCCGGCATGCTGCGCGCGACCGGGCCGGCCGGCATCGCGTCCGCCATCGTCATCGCGATCGCGATCTTCATGGCGATCTTCGGCACCTTCCTCGCCCCCTTCGACCCGATCACGCCGAACCTCTCGCTGGCCTGGGTCGGCCCGACCGGCGCCCACCTGCTCGGGTACGACTTCGAAGGCCGCGACGTGCTGTCCCGGCTGATCGTGGGGGCGCGGACATCGATGCTCGGTCCGCTGGCGGTCGTCCTCGGCAGCATGATCGCTGGCACGCTGCTCGCGGTCGCGGCCGCCTGGCGGGGAGGCGCCCTGGACGCCTTCATCTCCTCCGGGCTCGACGTCCTGTTCGCCTTCCCCGGCATCCTGCTCGCGGTCCTCGCGGCGGCGGTGTTCGGCGCCGGCCTGACCGCCGCCGCGATCGCGCTGGCCATCGCCTACATGCCCTATGTCGCCCGGGTGCTGCGCGGCGCGGCGCTCAAGGAGCGGAACCAGCCGTACGTCTCGGCGCTGGAGGTGCAGGGGGCCTCCGGCCCCTCGATCTGCCTGCGGCACCTGATCCCCAACATCATGCCGCTCATCGTCGCCCAGGCGACCATCCTGTTCGGTTACGCGATGGTCGACCTCGCGGCCATCTCCTTCCTCGGCCTCGGGGTCCAGCCGCCGGAGCCCAACTGGGGGGTCATGATCTCGGAGAACCAGGTGGGCATCCCGCAGGGCTACCCGCTGCCCGCGCTCGCCGCCTGCGTGTGCATCGTGGCCGTCGTGATCGCGTTCAACATACTGGGCGAGCGGCTGTTCGAGCAGGCCCAGGCGGCCCCCCGGTGAGCGAGCCGACGGCGGCCGCCGCGGTGACGCCGGCCGAGGCCACGCCCGGCGCGCCGCTGCTCGACGTTGACGGCCTGACCGTCCGGCTGCCGATCGACGGCATCCACCGGCCAGTCCTGCGCGACGTGAGTTTCTCGCTGCGCCAAGGGGAGGCGTTCGGCCTGGTGGGCGAGTCGGGATCGGGTAAGTCGATGACAGCGCGCGCGATCGACCGGCTACTGCCCGCCGGGGCCGAGGTCAAGGGCTCGATCCGGTTCGACGGCCGCGACGTCAGCGAGTTCACGGGCGCCGGGCTGCGCCGGTACCGGGGCCAGGTGGCCATGATCTTCCAGGACCCGCGGGCGCACACCAACCCGGTCCGGCGGATCGGGGACTTCATGACCGAGGCGCTGCGCACGAACATGTCCGTCCCCGCCGGGCAGGCCCGGGCCCGCGCCGTCGACATGCTCGGCCAGGTCGGGATCGACGACGGGGAACGCCGGCTCCGGCAGTACCCACACCAGCTGTCGGGCGGCATGCTGCAGCGGGTCATGATCGCCGCGGCGCTGCTGACCCAGCCGCGGCTCCTGCTGGCCGACGAGCCGACCACCGCGCTCGACGTCACCACCCAGGCGGAGGTGATGGCGATCCTCGACGACCTCCGCCGCGAGTTCGGCCTGACCATGCTGTTCATCACCCACGACCTGGAACTCGCGGCCGCGATCTGCGACCGCACCGCCGTGATGTACGCCGGCCAGATCGTGGAGATCCGCCGCTCGTCGCTGCTGCACGACGATCCGCTGCACCCGTACACGGCCGCGCTCGCGGCGGCGCGCCCGGACATCGCGCAGATGGCGCACCGGCTGCGGGCGATCCCCGGCCGGCCGCTGTCGGCGTTCGAGGCGCCGCTGGACGAGTGCGCGTTCGCGCCGCGCTGCCCGCACGTGCAGGACGCCTGCCTCGCCGCGGTGCCCGATCTGGTGGAAATCGGCGGCGGGCTGTCCCGGTGCGCACGCACGAACGAGCTGCGTGGGAAGCTCCAGGCGGCCGCGGATGCCTGAGACCACGACATCCGGGAGTACGGTGCCCGAGAGCAACGGGGCGGCGGCGCTGGAGGTGGCGGGCCTGCGCAAGGAGTTCGGCCCGCTGGTCGCGGTCGACGACGTGTCGTTCGGCATCCCCGAAGCCGGATCGCTGGCCATCGTCGGGGAGTCGGGCTCGGGCAAGACCACGATCGCCAGGATGATCGTCGGGCTGGAGCGGCCCACCAGCGGGACGATCACGGCCTGCGGCCAGGACCGGTCCCGGCCGCCCCGCTCGGCGCGGGACCGGCGCCGGCGCGGCCGCGAGGTGCAGATCGTGTTCCAGGATCCATACACCAGCCTGGATCCGCGCCAGAGCGCCGAGGCCACCATCGATGAGGTGCTCCGGCTGCACCACGGCTGGCCCGCCGACCGCCGCCGCGCCCGCATCGCCGAGCTCATCGACCTGGTTGGCCTGGACGCGCGGCAGGCCCGCGCCCTCCCCCGTGCCCTGTCCGGCGGCCAGCGCCAGCGGGTCGCGATCGCACGGGCCCTCGCGGCCGAGCCCCGCATCCTGATCCTCGACGAGTCGGTCGCCGCGCTGGACGTGTCGATCCAGGCGCAGGTGCTGAACCTGCTCGCCGACATCCGCGACGAGACACGCGTCTCCTACGTCCTGATCAGCCACGACCTGGCGGTGGTACGCCAGCTCACCGACCAGGCGATCGTGCTGCACCGCGGGACGGTGGTGGAGCGTGGCCCCACCGCGCGCGTGCTCGACGACCCGCAGGACCCCTACACCCAGCGGCTGCGCGCCAGCGTGCCGCGGCCAGGCTGGAAACCGAGGCGCCGGGAACTACCCGGTGCCGGAGAGGAACCAGGGACTCCATGAGCGACCTTCACTACCTCCCGGCGACCGAGGCACTGCAGGCGTTCCGCACCCGCGAGCTGTCACCGGTCGAGCTGGTCACGGCGGTGATCGACCGCGCCGAGGCAGTCGAGCCGGTGATCAACGCGTTCGCCGAGACCTTCTTCGACCAGGCGCTGAAGCAGGCCCGCGCCGCGGAGGCCCGTTATGCGGGCCAGGGCGGGCCGCCGCGGCCGCTCGAGGGCCTGCCGGTGGCGGTGAAGGAAGAGGCCGAGATAGCCGGCCAGCACAACACGCTCGGGTCGCTTCCGCTGCGTGACGTCGTCGCGGAGCAGACCAGCGTCTTCGTGCAGCGGATCATTGACGCGGGTGGCATCGTGCACGCCCGGACCACGACCCCGGAGTTCTCCTGCGCGCCGGTCACCTGGTCCCGGCTGTGGGGCGTCACCCGCAACCCCTGGCACACCGAATACTCCCCGGGCGGGTCGAGCGGCGGGTCGGCGGCCGCGCTCGCCGCCGGCACGGCGGCCCTGGCGACCGGCTCGGACATCGGCGGCTCGATCAGGATCCCGGCCTCGTTCTGCGGTGTGACGGGGTTCAAGCCGCCATACGGCCGCGTGCCGGAGGTGGAGATCTTCAACCTCGACCACTACTGCCACGAGGGCCCACTGGCCCGGACCGTCGCCGACTGCGCGCTGCTGGAAAACGTGATCGCCGGGCCGCACCCGAGCGACGTCGCGTCCATCCGCCCGAAGCTGGAGATACCCGGCGAGCTGGCGCCGGTCGCGGGGATGCGGATCGCCTTCTCGGGCGACCTGGGCTGCTACCAGGTGGATGCGGACGTGGCCACGAACAGCCGCGCGGCGGCGGACCGGCTGCGGTACGCGGGCGCCATCGTCTCGGACGTCGAGCTGCCGTGGGACCTGGAGGCCATCAAGCGGGCCGTGGACATCCACTTCGGCATGATCTTCGGCCCCTCGATGAAAGAGATCTACGCCAAGCACGCCGACGAGCTGACGTCCTACGCACGGGGCTTCGTCAAGGCAGCGGACCGGGTATCCAAGGACGACTACGTGACCGGGCTCTTGCTGGAACGGCAGATCTACGCCCCGCTCGGCGACCTGCTCGAGGAGTTCGACGCGCTCATCTGCCCGACCTTCGCGGTCCCGGCGCTGCCGGCCGAGTACGACCCGGGCCAGCCGGTGACCGTGAACGGCCAGGTCAGCGACGATTGGCTGGATGTGATGATGACGCTGCCGTTCAACATCGCCAGCCGGTGCCCGGTGATGACCGTGCCGTCCGGGCTCTCCCGTAACGGCGTGCCCACTGGCCTGTCGATCGTCGGGAAGACCTATGACGACGTCACGGTGTTCCGGATCGCCGCCGCCCACGAGGAGCAGATGCCCTGGCTGGACATGCCGAAGCGCCGTCCGGGGCTGTGATGACCCGAGCGGGCGACGGCGGGGAAGCGGGAGGCGGCCTGATGGCCGGGGCGCCGCCGTTCGCCCCCGGGTCGCGGGTGACGCTCGCGAACTGGCAGGATCCGCCGTTCAACCGGTGGGCCTTCCAGCACGTGCGGGAGCTGATCCCGACCGCCCGGATATCCCGCGGGGACGGGCCGGCCTGGCCGCTGCCCCGGGCCGAGCGCGACCTGGCCGGTGTCCGGTTCATCAGCGGGGGCCACGAGCTGACAGTCGCCGACCTGCTGGCGCAGACCTGCACCGACGGGTTCCTGGTCGTGCACCGGGGGCGGATCGTCACCGAGCAGTACTTCAACCAGATGGCGCCGGACACCCCGCACCTGCTGATGTCGGTGTCCAAGTCGGTGACGGCGGCGGTCGCCGGGGTGCTGACGGGCCGCGGCCAGCTTGACGTCTCGGCCCCGGTCACGGACATCGTGCCAGAACTGGCCGGGACCTCGTTCGACGGCGCCACCGTCCAGCATCTGCTCGACATGCGGGCCGGCACCGCCTTCAACGAGGACTACGCCGATCCCGAGGCCGACGTGCGCACCTATGAGCGGGTGTACCTGTGGCGGCCGCCCGCGGGCGACCCGGTGCCGGAGGACGCGATCGCCTACTTCGCGACGTTGCGCAACGACGGCCCGCACGGGGGCCCGTTCCGCTACCGCTCGATCCTCACCGACGTGCTGGCGTGGGTGATCGAGCGGGCCGCCGGGGCCCGGCTGCACGAGCTCATCGCCGCCGCACTGTGGCAGCCGATGGGGGCCGAATTCGACGCCGAGATCACCGTCGACGCCCACGGCAACCCGATGGCCGACGGCGGCATCTGCGCCACGCTGCGGGACGCCGCCCGGTTCGGTGAGCTGTACCTGCGCCGCGGCCAGCGGGAAGGCCGGGAGGTGGTGCCCGCGTGGTGGATCGACGACACGGTCCGCGGCGCCCCGGACGGGGCGGACGCCTTCACCGGCGGCGGCCTCCCCGGCCACCCGGCCGGCGCCCACTACCGGAACTGCTGGTGGGTGGATGATCCGGGCCTGCCCTTCTACCACGCCTCCGGCATCAACGGGCAGCACGTGTTCGTCCACGTGCCGTCGCAGACGGTTGTGGTGAAGCTGTCCACCTGGCCGACCGCGCTCAGCGTCTGGCTGGAGGCGACGGGCGCCGCTGTGCTCGCGATCGCCGCGGAACTCCAGCGCACCCCGTGACGGCCGGCCGCCTCAGCCGGGCCCGTCCCCGGCGTCCCGGCCGGCCGCGTCCAGGATGAACGCGAGGATCTCGGCCTCGTAGGCGAGCTTGCCGTAGCGGCCGCTGGGGCCCACGTGCGCCGCGGCCCCCAATTCCGGCCGGAACAGCACCCGGCCATCGCCGTCCGCGCCGTCCACTCCGGCCGGGCTGGCCGGGCTGGCCGCCCGCAGCTTGGCCACCCACTTGGCGGGCTCGTGCACCAGCACCCGGGGGTCGTGCAGGCTGCCGGTGACCAGCAGATCCGGCCGGGGCCCGGCCGGCACGTTGTCGTAGGGGCTGTAGGACTCCATGTACGCCCGCATCGCCGGCTCGCGCGGGTCGCCCCACTCGTCCCACTCGCCGATGGTGAGCGGGATGGTGGGGTCGAGCATCGAGTTGACCGCGTCCACGAACGGCACCTCGGCCACCACCGCCCGCCAGCGCCGCGGGGCCATCGAGTAGACCGCGCCCTGCAGCAGGCCGCCCGCGGACAGGCCGCGGGAGACGATCGCGCCGCCCGCCGCCCACCCACCCGCGGCCAGGGCGTCGGCCGCCGCGATGAAATCGGTGAACGTGGTGCGCTTGCGGTCCAGCCGGCCCTGCAGCCACCAGCGCCGGCCGCCCTCGCCGCCGCCCCGCACGTGCGCGACCGCGTACAGGTAGCCGCGGTCGAGCAGGCTCGCCACCGGCAGGCTGAACTCCGGCCACTCGCAGGACTCGTAGGCCCCGTAGCCGTAGAGCAGGCAGGGCGCGGTGCCGTCCTGCGGCAGCCCGGCGCGGTAGGCGACCGTCACCGGGATCGCGGTCCCGTCCGGCGCGGGCGCGGTGATCCGCCGCGTCCGGTAGCCGCCCGGGTCGTAGCCGGGCACCTCCTGCTGCTTGCGCAGCCGGCACCCGCCGCTGGCCAGGTCCACGTCATGCCAGCTCGGCGGGTCGACGAGCGACTGGGTGCGTACGGTCACCGCGGCCGCCCGGTAGTCCTCGTTGACCGCCAGCGCCAGCGCCACCTCCGGCCCGGCGGCCTCGATGAGCCGCTGTTCCCCCGTCTCCCGGTCGACCACGCGCAGCTGCGTGGCCGCGTCCCGCCGCTGCTCCACCACCAGGAACCGGCCGAACACGTCGCACGACACCAGCCGCGTGCCGTCGGAGCCGGCGATCACCTCGGTCCAGCCGCCCGGCCCCGCCGCGTGCGCGACCGGGCCGCGCACGAGCCGGAATTCGGCCGCCTCGTCGTTAGTGACCAGGTAGAACTCGCCCCCATCCGGGCCGTCGGCGTGATCGGCCCGGTACTCCACCCCCTTCCGCCTTTCCTGCAGAACGAGCGGCGCGGCGTCCGGCTGGTTCGCCGGGATGACGAGCGTCTCGGTGGTGTCACGGCTTTCGGTTTCCAGCAGGATGTACACGCCACTGCGGGTCGCCCGCACAATGATGTCGAAGCGCTCGTCCTGCTCGGTAAACACCAGCACGTCCCGGCCGGGATCGGTGCCGATGTCGTGCCGCCAGACCTGGTAAGCCCGGTAGGCGGCGTTGGTCACGATGTAGAACAGCGACCGCGAGTCCGCCGCCCAGGCCAGCCCGTAGTACGTGCGCCCGATCCGCTCCGGCCGCCCCGCCCCGGTCACCAGGTCCTGGCCGCTGGCCAGGTCCCTGATCCGCAGCTGGTAGATCTCGTCGCCGTCGAAGTCCACCGAGTAGGCGAGCAGCGCGCCGTCGGGGCTGACCTCCCGCACGCCGAGCGCCACGTAGTCGCCGCCCGAGTCCGGCTCGTCCAGCAGCAGGTTCTCGTCCAGCAGCACCTCAGCCGGCGGGCTGCCCGCCACGGCCCCTGCGCTGCCCGCCACGGCCCCTGCGCTGCCCGCCTCGGCTCCTGCGCTGCCCGCCACGGCCGCCGGGCGGCCGGCCACGGGCCCGCCATCCGGGCCGCGCACCCGGCGGCGGCAGAACTGCTCGTGCTCGCGCCCGGGCAGCGTCCGGGTGAAGTAGGCGTACTCCCCGCGCCGCCAGCTCACCGACTCGGCGGCCGGTGCCTCCCGGGCGGACATCTCGTGCCTCAGCCGGTCCCGGACCGTAGCGGTGCGGGCCATCTCCCGGTCGTAGTAGGAGCGCTCGGCGGCCAGGTAGGCCCGCATAGCCGGATCGGCGGCGTCCCGCATCCACGCGTAAGGGTCGGCGCCGGGCGTAGCGGGCCGCTGCGGCGCGACCGGGGGACTCGACATGGCTACCGATGCTAACCCAGCGACGGGCCGTCATCCGGGCGGTGGGCCGGGCAGGAGCAGGGTGAGCAGAGCCGCCAGAGTCACCACCGTGGCGGGCCGGCGAACGCCGGACGAGCTGGTGCCAGGAGGGGCTGGCGTTGCGCGCCGGGCCTGACAGCTTCACGTCGGTGGCGGGGCGGCTGAAGTCCAGGTCCCACCCGGGGAAGAGGGCTGGCAGCTGTGCGGGGTCGACGCCGCGGGGGATGGGGCCCCGGCGGCCAGGTGCGAACGCGAACATCAGCAGGGCCGCGCCGGGCTTGGCCGCTTCGGTGAGGGCGGCGGCGGCGCGCTGGAGCCGGGCGGGTGTGAGGCCGTGCAGGCAGCCGCCGTCGAGCAGGAGGGTGTAGTTGCCAGCGCCGAGCTCGCCGTGGCCGGCCTGCGAGATATCGGCCTGCAGGAACCGCACGGCCGCCCCGGCGGCCCGGGCGTTGCGGCGGGCGCGCTCCAGCGCGCGGGGGACGATGTCCAGGCCGGTCACATTCCAGTCGTGGCGTGCGGCGTAGATGGCGTCGTGGCCGGTGCCGCAGCCGATGTCGAGCATGTCGCCCGGCGGCAGGGCATCCGGGCCCTCGATCAGGGTGGCCAGCGCTGGGGGCGGCTCGGTGTGCTCCCAGGGGATGAAGCCCAGGCGGTACATGATCCGGTAGCTGGTGCTCATCGGGACCTCCTCGGTAGAGCTCTAATTTATTATTAGAGGCATACTCTATCTTCAGAGTGTTACTCTAAGGCATGGCCGACGTCAAGGCGCCCGAGGGGCGCCGCCAGAAGCGGGCGAGGCAGACCAGGCGCGGCATTCTCGCCGCCGCCCATGAGCTGTTCGTCCGGCAGGGCTACGCCAGGACGACCATCCGCGAGATCGCCGACCAGGCGGACGTGGCCTGGCAGACCGTCTACGCGGTGTTCGGCGGCAAGCCGGCGATCCTGTCGGCCGTGTTTGATGTCGCCGTCGCCGGCGACGACGAGCCCGTGCCGGTACCCGAACGCCCCTTCGTCCAGGCCATCAGCGATGCCGGTGACCCGCGGGACAAGGCGCGCATCTTCGCCCGCCACCTGCGCGATACCGGCGCCCGCATCGCGCCCGTGCTCGCCGTCATCGAATCGGCCGCCAGCACCGATCCCGAGATCGCCGGCCTGTGGCGTGAGCACCAGGACCAGCTCCTGCGCGGGATGACCATGGCCGCGAACGGCTTCCACCAGCAAGGCGCCTTGCGCCCCGGGCTGAGCGTCGCCCGCGCCGCCGACATCCTGTGGTTCTATGCCGGGCCGTGGGCCTACCGCGGCCTGGTCACCGGCCGCGGGTGGACGCTGGACGAATACGAGGCCTGGATCGGTGACACCATCTACACCCAGCTGATGGACCCGCAAGCCGAGCCGATCGCCGGAGCGGCCGTCGGCCCCGGCAGCGAGTGAGGTGGCCGATGTTCGGGTCGCTGGATTACATCTATACCCCCGCGGCCGACGTCGACGGCGAGGTGCAGCGCTATGTCGAAACGCTGGGTGCCGAGCTGATCTGGAAGGTACGCGGCATGGGGACCACCGTGGCCTGCGTGCGCGTGGGAGAGCCCGGGCCGGCGATCCTGCTCGCCGGGCACCTGCACGGGGCAGGCCCGATCCTGGTCTACCGGGTGGCCGACTACACCGCCACGGTCGGGGAACTGCGCCAGCGGAACATCGCCGTGCACGAACTGGAGATCCCGCACGGCCCGTGCGCGACGTTCACGATGGCGGCCGGGCAGCGGTACGCGGTGTACCAGCTGGTCCGGCCGGACGCGGCCCATATGTTCGACGGCCGGGTCGACATCTAGCGGCGGCTCCGGGAGGCTTGCCTGTCCCCAGGTGCGGTGGGAACCTGATCATGACGCCGAGCTCCTGGGAGGAATGGTGGCGCAATCAGGTGGTGGCGAGTTCTGGCGGGACCTGAAGCCGATCGAGCAGGTGTTCCGGCACGGTGCGGCGCCGGAGGCCTACATCTCGCAGGCGGCGACCGACGACGACCGGTTCTACGCCCCGTTGTCAGAGACGGTGGGAACCCGCCCGCTGTGGATTTCGCCGAGCCAGAACCGGTGGTGCGACGTCCTGATGTGCCGGGGGGCGGGCCTGGTCAACCGTCACTACCATCCGCAGCAGGTCTTCGCGTACACGATCTCCGGCAGGTGGGGCTACCTCGAGCACGACTGGATAGCGACCGCCGGGGACTGGATTTATGAGGCGCCGGGCGAGGCGCACACGCTCGTGGCGTATGAGTCCGAGGAGCCGATGAGGGTGACCTTCAACGTCACCGGACCGCTGATCTGGCTGGACGAGAGCGGCCAGCCCACCGGGTATTTCGACGTGTTCGACTACATCACGCTGTGCAAGGAGCACTACGAGAAGGCGGGGATCGGCGCCAGCTACATCGAAGGGCTGTTCCGCTGACGCCGGGTCAGGCGGGCTGGCGCTGGCCGTCGACGGTCAGCTCGACCCGGTCGTTGTAGAAGCACATGAGGCCGGTGATGCCCTCGGCCTGCGGGATCGGCGTCTCGTAGCTCCACACCAGGTTCTCGTGGACCTCGCCGCCGACCTCGGCCGACCAGTACGACGCCTGGCCCTTGAACGGGCAGGTGGTGTGGCGGCTGGTGGGGCTCAGCAGTCCGGTGCGCACATCCTGCCGTGGCAGGTAGTAGCGGCCCGGCATCCCCGTCTCCTCGAGCAGGACGGCCCGGTCCGATTCGGCGAGCTTCTCACCGCCGAGGCTGACCTCGACATGAAGCTGGGTCGGTGTGATCGTGATCTGGTGCCCGGAAGTCATAATCTCGGCAACCTCCCGGCGGCCGCGATGATTCCGCCTGCGACCAGCCGGAGCAGACCAACACGTCATCCGGCCGTTCCTGCGACGTAACCTGCCAGCGTGAGCGAACAGCCCGTGGGCCTGGCCATCCCGGTGGTCTGGAGCGAGGACTGCCTGCGCCACGAGCCCGGCGGCGAGGTCTGGCTCGGCGTGCGTGACGTGGGCACCGAGGTGCCGGCCCGGGCGCTGGTGCTGCGCGACGCGCTCGTGGCCGAGGGCGCGCCCATCGTCGAGGCCCGGCCCCACGGCGATGAGATCCTGCGGGCGGTGCACGACGGCGCGCTGCTCGACCACCTCGCCGGGGTCTGGGCGGCCTGGGAGAAGGCGGGCTACCCGGCGCAGTACGGCCGTGACCGGGTCGTCCCGTATGTCTTCCCCACCCCGGGCCTGCTGGCCGGGCTGGAGCCGCATCCCCGCCGGCCCTGCACGGCCGGGCCGGGCTGTACTGCTACGACACGATGACCCTGATCGGCCCCGGCAGCTGGGAGGCGATCCGGGCCTCCGCCGACGCCGCCCTGACCGCCGCCGACCTCGTCAGTGCGGGAACCCCCGTGGCCTACGCGCTGTGCCGGCCGCCCGGCCATCACGTCACCCGCGCCGCCTACGGCGGCTCCTGTTATCTCAACAACGCCGCGATCGCCGCCCAGGCGCTGCGGGCCGCGGGCGCGGACCGGGTGGCGGTCATCGACATCGACGCCCACCACGGCAACGGCACCCAGATGATCTTCTACACCCGCGCCGATGTCTTCTACGGATCCGTGCACGTGGACCCGGGCGCGGGCTGGTTCCCGCACTACGCCGGCTACGCCCGGGAGCAGGGTGAGGGCGAGGGGGCCGGCGCCAACCGCAACCTGCCTCTGGCGCCGGGCACCGGCGACGGCGGCTGGCTCGCCGCCGTCGCGGCCCTGTGCGCCGAGGCCGCCGCGCACCGGCCTGACGCGATCGTGGTATCGCTGGGCCTGGACGCGGCCGAGTCCGACCCGGAGAGCCCGCTGCGGGTCAGCGAGGGCGGCTACCGCCAGGCGGCCCGGGCCGCCGCCGCGCTCGGCCCCACCGTCCTGATCCAGGAAGGCGGCTACGACCTGCCCACCCTCGGCCCGCTCGCGGTGGCGGCCCTCAAGGGCGCCGCCAGTGCCTCCCACGACAGGCCTTAGCGCGCCCGACCTGACTACCCACGGGTTTGCGTCACCCGGGAATCACCACAAAACGGACGTGATCATGACACGAAGCCGTGGGAGGTGAGGCCAGAGGAGGACCTCAGCTGGCCAGGCGGGCACGATCGTGCGGGGCGTCCCAGTTCAGCAGGGGGCCGGCCGGGACGATGCGGGATGGGTTGAGGTGGGGGTGGGTGCCGAAATAGTGGCGCTTGATGTGATCGAAGCTGGTGGTCTCCCGGAACGCCGGCTGCTGGTACAGGTCGCGGGCGTAGGGCCACAGGTGCGGGTAGTCGGCGAGCCGGCGCAGGTTGGCCTTGAAGTGCGTGACGTAGACCGGGTCGAACCGGGCCAGGGTCACCCAGAGCCGCACGTCGGCCTCGGTGACCGTGTCCCCGAACAGGTACCGGCGGCTGGCCAGCCGCCGGTCGAGGTCGTCGAGCGTGGCGAAGAGCGGGGCGACCGCCGCGTCGTAGGCCGCCTGCGAGGTGGCGAACCCGCACCGGTACACGCCGTTGTTGACGTCGGTGTAGACGCGTTCGTTGAGCTCGTCGATCCGCGGCCGTAGCGCCGCCGGGTAGAGATCGACGCCGGGGGTGGCCCACGCTCCGAACTGGGTCTCCAGGTCGATGGTGATGTCGGGGAAGTTGTTCGAGACGATCCGCGAGGTGCGGCGGTCCCACAGCACCGGGACCGATATGTGCCCGTCGTAGCCCGGCTCGGTCGCGTCGTACGCCTGCCGGATCAGGGTGAATCCGTTCACCGGGTCGGGGGTGTATCCCGGGCCGTCGCGGAACGCCCAGCCCCGCCCGTCGCGGACGGGGTCCACCACCGACAGCGAGACCACGTCCTCCAGGCCCACCAGCCGCCGCACGATGGCGCTGCGCTGCGCCCACGGGCAGGCGAGGGAAACGTAGAGGTGGTACCGGCCGGGCTCGGCCCCGTACCCGCTGGAGCCGTCCGCCGTGATGCGGCCGGTGAAGGGGTAGACCGGCCGCTGGAAGCTGCCGTCCGGGGCGGCGGGTCTCTTCGCCGTGTAATCGCCGTAACGGCCGAAATCCACCGGGCTGGCCACGGCGGCAGTGGTGCCGGTCATCGGCGTCTCCCCTTTCCGGATGCTCCTCCCGGCTGGCGGCCGGCTGACCCGGTGCCGTGGGGCGCGGGCGCAGCTGCGCCTCCAGCATCGGTCATCGCACCCTTACGGGGGAAGGGCGGCGTCAGACGAGCAAGCAGGCGGCCTGGTGGGCCGGGCTGGTGGCAGACGCGGGAAGATGCAACTGCGGATCGTCCAGGCGGCAGCGCTCCTCGGCCACCGGGCAGCGGGGATGGAACCGGCAGCCAGCGGGCACGTCCACCGGGTTCGGGGTCTCGCCGGTGAGGATCTGCGGGGTGGCCCGCTCACGGGGATCGCGCTTGGGCACCACCGACAGCAGCGCCTTGGTGTACGGGTGCTGCGGGTTGCGCACCACGTCGGAGGCCGGGCCGTGCTCCACGATGCGCCCCAGGTACATCACCGCGATCCGGTCGGCGAAACGCGCCGCCGTGGACAGGTCATGGGTGATCATGAGGATTCCCATGTCGCCGTTCCGGCGCAGCGTGTCCAGCAGCGACAGCACCCCGGCCCGGACCGACACGTCCAGCATCGACACCGGCTCGTCGGCGAGCAGCAGGGCGGGGTCGAGCACCAGCGCGGCGGCGATCGCGACCCGCTGCCGCTGGCCGCCGGACAGCTCGTGCGGGAACCGGTCCAGGAACACCCGAGCGGGGGAAAGGCCGGCCCGGTCCAGCGCCTCCACAGCTAGCTGCTCCCGCTGGGCCCGCGAGCTTCCTATCCCGTGCACGAGCATCGGCTCTTCCACCGATTCCCTGACCCGGAAGCGCGGGTCGAGCGACTCGTAGGGGTCCTGGTAGATCATCTGCAGGGTGCGCCGCAGCGGGCGCATCTGCCGTTCGTCCAGCGCGGCGATGTTGGTGCCGTTCAGCCGGATCGACCCGCTCGTCGGCTTGACCATGCCAAGGATCGTCTGGGCAGTGGTGGTCTTGCCGCAGCCGGACTCCCCGACCAGGGCCATCATCTCGCCGCGGGCCAGGCGGAAGCTGACCCCGTCCACGGCGTGCACCTGCAGCTTGGGGGCGCGGGTGAGCCGCTCGGTCAGCCCGCGCCGTACCTGGTAGTAGGTCTTCAGGTCCGCCACTTCCAGCAACGGGATCTCGGGCGCGGTCATCCCCTCCACCTCGGCCGTGGACGGGCCCGCCTCTCTGCGGTTCTCGTTCATGTCGCCCCCACCAGGTCGTTGCGGTGGCAGGCGGCCTGGTGACCGGGCTCCACCAGGCGCAGCTCGGGATGCTCGTCGCCGCAGCGGCCCAGCGGCACGTCACAGCGCGGGCGGAACGGGCAGCCAGCGGCCTCGACGTCCAGCCGGGGCGGCGCGCCGGGGATGGAGATCACCGCGTCCTGGGCGTAGAGGTCGGGCGTGGCCGCGAAGAGCAGCCTGGTGTATGGGTGGCGGGGTTCGTGGTAGAGGGAATCGGTCGTGCCGGCTTCGACGATCTCACCCGCGTACATCACCGCGGCCCGCTCGCACACCTGGGCGACGACCGGCAGGTCGTGGGTGACCAGGATCAGGGCCAGGCCGAGGTCACGGGCCAGGCCGGTGAGCAGTTCCAGGATCTGGGCCTGCACCATGACGTCGAGCGCGGTGGTCGGCTCGTCCGCCAGCAGGATCTTCGGCTCGCAGGCGAGCGCCATGGCGATCGCGGCCCGCTGCCGCATGCCGCCGGAGAACTCGTGCGGGTACCTTTCGCCAGAGGCGGCCGGGATGCCGACCAGCTCCAGCAGCTCGCCGGCCCGCTTACGGGCGGCGGCGCCCTGCGCGACGCCGTGGTAGGCCATCGGCTCGGCGATCTGCCAGCCGACCTTCTTCACCGGGTTCAGGGCGTTCATCGCGCCCTGGAACACCATCGCGATGTCCTTCCACCGGTATGCCTGCACCGACTCCTCGCCGCCCGCCAGGATGTTCTGGCCGTCCAGGAGGACCTCCCCGGCGGCGGACGCGTTCGGCGGCAGCAGCCCCATCAGCGCGAGGATGGTGGTGGTCTTCCCGCAGCCCGACTCGCCGACCAGGCCGAACCGCTCACCCGCGTCCAGCGCGAAGCTCACCCCCTGCACCGCATGCACCTCCGCGGCACCGGGCGGCTCGAACCACACGTGCAGGCCGGACACCTCGAGCAGGCTCATATGGCACCCGGGCCCCGGCCGACCAGCGGCCGCATCCGCCACGGCCGCAACGCCAGGTGGGAGACCCTCAGCCGGGGGTTGAGCGCGTCCTCGACCGCCTGCCCGAGCAGGAAGCAGCCCACGATGACGGCGGCGATCGCGAACCCGACCGGCACGATCGCCCACCAGGCACCGGCGGCGATCGCGGTCCGCTCGAAGGCGTGCTCGAGGATCGTCCCCCAGGTGGTGACCGAGGGATCTTCCAGCCCGAGGAACGCGAGCGCGGTCTCCAGGTAGATCGCGATGGCGACGGTGAGCACGGTATTGGCGATGAGCAGCGGGCCGACCTGCGGCAGGATGTGCCGCCAGACGATCCGGGCATTGCCCGCGCCCATGCCGCGGGCGCGTTTGACGTACACCCGCTCCCGCACGCTCATCACCTGGGCGCGGATGACCCGGGCCGTCGAGGTCCACTCCAGGATCCCGATCACCATGATCACATGGAACAGGCTGGCCCCCCACAGGTCGGCGATCACCATCATGAGCACCAGATCGGGGATCACCAGCAGGTAGTCGGTGACGCGCATCAGGGAGACGTTGACCATCCCGCCGAAGAAGCCGGACAGGATCCCCACCCCGCCCCCGATGATCATGGCGACCAGCGTCGCGGCAAAGCCGACGACCAGGGAGATCCGGCCGCCCTGCATGATCAGGCTCAGCATGTCGATGCCGCCGTCGTCGCAGCCTAGCCAGTGCGCGCTGGACGGCGGGGCGTACACCGCGCAGCTCGGCTGGGTGACGCTGTGCGGCGAGATATAGGGGGCGATGATCGACAGCACCACGAAGAAGACGATGATCGACAGGCCGATGACGGCCGACTTCCGTTCCCGCAGAACGGTGCGGAAGAACCCGGTGCGGTGGGACGGCTGGCCCTGGCCCTCGGCGGAGAGCAGCGGGTCCTGGAGCGGCAGTGTCATTCGGAGATCCTCGGGTCCAGGCGGAAGTACAGCAGGTCAGCGACGAAATTCACGAAGATCACCGCCACGGTCAGGATCAGGAAGCCGCCCTGGAGCATCGGGTAGTCGCGCTGCCCGATGGCCTGGTACATGGCCAGCCCGATACCCGGCCAGCTGAAGATCACCTCGATCAGCACCGCCCCGCCGACGATGAAGCCGAGGTCGAGCGCGACGAGAGTGAGCAGCGGGAGCATCGCGTTGCGGAACGCGTGCCGACGGATGATCCGCCGCGGCGGCAGCCCCTTGGCCCGCGCCGTGAGCACATAGTCCTCCCCCATTGTTTCCAGCATCGAGGAGCGCACGATCAGGGTGTAGCTGCCGTAGGCGGTCAGCATGAGCGTCGCGGCGGGCAGGATCATGTGCTGGCCGATGTCGGCCAGATGCTGGAAGAACGGCTCGGTCCCGAACACGAACGGGTTCTGCATGCCGCCCGCCGGGAGCGTCCCGGCGAAGATGATCAGCAGCATCAGGCCCAGCCACTGGGTCGGGAACGCGTAGAAGAAGATGGCCGCGTTCGTGCTGACGTGGTCGGGCACGGACCCCCGGCGCCAGGCCGACAGGACACCGGTGATCACCCCGATGACGATGGCGGCCAGCGTGCCGACGGTGACCATCGGGAGGGTGTTCTTCAGGTCCTGGATCAGCAGTGTGCTCACCGGCTGCTGGTAGGTGAACGAGACGCCCATGTTCCCGTGCAGCAGGTTCTTCAGGTAGATGAGGTACTGCTGCCATTTCGGCTTGTCCAGCCCGAACTCGACGGTTAGCGCGTGCTGCAGCTGCGGGCTGCCGTGCGGCACTCGCGCAATGTTGGTCACCGCGGTGCCGGGCAGCACGCGGAACAGGAAGAAGTTGATCGTGAGCGCCACGAAGACCGTGACGAGGGCGAAGGCCCCCCGCTTCAGTATGTAGTCCGTGCTGCGCACGGCCCTGCCCCTCCTGCCGTCTCCCCCGGCGTCAGCCCGTCAGGTGCACGCTCTCGAACGGGATCTTGGACAGCTCGGTCCATGAGTTTCCGCCGACCAGCGGCAGGTCGGCCCACTGGGTGGAGTGCGCCTCGATCAGGTCCGCGTAGTCGATGACCAGGTAGGGGCGCGCGGTGCTGATCATCTGCTGCATCTGGTAGACGAGCTGCTGCCGCTTGGCGATGCTCAGCGCGGCACCCTGCGCCTGGTACACGCTGTCGTAGTTCTTGGTGCAGTACCCGGTGTCGTTCCAGACATTGAAGGAGCCGCAGGTCAGCACCGAGAGCTGGAAATCGGGGTCGATCAGCGACTGCCAGTCCCACATCGAGAGCTCGAAGCTCTTGTAGTTGTTCGCGAGGATCGCGTTGTAGGCGGCGGTGTCGTCCAGGTTCTTGGCGTTCAGCTGGACGCCGATCTTCTTGAAGTCCGTCTGGATGATCTCGAACGAGCGCTCACCGTAGCCGGTGCTGGTGGCGGCGGGCATGATCACCGTGTAGGACATCGGGTGGCCGTCCGCGATCCGCACCCCGTTCGGGCCCATCTTGAAGCCGGCCTGGTCGAGCAGCTGGTTCGCCTTGGCCAGGCTGAACGTCGCGGGCGTGAGCGCCGCGTCATGCCAGTGGCCGAGGGCGGGCGGGATGATCGTCGACCCCGGCTGGCCGTAGCCGAGCAGCGAGGTCTTGACGATCTGCTGCCGGTTGATCGCGTCGTCGAACGCCTGCCGCAGCAGCGGGTTCATCAGCTCCTTGTGGCTGGCGTCCTGCTGCGGGTTGGAGTTGATGATGAAGTCGTCCCAGGTGGTGCCGGGGGCTTCCCGCACCACGAAGTGGGCGGCCTTGAGGGTGGCCACCGCGGTGGGCGGCACCACCTCGATGCCGTCGAGCTGCCCGGCCTTGAGCGCGGTGATCTCCGCGTCGTCGGTCTGGAAGAACTGCAGGCCCAGACCGTCGATGTGCGGCTTGGGGCCGTAGTAGTTCGGGTTCCGCTTGAACAGGGCGATCTGCTTGGGCGTGTACTTCTGCAGGATGAACGGCCCGCCGGAGACGATCGGCGCGTTGTTGGCGAAGGTGGTTATGGCCTTGCCGTTGCCGGCCGCGTACTTCGCCCAGATGTGCTCGGGCAGGATCGGAAGCTGCTGAAGCTGGGACAGCACGTTAGCCACCGGCTGCTTGTAGGTCACCACCAGGGTGGTGGCGTTCGGCGCCTTCGCGCTCGCGAGGTGCGCGATGGTCCCGGCCGTGTTCGCTGTGGGGCCGTTCTCGAACTTGAGGGTCGTGTTCAACATCCAGGCGGCGTCGGCGGCCGTCAGCGGCTTGCCGTCGGACCACTTGGCGTTCGGCCGGGTGTGGAACGTCCAGGTCTTCCCGTCAGGGCTCTCCTGCCAGCTAGTCGCGAAGTCCGGGACGAACTGGAGCTTGGGGTTGTACTGGACGAGGTAGGGATAGATGTACTCGAACGTCGAGTAGGCGTCCGCGTTGAACGCCACGAACGGGTTGAGCGAGTCGATGCTGGATCCACTGCCCAGCCGGTAGATTCCGCCCTGCTTGACCGCGCCCCCGGAGCCGGAGGAGCTGCCACAGGCGGCCGCGGCCAGGGCGAGCACCACGACGGCCGCGGCGAACGGCAGGCGGCGGGACAGATGTGGGCGGGTCGCTTGATGATCACGGCGGAGTTTCACGCACGTTCACCTTCGTTCTTCAAACAGCCGACGGCGGCTGGCCGGCAGATCTCTGGACTGAGCGGCGATCCGTGGGTCAGCCGGAGGCCTGGATGGAGGCAGCCATGCGGGCGGGCATGGCGGTAACACCTGTGTCGCGCTGGGACGTCGCCGGGCTCCTGGCCGAGTGGGCTCATGGGAGTAACCCCCGGCGACCGGCGCACAGGCGAGGAACGCTGGCCATCCGGCGGGCGCGGCCGCCTTTGCGGCTGCGCCATCCACACGGACAGCCCGGCTTCACCCGATGCCCTCATCTCCTGAATGTCTGTTCAAGTTGCGCAATCCTGACATAGCCCGTTCGGTGCCTGCAAGCCCCCGCTCGGCCGCAGAGTGGTAACGGGCGGCGGCGGCGGCCGGGCCACGCCCCCTCACATCCGGCCCGGTGGGCCAATGCCGGGCTGATGTCAGCGCCGGACGCCGGGGCCATCGGGGTCGTGGGCCGCCCAGCCGGCCACGAGCTGGTCCAGGACCGGAGCCAGGTTCTGCAGCTCGTCGAGATGCGCGGGGGCCAGCTTGCTCAGCCGGGTCTCGCCGTCAGCGGTCAGCCCGACCCGCGTCACCCGGCCGTCCTCGGCGTCGCCGCGGCGTTCCACCAGCCCTGCCGACGCCGCCCGGTCCACGAGCTCGACCGCGCTGTGGTGGCGCAGCAGCAGGTAGCCGGCGAGATCACCGATGGTGGGCTCCTGGCCGCTGGGGTGCCCCTTGATCGCGACCAGCAGCTGATGCTGGGCGGGGGTAAGACCGACCGCGCGGGCCTGGGTCTGGCTCCAGTGCAGGAACCGGCGCAGGCTGATGCGGAAGGCCAGCAGGTTCTCGAAGTCGCTGCGGGTCAGCTCGTGCACTCCTTTACCGTATGCTGCCACCTCACCTGGCAACCATGTCGTGCTACGATTAATTTGTCGCCAACCGCCCTGGCTTCCCCTTTCGACCCCACTCACCGGGGAAGCCAGGGGCCGACATCCACGGCAGGCATAACGGAGGCGCGATGGCGGCACCCGCACAGGTGCGGCTGCGCCGCGTCTACGAGGCCCCCGGCCCCTCCGACGGGCGACGGGTGCTGGTGGACCGGCTCTGGCCCCGCGGGCTGGCCAAGAGCGCCGCCGCGGTGGACGAGTGGCTGAAGGCGGTGGCACCCTCGGACGGATTGCGCCGCTGGTACGGCCACCAGCCGGAGAAGTTCGCGGACTTCCGGCAGCGTTACCAGCAGGAGCTGCGCTCGGCGGAGCAGTCTGCCGCACTCGACCACCTGCGGCAGCTCGCCCGCGGCGGCACGGTTACCCTGCTGACCGCGACCAGGGACATCGAGCACAGCCAGGCGGCGGTGCTGGCCGAGGAACTGCGGGATACCCCATGAACGGTGACCGGGCCGGCGCCGGGGCCCCCGACGCTGACGAGGACCGGCCGGGCGACCCGGCCTGCCTGCTGCGGCGCGTCTGCCCGGCATGCGGTGCGGTGGCGGACCACGATCCGCCGACCATCTGCCCGCAGTGTCACGCGGAGATGCCAGCCGACTGACCGTGGGCGGGCGCCAGGTGGCGGGTGAACCAGTCGCGGGCCAGGCCCGCCGCCCGCTCCAGCGTCCCTGGCTCCTCGAACAGGTGGCTCGCGCCGGGCACCACGGCGAGCTGGTTTTCGCACCGCAGGTATTTCTGGGCCTCGCGGTTCATCCGCAGCACCATGTCATCCAGCCCCCCGACGACCAGCAGGGTCGGGGCGCGTACCTCCGCCAGCCGCGGTATCGCCAGGTCGGGGCGGCCGCCACGGGAGACCACGGCGGCCACCCCGGCGCCCGGCTCGGCCGCAGCCAGCAGCGCGGCCGCGGCGCCCGTGCTGGCCCCGAAGTACCCGATGCGGCCGTCGGCCAGGCCCGGCTGCCCGCGCAGCCATCGGGTCGCCGCGCCCAGCCAGGCCAGCAGCCCGATGTCGAACACGTTCGCCCGGTCCCGCTCCTCCTCGACTGTCAGCAGGTCGAACAGCAGCGCGCCGAGCCCGGCGTCGGCGAGCACGCCGGCCACGAATCGGTTGCGGGGGCTGTGCCGGCTGCTCCCGCTGCCGTGCGCGAAAACCACGATCCCCGCCCCGGCGCCGGGCGCGCTGAGATGCCCGGCCAGCCGGACCGGGCCGGTGGTGATCACGACCTCGCCATCCCGGGCCGCGGCCGGGCCGGGGGGCGGCGCGCCGGTGCCGTCCAGCGGGCGCGCCCCGGCCGGGGCCGGGCTGCCTTCCCTGGCCTGGGCCAGGCTGCCTTCCCCGGCGGCGCGCCGCAGCAGTGAGACCACCTCCTGGTCGCTGGTCTGGGAGAAGTCCTGGTACCACTCGCCGATCGCCATGAAGTGCCCCGGCATCTCCAGGCAGATCACCTCGTCCGCATCGGCGGCCAGTGCGCCGCGCGCGGACGGCGGCGCCACCGGCACGGCCAGCACCACCCGGACGGCGCCCTGCGCCCTCGCCACCTGGCAGGCAGCCCGGGCGGTCGACCCGGTCGCGATGCCGTCGTCGATGATGATCGCGATCCGCCCGGTCAGCGGCGTGCGGCGCCGCTCGCCGCGGAAACGGCGTGCCCGCCGATCGAGTTCCGCCCGCTCACGTTGTTCCACCGCGGCGATCTCCTCGTCGGTGACATGCGCGATGGCCACCACGTCGGCATTGATGATCCTGATGCCGCCCTCCCCGATCGCACCCATGCCGAGCTCGGGCTGGACCGGCACACCGAGCTTGCGCACCAGGATCACGTCGAGGGGCGCCCCCAGCGCCCGGGCCACCTCCGCCGCCACCGGCACGCCACCACGGGGGAGGCCGAGCACCACCACGTCCTCACCGCGCAGATGCAGTACCCGGTCGGCCAGCCGCCTGCCAGCGTCCGACCGGTCGAGGAACGGCATGGTCATCGCCTCCGTCCTGTTCCAGTCTGTACCCAGCGACGGGCGTGACAGAGGCGGAGGTCCCGATCGTGCTGGCCCCGGCGGCAGCCCGGTCAGGCCAGCAGCGAGCGCAGCAGGGCGCGCGTGCGGGCGGCGTCCTCGCCGCGCCCGTACTCGCCGGCCACGAAGTCGGTGACGCCGGCGTCGCCGAGGGCACGGATCTGGGCGCCGACGGCGTCCTCATCGCCGACGATCGCCACGTCGCCCGGCCCGCTGGCGCCTTCGCGGTCGAGCATGGCCCGGTAGGACGGCAGCTCCCCGTAGATCGCGAACACCCGCGCGGCCCGCTCCCGCGCGCCGTCCGGGTCGTTGGTGACACACACCGGCAGGATGCAGACCACCCTCGGGGCGGGGCGCCCGCCGGCGGCGGCCGCCTCGGTGATCGCCGGGACGATGTGATCCCGCACCGTGGCGGGCCCGGTCATCCACAGGATCGTGCCGTCGGCCTGCTGGCCGGCCAGCCGGAGCATCTGGCTGCCGAGCGCCGCGAGCAGCACCGGCACCCGGCCCTCCCCCGGCGTGGTCAGGCCGATGTTGGCGCGGACCGTCGTGCCGGTGAACGAGGCTGGGCGCCGCTCCATCAGCGGCATCAGCACGGCCAGGTACTCCCGCATGTGCAGGAGCGGCCGGCTGAAGTCGTACCCGTACATGTCCTCGATCACGATCTTGTGGGACAGGCCGATCCCCAGCACCAGCCGACCCCCGCAGGCCGCGGCCGCGGTCAGCGCCTGCTGGGCCAGGACGGCTGGATGGCGTGGGTAGATGGGTACCACGGCCGTCCCCAGCTCGATGCCGCCCACCTGGTTGCCGACGACGGCCAGCGCGGTCAGCGCGTCCAGCCCGAAGATGTTGTTCAGCCAGACCGATGCGAACCCGTGGTCAGCGGCCTGCCGCGCCTGGTCCCGCAGGCCGCTCATCGGGTCGGGGCCGCGCCGCTCCTGCAGTGAAACGCCAATCCGCATTGTGCGTGCCTCCCGCGCCGGGACCATGGGTGGCTCCATTCTGCCCGGCGGCGTTCCACCCCGCTGAGGCCGGCGGCGGTCGCTGCCGGTCGCCGACCAGGCATGGTCACGGCGGCACCGCAGTCAGGCCGCGGCGCGGCCCGCCTCCCGCGTCAGCGCCGCAGCCGCCCGCTCTCGCGGGGAATGGCCGGAGGGCCGCCATGGTTCCATACCCGGCAGGGTATGTGAGCGGGATACCCGGGAGAGCTGAGGAGGCATCTGTGGCAACGGTCGAACTGACCACCGAGAATTTCGAGTCCGTGATCGGCGGCGCCGACCTGGCGCTGGTCGACTTCTGGGCGGCGTGGTGCGGCCCCTGCCGCATGTTCGGCCCGGTCTTCGAGCAGGCCTCGGAAGAGAACCCGGACGCCGTATTCGGCAAGGTGGACACCGAGGCGCAACAGGCCCTGGCGGCCTCGTTCGGCATCTCCTCCATCCCCATGCTGATGATCATCCGTGACAACGTGGTGCTGTATGCGCAGCCGGGCGCCCTGCCCGCGGCCGCGCTCAACGAGCTCATCACCAAGGCCCGCGAACTGGACATGGACGAGGTCCGCGCCAGCATCGCCGAGCGTGAAGGCGCCGGTCAGACCGACAGCGCCTGACGCTGGCGGCCCTGCCGGACGCCTGGGGCATGGCCATCCACCGGGCCGGGCAGGCGCGGCGCCCGGTCCAAGACTGATGACGGCGGGCGGCCCAGCGGCCACCGGCGGGCCAGATCAGCGGCACCCGGCGGGTCGCGATCGACACGTGGTCCGGGCCCAGCGCCCCTGATTTCCGGCCGGGCACTGGGCCCGGCCGGGATCTACTCCTCCGCGAAACCCCGATCTCACGCCCGGCCAGCGGCTTTCCCGCACACCCCGGCCCGGCCCAGGCAGAACCCCGGTCCGGCCCGGCAGAACCCCGGTCCGGCCCAGGCAGAACCCCTGGCGTGCCCCTGTAGATACCCTGGAGGGTATAATTCAAAGGAGCCAGAGGAGACGCCATGAAGGTCGATGACGAGTCCGTCGGAGCCGTGCTCAACCGCCTGCGGCGGGCCCAGGGCCAGCTCGCCGGGGTCATCGCCATGGTGGAATCCGGGCGCGACTGCACCGAGGTGGTCACCCAGCTGGCCGCGGTGTCGCGCGCACTCGACAAGGCCGGCTTCAAGATCGTGGCCAGCGGCATGCGGCAGTGCCTCGCTTCCGGCGGTGATGCCCCGCTGGCCGAGGAACAGCTGGAGCGGCTGTTCCTCTCCCTGGCCTGACGCGGCCCAGGTCCACGAGGCCCGGCACCGCGCCATGCGCGCCCGTGTGTCAGCGCCCTCATGGGCGGGCAGCACGGGTCTAGCCGACGGTGGCCGTCGGCCGCTTGCGGCGCAGGCGCTCAGTCAGCGGGCCCGCCATCTGCGTGGCGCGTTGCCGGAGCAGGGCAAGCAGGCGGGCAGCCCAGTCATATTCGGACGCCAGCACGGCGAGCCCGAGCAGGATGACGGCCAGGCCCGGGCCGGGAAGCACAAGCATGGCTACCCCACCGGCCAGCATTCCGATGCCGGCCACGGTGATCCCGCCCTTGCGGGCCCACCGCAGCAGCGGGGCGGTCATGCCTGCCCCCGACGGACGCCGAGTGGGGCGGGTGACCGCGCTGGAGCGCAACGGTGGAAAAGGCCGCGCAGTCATCTCCGGTGCTCCTTCCCGTCGCGGCGGCCGGCGTGGGAGGCTCGCCGACCGGCATCTTGGTGTTGACGTGGCCATCAGTCTGGCTGCCGACGGCCAGCATGGCCAGGGCGCGATCTGGCCGTCATGGCCAGGCCCAAATTGCCAGTTCCCGGCAAGGAGATCGTGGCCGCATCGCGGTTCACCCAGCCAGTGGGGTCGCGGGCCAGTCCAGCAGCCGGGCGCCGATCACCGCCACCTGCAAGGTGAGCGCGTCCTCGGGCAGGCCCGGGTCGCGCCCGGTCAGGTCTCTGACCCGGGCCAGCCGGTAGGTGACCGCGCGGACCGACAGATGCAGGTCCCTCGCGGCCGCCGCGGCGACGCCGCCGCGGGCGAAGTAGGCCGCCAGCGTGGCCAGCAACGGCGCGGCACCGCCACGGGCGGCTCCCAGCGGGACCAGCACGGTGCGGACCAGATCGGTGATGGCTGCCCGGTCCCGCAGCAGGACCTGGTAGACGAGCAGGTCCGCGGCACTGGCCACCGGCTCCGGCAGGCCGAGCCGCTGGGCCACGTCGAACGCTTCCTCCGCTTCCTCATACGAACGCACCACGCCGCTCGGCCCGGAGTAGGGGCGCCCCACCACGATCCGCCACGGTGGTGCCTGCCGGGCGCCCGCCGCCGGTCGTGCCTGCCCGGTATCGGCCGCCGGTCGTGCCTGCCCGGTATCGGCCGCCAGTTGCGCCAGCCCGGTATCGGCCGCCAGTCGTGCCCGGCCGGTATCGGCCGCCAGTCGTGCCTGCCTGGCGGCCGATCCTGGCCGTGTCTGCGCCAGCAGGCGTACCAGTGCGCGCGCCACCCGGTCGGCCTCACCCCCGTCGGCCGTTCCGGTGATGGCCACCACCTGCCCGCCCCTGGTTCCCACCAGCGATGGCGAGGGCGCGGCCGCATCCGCGACCACCGCCTCGACCTCCACGCCGGCCGGGTTGACCACTCCCCCGGCCGGCCCCGGCCCGGCCACCACGACCTGATGCGGCCCGGCCAGGCGGAGCCCGACCTGATCGCCCCGCGCGATCAGGTCACCTGCCCGGCCCCGCCCGGAGAGCAGGTCGTCGAAGAACTCCCGCCGCTCCGCCTCCTCCCGGCGTGCCACGGTCAGGTGCGCGTGCTCGAAGCCCTCGGCGGCGGCGGCGACCGCGTCATCGGCCGCCCGCAGGACGGCCAGGCCAGCCGCGCGGACCGCGGCCAGGGACGTGCCGGCGGGCAGTTCACGCCAGAGCCGCCAGGTCGCGGACAAGAACAGGTCCACCAGCCCACGCAGCGCGACACCCGACAGTGCTGCCTGCTCCCCCGACCTCCGGTACCCGGCCAGCTCGGCCGCGGTCAGGCGGCGGCCGCTGGCCGCGGCCTCCGCCGCGGCGGGCAGGTAGTCCCCGAGCAGCCCGACCGGCACGCCGCCCGTCTCACGGCTCGCGGCGCTCGCGATCGCCGCCAGATCAGGGCCTGCCGGCTGCGGGTTCACGCCCAACCTCCTATTGCCGGGCCGCCGCCTAAGTGCCGGGACGTCACAACCTGCATGGGCCAGGCCACTGATTGCCGGGTCCCGGCAATTCACATGCCTCATCTTAGCCAGTAACGCACGATGACCGCTTGAGCCCGGCAAGCGATAGTGGATGGATAGTCGGCCCAGGGCGGCCGGCTCTATAGGAGATATTGAGTGAGCATCACCCGCTCGCCTGACACCACCCGGGATGGCCCGGGTAGTGGCCCCGGCCCGGGGACCGGCTCCCGTCCCGGCGGGTCCCGCGGCGGCCTGCGCCTGGCGGGCCTGCCTGTCCGGCTGACGCTCGGCGCTCAGCTGCTGTCCATGCTGACGGTACTGGTCGGCGCCCTGACCCTGCCCGACCTCGCGCCGGGATGGCCGGCCGTCGGCTACCTGGCCGCTACCTCCGTACTCGTGGTCGGCTTGCTGGCGAGCCTGATCGTGCATGAGCTCGCCCACGCGGTGGTAGCCAGGAGCCACGGGGCCACGGCGGACGAGATCAGGATCGGGTTCTTCGGCGGCACCGTCCACGGCCGGCACGAGTACGCCACACCACGGGGGCTGTGGCGTGCCGCAGCGGCCGGGCCCGCGTCCAGCCTGGTGCTCGCGGCCGCCTGCGTGGGAGTCACGCTCGGCCTCACCTGGCTGGACGCGGGCCGGCTGCCGGTCGTTGTCTTTGCCGGGCTCGCCTGGATCAACGCGGTTCTCGCGATCCTCAACCTGCTGCCAGGTGCGGGGATGGACGGCGGGCGGCTGGTGCAGGCACTGGCATGGGCCCGGTCGGGAGACCGGGCGCGCGGCGCCGTCATGGCCGCCCGGACCGGCCAGCTCGCCGGGGCGCTGCTGATCGCCGGTGGCGTGGCCGCGCTCGCGCTCGGATATCTCGACGGCATCTGGCTGGGGCTGATCGGGCTGGCCATGCTCGGCGCATCCCGGGCCCAGGCCCGTGAGGTGCTGGCCGTCACGGCTCTGGCCGGCCTGCGCGTGCGCGACGTTCTTCCTGAGCCCGGCTCTGCCCCGGCCATCCCTGGCTGGCAGACGGTGCAGTCGTTCCTCGACGGCGGGACCGCCTCCGGCGGCATGGCGGCCAGCGGCACGGCAGGGCTGGCGGCCAGCGGCACCACGGCCTTCCCGCTGCGGGACTTCGAGGGGCACGCGGCCGGGCTGCTCACGCTCAGCCAGCTGGCGCTGGTGCCGGCGGACCGCTGGGACCAGCTAAGGCTGACCGACGTGGCCACCCCCCTCGCCCAGGTGGTCACCACTACCCTGGACGAGCCGATGGGACAGCTGCTTACGCGGCTGTCCGTCCGCCCCGCCACCCCGGCCGCGCTGCACACCGCCGGGCATGCGCTGGTCATCACCGACGATGGCGCCCCGGGCGGGGTGCTGACGCCCGACGACTTCAGGCGGGCCGGCCAGCTTGGCCAGCTTGCGGAAAGACGGCGGGCGCCCTGATGCCATGAGCGTTCTCAACGTTCCCCCCTGGGCCTGGGCCGCGACTGCCGCGGCCCTTGCCGTTCTCCTGGGCGCTGACCTTTTCGTCAGTGCCCGCCGGCGTCGGCCGGAAGGGCTTGGCGAAGCGGCGCTGTGGACGGCGGCGACGATCACGCTGGCCGTGGCGTTCGGTGCGATGATCGCTCTGGCCGGCAGCGGGACAGCGGCGGGCCAGTTCTTCGCCGGCTGGCTGACCGAATACAGCCTGTCGCTCGACAACCTGCTGGTGTTTGTCCTGCTGATCAGCAGTTCCGGGGTGGCACGTCAGTACCACGGCCGCGTCCTGCTGCTCGGGATTCTGCTCGCCCTCCTGTTGCGCGGCCTGCTCATCGGGCTTGGCGGTGCGGCTCTGCACCAGTTTGCCTGGGTGGAATACCTCTTCGGGGCGTTGCTCATCTACGCTGCCGCACGGATCGCGTTCCGCGGCGCTGGCCCCGCGGCGGAGACCGGCAACAGCGCCCCGCTGCGTGTCGCGCGCCGTTTCGTGCCGGTCGCGCCCGGAGGCGAGGGGGCCCGGCTGACCACCCGGGTGCGGGGACGACGCCATGCCACCCCGCTGCTCATCCTGGTCATCGCGATCGGCGTGACCGACGTGCTGTTCGCCGTCAACTCCATCCCGGCGATCTTCGGCCTTACCCGGGACCCCTTCCTGGTCTTCTCCGCCAACCTGTTCGCGCTGCTTGGGCTGCGGCACCTCTATTTCCTGATCAGCGGGCTGCTGAACCGGCTGGTGTATCTGTCGGCCGGCCTGGCCGTCATCCTCGGGTTCATCGGGATCAAGCTCATCAGCGAGGCGCTGCTGGCGTACGGCATCGACCATCTCGGGCCGGTGCCGGTGCCGCACGTGAGCGCGGGGGTGTCCCTGCTGGTCATCGGCGGGGTGCTGCTCGTCACCACGGTGAGCAGCCTGGCCAGTGGCCAGCGCCGGGCAGCCCAGGACGGTACGGGCGACCGGGCCGGCCAGGCCGCCGGGATCGGCCAGGCAGGGCGGGCAGGCCGTACCGGGCCGATCCAGCAGCCACAGCGCGCCGGCCAGCCGGACCGCACCGGGGCCGCGCCGCAGCTGGACCGCACCGGGACGGCCCAGCAGCCGGATCGCGCCGGGGCCGCGCCGCTGCCCGACCACACCGGGCCGACGCCGCAGCCCGACCACACCGCGCAGCCCGACCGCACCGCGCAGCCCGACCGCACCGCGCAGCCCGACCGCACCGCGCAGCCCGACCGCACCGCGCAGCCCGACCGCACCGCGCAGCGGGACCGTACCCGGCCGTGGGACCTCGCCTGGCGATCGGGCCACAACCGCCAGCCGGACCACACCGGTCAGGCGGACGGCTGCTTCTTATGCGCCAGCCGGCTCGCGGGCGGCCGCGAGGATGTCGCGGACGTGCGGGACAACCTCGCCGGGGGGAACCCTGGTGGTCTCGCCGGTGGCCCGCGGCGTGACCTCGACCACGCCCTCCGCCAGGCCGCGCTTGCCCACGGTGACCCGCAAGGGGATCCCGGTGAGCTCGGCGTCGCGGAACTTCACCCCGGCCCGCTCGGCCCGGTCGTCGATGATGGCCTCGATCCCGGCGGCAGTGAGCTCGTCGTACAGCGACTCACCCACCCCGGCCGATTGGGGGTCCTCGGACTGGGCCACGGTCACCACGACGCTGAACGGGGCCACCGCAACCGGCCACACGATGCCGCGATCGTCGTGGTGGCATTCCACGACGGCAGCCATCGCCCGCTCCACGCCGATCCCGTAGCAGCCCATCACGGGGTGGACGCGCTGGCCGTCGGCGTCGAGCACCGTGATACCGAACGTTGTGGTGAACTTGTGGCCGAGCTTGAAGATGTGCCCCACCTCGATTGCGGGCACCAGCTCCAGCGGCTGCCCGCACCGCGGGCAGGGCTCCCCGGCGGCGACCTCGCGCAGATCGGCCCAGGTGCCCACGGTGATGTCCCGGCCGACGTCCACCCCGCGCAGGTGGACATCGTCGATGTTGGCCCCGGTGACCATGTCGCGGCGGCCGCGCAGGGCCTCGTCCGCGATCACCGGGAGGTTCGTCACGCCTACCGCGCCCAGGCTGCCGGGCAGCGCCCCCAGCGCGTCGCGGATCTCCTCGGGCTGCGCCGGGCGCAGCGCCGCCGCCCCGGTCGCGTCGGCCAGCTTCTGCTCGTTGAGCGCGTGGTCCCCACGCATCAGCACCAGGGTGAGCTTGCCGTCCAGCAGGTAGACAAGGGTCTTGATCTGCCGGTCGGCGGGCGCGTCGTACCCGGTCGCCAGGTCCTCGATGGTCCGCACGCCGGGGGTGTCGAAACGCTCCGGCGCGGGCAGACCCGGGCCGTCGGTGATCTCCGCCAGGGCTGAGGTGGCCTTTTCCACGTTGGCGGCGTAGTTGCAGGCCGGGCAGTAAGCGACCATGTCCTCGCCGGCCTCCGACGGGCACATGAACTCGGTCGAGTCCCGGCCGCCCATGGCGCCGCTGGACGCCTCCACCGGGATCACCGGGATGCCGAGCCGTTCAAACATCCGCAGGTACGCCGCGCGGTGACGGTCGAAGGAGACGTCCAGCCCGGCCGGTTCGAGGTCGAAGCTGTAGGAGTCCTTCATGGTGAACTCCCGGACCCGCAGCAGGCCCGCCCGTGGCCGCGGCTCGTCGCGGAACTTGGTCTGGAACTGGTACCAGGCCTGGGGAAGCTGCTTGTAGGAGTTCAGCTCCTCGGCCAGCAGCGCGAAGATCTCCTCGTGCGTCACGGCGAGGACGTTCACGGCCCCCTTGTGATCGGTGAGCCGGAACATGACGTCTTCCATCGTGTCCCAGCGGCCGCTGCGCTGCCAGATCTCCGCCGGGTGCATGGTGGGCAGCAGCAGTTCCTGTGCCCCGATCCGGTTCATCTCCTCTCGGATGATCCCGATGACCTTGGCCCGCACCCGCACCGCGAGCGGCAGCAGCGAGTAGTGCCCCGCCGTCAGCTGCCGGATGTACCCCGCGCGGACCAGCAGCCGGTGGCTCGGCACTGTGGCGTCCGCCGGGTCCTCCCGCAGGGTCGGGATGTGCATCTGTGACCAGCGCATGGGTATGGGCTCTCTCGTCGTGGGGCTGCGGCCACCACCCCGGGCACACCAGGGTGGGGAGACACCGAGCTTAGCCGCGGTTACCCAGTGCGCGCTTGGCTGCTCGGCTCGAGCGGCGGCGCGCCGACCGGGCAGCAGGTCAGGCACTCCGGCTCTGGCACCGGCTGGCCGTCCACCGGGCGCAGCACCCCGTTGTCGATCGACACCGCGGACAGGACGGCCGCCACTATCAGCAGGCCCCCGCACACCACCATGGCGGCCCGGAACCCGTGCTCCAGCGAGACGGGCTCGCGGAAGCCGGCGGTGGTCAGCCCGACCGCGAGCGGCAGCCCGGCCACGGCCAGCAGGCCCGCCGCCCGCGCCACCGCGTTGTTGACACCGCTGGCCACCCCGGCGTGGCGGACGTCCGCGCTCGCGAGCACGGTGGCGGTCAGCGGCGCGACCGTCGCCGACAATCCCAGCCCGAACAGCACCACGCTGGGCAGCACGTCGGTGAGGTAGGAGGCGCCCGGCCCGATCCGGGTGGCCAGCAGCAGGCCGGTGGCGGTGACGAGCGGCCCCACGGTCATCATCCAGCGCGGGCCAATCCGCTGCGCGAGCGAACCGGCCCGCGACGACAGGGCCAGCAGCAGCAGCGTCGAGGGCAGCAGCGAGATGCCCGCCTCCAGCGGAGAGAATCCCACGACCACCTGAAGCTCGAGCACGAGCAGGAAGAGGAAGCCACTGAGCGCGCCGTAGACCAGGAATGTCACCACGTTGACGGCGGTGAACTGACGGGAGGCGAAGACGTCCAGCGGCATCATGGGCGCCGTCCGGGATCCGGGGCGCCCCCGGCGGCGCTCGAGGATCACGAACGCCGCCCCGGCGGCCACCCCCAGCCCTCCGGTCACCGCCGCGCGGGCCGCGCCGTGCTCGGGGGCCTCGATGAGCGCGTCGGTGATGCCGGCCAGGGCCAGCGCCGCCAGCACCGCGCCGGCGACGTCGAACCGGCCACTGGCCGTGGGGTCCTTCGTCTCCGGCACGTGCCGCGCCGCCACCACCACCACGGCCGCCGCCAGCGGGAGGTTGAGCAGGAAGATCCACCGCCACCCGATGGTGCCGACGATCCAGCCGCCCAGGAACGGGCCGACGGCGGCGGCGACCCCGCCCAGGCCCGACCACGCGCCGATGGCCCGCGGCCGGTCCTCAGCCAGGAACGTGGCCTGGATGATGGCCAGCGAGCCGGGCGTGAGCAGCGCGCCGCCGATTCCCTGCAGGGCCCGGGCGGCGATGAGCATCCCGATGCCGAGGGACAGCCCGCACAGCGCGGAGGCCAGCGCGAACCACACCACCCCGACGAGGAAGACCCGGCGCCGCCCCAGCCGGTCACCGAGCGAGCCCCCAAGCAGGATCAGCCCGGCCAGGGTCAGCGTGTAGGCGGTGACGGTCCACTGCAGGCCGGCCAGTGAGGTGCCAAGGTCCCGGCCGATGGTGGGCAGGGCCACGTTGACGACCGTGCTGTCGAGCATCGCCATACTCGACCCGAGCACGGCGGCGGCCAGCACCCAGCGGCCCTTCGGCTCCGCCAGCCGGATACTGCCCGCCATCTGCCCGCTGGTCACCGCCGCCATCATCTGATCTTCTCACCACCCCCGCAGACCGGGCGAGCCCGGCAAACCCCGCACCTCACGCCCGCAATCCCGGACGCCCACGCCCAGCAAGCCCGCCCACGCCCGGCAAGCCGACCCGCGCCCGCACCCCGCCCATGCCCGCACCCCGCCCACGCCCGCACCCCGCCCGCGCCCGTACCCCGCCCGCGCCCGCATCCCGCCCGCGTCACGATCTTGACCCGCCGATCGTCTGTGATCATGAAGAGAGCATCAGGTAGCCCGGCCGGGACCTGCCGTGAAAGCCTGGGACCGGGCAGATGGGCGATCGCGACGAAGGAGACACGATGGAGCCGATGCCGGAGGACTGGGAACGGGCGGTGGCCGTGGTCGCCCACCCGGACGACCTGGAATACGGCGCCGCCGCCGCGGTCGCCCGGTGGACCGGGCAGGGCAAGCACGTGGCGTACGTGCTCGCCACCAGGGGCGAGGCCGGCATCGAGGGCATGGCTCCCGACGTGGTCGGCCCGTTGCGGGTGGAAGAGGAGCGGCGCAGCGCCGCCCTGGTCGGCGTGAGCGAGGTCGACTTCCTCGACCATGCCGACGGGCTGGTGGAATACGGCATCCCGCTGCGCCGGGACCTGGCGGCCGCCCTGCGCCACCACCGGCCTGACGTGGTCATCACGATGAGCTTCGACCTCACCTGGGGCGAGGAGGGGCCGGTCAACCACTCCGACCACCGCGCGGTCGGCCTGGCCACCCTGGACGCCTGCCGGGACACGGCCAATTCATGGCTGTTCCCCGACGCGGGCGCGGCCTGGCACGGGATCAAGGCGATCTATGTGGCCGCCAGCGGCAACCCCACCCATTTCGTGGACACCACCGACACGATCGAGTCGGGCATCGCGTCGCTGCGCGAGCACAAGGCCTACCTCGACGGCCTCGGCAATGACTTCGACCCCGACGAGTTCCTGCGCAACATGAGCGGGTTCATCGGCCTGGCCGCCGGCTGCGAGTACGCCGTGGGGCTGCGGCGCTACCCGGTCTGAACGGGCGCCGCCCGGCCTCTGGCCCAGCCCGCGCGCCGCGAGCCGCGGCGGAGCGCCGGCCTAGCGGTGAGCGAGCACGACCCAGACCTGGCCGCGGGCGAAGGTCATCCGCTGCCCGGACGCGGTGGTGAAGGTCGTGCCGCCGTTGGAGGTGGGCCGCGACCAGTGCACGGTCCACGCCCGGCCGTCGCGCAGCACCAGCGCGATGCCCGACCCGACGCTCTCCGCGTACGGGGGGCGGCTGCCGTACTCCCGGAACCGGGAGGTGCGCACGGTCGTGTGCTGGATCACCACGGTGGCGGGCGCCAGCCGCCCGCCGTCGGTGGTCACCGCCGGGGCGCCGTCCATCGTGACGAGCCAGCGCCCCTTCGCCGCCGACCAGGTGAAGCGGAACGAGGCCGACGAGTAGGACACCGAGGCCGACTTGGTGACCTTCCCGCCCGGCGGCGGCGGGCCGAACCGGAACCCGATGTCGCGCGCCATGCTCGCGCCGTGCGCCTGCGCCAGCAGCTGCCTGGTGTGCGCGTACAGGTTGTAGGGGGCGATCCGGCTGAAGTCGCGGTAGTACCCGGTGGTGGTGCCCGCGTACAGGTTCACGATCCGGGCGGTCCGGCGGATGTACGGGAGCAGCGCCGGCGTCGCGCCCGAGTAGGCGAACGCGGGCCGCCCGAACTGCTTCAGCAGCTGGAGGTCGTCCTCGCGCGCGCTGCGCACCGGCCCGATGGCGCGCGGGTAGTTGGACGAGAAGATCGCCAGGAACCGGCTCAGCCCGCCCTCGACCGGGAGTACGTAGACGATGTCAGCGTGGGTGAGCCCGGTCTGGGGCCGCGCAGACACGATGTTGTCGATCTTCACAGCGAGCACTCGGTTCAGCGAGGGCACCGGCTCGCCGGTGAACGGCGACAGCAGCGGGCCCGACTGCGACGGCGAGGGTGTGGGCGTCACCGCCACCCGCCTGACGGTCCCGCCGCGGAGCGCGAGCAGGGCACCGGCCACCAGGCCAGCCAGGACGACCACCGCTGCCACCACGATGAGAGCCTTGTGCCGAGCCCACATCAGACTCACCCCACGTCATACGGCCGCTCGCGGCTGGGTAACGCGAGTACGCCCCTCTCACTCCAGTTTGCCTGATGATGTCCATGACCACCCGTGGCCAATGGCCAGATTTGTTCACCATTGGTCACAGCTTCAACGGCGGCGCGGCGCCGCGTGAGCACCCGTGCTAGTGGTCGTGATTGGGAGTATGCCGGCGTATCGGTGTGAGCTGTGCTGGCGTGTGGTGGGTGGGTTTGTCGGTGGCGGCTGGTGCGCTGGGTGCATGCCACGACGACGGGACCCGCGATCGCCGCGGGTGGTGCACCGGACCGCCCGGGTGGGGCTGCGGGTCACCCGGGCTCAGCGGCGGCGGCTGGTGGGGTTGCTGGTGTCGGCGGGTGATGTGTGGGCGTGCGTGCTGGAGCTCAACGGCTGGCGGCGGGCCCGGCAGGACCGGCCGCTGGTTTCCTTCCAGGAGCTGTGCCGGGAACTGGCCGCGTCCGGGCCGGGCACTTTCGGGGACTTAGACAGCGCCGGTGCCCGGTCGGTGCTGCGCCGCTACTCCGATGCCTGGTTCGCCGCCGCCCAGCGCCGGCGGGAAGGTGACCGGCGGGCGCGGTTCCCGCGGCGGCGGCGGGCGCTGGTGCCGGTGCGGTGGTATCACGGCAGGTTCACGCTGGAGGGCCGGCGGCTGCGGCTGCCGGCCGCGGGCGGGCGGCCGCCGCCGGTGGTGCGGCTGGACCGGGACCTTCCTTACCCGCCGGGTCAGGTGCGGTCGGTGACGCTGCTCTACGACGCCGGGCGGCTGTGGGTGGATGTCACCGCGGAGGTGCCGGTGACCGCCTATCCGGCCGGGCAAGGGCCAGACCCGGCGCGGGTCGCGGGGGTGGATCTGGGGATCATCCACCCGTATGCGGTGGCCGGGCCCGGCGGCCAGGGGTTGCTGGTGTCGGGGCGGGCGATCCGCGCCGAGCACCGGATGCACCTGGCCGACCGCAAGGCCCGCCAGAAGACGGTCGCCCGCCGTGCGCCCAAGCCGGGACAGAAGGGGTCGCGGCGGTGGCGGCACTACCGCCGCCGCCAGCGGCTGGCCGAGGCGCGGCACCGCCGCCGGGTCCGCCAGGCCCAGCACGAAGCCGCCACCACCGTCATCGCCTGGGCCGTTGACCGGCGGGTCGGCACGCTGGCCGTCGGCGACCCGCGCGGCGTGCTCAAGCTCAACGCGGGGCGGCGGCACAACCAGCGCACCCGCGACTGGCGCATCGGCCACCTGATCGCCGTCTTGAAAGATAAGGCCGAGGTGGCTGGGATCAGCCTGACCCTGGTGGATGAGCGTGGCACCTCCTCCACCTGCCCCGCCTGCCACTCCCGGATCCCTAAGCCGCCCGGGCGGGTCCTGGCCTGCCCGGCCTGCCAGTTCACCGGCCACCGCGACCTTTCCGCGGCGGCCAATATCGCCGCCCGTGCAGGCGGCGGGACCACGCCGGCCAGCCTGCTGGCCGGCGTCACGCACCGCCGCGCCGGGGCCCACCTGCCAGGTGTGTCACCGGCACGACGTGACCCACGCCGCCGCGCCCATCACCGCGGCGCCCGCGGGTCCCCTGGCCGGCACCGGCCCGCCCCGCCACACACTTAGCGTGGGTGGGGAGTCGCTCGCCACCTGGCGAGGAGCCCGCAATTCGAACATGTAACTGCAGGCATGTGCACTAGGGGTAGGCGAGCACGATCCAGACCCGGCCGGGGGCGAAGGTGGCCAGGCCGGCCACGGTGGTGAAGGCAGTGCCGACGTCCGCCGATGGCCGTGACCAGTGCACGGTCCACGCCCGGCCGGAGCGCAGGACGACGGCACGGCCCGACCCGACGCTCTCCGCGTAGGGCGGGCGGACTCCATTCTCCAGGAACCGGGAGGTGCGCACCGTCGTGTGCTGGATCACCACGGTAGCTGCGGAAAGCCGCACGCCACCGGCGGTGACCGCCGGGGATCCGTCCACCGAAACCAGCCAGCGCCCGGTCGCCCCCGACCAGGTGAAGCGGAACGAGGCCGCCGGGTAGGACACCGAGGCCGACCGGGTGACCTTCCCGCCCGGCGGCGGCGGGCCGAACCGGAACCCGATGTCGCGCGCCGTGCTCCCACCGTGCGCTTGGGCCAGCAGCTGCTTGGTGTGCGCGTACAGGTTGTAGGGGGCGGCCCGGCTGGGGTCGCGGTAGTACCCGCGGGCCCGGCCGGCGTACAGGTCGACGATCCGCGCGGTCCGGTGGATGTAAGGGAGAAGCGTGGCCGTGGCGCCCGAGTACGCGTACGCGGGCCGCCCGAACTGCCGCAGCAGCTGCAGGTCGTCCGACCTCGCGCTGCGCACCGGGCCGACCACCGCGGGGAAATCGGACGAGAAGATCGCCAGCAGCCGGGAATGCCCGCCCTCGACCGGCAGCACATACACGATGTCCGCGCTGGCCAGCCCGGTCCACGGCCGCGCCACCGCGTCGTTGTCCAGTTTCACGGCGAGCACCGGGCCCAGTGAGGGCACCGGCTCACCGGTGAACGGCGACAGGAGCTGGGGCGAGTGCGTGGGCGAAGGTGAAGGGGTGGTGGTCGCCGACACCTGCCGCACGGGCGTGCCGCTGGCGCGCACGAGCAGCGCCCCCACCACCAGGTTGGTCGCGACAACGGCCACAGCCACCGTGTAGGTGATCCGCTGCCGGGTCCACGCCATGACCCACCTCCGCGCGAGGCAACCGCGGCCGCGGCGCCGTCAGCCCACCGGCCAGGTGTGCACCGGATCGCCGGCGTGCATGAGGGCCAGGTAGCGCTGGGTCATCTCCCGCAAGGCGGCGTCCCGGTCCAGCCCGTTGCGCCCCTGGAGCCGGTGCACCGTCTCGGTCTGCCAGGTCGCGCCGGTCCGGCCCGTCAGGCAGCGTCCCTCGATCACTTCCAGCATGCGGTCGGCCTGGGCGTCGTCGACCTGCCAGCGCCGCAGGCCCTCCCTGGCCAGCGGCAGCAGCCGCCGCAGCGTCAGCTCGGCCGCGGGCACCTCGCCCAGCCCGGGCCAGTAGAGGCTGGCATCGATCCCTCGCCGGGCGGCCTCCATCAGGTTGTCGCGGGCGGCGGCGAACGACATCTGGGTCCAGATCGGCCGCTCGGCCTCGGCGAGCATGTGCACGAGGCCGTAGTAGAACGCGACGTTGGCGAGGACGTCGGTCACTGTCGGGCCCGCCGGGAGCACCCGGTTCTCCACCCGCAGGTGCGGCTCGCCGTCGTCCACCGCGTAGACGGGCCGGTTCCAGCGGTAGACGGTGCCGTTATGCAGGGTCAGTTCGGCCAGTTCGGGGGTCGAGCCGTTCGCGAGGTCCGCCACCGGGTCGTCCCCGGACATCAGCGGCAGCAGCGACGGGAAGTAGCGCAGGTTCTCCTCGAACAGGTCGAACACCGAGGTGATCCACCGCTCACCGAACCAGACCCGTGGCCGCACCCCCTGCACCTGGAGCTCCTCCGGCCTGGTGTCGGTGGCCTGCTGGAACAGGGGGATCCGGGTCTCGCGCCAGAGTTCCCGGCCGAACAGGAACGGCGAGTTCGCCCCGACCGCCACCTGGATCCCGGCCATCGCCTGGGCGGCATTCCAGTAGTTGCCGAACGACTCCGGGCTGACCTGCAGGTGCAGCTGGACGCTGGTGCAGGCGGCCTCCGGCATGATGCTGTCGACGTGGGTGAGCAGCCGCTCGGGCCCCTCGATGGCGATCTCGATCTCCTCGCCGCGCGCCGCGCACATCTGCTCGTTGAGCAGCCGGTAGCGGGGATTGGGCGACATCGCGGCCCCGGTGGTGTCGCGCTCGCGCAGCGTGGGCAGGATGCCGATCATCGCCAGCCGGACGCCGGCGTCCCGGGCCCGCGCGCCCGCGTGGGCGACGGTGCCGGCGAGATCGCGTTCCAGCCCGCCCAGTGCGTCGTCGGCCAGCGGGCGGGGGGCCAGGTTGACCTCCAGGTTGAACTTCCCCAGCTCGGGCGCCCAGTCCGGGTGGCCGATCGCGGCGAGCACCTCCGCGCCCCGCAGGCAGGCATCGCCCGCCTCATCCACCAGGTAGAACTCGATCTCGAGCCCGACCTGCTGCGGGGCTTCCTTGAATCGCGCATCCTGCAGCATCCTGGCAAAGACGTCCAGGCATCTGCGAACCTTGTCCCGGTAACGTCGCCGGTCATACTGGCTGACGATAATCGCGGGAACGTCCCTGCCCATGCGGCCCTCCGCCTCGTGACCATGGGAGATGGCCTCAACCACAGCGTGACATGACACTCGCGTCATGAATAGCTAGGACATTCGTTGCATAACGAACAATCCGAGCAAACGCCGGTGCGCTGACGTGGCTCCTGCCCAGTGGGCCAGGCTGGCGGGGAATCCCGGGCGGAGCCCGTGCGCGGCTACATCTTGCGCATGCGCTGGTAGCGCGCGATGTCGTCCCGGCCCGCGAGCAGGAACGCCGCCGCACCGACGAGCGTCACCACCAGGGCCAGCTTCCACCACTTCATGAGCGGATCCCCTTCGTCACCTTCCCGAACGGCCAGTTCATTCCCCCGTTCCCTGTGCGTCACTCCCCCGAAACGATGCTCCTGCCGCGCCCCCCCAGGCCGGCCTCGCGCCGACCGGTCTCCGGCCGGTCTCCCGCCGCTGGGCTGGTCTCCCCGCCGCGGGCCGGTCTCCCGCCGCTGGCCGGCCCTGCGGCCACACGGCTGGCCCCCCGGCCCGGGCCGGGCCATGATGACGGGATGGGAATCGAGGTGGACGCGGTCGCCAGCTACGTGGACCGGGCGGTCGAGGCCATGGCCGACATCGTGGGCGACCTGGGTGACGAGCTGGCCAGCACCCGGCCTGGGCTGCCCGGGGCCAACTCGCCGTATGCCATCCTGCGGCACTGCCTGGGCGTCATGGAGTTCTGGGGCGGGCAGGTGGTGGCGGGCCGCTCGGTGGACCGGGACCGGGAAGCGGAGTTCCGCGCCTCCGGGCCGGTCGCCGGCCTTATCGCCGCGGCACAGGACGCCCAGCGGCGGTTCCGGGCCGACATCGTGACCGCCGACCCGAAGGCGCGTCCCCGCGGCGGCCATCCGGCCACCGCGCCGGACGAGCTCGAGTTCGTCAGCCAGGGACACGCGCTGCTGCACATCATGGAGGAGGTCTGCCAGCATCTGGGGCAGATGGAGATCACCCGCGACCTGCTGCGCCAGCCTCCGGCCCGGCCGTCACCTCGTCCCTGAGCAGGGAGCCGACCCACGCGTCCACCCGCGTGCCGGGGTGGTCAGCCGTCTGCGCAGGGTTGCCTCGATCAGGAACCCGGCCTTCTCGGCGACCCTGCCATCCCGCCAGGATCGTCTGCCGTTCCAGGGATGCAGTCTGCGGCACGCCCATCAGGCCCGGCAGGCCGTGGCCATCCGGCGGACCGCTTCGGTGATCAGCGCCGGCGAGGTGCCGATGTTGAGCCGCGCGAAACCGCGGCCCTCGGCGCCGAAATCGGGGCCGCGGCCGACCGCGACCCGCCCCCGGTCCAGGAACACCGCGGCCGGGTCGTCGCCCAGCTCCAGCGCCCGGCAGTCCAGCCAGGCCAGGAAGCTCGCCTGGGGCTGGGCGTACCCGACCTCCGGCAGGTGCTCCCGCAGCAGGCCGGCCAGCAGCACCCGGTTCTCGTCCATCTGGCGCAGGGCCGCGTCCAGCCATGGCCGCCCCTCGGTGAAGGCGGCCACCGACGCGAGGACGCCGAGGTGGGCGGCGAGCAGTGCCTCCGCGCGCTCCTCGAGCAGCGCCGCCCCCGCCTGCGAGCCGGCGATCGCGATGCCGCACTTGAGGCCGGGGATGTTCCAGCCCTTGGAGGCGGACGTGAAGACGAACGCCTGCCCGGCCATCTCGTGGCCCAGTGAGCCGAACGGCACGAAGCGGCGGCCGGGCAGCACCAGAGGAGCATGGATCTCGTCCACCAGCAGGGCAGCGCCGTGGCGCTGGCATAGGCTGGCGACCATCTCCAGGTGCTCCGCCGACCACACGTTGCCGGTCGGGTTGTGCGGGCTGCAGAGCAGGTAGGCGGCGGCACCCGGCTGGCTCAGCGCCGCATCGATCGCCGCCGGGTCCAGGTCGTACCGGCCCATCTCGTCCCGGGCCAGCGGCGCATCGATGATCCGCCGCCCGTAGAAGCCGAACCGGAACCGGAACGGCGGGTAGACCGGGGGGTTGACGACGATCCCCGAGCCCGGCGGGGTGATGGCCCCGACCACCTCGGCGAGCCCGGTCATCACGTCCGGGATGGGGTACACCCGGCCCGGGTCGGGCGCCCAGCCCAGCCGGTCCGCGGCGAACGCCGCGTACGCCTCGCCCAGCGCTCCTTTGTGCGGGTAACCACTGTCGCCGATGGCGAGCGCGGCGCTGACCGCGCTCGTGATCGGCGCGGCGAGGTCGAAATCCATCTCCGCCACGAAGGCGGGCAGCACGTCGCTGGGATAGGCCTGCCACTTGACGCTCCTGCGCCGCCTGAGCTGCGGCAGCGAGCAGGTGCCGAGCAGGGCGTCCACCCGACGGATGGTATCCCGCGGGCGGCCGGCGGGCCATCCGCCCGGCGTGACCGCCGGCCGGATCCGGCCACGGCTGGCATCGACGCATCATCCATCGCCGCCGGCCCGGTTATGCTGCGAGTGAGAATGGTGGCATCACGGCGGGCGGGAGGGGCGGCCGGATGACGGAAAGGCCGCCGCGCGGCACCAATCCGGGTAAAGCACTGCGCATCGACACAGGCACCGCACATTCCGCGCGGATCTACAACTACTGGCTGGGCGGCAAGGACAATTTCCCCGCCGACCGGGACGCGGCGGAGGCGGCCATAGCGGCCAATCCCGGGATTGTCGCCGACGTCCGGGCCAACCGGGCGTTCCTGGCCCGGGCGGTGCGTTACCTGGTGGCGGAGGCGGGCATCCGGCAGTTCCTGGACATCGGCACCGGGCTGCCCACCGCGGACAACACCCACGAGGTGGCGCAGGCGGTCGCCCCGGAGTCGCGCGTGGTCTATGTGGACAACGACCCCATCGTGCTCACCCACGCCCGGGCCCTGCTCAGCAGCACCCCCGAGGGCGCCACCGCCTACCTGGACGCGGACCTGCGCGAACCGGACGTCATCCTCAAATCCGCGGCCCGCACCCTGAACCTGGGCCAGCCGGTCGCCCTGATGTTGCTGATCATCCTGCACCTGATCCCGGACGCCGAGCATCCGGAGAAGATCGTGGCCAGGCTGATGAGCGCGCTCCCCCACGGCAGCTACCTGGTGCTCGCCCACCCGGCCAGCGACATCCAGCCGGCCGCGATGGCCGAGATGACCCGGCGGGTGAACGAGCGCATGCGGGGCACCATGGCGACGCTGCGCACCCGCGACGAGATCGCCAGCTTCTTCAGTGGCCTGCAACTGGCCGAGCCGGGCATGGTCCAGCCACAGCAGTGGCGGCCCAGTCCCACCACGGAGACGCCCGCGGAAGTCACGGCATGGTGCGGCGTCGCCCTAAAATCCTGATGTACACAAGGAGGGGCGTCCGATGACAGGCACCTGGTTCAGCGGTGTCTTTCCCGGCGGCAAGAAGCCGGCCGAGATTGACACCACCGTGGCTCACCCGGCCCGCGTCTATGACTACTGGCTGGGCGGCAAAGACAACTTCGCCGCCGACCGGGAGGCGGCCGAGCGGGTGCTGGCGGTCGCGCCGGGGCTCCGCTTCCGGGTCCGGGCCAACCGGGCCTTCCTCGTCCGGTCGGTGCGTTTCCTGGCCACCGACTGCGGGGTCCGGCAGTTCCTGGACATCGGCACCGGGATCCCCACCGGGAACAACACCCATGAGGTCGCCCAGGCGGCCGCGCCGGCCTCGCGCATCGTCTACGTGGACAACGACCCGATCGTGCTCGCCCACGCCCGCGCCCTCCTCACCAGCACCCCGGAGGGCGCGACGGCCTATCTCGAAGCCGATCTCCGCGAGCCGGACACCATCCTGGCCGCCGCCCGCCAGACGCTGGACTTCCGCCAGCCGATCGCGCTCATGCTCCTGGGGATCCTGCACCTGATCCAGGACGCCGAGGAGCCGTACCAGATCGTCTCCCATCTCATGGATGCCCTGCCATCCGGGAGCTACCTGGTCATCTCGCACCCGGCCAGTGACATCCACGCCAACCAGGCCGAGGTGCAGAAGCGCTACAACGAGCGGGTGGCAACCCCGCAGACGCTGCGCAGCCATGCGCAGGTGTGCCGCTTCTTCGACGGCCTGCAGCTGGTGCCGCCCGGGGTGGTGTACGTGCACACGTGGCGGGCCGACCCGGACGACGAGCCGCCGACCGAGATGGTCTCCGCGCACGGCGGCATGGCCCGCAAGCCCTGACCGGCCGCCTGGGCGTCCCAGCGGGGTGCCAGCCCGCGACTCCCCACGGTTTGGCGTCATGATCACGTCCTTTTGAGGTGATTACGGTGACGCAGATCCGTGGCAAGTCGTTAAGGGATGGCCCGGTTAAGGGCGGACGGGCCCGGTGACCAGCCAGGCCGTGCCGCGGGCGCGCAGCGTGAGGGTCACGAACCTGGCCGCCAGCCACAGGCTGTAGGCGAGCCAGAGCGCGACCAGGCCGCCGCCCGTGACGTGCACAACCAGCGCGGCGACCGCGAACACGGCGGCGGCCGCCAGGCCCGCCAGGGCCAGATAGTTCTGGTCTCCCGCCCCGATCAGCACCCCGTCCAGGACGAACACCACACCCGCGGCCGGCTGCTGGAGCGCCACGATGAGCAGCACCGCCAGCAGCAGGCGGGTGACGGCCGGCGTGACCGCGAACACATCCGGCAGGAACGGGCGCACGGCCAGCAGGAGCGCCCCGAACACCAGCCCGTAGACCACGCCCCAGCCCGTCATCCGGCGGGACGCCGCCCTGGCACCGGCCGCGTCACCCGCCCCGAGGTACCTGCCGGTGATGGCCTGGCCGGCGATCGCGATCGCGTCCAGGGCGAAGGCCAGCAGCACCCAGAGCCGGAACGCGATCTGGTGAGCCGCGATCGCGTTGTCTCCCATCCGGGCCGCCATCGCCGTGGTCACCACGAGCACCGCCTGCAGCGACAGGGTGCGTACCACCAGCGCCGCGCCAGCCAGCGCGGCGGCCCGCAGCCCGGCCCGGTCCGGCCCGAAGGCCACCCCGGCCCGGCGGGCACCCCGGGCCACGACGGTGAGATAGACGGCGGCCGCCGCGTTCTGGGCGATGACGGTGCCCCAGGCCGAGCCGGCCAGCCCCCAGCGCAGGCCGAGCACCAGCACGGCGTTGAGCACGATGTTCACCAGGTTGGCGCCGACGGCGACCGCGAGCGGCGTGCGGGTGTCCTGCAGCCCGCGCAGCACCCCCGTCCCGGCCAGCACGGCGAGCATCGCGGGCGCCCCCAGCAGGCTGATCCGCAGGTAGATGACCGCGCCCTGGGTGACGCCCGGGGACGCGCCGAAGACACCGATGATCGCCGGGGCGAGCGGCCAGGCGACCGCGAGCACCGCGGCACCGATCGCGCCCGCCAGCCACAGCCCGTCGATGCCCTGCCGGATCGCGGCCCGCCGGTCACCGGCCCCCAGCTGCCGGGCCACCGCCGCGGTGGTCCCGAAGGCCAGGAAGATCGAGATACTGACCAGCGTGGTGAGCGCCTGGCTGGCCACGCCCAGGCCACCCAGCGCGGTCGTGCCGATCCGGCCCACGATGGCCGAGTCGGCCAGCAGGAAAAGCGGCTCGGCGATCAGGGCGCCGAACGCTGGCACCGCGAGCCGCAGGATCTCCGCATCCTGCGGGCCGCGGGTGAATGTGAACCGCCGCGGGCGCGATCGCCGGGCACCGGCCACCGTTTCCCGGGAGGCGGCGGGGCTCATGACCGGAGTCTAATCGCAAGTAAAGCGTAACTGCGAATAAGTTGCATTAGTGTCGCGGGTGGATTGGCCGCGGCCCGCCGGATCTGATCGGATGGAGACATGCCCCGCACCACGCGGCATCACGGCCGGTGGACGATGACCGACCGGATCGCGTCGGCCTGGCACTACCTGCCGGTCGAGGTGCCGGCCGGGTCATACGGGCTGCGGGTGGAACTGGACTACGACCGGTCGGCCGCGGTCCTGGACCTGGGCTGCGCCGGGCCCGCCGGGTTCCGTGGCTGGTCGGGCGGTGCGCGGCACTCGTTCGTGATCACCCCGGATGCGGCGACACCCGGGTATCTGAGCGGAGAGCTGGAACCAGGCACCTGGCAGGTGATCATCGGTATCCACCAGCTGCCCCCGCAGGGGGTGGCGTACCGGCTGGCGGCGGAGGTGAGCAGCAGTCCGGGTGAGCTCCGGCCGGAGCCGGTGCCCGCGCCGCCGCCACCACTGGCACCCGGGCAGCGCCCACCGGCCCGGACACTGCCGGCCAGCCCCGGCCGGCGCTGGCTGGCCGGCGACCTCCACACCCACACGGTGCATTCGGATGGCGTGCAGACGGTTCCCGAGCTCGCTCGTTTTGCCGCTGGCCTGGGCCTGGATTTCATCGCGGTCACCGATCACAACACGGTCAGCCACCACCGCGAGCTGCCGGCCGCCGCGGCCCGGTATGGCATCACCCTGCTGCCCGGCCAGGAGGTCACCACCGCCGGCGGTCACGCCGGCGCGCTGGGCGAGGTCGGCTGGATCGACTTCCGCCTCCCCGCGGACGCCTGGCTGGAGCAGACCGAGCGCCGCGGGGGGCTGCTGTCGGTCAACCATCCGATCGCCGGGCAGGTCAGCTGGACCCTGCCCATGCAGCGGCGGCCGCCGCTCGTCGAGGTCTGGCACTGGAGCTGGCTCGACCCGCGCTGGACCATGCCCCTGGCCTGGTGGCTGGCCTGGGATCCGGATGCGGTCCCGGTCGGCGGCAGCGACTGGCACCGGCCGGGCTCCGACGCGCCGCCCGGCACCCCCACCACCTGGGTCGAGTGTGCCGGGGACGGGCCCGCCGCGGTGCTCGACGGCCTGCGACACGGGCGGGTGGCCATCTCCGGCCGGCGCGGCGGCCCGGTCCTGCTGCGCTCCGGTGACGAGCTGGTCGCGGTCGATGCCGAGGGGACCACCCTGGCCGGCCCGGACGGGCCGTGGGCACTGGTCCGGCGCTCCCGCGAGCGCTTCCCCGCGGCCGCCGGCCACCACCGGCTGCTCGACGACACCGGCGCCACCGTGGCCCTGACCCACTGAGGCCGTGCGGGCTCCTCACGCGGAGGGGTTGACCCGGAAGACCGGGTAGCCGGGCGCGATCTCGAGCAGCTTGGCGTCGGAAGCGTCCGCGCCGACCCCGTCGAAGAACACGCCGACCTCGAACTTCCAGCGCTTGAGGTAGCCGCGCAGCACCGGCGGCTTGTCCGCGTCGGCGAGCTCGCTGGCCGTGAACCGCTCGACCCGGCGGCCTACCCGCAGCTCGCCGCCGCCAGCGGCACGCATGTTGCGGACCCACTGGGTCTCACCGCGGGGCGCGACCAGGTAGCGCACGCCGTTCAGCGTCAGCGGGTTCACCGGGGTGGTGCGCCACTCCCCCGAGCTGCGCCCGCGGACAGCGAGGATTCGTGACCCCCAGACGCTGATCCCCGCCCGGGTCAGGGCGGCGACCGCCTCGTTGAAGACGTTGGTGCTCCGGCCCGGCTTGACGTAGCGGGGCTCGTTGCTCGTGGTCATGGCGGGGGTTCCCTTCTCTGCTTCATTGTGAGAGCACTGATCTCGATTAAGAACAGCGTACTCGATTCAGGCTTAATGTCAAGAGCAGTGCTCTCATTTTAGTCCTCTGATCTGTAAGGAGCCGACGGCCCGCCCCCCGGGCCAGGTACCCGGCATCATGGGGCAGGAACCCCGAGGAGGTCACCGATGACAGTCACGCCGAGATGGGGCATCACGCTGCCGTTGCGGAGCCTGCCCCTGCATGAGCAGCGGGACATCGTCGCCGGGCTGCCCGACCTCGGCTACACCGACGCCTGGTCATCCGAGCTCAACGGCGCCGACGCCTTCACCCCGCTGGCGCTGGCCGCCCAGTGGACGGACCGGCTGCGGCTGGGGACCGCCATCGCCGGGATCTTCACCCGCGGCCCGGCCCTGCTCGCGATGAACGCGGCCACGATGGCGGCCCTGGCACCCGGCCGGTTCGTGCTCGGCATCGGCACCTCCTCCCCGGTGATCGTGGAGGCGTGGAACGGTATCGAGCTGGCCCGGCCCTACCAGCGCGCACGGGATACGCTGCTGTTCCTGCGCGCGGCGCTGGCCGGGGAGAAGGTGAGCGCGGAGTATGAGAGCTTCGCCATCAGCGGCTTCCGGCTGGACCCGCCGCCCGCCCCGCCCCCCGGGCTTGCCCTCGCCGCGCTGGGGCCCGGCATGGTGCGGCTGGGAGCCTCGCTGGCTGATGCGGTGATCACGAACTGGCTTGCCCCGTCGGACGTGCCCACCGTGCGCGGCGCGGCCGGCCCGGACTGCGAGCTGATCGCCCGCGTGTTCGTCTGCCCGACCGCGGATGCGGCCGTCGCCCGGGACGTCGGCCGCCGACTGGTCGCGGCCTACCTCACGGTCCCCGCCTACGCCGCCTTCCACGTCTGGCTGGGACGCGGTGAGGCGCTGCGCCCCATGCAGGACGCGTGGGCGGCCGGGGACCGCCGGGGGGCGCTTGCGGCCATCCCCGACCACATCGTGGACGAGCTGGTCGTGCACGGCCGGCCGGAGGACTGCCGGGAGCGGGTCGAGCAGTACCGGGCCAGCGGCCTGAACACACCGGTCGTGGCGGTGGTGCCCGCCCCCGGCATGGACGAGACCGACGCCGTGCGCTGGCTCGCCCCCGCCCGCTGACCCGCGCGGGCCGGTGCCGGAAAACCGGTGGACACGGCCGGTGCGGGAGGCTCACAGTCGCCGCATGACGCTTCGCATTCAGTGCCTGTGCATCGATACGGCCGATCCGGCCGGGCTGGCGGCGTTCTGGCGGTCGGTCCTGGGGTGGCGCATGTCCGGGGAGGGCGACGAGGTCGTGCTGGAGCCGCCGGCGGCCAGCAAGGAGGACGGGGTCGTGCCGGACCTGCTGTTCCTGCGGGTCCCGGAGGACAAGACGGGCAAGAACCGCCTCCACCTTGACCTGCGCCCCGAGGACCAGGCCGCGGAGGTGGCGCGGCTCGAGGCCCTCGGCGCCCGCCGGGCCGACGTCGGGCAAGGCCCCGGCGTCAGCTGGGTGGTCATGGCCGACCCGGACGGCAACGAGTTCTGCGTGCTGCGGCCGCTGACGCCGGAGGAGCTGGCCACGGGCTAGGCAGCGGCGCGCGGACGACCTGGGCTAGCGGAAGCCGCCGCCGGTCAGGGATCTGCTGGAACGGGCCCTGGTCCGGGAGGGAGTCGAACACCCTGACCCGGTCCCGTTGCTGGGCGCGGCGCTGGTGCTTACCAGGTGCCGGGGAGCGGGCCGCCGTACCAGGATTGGATGATCTGGTGCGCGATCGACACCGGCGGTGGCAGCAGCAGCTCGCCCGCCGTGACCTCGGCGGCCAGCTGGGCGCGGGTGAGCCAGCGGGCTTCGGCGATCTCCTCGTTGTCCACCCTGATCTGCTGCCCGGGCCCGGCCTCGGCGCGGAAACCGAGCATCAGGCTCTGCGGCATCGGCCACGGCTGGCTGCCGACGTAGCGGATGCCGCTGACGGCGATCCCGGTCTCCTCCCTGACCTCGCGGGCGACGGCCTGCTCCGCTGACTCGCCCGGCTCGACGAAACCGGCCAGGATGGACACCCGGCCCGGCGGCCAGAGGCGGTTGCGGGCGAGCAGGCAGCGATCCTCGTCGTCGCTCACCAGCATGATCACGGCCGGGTCGATCCGGGGGAAGTGCTCGCTGCCGTCGACCGGGCAGTGCCGCGCGTGCCCGGCCGGGGCCGGCACGGTCAGCGCGCCGCACCGCGGGCAGTGGGTGTGCCGGGCATGCCAGTTGGCCAGCGCCACCGCGTGGGTGAGCAGCCCGGCGTCACGGTCGCTGAGCAGCGGCCCGACCTGCCGCAGGGCGGCCGGGCGCACCCCGGGTCCGGGCGGTGCCATGTCGGTACCGGGGGACGGCATGGGACCCGCCCCGAGCCCGCCCGCCGGGCCGGCCAGGCCGAAGTAGGCGGTCCCGCCGGTGTCCACGCCCAGCAGGAATTTCAGCCCCTCGGGCGCCTGCACGGGCGGCACCAGGACCAGCTCGGCGGCGCCGTCGCCGAACCGGACCAGCGCCTGGCCCTCGTCCAGGACCAGCACCCGGCTGCGGCTGTCGGCCCAGGCGGCCGCGATCCAGTCCGGATCCTCGCGGCGGGCGCTGGCCCGATCCACCTCGCTGCGGGCCAGCGCGAACCCGCCCAGCTCGCCGGCGACCTCCCGCTCCTCCCGATCGCCCGCCGCCCCATCGGTGGTCATGCGGCCACCCACCCGGCCGCCGCCTTCAGCCACCGGTTTCAGTCACCGCCCAGCGCCGCCAGCTCAGGCCACAGATACGCCGCCGCCTCGGCCCCCTTGAGCAGCAGCGCCATCTCGGCCTTCTCGTTGGGCGCGTGGATGCGGTCGGAGTCCAGGCCGACCGCCACGAACACCAGGGGCGCGCCGAGAATGTCGGTCAGGTCCGCCTCCGGGCCGCTGCCTCCCTCCCGGGTGAACAGCACCTCGCGGCCGAACGCACGTTCCATCGCGCGCTGGCCCGCCTGAACCGCTGGCGACGAGATCGGCGAGAAGCACGGCCGCACGCCGGGGCCCTCGAAGGTGACCTCCGCGTCGATGCCGGGCGGGGTGTGCGCGGCCACGTACTCACTCAGCCCGGCACGCACCTCGGCGGGCTCCTGGCGGGCGACGAGGCGGAACGAGACCTTCGCGTGGGCCTCACGCGGCACGATCGTCTTGCCCCCTGGGCCGGTGTGCCCTCCCCACATGCCGTTGACCTCGGCGGTGGGTCTCGCCCAGATCCGCTCCAGGGTGCTGAACCCGGCCTCGCCGGTGGCCGCCTGGCTGTGCCCGGCGTCGGCGAGCCAGTGCTTTTCCTCGTACGGCAGCCGCGCGAACAGCTCCCGCTCCTGCGCGGTCAGCGGCACCACCCGGTCGTAGAAGCCGGGGAGGGTGACCCGGCTGTCCGCGTCATGGAGCCCCGCGAGCAGCGCGGCCATGGCGTGCAGGGGGTTGGGCACCCCGCCGCCGAAGGAACCGGAATGCAGGTCGGAGGCCGGGCCGCGCAGCGTGATCTCCGCGCCCACAAGCCCGCGCATCCCGGTGCACATGGAAGGCACGTCCGCGGCCCACATCGTGGTGTCGGACACCACGATCACGTCGCAGGCCAGGCGGCCGGCCTTCGCGCGCAGAAGATCGGCGAAATGCGGCGAGCCGGACTCCTCCTCCCCCTCGATCAGCAGCTTGATGGTGACCGGCGGGCCGGTGGCCCCGGCCGCCGCCAGGCAGGCCCGGACGCCGAGGCTGTGCAGCATCACCTGCCCCTTGTCGTCGGACGCGCCCCGGGCCAGCAGCTGGCCGTCCCGTTCGGCGGGCGCGAACGGCGGCGAGTCCCACTCGGCCAGCGGCTCGACCGGCTGCACATCGTGGTGCCCGTAGACGCACACCGCCGGCGCGGCGGGGTCGGCGGCGGGCCAGCAGGCGAAGACCGCCGGCAGGCCCGGGGAGCCGGCGCTGCCGGTCTCCCAGATCTCCACCTCGGGGAACCCGGTGGCGCGCAAATGGGCGGCGAGCCACTCGGCGCTGGCCCGCACGTCCTGATGGTGACCGGGGTCGGCCGAGATCGATGGGATGGCAAGCCACCGCTTCAGGTCCTCGAAGAAGCCACCTGCCTGCTGCTGGATGTAGTCACGGACGTCCATGACCGCCGACCGCCTCCTCACCGGGTTCTGTTCCGGCACTCTAGGGCATGCCGTGGGGGCACCGGGATCGTCCCCCCGGGGCCAGCGGCCGATCAGCCTGGAGCGTGACGGCCCGGTCGGCTAGGCCGGGCGGGTGGCGCGGAGCAGCACGTAGTCGATGATCTGGTGCCGCCACAGCAGTTCCACCTGCCACAGCAGGACCCGGACAGCGGTGCGGTGCCCGAGGGGGGCCTGCGGTGAGTTCGGCAACCGCGCCGCGACGACCCGGAGCGCGGGGGCGATCACGCGATCGCCGCACCTCGTTACCTCCACCTCCACCAGGCCGGCCGCCCGGGCGGCCGCCGCGATCTGGCTGGCGGTCATCGCCGCCGCGGGGCGGAGCCCGAACACCCGCAGCTGAGCCAGGCCGGAGGCCAGCTCAGCGGGACCACGCGGCCACCGCTCGGTCGAGATGTCGGTCATGCTCAGCACGCCACCGGGCCGCAGCACCCGGTAACACTCCTCGAAGAAGGCGCGGCGGGAGCGGAAGTGGAATGCCGCCTCCACGCTGATCAGCCCGTCCGCGACCCCGCTGGCCAGCGGGAGCCGGGCCGCGTCACCGGCGACCGGGACCGCCGCGGCTTCCCGCAGCCGGTCCTTCCCGGCCGACAGCTGCCACTCGGCGATGTTCACCGCGATCAGCCGGCGCGGGCGGGCGCTCTCGGCGATCAGCGGATCCTGGGTTCCGAGGCCGTTCCCGACGTCGATGATGACCCCGCCGGCCGGCAGGGCCGACGCCACCGTCAGGACGAGCCGGCGGCAGGCGGCCCCGGCCTCAGCCTCCGTGCCGGGCCCGTCCCACAGCCCCAGGTTCAGCCAGCCCGGCGCCAGCGCGGCAAAGCATTCAGAGCCGATGCTCTCGTAGACCCGGGCGGCCGGGTTGCGCCCCGGCACGATCAGCCCGGCGGCGTGCCGCAGGTGCTGGCCGGTCCACCCGGTGGCCCGCCAGGCCCGTTTCGCGGCCCCGAGACCTGCCTCGCCGATGCCCGCCGCGATTCCCCCCGGCCGTCCGGTCACGGTCTCCACCGGCCCATCCAGCGCCTCCTCCCGGCGGTCCGCAGCGCCCCGCGCCGCTGCCTGCCCGCAGGTTCCCCCACGGCGGGCCGGCGGTCACCACCCCCGGCGGGTGTGAATCGCCCCGGGGACGGTCCGGGCCGGGGCGCTGCACCGGTATCACCGGCCGCGGTCCGGGGCCGCGGGAGCCATCGGAGGCGGGCACGGGAGGCGGCTAGCGCCCCGGCGCCGGGACGCCGCTCATGGCACTGGCCGCCGGAGCGGGACGGTCTCGATGAGCGCGGCCAGGCCCGCCTCGTCGAGCAGGTCCGCTGGCCGCAGGGTCAGGTCCTGGCGCACGTAGTAGAACGCCGCCCGCACCTGGCGGAGCGGCACCCGGGCCAGCCCCGCCCAGGCCAGCCGGTAGGCGGCGAGCTGGACCGCCGCCACCCGCCGTTCTTCCTCCGAGGCGGGCGGCTCGCCGGTCTTCCAGTCCACGACGTCGTACCCGCCGTCGCCCGCGTCCGCGAACACGGCGTCGATCCGCCCGCGCACGGCCCGGCCGGCGATCAGCGTCTCGAACGGCACCTCCACCTCCAGCGGCCAGCGGCCCCCCCACTCCCCCGCCTCGAACCGCCCCTGCAGGAGCGCCAGGTCGCCCGCGTCGCCGTCGTCGGCGGGCTCGTCGGCCGCGCCGAGCAGGTCCGCCGAATCGATCAGCCGCTGCTGCCCGAACCTTTCCTCCAGCCACCGGTGGAAGGCGGTGCCGCGCCGGGCCCGCGGCGCGGGCGGGCGCGGCATCGGGCGCCGGATCTGGCGGGCCAGCTCGGCCGGATCGGCGGCCATCGTGACCAGCGACGACACCGAGAGCCGGCCGGGCAGCGCCACCGCCGCGGCGGCGTCGCCGCGCCGCTCCTCGCGCTCGGCGAGGAGGATCGCGGTATCCCGCTCCCATGCCTGCGCCAGCAGCAGGTCCTGCTCACCCAGCAGGCCGGCGGCGCCGGCTCCGGCGCCCTCCGCCGGGGCTCCCGGCCCGCCCGGCCCCAGCAGCCCGCCGGCCGCCAGCCCACCGTAGGCCAGCCCGCCCTCCCCCAGCCCGCCGTCCGCCAGGCTGCCGTCCAGCACGGCGCCGGCCGCCAGCGTGGCCCGGGCGCGGCCTACCAGTTCCGCCGCCTCGCGGACGGCCTCGTAACGCGATCCGGCCGGGGTCAGCGGCCACCGCACGGGCTCCGGCTCGGCCAGCACCGGGTTCGTCGCGTCCTCCTCCGGGGGCGGCGCCCATTGGTCCACGGTTCCCGCGCCGTCCTCGCACGCGGCCCGGATCTCGTCCAGGAACAGCGACGGGCCGAGCGGTGAGACGCCCTCACCCCACCAGTAGCCGGTACAGGCCACCCAGAACGCCGCTCTGGTCACCGCCACGTAGGCCAGCCGCCGCTCCTCCGCCAGCTCGCGTGCCGCGCAGGCGTCGTCGAAGGCATCCAGCGAATCCGCGGTGAGGTCGGAGAGGACGGGCAGGTCGCGCGCGTCTCCCCGCAGGCCGAACGGGAGCAGCCGCGGGTTCTGCGTCCACCGGGCGCTGGCCACCGGCCGGGCCGGGAAGACCTGGGCCTTCGCCCCGGCGGACAGCCCGGGCACGACCACCGCCGCCCACTGCAGGCCCTTCGCCCCGTGCACCGTGGTGAGGGTGACGGCGTTCGTGCCGCTGGGCCGGCCCGATTCCAGGCCGAACTCCTCGGCCTCGGCGGCGGTCAGGTAGGCGAGGAAGGCGCCGAGCGTCGGCTCCTCCTGGTCGTCGGCGAACGTGGCCGCCGCGTCCACGAACGCGTCCATGTCGGCGCGCGCGGCGGCGGGGTCGCGCCACGGCTGGGCCGCCACCTCGATGTCCAGCCCCAGCACCCGCTCCACCTCGCCCACCAGGTCGGGCAGGGGACGGCCGGTGTGCGCGCGCAGCGCCCGCAGTTCCGCGGCGAGCACGCTGAACCGCGCGAACCCCGGCGCCGAGTACGCGGCGGCGGGGCCGAGGTCATCGAGAGCCTCCACCAGGCTGCCCTGCTCGGCGGTCAGGTCGGTGACCGCCTGGGCCAGCGGGTCGTCGTCCGCCGGTGCCGGGCCGGCCGCCGCCGGGGCGCGGCGCCCGCGGGCGAGGGCACGGGCACGCCTGCCCAGCGCCACCAGGTCGCGCGGCCCGATGCGCCACCGCGGGCCGGTGAGCAGCCGGGCCAGTGAGCTGGACGCGGTCGGGTCGTGCAGGACCCGCAGGGTCGCGACAACGTCGGCCACTTCGGGGACGGTGAGCAGCCCGCCAAGGCCGACCACCTCGACCGCGATCCCGCGCGCCTCGATCGCCGCCCGCAGCGCCGGGAACTGGGACCGCTTGCGGCAGAGCACCGCGATGTCGGCGGCGCGCAGGTCCGCGTGACCGGGGTCGGGCCAGGAGTCGCCGTCCGGGGCGATGCCGGGCGGCAGGTCCAGCAGCCCCTCGATCTGGGACGCGACCCAGGCTGCCTCGTCCGCCGCGGTCTCCAGCAGCGCGCAGGCCACCCGCCCGCGCCCCGCCCGCCGCGGGGGCGGCACCAGCCGCGGCACCAGCGGCGCCTCGGCCCGCAGTCCCTCCTGCAGGGCGGCGGCGGCGTCCAGCACGCGCCCGGTGTTGCGGAAGCTGGTGGACAGCTGCCTGACCTGGGCGGGACGGGTGCGGCCCCGCCCGCCCGAGCCGGTCCCGCCGCGGCCGGCCGCCCGGCCGCCGGTCATCCTCCCGCCGGTCACGGGGAAGTCGGCGACGAAACGGCGCAGGTTGCCGGCGCTGGCGCCGCGCCAGCCGTAGATCGACTGGCAGGGGTCGCCGACCGCGGTGACCGGGTGGCCGCCGCCGAACAGCGCCTGCAGCAGCACCAGCTGGGCGTGGCTGGTGTCCTGGTACTCATCGAGGAGCACGACCTGGTAGCGGGCGCGCTCGATCGCGCCCACCTGGGGATGGCGGGTGGCGATACGCGCCGCCAGCGCCACCTGGTCGCCGTAGTCGATCACTTCCCGCACGGCCTTGGCCTGCGCGTAGGCGGCCACCATCGGCAGCAGCTGCTCCCGGGTGCGCTGGCAGGCGGCGATCCGGCGGACCCTGGCCGGCACCTTGCCCTGGAGGGCCCGGCAGGCCGCGTCCAGCCATCGCCCCGCCCGCTGGACGTCACCCGGGGTGCGCAGGTGCTCGGCTAGTTCCGCAGCCAGGTCGAGCACGGCCACGGTCACCCATTGCGGGGCGCGGTCGACCGCGTCCATCGGGCCACCGTAGGTGGCGACCACCCGGGCCGCGATCTGCCACGCCACCGCCGGGGTGATGAGGCGCAACGACGGCTCCATCGCCTCCCGGAGCGCGTGGTCGGTGACGAGCCTGGCGGCGTAGGCGTGATAGGTGGACACCACCGGCTCGCCGTCCCGGTCCGCCCCGGCGGCCGCGGGCCCGCCGCGCGGGCGCCCGTCACCCGGCGGCGCGGCCGGCCCGGGCAGCTGGGCCGGCCCGGCAGGTTCCGTTCTGGCGATGGCGAGGCCCGCCCGTCGCAGGCCGGTCAGCCTGACGCGGACCCGCTGCCCGAGCTCGGCGGCGGCCTTGCGGGTGAAGGTGAGGCCGAGCACCCGCTCCGGCGTGACCATGCCGTTGGCGACCAGCCAGACCAGCCGCGCTGCCATGGTCTCGCTCTTGCCCGAGCCGGCCCCGGCGATCACGGCCAGAGGCTCCAGCGGGGCGGCGATCACGGCCGCCTGCTCGCCGGTCGGCTCCGGCAGGCCGAGCAGCATCGCCAGCTGGGCGGGGCTGTAGGAGGCCCGGCCGGTCACGGGGTCACCTGCTCTCCCGACGCGTGCGCCGGGCAGCTGGAGACGACCGGGCAGTTGCGGCAGCCCGGGTTCACCCGGGCCTTGAACAGCGGCCCCGACATGCCCGTGGCCACGGTATCGACCAGGTCCCGCGCCCAGCCCGGCTCCGGGTCGTCGGCCAGCGAGCCTTGCGGCTGCACCCGGACCTGCGCGGCCAGGCTGGCCTTCCCGACCTGGACGAGTTCCGCGCCACCGGGCTCGGTCAGGCCGAGCTGCTCGAACGCGCCGAGCATGACCGCGAGCTGGTACACGCCGAGCTGGGGATGCCGGTCCAGGTCGGTGGCGGGCACCGGGGCCGAGCTCGTTTTCAGGTCGACCACGACCGCCCTGCCGTCGGCGTCGCGTTCCAGCCGGTCCACCCGGCCGGTGATCTCCACCGCGCCCACTTGCGCCCGCACGCTCTCCTCGTAGGCGACCAGCTCCCGCGGGTTGTCCCGGTGCCAGGCGAGGAACTTGCGCACCATCTGGTGGGCCGCCTCCCGCTGCTTCTCGCTGTACCAGGCGCTGCCGAAGTCCAGGTGGTGCCAGACCTCGTCGATGCGCTCCCCGATCACCGCGTCGGTGGCGCCCTCGGCGGCGAGCACCGCGGCGGCGTGGATGACGATGCCGAAGTGGCGGACCACGTCCACCGACCCGGCGCCGGCCGCGGTCTCCAGCAGCCAGCGCAGCCCGCAGCGGGTGAACGACTCGACCTGCGACGGCGAGACCTTGATCAGCGCGTCGCCGGGTGGCTGCGCGGTGAGCGGGACCGGGACCGGCGGGGTCAGCGGCCCGGGATCGGACAGCGTGGTCAGCTGGTACCAGTGGCCGGGGTCGGCGCCGCGGACGCCGGCCTGCGCCAGCCGGGCCAGCTGGGTGGCCGCGGCCTGCCTCAGCGCGGGCGACCGGTGGCGGCCGGCGGCTGCCCGCCGCAGGTCGGCGGTGAGCGCGGGCAGGGAAAGCCAGCGCAGGTCCGACCCGGACACGTGCTCGATCTCGATATCGTCGCCGGCCAGCTCGGCGAGGAAGCGGGACGGGCGCTCGTCGCTGTCCTCCCCGCCCGCGGCGGTCACCACCAGCGCCCGCCGGGCCCGCGTCGCCGCGACGTAGAAGAGCCGGCGCTCCTCACTGAGCAGCTTGGAGGCGAGCGCGGCGGCCGCGGCGTCGGTCCCGGCGGCCTGGCCGCCCGCCCCGTCGGCCGTGTCCACGAGCTCGTCCATGCCGAGCAGCGATGACCGCAGCCGCAGGTCGGGCCAGATGCCTTCCTGCACCCCGGCCACCACCACCACGTCCCATTCCAGGCCCTTGGACCGGTGGGCGGTGAGGATGCGGACGGCCTCGCCCTGCGGCGCCCGCCCGGCGAGGGTGTCGCCCGGGATCTCCTGGCCGGACAGGCTGTCCAGAAAGAGCCGGGCCGATCCCGGGGGCAGGCGCTCGGTGAAGCGCGACGCGGCCTCGAACAGCGCGACCACCGCGTCGAGGTCGCGGTCGGCGGCGGCGCCGCGGGTCCCGCCGGCCGCGCTCGTCTCCTGCCAGGCGCGGGCCAGGCCGGAGGCGTGCCACACCGCCCACAGGGTGTCGTGCGCGTTGCCGTCGTCGGCGGTGTCGCGGGCCAGCGCCAGCAGCGCCGCCACGTGCCGGGCCGCGTCCGCAGCCGGGCCCTCGATCAGGGTGAGGTCACGCGGGTCGCGGAGCGCGGCGGCCAGCGGCTCGTCCGGCAGTTCCTCCCCGGCGGCCTCCGCGGCCAGCCGCAGCGCCCGGCGGAGCCTGCGCAGGCCCAGGGCGTCGCTGCCGCCCAGCGGCCCGGTCAGCAGCTCCGCGGCGGCGTCCTCGTCGAGGGCGCCCGGCCGCAGCGCGCACCGCAGCAGCAGGAGCAGCGGCCGTGTCCCCGGCTCGGCCGTGAGCGGCAGCTCGTCCCCCGCGACCACGGTGGGCACCCCGGCCGTCGTCAGCGCGCGGCGCAGCAGCGGGACCTGATGGATCACCGACCTGACCAGCACCGCCATCGACGACCACGGCACGCCGTCGTGCAGGTGCGCGCGCCGCAGCACGTCGGCGACCACGGTGGCCTCCTGGCTGGCGCTGGTGGCGGTGATCACCCTGACCACCCCCGGCGGGGCGGACGGCAGCGCGTCCAGGTCGCGGTGGCCGCCCGGCGCGGCCGGCAGCCTGCCCGCCACCCGCCGGGACGCCGCCAGCAGGACGGGCCCGCTGCGCCGGCAGGTGCGCAACGCGATGATCCGGGCGGGCCGGTCGTCCGGGGTGCGGAACCGCTGCGGGAAACGGGCGATCCCGCGGGGGTCCGCACCGCGGAAGGCGTAGATCGACTGGTCCGGGTCACCGACCGCGATCAGCTCCCGGCCGTCGCCGGCCAGGGCGTGCAGCAGCGCCTCCTGAGCCGGGTCGGTGTCCTGGTACTCGTCCACCAGGACCACGTCGTAGGCCTTGCGCTCGCGGTCCCTGACCGCGCCGCCCTCCAGCAGCGCGGCGGCGATCCTGATGATCTCGGCGTAGTCGTAGGCCGGGACCGGGGCCAGGTCGAAGCGCGCCGCGTAACGGTCCAGGAAGCCGCCCGCCGCCTCCCAGTCGTCGCGCCCGCGCTGCCGTCCCAGCCGCGCCAGGGCCCGGCCGTCCAGGCCGCGCTCGGCCGCCCGGAGCAGGAAGTCCCGCAGTTCGGTGGCGAAGCCGCGGGTCCCGAGCGCGGGCCGCAGCCGCTCCGGCCACCGCCCGCCGCTGTCCTCGGCCTCGCCCCTCAGCATGCGCCGGACCTCCAGCAGCTGCTCCGGGCCCGACAGCAGGGTGGGCGGCTCGTCGCCGGCCAGCACGAACTCCCGGCGCACCAGTGCGTAGGCGTAGCTGTGGAAGGTCAGGGCCAGCGGCTGCCGGGTGGTCCGGCGCAGCCGCGCGGTGATCCGCTCCCTCAGTTCCTCGGCCGCCTTGCGGCTGAAGGTGAGGACGAGCACCCGCTCCGGGTCGATCCCGCGGCCCACGATCCGGTCGGCGACGGTCTCCACGATCGTGGTGGTCTTGCCCGTGCCCGGGCCGGCCAGCACCAGCAGCGGGCCCCCGGCGTGGCCGACGACGGCCCGCTGTGCGGTGTCCAGCGTGGGCGCCTCGTCCGCTCGCCCCGGCGAGCGGACGAGGCGGTAGGCGGGAAGCTGCCTGTCCATGTCCGTACCGATTCCAGCAGAACCGTCTGACATACCTGGGCTCATTTGGCGCTCACGTCGGCGTGGCGCTCGTACCGGCCGGTCCGGTGCCCGGGCGTGATGTTTTCCCGGCGGCGGCTTGACAGGGAAAATCTGTAAGTGCAAACTTACGGTTCGTGGGAACTTACGGAGTGGGAGCGCTCGCCGCGCTCGGCGACCCGACCCGGCGCGCCATCTTCGAGTGCCTCGCCCGCGGCCCCAAGGCGGTCGGCCAGCTCGCTGGCGAGCTGCCGGTCAGCAGGCCAGCGGTGTCGCAGCACCTGCGGGTTCTTAAGGAGGCCCGCCTGGTCACCGACCAGGCGGACGGCACCCGGCGGATCTACCAGATCCAGCCCCAGGGTGTGCAGGCCATCCACAGCTACCTGGACCAGATGTGGAAGCAGGCGCTGGCCTCGTTCCAGGCTGCGGCCGTCCAGGCCGCCGCCATGACCGACGACGAAGAGCAGGAGCAGCCATGACCGAGCAAGCCGCGGCCACCGGAGCGTTCGTACCCGTCCGCTGCGCGGTGACCGTGCCACTGTCCCCGGAACGGGCGTTCGCCCTGTTCACCGACGGCTACCACTCGTGGTGGCCGCACGGCCACCATCTCGGCCCCGCCGAGCTCGCCGAGACCGTACTCGAGCCCCGCACCGGCGGCCGCTACTACGAGCGCGGCGTGGACGGCAGCGAGTGCGACTGGGGCACGGTGCTGGCGTGTGACCCGCCGCACCGGATCGTGGTGTCCTGGCAGATCAACGCGAACGACGATGACTGGTTCCTCGACCCGGACCCGTCCCACGCCAGCGAGTTCGAGGTCACGTTCACCGGCCTGCCCGACGGCCAGACGCGGGTGGAGTTTGAGCACCGCAACTTCGAGCGGCACGGGGCCGGTGGAGCCGGCATCCACGCCGGTGTCTCGTCGGACGGCGGCTGGGCCTCGATCCTGGAAAACTACGCCAAGGTGGCTGCGGCCTGACCCAGCACGCGAAGCGCGGGATCGGGGCGCGGGAGCATGGCACCACCCCGGGCGGCCGCCGCAGCGCACACCGCGGGCCGGGGACACCGCCCGGCTACCATGGGCGCGGTGACCCCGAACATGCTCACCAGGCGTTACCTGGCCGGGACGGCAGCGCTCGGGGCCCGGCCGGCCCGGCTGGTCGAGGTGGCCCGCCAGCTCATCGACCTGGGAGCAACCTCCTATGACGGCGACTGCCTGACCAGGCCGGTCTTCCTGGAGCACGCCGAGTTCTCGGTCCTGCGCGACGACCTGCTCGCCCTGCACGCGGCGCTGGCCAGCCTGCCCGCCCGGCTGTTCGGCGGCGACGTGGCCGCGTTCGCCCGCGCCGTGGGGATGACCGGCGCCCAGGTGACGGCGATCGAGCGGGCCGGCGGGCGGGCGCCCACCAGGCTGGGCCGGGCCGACCTGTTCCGGGACGAGACCGCGTTCCGGGTGATGGAGCTCAATCTGGGCAGTGCCCTCGGCGGGCTGGACAACGCCCTGCTCAACCGCGCGTTCCTGACCGACCCGATGGTGGCCGATTTCGTGGCCACGCAGGGGCTGTCCTATGTGGACACGATGGATGTCCTGGTCGGCACGCTGCGGTCCGAATGCGCCATCCCGGATGGGGCGCGGCCGCTGATCGCGGTCGCCGACTGGCCGGAGTCGTTCGCGGTCCTGGAACGGCAGCTGCGCTACAGCGCGGCGCAGCTCGCCGCCTACGGCCTGGAGGCCGTCCCGTGCCACCTCGGCCAGCTCCGGGCCACTGGCGGGCGGGTCTGGCTGGCCGGCCGGCCGGTCGACGTGATCTACCGGGTCTTCCTCATCAAGGACCTCCTGCGCCCCGAGGCGGGCGAGCTGGCCGACCCGGTGCTGCGGGCCGCCGAACGAGGCGAGGTCGCTCTCTTCGCCCCCATGGACGCGGAGCTGTACGGCAGCAAGGGCGCGCTCGCCCTGCTGTCGGATGAGGCCAACCGGCACCTGTTCAGCGACGCGGAGCTGGCGAGCCTGGACCGGGTCCTGCCGTGGACGCGGATGGTCCGCCCCGGGCCGGTCACCGTCGGCGGCGCCGGCCACGCCGACATGGCCGAGTACGCTCTCGCAGAACGAGAGCACCTGGTGCTCAAGCCGACCGCGCTGGCCTCAGGTGCCGGGGTGATCCAGGGCTGGCTGACCAGCCCCGAGGACTGGCGGAGCGAGGTCGGCGCGGCGATGGATGGCCCGTTCGTGCTGCAGCGGCGGATCCGGCCGCTGGCCGAGCCGTTCCCTGCCCAGAACGGGCCACAGCCGTGGGTGCTGTGGTGGGGCGCCTTCGTGGGCGGACCGGGTTACGGCGGGGCGATCGTCCGGGGCAGCACCGACCCCGACGCCGGGATCAGGAGCATGCCGCACGGCGCCACCGGTACCTGCTGCTTCCACCAGGCCGAGCCGGCCGCGCCCGCCAGCGCCTGACCCGGTGCCGTGAGCGTGGCCAGCTGCCGCGCCCGCGCTCGGCCAGCGCTGACCCTCATGATCACGGACGTTGGTCAGCCGTGGTGACTGACGGGTTCCCGTGATCATGGGATAGGGGAGCGGCCCAGCGGGCGCGCCGCATGTCCACCCGGTGCTCGCCGCCGGCCGCCGGCCGCAGCGGCGTGCCCTCCCGCTGGTAGCGGGCGAGTGCCTCGCGCTCGTGGCCGGCCAGGAAGGACCCGTCGGCGTGGATCACCCGCCACCAGGCAACGCCGCCACCCCACAGGGCCATGACCCGCCCCACCTGGCGCGGGCCACCCTGCCCCAGGTACTCGGCGATGTCGCCGTAGGACATCACCCGGCCGGGCGGGATGGCGTTGACGACGTCGAGCACACGGTCGGCGAAGTCCGTCACCTGGGCCGGCCGGCCAGCGGTCACGGGCCCGGTGGCAGCCAGGGCAGCCCGGACGACCCGGGGTCGGCCGGGGCCGCTGGCGGAATCTCCGGCGGCGGCAGGTCCAGCCGCCGGTAAGGCGGTGCCGGCGGGACCTCCGGCGGGGCCGGCCCGAGGCTGGATGGCATGTACGGGCGGCCATGCTCCTCGGGCCAGGGCTCATCGTCCGGCCATGGCTCGCGGCCCGGCCCTGGCTCGCGGCCCAGCCGCGACCCGTTGCCGGGCCATGGCCCGGCACCCAGCCGCAGTCCGCTGTCCGGCCGCGACAGGTTGTCCGGCCACGACCCATTGCCGGGCCGCGACCCGTGGTCCGGCCCCCACCCGCCGCCCGGATGTGGGCCGCCGTCCCCGGCCCCGGCCAGCGGCCGGCGGGTGAGACGGACCGCCGCCGCTACCGCGACGGCCAGGCAGGCCAGCGCCAGCGCCGCGTACAGAGCCAGCCGCCCCTTGCCCCGCGGCGCCACCGGCACCGGCGCGGTGCTCCCCGACCCGCCCCCGAAGTGCGCGGCGACGTTCACGCCCCGGCCCGTGTTCACGTCGCGGCCCAGGCGGCCGGCGGCGGTCAGCGCCGCGGCCGCCTCGACGGTGCCGAACCCGACCCGGTCGTTGTATCCGTGGGGCGGCGGGTTCTGGGCGCTGGAGGTGATGGCCTGGTCCACCAGAGCCGGCGCGAGGCGGGGGTAGCGCGACTTGATGAGGGCGGCGACGCCAGCGGTCAGCGCGCAGGCCGGGCTGGTCCCGCTGACCAGCCAGTACTGCCCGTCCCGGCCCTGAGCGGGCACCTTGACGCCGGGCGCGGCCACCTCCACCGACAGGTTGTCGCTGGAGAAGCCGGCCGCCGTGCCGCCCTGGCTGACCGCACCCACGCCGAGCACCCCGGGGTAGTCCGCGGGGAAGGAGTAGGGGGCCTGCCCGGCGCTCAGGGCACGGGCGGTGTCCCCCGAGTTGCCGGAGGACGCGACCACCACCACCCCATGGTCCAGGGCGTACTGCAGCGCGGCCCGGACCACGCGGCTGGAGGCGCCGTAGCCGAGGGACATGCTGATCACACCCGCACCGCGCCGGGTCGCGATCGTGATGGCCCGGGCCAGGGCCTGCTGGACCTCGGTGTTCGACTCCCGCTGGTATTTCCCGAAGTTGGGATCGCCCCGGTCGGTCACCACCCGGATGGAGAGCACCCGCGACTGGGGTGCCACGCCGATGATGCCGCTGGATCCGCCCCCGTGGCCGTGACCGGCGATGAGGGAGGCCATCCAGGTCCCGTGGACGCCCCAGGAGGCGCTGGACGGCGGGGTGTCCACACCGGAGAGATCGGGGCCGCTGATGACGGAGCCGGCCAGGTCAGACACGGACGGGTTGACACCGCTGTCGATGACCGCGACGGTCACCCCCTGGCCCTGGGTGACCGCCCAGGCCGACGGCGCCTGGATCATGTCCAGCACCCACATCTCCTGGTCGCGCACGGCGTCCGCGCTGGCCGGGATCGCCGTCACCGCGCAGAGCCCGGCCGCGGCGAGCACCACGCCCACGAGCCTGGCCGCCACTCGCGCCCGGAGCGCAGGCCCGCTTAGCACGCTGGTCCTCCCGGGCAGGTCGGCGACGGCGGGGCAGCCCCGAGGTGATCGGCCACCCAGCCGGCCACGCCGCCCTCCAGGCCGAGCATTTCCGCGGTCGCGTAGAGGTTGCCCGACTCATGCACACGCCGCCTGCCGTCGGCGTAACCCACGGTGGCGAACACCAGGTAGGGGCCGGCGTCCCGATGCCACGACAGCTGGCGCTGCCGGTTCCCGAACCGGGCCACCAGCGTGTGGCGGAACGGCACCGCCCGCACACCGGGACGCGGGCCGCTGCCGCTCGCGCCGGGCAGCGCCTGCAGCGAAGCGCGGGCCGCCGCCGGGCCGGGCAGTACGGCGACACCCACGGTCACCGCGAGGCTTTGGGTCGCGTCGTCATAGGTCGCCCGGAGCACGGCGAGGCATCCGTGCTGGTCGAGGACGCGCGCCACCGCCGGGTCGGTGGCCGCCCGGCAGCTGGCCTGGCGGGCGATCCCGATCCGGTGCGCGGCCAGCGCCAGGCCGGCCGCCCCGCCGAGCGCGGAGCCCGGCACCTGGTACTGGACCGTGTCGGGGAAGAGCCCGCCAGCGGGCTGGTCGCGCCACCGCTTGCCCATTTCCCAGGCGGTGATCTGCTGCTTCTGAGCCGCGCTGAAGGTACGCGGCAGGACCTGCACCACCACCCCCGCCGCCGCGGCCACCAGTCCCGCCAGCGACAGGACGAGGACGGTCAGCACGAGGCCCCTTCGCCGTGGGCGGGGCGCCTTCCGGCCAGTTGGTGGATGGGCCCGCGCGGCAGCGGGCGGGGGCCGCGGGTAGAGCGGACGTCGTGGCCCTGGCACCGGTCCGGGTAGCGCCGGATACGCTGCGTCCGGCCCCGGGCCGCTGCCTCCCGGGGGCTCCGGCCGCAATCCCACACCGGCATGTTACGGCCTCAGCCGCACCGGTGCGCTCGGCTGTGACAGGTTGCGGGGCCGGCCGATCCGTTTTGCCGGTGCTCTAGTAGGCCGGAAGTGACGGATCCACCTGGTTGATCCAGGCCAGCACGCCACCACCAACATGAACCGCGTCCGAAAAGCCGGCGTCCTTAACCACGGCCAGGCATTCGGCGCTGCGCGCGCCGCTCTTGCAATGCAGCACGATCCGCTTGTTCTGCGGCAGGCGCTCAAGGGCAGCACCGGAGAGGAACTCTCCCTTGGGAATCAGCACCGCACCCGGAATGGAGACGATCTCGTACTCGTTCGGCTCGCGGACGTTGACCAGGAAGATGTTCTCCTCACGGTCGAGCATGTCCTTGAGCTCAGTGGCCGTGATGGTGGACCCGGCGGCCGCCTTCTGCGCGTCCTCGGAGACCGCGCCGCAGAACTCCTCATAGTCGATCAGCTCGGTGATCGTGGGGTTCTTGCCGCACACCGGGCACTCGGGGTCCTTCCTGATCTTGACCGACCGGTAGCTCATGTCCAGGGCGTCGTAGATCATCAGGCGCCCGGCCAGGGGCTCCCCAATCCCGACGATCAGCTTGATCGCCTCGTTGACCTGGATGGAGCCGATGGACGCGCACAGCACCCCGAGGACCCCGCCCTCGGCGCAGGACGGCACCATGCCGGGGGGCGGCGGCTCGGGGTACAGGCACCGGTAGCACGGCCCGTGCTCGGCCCAGAAGACACTGGCCTGGCCGTCGAACCGGTAGATCGAGCCCCAGACATAGGGCTTGCCCAGCAGGACGCACGTGTCGTTCACCAGGTACCGGGTGGCGAAGTTGTCAGTGCCGTTGACGATCAGGTCGTACGGCTCGAAGATCCGCATCGCGTTGTCGGAGTCGAGCCGCTCCTCGTACAGCACCACGTTCACGAGCGGGTTGACCTCGCGGATGCTCTCCATCGCGGAAACGGCCTTCGGCCGGCCCACGTCCGAGACGCCGTGGATGATCTGGCGCTGCAGGTTCGACTCGTCGACCACGTCGAAGTCGATGACCCCGAGCGTCCCCACGCCGGCCGCGGCCAGGTACAGCAGGGCTGGGGAGCCGAGCCCGCCCGCCCCGACGACCAGCACGCGGGCGTTCTTGAGCCGCCGCTGCCCGGTCTTCCCGACATCGGGAATGATGAGGTGGCGGGAGTAGCGCCGGACCTCCTCCACGGTCAGATCATCGGCCGGGGAAACCAATGGGGGCAGCGACACAGCAACTCTCCTGAAACGCGATTTCCGGGTCCGTTCTACCCGGCTCCAGCACTAACCCATCACCCGGCCGGCACATTCCCGCGCCGCCGGGACGCGCCAGCGCTGCCCGCCCAGGCAGGCCGACGCCGCGGGGACCAGAAATGTCACCGGGCCCGAGTAAAACTCACGGCAGGCGGCAGCACCTGGGCGCCAGGCCCGGTGCTCGACGATATCCCGCTCTTTCGCTGACACCCCTGGGAGGCGCCATGCGCACATCACCACCCGACCGGCCAGGAATGCCCCCGTCGCCACCCGCGGGGCACGCGCCCGGACGGCCGGAAGAAGCAGGCCCGGACGGCCCTGTGTGCCCGCGCCCGCCCGCCCGATCCCGCCCGCGCAGCCGGCCCCGGCAACCCATCGGGCCCCGGCCTCTGCCCGACCCGGCCGCGGTTCGCCTGTGCCTCATCCCCGATTCGGCGCCGCCGTACGATGCCGAGGCCGCGGCGGCCGGGCCGCTGGGCAACACGAGCCCCGGACCAGCAGGACTACCCGGCCCGGCGGATCGGCCTGGTTCGCCGGGCCGGGCGGGTTCACCAGCGCCGCGGCCGCCATCGGCCCGGCCCGGCTCACGCGGCTTGACCGGTTCACCGGCCTCCTCCCCGGGCTGGCCGGGCCGGTTCGCCCAGGCGCTGGCCGAGACTCTGGCTGGGTCCCGTCCGCCGCGCCAGCTGGTGCCATGGACAACCGAGCGGGCCCGCGAACGGATCCAGCGGCTCGGGCCCCAGCTCTCGGCCGGGCAGCAGCCGCGGGTGCGGCGCGTGGTGACCTTCCTTCCCACCGCCGACGCGATGGAGATGACTGTGGTCGTGGCCTTCGGGCAGCGTGTCCGCGCGCTGGCCGTCCGGCTGGAACGGACCGGCTGCGAGCCGTCAGCCGCTGGCCCCGCCGGGCCGGGCCGGTGGCTCTGCACCACCGTCGAGGCGGCCTAGGACCTCAGCCCGCCGGGCGGTTACGCGGGTCGCCGTGACACAGCTTGTACTTGCGGCCCGAGCCACAGGGGCACGGGGCGTTGCGCCCGACCTTGCCGAAATCCCCTCCGGCCGTGGAATCGGTGCGGCGCTCGACCTGAGCCTCGCCGTCCACGGTCGGCGCGCTGTAGGAGAGCCGGCTGGGCTGCTGGGGCCGGCTCAGCCCGGGGGCGGCCATGGAGGGCGTGCCGGCCGCCGCGGGGGCGGCTCCGGTTCTGCCCGTGGCGGCGTGCCTGCCACCACCCCGTCTGCGGGCACCCCGGCCACCGCGCCCGCCGGTGCCTGGCCCGCCGGCGGCACCGCCATCTGGCGTGCTGTCGGCCGGTGGGCTGTCGGCCGGTGCGCTGTCGGCGACGCCGGCCTCCGCGGCGGCACCGTCCTGCGTGACGGTGCCGGTGACCGGGCCGGGAGCGGCGGACGAAACGGCCGGGACCTCGCCGGGGGCTTCCTCCACGATCGGGTTCTGCTGGACCTCGACCTGGGAGTTGAACAGGTAGGCGACCGACTCCTCCTTGATCCCCTCCATCATGGTGTTGAACATGTCGAAGCCCTCGCGCTGGTACTCGACCAGCGGGTCGCGCTGCGCCATCGCCCGCAGGCCGATGCCCTCACGCAGGTAGTCCATCTCGTACAGGTGCTCGCGCCACTTGTGGTCCAGGACCGCCAGCACCACCCGGCGCTCAAGCTCGCGCATGACCTCGGGGGTGAGCTCGGCCTCCCGCCGGTCGTAGGCGTCCTGGGCGTCGGCCTTGACGAACTCGGCGACGAACTCCTGCGAGAGCGCCGACTTCTCCCCGCCGGCCTCCTCGATCACGTCCGCGGCGGTGAGCGTCGGGTGATACAGGTCACGGAACGCGGTCCACAGCTGGTCGAGGTCCCATTCCTCGGGGAAGCCGTCGCTGGTCGCCCCGGCCACATAGGCCGTGGCCACCTCGTCGATCATCTGCCGGATCTGCTCGTGCAGGTCCGCGCCCTCCAGCACGGTGCGGCGCTCGCCGTAGATGACCTGGCGCTGGCGGTTGAGCACGTCGTCGTACTTGAGCACGTCCTTGCGGATCTCGAAGTTCTGCTGCTCGACCTGGGTCTGCGCGGACCGGATCGACCGGGAGACCGCCTTCGACTCGATCGGCACCTCCGGTGGCGTCTTGAGCCATTCCATGAAGTGCGCGACCTTGTCGGCGTTGAACATCCGCATCAGGTCGTCTTCCAGCGACAGGTAGAAGCGGGACTCCCCCGGGTCGCCCTGCCGCCCACCGCGGCCGCGCAGCTGGTTGTCGATCCGGCGCGACTCGTGCCGTTCGGTGCCGAGCACGTACAGCCCGCCGGCCGCGACGACCTCCTCGTGCTCCGCTTTTACCTGGTCAACTATTGTCGCCGCGAGTTTTTTCGCGTCCTTGGCCGCCATGCCGCCCTGGATGAGCCGCTCGCGTATGCGCTCGACGTCGGAATCGTCCGCCGTCTCTTCACGCAACGCAACCTCGGTCTCTGCCGACGTTAGCGGGGACAGGCCCCGGCGCTGCAGTTCTTGGTCGGCGAGAAACTCCGGGTTGCCGCCGAGCATGATGTCAGTGCCCCGGCCGGCCATGTTAGTAGCCACGGTTACCGCGCCGCGCCGCCCGGACTGGGCGACGATCACGGCCTCTCGGGCGTGGTGCTTCGCGTTCAGCACCTCGTGCGGGACCCCGCTGCGCTTGAGCATGCGGGACAGGATCTCCGACTTCTCGACGCTGGTCGTGCCGACCAGCACCGGCTGGCCGGCGGCGTGACGCTCCAGGATGTCCGCGACGCACGCCTCGAACTTGGCCACGGCCGTCTGGAACACCACGTCGGGCTGGTCGGCCCGGATCATCGGCATGTTCGTGGGGATCGGGACCACGCCCAGCTTGTAGATCTGCTGGAACTCGTTCGCCTCGGTCATGGCGGTGCCGGTCATCCCGGCCAGCTTTTCGTAGAGGCGGAAGTAGTTCTGCAGCGTGATCGTGGCCAGCGTCTGGTTCTCGTTCTGTATCTGCGCGCCCTCTTTGGCCTCGATGGCCTGGTGCATGCCCTCGTTGTACCGGCGGCCGTGCAGGATCCGGCCGGTGAACTCGTCCACGATCAGGACCTCGCCGTTCATGACGACGTAGTCCTTGTCCCGCCTATACAGTTCCTTGGCCTTGATCGCGTTGTTGAGGAAGCTGACCAGCGGCGTGTTGACCGGGTCGTAGAGGTTGTCGATGCCGAGCCAGTCCTCGACCTTCTCCACCCCGATTTCGAGGATGCCGACGGTCCGCTTCTTCTCGTCGACCTCGTAGTCGCCCTCGCCGTCCTCACCCCGGCGCAGCCGGGGGGCGATCTTGGCGAACTCGGTGTACCAGCGGGCGCTCTGCTCGGCCGGGCCGCTGATGATCAGCGGGGTCCGCGCCTCGTCGATGAGGATGGAGTCGACCTCGTCCACGATCGCGTAGTGGTGGCCGCGCTGGACGCAGTCCTCCAGGCTCCAGGCCATGTTGTCGCGCAGATAGTCGAAGCCGAACTCGTTGTTGGTGCCGTAGGTGACATCCGCCCCGTAGGCTTTGCGCCGCTCCTCCGGGGTCATCTGGGCGAGGATGACGCCGACCTCCAGGCCGAGGAAGCGGTGGATCCGCCCCATCCACTCCGAGTCGCGCATGGCCAGATAGTCGTTGACCGTCACGACATGCACGCCGTGGCCGGCCAGCGCGTTCAGGTAGGAGGGCATGACAGCGGCGAGCGTCTTGCCCTCACCGGTCCTCATCTCGGCGATGTTGCCGAGGTGCATGGCGGCGCTGCCCATGATCTGCACGTCGAACGGGCGCTGGCCCAGGGTCCGCTTGGCCGCCTCCCGGACCGTCGCGAACGCCTCCGGGAGCAGGTCGTCGAGTGATTCCCCGTCGGCGTAGCGCTGGCGGAACTCGCCGGTCCCCTCGCGCAGCTCGGCGTCGCTGAGCTTCTCGAACTCGTCCTCGATCGAGTTGACCTGCTCGGCGATCCGCCCGAGCTTGCGCAGGAGCTTGCCCTCACCCGCTCGCATGACCTTGTCGATGATGGCTGGCACTTCTCGTCGCGCTCCTCGCGGATCTGGCTGTGAAAGGGATCGCCGCCCGCGACCGGGCGGCCGGCAGCCTGCCACCGTGGCGGCTCGCAGGCACAGCACTCTCCACAGCCATCGTAGGCGGTTCGCGGGTGAAATCGACCCGCGCCGTGCGGCGGCGCGCGGGTGTGGCCCCATGCGCGTGTGCTGGCCGCTGGCTTCCGGCTGGCGCACGGGCCGCGCGACACGGGGGGCCGGTTTCCGTTCTCCGGGCGGCATCGCCACAATAAGAGGATCGCGGCGGCCGCAGCGGCGCTGGCCGCCCACCCGGAGGGGAGCAGAACGCATGGCTGACCAGGCGAGCCCGGGCCCCGTGGTCGGCGTCGGCCAGGAAACCGGCGCTCTCGCCCAGCCGGGTGCCGCCAGCTACGAGGCGCCGGAGCCGTTTCACGGCCGGCCAGTGTCGTGGGTGGCGGTCTCCATCATCATGGCCGGTTTCCTGGCGGGCGGCCTGGGCCTGATCTTCGGCCCGACCTGGTGGCTGTTCTGGGCGGGCGCGGCAGCGGCGGTCATCGGCGGTCTGCTGGCGCTCGGGACCCACATCTTCGACGACTGGTACTAGGCCGGCTCCGGTCCCCGGCCCGGGTGGGAATGTCGTAGGCCGTCGTTAAGCTGCCCTGGTGGTGGCCACCCCCCTCACCCAGGCATCGCAGGTGTCCCTGTCCGCCGACGACGCGCGGCTGATGACCCTGCGTGCGCAGGGCTTCGTCGGCGCTGAGGGACGCCGTGGCGGGGTGCCCGCCATGCTGCGCCGGCTCGGTGCCGTCCAGCTCGACACCATCAGCGTGCTCGCCCGCTCACACGAGCTCGTGGCCTATGCCCGGCTCGGCCCCGTCCCGCGGGACCGGATCGAGCGGGCGTACTGGCACCCTGGCCGGCCGGCCGCCTTCGAGTACTGGTCCCATGCCGCCTGCGTGCTGCCGATCGAGGAATGGCCCTACTACGCGTTCCGCAGGCGCGCGCTGCGGGCCCGCGGCAAGCGGTGGCACCAGAGCCACCAGGGCACCTGCGCCGAGGTCCTGGCCCGGCTCCGGGCCGAGGGCCCGCTCACGGCCACCCAGCTCGGCGGGGCAGTGAAGGGCGAAGGGGAGGTGGGTGGGGGCGCCTGGTGGGACTGGTCAGACACCAAGATCGCGGTCGAGTGGCTGCTGGACGTGGGTGACGTGATCTGCGTGCGCCGGGAGGGCTGGCGCCGCATTTACGACCTCCCGGAGCGGGTCCTTCCCGGCGACCTGCTCGCGCATGAGCCCTCCGACTCCGAGTGCCTGGCCCATCTCGCCGCGGCCGCGGCCCGGAGCCTGGGCGTGGTGACCCGGGCCGACCTGATCGACTATCACCGCCTCAGGGAGCTGACCGGCCCGGAGGCCAGGCACGCCGACGGCGTCGACGACGCCGCGCGGGCGGCCGGGCTGACACCGGTCACGGTGGAGACGGGCGCCACCCGGAGCGCCATAACGATGGGCTGGGCCGACCCCGCTGCCCTGGCGCTGGCCGCCGCGGGCGCGCGGGGCAGGCACCGGGTCACGCTGCTGTCCCCGTTCGATTCGCTGGTCTGGGACCGCAAGCGCACGCGCCGGATGTTCGGCTTCGACCACTCGCTGGAGGCCTACGTGCCCAAGGCCAAGCGGGTCCACGGCTACTTCGCGATGCCGCTGCTGGCTGGCGGCCGGCTTGTCGGCCGGGTGGACCCGGTACGGCAGGGTCAGACCCTGGTCGCCCGCCAGCTGTCACTGACGTCGGCGGCGGCCACCACGGCGATGGCGCGGGCGCTGCGGGAGGCGGCGGAATGGGCCGGCTGCTCTGCGGTCACGGTGGAGCGGGTCAACCCGCCTCACCTGGCGGAGCGGCTGATGGCGGCGCTCAGCTGAACTCGATCAGCTTCTCCCGCACCGCGATCATGACCGCCTCCATCCGGGAGTGGATCTGGAGCTTCTCCAGGATGTTCCGCACGTGGTTCTTGACCGTGTTCTCGGAGATGAACAGCTCCTTGGCGATGTCGCGGTTGTTCATCCCCCTCGCCACCAGCCTGAGCACCTCCATCTCACGGTCGGTGAGCTTGGGGGCGGGCACCTGCTCGGCGCGCTCCTCCCCGTCACGCTTGGCCAGCGCCGCGAACTCGGTCAGGAGCTTGGCCGCCATGGAGGGGTTGATGAGGGACTGCCCGCCGTGGACCGCCCGGACCACGTCGGCGACCTCGTCATAGGGGATGTCCTTGAGCAGGTAGCCACTGGCCCCCGCCCTGATCGCCTCGAAGAGATCCTCCTCCTCGTCGCTGATCGTCAGCATGACGATCTTCGCGCTGGGGGCGACCTCCTTCATCGCGCGGCAGGCCTCGATCCCGCTGCTCTTGGGCATCCGGATGTCCATCAGGACCACGTCCGGCAGCGCCTCGCCGGCCTTGGCGACCGCTTCCGTCCCGTCGCTCGCCTCGCCGACCAGTTCGATGTCGGATTCCTCGGCCAGGACCATCTCCAGTCCGCGGCGGAACAGCGCATGATCATCGACGATGAGCACGCGGATCGGATCGGGAACCTCCCGGGCATCATCTGCCCCACTGATGGTTCCAGGATCTCCGCTCATGTCGCGCCTCCCTGACCCTGTCGCCTTCCTGACCCTGCTCTGGCCTGCCCTTTAGCGGCCGGACCTCCCCGCGGCTCGCGCGGGCCCCATCCCGCCCCACCCGGTGTGTCCGGCCGGCCCGGGCCCCGGCACGTCACCTGCCCAGCAGCCTTGGATCAAACTCTGGCCGACCAGGCCACGCCATGCAAACCCGGGCCGCGGGGCGAGCCGCCCGCCGTCGCCTGGCCGTCTTCGGGCCGTCCGGAGCGGGGCCGGGCCGGCGCGGCAGGCCGACCGGGCCTGAGAGGCCGGGCGGGCCGGCCACCGGCGGGGCGTTCCCAGGCGCGCAGGTTCACGCCCCCCGCCCGCGCTGCGGTGTGGCGTCGGCGCCAACCTGCTCGACGAGGCGGATGAGGCCGTACTGGTAGCCGTGACGGCGGTAGACGACGCTCGGATGACCGCAGGCATCGTCCCGGAACAGGTAGAAGTCGTGCCCGACCAGCTCCATCTCCAGCAGGGCCTGGTCAATGCTCATCGGCATGGCCGCGTGGAATTTCTCCCGCACCACGACCGGCCCGTCCCCCTCCATCTGGATGGGGATGACACCATCAGGACTCGGCCGCGGCGGCGGCAGATACGGTCCGCCCAGGGCGGGATCGCCCGCCACCTGCCCGTTCTCAGCACCGGACCCTGGCCCCCGCCCCGCGGGCGCCGGCGGCGGCGCGCTGGCCCGTTCTGCCGCTGGCGCCGCATGCCGGTTCTTGCGCCGGTCCCCCGACCGGCGCAGGCGGGCCTCCAGTTTGGCGAATGCGCGGTCGAGCGCCGCGTACCGGTCGTCCGCTGCCGCTTCCGCGCGGATGACCGGCCCCCGCGAGCGGATCGTCAGCTCGACCCGCTCGCGCCGGTCAGCCTGGCGGGGATTGCGCTCGGTGGAGACCTCCACATCGACCCTGATCGCCCTGCTGTCCAGCCTTTCGATCCTGCTCAGCTTGGCTGAGGCATGCCTGCGGAAACGTTCCTGCACATCGGTACGCCGGCCCTTGAAGATGATGTCCACGCGGGAACCCCCCTTTCGGCCAGAGATACGTTGCGGCACCCGCCCGGCCGACCTGGTCTTCGACCCCACATCCGCCTGCTGAGGGGTTCGCGGCAGCTTGTCGCCACTACTGCCCTTCTCCCGTCCCGGGCGACATCTGGTCGCCCGGCGGGGCAGGACTTACCTCTAAGCCGCACCGTGATCAGTCGACGAGAAGTCGCCTTACGTGGGCCGTTTTGCCTGCGGCTGGCATCGGCTTGCCAGCCCAGGCCACCCGCGGACTGCGGGCAGCCCGGCCTGGCGCAACCACGGACCCGGGCGGGTGCCATGACACGAACGTAGCTTGCGCCCGGCCAGATGTCAGGGGACGTTTGGCGAGTAATACGTCACCAAGGACCATCCGGCCCCGCCGGGCCCCCGGGGGCCGAGATCAGCCGGGATAGCCGGGCCGAGATCAGCCGGGATAGGTGGCGTAGCTGCCCGGCGTGAGGTCACGCCATATCCCGCCAGGCACGGCCTCGTTCTCCAGTTGGCCAGCCGCCATCCCCACGTAGAGGTTGTTCTGCGGGCCGTCGGCGGCGATCGACGCCATGCCCGGCTGCGCGCTCTTGAGAATCGCCCCGGCCCCGTTGACCGGCACCTCCCAGAGCCGGGTACCGCCGGTTGGCTGCGTGATCGTCAGCACATGGTCCTCGTCGTACCAGGTCAGGGCGGATAGCCCCACCAGGCCGGGGGCGAGCGGCGCGATGTGGACGATGTTGACGCTGGCGCCAAAGTGGGCGATCGCGCCAAGCAGCATGTGGGTCGCAGCGCCGGTGCCGACGATCAGGGCGACACGGACCCCGTCGGGGGCGACCCTGAGCCCGGTGACCGGGCCCACGCCGAAGGGCAGGGTGACCTGCGCCGCCGCGCCCTTGGCGGCCGGGATCACCCAGACGCCCGGGGAGCCGTGGACCCGGCCAGCCACCCACAGGTCGCCCGCGCTGTCCCAGCTGAGCGCCGAGAACCCGGCGCCGGTGAGCCTGCTGTGCAGGTTCAGCTCGGCGGCCGAGGCGTGCGGCTTCGCGGCGGCGGCCAGATTCTCGGTGTACACCGTGGTCGCGGGCCCGGCGATGCCGGCCAGGTAGTGCCCGTCCGGCGAGACCGCGATCTTGCTCAGCGGCACCTGGCCCGTGCCCGCCTGGCCAGGCACCGCGACGCTGTGCGCCTCCTTGCCGAACATCCTGACCGCGCCGTTGGTGGCCACGTAGTACAGGTTCTCGTCGCGGGAAACCCGCGGTATGTAGCTCCCGTAGTCAGTGAAGTCCTGGACGGCGCCACCGGGCCCCTGCGCCCAGGTTCGCCCATTGATCTTGAGCTTGACGGCCTGGATCAGCGCCGGGCTGTAGGCCGGGCTGGTCAGCGTCCACACGAGCTGCGCGGCCATGGCCTGGATGGTCGAGCGGGGCGTGCCGTGGGGCAGCCCGATATCGACGATCGCGGTCTTTTCCCCGGGTGGGCCCGGCAGGACCTGGAGCTTCCTCAGCCGCGCTCCCGCCGGGAAGGCGGTGACCGCGGCGTTCTGCAGCCAGCCGTTGGGGCTGGTCAGCAGGCCGGTCACCAGGGTCGTGACCGGATCACTGGACTCTACGGGGACGAACACCGGGTCGGGCACGAGGAGTTGGTCCGGCTGCGCGTAGAAATACAGGTTTCTCGGCGCGTAATCCAGGTGGAACAGGACGCTGGGCAGCAGCAGCTCGCGCGACACCTTCCCGCTGCTGGTGCCGGGCAGGCCGTCGATGAGCCATTGCCCTTTGACCGATACCAGCGTGAAGATCTGCTGGCGCGCCCCGCCCCCGCGGGCACCCGCGAGGTACTGCCCGTTGCCGTTCAGGGTCGCGAGGGCCTGCCAGCTGACCACGACGCTGGCCTGGTTGTTCTGGCCCGGCATCCGGCCGGGCGGCTGGTAGACGGTGGGTGTCTGGGCGAGGATCGTTACCTCCGAGCCCGGCCGCCACGACTTGCTGGCGCTGGGGGTCAGGTACTCGCGCGCGATCCCGTGGTCGTGCGCGAAACTGGCGCTGGCCAGCAAGAAGCCGCTCACGACCTGCTGGGGGGTCCCGCCGCCCTGGGGACCTTCGACGATCAGTCCGCAGCATGCGCCTGCTCCGGGCGGCGGCGGGGTCGGGGCCGACGCGACCGGGCCCGAAGCCGGGATGGTCGCACAGCCGGCCGCCAGCAGCGCGGCCAGGAACGCGCCGATGAGCAGGGTGGCCCGGGTGCATACCGGCGCGGTGCCTGCCCGGTGCCGGCGGTCAGCCATCGCCGCCACGCCTCGCGCTCGGCGGGCGCCCGTTGCCGCCAGCCAGCCGCTCGTCATCATCGGCCGGGCCGCCGTCACCGGCCAGGCTCCCCTTGCCCTGGGCCAGCCCCCCTTCACCACTGGCCGGATTCCCGTCACCGGCCAGGTTCCCACCGCCGTTGGCCTGGCTCCCGCTGCCAGTGGCCAGCCGGGCGTCATCGTCGGCCAGGGCTTCCGGCGGGCCAGCGTCGCCACCGGCCACGCCGCCCAGGCCGAACCCGGCGTCGCTGACGTCGGGCCGGACAATGAGATGCTCGACGGCCGCCACCTCCGCCTCATCGGGACCGAGAGGCAGCGGGGACCCGGCCAGCTCCTGACCGAGAGTCCGCGACAAGGTGAGCCGGAACACCGATCCCTTCGCGCGCTCCCCCCAGGCCTGCAGCCATCCCCCGTGCAGCCGGGCGTCCTCAAGCGCGATGGCCAGGCCAAGGCCGGTGCCGCCGGTCGTGCGCGCGCGGGCCGGGTCGGCGCGCCAGAAACGGTCGAAGACCAGGTACTGCTCACCCGGCCCGAAACCTACCCCGTGGTCCCGGACCGCGACCGCCACCGCATCCCGGTCGGTGGCGACCGTAACCACCACATCGCGTCCTTCGCCGTGCTCGACCGCGTTGTCGAGCAGGTTGCGCAGGATCCGCTCCACCCGGCGCCGGTCCACCTCGGCGACGCACGGCTCGGGCGGCAGCCGGAAGTCGATCCGGGTGCCCTTGCGGGCGGCCAGCTGTTCCGCGTCCGCCGCCGCCCGCCGCACCAGGTCGCAGACGTCCGCCGACTCGGCGTCCAGGGTCGCCACATTGGCGTCGTGGCGGCTGATCTCCAGCAGGTCCGCGAGCAGCGCCTCGAACCGCTCCAGCTGACCCTGGAGCAGCTCCGCGCTGCGCCCGGCGGCGGGATCGAGATGGTCCTTCGCCTCGAACAGGACGTCGGCGGCGATCCTGATCGTGGTCAGAGGGGTGCGCAGTTCGTGCGACACATCGGACACGAACTGCCGCTGCGCCTTGGACAGATCCTCCAACTCCCGGAGCTTCTCCTGCAGGCTCTCAGCCATGTCATTGAACGAGTTGGACAGCGCGGCCAGGTCATCGGTCCCCCTGGCGGGCATGCGCTCGTCAAGGTTGCCCGCCGACAGCCGGCTCGCCGCCTGCGCCGCCTGCCGGAGCGGCACGACCACCCAGCGCGTGACCAGCGACACGATGCCCGCCAGCAGCACGACGAGGACCACGCCGGCGCTGATGAGCGTGGTCTGGACCAGGCTCAGCGCCTGCTGCTGCGGCGTCAGGGGGAAGAGGTAATAGAGCTGGTCATGACTGGAGATCGGTACCCCCACCGCCAGCGCGGGCGGCCCGGGCCTGCCGTTGGCGTACATCAGCTGGGTCGGTGCGGACAGGAGCCGGGCAAACCGGCCCTCGCGCTGCTCAGCCGTGACCGCTGCGCTCAGCCTCTTGGGGATGCTCGGTGCCAGCGCCTGGTTCCCCACCACGCCGGCCAGGCCGGGGCTGGCGTGCTGTTGGAGGATCACAACGTCGTAGAGATCGCCGGGCCCGCTGTTGGACTGCAGGTCTTCGGCGAGTGAGTTCAGCGCCGACGGCCCACCCCCGTGCGGCCCGAGCATGTCGGGCCTGCCCTGCGCGATGGCCAGGCCGTCCGAGGTCTGGGTGAGCGCCGCCGTCCGCTCGTTCGCCAGCAGGCCACCGGCGATCTGCTGAACCAGGAAGAAGCCGAGGACGGCGACCACCACGGCCGAGATCACCAGTGTGGTGGCGACCACACGCAGCTGGAGTGACCGGTGCCAGCGGCGGCGCAGCTGGCCGATCACCGCCCGCACCCACCGGCGCACGGACCTGAGCATCCGGCGCACGGGCCGCGGAAGCCTGCGCCGCAGGCCGCCGAGCGCCCCCGCGACCGGCCCACCGCCGTCCACCGACAGGGCCCCCCGGAAGGCGGTCAGGCCCGGGCCGAGCCCCCGGGCCGCCGGTTCGGCCCGGCCGCCGGGCCGCGGCGGCGCAAGAGCACCGGAGCTGGCACGGCGGGAGCCCGGCGCCAGGTCAGCTGCCCTCGCCTGCGCCTTACCGCCGGTGGAGCCGTTGCTCGGTACCCCCCTCATCACCCTTCTTCGCTGAACCGCACTTCGCTGCACTGCACTTCGCTGCACTGCACTTCGGTGAAATGAGCTTCGTGAAATGCACTTCGTTGCACTGATTATTCCTGGCCCGCTCTTATCCGTAACCTGCTCGCGACGATCCGCTCTCCAGCCTCAGCAATGGGGCCGCGCCGGGGCCGCGCCGGCCCGGCCGGCGGCGGCATCAGGCCGGCCCTGCCTTGTACCCGACACCCCTGACCGTCACCACGATCTCCGGATGCTCGGGATCTTTCTCGATCTTGGCGCGCAGCCGCTGGACATGGACGTTAACCAGCCGCGTGTCCGCCGCGTGGCGGTATCCCCATACCTGCTCTAGCAGCACCTCGCGGGTGAAGACCTGCCGCGGCTTGCGGGCCAGCGCCACCAGCAGGTCGAACTCCAGCGGAGTGAGGTTCACCTGCTCGCCGCCGCGTTTCACCGAGTGCCCGGCCACGTCGATGGTGACGTCGACGATCTGCAGCATCTCCGGTGCCGGGTCGTCAGTCCGCCGCAGCCGCGCCCGGACCCGCGCGATCAGTTCCTTCGACTTGAACGGCTTAACGATGTAGTCGTCGGCCCCGGACTCCAGGCCCAGGACCACGTTGACGGTGTCGCTCTTCGCGGTCAGCATGACGATCGGAACGCCCGACTCGGTGCGGATCTGGCGGCAGACGTCGATGCCGTCCACGCCGGGCAGCATCAGGTCAAGCAGCACCAGGTCGGGATGCGTCTCGCGGAACGCCTGCATGGCGCGATCCCCGTCGGCTACAAAAGTGGGCTCGAAGCCCTCACCCCGAAGCATGATGCCGAGCATCTCGGAGAGGGCGGCGTCGTCATCGACGACCAGCACGCGACCTTTCATGGGCCTCATCGTTCCACGGAAACAGCGCTGGGGGCAGTCACTCGTCTGGGTGCCGCAGCACCCAGAAAGTGCAGCGTACCCCCATCGGCGGGGTGCGCCACCCCCCGTTCGGTCACCAGCGCGGTAACCAGGGCGGCGGGAGTGACATCGAACGCGGGGTTGTAGGCGCCGCTCCCGGCCGGTGACACCGCCACGCCGGCCCAGGAGGTCACCTCCTCCGCCGCCCGGTGCTCGACCACGATCGCGGCGCCGTCGGCGGCTGTGACGTCCACCGTGGACAGCGGGGCCGCCACCACGAACGGCACACCATGATGGCGGGCCAGTACGGCGAGGCCATAGGTGCCGATCTTGTTGGCCACGCTGCCGTCGGCGGCGACCCGGTCGGCGCCGGTGAGCACCATGTCCACCTCACCGGCCGCCATCAGCGACGCCGCCGCCGCGTCGGCGAGCACCGCGTAGGGTATCCCGGCGCGCCGGGCCTCAAACGCGGTCAGCCGGGAACCCTGCAGCAGCGGCCGGGTCTCGTCCACCCAGACCTTGGCCAGCCGCCGGCCCGGTGGGCGGCGAGAATGATCGCGAACGCGGTCCCCTCCCCGGCTGACACCAGGGCGCCGGTATTGCAGTGGGTCAGGATCCGGGCCCGGTCCGGAACGAGGCCGAGCCCGTTGGCCGCGATGGCCGCACTCGCGGCGGCATCCTCGGCGGCAATCGACCGGGCTTCGGCCAGGGCGGCCTGCGCCGCGGCGCGCTCGGCGTCCGGGCCAGTGGCTCCGCTGCCGCGCCGCGCGGCCCGATAGGCGGCGAGCGCACGCCCGGTGCCCCAGCCCAGGTTGACCGCGGTCGGGCGGGCCTGGGCCAGCGCGGCCGCCGCCTGCGGCACGTCCTCGCCCCGGTATGCGGCCAGGGCCACGCCGTACGCCCCGGCCAGCCCCAGCAGCGGTGCCCCCCGCACCACCAGCCGGCCGATCGCGTCCACCAGTGAGGCGACATCCGCACAGGTCAGGTACGTCTCCTCGGCGGGCAGGCGGGTCTGGTCGAGCAACACGACAGCTGGACCGTCCGCCAGGTCGAGCCAGCGCAGGCCCCATGTGTCCACCCCTTGAGTGTGCGCCACGGGCCCGCGCCGGGTCGAGCCCGGCGCCGCTGGGGCCCCGTTCGGCGGCCTGCCTTCATCCGCCTGGTCCTTCGTGCGAGTATGGGCGCCAACGGGGGGAGCATCCTGGTACGGAGTCAGCGCCAGGACGGTAAGGAGCAACATGACGGACACCTCGCCGTCGGGCGCGGGCGGAGCTGGAGACCAGGACCAGGGACAGGACCAGGGGGGCCAGCCCCGCCAGCCGTGGTTCCCCCCGGACAGCCAGGCCGGCGGGTACGGCCAGGCCCCGCCGGGAGCCGGCGACGGCGCCCCGCCGGGTACCGGGTACGGGCAGCCGGGGTATGGCCAGCCTGGCCCGGGCCAGCCCGGTTACGGCCAGCCCGGTTACGGCCAGCCCGGAACCGGCTACGGCCAGCCAGGAACCGGCTACGGCGCCCCGGCGGGCGGGTGGGCGCCGCCCCCGCAGGCACCCAAGCCGGGTGTCATCCCGCTGCGGCCGATCGCGGTCGGCGAGATCCTGGACGGCGCGTTCACGTCCATCCGGCGCAACCCCAAGGCCACCCTCGGCATCGCCGCGGTCGTGCTGACCATCTCCGGGGTGATCACCACCAGCCTGGAGTTTCTCCTCCTGTCCCAGCTGGGCCTGAACACCCGAACGGGCCAGACGCCGACCGGTGCGCAAGTGGCCGGCACGCTCGCGGTCGTGGTGCCCAGCGGCCTCACCGCGGTCGTGCTCGCGTTCGCCGTCCAGATCCTGCTGACCGGCCTGCTGACCGCCGTCATCGGCCGCAGCGTGCTCGGCCACCGGATCACCGCCGGGGAAGCCTGGCACATCGCGCTCCCCCGGCTGCCCGCCCTGCTGGGCACAACGCTGCTCGCCGGGCTCGCCTACATCGGCCCCTGGGCCGGGCTCGTCATCGTGCTGATCGTGCTCGGGATCGGCGGCGCGCCCGCGGCGGCGGTCATCGTCGCCGGCGTCTTTGGTGGCATCGCCGCGCTCGTGCTTGACGCCTGGTTCTGGGCCATGTTCAGCATGTCGGCGGCGACAGTGGTGCTGGAACGCCTGGGACCCGGCCAGGCGCTGGCGCGTTCCTGGCGGCTGGTGCGAAGCAGTTTCTGGCGGGTGTTCGGCATCCTGCTGCTCGCCTGGCTCATCGTGTTCATCGCCTCGTCGGTGCTGCGGATACCCTTCACCGTCATCTCCGCCGCGTTCTCCACCAGTTCCGCCGCCCCCCTCGCCCAGGCGATCCGGCCGAGCGTGGCGAGCCTGGTCATCGGCGCCATCGGCGGCATCATCGCGGGCGCCATCACCCAGCCGGTCTGGGCGGGCGTGACCGTTCTGCTGTACGTGGACCTGCGGATGCGCCGGGAAGGCCTCGACCTGGTCCTGCAGACGGCCACCACCGGCGGCCAGGCCTCCGGAGACGATTTCGCCACCGTGTGGCGCCCAGCCGGGCCGGGAGGGCCAGCCGGGCCCGCGCAGGCAGCGCCGCCGCAGCCCGGCCACGACCCGGCGGCCGGTCCTTCACCACCGGCCGCGGGCAGCCCGCCAGCGTGGTGAGCGCCGCCCACGGCCCGGTCCCGGCCGTCCTCGCCGCGGTGGCCGCCCGGCCCCCGGGCATCGGCCGGATGCAGGCGCAGCGGCTCGCACGCGCGGAACTGTCCAAGCCGGGATACCACCGGCACATCCCGCTGGCCCAGCGCATCATCGCCGTGATCCTGCGCTTCACCGGCCGCGTCTTCCATGCGGCCAGCGGCGCGGTGCCCGGCGGATGGTGGGGGCTGATCGCGCTGGCCGCTCTCGCGGTGATCCTGACCGCTGGGGTGCTGAACTGGATCGGGCTGGTGGCCCGGTCCCGCCGGGCTCCCGGCCCGCTGACGGCGGACGGCGCCGTGCGCAGCGCCCGGCAGCACCGGCAGGAGGCGCAGCGGCACGCGGGCACCAGCGACTATGCGGCCGCGATCATCGAACGCGTGCGGGCGATCGCGGCCGAACTCGAGGAACGGGGTGTGCTCCCGCCCCGGGCGGGACGGACCGCCGATGAGTTCGCCGACGACGCCGGTCAGGCGCTGCCCGCGCACGCGGGCGCGCTGCGGGACGCGGCCCGGCTGTTCGACGAGGTCTGCTACGGCCAGCGCCCAGGGAGCAGGGAAGGCTACGAGCGGCTCACCGAGCTCGACCGGCTGATCATGGTGAGCGCGCCCCGGGTGACCAGGCCCGGCGCGGTGAGCGCCGCCTCCTCCATGGCTGGCGGCCGGGGACCGTGACCGCAGTCACCGGCCAGGCGGGCTCAGGCGGCGCCGCGGGTGACCAGACCGGGCGCGCCGGTCCAGCCGGTCCGGGCACCTGGGGCGGTCCGGGCACGGGCAGCAGGCCGGGCACGGGCAGCAGGCCGGGCGGGGGCGGCAGGCCGGGCGGGGCCGGCAGGCCGGGCGGGGCCGGTGCCGTCGGCTGGCGCCGCTGGCGGGCGCCGGCCGCGCTGGTCGCCATCATCCTCGCGGGCGGGACCGTGATCGCGCTGCTGCAGACGGGGCCGGTGGTCACCGGGCCGCTCGATCCGCGGGATGTGGGCCCGGCCGGCACACACGCGCTCGCGGCGCTGCTCGCCGGGCAGGGCAAGCGCGTCTCGACGGTCGATACGCCCGCAGCGGCGCTGGCGCAGTCGATGAGGCCGCACACGGCCCTGGTCGTCGCCGACCCGGGCCGGGTCGGGCCCGCATCGCTCCCGGCGCTCGCGGCCGCCCCCGCCGACCTGCTGATCGTCGCACCCGGCCCGCGCGCGCTCGCCGCCCTCACTCGCGGCGTCACCCCCGCCGCCCAGGCTCCGGTGGCGAACCACCCACCGCGATGCACCTGGCCGGGAGCCCGGCTGGCGGGCCCCGCCGACATGGGCGGGCTGCTCCTGCGCTCGACCGCACCGGGCGCCTGGCGCTGCTACCCGGTCAGCCGCGCCGCCACGCCTGGCCGCCCCGGAGGACGGGCAGGCCAGGGCGCACCGCCCCGCACCGGGTACGCGTCCCTCGTGCGCTACCGCAGCGGCGGCCGCATCATCACCGTGCTCGGCACCGGCGCCCCGCTCACCAACCGTGACCTGGGCCGCGGCGGCAACGCCGCGCTTGCGCTCAACCTGCTGGCAGGCGACTCGCGCATCGTCTGGCTGGTGCCGGGCCCGGCCGCCAGCACCGCGCCGGGGGCGGCCCAGTCCCGGTCCGTCTCCGGCCTGATCCCGGCCCCGGTCTACCTGGTGATCGCCGAACTCGCCGTCGCACTGGTACTGGCCGCGCTCTGGCGGATACGGCGCTTCGGCCCGCTGGTCTTCGAACCGCTGCCGGTCGTGGTCCGCGCCAGCGAGACGGCGGAGGGGCACGGCGCTCTCTACCGCTCCCGGCGCGCCCGTGACCGCGCGGCCGCGGCCCTGCGCGCCGCCACGCTGGCACGGCTCACCGCCCGGACCGGGCTGCCGCAGACGGCATCGCCGGAGGCGGTCGGCCGGGAACTGGCCAGCCGGACCGGGCGCGGCGAACAGGAGATTCGCGCGATGCTGTACGGGCCGGTCCCCCGCGACGACGCCGCGCTCGTGAAGCTCGCCACCGATCTTGACACCCTGGAGGAGCAGGTGCTCGCACAGTGACTGCTGAACACCCGCCCGTCACCGGGCTGGATCCCGCAGGCCCGGCCCCGCCTGCGGCGCCCGCTCCGGCGCCAGCGGCGGCGCCGGCCCTCGCTCCAGCGACTTCCGCGCCAACAGCAGCCGCCCGGCAGGCAGCGGCCGAGCCTGCGGCAGCCGCCGAGCCAGCAGCGGCGGCCGCGAGCGCCGATCCCCGGGCCGCGCTCGAAGCGGTGCGGATGGAGGTCGGCAAGGCCGTGGTCGGCCAGGACTCCGTGATCACAGGGCTGGTGATCTGCCTGCTCTGCCGCGGCCATGTCCTGTTGGAAGGCGTCCCGGGGGTGGCCAAGACGCTGCTGGTCCGCTCGCTCGCCGGGGCGCTGTCGCTGCGCAGCACCCGGGTGCAGTTCACGGCCGACCTCATGCCCGGGGACGTGACCGGCTCGCTGGTCTACGACGCGAAGACGGCCCGGTTCCAGTTCCGGGAGGGTCCCGTCTTCACCAACCTGCTGCTCGCGGATGAGATCAACCGGACCCCGCCCAAGACCCAGGCGGCCCTGCTGGAGGCGATGGAGGAACGCCAGGTCTCGGTGGAGGGGACTCCGCGCCCGCTGCCGGAGCAGTTCCTCGTCGCGGCCACCCAGAACCCGATCGAATACGAGGGCACCTACCCGCTGCCGGAGGCACAGCTCGACCGGTTCCTGCTCAAACTGGCCGTCCAGGTGCCCGCGCGCGAGGAGGAGATCGCCGTCCTGGCCCGGCACGCCGACGGGTTCGACCCCGGTGACCTGCCCGCGGCCGGGATCAGGCCGGTCGCTGGCGCGGCCGACCTGGCGGCCGCCCGGGCGGCCGTGCGCGGGGTCAGGATCGCGCCCGAGGTCACCGGCTACATCGTGGACCTGGCCCGCGCCACCCGGCAGTCCCCATCGCTGCGGCTCGGCGTGTCCCCCCGCGGCGCGACGGCGCTGCAGGCGGCCAGCCGGGCCTGGGCCTGGCTGGCCGGCCGCGACTACGTGATACCCGACGACGTCAAGGCGCTGGCCCGGCCGGCCCTCCGGCACCGGGTGCAGCTGCGGCCAGAGGCCGAGTTGGAGGGCGCGACGGCCGACGGCGTGCTCGAAGCGGTGCTCGCCTCGGTGCCGGTGCCGCGATGACGCCCCGCCCGCCGCCCGCCGCCCGGTGGTCCCGGTGAGCCTGACCGGCCGCGCCGCGCTCGCGGCCCTGACCGGGACCCTGGTGATCCTGGTCTTCCGTGACCTGGCCGCGCTGCTGGCGGTGAACGGGCTGCTGCTGGCGGCCATCGTGGCCGACCTCGCGCTGGCCGCACCGATCCGCCCGCTGCTGGTATCCCGGGCCGGGGAGGCCAAGGTCCTGCTGGGGCAGAGCGTGCCCCTCACCCTGACGGTCGCCAACCCCGGCCGCCGTGCCCTGCGGGCCGACGTCCGCGACGCCTGGCCGCCCAGCGCCGGGGCGCAGCCGCACCATGTGCGGGTCCGCGTCCCCGCGGGCGGCCGCATCACCCTGGCCACCACCCTGACTCCCAGTCGGCGGGGCGACAAGGCGGCGGCCACGGTCACGATCCGGTCGCTGGGGCCGTTCGGGCTGGCCGCCCGCCAGGCCCGGCGGCCGGCCCCGTGGACGGTGCGGGTGCTGCCGCCGTTCCGCAGCCGCCGCCATCTGCCGGAGAAGCTGTCCCGGCTGCGCCAGCTCGACGGGCAGCACCGGGCCCTGCTGCGCGGCCCGGGCAGCGAGTTCGACTCCCTGCGCGAGTACGTCATCGGCGATGACGCCAGGTCCATCGACTGGCGGGCCACCGCGCGGCGCGGCGACGTGATGGTGCGCACCTGGCGGCCCGAACGCGACCGGCGCATCCTGGTCGTGCTCGACACCGGCCGCACATCGGCGGGCCGGGTCGCTGGCACGCCCCGGCTGGACACCTCCATGGACGCCGCGCTCCTGCTCACAGCGCTGGCCTCGCGGGCCGGGGACCGGGTTGACTTCCTGGCCTTCGACCGGCGTATCAGGGCGAGAGTCGTGGGGGCCACTCGTTCTGCTGTTCTGTCGGCTGTCACCGATGCAATGGCGGCCATCGAGGCCGAGCTGGTGGAGACCGACGCGGCGGCCCTGGCCAGCGCCGCGCTTACCACCGCCCGCCACCGCAGCCTGATCATCCTGCTGACCGATCTCAACCCGGCCGCGGTGGACGAGGGCCTGCTTCCCCGGCTGCCGTTGCTGGCCGCGCGGAACCAGGTGCTCGTCGCGGCGGTGGCCGACCCGGCGCTGGCCGAGATGGCCGCTGGCCGGCACGACGCCGGCCAGGTGTATGGCGCGGCCGCGGCGGAACAGGCCCGGTCGGGCCGGCGGCGGGTCTCCGCCCTCCTCCAGCGGAGCGGCGCACAGGTGGTGGACGCGCCGCCGGACCGGCTGCCCGCCGCGCTGGCCGACGCTTACCTGAAGCTGAAAGCCGCCGGGCGGCTGTGAACCGCGCCGCCCGGCTGGGCCGCGGATCCGCTGACTGGAGCCGGTCAGCCCGTAACCGGTGCCATCTCGGGAGCGCCGGCGATATCGGCGGACAGGCCGGCCGCGGCCGCGCGGCGGCCCAGGACAATGACATAACCGAGGAAGGCGGCCTCGGCGGCCAGGCCGATCATGATCCGGGCCCAGGTCGGGAGCGGAGACGGCGTGACAAAGGCCTCGATCAGGCCGGAGACGAGCAGCACGGCGACCAGCCCGAGCGCGACCGTGACGGCCGCGCGCCCCTCCTGCGCGAGCGCCTGGCCCCGCGGCCGCGGGCCGGGGTCGATCACGGTCCATCCCAGCCGCAGCCCGGTGGCCGCGGCCAGGAACACAGCGGTCAGCTCCAGCATCCCGTGCGGGAGGATGAGCCCGAAGAACAGCGCCCCCTTGCCGTGGACGATCATCAGGGCCCCCGCCACGCCGATGTTCGCGGCGTTCTGGAACAGGACCAGGAGCGTAGGCAGCCCGAGCAGGATCCCGAATATCAGTGACTCGGCGGCCACCCAGGCGTTGTTGGTCCATACCTGGGCCGCGAACGCGGGGGCGGCGTACTGCGAGTAGTAGCCCCGGAACTGGTGGTTGACCAGCTGCCGGACCTCGGCCCGGGGCAGCAGGGCCGCCTGCACCTGAGGGGACCGGGCGACCCACCAGCCGATGACGAAGGCGACCGCCAGCGAGCCGGCCGCGGTGCCCAGCCACCACCAGCGGACGCGGTAGGCCATCGCCGGGAACGAGACGAGGGCGAAACGCCCGACCACGCCCCACTCGGCCGCGTGCGCGCCGGTGACCGCCGCCCGCGCCCGGGCGACGCGGGCGGACAGCGCCGCCACCAGCGCCGGGTCGTGGGCGGACGACCGCACCGCGGACAGGTGGGTGGTGGTCCGCTGGTAGAGGGCGACCAGTTCGTCGATCTCATCGCCGGCCAGCCGGCGCCGCCGCTTGACGAGCGCGTCCAGCCGCCGCCACTGCGGCTCGTGCGCGGCCACGTAGGCGTCGACATCCACGGATGGAGACTACTGCCCGGACGCCTACCCTTAGCTTGAGCGCAAGCGGGATGGGCTGGGAGCGATCGTGGCCGAAGTTGTCACCGGGGAGGCAGTCGTCCTCGAGGTGCCGTGTGCCCGGTTCCCCAGCCGGCTGCTCGCCCTCGGCATCGACCTGGGAATCCAGCTGGCGATGATCCTCGTGCTGCTGACCCTGGTCGGGCTGAGCGCGGCGCACCACGGCATGAACGGGGCCGCGGTCGCCGCTCTCACGATCACGGTCATCGTCGGAGTCCTCATCGGTTACCCGGTCATCTGGGAGACGGCGACCAGGGGCAGGTCGCCGGGCAAGCTCGCGCTCGGCCTGCGGGTGGTCAGCGACGACGGCGGCCCCGAGCGTTTCCGGCAGGCGCTGGTCCGGGGGCTGGCCACGGTGGTGGACTTCTGGCTGGTGCCGTTCATCGGGGTCCCCGCCCTCATCTGCTCGCTGCTGTCGGCCAAGGGGAAGCGGCTCGGCGACGTCTTCGCGGGCACCTTCGTCGTCCAGCAGCGGCTGCCCGCCCGGCGGGCGGCGGCCACCGGGCCGCCCGTGACATCGCCGGAGCTCGCGGGCTGGGCGGCCAGCCTGGAGCTGGCCGGGCTGAGCGACCAGACCGCGGCCATGGCCGGCCGGTACCTCAGCCGCCTGCCCGAGCTCACCCCCGGCGCCCGCGCCGAGCTCGGCGAGCGGCTGTCCGCCGCGGTCAGGGCACAGGTCGGCCCGCCGCCACCACCGGGCACGCCAGTGGTGGCCTACCTGGCAGCGGTGCTGGCCGAGCGGCACCGGCGCGAGCACGCCAGGCTGACGGCTCAGCCCGCGCCCGCCGCAGAGCCCGCCGCGGCACCGCCTACCGGGACCGCGCCCGCGCAGGCACCACCGGCTGGGGCCGGTACCGGGTGGGCTCCACCGGCCGGGACGACGCCGGTATGGGCACCACTGGTGGGGACCGCACCCGCGCGGGCAACGCCGTCGGCGCCGGTCCCCCGGCCGGTGCCCGCCTCACCCTGGGCCGCCCCCGAGCCCGTGCAGGCGCCGGCCGGGGAATGGACGGGGGCAGCCTGGGAAGGGGAGAGACCACAGCCCGTGCAGCACGCCCAGCCAGACGATCCGGGCCGGCCCGGTCAGCCCGGCCGGCCCGGTCAGCCCAGCCGGGCGCGTGAGCCGACCAGCTCACCCGCCGCCGGCACCGGATTCGTCCCGCCGCATTGAGCTGGCGGACCCGGTGACCCGGACCATCGGCGGCCAGCCCACCCGCCGAGGATGCCATCCATGCCCGACCCACATCGCCCCGCCGGACCGGAGGTGAGCGAGCACGAGACCGGCGCCGCGCCCGCCGGGCCGGGCAACGGGCCGGTGACACCGGCGCCCGGCCAGCCGGCCCCGGCCCAGGCGGCCCCCGTGCAAGCGGCCCCCGCGCAGGCGCCCCCCGCGCAGGCGGCCCGGCGGCGGCGCTGGCTGCGCATCGTGGTGGCGATCCTCGCGGCAGGCGCGATGGTCTGGGTGGTGCTGGCCAACCGGCACACGCTGGGCGAATCAGTGGGTGCGCTGGGCAATCTCGACTTCCGCTGGTTCGCGCTCGCCATCGTCTGCGAAGGCGTGTCGCTGACCGCCTTCGGGCTGAGCCGCCGCCGGCTGCTGCGGGCGGACGGGCACCAGGCCAGCTTCGCCTCGGTGATGGCGATCACCTACGCCGGCAACGCGCTGTCGATGTCCGTGCCGTTCGCCGGCGCTCAGCTGGCGGCCGTCTTCTCCTACCAGCAGTTCCGCCGCCGCGGCCTCGACCCCGCGCTCACCGGCTGGGCACTGGGGGTCTCGGCGATCGCGTCGTCCTCAGCGCTGGCGCTGATCCTGATCGCGGGCGCGCTCGCTGGCGGGGCACCACTGGTCACGGTGGCCGGTTTCGCCGCGGCCGCGGTGTTCGCGCTGCCGGCCTTGACCGTCCTGCTGGCGCTGCGGTACCCGCGGGCGCGGGAGGTCGCCAACAAGGCCCTGGCCTGGATGGTCCCGCTCGCCCGGCGGGTGCTACGCAAGCCCGGGATCGACCCGGCCGCCCTCGACGAGTTCCTCACCCGGCTGGCCAGCATCAGGCTCAGGTGGCCCCAGTACGTGGAAGTGTTCGGGCTGGCGGCGGTCAACTGGCTCGCCGACTGCGCCTGCCTCGCCTGTGCGATCCGCGCCACCGGCGACCCGATTCCCTGGCGCGGCCTGGTCCTGGCCTATGGCGCTGGCGCCGCGGTCGGCAGCACCGGGGTCACACCGGGCGGGTTCGGCCTGGTGGAGGTGACCCTCACGGCCGCCCTGGTGGCGGCGGGCCTGACCACGTCCAGGGCGCTGACCGCCGTGCTCGCCTACCGGCTGGTCAACTTCTGGCTGATCCTGCTCGGAGGCGGGATAGCGATGATCGCCCTCACCCGGGCCAGGGAGCAGCGGATCCGCCGCTACTCCCGCGCGGAACAGGAGCCCGGCGGGCGGAACGGCAGCGCTGACCCGCCGGATTCCGGACCCGGGGAGCGGGCAGGCCAGTCCCGGGTTTCATAGCCGCCGGCCGGGCGTCAGGGCCTGTGCCGCCAGGAGTTCAGGTACTCCTGCTGGGCCGGGGTCAGGACATCGATCCGCGCACCTGCCGCCTCCAGCGTCAGCCGCGCGATCTGCTCGTCGATCTCGGCCGGCACCGCGTGCACGCCGGGGGGCAGGCCCGCCTCGCCGGTCGCCAGCCAGCCGAGCACCAGCGCCTGCCCGGCGAACGACACGTCCATCACCTGGGGCGGATTGCCCTCGGCGGCGACCAGGTTCACGATCCGGCCCTCCGCGAGCAGCAGCAGCCGCCGGCCGTCGGCCAGCAGGTACTCGTCGGTGTGCGGCCGGACATCTCGGGTGACCTTGACCGCGGCGTCCGCCAGCGCGCGGACGTCGATCTCGACGTCGAAGTGCCCGGCGTTGGCCAGGATCGCACCTTCTCGCAGCGCGGGCAGGTGCCCGCCGGTGATCACGTCGCGTGATCCGGTGGCGGTGATGAACACCTCGCCCACCGGGGCGGCATCGGCCATCGGCAGCACCCGGAAGCCGGCCAGCACCGCCTCCAGCGCCCGTACCGGGTCGACCTCGGTGACGATCACCTGGGCGCCGAGGCCCCGGGCCGCCTCGGCGATGCCCCGGCCGCTGGCCCCGTAACCGGCGACCACGACGACCCGGCCAGCCAGCAGGGTGTTGGTGGCCCGCAGCACGCCATCGATGACGGACTGCCCGGTGCCGCAGGTGTTGTCGAACATGCGCCGGGTGGTGGTCGCGTCGGCCGCCACCATCGGGAAGGCGAGCGCGCCCTCGTCGGCCATCCGCCGCAGCCGGACCACCCCGGTGGCGGTGGACTCGCAGCCACCGCGGACCGCGGCGAGTTGTTCCGGGCGCTCGGCGTGGAGCGTGTTGACCAGATCGCCACCGTCGTCTACCACCAGGCCGGGCCCCGCGCCCCCGGCGTCGATCACCCGGTGGATGTGCTCGTCGTAGGTCAGCCTGTCCACCCCGGCCCGGGCGAAAACGGCGGCCGCGCCGCTGGTGGCGAGCGCGGCCGCGACGTCGTCCTGGGTGGACAGCGGGTTGGAGGCGGCCAGGAAAACGCTCGCCCCGCCCGCCCGCAGCGCGTTCACCAGGCCCGCGGTCTCGGCCGTGACATGCAGGCACGCGGCGACCGTGAGCCCGGTGAACGGCCGCGTGGCGGCGAATCTCTCGGTGATCAGGCGCAGTACCGGCATGCCCCGCTGTGCCCACTCGATCCGGGCCCGGCCGGCCTCGGCCAGGCCCGGATCGGCGATGTCGGAGAGCGGGCGGCCGGCGTCCCCGGCGGCGCTGGCGGGCATCGGTCAGTAGCGGTAGTGCTCGGCCTTGTACGGACCCTCCACCGGAATGCCGAGGTAGCTGGCCTGCTCCTTGGTCAGTTCGGTGAGCCTGACGCCGAGGGCGGCCAGGTGCAGTCGCGCCACCTTCTCGTCGAGATGCTTGGGCAGCGTGTGCACCCCGACCGGGTAGTCCTCGGGCCTGGTGAACAGCTCCACCTGGGCGATCACCTGATTGGTGAAGGAATTGGACATGACGAAGCTCGGGTGGCCGGTCGCGTTCCCGAGGTTGAGCAGCCGCCCCTCGGAGAGCACGATCACGCAGTGCCCGTCCGGGAACTGCCACTCGTCGACCTGGGGCTTGATGTTCACCCGCCTGACGCCGGGGAGACGGGCCAGCCCCGCCATGTCGATCTCGTTGTCGAAGTGCCCGATGTTGCCGACGATCGCCTGGTGCTTCATCCGGCTCATCTGGTCGGCGGTGATGACGTCGCGGTTGCCGGTGGCGGTGACGAAGATGTCCGCGCTGCCGATGACGTCATCCAGCGTCGTGACCTGGAATCCGTCCATCGCCGCCTGGAGCGCGCAGATGGGGTCGATCTCGGTAATGATCACCCGTGCGCCCTGGCCGCGCAGCGACTCGGCGCAGCCCTTGCCCACGTCCCCGTACCCGCAGACGACCGTGACCTTCCCGCCGATCAGCACGTCGGTGGCCCGGTTGATGCCGTCAATGAGGGAGTGCCGGCAGCCGTACTTGTTGTCGAACTTGGACTTGGTGACCGAGTCGTTCACGTTGATGGCGGGGAAGAGCAGGGTGCTCTCCCGGGCCATTTCGTAGAGCCGGTGCACACCGGTGGTGGTCTCCTCGGTGACGCCCATGATGCCGGCGCCCATCCGGGTGAACCGGCCAGGGTCGGCGGCCAGGCTCTCGCGCAGCAGCGCCAGGATGACGCCCAGTTCCTCCGGGTCGTCATCGGCGGCCGACGGCACCGCACCGGCCTGCTCGTACGCGGCGCCCTTGTGCACGAGCAGCGTGGCGTCCCCGCCGTCGTCCAGGATCATGTTCGGCCCGTCCTGGCCCGGCCAGGTCAGCGCCTGGCCCGTGCACCACCAGTACTCCTGGAGGGTCTCCCCCTTCCAGGCGAAGACCGGGATGCCCTTGGGGTCGGCGGGTGTCCCGTCCGGCCCGACCGCCACCGCCGCGGCGGCGTGATCCTGGGTGGAGAAAATGTTGCAGCTGGCCCAGCGCACCTGCGCGCCGAGCGCGACCAGCGTCTCGATCAGGACCGCCGTCTGGATGGTCATGTGCAGCGAGCCGGTGATCCGGGCGCCCCGGAGCGGCTGCGCCTGCGCGTATTCCGCCCGAACCGCCATCAGGCCCGGCATCTCGTGCTCGGCGAGCGTGATCTCCTTGCGCCCGAAGTCAGCAAGCGAAAGGTCGGCGACCTTGAACGGAAGCAGTTCGGTGGGCATGTCCACTCCTGTCGTGAAGGCTGGTCCTGCTGGGGGCGCTCGTCTCATCGACGGTACGGGACGGACGGCCGTCCGCGCACGCGATGAGAGTCCTTTTTGACATAAGAATGTTAGATTTGCTCTCATGCGCATCACCGAGGCCGCGCAGCGGCTGGATACCTCCCCCCGGATGCTGCGCTACCGCGATCTGCTCGGCCTGCTGCCGCCCGTCCGCGAGCCGGCCCCGGCCGCCGCGGCGACCCCCCGGCGGTGGGCCGGGGGCCCGGCCGCCGCGCCCAGCACCGGCAGTTCGGCGAGGACGACCTGGCGGCCGTCTCCCTGGCCCTGGGGATCGAGCAGCGCTACGACATCAGCCCCGCCGCGCTAGCGTTCGGCCTGCGGGTTCTCACCGAGCCGGGCGTCCGGGCCGACGTGGCGGAACTCGCCCGCCGGATCGGGCGGATCCGCCCGCTGCCCGCCCGGGCGCTGGAGTTCGAGAAGGAGCGGGCGCTGCGGCTGCTCAGCCTCGCGAACTCTCCCACTCGCGCCGGAGGATCGCATAGATCAGCTCGTCGGTCCACTCGCCCTTGACGAACTCGTTCTCGACCAGATGCGCCTCATGCCGCATGCCGTTACGCTCCAGCACCCTGGCCGACCTGCGGTTGCGGCCGTCGCACCGGCCGATGATCCGGTGCAGGCCCAGGCCCTCGAACCCGAGCCGGAGCAGAGCCGCCGCCGCCTCGGTGGCGAGCCCACGGTCCTGGAAGCCAGGGTGGAAGATGAACCCGATCTCACCCGGCGGATCGTGGCGGACGGCGGTCACCGTCGCGGCCGGCGGACCGCGCGGACCGCGGGATCGGTGGCGTCCGCGCGGGAGGACCGATACAGATCGGGTTCAAGATAGATCACCTCAGCGATCGGCACCGCTCCGCGGATGCGCCGCTCGGCCGCGTCGATGCCCGCCGCGACGGTGTCGGCCCGGGCGGACCCTCGGACCGCGATCTTCGCCGCCACCAGCAGGCTCTCCGGGCCCATATGCAGGGTACGGAGGTGGATCACCCGCTCTACCTCGTCGCCTGCCTCCAGGGCGGCCACGATCGCCCGCTCCACCTCGCCGCTGGCGGACTCGCCGATGAGCAGGCTTTTCGTCTCCACCGCCAGGATCACCGCGACGACGGCCAGCAGCGCGCCGATCGCCAGCGATCCGGCCCCGTCCCACATCCCGTTGCCGGTGATCACGGCGAGCGCCACGCCCACGGTGGCGAATACCAGGCCCGCCAGGGCGGCCATGTCCTCCAGCAGGACCGCTGGCAGCTCAGGCGCCTTGGCCCGGCGGATGAAACTGACCCAGCCGTGCTTCCCCCGGACCTGGTTCGATTCACGCACGGCGGTCCGCAGGGAGAGGCTTTCCAGGACGAACGCGATCGCGAGCACGGCGAACGCGACCGCGGGCGACTTGACACGTTCCGGGTGGATGATCTTATGGATCCCCTCGAAGACCGAGAAGGCGGCACCGCCGGTGAACAGGACAACCGCCACCAAGAACGCGTAGAAGTAGCGCTCCCGGCCGAACCCGAACGGATGCTCCTCGGTCTGGGCCCGCGCCGCCCGGCTCCGCCCCAGCAGGAGCAATGCCTGGTTCCCGCTGTCGGCGACCGAGTGCACCGATTCGGCCAGCAGTGACGCCGACCCGGTGATCGCGAACGCGACGAACTTGGTGACGGCGATGCCCAGGTTGGCGGCCAGCGCGGCCAGGACCGCCCGCAAACCGGCCGACCCGTGGGAGTTGCTGGTGATGGGCGACCACTTCCTATGCGATACGTGCCTTCAGTTCCTGGATGGCCGCGACCGGGCCCGGGTCGATGCCCAGCGCGACAGCGAGATACACCGTTGCATAGTCGATCAGCTGTACCAGGCTGGCCAAGCGGTCCAGCGGGCTGCCGTCGGCGGCGGCCAGTTCGGTGACGCCGATGCCCCGCTGCTCCGCCAGCCGGGCTGATTCCTCCCGGCGGCGTGCCACCTGCGGATGTTCCTGGCTGTCCCGCAGCAGCACGAGCCGCAACGGGACCGCTGGCCCGTCCTCGCCGATCCCGTCCAGGCCAGCCGCGAACGGCCCGTCGAACGTGACCACCTGATTGTGGTTGGCCTCGGGCAGCGCCCCAGTGACCGCCGGGTACTTGGCGTTCTCGTTGAGCTGGCAGGCGAACCGGTAGGCGGCCACGGCCGCCAGGGATGAGGTGCCCCAGATCATCGGCAGGGTCCCGGACAGTTCCAGCGCGAGCGATTTCGCGGGGTTGATGAACGACTCGCTGTCGGGACGGCACAGGTAGGAGATCCGCTCCAGTTCGGCCGCGGCCGACTCGTACTCTGCCTCTCCTGCCTCCAGCAGGCCCAGCCGGCTGGAGATCACCACCAGCGGCATCGACAGCCCCCACAGGGTCGACCGCGGCATGCCCGCCGACGGAACACCGATGAACGGGGCGCGTGCCTGCTGGGCGATCATCGCCAGCTCCGAGTCCTCGCCCCCGACCCCGATCAGGCGGCAGCCCCGCCGCACCGCCGCGGTCGCGGCGGCGATCGTCTCCTCGGTGGCGCCGGAGCACGACACGGCGATCACTAGGTCGGTGGCACCCACCCAGGCGGGGAGCTGGTAGTCATGGACCGGGAGGACCTGCGCCGGGCAGCCCGGGCCGCAGATGGCCGCGAGCACACTGCCGGCTATCCCCGAGCCGCCCATGCCGGTGACCACGATCGCCCGCGGCCGGCCGGCGGCGATGATCTCATCCAGGTCCGCCTCCTGGGTGGCCCGCACGGCGGTCCTCACCTGCGCGGCCGACGAGGCGACCTGGCGGAGCATGTCGGCCGGGTCAGCCGCGGCCAGCAGCGCCATGGTGTCGAGGCGCTCTTGCGCGTCCACCGTCATCCGGCTTCCCCGGGACGGCGGGCCTCATCTACCAGCAGGACCGGTATATCGTCCCGCACCGGATAGGCCAGGCCACAGGTCTCGCTCGTGCACACCAGCTCGCTGGCCGAATCGTCGGTGCGGAGCGGGGCGTGGCACGCGGGGCAGGCCAGCAGGTCAAGCAGCCATTCGTCGATGTTCACAGTCTCTCCCAGGGTTCTGGAGCGGGTACCCGGTAGACACGGCATACCCGATCGGACGGGGCGCGGGCCAGCATGGGGCGGGCCTAACCCGCCCCGCCGCGGACGATGCCCAGGACCTCGTCTCGCAGCGCGGCCAGGGTCGCCTCGTCGGTGGCTTCCGCGTTGAGCCGGAGCAGGGGCTCGGTGTTGGACGGGCGGAGGTTGAACCACCAGCCGTCGCCGCTGACGGTGAGACCGTCGAGGCGGTCCAGCGTAACCCCCGGGCGTGCGGCGAAGGCCCGGCAGACCTCCTCCGTCGTCGCGTCCTGGTCGCGGACCTCGCTGTTGATCTCGCCGGTGGCCACGTACCTGCGGTAACTGCTCAGCAGCTGCGACAGCGGCGCATCCTGGGAGCCGAGCGCCGCGAGCACGTGCAGGGCGGCCAGCATGCCCGAGTCAGCGAACCAGAAATCGCGGAAGTAGAAGTGCCCGGAATGCTCACCGCCGAACACCGCACCGGTTTCCGCCATCCGCGCCTTGATGAACGAGTGGCCCACCCGGGTGCGCACGGCCTGGCCGCCGTGCTCGGAGATGATCTCGGGGACCGCCAGCGAGGTGATCAGGTTGTGAATGATCGTCGCGCCGGGCTCCTTCTTCAGTTCCCGCACCCCGATCAGCGCGGTCAGCACCGACGGGGGGACGATGTCCGCGCGCTCGTCCACCACGAAGCACCGGTCGGCGTCACCGTCGAAGGCAAGGCCCAGGTCGGCGCCGGACTCGACCACCGCGCGCTGCAGGTCCCGCAGGTTGGCGGGATCGATCGGATTCGCCTCATGGTGGGGGAACGTGCCGTCCAGCTCGAAATACAGCGGCACCAGCTTGACCGGGAGCCCTTCGAAAACGCTGGGCACGGTGTACCCGGCCATCCCGTTTCCCGCGTCCACCGCCACGGTCAGCGGGCGGATCCCGGACAGATCGACCAGTGACTTGAGGTGGCTGGCGTAGCCGGGGAGCAGGTCGCGCGGGGTAATGGTGCCGTGCGGCCCCTGGCCGGAGGCAACGCCCTGAGCGGCCGCCTCACGCAGCTCGCCCAGGCCCGAGTCCGCCCCCACCGGCCGGGCACCCGCGCGGCACAGCTTGATCCCGTTGTACTTGGGCGGGTTGTGGCTCGCCGTGACCATCGCCCCGGGGATGCCGAGGCTGCCGCTGGCGTAGTAGAGGAGGTCCGTGGAGCCGAGCCCGGCGGCGATGACGTCCGCGCCCTGCGCGCTCGCACCCCGGCCGAACGCTTCCGCCAGCGGGGGGGAGGAGGTGCGCATGTCGTGAGCGGTGACCACGCTGGAGGCACCGGTCAGCCGCACGAACGCGGCGCCGACGGCCTCCGCGACCTCCTCGTCCAGTTCATCGGGGACGATGCCGCGGATGTCGTATGCCTTGAAGATCTTCGCGTACTGCCCCACTTCGGCTCCCTTCCCCGCACTCGGCTACGGCGCCATCCGCCTGTGGCAGGACGCCGTGGGCCCGGCGCGATACACGGAGAACGAGCCTACCGGTCTGCCCGCGGCCGCCCACGCTCACCGGGCGGCCCGGGCCGGCTGGGCCGCGGGCCCGCCGGTGAGCACTCCGCTAGGTGCGCCGGTCCCGCTCGTCCGGGGACGAGCGCAGCACCCGGAGGTGGCCGCGCCGGCTGACCTCGATCCCCTGGCCGACCGGCTCGGCACCGGATGAGGGCCGGGCCGCCTCCCTGACCGCGTTGGCGAGGGCCTCGAGGTCGTCCGAGTCAGGCGCGGCCGGGTCATCCGCATCGACGGGCAGGCGCACCACGTCCCAGCCCCGGGGGACCGTGAGCCGCGCCGCATGGGCCGCGCACAGGTCGTAGCAGTGGGGTTCGACGTAGGTGGCCAGCGGGCCGAGCACGGCGGTGGAGTCGCGGTAGACGTAGGTGAGCGTGTACAAAGCGGGCTGCTTGCAGGCGGGCCGGGAACAGCGGCGGGACATCAGCGGCCCGCCTCGCCCACGGCGCCCGGCCCGCCCGGCGTCACCACCGCGGCAAGCTCGCGCGTCGCTCCTGAGCCAGGTTCGCGCGCATCGCTCACAACGGCAGACCGTACCCATCCGGGCCCGCTAACGCCACCACCGCAGCCCTGTTCACGGCGCGTGTCTCGAAAGGACGCGCGCCTCGCCTGGGCCTGCGGGCGCCACCTGCGCGGACGGCCGGCCCGCCCCGGGCCGGGCGGCCCGTACGCCGGCCATGCTTGACCCGGGCCGCCGGGTTACGCTCAGGACTGTGCAGACCGGCGACCGGAGCCGCCCGGAGCGCACGGCCCGGGTCAGGCGGCGCGACCGGCATGGCCGCGGCTTGCGTGGGATCCTCGCCCCGCCGGGCGTTCCCCTGTACCGCACCCGGGCCCAGCGTTTCGACGACCTCGTCTTGCAGGCCGTGGCGCGGCTTGAGCCCCGCTGGGAGGCCCATCTGGCGGGAGTCGAGTTCGCCGTGGAGGAGATCCCGCCCGTAGGCGACGCGGCGGGCGGCCCGGTGCCGCTGTCCAGGCTCGAACCCGGTACCAGCGGGGCGGCAGGCGGCTTCCCGCCGTCAGGCGCTGACGTCAGCGCGGGCGCCGTGTTCCGCCCGCCCCGGATCGTGGTGTACCGGCGCCCGCTGGTGGCCCGCGCTGATGGCGACGATGATCTTGGCGAGCTGGTCTTCGAAGTGGTCGTCGAGGAGTTCGCCCGCCTGCTGGGGATGAATCCCGAGGACGTTGACCCCAGCTACCCGGCCGAGGACTGACCGCCGGGCCGTGGCCCGCAGGAGCCCGGGCCGTCGTGCGGCTAGGGCCCGGTGGTGATGAACGTGTTCTTCACGTGGGGCAGCGGCACCATGGTCAGGGCGCTGCTGACAGGCAGCAAGGACTGCACTTTCCCCCCGTTGCCGCTGCCGATGATCACCCGCCCGGCGTAGAGCTGCCCGGAGCCGGCCAGTGGTGTGATCGTCACCGAGAAGGCTGACTTGTGGCTGGCTCCCCCGCCCTTGCCCAGCTGAGTCAGCAGGCTGTGGCCCGCGCTGATCTGCACGATCTGTGGCGCTCCGGCCGACCCGGTGAGCCCGATCTCGGTGATCTGCGCTCTCACCGCCCGGCCGGGGGCCGACAGCACCAGCTGGGAGGCCGTGCCGCCTCCTGTCTTGTCGTAGGCGACCACCCCCTGCTCCTCAAGGGGCAGGGCGGCGGCGGTGAAGACCCCGGGGGCGCCCGGTGAACCGCCGGCCAGCATCACCGAGGCGGTCACCGGGACATTGGCCGACAGCTTGAGCGCGGCCGGTATGCCCGACAGCGATGGCAGCACGATCGCGGCAGCGGAACCACCGGGGATGTCGAGCCCGGTGCTGCCGGTGGGCGGGTACGAGCCCCGGCTGGTGACGGCGGTCAGCTTGAGATGGGCGTCCCGTGTTCCCGGCACCGCCACGAACAGCTGCCGCGTGCCCGCCGCCGCGGGCAGGCCGGGCAGCACCACCGTGGTGGCCGGCGTTTGCGCCACCGGCAGCCAGGCGCCGCTGCCGCCTGTGTGCGTGCTTTCTTCGACGGCCGCCACCACCTGGCCGACGCTGGTGCGCACGTGCAGCACGACCGCCCGTGATCCGCGCAGCTCTGCGGCCAGGGACTGGACGATCATGCTGTGCGGTGCCACCGTGATGCCCGTGTCGGGGGTACTCTGCAGCGGCCCGGCGTCGGTGAAGGCCTCCACGTTCGCGTCGGCCGTCTGGCTCCCGGCGTTCACCAGGTACAGCTGGATCCGGGCGAGGCCGTGCTGGCCGGGGCCGACGAACCAGAAGTCGGTTCCCGGGCTCTCGCACCGGGCCGCCGGGATGCCGCCCGCGGTGATCTGCTCCACCTCCAGCCCGCGCGCCATCGACCCACTGGCCTGGACAACCACCCCGCCCTGGGCCGCCGCGGTCGGGACCGGCAGGCTGCTGGGCGGGGCGGTCGTCGCGTGACGCGTGGCGCCCGCCGCCCGGACCTTGGCGATGGACAGCTGCCCGGGATTGGTCACGCTGTGCAGCGGAGTGGCGCTCGCGGTTCCGCCGAGGCGGCTCACCTCAGCCAGCCCCTGGCCGGCCGTGGCCGGGGCGGCAATGAGCGCGACGTCGGAGGCGGCCGAGCCCGCCAAGCCCAGTGACGGGCAGGCCCGCATCACGGACGTGGCTGCCGCGCTGCGCGGTGGCAGCACCTGCCTGCCTGCCCCGAGCGTGGTGGAGCGGCCGAACGCGACCAGCCCGTACACGGCTCCCAGCGCGATGACCACGAGCAGCGGCGCCAGGACCCGGTTGGCGCTAGGGCTTTTCACCAGTCCGCCTCTCCTGGACCGCGCTGAGGCTCAGCGTCCCAGTCCGGCCTTCCGCCATCGGTGTCATAGCCGTCCATAGGCTTTGGCCTGCGGGGCGGGAGCGGCGGCAGGGGTGAGAGCGCCTCCTCGTCGCCGGGCAGCTGGCCACGCTGTACCGCCGGGCTTTGGCGCTCGCCGCGGGCCCGGGCCTGGGCTTGCGCCTGGGCCTGGGCTTGCGCCTGGTCCTGGTCCTGGCCGGATCGGCCACCGCGGCCGGGCCAGCCGACCCGGCCCCTGAGCCCGCCGCGTTCCGCGGGAGGCCCAGGCGGCGGACCATAGCCGGGCGGCACGTCGCGGCGCGGGTCTGGGCCGGAGCCCGCCCGGCTGCGATCGGGCTCCGGTTGGCGCCCCCGCCGCCCGCGACGGCCGGGGGATATGTCGTAACCTGGCGGCCCGCCCGGGCCGGGGACCGTGTCATGGCCCGGCCGCCCACGGGCCGGGTCCGGGCTGGAGCCCGGACGGGCGCGATCGGGCTCGGGCGCACGCTCCCGCCGCCCGCGACGGCCGGGGGATGTGTCGTATCCCGGCCGCCCGTCCCGGCCCGGAGGCGACGTGTCGTATACCGCGTGCCCATCCCGGCCCGGGGACGTGTCATAGCCCGGCCGACCGTCCCGGCCCGGGGACGTGTCATAACCCGGCCGGCCACGGGCTGGGTCGGGGCGGTAACCCGGCCGGCCGTCCCGGCCTGGGGAGGTGTCGTACCCCGCCCGGCCGTCCCGGCCCGGGGAGGTGTCGTACCCCGCCCGGCCGTCCCGGCCCGGGGACGTGTCGTACCCCGCCCGGCCGTCCCGGCCCGGGGACGTGTCGTACCCCGGCCGCCCATCCCGGCCCGGCGGCGTGTCATAGCCCGGCTGGCCGTCCCGGCCCGGGGACGTGTCATACCCCGGCCGCCCATCCCGGCCCGGCGGCGTTTCGTAGCCGGGACGGCCGCGGGCCGGGTCCGGACCGTAACCGGCCCGGTCGCGATCGGGCCCAGGTTCGCGGCCCCGCCGCGCAGCACGGCCTGGGCCGGTCTCGTAGCCCGGCCGTCCCCGGCCAGGATCCGGGCGGCCACGGCTGGCGCCGGGGCCGGGCCCCGGCGGCACGCTCCGGCCGGGATCCGGGCCATAGCCCGGCACGCCGCCGCCGCCCCGGGCCGGGCCGTTGCCGGGGGGGCGCTCACGGCTGGGGCCGGGGCCGGGACCCGGCCGTACGGCCCGGCTGCCCGGCACCGGCTCGTAGCCCGGCTGTCCCGCTTGGTCCGGCTGGGGCCTGCGCTGATGGCGCGGCCACCTGGGATTCGTGCCGGTATCGTCCCGCCGCGGGCGGCCGCCGGAGCCGCCGGGCAGCCCCCGGCCACCCGTGGGCGGCCCGGACGCGGCCTGGCCGGCCATGTCCGCTCCCCCGCGAACGTGACTCACCATCGTGGGACTGTCGGCATCCACGTCACCGGGCAGGGGCCCCGTGGGCGCTGATCCGCCACGCCGGCCGGGCGGGCCACCACGCGCCCCGGCCATCGCCGCCCCGCGCACCGGCTCCGCCTCCTGGGCGGCGGGGGCAGGTGGCCGCCGTACCCGCGGCCGCGAGGGCCCGGCCGGCTTGCCCTTGCCACGGCGCGGGGACCTGCGCTCGCGGGCCTGCTCACCGTCCTGATCACGGGCGGGGGCGCTGCTGCGGCGTGCAGCAGCCGCCGCTGCCGCCCCCTCGTCGGTCTCGCCGGCCACCCGGGTGCCGGGCAGGCCCAGGCCTATCACGATGGCCACGGCGAGGCCTTCAAGCAGGACGATCCCAAGCCGGGTGAGCTGGCTGTGGCTGACGGTCAGCGACCCGCCACCGGGCGGCAGGCGGAATCCCTGCGCCCAGCCATCTACCGGCGCGGCGAGCGGGGTCAGCGGATGCCCGTTGAGCGCCGCGGTCCAGGCACCGGCGGGCTCGGCGAGGACCAGCGTCCCGCCTGCCGCCGGCGCCTTGGCCCCGGTCACACTCACCGTGCCGGACGCCACCGCCACCACCGTGCCGCCATGCTCCACCACCCGCACCCGCGCGCTGGTGGCGGACACCCGCCACAGCTCCAACGACGAGGTCTGGCTGACGGGGCGCAGGCCGGGCACGCCGTCGAGCAGCTGGGCCAGGTTCGTGTCAATGGGCGCCGGCAGCAGCACGTAGCCGATGCCGAACTCGGCCAGCGAGCGCCCCTGATCCTGCACCGAACCGCCGTAGGGCGCGGTCAGGGCGGCGACGCTCAGATTGAGTGCCCGCTGCGCGGCCGGAGCGGTGGGGAGCTCGCTGGCCCCGATCAGGGGGTCGGTGTCGCGGAGCACCGAATACGCCACCGTGCCATGCGGGCCGGGCCGCAGCACCAGCGTGCGCTGACGCAGCCCGGTAGCGGAGATGACGGAGACGAACTCCGGCAGCACCGGCCCCGCGACCGGCGCCACCGGGCCCTGGACCCCGGTGGTCAGCCAGGCCGCGGCCGCCAGCACCGGCACCGTGCAGGCGACCGCGGCGAGCCCGATGACCGCGATCCCGCTCGGAGTGCGCCACCGGCCTTTGCCCAGCTGGCCGGCCAGCGCGTCGCCGGAGGCCAGCGCCGCGAGGAGCAGGCCCGCGCCGGCGAACGCCAGCGCGGGCCCCGGCCAGGCCGGCACGGCGTCGCCGCCGGCCGCGGGTGTGACGCTGACCTTGGTCACCGCGGCGGCGGCGAACAGCCCCATCAGCGCCGCGGACCACCCGGCCAGCACCAGCGTCCGGCGGCCGCCCCAGACCAGCGCCACCGCCGCGGCCAGGATCAGGCCCGCGGTCACCCAGAACGGCGGCAGGCCCGGGCCGCCCGGGGACAGCAACAGCAGGGACCGGGGCGCCAGGCCCGGCGTGGCGAGCCCGGGCGGCTGCAGCCCGGCCTCCAGGAACAGCTGGGATGGGCGGGTGGCCAGGGACGCGCTCCACGGGAGCAGCAGAACCACCGGCACCACGGCGACGATCGCGGCGTCGATCAGCACGGCGGGACGGCCCCGGCGGAAGACGAGCGCGCCGATGGCCATGGCGGCCACGGTGATCACCCAGACCAGCGGCACGAAGGCGGCGGCCACGGCGACGAGGAGACCGGCCGCCCAGGCCGCCCGCCGCGCCCGGCGGCGGCCGTGGGTGAAGACGCGCGCGGCCACCACGGCGATCAACGGCAGCAGGACGAGCACCAGCGCGGTGCCGAGACGGCCAGCGGCCACCGCGCCCATGCCCACCGGCAGCAGCGCATAGGCCATCGCCGCCCAGATCCTGACCGGCACCGACCGGGTGATCCGCCGCGACGCCAGGTAGGCGGTAACACCCGCGAGCGGGATGCAGCCGATCAGGATGACGTCAACCGCGAGCCAGGGCTTTCCCCCCAGCAGCGACGCCAGCAGCGCGATCACAGCCACGTAAGGCGGGGTGCTGACGGCCGAGCCGATCCCGGCCGGGTGGAAGCCCTGCAGGTACTCCGCCCACAGCGCGGATGCGCCCCCCCAGGCCGGAACGAGCGTGCCGCCACCGAGCGGGTTGGAGCCGAGCAGCGAGCGTTCCGCCACCAGCGCGATGGTGGTGAGCACCAAAAACAGCAGCACCCCGGGGTTGGTCAGCACGCGCTGCACCACGCCGGTGTTGACCAGCAGCGAGTCGTCCTCGAACGGGTCTCCGGTGGCATGGTGGCTGCCGACCACGTCCACCGGGAGGGACTTCGACAGCGCCCCGGTGGCGAACTCAGCGAGCTTGCGGAACGAATGGCCGGGGGGGACCTCGGCCCGCGCGCGGGCCCAGGCGGCACGCCGCCCCCGGGCCCGGCGGCGCCGGGCGGTGAGCAGCCGCAGCGGGCGGCCGGCCACCCCCATGAACCCCGCGAACTCGTCCAGTGCCCCACCGGACCGCTTGGCCAGCAGGAAGAACAGCGTGCGCAGCATGGACAGCACCAGGTTGCCGGCCAGCGCCAAGATCATCAGCCCGGCCGGGAGGTTGCCGAGCAGCACCAGCAGGGCGTTGCGGCGGTCCTGCCGCCCGCGCCGGGGGGCGGCCGAGGCCTGCCGCCGGTTCCTCGCCGAGGCCTCCACGTGGTAGACGACGGCGTCGGTGATCACGCGGACCCGGTAGCCCGCGGCCTGGACACGCCAGCAGAAGTTGACGTCTTCGCGATAGATGAGCATGCCGGGATCGAAGCCGCCCACCTGGTCCCATACGTCACGGCGGACCAGCATGCCGGCGCTGCCGACGGCGAGCACATCCCGGTCGCCGTCGTGCTGCCCCTGATCCACTTCGCGCGGCTCGATCCCGGTGATCCGGCGGCCGCCGCGGTCGATGCCGACCCCCGCTTCGAGCAGGACATCCCGGTCGGACCAGTCCATGACCTTGGGGCCGACCACCGCCGTGGCCGACACCTGCTCGGCCCCGAGGAGCAGCTGCTCCAGCGCGTCCGGTTCGGGCTCGCAGTCGTCGTGGAGCAGCCATACCCACTCCGTCCGCTCGCCCGGCGCCCCCGCCGACGGAGGCAGGTGGGTGGCGGCGGCCCGGTGCCGCAACGCCTGGTGGACGGCGGCCGCGTAGCCAGTGCCGCGATCCATGCCGAACACGGCGCCGCGGCCGAGGGCCTCGGCGAGCATGGCCCCACTGCGGTCCCTGCTACCGGTATCGACGCCAACCACCCGCTGGACGGGCCGGGTCTGGTTCACCAGGGCTTCGGTGACACGCGGAACCCACGCGGCTCCATCGTGAGTGACGATGACCGCGGTGACGACGTGCTGAGACTGCAAGTTATTCGGCGACACGGATCCGCTTGCTGCTCAAGTGTTGACCGGCCAGGCACCCGAGCTGACTGGCCGGCCTGTTCCCGGCACGGTGGGGCACTCGGTGAACAATACGGGAAGCCATGGCAAGCAGGCAGGCAGACCGCAAGATGCCAGCCAGGTGGCCAGGAGAGCCGTGCGGCCCCGCCAGGCCCTGGCGGGGTAGGCCAGGCGGCGGAGCCGCTCAGCCGGTGTCGCGCTTGAGCCGGCGCCGTTCCCGTTCCGACAGCCCGCCCCAGATCCCGAACCGCTCATCGTGCTCGAGCGCGTACTCCAGGCACTCGGCCTGCACCTCACAGCCGCGGCACACTTTCTTGGCTTCCCTGGTCGAGCCGCCCTTCTCCGGGAAGAACGCCTCCGGATCGGTCTGCGCGCACAGCGCCCGGTCCTGCCATGCCAGGCCCCCGGTATCGTCCTCGCCGATACCGAATATGCCAAGCGGGACGACCTCAGCCACGGCGCACCTCCTTCTCGCACGACCCCGTCGGCGCGCGCATGCCTCCCCCGGCAGCGCGCGAACTACACAAGTGAAATTACACGCGCGTGTCTTGCGTCAAGTCAAGCGGGATACGTGATAATGACTGGCTAGTTTGGGCGTGATGGCGGCTAAATCCGGCCAGAATGCCGGATCACGGGCCATCGTGGCCGGCCCGGCGGGGGCTGGCGGGTCACGGGTTGCCAGACTGGCCGGCATGCGCATCACAGTGCTCGCCGGCGGAGTCGGCGCCGCCCGCTTCCTGCGCGGGCTGAAATCCGCCGCCCCGGACGCCGAGATCACCGTCATCGGCAATACCGGCGACGACATCGGCCTGTTCGGCCTGCACGTCTCGCCGGACCTCGACACGGTGATGTACACCCTGGGCGGTGGCATCGACGAGGAGCAGGGCTGGGGACGCGCCGGCGACACCTACACCGTGCTGGCGGAACTGTCCGCCTATGGCGCCGGGCCGGACTGGTTCGGCCTGGGCGACCGGGACATCGCCACCCACCTCCACCGGACCAGCATGCTCAGCGCCGGCCTCCCCCTGTCCGCGGCCACCGCGGCCCTCTGCGCCCGCTGGCAGCCCGGCGTCAGGCTGCTCCCGATGTCCGACGACCGCGTCGAGACCCAGGTGATCCTGCGCGACGAGGGCGGGCGGACCATCCACTTCCAGGAGTGGTGGGTGCGCCTGCACGCCACCGCGCCCGCGGCCGGGTTCGTCCTGGCCGGCGCGGAGGGTGCGAGCCCCGCGCCGGGCGTGCTGGAGGCGATCAGCGAGGCCGACGTGGTCCTGTTCCCCCCGTCCAACCCGGTCGTCAGCATCGGCACCATCCTGGCCGTGCCCGGCATCGCCGAGGCTGTGCGCGCGCAGACGGTGGTCGGGGTCTCGCCGATCATCGGGGGCGCGCCGGTGCGCGGCATGGCCGACAAGTGCCTGGCCGCGATCGGCGCCGAGGCGTCCGCGGCCGGCGTCGCCGCCCACTACGGGGCCGCCCTGCTCGACGGCTGGCTGGTGGACGAACGCGACAAGGCGGCGGTGGACGCGCCGGAACTGGCCGGTCTCGCGGTCCGGGCGGTCCCGCTCTACATGACCGACGTGCCCGCCACCGCGGCGATCGCCCGCGCCGCGCTCGACCTGGCCCAGGAGCTGACCGCATGAACACCGCCGCCAGCATCACCGTCACCGGCATGGTGGGGCTCCCCGAGGTCGGGGCCGGTGCCGATCTGGCCGGGCTGATCGCGGACGCGGAGCCGGTCCTGGCCGACGGCGACATCGTGGTGGTCACGTCCAAGATCGTGAGCAAGGCGGAGGGCCGGGTGGTCCGGTCCGACCGGGAGCGGGCGATCGACGCGGAGACGGTCCGGGTGGTGGCGCGGCGCGGTGACACCCGGATCGTGGAGACCAGGCAGGGCCTGGTGCTCGCCGCCGCCGGGGTGGACGCCTCCAACACCCCGCCCGGTACGGTGGTGCTGCTGCCGGAGGACCCGGACGGCTCGGCCCGCCGGCTGCGCAAGGCCCTGCGCGACCGGCTCGGCGCGAGAATCGGGGTCATCATCACCGACACCCTGGGGCGGCCCTGGCGCACCGGCCAGACCGACGCCGCGATCGGCGCCGCGGGCGTCCTGCCGCTGGTCGACCACCGGGGCCAGCCGGACACGTTCGGCACCCGGCTGGAGGTGACCGTGGCCGCGGTGGCCGACGAGATCGCGGCGGCCGCCGACCTGGTGAAGGCCAAGGCCAGCGGTGTCCCGGTGGCGATCGTGCGGGGCCTGGCGCACCTGGTCACCGACGCGGACGGCCCGGGCGGCCGGGCGCTGATCCGGCCCCCGGCCGAGGACATGTTCCGGTTCGGCTCGGGCGACGTGCTCGCCGCCCGGCGGACCGTGCGCGACTTCACCGACGCGCCGGTGGACAGCGCCGCGGTCCGGCGGGCGGTCGCCGCCGCCATCACCGCGCCCGCGCCGCACCACTCCACCCCCTGGCGGTTCGTCATCCTGGAGTCGGAGCAGGCCCGGACCACGCTGCTCGATGACATGCGCGCGGCATGGACCGCCGACCTGCGCGGAGACGGCTTCACGCCGGAGCAGATCACCCGCCGGCTGCGACGCGGCGAGCCGCTGCGGCGCGCGCCGCTGCTCATCGTCCCGTGCCTGCACGCCGAGGCGGCGCACACCTACCCCGACCAGCGGCGCAACGCCTCCGAGCGGGAGATGTTCGTGGTCGCCATGGGCGCGGCCGTGCAGAACCTGCTCGTCGCCCTAGCCGTGGAGGGCCTCGGCTCGTGCTGGGTGTCGAGCACGATGTTCTGCCGGCCCACGACCCGCCGCGCGCTGGGCCTGCCGGCCGACTGGGACCCGATGGGCGCGGTCGGCGTCGGCCACCCGGCCGCCCCGGCTCCGGGCCGCCCGCCCCGTGACCCAGCCGCATTCATGGTGACGGTGTGACTGCCGCTGCCCGGACAATGGCGGCCAGCATGGACATGCCACGCGTTTGCGTCATGATCACGTCCGTTTTGTGGCGGGCGATTCCCGTGGCGCAAACTCGTGGCAAGTCGTTAGCGCACCACGGGGAGGGAGGGTCGCCCGCCCCGGATGGACGCGCATACCCCGTCGCTGGCGGCCGATGCCGCGAGGCGTTCGGCATCAGGAACTCCGTACAGGGTGGTGCGCTGCCGCAGCGGCCGGCCCAGCGGCGCGACCATGGCGGCCATGTCGCTGATGGTCTTGTAGGAGCCCTGCTCGGAGCCGGCCATGCGGCTGATCGTCTCCTCCATCAGGGTGCCGCCGATGTCGTTGGCCCCGCCGCGCAGCACATCCCGGCACGCCTCGCCGCTGAGCTTCACCCAGGAGCACTGGATGTTGCCGATGGCGCCGTGCAGCATCAGCCGTGACAGCGCGTGAACCGCCCGGTTCTCCCGGCGGGTGGGACCGGGGCGGGCCAGCCCGGCCAGGTAGATCGGCGCGCTGGCGTGCACGAACGGGAGCAGCACGAACTCGGTGAAGCCGCCGGTCTGCTCCTGGATGCGGCGGATCACCCGCAGGTGGCCGACCCAGTGCGCGGGCGTGTCCACGTGCCCGTACATCATCGTGGCGGTGGTCGGGATGCCCAGCTCGTGCGCGGTGGTGATGACCTCGATCCAGGCCGAGGCCGGCAGCTTGCCCTTGGTCAGCACCCACCGCACGTCGTCATCGAGGATCTCGGCCGCGGTGCCGGGCAGCGAGCCGACGCCGGCCTGCCGGGCCCGCGACAGCCACTCGCGCACGCCCAGCCCGGTCCGGGCCGCGCCGTTGACGACCTCCATCGGGGAGAACGCGTGCACGTGCAGATCCGGGCAGCGGCCCCTCACCTCCGCGGCGATGTCGAAGTAGGCGGTGCCGGGCAGGTCCGGGTGGATCCCGCCCTGCATGCACACCTCGGTCGCGCCCGCCTGCCACGCCTCGGCCGCCCGGTCCCCGATCTGTTCCAGCGAGAGCGTGTAGGCGTCGGCGTCGGTGCGGCGCTGCGCGAACGCGCAGAACCGGCAGCCCGTGTAGCACACGTTGGTGAAGTTGATGTTGCGGGTGACCACGTAGGTGATGTCGTCGCCGACCGTGTCGCGGCGGACAGCGTCCGCGAGCCCGGCGAGCGCCTCCAGCTCCGGGCCGTCCGCGCCGAGGAGCGCCAGCGCCTGCCCGTCGGTGATCGCGGCCGGGTCGCGCTCGGCCGCCCGCAGCGCGGCGGCCACCTCGCCGCCCAGCCGCCCGGGCGCGCCGCCTGCTGCTGCCCGGCCCGGCCCGGCGCCAGCGGATGCCAAACGGCTGCCGTCGGCCGGCCCCGGCTCCCCGGCCGGCCGGGCGGCGGGGTCGATCCGGGCCGCCACCGCCGCCCAGTCGCCGTAGACCTCGCCGAAGTCGGCCCGGCGGTCAGCCGCCCGTCCGGTGGTATCGATGGTGACGTGCAGGTCGGTCCGGCCGGCCGCCTCGCCCCAGCCGCCGTCGGGCTCCTGCCAGGGCCGGCCCTGCGGCATCGCGCCGTCACGGGCGAGCCCGGTCACCGGGTCGGCCAGCGCCGTCACGTGCCCGGCCAGCCGCGGATCCAGCCAGGGCTCGGCGAGGTAGGGCGGGTAGATCGTGAGCCGCTCCCGCAGGGTCATCCCGGCGGCCTCGGTGCGCCGCGCCAGCTCGTCGATCTGTGGCCACGGGCGTTCGGGATTCACGTGGTCGGGGGTGAGCGGCGATACCCCGCCCCAGTCGTCGATCCCCGCGGCCAGGATGAGCCGGTAGGCGTCCCCGATGAGGTTGGGCGGGGCCTGGATCCGCGCCGACGGGCCGAGGACCAGCCGGGCCACGGCGATCGTCGCGGCCAGGTCGTCGAGATCGGCATCGGGCATGGCGCGCATCTTGGTGTCCGGCTTGGCCCGGAAGTTCTGCACGATGACTTCCTGGATGCCGCCATACTCCTGCGCGACCCGGCGGATGGCGAAGATCGACTCTGCCCGCTCGGCCAGCGTCTCCCCGATGCCGATCAGGATGCCGGTCGTGAACGGGACCGCCGACCGGCCGGCGTCCTCCAGCACCCGCAGCCGCACCGCCGGATCCTTGTCCGGGCTGCCATAGTGCGGGCCGCCCTGGTCGGTGAACAGCCGGGCCGCGGTGGTCTCCAGCATCATCCCCATCGATGGCGCCACCGGCTTGAGCCGCTGGAAGTCCTGCCAGGTGAGGACGCCCGGGTTGAGGTGCGGCAGCAGGCCGGTCTCCTCCAGCACCCTGATGGCCATCGCCCGGACATAGGACAGCGTGTCGTCGTAACCGCTGGCGTCCAGCCAGTCCCGCGCCTGCCGCCAGCGGTCCTCCGGCCGGTCGCCGAGGGTGAAGAGCGCCTCCTTGCAGCCGAGGGCGGCACCCTGGCGGGCGATATCCAGGACCTCGTCCGGGGACAGGTAGGGACTTTCCAGCCGGCCGGGCACGGTCACGAACGTGCAGTAGCCGCAGCGGTCCCGGCAGAGCCGGGTCAGCGGGATGAAGACCTTGCGCGAGTAGGTGATGACACCCGGTCGCGCGGCGGCGGCAAGCCCGGCGTCGCGGACCCGGCTGGCGTGCCCGAGCAGCGTGGCCAGGTGCTCGCCACGGGCCTGCAGCAATGTGGCGGCCTCACCCGCGTCCAGCGTCTTGCCGTCCCGGGCGCGGGCGAGCGCTCGGCGCACGGCGCTGGCCGGGGGCGCGGGGGGCGCGGGCTCCCCCGGGAGGGGAGACGACGTGCGGCGGGCGGGCACATCGCTCATAGCGGCACTCTAAGTGCGGCTATTCCCGGGTGTCCCGTGGCGTCCCCGTTATCCTGACCGGACCCGATCACGCCGGCCCGATCACGCTGGACCTGAGCCCCCGGGACCTGTGCCCCGGCCCGATCATCTCGGACCCCAGTCCCCGGGGCCCGTGCCCCGGCCGGATCAGCTCGGGTCCGAGCCGCAGACCCGGGCCCTCCAGCCTGATCCCAAGGCCTAGCGCCTGAAGTTACTGCGATTTGGTATTATCCGATTTCGTGGTAGATGAAGCGCCGGCGGGCGTCGTGCTGGCCCTGCACCGGGCGACCCATGCGACGCTTCAGGTGCTGGCCACGCGGCTGGCCGGACTGGACCTGCCCGCGTCCGAGATCAACGTCCTCGCCAACCTGGCCACGCGCCACCCGCTGACGGTCGGGGCGCTCGCCGCCGCCACCGCCACCAGGCCCACCACCCTCACCAGCGTGCTGGACCGGCTGGTGAAGCGCGGCTACGTGGTGCGGGAGGTGGACCCGGCCGACCGCCGGTCGTTCCTCATCTCGCTGACCCCGGCCGGCCAGCGGGCCGCCGGGACCGTATCGGCGGCCGTGCGCGACCTCGAGCAGGGTGCGCTCAGCCACGTCAGCCCGGCGCAGCGGGCCGGCTTCTTCGCCGTTGTCCACGCCCTGTCAGAGGTTTTCGCATGACCCGCCGCGATCAGCCCCAGGACCGCCAGCCCGCGCGCTGCCAGCACCCCCGCCATCCCCGGCACGCTGGCCCGCGGGCGCTGCCGCCAGAGCTCGCCGCCGTCCTGGCCGAGATCGTGCCGCCCGGAGGCGCGTTCCGCCACCGCCAGCACATCCACCTGGCCTTCCTCGCCGTCCAGCGGCACGGGGGCGCCCGCGCCGCCGATGTGGTGGCCCGCTGGATCACGCATATCGCCGCGTACGAGCGCGCGCCGCAGAAGTTCAACGCCACGGTCACCAGGGCGTGGACCGAGATCGTCGCCCACCATGTCGCGTCCGGCCCGCCCGGCACCGATTTCACTGCCTTCGCGGAGCGCAACCCGGCCCTGTTTGACAAGCGGCTGCTCGCCCGCCACTACTCGGCGCGCCTCCTCGCTTCGCCGACGGCCAGGACCGGCTGGGTGGAGCCCGATCTGGCCAGCTTTCCGTGGCTTGACGTCCTCCCGCGGTGAACGATAGGGATCCCTGCCGTGCCGCTCAGGCGGCCAACCCCGGCCTGAACATCGGGGCTTGCGCCGCCAAATTTCCCGTCAGATCGCGCGGTAGTCGCGCGGGGCCATCCGGGGGCCATGGCGCGGCGGCCGGATGCCGCTGAGCACGACCAGCCGGGCGGCACGGTGCCGGTGCCCGGCGTAGGGGGCGAGCAGTTCCAGCATCCCCCCGTCGTTGACCTTCTGCCCGGCCAGCGCCCAGCCGACCGCCCCGGGCAGGTGGACATCGCCGACCGAGACCGCGTCGGCGTCGCCGCAGGCCCGCTGGCGGGTCTCGGCGGAGGTCCAGGGCCCGATCCCGGGCAGGGAGCGCAGGCGCTGGTCGGCCTCGGCCGGTGTCATCGCGACGATCTCCTCCAGCCGCGCGGCAACCTGCGCGGCGCCGATCACGGTCCGGGCCCGGACGCCCTCCACACCGGCCCGGTGCCAGGCCCAGGAGGGGATCCGCGCCCAGGTGCGGGCGGGCGGGAAGACCCGCATCCCGCGTGGGGCGGGTCCCGGAGGTGGCTCCCCGAACCTGAGCATGAGTGTCCGCCAGGCGCGCCGGGCCTCGGCGCCGACGACCTTCTGCTCCAGCACGGCTGGCACCAGCGCCTCAAACACCCGGCCCGTCCGGCCGATCCGGAGATGCGAGTACCGCCGGTCCATTTCGGCCAGCAGCGGATGCACCGGCTGGAAGCCGGTACGGTCGTCATCCGCGCCGAGCAGCGCGGGCAGGCAGGCGAGCAGCCAGGCGGCGCCCGGGCCCCAGGCCCAGGCAAGCACCGTCGAGCCGTCAGCGGCCCGGGTGGCCCCGCCGCCGGTCATTCCGCCCGCCCCGCCCGGGCCGGCCGTCAGCCGCAGCGTGGCCGGCCCCAGCGGGGTGCGCGATGTCCGCCACACCGCGCCGGAAGGCTCGACCCGGAAGGACGGATCACCGGTCCCGCGGCGGTGCACCCCCAGGGTGCGGGCGAGGTCCACCCGGAACGGCGCCTCCCAGCGCCCGGTGAGCATGACCCCGGGATGGGCTCCGCCGGCCGCGGACCCGGGCGGGCCCGGCGTGCCTACCGGGCCGGGCTGCGCCGCGAGCGGGGACACGGCGGCTCACACGTCCGTGGAGAAGCGGACCGATGTCGGGCCGAGATCCACCCCCGGCCACACCCGCATGCCGGCCCGCAGCTCGTTCCCCCTGGCCACGCTCGCGTCATCGCCGATCACGGCCCCGTCGAGCACCACCGACTCCGCGACCCGGACGCCGCGCCCCAGGACGGAGGCGCTGATGTGCGCGCCCGCGCCGACCTGCACCCCGTCGAACAGGACGCTGCCCTCGACCTGGGCCCCGGCCCCGACCACCGAGCCGGCCCCGACCACGGTGCCGCCAGCCAGCCGTGCGCCCGGCTCGACTCGCGCCGTGTCGAGCAGCAGCGCTTCACCGGGCACGCCGCGGACGGAGCCCAGGGCGGGTGAGGCGAGGCGGCCCAGGACCAGGTCGCATGATCCTTGAACGAACGCCTGGGGAGTTCCCACGTCGAGCCAGTACGAGTCGTCCAGGTAACCCATCACCACCGCGGCGGTTTCGATCAGGGCGGGAAACGTCTCCCGCTCCACCGAGGTCACGACCCCCGGCGGAATCTCGTCGATCACATCGCGGCGGAAGACGTAACAGCCGGCGTTGATCCGGTTGGTGACCGGCTGCGGGGTCTTCTCGAGGAACGCGGTCACCCGCCCGTCGGCGTCGGTCGGCACGCAGCCGAACTGCGCCGGGTCATCGACCTCGACCAGATGCAGGGTGACCGCGGCCTCGGCCTTGCTGTGCAGGTCGAGCTGGGCGGCGAGGTCGTGGCCGGACAGCACGTCCCCGTTGAGCACCAGCACCGGCCGGCCGGGGCCGCTGCGCAGGGCCTGCGCCGCGTTCCTGATCGCGCCGCCGGTGCCGAGCGGGGTGCCCTCCTGGACATAGACGATCTCCAGGCCGAACGCGGAGCCGTCACCGAGGGAGTCCGCGAACATCTGCGCTCGGTAGGAGGTGGCCAGGACCACCCGGGTGACCCCGGCGGCGGACGCCTTGGCCAGCTGGTGGGCGAGGAACGGGACTCCGGCGGTGGGGAGCAGCGGTTTGGGCGTGCTGATGGTCAGCGGGCGCAGCCGCGTGCCCTGGCCACCGACCAGCAGGACGGCCTCCAGCGGCTCCAGGCGGCCAGGATGGGCGGACCGTGGGGACATGGAGACGCAGATTACCCGTCTCGCTGCCCGGCCGCACGCAGGTAGGACGCGAGATGCGCCTCGGCCGAGGCGGCCCAGCTGAACTCCAGCGCCCGGGCGTGCCCGGCGGTGCCCAGCGCCTCCCGGCGCACCGGGTCGTCGAGCAGGGCCCGCAGCCCGGCCTGGATGCTGGCCGCGTCCGGCTCGGTGTAGGCGACCGCGTCACCGCCGACTTCGGGCAGCGACGCGCGGTGGGTGGTCAGCACCGGGGCCGCGCAGGCCATCGCCTCCAGCACCGGCAGGCCGAATCCCTCTCCGCGGCTGGGGAAGGCGACGACGAGGGCGCCCCCGAGATAGGCGGGAAGGTCGCTGAAGCGCAGGTAGCCGGGGCGCACCAGGCGCAGATGGGCGGGAACCGAGGCGACTGCCTCGTCCACTTCCTCGCTCCAGCCGCTGCCGCCAGCGAGCACCAGCGCAGGCGGGTCGGGCAGGTCGGACACGGCCGCCGCCCAGCCGGCGATCAGGGCGGGCACGTTCTTGCGCGGCTCCAGGGTCCCGAGGTAGGCCACGTATGGCTGGCCGTGCAGGCCGAGCCGGTCGGAAATCTGCCGCAGCTGGTCGGGGCTGGGCTGGTGGAACAGCGAGTGGTCCACGCCGTGGTAGGCGACGTCGATCCTGGTCGGGTCGGCGCTGAGCACCCGCACGAGCTCGTCCCGGGTGGCCTTGGACGGGACCAGCAGCCGGGTCGCCCGCCGGACCGAGGTGCGGATCGCCGACTTGAAGAAGGTGGCGCTGACCGGGGAGTGGGCGTCCGGCTCGGTGAAGAACGTCAGATCGTGGATGGTGACCACGGTCGGCACACCGGGGTGAAGCGGCATCGTGTAGTGCGGCACATGCAGGACGTCCGCGCTGACCTGCTGGGCCACGAGGGGCAGCCCGGTCTGCTCCCAGGCCAGCCGGGCGGGCCGGTGGGCGATCGCGGTCGGGCCGGCCACGATGCGCGCATCGGGCACCAGCCGCCCGTAGCGCTCCTCATCGTTGCGCTGGCAGGCCACGGCCAGATCGGCCCCCGCGGCCCCGAGAGCGGAGACGAGGCCGTCCACGTAGCGGCCCAACGCCCCGCGATCCGCGGGCACCGCGGTCGCATCAATTAGCACTCGAGGCGCCACGGCCAGTTTCGCTCCTTTCCCGGACACACGGCCCGGGCACACAGACGCCGGCTCTTGTCAGCATTCGGCGATGGATGTCCCCACCCACCGAGCGTACGCCCTCCGCTGGGCTGCTCGTGAGCACCGCCGCGCTACCCGAAGGTAGCCCGTTTCCCCGGCCGGCCGGGCCCGGCCGGGAAGGCACTCGCAGGCTTGAAACTACCCCCCGCTAACGGGACGGGGACGGGCTGGGGCTGGCCGCGGCGGTCCGGGACGGCGACGGCGACGGGGTAGCCCCCGCCGCGGCGCCTGATCCTGTCCCGGCGGCCTTCTGGGCGTTGTCGAGCGCCTGTTTCATGCTGGCGATGGCATTGCCGTAGGCGGTGAAGTCGCCGCTGCGCAGGGCGGCCTGCGCCGCCGCGTAGTCCTGCTCCGCCTGCTGCAGGTACTTGCGGACGATCGCGCTGACCACGCCCGAGCCGCCGCTGGGAACGCCCTGGCCGGCGCTGGGCAGGCCGGTGAACACCTGCGCCAGCGCGCCCTGCAGCGAGGTGCCGTAACCGACCACGCCGTTGTAGAACACGAACACCCGTTTCAGGGTCGGGTAGGAGCCCGCGCTGGCGCCCCCGGCGGCCTCGATGTAGATGGGCTCCTCGTACAGCAGGCCACCGGCCAGCGGCAGGGCGATCAGGTTCCCCTTGATCACGGTCGAGCCGCCCTGCCGGAAAAGCGACAGTTCCTTGGACGCGACCGGGTCGGTTTCGAAGTTGTTCTGCACCTGCTGCGGGCCCAGGATCGCGGCGGCCTGCGGCAGCTGGAGGATCCTGATCGTGCCGTAGCCGGCCTGCGGGTTGCTGTCGACCGCCATGTAGGCGGCGAGGTTCGGCCGCGACCGCTGCGCGAGCGTGGTCGTCAGCGAGAACTGAGACTGCCTCTGGTAGCCGGGCATGGTCATGGTCAGGTAGTAGGGCGGCTGGCTCAGGCCGCTGTTGGTGCTGGTGCCGGTCGGGTCGTTCGGCACGGTCCAGAAGTTCTGCCCGCCGTAGAAGGACTGGGGGTTCTGGACGTGGTACTTGGCGAGAATCTGCCGCTGGACCTCGAACAGGTCCGGCGGGTAGCGCAGGTGTGGCCGCAGGTAAGCCGGGATGGCGCTGCTCGGCTTGATGACGCCGGGGAAGGCGTTCATCCAGGTGCGGAGCATCGGGTCGGGAGAGCCCCACTGGTAGAGGCTGACGTCGCCGGTGTAGGCGTCCACCACCGCCTTGACCGAGTTGCGGATGTAGTTGATCTCGCCGGTCGGCTGCCCGGCGACCGACCCGTTCGGGGTCTGGCTGGTGGACGTGGCCTGCGGCATGCTGATGCGTTCTGAATATGGATACATGTCGGTGGTCGTGTAGCCGTCCACCACCCACAGGATGCGCCCGTTGGCGACCACCGGGTACGGGGTGCCGTCCAGGGTCAGGAACGGGGCCACCTTGGCCACCCGGTCCAGCGGCTGGCGGTCGTAAAGGATCTTCGAGTAGTTGTTGATGGCCCCGGACAGCAGGATGTTCAGCTCGCGGAACTTGACGGCATACAGGAAACGGTTCAGCGGGGAGCCCACCGCCACGCCGCCGGTGCCGTTGTAGGTGTAGTTCTTCTGACCGCTGGCGTTCTCGACGGGGTAGTCGAGTTCCTGCCCGGGCCGGCCGGGTGGGCCGCCGACGATTGCGTACGGATTCTCCTGCTGACCGAAGTACACCCGGGGCTGGAACGGGCCGAGCTGGCCGTGCGGCGGTATGTCGCTCTCCACGAACTGCGGGGTGCCGCCCGCGGCCACCGTGTTCGCCTTGGCGGCCACGAACCCGAAGCCGTGCGTGTAGACCAGGTGGGTGTTGATCCAGTTGCCCTGGCCCGGGGGCGGCCCGCCCATCCCGCGGACCGCGACCACCATGTCCTGCGGGGTCTGGCCGCCGCCAGCGAGCCGGTAGCGGTTGACCGCCAGCTGATCAGGGAACTGGTAGAAGCCCTTGACCTGCTGGAGCTGCTGGAACGTCTGCGACACCACGGCCGGGTCCATCAGCCGCAGGCCCTCCAGTCCGGCCACCTGGTTCACGAGCTGGCTGGGCTGCACCAAGGGGGCACCCGGATACGGGAGCACCCGCACGGCGCTGACCCCGTAGGCGCGCCGGGTGCTGATGATCTCCCTGCTGATGTACTTGGTTTCCTTGGCCAGCTCGTTCGGCTTGACCACGAACTGCTGGATGATCGCCGGGTAGACCCCGCCGATGATGATCGCCGACAGGACCAGCAGGCCGAACCCGACAGCGGGCAGCATCGCGCTGCGCCGGACCGCGCCGGCGAAGAACAGCACTGCGCAGATGATTGCGATCACGGCCAGCACCGTCTTGGCCGGCAGGACCGCGTTGACGTCGGTGTAGGACGCCCCGGTGGTCACCGTCCCGCGCTGGGAGAAGTCGATGCCATAGCGATCGAACCAGTAGGCGACCCCCTTGAGCAGGACAAAGACCCCGAGCAGGAGGAACAGCTGCGTCTGGGCACCCGTGGTGGCCCGCACCCGCCGGCCCTGCAGCCGGAGCCCGCCGTAGAGCACGTGCACCAGCACGGCGGCGGCCAGTGACAGCAGGACGGCAGCGAACAGGTAGGAAAGCACCAGCCGGATGAACGGATAGGTGAAGACGAAGAACGAGATGTCCAGGTGGAACTGAGGGTCCTTCTGGTGGAAGGACACCTGATTGATGAACAGCAGCCACGTCCGCCACGCGCCCGCCACGCTGATGCCGGAGATGAGTCCCACCAGGCCGAGTGCGATCCCGAGCAGCAGCCGCCGGTGCGGGTCAACGGCCAGCCGGTAGGTGTCGACGCCGGGACGCTGCGACGCGACCGGCCGGTAGGCCGGCCGGAGCCGGAAGGCGACAACGGCGTTGAGGCCGGTCACCAGGGCCATGAAGATCCCGCCGATGAAGAACAGCGCCCACCGGGTGCCGTAGGTGACGCCGAAGACCGACCCGTAGTGCACCGAACGGAACCACAGGAAATCTGTCCACACCCCGGCGATGATGACGAGCACCACGACGAAGGCGACCAGCCCGGCGAGGGCCGGCACCAGGTAACGGGGCCAGCGGGGCAGCTTGAGCGCCGCCCGGGTGTCTGGCGGGCGAGCGGGCCCAGACGGCCGGAAGCTCAACCGGTCCCCCTTATGTCAGGGCGCCCTGGCCCAGCCGTGCGGCGCGGGCCACCCGGCGGCAGCGGGGAGCGAAAGTTCATGGGCCGCCAATCTACCGTGATCACGGCCAAGCCCTGCCGTTCTCCTTCACCGATCATTGCCAAGCGCCGCCAGTCTCCTTCGCCGTTCATCGTCAGCAGGACGGGACACTGCGGCCCGCCGCGAGTGCCTTCAGGTCGCTCACCGCATCGTCCAGGGTGCTCACCTTGACCAGGCGCATCCCCGCGGGAACGGCGCCGGCGGCGTCGGCGCAGTTGGCGGCCGGGGTCAGGAAGACAGTCGCGCCTGCCTGCCGCGCCCCGACCATCTTCTGCTGGATGCCGCCGATCGGGCTGACCGCGCCACTGGCCGAGATCTCACCGGTGCCGGCGATGAACTTGCCGTTGGTCAGGTTCACCGGGGTCAGCTTGTCGACGATGCCGAGCGCGAACATGAGGCCCGCGCTCGGGCCGCCGATGTCCCCCACCCTGATGTTGACGTTGAAGGGGAACACGTAGCTTTCCGAGACCTGGACGCCGACCACGGCGTGGCCCCCGCCGTCGGCCGTCTTCAGGCGGACCAGCTTGGTGACACGCTGGCCGCCCACGGTGCGGGCGACGGTGAGGGTGACCGGGGCGCCCGGCGCGCGGGCGCGGATCAGCATCGCGGCGCTCGTCTTGCAGGTCACCGGTTTGCCGTCCACAGCCGTGATGACATCGTTACGCCGCAGCACACCGTCCGCCGGGAACCCCTTCGCGACCACGGCGACGGTGTCCACCGTGGTGAACTTGATCCCCACCGCACACAGCGCGGCCGCGGTCGCCGTCTGCTGCGAGCTGGTCATCTGCTCAGTGTCCTGCCGGGCCACCTGCTGCTGGGTCTGGCCGGGGCCGAACAGCTCCTCCTCCGGCACCACCGCATCGTGCGGGGTCAGCCAGGCCCGGAGGGCGGCGAGGACGTTGAGCGAGTCCGAGGGGCCGCCCTGGAAGGAGACAGTGACCAGGTTGAGGTGGCCGACGGTCGAGTAGGTCCGGTGGCCGGTGATCTGGATCAGTGGCCGGGCGGCCGGGCCTTTGCCGAGGGTGTTGAGGGTGGGGCCGGGGCTCAGGATCACGTAGGGGACGGGCAGGACCACGGCGGCCACCGCGGCGACCAGCACCCCGGCGGCCGCGACGAACAAGGTCAGCTGATGGCGGGACGCCGTCCGGAGGCTAGGCACTGTTGATCCACTCGCTCGTGCCGTCGCCGAACTCCTGGTGCTTCCAGATCGGCACGCCGCTCTTCAGGTTGTCGATCAGGGTGCGGCAGGCCTGGAACGCCTCGCCGCGGTGCGGGCAGGCGACGGCCACCACCACCGCGAGATCACCCACGGCCAGTTCCCCGACCCGGTGCACGGCGGCCAGGGCCCGCACATCAAAGTCCGCCGCCACCTTCTCGGCCATGACCCGCAGCTCGGCCGCTGCGGACGGGTGCGCGCTGTAGGACAGCCTGGTCACTTCCCTGCCCCCGTCATGGTCGCGGACGGTGCCCACGAACAGCGCGATGCCGCCCGCACCGGAATCGGCGACAGCAGCCTGCACCTCGTCCACCGACAGCGGCGTGTCCCGCAGCTCGGCGAGCCTGACCACGTTCACGGAGCAAAGGTACCCGGATCGCGCCGGTCCGGCTGACGGCGCGGCGCGGCACACCCCTCAGCACACCCCGCGCCAACCATGATCGTGAAGCTTTTCCGCCGTATCCGCGGAGAAGCTTCACAGATCACGCCGCACCGAGGACGCTAAGTGCCGCGGCGCCGGCGGCGGGCCGCGCGGACGATCGCCGCGGTGCCGACCACCGCGACGGTGGCCCCGGCCGCGGTGATGGCCGCTTCCTTGCGCGGGATGCGGCGGGCGGCGCCCCGGTGCAGGGCTCTGGCCTCCATCAGGGCCCGCAGCACGGCGGCGTTGTCGTAGGCCGGGCGCCAGCCCGCCTCGCGCAGGGTCTGGCAGTCGACGACCCACGGGTAGACCAGGTACTGCAGATCATTGATGGGCGCGGGAGCGATCCCGATCCGGTAGAGCCGCTGCGCGGTGCCGAGGGTCAGGGCGGCCGGCAGCTCGATCCGGCGCAACCCGCTGATCTCCTCCACCTCCGGCAGCTCCAGCCAGCCGTCGCAGCCGACGGCGAAGTTGCCCGTCACCTCCCCGGCCACGGCCAGCTCGAGCGCGGAGACGAGATCATCGATATGGCAGAACTGCCAGCGCTGCGGGCAGCCCTTGACCGTCAGCAGCCGGGCCCCCTCGAAATGCCTCGCCACCAGCGTGTCGAGGCCGTCGCCGATGAGCGCGGCCGGGCGCACCACGGTGACCGCCATGCCTGGGTGAGTCCGGGGTGAACGCTCCGCCAGATGCTCGATCTCCAGGAGATCACCGGCCACGCTCCCGTCAGCGTCGGCGGCCAGGGGGGCCGTCTCCGCCAGCGGCACGGGGTTATCCGGCCGGGCGCCGTAAACCATCGCGCTGGTCACCAGGATCACGCTCGCGACCCGCCCGGCTGCCGCGGCGGTGAGCACGGTCTGCGCGGCGCGGACGTTGAACGCCCGCCGGGCCCGGTAGTCGGAGTCCCCCAGGTCGACGTCGGTGTGCACGAGGACATCGACCCCGGCCAGGCGCCCGGCCAGGGCCGGGTCGCGGACGTCAGCCAGACGCCAGGTCACCCCGGCCACGTCGCCCCGGTGGTCGTCGATCGCGACCACCCGGCCGACCCGGGCCGAGACGGCGAGCCGGGCCGCCAGCGCGTGGCCCAGCCCGTGGGCGGCCCCGGTGACCGCCACCACCGGCCCGGGCCCGGCCGCCGGGCCGCCGGCGGCCAGCTGGGCGACGGCCGGCTGGGTGTCGGCCGGCTGGGTGTCGGCCGGCTGGGCGACGGCGGACTGGGGGCCGGCTGGGCGGTGGCCTGCGGCTGGTCCGCTGCGGTGCTGCCGCGGCCGCTGGGCGCCCGTGACCCGCCGCGATCGTGCTGGCCGGACGGACGGCTCTTCCCGGTGCGCCCACGGCGAACCTGAGCTGGTGCGGTGCTCACTGGGTCTGCTCCCGGGATAACGTGGTTTGCATGACCGTTCCATCCTGCCTGAGAGGCCACCCCAATGGCTGATCCTCCCTTTGGCTTCGGGCTGCCCGGCCAGGGCTCTGGCGGGTCTGGTGGTTCTGGCTCGTCCGGCGGCCCGCCGGACGAGGGCGGGCCGCCCGGCCCGCTCGGCCCGCTCGGGGACCCGCAGCAGTTCGCGGAGGCGCTGCGCCAGTTCGCTGACCTGATGTCCTGGCAGGGCGGCCCGGTGAACTGGGACCTCGCCAAGAACGTGGCGCGCCACACACTGGCCGCCGAGGGCGACCCGAGCGTGCTTGACACGGACCGCCACAAAATCTCCGATGCGGTCCGGCTGGCTGACCTGTGGCTCGATGAGGTCACCAGCTTCTCCAGCGGCGTGCGCCAGGTACAGGCATGGAGCCGGTCGGAATGGGTGGAGGCCACGCTGCCGGTGTGGTCCAAGCTCTGCGACCCGATCGCCGAGAAGGCCGTCGAGGCGATGGGCGGGATGCTCGCCGACTCTCCAGGCGAACTCGGCATGGGGATGCCCGAGGAGCTGGGCACGGCCCTGCAGGCGATGGGGGGCAGCCTGAGCGGCCTCGGCCCGATGATGCGCCGCATCGGCGGGATGATGGTCGGCTCACAGACGGGCGCCGCCCTTGGCGCGCTCGCGCATGAGGTCGTCTCCTCCACCGACGTGGGGCTGCCGCTGGGGCCCGACGGCACCGCCGCGCTTCTCCCGGCCGGGGTCAGCGCGTTCGGCGAAGGGCTGTCGATCGACGCGGATGAGGTCAGGCTCTTCCTGGCGCTCCGGGAGGCGGCGCACCACCGCCTGTTCGCCCACGTGCCCTGGCTCCGGGCCCACCTGCTCGGTGCGGTCGAGGAATATGCACGGGGCATCACGGTGGATGCTTCCCGGCTGCGTGAAGCCATGCCGCAGATCGATCCGGCCAACCCGGATGCGCTGCGCGAGGCCCTTTCGGGCGCTGCCCTGTTCCAACCGGAGGACACCCCGCAGCAAAAGGCCGCCCTGTCCCGGCTGGAAACCGCTCTCGCGCTCGTGGAGGGCTGGGTGACGGCCGTCGTCGACGAGGCGGCGGGGAGCCGGCTCCCGCAGGCCACCGCGCTCGCCGAGGCGAGCAGGCGGCGCCGGGCCACCGGCGGGCCTGCCGAGCGCACCTTCGCCACCTTGGTCGGCCTCGAACTGCGGCCGCGCAAGCTGCGGGAAGCCGCCCTCATCTGGCGCCAGTTGACCGAAGCCAGGGGCGTCGCCGGCCGCGACGCTGTGTGGGGGCACCCGGACCTGCTGCCCACCGCCGAGGACTTCGACGACCCGGATGGTTTCGTCCGCGGCCGTCCCGAACTGGACATGTCCGCGCTTGACGAGGCGGCCGGCACCGCTGGGGGCGGAGAAACCCCTGGCGACAAGCCAGCGGGCGGTGGTGGGCCCGGCGACAGCCCTCCGGAAGGCGAGCCCCCCGGCGAGACTCCTGGCTGACCGGGCGCGGGAGAGCGGAACCGGCCCCTGGGCGAGGAAACGTCGCGGTGACCTGACCCGCCGGTGACCGGAACGCTGGGTGACGGGGTCCCCCCGCTGCGGCACCGGGAAGGCGAACCGGCGGCATAAATCTGTTGTCCACAGCCGGTGGACGGAAGCATCGCAGTTCCCGGGTGCCCTTCTGGACGGCGAACCCCGGAATTCACAAGCCTGTCCCGCGACCATCCACAGAGACGCTCCATGTCCTCCCCAGGCTATCCACAGTGCTGTCCACCGGGCCGGTTGACCGCGGCGATGAGCCCCGCCTAGCGTCACCACCAGGTGTCCCCGGGTCGCAGGCTGCCGTCACTTCCGGGGAAGGGGGCGACCGGCCAGCAAGGGAACCACCGGCTCCCGGCCGGCCTGGTTCCCCCCGGGGAACCATCACGCGGCGGAATGTCCGAGCGCCGCATCACGATTGAGCGCATGAGACCCGCCCTCTTATGAGGGCGGCGCGAGCTGCCCCGATAAGCCGCAGGTCATAGCGTTGACAATGGGGTGATTCACTGCCCCGGGAGGGCTCGTGATACTTCGCTGATACTTGCGGGCGGGTCACTGGCCCTGCCCCAGCAGTGAGGCGAGCAGTTCAGCCGCGTCCCGCTGGTCACCCGGCCGCACGTGTGCATAAACCGTCAGCGTGATCATCGGGCTGGCGTGGCCAAGGCGCTCGCTGACGACCTCGACGCGCTTACCCGCCGCCAGTAGCAGGGTGGCGTGGGTATGGCGCAGGTCGTGAAGCCGGATCATAGGCAGCGCGCCGTCGCCGAGCGCGCGGCGGCAGCGGGCCACCGCGGCCTTGAACGTCTGGGAGACATGCTCGGGGTTGCGGAGCCCGTTCTCGATGGTGCCGAACACCAGGGCGTCGTCGCGGGCGAGCTGGAGAGCCATCGTGCCGCGCTCCCGGCGCCAGCCGCGCAGGACGGCCACCGTAGCGGCGTCGACGTCCACCACCCGGGCCTTGTGGCCCTTGGTCGGGCCCTCGTGGACCTCACCCGGCTCGCCCTTGTACCGGATCATGCGGGCGCCACGGCGGACCGCGATCGTGCCCGCGTCCAGGTCCACGTCCCGCCAGCGCAATCCCAGGGCCTCGCCGCGGCGCATCCCGGTCATGGCCAGCACCAGCCACAGCACGTGGTAGCTGCTGTGCTCTTTCGACCAGCCCAGGAACGCGGCGAGCTGCCCGGCGGTCCACGGCTGCATCTCCCGCTGCTGCGCCTTCACCTGCTTCCCGGTCGGCGGGTGCGCTTTCGCTGCGGGGTTAGCCCGGAGTTGACCGGCGCTGACGGCTGCGGCGAGGGCCGCGCTCAGCACCGTGTGGACGTAGCGGACGGTGGACAGCCCCAGACCCTTCCCCGCAAGCTCGCCCTTAGTGTCCCGCCTGCCCTCCCGTTCAAGCTGGCGGTACAACGCGTCGATCCGGGCCGTGGTCAGCGAGGCCAGCGGTACGTCGCCGATGTAGGGCTTGACGTGGCAGCGGATGATGATGCGGTAGCTGGCGATCGTGGACGCCTCCAGCCGCAGGCCGGCAAGCCACTCGTCGAGGTAGCCGCCAAGCAACTGGCGGGACGGGTCTACGAACTCCCCACGCTCGCTCTCCCCCAGCGCTTCGCGCATCCCGGCGAGCGCCGCAGCTCTGGTCAGGTACCCGCGCCGCACCACGGGCTTGCGGGAGCCGTCCGCTTTGGTGATGACCGCTTTCCAGTACCAGCGCGGACCTTCACGCGTCTTGTAGCTGTAAGCGCCACCCTCCCCCGGGCTGCGCCGCTTCCTTCCCCTGGCGCTCACTGGTCGCCGTCCTCCGTCTGAACCCAGGTGTCCCGGACGAGGGCGTGTGGGTCCATCGCGGTTATGTCCACCTCGTTACCGACTGGATCCATCCTGAGAGAGCTGCCGCTGGGCTGCATTACGAAGCCGTAAAGGGTCCGGACGTCGTCCATGAGACGATCAAACGCTCTGGCGTTTTCCATGATCTTCTGCCCCAGGTCAACAAGGACCTGCCTTACCGCATCCGTATCTCCCCCGTCGCTGGGCCGGGGTAGCACCGCCGCAATGAGCTTGGCCTGGTCAACAGCGGCACCGCTAGGCATCTCAACTCCGAGACCGCCAGCCAGCGGTGTTAGCAGCCAGGAAACGTTGGTATCAAGCGCGAAGGCGATCGCCACAAGCTCCGCAGCCGTGAACGCGCGATCCCCTTTCTCCGCAGCCGAGACAGCCTGCCGTGGCCACGGCCGGCCGAGCAGCTCGCCGATACGCTGCCCCGCCTGTTCTTGGGTCAGAGCCATCTCCTCTCGGCGTTCTCGCATCCTGTGGCCGATCACCTGCTCAAGCCGCACGTGGCACCCTCTCCGTTCAGCGATGTCCGACTGAGCATGACACATGTCCTCTAGCTTGACAAGCGGGTACACCCGGAGTCCAATGGAAGCCTCAGCGGACATGACAGCTGTGGAGGACAACGTGACCGCACCTATTACATGGACCCCCGAAGGGACAGCGGCGCTACATCGTCTAGGGACCAGGCTGTTCGCCACGACGACCGAGACAGCCGCCATCTTCCGCTACGACACGCGGACTGTGCGGCGAGCGATCGAAGCGGGCGAGATCCCGGCCGTCCGGGCGGGGACGACGTGGCGCGTTCCGACGGCCTGGATTCGAGCTCAAATTGATCTTGGTATGGATGCCGGGCGGTCGGGCGAGCCTGCCCCTCCGGCCGCCTGAACCCACCCTGCAACCAGCGATCACGAGCAGGAGGTGCCGTGTCCCGCAGGCGCACGGCCTCACCCCCACCATCCGGCACGATCGACGTACCCGCCGTCGCAGTCGTGTGCGGCGGCGACACCATGGCGAGGGTCTACCGCCTGCCGGGCCCGGGAGCGGCGGCATGACCGCCCAGGCGCTGGCATCGCCGACCGCCGAGATCCGCCGGCTCCGGGCCGAGCGGGACGAACTGCGGCGTCTCATCGCTGCTCTGGCCGACGCGCTGCCCGACCCCCTGGCCGAGGTCGAATACCGGCGTCGGCTCTGCTGCGAGGCAGCGCAGGCCGAGCGCGAGCGGGCGATGTCGCAGGGCTATGCGGTCGCGATTGAGGACGTGAAGCGCACTGAGCACGACATTGTGCACGCGATCAGGCTGGTGGCTCGCCGCGCTGCCCCGGGCGGCGCGGCGTGGCTGGCTGCGGTCGAGCGCCACGGAGGCACCGAATACGGCGGCGCCGGACAGTCCCGGATCCCCGTCCCGGCCGCCGTCATCGAGCGGGCCCGGAAGGTGAAGACTGCGTGACCGGCCTTGACTGGCAAGACATCGACCCCGATGCCTACGACCCTGAGCATCCCCTTCATCTGCTGGAAAAAGCCGGCGCGAAAGAGGAGACCGAACGGGCCATGGCCGCCGTGCGGGCCGTCCGGTCGATGATCGCGGCGGGCGCGGACGCGGGTGTGATGGCGGTGGCCCGTGACTTCGTCAAGCGCACCAAGGTGCTGGCGATCGCATCTTTCGACAACCTCGTTCACGAGGCCCGGGGCGGGGATGGGGACACCGGCGAGCCTGAGCGGAAGTCGGTTGCGACCGCGCTGGTGGACCTCGCCCAGGAGTTCTACACGTTCGGGGTGAGCGACCTTGGGGAGCCGTTCGCCATCCCCATCGACGGGCCGAGGGTCGTGGCCATGCTCCGCGGCAGCAAGACATCGCTGCGGGCCCTGCTTGCCCGCGCATACTTCAGCCGTACCGGCAAGGCCGCCACCCAGCAGGCGCTCGCGGACGCGCTGCTTGTCATCGAGGGCATGGCGCAGGAGCAAGGCGAGTCGCGCCTTTATATGCGGGCCGCGCAGCACGACGGCGCGCTCTGGCTTGACCTGGGCGACAGCACCGGCCGGGCCGTCCGGATCACCAGCGCCGGGTGGGCGGTCGAGGATCAGGCGCCAGTGCTGTTCAAGCGGACGTCGCTCACCGGGCCCCTGCCCGAGCCGCAACGCGGCGGTGACCTGAGCAGATTGTGGGACTGGCTCAACGTCAGCGAGGACGACCGGCCACTTGTCGCCGCCGAGCTGGTCGCCCGGCTGTTCAGCGAGATACCGCACGTGGTGCTGGCCATCTTCGGCGAGCACGGCACCGGGAAGACCACCGCGACCAAGGTCCTCGTTCTCCTGCTCGATCCTGGCCCGGTCCCGGTGCGCAAGCCGCCCAGGGACGCGGAGTCGTGGGTGACCGCGGCGTCCGGGTCGTGGGTGGTGGGGCTGGACAACCTCTCCGACATCCCCCCGTGGCTGTCGGACGCGCTGTGCCGCGCCTCCACCGGCGACGGTGACGTGCGCCGCAAGCTCTACACCGACGGCGACTTCGCGGTGTTCGCGTTCCGGCGGTGCGTCATCTTCGACTCCATCGACGTCGGCGCTCTCGCGCCCGACCTCGCCGACCGCACCGTACCGATCACCCTGGACCTGATCCCCGAAGAGAACCGCACCGACGAGGAGACGTTCTGGGGCAGCTGGGCCGACGCCCACCCGAAGCTGCTGGGCGCGGTGCTCGATCTCGCCGCGGCCGTCCTGCGCCAGCTGCCCTCTGTCGAGCTTGCCAGGAAACCGCGGATGGCAGACTTCGCCCGCATCCTCGCCGCCGTCGACGCCGAGCTCGGCACGAAGGCGCTCGCGCGGTACGCCCGCCAGGCGACCGACCTGGCGGCCGAGAGCCTGTCCAGTGACTCGTTCGCCGCCCGCATCCAGGTGGTGGTGACGGAGGCATTCACGGGGACGTCGGCGGCGCTGCTCAAGCTGATCAGGCCAGCCGATCCCGCAGGCGGTGAGTGGACGCCGCCGAAGGACTGGCCCAAGGACGCCCGCGCCGCGACCGGCAAGATCCGCCGTCTCGCCCCCGCGTTCCGCAAGATCGGCTGGGGCGTGGAGGACCTGGGCAGCGAGAACCACGACAAGCTGCTCCACTGGAAAATTTCTCCCCCTGCTCAACCTGAGAAGTCCGGGGACGATACCCGCCCATCCCCGCAAGACCCGCAAGACGCGGGGGCCGCGGGGGTTGGCGGGGGTGAATCCGGCACATCTGCGTCCGCCAGGCGAGAGAAAAACTGCTCTCACTGCGGGGACCGCCCGGCGGGCCCAGGCGGCGTGCTCTGCCCGCCCTGCAAGGAGTCGCTCAGCCGACGGAACGGGCCGCCATCTCCACCGCCGCCCGAGAAGGACCGTGGTGACACCCGCCAACTCCCGCAAGACCCGCACCTGTGTCCCGGATGCGGAGACGCCGAGGACAGCATCTTCCACGCCACCCTGTGCACCGGCCCAGGCCCAGCCCCGCGGGCCACGGCCAGCCAGACAGGAGAGCACCTATGACCCGCTCACCGACGCCCTCGTTGCCGAGGCACGCCATGGCCGCCGGGTCGAGGACGTGGTCACCGATGCTGGGTCAGGCGGCGCCGCTGCGCTGCCTGATCTAGAGAACCGGCTGATTCAACGGGAAGCCGCAATATCGACGGGTCACGGTCATCATCAATACGTCCTGGTGCTTGCACGCGGGGTGAGATCGTGGCGCAGGGCACTCGTCTGTGCCCACATAGGCATGTTCTAGCGGGCATATTGATAGGCGAAGGCTCTGCCTTCCCTGGGGATGGCGGACCGCACGGTCCTGTCACCTGCCAGGGGAACCCCGAACCTGGCCATGATCATCACATGGTGCATAGGTGTGTAGTCGGTTGCTATGCGGAGTAGAGGATCTCAGAAGGGGCGGAAGCGTGCAGACAGCAAGATCATCGGCGTGCAGTTGGAAGAGCAGATGCTGAGCGAGTGCAGGGCTCGGGGCAGGATGCTGGCGGGCGCTGCGGCGGCGTCGCGCGCCCTGGCTGGTCGTGTCGCACGGCATTAGCCGTTGCATGCGGGCGAGCGGATCGGGCAGCTTCAACGGCCGCACGCCGAGTCGCCGGCCGCCGTTGGGCCCACGCTTCACGGCGAGGCCTCTGCCTCAGCCTGTCGGCTGACAGTCGCCCATGGGGGGTGGACAATCCGCATGTGGACTGCTACGTCGCGGTGACCGACCCAGACTGGTACCGCTTCCTGGCCGGGCGACGGGACCTGGAGGAGGAGGTGAATTTCTGGCGCCCCAGAGACACCCGCCGGTTCGGCGCGATCGCCGTTGGCGAGCCGTTCTTCTTTAAGACCCACGCGCCGCATAACCGGGTCGTTGGCGGTGGGTTCTACAGTTCGTCAGCGAATCTGCCGCTGTCCGAGGCGTGGGAGTGGTTCGGCGCGGCGAATGGGGTGGCCAGCCTGGCCGAGATGCGCACCCGCATCTCGCGCTATCGCCCCCTCGGACCAGGCGAGGACCCCGTCATCGGGTGCCTGTTCATCCGCGATCCCGTCTTTTTCGCCGAGGGCGCTGCTGTCGCGCCGCCGCCGGACTATCCGCGCAGCGGAGCTATGCAGGGCAAGAGCTATGACCTGGCGCGTGAGCCTGCCGCCGGTTACTTCCGGGACCTGATCCAGCGTCTGCTCGGTGTCACGGTCGATATCGACCTGGCCCGGCCATGGCACCGCGCGGGCCCGGTCTTCGGCGACCCTCGCCTGTCCCCGTACCGCCTCGGGCAACAGGCGTTCCAGGCCGTGGTGCTCGATGCCTACCACCGGCGGTGCGCGATAACCGGCAGCAAGATCCGGCCGGTTCTGCAGGCCGCGCACATCCGCCCGGTCACCGAGGGCGGCGAGCACCGCCTCGACAATGGCCTGCTCCTGCGCTCAGACATCCACACCCTGTTCGACAGGGGCTATCTCGGCATCGATTCCGGCTACCGGCTGCGGGTCAGCGCGCGGCTGCGCGAAGAATTCGCCAACGGCGACCAGTACTACGCCCGCGCTGGCCAGATCATCACCCTCCCCGCCCACCGCAGTGAGCGCCCCGCCCGGGAGTTCATCGAGTGGCACATGGGCGAGAAATTCCTGGCATCTTGACTACGGCCATCAGTGGTTGCGGATCATCCCGGCCTTTACAGGGGATGCGGGCCGGCAGCCGCGTGGCGGAGCACGCCTTCACCGTGCCTGCGACACCTGACGGGGCGCGGTGGCCCCAGCAAGCGGATAACAGCACCGATGCCTGAAGATCAGCCAGCCCGTCTCGTAGACGAGCGATTTGCAACACGGCGAGCACCCGAGCACCCGAGCATCAGCGCAGATCGCTGGCTGCATGCTTCCTACCCCTCCGGCACGTCGGCCGCCTTCCGGGGGAGGCGCGGACGCCGGACGGGCACTACTGGGCCTGTGACGAGGATCGGTACAGGATCCTGAGCGTCATGTGACTTGTGCTGACGGGCAAGGACTCGCCGCTCCCGCCGACCCGCCTCGATCCGCTCGTTGATCGTCACCCTTCGTGCCAGCCGCGTTCAGCTATGGTCACGTTATGAGCTGGTGGCAAGCGGCGGGCTGGGGGCTAGCAGGCGGGCTGGCCGCCGGAGTGCTGGCGCTGATGACAGCAGTGCATTCGGCGGGTTATCGATGGCCGTGGAAGCGCGATCAGTTCGGACCGCGTCTATTCGTCCTCGCCTGCGGGCTGCTGCTGGGCGCCCTGGTTGCCACTGCTTCGCATGCGCAGATGAGCGGCGCCTGGCCCGCGTTCGTAATAGGCGCAGGCGCGCCCGCCACCATTCGCGGCTTGCTGTCTGGCGTCGAGGTACGTGTGAAGCCACTACCCGGATATGAAGGCGGATCGTCCGCCATGGAGGAGCCGAAGCCCGTGGAGGAGGGGATTAATGAGAACGCGGGCTGACAGTTTTGCCTCACGAGTCGTTGCGGCAGCAGCTCGTCCGGCTCGGCCCTGGCTGCACATCACCGTTTCGTCCCGAGTGGCTCGATTCTTGGTCGCCGCTGGCGCCCGCCCCGCCCCGGCCCGGCGCGGCGGAAACCTGCGCAATGCGGCGTGGAGTGGCGCGGACCTGACCGGCGCGGACCTAGACGGCGCGGACCTGACCGGCGCGGACCTGACCGGCGCGGACCTGGCCGGCGCGGACCTGGCCCGCGCGAACCTGGGCGGCGCAATCCTGGCCCGCGCGAACCTGGGCGGCGCAATCCTGGTCGGCGCGACCCTGGCCCGCGCGGACCTGCACGCCGCGACCCTGGATGGCGCGGACCTGGGTGATGCGACCCTGGACGGCGCGGACCTGGGTGATGCGACGCTGATCGGCGCAAACCTGACCGACGCCAACCTGGCCGGCGCGAACCTCGCCGAGGCGATCCTCATCGATGCGAACCTGACCGGCGCGGACCTGACCGGCGTGACCCTGGGCGGCGCGGACCTGACCGGCATGCTGTGGTCGGTTCACACGGAGTGGCCGGGAGCCATGGCAAAGGCCATGAAGGCACGATCAGAGGAAGTGCGACCAGGGATATGGCGGGTTGTCGGTTCGGGTACTGCCGACGCAGAAATCGATGCCCCGCTGACGCCAATCGGATAAATCTCGACGCGGGCGGCTATTACGCCGAGCTGCTGCCCGTGCGCGAGCGGGTGTCCGGCCCGGAGCACCTGGACACCCTGGCCGCCCGCAGTGGCCTCGCCCGCTGGACACAGGAGGCGGACGGTGACGCCGATCCTGGCGTGAAGTAGCTGGGCATGTTAACCGGCACTCCCGCCGGCCCTTCCAGCGCGCTGACCTGCGCGCTATAACCGGAGGCCGTCGGTACTGGGCTAAGGTTTGTTCAGCTAGCCACGGGCAGAAGGCGTGAGCGAATGTTCCGGAGGAAGCGCAGCACGAGCGACATTGCCGTGCCGCAGAATGTTTACCAGCACCTGCAGGCAGGGTTCGCGGAGAGCAACGCCCGGAGATGCGTGGAGCACGAGCATAACCGGATATTTCATCCAGGGGATGCGTTCATCGACGTGCTCAGGTGGCTGTGGGGAGGGATTGAGGGCGGCGAGATACGCGTTACCCCCATTGACGGCCCGGTCACGGTCACTGCCATCTCAGGAGAGAGTCTTGCGTGCACGCTCCTGGCTGACCACTTCGCCGCCGTCAATGCCATCCTCGCAGAGCAGGAGCCGCCTGCGGCGCCGATGACCATTGACGAGATGATCACCGGCCTGCGACTCGCGGGCCTTGAGAAGTACGCCGGACCCGCCGAGTACCAGCGAATCTGCGCAATGATCCGCGAGAACGTCCCGGCGATGACTGGCTACACCGCCAAAGGCAAGGTTGCGCATCTCATGGTCCCGCGCCAGGAATCTCCGGCCGGGAAATGGGACGCCTCGGCTCCCGTGACGTATAGCGGCAAGCCGCGAAAGGGCAAGGAAGATGTCGGTCAGGTGACCATCACCGAGCCCGGTGACTCCCGGCGGACATTCATCCATTACCCGCGGCATCCCGACGACCCAGACCATCGTGAGCTGACGTGGGGATACGTAGGCAGCGGCCCACTGGCGACCGGCGCGCTCATCCTGAACGACGCTCTCGGCTTCGGGACTCCTGGCACTATGGACGATACCGGAGTAATGCCGGGCGGAGCCCCTTCGCCGATGCTCCTGGCATTCACAGAGGACATCGTGGCAGAGTTCCCCAACCAGCCGGGCCAGGCAAGCTGGCAGCTCAACCGCAGTGCCGTGTTGGAATGGGTCACCAAGTGGCGGGCGGAGAACGATGCGAACGGGGAAGCGAACCCCGAAACCTGATCCGATAACACTACAGGGAGCCTACGGCTGTCTCTCTGAGAGGGGAACTACCCATGCCACATCCCGCACAGATCAGGGACGCCGTCCAGGTCTACATCGAGCGGCAGGACCGCCCCGTCAGAACCCAATGCCACTTAGCCTAGTTTGATCTTTTTCCGGTGCGTCGCGTCTGCTGGCGGCTGCTGGGGCGGCAAGATCGCTGGTCATGACCCACAATGGCGTGGTGACCGCGAGTGGCCGTCTGACCGACTGGATCTCGCTGGGAGTGCTGGCGTCCTCGGTCCCGCGGGATGCTGTCGATGAAGCTGTCATGGCGGCGGGCCGGGCCGCGAAGCGGCCGGATGGGAAGCTGCCGCCGCATGTCATGGTTTATTTCGCGATGGCGCTGGCGCTGTTCGCGGAGGAGGACTATGAGGAGGTTGCTGCCCGGCTGACCGAGACGCTGGCGTGGTGGGGGTGCTGGGATGCGTCCTGGGCCACGCCGACGTCGGGCGGGATCACCCAGGCGCGCCAGCGGCTGGGGCCCGAGCCGCTGGAGCTGCTGTTCGGCAGGGTGGCCGGGCCGGTGGCCGGGGTGGTGACCCGCGGGGCGTTCCTGCGGGAGTGGCGGCTGATGGCCATTGACGGGTTCGAGCTGGACGTTCCCGACACCCCGGCGAACGCCGCGTTCGGGTACCCCGCAGGCGCGCGGGAGCGCCCGGCGTTCCCGAAGGTGCGGGTGGTGACCATCGGCGAGTGCGGCTCGCACGCGAAGGTGGCCGCGCAGATGGGCCCGGTCGGCGGGAAGGGCAGCAGCGAGCAGGCCCTGGCCCGCCGCCTGCTCGGACGGTTGCAGGAGGACTGGCTGCTGATCGCCGACCGCGGGTTCTATAACTGGCCGGACTGGCAGGCTGCCGCCGCGACCGGCGCCGCGCTGCTGTGGCGGGTGAAAGCTGACCTGCGGCTGCCGGTGCTGGAACTGCTGCCCGACGGCTCCTACCTCTCGGTCGTTGCCAGGCCCGCGCTGCACGACAGGGCCCGGGACAAGCTGATCGCTGCCGCCCGCGCGGGTGAGCGGCTTGACCCCGCCCGGGCGATGCGGGTGCGGGTCATCGAGTACGAGATCGGCGACCGTGATGGTGACGGCGAGCTGATCGCCCTGGTCACCACCATCACCGACCCCGCGGCCGCGTCCGCGCAGGAACTGGCGCAGGCGTACTGCCAGCGGTGGGAAGAGGAAACCGGTAACGACCAGCTCAAGACCTGCCTTCGCGGCCCCGGGAAGGTGCTGCGGTCCAGGAGCCCCGACATGGTCCGCCAGGAGATCTACGGCTACCTGCTCACCCACCACGCCATCGCGGCGCTGATCTGCCAGGCAGCCGCCGAAGCCGGCATCGACCCCGACCGGGTCAAGTTCCTGCGCACCGTCCGCATCATCCGCCGCCGGGCCGCTGACCCGGCCTTTCCCCCCTGACCAGGCACTCCGGTCAGTAACCGCGGTGATGGCCGACATCACCAGCCCGCGCAACCTCAACCCCGCCCGGCGGCACCGGTCCTACCCCCGCGTCGTCCGCCGAGCCCGGCACAACTCCTACCGAGTAAAACGGCCCGGCGACACCGGCACCCGCTACCACGGGCCGCCCACCATCAAGCTGGTCAACCTGCCCGCCACACCCATGATCAACTTAGGGACTGTCCCCGTAACGGTATTTCCGGCCCGATCGTGCTGAGCCTTCCGGCTTGGCGGGGGACTGTGGATCTAAGGGTTCTGTCGCACTTGAGCTGACACACCCCGCCGGACAGTGGTTACCCGCGTCAGGTGCCGTTACTCGGCTCTCAGGGTCGCCGCGGGTGGGGTATGGGCGGCAATGGCCGCTGGGACGGCCCCGAGCAGGTTGCCCGCCGCCACCAGCGCGAGCAGTCCCAGTACCAGCGCTAGGGCCGGAATCTCCGTAACCGGCGCGATTCCTAGGGAATTCGCAAAGGCGCGCCACGCCCACCGGCCGGCAACAACACCCAGCGGGCCCCCGACGATGACAGCAGTGGTGAGCGTGAGCGTGGTCTGCCAGGCGACGACCGCCCGGACCTGACCGCGTGTCATGCCGAGCGTCTTCAGCAGGGCCAGTTCCTGGCGCCGCCGCCGGACCAGGCTGAGCACTGTAAGGGCCAGCGAGAGCACCGCGGCGGCGGCCAGGCCGAGCGCGAGGGCGAGCGGCTGACCGCCCATGTGCTCGGCATTGATGACGGCTGAGGCCTGCGCGCCGGTCAGCTGGTAGGTGCCGCCGGGAAAGTTGGTCGGGTTGGCTGACACGATCCGTTTTACGAGCCGGGCGCGCTGCACGCTCGTGGTGCCCGGCTTCAGGTCGATCGCCACTGCCGATGGAAAGACCAGCCCGGCCGATTCCTGGTCCTGGTGGTGCTGCTGCTGGCTGGTGATGCCCTCAGCGGCCAGCAGCGTGGACTCAGAGAGCATCGCTCCGCGTCCAAGCGAGACATGATCCGATGTGCTCATGCCGAACGACGGCAGCGTCACGGTCCCCGTGATCGTGACCGTCCGCTCTGACCCGGGCCGGCCGATCCGGACCGTGTCGCCGACTTGCTTGCCGAGCTCATTCAGCGTCACCTGGCCCAGCTCGATCTGGTCCATTCCGGAGAGCGGCCGGCCGGTGGTGGTCGGCGGCTGAACCGCGCCGAGCTGGTGCCGGACGGCGAGAACGGGCACGGCACGGCCGCCGACCGGGAGCTGGGTAAATCCGAACTCCGACCACCCGGCCACGGCCGCCTGGCCGTTGATCAAACGGCTCAGCTCCCCCGGGCTGAACGGGGCGTAACCCCCCTGGGCCTGGATGACCACGTCGGAGTTCCAGCCGTACCTGGCCGGGTGCGAAGCCAGGCTGGTCAGGCTCGCCTCGAACGTCAGCGCGGCGACCACCGCGGTAACCGCCGCGACGGAGCCCGGCAGCGCTGACCGCACCGGCACGGACCGGACACCCGATCCTGGCTCCAGTGCGTTGCGGCTGCCTACCACCGCGGAGGCCGGCAGTCCGGCTCTCGCGGCGCCCCGTGCGATGGCCGATGAGCGGGTGCTTGGCCGGGGCCACGGCCGGGTGGACCGGACTGCGAGGACGGCCAGCAAGCCGAGCAGGATTACGACCAGGAGAAGCGTCCCAATGCCCAGCACTAGCCAGTCGGCGTGGATCCCGCGGTCCGGATCGAACCGGCGCACCGGCCCCACCGGCGCGAGTGGCGACAGGGCGATGGCACCGGCTGCGGCCAGGATCGCGCCGCCGAGTACCGGCAGCAGTCCGGGCAGGCTGGCCGCCAGCGTGGCCTGGCCCCGGGTGGCGCCCAGCGCGCGGATGGCCGCCAGGTCAGCGCTAGACCTGCTGATTATCTGGGCTAGGCCCTGCCCGGCCAGCACGATTGTCGCCACCGTCGCGAAGACGGCGAAAATGATCAGTGCAATCGATTCCGGCCTGATGGCCTGCTGCACCTCACTGTGGACGACGTCGGTGCGGTCGATCGCGAAAAACGGAGTGATCGCGGGCTGGTGTGTCCGTGCTGCTTCCTGGCGCTGGATCTTCCTGGCCAGGTCATCCACCCTGCCCTCCAACGCCGGGATGCCGGCGGCGCCCCCGGCCAGCCGCAGTCCGACCGTGCCGTACTGATATTCCGCCAGCAGTGCGTGGGTGGCGCCCGGCGGCAGGATGGCGCCTTGAGCCTCGTCGGTCTGGTCAACCAGCGCCGGCGGCACCTCGGCGATGGCCGCGACCCGGTAAGAGCGGGTGAAGAGTCGGCCCTTCGGGTTCCCGGTGGCATCCACCGGCTGGAACGCATACGTCACCCGGCCACCGACATCGGTCCTGAACATGCGGGCCACGAGCGGGGTCAGCACGATCTGGCTTGTTGATCCCTGCTCCGGCAGCCGGCCTGCCACCACGGTCAGCCGGTCCTGCCGGAAAAATTCACCGTCCAGGCTGCCGTTGACGCTGCCGGTAAGAAACGAGGGAGCGACCCTGCCCCGGACCAGCGGAGCGCCGCTCAGTCCCAGGACCGCGGCATGACCGACCGCACCGCGCAGCGACGAGATCAGCGAGATGGACTGCGTCGCCGACATGCCGGGCAGCCGCCCCGAGACGTTCACGAACACGTCGCTCACGCTGCTCGCGGACAGGTAACGGCCGTAGGCGGTCGCGGTCCGGCGCGCGCCACCCAGGGCGGCCAGAGCGACGGCACCGAGCAAGCCCACCAAGACCGCGAGCATCGCCGCCTGACGCCAGGATCGTCGCGCGGCGGTCCGCCACAAGTAGAGAGCCATCGTCAGCCGGCCGCCTAGCCTTGGCCGAGTAGCTGACCTAGTTCATCCCGAGCCATACCCCCATGCTGACTCAGTGGCGGACCCGGCGCCTGACTGCTGGCACCACTAACGCGCACAGGCCAGCACCACCAGCCACTCGCTGGGGGGCTGCGCTACCGGGACTTAGGCTAAGAACTCCTAACAGAATGACGTGTGGAATAGCGGTGATCATGTGATGGTTGAGCCTCGCCGTGAGGAAAGGACAGCAGTCGCCGTGGATCGTCCCGGACGGGTTATGGGAGCGGATCGAGGCGCTGCTGCCGCTGCTGCCGGTGATCCCGCGGCGGGCTACCCACCGCCATGATTCCTCCTGGTGCTTCGACCCGGTCCCGCAACCCGTTGAGCCCTGAGCCCTTGGCCGCGTCGGCTCCTCCGGCGCCATCGTCACGCACGCGCCCGCGGCCTCCGGTCTGTACCTGGTCGCCGGCCGTAAGTTCCCCGCCCACGGGGCCCCACGCGGCTACCCGCACGACCGACCTGTCGGGCTTGTAGCGGTAAGCCTGCACCGTGTCGGCGGCGCCCAGCCGGCCAACCTTCTCTGCGACCGCGGCGAAAACCTTCTCCGTGGCCACGCCTGTGGCGACCAGCGTGGCCACCGGCTGCAGCGCGGCCTGCTCGATGGCCAGATCCTCGACCTCGCTGAGCAGGTCGGCGATCTCGTCGAGTTCAAGGCCGAAGGTGATGCGCTTGAGCAGGCGAGCCAGGATGAAGGAGACGAGCACTCCGACCAGCAAGGCGGCACCGGCGGCGGGCAGTGTGTCTGCTCAGCGTGTTACCGCCTCTTGACCGCCTCTTGACCGCTAGCACACCAGCGAGGAGCATTGCCCTGTCTGGCCCGCGAGGATTGCAGGCTCGCGGGGATGAGACGGATGAGGCCGCGGGGCCCGGCGCAAAGGCGCGCCGGGTTGGGGGGAGACCGAGATGCGCACCAGGCTACCGCTGATCGCCCTGGCTATCGTGCTGGTGGTGCTGAGCAGCGCCCTACCGGCAGCAGCAGGGGATGAGCCGGCTAACGGCCGGATCACTTTCACGCGGCTCGACCCCAAGCTGGGTGATTTCAGTATCTGGGCGGCCAACCCCGACGGCACGCACCAGCAGCGGCTCACCCATACCCCGAGCGCCGACTCCGACTGGTCACCCAACGGGCGCCGGATCGCCTTCGACTTCACCGACGACACCGGTGAACACCTGGCCACCATGGACCCCAACGGCCGCCACGTGCGCCAGCTCACCTTCAAAAAAGGCATCCAGGACGCCCCCAAGTGGTCGCCGGACGGGCAGCGGATCACCTTCGACGCCTCGCCTACGTTCCCCGGTCAGCCGGGCTTCCACACCAGCATCTGGACCATGCGGGCCAACGGCACCGGCGCCAGGCAGCTCACCCACGGCATCTTCGGCGTCGAGCCCGTGTACTCCCCCGATGGCCGCCGGATCGCCTTCGGGCGCATCACCGGCGTCGACGCGCAGAACTTCCAGCTGGAAGCCATCGACGTCATCAACACCGACGGCACCCACCTGCGGCAGGTCGTCCCGCCGCTCGCGGACCTGGAACACCCCGACTGGTCCCCCAACGGCCACTGGATCACCTTCAACATCGCCCCCGAAGCACCGAACGCAGCGGTGATGGCGGTCCACCCCAACGGCAAGGGCCTGCGGGTCCTTCGAGCCTCCGATAACCGGTTCGGGCTGTTCAAGCCGGTATGGTCCCCTGACGGCCGCGAGTTCCTGGTCGGCTGTCACGACTTCCAGGCCGGCATCGACAAGCTCTGCGTCATGAACGCCAACGGGCGCAACCTCCACGTCATCATCGCCCCCCCGGATCCAGTGAACAACCCCGCCTGGGGAACCCATCCACTGCAGCACTGACGACACAGCAGCAAGCGGGATCTCGCCCCGGGCTGGCTGGCCGGTGCTTAGCCAGATGTTGCGGCCCACGGCGCTCGCTCGCGACCCGAAGCGGCCTGCGGCTTGCACAGCGCTGAGGCGCTTGTAGTCCGCAAGTACCTGGATAACGGAATGACCTGCGGCGGGACCGCAGGGCAGCGTCGATCATGGTAACGAGCGGAGCCGATTCAACTCGCCACTGGTCAATTGTCAAGGTGCGTCCCGCAAGGGATGATCGTCAGATCCGCCGGGTTGCAATTTGGGTTGCAGTTCGCCCTCGGCCGGTCTCGTTCACCAACGTTCAGACGACTAATCTGACCTGCGCGGCGGCCACATGCGAACCAGCGCGCACCCGCCAAGGTCAAGCTTTAAGGTTCCGCAGTCGGCGCCAGCAGATGATGGCGCAGGCCAGGCTGAGGAATGCCTCGTGGATATCATCGCGGATCTCCCAGCGGATCCGCAGCCGCCGGAACCAGTGCAGCAGCGCGAGGGACTGCTCCACCACCCAGCGGTGCACGCCCAGCCCGGAGCCATGCCCGGTGCCGCGGCCGGCGATTACCGGGGTGATGCCCTTGGCCCGGACCTGCCGGCGGTATTTGTCATGGTCATGGCCCCGGTCGGCATAGACCGCATCCGGGCGCTTCCGTGGCCGGCCACGCCGGCCGCGGACCGGCGGGATGGCCTGGATCAGCGGCATCAGCTGGGTGACGTCGTTACGCTGCCCGCCGGTCAGCGATACCGCCAGCGGGATCCCGTGCCCCTCGGTGATCAGGTGGTGCTTCGAGCCCGGCTTGCCGCGGTCAACCGGGCTCGGCCCGGTTTTTGGGCCGTCCTTCAGCGCGCGCAGGTGCGAGCTGTCAATCACCGCCCTGGACCAGTCCAGCGCCCCGGCGGCGTTCAGCTCGGCCAGCAGCGCCTCATGCAGATGCTGCCAGACCCCGGCCTCGTGCCAGTCCCGCAGGCGCCGCCAGCACGTCATCCCGGAGCCGGACCCCAGCTCCTGCGGCAGGAACTCCCACGGGATCCCGGTGTGCAGCACGAACAAGATGCCGCACAGGACCTTGCGGTCATCCAACCGCCTGCGGCCGAGATGATCAGCCCGCCGCGGGACGACGGGCAGCAGCGGCTCGATCCGTGCCCACAGGCCGTCCGAGACGATCCACGGCGGCTGCTGCCCCTTCCTCACGCCCAGCCTCAACCATCACATGATCATCGCTATTCCCACACGTCATTCTGTTAGGAGTTCTAAGTGGCATTGGGTCATGGCGTGGCCGTCTGCAGCTTTCCTCCTCCGGCGAATGAGAAGCGGCTGCCTGGCCGTGCTGGACGTTCTAACTGCGCAGATGCCACATGCAGACGCCCGGCGGCCCCCTTCCCCAGGACGTGCCCGGGGGCTAGCGCGTCCCGGGGAAGCGGGAATGGCGAGCAAGCTACTCCCGCTCAGGGTGATGTAACCCGGGCCTTTACCGGGCCTTTACCGGGTCTGCCCGCCGTCCGCTGCACTGGCCAGGCGCAGAATGAGCTGATGAGGGTCGTGGCGACCCGGATCGAGCAGGACGGCACCATGCAGCGTCGCGTGGTGGACACCGCCCGTTGCAGCGACGGACCCCGATGGGAGGACCTCGCCTGCCGTGCCCTGGCCGTTCCGCCCCCATACCGGCCGGTTCCCGGCACCCCCATCTACCATCTCAGCCTAGATAGCGACAGGCAGGTGCTGGTGGCCGAGCACGACCTCGGCGGCCCGCTGCTGGATCTGGTCACCGCCGTGCTGGCCATAGGCGCCGAGGTAAGCCCGCGCGGAACTGAATTAGCCGCCGAGCCCGGAAGGATCCGTCACAGTAAGTGATCGAGTCTGCCAGGGAGAACGCGCGCCGACCCGCCTAATCTGGACGGACGCCTACTTCAGTGCCAATCGCGAGGACGCCGTCCGGATCCGGGTGTTCTGCGCGGTAAGGCGCCGGAGTGCGGAATCAGTACGCGGACGGTTGGCCGAGTTCCCAGGCCATGAGCGCGTCGTCCCGGAGGCGGCGGTGATGAGGCGTCACTTCGACTGGGAGATCCTGCCGGCGGCCAGCCGGCAGTTCCCGGAGGTGGTGTCCTGCGCTCTGGTCCGGGAGGCCGACCGCGTTCTCATCACCGCTGGCGCGGCAAGGTTCCAGTTTCGCCACGTCCTGACCGGGAGGCGGTGCTGATGTCCGCTCTCCCGGCACGGCTGCGCCGGGGGCGGCGAACGCCGCCGGCGGGGTGGTCTCTGCCTCGGCCGCGTGCCGATGAGTTGACATACCTACCTACTAGAAGGTAGAACCATAGCTATGAGCACAGCGGAACGCATCCTGGACACAGCGCAGGCGCTGGCGCAAGTGCGGGGGTATAACGGCTTCTCCTATGCCGACATCAGCGCGGAGCTTGCCATCACCAAGCCGAGCATCCACTACCACTTCCCCACCAAGGCGGAGCTCGCGGAGGCGCTGATCGCCCGCTACCGGCAGCAGTTCGCCGTTGCGCGCCAGGAGGTCGATGACGCCGCGGCGGGGGCGCGGGAGCGCCTGACCGGCTACGCGCGCCTGTACGCACAGCTGTTCACCGATGGCGGGCGGATGTGCCTGTGCGGGGTGTTCGCCGCCGACGCGGCGAGCCTGCCACCCGGGGTGCGACGTGCCACCGCGGCGTTCTTCGACGATCAACAGCGCTGGGTGGCCGCGGCGTTCGCCGAGGCCGGCCTGCCCGCCGCGCGGGCACGCGGCGCGGCGCAGGCGTTCCTGGCGGCGCTGGAGGGTGCGCTGCTGCTCGCCCGGGCCGGCGCGCCCGGCGGGGAGGCTCCCAGTTCCCGCCCTGGGGACGGTGTCGTGCCACAGGTGACGGCCACGATGCTCGACGCCCTGCTCTAGCGGTCCCGTCCGCCGGCCGGGCGGGCGTCCGCACGCCCTGTCAATCATCCAACTAGTAGGTAAGTCACGTGAAGAGAAGGCAGATGGCACAGCAATTCACCGACCGCAAGCTCGTGGTGATCGGCGGCAGCAGCGGCATCGGCCGGCAGGCCGCCGCCCACGTCTCCGCCGCCCGGCGGCAGCGCGGTCATCGCCGGGCACCGTCCGGACAAGGTCGAGCAGACCATGGCCGAGCTGTCCGCGACCGGTACCGCGTGGGGCACCCCGGTCCCGGATTGCACGGCTGGAGCCGGCGGGTGGCTGCCCATGCTGGGCGCCCGCGGCACCCTGACGCGCACCCGCCGGTACCTGCAGGGCTCAGCTGGAGGCCTGCACCTGGACGAAGAGAGGATTTTCCGTGCCCGCCGTGGTTCGCATCGCCGCTGCTGAGCCGATGAGCCCAGTGGCCAGGCTGCTGTCCCGGCCCGTCTTGCTGGCCAGCGTCCGGGCCCGTGCCGGGCTCCGGCCGGTGCGGCTCAGCCCGCCCCGGTTGCGGACCGCCAACGGCCACCACCGGGATGAGCGGCGTGCCAGCTGGCTTGAGCTGTTCTTCGACCTGGTGTTCGCCGGGGCGGTCGGCCAGCTGGCCGGCGCGCTCCAGGACCACCCGGCCCTGGGCGGGCTGGCCCGGTTCGCGATGCTGTTCACCCCGATCTGGTGGCTGTGGGTGATGTTCACCTTCTACGCCGACCGGCACGAGTCCGACGACACCGCGCACCGCGCGGCGTTCCTGACCGCGATGCTGCTGTGCGTCGCGCTGGCGGCCAGCGCCGCCCGCGCGCTGTCCGGCGAAACCACGGGCTTTGTCGTCGCCTTTAGCTGCCTGCGCGGGCTGCAGCTGGCGCTGTATGCCCGGGCGCGGCACCATCTGCCAGCAACAAGGGCGTTGTACGGCCGCTATCTGGTGTTCTTCGGCGCCGCCGGGATCTTCTGGCTGGCCTCCCTCGCGGCCGCCGGCCCGGCGCGGTATGCGTTGTGGGCCGCGGCGCTGCTCACCGACGCGGCCGGGGCCCTGGCGATGCTGGCGCCCGGCCGCTGGGTCCCGCTCAACTCCTCCCACCTGGCCGACCGGTTCCAGCTGTTCGTGCTGATCGTGCTCGGCGAGTCGGTCGCCCGGCTGATCAGCGCCGCCACTCTGCGGCCCTGGAGCCTCCCGCTCGCTGTTGTGCTCGCCGCAGCGCTGCTCACGCTTGCCGCGTTGTGGTGGGCGTGGCTGACCGCCACCGACCGCCAGGCCCTCGACGGGCCCGGGTCCATCGCCCGTTTCACCGCGGCCAACCTGCCCATCGTGGCGGGCATCGCCGCGGCCAGCGCCGGGCTGCACATCGCGATCCTGGCCGCCCACGGCGGCGGCACCATCGGCGACGGGCCCAGGGCGGCCCTGTACGGCGGCGTCAGCGTCTACCTGCTGGCCAGTGCCACCCTCCCCTCCCACCGGATGACCGTCCGCGTCCGGGCATGGCGGCTGGTGACCGCCCTGGCCGCTCTGGGCCTGGTCTTCATGGGCGCCATCGTGGTGCCGGTCTTCCTGGTGCCCGCCCTCACCGCCGTCCTCACCCTGGGCCTGGCCGCCGAGGGCCGCCACCGCTCACCTGCCCCCATAGCGGGCGCGGCGCGAAAACCGAGATCAATGCCAGCTACCCGCCGGGATTACACCGGCCTCGCCTGAGGAGCACCCATGCCTGCAGCCCCGGCACCCCCGGCCACACCGATACTCACCCCCGGCAGTCCCGGCTGGGGCGGTGCCCCGACGGAGCCGACGCTGGCGTCGGTGTGGCAGGCGGTAGCCGGCACCGCGATCGGCGACGAGCTGCTCGCATGGCCCCCCGATGTGTTCGCCCTGGCCGAGGTGATCCTGCAGCGCTCGCAGGCATACCGCTTCGCCCTGTCCCCGCCCCCCGGCTCGACGTGGCCACCCGCCAGCTCTCCGGACTGGGCCGGCGCGGTCGCCGGTGCGGCCCGCCGCTGGAGCGCCTGGGCCGAGGACCGCAGCGACGCGATCCCGGGCCTGCTGGCCCAGCAATGGACAGTCCTCCGCGAACGGGCCGGGAGCCCGCTGAAGGATCTCACTCGGGCTCGCGACTGGCGGCTGTGCCAGGCGCTGCTGACCCTGCACGCGATCGCCGACGAAGCGTGCGCCGGGCTGGGTGCCGCCCTGGACGCCACCGGTGCCGATGGCCTGCTCTACCGGGCTCGTGGCCGGGAGTTGCTGGCCAGGACCGGCTCCCTAGCGCGTATCCCGCCACACCTGATCCGGGTGCTGCCCAAGGTCCGCACCCCCCAGGCCGGCAGCTCGGCGCGCGCGCTGTCCCGCAACGCCTGCGTGCTTGGCCCTGGTGTGGAAGCCCGGTGGCACAAAGCCCCCGCTCCCGCCCTGGGCACGCAGCCTAACGGCGAGCGGGTGAACTACCTGCTCCTGCCGTGGCCACTGCGGATACGAGCATCAGACTTCCGGCCGGTACATGGGCCACTGCAGCGGCTGGCCGGCGACTCCTTCGGCTTCTTCGAATTCGCGCCCTCCGAACGGCTCGACCTAGACCTTGTGGACCGGACGCTCGCTGCGGCCCGGGATCAGGCTGGCGCCGTCGATGTTGTTGTCCTGCCAGAAAGCGCGGTCGAGCACGGCGAGATCGATGATCTGGAAGCCCTCCTGGCCCGTCACGAAGTGACCGGGCTGATCACCGGGATCCGGGAGCATCCGGCACAGCCAGGGCAGTTCCCGCGCAACTGGGTGCACGTCGGCGTATCCACCGGCGCCCAGTGGATGCATATCCGGCAAAACAAGCACCATCGGTGGTCGCTGGATGACACCCAAATCCGCCAATACCACCTGAGCGGCTCGCTGCACCCACACACACGCTGGTGGGAGGCGATCGAGGTGCCGCCCCGCTCAGTCCAGTTCGTCGAGTTCAGCGACGGGGTCACCCTCGCCTCCCTGGTGTGCGAGGACCTCGCCCAGACCGACGACGTTGCCAGCGTCATCCGCTGTGTCGGCCCGATGCTCGTCGTGACCCCACTGCTCGACGGCCCCCAGCTCAGCTCCCGGTGGGCAGCCAGGTACGCCACCGTGATGGCCGATGACCCCGGCTCGGCGGTGCTGACACTGACCTCTTTCGGCATGGCGCGGCGCTCCAGACTGCCCGGGCAGACCCCCTCGCCGGTCGTCGCCCTGTGGAAGAACCCCGGCCAGCAGACACGCGAGATCTTGCTTGAGCCCGGCGCACAAGGCATCCTGCTCTCGGCGACCATCGCCCGGGCGACCCGGCGCAGCTTCGACGGCCGCCGCCTCGGCAAGGACGGCAGAGTATTCACCGGCCTCAGCGTCCAGCAGGTCCGGGCCGCCAGTACCCTCACCGGCGTTCACTAGCTGGCTCACCCTCCCGGGCCACGCTAGCCGCCGAGGAACTCACCATCCTGGCGTCATGGGCGCAGGCCGCCGCCGAAGCACGAGCATTCGCGCCCGAACGCACCGCGGCGGTGACCGCCGACGCCCAAGCAGGCCGGCCGTGGCGAGCCGAACTCGGGATCTGCGAGCCCTCCTCATCGCTGCAACACAGCCTCAGCGGCATGTTCCATGCCGTACCTCCGGTCGCAGCGGCGAACGATGGCCCGCCGCACGGGTGTTCGGCGCCGCCACCGCCGCGCGATCTCCCGCCCGGGCCATCACGCCGTCGCGTGGGCAGCGGCGTTCAGCACGGACGGGCCCGGGCCGAGCCCTGTCTAACCTAACGCCGGCGAGCGCCCATAAGGATGATCTGCGCTCGCCCTGGCCTAATAACCTACTAGGCCGCTAGGCATTCCTATTCGGCGTTCTGTCTCAGCCTGGCCACGCGGCGCCAGCGAAGCCGCCCACTCCCTGTGATGGCCCCGCGGCACCTTCGTTAGCTGCCAGCGAGAGCTCCTGGTGATCGCCCACTGACCAGCAGGGCCCCAAAGACGACCTGGATCGGAGTTCTTTGAAGAATTGTTGTCATTCACTGACCGAATCTGCGTCGCCGTTATCCGCGCCGGTGACGAAATAGCCACGCCCGTGTTCGCTGCGGATCATGCCCTCGGTCGCGAGTTTCATCAAAATGAGCCGAATTGTCGTGCGGCCCGCGTCTAGTTGCGCCGCGAGCTGCCGCTCCGACGGCAGCGGGCTGCCGGACGTGCGCGCGGCCAGCTGGTCTTCCAGCGAGTGATCGCGGCCCACCAGGGCCGTTTCGCGGACATGCGGGCACACGTGCGGGCTGCCGAGCAGCTGGCCGGGGAGGACCCGGATGTGATGGTCCGTACCTGGGCGACGGGCCGCGGCAGGCGGCGACCGCGACCGGTTCACTGGGTGACCGTGACCTTGACCGCGATCGCGGCGCCGAACTGGACCTTCTGCGACGCGATCCTGCTCACTACCGGCCCTCGAGCAATAGCGCCGAGTCGGCGCTCGGCGTGCCTGCGAGCGCCGAGAGACCCCGGCTGGGCTCACATTCCGTAGCCGACCGCCCGGCCTTCGGCGGGCTGTAACGAGAGGGAGTCGGTCCGCTAACCAGAAGCCCGCGGGTCAGCGGATCTCGAGGCACGTCACGACGGCCGGTCCTATATATAGAGGTGACAGCACCTGCCCGCGCTCGGACGGCTCGTGATCCGCGTATGCGCGATGACTTCCCCGGTCGCCGCGCGTCTTGTCTACGGCACGCCGTTAGCCAGGATGTCCGCTGGACAAGGAAGGGATACCTGATGGAGATCATCAATCTGGGTAAGGCGGATGGGCTGCCGCCGGTGGATTGGGCCGCAGTTATTGAGAAGCTCGATGCGGGGTCGGCGCCAGCCCCGGACGCGATGAACTCCCGCACGACCTGGCTGTCCACCGTCAACGAGGACGGTAGCCCGCATGTGACCGCAGTCGGTGCCCGGTGGCTCGACGGCACGTTCTGGTTCCAGACCGGCGCGGGCACGCGGAAGGGACGCAATGTCGCGCGCGATCCGCGGTGTTCGATCGCGGTGTCGATCCGCGACGCGGACGTCGTGATCGAGGGTGACGCTGCGCGAGTGACCGAGCCGGGCGCGGTGGCGCGTATTGCGAAGGCGTGGGCGGACAACGGTTGGCCGGCCGAACCCGACGACAGCGGGTCGGGCATCACTGCCCCGTTCAACGCACCGTCGCAAGGACCACCACCGTGGAACGTGTATCGCATTGAGCCACGCTCGGCGATCGTGACCTTGGGGGCGGAACCGGGCGGCCTGACCCGCTTCCGTTTCTGACGCCGGCCGGACAGGGCTAGTCATCCGCTATGCCGCAATGAGGCACGTCGGGATGACTACCACTGAGCACCTTCCGGAGGTTCGGCTCCGGGGAGCGCGGGTTTCGGCCTTTAGCGCCAGACACTCGGTCGCGGACGCTCGTGGTGCCGATGCGCCTGCGCATCCGCCCCTGACGCTGATCGCAGAGCGTGGTGGACCAGCCCGTGACAGCCGCGCGCGTAGCCGCCTTATTGCGCTTCTACAGGGTCCGCACTGGGTCGAGGCCTGGGCGTCCAGAGGGAACATTCGGGGCGGCGATGAGAGTGGCGACGCCCGCTCAGCAACTCGATACGGTACGGCTGCGGGCGGTCCGATCCGGCCGGGGGTTTCCTCGCGCGGCCTGGTGGTTGAGAAGGTCAGCCCGCCGTTTCGGCGGTTCCCGGCGTGGCGGGGGAAGCGTGGCCGAGCATATGCTTTTCGGGTCGCCAGCGGGGGAGGGGGCGGGTCGCCATGGCCAGGATTGTGATTGTCGGTGCTGGGGTCGTTGGCCTTGGTGCTGGGCTTTTGCTGTGCGGGGATGGCCACGAGGTGGTGGTCCTGGAACGAGACGCCGGGGCGCCGCCGGCTGGGGCTGAGGAGATCTGGGGCAGCTGGCAGCGTAAGGGGGTCAGCCAGTTCCGGCTTCCGCACTTCTTCCTGGCTCGCTATCGCGGTCTTCTGGACTCGGAACTGCCCGAGGTGAAGAAGGGATTGGCCGCTGCGGGAGCCGTTTGCCTCAACCCTGTCCTTGATGCCCCCGAGGCGATCAGGGGCCCTGCCCGCGAGGAGGACGGCGCGTTCGAGTGCATCTCCGGGCGGCGATGCGTGGTGGAGGCGGCCGTCGCGTCGGTGGCCGGCCGGGCCCCACATCTGCAGATCAGGAGAGGCTCTGCCGTCGCGGGGCTGGTCACCGGGCCTTCCGCTCATAACGGCGTGCCTCACATTGCTGGGGTTCGTCTGGACACGGGTGAGGAGATAACCGCCGACCTGGTGGTGGATATGACCGGCCGGCGCTCACCGCTGCCGCGGTGGCTCGAGGCGATAGGAGCCCGGCCCCCCCACGATGAGCTCGACGACAGCGGCTTCATCTACTACGGCCGGCACTTCCGCTCTGACGGCGGTGGCATTCCCCCGGCACTGGGGGGCTTTCTCATGCACCTTGGCACCATCTCGGCCCTGACGCTGCCGGCCGACAACAGCACGTGGAGCGTCACCCTGGTGACCAGCGCCAGGGACAAGGCGCTGCATCGCCTGCGCGACGCTGCGATCTGGGAGAAGGCCGTCCGGTCCTTGCCGCTGGTGGCGCACTGGCTGGATGGGCAGCCGATCGACGACCGGGTCACGGCGATGGCCAGGATCGAGGATCGCCACCGCAACCCCATGGCCGGCGGCGCTCCTGTGGCTACCGGGGTGGTGGCGGTGGGCGACGCTTGGGCGTGCTCCAACCCGACGGTGGGCAGGGGCGCCTCGATCGGGATGCTGCAGGCCGTGCTGTTGCGCGACACGATCACCGCGGTCGGCCTCGACGACCCCTGGGAGTTCGCCTGTTCTTTCCACCACGCCACAGCCGAGACGGTCGAGCCCTGGTACCGCGACACGCTGGCGGGCGACCGTCACCGTCTGGCGGAGATCGATGCGCTCATCGGCGGCGGCCAGTACCGTCCACGCGATCCCGGCTGGGAGACCGGCCAGGCCCTGGCCAGCGCCGCCTTCAAGGACCCCGACTGCCTGCGGGGCTTCGTCAGCGTCGCCATGGTGTTGAGCCGGGCAGCTGACGTGACCGCCCGCCCCGGCTTGCTCGACAAGGTCTTCGCATTGGGCGCTGGGTGGCGCGATGAGCCGCTTCCGGCCCCGGACCGTGGCGAGCTGCTGTCCATCGTCGCCGGCGATTAAGGGGGCAGATCTGTGCGAGTCGAAGCAGGCGGAGCGGGCATCGAGTACCAGGTGACCGGAGTGGGCCGGCCGGTGATCTTGCTGCATGGGTTCCCCGACTCGGGGCGGCTGTGGCGCAACCAGGTCCCGGTCCTGGCCGGCGCTGGGTTCCGGGTCATCGTCCCCGACCTGCGCGGCTACGGGCGCTCGGACAAGCCCGGGACCGCCGATTCGTACTCCTTTCCCTCGCTGGTGGGAGACGTCATGGCCGTCTTGAGCGATGCCGGGGCGGAGCGGGCCCACGTCGTGGGCCACGACTGGGGAGCGGCACTGGGATGGGTATGCGCGTCGCTGGTACCTGACCGGGTCGATCATCTCGCCGTGCTGTCGGTCGGCCACCCCTCGACGTTCCGGCGGACGCTGGCACAGCACGAGAAGTCCTGGTACATGCTCTTGTTCCAATTCGCCGGCGTCGCCGAGCAGTGGCTCAGCGACAACAACTGGGCCAACTTCCGCTCCTGGGCCCGCCACCCGGACTCTCAGGCCGTCATCGCCGAGCTCGAGGCCACGAAATCTCTGACACCCGCCCTCAACTGGTACCGGGCCAACGTGCCTCCCGAGTCCTGGGTGGCGCCGCCTGTGGCGTTGCCGGCCGTGCGGGCGCCGACCATGGGGATATGGAGCAGCGGTGACATCGCCCTCACCGAGACACAGATGACCGATTCGGCCGAGAACGTGACCGGGCCCTGGCGCTATGAACGCATCGACGGCCCCGGCCACTGGATGCAACTGGAGGCTCCCGACACCATCAACCAGCTTCTGCTGGACTTTCTCCCTGGATAGGGCTTCGCCGGGCGAACGGTGAACCACGACGACCGAACAGAACTGGGCGATCAGAGCCCGGCCATAACCCGCATGCCGAACAAACCAAGCCGCTCGGATTCGGGATGGCAGCGATGGGCCACTCTCGTTCACGCTGCGTGATCGGCCATGATCTTGGGCCAGGCGCACATCCCCGCCGTTCTGGGTGGCTAGTGGTCCTTTCATGCTCAGCAACTGAGGCGCGCAGATGTGCGTGATCTGCGCATGTTCACGCCGGTGGAGGTGATCGAGGCGATCCGCCGGTCAGCCTCGCGGCGCGAGGTCGAGCGCGAGGACGTTCTCGCCCCACATGACCCGGCCGGTGTCGGTGAAGCCGTAGCGGAGGTAGAACCCGCGCGGCGAGCCGGGGCCGTCAGCGCAGCTGGTGTAGAGCACGTCGGCGCCGGGCCGCGTCCCGAGGTAGTCCACGACCGCATCCAGCGTCGCCGCGCCGTAGCCACGGCGCTGGAACTGGTGGTCGATAAGCAGCTTCCACAGGAAGTACGGGCCGACGAGGTCGTCGTCTATCGGCGGCGGGATGTTGTCGCTGATCATCGCGAAGCCGGCCAGCGCGCCGGTCTGGGCGTCGTGCACCGCCCACGGGTGGGGCATCGCGCGCTGCTCCTCGCCGGCCTCGGCGAAGATCTCCTCCATCGAGTTGAGGTACTGGTCCTGACCGGGGCCGCGGCGCAGGCCCATGACCGCCGCACGGTCCCCCAGGCTCACGATGTCGCGCAGCCCGACCTTCGCCATCGCCGCCTCCTTCGTGTGCTCGCCCACGTCTACAGTCCGGCGGCGCCCCGGCGCAAGTACCGCGCTTCCCCGGCGCCGGGCGACCGCACCGAGATGCCCCAATGCGCGGTGAACTTTATGGCAGCCGCCGCGCGTATTGGGAGCTTCCTAGTCGCGTTGGGGTGAGCGGGAGCCCGTACCGGCTCAGGGTTTCCTGGACGCGCTGGGCGCCGGGGCTTCCGATGCGCTGGTAGATCGCGAAGGCCTGCTGGAGGTGGGTACTGGCGCCGCTGGGGTTGGCGTCTTGGAGGTGGCTGTTGCCGATTCCTTCCAGGGCCCGTGCTTCTTGCAGGGGTGCGCCGATATCGCGGGAGATGGCCAGCGCCTGGCTGTGGTGGTCGCGGGCCTGGCTGGTGGCCGAGGTCCGGGACGCTAGCTCGCCGAGGCTGTTCAGTACCCGGGCCTGGCCGTACGGTTCGCCGGCGTCGCGGAGCAGCCTCAGCGCCTGCTGGTGGCTGGCGGCAGCAGCGGTGTAGTCCTCGGTTTCCTGCTGTGCCAGGCCGAGCTCGTTGCGTGCGGAGCCCTGGGCGGCCGGTTCCCCGAGGTCACACAGCGTCGCCAGTGCCTGCTGCTGGCTGGCGATGGCGGCCCGGTAGTTGCCGGTCAGCCGTTGCAGCGCGCCAAGCTCGCTCAGGAGAAGGGCCTGGCCGTAGCGGTCGCCGAGGTCACGGTTCACCGCCTGGGCCTGCTGCAAGGTGGTGGCGGCGGCCCGGTAGTCGCCGGTCAGCCGCTGCACGGCACTCAGTTCCTGGAGGGCAAGGCTCTGGCAGTACAGGTCGGCAGGGTCGCGCGACAGCTCCAGCGCCTGCTGCAAGCTGGCGGCGGCAGCCCGGTGGTCCCCGGTCTCTTGCTGCACCACACCCAGGTGGATAAGGGCGTAAGCCTGGCGCCGCCGGTTGCCGAGACCGCGGAACAGCTCCAGCGCCTGCTGGCAGCAGGCGGCGGCGGAGCGATAGTCGCTGCTGACTCTGTACATAAAGCCCAGGCCGTTGAGGGCGCTGGCCTGGCCGACTTGGTTGCCCAGGTCGCGGTACAGCGCCAGCGCCTGCTGCGTGGCGGCTACCGCAGCCGCCCGGTCGTTGGTGTAGAACTGCGGGTCGGACAGCAGTAGCAGTGCCCGGGCCTGGCCGGGCCGGTCGTCGCCTTGGCGCGCCGCGGCCAGGGCGATCTGGTCCAGGGCGAGTTGCTGGTCCCAGTGGCCTTCGGCATACAGGAAATCGTGGATGGCGGCCGGGATCAGCATGGCGTGCTGGAGCCGCCCGGAGGCGGCGGCATGGGCGGTGGCCGCGTGCAGGTTGGCGCGTTCGGCTTCCAGCCAGGTGGCGGCCTGCCCGGGCGTGGACAGTTGTGGCGCGCACTGTGGCGGCTGGGCTGGTGGCATGAAGCCGACGTCGAAGTCCCAGCTGGGCAGGCGCTGGCCGGAGGCCAGCGCGGTATGCAGGTAGTAGTCCAGCAGCCGTCCAGTCGCGGCGTCGCGATCTGCCGGGCCGGCACCGTCGGCCAGGGCACGGGCGTGCTCGCGGAGCAGGTCGTGCAGGCGGTAACGGCCGGACGCGGGCTCGCCGATCAGGTGCTGTTCATACAGCTCATCGAGCAGGCGGCGAGCCTCATCCACGCTGGTGCCATCGAGGGCGGCGGCGGCGTGAGCGTCGAAGTCAGGACCGGGGACCAGGCCAAGGCGGCGGAACAGCCGCTGCTGGGCCGCCGTGAGGTCGGCGTAGGACAGGTCGAATGCGGTGGCGACCGACAGGTCCTCGGCGCGCATCACCGCCAGCCGGTCTTTCGCCGCGGCCAGCCCGTCGGCAAGCCGACCGGGCGGCCACGCGGGATGGTGGCGCAGCTGGCTGGCCAGCATCCCGATCGCCAGCGGCAAGTACCCGCCCAGGCGGGTGATCTCCCCTACCGCGGTGTCCTCCGCCCCGAGGCCGGGCCGGCCTGCCAGCCGGATGAGCAGCGCCGCCGCCTCATCCGGGGACAGGACATCGAGGCTGACCACCGCGACGTCCTCCAATGCGGTGAGCCGCCGGCGGCTGGTGATCAGCACCAGGGAACCGGCGGTACCAGGCAGCAGCGGGCGGACCTGCTCATGGCCGACGGCGTCATCGAGCAGCAGCAAGATCTTCTTGCCGGCCAGGTGGTCCCGCCATCGCGCCGCGCGGGCCTCCATGCTGGGCGGGATCTGCTGGGGGGCCAGCCCGGCGGTCAGCAGCAAGCAGGCCAGCGCATCGGCCGGGTCCACCGGCCGCTGGCCGGGTGTATGGCCGTGCAACGGCAGGAAATACTGCCCATCGGGGAAGCCCGCGGCGAGCCGGTGCGCCGCGTGCACCGCGAAGGTGGTCTTCCCGATCCCCGCCATCCCGTCGATGGCGTGAATGCCCACCACCGCACCGCTGGCGGCCTGACCATCGATTCCATCCAGCAGCTGCGCCAGTTCGCGCTCGCGGCCGGTGAAGCTGGCGATATCCCGCGGCAGGGTCCGGGTCGCTGCCGCCCCGGCCGGAGTCGGCAGGTCCAGCAGGGGGTCGGCGGCCAGCACCTGCTCATGTACGTGACGCAGGGCCGGGCCGGGCTCGATGCCCAGTTCGGCATCGAGCACCCGCCGGGTGTCGTGGAACACCGCCAGCGCCTCGGCCTGCCGCCCGGACCGGTACAGCGCGAGCATCAGCTGCCCGCGCAGCCGCTCGCGCAAAGGATGCTCGGCCACCAGCAGCTCCAGCTCCGGGCACAGGGCGCCGTGCTGGCCAAGCGCTAGTTCTGCCTCGATCCGGTCCTCGGCTGCGAGCAGACGCTGCGCTTCGAGCCGCTGGATCTCGAATCGGGCAAACGGCTCAAACTCCAGATCAGCCAGCGGCCGGCCGCGCCACAGCGACTCCGCCCCCCGCAGCAGCACCGCCGCCCGGCCCGGGTCACCGCGGCTGAGCGCATCCCGGCCAGCGGCCACCCGCTGCTCAAACAAATCAAGATCCAGCTCACCTGGCTCGACGCGCAGCAGATACCCGGGCGCCCGGGCGATCACCCGGGGCGGACCGCCGCCGCCGGCGACGGCCTTGCGCAGCCGGGAGACCTGCACCCGCAGCATCCGCTCCGCCGACCCGGCCGGCTGATCGCCGAGCAGCTCATCAACCAGCTCGTCGCGGGAGACCACCCGGTTGGCGTGACACAGCAGTACCGCCAGCAGCGCCCGCTGCCGCGGGCCGCCAACAGGCACCAGCGATCCGCCGAGCCGCACCTCCAGCGGCCCCAGTATCCCGAAAACCAGGCCAATGTCCACGCCGCCCCCCACCAGCAGTGTCCGCTAAAACGGCCAGTCGCGGCTAGCTCGCGGGGGTGAGACAGCCTTGAAGCAATTTTGAAACACCGCCAGAAGACGCTTACTCGCATGCTGTATGCGGCCAAGTGCTACTGGCCCGGCGTCACCCGCACCGACCTCCAGCGCGTCGCGGAACGCGCTGCTCAGGCCGACCTGGGCCCCGGCCGCGATCCCGTCGCCTACCTCGGCTCGCTGCTATTCACCGCCGACGACCTGGTGCTGTGCCTGTTCCAGGGCCCCACCCGGGCGGCCGTCATCCAGGCCAGCGACCGGCCCGGCATCCCCTCCGAACGGCTCATGGACGCGGCCTGGCTCGGTCCAGACCCGTCCGCCCTGGCAGGAACGCAGAGATGTTGAAACGCCTGCCGGGAGTGATCACGATCGTCATGGTGTGCGCGCCCTTCGTCACCGCCCCTTCACACGCAGGGTCCGGGCACTTCGCCCGCTACCTGGACCGGCTGGACGGCCCTGTAGCGGTATTGGGGCGCCACACACCTGGGTGCGCTGGCCGCCGTCACAGACAAGGGGGCCTCGGACCGCGGGGCCGTCGAGCGAGGCAGATTGGTCTAACAGAGATAGAAAGGGCCGCTCTAGAACTCAGCCTCCACGGCTGCCCAGCCGATCAGGCTGGCCGAGGCCGGCTGGAGGTTTTCCCAACTCGCTGCTCCAGCACTTGGCCAGCGGGCATTTGCCCGGGACCTCGTCAGTAGCTGACGTTGGGCAATCAGGAATCACGATTAGTGGAGGATCAAATGACTAGCCCATTCGGCCCGACGGCTATGGCCGTGACCCTGCAGGAGATCACCGATCAGAACCGCGAGGCGGTCCTGGCGCTGCGGGTGGCGCCTGGGCAGGAGCGGTTCGTGAGCTCGGTGGAGGACTCGCTGGCTGCGGCGGCCGACTACCCGGAGGCCAAGCCGTGGTACCGGGCGGCCTTCGCCAGCGACGAGCCGACCGGGCCGGTTGGGTTCGTGATGATGAGCTGGAACTGTGAGCCGCAGCCGCCGGAGATCATCGGGCCATGGTTCTTGTGGAAGCTGCTCATCGACCAGCGGTACCAGGGCCGCGGCTACGCCGCGGCGGTGGTGCGGCAGATCGCGGGGCTAGTGCAGGCCGAGGGCGCGACAGAACTGCTGACCAGCTATGTACCGGAGGACGATTGGGCCGCCGCGTTCTGCCAGGGGCTCGGGTTCGTGCCGACCGGCGAGCATGACGACAGGGGCGAGGTCATCGTGCGGCTCGGGTTGTCCTTGGCGTAGCTCTGCCAGTATCCGCTGAGGTGACGAGCCGTAAGAGCCGCCACGCCCATCGCGTTCGCGTTTCGTGCCGGTGTCGTGTGCCAGGTAGGGCTGGTTGTTTTCGTGCCAGGTGATAGTTGACGTTGCCCCCAGGAAACCGGCGGACTGAACCGCCCGGTGAGTCCGGAGGCTGGACTCACCAGAGCGGTTCAATCTGCCGGCCCGCGGATTGTGGGCCTGACCGTGTTTCCGGCCCGATCACACCAGGTGGATGGCCTGGCGGCAGAGGTGCCGTGTAGTGAACTGAAAGGCCGTCCAGGGGTTCCAACCTGGTCTGCGCAGCGGAGCGCCCCTACACCGACGGCCCCGGTGGTTGTCGGCCTGAACGAAGTCGCGTCGGCCAACACAGGTAAGCGCAGCATGGGGCGCCAGAAGCGCCATTCTGCGCGGCCCGGCCACGGCGAACTCGCTATCGGCGCTCAGCGCATAGTCGG
>CAVSQL010000006.1:0-827940 GCA_963730065.1 uncultured Actinomycetes bacterium | reverse complement strand
AGCGCCGTTTGGACCTGGAGACAACGATGGCGCCGAAGACCAGCACCATGACCCCGTAGATCCCCAGTGGGGCAGCGGCGGCCATGCCGAACGCGCTCGCGGCGATGCCCGCCGCCACGGCGAAGTCCCGCATCGTGGTGGGCAGGATGACGGCGGTGCGCCGCCGCGACGGCACCCCGAGCGCGAGCAGCCATCCCAGCCCGCCAGCCCCGGCCAGGTAACCGAGCAGGGCCGCGGCGACCAGGCCATCGCTGGCGTGAAGCCGCAGCTGGCTGGCGACCTCCCAGAGCAGCACCAGCAGGCATGCGATGCCTAGGATTTCGAGCAGCGAGCGCTCGCGCCCGCCGAACAGGTCGAGGGTGCGCATCGCACAGCCCGCGAGCAGCGGCAGAGCCACGACCAGCGCAAGCGTCGATAGCAGTCCCAGCTGCGACACCGCCGAATGGGCGCCAAGAAGTCCCAGGATCGGCCCAGCGAGGAGGACGGTCAGCAAGGTGGACGCGATCAGCAGGCCAGCTGCCGTCGCGACCTCGCCACCAGCCATGCCGACGAGCGCCACGGACGCCACCTCCGCGGGGGCGACACCCGCCGCCAGCACCCCACCTCGCAATGCCGGATCACTCACCAGCCTGCTGACCAGCCAAGCCAGCACGGGCAGGATGACGGTGCTGGCCACCAGCACGAGCAGAAGGCGCGGGACAGCCGGGCGCATGCCGCTGATATCAGCGAAGGTGACCGACGAGCCCGTGCAGAACACCAGCGCCGCCAGGGTAATCAAGATCGCCCCGTGGGCATCCAGGTGCCGTCCCGGGCTGGGAAGGGCAACCCCCAGCCCAGCGGAGATGAGGACCAGGGGCAGGAGGAACCGGTCCAGAAACCCGGCCACGCCCGCAAGCCGGTCCTGACGAGCGGACGTGCGGTCGTTGCCCGCCACTACCTCACCATCCCCGAGCTACCCCACACACTTACCTGACGCCCGACTCGAGCGCGACCAGTCTGCTGCCGAACCCGGCACCGGGTAGCCGGAATCGCGAGCCTTCGCCGACATCCCGGGCTCGGCGGGCGTGTTAGCCTCCTCGCTACCAGGCGCTGGTCAGGTGCCATCACAGGACGGGGCTTAGGCGGATGTCGGGGATCGCGTGCGTGCTCCAGCACATCCGGTGTGAGCCACCCGGCCTGTTCACGGGCATGCTCGCCGACCGCGGCTTCGGGGTCGAGACGATCGAGCTGGACGAAGGCGACCGCCTGCCCGACTGGCGCGAGGTTGACCTCGTGCTGGCGATGGGCGGGCCGATGGGCGCGTACGACGAGACCGCGCATCCCTGGCTCGTCACGGAAAAGGAGTGGATCGCGGCCGCGGTGCGGGCCGGCACGCCCTACCTGGGGGTGTGCCTGGGCGCGCAGCTGCTGGCCGCGAGTCTCGGCGCGGAGGTGTGCACCGGGGGTACGCCCGAGGTCGGCGTGCTGCCGGTGGAGGTGACCGGCCCCGGGCGGCCCGACCCGGTCTTCGGTGTGCTCGGCGGCCGCTTCCCGGCCCTGCAGTGGCATGGCGACACGTTCGCCATCCCCTCCGGCGCGGCTCACCTGGGCCGGTCGGCGGCCTACCCGAACCAGGCGTTCAGGTTCGGTGAGGCCGCGTACGCGGTCCAGTTCCACGTCGAGGTCACCGATGCGATGCTGGCCGAATGGCGGCTGGTGCCCGCCTACCAGAAGTCGGCCGAGGCCGTGCTGGGTACGGGCGGCTTCCAGCACCTGGCTGCGGCATTCGCGGCCGCCCGGGATTCGATGGCGCGGACAGCCGGGGGGATGTTCACCGCGTGGCTCGATCTTGCGGCCCGCCGGGCGCCGGGCCGGCGGCGCGTTCGCCGATGACCGAGGTCGCGTTTTTTGAGCTTGCTGATCCTGGCTTCTCGGTCACCTCTGATGAGGTGCACCGGGCCAGGGAAAGCTGCTGGTACGCCCACACCAGCTACGGCCTGGCGGTGCTGCGCCACGACCAGGCCAGCCGGCTGATCAGGCATCCCAGCCTGCGGCAGGGGAGCCCCGCGTGGCCGGCTCACCATGGGATCATCTCTGGGCTGTTCGCGGACTGGTGGGCGGGCTGGGTGCTCAACAAGGAGGGGGCCGATCATCAGCGCCTGCGCCGGCTGCTGAACCCGGCGTTCTCACGGCGGCCGGTCGCCGCGCTGGAACCGCGTTTCCGGGCCCTGGCGGGCGAGCTCGTGGACTCCTTCGCCGAGCCGGGCCGGTGTGAGTTCATGGCCGAGTTCGCTGAGCCCTACGCGGCGCGCGTCATCGCGGTCATGCTCGGCCTTCCGGAGCAGGAATGGCCGGTGATCGCGCACGATTCGGCGATCGTGGGCCTGGCCATGGGGGTCCGGATCCGCCAGCACCTGGAACAGATCGAGGCTGCCCTGGCCCGGCTCTACGCCTACGCCGACGCGCTGATCGCGGACCGCCGGGCCACGCCGCGGGACGACTGCGTGACCAGCCTGGTCCAGGCGCACGCCGATCACGACCGGCTCAGCCAGGCTGAGCTGCGCGACACGCTGGTGCTGCTGATGTTCGGCGGCTTCGATACCACCCGCAACCAGCTGGGGCTGGCCATGCAGGTCTTCGCCGACCACCCAGAGCAGTGGCGGCTGCTCGGGCAGCGCCCCAACCTGGCGCCTGCCGCAGTCGAGGAGGTCATGCGGGTCAGCCCGACCACGACCTGGGTCACCCGCGAGGCTGTCGCGGACTTCACCTTTGACGGACTGGCCATCAAGGCCGGCACCACCGTCCACCTGCTCTGCGAGCCAGCGGGCACCGACCCCCGGGCGGGCCAGGACCTGGCGTTCGACATCACAGCGCCGCGCCGTCCGCCGCACCTGGCCTTCGGCGGCGGCGTCCACTACTGCCTCGGTCATCTCGTCGCGCGCGCGGACATGAGCGTGGCCCTGGCGGTGCTCGCCCGCCGGCTTCGCGACCCACGGGTGTCCGGAGAGGCGGTCTGGCTGCCGTGCAGCGGCAACACCGGCCCGTCCCGGCTGCCTCTGGCCTTCACCCCGGATCGCTAGCGGCGAGCATCACCGCTCCCGCTCACCTGCCCGTTGGCCTTATAGCCCCAGAACATGTACCAGATGAAGGCGATCACAGCCAACGCACCGCAGGCGAGGACGACGAGGGTCTCGACCGGGCGGATGTGAGCGGCCAGGGCCGGTACGCCGGTGCAGACACGTGACCCCGTGCGCGGGTCCGGTTCGGCCGTGCAGTAGCTGGCCAGCCCGTTCGTGAGGAACAGCAGGATGGCGCCGATGATCGCGACAGTCATGGCGGCGCCCAGGAAATCCTTGCCCCGGTGGGGCGCCGGCCGCGGCGGGTACTGCAGGCGGACCGTCAAGGCGTCCCGGCCCGCCCGCCGCCGCTCCCAGCACCTGATCCGGGGCGCCCCGTCGCGCGATCCCATACTTCAGGGGTTCCCTTGCCGGCCGTGACCGGAAACCCGCCAGCGATCACCTGCCGCTGGTGGCCCGCCGGTCGTGGCCGGAGCCCGCCAGCGGTTACCTGCTACTAGTGGCCCACGATCCGTTCCCCGTCCGCTGTCACGGGCGGTTCCCAGCTTTCGCCGACGGTGGGGGAGTCATCCCGCCAGGGACCGAGTTCCGGCTGGGGAAACTTCGCATGCTTGCGCTTGAGCCAGACGCCGTAGGAGTTGCCCTCGCGCAGGTGGGTGATGAGGACCTTGCGCGCGTACTCGTCCTCCCGGCCCTCCGGGATCTCGAAGTAGATCTTGAGGAAGGCGTTGGTGTAGCGGTCGAACACCGCGGGGACGTCGTCCTCGGTCATGAGGTGCACGTCTTCCAGCCAGTTGATGTCCGCGCCCGGCGTGGCCGCCACCAGGTTAACGTCCTCCACCAGCGAGCGGTCGAACTGGTAGGGGAAGGTGCGCCCGGTCAGTTCCTCGGTATCGATGCCGATCTTCGTGGTGAGCCGCCGGCTGTGCTCCGCTGGCTGGCCGTCCGCCGCACCCGTTGCGTGCTCGTCAGGCATCACGTGCTCCGCTCCTGCCGTTGCCGGCCTGCTTCCTCAGCAGGGCCTTGATCTCGGCGAGCGCCCGCTCCTCGGTCCGGCCCGGGATGTAGTCGGTGCCGGCCAGCGGCACCTTGGCCATGGCCGCGGCCTCGACGGTCAGCGCGCACAGGTCCTCCGGCTCCAGGCTGTGCACGTCGGTCTTGCCGCACGCCCGCGCCAGCATCTGCGCCTCGAGGGTGAGCGTGTGCAGGAAGTTGTAGACCCGCTCGGCCGCCTCATCGACCTCGAGCCGCTTGCGCAGTTCCGGGTCCTGGGTGGTGATGCCCACCGGGCAGCGCCCGGTATGGCAGTGGTAGCACCGGCCGGCCGGCACGCCCACGGTGCCCTCGTAGTCGGTGACGCCGGGGATCTCCTTGTTGCAGTTGAGCGCCATCAGCGCGGAGTGGCCGATCGCGACCGCCTTCGCGCCGAGCGCCAGGCACTTGGCGACGTCGCCACCGTTGCGGATGCCGCCCGCCACCACCAGGTCGATCTCGTCAACCAGGCCGACGTCCTCCAGCGCGCGGCGGGCCTCGGGAATCGCGGCCATCAGCGGGATGCCGGTCTCCTCGGCGGCGATATGCGGCCCGGCTCCGGTGCCGCCCTCGGCGCCGTCGAGATAGATAGTGTCCGGACCGCATTTGGCCGCCATCCGGACATCGTCGTAGACCCGGGCCGCGCCCAGCTTCAGCTGGATCGGGACCTGGTAGTCGGTCGCCTCGCGGATCTCCTGGATCTTCAGCGACAGGTCATCGGGGCCGAGCCAGTCCGGGTGGCGGGCCGGACTGCGCTGGTCGATCCCGGCCGGCAGCGAGCGCATCTCCGCCACCTGCTCGGTGACCTTCTGCCCCATCAGGTGGCCACCGAGCCCGACCTTGCAGCCCTGGCCGATGAAGAACTCGATCCCGTCGGCCAGCATGAGGTGGTGCGGGTTGAACCCGTAGCGGCTCTGGATGATCTGGTAGTACCACTTGGTCGACAGGTCCCGCTCGGGCGGGATCATGCCACCCTCACCGGAGCAGGTCGCGGTCCCGGCCATCGAGGCGCCCTTGGCCAGCGCCATCTTGGCTTCCAGGGACAGCGCCCCGAAGCTCATCCCGGTGATGTAGACGGGGATGTCGAGCTCCAGCGGGTGCTTGGCGAAGCGCGCGCCGAGCACGGTCCTGGTCGCGCACTTCTCCCGGTAGCCCTCGATGACGAACCGGGTCAGCGTGCCCGGCAGGAACATCAGCTCGTCCCAGTGCGGGATGGGCTTGAACATCGAGAATCCGCGCATCCGGTACCGGCCGAGCTCGGCCTTGACGTGGATGTCGTTGATCACCTCGGGCGTGAAGATGCTGCTGTGCCCGAGGACGGCCCTGCCGCCATCTTCGATCGTGCTCACGTTACGGTCTGCCTCTCAGAGGACCAGCTTGCGTTCGGCGGGCTCCAGGTTGTCGTAGTTCCAGAGCTTGCGCCCGCAGACGAATTTGCGGAACGCGCCGGGGGGCTCGATCCCGTAGATGCGCAGCTTCCTGGCGAGGAACTCATCATCGTCGGCGGTCAGCTCGCCCTCGACGCAGTCCACGCCCAGCGAAGAGATCTTGCCGCCGACGTAGATCGCGCCGTCGTACATCGAGTCGCCCAGGCCGCCGCCGACGTTGCCGCGGATGATCTGGCGGCCACGCTGCAGCATGAACCCCGTCATCATGCCCGCGTTGCCCCCGACGATGATGGTGCCGCCCTTCTGGTCGATGCCCGAGCGGGCCCCGACATCGCCGCGGACCACGACATCGCCGCCGCGCAGTGCCGCGCCGGTCAGGGAACCGGCGTTCTTGTCGATGACGACCACGCCCGACATCATGTTCTCGGCCACCGACCAGCCGACCCGCCCCTTCACGTGGATCTCCGGCCCGTCGAGGAGCCCGCAGCCGAAGTAGCCGAGGCTGCCGTCGATGGTGATCTTGCAGCGGGCCAGGATGCCCACCGCCAGGGAGTGTTTCGCGCCCGGGTTGAGGATGGTCACGTCGCCGATGCCCTCGTCATAGACCAGGCGGCGGAGCTCCAGGTTGATCTGCCGGGTGGTCAGTTCGGCCGCGTCGAAGGTGGCGGTGGCGCCATCCTCGCCGCGGGTGACCGTCGCGGTCTTCGGTGCCTGGGCGTTAGGCTCGGCCAGGCCACGGGCGTCGTAGGAGATCTTCACCGGTTCCACACCATTACTTCGCGCTCGTAGGGGTCGTAGGTGTCGATCTCGCGGCCGAGCACGGCGCGGATCGCGACCTCCTCGGAGGCGAGCGCCACCAGTTCCGGCGACTCATACAGCACCAGCGGCTTGGCGGCCATCTCGTCCTTGGCCATGCCGAGCGCGTCGCCCGTCACCACCAGGTAGGTGAAGACGCCGTCCAGCTCGTCCAGGCTCTGCTTCATCGCCGTCTCCAGCGAAAGCCCGTCGTCCATCTTCTGGGCCAGATAGACGGCGATGATCTCCGAGTCGCACTCCGACTGGAAGCGGTGGCCCATGCGCTCCAGCCTGCGCCGCCACATGTGGTAGTTGGTCAGCTGCCCATTGTGCACCACGGCGATGTCGGAGAACGGGTAGGCCCAGTACGGGTGGGCGCCGGAGATGTCCACGTCCGACTCGGTGGCCATCCGGACGTGGCCGATCGCGTGGGTGCCGGTGAACCCGGCCAGCCGGTAGCGCTCGGCCACGCTCTCCGCGTCGCTGAGGTCCTTGATGATCTCCAGCGAGTGGCCGAGGGACAAGCACCTCGCAGCCGGGCACGTCCTCGATGTAGTCGGCCAGCGGCTTGAGGTCGCCGCTATAGCGGAACGTGACCCGGTAGGCGTAGTCCTGGTCGCCGTGCAGCACGTCGACCATGGCGCCGATCTTGGCCAGCCGGTGCTCCACCTCGTCGCGGTGCCGCTCCAGCCGGTCGGACCAGCCGATGTCCCGCACCTCGCCCGGGTCGGCCAGCTTGACCCGCATGACGAACAGGTCGGTGGGCGGTCCGTAGAGCGCGAAGCCGCTCGAGTCCGGGCCGCGGTGCTTCATGGACTGAAGCATCCTGGTCATCTCGCTGCCGATGTCGCCCGGCCCGGTGCGGTGAATGATGCCTGCGATGCCGCACATGTAACTAACCCCTCTCGGCCCGCGCGTCTCCGCTACGGCAGGACGTCCAGGTACTCCGCGACGTCCCAGTCGGAGACCGTCGCGCAGTAGCGTTCCCACTCGTCGGTCTTGTAGTGGTGGAACACCGTGTACATATCGCCCGGCAGCGCGTCCCGGATCACCGCATCCTTCTCCAGCTCCGCCAGTGCGTCGCCCAGGGTCATCGGCACCCGCTTGACGTTCTTGCCGCCCGCGATGGCCTCGTAGATGTTGCGGTTCTCCGGCGGGACCCGGGTCCAGGTTGCGCTGGATGCCGTCCTGCATCGCCTTGATGATCGCGGCGAACGACAGGTACGGGTTCACCGCGGAGTCCACCGCCCGGTACTCGAGCCGGTCCGGGGAGCTCACCCGCAGCGCAGTGGTCCGGTTCTGGTACCCCCAGTCCGCGAACAGCGGCGCCCAGAAGCCGGTGTCCCAGAACCGCCGGTAGGAGTTCACCGTCGGCGAGGTAATGCAGGTGAGGGCGCCCAGGTGCTCCAGGATGCCGCCGATCGCGCTCAGCGCCACCTTGCTGGGCATCCGCGGGTTGTCGGTGTCGGGCAGGAACACGTTCTCGTCGCCCTGCCAGAGCGAGATGTTGTGGTGGCAGCCGTTGGCGGACACGCCCATGAACGGCTTGGGCATGAAGCAGGGGAAGGCGCCCATCTCCCGGCCCACCTGCCGGCAGATCTGGCGGTAGGTGGTGAGCCGGTCGGCGGTCTGCTCGGCCCGGTCGAACGTCCAGTTGAGCTCGAGCTGGCCCGGGGCGTCCTCGTGGTCGCCCTGGATCATGTCCAGGCCCATCGCCTTGCCGTACTCCATGACCTTGTGGATGAGCGGCTGGAGCTCGGCGAACTGGTCGATGTGGTAGCAGTACGGCTTGGTCTTGCCTTCCACCGACGGCGTGCCGTCCGGGTTGACCTTGAGCCACATCATCTCCGGCTCGGTCCCGATCCGCAGGTGCAGCCCGGTGTCGCGCTCGAAGGCCTCGTGGATGCGCCGCAGGTTGCCGCGGCAGTCCGAGGTCAGGTAGCCGCCGGGGTCGACCTCCTCCTCCCGGTTGCGGAACAGGGTGCAGAACACCCGCGCGGTCTTCGGGTCCCACGGCAGCTGGCAGAACGTCTCCACGTCGGGCAGCCCGACCAGCTCCCACGCCTCCGGCCCGTACCCGATGTAGTTGCCGTGCCGGTCGGTGAACAGGTTGGCGGTCGATCCGTAGACCAGCTGGAAGCCCTTCCCGGCCATCTGCTCCCAGTGGTCCGCGGGTACCCCCTTGCCCATGATCCGGCCGGTGACCGAGGCGAACTGGTAATAGATATAGGTAATGCCCCTGGCGTCGATCTCTGACCGGACACGTGCCACGGCTTCGTCGCGGCCGTCGGTGGCAAGGAACCGCTCGAGCTCAGTGGACACGGGCCCTCCTACGGTCGGGTCCTCCGGCCGGCCCGCCTGGCCGGGCCCGCCGGGCCCTGGGGTGGCCCGACCGGCGGCCGGAGCAACGCTCGCGATTCACGGACAGTAAACCCTGTATCATGACACGATACAAGCGGTTGCCGGTGGCGGTTTGCTGGCAAAACGGATCGGATCGCTGGTGTAGTTGTCCGGCTACCGTGGATGCACGACGATTGCACGGCCGCCGGTGCCGCAGCCGGGCGGCCGCTTGTGGGACCGGTGGCGTTACGCGCCGTGGCGGGAGGAGGCGACGGGCGATGTCGCAGCTAGTGGGCCTCCCCGCGGCGGAGGACGATGGTGAGCGGGACGGCCGGAGGCCTGCGGGATCGGCGGGTGCGCTGGAAGAGGCGCTCGGTGCCGTCATCGCCGAACGGGTGCGCGAGTTCCGGCTGCACCTGGGGCTGACCGTCGGCCAGCTCGCGGAGCTGACCAGCCTGTCCAAGGGGATGCTCTCCAAGATCGAGAACGCCCAGGCCTCGCCCAGCCTGGCCACGCTGGCCCGGCTGTCGGGGGCACTGAAAGTGCCGGTGACCGCCTTCTTCCGCGGCCTGGACGAGGAGCAGGACGTGCTCCACGTCAAGGCGGGCCGCGGCCTGGACATCGAGCACAAGGGATCCGGCCCCGGCCATCGCTACCAGCTGCTGGGCACGATGCGCGCGCCGCACAACTCGCTGGAGACCCTGCTGGTCACGCTGACCGACCGGGCCGAGGAGTTCCCGCTGTACCAGCACCCGGGAACCGAGATGATCTATATGATCGCCGGGCGGATCGAGTACCTCTGCGGGAACTCGGCCTACCTGCTCGAACCCGGCGACGCGATGCAGTTCGTCGGGGAGGTCCCGCACGGCCCGCGAACGCTGATCGAGCTGCCGATCCAGTTCCTGTCCGTCAAATCCATCCAGCCGACCGGCTGACGACTGCGTAAGTTTATCCTTAGTGGACAGTGTTTCATGGTAGTCTTGTGCGCCGGGCGGGCTGTGAGCAGCGTGGCTCGCGGGAGGCGATGACGCGTGCGTATGGGCACGAATGGGCACCGGCCCAGGTCGGGCCGCTCCCCCTACCCGGCCAAGTACTCAGCAGCAGGGCTGTTTCGCCGCGGCCTGGCCAGCCAGCCGTGGCCCCCCGCCTGGCAGCCGCAGCCGATGAAGGACAGCTACGACGTCGTGATCGTGGGCGGCGGCGTGCACGGGCTCGCCGCCGCGTACTACCTGGCCGTCAACCACGGGATCACCGACGTGGCGGTGCTGGACAAGGGTTACCTGGGATCGGGCGGGTCGGGGCGCAACACCGCGATCCTGCGGTCGAACTATCTGACCCCCGAGGGAGTCAGGTTCTACGACCGGTCGGTGAAGCTCTACCAGCGGCTCGCCACCGAACTCGACTACAACGTGATGTTCTCCCAGCGGGGCCACCTCACGCTGGCCCACAGCGACGCGTCGCTGCGGACGATGCGGTGGCGGGCCGAGGTGAACAAGGTGGAGGGCGTCGACTCCGAGGTGATCGGGCCGGCCGAGATCAAGCGGCTGGCCCCTTTCCTTGATGTCAGCCCGGCCGCCAGGTACCCGATCCTGGGCGCGCTCTGGCACCCGCCCGGCGGCATCATCCGCCATGACGCCGTCGTCTGGGGATACGCCCGCGGCGCCGCCGCACATGGCGTGCATATCCACCAGAACACCGAGGTCACCGGCATCGACGTGGCGGGCGGCCGGGTGCGCGGGGTGACGACGAGTAAGGGCGACATCGCCGCCCCGGTCGTGCTCAATGTCACCGCCGGCTGGTCCACACTGATCTCCGACATGGCCGGGGTCGCCATGCCGGTCACGACCTCCCCCCTGCAGGCGGCCGTCACCGAGCCGGTGAAACCGTTCCTGTCCACGGTCATCGTGTCCGGCACGCTGCACGTCTACATCAGCCAGACCGACCGGGGCGAGCTGGTATTCGGCGCCAGCGTGGACCCGTTCACCTCCTACTCGATGCGCGGCTCGCTCGAGTTCATCGAGGGCCTGGCCGGGCACGTGCTTGAGCTCATGCCGGCCCTGGCCAAGGTCCGGCTGCTGAGGCAGTGGGCGGGCCTGTGCGACATGACCCCCGATTTCTCGCCGATCATGGGCCACACCCCGGTCGAGGGATTCCTCGTCAACGTGGGCTGGGGCACGTATGGGTTCAAGGCCGGCCCGGTATCGGGGGAAGCCATGGCCCAGTGCATCGCCTCCGGCAAGCCCCCCGAGATCATCGCCGCTTTCGGCCTGGATCGGTTCGGTGAAGGCGTACTGGTGGGCGAGAAGGGCGCGGCCGCCGTCGGCCACTGATGCGGAAAGATCTGGTGATGATTCTCCTGCCCTGCGCCTGGTGCGGCCCACGTGACGTGACAGAGTTCGCCCACATCGGCGAGGTGTCGGCCCGTCCCGGCCCGGATGAGGTGACCCCCGGGCGGTGGCGGGGCTACCTCTACCTCCGGGCCAACCCGTGTGGCTGGACCACCGAGACCTGGTACCACCGGATGGGCTGCCGCCGGTTCATCACGGTGGAGCGGCACACCGAGACGAACGAGGTCCGGTCGGTCTCGCCCGCCGGGGCCAAGGTCCGGGCCGTGGAGCCGTCCGCATGAGCGAGCGCGGCCAGGTGATGCGGCTGCCAGCGCAGCCGGGCGAGGTGATCAACCGCGGCGAGCCGCTGGAGTTCACCTGGAACGGGCGCCGATTCCGTGGCTACGCCGGAGACACGATCGTCTCCGCGCTGGCCGCTGCCGGGGAGCGGGTGTTCTCCCGGAGCCTGAAATACCACCGCCCCCGTGGCCTGCTCACCGCCTCCTTCCATGACCCCGGCTGCATGGTCCAGGTGGGAGATGAGCCGAATGTCCGCGGCGCCCACCGGCTGGCGGCCGACGGCATGATGGTCACCTCCCAGAACACCTGGCCCTCACTGCGCCTGGACGCGAAGGCGGTGAACCGGCTCGCCGGGCGTTTCCTCACCGCCGGGTTCTACTACAAGACCTTCATGCGCCCGCGCTTCTTGTGGCCGGCCTACGAGAGCGTGCTCCGGAGGTTCATCAACGCCGGGACGGTGTCGCCGGACACCCCGCACGCCCGCCCGGAGAACCGCCACGCACATCCCGACGTCCTCATCGCCGGCGGCGGCCCGGCGGGAATGGCAGCGGCCGTCAGCGCCGCCCGGGCGGGCGCGTCCGTCCTGCTCGTCGAGGAGGGGCACGCCCTCGGCGGCCATCTGCGCTGGGGTGGCGAGGATGACCTGGCGGCGCTGGCGGAACTAGCCGGCCAGGTCGCCGCCGAGCCGGGCGTCGAGGTGCTGACGGACGCGGTGGTGCTCGGGCGCTACGACGGAAATGCGGTCGCGGTCCTGGAGCGGCGCCACGGCGGCGCGGCCGCCGAGCGCCTCATCAGGGCGCGCGCCAAGACGCTCGTGGTGGCGCCGGGCCTGATCGAGCGGCCCTACGTGTTCGCCGGCAACGATCTGCCGGGGGTCATGCTCTCCACCGCGGTGCGCAGGCTCATCAACCTTCACGCGGTCAGGCCGGGCCGGCGGGCGGTCGTGCTGACCGCCAACCCCCAGGGCGACGCGGCCATCGCCGACCTCAAGCGGGCCGGCGTGGAAGTGGTCCGGGTGGAGGACGCGCGTCGCGGCGGTGATGTCACCGCCGCCATCGGGCGGACCGGCGTCCGGGCGGTCCAGGTCGCCGACGGCTCCAGGATCGACTGCGACTTGCTGGTCACCGCGGTCGGCTGGACCGCGCCCACGTCGCTGCTCAACGCCGCCGGGGACCGCCCCGTCTACAGCCCGCGCGCGGCCAGGTTCCTCCCGGACGCCTCCCGGCTGCCCGAGGACGTGCTCGTGACCGGCGGCATCGCCGGGGACGGCAGCGTGGAGGAGCTGACCGGGCACGCGGCCGCGGTGGGCGCGCAGGCGGCCCGGCGCGCGGGGCAGATCGCCGCGGCGCGGATCGCTGCCACCCCGACCCGGCGCCCGGCCACCCCGGCGGCGGCCGGGCCGGCCACGATGGCCCCGGAAGCAACGACCACGTCGGCGCCCGGGCCGGCCACGGACACCGGCACGGAGGCATCCGTTCTGCCGATCCCGGAGCTTCCGGTGAACGCGCACCCGGAGCTGTTCGCCGGCCGGACGAACGGGTTTGTGGACTTCAGCGAGGACGTGTCCGCCAAGGACCTGCGTGCCGCGGTCGCGGAAGGCTTCGACGGCGCCGAGCTGGCCAAGCGTTTCACCACCGCCACCATGGGCCCGCTGCAAGGCAAGCTGGAGACGGTCAACAGCGTGGCCGTGGTGGCCGCCGCCACCGGGGCCACGATCGCCGAGACCGGCACCACCACCTGGCGGCCGCCGTATGTGCCGGTCACCCTGGGTGCCCTGGCCGGGCGGGCCTTCCAGCCGGTTCGTTACTCCCCGATGCAGCCCTGGCACGAGGCGCACGGTGCCGTTCCCCTGGTGGCCGGCGCGTGGATCCGCCCGGACCGCTACGGGGACGCGGCCGCCGAAGCCAGAAACGTCCGCGAGCACGTCGGCATCATCGACGTCACCCCGATCGGCAAGCTGGACCTGCGCGGTCCTGACGTGCCCGCGCTGCTGAACCTGCTGTACGTGAACAAATGGTCCAAGCTGGGGATCGGCCGGGTCCGGTACGGCGTCATGTGTGCGGACGACGGGGTGGTGCTCGACGACGGGGTGACCGGCCGGCTGGGGGACGAGCACTACCTGATGAGCACGACCTCCTCGGGCGCGGCCACGATCTGGGAATGGGCGGAGAACTGGCTGCAGACCGAGCATCCGGACTGGCGGGTGCATGTCACGCCGGTGACCACCGCCTACGCCAGCATGAACGTGGCCGGCCCGGAGTCCCGCCGCCTGATCGAGCGGGTCACCAAGGGTGTGGACCTGTCCAACGAGGCGTTCCCGTACATGCACGTGCGGACCGGCCAGATCGCCGGGGTCGATGACTGCGTGCTGTGGCGGATCGGGTTCACCGGCGAGCTCAGCTATGAGCTGCACGTGCCGGCCGGCTACGGCCTGCACGTCTGGGAAACGTTGCTGGACCGCGGGGCCGACCTGGGCATCCAGGCCTTCGGTGTGGAGGCACAGCGCATTCTCCGGCTCGAGAAGGGTCATTTCATCGTCGGCCAGGACACCGACGGCCTGACCCGCGCGTTCAGCGCGGCCCTGGACTGGGCCATCAAGCTGGACAAGGACGATTTCGTCGGCAAGCCGGAGCTGGCCTGGCAGCTCGCGGACGGCTCAGGCCCGCGGCTGGTGGGGCTGCAGCCGGTGGACCACTCGGTGGTGCCGGAGGAGGCCAGCCTGATCGTGGAAGGCGGCCACATCGCCGGGCGGATCACGTCCAGCCGGATGTCGCCCACCCTGCGCCGGCCCATCTGCCTGGCCCAGGTCGAGGCCCGGCTGGCCGAGCCGGGCACCGAAGTGACCGTGCGGCTGCCGAGCGGGCGCCTGATCGCCGCGACGGTCATGCCGCAGCTCGCGCACGTGGATCCAGAGGGGGGGCGGATGCGTGTCTGATCTGGGAGATTCCGGAGGGTCGCCCCCTCCGGCCAGCATGGAACCGGTGGCCCGCAGCCCGATCGCGCCGCCGCCGCCGGTGCTCGTTATCGAGGGCTGGGAGGTGAGCGGCCGTCGGGCCCGCGCCGGGCTGACCCTCACCGACTGCACCCCGCTGGCCAAGGTCGGAGTGCGGGCCCCCGTTGGCGGCGGCGCCGCTGCCGAGCTCGGCGTGCCCTTCGGCCGTGCCGCCCGGGATCCCGGCGGCACCCTCGTCGCCGGGGCCGGGCCGGGGGAGTGGCTGCTGCTGGCGGCGCCCGGCCAGGGCCCCGTGCTGATCGGCCGCGCGGAGGAGCTCGCCTCCCGCTTCCCCGGCGAACTGATAACCGCCACCGACCTGACCCACGGCCGCGCCCTGATGAGGCTCAGCGGATCGCGTGCCACCGACGTGCTGCGCAAGGTCTGTGGCATCGACATCTCAGACGGCATCACGCCGGACGGTGCGGCCTTCCGCACGTCGGTGGCGGCCGTGGCCACCGACGTGATCCGCGACGACTCCGGCGAAGTGCGCTCCTACCTGCTGCACTGCGAGCGCTCTTCCGGGGCGTACCTGTTCGGCGAGCTGCTGGCGGCGGGCAGCGAATTCGGCATCGAGATCGACGGCTTCACCACTGAAGGAACCTGAACCACCCACAGGAACTGAGGAGTCCGCATGGCAATCCCAAGCGACCTCGACATCGCCCGCGCGGCGCTGCTCAAGCCCCTCGACGACATCGCCCACGAACTGGGCATCGGCGAGCACCTGCTGGAGCCCTACGGCGAGAGCGTGGTGAAGGTCAAGCTGGCGGCGATCGACGAGCTAGCCGACCGGCCGAAGGCGAAGTATGTGGTGGTCACCGCGATCACCCCCACTCCGCTCGGCGAGGGGAAGACCACCACCACCGTGGGGCTGGGCCAGGGATTCCGCCACATCGGCAAGCGGGCCACGGTGACGATCAGGCAGCCGTCGATGGGCCCGACGTTCGGCATCAAGGGCGGCGCCGCGGGCGGCGGGTACAGCCAGGTCGTCCCGATGGAGGTGCTGAACCTGCACCTGACCGGCGACATGCACGCGGTCACCGCCGCGCACAACATGCTGTCCGCGATGATCGACAACCACCTGTACCAGGGCAACCAGCTCGGCCTCGACCAGCACAACATCACCTGGCGCCGGGTGCTCGACGTCAACGACCGGGCCCTGCGCAACATCGTCGTCGGGCTCGGCTCGCGTATGGACGGGGTGCCGCGGCAGACCGGGTTCGACATCACCGCCGCCTCCGAGGTGATGGCCACCCTGGGGCTGAGCAAATCGCTCGCGGACCTGCGGGCACGGCTCGGCCGGATCGTGGTCGGCTACACCTCCGCCGGCGAGCCGGTCACCGCCGAGCAGCTGAGCGGCGCCGGGTCGATGGCGGTGATCCTCCGCGACGCGATCAAGCCGAACCTGCTGCAGACGCTGGAGAACACCCCGGTGCTGGTGCACACCGGGCCGTTCGGCAACATCGCCACCGGGAACTCCTCGGTGGTCGCCGACCTGATCGGCATCCACACCGGTGACTACCTCGTCACCGAGGCCGGGTTCGGCGCCGACATGGGCGCAGAGCGGTTCTTCAACATCAAGTGCCGCGCCTCCGGCCTGCGGCCCGACGCGGCGGTCGTGGTCGCCACGGTCAGGGCGCTGAAGGCGCACTCCGGCAAGTACAAGATCGTCGCGGGCAAGCCGCTGCCCGAGGACCTGCTCGCCGAGAACCCGGACGACGTGCTCGCGGGCGCGGCCAACCTGCGCAAGCAGATCGAGAACGTGCGGCTGCACGGCGTGTCCCCGGTGGTGGCCATCAACGCGTTCCCCACCGACTATCCCTCCGAGCACGACGCCATCCGCGAGGTAGCGGCGGCGGCCGGCGCCAGGTCCGCGGTATGCACGCACTTCGCCGACGGCGGCCGGGGCGCGACCGAGCTCGCCGAGGCGGTCGCGGAGGCCGCCGACGAGCCCAGCGACTTCCGTTTCCTCTACGACAGCGAGGCGAGCCTGCGGGAGAAGATCGAGACCGTCGCGACCCGCGTCTACGGCGCGGACGGAGTGGAGTACTCGCCGCAGGCCAGCAAGCAGCTCGGCACCTACGAAAGGGCAGGTTTCGGCGCGCTGCCGGTATGCATCGCCAAGACGCACCTGTCCATCTCGTCGGATCCCTCGCTCAAGGGGGCGCCGACCGGCTGGACGCTGCCGGTCCGGGAGGTCCGGGCCTCGGTCGGCGCCGGGTTCGTGTACCCGATCTGCGGCGAGATCCGGACCATGCCGGGGCTCGGCACGAACCCGGCGGCCGCCCGCATCGACCTCGATGAGAACGGCGAGATCGTCGGGCTGTCCTAGTCCCCGTGGCTCCCGCGCCCCAGCCAGCCGCCCTGACGCCGCCGGTACCCCCGACGCCACTATTCCTGGCGCCGGCAACCGCGGCGGGCACCCGCGGCCGGTGGCTTCGCGTCCCCTTTCGCCGGGCATGTCTCAGGCGTACTCTCGGCAACGTGTAGTGGAGGTAAACGTCGTCCACTGTCGTGGTGACAGATCTAGCCAAGGGCCCGGAGCGCGCGATCGCCAACGAGACCAAGAAGCTCGGCGCCAAGGGCCAGCGTGCCCTGCCGGAGAAGCTGCTCGCGCAGACCGCCGAGGACGAGGCCAAGGAGCCAATAGGCAGGTGACCTGAGGTGACGGTATCCGCGGAGCGCCCGCGTCTGGTTCTGCCCGGGCTGCTGCCCGCGGATCCGCAACTGGAGCGGTACCGGGTGCGACCCGGGGCCGTCACCGCCATTGAGCTCGAGCCGGGCGACGTGCTCACGGTCACCGACACCGAAGGCCGGCAGCGGGGTGAGCTCACCGTGCTCGCCGGCGGCCGGGAGGACTACGGGGCGCTCGGGACAGCGGCCGACACCGTGGCCACGGTCCTGCGCGCGCTGGCCTGGCCCGGGGCGCGCCGGCCGCCCGGTGCGGCCGTTCCACCCGGGCCCGATGGCGACCGGCTGTCGGAGGCGGAAGCCGCCGCGGTCATCGACCCGCTGGCGGCGCCGGGGCTCGACCCTGGGCAGATGCGCGCGGTGGCGCTGTTCGGGGAGTGGTCGCCCGCGGGCACGCGGGCGGAGTTCACCGCGCAGCAGCGGCTGACCTGCGTGGTGGCCGCGCCCGGCGGGCTGATGGGCGTGGACGAGCACAACCCGCCTTCGGACCTGGTGATCGAGGTCCGGCGGGTGACGCCGCGGCCGCCCCGCGAGCCGCGCCTTCCGCCGCCGCTCGCCGACCCACTGCTCGACCTGCGGGTCGACACCGCCACCGCGCGCTCCTACGAGGTGGAGGCGGGCCAGTACATCCAGGTCATCGACGTCGAGGGCCGGCAGTGCTCCGACTTCCTGGCGTTCCACGCCCAGCGGCTCGCCGAGGGAACCGAACGCGGCCTGGACGCGACCACCACGCGCAACCTGATGGGGAACGCCTACCCCCAGCCGGGGCTGTTCGGGAAGTTCTACGACCAGGACATGCGCCCGCTGGTGGAGGTGGTGCGCGACACGGTCGGCCGGCACGACACGTTCGCGCTGGCCTGCAACGCCAAGTACTACGAGGACATGGGCTACCCCGGCCATGTGAACTGCACCGACAACTTCAACGGCCAGCTCGCCAGCTACGGCATCGCGCCGCGCCGCGGCTGGCCCGCGCTCAACTTCTTCTACAACACCTCCTTCAACGACGCGAACCAGCTGATGTTCGACGAGCCGTGGTCCCGGCCCGGCGACTACGTCCTGCTGCGGGCGATGAGCGACCTGGTGTGCGCGTCCTCCGCCTGCCCGGACGACATCGATCCGGCCAACGCCTGGAACCCGACCGACATCCACATCCGCGTCTACCCGGCCGAGCGGAGGTTCTCGATGGCGGTAGCGCACCGGGTCACCCCGGACAGCGAGCCCAAGCTGACCAAGGAAACCGGGTTCCACCCGCGCTGGTCGCGGCTGACCAGGCAGGTGACCGAATACCGCGGCTACTGGCTGCCGACGAGCTTCGACAACCACGGCGCGATCGACGAATACTGGGCCTGCCGCGAGGGCGCGGTGGTGATGGACCTGTCCCCGCTGCGCAAGTTCGAGGTGGTGGGGCCGGACGCGGAGGCGTTGCTGCAGGCCGCGGTCACCCGCAACATCAGGAAGCTGGCCACCGGCCAGGTGGTGTACACGGCCATGTGCAACGAGACCGGTGGCATGCTCGACGACGCGACGATCTTCCGGCTCGGCCAGGACACGTTCCGTTTCGTCGGCGGCGACGAGTACGACGGGACCTGGCTGCGCCAGCTCGCCGGGCGGCTGGGCCTCGACCAGGTGTGGATCAAGCACTCCACCGACCAGCTGCACAACATCGCCGTGCAGGGCCCGAAATCGCGGGACCTGCTGCGGGAGCTGGTGTGGACCCCGGCCACCCAGCCGGATTTCGGCGACCTGACCTGGTTCCGGTTCGCGATCGGGCGCGTCGGCGGGCCGGAGGGCCTGCCGATGATCGTCTCCCGGACCGGGTACAGCGGCGAGCTCGGCTACGAGCTGTGGTGCCACCCCCAGGACGCGCCCGCATTGTGGGACGCGGTGTGGGAGGCCGGGACGCCACACGGGCTCACCCCGCTGGGTCTGGAGGCCCTGGACATCCTGCGGATCGAGGCGGGCCTGATCTTCGCCGGGTATGAGTTCTGCGACCAGGTTGACCCATTTGAGGCCGGCATCGGCTTCACTGTCACCCTGAAGACCAAGGAGGACGACTTCGTCGGCCGGGCCGCGCTGGAACGGCGCAAGGCCTCGCCGCAGCGCACCCTGGTCGGGCTCGAGCTGGCCGGGAACGAGCCGGCCGCGCACGGGGACTGCGTGCACGTGGGCCGGTCCCAGGTCGGCGTGATCACGAGCGGCACGCGGTCGCCGCTGCTGCGCACCAACGTCGCGCTGTGCCGGATGGCGGTGGAGTACTCCGAGATCGGCACCGAGGTCGAGGTGGGCAAGCTGGACGGGCACCGCAAGCGCATCCCCGCCACGGTGGTCCGGTTCCCGTTCTACGACCCCGACAAGACCCGCCCGCGTTCATAACGGATGGCCGCCGCGCCCGCCGTGACCACGCTCATCCCCGTCCCGCCCGACATGACCGTGCCGGGCCGGCTGCGGTGGAGGACGAGCGCTCAGCCGATGCGCCGACGGACCCATACGCAGGCGCGCCCTAAAGAGCCGGGGAGATCATCTCCGCGCGCTCCAGGAGCAGTTCGACCGCACTCCGCATGACCCGCGGGCTGAACCGCACCGCCGGGCCCTGGACGCCGAGGATCGCCACCAGCTGGCCGGCCGGGTCAAGCACCGGCACGGCGATCGCGTTGAGGTCCTCCTCACGCTCGCCCAATGCCTGGCCCCAGCCCCGCTCCCTGACCCGTGCCACCTCGACCTGGAGGACGTCGTGATCCACGATGGTGCGCTCGGTGTAGGCATGCAGCGGCCCGGCCGGGACGGCGCCGCCATGGGCGAGGAAGACCTTGCCCACCGCGGTCGCGTGCGCGGCGCTGGCCCGCCCCACCTCGGCGACGCTGCGCACGGACAGCGGGCTCTGCACGTAGTCGAGCGTGATCGCCTCGTGCCCGCCCGGCACCGACAGCGTGATCGTCTCCTGCACGTGGCTGGCCAGGTCCTCCAGGTGCGGGCGGGCGAGGGAGCGGACGTCCAGCCGTTCGCCTGCGGCGTTCGCCAGCCGGATGACCCCCACGCCCAGGCGGTAGCGCCCAGTGGCGGTTACGTGCTCGACCAGCCCGCCGCTCACGAGCGTGGCCAGGATACGGGAGATCGTACTCACGTTGATGCCGGTCCGCCGGGCGATCTCGTTGGTGCCCAGCTCTTCCCGGGCGTCGGCCAGCTCACCCAGGATCGCGATCGCCCGCTGCACGGCGGCGACCTGGCGGGTAGCTGGCTGACCTGTTCTGGCCACGGTATGATCCCGGTAGATATGGAAATACTATTGCCCTTGAGGCAATAGTATACGGCGATGCGGCGGCGGCGAAAGGCGGCACGCGATGATTCCGGGTCAGAGCAGGTACGTGATCGTGGGCGCGGGTATCCACGGGCTCTCCACCGCCTGGCATCTCGCGGGCGAACTGCGGCGCCGTGGCCTCGGTGGCGGCGAGGACGTCCTCGTCCTCGACAAGCGGGGGGTGGGCGCCGGCGCGTCCGGCATCGCCTGCGGCGTCATCCGCAACAACTATTTCCAGCCGGCGATGCGCGAGCTCATGGCGCACTCCGTCAGCGTCTGGGAGTCGGACCCGGGCGCGTTCGCCTACCACCCGGTCGGCTACCTGCAGATCGCCCCGGAGGCGATGCGGAAGGACGTCGCGAAGATCTTCGCCGAGCAGCAGGCGATCGGCTACCCCTCGCTGCTCGTCGAGGGGGAGCGCGAATGCCGTGCGTACATGCTCGCGATGTTCGATGACTGGCAGGCGCCCGGCATCACCGCGATCCTGCACGAGCAGCGGGGCGGCTACGCCAACAACGTCCGCTCGCTGCGCGGCCTGGCGGACAAGGCCGAGGCCGAGGGGGTGCGGATCGCCACCGGGGTCACCGTCACCGGGATCCGCACCAGCGCGGGCGCGGTGACGGCGGTGGAGACGGACCAGGGAGTGATCGGCTGCGAGCAGCTGGTGATCGCGGCCGGCCCATGGGTCCGCGACCTGTGGGCCATGCTTGACCTGCCGTCACGCATCCCGGTCACCACGCCCGACGGCAGCGCGGACCGGCCGATGTGGACCTACTGGGCGCTGCAGGAGGGGACGCTCGAGGTCGACCCGGGGGAGTTCACTACCAACGCGGGCGCCCCGCCGCCCGTTCTGCATGTTGACTCGGACGCGCCGCTCTACGACGACCACACGGGCGAGCTCATCACCGACCAGATGTGGGGGATCTATTACAAGCCGGACTTCAACTTCGGCGGGGTCCAGGGCGGCACCTCGCCGTACGTGGTCGCCAAGCCAGCCGCGGACGTCGCCGTTGACCCCTACGGCCCGGAAAGCCCCGAGTACACGGTGACCGGTGACTTCGCCCGGATGTGGACCTCCGCCCTGGCCCATTGCCATGCGCGTTTCGAGGGCAAGCGCCATCTCTACCGGCACGAGCCCACCGGGGGCATCGGCGCGTTCACGCCGGACAGCTTCCCCGTCTTCGACATGTTCCGCCAGAACGCCTACGTCGTCGCCGACTCCAACCACGGCTACAAGATGATCGGGGTCGGCGCGCTGGTGGCGAAGGAACTGCTGGGCGAGCCGCAGGGCCTGCTGGCGCCGTTCCGGTTCGGCCGTTACCGCACCGGCGAGCTGCACCCGACGAGCAACTCGCCGTTCCCCTGGAGCTGACCGCCGGCCGGGCCTACTTGGCCGGGACCGCCTCCTCCTCGCGCAGCAGCGCCATCTGCTCGGGCGACGGCTCGGCCGGCACCTCCTCGCGGAAGGTGACCTTCGCCTTGTCCTGCACGATCCGCCGGTAGAAGTACAGCAGCACGGACCCGACGAGCACACCGACCCCGATCCACATGTCGGTGAAGGTCCCGTACCCGGTGAGCGCCGGGTTGGTCACGCCGAAGCCGATCAGGATGATGTTGTACACGACGAGCACCGCGGCGATGCCCAGCCAGATGGGGCCCACCTTGATGGGTCTCGGCCAGTTCGGCCGGTCCCTGCGCAGGAGCAGGAACCCGGACAGCGCCAGGACGTGGGCCAGGATGTAGCCGATGTTGCTCAGGTAAAGGATCGCGATGATGCTCGGGACGAACAGCACCAGCACCACGTTCACAACCAGGTCAACGGTCATCGCCCGGGCCGGCACGTGGAAACGGTTCAGGTGATAAAGCTGCTTGATCGTCATGTCATCACGCGCGATCCCGTACAGAGCCCGCGACCCGTCGGCGGTCGAAGAGATCATCGACAGGAACAGGCTGCCGATAAGCAGCACGATGACGACCTGCGCCGCGCCGCTGCCCACGAGCTTGGTGAGGGCCGGCACGTAGAACTCGCCCGTCAACACCTGGGCCGGCGGTGGGGCGCCGGTGACCCCGCCCACGCCGAGCGGGAACAGCAGGGCCACCCCCAGCGTGAACACCCCGGCCGACCGCAGCGCGATCGTCGTGTCCCGCCTCGTGTTCTTGTACTCAGGGGCGAACGTCGCGCATATCTCGGCGGCGTAGATCGACCATCCCATCAGGAACAGCCAGACCATCGCGGTCTTGAAGCCGGTCCAGCCATGCAGGGACCAGGTCATGTTGGAACTGTGCCACTCCCCGGTGAGATACGGCCCGAACATGAAGATGACCAGCGTGACCAGGAGCCCGGCCCCGGTGACGTAGGAGATCCACACCGCCGGGCGGATGCCGAAGACGTTGAGCAGCCAGACCGCCACGATGCAGCCGACCGCGACGAACTGCGGCAGGCCCAGGTGCACGGCGCCGTCGAACACCGACCAGGTCGCGGTCGGGAACCACTGCGCCTGGATGAGGCCGCCGATCACCACGCCGAAGATCGCCAGCACGACGGACCAGCCGATCCAGTACCCGAACGCCCCGATCGGGCCGGCCAGTGAGAACCGCCCCCGCCAGCCCTCGTGCGCGTAGAGCGAGATGCCGCCGGGCTTGTCCGGGAACATCGACGCGGTCTCGGCGTAGATCCAGGTCTGCAGCATGCCGACGCAGGCCGCGATCCCCCACAGCAGCACGGCTGCCCAGGTGCCCAGCACATCCATGGATGCCCCGAGCGACGCGATCAGGAAGCCCGGGTTGCACAGGGCGATGACGAACCCGTCCCACCATCGGAGGGACTTCAGCAGGTGCCGCTCTTCAACATACGCCTCAGCCATCAGGGCACCTCCGCGTTTACCCCAGGTGAACGTTGTTTAGCATGGCTGGCTCCCCGGTGTCTATATTTGTCAGGGATTAGCAACATCTTCTTTACGCGGGCGGTGGTCGGCGCAGGCCGCCGGGCGAATGGGCACCCCCCGTTCCCGGGCCGAGCCCACGCCCGGACGGGGCACCGGCGCGTGGGTGCCCCGCCGGACCTGTTCACACCGTCGGCGACCACCTAGGATGCGAGCATGCGTGGGGCCCTGATCACTATTCGCTGTGACTGCGGCGAGGTCGACTCCGTCGCGTATGGCGAGCGCTGGGTCTGCGGCAAGTGCCGCCGCGCCTGGAACACCGCCCAGATCCCGGCGGAGGAGTACTGGGGGATCATGCGGGACATGCGTCGGCTCCGGATCAACGTGATCTTTGTGGCGCTGGCGGTGGTGGTGCCGTTCGTGGCCCTGATCCCCCTCCTCGGCGCCCGGATCATGATTCTGCTCCCGCTGGTGATGGGCTTCTGGTTCATCCTCTACATGCCCCGGTGGCGCCGCCGGGTGCGCGAGCAGGCCAGGAGCCTGCAAAAGTGGACGCTCCGGCCCGAGTGAGCTGACATGCCGCTGGTGCAGCAGCAGCGCCCGGAGGCCACGGCCGGGCCGGGCGCCGCGCGGGGACGCCCGGTCATGCTGGCCACGCTTGATGTCCCGTTCGACTCCGACGCCGTGGTGTTCGCGGTGGACTCGGCGGTGGAACTGGGACAGCGGCTGATCGTGGCCAACTTCGTCGAGCAGGAGCCGCTGCCGCTGTCGACGATGATGGGCTACGACGTCCTCCCCTACCCGCCGGAGATGGCCGCGTCCCTGGCCGAGCCCGTCCGGCTCGCCCTGTCCCTCGGGGTGAACGTGTCCAGGCTGCGGGTGAAGAGCTTCCGTCCCATTCGGGCGATCGTGGAGGTTGTCGCCGAGGAGAATGCCGGGCTCCTGGTCTTCGGTCCGGACCGGAGCCGGATCAGGCGGCTGCGCTACCGGCGTGCTGCCCGTGCCATCCGCTCCGGAGTCACCGCGCTGATCTGGCTAGCGGACTGACGGCGGCCTGCCCGCGTGGGCGGCCCGGCCTGGGGCCGCTGTCGTCCCGGTGCTTCGGAACGCCGGCGGCGGCTCCGGACGAGAGCCCGCGGTTATCGCTGCCCTCATGTTCAACGCTGTTTGTTGCCGTGAACCGCATCCCTCGTCGCGGTGAACTTCGGTCATGGTGATTGCGGCCCAGAATGAAACCCGCGCTGGGCTGAATGGTCTGCTCGGCCACGCCGGCCTCGCTGATCTTCGGCCCGCGTTCACCTTCGGCGAGGCCAGCATGGCGCCGGGCGTCTCGCGACATTGAGGCCGGTGGCCTCTTACATGCCCGGGAGACCCTGCGTAAATTCAGAATGTGGGCTACCGGAGCGCCCGGTCTGCCCGGCCTGCCCAAGCCAGGCCCCGCGCTGGCCAGACAGGGCGGGGAGGGGAGGCGCAGTCGTCCGCCGTCAGCGGCCTCAGGACAGCTCAGGAGCATGCCATGGCCAGTGATTCGAGGATCCGCGCCTCCGACGCGGACCGCGACCGGACCGTCGCCGCCTTGCGCGAACATCTGGCTGCGGGCCGGCTGACCACCGAGGAGTTCGATGAGCGCCTGGACAAGGCCTACGCCGCGAAGACGTTGGGTGAGCTTGACGCCCTGATGGTGGACCTGCCGAAGACCGGCCTCGAGCAGCCTCCGGATGCCTCGCTGCACCGCGCGGCTGGCCGCCCGCCGCTGCCGGGGCGGCAATCCGGCGGGTCAGTCGAGGCCCGGCCGGGCAGATTCTCCCCGGCGTGGCAGGCGGCCTGGGGGTCCTGGCTCGGGATCAGCCTCGTGTTTTTCGCGATCTGGCTGGTCAGCGGGGGGAGTGGCGGCCTGTGGTTCTTGTGGGTGCCCGCGCTGCTGGGCGCCCTGCTGCTGGGGCGCTGGATCATGGGCGCACCTGCCCACAGCGAACGCAGGTCAGCCCGGCCACGGCGAAACCACAGGCAGCGCGACCGGGGTCAGGCGCGGCAGTAACCCTACGTCCGCGACCCGGAGATTCTGCCCAGTCCACAGGGTGGGATCAGGCTGGCGTTATTCAGGTAGCCTGGCCACGCCGTGCGCCCTGGGCGCCACACCGGGCAGGTTGACGGGCGGAGCCGGGCCCAGGCGTGGCAGTTCCTCAGGAGGCTGTGATGACGGTGCACATTGACGAGGAGGCGCTGCGGTCAAGCCTGCAGCGGCTTCGCGAGGCCGCATTCGACGCCGACGTCGTAGGCGTCATGAAGCGCACCGTCGATGCCGTTCATGGTGTGTTCGGCTACGGCGGCGCCGGCATCATGTTCATCACAGAGTCTGGGTACCTGTCCTATGTGGCTGCCTCCGACGAGGCGGGCCGCCAGTTGGAGGAGGCTCAGGCGTCGGCCGGCCAGGGGCCCTGCTATGAGTCCTACGTCTACGCGCGTGAGGTCGTAAGCAGTGACGTGCACGCCGACAGCCGCTGGCCGGATCTGCGCACTCAGCTCTCTTCCCAGGTGCGGGCGGTCGCCGGCACCCCGATCCTGCTCGGCGGCAGTCCAGTCGGCACCTTGAATGTCTACCGTGACGAACCCATCGAATGGGACAAGTCAGACGTCAACGCTCTGACCGGCTACAGCGGTCTCATCGCGGAAGTCCTGGCCACCGCGCTCGCAGCTCAGGAACACGGCCTCGTGGCCGACCAGCTGCAGTACGCCCTGGACTACCGGGTGGTCATCGAGCGTGCCGTCGGCTACCTCATGGGTACCCATCGCCTGGACGCGGTCACGGCCTTTGACGTGCTGCGCAGGCGAGCGCGCGATTCACGCCGACGTGTGGCCGACGTGGCCACCGAGATAATCGGCGGGACTACTGGACCGGCCAGTGACGATCGAGTTGGTGATCTTCGCCCCAGCTCAGCGGTCTAGCTCGCGGCGGGGCAGCAATTCGCCTTGCTGTTTGCCGGAAGGCGCAGGGCACGGTAGATTGCCCGAGTTCCGCCGTGTGTCCGCGGATCGCACCTTTGGAGGTGGCGGTCTGTGGCATGTCGGTTTCGCGAGCGGGATGGGCTGGTCGCGGCGGGACGTTTCCCTCTTCTGCGCCTCATCACCGAACTCGACGGCCAGCGGTCAGTGCTGCGGCTGCGGGGCGAGCTTGACGTGTCTAACCGGGAGCAGCTGCGCCGCGCCATCAGCAGCGCATTGGAGCGCCACCCGCCGATCCTCGTGGTGGACCTGTCCGGGCTCAGCTTCACCGACTGCGCCGGTGTTTCGGTTCTGGTCTGGGCGCACAAACGCCTGGCCGGGCAGGGGCATGGACTCGTCATCACCGGCACAAGGCCGATCGTCCGGCGGCTGCTACGCCTTACCGACCTGGACACATATCTGCACCTCAGCTCCCCGGAGACGGTCAATGGCAACCCAGATGAGAGCGCCCATGTCTGACCGCAGGCACGCTGCCAGCAGCTCAAGCGAGCTTCTATCGCCATGAAATGCTCGCTTCTTTCGATGGTGTGGTCAGCTCACTTGGCAGCTGCTGGCTCTGGCGGGGGTTCCGGTAGCAGGGCGTCCGCCAGGCTCGGGTAGACCGTCAGCAGGTAATCGATTCTCACCAGGGTCAAGGCGCGCAGCACGGCAGTGGAGAGCGCCACGAGCCGCAGCTCGGCGTTGTTCGTCATGGCCTTCCGGTGAGCCAGTACCAGCATGCTTATTCCCGACGAATCGCAGAACGTGGTGCCCGTCATGTCGGCGATGACCGTCCTGACGCCGGGCGCGAAGGCGGCGCAAAGCTCTTGGCCGATCCTGTCAGCGTTGGAGATGTCGATCTCGGCTGGCAAGGTCACCACTACCGGCTGGGTCCGGGCGCGGGCCCGGCGCTGCGGATCACCCATCAGCAGGTCACCTCCAAAGAACCGGGCCGCGATGTCGCGCCCGGCCTGCGCGTCGATGGAACCTCCAGGATCGGCCGGCAACTACCCGCTTGACGGCGCGCTAAGCGGTCATGACCGAACCGGCGGCCCCGTCGCTGCGCGGTGCTGGTCGTGGCGCTGGTGGTATCCGCCGATGGCGGCTGCCGCGCTTGCCCGCCAGCACCACCCGCAAACATGGCGGGGACGAGGCAGAGGGAGTGAGCAGGGCTGGGTCCGGGACATGGCGTGTCATGATCGGGCGAAGTGAGGGGAGCGCCGTGAGGTATGAGACCGTCGCCGAGGCCTACCGCGACCTGGAGCAGACCAGCGGCCGGCTAGCACTGGTTGATCGCCTGGCGGCTCTGCTGGCTGGGACCCCGGCCGGGCTGCTGCCCACGGTCTGTTACCTGTGCCAGAGCCTGATCGCGCCGGAGTTCGCCGGGGTGGACCTGGGCCTGGCCGAAAAGCTCGCCGTCCGTGCGGTCGCCACTGCCACTGGCACCAGCCCCGAACAGGTAGCCGCGAGGGTGCGGGAGGCCGGCGATCTGGGCCTGGCGGCTGAGCGGCTGCTGGCTGCGGCTGGCCGTCCGGCCAGCCTGCAGGTCAGCGAGGTGGTGGAGGCCCTGCACCAGATCGCTGAGGCGGCCGGGCCGGGGTCACAGGGGCGCAAGCTGGATCTTTTGGCCGGGCTGCTGGCCCGGACCACCCCGCTGGAGGCGCGCTACCTGCTGCGGCTGGTCACCGGTGGGCTGCGGCTGGGCATCGGCACGCCGACCATCTTGGACGCATTGGCGCAGGCGCACGCGGGTGGGCGAGCCGCCCGGCCGGTGCTGGAACGGGCCTACAACATCTGCTGCGACCTCGGCCTGGTCGCCGCCACCCTCATCAGCGGCGGGCTGGCGGCGGTCGAGCAGCTCCAGGTCCGCCCGGGCAGCCCGGTGCGGGCCATGCTCGCCCAGCGGCTGTCCGACCCAGTGGAGATCCTGGCCAAGCTGGGCGGCCGGTGTGCGGCCGAGTACAAATACGACGGCGTGCGGGTCCAGGCGCACAAGACCGCCGACGGGGCGATCGAGCTGTTCACCCGGCGGCTGGAACGCGTCAGCGCCCAGTTCCCCGACGTGGTCGAGGTGCTGGCGGCGGGGCTGGGGCCGGCCGAGGCGATCGTCGAGGGGGAGGTCGTCGCCTACGATCCGGCCGCCGGGGAGCTGCGCCCGTTCGGCGAGGTCATGTTCCGGCGCCGCAAGTACGGCATCGCCGAGGCGGTGCGCGATGTGCCGGTGGGCCTGTTCTGCTTCGAGCTGCTGTTCGCCGACGGCCAGGACCTCACCCAGCTGCCCTATCCGCAGCGGCGCGCAGCGCTGGCCGCAGCGATCACGCTCTCGCCGCAGCTACGGCTGACCACCGCCACCCAGGTCGCCACCTCGTCTGACCTGGAGACAGCGTTCGGGCAGGCGGTCACCGACGGCTGCGAAGGGCTGGTGTGCAAGTCGGTGGGCCCGGCCTCGGGCTACCAGGCCGGTGCCCGCGGCTGGCTGTGGATCAAGCTCAAGCGGGACTACCGCACCGAGCTGTCCGACACCGTCGACCTGGCCGTGGTCGGCGCGTTCGCCGGGCGTGGCCGCCGCCGCGGCCTCTACGGCGCATTGCTGCTGGCCGCCTACGACCCCGACGCGGACCTGTTCCGCGCGGTGACCAAGTGCGGCACCGGGTTCTCCGACGCCGACCTGGCCGCGCTGCCCGCCCGGCTCGCGCCGCGGGCCCGCCCGGAGCGGCCCGCCCGCGTCAACGCACGCCAGCAGCCCGACGTGTGGTTCGAGCCGGGGCTGGTACTGGAGATCCTCAGCGCCGAGCTGACCCTCTCACCGACCTACACCGCCGGCTGGGGGCAGATCAAAGCGGACGCCGGGCTGGCGATGCGGTTCCCCCGGTTCACCGGCCGCTGGCGCGACGACAAGGCCCCCGAGGACGCCACCACCACCGGCGAACTGATCGGCCTCTACCGCGCCGCACAGCGGACACCCACGGGTACCTGAGCGCCTTCGATAACATCCGGCTGGTGTGGTGTGGATGAGAACGTCGTACCGGCCGGACAGCGCGATCGGGCCGGAAACGCCGTTCGATCCACCGTCCCCCCGATGACGCCCGCGTGGGAGGTGGCAGGAATTTGGCACCAGCGGTGTGACGGGCTGGCGGGCCGGCTGGTGCCGGAGGGAGAATCTGGGTTATGCCGGCTGAGGAGCGGAAGCTGGCGACGGTCCTGTTTGCGGATCTCGTCGGATCGACTGAGCTTGCGGGGGGCCAGGATCCTGAGCGGGTCCGGGCGATGCTCGACCGGTTTTACGACGCGATGGCGGCGGAGGTCGAGCGGGCGGGCGGCACGGTCGAGAAGTTCGTCGGCGATGCGGTGATGGCCGCCTTTGGGGCTCCGGCGGCGCATGAGGATGACGCGGAGCGGGCGCTGCATGTGGCGCTGGGGATGCAGCGGCGGATGGGGGAGTTGTTCGGCGGCCGGCTGGCGCTTCGCATCGGTGTGAATACCGGTGACGTGGTGGTGGGGCAGCCCCGGGAGGGCAGTTCGTTCGTCACCGGTGATGCGGTCAATGTGTGCGCCCGGCTGGAACAGGCGGCCGCTGCGGGGGAGATCCTGGTGGGGGAGCGGACGGTTGCGGCTGCGCGGGGGGCGTTCGAGTTCGCAGAGCCGGCGACGGTGCAGGCCAAGGGCAAGCCCGGCGGGGTCGTCTGCCGCAAGCTGGTGCGCGCGCTGTCGCTGATGCGCCCGCGCGGGATCAGCGGTCTTGAGCCGGTGTTCATAGGCCGCGGCGGCGAGCTGGCGGACCTGCAGCAAGCCTATGACCGCGTCGTCAGTACCGGCCAGCCGCACCTGGTCACTGTCGTCGGTGATGCTGGGGTGGGCAAGACGCGGCTGGTGCGTGAATTCTGGCGGTGGCTAGGCGGGGATCCGCACCGGCCGCTGCTGCGATCCGGCCGGTGCCTGTCGTATGGTCACGGGATCACGTACTGGCCGCTGGGTGAGGTGCTGAAAGAGCACTTCGGGATCTTGGACAGTGATCCGCCGGATGCGGCGGCCGGGCGGGTGGCTGGCCGCGAGGGGCTGGGCTTCACGCTGGGCCTGGCGCCGCCGGAGGGAATGCACCCGCTGAGCGTGCGGGACCGGCTGCAGACCTCATGGGTGGGTTTCCTGCAGGAGCTGGCCAGCGAGCGGCCGGTGGCCGTGCTGATCGAGGACCTGCACTGGGCCGGTGATGAGCTGTGCGACCTGCTGGCGATGCTCACCGGGCGGGTGGCCGGGCCGGTGTTGCTGGTGGTGACCGCGCGGCCCGAGCTATTCGATCAGCGGCCGGCCTGGCCGGCCGGGGGATTGCTGGTCCGGCTGGAGGCGCTCCCGGCGGCGGAGGCGGAGCAGCTGGTCGGCGCGCTGCTGGGGACCGGCTGCCCGGCCCCGATACGGGAGCTGGTCGCGGAACGGGCGGAGGGGAACCCGTTTTTCGTCGAGGAGCTGATCGCGACGCTGGCCGGCCGGGGAGTGCTCGCCCGCGCCAACGGCGGCTGGTCGTTCAGTGAGCTCCCGGCGGATTTTTCTGTGCCGGACACCGTCCAGGCCGTGCTCGCCGCGCGTATTGACCTGCTGAGCCGGACCGGGAAGTCGGCGCTGCAGACGGCCGCGGTGATCGGCCGCGTCTTCTGGAGCGGTCCGGTCTGCGAGCTCGTCGAGGGAGCGGATCCGGAGTTCGGCCTGCTGCGGGAGCGGGACTTCGTGCTCCCTCACTCCCGCTCGTCGATCGAGGGGCAGCGGGAGTGGCTGATCAGGCACGCGCTGACCCGCGAGGTCGCCTACGAAAGCCTGCTCAAGGCGAAACGGGCGCCGCTGCACGCCGGTTTCGCCCGGTGGCTGGAGCGGAACAGCGAGGGCGAGGACGAGCACGCGCCGCTGCTGGCCCACCACTACGCCGAGGCCGTTCGCCCAGAAGACCTTGACCTGGCCTGGTCCGGCCGGGAAGAACACGCCGAAGCGCTGCGCGCCAAGGCGGTGTGGTGGTCGCGGCGGGCCGCGGACCTGGCCATCGGCCGCTACGAGATCGACCAGGGCCTGGCCCTGCTCCGCCGGGCGGTCAGCCTCGAAACCGACCCACGGGAGCAGGCCGCGATCTGGCAGCGCATTGGCCACGCCTGCGCCCTCAAATACGACGGCGAAGGCTTCTGGCAGGCCATGCGGCAAGCGCTGGACATCGGTGGCCCCTCCGCCGAGGTCTACGCCGACCTGGCCCTGCAGACGATGCAGCGGGCCGGGATGTGGGTCCAGCAGCCGGACCCGGAGTGGACCCTGGTCGGAGGGTGGATCGAGCAGGCCCTGGAACTCGCCGAGGAGGGCTCCCTCGCCCAGGGGAACGCGCTCGCCGCGCGGGCAGACATCAATAGCGACGAAGCTGCCGCCCGCTCGGCCCTGATGATCGGCGAACGGCTGGGCGACCCCGAGCTTAGCTGCATGTCGCTGCAGACCATCGCCGACATAGCCGTCGCGGCCAGGGACTTCGACCGGGCCTGCGCGGTGATGGATCAGGTGATGGCGCTTCTTCCTGAGCTGCACAATCCCGACGCCCGCTCCATCGCACTCATGTCCGCGGTCTTCGCCTACCTGCGCTCCGGCCACCTCGGCGCGGCGGCGGCGGCCAGCGCCCAGGCCGTCGAGGCCGCGGCAGGGCTGACCCCGCACCACCGCCTGCACGCCGCGGGATGGCAGATCCTGCTGGCAAGTGTGACCGGGCGCTGGCACGAGGTCCGAGGTCACACAGCCGAGGCCGAGCGGGTAGTGGACGCCAACCTGGCCGCGGCCACGCCCTGCGTAGCGAACGTCTCCACCCTGCTCAACTGCGCCGTCGCCGCAACGCTTACCGGCGACGAGAAGGAGGCCCGCCGGCTGGAGGCCAAAGCGTATGAGCTTGGCATGGAAGGCGGCCGGTGGTACCAGGGCTGGTTCGAGCCTCCCCAGATCCGCCTCGCGCTGGCCCGGCACGAACTCGGCAAAGTCGCGGAACTCGCGCCGCCCGAGTTCGACTGGGAGTGGGAACCAGTGTCGACTTTCCTCGACGCCCTCGCCGCGCTCGCCGACCGCGAGCGCATCGAAGCCGAAGCGCCGAAGTGGCTGCAAGCCGGCACGTTCACCGAGCCATTCGCGCTCCGCGCGCTCGGCATCGCCCGCGGCGACCGGGCGCTCCTGCAGCAGGCGCTCGAGCGATTCGAGGCAATGGAGCTCTCCTGGCACGCGGAGCAGACCAGGCGCCTGCTGTAAGGCGCTGCTGCCGCGGCTCCCGAGGCGCATGCGCGCCCGCACAGTCTCACTGTCCTCGGTGGGTGCGGGGCTCCACTTTGAGAATGTCGATGCCGCGCCGTCGGGCATCGGCGGCAACGACGCGGCTCGCGGTCGCAGAGAGCCGGGCTCGCTGGGCGGGGCTCAGGTCGGCCACGAGAACTACGGCGGCGAGCTAGGAGGGCGCCAACTGCCCGGCCACCTTGCACATGAGCGGCGAGCCGAGCGACTCCTGCACGCTGCGGGCGAACAGCCACTGCCGCACCCTGGCGGTGTCCACCCCGGCCAGGCGGGCCATCCTGGCCGCCAGAGCGGCCGGGTCGGCGGCCAGCCTGTCCTCGCAGTTCAGCATGTGCTGCAGCACGTCGTAGGCCGGGTCGCCCACATACGGCTTGGGATCGATGACCAACCACCGCTCCCGCCGGGCGGCGAGAATGTTGTCGCCGTGTAGGTCGGTGCACAGCAGCACCTGGCTATCCGCTGTCGCGGGCAGCTCACGGAACAGCGCGATCCCGGCCCGGGCGAGCCCGGGATCGATCCGGCCGCCGGCACCGGCGGCGGCGTACTCTGCCTCGAACGCATCCGCCCACGCCTGGCACATCTGCGCCAGCGGCCGGAACGCATATCCCGCGTGCGGCCGCGCCCACAGCCGGCGCAGTAGCCCGGCCACCACCCGGTCCTGTTCAGGCCCGGGCAGCACCTGGCCCAGCGGCGTGCCTGGCACGCACCGCTCCAGCAGCAGCGCATACGCGGACTCGCTCTCGCAGGCGGCGTGCAGCCGGACGGCCCCGTTCCCGTCCCAGATCCGCAGCCCGGCGGCCTCGTCCCGCTCCTCACCGCCCGGGAACCGGAACCCGACCTTCAAAACAAGCTCCGCGCCGGCCGGCCCGGCCGCAGGCGCTGTCCAGGAGCACTGCCCGCCCGGCTGGAACGGCTCGCCCACCGACAGCGACCACCGGCCGGCCAGGCCGGCGACGATCCCCGGCAGCGTGGCGATCCACTCACGCAGGCCGTCCTCGCGGGACGCGGTCTCGGCCAGGTACCTAGGCACCGGGAACACCGCCATGACCGAACCCTGCCGACAGTCCGCAAACGACGTCAAACCAGACGCCCCGGAACTGGCGGGTGGCCACCCATCCTGTGGGCACTCCTGTGGGCGGGCACGTGTGGTCCTTGCGGTCGCTGCTGGCGAAGGTGGAGTCAGCTGGACGACGCAGGAAGGCAAGGACAATGGCTGAGACCCAGGTTTGGCGAGCTTCCCGGATGCGCCAAGCTCACGGCGAGGCGCCAGCAGTGAGCGGCGGTGAGAGCCGTCGCTACCGTGTGGGCGCCCGGCTCTGGTCGCTGCTCCATGCTCCGGCCTTGCTTCGCGGGACGGTCGGTGGCCCGGAGGACGTTATGTTCATTGAAGATGACCGTCGGCGGCTGGCTGCCCGGCGGGCGAGGTGAGATGCCTCGTCTCGAGGCGGTGCCTGGTCAGCGTGTCCTGAATGCGCTGAGCATATGGGGATCCGGTGCGCCGGTAGATCGCGAGCGCGTCCTGCAAGGGCGCTGCGGCTTCGGCGGGGCTGTGAGGCAGGAGGCTCAGGCCGATACCAGCCAGGGCGTGGGCTTCCAAACCGTGCGCCCCAATCTTCCGGGCGATGGCGAGGGCCTGGCTGTGATAGTGCCGGGCCTCCTCGGCCGCCGATGTTGCCAACGACAGCTCGCCGAGGCTGTTCAGGGCCGCGGCCTCGCCGTGCCGTGAGCCGAGATCCTGGTGCCACCGGAGGACCTGGCTGAGGCTGGCCGATGCGGCCTGGTAGTCCCCGGTCACCAGTTGCATCTCGCCCAGCCCGTGGAGTGCCCAGGCCTGGCCGAGCTGGTCGCCGAGGTCGCGGAATCGGTTCAGACCCTCCTGGAGGTGGGATGCCGCGGCCGGGTAATCCCCCATCTCGCACGCCGCGAAGCCAAGCTGGCACAGAGCATCGGCCTCGTCGTACCGGGAGTTAAGTCTCCGGAATGTGGCCAGGGCCTGCCGATGGCTGACCACGGCGGCCGGATAATCCCCGGTCAGCTGCTGCACCTGGCCCAGGTCGGTGAGGGAGACGGCCTCGGCGAGCGGGTCGCCAGCGGCGCGGGCTAGTGCCAGTGCCTGCTGATGGCTGGCCGCAGCGGCCTGATAGTCCCCCGTGTCCTGGTGCACCAGGCCCAGATGGTTGAGCGCATGGGCCTGGCCGCGCTGGTCGCCCAGGTCCCCGTACAGCGCCGCGGCCTGGGCGAGGGTAGCGGTGGCAGCAAGGTAATCCGCCCTCAGCTGCTGCAGCAGACCCAGCTCATCAAGGGTTCCGGCCTGGCCGGGCCGGTCCCCGGCGCGGTGGGCCGCGCTGAGTGCCGTCTGGTACTGGCCGGCGGCCTGGTCCCAGTGACCGCGGGCACGCAGGAAACCGCCCATCGCCGTGGCGATCGCAACGGCATAGCGGGGCATTGCCTCGGCGGCAAACCCGACGGCCGCGTGCAGGTTGGGCCGCTGGGCCTCCAGCCAGGCGGCCGCCTCATCCGGGGTAGCAAGCTTCGGCGCAATGCCAGGTGCGCTGCCCGGTGGAGGGCGATCACCGGCCGTGGTCCAGGTGGCGATGTGCTTGCTGGCCGCCGCCGCGACGTGCGCGTAGTAGTTCACCAGCCTGGCGGCGGCGCCCGCATCCGTGGGTTCGCCCTCCGCGGCGAGCGCACGGGAGTACTCGCGCAGAAGGTCGTGCAGCAGGTAGCGGCCTGCGGCCGGCTCAGTGATCAGATGATGGTCGTAGAGCTCGTCGAGCCGGCCGCGCGCGGCTTCCACGCCGGTCTCATCGAGGGCGGCGGCGGCATAGGCGTCGATATCCGGACCAGGTACCAGGCCGAGCCGGCGGAACAGCCGTTGCTGGTCTGCGGTCAGGTCCCGGTAAGACAGGTCGAACGCGGCGGCGACGGAGAGATTCTCGGCCCGCATAACGGCCAGCCGGTCGCGCGCCGAGGCGAGGTCGGCCGCCACTTCCGCGCCGCCACGGGCCGGGTGATGTTTCAGCTGCCTGCCGAGCATCCCGATCGCCAGCGGCAGGTACCCGCACAGCCGGGCCATCTCGGCCGTAGCGTCCGCATCCGGGTCCAGGTCGGGGCGGTCAGCCAGCCTGGACAGCAGCGCCGCCGCGTCAGCCGGGTCAAGGGTGTCGATGCTGAGCACCGTGGCGTCCTCGAGCGCGGTCAGCCGCCGGCGGCTGGTGATCAGAACCAGGCTCCCGGCGGTGCCGGGCAGCAGCGGCCTGACCTGCTCATGCCCGGCCGCGTCATCCAGCAGCAGCAGGACCTTCTTGCCCGCGACCTGATCACGCCACCGGCCCGCTCGCGCCTCCAGGTCCGGCGGAATGTGCTGCGCCCCCACCCCGGCCGTCAGCAGCAGGCTGGCCAGCGCATCGGCTGCATCAACTGGCTGCTGGCCGGCGGCGTGCGCGTGCAGCGGGACAAAGAACTGCCCGTCAGGAAAGCTGTCGGCCAGCCGGTGCGCGACGTGCACCGCCAATGTCGTCTTGCCGGCCCCCGCCATCCCGTCGATCGCATAGATCCCCGCCGGCCCGCCGTACCCGGCTGCGCCGGAAAGCGCGGCCAGCAGCCGGCTCAGCTCAGCCTCCCGGCCGGTGAAGCTCCCGATATCACGCGGCAACGTCCGTGTCGCCGCCGCTGCCGACCCGCCGCGTCCCGCGGAACCGCCCCCGGCCGCAAGCACATCCGCAGCGGGCGCCCGCCCCCGCGCTGCCACCACGAACAGCACCCGTACCTGCCCGGTCAGGCTCAGCGCATCGGCAAGCAGCAGGGCAGTGTCCTTGCGCGCGGTGCGGTTGATCCCCCGCTCCAGATCACTGACCGACCGCGGGCTAACGCCCGCCGCCTCGGCCAGTTCCTCTTGCGTCAGCCGGGCCCCCGCCCGAAGCCGCCGCAGCAGGTCGGCAAAACTCAGCCCAGGCTCCGCAACCACCAGCTACCTCTCCACCGCCCCGCCGGTCCCCGGCCACCGGAGGCCAGCGGCCATCCGCGTCAAGACTATCGACCGCGCCAGCGCCGTAACCTCATCAGCGGCCGAACGCAAGGGCCCAGCCGCGCAAAGACAACACCGGCAGCAGGGCACGGCACCGCGCCAGTAGCTGCGTGACCGATCAGATCCGGTTCAATCGGATCCACCCGCAGGGTCAGCCAGCGCGGCTTCGACGGTGCGGGTGATCTGGTCGGCGAGTGAGCAGGCCGCCGCCAGCGCCGACTGTTTCTGGAGCGGGGACGGCTCAGGGAAGCTGAGCGTGTGGACCGCGTAACGCAACAGCGCCACCTGGAGTTGCAGGGGGTGACGGTCCTCATGGCATAGCTGGCCGCCGATCCGGCGCAGCACCTGGAGCACCTTCCACGCCCGGACGAACTGGGGGGAGTGCACCTGGTCAGGGAGGCCGGGGAGGTCGGCCCGGAGGTCGGTGACCGAGCGGAGGGCGCGGGTGATGGCGAGGGCCTCCAGCAGCTGGGAGGCGTCCTCGATGGGCGTGAGCAGGTAGAGCAGATCGTTCTCAAACTTGGCCAGGTCCTTCAGCACGTGCCCGGGCCCGGCGTGGAAGAAGTCGATGACCCACACGTTGTGGTGGCCGTCGACCAAGATGTTGGCCGCGTTGAGGTCGCCGTGCACGTAGGCCACATAGTGGTAGTCGCCCACTGGCAGCCGGTGGTGAGCCAGGAAGTCCTCGTAGAACCCGCAGACGTTGGGCAGCGACATCCCCCCAGGAAACTCGAGCACCTTCTGGCGTGAGTCGGGGGTGAGGGCGGCGACACTGTTCCGGACCGCCGGCCCGAGCCCGGGAGAGAACTGATAGTGCTCGAAAGGCGGCATGCGTTCGAAGCGGGCCGCGGCGTAGAGCGGGCCGAGGACGTCTTCAAAGGCGCTCCGCACGACGGAAATGACGCTGCGGGTGGCCGCCTCGCTGGCGAACATCGCCTGCAGCGTCCGGACCTGGCCCTGGCCCATGGCGGCGTAGGCGTATTTGAGGCCGGCCCGTTCGCCCAGGTCGGCGAAGCCGCGGATGCGGGGGGCGTTGTTGCCGAGCACGGCCTCGACTTGCTCGAAGGCGACTCGCTCCTGCGCGATGGTGCGGTTCGGGCCTAGCTTGACTACGGCCGGCGCTTGGCGGTGGCCCAGTGCGTCCTGGCTCGCCGCCCGCCACACCAGGGCCCCGGAGTAGCCGCCCGAGATCGGCTCCAGGTCCACTTGGGTGCTGTCCCGGAAAAGGTGGGCGACGATGGCGCGGTCCGGCTGGCTGAGGGCAGCTCGCGCGGCGGCGCCCTCGATCCGGGGCTCGAAGCCACCCGGATGACGCGGGAGGGCCAGCTCTGCCCCGGGACGCAGCCAGTCGGCGAACTCAGCCGGGGAGTCGAAGCAGCGCACGCCGAGGAGCTTTTCGAGCTGGGCCAGGGCGTTGAAGTGCTGGGCGCGCGAGGCGCTTGCGGTCAGGGCGCTGCAGGTCGCCAGCTCATCGATGCCGAGCCGGGTCTTCAGGTCATACAGCAGGAAGCTCACCTTCGCCTCGGTCCACACCCCGACCACGCCCACCCGCAGCGGCTTGTCCCCGTGGGCGCGACGGATCCGCTCCAGCTGCCGGGCCAGATCGGTTCCCTCCAGGTCGTTCAGCGTCCGCGAGTCGACGATCCGCTCGTTGGCGGCCGCCATGGCCCGCTCATCCATGCCCAGGATGAGCCGCGCCCCGGCCGAGCCTTGGAGGCAATGCGCGCCGAACCGCGCCAGGTGCTCGCGCTGGGCGGGGTCGCCGGGGTCATGCCAGTCGCGGATATGGATCAGGTCGATCGCGTCCAGGGCCAGGCTGCGGGTCCAGTCGATCAGCTGCGCCAGCGGCCCCGCCGACGGCTCGGGCCCCAGGAGACGGGCCGCTTCGCTGTAGCCCACGTGCAGCAGGTTGGGCAGCGGGTCGTGCCAGCCGATCGGGTCGACGAAATCGCGCTGAAGGCACTGCGTGATCAGGACCGTGGCCATCGCCGGGGCACCTGGGAAGGACCGCGAGGCCGTGTGAGCTGGCCTATCGTGGGCATCGGCCGGATGTTATCACTCCGCTCCGTTGCCGCATTCAGCGGCGAGTAGGACTGGGACATGGGGAGCCGGAACAGGCGGGTGTGACCGGACCAGCTGTCGCGGGGTGTGCGGCTGTTCGGGGTGACGTGCTGGTGGTGGCTGCGACCACGACAAGTACCGGTGCCAGCTCCGCCACCTGGGCATCACCCCACGCAGCCCCGCGCGGCCCGCCGTGTAGCGTGTGCGTCATGCCCGTCATCATGAAGCGCGCATGACCAAACCGCGCATCTTCCTCGGGTCATCGGGCGAGCAGGCCAAACTGCTCCAGGCGATCACACGCGGGCTCGAGGACGTCGCCGACGTCGAGCCCTGGACGACCACGTTCAACCCGGGGCGGTCCACCCTCGACCGGCTCGTCGAACTCTCCCAGGAGGTCGATTTCGCCGCGTTCGTGTTCGCCCAGGACGACTGGACCACGACGGATGCGTCCCAGTCCGGCCAGGCGTCGCCGCGCGACAACGTGGTGTTCGAGGCCGGGCTGTTCGGCGGCGCGCTCGGCATCCGGCGCACGTTCATCATCCACGCGAACGGTTCGAAGCTGCCGAGCGACCTGCTCGGGCTGACCTCCGTCCGCTACAACCCGGCCACCAGCCCGGCGGAGGTTCGCGCGATCAACCAGAAGCTCCGCAAGGCGATCGAGACCGAGGGTCGCCGCGGCCCGGTCGAAGGGCTGTGGTGGCAGCTCTCGCTGACCATGCGGACAGAGGCCGAACCGTCGGCGGTGGGTCTCCTGCGCATCTCGCGGGACCGCGACGGTGGCCTGAACGTGACGGGCCGGGCCTGGCAGGAGGACGGCACCCTGTCGGCCCGCTACTGGAGCGAGGCTGCGAAGGAGCGCAGGGATCCGGCCGGCATTCTCTACTTCTGGAAGGGCGAGCGCCCCCGGCACCCGGACGCCCCGCAGCTCGAGGGCACCGGCGAGATCAAGGTGGAGACCGCCGACCGCGCCACCGGGTACTGGACGACACGGTCGGATCGCGACACCGGGCTGAATGCCCGGACATCCGGCGTCTACCTTCGAGCCGACCCCTCAGACCTCCAGGTGCTGGACGGCGGGAGCGAGGAGGAGCGGGCCAAGCTCATCGCGCAGCGCCTCAGGGAGTGGAAATCGGTCGCGAAATGGTAAGGCGTCGTCTGGACCACCGACTCGCCCAGGTACATAAAGGGCGGATCTTCATACAGTGCAGGCACTGCCGGGACTGCTGCTGGTAGCCGCCTCCTGGGCGCAGGGCCGCTCACTCGAAGGTAAGCGCGCCGTGGAATACGTACTGCAGGAAGCACAACCTGACCCCACCCCGCCAAAAGACCCGCCGCCTGCCGTCAGCTGAGGCCACCAACCCCGGCCGCCCAGCGCGGGACTGCATGGCGGCTCAGGACGTCTGGGTCCTGGCGCCGAACCGGTCCCGGACGGTCGCTACCGCCTCCCGCTCGGTGAGCGCCGAACCGGCGGTGAACGCCTGATCGAACCGGCGAACAACCCCGGCGAGGCCTGACCAATCGCGGCCGCTGGATCAGCGCTGCTCAAACACCTACCCCTCATGTCCCGCCGGCCGCACCCGATGGCCTCACGGCCGTGCACATCCCTCACGGCTCCGGAGGGGGTTGCTGTGCATGGCCCTGGCCTGCGGAAACGTGCTCGCAGGGGTCTTGTCCGGGCGCGTTTCGGGCGCGGGGACGCGGGTTTGAGCGGACGACACGCTGGCGTAATAGTGTGTATATTATGCGCATGGCGAGGGTGAACGTTACGATCCCTGACGACCTGCTCAACCAAGCCAAGGCGGCGGGCCTTAACGTATCGCGGCTGGCTGCGGCGGCACTGGCCGAGGAGCTTGACCGGCGGGCCAAGATCAACGAGCTAGATGCTTACCTTGCCGACCTGGACAACGAGCTTGGGCCCGTCCCGCAGCACGAGCTCAAGGCCGCCCGGGATTGGGCCGACGCCATCCTGCCGGACGGACGGGACGGCACCGGCCAGGCGCGCAGCGCATGACACTGATACTGGACGCCGGGGGCGTCAGCGCACTGGCAGGCCAGCGCGCCCGCCTCATCGAACTGCGTCGGCGCGGGCTCTGGCCCGCCCAAGTTCCATCGGTTGTCCTGGCCGAGTCGCTCACCGGAGATCACCGCCGGGACTTCCACGCCAACCGGCTACTGCGCGCTTGCCAGGTCCGGGACGTGACCGAGCCTCACGCTCGCGAGGCGGCGCGGCTGCGCACCGCCACTGGCCGGCCCGCGACGATCACCGCAACCGACGCCGTCGTAGCCGCATTCGCCAGCACGTGCCCCAGCCCTATCGTCCTCACCAGCGACCCGCATGATCTCGCTGCCCTCTCCGCACACGCAGCACGTCCGATCACGATCGCCCGTGGGTAGCACAGTCTCGGGCCCTGCGCGATAACCGGCTGATCTGTGTCCGGCCGGCGGTGCGTACGACGGGACACCGTTGTATTTGCGTTCCTACACCAGGTGGGAAAAATCAACCGTTTTGTGTAGATAGATGGCGGGTAAATGAGCTGCGTGCCTGCCCGCGCGCTATTTCATACCGCGCCGCGCTGTGTGGAGATCAGGGAACTGCCCACACCGCTGCCTGCGGCCGGTGAGCTCCTCGTCCGCACCTTGTGCTCTGGCATCAGCGGTGGCACCGAACGCCTGGTGTACCGCGGCGAGGTCCCTGCGGAGTTGGCACTGGACGACACGATCGACGCGCTTGGCGGCGCCTTCTCCTATCCCTTCGCCTATGGGTATGCGTGTGTCGGCGAAGTAGCGGAGTCCGGACAGGCGGTTTTCGCGTTCCATCCGCACCAGGACGTATTCGCGGCGCGGGCTGATGAACTGATTCCGCTGCCTGCCATCGACCCCGCGTCCGCAACCTTGTTCCCGCTGGTCGAGACGGCGTTGCAGGTGACGCTTGATGCGGGGACCGGATATCGCGACCGGGTCATCGTGCTCGGCGCCGGCGTCCTCGGGCTGCTGACCGGCCTGCTGTTGCAGCGCTCCGGATGGCGGCCACTGATTGCCGAGCCGCAGGCGTGGCGCCGCGCCATGGCCAGCAGCCTCGGCGTCACCACCACAGCACCGGAGGAACTGGCGGAAGAGAAGGTTCCGCTGGTCATTGACGCCAGCGGTAACCCGGATGCGCCAGCGATGGCGCTGAACATGCTGGCCCACGAGGGAACCCTGTTGATAGCGTCGTGGTTCGGCACCAAACCAGTGGTGCTGCCGCTCGGCGGCGCCTTCCACCGGCGGCGTCTGATCATCCGCAGCACTCAAGTTTCCACGGTGCCGGCCCGGCTGTCTGGGACCTGGACCCGGTCTCGGCGCCGCCGGGAGGCCGTTGAGCTGCTGGCCGAACTACCGTTGGCACAGCTGTGCACTCACGTCTTCGCCTTCGGCCACGCAGCCGAGGCGTTCCGAGCCGTGGACCAGGGGATACCCGGGTTGATGCATGCCGTTCTTGACTACGACAGGAGTGCTGCCGGTGACCTGTGAGGTCGGGTTGAGCCGAAGCGTCCATGCTTTCCATATCATGCCGGGACTGCCCGGGCCAGAGGGGGAACTGCATGATCATGACTACCGGATTGAGATCGTGGTGGACCGCGAGCAACTCGACGACCGGGGCATGGTCTGTGATCTGGATGTACTGGAAGCGGCGCTGGCCGAGCTGACCAGCCGTGTCGAAGGCCGCAACCTGGAGGAGATACGCCCAGCCGGGGCCGAGGCGGTCACAGTCGAGGTGTTCGCCCGCTGGGTGCATGACAGCCTCTCGCCCGCCGTCGCTGCCGCGGGCGGCGAGGCACTGGCAGTGCGGGTGTGGGAGACTCCCGTCGCGTTTGGCGGATACCACGCACGATGCTGACGCTCGGCCTGACTATCCGGGCGACCTGGCCATCCTGATGGGCGAGTACCGGTACCACGCCGGTGACCAGCCCGGCCAGGTCATGCGGCACGGGCACTGTGACAAGGCCAAGGTTGGGCGGCTGAACCGTTCCGCCGACATGTTCGTCTTGCTGTCATGGGCACAGTCGACACAACATTGTCGTCATCCTCGCGGGACAGGCATATGACACTGGGCTGGGATAACCCCACAGCAGATCCCACCACCACCATCCTGCTGCGGCACGGCGATACCCAACTGTCACCCGAACACCGCTTCAGCGGGCTGCGCGACCTCCCGCTTAGCGCCAACGGAACCCGGCAGGCCCAGGCCGCCGCCTGCCGCCTAGCCACCGGTGCCCCGATCGATGCCGTGGTCAGCTCGCCATTGCAGCGCGCTGTCGCCACCGCCGCCATTGCGGCCGGCGAAGTGGGCCTGACCGCGGTCATCGATGATGATCTTCGTGAAACCGACTTCGGTGACTGGGATGGCTTCACCCTGGCAGAAATCCAGCAGCGATGGCCCGCAGCCGCGGCAGCCTGGCGGCGCGACCCCGAACAGGCACCCCCGGGCGGGGAGAGCTTCACCGACACCGCACACCGGGTAAACCGGGCCTGTGACCGGCTGCTGCGGGACCACGGCGGCAAGACCGTCCTGGTGGTGAGTCACATTACCCCGATAAAGATCCTGCTGTGCCGGGCACTCGGTGTCCCGCTTGGCACCCTTTACCGGCTATATCTCGGCTCCGCCTGCATTAACGAGATCCGATGGCACGGCCGCGGATTTGCCGCCGTCCATTGCGTCAACGACACCAGCCACCTGCCCTGACTCATCCGGGCCCGTCTCGTCGCCCCGCTCACCGTGGCGGTTCGGGTGCTGCGGGTCGATGGGCCGACGCCGCTTGGGACGAGGCCGTGCTGAAGGCGCCGAGGAACTGGTTGCGGAAGGCGTCCATTGGCTCGAGCGGAGCGGAGGGGCCGGGCAGCAGCCCGTCCGGCCAACCCCAGGGGGCAATCTGCCTGAACACGGAAGGGTCGCGGGCGATGATCGAGATCACCACCTCGTGGCTGGCCCCGGGGCGGGTGATAGGGCTAGCGGGCTGCTCGTCGCCGAGCAGAATGAGCACGAGGTTTGGGTCTTTGAGCTCGGTGACCCATGAGGTGAGGGTCTGCAGCGAGTACTGGATCGACTTGGCGAAGGCCTGGCGCTCCTTGCTGGCGCTGGCCAGGATGGAGAGCGGGGTCTCGCCGCGCGCGGGCATCGGGTCGAATATCGAGCCGTTGCCGATCTTGTTCCAGGGCACCATGGTCGGCAGCGGGGCCCAGGGATAGTGCGAGGAGACCAGGTCGATCTCGGCCATCACGGGCTGGCGGCTGGGGGCGAGTACGAGCCGCTGGAAGGCGGCCATGGTGTACTCGTCGGGCATCGAGGCGTAGCTGAAAGCCGGGCCGTGGTAGCCGACGTTGAACCGGTTGTAGAGCTTGTCGAAGTGGTAAAAGGACGTGCCGGGCGGCCAGACGGGGTCGTCCTCGGGGCTGTCGCTCACGGTGCGCCAGCCGGCCTTGTCGAAGGCGTCGCTGAGGGTGAACCGGCGGCTGGCGACCAGGTCGGCATACCGCAGTTCGGTGTTGACCCACAGCCCCGACTGCAGGGTGGAGTGGGCGAGCTGGCTGACCCCGCCGAAGCCCGGGGAGGTGAGCCAGGCGCTCCGCGTGGACCAGCCGGCGTGGGCCAGCGAGGCGGTGTCCCGGCGCAGGACGGCGTCGATGCCGGGGGAGACGTTCGTGCCCTGAACGGCGACCTGCCCGTAGCTTTCGACGAAGGCGATGATGACGTCCTTGCCGCGCAATCCGGTGAGCAGGTCCGAGGCGGGGACGCTGGCTTCGGGGTCGGAGCCGTGGAGGGCCTGCTCGAAACGGCGCTGGTCGCGGAGCGCTACCTGGGTGTCGCGCACCTGCGCGACGGCCAGCCCGGCGGCGCTGGTCGAGGCGACCGGAGATCCCGGGACGAGTTGCAGTGACAGGCCCACGCACAGCGCCCAGACTGCTGTGAGGGCGGCGAGCCCGCGAACCGTGGCGCGGCGATGCCGGGCGGCCACGGCGGTGATGTGAATCGTTGCTGCGGTGATTGCGCCGACGAGCAGGATGAGACCGAGCCAGAGCGCGGCGAGCGCGATGTTCGTGCGCGTGGGGCCGATCGTGTCGCGTACCACGCCAATAGCCGGGCCGATGTCGAGCCAGCCGAACACCGGGTTGAACGCCCGCCCGATCTCCTCGTAGAACGCTATGTTGAGGATCTTGACGAGGGTGAGCAGGCCGAACAGGATTCCAGCGACGGCGGCCACGATCCGTCGCGGCCAGGTCGGCAGCACCAGCGCGATAGCAACCAGGACCAGCCCCTCCACGGGGATGCGGGCAAAGGCGGCGGGGGTGAACCGCAAGGCACGGTCGGGCGCGACGAGAACACCCCACACGAGCACGACCGACCCCGCGGTGATGGCCAGCCGCAGAGCCCGGCTGGTGCGCGGGCCGGCACCGGTGCGGTACAGCCAGATCACGTTGCGGCCGAACGACTCGGCCAGCAGCAGCAACGCGGCGGCGACCGCGATCATCCCGACGAGGCGGTCGAGCAGTCCGGAGGCGGCGACGGTGAGCACGATGCCCTGGACCGCGGCCACGACCTTGCCCCAGTACCGGGGTGGCAACGGCGCGGCCAGCCACGGGATCAGCCAGCCCGCTAGCAGCAGCGCGTAGCGGGCGGCGCCGATGGCCAGCACCCAGCCGCCGTAGTCCTGGGACACGTAGATGCTGAGCAGCAGGATGAGGAACGCGTCGGTCTCGCCGTCGATGCGGGCGCCCAGCTCGGTGGCGGTGCCGGTCCGGCGCGCCACCTGCCCGTCCACCGCGTCGAGGACCAGCGCGACGGTGGACAGGGTGACCAGCGCTGTGGTCGACACCGGCCGGACGAACGAGTCGGCAACCAGGCCCGCGACCCCGGCGATCAGCAGCGCCCGGGTCAGGGTGACCCAGTCCGCCGGGAACATCGCCGGCTGGTCGCTGCGCCTGCGGGCAGCGACAATCAGCGCGGTCGCCGCCGAACCGGTGGCCAGCCCGGCGATCCAGCCGGCGACGCCGAGACCAGCCGTGGCGGACAGGACGCCGAGCAGGGCCGCCGTGGCGAGCATCCCCAGGATCGTCGCGAGCCGAACCGCAGGCAGCGCTCCTTTGCCCGCGAGCCGAATCGTTGGCGGCGCGTCTTTGTCCGCAGGCTGAACCGTACGCACCGCGCCTCCGTTGCTGCTGCCATTTCCCATGTGGGGAACGGGTCCGCGGTCACGCTGGTTCACCGCGACCGGCCGCGGGCCCGCGATGCTACCGCAGCCGGACGGTTGAACTATGTGTCCAGCCGGCCCGTGTAACCGGTGTGGCTGGCTTGGACTCAGTTCCGGCCGGGATCGGTCCGGCCGTCCGCCGCTTCGGCCCGTCGTTGCTGCGCCTGGCCGGCGGCGTCACCGTGCTGTGGTTTCTCGGGCGGCAGGTGGGCGCGGCACCGTTCGAGGACGGGCTGCGCGCGGTCACCTGGCCGGCGGTCGTGGCCGCCGTCACGCTCACTGCCCTGACTACGGTGTGTTCGGCCTGGCGGTGGCGGGTCGTCGCCCGGGCACTCGGCGTCGGCATTGGCCTGCCCGGCGCGGCCTCGGCCTACTACCGTTCCCTGTTCCTCAACTCCGTGCTCCCCGGCGGGGTTCTCGGCGACGTGCACCGGGCGGTCACGCACGGCCGGCGCGCTGGAGACGTGGTGCGGGGGCTGCGCGCGGTGGGGTGGGAACGGCTGTGGGGTCAGGTCATCCAGGCCGTGGTGACCGTCGTCGTGTTGCTGGCCCTGCCGTCTCCGGTCCGGCCCGCGCTGCCGTATGTTCTGGCGGGTGTGGCGGGCCTAGCCGGGTGTGCTGCGCTGGCCGTGAGGCGCGCTGCTCGCCGCGGCCGGCCGCGGCTGGCACGCGCCGCCCGGGCCGTTTCCGCTGACCTGCGTCGCGGCCTGCTCGCCCCGGATGTGTGGCCGCAGCTCACGCTGGCCTCGGTGCTGGTCATGGCCGGGCACACGGCCACGTTCGTCATCGCGGCCCGGGTCGCCGGCTGCACCGCACCCCTGGGCGAACTGGTCGCGCTGCTGATGGTGGTCCAGACGGCAGTGGTGATCCCGTTGAGTATCGGCGGGTGGGGGCTGAGGGAAGGAGCCGCCGCCTGGGCCTTCGCCGCAGCCGGGCTCGGCGCGGCCACCGGGGTCACGGTCGCCACCCTCTATGCGGTGCTCATGCTGGCCGCGGTTGCCCCGGGCGCTGGCCTGCTGCTGGGGGATGCCGTTCGCCGCCGTCGCGGCCCGGGTCACCCGCGCGAGTCGAGACGACCCGATCCGGCGCCGCAGGCGTTGGAGGTCGTTCGTGGCTGACTCGCCGTACCCGGCGACCGGCCTCGGCGCACCGCTGACGGCGCCCCCGACCCGGTGCGAGGCCGAACGGCTCGTCCCGTGACCGGGCCCGCCCAGGCGGCGATCCGCCGGCGTATCCGGATCCCGCTGCGCTTCGGTGACGGCTACTCAACCACTGCCACCGTCGTCAGCTTCGCCGGCCTGACCGACGCGCAGCAGCACGTGGCCCTCGAACTCGGCCGGCCCGCCGCGGCCGGGCTGCCGCTGGTGCGCCTGCACAGTGAATGCCTCACCGGTGACGTGTTCGGCAGTCAGCGGTGCGACTGCGGGCCGCAACTGCGCGAAGCGGTCGAGCGGATCACCAAGCACGGCGGGTACGTGCTGTATCTGCGCCAGGAAGGGCGCGGCATCGGACTGTATGACAAACTCGACGCCTACGCGCTGCAAGATCGCGGTCTGGATACCTACGACGCGAATCTCGCGCTCGGTCACCGGGCCGACGAGCGCGACTACACCAGCGCGGCCCAGATGCTGCACGCGCTCGGCGCCAGCCGCATCGGGCTGCTGAGCAACAACCCGGACAAGGGCGCTCAGCTGGCCCGCCTGGGCATCACGGTCGCCGAGCGGGTCCCCACCGCGCTGCACCTTACCGGAACCAACGGCGCTTACCTGGCCACCAAGGCCCGGCGCGGTGGGCATGATCTGCTTGTGCGGGGTCTTGAACGCGTCGCCGAGCCGCACCGGCCCGCCGGCCCGGCACACCTCGGGCACTAGCCGGGCGAGCGGCCCACAAAATCAAGCTGATGGGCGATGTAGACCAGCTCGCCCGCGGCCAGTTGCCGGCCGCGCTCGCCCAGCCAGTCGGCCAGGTCCGCCGGTTCCACCCGGTCCTGGCGATTCCGCAATGCGTCCCGGATCGTGTTAAGGATGCTGCGCAGGAAGTAAGCCTCGTCGGCCGGGTAGTTCCCGTCCGGGGCCGGGTACACGACCCAGTCCGACGACCCCGCCGCCAGCGCGGGCGCCCCCGCATCCCGCAGATGGTGAAACAGGCGGCGGCCTGTTCGGCTTTCCCCGGCCGGTCGGCCGTAGCGAAAGCGCTCATCCATGTCGCGGTGGTAGGCCTGCATGACCTGGTCGTCGTGGGGGTGGCCGGGCGCGAAGATGCTCTCGCCGTCGTAGTTGATCGTGAACCAGTAGACGCCGCCGGGGACCAGCAGCCGCAGCAGTCCGGGCAGGACAGCCGGCACGTCCACCAGGTCCAGGACGGCGTTGGCGATCAGCACATCGGTCCGCGCCCCGTGAGCGGCCTCCAGGTAACTGCCGAGCTCGGCGTGCACCAGGCGCACCCGCAGATCACCCACCTGAAGCCCATCCGGCAGCAGGTCGCTGCGCAGGCCCCGCGCGGCCGCCCAATCGCGCAGCCACCGGCGAGAACAATCCAGCAGCTGCCGATCCGCATCCAGCAGGACGTACTCACCGGCGCCGACCGCGCCCCAGTCCATCAGACGGGCCACCATCGTCCCCAGGCCGGCGCCGACCTCCAGCACCTGCGGCGCACCCGCCGGCATCAGGCGGCGCAACTCGGCCAGCACATGCCGGTTAAGCGCCCGGTCATCCACGGTCGTCTTCGCGGCCAGGTAGCGGGCATAGTCGGAGGTCATCGAAGTTTCATCGAAGCAAGTCATTGCTTCTCGGCTACCATCGCGAACTTGCGCACCCGCCCGCTGCCGAGCCAGTCACTCCACAGTTGATGGGCCGTGATCAGCTCGGCGGTGGCCTGCGTCCCGATCTCGCCGGCGATCTGGGGAGAATCAGCTCGGTAACAGCGCAGCAGCGCCGTCGCTATCGCGTGATGGGAGGAGCTGTACTCCTGCCGCCAGATCACGGTCAGCCCCGCGTTGCGCAGCACGCCTGTCAATTCCGCCAACTCGATGGGCCAGACCGTATCGGCGCCGGGCATCCGCGCCCGCTCCTGCTGGGTGAGCGGCCGGCCTTCCTCGACCGTGAAAGCGAAACGTCCGCCCGGCTCCAGCACGCGCGCCACCTCACCCACCAAAGCGGCCTTGTCGGGGAAGGCCAGCATCGTCTCCAGCAGGAGTGCCACCTCGAAGCGGCCCTGGGGCAGAGGCGGGAGGTGAGCTTGCTCGAAGCGGCAGGGGAGTTTCCCGGCCAGATCTTGGGCGGTGGCCAGTGCGCTGGCGGAGTGATCGACGCCCAGGTAGTGGCATCCCGACTCCGCCGTGATCATCCGGCCGGGGCCGGCCACCCCGCAGCACAGGTCGAGCACGGAGACGCCGGGGCCGACCCGGGCCTGGTGAGCCAGCTTCCGGACCTCGCCCGCCCGCATGAAGCTCTCCTGGCCTACATACTCGCCCGCGGGGTAGGCGGTCGCCCGGGCCCGCTCTAGCGCCGTCAACAATGGTGCTCGCTGATCCTGTCTCACGTCAGATCCCGCGCGCTCTCCGGCCCGGCGGAGCCGGTGCCACCCGGCCCGCAAAGCTACTTGCCCGGCCGCGCCGCGCCCGTGCCGAGCGGACGCCGATCGTCTCGGGTCGAACCGCGACTGCCGCTTCTACGTACCATTCTGTGTCAGGTATGACGGACCGGCGGCGGGTGTGGTTCAGCTCGGCCGGAGGCTGGAGGCTGGCTCGGTGCGGCAGGCGCTCTCGACGGCGGGAGCATCGTGCGGGTCCACGTAGTAGCCCCCGAGGGGTTCGACAATCCCGGCCAGCCCACCGGCGGCAACATCTACGACCGGCGCGTCTGCGCCGGACTGGCCGAGGCCGGATGGGATGTGCAGGTCACGACCGTCGCCGGGGCGTGGCCGGAGCCCGGCTCGGGCGCCCGCGCCGACCTGGCCCGCATCGTTTCCGCCATCCCCGACGGTGAGACCGTCCTGATCGACGGGCTCATCGCCTCGCCGGCCGCCGCGCAGCTGCTGCCACACACCGGCCGGATACGAATGACGGTGCTGCTGCACATGCCACTGGCCACCGTCCTCGACGCACACGCTGATGCCAGCGCGCAGCGCTCCGAACGGGTCGTGCTCCGCGCGGCCACCGGCGTGGTCGTTACCAGCGAATGGACCCGCCAGCAGGTCCTGACCCGATACGCGATCCCGGCCCACCGGGTGCACGTCGCCCGGCCCGGCGTCGATCGGGTCGCTGCCCCGGCCCGGCCCGTCCGCGGTCACCTGATCTGCGTCGGAGTCCTCGGCCGCCACAAGGGGCAGGACCTCCTCGTCGAGGCGCTCGCCGACCTCGCTGAGCGGGACTGGCATTGCGTGCTGGCCGGGCCGCTCGACCGCGACCCGGACTTCGTCGAACAATTGCAGGCCCGAATCACGCGCCTCGGCTACGGCCACCGCGTTCGGCTCACCGGCGTCCTGACCGGCGCGGCGCTCAGCCACGCGTACACCACCGCTGATCTGCTCGTCGCGCCGTCCCGCTCGGAGACCTACGGCATGACCGTCACCGAAGCGCTCGCCCACGGCCTGCCCGTCATAGCTGCCGCCGTCGGTGGGCTACCCGAAGCGCTCGGCTCCACCGCCGATGGCACCCGCCCCGGCCAACTGGTCCCTCCCGGCGATCCGGCCGCCCTCGCCGTCGCGCTCGGAGACTGGCTGGGTGACGAGCGCCACCGACACCGGCTACGGGCCGCCGCACGAATGCGGCGGTTGACCCTGCGCGGCTGGGAACAGACCACACAAGAGATAGCGAACGCACTGACCGCCCACGGGCGCAGCAAGCCTGTGCCGCCCGGAGTGAACAACCACCCTGGAAAGACCAGCGGTCGGACTTGAACCGCCCGCCGCCTCGGCCCGTGACACCAGACGTGGCCTCGCAGGTGTGGTTCACCTTGACCCCTACTTGCTAAGCCTGGCGGCGAGATCTGCCTGATCCTCCCGTCATCGGAGCGCACTTACAGGCGTCTCAGTCAGGATGTACCGTCGCGGGAGACTTCATGCAACTGGAAACTGATCAACAGAAAGTGCGCTCGATGACATTCAGAACCGAGAGCCGCATCACAATCGCCAGCAGCGTCGGTGAGGTGTGGGCGTATGTCTGTGACGTCGGCCGCTGGGCGGAGTGGGCGCCAACGGTTCTCGAATGCCGGGTTCGCGGAGGAGGGCCGCTTCAGCCCGGCTCGCGGGTGGAGCAGCGGGCGAAGGACCTGTGGTGGACTCACGGCCGGAGCCAGGAGGTGACCGCTGTCGAGGCGCCCCGCTACGTGGCGTTCGCCGGGCGAATGGGTACGTCCGCGGCGCGCTGGGCAATGGAACTCGAGCCGGTGGACGATAGGCAGACCGACGCCAAGATGTGGATTGAGGTCGACCTCGCGGGCATCATGCGCGCGGTCCCCGGCCTTCTCAAGGGCAATATTCAGCGCGTAAGCGATCGCGAGATGGCGGCGATCAAGGCTGCGGTCGAGTCCGCTACGCGGGGAGATGCGGAGTCCTAGATGGGGTGGCGCGCGGTTCTACCGCGACGCTACCGAGCTCGAGGAGCACACCGTGAGCCAGATCGACCGTACGCGAGAGCACCTGATCGAGACATACCGCAAGAAGGCGAAGCACTACGACATCACCTCCCGGCTCTACCCCGCGCCCGGCTACCCCCAGCGGGCCCAGCGCCTCCGGGCCGTACAAGCGCTCGGCCTTCGCGCGGGTGACAGCGTGATCGACATCGCATGCGGCACAGGTCTGAACTTCCCGCTGATTGAGGAGGTGATCGGTCGCGACGGCCGGATCGTCGGCGTCGATCTGACCGACGCGATGCTCGCCCGTGCCCAGGATCGGATAGAGATGAACGGCTGGAGCAATATCAGCCTCGTGCAAGCCGACGCGGCCGACTTCGACTTCCCAACCGAGGTCGACGCGATCCTGTCCACGTACGCCCTGTCGCAGGTGCCCGAGTGCGCAGAGGTCATCGCCCACGGCGCTGCGGCCCTCGCCGGAGGCGGACGCTGGGTCGTGCTGGACCTCAAGGTTCCCGGCAACACGCCTGGATGGCTAGCGCAGCTCGGAACCGCAATTGTGCGGCCTTTCGCCTCCATAGATGAGTGGATCATGCGCCGTCCGTGGGAGGCGATTCGCGCAGCCATGCAGGAAGAACTGGCCGATCTCTCCTGGACCGAGTTGTGCTTCGGAACCGCATTCCTCGCTGCCGGGTCCCGCGGCCCTGGAACCTTCGGTGTACGACAGCGGGGGAGCGGCCATCAGTGACCGTGGGCTGAGCAAGCGTCCTCTCACCTGAGGCCCGACGCGGACGCGAGGCTTTGGCGGACGAGTCGATCCAGCCCGATCCCGTTGACGTCCGTACCGGTGGCAGCCGTGGCGGTGCTGGCCAGCGGCGCAGCGTGGGGGATCGGGACGCCTTCGGGCCCACCCGCCCGGGAGAGCCGGCCGGCCGGAGGGTCCCCAGCGAGGCGAGCGAGGAGAGCTTCAGCTGCGGTGTGCCGCCAGCCCGCTAGGGTCGTTCATCGGGGCGATGCCGGACCTGCACGGTGCTGAGCAGGACATCATCGCCGAACAACAGGCCACCCAGGCCGTGTTCACGGGTTTCCTGGACCGACCAGTGCTCTACGGCGTGCTGGCGCACATGGAGATGCTCGGCCTCGACCTGGTCGAGGTCCAGGGGGTCACGAAGCCAGAACGCCATCCGGCCCCGCGTAACCCGGCCTGAAGTGCGCGGCTGCTCAGCAGCCGCGCACCCTTGTCGGCCGGCGTTATCTTGCAGGCGCGCGGACGCCGCGACTGCGGACGCGAAGTCTGGCCGTACGCTCAGCTGCGCGAACATGGTGGTTATACCGATATGGCAATTGAACTCCTGGATCTGGCCGTCGCGCACATACCAGAAGTCGGCGGTCGGGATGTCGAGCTTGGCCCCCGTTGGCTGGATCACGCCGGCGGGCGTCTCGAACGGCCCGAGGAACGTGCCCCGGATCGACAACTCGATCGCGACGACGTCCCCGAGCACGTTGACGCGGTGCAGCTCCCGGTGAACGTCGGGAAGGAACTTGCCCATGAAGACGACCACATCGCCCAGTTGCTCACCCCGCGCTCAATGCCGCGTCTGAGGCGGGTCGCCGCCACCTCCGCGGCGGGCTAGTCGCCGCCGGCAAGGCGGCGGCCGCGCTGCTGCACCCCCAGCTCGCCGTAGGGATAGTCGGTGGGCTGCGGGTCGCTCGCGGCGGTGAGCGCGGTGGTTTCGGCTGGGCTGAGATGCAGGTCAGCGGCGCGAAGGTTGGTCTCGAGCTGCCCGGCCGTGCGGGCGCCGAGGATGGTCGAGGCCACCGCTGGCCGGTCGCCCACCCATGCCAGGGCGACCTCGGCCATGGACACGCCGCGCTCGTCGGCGATCTTCTGCACCGCGTCGATGACGTCCCAGGTGCGCCGCGTGCCCCGCCGGTCGTATGCTTCCATGCCGCGGTTCGGGTCCTCGCCCAGGCGGGTGGCGCCGGACGGCCGCTGGCCGCGCTGGTACTTGCCCGACAGCCAGCCGCCGCCGAGCGGACTCCAGGGCAGCAGCCCAAGGCCCACGTCCATCGCCGCCGGCACGATCTCCCACTCGATCTCCCGCACCAGCAGGCTGTACTGCGGCTGGAGCGTCACCGGCCCGGCGGCATTGAGCGCGCGGGCCAGGTGCACCGCCTTCGTCAACTGCCAGCCGGTGAAGTTCGACAACCCCCAGTAGCGGATCTTGCCGGCGCGGGCAAACCCGTCGAGGGTGCGCACCGTTTCCTCCAGCGGCGTCCACGGATCAAACGCATGAACCTGATACAGGTCAACCGCCTCGACGCCCAGCCGGCGCAGCGACGCGTCCAGCGCCCGGGTCAGGTGCCGCGCGGACAGCCCGGCACCGTTGGGAGAATCATCTAGCGGGAAGCGGCCCTTGGTGGCGAGCACCACCGGCTCAGTAATCCCGACCGGTCGGCTGGCCAGCCAGCGGCCGATGATCTCCTCCGACCTCCCATCGCCGTAGGTATCGGCCGTGTCGACCAGCGTGCCGCCCGCCGCAACGAAACGATCGAGCTGCTCATGCGCACCCAGCTCGTCTGTCTCCACGCCGAAGGTCATCGTCCCCAGGCCAAGGGCCGATACCGCGCAGCCGCTATGCCCCAACGGGCGATAGTCCATGCTTCAACCTACGCCACACCGGCTGTGGCGCCTGCCCCAGCAGGACAGCGAAGTCCACCTCCTGGCCTGCCGTCTTCGCAGTCCCCGGCAACGGGGTGCTGCGGCGCATGGCATAGGTGAGTTGTTGTCTGCGCGGAAGCTCTGCCACCTCGGAGCTTCGGGGTAGCCCGCGCAGCATGGGGTACTTAGGGCAGGGGCGTTCGGAGACTTAACGGAGGACTGATGGAATACCGCCTGCTGGGCAGCAGCGGCTGTGCGGTGTCCGCGCTCGCGCTCGGTACGCTGACCTTCGGCAACGAGACGGACCAGGCAGCGTCGTTCAGCCAGCTCGACCGGTTCACCGAGGCCGGGGGAACCCTGGTGGACAGCGCCGACGTGTACGCGGACGGCCGCTCCGAGGAGATCATCGGCCGCTGGCTGGCCGCCCGGCCGGGCAGACGTGAGCTTGTCGTGCTGGCCACCAAGGGCCGGTTCCCCACCGATGAGAGCCCGAACGGGCACGGGCTGTCCCGCCGGCATCTCTCGCTGGCTCTGGAGGCGTCGCTGCGCCGGCTGACCGTGGAGACCATCGACCTGTACCAGGTGCACGGCTGGGATCCGCTGACCCGTATTGAGGAGACGCTGCGCTTTCTGGACGATGCGGTGCGCGCTGGGAAGATCAACTACGTCGGGCTGTCCAACTTCACCGGCTGGCAGCTGGCCAAGGCAGTGGATATCGCGGAGTTCCGCGGGCTTTCCGCCCCGGTGTCTATGCAGCCGCAGTACAACCTGCTGGCCCGCGCGGTCGAATGGGAGATCGTGCCCGCCTGCCAGGCCGCCGGGCTCGGCATGCTCGCCTGGTCTCCGCTGGCCAGCGGGTGGCTGACCGGCAAGTACCGGCGGGGTGAGCCGCCCCCAGCCGGCACCCGGGTGGTGGAGAACGCCGACGAGGGGATGCGGATCTGGAACCAGCGCGGCCAGTCCGAGCAGACCTGGCAGGTGCTCGACGCGGTGCGCAAGGTGGCCGAGGGCCGCCGCGCGTCCCTGGCTCAGGTGGCCATCGCGTGGCTGATGGCCCGGCCCGCCGTGTCGTCGGTGATCCTCGGCGCCCGGAGCATGGACCAGCTGACCGGCAACATGGCCGCGGCCGAGCTGAATCTGACGCCGGAGGAGACCCAGCTGCTGGACGAGGCGAGCGAGCCGCCCACCCCGGACTACCCCTACGGTGAGCCCGGCCAGTCCCAGCGCAGCCGCCGCATCCAGGGAGGGAGATTCTGAGCGCCTGGCCTGAGCACCGCCGATGCCGTGGATTGGGTGATCTTCGGCGGCGGTGGAGCTGGCGCGTTCGCCGACGGATACGTGTGGGCGCAGATGGGCACGATCGGCGTTGCGTGCACCGGACCACCATCGGTGGGTGTGGGCGGCTCACCGGGGGTGCCAGCTGCGGCCATCAGATTTGCTGCAGCGCGTGGGCTGCGGGCCGGGGGATTAAGGCTGCTGGTGGCCGCCGAGCGCTAGGCGGGCGGCGCTGACATCTTCCCGGCCGTGGCCGGTGTCTACGGCTGCGCGCCACTGGCGGGACAACGCGGCCAGCAGCGGCAGCTCGTCATCGCCCGCAGCCCCGATCGCCAGGTCCACGTCCTTGAGCGCCCACTCCAGCGGGAACTCGGGCGCGAAATCGCCTCGCTCCATTTTGTGCAGCTTGGCGTCCGCGATCGGCGCGTCCAGCGGGCCGCCCTCGATGGCCTCGGCCAGCTTGGCGGCGTCGATGCCCAGCCGCCCAGCCAGTTCCAGGGCCTCAGCCACGCCCTCGATCAAGATGGACATGTAGGCGTTGACGACCAGCTTCATCCGGCTGCCCTGGCCGGCCTCGCCCAGCCACACGGTCTTGCGGCCGATCGCCGAGAACGCCGGGCGCACGGCTGCAGCCGCTGCGGGCGGGCCGGACGCCAGGATGAGCAGCTGGCCGGCCTCAGCGGGGCCCTTGCTGCCCGATACCGGCGCGTCCACGAACATGACATCGGGCCGCAGCTGACCGAGCCGGCCCCCGATCTCGGTCGTTGCGGTAAGGCCGATCGTGCCCATCTGCGCCCACACCGCACCCTCAGCCAGCGCCTCCACCACGCCGCCAGCGAAGATCACCGAATGGACCACCTCAGCGGTCGGCAGCATCGTGATCACGACGTGCGCGTCCTGGGCCGCCTCCGCCGGCGACGCCGCCACCAGCGCTCCGGCATCGGACAGCGGCGCGGTCACCGTCGGCGACCGATCCCAGACTGTGGTGCGCAGCCCCGCCAAGACCAGACTCCGGGCCATCGCCGAGCCCATGATGCCGGTGCCCAGCACCGCCACCCGCACATTCTCGCCACGACTGTCCGTAGCGGCCATCTGAGCCTCCCTCCGCGCAGTTACCACCCGCCCCCTACGGCGGCACCGCAGCTGAGCTAGACGCACTCCCAGAACGAGCATCCCAGAAGCTGGCCCGGAATTGCCGGCCGGTGCCTCAACGGTCATGGCGCATGGGCGGGAACGGTCTGGTCCGCAAACCAGCCACTACCTGGCCGCCGACGTCCACGAATAGCAGGAGCCCAGGTCATCACTCCACGCGGTCCAGCGAGCGCACGGGCATCACCGGCAGCAACCGGTCACCGGGATCGGCAATGTCTGCAACCACCACTGCCGAGTATGCGCGGTCGGAGATTGCGGTAGCGGCGCGAGCCCGGGCACGCAGATCATCCGATTAGGGGCGTCGAGGCTGCGGACTCCGGCGGCGGCCGTCGCGGCGTGAAGTAGGCGGTGAACTCAATGGGAACCACTGGCTGCTGCCTTTCTGCTGCCAGTCCCGGCTGGCCCGCGGCTAGCTCTGCGGGCGCGCCGGGGCCGGCGCGGTGACTACGACGGCCGGTTCCAGGTTGGGCCTGGCTGGCGGAGCGGCCGCCTGCCAGATCCGGGCCGCCAGCAGGAACATCGCTGCCGCAAATGGCAGCATGTACAAGACGACGACGATCCCGGCGGATATCTGCTGTTGAGCGACTTCCAGGCCGATGAAGAACAGGACCGCCAGCCAGCGCGGAACGCTCCGGCTGCGCCACAGGGCAAACCCCATGAGGGCCGGCGCGGCGTAGATGCCGATGAAATAGGCGTAAAGGAACACGTGGCCGAATCCGGAGTTGAAGGTTGTCACCAGGAACCGCGCGGCCGCGTCTCCTGACAGGTGTGCCGTCGCAGCGGCGGCGAGGTTAGGAAAGACCAGGACGTTGGTGATGGCTCCGCAGAAGGCACCGATTCCGCCGATCAGCGCGGCGACGGTGGCGACCGCCGAACCGCGGTTTCTGACCAGCGCGGCGATCGCCGCATACGAGACGGCCAGAGCCCCGAGCCCGAGAAGTGCGAGCGAGCCTGCGACGTAGAGCTGAGTCGGGTGCTTCGCCGCAATTGCCAGCACCTTGAACGCCGTGGCCGTGGTCTGTATCACCTGGTCGGTGCCTTTGGGGCTGAGTGCCTCGGCACTTATATACAGCACCGCCGCGATGGGGAGGAAAAGGGCTAGCACCCGCTGACGTGTCCGGGCCGCGTGATCCATTGACTTCTCCTGTCGGCTAGAGGCCGATCGTCCGCCTAGCTCTGCGCGGGCCGGCAGTCGGCGAGGTGACGGTGGCAGCGGGGAGTTTGCGGCGCGCAGCCGCAGCCGCGCTGGTCCCAGTAGATGACGGTGAAGGCCTGTTCCCAGCCCGGGGAGGTGCCCTGAGCGGCGCGTTTCGTTGATCGTCGGCAGACCGGGGACCTTGCTGGATCAGCAGGAGCACCGGGTTGGAAGTGCTCGTCCCGCGAACCGGATCCACTGGGTCGCCGGCCTGGATCGCCTCGAGCGAATCGATCGCCAAATCTGCGCCCGGCACGGCTAGGCGCTCGCCACCGCCGGAGCCTGGCCGGTGGCCTGGGCCAGGCGGCTGGCCGCTCCCGGGTCGTGTGCGGGCAGGATCACCAGGCCCGGATACTGCTGGCGCATGGTGTTGATCGCTATCAGCCTGAGGCATGATCATCGGTCCTTCGCGCTGAGCCCGGCCGGGCTTGACGCTCGAGCAGGCCGGAGGCGGGCGAGGTCGTGGAAGCCGCCGGCGGCGGTGCCCAGCAGCAGGACGCCGGCGGCGATACCCGTGGTCACGGCGAGCGACTTGCCGGATATGGTGGCGACGAGGATGACTGGCGGCGGCCCGCCAGTCAGTCCCCCGGCCAGCACGGGCGGCCGGTGCCTGGACACCGCCCGGACTGGGATACCTAGCCCGGCCAGGTGCGCGGCCAGGGCACTTCCGACCTGGCCGGTCCCGAACACCACATGCAGCCGGGCCTCACCCATGACCGGGTCCTCTCGCTGAATCCCCGAGAACCCTGGCGGTCGGCGACAACCGGGCCCCGGCGTTCGCTCGCCTGACGCTACGCTGGTTTCAGAAAACTAGTAATAGATTTCTGGAAATTTGGGTAAGGCTTGACCGGGCCGGACTGGAGCCTCCTGCCGGCTCCGCGCTGCGGATGCCACCAACGTACAGGTCACAAGCCAGGCAGCCCGGTGACGGGCCGGCCAATGCCGGAGGCCATCCGGGTCTGCGCAGGCCGCCGCGTGCTGCCGGCCCGCGGGTTCAGGGAGCTTGCGGCTCTGACTGGCGGCTGCCGCCGGCGTCAGGGTCACTCGCCCGCGCTGTCCGGTGACGGGCGGGTCGCGGGCCGGCGAGGAGAGCGAGGACTTCGCCGATGGCAGGTTCCTGGCTGGCTGGCTCCCGCAAGGGCATGTGGGCCTGGATCTGGTAGCGGTTGCGGCGGCCGTCTTTCTGCTTGACGGTGTAGCCGGCTGTGGTCAGGTCGGTGATGATGCCGTGGGCGCTGCGCTCGGTGATGTCCAGGCTGGCCGCGATGTCGCGCAGCCGCACGCCCGGGTCGTGGGCGATGCACAGCAGCACCCGGGCGTGGTTGGTCAGGAAGCTCCAGCCCTCCATGCTTCAAAGACTACCACAAATTCTAGAAATTAATTGCTAGTTTTATAGTTCAGATGTAGGCTGAGGCGAGGCACCGGGGATCAGCCGCCGGCCGCGGCCAGCTATCCCCCGTGGTCACCGCAGGAGATGGTTCACATGACAGCTGGAAACGCAAGCAAGGTCTTGGTGCGCCCCCGGAACGGCCGGATGCTGGCCGGGGTATGCGCGGCATTCGCCGGCTACTTCGGCCTCGACGTGACCCTGGTCCGGGTGATCTGGGCCATCGTCTCCGTAATTACCGGAGGCGCGGGCGTGCTGGCCTACCTGGTCGCGTGGGTCGTCATCCCCGGTGAAGGCCAGAAGAGCTCGATGGCCGAGAACATCACCGGCAAGAACCAGGACGCCTGGTCAGGCTGACCAAACGACGACCTTCGGCGCGATCACCTTCATGGCACTGTCCGGTAGTAAGGTTTCCTAACTCTCGCTCCCGCACTGGGTGCCGCAGCCGCGGCCTCAGCAAGGGCAATGGGTGGCGGTTCGGGTGAGATACAACGTGCGAACGACACCACCGAGCCGACCGTGGTCTCCGAGCTGGTCACTAACGCGCTGTCTGCCTGCGCATCCCCTCACGGTCACTGAACGGCTACGGCAACCAGACACGCGTCGTCACCGGTATCAGAGGCTGAGCGGGCGAGCAGGTGATCAGCGAAGGTGCCGATGTCGTGCACTGGCCGGCTGGCGAGGTGCGTCAGCGCATGCAGCGCATCGTCGAGCGACTGGTCGCGGCGCTCGATGAGCCCGTCCGTGAACATGAGCAGAGCGTCGCCGGGTCTGAGGCTGATGGTGGCTTCCTGGTAGGAGGCGTCCGGTTCGGTGCCGAGCAGCATTCCCTCGGGGAGGGTCAGCGTGCGTGCGGTTCCGCTGCGCACCACGACCGGGGGCAGGTGGCCGGCCCGGGCCCAGCGCAGGGTTCGGTTGCGGGGATCGTAGGTTCCGCAGATCGCGGTCCCGTAGATGTCGTCGGCGAGGTGGTAGGCCGCGCTGTTGAGCCAGCCAAGCAGGGTCCCCGGGCCGGCTCCGGTGATGGCCAGGCCGCGCAGGAAGTTGCGCAGCGAGACCATGCCGGTGACAGCCTCGATTCCGTGCCCGGCGACGTCACCGACTGCGAGGAGTACTTCGTTCGTCGGGAGCAGCACGGCGTCATACCAGTCGCCGCTGACCAGGTGCCCAGGGCCGGCTGGGCGGTACCGGGCGGTCACGTCAAGCCCTACCGCCTCAACCAGTTGCGAGGATTGCGGGGTGATCGCTTGCTGCAGACGCACTGCCAGCCAGTGCTCTTCCTTGGCCCGCTCCTCGGTATCGGCAAGCTGCTCACGCGCCACCTCGAAGGCGGCTTGTGTATGGAACTGCGGCGAGACATCCTGATACGCCCCGCGCACCGCGAGCAGGTCCCCGGCTGGCCCGGTAACCGGCTCGGCGAAGGCGCGTAGCTGCCGCACGCTGCCATCGTCAGCGCGCACAACGCGGAAGACGGCCGCTGCCGCATCCCGCCGGCGGAGCAGCCGGTCCCGGAACGCCTGCACGGCGGGGATGTCTTGGGCCGGTACCCGGTCGTGCAGATCCGCTAGCCGAACCGGAAAGCCCGGCGGCTGCCCGAAGAGCGCGAATGCTGGCTCGGTCCAACGCGCCTCGCCCGTGACCAGGTTCTCCTCCCAGCTGCCGATCCTGCCAAGCCACTGGGCCTGCTGCAGCTGTGTGGCCAGGCGCTCTGCGTCAGCGGAATCACGCCAGGCGATCACGACGCCGTCGAATAGCCTGGCGATGCGTACCTCCAGCAGCAGGCCAGCGCTCGCGCCGCCGGCAAGTGCGACGCTGGGGAAGTGCTGCGGCTCCCCGCTGGCCAGCACCTGTATCGCCCGGTCACACAGGCCGCCGGTCGTCGCCATCTCGGGATACAGCTCCAGCAGCTGGTGCCCGGTGATGTCGGTAACGGGCCGCCCTGCTGGGTCGCGGAAGCCCCGGCTCACCCACTCGACCACCAGTCCGGCCACCGTACCGTGATCGCCGCGGACGGCCCGTGCGAACAGCGCGGACTCATGCAGCCCGTCAAGCAGCCCGAAAATCCACGCTGCCGCGTAGCCGGCGGAAGGGCCGCTGTGTGGCAGGCCGGTGCCGAGCGCCTGGGCGCAGGTGTCGGCGAGCGCGGCGATCTGGCGGCGAAGGGGGGCGGAGAACGCGCTGAGCGCTGCCGGCCAGCAGATCTCAAGGGCACCGAAGCTGGCGCCGTCGCTGCGCAACGGCAAGACCGCCCGGGCACAGTCGGCGCTGCGGCCGGCCAGCGGGCTGTCGTCGCCCGGCGGCCGCCCGCGCGGCCACCAGATCTCGCTGTTCTCGCGGACTGCCCGCAGTGCGGGGAACGCCATGTCCGGCGGGATGCGCCGCCAGCGGCTGGCTTCCCGCGGCCCGAGTCCCGCTTCGCCGGCCAGCTCAAGCCCGCCGTCGGGTTCCATCAGCCAGATCGCCGCCGACTCAGCGCCCTTAGCGGACGGCGCCTCCTCGAGCAGGGCTGCAGCAAGCCGCGCGCCATCAGGCGCAGCTTCGACCGTGGCCCGGGCGGGGCTGGTTCTGCGCGGGGCAGGCGCAAACGCCGTCAGCAAGTGCTGGCCAGTGATCTCGGCGGCCAGATCGGTCGGGGTGATACCGGATGCGCTGGACAAGCGGTCGAGCTGCTGCCTGGCCTCGGCAGCCGAGCAGCTGAGCTGCTCCATCAGCATGCCGGTGGCAACATCTATGACTGAGCGCGCGGCGGCCTCAGAGCGCATGCGATCGAGCTCACGCCTTTGCCAGCCGACCAGGCCGGTGAGCTTGGCCCGTTCGCCGCTGTCTGATGTCTTCACGCGCCCTCTATCGCCCGCTGCATTGGCTGGCAGGCTACGCACCCTGCCGGTATCGCCGACTGTTATGTGCGCAATTATCCGCCGTGCGGCGGCGGTGCGTGATCGAATGTTATGACAGGGCCCGGTAGCTAGCTTCGCGTCGGCCCGGCCGGCCGGCGGTGAGCCAGCCGGGCCGACCCAGAAGCTGAGGAGTCCTGATGGCAACGGCAACGCGGCCCGGACGGCAGGCTCCCGGCACGTGGATGCGGCAGCTGCTGGCCGGCCTGACAGCGGTACGGGGCGGGGATTTCAGCACTCGTCTGCCACAGGGCCGTGATCCCGTGATGAACGAGATCGCAGCCGTCTTCAATGACATGAACGATCAGCTTGGTCTGTTCACCTCCGAAGTGACCAGAGTGGCCAAGGAGGTGGGGATCGACGGCAAGCTCGGCGGGCAGGCGCAGGTTCCCGAAGTGGCGGGCACCTGGAAGGAGCTCACCGACTCCGTCAATGCGATGGCTGGCAACCTCACTGGCCAGGTTCGGGACATATCGCAAGTGGCGACCGCCGTCGCCAAGGGCGACTTGAGCCAGACCATCACCGTTGACGCGCGGGGCGAGATCCTGGAGCTAAAGAACACCATCAACACGATGGTCGACCAGCTGTCCGCCTTCGCCGGCGAGGTCACCCGGATGGCCCGCGAAGTGGGCACCGAGGGGATACTCGGCGGGCAGGCGCAAGTGCCGGGTGTGGGCGGGACCTGGCGTGATCTGACCGACTCGGTGAACTTCATGGCGGGGAACTTGACCGCACAGGTCCGGTCGATTGCCCAGGTAGCAACCGCGGTGGCGGAGGGCGACCTGAGCCAGAAGATCCACGTAGACGCGCGCGGGGAGATCCTGGAGCTAAAGGAGACCATCAACACGATGGTCGACCAGCTGTCCGCCTTCGCCGGCGAGGTCACTCGGATGGCCCGCGAGGTCGGCACCGAGGGCAAGCTCGGCGGCCAGGCCGATGTGCAGGGTGTGTCGGGAACATGGAAAGACCTCACCGAGTCGGTCAACGTCATGGCGGCGAACCTGACCGACCAAGTGCGGGCCATTGCGGCGGTCACTACCGCGGTGGCCAGAGGCGATCTGAGCCAGAAGATCAGGGTGGACGCGCGCGGGGAGATCCTGGAGCTAAAGGAGACCATCAACACGATGGTTGACCAGCTGTCTGCGTTCGCCGGCGAGGTGACCCGGGTGGCCGGCGACGTGGGCACTCACGGAAAACTCGGCGGCCAGGCCATTGTCCAGGGGGTATCGGGAACCTGGGAGGACCTGACCGACAACGTCAATGTCATGGCCTCCAACCTGACCGCGCAGGTCCGGTCGATCGCTCAGGTGGCCACCGCGGTCGCCCGCGGTGATCTGAGCCAGCGAATCACCGTCGAGGCGAAGGGCGAGGTCGCCGCCCTTGCCGCGACGATCAACGGGATGGTCGACACGCTGGGCGCCTTCGCCGGTGAGGTGACCAGGGTGGCCCGCGAGGTCGGAACCGAGGGGATGCTCGGCGGCCAGGCCACCGTCCCGAACGTGGCCGGCACCTGGAAGGACTTGACGGAGAACGTCAACTCCATGGCGAACAACCTGACCAGCCAGGTCCGCAACATCGCCCAGGTCACGACCGCGGTGGCGCAGGGCGACCTGTCGAAGAAGATCGACGTAGATGCCCGAGGCGAGATCCTGGAGCTGAAGACGACCATCAACACGATGGTGGACCAGCTCTCGTCCTTCGCCGCCGAGGTGACCCGGGTCGCTCGCGAGGTAGGCAGCCAGGGACGGCTCGGCGGCCAGGCCGAAGTCGACGGCATCTCAGGCACCTGGAAACGGCTGACCGAGAACGTGAATGAGCTCGCCGGCAACCTGACCCGCCAGGTACGCGCGATCGCCGAGGTGACCAGCGCGGTGGCCACTGGTGATCTCACCAGGTCCATTTCTGTCGAGGCACAAGGTGAGGTAGCTGAACTCAAGGACAACATCAACGCGATGGTGCAGTCGCTGCGGGAGACCACCAAGGCGAATCAGGAACAGGACTGGCTGCAGACCAACCTGGCTAAGATGGCCGGTCTGATGCAGGGCCACCGCGACCTCACCACCGTTGCCGAGCTGATCATGAACGAACTGATCCCCCTGGTCGGGGCGCAGCACGGCATGTTCTTCCTCGCGGAGACCAGCGACAGCGACACCCGGCTGCGGCTGATCGCTGGCTACGGGCTAACCACCCACATCGAGGCACCCAGTCAGTTCCGGCTGGGCCAGTCGCTGATTGGCCAGGCCGCTAAGACCAAAAAGCCGATTGTCCTGGCCGACGCCCCGGAGGGCTACCTGCGGATCTCCTCCGGTCTGGGCGAGGCGGCCCCGGTCAACCTGATGGTGCTGCCAATTCTCTTCGAGGACCAGGTCTTGGGTGTCATCGAGGCCGGTTCGTTCTGGCCGTTTACCCAGGTGCAGCGCGACTTCCTCGAGCAGCTGATGGAGACCATCGGCGTGAACGTCAACACAATGATCGCCAACGCGCGGACAGACGCGCTGCTAGCCGAGTCGCAGCGCCTCGCCTCCGAGTTGCAGGCGCGTTCGGTGGAGCTGCAGGCACGCCAGGACGAGCTGCAGCGATCGAACGCCGACCTGGAGGACAAGGCCGCCCAGCTGGCCCGGCAGAACAGCGATATTGAGCTGAAGAATGCGCAGATCGAGCAGGCCAGGCGGGAGATCGAGGAACGTGCCAGGCAGCTTGACCTGGCCTCGAGGTACAAGTCGCAGTTCCTGGCCAACATGTCGCATGAGCTGCGCACACCGCTTAACAGTCTGCTCGTGCTCGCCCGGCTGCTGGCGCAGAACCCGGCCCAGAACCTCACGCCCAAGCAGGTGGAATACGCCAACATCATCCACTCCTCCGGTTCCGACCTGCTGCAGCTGATCAATGACATCCTGGACCTGTCCAAGGTCGAAGCCGGGAAAATGGAGGTCCATCCAGAACGCTTCGCGCTGGCGTCGCTGATCGAGGACCTGGAAGCGGTTTTCCGCCCGTTGACGGCGGAAAAGGGACTCCGGTTCACCATCGAGCCAGCCACCAGCGCCCCAGCGGAGATGACCACCGACAAGCAGCGACTCCGGCAGATCCTGCACAACCTCCTGTCCAACGCGGTCAAGTTCACTGAGCAGGGGCAGGTCGAGCTGCGCATCGCCATGGCCGAGCACCGGCTGCGCGGCGCTGGCGCCGTTGTCGACTTCTCGGTGACCGACACCGGAATGGGCATCAGCGAGGGCAACCTGGCCACCATCTTCTCAGCGTTCCAGCAAGGCGACGGCACCACCAGCCGCCGCTACGGCGGCGCCGGGCTGGGCTTGGCCATCAGCCGCGAGGTCGCCGCCCAGCTCGGCGGCGAGGTCGCCGTGCATAGCGACCCGGGCCGCGGCAGCACCTTCAGCCTCTACCTGCCACTGACCCAGCCCGGCGGTGCAGCCGAACCCGCACCAGGCAACCCAGCCGCTCCCAGCCACAGCAGTCCCGATGAGCCGGGAACATCCGCGAACGGCGAAAGCCCCGGATCAACGACGCGGGCCAGCCGCACCAGCCCAGATGGGGCAGACGCCGCAGGACCAGACCGCGCGACGCCAGCTGCGCCGGCCGCCGTGCCGATAGCCGCACGGCACGACAGCCTGCGGGGCCGGAAAATCCTGCTCGTGGACGACGACCCACGCAACGCGTTCGCACTCACCAACGTGCTCGAACTGTACGGCCTGACAGTTGTGCGTGCCTGCGACGGGCGGAAAGCTATCGGTCAGCTAGCCGCCGGTGACATCGACTTGGTCCTGATGGACGTCATGATGCCCCAGCTGGACGGGCACCAGACCATGCGAGAGATCCGCCAGATGCCGCAGTTCGCGCGCCTGCCCGTGATCGCCGTAACCGCCCGTGCCATGCACGGCGATCGGGAGAAAAGCCTCGCCGCCGGCGCTAGCGACTACGTCACCAAGCCCGTCGACATCGAGGAATTGCTGAACCGTATGGAACAATGGCTTTCACCGGGCCCGGAAAGCTCGTTATTCGACTAAGCTCCATTGCCGCACAGATCTATGTTCCAGCACTGCCTCCGGAACCCATGAAGGGCTGAACCGGGCCGACGCCTGGGTGCCACAGGCTGCGCTCTTCAGGCAGATCAGCCTCGTCTGGCTATGAATAGCGCGGAGGCGCCAGCTGTCACGGAGCGTGAACCGGTCCACGCTGATAGCCGCGCGCGTAGCCGCCGATCTGGCGGCAAGTCCCAGTCGCCCGACATGTTATTCGAGCCGCACCCGAACGGCCGATATGGCGCTCAGATGCGGTGAGCTGGGGAGCGTCCAGCGCGCAGAAGGGGAAATCGGGCGCCGGCGGGCAGGGTCAGGCCTTGGTGGGCAGCCCTGCGTTGCCCCGCCCTGGCGAATCACCGCGATCCGGTGACGACCAATCACCTGCCTGGTGGCAAACCTGAGTCTGCCGCGAAGACCCGCACGGCCCGGTTGAGGAGATCGACATGACAGCGGACAACGAAAGCCGAGTCGAGCCGGGAACGGGCCCAGTGACCGGGGTGAACGGACGTGGTTCTTCGGTGCCTGCGGTGCGGGTCGAGGGCGTGGTCAAGCGCTTCGGGGCGACCGTGGCGCTGGATGGTGCCGGGCTCGAGGTTCCGGCGGGGACGGTGTTTGGCCTGCTGGGCCCGAACGGGGCGGGCAAGACCACGCTGATTCGCATTCTGGCCACGCTGCTGGCGCCCGATGCGGGCCGGGCGGAGGTCTTCGGCCACGACGTGGTGGGTGAGCCCGCCGCTGTCCGCGAACTGATCGGGCTGACGGGGCAGTTCGCGGCGGTCGACGAGCTGTTGACCGGGCGCGAGAACCTGGAGATGTTCGGGCGTTTGTTCAAGCTGTCCGGTGAGCAGGCCCACCGCCGCGCCGGTGAGCTGCTCGAGCGGTTCGACCTGGCGCAGGCGGCTGACCGGCCGGCCCGGACCTACTCCGGTGGCATGCGCCGGCGGCTCGACATCGCTTCGAGCCTGCTGACGCGCCCGCAGGTGCTGTTCCTCGACGAGCCGACCACGGGCCTGGATCCGCGCAGCCGCAACGAGATCTGGGCCATCGTGCGCGAACTGCAGCGCGAGGGGACAACGCTCCTGCTGACCACCCAGTACCTCGAGGAAGCCGATCAGCTGGCCGACCGGATCGCCGTCATCGACCGCGGGAAGGTCATCGCGGAGGGAACCGGGAACGAGCTCAAGGACCGCGTCGGCGGCCAGATCCTGGAGGTGGAACTGTCCAGCGCGGGGCAGCGCGACCGGGCGCAGGCGGTGCTGGCGGGGGTGGGCTGCGGCGATCCTCAGCCCGACGAGCGCCCGGACCGGCTCACCCTCCCGGCGCCGCGCAACGGGCTCGCGCTGGTGGAGGAGGCGGCCGCCGGGCTGCGCCGGGAACAGATCAGCGTCAGCGACATCGGGCTGCGCCGGCCCACGCTGGACGATGTCTTCCTGCAGCTGACCGGGGCCCCGCCCAGCGAGGACGGCGGCGGGCCTAGCCCCCGGACGCGGCGCCGCCCCCGGCCCCAGCCGCCGGCGCCGGGCATGCCAGCGCCTCGCAGGCCGGTCCTGCGGCTGCGGCGCCCGTCCCTGCGGTCCGTGCGCTCGGCGGTCACCGACACCGCCGTGGTCACCGGCCGCAACCTGCGTCACTTCATCCGCCAGCCGGACCTGCTGGTCTTCTCCACCATCCAGCCGGTCCTGTTCGTGCTGCTGTTTGTCTACGTGTTCGGCGGCGCGATCGGCCGCTCGCTGCCACACGGGGTCGCCTACGTCGACTTCCTGCTGCCCGGGGTCTTCGTCCAGTCGGTGACTTTCGGCGCCTCGCAGACGGCGGTCGGCCTGAAGGAAGACCTGACACGCGGGGTGGTCGACCGGTTCCGGTCCATGCCGATGGCCCGCTCCGCGGTGCTGGCCGGGCGCACCGTGGCCGACCTGGTCCGCAACATCGTCGTCATCGGGCTGATGATCGCCGTCGGGTACCTGGTCGGGTTCCGCTTCCTCGGCGGGGTGGCCGGGGCGGTCGCGTGCGTCGCCGTCGTCGCCGCCTTCGGCTTCGCCCTCAGCTGGATCTTCGCCTTCGTGGCGCTGACCGTCCGGGGCGCCGAGACGGCGCAGACGGCCGGGTTCGTCGTGATCTTCCCGCTCGTCTTCGCCAGCTCGGTGTTCGTGCCCGTCTCGACCTTTCCGGACTGGCTGCAGGCGTTCGCGAAAATCAACCCCGTCACCGTCACCGCCGACGCCGCCCGCTCGCTCGCCCTCTTCGGCACCACCGCGTCGCTGGGAGCCGCCGCGGCATGGATAGGCGGCCTGCTGGCCGTATTCATCCCCCTGTCCGTATGGCGCTACCGGCAGATCAGCTAGCCCCTGGCCGTTGACCACGCCGGAATGCTTTCCGCCAGGACGGTCTTCGAAGAGAACTTCGACAACGACGAGGCGTTCCGGCTGTTCTGCTCCGAGGTGGGCGACGAGCGCGCCGAGCTGGCCTGGCATAGCCCCAACCACTCGCCGGACAACATCTTTATCCACCCCTGACGGGCTACGACCACTGAACCCATAAGGAATTACTGATTCCAGGTGAACCAAATTAGGGAAGGAGAGTCAGCGTGAGCGTGCAACTGAACCACACCATCGTCTCCTGCCGTGACCAGCAGCGGTCGGCGGCCTTCCTGAGCGAGATTCTCGGCTTGCCGCCGGCCACCAGGTTCGGGCATTTTCTCGTGGTCGAGGCAGACAACGCCGTCTCGCTGGACTTCGCCGAGTCCAGCGGAGAGATCGTCGCCCAGCATTACGCGTTCCTCGTGGGCGAGGACGAGTTCGACGCCGCCTTCGGCCGCATCCGGGACCGGGGGCTGACGTACTGGGCGGATCCCGGCAAGAGCCGGCCCGGGGCGATCAACCACAACGACGGCGGCCGCGGCCTGTACTTCGACGACCCCGACGGTCACCGGTTGGAGATCATCACCCGCCCGTACGGCAGCGGCGGCTAGATCGTTGAGCGGGAATCTTGGCAGTTCAGTGATCGTAGGCGATCAGGGATCGCTTGACGGGGGCGCCGATTTGCCAGTTGAACCAGATAACTAGTGGTCACGCCCGTAAGTTCGTCGGGGGTCGGGTCCAGGCGGTGGGGTCGTTGAGGTAGAGGCCGCAGGCGCTGCGCGCTGGCCCCGGCTGTATCCCACTGTCCGCGCCGCCGTCCAGCAAAGGGGAAGCACCAGGCGGCCGGCAACCAGGAGACGGCGGCGCCCGGGCGGCTCGCGTGCATCACCGAGCATCAACTAGCCTGGTCTGCGGCAGCACCGCCTGCCGCTCTCCAAGCGATCCTCGCCACGCCGAGGTCAGCGACGAGGACAAGTGCTCCCAGGGGCAACGCGGGTTTGTTCGTCGTCATGTGTTCCGATCGTGGCGGGCGGGCGTGGGCGTCCCGCACGAAAGGTCGAACGATGACGAACGCCGATCAGAAGGCCGCGATCCGCGAGCGCATGGCCAGCACGGGTGAGAACTACACCACCGCCAAGCGCGCGATCGAGCTGGCCCGGCTGAAGGCGCAGAGCGAGCAGCTGGACAGCACGCTTGCCGAGCAGCGCACTCGAACCCTGAACGAACGATTCGACACGGTCGCCGGGCAACTGGGTAGCGATAAGTCACCAGCCGTCCGGCTGGCCGGGGTGTATGCGATGGCGGGCCTGGCTGATGACTGGCAGGACCACCGGCAGATGTGTGTCGACGTGCTGTGCGCCTACCTGCGCATGCCGTATGAACCTGAGCCCGGCGATGATGCCCCGGTGGAGAAGCGGCTGGCCCTGCAGGCCAGCCGCGAGGTCCGCCACAGCGTCATCCGGGTCATCGCCGCACATCTCAACGGCACCGCGCCCGTCTCCTGGTGTGGCCTGAACTTCGACTTCGCCGGCGTCGTTTTCGACGGCGGCGACTTCCGCGGCGCCAAGTTCTCCAGCGGGACGGTCAACTTCACCGGCGCCGAGTTCGCCGGCGGGGAGGTCAATTTCTCCGGCGCCGAGTTCTCCGGCGGGACGGTCAACTTCGCCGGCGCCAAGTTCTGCGGGGCGAGGGTCAACTTCTTCCTCGCCAAGTTCTCCGGGGCGAAGGTCGACTTCGCCGGCGCCGAGATCTCCGGCGGGACGGTCAGCTTCAGCCACGCCGGGTTCTCCGGCGGGCCGGTCAACTTCTCTAGCGCCAAGTTCTCCGGCGCGGAGGTCCACTTCTTCGGCTCCAAGTTCACCGGCGAAAGCCCCACGTTCACCGGCGCCGGCACCTCCGGCGGGCTGGTCTTCTTCCACGCCGCCGAGTTCTCCGGCGGGACGGTCAGCTTCTCCCGCGCCGAGTTCTCCAGCGAGACGGTCAACTTCGCCGGCGCCAAGTTCCCCGGCGGGACGGTCGACTTCTCCGATGCCGAGTTCCCCGGCGGGAGGGTCGGCTTCGCCGGCGCCGAGTTCTCCGGCGGGACGGTCGACTTCAGCCGGGTCGCGAGCTGGACCCAGCCCCCGGACTTTGGCTCAGGTTTCGATATGTCCCATCCACCGGCCGGTGTCATGCCGCCGACAGCTACGAGCCCTTCCGGATAGCCCCGTGCCGTGAAAAAGAAACTAGTGGTCTGGCCCCGTTAATTCGTCGGGGGTGGCGAGTCGAGCCAGGCCGTAGTGTCGCCGAGGTAGAGGCCGCAGGCGCAGTCGAGGGCTTCTTGCGGGGTGCCGGCCGGGGAGCCGCTGGGCAGGACGGACTTGTCGTAGTCGTCGTGGCTGGCGCGGTAGATGGCGAAGCCCCAGCTGGTGGCGGATCCGGTGTAGCGGAGCCGGCAGAGCGGCAGGGTGGTGCCGCCGGGGAGCTGGCCGGCGACGTAGGCGAACTCGCCGTGGTAGCGGACGGTGATGCCGGCGAGATGGGGCCAGCGCTCGCGTGCCCTGGCGGCCAGGCGTTGGCGCAGCGAGGTCTTGGTCAACTCAGGTGGCCTTGCCACGTGGCCATCGTGCCCTACCCGCCTGGCAGCACCATGGAGGGCATGCCTCCCAGTCCCTATGTCATATGCCTTGGCGATGCAGGGCGCGCTGAGCTGGAGTCTTTGTCCCGGCGCGCCTCAGCGCCGTTCCGCCTGGTGCTGCGATCACGGATTGTGCTGCTCGCCGCGGCAGGCACGGCGAACCGGGTGATCGCGGAGCGGCTGGGCATCTGCGAGGACACGGCCCGCAAGTGGCGGCACCGGTACTGCGGGCAGGGCATCGAGGGACTGGCCGGCGCACCGCGCCCCGGCAGGCCGCGCGTGTTCTCCGCCTGCGTCGTGGCCGGGGTCAAGGCCTTCGCGTGCGAGATGCCCGCCTCGAGCGGAACGCCCCTGGCCCGCTGGACCTGCCCCGAGCTGGCCCGCCATGCGGCAGCCAGCGGCAACGCTCCCGCGCCCTCGGCGTCCACCGTGCGCCGCTGGCTCGCTGACGACGCCCTGAAGCCCGGATCGCGTACGCGCCCCGAGAGGCCGTCGTGCCGACCAGGACCGGCAACGGAGTCACCGGCCTGGCGTCATAGTCAAACATCGACATCGGTGCGGCCCGATCTCGCGTGGGCGACGGTGCCAGCGAGGCGACTGGCGGTGCCCAGCGACCCGGCGCGGCCGGAATCCCCGGTCACTGGGCCCGCTCCCGGCTCGCTTCGGCTTGGGCCGTTGTCACTTCGGCGTGTGCCGTGGATGGTGTGCTCGCCGGGCGCAGTGGCCCGCGGCGGAGCAGGGCTCCGGCGGTGACCGCGCCGAACGCGAAGATGCCGGCGGTCCACCAGAACGCGGTGTCGTAGCCGTGCGCCAGCGCCAGCCCGGTCAGGGCCGGGCGGCCGATGAGCCGGGCCGCGGCGAGGTGGGCGGTGAGGTAGGCGGTGACGGCGGCGGCGAAGATGGTGTTCAGCAGCGAGGTGCCGACCGAGGCGCCGAGTTGCTGGCCGACGGTGACGGTGGCGGAGGCGACGCCCGCCTCCTGGGGGGCCACGCCGAAGGTGCCGGTGTTGATCGCCGGCGCGATCACCAGGCCTAGGCCGACTCCGGCCAGGATGATCGGGCCGAGCACGCCCGTCGTATAGCCGGTGTGCGGGCCCAGCTGGGCCAGCCAGGCCGCCCCGCCGGATGCGGCCAGCATCCCGGACGCGACCAGCGGCCTGGGCCCGGTCCGGGGCATCAGCACGATCGTGGACAGATTGGCCGCGAGGATGAGGCCGGCGCTGATCGGCAGGAACGCCACGCCGGTCACCAGCGGCGAATACCCGAGCGTCTGCTGCAGGTAGTAGGTCAGGAACAAGAAGATCCCGAACAGCCCGGCCGAGGCGATGAGCATCGACAGGTAGGCGCCGCCGCGGTTGCGGTCGAGCACCACCGGGGGCGGCAGCAGCGGGTGGGCCGCCCGGCCCTGCCAGACCGCGAACCCTGCGCCAAGCGCTACGCCGGCGGCGAGGAACCCCCAGGTGGACGGCGCGTGCCAGCCGTGCACGGCCGCGTTGGACAAGCCGTACACCAGGCAGAACACCGCGCCGGAGACCAGCACCGCGCCGGGGATGTCCAGCCTGGGCGTGACCGGGGACGGCTGCCGGTGCAGCAGCAGCGCTCCCCCCGCAAAGGCCACCCCGGCGAAGACCAGGTTCACGTACAGCGTCCACCGCCAGGACAGGTACTGGGTCAGCGCGCCGCCCAGCAGCAGGCCGATCGCGCCGCCGGCCCCGGCGATCGCGCCGTAGACGGCGAACGCCCTGCCGCGGTCCTTCGGCCCGGTGAACGTGGTCGTCAGCAGCGACAGCGCTGAGGGCACCAGCAGCGCCGCGAACGCGCCCTGGCAGGCCCGCGCGGTCACCAGCATGGCGAAGTTGACCGACGCGCCGCCGATGGCCGACACGCCGGCGAAGCCGGCCAGGCCGGCCAGGAACGTGACCTTACGGCCGAGCAGGTCGGCCAGCCGGCCGCCGAGCAGCAGCAGGCTGCCGAACGCCAGGGTGTAGGCGGTGACCACCCACTGCCGGTCCACGGTGGTGAAACCCAGCGCCCGCTGCGCCGACGGCAGCGCGACGTTCATCACCGTCAGGTCCAGGACCACCATGAGCTGTGCCAGGCCGATCACGCCCAGGATGAGCCACAGCCGCCGGTCCCAGGCGCTGTCGGTGGACGTGGCACTAGACATGAGATTCACCACTCCTTTCTCTGTATTTGCTGCGTCCCGCGCGGAGGCTTCGTGTTGCCGCCCGCCGGCCTCTCGCCGAGCGTTACGCGGAGGCGTTGCGGGCCGTCCTGCGCACCGCGTCCAGCGGCGAGGGCTGGTAGCCGATGAGCAGGAGCGCTGCGTTTTGGTGGCGTGAGGAGACGGCCGCCGAGCGGATCGCGCACCGGGGCACTGGTCATGGGAGCTCCACCTCCTCGTAGCGAAACGGACGCGCCCGACGGTAGTGGCCGTCACGGTGAGCAGCGGTCACCTGGTTCCGGTGATGTGCGGTCCGGGGTGAGGCGTCGGATTTCGAGCAGGTCCAGGCCGAGCGCCTCGATCTCGGCCAGCACGCCGTACAGTGCCGCCTGGTCCAGCAGGCCGGTGAGCACGGTGTGCGCGCCGTGGTGCTGCGGCGCCAGCGCCGGGAACGCCGACAGCACGGTGGCGCCGAGGTGCCCGTTGATCCGGATCATGTACGGGGCGGGTGCCGGGTCCATGACGCCATGATCACGGGCGGGCAGGTGACTCCGGATCACCGGGATCCGGTGACCGCCGGGGCTAGCGCGTGCGGCCGGCGGCCAGCAGCCGCAGTTCCCGGGCGCGCCGCACGGCCGAGGACCGGTCACGGACCTGGAGCTTGGCGTAGATGCTGCGCAGGTGCGTGCCGACGGTGTTCAGCGAGACGGACAGCTCGCCGGCGATCTCGGGCCGGGACAGGTTCGTCGGCAGATAGCGCAGCACCCGCAGCTCGCCCGGGCTGAGCTCCTCCGCCGGCAGCAACAAGGACTGCTCTTTGGCCGTCGGGGATGAGCCGTGCAGGATATCCAGGATGTCGGCGAGCAGCGCGCCATGCGCGGTCTGGTGCCGGGGCAGCGCCTCCAGCAGCCCGGCTGAGCCGGTCATCGCGAACGGCAGGACCAGCCGGTCAGACTCCGCCAGGGCCAGCGCCCGTTCCGCCGCCTGGTTCGCCGCGCGCTGATCACCAAGCTCACAATGGGCGAGCCCGGCCAGCAGGTGCGCCTCAACGACCGTGGCGTAACCAAGCACCGGTGCCGTGCCATCCAGAACATCGGCCACCGCGGCCAGCGCCGCGGCCGGATCGCCTTCCGCGAGGCAGATCACCGCGCGGGCGTTACGAATCTCACCGGAGCTGGCCCGCTCGTCCTCGAGCGCCGCGAGCAAGGCGCGGGCTTCGCCGGTCATCCCGAGGCGGGCCTGCGTCGCGAGCAGCCAGCCGGTCACCTGGCTCGCCAGCGCCTGCGACCCCTCCAGCTGCGATCCCAGGTGCTCGGCCGCGCCGAACTCCTCCAGCGCCTCGTGGCGGCGGCCGCGGCCAGCGTGCAGCATCCCGGCCGTCTGGTGCAGCAGGAGCGTAATGTCCGGCCCGGTGTCTGTTTGCAGAGCCCGTTCGGTGCGCCGCAACCACCGCTCGCCCTCGTCGAACTCACCCAGCAACACCATCGTGCCGGCGAGCGTCATCAGCGCGGGTGCGATCACCGGTTCTGTGCCCCAGCCGTACCGTTCGGCGAGCGCGATCGCCTCGCGGCAGCGCCGCTGGGTCGTGGCGAACGCATGGGCCTTCGGCATGTCGGCACCATGGAAGACATACGCAAAAGCGAGCTGCGCGAGGCAGCCAACTTCCAGGTACGGCCGGCCGATCTCCCGAGCCAGGTCGGCGCCCTCCCGGAGGTGGCGCACGGCGTCTGGCAGCCCCAGGGACCACGCCTCGGCGGTCCCCAGATTCATCAGCGCCACCGCTCGCAGGTCGCTGCCCAAGGCAATGTCTTGGTCGGACGGCCCGGTCACCGGGGAGGCCAGGAATCGGGCCTGCTCGATGACGCCGGCCAGGTCACCGCGCCGCCTGGCCAGCGACAGCTTCAGCGACGCGATCGCCACCTGGAGGCGGCGCTGGCGTTCCGGGGGCGTCGTCTCGGCGTACGTCTCGGCGACCGCCAGGTGGGCGGCCGCCTCGTCCAGGCGCCCCTGAGCAAGGTCACCCATCGCGCGCACCAGAGCCAGCTCAGGGTGGTCCGCGCCCGGCGGGAAGGCCCGCACTAGCGCCTGCATGGTCCGCGCCCGCCCGTCGAGCGTCAGGCTGAACGAATGGTCGGCGAGCAGCTGGGCCGCCTCCGGCCAGTCGCCCGCCGCCTGGGTGTGCCGGATCGCCTCGGCCACCTGGCCCTGCACGCTGAACCATCCGGCGGCGCGCCGGTGCAGCGCGGGTATTTCCGCGGGCAGCCTCCGGCGCAGTTCCAGGCGCAGCAGATCGGCGAACAGGTGGTGGTAGCGGAACCAGGTCCGCCTGGGGTCCAGGGAGACGACGAACGCGTTCGCGTCCTCGAGGTCCAGCAGGATCTGTTCCGAGCCCGGGCGGCCGGTCAGCAGGTCGGCCAGCTCGCCGTTGACCCGATCCAGCAGGCAGGTGCGCAGCAGCAGATCCTGGACATCGGGCGGCTGGCGGTCCAGCATCTCAGCAAGCAGGTACTCCGCGACCGTGCGGTCGCTGCCGGAGAACTCCGCGACGAACCGCTCCGGGTCGGGGTGCCCGGCCAGGGACAGCGCCGCGAGCCGCAGGCCCGCGGCCCACCCCTCCGTCCGCTGGTACAGCAGCGCCACCCCAGCCTCCGACAGCGCGATCCCCGAGGCGTCGAGCAGCTCGCTGGTTTCGCGCTCGGAAAAGCGCAGGTCGGCCGCGCGGATCTCGGTTAGCTCGCCGGCCAGGCGCAGCCGGTGCAGCCGCAGCCGCACATCGTGGCGCGTGGTCAGGATCGCGTGCACCTGCGGGGCAAGGTTCACCAGCAGCCGGGTCAGCTGGGCGAGGGCGTCCGGCGAGGTCAGCTCGTGGAGATCGTCAATAACCAGCGTGACGCCGCCGCGAGCGTTGGCGAGCTCCGACAGCACCCGGCCGGCCATCGCGGGCGCGTTGAAGTCAGGCGTCGCTGGCGGCGGTTCCGCGCCGCTGTCCGCACCGGTGGCGTGACGGATCGCGTCGAGCAGGGCCAGCCAGAACTGCTGGGCGTCGTGCTGGTCGCGTTGCACCTGCACGAGGGCGAGCCGGTGCGGCTGGCCCGGTCGGCCGGCCCAGGCGCGCAGCAGTGACGTCTTTCCGCTGCCGGCCGGAGCCGAGATGATCGTGACCTTGCTCGCCGCCGCGCGATCCAAGGCTGCGACAAGATCGCCCCGGTCGATCAGCCGGGGAACTGCTGGAGCCACCGTCACAGACCCGCCTTGATATCCACGCCCGGCACCCCTGGCGCCGGTCACGCAGTCCTGGCACCTTCTGCCTCGGTACCAGGCCAGCGCACCTACTGTCAACGGCGGGCGAACCCCCAGTTCTGCCGCACTGTGATCCACGCGCCGCCGCCGCGATCCCATCCAGCCTCGTGAATCACCGGGATCCGGTGACGGCCTCTCACCTGACTGGCGGCGAGCCTGGGCCTGTTGCGAAGGCTGGCACGGCCGCCAGGGGACGTGCCCGAAGATTCCAGGGAGATACCGTGACTTCACCGGCTACCGGCGCCGACGGCGCCGCGGACCTGCCCGACTACGCGCCGATCCCGCGGTCCGCGCTCGGCCCGGCCCTCAACGATCAGCGGTACTACGTCGGGCGGGTGGAGCGGAACCTGTACTGGGTCACCGACGGCGTCTACAACTCGGCGTTCTTGACCACCCGCGACGGAGTAGTCGTGTTCGACGCCCCCCCGAGCATCGGCCCCAACCTGCGCCTGGCGGTGGATGAGATCGCCGCCGCCAACGGCGTCACCAACCGGGTCACGCACCTGGTCTACTCCCACCACCACGCCGACCACGCCGGCGCGGCCTCCCTGTTCGGCGGAGACGTGGTCCGCATCGGGCACGAGGAAACCAAGCGTCGGTTGCAGCGGGACAACGACCCGGCCCGCCCGGCCCCGGAGATCACCTTCGCCGACCACTACACCCTCGAGGTCGGGGGCGAGCGCGCCGAGCTGGCCTGGCACGGCCCCAACCACACGCCGGACAACATCTACATCCACTTCCCCGGCCACGACACCCTGATGCTCATCGACGTCGTCAACGCCGGCTGGGTGCCCATCTACAACGTCAACCTGTCCGAGGACGTGCCCGGGTACATAGGCGCCCCGGCCATTGCGCTGGACTACCCGTGGACACACCTCATCAGCGGGCACCTCGGCCGGCTCGCCACCCGCGACGACGTCACGGTGCACCAGCAGTACATCGCCGACATCGAAGCCAGCGCCAGGGAAGCGCTGGCCACGGTCGACCCGATCCCCTTCTACATGGCAGCCGGGGAGAACGCCTGGGCCGGGGTGAAGGCCAACCTGGACACCGTCACCGAACGCGCGGCCGCGCCCATCGTCGCCAAGTACACCGGCGTGCTGGCCGCCGCGGACATCGAGGAGCTCACCTACACCACGACGTTCCAGATCATGCAGTCGCTGCGGCTCGACACCGGGCTCGGCGTCAGCAGACCGGTCAACCCCTGACCCGAATGCCCCAGGGCCGCCGGCGGCCCTGGGGCGCTGCCCGGGGCCGGAGGGTGCCCGCCTCCCGGCAGGAAATTTTCAGTAGCGGATTGGCATGGGCGAGCCCGGCGGAGGAGCTCAGCCCGAGCGAATTCCAACCGAAGGGAGATCTCCGTGAGCACCGAACAGCGAGAGAACCTCGACGCAATCCTGCGACAGAACGCTTTCCCGTTCGACAGCGACGTCAGCGAGCAGCGGCGGCTGCTCAAGGAGCTGGCCTCGACGCAGCCGCTGCCCACCGACGTGACCGTGACCGCCGCCGCACTGGGCGGCGTCCCCACCGCCGAGATCACTGTCGAGGGAATCGAACCCCGCCACGTTGTCCTGTACTTCCACGGCGGCGTGTACGTGATCGGGGACGCCTTCCAAGCCGCTGACCTGGCCTCGCAGGTCGGCCGGCGGACCCGCGCCAAGGTCATCTCCGTCGACTACCGGCTCGCCCCCGAGCACCCGTATCCGGCAGCGGTCGACGACGCCCTGGCCGCCTACCAGGCCCTCTTGCGCGGCGGCACAGCCCCATCGGGCATCGTCTTGGCGGGCGAGTCCGCGGGCGGCGGGCTCGCCATCGCTACCCTGGTCAACGCCCGCGATCACAGGCTGCCGCTGCCCGCCGCGGCCTTCGTCATGTCACCGTATGCCGACCTCACCCTGGCCGGGGCGACCATGCGAACCAAGCGCGCGGCCGACCCGCTGTTCACCCCCGAAGCATTCCCGCCCCGGGTCGCCGACTACACGGCGGGACAAGACCCCGCTTTTGGCCTGATCAGCCCCGTCTTCGCCGACCTGTCCGGCCTGCCGCCCCTGATCATCCAGGCCGGGACGCACGAGCTTCTCCTCGACGACGCCATCCGCCTCGCCCGGCAAGCTGCCACTGCCGACGTCGAGGTCACCCTCGACATCACCCCCCAGGTGCCCCACGTCTTCCAGGCCTACTACCCAATCCTCGACGAAGCGGCCGCGGCGCTGGACAGAGCCGGACAGCTCCTGTCGGCGCATCTCAGCGGATCACAGACGACTGGAGGGCCGGAGAGTTGAGTGAGATAAAAGGTGTCAATCGGTTCACGTTTCACGAGGGGAAGGTCGAGGAGTTCAAGCGCTTGTCCGAGCAAGCCATGGACATCGTGCGGGCCAAGGACACCGGGACGCTGCAGTATGAGATCTACTTCAACGAAGATCAGTCCGAGTGCGTCGTCTACGAGCGATACCGGAACTCCGAGGCGGTCATCGAGCACGGCGCGCACGTTGGCCACCTCAACGAGGCGATCTTTGCGACAGGATCGGTTTCCAGCGAACTCCTTGGTGAGCCGAGCGCCAAGCTCACCGCGATGATCGCAGGCAGCGGAGTCCCTCTCTTCAGGCCCTTCCTGTCCATGCAGAGACCGCTCGCTGGCTCCGACGAGCGTGCTCCAGGATCTGTGGACACCCCACCACACAGGTAGGTCAGGAGTGGGACCGACTCACGTAGTGGGATCCGCCGATGAGTACTGATCGCGGAGCACGGCGGTCGCGGCCCATCACCCGTGCCAGCGCATACCCCCCGATCGTGAACGACAGGAGTTCGACATGAGCAGCCCACCCGACTGGAACGCGAAGACCATCGCGGAGTTCCGAGCGAACGAGGGCAGGGTCGGCGGGCCCTTCGAGGGCGCCCCGCTGGTCCTGGCACATCACCGCGGCCGCAAAAGCGGGCGGGAGCACGTCACCCCGATGATGTACCTCCCGCACGACACCGACCCGGACATCATCTACGTCTTCGCAACCAAGGCTGGAGCACCCACCAACCCGGACTGGTACCACAACTTGACGGCCGCCGGTGACGGCAGTGTCGAACGCGGAACCGAGACATACAAGGTGACCGTCCGCGAATTGACCGGCGCTGAACGCGACCGCATCTACGCCGAGCAAGCGCGGCGCTACCCAGGCTTTGCCGAGTACGCACGCCAAACTGCTGGAATCCGCACCATTCCTGTGCTCGAACTCAGGCGGGCGTAGCCCACACCCCTAAGACCGGCCAGCGAGGTCCGGGTGACGTTCGAGGAATACACCCGCCACATCGACTGGCCGCTCACCGTCGGCCGGCGGCGGACACGCCAGACAGCGCGCCAGGCAGCATCAACCATGCGGGAGCTCGAAGGCGCCCAAGCGCTGCCCGAAGCCGAAGAGGCCCGCGATGACCCGCTGCGGATGGCCCGCTTCCTGCTGGCAGGCAAGGCGGTGGCCGGCATCGTCAACGCGGTCGACCGTGAGCACCGCGAGGTGGTGACGCCGACATCCTCGACGTCCTGCACGGCTCGGCCCCGGCGGCCAAGGAGCAGTCCTTGTTGCTGCCGGCGGAGGAGCTCAGCCCGGGCGAGCTGCGGGTGCTGCGGTATCTGCCGACCAACCTGTCCCGGCCCGAGATCGCCGGCGAGCTGTCCGTCTCGCTGAACACCGTCGGCACGCACCTGCGCAGCATCTACGCCAAGCTCCAGGTCCGTGACCGGTCCTCGGCCGTGCGGCGCGCCCGGGAACTGCGGCTGCTGGCCGCCGGCCGCACGCGCTAGCCCCGGCGGTCACCGGATCCCGGTGATCCGGAGTCACCTGCCCGCCCGTGATCATGGCGTCATGGACCCGGCACCCGCCCCGTACATGATCCGGATCAACGGGCACCTCGGCGCCACCGTGCTGTCGGCGTTCCCGGCGCTGGCGCCGCAGCACCACGGCGCGCACACCGTGCTCACCGGCCTGCTGGACCAGGCGGCACTGTACGGCGTGCTGGCCGAGATCGAGGCGCTCGGCCTGGACCTGCTCGAGATCCAAAAGCTCACCCCGGACCGCACATCACCGGAACCAGGTGACCGCTGCTCACCGTGACGGCCACTACCGCACTGACCTCACCGGCACCACGACCAGAACGGCAGCCCAGAAACCGGTACCAGGCGCTCACCGGCCATCGAGGGGAACACATGAAGCTCACCGGCGCACAGACGATCGAATTGTCCGCTGCGACGATCGACTACACCGACACCGGTGGTGACGGCCAGTGCTGCTGTTGTTGCGCCGCTGATGATGGACGCCTCGCTGTGGGACGAAACGATCGCTGAGCTGTCCGCCAATCACCGGCGTCCCGGTCCTCGAAATCGCGGCGCCCGGCCGCTGGCTCGCACAATCACCGGAACCAGGTGACCGCCGCTCACCTTGATGGCCACTAGCTTCGGGAGCACTCGATCAGCCAGTTAGCTGCCGGGACCGGGTTCCCGGGCGCGATCTGCATCAAGGAGGACCAGCCGTGAGCACGACTGCCACCCCTGACCGCTTCACCTCGCTGCCGGATGAGCATGCGCTGGCGGCGACTGTCGTGGCGCTGGAGGAGCACGGGTTCAGTGTCGAGGTCGTCGATGATCTCGATGCCGCGCGGGCGGCGGTGCTGGCCCGCATCCCGGACGGTTCGTCGGTGATGACCAACACCTCGGTGACCCTGGCCGAGACCGGGATCGCGGACGCGATCAACGATGGCGGCGGCCGGTGGGAGTCGGCGCGGAACAAGATGTTCGCGCTCGACTTCGCGACCCAGGCGCAGCAGATGAAGGCGATCGGCGGCCAGCCCGACTACGCCCTGGGCAGCGTGCATGCCATCACCCGCGACGGCACCCTGGTGATCGCCTCAGCCTCGGGCAGCCAGCTGGCCTCGTACGCCTGGGGCGCGGCCAACGTCATCTTCGTCGTCGGCGCGCAGAAGCTGGTCCCCACCCTGGAGGCCGCGCACCAGCGGATCTACACCCACAGCCTGCCGCTGGAAGACGCACGCGCGCAGGCCGCCTACGGGCAGCACAGCCAGGTCGGGAAGATCCTGGAGATTCATCAGGAGCTGCCCGGCCGGATCCATATCGTCCTCATCCGCCAGCAGGTCGGCTTCTGAAACCGCCGAGCTAGCCGAATCCGCCCGCAGCCCCAGGAGGCGGCTCATGACCTTCAACGCGATGCCGGGCGACCGCCGGCTGGCCCTGGCGCCGCTGGATGAGAAAGTCGATCACGTCCGCGGCTGGCCCGCCGGCCCTCTGGTCCTCGAGTACGGGGATTACGAGTGCCCGTATTCGCGGCAGGCGTTCCACGCGATCGAGCAGATCGACCGCCAGCTGGGCGGGAACATGCGGTTCGCATTCCGGCACTTCCCGCTGACCAGCATCCACCCACACGCCCTCGCGGCCGCGGCCGCGGCCGCGGCCGCCGCGCGGCAGGGCCGCTTCTGGGACATGCACGAGCTGCTGTTCCACCGGCAAAAGGCGCTCGAAGACGGCGACCTGCGCGGGTACGCCGCCCAGCTCGGCCTGGACGTCGCGGCCTTCGACCGCGACCGGGCCAGCACCGCGGTAGCCGACCGGATCCGCCGCGACGTTCAACAGCGGCCTGGCCTCAGGCCAGGTGCTCGGCACCCCCACCCTGTTCATCGACGGCGTGGTGCACCGCGGCGGCTACGACCCGTCCACCCTGCTGGCCGCGCTGGCCCCATGAACGCGCCCTGCCCGCGTACGGCCAGCATCAGGCGGACCGGCGGGCAGTGCCTGTTCGCGCAGCCCGGGGGTTCGAGAGCGATGTCGGAGTAGCAGGCGGCGTCGCCGATGGTGTCATCGCCGGGCCAGAACCCGAACGAGATGACCTCGTGGCTGTGGGCTTCCCGGGTGACCAGGTCGCCGTCGATCGGGATGCAGGCAAACCAAAACCTGGCAGGCCATCGTCGGCGTCCACCCCGACCGCATCGAAGTTCACCGGGAAAGCCGGCCTGACCGGTAGTCCCATCCAAAGCCAAGACTGGGCCACTCTCGCCCAGATGGTCCACGAAGCAGGCGGACGATAGGGGTGCCGACGAGCCGCCGGGTGTTCCGGCCTGTGTTTTGCACGCCCGGTGCAGCCCGGCACCGGCTATGGGGGTAGCAGGGCGCGGGTGTCAGATCCGCTGACGGGCCAGCTGGCCGCGGCGCAGGCATTCGGCGGTAGGGACGGAGCGGAAGACCTGGAGGCACGGGGCGAGGGGACGCCCACTGGCCGCGGCAGCCAGCGCGGCCCTGGTGGCGGCGATGACGATCCGCGGGTCCAGCGTAGGGATGAGGTGACCGATGCCGCGGTCCAGCACATGAATCGAGTCCGCTGACAGCAAGGCGAGCCGCCTCTGCGCCCGGGCCTCCAGCTTCGGGACGGTCTTCAGCCACTGGTCCTGCAAGATGCCGGCGGTAATCACGATCAGCGGCATCTGGCCCTGGCTGGGCGCCTGTTCCAGTTGGCGCACCGTGGCGTGGATGTTGATCTGCTGGTTGGGCGCGGGCTGGACCGTGCCGTCGATCCACGGCCCGGCGTGCAGCCGGTCATAGACGGCGACCTCGGGCTCGCTAGAGGCATCCAGCAGCACCATCCCCGCCACCTGGCCGGGGTACAGGGCGGCGAACTCCCGGGTGATCATCCCGCCGTAGGAGTGGCCGACCAGCACATACGGTGGCCCCACCCCGATCATCTCCAGCAGGGTGTGCAGCTCCCGGGCCTGGGTGGCCCCGGTGAGCGGGCGCACCTTAGCCGGGCGGGCGTCGCTGAGCCCATCACCGGCCCGGTCATAGGTGCACACCCGGGTGCGGCGCGCCAGCGCCGGCACGATCACCGGGCTGTAGGTGCTGATTCCCGAGGCGGTGTACCCGGCCTCCAAGATGACCGTGGGGCTGCCCGTGCCCGCGCACTCATACGCCAGCACGTAGCCGCCGATGTTGGCATACCTGACCGCTGGCGGCGCCAGCGCGCGCTGACGGGTCGGCTGGGCCGACGGCGCCGCACCGCCGCAGGCCGCCACCGCCAGCACGGCAAGAACCGCGAGCCACGCTCGCACCGATCTGAGGCTCACCAGGCCGCCTCCAGTCAGCCACCCCCCTGACCCGTCCATGCTAGGAACCACCGCCCATACGGGCCAGAACGCCTCGATCTGCACGGCCGCAAGGCGCGGTCGGGCATGCCTGCACATCCGCCCGTAACAGCAGGGGTCTGCGGCATCCGCGCCGGAACGGATCAGGCGCGTGAGGATGCGGACTGCTGGTGTCGGGGTGCGAGACGTCGGCCAAGTGCCCTCTGCGGCGATCGGGCGGGCTGGGCAGCCGCCGCCGGATATTGCCGCGCTGTTCAGGCTGCCGCTGTGTAGCTGCGGATATTGGCGGAAGAGCAACGGCCTCCGGGCAGGGCAACGGCCTAGTGGCCGTCGTTATGGTTGGCTGCTGAGCTGGGTTTTCCGCAGATGGAGTCCTGGTTCCGGGGGCGGACCGGGGCAAGACGCGGAAAGCATCTGCATTTCCGCAGGTCACAGGCCCGGTCGCATGTCGTGTCAAGATTGTCAAAGTGTTGGAATTTATTCCCCTGACCAGTGCCCTGGGCAGGATTCGAATCTGCGCTCACGGCTCCGGAGAGGGTTGCTCTGCACGCCCCTGACCAGGGAACGCGCTGCCGCGCGGCCTGCCCGGGCGCATATCGGGCGCAGCCCACCGAACTGCGGCGCACCTCCACGTTGGCCGCCGATGGCGTCTCACGGATGGCGGTACGACACCAACACGCCTTCCAAGTGTGTACACCAGCGTCCGCCCCAGGCCGGGACCTTCCGCGACGTGCGGCTCAGCATTCCGGCGGCCCGTGCCGGACGCCCGCGGACTCGGGCGAATGAAACCAAAATTGAGACCACCCGGCCCATGGCCTTGAAGCTGGTTGGGTCGGTCCGCGCCCATGAGTTGCGCGGACCGGTTGCGAGCGGGGGGACAGGACCCGCTGGCCTGGCGGTCGAGTGCGCGGATCATCCGCCCATGGCTGCGATCGCTATCAGGCTGACTTCGGCGGCGGCGAGTTCCAGTTGCTCGTGGCTGTCGTGATGATCTGCTGCGGCGCCAGCCTGGCCGTCCGGGCGCGGGCAGCGTCGAAGGCCGCCGGGGTGAGCCCGGCGCGAGCGGTGGCCAGCGTTCGCGCGTAAGCGGTGGGGTGGACGGGCGGGAGCAGCACGCCGATCTGGGCGCGCAACGCCTCGCGCGCCCCGTCGAGTTCGGCGGCGCGCTCGTTGTCGCCTCGTGCTGTGGCCACCGCGGCGAGGCCTTCCAGGCACCACGGCAGAAACATCAGGTTGCCGGTGTCGGCGAACAGCGACGCCGCCTCGGCGAGCAGTGCCTGCGCCCGCGTGTCGTCGCCGTCGGCCAGATCGACGTGGCCCACCAGGGTCAGCGACATGGCCATACCCCAGCGATCGCCGTACCTCCGGGCCACGACCAGGCTTTCCTCGAGCAAACCCCGGGCGCCGGCCCGGTCGCCCAGGTTCAGCAGAGCGGTCCCCAGCCCGCCCATAGCCCGGGCCGTGCCTGTCTCATCACCCTGGTCGCGCAGCAGCGCCAGGCTGCCGGCGAAGAATTCCGCCGCACGCTCATAGCCGCCCGAGTAACCCGCGACCTGCCCCAGCAGGAATAGCGCATCGGCCTGCTCACCGGTGTCGCCCAGGGCGCGGAACAGGCCCAGTGCCTCGGTGCCGAGCTCTTCCGCCTGCTCGAACGCCCCGGCGTTACTGGCCGCCCAGGCCAGCAGGAACAGCACCCGGGCCAGGGCGTGCCGGTCGCCCGAGTCCCGCGCGGCGGCCAGGCTCTCCCGGGCAAGGGCGCTCGCCTGGGCGGCGTCGCCGGTGAACATCGCCGCATAGGCCAGGCCGAGCAGCGCCGTCGCCTCACCGGCTCGGTCGGCGCCAGCCCGCGCCTGCTCCAGCGCTGCCTGATGGTCGCGCGCGGAATCGGCGTACCGGTCCTGCCGGCTCGTCAGCAGGCCACGGGTGTTGAGCGCGGCCGCCAGCAGCCGCAGGTCCCCGAGCTCGCGGGCCAGCGCCACGGCCTGCGCGCAGCGCTGCGCCGCCTCGTCGTACGCCGCCTGGTCCATCGCCAGCCGCGCCGCGCCGGCCAGCCCGCTGACCCGCACAGACGGGGCCACCGCGGCGGCGGGGCGGTCCAGCCCTTCGGTGAGCCACCGGCGGCCCTCGCTGAGGTGGCCGCGCCGCGCCCAGAACGGCCACAGCGCGGCGGCCAGCCGGAGCGTCGTCGCCCCGTCATCCTGTTCCCGCGCCCAGCGGAGCGCGGCCCGCAGGTTGTCGTGCTCGGTGTCCAGCCGCGCCAGCCAGGCCACCACATCCGGCCCGGTCAGCGCCGGGCCCGCCTCCTCCGCCAGCGCCAGGTAGTAGGCGGCGTGCCGCTGCCCGATATCCCCGCTTTCGGAGCGTTCCGCCAGCAGCCCGGTGCCGTATTCGCGGATCGTCTCCAGCATGGTCACCCGCGGCGCGGCAGGTGAGGCATCATCGTCCCCCGCCGCGGGTGCCTCCTGCAGCCGAAGCAGGCTGCTCCCCACGAGCGACGCCAACCCGTCCAGGATGGTCGGCCCTTCGCCGCCGCCGGAGCAGATCACCTCCGCCGCCTCCAGCGTGCAGCCGCCCACGAAGACGCACATCCGCCGGAACAGCGCCTGTTCCGGCCCGTTTAGCAGCTCGTAACTCCAGGCGATCGCGTCCCGCATGGTCTGCTGCCGGGCGGGCAGGTCGTGCGGGCCACCGGCCAGCACCGGCAGCCGGCGCTCCAGCCTGGCCAGCAGCGCCGCGGGGGGCAGCAGCCGCAGCCGGGCCGCGGCCAGCTCGATGGCCAGCGGGAGCCCGTCCAGCCGCCGGCAGATCTCCGCCACCGCCGTCGCCGTCTCCGCGTCCCGGCCCAGCTCCGTCCCGGCGGCACGGGCCCGTTCGTCCAGCAGTTCCACCGCTGCCGAGCTTCGCAGCGCTTCTGATGGGCCGGCCGCATCGGGCAGGACCAGCGGCGCGACCGGGTAGTCTCGGCCGCCCCGGACGTGCAGCGCGACCCGGCTGGTGACCAGCATGACCAGCTCCGGGCACGCCTCCAGCAGGGCGAGCACGGCGTCCCGGGCCGGGAGCAGGTGCTCGAAGTTGTCCAGCAGCACCAGCAGCCGCCTGCCGCGCAGCGACACCGCCAGCAGGTCGGGCAGTGGGGTCGCGTCCCGCTCGTCCACCCCCAGCCGCTGGGCGACGGCGCCCAGCACGAGCGCGGGATCGCGCAGCGGCGCCAGGTCGACGAAGACGGCGCCGTCGGCGAAGTCACCGGCCACCCGGTCCGCCACCTCGATCGCCAGCCGGGTCTTGCCCACCCCGCCGGGCCCGGTGAGCGTCAGCAGCTGGGTATCGCCCCGGCGCAGCAGCCTCACCACCGCCGTCGCGACGCCGGCCCGGCCGATCAGCGGGGTGAGCGGCCGCGGCATGGCCCACCGGGGGGGTTGCGTGGCGCCCGCCGCTGCGACGGGGACGGTCCCCGGCCGGGTCGGCTGGGCCGGGCGGGCGGCCGCGAGCAGCTCCGACCGCTGCTCCGGGCCCGCGCCCAGCGCGTCGGCGAGCAGCGTCACCGTCGCCAGCCGCGGGCTACGATCCGGGTCCCGCTCCAGGTCGCCGACGGCCTTGGCGCTGAGCCCGGCGCGCTCGGCCAGAGCTTCCTGAGTCAGCCCGGCCGCCAGCCGCTGCCGTCTGAGCAGCGCGGCAAAGCTGACGGCATCCGGGCCCGGCATAGCTGCTACCGCCACATGTCCGGGGAAAGGGAAGTACTCAGGAAGCGCTCGTCCTGTTGCGCGGTTCCGGCGCCACGGACCCTGGGATCAGGCCGCATGCCGAGATCGCCAGGGAGCACAGTGATGTCCCCGCAAGAGCTGAAAGCCCGCGCCCGCCGCGTCGTCGAGGAGACCCTCAACCAGGGCGACCTCGCCGTCGCCAATGAGCTCATCTCCCCCGACTGCGTTCACCACGTCCCCGGCGGCCAGCCCGCGCCGGGCCTCGCGGGCCTGATCGGCTGGCTGGCTGTGACCCAGCGTATCTTCCCCGATTTCCACGCGATCGTGGAAGACGAGATCGCCGAAGGTGACCGGGTCGTGCAGCGCATCACCTGCTACGGCACCCACCAGGGCGAGTTCTCCGGCGTCCCGCCGACCGGCGGGCAGGTCACCTTCTCCAGCGTCGAGATCAACCGGGCCGGGGCCGACGGGAGGTTCGCCGAGCACTGGTCCTCGGCCGACCTGCTCGGCGTCCTGCACCGGCTCAGCCCGATCGCGGCGCTGCCGCCCGCCAGCGGGTGACCCCGGTGTTCGCGAACAAGGCAGCGCAGGCGGATCAGGTTGCGGTGGGGGGATCGCGGGTTACCACCATGTCTGGTCACGGCGGCGCGGGTCATAGGGGCGTACCGCTGACAGGTTCAAGGCGTGCCACCGCCGTCGTGTGGGCCTCGGTCACGGCGCTGTCGCTGGCTGGGGCGGTGCTGACGGTCCTGGCCTGGAGCGACCTAGTGGCAAAGGACGCGGTGTCGCAGCTGAGCTCTGCGCCCGCCGCCGTGTTGTACGCCACCCTCGGCGCGCTGATCGTCCGCCGCGCGGGCAACGTCATCGGCTGGCTGCTGCTTGGCATCGGGGCTGGCCTAGCAGTCATGCCGCTCGCCTCCGCCTACGCGGTGCTGGGTATCACCCATCCCGGCACTCTGCCGGCGCCGGAGCTGGTTGGCTTGCTGGCCGAGTGCAGCTTCGTTCCGATCTTCGCCGGGATCGGCTTCATGCTGCTGCTGTTCCCGACCGGGACGCTGCCGTCTCCCCGCTGGCGCCTGTTCGCGGGACTGGGCCTGCTGGCCACCGCGCTGACGATGGCGGGGTTCGTAGTGCGGCCCGCGCTGGTGGCGCTGCCGGCCCTGGCGGTGCCTCGCTGACGTTTGCGAACCCGCTCGGCATCACGTCACTGGGACCTGCCCTCTCAACGGTTCTGATCGGGACCTTCAACGGCCTGGCGGTACTGGGCACCGTGCTGCTGGCGGCGGCCTTCGTCTCCCTGGCGGTCCGCTACCGGCCGGGTGGGCGGGAGGTGCGGCAGCAGATCAAGTGGATCGCACTGGCGGCAGTGGCTGGTACCGGCTGCCAGATTGCGGCGCTGCTGGCCATCGCGGCCACCGGGGATGCGTCCAACCCGGTGACGGTCGCCGCCTACGTCGTTTGGCAGGTCATAACGGTGTTCGGGATTCCCGCCATCATCACGCTCGCGATCCTGAAGCACGGCCTGTACCAGATCGACGTCATCATCAACCGCGCCGTCAAGTACGGCCTGCTCTCGGCCACGCTCACGGGCGTGTACGCCGGCATCGTGGTGGGCATCGGGACACTCGCCGGTTACGTCGGCGGCCCGGTGTTGACCATCGCGGCGGCGGCGGCGATCGCGCTGCTGTTCCAGCCGGTGCGGCAGCGGGCCCAGCTCGTCGCGAACCGCCTCGTGTACGGGCAGCGGGCCACGCCCTACCAGGTGCTCGCCGACTTCGCCCAGGACATGGCCGGTCAGCTGGACGCCGACGTGGCGCTGAACCGGATGGCATCGGTGCTGGCCGGCGCCACCGGCGCGGTCCGGGTGGAGATCTGGATCAGGATCGGAGCGCAGCTGCGCCCGCAGGTGATCTGGCCGCGCGGATCCACCCCACCCGCGGCCGTCCCGCTCACCAGCGACGCGCAGCTCCCGGCCTTCGACGCCGCGACACGGGCGATCGCGGTTCGGCACACCGATGACCTGCTCGGCGCGATCACCATCGAAAAACTGAGGAACGAGCCGGTGTCGGCCGCCGAGGACAGGCTGCTTGAGCACCTGGCCTCCCAGGCTGGCCTGGTCCTTCGCAACGTCCGCCTGACCGCCGAACTGCAGGCCAGCATCGACGACTTGAGGGCGTCGCGGCGGCGGCTGGTGCGGGCCCAGGATGAGGAGCGGCAGCGGATCGAACGGAACCTGCACGACGGTGCCCAGCAGCAACTGGTCGCGCTCACGGTCCAGCTCACCTTGCTGGAAGACTTCGCCCAAGACCCCGGCGCAGTCAGGCAGATGGCAGGCCAGCTCCGGGCCGGGCTGCACGCGGCGCTCGATGACTTGCGCGCTCTGGCCCGGGGGATCTACCCGCCGCTGCTGGCCGACCAAGGACTCGGGGCCGCCCTGCGGGCGCAGGCCGGCAAGGCTCCTCTTCCCGTCGGGATCGAGGCCGACGGCATCGGGCGCTACCCGCCGGACGTCGAGGCGGCCGTGTATTTCTGCACCCTGGAGGCCCTGCAGAACGTTGCGAAGTACGCGCGGGCCTCCCACGCCACCGTGGCCCTGTCCTGCCCGGATGGGCACCTCGAATTCACCATTACCGACGACGGCGGCGGCTTCGACACCACGACGGCCACACACGGCACCGGCTTGCAGGGCATGGCCGACCGGCTGGCCGCCGTCGGCGGCGCCCTCCGCATCCACTCCGCGCCCGGGCTCGGCACCACCATCAGCGGCACACTACCCGTGCCTGGTCAAGGTGGCAGAGAGAGAAACCTCACTCGTGAGAACCACCAGCGAAGGGCCTGAAGTGGCGACGGCACGGGGAGATGGGCCTGTCGCAACCCGATCCACACCGACCACAGGAGTGCCCATGAACGTGACGCTGTCCGCCCAACCGACCGAGCCGAACACCCACGAGATGGTGGTCATCCACCGGATATTCCGGCGGGAATTCCGGCTGCTCGCTGGGCTTGTTCGGAGCACCCCAAACGGCGATGCCCGGCGGGTCGCGCCCATCGCCGAGCACATCGAGTTTTGCCTGACCAGCCTGCATAACCACCACAGCGCCGAGGACGAATACCTGTGGCCGAAGCTGCGGGAGCGGGCACGGCCGCACGCTGAACTCGTACGCAGGATGGAAGCTCAGCATGAGGTGGTGGCTAAGCGCAGCGAGCAGGTGCGGCGGCTGCTCGGGCGCTGGCGGCAGGCCCCGGCCGCCCAGATCGGGACCGAGCTGGCAACATCACTGTCGCTCCTCCGCGGCGCGCTCGTGGAGCATCTCGATGAGGAGGAGGCGCACATTCTCCCGCTGGTGCGCGAGCACATCACCGGGGCGGAGTGGGACGAGCTCGGCCGCAAGTCCTTTGACAAGTTCCCGCGCAGTGCACGTCCGGTGATGCTCGGCCAGCTCCTGGAGGAGGCCACCCCCGATGACCGTGCCCTGTTCTTCGGCAAGCTCCCAGTGTTCCCGCGGCTTATGTGGCTGCTGGCGGGCAGGCGAAGCTACGCCCGTTATACCCGCCGCGTCCGGGGGTGAGCCGGCCATCAAGTGACCGGCACGAAGGAGGAACTATGCCAAGAAGTGGGAGGCCGCTTCGGCGCTAGCCGGTCTGGCCTGGCACGCCGGCGACGCAGACCGGATCGTCGCCGAAATCAAAGCCAGCCTGGCTCTCTCCGGCCAGGCCGATCCGGCGCTCGCGGCACGGCCCGGGGCATGCTGGCTGGTGCGGCCTTCTTGTCGGGCGATCTGGGCGAGCAAGAGCGGCGCGGCCCGCTCGCGACCGGCCTCGCCCGGACGGCACCTGGCCAGGAAGGGCTCGCCCTCGCGCTGACTCTCCCGGCGACGGGCGCGATCGTCGGAGCTGGCATCCAGCCCCCATCGCGGCCGCGCTTGACGAGGCCGAGAACCTGATGGCGGTACATCCGGACTTCTTCGCCGAGACGATCATGCGGCGCTGCCGGGCGGAGCTGTTCGCCGCCTTGGGCCAGCTCGAAGCGGCCGAAACCGAGGTCGGGTTGTGCTGGGCCGCGGGGCGAAGCGGCGCCGTTCAGGGGGTGGAAGTCGCTGGCCCGCAGACTGGGGCTCGCCTCCGCGCTGCGAAGGGCGACACCGCGGCCGCCGGCGACGCGCTCCGCCGGGCGGCCACCGGCGCCGCCGGTTACGCCGCCACTGCATCCCCGGCGGGCCAGCCGTCCCCGGGCATTGCCGGCGCTGCTCCGACTGCCTTGTTTGGCTGCGGATATTTGGCGGAGGAGCAACGGCCTTCGGGCACGGCAACGGCCTGGCGGCCGTCGTTATGGTTGGCCGCTGAGCTGGGCTTCCTCGGCTGGGGTCCTGTTTCCGGGGGCGGACCGGGGGCGAGGTCCGGGACGCGTCTGCGTTTCCGCAGGTCGCAGGTCTGGACTCGTGTCGTACCAAGATTGTCAGAGTGTTCGAATTTATGCCTCTGACCAGTGCCCCCGACAGGATTCGAACCTGCGCTCACGGCTCCGGGAGAGGGTTGCTGTGCATGGCCCTGACCAGCGGAAACATGCTCGCAGAGATCTTGTCCGGGCGCGTATAGGGCGCAGCCCGCCGACGCTCCGCAGCGAAGGCGTCCGCCCGGCAATTCGTCTTACGCTGCATGATCGACACCCGGGCTTCGGTGAGGCGCGCAGCGCCGCCGTCGATATGGGCGGCGACCTTGTCGCGGAGGTGGCCGTCCCGCGCCGCGCCGAACCAGGTGATCTACGCGCAGACCCAGCGGCTGACCGGCGCCCGGATCTGCCGAATAGAGGACGTTGCTCTTGCACATGCCTATGCGCCGATCAGCATGCACATTCGCTATCGGCAATCTCATCGGAGGTGGCGGGCCAAGCGCTTGACCCAATCCTGAGGCGGCCTCCCTGCCGACTCGGTACCGCTTGCAGGTGGTGGTCGCATGGCGGTTGAGCGGCACAGAACAACCGGTTACGTGCCGGGCGGCGCACCCCTGGGCCGACTCGCTCGGGTCCGGTGACGTAACGTCGTTGGGGCCGCCTCTCCAGCCCCGAGGAGAACCCCATGCCTGGTCCCACCGTCGTCCTCGTCCACGGCGCCTTCGCCGACGCGTCCGGGTTCGCGGGAGTGATCCGCGAGCTCGAGAGCGCCGGCCACACGGCGCTCGCCCCGCCGAACCCGTTGCGAGGCGTCGCTTTCGACGCCAGCGTCGTCAGCGACGTGGTCAAGGCCATCGACGGCCCGGTCGTGCTGGTCGGGCATTCCTATGGAGGCGCCGTGATCGGCCAGGCGTCGGCCGGCCTGGAGAACGTGACCGGCCTGGTCTTTCTCGCGGCGTTCGGGCTGGAGGTGGGCGAGAGCTGCGCGAGCGTGCAGCAGCCGTTCCCGCCGCCCCTGCTCGCCAAGACGGCCGCCCCGACCCCCTACGACGCGCCCGGCGCCGCGGGCGGTCCCGACCTGTACGTCCAGAAGGACGGGTTCCGGGAGACGTTCTGCGCCGACGTGCCGGTGGACATGGCCGATGTCATGTTCGCGACCCAGCGCCCGCTCTCGGCCGCGGCGCTCAACGAGAACGCCACCGCGGCGGGCTGGAAGAGCAAGCCGTCCTGGTTCCTGGTCTCCGAGCACGACAACGCGATCTCGCCGGACGCGGAACGGTTCATGGCGCAGCGGATGGGCGCCACGACCGACACCATTGACGGCTCGCACACCGCGTTCATCGCGAAGCCGGTCGCCGTGGCCACGTTCATCCGCCAGGCGCTGCGGTGACCTCGTAGACCGAGATGTGGTCCTGGCTCTCCCCGGTGAACGGGCCGCGGTCCCAGTCCTGGTAGCGCTCCCGCAGCCGCAGACCGGCCAGCCGGACCATCAGGTCCAGTTCACTCGCCCAGCAGTAGCGCAGCCGTAGCGGCCGCACGTCCCGCACTGACCGGTGGCTAGCAGGTCGTGACCGGTGATCTGCTGGCCGCAGCTTGGACAGCTGCCGACCCTCTGGGCGGCTCGCTGCGCGAGCGCATTCATGGCTGCCAGTTGTGTTGTCTCGGCCTGGAGGCCTGCTTCGGCCGCAGCCTTCTCGGCGCTGACACGGGCCAGATTGGCCTCCAGTTGCCTGAAGGCGGCAGGCACATGGGCCAGGACGCCGGCGAGCGTGAGTACCGGCCGGGGCTGTGGATGATCCAGTTCACGGCCTTGGACAGCCAGCGGGCGACGCAGTACGCACGGCAGGGCTCAGCAGCAGACGGGGTGCTGGAGGTCGCAGCGGCCGGGCGGTACGGGTTCGCGGCCGTGGGGGCACACCGGCAGGTGATCGCGCTGAGGGACGTGGTGATGGCCGACGGTGAGTCGTTCGCGATCACGCGTGCGATCATGGCCGAGCTGTACCCGGACGGGCAGTTGCTGTTCTACAAGGGCGGCGACCCGGGCGCCTTCCGCCAGGAGGTTAAGGAGCGACTTGGACTCGACCCGCTGACGATGACCGGTGGGAGCTGACACGACAGTTCTGGTGCCCAGCCAGAATGCTGGACGTCGTCTTGACCGACTACAGCCAGTGGCAGCTGCGCCAGGAGGACGATCACTGAGCGCACACCGCCGCAACCGATCGTTCCCGGCCGCTGACAGCTTCCCTGCGCTCATCCTCTGGGACGCATACATCCGGCCATCCTGCATCCGTGTCGTCTGAATCTGCCGAATGGCGCGCGTTTAATGTGCGCATCGTCATGCGTTGATGCGAATACCTACTCGCGTGCTGGGCACCGACCGGCTGCTGACCGGCATCGGGCTAAGCCAGACCGCTTGCCTACGTGGCCGAACGCAAACGATCTGATTCTGTGCGGCTCGCTCTGTGCAGATAACGCAGAGATAGTGCCGCTGGCACTTGACCGGAGGCGGATGCGTTGATTTGGGGTGGCAGGTGGAACCTCGGATGAAGCAGTAGCGACCGGCGGGTTCCAGAGCTCTCGAGGTGGAGGTCCCGGGGATTTCTGTCGTTAGACGAGCGCGCTGATGGCCTTGTGGACTGAGGCGATCGCGCTAGCGCCCTCGCCGGTAGCTGCGGCGACCCGCTTCATCGAGCCGGAGTGAACGTCGCCGACCGCGAACACGCCCGGGATGCTGGTCTCGAACGGAAGCGGCCGCCGCCCGAAGCCGGCCCAGGCCGGCCCGAGGTCGTCGTCGTTCAGCTGAACGTCGGTCCGGATGAACCCATCGTCCCCGGTAGCGATCCCGGTCAGCCAGCTCGTGGCGGGTTCGGCGCCGATGAAGCAGAACAAGCCCGAGCACGGCTGGGCTTGCGTGCTGTCGGTCGTCCGGTCGGTGATGCTGACTTCCTGGAGGAAGTCGCCGCCATCCAGCCGGGTAACCTCGCTCCGGCACCGCACCGTGACCCGCGGGTGGGCTTGCAGCCGGTCGACGAGATAGGCCGACATCTCGGTCGCGATGTCCGGGCCGCGGACGACCAGTGAGACCTCACTGCCTCGCCCGGCCAGGTACAGCGCCGCCTGACCCGCGGAGTTCGCGCCGCCGATCACCGTGACCGGGCTGCCCGTGCACCCCCGGGCTTCGAGTTCGGTGGCCGCGTAGTAGATACCGGCGCCCTCGAAGTCAGGCCAGCGTTCCAGCGGCAGTGCCCGGTAGCGGGCGCCGGTCGCGATGACGACGGCTTTGCTGTCGATGACCTCCCCGCCCTGCAGGTACAGGCGGAGCAGGTCGCCGTTCCGGCCGGTGTCAAGCTTGACCGCCTCGCAAGGGCTGGCCAGCTGGGCTCCGAACTTCAGCGCCTGGAGCACGGCCAGGCCGGTCAGATCCGCGCCGGAAAGACCGAACGGGAAGCCGAAGTAATTCTCGATCCGGGAGCTGGCCGCGGCCTGCCCGCCGGTGCCGACGGCGTCCAGCAGCACGGTGTCCAGGCCCTCGGACGCCCCGTAGACCGCGGCCGCCAGGCCGGCCGGGCCCGCGCCGACGATCGTGACGTCAACCGGCTTGGTGGACGAACGACGGTAGGACAGGCCGAGCTTGTCGGCCAGCCCGCCCGGCGTGGCCTGTTTCAGCGTGGTACCGGGCATGACGACGGCGGGCAAGTCGTCCTCGGTCAGGCCGGAGGATTCCATCATGGCCCGGCCCGCGGGGGTGCCGGCGTCGAACCACAGGTGGATCAGGCGCTGCCGGCCGGCGTACGTCCGCAGCGCCAGCGCCGCCGCAGACCTGGCGCCGCCGACGATCTCCACCGCCAGGGCGGCGGTGCTGCGCTGCAGCAGCTCCCGGCGGGCGATCAGCGCCTTGAACACAATGTCGGACAGTTCGACGTCGGTGGCCATGAGCTGCCGCAGGCGCACCGGCGACACCCGGTAGATCGTCCCGGCCTCCCGCGCCCGGCACAAGAGGTAGACGTTCTGCCCGGTCAGCAGATTCAGCTCCCCAACAAAGCCGCCCCCATCAACCACCGCGACGGTCGCGGCGGGCACGTCAGCGGTCGCCGTCCGGACAACCTCCACCGAACCCCGGGCGACCACGATCAGATCTGTATCTTCGTCGCCCGGACGGAACAGGACATCGCCCCGCTCAATCTCCTGCGGCGTGCCATAGGACAGAAGCCGGGCGAACAGCTCATCGCCCAGCCGCGGCGATGCCACGCTGGTCGGCACCAGCGGTCTGCCCAGCTGTCTGCGTCCGTGGCTGGCGCGCAGCCGATCCAGATCATCCGGAGTGGCCCAGGCCACCGGCCGGGCCAGGCCGGCCTGGCTGAACACAGAGCCGCGCCCGGCCCAGGGCGCGGCGCCGGTACGCGACAGTTCATTCATCGCTGTCACGCTTTCAGTTCTCCTGCCATCTGGTCAAACCTCTTGCAGGCCAGCTGCCTCGCCACCCGCTCAGCGCGCTGGACCTCGCGGTAGACCGACGGTGGGGTCGCCGTCCACAAGTTGCGGACGGTAAAGCCGACGCGCCGTTCGGCGCGGGGGTTGCGCTCAGCCGGGGGCCTGCGGCGGAGGCACAGAACGGGCTGGTCTGCGCGCTCTTGGGGGCGTAGGGCCCGGGCTGTAGCCCGCAGCTGGTTACCGGTGCCGGGGCGCTTGCCGTGGGCTGCACTCTGACGCAGCCACCCTCGCCCTGCCCGGCAGAATCCGGACGGGTCGCTGGGGGCCGGGGCGATGATTTTCTTCTTTGGGTGATGTCGTAGTGCTTGAGGCGGCGTGCGGGCGGCGCTGGTGCAGGCGAGGAGGCTAGGTGATGGATTCGGCGGCCGGGCTGACGGCGGCAGGATTGAAAGGGCTGCACGCGGCGGCCGAGGGTCACGTGGGTGATGAGAAGGTCCCCGGCCTGGTGGCGCTGGTGGCCCGCGGCGGCCAGGTGCATGTCGAGGCGCTGGGAAGGCTGGCGGTGGGCGGCCCCCCGGTGGCCCGTGACTCGATCTTCCGGATCGCCTCGACGACCAAGCCCATCACCGCGGCGGTCACGCTCGCCGTGGCCTCTGAGGGACTGATCGGGCTGGATGAGCCGGTGGACCGGCTGCTGCCCGAGCTGGCCGGCCGCAGGGTGCTGCGGTCGATGGATGGCCCGTTGGACGACACCGTGCCGGCGGCCCGTGCGATCACTGTCCGCGACCTGCTGACGTTCACGTTCGGTTTCGGCATGGTGGGCGAGATGTTCGCCTCGGCCCAGCCGTGGCCGGTCGTGGCGGCCACCGGTGAGCTGCGGCTGGCGACGATCGGCCCGCCCGATCCGCCCGTGCCGCCAGACCCGGACACCTGGATCGCGGCCCTGGGCAGCCTGCCGCTGCTCGCCCAGCCCGGCGAGCGCTGGATGTACAACACCGGCGCCCAGGTGCTGGGCGTGTTGGTGGCGCGGGCAGCCGGGCAGCCATTCAGCGAGGTGCTCACAACCCGGATCTTCGAGCCGCTCGGTATGCGCGACACCGGGTTCTGGACGGCGCAGACCGAGCGCCTGGCGACGGCCTACCAGCCCACCCCGGGCGGGCTGGTGGTACTGGATGAGCCCGGTGGCAAGTGGAGCCGCCCGCCAGTGTTTGGTGATGGGGCGGCCGGGCTGGTGTCGACTGCTGACGACCTGCTCGCCTTCGCCCAGATGCTGCTGCGCGGCGGGGCGCCGGTCCTGCCAGCCGACGCGGTGTGGGCCATGACCACCGACCAGCTGACCCCGGCGCAAAAGGCCCGCGGGGGCCTTTTGCCGGGATTCTTCGACGGCCGGTCCTGGGGGTTCTGCCAGGCGGTCTACGACAGCGGCGCGTTCGGCTGGGACGGCGGACTGGGCACGTCCTGGCTGGTTGACCCGACCCAGGACCTGACCGTGATCGTGCTCACCCAGCGCATGTTCGAAAGCCCAGACCCACCGCAGGTCCACCGCGACATCCAGGCGGCAGCCTACGCGGCGTTCGCCTGAGTTCCGTGGACGGCATTGTTGTTCACCACACGCGACGCTATCCCCGGCCCCAGGACTGGCATCCGTAACGCTGAGCCTCGGCAGGGATACCCGTAGCCGCCTTATGGGCGGCGCTTGGGGTGCTTTCCGTGCGCACAGCGGCGCATACCCGGCATGACGGCACACCGGATGATGCCAGCGGGTAGCACTATCCTTTGGCTAGTCCCTTGCCCTGATCCTGGCTGAGCCAGTGCTCCGGGCGCATCCGGAACGCCACGTTCTCCCGCCCGGGGTCCGGGTTGTCGGCGACGTACTGGTCACCGCCCGCCGCGCCAAGGTAGCGGCGGGCCATCGCCAGCCGCTCGGCGGGATCGAGCTCCTCCTCACTGACGACCGGCCCCTCGACGCTGACATAGCGGTAGGGCGGGCTGGCGTCCTGCACGCACACCCCGAACCGGCCAGCGGCGCGGATCGCCGCGGCCTTGCGCGACCGGCGGCCAGTCAGCACCGTCAGCAGCCCGCCCGGCTGGTAGCTATACCAGACCGGGACGGCCAGCGTCTGGCCCACGGTGCCTATTGCCGCGCTCAGCACGCCGACACGCACGCCGGCAAGGAACTCCTCCCGCCCGGCAGCGCTCATGGCAACCCACATGACGGCTTCATACCAGACCGGCGCCTGGTCCTGTGGCTCTCGTCGGCCGAAACGATCACAGAGCGTGGCCAGCTAGTGAGCTGCCGCCGCGCGTATAGCCGCCGATATGCGCGGCCGTCGGCGCAATTTCGGCCAAGGCGCTGGCCATCCATATTTGGGCATTCTGCGCGCCCATGAGCCGGTGACTGAGAGGGTCGGCCTGCCTTTTGGCCTGCCCGGCAGAGTCCTACAGGGAGTCGCGAAGAGGTGTCATGAGGCGTCCGCCGCGGGGCCTGCACGCGGTCAGTGGTTTCTGCGAGCTGATTCTCATGGCCGCGCTACGGCATAGCCCGCGGCCGAAGCTGGCTGCTGAGGGTGACTGCCGGAGACCGCGCGCCCGGTGCCGCCGGGGGATTCGTCTTGGGCGGTGCGGCTAGCGGCGCAGCGCCAGGCGCTGCTGGGTGACTCCGGTCAGGCAGATGGCCAGGCCGAGCACGCCAAGATCGCGGAGCACCAGGTCAGACAGGCCCGCCGTGACTGTCAGCGAGACCACGATCTCCGCGAGGGTGATGGCGGCGATTCCCGCAGCGAGCCTGGTAGCTATCCCTGCTATCAGCGCAGCTGCCAGCATGAGCAGCACCCAGCCATGGGCGAGCACAGCGAGCACGGCCACCGATGAGCCCGGCGACAGCACGGGCACGTACCCGGTCCACAGCATGGGCTGGACCAGCTCGTGATAGCCGAACCAGCCAAGCACCAGGCCCAGCAGGACACGCGCGGCCGGCGGCGCCCACTCCGCGGCCAGCGCGCCAGCTTGGCGCGGCAGGTCCCACGCGCCGGCGGGCACGGGGACACTGGCCGGTGCCGCCGTGGCCGCGGTGTGGCTAGCCGGCTGCTGGCGGCCAGGGGTCGGCCGGTGGCCGCGGGAACCGCGCTGGGAGGGGCGGGCCGGCCGCGGACGGCTTTGGCTCACTGAATGATCCTCCCGTGGGCGTCGGTGACCACGAGGCCGTCGTCACCAAGGCTGTAGTCGGAGTTGCCCGAATCGTCACCCAAGGACGCCTCGACCACGTACACGCGCACGCCACCGCGGTACAGGTGGGTGGCCGCCGCGCCCCGACCCCGCGCGGCCGCGGTGACCGCGAGACCACTGCCGCGATTGTGAACCGAGATGGTCAGCCCGGTGAGTGCCTGGCGGGCGGTACTGCTGACCGCTCCCGGCCAGATCTGGTAAGCCACGCTGGCGAACGGCTCCGAACTCAGCAACGGCCCGGGCGCAGGTGATGACGAACCCGCTGCGCCCGGCGAATTGGCCGCCGGTGGCGCCGGCGCACCCGCAGCCGAGGTGGCCTGGGAGGGGGAGGGAACCGTTCCGCTGGGGGCGGCCGATGCAGCGCCCAGCGGACCACCGGCCAGCGGCGGGGTGGTGCTCGCGCCACTCCCGGACCAGCCGTGAATGGCCAGCACCAGCCCGGCCACACCGGTCACCGCCAGCACGGCCAGTCCCCAGCGGCCCACCAACTCCCCGCCCACACGCACGTCAGCTCACCCCCGAGCAGATGGTATGCGGCGACATAGCGGCATCGTAGCCGACACTTCCCTGGCTGCTTTCCGGCTTCACGCCGGGCGATGGGCGGCTCGGGACGCCTTTGAACGACGCCAATTGTGAGATCAACCCCGGCCCGTCTATCTGGATCGTTGTAGCTCAATCGCGGATCGTATACACCGGCTGGCAGGCAGGTGACCTGCGTAATGCCGGTAAGCGAGCGGCGGAAACGTCGCCAGCGCTGTGAGGCGGATGCGTACACTCATACGCTGCTGTTGGCGGGCCACCCCGGCCATCGGCGACCGCCTGTGCGGACTTCGGGTGAGAGGGAATTCATAGAAAGCCGAGAGAAAGCCGAGAGAAAACCAGGGCAACATTCGAAGTTAGGTGGCGGTTTGTTCTCCCGCGCAAGTGGATGCCGGCAGTGGCTGCGCCGGGCAATCTGCGTGAGGCCCAGGCAAGGGGCGCCGTTGGTGGCACGATCTGAGCCAAAGCTTGCACGGTGTCCCGCCCGCGGGAAGCGGCGGGACCGGTGAGCCACCTCGTCCCCACCTACGGCTACCTGGCCGTATTCGGCCTCATCACCGCCGAGTACATCGGTGTGCCGGTGCCCGGGGAAACGGCGCTGATCGTGGCCGCCGCCTACGCGGGCCATACCCATCGGCTGTCGGTGTGGCTGATCCTTGTGCTCGCGGCGGTGGCCGCCATCCTCGGCGACTACCTCGGCTACCTGGCCGGGCTCAAGGGCGGGCACCGGCTGTTGCTGCGGTGGGGCCCGGTGATCCGTCTGGACCACGCCAAGATCAAGGTCGGCTGGTATGTCTTTGACCGCCATGGCGGCAAGGTGGTGTTCTTCAGCCGTTTCGTGACGGTGCTGCGCACCTGTGCGGCGTTCCTGGCCGGCACAAACCGGATGCGCTTGGGCCGGTTCTCGCTGTTCAACGTGGCCGGCGGCGTGGCGTGGGCGGTGATCTACACGTTCGTCTCCTACACCGCCGGCCAGTTGCTGGCCCGGCTGTCCACATTTATCACCATCATCGGCCTCGCCGTTGCTGCGGTGATGGTTACCGTCGTGATGCTGCTCATGCGCCGGGGCGCTGCCGGGCTCACCGCCCGGGCCGAGGCGGCGTTCCCCGGTCCGCTTGCTCAGGTGGCTCCCGGAAGCCGCCCGATTCGGAAACCACCACTTAAAGCACGGCCCGCGACCGCGGACCGGGGAACCGCCCTGGATGAGTGATTCCTGGTCCCGGTCCGCGCTTGAGGGAAAGGGTCCCAGCGCCTGCTGGACCCGGCGGGTTCCAGACGCGTGGTCGCTGACTGGCGCCAGGACCAGGGCGGTGCGCCTGCGGGAGGGCCATCTCCGGATTCAGGTCACCGGCGCAGACCGCTCCGCACCAGTCTCAAGGCGAGGGGTGGCTCCTGCCATAGGGGGGCAAAACAGGATCGTCTGCATGGGTCCTGCCCCGCGTGGTCGGGCATTATCGGCATGGTGGAAGCACCGGCCTTTCGCGGTAACCGGCCTGGCGGCCCGTCCGCCCGGGGGCGTGGGGCCTCGGCCCGGGGCCGCCACAGGCGGTCGGCCGCGGTGCTCGCCATCGTGCTCACCGCCCTTGGCGTGGGCGTGGTGCTCGCCTGGTATGTGTCCAGCCTCAGCGGCAGGGCGGCAGGCCCGGCCAGGCAGGCCCTTGCACCTGGCCACGCTGTGGCCGCGCCACGTGGCCTGCCGGCCGCTGAAGCAGGCCTGATGCCCTGGCACCTGGCGGCCCCGATCAGCCGCGAGGTGGCCGTGACCGGCCCATCTGGCCGGCTGGTCGTGCTCGGCGGGCTGACCACCGGCGGTGGCTCGGCAAGCGGGATTTACGCCGTTCGCACCGCCAGCGGGGCCGTCCATCAGGTGGGTGCGCTCAGCGCTGCCCTGCACGACGCCGCGGTGGCCGTGATCGGCCAGCATGCTGTTGTCTTCGGGGGAGGGTCGCCGGCCACTGTCGCCACGGTGCAGTCGTTCACGCTCGGCGGCCTGCGCGGCCGTTCTGGCGCCGCGACCGCCGCCACCGCCGGGTCGATGCCTGCGCCGCGTTCGGACGCGGTGGCGGTCACTATCGGCCCGGTCACGTACGTGGTGGGCGGCTATGACGGAGCCCGCCCGGACGCCGCGGTGCTGGCCACCACCAACGGCCGCACCTTCACCAAGGTCGCCACGCTGCCGGTACCGGTGCGCTACCCGGCGGTCGCCGCGCTCGGGGAGAAGGTCTTCGTGTTCGGCGGCCAGGCCATCACCGGTCCACACGCCGGGGGGCCGGTGGAGGTCATCCAGGCCGTCGACCCGGCCCGGCACACCGCGGCCGTTATCGGCCATCTGCCCGAGCCGCTGGCCGGTGCCGCCGCGGCGACCGTGGGCAGGGAGTTGTTCGTGGCCGGCGGCGACAGCACCGCCGCCCAGCCGCAGACCCCCGGCGTCGGCACGACCCAGCTCGGCCCGGGCGAGAAGAGCGCCGGGCCTTCCTCGTCACCGGCCACCACCGTCTCAACGATCTGGGCCTTCGACCCTGCGGCGAAGCGGCTGCTGCCCGCCGGGCACCTGCAGGTGCCGGTGTCCCACGCCGCGGTCACGGTGGCCGGCGGCACTGCCTGGATCATCGGCGGTGAATCCAACGGCGCCCTGGTCTCCTCGGTGCAGATGCTGCGCCCGGACCGGGCCTTCGGGACCGCCGGCGCGCCCGGGGCAGGCTCGCCGTACTTCGGGGCCCGGCTCCTCATCGCAGACCGCGGCAACAACCGGCTCCTGCTCCTGAACGACGCCATGCACGTGGTGTGGAAGTACCCATCGGCGGCCGCCCCGCGGGACCCGCTGGGCTTCTACTTCCCCGACGACGCGTTCTTCACCGGCCACGGCACGGCCATCATCGCCAACCAGGAACAGAACGACACGATCGTCAAGATCGCCTACCCGTCGGGGAAACTCATCTGGCACTACGGCCATCCCCGCCGCCCAGGCACCGCGCCGGGGTACCTGCACGAACCCGACGACGCCTACCTGCTCAGCAACGGCCAGATCACGGTCGCCGACGCCGTCAACTGCCGGGTGCTGGTGATCAACCCCAGAGGCACCGTCGCGCACCAGATCGGCACCGACGGCGTGTGCCTCCACCATCCGCCTGTCTCGATCGGCTCGCCGAACGGAGACACCCCGCTCCCGGACGGCAACCTGCTGATCTCCGAGATCAACGGGTCGTGGGTGAGCGAGTACACCCCCACCGGGAAGCTGGTGTGGACGGCTCAGCTGCCGATCAGCTACCCCTCCGACCCCCAGCAGCTTGGCCCTAACCGATATCTCATCGCCGACTACGCCTCGCCCGGGCAGATCCTGGAGTTCAACCGCCAAGGCCACATCCTCTACCGCTACCACCCGGCATCCGGGCCCGGCAGGCTCGATCACCCCTCGCTGACCGAACTGCTGCCCAGCGGCGTCTTCATGGTCAACGACGACTTTAAAAACCGCATGGTCGCGATCGACCCGGCCACCGGAGCGCTGGTGTGGCAGTACGGCATCACCGGCAGGCACGGCACCGCACCCGGCAGGCTCCACACCCCAGACGGCTTCGACCTGCTACTGCCGAACGGATCGACACCAACGCACCGCACGACCGGATGACAAGTGGCCAGGCACAGCCACAATCAGTTGCCTTTCGGGCAGTTCCCCCCGGGCTGCCCCGGTCACGCCGGGTGACCCCGCGGCCCCGGACGGCCCCCCGATTATTGGGTGAATCTGGGCCTCGGCTTTGGGTTTCGCTGACCGGATTGAGAGGTGCGGCAGAGCCGCCTGGCGGATGCTGGCAGGGTATGCGGACCTGGGATCGTTGTTTCTGCAGGTCCAGTCCCCGCTGCTGTCCCTGGCCCACGGTTGAGATAGAGGCCGGGGACGAACCAAGCCCGGGCGGGCCACCACGGCCACGATCATGACGAGGGGACAACAGGCATGCTTCTGCCAGAACACGGCACGCCCCGCAGCGCGCAGCGGGGCGGCTGATGGCCAGGCGCCCGCCGGCTCGCCTCCCAGGCCGTGGCTTCTGGGAAGTCAGTTATCCAGACGCCCCCTATCGGGATGGCTGGTCCCGGGACGGGGTGGGAAACGACCGGGACCGCACCGGCGGCGACTGGCAGCTTGCGGCGGGGGACTACCGCGATGGCGCGGATGGCGGGAGCCGGGGAACCCGCCACGGGCGCGATACCACCGGAGGTGCCGCGGGGAACGAGCGGCTCACCGCGCTGACCGGCATGGTGCTGCTGGTGCTGCTCGCGGCCGAAGGCGTGACCATCTTGTCGGTCCGCCGGCTGCTCACGCTGCACTTTTTCCTCGGCATGCTGCTGATCGGCCCGGTGGTGCTCAAAGCCTGCTCAACCATCTACCGGTTCGTGCGCTATTACAGCGGCGCCGCCGGGTACCGGCGCCAAGGGCCCCCTGCGCCGTTGCTGAGGCTGCTGGGGCCGGTGGTGCTGCTCACGTCGGTGGCGGTGATCGGGACCGGGGTCATGCTGGCGCTCACCGGCCCTGGCGGCCGGATGTGGCTGTTGCTGCACAAGGCTTCGTTCGTGCTGTGGTTCGGTGCCATGACCGTGCACGTCCTGGCCTACGTCTGGCGGCTGCCCCGCCTGGCCCGCGGGGATCTGGCGGGCAGGGCCGGCCGCCGGGCCAGCGAAGTGCTTGCCGGGCGGGCCGCCCGGTGGCTGCTGCTCACGGCGTCGGTCCTGGCCGGGCTGCTCCTGGCCGTGCTCACGATCCACTGGGCGGGCGCCTGGGCAGGGTTGTCCGGCCTGGGGCACTGATGCGCGATACCTCTCACGCGTCCCCGGACCCTGCCGCGCAACCAGGCTCGCCACCGGCAGGGCGGCCGCTGCGCGGGACATCCTTCCGGCGCGGGCTCGTGCGGCTGGTCGGTGCCGCGCTGGCGGGCGGGCTCGCCGCGGGCTGCGGCGGGCAGGCGAGCCCGCCCTCAGCCGGTTCCTCCCATGCCGCACCCACGAGCTCATCAGCCGGCCATGCCACGTCACCGGGCGGGGTGAGCAAGATCCTGGTGATCATGGAGGAAAACCACAGCACAGGAGAGGTCTTCCCCGGCGGCATGCCATACCTGTGGCACTCGCCCGCCGGTATGGGTACGCCTCGCACTACAGCGCCATCACCCATCCGAGCCTGCCGAACTACCTGGCCATCTTCACCGGGTCGGCGTTCAACGACCCGCCGGACTGCAGCCCGGGCACCGGCTGCAGCTACCCGGGGCCGTCGGTGTTCGGCCAGGCCCTGGCCCGTGGCAAGACCGCCCGCGCCTACCAGGAGTCCATGCCCGAGGCCGCCGCCTGCCGGGCCGGCGACGTGCCTGCGCGCACCCCGTCCGGCGGGGCCCTGGCCTCGGACGTGCGGGCCGGAACCCTGCCCAGCGTCGGCCTGCTCACGCCCAACCTCATCCACGACGCCCACGACGGGACGCTGGGCCAGGCCGACGCCTATCTTCGCCAGTGGATACCCGTGATCATGTCCGGGCCCGACTGGCGGCACCGGCGGCTGGCCATCGCCGTCGTCTTCGACGAGGGAGACACCACCAACCAGGTCCCGTTCGTGCTCATCGCCCCCGCACTGTCGAGCACCGTCATCCACCAGCCGCTCGACCACTACGCGCTGACCCGGCTCATCGACACCGTCATCGGCGCACCGCCGCTGCGCCGGGCGGCCGGCGCTCCCAACCCCGCCCAGCAGCTCGGACTCAAGGCAGGGTGACCCAGCCCGGCAACACACTCACTGGCGGGGAAGTTCCGAAGAGAACGCGCGCCGCACCGCCGATCTGTACGTCTGCGGTTGCCTGGTGCCGGGTGAGCGGTGCCGTGCAGATCAGGCTGTTCTGTCGCACTGCCGTATCGGCGTGGCTGTTCCCCGGAGCGCTGGTTCGGGCTGCGGGGACGAGTTCAACGGGGACCCGCTCGGCGGCGATCTGTGGGCAGCGGCGGGCGGACTCGGCGAGCACGGCGTCACCCAGCCCCTCGCGGGCCGCCCCACAGGCCCGCCGGCGATCTACCGCCCTGGCCGATGACAGCTCGCCGGGTTCGGCGCGCTCCTGGTACCCGCCTAGCGGTGTGCGGGCCGGGCCGGTGATACTGGCTTCCCCTCTGGCCTGGTGGTGGCCTTCGGCCGGGTAGCGGCTCGCACCCTTCTGCCCGGGCGCTGACCGGCGAATAATCATCGGCAAGAGGTGAGAGATGACGCCGGACTCCAGGGGAGAGCCCCGGTCCACAAGCGGCCGCACCATGACGCCACGCGCCGCATTCTGGTGTGCGCTGAGCATCTGGGTGCTGACTCTGTCGGCGGCCGCGACAGCCCTGACCTACAACCAAGTTCACCCGCTGCCTCCGAAACTGAGCGGTGGTATGGGAAACGCGGTGGCTGGCACGGTCGCGGTGGCGTTCATCGCGGGTTTCGCCACCGTCGGCGCGCTGCTCGGGTGGAAACGCCCGGCGAACCCGGTCGGCTGGCTCTTGTCCGCCACCGGCCTGTCGTATGCGTTCGCCAACGGCGGGCTGCTGCTGCTGCAATCCCCCGGGACCCGGGCCTGGGGCATCTGGTCTGGCTGGATATATTTTCTCGGCATCGGGTTCGTAGTGCTCGTCCTGCTGCTCTTCCCGACCGGTTCGCTGCCCTCGCGCCGCTGGCGGCCGGTGGCGTGGGCCGCCGGCATCGCAATGGTGGCATGGGCTCTCGGCAACAGCTTCGCCCCCGTGTCCGTCTCCAGCGGCTCCCCCAGCCCCTTGGGCGTGGCCGGGCCGGCTGGGCGCGTCTTCGCCTTCCTCGGCGGGGTCAGCGGGCCGCTGCTCGTGGCGGCCGGCCTGGCCGCCATCGTGTCGCTGGCGTTCCGGTACCGGCGGGCCGGCACTGTGGAGCGCGAGCAGCTGAAGTGGCTCGTCTACGCGGGCGGGCTCATCGCGGCGGCAGCGCTGGCGGTGATATTGATCGGATCCATCGGCCCGGGCGGCAACGCCGCCAACAACCTGCAGAACGCGATCACCAGCGGGACGGTCGCGCTGGTCCCGATCGCCATCGGCATCGCGATCTTCCGCTACCACCTGTACGACATCGACGTCGTCATCAACAAGACCCTCGTCTACGGGTCGCTCGCGGTGTTCATCACCGGCGTGTATGTGGCGATCGTGGTGGGCCTGGGGTCGCTGGCGCAGCGCGGCGCGCGGCCGAGCCTGGCTCTGTCGATCGCGGCCACGGCGGTGGTGGCCGTGGCGTTCCAGCCGGTGCGGGCACGGGTCCAGCGCCTGGCCAACCGGCTGGTCTATGGCCGGCGGGCCACCCCCTACGAGGTCCTCGCGGACTTCGCGGGGCGGATGGCGGGGGCCTACGCCGCCGAGGACCTGCTTCCGCGGATGGCCAGGATCTTGGCCGAGGGCACCGCGGCCACCCGCGCCGACGTGTGGCTGAAGAGCGGCGAGGTGTTCCACGACGGTGCCGCCTGGCCGCCGGACGCACCGCCGCTGCCGCCGGCCCGGGCCACCGCGGCCGACGTGCCCGCGTACCCGGCCGCCGACCGGATCCTGCCGGTGCGCCACCAGGGCGTGGCCCTGGGGGCGCTGTCGGTGTCGAAGCGGCCGGGGGAAGCGCTGACGCCGACCGAGGACCGGCTGCTCGCGGACCTGGCCGCCCAGGTCGGCCTGGTGCTCAAGAACGCCGGGCTGCGGGAGCAGCTGCTGGCCCGGCTGGATGAGATCAGGGCCTCCCGGCAGCGCCTGGTGGCGGCGCAGGACTCCGAACGGCGCCGGATCGAGCGCAACATCCACGACGGCGCCCAGCAGCAGCTGGTGGCCCTGGCCATCAAGCTCAGCATCACCGAATCGATGATCGGCACGGACACCGAGGGCGAGCGGGAACTGCTCGCCGAGCTCCGTGAGGACGCCGCCGGCGCGGCGGAAGATCTCCGGGACCTGGCGCGCGGCATCTACCCGCCACTGCTGGCGGGCGAGGGCCTGGTCACCGCGCTGCAGGCGCAGGCGAGGAAGGCTGCCGTCCCGACCTCGGTGACCGCCGACGGGGTGGGCCGGTACCAGCAGGAGGTGGAGGCGGCGGTCTACTTCTGCGTCCTTGAGGCGCTCCAGAACGTCGCCAAGTACGCGGGCGCCACCCGGGCCGAGGTCCGGCTGGCCGCCTCCGGGCACCACTTGAGGTTCGAGGTGACCGACGACGGCGCGGGCTTCGACCCGCAGTCCCGGGGCTACGGGACGGGCCTGCAGGGCATGGCGGACCGGCTGCACGCCCACGGCGGCTCGCTCGATGTGCGGTCCGCGCCCGGCGCCGGCACCACGATCGCCGGACGGCTCCCGGTGCCGGTGCTCGAGGCGGCCGGATGACCCACGCCGGGAAGATGCCGACGACATCGGACGGCACCGTCCGCCGCTCCGCGCTGTCGTCGCCCCGAACGGCCATGGCTCTTGGCGCCGTCGTGCTCACGCTGGCGGTCGCCTCCGTTCCGCTGGCCCGCATGGTCAATCAGCTGACGATCCCCGCCGAAGGAGTCGCGGCTGCACAGGTCCTGATCAGCGCGCCGGTGGGTGTCGTTATTGCCTATCACCGGCCGCGCAACCCGGAGGGCTGGATCCTGGCCTGCTCCATGTTGCTGCTCATACTCAGCCTCGATGCCGGTTACTACGCGGTGCTGTATTACACCCTCGGCCACCACGAGCTCCCGCTCGCTCCGGTAGCCGTACTGCTCGTACCGTTGTGGATACCGGGGGCGGCATTGTTCGCCCTAGTCATCCTGCTGTTCCCGGATGGCCAGCTGCCGTCGCCCCGGTGGCGGTGGGTGCTCAGAGCCTACGCTGCGCTTGTTACCTGTTACACGGCGTTCTTCTTCGCGGTGACGATCGCTGCACTTGCCGGTTCCCGCATCCGGCTTGACTCCATCGGCGACGTCATGGGCACGCAGCATCTGCCCGCCTGGCTCGCCGTTGGCGTCGTCCTGCCGATCGCGGTGATCTGGCTGTCGTTCGCCGTTCACCTGGTGCTCAGCTGGCGGCGGGCGACAGGTGAGCACCGCCAGCAGCTCAAGTGGCTCGCGTCCGGAGCCGCCGTGACTCTTGGCGTGGGCGTCGTGGGCAACTCGCTCTTCGCGGGCGCCTTGGGGCAGGTGCTCGGACTCGCGATCGTTGCCCTGCCGATTAGCATCGGCGTCGCAATCCTCAAGTACCGCCTCTACGACATCGACGTCGTCATCAGCAAGACGATCGTGTACGGCTCGCTGGCGGCGTTCATTACCGCCGTTTACGTCCTTGTGGTGGTGGGGATCGGCTCGCTCGGGTCCGGTTCAGGGCACGCTGGCTCGCGGCCGAATCTGGGCCTGTCGATCGTGGCGACCGCGGTGGTGGCGGCCGCCTTCCAGCCGGTCAGGGAGCGGGCGCAGCGGCTGGCCAACCGGCTCGTCTACGGCAGGCGCGCCACCCCCTATCAGGCGCTGAGCGAGTTCGCGGGCCGGGTGGGCGGGACCTACGCCGCCGATGAGGTGCTGCCCCGGATGGCCCGGGTCCTGGCGGAAGGCACCGGTGCCAGCCGGGCGGTGGTGTGGCTGAAAGACGGCGCCGGGCTGGTGGCGGGGGCAAGCTGGCCCGCTGATGCCGGGCCGCCGCTGCGGGTGGCGATCGCCGGCGGCCAGCCACCCGCCATCGCCGGGGTCGGCCGGGTCGCGCTGGTGGACTACCAGGGGGAGACGCTCGGCGCGCTGTCGGTCTCGAAGCGGCCGGGGGAATCGCTCACCCCGGTCGAGGGCAAGCTCATGTCGGACCTGGCGGCCCAGGCCGGGCTGGTGCTGCACAACATCGGCCTCACCGATCAGCTCCGCGCCCGGCTGGCCGAGCTGCAGGCCTCACGTCTGCGGGTCGTCACCGCCGCCGACGACCAGCGGCGGCGGATCGAGCGCGACATCCACGACGGCGCCCAGCAGCAACTGCTCACCATCGCCGACACGCTGGCCGCAGCGCAGTCGCTGGCCGGCCAGGACCAGGGGCGGGAACGGGCCCTGGTCGCACGGCTCAAGGCCGAGACCAGCGGCGCGCTGGAGACCCTGCGCGAACTCGCCCGCGGCATCTACCCGCCGCTGCTCGCCGACCAGGGCCTGCCCGCCGCCATCCGCGCCCAGGCCGGCAAGGCACCCGGGCCGGTCGAGGTGAGCACCGACGGCGTGGGCCGCTACCAGCCGGAGATCGAGACCGCCATCTACTTCTGCTGCGTGGAAGCACTGCACAACGCCGCCCGGCATGCGCCGGGATCGGCGGTGCGGATCAGCCTGGCCGACACCGGGCACGGCCCCAAGTTCGAGGTGACCGACAACGGCCCCGGCTTCGACCCGGCCGCCGTAGCAGCGTCGGGACTGCGCAACATGAGTGACCGGCTCGCCGCGCTCGGTGGCTCCTGCCAGGTCGACTCCTCCCCCGGCCGGGGAACCACCGTCACCGGCCGAATCGGGTTGGCCGACCAGATGGCCGGAAACGCCGGTGCGGTGCCGCTCACCGCCCGCATGGGGTAAGAAAACTGGTCCAAAACCGGCCGTGCCCATGCCGACCCCGGCATGGGCACGGCAATGGCGAACAAGTTTCCGCGTGCTACTTGCCCTTTCCTGGTGGCCGGGCGCCTAGCGTTGCCAGCAAGTCGCCGACCGCGGCTCGGATCACTGCCCGGTTCTGGCGGCATCACGACGACGGCAACGCCGACTCCGATGGCGGCACCGAGTGCCGTCTCCCCGAGGACCGGCGGGACGCGAACAAGCCAGCTGGCCTGGTGTGGCAAGGCTGAGCCAAGCCAGAACTGGGTGTTCTGTGGCCGCCTTTGCCCGGAAAGGACAGGCACAGGGCCGCGCCCGATTCGGCGATATGTTCGACGCGATGTCTTGGCGGTTCGCCAACCTGTTCACTCTGAGTGAGCGGATCAGCCCACCGGCACCGCTGGGCAGCTGCGGTAGCTCATCCCGCCGGTTGACAGGGTGCGTAAAGCTGCAGGTCAGCGAGCAACGCCCGGTCAGCATGTATCCGGCTGCACGTTCGATCTAGTGCCCCCGACAGGATTCGAACCTGCGCTCACGGCTCCGGAGTCCGTTTCCCGGTATCGCTCTGACCTGCCCAAACGTGCTCGTTGATGTCTTACCCGGGCGCGTATCGGGCGCAGCCTGCACGACCTGGGCTGCGGGGCACGCCGGGGGGCGAGAGGGGAACGCGCCGACCGGCTCTCCGGCGGCGGTTGGTGCGCGTGCTGTGTCTGGCCGGTGGTGCAGGCACATGACAATCGGGCAGGCGAACTGGGGGAAGCAAGGCTGGGCCGGATCGCTAACTTGCCAGGGCCCGTTCGACGAGCTGCCGGTAATCATCGACCAGCCCGGGAAGCAGCCTCAGGTGCACAATCGTGCCATCGCCTGCGGGCGCGAGGTCGACGACCTGGCAGACGGCGGCGGCGTCCTCGTCTCCGGCAACGACGAGGGCGCCGGGCTTGATCTGGCCAGGGTCGCGGGCCTCGTCCAAGAAGGTCCAGAGGTAGCCGGTCTCATCCTCATCATTGAGGTCAGCGGTGATATCGACGCGGTACATCACGGCCCTCCTCTCGCCAGATCGTGCTTCTAGCGTACTGAAGGTTGGCCACCGGCGGCCCAAGCGCGGCCAGCAGCTCGCCGAGTTCCGCGTTATCGGCTTGGCGAAGGCGAATGGTGTAGTGCGGGCGCAGGCCGGTCGGCAGTAGCTCGAAGCCACGGTCGAGCAACCGGGCGGCTGTCCGCATGTGGATTGTGCGGTAGGTGGCGAAGCGGGCGCTGAGCAGCTCATCGAGCGGGATGTCGAGGACGGCGAAGACCGAGATGCCAAGCAGTGGCTGGCCGTCGAGCGACCAGGCCCGGGCGGTTCGATGGGCATGGCGGGCCAGCTTGTCCCGGGTGTCGGGGCCGCCTCGGACCAGGACCGTCGCCTCGGAGAGTGGCGGCTCGGCGCGCAGCCGGAGGCGCTGCTCGATCCGGTCGCCAGCCACCTGCCAAGGCTAGCGTCAGACCGTGGCCGCCCTTGGCAGGGCAGCCGTCAAGCCCATGCAGTGTCCTCCTTTTCGGTCCGTTGAGCCCGCGATAGCTCTGAAGGCATCGGCCCCTTCCTGTCGGTGCGCGCTGTGATCGGTATGCCGGCCTGGCCACGTGGCCTGAGCTGATGGGCCGTCGTTATAGGCGGGTCCGTCACTGAGCGTGAGAACCCATTCGGTCCAGGGGCAGCCTGAAGCCGCGCCTATCGCCGAATAGGTGCCAGATAGTGCTAATGGAAAGGCTAGGTTGGCTCGGCCCATATCGGATGTTATGAGCGCTGCGTGAGGAGATTGTGCTGTATGGCAGCTGACCTCCGCAAGCGTCCGGCCGCCTAAGTTCACCAACTAGCCATCTATTCCGGAATTCGTACTATTATCGTGAGCACCACAGTTTTACAGGTGGATGCGCGCGACCATTTTAGATCCTCTCCTGGAGCTTGTTGTGTGCTGCGCCGGTCGGAAGGAAGGCGGTTAGTCTTCCCTTGAGGACATTTGCGTTTTCGGCTGCGGGTGGTTGCAGTGATAGTCCAGTGCGGCACTCCAGGTTGGCCTGTCATGTAGGTGCCAGTTTGGCTACACTATGTGTCGTCTGCCGTGCTTGTCCTGGGGGGTCTGGTGGCTGGCCGAGCGGTTCCGATGCGGGTGGGCGGCGTTGAGCTGCTCGTAGAAACGGCCCCGGTAGTGGGCAGTGAGCAGACGTCGGCGCTGGACAAGGCGCAGGCGGCGGTGGCGGAGGGGTTTGACCGGGCGCAGGCTGCGATCGTGGCGGTCGCGGAGTCCACGGTATCTACGATCGGCCAGTTGGCGAAGCGGTCGGTGCGCCCGGATGAGGTGGAGGTTACGTTCGGGCTGAAGTTCTCCGCCCAAGGGAACGTGATCGTGGCGGGCGCGGCGGGTCAGGCCACGCTGGAGGTGACCTTGACCTACCGGCGCGGCCAGGTCGGGACCGATGATTCGGGTGGGGCGCGTGACGGTGACGGTTGACCCGCGGGTCGCGCCGTATCTGGGGCGGGTGCTCAGCAGTGATGAGACCCCGGCGGGCACGTGTTTCCAGGTTGTCTCGGGGGTGCTGGTCACGGCGTGGCATGTGCTCGATGATCTGGGCGCGGGCGAGGAAGGCGCTGTCGTGCGGCTGGATCCGCTGCAGGGCGGGCCGGGCCGAGACGCCAAGGTCGAACGCGCCGACCCGTTGCATGATCTGGCGGTGCTGGTCACGGGTGTGCCGCTGGCGGGTTGTGTAGCGGGGCTGGCCGGCAGCGATGAGGTGGTGATGCGAGCGCCGGTGGTCATCACCGGAGTTCCGGTGCTTGATGATCCGGGGCGTAGCTACCGGTCGCTGGATGCCGAAGGTCATTGGGGGGGTGGGACAACCCGTGATGATCAGGTCCCGCTGGGCCGGGTGGTCGCCAGTGCGGTGATGAGGGGCATGAGCGGCGCTCCGGTACTTGCTGGCCAGCCGGGACCTGGCAGCCCGCTGGTGGTGGGGGTGGTGTCGGCTCGTTACAACAGCGCCGACGGGTGGGGACGGGACTCGGTGTGGGTGGCACGCACCGAGGATCTGGTACCGCTGCTGGTCGGGCTGGGCGAGGTCACAATGGCGCGGCGGGGCTGGGCAGGCGCGGCGGAGCTGACCTTGTCGGTGACCGGCACCGAGGTGCGGCTGCGCGGCGGCGGGCTGGAGGTTGACGGGCGTCATAACGGGGCAACGCCGGCACTGGCTGATGCGATGCGGGGCTTGCGGGCCGGGCGGGCCCAGCTTGTGGGCCTGCGCGGCCAGGACCTGTCCGACGATGCTCTGCCATCGGGGGTGGTCGCCACCCCGGTGGCGGTGGGGCGACTGCTGGCGGAGGCATTCCTGCCAGGCCCGGTGGCGGCTGCGCTGGGCGAGGTGATCGCTGATGCTGAGCGCCGGTGGGCGCCGGTGCGGCTGGGCGTTGATGTGGCGGGTGAGCTGGCGGCGCTGCCGTGGGAGGCGCTGGCGCTGCCGGGGTCGCTGACGCCGCTGGCGCTGCATCCACTGCTGGCCGTCTACCGCCAGCAGGCTGCCGACGAGGTGCCGGTGCCGTCGGTGGCGGGACCGTTGCGGATAGTGGTCGCGATATCGGCGCCGGTCACCGGTGGTGGTGGTGTGCTGGATTATGAGCGGGAGCTGCGCAACATGCTGGCCGCGGTGCGCGGGGCGCGGCAAGGTGCGGCGCGGGTGCGGATTGTGCATTTCGCCACCACTAACGAGATCTATGCGGCGCTGGCGGCCGAGCCCGCCCACGTGTTGCATCTGTCCGGGCATGGCCGGCCCGGCGCGATCGAGCTGGAAGATGAGGACGGCAACGCCCGGGTGCTGGACGCACGGCAGTTTGTGGCCGAGGCGATCCCGCCCGGGCGGATGCCGCCGGTGATCGCGCTATCGGCGTGTTACAGCGACGCGGCCGCCACTGAGGACTCCTCCTTCGCGGCGGCTCTGATCGGGCTGGGCGCGGCGGTGGTGATCGGCACCGAGACCGCGGTCACCGACGTCTACGCCACCCAGGTGTTTGCCCGGATCTACGGCGAGCTGGCCGAGGCTCAGGTCCCCGAGGCGATCGCCGCGGTGGCCCAGGCCCGGCGCACCGTCCAGCAGCAGCTCACCGACTCCCCCGCCCCACGCGACCAGCAACTGGCCCGGCTGGGCGAATGGGCGGTGCTGACCGTGCTGGCCACGGCCGGGTCGGTCACGGTGATCGATCCGGCCGCCGAGCCGGTGGCCCCGAGCCAGGGCGGGCCGCCTGCCGCGCGGGTGCCGGCTGGGCTGCTGGCCCGCCAGGTGGGGGAGTTCGTGGGCCGCCGCCGGGCGCAGCGCCGCTGGCCCGCCGAGCTGCTCACACCAGCCGGGGCGGGGCTGGTGCTGTATGGCATCGGCGGGGTCGGCAAGACCACCCTGGCCGCCGAGCTCGTCCAGCGCGTTACTGAACGCGACCCCGGACGGCTGGCCGTGGTCGCGGCCAGCAGCCTGACCGGCGGCACGGTCTCGGTCGAACAGATTGCTCGCTGCTCTGGCCCGCGCCTTGCGGCGCCGCTCTGACGGCGCCCGGCCCACCCTGGACCGGGCGGCCGATCGGGCAGAACGGCACGACATCGCCTGGCAGGACCGCCTGACCGTCCTGCGCGAGGACGCCCTGGATGTCATGCCCGTCCTGCTGGTGCTCGATAATTTCGAAGACAACTTTACCCCCGCCAGCGCCCCGGGCCGGCCGGGCTGGCGCACCGTCGCCGACCAGGACCTGGCGGCGTTGCTTGCCGCGTTGGCGACCCAGCCGAGCCAGTGCCGGTTGCTGATCACCAGCCGCTACCCGTTCGTGCTGCCCGGCCAGGCCGAGCGGGTGCTGTCGTTCCAGCCGATCGGGCCCCTGTCCCAGGCCGAAACCATGAAAATGGCCTGGGCACTGCCCGCCCTGGACAAACTCACCGAGCCCGAACTAGAGCGCGTGTGGCAGATGGTGGGCGGGCATCCCCGGTGCCTGGAATACCTTGACGCGCTGCTGTCGGGCGGCCACAACAGCTACCCCGACGTCACTACCCGGCTGGCCGCCAACCTCGCCAACCGCCCCGAAATCCCCGATCTCGACGAATGGTTCACCACCCACGGCACCCTCGACCAAGCGCTCGCCGAAACCCTCACCCTGGCCGCCGACGAAGTCCTGCTTGACCAACTGCTCGCTGGACTGGCCGACACGCTCGGCGCCGAAGACCTGCTGCTCGGTCTGTCGGTCTACCGATCACCGGTTGGTCAGGCCGGGCTGTTGTTCCAAGTCGGCGTCTCCGAGCCCAGCGCCGAAACCAGGCCGGACTATGCCGCCGCACACGAGCAGATCCAAGCCATCCTGACCGCGGCGGGGATACCGCCTGGCCCGGTAGACCCCTCTCAGCTGCCCGCCAAGGTCCAGCAGGAACTCGCCCCTCACCTCGGCGAGCTCGCTCGGCTGCCGACCCCGCCGCTGCGGGCCCCCGACGGCCTGCGCCGCCTACTGGACGCCTGTACCGCCTCCAGCCTGCTCGCCCTCGATACCGACCAGGACCCACCGGGTCTGTTCGTACACCGCTGGTCCGCCAGCGAACTCCAGCAGCGCTGGACCCAAGGCGGCCGCGGCGAGCAGCTCACCGCCGCGCACCTGCGCGCCGCGCAGTACTGGCAATGGCGGGTCCAGGTCTGGCCCCAGGACCGCGCCCACGACCTCGAGGACCTGACCGAGGCCCGCCACCACCTTTTTGCTGCTGGCCAGATTGCCGAGGCCGACGAGCTCACCTGGGCAATCAGCGGAACGTTGCACGCGTGGGGTGCCTGGGACCGGGAGGACGCCCTCATCCACGACACTCTCGCCCAGCTACCCGTAGAAGCTGACGGGCGCTCCAACTGGATCCGCCAGTTGGCCGACATCGCCTACGGGCGAGGCCGGACCACCGACGCCACCCAGCTTTACCAGCAGGCACTGGCCATTGACGAACGGCAAGCTGAACTCGACCCGGGCAACACCGGCTACCAGCGCAACCTGTCGGCGTCCTACGGGCGGCTCGCCGGACTGGCAAGCGACGCGGGGGATACCGCCGAGGCCACCCGGCGCTACCAGCAGATGCTGGCCATTCGCGAGCGGCTGGCCGGGCTCGACCCCAGCAACACCGGCTACCAGCGCGACCTGTCGATCCCCCATGAGCGGCTCGGTGATCTGGCCCGCGACGCCGGGGACACCGCCGAGGCCACCCGGCGCTACCAGCAGTCCCTGGCCATCTGGGAGCGGCTGGCCCAGCTCGACCCCAGCAACACCAGCTACCAGCGCGGCGTGTCGGTGCCGTATGAGCGGCTCGGTGCTCTGGCCCGCGACGCCGGGGACACCGCCGAGGCCACCCGGCGCTACCAGCAGATGCTGGCCATCACCGAGCGGCTGGCCCAGCTCGACCCCAGCAACACCGACTACCAGCGCGGCGTGTCGGTCTCCCATGAGCGGCTCGGTGCTCTGGCCCACGACGCCGGGGACACCGCCGAGGCCACCCGGCGCTACCAGCAGATGCTGGCCATCACCGAGCGGCTGGCCCAGCTCGACCCCAGCAACACCAGCTTCCAGCGCGGCCTGATGTTGTCCTACGGGCGGCTCGGTGATCTGGCCCGCGACGCCGGGGATACCGCCGAGGCCACCCGGCGCTACCAGCAGATGCTGGCCATCGACGAGCGGCTGGCCGGGCTCGACCCCAGCAACACCGACTACCAGCGCGACCTATCGGTCTCCCATGAGCGGCTCGGTGATCTGGCCCGCGACGCCGGGGACACCGCCGAGGCCACCCGGCGCTACCAGCAGTCCCTGGCCATCTGGGAGCGGCTGGCCCAGCTCGACCCCAGCAACACCGACTACCAGCGCGGCGTGTCGGTGCCGTATGAGCGGCTCGGTGATCTGGCCCGCGACGCCGGGGACACCGCCGAGGCCACCCGGCGCTACCAGCAGTCCCTGGCCATCTGGGAGCGGCTGGCCCAGCTCGACCCCAGCAACACCGACTACCAGCGCGGCGTGTCGGTGCCGTATGAGCGGCTCGGTGCTCTGGCCCGCGACGCCGGGGACACCGCCGAGGCCACCCGGCGCTACCAGCAGATGCTGGCCATCACCGAGCGGCTGGCCCAGCTCGACCCCAGCAACACCGGCTACCAGCGCAGCCTATCGGTCTCCCATGAGCGGCTCGGTGATCTGGCCCGCGACGCCGGGGACACCGCCGAGGCCACCCGGCGCTACCAGCAGTCTTTGGCCATCTGGGAGCGGCTGGCCCAGCTCGACCCCAGCAACACCGGCTACCAGCGCGGCCTGTTGATCTCCTATCAGGGGCTCGCCGACCTGGCAGTTGCCGGTGCGGATGCGGCTGGCGCGGCACGGATATACAGCCAAGCGCTTGAGTTTTGTCAGAGACTTTATGGGGCCGACCATCCACTCACCCAGGCCCTCCACGACAAAGGTCAAGAGCTCGCTGGGAAAGAACCAAGCTAATCCTGCTTTTGAGGCTCTGATGTCGCCTCCTTAGATTGTCCCGGCGGAGAGCCAACGGTTGGCCAGTTTCGGCTCCAGGCAAACTGTTGGTCTTTCTTTGCCAATCAATGATCTTCGGGGCTCTCTTTAATCGGATTAAGTCGAGTGTATCCAAGGCCTCGCGCGCCGATTGCTTTGGATGCCCTGCAACTTCTAGAGAATACAGAACCGGCCGATATGAGCCGCGGCTATCATCAAGTGGCTCGAGGTCCAAGCCGCTCATATCGGCGGTTACACGCGCTCGCTGCCAGGGTGGTGCGTTCACATTCTGTTACCGACCGATCAGCCCTTCTGTGCCAGTACCCAGCAGGTGGGACAGGTTGCCCCATCCGCCAGGCAGGCCTCGCGTGGGCGGGTGCTTGGAGTGAAGGCCACCGCCGTTTAGTTGCAGTGGCGGCGCAGGAGCAACGGCCTGTTTCGGCCCAGAGACCGTGAGCGTGTGATGCTGCTGAGCAGGCAATTCGCCGGTCCGGCCTTTCGCTGTAGGGCACGTATAGGGCGCAAGGTCTGGAACGCGTCGCGTTTCCGCAGGTCACAGCGCTGGCAATGAAGCCGCTCAAGATTGTCGGAGTGTTCGAATTTATGCCTTTGAGCAGTGCCCCCGACAGGATTCGAACCTGCGCTCACGGCTCCGGAGGCCGTTGCTCTCTCCCCTGAGCTACGGGGGCTCAAGGACCGCAGCAAGGGTACCAGCCGCGGGGCACGTCACGAGCGGCGCGCGGCGCCCGGCCTGACGTCCGGATCAAGATCACCTCGGTCAAGTCGTGGCGAGAACTTGCCGGGAGACGCTAACCTCGCGCCCGTGGCGCAGGGACTGGGACGCGTGCTGGTGGTGGACGACGATGAGGTGATCCGTCAGCTCATCGCCGTCAACCTCACCCTGGAGGGATTCGATGTCGCCACCGCCGTCGATGGGCAGGACTGCCTGGACAAGGTGGTGGCGATCGACCCGGACGTCATCACCCTGGACGTCATGATGCCCAGGCTGGACGGGTGGGTGACCGCGAGCCAGCTGCGGCGCAACCCGGAGACCAGCGAGATCAAGGTGGTCCTCATTACCGCCCGCGCCCAGGAGGACGACAAGACGCGCGGCCGGCAGATAGGTGTGGACGCGTATCTGACCAAGCCGTTCGATCCGCTGGAGATGATCCGGGTTGTCCGCGAGCTTGCTGGCCACGGGCCGAGCGGGGAACAGGCGTCTTAGCGTTGGGCGGCCTGGACGGAGCGGGGCCGGGCGAGGCCGGCGGCGGTCCCCGAGTGCTGGAGCGGATCGCCACCCGCCGGGGAGAACTCGCCCTGCGGCGGTCAGGCTCCGAGTTCGAGATCATCAGCAACGGCGTGTTCCTCATGGACACCCGGGACGGCCGGTCAGAACGGCTCATGGTCACGGCGGCGCTCCACCGCTGTCCCGCCACCGCGCCGCGGGTCCTGATCTGTGGCCTGGGCGTCGGCTTCGCGCTGGCCGAGGCGGTGAGCAAGCCCCGGGTGGCGCGGGTGGACGTGGTCGAGATCTCAGCCGAGATCATCGGCTGGCACGCCACCTATCTGCGCCACCTGGCCGCGCCGGCCTGGGACGACAGCCGGGTGAACGTGATCAACGCCGATGTGGCGGCCTGGCTGGCCCGGCAGCGGGGCCCTTATGACGTCATCTGTCTTGACGTTGACAACGGGCCGGAATGGACCGTCTGGGACGCGAACCAGGTCCTCTACGGCGACGAGGGACTGCGCCGCATCCGGGACAGCCTGCGCCCGGGCGGCGTGATCTCGGTGTGGAGCGCGGCGGAAGCGCCAGCCTTCGAGGACCGTCTGCGGCGTCATTTCACTAGCGTCCATACGCACCGGGTGCCGGTGCGCCGCGGCCAGCCAGATGTCGTCTACCTGGCAAAACGTACTGCTCCAGGCTCGTCCCGGACACCCTGACACCTGGCTGATCCCCGGGCTCCGCCCGGCCCGGATATACGCTGCGACGCGTGATCACCGGCGACCTGGACCGGGCCCTCGCGACCGCGATCAGCTCCGCTGGCACATGGCGGCCCGCTCCGCCCGGCACCGCCTGTGGCCCCCGCACCTACGCGACCACGATCGCGTTCCGGCTGGCCGGCCGCGACGCCGGCGGCCCAGGTGCCGTCGCGGCCAGGCTCGCCGCCCGGCTCCGCGGACTGGGCTGGGTGGAGGCGGTGACCGTGACCGGCGGCGGATATCTCGTGGCCACCGTCACCGCCAGCGCGCTGGCCGGTCTCGCCGTCCGCATCACCCAGGCCGGACCCGGCTGCGCCCGCAGCAGTGCCCTGGCCGGGACCGACCTGACCGGGCCCGCAGCCGTTGACCTGACCTCCGCCCGGACCTGGGAGGAGGCGCGCCAGCGCGTCCACGCCGCGGTCACCGCGCGCCTGGCCGAGGCCGCCGGTGCCCGCGTGGAACACCAGCACAATGCAGAACGGATCGCTGCCCCCGGCTCGCCTGTCCCGATGACAGTGGCATCCCAGGTGACAGCGCCATCCGTGGCGGCTGAGGCGATCGCCTACGCCGGGGCGGATGCCATCACGTACGCGCTGGCCCGCCTGCCGCCCCGGGGCCCGGCGCTGGTGGACGCCCGCCTCGCGGCCACGCAACACGCGGGCAACCCCGCCTATGCTGTTCGGTACGCGCACGCGCATGCCGCGTCTGCCCTGCGCCAGGCCGCTGACCTCGGCCTGGACCAGGGGGAAGCGGCCCAGTTCCGGCCGCGGCTGCTGGCCCACCCCAGCGAGCAGGCGCTGCTCTACGAGCTGTCCTGGCTGCCCGAACGGGCCGCCGGGGCGGCGCGGCGCGCACGGCCGGACGTCCTTGCGCACTACCTGGAGGGCCTGGCCCGGGCGTACTTCGACTGCCAGGAAGCATGCCCGGCAGCGCGGCCGGGCATGGCCGTGCCGGGCGTGTCACCGGGGGAGCGGGCCGCCAGACAGGCAGGCGCCGCCCGGCTGTGGCTGGCGGCGGCGGCGCGGACGGCGCTGGGCACCGGGCTCGGCCTGCTCGGCGTGAGCGCGCCGGACCGGCTGTGAGCAGGGATGGATCGCCAGGGCCCGGCCGGGCCGGCAGCCAGCCACCGACCACCACGATCAAGCCGACAACCAGTAACAGGAAGCCGACGAACAGGGAAGTGCCATGAGCCGTGTTGCCCACCCAGCCGGCCCGCGCCACGCCGACGTGCTGCCGGCCGAGCACCCCCCGCTGCCGCCAGCGGACCTCAACGCGCTCGACGCGGCGATCTGGCCGCGCGGCGCGCGGCGGGCCTGGGGCGTGCTCACCCTGGCCGGCGCGGACGTCCGTGATCTGGCGGCCGAGTACGGCACGCCGCTGTTCGTCCTGGACGAGGAGGATTTCCGCAGCCGCTGCCGCGACTTCCGGCAGGCGTTCGGCACCGGCAGCCGGGTGTTCTACGCCGCCAAGGCGTTCTGCTGCCGGGGGGTGCTGCGCTGGGTCGCCCAGGAGGGCCTGGGCGTGGACGTGTGCACCGACGGTGAGCTCGACGTCGCGCTGCAGGCCGGGGTGGACCCGGCGCTGATCACCCTGCACGGCAGCAACAAATTCACCAGCGAGCTCGAGCGCGCGATCGGCGCCGGCGTCGGGCACATCGTGGTGGACTCCTTCGAGGAGATCGCGCGCCTGGCCCACCTCACCGAGGAAATGGCCGAGCCGGGGTCCGCTGGCTGCGCGCTGGCGGACGCCAGGCAGCGGCCGCAGATCCTGGTGCGGGTGACCAGCGGCGTGGAGGCGCACACCCACGAGTTCGTGGCCACCGCCCACGACGACCAGAAGTTCGGCTTCTCGCTGTCCTCCGGCGTGGCCGACGAGGCGGTCCGGCGGGTGCTGGCCGCGCCCGGCCTGGACCTGGTCGGCCTGCACTCTCACATCGGGTCGCAGATCTTCGACACGGCGGGGTTCGAGGTGGCCGCGCACCGGGTGCTGGAGCTGGCGGCGCGGATCGCGGCCGAGCACGGGGAGCAGATGGCCGAGCTGAACCTGGGCGGCGGGTTCGGCATCGCCTACGCCGCTGGCGACGACCCCGCCGACATCAAGATCATCGCGCAGAACCTGCACGAGATCGTCCGCGCCCAGTGCGCCGCGGCGGGCCTGGCGGTGCCCCGCCTGACGGTCGAGCCGGGGCGGGCGATCGCCGGGCCGGGCACCGTTACGCTGTACGAGGTCGGAACGGTCAAGGACGTGGACGGGCTGCGCACCTACGTGAGCGTGGACGGCGGGATGAGCGACAACATCCGCACCGCGCTATACGGCGCGGAGTACACCTGTGTCCTGGCCTCACGCGAGTCCGCGGCGCCGCCCATGCTGTCACGGCTGGTCGGCAGGCACTGTGAGAGCGGGGACATCGTGGTGAGAGATGCCTACCTGCCCGCCGACCTGGTGCCGGGGGATCTGGTGGCGGTGGCGGCTACCGGCGCCTACTGCCGCTCGATGGCCAGCAACTACAACCACGTCCCGCGGCCGCCGGTGGTGGCGGTCAGCGGCGGCTCGGCCAGGGTCCTGCTGCGGCGGGAGAGCGCCGCCGACCTGCTGGCGCTGGACGAGGGGTGAGCGCCGGGTGGACAGCCACAGCCAACACGCGAGGGAAGGGGCCGGGGTGCAGCCGCTGAAGGTGGCGCTGCTGGGTTGCGGCGGAGTCGGCTCCGAGGTGTACCGGCTGCTCGGCCGGCAGGCGGCCGACCTGGAGGCGCGGATCGGCGCCCCGCTGGAAATAGCCGGGGTGGCGGTGCGCCGGCCCGGCCGGCCGCGCAGCGTCGACGTGGACCCGGCCCTGCTCACCAGCGACGCCATGGAGCTGGCCACCAGGCCCGGCGTGCACATCGTGGTCGAGGTCATCGGGGGCATCGAGCCCGCACGGTCGCTGCTGCTGGCCGCCATGAAGAACGGCAAGTCAGTGGTCTCGGCCAACAAGGCGCTGCTGGCCGAGGACGGGGCCACGCTGCACCAGGCCGCGCGTGACGACCGCACCGACCTGTACTACGAGGCAGCCGTGGGCGGCGCGATCCCGCTGCTGCGCCCGCTGCGCGAGTCGCTGGCCGGCGACGAGGTGCGGCGGGTGCTGGGGATCGTCAACGGCACCACCAACTACATCCTGGACCGGATGGACACCTCCGGGGCCGGCTTCGCCGACGCGCTCGAAGAGGCGCAGGCACTGGGTTATGCCGAGCCCGACCCGACCGCGGACATCGAGGGGTTCGACGCGGCCGCCAAGGGCGCGATCCTGGCCAGCCTCGCCTTCCACACCCGGGTCACCGCCGCCGGCGTGTACCGGGAGGGGATCACCCAGGTGACCCAGGCCGATATCGCCAGCGCCCGCGTGCTCGGCCACGTGGTCAAGCTGCTCGCGATCTGCGAGCGCAACGAAGCGGGGGTGTCGGTCCGCGTGCACCCGGCGATGATCCCGCGCTCGCATCCGCTGGCCGGCGTGCGCGAGGCCTACAACGCGGTGTTCGTGGAGGCCGAGTCGGCCGGGCGGCTGATGTTCTACGGCGCGGGCGCCGGCGGCGTGCCGACCGCGAGCGCGGTGCTCGGCGACGTCGTCGCCGTCGCGCGCAACCGGCTCGCCGGGACCCCGGGCCCGGACGCCACCGCCTACGCGGGCCTGCCGGTGCTGCCCGTGGGGCAGGCGATGACCCGCTACCACATCGCGCTCGACGTCGCCGACCGGCCGGGCGTGCTGGCCCGGGTCGCGGAGGCGTTCGCCCGGCACGAGGTGTCGATCAGGGCGGTCCGGCAGGAGGGTCGCGGCGACGACGCCCAGCTGGTCATCGTCACCCATTCGGCGCCGGACGCCGCGCTCGCCGGCTGTGTGCACGACCTCGGCGCGATGGACGTGGTGCGCGCGGTCGCCAGCGTGATGCGCGTGGAGGGGGAGGGCGAGGAGTGAGCCAGCGAGCGCGTGCCCCGGCCGGCCGCGCCGACCTCGCGGCCCGGGTGAGCTGGCCGGGCCTGATCAGGCAGTACCGGGACCGGCTGCCGGTCCCCGCCGACGCCCCAGTGGTCACGCTCGGCGAGGGCGCGACCCCGCTGGTCCCGGCCCCGGTGGTGTCCGCCCGCACCGGGTGCGAGGTGTATCTGAAGGTGGAGGGCGCGAACCCGACCGGGTCGTTCAAGGACCGGGGCATGACGGTCGCCGTGAGCATGGCCGCAGCACGCGGCGCCACCGCCGTCATCTGCGCATCCACCGGCAACACCAGCGCGAGTGCCGCCGCCTACGCGGCCCGGGCTGGCCTCACCTGTGCGGTGCTGGTCCCGCGCGGCAAGATCGCACTGGGCAAGCTGGCCCAGGCGCTGGTGCACGGGGCGAAGCTGCTCCAAGTGGACGGCAATTTCGACGACTGCCTGGAGCTCGCCCGCAAGCTCGCCAACGACTACCCGGTCGCGCTGGTCAACTCGGTGAACCCAGACCGGCTGGAAGGCCAGAAGACCGCGGCCTTCGAGATCGTCGAGGCCCTGGGCGATGCCCCCGACGTGCACTGCCTGCCGGTCGGGAACGCCGGCAACATCACCGCCTACTGGATGGGCTACCGCGAGTACGCTGAGGCCGGGCTGGCCACCCACGCGCCCCGGATGTTCGGTTTCCAGGCCAGCGGCGCGGCGCCCATCGTGCGCGGCGAGCCCGTGCTGGCCCCGCACACGATCGCCACCGCGATCAGGATCGGCAACCCGGCCTCCTGGCGCCGGGCCGAGGAGGCGCGTGACGAGTCGGGCGGCCTCATCGACGTGGTGACCGACCGCCAGATTCTCGCCGCCTACCGGATGCTGGCCGCCAAGGAGGCGGTGTTCGGCGAGCTGGCGTCGGCGGCAGGAGTCGCCGGGCTGATCCAGGCCTGCGAGAACAGGCAGCTTGACGCGGGTTCGCGGGTGGTCTGTACGATCACCGGCAACGGGCTGAAGGACCCGGACTGGGCGGTGTCGGCTGCCCCGGCCCCGGTGACGGTCCCGGCGGATCCCGCCGCTGCGGCGGCCGCGCTGGGACTGGCATGACATCCGCTGTCACGCTGGGCCGGCCTGCCGCCGTGCCACTTGGCGCGCCCCCGGCGCGACCGGGCGAAGTGCTGGCCGGCGCGCCCCCGGCGCGACGCACCGCGAGGGAGACCAACCGCGAGGGAAACCATGAGATGAGCGCAGCGTGATCTGGTCGCCGGGGCCTGCCCGGGTACGCGCGCCCGCCACCAGCGCCAACCTGGGGCCCGGGTTTGACGCACTGGGCCTGGCGCTGGCGCTCTATGACGAGGTCGAGGCCCGCGTCACGGCCGGCGGTCTGGTCATCGAGGTGTCCGGCGAGGGCGGCGGCACCGCGGTGGACGGCGAGCAGCACCTGGTGGTCAGGGCCATGCGCGCGGCCTTCGGCGTCATGGGCGGCCAGCCGCCGGGGATCGCCCTGCGCTGTGTGAACGCGATACCGCACACGGGGGGCCTGGGCTCCTCGGCGGCGGCGATCTGCTCCGGCGTGCTGGCGGCCCGCGCCCTGGCCGGCCCAGGTGAGACGCGGCTGTCGGATGAGGCGGTCTTCCAGCTTGCGGTGGCGCTGGAAGGCCATCCCGACAACGTGGCGGCCTGCCTGGCCGGCGGGCTCATCATCGCCTGGACGCCACGGCCTGCCCCGGCCGGCACCGCTGCGCCCGGTGGTGCCTGGACTGCGCCCGGTGGTGCCGGTGCTGGTGTGCCCGGCGGCGCCGCGCCCGGCGCCCGGCTGGTGAAGGTGCCGGTGCCCGCCTCCCTGCGCGCGATGGCGTGCGTGCCGCCGGCGCCGCTGGCCACCGAGGCGGCCCGGCAGGTACTGCCCCCGGTGGTCCCGCACGCCGACGCGGCGGCGAACGCCGCACGCAGCGCGCTGCTGATCGCGGCCCTCACCGGCGCGCCGCAGATGCTGTTCGATGCGACCGAGGATTTCCTGCACCAGCCGTACCGGGCTGCCATCATGCCGGAGACCGCCGCCCTGCTCGCGGCGCTCCGGCGGGCCGGGGCGGCCGCGGTGGTGTCGGGAGCGGGACCGGCCGTGCTGGTCCTGTCGCTCGACGGGCAGGGCCCGTCAGCGGAGGCGGTGGATTCAATCGCCCGCGAAACGGGTATCGCTTGGCATGTAACCCCCCTGCATATCGATCAGCAGGGTGCCCACGTACAGCAAGGCGGGCTGGGCGTGCATCCACCAGTCAGCGCACGGCGAGAACCCTCGCAGGACCAGGTCCAGGGGCCGGGCGCAGGTCGCACGGGAGGATTCCCGCGTGACCAGGCCAGTTTCCCGCGCGACACACAGACAGCAGTCGAGGGAATGCCGTGTGCTCTCTTGGTGTTAAGCTGAATGCCGCACCAGGTGCCCCGTCGAGGGGACAGGTGCTTGCCTGTCATTTGCTGCGCCGTCGGTCACACGGTCGGCCGCAGCTGGTGATTCTCCGCCAACTTCCACGGGCCACCTCCTCCTCGCCGCGTACGCCAACCGCGAAAGCGGCACGGAGAACCGGGAAAGGAACGGAGATCCGGGTTGCCGCCCCGGCCGCCTGGGATCGTTTCGGCTCTTCTGCTTCGCCCGCAGACACCGGGCTAGGCGGACGGGAGCCCGCCGAACACGAGGCGGCACGATAAGGCAGCTGGTGCACAACCTGGCCCGGCCAGTTCACCGGGCCGTGACATCGGGTTGACCGGTCAATCTACGGCCGGCACCCGCGCTCTGGGAAGGACCCTTGTGAGCAGCGAACCCACCGACCTCATCCCCGGCTCCCCGGCTGTGCCCGGGGAAACCACGACGCAGCCGGAGACCCCTGGTCCTCAGCCCGCCGCCGCGACCACCGTCGGCTCCCCGGATCCGGTGACGCGCGAGTCCGCGGCCCCGGCGGGCGGATCATCAGGCCCGGTCGGGATGGCAGGGCCGGCCGCTGAGCCGATGACCGGCCGGGCAGACCGTGGCGCTACCGCCGGCCTGTCTGCCATGCTCCTGCCTGAACTGCAGCGGATGGCACAGTCCCTGGGAATCACCGGGACCGGCCGGATGCGCAAGAGCCAGCTCGTTGAGGCAATTCAGGACAAGCAAGGCGGCCGGACGGCCGCCCCGCACACCACCCGCCGGGGTGCGTCACTCGATAATTCCACCCAGCGGGCCGCGTCTGCGGGAGCCGACGCGCCTCGCCACCGTGAGCAGGACGCCATGGAACCAGACAGATCCACTCAGCCGGGCCTGGGGGAGGGCACCTATCCAGCGACTTCCAGCCGGGAAGCGCCAGCGGGTGCGCCGCGGGAGGATGCTGCCGGCGGCGCCGACAGCCAGCTGGCCTTTGAGCACCCGGCGCGGGCCGACCGGGGAACGGCGGCCGATGCCGCACCCGCCGCGGCGGGTGCACCCGCCGGGACCGCCAGCGAGGACCAGCATGGTGATGGCCAGCGCGCAGAGGGCCACCAGGGCGGCGACGGCCAGCGTGGCGACCGGCGGCGGCGCAACAACGGCAGGCGCGATGACCAGCCACGCGGCGGCGAGGCCGAGCAGCGCCAGGATCAGGGCGGCCAGCGTGGCGGCCAGGCGGGCCAGCAGCAGGACCAGGGCGGCCAGCGTGGCGGCCAGGCGGGCCAGCAGCAGGACCAGGGCGGCCGCGGCGACGACGACTCCGACGGCCGGGGCGGGCGCCGCAACCGGGACCGGTTCCGCAACCGCAACCGGCGCCGCGGCGAGCGCGGTAGCGAGGCCGAGCCCGTGATCACCGAGGACGACATCCTCATCCCGATCGCTGGCATCCTGGACGTGCTTGACAACTACGCGTTCATCCGCACCACCGGCTACCTTCCGGGATCCAACGACGTGTACGTCTCGCTGTCGCAGGTGCGCAAGCACGGCCTGCGCAAGGGAGACGTCATCGAGGGGGCGGTCCGCCAGCCCCGTGAAGGCGAGCGGCGGGAGAAGTTCAACGCCCTGGTCCGGCTCGACAAGGTCAACGGGCTCGACCCGGAGCAGTCACGGGCCCGGCCGGAGTTCGCCAAGCTCGTCCCGCTGTACCCGCAGGAGCGGCTGCGGCTGGAGAGCGACCCGGGCAACATGACGACGCGGATCATCGACCTGTTCGCCCCGATCGGCAAGGGCCAGCGCGGCCTGATCGTGTCGCCGTCGAAGGCGGGCAAGACGCTGATCATGCAGGCCATCGCCAACGCGATCACCAAGAACAACCCGGAATGCCACCTCATGGTCGTGCTGGTGGACGAGCGGCCTGAGGAAGTCACCGACATGCAGCGCACGGTCAAGGGCGAGGTCGTCTACTCGACCTTCGACCGGCCGTCCGAGGACCACACCACCGTTGCGGAGCTTGCTATCGAGCGGGCCAAGCGCCTGGCCGAGATGGGCCATGACGTTGTCGTCCTGCTCGACTCGATCACCAGGCTCGGCCGCGCCTACAACCTGTCCGCCCCCGCCAGCGGGCGGATCATGTCCGGTGGCGTGGACTCCACCGCGCTCTACCCACCCAAGCGGTTCTTCGGCGCGGCGCGCAACATCGAACATGGCGGCTCGGTGACGATCCTCGCCACCGCCCTGATCGAGACCGGCTCCCGCGCCGACGAGGTGATCTTCGAGGAGTTCAAGGGCACCGGCAACATGGAGCTGCGGCTCCGCCGGGAGCTCGCCGAGAAGCGGATCTTCCCCGCCATCGACGTGGACGCGTCCGGCACCCGCAAGGAAGAGCTGCTGCTGAGCCCCGACGAGCTGAAGATCGTCTGGCAGCTCCGCCGGGTGCTGCACGCGCTCGAGCCACAGCAGGCACTGGAAGTGCTCATGGAGCGGATGAAGGGCACCAAGAGCAACGCCGAGTTCCTGCTCCAGGTGCAGAAGACCACGGTCAGCACCTGATTGCGACGGGAATCTCCAGCCCCCGGAACGCGTTCTGGGGTCTGGCACACTGAAAGGCCGACACAGCGCGGTACCGGTTCACGCCCGGCGGCGTCCGCCGCGGCGACCCGGCGACCGAGTAGGCAGGAGTAGTGACGTGAAGCCAGGCATTCACCCGGACTACGTGGAGACCACGGTGACCTGCACCTGCGGGAACACCTTCACAACGCGGTCCACATCGGGCAACGGCGTCATCCACGCCGATGTCTGCTCGAACTGCCATCCCTTCTACACCGGCAAGCAGAAGATCCTCGACACCGGCGGGCGCGTGGCCCGCTTCGAGCGCCGGTTCGGCAAGAAGGCAGCCGGCAGCAAGTAGCTCCCGCGGATCACCGCGCCCGGACGGCGCCAGCCGTTCTCGCGCGGTGATCCTGGCTGTCGACGGCAGAACTGCGCCCGCGCGGCTGGCCCCTGCCGTCGGCAGGCGGGAGAGCTATGAGAGGCGCCCAGCGAGGAGGCACGGTGTTCGAGAGGCTTGCTGAACTGGCGGACGAGTACGCCAGGGTGGAGCGTGACCTCGCCGACGCTGCCGTGCACTCCCACCCCGAACGGTCGAGGGCGCTCGGGCGCCGCTACGGCGAGCTCACCCCCATCATGAACGCCTACCGGGAGTGGCAGCAGACGACCGCCGACGAGGAAACCGCCCGTGAGCTCGGCAGTGAGGACGTTTCCTTCGCGGCGGAGGCCGAGCAGATCGCCGGCCGCCGCGCCGAGCTCGAAGAGCGGCTGCGGGGGCTGCTTGTTCCCCGCGACGCCAATGACAGCAAAGACGTCATCCTCGAGGTGAAGGCGGGGGAGGGCGGCGAGGAGTCCGCGCTGTTCGCCGGTGATCTGCTGCGCATGTACCTGCGCTATGCCGAGCGCCGGGGGTGGAAGACGGAGATCCTCGACGCGACCATGACCGGCCTGGGTGGTTACAAGGACGCGACCGTAGCCGTCAAGGCGCCGCGGGCGGCCACCGATGGCGTGTGGGCCAGCCTCAAGTACGAAGGTGGCGTGCACCGGGTCCAGCGGGTGCCGGTGACCGAATCTCAGGGCCGCGTCCACACGTCGGCCGCCGGGGTGCTGGTGATGCCGGAGGCCGATCCCGTCGAGGTCACCATCGACCCCTCCGACCTGCGGATCGACGTGTTCCGCTCGTCCGGGCCCGGCGGCCAGAGCGTGAACACGACCGACTCGGCGGTCCGCATCACCCACCTGCCGACCGGGATCGTGGTCTCCTGCCAGAACGAGAAGAGCCAGCTCCAGAACAAGGAGCAGGCGATGAGGATCCTGCGGGCCCGGCTGCTCGCACAGGCACAGGCGGACGCGGAGGCCCGGGCGGCGGCCGAGCGGCGCAGCCAGGTCCGGACCGTGGACCGTTCCCAGCGGGTGCGCACCTACAACTTCCCCGAGAACCGCGTCTCCGACCACCGGGTCGGCTACAAAGCCCATAACCTCGACCAGGTGATCGACGGAGACCTGGACGCCGTCATCAGGGCGCTGGCTGAGGGCGACCGGTCCAGCCGCGCGGCCGGCGAGGATAGGGCCTGACCGCCTCCGGCGCGACGCACCGCGAGGGAGGCAACGAGTGACCCTGCTGCTTGACGAGATCGCGGCCGCCACCATCAGGCTGGCCGAGGCGGGCGTCAACTCGCCGCGGGCCGACGCGGAGACGATCGCCGCGCACGTGCACGGGGTCGGCCGCGGCGAACTGCACCGGGTGCCCGACGGCGAGTTCGACCCGCGGTTCTGGAACGAGATCGCCCGCCGGGAGGCGCGGGAGCCACTTCAGCACATCACCGGCCTCGCTTACTTCCGTTACCTGGAACTCCAGGTGGGACCCGGGGTGTTCGTGCCCCGTCCCGAAACCGAGGTGATGACCGGCTGGGCGATCGGGGCGCTCAGGGACATGGACGTGGCCGAGCCGGTGGTGGCGGATCTGGGCACCGGCAGCGCAGCGATCGCGCTGGCGATCGCGCAGGAGGTGCCCCGCGCACGGGTGTACGCGGTGGAAGCCGACCCGCTGGCGCGGCGATGGGCGGAACGCAACATCGCGAGGTGTGCGGGCAGCGCCCCGCACACCCGCGGCCGGGTAACACTCGACGGGGGCGACTTCGCCAGCACCCTGCCGTCGTTGAGCGGGGCCGTGGACCTGGTGATCAGCAACCCGCCATATATACCGGTCGGTGCCACCGTTCCCCCCGAGGTCGGGGAGTACGACCCCGCCGGGGCGCTCTGGGGCGGCGAGGATGGGCTGGGCGCCGTCCGGGTCATCGAAGGCGTTGCCCGGCGGCTGCTGCGGCCCGGCGGGCTGGTCGCGGTCGAGCATGGCGCACCGCAGGGCGCGGCGGTCTACTGGATCTTCGCGGAGGAACGGGGCTGGCGGGACACCCGCAACCACAAGGACCTGGCCGGGCGGGACCGTTTCGTCACCGCCCGGCGCTAGCCGCGATCCCGCAGCACCCAGCTGACGGCTACGGCTCGGCGGGAGGGGAGATCCGGGGCGGGCGGTCCTGGGTCGGCGGGCACCCGATGAGTGGAAAGATGGGCTGGCATGAGCGAACGGTATGACTGCACGGACGCGGCACAGCGGGCGACCGGCATTGTCGAGGCGGCCACCTCGCTGCGCAAGGGCGACCTTGTCGTGATGCCGACAGACACGGTGTACGGGCTGGCCGCCGACGCCTTCTCCCCGCCCGCCGTGGCCGGCCTGCTCGCGGCCAAGGGCCGGGGCCGCCAGATGCCGCCGCCGGTGCTGGTCGGCACCGTGCGCGCGGCGACCGCCCTGGTCGAGGGCCTGAACGAGTCCGGCAAGGATCTCATCGAGGAATTCTGGCCGGGTGGTCTCACCCTGATCCTGCGGGCCAACCGGAACCTGATCTGGGATCTGGGCGACACCAAGGGCACGGTCGCGGTCCGGATGCCCCTGCATGAGATCGCGCTTGAGCTGCTCAAGGAGGTAGGCCCGCTGGCGGTGAGCAGCGCCAACCGCTCCGGCGCCCCGCCCGCGACCACGGCCGCCGCGGCGCAGGAGCAACTGGGCGACGCGGTCGCCGTCTACCTGGACGGCGGGCCCTGCCTCGGCGAACTTCCGTCCACGATCGTCAACCTGACCAGCTCGGTCCCCCGGCTGGTGCGGGCGGGGGTGATCTCGGTCGAGCGCCTCCGGCAGGTCGTCACCCTGGCGGTCGACGATGACGCGCTGCTCGACCAGGACGGCGCGCCGGTTCCCGCCGACGACGCGTGGCCGGCCGGGGATGGCGCGCGGCCGGCCGGGGATGCTGCGCCGTCGGCCGCGGATGCTGCGCCGTCGGCCGGGGATGGGGCGCCGGGGGCCGGGGAGGCCGCGCCGCCGGCCGGGGATGGCACCGCGGCGGGTAGCTGACACCGCGGCGCAGCAGGTGATGCGGCGGGGCGGGTGACACGGGCCACCGCCCGGTGCCGCCGGGCCGGGATCCCGGAAGCGGGGAGACGGACGGTGGCCACAGGCATACGGTCTGGGCCGGGGTGCCCTAGAGTGGATGCTGATGCGCGCAGCCCCAGCCGGGCCGCGGTGAGGCCATGCGTGAATACGTTCTGACCTTGCTGGCGGCGGCGGCCGTAACCTACCTGCTGACGCCGCTCGTGCGGCGGTTCGCGATCGCGGTCGGCGCGATGCATGCCGCCCGCGACCGTGACGTTCACATGGTCCCCACCCCCCTGCTCGGGGGGTTCGCCATGTACGCGGGCCTGGGCGCGGGGCTGTTGGTGGCGAGCCAGCTGCCCGCCCTGAACAGCGTGTTCGCGGAGACGAACATGGCCAAGGGACTCTTGCTGGCCGGGGGCCTGGTCGTGGTCATGGGCTTCGTCGACGACCGCTGGGGAATTGGCGTGATCAGCAAGTTGGCCGGCCAGGTGGCGGCGGGCGTGATCCTGGTCTGGAGCGGTGCCGAGGTGACCTGGCTGCCGGCACCCAACTCGGGCACGCTGGGCCTCACCAGCGATCAGCAGATCGCCCTCACGATCCTGGTCGTGGTGGTCACCATCAACGCGGTCAACTTCATCGACGGCCTGGACGGGCTGGCCGCCGGGATCGTCGGCATCGGGGCCGTCGCCTTCTTCGCCTACTACTACACGCTCACCCACCGGCTGGGCCTGCCGGAACAGACCGGCCCAGCGCTGGCATCCGCGGTCCTGGCCGGAATCTGCCTGGGGTTCCTGCCCCACAACTACCACCCGGCGCGCATCTTCATGGGCGACACCGGCGCCATGCTGATCGGCCTGCTGCTCGCCTACGTGCCGATCTCCAGCCTGGCCTCACTCGACCCGGTATCGCTCACCACCCGGGCCGCCCGCCACGCCGGCACGGTCAACCGGTTCGGCGAGATCCTGCCCCTGCTGCTCCCGGCCGCGATCTTGCTCATCCCCTATACCGACCTGCTCATGGCGGTGTTCCGCCGGACCCGGGCGGGCATGTCACCGTTCGCGCCGGACCGCAAGCACCTGCATCACCGCATGCTCGACATCGGGCACTCGCACCGGAGCAGCGTCCTGATCATGTACCTGTGGGCGGCCCTGTTCGCGGGCAGCGTGGTATGGCTGTCGATCGTCCGGACCCCGCTGTTCGTGCTGGCCAGCGTCGCCGTGGGCGGCATGCTGGCGCTGCTGCTCGTGTCGATGCCACGGTTCCGCCCATGGGCCCGGCCCGCCGCTGGGGCGCCCTCCTCCCGGGCGCCCGCCGGGGCCCACGCCGCGGGGACGCCCGTCGCGGACAAGGGGGCGGCGCCGTCCCCCGCCGCACCGGCCGCTGCCCCCGCCGCACCGGCTGCTGCCCACACCTCACCGTCCGCGACGCCCGGGCCGGCGCCACCCGACCCCGGCCCGGCCCGGCCCGGACCGGTTCACCACCGGCCTGCCCGCCCCACGGCCCAGGCCGCCACCTCGCGTCCCGGACCGCCGTCCTGGCGGCCGACCCCGCCGGCGCCACAAGCGGCGTTCGATCCCGCCCCACCGCACGACGAGCCACCCGGGGCCGGCCCGCCGTGGAGCAGGCCAGGGGCCGCCGCGGCGTTCCCGCGGTCACCGGGGCCGTCGCCGGCCTCCCCCCGGTCACCGGGGCCGTCGCAGGCCTCCCCGCGGTGGCCGGACGGGCTGCCGGAGCCGTCCCCGCGGTGGCCGGATGGGCTGCCGGAGCCGTCCCCGCCGCAGCTGGACGGGCCGCCCGGGCCGCCGGTCTCGCCGTGGCCACCGGGGCCCTCGCCGTCCGCGCCGTGGCTGCCCGCACAGCCGGCCCCGCCCTCGCCGTCCGCCCGGCCCGGCCGCGACCGGCCGGCGCCGCCGGCGTGATCGGCGCTGGCGGTATCGCGGCCGGCTTCGCACGGCCCGCCTGACCGCTGAAACCCGTCTCAGCCACCCAGGGTGACCTGCCGAAGCTTGCGCGGGGGAGCTTGTGATATCTTTCACGAGCAGCCACTCGAAGCCGAGTGAGGGGTCCGTGATACGTTTCGCACACGTGGCGGCGCACATGCGCCACTCCCGTCTCGTGGCTGCCCCGCGCGGCGCGTGCGGCGGGAATGGCTTGGCGCGCGTGCAGGCCATCAGTGCGACCATCGAGACCCCGGAGTCTGGTAGATGCCGGCGAACTATGCCGTGATCCTGCGGCGTTCCGCCATGCTCACAGCTCCTGTCGCGCTGCTCATGATCGTGCTCGGCGCCGTCTTTGGCGGCAGCAAGGGACTGCTCGGGGCCATCATCGGCGTCGGGCTGGTGATCGCGTTCTTCGGGATCAGCGTGCTGGTGGTGTCGCGGGCGGCGAGGGTGAGCCCACAGGCGATGATGGCGGCCGCGGTCGGCACCTTCCTGGTCAAGATCCTCGTCCTGATCATCTTGCTCGGTACCTTCCAGAACTCGACCGCCTTCAACGGCAAGTTCTTCGGCCTGACCGTCATCGTCTGCGTGCTGGTCTACAGCGCGGCGCAGATGGTGTCGTCGATGCGGCTGAAGATGCTGTACGTCGAGCCGGACAAAGACCGGTGACCCGTGAGACAGACCGGACCGCAGGGCGGGGGACCGCGGCCCATGGCCGGCGCATCCGCATGCGCAGGCAGCAGCCCAGATGGGATGCCCGGTGAACGGCCGCGGGTCGCCGGAGAGCGGCCGGGATCCGTCGCCGGGCGGCCGGGATCCGTCGCAGCCAAGCCCGCCGAGCGAGGGCTGGGCGATCCTGTCCTACATGATCGGCGGCATGGCCCTGTACGGCTTCGTGGGCTGGCTGGCCGCCCGCTGGACCGGCTGGCCGGTGCTGTTCCCGATCGGGATGCTGGCCGGCCTGGCCAGCGCGATCGCCCTGGTCATCTTCCGGGTCACCAGATCGTGACCGCGTTGACCTGCCACCCGGGCGCGCCCGGGCGGCTGCCGCAAGGAGCCAACGGTGAGTAACGTGTCCGTAATGACGACGGCAAGCGGATGCCACATCTTCAGCGGCTGTGGCTACCCGGCGCCGTCGATCTCGAACTTCTACTTCAAGCCGATCTTCACCGTCGCGGGCATCCAGATCGCCAAGCCCACCGTTCTCGCGGTTCTGACCGCCGTGATCATCCTGACCTTCTTCTACGTGGCGTTCCGGAAGCCGAAGCTCGTCCCCAGGGGCACGCAGAATCTCGGCGAGATGGGAGTGCTGTTCGTCCGGGACCAGATCCTGCGGCAGCAGCTGGGCAAGAAGGGCGACAAGTACCTGGCCTTCATCGTCTCGATCTTCTTCTTCGTCTGGATCATGAACGTGTTCAGCCTCATCCCGCTGATCCAGTTCCCGGCGACGTCCAGGTTCGCATTCCCGGTCGCGCTCGCCCTTATCGTATGGGTCACCTACATCACGATCGGGATCAAAACCAAGGGGCCGATCGGATACTTCAAGCAAATGGCCGTGCCCGAAGGGGCGCCCTGGTGGATCCTGCCGCTGCTGGCCCCGGTCGAGCTGCTCTCCAACATCTTCGTCCGGCCGTTCACCCTCGCGATCCGGCTCTTCGCCAACATGCTCGCCGGGCACCTGCTGCTGCTGGTGTTCGGGCTGGCGTCCTGGTACCTGTTCAGCTTCTCGATCGGCCTGCTGTTCTCGGTGACGTCGTTCCTGCTGACGATCATCCTGACCGGCCTCGAAGTGCTGATCACGGGGCTCCAGGCCTTCATCTTCGCCACGCTCACCTCGTTCTACATCGCCGACGCGATGGAGACGTCGCACTAACCCAATAGCCCACACGATCCGGCGACGCCGGCCCGAAAAGAAGGAACGACACAATGCATCAGCTGGTGCATCACTTGCTCTACATCGCGGCGGGAGCGCCGGGCACGCCGGGTAACCCGAACACGATCCACATCATCAACCTGGGCGCGCTGACCTATGGCCTGGCCGCGATCGGGCCTGGCATCGGCATCGGCCTGGTCTTCGGGCACGCCATCGAGGCCATGGCCCGGCAGCCGGAGGCCACGGGCCGGATCACCACCTACATGTGGATCGGTTTCGCACTGACCGAGGCGCTGGCGCTGATCGGCATCGCCGTCCCGTTCTTCATCAAGTAGCACCCCGGACGGAGAGGTAGCCGCCATGTTGTACCAAGCGGCCGAACAACTTCAGAACCCACTGGTCCCCAACCTGACCGAGCTCATCGTCGGCGCGGTCACGTTCGGCATCATCTTCTTCGCGCTCTGGAAGGTCCTGATCCCCAGGCTCAGCAAGACGCTCGAGGAACGGACCGACAAGATCGAGGGCGGCCTGCAGCGAGCCGAGGAAGCCCAGGCCGAGGCGGACGCCACCCTGGCCAGGTACCGGGAGCAGCTGGCCGAGGCCAGGCACGAGGCCGCCCGGCTGCGCGAGGAGGCGCGGGAGCAGGGTGCGCAGATCATCGCCGAGATGCGCGAGCAGGCGAACGTCGAAGGTCGCCGGTTGGTCGAGGCGGCACACGCGCAGATCGAGGCCGACCGCCAGCAGGCGCTCCAGTCGCTCAAGACCGAGGTCGGCGCGCTCGCGGTGGACCTCGCCAGCCGCGTGGTGGGCGAGTCGCTGACCGACGAGGCCCGGCAGCGGCGCGTCGTTGAGCGCTTCCTGGACGAGCTGGATCAGCAGGCCGAAAGCGCCGCCCGATGACCCGCCGCCGTACACCTGCGAGGGCGGTCACGGGCCGCCCGCGGGAGGGGCTGCGATGAGGGGCGCCAGCCGCGGATCCCTCATCATGGCGCGCGAGCAGCTGACGGCCGCGCTGGAGGACCAGTCCACGGCCCGCGCACTCGGCGAGGAACTGTTCGCGGTGGCCCACCTGCTCGACCGGGAGCCTGGCGTGCGCCGGGCGCTGACCGACGCCACGAGCCCGACGGCGGCCCGGAGCGGCCTGGCCCGGCGGCTGCTGGAGGGCCGTGTCTCCGGGCCTACCGCCGGCCTGGTCTCCGGCATGGCGGACAACCGCTGGTCGTCGTCGCGGGACCTGGCCGACGCGGCCGAAGAGCTCGGCGTGCTGGCCACCGCGGCCGCGGCCGAGGATGAGGGCCAGCTCGATGACCTGGAGGATGAGCTGTTCAGGTTCGGCAGGATCGTCGCCACCGAGCCCGCCCTGCGGTCGGCTCTGGAGGATCAGGGGCCGCCGGACGAGGGCAAGCGCGGCCTGCTGGACGCGCTGCTGGCGGCCAAGGTGACCCCGGCCGCCCTGCGGCTGATCACCCAGGCCGTTATCTACCCGCGGGGACGTAACCTTGAGACGACCCTGGACGAGTACGGGCGGCTGGCTGCTGCCTGGCGGCAGCGCCTGATCGCCGTCGTGCGGGTCGCCACCGGGCTCACCGAAGAGCAGCGCGGGCGGCTCGCCGCCGCACTGGCGCAGGCCTACGGCCACGATGTTCACCTGAATGTCGTCGTCGATCCCCGGGTCGTGGGTGGAATATCCGTCCAGATCGGGGATGAGTTCATTGACGGCAGCGTGGCGAGCCGGCTTGCCCAGCTACGACAGCGGCTGGCGTCCTGATGGCGGGGCGCAGCCGCTCCCGCGAGGGGCGCAGCCCGGCCGCGGGCCCGGCGGCAACTGACAGGCCGACAACCGACATTCCAACGAGAAAGACGCGAGGACCATGGCGGAGCTGACAATCCGGCCCGAGGAGATCCGGGACGCGCTGGCGAGCTTCGTCCAGGCGTACGAGCCGGAAGGCGCCTCACGGCAGGAAATTGGGACGGTCGCCGAGGCTGGCGACGGCATCGCGCGGGTAGAAGGCCTGCCCTCGGCGATGGCCAACGAACTGCTGGAGTTCCCCGGCGGGATCCGCGGCCTCGCGCTCAACCTGGACGTGCGCGAGATCGGCGTGGTCATCCTCGGCGACTTCACCAAGATCGAGGAAGGCCAGCAGGTACGCCGGAGCGGGGAGGTGCTGTCGGTCCCGGTCGGCGACGCCTTCCTCGGCCGGGTGGTGGACCCGCTCGGCGTGCCGATGGACGGCAAGGGGGAGATCGAGGGCACCGTGCTGCGGGCGCTGGAGCTGCAGGCACCCTCGGTGATCCAGCGCGCCAAGGTGAGCCAGCCGCTGCAGACCGGCATCAAGGCGATCGACGCGATGACCCCGGTCGGGCGCGGCCAGCGGGAGCTGATCATCGGCGACCGGCAGACCGGCAAGACCGCCATCGCCATCGACACCATCATCAACCAGAAGTCCAACTGGGAGTCCGGCGATCCGGAGCGCCAGGTCAAGTGCATCTACGTGGCGGTCGGCCAGAAGGGTTCCACCACCGCCCAGGTGCGGCAGGCGCTGGATGACGCGGGCGCGATGGCGTACACCACCATCGTCGCCTCCCCCGCCTCCGACCCGGCCGGCTACAAGTACATCGCCCCCTACACCGGTTCGGCGATCGGCCAGCACTGGATGTACGCGGGCCAGCACGTGCTGATCATCTTCGACGACCTGTCCAAGCAGGCCGAGGCGTACCGGGCCGTCTCGCTGCTGCTGCGCCGGCCGCCCGGCCGCGAGGCCTACCCCGGGGACGTCTTCTACCTGCACTCCCGGCTGCTCGAGCGGTGCGCCAAGCTGTCGAAAGAGCTGGGCGGCGGCTCGCTCACCGGCCTGCCGATTATCGAGACAAAGGCCAACGACATCTCCGCCTATATTCCGACCAATGTCATCTCCATCACCGACGGGCAGATCTTCCTGGAAACCGACCTGTTCAACTCCGGCGTGCGGCCGGCCATCAACGTGGGCCGGTCGGTGTCCCGGGTCGGCGGTGACGCGCAGATCAAGGCGATGAAAAAGGTCGCGGGCGGGCTGAAGCTGGCCCTTTCCCAGTACCGCGACCTAGAGGCGTTCGCCGCGTTCTCGTCCGACCTGGACCCCGTCTCCCGCGCCCAGCTGGACCGGGGGGCGCGGCTGGTGGAGCTGCTCAAGCAGCCGCAGTACAGCCCGCTCCCGGTGGAGCGGCAGGTGGTCTCGGTGTGGGCCGGCACCGGCGGGTACCTCGACGACGTGCCGGTCGGCGACGTCCAGCGGTTCGAGAACGAGTTCTTGGACTTCCTGCAGCGCAGCCACGACGGGGTGTACGCGTCGATCAGGGAGACCGGCGAGCTGAACGACGACACCGCCACCACGCTCAAGGACGCGATCGAGGAGTTCCGGCGGGGCTTCGAGATCGGCGGCGGGGAGATGCTCGTCTCCAGCGACAGCGAGGAGCAGGTCGAGCCAACGGCCGACGAGGAGATCGAGCGCGAGACGGTGACCAGGCGCCCGCCGCCGCCGCCGCCCGCGCAGGCTTAGGCCTGGGAAGGCAGAGCATGCCAGCACAGCTTCGCGCCATCCGGCAGCGGATCCGGTCGATCCAGTCCACTGCCAAGATCACCCGCGCCCAGGAGCTGATCGCGTCCTCGCGGATCATCAAGGCCCAGCAGCGGGTCCGCGACGCGGGACCCTACGCACGGGAGATCACCAATGCCGTCGAGGCGGTGGTCAGCCGGTCGGCGCAGATCGACCACCCGATCGTCCGTGAGCCCGAGCGCACCGAGCGGGCCGCGATCCTGATCCTCACCAGCGACCGGGGCTTCGCCGGCGGCTACAGCGCCAACGTCCTGCGCGAGGCGCAGGGCCTGCGCGCGCTGCTCGATGAGCGGGGCGTCGACGAGGTGACCTACGTGTCCGGCCGGAAGGGGATCACCTGGCACCGGTTCCGCGAGCGGGAGATCGCCGCGCAGTGGAGCGGGTTCTCGGAGACGCCACGCCACGAGAACGCCCGCGAGATCACCGAGGCGCTGCTGGACGCGTTCAGCCGCCCGGCCGCCGAGGGCGGGGTGGACGAGATCTACTGCGTCTACACCGAGTTCGTGTCCATGCTCACCCAGCGGGCGGTCGTGCGCAGGATCCTCCCGATCGAGATCGAGGAGAGCACGGAGCCCAGCGGGGCGTTCCCGCTCTACGAGTTCGAGCCCTCCCCGCCGGACGTGCTGGATGCCCTGCTGCCGTGGTATGTGGAGAGCCGGCTCTACCACGCGCTGCTGGAGGCCGCCGCCTCGGAGATCGCGGCCCGGCGGCGGGCGATGAAGTCGGCCACCGACAACGCCAACGACCTGCTCGAGCAGTTCACCCTTGAGGCCAACAAGGCACGCCAGGCCGAGATCACCCAGGAAATCAGCGAGATCGTCGGGGGCGCCAACGCGCTGACCGAGGCCTCCGCCGGGAAAGAGTGAGTGTCATCATGACCGCAACCGCCGAGAACGCCGCCGCGGGCGGCGAGACAGCCACGGGCGCGCAGGCCGCCGGCCGGGTCGTACGGGTCATCGGCCCCGTCGTGGACGTGGAGTTCAGCGCCGAGGCCATGCCCGACATCTACAACGCCCTGAAGGTGGATATCACGCTGGACGATCAGACCAGGACGCTGACCCTGGAGGTCGAGCAGCACCTGGGCGACGACATCGTCCGGACGATCTCCATGCAGCCGACCGACGGCCTGGTGCGCGGCGCCGAGGTCACCGACACCGGCGGCCCGATTACCGTGCCGGTCGGCGAGGTCACCAAGGGCCACGTGTTCAACGTGCTCGGCGAGACGCTGGACGTGCCGACCGCGTCGCTGAAGGTGACCGAGCGCTGGTCCATCCACCGCGACCCGCCGGCGTTCGACCAGCTGGAGCCCAGGACCGAGATCCTGGAGACCGGCATCAAGGTGCTCGACCTGCTCACCCCGTACGTCAAGGGCGGCAAGGTCGGCCTGTTCGGCGGGGCCGGTGTGGGCAAGACAGTGCTCATCCAGGAGATGATCACCCGGGTGGCCAAGAACTTCGGCGGCGTCTCGGTGTTCGCCGGGGTCGGCGAGCGCACCCGTGAGGGCAACGACCTGTTCATCGAGATGACCGAGTCGAACGTCATCAAGGACACGGCGCTGGTGTTCGGCCAGATGGACGAGCCGCCCGGCACCCGGCTGCGGGTGGGGCTGTCCGCGCTGACCATGGCCGAGTACTTCCGCGACGCCGAGGGCCTGGACGTCCTGCTGTTCATCGACAACATCTTCCGGTTCACCCAGGCCGGCTCGGAGGTGTCCACGCTGCTCGGCCGGATGCCCTCGGCCGTGGGCTACCAGCCCACCCTGGCCGATGAGATGGGGCAGCTGCAGGAGCGGATCACCTCGACCCGCGGCCACTCGATCACCTCGATGCAGGCGATCTACGTACCGGCCGACGACATCACCGACCCCGCCCCGCACACCACGTTCGCCCACCTGGACGCCACCACCGTGCTGTCCCGGGCGATCACCGAGAAGGGCATCTTCCCGGCGGTGGACCCGCTCGACTCCACCTCCCGCATCCTGGACGCCAACTACGTCGGCCAGGAGCACTACGACGTGGCCCGCGAGGTGCAGCGGATCCTGCAGCGCTACAAGGAGCTGCAGGACATCATCGCCATCCTGGGCATCGACGAGCTGTCCGAAGAGGACCAGGTCACCGTCAAGCGGGCCCGGCGCATCGAGCGGTTCCTGTCGCACCCGATGTTCGTCGCCGAGCAGTTCACCGGCCAGCCGGGCGTGTTCGTCCCGCTCAGCGACACCATCTCCTCGTTCAAGGCAATCGCCGCGGGCAAGTACGATTCCATCCCTGAGCAGGCTTTCTTCATGTGCGGCGGGATCGAGGACGTGGAGCGGAAGGCCCAGGAGCTGGAGCGCCGGTGAGCGGCGCGGGCACGCCCCGCGGGCGCGCGGGGAAGCGGGCAGGAAAGCGCCCGGCCACGGCGGGCGGCGGGCGCGGCGAGGGAATGAGGTAACGCGGTGACGCTTCGGGTGGAGCTGGTCGCACCGGACGGCGAGATCTGGTCCGGGCGTGCCCAGATGGTGATCGCCAAGACCCTGGACGGCGATCTGGGCGTCCTGACCGGCCACAGCCCGGTGCTCGGGATCCTGGCCGAAGGCAGTCTCGTCCGCATCATCGACCCCGAAGGTGATGAGGGATCCGCAGGCCAGGAAGTGGTGGCCGCGGTGAGCAGCGGCTTCCTGGCGGTCGCGAACGATCGGGTGTCGATCCTGTCCCGCGAGGCCCGGCTGGGACCCGTGGTAGACGCCAGCGCCGTCCGGGCCGAGCTGGACGCCGCGCTGGAGGACGTCGGCCCGGTGGCGCCGGAGGAGGAGCCGGCCGAGGTGAAATACGCCCGCGCGCTGCTGCGGGCTGCGGGCGAGCGGTCCTGACGAGAGGCAGCGGCCGGGGCCGGGATGAGCAAAGCACTAGCGCTCGACGCGGCCTGGATCCTGGTGGCCTTCCTGATCGTGGTGGTACTCGCGGCGGCCGGCATTGCCGGGCGGCGGCTCCTGCTCGACCGGGGCGGCGGCACCGTCGAATGCGGGCTGCGCAAGCCCGGCGGGACCTGGCGGCTCGGGGTGGCCGCCTACGGGGCTGACGAGCTGCGCTGGTACAACGGCGTCGGGGTGCTGCTCACCCCCGAGGAGACGCTCGCCCGCCAGACCCTGTCCGTCGAATCGCGGCGGGACGCCGATGCCGTGGAAGCGGTGTTCCTCGGGCCGGGCACGGTGGTGATCGCCTGCCACTCGGGGGAGAGCCCGGACACGGTCGAGCTGGCCATGGGCGAAGCCGCGCTGACCGGTTTCCTGGCCTGGCTGGAAGCGGCGCCACCCGGCTCCTACGACCGCTGGCTCGGCTGACACGGGCCGGCCGCAACCAGGGCGGTGATCACGAGGGTCGGCGGTCGCCGCCGGGCTTCCAGAGCACGTCACCGTGCGGCAGGTTCGCCCGCCGGGCGAGGATGAACAGCAGGTCCGAGAGCCGGTTGAGGTAGCGGGCGGTGAGCGGGTTCACCGTGTCGCCGTGCACGGCCAGGGCGGCCCAGGTGCTGCGCTCGGCCCGGCGGACGACGGTCCGGGCGGTGTGCAGCAGCGCCGCCCCGGGCGTGCCGCCGGGCAGGATGAAGCTCCGCAGCGTCGGCAGGTCCGCGTTCTGCTCGTCGCAGTCGCGCTCCAGGGCACTCACGTAGCTGCCGTCGATCCGCAGCGGGGGGTAGGGCGGGTTGTCGGTGACCGGGGTGCACAGGTCCGCGCCGACATCAAACAGCTCGTTCTGGACCCGGGTGAGCAGCGCCGTGAGGTCGTCGCTGAACTCGGCGAGCGCGAGAGCGGCCCCGATCGCGCAGTTGGCCTCGTCCACGTCGGCGTAGGCGACCAGGCGCGGGTCCGTCTTGGACGCCCGGCTCATGTCGCCGAGCGCGGTCGTCCCATCGTCACCGGTGCGGGTGTAGATACGTGACAAAACGATCGGCTGGTCCCGGCGGCTCTTCGGCATGCCATCACGGTAGCGGGTCGGGCTGGGGCAGCCAGGCCGGCCCGGCGGGTCAGTGCCCGGCGGCCGCCCACGCCGGTAGGGTTGTCGCCTATCCGCCCGGACCGTGGTTGGGAAGGTGGCCGTGTACGACTATGTCATCGTCGGTGGCGGCAGCGCCGGATGTGTCCTGGCTGCGCGCCTGTCGGAGAACCCCGCCACGCGGGTGCTGCTGCTGGAGGCCGGCCCACCCGACAATGCCGACGAGATTCACATCCCGGCCGCCCTGAACCTGCTCTTCCAGAGCACCTACGACTGGGACTACCGCACCATCCCGCAGGACCGGGCGGCCGGGCGCCCCATCTACTGGCCCCGCGGCCGCATGCTCGGCGGCTCGTCGTCGATGAACGCGATGATCTACATCCGGGGGGCCCGCCACGACTACGACACCTGGCGGGACGACTACGGCTGCACCGGCTGGGGCTACACCGACCTGGTGCCCTACTTCCGCCGGGCCGAGGACAACACCCGGGGCGCCTCGCCGTACCACGGCGCGGGTGGCCCGCTGACCGTCTCCGACCTGAAGTACAGGTCCGCGCTCACCAAGGCGTGGGTCGCGTCGGCGCGTGAGGCCGGGCTGGTCGAGAACGAGGACTTCAACGGCCCGCAGCAGGATGGCAGCGGGTTCTACCAGGTGACCCAGCGGGACGGCCGCCGCTGGTCAGCGGCTGACGCCTACCTGCACCCGGCCAGGTCGCGGCCCAACCTCGAGGTGCTGACCGATGCCCGGGTGACCCAGGTGGTAGTGGAGGCGGGCCGGGCCGCCGGGGTGCGCTACCTGCTGCGCGGCACGGAGGAGATCGCGCGCGCCGAGGGCGAGGTGATCGTGGCCGCGGGAGCCATCGGCAGCCCGCATCTGCTCATGCTCTCCGGCATCGGCCCCGCCGACCACCTGCACGACCACGGCATCATCGTCCACGTGGACAGCCCGGGCGTGGGCGCGAACCTGTCGGACCATCCGATGGTCACCGCGATGTGGGCCACCCCGCGCACGGCGGGCCTGTGGGAGGAGTCCACCCCGGTCAACCTGGCCCGGTGGCGGCTGCGGCACTCCGGCCCGCTGACCTCCAACGTGGCCGAGGCGGGCGGGTTCAGCCGGACCAGGCCCTCACTGCCCGCGCCCGACCTGCAATGGCACGCGCTGCCCACGCCCTATCAGCGGGAAGGGCTAGCCGACCCACAGACGCGGGCGTTTTCCCTGCTGATCACGCTGGTCGACGTCGGCAGCCGCGGCCACGTCCGGCTGCGCAGCACCGACCCCCGGCACAAGCCCGCCATCGACCCCGCCTACCTGTCCGACGGCACCGACCTTGAGCCGCTGATGGAAGGGGTCCGGATGGCCCGCGAGTTCGCCTGTGCGGGCCCGCTCGCCAAGATCTGCAAGTCCGAGCTGTCGCCCGGGCCGGAGGTCCGCACGGACGCGCAGGTGAGAGAGTTCATCCGGCGCGACCTCGGCACGCTCTTCCACCCGGTGGGCTCCTGCGCCATGGGCGGCGACTCCCGGCTGGCCGCGGTCAAGCTGACCAGCGTGGTCGACCCGGAACTGCGGGTGCGCGGGGTGGAGCGGCTGCGGGTGGTCGACGCCTCGGTCATGCCGGTGGTACCCCGGGGCAACACCAACGCGCCGACCATCGCCATCGCCGAGCGGGCGGCGGATCTCATCATCGGCCGCGCCCCGCTGGAGCCTTCCGACCCGGCCCTGGCCAGCGAGCTTCTCCCGGCCGAGCTGGGCTGACCCCGGCCCCGATCGGGCCTGGGGGAACGGCGCCCTCAGCGGTAGCGCTTGCCGTGCAGCAGGGTGGCGACGGACAGCAGCCTGGTCAGGTCCTTGTCGGTGCGGTCGAGCGTGGTCAGCTTGAGCGGGGAACGCATCCGGACCCGGGTGATCGCCTTGGCCCGGGTGAACTCGCGCAGACCGTCGGGGCCGTGAATGCGGCCGAAACCGGAATCACCGTTTCCCCCGTAAGGCAGGGCGGGCACGGTCGCGAACCCGATCACCGAGTTGACCGAGGTCATGCCGCTGCGCATCGCGCGCGCCACCGCCAGGCCGGTCTTCTTGCTGCCCACGAACACCGTGGACCCCAGCGCGTACCGGCTGGAGTTCGCCAGGGTGACGCCCTCGTCCAGGTCCGCGACCTTCGTCACGGTCAGCGTCGGCCCGAACGTCTCGTCCTGCACCGCCAGGCTCGTCTCCGGCATGTCGGTGAGGATCACCGGGTCCACGTACGGCTGCCGGATGCTCTGCATACCGCCGATCACCGCCCGGCCGCCCCGGGCGAGAGCGTCGGCGACGTGGTCCTCGACGAGGTCGGTCTGGGCCGGGCGGGTCATCGGCCCGTAGGCGGACTCGCGGTCGTCACCGGGGCGGGCCCCGGACATCCGTTCGGCAAGTTTCTCAAGGAACGTGTGGTACACGGCATCCACCACGTAGACCCGTTCCACCCCAATGCAGGTCTGCCCCGCGTTGGACAGCGCGCCCCAGGCCGCGGCGTCCGCGGCGGCGTCCAGGTCGGCGTCGGCTCCCACCAGGAACGCGTCCTTGCCCCCGCACTCAGCGATCATCGGCGTGAGGTTGTCGGCACAGGCGGCCATCACCCTCCGCGCGGTCGCGCTGGAACCGGTGCACGAGATCTTGCCTACCGCGCTGCGGGCGAGCGCCTCGCCGGTCTCCGCGCCGCCGGTGACCAACTGCAGTACCGGGTGCTCGGGCACCACGTCGGCGAACGAGCTGACCAGCCAGCCGCCGACCGCGGGCGTGAACTCGCTGGGCTTGAACACGACCGCGTTGCCCGCCGCCAGTGCGTAGGCGATCGAGCCCATTGGCGTGAAGACCGGGTAGTTCCACGGCCCGATCACGCCGATGACGCCGAGCGGCGCGTACTCCACCGACGACGCGAGGTTGATCGCCAGGATCCCGCTGCGCACGCGGCGGGGGCGCAGGACGCGGCGGGCGTTGCGCGCCGCCCAGTCGATGTGCACGACCGCCAGGACGATCTCCAGCTGGGCGTCGGCGAGCGGCTTGCCGGTCTCGGTGTGGACGAGCTCGGCGAGGCGGCCGATGTAACGGATCAGGTGGGATTTCCAGGCGAGCAGCCGCCTCTGGCGCTCCTTCCAGCCCAGCCCGGCCCACCAGGCGGCGGCCTCGCTGGCCCGCTCGACGGCCGCGTTAACCTCGGCCCGGCCGTGGACCGGGAAGGTGGCGATCACCTCGGAGGTGGCGGGGTTGACGGTGTCGAAGGTCTCCACCTGCCTGGCCTGCCCGTGGGTCCACGCCGTATCCATCGTTTCGCCCTCGCTCTGGTCGCACCGGCTGCGCTGCGAGGCCAGTAAACCACTGGCGGCCGGGCGCCGCGAGACGCTCTGCCGGGACCCGCGCGGCTGGCCGGGAGGCTCCCGGCCGGGGCACTGGGTACCGTTGGGGAAGCCTGTGCCACCGACCGGCCAGGCGCCTGGCCGACCGGATCGGAACCTGGTGAGCGAACGCCCGTACGTGCTGCTCAGCTGCGCGATGTCGGTTGACGGCTGCCTGGACGCGCCCGGGCGCGAGCGGCTGGTGCTGTCGGGAGCCGCCGACCTTGACCGGGTGGACGGCGAGCGGGCCAGCAGCGACGCGATCATGGTTGGGGCGGGCACGATCCGCCGCGACGACCCCAGGCTCCTCATCCGCTCGCCGGAGCGGCGGGCGGCCCGGGTGGCCAGCGGCCGGCCCGGGCACCCCATCGGGGTCACCCTGACCGCCAGTGGCGACCTTGATCCCCGGGCCCGGTTCTTCTCCGGCACCGTCCCGGACCCCGGCCCGGGCCCGCGGCCGGCCCGGCTCGTCTACTGCGCGAGCCCAGTGGCGGACCGGGTCCGCCGCCGGGTCGGCGGCCGGTCCGAGGTGGTGGACGTGGGGGCCGCAGGGGGCGTGGCGGACCGGGGGAGCCCGGGCGAAGGTGCGGGGAGCCGGCCGGCGCTGGCCGCGGTCCTGGCCGATCTGTCCCGGCGGGGCATCCGCCGCCTCATGGTGGAGGGCGGGGCGGACCTGTCCCGGCAGTTCCTGACCGGCGGGCTCGCCGACGAGCTGCAGCTGGTGATCGCGCCGTTCTTCGTGGGTGATCCCGGCGCCCCGCGCTTCGCGGGCGCCGGCCGTTATCCGTACGGGCCCGCGCGTCAGATGGCTCTCGCCGAAGTCCGCGAGGTCGGCGCCGTCGTCTTGCTCCGGTACCTGCTGGACGGCCCGGCCGACGGTGCTGGGGCGCTGGCCGGGGGAGGGCCGGGGGTGGCTGAGGGGCTGCCCGGGTGTGGGGCGCCCGGGCCCGCGGGCGAGGCGACCGCGGCTGACCGCGGCTGGCTGGGCGAGGCGATCGGGCTGTCCCGGCGCTGCCCGCCGTCGGCGACGGCGTTCGCGGTCGGGGCGGTGGTGGTCGACGCTGACGGCTCGGTGCTGGCCACCGGCTACTCGCGCGAGGGCGGCCCACACGATCACGCGGAAGAGGCTGCCCTGGCGAAGATGGACCCCGCCGACCCCCGGCTGGACGGGGCGACGCTGTACAGCTCGCTGGAGCCGTGCCGCTTCCGCGCCTCCCGGCCGCGTCCGTGCGCGGAGCTCATCATCGGGGCGGGCCTGCGCCGGGTGGTGATCGCCTGGCGGGAGCCGCCCGTGTTCGCGCCCGGCGGGGGGGCGGCCCTGCTCGCCGGCGCTGGGATCACCGTGGTGGAGATCCCGGACCTCGCCCCGCAGGCCCGCGCCGTCAACGCGGGGGTGCTCGGCGAGTGACCCGGATCAGCGGGCCCAGCCGCGGATCACCGACCGCAGCCGGGCGACGCATTCGGCGTCCGTGGCCGTCGCCGTGTCCACGATCACGTGATCGCCAGCGGGTTGACCGAGTCGGCCACCACCGCCAGCCCCTGGCGCAGATAGTCCTCGGCGAGCGCGTAGCGGATGAGGTAGCCGGCTGGCGCAGGGCCGTCAGCCGGACACGTTGGCCAGCTGAGGGTCTTCCAGGGCGGCGCCGTAGCGGATGGCGACCAGCTGGCCGATCGTGGGGTAACCGCCGAGCGGCGGTGCGCACTCCAGGCCGGTCTCGACGGAAATGCCCGCCATCGCGGCGGCCGGCACTTCGGGCCCGACGACACACGGGGCCAGCGCCACGCGGGTGACCTGCGCCGCCTGCAGCCGCTCGGCCGCGTTCCGGAGGCCAAAGCGGTCGTTGAGCAGCGCGGGCACGGCGGGGATCGTGAGCCGCGACGCGAGCAGGACCGCGACCACACCGGCCGCCTGGAGTGCCTCTTCCGGGTCGCCGATGGCACCCACGACGATCCCGTCCGCGGCCGTGACGATGCTGATCCGGCCCGACCGCCCGGCCCGGGCGAGCCCAGCCTCGGACAGCCGGGCGTGCAGCGCCTCCGCCAGGAACGGATGAGGGCCGAGATGCTCGCCTACCACGATCGGCACGCTCGCCGCCGTCACCGCCGCGGCGATCTGCTCGTCCACCTCCGGGTAGGCACAGGTGAGCAGCGGGACCACTACCGCCGGGGGGCGGCCATCCTGGCTGCGCAGGCCGCCCAGGACGTCGCTGAGGAGGCTCTCGCTGCCCTCCAGGTAGCCGAAGGCGACGGTGGCGCCGGGGCAGGAGCTGCCGGCGCTGGCGGCGATCTCGGCGGCGATTTGCCTGCTCTCCGGGCTCGCCGCCCCGGGAATCGCGAGCACGAGTGCTGGGGCCTCGGCGGGCAGAGACAGCTGGTGCGGGCTGGAATGACGACCCGGCCGGAGATAGCGCGTAGTGCGGACCGGCAGCGGAGACCCCCCGTATTCTTCAGCACCCATGACAGCGCATAGTAACCGAAGCGGAGTGGACCGCTGTGGACAATTGGTGTGAGAACTGATATTTGGGGCCAGAACAGCCGCTGGCATACATCGCCCATACCTCGCATAGCGTCATAGTCCAAGGCCACGCACGGGATACCACGGCCCGTCACGGCCCCGATCTTACGGCCGAGTTCACATTGTTACCCGGTTCCCCGCCCGGCGGCCCGGATTCCGGGGAGTTCATCTTGTGACCACCTTGACCTCGCCGATTCCAAGGGCCCTCACCGGCGCCCCGATCTGGGATGCGTCGCCGACCAGGATGGTGACCAGGCGGTCCTGCGGGAACGCCGCGATGACCGCGGCGGTTGCCTCGGCGGCTCCCGTCTCGGCCAGGCGCGCGTACAGCTGAGCCTGGTAGTCGTCCGGCAGGTGCTGCTCCACCTGGTCCGCCAGCGTGTCCGCGACCGACACGGCCTGCTCGTACCTGAGCGGCGCGACCCCGACCAGGTTCTGCACCGCCGTGTCACGTTCCGTCTCGGTGAGCCCTTCCGCGGCCAGCCTGCGCAGCACCGTCCATAGGTCGGCCAGCGCTGGACCTGTGGATGCCGTGTCCACGGAACCGCTGATGGCGAGCACCGACGCACCCGCCGCGCCGCTCGCGGCGTGCGGTGCCGGCGACCGCAGCACCTGCTGAAAGGCCCGCACTCCGTAGGTATAGCCCTTCTCCTCGCGCAGCACCCGGTCCAGCCGGGACGTGAGCGTGCCGCCCAGGCAGTAGGTGCCGAGCACCAGGGCCGGCCATGCCGGGTCGTGCCGGTCCGGGCCGGTCCGCCCGATGAGCAGCTGCGTCTGCACCGCGCCCGGCCGGTCCACGATCACCACACCGCCCCTGCCGCCGGTGGCCACCGGCGGCAGGGGCAGCGGCCCGGTGCCGGCGCCGGTCCAGCCGCCGAGCGTGTCCGCGAGAACCGCGTCCAGGTCGAAGCCGGTCAGGTCGCCCGCCATGACCGCGGTCGCGGCGGCGGGCTGCACATGGTCCTGGTAGAACGCGCGCACGCCGGCCGCGTCGATCCGGGCGACGGTGTCCTCGGTGCCCTTGCGCGGCCGGGACAGCCGCGCGGACGCCGGGAACAGCTCCTGCGCCAGCTGCCTGGCCGCGCGCCGGCCGGGGTTGGCCAGCTCGATCGGGATCTCATCGAGCCGGTTGCTCACCAGCCGCTCGATCTCGCTGTCCGGGAACGTGGGCGTGTGCAGCGCCTCGGTGAGCAGCCCGAGCGCCCGGGGGAGGCGGGAGGCGGGAACTTCCAGCGAGACGCGCGCGCCCAGGTAGTCGGCGTGGGTGTCGAGCGTCGCGCCGCAGCGCTCCAGCTCGGCGGCGAACTCCTCGGCGGTGTGCGTGGCGGTGCCCTGGGACAGCGCTCCTGCCATGATCGCGGCGATACCGTCGAGCCCGTCGGGCTCGGCGTCGAGCGGGATGTCCAGGCAGATCTCGACGGCCACCACCTGCTGCCCGGGCCGGTGGCAGCGCAGGACGGCCAGCCCGCTGGTGAGGGCGCCGCGCTCGGGCACGGGGAACGCCCAGGGCTTCGCCTGCCCGGGGCCGGGCTGCGGGTAGAAGTCCATGGTCACCTCGGTGCCGGTCACCGTCCGGCTCCTTCCTGCTGGCTGTCCTGGCCGGCCGTTGCGGCCTGGCCACCGGCCGCGCCCGCCGCCTTGTCCCCGGGGGTCACCGGCTCGTAGGCCAGCACCGCGCGGTTGTCGGGGCGCAGCCGTGCCGCGGCCAGCGCCCGGACCTCCTCGGCGGTGACGCCGGAGATCCTGTCGACGGCGGTGAACGCCAGCCGCGGGTCGCCGAACAGCATCGCGTACCGGCACAGTTCGTTGGCACGGCCGATGACCGTGCCGAGGCGGTCCAGCCATTCGCGCTCCAGCAGGGCCTGCGCCCGCTCCATCTCCCCGGCGGTAGGCGCCTCCGCGCCGAGCCGCGCCAGCTCCTCGTCCACGGCGGCCTCAATCTGGCCGATCGTCGCGTCGCCGGCGGCCTTCACGTCCAGCCAGCCCAGCGACGGGGCACCGGTGAGCCGCAGCAGCCCGAAGTCGGCGGAGATGGCGGTGCGGTCGCGCCGCACCAGCCGGTTGTAGAGCCGGGACGACATGCCGCGGCCGAGGACGATGAGCGCCAGCTCGGCCGCGTCGCACTCCGGGGTACCGTCGCGCGGCAGCCGGTACCCCTCCATCAGCGCCCGCGCCGGGACCTCCTCCCGGATCTCCAGGCGCAGCTCCTCGCCGATGATGTCAGGGAGCGTGCCGTCGCGCGGTGGCACCTTGCCGTCAAAGGGCGGGATGGAGCCGAAGTACTTCCCGGCCCAGGCGATTGTCTGCTCCGGGTCGATGTCGCCGACGACCGCCAGGACCGCGTTGTTCGGCGCGTAGTTCGCGCGGAAGAACGCGCGCGCGTCGTCCAGGGTCGCCGCGTCCAGATCGGCCATGGAGCCGATGGGCGTGTGGTGATAGGGGTGGCCGTCAGGGTAGACCAGCGCGGCCATCCGCTCGAACGCGGTGCCGTAGGGCACGTTGTCGTAGCTCTGCCTGCGCTCGTTCTTGACCACGGCCCGCTGGTTGTCCAGCGATTCCTGGTCGAGCGCGGCCAGCAGGGAGCCCATGCGGTCCGCCTCCAGCCAGAGCGCCAGCTCCAGCTGGTGCGCGGGCATGATCTCGAAGTAGTTGGTGCGCTCGAAGCTCGTCGTGCCGTTGAGGGAGCCCCCGGCGCCCTGGACCAGCTCGAAATGGCCGTTGCCCTTGACCTGCGCCGAACCCTGGAACATGAGGTGCTCGAACAGGTGGGCCAGGCCGGTACGCCCCTTGACCTCGTACCGGGAGCCGACGTCATACCAGAGGCAGACCGCCGCGACCGGAGTCAGGTGGTCCTCGGAGAGCACCAGGCGCAGGCCGTTGTCCAGCTGGTGCTCGGTCGCTGTCAGGCCGCCGGAACCGGCCTGATCTGTGGCCGTGTGACCCACGGGCATGCATGTCCCTTCGATCGCGTGCAGGAGAAGTCGACCCAACTGTATGCAAGGCGGCGGGGGGGTTCAGAACAACCGCAGGGCGCCGTCGTCGGCACCGCGCATCGTGTCGTAGTCCAGGACGACGCACCGGATGCCACGGTCCTCCGCGAGGACCCGGGCCTGCGGCCTGATCTCCTGGGCGGCGAAGACCCCGAGCACCGGCGCGATCAGCTGGTCCCGGTTGAGCAGTTCCAGGTAGCGGGTGAGCTGCTCCACCCCGTCGATCTCGCCGCGCCGCTTCACCTCGATGGCCACGCTGGTCCCGGAGCCATCCCGGCACATGAGGTCGACCGGGCCGATCGGGGTGGGGTACTCGCGCCGGACCAGCCGCCATCCGTCGCCGAGGAGCTGCGTCTGCGCCGCCAGCAGGTCCTGCAGGTGCGCCTCGACACCGTCCTTCACCAGGCCGGGATCGGTTCCCAGGGCAAACGATGAGTCGCTGAGCACCTCCTCGAGGCAGATGGTCAGCGTCTCGCCCGACTTCCCCGTCACCACCCACCGGCCCGGCTCCTCGGCCAGCCGGCAGGGCGGCGACATCCAGTTCAAAGGCTTGTACGAGCCGCCGTCGGAGTGGACAAGCACCGAGCCGTCCGCCTTGACGATGAGCAGCCGCAGCGCCGAGGGGAGGTGGGCGGTGAGCCGGCCGGCATAGTCCACGCTGCACCTGGCGATAACGAGCCGCACGGAAGCCAACTGTAGTGCCGCCGGGTCCCGGGCAGGCGCACGGCGCGCTGCGCGGGCGCCCGGAGGCGGACTGCCTGGTCGGCCCGCGGGCACGGCGCTGCCGCCCGGTGAGCGGATGCCCTACAGTGACGGCCGTGAGCCCTCGCAAGGCCCGCCGGCTGCCGGCGGACATCCCCCGCAAGCCGCGCGGTGGCGTGCCGCGCGGCCGTCCGACCGGGCCGGGCGGGCCAGGTGGGCAAGGCGGAGATGACGGAGCGGACGCTCCCGCGCTCCGGCTCGGCCCCGAGCGCACCGAATCGGCGCCGGACGGGGACTGGGTGGTCCGGATGGTGCCCGGGGCCGGCAGCACGAAGACCTACCGCTGCCCGGGCTGCGACCAGGAGATCCCGCCCGGCACCGCCCACCTGGTTGCCTGGCCGGCCTGCAGCCAGGGACCGGCGGACCGCCGCCACTGGCACAATCCCTGCTGGCAGAGGCGGCTGCAGCGGCACGCGCGCGGCCGCCGGGGCGGCGGGTGAGGCGGCCATGAGCGAGATCCGGGCCAGCACGGTGCTGCCCGCGCGGCGCGAGCCGGTCACCCTGCGCACCGCGGACGGGCTGTCGCTGGTCGGCGAGCTCGCGCTGCCCGTCGACCGCCCCCCGGTGGCCACCCTCATCTGCCTGCACCCGCTGCCGACGCACGGCGGGATGATGGACAGCCACCTGTTCCGGAAAGCGGCCAACCGCCTGCCTGCCCTGGCCGGCCTGGCCGTCCTCAGGTTCAACACCCGCGGCACCGCGTCGGAGCATGGCCGCAGCGAGGGCACCTTCGACAGCGGTGATGCCGAACGGTACGACGTGGCGGCCGCCATCGCCTGGTGCACGGGTGCCGGGCTGCCGCGGCTGTGGCTGCTGGGCTGGTCGTTCGGGACCGAGCTCGCGCTGAGGTGGGGGAACGACCCGGCGGTGGAGGGGGCGATCCTGCTCTCGCCGCCGCTGCACCGCGCGAGTGACGCGGACCTCGACGCCTGGGCCGCCTCGGGCAAGCCGCTGCTGGTCCTGGTGCCCGGTCTCGACGACTACCTGCGGCCGCCGGAGGCCCGCGAGCGTTTCGCCCGGGTGCCGCAGGCGGAGCTGATAGCGGTGGAGCGGTCCAAGCACCTGTGGGTGGGTGAGCCCTCTGTCCGTATCGTGCTGGGGGAGATCGTGCGCCAGGTCAACCCGGACGCGTTGCCGCTCCCGACCGAATGGAAGGACCCCCTGTGACCCTCTTCGACCTGACCGGAAAGAAAGCCTTTGTCACCGGCGCGTCCCGCGGCATCGGGCAGGCGATCGCGGTCGGGCTCGCGCAGGCGGGAGCGGATGTGGCGATCGTGGCCCGGACCGAGGAGGGACTGGCCGCCACCGCCAAGCAGATCGCCGACTGCGGGCGGGAGGCCCATGTCATCCCGGCCGATGTCACACGGCAGGAGGCCGTCGAGGCGGCGGTCGCGGCCGCGACCGGCCGCCTCGGCCACGTCGACATCGTGGTGAACAACGCGGGCGGATCCAACTTCGCGGTGCCGTTCCTTGATCTGCGGCTGCCCGGATGGGACAAGATCATCAGGCTGAACCTGGACTCGGCCATGTACGTCTGCCACGCGATCGGCGGCCACCTGGCGGGCCGGGGCCAGGGCTCGGTCATCAACGTGGCCTCGGTGGCGGGCCTGGTCGGCTCGCCGACCCTGTCCCCCTACGGGGCCGCCAAGGCGGGACTCATCTCGCTCACCAAGTCACTGGCCGTGGAGTGGGCCATGCTGGGAGTCCGGGTCAACGCCCTGTGCCCGGGCTGGACCGCGACCGACCTCAACCGGGACCTGTGGGAGCACGAGACGGCCGGGCCGGCGACCGTGGCCACGGTACCGATGCGGCGCTGGGGCCGCGCCGAGGAGATGACCGGCCCGGCTGTCTTCCTCGCCAGCGACGCCTCGTCCTACATGACCGGCCAGGTGCTGGTGGTTGACGGGGGCCAGACCGCCCTCAGCTAGGGCCGGCGGCCAGGCAGACGCGTGGGGCCGGCGCCGCGGCGCCGGCCCCACGCGTTCGTTGTGGCGGCTATTCGGTCCACCACTCCTCGTCGCCCGACTTGGCGGCCTTGGCCGGGACCGGCTGCTTGGGCGCGCCGTCCGCTGGCGCCTGGCTGGCGGCCTGGGCGGGCTGCGCCGGCGCGGCCTGGGTGGGCTGGCCCTGGCTGGGAGCCGCGTGGGCCGGGACGGTGACCGGCGGAGGGGGCGCCACCGCCTTGGGCGGGGCGGCCGCGACCGCGGGCCGGGACGGCGGCTTGAGCGCGTCGGCCAGGCCCGGCATCTGCGTGCCGAGCAGCTGGCTGATCTGGGCCAGGTGAGTGGAGATGCTCTCCTTCTGCTTGCTCAGCTCCTCGACCTCGCGCTGCGCCGCGGCCCGGTGCCGGTCGATCTCGCTCCTGGTGTCGGCCAGCAGCTGGTCGGCCTGGGCCTTCGCCTGCGCGACGATCTGGTCGGCGTTCTTCTTGGCGTTGGTGACGAGCTGCTTGGAGTGCTGGTCAGCCTCGCGCCTGGTCTGCTCGGCCTGGGCGCTGGCCTTGGCGGCCCGCTGCTCGGCGGTGGCGGCGCGCTGCTCCGCCTCGGTGACCAGCTTCTGGGTCGCCGACTGCGCCGCCGCGAGGCGCTCGGCCTCCTGCCGCTCGGATTCCTCACGGCGGGAGGCCAGCTGGATCTCGAACTCGGCCTCGGCCTGGGCGCGCTGGGCCTCGCTCTCCTCCAGGATGCGCTGGGCCTGGCTGCGCATCTCGTCCGCCTGCCGCTTGGAGGTGGTCAGGATCTCGTCCCGCTCCCGCTTCGCGGACGCCTTCAGCTGCGCGGCTTCGCGCTCGGTGGTGGTCCGGAGCTTGGCGATGTCCCGCTCGACCGCGGCCCGCTTCTCGGCCACCTCGTGGTCGGCGGTCGCCCGCAGCTTGGCGACCTCCCGCTCGGTGGTGGAGGTCAGCTCGTCCGCCTCGCGGCGGGCGCCGGTCCGGATCGCCTCCGCGTCACGCTCAGCGGAACTGCGCTGGTCATCGGTCTCCCGCTTGGCGATGGCCCGCAGCTCGGCGGCCTCGTTCTCCGCTGCGGCCCGCAGTTCGGCGGCGTCGACCTTGGCGGCGGCGGTGAGCTCGTTGGCCGCGGACCTGGACTCGCCCACGATCTCGTTGGCCTGCTCCTCGGCGAGCCGGAGCAGCTGCTCGATGCGGGAGCCGAGCCCGGAGTAGGTCGGGCGCTCCTGCTCCCGGAGCTGGCGGTGCGCGTCGGACAATTCCTGCTGGAGCGCCTGCACCTGGTCGCGGTGCTGCCGCATTTCCGCGTCGAGCTGCTTGAGGTACTCGTTGACTTGGTGCTGGTCGTACCCGCGCATGACCTTGGCGAAGTCGCGGGCTGGTGCATCTTCGAAGAAGTTGCTCAGCTGGGCGTCAATTTCAGGCTGCATCTGGCTTACATCCTGGCTAGGAGAGAGGACATGCGGGGATTCCGGGCGATCACCTTACGGCATCGATGGCTGCATGCCTTGCGGGCACCCGTCGGCCGGTCGGCGTGGCACTTGCGAGCCGCTCGCCCAATTCAAGGCAGCGTACTCCCCTGGCACCGGCAAATGCGGCGCGTTCGAGCTTCCGGCCCACTAGATCCTGCTTTGTTGTGAGAAGCCACCTACAGTGCCGTTTGCTCTGGGCCAGGCGCCTGCACCAGTTCGGTCAGCACCCCGCCCACATCGGCCGGATGCAGAAAGGCGATGGCGGCCCCCATTGAGCCATGCCGCGGCCGCTGGTCCAGCAGGCGCACCCCCCGGCCGCCGATGGTCTCCAGCGCCGCCGTGATATCCGCCACCCCGTAACCGATGTGGTGCACGCCCTCGCCCCGGCGGGCCAGGAACCGGCCGACCGGGGTGTCCGGCGCGAGCGGCTCGAGCAGCTGGATCCAGGAAGCGCCGCCGGGCGCGGCCGACACCCGTAGCATCGCCTCACGGACCCCCTGCTCCTCGTTGACCTCGCGGCTCACTACGGTGAGATCGAAGACCGACTCATAGAAGGCGATCTTGGCGGCGAGATCGTGGCAAGCGATCCCCACGTGATCGATCCGGTCCAGCACCACTGCCCCCCTCGTTGACCTGGCGGCATCTGGGTATCGTGGCAGACATCCCGGCCCGGTCACCACCGGGGGGCGGGCGAGCCAGCGGAGGGGCCATGCCAGAAGCGGTTATCGCGGGTGGCGCCCGCACGGCGATCGGCCGGCTGCTCGGCTCGCTGAAGGACTTCACCGCCGTTGACCTGGGCCGCATCGTCATCAGGGCGGCGCTGGAACGCAGCGGCCTGACCGGCGCCGACCCGGAATACGTGATCATGGGCCAGGTGCTGCAGGCCGGGGCCGGCCAGATCCCGGCCCGGCAGGCCGCGGTGGCGGCCGGCATCCCGATGACCGTGCCAGCGATCACCATCAACAAGGTATGCCTGTCCGGCCTGGACGCGATCGCGCTCGCCGCGCAGCTGATCCGGGCGGGGGAGTTCGAGATCGTGGTGGCCGGCGGCATGGAGTCCATGACCCGGGCCCCGCATCTGCTGGCCGGGGCCCGCGCCGGGCATAAATTCGGCCCCATCGAAATGGCCGATGCCATGGCGCTCGACGGATTGACCGATCCGTTCGACCATTCCCCGATGGGCAAGCTGACCGACGCCCACAACGCCCGTCTGGGCATCACCCGGGCGGAGCAGGACGACTTCGCCGCCCGGTCACACCAGCGCGCCGCCGCGGCGATCAAGGACGGGCTGCTGGTGGACGAGATCGTCCCGGTCGGCATCCCGCAGCGGCGGGGGGAGACGGTCCGGTTCGACACCGACGAGGGCGTCCGGCCGGACACGACGACCGAGTCACTCAGCAAGCTGCCCCCCGCGTTCGGCGCCGACGGCACCATAACGGCCGGCTCCGCCTCGCAGATCTCCGACGGCGCGTGCGCGGTGGTGGTGATGTCCGCCGACACGGCCGCGGCCCGGGGTATCCGCGTGCTCGCCGAGGTCGGCCCGCACGGCAACGTGGCCGGGCCCGACAACTCGCTGCAGTCCCAGCCGTCGCGGGCCATCGGCCATGCCCTCGGCAAGGCCGGGCTGGCGGTGGCCGACCTCGACCTGATCGAGATCAACGAGGCCTTCGCCTCGGTGGTCGTGCAGTCCATGCGTGACCTCGGGGTCACCGATGAGAAGGTCAACGTCAACGGCGGCGCCATCGCGATCGGCCACCCGATCGGGGCGTCGGGGGCGCGGATCGCCCTGCACCTGGCCCTCGAGCTGTCGCGACGCGGGGGAGGGCTGGGCGCCGCCGCGCTGTGCGGGGGCGGTGGTCAGGGCAGCGCGCTGCTGCTGCGCGTGCCCTCGGCGGCCGGGCGTGACTGAGGAGGCGATCGAGCGGGCGCTATCCGGGGACGCGCGGGCGCTGGCGCGGCTGGTCTCGCTGGTCGAAAACGGCGCCCCCGAGCTCCGGGCGGTGATGAAGGCACTGGCGCCGCTGACGGGCCGGTCGCGGGTGATCGGGCTGACCGGCGCCCCGGGTGTGGGCAAATCCACGGTGACGGCGGCGCTGGTGGGCGCCTACCGGGCGCGCGGTCTGCGGGTGGGCGTGCTCGCGGTGGATCCCACCTCCCCCTTCAGCGGCGGCGCGCTGCTGGGAGACCGGGTGCGGATGCAGGATCACGCCACCGACCCGGGGGTGTTCATCCGGTCCATGGCCAGCCGGGGCCACCTCGGCGGGCTGTCGGCGGCCACCCCGCAGGCGCTGCGGGTGCTGGACGCGGCGGGATTCGATGCGGTCCTCATCGAGACCGTCGGGGTGGGGCAGGCGGAGGTGGAGATCGCCTCCCTCGCCGACACCACACTGGTGCTGGCCGCGCCGGGGATGGGGGACGCGATCCAGGCGGCCAAGGCGGGCATCCTGGAGGTCGGGGACATCTTTGTGGTCAACAAGCGCGACCACCCCGGGGCGCAGGAGACGGTGCGGGACCTGCGCACGATGATCGCCATGGCCCGGCGCGGCGAGCATGACTGGAAGCCGCCCATCGTGACCACCATGGCGACCGTGGGGGACGGCATTGCCGACCTGGCCGCTGCGGTCGACGCGCACGGGTCGTGGCTGGATTCCTCGGGCGAGCGGGACCGCCGCCGCCGAGCCCGGGCCCGCGAGGAGGTGGCCGCCATCGCCGTGGCCGCGCTGCGCCAGCGGATGGGCGGGCTGCCCGGCGACTCCAGGCTCGACAGCCTGGCCGCCCGGGTCGCCGCCGGGGAGCTCGATCCCTACTCGGCCGCGGACGAACTGGTGGCGGCGGCGTCCGTGGGCTGATCCGGCGGGCCTGGCGTCGCGGCACTGGCGGGCTGATCTGGTGGGCCTGGCGTCGCGGCACCGGCGGGCTGATCTGGTGGGCCTGACCTTGCGGCCTCGGCGGACCGGCCAGGCGGGCCTGGCGTCGCGGCTTCGGCGGGATGGTCGTGGCGTCCGGGCGCCCCGGCGGGCGGGCCTGCCGCTTCCTCCCCGCCGGGCTGATCCGCCTCGCCCCGGCGCGCGCCGGGTGCGGCCGCCACGGCGTCGATCTCTGCCTGCAGGATGGAGGCGCTGCGCAGCCGGGCTTCGTAGGCCTTCCTGCCGCCGCGGACCCCGAACAGGCGTTTGCTGGCGACGAGGTAGATGACCAGGGCCAGGTTGATAACAAAGGCCACCAGCCGCAGCACGGTCACCTTCGCGGTGAGGTCGTAGATCTCGTAGGGGATGCCGACCGAGGTGGCGATCATCGCGAAGTACTCGCCCCAGCGCTTCAGCAGCCACAGCCCGACGGCTTCGATGATCTCGATCACCGCGTATGCGGCGGCACCCAGCGCGAGCAAGGTCAGGGTGTGAGGATCGAGCGTGAACGCGTGCTGGATGAGGCCGAGCAGCTTGGAGTGGTTGACGTTGAAGCCGAGTTCGCGCAGCAGAGTGCGCACCGCCGGCAGCTCGTGGTCGTACGCCTGCTCGATCGTGAGCTGGGAGCTCTTGAACCGCCAGATCGCGACGGCCAGGGCGCCAAAGATGAGCGCCCGCAGGAACCGCTCGACGGCGAACAGCCGCAGGATGAACGCGCTGCGCAGTTCCTTTCCCCGGCGGACCCGGGGGGCGGCCGACACCGGGCCGCTGCTGACCGGCTCGCCTACGACAAAGGTGCCGCAGCGCAGGCAGCGCCAGGAGGCCCCCTCAGGGGTGGTCACGCTCAGCCGCTCGCGGAGCTCGGGTTGGTCGGGCGCGAAGGTGATGTGCCCCCGGGCCCCGCAGCCCAGCAGGCTCCAGTCCATGGCCGCAGCCTAATGGCAGGCCCGGCCGCTATTCGCGGCGACGGGCGCCGGCCGCGCGCCGCGCCGGTAGCGTGGGCATGTGGCGAAGCGTCTGGACCTGCCGTTCGATCCGATCGCGAGGGCCGCTCAGATCTGGGAGCAGAGATTCGGCCCGGCGGACGCGATGGCCGCCGTGACCTCGATCATGCGCGCGCAGCAGCTCCTGCTGGCCGAGCTCGATGGCCTGCTGCGGCCGCACGGGCTCACCTTCGCCCGCTACGAAGCCCTGATCCTGCTGACCTTCAGCCGCCGCGGCGCGCTGCCGCTGGGGGTGATCGGTGAGCGGCTGATGGTCCACCCCACCAGCGTCACCAACACCATCGACCGGCTGGAGGAACAGGGCATGGTGGTCCGCCGGCCCAACCCACGCGATGGCCGCGGCACGCTGGCCGAGATCACCGGCCGCGGCCGGAAGGCCGCGGAGGAGGCAACCGGGGACCTGATGGCGGCCCGGTTCGGGATGGGCGGCTATGACCCCGGCGAGCTGGGGCAGGTGTTCACGCTGCTGCGCGGGCTGCGCCTGGCGGCGGGCGACTTCGTGCCGGAGCCGGGTGAGGCTGGCCGGGCCGGTGCCGCGTGGGCTGGAGGGGCAGCAGGGACGGTCACGAGTCCGTGAGACCGGGAGGGGGGTCGCTGCCCGGCCCGGCCGGGTGGGGCGGCTTCCCGTCAGCTGCTCAGGTGCTGACGGGGGAGCGCTGCCAGGTGCTGCCGCCGTCGTAGGTAAACCAGACGGCGTGCTGGGAGGGGTCGGCCGGGACGGCTACGCCCTGCGCGGCGGTGGTCATTCCCGCGTAGACAAAGCCGCCCGGGGGCGTGGCCCCGCTGGCCGCCGACCAGCTGGCGCCGCCGTCCGCGGAGACCTCGATGCCCAGGCTGGTGGCGAGCACCAGGGTGCCGGACGGGCTGGCCGACAGGAAGAAGGCCGTCCCCGCGGCCGGGGCCTGGCCGGTGCGCTGCCAGGTCTGGCCGCCATCGGAGGAGGCGTAGACGGTCTTGCCCTGCTGGCCGCCCGCTGACGGCCCCGTGCACAACAGGTCCAGCCCGCTGGCGGAGGCGCCCGCGGCGAGCAGGGCGCGCGACGGCTGGCCGTCGGGCTGGGCGGGGCCCGCCGCGCACGGCGGCGCGGTCTGCTCGCCGGGCGCGCCCGTGGCCTGCTGGACGGGCTGCAGGCTCGCACCGGTCAGCGGGCCCGCGAACAGGTTCCCAGCCGGGGCCAGCCAGAAGGCGGTGGTCCCGGTCAGCAGCAGCGATGCGGCGCGGCCGGCCGGAGAGGTCGCCATGGTGGCCGCTGGTGTCCAGCTGTCGCTGCCCGCGGGGCTGGAGTAGACGGTGAAGCCGGTGCAGCGCGACGCGAAGTCGGCCCCGGTCCCGGTGCAGCGCGCCCAGACCGCGAACACCCGCTGGCCCCTGGTTTCCAGGGCGGTCACCCGCCGGCCGCGGGTTGGGATCCGGGCCCACGTCTGACCCCCGTTGTGGGTGGCCCACAGCTGCGGCCCGAACGCCCAGCCGTCGCTGGGCGTCAGGAACCGGATCTGGCTCACCCCGGTGGCGCCGGCCGGGCCGTGGGTGGGCGGGGGGCTGACGGTGCGCCACGCCGCGCCGGCGGTGTCGGTGCGCTGGAGCACGACGCAGTCCGGTGCCGCCGGCAGGTCGCATTGGCCGGCGGGAATCGCCTGGCCCATCACCCAGCCGGTCGAAACGCCGACGAAGGTGACCGACAGCGCCGGCGGGGCCGCCGCCCCCGCCGGGCCGGGCGCACCGGTCGGGGTCGCGGCGCCCGACGCCAGCGAGGTGGGATGCTGCGGCGAGGCCGGACGACTGGGCGGGCCGCCTGCGGCGCTCACCTGGCGGCCGGTCTCCAGCGCCGGGAGCGCCACCTGGGGGATCACCACGGCGGCCACGGCGGCGACCGCGACGGCACCGGCGGCGACCAGGACCGCGCGCCGGGTGCGGCGCCGGCGCGCCTGCCTGCTGACCCGCTCGAACGCGCCCGGTGGCGGCAGCAGCGGCTGCACCTCCACGCTCAGCCAGGAGTCGAGTTCGTCGCGCGGCTCAGACACGGGATTCCCCGAGGGCCGCGCGGAGCCTGGCGCGGGCCTGGTGCAGGTCCGCCTTGACCGTCCCCTCGGGCCGGCCGAGCATCGCGGCCACGTCCCGGATCGGGAACCCCGCGTAGTGGTAGAGCAGGAACGGCTGGCGCAGCCGGTCCGGCAGCGACTGGATGAGGGCGCGCACGTCCACGTCCTGCACCGGGTAGAGCACCGGGTCTTCCTGGGCGGCGGCGCTCACCGCGCGCAGCGCACGGCGCTCCCGCCCCGCCCGGCGCCAGTGGTCACGGACCAGGTTCGTCGCGATCATGTAGAGGTAACTCTGCGGGTTCTCCAGTGACGACCAGCGGGCGAGCAGCCGGGTGAACGCCTCGGCCGCGATCTCGTGGGCGGTGTCGTCGTCATCCACCAGCCGGCGCACCCAGCCGGCCAGGCGGGGATAGCACGCGTTGAACAGTTCCTCGGCCGCTGCCCGGTCGGTGGTGCGGAACTTCTCCACAGCATCACCTCGGGTGGCGGTTCCCGCCGGAGTGCTCCACGTTCCCAGCAGCGCGGCGACGCTCCCCGCGGCTGGGACGACGGTGTCGGTGGAATGGGATTGCACAGGTTGTACCACACCTTCTGCCGGGCGGCCGATCACCGGGGCCTCGCCGCTGCGGGTGTCCCGGCACTACCTGAGACGGTCCGGAGGCCGCGCCGGTTGGGCCGGAACCGGCCAGGATTCCCGCGACCCCCCGCTGGCTGCCGCCCCGGCGGGCTGGGGCACGGGGAACGGGGCCCTGCGCATGACGCGTGGGCGAGAGGCGTGAACGAGCTACACTGGGCGGCAAGATAGTAGGACGTCCTACTATCTTCCTTACGGGGCTGTGCTTCAAGGGGGGTCTTCGTGGCTGACCAGTCCAGATCGGGCGGGCAGGCCAGGCAGCGCTGGCAGCGCCGCTATGACCAGGCGCGCGTCCGCGATGCCGATTTCACCACGCTGTCCGGCCTGGAGGTGGACCCGGTCTACGGGCCGCCGCCAGGGGCGGTGGTCCCCGGCTTCGAGCGGATCGGCTGGCCGGGTGAGTATCCCTTCACCCGCGGCCTCTACCCGGCCGGGTACCGGGGGCGCACCTGGACGATCCGCCAGTTCTCCGGGTTCGGCAACGCGCGCCAGACCAACGAGCGCTACAAGATGCTGCTGGGCGCCGGCGGCGCCGGGCTCTCGGTGGCCTTCGACATGCCGACGCTCATGGGCCGGGACTCCGACGATCCGCAGGCCGCGGGCGAGGTCGGGCACTGCGGGGTGGCGATCGACTCGGCGGCGGACATGGACGTGCTCTTCTCCGGCATCCCGCTCGCCGATGTCACCACGTCGATGACGATCAGCGGGCCCGCGGTCCCGGTCTTCTGCATGTACCTGGCCGCCGCCGAGCGTCAGGGGGCCAACATCTCCGCCCTCGACGGCACTTTGCAGACCGACATCTTCAAGGAGTACATCGCCCAGAAGGAATGGCTGTTCCAGCCGCAGCCGCATCTGCGGCTCATCGGCGACCTGATGGAGTACTGCGCCGAGCACATCCCCGCGTACAAGCCGTTGTCGGTCTCCGGCTACCACATCAGGGAGGCCGGCTCGACCGCCGCGCAGGAGCTGGCGTTCACGCTGGCTGACGGGTTCGGCTATGTGGAACTCGGCCGCTCCCGCGGCCTCGACGTTAACGTCTTCGCCCCGGGCCTGTCGTTCTTCTTCGATGCGCACATCGACTTCTTCGAGGAGATCGCCAAGTTCCGGGCGGCCCGCCGGATCTGGGCCCGGTGGCTGCGGGACGTCTACGGCGCGCGCACGGAGCGGGCGCAGTGGCTGCGGTTCCACACCCAGACGGCCGGGGTGTCCCTCACCGCGCAGCAGCCCGACAACAATGTGGTGCGGACCGCGATCGAGGCGCTGGCCGCCGTGCTGGGCGGCACCAACTCGCTGCACACCAACGCGCTCGACGAGGTGCTGGCCCTGCCGAGCGAGCGGGCGGCCGAGATCGCGCTGCGCACCCAGCAGGTGATCATGGAAGAGTCGGGGGTCGTCAACGTGGCCGACCCGCTCGGCGGGTCGTGGTACCTGGAGGCCCTCACCGACCGGCTGGAGGCCGAGGCGGAGGAGATCTTCGCGCGTATCCGCACCATGAGCCCGGACGGGACGATGACCGGCGGGATCCTCCGCGGTATCGAGAACGGCTGGTTCTCCTCGGAGATCGCCGAGGCGTCCTTCGCCTATCACCAGAAGCTGGAGAAGGGCGAGAAGAAAGTGGTCGGCGTGAACTGCTACCCGGGCTCGGTCGGCCACCCGGTCGAGATCCTGCGGGTCAGCCATGAGGTGGAACACGAGCAGGTAGCCGAGCTGGCCCAGCGCCGCGCCGGGCGCGACCAGGCGGCCGTGGACGCGGCACTGGCCGCCATGATCGCCGCGGCGGAGTCGGGGGTGAACATGATCCCGCCCATGCTGCTGGCGGCCCGGGCCGAGGCGACCCTGGGCGAGATCTGCGGGGCGCTGCGCGATAAGTGGGGCACCTACTCCGAAACGCCGGCCTTCTGACCCGGCCGCCCGTTCGCGATCATGGCGACAGTGCCGTTCTGGCGACAGTCAAGTCATGATCACGAACGGCGGCCCGGGCATAGGCGCACCGCCCGGCCGGTTACCGGTTATGGCCGGCTGACCGGTCGAGCCACGCCGGGAATGCGGCAGGATGGAGTCATGCAGCAGCCGCGGGATTTCTCGCTTTACGGTGCCGTTGACCTGGGCGCGCGGAAGGCCGCCGCGCAGCGCGCCCAGCAGGCGTCCCGCCCAGCCGGGCCGGGTGAGGCCGGCGGCCATGTGTTCGAGGTGACCGAGGCCACCTTCGAGGCCGACGTTCTTGAGCGCTCGCGCACCGTCCCGGTCGTCATGGACCTGTGGGCGGAGTGGTGCGGTCCCTGCAAGCAGCTGGGGCCCATCCTGGAGAAGCTCGCCGCGGAGGCGGACGGCGCCTGGGTGCTCGCCAAAGTGGATGTGGACGCCAACCCGCAGCTGAGCGCCGCGCTCCAGGTGCAGAGCATCCCGATGGTGGTGGCCGTGGTCGGCGGGCAGCTCGTGCCGGGGTTCCTCGGCGCGCTGCCAGAGGCCCAGGTGCGCGAGTGGCTGGGCCAGCTCATGCAGCTGGCCGAGCAGCTGGGGATGCCGTCGGCCGCTGGCGCGGGCGGCGCCGATCAGGCCGGTGCGGAGGCCGGCCCGGGCGAGGGCGGCCCCGAAGCCGGCCCGCGGGCACCGGACGGGATGGCGGCGGACCCGGTGTACCGGGACCCCGGGCTGATCGAGGCACAGCAGGCCATGGAGCGCGGCGATCTCGACGGCGCGGCCGCCGCCTTCGAGGAGATTCTCGACGGCGATCCCGGCCATCCGGTGGCCGTCCAGGGCCTGGCCCAGGTCAACCTCTTCCGGCGGGTGAACTCCTACGACGAGGCTGCGGCGCGGCGCACCGCGGCCAGCAGCCCCGACGATGTGGGCGCGCAGTGCGAGGTCGCCGACCTCGACCTGGCCACCGGCCGGGTCGACGAGGCCTTCGACCGCCTGCTCGGCGTCATCCGGAGGACGTCCGACGAGGACAGGAACCAGGCCCGGCTCCACCTGATCGGCCTGTTCGACATCTTCCCGCCCAGGGACCCACGGGTCGCCAAGGCGCGGGCCACCCTGTCCAGCCTGTTGTTCTGACGGGACGGGTCACCAAGCGCGAACCACCTTGTCCAGCCTCCCGATCTGGCGGGCGGGTCACCAAGACGCGAACTGCCCGGTAGAGCGAGCTGTTCTGATGAAGGTGGTCCCACCGCTTACCGGCGCTCGGGGCGGATCAGCGGGGGGCGGACTGGCGTACCCGGGCCGGGCCGGGCATCCTGCGGACAGCGCGACGCTCACGCCACCACGTTTTCCGGATGACCCGGGCGTAGCGCAGGCCATAGAACAGGTTCCCGCCCTTTTTGCTCGCGCCAGAAATCCGCTGCCGCATGACCGTGGGCACCTCGGCCACGCGATAACCCTGGAACAGCGCGCCTATCAGCAGCTCCGAGGTCTGGTACTGCGGCTGAGTCTGGCGGACGGCGCCGGTCAGCTCAGCACGCATGAGGCGCAGCCCGCTGGAGGTGTCGGTGAGCTCGGTGCCGGTGAGAAGACTGATCAGCTTGGCAAAGAAGCGCACGCCGATATTGCGGAAATGGTCGGTATTCTCGGTCCGCCCGAGCTGCCGGGAGCCGACCACGAAGTCGGCGCGATCCTCCTCCAGGATGCGCACCATGGCCGGCAGGTCGGCCGGGTTCCACTGTCCATCGCCGTCGAGCGTGGCGATGTAGTGGGCTCCCGCCTCGCGGGCGATCCGGTACCCGAGCCGGAGCGCCACGCCGTGACCGCGATTGGCCGACAGTGTGCAGACGAGCGCGCCGTGCCGCTGGGCGATCTCGGTGGTGTCGTCCGTGCTGCCATCGTCGATCACCAGGCGCGACACGCTCACGCCCGCTATCTCGTTCGAGACCTCATCGAGTACCTCGCCGATGTTGCCGGCTTCGTTGTAGGCGGCGATGACGACGACCAGTGGCTGCAGCTTGATGTCGGGGTAACAGCGGGCGAATTCTTCCTGCGCTGCACTGGTGATCTGAGGCGTATCCGGCGCCTCCTGCAGGGAGCGGTAGATCCCGTTGGCAGCGTGTGCTCGCATTGGCATCGGCAGTGTTTGTCCCATGTGAGGCGATCATGTCTGGTGACCGACCCTACGCTACCCATTGGGCGGACGTCCTGGATCATCGAGATCCGCGCGGCGAGGCGGCCAGCCTCGGCGGTGGCCGTACCACTTGCCACGCTCTCTTGGGGTTACCGGTCAGCAGCCGGGAGTCGCCAGGCGAGCACGTGCCCGGCCTGATAGGTCGGGTGGCCGAACACGTGGGCCAGGTAGCGCCCGAGTCGTGAGTTCAGGCTGGTGTCAGCGATGACCGCGGCGGGTTTCCAGCGTGCGAGATCGGCATTCACCTGCGAGCGGGATGGGGCCTGGGCATCCGTCAACCCCTTCCACAACGCGTCGAGGTACTTGGTCGTCGCCGTCTGGCCCTGGCGGCCGGCCCGCGCGCTCCGGGCGAGCCCACCGGGAGAGATGAAATCGCCGCCGATGATCGAGGCAGGCTCACCCGTTTCCGCTTGCCAGCGCAATGGCAGGGGAATCCCGCCCCACGGGACAGGGACTACCAGCACGCGGGCATCCGGCGATAGCCGCAGGCTGGCGAAAGCGGTTCGCCAGCCTGCGGGGAGCGGTGAGACGCGCGCTGCGTGATAAGGCAGGGGGATGAGAGGCAAGACCGCGATGATCGCGGCCCCTGTGGCGATCTTGCCTGCGTTCCGCCAGTTCCCGCCGCGTGGTTCCAGGGACCGTGCCAGGTCCAGCGAGAACGCAAGTGCGGCACCCGCCGCTCCCATCGCGAGTATGCATAGCCGATCAGGCAGCGCCGACCCAACGACCGGCAGTTTTCCCAGCCAGTACCACGGCAGCAGATTGGCTGGGTATACAAATCCATGCAACACGGCAGGCTGGCCGCCGAGGGAGAATACCTCAAGCACCGCGACAGTCACCACGGTGATCCGGACCGTCAGATGGCCCCAGAAGAGTATTGCGGCGGCTATCAGGGCGGCAATCAGCGGCCAGCCCAGGTAGGCGAGATATTCGGTCTGCGGCTGCGGATAATGAGCGGCAGCCTGGGCACTACCCGCCGTGTGCAGGAGCAGGCCGCCTGACGGGGTCACAAACGTGTACGGAAGCGTGTAGAGGTGAGTGAAGTGGCCCCTGTACTTGATGAGGTTCGTTCCCTCACTGGTATGCAGGGTTGCGCCATGGAACTGCACCCACAGCGCGCGTGCGGACAGCAGCAGCGCGACGCCCGCTCCCGTTCCCAAGCCGATCACCATGGCGCGGCCATTGCGGAGCACGGCCCCTGGCCGGGATGCCGCAAGGACCGCTAGCAGTACGGCTCCGGCTACGGCGGTGAGGATCAGCATTTCTTCGCCGATGAACAGCTGAGCCGCGGTCAGCAGGCCGAGCCAGATGCCGGTGCGGGCCGGGCGGGAGCGGCCGGTGACTATCCGTACCAGAGCGTCAATAATCAGCGGCGGCAGCACAGCGAACTGCAGATGATAGTGGCCGATGCCGGAATTCACCAGGGCGGGAGAGAAACCGTAGACCGCACCGCCGATTGCCGACGCCAGGACGCTGGCCCCCCACCGGCGGAGGACGAAGAACAAGCTGGCTGCCGAGCCAAAAAAGCCCAGTGTCAGCGCCACGGTGAGGCTCACCTGCGGGCCAGCTAGCAGGGTGACGGGGGCCAGCAGGACGCCGGGGAGCATGAAAGACGTGTTCCACATGAGGTTGACGCCCTGCGGCGGGTTCATGGCGGTCGTGACGAGCGCGGGGAGACCCCAGTGCGCGACAGCCGTCGCGCTGTTGCGCATGAACCACGTGAACTGGTCAACGTCACGCAGGTCCCCGACCTGGGCCCGGCTTGCCGGGTCGAGCCACAGCCGCCCGGTCAGCGCTATGGCGCCAAGCAGGTAAAAGGCCAGGACCAGCCACTGTGCAGCCGCCTGAGAGCGGGCGGGCTGGTCCTCAGGCGCCTGGGACGATCCAGCCGCCGAGGCAGCGAGTCTCACCGCTCCCTCCAGCTGCCCGGACATCCCCTCAGAGCGGCCACGCCAATCTCCGATCCAGCGGTAGATGCCGCCGCGAGCGAGATAACGATCTGTCACTTGCGGACATAGATACGGAAATGCATACCGGGCAGGATTACCCGACGCCAGGCGGCCCGCCCGCCATTCTGTCCCAGGAGGTCGCGCGTGCGCTGGCCCGTCCAGGGAGCCGCGCAGCCAACGTAATAGGCAACGGGTACTGACGTCACCACGCAGGGCGGATGAATGCCCGAGCTGCGCAGATACGCCGCCTTCACGGTGTAGGACTCCCGCATGGCGTCCTGCAGCACCCCGGCCTCATACTGGTGCACGAAGTGTTGGGAGATGGCGCCGCTGAGCAGGAACACGGCGATCAGGAACACCGCCGCCTTCCGCCATCGCGGCACGGCAGCGAGCCAGGCGACCCCGTCCGCCGCCGGGATCGCCAGCAGCGCGATCACCGGGAGCATGTAACGCGGCGCGGCGATGGGCAGGAACAGCGTGTAGAACACGAGCAGGGTGATCGCCCCGGCGACGGCTACCGACGAGGACACCAGCGCCATCCGCCTGGCGGCGAAGATCCCCAGGATGACCATGCCGATGAAGGCCGCCCACCAGATGGTCAGCCAGGGGTACGACCACTGGGTGCAGACGCCGGGCATACAGTACACCGGCCCGTTGAGCACCCTGAGCTGGTAAGGAAGCGCGAAGTACAGGCCCAATCTGGGGGGTTCCTGCCCCATCATGGTCAGCCGACTGGAGACGCCCCCGTACCACAGGAACGACTCGGCGACCCACTCGGCGCCTCCCGCCGCGATGCCGGCGAAAATGGCGATGAGCGCGCGCTTGTTCCACCAGGCGGGCACGACGAACCCGGCAGCGACCACGGGTGCCAGCAGGACGACGTTCTGCAGCCGCAGCAGGATCAGGAAGAAGGCCCCCACAGCGAGCAGCGGGTAGACCAGCCTGGGGCGCATCCGGCCGGTGACCGCCTGCATGAACAGCCCGGTCACGGCCAGGATCGCCAGCGCCTCCCACCAGTCGGGCATCACCTGCACCCCGCTGAGCTGGGCAATGCCCATCATGCCGAGCAAGGCACCGGCCACCGCGAGCACCCATGCCTTCCGCAGCCCGCGCCATGCCAGCAAGGAGAGGAACAGCCCCAGCCCGGACAGCAAGGCCATCCAGACCCGGAGGGCCACGAGCGAGGTCGTCAGCAGGGAGACCGGCGCTGCCAGCAGTGCGACCCCGCGGCCGTGCACAGGAGGCAGGATGACCGGCGACGCATGAGCGCTTGACTGGGCGATGTAGGTGATCTCATCGGTGCCGAGCGGCATCCGCAGCGGGTCCAGGGTGATTTCCACGAGCACGAACAGGACCGCAACCCCGACCAGCCAGAGCACGCTGTCGCCGGGCAGCCGCCACCACGGCACCGTGCGAGAAGAAGGTGAATTTCTGCCGGATGGTGAGACAGGTGTCTCAACCCTGGACGTGGAACTCACGCCCCAGCCTCACGAAGCTCACGCAGTTGGCGCCGCAGCTCCGCCGTACCGCCACGCAACTCGTCAACCTCCCAGCGTCGCTTGACCGGGTGAGTCTGCGGGACCTGCCGTGATGTGCTGCACCCCCGGGAGCCAGCGCGACAGCCCTGTCCGTCCGGACCCGACCGTACCTCATACCGGGTGGCTCCCGCAGATTTCCCGCGCAGCCGCAGACCGCGCCCTGGCCTGTCCTGACATGATTTCATGCGGGTAACTGTGCTGGCCGCCGGGGTCTGTGACAGCCCGTGGCCCTTCGCGGCGGAGCCGTTCCCGGCTCGGCCAGGGCCCCGTACGTCACGCGGTACACACGCGCCGGGTTATGGGCGCCGGGCACGCAGCATCAGCGTGATACCGGGCAGCGACTTGACCGGCAGATAACGCTCCGCGACGACAATCGACGTCAGCATCCCGTTGAGCAGCGGCGGAACGTCCTGCAGATCACTGCCCGAAGAAGACCGCCTGCGCCAGGCAATGGCCGGGCGCAGCACGTTCCAGCTCCACATCCGCTCGACGGCTAGGCCGGCCTTGTGGCCGCGCCGATGCCCAGGGCCCGGCCGGGGGCCAGTGCCGGCGCTCGCGCGCCAGCAGAGCGCGGCGCTCCTTGTACCACCAATGGCGATCCTCGATGGTCGCGAGGACCCGTAGCTCGGCTGCATCCGTTCCCCGGCCCGTCCTGTGGCGTACCTGCGGTGGGACAGGCCAGCGGCGGTACCCTGTGTCTGGGCGGACCTGGCCACGGCCCCGCTAGCCCGCGGAACCATGCGCCCGATGCATGATCATGTGAGGTATCCCATGGATTCTGCCCGGGGTCCCTCAGATGCCTAGATGTGCCGCGATAGCCGGCACCCAGCCGGCAGCGGTCAGCCAGAACGCCCGGACCGGGAGCCAAGCGGGACTTCGATGCGAGGCAGGGAGAGCGCCATGGAGACGCCGAAGTACTCCGTCGTCGTCCCCATTTTCAATGAGGAAGAGTCCTTCCCTGATCTTGTCAAGCAGGTGCGGGAGGTGATGGATCTCCTTGACGGCCCGGCGGAGGTCGTGCTGGTCGACGACGGCAGCCGGGACTCCAGCTACCGGCTGATGGTGGAAGCGAACAGCCAGGATCCCCGGTTCAAGATCCTCCAGCTATCCCGCAATTTCGGGCACCAGCTGGCCATCACGGCCGGGATGGACGTCGCGTCGGGACAGGCCGTCATCGTCATGGATGCCGACCTGCAGGACCCGCCGCAGGTGATTCTTGAGATGGCCGCGAAGTGGCAGGAGGGTTACGAGGTCGTATACGCCGTCCGCGAGCGGCGTGATGGTGAGACGATCTTTAAGAAGACGACGGCAACGCTCTTCTACAGCCTGCTGCGCAGGCTGGCAGAAATTGAGCAGCCCGTCGATGTGGGCGATTTCCGGCTGGTCGACCGGAAGGCCCTGGACGCCTTTCTGCGGATGCGGGAGAGCAACCGGTATGTCCGGGGCATGTTCTCCTGGATCGGCTTCCGCCAGGCCGCGGTGCCGTATACCCGGGCCTCGCGCCAGGCCGGCCGAAGCAAATACCCGCTGCGCAAGATGCTCAGGCTCGCCTCCGACGGGTTCGTGGGATTTTCCACCGCCCCACTGCGGTTCGCGCTGATGGCCGGCGTCCTGCTGGCGATCGGCGCGATCGGCTATGGCATGCTGGCAATCGCGCTCAAGCTGGCCGGCCTGCCCTACGTGTCCGGCTATGCCTCGCTGCTGGTGACCATCACCTTCCTGAGCGGAATCCAGCTGATCGTGATCGGGATGGTAGGCCAGTACGTGGCACGGATATACGACGAGGCCAGGGGGCGCCCGCTGTATCTGGTGCGCGACGCGCGCGGCTTCGCCGGGCCCGGCCGGGACGGCGGGCACGCAGCGTGGCCAGCAGCCGGCGAAGACACCCGCGCGCGCAGCGAGCACGTTCCCCCCATCCCAGCGCCATGACGGCGCCGCTGCGCCACCAGGTCGGCGTGCGCGTGGACCCGGGACCGGCGGTGCCGGTGTAGGGGGCAGCCGGCGGCGGGCACTGTCCCCGCCGGCGCCTGGACTGTCTCGGCGGCGTGATCCTGTACCGGACCGCGCACCAGCCGCCCCGCCCGGCCACCAGGCCAGCAACCAGCGGTAGCCGCGCATGTCCCCGGTCAGGTGCCCCGCTTCTGATAGCGTGCGTTAGTCGCTAAGCAACGGCGAGCCTGATCCGCCGGATGCTCTTCCGGCAGGCCAGGCGGGGGCCTGCTGGCCCGCCCCAGCGCTCCGCAGCCGCACGCCTGCCGCGATGAGCTGCCGGTATCTACCAAGAGCAGAGGACATAGCAGAGGACATTCATGACCCACCTTCTGCCCAGGATGGTCACGGCCGTGCGGGACAGGCTCCGCACCAATGCCGGCAAGCGGTTTCGCAGGTTCGCGGTGGCGGCGGTGGCCGCGGTGGCGGCCAGCCAGATCACGCTGGCTCTCTGCCTGGGCACCGCTGGCTGGACGGCTGGCAAGTCAGCGCTCGCCGCCTGGGTGGCCGGTGCTGGCACGAGCTATCTGGTGAGCCGCTGGGCATGGGAGCGGAGGGGCAGGCCGCACCTGCTGAAGGAAACCTTCCCCTTCTGGGCCGTCGCGGTGTGCGCCGCCGTCGTGCTCACCGCAACCACCAAGTTCGCCAATCAGCGCGCCATCTCGCTGGGTCTCACCCACACCCAGAAGCTGATCTTCATCGGCACCGCCTACTTCGCGGCCAACTGCGTGACGTTCGTGACCCGGTTCGTGATCTTCCACTATGTCCTCTTCAAGGACCGGGCAGCCAAGCTGGCGGAGCCTGCGGCCACCGCCGGGGCACCGGCCGGCCAGGGCGGCCTGCCCGGTGTGGGGGAGGCCACCGGCGCGGGGGCGTTGCCGGCCCGCGGCGCGGGTGAACGGGTCACCGACGGCTCGGCCCCGGTCAACGGTTCCGCTGCCCGTGTCGGCGACTCGCCCGCACTGGCTGCCGACGGGGCCGGGCGGTCACGCCACCCCCGCCCGGCCGCCGAACCGGGAGTGCTGCCGGAGCCGGGCACCCAGCGCTGACGCGCGGCCGGGGCGGCGCCCCGGCGCACATTTGACCGCGGCCGGCCCTACCAGGCACCGCGCCGGCGCGGTCAGCGGGGGCCGGGGTCGCGCGGGTCCGCGTCGGCGAGCCGCTCCAGCGCGGGCAGGGCGGCCGCGAGCGTGGCGAGCTGTTCGGTGGTGAGCGTGCGCAGGCTGTCAGCGAGCACGCTGGTGCTCTCCTGGCGGATCCGCTCCAGGACAGCGTGACCCGCCGGTGTGATGGCCAGCGTGCTGGCGCGCGCGTCCCCGGGCACCGGGCAGCGGTCAACGTAGCCGCGCTCCTCGAGCGCGGTGACCAGCCTGGTCAGGGTGGATGGGGCGATTCCCTCGGCGGCGGCGAGGTCGCCGAGCCGCAGCGGGCCCGCCCGTTCCACCGTGGCCAGGGCCGAGAGCTGCGTGGGGGTCAGCCCGGCGAGCACGTGGCGGCGCAGCCGCCGTGACAGGCGGGCGATCGCCACCCGCAGCCTCGCCGCGTCGATCGTGATGTCGGGCGCGGCCGGCCGAGGCGGCGTGGTGGCGGGCGCGGCATCCGGGCGGCTGCCGGTCATGCTCCTTCCGTGCACTCTTGAAGCCTACGTTGCCAGCTGGCCCTGGCGCGCGCCGGCGCGCGCCGGCCCGCCTCCGGCCCCATGGGCGGGCTTCAGGCCCGCTGGCCGGGCCACGCCCACGGTGATGGCACGATTTAAGCCTGAATAACGCCGACGCTGGAAGGCGGACCGGACCGTGGCGGTAGCACCGAGCGTGTCTTATTCGATCACCGTGCGGCTGGAGGTGCCCTCGCGCGGCCGGGCGGTCAGCGAGCTCACCCACGCCGTCGAGCAGGTGGGCGGGGCCGTCACCGCGCTGGACGTCACCCCGCATGGCCATGAACGGCTGCGGGTCGATGTCACCTGCGCGGCGCGCGACACCGAGCACGCCGACGCGATCGTCCAGGCGCTTTCCGCCATTGACGGGGTGACCCTGAGCAAGGTCAGCGACCGGACCTTCCTGCTCCACCTGGGCGGCAAGATCGAGACTCAGTCGAAGGTGCCGCTGCGTCACCGGGATGACCTGTCCATGGCCTACACGCCCGGAGTGGCGCGGGTCGCGCTGGCCATCGCCGCCAGCCCCGATGATGTGCGCCGGCTGACGATCAAGCGCAACAGCGTGGCCGTGGTCACCGACGGCAGCGCCGTGCTGGGCCTGGGCAACGTCGGCCCCTACGCGGCGCTCCCGGTGATGGAGGGCAAGGCCGCCCTGTTCAAGCGGTTCGCCGGCATCGACGCCTGGCCGGTCTGCCTGGACACGCAGGACACCGACGAGATCGTCAGGACCGTGCAGATCATCGCGCCCGCCTTCGGCGGCATCAACCTGGAGGACATCGGCGCGCCGCGCTGCTTCGAGGTGGAGCGCCGGCTGCGCGACCTGCTCGACATCCCGGTCTTCCACGATGACCAGCACGGCACCGCGATCGTGGTGCTCGCCGCCCTGACCAACGCGCTGCGGGTGGTCGGCAAGAAGCTGGGGACGGTGCGGGTCACGATGGCCGGGGCGGGCGCCGCTGGCACGGCCGTGCTCAAGCTGCTCCTCGCCTCGGGTGCGACCGACGTGATCGTCTGCGACGACCGGGGCGCCGTGCACAAAGACCGCCCCGGCCTGACCGACAGCCTGCGCTGGGTGGCCGGCCACACCAACGCGGCCGGGTATGACGGGGACCTGGCGGGCGCGGTGCGCGGCGCGGACGTGTTCATCGGGGTGTCGGCGCCCAACATCCTCACCGGCGACGACATCGCCACGATGACGGCGGACGCGATCGTGTTCGCTCTGGCCAACCCGGTCCCCGAAGTCGACGCCGACGCGGCCAGCGAGCACGCCGCGGTGGTGGCCACGGGCCGCAGCGACTACCCGAACCAGATCAACAACGTGCTGGCGTTCCCCGGTGTTTTCCGTGGCCTGCTCGACGCGCAGAGCCGGACGATCACCGATGACATGCTGGTCGCCGCGGCCCGCGCGCTGGCCGGTGTGGTCTCCCCGGCCGAGCTGGGCCCCCACTACATCATCCCGTCGGTGTTTCATCCGGAGGTGGCCTCGGCGGTGGCCGCCGCGGTCAGGGACGCGGCGGGCGGCCGCCCGTCCCACTCCCCGGGCACGCCCTAGCCCGACCACCGCCACCCATCAGCCAGAATGGGGATATGGAGGAGGAGGAGAGCCTGGCCGGGCGGCTGCTGGTCGCGACCCCGCTGCTGGGCGACCCCAACTTCCGGCGGTCGGTGGTCCTGGTGGTGGAGGACGAGCCGGGTGAGGGCACCCTCGGCGTGGTGCTGAACAGGCCGACCGAGACCCCGGTCCGCCAGGTGCTCGAATCCTGGACAGACCTGGTGACCAGGCCTTCGGTGGTGTTCCGGGGCGGCCCCGTCTCCCCGAACAGCGCCCTCGGCCTGGCTATCGTGCCGGGGGAGGACGAACCGGTCGGGTGGCGAGCGCTGGACGGGATAGCGCTGCGCTCCCGCCTTGGCCTGGTCGACCTGGACGCCCCGCCGCAGTTGCTGGCCGGGGGCATCGCCTCGCTGCGCGTTTTCGCGGGCTATGCGGGCTGGGGCCCGGGCCAGGTGCAGGCGGAGATCGAGGAAGGAGCCTGGTACGTGCTGCAGGCCGAGCCTGCCGACGCGTTCGCCGCCGAGCCGGAGCGGCTCTGGCAGGCGGTGCTGCGCCGGGCCGGGGGCACTCTTGCCCTGGTGGCGACGTATCCGGATGACCCGGAACTCAACTGAATCCGGGTAGACTCGTGCACCGTGAGCACCGAGGTCCTTCCCCAGCAGGGCACGACGGAGGAGACCGGCGTCCGCCCGTCCCCTTCCAACGACGACGGCGATCATGAGCGTTTTGCCCACTATGTCCGGAAGGACAAGATCGTGGACAGCGCGGTGCTCGGTACCCCGGTTGTCGCGCTCTGCGGCAAGAAATGGGTGCCGAGCCGGGATCCCAAGCGGTTCCCGGTGTGCCCGGACTGCAAGCGGATCTACGAGTCGCTGCCCGAAGAGGCCTGACCGGCGGCGTCCCGGGAGCTACTCCGCTCACCCGCGTCGGCCCGGGAGTCCCCGGCCAGCAGCGGCGCCCCGGCGAGCTCGACCCCGGCGGCCCGCATCTCGTCGAGCGCCTGGGCGGTAGTGACCGGGTTGACGCCGGCGGTGAGCCTGAGCAGGACCCTGGTGGTGAAACCATGCCGGGCGGCGTCCAGCGCGGTGGCCCGCACGCAGTGGTCGGTGGCGATGCCGACCACGTCCAGCTCCTCCACCCCGCGCTCGCGCAGCCAGGTGACCAGCGGCAGGCCCGCCTCGTCGGTGCCCTCGAACACGCTGTAGGCGGCCGAACTGGCGCCCTTGCTGAACACCGCGTGGACCCGGCTGGTGTCGAAATCGGCGTGGAACTGCGCGCCAGCGGTGCCCGCCACGCAGTGCGGCGGCCATGAGCCGCCGAAGTCGGGCTCGTCGGAGAAGTGGTCGCCGGGGTCCACGTGGTAGTCGCGTGAGGCGACCACGTGCGTATAGCCGTCGGCCTCCTCGGCCAGGTAGCGGCTGATCGCCGCCGCCGTCGCTGCCCCGCCATCGACCGCCAGCGAGCCGCCTTCGCAGAAGTCGTTCTGCACATCCACGATCACCAGCGCGCGCACAGCTTGAGGCTATGGCATCAGGCGGGTTCCGTGGGTCCGTGCCGGGTCAGCGGGCCGCCGCCCGGGCGGGCCGCGTCGGCCGGGTCGGCGGCACCCACGTCGGCCGGGGTCCCGCCGGTGACGCGCACCAGTTCGGCGAACGAGGTGGGGAACACCGTGTGCGGGTGCCCGGCGGCGGCCCAGATCACGTCGTAGCCGTCCAGCCACTGGTCCACCAGCGTGCGCAACGGCCGCGGGTGGCCGACCGGGGCCACCCCGCCGATCGCCTGGCCGGTGGCCGCACGCACGAACTCCGGGTCGGCCCGCTTCACCCGGGCGGCGCCGACGAGCGCGGCGACCTTGCCGGTGTTGACCCGGTGCGCCCCGCTGGTCAGCACGAGCAGCGGGGCGCCGTCGGCGCTGAAGACCAGGCTGTTGGCGATCGCGCCCACCTCGCAGCCCAGCTGGGCGGCGGCCGTAACGGCCGTGGGCACGGGCTCGGGCAGCTGCCTGACCTGCCCGGTGACGCCCAGCTCGCGCAGGACGTCAGCGACGTGCTCGGCGCTTGGATGCATCCCTGGAGGCTACCGGACACACCTGCGCCCCGGCGGCACGGTCGCTGGCCGCGGGCTCCTGCCACGGCGGCCCGGAGGTGCGGAAGAGGAACTCGCCGTAGGTGCGGGGCGCCATGTCGCTGTCGAGGGCGTACCGCTCGGGATCCATGCGCAGCTCGTAGAGCCGGCGCTGGGCGTAATTGCACTCTTCGACCACATCGGCCACGCACCGGGCGGCCCGGCATACGGCCCGCCAGGCAGCGGCCGGGGCGCGATCTGTGGAGGTCATGACGCCATCATCGTACGACGGCCGCAGCCAGGTGGGCCACCTCCACCAGCCGGTCACGGTCGGCCAGCTGGCCGCGCGGGCGCACATGTCACCGCGCTCGTTCGCCCGCCGGTTCGTCGCCGAGACCGGGACCACCCCGCAGCGGTGGCTCACCGGGCAGCGCATCCTGCTCGCCCAGCACCTGCTGGAAGACACCGGCGAGACGGTGGACGTCATCGCCGAGCGGGCCGGGTTCGGGAACGCCACCGCCATGCGCCACCACTTCCGCAGCTGGCGGCACACGACACCGCACGCCTACCGGCGCGCGTTCCGCTCGGCGCCCGGCGGCCACGCGCCTTGACGGCGGGCCCGGCCGCTGCGGGCCTCAGCCGCCGTCGGGCTCCATCAGGGTCGGGATCGCCGGGTAGCCCCGGGACAGCTGCAGCGCGTGCCCGGGCAACTCGGCGAGCGTGTCCCGGTGCCGCTGCCGCGCCTGCTCCAGTGTCGGCCGGCCGACGATCTCGCCGAGGGCGACCAGCGGCTGGAGCAGCTCCCGGCCGGCCGGGGACGGGCCCGGCGGTGCCAGGCTGACCTGCTCGGCCACTGCCGTGCCGCTATCGTCCAGCTGCCGGACCGCCCACTTGCGGCCGCCGCGACTCGGCTTGCCCACCGACCGCTTGGCCACCGGTTCCAGCGCGACGCCGGGCCCGGGTTCGAGCGCCCTGGCCACCAGCTTGTAGACGAGCGCGGCGGTGGGCGCCCCGGAGCCGGTGACCAGCGCGGTTCCCACCCCGTAACCGTCCACCGGGGTGGTGGCGAGCGCGGCGATCGAGTGCTCGTCCAGGTCACCGGTGAGCACGATCCGCGTCTTGGGCGCGCCCAGCTCGTCCAGCAGCGCGCGTACCTGCCGGGCCGTGGTGGCCAGATCGCCGCTGTCGATGCGGACCGCGCCCAGATCCGGCCCGGCCAGCTCGACCGCGGCCCGCACCGCGCCCGCCACGTCGAACGTGTCCACCAGCAGGGTCGTGCCCGGGCCCTGCGCGGCGAGCTGGGCGCGGAACGCGTCCCGCTCGCTGTCGTGGACCAGCGTGAACGCGTGCGCGCTGGTGCCCCGGGTGGGCACGCCGTAGTCACGGCCGGCCCGCAGGTTCGACGTCGTGGCGAAGCCGGCGATGTAGGCCGCCCGGGCGCTGGCCACCGCCGCCATCTCATGGGTGCGGCGCGACCCCATCTCGATCAGCGGGCGGCCGTCCGCTGCTGTCACCATCCGGGAGGCGGCCGACGCGATCGCGCAGTCGTGGTTCAGGATGGACAGCACCAGCGTCTCCAGCACCACCGCCTCGGCGAACGTCGCCTCCACCACCAGGATCGGCGAGCCGGGGAAGTAGCAGTCACCCTCCCCGTAGCCCCAGATGTCGCCGGTGAACGCGAACGACTCCAGGTACCGCAGTGCCGCCTGGTCGGTGACCTGCGTTTCGCGCAGGAAGGCGAGCTCGTCCGGGCCGAACCGGAACGCTTCCAGCGCGTCGAGCAGCCGGCCGGTGCCCGCCACCACCCCGTACCGGCGGCCGTGCGGCAGCTGCCGGGCGAACACCTCGAACACCGCCCGCCGCTGCGCCGCGCCGCTGCGCAGCGCCCCGGCCAGCATGGTCAGCTCATAATGGTCGGTGAGCAGCGCAGTGCTGCCGGACAGCGCGATAGTCTGCCCCGGGTCATCTGCCACATCTGGAAGCCTACGGTCCGGCCGCCCCGCAGGCGGCACGCCGGTGGCCTGGCCATGGCCCGGCGGGCCGGTCAGAGCCCGGGTCCGGGGGCCCCGGTTCGCGCCCGCGCCCATCCCCTGGCAGAGTGGAAATCTGCCCACGGAGGTGATGAGCGATGAGTGTGGCGCCCGCCGAGGTTGAGCGCGAGGAGGCCGGACTCGATGCCGTGCCGGACACGCCGTGGGTGACCATCGTCTGGAACGACCCGATCAACCTCATGTCCTATGTCACCTACGTGTTCCAGAAGGTGTTCGGTTACGCCCGGCCCAAGGCCGAGAAGCTGATGCTCGATGTGCATCATCGGGGCAAGGCGGTGGTGTCCAACGGCACTCGCGAATCGATGGAGAAAGACGCCGAGATCCTGCACGGTTACGGCCTGTGGGCCACGGTGAGCCACGACCGTTGACCGGTGGCGCGGGCAGGCGGGCCGGGCGGCCCGGCCCGCGGGCGGCGCGCCCCAGCTGGCGGCGCCCCGGATGAGGAGGAGACCACGGGAGCTTTCCGGCGGTCGCGGGGCAAGGTATCCGCCCGCTTCACCGCCTCCCAGGCCGCGATACTCCGCAGCCTGGTCAGTCAGGTGGCCGAGCTGATGGGCGACGTGACGGAGCCCGGCCCGGCTGACCCCGGCCCGGCTGACCCCGGCACAGTTGGCCCGGCCGGCCAGGGCCCGGCCCGGCGGGAGGAGCCGGAGGCGTCCCTGGAGGAAATGGTCGCGATGCTCGGTGCGGCCGGGCCGATCTCCCCGCCGGATGACCCGGTGCTCGCCCGGCTGTTGCCCGACGCCTACCGCGACGACCCGGAGGCGGCCGGGGAGTTCCGCCGGTACACCGAGCAGGGCCTGCGGTCGGGCAAGGTAGCCGCGGCCCAGACGGTGCTCGCCACGCTGCCCGCCAAAGGCGGCCAGGTGCGCCTGGGGCCGGAGGACGCGCAGGCGTGGCTGCGCGCGATCAACGACGTCCGGCTGGCCATCGGGACGCTCCTGGGCATCACCGAGGACTACGAGGCTGAGCTGGAGCAGGCCAGCTGGACGGACCCGCGGTCGGCCCTTCTTGAGGCCTATCACTGGCTGGGCTACGTCCAGGACTCTCTGGTCCGCGCATTGTGGTGACGGCGCCGCAGGTTACCCTCGCATCCATGCTGACGATTGCCCCCGAACTGCACGCGAAGATCGTCGCCCACGCCCGCGCCGATCACCCGGACGAGGCGTGCGGGATCATCGCGGGCCGGGCCGGGAGCGACCGGCCCGGGCGGTTCATCCCGATGCTCAACGCCGAGCGCTCACCCACGTTCTACCGGTTCGATTCGACCGAGCAGCTCCGGGTCTGGCGGGAGATGGACGAGCGCGACGAGGAACCGGTCGTCATCTACCACTCGCACACCGCCACCGAGGCCTACCCTTCCCGTACCGATATCTCGTACGCGAGCGAGCCGGGCGCACACTATGTGCTGGTCTCCACCCGCGACCCGGATGCGGCAGAATTCCGCTCGTTCCGGATCGCCGACGGCGTGGTGACCGAAGAGGAGGTCCGGATCGCCGCTGAGGTGGCGGGCCCGGGACCGGAATGATCTCCCCGGGCGACCGGTTGGAGGTACCAGAGAACCGCCACTGCCCACGCCCGCCGGCGGTGCCCACACCCAGGAGCGACGTTAATGGCCATCGAGGTCCGTATCCCGACCATCCTGCGCACCTATACCAGTGGCGCCAAGTCGGTCGAGGGTTCTGGTGCCACCCTCGCCGAGCTCATCGGCGACATTGACTCCCGGCACAGCGGGCTGCGTGAACGCCTGGTGGACGACTCCGGGCTGCGGCGTTTCGTCAATGTCTACCTCAACGACGAAGACGTGCGTTTCCTGAGCGGGCTGGAGACGCCGGTGAAGGACGGCGACACGGTGACGGTGCTGCCGGCGGTGGCCGGCGGCCAGCGCTGAGGCCGCTGGCCGGGGCGGGGCCGCGGCGCGCGCCGAGGAGGGCGAGGCGAGCCTGATGCGGTACGACTCACTGCTTGACTCGGTCGGCGGGACGCCGCTGGTCGGGCTGCCCCGGCTCTCACCCACCACGGACGTGCGGCTGTGGGCGAAGCTGGAGGACCGCAACCCGACCGGCTCGGTCAAGGACCGGCCCGCGTTCTTCATGATCGAGCAGGCGGAGAAGGACGGGCTGCTGGGCCCCGGGGCCACCATCCTCGAGCCCACCTCGGGCAACACCGGCATCTCCCTGGCGATGGCCGCCCACCTGCGCGGCTACCGGATGATCTGCGTGATGCCGGAGAACACCTCGGCCGAACGTCGGCAGCTCCTGCTGATGTACGGCGCGCAGGTGATCTCGTCCCCGGCCGCGGGCGGCTCGAACGAGGCGGTCCGGGTGGCCAAGCGGCTCGCGGCCGAGCACCCCGACTGGGTGATGCTCTACCAGTACGGCAACGAGGCGAACGCCCGTGCCCACTACCAGACCACCGGGCCGGAGCTGCTGGCCGACCTGCCCGCGATCACGCACTTCGTGGCCGGCCTGGGCACCACCGGGACGCTCATGGGGGTGGGGCGCTACCTGCGTGAGCACGTGCCCGGGGTGGCGATCGTGGCCGCCGAGCCGCGTTACGGCGAGCTGGTGTACGGGCTGCGGAACGTGGACGAGGGCTTCGTCCCGGAGCTGTACGACCCCTCGGTCCTGACCACGCGGTTCTCGGTGTCGTCGGCCGACGCCCTGCGCCGGACCAGGGAGCTGCTGGACGCCGAGGGGATCTTCGCCGGGATCTCCACCGGCTGCGCCCTGCACGCCGCGCTGGGGATGGCGGCCAAGGCGCAGGCAGCGGGCGAGCGGGCGGACATCGCGTTCATCGTCGCCGACGGCGGCTGGAAGTACCTGTCCACCGGCGCCTACTCGGGCACGCTGGAGGAGGCCGAGGCCCGGCTGGAGGGCCAGCTGTGGGCGTGAGATGCCCGGCGCTGGGCTGACGCCGTGACCGCGTTCGACGAGGCGACGGCGATTAGCCCGGACGGCGAGGGCTGCTATCGCGTCAAGCCGGATGAGCGGTTCGCCATCTTCCTGCCGGACGGGGTCACCGGCGCGGTCAACGGCGGGGTGCTGATGGCCACCATGCTGCGGGCGGTGCTCGATACGTCGCCGCACCCGCACCCGGTCGCGACCAGCGCCCACTTCCTGCGGGTGCCGCGGCTGGAGCCGGCCCAGGTGCAGGTCACCTGGCTCAAGCAGGGCCGGACCGCCGCTACCGCACGGGCGACGCTGATCCAGGAAGCCCTTCCGGTGCTGGAGACCACCGTCACCACCGGCTCCCTGGGCCAGCCCGGCGACGGCGGCCTGTCCTGGACGGGGAAACCGCCGCAGCTGCCTCCCATCGAGGAGTGCGCCGGTTTCGCCCGGCGGGCCGAGTCGGCCGCGTTCGCCGGCTACGCCGGGCAGGTCGATCTGCGGCTGGACCCGGCGACGGCCGGCTGGCTGCACGGCGAGCCGGCCGGGATCCCCGAGATGCGCGGCTACTTCAGCCTGCGTGAGGACCGTGACCCGGACGCGTACCTGCTGGCCCTGGCGGTGGATGCGCTGCCGCCGGTGGTGCTCGGGCTCGGCCCGTTCGGCTGGTCGCCGACGGTGGAACTCACCTGGCACATGCGCGCGGTTCCCGCGGGCGGCCCGCTGCGGATCGCCGCCCGTGGCCGGCAGGTCAGCGGCGGCTGGTTCGACGAGGAGGCCGAGGTGTGGGACGGCGAGGACCGCCTGGTCGCGCAGAGCCGTCAGATCGCCCGGCTGGGCCGGGGCGCGTAACCTGGTCGACCGTGCGGCTGACCATCATCGGGTGCTCGGGATCCTTTCCCGGCCCGGACAGTCCGGCCTCCTGCTATCTGCTGGAGGCCGAAGGTTTCCGGCTCCTGCTCGACCTGGGCAGCGGGGCGGTCGGCGCGCTGCAGCGGCACGTGGGCCTGTACGACATCGATGCGGTCTGCCTGAGCCATCTGCACGCCGACCACTGCCTGGACCTGTGCGCCTACTACGTGGCGCGCACCTTCTGCCCGGATGGCCCGCGGCCGCGGATCCCGGTGTACGCGCCGGGCGGGACGGCGTCCCGGATGGCCCAGGCCTACGGCCTGGCCGAGCCGCCCGGCATGACGGATACCTTCGAGTTCGCCACCCTGACGCCGGGAACCCGGCAGATCGGCCCGTTCCAGGTCACCACCGCGCAGGTCAACCATCCGGTGGAAACGTTCGGCTTCCGGCTGGAGCACGCGGGGCGGAGCATCGCCTACTCCGCCGACACCGGCGAGTCGGCCGTGCTGGTCGAGCTGGCCCGCGAGGCCGACCTGCTGCTGTGCGAGGCCTCGTTGCTCGAAGGCCCCGACCTGCCGCGTGACCTGCACCTGACCGCCCGGCAGGCGGCGCGGTACGCGGCCCAGGCCGGGGCCGGGCGGCTCGTGCTCACCCACCTGGTGCCGTGGAACGACCCGGCCCGCAGCCTGGAAGAGGCCTGCGGGTCCTCCTTTACCGGGCCGATCTCGCTGGCCGCCTCGGGGGATTCACTCGAGCTCGGCTGAGCGCTCACCCGGGCGCGAGTGGCGGCCGGCGAAGGCAGGCAGATCCGGGACGACCGGGCGGAAATGATAAGGCAAGTGGAGCTGGGCGGCGGTGCTGCGGGTCGGCTTAGGATCGGTGGTTATGCGGGTTCTGGTGACGGGTGGTGCTGGCTTTATCGGTTCCCATCTGGTTGATGCGCTGGTGGCCAGAGGGGACGAAGTGGTTGTGGCTGATGATTTGTCGTCGGCCCGGGCCGGGCGGCTCGATCCGGGGGTGGAACTGCACAAGGTGAGCATTACCGATCCGGGGGCGCTGGCCGCGGTGCTGAAGGGATCCGGCACCGACCTGGTGTGCCATCTGGCGGCGCAGATCGATGTGCGGTCGTCGGTGGATTTCCCCGCCGACGATGCGCAGGCGAACGTGGTGGGAACGGTGAACGTGCTGGAGGCGGCGCGCCAGGTGGGGGCCCGGGTGCTGTTCGCTTCCTCGGGAGGGGCGCTGTACGGGCGGGATGCGCCGATCCCCTCGTGGGAGGATGTGATGCCGCTGCCGGAGTCGCCTTACGGGATCGCCAAGTACTGCGCGGAGTGCTACATCGGGCTGTACAACCGGTTGCACGGGATGTCTCATTCGGTGCTGCGGCTGGCGAATGTCTATGGGCCGCGGCAGGATCCGGCTGGTGAGGCGGGGGTTATCACCATTTTCTGCGCCAGTGCGCTGGCTTCGGCGCGGCCGACGATTTTCGGCGATGGCACCCAGACCCGTGACTATGTGTATGTCGGTGATGTGGTGGCCGCGTTTTTGGCCGCCGCTGACCGGGGGCGGCCCGGTACCTGGAACGTCGGGACCGGGGTGGAGGTCAGCGTGCTGGAGCTGGTGGGCATCATCGCCGGGATCGCGGGCCATGAGCTGTCGCCGGTGTTCGCCCCGCCGCGCCCCGGTGAGCTGGCCCGCAGCGTGCTGGCGGTGGACCGGGCCGCCGGTGAGCTGGGCTGGCGGGCGGCGACCCCGCTGGCCGAGGGGATCCGCCGGGTCTACCGCTGGATCGAGAACGGAGCGCCCGACCGCGTCGGCTGTTAGGTCATGTCCCGCGGGTCTCCAGCGGGCCTGGATCCACCAGGCCCGCCCTATGGCTAGGCTGTCCGGCATGTCCCGACCCGATGGGCGCAGACCCGACCAGCTGCGCGAGATACGGATGACCCGCGGCTGGCTGGAGCACGCCGAGGGGTCGGTCCTGGTCGAGTTCGGCGCCACCCGTGTGCTGTGCGCCGCCAGCGCCACCGAGGAAGTGCCGCGATGGCGGCGCGGCAGCGGGCTGGGCTGGGTCACCGCCGAGTACGCGATGCTGCCGCGGGCCACCAACACCCGCGGTGACCGCGAGTCGGTCAAGGGACGGCCGGGCGGCCGCACCCAGGAGATCTCCCGGCTGGTCGGCCGGTCGCTGCGCGCCTGCGTGGACGCCAAGGCGCTGGGCGAGAACACGATCATCATCGACTGCGATGTCCTGCAGGCCGACGGCGGCACCCGGACCGCCGCGATCACCGGCGGGTACGTCGCGCTGGCCGACGCCGTTGGCTGGCTGCAGGGCCGCAAGCGGACCAAGGGCGACCCCCTAGTCACGTCGGTGGCCGCGGTCAGTGTCGGGATCGTGGACGGCGAGCCCCTGCTCGACCTGTGCTACTCCGAAGATGCCGCCGCCGAGACGGACATGAACGTGGTGTGCACCGGCGACGGCCGCTTCGTGGAGATCCAGGGGACAGCCGAGCGGGAGCCGTTCGGCCGGGAACTTCTCGACCGGTTGCTGGACCTGGGCGTGGCCGGGTGCGCGGATCTCACGCGGCTGCAGGCCGGCGCGCTCGGCCGATGACGGATCCGGCCGGCGTGACCAGCCCGGCCAGGATCATCCTCGCGACCCGGAACCCGGGCAAGCTCGCCGAGCTGCGGCGGATTCTGGCCGCCGCCGGGGTGAGCGCGGCAGTGACCGACCTCGGTGATGCCCCCGGCATGCCCGAGGTGGCCGAGACCGGCCGGACTTTCGCGGAGAACGCACTGCTCAAGGCCCGGGCGGTGACCGCGTTCACCGGGCTTCCGGCGGTCGCCGACGACTCCGGCCTGTGCGTGGACGCGCTGAACGGGATGCCCGGGGTGCTGTCGGCCCGCTGGTCCGGGCGGCACGGGGACGACGAGGCGAACCTGCGGCTGGTGCTGGGCCAGATCGCCGACGTGCCGGCCGGCGAGCGGGGGGCGCACTTCATGTGTGTGGCGGCGCTCGTGCTGCCGTCGGGGGATGAGCGGGTCACCGAGGGCACCATGTACGGCCAGCTGACCGGCTCTCCGCGCGGCAGCAACGGTTTCGGGTATGACCCCATCTTCGTGCCGGACGGCTTCGAGCTGACCACCGCGCAGATGAGCCCCGGTGAGAAGGACAAGATCAGCCATCGCGGGCAGGCGCTGCGCGCGCTCGCGCCGGTCATAGCCGAGCTGCTCGGGGCTTAAGCACCGCCGGCGGCGCGGAACGGCCCGGTACGGTAGTCGCCGTAGGGTTCGGAACGTCCGCCCGAAGGGAGCGCGCGTGAGTGAGCACAAGCTGGCACCCGGGGAGAAGGCGCCGGACTTCACCCTGTCCGACGCCGATGGCCAGCCGGTGAGCCTGTCGTCCCTGCGTGGGCAGCAGGTCATCGTCTACTTCTACCCGGCGGCGATGACTCCCGGCTGCACCACCGAGGCGTGCGACTTCCGTGACAGCCTGAGTTCCCTGGCCGCGGCCGGCGTCACGGTGCTCGGCATCTCGCCCGACAATCCGGCCAAGCTGGCCAAGTTCCGCGACCGCGACCATCTGACCTTCCCGCTGCTGTCCGACCCGGATCACCAGGTGGAGAAGGCCTACGGCGCGTACGGGGAGAAGAAGCTCTACGGCAAGACGACGATCGGCGTGATCAGGTCCACGTTCGTGATCGACCCCAGCGGCGTGGTGGCCAGGGCTTACTACAACGTGAAGGCCACCGGCCACGTCAGACGCCTCAGGGACGACCTGGGCATCTGAACGCAGAGCTGTCCCCGGGGCCGTAGCCCAATGGCAGGAGGCGAACGATTTAGGGTCGTTACAGTGTGGGTTCGAATCCCACCGGCCCCACCACCCGATCTGGCTCGCGAACACGGTCCCGTGACCGCGGAAGGGCGCTGCACGGGCAGTCAGCCTGCGGCTGGGATACTCGCTGGGTGCTGCCCGAGCTACCCGCTGACAACCACGTGCACTCGCAATGGTCCTATGACACGTTCGGGCGGACGTCGATGGTGGCGGAGTGCCAGCGGGCCGTGGAGCTGGGCGTCCCGGTGGTCGCCTTCACCGAGCACCTCGACTTCGCCGGCTACGGCCCCGGCGACGCGATCGCCGCGACCGGTGTCAAGCCCGGCTGGTGGGACGCGATGCGGCCACTGGATGTCACCGGATACCTGGCCAGCATCGAGGAGTGCCGTCACCGGTTCCCCTTGCTGCGCATCCTGTCCGGGGTGGAGGCCGGGGAGCCGCACCTGTTCGCGGGCAGTGTCGCCGCTGTGCTGGCGGGGAACTCGTTCGACCGGGTGCTCGGGTCCCTGCACGCGCTGGCCTGGGAGGGCCGGCAGGTCAACTCCTCGTCCCTGTTCAAGATCCTGCCGCCCGCGGAGGTGATGCGGCGGTACCTGGCGGAGGTCGTCGCGCTCGTCGAAGGCAGCGGGGCGTTCGAGATCCTGGCCCACCTGGACTACCCGCGGCGGCACTGGCCGGCCGCGCCGGGCCCTACCCGGAAGCCGGTCTCGAGGAGGAGTACCGGGCCGTGCTGCGCTCGCTGGCGTCCTCGGGGCGGGTGCTGGAGATCAACACGTTCAGCCCGATGGCCTCGGTCACGCTGCTGCGCTGGTGGCGGGATGAGGGCGGCCGGGCGGTCTCGTTCGGCAGCGACGCGCACGTGGCGTCCCGGATCGCCGACAGGTTCCGCGAGGCGGTGCAGATCGCCGAGGCGGCGGGCTTCGGGCGCGGCCGGGACCCGGCCGATTTCTGGCGCTGCTGAGGCCGGCGTCCGGGCCCGGACGCCGGCCACGGTCCGCGGTCAGAGCAGGAAGCGGCTGCCGACGGTGTTGGGCACGAAGGCCTCGCCGAAGCGGCGCGACATCGCGTGCTGGGCCCGCCAGCCGGTGCAGTGGGCCGGCACCAGCACCTGCGGGCTCATCGCGTCCAGGTCGTCGAGCACGCGGGGGATGAGCGGCTCGAACCGGGGGCCGTTGAGGTGGAACCCACCCAGCGCGGCGTACAGGGGCTGGTCGCCGGTGAGCCGGAGCGCGTAGCGGCAGATGTTGACGATCCCGGCGTGGCCGCAGCCGGTGAGCACGATCAGCCCCTTGTCCCGCACGCTGATGACGATGGCCTGGTCGTCCAGGACCAGCGGGTCCGGTTCCCACCGGCCACCCAGCCACGCCTGCTGGGGCGGGAAGCCGGGCTCGTAGCCGGTGACCCGGGGCACCTCGCCGGTGACCAGCACCGAGCCGTCGAGCAGGAAGCTGGGCTGGGCCGCCTCCAGCACGCCGAACCCGGCATCCTCCAGCGCCCGCCGGCTGACGCTCGGGATCTCCAGCGGCTCGATGCCGGGCAGCACCATCCGGCGCCGCCGCCAGAAGTGCGGGTGGATCAGCACTGGCATGTTGGCCCGGCCCACGGCCCTGATCAGGCCGTCGATGCCGGTGGTGTGGTCGAAGTGGCCGTGGCTGCAGACCACGGCCTCGATCGAGCCCGGGTCGATGTCCAGCCGGCGCATGTTCTCGGCGACCCCGTCCGGGCTGCCGCCCGCGTCGAACAGCAGCCGGTGGCTGCGCTCGCCCTGGTGCACGGTGACGAGCATGGAGAACCCGTGCTCGGCCACGAGCCCGTCGAGTGCCAGGCCGCCCACCATGATCGCGCTTGGCCGGGCCAGGCGGGCCACCGGCCCGGGGCGCCGGGCCGGTCCCTGGTCGGGCATGAAGATGTCGGTGACGTTGTCCATTAGGGTCGTGATCTCGACCGAATCCACCGGTTCCAGGTCGATCCGCGGCACCGGCTCGACGTCGTGCAGGACGGCCGGCCACCGGGCCGGGGGACTGTGATCGACGCACATGGCGGCTCCCCTACGCGCGGATCTGCTCGCGGACGGCCGCCGTGACCTGCTCGGCGCGGGCGATGATCGCGTCGGCCTTGCCTTCCTCGGCGATCATCTCCAGGCCCGCCTGCGCGTCCGTGATGGAGGCCAGGTTGATCTCGACGTTGACCCGGGCGATGGCCACCGCGGCGCGCGCGGCCTCGGCCGCGGCGGCCACCTCGGAGATGACATTGCGGTTCCCGATCGCCGCCAGCGCCTCGGCGAGGTCGACCACCATGCCCGCGACGCTGATGACCTGGGCCGATGGCCAGGCAGCATGGACCAGCGCCTGGGCGACGGCCGTGGAGCGGGCGCCCCGTTCCTCCTCGCTGGCGCTGGGCAGGCGGTAAGCCTCGTTCACGGCCATGAAGGCGTCCTCGTCCGCGTCGGCCAGCCGCAGCGCGAGCACCCGCAGCTCGTCGACCTCGGTGATGATGCGGCCGATGGCCGCCTCGTGCTGGGCATGCGGCCCGCCGCTGGTGTAACGGCCGACCTTGGCCAGCAGCGCGGCGCCCTGCGCCGCGTGCAAGGCCGCCGCCGCGCCGCCTCCCGGAACCGGCACGCGCGCGGCGAGCCGTTCCAGGAAGTCGCCGATCCGTTCGTCGCAGATGGGCACTCGTCCTCCCCTGGGCCAGGCCGACCCATCAGCCTTCCACGCAGATGGTCCCGGCCGCGATCGTGTGGCGATCCCGTGGCCCGGCCGTGACCGTGGGGCGATCATGTGGCCCGGCCGTGACCGTGGGGCGATCATGCCATCTGATCCCGCGCCGCGCGTGACGGGCAATGGTGCCGCAGTGTTGACTGGGGACATGCCAGTCGAGGGTGAATACGAGCCGAGCCCGGCCGCCTGGGTCCGTGATCAGGTCGAACTGTATGAGAGCTCGGGTGGGACGCGGGGCACGACGCTGCGGGACACCGGGCTGCCGGTAGTGATCATCACCAACCGCGGGGTACGCAGCGGCAAGCTCCGCAAGACACCGGTGATGCGGGTCGAACATGACGGCCGCTATGCCGCGATCGCGTCGCAGGGCGGAGCCCCCGCCCACCCGCGCTGGTACTACAACCTCCGCGCCGACCCGTTCGTCGAGCTCCAGGACGGCCCCCGCAGGCAGCACATGATCGCCCGCGAGGTCACCGGGGACGAGCGGGCCCGGTGGTGGGAACGCGCGGTCAACGCCTACCCGCCCTACGCCGAATACCAGCAGCGCACCGCCCGCCAGATTCCGGTGTTCGTCCTGGAGCCCGCGGGCTGACCCAGGTCGGCGCCGGCTGCGCACCCCCTCAGGGACGGCCGGGCGGCGGCGAGGCGGACACTGGTGTCATGCGCTATCTGGATATCGGCACCACCAGGAAGATTTCCAAGATCGGGCTGGGTACCTGGCAGTTCGGGTCCCGCGACTGGGGATACGGCCAGCAGTACGCCGATCAGGTGGCGCACTCGATCGTCCGCCGCGCGCTCGAACTCGGGGTCACCCTCTTCGACACCGCCGAGATCTATGGCTTCGGGCGCAGCGAGCGGATCCTGGGCCGGGCCCTCGGGGAGGACCGGGAGGCGGTGTTCCTGGCCACGAAGATCTTCCCCCTGCTGCCGGTCGCCCCGGTGGTTGAACAGCGGGCCGTGGCCAGCGCGAACCGGCTGGGGACCCATCGGCTCGATCTTTACCAGGTGCACCAGGCGAACCCGCTGGTCCGCGACGGCACGATCATGCGCGGCATGGATGCGCTGCAGCGGGTGGGGCTGGTCGGTGAGGTTGGCGTCAGCAACTACTCGCTGCAGCGCTGGCGGGCCGCCGAGGACGCCCTGGGCGGCCGGGTGCTGAGCAATCAGGTCAGTTACAGCCTCGTCGTCCGCTCCCCGGAGCGCGATCTCCTGCCGTTCGCCGAGTCGCACGATCGCGTGGTGATCGCCTACAGCCCGCTGGCCCAGGGGCTGCTGTCGGGCCGGTATCACCGGGACAACCGCCCGGCGAACCGGGTCCGGGCGGCCAGCCCGCTGTTTCTCCCGGACAACCTCGACCGGGCCGGTGACCTGATCGGGGCCCTGCGCGAGGTGGCGGACGCGCACTCCGCCACCCCGGCGCAGATCGCGCTGGCCTGGGTCATCCACCGGCCTGCCGTGGTGGCGATCCCGGGCGCATCCAGCGTCGAGCAGCTGGAAAGCAACGTCGTCGCCGCCGAGATCCAGCTGAGTGACGACGAGTACGAAGCGCTGCAGGTCGCCTCCGCCCGGTTCAGCCCCATCACCGGGGCGGCCGCGCTCCCGCGCATGGCCCGGGCCCGGCTCGGCCGCTGAGCCGGCCGCCGCGCCGGCCGGTGCCGGCCGGGCGATCCGCCAGGCTGGCGGTGACCGCCGGGCCATGGCCCCGCGGTTCACAGGCCGGCGAGCAGGTCCGTCTCGGTGATGCCAGGGCCCTGGCCGTCCCGGATGAACCACTCCGTGCCGAACCCGTAGCGGAACGCCTCATCCGGCATGGCCAGGAAGAACGACGACTCGCTGATCTGGCTGGCGTGCGCCCGCATGGCCCGGCGCTTGTCCTCCAGGTAGGGGGTCACGTTGACGGCGGCGGTGATCACCGACTCCGGTTTGCCCCAGTCCTCGCTGTCGTCGAGGCCGTCCAGCTCGACCCCGGCCGCCGCGGCCTGCTCGGCGAAGGCGGCTCGGCCGCGCTCCAGGTGATCACGGTTCATCGTGTTCTGGTAGACGCGCGGGGTGCCGGCCAGCTCGGCCGCCCGCATGCCCACCCGGTGGACCTGGATGTGGTCGGGGTGGCCGTAGCCGCCGATGTCGTCGTAGCACGTGAGGACGTCGGCGCGCTCCTCTTGGAGCAGCGCGGCCAGCTTCTTGGCGGCCTCGTCGACGGGGGTGCTCCAGAACGAGCCCGGCACGCTGTTCGCCGCCGTGCCCATCATCCCGGAGTCGGTGTACCCGAGGAACTCCACCCGCTCCGCGCCGAGGATCGCCGCCGACGCGTGGGTCTCCGCCACCCGGCGCTGCCACAGTTCCTCGCCGTCGGTGAGGAACCCGTCCGGCACCTCGCCGTGCTCACCGCGGGTGGCTACCACCAGCACCACCCGGTGACCCTCCGTGGACGCCTTGCGGATCACCCCGCCGCAGGCGATGCACTCGTCGTCGGGATGGGCGTGGAACGAAACCATCGTGGCCATGGCGCCGACGCTACCCGACGGGCCGGACAGCCGGCCGCTGCCGCTCCTGGCGGTCGTGCTGCCGGATCGGCCCGTGCGTCCGAGCTCGGCGAGATGGCCGTTCACCGGTAAGGCCGGCCGGGGCCCGTTCCCGTCGGCCGCCTCACTACCATCGGGGCGTGGCAGGACGTGGGACGCCAGCGACCGCGCTGCTGGCCAAGCTGGGCGTGGCGCACTCCGTGCACAGCTACGACCATGACCCGCGGCACGGCGCCTACGGCCTGGAGGCCAGCGACGCGCTGGGTGTCGCCCCGGAACGGGTGTTCAAGACGCTCGTCGCCGAGATCGACGGCGTGCTGACGGTCGGCGTGGTCCCGGTGGCCGGGCACCTCGACCTCAAGGCCCTCGCCGCCGCGGCCGGCGGGAAGAAGGCGGTCATGGCGGACGTGGCCGCCGCCGAGCGGGCGACCGGCTACGTGGCGGGCGGCATCTCCCCGCTGGGCCAGCGCCGGCGCCTGCCGGTGGTGATCGACTCCTCCGCGCTCGCGTTCGCGACCATCTTCTGCAGCGGCGGGCGCCGCGGGCTGGAGATCGAGCTCGCACCCGCCGACCTGGTGCGGGCCACCGGCGCGCAGATGGCGGCCATCGCCCAGCCGGACCGCGGCTGAGGCGCGACCACGGCAGCCCCGCCCGGCGGATACGGGCCCGGCGAGCCGGGCGGTGCTGCGGCGGGACCGCTAAGCCAGTGAGGCGCGACCACGGCAGCGCCGCCCGGCGGATACGGGCCCGGCGAGCCGGGCGGTGCTGCGGCGGGACCGCTAAGCCAGGTTCACGATCTTCCGCATAACGGCTCCGCGGACAGACGGCTCGAGCCGGTCGATGAACAGCCCGCCGCGCAAATGATCGGTTTCGTGCTGCAGGCACCGGGCGAGTTCACCCGTGCCGGTGATGCGGACGGCACCCTGGCCGACATCCACGCCCTCGACGGTGGCGGCAGCGGCCCGCTGGCGGACGGCGCTGACCCCGGGAACCGACAGGCACGCCTCCGGGCCCTCCTGGCTGCCGCTGAGCCCGGTGATCCGCGGGTTGATCACGTAGCCGAGCTGCTCATCCACGTTGTAGGCGAACACAGCGAGGCTGGAGCCGATCTGGTTGGCGGCGAGCCCGGCGCGGCCGGGGACCTGCACTGTATCCAGCAGATCCGTGACCAGGCGGGCCAGGGCGTCGTCGAAGCGCACCACCGGGTCGCACGGGGTGCGGAGCACGGGGTCCCCCAACAGGCGCAGCGGGCGCTCAGTCACCGGGGAACCCGGTGCCCGGCGCCGACGGCCGGCCGGGCGGCCCGTTCCCGGACGCGGTCCACGCGTCGATGTGCGGCATGAGCTCGGCGAGGCCGGTGATGACGGCGTCGGGCACCGCGGCGTCGAAGGCAGGGACGTCGCTGTTGGCGATGAGAACGGCGCGCAGGCCAGCGCTCCGGGCGCCGTGGATGTCGTCGTAGGGCCGGTCGCCAACGAACACGCAGGCGGCGGGGTCGTGCTCACCAACCGCCGCCATCGCCGCCCGGAACGCTTCCCGGTGCGGTTTGGCCCAGGGGATCTCGCTGCTGTACACGGCGCCGTCGATCAGTTCCAGGACCTGGTCGCGCCCGAACACCCGCTCGTGCGCGCTGCGCGGCCACATGGTGTTGGAGAGCACCCCCACCTTGATGTCCTGGTCCCGCAGGGCCCGCAGCAGCGGCAGCGCCTCCGGGTCGGTGAAGGTATGCGGCTCCCACGACTGGTAGTAGCTGGCCAGGAACTCGTCGGTGGCGGTGACCCCGGCACGCTCGAAGACCTGGGCGAGAGTCGCGCTCTGCTGCGAGCGCTCGGTCACCCGCCACAGCTCCCGCTCGGCGGCGAGGATCGCCGCCGCCACCTCGCCCGCCCGCTCCGGCGGGAAATGCGGCGCGCAGATGGCCCGCCAGAGCGCGTCGTGGTCAATCAGATGCCACGGGGTGAGCGTCCCGCCCCAGTCGAAGATGACGGCCCTGACTGCCATGCCCGCATGGTATGCGCTCGCCCGGCGGGAGCCGCGGCCCGGCGACGGCCGGCGGGAGCCGCGGCCCCGGCAGGCGGTGGGCGCCGCGGCCGGCTGCGGACCCTCTACGGCTGGGGTCCGGGCGGTGACCAGCCGGATGCCGCGGCCGACGATGCCGCCGCACGTACCCGCCTGGACTTCGCGATGCGGATGACCAGGATCACTACCAGCCCGGCCAGCCCGGCGAACATGAGCAGCCCACTGAACACGGCGATCCCCGCGATGCCCCCGGCGACGCTGTCGCCGAACGCGAGATCGCTGCCGGTGGGCAGGCCGCTCGCGCCGGGTGTCTCGACGAGGAACCGGCCGGGCCTGCTGACCTGCAGGGTCAGTACCGCCCGGCCCTGACGGGACCCGAAGCTATAGGTGACCGAGGTGGCGTACGGCGTCAGGCTCGTCGCGGCCGCGGGCGCCGCTGCGGGTATCACCCGGACCCGGAAGGCGGGAATGTGCCCGGACTGCGCGCCGGGCCCCTCGTAATAGACCACGTACCCGCCGGAGTGGCCCAGGCTGACCTGCCCGCCCGCGGGGATCGCGACCCGCGGGAAGGAGCCGATGTGGGAGCCGAGGGAGAGCAGCCCGAACACCAGCAGGGCCACCCCGCCGAGAAAGACCAGCAGCGGCAGCAGGTACCAGATCCGGCCCGGCCGGACCCGGTCCGGCGGGGCGGCCAGCGGGACCGCGTTGTCGCCGCTGCCGCCCGGCTCCGAGGTCGCCGGAGTAGTCATTGTTGCCCCCGCTCGCCCAATGGTCACCTGGCAGGTTCCCGATTGTCACCAGCACGGTCATACCGGTTTCTCGCCGCTCACCTTAGAACGAAGGGGCCCGGCGGCTATCGCAGTGGCGCGCGGCGCGCCGGGCGCGGCCAGGCGCGCGGCTACCGGCCGGGCGCGCAGCACCCCCGGGCGCAATGTTGGCCGCTGCTTCTCCTGCGCGTCGCCGGAGGTTGGGACGGTAGCCCCGGGGCCACCGGCATGATCACCCCGGGGACCGCCCGCCGGGCGGAAGGGCAGAGGAGGGGTTCATGTCCCATCACCAGCACGGACCGCGCGTGGCGCGCATGCTCGCCACCGTCCGCAGGCGCACCTCGCTGCTGACCGGAGCGGCGTTAGCGGCGTTCGCCGTGCCCGCGCTCGCGTTGGGCGGGCCAGCCGCCGCACCGGCCGCCGCCGCGGCTCACGCGCCCGGTGGCTGCCATCTCGGCAACGGTGTCAAGCATGTCATCGAGATCAGCTTCGACAACGTGCATTTCTTCCGCGACAACCCCAACGTCCCATCTGACCTGCAGATGATGCCGCACCTGCTGCACTTCCTCGAAGACAACGGCACCGTCGCGTCCAACAACCACACCCCGCTCATCGCGCACACCGGCGACGACCTCCTGACCACTTTCACCGGCCTGTACGGCGACCGGCAGGGGATGCCGATCAGCAACTCGTACCGGACCTTCAACCCCGACGGCACCACCGACCCGGCCGGCTCGTTCGCGTACTGGACCGACCCGGTCTACAACACCGCGACCCCCCCCAGCCCGGGCCACGACACCAACCCGTCCATGGTGTACGCGCCCGTTCCACCGGCCACCGCCGCGCACCCGCCGGCGCCGGACACAATCACCCCGGCGCCGTGGGCGCCTTTCACCCGGGCCGGCTGTAACACCGGCGAGGTGGCCACCGCCAACATGGACCTGGAGAACACGGCGGTGGACATCCCCAAGGTGTTCGGCCCGAACTCGCCCGAGGCGAAGCAGCTGGCCGCCGACCCGGACCCCTTCAAGGACGCCGAGACCGCGGACTACGTCGGCATCGCCGTGCACTGCGCGCGCGGCAGCTCGTTCTGCGCCAAAGCCCAGGGGGTGAAGTACGGCCAGAGCGCCCCCAGCCCGACCGCGGTCAGCGACCTGCTGCCCGACGAGCCGGGCGGGTATCAGGGCTACCAGGCGCTGTTCGGCCACCGGTACGTCGCGCCTCAGCTCGGTGCCGGGACCGCGAACGTGACCCGCAACGGGTACCAGGTGACGAACGCCGCCGGCAACCTGGTGGACGAGGATGGCAACCAGCTCAACGGCGCGTTCCTGACCGATCACCCCGGCTTCCCCGGGTTCGGCAGCATCAACGCCTCCCAGGCGCTGGCGTACCTGGCCGACATGCAGGAGTCCGGTGTTCCCGTGACCTACGGGTACATCTCCGACATCCACGGCAACGAGCACATTCCCGGGCTGGCCGCCTGCGCCAGCGCGCCCGCCGCGCTCGGCAGCGGCGACCCGTGCTACGTGGCCCAGGCGCAGTATTACGACCACGCGTTCGAGACGTTTTTCCAGCGCCTCGCCGCGGACGGGATCACGCCGCGGAACACGCTGTTCATCGTCAGCTCCGACGAGGGCGACCACGAGGCCGGGGCGAACGTGGGCCGAGCCATCCAGCCCACCCCGGCGAACTGTGACGGCGCGACGGTCAGCGGCGACACGGTCACCCCCGATGTGGCGTGCACCTACCCGGCGGGTTCGTTCGGGGAACTGGCGGGCAACCTGACCGGCCTGCTGGCCACCCAGGCCAGCAACACCACCCCGTTCACGGTCGAGGCCGACACCGCCCCCGAGTTCTACGTGACGGGTGACCCGGGGCCGGATACCCCGGCCGTGCGCACACTGGAACGGGACGTGGGCTCGCTCACCGCGGCCAACCCGTACACCGGGACCACCCAGAAGATCGCCAACTACCTGGCCGATCCCACCGAGGAGGCGATCCTGCACATGGTGAACGCGGACCCGGCCAGGACGCCCACGTTCGCGCTGTTCGCCAGGCCGGACTACTACCTGTCCACCGGGTCGGCCTCGTGCGCCCCGTGCGTCACCCAGGACCCGGGCTTCGCCTGGGATCACGGTGACTACGCCGCCGAGATCGACACCAACTGGCTCGGCATGGCCGGCCCCGGCGTCGCCCACCGCGGCCTGGACGGCTCAGCTCCCGGCGCCGGGCCCAGCTCCGCCGGGCCGGACAGCGGGCAGATCACCGTCCCCGGCAGCGGTACCACCGGCACCTGGATCGACGAGACCGACATCCGGCCGACCCTGATGTACCTGGCCGGGCTCAAGGACGACTACGAACACGACGGGCGGGTCATCACCGAGATCCTGACCCACCCGAACGCGGCGCTCTCCGCCCCGGGCGTGGCCACGCTCGGCGCCTGCTACAAGCAGCTGAACTCCAGCGTCGGCCAGTTCGGCACGGCCACCTTGCAGGCCGCGACCACGGCGATCGAGAGCAGCAGCCAGGGTGATGCCACCTACCTCGGCACCGACCGGGCGCTGGCCTCGCTGGACCGGGCCCGGGACCGGCTGGCCGGGCAGATCAAGGGCGAACTGGAAGGGGCCGCGTTCGCGGACATCGGCATCCGCGGCGCCGTCGGCCAGACGCTCGCCTGCCGGGCCCTCATCGGCGCGGCGGAGCACCTGGCCGCGGGCCACTGACCGCGGGCCGCTGAGCACAGGGGCCGTCCGCCTGGCGGCCACGGCCCCTGTGTTCTGCCCATGGAACTGGCGCTGGCAGCGCGTGTGCGCCATCCCCGGCGTGCGCATCACCGGCGAGCCTGGGAGACTAGCGGGCAAGAACCTCCCGGGACAAAGGATTGCTTGCCATGGCCGAGGTGAAGGGCGAGGTCGCGGTGCGCGACTCCGGTGAAGTGATGGGCGAGATCGAGCGCACCCGCAAAAACCTGGCCAGTACCATCGATGCGCTCACCGAGCGCGTCAGCCCCGGCAACGTCGCGCGCCAGAGCGTGGACCGGGTCCGCGGGCAGGTCTCCCGCCCCCAGGTCCGGATGGCCGCCGGGGCGGTGGCCCTGGTCGCCGTCGCCGCCGTCGCCTATGCGCTGTGGCGGCGCAGCAAGTAGGCCCGGCGCGCTGAGCCGGCGCGGATCCCCCCGGGGATACCCGGGCGGACTCACTCCTGGTCTTTGGTCAGCTCCGCGTACTCGTCCGCGCTGAGCAGGCCGGCGGGCTCGGCCGAGGCGTCGTCGAGCCGGACCTTCATCAGCCACCCGGCTCCGTAAGGATCGGAGTTGACCAGCCCGGGGTCGTCGTCCACGTCGCCGTTGACCTCGGCGATCTCGCCGTTGACCGGGGAGTAGATGTCACTGACGGACTTCGTGGACTCGACCTCCCCGCACGGCTCGCCCGCGGTCACCCTCGTGCCGGGCGTGGGGACGGACACATAGACGACGTCGCCGAGGGCATGCTGCGCGTAGTCGGTGATGCCGACGGACGCGACGGGGCCGTCAACAGCCACCCACTCGTGTTCTGCGGTGTAGCGCAGTTCCGCGGGAATGGTCATGGTCGCTCTCCTGTGAGGAATCGTTGGCGTCAGCTGGGGATCAGCGCGGCCGGTGGTAGAACGGCAGGCCGGTGATGCGGGCTGGCTCGGCGCTGCCGCGGATGTCCACCGCCAGCCGGGCGCCGGCGGCGTCCTGCGCCGCCACCTCGGCGGTACCCGGGTCCAGGTAGGCCATGGCGATCGGCATGCCGAGGGTGGGGGAGGGGGCACCGCTCGTGACGGCCCCGCTGGGCTGGCCGTCCCAGAGCACCGGGTAACCGTGCCGGGGGACCCGGCGCGAGCCGACGGTCAGCCCGACCAGGGCGTGCTGGGGCGCGGCCTGCGCCCGCTCGGCCAGCGCGGCACGGCCTACGAAGTCACCCGGCTTGTCGAACACCACCACCCGCCCCAGGCCGGCGTCGAACGGGGTCACCTCCGTGCCCAGCTCGTTGCCGTACAACGGCATGCCGGCCTCAAGCCGGAGCGTATCGCGGGCCGCGAGCCCGGCGGGCACCAGCCCGTCCGCTTCCCCCGCCCCGGTCAGTGCCATCCAGAGCGGTTCCGCGTCACCGGGAGCGGTGAAGAGCTCGAATCCGTCCTCCCCGGTATAGCCCGTGCGGGCCAGCAGCACGTCACGCCCGGCGACCACCGCCCGCTGGCCGGTGTAGTAGCGCACCTGGTCGAGCCCGATATCGGTGAGTGGGGCCAGGATCCGGGCCGCGTGCGGGCCCTGGATGGCGATCAGCGCGTAGTCGCCGGTCCGGTCATCGACCCGGGCCTGATGGCCCGCCGCGCGCTCGCGCAGGCCCGTGGCCACCACCGCGGTGTTGGCGGCATTGGCCACCACCAGGAACTCGGTGTCCGCGAGCCGGTACACGATGAGGTCGTCAAGCACCCCGCCGTCGGGCGCGCAGATCATGGTGTAGCGGGCGCGGCCCGGCTTCAGCGCCGACAGGTGCCCGACCAGCGCGTAGTCGAGTGCGGCGGCGGCTCCGGGCCCGCTGACGGCGATCTCGCCCATATGCGAGAGGTCGAACAGGCCGGCCGCGCCGCGGACGGCCCGGTGCTCGGCGATCTCACTGCCGTACCGCAGCGGCATCAGCCAGCCCGCGAATCCCGTCATCGTGGCGCCGAGGCGTTCATGGACCGCGCGCAGTGGAGTGGGCCGGGGATGGCCGCCGGCGGGCTGCGCCTCGTCGCGCGTCATCATCAGCGAGCTACTCCCAAGCTGGTCGCGGCCGGTCCTGGCTGACGCGGTCGGCGCGGCCAGACTATCGCCGATCCGCTCCCCGTCTGCCGCCGCGGCCCGGTGAGCGGGAGTAGGGTAGCCGCGTGGACCTGCTCAGCGACGAGGAGATTACGGCCGAGCTGGCCGGGCGGCCGGACTGGACCCGGGCGGGCGACAGCATCACCCGGACGGTGGAGCTCAAGGATTTCCGCGCAGCGATGCTCTTCATCGGCGCGGTGGCTTACATGGCCGAGAAGGCCAACCATCACCCGGACATCCTGGTCCAGTGGAACAAGGTCACGCTGACCCTGTCAACCCACTCCGCCGGCGGCCTGACCGCTGCCGACATGGCGCTGGCCGGGCGCCTCGACGCGCTGCACGGGGGCGCGCCCGCCCACTGACGGGCCGCCGGTCAGCCGCCGAACGTGCAGGGCAGATGCTTGATGCCGTTGATGAAGCTGGACAGCAGGCGGTCGGGCGGCCCGGCGGCACGGATATCCGGAATGCGGGTCAGCAGCTCCCGCAGCATGACGCTGACCTCCCGCCGCGCCAGGTGCGCGCCCAGGCAGAAATGCGGTCCGGCCGCGCCGAACCCGACATGAGGGTTCGGCGAGCGGGTGATGTCCAGGCGCGCCGGGTCGGCGAACACGGTCTCATCCTGGTTGGCCGACCAGTAGTAGAGCACCGTCTTGTCGCCCTCGCGGTAGTCGTGCCCGTTCATGCGGTGGTCCTGGGTGACCGTGCGCCGCATGAAGATCACCGGCGAGCTGTACCGGACCAGCTCCTCCACCGCGATGCCGAGCCGGCCGTCGAAGTCGGCCATCAGCAGCTCCCGCTGGCCGGGAAAATCGGTCAGCAGCACCAGCGAGTGGGAGATCGCGTTCCGGGTGGTCTCGTTGCCGGCCACCACGAGCAGGATGAAAAACGAGGCGAGCTCCGCGGCGGTCAGCTGCTCGCCGTCGATGTTCGCGGTGGCCAGTGCGGTGACCAGATCGTCGCCAGGGCGCCCCGCGCGTTCGGTGGCCAGGCCGGTGACCAGGTCGGCGAGCTCCGCCCCGGCGCCGAGGATCTGGCCCACCGCCTCCGCCGGATCCTCGCTGAGGAAGTCGGGGTCCATGCCGGACAGGATGGTGTTGGTGTCGCGCAGCACCAGGTCGTAGCGGCTGTCCGGGATGCCCATCAGCTGGCAGATGATGGTCAGCGGCAGCCGGGCGGCCACCTGCTCGACGAAGTCACACGGGCCGCCCGCGAGCAGGTCATCGACGATCGTGGCCGCCACCCGCTGCACGTCGCCCTCGAACTTCTTGATCATCCGGGGGGTGAACGCGCGCGACACGATCCGGCGGAGCCGGGCGTGACGCGGGTCGTCCATGTTGATCATCGACCCGAAATACTCGTTGAACTCGGCTGGCAGGTCAGGGATCGAGGTGGCGCCCCGCCCGGATGAGAACACCTCCGGGTTCCTGCTCGCCTCCACGACCTCGGCGTGCCGGACCAGGGCGTAATAGCCCGGGCCGGGTTCGGTGAACGGCGTCTCGGGTTCGGCGAAGAACGGCGGGTGCTCCTCCGCGCGCAACATGGCGAAGGCCGCCTGCCGCTCGGCGAGCGGCCGCCCCCAGAACTCGGTGTCCGACAGGTCAATGTCCGCCCGCGACAACGCGGGATGCTGTGCTGTCACGCGCCGACCGCCTCCTGCCCGGGCCTTGCGTTCGTTCCTATGGTCGCAAAGGCGGGACGCGCGGGGAAGCCATGGGACCGCCCGGCCCGCGGCGGCACGAAGGTCGCGCCGCGGGCCCGGTGGCGGCATGCTGAACAGCATGGACACCGCCCAGTACGGTCCTTGCGACACCGCCTGCCACATCGCGCGCCTGCGGGAGGAAGGCGGGCTGCTCACAGGCGCGGCGCAGCGGGCCGGGCTCGATGCGCCGGTCCCGGCGTGCCCCGGCTGGCGCGTGCGCGATCTGCTGAAGCATCTCGGCTACGTGCACCGGTGGGCCGCCGGGTACGTGCGGGAACAGCACCTCAGGTGGGTTGACCGCGCATCGGAGGAGGAGATCCTGGCCGGCGGTCCCAGGGACGACGCGCTGATCGGCTGGTTCCGCGACGGCCATGCCGCGCTGGTGCGGGTGCTGGAAGCGGCCGATGAGGACATGACCTGCTGGACATTCCTGGAGGCGCCGTCGCCGCTGGCGTTCTGGGCCCGCAGGCAGGCGCACGAAACCGCGATCCACCGGGTGGACGCGGAGCAGGCCGCGGCGGCCGCCCGGGCCGCCGGGGCCGGCGGAACCGAGGTCGGCGGCGGTCCGCCGATCGCGCCCGGGTTCGCCGCTGACGGAGTCGACGAGCTGATCATGGGCTTCCTGGGCCGCGACGCGAAACGCGGCGCCTGGGACGGCCCGCCCGGCGTCCTCGGTTTCCACGCCGACGACGGGACGGGCGCCACGGCTCACTGGCGGGTGGTATCCACGCCCGGGCGGCTCGCCGTGGCCCGCGAGGCCGGACCCGCCGACTGCGACGTCACCGGGGGCGCCGTCGGCCTGTATCTGCTGCTGTGGAACCGCCGCGATGCCAGCGGCCTGCAGCTGCGCGGCGACGCGGGCATGCTGGCGGCGTTCCGTGCGCACTTCCACGTGACCTGGCGGTAGCGCGGGCGCGCCGGCGCCTGCGCCCTGGTGACGTCGTGCGCGACGGATGCTGCCGGGATGGCACCGGCGGGTTATCGCGTTGTGTATAGCCGTGGACGTTCTGCCAGGCACAGATGTGGGGACCCGCGCTGGCATGCGGGTTACTGCCATGCGGGTGGGTGACGGGTTGCGCTACCCTGGGCCCATGCGTTCCGCTCGGTTGCTCCTTACCTAGCCGCGCTGACTGAATCAGTCGTTGGCGCGGCTGCCCCTCGTGACCGGGGGGCTTTTCTGTTGCCGGAGCCGGACCGAATACGTGGTGAGGGAAGATCATGAAAACCGCCGATAGTGCCGAGCGGGCACAGCAGCACTTTGACCCGCGTGAAGTGCAGCAGAAATGGCTGGCCCGGTGGGCCGGGATGGACCTGTTCCGCGCCAGCGACGACCCCGCCGACGCGAGGCCGCGCACCTATCTGCTGGACATGTTCCCCTACCCCTCGGGCGACCTGCACATGGGCCACGCCGAGGCCTACGCGATCGCCGACGCGATAGCGCGGTACTACTTCCTGCGCGGGCACAACGTGCTCCACCCCATCGGCTGGGACGCGTTCGGCCTGCCCGCCGAGAACGCGGCCATCCGCAACAACACCCACCCGGCCGACTGGACCTACGCCAACATCGAGACGCAGGCCGCCTCGTTCCGCCGGTACGCGGTGTCCTTCGACTGGTCGCGGCGGCTGCAGACCTGCGACCCGGACTACTACCGCTGGAACCAGTGGCTGTTCCTGCGCTTCTACGAGCGCGGACTGGCCTACCGCAAGGACGGCTACGTCAACTGGTGCCCGGTTGACCAGACCGTCCTGGCCAACGAGCAGGTGATCGCCGGCAAGTGCGAGCGGTGCGGCGCCGAGGTGGTCCGGCGGCTGCTGACCCAGTGGTACTTCAAGATCACCGAGTACGCCGACCGGCTGCTGGCGGACATGGCGCCGCTGGAGGGCAACTGGCCCGGCCGGGTGCTGCTGATGCAGCGGAACTGGATCGGCCGCTCCGAGGGCGCCGAGGTCCGGTTCCCGGTCGAAGGGCGGGACGAGCCGGTGACGGTGTTCACCACCCGCCCGGACACGCTGTACGGCGCGACCTTCTTTGTCATCGCCGCCGACTCCACGCTGGCGGAGGAGGTGTGCGCCCCGGAGCAGCGTGAGACGCTGGCCGGCTACCTGACCCAGGTGCGGAAGCTGACCGACATCGAGCGGCAGTCGCTGGAGCGGGAGAAGACCGGGGTGTTCCTGGGACGGCACGCCGTCAACCCGGTCAACGGGGAGCGCATCCCGGTGTGGGCGGCCGACTACGTGCTGCCCGACTACGGGACCGGCGCGATCATGGCCGTGCCCGCCCACGATCAGCGCGACCTGGACTTCGCCCGGGCCTACGGGCTGCCCGTGCGGGTAGTGGTGGACACCGGTGAGGCCGACCCGGCGGTGAGCGGCATCGCCACCCACGGGGACGGCACCCTGGTCAACTCCGGCCCGATCGACGGCCTGGACAAGGCGGCCGCGATCGCCAGGATCACCGAGATCCTGGCCGGGCAGGACCACGGCCGGGCGGCCGTCAGCTACCGGCTGCGCGACTGGCTGGTCTCCCGGCAGCGGTTCTGGGGCACGCCCATCCCGATCGTCTACTGCTCCGGCTGCGGCGAGGTGCCCGTGCCCGACGAGCAGCTGCCCGTGGTGCTGCCGGATCTGCGCGGCCAGGACCTGGCCCCCAAGGGGGTCTCCCCGCTGGCGGCCGCTGAGGACTGGGTCAACACCGAGTGCCCCAAGTGCGGCGGCCCGGCCCGGCGCGACACCGACACGATGGACACGTTCGTCGATTCGTCCTGGTACTTCCTGCGGTACTGCTCACCGCACTATGAGCACGGGCCGTTCGACGTTGAGGCCGTGCGCCGCTGGTCGCCGGTGGACCTGTACGTCGGGGGGGTCGAGCACGCCATCCTGCACCTGCTGTACTCCCGGTTCTTCGTCAAGGTGCTGTACGACATGGGCATGGTGGACTTCATCGAGCCCTTCACGCGGCAGCTGAACCAGGGCCAGGTGATCAACCAGGGCAGGTCGATGTCCAAGTCGCTGGGCAACGGCGTCGACCTGGGTGAGCAGCTGGCCGGGCACGGGGTCAACGCGATCCGGCTGACGATGATTTTCGCCAGCCCGCCCGAGGATGACATCGACTGGGCGGACGTCAACCCCGACGCGTCCGTTAAGTTCCTGGGACGCGTGTGGCGGGTGGCGGGGGAGGCCGGTGCCGCCGATCCCCGGCCCGGCGCCGGGGATACCGAGCTGCGCAAGGTCACCCACCGGGTCATCGACGAGGTCACCAGGCTGGTCGAGGCGGCCCGGCTGAACGTCGCGGTGGCGCGGCTGATGGAGCTGACCAGCGCGGCCCGGCGGGCGATCGACGCCGGGCCCGGTGCGGGCGACCCGGCGGTGCGGGAGGCGGCGGAGACGCTGGCGATCCTGCTGTCGATCTTCGCCCCCTACACCGCGGAGGAGTGCTGGGAGCTGCTGGGCCACGAGCCGTCGGTGGCGCACGCCCGCTGGCCGGTCGCCGATCCCGCGCTGCTGGTCCAGGACCTGGTCACCTGCGTGGTGCAGGTCAACGGCAAGGTCCGCGACCGGCTGGAGGTTCCGCCGGGGATCGGCGATGACGACCTGCGCGCACTGGCGCTGGCTGCCCCCGGCGTGACCCGGACGCTGGCCGGGGCTACCGTCCGGACGGTCATCGTGCGCGCCCCGCGCCTGGTCAACGTCGTTCCCGCCTGACGCGGCACGGCCGGGCCAGCGGACGTCCGGTCACGGCCCGCGCCTGCTGTCACACCGGCGGCCAGCCGCCCCCGGCGGGCGACGGCTGGCCGCGCCCGGCGCCTGGCCGCGCGGTCACACCCGGCGGAGCACGGCTACAACGCGGCCGAGGATTTTGGCATCGTCACCGGCAATCGGTTCATAGGCCGGGTTGTGCGGCATCAGCCAGATATGGCCGTCGGCAGCGCGCCGCAGGGTCTTGACCGTTGCCTCGTCCTCGACGCCTTCGATCATCGCGGCCACGATCTCGCCGTTCTCGGCGTCCTCCTGCTGCCGCACCACAACCCAGTCGCCGTCCGCGATGGCAGCGTTGATCATGGAGTCGCCGACCACCTTGAGCAGGAACAGGGTGCCGTCGCCGACGATCTGCTTGGGCAGCGGGAAGACGTCGTCGATAGCCTGCTCGGCCAGCAGCGGCACACCGGCGGCGATGCGGCCGACCATGGGAACGAGGGCGGCTTCCTGTGACGGGATGTCCGTGCCGTACTCTTCGTGCCCCTCGGCCTCGGGCCGTACCGCCGGGTGGCCCGGCAGCCGGACCTCCACCGTGCGGGGGCGGCCCGCGTCGCGCCGCAGGTACCCCTTGCTCTGCAGCGTGGACAGCTGGTAGGAGACGCTGGACGTGCTGGTCAGGCCGACCGCCTCGCCGATCTCGCGCATGGAAGGCGGGTAGCCGCGCCGCTGGACCGAGTCCCTGATCACCTGGAGGACTTTCCGCTGGCGCCAGGTGAGCACGTGGTCGGGATCGGGGTGGTCGGGCATTTCGGCGACCACGGTGGGGACGCTGCCCTTGGGCTTGCGCCCGGGCTTGCCCTTTGGTCTGCTCCCCGGCCCGGCGCCCGGCCCGAAGCCGGCGGAATCGTGCTGTGCCCCGCCGTCTTCCGAGCTGTGATCCATCTGCTCACCTCCGGAGCTGATCTTTGCGTTCACGGGTGACGGTAGCGCTTCCGGTGCCAGACATCAAACATCTGTTCGATGTGGCGCAAAATGTCGTACCCCCGAGATAGAACAGTGTCGTACGCGCGTTCGATCGAACGATTGTGCTATCGAACGAGTATACGATTGAGCCCTTCGACGAGGGAGGCCCGGGATGAGCGTGATGATCGCAGGAAAACCGCGCGGGCTGACCAGAGCTGGCCCGCCCGCCCGGCGGGCCGCGGGCGGTGGCCAGCCGGCCCGTCCGCCGCGGCAAGAACGGCGCCCCATGAGCCAGCCGGACGCCCGTGCGGCGCGGCACCTGCACGCGGTGCCGGACGTGGTCCGGATTCCGGGCACCCAAGCTGTTCCCGGTGGCCAGGGCGGGGCTGGGGTGCGGGGTGTCCCCGCGGTGCCACACCCCCGCCGGCCAGGGCAAACTGGCCGCGCCGGGGACCTGCGCGGGACGCGGCAGGCCGCCCGGGCGCGGGACGCCCGGCTGGCACCAGCGCGGAGCACGGTCCGCCTCACCCGGCGGGGCCGGATCGTGGTGACCATCCTGCTGGCCGCCGTTTCCCTGCTGCTCGCCGCGCTGGCCTGGATGGCCGTCGCGGCCCGGGCGCAGGCCGCCGACGGTGGCCTGCCGCCGGCCGCGGTCTACCGCAATCTCACCTCCGTGGTCGTGCACCCGGGCCAGACCCTGTGGTCGATCGCTGCCCAGGCCGAGCCCGCCGCCGACCCGCGCGCCGTCATGCAGCAGATCATCGACCTCAACGCGCTCCGTGGCACCAGCATTGAGCCAGGTCAGCACCTGTGGGTGCCCCATTCGTGAGCACGACACGCCGGCCGGGACCGGCCGGGGAGCGCGTCGACCAGCGACTTCGCCGGACGTCCGGGCCCGCGCCGCGGCAGGTACGGCCCGCCGCTTGCGCTGCGGGTGGGTTGTGATCTACTGTAAACACAACATCTAGTAGTTACACAGCTGTAGTTACTCCACAGGTTGTGTAATCAAGAGCCGGCTCGCTGTTTCCGTCGCCGGGGAGGTGATGGCGTGTTCTGCCCGTTCTGCAGGCATCCGGACAGCCGCGTCATCGACAGCCGGACCGCCGACGACGGAGCCGCGATCCGCCGGCGCCGGTCCTGCCCGGAGTGCGGCCGGAGGTTCACCACCCAGGAGTCCGTGATCCTGATGGTGGGCAAGCGCAGCGGCGCCACCGAGCCCTTTGCCAGGGACAAGATCGTCAAAGGCGTGCGCCGCGCCTGCCAGGGCCGTCCGGTGTCCGAGGATCAGCTCGCGATCCTGGCCCAGCAGGTGGAGGACGCGATACGCGCCCGGGGCTGCGCGGAGGTGCCGTCCCATGACGTGGGCCTGGCGATCCTCGGCCCGCTCCGCGAGCTGGACGAGGTCGCCTACCTGAGGTTCGCCTCGGTGTACCGGGGCTTTGAGTCACTTGCCGATTTCGAAGACGAGATCGTGGCGCTGCGTTCGGCGCATCAGCCGGACGGCGTACTGACGCCCTGAATCCGGGGCGGACACCACAACACTGGATGGGCCTGGTCGGGCCCAGTCGGGCACAGGCCCAGAAGGGGGACGGCAATGACCGAGACGTCGAGCGGATCCGCGGCGCGGGGTGGTAAGAGCACCCGCAAGGGGCTGACCATGCAGCGCATCCACACCCGGGACGGCGTCCACCCCTACGACGACGTCACCTGGGAGCGGCGCGACGTCGTCATGACCAACTGGCGGGACGGCTCGGTCAACTTCGAGCAGCGCGGTGTCGAGTTCCCCGATTTCTGGTCGGTCAACGCCGCCAACATCGTGACGACCAAGTACTTCCGCGGCGCGGTCGGCACGCCGCAGCGCGAGTGGAGCCTCAAGCAGCTCGTCGACCGGGTGGTGGGCGTGTATGTGGCCGCCGGGCTCAAGCACGGCTACTTCGCCACCCCCAAGGACGCCGAGCTCTTCGACCACGAGCTCAAGCACGCGCTCATCCACCAGGTCTTCAGCTTCAACTCGCCGGTCTGGTTCAACGTGGGGACGTCCTCCCCCCAGCAGGTGTCGGCGTGCCAGCCGTACGACGCGCTCGTCAGCACGCCCGCTGGGCTCGTCCCGATCGGCAAGCTCGTCAACGACATCGCGATCGGCGCCAAGGTCTACGACGCCGCCGGTGTGACCCGGATCGTCGCGACCAAGGCCAACGGCGTGAAAGATGTGCTGCGCCTTCACACCAAGGCGGGATACACGCTCGACGTCACCGCCGACCATCTCGTCTGGCGCTCAACGGGCGAAGGAACAGGGCAGTTTGTCCCCGCCGGTGCGCTGCGCCCGGGGGACAAACTGGAATGGCGTTCAACGGGGCGCCTTCGGCGAGGCAGAGATCGATCCCCAAGAGATCGCCGAAGCCGCCCTCGCGGGATGGCTGCAGTCGGACGGCTTCGTCGGCCAGTACGGCTCCGGCACCAATCGCTCGCTGACAATCGAGGCGATGACGGTGACCCCTGTCGAGCTCACCTGGGTCACGGCAGGGCTCGACCGTGTCTTTCCGGGCGTCCACCGCCATGAGCGGTCGGTGGAGACCCAGGACACGAAGCTCGACTGCCGCCGGACCAGGCTCTACGGCGAGCCGCTGCGGCCCTTCGTCGAGCGCTGGGGCCTGCTCACGCGCGGCGTGGACATGGAGGTGCCTGAGCATCTTTATGGCGCCCCCCTGCCGGTGGTGGCGGCCTACCTGAGGAGTGTCTTCCAAGCAGAGGGTTTCGTCTCGGCCCGGAAGGCGTCCACGGTCGTCGAGGTTGACATGATCCCGGAACGCTTGATCCGGGGAATGCAACGACTGCTGCTCCGCTTCGGCATCTATTCCCGGGTCGGCTTCAAGCGCGACGCTCGTGCCGACCGTAAGGGCTGCTGGACACTGCGTATCCAGACCGCTGGCGACCGGCGGATCTTCGCCGATGAGATCGGTTTCCTGGATCAAGTGAAGGCGGAGAAGCTCGAGCACAGCTTCGAATTGCCTGGACGTCCGGCACGTGACAGCAAGCGACTGGAAATCGCGCGGATCGAGTCCGTTGGCCCGATGGAGGTCTACGACATCCAGACCGAGAGCGGCGAGTACCTTTCCGGGAACCTCAGGGTGCATAACTGCTTCATCCTGGCCGTCAACGACACGATGGACTCGATCCTTGAGTGGTACAAGGAAGAGGGCCTGATCTTCAAGGGCGGGTCGGGCGCTGGTGTGAACCTGTCCCGGATCCGGTCCAGCAAGGAACTGCTGTCATCGGGTGGCACCGCGAGCGGGCCGGTGTCGTTCATGCGCGGCGCCGACGCCTCTGCTGGCACGATCAAGTCGGGCGGCGCGACCCGCCGGGCCGCCAAGATGGTAGTCCTCGACGTCGACCACCCGGACGTCGAGCAATTCATCCAGACCAAGGCGCGCGAAGAGGACAAGATCCGGGTCCTGCGCGACGCCGGGTACGACATGGACCTCGGCGGCCAGGACATCACCAGCGTCCAGTACCAGAACGCCAACAACTCGGTCCGGGTCTCGGACGAGTTCATGCGCGCCGTCGAGTCGGGCAGCAAGTTCGACCTGGCGGCCAGGCTGACCGGCGAGACGGTCGAGACCGTCAACGCCAGGGACCTGTTCCGCAAGATGGCCCAGGCGGCCTGGGAATGCGCCGACCCGGGAATCCAGTACGACGGCACAATCAACGATTGGCATACCTGCCCAGAATCAGGAAGAATTACCGCATCTAACCCGTGTAGTGAATACGTCCATTTGGATAATTCTTCATGTAATCTGGCGAGTATTAATCTGCTCAAATTCCTGAGCGACGGAAATTCTTTCGACGTGCAGCGGTTCCAGCAGGTCACGGAGCTGATCATCACGGCGATGGACATCTCCATCTGCTTCGCCGACTTCCCGACCGAGAAGATAACCGCCGTTACGCGGGCCTACCGCCAGCTCGGCATCGGCTACGCCAATCTCGGCGCACTGCTGATGGCGACCGGCCACGCCTACGACTCCGAGGGCGGACGGGCGATCGCCGCCACGATCACCTCGCTGATGACCGGCATCGCGTACCGCCGGTCCGCCGAGCTGGCCGCCGTCGTCGGGCCCTACGACGGTTACGAGCGCAACGCCACCGCCCACAAGCGGGTCATGCGCAAGCACGCCGACGCCTGCGACCAGATCAAGACGCTCGGCGGCATGGAGCACGACATCCACGCTGCGGCGGTCAACGCCTGGCGGGAGTGCCTGGCCCTCGGCGAGACAAATGGGTACAGAAACGCACAAGCTAGCCTGCTCGCGCCGACGGGCACCATCGGCCTGATGATGGACTGCGACACCACTGGTGTCGAGCCTGACCTGGCGCTGGTGAAGTTCAAGAAGCTGGTCGGCGGCGGGTCCATGCAGATCGTCAACCAGACGGTCCCGCGGGCACTGAAGAGCCTCGGCTACCAGCCGGAGCAGGTGGAGGCGATCACCGAGTACATCGCCGAGCACGGCCACGTGGTCGACGCACCGGGGCTGCGGCCCGAGCACTACGAGGTCTTCGACTGCGCGATGGGCGAGCGGGCCATCAGCCCGATGGGCCACGTGCGCATGATGGCGGCCGTCCAGCCCGCACTCAGCGGGGCTATTTCAAAAACTGTAAATCTTCCCGAATCGGCATCAATCGAAGATATCGAGTCAATCTATCTAGAAGGGTGGAAACTCGGACTTAAGGCACTGGCGGTCTACCGGGACAACTGCAAGGTCGGGCAGCCCTTGTCGGACGCGCGGAAGAAGCCGGAGACGGCAGCCGCGGCGGCCGCCACCCCGGCGCATGACGTCCGCCCGGTGCGCCGCCGCCTGCCCAAGGCCCGCCCGGCCACCGTGACCCGGTTCTCGGTGGCGGGGGCGGAGGGCTACATGACCGCCTCCAGCTACCCGGACGACGGGGTGGGCGAGGTGTTCCTCAAGCTCGGCAAGCAGGGCTCCACGCTGGCCGGCGTGATGGACGCGTTCTCGATGGCGATCTCCATCAGCCTGCAGTACGGGGTCCCGCTGGAGAAGTGGGTCGAGAAGTTCACCAACATGCGCTTCGAGCCGGCCGGTGTCACCGATGACCCGGACATCCGGATCGCGAGCTCGGTGATGGACTACGTGTTCCGGCGGCTGGCGCTGGACCACCTGCCCTACGAGACCCGCGCCGAGATGGGCATCCTGTCCGCGGCCGAGCGCGCCGCCCAGCTCGCGGGTGAGGGCCCGGCCGCCCTGGCCGAGGACCAGGACACGACGGAGATGGCGCAGTCCGCCGCGGTTGAGCGCCCGCAGCCGGTGCGTGAAGCCAGCGCCCAGCCCGAGCAGCCCGCCCCGCCCAGCCCGCCCGGGCAGCCGCGGCCGCCGGCGCAGCAACAGCCGCACAGCTCGATGGAGGTGCTGGAGGCGCAGCAGGGCCGGACGGCGGACGCGCCGTTGTGCCTGACCTGCGGCACGAAGATGCGCCCGGCCGGCAGCTGCTACGTCTGCGAGGGCTGCGGGGCGACCAGCGGCTGCAGCTGAAAATGCGTCGCTGAACAGAAGAGTTCCCAGCTCAGGAGGGGTGTGATCGCGTGGCAGCACCCCTCCTGAGCGCTAAACCAGACGCCGCTCGTTGCATTTGATGCAGCCCATAGCCGACTTTTGGGACGGTCATTGTGCGCTAAGGCCGCCACGCCGCCCGGAATAGGCATGAAGGCACGCCGAGCACGAGACCGCAGACGTGGCCGTTACGGAAGGGGGTGAGCACCCCGCGAAGGCAGCAGCGGGATCCTCGCGCGGAACGCGCCCGCCGCGAAGCAGGAATCCGTCCGGCGGACGGGTCGAATACGGGAAGCATGTTCATTCGTTTCTGGCGACTTCGGGTCCGGTGATGCGTGCCAGCAGCGGGAAGGTGGCCGCGATGATGCCGAGCGACACGATGATCCCGCCCGCGGTGAGCAGGTAGTAGACGGCGCCGGGCGCCACCATCGGGTGCTGCTGCGCCTCGGTGGCGAACATCGCGGCGCCGGCGAACCCGGTGCCGACCGCCACGGCGGCGACAGAGAGCAACGGTACGGCGCCTTCCAGCGCGACGACGCGGCGCAGCGTGGCGAGCCGGGCGCCGGTGAGCCGCAGCATGCTGAACGGCCGCTTGCGATCCGCGAGCCCGGCCGCGATACCCGCGGCGAGCGTGCAGCCGGCGATCAGCAGGCTGATCAGGATCACCACGTTCGCGAGCTGCTGGTAGTCGCTGTTGGCGGAGTTGTCCTGCGCGATGATGTCGCCGATGGTGGACGGCGCGCTGACGCCGGGGTAGGCGTATGCGTTGTCGAGCACCGTCCTGGCCCGCTCGACCGCCGGCAAGGTGCCGTCCGTCGCCACGTTGATGGCGTCCACGCCGAGGGTGTCCAGCCGCGTGGCCGCGACGTTCGCGGCCGGCCAGGTGATCGCGGTGGCGTCCACGCCGAACAGGGGCCCGTTGAACCCGTCTGCCGGGAACGCCGCCGCTGTCGCCCCGGCCGGGCAGCGGCCCAGGGCGGGAACGGCCGCGAGCTGCGCGCACGAGACCACGCCCGCCGGGACCGGACCGGTGATGCCCTGATTGGCGCCGAGGCCGTGAAATGTCCCAGGGATGGTCAGCCGCGGGTCCGCGCGGACCACGAGCACCCCCTGCACGCCGGAGATCCCGCGCAGCCGTGCCGTCAGCGGCGCGGCGGGCGCGGCCGGCCCCGGGCGCGCCGTGCCCTCACTCGTTCCCGGGCTACTGATGCCGGCCACCTGGTTCGATGCCGATACCTGGTCGGTCAGCACGTTCGTCTCGGCGGCGCTGCCGAACCGGGTGAGCCCCTTGGCGTTTTGCGTGGTGATCGCCACCACGGCCACGGTGGTGATGAACAGGGCGAGCACCAGGCCGCTGACGGCGCGGAAAGCGCCCCTGGGGTCGTCGGCGAGGCGGCAGGCGGCGATCAGCGTGCCGGGGCGGCTGGTCCACCGGGCCATGGCCCTGGCCGCGGCCATGGTGAGCCACGGGCCCGCGATGAACAGGCCTACGATGATGAGCACGAAGCTGGACACGAACGCCTGGACCTGCCCGCCCAGGGAGGCCGGGTGGCCGTGCACGGTCCAGAAGCCGAGCTCGGCCAGGCCGGCCAGCAGCGGCACCACCCGCCAGGCCCGCGGCGGCTTCGGCCTCGCCCGGCGGGCGACGCCGAGCGGGGAGATGTGCACCCGGCGCAGCGCCAGCCGGGCCGCCACCGCGGCGAAGACGGGCACGCCGATCGCGACCGCGAGGATGTCCCGCAGGCTGAGCGACAGCTCGGCGGGGAAGAACGGCTCGCCGATGAACGGGATGCCCGCGACCGGGACGCGCAGCAGGAAGAAGATCCCGAACCCGGCCGCCACCCCGAGGACCGCGGCTACCGTCGATTCGGTGGCGGCGAGCAGGGAGACCTGCCTGCGGGTTGCCCCGGCCAGGCGCACCGCCGCGAACCGTTCCTCGCGGCGGGCGGCCGACAGCCGGGTCGCGGTGGCGATGAAGATCAGCACCGGGGCCAAGATGGCCAGCGCCACGACGGACAGGATGAGGTCGGTGGCGCTCGCCCCGCCTCCCGGGTCGGCCGGGGGGTAGAGCAGGCCCTGGGGGTTGACCTCCGTCCGAGGGACCGGCCAGCCCAGCTCCGTCGTGGAGATGGACGTCACCTGCACGCTGCCGGGCGTGTGCGCCAGCTGCGCCGGGGTGCGCCCGACGATGATGACCAGCGAGTCCGGCGACGGCAGCGCGGCGTCGCCGATCACCCCGGCCAGGCGGCCGGGGTAGCGGCCGGCCAGCTGGTTCGCCGGGGTGCTGCGCAGCAGCGCCGCGAGCGCGGGCGAGGCGTAGTACTGGCCCGGTCCCGGGTCCCGGGGGATGCCCGGCGGCACCGGCGACGAAGTACCGGTGGCGGCCACGTCGAACTGGTTGATCTGCTGGCCGTCGAAGATGTCACCGCCGGGGTGCCACCACAGCGGTGCGGTGCCCGCCGCCGGGCCGGGGGGCACCCACGCGGTGCCGGTCCAGAACCAGGCGTGGCGGCTGTTCCAGGTGGTGACCGCGTTGGTCGCGGCCACGGCGGTCAGCAGCAGCCCAACGCCGAGGCCGACCGCGACGGCCAGGATGACCAGCCGGGTGATCGCCTCGCGGCCGCCGCTGACCGCCAGCCGCAGCCCGAGCCCGATCACGGCCGGGTCCCGGTGAGCGTGCCGACCCTGCCGTCCCTGACGACGACCTCGCGGTCGGCGTAGGCGGCGACCCGGGCGTCGTGGGTGACCAGGACCACGGTGGTGCCCTGCTCGCGGGCCGCGGCGACCAGCAGGTCCATCACCAGCTCGCCGGACACCGAGTCCAGCGACCCGGTCGGCTCGTCGGCGAACAGCACCTCCGGGCCGGCGACCAGGCCGCGGGCCAGCGCGACGCGCTGCGCCTGCCCGCCGGACAGCTCCCCGGACCTGCGGTGCCCAAGCCCGTCCAGGCCGAGCGCGGCAAACCAGTTCCTGGCCGCCGCCATCGCCGGGCCGCGGCGGGTACCGGACAGCAGCAGCGGCAGGGCGACGTTCTGTTCCGCGGTCAGCTCGGGGACCAGCTGACCGGACTGGAACACGAACCCGAACCGGTCCCGGCGCAGCGCGCTGCGCCGGTCATCGCTCAGGGTGTCCAGCCGCTGTTCGCCGAACCAGACCTCGCCCTGCTCGGGGACCAGGATGCCCGCCAGGCAGTGCAGCAACGTGGACTTGCCCGAGCCGCTCGGCCCCATGACCGCGACGATCTCGCCCTGCCGCACGGTCAGCGAGGCGCCGCGCAGCGCCGGCGTTTCGCCGAACGAAAGGACCAGGTTCCGCGCCTCGACGATGTTCCCGGTCTTGGGTTCCGTCACGGCGGGGAGGTTCGCGGTCATCAGTGCACCGCCCGTTCGAGCAGGTCCAGCCGGGCCGCGGTGTGGTCGATCCATCGTAGGTCAGCCTCCAGCCGGTAGAGAGCGTGATCGGCGAGCAGCAGGTCGAGGGGCCCCCCCTTCCGTTTGAGTTCGGTGAGCTCGCGCATCCGCTGCAGGTGCGCCGCCCGCTGCTTGTCCAGGTAGCCGTCGGCCGGGCGGCCGAGCATCAGGGCGAGCACCACCTTGGCGAACAGCTCGCTGGTCAGGTCCGGCTCCGGCGGGGCCGGTTCGGCCAGCCACCGCTCCACCTCCGCGATCCCCGCCTCGGTGATGACGTACCGGCGCCGTTCCGGCCCGGCCTCCTGCTCGACCGGCCCGGGGATCGCCTTCCCGTCCCTGGCCAGCCGGGACAAGGTCGCGTACACCTGGCTGTAACGCAGCGGCCTGCCCCGCCCGAAGTACGCGTCATAGTCCCGTTTCAGGTCGTATCCGTGGCTCGGCCCCCGCTCAAGCAGGCCAAGCAGCGTCAGCGGAACACTCATAACTGGGAGAATACTCTAAAAGTATTCTCCCAGAAAGTAGTTTCTCGACTGGACCCGCGCGGGGCCACGCGGAACTGGCATCATCAAGGCACTGCCGCTGCAGTCCGTAGCCGCGAGACCATGGGCCACGCCATCGTCGCCCAGATCCTGCTCGCCGAGCCGGTCGAGCTGCTGCTCGACGAATGGGCGACGCCCGGAGATCCAGCGCTCGGCTGACCGCAGCGTCTCCGCGTTGAGGCTGCAGGTTCGGGTGCGGCCGACACCGTGAACCTACCAAACAAACCCGCTAAACATACTAAGTGGCGCTAAAGTTAGGTCGTTTAGTAGGTTGCTGGGGAGGTTGCTTGCGCAGCTTTGCCGATCTCGGCGCACTCATCGGGCGGGTGCCAGCCCATGTCGTCACGCGGCTCAGCGCGATCGACTTCGGCCGTGGCTCGGAGGCGCTCTACCGCGACCAGATGCCGGGACTGCTCACCGAGCTCGCTGATCGGGCTCGCGTCCAGAGCATCACTGCGTCCTCCGCAATAGAGGGCGTCGTCGTCGCGGATGCCGACCGCGCAGAGCGGATCATCAACCGGCGGACGTTGACGCTGCGCAACCGGAGCGAACAGGAACTGGCCGGCGACCGTGACGCCCAGGACTACCTGTTCCAGCAGGACTGGCGGCCGCTGAACGTCGGCCTGATCCTTCACCTGCACCGACTGCTCTTCGCTCACACGGCCATGCCCGGAGGAGCGTTCAAGACCGAGGACAACTTGGTCGTGGACCGCTCACCAGATGGTTCAACAACCGTTCGCTTCAAGCCGGTGCCCGCCGCCAGAACCCCCTTTGCCATCGACGATCTCATCGGCCGCTACCACCGGGCGGTCGCCACTGGTGAGCACCATCCAGTGCTGCTGACCGGGCTGTTCATCCTGGACCTTCTCGTCATTCATCCCTTCGAGGATGGCAACGGGCGAGTGGCCCGCCTGCTCACCAGCGCCATGCTTACCGAGCACGCATACACGGTCGGACGGTATGTGAGCCTCGAACAAACCGTCGCCGAGTCAGCGGACGCCTACTATCAGGCACTCCTGGAGTCCACCCACGGCTGGCCCGACGGCACCGCTGACCCATGGCCCTGGCTCAGCTACTTCAGCAACATCATTGCTGCCGCTTACGCCGTCTTCGCTGATCGCGCGGCCTCAGCCAAGACCCCTGGAACCAAGCAGCAGCGCATCCGCGAGCACATCCTGCGCCACGCGTCGGCCAGGTTCCGCCTCGCCGACATCAGGACAGCCGTGCCAGGTGTCAGCGATCAGACCATCCGGCTCGTCCTGGAACAGCTCAAGAACGAGGGCAAGGTCAGATCTGACGGGACCGGGCGCTCTGCGACCTGGACCCGGACGAATACCGCACCCTCGGAATAAGTGCTCTGCACCAGTAGCTAGCCGGGCTCGCCAAGGTATAGCGGCCCGTCCGTGTGGCCACCCGGCCAGGCGGACGGCCCAGCCATCGGTGGCCGGAAGTCGCTCATTGGGTCAGCCGCCCCCGATACGCGCGCATCTTCGAGCGGGAGCCGCAGAGCTGCATGGAACACCAGCGTGACTGGCCGGAGGCGGACCGGTCGTAGAACGCCCAGCCGCACAGATGCCCGGGGCAGCTCTTCAGCCGTGCCCAGGTGCCCCCCACGGCTGCCTCGGCGATCGCGGCCGCGACCGCGCCGATCACCCTCCGGAACGGGTCATGGTCGGCGCTGACGATTCTTACGTCTCCGGCGGGATCGACGGCCAGGTCTAGGCGGCAGGCGGCCAGCGCCACGGTCAGCCGGCTGGCGGCCGCCGGATTCTCCAGCTGATCGGTGTGCGCCGCGAGCACGCCTCTGATCGCTTCCCGCAGTTCCACGAACGCCTGGTGTTCCGCACCTGTCAGCCGGGAGCCCGTGGCCAGGAGGCCCGCTGCCACGAGCCATTCCGCTGCCTCCGCCCGGGTGGCCAGCAGGTCGAGGCCCGCCTCCGCGTTCAGGGTGTTGACCAGCGCCTGGATGAGCCGGAGCGAGCCGGGGGCCGGTGTCCGGTCGCCCGGATCACGGCCGGCGGTACGCAACGTACCTACATTACCGTCATACACGCTTATATGGTAACTGCGCCGATGGCTACGATTCGCGAGCCATGCTGTTGCCTAACCTTCATCGCGGCTTCGCCGGAGCGTGATGAAGATGTAGCAAGGTGACATTGTTACCTTAATAGAAGCTACGACGGTAACGAGAGAGGATGTACGGCACCCACCAGGGAGATGAATGTGCTGGCCAGAGCGACATCCGCTGCTGTGATGGCGGCCCTGCTGGCTCTGCTCTTGCTTCTCTCCGCGTGCAGCCACCCGGCTGGGGCCGGGACGGGGGCTACGCGGATAAGGATGGCTAATTGTGGCGTCAGCCCGCAGGCAGAGCCCACGGTGGTCAACGTGATCTGCGGGACCACCGACATCACCGCCAGAGGCCTGACCTGGTCGGCCTGGGGGAAGCCGGTCGCTACCGCCATCGGCACCGCGGTTGTCGACCTGTGCGCCTTCTCGGACTGCCATACGGGCAGCTATCAAGCCGTTCCGATCGTGATGGTCGCTTCGAAGATCGGGCGGTGCGGGAAGGGCACGCACGCTTATTCGAGGCTTCAGTACATGTTCGTCGGCCGCTCGCCGTTCGCGGGCTTGCCGGCCAACATGAACTTCTCCAACTTCATGACGGGCGCATCGCGGCCCGGCCCACCCCACGATCAGACTGTCAGTCTCAGCTGCTAAGCAGGGGCCATCAGGCTGGCCACCCAGGCCGGCGGCGACGCCGCGGCGGCCGGTACCTCTATCCTGCTGGATTGTCCAGTCGGGCCCGCAGGGAGATCGTTATGCCGCTAACCCCGCCGACCGCAGGCGACCTGGCCAGCATCGCGCAGCACTATGGGCTCCACCTGGAGCCGGCGGACCTGGAGTCGTTCCGGGTCCTCGCCACCCGCCTGCTCGCTTCCTACGACCACGTGGAGCGGCTGTACGAGGCGAGCCTGCCCGAGCCACCGCGGCGGCCCTACCAGTGGCCCGCCGAAGGCGCCAACGACCTGGGCGCCTGGTACGTCACCACCGAGATCACCGCCCGCCGGGACGGGCCCCTGGCCGGCCGCCGGGTGGCGGTCAAGGACAACATCGCCGTCGCCGGGATCCCGATGATGAACGGGTCCCGCGCGATCGAGGGGTTTGTCCCGCGCCGGGACGCCACCGTGGTCACCAGGCTGCTCGACGCGGGCGCGACCATCGCCGGGAAGGCGGTCTGCGAGGACCTGTGCTTCTCCGGCGGCAGCCACACGTCCCGCACCGGGCCGGTGCACAACCCCTGGGACCGGTCCAGGACCGCGGGCGGGTCCTCCAGCGGGAGCGCCGCGCTGGTCGCGGCCGGCCGGGCCGACCTGGCGCTGGGTGGTGACCAGGGGGGCTCGATCCGCATCCCCAGCGCGTTCTGCGGCACCGTCGGGCACAAGCCGACTCATGGCCTGGTCCCTTACACCGGGGCGTTCCCGATCGAGAACACCCTCGACCACCTGGGGCCGATCACCGCGACCGTGCGGGACGCCGCGCTGATGCTCGGCGTGCTGGCCGGCCCCGACGGGCTGGATCCGCGCCAGCGCGCCGCCGCGCCGCCGCTGGACTTCTCCGCGGCCCTGGACGCGGGCGTGAAGGGGCTGCGGGTCGGCGTGCTGGCCGAAGGATTCGGCTTCCCCGGCCTGTCCCAGCCGGCCGTGGACGAGCGTGTCAAGGCCGCGATCGACACCCTGGCCGGCGCGGGCGCGAAGGTCAGCCAGGTCAGCATCCCCTGGCATCGCGACGCCATGTACGTGTGGACCGTGATCGCCACCGACGGTGTCGTCACCCAGATGATCGACGGGAACGGCTTCGGGATGAACTGGCCGGGCCGTTACGACCCGGACCTGCTCACCCACTACGCCCGTGGCCGCCGGGAGCACGCCGACGACCTGCCGGAGACGGTCAAGGCGACGATGTTCGCCGGCCGCTACGCCATCGACCGCTACCACGGCCGGTACTACGCGATGGCGCGCGAGCTGGCGCGGCAGCTGGCCGCCGCCTACGACGCCGCCCTGGCCGACACCGATGTCCTGGTCATGCCGACGCTCCCGATCGTGGCCACCAAGATCCCGCCGGCCGGCGCCCCGCGTGAGGAGAGCATCGCCCGCTCCACCGAGATGATCGTCAACACCGCCCCGTTCGACGTCAGCGGCCACCCGGCCACCTCGGTCCCGGCCGGCCTGGTGGGCGGGCTGCCGGCCGGGATGATGATCGTGGGCCGCCATTTCGACGACGCGACCTGCCTGCGGGCCGCCCAGGCGTTCGAGACGGCGGTGGGCGGCTTCCCCACCCCACCCGATGCTTAACGATGGTGCCCCGCACCCACCTGCCCACGCCGCCCCCACTCCCGGCGCCGGGCCGCCCCCATCTCGGCTGGCGGGCGCGGCCCGTGGGCGGCCGAGGTTACTTCGGCCCGGCCCCCTTGACTTGGCGCCCGGCCGTCCAGACGCCGGTCACGTGGGCCGGCTGGGCCAGCACCGAGATGTCGGCCAGCGGGTCGGCGTCCAGTGTGATCACGTCCGCGTCGTAGCCCGCCGCGAGCACCCCCGACCTTGGCGCCTGACGGCCCAGCGTGGCGGGCGCGGCCGCGGTAGCGGCCTCGATGGCCTGCAACGGCGTCATGCCGAGGGTGACCAGATGGACCAGCTCACTTCCGTTACGCCCCCAGGAGTTGGGCAGGTCCATGCCGGTCAGCGCGATGTCGGTGCCCATCGCGATGGCGACGCCGCGCTCGAGTGCCCGGGCGACCGCCTCGGCGTGCACGTCCGCGACGACGCGGAGCTTGGCGATCGCGTAATCGGGCACCGCCCCGCTGCTGGCCAGCATGTCCTCGATGATCGTGCGGGTGGGGACCAGGATGGCCCCGATTTCCCGCATGGCGTCACAGCACTCGTCGTCGAGGTAGGTGCCGTGCTCGATGGTGAGCACCCCCGCCTCCAGCGCGGCCATGATGCCCGGCTTGCCGTGGCAGTGCGCGGCCACCGGCCGTTCGGCCAGGGCGGCGACCTCCACGATGGCCCGCAGTTCCGCCGCGGTGAACTGCTGATGGATGGGGTCGTCCAGCTCGGACAGGACACCGCCGGAGGCGCACACCTTGATCAGCCGGGCCCCACGGCGGAGCTGCTCACGCGCTGCCCGCTGGCAGGCGGCCTCCCCGTCGGCGAGGCACATGGTGCCTTCCAGCCGGGCATAGTCCTCCATCCAGGGCAGGGGAAAGGAGTGCAGGTCCCCGTGGCCGCCGGTGGTGGAGAGGATCGCGCCCGCGGCGTAGATGGCCGGGCCGTCCAGCACGCCTTCGGCGACGGCGCGCGCGAGGTGCACCCCGAGGCCGCCGACCTCCCGCACGGAGGTGACCCCGGCGTCGAGCGCGTTCCGCAGATCGCGGGCGCAGCGGGCCGCCCGGAGCGCCAGCGGCTGCAGCGGCAGCCTGCCCAGGTCGAGCGTGCGCGTGCCGAGGAAATGGCCGTGGCAGTCCCACAGGCCGGGCAGGACGGCCACGGCCCGGTCCTGGCTGGCCTGCGGTGTCTGCGGCGCGTCCGCGGCGGGCCCCGCGTAGCTGATCCGGCCGCCGTCGAGGATCACCACGCCGTCGCTGACAGGCTCGCCCCGGCCCGGGATGAGCAGGCCGGCCTCGATCCGGTGCATACGTTTCTCCCCCTCGCGAGACGGCAGGGACGGCGGCGCTTTTGACATCATGAGGCCAGCGCAGGCGGCGCGTCCACGAGCACGGCAGCGGCCGGGCGAGCGGGCAGCCGTGGCTATTGTCCCAGGCCTTGCGCCCTGGTATCTGATTGTGCGTCGCCGTGAGCGATCGGTGGTGATGCGCTATACAGGGAACAGCACGAGGGAGTTACATGCGGTCAGACGACGGACATCTGCCGGACAGGCGAATGGCGCGGCAGCGCGTCGACCGTGTCCGTTCCGCTGTCCGTTCGGCCCCGCTCCCGGTCAAGATAGTGCTGGTCATGGCGGTCTTGGCGGCCGCGGTGGTGGCGTCAGCCCTGCCCGCGCGGGTCGGCGATCTCGTGCTGCTGCTGGCGCTGTGTTACGGGCCGGTCGCCATCTTGCGCAAGCAGCGATCGGTTTTCGCGTCGCTGGGGGTCGCCGCGTGGGGGCTGGCCGCGATCTTGTTCGTGGCGGCGCTGACACCTCCGATCACCTTCTGGATCGTCCCGCTCCTGCTGCTGCCGTTCGCGGTGGTCGCCGCCGCCCATTCCCCCCTGCTCGCGCGCAACCTCGTGCCCTGCCGGACGGTGGCCTGGACGCTGCTGTGGGCGGTGCCCGCCGCCATGCTCGCCTGGCGGTTCGCCACCAGCCAGCCCGTCCTCAGCTACGTGATCGGGTGGGTGCTCGCCGCCGTGGTGCTGGGCTGGCGCTTCGCCCGGAGCCTGCAGGGCGGCCGGGTCTACAGCAGGCAGCAGGCCAGGAGCCTGTCCGGGATCGGGCCCTACGGTGAACAGGCCGCCCGCACCGCCCCGGCCGCCAGCGCCGGGCGGCCCAGCCAGCCGGGCAGCCCCGCTGGTGCGGTCAGGGCGGTACAGGACGCGGACGGAACCCGGGTGCAGCAGGTGGCCCCCGGCGTGCGGGACCGTCCCGCCCCCGCCCGGGCGCTGCCCACGATCACCGTCGAGCAGGCGGTGGCCGAGCTCGACGCGATGATCGGGCTGGCCGGGGTCAAGGACCAGATCCACCAGCTCACCGCGTCGGTGGAGGCCGCGCGCAGGCGCGCGCAGGCCGGGTACCAGACCGACAAGCCGATGCAGCACTTCGTGTTCCTCGGTCCGCCGGGGACGGGCAAGACCTCGGTGGCCCGGATCATCGCCAAGATCTACTACGCGTTCGGCCTGCTGGAGTCGCCGTCCGTGCTGGAGGCGCAGCGGGCTGACCTGGTCGGCGAATACCTCGGCGCCACCGCGATCAAGACCAACGAGTTGGTCGACGCGGCGCTGGGCGGGGTCTTGTTCATCGACGAGGCCTACAGCCTCGTCAACGACGGTGAGGGACACAGCGACCGGTTCGGCAACGAGGCGGTCCAGGCACTGCTCAAACGGGCCGAGGACGACCGTGACCGGCTCATCGTGATCCTGGCCGGTTACGACCGGCAGATGGAGGACTTCCTGGCCAGCAACCCCGGGTTGAACTCCAGGTTCGCGATCAGGATCAAGTTCGCCGGGTACTCCCCGGCCGAGTTGCTCTCGCTCACCCAGGCGTCGCTGGTCCAGCGCGGGGAGTCGCTGGCGCCCGACGCCGGGCCGGCGCTGGCCCGCATGATGGAGGACATCGGCCGCCGCCGGCTGGCCGACGAGCTCGGCAACGGCCGTTTCGTCCGGAGCCTGCTGGAGAAGGCCGGGCAGGCACGTGATGTGCGGGTGATGGCGGACGGGGCCGAGCCGGCCGCAGCCGACCTGCTGACGCTGGAAGCGGACGACCTGGAACGGGCGTTCGCCGAGCTCACGTCCAGATTCCGGGGCTACGCCCAGGCGCCCACGCTGGAGAGCGCGCTGGCTGAGCTCGATGAGCTGATCGGCCTGGAGCCGGTCAAGCACCAGGTGCACGAGATCGCCGCGCAGCTGCGGGTGGCCCGGCTGCGGGACCGGCAGGGCCTGGCCAGCCAGCCGCCCGTCAGGCACTTCGTCTTCACCGGGCCCCCGGGCACCGGGAAAACCACGGTCGCCAGGATCCTGGGACGGATCTTCGCCGCGCTCGGGCTGCTAGTCCGGCCCGAGGTGGTGGAGGCACACCGGGCCGATCTCGTCGGCGAGCATCTGGGCTCGACCGCGATCAAGACCGGCAAGCTGATCGATTCCGCCCTCGGCGGGGTGCTGTTCATCGACGAGGCCTACGCGCTCTACAACCCCGGCTACGCCAGCGGGGACGCCTACGGCGCGGAGGCGGTGGCGGCCCTGCTCAAGCGGGCGGAGGACGACCGCGACCGGCTCGTGATCGTGCTGGCTGGCTACACCGCCGACATGGACCGCTTCCTGCGCAGCAACCCGGGCCTCTCCTCCCGGTTCAGCGTCCGGATCGGGTTCCCCAGCTACACCCCAGGTGAGCTGGCCAAGATCGCCGAGGTGATCGCCGAGCAGGCCGGGGATTCGTTCGACCCGGACGCCCTGCCCGTTCTGGAGGGGATCTTCCAGCGGGCCTGGGACCAGGGCCGCGTCGACGAGCTGGGCAACGGGCGGTTCGCCCGGTCCCTGTTTGAGCGCGCCTGCGCGGCCCGTGACATGCGGGTGGCCGAGCTCGGCGACCATGCGAGCGCGGCCGACCTCACCATCGTCACCGCGGCCGATCTGGCCATGGCGGTCACCGAGCTCACCGGGGAGCCGGGCTAGCCGGGGCCGCCGCGAGCGGGCCGGCCAGGCCGCTCAGGGCAGATTGCCCAGTTCGGCGATGAGCTTGGCGCAGTCGCCCCCGGAATCCCTGATCAGGTACATGAGCGTGTGCTGCACCGCATGCCGGTGCTCACCCCGGTCCAGCAGGCGCTGCGCCGCCTCCCACAGCTCGGGCGGGTCGCCGTGCCACAGCCGGTCGCTGAGGGCCAGGTGGCGGCTGAGGTGCTGGTCGCTGGTGGGGCGCCCTTGCGCGTCGTCGTGGTCGGCGGCCAGCAGCGTGCGCCGCGCCTGCGGCTGGGAGGGATCCAGCGTGCTCAGATCGACTCCGCCGTAGTGCCCCTGCAGCACCGGGAACGCGAAGGCCCGCCGCGGCAGGGCCTCCAGGTCGGCGTCCGGCAGGAGCCTGGCCACCAGCTGGGCGTCGAGGCCGAAGGCGGCCGGGTCATGGTACACGCGCGCGAACGTGGCCATCGACTTGTACACGGCGTCGAGCGTTTCCTCGATCGCCTCCTGCGGAAGTTCCCGGCGCCGGCCGGCCCAGCGCGCCCAGGCGGCGAGGACATGCGGCATGGCGTGCTGTTCCGACGGCAGCAGCATGATCTTGCGGGGCAGCCAGTCCAGCATGAAGGCCTCGGCCTTGGTCGGGCTCATCCGCAGCGGCCGCCCGAAGTCCTGGCTGCAGCCGTAGCTGATGATGTGGTCCGCGCACCGGCTGGCCGCCTTGCGGTCGGACAGGTCCTCGGCCTCGTCCGAGGCGAGGAACTCCACCACCAGCATGGCCCGGCGGTCGTCGCTCCAGGCCAGCCGCCGCGCGGCCGCGCCGAGCCAGGCCGGGGCGTCGTCGTGGCTGGCCAGCGCGGTGGCGGGGCCACCGAACGGGGGCTGGTCCGGCTCGGTCACCGGGTCGGTCGGCGACAGCGTGCGGATCCGCGCCCGGATGAACGCGTGGTAGGCCGGGAACGACTGGCTGACCGGCGGATCCGTCGCGTCGTTGGTGGCGGTGAGCGCGGCTTCCAGCAGCCGCCGGGCCTGGGCCGCGGTGACCGGCCGGAAGGCGCCCCGCCCGGCGCGATCGGCCCCCTCGGCCGGGCCGCGGCAGCGTTCCAGCAGCGTGTTGACCTTGGATGTCACCCAGCCGTCACGCAGCAGGCCACCGGCGTTGTAGTCCACGAGCATGACCAGGGCGTGCGGATCGGTCCCGGCGTAACTGAACAGGCACACCGCTTCGTCGCAATCCCCGAAGATGTCGGAGTTCACGTAGCATTCCGCCGCGGCCACGGCGCCGACGTGCTCGGACCAGGCGGGCCGCGCGACCCCCCGCTCGATCAGCGCCAGCCCGGCCTTCTCGGCCAGGGCCGCCTGGCGGGGCGTGCCCAGGCAGGCGATCCCGGACAGCAGCGCGAGCGCCGCCGGGCTGGCGTCCTGCCCCGCGTACCCGACCAGCCCTTCGCCGATCAGCTCGTCGAGGTCAGCGTCCCGGTGCGCGGAGGCGTCCGGCGCACGCTGGCCCCACCAGGTGCCGAGCATCTCGCTGACCATGAGCTCGGCATCCAGCGGGCTGCGCAGGGCGAGCAGCTCACGCGCGGCCCGCAGCATTTCCGCGAACAGCGCATTGGGCGGAGGGGCGGCGGTGGCACGCGCCGGCCCCGGTACCCGGCGGTGACCCGGGCGGCCCCCATCTCCGGGCGGGTCCCTGCGGCGGCCCTGCGAACTCACAGGGCACAGTTTCCCAGATCTTTACCGCAGCGCGCACGTTAGTGCGATTTCCCAGTTCTGTACCGCAGCGCGCAGATGGGCGATCCAGGCCGGTTTGTCACATAACAGTGGGGATTTGTCACGTAACAGCGGAGCGCCTCCCGCCTGGGCCGGTCCCGGTCCCAGCGGCGGTCATCCAGAGGCGCCACGCCCGCCGGCCCCGGCCCTGGCCGCCGGTCCCGGCCCTGGCCGCCGCGGCCCGGCCGCTGGCTGGTGAGCCGTCAGGTCAGCCTGCGGGCCCGATCTGGCTTAAGATGTGTGGGCTCACCGCATGGCCTCCGTGTTGACCGCGGCGGCCCGCATGCGGTACGGAGGGCCGGCGTGCCGCACCGATGGTCCCCGCCACCGCGTTGTTGACGCTAGCCTGCTGGTGTCCGCAGTGAGCAGGAAGGAGCCGTTGGATGGCAGGCTCACTCACGGGCCGGGTGTCCGCTTCATGAGCACAGACACTTCCGTGCCGCAGCCGCGAGTGTCTGGCCTGGATGTCTCCGACTCCGCCCTGCTGGCGACGCTCCTGCGTGAGGCGCCCATCGGCTTTGCCTTCTTCGGGACCGACCTGCGGTTCCGGCGGATCAACCGCAGCCTGGCCCGGCTGCACGGCCGCCAGGGCTCCGACCATCTCGGGCTCCTTCCCTCCCAGGTCTGGCCTGACTCGCTCGCCGCCCGCGCCGAGGCCGCGATCCGCCACGTGCTCGCTGATGACCAGCCACTTTTCGAGCCCGACCAGTGCATCAACGGGCCGCCAGCGGGCGCCGGCCGGGTGGCCGCCGGGCCCGGCACCGCGGGCGCCGAGGCGGCGCCGCAGGCCCCGCAGGAACGCCATTGGGCCTTCTCCTGGTTCCCGTCGCACGACCCCGAGGGGGAGATCTCCGGGGTCGCCCTGATCGCCGTCGATGTCACCGAGCGCCGCAACGCCGAGGAGGCGGTCCGCCGGAGCGAGGAGCGGTACCGCTCCCTGGTGCAGGCCGGTGCGCAGGTCGTCTGGGTGACCACGCCGACCGGCCAGATCGCGGAGGACTCGCAGGAGTGGCGCTGGATCACCGGCCAGAGCCTGGAGGAGTACCTGGGCAACGGCTGGCTCGACGCGATCCATCCCGAGGACCGGGAGCGGGTCGAGCGCGACTGGCGGGACTGCGTCCAGGCCGGCAAGGTCTTCGACAACCGCTACCGGGTCCGCACCAAGACCGGCTCGTACCGGCACTATGACGTGCGCGCCGTCCCGATCGAGCGGGACGGGAAGATCATCGAATGGGTGGGCGCCAGCACCGATGTCACCGCCCAGCGCGAAGCCGAGGAGATGCGGGGCCGGCTGACCGAGCAACTGTCCGCCGCGGCGCTGCGCACCGCCCGGCTCCAGCAGGCCACCTCGATGCTGGCCGAGGCGCTGACGGTGGAGCAGGTGGTGGAGGTCATCACCGAGGTCGGCCGGTCAGCCATCGGCGCCGACCGGTCGGCGGTCGCGCTGCTGGACCCGGACCGGCTCCGGGTGCGCATCATCAACCCCACCGGGCTGCCGGACGGACCGGGAGCCCCGGCCGGGGACATCCCGCTGGACGTGCCCAGCGTGATCACCATGGCCATCAACACCCGCCGCCCGCTGCTGCTGGAGAACTCCGACGCGCTGCGCCGCGTGTTCGAGGGCCTGGCCGATGTCGAGCTGTTCGTCACCCACACCGACGAGCGGGCCTGGGTCGGGATGCCGCTGCTGGCCGCCGGGGCGGCGCTGGGGGCGCTGCGTTTCTCCTTCACCCGGCCGCGGAAGATCACCGACGAGGAACGGGTCTTCCTGGAGGCGCTGGCCGGCCAGTGCGCGCTGGCCGTGGAGCGCGCCTCGCTGTTCGAGCGCGAGCACACCACGGCCGAGACGCTCCAGCGCAGCCTGCTGCCGGACCGCCTGCCCAGCGTGCCCGGGATCATCCTGGACGCGCGGTACCTGCCGGTCACCAGGAACATGGAGATCGGCGGGGACTGGTACGACGCGTTCCGGCTGCCGGACGGCCGTCTCGCCGTCGCGGCCGGGGACGTCATGGGCAAGGGCCTGTCCGCCGCGGCCGGGATGGGCCGGGTGCGTAACGCGCTGCGCGCGCTCGCGCTGACCGACCCGCGGCCGGCGGCCGTGCTGGCCGGGCTGGACCGCCTGTTCAACGCCACCGAGCTCGACGAGCAGGTGACCACGGTGGCCTACCTGGTGTTCGACCCGGTCTCCGGCGAAGGCCTGGCCGGAAACGCGGGCCATCCGCCGCCCCTGCTCATGTCCCGCGACGCGCCTCCGCGGCTGGATCTGGGGGAAGCCGGGACGCCGCTGGGCTGGCCCAGCCCCCGCCAGCAGTACGTGTTCCGCCTGCCGCCCGGTAACACTGCCGTGCTCTACTCCGATGGACTGGTGGAGAACCGGCGCCGAGGGCTGGACGCGGGGCTCGACGAACTGGTCGCCGTGGCCGCCCAGGTCTCGCCCGGTGTGGCAGAAGATCCGGCCAGGTTGCTCTCGTTCCTGGTCGACCGCATGCTCACCGGCTATGAACAGGATGACGATGTGACTGTGCTGGTGCTGCACGTGCCGAGACGGGACGGGGGAGCACCAGCCGGTGAGGGGGGCATCACGAACGCCGCGGGGAGAGCGGATAAGGCATGACAGCGTCAGTGTGGATGGGAATGGGGATGACCCGGCCGGGACGTCCGGGTCCGCAGACGGTTCGAGCTACCCGTTGACTCCACCTAAGGTGGTTGGCGGGAGGTAGGCCAGGCGCAGCAGCGGTGCACTGCGGCGTTAGCCAGCACTCCCGGTCGGTCCCGGCATCGGGGTGCATGCAGTAGGGTCCATTGCCCGCACACGAATGCAGGAGAGGTGTCTGTGTCGCCTGCCAGGTCGGACAGTCAGACGTTGTTCGCGGCTTGGCGGGCCGCCGTCCAGCGAAGGAAGGGGTGACCGCGGTGGCAAGCGCTGCAGGCTCCGCAGCGCGGAGGCAGCCCAGCCAGCAGGGCCAGGCCCGCCGGGCGTCAGCTCAGCAGGCTCCCGGGCAGGCAGGATCGGACGAGGTGTCCCGGTCACGCGCTGACGTCCCGGTCGCCCTGGTCGACCCGGGCCCGGCGGCTGACGCAGCCGCGGCTGGGTCCCCGGCAGCGCGCGGGAAGCGCGCCCGGCTGCGCCGCGGCCCCGACAGCGCCCCGCCCGGGCCTGATCGGGACCCGGACACCGGGTCCGGCCGCAAGGGCCGGAAGGCGGCCTCCAGTGATGAGCGCGGTAACGACGCCAGCGGCGCCGGCCAGGGCCAGACGCGGGCCAACGGCGCCGGCCCGGCGGACGCGGCGCGGGCGCTGCGGGAAGCCCCCGATGCAGGCCCCGGTGACCTGGCGGGCGCCAGCGGCCCCGATGGTGAGGCCGGCCCGGGCGCGGCTGACCTGGACGCCGCCGACCTGGACGCCGCCGACCTGGAGGATGTGGTCGGCCCGGCGGACGTGGACATGGCCGACCCGGATGAAGCCGACCTGGACGTCGAAGCCGTCCTGGACGGGGTGGATCTGGACGAAGACCTGGGTGACCTCGCGGTAGTCGACGTCGACGTGGAGGTGGACGTCGATCTCGAGGAGGACGAGGACGCGACCGGCACGGCGGCCGGGGACCTGGACGGCGCGCTGGCGGCCCGCCCGCTGGCGGAAGCGCCAGCGCCCAGCCTGAGCGAACCGGGGGACGAGCCCGTGCCCGCGGCCGGCGCCGAGGCAGCGGCCGAGCAGGCCGGTGTCACCCGGCCGGGTGCGGCTGAGGGCGAGGACGAGGCGTTCGTCTATGGCGACGACGACGATGACCTGCCCGCGGCCCAGGTCGCCTCGGCGGGAGCGACCGCCGACCCGGTCAAGGACTACCTCAAGCAAATCGGCAAGGTGCCGCTGCTCAACGCCGAGCAGGAGGTCGAGCTGGCCAAGCGCATCGAGGCCGGGCTGTTCGCCGAGGAGAAGCTGGCCGACGCCCCCGCCGGGCTGCACGACGACCCGCGCCGGGACATGGAGTGGATCGCCGAGGACGGCCGCCGGGCCAAGAACCACCTGCTGGAGGCGAACCTGCGGCTGGTGGTCTCGCTGGCCAAGCGCTACACCGGCCGGGGCATGCTGTTCCTCGACCTGATCCAGGAGGGGAACCTCGGCCTGATCCGGGCGGTGGAGAAGTTCGACTACACCAAGGGCTACAAGTTCTCCACCTACGCCACCTGGTGGATCCGGCAGGCGATCACCCGGGCCATGGCCGACCAGGCGCGGACCATCCGCATCCCGGTGCACATGGTCGAGGTCATCAACAAGCTGGCCCGTGTCCAGCGGCAGATGCTCCAGGACCTGGGCCGGGAGCCGACGCCGGAGGAGCTGGCCGCGGAGCTGGACATGACCCCGGAAAAGGTCATCGAGGTGCAGAAGTACGGCCGGGAGCCGATCTCGCTGCACACCCCGCTCGGCGAGGACGGCGACAGCGAGTTCGGCGACCTGATCGAGGACTCCGAGGCCATCCAGCCGGGTGAGGCGGTGAGCTTCACGCTGCTGCAGGAGCAGCTGCACTCGGTGCTCGACACCCTGTCCGAGCGGGAGGCCGGGGTGGTCTCGATGCGGTTCGGCCTGACCGACGGCCAGCCCAAGACCCTGGACGAGATCGGCAAGGTCTACGGGGTGACCAGGGAGCGGATCCGGCAGATCGAGTCGAAGACGATGTCGAAGCTGCGCCACCCGTCCCGATCGCAGGTGCTGCGGGACTACCTGGACTGACAGCACCACGCTGATGCTGATGGGCCGACCTGGAACCTGGCGGGCGGCCCGGTGGCCGGTCAGCCCCCCGGAAGGGTTACGCCTCCGAGAGCCGCTGCGTCTCGTCCTGGATCTCGGCGCCGGCCTTGGCCAGCGCATCGGCGTGCTGGCGGCTGTGGTGCGCGCAGAAGAGCAGTTCGCCGGAACCGGGGAGCACGACACGTACGTACGCCTGGGCGCCACAACGGTCGCACAGGTCCATGGCGGTCAGCGGCTGGCTAGGAGCCATAGCACCGGTCATGTCGCCTCCCTCGCGTCGAGCCACCGGCACCGAGCCCGGCGGACGTATCCTTCGTTCACCCTTCAATAAATACCCAACACACTGGTGGACCCTCACGTTCCCATCCCATGACCACCTACGCCAAGAGCGAACGGCCAACTTTCTGGCCGCCGGCCGTCATGGCGATCCCGTGCTTCGGGCATCGTCCCAGGTGACAGGGGAGATCTGGCGGCGTGGCTCCGCCCGACTGTCCGGAGCGGCGGCTAGTCTGCCCTCAGGCCGGTAAGATCTGCGGCCGCACCCCCCCTGTGGAGGAGAAGCCCCTGTGACCGCCGAACCCGCCGCCCCTGCTGGGCCGCCGGTCGTGGCCGCGGCGCACGCCGCCGACGCCTACATGGCACGCCATCTGTCCGTGCTGGAAGGCCTGGAGGCGGTCCGCAAGCGCCCGGGCATGTACATCGGCTCGACCGACAGCCGCGGCCTCATGCACTGCCTGTGGGAGATCTTCGACAACGCGGTGGACGAGGCACTGGCCGGGCACGGCATGGTCATCGAGGTGGTCCTGCACCCCGACGGCTCGGCGGAGGTGCGGGACAACGGCCGCGGCATCCCGGTCGACGTGGAACCGAAAACCGGGCTCACCGGTGTCGAGCTGGTGATGACCCGGCTGCACGCCGGCGGCAAGTTCGGCGGCGGTTCGTACACCGCCTCGGGCGGGCTGCACGGCGTGGGGGCCTCGGTCGTGAACGCCCTGGCGGCGCGGATGGATGTGAGCGTGGACCGCGAGGGGCACGAGTGGGCCGCCAGCTTCCGCCGGGGAGTGCCGGGGGAGTTCGCCGGGCCCGGGCCGAAAGCCGCCTTCACCCGTCACCCGGGCGTGCGGAAGGTGCGCCGGGTGGCGAAGAAGGTCACCGGCTGCCGGATCAGGTTCTGGCCCGATCCGCAGGTGTTCGTGCGTGACTCCCGGTGGAGCTTTGACGCGCTCCGGCAGCGGGCCCGGCAGACCGCCTATCTCGTGCCGGGCCTGGAGATCCGGATCCTGGACGGGCGCCCTCCCGGTGACGACATCCCGGCGGCGCTCGCCGGTGCCGGGCTGACACTCGCGGAAGCCGCGGGCGCCGAGGGCCTGTCGGTGGTGCCCGACGAACCTCAGCCGAAGGGCGCGGAGCGCGAGGAGGTGTTCCGGTTCGACGGGGGGATCAGCGAGTTCTGCGAGCACCTCTCACCCGGGGAGCCGGTCACCGGCGTGGTCCGGCTCGCGGGCTCCGGGCGGTTCACCGAGACGGTCCCGGTGCTCGACGATCAGGGGCATATGACCCCGGCGGACGTGGAACGGGAACTGGCCGTTAACGTCGCGCTGCGCTGGGCCGCCGGGTACGACACGGTGACCCGCTCGTTCGTCAACGTGATCGCCACCCCCAAGGGCGGCACCCATGTGACCGGCTTTGAGCGGGCACTGGTGAAGACGCTCAACGAGCAGCTGCGCGCGGCCCGGCTGCTGAGGAACGGCGACGAGCCGGCGATCAAGGACGACGTGGCCGAGGGGCTCACCGCGGTGATCGCGGTCCGGCTGCCGGAGCCGCAGTTCGAGGGCCAGACCAAGGAGGTGCTCGGCACCCCCGCCGCATCGCGGATCGTGGCCCAGGTGGTGGCCACCGAGCTCCGCGGCTACTTCGAGTCGCGCAGCCGGGCCACCAGGCAGCAGGCACGCGCGCTGCTGGAGAAGGTGGCCGCCGCCTCGCGGGCCAGGATCGCCGCCCGCGAGCACCGCGACAACCAGCGCCGCAAGTCCGCCCTCGCCGCCTCGGCGCTCCCGGCCAAGCTGGTGGACTGCCGCAGCGCGGACGACCGCAGCGAGCTGTTCATCGTCGAAGGTGACTCCGCGCTCGGCACGGCCAAGCTGGCGCGCGATTCGGAGTTCCAGGCGCTGCTGCCCATCCGCGGCAAGATCCTCAACGTGCAGAAGGCCTCGCTGGCCGACATGCTCAAGAACGCCGAGTGCGCGGCGATCATCCAGGTGATCGGGGCCGGGTCGGGGGCCTCGTTCGACCTGGACTCGGCCCGGTACCAGCGGGTGGTCTTCATGTCCGACGCGGACGTGGACGGCGCGCACATCAGGTGCCTGCTGCTGACCCTGTTCCACCGGTACCTGCGCCCCATGCTGGACGCGGGCCGGGTGTTCGCCGCGGTCCCTCCGCTGCACCGCATCGAACTGGCCAACCCGCGCAAGGGCCAGCGGAAGTACACCTATACCTACTCCGACTCCGAGATGCGCCGCACGCTGCTCGAGTTCGAGCGCAAGGGCCAGCGCTGGAAGGAGCCGCTGCAGCGGTACAAGGGCCTGGGCGAGATGGACGCGGGCCAGCTCGCGGAGACCACCATGGACCCGCGGCACCGGACCCTGCGCCGGATCAGGGTGGAGGACACCGCCGCGGCCTCCGCCATGTTCGATCTGCTCATGGGCAGCGAGGTCGCGCCGCGCCGCGACTTCATCATCGGCGGCGCGGCCGAGCTCGACCCCTCCCGCATCGATACCTGACGGTTCCGGCACCCACCGGAGGCACCTGGTTTCCGGGTGTCCAGCAGGCGGGCCTGGGCGGCTAGGGCGCGAGGCCGCCCAGGGCGGTCAGCGGGCGCCGGACCCGGACACCGGAACCGTCCCGGCGGCCGTCGGCGGGCGGCAGGTCCACCGGCACCCCGGCGTCGTTCGCGCCGCGGGCGGGCGCCGGGCCGGCCCAGGCGAGCACGAGCGCATCCTCTCCCTTGAGGAACCGGTGGCACCGCACCCCGCCGGTCGCGCGGCCCTTGGCCGGGTACTCCCGGTACGGGGTCACCTTCACCGTCGCCGCGCCGGTGCCGGGCAGCGCGCCCGAAGCGCCAGCCACCGTCACCACGACCGGGCCCCCGGCGGCGTCCCCGCCGGGGAAATCGGAGCTGCCGCTGCCCGGGCCGCCAGCATCTGCGCCCGGTGTGACGGCCCCGAACCAGATCACGCTGGCGCCGCGCGACAGCCGGATGCCCGCCATCCCGGCTGCGGCGCGGCCCTGCGGCCGGACCGCTGACGCGCCGAACCGCAGCAGCTGGGCGTCGCTGGTGATGAACACCAGGTCCTGGTCCTCGCTGGCCAGCTGGACCGCGCCGATCACCCGGTCGCCGTCCTTCAGGGCGATCACCTCGAAATCGGTGGCGCTGCCCGGGTAGTCGGGCGCTACCCGCTTGATCACCCCGCCTGCGGTGCCCAGCGCCAGCCCGCCGCCCGCCGCATCGGCTGCGGCGAGCCCGACGACGCTCTCGCCCGACTCCAGCCCGACGAACTCGCTGACGGGCGCGCCGCCGGACAGGCCGGGGGAGTGGGCACTGGGCGGTAGCGCGGGGATCTCGAGTACGCCGACTCTGATCATCCGGCCCAGTGACGTCACCACCGCGATGGTGCCGCGTGCGGTGGACGGCAGCGCGCCGATGATGGCGTCATGGGCCGCCCGCGGCCCCGCGACCGCACCGCCGGGGTGCGCGTCTTGCCCGTGCGGGATCGCGGTCGCGGTTCTGGCCACGAGCCCGGCCGAGGAGAGCAGCACCAGGCACGGGTCGTCAGCCACCTCGAGCGGGACGGCGGCGGTCCTGGGTGCCCCGCTGCCCTCCAGCAGGACGGTGCGGCGCGGGTCGGCGAACCGCTCGGCGACGCCGGCCAGTTCATTGGAGACCAGTTCCCGGAGCCGGTCCGCCGACTCCAGGATGGCGGTCAGCTCGGCGATCTCGGCCCGCAGCGTCTCCCGTTCCCGTTCCAGCTCCAGCCGGTCGTATCGGGTCAGCCTGCGCAGCGGCGTGTCCAGGATGTACTGCGCCTGGATGGCGGACAGGTCGAACACCGACATCAGCCGTTCCTTGGCCGCGGCGGCGTCGTCGCTGCCGCGGATGACCTCGATGACCTCGTCGATGTTGAGCAGCGCGATCACCAGGCCGTCGACCAGGTGCAGCCGGTCGTCGCGCTTACGGCGGCGGTACTCCGTGCGCCGGCGCACCACTTCGATGCGGTGGTCGACGTAGATCTGCAGCAGATCGCGCAGGCCGAGCACCTTCGGCTGGCCGTCCACCAGCGCGACGTTGTTGATGCCGAAGGTCTCCTCCATCGGCGTCAGCCGGTACAGCTCGTCCAGCACCGCCTCGGCGTGGAAGCCGCTGCGGATCTCGATCACCAGCTGCAGGCCGCGCCGGCGGTCGGTGAGATCCTTCAGGTCGGAGATCCCGGCCAGCTTCTTGGCCTGCACCAGGTCCTTGATCCGGGCGATCACCTTCTCGGGGCCGACGCCGTAGGGGAGCTCGGTGACCACGATCCCGGTCCGCCGTGGGGTGATCTTCTCGACCCTGGCCGTGGCGCGGGTGCGGAAGATGCCACGTCCGGTCTCGTAGGCCTCCCTGATCCCGTCCAGGCCGACGATCTTGCCGCCGGTCGGCAGGTCCGGGCCCGGCACGAACCGCATCAGCTCGTCCAGGCCCGCGTCCGGGGTGGCGATCAGGTGCCGGACCGCGGCGATCACCTCGCCGAGGTTGTGCGGGGCCATGTTGGTGGCCATGCCGACGGCGATGCCGGAGGCCCCGTTGACCAGCAGGTTGGGCAGCCCGGCCGGGAGCACCTCGGGCTGGGTTTCGGTGCCGTCGTAGTTCGGCTGGAAGTCGACGGTGTCCTCGTCGATCGAGGCGACCATCTCCATCGCCGCCGCGGTGAGCCTGGCCTCGGTGTAACGCATCGCGGCCGGGGCGTCATCGCCGCCGAGCGAGCCGAAGTTCCCGTGCCCGTCCACCAGCGGCAGGCGCATCGAGAACGGCTGGGCCATCCGGACCAGCGCGTCATAGATGGCGCTGTCACCGTGCGGGTGCAGCCGCCCCATGACCTCGCCGACCACCCGGGCGCACTTGACGTGGCCACGGTCGGGGCGCAGCCCCATCTCGTTCATCTGGTACAGGATCCGGCGCTGCACCGGCTTCAGGCCGTCCCGGGCGTCCGGCAGCGCGCGCTGGTAGATGACGGAGTAGGCGTATTCGAGGTAGCTGCCCCGCATCTCCTCGGCGACGTCGATGTCGAGGATGTGCTCCTCGAAGTCGTCGGGGGGCTGGGTGGTCGTGGTGCGTCTGGCCATGTCCGCCATTGTGCCGCCTGCGACCGTCAACCATGCCCAACGAGGCCGCGTGGCGCAGGTGCCGCCACCGACCACGGGTTTGCGTCAGGGATATGGGCGAAACGGACGTGATCATGACGCAAAGCCCCGTGGGGAGTGGGAAGAGGCGCCTCCGGCGGGTCAAGTAGCGGAGAAGCCGCCGTTGACGCAGATGAGCTGGCCCGTTACGTAGTCGCTGGCGCGGCTGGCCAGGAACACGGCGACGCCCGCGAAGTCGGCGGCCTCGCCGTTACGGCCGATCATGGTGCGGGCGGCGAGCGCGGCCGAGCGGACCGGGTCAGAGGCGACCTCGCGGGTGAGGGGGGTGGCGACGAAGCCGGGGGCGACGGCGTTGCAGCACACGCCCCGGGGCGCCCAGGCCTCGGACTGCGACCTGGTCAGCGAGACCAGGCCGCCCTTAGCGGCGCCGTAACCGCCGCTGTTGCCGAACGCCCGGATCGCCTGCTGGGAGGCGATGTTGATGATCCGCCCCCAGCCGCGCCCGGCCATCGCCGGGCCGAAGCGCTGGCCCAGCAGGAAGGGGGCGGTGAGGTTGACGGCCATGAGCCGGTCCCAGTCGGCGGTCGTCAGCGCGGCCAGCGGCGGGCGGATGTTGAGGCCGGCCGCGTTCACCACGATGTCGGGCTCGCCGAACGGCCCGGTGGCGGCGTCGGCGGCCTGCTCCACGCCGGCCCGGTCGGCGAGGTCCGCGCTGACCCAGGCCGCCTGGCCGCCGCCGGCCCGCAGCCACGCGGCGGTGTCAGCGAGCGCGGCCTCCCCCCGGGCCAGCACCACCACCTGCGCCCCCGCCCGGCCCAGCGCGCCGGCCATGGCCCGGCCGATACCCGAACTGCCCCCGGTCACCAGGGCGACCCGGCCCTGCAGGGAGAACAGGCCGTCGAGGAAGTCAGTCACGGCCGGCCCATCCCCATGATCACTGAGTTCTCAGTCATGGTGACTGATGTGTTTCGGTGATCATGGAACACATGATGGCAGGTGGGCTGGTGATGCCGGGCGCGGGCGCCGCGAGGCCCGGTCAGAGCGCGGGGCGGGCGCCGACGAGGCCCAGCGCGCGCGCCGCCAGCCGGCAGCCGCTGGCCAGTGCCTCCATGGGCGGCTTCTTGTCCAGCCACGGCGGGAGGAACCCGGCGCAGAACGCGTCCCCGCCGCCCGTGCCGTCCACGAACCTCTCCAGCGGCAGCGCGGGGACCCGGACCGGCTCCCGCCCGTTGGCGAACACGGCACCGTCGGGGCCGAGCTTCACGACCACCTGGGGATACCAGGCGGTCAGCACCCGGATCGCCTGCATGGGGTCGTCCCGCCCGGTGAGCACGGCCGCCTGGGCGTCGTTCACGAACAGCAGGTGGACACCACCGGTCAGGTCCAGGAACGGCTCGGCCCCCATCCGCTCCAGCGGGGCGGCCGAGGCGCCGTTGACCGAGACGCTCATGTCCGCCTCCAGCGCCCGTTCCATCGCGGTCACGGCGGCCTGCCGGGAACCCTCGTTCAGCAGCGTGTAACCGGAAACGTGGAGGTGGCATCCGGGGGCGAACAGGTCCTTGGGCAGATCGTCGGGTGACAGGACGGCGTTGGCGCCGGGGTCGGAGAGCATGGTGTGATCACCTTTGTGGGTGACCATCACGACGCACGTGCCCGTTGGCCGCTCGGGGTCCATCACCAGCCGGGCGTCCACCCCGTAGCCCATCAGCTCCATGTCCCTGTTGCGCCCGGCGATGTCGGCGCCACGCCGTCCCACGAACGCCACCTCAGCGCCATCCACGGCGAGCCATGCGGCGATGTTGGCGCCGGAACCTCCGCCGTGCATGGTCACAGTGGCAGGGGTGTCGCTGCCCCTCGCGAGGGGAAGAGCAGCATGGGCGACCGTGTCAGTCATCAGGTCACCAACGACGACAACACGCGTCATGTTTCACCACCTTGATCACTGGTACGGGGGTCGGTGACGCGGCCACTCCAGCGCCGGGCGCAGGGCTGGCGGATTAAAACCTAACACGGTGGACGAGCCCGGCTTGTGGCGTTCGGAACTGAATCCCGCATCGGCAAAACACCGCATCATCCGTGGCCGCAGCGGTAACACCAGTGCCCGCCTGGTGCGCCGGGCGGGCCGCCGGGAGCGGGCGGGCCAGGCGGCTGACGGGTGGCACATGCCGGGTTGTGCCCGCCCGGAGACCCCGCCGGCATACCCTGGGGTCGCCCAGAGCACCGGGGCGCCCGGGGCGGGAACCCGCTCAGGACACGGGAGGAGGTCGCCGGGACATGGCGTGGACGTGGCGGTTCGAGAAGATGGACGGGACCCCGGCCACGGCACGGGACCTGCCGAAGGAGACCTTCAGCAGCCAGAGCGACGCGGAGACCTGGCTCGGCGAGAGCTGGCGCGGCCTGCTGGAAGCGGGCGTGGACCAGGTGACGCTGCTCGAAGAGGGCCGATCGGAGTACGGCCCGATGAGCCTGCACCCGGAGGACTAGGCCCCGTCTGTCCGCCGCCCGTGACCGGGCCTCAGAAACTGTCGCCGGGCTTGATCCGCGGCTTGGGCATCCGCAGCTGCCGGATCTGCAGCGCGCGCATGGCGGCGTACAGCCGCACACCCTGGGTGCTCTCCCCGGGCAGCCGCTCCTCGGCGAGGGCACGTGCCCGGCGGCCGATGAAGACCCCCTCCACCAGCATGATGAGGACGGCGGCCAGGACGAGCAGCGGGACGATGCTCTGCACGAACGCGTTGCGCACGAACAGCAGGGCCAGCAGGACCACCAGGCCGTACATGTAGAACTCGCTCACCCGGCGCCGGGAGTCGACGTAGTCGCGGGTGAGCGCCCTGACCCCGCCTCGGTCCCGGGCCGGGAGCGCCCACTGCTCGCCCTTGGCCAGGGCCTGCTGCCTGCGGGCCCGGTCCTCGCGCTGACGGCCCCGGTACTGCCGGTTCGCCTCTTTCCGGTCGCCGGGGGCATTGACGGGACGCCGCCGCCGCTCGGCTTCGCTGCGTTTGGGCGTGGGCTTGCCCTTGGCGGCCGTGGTCGCACGGCTGGCCGCCGCGCCGGGCGCGCTGCCGGTGTCGGGCGCGCTGTCGGCATCTTCGGCGGGGGACTCGACCGTGGTGGGCTGACGTCGTCGGAACACGCGGCCAGCTTACCGGGATCGGCGGCGGGCTCACCGTGATCAACGGCGCGCATAGCCGCGATCTGCGGCCGGCGTGGGGACAGCCGCCAGCGCCCGGGATACGTCCTTCGGGTCGTAATGACTGCCACACCGATCACCGCGTAGGCTGAACGGACCAGCCCTGCGGAGGCCGTTAACCGCGAAGACGGGGTACGCGCCCGCGGCGCCACAGGGCCGGCGGCGGCGGTCGGACACGATGAAGGGGAAAGGTCGCGCCCATGAGCGTGATGAAGCGGGTTTCGCTGATCTTCAAGTCCAAGGCCAACAGGGCCCTGGACAAGATGGAAGACCCACGCGAGACCCTGGACTACTCCTACCAGCGACAGCTGGAGATGCTGACGCAGGTGCGCCGGGGCGTCGCCGATGTGGCCACCTCGCGCAAGCGCATCGAGCTGCAGATGAACGCTCTCCAGCAGCAGCAGACCAAGCTGGAGGCGCAGGCCAAGCAGGCGCTGGGCGCCGGCCGGGAGGACCTGGCCCGGGAGGCTCTCAGCCGCCGGGCGACCCTGCAGACCCAGTACGGCGACCTGGAGACCCAGTACCACTCGCTCCAGGCCGACGAGGAGAAGCTCACCGCGGCCTCGCAGCGGCTGCAGGCGAAGGTGGAGGCCTTCCGCACCCAGAAGGAGACCATCAAGGCCACCTACACCGCGGCGGAGGCGCAGACCCGGATCGGCGAGGCGGTCTCCGGCATCTCGGAAGAGATGGGCGACGTCGGCATGGCCGTCCAGCGGGCCCAGGACAAGACCGCGCAGATGCAGGCGCGGGCGGGCGCGATCGACGAGCTGATGGCGTCCGGGGCGCTGGATGACGTGACCGGCACGCAGCGCGACGACATCCAGGCCGAGCTCGACCAGATGCGTGGCGGCCAGGACGTCGAACTGGAGCTGGAGCGGCTCAAGGGCGAGATCGGGGCCGCGCCGGCGAAGGAGATCGAGAGCGGCCCGGCCGACGGCGCGGCGCAGGCCAGCCCGGCCAGCCCGGCCGAGCAGCCGCGGGCTGGTGAGAGCTCATGATCGTCCGGATTCTGGGCGAGGGCCAGCTCCAGGTCGACGACTCCGCCACGGACGAGCTGAACGTCCTGGACGCCGCCCTGGAAAAGGCCGTGAACTCCGGGGACGAGCAGGCGTTCCGGCCCGCCCTCGCCGCCCTGCTCGACCGGATCCGCTCGCTCGGGAGCCCGCTGGCGCCGGACGCGATCGAGCCGTCCGACCTGATCCTCCCGTACGCCGACGCCGGCCTGACGGACGTCAGGGAGATGCTAACCAACGGGGGCCTGATCCCCGGCTGAGAGAAAATACTCAGCCGGCGTTCAGGTTGCGCGGTGACGATTGAGGTGTGCCCGGTGCGGGCGCGGCTGTTGTTCCGTCCGCTCTGGGCATAGGCCGGAACGGAATTTTCGGTGCGGCCCGTACGTGATACTGAATAAGACGGCCCCTGGGTCAGGTGGCCGGAACTGGCGCAGAACGGAGGCGGCGCGATGGCGAAGACCCGCTATGCGCCTGATAGGGGACTAACGGCACGAATGACGCTGACCATGTTCCTGCTGGGTCTGGTCTTCGTGGCCTTCATCATCGTCCTGGTCTGGCTGCTGTCCGCGTTCGGTGTGGGCAGCGGGGCCATCGTCTTCTTCGCGATCCTGCTCGGAGCGGGGCTGACGATCGGCTCGTTCTTCTACTCGGACAAGATCGCGCTGAGCGCGGCGCGGGCCGTCGAGGTCGGCCCGCAGGACAGCCCGGAGGCCGCCAAGCTGCACGGCATCGTCGACCGGCTGTGCGCGCTCGCGGACATGCCCAAGCCGAGGCTGGCCATGGCCCGCTCGCCCATGCCGAACGCGTTCGCCACCGGGCGCAACGCCAAGAAGGCGGTGCTCTGTGTCACCACCTCGCTGATGGACGGGCGGCTGGACGACCGCGAGCTCGAGGGTGTGATCGCCCACGAGATGTCGCACGTCGCGCACAAGGACGTGGCGGTCATGACGATCGCCTCGTTCCTGGGCATCATCGCCGGCCTGCTGGTCAGGTTCGCGTTCTACGGGGAGCTGTTCGGCGGCGGCGGTGGCGGCCGCGGCGGCAACAACAACAACAACGGCGGCGGTGCGATCGTCCTGCTGATCACGCTGGCCGTCGGCATCGTGGTGTACGCGGTCAGCTTCCTGCTGATCCGGCTGCTGTCCCGGTACCGGGAACTGGCCGCCGACCGGGCCGGTGCGCTGCTTACCGGGCAGCCGTCCGCCCTGGCCAGCGCGCTGACCAAGGTAAGCGGCGATATCGCCAGGATCCCGCAGAAGGACCTGCGCAAGGCCGAGCCGCTGAACGCCTTCTACTTCGCGCCCGCGCTGTCGGGCAAGGCCGGCGCCAGCCTCGCCAACCTCTTCTCGACGCACCCGTCGCTGGACCGGCGGCTCAGGCAGCTGTCCGAGATCTCCGAGCAGCTCGCGCGGTAGTCCCGTGGGACTCCTCGACACGCTGCTCGGCCGGACCAAGCCGGTCCCGCCGAAGCTCGACGACCTCTTCGCGGTGCCGACCGCCGCGATCACCCTGCAGGCGGCGATGGACCTGGTCCCGACCGGCACCGGCTCGGTGTGCTTCCGGGCGGCGGAGGGCCGGGCGTTCAGCGACATCGAGAAGGACGTCCGCGAACTGCTGAGCATGGGCTCCGATGCCGCGGCGGTGGAGATCACCACCGACAGCTACGGGTTCACCTGGCTGGTATGCCGCCACGCCGCCGACGATATTGAGTCGCTCGTCACCGACCTGCATGCGGTGAACTCATCGCTGGTGGACGGCGGGTTCGGCCCGCAGCTGCTCTGCACCCTGGTCAGTTTCCGGGACCAGTCCGGGAAGCGGCTCGGCCTTGTCTATCTCTATAAGCGGGGAACGTTCTACCCGTTCGCGCCGCTGGAGAACGAGCGCCGGGACAACGCGCTGGAGCTCCAGGTGCGGGGTGCGGTGGGTGCGGACCTGAAGATCGAGGCGGACCTCGGCCGGTGGTTCCCGGTCTGGGGCGCCCCGGGCCTGTGATCCTCGCCCCAGAGGTTGCCCAGAGGAAGTCCGTACCAGCCGGAGAGTTTCTGCTGACAGGTTGGCACCCATGAGTGCGCCCACGGTGCGATCCGGGTCTGCCCTGCCCCTGGGCCGGGGAAGACGCCCCGCCACGCCCGGCCGGCCGCGGGTCCCCCTGCCCCGGCCGGCGCTGGCCAGGACCGCCCTGCTGGCGGCGGGGGTGGGGCTCGGCGCCACGACCGCGCTGACGTTCACGGCCGAGACCGCCGGCCAGTTCGCCGCCCCGGGCGGCCCGGTGACCTTCGCCGGCAACCTCACCGGGATGATCGGCACCTACCTCGCCCTCATGATGGTCCTGCTGGTGAGCCGCATCCCCGCGATCGAACGGGTGCTGGGCCAGGATGGCCTGCTGCGCTGGCACCGGTGGCTCGCGCCGTGGCCGATCAGCCTGCTGGCGGCCCATGCGCTGTTCATCACCGTCGGGTACGCGCAGGCGGCCCGGGCCGGGCTCTGGCACGAGGCAGGCATCCTGCTCACCCGCTTCCCGGATGTCCTCATTGCCACGATCGGGCTCGGCATCATGTGCCTGATCGGCGTGATCTCCATCCGCGCGATCCGCAGCCGGCTCAGCCGTGAGACCTGGTGGCTGGTGCACCTGTACATGTACCTGGCCCTGGCGCTCTCCTTCGCGCATGTCATCGTGCTCGGGCCGTCCTTCGTCGGGCACCCGCTCAGCCGGCTGGTGTGGTCACTGGCCTGGGCCGGCACGGCCGGCCTGGTGCTCACCTACCGCTTCGGCCTGCCGGTCGTGCGCAGCCTGCGCCACCGCCTGGTGGTGGTGGAGGTCCGGCCGGAGGGACCGGGGGTGGTGTCGGTCATCTGCTCCGGGCGTGACCTGGACAAGCTGCCGGTGGCAGGCGGGCAGTTCATGATGTGGCGCTTCCTCACCCGGGGGCGGTGGTGGCAGGCGCACCCGTTCTCCCTGTCGGCCCTCCCGCGGCCCCCCTACATGCGGCTGACCGTCAAGGCGGTCGGCGACTACACGGCCTCCCTGTCCAGCCTGCGCCCGGGGACGCCGGTCATGGTGGAGGGGCCCTATGGGGCGTTCACCCGCCACGCGCAGGTGTGGCCCAGGGCCGTGCTGCTGGCCGCGGGGATCGGGATCACCGCCCTGCGGTCGCTGCTGGAAGACCTGCCCCGCAACTGCGCGCCGATTGTCCTGCTGCGGGCCAGCCGCCGGGAGGACCTGGTGCTCGGCCGGGAGGTCGCCGAGCTGGTCAAGAACCACGGCGGGCAGCTGCACGTCCTGGTCGGCCACCGCGAGGAGGCCAGGATCGATGAAGGGTCGCTGCGCCAGCTTGTCCCCGACCTCCACCGCCGCGACGTCTTCGTGTGCGGGCCGGAAGGCTTCGTGGCCAGCATCGTCGATCTCGTCAAGCGCCTCGGCGTGCCGGACGAAGCTATCCATCACGAGGCGTTCGCCCTCTGACCAGCGGGAGCGCAAGCATGAAGCGGGCAGCCTGGTACCTGATGGCCGGCGCGGTGGCCGGCTTCGCCGGCGTTCTCGGCCTCCACAGCCGGGGCGCCCCGGCGCCGTCCGCCCTGGGCGGCGGCGCCGGCCGCAGCCAGCCGGGCCCGGCGTCCAGCCAGCCCAGCCAGTCCGGCAGCAGTCCGGCGGCCGGCGGCGCCACGGGCAGCCAGCCCAGCCAGCCCGCGGCGGGCGGGGCGGCGCACAGCGCGACGGGCGCCCTGGAGCAGTACGGCTACGGCGAGCTCGCCGTCAGGGTCACCGTGAGCGGGAGCCGGATCACCAATGTGACGGTCCCCTCCCTCCGGACGGAGGACCCCACCTCCCAGCAGATCGCCAACGAGGCCATCCCGATGCTGAAGTCGCAGGTGCTGGCGGCCGACAGCGCGGGCATCAACGGGGTCAGCGGGGCGACGTTCACCAGCCAGGCTTACGAACAGTCCCTGCAGGCGGCCCTGGATAAGCTGCACGTCAGGTGAGCTGGCGGCACGTCAAGTGATCGGGTGAGCCGATGGGCAGCCACAGCGATCCCGCCCCGGATCGCCCGTCCCTGCTGACCCACGCCGAGACCGCGATGGGGACCGTGTTCTCGATCACGATGGTGCCGGGCGGCCTGCCCGGGCCGGAGCTGCGGTCCGCGCTCGAGGCCACCTGCGCCACGCTGCATCACGCCGATGCCATCCTCAGCACCTGGGACTCGCAGAGCCCGGTGAGCCGCTTCCGGCGCGGCGAGGCGGGCCTGGGCGACCTGCCGCCGGAGGTCGCTCAGGTGGTGGCGGAATGCCACGCCGCCCGGCAGGCATCCGGTGGCTGGTTCGACCCGTGGGCCATGCCGGGCGGGTTCGACCCGACCGGGCTGGCCAAGGGATGGGCGGTGGACCGGGCGCTGGACGTGCTGCGCCGGTCCGGGATGGCAGGCGCGATGGTCAATGGCGGCGGGGACCTGGCCGCCTTCGGGGCACCAGCCCCCGGCCGGCGATGGCGGGTGGGCATCCGCCATCCGTGGTCCGCCGCCACCCTGGCGGGCATCATCGAGGTCGAGGCCGCCGTGGCCACCTCGGGTTCCTACGAGCGCGGCGCCCATCTCATCGATCCGGCGACCGGCCTGGCCTCCGGCCGCGCCGCGTCCGCCACGGTCACCGGGCCCAGCCTCGCCTTGGCCGATGCCCTGGCTACCGCGGTGGCGGTGGGCGGCGATGAGGCGCTGGCGGCCGTCGGGCAGGTCGGGGGATACGCCGCCTACCTGATCCGGCCCGATGGCAGTGAGACAGGCACCGGCGGCATCACCTTCGTCAGCTGAGTGCCGCCTTCCCCGATCCGGCCACCGGCCGGTGGCCGCCTGGAGCTGGGCCGGGCGGCGATGGCAATCGTTTGCGATGCCGGGTCCCATGTCCCCCCGGAATGATCCCGGACGCCTTATGGTTGTGTTGAGGGACCAGCCAGTGCCGCCCAGCCGGCGGCAATCCGATGCAGGAGCTAACCCACATGACGGTTCAGGACGAGGCGACAGCCCAGGGTGTCATCCTCACCTCCACGGCGGCCGCCAAGGTGAGCGGCCTCTTGGCCGCCGAAGGCCGCGACGACCTGCGGCTTCGCATCGCTGTTCAGCCGGGCGGCTGCTCGGGCCTGCGTTACCAGCTGTACTTCGACGAGCGCGAGATCGACGGTGACGTCAACGCCGAGTTCGAGGGCGTGCACGTGGTCACCGACAAGATGAGCGCCCCGTACCTCACCGGCGCCACCATCGACTTCGTCGACACGATCGAGAAGCAGGGCTTCACGATCGATAACCCCAACGCGACCGGGTCCTGCGCCTGCGGCGACTCGTTCCACTGAGGCCAGCCACGGCCACCGCTGCCACCGCCTGCCATGGCTGGCGGGTGCCGGCTGCAGCGGCGGCCACTGATCCTGCGGGTACGCGCTATGGCCGCACACAGTGCGGCCGGGTGCGCTGATGGCCTAGAGTGCCGCCGTGCGTATTGCCGTAACCGGGTCGATCGCGACCGATCACCTCATGACGTTCCCCGGCCGTTTCGTCGAGCACTTCATCGCCGACAAGATGGACCGGGTGTCACTGTCCTTCCTCGTCGACGCGCTGGAGATCCGGCGGGGCGGGGTAGGCGCGAACATCTCGTTCGGGCTGGGCGTGCTCGGGCTCCGGCCGCTGCTCGTCGGCGCCGTCGGCCCTGACTTCGGCCCGTACCGCGACTGGCTCAGCGGGCACGGTGTGGACTGCGGCGGCGTGCGCGAGTCCGTCCGCCACCACACCGCCCGTTTCATCTGCACCACCGACCTCGACGGCAACCAGATCGCCTCGTTCTACCCGGGTGCGATGAGCGAGGACGCCGAGATCGAGCTCGCCCCGCTGGCCGCGCACGTGGGCGGCCTTGACCTGGTGCTGATCGGCGCGAGTGACCCGGCGGCGATGCTCTCGCACACCGAGGAGTGCGGCACTCTCGGCCTGCCGTTCGCCGCCGACCCATCGCAGCAGCTGCCGCGGCTGGACGGGCCGCAGGTGTGCGCGCTGGTGGACGGCGCGGCCTACCTGTTCTGCAACGAGTACGAGGAAGCGCTCATCGAGCGCAAGAGCGGGTGGCGCGGCGCCGAGGTCCTGGACCGGGTCGGGGTACGGGTGACGACGCTGGGCCCGGCGGGGGCCCGGGTGGAGCGGGCCGGCCAGCCGCCCATCCTGGTCGGGCCCGTGCCCGAACGGCGCAAGGCCGACCCGACCGGCACCGGGGACGCGTTCCGCGCCGGGTTCCTGGCTGCCGTCGGCTGGGGGCTGTCCCTGGAACGGGCGGCCCAGCTCGGCAACCTGCTGGCCGTGACGGTGCTGGAGGTGGACGGCCCCCAGGAGTACGAGCTGAAGCCGGCCGAGACCGCCGAGCGGCTCGCCGGCGCTTACGGCCAGGACGCGGCCGCCGAGGTGGCTGCCCACTACGGCTGACCGCAGGCGGCGGTAGCGTGGCGGGGTGACAGCCGGCATGATCGCGGGCGGGTATCAGGGGCCGCCCGAGCTGACCGTGGCACGGGCCTTCACCTCGTGGACGCTCGACGTGCCGGTGCTCGCGGCCGTGCTGCTCGCCGGGGCGCTCTACCTGGCCGGTGTGCGCCGGGTGCGGCGCACGGGCGGCCGCTGGCCCGCCGGGGCCGTGGCCGCCTTCTGCGGCGGCGGGCTCGGCGTCCTCGTCCTCGCCACCATGTCCTTCCTTGGCGTGTACCAGGGGGTGCTGTTCTACATCCGGGCGGTGCAGACCATCCTGCTGCTGCTGGCGGCGCCGCTCTTGCTGGCCCTGGGCCGGCCGGTGTCGCTGGCGATCGCCTCGCTGCCCCGGCTCGGGCCGCGGGTCGAGGCGCTGGTCGCCAGCCGGCCCGCCCGCGTGCTCACCTTCCCGGCCGTCACCGCGCTGGCCGTGGTCCTCGTCGGGTTCGTCCTCTATTTCACGCCCTGGTACGAGGCCGGGCTGCGCAGCGACCCGATCAGGGAGCTCACCTACCTGGCGCTGCTGGCGCCGGGCTGGGTGTTCTTCTGGACGCTGCTGCGGGTCGATCCGGTGCCGAGGGCCTACCCCTACCTGGTGGCCCTGTGGGTCACCGGCGTGGAGGTGGTGGGTGATGCGGTCCTCGGGCTGGCCATCATGGCCGATCAGAACCTCATCGCCGGTTCCTACTACCGTGCCCTCGGCCGGCCCTGGGGGCCCGGGCTGCGTGCCGACCAGGTGATCGGCGGCGGCGCGCTGTGGCTGCTCGGCGACCTGATCGGCCTGCCGTTCCTGGCCGCCATGCTGATCCAGATGGTGCGGGAAGACGATAAGGAGGCGCGGGCGGTCGACGCCGAACTCGACGCCGCAGACGCCGGACCCGCTACCGCCGGCGCCGGGCCCGGCACCGCGGGCCCGGCACAGCGCTGGTGGGAAAGCGATCCGCGGTTCACTGGCCGCTTCCGGCGCCCGGGCCCATGACCGGCTCAGTAGCTGCGCCTGATCAGGAGCGACCAGCCGCGGGGCAGCTCGGTAATGGCGACGAACTGGTGCGATTTCATGGTGCACCAGGCCGGGACATCGGTCTTGGCCGCCGGGTCGTCCGCCAGGACGGCGATCGCCCCCCCGATGGGCACCTCCCGGATCCGCTCGGCGAGCATGATGATCGGGATCGGGCACTTGCGGCCCAGCGCGTCGATGACGAGCACCGGGGCCGGGCTGGCCGGGGTGGCCGGGCCAGTCGGGGAGGTCATGCGGCTAGCCTCTCATCCTCGCGCCGGGGCCGCGGGCCCACCATGCCACGCGCCCGGGCCACGATACCGGCGACGCGGCGGGAAACCCCGCAAACCAAGATCGGCGTGGTGCCACGCGGGAGCGATACCGGCACGTAGCCCCCGGTAAGCACGGCTGCGGCCGCCGGCCCGGCCCCGGCCGCGGTGACCGCGGCAGCCGGAGGTTCCGACACGGCAGGGGGTCCCCGCCGGCGTGGTCCCGGCACGCGATACTGTTTCCACGACAGTCTGTAGGACGAGCTATGTGACCGGCCGTGCAGCCGGGTGTCATCCGCTGGGAAGGCAACCTGTGAGTCTTACCCCCAGTGCCCCACGTGGTCAGGGCGCGCACGTTCCGGGCCTGACGCCCGGCCAGACGGCGGCAGATTCACCAGACCGGGGACGAGCCCCGCGGTGGCGGCGTGTGGTGCCGCTCGCGGTGCTGCTCGCCGTGGTCGTTCCCGGCCTGGCCGGGTGCACGTCCAACGCCTTCACCAGGCTCGGCTGGCCGGTCCCGGTCACCAGGCAGGGGCAGGTCGCGCTGACCCTGTGGCAGGGCTCCTGGATCGCCGCCTGGGCGGTCGGGGCCGTGGTCTGGGGGCTGATCGTGTGGGCGATCGTGTTCCACCGCAAGCGGACGGACCGCCCGCCCGGCCAGGTGCGCTACAACCTGCCGATCGAGATGCTCTACACGGTCGTGCCGTTCATCATGATCGGCGTCCTGTTCTTCTTCACGGCGCGGGACGAGAACTACATCAACCGGCTGCCGCCCCGCCCCGACGTGGTGGTCGACGTGGTCGGCTACCAGTGGAGCTGGCAGTTCCAGTACCCGCAGTACACGGTGCCCAACACGACCGGGCACGTGGTGATCAACGGGGAGCCCTGGCTGCCCGGCCACGGGGCCCAGGACCTGCCGCTGCTGGTGATCCCGGTCGACAGGACCGTGCGGTTCAACTTGACCTCGCTCGACGTCATCCACTCGTTCTGGATCGTCCCGTTCGAGTTCAAGCGTGACGTCATCCCGGGCCACCCGAACCACTTCGAGGTCACCCCGACCAAAACCGGGACCTTCATCGGCCGCTGCACCGAGTTGTGCGGCCTCTACCACAGCCGGATGCTCTTCGTTGTGAAGATCGTCACCCCGGCGCAGTTCCACCAGTGGATCAGCGTGCAGCAGGTGGCGCAGCGCAAGGCAGCAGGGAGCACGCAGTGACTACGCTCGAACAACCGTCCGCCCGGCCGGTGACCCCGCCGCGCAACGCGCGCAAGGGCTCGGTCATGGCCGACTGGCTGTCCTCCACCGATCACAAGGTCATCGGGCACCTGTACCTGATCACGTCGTTCGGCTTCTTCATGGCCGCCGGCCTGATGGCGATGATCATGCGTGCCCAGCTCTTCGAGCCGGACAACCACATCGTGTCCGACCAGCAGTACAACGAGCTGTTCACGATGCACGGCACGATCATGCTGCTGCTGTTCGCCACCCCGTTGTTCGTCGGGTTCGCGAACGAGATCATGCCGCTCCAGATCGGCTCGCCCGACGTGGCGTTCCCGCGGCTCAACCTGTTCAGCTACTACGCGTTCCTGTTCGGTGGGCTGATCCTGCTCGCCAGCTTCCTGGCGCCCGGCGGGGCCGCCGCGTTCGGCTGGTACGCCTACTCGCCGCTGACCAGCTCGATCGCCTCCCCGGGCATCGGCGGGGACATGTGGATCATGGGCCTGACCCTGTCCGGCTTCGGCACCATCCTGAGCGGTGTCAACTTCGTCACCACCATCATCTGCATGCGCGCGCCGGGCATGACCATGTTCCGGATGCCGATCTTCACCTGGAACATCCTGCTCACGTCCATGCTGGTGCTGATGGCGTTCCCGGTGCTGGCGGCGGCGCTGCTGGTGCTGGAGATCGACCGCAAGCTCGGCGCTCAGGTGTTCAGCTCGCAAAACGGCGGCGCGATCATGTGGCAGCACCTGTTCTGGTTCTTCGGCCATCCCGAGGTCTATATCGTGGCGATCCCGTTCTTCGGGATCGTCACCGAGGTGCTGCCGGTGTTCAGCCGCAAGCCGTGCTTCGGGTACAAGGGCCTGGTCGCCGCGACCATCGCGATCGCCGGGCTGTCGATGACCGTGTGGGCGCACCACATGTTCACCACCGGTGCCGTGCTGCTGCCGTTCTTCTCCTTCATGACGTTCCTCATCGCGGTGCCGACCGGGGTGAAGTTCTTCAACTGGGTGGGCACCATCTGGCGCGGGCAGCTCACCTTCGAGGCGCCGATGCTGTTCGCCCTCGGCTTCCTGGTCACGTTCCTGTTCGGCGGGCTGACCGGGGTGATCCTGGCCTCGCCGCCGCTGGACTTCAGCGTCAGCGACTCCTACTTCGTCGTCGCCCACTTCCACTACGTGCTCTTCGGCACGGTGGTGTTCTCCATGTTCGCCGGTTTCTACTTCTGGTGGCCCAAGTTCACCGGCAAGAAGCTGGACAACACGCTCGGGGTCTGGCACTTCTGGACCCTGTTCATCGGCTTCCACACGACGTTCCTGATCCAGCACTGGATCGGCGTCGAGGGGATGCCGCGGCGGGTGGCGAACTACCCGTTCCTGCCGCCCGACGTGACCACGATGAACCAGATCTCGAGCATCGGCTCGTGGATCCTCGGCGCGTCCACCCTCTTCTTCCTCTACAACGTGTACAAGACGGCGCGGTACGGCGAGCGGGTCACCGCCGACGACCCGTGGGGCTACGCGAACTCGCTGGAGTGGGCGACGTCCTGCCCGCCGCCGCGGCACAACTTCACGTCCATCCCGCGCATCCGGTCCGAGCGTCCCGCGTTCGACCTGCACTACCCGCAGATCAGGTCGGGACGGTCCCGGACCGACCACGAGTCCATCGCGGCGCCCCAGTGAGCCCGGGCATGCGCGGTGAACAGCGGCCGGTGATCCCGCGGCAGGACAGAGGTGTGTCATGAAGGTCGAAGGCTTCCTGTTCGTCGGCTGCGCCGCGTTCTTCGGCGCCACCGACGTCGTCTACTGGCACTTCTCCAAGGACCCGACCGGGACCACGGCGTTGTTCTTCACCGTCTGCCTCGCCTTCCTCACCGGCTTCTACCTCCTGTTCACCGGCCGCCGGCTGCCGCCGCGGGCCGAGGACGTCCCCGACGCCAAGATCAGCGACGGCACCGGTGAGCTCGGCTTCTTCAGCCCGCACAGCTGGTGGCCGCTGATCACCGGGCTGTCGTCGGCGGTCGCGGCGCTCGGCGTGGCGGTGGGCTGGTGGCTGTTCCTGATCGGGATGCTTTTCGTCCTGCTCTCGGCGATCGGCTTCGTCTTCGAGTACTACCGCGGGCAGTACGCGCACTGAGCCGCCTGGTCCTCCCGGGCGGACAAAGCCCCGTACCAGGCCCCATCGCTAAGACCGGCTCGCCCGGGGACTTGTGACTACGCGGGCGGCTGGATGCGGGACAGGCGCGGGCTCCGCTCAGGCGTCTCGCAGGCGGAGCACCAGCCCGCCGGCCAGGAGCGCCGCGGCGGCCCAGGCGGCGAGGACGCCGAGGCCGGCCCAGGGGCCGATGGGCAGGCTGCGCAGGCCGGTGGTGGCCTGGATCTCGAGCCCGGCCGTCATCGGCGCGATCTGCTGGAGGTGGCGCTGCACGTACGGGTCGGAAACCACGCCGGCGACGATCGGGAACAGGTAGAGCAGGCCGAGCACGATCCCGATGGCTGCGGCGGACTCTCGCACGGCGGTGGCGGTGCCGAGGCTGAGCAGGGCGATCAGGGCGAGGTAGAGCACCGACCCGGCGGCGGCGCGCAGCACCGGCCCGTCGGCCAGGGACAGCGGCGCGAAGCCGTGTGCCGCGGTGAAGCCATGGCCGGGCAGGATGAGCCACCCGGCCAGCAGCGATCCCAGGACGGCGAAGGTCCCGGCGGCCAGCGTCAGGCCGGTGACGAGCGCCGCCTTCGCGGCCAGGACGGTGGTCCGGCGCGGCATCGCCGCCAGGGTGGTGCGGATCATGCCGCTGCTGTACTCGCCGCTGATGGCCAGCACGGCCACGACGGCGACGACCACCTGGCCGAGGTAGACCCCGGTCAGGCTGACCTTGGCCGGATCCTGCCCGCAGCCCGCGGCCGGGCACCGGGTGGCCGCGGCCGCGGCCGCGCTGACGGCCACGGTCAGGGCGGCCGCAGCGACCAGCAGCCCGAACGTGCCCGGCGCGGTGCGCAGCTTGGTCCACTCGGCGTGCAGCGCGTCGCGCAGGCTGGCCGCGGCCGTGGGTGGTGCGAGCCGTGTGAGCACCCGTGGCGCACCCGATGCCAGGCTCATGCGTCCCTCCGGCGCACCAGGAACACCGCCAGCCCCAGCGCGGCCGCGGCCCAGGCGCACAGCACCGCGAAACCGGCCCATGGCGCGAGCGGATAGCACCCACCCCCCACCGAGCAGACGTTGCTGACCTGCGGGTAGTTCGGGATGGTCTGCTGGATCGAGAAGGCGGCGGCCGGGGCCAGCCGCAGCAGCCACTGGTCGGCGCCCGCGGGCAGGAGGTTGGTGACCGAGATGAGGAACGGCAGGACGATCGCCACGATGACCACGGTGACCGCGATGGCGCTGCGGCGCAGCACGGCGCCGATGGCCAGCGCCAGGACGGCGGCGACGGCCAGCATCGCCGCGGTGCCGGCCACCAGGCGCACCTCGGTCAGCGAGGTCACCGGGTACAGGTAGTTGCCGTTGTCGCGCAGCACCCGGCTGCTGAGCGGGACCGCGACGACGGCGGCCACCAGGGCGGCCGCGAAGGTGACCGAGCCGATCACGATGGCCTTCGCGGCCAGCACCCGCCCCCGCCGCGGGCTCGCGGCGAAGGTGGTGCGGATCAGGTCGCGCCGGTACTCGGCGGTGATGAACATCGTCCCCACCACGACCACGGCGATCAGCCCGACGAACGCGCCCACCAGGGTGGAGTCAACGGTCTGGCCAGGGCCCGCGCCGCCGGGCACGTCCGGCGCGATGTCGCCGGACCCGGTCACGGTGAACGCGCCACCGGCCCGGTGGTACCCGCCGCCCTGGACCGGGGTCGCGGCGCTGGGGCCGCCGCCGATGGCAGTGCCGCTCCACCCGCCGGCCGCCGGCCGCCGTGCAGGCCGACGTGGTCGAGGACGCCGGTGGCCAGGGTGGGCCCGCCGGTCCCGCTGATCCCGAGCAGGCCCTGGGCGGTCGTCACGCTGTAGGCGGGGGAGGTGGCGAACAGCCCGGCCTGCACGGTCGATGACAGCCCGGGCAGGCTGGCGGTGCCCACCAGCGTCCAGTGCCGGCCGTCGGCCGAGTCGTAGCCGGTGACCGTGTCGCCGGCCCGGGTCAGCCGCAGCCAGCGCGGGGACGCCGCGGTGACGGCGCCAGGCAGGCCGGCCACGTCCTGGGTGTAGTCGTACTGCATCCGCACCCCATGGCGGCCGGTGACCATCATGGCCGCGTACGCCGACCCCTGCCGGGTGCTCGCCTTGATGATGAGCCCGGCCTTGGACCACGGCTCGAGGCCGGGATGCATCCCCGACTGCGGGCCCTGGCCGGCCCGGACCCGGCCGGCCGACGCGGTGGGGAGCAGGCCGGTCAGCGAGGTCACCCGCGCGGTGATGCTGCCGTGGTCGGCCAGCGGCTGATGCACGAAGTAGAAGCTGTCGGTCACCGCCTCGCCGCCGGGCCCCACCGGATAGAGGAAACGGCACGGCCCGCCGTTGCAGGAAGTGTGGCTGCCCGCGGCCGACAGCAGCCCGACCAGCACGATGACCAGGGCCGCGACCGCCATGCCGATCACCCAGCCGCGCACGGTGCGGAACTTGGTCCATTCGGCGTGCAGCAGGTCGCTGAAGCGGCCGTGCCCGGCCCGGGTGGCCGCGCGGTCCGGTGCCGCGGTCGTGGTGGTCATCGCCCGGCCTCCCCGGTGCCAGCCGGGGAGCGATCCCCGGCCTCGGGTGGGCTCCCGGCCGGCTCGGCGCGGTACTCGACCGCGTCCTGGGTCAGCCCCATGTAGGCCTCTTCCAGCGTGGCGCGGTGCTCGGATATCTCGGACAGCGGCACCGCGTGCTCGCCGAGCAGCGCCGCGACGCGCCCGGCGGCCAGCCCGGTGACGGTCAGCGTGCCGGGGCCGGTGGCGGTGACGGCGGCCCCCGCGTGCTCCAGCACCGTCACCGCCTGCGCGGCCGCGGTCGTGCGCAGCAAGACCTGGTCCCCGGACGCGGCCGCCAGCAGGTCCGCGACGCTGGTGTCGGCGATGACCCGGCCGCGGCCGACCACCACCAGGTGGCTGGCGGTGTCCTGCAGTTCGCTCATCAGGTGGCTGGACACCAGCACGGCCCGGCCCTGGGCGGCCAGCGACCGGAGGAAACCGCGCATCCACACGATCCCCTCCGGGTCCATGCCGTTGAACGGCTCATCGAACATGAGCACCGGCGGGTCGCCCAGCAGCGCGGCGGCGATCCCCAGCCGCTGCCGCATGCCCAGCGAGAAGCCGCCCGCCCGCCGGCGGGCCACGGCCTCCAGGCCGGCCTGCTCGATCACCTCGTCGACCCGGCGGGCACCGGTGCCCTGCGAATGGGCCAGCCAGAGCAGATGGTTGCGCGCGGACCGGCTCGGCTGCAGCGCCCCGGCATCCAGCAGCGAGCCGACCTGACGCAACGGCTGCCGCAGACTCGGGTACGGCTGCCCGCCGACCAGCGCGGTGCCCTCGTCCGGGGCGTCCAGGCCCAGGATCACCCGCATCGTGGTGGACTTGCCCGCGCCGTTGGGGCCGACGAAGCCGGTCACCTGGCCGGACGGCACGGTGAAGGTCATGCCGTCCAGGGCGAGCGTCCGGCCGAACCGCTTGCGCAGGCGGCTGACTTCGATGGTTGTGTCCATACGCCGGTTGTACGGCAGCGGCCCTAACACGGGCCGAACGCGGGCCGTTATGCCGTTGTTAGGTCCGGCCGGGCATCCTGGAGGCCGGGACGGCAGTGCCGCCCAGGGCCATCGTGGGCCCGGGCGGCCCATGGAGCGTCCCACGCGGGAGGCGACGATGAGCGCGCAGGACGCGACGATGACGGCGCCGGGGGTGCGGCGGCCCGGCCGCCGGGTGCTGCCGCGCCGCAGCGTGCGGGCGCGGCTGACCGTCCTGTACAGCGCGCTGTTCCTGCTGTCCGGCGCCGTGCTGCTGGTGATCACCGGCGGCGTGGGGGCGTCCGTCTCGTCGGTCAACCACGCGAGCTCCACGGCTCCGGGCGGCACGCAGCCGCCGTCGGCCGAGGCGGCGAACATCCATGCGGCCGTGTCGCATTCGCTCCTGGTCGGATCGGCGGTCGCGCTGGGCGTCATGACCGTGCTGTCGCTCGGGCTCGGGTGGATCGTCGCGGGCCGGGTGCTGCGCCCGCTGCGGGAGATGACGGCGGCGACGCAGCGGATCTCCGAGGACAACCTGCACGAGCGGCTGGCCATGCCCGGCCCCGCAAACGAGCTGACCGATCTCGCCGACACCATCGACGGGTTGCTCGAGCGGCTGGAGGCCGCGTTCGCCGCGCAGCGCCGTTTTGTCGCCAACGCGTCGCATGAGCTGCGCACGCCGCTGACGACGATGCGGGCGTGCGTGGATGTCGCGGTGGCCAAGCCGGAACCGGTGCCAGCGCCGACCGTTGCCCTGGCCGGGCGGCTGCGCGCCGAGCTCGACCGGGTCGACCGGCTGCTCGACGGCTTCCTGGCGCTGGCCCGGGCGCAGCACGGTGACCTCCCCGGCCAGGCGACGCTCTCGCTGGAGTACGTGGTGTCCGCGGCCCTGGCCGCGCGGGCGGAGGCCATCGCGGCCCGGAACCTGACCGTGCACCACACCAGCGGTCCCGACGGCACCTGGGTGCGGGGCAGCCAGGCGCTGCTGGGCCGCATGGTCGACAACGTGATCGACAACGCGATCACGCACAACACCCACGGCGGCTGGATCAGCGCCACCACCGGGGCCGACGGGCGGCTGGCCCGCCTGGTGGTGGAGACCGGCGGGGACGTCCTCGACCCCCACCAGGTCGGGCAGCTGGCCCAGCCGTTCCGGCGGCTCGGCGCGGACCGGACCGGTTCGGACGACGGCGCCGGGCTCGGGCTGTCGATCGTGGCGGCCATCGCCTCGGCCCATCGGGGCGCGCTGGACCTGGAGGGCAGGCCCGAGGGCGGCCTGCGGGTCACGATCGCGCTGCCGCTGGCCGCGCAGGCCGAGCGGGTGGGTGCCCCAGCGTGAGGGTGCTGGTGGTGGAGGACTCGCGGTCGCTGGCCGACGTGCTGGTCGAGGGGCTGCGCGACCAGGGCATGGCCGTCGACGCCGCGCATGACGGGCTCGAAGCCGCGGCCAAGCTGGAGCTCAACGCCTACAACGTGGTGGTGCTCGACCGCGACCTGCCGGGAATCCACGGCGACACCCTGTGCCAGATGATCACCGAGCGGGACGACCGGGTCATGGTGCTCATGCTGACCGCGGCCAGCGCGCCCGGGGAGCGGGTCAGCGGGCTGGGCCTGGGCGCCGACGACTACCTGGCCAAGCCGTTCCACTTCCCCGAGCTGGTCGCGCGCATCCGCTCGCTGGCGCGCCGCCAGCCGTCCGCCCGGGGCCGGATCCTGCGTGCGGCCGGGATCGAGCTCGACCCGCTGCGGCGCACGGTCACCCGCGACGGGCGCCAGCTTCAGCTGTCGGTCAAGGAGTTCGCGGTCCTCGAGGCGCTCCTTCTCGCCAGCCCGGCCTTCCTCAGCGCGGAGAACCTGCTCGAACAGGTCTGGGACGAGCAGGCCGACCCGTTCACCAACACCGTCACGGTGACCATCGGCCGGCTGCGGCGCAAGCTCGGTGACCCGCCAGTCATCACGACCATGCCGGGTGTCGGCTACCGTATCGCCGATCAGCCCATGAGCACGGGTACGCACGGGCCGCTGGCGCCGCCCAAGGGAACGAGCAGGAACGGGCGATAGTGCCGCGCAGCGGAGCCGGCGCGGGTGTCAGTGGCCGGTGTCCCCGCCGTCCGGGCCGCCCTGTTCCGGCGCTGGCCGGGCGGGCCCGTCGGGCCGGTCGCCGGCCTGCTCGCCAGCGGTGACCGCCGCGGGTGCCGCGTGGCCGTTCCCATGGCCGTCGCCGTGCCCGTTCCCGTGCCCGTCGCCGACCGGGATGCCCTCGGTGATGACCCGGTTGAGGCCCAGCCGCAGCCGGCCCAGCGGGCCCCTGGTCCCCGGCGCCGGGACCTCGTCGGCGTCCTCGACTGGGGCGGCCGCGGGCAGCTGCGGCGCGCCCACCCGGTTGTACGCCAGCACGGCCTGCTCCTCCTCGTCCACGGGCCGGGTCAGCTCGACGTACTCGCCGGTGGGCAGCTGGCGGATGATGCCGGTCTCGACCCCGTGCTCGAGCAGGTGGGCGTCCTTGCGCTGCAGGCCGAGGCAGATCCGCTTGGTCACCCAGTAGGCGACGACCGGCCCGAGGAAGACCGCGAACCGGGCGATCCAGGTCAGCGTGAAGAGCGGGATCTGGAGCTGGTCGGCGATGATGTCGTTGGCGCCTTCGAGCCACAGGACCCCGTAGAACGTGATCGCGGCCATCCCGATCGCGGTCCGGGTCGCCGCGTTGCGCGGCCGGTCGAGGACGTGGTGCTCACGGTAGTCCCCGGTGGCCCATTGCTCGATGAACGGCCACAGCGCCGCGCCGGTGAAGATGATGCCGAGCGGTACCAGCGCGGGGATGAACACGTTGAACGCGAACGTGTGCCCGAAGACGTTCCACTCCCAGGCGGGCATGATCCGCAGCGCGCCCTCCAGCGCCCCCATGTAGAAGTCGGGCTGGGACCCGGCGGTGATGCCCGAGGGGTTGTACGGGCCGAACAGCCAGATCGGGTTGATCTGCGCGAACGTGGACAGCAGCGCCAGCACGGCGAAGATGAAGAAGAAGAACGCGCCGGTCTTGGCCATGAAGTAGGGGTACATCGGCGCGCCGACCACGTTGGCATTGGTGCGGCCCTTGCCCGGCATCTGGGTGTGCTTCTGGTGGAACATGAAGAACAGGTGCGCGGAGATCAGCGCCAGCAGCAGGGCCGGGATCAGCAGCACGTGGATGATGTACAGCCGGGGGATGATGAGGTTCCCGGGGTACGGCCCGCCGAACAGGAAGTACGACCCGTAGGTGCCGACGATCGGGATGGACTGGATCACGCCCTGGGTGATCTTCAGGCCCGTCCCGGACAGCAGGTCGTCCGGGAGGGAGTAACCGAACAGCCCTTCCAGCATCCCGAGCGTGAACAGCACGATCCCGATCAGCCAGTTGAACTCCCGCGGCTTGCGGTAGGCGCCGGTGAAGAACACCCGCAGCAAGTGCACCATGATCGCGGCCATGAACAGCAGCGCCGCCCAGTGGTGGATCTGCCGCATGAGCAGCCCGCCGCGGACGTCGAAGCTGATGTTCAGGGTGGACGCGTACGCCTCGCTCATCCGCACGCCGCGCAGCGGCGTGTAGGCGCCGTGGTAGACGACCTCAGTCATGCTCGGCTGGAAGAACAAGGTCAGGAAGGTGCCGGTGAGCAGCAGGATGATGAAGGAGTAGAGGGCGATCTCCCCGAGCAGGAACGACCAGTGGTCGGGGAAGATCTTCCGCAGGAACCCGCGCACCGGCCGCGCGGTACGGAGCCGGTCGTCGAGGAAGCTGCCGGTGCCCTCGAGGAGTGCGTCGGTGGTCTTGCTCATCCCCGCTCCCAGAAGCTCGGGCCGACAGGTTCATGGTAGTCGCTGGCGGCGACCAGGAAGCCCTGCGCGTCGGTGGTGAGCGGCAGCTGCGGCAGCGGGCGGGCGGCGGGCCCGAAGATGACCTTCGCGCCGCGGGCGGCGTCGAACGTGGACTGATGGCAGGGGCACAGGATGTTGTGCGTCGTCTGCTCGTACAGCGCGACCGGGCACCCGACGTGGGTGCAGATCTTGGAGTAGGCGACGATGCCGTCCACCGTCCAGTTCAGGTTCGTCGGCGGCAGGAGCTGGCCGGGCGCGAACTTGAGGATGATGGTGGTCGCCAGGGCCAGGGCGTCGAGGTTGTCCTGGTACCCGTCCGGGACGACGGTGATCATCTGGCCCGGGATGGCGAAGTCAGCCGCCCGCAGCGGCGTGTTGGGCCCGTAGACCAGCAGCCGCATCCCCCGGCGCCAGACGGTGTGGCGCAGGCTCGTCCCGGGCAGCGGGCCCATGTCACGCAGGAGCACGATCGGGGCGAGCGCGAGCGGCACGGTGGCCGCGATCAGCGTCCGCCGCACCAGCTTCCGCTTGGCGAACCCGCTGGCCTCGGCGCCCTCGGTGAACGTCTGCTCGAACTCCGCCCGCTGCTGCGGGGTCGAGGCCAGCGGCTTGCGGTCCTCGGTCAGCTCCACCTGCGGCATCAGGAACCGGACCCAGATGACCGCGCCCACCGCCAGCGCGCCGAAGGCCACCGACATGGCCACGCCCAGCGCCAGGTTGGAGCGCGCGGCGCCGCTGACCGAGCCCACCTCCAGCCCCACGTAGGCGGCGATGAACCCGATGCTGGCCAGCATCGACAGCAGGAACAGCGCCGCGACCACGCGCTCGGCCCGCTTCGCCTGGGGCAGGTCGGGCGGCTCGGCCGGGAGCTCACGCGGAGCCGGCGCGGCGTCCTCGTCCGGGGGGGCCTCGAGCAGGGTCCTGGCCCGGGCGGGCGGTGGCGTGCCGATCACCCGGTGCGGGGCGCGCCGCTCCTCCAGTTCCTCCGCGCCGTCTCCGGGCGGGAGGTCCGGCCCGCTGCCTTGCGTCTCAGTCATGTTTCACGTCGCTTCATCGTGATCCACATCGCGGCGAACACCAGGACGGCGATCCCGCCGAGGAAGGCCACCAGCCCTTCGGTCACCGGCCCGACCCGGCCCAGGCTGAAACCGCCGGGGTTCGGCTCGGCGCGGACCTTGGTGACGTACGCGATGATGTCGCGCTTCTGGGCCGGGGTGACGGTGGTGTCGCTGAACACCGGCATGGCCTCCGGGCCGGTCAGCATCGCCTCGTAGATCTGCGTCGGGGTCGAATGGGTCAGCGCCGGCGCGTACTTCCCGTTGGTGAGCGCGCCGCCCGCGCCGGCGAAGTTGTGGCACTGCGCGCAGTTGGTGATGAACAGCTGCTGGCCCAGCGCCATGTCGGCGCCTGCCGTGCCCACCATGGCGGCCGTGGGGATCGCCGGGCCGCCGCCCAGCGAGGAGATGTACGCCGCGACCTGGTGGATCTGCGCGGTGGTGAACGTCACCGGCTTGCGCGGCATCTCCGCGTCGAAGTCCTTGCCGGGCATCCGGCCGGTGCTCATCTGGAAGTCCACGGCGGCGGCGCCGACGCCGACCAGGCTCGGGCCCGCCTCGGTGCCCTGGGCGCTCATGCCGTGGCAGGAGGAGCAGGTGTCCGCGAAGATCGCCTTGCCCTGCGCGATGTCGGCCGCCGACGGGCCGCTGGCCGTGGCCGCGGTCGCCGCGCTGCCGGCCCGGTGATAGCCGCGTACGCCACGCCGATGACGAGGAGCCCCGCCGCGAGGACGGCGTACCCGGCGGCCCGGTGCCGGCGCCGCGGCTTGTTCCCGCTCACTTCTTGCCTCGGTTTCGCTCAGGGGACACTTGAGGTCGGTGGCTCATCAGCGGATCAGGTAGATGGTCGTGAACAGGCCGATCCAGACGACGTCGACGAAATGCCAGTAGTACGAGACGACGATCGCGCTGACCTGCTGCTCCTGGGTGAAGGTCTTGGCGGCGTAGGTGCGCCCCAGCAGGAATAGGAACGCGATCAGGCCGCCGGTCACGTGCAGGCCGTGGAACCCGGTGGGGATGAAGAACACCGAGCCGTACCCGCTGGAGGACAGGGTCAGCCCCTGGTCGCGGATGAGCTGCAGGTACTCGTATCCCTGGCCGCAGACGAAGTACAGGCCCATGAAGAAGGTGAGCACGTACCACTCCCGCAGGCCCCACCGGGCGGGATTGAAGACGCTGCCCGAGCGCCTGATCTGGCCGCGCTCGACCGCGAACACGCCCAGCTGGCAGGTGACGCTGGACAGCAGCAGCACGGTGGTGTTGATGGTCCCCAGCCTCAGGTCGAGGTGAGCGCCGGGCCACGGGAGCCCCTGGCTCTTGTCGACCGAGCGGATGGTGAAGTACATCGCGAACAGCGCCGCGAAGAACATGAGCTCGGAAGACAGCCAGACGATGGTGCCGACGCTGACCAGGTTCGGCCGGCTGGTCGGCGACCGGGGCGGTATCTTCGTCGCGGATGCTGTGGCCACGGGGTCATTATTACGACATCACGTAGGCGAGCGTTGGCCGACCCCCCGTGTCGGTGCCGGCGAATGCCGGCCGGCCCCCGGGGTCGGTACGATCCACTGCATGAAGGTCGTCGTTTACAGCCATGACGCGGACACCCGCGCGCGGGTCCGGCTCGCCATCGGGCGCCGCCCGGCCCCCGATGTGCCCGACGCTGAGATCATCGATGTGGCCACCGAGCCGGCCCTGTTCCGGCTGCTCGACGCGGGCGGGGCGGACGTCATGGTGCTCGACGGCGAGGCACAGCCCGCCGGCGGCATGGGGGTCTGCCGGCAGGCCAAGGACGAGATCCACGACTGCCCGCCGGTGCTGCTGATCATCGGCAGGCCCGACGACGGCTGGCTCGCCACCTGGTCCGGTGCGGACGCGGTGATCAGCCACCCCATCGACCCGCGGGCGCTGGCCAGCGCCCTGGCCGGCCTCATGCGCCAGCGCGGCGCGGTGGCCCAGGCCTGAGCCGTGGACGCCGCTACGACCTGGCCCGCGCTGATCGGCGCGCTGATCAGGGATGAGGCCCTCAGCTCCGCCCAGACCGCCTGGGCGATGAGCGAGATCATGGAGGGCGCGGCGACGCCCGCCCAGATCGCCGGGTTCGGCGTGGCGCTGCGAATGAAGGGTGAGACGGCCGCCGAGGTGAGCGGGCTGGCCACGGCGATGCTGGACCGGGCCACCCCGATCAGCGTGCCGGGCCCGCTGGTGGACCTGGTCGGCACCGGCGGGGACGGGGCGCACACGGTCAACATCTCGACCATGGGGGCCATCGTCGCCGCCGCGGCGGGCGCGCGGGTGGCCAAGCACGGCAACCGCGCGGCCACCTCCGCCTGCGGCGCGGCGGACGTGCTGGAGGCGCTCGGGGTGGTGATCGACCTTCCGCCGCAGTCCAGCGCGCTGCTGGTGGAGGAGGTGGGAATCGCGTTCCTGTTCGCGGCGCTCTATCACCCGGCGCTGCGGCACGCCGCCGTGCCCCGGCGCGAGCTCGGGGTGCCGACGGTCTTCAACTTCCTCGGCCCGGTCGCCAACCCGGCCCGCCCGCGCGCGCAGGCGGTCGGGATCTCCGATGCGCGCATGGGCCCGGTCATCGCCGGGGTGCTGGCCGGGCGCGGCTGCTCGGCCCTGGTGTTCCACGGCGACGACGGGCTGGACGAGCTGACCACGGCGGACACGTCCACGGTGTGGGTGGTGCATGACGGCTCGGTGAGCCAGACCGTCCTCGACCCCGCCGCGCTGGGGCTGCCGGCGTCCAAGCCCGGCGACCTGCGCGGCGGCGACGCGGCGCACAACGCGGCGGTGGTCCGGTCGGTGCTGGCCGGCGAGACCGGCCCCATCCGCGACACCGTGGTGCTCAACGCCGGGGCCGCTCTCGCGGCCGCCAGCGGCGTGCCCGGGGCTGAGGGCCTGGAGCCGGCGCTCGCCGACGGCTGCGCCAGCGCGTCGGCCGCCCTGGACTCGGGCGCCGCCCGCGCGCTGCTGGAGCGCTGGGTGGCGGCCAGCCAGCGCCTGGCCGGGGCCTGATCCCCAGGCGTCAGTTCGCTTCGGGGTAGCCGAGGGCGAACGCGGCTTCCAGGTCGTGACGTGAATACGTGCGGAACGCGATATGCGTCTCGGTGTGGGTCACACCCGGCACCCGGTTCAGCGTGCCGGGGATAACGTCGGCCAGCTCCTCGTGGGCCCGGACCCGCACCAGCGCCACCAGATCGAACTCGCCGGTGACCGAGTAGACCTCACTGACCTGCGGGATCTGGGCTATCGCCTCCGCCGTTTCCGGGATGCGCGCCACGTCGGCTCTCACCAGGACGATCGCGGTGACCACATCTGCCTCCTCGGGCGCCGATGCCCAGCCATCGCCGGTAGCGTACCGTCCGGCGTGCTGGCCGCAGGTCCCCAGCCCGCCGCCGGGACCCGCCGCCAGCGAGGGCACGGACCATCCGGAGCCAGCGCGGCGGCCGCCGCCGGGCGGCGGCCGAGACGGCGATCATCTCGGCCAGCGTGCTGACACCGGCCGCCGGGAGCCGGGGCAGCAGGCCCCTCAGCACGTCGGCGGTGGCCAGCGCGTCGGCCAGCGCACGGTGCCGGGGAGCGGTGCGGGCCCCGAAGAACGCCGCGAGGGTGGACAGCCTGCAGTTGGGCACCTCGTCCTCGCTGAGCACCAGGCGGGCGAGTTCCACGGTGTCCACCACCGGGAAGTCCGGCCAGGGCAGGTCACAGGCCTGGCACGCGGCCCTCAGGAAGCCGACGTCGAACGGCGCGTTGTGGGCGGTGAGCACACCGTCGTGCGCGAAGGCCAGGAAGGTGGGCAGCACCTGGTCCAGTGGGGGGGCCGCCGCGACCATCGCGTCGCTGATGCCGGTGAGCGTCACGAGCCGCTCGGGAATCGCGCGGCCAGGATTGACCAGCGACGAGAACTGCCCCAGCTGGTGGCCGGCGCGGAACCTGACCGCGCCTATCTCGGTGATCCGCGCCTCATCCGGGGACCAGCCGGTGGTTTCCACGTCGACGATGACGAAATCGATCTCATCGAACGGCTGGTGCCGGCCGGGCGCGGCCGCGTTTTCCGCTGCCCTTTCCCAGGTGATCACGGGGTAACGGTAAGGCGAGGTACCGACAGTCCAGCCCAGGCGCGCCGGCCTGACCCCTTGGCCTCCCTCGCGGTGCGTCGCGCCGGAGGCGCGCCCGGCAGCACGTCGCCTGGTCGTGGCGGAGGCGCGCATGCTGGCGCGGCGGCAGGCGTGGCCTGCCCGCCGTGACACCGCTGGACGCTGGGCCGGGCCAGAGGCGCGCCAGCGGGCGCCGTGGCCCCGGCGCGGGCCGCGCTCCGGGCCGGAGCTGGAATGTCGGTGGCGCCTCCTAGCGTGTGTGGCGGTCGCGGCCGTTGCGGCCGCCAGCGGTGGCCATGCCTGGTGGAATGGCGTTGCCTGAGGGAGGCGATCATGCTGATTGACTGCGAGCGGTGTGTCATGCGTGACATCGCGTGCGCTGATTGCGTGGTCACGGCTCTGCTCAGGCTGCCCGGCCAGCCGGGCAGGCCGGGCCAGGCGGGCCGGGTGGCCGAGATCGGTGAGGCGGAGCGGCGGGCCCTGCGTGTCCTCGCGGACGCCAAGCTGGTGTCCCCGCTGCGCATGCGGGGGCCGGTGGCCCGGGCCTCCTGATCAGCCGGATATTGGCGAAGCCAGGACGCATCCCGCTGGGCAAAACATGAGACGGGAGTGTGCGAAGCGGTTGAATTCATCACCTGCGTTTCACTAATGTCAGCCCCGGCTGGATTACTCCGCAGTCGTCACTATGGCGACGGTGATTCGGCCACCGCCGAAGCCCCGGCCCCGCATCGCGGTCGGCCGGGACCCGGAGACCACCGGAGAGCGTGCTCGGTTCCCCCGCTAGAGGCGCCTCCACGGGTACGCCGGCCTTGGCCTTCCCGGCCACGCCGCCGGGCGCTGGATCAGCCGCCCGGGCCCGGGTAGCTCGACCGGTTCGGCGGGGCGGGACGAAGGAGCGTGTCGCTACGTGAGTACGCGTTCACTCATCCGGTCTCCCCGTGTCCGCCGCGGCCTGGGCATGGCCGCCGCGGCGCTCGCTGCCACCGGGCTGGTCATGACGGCCGGGGCAGCGGCGGCAGCGCCCCAGCCGTCCGTCGCCCAGGTCCAGGCCAAGCTCAACAAGCTGACGGCCCAGGAGAACGTGCTCATCCAGCGGTACGACCAGGTGTCGCAGGAACTGTCCTCGGCCCAGCAGCGGCTGAAGCTGGTCAACCAGGCGGTGGCCAGGGACCAGATCGCGCTCCACAACATGCAGGGCGTGATCGGGGGGATCGCCTCGGCCGCGTATATGAACGGCAGCCTGAACTCCCCACTGGGCATACTGACCGTCACCTCCAGCAGCGCGCAGACGGTGCTGGCCCAGTCGGCGTTCCTCACCAAGCTGTCCACCAGCGAGCAGCAGCAGCTTGCGCAGGGCAACCTGGTGGCCAACGCGCTGGCCGACGCGAAGCAGAGCGTCCAGCGCACCGAGTCGTCCGTGGCCGCGCTCCAGAAGCAGCTGAAGGGGCAGAAGACCGACCTGGAGAAGCTCATCACCAAGCAGAAGGGCATCCTGGCCACTCTCACCGCACAGCAGCAGAGCACCCTGATCGGCGGCGGCGCGGTCATCGGCGGGACCGACACCGTCCCCACCAGCACCCAGGCCGGCAAGGCGGTCGCGTTCGCCTTCGCGCAGCTGGGCTGCCCCTACGTCTTCGGCGGCACCGGGCCGTGCGCGGACGGGTTCGACTGCTCCGGCCTGGTGATGCAGGCGTGGGCGTCGGCCGGGATCGCCATCCCGCGCACCAGCGAGGCGCAGGCCGGCCTGCCCTCGGTGCCAACGTCCGCGCTCCAGCCCGGCGACCTCCTGGAGTTCGCGGGTGACAGCCACGTGGGCATCTATGTGGGCGGCGGGATGCTCATCGACGCCCCCCAACCCGGTGAAAACGTGGAAGAGGTCAGCCTCTCGAACTCCTGGTACGCGGCGAACCTGGACGGCGCCGTCCGGCCCTGACCTCCTAGGCAGGTCTCCCAGGCCCGACGCGCACGCCGTGGCCCGGCGGGCAGCGGGGGAACACTAGAATCGCTCCCGCTACCGTCGCCGGGCAGCGTGTGAGCCGCGCCCCGAGTACCCGATGTGCCCGCGACGCGGGGAGCGCCATGGCGAAGGTCCTGATCGTGACCAACGATTTCCCGCCGCGGCCCGGCGGGATCCAGTCCTTCGTGCATGCGCTCGCGGTGCGGCTGCCGGAAGGCAGCGTCACCGTTTACGCGCCCGCGTGGGAGGGGGCGGCCGAGTTCGACGCGGCCCAGCCGTTCCCGGTCGATCGCCACCCCACGTCGTTGATGCTGCCCGTGCCGTCGGTGGCGCACCGGGCGGCCCGGCTGCTCGCCCGGGATGGCTGCAACACGGTGCTGTTCGGCGCGGCGGCGCCGCTGGGACTGCTCGCGCCGTCGCTGCGGCGGGCGGGCGCGCGGCGCCTGGTCGCCATCACCCACGGGCATGAGGCGGGCTGGGCGGTGCTGCCCGGCGCGCGCGGCCTGCTCCGGCGCATCGGCGACTCCGTCGATACGGTCACCTACCTCGGTGAATACACCCGGGTGCGGCTCACCAGGGCGCTGTCCCCGGCGGCGGCGGCCCGGATGACCCGGCTCGCGCCCGGGGTCGACTCCGAGGCCTTCCACCCGGGCGCGGGAGGTGCAGCGGTCCGCGACCGGCTTGGCCTGGCCGGCCGGCCGGTGGTGGTCTGCGTGTCACGCCTGGTGCCGCGCAAGGGCCAGGACACGCTGATCCGGGCCTGGCCGCAGGTCCGCGCGGCGGTGCCGGGTGCGGCGCTGCTGCTGGTCGGCGGTGGCCCGTACGCCGGCCGGCTGCGGCGGCTGGCCAGCGGTCTCGGGGTGGCCAGCTCGGTCATCCTCACCGGGCCGGTGCCCTGGCCTGAGCTGCCCGCCTACTACGACACCGGGGACGTGTTCGCGATGCCCTGCCGCACCCGCAGGCGCGGCCTGGACGTCGAGGGCCTTGGCATCGTCTACCTGGAGGCGTCCGCCACCGGCCTGCCCGTGATCGGCGGCGACTCGGGCAACGCCCCCGACGCCATCCGGGCCGGCGAGACCGGGTACGTCGTCCCGGGGCGCAGCCCGGCGGCCGTCGCCGACCGGCTGGTGCACCTGCTCACCGACCCGGCCGGGGCCCGGGCCATGGGGGAGAAGGGGATGGCCTGGGTGGACCAGGAATGGCGGTGGGACCTGGTCGCGCGGCGGCTGCAGGACATCCTGGCCGCCTGAGCGGCCCCGGGCCGTCAGGCGTAGAGCGCCTCGATCTCGTCCGCGAAGTCCTTGGTGACGATGTTGCGGCGCAGCTTGAGCGACGGCGTCAGGTACCCGGCCTGCTCGGTGAAGTCGGTGTCGAGCACGCGGAACCTCCGGATGGATTCCGCCCGGGATACGGCCTGGTTGGCGTTGTCCACCGCGGCCTGGAGCTCGGCGAGCAGATCCGGGTCGGTGGTCAGGTGGGCCAGGCTGGTGTCGGCCGGGCGGTTGCGGCGGGCCAGCCACGGGCCAATGGCCTCGGGATCCAGGGTGATCAGGCAGGCCACATACGGCCGGCCGTCCCCCACCACCAGGGCCTGGCTGACCAGTGGGTGGGCGCGGACCCTGTCCTCGAGCACGGCGGGCGCGACGTTCTTGCCGCCGGCGGTCACGATCAGTTCCTTCTTCCGGCCGGTCACCCGCAGGTAACCCTCGTCGTCGAGTTCGCCGATGTCGCCGGTGCGCAGCCAGCCATCCGGGGTCAGCGTCTCGGCCGTGGCGCTGTCGTTGTGCCAGTAGCCGACGAACCGGTTGTGCCCGGTCAGCAGGATCTCCCCGTCCTCGGAGATCCGCACGGACACGCCGGGCAGCGGCTGGCCGACCGTGCCGATCTTGTTGCGGCCCGGCCGGTTCACGGTGGCGGCGGCGGTGGTCTCGGTGAGCCCGTATCCCTCGATGATCGTGATCCCCGCACCACGGAAGAAATGACCGAGCCGTTCTCCCAGCGCGGCGCCGCCGGACACCGAATAGCGCACCTGGCCGCCGACCGCGGCGCGGAGCTTGCGGTAGACCAGGCGGTCGAAGACCTCATGCTGGAGCCGCAGCAGGGAGCCCGGCCCCCCATGCGCGTCGGTGTCGTTGACACCGAACGCGCGGCTCCAGGCGATCGCCGTCCGCGCGGCCGCGTGGAAGATCGCTCCCTTGACCCCGCTGTCCGATGCCTGCTGCTCCGCGCCGTTGTAGACCTTCTCGAACACCCGGGGCACGGCGAGGAGGAATGTCGGCTGGAACGTGGCCAGATCCGGCAGCAGGGTGGCCACATCGGGGAGGTGGCCGAGCACGGCCCCCGCTTCGATGACACCGACCTCGATGAGGCGCGCGAACGAGTGCGCGAGGGGCAGGAATAGCAGCGTCGACGCGCCAGGTGCCTCCAGGACCACAGACAGCGGCCCGCGGACGGCGTTGCGCGCGTTGGCCAGCAGGTTGCCATGGGTGATCTCGCACCCCTTCGGGCGGCCGGTGGTGCCCGAGGTGTAGATGATCGTGGCGAAGTCCCCGGCCCCGGCCGATATCCGGCGCTGGGTGAGGTCAGCGTCGCTGACCCTGGCCCCCTCGGCCGCCAGCGCATCGAGGGGCTGGCCGTCCGCCTGCGGGCTGGGCTCGATCAGCCACACCCGCCGCACGCCGGGCAGCCGCCGGAGCACCTCGGCGATCGCGGTCAGATGGGCGGCGGTCTCGACCACGATCGCCCGCGCACCCGAGTCGCTCAGTATCCATTCCACCTGTTCGGCGGAGGAGGTTTCGTAGATCGGCACCGTGACGGCGCCAGCGGCCCAGAGCGCGTAGTCGACCACGGTCCACTCGTAGCGGGTGCGCGACAGGAGGCCGACCCGGTCGCCCTCGCCGATCCCGGCCGCGATGAAGCCCTTGGCCAGTGCGGCGACCTCGTCACGGAACTCGCGCGCCGTGACGTCCTGCCAGGCCGTCCCGCCGTCGCCGTGCCTGGGCCGGGAGTAGGCCAGGCCGGTCCTGCGCCGCAGGATCACCAGCCCGGGGTCGTGCTCCGCCCGTTCGAAGACGGTGTCGGTCAGGCGCGCGGAAGCCGGTATCTCAACGACCGCCGGGCTGCTGTACTCGCGCATAGCGTCTCCTTGCACCGGCCCGCACCGACTGGCGGGACCCGTCCTGCGGTCGGGGCCCGGAACCTGCCTTTCTCAGTAGCTTAAGCGAGCGATCACAGGTTCCAGCGCCCCACGGCTGAGGCCTCTTAATGTTGGTGGCATGCGGGTGCATGTGGTCAGCGACGTTCATGGGGCGGCGGGCCCGCTGCGCCAGGCGGCGGTGGGCGCGGACGCGCTGCTGTGCCTCGGGGATCTGCTGCTGTTCGTGGACTACGCCGACCACGGGCAGGGGATCTTCGCGGAACTGTTCGGCGCGGAGGCGGCGACCAAGGTCGTCGCGCTGCGGGCCGCCAGGCTCTTCGACGAGGCGCGGGCCGTGTCCGCCGGGCTCTGGCAGCAACTCGGCGGCGATCCCCCCCAGCACATTCGCGCCGCCGCCGCCCGCCAGTACGCGGAGCTGTTCGCGGCGCTGCCCGAGCCCGCCTACCTGACCTACGGCAACGTGGACTTCCCCCACCTGTGGGGCGAGCATCTGCGCCCCGGGCACCGCGTGCTCGACGGGGAGCGGATGGAGCTCGGAGGGTGGACGTTCGGGTTCGTCGGCGGCGGGCTGCGGACGCCCTACCGGACGCCGAACGAGATCGACGATGACGCGTACGCGGCCAAGGTGGCGGCGGTCGGCGCGGTCAACGTGCTGTGCTCCCACATCCCGCCGGCCGTTCCCCAGCTGCTGTACGACACGGCCGCCCGGCGGATGGAGCGGGGCAGCGAAGCGCTGCTCGGTCACATCAGGCGGACCCAGCCCCGCCATGTCCTGTTTGGCCACGTGCACCAGCCGCTGGCCCGCCGGGTCAGGATCGGCCGCACCGAGTGCATCAACGTGGGTCATTTCCGCGCCACCGGCGTGCCCTATGCGCTGGAGTTGTAGCGGTACGCTCCGAGCATGGCCGACAGGACGACAGCCAGCATCTCCGTCGCCGCGCCCAGGGCGGATGTCATGGCGGTGATCGCTGACTTCGCCTCCTACCCGGAATGGGCCTCGGCCGTGCGAGCGGCCGAGGTCGTCCGCAGGGACAAGGGCGGCCGGGCCAGCCTGGTGCGATTCAGGCTGGACGCAGGAGTGATCAAGGACAGCTACGTCCTCACCTACGATTGGGACGGCGACAACGGCGTGCGGTGGGACATCGCCGAGCCCGGATCGGTTATCACCGCCCTCAGCGGCGGGTACCTGCTCGCTGAGGCCGGGGCAGCCACCGAGGTGACCTATGATCTCGCGGTGGATGTCCGGATCCCGATGCCGGGAATGCTGAAGCGCCGGGCAGAGAAGACGATCATCGAGACCGCGCTGAAAGGGCTCAGGGACCGGGCCGAGGCCGGGAGAGGAGACGGGACGTGACACAGGAGCCCAGCCGGTCCGGCCAGGACCCGATCGGCGATTTTCAGCGATGGATCTTCCGCTCGGGTGCCCGCGGCCTGAGCCGGGAGGTCAGCGACCAGATCAAGTCCGCGCTCGGGCAGAGCGGGGGACCCGCCGATGTGTGGGCGCGCGCCACCGCCCCACCGGCCGCCGAGGCGCCCGAGTGCGCGTGGTGCCCGTTCTGCCGGGCCGCCCGGGTGCTCAGGGAGTCCAGGCCCGGGGTGAGCTCCCAGATGGCGGCGGCCAGTGAGGCGATGACCGTGCTCGCCCAGGACGCCCTGTCCATGTTCGAGTCGGCCCTGGCCGCCACCGGGCGGGCCGCGGCCAAGGCGACCGCCGCGCCGGAGCAGGCGCCACCCGGCGCGGTCTGGGCGGATGTGACGGAGGAGGACCCGGGAGAAGAACCCGAACCGCCGGCGCCCCCGGAAGAGCCGCCGCATGAGCCTGACGATCGGGGTTGACGTCGGGGGGACCAAAGTCGCTGCCGGGGTGGTCGATGAGCAGGGGAAGATCGTTGAGAAGATCCGGCGGGCCACCCCGTCAGCCAGCCCGGCCCGCACGGAGCAGGTGATCGCCGAGGCGGTCTCCGAACTGCTGAGCCGCCACCCGGCCCAGGCCGTCGGCCTGGGGGCGGCCGGGTTCATCGACGAGGCGCGCGCCAGCGTGCGGTTCGCGCCCAACCTGGCCTGGCGCGAGGAGCCGCTGCGCCTGCGGGTCGAGGACCATATCGGGCTGCCGGTCGTGGTGGAGAACGACGCGAACGCCAGCGTCTGGGCCGAGCTGAGATTCGGCGCGGCGCGCGGGCACGCGCACGTCATCTTCGTCGGCGTGGGCACCGGCATCGGGGCCGGGATGGTGCTGGCCGGCCGGCTCTACCGGGGCCAGTGGGGCATGGCCGGCGAGCCGGGGCATTACCGGGTGGTGCCCGACGGCCGGCTGTGCGGGTGCGGCAAGCGCGGATGCTGGGAGCAGTACGCGAGCGGCAGCGCCCTGGTGGCCGAGGCCCGCGAATTCGCCCGGCGTTCGCCCGGTGCGGCGGTGCGGCTGCTCCAGCTCGCGGGGGGAAGCCCGGAGCGGATCACCGGCGCGCAGGTCACCCAGGCGGCACGGGAGGGCGACCCGGTGGCGGTGCAGTGTTTCGGCACGGTCGGCGGCTGGCTGGGCCAGGGGCTGGCCGATCTGGCGGCCATCCTCGATCCGGGCTGTTTTATCATCGGCGGCGGTGTTTCCGAGGCCGGGGAACTGCTGGCCGGCCCGGCCCGGGCGGCCTTCGAGAAGGGGCTGCCCGGGGGCTCCCACCGGCACCTGGCGCAGATCAAGCTGGCCCAGCTGGGGGCTGACGCGGGAATCGTGGGCGCCGCCGATCTCGCGCGCGGCAACGGCCAGGCGGCGGCCGGCCGGGGCTGACCGGGCGCTCTTACACCACGGCCCCGTCGTCAGGGCCGGAATCACTGGGCGGCCGGTCGCCCATCCGGACCACCAGGGTCGCGAACCCGCCCACGAACGCGCCCACCGCGCCGAACGCGGCCCAGCTCGGCACCACCCAGCCCAGCAGCACGGCCAGCAGCAGGTACCCGGGGCCGCCGAACAGCGCCACCCAGGCTCCCTTGCTCACCGGGTCCAGCCGGGGCAGCGGCGGCGGGACCGGCGGGACGTAGTGCTCGTCGTCCCCGGCGGGCGGCAGCGGAGCCGGGGCCGCCGGGCGGACGACGCGGGCCTGGGGCGGGATCACGCCCGGGACGGGGCTGCCCCAGTCCTGCGGGGACGTCTGGGCCGTGTCCGGGTCCTCCTCGTCGGCGCCGGGCCGGCCTGCTCGCCGGGAGCACCGGGGGAGCTGGGCGGGCCGGGAGGCGCCTGCCGGGCGCTGGACAGCTCCTCCCTGACCGGCCACGGGGCGGCGTCATCGGCCGCCGGGGTGCTGTACTGGGCGATCAGGTCACGCCAGGCGGCCTCCTCGTCGCTGGCCTCACCCGCCATCGCTCCTGCCCACCCCCTCTCACTCCCTCCCGGCGCGGCTGTGCGAACGGACGAACTCCAGGCTGCCCGCGAATATCTCGCCCGCATCATTGTCCAGCGTCGCCACGTGGTAGCTATTCCCGAGCTCGCGGACGGTCAGCTGCCCGGCGGGCAGCGCGGCCCGCAGTACCTCCAGGCTGGCCGGGCCGACCACGTGGTCGGCGGTGCTGCGGTAGACCAGCACCGGCTGGGTCACCTCACCGAGCCGCTGCTTGGTGACCTTCCACAGCCTGGCCAGCGAGGCGGCCGCCCGGCCCGGTATCCGGTCATAGGCGAGTTCGTGCGCTCCGTCCTTCTTGATGTCGCTCCCGATCCCCTTGACCGACGGCACCACGTGCCCGAACACGGGTGCCAGCTTGGCCAGCGCGGTGTCAGCGGTCAGCGAGGGATTGACGAGCACCAGCCCGGCCACCCCGTCCCCGCGCAGCTCGGTCAGCCGGAGCGCGAGGGTGCCACCCATCGACAGGCCCATGACGAAAATCTCGCCCGTCTGCCCGCGCAGCTCCTCGTAGGCGCGGTCGATCTCCGCGTACCAGTCCTCCCAGCGGGTGCCGGCCATCTCCTGCCAGGTGGTGCCGTGCCCGGGCAGCCGGGGCAGCGACACGGTCAGGCCCGCGGCCGCCAGATGGTCCGCCCAGGGCCGCAGCGACCAGGGATTGCCGGTGAATCCGTGGCACAGCAGGACCGCGGTACTGCCGCCCGAGTGGAAGAAGGGCTCCGCGCCCGGCATCACTGGCATGTGCACCGTCCTCCCGCGCACGCTCACGTCCTGCTGGAATCGTCGCATGCCAGCGGGCCCGCGCGCACCATCGCCACGGGCCCGGATCGATCGCGGTGGGCCCGGGCGGACGCGGGGACCGGCGGCCAGCAGTCCGGTTGCGGCTGGCTCATTTCCGCCTGTCACGTGGGACGATGTGACCGTGTTCTACTGGGTGGTCAAGGCCATACTCGGCCCGTTCCTGGCGCTGCTGTTCCGGCCGTGGGCCGAGGGGACCGAGAACGTGCCGCGCGAGGGCCCCGCGATACTGGCCAGCAACCATCTGTCGTTTTCGGACCACTTCTTCGGCCCGCTGCCGCTCCCGCGCAAGGTGGCCTTCCTGGCCAAGGCCGAATACTTCACCGGGCGGGGCCTGAAAGGCCTGGTCAGCAAGGCGTTCTTCAGCGGGGTCGGGCAGATCCCGGTGGACCGGGCCGGCGGGAAGGCCGGTGAGCGGGCCCTCACCACCGGCCTGCGCGTGCTGGCCGAGGGCAGGCTGCTCGGTATCTACCCGGAGGGCACCCGGACCCCGGACGGGCGCCTGTACCGGGGCAAGACCGGGGTGGCCAGGCTCGCCCTGGAGTCCGGCGCGCCGGTGATCCCGACCGCCATGGTGGGCACGTTCGAGTTCATGCCGCCCGGCAGGCTCTGGCCGCGGCTGCGGATCCGCCCCGGCGTCCGGTTCGGCAAGCCGCTCGATTTCGCCCGCTACTCCGGCCTGGAATCGGACCACCTGGTCCTGCGCGCGGTCACCGACGAAATCATGTACGCGCTGATGGAGCTGTCGGGCCAGGAGTACGTCGACGAGTACGCACAGCGGGCCAAGAGCCGGACCCGGGCCGGCCGCAAGGCCGCATCGGCGACCAGGCGGGCGGAACCGGCGCCCGAGGCCGAGCGGCCGGGTGTGACCTCGGGTTCTGGCCCGGACGGCGCCTAGGCGGAACTGAGCGCGGTCAGGCCTGCTGGCCGATGCTCCCGTACATCTCATAGCGCCGGACGCTCGCCGGTGCGGGACGGTGCCGGCTGAGCCCGGCTGGAACGCGAACACGCGGGGCCGGGCGGCCGGGCCGTGCCGCCTGCATTTCCCCAGATAACCCGCATTCTTCTTCCAGCAAGCGCTAAGGTGCCGCTCTACCAAGGGAGCAGCACAGTGGCCGAAGTTCCCCTGGCGGCCGGGGTCGCCCCGCCCGCCCCGCCCGCCCCGCCGGCCCCGCGGAGCGGGGATGAGATCCTGATGGCCTTCGCGGGCCCGGCGCCGCAGCGGCGGGTCACCGTGCTGTTCCGGCTGCTGCTCGCCATCCCGCAGCTCATCGTGCTGTACGTGCTCAGCATTGTGGCTGAGCTCGTGGCGGTCGTCGGGTGGTTCGCCGCCCTGTTCACCGGCCGGCTGCCGGCCGGCCTGGCCGGCTTTCTTGCCGGCTGGCTTCGCTGGAGCGCCCGTGTCGGCTCCTACCTGGCCCTGCTGACCGACCGGTACCCGCCGTTCGAGATGGGTGACGCCGACTATCCGGTGCAGGTATCCGCGGCCCCGGGCCGGCTGAACCGGCTTGCCGTCCTGTTCCGCATCATCCTGGCCATCCCGGTCTGGCTCCTGTCCGGCCTGCTGGCGTTCGGGGGCATCGTCATCGGCTTCGTGGCCTGGCTCATCGTCCTGATCACGGGGACGATGCCGGTACCGCTGTACCAGGCGATCGCCGCCATCACCAGGTACGGCATCCGGTACTACGGCTACTTCTTCCTGCTGAGCGGCACCTACCCGGGCGGGCTGTTCGGCGACCCGGCGGATACGGATGCGGCCGTGGTGACCGCCGGACCGCTGGCCGTCCCCCCCGGTGCCGGGCCCGGGCAGCCGGGTTATGGGCAGAGCGAGAGCTGGCCGCCGGGTTATGGGCAGGCCGAGGGCTGGCCGCCGGCGTCCGGGCGGCCTGATGCCGGGCAGCCCGTGGACGGGCAGCCCGTGGACGGGCTGGTCGTGGGCGAACAGCCCGCGGGCGGGCAGCCGGGGTACGCACGGCCCGGGCTGGGCCAGCCCGGGCCCGCGGAGGCGCCACTCCCGGCGAGCTGGCCCGCAGGCCCACCGGCGTGGCGCCTCGTGCTGTCCAGCGCGGCGAAAAGACTGGTCGCCCTGTTCATCGCCGCCGGCGCCGTCATTTTCGCCGCCTCCGCCGTCTTCATCGGCATTGCCACCGCCAACTCGTCGAGCAACATCGACCGGGCGGCCGCCATCAGCGGCATCTCCGCCGCGCACAGCACGCTCCTCGGTCAGCTCAGCGGCCTGTCACAGCAGATGTCGGCCTGCCAGAACCAGTCCGCCCCAACCGCGGCGCTGAGCTGTGTGACCAAACTCGACCAGAAGGCGGCCGGGGACCTCGGCACGTTCGCGAACCGGGTCAAGTCCACGCCGGTGCCATCGTCGGCGGCCGCGGCCGCCGCCCAGCTGGCGGCCGCCGCCGGCCAGCTGCAGTCGGCCTTCCAGCGACTGGGGACAGCCACCTCGGTGGCCCAGTACGAGCAGATCGACTCGAGCTCGGTGGCGCCGAAGGTGACTCAGTTCAACGACGCCTACCTGCGCGTGGGCCGCGCGCTCGGGGCCGGCTGAGCTACCCGCCGGGGCCGGGGTCACGGGCCCAGCCCCCGGACCGCTCGACCGCCCGGAGCCACCGGGCATACCCGGCGTCGTCGCGTGCCCCCGGCTCGAACCGGCGGTCCAGCCGCCAGGTGGCGGCCATCTCGTCCAGCGACGACCACACCCCGGTGCCGAGCCCGGCCAGGAACGCCGCGCCGAGGGCGGTCGTCTCACCGACCTCCGGCCGCTCGACCGGCACCTGGAGCTGGTCGGCCTGCATCTGCATGAGCAGGCCGTTCGCGGCCCCGCCGCCGTCCACGCGCAGCACCGAAGCCGGGGCGCCCAGCCCGGCGGCCATCGCGTCGCACGCGTCCCGCACCTCGAACGCGATCGCCTCCAGGGTGGCCCGGACCAGGTGCGCCCGGGTGGTCCCGCGGGTGATGCCGAACACCGCTCCCCGCGCGTCGGGATCCCAGTGCGGCGCGCCGAGCCCGGTCAGAGCCGGCACGAACACCACCCCGCCGGAGTCGGGCACGCTGGCCGCCAGGTCCTCGCTCTGTCCCGCGTTGTCGAGCAGGCCGAGCCCGTCGCGCAGCCACTGCACCGCCGCCCCGGTCACGAAGACCGACCCCTCGAGCGCGTAAGTCAGCGCGCCCGAGCCATCCATCCAGGCGACCGTGGATACCAGGCCAGCCGCCGTCCGGGCGATCGAGCGGCCGGTGTTGGCCAGCACGAACGACCCGGTCCCGTAGGTGCACTTGCTGTCGCCGGGGGCGAAACACGCCTGCCCGAACAGCGCCGCCTGCTGGTCGCCGGCGATCCCGGCGATGGGCAGGTCCAGGCCGCCGAACGCGGCCGGGTCGGTGCGGCCGATGACCCCGGTCGACGGCACCACCTCGGGCAGCGCCCGCTCCGGCACCCGCAGCAGGTCGCACAGCTCCGCCGACCACCGCCCGGCCCCGATGTCGAACAGCAGCGTGCGGGACGCGTTGGAGGCGTCGGTCACGTGGCGGCGCCCCCCGGTCAGCCGGGCGATGAGGTAGGAGTCCACCGTGCCCACGGCCAGCGAGCCGTCCGCCAGGCCCGCCCACACGGCCGGCTCCTGATCCGCCAGCCAGGTGATCTTGGTGGCGGTGAAGTACGGGTCCAGGCGCAGCCCGGTCAGCTCGGTGACCCTGGCCTCGTGCCCGCCGGCGCGCAGCGCGTCGCAGATCCGGGCGGTCCGCCGGTCCTGCCAGACGATGGCCGGGCGCGGCGCGGCCAGGTCCGACCGGTCCCAGATCACGGCGGTCTCCCGCTGGTTGGTGAGGCCGAGGCAGGTGACCGGCGGGACGCCAGCCGTTTTGCCGCCAAAGACGCCCGCCCCGTCCAGGGCCTGGCGGCACGCGGCCAGAGCGGCCTGCCAGATCTCCTCGGGCACGTGCTCGACCCACCCGGGCCGCGGGAAGTGCTGGGCGAACTCGGCGTAGCCGCGGGCGGCGACGGTGCCGTCCGGCAAGATCACCAGCGCGGTGACTCCCGTTGTCCCGGCGTCGATCGAGAGGACACTCATGGGGACTAATGTTGCCCCCATGCGAGTGGGAGTGCTGACCGGAGGTGGCGACTGCCCCGGGCTGAACGCGGTCATCCGCGCGCTGGTCCGGCGGGGGACGCAGGAGTACGGGTACGGGTTCACCGGGTTCCGTGACGGGTGGCGGGGGCCGCTGGTGGGCGACACCATCCCGCTCGACGTGCAGGCGGTGCGGGGGATCCTGCCGCGCGGGGGGACAATCCTCGGCACCTCGCGCACGAACCCGCTGGCCGACACCGCATCCGCGGGCGGGCGGTCCGGCGTCGACCGGATCAAGGACACCCTGACCGACCTCGGCGTGGACGCGCTGGTCGCGATCGGCGGGGAGGACACCCTCGGGGCGGCGGCGGCCCTGCATGACCACGGCGTCGCCGTCGTCGGCGTGCCCAAGACGATCGACAACGACCTGGGCGCCACCGACTACACCTTCGGGTTCGACACCGCCGTGAACATCGCGATGGAGGCGATCGACCGGCTGCACACCACCGCCGAGAGCCATCACCGGGCGCTGATCGTCGAGGTGATGGGCAGGCACGCGGGCTGGATCGCGCTGCACGCCGGGCTGGCCGGCGGGGCGAACGTGATCCTCATCCCCGAGAAGCCGTTCAGCATGGACAAGGTCTGCGAGTACGTGGAGCACCGGTTCCAGACCAGGTACGCGCCGATCGTCGTGGTGGCCGAGGGCGCCCGCCCGGCCGAGGACGATCTGGCCCTGGCGGACCAGCGACTGGACGCGTTCGGCCACGTCCGGCTGGGCGGGATCGGGCAGCAGCTGGCCGCCGAGATCGAGAAGCGGACCGGCAAAGAGGCCCGCTGCACCGTGCTCGGGCACATCCAGCGGGGCGGCACCCCGACCGCGTTCGACCGGGTGCTGGCGTCCCGGTTCGGTATCCACGCCATCGACGCGGTGCACGACGGCGCGTTCGGCATGATGGTCGCCCTGCGCGGGACCCAGATCATCCGGGTCCCGCTGGCCGAGGCGACCCACGAGCTCAAGCTGGTCCCGCCGGAGCGTTACACCGAGGTCGAGTTCCTGTTCGGCTGATCCAGAGGTCCCGGCAGCAGGACCGCCGGGCTCGCGTGTCCCCGCATCCCGGCTGGCGGCGTTGTCGTCGACGCCGATAGCTCCACTATCGGCTCCTCCTCCGCCTTGCCATCCGGGCGCGGATGACCCGCTCGCTTATCCGGCGTCCTACTACCGGGGCCTCTTTGCCCAACGGAACGGCCGCCTGATCACGCTGCCGTCGCGGCTGCCGCGTTGGTGGGGTTAGGCCTACCCGGGAAGTGGGTGCCAGACCATGGCGCCCGCCGGGCCACCCGGGCCACCATGGAACCGGCAGCCGGCACGGGTGCGCGGCTGACGAGACCGGAGGCCGGGATGGGACTCTTGGTGACGATCTTCATCGTCGTCTGCGCGGTAATTGGCTGGTTCAGGTCACGCGGCCGGGGCGGCGGTTCGTTGTGGCGCCTCATCCGGGCGATGGGATGGGCGCTGGCGTCGCTGGCCGTCGCCTGGATCTCGCTGTGGCTGTTCGGCCTCGGCCTCGTCACCATTTGCCTGCTGCTGCTCTGCGGTGCTGTCCTGGTCATGCAGCCGGGCCGCACCGCCTCCCGCTACCACGGATAGCGGCACGCCCACCGCGCAGGTGGGTGCCAGCAACGATGGAATCAGCAGCCGCCCGGGTGTGCGGCTGACCAGGACCGGAGGCCCGCGATGATACTCGTGGTGACGATCTTCAGCATCGTCTGCGCGGTGATTGCCTGGCACAGGACGCGCGACCGGGTCGAGGGCCCGCCGTCGTGGCGGCGCCGCGTCAAGGCGATGGGATGGGGGGTGCTGCTCCTGCCCATCTCCTGGATCGTGATGTTGCTGTTCGGCGTCAACCCGGCCACGGTCCTCCTGTTGCTGCTGGCCGGCGTCGTCCTCATCATGGCGCCGGGTATCGCCGCCGATCTGGCCACGGTCTTGGTGATCTTGCTCGGGCTCTACGGGCTGGCCGCCGCGTTCGCGGTGTTCAAGAACGCGCGGCAGACCGCGCAGGTCGCCAAGGCGTTTTCTGTCAGCGCGGTCCCGGCGTCGGCCGCCGGCCCCGCCAAGCGTTTCTTCGCTGGCCCCAGGGCAGTTGTGATCTCCGGCGGGAAAGGTAACTTCACCGTCGTGCCCGGACCGCCCAAGATCACCAGCCTGCCGAAGCCGACCTTCGTGCCGCGCCCGCCCAAGGGCGCCAGCCTGCACATCTACGAGCAAAAGATCGCCAGCCTGCACCAGATGGTCGTCCCCTGGTCCGGGCCCGGCGTCCGGCCCAGCCCGTGGTACGCCGCCCTGACCGGCGCCGGCCCGCAGGGATACGTGCCGGTCCTGTTCGCGGCGTTCGTGTTCCTCGCGTTCGGCCTGTGGCTCGTCCCGCGCACCCTCGGCGCCCGGGGCGCGCTGGTCGGCCGGCTGACCAGCCGGGTGCAGCGGCTGTCCGAGACCAGGACCGTCGCGGTGGACACCGCGGCCGCCGAGCTGCGCCGGGTGGAACGTGACCTGCATGACGGGGCGCAGGCCCGGCTGGTCGCGCTCGGCATGAGCCTGCGGGCGGCGGAACGCCTGTTCGCGACCAGCCCGGGGGCGGCGCTGGCCCTGGTCGGCGAGGCGCGGGAGATGTCCTCGCGGGCGCTGACCGAACTACGTGACCTGGTTCGCGGCATCCTCCCGCCGGTGCTGGCCGACCGGGGGCTCGGCGATGCCGTGCGGGCGCTGGCCCTGGAAACGCCGGTCGCCACCAAGCTGGACATCGACCTGCCGGGCCGTCTCGCGGAGCCGGTGGAGTCCGCCGCCTACTTCGCCGTCGCCGAGGTGCTGGCCAACGCGGCCAAGCACGCCCAGGCGCGGATGGTGGAGATCCACATGCGGCACACCGGGGAGGTCCTGCGGATCGCCGTGACCGACGACGGCATCGGCGGCGCAGATCCCGCGCAGGGCAGCGGCCTGCGGGGCGTGGAGCGGCGGCTGGGCACGTTCGATGGCATCCTGGCGGTGAACAGCCCGCCAGGTGGGCCGACCATCGTCGTCATCGAGGTGCCGTGCGCGTTGTTGTCGCTGAAGACCTCTTCCTGCTGAGGGACGGCCTGGTCAGGCTGCTCGAGGCGCACGGCTTCGAGATCACCGAGGCGGTCGGCAACGGCCCGGCCTTGCTCCGGGCCCTGCTCACCCACCGGCCCGACGTCGCGATCGTGGACGTGCGGCTCCCGCCGTCGTTCACCGACGAAGGGCTCCAGGCGGCGCTGGCCGCCCGGCGCGAGGTGCCCGGTCTGCCGGTGCTGGTCCTGTCGCAGTACGTCGAGCAGCTCTACGCCCGCGAGCTGCTCGCCGACCAGGCGGGCGGGGTGGGATACCTGCTCAAGGACCGCGTGTTCAACGACGACCAGTTCGTCGAGGCCCTCCGGGCCGTCGCCGGGGGCGGCACGGTCATGGACCCGGAGGTGGTGTCGAAGCTGCTGGTCCGGCGGGCCAGGGACGAGCCGGTCAGCCGGCTCTCGCCGCGCGAGCGCGAGGTGCTGGCGCTGATGGCCGAGGGGCGTTCCAACAGCGCGATCGCCCAGCGCCTGTTCGTGACCGAGAAGGCGGTCAGCAAGCACAGCACGAGCATCTTCGCCAAGCTCGACCTGGCGGCGTCCGACGACGACAACCGGCGGGTGCTGGCGGTCCTCGCGTACCTGAACGCCTGACGGGGCTGGGCGCCGGGGCCGAGCAGCCACCGGGGCACAACGCCGGTAATGCGAGGATGGTGGCGTGGCGGGCCTGGATCAAGCAGCAGCACAGCGCTGGATCGACCGCTGGGATGCCCAGCAGCGGGCGTACATGCCGGACCGGGAGGAACGGTTCGCCGCGCTCATCGACGCCGCCGAAGCGGGGACGCAGCGGCCCGATCCGCTCGTGCTCGACCTCGGCTGCGGCCCCGGTTCGCTGGCCGCCCGGCTGCTCGACCGGATGCCGGCGGCGACCGTGGTGGCCATCGACGCCGACCCGCTCCTGCTCGCCCTCGGCCGGGCCGGCTACGGCGAGCGGGCCGGACTCCGCTTCGCTGACCTGGACCTGCGCACCCCCGGCTGGGCCGGGGCGCTCAGGCTGGGCCGCCCGGCCGACGCCGCGGTCACCACCACCGCGCTGCACTGGCTGCGGCGGGCCGCCCTGCGGGCCATGTACGCGGAACTGGCGACGGTGCTGCATCCCGGCGGGCTACTGCTCAATGGCGATCACCTGACCGAGGACGAGGCGGCCGCCCCGATGCTGGCCCGGCTGGATCAGGCGCTGACCGAGCGGGTGGCGGAGCGCATGCCCGCGAATGGCCGGACCGAGGAATGGAAGGGCTGGTGGCAGGCGGCAACGGCTGATCCCGCGCTGGCCGGCCCGGCCGCGGAACGCGAGCGGCGCCGGCTAAGCGAGGACCACCACGGGTCGGAGTCGCTCCGGCTGGCCGACCATATCGGCGCCCTGGCCGTGGCGGGGTTCACCGAGATCGGGACCATCTGGCAGCACGGTGAGAACCGCATCCTGGCCGCCGTCCGCGGCGGCTGACCGGCAAACTGCCGGCGCCGCGGCGGCCGTAGGGTCCCCAGCGCGGGCCAGAGGGCCCTCGTGCCGTGGCCGGGGAGGTACTACGTTCGGCATAACGGCCCGCTACCCGGGCCCGCCTATGTCCTGCACCGGCGGAGGTACGCGATGGAAGTGCCGCTCACCCCCCTCGAGTTCGCCCGCCGCACCCGGCGCCTGCACGGTCACCGGGAGGCGGTGGTGGACGGCGACCTGCGGCTCACCTACGAGCAGTTCTTCGACCGCTGCGACCGGTGGTCAGCGGCGCTGCAGGCCATGGGGGTGGCGCCGAGGGACCGGGTCGCGACCATCGCGCCCAACACCCACGCGCAGCTGGAGTCCTACTACGCCGTGCCGCAGATCGGCGCGGTGCTGGTGCCGATCAACTACCGGCTCACCGCCGACGACTTCGTCTACATCATCAACCACTCGGGCTCGTCCGTGGTCTGCGCCCATTCCGACTACCTGGACGCCCTGGACGCGGTCCGCGACCAGATGCCGGGCGTGCGCCACTACGTGGCCTACGAGGGCGCCCCCAGGGACGGCTGGCTCGACTACGAGGCGGCGATCGCCGGCGCCGCCCCGGACTTCACCCGGCCCGGGATCGGCGAGCGCGACCTGCTCACCATCAACTACACCAGCGGCACCACCGCCCGCCCCAAGGGCGTCATGATCACCCACCGGAACGCGGCGATCAACACGATCGGGACCCTGCTGCACCTGCCGATCGCGGTGGGGGAGCCGTACCTGTGGACGCTCCCCATGTTCCACGCCAACGGCTGGACCTACACCTGGACGGTGACCGCGGCGGCCGGGGTGCACATCTGCCTGCGCAAGGTCGATCCCGCGGAGGTGTTCCGGCTGATCCGCGACGAGCACGTGGGCTCGCTATGCGCCGCGCCCACCGTGCTGATCTCGCTGGCGAACGCCTCGCCGCAGGTCCGCGGGGAGGTGCCCGCCGGGGTGCGGGTGGTGACGGCCGGGGCGGCGCCGGCGGCGGCCACCATCGAGCGGCTGGAGGGGGAGTTCGGATGGGAGGTCACCCAGGTCTATGGGCTGACCGAGACGGCCCCGTTCATCACGGTCTGCGCCCCGCTGCCCGAGCACGACGAACTGTCGCCCGCCGACCGCGCGGTGGTGAAGGCCAGGACCGGCGTCGAGCTGATCACCTCGGGCGAGCTGTGGGTGGTGGACGAGAAAGGCGTGGAGGTCCCGGCCGACGGCCAGTCGCTGGGCGAGATCGTGGTGCGCGGGAACGTCGTGATGGACGGCTACTACCACGACCCCGAAGCGACCGAGCGGGCGATGGGCGACGGCTGGTTCCACACCGGCGACGCCGCTGTGCTCCACCCGGACGGCTACGTGGAGATCCGCGACCGGATCAAGGACGTCATCATCAGCGGCGGGGAGAACATCTCCTCGCTGGAGGTCGAGGGCGTCCTGCTGCGCCACCCGGCGGTGGCCGAGGCGGCGATCGTCGGGCTGCCGCACCAGAAGTGGGGCGAGGCGCCCTACGCCTTCGTGGTGCTGCGGGACGGGCAGCAGGCGAGCGAGGACGAGATCATCGCCTTCGCCCGTGACCGGCTCGCGCACTTCAAGGCCCCGCACGGAGTGACGTTCGTGACCGAGCTCCCCAAGACCGCCACCGGCAAGATCCAGAAGTACGTGCTGCGCAACGGCGCGGCCAACCTGGCCCGCCAGTAACGGCCCAGGAAACAACAGCAGTTCAGATTTCTGCCCCTATGGGGGCAGCGAACCGAACCACTCATGGGTGTCCCTCAGCGCCGCCGGCTCTGGCCTGGCGCGGTCAGGCGAAGGCGGAGGAGGGGACGGCGCGGCGCGGGTCGAGCAGGCCGGGCTCGGTCGCCATGTACAGGTCCAGGTCGTCGTTGTGCCAGCCCGCCGCGAGCAGCGCCCTGACCGCCGGGTGCGGCGCGGGCAGGCAGACCCGGGCCCGGCCGCCGGGCGGGTCCAGGCTGGCCAGCACGGCCAGCACCGCGTCCCGGGCGTCGTCGTCGCCGCAGGCCGGAGACAGCGCCAGGTGAATGATGCCGTATTCGGTCCCCGCTCCGCCCACGGTGCCGGCCGCCGCGACCTGGCCGTCGCGCTCGGCGAGGACCGGCCGCCCCCCAGGCCGTGTCGCCCAGGCCTGGTGATCGGCCGTCCGGTCGATCCCGGTCCACCGCCGCTCCAGGCCGGCCACCTCCCCGGCTGACGCGAGAGCCACCGCCCATCCGGCCGGGGGACGCAGCGCCGTCACGTCACCGCTCAGGTACAGCAGCGGCCACCAGGCGTGCAGGCCGTACCGCGCGTACAGCGGCAGCGCATGGGCATGCAAGCTGCTGAACGTCATTCGCGGGGTGCTCTCGTGCCACAGCACCCCCAGCATGGCCTGGCCAAGACCGAGCCCGTGGCGGCCTGGGTCGACGAACAGGTCGCAGAGCATGGTGATGGCCGCGGGGCCGGTGCCGATGTGAATGGTCGCGCCGAACCCGGCCACCGCCCCGCGGTACTCGGCGACGACCAGGCGGCCGTGGGCGAGCAGGTGCCTGACGTAGGCCGGATCCGAGCCCGCCCACTCCTCGTGCTGGCCGGTGGCGATCGCGATCCTGGCGATGGCCTCGGTGTCGGCGGCGGCCGCGTCCCTGACCGTAGTGCCTGTCACGGGTCCAGCCTGGCACGCTCCGTGGCCCGGTGGGCGGCGGTCGTGGCCAGCGCGGTTTGACCGGGCAGCTTCAGCGGGTGAGGCTGGCCGAGGTGCACCACCGCCGGGATGCCCGAAGGGAGACAGCCATGGACGCACCCGACCTGATGCGGCTGCCAGAGGGCCTGCCGGTCCCGGTCGACGACGGCGCGGCCAGCCACCTGCCGGGCCGCGCCATGCCCGCGCTGAGCCTGCCGGCCACCGATGGGAGGCAGGTCGCGCTCGACGCGCTGGGCCCGGGGCGGACCGTCGTTTACATCTACCCGATGACCGGCCGTCCGGGGGTGGAGCTGCCGCCGGGGTGGGACGACATCCCCGGGGCCCGCGGCTGCACGCCCGAGTCGTGCGGGTTCCGCAACCTTCACACCGAGCTGCTGGCCGCCGGGGCGGCGCAGGTGTTCGGCCTGTCCAGCCAGCCAAGCGACTACCAGCGGGAGGCCGTGGACCGGCTGCACCTGCCGTTCGCGATGCTGTCCGACGAGCACCTGGCGCTGGCCGGCGAGCTGGGCCTGCCCACCTTCACCGTCGACGGGGTGATGCTCTACCGCCGGCTCACCATGATCATCACCGACGGGGTCATCGAGCACGTCTTCTACCCCATCTTCCCGCCCGACCAGCACGCGCAGGAGGTCCTGGACTGGCTCCGCGCCCACTGAGCTGATCCCCTGGCCTCCCTCGCGGGCGCTTCGCTGGCATCTCCCGGAACTCGCTGGTCCCGGGCTGCGGGAACGGCCAGTCCGGCCCGTACAGCAGGAGCAGGTACTTCATGCGTGGCACCACCTTTCGCGGCCGGCAGGTGCTGCCGGTTCCGGTTGTAGTCGAACGGCCCGGCCCCGGATCGACACCTGCGGCCAGATGACGCAGTCCGGTGGTGGTGCGGCGGGCCGTCCCGGCGGGTGCCGGGACGGCCTCAAGCGCCCGCTAGGAGGCCGGCCTGACCGTCGAGGACCTCGACGAACATCCGGGATCCGGGCGGGGCCAGCTGCTGGTAGTCGGCCGCAGTCGCCTTCCCGGTGTCGGAGGCGAAGCCCTCGTCCATCGCCACCTGATCCGGGAAGTACAGCTCGGCGGCCCGGTAGAAGGACTGCGCGCCACCGTCGAGCGCGCCCACGAACCGGCCGGTCTCGGCGCGCAGCAGGCCGGGAATCTGGCGGACCAGCGGCAGGTGGGTCTCGAAGTAGTGCCGGTCGAAGGTGCTGGGGTCATCGGGCTGGGTGTAGAGGACCACAAGTTTGACCGCCATGACGCTGAACCTATCGCCGACGGGCCGGGCCGGCCAGTCGGCAGCGTGCGGGCCACGCCCGCGTTACCCGGTCGGCAACCCGCCGGCCATGGCCGCGTTACCTGGCAGACTGTGAGCATGGCCGCGACCCCCCTGGCCGACCGCGCCGCACCCGCCGTCGGCGCGCTCCCGGAGCCCTGCGTGTTGCTGAAGCTGGGCGAGGTGGTGCTCAAGGGCGGCAACCGGCAGCAGTTCGAGCGGATGCTGCAGTCGAACATCCGCCGCGCGATCCATGAGCTCGGCACCGCGGTGCGGCTGTGGCACCGCGACGGCGTGATCGTCATCCGCATCGCGGATGACGCCCCCGGGCCGGCCGCGGCATCCGCGGCCGACGGGATCGCCGAGCGTGCCCGCGACATCATGGGCATCGCCCGTGTCTGCCGGGCGGTGCGGGTCGCGAAGGACCCTGACGCCACGGTCGCGGCGGCGGTCGCGCTGATGGCCGGCAAGCAGGGCTCGTTCGCGGTCCGGGCCCGCCGCCGCGACAAGCGGTTCGGCGTGACCTCGGCCGAGCTCGCCACCCGGATCGGCGCCCGGGTCCAGCAGGAGTACGGCTACCCGGTCAACCTGAAACACCCGGACACGGCCCTGTTCGTCGAGGTCGACCAGAGCGAGGTATTCGTCTACACCGAGGGCTACCGCGGGCAGGGCGGGCTTCCGGTCGGGATGAGCGGCCGGGGGCTGGTCCTCATGTCCGGTGGGATCGACTCACCGGTCGCCGCCTACCGGATGATGCGCCGCGGCCTGCGCTGCGATTTCCTGCACTTCTCCGGCATGCCACTGACCGGGCCCGAGTCGGTGTACAAGGCGTATGGGCTGATGCACCAGCTGGACCGCTTCCAGGGCGGGTCAGGGCTGTTCGTGGTCGCGTTCGGCAAGGCACAGCAGCGGCTGGCGTCCTCGGGGGCGAGCCGGCTCCAGATCGTTGCCCAGCGCCGTCTCATGCTCAAGACCGGTGAGGTGCTCGCTGGCCGGCTCGGCGGGGCCGCGCTGGTGACCGGCGACTCGCTGGGGCAGGTGAGCAGCCAGACGCTGACCAACCTGGCCGCGCTCGACGACGCGGTCGGGCTGCCCATCCTGCGCCCGCTGATCGGCTGCGACAAGGTGGAGATCATGGCCGAGGCGCGCCGCATCCGCACCCTCGCCCTGTCCGAGCTGCCCGACCAGGACTGCTGCACGCTGCTGACGCCGCGGCGTGTCGAGACCCGGGCGCGGATCGACGACCTGCGCCGGATCGAGGCCCGGCTGGACGCGGCGGACCTGGCCGAGGAACTCGCCGGCCTCGCCCAGGAGTACCGTCCCGACCGGTTCTGACCGGCCCCGGCCGCGGCTCCTACGCGGCCGGGCCGCGGCCCCAGATGGTGGCGTCCGAGCCGGTCGTCCCGTTCAGGAAGCTGGCCCCGCCGGGGCCTGCCGGGCGGCGATCTGGGGATGGGAGCCTCAGCCCACGGGACTCGGGTGGCGCTGCGGCCCGGGCACGCCGCGGCCTGGCGCCGGGGTGAGCACGCGCCCCATCAGCGGCGACAGGTGCGCGGCGATGCTCGCGATCTCGCGGATGTCGGACTCCACCAGTGCCTGGTCGCCGTCGCACATCGCCATCTTCGGCTCGGGATGGACGTCCACGATGACGCCGTCGGCGCCGACCGCGATCGCCGCCCTGGTGAGCGGCAGGACCAGGTCCCGCCGCCCGCCCGAGTGGGACGGGTCCACGATCACCGGCAGGTGCGACAGCCGCTGCGCGACCGGCACGGCGCTGATATCCAGGGTGTTACGGGTCGCGGTCTCGAAGGTGCGGATGCCCCGCTCGCACAGGACGATGTCGAGGTTGCCGCGCTGGGCGATGTATTCCGCGGCCATCAGCCATTCCTCGATGGTGGCGCTCATGCCCCGCTTGAGCAGCACCGGCTTCGCCGCCGACCCCACCGCCTGCAGCAGCGCGAAGTTCTGCATGTTCCGGGTGCCGACCTGGAGCATGTCGGCGTAGGACGAGACCAGTTCGACGCTGGCCGGGTCGATCACCTCGGTCACCACCGGCAGGCCCGTCTCAGCCCGCACATCGGCGAGGATCTTCAGGCCGGCCTCACCGAGCCCCTGGTAGGCGTAGGGGGACGTGCGCGGCTTGAACGCGCCACCGCGCAGCAGCGACGCCCCGGCCGCCTTGGCCATCCTGGCGGCGGTGAGCGTCTGCTCGGGCGTCTCCACCGCGCACGGGCCGGCGATCACGGTGAGCGTGTCCGGGCCGATCGGCACGCCGCCGACCCTGATCACTGACCGGTCGGGGTGGTGCTCCCGGCTGATGAGCTTGTACGGGACGGAGATCCGGACCACGTCGAGCACGCCGTTGCGGCTGCGCAGGTTGAGCGCGCTGAACTGGTCGATGTCGCCGACCAGCCCGACGATCGTGCGCGAGACGCCGCGGCTGACGAAGGCGTCCCCGCCCGCCGTGCGCACGAGATCAACGATCGCCTCCACGTCCTCCTCGGTGGCCTCGGGGGCCATCACCACGACCATCGGGTCCTCCTGTCACCCATCGCGCCATTGCGCCATTGCAATGGCGCCCAAGAAAGAAGCCCCGGGCCTTCGGCCCGGGGCTCTGGTGAGGTCGCTCGCGTCAGCGCATGGTCTGGCGGGCGACCGTCCGGATACCGGGCCGGTAGCCATACCAAAACCAGAACTGCTCACGCACGGGAAGCAGCCTAGCGCATGGGGGATCATGGCGTCGGAAGTGGGCCGGCGCCGTGAGGCAGTACAGGTGCGGGGCGGGTTACGGCCCCACTCGACGAAAGCGCCGAGGGTGAGGGTCGGCCAGCGCGGCAGCGGCGCCGCGGTTTATGCCGGGGAGGCCGGATAGCGGCCCTTACAGGCCGACCCAGATCGTTATCGTGCTTCCCTTCGGGGCCTGGGTGTTCGGGCTGTAGTTGAAGACGGTGTCCAGCGGCCCGACCTGGTTGACCATGACCGAGAAGCCGAATTTCTCCAGGGTGTGCGTGGCCTGGTCCACGGTCATCCCGTTGACGTTGGGCACCGCCACCTGCGGCGGCCCGGCCGAGATCGTGATGATGATGACCTGGCCGCTGGTGAACGCGCTGCCCGGGGGCAGCGACTGGCGCGTGACCGTCCCAGCCGGCGCGTCGCTCTTGGTCGTGCTGACCTCGTCGAGTTTGACCCCGTTGGCCGATGCCCAGCCCTCGGCCGCTCCCTGTGGCTGGCCGACGAAGTCGGGCACCGGCGGTCCCGCGCTGACCACCAGCCGCACCGGCCGCGGCTGCGGCCACATGCCCCCGGCGGCGGGCGTGGTGCTGACGACGATGCCGGCCGGGATGGTGCTCGAGGTCTCCTTCGCCACCGCGCCGGGCGTGAGCCCGGCATGGCGGAGCGCCGCCTGCGCGGCCTGCAGCGTCAGCCCGGTCACCTGCGGCACCTGGATCCGGTGCGGCCCCGCCGACGGGATCAGCGTGATCTGGCTGCCCTTGGTCACCCGCTGCCCGCTGGCCGGGACCGAGCGGATCACCTGGCCCTTGGCGAACCGGTTGTCCAGCCGGGCGGTGGCGGTGGTGACGGTGAAACCGGCCCCGCTCAGCTCGGCCTTCGCGGCGGCCACGGTCATGCCGGTGACCCTCGGGACGTTGGTGAACCGGCCCGTGGTCAGCCACCACGCGGCCACCCCCACCAGCAGCACCGCGGCGAACCCGACGGCGAGGTAGGCCAGCCGCCGGCTGAACAGCAGCCGCTGCAGCCGGGGCTCGTGCCGCCTGTACTGGGGCCGTGGCCGGCCGTACGGGGAATCTTCCCCGGCGCTGACGATCAAGGTGTGCTGGCTGCCGGGACGGTAGGGCCCCGGCGGGAACTGCTGGGTGACCGGGGCCGGCGGGGAGCCGGGGTAGGGCGATCCGTACGACTGCCGCGCGGGCGGTGTCATCCCCGGGACCAGGTCGTGGCCGGGCCCGTCGGGCGGAGCGCCGGGCCAGGCCTGCGGCGGCGCCACCAGCCCGGCGGGTGGCGTGCCGCCGGCCGGGGGCACGGCGTGGCGGACCCCGGTGACGGCGCGCAGGAACTGCCCGGCGTCACCGGGGCGCAGTTCGGGATCCCGGCTGGTCGCCAGCGCCACGAGCGTGTCCAGCGCGGGCGGCAGTCCCGGCACGACGCTCGACGGGGGCGGGACGACCTCGTTGACGTGCTTGTAGGCCACCGCCAGCGGGGTGTCGCCGATATGCGGCTGGGATCCGGTGAGCAGCTCGAACAGCATCACCCCGGCTGCGTACACGTCCGTGCGCGCGTCGGCCGTCTGCCCGGCCACCTGCTCGGGAGCCAGGTAGGCGGCAGTGCCGATGATCATCCCGCTCTTGGTCTGGCTCACCCCGGCCAGCAGCCTGGCCAGCCCGAAGTCGGCCACCTTGACCGCCATGGAGTCGGTGAGCAGCACGTTCTCGGGCTTGACGTCGCGGTGCGCGATCCCGGCGTCGTGCGCGGCGGCCAGCCCGGCCAGCACACCATCCATGATGTCCAGCGCCTCATGCGGGCTGAGCCGACCTCGCTCGTTCAGCAGGTCGCGGAGCGTCCGGCCGGGCACGTGCTCCATGGCCAGGTACAGCGTGGCCCCGTCCGCTCCCTGGTCGAACACGGTGACCACGTTGGGGTGGGACAGCTGGGCGACCGACCGGGCCTCGACCACGAACCGGCGGACGAAGTCCTCGTCGTTGGCCAGCTCGGCATGCATGATCTTGAGCGCGACAGTGCGGTCGAGCCGCGTGTCGGTGCCCAGGTAGACGGTCGCCATGCCGCCGCGGGCGATCAGGGACTCGACCCGGTAGCGTCCATCGAGCAACTGGCCGATGGGCGGGCGGGCGAGGGTCGTATCCATCGGCAATGATTCTAGGGGTGACCCGCGACCCCCGATGTGCGAACGTTGCCAACGTCTCACCAGGTCGTTGGAGGTGACCAGCCCGGAAAGGCCGGGACCGGCACCGGGTGCGTGCGCCCGGCGTCGCCTAACGTAGGTGCTCGTGCGGATCGAACGGGTAGTGATCGCCGGCGCGGGCCTGGCCGGGCTGCGCACGGCGGAGGAGCTGCGGGCGAAAGGCTACCCGGGCGCGATCACCATGGTCGGGGCCGAGTCCCGGCCGCCGTATGACCGGCCCCCGCTGACCAAGAAGTTCATGACCGGCCAGCTCGACGACACGACGCTGGCGGCCGACCCGGCGGCGCTCGGGCTGGACCTGCGGCTGGGTGAGGCGGCCACCGCCGTGGACGGGGGCGTGCTGCGGACCGACCAAGCCGAGTACCCCTTCGACGCCCTGGTGGTGGCCACCGGCGCCACCCCGGTGGGCCTGCCCGGGGGCGGCGGGCAGCGGTTCCTGCGCACGTTCGACGATGCCTGCGCGCTCCGGGACGCGCTGCGGCCCGGAACCCGGCTGGCCGTGGTCGGGGCCGGCTGGATCGGCGCCGAACTCGCCACCACCGCCCGGGCCCGCGGCGGCCAGGTCACCGTCGTGGAGGCGGCGGCTGCCCCGCTCGCCGGGGCGATCGGGGGCGAGGTGGGGTCGGTGACCGTGCCCTGGTACGCCGACGCGGGGGTGGAGCTGCTCCTGGGCCAGCCCGTGGAATCCGTTGAGCATGATGGTCTCGTGCTGCCCGGGGGAGGGTGGCTGCCCGCCGATCTCACCGTCGTCGCGGTGGGGGTCAGGCCGCAGGTGGAATGGCTGGCCGGCTCGGCAGTGAAGCTGGACAACGGGGTCGCCGTGGATGAGCGGCTGCGCACGTCGGCTCCTGGGGTGTACGCGGCCGGGGACTGCGCGGCCTTCGTCTCCGCCCGGTACGGCCGCCGGCTCCGGGTCGAGCACTGGGACAACGCCCTCCACGCGCCCGGCGTGGTGGCGGGCAACATCCTCGGCGGGGACGAGACCTACGATCCGGTCCCGTACTTCTGGTCGGAGCAGTTCGGCCGGATGGTCCAGTATGCCGGGCACCACGATGGCGCCGACCGGCTGATCTGGCGGGGGGACCCGGCCGACCGGGCGTGGGCGGCGTGCTGGCTGGCGGGACCGCGGCCAGCGGATCCGGGCGCCGCGCCCGGGACCGGTGAGCGGCTGGTCGCCCTGCTCACGGTGGGACGGCCGCGTGATCTCCTCCAGGGCCGGCGCGCCATCGCAGCAGGTGACCCGGTCGACCCCGGCCGCCTGGCCGACCCGGGCATCCCAGTCCGCGATGCCGTCGCGCCGGACGCATGACCCGGCCAGACCGGGGATCCTGATGCCCGGCCCGCCCGGGTGCCATGGCCCGGCCGGGCGCCGCGCCGCCGTCGGCTACCGGCTGCTGGTGGCGCGACGACGGCGCAGCTGGTGCCGGAGCAACCAACCTAACACGGCGCGACCAGGAAGTCTTTAACACTGCTATACCTTCGCACTGCTAAACGATTACCAGTGGCCCACGAGCTGACCCCGCGGGCCGCCGGATTCCCGTCCCATCCTGCGGCGGCCCGGGCCGGTGACGTGGTGGTGAACGGCTGCTGTCGGGTTTGGCCAGGCGCGCGGTGTGGGACATTCGGAGATGTGGCACAGATTGAGCTCCTGGCCGACAGTCTCGTCGGCGACTGGCTGACCCTCCCTGATGTGGCTGACCGGCTCGGACTCCCGCACAGCAGGGTCCGGCAGCTGCTCCGCGACCGCAAGCTGATCGCTGTGCAGCGCCCCGACGGCGGGCAGTGCGTGCCGGCCGCGTTCTTTGACGGCAACCAGATCGTCAAGGGCCTGCATGGCACGCTCACCGTGCTCTTCGACTGCGGGCTCGACGAGACGGAGTCGCTGCGCTGGCTGTTCACCGCCGATGACTCGCTCCCCGGCACGCCGATCCAGGCGATGGCCGAGCACCGCGGCACCGAGGTGAACCGCCGGGCGCAGGCCCTCGCGCTCTGAGGACGGCCCGGGCCGTTCCCGGCCGGCGCAGCTGATCCGCTCACCTCCGGCGGCGGCTGTGGCGGGCCCCGCTGGGCTCAGCCGTGGCGGGCGGTGGCGGCCACGGCCAGCTCGGCCAGCGCCGCCTTGGCCTCGTCGGTGACGGGCGCCGGCCCGAGCGCGGCCACCGCCTCGGCGACGTGCTGGCCGATCATGGTCTCGCACGCGGCGAGCGCGCCGGTGTCGGTGATCACGGCCCGCACCTCGGCCGCCCCCGCCTCATCCAGCCGGGGATCGCCGAGCCGCTCGTCGATGATCGCGGCCTGGGCCGCGGTCGCCCTGGCCCGGGAGATGGCCAGCAGCACCGTCCGTTTCCCCTCCCGCACGTCGTCGCTGGCGGGCTTCCCGGTTTCGGCGGGGTCGCCGAATACGCCGAGGATGTCGTCGCGGAGCTGGAAGGCGACCCCGAGCGGGAGGCCGTAGGCCGAGAACGCCGCCGGGACGGCCCCGCCGGGGAAACCGGCCAGGGCGGCGCCCAGGTGAAGCGGCCGCTCGATGGTGTACTTGGCGGTCTTGTACTCGACCACCCGCAGCGCGCTCTCCACGGTCCCGTTCCCGGCGGCCTGGCCCAGCAGGTCCAGGTACTGCCCGGCGATCACCTCCGTTCGCATCAGGTCGAGCACGGCCTGGCCGCGGCGCAGCGCGCCGCCCGGCAGTCCGCTGGCGTGGTACATCTCATCGGTCCACGACAGCAGGAGGTCACCCATGAGGATGGCGGCACCCTGGCCGAACGACTCCGGTGACCCCCGCCACCCCTGCGCGGCGTGGCGGGCAGCGAACAGGCGGTGCAGCGAGGGCCGGCCCCGGCGGGTGTCGCTGCCATCCATGACGTCGTCGTGCACCAGCGCGCTGGCGTGCAGCAGCTCCAGCGCGGCGGCCGCGGCCAGGATCTGCGGGCCGTCCGGCCCGCCCGCCCCGCGCCAGCCCCAGTAGCAGAACGCTGGCCGCAGCCGCTTCCCGGCCGCCAGCAGCTCGGCCAGCGCCTCCAGCGCGGGCAGCAGTTCCGCGCCGGCCCCGGCAGAACCGCCCGCTGCTGCTCGAGGAAGCCGCGCAGCGCACTTCCCACCTGGTCACGGATGTGACCGAGGGCGGCGGGATCACGGGCCATGATCGCGAGACTAGGGCATACCGGGCGGATCCCAGCCCGGCCGCGTGCGGCTACCGCTGAGCGAGTGCCTGCCGCCGGGGGGGTGTGTGCCCTAGCCTGGGCTCATGGTGTCCAGTCCGCTGCACCGCGCTCCGGCCATCCGTGACCTGCTGGCGGAAGGGCGTGAATCGTTCTCGTTCGAGTTCATGCCGCCCAAGACCGAGGTGGACGAGCGGCAGCTCTGGCGGGCCATCCGCGCCCTGGAGCCGCTGCACCCCACGTTCGTCTCGGTGACCTACGGCGCGGGCGGCTCGACCCGCGACCGGACGGTCCGGGTGACCGGGAGGATCGCGGCCGAGACCACGCTGACGCCGGTCGGGCACTTCACGGCGGTCAATCACTCGGTGGCGGAACTGCGTCATGTGATCGGCTCATACGCCGCGGTCGGGGTGCGCAACGTGCTCGCGCTGCGGGGCGACCCCCCGGGCGACCCGGCCGGGCAGTGGGTGCCGCACCCCGAAGGGCTGCGCTATGCGTCCGAATTGGTGAGCCTGATCAGGTCGGCGGGCGATTTCTGTGTCGGGGTCGCGGCGTTCCCCGAGGGGCACCCGCGCTCGCCGGACCTGGCGGCCGATGCGGCGTACTTCGTGCGCAAGTGCCAGGCGGGCGCCGACTTCGCGATCACCCAGATGTTCTTCTTCGTCGAGGACTACCTGCGGCTGCGCGACCGGGTCGCGGCGGCGGGCGGCGCGGTGCCGATCATTGCCGGGATCATGCCGGTCACCAGCATGCGGACGCTGGAGCGGGTGGTGCTGCTGTCCGGGGCGAAACTGCCAGCGGGGCTGGCCGACCGGCTGACCGCGGCCGCCGGCGACCAGGCCGCGGTGCGCGAGGTCGGCGTGGATCACGCGGCTGGCATGTGCGAGCGCCTGCTGGCCGAGGGTGCCCCGGGCCTGCACTTCTACACGCTGAACGGCTCGCGCGCAACGCTCGACATCTACCAGCGGCTGGGGCTGGCGCAGCGGTCGGCCGCTGGCCGCCCGCCCCGCAGCGGCAGCATCGCGCCCATGATGGCGTAGGCCGGGCCGGCGCCGGGGAAGGTGAACGTGGGCAGCAGGTCGGCGAAGCCGAGGCTGTAGTACAGGCGCCGGGCCCGGGTCTGGCCGTCCGGCGTGGAGAGTACGGCGGTCCGCTCCGGCCGCGTGGCCGCCAGCCTGTGCATCATCGCCCGGCCGGTGCCCCGGCCCTGGTAGACGGGGCGCACATGCACCTCGGCGAACTCGAAGGAATCGCCCAGCCAGTGGCCGGCGGCGTCGCCGCCCTGCTGGGCGGCCAGGCTCTGCCGGACCACGTCGTGCCACCACTGGCCCGCCGAGCCGTGGAAGCCATAGGCGAAACCGATGGGTGCGCGCCCGTCACCTGCGGCGCCGCCGTCCCCGCCCGGGCCGGGGTCCGGCCCCGCGGGAAGGGTCGCCACCACGGCGCGGAAGGCCGGGTAGGCGGCATGGCGCTCCATGATGGCCACACGGCCGGGCAGTTCCGCCGCTGGCGCGTTCATCGCCAGCGCATAAATCCGGGTGAGCGCGTCCAGTTCGGCCGTGAACTGCTCCGCGCTCAGTTCCCGCAGCTCGGGTCCGGAGCGCACCCGGGTAGCGTATGCGAGGTTCCGCCCGCCCGGCACCGGCCGACCGCTGGCCGGGTTTTGTCGGACCCGGCCGCTATGTTCGAACGCAGGTACAAACGAGTAGACGAATAGCCGAATTTGTGTTCGAATAGATCCAGCGGCGTCCGGCAGCACCCCCCTGGCTGCCGGTAGGGGCCGGGCGGAGCGCGGGGAAGCGCCCGTCCCGGCCCGGCCCGCGGCGGAAGGAGCGCCATGGACACGCTTGCGCAGGCAACGCCAGGACGGGTGCGCTGCAGGATCGCGCCGACGGCCCTGGCTCTGCTGGAGTCCGCGCGGCATGGCCTCGCCAGCGCGGCCGGCGAAACCAGCGCCGGCGGGCGTTATGTGGCCGCGCACCTGGCGGCCCTGCGGGCCGCGGCGGCGGTCGTGGCGGCCCGGCCCGCGCCGGGAGGCCGGCGCAGGAAAGGGCCCCCGAGCGTCTGGGAACTGCTGCCGCGGGTGGAGCCTGCCCTGGCCGAATGGGCGGCGTTCTTCGCCGCCGGGGCGGGCAAGCGGGCGGCGGCGGAGGCCGGGCTGCCACGGGCGGTTTCCGGGCGTGAGGCCGATGACCTGCTCCGGGACGCTGAGACGTTCCTGTCGCTGGCCGAGGAGGCACTGGGGGTGGCCGCCCAGCCGGTGCTCCCCCTGCGCAGCGCGGGGTAGCGCGTCAGCGCGCGCCGGGAGCACCGGGAGGGTAACCAGGTCTGGGTGCGGGCGGCCGTGTGCTGCCCGGGGCCGGGCGGGGGAGCGGCGTGGCGCTGCCCCCCCGGCCGGTCAGAGCGCCTCGACCGCGCCCCGGGCCTCCGAGTCGAGCACGCCCCACCCGATCAGCTCTTCGGTGAGGTCGACCGGCGACCTGTCGTAGATGACCGCCAGCGACCGCAGGTCCTCCTGCCGGATGGACAGCACCCGGCCGTTGTAGTCGCCGCGCTGGCTCTGGATCGTCGCCACGTAGCGGGCGAGCGGCCCGGCCTTGTCTTTCGGCAACTGGGCCATGCGCTCAAGGTCGATGACGAGTTTCGGCGACGGCGCCAGCGCGGTGGGCGCCGCGTCGCCCGGCAGCAGCTCTGACACCGGAACGCCGTAGAACTCGGCCAGCTCGGCGAGCTTCTGGACGGTGACGGAGCGGTCGCCGCGCTCGTACGAGCCGACCACGACCGCCTTCCACCGGCCGCGGGACTTCTCCTCGACGCCGTGCAGCGAGAGTCCCTGCTGGGTGCGGATGGCGCGCAGCCGCGCGCCCAGGGTCTTGGCGTATTCAGATGGCATGGTCCTCGGCCCCCGGCCAGTCGTCGCTTTGAGTAACCGTCACGCTCAGTGACGGTAGGCCGCGAGGGAGATCAGGTCAAGCCGAATGCAAAAAGTAGGTGAACTGAATCTTCAGTCATGAGTCGGCAGGGACGGGATTTCGTCTGGTGGCCAGCGGTCGGGAAGCCTTGCGCCGCCGCCCCGCGCGCGCCGGGTCTTTGCCCGTGCGGCCGCTGGTCCGTGGGCGGCACCAGCGCCTATGTCCTGCGGAGATGTGGATCACTCACTGTCACCGATGATCAGCCGAAGCCGGCCGCGCCTCCCGGCTGGTTGCCCGCCCGGCTGGTACCTTGTTACGGACCGACATCCTTTAATGCCCGTCCGGTGAGGCGGGAAAGGAGGTCCTGGTGGTGCATGCGCAGCCGGCCAGCAGCGGGCCGGGCGGCGGGAAGGACGTGACCGCCCGCCCCGTTCCCGGCGATGGCAAGACCGTGCTGGAACAGGCCGAGATCAGCCGGGCGCTGACCCGGATCGGGCATGAGATCATCGAGCGGACCAGGGGCGCGCAGCAGGTGGTCCTGCTCGGTATCCCGACCCGAGGAGTACCGCTGGCGGCCCGGCTGGCCGCCGGGATCCGGCAGGTAGAGGGCCATCCGGTCCCGCATGGGTCCCTCGACATCACCATGTACCGCGATGATCTCCGGCTGCGCCCGGCCAGGACGCTCGGCCGGACGCAGGTCCCGCCGGACGGGATCGACGGCAAGATCGTGGTGCTGGTGGACGACGTGCTCTACTCGGGGCGGACGGTGCGGGCGGCGCTCGACGCGCTCAACGACCTCGGCCGGCCGCGGGCCGTGCAGCTCGCGGTCCTGGTCGACCGGGGCCACCGGGAGCTGCCGATCCGCCCCGACTATGTCGGCAAGAACCTGCCCACCGCGCAGCATGAGGTGGTCCGGGTTCTCCTCACCGAGGTGGACGGCGAGGACGCGGTCCTGCTGGGCGTGGCCTCCGGGGCAGCCGGCGGGGGACCCCGGTGAACCGGCACCTGATCTCGGCGGCGGACCTGAGCCGCGAGGATGCCCTGCGGGTGCTCGACACCGCCGACGAACTCGCCCGGATATCCGACCGCCCCATCAAGAAGCTGCCGACCCTGCGCGGCCGCACGGTCGTGAACCTCTTCTTCGAGGACTCCACCCGGACCAGGATCTCGTTCGAGGCGGCGGCCAAGCGGCTGTCCGCCGACGTGATCAATTTTTCCGCCAAGGGCTCCAGCGTGGCCAAGGGCGAGAGCCTGAAGGACACCGCGCTGACGCTGGAGGCGATGGGCGCCGACGCGGTGGTCATCAGGCACAACGCGTCCGGCGCACCGCACCGGCTGGCGGAGTGGGTGCGCGGCAGCGTCATCAACGCCGGGGACGGGGCGCACGAACACCCGACCCAGGCGCTGCTGGACGCGTTCACCATCCGCCGCCGGTTCGGCCGCAGCAGCGACTCCGGCGCAGGCCCGGGGGAACCGGCCGGCGCCCCCGCACGGGGCGGGACGCTGGACGGGCTGCGGGTCACCATCGTCGGCGACATCCTGCACAGCCGGGTGGCCCGTTCCAACGTCATCCTGCTCCATACGCTCGGCGCGGAGGTGCTGCTGGTCGCGCCCCCGACCCTGCTCCCGGTGGCGGCCGACACCTGGCCCTGCTCGATCGACTACGACCTGGACGCGGCCCTGCCCAAGAGCGACGTGGTCATGATGCTGCGCATCCAGCAGGAGCGGATGAACGCCGCCTACTTCCCCAGCGTGCGTGAGTACAGCCGCCGCTACGGCCTGGACGGCGCCCGGATGGCGCAGCTGCCCGAGCGCGCCATCGTCATGCATCCCGGGCCCATGAACCGCGGGGTGGAGATCGCGGCCGGGGTCGCGGACTCGCCCCGGTCCACGGTGGTGGAGCAGGTCGCCAACGGCGTCAGCGTGCGGATGGCCGTCCTGTACCTGCTCCTCGGCGGGGCGGACCCGCCTCCCGAAGCCAGCGAAGCGCCCGCGAGGGAGGCGGCGGAATGAGCGCCGTGGGCGGCACCTGGCTGATCAGGGGGGCGCGGCCGCTGGGCGGTGAGCCGGCCGACATCGGTGTCCGCGACGGGCTGGTGACCGGCCTCGGCCCCGGCGCGGCCGCGGAGGCCGGCCCGCGGGCACAGGTGCTGGACGCGGCGGGCCTGATCGCCCTCCCGGGCCTGGTCGACCTGCACACCCACCTGCGGGAGCCGGGCCGGGAGGACGCGGAGACGGTCGAGACCGGCACCATGGCCGCCGCGCTCGGCGGGTTCACCGCCGTGCACGCGATGGCCAACACCGAGCCGGTCGCCGACACCGCGGGGGTGGTCGAGCAGATCTGGCGGCTCGGCCGCCAGGCCGGGCACTGCGACGTCCTGCCGGTCGGCGCGGTCACCTCCGGGCTGGCCGGCCAGCAGCTCGCCGAGCTCGGGGCCATGGCCGACTCGGCCGCCCGGGTGCGGATCTTCTCCGACGACGGGCGCTGCGTGTCCGACGCGGTGCTCATGCGCCGGGCGCTGGAGTACGTCAAGGCGTTCGACGGCGTGGTCGCCCAGCACGCCCAGGAGCCGCGGCTCACCGAAGGCGCCCAGATGAACGAGGGGGAGGTGTCGGGCCGGCTGGGGCTGACCGGATGGCCGGCCGTCGCCGAGGAGGCGGTCATCGCCCGCGACTGCCTGCTGGCCGCCCATGTCGGGTCGGCGCTGCACGTCTGCCACGTGTCCACGGCCGGCTCGGTGGAGATCATCCGCTGGGCGAAGTCCAAGGGCTGGCGGGTGACCGCCGAGGTGACACCGCACCATCTGCTGCTCACCGACGAGCTGGTGGCCGGCTACGACCCGGTGTACAAGGTGAACCCGCCGCTGCGCACGGCGGCGGACGTGGCAGCCCTGCGGGACGCCCTGGCCGACGGGACGATCGACTGCGTGGCGACCGACCACGCGCCCCACCCGGTCGAGGACAAGGAGACCGAGTGGGCGGCAGCCGCGTTCGGCATGACCGGTCTCGAGACCGCGCTGCGGGTGGTGCAGGAGGCGATGGTCGAGACCGGCCTGCTCGACTGGGCCGGGGTCGCCGACCGGATGTCGGCCCGCCCCGCCGCGATCGGGCGTCTGTCCGGCCACGGACAGCCGCTGGCGCCCGGCATGCCCGCCAGTCTCACCCTGTATGACCCTGAGCCGCGGGAGGCGGTCAACCCGGCCTCGCACGCGTCCCGGAGCCGGAACACCCCGTTCGCGGGCCGGGTGCTGCCGGGACGGGTGGTGGCCACGTTCCTGCGCGGCCGCCCCACCGTCCTGGACGGGAAGCTGGCCTGATGGCCGGCGGCCAGCGCGCCCAGGCGGCCGCGGAGACCGGCGGCCGGCCAGCGATCCTCGTGCTGGAGGACGGCACAACGTTCCACGGCACTGGGTTCGGGGCCGACGGCGAGGCGTTCGGTGAAATGGTCTTCAACACCGCCATGACCGGCTACCAGGAAACGCTCACCGACCCGTCCTACGCCCGGCAGATCGTCGCCATGACCGCCCCCCATATCGGTAACACCGGTGTCAACGACGAGGACCCGGAGTCGCGGCGGATCTGGGTGAGCGGCTACGTGGTCCGTGAGCCGGCCAGGATCGCCTCCAGCTGGCGCGCCCGCCGCAGCCTGGACGAGGAACTGGCCGCCCATCAGATCCCCGGCATAGCGATCACCGGTACCCGCGCCCTGACCCGTCACCTGCGCGAGCGCGGCGCGATGCGGGCGGCGATCGCCGCCGGCGGCGACCCGCAGGCCCTGCTGGGCCGGGTCCTGGCGAGCCCATCCATGCTCGGTGCCGATCTGGCCCGTGAGGTGTCCACGGCCGAGCCGTACACGGTGGACCCGCCGCCGGGCACCCGTGCCCGGTACCGGGTGGCCGCGGTGGACCTGGGCATCAAGGCCGCGACCCCGCGGTCGATGGCGCGGCGGGGCTGCCAGGTGCGGGTCCTCCCGGCCACCAGCACGGTGGCCGAGATCCTGGCCACCGACCCGGACGGGGTGTTCTTCTCCAACGGCCCCGGCGACCCGGCGGCGGCCGGCTACGCGGTGGCGGCCATGCGCGGCGTGCTGGCCCAGGCGGTCCCGCTGTTCGGCATCTGCCTGGGCAGCCAGATCCTGGGCCGGGCGCTCGGCCTGGGCACCTACAAGCTGCGTTTCGGCCACCGTGGCATCAACCAGCCGGTCGCCGATCTCGCCACCGGCCGCGTCCAGATCACCAGCCACAACCACGGCTTCGCGGTCGCCCTGCCTGGTGCGGCCGGCGGGGAGCCGGGTGCGGCAGGCACGGAGCCGGAGCCGGGGGCGGCCGCCGGAGAGTCGGCTGCGGCGCTGGCCGGGGCCCGGATGAGCGCGGCGGCGCGGGCGGCGTTCGAGACGCCGTTCGGCCGCGCCCAGGTCAGCCACGTCAACCTCAACGACGGCGTGGTCGAGGGCCTGCGGCTGCTTGACCGGCCCGCCTTCAGCGTGCAGTACCACCCGGAGGCGGCCCCCGGCCCGCACGACGCGGCCGGCGAGTTCGACGCGTTCTGCGCCCTGATGGAGCGTGCGAAGTGATCACGGCGCGCCCCTTGACCATGATTACGGAATCCGGTCAGTCACCATGGCCGGCTCGTTTCCGTGATCATGCGAGTGCGGTGGGGGAGGGGGGTGGCGGTGCCTAAGCGGCAGGACCTCAGGTCGGTGCTGGTCATCGGGTCGGGGCCGATCGTGATCGGGCAGGCCTGCGAGTTCGACTACTCCGGCACCCAGGCGTGCCGGGTGCTGCGCGCCGAGGGCATCCGGGTCAGCCTGGTCAACTCCAACCCGGCCACGATCATGACCGACCCCGAGTTCGCCGACGCCACCTACGTGGAGCCGATCACCGCCGACGTGCTGGAGAAGGTCATCGCCGCCGAGCGCCCGGACGCCGTGCTGCCCACCCTGGGCGGCCAGACGGCGCTGAACGCGGCCATCGCGCTGCACGAGGCCGGCACGCTCACCAGGTACGGGGTGGAGCTCATCGGCGCCAGCATCGAGGCGATCACCGCCGGGGAGGACCGGCAGCGGTTCAAGGACATCGTCACCGGGCTGGGCGCCGAGGTGCCCGGCAGCCGCACCTGCCACACGCTGGGCGAATGCGAGCGCGCGGCCCGCGAGCTCGGGTACCCGCTGGTGGTGCGGCCCTCGTTCACCCTCGGCGGGGCCGGGTCGGGCATCGCCTACGACCCCAGGGATCTGCGCCGCATCGCCGGGGCCGGCCTGGACGCCAGCCCGGTCACCGAGGTGCTGCTGGAGGAGTCGATCCTGGGCTGGAAGGAGTTCGAGCTCGAGCTGATGCGCGACCGCAACGACAACGTCGTGGTGGTGTGCCCGATCGAGAACATCGACCCGATGGGCGTGCACACCGGCGACTCGGTGACGGTGGCCCCGGCCATGACGCTCACCGACCGCGAGTACCAGCACATGCGCGACGTGGCGATCGCGGTGATCCGCGCCGTGGGGGTGGACACCGGCGGCTGCAACATCCAGTTCGCCGTGCACCCGGGCACCGGCCGGATGGTGGTGATCGAGATGAACCCCCGGGTCTCGCGCTCCTCGGCGCTGGCCTCCAAGGCCACGGGCTTCCCGATCGCCAAGATCGCCGCCCGGCTGGCCATCGGTTACACCCTCGACGAGATCCGCAACGACATCACCGGACAAACCCCGGCCAGCTTCGAGCCGGCCCTGGACTACGTGGTGGTCAAGGTGCCCCGGTTCGCGTTCGAGAAGTTCCCCGGCGCCGACCCGGTGCTCACCACCCACATGAAGTCGGTCGGCGAGGCGATGGCGATCGGCCGCAGCTTCCCCGAGGCCCTGCAGAAGGCGCTGCGCTCGCTGGAAAGCCGCGGGGCGCCGCTGAGCTGGCGCGAGCCGCCCGGCGACCCGGCGGAGCTGCTCGCCCGGTGCGCGGTCCCGCACGACGGCCGGCTCGCCGCCGTGCACCAGGCGATCCGGGCCGGGGTGAGCGTGCCCGAGCTGGCCGCCGCGACCGGCATCGACGCCTGGTTCATCGACCAGATCAAGGCCATCGAGGAACAGGCGCAACGCCTGGCGTCGGGCGGGCCGCCGACCGCGGCCACCCTGCGGGCCGCCAAGCAGGCGGGTTTCTCCGACTCCCAGATCGCCGACATCTGCGGCATCGCCGAGGACCGGGTGCGCCGGTGGCGGCACGACCTCGGCGTCCGGCCGGTCTTCCACACGGTGGACACCTGCGCGGCTGAGTTCGAGGCGCGCACGCCCTACCTGTACTCGACCTACGACGCCGAGAGCGAGGTCCCGCCGGGCGACCGCCCGAAGGTGATCATCCTGGGCAGCGGGCCGAACCGGATCGGCCAGGGGATCGAGTTCGACTACGCCTGCGTGCACGCGTGTTTCGCGCTGTCGGCGGCCGGCTACGAGACGGTGATGGTCAACTGCAACCCGGAGACCGTGTCCACCGACTACGACACCTCGGACCGGCTGTACTTCGAGCCGCTGACGCTGGAGGACGTGCTGGAGATCGTGGACGCCGAACGGGCGGCCGGGCCGGTCGCGGGGGTGATCGTGCAGCTCGGCGGGCAGACCCCGCTCGGCCTGGCCCGGCCGCTCGCCGCCGCCGGGGTCCCGGTGGTGGGCACCAGCCCGGACGCGATCCACCTCGCCGAGCACCGGGGGGAGTTCGGCGCGCTGCTCGCCGCCGCCGGGCTGCCCGCCCCCAAGCACGGGACGGCGGCGTCGTCGGCCGCGGCCAAGGCGATCGCCGCCGAGATCGGCTACCCGGTACTCGTCCGCCCGTCCTATGTGCTGGGCGGCCGCGGCATGGAGATCGTCTACGACGACGGCACGCTGGAGTCCTATGTCGGCAGGGCCACCGAGGCCAGCCCCGAGCACCCGGTCCTGATCGACCGGTTCCTCGACGACGCGATCGAGATCGACGTCGATGCCCTGTTCGACGGCGACGAGCTCTACCTGGCCGGGGTGATGGAGCACATCGAGGAGGCCGGCATCCACTCGGGGGACTCGGCCTGCGCTCTGCCGCCGATCACCCTGGGCCGCCGGGACATCGACCGCATCCGGGAGTCCACCGAGGCCATCGCCCGCGGGGTGGGGGTGCGCGGTCTGCTCAACGTCCAGTACGCGCTGACCGCCGGGGTGCTGTACGTGCTGGAGGCGAACCCCCGCGCGTCGCGCACCGTCCCGTTCGTGTCCAAGGCGACCGCGGTCCCGCTGGCCAAGGCGGCGGCCCGGATCATGCTCGGCGCGACCGTGGCGCAGCTGCGGGCCGAGGGGCTGCTGCCCGCCGCCGGGGACGGCGGCACGATGCCCCTCGACGCCCCGGTCGCGGTCAAAGAGGTGGTGCTGCCGTTCGGCCGGTTCCGGGACGCGCAGGGGCAGGGGGTGGACACGGTCCTCGGCCCCGAGATGCGCTCCACCGGCGAGGTGATGGGGATCGACGAGGTGTTCGGCACCGCGTACGCCAAGTCGCAGGCGGCGGCCTACGGGACGCTGCCGGTGAAGGGCCGCGCGTTCGTGTCGGTGGCCGACCGTGACAAGCGGTCCATGATCTTCCCGGTCAAGCGCCTCGCCGACCTCGGGTTCGAGATCTGGGCCACCCGCGGAACCGGTGAGGTGCTGCGGCGCAACGGGGTTCGTGCCACGATCGTCCGTAAGCACAGCGAAGGCGTGGGGCCCGACGGTGAGCCTGACATTGTCGCCAGGATCCTGGACGGCCAGGTGGACCTGATCGTGAACACGCCGTTCGGCAGCCCCGGGCAGTCGGGGCCGCGGCTTGACGGGTATGAGATCCGCACCGCCGCGGTCCGGCGGCAGATCCCGTGCGTGACCACGATTCAGGGCCTGGCCGCGGCCGTGCAGGGCATCGAGGCGATCACGCGAGGTGAGGTGGGTGTGCGATCCCTGCAGGAATACACGACCGCGCTGCGCGGTGGGGGAGCAACCGCCGCGGGCGGGCAGCGCGATGACCCGGGACACGGCAACGGGGGACATGATGGCGGGAGAAACGGCGGCGGGGCGCCCGGCGCGCCCGGCAGCAGGCGGTGAGCCATGACGGATGTAGCCGCTGAGCAGGGCACCGGGCCGGGCCATATCCAGGTCCGGGGGACGGTGCTCACCGTGCGCAGAGTGGACGCCTATTACGCCATGACGGTGGTCGCGCCGGGCATCGGGGCCAGGTTCCGGCCGGGCCAGTTCGTCGCCGTCGCGGTGGGCGGCCAGGAGACGGCCATGCTGCTGCGCCGGGCGTTCTCGATCTACGAGGTGCGGCCCGACCACGGCGGCACGGTGGAGTTCGTGTTCGCCGTGGTCGGGCCGGGTACCCGCTGGCTGGCCGAGCGCCGCACCCGGGACATGCTCGACATCGCCGGGCCGCTCGGGCGGCCGTTTCCCGTTCCCCGCGACCCGGTGAGCTGCCTGCTGGTCGGCGGCGGGTACGGCAGCGCACCGCTGTTCCCGCTGGCCGACCGGCTGCGTGGCCGTGGCTGCACGGTTGACTTCCTGCTCGGCGCGGCCAGCGCCGACCGGGTGTTCGGCGCGCTGACCGCCCGCCGCGGCGGCCGGTCAGCGACGATCACCACCGAGGACGGCTCGATGGGAGTGCGCGGGCTGGTCACCGACGTCCTCGGCCAGGTCATCCACGAGGGCAGGACCGATGTGATCTATGCCTGCGGCCCGATGGGGATGCTCCGCCAGGTGACGGCGACGGCGGGCCGCTATGACCTCCCGGCGCAGGTCCTGGTGGAGGAGCACATGGCCTGCGGGACCGGCGTCTGCATGACCTGCGTGCTGCCGGTGGTCGGGGAGGACGGGGTGACCAGGATGGTGCGGTCCTGCATCGACGGGCCGGTCTTCCGGGGCGACCTGGTGCGCTGGGACGACGTGGGCACGATCCCGTTCGACGCGCTCGGTGCGCCGGGCTGGAAGCCGCGCCGGCCGCCCGAGCCGCGGCCGGCCACCAACGGGAGGCCCGCCAATGGCGATTGACCTGCGGACCAGGCTGGGGCATGTCGAGCTGCCCAACCCCATCCTCACCGCGTCGGGCTGCGCCGGGTCAGGCCGTGAGCTGGCGCACTATTTCGACGTGGCCAAGATCGGCGCGGTCGTGACGAAATCGGTCATGCTGGCCCCGCGCGCAGGCCGCCCGACCCCGCGGATGGCCGAGACGCCGAGCGGGATGCTCAACTCGATCGGCCTGCAGGGCCCGGGCGTCGACGCGTTCCTGCAGCGTGACCTGCCCTGGCTGCTGTCCCGGGGCGCGCGGGCGGTGGTGTCGATCGCGGGCGGCACGGTCGGTGAGTTCGGCGAGCTGGCGGCCCGTCTCTCCGACGCATCCGGGGTGACGGCGGTGGAGGTCAACATCTCCTGCCCGAACGTGGAGCACCGGGGCCAGGTCTTCGCCTGTGACGCGGACGCGTCGGCCGATGTGATCGAGGCGGTCCGCGGCAAGCTGCGTTATGACGTCCCGGTGTTCGCGAAGCTGTCGCCCGACGTCACCGACATCGTCGCGATCGCGCGTGCCTGCGTGGCGGCGGGCGCCGACGGGGTCTCGCTGATCAACACGCTGCTCGGCATGACGATCGACACCGTTACGATGCGGCCGGTGCTGGCCGGGGTCACCGGCGGCCTGTCCGGCCCGGCGATCCGCCCGGTCGCGGTGCGGTGCATATGGCAGGTGCGGGAGGCGCTGCCGGATGTGCCGATCATCGGGATGGGCGGGATCCGTACCGGCCGGGACGCGCTGGAGTTCATCCTGGCCGGGGCGGCCATGGTCAGTATCGGGACGACGATCTTCCACGACCCCTCCGCCTGCGTCCGGATCCTCCGCGAGCTGGAGGAGGAGCTGGCCAGCCGGGGAATCGAGCGCCTGGCGGACATCATCGGGCTGGCCCACGAGCCGCGCCCCGCGCCGGGCCGCAGGCTCTCGGGGAGCTCCCTGTAACGTGATGTCAGCGTCCCCGAGGAGGAGCCTTGACCCAGCCGGCGCCGATCGCTGTCGCACTCGACGCACCCGACCTGGAGACCGCCGCGCGGTGGGCCGGGCTCGTGACGCCGCACGTCAGCACCGTCAAGGTCGGGCTCGAGCTGTACCTCAGGTACGGTCCGGAGATCGTGGCCTCGATCCGCGGCGCCAGCGGTGTCAAGATCTTCCTCGACCTGAAGCTGCACGACATCCCCGCCACGGTGACCGGCGCCGCCCGAGCGGTCGCCAGGCTCCGCCCGGAACTGCTCACGGTCCACGCGGCAGGCGGCCCGGAGGTGGTCCGGGCCGCCGTTGAGGGGGCGCCGGACACCATCGTCGCCGCCGTCACCGTGCTGACCTCGCTCAGCCAGGCCAGCCTGGAGCGGATCGGCATGCTGGGGCCGATGGCGGACGCCGTGCGGCGGCTCGCCGCGCTCGGGGTCGAGTCGGGTGCGCGGGGACTGGTGTGCTCACCGCAGGAGGTGGCCGCTGTCCGCGCGGAGGTCGGCCCGGGCATCATCTTGATCACCCCGGGCATCCGCCCGGCGGGCTCGTCAGCCCACGACCAGGCCCGGACGGCCACCCCCGAGGAGGCGCTGCGGGCCGGCGCCGACCTGCTGGTGATCGGGCGGCCCATCACCGGCGCCCCCGATCCCGGTGCCGCCGCCGCGGCTATCGCCGCGCCCCTGCGCCGGCTTACTCCCGCTCCGGGATGAAGCGGCCGGCGGCGAAGCGGTCCCGGGCCCGTGGCGGGCGGGCGGCCGGGTGGGCCGGTGTGAGGCCGCTCGGGCGAAACGGTCCCGGGCCCGTGGCGGGCGCCCCGGGCGGGCGGCCGGGTGGGCCGGTGGTGAAGCCGCTCCGGCGAAGCCGTCCCGGGGGTGTGCCGTGCCGTGCTGGGGCCCGGTGAGCCGCCCCCCGGCGCTGCCGGCCCGGGGCGGGAAGCCCCGCTTGGCTTTCCGGGTGGGGCCGGCCTGTAGTGAGGCCCGCTGCGCGCGGGCGCGCCCTGGCGCGCGCCGCTCCCGTTTGACATTCATATGACTTGCGGATTGCCTTGCCTTGACGCTGGAGCATCCCGAAATCCGGCCCCGGCCCCGGCGCCGGGGCCGGCGCCCGAAAGCGCCCGGAACGGGGGCTGGCCCGGCTGCCGGGGACCGCGGGGCGGGCGAGTCGGCGCCGCTGCCGCAGGCCGCCGCACCGACCGGCGGGGACGCTGTTTGACTACTATCCGTATTCGGACAACTTCGGAAAGTAGTATCAGCCAATTTATGACGCATTAAACGGGGGTTTGCGTTGCCAGAGTGAGCCGGACTCGCTACTTTCCCTAGCCGACCCATCTTTTTCTATTGGAAACCCGAGGTGAACTGGAGTGGCTCTTCCTCCCCTCACTCCCGATCAGCGTGCGGCTGCGCTGGAGAAGGCCGCCAAGGCACGCAAGGACCGCGCGGAAGTCAAGAACAACCTGAAGCGCGGGTCCACTACGCTGCCGGCCGTCCTGAAGCAGGGCCAGACCGATGACACTGTTGGCAAGATGAAGGTCTCGGCCTTGCTTGAGGCCATGCCGGGCGTCGGTAAGGTGCGCGCACGCCAGATCATGGAGCGGCTTGGCATCGCGGAATCGCGGCGGGTCCGCGGTCTGGGTGCCAATCAGCGCAGCGCACTGGAGAACGAGTTCGGCGGCGATATCTGACCGACGCAGACGACCCCAAGGACGGGCGCGGGGGACACGGTTCCAACACCGATTCGTCCGATCATCGCGCACGCGGTACCGCGCTTGTCCAGGGGGTCGCCGGCGATGCCCGGTTGACCGTACTTTCCGGCCCTTCCGGTGTGGGCAAGGGCACCGTCGTGATCGGCTTGCGCAAGAAGCGCCCGGACATCTGGCTCTCGGTCTCGGTCACGACCCGCTCACCCAGGCCGGGTGAGGTGGACGGGCGCGAATACCACTTCGTCAGCGATGACGCGTTCGACCGGATGGTCGCCGGCGGCGAGCTGCTCGAGTGGGCCGCCTTCGCGGGGCACCGGTACGGCACCCCGCGTGAGCCCGTGATCCGGTGCATCGCAGCAGGTGTCCCTGCGCTGCTGGAGATAGACATCGAGGGGGCCAGGCAGGTGCGCCAGGCGGTGCCGGACGCGCTCCTGGTCTTCCTCGCCCCGCCATCCTGGGACGAGCTGGTGCGCCGCCTGTCCGGCCGGGGCACCGAACCGCCCGAGGTCATCGCCCGCCGGCTGGAGCTGGCGGCCAGGGAGATCGAGGCCGGGCAGGAGTTCGACATCACGCTCGTCAACACGTCCGTCGAGGACGTGTGCGGGCAGCTGGTAACCTTGGTGACGGCCTGATCGGGCCAGGAATCCATTGACGGAAGGTAGACGGTGGCAGGGAATACCGCTGCGGATGGCATCACCAATCCGCCGATCGACGACCTGCTCGGGGTCGTTGACAGCAAGTACCGCCTCGTCATCATGGCGGCCAAGCGGGCGCGGCAGATCAATGCCTACTACGCCCAGCTTGGCGAGGGCCTGCTGGAGTACGTCGGGCCGCTGGTTGAAACCCGCGTGCAGGAGAAGCCCCTGTCGATCGCGCTGCGGGAGATCCGGCAGGGCATGCTGTCCGCCGTGGAGACGGCGGAGAGCTGACCTCCTGACGCCTGGCGGCCTACGTGCCAGCGCGGATCGTGCTTGGTGTCGGGGCGGGTATCGCTGCCTACAAGGTGTGCGAACTGCTCCGGCGGCTCACCGAGGATGGCCACCGGGTGCGGGTCGTGCCCACCCGGGACTCACTGCGGTTCGTGGGCGCCGCCACCTGGGCGGCTCTGTCCGGTGAGCCGGTCGCCGCGAGCGCCTTCGCCGGCGTGCACGAGGTGCCCCATGTCCGGCTCGGCCAGGAGGCGGATCTCGTCTTCGCCGCCCCCGCCACGGCTGACCTGCTGGCCCGTGCGGCCGCCGGCCGGGCCGACGACCTGCTCACCTCGGTCCTGCTGGTGGCGCGCTGCCCGGTGGTCTTCGCGCCCGCGATGCACACCGAGATGTGGGAGCACCCGGCCACCAGGGCCAACGTGCGCACCCTGCGTGAGCGTGGCAGCCTGGTTCTCGAACCCGCGTCCGGGCGGCTGACCGGCGCCGACACCGGTTCCGGCCGCCTGCCCGAGCCCGATGAGCTCTATCAGGCCGCGGTCCGGGTGCTCGCCAGGGGCGTCGCCGGGCTGGCGGCTGATCTGGCGGGCCGCCGGGTCGTGGTCAGCGCGGGCGGCACCAGGGAGGAACTCGATCCCGTCCGCTTCCTCGGCAACTGGTCGTCCGGGCGGCAGGGCTATGCGCTCGCCCGGGCCGCGGCCGCCCGCGGCGCGGAGGTGACCCTGGTGTCGGCGAACGTGGACCTCGCCGACCCGGCGGGCACCAAGGTGGAGCGGGTGACCTCGGCCCGCCAGCTGGAGTCGGCGGTGCTGGCCGCCGCGGCGGAAGCGGACGCCGTGGTCATGGCCGCGGCCGTCGCCGACTACCGGCCCGAGGCCAGAAGCGAAGAGAAGATCAAGAAGACCGGCGCCGGCCCGGAGCCCCTGCGGCTGGTCGAGAACCCGGACATCCTGCGCGAACTGGCCGCCCGCCGGCGGCCCGGGCAGGTCATCGTCGGGTTCGCCGCCGAGACCGAGGACATGCTCGCGCACGGGCGGGCGAAACTCGCCGTCAAAGGCTGCGACCTGCTGGTGGTCAACCGGGTCGGGCGGGGCCTGGCGTTCGGAACCGAGGACAATGAGGCTGTGGTGCTCGCCGCGGATGGGAGCGCCACAACGGTCCCACGCGGGCCCAAGGACGTGCTCGCCGACGTAGTCTGGGATCTTGTCAGGGCCCGGATGGCAGGGCCGCCCGGGCACCGGTAGCCCGCGCGCCGGGTTCAGCCCATGCGCGCCATCGGACCCCGCTACACTCGGCGGGTCCCCCCGCCCCAGCAGAAAGCCAGCAGAGAAGGAAGTCAGGTGGCCCGTCGCCTTTTCACCTCCGAGTCGGTCACGGAAGGTCATCCCGACAAGATGGCCGACCAGATCAGCGATGCCATCCTGGATGGAATGCTCAAGGATGACCCGACCAGCCATGTCGCGGTGGAGACCTTGATCACCACCGGCCAGGTGCATGTGGCCGGTGAGGTGACAACCGAGACCTATGTCAACATCCCGGGCATCATCAGGGACAAGATCCTGGAAGTCGGCTACGACTCGTCGACCAAGGGATACGACGGGGCGTCCTGCGGCGTTTCGGTGTCGATCGGGTCCCAGTCACCCGACATCGCCCAGGGCGTGCTGGACGCGTACGAGCACCGGGAAGGTGAGGGCTCCAGCGAACTGGACCGGCAGGGTGCTGGTGACCAGGGGCTGATGTTCGGGTACGCCTGCCGGGACACCCCCGAGCTGATGCCCCTGCCGATCATGCTCGCGCACCGGCTCGCGCGGCGGCTGTCGTACGTGCGGCGCAACGGGGACGTGCCCTACCTGCGCCCGGACGGGAAGACCCAGGTGACCATCGAGTATGCCGGCGACCGGCCGGTCCGGCTCGACACGGTGGTGGTCTCGGCGCAGCACGCCCCCGATATCGACCTCAAGGAACTGCTCGCCCCGGACATCCGCGATCTGGTGGTGGCACCGGTGCTGGAAGCCCTGGACCTGGACACCTCCGGCTACCGCCTGCTGGTCAACCCGACCGGGCGGTTCGAAGTCGGCGGCCCGATGGGTGACGCCGGCCTCACCGGCCGGAAGATCATCATCGACACCTACGGCGGAATGGCCAGGCACGGTGGCGGGGCGTTCTCCGGGAAGGACCCGTCCAAGGTGGACCGCAGCGCGGCCTACGCGATGCGGTGGGTGGCCAAGAACGTCGTCGCGGCGGGCCTGGCCGACCGGTGCGAGACGCAGGTCGCCTACGCGATCGGCAAGGCCAAGCCGGTCGGGCTGTTCGTGGAGTGCTTCGGCACCGAACAGGCTCCAGTGGAGCGGATCCAGGACGCCGTGCTGGAGGTCTTCGACCTGCGCCCGGCGGCGATCATCAGGGACCTGGACCTGCTCCGGCCCATCTACGCGCAGACGGCCGCGTTCGGGCATTTCGGGCGGGAGGAGCCCGACTTCTCCTGGGAGCGGGCCGACCGGACGGACGCGCTGCGGTCAGCCGTCGGCGCCTGAGCGACCGCCTCGCGGCCTCAGCCTCGCGGCGAGCCTGAGGCCGCGAGGCTGCCCCGGGCGCCGCTGATCAGCCCGTTACCGCTCGCTGCGGCGGCTGCTCTGGCGCCGCCGGTGCGAGCGGCCAGCGTTCGCCGGTCGCGAACCACCCGAACAGCTCCGGCTGGGCGGCGATGACAGCGGCCGCCCCCGCGCCGTCTCGTTCCATCCGGGCCCTTCATCCCACCCAGGGCCGTCATCTCACCCTGGCCGGTGGTGGCCACGGTACGGGAAGCCGCGAAGCGCGGCTGGCCGGGCTCAATCCGGGCTCAGCGCGCCGCCTGAGCGGCCGCGGTCCGGGGGCTCTGGTAGGACAGGAGCGTGGCACAGCGAGCGGACCAGGTGGCCTCCCGGCGCGCTGCCCGCACTCCCCGCGCCCGCGGCGCCTCCGCCCGCGGCGCCCGGCGCAGCGGCCCGCCCGCCGAGCAGCTGCCGGTGGCCCGGATCGCGGTCGACGTCCCGCTGGCCCACCTCGACCGGCCGTTCGACTACCTGGTGCCACAGCGGCTGGCGGCGGCCGCGGTTCCCGGGTGCCGGGTCAGGGTACGGTTCGCTGGCCAGCTGACGGGTGGCTACCTGCTCGAGCGGGTGGCCGCCAGCGAGCACCGCGGGCGGCTGGCGTACCTGGAGCGGGTCGTCTCGCCCGAGCCGGTGCTGAGCCCGGAGATCGCGGCGCTCGCCCGGGAGGTCGCCGACCGCGGCGCTGGCACGCTCGCCGACGTGCTCCGCCTGGCGATCCCCCCTCGCCACGCCGGTGCCGAGGCCGCCGGCGGCCCGCCGGGCGGCCCGCGCCCCGGGGGCAAGGACGGCCAGTCACCGGGGCCGGCCCCCCGGCCGGAGCCGCGAGCGGGCTCCGGGGCGCAGCCGCGTCAGGTGCCCCGGCCGGAGCCGGGGCCGTGGGCGCGTTACCCGGCCGGGCCGGCGTTCCTGGCCGCGGTCGCGCAGGGCCGGGCTCCGCGGGCGGTCTGGTCGGCGCTGCCCGGGCCGCACTGGCCGGACGAGATCGCGATCGCCGCCGCGGCGGCGGGATCGGCGGGGCGGGGCGCGCTCATCGTGGTGCCTGACGCCCGGGACCTGGGCCTCATCGACCGCGCCCTGTCCCGCGCGCTCGGACCGGGCCAGCACGTCTGCCTCTCGGCCGGGCTCGGGCCCGCCGAACGGTACCGGCGCTGGCTGGCCGTGGCCCGCGGGACCGTGCGGGTGGCGGCCGGCACCCGCGCCGCCATGTTCGCTCCCGTCCGCGACCTCGGCCTGGTTGTCATCTGGGACGACGGGGACGACCTGCACGCCGAGCCGCGCGCCCCCTACCCCCACGCGCGGGAGGTCCTCGCGCTGCGGGCGCACCGGACCGGCGCGGGGGCGCTGATCGGCGGGTTCGCGCGGACCGCCGAGGCGGCCAGCCTGGTCAGCGCCGGCTGGGCGGCCGCCATCACCGCCGCCCGCCCGGCGGTCCGCGACTGCGCGCCGCAGATCCAGGCGGCGGGCGCCGACGCCGAACTCGCCCGGGACGAAGCGGCCCGGTCAGCCCGGATGCCGAGCCTGGCGCTGCGGACGGCCCGCGCCGGGCTGGCCCGCGGCCCAGTCCTGGTGCAGGTTCCCCGGCGCGGCTATGTGACCGCTGTGGCCTGTGAGAACTGCCGGGCTCCCGGCCGCTGCGCGTTCTGCGGCGGTCCTCTCGCCCTGGAGGCGGGCGGCGGCCCGGCGCGCTGCCGGTGGTGCGGGCGGGCCGATCCCGGGTGGCAGTGCCCGGCCTGCGGCGATCGGCGTGTCCGCGCCCTGGTGACCGGGGCCGGGCGGACCGCCGAGGAACTGGGACGCGCATTTCCCGGCACACCTGTGGTGGTGTCGGGGGGAACCACGGTCGTCGCGGCGGTGCCCGCGGCGCCGGCGCTGGTCGTCGCCACCCCAGGAGCCGAGCCGCGGGCCGACGGCGGGTACGCGGCCGCCGTTCTGCTGGACGGATGGGTGCTGCTCGGCCGGCCCAGCCTGCGCGCGGCCGAGGAGGCGCTGCGCCGCTGGCTGAACGCTGCCGCGCTGGTCAGGCCGGGAGCGTCCGGCGGCGCCGTGGCCGTGGTCGCCGAGGCGGGGCTGCCGGTGGTGCAGGCGCTGATCCGGTGGGACCCGGTGACGCATGCGGAAAGAGAGCTGGCCGAACGCGAGGCTCTCCGGTTCCCCCCGGCCGTGCGGATGGCCGCCCTTTCCGGGCCGGACCAGGCCGTGGCCGGGTTCCTGGCGGCGGCCGTGCTCCCGCCGGAGGCTGACGTCCTGGGGCCGATCGAGCTCGACGCCAATGCCCCGGGCCGGGGCAGGCACCAGAACGCTGCCGGGGTTTATGCGTCTGCAGGTGTAAATGATGGTAATGCGCCCAGCGGTGACAGTGGGACGGATGATGCACTGGGCCGGCCGGTGCGTGTGCTCGTCCGGGTGCCCAGACCGGCGTCAACGCCGCTCGCAGCGGCCTTGCGGGCGGCACAGGCGGTGCGCAGCGCCCGTAAGGACCCGGGCATGGTCCGGGTGGAGCTGGACCCAGCCGAGCTGATCTGAACTGGTCGCCAGAGGTCGTAGGGTGCTGGGGTGGCCACCTCACGACGGACTCCGCGATCCGGGCCGCGCGTGCCCGGGGCAAGTGGCGCAGCCGGGGCCGCCGGGCACGATGGGCAGACCGGGTCCGCCGCGCCGGCCGGGACCGATGCGGCCGGGGGCGGGCAGGCTGGCCCGCCGCGCGGCTCTGGTGGCGGTGAGCGGGGCCGCGAGGCGCCGCGGCTGCCTCCGGTGCGGCTGGCGCCGCGGGAGGAACTGGCCGGGTCGGCGCGGGTGGCGCCGCTCCTGCGGGCCGCCAGGGAGGTGGCGCGCTGGCTGGGGCCAGCCGGGCGCGACCTGACCGGCGACGGCCGGCTCACGGCGGCTGACGCGGCAGCGGCCATGACCAAGCTGGAACTGGCGCCGGGCGAGCTCGACGCGGCCTGGCGCGTCGCCGCCCGCACCGGGATGCTGGACGCGGCCGGCGGCCGGGCTTGCGCTGGCCGCCGGGTTGACGTGCTGGCCTCGGGCGACGCGGAGGAAATGCTCACGGTCTGGGACGAGGCCCTCATCTTGATGCTCGCCGCCGAGGACCTGGACGGCATGGCGACGGCCCTTTACACGGTCGGCGGGCCGGTGAAGATGGATGCCCTTTTCGAGGCGTACGTGGCGGCCGCGGGCAGCGGGGCACCCCATCCGGGTCCCGCCTATCCGGGCGGTGACCCGGAGCAGGACCAGGCGGGGGGTCTGTCCTCGGCGCTCGAGGCGCTGGCCGACCTCGGTGTGGTGGAGCTGGGAACGGATGAGGCCGCCGGCGGGCTGACGGTGACGCTGTCCAGGCTCGGTGTGTGGGGAGTTCACCGGCGGCTGCGGGCCCAGGGCTGGCACGTGCCGGTGCTTGGCGGCGGTGCCCGTGGTGACGCGGCTGCCCTGCTGGCCACCCTGGCCAGCTGCGACGTCGAGGACGGCGAGGCGGAGATCGCCGCCTGGCTGGCCGCGCGGCCCAGCGACGAGGCGGCGCGGGAGCTGGTCGAGGCGGCCGGCCGCGGATCGCCCGGCCTGCGCGGCGCGGGGTTCGCGGTGCTGGACCGGATCGGCGCGGACGCGGTGCCGGCGGTGCGCGCCGCACTGGACGACCCGGTCCTGCATGCTCACGCGGCGGTGTGGCTGCACGAGCACGGCGAAGAAGCCGACCTGGGCCCGGGCGACCGGGCCTGGCTGCTGGTGGACCTGGGGGCGGGGCTGCTCGAAGAGGCCGACCCCCGGGACGTGGTCGCGGAACTTCTTCCGGATGTCACGCCCGAGGCGCAGGCGGAACTGGTCGCCGGGCTGTGGGAGGTCAGCCATCCGGGCGTGACCGATCTGCTGACCGCCCTCAGCGATCACCACCCTGACCCGGCGGTGGCCAGGGCGGCCCGCAAAGCGGCGTTCAAGGCCCGCTCGCCGGTGGCGGGCCAGGACGCCGGCGCGTAGCCTTACGCCGGCGCGTAAGGCCGCCCGGACCATCCGGACGGCATGGGCCGGACTACATAGACTTGGTGCTGCTCCGCACAGGGGTTCAGGACAGGGCGCGGGAAGGGACGGTACCGCCATCAGCGTCAAGCCCATCCGTATCTTCGGCGATCCGGTGCTCCGCACCCCGGCCGACCCGGTCACTACCTTCGACGCCGAGCTCCGCAGGCTCGTCACGGACCTGACCGAAACCATGCTGGACGCACCCGGCGTGGGCCTGGCCGCGCCGCAGATCGGGGTGAGCCTGCGGGTGTTCACCTACCACGTGGACGACCAGCTGGGTCATCTGATCAACCCGTCCCTCGATCTCTCGTCTGAGGAGGAGACCGACGACGAGGGGTGCCTGTCCTTCCCCGGCCTCGCCTTCCCCACCAAACGGGCCTACGGCGTGGTGGCCAGGGGTTTCAACATGCACGGGGAGCCGGTCACCCTGGAGGGCACCGGTCACCTGGCACGATGTGTTCAGCATGAGACGGACCACCTGGACGGCGTGCTGTTCATCGACCGGCTCGACCCGGTCGCCAGAAAGCTGGCGATGAAGGAGATCCGCGAGGCCGAGTGGTGGGGAGAGCCGGCCCCGCAGGTCAAGGTCTCGCCGCACCGCACCTGGGGCAAGGCGTTCTGAGGTGCGGGTGACGGCGGCGCGGCCGGTGCCGCGCGCGATACGGGACACGGCCTAACGATGCGCCTGGTGTTCGCCGGTACCCCGGTGACCGCGGTGCCCTCGCTTGACGCGCTGCTCAAGTCGCGGCACGAGGTGGCAGCGGTCATCACCCGGCCCGATGCCCCGGCTGGCCGGGGCCGCCGGGTCGGGCCCAGCCCGGTCGCGGAGCGGGCGGCCGAGATCGGCCTGGAAACGCTGAAGCCGGCCACCCCCCGCGATGCGGGCTTCCTGCAGCGCCTGCGGGCGCTCGCGCCGGACTGCTGCCCGGTGACGGCGTACGGGGCGCTGCTCCCGCGGGCCGCGCTGGAGATCCCCCGGCACGGCTGGGTGAACCTGCATTTCTCGCTGCTGCCCGCCTGGCGCGGGGCGGCGCCGGTGGCGCATGCCATCGCGCACGGGGACGACATCACCGGGGCCACCACGTTCAGCATCGTGGCGGAGCTTGACGCCGGCCCGGTCTACGGCGTGGCAACCGAGCCCATCGGTGAGCAGGACACCGCGGGCGACCTGCTCGCCCGGCTCGCCGAAACTGGCGCCAGCCTGCTGGTCGCCACCCTCGACGGCATCGAGGCGGGGCAGCTGGAGCCGCGGCCGCAGCCGGCCGACGGGGTCAGTTTCGCGCCCAAGCTGACCACCGGGGATGCCCGGGTGCGCTGGAGCGCCCCCGCGCCAGCCGTCGGCCGCCAGATCCGTGCCTGTACCCCTGCGCCCGGGGCGTGGACGATGCTGGGGGACACCCGGCTGAAGCTCTGGCCGGTGCGGCCACTCCCGCCCTCCGGCGCGGGCGGCGGCCCCGCGCTGCCCGCGGACGCTGGGCCGCTCGCTCCCGGGCAGCTGTGGGCCGGGCGGGCCGGGGTGTTCGCCGGGACCGCCACCCGGCCGGTCGAGCTGGGTGACGTGCAGCCGCCCGGCAAGCGGCGGATGGCCGCCGCCGAGTGGGCGCGCGGGCTGCACCTGGACCGGGCCGGGACGGGCCAGCCGTCCCTGGCCTTCAGCTGACATGGCGCGAGGCCCCGCGGCCGGGCCGGGCCGGTCCCGGGCGCCGCGTGCCGGTGACCAGGCCGGTACCCGCGCCGGTGCCCCCCGGGGCCCGCGTGCGGGCCAGCAGGCGCCCACCCGGGGTGGCGGGGGCCGCGGGCTCGGCGGTGCGTCCCGGCGGCGCGTGGGCCCGGCCCGGCTGGTGGCCTTCGAGGTCCTGCGCGGGGTGCGCGAGCGTGACGCCTACGCGAACCTGCTCCTGCCCGCCCTGCTGCGCGAGCAGGGGCTGACCGGGCGTGACGCCGCCCTGGCCACCGAGCTCAGCTACGGCACGCTGCGGGGGCTGGCCACCTATGACGCGGCGATCGCGGCCTGCAGCGCCCGCGGCCTCGGCCAGATCGACCCGCCCGTGCTGGACGTGCTCCGGCTCGGTGCGCACCAGCTGCTCGCGACCAGGATCGGCGCGCACGCGGCCGTCGCCACGTCGGTGGACCTGGCCCGGGAGGTCGCCGGCCCGGGCGCGGCGGGTTTCGTCAACGCCGTGCTGCGCCGGGTGGCCTCCCGTGACCTGGAGGGCTGGATCGCTGCGACCGCGCCCGACCGGGCCGCCGACCCCGTCGGCCACCTGGCGGTCCGCTACAGCCATCCATCCTGGATCGTCGCCGCCTTCGCCGCGTCACTCGGGGAGGACACGGCGACCGGGCTCAGCCAGACCGAGGCCGTGCTGGCCGCGTCCGCGGGCCGGCCCCGGGTGACCCTGTGCGCAGTGCCCGGGCTCGCGTCCCAGGCAGAACTCGTGGCCGCCGGGGCGGGGCCAGCCCGCTGGTCACCGTTTGGCGCCTACCTGGAGGCGGGCGACCCGGCCGCGGTCGACGCGGTCGGGCAGGGCCGCGCGGCGGTGCAGGATGAGGCCAGCCAGCTGGCCGCGCTCGCGCTCATCCGGGTGGACGTGGGAACCGCGGACCGGCGCTGGCTCGACCTGTGCGCCGGGCCTGGCGGCAAGGCCCGGCTGCTGTCCGGCCTGGCGGCCGGCGGCCCCGCCAGGCTGCTCGCCGCCGACGCCCGCCTGCACCGGGCGCGGCTGGTGCGGGCGGCCGTGACCGGGGAGACCGGGGTGGTCGTGGCCGACGGCACCGCGCCCGCATGGCGGCCGGCGTCGTTCGACCGGGTGATCGCCGACGTGCCGTGCTCGGGCCTCGGCGCGCTGCGCAGGCGCCCGGAGGCGCGCTGGCGCAAGTCACCGGCGGACGTGGCGCGCCTTGCCGGCCTTCAGCGGCGGCTGCTGGCCACCGCCCTGGACGCGGCCCGCCCGGGCGGCGCGGTCGCCTACGTGACCTGCTCGCCGCACCTGGACGAGACGCGCGCGGTGGTCGGCGACGTCCTGCGCGCGCGGGACGACGTGACCGTGCTCGACGCGCCCGCCGTGCTCGCGGAAGTGCCCGGCCTGCGCTGCCCTGCCCCCGATAGCCGGTACGCGCAGTTCTGGCCGGACCGGCACGGCACGGACGCCATCTTCCTCGCCCTGCTCCAGCGCCACCCCAGATAGCGGGTGGGCAGAACGGCTGACGCAAGCCGCCCGGCTGCTGTCGCGCAGGGCTTCAGCGCCCGCGATATCGGTGTCCTGCCCGGTCTGCCGGGGCAGCGGGCTCAGCAGCTCACCCGGTGAGGGCGCGGGCGGAGTTGCGGCGCAGGCGGGCGGTGCCGATGTCGGCCCGCTGGCCCTTCGTGTACCCGGCCCCGTAGCCGTTGCCGCTGTAGGTCACCCGGGACTTGCGGGTGACGGGGTAGGCCTGCTCGATGTTGTGGCGGATGACCCGGGTGCGGTCGGCCAGGACCAGCGACGTCCGCGACCCGGACCCGGCCGCCGGGGCGGTCGCCCGGCGGGTGGCCCCGTCCTCGGCGGCGCGGACCCGGGCGATCACCGCGGCCGCGAAGCCCAGCAGCCAGCTCCGCCGCCAGGCCCGCGGGCTCCGGCTCCAGTCGGGAACCTGCGCGGCGGCCAGGCCCTGCCACATCTGGACCAGCAGGGACGTATAGAGGACGTCGGTGCGCTCGATGTCGGATGAATAGCCGAAGATGTGGATCCGGGAACCCGGGCCGGGCCGGGGGAGGATGACGCACTGGCAGCGCAGCGCGGACGCCAGCCCGCACAGCAGGTGGGCCTGGACCCGGGCCCAGGGATTGCCGACATCGATGACCCGGTCGGCCGGGCGGTCGGTCTCCGGCCGCTCGGCCGCGAGCAGGGCGCGGTCGATGCCGTACTTCGCCATCAGTTCCGCCGCCTTGGCGGTCAGGGCCTCGGCTTCGGCCGGGGTGACGCCGGCGTTCTCGGCCTTGGCCAGCAGCTTGCGCACGCGGGCGAGCAGGGGGTCCGCTACCTCGGAATCCACGCCAGGCCTCACTCTCGGGCGGCTAGCAGCCGAATGTGTGATCGAACGCTAGCGGCAGGCGGTGACAATCTCCGCCGTTGGCATCACGCGCCGCACCTTACCGGCTCGCGCTCACGCAGGCCCGCCGGGGTGAGCCGCGTTTCACTCCCGGCGCAACCCCCGCCGGGCCCAGCCCGCCGTTTACACTCGGCGCTATGGCCGTCCAGATGGCGCCGAGCATCCTGTCCGCCGACTTCGCCCGGCTCGCCAGCGAGGCCGAGGCGGTCGCCGGCGTGGCCGACTGGCTGCATGTGGACGTCATGGACAACCATTTCGTGCCCAACCTCACCATCGGCCTGCCGGTGGTGGAGTCGCTGCTCAAGCACACCGGCCTGCCGCTGGACTGCCACCTGATGATCACCGACCCCGACCGCTGGGCCCCGGCCTATGCCGAGGCGGGGGCGCGCAACGTCACGGTGCACGCGGAAGCCGCCCGCCAGCCGGTCCGGCTGCTGCGGATGATCCGCTCGGCCGGCGCCCGCGCCGGGCTGGCGATCAATCCCGCCACCCCGGTCGAGCCGTACGCCGACCTGCTGCCCGAGATCGACATGCTGCTGCTCATGACGGTGGAGCCGGGCTTCGGCGGCCAGCCCTTCCTGGACCTGGTGCTGCCGAAGCTGCGCCGCGCCCGCGAGCTCGTGGCCGCCCGCGGCGGCTCGGTCTGGCTGCAGGTGGACGGCGGGGTGAGCGAGGAGACCATCGAGCGGTGCGCGGACGCGGGGGCGGACGTGTTCGTGGCAGGCTCGTCCGTGTACAGCGCCAACGATCCCGCCGCCGCGGTCCAGGCGCTGCGCGCCCAGGCCGAACGGGCCACCGCACGTGCGGCCTGGGCCCACTGACCCCATCCACAAAACCTGACGGGGGGATGTCGATCCCGGGCGGCACCGATCGTCGGGGTAGTGATGGCTCCCATCGAGACACCGGAAGGACATCCGTCATGGCCGAATACCTGATCCTGATCTATGAGGACGAGAACGGCTACGCCACCGCCTCGCCGGACGTGTTCCAGCAGGTCATGGAGGCGCATAACCGCTTCGCGCAGCAGGTGGGAGAAAAGGGCGGCAAGCTCGTCGCCGGCAGCGCCCTCCAGCCGACGTCCACGGCAACCACCATCCGCGGCGACGTCGTGACCGACGGCCCGTTCGCCGAGACCAAGGAGGCGCTGGGTGGCTACTACCTGATCGAGGCGCGTGATCTGGACCAGGCGCTCGACATCGCCAAGCTCTGCCCGGCGCGGTTCGGCGGTGTTGAGGTCCGGCCGATCATGGTCTTCTCGGAGGAGTGACCATCGCACGGGGGCGGAGCGCGGCGGCCGGGAACCCGGAAGCGGCCGATGGGCGGCCCCGGACCGGGGGCGACCAGGGAAACGTCCAGCCGGACAGCGACTCCGCCGCCGCCGTCGCCGACGCGCACCGTCGCGAGTGGGCCTTCGTGCTCGCCGCGACGGCGCGTGTCGCCGGCGACATCGATCTCGCCGAGGAATGCGTTCAGGATGCCTATGTGGCCGCCCTGGATGCGTGGTCCCGGCAGGGCGTGCCGCGCAACCCCGGCGCCTGGCTGACCACCGCGGCCCGGCGGCGCGCCATCGACGCACTCCGGCGCGACAAGACCCTGCGCGGCAAGCTGCCGCTGCTGGTCGAGCCCGCCCCGCCGGTCGCGGGTTCGTCCCCGCCCGCGCCACCACTGGGGGAGGACGACGTGATCCCCGACGACCGGCTCCGGCTCGTGTTCACCTGCTGCCATCCCGCGCTGGCCAGGGAGGCCCAGGTCGCGCTCACCCTGCGGCTGGTGTGCGGGCTGACCACGACCGAGATCGCCCAGGCCTTCCTGGTCCCGGAGCCGACGATGGCCGCCAGGGTGACTCGGGCCAAGAAGAAGATCTCAGCGGCCCGGATCGCCTACCGGGTGCCCGGCCTGGCTGAGCTTCCCGATCGCCTCGACGCGGTGCTCACCGTGTTGCACCTGCTCTACACCACCGGCCACACCGCGCCGGCGGGGGAGAACGTGGTCCGCGACGATCTCGTTGAGCGCGCTATTGACCTGGCGCGGATGCTGCTTGCGCTCATGCCTGATGAACGCGAGGTGCGCGGGCTGCTCGCCCTGCTGCTGCTGACCGACGCCCGCCGGGCGACCCGCGCCGGCGCCGACGGGCGGCTGCTGCTGCTGGCGGAGCAGGACCGGTCCCGCTGGGACCATGGCATGATCGCGGAGGGGACCGCGCTGGTGCCGGGCGCGCTGCGGGGCGGGTGCCCGGGGCGGTTCGCGCTGCAGGCCGCGATCGCCGCCCTGCACGTTGAGGCCCCGAGTTACGCGGAAACCGACTGGCGGCAGATCGTCAAGCTCTACGACGCCCTGCTCACGGCGTGGATCTCGCCCGTGGTGGCGCTGAACCGGGCCGTCGCACTGGCGCTGGCCGACGGGCCGGAAGCCGGGCTGGCGGAGATCGGCGAACTGGAAGCCGACGGGCGCCTGGCCGACTACCGGTACCTGCCCGCCGCCAAGGCGGACCTGCTGCGCCGCCTCGGGCGGGAGGAGGAAGCCGTGCAGGCGTACCGCACCGCGCTGGCCCTCACCGAGAACGGCGCGGAACGGGACTTCCTGGCCCGGCGCATCGCCGAAGTCCGCGGGCAGCCGGAACCCGGCCCCGCCAGCGGCTGACGCCGCCCGGCGCCCGGGGCAGGCCCGGGCATGAGGGCCAGCGTCCCAGCAGTCCCCGGGCGTCCCAGCCGGAATACCGTTCGTGGCACACTGGTTGTCGAGACGAAAGCGTGCTCCGGGGTCGGTGAAACTCCGAACCGGCGGTGACAGTCCGCGACCCGGCCAAGGCGCTCAGCGCCAGCGGCCGGTTGACCCGGCGGAATTCCGGGACCGACGGTGAAAGTCCGGATGGGAGGCAGCACGCGCGCGGCCCGGCCGGTCATGGCCGGAAGCAGCCGCGCTCGCGCATCCGCGCGTACCCCGGGGCCGTGGACCCGAGGAGGGGAACGCGGATGTTCACCGGGATCGTAGAGGAGCGCGGCGAGGTCGTCGCGATGGACAGGCACGCCGGGGCGGCCACCGTAACGGTGCGGGGCCCCCGGGTCACCGCAGACGCGGGCGAGGGCGATTCCATCGCCGTCAGCGGGGTGTGCCTCACCGTAACCGCAACCTCCGGCTCTACCTTCACCGCCGACGTCATGGCCGAGACCCTGCGCCGGACGGCGCTCGGTGCGCTGGCCCCCGGCTCGTCCGTCAACCTGGAGCGCCCGCTCCGCCTCGGCGGCAGGCTCGGCGGGCACCTGGTGCAGGGCCACGTGGACGGCGTTGCCACCATCGTGTCGCGCAGCCCGGCCCAGCACTGGGACGTGGTGCGGATCGCGATCCCGCCCGGGCTGGCCCGGTACATCGTGGAAAAGGGCTCGGTCGCCGTCAACGGGGTGAGCCTGACCGTCTCCGCGGTGGGCGGCGGCCAGGACGGTGAGCCGCCCTGGTTCGAGGTGAGCCTCATTCCCGCCACGCTGTCAGGGACCACGCTGGGCAGTGCCCAGCCGGGCAGCGACGTCAACCTGGAGGTTGATGTGATCGGGAAGTACGTCGAGCGGCTGCTGGCCGGCCAGGAAGCGGCGGTGCGGCCATGATCGGCGTCACCCCGGCGGCCGACGGGGCGCCGGGCCCCGATGCCCCGTCGGCCGCCGTTGCCCACGGCGGCACCCCGGCGCGGGCCAGCAGCGGTACGCCTGCGCCGGCCACCCGCACCCCGCCGGCCACCCATACCCCGCTGGCCAGCAGCCCCCCGCTGGACAGCGTTGAGCGGGCCGTTGCCGACATCGCGGCCGGCCGCCCGGTGGTCGTCGTGGACGACGCCAACCGGGAGAACGAGGGCGACATCATCGTCGCGGCGAGCAAGATGACGCGCAGCCTGATGGCCTTCATGATCAGGCACACGAGCGGCGTCATCTGTGTCCCGCTGACCGGGCAAGATCTCGACCGGCTCCAGCTGCCGCTGATGACCGCGCAGAACAACGAGCGCATGCGCACGGCCTTCACGGTCAGCGTGGATGCCAGGGACGGGGTCACCACCGGTATCTCGGCCGCCGACCGGGCGCGGACGGTCAGGGTGCTGGTGGACTCCGCCACCGAGCCCTATGAGCTTGTCCGGCCCGGCCACATCTTCCCGCTGCGCTACGCCGACGGCGGGGTCCTGCGCCGTCCCGGCCACACCGAGGCGGCGGTGGACCTGGCCAGGCTCGCCGGGCTGAGCCCGGCCGGCGTACTGGCGGAGGTCGTCAACGACGACGGGACCATGGCCCGGCTGCCCGCGCTGCGGGCGTTCGCGGACGAGCACGGCCTGGCCCTGATCTCGATCGCGCAGCTCATCGAGTACCGGCGCCACTCCGAGCGGATGGTCCGCCGGGTCGTCGAGACCAGGCTGCCGAACGCGCACGGCGAGTGGCGGGCCCTCGGATACCAGAACTCGGTGGACGGAACCGAGCATGTCGCGCTGATCTACGGCGAACTCGGCGACGGCGAGCGGGTCCTGGTCCGGGTGCATTCGGAGTGCCTGACCGGGGACGTGCTCGGCTCGCTGCGCTGCGACTGCGGCGCCCAGCTGGACGCCGCGATGGCGGCGGTCGCCGCCGAGGGCCGCGGGATCGTGCTGTATCTGCGCGGGCATGAGGGCCGCGGGATCGGGCTCCTGTCCAAGCTGCGGGCCTACCATCTGCAGGACGGCGGGGCCGACACCGTCAACGCCAATCTTGAGCTGGGGCTGCCGGCCGATGCCCGCGAGTATTCCACCGGCGCGCAGATGCTCGCCGATCTCGGTGTGCGTTCGGTCCGGCTGCTGACCAACAATCCGGCGAAGGTCGCTGGCCTTTCCGGGTTCGGCGTCGAGGTGGCCGGGCGGGTGCCGCTCCCGGTCGCGCCCACGCCGGAGAACCTGCGTTACCTGATCGCGAAGCGGGACCGTCTCGGCCATCAGATCGACGGGCTTCCCGCTCCCGGTGCCCCCGCGCCCCCAGACGGGCAGGCGCCCCCAGACGGGCAGGCGCTCCCGGACGGGCAGGCGCTCCCGGACGGGCAGGAGGCGTCCCGGGCCCGCGCGGTGGAGGCGGGATGAGCGGCGCCGGCCGCCCGGCCGCCGACCCGGTGGACGCGGCCGGTCTCACCCTGGCCATCGTGGCCACCCGCTGGCATGCGGAAGTCACCGACGCGCTGGTGGAGCGCGCCGTGGCGGCGGCGAAGGCATGCGGAGTCGATGACCCGCCGGTAGTCCGGGTGCCGGGAGCGTTCGAACTCGCCGTCGTCGCGGCCGTGCTTGCCGACCGCTACGACGCCATCGTCTGCCTCGGCGCGGTGATCCGCGGCGGCACGCCCCACTTCGACTATGTCTGTGAAGCCGTCACCTACGGGCTGGCCAGGGTCGCCCTTGACACCCGGACGCCGGTCGGCAACGGGGTGCTGACCTGTGACACCCTGGAGCAGGCCCGGGCACGGTGCGGGCTTGCAGGCAGCACCGAGGACAAGGGATGGGAGGCGGTAGTGGCAGCCCTTGACACCGCGATCGTCCTCCGTTCGGTGCGCGGGCCACGACATTGATCTAGCGCGCGTCAGGTCCCTTTGCGCGGTGCGCGCCGCGCCGCGGTCACCCGTCGATGAAAGGCACTGTGCCGTGCTCTCCCTGGTTCTCCCCAAGGGCTCGCTGGAACGGGCCACCCTGGAGCTTTTCGACGCGGCGGACCTGACGGTCCGCCGCTCCTCCGATCGTGACTACCACGCGTCCATCGATGACCCCCGCATCGACCGGGTGCGCTTCCTGCGGCCCCAGGAGATCCCGTCCTACATCGAGCGGGGGCTTTTCGACCTCGGCATCACCGGCCGGGACTGGATCGAGGAGACCGGTGCCCAGGTCGCCTCGCTGGGCGAGCTGAAGTACTCGAAAGCGACCGCCGACCCGGTGCGGGTGGTGCTGGCGGTACCCGAAAGCGCGCCCTGGCGGTCGGTCACCGACCTGCCGGACGGGGCGCGGATCTCCACCGAGCTGCCCGCCCTGACCGGCCGGTACCTGGAGGCCAACGGGGTCAAGGCCATGGTGATCCCCTCGCACGGCGCCACCGAGGCGAAGGTCCCCGACATCGTGGACGCGATCGTCAACCTCACCGAGACCGGCTCCTCGCTCCGGCGTAACGGCCTGCGGGTCCTGGACACGCTGCTGACCAGCTACACCGAGCTGGTGGCCAACACCGATGCCTACGCGGACGCGGGCCAGCGGGCCGCCATGGAGGACATCGCCCTGCTGCTGCAGGGCGCGATCCGGGCGCGGGGCAACGTGCTGCTCAAGCTCAACGTGCCCACGGCCCGCCTGCAGGCGGTGACGAACATGCTCCCGGCCATGTCGTCGCCGACCATCACGGCGCTGGCCAGGGGCGACATGAACGCGGTCGAGACCGTGGTGCCCAAAAGCGGGGTCAACACCCTCATCCCGGCCCTGAAGTCGGCAGGTGCCCGGGACATCCTGGAAATCCCTATTTCCAAGATCGTCGAGTGATGGCGCCCGGGCGGACCTGTCCCCGGCGGGACCGGGCCGGGAGGTGGCTGGCTGCCCGGGACGGGCCGGCCCGCTGGTCAGCGGGAATGGTGAGGCTGCAGGGCTGGTTTGCCCCAGAGGGACTGTGTCATCCTGCCGGGAGACACCCCGGGACGGCCCCGCGGGCTACGGCAGGCCAGGCCGCCGGGGAATCGTGAGGTGAGAGGGTCTTGCGCGACATCCTGGACCAGATCACGAAGTGGTGGGACTCGGGGGAGACCTTCGGCCTGGCGACGGTCGTGAACACCTTCCGCAGCGCACCCCGGGATCCGGGGGCGGCGCTGGCGGTTTCCGACGGCGAGGTCGTCGGCAGCGTGTCCGGCGGCTGCGTGGAAGGCGCCGTGTACGAACTGGCGCAGGAGGTGTGCGAGACCGGGCGGCCGGTGCTCCAGACCTATGGCATCAGCGAGGACACCGCGTTCGACGTGGGGCTCACCTGCGGCGGGATCATCGAGCTCTTTGTTGAGCCGGTCAGCCGGGAACGTTTCCCCGGGCTGGGCGAGGTAGCGGCGGCCATCCGGGATGAGGTCCCGGTCGCGGTGGCGACGGTCATCGCTGGGCCCGGGATGCTCGGCGCCCGCCGCGTCATCCAGGCCGGCACCGCGACTGGGAGTCTCGGTGCTGGCGACCGGCTCGACGAGGCCGTCGACGACGATGTGCGCGGCATGCTCGCGCAGGGCCTGACCGGCGTACGGCATTACGGCGAGCACGGCGAACGCCGGCTCGACGACCTGTCGGTGTTCGTCCAGTCCTTCGCCCCGCCGCCGCGGATGCTGGTGTTCGGCGCAATCGACTTCGCCGCCGCCGTGGCGCGGGCCGGGAAGTTCCTCGGCTACCGGGTCACGGTCTGCGACGCGCGGCCGATCTTCGCCACCCATGCCCGGTTCCCGGACGCGGACGAGGTGGTCGTCGATTGGCCGCACCGGTACCTGGCCCAGACGCCGATCGATCCGCGCACCGTGATCTGCGTTCTCACCCACGATCCCAAGTTCGACGTGCCGCTGCTGGAGGTCGCGCTGCGCACCCCGGCCGGGTACATCGGCGCCATGGGCAGTCGGCGGACCCACGAGGACCGGCTGGCGCGGCTGCGCGAGGTCGGGCTGACCGAGGATGAGCTCGCGCGGTTGCGGTCCCCGATCGGCCTGGACCTGGGCGCCAGGACTCCCGAGGAGACGGCGGTCTCGGTCGCGGCCGAGCTCATCCAGCTCCGCTGGGGTGGCTCCGGCCAGCCCCTCACCGACACCACCGGGCGCATCCACCACAGCTGACCGGGACGTACGCGCGCCGGCCGGTAGGGACCCGTCCTCCTCACCTAGCACGACTTTACGTCATGATCACGTCCGTTTTGTCCCGATTCGTGTGGCGCAAATCCGTGGTCAGCCGGGCTGCAGCACGTAGCGTTGGGGGTCGTGGACCGACAGATTGCCGGAGTTCTGCTCGCCGCGGGTGAGGGCACCCGGCTCGGCGGGCCGAAGGCGCTGGTGGAGGTGGCCGGGACCCGGCTGGTCGACCGGGGCGTGGCGCTGCTGCGGGACGGCGGGACGGCCCCCGTGGTGGTGGTGACGGGGGCGGTGGACGTGCCACTGCTGGGCGTGATCACCGTGCACAACCCGGACTGGCGGTCCGGCATGGGGTCGTCGCTGGCCGCCGGGCTCGGTGCGGTCCCCGACAGTTGCGCCGCCGCCGTGATCGCCTTGGTGGACCAGCCGCTCATTGGCCCTGACACGGTCCGGCGGCTGATCGCGGCCTATCTGTGCGGCGCCAGGATCGCCGCCGCGTGTTACGACGGCAAGCTACGGAATCCTGTCCTGCTGGCCAGGGACGAATGGGCCGGCGTGCTGGCGCTGGCCACGGGCGATGTGGGTGCGCGTCCCTACCTTCACGCCCACCCGGACCGGGTCACGGCGGTGGAATGCGGCGACATCGGCCGCCCCGACGACGTGGACACGCCGCAGGACCTGGCGCGCGTGAGCCGTGTGCTTGCCTCGGCCGGCTCCGCTCCAGCGCGCGGTGATGCCGAGGCCGCCGCCGGCCAGGGGCCCGCGGCCAGCTAGCGCGACCGGGATCCTCACTAGGGCCCGGTCACCTCGATCCCCCAGACATGGGTCACGCTGCTGCCAGGGTCCAGGATGATCAGGTCGGTACCGGTGACGAAGGCGTTCGGCGGGCAGGTCATGGGCTCAACGGCCAGCGCACGGCGACGGCGTGCGGCGTTCAGCGTGTCGCCGGTGAAGACCTGGAGCCAGTGGTAGCCCTGGCCCGCCCACAGCCCGACCTGGGTGCGGTCGCTGGTCAGCCGCGCCCAGGCGCGGCCCAGCCCGTCGCATGCCAGCCCGGTGAGCGCATGATCCAGGCGCACGTCCCCGATCGGCCGGGCGGTACGGAAGTCGGCGTCGGTGCCCGCAACGTCGCGCGCGTCGCCGGCCGGGATGCCCCGCTCATCAGCGGGCAGCCAGCGGGCCGCGGGCAGGCTGAGCGTGCACTCGTCCAGGGTCGCTGTACCAGCGTCCAGGTATGGATGCGATCCGGTGCCATACGGCGCTGGGCGGGAGCCGGTATTGCGCGCGGTGATGCTCACCTGCAGCCCGTGGTCTTCACTGAGCCGGTATTCCGCATCCATTTCCAAACAAAACGGATAGCCCGCCCGCCCGAGTACAGCCATGCGCAGCAGCACGGTGTCAGCGCTATGGCTCATGGCGGGCCACGGCATCCACCTGGTCAGGCCGTGGATGGCGTTGCCGTGGGCGGGCTCGCTCAGGTCAAGCTGATGCTCGGCACCAGCTACCGGGTAACGGCCGCCGTCGATCCGGTTGGGCCAAGGCGCGAGCAACTGGCCCGCCGCCCCTGGAGGCAGCTCGTCGGGCGGGTAACCCGCGATCACGTGCGCGCCGCGGTGGGTCAGTTCGCGCAGGCCAGCCCCGAGTTCGGTGATGACTGCCGAGTAGGCACCCGCGCCTATCCGGTACTGGCTGCCGGTGACAGGGATCATGGCTGGCCGCCCTGGGCTGTTCGCTGCCGGGGGACTCGCTGCTGCGATCATGGCCCTCATTGTCGCGCCTGGTCATCGGGCCCGCACAGAGGCTTCTGCCCATCTGTGCGGCCGACCGCTCTACCAGCTCGCGGATTCTGGAAGCGCCGGCGGGGCTGCTTGGGGAGCGGGGGACCGTCAGCCCCGCCGGCTATTGAACGATATCCGCCCGAGTCCTATATGTGTGCGAAATTCTTCAACCATCCGCCTACGCTGCACCTTCAGTCTCGCCCGGAAGGCTGTGAGGTGCCGTTCCGGGGCGCATTCGACCAGAACGGTGACAAAGTTGCCCGCCGGCCGCCTACCCGCGGCCGCCAGCGGGCCTCGGGCAGGCCGTCAGGACCGGCCAGACCGCAGCTCCCTAGGCCGTGCCGCTGTCCGGGTCAGCCACGGCGACGGCGCGCGCCAGCGAGCCGCTGCGGATGGCCTCGGCCGCCAGGACACCGAACATGTAGAAGTAGGCCGCTTCTTCGTCGGCGAAGGCGCGGACCTCGTGCCTGGCTCCATCCGCCGCGATGAAGACCTCGAACCCATCGGGCGTGGGGAGCAGGCACATGGCCCCGTCGGTCTCGGTTTCCAGCGCGTATGCGACCCGCGGGATGGACGCGAGGTCAGCGAGTTCGCAGAAGATCTCCCGAGTCGGGACCCGCTGCCGCCGTGCCGCCCGGCCACCGACGTCGCTCGCGGGCACACCGCCTGGTGGGGCGGCATCCGCCGGATCGTAGAAGCCGGGCGGGACCGGCACTGGCTGGGAACCGGCTTCGGCCGGGAACGTCAGCGCGTCCACGGCCGGGACGGGGGTTGCGTAGGGGTTCGTTCCCGCGCTCATGTCTGCGGGCCAGGTGCCCAGCTGGGCACCGTCTTCCGCATACACGGGGGCGGTTGACGGCGCAGTGACGGCCGACGGCGCAGGGACGGCCGACGGTGCGCCGACGGCCGATGGCGCAGGGACGGCGGGAGGAGCGACTGGTTCTGGCGGGACCCTCGCTGACGGGACCCTCGCCAGCGGCGCATCGGCCGCAGGGGCATCGGCCGCTGGGGCATTCGCCGGCGCGGTACTAGCCAGCGGGGTAACGGCGGCTGGGCTTTCAGCTGGCGGGGCGCTGGCCGGCGGGACAGCAACGGCTTGCGGCACATCGGCCAGCGGGGCACTGGTCGAAGGGACGCTGGTTGGGGGGACGGTGGCTGGCGAGACGGTGGCTGGCGAGACGGTGGCTGGCGAGACGGTGGCTGGCGAGGACGGTGGCTGGCGAGACGGTGGCTGGCGAGACGGTGGCTGGCTGGGCAGTAGCCGGTCGAACTCTTTTGGGCAGGACGGTGGCCGACGGCGCGGTGGCTGGCGCGACATTTACAGCTGGCGTGTTGGCCGGTGGGGCACTCGCCAGCGGCGCACCAGGAGCCTGGCTGCCGGCCGGTGGGGCGCTGACCGGGGGCGCGCCGGTCAACGAGGCATCGTCGGCTTGAGCATCGGGCGGTGGGGCACTGGCCAGCGGGGCGTCGGTCAGCGGGGCACCAGCGGCTTGGGTGTCCCCCGGTGGGGCACTTGCTACCGTCTCATCGGCCCTCAACGCCCCATCCGCGAGCGGGGCTTCGGCCTGCGGCGGGACAGCGGCCAGCGGGGCTTCGGTCGGCAGGACACTGGCCATGGGCTGGTTGGTCAGCGGGGCGCCGGTGGCGGTGGGATCGGTGGGCTGGGCGCTGGCCATGGGCTGGTTCGTCAGCGGGGCGCCGGTGGCGGTGGGATCGGTGGGCTGGGCGCCGGCCATGGGCTGCTCGGTCAGCGGGCCCTCCGCGGCCGGGGTGCCCAGCGGGAAACCGGCATCCGGGACAGCTCCCGCCCGGTCAGCGGCGTCAAGTGAAGACTGCGGGCCGGACGTGGGCGGCGCCGCGACCGGCCAGGGTGCCGAACCGTACGGGTAGCTCGCCATCGGCCCGGTCCCGTCCGCCTGCTCGCCCCAGCGCAACGGCCTTTCTATGCGCTCCTCGGTGAGCCCGTACACCTCTTCCCGCGAGGTGAGCAGTTCGAAGACTCCGCGGTCCACCTGCCAGTACCCGAGGCTGGTGGCCCGGTCAGCGTCGGCCCCGAGATAGGCGATGTGCAGCCGCTCGCCGGGATCGTCCAGCACGATGCAAGGTTCACCGCGGTAGATACCGACGGGCCGCGACTCCCATAGAGTGTCGATCTCGGCCCGGATCACCGGCTTGCGCCAGTGCCCGGTAGCCGGCTCGAAGCCGAGTTCCTCCGGTGGCGGGCAGGCCGCGAACAGGACGATCTCGGCGTTGGACGGGCCTATGCCTACCTCGTACGGCACTCCACGGTAGGTCGCCATCAGCCGGTACCGCATCCCTCAGATCCCCCTTACCGGACGCAGCCACACCTGTCCGTCGTAGCGGGCGATGAATTCCTGGGCACCGGAAGTGATCCGGTACATCTCGGTGCCGACCGGGATCGGTACGGGCAATGTGTAGAACTCGGGGACCGCGCTACCTGGGCTGTCCCCATTGGGTACCGGCGGAGGCAGCAGGGAATCGGTCATGTCCAGGGCCAGCCACCGCAGAACACAGACCTCCGGCATGTCCGGGCTGAACTCCGAACCCTCGTAGCCGAGGGCCAGGGCATAGTAGTAGCTCGCCGGGTCGGGGAAGGCGGAATCCTGGGCGAGGTACACGTAGCCGGCGATCACTGATCGCTGACCGTTCAGGTACGGCTCGACCAGGCGGGGTGGAATCACCTTCTGCAGTGGCGTTCCCGGCGCGATCGTGCTGGGCGGCTGTTCAGCCTGGGTCACTCAGTCCTCTGGGGGTTGGCCTGGTGATGCAGCTCAAAAGCCTCTCATATGGGTATTTCCCTCTCAACCTGCTTGGGTGAGCACACCCAGGATGCTCGCGGGCCGCCATCGGCATCAGATGGGCATGCCCGCGCGCGCGCCGATTCATTGCGGGTGTCCCACTAAGGTTGAGCCGTGCCTGAGCTGATCACCGGCGGGCTTGGTGATCCCAACGACCGCGGCGAGCCCGATCCCCAGGTAGCCGACGCGCTGAGCGCCTTCGCGGCTGGCCAGGGGAGCGAGCACGCTGCGCTGATGGCGCTCGCTGGCACCCGGCTGCTGGTCCCCGTGGTGGCGGTGCTGGCCGCGGCCGCGGCCGCGGGCACCTCCGGCAGCCCAGGCCACCCAGCCCTGGGCGACGCCGCGCGGCCCGGCCACCCGCTGCGCCGCGAGAAGGTCAGCGAGATGGCGCTGCCGATCCTGATCGGCAGCGACGGCAGGCGTGCCGTGCTCGCCTTCACCTGCCTGCAGGCGCTGGCCGGGTGGCGTCCGGACGCCCGGCCGGTGCCCGTCACCGCAGGCCAGGTCTGGCAGGCCGGGGTCCAGGAAGCGAGCGCGGTAGTCATCGACGTCGCCGGCCCGGTGCCGTTCGCCGTGGACGGTGCCCGGCTGGCCGCGCTGGCGGAAGGCAGGCCGGTGCCGCTGCCCCATGAGGACCCGGATCTGCGGGCACTGGCTGATGAGGCACTGACCAGTGAGCCGCTGATCATGGGGCTTGTTCTGCTGCCCGGGGAGGGCGGAAGCGACCTGACGGTCCAGGTGACGCTGGCCGATGGGTACGGGCCCGCGCATGTTCACGCCCAGGCGGCGATCCAGCGGGCGATGGAACACGTGGTGGCGGGCGGGGCGGACCGGGTGCGACGGGGCATCACGCTGAACGCCAGCGGCGCGCCCGGCGTCGGGGCGGGCGGGCCGTGAAGCCGGGCCCGGCACGGGGCAGGCAGGTCGTGACGCCGCGGGCCCTGCGGCGGGGCAGGTGGGCCGGAGAGCGGCCCGCCGGGGCCGGGTGCCGCTCGTCCGCACCGGCCGCCCATCGCGTCCCCGTGGGAGGATCGGCACCATGCTGCGCTGGCTGACCGCGGGGGAGTCGCACGGGCGCGCACTGGTGGCCATCTGTGAGGGGCTGCCGGCCGGGATCGAGGTCACCACCGCCGACATCGCCGCCGCGCTGGCCCGCCGGCGGGCCGGTTACGGCCGGGGCGCGCGGATGAAGTTCGAGCAGGACGAGGTGGAGATCACCGGCGGGGTCCGGCACGGCCAAACCCTCGGCGCGCCGGTGGCCATCCGGATCGCCAACACCGAATGGCCGAAATGGGAGACGGTGATGTCACCGGACCCGGTGGCGCCGGAGGTGCTGGCGGACCAGGCGCGGGGCGCTCCGCTCACCCGTCCCCGTCCCGGTCATGCCGATCTGGCCGGCATGCAGAAGTACGGGCTCCAGGACGCCCGGCCGGTGCTCGAGCGCGCGAGCGCGCGAGAGACAGCCGCCCGGGTGGCGCTCGGCGAGGTGGCCAGGTCGTACCTGCGCCAGTCGTTGGGCATCGAGATTGTTAGTCACGTGGTGGCGATCGGCCAGATCAGCGCGCCCGATGGCGCCATCCCCGGGCCGGGGGACGCCGCGCGGGTCGACGCCGACCCGGTGCGCTGCCTGGATCCGGCGGCGAGCGAGGCCATGCGGGCGGAGATCGACGCCGCCCGCATGGACGGGGACACGCTCGGCGGGGTGGTGGAGGTGATCGCCTATGGCGTGCCCCCCGGGCTGGGCAGCCACGTGCACTGGGACCGCCGCCTCGACGCACGCCTGGCGGCAGCGCTGATGAGCATCCAGGCGATGAAGGGCGTGGAGGTCGGCGACGGCTTCCTCACCGCCAGACGCCGCGGGTCGCAGGCCCACGACGAGATCGAGGCCGGCGACGGGGGGATCCGGCGGCGCACCAACCGGGCCGGCGGGGTGGAAGGCGGTATGAGCACAGGCGAGCCGCTGCGGGTCCGCGTCGCGATGAAGCCGATCTCCACCGTGCCCCGGGCACTGGCCACGGTTGACGTCGCGACCGGGGAGGCGGCGAAGGCCATCAACCAGCGCAGCGACGTGACCGCCGTGCCGGCCGCGGGGGTGGTGGCCGAGGCGATGGTGGCGCTGGTGCTGGCCGATGCCGCCACCGAGAAGTTCGGCGGCGACTCGGTGCCGGAAATCCGGCGGAACCTGCGCGGCTACCTGGACTCGCTGGTGATCGCATGACCGGCCCGGTGGCGATCCTCATCGGCCCGCCCGGGGCGGGCAAGACCACCGTGGGCGGGCTGCTCGCCGCCCTGCTGGGGGCGGAGTTCCTGGACACCGACAGCGCCATCGAGGAGGTGGCGGGCAAGCCGGTCAGCGACATCTTCATCTCCGACGGCGAAGCCGTCTTCCGTGAGCTGGAACGGGCCGCCGCGGCCCGCACCATCGCCAGCCATGGGGGGATACTCGCTCTCGGCGGCGGCGCGGTGATGGACCCTGGCACCAGGCAGCTCCTGGCCGGCCAGCCGGTGATCTACCTCCAGACCGGTTTCGCCGCTGCCGTGCACCGGACGGGGCTCGGCGCGCCCCGCCCGCTGCTGATCGGCAATCCGCGCACGCGGATGAGGGAGCTGCTGGAAGAGCGGCTACCGGTCTACGAGGCGCTGGCCTGGGTCACGGTGGCCACTGATGACCGTGCCCCGCAGGAGATAGCCGACGAGATCGCCGGCGCGGTCACCGCGCGGATCGCGGCGGAGACGGGTGAGGGCGCAGGAACGTCCCCCGGCTGGCCGCCACCTCACCCGCCCGGAGCGGCAGCGGATCTGGCCGGCCCGGGCGGTCCGGCGGAAGGCCCGGGCGGCCCGGCGGAAGGCCGGGGCGGTCCGGCGGAAGGCCCGGGCGGCCCGGCGGGGCAGCCGTAGTGACCGTCACCCGGATCCAGGTCGGGGGCGAGCACGCCTACCCGGTGGTCGTCGGCATGGGTGTGCTCGGCGAACTGCCCGCGCTCGTTGGGCCGTCGGCCCGCACGGTCGTCGTTGTGTACCCCGAAGGGCTGGGCGAGGTCGCCCGCCCAGTGTGCGGCGTGCTCACCGACGCCGGGTACGCCGTGCGCGGCGAGGAGGTGCCAGCCGGTGAGGCGGCCAAGACGGTCGGCGTGGCGGCGGGCCTCTGGTCCCGGCTGGCCGTCCACCGGCTGGCCCGCAGCGACGCCATCGTCGGGGTCGGCGGCGGGGCCACCACCGACCTGGCCGGGTTCGTCGCGGCCACCTGGCTGCGTGGCGTCCGCCTGGTCCTGGTCCCGACGACCCTGCTCGCGGTGGTGGACGCGGCGGTCGGCGGCAAGACCGCGGTGAACATCGAGGCGGGCAAGAACCTGGTCGGCGCGTTCCACCCGCCGGCCGGTGTGCTCACCGACCTGGCCGTGCTCGAATCCCTGCCGGCCGCCGAGTACGTCAGTGGTCTCGCCGAGGTGATCAAGGCCGGTTTCATCGCCGATCCGGCGATCCTCGACCTGATCGAGGCCGACCCGGAGGGCGCGGTCGTCCCGCACGGCAGGCACGCCCGGGAGCTGGTCGAGCGGGCGGTGCGGATGAAGGCCGAGGTGGTGACGGCGGACCCGAAGGAGGCCGGGCGCCGGGAGATCCTCAACTACGGGCACACGCTGGGCCACGCCATCGAGCTGGTCGAGCGCTATCGGATCCGCCATGGTGAGGCGGTCGCGATCGGCATGGTCTACGCCGCGGAACTGGCCCGCCTCGCCGGACGGCTCGACGCCCCGACCCTGCACCGCCACCGCCGCGTGCTCGCCGCCGTCGGCCTGCCCACCACCTTCCTGCCGGGAGCCTGGCCCGCGCTGCGGAAGGCCATGGCGGTGGACAAGAAGTCACGCGACGCCCGGATGCGTTTTGTCGTGCTGGAGGGGCCCGCCCGCCCCGCGATCCTCGACGACCCCCCGGAGGGCCTGATGGCGCGCGCGTATGAGGAGGTGGCGTCGCGATGAGGCAGGTGCTGGTGCTGAACGGCCCCAACCTGAGCCGCCTGGGCTCGCGGGAGCCGGACGTGTATGGCAGCGCGACCTTCGACCAGCTGGCGCAGGCGTGCCGCGAGGCCGGCCGGGAGCTCGACCTGCACGTGGAGGTCAGGCAGACCGACGACGAGGCCGAGCTCATCGGCTGGGTGCATCAGGCGATCGACGCCAGGACGCCGATCGTGCTGAACCCGGCCGCGTTCACCCACTACTCCTACGCGCTGCGCGACGCGCTCGCGATGCGGACGGCGCCGCTGGTGGAGGTGCACCTGTCCAACCCGGCCACGCGGGAGGCGTTCCGCCACACCTCGGTGGTCGCGGGGGTGGCGGACGGCACGGTCGCCGGGTTCGGCCTGATGTCCTACCGGCTGGCGCTGCGTGCCATCGCCGCGCTGGCCGGCGCGGCCGAGGCCGGCCAGCCCGGCTGACCGCGCCGCGGTTACCCTCACACGAACAGTTCGATATGCAGAACGAGGGCGGGCGGCGCCCTCGCTGCCGGGAGGCTGGTCAGCATGCGCATCGGGATGGCCCTGAACTACGCGGGCGGTTTCGCGGAGACGGTGACCGAGCTCGCCGACTACGAGAAGGCTGGCCTCGACATCGTGTTCGTGCCCGAGGCGTACAGCTTCGACGCCGTCAGCCAGCTGGGGTACATCGCCGCCAAGACGCGGCGGCTGGAGATCGCGTCAGGCATCCTCCAGCTGTACACGCGCACGCCGACGACGACCGCGATGACCGCGGCCGGGCTCGACTACGTCTCCGGCGGCCGGTTCACGCTCGGCCTCGGGGCCTCGGGCCCGCAGGTGATCGAGGGCTGGCACGGGGTGCCCTACGACGCGCCGGTCGGCCGGACCCGGGAGATCATCGAGATCTGCCGGAAGGTGTGGCGGCGGGAGCGGCTGGAGTACGCGGGCCGGTACTACACCATCCCGCTGCCGCCGGATCAGGGAGCGGGGCTCGGCAAGCCGCTCAAGCTGATCAACCGGCCGGTGCGGGAGCGGATCCCGATCGTGGTGGCGGCGCTCGGCCCGAGGAACGTCGAGCTCGCCGCCGAGCTGGCCGAGGGCTGGCAGCCGATCTTCTACTTCCCGGAAAAGGCGGAGCAGGCCTGGGGCGCCCCGCTGGCGGCGGGCCGGGCCCGGCGGGACCCGTCGCTGCCGCCGCTGGACGTGGTGGCGCAGGCGCCGCTGGCGATCGGTGAGGACGTCGCCGGGTACCTGGAGCTGAGCCGGCCGTTCGCCGCCCTGTACATCGGCGGCATGGGCCCGCACCGGGACAGGGGGCGCAACTTCTACTACGAGCTGGCGGTGCGGTTCGGGTTCGAGGAGGCGGCCAGCCGCTGCCAGGACGCCTACCTGGATGGCCGCAAGGACGAGGCGGCCGCGCTGGTCCCGGCGGAGCTGTTGGCCGGCATGTCGCTGATCGGGCCGGAGGGCCACGTGGCCGAGCGGCTGGCGGCGATGAAGGAGTCCGGTGTCACCACGCTCAACGTGACCCCGCTGGCCGAGACCCACGCCGACCGGGTGCGCCTGATCGAGCGCGTCCGTGACCTAGCCGCCTGACCCCCCGCGCTCCAGCCGCGCGATGTCCGCGGCTTCGCTGCCCGACATCCGCGATCCCGCCCGCCCGATCCCTTCCGCCGGAGCATGGATGTGGGTTTGGTGCCTATGTGCGGGCACCAAACCCACATCCATGGGCCGTCTGACCCGGGGCGCTGCGTCAGACGGACTTCTGGTAGGCGCGGAAGGTCAGCACCGACAGCGCGGTGACGGCGGTGGCCAGCAGCGCCAGGCCGCCGCCCCAGGCGAGCACCCGGCTCCAGTCCGGGCTGGCGCTCATCGCCGCCCGCCCCGCCTCCAGCGCCCAGTTGACCGGGTTTCCGTCGGCGACGTTCTGCATCCAGTGCGGCATCAGCGCGGTGACGATGAACGCCGAGGACAGAAACGTCAGCGGCAGCAGCAGGAACGTGTTGATGCCAATGATCGTCTCCCGCTGCCGGGCCAGCATGCCGACGGTGTTCGAGAACGCGCTGAACACCACCGCGATCAGCACCGACGCCGCGATCAGCACGAGGACTCCGGCCACGCCCCCGGGGTAGTGCGCTCCCGCCGCCCAGCCGAGCGCGACGATGATGAGCGACTGCACCGTGGTCATCAGCGACTGCATGATGACGGACGCATTGATGATGGCCGAGCGGTGCAACGGCAGCACCAGGAACCGGTCCATGACGCCCCGGTCGATCTCCTCGAGCACCGTCATCCCGCTCCACATGCTGGTCGACAGCGCGCTCATGATCACTACACCGGGCACCAGGTAGTCCAGGTAGGACGAGGTGCCGAAGCCCGGCAGCTCGACTATCTTCCGGAACAGGGACCCGAACAGGAACAGCCAGATCACTGGCTGGATCAGGCTGATCACCAGGTAGGCGGGCTGCCGGGCGAGCGCCCGGAGCTGCCGGCCGGTCATCAGCGAGGTGTGCGTGGCGATGGCGGTCATCGTGCTCCTCCAGTGCTGGCAGTGGCGGGAGGCTGGTCAGCGTCGGCGAACCGCCGGCCCGCGTAACGCAGGTAGACGTCGTCGAGCGACGGGCGCGCCACCGTGGCGGCGCGCACCGGCACGCCCGCGTCGTCGAGCGCGGCGAGGACGGCCGGCAGGGCAGCCGCGCCCTCGTCGGCGCGGGCGCTGACGTGGTTGCCGTCCACCCGGATCTCGCGGACGGCGGGCACCCGCTCCAGGACGGCAAGCAGCCTGCCGCGTTCGGTGTGATCGGCGAGGTCGATGTGCACCGCGTCGCCGTGAAGCTGCCCCTTGAGCTCGTCGGGTGTGCCCTCGGCGACGATCCGCCCCCGGTCCACGATGGCCACCTGGCTGGCGAGCCGGTCGGCCTCCTCCAGATAGTGGGTGGTCAGCAGGATGGTCAGCCCGTCGTCGGCGGCGAGCCGCCCGATCTCATCCCACATGGCCGAGCGTGATTCCGGGTCAAGGCCGGCGGTGGGCTCGTCGAGGAAGAGCACCCGGGGCCGGTTGATCAGGCCCAGCGCCACATCCAGCCGCCGCTGCATGCCGCCCGAGTAGGTGCGGACGAGCCGCCCGGCGGCGCCGGCCAGGTCGAACCGGCCGAGCAGATCGTCGGCCCTGGCGGCCAGCTTGCGGCCGCGCAGGCCCTGGATCTTGCCGGTCAGCAAGAGGTTCTCCCGGCCGGTGGCCATCGGGTCCGCGCCGCTGCGCTGGCCGACCACGCCGATGGCGTGCCGGACCCGCGCCGGCCTGGCCCGCACATCCAGCCCGGCCACCGTCGCGGTGCCCGCGTCGGCCTGGGCCAGGGTGGTGAGGATCTTGACGGTGGTGGACTTCCCGGCCCCGTTGGGGCCGAGCAGGGCGAAGATCGTGCCTGCGGGAACCGCGAAGCTGAGCCCGTCGAGGGCCCGCACGCCCTTGGGATAGGTCTTGACGAGGCCGTGCGCCTCGATCATGGAATCGGTCGTGCCGCCCGCGCGGGCGGGCGCGGCCATGTCTGTCCGAATGGTCATGTCGGCTTTCTCCCTGGTGGGTGGTCGTGTCACCGGTCCACGGGAGAGCAGCCACGTATCCTTGAGGTGCTCACTCGGTCTGGTCTCGCTCCCGCGGGACCGGGTTAAGTGGTCACGGCCCTCGGTCAGGTGTTGCCGCACCTTGCCGGGGGCCGTCCGTCAGTCTGGCTGGTTCGTGGCGGCGTCCTCCTTCCGCGCTTGGCCCTCGCCGCGGCCCGGCTCCGGTCCGTCGGCCTGATCGGCCCACTCCTCGGGGGGCGGGCCGAATTCCGCTGGCCATTCATGCGTGTCGTGCACGTGCTGCCAGCCGTCCAGGCCGGGGAAGGTCCGGTTCTCGAACTCGGCCACCAGGCCGCGGACCCACGTCAGCTCGGCCTCCCGCATCGCCAGGTGGTACTCGGCCTCCAGCATGAACAGCCGGGGCAGCCAGGTGAGGCCGGCCAGCTCGGCCCGGACCTCGGCGATCGCCTGCTCCAGCGCCCCGGCCCGGTCACGCAGCAGTTCCAGTGCCCGGCCCGGGGGCAGCACCGGCAGCTCCGCCAGGGCCGCCTCGAACTGCGGGTACTCCTTCACCGGGACGGCGACCAGCTCCGCCATCCAGTCGCCCAGCTCCTTGCGGCCGGCCTCGGTGATCCGGTACACGGTGCGCTCCGGCCGCCGCCCGGCCCGCCCGGCCTCCATCGCCTCGATGAGCCCGTGCCGGGCAAGGTTGTTCACGACCGTGTACAGCGAGCCGTAATTCAGCTTGATGCTGCGCTCCTTGCCCTGCGAGCGCATCGTGGCGGCCATCTCGTACGGGTGCATCGGGCGCTCGGTGAGCGTCACGAGAACGGCCAGGGCCAGCAGGTTCGAGACCGCGCGCCGTCCAGCCATGTCCTCAGCCTCTTCATCCGGTTACGTATATCCGGAGACGAGTATACGGATGCGTGTATCCGTCCGCAAGTAAGGGGCTCTGGGACGCAGGATTGACAGCCTGGGGAGGATGGGGTGGTGACCCGGTTGGACCACCGCTTGGCGGTGCGCACCGCACGTGCCGACGACGAGGCCGGCCTGGCCCGCCTGGAGGCGGTGGCCTGGACGGCCGCATCAGGGTTCCCGTCCGTGACGGAGCGGGCTCACGACCCCTTTTTCACCTTCTTCACCGGCAGCGGCCCGCCCAGGGAGTACCTCGTGGCCGAACTCGACGGCCGGCTGGCGGGCTACATCCGGGTGAGGCCGGTCACGGAACTGCGGGAGAACGCGCACGTCCTCGGCGTCATGGGACTGGCGGTCGCCCCGGGCGCGCGGCGGCGGGGCGTCGCCTCCGCACTGCTCGCCGCCGCCGAGCAGCTTGCGCGCACCCGTGGCGCGCGCAAGCTGAGCCTGCACGTGCTCAGCACCAACACGGCCGCCCTGGGCCTGTACGAGCGCCTCGGCTTCCGGCGGGAAGGCACGCTGCGGGAGGAGTTCCGCATCGGCGGGCAGTATGTAGACGACGTGTTCATGGCCAAGGACCTCGCCTGACCGGCCCGCGCCGCCGGGAAGCCCGCATCAAGACAGCCCTGACGTCCACGCACCGATCCCCGCGTGCCGGACGCCGTACAGTCGGGGCATGCCCGAGAACCACGCCGCCCGCCGCGGGCGCCTGCAGGCCGTACTGGCGGCCGACAATGCCGATGCCGCCCTGCTCACCAGCGTGGTCAACGTCCGCTACCTGACCGGGCTGGCCAGTTCCAATGCCGCCCTGCTCGTGCCGGCCGACGGTGACGCGGTGCTGGCCACCGACTCCCGCTATGCCCTGGCCGCCGATCGCGACTGCCCTGACCTGGAATGCCTCACCACCCGCGAGGTGGAATCCGCGCTCGCGGACCTGGCCAGCAAGCGCGGGCTCCGCAGGCTCGCGTTCGAGGCACACGAGATGACCGTGGAACGGTGCGATGCCCTCACCTCCGTCGGCGAGCTGGAGCCACGGCCGCTTGGCCGGGTCGTGGAGGACCTGCGCATGGTCAAGGACGCCGCCGAGATCGCCCTGCTCGCCCGCGCGTGCGAGATCACGGGCGCGGCGTTCGATGAGGTGGCGCCCCGGATCGCGGCGGGCATGACCGAACGTGAGCTCGCCGTGGCGATCGACCGGGCGATGATCGGGGCGGGCGCAGAGAAACCGGCCTTCGACACGATCGTCGCCAGCGGGCCCAACGGGGCCATCCCGCACCATACGCCGTCCGGCCGCCCCTTCGCTCCTGGTGACATGATCACGATCGACTGCGGTGCCCGCTACGAGGGGTACCACGCCGACATGACGCGCACGGTGGTGCTCGGCCCGCCAGCCGGCTGGCAGCGCGATGTCTACGCGCTCGTGGCCGCCGCGCAGCAGGCCGGGATCGCCGCGGCCGAGCCGGGCGCGGCTGTGGCGGAGGTGGACGCGGCGGCCCGTGGCATCATCGCCGAAGCCGGCCACGGCGAGCACTTCTCCCATGGCCTGGGGCACGGGGTGGGCCTGGAGATCCACGAGGCGCCGATGCTGGGGCACGGCAGGCCCGGTAGACTGGCTGGCCGGGTTCCCATCACCGTCGAACCGGGCGTCTACCTGCCCGGCCAGGGCGGGGTCAGGATCGAGGACACCCTGGTGGTGCGCTCCGGTGCGCCGGCGGCAGCCCGCGTGATGCTCACCACGACCACAACCGCGACCGTGAGGGAGCTGCTTGTCCTCTAGGGCGCATGCGCCCCGGCGGCCTGGCCCCCGTACCCAGGAGAGACATCAGACGTGGCCACCACGAACGACCTCAAGAACGGCATGACGCTGAACATCGACGGGCAGCTGTGGACCGTCGTGGACTTCCAGCACGTCAAGCCCGGCAAGGGCGGTGCCTTCGTGCGCACGAGGCTGAAGAACGTCCTGTCGGGCAAGGTGATCGACCGGACCTTCAACGCCGGGGTCAAGGTCGAGACGGCCAGCGTGGACAAGCGTGAGATGCAGTATCTCTACCGTGAGGGCGAGGACTTCGTCTTCATGGACTTGCAGGACTACGACCAGCCCCGCATCCCGGCCGCGACGGTCGGTGACGCTGCCAGCTATCTGCTGGAGGAGCAGATGGCGGTGGTGGCGTTCAACAACGGGGTCCCGCTGTACGTGGAACTGCCCGCCGCGGTCGAGCTGACCATCAGGCAGACCGACCCGGGGATGCAGGGAGACCGCTCCACCGGCGGGACCAAGCCGGCCACCCTGGAGACCGGGGCGCAGATCCACGTGCCGCTGTTCATCACGACCGGCGAGAAGGTCAAGGTGGACACCCGCACCGGCGAGTACCTCGGCCGGGCCTGACCTCCGCCGTGCCCGCTCGCAGCAAAGCCCGCAAACGGGCGCTCGACGTCCTGTTCGAGGCGGAGCTCCGGGACCGGCCGGTCCTGGACGTGCTCGCCGAACGTGCCGCGGACGAGAGCCCGCCGCTTCCCGGCTATGCCGCCGACCTGGTCCGGGGAGTGCATGCGCACCAGGAGCGGATCGACGAGCTCATCGCCGAGTACGCCCAGGGGTGGGCGCTGGAGCGGATGCCGGCGGTGGACCGGAATCTCCTGCGCATCGGGGCCTACGAGCTCCTGTGGGCCGACGACATCCCGGACGCGGTCGCCATCAGCGAGGCGGTCCAGCTGGCCCGCGACCTGTCCACCGCGGACTCGCCGGCGTTCGTGAACGGCTTGCTGGCCCGCCTGCTGGAACTCAAGCCGACGCTCACTCTCTGACCGGCCCGGCCTGGCGGGCGGTCAGGCCTGAGCGAAGCGCAAGCCGAGGCCGAGCCGGCGGAGGACGGACCGGAACCACAGCGCCGACACAGCTGCGCCCGCCACCACCAGTGCGACCGTGAGCGCGGTCGAGAGCATGACGAACAGCCTCGTGGGCTCGGTCACCATCAGCACGGCCAGGCCGGCCGTGAGCAGGAAGAAGATCCCGGCCCAGAGCCAGGTCGCACCCTGGAAGAAGCGGTGCAGGCCGGGGTGATGGCTGGAGGGCTGGCGCAGGGCAACCACCTCGGCGGCGAGCCGGGCGACCAGCGGGCTGGGCCCGCGCGCGGTCCGCGCGAACAGCACGCACATGACCAGGTTCGCGACCGGGAACTGGAGCAGGTAGAGCCAGATCTCGCCGGTGGCGAGCACCATGGCCGTCTGCAGCGTGAGCACCACCGCCGAGATCGTGAGCAGGCTCGGGACGCTGCCGGTAGCGATCTTGCGGATGAGCGCGGTGAGCCAGGTGGCGATGAGGCCGGCCAGCAGGCCGACGTCGCGGCCGTACAGCCAGGCCCCCAGGGCGGCGGCACCTACCGGCAGGCCGGCGGATTCGGTCAGGCTCCAGAGCGTGGTACGCAGCAGCCGCAGGGGCCGTGGGAGCTCCAGGTGCTCTCGCATGGCGGAGAGCCTAAGTGGTCGCGGCGGCGGCGGGCGCCGGAATCGGGAAGAGTCACAGGGAATCCCATCATCTCGGCGCGGCGCCCCGCTGCCCGCGCTGATCCGGCGCGCAGGAAGCCGTCTCATGGCGGCGGCTGCCGCCGACCACGACGTGCTTCAGCGGCCATAGTCAAGTGAAACCCACGCTCTGCACGGCGGCAAGACCTCCGCCGCCCGCCGCGCCGGCCACGAAACCCCCGGCCCGCACGGCTGCGTGAACCGCGCCCGTACCCAGGCACGCTGCCGGTCCCGCGGTTGTCCGGGGCCGGCACTACATTGGTGGGGCGAGCGCGGGACAAGGAGGTCGGCAGTTGGCAGGCGACCGTCGCGCCGGAGGCGCGCTGGGCGGCACGGGCGCCGTGAGCGCGCTGGAAGGCACGGGCCCGGCGGGCGCGCTGGGCATGGACACCGCAGGCGCATCGTCCCAGCCGGGAGCCGCAGATGCGCCGGGCCGGCCCTGGAGCCGGTACGACGATGCGCGCACCGCCGTCATCCGCGACGCCCTCCGGACGGAGGTCTCCGCGCTGGTGGCGCGGACCGGGCGGGCCCGGCTTGACATCGTCAACGCCGGCGGCGGGACGGGCGGGTTCGCCGTGCCGCTGGCGAGCCTGGGCCACAACGTGACAGTGATCGATCCCAGCCCCGACTCACTGGCGGGCGCCGGGCGCCGGTCCGCCGAGATGAATGTCTCGCTCAGGATGGTCCAGGGGGACGTTGCCGACCTGGCCATGGTGGCCGGCGAGGCGAGCGCGGACCTGGTGCTCTGCCACAGCGTGCTGGAGTACGTCGACTCGCCGGCGGACGCCATGGCGTCGATCGCCCAGGTGCTGCGGCCCTCCGGCGCGGTCAGCGTGCTCGCGGCCAGTTCCGTCGCGGCGGTGATCCACCGCGCGCTGGCCGGGCGGTTCGACGACGCCCGGCGGCTGCTCGCCGGGATCGGCACCGGCGCCGGCCAGCCGGCCGGGGCCAGCACGGAGGGGGGCCCGGCCCCGCCGCGGCGGTTCACCCGGGCGGCGGTCGTGGGCCTGATCGAGGGAGCCGGCTTGCGGCCGGCAGCACCCACGGGGTCCGGGTCTTCGCGGACCTGGTGCCCGGCATGTTCGCGGACACCGACCCCGGCGCCGCCGACGCCCTGCTGGCGCTGGAGCAGGCGGCCTCGGCCCATCCTGCCTTCCACGACATCGCCACCCAGTTCCACATCGTCGGATACCGGTGACCGCATGGCCGGGGGCGACACTGGCTGTCACATTCTCCACGCTGACATGGACGCCTTCTACGCCAGCGTCGAGATCCGTGACCGGCCCGAACTCGCCGGGCGGCCGGTGATAGTCAGGCGCCGGCCGCCGCGGCGTGGTGCTCTCCGCGTCTTACCAGGCCCGCGTCTTCGGGGTCCGGTCGGCGATGCCCGTGACCCGGGCCCGCCGGCTGTGCCCGCAGGCCGTCTTCGTCGCGCCCCGCCACCGGCTCTACGCCGCCGCGTCCGCCGAGGTCATGGCGGTCTTCCGGTCGGTGACCCCCGAGGTGGAGCCGCTGTCGCTGGATGAGGCGTTCCTCGACGTCTCCGGGTCCATCCGGCGGCTGGGCCGCCCCGCCCGGATTGCCGGGCTGATCCGGGCCACCATCCGCGACCAGCAGGGCCTCCCCTGCTCGGTCGGCGTGGCCAACTGCAAGTTCGTGGCCAAGCTCGCGTCGGCGCTGTGCAAGCCGGACGGGCTCCTTGTCGTCCCGGACGATCAGGTACTTGACTTCCTCCACCCGCTGCCCGTGGCCGCCCTGTGGGGCGTGGGGGAGCAGACCGGTCAGGTCCTGGCCAGGCTCGGCCTGCGGACCGTGGCCGACATCGCGCACACCCCGCTGGCTGTGCTGCAGCGGGAACTCGGCCAGGCGGCCGGCGCGCACCTTTCCGCGCTGGCCTGGGGGCGCGATGACCGCCCGGTGAACCCCGGCGTACAGGACAAGAGCATCGGCGCGGAGGAGACCTTTGCCACCGATGTCGACGACCCCGAGGTGATCCGCCGGGAACTACTGCGGCTGTCCGGGCGGACGGCACGCGGCTTGCGCGCGGGCGGCTGTGTGGCCAGGACGGTGGTGGTGAAGCTCCGGCTGGCCAACTTCAAGACCATCACCCGCTCGCGCACCCTTCCCGAGCCCACCGACGTGGCCCGGAAGATCTATGTCACCGCCTGTGATCTGTACGCGGCGGCAGGCCTCGACCCGCGGGCGAGGCTGCGGCTGGTCGGTGTCCGTGCCGCGGGCCTCATTCCGGCCGCCAGATCAGCCACCCAGCTGGCCTTCGGCGAGCCGCCCGCGTCCTGGCGTGACGCCGAACAAGCGGTGGACCGGATCGCGGGCCGGTTCGGCCCGGACTCGGTACGCCCCGCCGTGCTGGTCCGGCAGGGTGACGAGGCGCAAACGCAGGTTCCGGCCGGCCCAGATCGCCCGCCGAGGGCATAGCCGGTGCCAGCGCCTGCGGCTAGACTTAAAGCGAACAGCTGTTTGAGAACTCAGATACGGTGGGTGACGTGGACAGTGCGGGTGATGCCGGTCTCACCGGGGGAGCGCGCGGGTCAGGGGCACCAACATCGTCAGTTAAGCCTCCCTTTGCACTCACACTGCTCTTTCCCAGGGTGTGGCAGCACTCGTATTGTGGAGAGAACCAGGACCGTGAGATGAACGTCATCGCACCTGTCCCCGCGCGTGAGGTTCACGGGAGGCACTGTGCCGCTTTCTGAGCACGAGCAGCGTCAGCTCGAGCAGATCGAGCAGTCGCTCTATGCCGACTATCCGAAGCTTGCGCAGGCCGTGCGCGCGAAAGACCCCCGGATCCACTACAAGCGGCGGGTGGTCTATGCGGCGATCGGGTTCCTGCTCGGAGTGGGCTTGCTGCTCGCTGGTGTGGTTTCCAAGGTCATCTTTGTTGGCGTGGGCGGCTTCGTGGTCATGCTCGCCTGCGCCATGTGGGCGCTGACGAGCTGGCGCCACATGGGCGGTGGCGCCACCGGGCGTGCCGCCACCGGGGGCGCTGCCACCGGGAACGCTGCCACCGGGGGGGCCGCCACCGGGCGCGCCGCCAGCCCGGGCCGTGGCCAAGCTGGCGCGCGGGGGCGGAAGCCCCGCAAGGACCGGCACGGGCGGGCCGGCGGGGCAGGGTTCATGGAGCGGCTGGAAGAGCGCTGGCGCCGTCGCCAGGAGGGAGACCGGTAGCCCACCCGGCTACCCGGACGCACCCCACGAGCGGGCGGCCTGCTCACCTCGTCGGCGCAGGCCGCTGGTGACGGCATCCATCCAGCCGAAAACGTCGAGGGCATGCGCCAGTGTCGCCCGCGCTGGAGCCAGGACGGACTCGGGCAGCACGATGGCCGCGCACCTGGCGGGCAGGCTGCACGACCTCGCCATCGCCCGCCTGACCGTGGTCACGTCGCCGCGGAGCTGAGCCGACCCGAGCGGGGCCGGCGCGTAGCAAGCCCTTTCCTCGGCGCGGGCGATCCGCTCCAGGGCCTCCCGCTCGGCGGAGGTGAACTCCAGCGATGTGTCCAGGCGGCGGGCCAGCGCCCGTGGCGACTCACTGGCGCGGCAGGGGATCCGGTAATCGGTGAGGTCGTCACGGAATTCGAGCCACGCGGCGTGCGCGCGGCCGGTGTCGTCGGCTGCCCTGAACCACCTGCGGCGCCGGGTCAGGGAGCGGGCGGCCCTTGGGGCCACCGTGGCCACCGCGAGCACCACGATGACGAGTAGTTCAACGGGGAGCGGAGCCGGTCCCCCTCGGCCAGCGCTACGGCCGGCGCTGGGCTCCTTCACATGCCCCCCGCCAGCGCCCTTGGACGGGATGGTCCCGGGCCGGACGGCGCCCGGGGTGGACGCGGACGGGGTCGGCTGCGGGGTGGGGACGATACTGCCCGCCGGCGGGATGGAGTATGCGGGGGCGGACGCCGTGGCCTGGCCGGCCTCCCCGCCCGAGCCCGACGGGGTCGGCTCGAACCGCAGCCAGCCGACCCCCTTGAAGTAGAGCTCGGGCCACGCGTGCGCGTCGCTGGTCCGCACCTGCCAGATGCCGCTTCCCCGGTCGATGCCCTGCGTGTACCCGATGACCACGCGGGACGGGATGCCCACCAGCCGGGCCATCACGGCCATCGCGAAAGCGAACTGCTCGCAGAAGCCGCGCCGGGTTTTGGTGACGAAGTCGATGAGCCCGCTGGGACCCGGCGGCAGCGGCGGGGCCAGCGAGTAGGTGAAGTTCCCCGGCTCGGTGAACCACTCCTGCAGTGCGACAGCTTTGCCGTAGGCACTGCTCTGCCCGGCGGTGACGTGCGTGGTGAGCGCCAGCAGCCGCTGGAAAGGCCGCGGCACGGAGAGATAGCCATGCTCGGTGGCGGGGGGAGCCGGCGCCAGGCGGAGCTGCTGGGGTGACGGGTTGACGTCGGCGCTTGTCACCGTGTACTGCAGGCCGGCCAGTGAGGTGCTGGCCGTGTAGACGCTGAGTGAGTTCCGTTCCACGCGCCAGTCGCCGGGCACGCTCAGCCTCCGTGGCGCGTAGGGCACGGGCAGGTAGCTGACCTGGTTCTTGCCAGCGGCCAGGGCGGAACCGAGGGTGATCGTCTCGCGGATGGTACGGGCCGATGTGGTGCCGGTGAGCCCGGGCACAGCGGGGAGTGCGCCGCTGCCGACCGTGGCGATGGCCGACGGCGGCGCCAGGCTCCAGTCGCTGCGGCCCAGCCTGCCCAGGACATAGACCTGGAGGTAGGGCGGGGCGAGGTCGCTGGTGTGGTAGGTGAGGATCGTCTCCGGATGCGGTGTGCGCAGTTGCTGGTTCATCTGCACCAGCGGGTTGGGGAGTGAGAGCGAGCCGGTATAGCCATGGCCGCTGCCGACGCCTGATCCGTGGAACAGCCGGTGCTGCTGGAGGCTCGGCAGGACGATCGGCACGCAGAGCGCCAGCACGACGGCCGCGAAGCCGACCCGCCGGCCGGCCGCGGCGAGCTGCCGGGTATCAGGTCCTCTGGGCTCCTCCCGGCCCGGCCAGGGACGGACGAGCCGCCCCCACAGCCGCACCCGCTCCCGGCCGTCCGCGGACAGCAGGGCGAGGTACCCGGCGATCCCCAGGCTGAACACCACCACCTCGGAGACCCACCCGGGATTGGCGATCGTCGTCATCGGCACGCAGAACAGCACGAGCAGCGGGAGGCCGGCCAGCGCGGGCCGGCGCAGCCGCACCGCGAGCAGGTCGGTGGCGATGGCGATGATCCCTATCCCGGCCGCGGCCAGCAAGATGATCCCGGGGGTGGTCGGTATCGGCGGGGCGAATTTCCCCGTCTCCGTGTTCGCGCGTTCTGCCAGCGTGATCAGATGGTGGACCGAGGCCCGGGTCGGTACCACCCGGTAGAACGACTCCGGCCCGGCGAACAGGGCATTGAGGTAGAGGAACAGCCCGGCCAGCGAGGCCAGGAGACAGGCGATCACTGGAAGGGTCCGCAGCCGGGTCAGCGCGCCGACGGCGGCGGCCACGATCACGGCGCCCAGGCCAGCCCAGAACCAGCCCAGCGTCGTCATCAGCGTGTACAGGGCGACCGAGGCCACCACGGTGGCCACGGCGGCCGTCACGGTGAGCCTGCGGTTCATCAGGTCGTTCCCGCCGGAGTGTGGATGCCGAACCGGACGGGCTGGCCGGCCGGATGGTTGAGCACCTCCCAGGCCGTGGCCAGCGGGGTGCCGGCCGTGATGGTCGCTACCCGCCATCCGGCCGCGGCCAGGACGCTCGCCGCCGCCTCGGTCTCGCCCGGTGCCCGGTCACCGGGACGCTGTTCGCTCCAGCTGGACACGGCCAGCAGCAGCGCCAGCGCCGCCGCGGATGAATGGCGGGCCGAGGCGAGCTGCCGGGCCTCCTCCGGGGAGATCCGCCCCAGCACCGCGATCAGCAGGCCGCTGCTGCCGCGCCAGCCGTGCGCCAGGGCCGGGATCAGGCTGGAAGCCGGTGACGGGCGGATGACCGCGAGCGAGTCGAGCAGCACGTCCTCGAACGGGGCGCTGGCGCTGGCCTGCCCGGCGTCGGTGACGAACTCGCCGGCGATGCCCTCCCTGGCCAGCTGCACGCCTATGGACGCGGCGGCGCTGACGGCGTACTCGAAGGACGACGAGGGGCCCCGGCCGCTATGGGCAGAGCCGCGGGTATCCAGGAACAGGACCGCGCGGTTCCGCCACTGCTGCTCCTCCCGGCGCACCATGAGCTCCCCGTAGCGGGCAGTGGAACGCCAGTGCACCCGCCGCAGCTCATCCCCGTCCCGGTAGGCGCGGGGGACGACGTCGTCCTCGCCAGCGGCAGCGGCCGTGCTGGCCCGGGTTCCGCCCTCCCTGAGCCAGGTGCCGCCGAACGTCGTCCATGGCAGCGGCGTGATGGCCGGGGTGACCACGAGTGTGCCCGGCAGGGCCACGAGGCTGCCCAGCCTGATCAGGCCGAAAGCGTCGGCCACCCGGACATGCAGTGGCCCGATGGCGTACCGGCCCCGGCGGTCGGACTGGAGCCGGTAGGTGATCCGCCGGCTGCCGCCGGCTTCGATCCGGTCCAGGACGAACCGGGGCCGCGTGCCCAGCGCGAACGGGATGGTGTCCTCAGCCAGCAGGAGGCCGGTGGGCAGCCGGGTCGCGTTGTCAAGCTGGATGGTGATCGTGGCGGCCTGGCCGGCCGGTACCCGGACCGGTGCGATCTGGCGCTGGCACCGGACGCGGTAACGGGCCCGGCCGATCGCGAGCGCGGAAAGCAGCGGCAGGAGTATCAGCGCCCCGCCCAGGGTCACCAGCTCGCGCTGGCCCAGGGCCAGCCCAAAGGCGCCAGCGGCGATGCCAGCGGCGAAGAATGCCCGGCCACGAGTGGTGACTCCGGCGAACAGCGACCGCATCCGGTCCCTTCCTCTCCCCCTCTCCAACCTATGGCCGGTGCCAGGCCCTGACCAGGGGCGCCGCCGCCGGCGGGCTGGTACCGCCTACCGGAACTGGGGCAGCGGGACCTTCGCGACGATGGTGGCCAGCACCTGCTCGGGCAGCTGGCGGGCGAGCAGGGCCTCCGCGCTCGGCAGCAGCCGGTGGGCGAGCACCGGCAGCGCCAGCGCCTGCACATCGTCAGGGATCACGAAGTCACGGCCATCGAGGGCGGCCCTGGCCCGGCTGGCGCGCAGCAGGTGAAGGGTGGCGCGAGGCGATGCACCCAACCGGAGTTCTGGCGTGGATCGCGTCGCCGTGACCAGGCTGATCACGTACTGCTTCAGGGCGTCAGCCACGTGCACCTGGCGGACGGCGGCGATGAGGGCGCGCATGTCCTCGGCTGCGGCCACGGGCTCCAGCGCCTCGAGCGGGGACGACGAGCCGTGTGCGTCGAGCATGGCCAGTTCCGACTCGGCGCTGGGGTAGCCCATGGCGATGCGGGCGGTGAACCTGTCCCGCTGCGCCTCGGGCAAGGGGTATGTCCCCTCCATCTCGATGGGGTTCTGGGTGGCGATGACCATGAAGGGCGGAGCCAGCGGGTAGGTCGTGCCATCCACTGTCACCTGCCGCTCCTCCATGCATTCGAGCAGCGCGGACTGGGTCTTGGGAGAGGCCCGGTTGATCTCGTCCCCCACGACGATGTTGGCGAAGACCGGCCCCGGCTTGAACTCGAACTCGCGCCGTTCCTGGTTGTAGGCGCTGACCCCGGTGATGTCGCTGGGGAGCAGGTCCGGGGTGAACTGGATGCGGCGGACCGAGCAGCCGGTGGACCGCGCCAGGGCCTTGGCCAGCATTGTCTTGCCCACGCCCGGGACGTCCTCGATCAGCACATGCCCCTCGGCGAGCAGGACCGTCAGGGCGAGCCGGATGGCCTCGGCCTTCCCCTCGATGACGGTCTCGACAGCGGCGGCGACGCGGTGGGCGACCCGCACCAGGTCGTCGAGCGTCCGGCCGGTGCCACGCCCGGTATCGGTGACCACTCGTCCTCCTCGCCTGGGCTGCCGCCCTTGCCCTGCCCTCACCGGGAGTCCGTTCGTCACGACGTTACCGGGCGCACTGGCAGGGTCCCGCATTCTGAACAGTACGTCCTGGTCGGTTCACGTGCGATCCCTGCCCTCGGTTCAGTGTGCCCGCCGCCCGCCTGCCGTTGTCATCCCACTCTGCTCCACCCTCCTGAGCTGCCCATTTCGCGGCCAAGTGGAGGGCTGGGGGAGCGCTGAGCATTGACGGTGGGGGATTGTGGAGTACAGTGGTGCGCAGTGGGGTTCCGGGGCTGCCGGGTGGCGGCGGGCACGGCTATCTGGGGGGCTGGAGGTGAGTGCTGGTGTTCCTTGGCACTCACACGCCACGCCTGGACGAGAAGGGGCGGCTGTTCCTGCCGGCCAAGTACCGCGAGGAACTTGCGGGAGGACTGGTGATCACCAAAGGGCAGGAGCGCTGCCTTTACGTCTTCCCGTCGGCGGAGTTCGAGCGGATCGCTGAGGCACTGCGTACCGCCCCGGTCACCGCCAAGGCGGTTCGCGACTCCAGCCGGGTCTTCTTCGCCAGTGCTTCCGACGAGGTGCCGGACAAGCAGGGCCGGGTGACGATCCCGCAGCCGCTGCGCGACTACGCCGGCCTGCAGCGGGACTGCGTCGTTATTGGTGCCAACACGCGGCTGGAGATCTGGGATGCCATCGCCTGGCAGGCCTACGAGGCCGACCAGAACGAGGCGTTCTCGGCGGCGCAGGAGGAGGTGCTGCCCGGCGTTCTGTGACCGGTGCCGGGCAACCGGCGCCACTGTGCTCGGCGAGGTCTCCACCCGCGCCTGGGTGATCAGACCGGCTGGCGTCACTTCCCCGGCGCCAGGCGGTGTCCGGGCCGCCCGCGCGATGCGCGGATGGAGACCTGGCCGGGCACCGCAGGCATAGATGCGCCGGTCACGGAGCGCACGGTGGCAGGTGACACGGCGAAAGGGGGTTCGATGGGCACGGCGCCAGCCGCTCATCTGCCGGTCATGGTGGACCGGGTTCTCGCGCTCTTCGCGCCTGCCCTTGATCCGCCGGGAGCGGTCCTGGTAGACGCGACCCTCGGCCGGGCCGGCCACGCCCGGGCGCTGCTGGCCGCCCATCCCGGTCTCGCACTGGTCGGGCTGGACACCGACGCGCAGGCGATCGAGGAGTCCGGCCGGCTCCTGGCCCCCTACGCCGGCCGGGTCACGCTGGCCCACGCCGTCTACGACCAGATCGCCGACGTGCTGGCCCGCCAGGGTGTGGCGCGGGTCCAGGGTGTCCTCTTCGACCTCGGGGTGTCCTCGCCCCAGCTGGACGAGCCGGGCCGCGGTTTCGCCTACTCCTACGACGCCCCGCTGGACATGCGCATGGACCGCGGCCAGCCGCTCACCGCGGCGGAGGTGCTCAACACCTACCCAGCGGCCCGGCTCGCCCGGGTGCTGCGCGAGTACGGCGAGGAGAGGTACGCGCGCCGGATCGCGGAAGCGGTGGTGCGCGCCCGGTCCGCGGCACCGCTGACATCGACCAGCCAGCTGAACGAGATCATCCGCGACTCGATCCCGGCCCCGGCCCGCCGCAGCGGGGGGCATCCCGCCAAGCGGACCTTCCAGGCCCTCCGGATCGAGGTGAACGCCGAGCTGGAGGTGCTGGCCAGGGCGCTGCCCGCCGCGCTGGACGCGCTCGCCGTCGGCGGCCGGATCGTCGTGCTGGCGTACCACTCGCTGGAGGACCGGGCCGTCAAGCGCGCGCTCACCACCCGGGCGGCGGACACCACCCCGCTCGGGCTTCCGGTGCCGCTGGCCGAGGCAAGCCCGCAGTTCAAGCTGCTCACCCGCGGCGCGGAGCGACCATCCCGCGAGGAGCTGGCCACCAACCCGCGAGCCGCTTCGGCCCGGCTCCGGGCCGCTGAACGTATCAGGGACGCTGCGTGATCGCGGCCGTGGCGGGCTGCGGGCTGGGCTGCCGGAGGGCTGGCGGCCCCGGGCCGCGCGGCCGCGAGAGGCGCCCTCCCGGGCCGCGCTGCCAGTGGGCTGGCCGGCCTGGGCCGGACCATGACGGGGGGGAAACAGGGTGAGTGTGCGCACCGAGGCGACGGAGGCCGGGCCCGCACAGGGCGCACCGCCGGGACGGCGGGCACCGCGCGCGCCCGCGCCCCAGGGCGGCCGGGCGCGCCCCGGGACCGCCGGGGCCCCGGTCCGCGGCAGGCCCGGAACCCGGCCCGGCTCACCTCGCACCCGCCCGGCTGGCCCGCCACGGGCCCGGCCGAGCTCCCCGCAGCGGCGGCCGGGCGCGGCGGCCGCCCGGGCGCGGTCCTCCCGCACGCCCTTCGTGTTCCTCGTGGTCGGGCTGCTCGGCGGTGGCCTGCTCTGCCTGCTGCTGATCAACACCATCCTGGACACGGGGGCCTACCAGATCACCCAGCTGCAGCAGGAGAACGTCACGCTGATCCAGCGGACCCAGCAACTCCAGGCCCGGATCGCCTATGAGGAGTCACCAACGGTGCTCGCTGGGCAGGCAACCCGGCTGGGCATGCGGGAGCCATCGCTGATGTACTTCCTCGACCTCAGGAAGGGCCGGATCGATCGCGAGCCCACACACGTGCCCGGGGTGTCGGTCTTCCCGCCCGGGTACACACCGTGACACCGCCCGGAGGGGGCGGGCGGGACGGCCGGGACCGGCCGGGCGGCGCGGCGCGCCCGCCCGGCGGCGCCGGGACCCGGCGGCCGGGCAGCAGCCGGGCCCGTGATCCCGGGCCGCGTGCGCGCGGGCCGGGCCCGGGTGCGCCGGGCCCACCGGGCGGCCAGGGCCCGCCCGGACAGGCCCCGGCCGGCCGGGGCCCGCAGGCGCGGAGCGCCGGGCCCGTTCCCGGCAAGGGAGCACCGGCGCGCGGTGAAGGCCCCGGTCCCAGGCGCGAGGCCCGGGGCCCCGGGCGCGGGAGCCCACCGCCCGGTGGCGCTGGACCGGAAGGCCCGCGGCCGGGAGGCCCGCGGGCGGGCGGCCCACGGCCACGTGGCGCAAGGCCGGGAGGGATACGGCCCGCAGGCCCAGGACGTCCGGGGCACCCGGGACGGGCCGGCCCCGGGCCCGGTGGCCCCGGACGCGGGGGCGGCACCCGCCGCGGCGGCATCCAGCGCGGCAATCCCGCCCGGCGCCTGCGCATCAGCCTGCTGTGCGCCGGGTTCGCCCTGTCACTGATCGCCGGCCGGCTCGTCCAGCTGCAGGGCCTGGACGGGGCGAAGTACCGGGCGGTGGCCGAGCGCCAGCGGCTGCACAGCATCTCCGTGCCCGCCGAGCGGGGCCGGATCACCACCGCGGACGGCATGATCCTGGCGATGACCGTGCAGACCGACACGGTGACCGCGGACCCGACGCAGATCACGGGCACCACGCCGCTCCGGACGGCGGCGGTGCGGCAGCAGGTCGCCGGCGCGCTGGCCGGCCCGCTGCGGATGCCGGCCGCCACCATCGTCCACCTGCTCGACTACCCCAGTTCCCGGCGGTACGTGCTGCTCGCACGGGGGGTGCCCATCAGCGCGGCCAACCAGATCACCGCCAGCCTGAACAAGCTCAACGCCGTCGGTGTCTACCTCACGCCGGCCTACACCCGCAGCTACCCCGGCGGCGATCTCGCGTCCAACCTGGTCGGTTTCACCACCACCACGAGCGGGGGGGACCTGCGCGGGCAGGCGGGCGTCGAGGAGTCCTTCAACCCGCTGCTCGCAGGCAAGGACGGGCTGGAGGAGGTGGAGACGGGCACGAACGGCGAGCCGATCCCGGTCGCCTCCGACTGGGTCCGGCCGATGGTCCCGGGCGGGGACGTGCGGCTGACGATCCTGTCCGGCCTGCAATGGGAAGCGCAAAACGCCTGCGCCCAGCAGGTGCGCCTGACCAAGGCGGCCAACTGCACGGTGGTGGTGATGCAGCCCAGCACCGGCAGGATCCTCGCGCTGGCCCAGTACCCCGGTTACCAGCCCACGGACGTGGCGAACCTGGCCACTACCCAGGACCTGCCGGTGTCGGCCGTCTTCCCGCCGGGCAGCACCGCCAAGGTCATCACGGCCGCGGCCGCGCTCGAGCGCGGGCAGACCCCGATGACGCCGTACACGGTGCCGGAGCAGATCACGATGGGCGGGTTCCCCTTCCACGACGCCGACCCGCACCCCACCGAGCGGCTGACCCTGGCCGGCATCCTGGCGCATTCCAGCAACGTGGGCATGGTCCAGGTCGCCCACCGGATCAGCCCGCAGGTGCAGTACCGGTACTTCCGGGCGTTCGGGATCGGGGTCCCGACCGGGCTGCCGCTGCCAGGCAGCAGCAATGGCCTGCTGGCGCCGCCGTCGCAATGGTGGGGAGACCAGCGGTACACGCTCGCCTTCGGCCAGGGTGTCGCCACCACCGCCGTGCAGATGGCCAGCCTGTACGCGACCATCGCGAACGGCGGGGTCAGGGTGCCGCCGTCCATCGTCGCCGGCACGACCGGAGCCGACGGCCGGTTCGTTGCCGCGCCGCGCCCGCGCGGCCAGCGCGTCCTGCGGGCCACGACCGCCCATGAGCTGGTCGGCATCCTCCAGCAGGTGCCGTACCTGGACGCCACCCTGGCGTACCAGCCGTGGGGAGAGATCCCCGGGTATTCCGTCGCCACCAAGACCGGCACGGCGCAGGTGTGGGACGCCAAGGCCCACTGCCTGTGCCAGTACGGGTCGAGCTACATCGGCATGGCGCCCGCCAGCAACCCGCAACTCGTGGTCGCGGTCAACATCCAGAACCCGCAGAGCGGGGACTACTTCGGCAACTACGTGGCCGGGCCGGTGTTTTATCACGTGATGAAGTTCGCGTTGCAGACGCTGAAGATTCCGCCGGATCACGGCCAGCGTCCCAACGTCCGGCTCACCGCACCGTGATCAGCGGTAGCCTCGGCCCGTGCTTGCGGATCTGCGCCCATCGCCCGCCCAGCGCCGCCCGCTGGCCGGGCTCGCCGAACTCCTCGGCGTGGTTCTTACCGGCCGGGACCACCCGGCCGGTAAGGATCCGCTGCGCGGGCCCGGGGGCCCGCTGACCGTGTCCGGCGTCACCCACGACTCGCGCCGGGTCCGGCCCGGTGACCTGTACGCGGCGCTGCCCGGCGCCCATCACCACGGGGCCGAGTTCTGCCAGGACACGGCGCGGGCCGGCGCCGTGGCCGTCCTCACCGACCCGGCCGGCCGGGCCAGCGCCCGGCGTTGCGGGCTGCCGGTGTTCGTGGTCGCCGACCCACGGGCCCGGCTCGGGGAGGTGGCGGACTGGGTGTACCGGCATCCGTCGGGGGACCTTCTCCTCATCGGCGTGACCGGCACCAGCGGCAAGACCACCACCACCTACCTGCTGGAAACCGGGCTGCGCCGGGCCGGCCATCTCACCGGGCTGGCGGGCGGGGTGGAGACCCGGGTGGGGGACACGGCCACGGCCAGCCACCTCACCACGCCGGAGGCGACCGACCTGCAGGCGCTGTTCGCCGTCATGGCCGAGCGTGGCGTCACGGCGGCGGCGATGGAGGTGTCCAGCCACGCACTGGCCCTCGGCCGGGTGGCCGGGACCGCCTACGACGTGGCGATCTTCACCAACCTGTCCCAGGATCACCTGGACTTTCACGGCAGCCTGGACGAGTACTTCGCCGCGAAGGCCACGCTGTTCACGCCGGCCTACACGCGGGTGGGCGTGGTGAACACCGACGACTCCCACGGCCGCCGGCTGGCGGAGACCGCGCCGATCCCCGTCACCACCTTCTCCGCCGACGGTGACCCGGCCGCCGACTGGCGGGCCGCCGACGTGCGGACCGGGGCGGACGGCAGCACGTTCCGCATCATCGGCCCGGGCGGGGTGGAGGCGGACGCGTCGGTGGCGCTGCCCGGGCTCTATAACGTCGCCAACGCCCTCGGCGCGGTCGTCGCGCTGGTGGAAGCGGGCGTCCACCTGGCCACAGCGGTCGCAGGGGTGGCCGCCTGCCCCGGGGTTCCCGGGCGCCTGGAGCGCGTCGAGGCGGGACAGGATTTCACCCTGCTGGTGGACTATTCTCACAAGCCAGGCGCGGTGGAAGCGGTGCTGCATGCGCTGCGCCCGGTCACCGGCGGCCGCCTGTGCATCGTGCTGGGCTGCGGCGGTGACCGGGACCGGGCCAAGCGGCCGCTGATGGGCGCCGCCTCGGCCCGCCTGGCGGACGTGGCCATTCTCACCAGCGACAATCCGCGCTCGGAGGATCCACTGGTGATACTGGCGGAGATGCTAGCCGGAGTGCTCACCGTGCCAGAGCAGCAGCGGGCGCGGGTGATAATCGAGCCTGACCGGGCCGCGGCGATCGGCCTGGCTGTCGCGATGGCCAGCAAGGGGGACGTGGTCGTAGTGGCGGGCAAGGGGCATGAGCGTGGCCAGTACATCGGCACCTCGGTCATCCCCTTCGACGATCGCGAGGTGGCCGCCACGGCGATCGCGGGCCACCTCGGCCCGGCGCCGCCGGCCGAGGACCCGCTGCCGTGGGAGGTGGCCGAGTGATTCCGCTCTCCCTGGCCGCCATCGCCGAGATCACCGGCGCCCGGCCGCACCTGGTCACCGATCCCGCCGCGACGGCGGACACCGTGGTCATCGACTCCCGGGCCGCCGGGCCCGGCGCGCTGTTCGCCGCGCTGCCGGGCGCACGGGTGGACGGCCTCGACTTCGCGCCCGAGGCGGTGGCGGCCGGCGCCGTCGCGGCGCTGGCCACCCGCCCGGCCAGCGTGCCCACCCTGGTCGTGCCAGACGTGCCGGCCGCGCTGGCCGCCCTCGCGAGCGCTGTGGTGGCCCGGCTGCCCGGCCTGACCATCGCCGGCGTCACCGGCTCGGCCGGCAAGACCACCACCAAGGACCTGGCGGCCCAGCTGGTCGAGCGGCTCGGTCCCACCGTGTCGCCGTACGGCTCCTACAACAACGAGATCGGCCATCCGCTGACGATCCTGCGCGTCAGCGCCGCCACCCGGTACCTGCTGCTGGAACTGTCCGCGCGGGGAGCCGGCCACATCGCCCGGCAGTGCGAGATCGCGCGGCCGTCGTTGGGCATCGTGCTGTGTGTCGGCCGCGCCCACGCCGGCGAGTTCGGCGGCCTGGCGGAGGTGGCGCGGGCCAAGGGCGAGCTGCCCGCCGCCCTGCCCGCCGGCGGCGTGGCGCTGCTCAATGCCGACGACCCGCGGGTGCTGGCCATGGCCGGGCGCACCGCGGCCAGGGTGGTGACGTTCGGCCGCGGGCCGCGGGCGGCAGTGCGGGCCGCGGACGTCAGGCTCGACGGCCAGGGCCGCCCGGGGTTCACGCTGGTCACGCCGGAAGGCTCGGCGCCGGTGCGGCTGCAGCTGTTCGGCGAGCACAACGTGACCAACGCGCTGGCGGCGGCGGCGCTCGCGGGCGAACTTGGCCTGGGCCTGCCGCAGGTCGCTGACGGCCTGTCCGCGGCCACCACCCGGAGCAGGTGGCGGATGGAGGTCACCCAGCGGCCGGACGGGGTGACCGTGATCAACGACGCCTACAACGCCAGCCCGGAGGCGATGGCCGCGGCGATCGAGGCGCTGGCCGTCATGGCGAGGGGAAGACGGGCGTTCGCGGTACTCGGCCCCATGTATGAACTGGGCAGCCAGTCCGGCGCCATCCACGAGGAGGTGGGCGGGCTGGCGGCCCGGGCGGGTGTCGCCGGCCTCATCGTGGTGGGGGAGGAGGCGGCGCCGGTACTGGCCGGGGCCAAGGCCGAGGGCTCGTGGCACGGGGAACTGCTGGGGGTGCCCGACGCGGGCAGCGCGGTCGAGGCGCTCGGCGCCCGCCTCGCCCCCGGTGACGTGGTCCTGGTCAAGGCGGCCCACTCGTTCGGCCTGGAAAGCGTCGCGCTGGCCCTGACCGGGGAGGCCGCCCTGTGAAGACGATCCTTGTCGCCGGCGGGGTCTCGCTGCTGCTCGCGCTGTTCGGCACCCCGCTGGCGATCAGGATCTTCAGCAGGCGCGGCTACGGCCAGGCGATCAGGGAGGAGGGCCCGGCCGGGCACGCCACCAAGCGTGGCACGCCCACCATGGGCGGGACCGTTATCGTCATCGCCTCGCTCATCGGGTACTTCGCCGGCAACGTGGCCACCGGGCAGGCGCCTTCCCCGTCCGGCCTGCTCGTGATGATGCTGATGACCGGGCTGGGCGTGGTCGGCTTCATCGACGACTTCATCAAGATCTACAAGCAGCGCAGCCTCGGTCTGCGCAGCAGCGCCAAGCTGGCCGGGCAGGCGGTGGTCGGCGCGGTGTTCGCACTGCTGGTGATCCAGACGCGCTTCGCCGACGGCTTCGACATCGCGCCAGCGGACGCGCGCCTGTCGTTCCTGCGTGACTTCGGCCCGACCCTCGGGCTGGCCCCGTTCCTGCTCTGGATCGTCATCCTGATCGCGGGCACCTCCAACGCGGTGAACCTCACCGACGGCCTGGACGGGCTGGCGACCGGGTCGGCCTGCCTGGTGCTGGCGGCCTACGTGCTGATCGGGAACTGGCAGCTGCGCAACGACTGCACCGCCTTCCTGGCCCCGCACTGCTACCAGGTGCGCGACCCGCTCGACCTCGCGGTGGTCGCCGCCGCGGTGCTCGGCGCGTGCTTCGGGTTCCTGTGGTGGAACGCGCCGCCGGCCCGCATCTTCATGGGCGACACCGGGTCGCTCGCGCTCGGCGGGGTGCTGGCCGGCCTGGCCGTGTGCACCAAGACCCAGCTGCTGCTGGCCATCCTCGGCGGACTGTTTGTGGTGATCGCGCTGTCGGTCATCATCCAGGTGGGCTCGTTCAAGCTGACCGGCCGCCGGGTGTTCCGGATGGCGCCGCTGCAGCACCACTTCGAGCTGCTCGGCTGGGCTGAAACCACGATCGTGATCAGGTTCTGGCTGATTTGCGGCCTGTTCGTCGCGCTCGGCCTGGGCATCTTCTACGTGGAGTGGATGCCCAAGTAGGCGATGCCTACCGGGGTGCGCCCTGGGCGCGATCTGCACGTGCGACACGCGCCCGATGTCCCGCCGATGGCGGTGATCAGCCCGGACACTGGGGGGATGAAGCAAGCCGAGCGGGTGGCCCGGCCAGGCGCGGCCGGCCCGGCGGAGTCCACCGCCCGCGGCCTTTCCGCGGTGCAGGTCCGTGCCGCTGGCCGGGGCAACCCCGCGGGCCTGCTCGCCGTGCTGCGGCGGCCGCTGACGTCGTACTACCTGATCCTCGGCATCACCACCTTGCTGATCGCGCTCGGGCTGGTAATGGTGCTGTCCACCTCGTCCGTCGAACAGCTCGCCCAGGGCGCCTCGCCCTACTCTGGCTTCCAGCACCAGCTGTTCGGGGTGGTGATCGGCCTGCCCTGCATGTGGCTGGCGGCCCGGGCCTCGCCCGCGGTGTTCCGCGCCGCCGCCTATCCGCTGATCTTCGTCGCCGTGGTGGGCCTGCTGCTGGTCCCGGTGATCGGCGTGACCTCGGCCGGCGCCACGCGGTTCCTGATGATCGGCCCGTTCCCCTTCCAGCCCTCCGAGCTGGCCAAGCTGGCGTTCCTGCTCTGGGGCGCGGACCTGCTCGCCCGCAAGGACAAGCTCAGGCAGCTGGACGACTGGCGGCACCTGCTCATACCGCTGCTGCCCGGGGCTGGCCTGCTGTGCATGCTCGTGATGCTCGGCGACGACCTGGGCACCACGTTCGTCCTGCTGGTGATCTTCCTGGCGCTGCTGTGGGTGATCGGGACACCGGTCCGGCTGTACGCGGGCGTCCTGGGCATGATCGGGCTGGTGCTGCTGATCCTGATCGTGGTCGCCGGGTACCGGTTTCAGCGGCTGTCCATGTTCCTGCACCCGCAGAGCAACCCGCTGGGCGCCGACATGCAGCCCATCCAGGGCAAGTGGGCGGTCGGGTCCGGCGGCTGGTTCGGAGTGGGGCTGGGCGCCAGCAGGCAGAAGTGGGGCTGGGTGCCGAACGACACGACCGACTTCATCTTCGCCATCCTGGGGGAGGAATTGGGCCTGGTCGGCACGCTGTGCGTGTCGCTGCTCTACGGGGGGCTGGCGTTCGCCGGGCTGCGGATCGCCCGCCGGGCGCAGGACACCTTCGTCCGTCTCGCCGCGACCGGCGCGACCGCCTGGATCGTGGTCCAGGCGCTGGTCAACATCGGCGCGGTGCTGGGGATGCTGCCCATCACCGGCGTCCCGCTTCCGCTGGTCTCGTCCGGATTGTCCTCGCTGCTGGTGACGATGGTGACCCTCGGCATGCTGATGTCGTTCGCCAAACGGGAGCCGGGGGCTCCCGAGGCGCTTGCCGCTGCCGCCCCCGGCGCCGGTCGCCGCGTCCTAAGCTGGCTGGGCCTGGACCGTCGGCGTGAGTGAGCCGGGCGGTCCGCGGACGAGGAGGCCTGTCGATGAGCGTGGTTATCGCGGGAGGCGGCAGCGCCGGTCACATCGAGCCTGCCCTGGCGCTCGCCGACGCCCTGCGGCGGGCCGAGCCGTCCATCCGCATCACCTGCCTGGGCACGCAGCGCGGCCTGGAAGCCCGGCTGGTCCCGATGCGGGGATACGAGCTGGTGCTGATCCCGCCGGTCCCGCTGCCGCGGTCCCTGACCCCGGAGCTGGTGTCCGTGCCCGGCCGGCTGGGCGACGCGGTCAAGGCGGTGACGGAGGTGCTGGACCGGACCCGGGCGCAGGTGCTGGCCGGGTTCGGCGGGTACGTGTCCGCTCCCGCCTACCTGGCCGCCCGGCGCCGCCAGGTGCCGATCGTGGTGCACGAGGCGAACGTCCGGCCAGGTGTCGCCAACCGGCTGGGCGCGATGTTCACCCGCTATGTGTTCACCGCCAGCCCCGACACCAAGCTGCCGCACGCCACCGCCATCGGCATCCCGCTCCGGCGGGAGATCGCGGGCCTGAACCGGCTGGCCCTGACGGACAAGGCGCGCGCGCACCTGGGGCTGCGGCCCGACCTGCCGGTGCTGCTGGTCACCGGCGGCTCGCAGGGCGCCCGCTCGCTGAACCTGGCGGTGCTGGAGGCGGCCGACTGGATCCGCGGCGCCGGCATCCAGGTGCTGCACATCCTCGGCCCGCGCAGCGGCCTGCGGGTGAACATGCCCGCGGCCGGCCCGCCCTACATCACCCTGCCGTACGTGGACCGGATGGACCTTGTCTACGCCGCCGCGGACTTCGCGCTGTGCCGGAGCGGGGCGATGACCTGTGCCGAGCTCACCGCCGTGGGCCTGCCCGCGGCGTATGTGCCGCTGCCGCACGGCAACGGCGAGCAGAAGCTGAACGCGCTGCCGATCGTGCGGGCCGGCGGCGGGCTCATGGTGGACGACGCGGCGCTGACCCCGGAGTGGATCCGCGACATGCTCGTGCCGATCCTGCTCGACCCCGATCTGGTGGCGGCGATGTCGCAGTCGGCCGCGGACATGGGGGCCAGGGAGAGCGACGAATGGCTGGCCGCGGAGGTGCTGGACGTGATGCGGGAGCATGGACAGCCGGCGCCCAGCGGGCACCGGCAGCCCCGGCGGCCCGGACGGGCCCGGTGACCTGACGTGGGCCTGGTCACACCGGTCGCGCCGGTCCCGCTGGCCGACTTGGGGCGGGTGCATTTCACCGGCATCGGCGGCGCCGGGATGTCTGGGATCGCCCGCATCATGATCGCCCGCGGGGTGGCGGTGTCCGGCAGCGACTCGGCCGGCGGTGACCTGCTGGCCCCGCTGGCGGCCCTGGGCGCGGACGTCCACGTCGGGCACGCGGCGGCGAATCTGGCCCATGCCGACACGGTGGTGGTGTCCTCAGCGATCCGCCCGGACAACCCCGAGTTCGCGGCGGCACGCGCGCAGGGGCTGCGGGTGCTGCACCGGGCGGCGGCGCTCGCCTCGGTGATGCTGGGCAGGCGCGGGGTAGCGGTGGCCGGCACCCACGGCAAGACCACCACCACCTCCATGATCACCACCGCGCTCCGCCACTGCGGCGCCGATCCCGGTTACGTCATCGGCGGCATCCTCACCGAGACGGGCCTGGGCGCCGAGGACGGGACCGGGCCGCTGTTCGTGGCCGAGGCGGACGAGAGCGACGGGTCCTTCCTCATGCTGTCCCCGGAGGTGGCCGTCGTCACCTGCGTGGAAGCCGACCACCTGGACAACTACGCAAGCCTGGCCGAGATCGAGGACGCCTTCGCCGCTTTCGCCCGCCAGATCGTGCCCGGCGGGGTGCTGGTCGCCTGGGCGGACGACCCGGGTGCGCGCTCGCTGGCCGCCGCCGCGGCGGCGCTCCCGGTCCGGGTGCGCACCTACGGCGAAGCGGATGACGCCGACTACCGGATCACCTCGGTGACCCCGCTCGGCATGAGGGTGGGCCTGGAGGTCGCCGCCCCCGGCGGGGCGCCGCCGGCCCGGCTGGAGGTCGGCGTCCCCGGCCGTCACAACGCGCTGAACGCGGCTGCCGCCTACGCCGCCGTGCTCGAGCTCGGCCTGCCGTCGGTGCGGGCCGGGCAGGCCGCCAGCGGGCTGGCCGCCTACCGGGGCGCGCGGCGGCGGATGGAGCCGAAGGGCGAGGCGGGCGGGGTGACCGTGCTCGACAGCTACGCCCACCATCCGACCGAGCTCGCCGCCGACCTGCGGGCAGCGCGTGACATCTCCTCCGGCGGCCGGGTCATCGCGGTCTTCCAGCCGCACCTGTTCAGCCGCACCCGGATCTTCGCCGACCAGTTCGGCGCCGCCCTCGGACTGGCCGACGAGGTGTTCGTGCTCGATGTCTACGCGGCTCGCGAGGACCCCGAGCCGGGCGTGACCGGGGAGCTGGTGGCCCGCGCGGTACCCGGCGGGCGGGCGGTCTTCCTGCCCGACCGCTCGGCCGTGCCCGGGGCGGTAGCGGACATCGCCGGGCCCGGGGATCTTGTGCTGACCATGGGCGCGGGCGATGTGACGGCCCTGGGCCCGCAGATCGTGGCGGCGCTGCTGGCCCGGGCGGGTGCACCAGGATGAGCGGCTCGCCGCCGCGCACCCACCGGCCAGCCGCGCAGCCCGCCGCGGGCGCGGTGAGGCCGGGCCCGCCCCCCGCCCGCAGGCCGGGTCCGGCCGGGCCGCCGCGGATGGGCTGGAAGGCCGTGTTCTTCGGCCTGATAGCCATTGCCATCGTCGCCGCGGTGGCGTGGGCGCTGCTCGGATCGCGGTTCCTGATCGTCCGCTCGGTCCGGGTCACCGGCGTGGGCCCCGCGGTCTCGCGGGCACAGGTGATCGCCGCCGCGCAGATCCCCACCGGCCTGCCCCTCATCCGGGTCAACACCTCCGCCGTCGCGCACCGGGTCGGCGGGATCCGGCAGGTTCAGTCCGCGCAGGTCAGCCGGGACTGGCCGCACACGATCGTGATCTCGGTCAGCCTCCGGACCCCGGTGTTCGCGGTCGCCGTGCCCGGCGGTTACGCGCTGGTGGACGCCTTCGGGGTGGACCTGCGGAACTCGGCCCGCCGCCCGCCGGGGTTCCCCCTGCTCCTGGTCGGCAGTGCGGCCGGTGACCCCTGGCCGGGTGTGGCCGCCAAACCGGCCAGCGGAGCCAGCAAGACCGGTAAAGCCCGCAAAGCTGGTAGCACCAGCCAGTCTGGTCAGCCCAAGAAGTCCGGCGGGGTCAGCGGGCCCGCCGTGGCCGGTGACGCTGCCGGGACGCCGCTGCGCGGCAACCCGGCGGTCCGTGCCGCCGCCGCGGTTCTGCACGAGCTGCCGCCCGCGATCGCCCACCGGGTCCGGGCGGTCCGTGCTCCCACCGCGTCCGACGTGTCCGTGCGGCTCCGTGGCGGGGTGGTGATCGTCTGGGGGGACACGTCGCGGCCTGCGGAAAAGGCGGAAGAACTGGGCCTGCTGATGCACACGCACGCCCGCAGCTACGACGTCAGCGCACCGGGTACCGCCGTCACCCAGGGCTAGGGCATGTCCTGGTGACCGGGGACCGGCCCGCGCCGAGCCCGGCTTTCATGATCATGATCTCGGGGGTCCGGGGGGCCGTGCGCCCATCCTTCGATCATGGGCAGAATCCGGGCAGCGAAACACCGGCGAGGTTCGCGCGTGGCGAGTTGACCCTGCTCCCGGGCAACCCTACTGTCCGTATCAATCGCCAGCCTAGCACAACGCTAAATCTCAAGTTGAGAGTGAGGCTTTGGACTTACTGGAAATCGCGGGAATTGCCCGGCCGGTGCCATGGGGGTGCACCCCGGCGGACTTCTGACACGGCCGGATACCCGATGTGGCGGAATCTCGGGCCGTTTCAGCGGTGGGCAGGAACACGACAGAGGCAAACGAGCGGAAAGGGCCCTCCTCGTGGCAGCTCCGCAGAACTATTTGGCGGTCATCAAGGTCGTCGGCATCGGAGGGGGCGGCGTCAATGCCGTGAACCGGATGATCGAAGAGGGGCTCAAGGGCGTTGAGTTCATCGCGATCAACACGGACGCGCAGGCGCTGCTCATGAGCGATGCCGACGTCAAGCTCGACGTCGGGCGCGAGCTCACCCGCGGGCTGGGTGCGGGCGCCAACCCCGAGGTCGGCAGCCGCGCGGCTGAAGATCACCGGGAGGAGATCGAGGAGGTCATCAAGGGCGCCGACATGGTCTTCGTCACCGCTGGCGAGGGCGGCGGGACCGGCACCGGCGGGGCGCCGGTTGTCGCGAACGTGGCCAGGTCGCTTGGCGCGCTCACGATCGGTGTGGTCACCCGCCCGTTCGGTTTCGAGGGCAAGCGCCGGGCGGCCCAGGCCGAGCTGGGCATCGAGCGGCTGCGCAGCGAGGTGGACACCCTGATCGTGATCCCGAACGACCGGCTGCTGTCCATCTCCGACCGCCACGTCAGCGTGCTCGACGCGTTCAAGGCCGCCGACCAGGTGCTGCTCTCCGGTGTGCAGGGAATCACCGACCTCATCACTACCCCCGGCCTGATCAACCTGGACTTCGCGGACGTGAAGTCGGTCATGTCGGGCGCGGGTTCCGCGCTGATGGGGATTGGCTCGGCGCGCGGCGACGACCGGTCGGTGGCCGCCGCCGAGATGGCCATCTCCAGCCCCCTGCTGGAGGCGAGCATCGACGGTGCTCACGGGGTACTGCTGTCCATCCAGGGTGGCAGCGACCTGGGGCTGTTCGAGATCAACGAGGCCGCTCAGCTCGTCTCCAACTCGGCGGCGCCGGAGGCCAACATCATCTTCGGCGCGGTGATCGATGACGCGCTCGGTGACGAGGTGCGGGTTACGGTCATCGCCGCCGGGTTCGACGAGGCGGGTAACTCCCGCGCCCGGCTGGCCAGGATGGGCACTGGCCAGCCGAGCGCGGCCACCGCCGGTCCCGGCGGCGCCGCGTTCTACCCCAGTTCCTTTCCGGCCGATGCCGAGCCGGCGGCGGCCCCTGGCCAGGTGGCTGGCCCGCTGGCGGGAGCGGCGGCAAGCAGCGCATCGGCCGGCGGGGACACCACGACCACCGGGGACGGAGGGAACACCGGTGACATCGGCGAGTCCGCCCCCCAGGAGCCGGTGACCGCCGCCAAGGCGATGACGGCTACCCCGGCCGGCGGCAATGGTGGCGCGCCGTCGGCTCCGGTGGCGGCGCCGCAGGCCGGCGACGCGAACGGCGGCCCACCACCGCGGGTGACCCAGGAGCCGCCGCGGCAGCGCCCGGACACCGCATCGGCGGCCCGCGTGTTCGAGTCCGCCACCACACGCCGCCGCAGCGTCGTCTTCGAAGAGGATGACGATCTGGACGTGCCGGACTTTCTCAAGTAGGCCAACCAGGCTGGCCTGCCCTGGCCGTCTCAGCGGCGCGGGGGGCGCGACCGGAGGTGGGCCGCCCTCCGCGCCGCCTTCGGCTCTTTATACGCTCCGGGCAGCCCACCCCGGCCGCGCTGAGCGGCTGGGGGGATTCGGTGGCAGCGTGGTTCGCTACATGATGTGGGCGTGATGGGCGAGGAGCAGGTGCCGGGCTCGAGTCGGAGGGACGAGCTGAGTGCTCGGCTGGTGGCTGTCCGTGAGCGGATTGGCGCAGCTTGTGCGGCGGTGGGGCGGGATGCGGGGGACGTGACGCTGGTCGCGATCACGAAGACGTTTCCGGCCTCGGACGTGCGGCTGCTGTACCAGCTCGGGGTGCGGGATGTGGGGGAGAACCGGGATCAGGAAGCGGCGCCGAAAGCGGCCGAGTGCGCCGACCTGGCACCGCGGCTGAACTGGCATTTCGTAGGGCAGCTGCAGACCAACAAAGCCGCGAGCGTGGTGCGGTATGCGCGGGTGGTTCATTCGGTGGACCGGCCGCGCTTGGTGCGCGCACTCGGGGGTGCGGCCCGGAAGGCCGGCCGGGTGATCACCTGCCTGGTCCAGGTGAGCCTGGATGACGTCCCGGGCCACGGGGGTGCGGCGCCTCCGCAGATCCCCGGGCTCGCTGAGGCGGTCGCCGCCGAAGAAGGCCTGCTCTTGGGGGGTGTGATGGCCGTCGCACCGCTGGGGGTGCCGCCCGAGTCGGCGTTCGCGCTCCTCCCCGCGGCCGCCGCCGCCGTGCGTGAGGTCCGGCCGGAAGCAGCGATGATCTCGGCCGGGATGAGCGGAGACATGGAGGCGGCCATCGCCGTCGGTGCGACACACGTGCGCGTCGGTACGGCGTTGCTCGGCGGCCGGCCAGGCTTCGTCAGGTAGTGTCCGTCGCACGGGCGCCCGACTGGGATCACGGAGGACGGACGGATGGCCGGCGCGATGCACAAGATGGCGGTCTACCTCGGGCTTGTCGAGGACGACCGGCGCTACGACGACGGCGACGACTCCTACGAGGAGTACACCGAGTACGAGGAGCAGCCGGAAGAGCTGCCTGGCGAGAGCGCCGGGCAGGAGAACCTGCTGGCAGGAGACATGGTTACCGCAGCAGCACACCCAGCCGGGACGACAGTGCAAGCCACTGACCTGACTCGCATCACAACCCTGCACCCGCGCACATACAATGAGGCCCGTACCATCGGGGAGCACTTCCGCGAGGGCATCCCAGTGATCATGAACCTGACTGAAATGGTTGACAGCGACGCCAAGCGCCTCGTCGACTTCGCGGCAGGCCTGATCTTTGGCCTCCGGGGCAGCATCGAGCGGGTGACCAACAAGGTATTCCTGCTGTCACCGGCGAACATCGAGGTCACGGCCGAGGACAAGGCGCGGATGGCGGAGCGAGGGTTCTTCAACCAAAGTTAGGCACCCGTGACGAACAAGACAGCACGGCGACCACCCGGCGGTCGCCCGGCCGTCGGCTCCGAGGACAGGGCGGAGCCGTGGGCATCCTAAAGGTCGTTCTGACATATGCGCTCTGGATCTATCTGCTGCTCCTGATCGGGCGGCTGATTTTCAGCTGGATACAGGCGTTCTCCCGCGGCTGGCAGCCGCGGGGGGCGGTGCTGGTGGCCGCGGAGACGGTCTACACCGCCACCGATCCGCCACTGAAGTTCTTGAGCAGGTTCATCCCGGTACTCCGGCTCGGTAGTGTGGCCCTGGACCTCAGCTTCATGTTGCTGTTCTTCGTTGTTCTTCTCCTGATCAACGCCGTACAGCTGCTCTGATCCGGTACGGTCCCATAGGGGACACACCCATGCGCGCCGAGGAGACGAGATGCCGCTGACGCCCGCTGATGTGCGGAACAAGCAGTTCAGTACCACCAGGCTGAGGCCGGGTTACGACGAGGAAGAGGTCGATGCCTTCCTCGACGAGGTCGAAGTCGAGCTTGATCGGCTGACCCAGGAGAACGAGGAGCTCCGGGCGAAGCTGGGTGAGTGCTTGCGCGGAGGGAAGTCGGCCATATCGGCCCTCAACTCCCCGCTGAGCGAGCCCGAGCCCGAGCTGATGGCTCCGGAACCGATGATGTCCCAGCCAGAGCGTCGGCCTGAGCCAGCCATGATGAGCATGGCGCCCCCGCCCGAGGACAACATGGACACGGCCGCCCGGGTACTGGCGCTTGCGCAGCAGACAGCCGACCAGGCGATCGCCGATGCCCGGCGTGAGGCGGACGAGACCCTGGGCCGGGCCCGGCGCGAGGCGGATGAGATCCTCGGCAAGGCCCGCCGCCAGGCCGAGCAGATCACCAGCGACGCCAGGGCCAGGGCCGAGAGCCTGGAGCGCGACGCCCAGGAACGGCACCGGCAGGCCATGGGCTCCCTGGTGCAGCAGCGCGAAGAGCTGGAGCGGCGCGTGGACGACCTGCGTGCCTTCGAGCGGGAGTACCGCAGCAGGCTCAAGGCGTACCTGGAAGGCCAGCTCCGCGACCTCGAGGCAGGCGCCACGGACAGCGGGACCTTCCCCGCTATGGCCGGGCCGCAGTCCGCCGCCGGCGCAGGCATGAGGATCGACTCCCGCAACGGGCAGCCCGCCGTGACCGGTGCCTATGCCGGCTCGGCAGAGTCTGCCGGGCACACTGGCGGATACCACCCCGCCGACAGCTCCGCGCACGAACGCCGCTAACCTGCTGCTGCCTGGCAGCTGCTGCCTGGCAGGTGGAGGGCGCTAGTGATCCGTTTCAGCGCTTTCCTCGTGGCCGGTGCGATACTGGTGCTCGTCGTGGGGGTTCTCACGACAAGCCTGGTGCTGGTCTACGTATCAATCGGGGTGAGCGTGCTCGCCTCGGTCCTGCTGGCGGCCGGGGTCCTGGCGCGGTGGAGAGAGATCTTCGGCGAGGCGGGTGCGGCACCTGACAGCCGGCCGCCGACGTGGGCGGCCGGCTCCGGCGTCGGCGCGGCCACGATGGTCGGTGGCCGGGCCAGCATTCCCCAGCTGAGCGGGCGGCCCGCCGAGGCCGAGGCCGGTTCCGCCAATGGCAGCCCGGGAGCGCAGTCCGACTGGGAAGCCGAAGCCGGTGGCGCCGGACCGGATCAGGCCGGTTATCCGATGATCGGCCCGGCGAGGGCGCCCCAGGGGAACGGCCCAGGCCGGGACGACCTGGGCCAAGGCGGCCCGGCGAGGCCCGGCCCGGCCCGGCCCGGCCGGATGGGTGGGTATTCCGGGACACACAGCTCGGGACGGGGGCGGCCCCCGGTCGGGCCGCCCGGCCGGCGCCCGGCCGCCGCGCCGCCAGCGGGCACAGCACCCAAGGGTGCCGGGGGTCCGGCAGCCAACGGCCCAGCCTTCGGAGGGGCCCCGCCACCAGGGCCCAACACCCCGCCACCAGGGCCCAACACACTGCCACCGTGGCCCGCGCACTGACCACCGTGGCCCGGCATTGAGCCACCGTGGCCCGGGGCTGAGCAGCCTGGACCGGGTGGCATGGAGCCCTTCGACCCGGCTCACGACCCGCACCCCGGGCAGCGAGCCGCCGAGGCCGGGGCCGGGGCCGCACCATCCGGCCGCAGCGGTGCCGAATCCGGCCCGCCCGGCTGGGCAGCCACTGGTGCCGGGCCGGACGAGTGGCCGGACGTCGATATGCCCGGGCCGGAGCCGGTGGGTCCGCGGCGGCCGCCCCGCGAGCCTGACGGCGAATGGACCCCGCCCGCGCCGCCGGACCCGCCCATCCCTGCTGCCGCATCGCAGCCCCCGGCACGGCCACACGATGACTTCTGGGACCGGATTAGCGGTGAGCTGGCCGCCGAGCCGGAGGCCGAGCCAGCCTCTCCGCCCCGGCCTGCGACAGGGCCACTGGCGATGGGTGGCGACCTGTGGAGCAGGCCGGCGGACAAGGCCGCCGAAGCCGGTTCCGGCGACGATGACGCCGGGCCGGGCCGCCCCGCAGAACGTGAAGCGTCACGGGACATATGGAGCGCATGGGCGCCGAAGGTTTCCGCCCGGCCGGGTGCCCCATCGGCGGACGATGAGGATGGTCCGCAGGACCATGCTGACGCGGACGCCCACGCCGAGCCGCCCGCCCTGGCCCAGCGTGACGAGGCCGGGCGTGACGAGGCCGGGCGTGACGAGGCCGGGCGTGACGAGGCCGGGCGTGACGAGGCCGGGCGTGACGAGGCCGGGCGTGACGAGGCCGGGCGTGACGAGATCACACCCGACGAGGTGCCTGACCGCATGAGCGCGGCCGCAGCAGCGAAGGAGGCCGGTGCCCAGGAAGAGGAAGCCGAGGAGGAAGAGGAGGCCGCCCCCTCGCCCTGGAGCATTCCGCTGACCCTCGTAGGAGACCTAGATCTCGACGAGGACGACGACTGGCAGCCCGCAGGCCCAGACTCGCCCGCCGAAGATGGCGGGACCGAGACCTCATCCCCGGCCGGAGAGAGGCCGGTCCCCGAGCGGGCAGGTTCCGATCTCTGGTCCCGCCCGACGTGGGCGGGCGGTGGCGAGAAGACGCGGACCGGGCCAGCGGAGCCGGATGGCGAAAGCGGCCGTGAGGAGCCTGACCAGGCGGGCCGGGCCGGAGCCGACGCCGCTGCCGCCGGGGCTTCCCTGACCGGTGGTGACGTCGCGGCCGGCCGCGACGACCGGACTTCCCTGACCGGCGACGATGCCGTGGTCGGCCGCGCTGGCCGTGCCGCCGACGCCGGCGATGCGGCGGCCGGCGCGGGCGGGCGCCGCCGACGACGGCGGCCCAGCGGCTTCCCGCGCGGGCGGGGATGCCAGTGCTGACGATGACGTGGCGGACTCCGATGGCGGCCGGGACGCTGACCGTGGTGGCCACCGCGGGGATTCCCGGGCCGACGGCGACGATGACGCCACGGCCGCCCGGCCAGGCGAGGACGCCGACGACGGCGGCCCAGCGGCTTCCCGCGCGGGCGGGGATGCCAGTGCTGACGATGACGTGGCGGACTCCGATGGCGGCCGGGACGCTGACCGTGGTGGCCACCGCGGGGATTCCCGGGCCGACGGTGACGATGACGCCACGGCCGCCCGGTCAGGCCGGGACGCCGACGGCGATGGTGATGCCCTGGCCACCCGCGCGGGCCGGGACGCCAGCGCGGCCTCGCGTTCGGGGGGTGACGCCGACGGCGAGGCGGGTGCTGACAGCGACGGCGCACCAGGCAGCACGACGGCGGCGCCGGGCCCGGCGCTGGGCGCGGCCTCGAAGCTGACAGGTACCGGGCCGTCGCCGGCCGGGACGCTGCCAGCCAGGCTCTTCGATCCGGCGCCAGCCACGTTCTTCGAACCGTCACGTGCAGCGTCTGGGCCGGCGCCCGGCCACGAGCCGGTCAAGGGACAGACCGCGAGCCCGGGCGCGCGGGCAGCGGCGGCCGGGTCAGCGGAGCGGGCCGACGACGAGCAGGCGGCTGGACGTGGCGCCGACGCGGACCGCGGCCCCGGGCCTGCCGCCGGGACCCGGGACGGCCAAGAGCGGGGCGGCCCTTCCTCGCACCTGGACGAGCACGTGGTGATCGTCCCGGGGGTGGCCCGGTATCACCGCGGCGGCTGTATCTTGATCCGGTTCCTCGGCGGTGACGACCTCGAAACCACGACCGCCCGGGAAGCCGAGGCCAATGGCTGCGTGCCCTGCCGGGCCTGCGAGCCGGAGAAGCCGCTCTCGGCCGAGGCGTGAGGCACGCCCAGCGGGCGGCCCGGCTCGCTACGCCCGTTGCAGCCAGAACGTCAGCCCGAGGTCCTCGTCGCGGTGCTCAGCTGGCCCCTGGCCAGCGCCCGGGGCCGTACCGGCACCGGGCGTCCCAGCGCGGAACTCACCGGCCAGCACCTCACCGGCGATGAGCTGCCCGTGCTGGGTCAGCGTTTCGGCCAGTTCCGGGCTCGCCGCCTGCCACCACAGCGATATCCGGTCGCTCACGTCGAGCCCGTCGGCCCTGCGTGCGTCCTGGATCAGGCGGATCACCTCCCGGGCCAGTCCTTCCCGCCGCAGTTCGCCGGTGATGGAGGTCTCCAGCGCGACGGTCTCCCCGGCGTCGGCGGCCACCGTCCAGCCGGCCCGGGGAGTCTGGGTGATGATCACGTCGTCAGGCCCGAGCGGCACCCGCTCCCCGTCCACCACGACCGAGGTCTCACCCTCGGTGCGCAGGGCAGCGGCCAGAGCGGCCGCGTCCGCGGCGGTGATCGCCGCCGCAACGGCCTGCGTGCCCTTGCCGAATCTGCGGCCCAGCGACCGGAAGTTCGGCTTCACGACGTGGTCCACCAGGTCTTCGCCGACCATGCTCAAGGCTTCCAGCGAACGCACGTTGAGCTCGGCGGCGATCTGATCCCGCAGTTCTGGCGCCAGGTCCGCGAACCCCTGCGCCCCCACCAGCGCGCGGGCCAGCGGCTGGCGGATCTGGATCGAGTCGGCGGCCCGGGCCGAGCGGCCCAGCTCGACCAGCCGCCGGACCAGGTGCATCTGCCGGGAAAGCCGTTCGTCCATCAGGTCCCGGTCGGCGGCCGGCCAGCTGGCCAGGTGCACGGAGTCCGGGTCGGCGTCGGTCCGCAGCACACCCCACACGTAGTCCGTCACGAACGGCACGATCGGCGCCATCAGCCGGGTCAGCGTGTGCATGCACTCGTACAGGGTCGCGAAGGCCGCGGCGCCGTCCGGTGTCAGCGGCCCGTCCCAGAACCGGCGCCGCGACCGGCGTACGTACCAGTTCGACACGTCGTCGATGAAGGCCGCGAGCCGGCGCCCGGCGGCGGCGGTGTCGAAGCCCTCCAGGTCGGCGGTGACGTCGGCGGTCACCGAATTCAGCTCGCTGAGCACCCACCGGTCGAGCAGGGGCCGGGTCGCTGGCTCGGGCGCATCAGCCGCCATGGCAGGCGTCCACGCCTGCCCGTTGGCGGCCGCCGCGTTGGCGTACAGGACCAGGAACGAGATGGTGTTCCAGTAGGTCAGCAGCACCTTGCGCACGATCTCGTCGAGCGCCCCGTGCCCGATCCTGCGGGTTGACCACGGTGACCCGGTGGCGGCGAAGAACCATCGCACCGCATCCGCGCCCGAGTCCTCCATCAGCGGTATGGGTTCCAGCACATTGCCCAGGTGCTTGCTCATCTTGCGCCCGCGCTCATCCACTACGAGGCCGAGGCAGACCACGTTCTCGTACGATGACCGGCCGAAGACCAGCGTGCCCACCGCCATCAGCGAGTAGAACCAGCCCCGGGTCTGGTCGATCGCTTCGCAGATGAACTGGGCGGGATAGGTGCGCTCGAACTCCTCCTTATTGTGGTACGGGGCGCCGTGCCGGGCGAACGGCATCGACCCCGAGTCGTACCAGGCGTCGATGACCTCCGGCACCCGCCGCGCGATCCCTCCGCAGTCACGGCAGGCGATCGTCACCTCGTCCACGAACGGCCGGTGCGGGTCGAGCTCGGCCAGGTCCGTGCCCGCCACTTCGCCCAGCTCGGCCAGCGAGCCCACACAGGTCACATGCCCCTGCCCGCACTCCCACAGCGGTAGCGGGGTGCCCCAGAACCTGGTCCTCGACAGCGCCCAGTCCACGTTGTTCCGCAGCCACTCGCCGTACCGCCCGTGCTTGATGCCCGGCGGCTGCCAGTTCGTCAGCTCGTTCTGCGCGAGTAGCTGGTCCTTCATCGCGGTGGTGCGGATAAACCAGGACGGAAGCGCGTAGTACAGCAGCGGCGTGTTGCAGCGCCAGCAGTGCGGGTAGCTGTGGTCGGACAGCTCGGACCGGAACAGCAGCCCGCGCTCGGCCAGGTCGTGGGTCAGCTCCGGGTCGGCGTCCTTGAAGAACATGCCGCCCACCATCGGCACCGAGCCCTCGAACCGGCCATCAGGCCCGATCGGGTTCACGATCGGCAGGCCGTGCGCGCGCGACGCCTCCATGTCGTCCGCGCCGAACGCGGGCGCGATGTGCACCAGGCCGGTACCGTCCTCGGTGGTCACGAAGGTTCCGGTCACCACCACATGAGCGGCGGGGATGTCGACCAGGCTGAACGGGGGCCGATAGCGGGCCCCGGCCAGCTCGGTGCCGGTCATCCTGGCGGTGACATGCCATCCCTCGCCGAGCACCTGCGGCAGCAGTCTCTCCGCCACTACCACTGTTTCGCTGTCGCCCGCCTTGCGGGCGAGCACGTAGGTCTCGTCGGGATGGACGGCCACCGCGGTGTTGGACACCAGCGTCCACGGTGTCGTGGTCCACACCAGCAGGTCCGCCCCGGCCAGCAGGGGATTCGCCCCGGCGGGCAGGTCGGTCAGCGGGAACCGGACCGTGATCGAGGGATCGGTGACCGTCTGGTAGACGTCGGGCTGCCCCATCTCATGGTCGGAGAGCGGGGTCTCGCAGCGTGGGCAGTACGGGCTGATCCGGTAGTCCCTGACCAGCAGCCCTTTTTCGTAGATGACCTTCAGCGACCACCAGACGGACTCGATGTAGTCCGGGTCCATGGTCTTGTAGGCGCGGTCGAGATCCACCCAGTAGCCGAGCCGGCTGGTGAGTTCCTCGAACGCGCCGACGTAGCGGAGCACCGATTCACGGCAGCGCTCGTTGAAAGCCGCGACGCCGTAGGCCTCGATGGCCTTCTTGCCCGACAGCCCGAGTTCCTTCTCGACCGCCACCTCGACCGGCAGCCCATGGCAGTCCCAGCCGCCCTGGCGCGGAACGTGGAAGCCCTGCATGGTCTTGAACCGGGGGAAGACGTCCTTGAAGACCCGGGCCTCGATGTGGTGCACACCGGGCGTGCCGTTGGCGGTCGGCGGCCCCTCGTAGAAGGTCCACAGTGGTCCCGCGGCCGTCTGCTCCAGGGAGCGCTCGAACACCTTGCCGTCCTGCCATCGCCTGAGCATCTCGTGCTCCATGGCGGGCAGGTCGATCGCCGCGGGCAGAGCCGGGAAGTGGCGGGTGTCGTCCGGGTGCGGCATGGTCGGGTGGCCTCCTGCGGTTCGCCGTGCGGCCTGCCAACGGCCGCCCGTACGCGTCGCTGGAGGGACGAAGGCCGCCGGCGGCGGCTCCGCGGTACCACCCTCCTTGGCCGTGTCCGCTCCTAGCGGAACGCGGCCCACTCCACTTCGGTTCCTGCGGCCGGTTCTACTGAGCGCCAAAGGCCACGGCTGGGCGTTGCGGCAGCTGTTCTTCCGGCGGCTCAGGGGTGATCTGGTCCGCTGGGCAGGCCCCCCGGGCTCGCACCATCCCCAGGTCGCTCCGGGCCGCGATCAGCGGCAGCTGTCCCCATCAACGCCTTTGCAGGCCCTCCACGATAGCCGATCACCGGGCCCGGAACCGAACGGGTTTGCGGCCACCAGGCCCGCCGGGCCCCGCTGCCCGGCCACAGGCGTTTGCGGAGCCATGCCACGGCGATTTATTCTCCGGTGACCGCTCGCATTCAAGATCGATTGATGTGGCGATCATGCGGGCGGTGCACCATGGCGCGGAGGGAGGCAGGACATGGCCACAGCCAAGCGCTCTCGCGCCGCTCTTCCCGTGCGCACGGGTGAAAAGCCCTGGACCGAGGCGGAGCTGGACAAGGTGCGCGCGGAGCTCGAGGCCGAGATCGCGGAGCTGCGCACCATTATCGACCAGGCCGAGTCGGAAATCGCGGAGCGGCTAGGTGACGCGGTCGGGGGTGCCGGTGACGATCAGGCTGATGCGGGTGCCAAGACGTTCCAGCGTGAATACGACCTCTCCCTCACCCAGAATGCCCGGGAGCTGCTCGACCTCAGCCAGAACGCGCTGGCCAGGATCGATGACGGCAGCTACGGGGTCTGTGCGTCGTGCGGGCAGCCGATCGGGAAGGCGCGCCTGAAGGCTTTCCCCCGGGCAACGCTGTGTGTCACATGCAAGCAGCGCGAGGAGCGGCGCTGACCGGGCCGCCGGGGGCGAGCAGCCCACCCGGCCCTCCCAGGCGCCGCCGGCTCGGCCTCCTTCTCGCCGTCGCGGCCGCGGTCTATGTCGCCGACGTGGTCTCGAAGATCATCGTGGTGGCGACCCTGCCGCCCCGGCATCTGGTTCATGTGGTGGACGGGGTGCTGACCCTCCAGCTGGTGCGCAACAGCGGCGCGGCGTTCAGCCTCGGGACCTCGATGACCGTCGTGTTCACCCTCATCGCGGTAGGGGTGATCATCTTTATCCTGCGCACCTCCCGCCAGCTGCGGAGCCTGCCGTGGGCGGTCACCCTGGGCCTGCTCCTCGGTGGGGCCACGGGGAACCTGACCGACCGGCTGCTGCGCTCGCCCGGCCTGTTCCGTGGCGATGTCGTGGACTGGATCCAGCTGCCGCACTGGCCCGTCTTCAACGTGGCTGACTCCGCGATCGTCTGCGGCGGGCTGCTCGCGGTGTTTCTCGCCGCGCGGGGCATCCGGCTCGACGGGACCCACGACGGGCATGGCGGGCACGGCCGGCCCGGCGCCGGCCCGCACGGCCGCGGGCATCCGGGTGACCCGCCGCCCCGGCAGGCGGCCGGGGACCCACCGGCCCAGCCAGGCCAGGCCGGCCCACCGGACCAGCCGGGCCCGGCCGGAGAGCGGGGGAGCGCGGCCGGGGACAGCCGGGCGTGACCGCGGGGGACCAGCGCCGGGTGGCCGTCCCGGAAGGGCTGGACGGCGAGCGCCTCGACGCCGCGCTCGCGCGCATGTTCGGGCTGTCCCGTGCGGTGGCGGCGGACCTGATCTCCGGCGGCCAGGTGCTCGTCGCCGGGCGGCCCGCGGCCAAGTCGGACCGCGTGCCGGCCGGGGAGTGGCTCGATGTCACCCTGCCCGCGCCGCCCGCCGCCCTCACGCCGGTGCCGCAGGCGGTGCCGGGACTGGCCGTCATCTATGAGGACGCCGACATCATCGTTGTGGGCAAGCCGCCCGGCGTCGCGGCCCACCCGACGCCCGGCTGGAGCGGGCCGACCGTGCTGCAGGGGCTGCTTGCCACCGGGCACACGATCGCGACCAGCGGTGCCGCCGAGCGGCAGGGCATCGTCCACCGGCTGGACGCGAACACGACCGGGCTGATGGTGCTGGCCAAGAGCGAGCGGGCCTACTCGGCGCTGAAGCGGGCGTTCCGCGAGCGCACGGTGGACAAGGGCTACCACGCCCTGGTACAGGGTCACCCCGATCCGCTGCGGGGGACCGTGGACGCGCCGATAGCCCGGCACCCCTCCGGTGACGGCAGGTTCGCGGTGGTCGCCGGGGGCCGGCCCAGCGTCACCCACTACGACACCATCGAGGCCTTCCGCGGCGCCAGCCTGGTCGACATCACCCTGGAGACCGGCCGCACCCACCAGATCCGGGTGCACATGGCAGCGCTGCGCCACCCATGTGTAGGCGACCGCCTGTACGGCGCGGATCCGGTGCTGGCTGCCCACCTGGGCCTGACCAGGCAATGGCTGCACGCCGTCCGCCTCGGCTTCGCCCACCCTGCCGACGGCCGCCCCCTCGCCTTCACCAGCGACTATCCGCCCGACCTCGTCCACACCCTCGACACTCTCCGCGCCGAGAGCTGAGCGGGCAGCCTGATTCCATGATCATCGGTGACATACCACGGGTTTGCGTCAGCCGGAATCACCCCAAACCGGACGTGATCATGGCGCCAGCTCGATGGGGAGTGACGGCCCACGCGGGCACCCGCCCCGCGCCGCCCGCCTGCTTGGCGCACTCCCGGCGCGCCGGGTCGCCTGCGACGGCCGGCGCTCGGTAGGCTCATTGAGCCGGGCTGGCCCACCCGCCATCGGCCGGGGCTACTCACGGGATGAGCCCCGCAGGGGGAGCGGCGTCAGCTACTTCCCCCGGCCCCGGTAGGCCCGCGCCCGGCTGGCCCCTGCCCCGAAGGAGGTTGCCCGATGACGGCGGCGGGATCGGCGGGGGACAGCTCGTTTGCGCATCTCCACGTGCACACCGAGTACTCCATGCTGGACGGTGCCGCCCGGCTGAAGGACCTGTTCGCGCAGTGCGAGCGGACCGGCATGCCGGCCGTGGCCATGACCGACCACGGCAATGTCTACGGCGCCTACGACTTCTGGTCGAAGGCGACGGCGGCCGGCATCAAGCCGGTCATCGGCACCGAGGCCTACGTCGCGCCCGAGCACCGCCGGCACCGGCAGCCGGTCCGCTGGGGAACGCCCGCGCAAAAGGACGACGACGTCTCCGGCGCCGGCGCCTACACGCACATGACGCTGCTCGCCGAGACCACCGAGGGCATGCACAACCTGTTCCGCCTCTCCTCGCTGGCCTCGCTGGAGGGCTACTTCCGCAAGCCCCGGATGGACCGGGAACTGCTCGCGGCGCACGCCAAGGGGATCATCGCCACCACCGGCTGCCCGTCCGGCGAGGTCCAGACCAGGCTCCGGCTCGGCCAGGAACGCCAGGCCCTGGAGGCGGCCGCCGCCTATCGGGACATCTTCGGGCCGGGCAACTTCTTCGTCGAGATCATGGATCATGGCCTGCCGATCGAACAGCGGGTCCGGAACGGCCTGCGCCGGATCGCCAGCCAGCTCTCGCTGCCGTTCGTGGTCACCAACGACTCCCATTACACCCAGCCTGGGGACGCGACCGCGCATGAGGTGCTGCTGTGCGTGCAGACCGCGACCAACCTCGCCGACCCCGGCCGGTTCAAGTTCGACGGCACCGGCTACTACCTCAAGAGCCCGCAGGAGATGCGGGCCGTGCACTCCGACGAGGAATGGCAGGCGGGCTGCGACTCCACCCTGCTCATCGCCGAGCGGGCCGACGTCACCTTCGCCAAGGCGAACCTGATGCCGCAGTTCCACGTGCCCCCCGGCCAGACCGAGGAAAGCTGCTTCCGGGAGCAGGTCTGGCAGGGGATGGACCGCCGCTACCCCGGCGGCTACGACGAGCAGCGCCGCCAGCAGGCCGAATACGAGATGGGCATCATCACCGCGATGGGGTTCTGCTCGTACTTCCTCGTCGTCGCCGACTTCATCATGTGGGCCAAGAACAACGGGATCAGGGTGGGCCCGGGCCGCGGCTCGGCGGCGGGCAGCATCGTCTCCTACGCGCTCGGCATCACCGACCTCGACCCGGTCCTGCACGGGCTGGTATTCGAGCGTTTCCTCAACCCCGAACGCGTGTCCATGCCCGACATCGACATCGACTTCGACGAGCGCCGCCGCGGTGACGTGATCCGTTACGTGACGGAAAAGTACGGCGATGACCGGGTCGCCCAGATCATCACCTACGGCACGATCAAGGCCAAGGCGGCGGTCAAGGACTCGGCCCGCGTCCTCGGGTTCCCGTATGCGCTCGGCGACCGGATCACCAAGGCGTTCCCCCCGCCGGTGATGGGCAAGGACATCCCGCTCTCCGGCATCTTCGACGAGAAGCACCCCCGGCACGGTGAGGCGGGTGAGATCCGCGCGCTATACGAGGCCGAGGCCGAGGTCAAGCAGGTCATCGACACGGCGCGCGGCCTGGAGGGGCTGATCCGACAGGCTGGCGTGCACGCGGCCGGGGTGATCATGAGCAGCGAGCCGCTCATGGACCACATCCCGGTCTGGCAGCGCGAGGCCGACGGCGCCATCATCACCCAGTTCGACTACCCGGCGTGCGAGGATCTCGGCCTGCTCAAGATGGACTTCCTGGGCCTGCGCAACCTCACCGTGCTGGAGGACGCGGTCGACGGGATCGAGGCCAACCGGGACCAGCAGGTCGAACTGGAGCGGCTCCAGCTGGACGACAAGCCGACCTACGAGCTGCTGGCTCGCGGTGACACGCTCGGGGTGTTCCAGCTCGACGGCGGGCCGATGCGGGCGCTGCTGCGCTCCATGCGGGCGGACCGGTTCGAGGACATCGTCGCGGTCAACGCCCTCTACCGCCCCGGCCCGATGGGCGCCAACGCGCACAACGAGTACGCCGACCGCAAGGCCGGCCGCAAGCCGGTCACCCCGATCCACCCCGAGCTGGCCGACCCGCTGGCCGGGATCCTGGGCGACACCTACGGGCTGATCGTCTACCAGGAGCAGGTGATGGCCACCGCGCAGAAGCTGGCCGACTACACCCCCGGCAAGGCCGACCTGCTGCGCAAGGCGATGGGCAAGAAGAAGAAGGACGTGCTGGACGCCGAATTCGGGCCGTTCGCGGCCGGGATGAAGGCGAACGGTTACTCCGACGCAGCCGTCCGGGCGATCTGGGATGTCCTGGTCCCGTTCTCCGACTACGCGTTCAACCGGGCGCACGCGGCCTGCTACGCGATGATCGGATACTGGACCGCCTACCTGAAGGCGAACTACCCGGCCGAGTACATGGCGGCGCTGCTCACGTCGGTCTCGGGTGACAAGGACAAGAGCGCCCTGTACCTGAACGAGTGCCGCCGGATGGGCATCACCGTCCTGCCCCCGGACGTGAACGCATCGGCGGCGACCTTCACGCCGGTCGGCGGCGACATCCGGTTCGGCCTGGCCGCGGTGCGTAACGTGGGCACCAACGTGGTCGAGGCGATCACGGCCGCCCGCTCGGCCAAGGGCGCGTTCGCCAGCTTCAGCGACTTCCTGCGCAAGGTCCCCGTCAACGTCTGCAACAAGCGGGTCATCGAGTCGCTGATCAAGGCCGGGGCGTTCGACTCGCTCGGCCACCCGCGCCAGGGGCTCGCGTTCATCCACGAGCAGGCCATCGACACCATCATCGACGTCAAGCGCAACGAGGCCATGGGCCAGGATTCGCTGTTCGGTGGGGATGCCGAGATCGAGGCCTCGTTCGAGGTCCCGGTGCCGGACGGGGAGTGGGACAAGCCCACGCTGCTGGGGTTCGAGCGGGAGATGCTCGGGCTGTATGTGTCCGATCATCCGCTGCTGGGGATCGAGCACCTCCTGTCCGCAGTCACCGACTGCTCGGTCGCCCAGGTGCTCGGCGCCGCCGCCGAGGATGCCGAACGAGGTGCCCAGGGCGAGCGCGGCGACGCACAGCAGGTCACCGTCGGGGGGATCCTGTCGGGGGTGCAGCGCAAGGTGACCAAGCAGGGCATGCCGTGGGCGGCCGCGACGCTTGAGGACCTGGAGGGCGCGGTCGAGGTGCTGTTCTTCCCGGCCACCTACGCCGAATGCGCGACCCTGCTCGCCGACGATGCGATCGTGATCGTGAAGGGCCGTCTCGACCGCCGCGACGACTCGCCCAAGCTGGTCGCGCGGGAGGTGAGCGCGCCCGATCTGTCGTCCGGCACGGGCGGCCCTTTTGTGGTGTCCCTGCCGGTGCAGCGGTGCGTGGGCCCGGTGGTGGACCGGCTCCACGAGGTTCTGCGCAGCCATCCCGGGCTGGCCGAGGTGCACCTGCGGCTGGGCAACGGCCGCCGGACGACCGTGGTCAAGCTGGATGACAAGCTGCGGGTCAAGCCGTCACCGGGCCTGCTCGCCGATCTGAAGCAGCTGCTCGGCCCCGCCTGCGTGGGGTAGGGCGGAGATACCCGTACGCTCCGCGGGCTGGCTTTACTTGGCTCACACGCCTGCCCGTAGTGCCCGAGGCGCGCTTGGGCCGCTGGCCGCCGCAACGCTCGCTACGCCCGCTACCGCGCACGGGCACCTCCGCTTGGGCGAGATCAGGTCAGGCGTCCCGGCGCTTCAGGAGGTATGCCCCCGCAATGAGCAGGAGGGCGGTCCAGGCGCAGAAGACGCCGAATCCTTGCCAGGGCGAGAGCAGTTGCCCGGACGTCGGCTTGTCCGCGGTGATCAGCAGGCCCGCGACGGTCGGCATGTAGGCGTGGATGTGCGCGCCCCAGCTGTACGGCAGCAGCCCGGTGAGGTTGAAAATCACCAGGACCAGGCCGATGACGGTGGTGACGGCGCCCGCGGTGTGCCGGATCAGCGAGCCGATCGCCAGTGCGAACAGGCCGAGCACGGTCAGGTAGAGCCCGGAGCCGATCACGGCCCGGGTCACGCCCGGCTGGCTCAGCGACACCGGGAAGTGGCTGTGCACGATGGCGGCGCCGATGTAGAACGCGCCGAACGACACCGCCTCGCCCACCACGAGGACGAGGGCGCCGAAGACCAGCCCCTTGGCGACGAGCATGGGAATGCGCCGCGGCATCGCCAGCAGCGACGCGCGGATGGTACCCGAGCTGTACTCGGCCGTGATCACGAGCACGCCGAGCACGCAGATGGCCAGCTGGCCCAGCCCGAGCCCGGTACCGAGGATGAAGTTGACGGGGTCGGCGGCTATGCCGGAGGAGCGTCCGCCGGCCCGGCCGGAGCTCAGCGCCCGGACGGTCAGCCAGGTGAGCAGCCCGGTGAGCCCGAGGCTCACGACCACGAAGATGACCAGTGTCCATACGGTGGAGCGCACCGTCCGGATCTTGGTCCACTCGGTGGCCAGCAGGTGGCTGAACCCGACGTGCTCGGCCGCCTGGCCGGCCGTGGGTGGGGCCGCGGGCGTGACGGCGGTCATGGCGCGATCTCCTTCCCCCCGGCGGGCTGACTGGCGCCGGCCGCTGCGGCGCCGGCCGTCCCGGGCCCGTCCGCCTGCCCCGGCCCGGCAGGGGCGGTGACGCCGAACTCGGAGCTGCCCGCGGTCAGTTCCATGTAGGCCTCCTCCAGCGAGGCCAGCCTCGGGGTGAGCTCGTGCAGGACGATCCCGGCCGCGGCGGCGATCTCGCCGATCCGCGGTGCCTCCATCCCGGTCACGCTGAGCCCGGCGGGCTGTGCGCCGTTCGTGTCCTGCTTCACCATGCCGCCCGCGGTGGTGATCAGCCCGCTGAGCCTGTCCGCCTGCGGCGACCTCACCAGCACCGACCGCTCGGAGCTGCGCGCGATGAACTCCTCGGTGGGGCAGTCCGCGATCAGCTTGCCCTTGCCGATCACGATCAGGTGGTCGGCGGTGACCGCCATCTCGTTCATGAGGTGGCTGGACACGAAGATGGTGCGCCCCTCGGCCGCCAGCTGCTTCATCAGGTTCCTGATCCACAGGATCCCCTCCGGGTCGAGCCCATTCACCGGCTCGTCCAGCAGCAGCGCCGGGGGGTTGCCGAGCAGGGCAGCGGCGATGCCGACCCGCTGGCTCATGCCGAGCGAGTAGCCACCGGTCCGTTTGTGCGCCACCGGGGTGAGCCCGACCAGGGCCAGGGCCTCGTCCACGCGCCGCCGCGGCAGGCCCTGGCTCTGGGCCAGGAAAAGCAGGTGGTTGTAGGCGCTGCGGCCGCTGTGCATGGCCTTGGCCTCCAGCAGCGCCCCGACGGCCGCCAGCGGGCGGGCCAGCTGGTCGTAACGCTTCCCGTCGATCGTCGCGGTCCCCTGCTGGGGCCGGTCGAGCCCCAGGATCAGCCGCATCGTGGTCGACTTGCCCGCCCCGTTCGGGCCCAGGAACCCGGTCACCCGGCCGGGCGCGACCGTGAACGACAAGTGGTCGACAGCGACCTTGTCCCCAAAGCGCTTGGTGAGGTCGCGTACCTCGATCATCTGGATCCCCTCATACGTGAGGTTATATAGGCCCGCGGTTGAGGTTGTATTAAGCCGCGGTTGAGGTGTCTTTGTCTGCGGTGAACCTCGCCGGAGACGACTGTCCTCATTGGCAGCAGCACACACGGTAGCAAGCTTTCCTGACCGGGCCGGTGTAGCGCTCCGGTGCGTGGCCGGACGCGGGTCGCGTACGCTGCTTGCCGACCATGTCTGAACTGCCCCCGTCTCCCCCTGCCGCCGGGCCGGGCGACGCCGACCATGAGCGGTCGTTCGACGCCAGCCCGGCCGCGGTCGGCGTGTCGCTGGCGATCGCGGCTGGCACCGCGCTGCTCGGCGTGGCGGCCGGGTACATCTGGTCACTGGCCGCGCCGCGTGCGCTGCTGGTGATTGTCAGCCCCGGTGCAGCCGGCCTGGTGCACACCGAGACGGCCGCGTTCATCGCCGCTGACCTCACCTTCTGCTTGATCGGGCTGGCCGGGGGCGTGCTGTCGGGAGGGCTGGGCTATCTGCTGGGGGTGCGCCGATACGGCCCGCTGGCGATGATCGGCGTGCTGGCCGGTGCGCTGGCCGCGGCCCTGCTCGCCCGCTGGGTCGGTGAGCAGTCCGGCCTCGCCAATTTCCACCACCTGCTGACCACCCTCCCGGCCGGCGGCCGCCTGCTCGATCCGCTGACGCTGCGGGCCACCGGGGGGGTCGCCTGCTGGCCGTTCGCGGCCGGCCTGACCGCGGGCGGCATGGAGGCCCTCGCGACCCGCGGCCGCCATCGGGGCCGCGCGGCCCGGCCGCTGCTGGCCGGCCCCGGCCCGGGCGCCGGTGAGGCCTGGCCACCCGGCTCGCCGCCCGGCCTCCCCGGGCCCCAGCCCGGCCTCGACTGAGGACGCGCCGGGCCGGGCCGCCCACTCCTCAGAGACCCTGACAGCGGGACTGCCGGGCTCGCGGGTCCCCGCATCCCGCCTGGCGGCGTTGTCGTCGTCGCCGATAGCTCCACTATCGTCTCCTCCTCCGCCTTGCCATCCGGGCGCGGATGACCCGCTCTCTGATCCAGCGCCCCACTGTCAGGGCCTCTTAGACTGGCCGGGTGCTTTCCAGGATCGATCTTCGCGGCCAGCCGGCGGAAACGCTGAGCAGGGAGAAGCTCGCCGGGGTGCTGCCGCGTGCGGCGCTTGACGTCGAGGCCGCGCTGGCCCGGGTCAGGCCAGTCTGTGAGGACGTGCGCCTGCGCGGCGCCGCCGCGGTCAGGGACTGCACCCTCCGCTTCGACGGGGTAGACCTGGCCACCACGAAAGTGGACGCCGGGACCCTGGCCGCCGCCTTGGCGGCGCTCGACCCCCGGGTCAGGGCCGCGCTGGAGGAGGCGATCCGGCGGACCCGCCTGGTGCACGAGGCGCAGCGCCCGGCCGGCCAGGTGACCACCGTGGCGCCCGGTGCCACCGTCACCGAGCGCTACGTCCCGGTCAGCCGGGCCGGGGTCTATGTGCCCGGCGGGCTGGTCACCTACCCGTCCTCGGTGGTCATGAACATCATCCCGGCCCAGGTGGCGGGGGTGGCCCAGATCGCGGTGACCTCGCCGCCGCAGCCCGCCCACGGCGGGCGGCCGGCCCCGGCCGTGCTCGCCGCGTGTGCCCTGCTCGGCATCGAGGAGATGCACGCGGCCGGCGGTGCCCAGGCGATCGCCATGTTCGCCTACGGCACCGCCGACTGCGCCCCCGCCGACATCGTCACCGGTCCTGGCAACGTCTACGTCGCGGCGGCCAAACGGCTGCTGCGTGGCACCGTGGGCACCGACGCGGAGGCGGGCCCCACCGAGGTGGCGATCATCGCCGACCACACGGCCGTCCCGGAGTTCGTCGCCGCCGACCTGATCGCCCAGGCCGAGCACGACCCGCTGGCCGCGTGCCTGCTGATCACCACCGATCCTGGCCTCGCCGACCGGACCGCCGACGCGCTGGCCCCGCAGCTGGCCGCGACCGGTCACCGTGAGCGGGTGCGTCAGGCCCTGGCCGGCCAGTCCGCCTGCGTGCTCGTGGACGACGCCGACGCCGCCCTCGCCGTCGCCGACGCCTGGGCGCCGGAGCACCTGGAAATCCTGGCCCAGGAGGCCAGCGCTCTGGCGGCCCGCGTCCGCAACGCCGGCGCCGTGTTCGTGGGCCCCTACGCCCCGGTCTCGCTGGGTGACTACCTGGCCGGGTCGAATCATGTGCTGCCCACCGGCGGCACCGCCCGGCACACCGGCGGGCTGTCGGTGCTGTCGTTCCTGCGCGGCGTCCACGTGGTTGAATGCTCGGCCGCCGCGCTGGCCGCGGCCGCCCCGCACATCGACGCGCTCGGCGGGGCCGAGGATCTGCCCGCCCACGCCGCCGCCGTCCGCATCCGGGTGCCCCGGGAGCGGGCCAGATGCGCCGGCCCGCCGCAGGCGCCGGGCCACGGCGCTGGCTGGCGCGCCTCCGACACGACCCAGCGTCAGCGGTGTCCCGGCGGCGGGGACCCGCCTCCCGCGGCAGCAGTGAGCGCGCCTCTGGCACGGCCGAGCAAGGTGCTGGCCTGCGCGCCTCCGGCACGATGCACCGCGAGGGAGGCCAGATTGCTGAGTGGGTCCCCCTCCGGCCGGACCTGGCCGGCCGGGCCGCTTACGGTGCGCCCCAGCTGGAGGTACCGGTCCGGCTGAACACGAACGAGAACCCCTACCCGCCATCACCGGAGCTGGCCCGGGCCATGGCCGGGGCGGTCGCCGCAGTGGCCGGCACACTCAACCGCTACCCCGACCGGGACGCGGTCGCGCTGCGCACGGACCTCGCCGCCTACCTCGGTCACGGGCTCGGCTGGCATCAGGTGTGGGCCGCCAACGGCTCCAACGAGGTCATCCAGCAGCTGCTGCAGGCGTTCGGCGGCCCGGGCCGGAGCGCGATGGGGTTCGAGCCCTCGTACTCGATGCACCCGATCATCGCCCGCACCACCGTGACCGCCTGGATCAGCGGTGGCCGCGACGACGACTTCGGCCTGGATCCGGTCCGGGCGGTGCAGGCGATCCGCGACCAGCGGCCGGACCTGGTCTTCCTCACCTCCCCCAACAACCCCACGGGCGGCGCGCTGCCGCTCGCCGTCATCGAGGCGGTGTGCGACGCCGCCCCGGGCATGGTGGTGGTCGACGAGGCGTACGCCGAGTTCGCCCGCGACGGGGCGCCAGCCGCGCTCGCGCTGCTGCCGCGCTGTCCGCGGCTGGTGGTCACCCGCACCATGTCCAAGGCGTTCGCGCTGGCGGGCGCCCGGGTGGGGTATCTGGCCGCCGACCCGGCGGTGATCGAGGCGCTGCTGCTGGTCCGGCTGCCCTATCACCTGTCCGCCGTCACTCAGGCGGTAGCCAGGGCCGTGCTGGCCCACGCCGCCGAGCCGCTGGCCACGGTGCAGGCCCTCCGCGCCGAACGTGACCTGCTGGTCGGCTGGCTGCGAAGCCAGGGACTTACCGTGGCGGACTCCGACGCGAACTTCGCCCTGTTCGGCCGGTTCGGTGACGCGCACGCGATCTGGCAGGCGCTGCTAGAGCGGGGGGTGCTGGTCCGGGAGGTCGGCCCGCCCGGCTGGCTGCGGGTCAGCGCCGGGACACCGGCCGAGATGGACGCGTTCCGCGCCGCGCTGCTGCCGGTGCTCGACGGCGCCCGTGAGGAGGCTCATAAATGAGCCGGTCCGCCCGCCTGGAGCGGGTCACCAAGGAGACCTCGGTCGTCGTCGAGCTCAACCTCGACGGCACCGGCACCGCCCGGGTCGGCACCGGCGTGCCGTTCTTCGACCACATGCTGGCCCAGCTGGCCAAGCACGGCCTGCTCGACCTGGCGGTCACGGCTGAGGGGGACATCGAGATCGACGCGCACCACACGGTCGAGGACACCGCCATCACCCTCGGCCAGGCGCTGCGGGAGGCTCTGGGTGACAAGTCCGGCATCAGCCGGTTCGGCGACGCCGTGGTGCCGCTGGATGAGACGCTGGCCCGGGCGGCTGTGGACGTGTCCGGCCGGCCCTACCTGGTGCACTCCGAGCCGGACGGCATGGCGCCGCTCATCGGGACCTACGACACCACGCTCACCCGGCACTTCTTCGAATCGCTGACCGCGTCGGCGGGCATCTGCCTGCACCTCAGCGTGACCGGGCGCAACCCGCATCACCTCGTCGAGGCCCAGTTCAAGGCGGTGGCACGGGCGCTGCGCGCGGCGGTGGCGCCGGACCCGCGGGCGCCGGGCGTGCCCAGCACCAAAGGCGTCCTCTGACCGGCCGGGTGCGCTACAGCAGGGACCTGCGGTCCGCACCTCGGTCACCTCGGCGCCACCGATCGAGTCGGGTTGGGCGGCGCCGTCCCGGGACCAGCTGGCCGCCTGGCAGAACCGCCGGGCGCGCTCGCGCTGGCGGGCTCCCGGGTTCTGCCTGCGGATGATCTTGGTGGCGGCCCCGGGTAGAGTCGCAACCCAGGTGCGTCGAGGCGGGAGTTAACAAAGGTGAGCGCTGGCCGGCCACGGGTCGTGGTGCTGGACTACGGTTCGGGGAACCTCCGTTCGGCGCAAAAGGCACTGGCGCGGGCCGGCGCGGACGCCGGCGTGACGGCGGACTTCGACGCGGCGCTGGCGGCCGACGGGCTGGTGGTGCCGGGGGTGGGCGCGTTCGCCGCCTGCATGGCCGGGCTGGCCGGGATCCGCGGCGACCAGGTGATTGACCGCCGGCTGGCTGGGTCGCGCCCGGTGCTGGGCATCTGTGTCGGGATGCAGGTGCTGTTCACCGAAGGGGTGGAGCACGGTATCCACACCAAGGGATGCGGCCAGTGGCCGGGCACGGTCGAGAAGCTGGCCGCCCCGGTGCTGCCGCACATGGGCTGGAACACGGTGCAGGCGGCGGACGGCTCGCGGCTGCTGGCCGGGATCACGGGCGAGCGGTTCTACTTCGTCCACTCATATGCCGCGCGCACGCTTCCGCTGGAACCCTCCCCGTACATGACCCCGCCGCTGGTGACCTGGGCCACCCACGGGGAGCAGTTCATCGCGGCGGTGGAGAACGGGCCGCTGTGGGCGACCCAGTTCCACCCCGAGAAATCCGGCGATGCTGGCGCGGCGCTGCTGGCCAACTGGCTGGAGACCCTGCGATGACGCTGACCCTGCTGCCCGCGGTGGACGTGGCCGGCGGCCAGGCGGTACGGCTGGTCCAGGGGGCCGCGGGCAGCGAGACCAGCTACGGCGGCCCGCTCCAGGCCGCGCTGGCCTGGCAGGCGGCCGGGGCGCGGTGGATCCACCTGGTCAACCTGGATGCCGCGTTCGGCCGCGGCTCCAACGCGGAGCTGCTCGCCGACGTGGTGGGCCGCCTTGACGTGGCTGTCGAGCTGTCCGGCGGCATCCGCGACGACGCGTCGCTGTCCGCCGCCCTGGCCACCGGGTGCGCGCGGGTCAACATCGGCACCGCCGCGCTGGAGCGGCCGGAATGGGTCCGGGGCGTCATCGCCGAATACGGCGACAAGATCGCGGTGGGGCTCGACGTGCGGGGGGAACGGCTCGCCGCCCGGGGGTGGACGCAGGAAGGGGGAGACCTCGGCGAGACGCTGGCCCGGCTCGACGCGGACGGCTGTGCCCGCTTCGTGGTCACCGACGTCACCCGGGACGGCACTCTCACCGGCCCGAACCTGGGCCTGCTGCGCCGGGTGTGCGCGGGCACCAGCCGCCCGGTGATCGCCAGCGGCGGCGTGGCCAGCCTGGCCGACCTGCGGGCGATCGCGGCGCTGGCGCCACTCGGGGTAGAGGGGGCGATCGTGGGCAAGGCCCTGTACGCGGGGGAGTTCACGCTGGAGCAGGCGCTGGCGGCGGTGGCCCGGTGACGCGCTGGACATCCAGCCCGGGCCGGTGGGAGCGGGTGGCGCGGTGACGCGGAGGGTATCCAGCGGGACGCCGTGGGAGCCGGTGGCCGGCTACAGCCGGGCGGTGGCGGCGGGCGATTTCGTGTTCGTGGCCGGCTGCACCTCGGTGGCTGACGGCGCGGTCGTGCACGAGGGCGACGCCGGTGCGCAGACCACCCAGGCGATCGCCAACGTGGCGCAGGCCCTGGAGCGGCTCGGGGCGGGCCTGGCCGACGTGGTGCGCACCCGGATGTTCGTCACCGACATCTCCCGCTGGGAGGAGTACGGCCGCGCTCACGGCGCGGCGTTCGGTGATGTCCTGCCCGCCACCTCGATGATCGAGGTCGCGGCCCTGATCGACCCGCGGATGCTGATCGAGGTCGAGGCCGACGCCTACCGGCCGGGTGTCGGTGCGGTGTGAACCGAAAGCACCTTCCACGGAGGCGGCGGTGAGCGTCGCGGTGCGGGTAATTCCATGCCTGGACGTCAACGCCGGGCGGGTGGTCAAGGGCGTCAACTTCCGCGCGCTGCGCGATGCCGGTGACCCGGTCGAGCTGGCCGCCGCGTACGACGCCGAGGGCGCGGACGAGCTGGTGTTCCTGGACATCACCGCGTCGTCCAGCGGCCGCCAGACCATGGACGAGGTGGTGAGCCGCACCGCCGAGCAGGTGTTCATCCCGCTCACGGTGGGCGGCGGCGTGCGCAGCGTGGCCGATGTGGACCGGCTGCTGCGGGCCGGCGCGGACAAGATCTCGCTGAGCACCGCGGCCATCGCCCGGCCGGAACTGCTCGCCGAGGCGGCGCACCGGTTCGGCTCGCAGTGCGTGGTGCTGTCGGTGGACGCCCGCCGCCCGGCCGGGACCGGCCCGGCCAGCGGCGCGCCCCCGAGCGGGTTCGAGGTGACCACCCACGGCGGCCGGCGGGGCACCGGCGTCAACGCGGTCGAGTGGGCGGCCCGCGCGGCCGGGCTCGGCGTGGGTGAGATCCTGCTCAACTCGATGGACGCCGACGGCACCAAGGCCGGGTTCGACCTCGAGCTGATCCGCGCGGTGCGGGCCGCGGTCACCGTTCCGGTCATCGCCAGCGGCGGGGCCGGCGAGCTGGCTCATTTCCCGCCCGCGGTCGAGGCGGGCGCGGACGCCGTGCTCGCCGCCAGCGTGTTCCACTTCGGCGAGCTGCGCATCGCCGAGGTGAAGGACACCCTTCGGGCCGCCGGGCAGCCGGTCAGGTAGCCGCAGGCCGGCCTGCCGCCGTCGGGGCCGCCGCCGTCGGGGCCGCCGCCGTCGGGGGCGCCGCCGCGGTCAGGTGGCGGCCGCCGTCATGGCCGCGCCGACGATGCCCGCGTCGTTGTGCAGCGCGGCCGGGACCGTCCGGGCCCGCACGCTGGTCAGCAGCGGGACGAACTTGTCCGCCCGCCTGCTGATGCCGCCGCCGATGATGAACAGGTCGGGCCAGATCAGGGTTTCCATGCGGCCGAGGTACTCGGCGACGCGGTCGGCCCATTTGACCCAGCTCAGGTCGTGCTCTTCCCGGGCGCGTTCCGAGGCCCGGTGCTCGGCATCCCGGCCGTGCATCTCGATATGGCCGAACTCGGTGTTCGGGACCAGCACGCCGCCGGTGAACAGCGCGCTGCCGATCCCGGTGCCGAAGGTCAGCAGCAGCACCGTCCCCTTCTCGCCGGCCCCGGCGCCGAACTTCATCTCGGCCACGCCGGCCGCGTCGGCATCGTTGATCATGCTGACCGTCAGCCCGGTGGCCTTGCCGAACAACGCCCGTGCGTCCAGCCCCACCCAGGCCGGGTCGAGGTTGGCCGCGGTGTAGGTGACCCCGCCGATCACCACCCCGGGGAAGGTGATGCCGGCCGGCCCGGACCAGCTGAAGTCCTCCACCAGTCCCTGGACCGCGTCGGCGACCGCCGCGGGCAGCGCGGGCCGGGGGGTCGGCACCTTGACCCGTGGCGCGGTGAAAATACCGCTGGTGACGTCCACCGGCGCGGCCTTGATCCCCGAGCCACCGATGTCGATTCCCAGCACATCCACCTGGTCCCTCCCTCAGTCTCCAGGTCTGCCTGGAACGCTACCCGTGACCGTGAGCCTTACACAGGCAGCCACCCCGGGCCAGCCGGGGCCGGGGGGGCCGGAGTCTGGCAGGTCCCCGCCCCCGGGCATTGGGTTGCCCGGTGACCGCCGTTCACTGGCATGTCACCGGCGGCGGATTGACTGGCCGAACCAGGCCCGGGGCGGATTGACTGGCCCAACCAGGTCCAAGGTGGATTGACCAGCCCGACCAGGCCAGGGAGGGTGCGGCAGGTGGAACGGGTGGTGGTGGTGGGGGGCGGCGTGCTCGGGATGATGCACGCGCTGGAGGCCCACCAGCGTGGGTACCACGTCGTCCACCTGGAGCGCGAGCCGGTTCCCCGCGGCGCGAGCGTCCGCAATTTCGGGCTGATCTGGGTGAGCGGCCGCGCGCCCGGCGGTGAGCTGGACCTCGCGCTGCGCGCCCGCACGCGGTGGGCGCAGATCGCCGCGCAGGTGCCCGGCACCGGTTTCCGCGCCATCCCGTCCCTCACCCTCGCCGCCGACGAGGCCGAGCTCGGCCTGCTCAAGGAGGCCGCGTCGCGGCCCGACGCCGGCCTGCGGGGATATGAGCTGCTCGCGTCCTACGACTGCCGCGCGGTCAACGCCGCGCTCCGCGGGGAGTTCACCGGCGGGCTGCTGGGCACCCGCGACGCGATCGTCGAGCCCCGCCAGGCGCTCGGCGCGCTGCGGGCGCACCTGGCGTCCAGCGCGGACGGCTACACCTGGCTGCCGGGACGGGAGGCGGTCGCGCTCGCCCCCCACGCCGTCCGCGACCACACCGGCGCCTGGCACCGCGGCGACGTGGTCATCCTGTGTCCCGGCGCGGCGCACACCGGGATCGCGGGACCGCATCTGGCGGCCTGGGCCCGCCCGCCGGTGCGCCGGGTGCGGCTGCAGATGATGCAGACGGCGCCGTTCCCCGCGCGGCTGACAACCTCCCTGGCCGATGGCGACTCGCTGCGCTACTACCCGGCCTACGATCTGCCCGGCCGCAGCCGCCTGGCCCCGCAGGCCCCGGTCGCGGCCGCCGCGAAGGCGCAGCTGCTGCTGGTGCAGCGCCTTGACGGCGGGCTCACCGTGGGCGACACGCACGAGTACGACGAGCCGTTCACCTTCGACGTGGACGAGGACGCCTACGACCACCTGCGCGAACGGGCGGAGGCGCTGCTCGGCGCGGCGCTCCCGCGGGTCCAGCGGCGCTGGGCGGGTGTCTACAGCATGGCCACGGGGGACGACCTTTACCACGTCTCGCAGGCGGCGCCCGGCGTGACCCTGGTCACCGGTCCCGGCGGGCGCGGGATGACCTGCGCGCCAGCTATCGCCGAGGAGACCTTCGACCGGGCCGCCCGGTCCGGTCCCCGGCACCCGGTGATCTCTGAGGAGGCCCCTCGCCGCACGGACCCCTGACCGATCGCCAGTGCCGCGACCAAGGAGAACCGATGGACCTCATCACGATCGCCTGCCTGGACATGGCCGGCACCACCGTCGCCGACGACGGCGGCGTGATCACCGCCTTCGCGGCCGCGATCGAGCGCGGCGGGGTGGCCCGCGGAACGCCCGCTCACGACCGGGCCATGCGGACCGCCCAGGCGACCATGGGGCAGTCCAAGATCGAGGTGTTCCGGCAGATCTTCACCGATGAAGCGGGCGCCCAGCGGGCCAACGCGGCGTTCGAGGAATGCTATGCGGCGGCGATCGCGGCCGGCGGGGCGCAGGAGGTGCCGGGCGCGGCCGAGGTGATGGCCCGCCTGGGCCAGGCGGGCATCCGGGTGTGCCTGGTCACCGGGTTCGCCCCGGCCACCAGGGAAGCCGTCATCGACGCGCTGGGCTGGCGGCCGCTGATCGACCTGGCGCTGTCACCCGCTGACGCCGGGCGCGGCCGCCCGTGGCCCGACCTGCCGCTGACGGCCCTGCTCCGGCTGGGCGGCGGAGCCGTCAGCGAGCTCGCCGTGGTCGGCGACACCCCGAGCGACGCCGAGTCGGGCCGCCGCGCCGGGGCCGGCCTGGTCGCCGGTGTGCTGACCGGCCGGTCCAGCCGGGAGGAGCTGGAGGAGGCCAAGGCCCACGTGATACTCGACTCGGTCGCCGGCCTGCCCGCGCTGCTCGGCCTGGGCGACTGAGGGCGGCGGCCCGGCCCGGCGGCGCTTACCGACGCTCGGCCACCTGAACCGGCGAACCATCCAGGCTGGCCTGGACCGACGCCCCCGGCAGCAGCTGGGCAGCGGCCGCGCTCGGCACGTCCACCTGCACGGTCACGTCGCCGGAGAGCAGGACGCCGATCCGGCTCACCGACCCCAGGAAGGTCCGGTTGGTGACGATGCCGTTGCCGCCGGCGATGGCCGCGATCCGCAGGTTCTCCGGCCGGACCAGCACATCCACGGGCCCGGCCGGCACGGCGGCACAGCTGCTCTGGACGCCGGTGACCGAGCCCAGCGCGGTGGCCTGGCCGCCGCTGCTGACCTCGCCCGGGATCCGGTTCATCGTGCCCACGAACTCGGCGACGAACGCGGTGGCGGGCCGGGTGTACAGTTCGGCCGGCTCGGCGATCTGTTCCAGGCTGCCGTCCTTCATCACCCCGACCCGGTCGGCCATCGACAGCGCCTCCTCCTGGTCGTGGGTGACGAACAGGGTGGTGATGCCCAGCCGCTGCTGCAGTGAGCGGATCTGCTCCCGCAGCTGCAGCCGGACCTTGGCGTCGAGGGCGGACAGCGGCTCGTCGAGCAGCAGCACCCGTGGCTCGATAGCCAGCGCCCGGGCCAGGGCGACCCGCTGCTGCTGGCCGCCGGACAGCTGGTGGGGGAACTGGCTGGCCTGCGCGGACAGCCCGACCAGCTCGAGCAGTTCGGCCGCACGCCGGCGCCGGCCGGCGGCGCCCATTTTGCGCATCCGCAGGCCGAACCCCACGTTCTCCAGCGCGGACATGTTCGGGAACAGGCTGTAGCTCTGGAACACCATGCCCATGTCGCGCTTGGCGGCCGCCACCGGCGCCACGTCCTTGCCGTCCACGGTCACCGCGCCGCTGTCCGCGGTCTCGAACCCGGCCAGGATCCGCAGCGCCGTGGTCTTGCCGCAGCCGGACGGGCCGAGCAGCGCGACGAGCTCACCCGGCGCGATCTCCAGCGACAGCCCGTTCAGCGCTCGCACGGCGCCGAACGACCGGCTCACTTCCTGCAGGTTGACCGGCGCGCCTCCGCTGGCGGCGCGGCCAGGAACGCTGGCCGCGGTAGCCGGGCTGATGTTGGTCGCCTCCACGATCCCCCCATGCCTTACCGGACGGTGTCCCGCCGGGTGACGGAAATCAGGTCGACCTGGGCGGCGCCGGTACGGCGCGCGCGCCTGCTGCCGACTGTGACGATCAGCAGCAGGAAGAGCCAGGTCACAAACAGCGCCAGCAGCGAAGCGGCGGTCGAGACCGGGCCGCTGGTCTGGTCGAAGGCCACGATCCAGACCGGGAACGTCTGGTAGAGGTCGAGGCTGGCCATGGTGAACTCGCCGAGCACGAGCGCGACCGTGAGCACCGTGGCCGAGAGCAGGGCCGTGCGCAGGTTCGGCAGGATCACCCGCCACAGCGTGGACAGCCACCCAGCGCCGAGCGAGCTCGCCGCGTCGACCAGGGTCCGCAGCTCCAGCGCCCGCAGCCCGGCGTCGAGCGACCGGTAGGCGAACGGCATGGCCAGGATCACGTACACCAGGCTCAGCAGGTAGGGCGTGCTCTTGAGGTAGCCGGGGGCCACCTGCAGCACACCGACGATGAGCACGACCGGGGGGATGACGATCGGCAGGATGGTGATGGATTCGAGCAGGCGGCGCAGCCCCGGCAGCCGCAGGTGCACGTAGATCGTCGTCGGCACCATCAGGGCCATGGTCAGCACCGTGGTGATGACCGCGAGCTTCAGCGACAGGATCAGGGCGTCGGAGAAGCCGGTCTGGTGCACCACCTGGCCGAAGCTGGCCCATCCGGCGAAGCGCAGCGCGGCATACAGCGGGATCAGGAAGTAGACCGCGGTGAGCAGCAGGATGATCCAGCGCCAGACCGGGTAGGACCGCCGCCTGCGGTGGGGGCGCGGGGGAACCGTCTCGCCGGCCAGCTCGTCGCTGATTACCGCAGCCATCGCGCCGCCCGCCGCTGCAGCAGGGCGTAGAACACCATGAGGACCGCGATGATGAGCACCATGCCCAGGCCGAGCGCCTTGCCGACGTTCTGCTGGCCGGCCAGCACGTTGCCGTTGAGGAAGGACCCGATCTGGATGGCCGTCAGCGGGATGGTCCCGCTGGTCAGCGCCTCCGCCGTGGCGTAGGCGGAGAACGCGCTGCCGAACAGCAGCAGCAGGCACCCGAGGAACGACGGCATCAGCACCGGCCCGCCGATGCGCCGCCAGTACTGCCACGTCCCCGCGCCCATGTTCTGCGCGGCCTCCCGCCAGGCCGGCCGCAGCCCCTCGAACGCCGGCAGGATGATGAGCACCATCAGCGGGATCTGGAAGTACAGGTAGACGAGCGCCACGCCGCCGAGGTCGTAAAGGTTGAATCCGCCCTCGGTGTAGGGGTTGAAGCCGATGTCGGTGAGCCAGCGGGTGGCGATGCCGGTCGTGCCGAGCGTGGCGATGAACAGGAACGCGAGCGGGACCCCGCCGAAGTTGGCGAAGACCCCCGAGGCCGTGACGGCGATCCGCCGCAGCAGCGCGCCTCGGCGGGCTGTGTAGATCGCATAGCCGATGAAGAGCCCGAAGATGCCTGGCACCACCGCGGTAATCACCGACAGCTCGGTCGTGACGAGGAAGCCGTGCAGGTAAATGCCGTGGATCGCGGTCTGGACGTTGCTGAGGGTGAACTGGCCCGTGTCAGGGTCCTGGAAGGCGCCGTACGCGATCGCGGCCGCGGGGATGCCCAGGAAGAGCAGGATGTAGACGAAGAACGGGACGATCCCGGCCAGGGCCCGGGCGCGGTGCAGCGCATGCGCCCAGGCCCGGCGGGGCCGGCCCCGGGATCCGAAACGGACCCCGGGACCGCCGCCGGAGCGGCCTTCGCTGTCATCCGGCTAGCCGATCACGCTCGACCATTGCTGTGCGACCTTGGCCTCGGCGGCCGACTCCTGGGCCTGGGTCGGGAAGTTGAGCCCGCCCGCCGGGGCGGCCGGCAGCGCCGCGTTGGCCGTCCTGTTGACGGTTCCGTCGCTGATGAGCGTCTGCAGCTCGATCGGGCGCGCCTTGCCCTGGAGCCAGAGGTTCTGCCCGGTGACCGAGTACAGGTACTCCTCCCAGAGCCGGGCGCAGGCCGGGTTGGGGGCGGTCTTGCTGATCGCCTGGCTGTAGTAGGCCGCGTAGTGCCCGTCGGTCGGGATCACGATCTTGAAGGTGGGGACGACGCTCTGGATCTCGGAGGCGAGCAGGTAGTCCCACCAGACCACGATCGGGGTCTGGCCGCTCTGCACGGTCGTCGGGCCGGCCGTGACCGGGACGAAGTTGCCGGCCTGGTGCAGCTTCTTGAAGTACAAGATGCCCGGCTCGATGTTGGACAGCGAGCCCCCGTTCGCCAGCGCGGACGCGTAGACGGCGGAGAAGGCGGCGCTGGCCTGGGTCGGGTTGCCGTTGATGGCGACCTGGTTCTTGTAGATGGGCTTGAGCAGGTCCTTGAAGGAGGTCGGCGGGACCTTCACCTTGGCCGGGTCGTAGCCGATCGCCACATAGCCGCCGTAGTCGTCATACCAGCTGGCGTCGGACGCCTTGGAGTTCGACGGGATGGCGGTCCAGGTCGCCACCTTGTAGGGGGCGAGCAGGCCATCCTGGTCGGCCTTGATCGCGAACGCGGTGCCCATGTCCAGGACGTCCGGCGCGCGGCTCTGGCCCTTGAGCTGCTGCATCGCGTTGATCTCGTCCTGGCTTGAGCCGTCGGGGTTGGCGTCATTGATCTTGACGCCGTACCTGGCGGTGAAATCCTTCATGATCGTGCCGTAGTTGGCCCAGTTCGCCGGGAGGGTGATGACATTCAGCGTCCCCTCCTTCTTGCAGGCGGCCACCAGGCCGTTCATGCCGCCGAAGGCGGCCGCCGATGCCGCCGTGGCGGCGTTGGTGGAACTGGCCGTACTTCCGCCGCTTGACCCGCCCGAAGACGAGCTGCTGCAAGCGGCTGCGAGCAGCGCCACGCCGCTGACCGCGGCGGCGACGACGAACAATTTTCCTGTGGGCACGTGCTTTTCCCCTCCGGACCGCGAAACCGCCGGGGCCTGGCGGCACCCGGGGGCAGTTGACGCGTGCATCGTGACGAGCCGGGATGTCGGGGACGTGACTAGTGCCTGATCAGCAACAGGCCTGCTCATGAAGCATTCTGGTCAGCTCAGGGAACGCCTGATGACACGAATCCCACCGGTAACCGTCGGCGGGCTGGACCGCGGCCGGCGGGTGCGCGGTCAGACGCGCCAGTCAGCGTGCGCCAGCTTGCGCACGTCGGGCTCACTGCCGTCGAGCCGGACCCGGGCGGCCGTGGTCCGGCCCATCGCCCACATGGTCAGCTCGGCCGGGGCGCCGGTGACCGTCACCATCGGCGTGCGCGCCTTGGCGGTGATCCGCACCCGCTGGTGGCCCGGGTCGGCCGGCAGGTCGTCGCGCACCAGCTCGATCCCGACCGGCGCCTTGCGGAAGATGTACCGGGCGCTACGCAGCCGCTGCCACAGCAGATCGGTCAGGCCCGCGCCGATATTACGGGGCTCCCAGCCGTCCGCCCCGCGCCGGACGTCCTCGTGATGGACGAAGTACTCGACCGTGTTGAGGCGCTCATCCATGCCGGGGAGGCCGAAGACCGACAGCCGGGGCGGGCCGGTGCGGATCTCGTCCACCAGCTGCTGGTAGGGGGTGCGGGCGATGAGCATGCGCCGCACCCGCTCGGTGTGCCCGGCCAGCGGGCCGCCCATGACGCCCGCCGCGGCGTCGGGCCGGTGCTCCCTGAGCACGAGGTGGGCGGCCAGGTCCAGGGTCTGCCAGCCTTCGCACAAGGTCGGCGCCCGGGGGCCGGTCTCATCCAGCAGCGCGCACAGCGCGGAACGCTCCTCGCGGGCGAAGCTCATCCCGCGATGGTACGCCCTGCCGTTCGGCCCGGCCGATCACCGGCCCGCCGCGGGGCGCTGGCCGCTCCATAGGATTGGGGCATGCAAACCGGATGGAACCCGCGATGAGCCAGGCAGCGCGGCCTTCGCAGCTCGATCCCCAGATCGCGGCCCGGCTCAAGCGCGACCCCGCCGGGCTGGTCGCGGCCATCGCCCAGCAGTACGACACCGGCGAGGTGCTGATGCTGGGCTGGATGGACGAGGAGGCGCTGCACCGCACGCTGACCACCGGGCGGTGCACCTACTGGTCCCGCAGCCGGCAGGAGTACTGGGTCAAGGGCGAGACCTCGGGTCACGTGCAGCGTGTGGTCTCGGTGGCGCTCGACTGTGACGGGGACGCGGTGCTGGTGAAGGTGGACCAGGCCGGCGGCGCCTGCCACACCGGCGACCGGACCTGTTTCGACGCTGGCCCGCTCGCCCTGAGTGTCCCGTGACCGCCGCCCGGGAGTACGTGCTCGCTCTCGGTGTGGCCGCGGCCGGGGCGGTGCTGGTGCTCCTGTCGGTCCGGCAGGGGTGGGCCCAGGTGGTCACCGCCGCTACCGGCCCGCTGCCCGGCGCTGCCGTGCCGGTCAGCGGCCAGGATCTGGTGCCCGTGGCCGGGGCGCTGGCGGTGGCCTCGCTGGCCGCCCTGGCGGCGGTCATCGCCACCCGCGGCCTGGCCCGGCGGCTGGTGGGAGTGTTCCTCGCCGCGTCCGGAGCGCTGACCGTCCTGCTGGTCAGCGCGCCCGTGAGCACTGCCGACGTGCTCGCCGCGGCGCGCGCGACGCCGCTTTCCCAGGCCGGCTCCGCGACCGCCGGGGGCGGCGCGGGTGCCGGGGCCGGCGGCGTTTCCGGCCCCGGCCCGGCCGGGGTGGCCGCCGCTGCCCATGTGGTGCTGGTGAGCTTCCCCTGGCGGCCGCTGGCCACCGCCGGGGCGCTGGCGGTCCTGGTGGCCGGGATCGTGGTGGCCTGGCGTGGCCCCCGATGGCCGGCCATGTCCGCCCGGTACAGCCGCGCCAGCGGGGGTGATCCGCAGCCGGTAGCGGACACGGCCACCCTATGGGAGTCTCTGAGCAGGGGGGTGGACCCGACCGAGCCGCCCGGCCCGACCGGCGGGCAGTTAGGCTCGTAGGTACGTCCCTGTGTTGCCTGGGGTGGCGCGAGCCTGGAGGTGGCCGTTGAGGGCAGCAGTAACGGGGAGGCAGGGCGGCCGTCGCCTGCCCGGCCGGCCCCGGGATGAGCAGGGGCGAGCGCTGATCCGCCTGGTCACCCGGCTGGTGGTCGCGCAGGCGGTCGCCGCCGCCGCCATCGGCCTGCCGTTCAGCCGGCGGCAGCTCTCCTCGGTCCTCATCACTCTCGCCATGGTGGCGGCGCTGTGCGTGCTGGCGTTCGTCGTGCGTTCGGGCACCAAGACGGCCTGGCTGATAGCGGTCGGGTTCGAGGTGGCGTTCATCGGCTACGGCCTGTCCCGCTTCTTCGCCGCCCGCTACCTGGGCGGCACCCTGTTCGCCATCCTCGCCGCCGGCACGCTGGCTCACCCGGCTGTCGTGCGGGCCTTCGCCGTGCTGCCACTGCGCGCACCGCAGGAGTCGCCCGGCGAATTCGGCGTCGGCGACGCCGCCGGGGACACGTGCGGCGGCCAGATCCTGGGCTAGGGCCGCGCGCGGCCCGTCCGGGGAGGTGGCTGCCGGCCCACCGCAGCCGGCTCGCTACCATCAGGGGCGCAAGGCATCCGATCCGAGGGGACTACGGAACCGCGTGAGCGTGCTCGACGAGATCCTAGAGGGAATTCGTGCCGATCTCGCTGACCGGCAGGGACATACACCGCTGGACCGGCTCAAGGAGGCCGCCAAGGGAGCCGCCCCGCCGCGCGATGTGATGAGTCTGCTCCGGCGGCCGGACGTGGCGATCATCGCCGAGGTGAAGCGGTCCAGCCCGTCCCGGGGCACGCTGGCCGCCATCCCCGACCCGGCCGCGCTGGCCCGGGACTACCAGGCGGGCGGGGCCGCCATCATCAGCGTGCTCACCGAGCCGCGGCGTTTCGGCGGGAGCCTGGAGGACCTGGCGGCGGTCAGGAGCGCCGTGTCGGTGCCGCTGCTGCGCAAGGACTTCGTGATCAGCTCCTACCAGCTGTGGGAAGCCCGTGCCCACGGGGCCGACATGGTGCTGCTGATCGTGGCGGCGCTGGATCAGAACGCGCTGGTCTCACTGACGGAGCGGGCGCTCTCGATCGGCCTGGTGCCGCTGGTCGAGGTGCACAGCGACACCGAGGTCGCGCGCGCTCTTGACGCCGGGGCGAAGGTGATCGGCGTCAACGCACGTGACCTGGGCACGCTCGAGGTCGACCGGGGGGTTTTCGCGCGGCTCGCCCCGCTCATGCCACCCGACGTCATCAAGATCGCCGAGTCGGGTGTGCGCGGCCCGCGCGATCTCCTCGCCTATGCCGCGGCCGGGGCGGACGCGGTGCTGGTGGGGGAGAGCCTGGTCACCGGCAAGGACCCGCGCTCAGCCGTTGCCGACCTGGTGACCGCGGGCTCCCACCCCGCCCTGCGCGGCGACCGCCCATGAGCCAGGACGCCTCCGTCGCCGCGGCGCAGGCCCCGCCCGCGCCGGTACCCGACGCGGGCGGCCACTTCGGGATCTACGGCGGGCGGTTCGCGCCCGAGGCGCTGATGGCGGCCCTGGCCGAGCTGACGGCGGAATACCGGGCGGCCCGGGCGGACCCGCGGTTCGCGGCGGAGCTTGATGACCTGCTCCGCGGCTACGCGGGCAGGCCGACCCTGCTCTCGCAGGCCAGCCGGTTCTCGCAGGCGGCGCGCGGCACGGTCCTGCTCAAGCGGGAGGATCTCACCCACACCGGCTCCCACAAGATCAACAATGTGCTGGGGCAGGTGCTGCTGGCCAGGCGGATGGGCAAGCGGAGGGTGATCGCCGAGACGGGGGCCGGGCAGCACGGCGTCGCCACCGCGACGGCCTGCGCGCTTTTCGGCCTCGACTGCGTGGTGTACATGGGGGAGGAGGACACCCGACGCCAGGCGCTGAACGTGGCGCGGATGCGCATGCTCGGCGCCGAGGTGATCCCGGTCACCATCGGCACCGCGACCCTGAAGGACGCCATGAACGAGGCGTTCCGTGACTGGGTCGCCACCGTGGCGACCACGCACTACTGCATCGGGTCGGTCGGCGGGCCGCATCCGTTCCCCCTGATGGTCCGGGACTTCCAGCGGGTCATCGGGGTGGAGGCGCGCGAGCAGGTGCTCCAGATCGCGGGCCGCCTGCCGGACGCGGTGATCGCGTGTGTCGGCGGCGGGTCCAACGCGATCGGCATCTTCCACGCGTTCCTGCCCGACGCCCAGGTGAGGCTGATCGGGTGCGAGGCGGGCGGCGACGGTATCGCCTCGGGCCGGCACGCCGCCACCCTGGTCGCGGGCTCGGCCGGCGTGCTGCACGGGATGCGCACCTACGTGCTGCAGGACGCCGAGGGCCAGACGCTGGCCACCCACTCCATCTCGGCGGGCCTCGACTACCCCGGGGTCGGGCCGGAGCACGCCTGGCTCAAGGACACCGGCCGGGCGAGCTACCGGTCCATCACCGACGCCCAGGCGATGGAGGCGTTCTCGCTGCTGTGCCGGACCGAGGGGATCATCCCGGCGCTGGAGTCCGCGCACGCGCTCGCTGGGGCGCTGCAGGTCGGACCGGAACTGGGCCCCGATGCGCTGCTGCTGGTGAACCTGTCCGGGCGCGGGGACAAGGACGTCGCCACCGCGTCACGCTGGCTGGGCCACCTGGCCGCTGACCCCGCGCAGCCGGGGAACGGCCAGTGAGCGCGGTCGGGGACGCCTTCGAGCAGGCCGCGGCGGCCGGGAGGGCGGTCCTGGTCGGCTACCTGCCCGCTGGCTTCCCCACCGTGGAGGGGGCGATCGCGGCGCTGCTGGCGATGGCCGAGGCCGGCGCCGACATCGTGGAGATCGGGCTGCCCTACTCCGACCCGCTGATCGACGGCCCGGTCATCCAGGAGGCCGTGCACCGCGCCCTCACCGGCGGCACCTCGGTCCGGGATGTGCTGCACACCGTCGAAGCGGTCGCGGCGGCCGGGGTGCCGGCGCTCGTCATGACCTACTGGAACCCGGTCGACCATTACGGCGTGGATGCGTTCGCCCGTGATCTCGCGGCGGCAGGCGGGTCCGGGCTGATCACCCCCGACCTGACCCCGGAAGAGGCTGGCCCGTGGCTGGACGCCGCGGCCGCTCACCGGCTGGACCCGGTCTTCCTGGTGGCGCCGAGCTCCACCACCGAGCGCATCGAGCTGATCACGGGCCGGTGCCGCGGGTTCGTCTACGCGGCCTCGGTGATGGGCATCACCGGCTCCCGCGACACCGTGGGCGGCGACGCGGCCGGCCTGGTGGAACGGGTCCGGGCGTGCACACCCCTGCCGGTCGGGGTGGGCCTCGGTGTCCGGGACGGGGCGCAGGCGGCCGAGGTGGCCAGCTTCGCCGACGGTGTCATCGTCGGTTCGGCGTTCGTCCAGCGCCTGCTGGACGGGCCCGACCTGGCCGCGGGCATCAGCGCCGTGCGGGACCTCGCCGAAGACCTCGCGGCCGGTGTCCGGCGGCCCGCCCGGCCGGCCCGGCCCGCCGGGCAGGCCCGCTGACCGCGGCACCCCCTGGCCGAAACCCTCAGCCGCCGCGGCGGAAAGCCTGAGAGCATAGGCCGTATGCCGCCGGCCTTCCTCCCCAGCCCCTCACGTGCTGTGTGGCATCTGGGGCCGCTCCCGGTGCGGGCCTACGCCTTGTGCCTGGTGGGCGGAATCGTGCTGGGCGTGTGGCTGGCCAGCCGGCGGTACACGCGGGCCGGCGGCCAGCCGGGCGTGATCCTCGACGTCGCGGCCTGGGCGGTCCCGTGCGGCCTGGTCGGCGCCCGGCTCTACATCGTGATCACCAACTACGGGCGGTATTTCGAGTCCGGCCACGACCTGCTCGGGATCGTCCGGGTGTCCGACGGCACACTGGGCTTCCCGGGCGCGCTCGCCGCCGGGTCGGCCGGGGCATGGTTCGCCTGCCGCCGGTCCGGCGTCAAGCTGGCCCCCGTGGCCGGCGCGGCCGCCCCGGCCCTGGCGTTCGGGCTGGCCCTCGGGTGCTGGGGGAACTGGTTCAGCCAGCAGCTGTACGGCCGGCCGTCCTCGCTGCCCTGGGCGGTGGAGATCGCCCCGGCGCACCGCGTCGCGGGCTACGAGAACTACGCCACGTTCCAGCCCGCGTTCCTGTACCAATGCGGCTGGGACGTGCTGACCGGCCTGCTGGTGATCTGGGCGGCGCGGCGGTTCCTGCTCACCGGTGACCGTACCTTCGCGGTGTGGCTGGCCGCCTTCGCCGTGGGCAGGTACGGCGCGGAGTCGCTGACCCTCGATTTCGCGCATCACCTGTTCGGGCTGCGGATCAACCAGTGGGTCATGGCGCTCGTCTTCGCGGGGGCGCTCGGCTACCTGTACCTGACCCGGGGCCGGTGGCAGCCGGGCCGGGCCGCCGCCGGTGAGGTCGGCCCGGTGACCCACCAGCCCCACCACATATAGGGCGTTTCGGCCCCCGGGCCCAGCGGGCAGGTATGGACCGGTAGCGCAATCTGCATGTAACCTCCGAGCGATAGCTCGACGAGCCGGTGGCGGTGTTCACCACGCCACCCGTGGCAGGGCCAACGTCGTCCCGACCGCATGCGAGAACGCGTGGACGGACGAGACGACGGGAGAGTCGATGGCGCCTGCCGCCTCAGCAGGGAACGACCAGGAAACTCTGGGGCTGTACGACAGCCGTTACGAACATGACGCCTGCGGGGTCGGCTTCGTCGCTGACCTGTCCGGGCGGCGCACCCATGACACGGTGGCCCAGGCCCTCACCGTCCTGCGCAACCTGGACCACCGCGGCGCGAAGGGCAGCGACCCGCAGACCGGGGACGGGGCGGGCATCCTCACCCAGATCCCCGATGCGTTTTTCCGTGCGGTCTGCGATTTCAGCCTGCCCGCCGCCGGCTGTTACGCGGCCGGCCTGGCCTTCCTGCCCACCGGCGAGAGCGCCGCCGCGCAGGCGACGGCCACGGTGGAGCGGATCGCGGCCGCCGAAGGGCTGGCCGTTCTCGGCTGGCGCGACGTCCCGCACGACCGCTCGTCCTGCGGCCAGGGCTCGCTGGCGGTCCTGCCGCGGCTGGCCCAGCTGTTCGTGGCCACCCCCGCCGCCGCCGAGAGCGGGCTCGCCCTGGACCGGCGGGCGTTCTGCCTGCGCAAACGCGCCGAGCACGAGGCCGGCCTCTACTTCGCCAGCCTGTCCGCCCGGACGATCGTGTACAAGGGGATGCTGACCACGCTCCAGCTGGAGCCGTTCTTCGGCGACCTGTCCGACCCCGCGTACACCTCGGCCCTGGCCATGGTGCACTCCCGGTTCTCCACCAACACCTTCCCGTCCTGGCCGCTGGCCCACCCGTACCGGTTCATCGCGCACAACGGCGAGATCAACACCGTGCGCGGCAACCGTAACTGGATGCGGGCCCGGGAGGCGATGCTCGCCAGCGATCTCATCCCGCCGTCAGCCGATGGCGCTGGGATGGAACGGCTGCTCCCCATCCTCGACGCCGACGCCAGCGACTCGGCCAGCTTCGACGAGTGCCTGGAGCTCCTGCATCTGGGCGGCCGCTCGCTGCCGCACGCCATCTTGATGATGATCCCGGAGCCGTGGGAGAACCACGAGGAGATGGACCGCGGCCGGCGGGCCTTCTACCAGTTCCACAGCACGGTGATGGAGCCGTGGGACGGCCCGGCCTGTGTCGCGTTCACCGACGGCACCCTGATCGGGGCGGTGCTGGACCGCAACGGGCTGCGTCCCAGCCGGTACTGGGTGACCCACGACGGCCTGGTCATCCTGGCCAGCGAGGTGGGGGTGCTCGACATCGACCCGGCCAACGTCGCCCGCAAGGGACGCCTGCAGCCGGGCCGGATCTTCCTGGCCGACACCGCCAGCCGGCGGATCCTCGAAGACGGCGACGTGAAGGCGGCGCTGGCCGCCGAGCACCCCTACCAGGACTGGCTGCACGCCGGCCTGCTGCACCTGGACGACCTGCCCGACCGGGAGCGCGAGCTGCCGGGCGCCGACGAGCTCACCACCTTGCAGCGGCTGGCCGGCTACACCGAGGAGGAACTGCGGGTGCTGCTGGCCCCGATGGCCCGGGCCGGCGCCGAGCCGGTCGGGTCGATGGGCACCGACACGCCCATCGCGGTCCTGTCCGACCGGCCGCGGCTGATCTTCGACTACTTCACGCAGCTGTTCGCCCAGGTCACCAACCCGCCGCTGGACGCGATCAGAGAAGAGCTGGTGACCTCGCTGTCGTGTGCCACCGGGCCGGAGTGGAACCTGCTGGAGCCGGGGCCAGCTTCGTGTCGCCAGATCGTTCTGCCGTATCCGGTGATGAGCGACAGCGACCTCACCAAGATCATCCACATCAACGACGACGGGGACCTGCCCGGGTTCGCCGCGCACGTGGTGGACGGGCGGTTCCATGTCGCCGGCGGCGGCGCCGCGCTGCGCGGGCGGCTCGCCGCGATCTGCGCGCAGGTGTCGGCCGCGATCGAGAGCGGCGCCCGGTTCATCGTGCTGTCCGACCGCGGCCCGGCCGGCCCGGACGGCTGGGACCGGCGCCTGGCCCCGATCCCGTCGCTGCTGCTCACCGGCGCCGTCCACCACCACCTGATCCGGGAGCGGACGCGGACCAGAGTGGGCCTGGTGGTGGAGTGCGCCGACGCCCGCGAGGCCCACCACATCGCGCTGCTCATCGGGTACGGCGCGGCCGCGGTCAACCCGTACCTGGCGCTGGAGTCGGTGCAGGACATGGTGCGCCGCGGGGAACTGGAGAACCTGTCCGCGCCCAAGGCCGCCGCCAGCCTGATCAAGGCGCTCGGCAAGGGGCTGCTCAAGATCATGTCCAAGATGGGGGTGTCCACCGCCGCCTCCTACACCGGCGCGCAGATCTTCGAGACCATCGGCCTGGGCGCCGAGGTCGTCGACACCTGCTTCACCGGGACCACATCCCGGCTCGGCGGGGTCGGGTTCGGCGTGCTCGCCGCCGAGGCGGCCCGCCGTCACGCCCGCGCGTTCCCGCCCCACGGCACGCCACCCGCCCACCGGCGGCTGGACACCGGGGGCGAGTACCAGTGGCGCCGCGACGGCGAGCCGCACCTGTTCAGCCCCGAGACCGTGTTCAAGCTGCAGCACGCGACCCGCACCCGCCGGTACGAGATCTTCAAGGAGTACACGCGGCTGGTCGACGACTCCTCCGCGCGGCTGATGACGCTGCGCGGGCTGCTGCGGATCCGGGGCGTGGACGTGCCCGCGGCCGGTGAGCCCGGCGCAGCCAGCGCCCCCGGCGGGCCGGGCGGCGGCGGGCGCGCGCCGGTCCCGGTCGAGGAGGTCGAGCCGGTCTCCGCGATCGTGCGCCGGTTCTCCACCGGCGCGATGTCTTACGGCTCCATCTCGGCCGAGGCGCACGAGACGCTGGCCATCGCGATGAACCGGCTCGGTGGCCGGTCCAATACCGGCGAGGGCGGCGAGGACCCGGAGCGGTTCCTCCCCGACGCCAATGGCGACCTGCGCCGGTCCGCGGTCAAGCAGGTCGCGAGCGGCCGCTTCGGGGTGACCAGCGAGTATCTGGTCAACGCCGACGACCTGCAGATCAAGATGGCCCAGGGGGCCAAGCCGGGGGAGGGCGGCCAGCTCCCCGGGCACAAGGTCTACCCGTGGATCGCCAAGACCCGGTACTCCACGCCGGGCGTCGGCCTGATCTCGCCTCCGCCGCACCACGACATCTACTCGATCGAGGACCTCGCCCAGCTGATCCACGACCTGAAGAACGCCAACCCGGGCGCCCGGGTCCACGTCAAGCTGGTCGCCGAGGTCGGGGTGGGCACGGTCGCGGCCGGGGTGTCCAAGGCGCACGCCGACGTGGTGCTGATCTCCGGACACGACGGCGGCACCGGCGCCGCGCCGCTGACGTCCATCAAGCACGCGGGCGCGCCGTGGGAGCTCGGGCTCGCCGAGACCCAGCAGACTTTGCTGCGTAACGGGCTGCGCGACCGGATCGTGGTGCAGGCCGACGGCCAGCTCAAGACCGGCCGCGACGTCATCATCGCCGCCCTGCTCGGCGCGGAGGAGTTCGGCTTCGCCAGCGCGCCGCTGGTGGTATCCGGCTGCGTCATGATGCGGGTCTGCCACCTCGACACGTGCCCGGTCGGGGTGGCCACCCAGAACCCCGAGCTGCGCCGGCGGTTCACCGGCCAGCCCGAGTTCGTGGTGAACTTCTTCGAGTTCATCGCCCGTGAGGTGCGGGAGTACCTGGCCACGCTCGGCTTGCGCACGCTGGAGGAGGCGATCGGCCGGGCCGACCTGCTGGACACCACCCAGGCGGCCGGGCACTGGAAGGCGGCCGGGCTCGACCTGACGCCGGTGCTGCACGTGCCCGACCTGCCCGAAGGCGCCGCCCGGCACCGGACGACCAGCCAGGACCACGGGCTCGACCGGGCGCTCGACAACACCCTTATCCAGCTGGCCGAGGGCGCGCTGGCCGACGGCACGCCGGTCGTGCTCGACCTGCCGGTCCGGAACGTGAACCGGACCGTCGGCACGATGCTCGGGTATGAGGTGACCCGGCGGTGGGGCGCCCAGGGCCTGCCCGAGGACACGATCCACGTCCGGTTCACCGGGTCCGCCGGCCAGTCGTTCGGCGCCTTCCTGCCCGCGGGTATCACCCTGCGGCTGGCCGGGGACGCCAACGACTACCTCGGCAAGGGCCTGTCCGGCGGCCGGCTGATCGTGGCGCCGGACCCGGCGGCGCCGTTCGCGGCCGAGGAGCAGGTCATCGCCGGCAACGTGATCGGCTATGGCGCCACCGGCGGCGAGATGTTCCTGCGCGGGATCGTCGGCGAGCGGTTCTGCGTGCGCAACTCCGGTGCCACCGCCGTCGCGGAGGGCACCGGCGATCACGGCTGCGAGTACATGACCGGTGGCACCGTGGTGGTGCTGGGCAAGATCGGGCGCAACTTCGCGGCCGGCATGTCCGGCGGGATCGCCTACCTGCTCGACCCCGACCTGGGCCGGGTCAACCGGCAGATGGTGGACCTGGAGCAGCCCGACGCCAGTGACGCCGCGCTGCTCCGCGGGCTGGTGGAGCGGCACCGGGCGGAAACCGGCTCGGTGGTGGCCGGCGGGCTGCTGGCCGGCTGGGAACAGGCGCTGCCGCGGTTCGTCAAGATCATGCCTAAGGACTACCGGCGGGTGCTGGAAGCGGCCAGCCGCGCCGAGCAGGAGGGCCGGGACGTCAACGAGGCGGTCATGGCCGCCGCGCACGGGTGAGGGGCCGGGATGGCTGACCCGAAGGGCTTCCTGACCACGCCGCGGGAGACGCCCGCCCGCCGCCCGGTGGATGTGCGGATCCAGGACTGGCGCGAGGTGTACACCGAGTTCGGCGCGGCCACCCTGGAGCGCCAGGCCGGCCGCTGCATGGACTGCGGCATCCCGTTCTGCCACTCCGGCTGCCCGCTGGGGAACCTGATCCCGGAGTGGAACGACCTGGTCTGGCGGCAGGACTGGCGGGAGGCGTCGGAGCGGCTGCACGCGACCAACAACTTCCCCGAGTTCACCGGCCGGCTGTGCCCGGCGCCGTGCGAGAGCGCGTGCGTGCTCGGCATCAACGCCGATCCGGTCACGATCAAGCAGGTCGAGGTGGAGATCATCGACCGGGCGTGGGCCGAGGGATGGGCGGCGCCGCGGCCGCCCGGGCCGGCCACGCTGACCGGGAAGAAGGTCGCCGTGGCCGGGTCCGGGCCCGCCGGGCTCGCCGCCGCCCAGCAGCTCACCCGGGCCGGTCATACGGTGGTGGTGTACGAGCGGGACGACGCCCCCGGCGGCCTGCTGCGGTACGGGATCCCCGAGTTCAAGATGGAAAAGCGGCACCTGGACCGGCGGCTGGCCCAGATGCGGGCCGAGGGCACCGAGTTCGTGTGCGGCGTGAACGCCGGGGTGGACGTCCCCGCCGCGGCGCTCCGGGCGGACTACGACGCGATCGTGCTCGCGGGCGGCGCCCGGGTGCCACGGGGGCTGCCGGTGCCCGGCGCCGGCCTCGACGGCGTCCACCAGGCGATGGACTACCTGCCGCTGGCCAACCGTGCCGTTACCGCCAGCCTGCGTAACGGCGCCGCGAGCCCCGGCGAGCCGGCCATCAGCGCCCGCGGGCGGCACGTGGTGATCATCGGGGGCGGCGACACCGGCGCCGACTGCCTCGGCACCGCGCACCGCCAGGGCGCCGCCTCCGTCACCCAGCTGGAGATCCTGCCGCACCCGCCCGCCGGGCGGCCCGAGCACCAGCCGTGGCCCACCTACCCGATGATCTTCCGGGTGTCCAGTGCGCACGAGGAAGGCGGCGAGCGTGTGTACGCCGTGTCCACGCAGGAGTTCCTCGGCGACGCCGACGGCCGGGTGCGGGCGCTCCGACTGACCGGGGTCGAGTTCTCCGGCGGCCGCTTCGAGCCCGTGCCCGGAACCGAACGGGAACTGCAGTGCGATCTGGTCCTGCTGGCCATGGGGTTCACCGGCGCGGAACGCGGCGGCCTCATCGACGGCCTCGGCGTGGAGCTGGACGCGCGCGGGAACGTCGCCAGAGACGCCTCGTACGCCACCTCGGTCCCGGGCGTCTTCGTCGCCGGCGACATGGGCCGGGGCCAGTCCCTGATCGTGTGGGCGATCGCCGAAGGCCGCTCGGCCGCCGCCGCCGTGGACGCCTACTTGATGGGGGACACGTCGCTGCCCGCCCCGATCCCGCCCGCCGCCCGCCCGCTCAGCTGACCGGGGGAATCGCGCGGCCGGCGGGGCGCCCGAGGCCTTCCCGGACGTGGCCGGGGACCTGGCGCATACTTACGGCTATGGCAGCGTGGAAGGACGTGGAGCAGGCGGAGCCCGAGTTCGCGGTGTGGGTGCGGCGGCTCTTCGACGCGGGCAGACACAAGACGATCGCGACGTTGCGGGCCGACGGCTCGCCACGGATCTCGGGCATCGAGTGTGAGTTCGCCGACGGTGAGCTCAGATTCGGGTCGATGCCGGGGGCGCGCAAGGGTGCGGATCTGAGGCGGGATCCGAGGTTCGCCCTGCACGGTCCGACGTTTCACCCGCAGGAGGGCAAGGAGGCCGAATGGCCGGGTGAGGCGAAGATCGCCGGGCGGGCGGTTACCGCCGGACCGCTCGGCGAAGGACCTGCCGGAGATCTGTTCGTCGCCGACATTTCGGAGGTCGTCATCACCCGGCTGAACCCGGAGGCGACGTTGCTAGTCGTCGAGTCATGGACGCCGCAACGGGGGCTTCGCGCGGTGGAACGCGAATGACGAAGGGCTAGCGGGTTTCCGCCGGCAGCTCCCGGACCAGTGCCGCCCGCGACGAACGCTCGCATGTCAAGCTCCTTGCCTGATGTGGTGAACCTCCGGCACATCAGGCACAGCACCCGTCCGCCGTGTGACACCCCGCCCGCGGTGCGCGGATCGGCGACTTGCTCAGCTCAGTACTTGGGGCCGACGAACTGGTCCAGCCTGGCCACGGACTTGCGCCGGGCTACCGAGATGGTGGTGGGCTTGGAGAACCGCCACAGCACCTCCAGCCGGTCCAGCGCCTGGCCGCACAGCCGGTGGATGTCGGCCGAGTGGTTCACGAATGAAATAGCGCGGGTACTCGTACCACCGGTCGCCGTCCTTGAGCGGCCGCCGGACCCGGTTGATCGCCCGGCAGCCGTCAGAGTGGAAAGGCCGCGCGCGAAGTCGCCAGGGTACTCTGCCACGATCTCCTCCTGCCACGGCTCCAGCTTGATTTCGCGCTCGTGTTTCCTACCTGGCCCATGCTGCGGGAACAGGCACAGCCAGTGCTTGGATGTGCTCTTGATCTCGGTGCAGCCCGTTCTGGCAACGGCGAATACCTTGGAGGTGGGCATGACCGCGGACATGGCCAGGCGGGCTTGCGCCATGAGCCCGGGCCAGCCGTCACAGCATGAGATTGATAACGCCCAGACACCGTTCTTGCTCACAGTCAGGTGGCCGTCACCGAGATAGAGACCGAGCAGGTACGCGTAGGCGATCTCGTCGAGCTGCCGACCGTGGCAGCGAGGGCAACGTGGAGCATCTTGGTCTCCGCTGCGTCAACTGCCGCGCCGCCAGTGCCTTATGGCGGCTACTGAAACGCCACAGATTGCGGCGTTCTCCCGGTCTAATATCCCGAGGTCGGATAGGGTCTTGGCGATCTTAACGGTAGCCAGTGGATACATGTAAATATGTTCTCAGCAGCCACTGACATTCTAGTGATCCTGTTTAATTGTGCCCCGGGTGGGATTCGAACCCACACTGTATGGCTTTTGAGACCATCGCCTGCTGCCGTTATTGGGCTACCGGGGCCAGGACCGACCACCCAGGCAGTCCGCCCGATGTCAATGTACCGCTTCGGGCCAGTTTCGGTACGCTCTGCCTGTGAGCCAGACACCCCTGCGCGTGGTGATTGCCGAAGATGAGGCGCTGATCCGGCTCGACCTCAAGGAGATGCTGGAGGAAGAGGGTTACGAGGTAGCGGGCGAGGCGGCCGACGGCGAGAAGGCGATGGAGCTCGCCTCGGCGCTGAAACCGGATCTGGTGATCCTCGACGTCAAGATGCCCGTCCTGGACGGGATCTCGGCTGCTGAGCAGATCGCGGCACAGCAGATCGCCCCGGTGGTGATCCTGACCGCGTTCTCCCAGCGTGAACTGGTGGAACGGGCCCGCGACGCGGGGGCCATGGCTTACGTGGTCAAGCCGTTCACCAAGGCGGACCTGGTGCCCGCCATCGAGATCGCGGTCAGCCGTTTCCAGGAAATATCGGCTCTGGGTGCCGAAGTGGGGACACTGCGGGACCGGCTTGAGGTGCGCAAGATCCTGGACCGGGCCAAGGGCCGCCTGCAGTCGGAATATGGCCTGTCCGAGCCGGAGGCGTTCCGCTGGATCCAGAAGACCTCGATGAACCGGCGGGTGGCCATGCGGGCCGTGGCCGAGGCGGTCCTGGCCGGGGACCTTCCAGCGGATCTGGTCGGCGGCGGCCCGGCTGAGGCCGACGGCGGGCCGCCAGCGGAGGCCGCCAGCGAGTGACCGCCCCGGGACGCCGAAGCTCCGGAATGCCAGGCCTAGCTGTACACGAGTGCCGGGTTGGATGAGGGTCTGAATTTAGTTCGGCTACGAGATACATGTTTCCGAGACGAATATCTTGACTCGGAAGCAAGTGGCGGCGTACGTTACCCGCAAGGGGGCAGCAGCCCCGCATCCGGGAGGGGAAAAGAACATGAGCGCCACACTTGTCATCCGGCACCAGGTCCGCGACTATGCCGCGTGGCGGAAGGCATACGACGAGGCCGCGTCGCTGCGGGCACAGTACGGCTGCACCGCGCAGCGCGTTATGCGGCTGCCTGACGACGGCAACGACCTGTTCGTCACCCATGACTTCCCCAGCGCCGAGCAGGCGGGCGGCTTCGCCCACGATCCGGCCCTGCGCGACGCGATGGGGCAGGCCGGAGTGGAGGGCGCGCCGCGGATCGAGATCTTCACGGATGTCTGAACCCGGTCGCCCGCCGAGGCCGGGGAGGCGCAGCCGCCCCTCCCCGGCCTCGCTCGGCGTGGTCAGGGTGGACGCCGACTTCCAGGACGAATACCCCGACGCTGATACCACCTGCACCGAGGCCTACGCGTCGCTGGTCCGCACCGGTGAGGCCCTGCTGGGTGAGATTGACCGGCGCATCTGGCTGACCGCCGGCATACCGCATCCGGCGGTGACGGCGCTGGCCGTCATCGACGGGGCTGGTGAGCCGCTGACCCCCTCGCAGGTCAGCGACCGCGTCCTCGTCGCCTCCGCCACCATGACCGCCACGCTCGACCTGCTCGAGCGCCGCGGCTGGATCCGCCGCATCCCCAACCCCGACGACCGGCGCAGCGTCCTGATCGAAATCACTTCCGACGGCCGCGCCATCACCGACCAGCTGCTCCCCGGCATCCGCGCCCTCGAGCGCAGCGTCCTGTCCGTCCTCACTCCGGGCGAACGGGCGGGCCTGCTGGAGCTGCTGGCCAAGATCCTCGCGCGGGCCGCCGAGGTCGCCGCCGAGCAGCCCGGGCCGCTCAGCGGCCAGCGCGCCCGCCCCGCCCGGCTCGGCGGTCTTCCGCAACCCACCTAGCCAGTTCAGCGCTTCAGGACAGCCACTCGCGGGACAGGAGCATCGCCGGAAGGGCTCCAGGCCGAGCCAGACACGGGGGAACCCGGGGGAGCCTTTGGTGCCGTGTCGGCCTTCCCCGGGCCGACATGTTCTCTACTCGACTTCCCCGGGTCCTCCGCACCACCGTAGCGACCCGTGGGCACGCAGCGCAAAGGCGCGCTCATTCGCCAGTCGGAATGCCGTAAACATCCCTTCGTGATGAGTTCGCCTAGTAGCACAGTGGATACGCGACGGCACGGTCAGTTACCTCGTTCGCCGCCGCTGGCTGGCGGCATGCTCAGTGGGCTGCGGGCTGGCCGCCGCGGGCTGCGGGCCGGCCGCGGAGATGGCTGCCGGCCGCGGCTGGCGGAACGCGATCCCGGCCGGCAGCAGGCCGCCGTCAGAGGTCATGGCAACACCCCGCCGGGCTGGCGGTCACCGCGCGCCGCGCTGCCCTGGCCCGGCACGCGGTCCATCAGCAGGCAGGTGAGCCGGGACGTGCAGACCCGCCGCCCACGGTCGTCGCTGATCACGATCTCGTAGGTGGTGGTGCTGCGGCCGCCGTGGAGCAGGCTGGCGACCCCGGTCACCTGCCCCCCGGACGCCGCGCGATGGTGGGTCGCGCTGATCTCGATGCCGACCGTGACCCGCTCCAGGCCCGCGTGCAGGGCTGAGCCCAGCGAGCCGAGCGTCTCCGCGAGCACGCACGACGCCCCGCCGTGGAGAAGCCCGTACGGCTGGGTGTTGCCGGCCACCGGCATGGTGCCGACGACCCGCTGCGCGGTCGCCTCCAGGATGGTGATCCCCATCCGGTCGACGAGCGTGTCCCTGCTGCCTGCCAGGAACGCCTCCCTGATCTGCTGTGCGATGTCCTGTTCCACCGCCACCTCCCGGTCCGGCCGGCGTCCGCCGCCGTACCGGAAGCTTAGGGCGGCTGATCGCGGGGACAGCCGGGCCGGGGCGCTGACCTGACCGCGGCGCTCGGGCTGATGGTCAGCCGGAAGCGGCGCAGCGCCCGCCTGCTCGGCCTGCTCTGGCTGGGCAGTGCGGCGGTGGCCCTCGGGCCCCACCTTGTACCTCAATGGCCGCCCGCTCGTGCCGCTCGCCCAGCGCTGGCACGGGCTGCGGCCCCGTCCGGTCGTGACGGACTCGCGCCCGCGACCGGGGCGGCCTGGAATGGCTAACCGAACAGGAACAAACAAAAAACGCGAAAGCTTATGTGCGGAAGCGCCTGATTTCCGGGCCGCGGGGGATAGATCATGGCGGCAGATGCCAAACAACCATCTGAAGGGAGCATCCATGCGTTCATTGCCGCTGTTAGGGCTCACCAGGAAGTCCGCCCGGTCGGTAGCGCAGGCCGGGGCCCGCATCCGTGCCCGTTCGTTCACGGGAATCGCGATGGCGAGCGTGCTCGCGGTCGGCGTGACCGGCTCGCTGGCCATGCGCCAGGCGCCGTCATCCTCGGCTTCATCCGGCGGGAACTGCCAGCCCACCATCTCCAAGCAGTTCTTCGGCCAGGCCGTCGAGCCATATACCGGCAAGCTGACGCCGGTGTTCCGGTACACGCTCACCAACTGCCGCGGCATGCAGGTCAGGATCATCACCTACGGTGCCACCCAGCAGTCGATCACCGTGCCGGGCCGCAACGGCCAGCGGGCTGACGTCATCCTCGGCTTCAAGACGCTCGCGGACTACGTCAACTTCGACAGCCCGCCGCCGCCGGCTACGGGTGGCCCCTACTTCGGCGAGACCATCGGCCGCTATGGGAACCGGATCGCGAAGGGCACGTTCCAGCTGCAGCAGAAGAATGGCCTGCAGACCTACACGCTGCCGATCAACAACAATGGCAACAGCCTGCATGGCGGCTTCGTCGGGTTCGGCAACCACATCTGGTCGGCCCACATCGTCAAGGTCCCGCACGCGGTTGGCGTGGCCATGACGCTGGTCAGCCCGAACGGCGACGAGGGCTCGGCGTTCGAGCCCAGCTGCAACTGCACGGGCTACCCCGGCACGCTCACCCTGACCGTCACCTTCACCCTGAACAACGCCAGCCAGCTCGCCATGCACTACCACGCGACGGTCAAGGGCCTGAACACGGTGATCAACTTCACCAACCACAACTACTTCAACCTGGCCGGCGAGAGCTCGTTCCCCGGCTCGGCCTACAGCCAGGTGGTCCGGATCAACGCGGACAAGTACACGCCGACCGACACCACCCAGATCCCGACCGGAGTGGAGGCGCCGGTCGCGGGCACGCCGTTCGACTTCACCACCCCGCACACGATCGGCTCCCGGATCGACGATGTCAGCGCCCCGGACAATGGCGGCGGGTTCCATCAGCTGCTGATCGCCCAGGGTTACGACCACAACTGGGTGCTGAACAAGCAGACCCCCGCCACCACCGGCCCGCTGGGGCTCAACCTCGCCGCGCGTGCGTTCGACCCGCGCAGCGGGCGTGCGCTGACCGTCTGGACCGACCAGCCGGGTGTGCAGTTCTACAGCGGCAACTTCCTCAACGGCACGCTGGTGGGCATCAGCGGCCACACCTACCGGCAGAGCGCGGGCTACACGTTCGAGACCCAGCACTTCCCGAACTCGCCGAACCAGCCGAACTTCCCCTCCACGGAGCTGAAGGTCGGACAGGTGTTCAACTCGACAACCATCTACCAGTTCTCGTCCTGACCGGCGGGAACCCATCCTGACTAGCTGATCTCGGCCGGGCAGGCACTCCCAGCGCGTGCCTGCCCGGCCGCCGTCCGGGCTTCCCCTGGCGCTGTCGGCGCCGGCCACTAGACTCGCTGCGTGGTGACGAAGACTGCCCAGGCTGCTGGCGGCGAGCAGCGGAGCCGGCTGCTCCTGCTGGACGGCCACTCCCTGGCCTACCGGGCGTTCTTCGCGCTCCCGCCCGAGAACTTCTCCACCACCACCGGCCAGCCCACCAACGCCGTCTACGGCTTCACCGCGATGCTCATCAACGTGCTGCGCGACGAGACGCCCACCCACGTGGCCGTCGCCTTCGACCGCGGCGAGCCGACCTTCCGGCACGAGCAGTGGGTCGAGTACAAGGCGAACCGGCGCGAGACCCCGGCCGACTTCCGCAGCCAGCTCAGCCTCATCTTCGAGGTGCTCGACGCGCTGGGTATCCGGCGGCTGTCGGTCGCCGGGTACGAGGCCGACGACATCATCGCCACTCTTACCAGCCAGGCGGAGCAGGCCGGCTTCGACGTTCTCATCGTCACCGGTGACCGGGACGTGCTGCAGCTCGTGGACGAGCGCACCACGGCGCTGATGACCCGGCGCGGCATCAGCGACATGACCCGCTTCACGCCCGAGGAGGTCGCCGCCAAGTACGGCCTCACCCCGGTCCAGTACCCCGACTACGCCGCGCTGCGCGGCGACCCGAGCGACAACCTGCCGAGCATCCCGGGAGTTGGCGAGAAGACCGCGGCCAAGTGGGTCGCCGAGTTCGGCTCGCTGGCCGGGCTGGTGGACCGGGTGGACGAGGTCAAGGGCCGGGCCGGGGACAATCTCCGCGAGCACCTGCCCGACGTGCTGCGCAACCGGCAGCTCACCGAGCTCGCCCGCGACGTCCCGCTGGACGTCGGGCCGGCGGACCTGCGCCCCGCCGAGTGGGACCGGGAGCAGATCCACCAGCTGTTCGACACCCTCCAGTTCCGCGTCCTGCGTGACCGCCTCTACTCCACGCTGCCCAACGGAATCGGCGGGGTGACCGCCGCTCCCGGGCCCGATGACGAGGCGGGCGGGACGTTCGACGTGGAGATCGCGCTGCCCGGACCCGAGGAGGTCGCGGGCTGGCTCGCCGAGCACGCGGCGGACGACGGCCGGACCGGCGTGGCCGTCAGCGGGACCTGGGGGAGGGGCACCGGGACCCTGACCGGGCTGGCGCTGGCCACCCCCGACGAGGCCGGGGCCTACCTCGACCCGACCACGCTCACCGAGGACGACGAGCGGGCGCTGGCGGCCTGGCTAGCCGACCCCGCCCGGCCCAAGGCGATGAACGACGCCAAGGGCCCGATCCACGCCCTGGCCGCTCACGGCCTCACACTGGCCGGGCTGACCACCGACACCGCGCTCGCCGCCTACCTCGCCCTGCCCGGCCAGCGTTCCTTCGACTTGGCCGACCTGGTCCTGCGCTACCTGGGCAAGGAGCTGAAGCCCGCCGACGAGAGCGTCACCGGGCAGCTCGCGCTCGACCTCTCCGGCGAGGAAGACGACGAGGACGATGGCGCGGCACAGGCCGCGACCGCCCTGGTGCTGCAGGCGCGCGCCATCGCGGAGCTCGGCGATGCGCTGGATGCGGACCTGGAGCGGCGGGGCGCGACGAGGCTGCTGCACGAGGTGGAGATGCCGCTGATTGAGGTGCTGGCCGGGATGGAACGGGCGGGGATCGCCGCCGACACCGATCACTTCGCGGCCATGTCGGCGAGCCTCGGCGGTGAGGTGAAGGCGGCCGAGGAATCCGCCTACGCGGTGGTGGGCCGGGAGTTCAACCTCGGCTCACCGAAGCAGCTGCAGGAGGTGCTCTTCAACGAGCTGGGCCTGCCCAAGACCAAACGGATCAAGACCGGGTACACGACCGACTCAGAGGCACTGACCGGGCTGCTCGCCCAGACCGAGCACCCCGTGCTCGCGTACCTGCTGCGGCACCGGGATGTCGCCAGGCTCAAGAGCATCGTGGACTCGCTGATCCCGATGGCCGGCGAGGACGGCCGCATCCACACCACCTACAACCAGATGATCGCCGCCACCGGCCGGCTGTCCTCGACCGACCCCAACCTGCAGAACATCCCGATCCGGACCGAGGAGGGACGGCGCATCCGGCAGGGCTTCGTGGTCGGCAGCGGGTACGAGTGCCTGCTCACCGCCGACTACAGCCAGATCGAGCTGCGCATCATGGCCCACCTCTCGGGCGATGCCGCGCTGGCGGAGGCGTTCGCCTCCGGCCATGATTTCCACGCCGAGACCGCCTCCCGGGTGTTCGGCCTGCCGCCGGCCGAGATCACCGTCGAGCTGCGCAGCAAGATCAAGGCGATGAACTACGGGCTCGCCTACGGCCTGTCCCCCTACGGCCTGTCCCAGCAGCTGCGCATCACCCCCGACGAGGCGCGCGGGCTCATGGACGGGTACTTCGAGCAGTTCGGCGGGGTACGCGACTATCTCTACGGGGTGGTGGCCCAGGCTCGCAAGGACGGCTACACGGAGACCATGCTGGGCCGCCGCCGCTACCTGCCCGACCTGACGTCCGACAACCGGCAGCGCCGGGAAATGTCGGAACGGATGGCGCTCAACGCGCCGATCCAGGGGTCGGCGGCCGACATCATCAAGGTGGCCATGCTCAGGGTGGACCGCGCGCTCCGCGCTCAGGGCCTGCGGTCGCGGATGCTGCTCCAGGTCCACGACGAGCTGCTGTTCGAGGTCGCCCCGGGTGAGCTCGACGACCTGCGCGTGCTCGTGAGCGACACCATGTGCGACGCCGCCGAGCTCACCGTTCCGCTGGCGGTTTCCTTCGGCACGGGGCTGACCTGGGAGGAAGCGGGGCACTGAGGGGGCGCGGGCGGGCCGGGGGTCGCGCTCCGCTCCGCTTCGCTCCGCTCTTTATACGCTCCGGGCAACCCGGCCCGCCCGCGCTTTACCGGTTGCGGTCCGCGCCACGCTGACCGTCCCCGCCCGCGGTTCACCGGTGGCCGTCCGCGCCAGGCTGGCGTCGGCGCCGCAGCTGCCATCGCGCCCGCACCAGCAGCGGACGGCGTTACGGGCGCGTGGGCACGGCGTTTCTGTCTGCCGTGCCCACGTGGCCGTGACGGCGGCCCTCCCACGAGGAGCGTCCTGGCCGTCCGCGGGTCCCCCAGGGCGGGCGTGGGTGGAAGTTTGGTGCTGATAGATGGGCAGTAAAAGTACAACCATGGAGAGTCCAAGGCTGGAGGGGTGGGTGGCCTGGGTGGGCGTATTGGCTGCGGGCGGGAGGTTACAGGTTGGTGGCTTCAATTGACCGGGTGGGTCGGCTCTCATATTCTGAACGCTGCGCTGTGTTCCGGTGCGGTCCGCCATGGCCCGGCACAGTCGCGGGTGGCCGTTGAGGCAAGCCGCGGCTGGTCAGGTCGGCCAGGCAAGTCCACTAGACCTGTAGGCCCGTGTGGCGGGCTCAGCCGTGCATGCGCGTCCCATTCATCTACAACTGTCCGCCGGAGCCAACCCCCACATGACGAGTAGCACTGAGGCCAGCCCGACCCCCAAGGTAGCGGTCAACGACATCGGGTCCGAGGAGGCCTTCCTCGCCGCGATCGACGAGACCATCAAGTACTTCAACGACGGTGACATCGTCGAAGGCACCATCGTCAAGGTCGATCGAGACGAGGTCCTGCTCGACATCGGCTACAAGACCGAAGGCGTCATCCCCTCCCGCGAGCTGTCGATCAAGCACGACATCGACCCGCATGATGTGGTCAAGACCGGCGAGCACATCGAGGCCCTCGTCCTCCAGAAAGAGGACAAGGAAGGCCGGCTGATCCTGTCCAAGAAGCGCGCCCAGTACGAGCGCGCCTGGGGCACGATCGAGAAGATCAAGGAGGAGGACGGCGTCGTCACCGGCACCGTGATCGAGGTCGTCAAGGGCGGCCTCATCCTCGACATCGGCCTGCGCGGCTTCCTGCCCGCCTCGCTGGTGGAGATGCGCCGGGTCCGCGACCTGCAGCCGTATGTGGGCCGGGAGATCGAGGCGAAGATCATCGAGCTGGACAAGAACCGCAACAACGTGGTCCTGTCCCGCCGCGCCTGGCTGGAGCAGACCCAGTCCGAGGTCCGGCAGAACTTCCTCAACACGCTCCAGAAGGGCCAGATCCGCAAGGGCGTGGTGTCGTCCATCGTCAACTTCGGCGCGTTCGTCGACCTCGGCGGGGTGGACGGCCTGGTCCACGTGTCCGAGCTGTCGTGGAAGCACATCGACCACCCGGGCGAGGTGGTCGAGGTCGGCCAGGAGGTCACCGTCGAGGTGCTGGACGTGGACATGGACCGCGAGCGGGTCTCGCTGTCGCTGAAGTCCACCCAGGAGGACCCGTGGCAGCAGTTCGCCCGCACCCACCAGATCGGCCAGGTCGTCCCCGGGCGGGTCACCAAGCTGGTGCCGTTCGGTGCCTTCGTCCGGGTCGAGGAGGGCATCGAGGGACTGGTCCACATCTCCGAGCTCGCTGACCGGCACGTGGAGATCCCCGAGCAGGTCGTGCAGGTCGGCGACGAGATCTTCGTCAAGATCATCGACATCGACCTCGACCGGCGCCGGATCAGCCTGTCGCTCAAGCAGGCGAACGAGGGCACGATCGGCGAGGCGGTCGGGGACGACTTCGACCCGACCCTGTACGGCATGCCTGCCACCTATGACGACCAGGGCAACTACGTCTACCCGGACGGTTTCGACCCGGACTCGGGCGAGTGGCTGGAAGGGTACGACACGCAGCGCGAGGAGTGGGAGCACCAGTACGCGGAGGCGCGTTCCCGTTTCGAGGCGCATCGCCGCCAGGTCGCCGAGGCCCGCAGCAAGGCCCAGGAAGAGGCCGAGAACGGCGAGGCCGGCGGCCAGGACGGCGAGGCCGGCCAGTCCGGTGGCAGCCGCCGCGCGTCGTCGGCCAGCGACAGCAGCGACGAGGACAGCCCGTCGGGCGCGCTCGCCTCGGATGCAGCGCTCGCGGCACTGCGCGACAAGCTGTCAGGGGGCCAGAGCTGACGTTCCCGGCCCGGATTTCATGATCACGGGGATTTCCCAGTCGTAGCGACGGGAATCCCCGTCATCATGTTCAGGAGCCGGGCAGCGGGGCAGCACGGCGGGGCGGGGGGCAGGAGGGAGCCGAGTGCTCAGGGTTGGGCTCACCGGCGGCATCGGCGCGGGCAAGAGCGAGGTCTCGCGGCGGCTGGCGTCCTACGGCGCCGTCGTCATCGACGCCGATGCGGTGGCGCGGGAGGTGGTCGCGCCGGGCACACCGGGCCTGGCTGAGGTCGTGCAGGCGTTCGGCCCGGAGGTCCTGCGCAGCGACGGCACCCTGGACCGGGACCGGCTGGGCGAGCTGGTGTTCGCGGACGAATCGTTGCGCATGAAGTTGAATGCGATCATCCATCCCCGGGTCGGCGAGCGCATGGCCGAGCTGGAGCGGCAGGCTGGCGACGTGCCGGTCATCGTCCACGACGTCCCGCTACTCGCGGAGAACCACCTGGCGGGCAGCTTCGATGAGGTGGTGGTGGTGGACGTGCCCCCGCGCATCCAGGCGGAGCGGCTGGCCCGTGAACGTGGCATGCCCCGAGCCCAGGCGGAGGCCAGGATGCGGGCGCAAGCCTCCCGGGAGGAACGGCTCGCCATCGCTTCCATCGTGGTGGACAATTCCGGCTCCCTCGCCGAGCTCGACCGGGAGGTCGGCGAGCTGTGGGCGGAACTGCGGCGCCGGGCCCTGGCCGCGCCGGGCTGACCGGGCTGTCGTACCCCGGTCCTACAGTGGATGTGATGGCGCCCCGGGAAGAGGACCGTCGCCGCCGTTGTTGCTGACGGCGGTGTACGGGAGGCCAGCAGCGGTGCGCCGGGAAGGAGTGGTGCCGTGCGTCCGGTGAGCGATCTCCAGCGGCGGGTGGCGCCGTTCAAGGTGATCACCGACATGGTGCCCGCCGGTGACCAGCCGCGGGCGATCGGCGAGATGGACCACCGGATCCGGGACGGGGCCGTCGATACCGTCCTGCTCGGCGCCACCGGGACCGGCAAGACCGCCACCGTCGCCTGGCTGGCCGAGCGGCTGCAGCGGCCGGTGCTGGTCATGCTCCCGAACAAGACCCTCGCCGCGCAGTTCGCGAACGAGCTGCGGGAGATGCTCCCGGACAACGCAGTGGAGTACTTCGTCTCCTACTACGACTACTACCAGCCCGAGGCGTACGTCCCGCAGACCGACACCTACATCGAGAAGGACTCCTCGATCAACGACGAGGTGGACCGGCTCCGGCATTCGGCCACCAACTCGCTGCTCACCCGCAGGGACACGATCGTGGTCGCGTCCGTCTCCTGCATCTACGGCCTCGGTACCCCGCAGGAGTACGTGGACCGGATGCTGAAGGTGCAGGTCGGGGCCACCATCGAGCGTGACGCGCTGCTCCGCAAGCTCGTCGGCATGCAGTACACGCGCAATGATCTCTCGTTCAGCCGCGGGACGTTCCGGGTGCGCGGGGACACGATCGAGATCATCCCGGTCTATGAGGAACTCGCCGTGCGGATCGAGATGTTCGGCGACGAGATCGAGCGGCTGATGACGCTGCACCCGCTGACCGGGGAAGTGATCAGCGAGGACGAGGAGCTGTACGTCTTCCCTGCCTCCCACTACGTGGCCGGGCCGGAGCGGATGGCGCGGGCCATCGCCGGCATCGAGACCGAGCTGGCCGAGCGGCTCGCCGAGCTGGAGCGGCAGGGCAAACTGCTGGAGGCGCAGCGGCTGCGCATGCGGACCACCTACGACATCGAGATGATGCGCCAGGTGGGGAGCTGCTCGGGAATCGAGAACTACTCGCGGCACATCGACGGCCGGGCGGAGGGGACCCCGCCCAACACGCTGCTCGACTACTTTCCCGAGGACTTCCTGCTCGTGATCGACGAGTCGCATGTCACCGTGCCGCAGATCGGCGCCATGTACGAGGGCGATGTGTCCCGCAAGCGGGTGCTGGTCGAGCACGGGTTCCGGCTGCCCAGCGCGATCGACAACCGGCCGTTGACCTGGGACGAGTTCGGCGACCGGATCGGGCAGACCCTGTACATGTCGGCCACACCGGGACCGTACGAGCTGCAGCGGGCCGCCGGGGAGGTGACCGAGCAGGTGATCCGGCCGACCGGCCTGATCGACCCGGAAGTGATCATCAAGCAGACCAAGGGCCAGATCGACGACCTGGTGCACGAGATCCGGCTGCGGGCCGAGCGGGACGAGCGGGTGCTGGTGACCACCCTCACCAAGAAGATGTCCGAGGATCTCACCGACTACCTGCTGGAACTGGGCATCCGCGCCCGGTACCTGCACAGCGAGGTGGACACGCTGCGGCGGGTGGAGCTGCTGCGCGAGCTGCGGCTCGGTGAGTACGACGTGCTGGTCGGCATCAACCTGCTCCGGGAGGGCCTTGACCTGCCCGAAGTGTCGCTGGTCTCGATCCTGGACGCGGACAAGGAGGGATTCCTGCGGTCGGGCACGTCGCTGATCCAGACCATCGGCCGGGCGGCGCGGAACGTGTCCGGCCAGGTCCACATGTACGCGGACAAGGTCACTCCGTCCATGCGGCGGGCCATCGACGAGACCAACCGCCGGCGCGACAAGCAGGTCGCCTACAACACCGAGCACGGCATCGACCCCACGCCCCTGCGCAAGCGGATCGCCGACATCCTCGACCAGCTGGTCCGGGAGGACGCGGACACGGAGAAACTGATCGGCGGCGCGGGACGCCAGCAGAGCCGGGGGAAGACACCGGTGCCCGGCCTGTCCTCGCGCGCCCGGGCCCTTGGCGAGGGCAAGAGCGGCGGGGAAGCCCGCAGCGACCTGGTCGCCCTCATCTCCGAGCTCACCGAGCAGATGCACACCGCGGCGGCGGAGCTGCAGTTCGAGATCGCCGCCCGGATCCGGGACGAGATCAGGGAGCTCAAGCACGAGCTGCGCGGGATGCAGGCCGCGGGCGTCTGAGCCATGGCCGGCATTCAGGCGCTTCCCGGCCGGCGTGCAGCCGATTCCCGGCGATCCGCAGCTTTGCTGCGGTCCGTAGCGGCCCGGCCGGCGGCCCGTCAGTTCCCGTCACCCCGGGAGCCCTGGCGGGCCGGGAGGGGCGTGAGGGCTTGACCTGCGGTTCCGTCACTGGTAAGAGATTGTGATCCCAGGAGGGAATGCCTCGGTGGCTGGGCAGAAACTATCCGGCGTAGGGTCGGAACCGTGTTGCTGAGTCTGGCGGCCGCCCTGGTGGCGGCGTTGTGCTACGGCTTCGCGTGCGTCATGCAGTCCATGGCCGCGCGGGCCGCGAGCCGGCGGTCCGCCGGGTCGGCCGACGGCAGCTCCGCGCTGGGGCGGGTCGACCCCGGCCTGGTGCTGCGGATGCTGCATCAGTGGCGCTTCGTCGCCAGCCTCGCCCTCGACCTGGTCGGGTTCGTCGCCCAGCTCATCGCGCTGAGGCGGCTTCCGCTGTTCGCCGTCCAGGGGATCATCGCGGCCAACCTCGCGGTGACCGCCGTGGTCGCCGCCTGGCTGATCCACCTGGAGCTGTCCTGGCGCGAGTGGCTCGCGGTCGCGGGCGTGGTCATCGGCGTCGGGCTGCTGGGCTCCTCGGCCGGGCAGCACGTGGTCACCGGGGTCAGCGGCGAGTTCAAGCTGGCGCTCATCCTGGCCGTGGCCGGCATCGCACTGATTGGGGTGGCAGCCTCCCGGCTGCCGCTACCCGCTAGAACCCCGGTGCTCGGCGCCGTCGCCGGCCTCGGCTACGGCGTGCTGGCCGTGGCTGCCCGCGTGCTGCCCGGCTTCACGATCCACCAGCTCGTCCGCGACCCAGCGGCGTACGCCCTGGCGGCCGCCGGGGTCGTGTCGTTCATGTTGTACGCCACCGCGCTGGAGGACGGCAGCGTGACCGTGGCGACGGCCGCCGTCGTCCTCGCGGAGACCGTCCCGCCCGCGGCGGTGGGGATCTTGTTCCTGGGGGACCACACCCGGCCCGGTCTCGGCGGGGTGGCGTTGCTCGGGTTCAGCCTCGCGGTGGTCTGCGCGGTGGCGCTGGCCAGATTCGGGGCGACCGATGAGCAAGGGCTGACAGCGGCGCAGCGCCGGGTGATGCGGTCGGAGGGCGACCCCAGCCCTTACACCGCGTCGTGACCGGCCGCTGACCAGGGTCCCGGCATAGTGGCGTGGTGTCCGGTTGATGACTTAGCGCCCGTTCTGGCGTAGCGAGCGCGAGCAGGCACGGTGTTCAAGATCATATGGGTGTCGAATCCTCATGATCACTGCGGAAGACCGTGCGTGCCTTGTCATCATCGCCTATCGGCCCTGCTCTGAGGCAACTTCAGGATCTGCTTGCTGGTGAACGCGCTGTGCTGGCTGGGGAGTGTCCCAGCCTCGCCGCGTGCCTGGCATTTGTGCCTGATCCGCGCGACCCGCGGGGGGTGCGGCACACGCTGACGTCGTTGTTACTGGCTGCGGTGGCGGCGGTGCTGGCCGGGGCACGGTCGTTTGCCGCGGTTGCCGAGTGGGTTGCCGACGCGCCGCCGCAGGTCCTGGCCTCGCTAGGGATCAGGCGTGATCCGCTGGCCGGCCGGTTCGTGCCGCCGGATGAGGCCACCATCCGGCGGGTGCTGGAAGGTGTGGATCCAGGCGCGCTGGATGCCGCGGTGGGGTCGTGGCTGGCCGGGGCGGCTGCACGCCGTCAGTCAGGAAACCAGGCCTGGGCGGCGGGCGCTGGCGGTGGACGGCAAGACGGTGCGGGGCACCCGGCATGCCAGCGCCGATGGACAGGGGGTGCACCTGCTGGCGGCGGCCGATCAGCACGCGGGTGCGGTGCTCGCCCAGGCCAAGGTGGACGGCAAGACCAACGAGATCACCTGCTTCGCGCCCCTGCTGGAGGCCCTAGACCTGGCCGGGCAGGTGGTCACCGCTGACGCCTTGCACACCCAGCACGAGCACGCGAAATTCCTGGTTAGCCAGAAGAAAGCCCACTACATCCTGGTGGTGAAGAACAACCAGCCCAGCCTGCGTACCCAGCTCGCTGGCCTGCCCTGGCGGCAGGTCCCGGTCGCTTACGATGCCCGCGAGCACGGGCACGGCCGCGCCGAGTGGCGCACCCTCAAACTGACCGCGGTGGCCGCCGGGATCGCCTTCCCCCACGCCGCTCAAGCGGCCCGGATCACGCGCCGTCGGCGGCCACTGAACAGCAGTGCAAGCAGCGGGTGGTCCACCGAGACCAGCTACGCCATCACCAGCCTGAACGCCAGCCAGGCCACCCCCGCCCAGCTCGCCGGATGGATCCGCGGCCACTGGGCCATCGAAGCCCTCCATCACATCCGCGACGTCACCTACGGCGAAGACGCCTCCCAGATCCGCACCGGCAATGGCCCCCAGGTCATGGCCACCCTGCGCAGCCTCACCACTTGGATCATGAAAATGGCCGGGCACCGCAACATCGCAGCCGCGTGTCCCTACCATGCCCGGGACGCTACCCGCACGCTGGCCACCCTTGGAATCATCCCAGCATGACCAAAACGGGCATCACGCCCCCTGCCCGAGGCCCCGGCTTGACAGCCGTGAAGGGATCAGGGGTGTGGCGCTTGCCGTGACCGGCGGCGGTACCACCGGACGAACCTGATGATCGCGACCGCGATGAGGACGTCGGGGACCAGGAGAACCGCGATAAACAGGGGCGGCCAGAGGCCGGGCGATGCCGCGGCCGCGGGGAAAGCACCGGCGAGCACGATAAGGGTGATCCAGGCGAGCACGCCTGCGATCGCGGGGAAGATGCCATCCGGCCGGGGGAAGATCGCCGCCTGGCTGGTGCCCCATGGTACAGCGGCGCCAGCTGCGGGCAGGTGGTGGGTGCTGCGGGTAACGCTGAGGGCGTAGCGGAGCGCACGGGCAGAGCGCAGGAACGCGAAGCGGACGTCGGGGTCGTGGACGATGGCGGGCAGTTCGGCTGCCCATTCGCGGTAGCGCTCGTCGCGGATGTCGCCGGGGAGGCGGCGGCAGGCGCGGCGGAGAAGGTGCCCGGCGATGCGCTGGGCGGGCGGGCCGCTGGTCACTGTGCGCACCCGGCTGCGGGCCGCGCCGCGGGCGAGGTGGCGCCCCGGCTGGCCTTGGCGGCCTGGGCGAGTTCGAGCCGGGCGACGCGGGCGCCGTCGCCGGTGAGCTGGTAGTACTTGCGGGGCGGCCGCCCGCTGCCGCCGGCGGGCTGGGGTTCCCATTCCGAAGTAACCAGGCCCTGCTCCTGCAAGCGGGCAAGCATGGGATAGAGCGTGCCGCTGGGGAGCTTGGCCGCCTTCATCAGGTCGTAGCCATAGTGACGGGCGGGCACGTCGGCCAGGAACACGCGCAGTACCCGTTCGAGCGGCCCGGTGAGCTTCACACGATGAAGCCTACACATGTAGCCTACATGTGTCGAGGGCCGGGCTGCGGACCACCGTGGCTACCACCGGCACCCGCCTTAGCCAGGCAGCTGACCCAGGAGCAAGGCATGGGCACCAAGTGGTTCGCGATCAGCTTCAGCAAGGCCGGGACCGGCAGAATCACCGCCTGGCTGGACACGCTTTTCGGCGGGGGTCCAGGGCGTTCGGGTGTGGAGGTTGGCCCCGACGAGATCCGGGTCAAGATGGCCGACTTCAAGTTCAACGTCCCGCGCAGTGCTATCCGGTCGGTCACCCGGTCGCAGGCCCGGCTTGGGGGAGCGGCTGGCGTGCACGCCAGCCGAGGGCAGCTGCTGGTGAACGGCTCCGACGATGGCCTGGTGGAACTGGCCATCCACCCGCCCTGTTACACCGGCCGCACGCTCAACACCATGTTCGTCAAGGAGAAAGTAACCTCACTCATCCTGAGTCTGGTCGACCCCGACGGATTTATCGCAGCCCTCCAGCCGCCCGGTCAGCCTTAACCGGGTTTTCGCCGCCGCCCACCGCGGCATCAAGGTGCGCCCGGATGCCACCGGGCAGCTGGCCAAGATCACCGAGTTTGTCCTGCGTGGGGCAGCAGCGGGGGTTGTGCCAGCTGGCCCCGGCCAGCACCCAGTCCAGCGGGATACAGTACCCGTCGGTCATCTGGTCCCCCTCACCAGCGACGTCCTGCTGAACGTAGCCGTCGGAAGGCCGGGGGCACCGCTCAATGCCAAGCCCCCGCTGACAGGGCGGGCGAATGTCAAGCCTCACCCGGCACAGGACACGACCAAGCCCGGCGGGCTGTGACAACTTTCTCTGCAGCTTTTTCTTCCTAAATGGCCGGCACCACAACATCGCAGCCGCCTGCCGCTGCCACGCCCGGGACGCTACCCGCACGCTGGCCACCCTCGGAATCACCCCAGCGTAACCAAAACGGACATCACGCCACTATGCCGAGGTCCTGGGCCGCTGACGCACGCCCGGCCCGCGGATCGGGCCCCCGGGTCCCGGTGTGGCGCAGGCAGCAGTATCCGCTGGCTGATATTCTGATGGCCCGTGGACCGGCGGCATTCTCCGCTTCGCACCGACCACGGGAGCCTTCCTTTGGCTGCGGCACCATTCTCCTCACGCCCGGCGTCGACCAAGCATCTTTTTGTAACGGGCGGCGTGGCCTCCAGCCTCGGCAAGGGCCTCACGGCCTCGAGCCTGGGCCGCCTGCTCAGGGCACGCGGGCTCCGCGTGACCATGCAGAAACTCGACCCGTACCTGAACGTCGACCCGGGCACGATGAACCCGTTCCAGCATGGTGAGGTGTTCGTCACCGACGACGGCACGGAGACCGACCTCGACGTCGGGCACTATGAGCGGTTCCTCGACACCCGGCTGTCCGGGGCGGCCAACGTCACCACCGGGTGGATCTACTCCAGCGTCATCGCCAAGGAACGGCGCGGCGACTACCTGGGCGACACCGTCCAGGTCATCCCGCACATCACCAACGAGATCAAGGCCCGCATCATCGAGATGGGCGGGCCCGACGTGGACGTGGTCATCACCGAGGTGGGCGGCACGGTCGGGGACATCGAGTCGCAGCCGTTCCTGGAGGCCATCCGGCAGATCCGGCACGAGATCGGCCGGGACCGCTGCTTCTTCCTGCACGTGTCGCTGCTGCCCTACATCGTCCCGTCCGGCGAGCTGAAGACCAAGCCCACCCAGCACTCGGTGGCGGCGCTGCGCAGCATCGGCATCCAGCCGGACGCGATCGTGTGCCGCGCCGACCGGGCCATCAGCGGCGGCCTGAAACGCAAGATCAGCCTCATGTGCGACGTGGACGAGGAAGCCGTGGTCGCGGCGGCCGACGCGCCGTCCATCTACGACATCCCGAAGGTCCTGCACTCCGAGGGCCTCGACGCCTACGTGGTGCGTCGGCTCGGGCTCCCGTTCCACGATGTGGACTGGAGCGACTGGGATGACCTTCTGCGCCGGGTGCACCGCCCGGCCCGCAGCGTGACCATCGCGCTCGTCGGCAAGTATGTGGACCTGCCCGACGCCTACCTCTCGCCCGCCGAGGCGCTGCGCGCCGGCGGGTTCGCCAACGACGCCCGGGTCAATATCCGGTGGGTGGCCAGCGACGACTGCCAGACCGCCGAAGGCGCGGCCCGCCAGCTGGAAGGGGTGGACGGGGTGCTCATCCCGGGCGGGTTCGGGGTGCGCGGCATCGAGGGGAAGATCGGCGCGGTCACCTACGCGCGCACCCACGGCATCCCGCTGCTCGGCCTGTGCCTGGGCCTGCAGTGCGTGGCGATCGAGGTCGCGCGCAACCTCGCCGGCCTGGCCCGCGCCAACAGCGCGGAGTTCGACCCCGACACCCCCCACCCGGTGATCGCGACCATGGCCGACCAGGAGGACGTGGTCGCGGGGGAGCGGGACATGGGCGGCACCATGCGGCTGGGACTGTACCCGGCGGTGCTGGCCGAGGGGTCGCTGGTCAGGGAGCTTTACGGGACGGACATGGTGGAAGAGCGGCACCGGCACCGCTACGAGGTGAACAACGCCTACCGCGAGCGCCTGGAGGCGGCGGGCCTGCGCTGCTCGGGGCTGTCGCCGGATGGCCGCCTGGTCGAGTTCGTGGAGCTGCCCCGCGATGTTCACCCGTACCTGGTGGCCACCCAGGCGCACCCGGAGTTCCTGTCCCGGCCCACCCGGCCGCACCCGCTCTTCCATGGCCTGGTCGCGGCCGCGCTGGAGCATTCACGGTCTTCCCGCACCGCCGGGGCCGGCAGTGTCCGCCGGGCGGCGGCGAGCGCGTGACCCCCGGCCAGGACCGCGGGCCTGGAAACCCGGGGCCAGGGCGCACCGGGCCGGGAGAGGGGCCCGGGGACCAGCCCGGGCCGCGGTTGCGTGATGTCAGCGAGCAGTGGCCGGTCGCGGGCGCCCCCCGGTACGCCCAGGGCGCTCTGGTCACCCTGCGGACCGACCAGGTCCAGATGCCCGAAGGGGACCTGGCCGAGCGGGACGTGATCGAGCACCCCGGGGCGGTCGCGGTCGTGGCGCTCGATGACGACGAGCAGGTGCTGCTGATCCGCCACTACCGTCACCCGGTCGGCCATCTGCTGTGGGAGATCCCGGCCGGCCTCCGCGACGTGGCGGGCGAGCACCCGCACGCCACCGCCGAACGCGAACTGCTCGAAGAGGCTGGCTACCGGGCCAGCGACTGGCACGGGCTCGCGGACTTCTTCAGCTCGCCCGGCATCACCACCGAACGGCTGCAGGTGTTCCTCGCCCGCGGCCTCACCCGGGTGCCCGAAACCGAGCGTGGCGGGCACGTCCCCCAGCACGAGGAAGCGCACCTGCTGGTGCGGTGGGTGCCGCTGCACCAGGCGGTCCGGCTTTTCCTGGCGGGCGACCTGCACAATGGTGTAACGGCAGTGGGTATCTTGTCCGCGTATGCCGTCCAGCAGGGCGGGTTCGCGGCGCTGCGGGGAGACATGCTGCTGCCCGAGCGCTGACTGGCGGCCGTCCGGCCGCCAGTCACCCGGACCTTCCGGCAACGGGGCCGTCAGGACGGGAGAACGAGGAAAGACGTGCAGCCATGAAGGTGGGCATCCCCAAGGAAGTCAAGAATCACGAGTACCGGGTCGCGATCACGCCGGCGGGTGTGCACGAGCTCGTCAGGGCCGGGCATCAGGTGTTCGTGCAGCGGGACGCCGGTACCGGCTCGGCGATCCCCGACGCGGACTTCACCGCCGCGGGGGCGGTCATCCTGCCGGGCCCGGACGAGGTGTGGGAGACCGGGGAACTCATCCTGAAGGTGAAGGAACCGATCGCGGAGGAATACCCGCGGCTGCGCAAGGACCAGGTGCTGTTCACCTACCTGCACCTGGCCGCCGACCGCCCCGGCACCGACGCCCTGCTGGGATCGGGGATCACCGCCATCGCCTACGAGACCGTGCAGGCGCCCGACGGCTCGCTGCCGCTGCTCGCGCCCATGTCCGAGGTGGCGGGCCGGATGGCGCCGCAGGTCGGCGCGCACCACCTGCAGGCCGACGGCGGCGGCCGGGGCGTGCTGATGGGCGGGGTGTCCGGGGTCTACGCGGCCAAGGTGGTCGTGCTCGGCGCCGGGGTGTCCGGGATGAACGCCGCCGCGATCGCGCTCGGCATGCAGGCCGAGGTCCTGCTGGTGGACAAGAACGTCACCCGGCTGCGCAGCGCCGACGCGATCTACCAGGGACACTGCCAGACCGTCGCCTCGAACGCGTACGAGGTCGAGCGCGCGGTGATCGACGCCGACCTGGTGATCGGGGCGGTGCTGGTGCCCGGCGCCAAGGCGCCGATGCTGATCTCCAACGAGCTGGTGTCCCGGATGCTGCCCGGCTCGGTGCTGGTGGACATCTCCATCGACCAGGGTGGCTGCTTCGAGGACTCGCACCCGACCACGCACGCCGACCCCACCTACCGGGTCCACAACTCGGTGTTCTACTGCGTGGCGAACATGCCGGGCGCGGTGCCGCACACCTCCACCTATGCCCTCACCAACGTCACCCTGCCCTACGTGCTGGAGATCGCGAACCTGGGCTGGCGGGAGGCGCTGAAAGCGGACCCCGCGCTCGCGGGCGGCCTGCACACGCACGAGGGCGCGCTCACGTGCCAGCCCGTCGCCGAGGCGCACGGGCTGCCGTCGGTCCCGGTCAGCCAGGTCATCAACTGACCGGCCCGTCCCTGGCGGTCGCGGTCAGCCGCTACCTCGACCACCTGTCGGTCGAGCGGGGCCGGTCCGATCACACCCTTCAGGCCTACCGCCGGGATCTGGCCAGGTACCAGGCGGCGATGGCGGCCCGGGGGCGGGCCGCCATCGCCGAGGTCACCGCGGAGGATGCCGCGAGCTTCCTGGCCGGATTGCGGGAGGGCAGCCAGGACCACGCGCCGCTGGCGGCGAGCTCGGCCGCGCGGGCGGTCGCCGCGGTGCGCGGGCTGCACGCCTTCGCGGCGACCGAGGGGATGGCCGCTGCCGACGTGGCTGGCCGCCTGCGTCCGCCCGCCCCGCCGCGGCGGCTGCCGCGGGCGATCGGGGTGGCCGAGGTGGAACGGCTGATCGCGGCCGCGGGCGTGGGCGAGGGCCCGGCCAGCCCGCGCCCGCTGCGCGACCGGGCGCTGCTCGAGCTGCTCTACGGCACCGGGGCGAGGATCTCCGAAGCGGTCGGCCTGGACGTGGACGACCTTGGCCTCGCCGGCTGGGCGGGCGGGCCGGACGCACCGCCCGTCACGCTCCGGCTGTCCGGCAAAGGGGGCAAGCAGCGGATCGTGCCGGTGGGCAGGTACGCGCGGGAGGCGCTCGACGCCTACCTGGTCCGCGGCCTGCCGGCGCTCGCCGCCAGCTCGCAGCGTGCCCGTGGCAGCCCCGCCGTGTTCCTGAACGCCCGGGGCGGGCGGCTGACCCGGCAGGGCGCCTGGGCCGTCCTCAAGGCGGCCGCGGACCGGGCCGGCCTGGCCGGGATCTCCCCGCACACGCTGCGGCACTCGTTCGCCACCCACCTGCTCGATGGCGGCGCGGACGTGCGGGTGGTGCAGGAACTGCTGGGCCACGCCTCGGTCACCACCACCCAGGTGTACACGCTCGTGACCGTGGACAAACTGCGCGAGGTGTACGCTTCGGCGCACCCCCGGGCACGCGGATGAGGCCATGACGGTGAGTCGGCTTGATGTCGGTCCCGGCACGCCCTAGAGTCCCGGTTCCAGCGGAGGCATTTTCTGCGACATCCGCTGGGAGGTGCAGCACAAGGTGGCAGGTTCCCATAGGAAAAAAACCAATAGCAATATCGGACCTACCGGGCGTCCTCTGCCGGTCTTCCCCGAACCCGAGCCACTGCTGACACACGGGCCCGCGCGCATCGCGGCGGTGTGCAACCAGAAGGGCGGGGTCGGCAAGACCACCACGACGATCAACCTCGGTGCGGCCCTGGCCGAGATGGGCCGCCGCGTTCTGCTGGTTGACTTCGATCCGCAGGGAGCGCTCTCGGTTGGCCTGGGCATCCAGCCTCATGAACTGGATCTCACCGTCTACAACCTGCTCATGGAGCGCGGTGCGACGCCGGCCGAGATCGTGATGAAGACCAACGTGGCCGGCATGGACCTGATGCCCAGCAACATCGACCTCTCCGGGGCCGAGGTCCAGCTCGTCCACGAGGTGGGCCGGGAGTTCGTGCTGGGCCGGGTGCTTGAGCCCGTGCTGCCCGAGTACGACATCCTCCTCATCGACTGCCAGCCGTCACTCGGGCTGCTCACCGTCAACGCGCTGGCGTGTGCGCAGGGCGTGCTTGTGCCGCTGGAATGCGAGTACTTCGCGATGCGCGGAGTGGCGCTGCTGATGGAGACCATCGACAAGGTGTCGAGCAGGCTCAACCGGGACTTGGTCATGGACGGGCTGCTGGCCACCATGTACGATTCCCGGACCCTGCACTCGCGCGAGGTTCTCCAGGGTGTCGTCGAGGGGTTCGGCGACAAGGTCTTCCATACGGTTATCAGCCGTACCGTACGGTTCCCGGACGCGACCGTGGCCGGGGAGCCGATCACAAGCTTCGACCCGGCATCCACCGGGGCCAACTCCTACCGGGAGCTGGCCAAGGAGGTACTGGAGCGGTGGCGGCAGGCCGAGCGCGCGGGTCCCGTCCGCGCCGGGTAAGCCTGCCGGGAGTCGCCGAACTGCTCCGCCCAGTCGGCCCCGGCCTCGCCAGTGACTTCGGGCGGCAGGCCAGTGGGAGAGAATCCCACCCTCAAAAGATTACGGTGTACCTTTCTTCGGACGAGTTCCTCGATCTGGAGCGCGCCCGCCTGACCTTGCTGGCCCATGGGATCGGGGTGGACAGGGGCAGGCTGGTCCGGGAGGCGATCGCGCTGCTGATGACCGATCTGGAGGCAGGGATCGACGCCAGTGTGATCGCCAGGCGCCTGCGCGCAGCCGGCCAGCCCGACCACGCCGACATCGCGCCGGGCGCTGTGGGCCCCGCCCACGGCGCCTCGGTCACCAACGGCGCCCCGGTTTACGGCGGCCTGGCTGACGGCGCCTGGGTCAACGGTGGCCCGGCCAGCGGCGTCCTGGCCGGTGGTGGCCCGCCTGACGGCGCCCCGGACGATGGCGGCTCCGTCAACGGTGCCGTGGCCGCCGGTGGCCCGGTCGTCGGCGTCCTGGCCAACGGCATCGGTGTCACTGGCCCTCCGGAAGGGCCCCAGTGATCGCGGCGGTGACCAGCGATCAGGGTGGCAATGCCGCACAGGCTCCTGGCACGGGCGGGTTCGAGGTTCACCTTGATGTGTTCGAGGGCCCGTTCGATCTCCTGCTGGGCCTGATCTCCAGGCACAAGCTGGACATCACCGAGGTTGCCCTGTCCCAGGTGACCGACGAGTTCATCGGCTACATCCGGGCCCGTGCCGAGGGATGGGACCTGGACCAGGCGAGCTATTTCCTGGTGGTGGCCGCCACCCTGCTCGACCTGAAGGCGGCCAGGCTGCTGCCTGCGGGCGAGGTGGAGGACGAGGAGGATCTCGCCCTGCTGGAGGCCAGGGACCTGCTCTTCGCCCGCCTGCTGCAATACCGCGCCTACAAGGAGGTAGCGGCCACCTTCGCGGGCCGGATGGCCGTCCAGGCCCGCCGTTTCGCCCGGCGCGTGCCGATGGAGCCCCGGTTCGCCGAGTTGCTGCCGGAGGTGCTGCTGGGGCTCGGCCCGGCCGAGTTCGCCCGGATCGCCGCTCTTACGCTGGCCCCGCGCCCGGCGCCGGTGGTCCCGACCGGGCACATCCACATACCGCGCACCAGCGTCCGTGAGCAGGCCGGGATCCTGGCCGGGCGGCTGCGGACACTGGGCCGGGCCAGCTTCCGGCAGCTGACGTCCGACTGCGCTGGCACCTACGAGGTGGTGGCCCGGTTCCTGGCGCTGCTCGACCTCTACCGGGACGGTAACGTCTCATTCGAGCAGCGGGTGCCGCTGGGCGACCTGTATGTGACCTGGGCCAGAGGTGAGGCCGGCCCCCTCAACACAGCCGGTGAGGAAGACGACTGGACATGATGCGTGGCGACATGGCCGGGGACGCGGCCAGCGAGGCTCCGGCCGGCCCGGGCCTGCGGGCCTGCCTGGAAGCAATCCTGCTGGTGGTCGACGAGCCGGTTGCGGAAGTGGTGCTCGCCCAGGTACTCGAGCGGCCGCGGGAGGAGATCGCGCTCGAGATCGCCGACCTCGCAGCCTCGTACACCGCCGAGGGCCGGGGGTTCGAGCTGCGTGAGGTGGCGGGCGGCTGGCGTTTCTACACCCGCGAGGAGTGCGCGCCGGTGGTGGAGCGCTTCGTCCGCGACGGGCAGGAGGTCCGGCTGACCCAGGCCGCGCTGGAGACGCTGGCGGTGGTGGCTTACCGGCAGCCGGTCAACCGGGCCCGGGTCTCGGCGGTACGGGGCGTCAACTGTGACGGCGTGATGCGTACCCTGACCCTGCGCGGCCTGGTTGAGGAAGCGGGCACCGAACACGAGACCGGTGCCATCCTCTACCGCACGACCGCGTACTTCCTGGAGCGCCTCGGCCTGGCCAGCCTGGACGAGCTGCCCGAGCTTGCGCCCTTCCTGCCCGATGAGGTCGAGGATGCCGAAGGCGCCGAGGACGGCAGCCTCGATGCTGCCGGTGCCCAAGACGCCGAAGGCGCGCAGCACGCCGGGGATGCGGGCGATGAGCAGCCGGGCCCATGATGGCCGTGATCGCCCCAGCGGGCGCGGGCCGCGGGACCGAGGCGCTGGCCGGCGCGGCGGTCCCAGCGGCGGGAAGGCCGCGCCGGACATGGATCTGACCGCCGAGGCCGGCCGCGACTCGCTCACCGATGTGCCCGGCGGCGTCCGCCTGCAGAAAGTGCTGGCCGCGGCGGGCATCGGCAGCCGCCGGCTATGTGAGGAGCTGATCGGCGAGGGGCGGGTCGAGGTGGACGGGGAGATCGTGCGCCGCTATGGCGCGCGGGTCGATCCCGACCACCAGATCATCAAGGTGGACGGCAGGCGCATCCCCAGCCGCCAGGGTCTGGTCTACCTGGCGCTCAACAAGCCAGCCGGGGTGCTCACCACCATGTCGGACGATCGCGGGCGGCCCACTATCAGCGACTTGCTGGGTGACCGGGCCGAGCGGCTGTTCCACGTCGGCAGGCTCGACTACGACACCGAAGGACTCATGCTGCTGACCAACGACGGTGACCTGGCCCACCGCCTGGCACATCCCAGGTACGGGGTGGCTAAGACCTACCTGGCGGACGTCGCCGGGCCGCTGCCCAGGGATCTCGGGCGGCGGCTGGTCACCGGGATCGAACTCGAGGACGGGGTGGCCAGCGCGGACAAGTTTCGCGTCGTCGAGCAGGCGGGATCGCGGGCGCTGGTCGAGATCACCCTCCACGAGGGGCGCAAGCACATCGTGCGGCGGCTGCTGGCGGAGGCCGGCCATCCGGTCAGCCGCCTGGTCCGCACCCAGGTCGGCCCGATCACGCTCGGCAGCCTCCGGCCCGGCAGCACCCGGGCGCTGACCACCAGGGAGATCGGCGAGCTCTACGCGGCCGTCGGTCTCTAGCTGCGATCCTTGGTCGCTAGCCCGGCGAATCCCTGCGCCGCATGCTCCCCATCACGTATCAGGGATGAGCCTCGCCTGCTCTGTAGCACAGGGAGGGAGGTCTTCCCCGCGCATCGCCGATAGCCGGCCCGGTGGCGCACTGCTGACAGAGGCCGAGCGGCCTAGGTGGTGGCACGGATCGCGGTGCGGAACCGGCCGGTGGAAGGTGCATCATGTCGCGCTCAGGTGTCTTCTACGTCGCGAAGGCCATGGAACGCGCCGCCGCGGGGACCACCACGGCCAGTACGCCTCGGGTGCCTCCCGGGCGGGCGGACGATCACGGCGCGCCGGACGCTATCCACGTTCACGGCGGCAACCCCTCCCTCTGGCAGCGGATATCCGCCGCGGTTCGGCCCCGCACCGGTGCTGCTCTGGGCAAACCCGGCTGGGGCCGCCGGAGGCTGGGCCGCGCGGCGCGAGCGGACTAGGCGGCGGGCCCCGGCCAGAAAGGTGGGGACTGGCCGGGGCCCGCGGCTGACGGGCGGGATGCCGCCACGGCCAGCGGGCAATGCCCTAACCTGGGACACCCACGAGGGGCAGAGCGGGAGGCCGCCTGCCGATAGCCTGGAGCGGCGGCAGTGACCCGGGCGGTCCCGGGTGTGGTGAAAGGAATCAGGCCGGTGGCGGTCAGGGCAATCCGCGGTGCGGTCCAGGTTGACGCCAACGAGCGGGCGGCTGTCCTGGAAGGCACCGCCGAACTGGTCACCGAGGTCATGACGCGCAACGGCCTGGCCCCCGACGATGTGATCAGCGTGGTTTTCACCGCCACCCCCGACCTCACGGCTGAGTTCCCCGCCCACGCCGCGCGCAAGATCGGGTTCCAGGACGTGCCTTTGCTGTGCGCCAGCGAAATCGACGTGCCCGGCGCGCTGCCCCGGGTGGTGCGGCTGCTCATGCACGTGGAAACCGGCCAGCCACGGTCCGCGCTGCAGCACGTGTACCTGCGGGGCGCGGCGGCCCTGCGGCTGGACATCGCCCAGTGACGCCGCGACCGGGAGGACCGGAGACCGGCACGCCGGGCCGGCTGGGCAGCGCGGTCGTGATCGGGACCGGCTTGATCGGGACGTCGATCGCGCTGGCCCTGAGCGAGCAGGGCGTGATCGTGTGGCTGACCGATCAGGAGCCCGCCGCGGCCCGCCTGGCGGCCGATATCGGGGCTGGGAAGGTGCTGCCCGATCGGCTGGCCGCAACGGAGCAGGACGGGCCGTGGGCTGATCTGGCCGTCCTGGCCGTCCCGCCCGCCGCTGTCGCGCCTTCCCTCGCGGCCGCCCAGGCCCGCCACCTGGCCCGCTGGTACACCGACGTCGCCAGCGTGAAGGCACTCCCGCTGCGCCAGGCCCGCGAACAGGGCTGTGACCTCGCCTGTTTCGTGCCTGGCCACCCGCTGTCCGGCCGGGAGCGCTCGGGTCCCGCGGCCGCCCGGGCCGACCTGTTCCTCGGCCGCCCATGGGTGATCTGCCCCGGACCGCAGAACCCGCCGGAGGCGGTCACAGCCGTTCTCGAGCTGGTGCGCTGCTGCCGTGGCGAGCCGGTGCAGGCCGCCGCCGACGAGCACGACCGCTGGGTGGCGCTGGTCTCGCACGCGCCGCACGTGGTGGCCGCCGCCATGGCGGCCCAGCTGACGGACGCCCCCGGAGGCGCACTCGGCCTGGCGGGCCAGGGGCTGCGCGATGTGACCAGGATCGCGGGGGGCGACTCCGGATTGTGGACGCAGATCCTGGCGGCGAACGCGGCGCCGGTGGCCCGGATCCTCGCGGACGTGGCGGCCGACCTCGCCGCCGCCGCCGAAGCGCTGGCCACCGGCGGTGGCCCGGAGCCAGCCGAGCACCCCGCCATGAAGCCGCTGACGGGCCTGCTGGACGCCGGCGGCGCGGGGGTGGCGAGAATCCCGGGCAAGCGCGGCACGCCGGTGCGGGACAACGCGGTGGTGCAGGTCGTGATCCGCGACCAGCCCGGTGAGCTGGCGCGCCTGTTCCAGGTGGCCGGTGAATCGGGCGTCAACATCGAGGACATCGGGATCGAGCATTCGCCCGGCCTGCCGGTCGGGGTGGCGGAGCTGACGGTCCGCCCCGATTCGGTGGCCCGGCTGACCCAGGCGCTGGCGGCGGCCGGATGGCCGGTGCGCCGGTAGCATCGCAGGGTGACCGAGTGCCTAGTGATCGCCGTTGATGGCCCGTCCGGGGCTGGCAAGTCGACCGCCGCCCGCGGAGTGGCCCGCGCGCTCGGCCTGCGCTACCTCGATACCGGCGCGATGTACCGGGCCCTGACCTGGTGGCTGCTCAGCCGTGGGCTGGACATTACCGACCCGGGGACCGTGGCCAGGCACGCGAAAGAGCCGGTGATCGAGATCGGGACCGACCCGGATGCCCCGGTGGTCACGGTCGGCGGCGTCGACGTGTCCGGGCCGATCCGCACCCGCGAGGTCTCCAACGCCGTCAGCGCGGTCGCTGCGGTGCCACAGGTCAGGGAGCACCTGATCGCGCTGCAGCGGGAGATCATCGCGCGCAACGCGGGACCGGGCGGCGGTATCGTCGCCGAAGGGCGGGACATCGGCACCGTCGTCGCTCCTCAGGCCCAGGTCAAGGTGTTCCTCACCGCCAGCGAGGACGCGCGGGCCCACCGCCGCACGGCCGATCTGGCCGTGGACCCCGGCGCCACCGAGGCGGTCACCCGGCGCGAGCAGCTCCGCCGGGACCAGGCCGACGCGCCGCAGACGGTGATGGCCGCCGATGCCGTCGAGATCGATTCCACCTCCCTCCGCCTGAATGAAGTGATCGGCCTGATCGCCGGGCTGGCCCGGGAGCGGGCCGGCCTCACCAGGCGGGGCCAGCAGGCGGACCCGGCGCGGGCGCGATGACCATGCTGGGTGGGGAAGCAGCCGAGGGGCTCCCCGACGATGGCGCGGCTGGCGTTGAGGACTACGTGCCGGTGCCGGTGGTGGCGGTCGTCGGCCGCCCCAACGTCGGCAAGTCCACGCTGGTCAACCGGATCCTCGGCAGCCGCCAGGCGGTGGTGCAGGACACACCCGGGGTCACCCGCGACCGGGTGGCCTATGACGCCTTCTGGCGCGGGCGCGCCTTCACCCTGGTCGACACCGGCGGCTGGGAGCCGTCGCCCGGCTCGGAGGCCGGGCAGGCCAGCCGCGCTCTCGCCGAGCAGGTGACCGCGCAGGCCCGGCTGGCGGTGGAGGCGGCCGACGCTGTCCTGTTCGTCGTGGACGCGGTCGTCGGCATCACCGACTCCGACGACGCGGTCGCCGCGGTGCTCCGCCGCTCTGGCAAGCCGGTGGTGGTCGCGGCGAACAAGGTGGACGATACCCGGGGCGAGCCGGCCGCGTCGGCGCTGTGGTCGCTCGGGCTCGGTGAGCCCTGGCCGGTGAGCGCCCTGCACGGCCGTGGCAGCGGCGATCTGCTCGACGCGGTGCTCGCGGCGCTGCCGGAGACGCCGGCCGAGGCCGAGGCCGCGCCGGGCGGCCCGCGCCGGGTGGCGCTCGTCGGCCGCCCCAACGTGGGGAAGTCGAGCCTGCTCAACAAGCTGGCGGGCCAGGACCGGGTGCTGGTGGACGCGGTGGCGGGCACCACCCGTGACCCGGTGGATGAGCTGATCGAGCTCGGCGGCATCAGCTGGCGCTTCGTCGACACCGCCGGAATCCGGCGCCGGGCCAACCAGAGCCAGGGCGCGGACTTCTACGCGTCGCTGCGGACGGCGGGAGCGCTCGAGCGGGCCGAGGTGGCGGTCGTCCTGGTCGACGCCAGCGAGCCGCTCACCGAGCAAGACCTGCGGATTGTCTCGATGGTGATCGAGGCGGGCCGGGCCCTCGTCATCGCCTACAACAAGTGGGATCTGGTGGATGAGGACCGCCGGCTGCAGCTGGACCGCGAGATCGACCGCCAGCTGTACACCGCCCGCTGGGCGCCGAGGGTCAACGTGTCCGCCCTCACCGGGCGGCACCTCGACCGGCTGGTGCCCGCGCTCCAGCTGGCGCTGGCCGGCTGGGAGCTACGGGTGCCGACGGGCAGGCTCAACTCCTGGCTCACCGAGCTGGCCGCCGCCACCCCGCCGCCGGTCCGCGGCGGCCGGCAGCCCAAGATCCTGTTCGCGACCCAGGCGGGCATCCGGCCACCGCATTTCGTGCTGTTCGCCACCGGGTTCCTGGAGGCCGGCTACCGGCGCTTCATCGAGCGGCGGCTGCGGGAGCAGTTCGGGTTCGCTGGCAGCCCGGTGCACGTATCGGTGCGGCTGCGCTCGAAGCGGGCAGGCCGCTCGTCCGGCCGGACGGGCCAGCCGGGCCGGCGCCAGGACGCGCGCTAGGCCCGGCCGGGCCGGCGTGCCGCGTGAAATCGCACACCCCACGGCTTTGCGTCATGATTGCGTGTGATTCGTCCCATTCCCGTGACGCAAATCCGTGGTAGGTGGCCGCCGGCGGTCGAGAATGCGCGGCCGGGATGGGCGGTCCATCGGCGTAGCATCGTTGCGGTCGCGGTGAGCATCGAGAGCAGGGCAGCCAATGCGTTACAGATCAGTGGGTGATTCCGGGCTGATGGTGTCGGTCGCGGGGCTCGGCTGCAACAACTTCGGCCGCAGGGTGGACCTGGCGGGCACCAGGGCGGTGGTCGACGCGGCGATCGACGCTGGCATCACGATGTTCGACACCGCCGACATCTACGGCGACGGCGGCGCGTCGGAGGAACTGCTCGGCGAGGTGCTGGCCGGCCGCCGGGACCAGGTGGTGCTGGCGACCAAGTTCGGCAGCCAGGGATATGACATGGGCTACGGTCCGGCCGCCGGCGCCAAGGGCGGGCGCGCCTACATCCGGCGCGCTGCCGAGCAGTCCCTGCGACGGCTCCGGACCGACCACATCGACCTGTACCAGCTCCATACCCCGGACCCGATGACGCCGGTAGCGGAAACCCTGGCCGCGCTGACCGAGCTCGTCACCGAGGGCAAGGTCCGTTACCTCGGCCACTCGAACTTCGCTGGCTGGCAGATCGCGGACGCGGCCCACGTGGCCCGCGCCACCGGCACCGCGCCGTTCATCTCCGCGCAGAACCACTGGTCGCTGCTTGAGCGCCAGGTAGAGGCGGAGGTGCTCCCCGCCGCGCGGCATTTCGCGCTCGGCGTGCTCCCGTACTTCCCGCTGGCGAACGGCCTGCTGACCGGCAAGGTCCGCCGGGGGCAGGCGCCACCGGCCGGGAGCCGGCTGGCCGGGCGTCCGGGCTATGTGACCGACGACAAGCTGGACCGGGTGGAGGCGCTTACCGCGTGGGCGGCCGGGCGCGGGCACACCGTGCTTGAGGTCGCGGTCGGTGCGCTGGCCGCCCAGGAGGGCTGCGCCTGCGTGATCGCCGGGGCGACCACCCCCGAGCAGGTGAAGGCGAATGCCGCCGCCGCGGAGTGGGCGCCGTCCGCCGACGAGCTCGCCGACCTGGACCGCATCGTGCCGCCTCCCACCCGCCACTAGCCGCACGTGCGCCGGGGCGGCCGGGCAGCCACCCGGCGCGCACCTGCTTCCCGCAGATCAGGGGTGACCGGCAGGCGGACCGTCAGCCAACGTGGACAGTGATCACCGTCCAGGCGCCGATGTGGATGCGGTCACCGTCACGGAGGGGCACCCGCGTCCCGGCGGTTATCTCACTGCCGTTGACGGCGGTGCCGTTCTCTGACCCCGGATCAAGGATCGCCCAGCTGCCGTCCGGCTGCGCGATCAGTACCGCGTGCAGCCGCGAGACACCCGGATCAGTGGGCGGACCGGTCAGGTCGATCTCGGGCTCCAGGCCCTGCGTTACGCTGCGCCGCCCGATGCGCATCTCGGGCCCGGCCAGCCGGAACCGGCGCTCCGGGCAGTAATCCGGGAACTCCAGCGTCGCCGCATCGGGGCCGCCTGCCGCGACCACATCCTCGAAGTAGGCATGATCGCTGGCCACCACCGCCGTCCATGCCACCGGGCCGCTGGCCGCCCGGGCCGGGTCACCGGCCGCTGCTGGCCCGCTGGCGGCGCTGGCGGCCGAGGATGGCCCGCTGGGGGCCGAGGATGGCCCGCTGGGGGCCGAGGGTGGCCCAGGAGCCACGGCCGGGTCCCCGGGGGCTGGCGCTGGGCCGGCCCTTGGCTGCGCCGTGCCGGTACCTTCCGCTGCGGCGCCACCTCCGGCCGCACCGCCTCCGGCCGTACCGCCTCCGGCCGCACCGCCTCCGGCCGCACCGCTCCCGGCCGCACCGCTCCCGGCCGCACCGCTCCCGGCCGCACCGCTCCCGGCCGCACCGCTCCCGGCCGCACCGCTCCCGGCCGCACCGCCCCCGGCCGCACTGCCTCCGCCCTCGCCGGGCACGGCCCTCGCCGCCGTGGCGCGGCCAGCATCGAAGTCGAATCCGCAGGACTCGCAGAACCGGCCCGACTTGGCCGTCCCGCACTGCGGGCAGGGCGCGGCGGGCACCGATGTCTGCTGCGCCGGCGGCGGGGCAGCCGCGGTGCCGGCCGCACCGCCGATCCTCATCCCGCAGACGTCGCAGAAGTCACCGCTCGCCGACGTGTGACCAGCTGGGCAGGTCGGCATCCCCTTCTCCGCCTCCTGTCGTTGTTTGCGGCCGGGCTGGTCAGCAGCTTCGGTGCCGGTGACCGGCGGGCCCGGCTACTTTCTGGTCCTGACCGTCTTGGTCGATCTGGTGTCGAGCGCCATCTCGTCGGCGTCCTCGACCATCTTCTTCAGCTGCACGGTCCCGGTCGCCGGATCCACCACGTCGACCACCTTGGCCAGCAGCTTGGCCGTGTCCTCGTTGCCGGACTGGTGGGCCAGCGCCACCGCCCGGCCGAGCCTGGCCGTCGCGGTGGCCTCGTCGCCCTGCTTGCGGGCCTCCAGCCCCTCCTGAATGACCTCGGCCAGTTCGGCCTGGCCGGTGTAGTGCGCGACGTGCTTGTTGATGCGGGTTGACAGCGCCTCGTCGTCGGTCCAGACCGCCCGCACCAGACCCTGGCCCAGCACCTCCGGCCCGGACGGTGAGTCGGCGACCAGGCTTACCCGGGCGGCCAGCATCTCCTGCCCCACGGTGCCCGGGGTGACCTGCACGCAGAGATGGTAATCGCGGCTCTCGCGGGCGCCCCAGGCGCCGGTCGGGTAGTCGCTGGCCTGCGGGCCCGAATCGACGCGCCGGCCCGTCAGGTCCTCGACGGCCGGCGCCACCTGCTTCACGAACTGGATGGCCGCTTGCTGGGGCGTCCAGACGCGCAACGTCACGTCGGCGACCTGCTTGCCCATCGCGGCGGTCATCATCGCCGAGAAGTCGGCGGCGAGCCCCGCCGGGTCGGGCACGATATCGACGGTGCCGAGCAGCGCGGTGGAGACCCGGCGGAGTTCGTCTACCTGCCAGTCGGTGCCGACGCCGCGGCAGTCACAGCTGAATACCCCCTCGCACAGATTGATCGCCGCGGCCAGGTCTTCGGAGCTCTCGTGCTCATCCCTGCCGTCGGTCAGAAGGATGGCGTGCCGCAGCTGGGCCGGGTGCGCGGTGAACATCTGGTGCGCGAGCCACAGCCACTGCCCGATCGCGGTGCCGCCTCCCGGCTGCAGGCGGGCCACGGCCCGCTTCGCCGAATCCCGGGTCTGCGGGTCAGCGACGGCCAGGCCGCCATCCTCCGGGAAGATCGCCTTCGCCTGATGGGTGCCGGCGATCACAGCGAACGCCACCCCGTCGCGGATCACGTCCACCGCCGCCGCGGTGGCCGCCCGGGCTTCTGCGATCTTGCTCCGGGGGGCGCTCATCGACCCGGAGCAGTCGATGATGATGATCTCGGCGCTGTCCGTCTCCGCGGCCGGTGCCGCGGCCGCCGTGCCCGCTGTCGTCACCGTGACGACGGCGTTGACGTCCCGGCCCCCTTCCGGCAGGTACTCGTTCTGGTAGATGTCCACCGTGAAGTCGGGCTGGCTCATCGGCGAGTTCTCCTCGGCATCGGGTCAGGTGAGAACGGCGCGCGCACGCGGCGGCCCCGGTGCGGGCTGAGCGGGGGGAAACGGGGCCAGGACAGCCGTCACATTGTCCATTCCGCCGGCGGTGAGCGCGAAGCTGACCAGGGTGCGGGCCGCGCCCAGCGGGTCGGTGAGCGCGGCCGGCAGCGCCAGCTCGGCCAGCCCGGCCGCCTCGGGCTGGTAGTTCCACAGCCCGTCCGAGCACAGCAACAGCGCACCCGGCCCGGGCGGCTCGAAGCGCAGGACGTGCGGCTCCGGGTCGCCGAGGTCGGCACCGATCCAGCGGGTCACCACATGGGCATGGGCCGAGGCGAGAGCGTCGGCCTCCGAGAGCAGCCCCGCGGCGACCATCTCCTCGGCGATGGAGTCGTCGGTGGTGAGCTGCTGGGCGGCGGAACCCGGGCCGGCGGCCAGCCAGTAGGCGCGGCTGTCACCCAGCCAGCACACGGTGGCGGCCGTGGCGGTCAGCACCGCGGAGACGAAGGTGGCCGCCGGCGCGTCTCCCGGCGGACCGGCCAGCCCGGTGACCGCTTCCGTGGCGGCACGGACCGCCGCGGCCGACGACGCGAGCGGATCCGCGTCCGTCCGCACCCCGGTGAGCAGGACGCGGGCCGCCGCCCGCGCCGCCGCCAGGGAAGCGTCGTCGGGGCGGGGGGAGGTGGAAACCCCGTCGCAGACCACCGCCACCACGGCCGGGCCGGTCGCGGTGACCGCGGTGGCCAGCGCCATGGCGTCCTCGTTGCGGTGATGCCGCAGGCCCCGGTCGGTCACACCGGCCACCAGCCCGAGGCCGACCTCCTGGCGATCACGGCCCGACCGGGCCCGGTGGCCGCAGGACTCGCAGAAGCCGTCCGCACTGATGCGCGACGAGGAGCAGGACTCGCATACCGGGGGCCCGCCGCCGGAACCGTCGCTGACCGAGGGCGGGGCCAGTTCCGCCCCGCAGGACTCGCAGAAACTGTCGGTGGCGCCGACCGGCTGGCCGCAGCGGTGACACACCCCGGAGGCCGCCGCGGCGGCTCCCGCCATCACAGCCAGGTCCTCGGGCGGACCTCGTTGGCCCGATCTACCAGTTCGATGCGCCGCGCCTGGCCGAGGGCCAGCCTGGCCAGCGCCCGGTAGCTCTGCTCCAGCCCGGAGCGCAGCGCTTCCTCGGCCGGGTCGCAGCCGAGCAGGCGGCCGTCGCCCACCGCCTGCCCCGCGGTCACGGCTTCGAGCGCGGCCCCCAGAATCTCGGCGGTGAGCTGCTGCCGCCGGGCGGCGTCCAGGGTCAGCCGGTCCAGCCGGCCGGCCGCTTGCCGCAGATCGCCAAAACCTGCCCCGGACTGGCCCGCGGAGGTGAGGTGAATCCGCACCGCCGCGATCTGTGCCGCCACGTGATGGCTGGACGTTGACGGCACCGCGGCGAGCGCGGCGATCGCCCCGGCCCGGTCATCCGCCGCCAGCCTGGTCCTGGCCAGGCCGAACGCGGCGCTGACGTAGGACCGGTTGACCGTCCACACGCGCCCGAAGTAGCGGGCGGCGGTCGCCGCCTCTCCCGCGGCCTCGGCGGCGAACCCCAGCGCCAGCTGGGGCGCAAGCTCCCCGGGGAGCGCGTCGTAGACCGCGTCGAACGCGGCCCGTGCCGCCTGGGGCTGGTCAGCGGCCAGTTCCCGCAGCCCCTGGTACCAGGTGATCCGCCAGTCGGCATCGTCGTCGGCAGCCAGCTCGGCGAGGGTGGCCGCAGCGGCGTCGAGCGCCCCGGTGGCGATGAGGGCACGGGCCAGGGCGAGCCGGGTCTCCACCGACTCGGCCACCTCGGCCGGCGTGCCCGCTTCGCCGCCGGCGGCGGCGGACAGCGCGGCCGTCATCTGCGCCGGGTCCAGCGTGCTCAGCGTGGTCAGGTAGCCTGCGGCGGGGTCGGTGACGTCCACCTGGGGCACCGGCAGCCCCGCTGCGGTCGGCACGGGCTGCGGCAGCGCGTCCACGGCCGTCGCCCAGTCGCTGCCGTCCATCTCCCCGGCCCCGGTGCCCACCGCCTGCAGCTCGGGGCTGAATAGCGAGGAGAACGCCGGCCGGGGATTGCCGTCGCCGGTCGCCAGGACCTCGCGCAGGACGCCGGTCAGCTGTTCGGCCATGTCGCCCGCGGACGCGAAGCGGCGGCCGGGGTCGGGGTTGGTGGCCCGCCGCAGCAGCCGGTAGAACGACTCCTGCCGGGCCAGCAGTGGCACGGTAACCGGGTCGGGCAGCGAGTTCTTGTAGGTGCTGGTGTACCCGGTGAACTCGAAGGTGAGCACGGCCAGGGCACGGCCGACCGTGTACAGGTCGGAGGACGGGGAGGGCCCGTGGGTCGCGATCTCCGGTGCCTGGTAGCCGACGGTCCCGTAGATGGGGCTGTCCTCGTCCTCGATCCGCCGCACGCCGCCCATGTCGATGAGCTTGAGCATTTCCTCGGCCTGGATCACGTTGTCCGGCTTGAAGTCGCAGTACACCAGCCCGCGACCGTGCAGGTAGCCGAACGCGCGCAGGACCTCGATCGCGTAGGCGAGCGCGTGCTCGACCGGCACCGAACGGCCGGCTTTCCGCTCGTCGAGCAGGATCTGCCGGAGCGAGCGGCCGCCGATGTACTCCATCACGATGTACCCGGCCGTCTCGCCGCTGCGCGGGTCGGTGTGCTGGACGAAGTTGTAGATCCGGACGATGTTGGGGTGGTCCACCGCGGCCAGGAACTGCCGCTCCGCGACCGCGGCCGCCATGGCGTCGGCGTCCCCGGTGTTGAGCAGGCCCTTGAGCACCCGCCAGCTGTCGCTGACGTTGCGGTCCCTGGCCAGGTAGATCCAGCCGAGCCCGCCGTGGGCCAGGCACCCGAGCACCTCGTACTGGCCGCCGAGGAGATCGCCCGCCTGCAGTTTCGGGCTGAACGAGAACGGGGTGCCGCAGTTGCGGCAGAAACCGTCGGTCAGCCCGGGCTGCCCGTCCCGGGAGCGGCCGACGGGATGCTCGCACTTCGGGCAGAATCGCCTGCTCTCCGGCACTTGCGGGTCCGTGAGGATGGCGCTGGCGGGGTCGTGGGCGGGGACCGGCGGGATCTCCACCAGGCCCGCCCCCAGGTTCCCCCGGGCCGACCGGCCGGTGCTGCCGTGCGTGCCACGGGTGCCCGCGCTGCCGCTCGTTCCCGCCGTGGCCGGGACCGAGCCCCGGTCGGCGGTGGTGACCGGCACCGGGGCCGGTGCGGCGGCCATCCCGCAGACGGTGCAGTAGCCGCCGTCGATGGTGCCGGTGCAGCCGGGCTGCGTGCAGGCGGCTGGCGCCGCCGGAGCCGCGGGGGCAGGCGCCACCGATGCCGCGGAAGGCGCCACCGATGCCGCGGAAGGCGCTGCCGGGGCCGAGGAAGGCGCTGCCGGGGCGGGCGCGGCGGCCATCCCGCAGACGGTGCAGTAGCCGCCGTCGATGGTGCCGGTGCAGCCGGGCTGCGTGCACTGGGTCGCGGTGGTGGTCATCGCGGCTGCCCCCCGCCCAGGCTCCCGATCGCCCGCTGGTAGCGCGTCACCGCGGCCGCCGAGGCGTCCAGGTCGCATGGCGCCGTCCACAGCAGGTCCTGGGCCTGCAGATAGAGCGTGCTGAGCTCGGTGTTCTCGGCGGCTCCGAGCCGCGCCGCCTTGGCCTGGTAGGCGCCCAGCAGGCCGCGCAGTTCATCGCGCCGGCCCAGGAGCACCTCCGCCGCCCGCTGCGCCTCCCGGCACCGCTGCGTGGCGGCGGCGGCCGCCGCCTCGATGGTGTCCAGCTCGGCCGCCAGCCGGGCCCACCGTCCCGCGGCCTTGAGCTTGTCCAGCGCGGCCAGCCGCGCCTCCAGGCCCGCGGCGTCGGCGAGCGGCGGCAGGCCGGTGGCGGCAATCTTCGCTTCCGCCCGTTCCCGGGCGGCCGCGGCGTCCTCCCGGGCGGCTGTCACCGCCGCGACGGCCGCCGCGGCGGCGGCGATCCGCTGCTGGGCGTCCGCGCGCAGCCGGGCGATGTCGGCGGCCCGGGCCGCGGCCGCGGCGGACTGCTTACGCAGCCGTTCCAGCCGGGTGGTGTCGACCCCGCCGCCATGCCAGAGCGCCAGCGGATCGGTGTTGAGCAGGCCGCGCAGCTGGCCCAGCTCTTCTTCAGCCGCCGCGAGCGCGCCGGTCACCCCATCGTCGTTGAGGCCTCCCAGCTGCTCCTTCGCCGCAGCCAGCTGGGTGCCGATCTCGCTGAGCCCGTCCGCGGTCTCGTTCCACACCCTCTCGGCCGCGGCCACCACGCCGGCCACGCTGGCGAAGGCTCGCTTCATCTCCTGCACCGCCGCGGCCAGGGTCAGGTCAGACCGGCCGGTTTCGGTCAGACCCCGCCGCCCGAGCGGCTGCTGCCGGGTGAGCTCCACCGACGCCCCGGTCAGCCAGGTGGTGACCTGCGCCAGTTCCCGGTCGGACACGCGGCGTGCTCCGGCCATGAGCTCGGCGGCATTGTCCACGACCGCCGCGTAGGCGTTGAAGATCTCCCACAGGGTGGCCAGGTCGGCGGCGGCCGCTTCCCAGCGCAGCTTGGACTCGCCGGTGAGGGTGGCCCCCGCGAGCATCCGCTTGCCGAAGCTGCCGTCCAGGTCGAGCAGGTTGGTCTGGATGCTGTCGCGCTCGGCGGTCGCCTCCGCCACCGCGGCGGCGGCCTGCTCGCGGGACATCTGCGTCGCCACGGCTCAGTCCTTGTAGCGGGCTGGTGGGGGGGCCGGGACCGGGGTGCCGACCCAGTGGGCGTAGCTGGCGGCCCACTGGCCGTCGGTCCGCAGCCGCTGGAGCACCGCGTTGACGAACCGGACGAAGTCGGGGTGCTGCTGGGAGATGGCCAGGCCGTACGGCTCGGAGGTGAAGCGCGGGCCGACGATCTTCGTCCAGGGGTCCTGGGCTTTCAGGCCGGCCAGGATTGAGTCATCGGTGGAGATCGCGGCGACGTCGCCCTGCTGCAGCAGCACCAGGCAGTCGGTCCAGAACGGCACCGCGACCGCGACCGGGTGCGAGGGCGCGGCCCTGATGTTAGCAATGGAGGTGGACCCGGTGGTCGCGCACACCTTCTTGCCGCCGAGATCCGCGAGGCTCGTGACCCGGGAGTTGGACTCCACCAGGACGCGCTGGCCCGCGTCAAAGTAGACACTGGAGAAGTCGACCTGCTGGAGCCGCGCACAGTTGATCGTCATGGTGTGCGCCACGATGTTGACGGCGCCGGAGCGGACCTCCGGGATCCGCTGGGCGTCCGAGATGGCCTTGAATTCGACCTTGTTGGGGTTGCCGAAGATCGCCTTCGCGATGGCGTGCACCATGTCGATGTCGAACCCCTCGATCTTCCCGTCCAGGGGGTTGAGGAAGCCGAAGTGGTAGGTGCTCTGGTCCACGCCCGCGATGAGGTAGCCGCGGGCGCGGATCCTGGTCATGAAGGAGCCGGGGGTCACCTGGGGCGGGCCGGCCGCAGGCTGCTGGCCGTGGGATCGCAGGAGGGGGCCGCCTGATGGGCCGCTGCTGGCGCGGCCAGCTGACGCGCGGCCGGGGCCGTCACCGCCGCGGACCCGGGCACCGCCCAGGTGGCGATGGCCGCCGCCGCGAGCAGCGGCAGCTTCAGCCAGGACCGCGGCTTCACCGGTACTCCGCCAGCCGCTTGCTGAGCCCGCGGGCACATCCCGCCGCCATGATCAGCGCCAGCACGATGACTCCCACCTCCAGGCCGGTGAAGGCGCCCCGGCCGGCCACGGCGTTCGAGCGGAACACGGCCTGATCCGCGGCGATCGCGGCGGTCAGCGAGCCGTCAAGCCGGGTGAACAGCGTGTCGGAATGGCCGGGGCCAGGCGTGGTCACCAGCAGGATCGCCTGGGTGTGCCGGCCGTTGTCATCCAGCGACCGCACCGTCCGGTGCGCGCCGTACCAGGCGGTCGCCGTGGTCGCGGCGGTCGCCGCCGGGCCGGCCCCCGGGCTGCCGCGGGCGGCGGTGACCGCGCCCGTCAGCAGGGTGCCTGGCCCGGGGCCGAGCCGGTGCTGGATCGCTACGTAGTCCGCCTGAAAACTGTCGTCGCCGCTGGCGTCGATCAGGGTGAGGCTCTCATCCGCGCGGGCCTGCAGCGCCGCGATGTCGGCCTGCGCCAGGGCGGCCACCGAGGCGGATCCATGATCGCGCGCTTGCAGCAGGTCGGCGCGGGCCACGGTCAGCGCGATGACCAGCCAGAGCAGCGACACCACTGCGGCCAGCGATGCGACCACCAGGCCGGGATTGAGCCTGCGGTGCGTGCGCCACAGCAGCCACCGCTGCGCGCGGTAGAGCACGTAGCCGACGGCGGCCGCGGCCACCAGGAGGACCAGGGCCAGCGGCAGCCCGGTCGCCCGTCCGCTGGCCGCGGTGAGCTGCCCGTCCGCCTGGGCGGACACGTCGCGGGCGGCGGGGAGCAACTGGCCGCGCATCAGGCCCGACGCCTCCCGGAGGTAGGCGGCGCCGAGTGGCAGCCCGAGCCGGTTGTCGGCCCGCGCGGTCTCCACCTCGCCGGTGTAAACGGGCAGGCCCGCAGCGAGCGTCGCCAGGTCCCGCGCGGCCGGTGAGTGGCCCGCTGCCGCTGTCGCGCTCTCCAGATGGGAGGCCGCCTGGACGATATCGGCCTGGTAGCGATGGCGGGCGGCGAGCGGCTCCAGGCCGCCGGACAGGAAGGCGCTGGCCGCCGTGGCATCGGCGTCCGACAGCGCCCGGTAGATCTGCTGGCCGTCCAGGGCCAGCGGCTCGCTGGTGCTCACCACGTCAGCGGCCCCTGACGCGCGCTGGCTCACGACCCAGGCCGCTACCGCGCCCCAGATCAGGCAGAGCGAGACAAGGCCGGCCATGAGCAGCCGCAGCTTCGCGGGCGTTGTCCTGGCCCGGACGAACTGCCCCAGTGAAGGCTGGGTGGCCCGGGCCGGCCGTGGCGGGTCGCCGACCGCGGTCATGGCCGTCCCCCCGTACCCGGCGGCCGCTGGCGTGACCTTCGCACCATGTCCCCGTCCTTCCACCCACCGGGCCCGGCGGCCATGGCACATTGACCCGGTTAGCGGCTGGAACCATTTCCCAGATGCACGGACTATACGGCAGATCTGGCGGCAAAAGACCCGCCCGGAGAGGCCGGCGAACAGGTCGCTCTAAGCGGGTCCGGGCCGCCGCCTCACCGCGCGTCCGCACCGCTCCAGCCCACGTAAAGGCCACGTCAGCAAAGCGTCAGCGAGCGGGAAAGACCGTTCCGGCGCGACGCTTCCGCTGCCGCCGCTCAGTCCTGGGCGACCGCGGTCTGGTAGAGCGCCTGGACGGCGGTGCCGAACCAGGGGGAGTAGGACACCGAGGCGATGTCCCCGCCCTCCTCATACCCGCCGATCACGCCGATGACGGTCCCGACGCCGGTGCTGGGGTTCACGCGGCCGAGGAAAGGGCCGCCGCTGGTGCCGTCGGTGTATCCCCCGCAGTCGAACTCCATCTCGCGCAGACCGAGCGGCTTGCTCTCGTTCTGGCAGGTGATCGGCTGCTCCGTCCCGTTCGGGTAACCGATGACCTCGACCCAGGCCCGGGTGGGCCAGTCAATGCCGAGCTGCTCGCCGCCGGTCAGGGCCTGGACCTGCATGCTGCTGCCAGCCCGGTGGACCACCAGGAAGGCGACGTCGTGATCGGGGTCACTCGATGTCTGCCATGCGCTGTCCGACAGGACCGCGCTGGTGAGCCACACGCCGAACGGGGCCAGCCCGCTGTGGTAGCCGGGCACGAACGCGATCTGGCTGGGCGACATGCGGGTGACGCAATGGGCCGCGGTGATCACCAGGTCCCCGTGCGGGCTGTCCACCACGCTCGCGGTGCAGAAGTGCCTGCCCAGCTGCCCGGCGGACACCGTGAACAGGGCACCGACGGCAGATGTCCCATCGAACGGCTCGCCGCCGGTGAGGATGGGCGGCGCGCCCGGGGCCCGGAGCGGCACGGTGCCCGCCGTGTTGGCCATCCGGCTGGCCACCTGCAGCGCCCCGGTGGTGGGGTTGATCAGGACGATGGCGCAGGTGATGGCCATCGCGGCGCTCAGGAGCCCGATGCCACTGCCCACCAGCGTGCGTGCCCGGCGTGCGTGCCTGCCTCCGCCACGCCCGCCAGGCCAGCCGTGCCGCATCCGCCCTCCCGCCCGGACGCTGGCGCGTCCCGGCCGAATGATCTCCTCTCACCTGATTGTGTACATCAATGCTGAAGAGGGCCAGAGAGATCACTGGGAGGTTTGTGGCCGCCCGGCGGGATCTTCGCCGGCCCGGTAGCCTGACCGTGGCGAGGAGTAGCGTCCGTGCCGCCGGGTGCCACGATTTTTCGTTTCGTCTCCGAAGTGAGCTCTGATGAGCTACCTGACTGATCACTGGTCGTTCGACCCGTTCCTGATCGTGGTCGTGGCGCTGGTCATCTGGCACGAGATCGGGCTGGCCCGGCTCGCGCGGCGGTCGCGCCCCGAGCGGACACGCCAGCGCCGCCGGCGGTCGTGGCTGTTCTACGGCGGGCTGGCGGTGCTGCTGCTCTCCGTGGTCTCGCCCATCGACTACTGGGCCGACGACTACTTCTTCGTCCACATGTTCCAGCATCTGCTGCTCATGTTCGCCGCGCCGACGCTGGTGGTGGCGGGCGCACCCTGGCAGCCGCTGCTCGACGGGCTGCCCGGCCGGTCCGGTCAGGCGATCACCCGGGGCACCCTGCGCGGCGGCTGGTCGCGGCCCCTGCGGGCGGTAGGCGCCTTCGCGCTGCGGCCCTGGGTGGCGGTGACGCTGTTCAGCGTGGCGATGGTCGCCTGGCACCTGCCGGTGCTGTTCGACCTGGCGGCGAGGAACGAGGCGGTGCACATCTGGCTGATGCACGGGAGCTTCTTCGCCGTGGGCGTGCTGTTCTGGCTGCAGTTCATCCCCTCCCCGCCGTTCCGCCGCAAGATGCCGCTCGCCTCGCAGGCCCTCGCGCTGATCGTGACGAACGTGGTGATGTGGGTGCTGGCGATGTCGATGAGCATCCTCACCCAGGTGTCCTGGTACCCGGTCTATGACCACATTCCCGGGGTGACCCTGGCACCGTTCGCCGATCAGCAGATCGGCGCCGCGATCTTGTGGGTGTGCGGGGACTTCTGGGCCATCCCGGCCCTGATCTGGGTGATCCACCGCATGATCGAGGAGGACGGCAGCTTCGGCGCGGCCATGGACAAGATGCTCTCCCGCGGTTCCAGCGGGCCCGGCTGGGCGGCGGCCAGCGGCTGGGCGGGCGGTGCCCGGCGCCCACCGGTGACCCCGCCCGAGCCGCCCACCAAGGCGTGACGCCCCGGTAACGCCGGCCGCGGCGTTACCGGTGAGGCTGACCCGCCCCGTCCCCCTGACCGCCCGGCGGCCAGGATCGCCGGTCCTGCTGCCCGGACCATTGACCTTGCTGGCCAGGCTCGGCGGACTGCTGGCCGGGCCCGGGAGCCTGCTGCCCGGCCGACTGCTCTGGCTGATCCTGCTGCACTAACGTCGGGCAGGCGGCGCCGTTGAACGTGCACCCGGTGGGAGAGGCCGCGTTTCCCCGGCCGTGGATGCTCAGGCTCACCGGCGCGCCAGGGCCGAGCGTCTCGCGGTCGGTGTCAGCGGTGATCGTCAGCGTGTCCCCGCTGAACTGCCAGTGCTCGAACGGGCTCCCGTCCCGTCCGGCCTGGTTCTCCACCGAATCGACCCCGTCCCCGGGCAGGGTCAGCTGGACGGTCCAGCCGGAGACCGGGCTGCCGCCGTTGTTCACCAGGGTCATCTGCACCTGGAAATGGTCGAAATCGCGCCGGTCCTGGTCGGATGAGAAGGTCACGCTCACGTTCGCGGGAGCGGGCGCCGCGGGGGTGGACGCCGCCGGAGCGGACCCCGGCGAAGGTGCGGATGACCGCGTCGGGGCCGCCGGAGGGTGGGACACCGCGGTGTGGGCCTTGCCGACATGGCTCTGCGTGGAAATGGTGGTGCTCGGGCCGGGCAGGCTGGCACCGCAGTTGATCAGCCCGCAGTCGGGCGCTGCCTCGCGGCCGGGCTCGCCGCCGCTGCCCGGTGTTGTTGCCAGCGGTGGCTGCTGCCTCGCGGCTTCCCGGCCGGCGTGGTGGCCCGGGCCGGTCCGGGCCGCGCCGGCCTTCCGCCCACCGGGGCCGGCCAGGCAGAGTCGATGGCATGAACCTGCACCTCGAAACCCGCGCCATTCACGCCGCCGCTCCCGAGCTGAACGGCTCCCGCCCGGTCAGCGTCCCGATCTACCAGACCTCGACCTTCGCCTTCGCCGACCCGCAGGCGTGTGCGGAAGCCCTCAACGATCCCGACGCCGGGTTCGCCTACAGCCGGTACCGGAATCCGACCACCCGGGCGTTGGAGGACGCGGTCGCCGACCTGGAAGGGGGGACGGCGGCGATCGCGACCAGCTCCGGCATGGGCGCCATCAGCGCGGTGCTGCTGGCCCTGCTCCGCCCCGGCGACCACGTCATCGCGCAGCGGTGCCTGTACGGCGGCACGTTCTCGGTCTTCACCGGCCTGGCCGGCCGGTACGGCATCGACGTCAGTTACATCGCCGGACAGGATCCGGCGGAGCTGACCGCCGCGCTCCAGCCGGGATCCCGGCTGCTCTTCCTGGAGACCATCGCCAATCCCACGGTCGCCGTCTGCGACCAGGCCGCGCTGCTCGCGGCCGGCCGCGCGGCCGGGCTGACCTGCGTCGTGGACAACACCTTCGCGACGCCGATCCTGTTCCGGCCGATCGAGCACGGTGCCGACATCGTGCTCCATTCCGCCACCAAATACCTGGGGGGACATGACGACGTCACGCTCGGGCTGATCGTCGCCGCCCGCCCCGAGGTGCACCGTGCGCTGTGGAAGAGCTCGGTGGATCTCGGGGTCGCCGCAGATCCGTTCGCCGCCTGGCTCACCGTCCGCGGCCTGAAGACCCTTTCCCTGCGGATGGCGCGCCACTGTGAGAACGCCGCGTTCCTGGCCGAACGCCTCGCGGCCCACCCGGCGGTCGCGGCGGTGCACTGGCCCGGCCTGGCCAGCCACCCTGATCACGCGGTCGCGCGCCGCCTGCTTTCGGGTTACGGCGGCATGGTGGCGTTCGACGTGACCGGCGGGCGCGAGGCGGGCCTGCGATTCATCTCCGCACTGCGGCTGGCCGCGATGGCCCCGTCGCTGGGCGGCGCGGAGACCCTGGTACTGCATCCCGCCTCCACCTCCCACCGGCAGATGGACGCGGCCGGGCTGCGCGCGGCGGGCATCGGCGAGGGGAGCATCCGGGTCTCGGTCGGGCTGGAGCACCCCCAGGACCTGTGGGCGGATTTCGAGCAAGCCCTCGCCGCGGCCTGCCCAGCGTGATCATGGCGGCTCTCAGCCGCCGCGCACCACGACACAGCAGCGACCGGGGCTGGGCGTCAGCAGGGCCCGCGACTGGGGCTGCGCGCTCCCCGTGATCATTCCCTCGACCAGGCCGAGGTTCAGGCCGCACACCAGTTCCCGGTGCTCGAGCGCGAGCCGGTGGAAGGGGCAGTTCCGCAGCTCGATGTCGCCACCGGAGCCGGCGCGCGGCTGGTAGCCACAGTCGCGCAGCGCCGTCAGCAGGTCCCCGCCCGCCTCCGTGCCGAGCTGGCGGCCCACGTCATGGGCCACCCCGGTCAGCGTGCGGCGCACACTCCCGGTGGTGTCGCTCTCCGCCGCCTCGGTCAGCAGCCGGGCCAGCAGCTCATACGCCCGGGGCGGCACGCTTACCGCCAGTTCCCGCTCGGCCTGCCGGTACAGCTTGGCCGGCCGCCCCGCGCCCGGCCCTCCGCGCCCGGCCGGCCGCTGATAGGTGGTCGCCAGCAGCCCGGCGTCGGCCAGCTTGTCCAGGTGGTAGGCCGCCAGGGTCCGGCTGATCCCGGCCGCTCCGGCCGCCTCGTCGCGGGAGACCGGCCGGCCTCGCTGACGTACTCGTACAGCCGCCTGCGCACCGGCTCGTCCAGGCTGGCCAGCCCGGCCAGCGCGGTCACGCGGTCAGGGTCGCTCAGGTCCACGCAGCTACTGTATCACCAATGACTCTTGACAAATTTGAGGGCGAGAGGGAATCTACTCACCGCCCACCAGGCGATGCTCGTCGTCGGCGTCGTCGAGATCGCGGCCGGGCTCGCGGACGCGGTCAAGCCCCGGTACGCCGCCTACATCGTCGCCGCCTGGCTGGCCGGGATCGTCATCAACCTGGTCAGCTACCCGGGGTTCTACGACATCGCCCTGCGGGACTTCGGGCTCATGCTCGCCGCGTTGAGCCTCGCCCGCCTGGCCTCGGTGTATGACCCCCCCGTGGGGGCGCGGCCGGGCCGGCGCAGGCGGCTGAGCCCGGCCGGCGGTCCTCCCCGGCCCGACAGGCCCCGTCGGCCTGGCTCCGTCCAGCCAGCGTCTCCCGCTCGGCGTCAGCCGCCGGGGCCTGCCGTCCAGGGGCTTGCTGCCCGCGCGTGCGGGGGGCGATGGTAGGGGTTAGCGGTCCAGCGCGCGCGATGGCGGCGCGGGTGGAGGTGAGAGTCGGTGAGCTTCCTTATTCAGCCGCACGTGCGGCTCCAGGAGTGGGTGGCCGAGGAGCACGGGTACTTCCGCGAGGCGGGGCTTGACTATGAGTTCGAGCCGCAGGGCCTGGCCGGCTCGACGGTCAGCACGTCACCGGTCAGGACGACGGACGAGGCGCCCATCGAGGTCGCCAGCGGCGCCTTCGAGGACATGCAGAAGGGCCGCAGCTGTGACGTCTCCGCCGCCTGCCACTGGGCGGTCAATGCCTCCGCCTCGGTCCGTGGCGGCAAGATGTGGGGCAAGGCGTACTCCATCTGCCCGTCCGCGATCTTCGTGCCCCCGGAGTCCGGCCACCAGCGGCCCGAGGATCTGGCGGGCGTGGCGGTGGGGGTCGGTTACCACTCCGGCAGCCACTACTCGGCTATCCAGGGGCTGGAACCGTACCTGGATCGCCCGCAGATCGAGCTGAGCTTCATCGGGCTGCCGTACGACCGCCTGCGGCTGGCGCTTGAGCGCAAGGTGCCGGCGGTGAACGTGTTCGGCCCCCCGTACTACGCGCTGGAACAGAACGGCTTCCGCAAGCTCGTGGACACAACGTTCATGATGGGGTTCCTGGTCAGCGAGGACGCCGACGTGGAGGACGTGGAGAGGTACTTCACCGGGCTGCGGCGTGCGCAGCGGGACATCGACTTCGAGCCCGAGCGGTATAAGCATTACTGGCTGCGCGAGATGCCCGACGACATCCAGCGCATCGTGGATGTGCGGCGGTTCGGTCCCGGTGAGCGCATCGTGCCCGAGCCCTACACGCGCGAGATGTTCGAGCGGACCCACCGCTGGCTGCGGACCTGGGACCTGTTCGATCCCAGCAGCGCGACGCGTCCCGACTACGGGGAAGCCGTCCTGACGTAACGGCTCACCCACCAGCAGGGCTGTATTTGGTACGCGCTAGAGGTTTATTTGGGATGCGGCGCGCCGGCCCGGTGACATGCTGGAGTTGCGCAGGGGAAGAGGGCTCGCGATGGGAAGCGCATGGCCAAAGGCCAGGGGATCGCGGCCTCGTCACGCGGATGCGGTCCCTGGCCCCCCACATCGGGTGGGCGAGCGCCGTGCTGCTGTGGCTGGCCGGCGCCTACGTCGTCTACTACTGGCTCATCGCCATCCGGCTGCTTTGACATCCTCTCCGCTCCGAAAGGGCGACGATTCCAGCCGCGACCTGCCGTCGCGCTGCCGGTTCGCGGTTCACAGCCGTGCCCTGATGCGCAAGAAGGCTCCCCGCGCTGTGACGCGCCCGGGCCGGCGGCTGCGCGGGGTCAGGCGAGGTCGGCGTCGTGGGCGAGCAGGGCGATCTGGGTCCGGTTGCCGAGCCGCAGCTTGGTCAGGATATGGGTGATGTGCGCCTTGACCGTGGGCACGCTCATGTACAGCTCCGCGGCGATCTCGGCGTTGGTGAGGCCCCGGGCGATGGCGAGGACGACCTCATGCTCGCGGGGGCTCAGGGTGCGCAGTGCGAGGCGGGCGCGCTCCTGGGCGCCGGCCTCGGCGGCGGCGCGGTCCATCAGCCGGCGGGTGATCTTCGGGGACAGGATGGGGTCGCCGGCGGCGACCCGCCGGATCGCCTCGGCGATCTGGCCCGGGGGAGAGTCCTTCAGGAGGAAGCCGCTGGCGCCGGCCCGCAGCGCGCGGAGCACGTTCTCATCGGCGTCGAAGGTGGTGAGCACGATCACCTCGGCCGTCATGGGGTTGCTTCCTCCGGGAAGCAGGCCAACTTCGGCGGCCTGCCGCTGGTCGCCGTCTACGAGCCGATCCTGATCGCGTTCGTCACAGTCGCGTTCTCCATCCAGGGTCTGCCCGCGGTCGTGGCCAGCTACCGGGAACGGCGGATCCTGCGCCGCCTGGCGACCACCCCGGTGGGCCCGGTCAGGGTCGTCGCGGCTCAATTGGCCGTCAACCTGACGGTTGTCCTGGTGGCGACGGCTGGGATCCTCGCCGTCGGCCGGCTCGCCTTCGGGGTGCCGCTGCCCGGACAGCCGGCCGGTTTCCTCGTTACGTATGTGCTGGCCGCCGCCGCGATGCTCGGCCTCGGCATGCTGATCGCGGCGCTGCCGCCCACCGGCCGCGCGGCCGGCGTGATCGGGACCATGTTGTTCTTCCCGCTGATGTTCTTCGCTGGCCTGTGGATACCTCGGGCCCAGATGCCCGCCAGCCTGCGGCAGATCAGCGACTTCACCCCGCTGGGCGCGGCCGTCCAGGCTTTGCAGGACAGCCTGCGCGGCTCCTGGCCGCACCTGGCCGGGCTGGCGGTGCTCGCCGGATACGCCGTCGTGTTCACCATCGCGGCGGCCCGGTTCTTCCGCTGGGACTGACGATCCTCAATTGCGGGGGGCACCGACCCTGGTGACGGGCCGGGCCATCGCGTCCTTTGCCGGGCGTCCCGTTAGCCGGGGTACCGGACGGTCACTGCGCTCAGTATTGGCGTTCTGCCGGTTGCGGCTGCGGCGTGAGGACGATGCGCTGTGTTGTGCCGGCGGCCCAGGCTTTTTCGACATCGGCGAGCGGCATGGCCCGGGCGTCGAAGTCGAGTGTGCCGGCGGTGATCGCCTCGGCCAGGGCCGGGAGTTCGGCGAGGTACTCGTGCGCGCTGAGCGATCCCTGGCCGCTGCCGACGATCGTCAGGCGGGCGGCGCGCAACGCGGCCGAGGGGATCTGTGCGGCCGGGCCGGCGATGGAGCCGATCTCGATCCAGGTGAGCGGCTTGCCGCGGTCGGCGCGGGCGGTGACGAGCGCGGTCATCGCGGCGGTGGTGGGTTCGCCCCACAGGTAGTCGAGCACGGCGTCCACGTCGCTGGCGGCCTGGCCGAGCCGGCGGGCGACGACCTCGGGCTTCCCGCCGAGTTGCACGATGTCGGTCGCGCCGGCGGCGGGAAGCCTGGCCAGCCGTTCGGCGTTGCGCCCGGCGGCGACGATCCGGTCCGCACCGGACAGTTTCGCGATCTGAACGGCCATCTGGCCCGCGTTGCCGGTGGCACCGAGGATGAGGACGCTCTGTCCGGCCTGGAATCGCACTCGCTGGCGCAGCGCGACCCAGGAGGACATCGCCGGGTTCATGGCCGCGGCGACCGCCACGGGGTCGCTGCCGGAGGGCAGGACGACGCTGCGGCAGGTGTCGATGACGGTCTGCTCGGCCATGGCGCCGAGGGTCGTATCGGGGAGGATGAAATACCGCAGCAGCCCGTCCGGGCCGCGGCCGACGCCGTCGACGCCGGGCACGAGCGGCAGTTCGCCGGTGCTGGTGTAGTGCGACCCGCCGGCCTGGGAGCGGACGCGCGGGTGCAGTCCTGCGGCCAGCACGTCGACGACGATCTCGTCGTCGACGGCCGCGACCGGGTCCGGGAAGTCCAGGTAGCGGGGGGGAGTGCCGTATGAGGAGACGACAGCGGCTTTCACGATGACCTCCGCAAGTAGTTGCTCAAATATAGTTGGTAGTACGAACTAGATTAGTTGCTACTACCAACCATAAACAAAGTAGGCTGCCCCCATGGCAGTCTCCGATTTGGCAGCTCAGCCGGGCGCGGCCGGCCAGGATGATCTGATCGACGCCCTGGTGAGGACGTCCTTCGCCACGATGGCCGTGCTGAACAGGATCGCCGCCGAGCACGATCTCTCCCTGACCCAGCTACGGGTGATCGCCATCCTCCGGGACCGGCGGGTCAAGATGAGCGAGCTGGCGGACTACCTCGGACTGGACAAGTCGACGATCTCCGGCCTCGTCGACCGTGCCGAAAAACGAGGCCTCCTCCGGCGGGCCGCCAACCCACTCGACGGCCGCGGGATAGACGTCCTCCTCACCGCAGACGGGATGCAACTCGCCGAACGCGGCGCCACCCAGATCGCGCGGTCCCTGTCCCCCATGACGAGCGCGCTCAGCCGGGCCGAGGCACACCGCCTGACAACGCTACTGGAGCGCATGCTCGAAAACCGCTGACGGCAACAGCCGTCTGATGGCTGGTCAGTCTGCGCCCGCGTGAGCGCTGCGGCGCTCCAGCAGGACCACGTCGCGCCAGCGGCCGTGGTGGCGGCCGAGCCGCGCCCGGATGCCGACCACCCGGAACCCGGCCCGCTCGTGCAGGCGCAGGCTGGCGGCGTTCTCGGGGAATATCCCGGACTGGATGGTCCAGATCCCGGCCGCCTCAGTGGAGCCGATCAGGGCGCGGAGCAGGGCGGCCCCGACGCCGCGCCCGCGCGCCGCGGGGACGACGTACACGGAGTGCTCGACCACACCCTGGTACACGCACCGGTCCGATACCCCCGAGGCGGCCACCCAGCCCAGCAGCTGGCCGCTGGTGCCGTCGGCCGCGACGTGGCGGTGGGCGGGCAGCAGCTTTGCGTCGAACACGTCCCAGGTGGGCGCCTGAGTCTCGAAGCTGGCCTCGCCGCCGTCCAGGCCCGTCTGGTAGATGGCGAGCACCTGGGTGGCGTCGGCGCCCGTCATCGGCCGGATGATGACTCCCGCCGGGGCGCCCCCAGCCGGCCTGTCATCGCGGACGGGCGCCGGCTCGTCCGGCACAGCAGCCGGCTCCCGGTGGCCCAGGGCTCGGCCGTCTCCGTCCCGGGCGGGCGGTTCGCGCCCCATCACCAGGTCGGCCGCGGTCGGGAAGCCTGCCACGCAGGCATGGTTGAGCCGGTAGTGGCGGGCGGTGCCGCGGCGTTCGGCGAGGACGAACCGGATTCCGGCCAGCACCTTCAGATGCTGGGACACGGTCGGCTGGCTGACGTTGGTCGCGCTCACGATCTCGCCGACGGTCAGCGGGCCACCGGCCCGGGCGAGCAGCGACACGATCTGGATCCTGGTCGGGTCGGCGAGCGCGCGGAACCAGGCCGCGTACTGGCTGGCCTCCGCCCGCGGGAGCGCCTTGTTCATCGTCTGTCAACGATAAAGCCTGGCGCGATCCGGCTGGCCAGCGGTTGCGTACCTGGGCGCGGACGCGCCGGCCGTGAAGGTTCTCCACGGCCGCGAGCTCAGCGTCCGGGCGGGCTGAAGTGAGCGAGAATCCGCTGGGCGTAGTAGGCCTCCCAGGGCTCGCCCGGCTGGCCGGCTGTGTATTCCTTGTTGAGGCCGACGAGCAGATAGGTCAGCTCACTGCGAACGGGCTTCACGCCGAGGAGTGCGGGCAGCTCGGAGAGGCTGGTGAGCCAGTCCGCGTACCAGCTGGCCCAGTCGTCGTCGTCGCCATCGACGATCCGGAAGACGCGGTGATGGGTCGCGCCTGCCTCATGGAGCAGCGCGCTGATCTGATCCACTGTGGCTTCCATCTGATACCCCCGCGGCGGGCTGGCTGGCTGCACCGGGTGCTATGTGCCGGGCGCTGGGATCTACTCTGCCAGAGCCGGTCCTGCGCTGGCCGGGGACTACCAGGTGGCGGCCCGGCCCGGGGTGAGGGGCGGTTCCGGCGCGCCGGGGCAGCCCTCGCCGTCCTCGCACGGCGGCGGGCTGCCGATGGCGGCCTGGATCGCCTCGCTGATCGCCCGCAGCTGGTCGGCCTGCCCCGGGGTGAGCGGGTCGAACAGCGTCCGGCGGACATGCTCGACGTGGCCGGGGGCCGCCGCGACCAGGACCGCGTATCCCTCGTCGGTGAGCTCCGCGAGCTGGCCGCGCCGGTCGGTCGGGCAGTCCCGGCGGCGGATCCAGCCGCGCTCCTCCAGGCGGGCCACCGCGTGTGAGACCCGGCTCTTGCTCGCCGAAGCGGCCTCGGCCAGCTGGGTCATCCGCAGCGTGTGGCCCGGCGCCTCGGAGAGCCGCACCAGGATCTCGTAGTAGGCGAGCGGTATCCCGGTGTCGCGCTGCAGCTGCGCGTCGATCGCGGCGAAGAAGGCGTGGCAGGCGCCGACGTAGGCGCGCCACGTCGTCTGCTCGTCGGCCGACAGCCACCGGGTACCGGATGTGTCCACCCGCCCAGTGTATCCGGAAATAGTTGAGCGTTTGACATCGTTCTGGAGCAGTGATAGTTGTTGAGTACTCAACCAAATCAGGGAGATGGGCATACCATGACTGCTACCGACACGCTGACCGCCATCCCCGGCTACACCGCTGGCACCTGGACCATCGATCCGGTGCACTCGGAGGTCGGCTTCTCCGTCCGCCACATGATGGTCAGCAAGGTGCGCGGCAGGTTCACGAACTTCTCCGGCGAGATCGTCACCGGCGCGAGCCCGCTGGACTCCTCGGTGACCGCGGAGATCGCGCTCGACTCGATCGTCACCGGCCAGGAGCAGCGTGACGCGCACATCCGGTCGGCCGACTTCTTCGACGTCGAGAACCACCCCGCGATGACCTACCGCTCCACCGGCGTCCGGCGGCACGGCGATGACTACATCGTGGACGGCCAGCTCACCCTCAAGGGCGTGACCAAGGACGTCCCGCTCGCGCTGGAGCTGAACGGGTTCGGGCCCGACCCCTACGGCGGCACCCGGGCCGGCTTCACCGCCACCGCGGAGATCAGCCGGGGCGACTTCGGCGTCAGCTACAACGCCGCCATCGAGGGCGGCGGCGTCGTCGTCAGCGACAAGGTCACCATCCAGCTCGAGATCGAGGCCGTCCTCAAGGCCTGATCCGGCACGTTCCTGCGCGGCCGGGAGAGCGAGTCTCTCCCGGCCGCAGGCATGCCCGGGGCGGGGGAGGCCGCCGGGGCAGGCGGTGAAAGGATGCGTCCGTAACCGCCGCCCGATCCGAGGAGGGCCGACATGAAGGCCGCGCTCTACGACAGGTACGGACCGGCCGCCGAGGTGCTGCGGGTCGACGAGATGGAGCGGCCGGAGCCGGGCCCCGGCGAGGTCCGGGTCAAGGTGGCGGTGTCCGCGGTCAACCCCACCGACTACAAGAGCCGCAGCGGTGCCACCCCGCGCCCCATCGACGGGTTCCAGGTCCCGCACCATGACGGCGCCGGGGTCATCGACGCGGTCGGCGACGGCGTGGACCCGGCCCGGCTCGGCCAGCGGGTCTGGCTCTGGATGGCGGCCGCCGGCCGCCGGTGGGGGACCGCGGCGGAGTGGGCCGTCGTGCCCGGGCGCCAGGCCGTGCCCCTGCCGGACGGCGTGCCCTTCGAGCTCGGTGCCAGCCTGGGTGTTCCGGCGCTGACCGCCCATCGCTGCCTGTTCGCTGACGGCCCGGTCGACGGCCTGACTGTGCTGGTCGCTGGCGGGGCGGGCGCGGTCGGCCATTTCGCCATTCAGCTCGCCCGCTGGGCCGGCGCCCGGGTGATCACCACCGTCAGCGGCCCGGAAAAGGCGGAGCTGGCCCGGCAGGCCGGCGCCGAGCACGTGGTGAACTACCGCGACCCCGACGCGGCCGGCCAGATCAAGGCCGTGGCGCCGAAGGTGGACCGGGTGGTGGAGGTCGCGCTCGGCGCGAACCTGGACCTGGACCTGGACCTGGCCCACCCGGATACCGTGATCGTCACCTACGCCGCGGAACCCGCCGATCCGGTGCTGCCGGTCCGCGCCTGCATGACCGCGAACGTGGTGCTCCGCTTCATCCTGCTGTACGGGGTTCCGGCGCCGGCCATGGACCACGCCGTCGCCGACGTCTCCGCCGCGCTCGCCGAAGGGGCGCTGACCGAGCTGCCCAGCCAGCGCTTCCCGCTGTCCGACATCGTCAAGGCCCAGGAGGCGGCCGAGGCGGGCCCGGTGGGGAAGGTGCTCGTTATCCCCTGACCAGGGTCGGATCATGGCCGCCCGCAGCGCCCTGCGTTACCGTGAGGTTCGGATCGCCGGGCCCGGCGAGCGGCGTATCGCTGGACCGGTGCGGGCCGGCGCCGCGGGCGCGGAGGGCAGGGGAGCCATGGCCGAAGTCACTCACGATCTTGCCCGCCCGCCTGGCCCGGGTGAGGGCCATCCGCCGCCCGGCCCGGCGCGGACGCGCCCGCCTGCGAGCATCGTGCCGCTGGCCGGGCTCCCGGTCGTCGGTGCGACGCTGATCCTGCTCGTCGTCGCCATCGCCGGGAACTGGCTGTGGGCCCTGGACTTCTTCCATGTCGTCGGCGGCGGCCTGTGGACCGGCGTGGACCTGTTCGTCGGCCTGGTGATCGGGCCCATCCTGGGGCGGCTGTCCCTCGGTGCCCGGGTGGAGTTCGCCACCCGGTTCATGCCGAAGATGCTGCTGCTCATGCCGACCCTGGTCATCGTGACCCTGGCCTCCGGCTGGCAGCTCGCCCGCCATCTCGGCGTGCTGGAGGTGGGCTACCCGCAGCACTGGTGGCTCACCGCCTCGTTCATCGTCGTCGGCGTGATGACCGTGATCGCGCTGGGCTTCCTGGAGCCCGCCAACCTCGCCGTTCTGTTCGAGCTGCGCAAGGACTCACCCGACGGTGCGCTGATCAGCAAGCTCATGCGGCGGTTCGCCTACACCGCGGGCATCACCGGCCTCCTGCAGGTGGCCACGCTTGTGATCATGACGAGGATCGCGACATGGTGACCGGTGCCGCGGGCCGGCGGCTCCCCCCCGTCACCGCGCTGGCGCTGACGGCGCTGACGCTGGTCGTCGCCGGTGGCATCTACCTGGCGGCGCACCTGCCCCGGCCCGCCCCGCTCGGCCCGGCCGTCGCGGCCCTGGCCGCGGCCGCCGCGGTGCTGCTGGCCGCGGCCGCCGTGCTGGCGCGCGTGCGCGACTTCGCCTGGCGCACGTTCTTCGTGGTGGGTGGCTGGGCCCTGGCCGCCTACCTGGTGATCGCCGGAATGCTGGAGTTCGTGTTCGTCCTCGACCACACCCGGGGCAGCCTGCTCATCGTCCTGACGCTGATGCTCGCCGTCTACGCCGTCAATGTCCCGCTGCTGCTGGCGTTCTCGGTGGCCCGGTACCAGCCCGGGCAGGCGGCAGCCGCGGGCGGCGGGGATGCCCCACCAGCACCAGAGGCCAGCCCAGTGACCGGCGGATCGGCATAATCGCTCGCAGATTGACGCGGTGCGGCGCGCCGCTCACGAATTGTCGTAAAGCTCAGCCATCATGTGGCTCGTCCGGCCGGCCCGGTGTGTGCCGGGGCGGCGAGGCGCTCCACGATCGGGGCGGGGCGATGAGGCTGATCCACACGTCCGACTGGCATCTCGGCCGGACCCTGCACGGTGAGAGCCTGCTGGAGCACCAGGGTGCCTTCCTGGGCTGGCTGCTCGATCAGGCGGTCACCCGGCAGGTGGATGCCGTGCTGGTCGCGGGGGACATCTACGACCGCGCGATCCCCCCCACCGACGCCGTGCGGCTGCTGGACGAGACGCTGGTCGCGTTCTCCCGCGCGCGGATACCGGTGGTCCTCATCAGCGGGAACCACGATTCGTGGGTCAGGCTCGGGTTCGCGTCCCGGCTGAGCGAGGCCGCGGGCATCCACCTGCGCACTCGGGTGGAGGACATCACGCGCCCGGTCGTCCTGCGGGACGCCCACGGCGAGGTGGGCATCTACGGCCTCCCCTACCTGCTGCCCGACGCGGTCATGGCCGACCTCGGCGCGGAGCGCTCGCACGCCTCGGTGCTGGCCGCCGCCGGCGGGCGGGTCCGCGCCGACGCCGCCGCCCGCGGCCTGTCCCGCACCGTCGTCATCGCGCACGCCCTCGTGACCGGCGGCAACACCTCAGATTCCGAACGGGACATCCGGGTCGGCGGCATTGCCGACACGCCACCCGGCGTGCTGACGGGATGCTCGTACCTGGCCCTCGGCCATCTGCACGGCCAGCAACGGGTCGACACCGGCGGCGCCACCGCGGCCGGGTATTCGGGGTCGCCGCTCGCCTTCTCTTTTTCCGAGCGCCACCACCACAAGTCGGTCACGCTGGCCGAGATCGGCGGCGACGGGACGGTGGCGACGCAGCTGCTGCGCACGCCGGTGCCCAGACCGCTCCGGGAGGTGCGCGGCCGCCTCGATGACCTGCTGGCCCGCGCCGATACCGACCTGGCCGACCTGGCCGGCGCCTGGGTCAAGGCGGTGCTGACCGACCAGGCCCGGCCCGTCGCGCCGATGGAGCGGCTGCGCGAGCGCTGGCCGCACACGATCGCCCTGGATTTCCAGCCCGAGGGCGGGCTGGCCAGCCCCGACGCCGACCTGGCGCGGCTGGCCGAGGCGGCCGACCCGGTCGAGATCTGCGGGCTGTTCGTGGACTTCGTGGCGGGGGCGCCGCCCGATGAGGCCCAGCTGGCGGTGCTCCGGGAGGCCGTGGAGGCGGCCCAGCACGGCGAGGCGGCGGCCTGATGCGGCTGCACACCCTCCAGCTGCAGGCGTTCGGCCCGTATGCCACGGCGCAGCGGATCGACTTCGACCTGCTGGCCAGCAGCGGCCTGTTCCTGCTCGAAGGCCCCACCGGGGCGGGCAAGAGCACCATCCTGGACGCGATCACCTTCGCGCTCTACGGCGGGCTGGCCGGGGAGGGTTCCGGCGAGGACCGGCTCCGGTCCCACTTCGCCGACCCGGCCGCCGAGCCCTCGGTCATGCTGGAGTTCTCCCTGAACGGCACCGGCTACCGCGTCACCCGGGTGCCCGAGCACCAGCGGCCCAAAAAGCGTGGCGACGGCTTCACCGTCGCCGCGAGCAGCGTCCACCTGGAACGGCTGGAGGCCGGCCGCTGGTCCAGCCTGACCTCGAACAAGGCCGAGGCGGGCGAGGTGATCACCGAGGCGATCGGCCTGAACCGGGAGCAGTTCACCCAGGTGATGCTGCTGCCGCAGGGGGAGTTCGCGCGGTTCCTGCGGGCCCGTGACGACGACCGGCGGGAACTGCTCACCAAGCTGTTCGGCACCCAGCTGTACGACCGGATCACCGCCGAGCTGGACCGGCGGCGTTACGACGCCGCCCGGCTGCGGGGAGAGGCGGAGCAGGCGGTGTCGGCGGCGGTGTCGGCGGCCGCGGAAGCGGCCAGCCTCGACGCGATCGGCCGCACCGAGCTGCTGTCGCTGTCCCGCGCCGACCGCGAGACCCGGCTGAAAGAGGAGAGCGAGAGCCTGGCCGAGACCGTGGCCGTCACCGGTCAGGGCCTGGAGGTGGCCATGGCCGGGGTGACGGCGGAGCGGGTAGCGGCCGAACAGGCATCGCGGCAGGCGCTGCTGATGGCCCGGCTGACCGAGGCGCTGGCGGCGCTCAGCGAGCATGAGCGCACCCGGCCCGAACACGACCTGCGGGCCGGACGGCTGGCCGCCGCCCGGCGGGCGGATCCGGTCCGGTCGCTGCTGTCAGCACTGGCCGAGGCGGAAGCCGCCACCGATGAGGCGCGCCACGCTCTCCTGCGCCAGGTCCCTGGCGCGGATGAGGACGCGCTGGCCGGCCGGGGCGGCCGGGAGACCGCCCGGCGGGCCGACGCCAAGGACGCCGCGGCCGCCTCCCTGCAGCGCCTGGCCGAGCTGGAATCGGCCGTTCCCGGGCGCCGGGTGACGCTGGCGGAGCTGGAGCAGGCCGCCGCCAGCGCGGCCGGACTGGTGAGCGACCTGGAGGCCGCCCGGCAGGATCTCCCCGAACGTATCGCCACGCTGGAGGCCGGGCTGGCGGGAGCAAGGAGTACCGCAGCCGACCTGGCAGCAGCCGCCCAGCAGCAGTCAGTCATCGGGAAGCAGAGCGAGGCAGCGAGCCGCCTGGCCGCGCTTGAGCAGGAGCTGGCGGGCACGCAGAGGATGCTGTTCGAGGCCGTGGACGCTCACCAGCGCCTGGTGGACGAGTACCAGGGGGCCATGGAAGCCCGGCTGGCCGGAATGTCGGCCGAGCTGGCGGCTCAGTTGGCCGAGGGTGTTCCCTGCCCGGTGTGCGGCTCGACGGCTCACCCGGCCCCGGCATCCCCAAGCGGCGCCGGGGTGTCCGCCGACACCATCGCGGGACTGCAGGGCCTGCGCGACGCCGCCGCTGACGAGCGGCAGCGCCTGGAGGATCGCCGCAGCGTGCTCGCCGCCGATGTGGCGGCCTGCTCCGCGCTGGCCGGCGGCGGCACCCCGGCCAGCCTGGCCGCCGAGGCGGTTGCTATAGCGGAGCGGATCGCCCGCGCGGAAGCGGCGGACAGCGACGCCGCGCGCCTCGAACCGGAACTTGTGGACCGGCGGGCCGAGCAGGCGCGAGTGGCCGAGGACCTGCAGGACGCCGTGGCGACCGCCGCCGCCGCGCGGGAACAAGCGGAACAGGCCCGCACCTCCCTCGCTGCCCTGGAGGCAGAACTCACCGAGGCCGCCCAAGGCCACCCGTCAGTAGCGGCCCGACAGGCCGCCCTGCGGCAGGAAGCGGACCAGGACCGGACGGTCGCACGCGCCCTGGACGTCCTGGCCACGGCGCTGGCAGGCCAGTCGAAGGCGCGGGACCAGGCCGAGCACGAGGCAGCGGCCCAGGGCTTCGCCAGGCTGGCGGAGGCGCAGGAGGCGGTGCTGGACGCCCAGACGATGGCGGAACTGGAAACCGAGGTGCAGTCTTGGACGTCCACCCTGGTCGGCCTCAGGTCGGCCGCGCAGGCCGGGGACCTGGTCGGCCTGGACCCGGCCCGGTCCGGCGAGGTCCAGGCCCGCGCTGAGGCGGCGGCCGCCGGTCTCAGCCGTGCGCTTGATGCCGAGCAGGAGGTGCGCAGGGCCCACGACACCGCCCGGGCCAGGACTGACCGCCTGCGCGACCGGCTGGCGGATGTCCGCGCCGCCGAGGAATCCCTTGACCGGCTGGCGGAGGAGACCGAGCCGGTGCTCCGGCTGGCGGCCCTGGCCAAGGGAACCGAGGGGCACCGCCGGGTGAGCCTGACCACCTACGTGCTGAGGCACTGGTTCAGCCAGGTGGTCGCGGCGGCGAACGTGCGGCTGTCAGCGATGTCGTCGGGGCGTTACGAGCTGAAGCGGACCGACGAGGCCGGGACCAGGCGGGAGCGGGCCGGGCTCACTCTGGCGGTGATCGATCGGCACACCGGGACCCAACGCAGCCCGGCGTCGCTGTCGGGCGGGGAGACGTTCTACACCTCCCTCGCGCTGGCCCTCGGCCTGGCCGATGTGGTCAAGGCGGAGGCCGGGGGAGTGGACCTGGACACCCTGTTCATTGACGAGGGGTTCGGCTCGCTGGACGCGGACACCCTCGACGAGGTGATGGCGGTCATCGACGACCTGCGCGACCGGGGCCGGGTGGTCGGCATCGTCAGCCACGTGGCCGACCTCAAGAACCGGGTGCCCGAGCGGCTGGAGGTCCGCCGCCTCCCGGACGGCTCCTCAACCATGAAGGTGGTGGCCTAGCGCCCTGTCCTGGGCATCCGCCGCCAGCGGTCAATGAGGCCGGGGGGGCGAATGCTCACGCGGCGGCCCAGGTCGGGGACTTCAGCCTGGCCGATACCGCTCTGGTGGCGGCCGGCGTGGCAACGCCGTATGCCGCCCTGCTCTGGTGGCGCACTCGCGCGCCGCTCCAGCACCTGGCGATGTTCGCGGGAGCGGCGACGGTGGTCGGCGCCGGCATCGCCAGCGTCGCCCCCGGCCTCGATGCCTGGGCGCCCGGCGCCCGGGGCGTCCTCCAAGTGGTGCCACAGACCGCAAGCCGGTACCTGCCCCAGTCCGTCGCCGCGCCGCTCGCCGTCTTCTGCGTCGGCGTTGCCCTGCTGGGGGTGGCGCTCTGGCTCGCGAGGGCCCGTCGGGCGCCCAAGGCCCGGTGAGCCGGCGTTGGCGCAGGTGGCGTGGCTGTACGCCTAAGCTGGGTAGCAGGTCACGGAGGGGGAGTACCGTGCGGAGGAATGTCGCCGTTGCCCTGGCCGCGGTGGTGCTCGCGGCTGGTGTAGGGCTCGGCGCCGCCGTGCTCACCTCCAGGAACGCGGGTGCGGCACCCGCGTCCGCGCCGCCGCCGGTGGCGTACAACGGCGCGGACGGCTGGCACCAGGGCGGAGCCCGGCCGCCGGTCATCTACATCGGCGAGTCGAACGTGTTCGTCCGGACGCCGCACTGGTCAGCGTGGTCGGCCTCGTCCGCCCAGGCCAGCGGGGAACTGTGGGTGAACACGTGCACGCCGAACTGCGCGGCTGGCCACTACCGGACCTACCACGCCCAGGTCAGTTTCTGGCGCGTAGCCGTCCGCAACGGCGTCCGGTACTTCTCCCGGATGAGGCTGCGCTACTGGCACGGCCACCAGCGGGACTACGTGTACCCCTGGGCCGTCCTGCCCGGGGCGGCCATCCCGGGCTGGAACGGCGGCCCTGCCTAGCGCGCGGCCGGCGGCCCGTGCGGGCCGGGCCTCGGCGGCCTATGCCGGGCCGCCCGGAGTGCACCGGCCGGTCACCGAGGTGGGACGGATCCGGACCCAGAAGGGATGTTCCACGCTGGTCGCCCAGGGATGCAGGTGCGGCGGCTCATGACGACCTCAGGACTTGCCGGGCGGCGTCGGCGAGCAGGACCGCGAACGACGACTTGGTGGCGGTGGTTCCTGGCCCGGGACCGGTGCTGAGCTCCCCGCGGACCCGCCCCGTCTGGTCGATGACGTAGGCCACGTCTGGGTGGCCGATCATGGAGCCGCCGGGCAGGATCAGGGCGACGAACGTGTAGTCCTTCCACACCTGCTGGAGCTGGGGCACGCTGCCGGTCAGGTACAGCCAGTTCGGCACCTGGTCCAGGTGCTCCTGGCGGTCGAACGCCCGGGTGTAGGCGAGCTGGTGGTAGACGGGGTTGGCGACGATCGCGACCAGTTCCACCTGGCGTGAGGTGGCTCCCAGGAGCTGCCCGGCCTGGCGGAATTCCTGCGCGATCAGCGGGCAGTCGCTCGTGCACACCGGGTCGAGGAAGGTCAGCAGGACCACCTTGCCGCGCAGGCTGGCCAGGCTGACCGTCTGGCCGTGCTGGTTGGTGAGCTGGAAGGCCTTGGCGGGGAAGTTCAGCGGCGTCCACGACCTGGAGATCGATTCGGCCAGGATCGGGTCGGCGCTCGGGCTGGCCTGGGCGGCGGCCATCGGGGCCGCGCCGAGGATGATCAGCCCGAGCGCCCCCACCGATACCACCGTCCGGAAGCTCGCCGTGGCCACGCCGCGCCGCAGGGAGGCCGGCCGGACCCGGTCCCGCCAGCCCACCGCAGGTGCCGCCGAGGCAGCCGCCACCGGCACCGGCTCTGCTTCCGGCACGGCCGGGCTGGCCTCCTTCGCTGCGGTCACGGCCGCTGGCGCCAGCGCGAGGCAGCCGCTGATGGCGAGCAGGGCGAACGGGATCATGCTGTTGGGGTCGGTGCCCAGGCCGCCGAAAAACCCGAAGTCCTCGACCAGCACCCAGTCCGCCAGGCACAGCGCCGCGAACGCGATCACCGCCGGGCGGACCAGCCGCCGCTGGCCGCTCAGGAAGGCGGCACCGATCAGGGCGAGGGCCACCACCGCGAAAAGGTTCACCGCGAACCCGTGCGCCTCATCGAAGGTAGTGAAGGCGCGGACCCAGCCGGCCAGTGAGGCCGGCTGCGACGTTTGCGCCATGGGCTGGGTCATGCCGGCCAGGGTGCCCGGCTGCCCGCGGGAGATCCCCTGCCAGAATCCGCGTCCCGGCCAGGCCTGCAGCACCGCCATCCCGACCAGGAACAGGCCCGTCCCGCCGAGGATCGCCCGCCCGATCAGCGGACTGTGCCACGCGCGTTCCGGCAGCGCGATCAGCCCGCCCGCCACGCAATAGAGCAAAACGGCGCCGGGGGCGCCGAACAGCCAGGTCAGGCCCGGGGCGAAGATCCCGCCGAAGGATTCCCCGAATACCCAGACCACCAGTCCCCAGCCCACGCCGGCCAGCCCGGCGATCCGGGACAACGGGCCACGGGAGGCGGCCAGCAGCCAGATGCCGATCCCCACCTGGATCCATACCGCCGCGGCCCCGGCCTGCATCGGGTGGTAGGACCAGGTGGTGCCCGCCCAGTTCACCACGTGCTGCACCCAGTGCGGCGAACTCGCCGCGGTGGGCTGGATGACCTGCGACGGAAGTCCGATCGCCATCTTCGGCTGGGCCTGCAGGATCCCGTCGAAGACCCACAGCAGGCCGAAGCCGACGCGCAGCAGCTGGCGCCAGGCGGGCTCGGCCAGGGTGGCCGCGGGTGAGCCGGCCGGTCCCGCTTGTCCCCCGGCCTGGGCTGCCGCGGGCTGCCGCGCCCGCACGGTGAGCCAGGCCAACCCGAGCAGCCCGAAGATCAGCAGCGCGATGATCCCCTGGTGGAACAGCGCTGACTTGAACGCCGCGATCACCACGGGGTCGTTGACGTTGACCCCTGAGTTCATCCCAGGCATTACGCCATCTGGTCCTTCCGGCTGACCCCGGCCGCTGGCAGAATGCCGGTCACCGTCATCATCCCGGTGGAGAGCGTCCCGGTTTTGTCGAGCACCACGGTGTCGACCGTACGGGAGGACTCCAGTGCCTCGTACCTCTTGATGAAGATCCCCAGCTGCGCGCCCGCCCGCAGGCCACCATTAGCGCCGCCGGGGTCGCCAGGCCCAGCGCGCACGGGCACGCGATGATCAGCACCGCCAGGGCAGCGCTGAAGGCGTGCCCGGCGGTGCTGCCCGCCAGCAGCCAGCCGGCCAGCATCAGGGCCGAGGCCACTCCTCACGCTGTAGCTCCGGGCCGGAGGTTCCCAGCATGCCCGCCGGGTCAGGTGGGGGAGCCCGCGTCCTGTGAGGATGACTGGGCGGTCAGGGGCCGGGGCGGTGCGGGCGTCTCCGGGGATGGCGGCGGCGCCGGGACGGCCGGCAGCAGCACCTCGAACACCGAGCCCTGGCCGAGGGTGCTGTTGGCCCGGGTCGAGCCATGGTGGGCCTCCGCGATGGCCCGCACGATAGCCAGGCCGAGCCCGAACCCGCCGGCTTCGCGGGTCCGGTTCGGGTCGGCCCTGGCGAACCGGAGGAAGATTCGTTCCAGGTCCGCCGCCGGGATACCGCACCCCGAATCCGCCACCGACAAGATCACATGCCCGTTCTCCCGGCGGGCGCCGAGCTCGATGAGGTCGTCCGCCGCGGTGTGCGCGATGGCGTTCTCGAGCAGTGCGTCGAGCGCGATCCCCAGCCGGTCGCGGTTGACCAGGACGGTCGCCTCGGCCGTGGCGGTCAGCCGCCACCGGCGCGGGGTGTGGCCCCACCGGTCGAGAGCGTCGACCGGCACGGAGTCGAGCACGACCGGTTCGAGGTGCAGGAAGTCCGGGCTGGCCGCCGAGGCCAGCAGGAGCATCCGGGTGGCCAGCCGCCGCAGCCGCATCAGCTCGTCGGTGACCACGTGGGCGTCCTCGGCGACCGCCGTGTTGGTGACGGCGCGCTCGATCAGCTCCGCATGCCCGAGCGCCACCGTGATCGGCGTGCCGAGCTCATGGGAGGCATCTTGCAGGAACCGCCGCTGCTGTTTGAGCAGCCGCAGGTTCTCCTGCGAGACCCGCTGCACCTCCTCCATGGCCGCCAGCCGTTCCTCCGTCGCCGCCAGCCGGCGGCGGCCATGCCAGACCATGACCAGGAACATCAGCGCGATCAGCGGGACTTCGGCGAGGTAGTCGGTGTCCTGCTGGCCCTTGATTACCTGCACCCCGATGATGCCGCCGGTCGCGAGCGTCACGGCGGCGAGAGTGAGGATCGTGGGCTGGAGCCGCCACAGCCGGAAGCCGTAGATCACGGTCAGGCTCACCCAGATGGCCAGGAACGGGACGGTCTGCCAGGCGGGGAGCAGCCGCATCGCGGCCAGGTTGAGCGCGACGAACCCGACCCAGGCGATGTCCACCCACGACAGGTGAGGCCACTGCAGCCACGACAGGTGACGCCACTGGCGGCTCGGGCGGGTCGCCGGGGCAGCGTCATCGGGCCGCGGCGCGCGGGAACCGGCCCCGGGCGGACCGGCAGCGGGGAGGTCGGCCGCGGGGAGATGGGCACCGGGTGGGCCGGCGTCGGGGGTGCCGGCGTCGGGGATGCCGACATCGGGGGGACGGGCAACAGGTGCCACCAACGAACCCGGCGGCACACGCCGTACCAGGCGCTGCGACGACACGATCTCTCCCCACCTGAAACGCCGGCCCGGGCACGCCTGCTATAGCGCCCCGTGTGGGCGTGACTTCGCTGCGGCCCCGCTCAGGCCGCTTTAAGCCTCCCGCTCCGGCCGATGCGAGTCAACGGCGAAACGGTCCCGGCCGGGGACTTCGGCCTCCTCAAAGGGACTGTATGCGCCGCAGGGGGCCGGGGGTGCCGGTTCGCCAGTTCACGGGTGGGGCGGCAGCGGGGGCATCGCCGCCGGGGCCGCCGGGGCCAGCAGCTTGGACATGTCCAGCTTGGTGCCGACCATCTGCTTGAGCATGAAGTCGTGATTGAGGTCGAGAATCGCCCGGGTTTCCGCGGCGATCACCGCGTTCCGGTTGAGGCTGAGCTCGTTGTCCTGCTGCTGCTCGCCCGATAGCGACCAGTTAGTGGAGCCCTTCACCGTGTACACGCCGTCAACGATCACGATTTTCAGGTGCGAGATGGCATTGTGCACCGAGCTGGTGCCGATGGCGATGCTGTTGCCGAAGGCGTCGTTGCCCCACTTGGCCAGGATCTGCTTCTCGTGCACGCCGGCGGCCTGGCTGCGGTCCAGGCTCATCTGCACGAAGATCTTCTCGTCGCCGAGCTTGCTCTGGATGATGCTGTTGAGCTCGTCGTCGTCGTAGCCGAACATGTTGACGACGATGGAGTGCTGGGCGCTGCCCAGCAGCGCGACCAGCAGGCCGTGGACGTCGTCCCGCGGAGAGAAGAACGTTCTCTCGTCGTCGGGATAGCCGTCCAGGAAGGTGCCTTCGGCCTTGTACTTCCCGAGTTCGTCCCACACGAATGGCGCATCCGCCATTACTGCCCCCCTCGCTGCTCAGATGCTTCTTCTGCGAGCATGCCAGTGCACCTCGAGATTGTGAACCAGGGCCGGGCTCAGGTGGCAGCCCGCCTGCTCGCGCGCGTATGTCGCCATGTACTCGCGGAACAGGTCAAGCGGCTCTTGACCGGCCCGCAGGGTGCGCCGGTTGGCGGTCGCGTTCACCAGCCCGGAGCCGGTCAGGGCCGCGACCCGCTGCTCGATCGCCCGGTCCATCTCCGCGGGCTCCACCACCTCGTCGCAGAGCAGCGCCGCGTCCGGCTCGCCCGCGGTCCACTCCCGGCCCGAGAGAATCGCCTGGCGTGCGGCGCGATCCCCGACGAACCGGGGCAGGCGCAGGTTGGACGCCCCGGGGATGATCCCTTCCTGGCGGGCGGGCAGGAACAGGCGCGATCCGCGGGTGGCGATCACATGGTCCACAACATGCAGCAACTGGCAGGCGCCGCCGATCGCGAAGCATTCCACCGCGGCCACCCACAGCTTTTCGGCCGCGCCGCCGGCGCCGGCGGCGCGGTTCGCCCAGCCGCCCGGGTCCTGCGTGGCCGGGACGATGCCGCGGTAGATCTTGTTGACGTAACCGAGGTCGCGCAGCAGGTAGAAGAGGAAGTCGATGCGCCCGTGGTAGAGGTGGGTGAGGTTGATGCCGGCGCCGAAGACCCGCATGCCCGGGTAACGCGGGTGCTGTGTCACGCCGCCGCGCAGCACCCCGACCTCGATGGCCTCATCGAGCAGGATCAGGTCGATGCCGCACTCGGTCGCGGCGAGCGTCGTTTCGTCTTCGGCGTTGAGATGGCGCGGGTTGCTCAGCTCCAGGATGCCCGCCCGCCCGTGACGCTCCACCCGGACCGGCCCCAGGTCGGCCGCGCCGGTTTCCCGCAGCTTCTCGAGGTGCTCGAACGCCGCCGCGGTGGGCTCGAGCATCGCCTCGATCAGGTGCCTGCCGGGCTCCGGCCGGGCGAGAATGTGCGAGATCAGCAGGCCGTGCGCGAACTCGACGCCTTCCTTGTCGGGCAGCGCCCGCGCGCGTTCGGCCTCCATCTCAGCCGGGGACGGGACCAGGCCAGGGACCAGCGTGGCGGCCTCGCCGACTAGCTCGCCGAGCCGGAGTGACCTGGTGCGGGCCGCGGTGAGGGCGTCGTAGAGCGCGGCGGTGTGCGCGCGCAGGAAATGCTCACGGGCGCCGTTCATGACCGCGCCGATGGCTTCATGGGCGGCCCGCTCGTCGGCGGTGCGGCCCGCTGGCGCGGGCAGGCGGCTGCTGAGCGCCTGGCCGCGGCCCAGGAAGACGCTGACCGCATCGGCTGCGGCCGGGAAGGAGCCCTCCGGGCCCGGCGCCGATGCGGCCCAGTCCTCCACCTCGGCCGCGGAAAGCCCGGCCCGGGAGAGGAGTTCTGCGGGAACGTGGGCTGCGGTCATCCGGCCACCATCGCCGTCACCCTCCCACCTTCCCCGCTGGGCCCGATGGCGTGGAGCGCCGGGGCAGCCAGCAGCCCATCGTCACTTCGAATCATGCCATCGCCGGGCCGGGCCCGGCCGCCTCCTCAACCCCAGGAGTCAGCGAGTAGTCAGTGCACTATCAGTCTTCCTTCAGATTTTCTTCAGGTTTATTTGTGATTCTCAAGATGTAAAGCACGGGGAAACACGTCCAGACGCACGTCAGGTCGCTGTCCATGATGTGCCGCCGCAGGCCAGGGCGCCGCAACGTATCCGCCGTGGGGAGTACCGGGCGGATGGCGGGATTGGGGCGTCAGGTGACAACAGCTTGCGTGGGCGAATCCACTGGTCCTCACACTTGGCCCTGGGCGGGGAAGTCGTCCCGGGCCCGGCAGCTGACGCTGACCGCCACGGCGCGGGCGGTCGGGCTGGCGCGGCAGGCCACCCACGAGGCGCTGGCCTCGTGGCGGATGGCCCACGTGGAGGACACGGCGGTGCTGCTCGTCTCCGAACTGGTCACCAACGCGGTACGGCACGCCCACACCGGCGGATCAGCGCTGGTGCTGCGGCTGGAAACCGCCGGACCCTGGCTGCGGATCGAAGTCCACGACGCCGACCCGAGCCTGCCGGAGCCGCGTACGCCGGACCGGCTCGACGGATCAGGCTTCGGGTTCGTGCTGATCGAGGCCCTGGCCGACATGTGGGGAGTTCGCGAGGCCACGATCGGCAAGGCCGTGTGGGTGGAACTGGACACGCGGCCGGACGGCGAACCCGAGATCTGAGCCGGCCGGATGGCCGGGTGAGACCCACCCACGCACCGGTAGCTGGCAGGCGACGCCGGTGCGTGGGTGTCAAGAGCCGAAGAACTCCACCAGGAGGGGACCGAGAACCGCCGGGTTCATGTCGTGTGTCTGGCCTTCCAGGATGCGGTGCTGTGCGTGGGGCATCGCCCGGCTGAGCGCCGCGGCCGTGTCGTTCATGAACGGGGGGCCCGCGCCGCCGGATATCACGAGGGCCGGCACGTCGGCGCGTGCCGCCAGCCCGGTGGGCACCGAGGCGTCCTCGCCCATGACGCCGGCATGGTCATAGGCCAGCGTCGGCGCGATGGCCTCGGCGGCCGGCCAGAAGGGCGTCTGGCGCATGCCCTCGATCTGGGCATCGGGCATTCCCACGTACCTCATGAACAGGGCTACCGCGTCACCGCGGTGGCCAGCAGCCAGGGCCCCGGTGAGCTGCCTGAGGTACTCCCGCCACGCCTGCCGGGCGGAGGCGTCGTCGTTGTAGGGGGCGTCGTACATGGCCAGCCCGGTGACTTTGCTGCCGAGCTTCACCGCCGTTTCCAGGGCCAGGCACGCTCCCGAGGAGTGACCGAAGAGATAAGCCGTCCCGCCTGCGTCACCGATCAGCGCCTCGATGTCCTCGATCTCCCGGTCGGCCGCATAGGGCAGGGTGTCCCCGCTGTCACCGCGGCCCCGGCGGTCGTAGCTGTACACCGTGAAGTGCCGTGAGACCAGGCTGACCAGCTCCGGCTTGGCACCGGAAGAACGGGTGCACATGGCGCCGTCGATCAGGATCAGGGCCGGTCCTGTGCCTTCCTGGTCATAAGCGATCTTCGTGCCATCGGGTGAGCTGATTGTGTTCATGCCTGCCTCCATCGCGCATGGCCGGACAGGGTCCCGAGGTAGGTGGCGAAGCGGTCAAGCGAGGTCGAGAAGCCAGCCTGAGCTTCCGGGCTGCGGAATGCCTCGGGCACGTTCGCCTGCCGGATCCGGACCTCGGTGCGGGCGCCGCCGATGTCGGTGAGGGTCGAGGTCGTCGTCACCCCCGTGCCGGGCTCGGTCCACACGAGCCGCTCCGGCTCCACCACCTCGACATAGACCGCCCGCATCGGGTACTGGCGGCCGTCGGCGTCGTTGACCATGACGGTCTCGAAGACCCCGCCGGGGCGGGCGTCCACCTTGATGTTCTCCAGGGGCGTGCTCACGCCCGCCGGGCCCCAGAAGTGGGTCAGGTGCTCCGGCTCGGTCATGCAGCGGAAGACGAGCTCCCTCGGCGCGTCGAAGACGCGGGTGTAGATGAGCTCGGCCGCCCCGGGGGCCTGGTCACTCATGGTCCTGTCCTCTCGGTCGATGCGGGCGGCCCGGTCCCGGGCCGCGCTCCAGGGCGCCGGTCCCGCCTGCGGGAGCTGCCTGCTGAATGTCACGCAGATGGGCGTCGAGCTTGTCGAACCGCTCGGTCCAGATCCGCCGGTTCTCCTCGATCCAGGTCATGGCCGCGTCGAGGGCCGGCCGCTCGAGGTGGCAGGGCCGGAACTGGGCGTGCCGGGTCCGCGAGATGAGCCCGCAGCGTTCGAGCACCTTGAGGTGCTTGGAGATCCCCGGGAGAGTCATGTCGAAGGGCGCGGCCAGCTCGTTCACCGTGGCGTCGCCGTGCGCCAGGCGGGCCACGATCGCCCGGCGGGTCGGGTCCGCCAGGGCGGTGAAGGTGGCATCGAGCTGGTCCACCCGATTATTTGACCATATAGTTAATTAGCTGTCAAGTTAACTAAGGGCTGGGACCGCGCTCAGGGGCCGGCCGGTCGTGCCCGGGCGGCCAGCCGGTCACGCTCGGCTCGTGCCTACGGCCGGTCACCTCGGCTCGTACCCCCGGCGGCTGGCCAGTCGCGGTCAGCGGAAGTCGCGGCTGTGGCTGGCGGCCACCACCGGCAGCCGCTGCAGCCGCGTGGCGAGCAGGCTGACCGCCCCTTCCTGGCGTTCCACCCGGCCGTGCACGAGCAGGGCGCTGGCGTCGATCGCGACCCGGCGGTGGCGTTCCCATACCGGCGGCGGGCAGATCACATTCGCCATCCCGGTCTCGTCTTCCAGGCTCAGGAACACCACCCCGCGCGCCGTCCCCGGCTGCTGCCGGTGGGTGACCAGCCCGGCCACCACCACCGCGGCGCCCGGCCGTGCCGTCTTCAGCTCCGCCGCCCCGATCACCCCCCGCTCGGCGAGCCGCCCCCTGATGTGCGCGACCGGGTGGGTACCGAAGGTCCCGGTCGCCCACAGATCGGCGAAAGTCTCCTCGGCGGCGGTCATGGCGGCCAGCGGCGGCGCGGCCAGGCCGGCCGTGGTGCCGGGCAGCTGGCCGGGCCGGATGGTGGCCGCGGCCCCGGCCGCCCACAGCGACTCCCGCCGGCTCATCCCGAAGCAGCCGAACGCGCCCGCCATGGCCAGTGCCTCCAGGGCCGGGGCCGGCAGGGCGGTGCGGCGGGCGAAGTCCTCCAGATCGCGGTACGGCTGGCCGGCCACGATGACGGCGGCGGGACCGGAGCCGAGGTTCCTGACCGCGGTGAGGCCGAGCCTGATCGCGGGCTGGCCCGGCACCGGCCTCCCCCCCACAGGCGGGGTGGCCGGGTCCGGGATGGCGGTCTCCGGGCTTTCCGGTTCCTCCAGGGTGGCGGCCACGGCGCTGATGTTGACGTCCACCCCGCGCACCAGCACGCCGTGCCGCCGCGCGTCGCCGATCAGGCTGGCCGGCGAGTAGAAGCCCATCGGCTGGGCCCGCAGCAGGGCGGCGGTGAACGCGGCCGGGTAGTAGAGCTTCAGCCAGGCGCTGGCGTAGACCAGGTAGGCGAAGCTGATCGCGTGCGACTCCGGGAAGCCGTAGCTGGAGAAGGCCACGATCTTGGCGTAGATGTCCTCCCCGGTCTCGGCCGGGATCCCCCTGGCCGCCATCCCGGCCAGCAGCCGCCCGCGCAGCTCCTCGATCCGCTCCGGGCCCCGCTTGGAGCTCATCGCCTGCCGCAGCTGGTCCGCCTCGGCCGGAGTGAACCCGGCGCAGTCCACCGCGAGCTGCATCATCTGCTCCTGGAACAGTGGGACCCCGAAGGTCTTGTCCAGCGCCCGCCGCATGGACTCGTGCGGCAGGCCCGGCGGCTCGTCGCCGCGGCGCCGGCGCATGTACGGGTGCACCGAGCCCCCCTGGATCGGGCCCGGCCTGATCAGCGCGACCTCCACCACCAGGTCGTAGAACTCCCTGGGCCGCAGCCGGGGCAGGGTCGCCATCTGGGCCCGGGATTCGACCTGGAACACCCCCACGGTGTCCGCTTCGCACAGCATGTCGTAGACGCCGGGATCCTCCTGCGGGATCGTGTGCAGGCTCCAGCTCACGCCGTGATGGGCCGCCACCAGCTCGAAACAGTCCCGCAGCGCGGTCAGCATGCCCAGTCCGAGCAGATCGAACTTGACCAGCCCGGCGTAGGCGCAGTCGTCCTTGTCCCACTGCAGCACCGAGCGGCCCGGCATCCGTGCCCACTCCACCGGGCACACGTCCCCGACCGGCCGGTCGCAGATCACCATCCCGCCGGAATGGATGCCGAGGTGACGGGGCAGCCGCTGCATCCGGGCGGCGAGCTCGGTGACCGGCTCCGGGACACCCGCATCGGCCGGGACCGGCTGGCCCGCCCCGTACTGCCTGGGGCCCACCTGCCTGGCCCATCTGTCCTGCTGCTGCGGGGTGTACCCGAGCGCCCGGCCCGCGTCACGCAGCGCCATCCGCGGCCGGTAGGAGATCACGTTGGCGACCTGCGCGGCCTTGTCCCGGCCGTACTTGCCGTAGACGTACTGGATCACCTCCTCGCGGCGCCGGTGCTCGATATCCAGGTCGATGTCGGGCGGGCCGTCCCGGCCCGCGGACAGGAACCTCTCGAAAAGCAGGCCATGCCGAACGGAATCCACCCCGGTGATCCCCAGCGCATAGCAGACGGCCGAGTTCGCGGCCGACCCCCGTCCCTGGCACAAGATGCCGGCCTGCTCGCAGAACCTGACGATGTCGTGCACGATCAGGAAATAGCCGGCGAACCCGAGTGCCTCGATGACGTCGAGCTCGCGCGCGATCTGCGTGTAGGCCCCCCTGACGCGTTCGGCGTGCGGCGGGCCGTAGCGTTGCGGCGCCTTCGCGGCGACCAGCGAGCGCAGCCAGGTTGCCTCGGTGTGCCTGCCGGGGACGGGGAAGACCGGCAGCCGGGGCGCGATCACGTGGAAGTCGAACGCGCAGTCGTGCGCCAGCGCCGTGGTGCGCTCGGCCACGCCGGGGTAGCGGCGGAGCCGGTGGGCCATTTCCGCCCCCGACCGGAGGTACGCGGCACCGGAGGCGGCCAGCCAGCCGTCCATCTCGTCCAGGCTCCGGCGGGCCCTGACCGCGGCCAGCGCCTGGGCCAGCCGGGCCTCACGCGGGGTGGCGTAGTGCACGTTGCCGGTGGCGATCACCGCCGTCCCGGTGCTGGCGGCCAGCTGGTACAGGGCGTCGTTGCGCTCATCGTCGGCCGGCTGGTCGTGGCTGGTCAGCTCGACCATGACGTTCTGGCGGCCGAACATGGCGGCCAGCGCCTCGAGTTCCGCCGCGGCCGCCTCGGGCCCGGCCGCGGCGAGCGCCGCGGGGACGGCGCCCTTGCGGCAGCCGGTGAGGATCACCCAGTGACCGCCGTGCGCCAGCGCCAGCGCGTCCGGGTCGTAGACGGGGCGCCCCTTCCCGCCTCCGGCGAGCTGCGCCGTGCTGATCACCCGGCACAGCCGCCGGTAGCCTTCCGGGTCCCGGGCCAGCACCAGCAGGTGCTGGCCGGCCGGGTCGGGCACACCCGCACGGGGGGTTCCGGGGAGCCATCCTCCCGGGCCGGCCGCGGGGATCCCGGACGGCTCCGCCGGGTGCGGCGCGGAGTTTCCGGGGATCCGTCCCTCCGGTCCGGCGCGGGCTTCTCCGGGGATCCATCCCTCCGGTCCGGCGCCGCCCCCGGCGGGCGGGCCCAGGCTGAGCTCGGCGCCGAAGACCGTACCGATCCCGGCGCCGGCCTGCTCTTTGAGCCGGGCGGCCGCCTGCGCGAACTGGGGCACGCCGTACATGCCGTCGTGGTCGGTGATGGCCAGCGCGGTCAGGCCGCGGCGCGCCGCCTCGGCGATCAGCTCGGCGGGAGCGGAAGCCCCGTCGAGGAAGCTGTACGACGAATGGCAGTGCAGCTCGGCCCATGCCGGGCCGTCCCGGCTGGCCCGGCTGGCGGCGGGCAGGCGGGTCACCGGGCGCCGCGGCGGCGGCTCCGCCGCCTGCCCACCGTCGGCCGCCTGCCGGGCGGGGGTTCCCCAGGACAGGCGGCGCTCGAGCTCCCGCCACGGCACGGGGAGGTTGTCCCAGCCCACGATCTGCTGCCCTCCTCCCATGGGCCAGCGCGGTCAGTCGTATCTGGCCTCGATCAGCCAGCGGCCGTTCTGCACGGCCACCAGCCAGGCCGCCCCGTCCTCGGTGACGAGCTGGAATCTGGCCCGCCTGCGCGCGGCGCGCGGATCCCACCACCGTTCGGCGACCGGCCACGGCCCGGCCCAGGCGGTGACCGCCAGCCACGGCGCGCTGTCGGCCGACATCCGGGCGGGTGGCGCGGAGACCAGCCCGCGCCCGCTGACGGTCACCGTGGCGCCCGAGTCGTCGGCGATCCTGGCGGGCAGCGGGGGCTGGTAGACCGTGGCGGGGGACGGTGCGGGAATCCCCCCCGGCCAGGGCCGGCCGGGGCGCCTGGCCGGCCCGGGCGGTCCGGCCCCGGCCCGCCCGGGGGCGGCATCCGGTCATCGGTGCTGCCGAACGGCACCAGCGTCACCTGCTCGGCCGGGCCGCGGCCGCCCGCCAGCACCGGACGGGTCACCGCGTCATGCCCGAGCATGGCCTGCACCCGGACCGCAGCGCGGGCCACCCGGTCGCTGGCCACCGCGTCGCCCCACAGGCCGAGCTGCCGTCCCTGGTCGCGGACCAGCTGATCGGGAACCAGCCGCAGCAGCGTGATCCCGCCCGGATAATCATCGGTGGTTCGTTCTCCTGCCTCCGCAACGGCAGGGATCCGAACTGCTGTCTGGTTGCCTTCCAGGCCGAGCTGGCAGTCGGCCAGCTGCCAGCGGACGCGCTCGGCCACCGCGAGCGTGGAGAGCAGGCCGTCGTGCCGCCATAGCCGGGTGAACTCCCGGCCGTCCTCCCAGATCGCCTGCACCTGCACCCGCACGCAGGCGAGCCCGCTGGCCGCGAGGCCGTTGTGCATCCGCTCGGCCAGCGCCTTGGCCGCGAAGACCACGGTCTCGGCCCGGCGCTCGGGCGGGTCGAATTCCTGCGAGACCGAAAGGTCGGCCGATGGCGGGCGGGGCGCCAGCGGCCGAGGGCTCAGGCCGCGCGCCAGCCGGTAGGCGATCACCCCCGCTGTCCCGAACCGGTTCGCGACCTCGGCGGCCGGCAGCGCGGCGAACTCTCCCACCGTCCTGATACCCAGCCGGGGGAGCAGGCCCGTCAGCTCCGGGCTGTCCAGCACGCTGACCGGGAGCGGGGCCAGGAACGACCGGGTGCGGCCGGGAGCCACCGTCATGACCGCGCCTGGCTGTGCCGCTACCGGCCGGGCGCCGGGAACGGGCCTGGCGCGCTCGGCCGCGAGGCAGGCGGCGAAGAGGCCATCCGCGATACCCACCTGGCTGGCGAAGCCGGCGCCGGCGACAGCTGCGATGATCTTTGCCGCCAGGGCGGGTTCCCCGCCGAAATACCGGGCCGGGCCGCGCGCGCCGATCGCGCAGGCGCCGGGCCGCAGCACCTCCACCCGCGGGCAGATGCCTTCCACCACCGAAACCACCCGCCCGAACTCCGCTGCCCGGTGCCCCGCGTCCGGTACCGCCCCGTCACCCCGGGTCGCACCATCCCCCGGGGCGGCCCCATCGACGGCGGTCCCCGCCTCCGGGCCCGCGGCCGGCCAGGCCGGGCACCAGACGACCAGCACCCGTTCGGGCCGGTCCCCGGCCGCCGTCACCCGGCGTCCCTCGTGTCTTGCGCGGAAATGGTGACCTGGTCCGCGCCGCCCACCGAGCCGTCCGGCCCCGGCAGCCACAGCCACTGGGCCCGTGACCGCGCCGCCGCGCCCCGGCCGTCCGCCGCCACCTGCACCCGCCGGGCGCGCAGCCGCCCGTGACCGGTCCCGATCCCCGCCCACTCCTGGCGGGCCACCAGCAGCCGGGCCTGGGCTCCGTCCCAGCCGCCCGCCACCACCAGCACCCCATCGCAGCGCCGCAGGGTGGCGGCCAGCCTGGTGCGCACCTGGGCGGACGGGCGGCCCGGGGGCCGGACGAGGACCAGTTCGCATCCGTCGAGCAGCGAGGCCACCACCTGCGGCCAGTGCGCACCCGGATCCGGGATCAGCAGCATGCGGCCGGGATCCAGGCCAGCGTCGGCCGCCGCGACCATTCCGAGCTGTGGCAGCCCGACGGCCGCGCACCAGGCCCCAGCCGCTGACGCGCCCGCGGCGACCGCCAGGCAGAGCAGGCTCCAGCGTCCCACCGCCACCACCGTCCCGCGCTGCAGTCCCCCCGGCAGCAGCTCACGCAGGGCGGGGAGCACCGGCAGCCTTCCGCTGCCCGGTAGCGCGTCCTCGTCATGCCGTCGCGGCAACAGTGGCGTGACCGAGCCTGCCCCCATAGGGCGACACTATCGAATACAAGTTCGAAGATGCTACCGGGCCCGGCGGGCGGCTGCCGAGAGCTTTCGGTGGGTTTCGGCGGAAATCGGTTGTTCGCGGGCGATTGCGTGCGTAACCGGCGTGGGCTGGGCCGGGGTGACCGCGCAGGCCAACCCCTCGCCGCCCTTCCGCCTCCATCTGCCCAACCCGGCTGTGGAGAGCGAGTTCGACGCGGGGCCGATGTGGTATCAGGTGCTGTCACAGGCCCAGCTGGAGCGGCTGCGCGGGCTGCCGCCAGGCGCGGTCGAGCTGGCCGCCGGGCGGTTCGAGCTGACGATCGGTGAGCCGGAGCAATGGGTGCCCGGCCACCGGGACCACGACGCGGTCCGCGCCCGCGCCCGGCACATCCTCCCCCTCTGACGGATCCGCAGCACCAGCGGCGTCAGCGCCCGGGTGATCCCCTCGGCCTGGGAGGCCGGCATCCCCGCCACGGCCTAGTGTGCTGTCATGGCGGCAAGGCCGCGACAGGCGCGGGTCGAGGACGTACACCAGCTGGCCATGGGCATGCCTCACGTCACGGTCTGGCCGGGATCGGTTGGCAACCCCATCTACCAGGTCGGGGGCAAGTCCTTTGTGTTCTTCCGTAATCCCCGGCCGGACGCCACCGACCCTGAGACCGGCGAGCGCTACCCGGACGTGATCATGTTCTGGGTGCCATCGGAGTCGGACAAGCAGGCATTGGTTCAGGACGAGACGTCGCCGTTCTTCACGACATCACACTTCGACGGGCACCCGTCGGTGCTGTTGCGGGCCAGCCGGATCGGCGAGCTCACCGTGGAGGAACTGACCGAACTAGTCCAGGACGCGTGGCTGTCTCAGGCATCGCGCAGGAGGGCCGCGGCCTGGCTCAGCGCACACCAGCCAGGCGGGTAGAACAGGTCATGCACCGTGGGGGGCGGGCTCGCCGTGGAATCCCGCCCACAGGGGGCCCCACCCGGTGTCCGGGTCGGTGATCTGCCCGATGAACCGCTCGACGAACGAGGACTCGGCGTCCAGCAGCGTGAGCCGGTATTCTTCCTCGATCAGGAACAGCCGGGGCACGCCCTGGGCGAGGGTGCCGTCGATGATGGCCTGAATCTCGGCGCGCTGCGCGGCCAGCCGGGTGAGCCGCTGCCGGAGCAGGGCCAGAACCTCGCTGGGCGGCAGCGCGCTGATCAGCGAGAGCGCGGCCACGAAGTGCGGGTACTCGTGCTGCGGCTCCCCGACCAGCTCGCGCAGCCAGTCGCGCAGCTCGGCCCGGCCCGCGTCGGTGATGGCGTACACGGTCCGCTCCGGGCGCTGCCCCTCGCGGCTGGTTTCCTGCGCGGCCACGAACCCCGCCCGTTCCAGCTGCTGGACCACCATGTACAGCGATCCGTGGTTGAACTTGATGCTCCGCTCGTCGCCGTGGTCGCGCAGCGTGCGGCCCAGCTCGTAAGGGTGCATGGGCCCCTGCGTGAGGTAGGACAGCACCGCGAGCGCGAGCAGGTTGCCGACCTTACGTTTCTTCGCCATCTGTTTCCTCCACGGCAGCGCGTGCCGCCCCGGGGCGGCACGCGCTGCCGAAGCCGTGGGCTGTCAGGCGGTGCGGGCCGGGTCGTCCACGGTGGGGAACCCGCCTTCCTTGTGCGCCCGCCGCAGGTCGGTCCAGTATGCGCGGGAGAACATGGCCGACAGCATGGCGATGCCGCCGCGGCGAACCCGGATCTCGCCGCTGCGGAGCTGGCCGGTGACGACGACGCGCCGCCCGCCGGGAGCGTCCGGGCCCTCGGCGTCCTTGACCCGGCTGCGGCCGGTGCGCCGCAGGTTCCAGTCGTCCACCATCGCGTCGTCGGCAACCAGCAGCTTGAGCATGGCGTGGTCGATGTCGACCTCGATCTCGATGTCACCGGCCGGGATCTGCGGGGAGCGCAGGTCCAGCACGGCGCTGCCGCGGTGGGCGCGCACCTGGAACTGGCGGGCCGTGGTCCAGTTGCCGAGCCGCTTGGTCACCGCGTTGTTCGCGGGGATCTTGACCGGCGCGGCGAGGTCGGTCTGCGTGAGGTTGGTCACGGTGGTTCCTCCTGAAGCGGGCAGCGATCGTGCTGCGTCAGTAATATGTTCAGTACTGAGTATTCAGGATTGACTATTCAATGTCAAGTAATAATCTGCCCGGGGCCGGAGGAGTTGCTGGGCGCGGGGCCGGAGGGGTTACTGGGCGCGGGGGTGGATGGGTGGCTCGGCCCGGGGGTTGACGGGCTGATCGGCTCGGGGCGGGACTGGCTGCTGGGCCCTGGGCCGGACGGGCTGATGGGCGCGGTGACCGGGCAGACGATGAAGGCGACGGCGAGCAGCGCGCCGGTGACGGACAGGCCGCGCAGGACGCCGACGTGGTCGGCGAGGAAGCCGATGGCCGGCGGCCCGGCGAGGAAGGCCAGGTAACCGATCGAGGCGGCCGTGCTCACCCGGCCGGGCGCGTACCGGGGATCGTCGGCGGCGGCGCTGATGCCGGTCGGGAATCCCAGTGACGTCCCGAGCCCCATCAGCACCGCCCCGGCCAGCGCGGCCGCCAGCACCCCGCCGTCCGCCAGCGCCCCGCCGGCCTCGAGCAGGATCAGGCCGGCCAGGGCGGTGGCCGCGCAGACCCGCAGCACCGGGACCCGGCCGTACCGGTCGATGAAGGCGGGGCCGAACCAGCGGCCGGCGGTCATCGCGGTCAGGAAGACGGCGAACGTGAGGGTGCCGAGGACGGCCGCCGTGTGGTAGCCGCCGATGACCGCGAGGCTGAGCCAGTCGTTGCTGGTTCCCTCCGTGAAGGCCATGCACAGCACGAACAGGCCGATAAGCAGGGTCCGGGGCTCGGTCCACGCGGCGAGGGGGCTCCGCCTGGCCGCCGTCCCGTCCCGGTGCGCCACGGCCCGGGCGTGCGGGAGGAAGCGGCGGGCCGCGATGGGCACCGCCACCGCGACCGCGAGGGCGGCCGCGAGCAGGTGCGCGGTGACCGGCACGCCGAGGGCGACCATGACCGCCCCGATACCGGCCCCGGCCACCGTGCCGATGCTCCACCCGGCGTGGAACCTGGACATGATCGCCCGGCCCAGCCCCTGCTCAACGGCGGCGCCCTGCACGTTCATCGCCACATCCCAGGTACCGCTGCTGAAGCCGAACAGGAACAGCCCGGCCGCCACCGGCGGGATGCCATACCGGTAGCCGACCCCGACGGTGGCCATGCCGGCCGCGGCGACCAGCGACATCACGGCGACGGTGCGGGAGTCCCCGAGCCACGTGATGACCAGCCCGGACAGCGGCGTGGCGATCGTCGAGCCGACCGCTGTGCACAGGAGAATGAGCCCGAGCACGCCGGGGGAGACCCGCAGCCCGTCGCGCACCTGCGGGATGCGGGCCGCCCAGCTGGCGAAGATGAACCCGTTGGCGATGAAGGCGATGTAGACGGCCTGCTTGGCGCCGCGGATCTGCGCTTCATCAGCGCCACGCGCCGCGGGCTGGCCCCGGCGGTCACGAATCGCGGCTCCCCGGCCTGCCAGGCTCGGTGCCCGCCCCCAGGTGCATGCGGCAAGTCTTTCACAGGGCCCCGGGCCCCGATCTCTTCCGCCCGGGCCACCCCACGCTGGACCAGCCGGGCACGGTCATGCTCTGATTTGACTCGTCGGGCGGGCCGGGAAGGTAAACAGTGGCGATCGATCCGGGAATCACCAGCGGGACTGTTCCGAGCCGGGCTCAGGTGGTGATCGTCGGCGGCGGGGTGACCGGCTGCAGTATCGCCTACCACCTCGCGCACCTGGGCTGGACCGACGTGGTGCTGCTCGAGCAGCACCGGCTGACCGCCGGGACGACCTGGCACGCCGCTGGGCTGATCACCTCGGCCGGCATGACCGACGAGACCGCGCTGTTCTTCAGCCGGTACTCGCGCGACCTGTACGCCCGGCTGGAGGCCGAGACCGGGCACTCCACCGGTTTCCGCCCGGTCGGGCACCTCTCGCTGGCCACCAGCCGCGAGCGGCAGGACGCGCTGCGCCGCGAGGCCGCCTGGATGCACGGGTTCGGCGTCGAGGACACCGAGATCTCGGCGTCCGAGCTCGCCGCCATGTGGCCGCTGGCCCGCACCGACGACGTGCTGTCGGCCTTCTACGTCGCCGACGAGGGCCGGGCCGACCCGGTGGGCGTGGCCACCTCGCTGGCCAAGGGCGCCCGGCAGCTGGGCGTTGTCGTGATCGAGGGTGTGGCCGCGACCGGCGTGCTGACCCGCGGACGGCGGGTCAGCGCCGTCCTGACCGAGGCCGGCCCGATCGAGACCGAGGTCGTGGTGAACGCGGCCGGCGTGTGGGCGCGGCAGTTCGGCGCGCTGGCCGGGGTCGCCGTGCCGCTGCAGGCGGCCGAGCACTACTACCTGCTCACCGACACCGTGCCCGGCATGGACGCCGACCTGCCGGTGATCGAGGACCCGGACAGCTACGGCTACTACCGCCCCGAGGGCGACGGCATGCTGGTCGGCCTGTTCGAGCCGGTGGCCGCGCCCTGGTCGCTGGACGGGGTGGCGCGGGGCTTCTCGTTCGGCAAGCTGCCGCCCGACTGGGAGCGGATGGAACCCTTCCTCGGGCCGGCGATGAACCGGATACCCTCGCTGGCCGACATCGGGGTGCGGACGTTCTTCTGCGGCCCGGAGTCGTTCACCTCCGACGTCCGGCCGCTGCTCGGCCCCGCGCCCGAGCTGGACGGCTACTTCGTCGCGGCGGGCCTGAACTCGCTGGGCATCCTGTCCGGCGGCGGGGTGGGCGCCATGGTCGCGCACTGGATCGTCGACGGGGTGCCGCCGGTCGACGCGACCGCGGTCGCCATCGACCGGACCGCGGCTTACGAGACGTCCCGGCGGTTCCGGGCCGAGCGCACGGTCGAGCAGCTCGGGGTGCTGTTCGGCGACGCGGTCTGGCCGTCCTGGCAGCCGTTGACCGCGCGCAACGTGCGCCGGTCGGTGCTGCACGACCGGCTAACCGCGGTGGGCGCCCACTTCGGCGTCTCGGCCGGCTGGGAGTACACCGAATGGTTCGCCGCACCAGGCGAGAAGCACGAGACCCGTCTGGACTACCGGCGCCCGGCCTCACACGCGATCGTCGGGCGCGAGCACGCAGCGGTCCGCGAGGCGGTGGGCGTGATCGACATGAGCCTGATGGCCAAGCTGATCGTGCAGGGGCCGGACGCCGCCACCGTGCTCAGCCGGCTGTCGGCCAACGACGTGCTCCTCGCACCGGGCAGGCTGGTCTACACCCAGTGGCTTAACGAATCGGGCGGGATCATCGCCGACGTCACGGTGACCTGGCTGGAGGGGGAGAAGTTCCTGGTCATAGCCAGCGACATCATCCACCGCCGGATCGAGCCGCTGATCAGGCGGGCGGCGCGGGACGGCGAGGTCGTCACCGTCACCGACGTCACCTCGGGCACCACCCTGCTGACCGTGCAGGGCCCGGCGTCGCGCGAGCTGATCGGCCGGCTGACCGACGCCGACCTGTCCAACGACGCGTTCGGGTACCTGGCCGCGCGGCACATCCACGTCGGTTACGCGCCGGTGCTCGCCATCCGGGTCACCTACGTCGGGGAGCTCGGCTGGGAGCTGCACGTGCCGGCCGAATACGCGGCCGGGGTGTACGACGACCTGATCGCGGCCGGGGGCGACCTCGGCTTCCTGCCGGTCGGCCTGCAGGCCATGTCGAGCCTGCGGCTGGAGAAGGGCTACCGCGACATGGGCGTCGACATCGACAACACCGACAACCCCATCGAGGCCGGGCTCGGGTTCGCCGTCGCCTGGGACAAGTCCGGCGGGTTCATCGGCCGGGACGCGCTGCTGAAGGCGCGCGAGCAGGGACCGCCCCGCCAGCGCGTCGTCAGCCTGATCGTCGATGACCCGGCGGCGGACCTGTTCGGCAACGAGCCGGTGCTGGCCGGCGGCGAGTGGGCCGGCTACGTCCGGGCCGCCGCCTACGGCTACACCGTCGGCGGCCCGGTCGGGCTGGCGCAGGTCGCCAACGGCGACGGCGTCACCGGCCAGTGGCTCAAGGAGGGCGACTTCCGGGTGCGCACCCCGGACGGTGAGATCCCCGCCCGGCTGCAGATCGCGCCGCCGTACGACCCACAGCGGCTGCGCATCCTGGACCGCTGACGGGCGGCGTTCAGCGATGAGCCAGGTGCCCACCGTGCGGGGCCCGGTCAGCAGCGCCGAGCTGGGGCCCACCTACATGCACGAGCACATCTTCACGCTCACCGCCGACGTGCAGCAGAACTACCCGCAGGAGTGGGGCAGCGAGGAGGCGCGCGTCGCCGACGCGGCGGGCAAGCTGCGGGCGCTCGCCGCCCAGGGGATCGTCACGATCGTCGATCCCACCGTGGTGGGACTCGGCCGGTACATCCCGCGGATCCAGCGGGTCGCGGAGCAGGTGCCCGAGCTGAACATCATCGTCGCCACCGGTCTCTACACCTACGACAGCGTCCCCTTCTTCTTCCGGCACCGGGGCCCGGCCCTGAACGAGGCGCTGGGGACCGAGGTGCCAGACCCGATGGTGGACATGTTCGTCGCCGACATCGTCGAGGGGATCGCGGGCACCGGCGTAAAGGCGGGCATGCTCAAGTGCGCCATCGACGCGGCTGGCAATACACCAGGGGTCGAGCGGGTCATGCGGGCCGTCGCCGCCGCTCACCACCGGACCGGAGCGCCGGTCACCGTGCATACCCATCCCGGCTCCAGGACCGGGCTGGAGGTCAAGCGGGTGCTCTGCGACTCTGGGGGAGTGGATCCCCGCCGGGTGCTGCTCGCCCACAGCGGCGACACGACCGACTGCGACCACCTGGCCGGGCTGGCCGACATCGGCTTCACGCTGGGGATGGACAGGTTCGGGCTCAACGTCGAGACGACCTTCGAGGCCCGGGCGGACACTCTGGTAGAGATGTGCCGGCGCGGGTATGCGCGGAGCATGGTGCTGTCGCAGGACGCGTCCTGCTACATCGACTGGATCGACCCGGCGGTCCTGCCGTTCCTGGCCCAATGGCACCACCGGCACATCGGCGACGAGGTACTGCCCTACATCCGCGACCGTGGCGTCACCGAGGACGAGATCACCACGATGCTGGTTGAGAACCCGCGCCGCTTCTTCGAGACCGCCAGCAGCGGCGGCTGACCGGCCTGTGATGAACGGGAGCACGATGGGCAGCGGCGAGAGCGCCGGGGTGGTCTTCCCGGCGGCGGCGGACGGGCGCCGGAGCACGTCAGCGGTGGGCCGCGCGGTGGTCGCTGACGCGCTCCGCGCGGTCGACCCGGCCGGGGCGCTCGGCGCCGAGCATGAGACCAACTGGCGCTCGGGGTACCTCGTGCACTTCCGCCGGCTCATCGAAGCGGGCCTGGCCTCGAAGCAGGCCTGGCTGGCGATCGCCCGCGACGGGCTCGGCTCGCTGCACGCGCGGATGCGGGTCGCCGCGCCCGGCGGGGACGAAGCCGACCTCGGCTCCCTGCTGACCGCTCCCGCGCGGCAGCGGTTCGTCACGGCCACCGTGCACGGCACCGGCGAGGCGGAAGACGAGTTCTCGCTGCCCTACCACGGCGAACGGCTGCGGGGGGACGCGCTGGCGCGCAAGCTGGACGCCTGGGTGACCGCCGGGATAGTCGAGCCAACCTGCGCCGACGCGATCCGGGCGGTCGCGGCCCATCCGGAGTGGCTGTCCCTGCCGGGCCAGATGGTGGCGGTGCTGGGCGCGGGCGCCGAGATCGGCCCCCTTCCCATCCTGCTCGGCTGGGGGGCGACGGTGGCCGGGGTGGACCTGCCGCGTCCGGCGCTGTGGGAGCGCGTCCTGCGCACCGCGCAGGACAGCGGGGGGACGCTGCTGGTCCCGGTCGCGGCGCTGCCGCCCAGCCACGACGCGGCCGGACAGCGGGGTACGGGGGACGCCGGGGGCGAGGGGGGCGGGGAGACCCTGCAGGAGCGGAGCGGCCTCGATCTGGTCGGTGACGTCGCGGCCGCCGCGGACTGGCTCGCGGGCATCGGCGGCCCGCTGGTGCTGGGCAACTACGTCTACGCCGATGGCGCGGCGAACGTGCGGGTCGCCGTCGCCGTGGACGCACTCACCGTGCGCCTCCAGGCCGCGCGGGACGATCTGGCGCTGGCGTTCCTCGCGACGCCGACCGATGTGTACGCCGTTGGCGCCGACGCGGTCGAGCAATCGGTCAGCGCTTACGCGTCCCGCTCGCGGGGCGCGAAACTGGCCGGCCGCCGCTGCGGACACTGTCCGGCGGGCGGCTGCTGCGCCGCGCCTACCTGCCGGGTACCGACCCCGGGATCAACGACAGCCTGGTCGCCCAGCAGGGCCCCAACTACGCCCTGGCCAAACGGCTGCAGCGCTGGCGGGCCTCGCTCGCCCGTGACGGCGGGGCCACAGTGTCGCTCAACGTCGCCCCGCCGACGCGCACCAAGTCGGTCGTGCAGAACCGGGTTCTGGCGGCGGCGTACGCGGGCGCGCACCGGTTCGGCGTCGAGGTATTCGAGCCCGCCACCTGCAAGGTGCTGATGGCCGCGCTCCTGGTGCACGACCTGCACACCGGCGGCGGCCCGGCGCACGCCCATCCGTGGCAGGACGAGGCGTACGCGGCCGCGCCCGGCGGGCTGTGGCGGATCGCGTACGCGCCCCGGAGCGCGCTCGGGCTCGCCGCCCTGCTCGGCTACGGGGCGGCCCGGGCCTGACCGCCGCCCCGGCAGGCGGTCCCACCGGGCGGCCGGTTCCGCCGCGGCCCGGTCCGTCGGCTACCGCCGGCTCGAGTCGTGGGCGCCGAGCACCGTGATGGCCACGATCCCGGCGGCGAACACGGCGGCCGCGCACAGCGCCGCGCCCAGGTCGTGCGGGGGCCGGGCCGGCCAGATCCAGGGCGTGGTCCAGCCCGCGGTGAGGGCGGTCTCGGTGATCAGCAGGTAGGCCATCGGGCCCGCCCAGCCGAACGCGCCGCCCAGGACGGCCGCGGCCAGCAGGCCGGTGCCGGCCAGGCCGCGCCAGGTTGCGGAGCAGGGCCGCCATGCCGCCGGGCAGCACCCCGCCCGTGGCCCCGGCGGCCAGCGCGCCGAACGCGGCCGCGGTGAGGGCCAGGGCCGCGGCCAGCCGCAGCCAGGGCAGCCACCGGCCGGTGGCGCGTTCCGGCTCCCCGAACGGGCCGTACGTGGTGACCGCGATGACCGCGGCGGCCCCGCTCTCGGTCGCCAGCGGGAAGAACTGCTGTGCGCCGGCGCCGCCGGCGATGTTCCACCGCCACTGCAGCGCCGCCCACAGCAGGCCGCCGAGCGCCGCCAGCAGCCCGAGCGCGGCCGGGATCCGGCGGCTGACCGCGTATAGCCAGGCCAGCCGCAGCCAGGCGACGGCGGGCCAGGCCGCCGGGGCCGGGACGGCCCCGGGCGGTGAGCTCCGAACGCCGGCCGCGGTCATGGCAGTTGCGCCAGGGTCAGGTGCCCGGACCGCAGCGCGCCCAGGTGGGCGGCGAGCCAGGCGTGCTGGGCGGCGGGCGGTAGCGCGGCCAGCCGCCGGGCCGCAGCGTAGACGGGCCCGGTCGCCGGCCCGGGCGGTGGTCCTGGCCCGTTCCCGGCGTCCATGAAATTGGCCTGCACGGCGAACGGCACGCCGACCCCCTGCAGCAGGGCGGCCTGGACGGCCTGTTGGGCCGGCGTCCCGATGCCGCTGCCCGCGCCGACGAACGCGTGCACGGACAGCGCCCGCAACTGGTCGGCGAACTGTGCCTCGGTCTCTGGCGCACCGGTGAAGCCGGTGTAGCCCGGCAGGGTGGCGAGCGCGTCGAGCGGCACCCGCAGCACCGGCGGGCGGCCGGTGATTGTCACCACCGGGTTGGCCTCGCCCTCGCTGCTCGTGTAGGTCCCGGGCACCTGGGTGGCGCGAGCCGGGGCGCCAGGCAGGCCGGCCACCTCGGCGAGCAGGGGCCGCAACGCGGCCGTCACGTCCAGCAGGTAGCGGCGGTAGGCCGGGTTCACGCATACCGGGACCCCGGTGGCCCGGGCGCAGACCGGGGTGTAGGGGATCGGCTGGTCGTTCGCGGCGTCGTGCAGGGCGGGGATGACGATGCCGTGCGGCCCGGGCCCGGCGGTGCTGGCCAGCCCGATCGCGGTCCCGGCCGCCGCCACCCCGGCCAATGTGACCACCGCGGCGGCTCGCCGCAGCCCTGGCCCGCCCGCCCCCGAGGGCAGGCCGAGCAGGCCCAGCACCGCGACCGCGATCCCGGCCAGGAACATCACCCGGGCGATCGGCAGATCGGGCAGGTAGCGGTAGAAGACCCCGGACACGGCCTCGTAGTTGCCGTTCGAGTTGGTCGGCAAGATCAGCGCCCAGCCGCTGGTGTCGGTGAACCCGGTCTGCGACGTCATCAACATGACCAGGAAGGCGCCGAACGCGGCCAGCGGCGCGGCGAACCGGCTGGGGAAGAACACGCCGACGGCGAAGCCGGCCGCGGTGAACGCGGCCACGGCCACCGCGCCGACCGGCACCCACCACCACGGCGGCGAGCCCCCAAGGCCCTGATGTTCGTAGACCCCGAACATGACGCCTACGAAGACCAGGTAGGCGCCCACCGCCCAGATGGCGGCCGCGGCCCAGGTGATGAGCTGGGCCATCCAGCGCGGCCGGGCGGTGGCCGTCACCAGGTCGCTCGTGCCGCGCCGGCCGTCCCGTGACCCGATCCAGGCGCCCATGCCCGCGACGAACGGCCCGAAGTCGACGATGGTGTGGCCCTGGCCCATGTTCCAGAACGTGCGCACCACCCAGATCGGCGGCTGACTGATGCTGGGCCGGTAGGAGTCGAACCAGAACAGCGCGGCGATCAGCGGCAGGATCCACGGCATCGGGCTGTGGCGCAGCTCGATCCGCAGCAGCCGGGCGGCGGTCAGCGGGACCGCGCGCGTTGCATGCGGCGCCCGCGGCCGCACCGGGGCGTCGGTGGCGGCGGTCATGACCGGGCCGCCGTCACTGATCGCGCCGCCGCCAGCGCCGCGCTGTAGCCGCGCTCCAGCGGGGCATCGCCCGCCGCGCCGGTGCCCTCGCCCCGTGCCGTCAGCTCATCGGGGGTGCCGTGGAACACGATCTTCCCGGCGTCCATCAGCGCCACCTCGGTGCAGGCGGCGCCCACGTCCTCGACCAGGTGGGTGGAGACGATCACGGTGGCCCGCTGGCCGAGGTCGCGCAGCAGGGCGCGGAATGTCACCCGCTGCTCGGGGTCCAGCCCGGCGGTCGGCTCGTCCAGCAGCAGCAGCTCCGGGCCGTTCACGATCGCCTGCGCGATGCCGGCCCGGCGCAGCATCCCGCCCGACAGGGTGCGCAGCTTGGTGCGGGCCTTGTCACCGAGGCCCACGTGCTCGATCGCCGCCGCCACCGCCCGCGGCACCTGCCCGGGGGGCATGTCCTTGAGCAGCGCGAAGTATTCGACGAACTCCGCGACCGTGAAGCCCGGGTAGTAGCCGAGGTTCTGCGGCAGGTACCCCAGCCGCCGCCGGATCTCCCGCCGCGGGGCGTAGGAGCCGGGGTCGCGGCCGAGCAGCCGCAGCCGGCCCGAGGTCGGCGGCAGCACGGTGGCCATCATCCGCAGCAGCGAGGTCTTGCCCGCCCCGTTGGGTCCCAGCAGCCCGAATACCCCGGCGCCGGTCTGCAGGTTCACCCCCGCCACGGCCTGTGTCCGGCCGAACCGCCGGGTCAGGTCGGTGATGTTGACGTTCATGACGTTCCTCTCGAGATCCGGGACGCGAACAGGGCGACCGCGCAGCAGCAGGCCGCGAACAGCAGGTAGGGAAGTACCAGAGCGGAATCGGTGACGGCAGCGGTGTACTGCCCGACGGTGGCCCGCCCGGCCAGGACCATGATCACCCAGCCGGCGACGCCCGCCGCTACGCCCACGTTCGCCGACCTGGTCAGCGTCGCGGCCGCCAGCGCGATCGCGCAGGCCGCGGTCATCGGGACCAGCCAGCCGAAGGTCAGCGCCGCGGCGACCCCCGAGGCGGCCGAGGCGGCCAGCCCCAGCGCCGCGTTCAGCCCGAACACGGCCAGCGCCCGCACCAGCAGGACCATCCGGTCGCCGACCGCCATGCTGCGGGACAGCTCGAAGGCCGGGTCGATCCCCGGCCCGTAGGCGTAGGCGATGCCCGCCGCGGCGAGCGCGGGCGCGCACAGGGCCACGTACGGCGTCCCGGACTCCAGGGTGGCCGCCACCCCGACGGCCAGGACCACCGCGGTGGCGATGATCCAGCCGAGCAGCAGCGACGGGGTGGCCACCAGCGCCCGGGCCAGACCCGGCGAGCGCAGCAGCCGCCCGGCCAGGCGCTCCACCCGGCCCGGGTCGCGGCGCCATACCTGCGCGGCCACCCCGGTCCACACCCGGCCCAGGTCAACGTCGGCCGGGACCGTGTCCCACGGTGCCGGTACCCCGGGCGGCCGGGCCGCATCCATGTCGCTCATCGCGACCCTCCCTCCGCCGCCGCGCCTCCGCGCAGCGCCGCCCGCAGCAGCCGCCGGGCCCGGTGGGCGCGGCTTTTGACCGTGCCCGGCGGGACCCCCAGCATCACCGCGACCTCCGCCACGGGGCGGTCCTCCACATACAGCAGCCGCCACACCACGCGTTCGGGGGCGCCGGGAGGGCCGAGCGTGGCGACCGCGGCCTCCAGGTCCGCCCGCGACAGCGCCACCTCCGCCGGGTCGCCCGTCTCCCGCCCCGGGGCCATGACCCCGTCGGGCAGCCCGGCCGCGGCCGGCCCGCGGCGGCGCAGCAGCAGCGCAGCCTGCCTGCGAGCGATGCCCCACAGCCAGCCCCCGGCCGCGCCGCACGGCCGGTAGCCACGCGCGCCGCGCCAGACCGCGAGGAACGTCTCCTGCAGGACGTCCTCGACCTCGGCGGGCGGCATCACCGCGCGCAGCCGGGCCGCCAGCCACGGCGCGTGCCGGGAGAACAGCTCCCGCAGCGCCGTGTCGTCGCCCGCCGCCACCCGGGCGACCAGCCCGTCGTCATCCATCGCACTTCTATTGCAATCCGGCCGCGGCTGGTTCACGCAAGTCCGTTGTGCATCTTGTGACGGGCTGGGCCCGGTCATGCGCCCGGCGGAAGGCGTGATCCGGTCAGGGGGCGTGCGGCGCCGGCTACTGCCGGAGGAATTCGACGACATGCCAGGGCCGCCAGGCGGGCGAGTCACCCAGCGGGACGTCGCGGGCGAACTCATAGCCCTCGGAAGCCATCAGGGACCGGAGCTCCGCGAGCGTGCGTTCCCTGCCGCCCATGACCATCATCATCCGCAGGGCCATGGCCCGGGCCACCTGCGGGGCGATGTACCCGTCGAGCAGCCGGGCCAGCTGGAGGCCCGCTTCGTCGTCGGCCACCACGGCGTAATGAGATGTTTCCTCGGCCATGAGGTGCCCCTTCCTCGCGAGCCCGGTCCATCCTGACATGGATTTCCCGCTATTTAAATCAGCCGCTGAGTACGCATTGGCGCCGCCGGGCTGGCATTATGAGATGTGATGAGTAACGCAAGCTCCCGCCGCTTCCCCGTGACCGTTACGCATCTTCCGGTCATGCGATGCCAGATCTGTCACCGTACGGTTGCGTACCGGCCCGGTAAAGCGAGCGAAGTCCTGACTGAGCACTACCGGCGGGCGCACCCTGAGGCGCTCGAGCGCGCTTCCCGGTAGCCGGCCACCGGGTTCCCGCCCGGCCGGGATGCCGCGGCGAGGGCCAGATGCTGCCTGGTCGTGCGCAAGTCGGCATGGCCGCTTACCGGCATGTCCCTTTACCGGCGTGCGCCGGTAAAGGGATCAGCCTTCGCGCTTCAGCTTGCGCCAGCCGCCGGCCCGGTTGTTGGCGATGATCTGCCTGAACATGGCGGTCAGGGCGGGCGCGTTGATGGTCTCGCCCTCGCCGACGGCAACGGTGCGGGCGGTCTTGTTGCCGTGACCGCCGGTAATGATCCCGTCGGGATCAGGGACAATGCCACCGTCGTAGAGGAATACGTTGACATGGTCCTTCGCTGCCAGCAGCGCGCAGATGTTGCCCCGCAGGACGAAATACGGCTGCGTAGTGCGCTTGATGGTTTCGGCCACCTCCGGGTCGGCGCCGTGGACCAGATCACGGACCTCACGGCAGATGGCCTGCTGCCAGGGGGGCAGGGCATCGATGTAGGCGTTGACCCGTGGGTCAGCGGCGTAGGCCATGGTCGTTCCACCCTAGATCGCCGGGGGTGGATCGCGGCATCGCGGGCACGTAACGTGGCGCCGTGACGGACGACCTCCCCCTGCCCACCTTGCTGTCGCAGCTGCTGATCGCGTTCACGATCGAGTTTGACAACGAGGCCGAGCACCGCTTGTGCTCGACCGCGTTATCGCGCTCGCCGGCGGGACCCCGGCTGGTCGCCCAGCTGACCCCGGAGGGATCTCCCGGCGGCAGGATCCTCACCCGCGCCGCGGGCCCCGGCCGGCCAGCCGGAATCAGCCTCCTCACCGGCAGTTCGGGTATAGCTGTTTAACTCGCGCAGATCGTGGCACTTTAACGGCCCACGCCGAGCCATTAGGCCGGCGCTGGTGCCAGGAGGCCTGGATGCTCGCGATCATCGCTGCCATCATCTTCGCCGTCGCTTTCCTGCTCGATGTCACGAGCACCGCCACGAATGCGGTGTTCGCTCCGGCCAGCCTGCTGCTCCTCGGCCTTTGCTGCCTTGCTCTGCACATCGCGGGCATCGGCACGGGCTGGTCTTTCAGCTCCCGGCGCCGGCGGCGCTTACCGGCCGGACGCTGTCATGATGGTTCCGCTCTGCCGCCTCCCCGCCTATCGAATCTAGACGTCTCGTCTCGATTTGGGCTAGCGCAGACCACGTGAGCAACGCGGCTGGCCTGGTCCCGGCGGCCGGCCTGGCCCGGGCCGGCCGCAAACGCAGCCAGGCCAGCCGGCAGGCGATCCTGACGGCGGCCCTTGAGCTGACCGCCGAGGTGGGCTACGCCGGGCTGACGGTGGACGGGATCGCCGCCCGCGCCGGGACCGGCAAGCAGACGATCTACCGGTGGTGGCCGTCCAAGGACGACGTGCTGCTCGAGGCGCTGGCCGTCAAGGCCGACCTGAACGTGCCGGTTCCCGACGAGGGCAGCTACCCAGCTGACCTGCGCGCGTTTCTCGCCGCCAGCTTCGACCTCGGCCGCCGCCGGCAGGTCGCCGACGTGCTGCGCGCCCTCATGGCGAGAGCCCAGATCGAGGAGGCGTTCGGGCAGCGGTTCCGCGCCTCGTTCCTGCAGCGCCGCCGGGACGCGCTCGCGGTCATCGTGGACCGCGCCGAGGCCCGCGGCGAGCTGCCGCCCCATCTGCCGCGTGGCACCGTCGCCGACATCGTGTTCGGTGTCATCTGGTACCGGCTGCTCGCTACCGGCCAGCCGCTCGACGACCGGCTGGCCGCCGAGCTCACCACCACTCTCACCGTCCCGCAGCCGGGCCGGTCCCACCGGCCGCATCAATGAACAGGAAGCCGACATGACCGACCGGCCGACGATCTTCATCACCGGCGCCACCGACGGCCTCGGCCGGGCGCTGGCGCACCGGCTCGCCGCCGACGGTGCCACCCTGATCCTGCATGGCCGGGACCAGCGGAAGCTCGACCAGACCGTCGGCGACATCGCCGGGCTCAGCCGCCGCTCTTGCGGCGGAACGAGCGCCGCTGGCGGGCCGGGCCGTGAGCGCCGTGGATCTTCCCGGCGTCCGGGCCCCGGCGCGTCTGGGCGGTGCCGGCCTCGCTGGCCCGCTTGCGGTCCAGCGCCTCGCGGAACTTGCGTTTCGCCTCGTCCTCGGGACTGGGCTCGTCCTCAGGGCCCGCCTGGTCCTGAGGATCATCCGGCCCCGACGCTGTGTCAGCCATCCCGGCCTCCTGCCGCCTCGCGGATACGTCCACAGCCTCGCACACCTGGCGTCGCCGCCGGCCATCCCGGTGCCGTGGGCCTGCCTGATGCCGCGGTCAGAACGGAATGAACGGCAAGGACACGCCGGAATGCTCGGCGCTGACCGTGGCATCGGGCGGTGCCTCCCGCCTGATCTGCTCGGCGAGCGCGCGGGCGTCGTCCTCATTGTTCGCGCCGACGACCAGGAACCGCCAGCGGCGCACGACCGTCCGGCCTTCTGCACGCAGCTTGCTGGCCAGCGCCACCGCCTCGTGGTGGGACGGGAACTCCACCCTGGCCTCCCACTGGGCGGACCCGGCCGCGAGGGACTCGGCGGTTTCGGCGTCCTCAAGCCGCTGGTGCTCGGCCTGGCGCTCCGCCTCGGTCTGCGGCATCGCCACGTCCGGGCTTTCCCACGCCTCCTCGATGGGATGCCAGCGGTGCAACGCGAACTCAGCCTCGATGCCCTGCTGGGCCAGGATGCCGCGGGCGACCCGCTCGGCGTCCTGGGCGGCGTTCTCGGTGCCCGCGTACAGGAAGATCTGCGCGTCACCCGCACCCACGGCGATGCTGCGGCCGAGCTGACGGCGGACATCTTCTTCCACCTCATGCTCGGAAAAGGACCGCCGCGCCCGTTCCAGGTGCCCCGGGTCGGTCAGTGAGATCGTCACACGCCAGTCATTGTTGTCGGCCACGGCGTGACTCTAGTGCACGCCCGCGACGGTCCGGCCAGATGGGCCGGTGCCGCGGGCGGGCACGGGTGGCGCTGCTGGCTCAGGTGCCGGATCCCGCGCCGAGGCCGGCCAGCTTGGCGCGCACCTGGATGGCATCGGAGTGGCGGAGGTCGTCCAGGATGGCGAGCGCCTCCTCCCAGGCGGCGCGGGCCACCTGCGGCTGCCCGGCGGCGTGACGGACGTCGCCGATATGCCCAGCGTCTCGGCCTGGCCCCACCGGTCACCGATCTTGCGGCGCAGGTCGAGGTCATTGTCGGCATTGGCGGGTAGGTGCCTGTCATGGCCGATGTGGGAAGCGAATCAGGAGGGCCGCGCCCGGCGGCTGAGGACGCCCTGGCGGGGCAGGCCGCCGAGCTGGCGGCTGAGGACGACATCGTCGAGCAGGCCGCCGAGCTGGCGACCGAGATCACCGAGTCCGACCAGGTGGCCGAGCGGCGCCGGCTGGCGGCATCGATAGCCGCGGCGGCGCGGTCAGGAGCCGCGGCCGCGCGGTCGGGTGCCAGGGTCACCGGCCGCGGCGTGCGCGCAGCCCGGCGTGGCGTGGGCTCGGGCCGGGGACGGCTGTCCGCGCAGGTCGTGGCGATGGCCCAGCGGCTGCGGATCCGGGACCAGGCGGCGTTGCGTGCGCAGTTCCCCGGGCTGTCCACCGAGGAGCTCGCCGACACGCTGATCACGCGGGCGGCGCGCGCGTCGGCGGCGGTCGGCGGGGCGGTCGGGGCGTGGGCGGCGCTGCCCGTGCTGCCCGCCTGGCCCGCCGAGTTGGTGACGGAGACGCTGGCCCTGATCGGGATCGAGATCAAGCTGGTGGCGGAGCTGCATGAGGCCTACGGCATGCCCGCCCCGGGCAAGGGTGTGGACCGGATGACCGCCTACGTCGCGGCGTGGGCTCACCGCCGCGGCGTCTTCATGATTCCCGGCGGGCTGATCCTCGCGGCGGGGTCCCCGCTGGCGCGGCGGCTGCGCTGGCGGCTGGCCACCCGCATGAGCAGGAGCGCGTTCTCGCTGGGCCCACTGCTCACCGGTGCCTTCGCGGGCGCCATGCTCAACCGCCAGGAGACCCGCCGGCTCGGCCACAGCGTCCGTACCGACCTGCGCCGCCATGTGCAGGCGAGGATGACGTGGGACCTCCCTCCGGCCCGTTGACGGCGGGACGGCCCGGCTCGCCGCGGGCTACCGGCGGGCGCCGCCTCCGCGCGCCGAAGCTGCAGACAGGACGCGAGGCCGCCAGGTAGAACAAGGGGGGCAGCACTGGATGAGCGGCCGGCATGCGGCGGAGGCTCCACGGTCGAAGGGAAGCGCCATGATCGAGCCTTATCAGGCCATAGGCCTGGTCCCCACCATGCGTGGCATCCGTCACCGCGGGGAGATCGCGGTGAACCTGGAGCACATCTCGCACCTGATCAAGGCCGCGTCGTGGCTGTCCAGCATGGACCTGCCGGTGCGGCTGATAGCCATTCCCGAAGGGGCCTTGCAGGGGTTCAACGACGAAGTCCTCGACCTCGGCCACGAAGGCTTCGCGCGGGAGTGCGCGATCGACGTCCCGGGCCCGGAGACGGATTACCTCGGCGGGCTCGCCCGTCAGTGGAACGCTTTCGTGATGGCACAGGCGAAAGCCCGCCACCCCGAGTTCCCTGGGCGTTTCTTCAACGTGGGCTTCATCCTCAGCCCCGACGGGGAGCTGATCCACCGGCATCATAAAGTGATGCCCCTGCTCCCGGTCGAGCACTCGGTGACCCCGCACAACGTCTGGGACAAGTGGATCGAGCTGTACGGCCGCAACCTGGACGCGTTCTACCCGGTTGCCGACACAGAAATAGGCCGGCTGGGATTCCTCATGGCCAACGAGGGCTCCTATCCCGAGAACGCGCGTGGCCTGGCGATGAACGGCGCCGAGGTCGTCTACCGCGGGCCCTATCCGCACCCGAACGCCGCCAACGGCCTGTTCGAGATCCAGAACCGCGCGCGCGCTCTCGACAACAACTTCTACCTGATCGCGTGCAACGTCGGCACGTACTACCTGCACACCGACTCCGATGTCGCGATCGATACCTTCGGCGGCGGGTCGGCCGTGGTCGACTATCGCGGGCAGATCGTCGGGCGGCACGACTACAGCGGCGGATCCTCCTGGGTCGCCGGGACCGTCAACGTCGGGGCGCTCCGCCAGTTCCGCGCGAGCGCGCAATGGGACAACTGGATGAAAGACCTCACCACCGAGCAGTACCAGCTCATATACGAAGAGCCGATCTACCCGAAGAACCTCTATCTGGACCGCGCCCCGTATACCCATGACGAGTACCGCCGGGAGGTGACCGAAAAGCAGATCAAGCTCATGCACGAACGCGGTATCTGGGTGCAGCCAGACAGCTAATCCGCGACCGCGGCCCGGGCCCACCAGCCCAGGACCAGCGGAGGGTTCCTGCGCCCCGGCTAGCGATCAGCCGCCGCCGGCCCGGGTATCCCGTCGGGTGCCGGAGGCCGCGGGATACTCGGCGGTATGCCGCAAAGCAATCCCGTGGATGGCTTCCGCCTCACCTATGACCGGGCCGGCCACGGCCCCGCCGTGCTGCTGCTGCACGGGTGGCCGGGCGACCGGACCGACTACCGCGCCGTGGTGCCGCGGCTCACGGACACGGCGGAGGTCGTCGTGCCGGATCTGCGGGGGTTCGGCCAGTCGGACCGGCATCGGGCCGAGCCGCGCAGCCAGTACACCGCGGCCGCGCAGGCGCGCAGCGTCATCGCGCTGATCGAGGAACTGGGGCTCAGCCGGCCGGTGCTGGCGGGCTATGACATCGGCAGCCGGATCGCCCAGGCCGTCGCCCGCGAGCGGCCCGATCTGGTCCGGGCGCTGGTGGTCGCGCCCCCGCTGCCGGGGATCGGTGACCGGATCCTCAGCCCGCAGGCGCAGCAGGAGTTCTGGTACCAGCCCTTCCACCAGCTTGGCCTGTCCACACAGCTCATCGACGGCCAGCCGGACATGGTCCGCACCTACCTGCGTCATTTCTGGTCGCACTGGTCCGGGCCGGATTTCAAGCTTGACGGCGAGCATCTGGAGCACCTGGTCTCGATGTACGGCCGCCCCGGCGCGTTCGCCGCGTCGGTCGCCTGGTACCGGTCGGGCGCCGGCTCGGTCGCCACCTCCGTGGCCGAGCAGGTGCCCGACCCGGCCCGCCGGATCCCGGTGCCGGCCACCGTGCTGTGGCCCACCCATGACCCGCTGTTCCCCGTGCCATGGTCTGACCGGCTCGGGGAGTTCTTCACCGACGCCCGGCTGACCATCCTCGAGGGTGCGGGGCACTTCACCCCGCTGGAGCGCCCGCACGAGCTCGCCGCCGCGGTGACCGCCGCGGCCGGCGCCTCCCGCCACCTGTGACATCCCACCCGCGCTGGGCAGCGGCGGTGCCTGCTGCGGTGCCGGATACCGGGTGACCTCAGGTCATGAGGCGCGTCGTTCGCCGGGCGGGCCGGCCCGGGAATCGGCCGTCTGGTCAGCGGTCGCGACCGCCGCCGGGCGGCCGTTGGTCCACGGCCGGGTGCGGGCCAGCCAGTAGATGCCCCCGCCCAGCGCCACGGCGCACAGCGTCCAGCCCAGCGCGGTGGTGCCGACCCCGATGTACTTCAGCCCGGAAGCGAAGATCACGAAGGTGATGATCGGCCTGATGTAGCGGTCCGGCGCCCTCGACGACAGGAACGAGCCGATCAGCACGGCAGGCACGGCGCCGAGCGCGATCGAGGCGGTCACCCCGAACTCGACGTGGCCGAAGATCAGCGCTCCCAGCGCCGCCGCCGCCGTGAGCGGGACCGCCTGGGTCAGGTCGGTCCCGACCAGCTGGCCGGCGCTGAGCAGCGGGTACAGGAACAGCATCAGCACGATCATCAGCGAGCCGGAACCCACCGAGGTCATGCCGACGATCAGCCCGCCGATCGCGCCGATCGCGATGGTCGGCAGCGGGCGGACCTTCACCTGCTGGATGGTGCCGATCCGTGGCTGGCCGGACCTGCGGTCCAGGACGTAGCGGAGCACCATGGCCGCGGCGCCGACCAGCAGCGCCGCGCCGAGGAGGATCTCGACGCGCTGCTCCGCGGCCGCGCTGTGGCCGAGCTGACGCAGCAGGAAAGCACCCAAGAACGCCATCGGCACCGAGCCGGTCACCATCCAGCCGACCAGGCGCATGTTCACCGTGCCCTTGTACAGGTGCACGGCCGCGCCGACGGGCCGCATCAGGACGGCGGCCACCAGGTCGCTGGAGATGGCGGAGGAGGGCTTGATGCCAAACAGCAAGATCAGCATCGGGGTCATCAGGGCACCCCCGCCGGCCCCGGTGAGCCCGACGAGCAGCCCCACGACCGCACTGCCCAGGACGATATAGGGGTTGAGGTGCATCGCCGGCCGCCTCCCTGTCACCAGCCCCGCTGCCGCGCATCGGAGTGTTCCCTAGTTTTCACGATTAAATACTTTGAATATAGACATGAGGGATTAGGCCGTACCGCCCGCCCTTCCACGCTCAGCGTGGCTACCAGGAAGAAGACGTGCGGCTGACGAAGGCCATCGCCTGCGCCGGCCAGCGCGACCGGCGGCCAGGCGGCTGCGCGGGGCTGGACCCCCTTTCGGGCCGCGGCGGCAGGCGCGTCAGCGCCCGGCGGCCACGTCAGGCCGGCTTGCGGGCCCAGACGAGGAAGATAAGCCCGAACACGGGGGTCGTGCGGGGGTCTGCCAGGTGGGCGCGGGCCGCCGCATCCAGCTCGTCAAGCTCCGTCCCCGTGGCCAGCCCCATCTCCACGACCTGCGTGCGCATGCTGCGCACCAGGTCGAGCCGGATCGTCCGCCGGGAATGACCGGGCGGGTAAATCTGCGTCTTGCCCTGCATCCCGACGTCGGCCAGCCCCGCCTGGCGGAACAGCTCCGGCACCCGGCGGCCGGGCCTGTGCATAGCATCGGTACCGGTGAGGGCGACGCGCGGGAGGGATGGCCGATGTCCGAGCCGGTGACGCGGGCCGGATCCGACGCGGTGAGCGCGGCGGTCGACGAGGCACGGGCGCTGTATGCGGCCCGCCGCCCGCGCACGTTGGCGCTGCACGAGCGGGCGCAGGCGTTCCTGCCCGGCGGCAACACCCGCAGCGTGCTGTATCACCGGCCCTTCCCGCTGCGGATCACCCGCGCGTGGGACGCGATCCTGGAGGACGCCGACGGCCACGAGTACCTCGACCTGCTGGGCGAGTACTCCGCCGGGCTGTACGGGCACTCGCACCCGGTTGTCATCAAGGCTATGGCCGACGCGCTGCACGAGGGGATCAGCCGGGGGGCGCACACCCGCTACGAGGTCGATCTGGCCGAGGTGATCTGTTCGCGCTTCGCCTCGATCGAGCGGGTCCGTTTCACCAACTCCGGCACGGAGGCCAACCTGATGGCCCTATCGGCCGCCCGGGCCTTCACCGGACGCGACCGGATCCTGGTCTTCCGCGGCGGATACCACGGCGGCCTGCTGACGTTCGCGGCCGGGCCGTCCCCGGTGAACGCGCCCTACGACGTGCTGCTGGCCGAGTACAACGACACGGCGGCGGCGCAGGCGCTGCTCCGTGAGCACGCGGGCACGGTCGCGTGCGTGCTGGCAGAGCCCATGCTCGGCGCGAGCGGGTGCATTCCCGGCGACCCGGAGTTCCTGTCGGGGCTGCGCGAGACGACCCGGCAGACCGGTGCCCTGCTCATCTTCGATGAGGTGATGACGTCCCGGACCGGGCCAGGCGGGTTGCAGGAACGGCTCGGGATCTTGCCCGACCTGACCACGCTCGGGAAGTACATCGGCGGCGGAGCCTCGTTCGGCGCTTTCGGGGGGCGCGCCGACGTGATGGGGCTGTTCGACCCGGGCCGGCTGGGCGCGCTGCCCCACGCCGGCACCTTCAACAACAACGTGATCTCCATGGCCGCCGGGCACGCCGGCCTCACCCAGGTCTACACGCGCCAGGCCGCGGAGTGGCACACCGCGCGGGGCGACCGGCTGCGCGCGGCGCTGGCCCGGACGTTCCGGGACGCCGGGGCGCCGTTCCAGGTCACGGGGGTCGGCAGCCTGCTCGCCGTGCACGCGGCGACGGCGCCGGTGCGGAGCCTCAGCGACCTGGACCAGGGCGACTCGCGGCTGCTCGAGCTGCTCTTCCTCGATCTGCTGGAGCTGGGGTACTACATCGCCCCGCGTGGGTACATGGCACTCAGCCTGGCTCTCACGCCCAGCCAGCTCACTGGCTTCGTGATGGCCGTCGGCAAGATCCTGCGCACGCGGGCGGAGCTGTGGGCACCGGCCGCCCGGTGAGGCCGGTCAGCGGGTGACCAGCTCGCGCATGTCGTCGGCCAGGCCGTCCAGCGGCTGAGCCTGGCCGATGGAGGCGAACCAGTCCCAGAGCTTCGAGCGCGTGGTAAAGGCGGTAGATGGCCCGGCGGCGATGGCGTTCTCCACGTCGATGACCCCGGTCACCCGCCAGCCACCGCGCTCGTCCCCCGGGCCCCGGCCGGCCGCCCCACGGCGGGGGGCCGGGCCTGCGGCTACCCGAGCGGGGGGACCAACGCCTCGATCAGATGCGGCCCCGGCTCGGCCAGCGCCCGGCGCAGCTGCGCGGCGAACTCCGGCGCCGAGCTCGCCCGGCTGGCCGGGACACCCATACCCTGCGCCAGGGCGGTGAAATCGAGGCCAGGCCGGGACAGTTCCAGCAGCTTCCGGGCCGCCTCTCCGCCCGCCGCCGCGCCGACGCGGTCCAGTTCCATGCCGAGGATCGCGTAGGCCCGGTTGCTGAAGATGACCGTGGTGATGTCGAGCGCTTCCCGGGCGTGGGTCCACAGGGCGGAGATCGTGTACATCGCGCTGCCATCTGCCTCCACCGCGAGGACGCTGCGGCCCGGACAGGCGATGGCGGCGCCGGTGGCCAGCGGCAGCCCCTGGCCGATCGCGCCGCCGGTCAGGGTGAGCCAGTCGTGCGGCGGTGCGCCCGCGGTCGCCCCGGGCAGCCAGAGGCCGGAGGTGTTGGCCTCATCCGACACGATCGCCCCCTCCGGCAGCAGCGCCCCGATCACGGCCGCCGCCGACTCCCCGGTCAGCTCCCCGTCCGGCAGCGCCGGCCGTTCCGGCTCCTGGGACACGGGCTTGGTGCCGGGCGCGACCAGGTCGGCCAGGGCGGTGAGCGCGCCGCACACGTCGTCCCCGGCTTCCGCGAGCTGATGCACCTCGCAGCCGTCGGGCACCAGCGAGCTGGGCTTGCCCGGGTAGGCGAAGAACGAGACCGGGGCGCGCGCCCCGGCCAGAATGAGATGGCGCACGTCGCCAAGCTGGGCGACCGCGAACTCGGCCAGGTAGGCCAGCCGGTCGATCGCGGGCAGGCCCGCCCCGCGCTCATGCCGGGACGGGAACGTCTCGCCCAGCATCCGCGCGCCGGCCGCCCGGGCGACACGGCTGGCCGCTTCCAGCCCGGCCCGGTGCATGCCCGCGCCGCCGAGCAGGAGCACGCACGGCTCACCGCTGCGCAGCGCCGCCGCGGCGGCGCCGACCACCTCGTCGGGGACGGGCGCCGGCGCGGGGACCGGCAGCGCTGGCACCGGCTGGGCACCCTCGGACCAGGACACGTCCGCGGGCAGGATGAGCGTGGCCACCCCGCCGGGCGGGGTCATCGCCGCCGCCAGCGCGTCGCCGCGGCTGCGCCCACCCGGCGCTGCGGACCGGGCGGCCGACCCAGACCTCCAGCCAGCCAGGGCGTCGATGTCCGATTCCAGCGGTGTGTCGAATCGCTTGTGGAGGTGTGGTCGCCGACCGGCCAGGCCCGGCGTGGCCCAGGTGCAGGCAGTCCGCGCCGCCGCCCTGGCCGGCCCGTCATCCGGCCGTAGCCGTCCGCGGCCCCAGTCGCGACCCCCTCGAACAGGCAGAGCACCCCGCGCATCTGCGGGACGGCATCCAGCGCGGCGACGAAGTGCATCTCCGAGGTACCGGGATTGCTGAAGCACACATCCACGCCGCAGCCGGTCAGCGTGCGGATGAGGGCCTGCGCACCGATCATGCCTGCCTCCCGAGCGTCCCGTGAGCCCCGGTCAGGCAGTGATGGTATCCGCAGCGCCCGGGCGTCAGCGTGCGGCTTGCGACTGCAGGTACCGGGTCAGGCCGTCGAGCATCTCGGTCGTGCCTTCCTGGCGGAGTCCGGGCGCTTCGGGCCCGTCGATGCCGTCCAGGTAGGCACCCTGCTCGGTGTAGATCAGCGTGGTGCCATCGCCACTCTTGCCGAACTCGATAGTGGTGACCGACACCGAGATCCGCACGTCGTCGGCGTACATCTCGTAGCTGTAGACGATCCGCTGGTCTGGCACGATGTCGTAGTACAGGGCGTCGTAGCGGTAGGTCGTGTCCTGCCATTTGTGGCTGAAGCGCTCCCGCCCGCCCACCCGGAAGTCGAACTCCGTGGTGCCGTCGCCGGCCGGCTCCAGGTCGCCGGTGTCGCCCCAGGTGCTCTTGGCCTCTTCCGAGGCGAACGCGGCGAACACCCTGGACGGCGTCGCTGGGTAGGTGCGCTCGATCGTGAACGTGTCATGGATAACGGAACGCCCGGTCATTGGTTCTCCTCTGATGGATCGTGCTGGCGGGTCGGTGCGCTGCCGGCGGGCGGCTGGGCGGGCGGGGCATCCGGCGAATCGGCCGTGTCGGCCAGGTAATCGCCGAGCCGGTCCAGACGGCGCTCCCAGATGGTCCGCCGCTCGGACATCCACTGCTCCGCGGAGCGCAGCGCAGCGGGGTTGATGCTGCAGGTCCGGGTGCGGCCGATCTTCTGCGACCGCACGAGGCCGCTGGCCTCCAGCACCTGCACATGCTGGAGGACAGCGGCCAGGGACATGGCCAGCGGCCTGCCGAGATCGCTGACCGATGCCGGCCCGTCGCTGAGCCGCTCCACCATCAGGCGCCGGCCGGGGTCGGCGAGGGCCTGAAATACCCGGTCCAGGTCGGCCGTATGGTTAAGCATATGCTTGAGTATACTAGCCAGTCGCGCCGATAGTCAAGTAGGAACTTCAGTATTGAGCTGGCCGGATGTGGTCCCGGCCCAGGTCCCGGGCAGGCCTTCAGGTGGCGGCGGCCTGCTCGCGTCGCTGCGCGCTCTCCCGGGGGTCGGCGAAGGTGGTGACCGCGCCGGGGTCGAGCTCGGTGTGGTGCTGGAGGGTGTAGAAGCGGACCTCGTGGCCGTCGGGGTCGTGCAGCTCGGGCAGGATCCAGCCGATGCTGGCCCAGTGCACCCCGGCGTGCTGCTCGCCCAGCGCGGTCAGCCGGGCCGCGAGCTGGTCGATCGCGTCCTTGCCGGGCACGCCGATGGCGAAGTAGTCGAAGCCCGCGACCGCCGAGACCTACCTGCTGATCACCCGCCTGGCCGGCTGGGATCTCGACGCCTACCAGGACTGGCTCACCACCACGTGGACCCGGCTCTCGGCCCCTCCCGGCGGCACCCCGGCCCTCCCGGCGGGCTGAGGCACCAGCGCCTGTTCCATCCGGGCCACGGGATCCTGCCCACCTGACCCTGGCGGCCTTGGGGACGCGGCCGGGATCACCACTGGCACAGGCGGCCGAAGGAGGACAAACTAGGCTAATGAGGCTTGAGGTAACCCGGATCGCTCAGAATGGCAACATCCGCCGCCGGATGCTCGACACCACCGGCCGCGCCGACGCCGGGCGCTGGGAGAGCCTCATCAGCCAGGTCCCAGCGCCCCCGCCGCCCTACCGGCCGACTCCGGGTGACACCATCTACCAGATCGGTGTGGACGACGGGAATTTCATGGTCACCGAGCACGACCTCACCGCAGGGCTGCAGGACCTGGTGATGGCGGTGCTGGCCGAGGGCGACGAGGTTTAGCCGTCTGCGCCCCTCCCGGCATGATGACGCGGTACTCCGATATGTCCAGGCGATGGGTGGCGCGCCGGAACCGGAGTGTGGAGCCGGGCCACAGCGTCGGGTTACGCCCGGCGGCGTTGAGATACCAGCTCACGCAGCCCCCGGTGGCCCAGACCGAGGACGCCATCCGCCGCTCGATGTCGGCACACCAGCGTTCCTGCGCGCCCGGCCGCGCGTCGAGAGCGGCCGCCCCCGTCCGGTCCAGCGTCGCGAGGTAGTCCAGGATGTAGCGAAGCTGGGACTCGATGATGTGGATCATCGAGCTGTGGCCCAGTCCGGTGTTGGGCCCGATGACCAGGCACAGGTTGGGGAAGCCCGGCACGCTGGTGCCGCGCAGCGCCCGCATGTCGCCGCCCCAGGCCTGCGCCAGGGTCACTCCGCCGGCCCCGGCGATGCGCCCGGCGATAGGCACGTCCACCGCGCGGAACCCGGTGGCCAGGATGATGACATCCACGTCGCGCGCCGTGCCGTCCCCGGCGATCACGGTGCGGCCATCCACCCTGGTCAGGCCGGCCCCGACCACCTGCACGTTCGGCCGCGCCAGCGCCGGATAGAAATCGCTGGACAGCAGGATCCGCTTGCAGCCCATGACGTAACGCGGCGTCAGCTTCGCACGCAGGGCCGGGTCGGCGACCGACCTGGCCAGGTGGCGCGCCGCGATACGCTGTGCGGCTTTCAGCACCCCGGGCTTAGCGACGAAGGCGCCGAACGCAGGCTCCCGGGCCAGGTGGTTCCCCAGGCGGGCCAGCTGCTGGGCCGGCGGAACGTGGTGGTAAATCCACCTCTCCGGCCCGGTGATGACCCGGTCACGGCGCGGCAGCACCCAGGCCGGGGTGCGCTGGAACAGCACCAGGCTGGCCACCTTGGGCTGGATCTCGGGCACGATCTGGATCGCGGACGCCCCGGTGCCGACCACCGCCACCCGCTGGCCGTCCAGGCGGGCGCCGTGGTGCCAGCGCGCGGAGTGGAACACCTCCCCAGGGAATTCCGCGAGCCCCGGTATGTCGGGCAGGCGCGGCTCCGAGAGCGGGCCCGCCGCCGAGATCACGACATCGGCGGTCAGGTCGCCGTGGGCGGTCCGCAGCTGCCAGCGGGCCAGGTCAGCGTTCCAGCGAGCCTCGGCGACCTCTGTCCCGAGCCGCAGATGACCGCGCAGGCCGTAGCGGTCGGTGACGTGTTCCAGATAGCCCCAGATCTCAGGCTGGCGCGAGAAGCTGTGGGCCCAGTCAGGGTTCGGCGCGAACGAGAACGAGTACAGGTGGGACGGGATGTCGCAGGCGCAGCCGGGATAGGTGTTGTCCCGCCACGTGCCGCCCACCGCGGCCGCCCGCTCCAGGATGACGAAGTCGGCCACGCCCGCCTGCCGCAGCCGGACGCCCGCGCCGAGCCCGCTGAATCCGGCGCCGATGATGGCGACGCGGACGTGGTGGGGCATGGGACAGATCATTCCATTTTCCGGTAGGTATCCGGATACATCCGGTACCCATCCGATGGCCTCTGAGCAGCCCAGACGGCAAGCGGTCCGCCCGCGCGTATGCATCCGCTACCCATCCGATTGCACCCCGTCAAGTAGCACGGCGGGTAGCACGGGCAACGCAGGGGTGACCGGCAGATGACATCGTTTGTGTTCCCGAGAGACGCGAGCCTTGAGGAACTGCCGCCGCCCCGGCACAGCTGGTGCTGGTGGCAGGTCGAGTACCGGGACGGCTCCGGTGACCACCACAGGTGCCAGAACGGGGCGGTCTGTGAGATCGCTGGCCTCAGCCTGTGCAACCGCCATGCCCTCGCTATGCAGAGCGGGATCAGCCATGACATCCACGACGACGAGGGCGGATGGTTCCGCAGGATGCTGCGGAAGGGCCTGGCCGAATACGACCACTACCGCGGCGAGGACAGAGACGATGCCCTGGCCACGCCAGTAGCAGGGTCGCCGACGGTGGTCTACTTCGTGGCCCGTGACTACCTGGTCGAGATCGGCTACACGTCCAACCTGCACAAGCGGCTGCGGGCGATCGAGGACGGCTCAGGGATCATCCCCGGCATGGCCGCCAGCCCGGTCGAGCTGCTGGCCAGCTTCCCCGGCGACCCGGCCAGGGAGGAAGCACTGCACCTGCGGTTCAGGCACCTCGGGGCTGGCGGTGAGTGGTTCCTGCTTAACGACGAGCTGAGGGGCTTCATCAAGCGGGTGAAAGAGGCCCAAGAGCAGTGAGCCGCCGCAGCGTGACCGACCGCGCCGCGGCGGCCCTCAATCCCAACCCGTGCAGGAAGGAATCAACCATGCCCAGCATGCCGCCTGACGACCAGCGGGCCGAGCCGCCCGCACCTGGCTGGCCGGCCACCAGACGCCCGTCGATCGCCTGCCACCGTCGGCCCTGATGCGCCAGCTCGACCAGGCCCGTCGGCACCTGGCCACAGCCCTGGCCGTGCTCCGCGAGCGCGAGGTGCAGCCGTGAGCATCTGGATCGGGTCGCGCTGGCTGCGGCTGCGCATCGGCCGCCGGGGCCGTACCCGCGTGTCAGCCGGCCCGCGGATCTTCCGCCTGCACGGCGGGGCTGGCGGCCCTGGTGTAAGTACAGGCGCAGGCCCGGTGAGCTACTACCGGCCGCTGCGGCGCAGGCGCAGGCGGAGGTAACCGGTGACGGCGGGCAGGCCACGGCGGCCCCCGCTCACCCGCCTGGCTCGTGGCGCGGCCCGTGGTCCCTGGCAGGCCGCGCCGGCCGAGGCCGCCGGACCAAAGACATGTCACCGGACAGCACGTTGAGCAGATATGGCAGCTCGTCAAAATGCCACCGACGCAGCCAGCCACCTATCCGCGTGACCAGCGGATCGCGCCGCAGCTCGAACAAGGCCCCCTCTGTGTAGCGCTCCATGATCAGCGCCATGGGTGCTTGCGCATCCACCGCCATGGTCCGGAACTTCAAGAGGGTGATGGGCTTGCCACCTTTGCCGATCCTGGACTGGCGGGAAAGACCGGCCCGCGTTGGGTGATCTTGAGAGCCAGGGCGATCACGGCGAATGCCGGTGCCATCAGGAACAGCATCGACGCTGCCACCATCACGTCGAAGACACGCCTGGCGGCGATGCGGCTGCGCAGGCCCTCGAAGAGCGCCAGCTCCAGCTTCTCGGCTACCCAGAACGGGCGCTCGATCCGTGGCACGGCGTACAGCTCGCCGAGCAGCTCCCGGCGGCGGGGATCATCCCGCGGGAAGGCAAGGACGATCAGCCGCAGCACCGCCCCTGGGGCAAACCCGAAGATCAGAAACGCGATCCCGAACATCGGCCAGGAAACCACCTGGACGACCAGGGACGGCATCAGGCCTGCCCCCCGATCAGCCGGGCGGCGGTCAGGGGCGCGAACCGGGCATCACGGCGCGCTTCTGCGATCTCCGCGCCGAGGGCGAGCTTCCCCGCACCGGTCAGCTCGTAGTACCTGCGGGGCGGGCGCTTGGCCCTGCCGGTCTGGGCCTGGTCCTCCCAGCCGTCGGCCAGCCAGCCCTCGTCCAGCATCCGCTGCAAGAGCGGGTACATCACACCGGAGCGGACCCCGGACTGCTTGGACAGCTCATACCCCCAGTGCCGCCCGCTGGGCTCGGCCATCAGGGCGATGGCGACCAGGACAAGCGCATACGTCCGTCTCATGCGGCTGACGCTACATAGGTCGGGGACGATCTATATAGACGACACGCCGGTACCGCGCCAGGCAGTTCCGCCCAGCCGCGGCTCGGCCCATCCCGCTAGGGCTGGCGGGCTGGCCTGTTCCGCCCGCCGCCTGGACGCCATCCACGACTCGATGCCCAAGCAGATGGCCGCCCGCGCGGGGACACCGCCTCGCTGACCGCGCTGCTCCCCTGGGACTCGGACCGCGCTGGCTGAGGATCCACGGCGGCGCAGGCGGCCAGGGTGTAAGTACGGGTGCAGGCCCATTCACCTGGTACCAGCCGCTACGGCACCGCAGGAGGTCACGATGAACGCCAGCAGGCCACGGATCACCGCGGCGCTCGTGCTTGGTGCGGCGATCGTGCTGGCGGGGCGCAGCAGCAGCACCGGCCATCCCAGCGCGGGCATCAGCGCCATCGTCAGTACCCCGCCAGCGGCGCACCACCCGGCCAGCGCAGCGGTGCTTGCGGGCCGCCTTACCTGTATCGGGTGACGCCGCAAGGTGGTTCGGCCTGGGCGTTGCGGCCCCATGAGCTGCTCTGTGTGGGCATGGTTAAGTTGGCTCCCTGCCCCTGATAGCTGCCGGGCCTGCGACCGGGCGGGCGGGTCAAGGACCGGGCGGGAGCCCGGTCGGCGTAGCCGGCGCCGTTAGGCGTCCTTGAGGCGGCCGCCCGGGAGCGGATCATTGCCAGGCGGCAGGGCAGGGAGCCGTGGTGGTGCGTGGGTGTGGTCAGTGGTTCAGGCCGGGGCCTTTCTGTGCGGGTGACCAGCCGTGGTGGGCGGGGCCGGGGGGAGGAGCAGCCAGCCTTACCTGGGTCCACGGGGCTTGGGCGCTGCCCCGGCGACAAGATGATTGATTGGGTGTCCCCGGCTTGCGGGGATGCGGCCGCTCAGTCTGATCAGGCCGCCCGCCTGGCCCTTGGTGGCAAGGCCGGCAGCGGCTGACAGCGGCTCGCGGGAGCTGGCCGCGGTGGTTCCCCATCGGGTGAAGTGTGGCTGCGGTGTGCCCGCCCGGCGCCGGCGCGTCGCGGGGCTGGTGACCATCGGCATGGGTGAGGGGTTAGGCGGCGGTGAGCGCGTCGTCGCCAAGTTCGGTCAGGATGTGGCAGGCCTGCCGGACGATCTTGCGGGCCTCCGGCAAGGCCGCGCGCTTGCTGTTCTTGCGGTCCTTGACGGCGGCGTAGTAGCCGTGGTCGGGGGCCGAAGCGCGGGCGTGGGTCTTGCCGGCCTCATACACCGCCCAGCGCAGCACCGGTGGCCCCTGCCGGGACAGGCGCCCGGGCGGGCCTTTGCGGTCCGAAGACCAGACGGTGATGTCCAGTCCGGTGAACCGGACCGCCTTGCGGGAGGAGGAGAACCGGCCTTCCCCGGCCAGCCAGCAGGTCAGCGCCAGCGCGGTGACCGGGCCGACCCCATACAGCCGCGCGGCGAGGACCTTCGCGCCGGTGAGGTGCCGGGCGGCATAACGCAGCTGCGTGCGCAGTACCTCCATGCGGGCTTCGATGGCGGCGAGCATGTCCAGGGCGGTGGCGACCTGCAGCTGCCCGCCCGGCGACAGGTGCGCGGCCGCGGCCTCGCGCAGCGCGGCCAGGCCCTGCTCGGTACGCAGCGCGCCTTCGCCCAGCGCTGGCGCGCCCTGGTGGAAGAAGACCGCGTGGATGCGCTGCACCCAGGCGGTGTGCTCGCGGCGCACGTCGTGGTAGGTCTCCAGCAGCGCCCGGTACTCCAGGATCTGCGCCGGCGGGACCCAGCACTCCGGCAGCCTGCCCTCGGCCAGCAGCCGGCGCAAGTGCGCGGAGTCGGTCTTGTCGGTCTTGGCATGCCGCTTGCGGCCACGGGCAGCGGCGGTGTCGGCCGGCTCGCCCACATGCGCGGCGATCCCGGCCGCGGCCAGCTCCTCGGCGACATACCGCCACCCCGTGCACCCCTCCACCGCGAACGCGACGTCGCCGCGCCCAGCGAACCGCACCAGCCAAGCCCGCAGGTGCTCCCGGCCGGCCGGGGCGATCTGGCCGCGCCGCACCTCCCCGGTCACCGTGCCGGGATAGTCGAACGTCAGCTGCTTCCGGTGGATATCCAGCCCGCCTACGATGGGCATCGGGACCTCCTCACGCTCCGAAGGGGCGCACGCGCCCCATGCGAAATGCCTACGCGGTCAAGCCTGACCCGCGTCTGAGCTGGGGAGGTCTCCAGCACCCGGCCAGCGACCTCAGCCCGGCCCGATGCATGTCATCTAAAAGCCGCTGGCCTGCCGGTCCGGCACCTGATCGCCTACACCGCCACCACCGACCCGAACCACCTGCTGGGCCGCCAGGGTGGCTACAGCTCCAAAGTCGAATGGAGCGACCCGCGTGCAATCAAGGCTGCCGCTGGGGCGGGCTCTGGTGGCGTCGATAACGGCGGCAGCATCGAGGTCTACCCCACGGTGGCCGGTGCACGGGCCAGGTACACCTACGTGCAGGCGATCTCCCGCGCCCTGCCGTTCGCGGACGGCTATGACTACCTGTCCGGCACCGCGGTGCTGCGCCTTTCCAGGTACCTGACGCCCGCGCAGGCCCGCACCTACCGGGCCGCATTCACCACCGCGGTGCAGCAGCCCTGAGACGTGGGCGGCGGGCCTAGTCCCGGTACATCTCGCGCAGCTCGGCTTCGACCCTGGCCGCGCAGGCGGGGCAGAACGGCCCCCGCGACCGGCAGCTGCCGCCGTGGTTGCGGCCCCCGTCTCTGCGCTGCTCGCAGCTGTAGGGGCTGCACAGCTCCGGGAACTCGTCGTAGCGGTGGTCGGCCCAGGAGCCGGGCTCGTCGGTGAATCTGCGTTTGCAGTCCAGGCAGCGGTGGAGATGGAACGTGCGCCAGTCCCGGCCGCGGACCAGCCAGGCCAGCTTCATCACTTGCCCTGCGCTGCCTGCCCGGCCAGGTTCTCCACCGCCTGCGCCAGCCGCTCGATAGCAGCGGCAACGGCTTCGATGGCGGTCGCCTGGCTCATCGCGGTGTAGAACGACTCGCGCTCCGCGCTTTCTGCCCTCATCGCCGAGTCGGCGAGTACGTCAGCGCTGTCGAGGTAGTCACTGGCTGACATCGGCATCGTTCACGCCTCGCCGTCGCTGCCGCTGGGCGGCGGCGTGGCCGGCGGCGGCGGTGCCGGGGGTTTGCGGATCTTGTCGGCGACCTTCTTGGCCCCGTAGCCCAGTGCCATGATCGCGCCGCCGACCGCGACCTGGTTAGCGTCGTTGGCCAGGACCGAGGTCCAGCTCCGCTGTGACTCCTGCGCCGGCTCGCCGCCGGAGGCGTCCCGCTGCTCTATCGGTGTCATGTCATTGTCTTTGTCCATGCTGCAAAGCCTCCCGCACCGGGGTGACATTGTGGTGCAGGCAGGCCGGGCCGGCCAAAGTGCCGGCGGCCAGCTGCTGGCTCAGGACGAGCGCTGACGCCGCCGCTCGCACCGCGGCCGGTACCAGACGGACCGGCAGCCCGGCACGTGCGTCGTCCGGGGCGTATCCAAGGCCAGGGGACGTATCGCGCGGTGGCTAGAAGGTGATCGTCCCGTTGAAGATGACCGGCGATACAGGACTGTGACTCGCCGCGGAGAACTCCCGGCCGCCTCCGGTCGCGCCCGCGAACGCTCCCGTCCCCCCAGTGACCTGGAAGGTCGTGTCGATGCGATGGCCGTTTGTGGCGCAGTCCTCGTGGTGCGAATGGGTGAAGATCTCCCCGTCGTCAAAGATGAACACGCCGGGCTCGTCAACGATGTTGCATGTTCCCCCTGGTGAGAAGTCGACGTAATGGTCGCCTGAAAGGAGCCCTTACCGGACAGGTTGCTTTGGGCATCCGCGACGATGGTTGACTCCGCCAGTGAGCACGAGTCATTCAGGCATGTGAACGATGTGAAGTTCAGCCTGGTAACGGCAAGGTGCAGTTGCCTTGTCCCCGTAGCGGCGAGGGCCGGTGAGGCCGTCGCCGCCCCTCCGAGCATGCTCAGCAGCGCGCCGAGCGCAACAATTACTACGGTTCGCCTCATGGCGATCCCCCCTCCGTGCCACCGCACTGTGGCCCGGTGCCAGACATAGCGTCCAGCCGCAGGACAGGCGGCAGCGACGATGGCCGATACAGGCTGCTTTACCATCTGTTGGGGGTAGCGTCAATAACGGTTTACATTTCTGGTTACTTTTTGAATAGTGCTATAACAATGCTTTACCTTGCAGGCAACTAGGCTCAGCCGGGCTGCTGCTGGCTCCACGACCGAACTCCCCACCGCCCAGTCCGGCCGCGCCTGCGGTATGGGCGGCCAGCGCGGGCGGGCAGTCGCACAGCGACCAGGACACGGTGATCAGGCCGGGCCCCCACTCGTGCCCGTTGGCGCCCCGCTCGGGTAGCACCACCAGTCAGGCCGCCCCACCCCCATAGAAAATTAGAACACAGTTGCGGTAATGCTTCGGGGAACCTCGGCTGCGGCTGGCGTCGTGACGCCAGCTATCTCCGGCCCGCCGGCCGCATCGCGGGGCGGATCGAGGGGAGCTGTGGCAGGCGTTTCTGGCCGAATGCCAGCGGGAGGGCCTCACTCACACCGATGGGCCGCGGCGGCTCATCCGCGGCGCTGTGGGCATGCCAGAGCCCGTGCCGCTGGGCGGCACGGGCTCTGGCTCGGACCGGCTGACTGCCTCCTAGCTCAGTGACCGCGCACGTCGCCCGAGGGGCTGTACGGCCCATTGGCGGGCTGGTACTGAACGTAGTTCCCGTTCTGGAAGCTGAACATGTAGGCGTTGCCACCACCGATCGCGCCGAGTCGGGCAAGTTCCCACCGAACAGCGTGTTGATGTTGCCGGTGAGGTCAGCGTCCGAAGCGGACTGGCCCGGCAGGTTCGCCGCATTCGGCGTGAAGCCCGGAGCGACGGTGAAGGAGATGGTCCCCTTGACCGAGCCGTCGCTGGTGAGCGCAGTGCCCAGCGTCGGGTCCGCGAAGCCGTGGAAGCTGCCCACGTAGTCCACGTTGACCACCCAGGAGCCGTCGTTCTGCTGAATCGCAGTGAACTTCTCGGTGGCGTTGTCGTAGGCCCAGACAGGGCCGTTGCCCGAGTCGATGGTGGCCGGACCCGAGACGCTGGTCGTGTCCGGGTGGTTGTTGAGATGGGTGTTGGCCGTGACCGTGACCGGCCCACTGGAGGCCATCGCGGGCGCGGCCACGGCGACCGACCCGGCGAGCACCGCGGCGGCTGCCGCGGCGGTGTAGATGATCTTCTTCATTGTGGGATCCTTTCCCCCTTGTCTGGTTCCATGATCGCTGGGATAGCTGGGAGAAAGCTAAAAGTGTGCTGATAGTGGCCTGGGTCTTTTCTGATGACCGGCTGGCGGCTCTCTGTGCCTGGCTCTGGCGTCAAGGTGCCGCTGGCCAGGCATGATGTGTCCTGAGGGCTCGCCCCGCGGGCGGCTATGCGGCACCCCGCGGCGGGGCGCGGCCCAGGCGCGTGTCTACCGGGGCAGGCCCGTTCACGGCCTACCATGGGCATGCGCCCCGCCCGGTTCAGGTGGGATCCTTTCCGGGCGGGGCGCTCTCCCGTTCCGGGCGCGCCGACCACCGTGCGATCCTGCCGTCATGACCTATCCGGACAGCGCGCAGGTGACGACCGCGGACAGCCTCGTTCTGATGATCGCCCTGGCCACCGTCGGCCGGTTTGACCAGTCCGGCCAGCTGCCCCCGGTGCAGGCCGGTGAGAGTTTTTTCGCGCGGGAACGCGAGACGGCCGGCCTGGTGGCGAACGGACTCGCCGCCTACGCGCCCGCTGACACGCCGCTTCCCAGACCAGAGCCGCCATGGACGGTGACGATGGTGCCCGGACTGGGCCGCGGCGCGAGCAACGTCTCCCACTGAGCCGGGCGGTCGCCCAGACCTGCTCCCCTGGGTGAATCGCCCGCCTGGGCGGCAGCGGGCGGTCACCCAGGCGGGCGATTACTTCTCCGCCACGAACGTCCCATAGCCGGCCACGCCCACGATCAGCCCCTCGTTCTTGAGCGCACCCAGGGCCTTCTTCACGGTGGGCGCGGACACCTCGTAGCGCTCGGCCAGCTGGATCGCCGATGGCAGCTGCTGGCCCGGTGCCAGCTCGCCGACCTCGATCTGGCCGCGGATGATCGCCGCCAGCTGCCGCCACGGCGGGACCGGCGTGCCGCGCATGATCACGCCACGGTGATACCCGGACTGACCTGGTGCCTGCAAGCAGCACCTGTACCGGCCTGGTACCTGCTCGCGTACACGCGCTGCCGGTGATCACGATCCACGACCTGCGGCACACTCACGCCAGCCTGCTGCTGTCGGCGGGCGAGCCGGTCAAGACGGTCTCTGAGCGCCTCGGCCACGCCAGCGCCACCGTCACGATGACGGTCTACTCGCACGTCCTGCCGGGCGACCAGAAGCGTGCCGCCAGCCGGTTCGCCGCGCTGATCGGGGAGGTGTGAGCCGGTGTCAGGTAGCACTCTGGTTGCACAGCCCCGGATGATCATGGGTTCCAGGGTGCTGACCTGCACAGACCTGATGCCTGAGATGGGACAGATCATTCCAGCTGGCCGTAACTCGCCGGCTCAGCGCATGCGACACGCCGCGCTGCGTGCTTGCACTCATTCCGGGATCTTGTGTTAACGCTGAGTTACCATGAGAAATGTGTGCCGATGCGCAGTTCTGCTGCGACCTGTCGCGATTGCCTGGTCCGGCGCCGTTCGCGGGGCTGACCGACGACAGCGAGTAAAGGTCGCCGCGGCCGCGGACCCCACTCACGGCCGTAAAACGGTCAGCCAAAGGTCGCATGACGTCTCCCGATAACGCCAGCAAGCCCCAGGCTGCTCCGGCCGATCATGCGGGCAGCGTGCTGTGCCGCCTGCTTATCTCCCACCCTGATGTCGTCGATATCGAGATTCTCGGCCAGCTCGACCTGCCCGAAGGGATCATCTACTCGCTGGGCGTCATGCTGCCGGACGGCCGGGAACTGCTCATCGACGTGGGCGACGTCTGACGTCGCGGTGGACGCCGGGCGGTATCCAGCGCCGCCGGGATGGCGGCGGTTCCGCCGGCTATTCCTCGTAGTATTCCTCGACCACTTCCTCCGCTGGCGTCGCGGCGCCCGGCGGGGTCCCATCCATGGTGATCACCTCGTCCGCCGGCACGACGGGCGGGACGGTCGCGAGGTTGGGGTTGGGCCGCCGCCGGAACGTCCATCCGACCGGCATCCTCCTGTCCCCGCTGCGGCGGGTTACCCGCCGCCGGACCCAGCGCTGGGGGAGCAGGTAGGGCAGCAGGACCCCGGCGATACCGGTCAGGATCAGCACCCACCCGATGGTTGACCAGGAGATCACCCCACCGGAGGCCCTCACCGCGAAGGCGAGGATTGCCCCCACCGCGATCAGGGCCAGGGCTGGCATCGGTTTCATCGGGCGTTCTCACTCCCCATTGCCGGGGGTCCCCGCACGACCGGTGTGGGGATCCAGTACGGATCGTGACCCGGCAACTACCCCGGTCCAGGCAGCCAAACCTGGCCCCCCCGGCGCGCCTCAGGCCGGGCGGGGTGGCGCTGGCGGTCTGGGACCCGGCTTCAGCCTGTGGCCGCGATCATGATGGCGGCCTTCTCGCCGACCATCACCGTGGGGGCGTGGGTGTTCCCGTGCGGGATGGCGGGGAACACCGACGCGTCGGCGACCCGCAGCCGCTGCACGCCGTGCACCCGCAGCTGCGGGTCCACCACCCCGCTGGACTCGGTGCCGATCCGGGCGGTGCAGGCCGGGTGGTAGGTGTGCTCAACCTCACGACGGATGATCTTGTCGAGGGCCTCGCGGGATGACGTGTCGCCGCCCGGGTGGATCTCCCGGCCCGCCAGGCCGCGAAGTGGCGCGGACGCGAGGGCCTCCCGGCCCCGCTCGACGGCGGTGATCATCGCCTGCATGTCCTCGGGCTCTTGGAGGTAGTTGGCGGTGATGGCCGGCGGCTGCTCCGGGTCGCCGCTGAGCAGCCGGACGTGGCCCGTGCTTTGCGCTCCGACCAGCGAGCAGCCGATCGCCAGCGCGGGGGTGGGATAGGTGCGGAAGCCATGGTCGTAGAAGTAACCGGGCGCGCAGATGTACTGCATGGACGGCGCCGCGTCACCGGAGCGGGTGTGGAAGAACGCGCCCACCTCGCCGATGTTCGAGCTCAGCAGCCCGGTCCGGCGGGCCAGGTACGTCGCCAGCCACCTGGGCGACTGGGCCTCGTACAGGGTCCCCTTGGCCGTCGTCTCCACGTTGATCAGGTACATGGGGTGGTCCATGTAGTGGTCGCCCACGTTGGGGTTGTCCACGATCGTCGTGATGCCATGCTCGGCCAGGTGATCGGCGGGACCGATACCGGAGAGCATCAGCAGCTGGGGGGTGTTGAGCGCCCCCGCCGACAGGATGACCTCCCTGGTGGCCCGGATGAACCCGGGCTGGCCGTCCCGCTCGGCTTCGACGCCGACCGCGGCGCCGTCCTCGATCCGCACCCGGAGCACGCGGGTGTTGGTCAGGACGTTGAAGTTGCCCCGCTTGCGGGCCGGGTCGATGTAGCCGTCGGCGGTCGTCCACCGCATCCCGCCCCGCTGGCTCACCTGGTACAGGCCCGTGCCGAGCTGGTCGGCCCCGTTGAAGTCGCCGTTTCTGCCCAGGCCGGTGGCGGCGATCGCATCGACGAGCCTGAGGCTCATCTCGTTCGGGGACCGGAGGTCGGAGACGTAGAGCGGGCCGCTGTCGCCGTGGTAGTCGTCGGCGCCGCGGGAGTTGTCCTCCGACTTGCGGAACAGCGGCAGCACGTCCGCGTACGACCAGCCGGTGGCCCCATTCTTGGCCCACGTGTCGTAGTCGGCATCGCTGCCGCGGATGTAGATCATGGCGTTCATCGAGGAGCAGCCGCCGAGCATCTTGGCCCGTGGCATGAAGATCCTCCGCCCGCCCAGATACTGCTCGGGTTCGGAATAGTAGCCCCAGTCCAGCTTGGTCTTGAACTGCTGGGAGAACGCGGCGGGCACCCGCACGTTCATGTGCTTCTGGCTGCCGCCGGCCTCGATGAGCAGCACCCGGTGGCCGGCCGACTCCGAGAGGCGGGCGGCCACGACGGCGCCGGCCGAGCCCGCGCCCACCACGATGTAGTCGAACGAAGTCATGGGTCATCCCCGCAGTGCTGAGGCGAACAGGGCCGGCAGCTTGGCTGCCGATGGCGCCGCCGCGAACTCGGTGAGCTTGCGGGCGGTGGATTCGGAGGTCTGGTTGGTCAGGAACCACGGCGGTTTGGGGAACAAGGTGTTCTCACCACGGCGGACCGAGCGGGGGAACGGGTGGAACGGCGCGGACACGACCGTCTTGAGCGGCTGGTCGAACATCAGCGCGTTGTGCACGACCCCGATGCCCGACTGCACATCGGTGTAGGTGTGACCCGGGTAGGCGCCCCAGGCGGCCCGGGCGATCAGGAACGCGGCACCCACCCACGCGTTGATCCCGATGCCCCCGTAACGCAGCGCCGCGATGGCCCGGTCGAAGTCCGCGCCGAGCTGGCGGCGCGTCTTCGGGTGCACGATGAGGTTCACCGACAGCGTCCCGTACAGCCGGTCGTTGCAGAAGTTGACCGCGCGCTGGAGAAACTGCGCCGCGTCGCCCGGCAGCGACGTCGTCACCAGGGCCGGGGCGAAGAACTCGGTGCGGAACCCGTAGTGCTCCGTGGCCGGATCCACGCCGGCCACGAGCATCCGTTTCGCATCGCCGCCGCCAAGAACCTCGGTAGCGGGTTCCGCCTGCTGCAGCGCGCTCAGGCGCTGCTCGGTGCCGGGGTAGTAGGCGGGCCTCGGCTCCGAGGTGTCGAGCCGCCGCCGGATCTCGCGCAGCAGCCGTGGGCTGCCGTCCCAGTCCGCGGGCAGGACGAGAACCTGGCTGGCGACGCAGTTGTGCCCGGAGTTGTGCAGCTTCTGCGTGACCACGTGCTCGGACTGATACCGGAAGTCGGCCCCGGCCCAGGGACCCGGCAGCACGATCGTGGCGCCGACACCGCCGAGCTCGGAGTTGATCGGCTTGCCGACCACCCGGTCGTCCGCCGCCTTGCGCCGCTGGCCCTCCTCCCCGGGGCCATACACGATCAGGTCGTGCGTGTGCGCGCTGCCGGTGATGTGGATGGCCTGCACGGCATCGTGATGGGTCAGGTACTCGCCGACATCGCCGCCGCCGTAGACGAAGGCCAGGTACCCGTGCCGTACCAGCGGGGCGAAGATGTCCTCGAAGATCGGCCCGAGGTACTCATTGACCGGGTTCATCTTGCCGACCACGACCTCACCGCAGTTGATCATGCGGTCGAGGATGTCGAGCGGGACGATCGCCGAGACGTTGCCGGCGCCCAGCACCAGGGCCAGCACGCCGTCGGGATCCTCGCGCCGGTAGAAGCCGGCCATGTTCTCGCGCAGGTTCTGCTCGTTCACACCGTCGCGCATCCACACGTCCGCGGTGATGCCGTTGAACAGCAGTTCCTCGTAGACGTCGTGCGGGAGCACCCGGGCGACCAGCTTGCCGTTGACGCTGCGGTGCAGCTTGACGTGCGCCAGCACGTCGGCGCCGGTATCGAGAGCGGTAAGGGTCTGGATCGACGCCGACAGCCACGCCACCAGGCCGTAGGGGCCGCCCAGCCACGCCTCGGCGCCGACCAGCGGTGAGCCGGCCTGCAGCTGCTTGGCCTTGGTCTCGGCGTCGGCCCAGCGCTCCGCGTTGGCCAGCGTTGCCTGCCGGACCTCGATCAGATATTGGATCTTGTCTCTGATCGGCAGCCGTGCCCACACCGTCTTGTGGCCGGCGAGGTTCGCTAAGACTCGGTCCAGGTGTTCGGTGTCCACAGTGCCCCCTTGCCGCGTCCGGCGCCTCGTGCCGGCCCGTGGGTGGTCCCGGCTGCTGATATGGCTACGCTAACCCTCCGCTGTCCGCCGCTATCGGGCACGGTCGTTCCGGCCCGGCCGGGCGCGGTGCGAGGCTCGGATGCGGGCGCCAGGTTGCTGAGGCCGGGCGCGGCGGCCGTCGGCAATCCCCAGGACTGTCCGGTAAGCGACTTACTGTGGAGGTATGACCGTTCTCGCCAGGCCACCGGCCCGATGGGCCGGTGGCGGCCGCGGGGGGAGGGGACCAGCTCGGCCGGATACCCCGGGACCTGTGGGAGGCGCTGGCGGCCGACGATGAGGCCCGGTCGAGGTATTACAGCAAGGTCTACTGGCGCGGCCCGGGGCAGTGTGCCTACTTCCTCGGCGCGCTGTCGTCCGGCGGGCACGGGCGGTTCCGGGCGGGCACCCGCCGGGCGGCGGCGGACCGGCCGGGGAGCCTGGTCGTCCCGGCGCACATCTACGGTTACGTGCTCAGCCGGGGAGTGCCGGCCCCGGATCCGGTCACGGGCTATCTGCCGGTGATCCGGCACCGGTGCGACGAGCCCAGCTGCCAGACCGCCGTGCACCTGGCCGCCGGCTCGCCGGGAGACAACGTCCAGGACTACCTGGCCCGGCGCCAGGATCCGTACTCGCCGCTCAGCGATCGCCGCGGCCCGCGCGGCCGGGCGGTGGCGATCCGGGGCGCGATCCTGGCCGCGCTCGCTGAGGACGCCAGCCTGGGAGAGATCGAGGCGGCCATCGAGGCGGCGTCCTCGGCTGGCATCCCCGGCGCCCAGCAGGTGCTGTTCTGACTGCACCTGCCTGCGATTACAGGTACGAATCGCAGGCTCCTCGCCAGGTGGCGAACACTCCCCGCGCGCTAGGCGAGCGGGCGGGCCGTCAGCTCGGCGGTGCTGTGTGCGATGCGGCGGCCGGCTGGGCCACCGGGGCGGGCTCAGGCTGCGGACGGCGATCGGCGTGCCAGGCGCGGTAGGTCAGCATGCCGGCGATGCCCAGGATGAACGCGGCGTTGAGCACGTGCAGGCCGCCCGCCGCCCCCGCGATCGCCAGTACCGGCTGCAGCAGCGTCAGCACGAGCAGCGGCAGTACCCACTTCCAGCGCCCGTTGCGGGCCACCAGCGCGGTGATCAGCAGCAGCAGCGCGAGGATCATGACCACCATGCCGTTCATGCGGTGCGGGTCGAGCGCGCTCGAATCACGGGCTGCCGTCCCTGGGCCGGCGCTGAACACACCCGCCCCGGCCAGGAAGAACTGCAGCAGCACGTCGGCGAGGAAGAGCCCGGTCAGGTAGCGGTAGATGATGCGTGCTGTTCTCATGACACCGAAGCTAGCCGCGGCGGTGGCCCGGTCACAGGGCGGTGACACGCTGCTGCTGGTGTGCCTACCTTCATCCCCGGCCGGGATGTCACCACGGCGGTCTCAGCGCGCCACGCGGTCGAGGAACCCGCGGACCGTCGCCAAGTAGCGTTCCTGCTCCTCGGCGAACATCATGTGCGCGGAGTTCTCGAACACGGTCAGCTCCGCGTCCGGCAGCCGCCGCGCCATGTCCTCCGCCGCGCCGGCCGGGCAGGTCCGGTCATGGCGGCCGGCCAGCACCAGCACCGGGTGCGTGAGGAGTCCGAGCCGGTCCTCGAGGTCGATTCCGCCGTAGTCCTGGGCGGCAAAGTGCCGGATGACGTCGGGCGCGTACCGGGCGAGACCGGCGGTGCGGCGCAGGTACTCCGCGAGCGCGGCGCCGCGCGGCTCCCGGAAGTGGAACGGCAGCTGGTCCTCCATCAGCGTATCCACCTCGTCCTCGGTCTGGACCTGCGTCTCCCGCGCCCACGACGACGTCACCTGCTCGCGCAGGTCGGCCGGCTCGAACTCCGCCAGCTGCCGGTCAACTCCTTCGAGCCAGCGCGCGGCGGCGATGCCTGCCGACACGATCGTGCAACGCGGCTCTCCCGGGTGGTCGACGGCGTGCTGCAGGACGACGAAGGCGCCGTAGGAGTGACCGAGCGTGGCGTACCCGCCGCTCACCCCCAGGCTGGCCGCCAGGTCGCTCACGTCCTGGGCCATCCGCGCCAGTGTCCAGGTCTCGCGCGGCGCGGTCCGGTCCGAACGGCCGCAGGCGCGCTCATCGACCAGCACCAGCCGGTAGCCGTCCCCCTCGGTCAGCGGGTCGAGGTAGTCGCCGAACTCGGTGTGGTCGAGCCCGGGCCCGCCGTGGAAGACCAGCAGCGGGAACGCCGACGGCTGGCCGCGCTCCTCAACGTAGAGCTTGGTGTCCGCCACCTCGACCAGCCGGCCCATCGCCGCACCTCCGTGCCCAAGCTGAGGAAGGGTATCCGCCTATGTTCCGGTAACTCCCGCGCGCTGACCAGCCCGAGCCGTGCGCCTGACCGCTAGGCGGCGAGCTCGCGGAGGTACTGCGGCAGCATCTGGTGCCAGGTGTGCCAGTCGTGCGCCCACTGCGGGCCCCAGTTGTCCACCCGGTTGGGTATCCCCTTGGCGCCCAGGGCCGCGGCCATCTGCCAGGACTCGCCGATGTTCTCCCAGTCGCCCTCCCCGGACGCGAGCACCGCGAACCGCCCGCGGAGCGTGTCCAGCCGCGGGCCCTCCAGGCCCGGCAGGAACTGCAGCGGCGCCGAGTGGTACAGGTCCTGGCTCCACGCCTCGTCGTAGAAGCGCTCGATCCGGTAGCTGCCGCTCATGCCGATGGCCGCGGCAATGACGTCGGGATAGCGGCACAGGACGGCCACCGCGTTGAACGCGCCGATCGAGGCGCCGGTGGCGATCACGTCCATGGCCTGGCCGCCGAGATCGGCGTGGATGGCCGGCACCACCTCCCACCGGACGCACTCATGGAACTGGTTGAGCAGCCACATGCGGTAGTCGGCCGGGCCGTCCTTGGTCATCATCGCCCGCCCGGCCACGCTGTCGACCGAGTACAGCTTGACCCGGCCCTCGGCGAGCAGCGGCCCGCACGCGTCGATCAGGCCGAACCGCTCGATCTCCTCGGCGTCGCCGCCCGCGGACGGGAAGATCAGCACCGGCCGGCCGAACGTGCCCCAGCGCACGAGCGTGATCTCATCCTGGACGCGGCCGGAGAACCACCGTCCCGTTGTCTTCGCGTCGTCACTCATAGAAGTACTTCTGTGGACCTGGGAATATCCATGACAGCCCCTCCCGCAGCCGGTCGCGCCAATTCTCCCAACTGTGCCCGTCGCGGGCCTCGACGTAACGGACGGCCATCCCGGCGGCCTCGAACGTGGGCACCATGGACCGGTTCCGGACGATCAGCGGCTCGTAGACCCCGCAGCTGACGAACACCCGGTCCGCGACCCACCGGGGGGCGGCGCGGTAGCGGTTGACGAACCGCACCACCGGCTCGAACGCGGGCCCGCCGCCGTGGTCGTTGCCGATGTCGGTGAACACGAACGAGCCGGACTGCAGCAGCAGCGAGCCGTAGACGCCCGGGTAGCGGTAGGCGGTCGACAACGCCGCCACGGCGCCGAAGCTCGCGCCCATCAGGCACCGGGCCGACGGAACACCAGCGAGCGGGAACTCGGCCTCGAGCTGCGGCACCAGCTCGGCCGTCAGGTAGCGGGCGTGGGCCGCCGAGTTCGCGTACTCGGCCAGCCGGTCGCCCGGGTACACGAAGGCCACGACGGTCTCGGCCACGTCGAGCCGGTGGATCAGGTTGTCGAGCACGGTCTGGGCCGCCGCGTACTTCAGGTAGTCGCCGCCGTCGTGGACGATCAGCAGCGGATAGCGGGCGATGCGCCGGAACCGGGCCGGCAGGTAGAGCGTCACCCGGCAGGAGCGCCGCAGCGCACGGCTCGGCACGACGAGCTCGGCCAGCGACCCGGGACGCGCCTCCGGGTCGGGCTGCGTCCACTCGGGCACCTCGTGTCCCCGGGCGTAGCAGACCGACGAGCTGCCCATGGGGCTGTGCGCGACGTGCGGGTTCAGCGGGTCGTTGATGCGCTCGCGCTGCTCGCCCCGGGCCACCTCGAGCTGGTACTCGACCCGTGAGCCGTCGGGCAGTTCCAGCACGACGTACCACAGGTCGGTGCCGCGCAGCCGTCGCAGCGGGATGCGCCGGGGCAGCCCGAAGATCTGGTGCACGAGGTGAACCTCGCTGGCCTCCCCCCGGTAGAGGAAGGTGCACCGGGCGCCCTCGACGATCGGTACCTCGTGCCGCGCCAGGAAACGGTCGACGGCCGCAGGCTCGACGGGCCCGCGCTCCCTGAGCCTGTTGATCGCGAGTTTGCGGCCGGCCGGGGCCGGGCGGCTGATGGTGGTCAGGCTGCCTCCAGGGTGGTCACGCGGCCGTCTTCGGCGAGCACCCGGGTGCCCGGCGGACGGTCGCCCTCGTCATCGATGTCTACCCGGGTGCCCTGCTCCAGCAGGACACAGCGGGCCGGGGCGAACCTGCGGGCGAAGACGGCCATCCGGGGCGCGTCGCCGAGCCGCAGCCTCGCGCTGGCGTGCGGCAGGGCCACCACATTGCGCAGCACGGAGAGGCCGCTGCCGTAGACCTCGGGGTGACCCGGTCCCTGCGGCGCCCGGTCGTTGAAGAGCACGATGCGGTCGGTCAGGGCCATCGCGCCGGCCGACCATGCGATCACCGGCGACCGCAGCGACGCGGCGATGTTGAACAGGTGCAGGGCATCCGCCAGCACGCCCACATGCCCGCCCGCGACCACAACGGCGGCGGCGCCGGCGAGCAGGCCCGCCACCTCGGCGCGGTGCCCGGCGATCACCGGCCGGTCGTGCGGCTGCAGGCGCTGGTAGAACTCGCCGCGGACGGCGCTGACGCGGCGCAGGTGCGCGGCGTCGAGTTCCCGGACGGCGTTGACCGCCTCGGCCAGCACGCTGGCCCGCAGCCGCTGGCTGCCGCTGCGGCGCTGGACCGCGTAGACCGCCTGCAGCGCATGATCAAGGCGCAGCAGGTACATGTCCTGCAGCTCTTCGAGCACCGCGGCCAGCTTGCGCTCGCCCAGGGCGAACTCCGGGTCGCGCTCCTGCACGTCGAGCCACCGCCGGTACAGGCGGAGGTTGACGTCACGGGAGCCGAGCAGCTTGCCCAGCTCACCGTCGTCGGGCTCGCGCTCCTGCCAGCCGGCGGTGATGGTGATGATCGGCCCCTCCACCTGCAGCGACGCGGCGACCGTGTCCAGCGTGGGCCTGCGCTGCGGCCCCAGCAGTGTGACCTTCACGAGGCGTAGACGTGCAGCGTGCGGCCCACGTTGCCGAGCATCCCGCGCAGCGTGTCATAGTCGGGATGGCGCATCCGCACGTAGGCGTTGGCCATGTACCCGGCCGCCACCGGCTGGGTCGGCGTGCCCGCCGATGGCAGGTGCGCGTCGATGACCCACTCGCCGTGCTCCCGCTGCAGTTCGTCGACTCCCGCGTAGCCCGTGATCTGGCCGTCCCGGTCGGGGCGCAGCGCGACTATCCCGGCTGCGTACCGGCGCGATGGCGCCGAGCGGGTCTCGCCGGACACGATCGCGTTCGCCCACTCCCGGTAGACGTCCATGTCGTTGCCCGCGGAGTACAGGTCCCAGGCGCCCACGCCGGGGGGCCGGCAGCCGATCTCGGAGAACTTCAGCCCCTTCGGGCCGGAGAACCACTCCATGTGCGTCGCGGACGTCCCTATCCCGAGAGCGGCGATGACCCGCCGCCCCATCTCGCGCAGCTCGCCGTACTCCGGCGCGGTGTCGATCCGGTTGGTGGTGATGAACTCGGGCGAGATCCACCGGGTCCGCATCGCCTCCAGCACATTCGGGTAGTAGTGCGACGCGAAGTCGGCCGCCACCTGCCCGCCCACCGTGATGGTGTCGTAGAAGCCCTCGTGGCCCTCGACGAACTCCTCCACCGCGATCGATTCGGCGCCCTGGCCACCGAAGATCCCCAGCGCATGCTCGAGGCTGGCGGCGTCGTCGGCCCGCATCGTGTCCAGGGCGCCGGCGCCGCTGCGCGGCTTGAGGATCAGCGGGAACCCGGTCTGCTCGGCGAACGCGCGTGCCTGCGCGGCGCTGCCGACCGCGGCCGAGGCGGCGGTTGGCACCCCCGCCTCGCGCAGCGCCTGCTTCATCGACGGCTTGTCCCGGCACAGCCAGGCCGTCCGCACCGACGTGCCCGGGATGGTGCAGGCCTCCCTGACCTGTGCCGCGGCCAGGGTGTGCGCCTCGATCGTGGCCTCGAGCCGGTCGACCCACAGCTTGTCCTGCACCCACCGGACCGCGCGGGTCATCGCCTCCACGTCGGTGACCGACCGCACCTGCTCGTAGTGGTGCATCCAGCCCTTGAGCTGATCATCCATCGCGTCGAGGGGGTACTCGCCGATGCCGATCACCGTCGCGCCGGCCTCGGCCAGCGCGCGCGGGAAGTTGCGCTGGTTGGAGGGGAAGAACGGCTCGACGAACACGACGTTCATGCCTGGAATGCTACGCGGGCGTGGCGCGACCCCCCGGGGCTGACTGGGCCTGGCCCAGCGGGGTATCCCTCATGGCTTAGCCGGGTATCCCTTCAGGCATGGTGTTCGCCGCCTTTGTCGCGCCCTACGTGCTCGGCGCGACGATGCGGTTCGTTGAGGCGGCCGCCGGGCTGCCGGACACCGAGCTGGCCCTCATCACCTGCGACCCCGCGAGCCGCGTCCCGGACGAGCTGCGGCCCAGGCTGGCCGCGCACTGGCGGATCGACGACCCGTTCGACGCCGGGCAGATCGCCGCCGCCACCGAGGCGCTCGGCCGCCGCGCCGGTCCGGTGCAGCGGCTCTTCGGGATATTCGAGCAGCTGCAGGTGCCGCTCGGGCAGGTCCGGGAGCACCTGGGCATCGCCGGCATGGACGCGGCCACCGCGCGCAACTTCCGCGACAAGGCGCAGATGAAGTCGGTGCTGCGGGCGGCCGGCGTGCCCTGCGCGCGGTACCGGCTGGCCGATTCGGCGGACGCGGCGGCCGGGTTCGCCGCCGAGGTCGGGTTCCCGCTGGTGGTCAAGCCGCCCGCCGGCGCCGGGGCCAAGAGCACGTTCCGTCTCGACGACGCCGAGGACCTGCGGGTGTGGCTCGCCGTCGCCCCGCCCGCGCCGGACCGGCTCGCGCTGGTCGAGGAGTTCCTCACCGGCGAGGAGGGCTCGTACGACAGTGTGATGACGGGCGGGCAGATCGTCTGGGACTCGATCTCCGCCTATCAGCCCACGCCGCTGGAGGTGCTGCGCAACCCGTGGATCCAGTGGCGGGTGCTCCTGCCGCGCGACATAGGCGGGCCCGAGTATGGCGACATCCGGGCGATCGCGTCGGCTGCGCTGCGGGCGCTCGGGCTGTGGTCAGGGTTCACCCATATGGAATGGTTCCGCCGGCCCGACGGCTCGGTCGCGGTCTCCGAGGTCGCGGCGCGGCCAGCCGGCGCCCAGATCACCTCGATGCTGTGCTACGTCCACGACTTCGACTTCTACCGCTCCTGGGCGCAGCTCATGGTGCACGACAGCTTCGCGCCCCCGCCGCGTCTGTGGTCCGCCGGGACGGTGTACCTGCGCGGGCAGGGAGTGGGGCGCGTGCAGGCGGTACACGGCCTCGACCGGCTGCCGCCTGAGGTGAGCTCGCTGGTCGTCGAGTCGCGCCTGCCGGAGCCGGGCCAGGTGTCCTCGGGCAGCTACGAGGGCGACGGCTACGTCATCGTCCGGCACGCGGACACCGCCGTGGTCAGCGACGCGATGTGGCAGCTCATCACCGGCGTCCGGGTCGAGCTCGGCTGATCCGTGATGAACGTCATCATGATCTCGCCCGGGTACCCGGCCGAGATGGCGTTCTTCGCCCGCGGGCTCGCGGCCGCCGGGGCGTCCGTCATCGGCATCGGTGACCAGCCACCGTCAGCCGTTCCGCACGCCGCGCGGGAAGCGCTGGCCCACTACCAGCAGGTTGGCTCGCTGGCCGCCGGGGACGCGGTGGCCGCCACCGTGCACGAGCTGGCCCGGCACGTGCGCATCGACCGGGTGGAATGCCTGTGGGAGCCGTACATGCTGCTCGCCGCGCGGCTGCGCGAGGAGCTCGGCCTGCCCGGGCTGACGGTCGGGCAGACGGTGCCGTTCCGGGACAAGGAGCTGATGAAGGAGCTGCTCGGCGCCGCGGGCCTGCGCACGCCGGGGCACGCTAGCACCGAGACCGTCGCCGGGGTGTGGGCCGCCGCGGAGCGCCTCGGCTTCCCGCTCGTCGTCAAGCCGATCGCCGGCGCGGGCGCGGCCGACACCTACCGGGCCGACTCGGCCGCCGAGCTCGACGCCATCCTGCCGATGCTCCGGCACGTGCCACAGGTCATCGTCGAGGAGTTCGTCGACGGGGAGGAGTTCACCTACGACACCATCTGCGCGGGCGGGCGGGTGCTGTTCGAGAACATCTGCTGGTACCGCCCGCGCCCGCTGCTCATGAAGCAGCACGAATGGATCAGCCCGGTCACCGTGTCGCTCCGCGCGCTGGACGCGCCGGACCTTCAGGCCGGCCGGGCGCTCGGCGCGGCCGCGCTCAAGGCGCTCGGGTTCCGCGACGGGTTCACGCACATGGAGTGGTACCGCAAGGCCGACGGCGAGGTGGTGTTCGGCGAGATCGGCGCCCGGCCACCCGGCGGGCGGCTGGTGGACGTGATGAACTACGCCACCGACGCCGACCTGTTCCTGGCCTGGGCGGAAGCGATCACGCAGGGCAAGATCTCGCGGCCGATCGAGCGGCGCTACAACGCCGCGGTCATCTTCAAGCGCGCCGAGGGCGCCGGGCGGATCACCGGCTACGAAGGCCTGGACCACCTGCTGGCCGAGTACGGCGAGCACGTGGCGGCGCTCGAACTGCTTCCGGTCGGGGCGCCGAGGCGCGACTGGCGGGCCGCCATCATCTCCGACGGCATGGTGATCGTCCGCCACCAGGAGCTGTCGAAGACCCTCGAGATGACGGAGCGCTTCGCGGCCGAGCTCCGGCTGCACGCGGGCTGAGCCTGGCGGCGGTGCCGTCACTCGCCGGGGGTGATGCGCCATGTCATGGTGCGCGCGACGCTGTCACAGTGGCTGTCTCTGCGCCTTAGCTGTGTGGAAGGGGCACGTGGTGAGCGAGCCGTTCAAGGGGACCAGCAACGTCGACATCCGGGACTCGGTGCCGGACTGGTCGCCGTTTGAGCCGGCGAAGGCACCCGATGGCGCGCCGAACGTGGTGTACATCGTGCTCGACGACGTGGGCTTCTCGGCGATGGGCTGCTACGGCGGCCCGATCGAAACGCCCAACATCGACCGGATCGCGTCCGGCGGGGTGCGGTACACCCAGTGGCATACCACGGCTTTGTGCTCACCGACCCGGTCGTGCCTGCTGACCGGGCGCAACCACACGCGGAACAGCATGGCCTGCATCACCGAGGCCGCCAGCGGGTTCCCCAACGCCAGCGGCACCATCCCGCCGGAGAACGGGATGCTGTCGGAGATCCTTGGTGAGCGCGGCTGGAACACCTACATCGTGGGCAAGTGGCATCTGTGCCCCACCGACGAGATGAACCTCGCCTCGACGCGGCGCAACTGGCCCACCGGCCGCGGCTTCGAGCGGTTCTACGGCTTCCTCGGCGCCGAGACGAACCAGTGGTACCCGGACCTCGTCTACGACAACCACCCGGTCGACCAGCCGCGAACCCCCGAGGAGGGCTACCACCTCACCGAGGACCTGACCGACAAGGCGCTGGAGTTCATCAGGGACGCGAAGGTGATCGCGCCGGACAAGCCGTTCTTCCTCTACTACGCGCCGGGCGCGGCGCACGCGCCGCACCACGCCCCCCGCGAATGGATCGAGCGCTACACCGGGAAGTTCGACCTGGGATATGACGCCATGAGGGAGCAGACGCTCGCCCGGCAGAAGGCGATGGGCATCGTCCCGGACGACACCGAGCTTCCTCCGGTCAACCCGATCGGCACGCCCGCCACCCGCACCGGTCCGGACGGCAAGCCATTCCCACCGCTGGATTACACCAAGCCGTGGGACTCCCTGTCCGGGGACGAGAAGCGCCTGTTCAGCCGGATGGCCGAGGTGTACGCCGGATTCCTGTCCCACGCCGACCACCACATCGGGCGGCTGCTGGACTTCCTGGAGGAGTCCGGGCAGCTGGACAGCACGATCGTGATCGTGGTGTCCGACAACGGCGCCAGCGGCGAGGGCGGCCCGGATGGGTCGGTCAACGAGAACCTGCTGTTCAACGGCATCCCCGACGACCTCCAGCGGAATCTCGTGATGATCGACGAGCTGGGCGGCCCGAAGACCTACAACCACTACGCCAACGGCTGGGCGATGGCCTTCAACACCCCGTTCAAGATGTGGAAGCGCTACGAGTTCAACGGCGGGACCAGCGACCCGTGCATCATCGCCTGGCCGTCGGTCCTCGGCCACGGCGGCGAGATTCGCCACCAGTACCACCACGCCGTCGACATCGTGCCAACCGTCCTCGACCTGCTGGACGTCACGCCACCGGGCGCGATCAAGGGATTCACCCAGTCCCAGTTCGACGGGGTGAGCATGCGCTACTGCCTCGACGACCCCTCAGCCCCGTCCGCCCGCAAGACCCAGTTCTACTCGATGCTGGGCTCGCGGGGGATCTGGCACGAGGGCTGGAAGGCGGTCACCACGCACCCGACGATCAGCGGCTGGGGCCACTTCAACGACGACACCTGGGAGCTGTATCACACCGACACCGACCGGTCCGAAGTGCACGACCTGGCGGCGGAGCACCCGGACAAGCTGCGGGAGATGGTGAACCTGTGGTTCGCCGAGGCCGGCGCCAACGGCGCCTTCCCGCTCGACGACCGCTCGCCGCTGGAGATCCTGAACACGCCCCGGCCGCAGCTGGCCAGCCCGCGCGACCGCTACATCTACTATCCCGGCGCGGCGGACGTCCCCGAGCACCAGGCAGCGAACATCCACAACCGCTCCTACACCATCGGCGCCCAGGTCGACATCCCCGCGCCCGGCGCGGCGGGAGTGATCTTCGCCCACGGCGCGCGGTTCGGCGGGCACGCGCTGTACGTCAAGGACAACCGGCTGCACTACGTCTACAACTTCGTCGGGATCGACGAGCAGAAGGTGGTGGCCACCGAGGACCTGCCCACCGGGGAGAACCTGATCCTGTCCGCGTCGTTCGGCAAGGACGGCGAGGATCCGCCCGGCGTCGCCACCGGCGTGCTGTCCCTGTACCACGGGGACCGCAAGGTCGGTGAGGGCCGCATCAGGAACCAGCCCGGCTACTTCGAGCTGGCCGGCGAGGGCCTGTGCGTCGGCCGCGACGGCGGGGCGGCCGTCACCGACGACTACCCGGGCGAGCGCCCGTACCGATTCGCCGGCGGCACCATTAAGCGGGTCGCCATCGACGTCAGCGGCCAGCCCTACCTCGACCTGGAACGCCAGGCCGCCGCCATGCTCGCCCGGGAATGATCTCCCCGGTCCCCGGCCTCACGGTGATTGGACGCAACGGAATCCGACGTGGCTGGTGCTATCCCGGGGCCCATGTGCCTGGCGGGCGGCTGGGCGGTAACGGTGGCAGTAGGAGGGCGCGCACAGATGCGAGCCGCCCTTGATGACGAACCGGTCGTGCTCGCTCACGGCGGTGTGCGGCGCGCAGCAGGGCGCTTCGGTGCGTTGCTGGCCGGGCTGGCCGGGGCCGGGATCTTCCGCTGAGTGGCGGTGGGTCCAGCTGGTCGCCGTCCATTCCCAGACGTTGCCGGTCACGTCGTGCAGGCCGTAGCCGTTGGGCCGGAACTTGTTGACCGGGGAGGTCCGGGTGAAGCCGTGCGGGGCCAGGTTCTGGTAGGGGAACCGCCCGTGCCAGGTGTTGGCCATGATCCGGCCGCGGGGCATGAACTCCTCGCCCCAGGCGTAGGTGGCGCCGTCGAGGCCGCCGCGGGCCGCGTGTTCCCATTCGGCCTCGGTGGGCAGCCGCTTGCCCGCCCAGGCGGCGTAGGCGAGAGCGTCCTCCAGCCCGACGTGCACCACCGGGTGCAGGTCCCTGCCGTCCAGGGTGGAGCCGGGGCCGTCGGGGTGGCGCCAGTCGGCACCGGGCACCCAGCGCCACCACTGCGTCCAGTCGTTGAGCGGCACCGGCCCGGTGGTCGGGGTGAAGACCTGCGATCCGGGCACCAGCAGCGACGGGTCGGCGCCGGGGAAATCGCGGGGGTCGGGGGACGTCTCGGCGATGGTCACGTGCCCGGTGTCGGCGACGAACCGGCGGAACGCGGCATTGGTGACCGGATGATCATCAGCCCACAGGCTGTCCACCTCCGCGGTGGTGACCGGCCCTTCCTCCGGATAGAAGCCGGTGCTGCCCATCCGGAAGGCCCCGCCGGGGACCAGGGTCATGCCTTTGTGCGACACGTACCCACCTTAGGACCCGGTCTCAGGGCGGCGTGAACGGCCGGCGGCACCTGCCGGCTATGACTCGCCCGCGTCGTGCCCGGCCAGCACCTGGCGCTCGACTTCGCGGAGCTCTGCGCCGAGCGCCCGGCGCACCCGCGCTTCGCGCCACTCGGCGCGGATCTCCCGGAAATCCCAGAGGATCTCGGTGAGGGGATTGCTGGGCGGCCGGGGCGCGGTGTCCCGTGGCGGCCTCTGGTGACCGGGGGTAAACCATCCCGCATCCGTGCGCGGCACATTCTCAGGGGGCACACCGCCTAGCAAGCGCCAGAGGTAGGCTCCCGTCGGCTGCAGCCACTGCAGGGAACGCCTCATAGCCCAAGTGTCCCCCCAGAACAACCGGTGAAGGATGTCTCGTCAGCGCATCTATTACGAGCGGGGCCAGCCCGTGCAGATCCTCCGCTGGTGGGGAACCGGTGGCGGCCCGCGCAACGTCCTGATCGAGCGCGGCGACGGCACGCGGGTGGTTCGCCCGTTCCGCGGCCTGCGGCGGGCAAGCTCGTCTTCGGTCAGGTGAGGCTGTCTACCTCGTGGACGTCGCCGCAGGGCACGCCGAGCGCGGCGTGGTGGGCGCGGATAGCCTGCTCGTCTGGCCCGTCCAGCAGGCAGTAGACCTTGCCGTCACCGTTGTGGTACAGCTCGACCTGGCGCACACCGAACTGGTCGGCCCTGGCGTTGCGGGTGTCGTCGGCGATCTGCGCGATCGCCTCGGCGGGCAGCTTCAGATCCTCGTGAAAATCCATGAACCGGGCCATGGCTTGCTCCTGTCCTGTCGTGGGGTGATGGTTCCGTTTTGGCCGGATGGGAGCGGTGCCGCCTTGGCCGGGACGGCCGGTGAGCGGCACCGTTCCCTCTGCGCCCACGGCTCAGGCGGCCGCGGTGACCGGCTTGCGGCGGGCGGTTCGCGTCCGGTCCACGAGCACCGCCATGGTGCCGGCGAGCAGGGCCGCCCCGATGGCGATCAGGGCGATCACCCAGCCGGGGGTGCCGCCGGTGACGACGGTGTGGACCACCGGAGTGCCGAACGGCGGCGGCGCGGGGTGGCCGACGGACGCGCCGTGACCGGGCGGCAGCGAGGCGAACGCGGGCGTGGCGCCGAAGGCCACCACCGCGGCGGCCAGGCCGGCCACCACGGCGGCGAAACGCCGGAGGTGCTGGATGGGGTTCATGACGATCTCCTTTGGACTCTGTGGGCGAGTACAAAGTGACCGTATGGCGGCGGGCCCAGGCTCCGAATCGGGAGTGGCTCCCCAGTTTTCCCGCGGCGTTCCCTATATTTCCGCCGCGCTGACCAGCCCGAGCCGGGCGGCGTGGGTGGCGGCGACCTCGCGGGTGGGGGCGTCCAGCTTGGCCAGCACGGAGGACACGTGGTGGTCGACGGTCTTGGGGGAGATGAACAGCTTGGCGGCGATCTCGGCGTTGGTGTGGCCGGCGCAGATCAGGTCGAGCACCTCGCGCTCGCGGCGGGTCAGGCCGAGCGGGTGGGAGCGGGTCGCGGTCCGCGGCCCGGCCGGGATGGAGCGGATGCCGAGCCGGCGCATCTTGTGCCGGGTGAGCTGGGCGGCGGCCGGGGCGCCCAGGTCGGTGAAGATCTTCAGCGCCCGGCGCAGGGCCGTCTCCTGGTCGGTGTCGTAGAGGGCCAGCGCGGCCTCGTACGGGCAGCCCAGACCGAGCCAGAGCTCTGCCGCTTCCTCCCAGTTGCCCTCGGCCTGCAGCCGGTACGGCCCGGCCAGGTCGTCGCGCGGTGGCCGGCGCGAACCGGTGCGCCGCAGCCAGACAGCGATCGCCCCGCGGTCCCAGGCGTCGCCCTGGGCGCAGACGTCATCGGCCAGCTCGGCCTCGCGTGCGGCTGAGTCTGTCTGGCCCTGCAGCCAGTACGCCTCGGCGCGGGCCAGCCGGGCCGAAATGATCCACTGTGGCTCGCCGGTCCCGTCCGCGGCCGCCACGGCCTCGTCCAGGTGCTCCCGGGCCCCGGCTTTGCCCCGGCGCGCCCGGATCTTGCCGAGGCTCACGAGCGGATTGATCCGGTTGACCGGCGAGGCACCGCTGCCCGTGAGCAGTTCCACGCTGAGCGACGCCGACTCGCCCCACTGGCCCATTTTCTCCAGTGCGCCGGTCCACTCGCCCCGCAGGCAGGTGCCATAGGTGCCGATGTCGTGCTCGTCGCAGTAGGCGATGGCTTCCACGAAGCACCGCTGCGCCTCATCGAAACGCCGCTGAACGCAGTAGATGGCATGCATGTTCGCGTAGGCCCGGCCCGCCTGGGCCTGCATCCGCCCGGAGACCGCGATCTCCAGGGCCCGCTGCATCAGGGTGGTCCACTCGCCGTCCTTGCGCGAGGTGGCACAGGCCTCGGTGTTGAGCGCGTCACTGAGCACGTCGGGCAGGCCGAACGACCCGGCGAGCTCCTGAGCTCGCCGGGACAGCTCGATCGCGGCATCGTGCTGGCCGTCTTCCATCCGGTCGCCGGCGAGATTGGCGTACGCCCGGGCCAGCTCGGCGCTTGGCCCGAGCGGTTCTAGGATCGCCACCGCGGCCTCGATCGCGGCCTGCGCCTCGGCGCCGTGGCACAGACGCCACATCGTGTGGGAGAGATGGCGCAGGGTAGCGCTTTCGCGCAGCCGGTCACCCACCTGACGCCACAGCGCGAGCGCGCGCTCACCGGCGTCGACGGCGTCGTCCCACCGGTCGAGCAGCCCCAGTTCGTAGGCGAGCCCGTCGTACAGCCCGGCCACCGTCGCCGGATCGGCCTCGCCAGCGAAGCGCAGGGCCCGCTCGAACTGCGCGGCCGCCTCTCGGTGCGACGCCAGCTCAGCCGCCTGGCGCGCGGCCGACGAGGCATAACGCAGAACCGCCGGACCGTCCCCCGCCCCCTCGGCGTGAAAGGCCAGACGGGCATGGTCCTCACACCCGGCCGACTCCAGGGCAACGAGGATCCGGGCGTGGATGGCGCTGCGGCGGTGCGCCGGAACCGCCTGCTCCACCGCCAGCCGCGCGATCTCGTGCCGGAACCTCAGCCACACGCCATCCCCGGCGAGCAGCCCGGATGCGAGGATCTCATCCAAGGCCTGCGGCGGGCAGGCCGTGACCGACTCGATCAGCGGCAGATCACTGCGCGTGCCGATCAACGCCGCGACGTCCAGCACCTGGCGGGATTCGCCGCTCAGCCGCATGGCGCGGGCCAGCACCGCGTCGCGGGCCGCCGCCGGGATCTCGCTGATCCCGGCCTGTATCACCTCGGTGACGTAGAACGGGTTCCCGCCCGTCAGCCGGTACAGCTCGGCCGCATCGAACCCGCTCGAGCCGGCCAGGATCCGCACCGCGTCCGCGGACAGGGGCGCGAGCTCGACCCGCCGGGTCGTCCGCTGCCGGGCGATCTCCCCCAGGGCGGCGCGCAGCGGGTCGCTCGCGGTCAGGTCCTCGTCGCGGTAGGTGGTGATCAGCAGGACCGGCGCGTCCCGGAGCCGGCGGCCGAGGAAGCGCAGCAGATCGACGGTGGCCTCATCGGCCCAGTGGACGTCCTCGATGACCACCACGTTGACCGTTCCCGGCTCGCTGACCTGGCGCAGCAGGGCCCGGAACAGGTCCTCGCGGACGGCGCCGGCCCGGCACAGCTCCTCCAGCTCCCCGCCCAGCTGGGCGGCCAGGTCGAACAGCGGACCCAGCGGGCGGGGGGTGAACAGGCCGTCACACGTCCCCCAGGACCAGCGCGCGTCCGCCAGGTCGCCTTGCAGCTGCTCGATCAGCGCCGACTTGCCGACCCCGGCCTCCCCGGCCACCAGCACCAGCCGCCCGTCGCCGTGCCGCGCCTCCCGCGCGTACCCGGCCAGGGACGCCAAAGACGGCTCCCGCTCCAGCAACTGCATGATCACAGTGTCCCCACATCCAGGCCCATTGCCAACTACGACGTCGGGCGGGGCGACCGCGTTCAGCGGATGCGGAGCGGAAGCGTGCGTGGTCCGCGGATCTGGCCTGTTGCCCAGGTCACCGCCGACGGGTCCCCGAGGCTGAACTCCGGGATCCGTTCGAGCCAGACTTCGAGCGCGGTCCGGAGCTCCATGCGGGCCAGGTGCGAACCCAGGCAGCGGTGGATACCGAGGCCGAACGCGGCGTGCCGGTTGACCTCCCGGTCGATGATGACCTCACCGGCCCGGTCGAACTGGGCCGGGTCGCGGTTGGCCGCCGGGAACGACAGCAGGATCCAGTCGTCGGCCTTCATCCCGGCGCCGCGCCAGCGCATGTCCTCCTTGACCAGCCGCGCCATGGTGACCGGCGCGTAGGCGCGGAGAAACTCCTCCATCGCGGTCGGCAGCAGCCCGGGCTCGGCGACGAGGCGCTCGCGGTCGGCCGGGGTCTTCGCCAGGTACCACAACGACGAGCCGATCGCGCTCCAGGTCGTGTCGATGCCGGCGATGAGCAGCAGGACCAGCGTGCCGACGACGTGCGATGGCTCGAGCTTGTGGCCGTAGAGTTCCGCGTCGATCAGGTAGGTCGTCAGGTCCTCGCGGGGGTGGTCAAGGTGTTCGTGCACCTGGGCGACCAGGTAGTCGAACAGCCGGGAAACCCGGGCGACGCGGTCGTCCGGCGGCAGGTTGATGCCCTCCATCAGGTCTTCGACGAACTCACGGAACTGTGGGCCGTCCTCCGGCGGAAAGCCGAGCATGTCGGCGATGACCCGTATCGGGATGTGCTGCGCGTAGTCGGCGGCGGCGTCGACAACGTCGCGCCCCTGGAAGGCGTCGATGAGCGAGTGGCAGAACGCCCGCGTGGCCGGCTCCTGCCTGGCCACCGCCTTCTTGGTGAACGCGGGGAGCAGCAGCTTGCGCGCGTCGTAATGGAACGGCGGGTCGGACGAGATCGGCGGCGAGCCGCCGACCGGCGCCAGCTCGCGGGGCGGCCGGAAGTTGCTCATGACGATCGCCCGCGAGGAGAAGCGCTCCGTGTCGTAGGCGATCGCCGCGACGTCCTCGTAGCGGGTCGGCAGCCATCCGCCGCCGAACCGCTCGGTGTGCGCGATCGGGCAGCGCTGCCGCAGGTCGTCCTGGATCGGGTAGGGGTCGGCGGCCCACTCCGGCTCGAGGTGGGAGAAGTCGGTCGCCCAGTCGGAGACCGGGCCGGTGATGATCTCGCTGCGGGTGCCGATGGGCCCGTCTTCGCGGCTGTCCCGGTAGTCCTCGGTGAAGCGCTCGTCGGCGGCCATGTCACGCCTCCTCGAGGAGGTCGATCGCGCGTTCCGGGCAGTTGGCCATGGCCAGCCGCGCCTCGCGTTCGTGGCCCGGCGGCACGACGCCGTCGCCGAGGACCTTGCTGTAGCCCTCGTCGTCCTCGCCGAACAGGGCGGGGACGAGGTCATAGCACCGGCCGTGGCCTTGGCAGCGCTCGGAGTCGATCTGCACCTTCACCGCGTGATCCCCGTCTTTGCCGTGATTACTGAAGGGTAACAATTTCTGGCGGCCGGCAAAACAGCTCACCGCACTCGCGGATGCGCCCGCCGATCCCGCTCCTTCACCGCATGGGTCCAGGCCCGGGGGAACCCGCCCCGGCCGTCATCGGGCAGGGGGGACTCGCCTGGCTCGACAACGATCCGGAACAGGGCCGGCCGGATGGCGGCGAAGGTCAGCGCGACCGGCTGCCCGGTCTCCGGGTCGTCGAACCGCACGGCGACCATGGCCGCTGGCTGGCCAGCGGACAACCGCAGGCTTCTGGCCACCGCGGCGGGCGGTAGCCGCATCTCGAAATGCAGTGCGCCCGCCCGGCCGGCCGGGACCAGGGCGGCCCGCTTCTCCTCGGGCCGTTCCGGCCGGGCGGTCAGCGGCAGCAGGTTCAGGCCGGTCACCGCGCCGATCTCGTGCTCCGGCTGGCCCCCTTCCGCCGGGTAAGCGGTGGTGATCGGCCCGGTCAGGCCGGCGGGCAGGTAGGTCACGGTGACCGCGGCCGGCTCGGCGTTCACCGTCCACCGCAGGCTGACCACGCAGGCCGGCCCTGGAGGCGGGATGCGCAGAGCCCGGCCGATGTCCTCAGGAACCTGGCGCCAGGACACCTGCCGGCTCCGGCAGGTGAGCTCCGCGCCCATCGGGTCCACTTGCGAGGCCAGCCCGGGCACGCCCTCCAGCGGGACCAGGTATTCCGCCGGGCTGGCCCGGTACGCCTGGCCGTCGGGCAGGCGGCGGATGAGACGGCGGGTGGCCAGCTCACCGATCGCGGCGTCGATCTCCGCGGTGCTGACGTGGTAACGGCGGGCCATCGCCGTGTACCTGGGCAGCCGCCAGCCGGGCTCGCGGTGCGCCAGCATCGCGGCGATCCGGTCGGCGAGCACCGCCGCCGGCCGCCGCGGCTCTTCGGCCTGCTGCGGCTCGTCGGCCCGGGCCAGGCCGGCCCGCTGACCCGGAACGGTCTCATACCCTCCCGGCGGCGGACCGCCCTCGGCCAGGATCGCTCGCCTGTGGCTGGCCGGCACGCCGGTCAGCCCCCCGGTCGCCGGGAGACCGCGATGGCCGCCCGCCCCTGGGCGATAAGGATCAGCGCTAACACGGGTCTGGCTGGCTTTCTTCTCAGCGGTGCTCCGGCACGGTTTCCGGTTGGGTCATCTTTATCGGTGGCGACGTTCTTCCCCCGAGATGACATGCGAGGCGATCGCTACCCTCAGACACCGGGCGATCACTGCCCTCGGTTGCGGACGGTGCGTCAGGTGAGACGCATGTTGCTGATGACCAGCGAAGACCGGCCCAGAAGAAGTGAATGACGTAAAGGTTAAGTAAGGGCGACGTGAAAGTGAACATTTATCAAATTGCTCTTGGCTGGCCCACTGCCCGGTGCCCATAATTGCTGATTGTGGCAGGTCATTGCGCATACCGGTAGGTCCCTGCCGGTGGACCGAATGAGCCGGATACATTGCGCGAGTGGGGGTGGGAGCTTGAGAGTGGTGGGAGCCCCCGGCGGGAACGCGCGACTTCGCGAAGGTGACCGGAAGCCGGCCATGATCGGGGCGCTGTCCGACATCGACGCCATGCTCGCCGGCACGGCGGGTACCCGCGTCGCGGCCGGCGCCACGGGCGTCACGTTTGCGCACAGCTCACCCGGCTGAAGCCTCCAGGCCGTCAAAACTTCATATAGCCGAGGTAGTCAAGAGCTTCATGCAGTTCACGCAGAGCAAGGAGATCGCCGTGCCGCACATGGATCAGGTCGGCTGGTTGCTGTGAGCACTGTGACGCAGCGGGCGGGCCCGGGCAGCCCGGCCGGACCCGCCCACCCCCTGTCCCAGCGGCGGCCGCTCGGCGACCGCACCTTCCAGGTCATCACGCTCGCGTGCGGCCTGCTGGTGCTGGTGATCCTCATCCTGATCGCTGTGTCGACTACCCAGCAGGCCTCGTCGTGGTTCAAGACCGAGGGGCTGGGGATCTTTGCGAACAACTGGAACCCGGCGGCCAATAAATTCGGCGCGCTGGCCTTCATCTACGGCACGGCCGTCACGGCGGCGATCGCCCTCATCATATCCGTCCCGGTCAGCGTGGGCATCGCCCTGCTCCTGACCCAGGTCGTGCCGTACCGGTGGGCGCGGCCCATCGTGTACGTGATCGACCTCCTGGCAGTGGTGCCGTCGGTGGTCTGGGGGCTGTGGGGGATCCTGGTGTTCGCGCCCTGGATCGCCAGGATCTACACCAAGATAGGCTCGGCCGTCACGGGCGTCCCCGTGCTCGGGGCCCTGTTCGGGCCGCCTATCAGCGGGGCCTCGTTCTTCACCGCCGGCATCATCCTGGCTTTCATGATCACGCCGATCGTGACGTCGCTGTCGCGTGAGGTGATCGCGACGGTGCCAGCGATCGACAAGGAGGGCGCGTACGCACTGGGCGCCACCCGCCTGGAGATGATCCGCGGCGCCGTCTGGCCGCACAGCAAGGGCGGCATCACCGGGGCGGTCCTGCTCGGCCTGGGCCGGGCGATGGGCGAGACGATCGCGGTCGCGCTCGTGATCGGCTCGTCGGCCACGATCACGTCGCACTTGTTCGCCCCCGGCGATTCCATGCCCGCGGTCATCGCGAACCAGTTCGGTGAGGCCTCCGGTGTGTTCCGCGCCGCGCTGATCGGGCTCGGCGTGCTCCTGTTCGCGTTCACGATCATCATCAACATCATCGCCCGGCTGATCGTGGGGCGATCCATCGAGCAAGGGACCGCCTGATGGCCGCCATCACGGGACAGCAGCCAGGGCCCAACCTGCAAGAGCCGGCGGGCTGGCGGCGCACCAAGAACCGCGTCGCCACCACGGCGATGGTGGTCGCGTTCGTGCTCGCGCTGGTTCCGCTGGTGTTCGTCCTCATCACGGTCATCACCCGCGGCATCAAGATCATCAGCTGGTCCTGGCTGACCAGCGGCCCGATCCCGCCCGATGTGGCGCCCGCGAACGTGGGCGGAATCGGGCCGGCGGTGCTCGGCACGATCGAGATCGTGGCCCTCGCCACGGCCATGGCCGTGCCACTCGGCGTGCTGGGCGCCATCTACCTCAACGAGTACGGCGGCAGGAACTGGCTGGCGCGGCTCATCGGGTTCATGGCCGACGTGATGACCGGCGTGCCATCGATCGTGATGGGGCTGTTCATCTTCTCGATCTGGGTGCTGCACTTCGGCTTCTCGGGCCTGGCCGGCGCTTTCGCCCTGGGCTGCCTGATGCTGCCGGTCGTGATCCGCTCCACCGATGAGATGCTGAAGCTGGTGCCGAACCCGCTGCGCGAAGGGAGCTACGCGCTCGGTGCTTCCAAGGCCCGCGTGACCGTGACCGTGGTGCTGCCCGCGGCGATCGGCGGGATCGTCAGCGGCGCCCTGCTGGCCATCGCCCGGGCCGCGGGCGAGACGGCGCCGCTGCTGTTCACCATCCTCACGGTGACCACGGCGAACCCGAACGTGTTCAGCGGCCCCAACACCTCGCTGCCCTCGCAGATCTTCGCCAACGCGGTATCCCCATACCCCGGCGCGCAGGATCGCGCCTGGGGTGCGGCGCTCACGCTCATCGCGATCGCCTTCGTCCTCATGATCGCCGCCCGTCTCATCACCGCACGATTCTCCAGATTCTCGCGCTAGGAATGCCATGGAAACCCCTGAGCAGAACATCACTGCCAACCCCCAGCTAACCGAGACGGCTAACCCCCCGCTGCCCAAGACGGCGACCGAGCCACAGATGCAGCCCGAGCCGGCCGCTCAGCAGGTGCCGGTGCCCGGCGCGCCTATTTTCGACGTGGAGAACGTCTCGTGCTACTACAGCGCCTTCCGGGCGGTCACGGACGTCTCGCTGACCGTGCACGAGCACGAGATCACGGCGTTCATCGGCCCGTCCGGGTGCGGCAAGACGACGGTGCTGCGGACGTTGAACCGGATGAACGATCTCGTGGCGGGCGCCCGGGTAGAGGGTAACGTGCGCTACCGCGGCGCCCCGCTGTACGGCAAGGGTGTCTCCCCGATCGCCGTGCGCCGGCGCATCGGCATGGTCTTCCAGAAGCCGAACCCGTTCCCGAAATCGATCTACGACAACGTCGCCTACGGGCCGCGCATCAACGGCGAGCGCAACAAACGCAAGCTGGACGAGATCGTCGAGCGCTCGCTGCGCCAGGCCGCGCTCTGGGACGAGGTGAAGGACCGCCTGAAGAAGTCGGGCCTGAGCCTGTCCGGCGGGCAGGCGCAGCGGCTGTGCATCGCCCGCACGCTCGCCGTCGAGCCGGACGTGGTCCTCATGGACGAGCCCTGCTCGGCGCTCGACCCGATTGCGACCGGCGCCATCGAGGACCTGATGCACGAGATCAAGTCGCGGTACACCATCGTCATCGTCACGCACAACATGCAGCAGGCCACACGGGTCAGCGACCGCACCGCCTTCTTCTCCGTGCTCCGCAACGAACAGAGCGACATCCGCACGGGCGTACTCGTCGAGTACGGCCCCACCGAGAAGATCTTCCGCGACCCGACCGACAGCCGCACCGAGGCCTACGTCACCGGCCAGATGGGCTGAGCCGAGCGACGGTCAGGCCGACCACGGTTGGTCGATACCTGAGGAGCATGGATGCCCGGAATCCTCGTCGGGCTGGACGGCTCGGAACCTGCTCGCCGTGCCCTTGAATGGGCGTTTCGCGAGGCCGCGCATCACAATGCCCCACTGACAGTGATGACAGTTCACCCGGGCCCAGTCCGCCCGGCCACCCAGATTTACTGGGATGTGCCCAGTCTCCCCGAGGACAGCCGTAACCTGGAGCACATACGGACGGCGGTCCGGGAATTCGCGGACAAGGTCACGCACCACGCAGCCTGCCCGGTCGTGGTCGTCCCAGGGACCAGCGACACCCTGCTGCCCCGGTCGGCCGGGGCAGGCTGATCAGGCAGTGGATGGCCCAGATATGACTGAGCAGGGCGCCGGCCCGGGTTCGGGCGACACGGGCGGCACGAACGTGGTGCCGCCGGGCGTGTGGGTGGATGACTCGGACGAGGATGACCCGGTGCTCCGCAAGGATGACGGGAGCCTGGTCGACACCTGGCGGGAAGACTATCCCTACGCCGAGCGATTGAGCCGCGAGGAATACGATCACGAGAAGCGGCTGCTGCAGGTGGAACTGCTCAAGCTGCAATACTGGGTCCAGGATTCAGGCCGCCGAATTGTTGTCATCTTCGAGGGCCGTGACGCGGCGGGCAAAGGCAGTACTATAAAGCGTTTCATGGAGCACCTGAATCCTCGCACCGCGCGGGTCGTCGCGCTCACCGTCCCGACCAGCCGTGAGCGGTGGCAATGGTATTTCCAGCGTTACGTGGAGCACTTGCCGACAGCGGGGGAGATCGTCTTTTTCGATCGTTCGTGGTATAACCGCGCCGGAGTCGAGAAGGTCATGGGTTTCTGCACCGAGGAAGAGCACCAGACCTTTCTCCGGCAGGTGCCTCAGTTCGAGCGGCTGCTGGTCGACGAGGGCATCTCGCTGACGAAATTCTGGTTCTCCGTTACCCCCGGCGAGCAGCACACCCGGTTCGCCATCCGCCAGATCGACCCGGTCCGGCAGTGGAAGCTCAGTCCCACCGATATCGCCCTGCTGGACAAGTGGGACGCCTACACCTCGGCCAAGGTCACGATGTTCGAACGGACCCACACCTCCGAGGCGCCCTGGACCGTGATCAAGAGCAACGACAAGAAACGCGCCCGCCTCGCGGCCATGCGCAGCCTGCTCGCCGGTATCGACTACGACCGCAAAGATCCGGGCGCCGTCGGGCAGCCGGACCCGCTGATCGTCGGCGCTCCCGCGGACATGCGGGAACTGGAGCCCGGCCAGCTGTCACCCACGCCGATCACCGAGGCTCACGTAGCGCGGTGGCCCTTTGCCTAGCCGCCGGCTAGCCGCCCGCGGATCCGGCCAGGTAGACCACCCGGCGGGCGATGTTGGTGGCGTGGGCGCCCAGGCGCTTGTAGAGGCGCGCTACCAGCGTCATCTCCATCGTCACCGGCAGTGCCATTCGCCCTGAGGCCAGTTCGGCTATCAGGCTGGCGTGCAGCTCGTCCATCTCGTTATCGCGTTCCCCCAGCGCAAACGCGGCGGAACGGTCGCGCTTGTACCAGGCGTCCGCCGCCTGGCGCCACATGTCGGATGCGAGGTCCCCCATTCGCCCGACGATTCCCCGGGTGCGCGGCGAGAGTTCCTCGCCGAGAATGTGGTCGGCCAGACGGGCGACCTCTACGACGAGGTCGTGGGAGCGTTCGAGCTCGGGCACGATCCGCAGCACGGAGAGCAAGAAGCGCAGATCTGAGGCGACGGGCGATTGCAGCAGGATCTCCCGGTTGACGAGCTCCTCGATCTCTGTGTAGAGGGCGTCGATGACCTGGTCGCGTTCGGCCAGCATCTGGACCGCCTCGTTATTACCACTCAGAAGGGCCTCGGTCGCCGTGGGCAGGTCCTCGGCGACCATCGCGAACAGCTCGATGATCTTGGCTTCGATGCCTTCCAGCTCGCGCTGAAACTCCTGGCGGTGCTCGGCCATGGTTAAACCCTAGTCGGCGCGCCGCCCCGCCTCCAGCCATGGTTCGTCGTATTCACCGGGCCGTAAAGCCGCCATCGGCGCCCGTTAAGCTTCCGCACGCCGAGGAACGGGACGCGGGGAGAACCATCAGCCTTGACTAGCGGCCCGCCAGGGCGAGACCCACTCCAGGTCGAGCCGGTCGGGCTGGCGAACCGACTCGATCATGAGCTGAACGGATTCCCGCGCATCCCGGGTCAGCTGAAAGCACTCCGACGCCGAGCCGCAGCGGTCCGGTGCCACCTGCCTCGCCAGGGTCACGATCACATCGGCCAGGGCGCCGAGTTCGGCCGCGTCAGCCGGCTCCAGCTGCCACGGCCTGTTGCCCTGGACCGCACCCAGATGGGCGAACTGATCGCGAAGCCAGGGCCAGGGCCTGGCGGTCAGTTCCGGATCCCAGACGCGGGGACAGGGCTCATGGCCGGCAAACTCCGGATGGTAGTGCGCCGCACCGAAGCTGCCCGGCCCGTCGGCCAGACGGTCGAACAGATCGGCCCGCCACAACGGCCGGTCCAGCGTTATGAGCTGAGCGGCCGATTCACTCCCGCGGCGCGGCTGCGCGGCCAGCTCCCGCAGCTCAATCCGCGCGCCATGCTCCATCGACGCGTCCTCGAGATCGATCTCGAACCAGTGCCGCACCGCCACGGCAGTGCGCGAGAGGGTGAGGATATGCTGCACAGTTCCTCCCACCAGCGGCTCAGGCAACCTTAGCTTTCCGGTCTTCCCAGACAACGCCGTCCACGGCTCCCAGGATGATCACCGCTCCGATAGCAACAAACCAGGTCAAGACGCCACAGACCGCGCCGGTCGTCCCGTACGTCCTGCGGTCAGAGATCGGCCGGCCCGGCCCAGGTGGGTGCGATCAGCGGACTGGGACGGTGACCTGAGCCTTTCCACCAGTAGTGACTTCGAAGCCCCGCAGGGCGCCCACCTGGAGCGGCACTGATGCCGGGTACCACGCGGGCTGGCGGCTGGATGCGATGGTCCAGCCACCAGCGGCGATGTCCTGGCCCCGGGCGCCGGTGACCCACAGCTGGCAGCGGGTCCCCACGGGGATGCCAGTGACGTGCACTTCCAGTTCGCTGCCCCAGGGCTGGGCCGCATAACGGATAGCCGCCGACACCTCCGTCACCGGGTTGGCCCCGGTGACGGTGGCTGTCCATGGGGGAGCCGCGGCGGCTGGCGGGGTGGCCGCGCCGGAGTGGAATACCTGCACGCCAGCGCCGGCGAGGCCGGCGACCAGGGCCGCCGCCGCGATCGCCCAACGCCGCCGCCGGCGGCGGGCCCGGGCCACCTTGCTCAGCAGCGCCTGCAGCGGCGGGGTGGGCGGCTGGTCGCTGCCGTCGTCCATCCAGGCGCGGATCGCCTCGTCCCCCGGGACCTTGCGGAGCAGGGCCGGCAGCCCGGCCAGGGCGGCGAGTTTCTCACGGCAGCTCAGGCAGGAGGCAAGATGATTCTCCAGCCGAGCGCGCTCACGCGGCTCGATCGCGCCGAGCAGGTACACACCCAGCCCGTTGCGGGTCTGAGCGCACTCGTCGGCGTTCATGCCTGCCATATCTGCTAGCACGCCTGGCCGGGGCGGACCGTTCACCGGGGCGGCGCCCGGGCTTGGCTGGCCGCCGGTGGTGCCAGGCCGAACTGGCCTCGGATCGCCGTACCGGCTCTGCGCCGATCGCGCGAGGTGAACTATTCCCTTTTGGGGTCCGTATCCACTTTTGGAGGTGGCTGAACCGTTCGGTCGGCCAGCAGCGGGTCAGCCACGGTCGACACCAAGTGCTCCTGAGCGCGGGGCGGCTGCCCCAAAGCCCCTCCAGCCGCCCCGCTTCCAGAGGGGCCGCCAGCATGGCCTGGTGGCCGAGGGCCAACGCCCTCGCCGGGGGACGCTGTAACCCCGCCCCCGGCCCCCCTCTGAGGATGGCTCTCCTGGTATGGCGCCGCGGAAGTCCCGCTGAGTCAGGAAAGAACACGTCGCCGGAAGTTGCGCAGCCCGATCGCCAGGAACACCACGGCAAAGGCCAGCACCACCGGGTAGATGACGTACAGGTGCATGTGCGGCGCCCTGGTGAAAGCCGCTCGCATCCCCTCGTTCACGTAGATGAGCGGGTTGATCAGCACGAGGGTCTGCAGCCAGTGCCAGCCGTCGATCGTGACCGGTGCCAGCCTGGTCCAGGCGTAGTACGTGCCGCCGAGGAACGTGATCGGCAGGATGATGAAGCCGAACATCAGCCCGATGTTGCGCGGCTCGAAGCTGGTGCCGAGGACGAGGCCGAGGCCGCCCATCGCGATGCACGCGAGCGGCACGAACGTCACGATGATCCACCAGTGCAGCGTCAGGTGGGCGTGCACGCCGGGCGCGTGCACCACCGAGGCCATCGGCAGCACGATGGCGGCCGACAGCACGCCCTGCGCCGCGCCCGAGAGCACTTTGGCCATCGCCACCAGCCAGATCGGGCAGGGCGCCTGGACCCGGTCCTCGATCTCGCGGGTGAAGCCGAACTCCTGGGCCATGTTCAAGGCGATCGACTGCACGCCCTGGAACATGACCGAGATCCCGACCACCCCGGGCACCAGGATGGTCGCGAACGCGGACTGGGCTGCCGGGCCGTGCCCGCCGATGCCCTGCCCGATCTTCGGGAAGACGTACAGGAACACGAAACAGAGCAGGAACGGCTGGATGATCGTGCGCAGCACGAACTCCCACAGGTGCTTGCGCAGCACCACGAGGTCGCGCAGCAGGAGCGCGCCCAGCGCGGTCCAGCTCGCGGCGGCCACCGAGCGGGTGGGGCCGCCGCCGATCCGCCGGGCGGGCGCCTCGGTGGTCACGGATGTGGCCATCAGTCCCTCAGCTCCTTGCCGGTGAGGCTGATGAAAACCGTCTCCAGGCTGGGCTCGGAGACCGACAGGTCGACGAGGTCGAACCCGCCGCGCTCGGCCGCCATGACGATGCGCGGGACGAGCCGGTCGCCGCCCTGCACGTGCAGTTCGACCCCTCCGTCCAGGTTGCGGGTGCGGGTGACGCCCTCCACTTCGCGGGCCAGCAGTTCGGCGAGCTGGCCGATGTCGCCGGTGGCCTTCACCGTGACGACAGTGTCGGCGCCGATGCTCTGCTTGAGCGCGGCTGGGGTGTCGAGGGCGAGGATCTGGCCGTGGTCCATGATGGCGACCCGCTCGCAGAGCCGGTCCGCCTCCTCCATGTAGTGGGTCGTGAGCAGGATCGTCTGGCCGTCGCGGTGCAGCTCGCCGAGGAGGTCCCACAACGCGAGCCGGCTCTGCGGATCGAGCCCCGCGGTCGGCTCGTCGAGGAACAGCACCGACGGGCGGTGGAAGATCGCGCGTGCCACCATCAGCCGCTGGGCCATCCCGCCGGACAGCGCGTACACCGATGCCTTGGCCCACTTGGCCAGCTGGAACTGCTCAAGCAGCTCGTCCGCGACCCGCCGGGACTGCTTGGCCCCCATGCCGAAGAGCCGGCCGTGAAAATACAGGTTTTCCCACACGGTGAGCTGGCGGTCCAGGGTGTTTTGCTGCGAAACGATGCCGCTCAACTGTTTTGCCAGCGCCGGATGGGCTGCGACGTCGATCCCGCCGATGTACGCCCGGCCCGATGTCGGCACCACGCGGGTGGTCAGCATCCCCGCGGTGGTTGTTTTCCCCGCGCCGTTGGGACCCAGCAAGCCGAAGATCTCGCCCGCTTCGACGTCGAGGTTGAGCCGGTCGACCGCGGCGAAGTCCGTCCCCGGGTAGACCTTGGTCAGGTCCTCGGTATGGATGACCGCGTCCCGCTGGCCGCCGGCCAGCCCGGTAGTGCTCGTCGCCGCTGATGCGCTGCTCATCGCCCACATCGTACGCTGCGGCGGGTGTCCCGCTGGCGCTGTCGGGAGCGCGGGCTTTCGCCGCTGGCCCGCAGGTGCCCCGGCGGGCAGGCGGTCTGGCCGGAGATCGACGGCTGAGCAACCTCAGGAGCCGGTGGGTGCCCAAGAGGTGCGGGTCTCGGGATGGTCAGGCGGGGGCCCGCGGGGCCCACGCCAACGGATCGAGGGTGCCGTCGACGGCGGCTTCGGCGACATCGGTGAGGCGGAGGTTGCTGTTGCGGGCGTAGTTCCGCAGCCGGGAGAAAGCCTCGGCCAGATCGACGCTGGCGCGTTCTGAGATCACGCCTTTGGCCTGCTCGATTATCACGCGGCTGGTCAGGGCGCCAGAGAGCTGCTCGTTCAGGCGCTGGGCCTCGGCGGAGGCACGGTGATGCACGATGCTGAGGGTGGCGAGGTCGGCGAATGCCCGGGCGACGATGACATCGGCCTCGCCCATGGGGGCGCGGGTGACGCTGAGCAGGTTCAGGGCGCCGAGAGTCGCCTCGCGCAACCGCAGCGGCAGCGCGAGCGCCGACCGGAAGCCGGCCTTGAGCGCGGCGGCCGAGAACGACGGCCAGCGGCCGGACCCGGCCTCCAGGTTTTCGTGTTCGACGCGCTGGCCGCTGCGGAACGCATCCAGGCAGGGGCCTTCCTGGGCCTGCAGCTCGAATAGCTCCAGCAGGCGCATCGCCTCGCTGGAGGAGGCCACCAGCCCCAGGCTGCCTTCGGGGGAGGCCAGCATCACCCCGGCGGCGGAGACGCCGAGCAGGTTCACGCACCGGTCCGCCAGGCCGGTCAGCAGGTTGACGACGTCGTAGTCGTCGACGAGCGTGTCGGCCATCTCAACCAGCGACCGGACCACGTCGGCTTCTCGGGTCATCCCTGCTCACCTCCTGAGCGCGAGCGCCCCGGCGCCCAGCCCCACGGCCGTCAGCCCGGGTGCCCGACCCCGGCCCTGGCAATCCATCGTAGTGGCCGCCTGTTCCCGTGCCAGCGGGCCAGCGGAGCGGGTTCATTGCAGCCGGAGCCGGTGGGTGACGACGTCCTCGGCCACGTCGGCGGGCAGGCGGTCGTGGCTGAAGGCGTAGGTCCGCAGGCGGATGAGCGCCTCGGTGACGCTGATGCCCTGCTGGACCGAGACGATGCCGGCCGCGTTGTGCACCACGAAGTGGAAGTCGGCTCCGATCTCCAGCTCCTGGGCTACCGCGTCGAGGGGGGCCCCGGCCTGGGCCTCCAGCACCCAGCGGGCGGCCAGGTCGGCCAGCACCAGCGCGTCGGCGTGCTGGTCGTCGGTCAGGGAGCCGGGCCAGTCCCGGTAGAGCTTGAGCGCCCCGAGCCGCACCGTGCCCACCCGCATTGGGAACCCGAACACGGCCCGGACCCCCGCGTCGAGCGCCGGCGGGGTGAAGGCGACCCACCGGGGGGTCGCCGGATCCGCCAGGTCGGGCTCGGCCACGACCTGGTCCTGCTGGTAGGCGTTGACGCACGGGCCTTCGCCCAGCGTGTACTGCAGATCCTCGATCAGGTGGCTCACCTCGTTGGTGCTGCACAAGGATCCGCGTGGTATGTCACCCGACATGAGCATGATCCCGGCGCCGCCCGCCCCGACGATTTTCACGCACCCCTGGCACAGCCGGGCTGAGGACCACACGTCTTCTTCCCCGGCGGACAGCTCGGCCAGGATCCGGTGAAGCCTGTCGCCTGCCATGTCAGCGACACGATCCCAGGCAGAAATCCGGGCTGCCGCCAGCAGCATCAGGGCGCTCGTTCACCTGCTGGCTCCTTCCCCTGAGGAAGGAAAGCGTCAGCGGGGACCGGACTTAACGCCCTTCCGGGCCCGGGCCACCGGGCCTGTACTCACCAACGCTACGCCAGCGACCTGGTGAGGGCAGCCAGGACCGGGCAATGGAGGATCCCGCCCCGGTACTGACCGCCGGCCCGGGACCATCATCATGTCCCACCTGGACATACCTGGATGGTGACCCGGCGCTGTGGCCGTCCGCTGAGCACCCGGCGGCAGGGTGCCCCCGCAGCTCTCGTCCGCGCCGCCGGACGGCCCCCGGCCCACGACAGCACGAAAACTCCGAACCCTGCCACACGACCGCCTTCAGTGCGGACGCGCACCGCCAGGGTCCGGAGCGGCAACGGCAGTCTATCCCGTGTGCTGACCGGGACAGAGCCTGGTCCCGATCCACAACTCCGCCCGGTCCGGCATACTGCCTGCCCAACGCGGACATCCCCGCCGGGTCGGCCGGGCTGCCCTCCGGCCTCTGCGGCCACCACCCCCGCCGCGACGTGCCGGAGCCATCGAGGACGGGTCTCGCGGCCAGGCCCGACTGTGTTCGCTGTCGATCGCGACGAAGCTGCCGGATGGCCGCTGGAGGGCAGGCGCGTTACGCTTTGCCTGCATCGTGCTCGCGGGGGGAGGTGCCGGTGGTGACCGGGCCGGGAGACGAGAAGTCGGCAGCCGCAGGAGCCCGCAGTCGGCTGCGGGCATCGCACGCTGATCGCGAGCGGGTGATCGATCTGCTCAAGGCCGCGTTCGTGCAGGGCCGGCTGACCAAGGACGAGCTTGACCAGCGGGTGGGCCAGACCTTCGCGTCGCGGACCTATGCTGAGCTGGCCGCGGTCACTGCCGACCTCCCTGCCGGGCTGATCTCAGCCCTATCGCCGCACAAGCCCGCCCGGGCATACGCCCGGCCGCCGATGGGCAGGGTAGTCGCGGGCGCATGCCTGATCATTCCGGTGCCAGCCATACTGGCGGTGACTTTCCTCACCGAGAATGAGCAGTTGGCCAAACTGTTCTTTCTGGTCATTCCCTGGTTTTTTATAGCCTGGATGGTAGCCGGGCTCCAGCTGCTTGACTCATGGGAGAAACGCGCTCGCGGGCAGCTACCGTCGCGCCCAATGCGGGGTGGCTAGCGCTGCTCGCGGGGCCCATCACCGCTGGTGCCGCGTGACCACCGCCCGCTCCCCGCCGTGCTGGTCATCAGCGGTTACGCCTGCCTTCCTCGGGGGGTGCCGGTGGCACGTTCAGGTGATCCGGTGCGGGCGGGCTGCCCTCCTGGCCGTCGGCGGTCCATTGGGCGCCCGTCTCCTGGCGGAATGCGGTGACGGCGACCTCGACGGTGGGGAAGAAGTGGTGTGGGTTGATGGTGCGGGTGAGCCCATAGCGTTCGATCTTGTCCCGCACCGGGTCTTTGAGCTCGGCGAAGACCAGACTGATGCCCTCGGCGTTCAATGCCTCGTCCAGTTCTTCCAGCACATCGGAGGCGGTGGTGTTGACGTCGGTTATCGGCTCCGCGGCGACGAGGATCCACGAGGGCTTCGGCTCGGTCTTGGCCAGCCGCCGGATCTCATCGCGGAAGGTCTTGGCGTTGGCGAAGAACAGCGGCCCGTCGAACCGGTAGATCACCAGGCCGGGCAGGTGCTCGGCGTCCGGGTGGCTGTGGGTGTCGTGGAAGCCCGGCAGGCCTGCCACCCGCCCGAGCTGGGTGTCATACGGCCACCACGCGCGGCGGAAGACGTTGAGGATCGACAGCGCGACCGCGATCGCGATCCCGGGCAGCACCCCGAGCAGCACCACCCCGAGAAACGCCGCGATCGACAGGCCGAACTCCACCCTGCGTTGCCGCCAGAGCCGCGCCGTGCCCGGGATGTCGGCCAGGGACAGCGACGCGGTGATCACCACCGCCGCCAGTGCCGGCTGGGGCAGGTTACGGAACAGGCCCGGGACCAGCACGATCATGAGAATGATCAGGGCCGCCCCCACGACACCGGTGAGCTGGGTTTTGGCGCCGGAGCGCTCCGCTACAGCCGTCCGCGACCCGCTGGTGCTGACCGGGAACCCCTGGAAAAGGCCGGCCGCCAGGTTCGCCGCGCCGATGCCGATCATCTCGCCGTTGCCGTGGACCTCCTGCCCGGTACGGGCCGCGAACGCGGACGCGGTGGAGATCGTGTCGGCCAGCGAGACCAGGACGATGCCCAGCGCCCCGGCGAACAGGGGCCCGAGATCGGACAGGCGGACGTGCGGGATCGTCAGCGGCGGGAACCCCTTGGGGAGCACCCCGACCAGGCTGACACCGTGGTCTGCCAGGTCGAAGACCGTCGTCGCGGCGATCGCCAGCACCACCATGATCAGCACGGCCGGGATCTTCGGCAGCCAGCGCTGCAGGACCAGGATCAGCACTATCCCCGCGATCCCGACCGCCGCCGCGGCGGCCACCGCCTCACCGTTCGCCAGCCCTTTGGCGAAGCCGGTGACCTCGCCGATGAAGCCATCGGCCTCGACCTTGAACCCGAAGAGCTTTGGCAGCTGCCCGACCAGGATCGTCAGTGCCAGGCCGTTCATGTAGCCGATCATGGTCGGCTTGGAGATCAGGTCGGCGATGAAGCCGAGCTTCGCCACCGCCGCCAGGATCATGATCGCCGCGACCATGATCGCGAGCAGGGACGCCAGCGCAACCGCCCGCTTCGGGTCGCCCTTGGCCGCTATCAGGGGGAGGATCGTCGCGGCGATCATCGGCCCGAGCGAGGAGTCCGGGCCGAGGACCAGGATCCGCGACGGGCCGAACACCGCGTAGCCGAGCAGGCACATGATGGACGTGTACAGGCCGGTGATCGGCGGCAGGCCCGCCAGCTCCGCGTACGCCATGCCCTGCGGAACCAGCAGCGTGGTGAGCACAACCCCGGCGACGATGTCCTTAGCGAGCCACTGGCGCCGGTAGGACCGCACCGCCGCCAGCCCGGGCACCCAGCCCATCATTGACATCCCACCCTGGCCGTGATCAGACACCGCAACCGCAATCTGTCGCCTGGCCGCGCAGCCGGGCATCACCCGCGCCGGGTGAAGGCCGCCTGCCGGAGCAGATGAGCCCGGTCAAGACCCATCTCCGGTCGGTCTACCAGAAACTCGGGGTGGCCTCACGGTCGGAGGCCATCGAGCGGGCAGTCGATCTGCGCCTGCTCTGAGGCGGTCCTGAAGCGAGCCCGACTCTGCCACCCCGGCGCCGCGAGGCAACGCTGTGGTGATCGCGCGCACGGATGGAAGTGGGCTGGGATCACGCGATTGCCGTCGCCCTGCTGGTGCTGGAGCTTCACGTGCCGGGCCGGGGCGCATCGAGGTCAGCTCAGGACCATCTGGTCGCCGGAGCCCGATTGCTGGGGATCTGGCAGGCGCATCATGCGGAACGAGATGAGCAGTCCGGCGAGGCCGGCGAGGATGGGAATGAGAAGCGCCACCTGGAGGGCGAGGTGCCTGGCCTGGGTGTTGATCTTGATGATCTCGTCCTGGGTTTTCTGCGGCTGGCCGGTGAGTTGCTTTTGGAGCTGGGTGTTGCTGACCACTTCGGCGTCGTGCTCCAGGACCTTGGCGACCTGCTGCTGCTCGGCCTTCGACAGCACGGTGCTCGACTGGGCCATGCTGGTGAAGCCAATGGACAGTGCCGCCAGCAGGATGGCGCCGGCGAAGGCCAGCCCGAACGACAGGCCGAACGATCCTCCGGCCGAGTTCACCCCGGCGGCCTCGCTGACGCGTTCCTCGGAGATCGGGGCCAGCGTGTAGTTGTTCAGCTGAGAGACCATCAGCCCCAGCCCTGATCCTGCGATCGCCAAAGGCACCAGCAGGTACCAGCCTGAGGTCGCCCGGGGCACGATCGGCTCAATGATGATCATCCCGATGGTGAACAGTGCGAACCCCGCCCGGATGAGGCTCGCCGGGCGCCGCTTTCCCGCTCTTTTCCCGGCGAGCAGGGCCACCGCGAACATGCTCAGGGAGAGCGGGGCGATGGACAGGCCTGCTCCCATCGCGCTGTACTCGAGCACGATCTGCAGGTAGATCGGCAGCGCGATCATCGTGCCGCCCAGCGCGATCTGCTGCAGCAGCTGCCCGGAGACCCCGAACTTGAACAGCTTGGCCTTGAACAGGTCCGGGTCCAGCAGCGTCGCCTTGCCTGCACGCTTGCGCCGCACCAGCCACCATGCCAGGAGCCCGAGCGAGACCGCCCCGAGCGCAAGCAGCAGGCCGACCGCCTCACCGCCCTCTTGCCAGACGAGGATGCCCAGCACGATGCCGCCCATGCCCAGGACGGACAGGACCGCACCTACGACATCCACCCGCCGCGATCCGGTGTATGGCACGTCGCGGACCAGCCTGATGCCCGACAGCACGACCACGATGATGACGTCCTCAAGCAGAAACGCGATCCGCCACGACAGGTAGGTCGTGATGAACCCGCCCAGCAGCGGGCCGACGGCGGCGGCGATCGCGGCCGCAGCTCCCACCAGTGCGTAGGCCTGCCGCTGCGCGCCGCCCTCGAAGTTGCCGTGGATCAGTGACTGCATCGCCGGCAGCAGCAGTGACGCGCCGAGCCCGCCCACGATCGCCCAGAAGACGATGACCGTGGTCAGGCCCTGCGCCAGGGCCATGGCCAGGGCACCGATGGCGTAGCCGAGCAGGCCCAGCACGTACGCGCGCTTGCGCCCGATCAGATCGCCCACCTTGCTGCCGATCAGGATGAATGCCGCCGACACCAGCGCCTCAAGCGCGATCGCGGACTGGACCCCGCTGACGGTCGTGTGCAGGTCGTGAACGACCGAGGAGATGGACACGTTCATCACCGATGTGTCCACGACCAGGACGAACATCGCCATCGCCAGCAGGACGGCCAGCCTGCGGTCTCCCTTGGCCAGCTCAGGAGCACTGGTGCCAGACTCGCCTGTCATAGCAGGTTCCCCCCACAGTCACGCGCTTTCGGTGGTTGACCAGCGGCGTGCCCTTCGCTCCATCGCCCCCCGGCGCCGCCGTCTCAGTCTCACGGACGTTAACGCACATCGGCGGGGGATTCGTGAATCCGGAGCCCGGGACGCACGGACAGAACACTTCTGGGACAACAGAGGTGTCAGGCTCCTATCAGGTCACGGCCGTCCCGGGCCCGCGGGTTACGCGTCCTCCCGCCGGACCCCGGCTGGCGGTTCGGGCACACGACACGCCTACGCGGTCAGTTGCGTGCGGGGCCAAGCCGGGTACCGGCGGCAGAACGCGCCCAGCCTCCCGCCGGATCGGCTGCGGATCGCGGCGAAACACCGGGAACGATCAAATTCCGCAACCACCTACCTCATTCTGAGGAATTGCTGCGTGCCCGATGGGACGGTAAGGGATCAGTGAGGAGCTCGGCGTGCGGCCCGTGTGCGACACCGGGTAGCAAATAACGTTAGATCGGCTCGCGGGAGCATCAGCATTTACGATTCTCCCGCGTTCCGTTTCAGCAGCACGAGAGGAATCTCGCGTGTGGTGTGCCGCTGGTACACGTCGTATCGGCCCCGCGCGCCGGGGTGCATGATCGGAGCGAGACCCATGTTGTGGAGGTTGACGCGCGGCCACAGCCGTTTGCGCTCCTCAGCTGAGGCCACCGAGGCTTGCGCTGAGAATTTTTTTAGGCCTATCTGGACCCTTACGCCGGGATGGGCCTGGAGATTCAGCAGCCAGGACGGCGGATGATCGCTCCCTCCGTTGGAGGCCACCACGACCAGCCGTTCGCCATCTTTGAGGTAGATAAGGGCGCTGGTACGCGGTTCACCGCTTCTTCGCCCAGTGGTCGTCAGGAGCAAGGCCTGGCTGCCGGCGACGATCCGCGAACCGATGAGTCCTCCCGAGTGACGGTAGACGAACTGATGGAGCCTGAGGTAGGGAAGTTGCAGCGTAGCCGCGGGGGTGTAGCGCACGAGTCTCACTCTTTCTGTCGTTGTCGGCGGTTACCTTTCCGCCGACCGGGGCGCCGCACCATCGGCGCGCCCTGCCCGGTCCGGATGTCTCCGCACAGCAGCGGGCCGGCCTCCCACCCCGGTGGCCCCTGGTGACGGTGCCTCATCCGCTTCAATCGTGCAGCTCGCCAGGGCAGGCCGGTCCCGGTAGGAGCTGGCTGAGTGGCGTTGACGCAACACGTACAGACCGGGGACGAGCTGGGGCACCTGGCGGCAGTACCGGGGGTACTGCTCGGGGAAGGTCGCCAGCATCAGGTGCTCCTCCATGCGGATCTTGACCTCAAACAGAATCAGGCCGACCGGGAAGAGCACGATCCACTGACCGATCCCGCTGAGCAGCGTGGCGCCGAGCAGCATCCCGAGCACGCCGGTGTAGATCGGATGACGTGTCACTGCGTACGGCCCGTGAGTGCGGAGCTGGTGATCACCCTGGACCTTGGGCGCCACGCTCCAACTGGTGCCGAGCGAGAACCGGGCCCACAGCGTGAACACGGTCGAAGCGGCCAGCACGGCGAACCCGAGGACCCGGGCCCACAAGGCCCCCACGGCCAGGCCGTCAAAGTGGCTGCGGCCGACAACCGCCAGGCCCGCACACACCACTGCCACGGCGATGAGCGCTGTCGACCCGGGCTGGCTCCGGGTCCGCTCACGCGGAGCATGAGCGGGGTTCTGCAAACGATGAAGGGCGTTGTACAGCGCACCGGCCACCCACACGGCCACCACCGCGCCGACGCACACGGCAATGCCAACCGCTGCGAGCATGGGGGCCACCTCAGGCTCGGGGAGGTGCGGAGCGGGCGGCTATCAGGTCCAGGTAGCCGACCCAGAACAGCAGCGCCGCCGCCAGCAGCAGCAGCGTTGCCCACAAGTAGCCGTCAGAGAGCAGAAGGCCGCCAAGGAAGACCAGGCAGATACCAACGGCAAAGCGCACGCCCGCCCAGACACGGGGGTAGCGGTAATCCCATGACCTGAGCAGAAGCCTGTTGAGGACCGATCGCGGGGGCGCGGCGTTGCCAGCCGGTGCGTGCATCGGGATGCCTCCTGTGACCTGCGGTGCCTGGCTGCCCCGGGCTCCACTGATCACGCTACGCCCGAACTCTATAACTAGCAATATCTTTCTAGAATTGTTAGTCGAGATGGGCTTCTGGCCTTCACGCGTACTCGCTGCTTGACAGCTACATCTACGGGTTCGCGCTGCAGGAGGCCAGCCTGCCGTTCGACAGCGCGGAGGAGGCGCCGGAGGTCGCGCAGCTGCCCGCTGACGCGTACCCCCACCTCACCGAGCTGGCCATCGAGCACGTCCTCCAGCCCGGCTACCGCTGCGGCGACGAGTTCGAGATCGGCCTCGATCTGGTCCTCGACGCCAATCAGCAGGCACTCGTCTGCGTAGCGAACTGAGCCGTTCTTTAGGTTGGGTTGGGCGGCTCAGCCACAGGTGGCGGTGCTGCCGGGGTGACAACGGCCGGGCTGGGGCGGCTGCCGGTGTCTGCGTGGGCTGGTTCCCAGTTGCGCCAGATGAGGCGGTGGACGGGGATCCAGCGGGGGATGTCGCGCAGGCCGGGGATGAAGGGGATGGCTAGCAGCAAGATGGTGGCCAGGCCGGTGAGGTAGATGGCGATCAGGTCCACGTTGGCGGACGCGGAGAATCCGGGGACGTAGTACCAGAGCGTGTACAGCCAGAGCCAGGGCTGGCCGGGGTAGCTGCCGGTCTCGTTCATGACGCCCCACTGGTCACCGGTCAGGTTCATGGCGGCGGCCTTGTCGGAGAAGTAGGCGCCGTCGCCCATGAACAGCAGCGGCTTGGTGAAGTCGGTGCCGTAGAAGTCCCGCTGGGCGAGCAGGTCGGTGTCGAGGGCGCCGCTGCGGCCCATCGTGTACTCGGTGGCGAGCATGACCGGCACCGGGCCGTCGGCTGCGGCTGGGACGACCGGGACTCCGCCCACGAACTTCACGTGGGTGACGGCCTTGAGGTAGGCATTAACCCACGCCATCTGCTGCGCGGGCGGGGCCGCTTTGTAGGCCGCTAGGGCCGCGGCCAGCCGCGGGTTGGTGGCGGTCAGCTTGCCCAGCGGCTGCAGCACGAAGTCCTGGGCGGTATTGATCGGCTGGGTGACGCCGAGGATCTTGGCGGGCGCGAACAGCAGGCTCTGGGTGGCGCCGGTGGCGTTGTTGTAGGGGGGTCCGTAGCCGGCGGTGCCGCTGGTGCCGTTGAGCTCGGTGGCGGCAGTGGCCAGGAAGTCGGCCGGTTCGGTCTTGGTCCAGCTCTGGACCGTGGCCGAGGGCACGTCGGGCGAGGCCAGAAGCGCGGCCAGCAGCACCGTCAGGCCCAGCACCACCAGCGAGGCGATGGTGCCTTCCTTGAGGATGTCGTAGCGGCGGGTCGGGCCGCGCCACGGCGCGGCGTCGGCGGCCTTTTGGGCCTTGCGGCGCTCTTTGGCCGTGCCAGGACCGCCCAGATGGGCCGGGAGGGGGTGGGAGACGCCGCGGTAGCGCACCAGCAGCACGTGCGCGCCGACGATGGCGACCAGCACGATGGGCACCAGCACCACGTGCCACAGCAGCATCTGGCCGAAGTCCATCGCCCGCCAGATGGCGCCGATCCCGGCCGAGTTGAAGGCGTCCTTGCCGGTCGCGGAGATCCATTGCGAGTCGAAGTTCTGCTGCGACAGGTAACCCGTGAAGCACTCCACCACCGAGGCCACGAACGCGACCACGCCGGTGATCCAGGTGGCCGCCCGCCGTCCCCGCCAGGCCGCCATCCAGAACTTCCCCCACAGGTGGATCACCAGCAGCGCCATGAACAGCTCCACACTCCAAAGGTGCAGGCTGTTGAAGAAATGGCCTACCGCGTTCGTGTGCCACCAGTCCACCCCGCCGAGCGCGATGGCGAACCCGGACACGATCGCCACCCCGAGCGCGGCCAGGCTGGCCACCCCGAACACATACACCCAGGAGGCGACGTAGGCGGGCTGGCGGTCGGGCAGCAGCTTGCCCGGCGGCAGCATCGAAAGCGCCCGCCGCCGCAGCCGCGACGTCCACATGCCCGCGTCCTCGTCCTCACCCAGGTCGGCCCGGTCCCGGCCGGGCGCAGGGGCGCCGGCGAGCGTGCCCGGATCCGTTCCCGGCGGCAGCTCCGCGGCCGGCGGGTAGGTGCGGCCCTTGGGGAACGGCAGCAGTAGCGCCACCCCGAAGATGACCACCATCACCGCGATCAGCACAAGGTTCGCCAAAGAAACGGTAAAGATGGACCAGTGCAGGAGGGTACCCGGCTGATCGAGATTGATCACCCCAGAGCCGGAACTCGCCAGAGCGAAAATACTCATCTACTGCTCCCTGTGACCAGGCCGTTGACCGTTGTCGAGGGGAAGTGCAATGGTAGGTAACATGGTGCACTCAGTTTGGCTGGCGGGCCAAGGGATGTCAGTCATCTGCCGGCAGGATCTTTGTCCTATCGCAATGGCAGGACCTCATGAGCGCATCGCCGCGCCCTCACCGGACAAGATCAACGGCAACGACGCCGCGGATCGGGGCAAGGGCGCGACAGCCTAGCGGCTCCTACTGGAGGTCAAAGACGAGCCTGGCCTTCACCTGCCCGGTCTCCACTTCATGGATCGCGGAGTTGACGTCCTCGAGCTGGCGCCGCTCGTTAACCACATGGGTCTTGCCCGCCGCGTGCAGTTCGAAGACCTCCTGCAGGTCGATCCTGGTCCCGACGATCGAGCCGAGGACCTTCGTCCCGTTCAGCACGGTCTCGAAGATGGGCAGCTGAATGTGGTTATCGGCGGGCAGCCCGACGAACACCAGGGTGCCGCCCCTCCGGAGCGAGCCATAGGCCTGCTCGAACGCCCTGGGGGAGACGGCGAGCGAGATGGCCGCGTCCGCGCCGCCCAGGGCCTTGATCGCCGCGGCAGGGTCCTCCTGGCGGGCGTTCACCGTGTAGGCGGCCCAGTTCCTTGGCCGTCGCGAGCTTTCATCGAATCGTCTTCTCGGGACGACCGGCATCGGGTCCGCTTCGGCGCGTGATCCAGCAGTACCATCCAGCCTGCCGGGCATGAGCGGCGTGGCGTAGGTCCCGGCCCTGCCGGGCTGTTCGGCCCTAGTGCGGTGACCACGAACGTTCACCGGATCAGGCGGCTTTGAGGCGTGGCCGTCCCCAGCGTTGCTGGCGCTGGCTGCGGATGCGGGCTCGTTCGCGGCGCTGGGCTGCCAGGACGTCGGGATGGCGGGCGTTGGCGTTGCGCCAGGCCAGGTAGTCCTGGAGTTTGCGGGCCAGGGCGGTGTGGCTGGGGTGATCCGAGCCGCCCATGACGAAGGTGCGTATCGGCCCGAACTGGGCCTCGATCGGGTTGGCCCACGACGCGTTCGTCGGGGTGAAGCACAGCTCGACGTTGGCGCGCCCGGCCCAGGCGCAGATGGCGGGTGTCTTGTTCGCGGACAGGTTGTCCAGGATCACATAGAGCCGGTAGCCGCCAGGCTGCCTGGCCCGGATCGACTTGAGTGCGGCCAGGGTGTGGTCGCCGCCTTTGCGCTCGCGGGTGACGCCCCACAGCTGGTCATCGGCCAGGGAGTAGCAGCCGTGGAAGTAGCGGATGCCGTGGGTGCGCCGGTAGGTTGCCCGCAGCCGGACGGGCCTGTTTTCTCTCGCCCAGGCGCTGCCATGTTCGGGGCGGACCGACAGCGGCCCGAACTGATCGAACGCGAAGCACCGGTCTGGGAAATGGCTGGTCACGTACTCGATCCTGTCCAGCTTGGCGGCCCGCTGCGGGCCGGTGGGCTCTTTCCAGGTGCGGGTGCGCTGGAAGCTGATGCCGCGGGCGTGCAGGAGCTGGCGCAGCCGTTCGCGCCCCATGGTCACCGGCCGGGGACCGTCCCCTAAGTACGCAGCGAGCTTGCGCAGGCTCCAGTGCGTGAACGGCAGGCCCAGCTTCCCGGGCCTGGCGGTGGCCGCCCCGGCGATGACCGCGATGTCATCGTCACTGATCAGGCGGGGACGGCCTCCCGCCCACCGAGGGTCCAGCGCAGCCAGTCCCTTGGCGTTGAACAAATGCACCACATCACGCACGGTGTCCTCATCCGCGGCCACCAGCCGCGCGATCGCCGGCACCGGCGTGCCTGAGGCCGACGCCATGATGATCATCGCCCGGCGCACCCGGATCGACCCGTGCTTACCGCGGCGCACGATCTGCTGCAGCCGCTGTCCTTCCTGATCGGTCAGCCGCCGCGCCCGCACGGGCTCAGCCATCCCGCCTCCCAGCACCCGATTCCTTCTTCACAGATCGAGTCTGGAAGCAGGCACCGCAGCATGTCAGCCGACCCGGTGAACGTTCGTGGTCACCGCACTAGGCATGAGCGACCTGGTGCCGTCTGCTCGGATAGCAGACGGACATGTGCAGGCGGTCAGCTGCCTACGGCACACGATGCGTCCGGCGAGGCCAGCCTCAGGAGACATCCCCGGAGTTGCCAGCCCGCGGGTGGGAACAGTAAGCACCAGCAGTGAGGGAGCGTCGTTATGGGCCGCTACCAGCAGGAGTTCCATAGGAGCTTGGCGCAGCCGGATGAGTTCTGGCGGGCCGCCGCCGGGTTAATCGACTGGTACACCGAGCCCACGGCGGTGCTGGACCGCTCGGATCCCCCGTTCTACCGGTGGTTCACCGGCGGGGTACTGAACACGTGCTTCAACGCGGTGGACCGGCATGTCCGCGATGGCCGGGCAGGCCAGGCGGCGTTGATCTATGACAGCCCGGTGACCGGCTCGCAGCGGGTGATGACGTACCGGGAGCTGCTCGACGAGGTGGCCCGGTTCGCCGGCGTCCTAACGGGCTGCGGAGTGACCGCGGGGGAGCGGGTCGTCATCTACATGCCGATGGTGCCCGAGGCCGTGGTGGCGATGCTCGCGTGTACCCGGATCGGCGCGGTTCACTCGGTGGTGTTCGGCGGGTTCGCCGCGGCCGAGCTCGCGACGCGGATCGAGGATGCCAGGCCGGTGGCGATCGTGACGGCGTCCTGCGGCATCGAGGCGAGCCGGGTGGTGGAGTACAAGCCGATCCTGGACCGGGCGATCGAGCTCTCACCGCACAAGCCGCGCTCGTGCGTGGTGCTGCAGCGGCCGCAGGCGAGGGCGCCGCTCGTTGCTGGGCGCGACCTCGACTGGGCGGAGCAGATGGCGGCGGCGCAGCCCGCGGGCTGCGTCCCGGTCGCCGCGACCGACCCTCTCTACATCCTGTACACGTCGGGCACCACTGGGAAGCCCAAGGGCGTCGTCCGCGACAACGGCGGGCATGCCGTCGCGCTGCGCTGGAGCATGCAGCACGTCTACGACACCCAGCCCGGGGACGTGTACTGGGCCGCCTCCGACATCGGGTGGGTGGTCGGGCACTCCTACATCGTGTACGCGCCGCTGCTGGCCGGGTGCACCACGGTTCTGTACGAGGGCAAGCCGGTGGGGACGCCGGACGCGGGGGCCTTCTGGCGGGTCATCGAGGAGCACCGGGTCAAGGCCCTGTTCACCGCCCCGACCGCGTTCCGGGTGATCAAGAAGGAAGACCCGGAGGGCAAGTTCGCGCGCGGCCGGGACCTGTCGAGCCTGCGCTATCTGTTCCTGGCCGGGGAGCGGCTCGACCCGGAGACCTACCGGTGGGCCCGCGAACTGCTGGGCATCCCGGTCATCGACCACTGGTGGCAGACGGAGACGGGCTGGGCCATCGCCGCCAACCCGATGGGCCTGGAGCCGATGGAGGCCAAGCCGGGGTCTCCCACCGTGCCCGTGCCCGGGTACGACGTGCACGTGGTCGACCCGTCCGGCCAGGACGTGCCGGCCGGCACGAACGGCGAAATCGTCCTCCGGCTGCCGCTGCCGCCCGGCTGCCTGCCCACCCTGTGGGGCGACGACCAGCGCTTCACCGACTCCTACCTGTCCGCCTACCCCGGCTGCTACCTCACCGGGGACGGCGGCTACGTTGAACGCGGACGGGTACCTGTTCGTCATGGGCCGGACCGACGATGTTATCAACGTGGCGGGCCACCGGCTGTCCACCGGCGAGATGGAGGAAGTACTGGCCAGCCATCCCGCGGTGGCCGAGTGCGCCGTGATCGGGGTCAGCGATGCGATCAAGGGACAGGTGCCGCGCGCCTTCGTGGTGCTCAAGGCCGGTGCGGGCGCCGACCAGGATGCGCTGCGTGCCGAGCTCATCGAGCTGGTCAGGGACCAGATAGGGCCGGTGGCGGCGCTGCGCCAGGTCGATGTGGTGCCCGCCCTGCCCAAGACCCGCTCGGGGAAGATCTTGCGCAAGACCATGCGCGGCATCGCGGAAGGCAGGGACGAGCCGGTGCCCTCGACCATCGACGACCCGGCCGCCCTGGACGCGCTCAGGCCGCTCCTGCATGGTGACTGATGAGGGCCGGCGATGGCAGCGAAGGACTTTGTCATCAACCGGCATGGCCGGCTGGTGTTTCCCAGCAACGCCTGGCCGCGGCTGGACTTCTCGCTCTTCACCACGGTCGGCCAGCTCAGCGTGCCGACGAGGTTGATGTCGAGGATCTGGCGGAACAGGGCCAGGTCGTGCGGCTGGCCGTTGCGGTCCACGATCCGGGCGCCCTGGCCCACGCCGGCGCAGTTGACCACCGCGCGCAGCGGCCCGGGCGCCACCGCCCGGCCGGCCGCTGCCTGGGCATCGGCCTGGCTGGTGACGTCGGCCCGCACCAAGGTCCCGGCCCCGGCGCCGGCGAGCTCCTGCCCCGCCTCCTGGTTGGTGTCCACCAGCACGAGTTTCGCGCCGGCCGCGTGCGGGCGCTCGGCGGCCGCCCGGCCCAGACCGGAAGCGGCGCCGGTGACCAGCGCGGCCGCCTGGTCGATGCGCACCGCGCCTGGCCGGCTTACTGGTGCACGTAGCTGCCGGGGGCCGGCCCGAGCGGCGGGTATTTCTTGTTGCCGGGCGCGCCGGGCGGCTTCTTCTGCGGTCCGGAGCGTTCGGTCAGCCACTCGATCCACTGCGGCCACCACGACCCGTGGTGCTCGGTCGCCCCGGCCAGCCACTGGTCCGGGTCGCCGGGGGCCGGCGGGCCCTCCCAGTAGTCATACCGGGCTTTCGCGGCCGGGTTGACGAACGACTGGATATGGCCGGACTTGACCACGGCCATCTGTTTGTCGCCGCCCAGGACCTGGGTCGAGGTGTAGGCGGCCCGCCACGGCGTGATGTGGTCGGTGTAGCCGGCGATGTGGAAGCTGTCGGCCTCCACCTTCGCGAGGTCGACGGGCGTGCCGAGCACGGTGATCGGCTTCTGGCCCTCCATGGCGTCCACCAGCAGCTCCGTGCTTTCCAGCGCGAACTTCGCGCTGATCGCGGTGGCATCGTCGTTCCAGGCGAGCACGTCGAAGGCGGACGGGTCCTTCCCGAGCAGCCAGCCGCTGACGAGGTAGCTGAACACCAGGTCGTTGGGGCGCAGCCAGGCGAAGCTGGTGCGCACGCTCTTGCCGGGGAAGACCTGGCCGGCCTCGGCGGCGCGCCTGAGCGTGTTCCGCGAGGCCTCGGTGTCCATCATTCCGATGATGTTGGGGCACCGGTTGGTCAGCATCGTCACGATGAACGTCGCCGAGCCAGCCGACGCGTCACCGGTCGCGGCCAGGTAGCCGAGCATGAGTGCGGTGGTGATACCGCCGGCGCACAGCCCGAGCCAGTTGACCTTGTCGCTGCCGGTGATCTTCTGGACCACCTCGGCCGCCGTGGCCTGCGCGGCCAGGTAATCATCCAGTCCCCACCGCCCGTGCCCGAGCTCGGGCCGCGGGTTCCGCCAGACGATCATGAACGTCTGGATGCCGTTCGCCACGATGTACTCCACCAGGCTGCGCCCGGGCGCGAGGTCCAGGACGTAGTAGCGGTTGAGCTCCGGCGGCACCATCAGCAGGGGCCGGGTGCGGACGGCCGGGGTCGCGGGTGTGTACTGCAGCAGCTCGAAGATCTCGTCGCGGTAGACGACGGCGCCCGGTGTGCACGCGAGCTTCTCGCCCACCCCGAAGGGCCCCCGGTCGACCATCTGCGGCATGCCGCCCCGGACCAGGTCCCGGGTCATGTTCCGCGTGCCGCGCAGGACCGACACGCCCGCGGTCTCGAACGCGCGCTTGAGCGCGGCCGGGTTGGTCAGCAAGAAGTTGGTCGGCGAGGCCGTGGCGGTGACGATGCTGGCCAGATAGCGGGTACGGGCCTGGCGGTCCCACGGCCCATCGGTGGCCCCGGCCATCCGGCTGGTCCACTCCTCGAACAGCCGGTAGCTGCTGCCGAGCTGGCGGAAGAAGAAGTTTTCCCGCCAGGTCGCGTCCGCGAACCGCGGATCATTCTCCTCGGGCGCCAGGCCGGACCGGCCCAGCGGCATCATCAGCAGCTCACCCAGCAGCCACGGCATCTGCCGGGCGGCCGCGAGCGGGTTGACCAGGTCGGCGGCCGACCGCATCATCTCCAGCGGGTCCAAATCCCGGCCGGCCGGGCCCCCGCCCTGCGCCATGGATGCGTCCGGGTATCCCATAAACCACTCCCAGCTGCCGCGGTTGTCTCATCACTGTGACCGGCTGGCATCACAGGGGTCAAGGACGTTCAGCCCGCCTCCGAGGGGCCAACGTCCCGGCGGGCGCAGCCTGCCGACACCGCTGATGCGACCATGGCTGGCCCCTTGCGGATGGAGGTACTCAGTCACCTGCTTGTGGGACCAACGGCGGTTTCCGGCCCACCTTTCCGGCTCTTAGCGTCGAAGAGGCTGTGCCTCCGCCCTACGAGCCCGCAACGGTGGGCAGGGCATCGCGTGGCACTGCGGCAAGGGGAATGCGCACGAGGAAGGAACCCCGCTATGACCACTGCCGAACAGCAACAGCCGTTGGGGCTGGGGAGGATTCAGGGCCGGGTGGCCCTGGTCACCGGCGGAACCCGCGGCATCGGAGCCGCCATCTGCCACCAGCTCGCCGATGAGGGCGCGTCGGTCGCCGCCGGCTACTGGCGCCATCATGAGCCGGCCGAGAAGTTCATGGCCGACATGACGGCCGGCTATCCAGGACGCAGGATCACCGTGCATCACGGAAATATCGGCGACGCCGAAGATTGCCGCCGGGTGGTGCGTGAGGTGGTCGATCAGCACGGGCGGCTGGACATCCTGGTGAACAACGCAGGGATCACAATCGACCGCACCGTGGCCAAGATGACCGACCAGGACTGGCAGAACGTACTGGCGGTCAATCTTTCTGGGGCGTTCTTCATCGCCCAGGCCGCGCTGGAGCACATGATCGAACGGGGTACCGGCCGGATCGTCAACATGTCGTCGGCGATCGGGGAGACCGGCAACATCGGTCAGGCGAACTACGCGGCATCGAAGTCGGGGCTGTTCGGGCTGACCAAGTCGCTGGCCCGGGAGGCGGTCTTCCAGCTCAACCGGGCAGGGCGTCCGCCCGGCGACGGGATCGGGCTGACGGTGAACGCGGTCACCCCGGGTTATATCGCGACCGACATGCTGGCCACCATCCCGGACAAGGTGCTGGAGCGCCTCCGCGGGCAGATCCCGGTCGGTCGGCTCGGGCAGCCAGAAGAGATCGCGCGGGTGGTCGCGTTCCTGGCGGCCGACGAGTCCGCGTATATCACCGGGCAGATCTGGGCCGTCAACGGCGGCCTGGACATGTGAGCGGAGGAGCCATGGAAGACCAGCGCGAAGTTGTTGTCCTGTCCGGGACGCGGACCGCGATCGGCAAGTATGGGGGAGGCCTGGCCTCGGTTCCGCCGTGTGACCTAGCGGCGACCGTGGTACGGGAGGCTGTGAGCAGGGCAGGCGTGGAGCCCACCGACGTCGGGCACGCCGTGTTCGGGAATGTGATCCACACCGAAGTTCGCGACATGTACCTGTCACGCGTGGCAGCGGTCAACGGGGGCCTCCCCGTTGAGACCCCGGCCTTCACCCTCAACCGGCTGTGCGGCAGCGGGCTGCAGGCGATCGTGTCCGCCGCGCAGGCAATCAAGCTCGGCGACTGCGACGTCGCCGTGGCCGGCGGCGCGGAGTCGATGAGCCGCGGCCAGTACTGGCTGCCCAGCATGCGGTGGGGCCAGCGGATGCAAGACGGCGTGGTCATTGATGCCATGGTGGGCGCGCTGACCGACCCATTCGACAGCTGCCATATGGGTGTGACGGCCGAGAACGTCGCCAGCGAGTACAGCGTGTCCAGGGCGGACCAGGACGCGCTCGCGGCGGAAAGCCACCGGCGGGCCGCCGCGGCCACCGAGGCCGGGTACTTCAAGGAGCAGATCACGCCGGTCGAGGTCAAGGGCCGGAAGGGCACAGTGACCGTGGACACCGACGAGCACATCCGGCCTGGCATAACCACCGACGACCTGGCCAAGCTGCGGCCCTCGTTCGCCGCCGACGGCACCGTGACGCCGGGCAATGCTTCTGGCATCAACGACGCCGCAGCGGCGGTGGTGATCGCTTCGGGATCGTTCGCCGCCGAGCGAGGACTGAGCCCGCTCGGACGGCTGGTCGCCTACAGCCATGCTGGCGTCGAGCCGAGAATCATGGGCATGGGTCCCGTGCCCGCGGCCCGCAAGGTGCTCGACCGGGCGGGTCTCAAGCTCGACGAGATCGACCTGTTCGAGGTGAACGAGGCCTTCGCCGCCCAGGCCCTCGCCGTGGTCCGTGAACTCGGCCTGCCCCCCGAGCGCACCAACCCGAATGGCAGCGGGGTGTCCCTGGGGCACCCGGTCGGCGCCACGGGCGCCATCCTGGCCGTCAAGGCCCTGTATGAGCTGCGACGGATCGGCGGCAGGTACGCGCTCACCACCATGTGTATCGGCGGCGGGCAGGGCATCGCAGCGATCTTCGAACGGGTCTGACCCGGCTGGCACATGTGAGGCAGCTCACTCCCATCATGCTAACTATATCAAGCAGAACTTGATATAGTTAGCATGATGGGAAGGGCTCCAGAGGAGGAACAAGCGATGAACAGCACCCGTACTCCCGGACAGCAAGTGCAGGACGACATCCTCAAGACCGTCCAGACGAGCCAGGAGGCAGTGCTTGACGCGGTCAAGGCCTGGGCAGACGCTGTCCAGTCGATCACGCCCAAACTGCCCGCCGTGAACCCGCCGTTCGCGGACAAGCTGCCCAAGCCGGAGGAAGTCGTGGCGAACGCCTACGACTTCGCGGAGCAGCTGCTCACCAGCCAGCGGAAGTTCGCCGAGGACGTGCTCAAGGCCACTGCTCCGCTCATGCCAGGGCAGAGCAAGTGACGGATCTTCGAGGTCGGCTGCACAACCAGTGATCTCTGCGCGCGGCAGGGCTGGACCTCCAGTCCTGCCGCGCGCGATAGCGAGCCAGACTCGGGCCGGGCCCAAATGAAGGGCACTCAGCATCCTGCCCGGTGGCCACCCTCTTCGCGCTTACTACCAGCCCGATGTCATGGCTCGATCAGGTCACTGGCCGGGCGGCGGGCGGTAGCTTGAGCCGTATGGGCGAGCCCCAGTTGCAGCAGCATCTGCGGCGCCCCCGGCAGCGCCAGCCGGTCCCGGATCACGGCGCGGATCGCGGCGGCCTCCAGCGGTTGTGAGTACAAGCTGGCGAACACCCACTCGCACGCGGCGTGCGCCAGCAGCCGGTGCAGCGCCTGGCCAGCGCGGAGCCAGTCGGCCCGGCCATCACCCGGCGTGAGCAGCACCGCGGTGGCGGCGGGCGGCGGCCCGTCGCTGTCGAGCAGCCCGAGGCCACGGCCCAGGTCGAAGTCGCGCTGCGGCAGCCGCCTGGCCTGGCTATCAGCCGCCGCCGTGAAGGCGTGCGCGGGGACGCCGTCGCGGGTGGGATCGGCCGCGGCCCGGCTCCACCGGCGCACATCCGCCTGGGCCGCCGGCTCGAGATCTTGCCTGCGGCCCGCCGCGCTGACGATGTCCGCCAGCCGCTGGTAGGCAGGGGCCGGGTTGACCAGCGCCAGCGTGGCGCCCTCAGCCAGCGCGTCATGCTGGAGCCCGGCAAGGAGCCCGGTGGGCAGCGGTCCGGGCGCGAACGGGCCACGGTGGGTGTGCCGGTGCGGCAGTGCCGCCAGCATCTGGCGCTCCCTGCCGGTCATCGGCTCCCCCCGGCCCAGCCTCACCAGGGCGAGCAGCCGCAGCCGGGCCGGGTCCGGGAGCAACTCGACCATGGGCAGGTACCCCAGCGACCGTACCGCCAGCCGCAGCCCGAACAGCGCGGCGCCGCAGCTGATGAGCATCTCCCGGCCAACGGGGTTGACCCGCAGCTTGCGGCGCTGATCGGCGTACAGCTCGATGGCGTCATGGTCGGCCCGGAACCGCCACGGCTGGGTGTTGTGCACCGACGGTGCCCTGGCCGCTGTAGCGATCAGGTACTCGACCTGACCGGTTGGGATCGGCACCGCCCGCCCGCTCGCCTTCGCAGTCATGCTGCTCACCTGCCCCTCTTGCGTGCTCAGAGTCTCTCGATCTGAGGGGAACCGGCAGGGTCCAAAGACGGCTCCGAACCCTGACCAACGTCCTGCACTTGGCGAGGCGAGTGCTACCTGGTCCGATGGAGATCGCCACGATCACAGACTCAGTGCCCTAGCAGGACTGACCTTCGGCCCTGGATGAGGCCGCCGGGAAAAGCAATGGTGGAGGTGATAAGCGTGCTGGTTGATTGAGGCGGCACGCGCTCGGGATTGGCGCGGGAGGAGCTTGCGCCCCGCAAGAAGAGAGGCTCGACGATGAAGCCCATCACATGGCTGGCGCTGAGCGCCGCCGCATTCGTGGCTCTGGCCCTGTTCGCGGGCAAGGATGACATTCGCCGGTTCCGCCGCATGTACCGCATGTGAGTGCGGAAGCTGCAAGTGGCACGGGAGACAGAGATGAGCCGCCGAAGAGCCGCATTCGGAGCGCTGCCTGCGCACGGCGGGGCAGCGCCCCACCGGGTCCTGCGCCGCGACTGCGCTGCTGGGGAGCCGGGGGTTGCGGGCGCGGGGGGTGCCTCGCCGCAAGACGACCCGCCGGGAGATGTGCCGCAGGAGATGGTGCTGGAGCTGGTGGCTGCCGCGACCATGGCCCCGTCGAGACACAATAGCCAGCCGTGGCGCTTCCGGTTCGACCCGGCCAGCCAGACGATCGGGCTGTACGCCGATCCGGAGCGGATGCTGCGGGTGAGCGACCCGGCTGGCCGCGGGCTCCATCTTGCCTGCGGCGCCGCACTGTTTAACCTGCGCCTGGCCGCCGCGGTGGCCGGCCGCCATCCGGTGGTCAGGCTGACGCCCGATGCTGGCCAGCCGTTGCTGATCGCGGCGGTCCGGCTGGCCGGGCCATGCCAGCCGCAGCAGCAAGAGATTGAGCTACACGCCGCCATCGCGGCACGACATACCAACCGGAGCCCGTTCAGCCCGCGTCCGGTGCCGCCAGGAATTTGTGCCGAGCTGGCCGAGGCAGCCCAGATCGAGGGCGCGGTGCTGCATTTCCCGGACCGCCAGGAGGCCAGTCGGCTGCTGCGGCTGGCCCAGGACGCCGAGCGGGACCTGTTGGCCGACCCCGCCTACCGCGCCGAGCTCGCCCGGTGGGCCGGCGGGGCGCGCGATCGTGAGGGCATCCCCGACGAGGTCGCCGGACCACGCGACCCCGAGCGCGCCACCCCCGTGCGAGACTTCACCCCCGCCCGGCCCCGCCCGGTCGGCTACGCCTGGTTCGAGGAAGAACCACAGGTGGCCGTGCTGTCCACGCTCTGCGATGGCAGGGCGGACTGGCTGCGCGCCGGCCAGGCGATGCAGCGCGCCTGGCTGACGGCCACACTCCGGGGGGTGGCCGTCGCACCGCTCACCCAGCCGCTCGAAACGGGCGACGCCTGGCAGGTCCGCGACCCGCGTTCGGGTATCGAGTACCCGCAGATGATCCTGCGCCTCGGCTATGGCCTGCCCGTCCCGCGCGCCCCCCGCCGCCCGGTCTCCGAGGTCCTCGATAACCCACGACCTGATGATTAACTGGCCAGCCAGCACAGCCGTGCGGCCTTGTGGCACGCCAGACCGATTCCTGAACTGACCTTTAGTGGCTGCGGACATGCGGGAATAAGCATCGTGCGGAGCGTCATGGGATGCGCTGCCACTCGCCGTGATGCGATGAGAGCCGGCGCGGCTGCGCACGTTCGGAAAGGCGGGTGCCATGAGCCTGGTAAGTGCCGTGGAGGTGCCGCGCCGACCGGTGTCCCTGCTGGAGCCAATCATCGGCGGTCCGCGCTATAGGCAGCTGGCCGGGGCCGCTGACCAGGTCCGGCAACGGCTGGCCGGGCGCACCATCTGGAACGTCAACTCGACCGCGGTGGGCGGCGGGGTCGCCGAGATGCTGCAGGCACTGGTCGGGTACGTCACCGATCTCGGCATCCCCATCAGCTGGCTGGTGATCACCGGCGACGCCCGGTTCTTCGCGACCACCAAGTGCCTGCACAACCAGATCCACGGCGACCTGGCCGGAGGGCCGCTGGACGCGGCGGAGGCCCATCATTACACGCGGATGCTGACCGCTAACGCCGTTGAGCTGCTCGGCCGGATCCGGCCTGGCGATGTCGCACTGTTGCATGACCCGCAGACCGCTGGCCTGGCCGAGCCGCTGGCACGGGCGGGCGCCCGGGTGGTATGGCGCTGCCACATCGGTGTCGGCTGGGAAAACGACGCCACTCGGGCGGGGTGGGACTTCCTGCGGCCGCACCTGACCTCGGCGGAGGGGTATGTGTTCTCGCGCCGGGAATACGTGCCGGCCTGGCTCCCCGATGAGAAGGTCTCGATCATCCCGCCGTCGATTGACCCGTTCTCCCCGAAAAACCAGGACCTCGACGCCGCCACCGTACGGGCCATCCTCGCCACGCTCGGCGTGCTCGACGGCACGGCGCCGCAGGTGCCCGCCAGGTTCGTACGCCGCGACGGCAACGCGGGCACCGTGACCAGGCCGGCGGTCGTCACCGGGGAGGGCCGCCCCGGCCCGGGTGATCCGGTGCTGCTCCAGGTCTCCCGCTGGGACCGGCTCAAGGACATGACCGGCGTCATGCGCGGCTTCGCCGACCACGTCGTGCCCGGCCGTGACGGATACCTGATGCTGGCCGGCCCGGCGGTCACCGAGGTGGCCGATGACCCGGAGGGCGCGGCCGTATACGGGGAATGCCTGCTGCAATGGCACGACCTGCCGCCCGCCGCCCGGGCGCGCATCCTGCTGGTGACGCTGCCGCTCGACGACATCGACGAGAACGCGGCCATGGTCAACGCCTTGCAGCGGCACGCCACCGTCATCGCGCAAAAGAGCCTGGCCGAAGGCTTCGGGCTGACCGTGTCCGAGGGAATGTGGAAGGGTCGGCCCGTCATCGGCTCGGCGGTCGGCGGGATCATCGACCAGATCGCCGACGGCACCGGCATCCTCCTGCCCGATCCCGCCGACCTGAAGGCATTCGGGCACGCAGTGCGTCTCCTTCTCGACGACCAGGCCGAGGCAACCCGGATGGGACAGGCGGCGCACTCCCACGTCCGCGAGAACTACCTCGGGGATATCCACCTGATGCGCTACGCGAGGCTCCTCGGCGCACTTCTCGCAGGAGGCTAGCGCCGCGGTCTTCTCCTTGGCGGGCGCGCAGGACATAACCCAGGGACTAAGGACCCCACGGAAGAGGCCCAAGGCCGTTGGTGGGCCGCTGTGCAGGCCAGTGATGCTGGTCATCGGCGTTGAAAGTGCCGCCGGGCGCCCTTGGAAGGGCGCGAGACGGCATCGGAGAGGAGACGGTGATGCCGGTACGGGTAGGGATTAACGGCTTCGGCCGGGTTGGCCGCGCGTTCGCGCGGCGCGCCCTGGAACGAGACGATCTGGAGGTTGTGGCGGTCAACGACGTGACCGACGCCCGGACGCTGGCGCACCTGCTGGAGTTCGACTCGACCTACGGTCGGCTCGGCCATGCCGTGGGTCACGGGCCGGACTCGCTCACCATCGATGGCACGGCGATCGCGGTGCTGTCCCACCGGGATCCAGCCGCGATCAACTGGGAAGAACTGGGTGTCAGCGTCGTCATCGAGTTAACTGGAAGATTCAGGGCCCGCGAAGATGCCGCCGCTCACCTGAAGGGCGGCGCGCGCAAGGTGGTGATCTCCGCGCCAGGAAAGAGTGCGGACATCACCGTCGTCGTCGGGGTGAACGACGCCGACTACGACCCCCAGCGGCACGATGTCATCTCGGCTGCCTCGTGCACGACGAACTGCGTAGTGCCCATGGCCAAGGTCCTGCACGACACGTTTGGCCTGGTCACTGGGCTCATGACTACTATCCATGCCTATACCGGCGATCAGATGCTGCTGGACGGGCCGCACAAGGATCTGCGGCGAGCCCGCAGCGCCGCGATCAGCATCGTGCCGACCAGCACCGGTGCTGCCCGCGCCGCCGGGGTGGTTATCCCGGAAATGGCTGGGCGGCTGGACGGCGTCGCCGTGCGGGTCCCCGTGGAGGACGGCTCGCTTACCGACCTGACCGCTGTGCTGGCCCGCGACGTGACGGTCGAAGGCGTCAACAGCGCCTTCGAGCAGGCTGCCGCGAGCCGTCTGGCCGGAGTGCTGAGCTACAGCACCGATCCGCTCGTGTCGCGTGACATCATCGGCGACCCCGCGTCCTGCGTGTTCGATTCCGGCCTGACACAGGCCTCGGGCAGCCTGGTGAAGGTATTCGGCTGGTACGACAATGAATGGGGCTACACCTGCCGGCTGGCCGATCTTGCCGCGATTGTTGGCGCCCAGTTGTAACAGGCGCATGCGAGACTGGCCACAGGCCGGGCAGCAGTTAGCGCGAGGTACCTCCCGTCGGGAAGGTGGGCAGCGTGGCAGGTGACGACAAGCCGCTGAAGGACGCGGCACCGGTCGTTGAGCTGCTGGATGAGGTGGAGTGCCTCCGGCTGATCTCGGCCGGAGGCGTTGGCCGGATCGGGTACACGGGCCGGTTCGGGCCCACGGTCCTGCCGGTCAACTATGCGCTGTATGAGGGGACGATCGTGTTCCGGACCGGGCTGCACGGCCCGCTGGGAGAGGATCTGCGCACCCGGGATCGAGCACGCGGAGTCCAAGGTGGCGTTCGAGATCGACGAGCTCAGTCCGGCCGCCCGCGAGGGGTGGAGCATCCTGATCCAGGGAGCCGCTCACCCGGTGGATTCGGAAGCCGAGCGTGCCTCAGTCGTGCGGTTGGGTGTCGAGCCGTGGGCGGCGGGGAGAAGGAACTGTTCGTCCCAGTTATCCCGACCCGGATCACTGGCCGGCGCATCTGCAGGGTGGGCCGCCAGCCGGGTAGGCCGCTGCGGGTGGCGGCCTCACGTGATCACCGCTGATGCCAGGCGCGATGCCGCAGGACACTACGGTGTCCCAGGTGTCTGCCTTCCGCTTACCGAGGTGGGCCGTATCCGGATCCAGAACGGGCGCTGCACGGCAGTGGCCCAGGGGTGCAGGGCCACGCCGGCTCAACCACTGGATATCGGCCTCCGCATCCACCATCTCGGCGCGGCCACTGACGAGCACGCTCCACCCGGACCGGGTCTGCTCGTGGTAGTGATCGGCTTCGAAGACGGCGAGGTGCTGCCCCCCGGCCGCGGAAAGCTTCGACCCGTAAGCCGTGCGGAAAACCACGTCGTGGCCGTCCACGAGGTGGTTCACCGGCAGGACCACGATCTCGCCGTCCGCGAAGAAGCCGACCCGCCCGACCGGGACCGAGGCGAGCAGCCGCAGGCACTCGTCAAACGGCAGTATCTCAAGCCCTGCGTGGTCAGTCGGATACTCTGACATCTCACCCTCCACAATGTGGGCGCTCAGCCGACCCCTCCCCAGCCGGGGAGGCGGGGCCGTATCTCATGGTGAGCCGTCACGCCCAGCATGCGCAGAGGCCGATGTCCTCAGAAGCAGGGTCTTTGGGCTTGCTCCCACCCAGCGGCACCGCCAGGTGTCACTGCCACGCCCCGCGCGCGATGCGGGACGTGCGGCGGAGGTGGGGAGGACTTAGGCCTTTCGCATCGTGATCGTGACCGGCACATCGTGAAGGTGAGAGAGGACAGGGGGAGCAGTTATGCGCAAGCTGAATGTGGGGGACGTGCCGACGGTGTCGCCGGAAACGCCTGAACATCGGTGCCCGGCTGTCATAACCGAGGAGCCGCCGCTTGCGTACCGGGCGGCGCTGTGGGCGGTGACCAGCTGCGCCGCGAACACGGCGCGGCTTCTTTGGCGACACCGGCTGCACCTGCCCCGCGGGCATGTGGGGGTGCGGCTACGGTTCGCTGATGGAACATCGGCGCGGGTGTATCGGGAGACGGTCGTCGACCGGGGCGTGACGCGCGACCCGTGCGTGCTGGTGGTCGGGTTCCGGCTGCGGGCGGTGCGCGGCTGGGGGCACGCCGTTTTCCGCTGGGAAAGCCTGCTCAACACGCCCCTGTTTGCCGGCTTCCCTGGCTTGGTCTCCAAGCTGTGGCTGGCCGACGACGAGCGTGGCCGCTACCGGGGCCTGTATGAGTGGGATGGCCCTCAGCAAGCCGAGGCCTACGCGCGCGCCCTGTGGCGGGTCCTCGCGCTGGTGTCGGCGCCGGGTTCGATCCACTACGTCGTGCTGCCCGGGCTGCGCCGTGACGAGCTGCTGGCGCGCCCGGAGGTCCTGGCCAGCGCGGCGGCGGATGCGGCGGCCTGGTGGCGGCTGTCCGCAGTCGTGTGACGGACCCGGCTGGCATCCTGGTGGCCGGTGCCGGGCCGGCCGGCCTGGCCCTGGCCCTGCAGGCCCACGACCACGGCGCCGATGTGCATGTCATCGACCGGCGGCCGGAGGCGCCGCTCTCAGGCCCCGGGCCGGATGTCTGCGGGGGCCGTCCGTAGTTGGGCCATTCGCGGGACGGCGGGTGACCTCTGACCCTGCCGCGGCCAGTGCCGGGGTTCCATTCTGGGGCTAGAGGAGAGGTGGGCCCTTAGGGGCCTGGTGCCTCCGACGCGAAGGAGGGATCGAGATGCTTCACGACATCCCCCAGGACATGCCCGCGGCCAGCGGCTCGGATGATCCTTCCGGCAGCGAACAGCTCGCCCGCCAGCAGGCGATCAAGCAGATCGAGCGCAAGCGCCGCTTCTGGGCCAGTACCGTTGCCGCTGCCTTCGGCATGATCGTCCTCGTGGTTATCTGGGCTACCTCGGAGTACCACAACGCGGGCGGGTGGCCGGTCAACGGATTCAGCCAGAGTTCTGGCCTCCATGACGTGTGGAACTACTGGATCGTCTACCCGCTCGGCGCGTGGGTGCTGCTGACGGCGGCGAGCGCCTGGTTCGTCTACGGGCGCAAGCCGATTTCAGAGGGCGAGATCAAGCGTGAGATCGACCGTCAAGCGGGCTCGCGCTGACACCTGACCCAGGACCCGCGCCTGGCGCCTTCCCCTCGCGGCCTGGTCATGGAGCGCAAGATGCTGCCGGGCATCCAGCAGCGCGCCCAGCGTCTCGCTCGCGATGCCCGCTCGCTGGCGATGCCCGTCAGCCGGGCGGCGCAAGAGGCCGGGACTTAAAGGGGAGCTTGACCGCGGGGGACCCGAGGCGGGATTCACCTTTGGCCTGGCACGACGACGACCGGGCAGTACGCGTGGTGCACCACCTGGTCGCTGACCGAGCCCATCATCAGCCGCGCGAACCCGCCGCCGCCCCGTGAGCCCACCACCAGCAGATCGGCATCGCGCGAGGCCTCGATAAGCTCCTGGGCGGGGAAGCCGTTCACCGCCCAGACTGTCACCGAAAGAGGCTGAGACTCGTCGAGCTGGGCGGCGGCCTTCGCCACCAACTCCTCAGCTGCGTGACGAGCCTTCTCCACGGCGGGCTCGTCCGGAGGAAGAATGACCGGATTGCCGGTCCAGCCGCTGGCCGCAACCTCGTGAACAGTCACAACAGTAAGCGGGGCATGATGGGCCGCTGCCTCCTTCACCGCCCATTCCAGTGCCCGGTGAGCACCATCCGAGCCGTCAACACCCACAGTGATTCCAGGCATTGCCTGCTCCTTCCCAATATGGGGCGATCTCTGGCCGGTGGCCGGAAGATCCCTGCCATTAGGGTTGCGCTGCCGACGCGTCCTTCTCAGGGGCATTAGGGCAGTGGCAAGAGGACCTTGGTCCTGAGCCGGTGATGCGCGGTCACCCCAGCTCAGCACACGGCTCGGCCCTGGGGAGGAAGTCCCGCCGGAGTACTGGGCCGGCCGCCAGAGCTGCCCAGCGAGCCTGCTCGCAGACGCAGACCGGACTGAATGCCCTGCTGCCTGGGACCTTCGGCGCTGCAGCGTGTGGGGCGGCCGCAGGAGAATTAAGGTGAGTCTGCGGGGTGGGCGAGGGAGCTGAGGTCGTGGCCCTGCTGCAGCAGCGGATTCACGGAAGGCTGAGAGGCCTGGGGAGCGACCCCCATCACCTGATCCGGGTAATGCCGGCGGAGGGAAATCGCCCCGCAGGCTCCCGTTTGCCCGTCCTGGCGTGAAAGTCACCAGGCGGAAAAGTGCAGCCACCAAGCGGTCACGGGGGCATACGTCAGAAATGCGCCATCGCCCCAGCAGGTCAGCATCCAGGGGTCGGCCCGGCAGACTCGGCCGATCGCACTGGCAAGGCGAAAGCCAAGCCCCGCCGCGGCGGGCCCACCACCCCAGGCTCATGGCCGGGTGGACAGAAGTCCCGGAGGCCTGGCACCTTCGTCTCTATACCGGATGCCCTCAGGGGGCATGTCCTAGGGCAGGAAGTGCGTGTATTCCTGAGAGGAAGCCACCGTGGGACCACCGCGTGACATGACGCCGTTGCCGGACCTGCGGCACGGCGCAGCACGGGCCGGGCCCGTTCGCACGCGGCGGCCGGTCTACCTGGACCTGCTGCCGCCATGTAACGCGGGCTGCCCGGCCGGTGAGAACATCCAGGCCTGGCTGGCCGATATCGAGGCCGGGCGGCCCGAGCAGGCCTGGCGGCAGCTGGTCGCGGACAACCCGTTCCCGGCCATCCACGGCCGGGTCTGCTACCACCCGTGCGAGACCGTCTGCAACCGGGCACAGCTGGACAGCGCCGTGTCGATCCACGCGGTCGAGCGGTACCTCGGCGACCTGGCGCTGGATCAGGGCTGGGCGTTCGACAGCCTGGCCGAGCCAACCGGCAAGCGGGTGCTGGTGATCGGCGCCGGCCCGAGCGGCCTGTCCGCCGCCTACCACCTGGCGCGCCGTGGCCACCAGGTGGAGATCCGCGACAGCGGCGCCGAGCCGGGCGGGATGATGCGCTACGGCATCCCCGCCTACCGGCTCTCCCGCGACGTCCTGGCCGCCGAGACAGCCCGGGTCGAGGCCCTCGGCGTGACGATCACCTGCGGCCACCGGGTCACCGACCTGGCCGCCGAGCGTCTCGACGGTGGCTTCGACGCGGTGTTCGTCGCGGTCGGCGCGCACCTGTCCAAGCACGTCGGCCTCTCCAGCCAGGACGCCGCCCGGATCGTGGACGCGGTGCCGTTCCTGCGCGAGGTCGCCTCCGGCGGGCACCCCGTCATCGGCCGCCGGGTCGCCGTTTACGGGGGCGGCAACACCGCGATGGATGCCGCCCGGGTGGCGCGGCGGCTCGGCGCAGACGACACGATGATCATCTACCGCCGCACCAGGGCACAGATGCCTGCCCACGAGCAAGAGGCGCAGGATGCCGAACGAGAGGGCGTGCGGATCAACTGGCTGCACACGATCACCGCCTTCGACGGGCCGGAGATGACGGTGGAGGCGATGGAGCTCGATGAGGACGGGTACCCGCGGCCCACGGGGCAGCTGGAGACGCTCGCCGCCGATACGCTGATCCTGGCCGTGGGGCAGGAAGCGGACACCGCGTTCCTGCGCCAGGTGGCGGGCGTGGAATTCACCCCGGACGGAACCGTCATGGTGTCATCATCGATGATGACTGGCTGCCCCGGCGTGTTTGCGGGCGGTGACATGGTGCCCGCCGAGCGGACCGTCACGGTGGGGACGGGGCACGGCAAGAAGGCGGCCGGGTTCATCGACGCCTTCCTGCGCGGCGAGGAGCTGGTCAGGCCCGCCAAGAAACCGGTGGCTGAATTCGGGTTGCTGCACCCGTGGTACTTCGCCGACGCCGCCCGCCGCGACCAGCCGGAGCGCGCTCCCGACGAGCGGACAGAGGACTTTTATGAAGTGGTCGGCGGGCTCACCGCGCAGCAGGCCGTCTACGAGGCTGCCCGCTGCTTGTCCTGTGGTAACTGCTTCGAATGCGACGGCTGCCTGGGTGCCTGCCCCGAGGACGCGGTGATCAAGCTGGGCCCCGGCAACCGGTACCGGTTCGACTACGACCGCTGCACGGGCTGTGCGACCTGCTACGACCAGTGCCCGGTGCATTCCATCGAGATGGTCCCGGAGAACGGCTGATGCGCACCACGATCGACGGCAACGAGGCTGCGGTGTCGGTGGCCTACCGACTGAACGAGGTCTGCTGCATCTACCCGATCACGCCGTCTTCGCCCATGGCCGAGCTAGCGGATGAGTGGTCAAGCCGCGGGCGCCCCAACGTCTGGGGCAGCGTGCCGGCCGTGATGGAGATGCAAAGCGAGGGCGGCGCCGCGGGCGCGCTGCACGGCGCGCTGCAGGGCGGGGCGCTGGCCACGACGTTCACCGCCTCGCAGGGCCTGCTGCTGATGATCCCGAACATGTACAAGATCGCCGGGGAGCTGACCCCGGCGGTGCTGCACGTGGCCGCCCGGTCGCTGGCCGCGCAGGGCCTGTCCATTTTCGGTGATCACGCTGATGTTATGGCGGTGCGGCAGACCGGCTTCGCGCTGCTCGCCTCGTCCTGCGTGCAGGAGGCGCACGATCTGGCGCTGGTCGCGCAGGCCGCCTCGCTGGCCACTCGGGTCCCGTTCGTGCACTTCTTCGACGGGTTCCGCACCTCCCACGAGCTGAACACCATCGAGACGCTGTCCGACGACGACCTGCGCGCACTCATCCCCGAGGAGCTGGTCCGCGACCACCGGGGCCGGGCGCTATCCCCGGACCGGCCGTTCATCCGCGGCACGGCGCAGAACCCCGACGTGTACTTCCAGGCCAGGGAGACGGTCAACCCGTTCTACGCGCGGGTCCCCGGCGCGGTGTCGGCCGCGATGGATACGCTGGCGGCGCGCACCGGCCGCCACTACCAGCTGATGAGCTACCGCGGCGACCCGGCCGCCGAGCGGGTGATCGTGGTCATGGGATCCGGTGCGCAGACCGCGTCGGAGACCGCCGACTACCTGGCCGCCCGGGGTGAGAAGGTGGGTGTGGTCACGGTGCGGCTGTTCCGCCCGTTCCCGGCCGCCGATCTGTTCGCTGCGCTGCCGCCCACGGTGCGCCGGATGGCCGTCCTGGACCGGACCAAGGAGCCCGGATCGCTGGGCGAGCCGCTGTTCCTGGACGTGCTCGGCGCGATGGCCGAGGCGCACGCCGCGGGCGCCCGGGAGACCATGCCGGTGATCACCGGCGGGCGGTACGGGCTGTCCTCCAAGGAGTTCACCCCCGGCATGGTGGCCGGCGTCTTCGCCGATCTGGCCGCCGGGCACCCGAAGCCGCGGTTCACCATCGGCATCACCGACGACGTCAGCGGGACCAGCCTGGACTACCGTGACCTGGACATCGAGCCGCCCGGCACGGTCCGCGCCGTCTTCTTCGGCCTCGGCTCGGACGGCACCGTCGGCGCGAACAAGAACACCATCAAGATCCTCGGTGCGGACGAGCGGCTGCACGCGCAGGGGTATTTCGTCTACGACTCCAAGAAGTCGGGCTCGCAGACCGTGTCCCACCTGCGCTTCGGCCCCGAGCCCATCCGCGCGCCCTACCTGGTGCCGGGCGCCAGCTTCGTCGGCTGCCATCAGGCGGAGCTGCTCGAGCGGGCGGACGTGCTCGGCCGGGCCGCGCCCGGCGCCACGCTGCTGCTGAACACGCCGCGCCCGGAAACCGAGGTCTGGGACAGCCTGCCCCGCCCGGTGCAGAAGCAGATCCTGGCCAAGAAGATCACCCTCTACGCGATCGACGCCGGCGAGGTGGCCCGCGAGGCCGGGCTGCCCGGGCGGATCAACACGGTGCTGCAGACCTGCTTCTTCGCCATCTCGGGAGTGCTGCCGCGGGTGGAGGCCATCGCGGCGATCAAGGCCGCCATCGCCAAGACCTACGGCCGCCGCGGCGCCGAGGTCGTGGACCGCAATAACGCCGCTGTGGACCAGGCGCTGGCCGCGCTGCACCGGATCGCCATCCCCGCCGCGGTGACAGCCAGCCGCGGGCTGCCCGCGCTGGTGCCATCGGACGCACCCGACTTCGTCCGCCGGGTGACCGCCGAGATGATGGCCGGGCGCGGCGACGACCTGCCGGTCAGCGCGCTGCCGGTGGACGGCACCTACCCCAGCGGCACCACCGCCTTCGAGAAGCGCAACATCTCCGACCTGGTCGCGGAGTGGGACCCGGACCTGTGCATCCAGTGCGGCAACTGTAGCTTCGTCTGCCCGCACAGCGTGATCCGGTCCAAGTTCTACGGACAGGCCGAACTGGCCGGGGCCCCGGACGCCTTCAAGTCCATGCCGCTGGACGCCCGTGGCCTGCCCGACACCCGGTACTCGCTCCAGGTCTACCTGGAGGACTGCACCGGCTGCGCGCTGTGCGTGGAAGCCTGCCCGGTGGAGGCGCCGAGCGACCCGGGTCGGCGGGCCATCAACCTGGCCCCGCGCGAGCCGCTGCTCGCCAGCGAACGGGAGAACATCGCCTTCTTCGAGACCCTGCCGGTCAACGACCGGGCCCGGGTGGACTTCGGCACCGTCCGCGGCACCCAGTTCCTGCATCCGCTGTTCGAGTTCTCCGGCGCCTGCGCGGGCTGCGGCGAGACACCCTACCTCAAGGTGCTGTCCCAGCTGTTCGGCGACCGGCTGATGATCGCGAACGCGACTGGCTGCTCATCGATCTACGGCGGCAACCTGCCGACCACCCCGTGGACCACTGACGCGGCCGGGCGCGGCCCAGCCTGGTCCAACTCCCTGTTCGAGGACAACGCCGAGTTCGGGCTCGGCTTCCGGCTCACCGCCGATCTGCACCTGCGGCTGGCCCAGGCGAGGCTGGCCGAACTGCGCGAGGCGATCGGGCCAGACCTGGTGGACGAGCTGCTGACCGCACCGCAGCGGCACGAGTCGGAGTTCGCCGCGCAACGCCGCCGGGTGGCCGAGCTCGGCACGCGGCTCGACGCGCTCGCCGCGGACCACGCGCCAGCCGTTGCGGACCTGCGAAGCGTCGCCGACCACTTGGTCCGGCGCAGCGTGTGGCTGGTCGGCGGCGACGGCTGGGCCTACGACATCGGCGCGGGCGGGCTGGATCACGTACTGGCCAGCGGGCGTGACGTGAACGTGCTGGTGCTCGACACCGAGGTGTACTCCAACACCGGCGGGCAGATGTCCAAGGCGACGCCGCTCGGCGCGGTCGCCAAGTTCGCCGCGGCCGGCAAGACCGTGCCGAAAAAGGACCTGGCGCTGCAGGCGGTCGCCTACGGCAACGTCTACGTGGCGCGGGTGGCGATGGGCGCCGACCCGCAGCAGACCCTGCGGGCGCTGCGCGAGGCGGAGGCCTATGACGGGCCCTCGCTGGTGATCGCCTACAGCCACTGCATCGCCCACGGCATCGACATGAGCAAGGGAATGGACCAGCAGTACCGGGCGGTGGCCAGCGGGTACTGGCCGCTGACACGCTACGACCCGGAACTGCGCGCAGCGGGCCAGAACCCGTTCCTGCTCGATTCACCCCGGCCGCGCATCCCGCTGGCCGATTACACCAGCCGCGAGCTCAGGTACCGGGTCCTGGCCAACACCGACCCGGCGGAGGCCGAGCGGCTGCACGCCCTGGCCGAACGCGAGGTCCGCCAGCGCTGGGCGACTTACGAGGAGATGGCCACCCGGGGCCCGTCCTGGTTCCCGGCGGACGCTCGCAAAGCTCCCCAGCCAGCCACGCAGCCAGAGGACACCTGATGGACATTTCCGCTCGTTACCTGGGCCTGGAACTGCGCAACCCGCTGGTCGCGTCGGCATCACCGCTGGCCAGCACCGCGGACGGGGTCAAGCGGCTGGCCGGTGCCGGGGTGGCCGCGGTCGTTCTGCCGTCACTGTTCGAGGAGGAACTCCGGCGCCAGGCGGCCCAGGACGCGGCGCTGGCGCAAGCCGGGACTGAGAGCTTCGCCGAGTCGCTGTCCTACTTCCCCGAAGGGGCCGCCGCCGAGCCCGGCCCGCGCCAGTACCTGAGCCTGCTGGAACGGGCCGCGGCGGCCGTCAACGTCCCGGTCATCGCCAGCCTTAACGGCGTCACCACCGGCGGGTGGACCGATTACGCCAGCGCGCTGGAGCAGGCAGGCGCCGCCGCCATTGAGCTGAACATCTACCACTTCCCGGCCGACCCGCTGACCTCCGGACGGGACGTGGAGCAGCGTCACATCGACGTACTCACCACCGTCAAGGCGGTGGTCGGCGTGCCTGTCGCGGTGAAGCTGAGCCCTTATTTCAGCTCCGTTGGTGAGGTGGCCGTGCGCCTTGACCGGGCCGGCGCGGACGGCCTGGTCCTGTTCAACCGGTTCATGCAACCCGACATCGACCCCGAGTCGCTCGGCGTGGCCGCCGGTTTCGGGCTGTCCAGCCCGGCGGAGGGACGGCTGCCCCGGGCCTGGATCGCCCTGCTCGCGGGCCGGGTGAAGGCCTCGCTCGCGGCCAGCACCGGGGTGGAGGACGCCGAGGACGTGGCTGCCTACCTGCTGGCGGGCGCCGACGTGGTGATGACCACCTCCGCGCTGCTCCGCCACGGGCCCGACCACGCCACAGCGCTGCTCGACGGGCTCAGCGCCTGGATGACCCGGAAGGGATTCCACGCCCTGAACGACCTACGCGGCAAGCTCGCCCTCCCAGCCGACCACGGCGAGGGCGCCCGGGAGCGGGCCAGCTATGTCGATACGCTACTCGCGGCCGACCGCGGCGGCGGCCCCTGGTGATCATCGTCCGGCCGGATGACGGTGACAGGGCCGCGGGCATGGTGAACGCCCGACCACCTCGGCGAGGGTGTCGGCAAGGGTTTGCTCGGCCATCTGCCCATAGTCGGTGTCGTCCGGTCCCAGAGCAGCCCAGCCAAAGAACATCGGATACTGCCAGGCAATGACAGGCTCTACAACGGCTCCGGTGAACCCAGCCTGGCGAATTGCCCAGCGAAAGGCATCCTTCGAGCCTTCCGATCCATCGACTCCAACAACGATGCGGGGTGTGCTTTCGGCGGCTGATCCGTTCATTGCTCTCCTTGGGGTACTTTCGCGGCAACGCTGAACCGGGCGGCGTTCATGCTCATCGGCTCCTCCAGATGGGTGATCAGCTCACTGATACCTAGCGTGCTGCCTGGCCATCTGCTGAGTCAGGGACGTAAGTCCTGGTGAGAAGGCCCGAACGGCATCCGGTTGAGCGCAGTTCTGCCGGGACGCGCAAAGCGATGCCAAAGGTCCCGGCGGTCCGGGCCAGTCAGCCGGTGACCTTGCCCGGTGGCCGCTGCCATGTTGGGCAAATGACCTGCCCGATGACGAGCACAGGGCCTGCGGCCAGGCACGGCGGCGCCGTGATGCGGGCGAAGATCGGCGATGTGCTGGTCGTGGCGGGCAGCGGAAGCCGCACCGGCCTGATCATCGGCGTCGTCGGCCAGGACGGGGCCCCGCCTTATGTGATCAAGTGGCTGAGCGACGGTCACATCGCCATGGTGACCCCCGACCCATACTCCCGGATCGTCCCATCGCCGGACGGGACTCCACCTGAGCAGCTGCGGCAAGATGACCAGTAATCAGGCGCCCAGGCTAAGGCCAGCGACGCGACCGGGCTCGTCTCGGTCAGGCCCCAGCCCCTGGACAACCCGCACGCCCAGCCGCTGCTCGTAGGCCTCGATCAGGCTGCGCGGGACCGCGGCCCGCCGCACATGATCATCCGCAGGGATGAGAGTCGACACTCGCCGGGTCCAAGCCGAGAACGTCGAACCACACCGTTGGGACGGCCATGGCGACGGTCGCCCGTCCGCGGCGATGAACCGGGCCAAGGGTTCTGCCTGCGTGAACCGGTTCGGCAGCAGCAGGTCGGCCCCGACCAGCCAGCCGGCGTAGGGCATCCCCAGGCGTTTGCCATGGAACATGGCACCACCGGCAGCAGGCGGTCGTACTGGCTGAGCCCGAGCGCCTCACGCGAGCAGACGCCCAGCGAGTGCAGGAACGTCGAGCGGTGGCTGTAGACGACCCCCTTGGGCAGGTGGTGGTCCCGCTGGTGTAGCAAATCGCGGCGGCCGACGTCTCCTCGACCTCCGGCCACGGGCACCCCGGCCGCTCCGACGCGAGCAGCTCCTCGTAGTCGATGTGCCCGGGCAGCGCGGAGCGGTCACCGTCGCCGAACACGATGAGGTGCCAGACCGTCTTCAGTTCATCTGGGGCGTCCGTCAGGACGGGGCCGAGCGCTGGTGCGAGGCTGGCGTGCCGCCGCATGTGCTGGCAGGGCCAGAGGCTCCGCATCTCCGGGACTATTCGCCCGCCCACACTCCCGAGCCAGCGTCCCTCGGCGGCGCATAAAGGTCCTATCTCATGTTGGCCGAACGTCCCGCCGGAAGGGACCCGATGGCCTCTGACGCCGAGCCAGCGCTCGGCACATCGTGAAAGACAAGAGGGTGACAGGAGGTGACCGGTGATGACCACGCTGACGACGGCCGGCCGACAGGGGCATGCCGGCACTCACGAAGGCGGAAGGGTCGTTGTAGGAGTGGACGACTCGCCGGCCGGGCTGGCGGCGTTGCGCTGGGCGGTGAGGTTTGCCCGGTCGCGTGGGGCGCAGCTGGTGGCCGTTCGCGTATGGGGAGTCGGCATGCCGCGGCACGGCGGCCATCGCGGTCCCGGCAACGGCCGCGGTCACGTGGTCCTGGCCTTCGAAGGAGCACAGCAACGCAAGGTTGCCGCGAATCTCACCGAGCGGGCATTGCGCGCGGCCGGTGGGGTCCCTGGCGATCTTGACGTGATCATCGAGACGCCCGAAGGCAATCCTGGTCCCGTGCTGACCGGGATCGCCACGGGGGCGGGGGATGTGCTCGTGGTGGGAAGCACACGCGGCCATCGGCTAGGGCGGGCGGTTCATGGCTCGGTCAGCGCCCATTGCGCCAGGCATTCGCATTGCCCGGTCACCGTCGTCGCGGCCAGCCGCCCGGCACCCTGGCGGATCGGCTCCAGGCGCCTGATGGCGCAGGGGCATCTCGGCGCGGTGGGGTAACGATGGCCACGCATCAGCGGTGACGCGGCATGGAGGCACAGGCCGCCAGCGGTGTGTACGCGCTTCTCGCCGACGGCGCCACGGTCGAGATCCGGCCCGCGGCCGCCAGCGATTACGACGCCGTTTGGCAGATGCATCGCGCGATGTCGGCCGACAACATTTACCTGCGCTTCTTCAGCGTGAGCCTGGCGGGGGCCAAGCAGGCGGCTCGCCGGATCTGCCGGGACCCAGCGGCCGACCACGCCGCCCTGCTCGCCTGGCTGGCCGGGGAACTCGTAGGTGTCGCCTGCTACGAGATGGGCGGGACGCCCGACGCGGCGGAGATCGCGTTCGCCGTCGCCGACCATGCGCATCACCGGGGTGTGGCAACCCTGCTTCTCGAGCACCTGGTGTCGATTGCCCGCGACCGGGGAGTGCGGACCTTTACCGCTGTGGTGGTGGCCGAGAACTACGCGATGCTTAACGTGTTCGCTGACGCGGGGCTGCATGCCCGCCGCGAACTGGCAGACGGCGTCACCGAGCTGGCTTTCGACCTGCCCGGCGACGTCGCCGACCCTGGCTGGGGGCCGTACCTGGACGCGGTGGCCGAACGCGAGAGCCATGCCGACGCGGCCAGCCTGCGGCACATCTTCGCCGCCGGGTCGGTGGCCGTGGTGGGTGCCAGCCGGAGGCCAGAATCTGTCGGCCGGGCGATCCTGCACAATCTGCTCACCAGCGGCTACACCGGGCAGGTGTATGCGGTCAACCCGCACGCCAGCGAAATCGAGGGCGTCCCGTGCCTGCCCTCACCGGCTGCGCTGCCCGGACCGGTAGACGTTGTGGTGGTGGTGGTCCCGCCGTCGGCCGTGCTGGATGTGGCCGAGGAATGCGGGAAGCGGGGGGTCAAAGCTCTTGTGGTGATCACCTCGGGGCTGGACCGGGCGGACAAGACGAGCCTGCTGGCCTGCTGCCGCCAGCACGGAATGCGGCTGATCGGCCCGAACTGCTTCGGCATCGCCGTGCCGGGCATCGGCCTGGACGCGACGTTCGGCGCCCAGCACCCGGCAGCGGGGAAGGCAGGCCTGGCCGTGCAGTCGGGCGGCCTGAGCATCGCGCTCTGCGGGCAACTGTCGCGGCTCGGCATCGGCATCTCCTCATTTGCCTCCCTCGGTGACAAGTGCGACGTGTCCGGCAACGACCTGCTGATCTGGTGGGAGCAGGACCCGGCCACCAAGATGGCCATGCTGTACCTGGAGTCGCTGGGCAACCCGCGCAAGTTCGGCCGCATCGCGCGCCACGCCGGCGCCACGATGCCCGTCCTCACCGTGCACGCTGGACGCTCGGAGGCGGGACAGCACGCCGCCTCGCGCACGGGCGCGGCTGCCACGCCACTGGTCACCCGCGAGGCGCTGTTCGCACAGGCTGGCGTCATCGCCACCCGCGACATCGGCGAGCTGCTGGATGCAGCCGCGCTGCTGGCAAGCCAGCCCGTGCCGGCGGGCGGCCGGGTCGCCATCGTGTCCAACGCCGGCGGCGCGGGGGTGCTGGCTGCCGACGCCTGCACCGACGCGGGCCTGCACATCGCCACGCTCGGCGGCCAGATCCAAGATGAGCTCCGGCGGCTGCTGCCGGCCGGCGCCAGCGTCACCGGCCCCGTCGATGTCACCGCAGCCGTCCCGCCCGATATCTTCCGCCGCTGCCTGGAACAGGTCGCGGCCGATGATGCCGTGGACGCGATCCTGGTGCTCACCGTGCCCACCGCCATCGCCGATCTTGCCTCCGTGGCGTGCTCCGCGGAGGTCGCCAAGCCGCTCGTCCTGTCGGTACCTGAGCAGGCCGAAACGGTCCGGCTGCTGCCGGGGCCACCGACGGGCCCCGGCCCGGTCCCCGCCTATGCCTACCCCGCGAGCGCCGCCCGCGCTCTGGCCCACGCCTGCCGGTATGGCGCCTGGCGGGCCCGCAAGCCTGGCCGTATCCCCGAGTTCGGTGACCTGCGAGGCGTTCAGGCGCGAACGCTCATCCGCACCTTCCTGGATCGCTCGCCGGGGGGAGGCTGGCTCGGCCCAGCCGAAACCGCTGACCTCCTCGCCTGTTACGGGATAACGCAGGTCACCACCCGGCTGGTCGCCGACGAGCAGGCTGCGGTGGATGTTGCCGCTCGGCTCGCCGCCCCGGTAGTGCTCAAGGCCAACGTGGCCGGGCTGGTGTACAGAAGCGACGTCGGCGCGGTCCAGCTCGACCTGCACGGCCCGGACGAGGTGCGGGCGGGCTACCGGGCGCTGGCGGAAAGGTTCGGCATCCGCATGTCCGCCGCCGTCCTCCAGCCCATGGTCACCGGCGGCACCGAGGTCATCATCGGCGTGGTACAGGAGCCAGTGTTCGGCCCGCTGGTGGTGTTCGGCCTAGGCGGCGTCGCCACCGGCGTGCTCGGCGACCGGTCCGCCCGGCTCACCCCGCTCACCGACACCGATGCCGCCGCCCTGATCCGCTCCGTCCGCGCCGCCCCGCTGCTGCTCGGCCACCGCGGCACTCCGCCCGCCGACCTCGCTGCCCTGCAGGACATCGTGCTGCGTGTCTCCCGGCTCGCCGATGACCTCCCGCAAGTCGCGGAGCTGGACCTCGATCCGGTCATCGCCCGCCCCGATGGCGCGCACGTGGTAGACGCGCGGATACGCCTCCTGCCCGCCCAGCCCGCCGACCCCTACCTGCGCAGGCTCAGCTGACCGCGGTCCCGACGGTGCAGCCAGCCGTGGTGCGCCCAGCTGCCGGTCAAGCCATCCCGTGCGAGGCCGTGACCACCGTTGCCATGTGTTCCTATGCGATTGGTGTTGCCGAAATAATGATGGATCTACAGCCCACAGCGGGCCTGACGTGCACAGGTGCAGACGGGCAGAAGGAGCGAGACCTTATGGAGGAGTCATCCCCGGCCGGGCGGCAGATCAAGGTGTTCCTGCTTGACGATCACGAGATCGTCCGGCGGGGTGTGCGGGAGGTTCTGGAGGCCGAGTCCGACATCACCGTGGTCGGCGAGGCTGGCACCGCAGCGTCTGCCCTGGCCAGGATCCCGGCGCTGCGGCCGGACGTGGCGGTGCTCGACGTGCGGCTGCCCGATGGCGATGGCGTCAGCGTGTGCCGCGATATCCGGTCGAAGATGCCGGAGGTCGCCTGCCTGATGCTGACCTCCTACGGGGACGACGAGGCGCTGTTTGACGCGATCATGGCGGGCGCGGCCGGGTACGTGCTCAAGCAGATCCGCGGCACCGACCTGGTCGGCGCGGTCCGCACAGTCGCCTCCGGCAAGTCGATGCTGGATCCGGGGGCAGCAAGCCGGCTGATGAAGCGGATGCGGGAGCAGGCGGCGCGCTCCGACCCGCTGGCCGGGCTCACCGGCCAGGAGCGGCGGGTCCTGGAGCTGATCGGCGAAGGGCTGACCAACCGGGAGATCGGCGAGCGCATGTTCCTCGCCGAGAAAACTGTCAAGAACTACGCTTCGGCGCTGTTCACCAAGCTGGGCATGGAGCGCAGGACACAGGCCGCTGCCTATGCCGCGCGGATATTCGGCGATCAGGAGCAGGCAGAGAAGGATTAGTGCGAGCTGAACGAACGGCGCGCAGCGGCGCCCCGATCACGGCCTGGACGCACTGAGCGGCGCCCGCCAGTCCAGTTCGGTTCCGCCGCCTGCGGCTGGGGCAACTGTGAGCGTGCCGCCGTATTGCTCCGCGCGCCGGGCGAGGTTGGCCAGGCCGCTGCGACGGCTGGTTTCCCCGATGCCGATGCCGTTGTCACAAACGAGGAGCCGCAGCTCATCACCGACTGCGATGGTCACTTCGGGGCGCGGCGCTTTGCCGTGCCGGGCGGCATTCGACAGGGCTTCCCGCAGAGCATGCAGCACGTCCTCGCCGATGTCTGCCTGGGCGAGCGGCATCGCCCCCGGATGAAGGCCCACGGTGAGCACACCGCGGACATTGCTGGGCCCACCTAGGGGAACACGATCGCCGGTCCCAGGTTCAGGTTTCCCGGGCAACCTTCGCCACCCGCTCGTCGTGGCGGAAGTCTTCCACCGTGACCGGCTGCCCGGTGGCGGTGGTGGCTGACCCGAAGCACCCCCGGCTCGGGTACTTCGTCAACCCGGAGACACCGCCCGAGGCCGAACAGTGGCTGGCGGACGCGCAACGGCACGAGGGCTCCTGGTGGACGGATTGGGTCGCATGGCTGTCGGAGCGCTCGGGCGAGCGGGTGGCGTCCCCCAAGACCGCGGCCCGAACGCCATCCGGTTGAGCGCGCCATCGAGGAGGAGCCGCAGCTGGCCGTGCTCCCGGCAATGGCAGAGCCGACTGGCTGCGGGCGGCCCAGGTGCTGGATGCGCTGGATAGTCCACGCTCCATGATCAGCTGTAGGCAGTGCAGCGGTGCTGGCCTCGTTATGCGTCCGGCGGCTCGGCGCGCCCGCGCTTCCCGGTGGCGTCACGGGGTGTGTCCAGTGGTCTTCGGTGGCATGAGTTCGGTCATGACCGCGGCGACTACCTCCGGCAACGCGGCGGAGACCGGTTTAGAGAGCTCGGTTCCCGTGCCGGTGTCGGCTGCCTCAACGGCGAAGATCACTACACGACCTGGCAGCTGCTCCAGGGCCCGGCCGAGCCGCAGCGCGTCCGGCAGGCCGAACCCGTGCGAGCTGGCCGCGGTGCCGCCGCTTTCCAGCTGGTTGCCGGTGAGCCGGTGGATGCGCCCCGGCGAGGCAGGCATCCGGTAGATGGCGTCCACCACCACGGCAAGATCGGCGCCCGCCCACGCCTCCAGCAGGCCCGCGGGCTCACCGTCGGAAATGACCACCCGCACGCCGGGCAGAGTCTGCCTCTCGATCTGGGCGGCTACCGCTGGCCCTATCCCGTCGTCGTTCCGGAACGGGTTCCCAATCCCGATGACGACGGCCTCGGTGGTCACGTGCGGCATACCGTCAGGGTCAGGAAATGGGCGGCACAGGAGATGCAGGGGTCGTGGTTGCGGATCGTCTGCTCGCACAGCGCCGTCAGCGACGCGTCGTCGAGGTGGAGGTTGGCCGACAGGACGCGGCGCAGGTCGTCTTCGATCGCCGCCTGGTTCTGCGACGTCGGGGGGATGATCGCGGCCGACCGGATCAGGCCGTCGGCGTCAAGCTCATAGCGGTGGTAGAGCAGCCCCCGGGGTGCCTCGCTGACGCCGTGCCCGGTACCCGCGCGCGGCGCCACCTCGACGGCGGGACGGTCCGGCCGCTGGTAGCCGTCGATGATGCGCAGGGCCTCCTCGACCGCGTAGACGATCTCCACGGCGCGGACCAGGACGCTGCGGAAGGGGTTGCGGCACTGCGCGCCGAGCCCGGCATCGGCTGCTGCCTGCTGCGCGGCGGGGGACAGGGAGCCCGAGTTGAGCGAGTACCTGGCCAGCGGCCCGGTCAGGTAGCGGTGGCCATCCAGCCTGGCGTGCAGCGCCGTGGAGTGGGGCACCTGCTCCTCGGCGACGTGGCCGGGAAAGTCGCGGGCGGTGAAGGACAGGCCACTGGTGGACCGGATGGCGCCGCCCTCGATGGGGTAGCGCCCGGGATCGTGCAGCGCCAGCAGGTCGTGGTCGAGTTCGGTGTCGGGGAAATCGAAGGTGGACGCCCACCGGGCCGTGTCCAGCGCCAGGTCCAGCGCGCGTCGCAACCGCTCGGCGATCGGCGCGGTCTCGCCGCGGGTGGGCACCCGGTAGAACCCGCCGATCCGCACGTTGACCGGGTGGATGGCGCGGCCGCCGACGAACTCCAGTAGTGCGTTGCCGGTCTTCTTCAGCTCCAGGCCGCGTTCGACGATGCCGCGGTGGTCGCGGGCGAGGGTGATCGCGTCGGGGTAGCCGAGGAAGTCGGGGGCGTGCAGCAGGTAGATGTGCAGGGCGTGGCTGGAGATCCATTCCCCGCAGTACAACAGCCGGCGCAGGTCAGCCAGCGGCGGGTCGAGCTCGGCGCCGCAGGCCTGCTCGATGGCGTTACAGGCGCTGGTCTGGTAGGCGACCGGGCAGATCCCGCAGATCCGGGCGGTGATATCGGGTGGCTCGGTGTAGGAGCGGCCGCGCAGGAACGCTTCGAAGAACCGCGGCGGTTCGTAGATGTTCAGCTCGGCCTGCTCGACCTGGCCGTCGCGGATCGTGACCCGCAGCGCGCCCTCGCCTTCGACCCGGGCCAGCCCGGCCACGGTGAGCTGCCTAGTGCGGTGGCTCATCGTGGTTCCTGTCCGCGAAGGCGGGAGCGGCGGCGTTGAACGTCGCGAACACCCGGCCGATGGCGCCCTCGTCCATGCCGCAGATCCGGAGCTGCCGGGCCAGTGCGGGCACGTTGGGTGTGGCCATCGGGCCGAAGCATCCGTAGCACCCCCGCGAATGCGCGGGGCACAGCGCGCCGCACCCGGCGTGCGTGACCGGTCCCAGGCACGGGGTCCCGTCCGCCACCATCACGCACGTCAGGCCCCGGCGCTTGCACTCGGTGCACACGCTGGCATCCGGGATGTCCGGCTTGCGCCCCACCAGCAGCGCGGTCAGCACCTCCAGCAGCTGCCGCCGGTCGATGGGGCAGCCGCGCAGCTCGAAATCGACCGGGACGTGCGCCGAGATCGGCGTGGAGGTGGCGAGCGTATCGATGTAAGCCGGGCTGGCGTACACCACCGAGGCGAACTCGGCCACGTCGCCGAAGTTGCGCAGCGCCTGGATCCCCCCGGCGGTCGCACACGCGCCGATGGTCACCAGCATCCGTGACCGCTCGCGGACCTGGCGGATCCGCTCCGCATCCCCCGATGTGGTGACCGAGCCCTCGACCAGAGAGACGTCGTAGGGCCCCGGCTGAACCGCGGACGAGGCCTCCAGGAAATGAGCGATCGTCACCTCCTCCGCGAGGGCGAGCAGCTCATCCTCGCAATCGAGGAGGGTCAGCTGGCAGCCGTCGCAGGAGGCGAACTTCCACACGGCCAGGGTCGGCTTGCCCATCACAGCTCCCGGATCGTCAGCAGCGGCTCGGCCAGCGCGTAGCCGACGACCGGGCCGTCCCGGCAGACCAGGATCGGGCCGAGCTGGCAGTGCCCGCACAACCCGATCCCGCACTGCATGTTGCGTTCCAGCGACAGCCGGATGTCATCGGCCGGGATGCCCTTGCGGAGCAGGACCTGCGCGGAGAACCGCATCATGGGCTCGGGGCCGCACAGGAACGCGGTGGTGCGCTCAGGGTCCAGGGAGATTCGGGCGAGCGGCTCGGTGACGAAGCCGACCGGGCCGTCCCAGCCCGCCGCGGGCCGGTTGACGGTCAGCTCCACCTCGATGTCTGACCGCCCGGACCAGGCATCCAGCTCGCTGCGGAACAGGAACTCGGCTGGCGAGCGGGCGCCGGCGACCAGCAGGACCCGGCGGTATCCGGCGCGCTCGGCCAGCACACCCAGCATGACCGGGCGCAACGGGGCCAGCCCCACCCCGCCAGCGACGATCACCACATCGCGGCCGGCCGCTGAGGGGAGATCCCAGGTGGTGCCGAACGGCCCCCGGGCGCCGAGCACGGTTCCCACCGGCGCGTCATGCAGCGCCCGGCTCACCTTGCCGACCGCGCGGATCGTGTGCATCAGTGCGCCGTCGTGGGCCGCCGGGGCGCCGCTGACGGAGATGGCGACCTCTCCGATGGCGGGCATTGCCAGCATGGCGAACTGGCCAGGCTGGAACGGCGGCAGCGGCTGGCCGGCCGGCTCGAGCCGCAGCGTGACCGAGTCCCGCGTCTCGACGGTGCGGCTGGTCACCCGGTGGGGGACCGGCAGCATCGGCTCAGCGGCGGCCACCGTCACAGTGTCAGCGCTGGTCATCCGGGCTCCCGTAGAGGTCGAGGAGCCGGGCCCGGGTGGCTTGCAGGCGCTCCAGGACCTCTTCGAACAAGGTCAGCACCAGCGTGTAGCCGAACCGCGGGTCCTGCTCGGCGAGAGCGCGCAACTGCGCGGTGTCCAGCTCCGTCGCCGTCGTTGGGAGCACACTCGTCGCCCCGTAGTGCCAGCGGTACGGCGGTACCAGCCACGACCAGCCCAGCACGTCGCCAGGCCCGAGGGTCTGCAGCACCACCTGGCCGCGCCCGGGCACGGCCATGTCGAGCGCGACCCGGCCGTCCTCGATCAGCCAGCAGCCCTGGGCCGGGTGGCCCTCGGAGAACAGCCGTTGGCGCGCCGCGAACCGTACCGTCCGTGCGGTACTGGAAATCAGCTCCAGCTCCGCCTCGGGGAGCTGTGCAAACACCGGGAAGGCGGCCAGGGGCCGGGCGGCGCCGGTCACTCGCGCTCCTCCTGAGCTTGCTGAGCGAGCTCCGCAAGGCGGGCGGCCTCGGCCGTGATGTCGATGCCGACCGGGCACCAGGCGATGCACCGGCCGCAGCCGACGCAGCCGGAGCTGCCGAACTGGTCATGCCAGGTGCCGAGCTTATGGCTGAACCACTGCCGGTACCGGCTCGCCCCCGACTGCCGCACGCTCCCGCCGTGCATGTAGGAGAAGTCCGGCTCGAAGCACGACGCCCAGCGCTGCCACCGCCCGGCGTGCTCGCCGGTCAGATCGGAGACGTCCTCGGTCGTGGTGCAGAAACACGTGGGACACACCATCGTGCAATTGGCGCAGGTCAGGCAGCGGTTGGCGACGTCCTCCCAGTGCGGTGATTCCATGGAGTCCTGGATCAGCGCCCGCAGGTCCACGGCTGGCATTTCCCGGCCCATCCGCTGCGCCGCGGCGTCCACATCGGCCCGCGCCGAGGCGACCTCCCCCACGGAGGCAGGACGGCATGGGACTTCCGCCAGGATGCGGGCACCTTCCTCGCTGCCGGTCTCGGCCACGAACCAGTGGCCGGATGCGCCGATCTGCTCCGTGAGCGCGAGATCGTAGCCCGGCCCGGCCGCGGGGCCGGTGCCCATCGACGCGCAGAAACAGACGCCGCCTGGCTCGGTGCAGTTCACCGCGACCACAAACAGGCCTTGCCAGGCCCCGGTGAACGAGCCGTCCGGGTGCGCGCCACGGCCCAGCACCCGGCTCAGGATCCCGATCGCCGCGAGGTCACAGCCCCGCACGCCGAGGAATGCATAACGCGGTGACACCGGCTCGGCGGGACGGAACTCACCGTCCGGCTCAGCGGACCACAGCTGCCGCCGCGGCGGGTGCAGGAACTGCTTCCACGACTGCGGCCCGGCCGAATTCGCGAACACCGCTGCATCCTCCCGCCGGCGCAGCCGGTAGCAGCCCGGAGCGGTATCCACACCCCATCCCGCGGGCAGCGCGGCCGCCGAATCCAGCCTGTCCAGCACGATCGCGCTGTCCCGGACCGTCGGCCCGATCACGTGATAACCATCAGCGATCAGCACCTCAACCAGCCGGTCCAGACCCTCCCGGCCGAATATCACCGCATCCGCGGCATCGCGCGCAGTCACGGTGGCCAACCCGGCGGAGTGCGCGTCATGGGATTTCCCCCTCACGGTGCAGGCAGAACGCTGAGTACCGGTTCCCATCCGACTCAACGCCACGTGCGGCGACCGGGCAAGGGCCAAACGTCCCCCCCCAACGCCGGTTCGTCACGATGGCAAACGGCGCTCTGCCAGGCGGTGCCGGTCCGGCCCGAAGCCGCCAGGCTCAGATGCTCCCGGGTACTCGGTTTTGGTCAGCTCCCTGTAGCGGACCTGGCGGCGCGGTCTCTCATTCGTGGCTGATAGTGGGGTGTTCGCCGCCGCTCGCGAACCAGACGCTGGCGGGTGTCCGCCGGACGCTGGCGGGTGTCCGCCGGACGCTGACGGCGGTCTGGGTGGCGGTGCCAAGCCGGAGCACCAGCTGCGGGTAGGCGCCGTCACACAGTTGGGTGCGGAGGAATTCGCGCAGCCTGGCACGCTCGAGCGGCTGGCTGTGGAGTGCCGCCGCCACCCCGCAGGTGGCGCCCGTCAGCAGCGCCCGCTGCAGGGCCTGCCCGGCATTCACCCAGTCGATCAGGCCGTCACCGGCAGTGGTCAGAATGCACATCAGGCCGGCCGACCGGGGCGCCGCCGACCGGCCGGGCTCGGCGACACCCCATCGGCGGCCCTTGGCGAAGTCCCGGCCGGGAAAGTACGGCAGGGTGAACTCAGGGCGCGCGGAGTAGGCGGTAGGCGGCACCCCATCGCGCCGGGTACTGCCCGGTGGGGTGGCCCAGCTGGCCAGTTCCCGGGCGTACATGCCGTCCAGCTCCAGGTCGTGCTCGGCTGTCTCGACGGCCGCGGCGAGCACCGCCCGGTTCCCCGCGCTGCGGACGATGCGGAGCATCGCCTCGTTCCGCTCGGCGCCCTCTTGCAGCATCGCGACGAGGTCCGGAGGAATCGGCACGGGGTCGAACCCACCTCGGTGCGTCCGCCGCCGCCGCACCTGGCCATACAGCCGCTGTTCGTACTCGGCCGCGGCCGCCCGCCGCTGCCAGCTCACCCGGGCCACCAGCAACGGCTCGCCCGGATCGGGCAAAACGGAGGTCTGCGGAACGTAGCCAAGAGACCGCAGGGCCAGCCGGGCAGTGAACAGCGCGGCACCGCAGCTGATCATCATCTCGCGGCCACGGGGATCGGCCACCCTCAACTGCCGTCCGGCGTCCGCGTGCAGGCTGAGCTCCTGCCCGTCGGCGCTGAACCACCACGGCTGGGTGTTGTGCACCGACGGAGCCCACACCGCCGCTGCCACCACGTATGCGGCAATCTCCTCCGCCGCAGGCTGCTCCGGCCCAGCCAGCCGATCGGCCGGCAGCGAAACGATACTCATGACTTCCTCCGGGTCGCGGCCGGCAGCATGTGCCGGTGTCTCCAGCCGACCCCCAGCGGAGGTCACAGGGCAGATGCGAAGGTCCGTAGCCTGCGGGACCTTTGCCCGCGACCGGCAGGGAGCGAGCGCGCGTCCCGCCGTTTGGGTGCCGGGTTCGTGGTGGTCGGTGGGCCGACGCACGTCCACGGGATGAGCCGGGAGTCCACCCGCAAGGCGGCCGTCGAGGCCGCGGACAAGCCGGCCAGCCCTCTGAAGCTCGAGCCGAGCCCGGCACAAGGTACCCGGAGCTGAGCCGTAACACCCGGCCAGCGTTCCTTAGCCGTGGTGCTGTGTACTCGCGGTTGCCCGGGCCAGCCCGGCCCGTATGGGCGGCGGCACTATTGCGGCACCATGGGGTATTCCTCGATGAGGAACCATGATCCATCACCCATCGCCATTTCGTTGCGCCAGGTAATGACGCCCGGGTCGGAGACATCCCAGGTGAAGCGCAGCCGGACCGTGGCTGCCTCCAGGGACTCGAACACCAGGAGATCACCCTCGATCCGCCCGCGATACACGTCGGCGTGGCCGTAATTGTCGGTCATGACCGCCCGGTACTCGCCGTGCTCGGGAGCCCAGCCCGACACCCAGTGCAGCTGCCACGTCAGCACGAAGGTGCCATCGAGAAGGAACTGGTCCTGCTCACAATCCAGGACGATCCAGCGCCCATCCTGGATGGCCTGAACCTTGCCACGTCCCACCCCCGTCATCGCGGGCGTGCCCGGCTCCATTCCGCCAGCGTGAATGATCCCTTTCCAGGTGACGTCCCGGTAGAAGCGACTAAGTGCCGCCATCTCCGGCCCCACGCCGATCGGCCGCGGGACGGCCGCCGCATCCACGCGTGCGCCCATCGGGCCTTGTCCCTCGCCGCTTGCCGTCACCTCTGGAGCCCCGTCCTGGGCAGGCGCCACGCGAGCCCGATGATGCTCACGCCTACAGCCGCGAACACCGCCTCCAGCGGCTGGAACCCGATCCAGCCGAGCTCGGCGGCCTCGAAGCAGACCAGCCCCGCCCCGGCGGCCATCGACAGCTCGCGGGCATACCGGTGGCCGCGCCATTGCCACCACCCGGCCAGCAGGAAACCACCAGCGACCAGCCCGGCCAGCAGCACACCCGGCACTCGCCAGTCGCTGAACGGAGTACCTGCCAGCACGGCCGGGTCCGCCCGCAGCAACGACCCATCCGGGGAGGCCGCCAGCAGCACCCCGCCAGCCAGGCCCGCAGCCCCGGTCACCATTTCCAACGTGACCAGCGCCGGCCGGCCCACACCGGGTCCCCGCACGCCGGACAGCCAATCCGCCCGGTCACGTCCGCCAGCCCGCGCAACATTGCGCATACCCCGACACTGCAGGCTGCAGCTGACCCTGGTCAGGGCCGGAAGTCCCTCCCAGGGTCCCAACCAACCGTGCAGTCCATCTGGCCTGCACGGTTGGCAGACCGCCGTGCTCGAGAGCCGCGAGTGCTGCAGGCCGTTGGTCCCCACGGCGTGCGTAACCGGATGCCGTTCGGGCCGTCCCGCCGGGACGTATGTCCCTGCCTCAGCGGGCCGGCCGGGGCGCATGCTGGCGGGCAATGAGGTGATCACCCTTGGGAGGGCCCGATGAGCAAGAACATCGTGCTGGCGGTTGACGCGGCGTCGGGGGATGCTGCCCGGCACGTCGGCGCGGCCGCGGACATGACTGGTGAGCTCTGCCGCGACAGCGGCGATCACGTCATCGTCTTGCACGTCCATGAGTTCGCACACGGCCGGTTCGGCCGCATGCAGGTCGACTGCCACGACGGGGCCGGTGAGCAGGTGGTCGAAAAGATCGTGTCCGGCCTGCAGGCAGCCGGGGTCAGCGCCGAGGGTGAGATCGGCAAGGCCAGCTACGGCCATATCGCGGCGGCCATCCTCCAGGCCGCGCACGACCATGATGCGCGGCTGGTGGTGCTGGGTTCCAGCAGCCGCACCGACCTGCCTCGCATACCGCTGGGCAGCGTGGCCAACCGGCTGCTGCACATGGCCTCCCGGCCAGTCCTGATCGTCCCCCGAACCGACACACCCACCCCCGCAACGCCATCGCCAGAGACCATGGCAGCAACCGGGGAGCACTGAGCGGCTGGCTCATGCTTCATCGATCCGCGCCGCCACCTGGTGCGCGCACGCCGCAACGGTCGGCTGGGCCAGGCACCCCGCTGAACCACGCCTACCGGCAAGCCACCACCATCGCCTGGCTGGGCATCGTCGCCTGCCAGGTCGGCACCGCGTTCGCGGTCCGCACCGACCACGTCTCCCTGCGCTCGGTCGGGGTGTTCACCAACCGGCCCCTGCTGGTCGGCATCGCCGTAGCCCTGGCCTTCGCCGCCGCGCTGATATATGTACCGGTCCTGCAAGGTTTCTTCGGCACAGCCGCGCTCACCCCGCAGCAGCTCGCCATCGTGGCCCCGTTCCCGATCATCGTCTGGGGAGCCGACGAAACCCGGCGCTGGCTCATGCGTCGCTACCACGCCCGGCACCAAACCACCCTGGCCTGATGCATGCCGCCATTGCCGCTGGCCGCCAGCTTGCTGTTTAGTTTCGGCTTTGTCTGCCCCCGGGAGGAGATATGACAACGGAGCCTGAGGCCGGACGCCGGATCGTTGTCGGCGTCGACGGTTCAGCCCCTTCCAAGGCCGCGCTGGCCTGGGCGGCCCGGCAGGCGCGGCTCACCGGTGCTGCCGTGGAGGCGATCATCGCCTGGGAGTATCCGGCCACCTACGGTTCCACCATGCCGGCAGCTCCGGAAATCAACTACAACTTCGAGGAGATCGCCGCAGATGTGGTCGCAAACACCATCGCCGAGGTCTGCGGCCAGGGCGAGCCCGTCAAGATCAGCTCCAGAGTCGTAGAAGGGAACGCGGCCCAGGCGCTGCTGGATGCCTCGACAGGAGCTGAGCTGCTCGTTGTCGGCAGCCGCGGGCATGGTGGTTTTGTCGAGGCCTTGCTCGGGTCGGTCGGCCAGCACTGTGTCCACCACGCCACCTGCCCCGTCGTAGTAGTCCGTGGCTCGATAACTGGCGCGACCTGACTGGCGGGTAGGCGATTAGGCATGATGCTCGGCGGCCTGGCCCGGCGCCTGTTCTGCCGGGCCGCTGGTTAGCTCATCGGCCACGGCGACGACCCCGGCTGATTGCCGTGCACCGCCAATAAGGACGCAGACGGGACAGGGCCAGATGACCGCTATGAAGCGGTGGTCTGGACTGGGATGCGGCGCCCGGCCTCCTCCTCGCCGCGAAGCCCGATGCTCACTTGGAGGATTCCCCAGTGGCAGTTCGCCTTTATGTCGTTGGCGTCCGCGGTGACCGGCAGGGCTATGTGGCGGATGAAGGTCCCGTAGCGGAACTCGCTGCGGTGCTGGCCCTGCATGCCCTCATGCCGCTCCGCGCGAATGGTCAGGATGCCCTTGGCCACCGAGACTTCCATGTCTTTGGCCGGGTCCACGCCGGGCAGCTCTGCCCGGACCACGTACCGGCCGTCGGCCACATGCTCTTCCATCCGCATCATCTGCGCCGCCACCGGCCGCGGTGACACGAACGGCCCATCCAGCCAGGCGAAGATGTCAGGGGCAAAGCCTGCGTTCTCCCTGTGTGCCAGACCGGTCATTGACCACACACCTTCTTCCAGTTCCCGCTCCCCCTGCAACCAGTACAGCGCCGCGCCGCAGGTGCTGGCAGGGCCAGAGGCCCCCACTTCTCCGGGACCATTCGCCGCGCCCGTGAGCCGCTGATCTCCTTACCGTCCCGGCCCGGCCGGGTTCGCAGGCCGTGCCCTAGTTGGCGGGCGGGTGCTGGCGGGCCCATTGCTGATAGGCCTCGACCGCGGTTGGCATCGTGGGGAACAGCCGGTCCGCCCCGATCTTCTCGGCCAGGCCGAAAGACTCCAGCCTCGCCAGCAGGTCCTGTTTCACCCGCGCGAGGACGAAGACCGTCCCCGCCCGGGCGAGTTCCGCGCGGACCGCTTCGACCGCTTCCAGCGCAGTGAAGTCCACCTCGACGTTCGCCTCGACGTTGAGCACAAACCACCGCACCGGGGCCTGGCTGTCAGCGGCGGCCAGGGCCCGGCGCCTGAAGTCCTCGGCATTGGCGAAGAACAGCGGCGCGTCATAGCGGTATACCACCAGCCCCGGGACAGTCTGCGCGCCCGGGTAGTCATCCACGTCGTGCATGCCGGCGAGCCCCGGTACCCGGCCCAGGACCGCGTCGTGCGGCCGCGCCACCCGCACCAGCAGCTCGGCCACCGAGACGGCGACCGCCAAGAGCACACCGTAGAGGATGTTGAAGACAAGCACGCCCGCGCATGCCAACAGGGCGATGACGAGCTCGCCGCGGCGGAATGCGAGCAGCCGCCGGAAGGCGGCCACATCGATCAGCCGGATCGCCGCGTAGATCACGATGGCGCCCAGCGCGGCCACCGGGAACCTGGCCAGCAACGGCCCGAGAAAGTACAAGACGACAAGCACCGACCCGGCCGCTGCCAGCGAGTAAACCTGGGTTCTGCTGCCCGCGGCCACGGCGATGGCGGTCCTGGTCGCGCTGCTGCTGACCGGGAAGCCCTGCAGCACGCTCGCCCCCGCATTAGCCACGCCGAGAGCCAGGAACTCCTGGTTCGCCCGCACCCGCTCCCGGCGCCGCGCGAACGATCGGGCAGTCAGTATGTCATCGGTGAAAGCCACGATCATCACGCTGAACGCCGGCAGCAGCAGCTCCCGCAGCTCGTGCCAGCGGACATCAGGAAGCCCCGGTACGGGGAGGCCGGCCGGGATGGGCCCGACCACACTGACACCATGACCAGACAGCCCGAATGCAGCCACCGCCGCCGTGGCCAGCAGCATGGCCAGCAGCGGGCCAGGCGCATGAGGCCAGCGCCATCGCACCACAAACAAGAAGATGAGCACCGCACTCGCCACTGCCACGGTGGCGGGCTGCAACCCGCCCAAACCAGCCGCGAAGGAGGCGAGCTCGGCGGCAACGCCGCTGCTGCTGACCCGTACCCCCGTCACCCGGCCAAGCTGGCCAGCGATCATGATCAGCCCCACTCCCGCGAGGTAGCCCACCAGCACCGGCCGGGACAGCAGATCGGCGACGAAACCCAGTCGCGCCACCCCGGCACACACCGACAGCACCCCCACCAGCAAGGCAAGCGAGGCCGCCAGCCCCGCATACCGCGCCGGGCTTCCCGCCGCCAGCGGACCAATCGCCACCGCCGTCATCAGCGCGGTCGTTGACTCCGGGCCCATGGACAAAGACCACGAAGAGCCGAGCGCCGCATAAATCACCAGCGCCGGCAAGGCCGACCACAAGCCCGCGACCGGCGGCACACCCGCGACCTGCGCGTAGGCCATGACCTGCGGGACAAGAAAGGCCGCCACGGTGATCCCAGCCAGCAGGTCACCCCGCAACCACGCCAGCCGATACCCGCGCAAGCTGACAGGCACAGGCACCACGGGCCACTTCCGCCGTTCACGCTCGTGTGGCTTGCTCACCGCGGCTACCTACCCACCTAAGGATGAAACTTTGACCTGCCGGAAGTCCCATGCCGGCAGGAGATTCGGCCCATAGCGGGCCGGTCTCAGCGGCATCGGCGGGGTGGGCCGCCCGGCCTGGCAGCTGTAGCGGCCCATAGATTGCACCTATCGCGGGTGGACGATGCCGACCGGGCAGGGGGCGTGGTGGATCATTGCCTGGGCGACCGAACCGAGCAGCATCCCGCTGATGCCGCCTCGGCCGCGGTTGCCCACGACGATCAGCTGCGCTCCGGCCGCAGCGTCCAGCAGCGCGGTGCGCGGCTGGCCGAAGGCGATCTGCCGCAGGATGGTCAGCTCAGGGTGCTGCTTTTCCGTGTAGGCGACGTCGTGGTCGGCGGCTTCTTGCATCCGGCCAGCTCCGCCCAGACTGCCGGGTGAGTCGGCCAGCGCGCACACAATCTGCAGGGGAACCGCGCGCAGCATGGCCTCCTCGGCGGCGAACGCGATCGCAGCGTTGGCGGCAGCAGACCCGTCGGTACCGGAGACGACCGGGCCCGGGACGTACTCTGCCGCCGGGTGCCAGTGTCCCCGCACCGCCACGACCCGTCCGCGCGCGTGTGCGCACACTTGCTGGCCGACCGACCCCAGCAACATCCCGGGCAGCCCGCCTCGCCCCCTGGTCCCGACCACGACCATGTCAGCGTCCGCGCTGTGCTCGCACAGCAGCCGGGCGGCCGGGCCGGCCGCCAGCAGCGGCTGTGTCCCTCCTGAGCCCATGACGTTCCGGGCGAACCGCAGACCTTGATTAAGGCTGCGCTGACCGGCTCGCTGCGCCCGATCGGAAGCTTCATCGTCCCCGGGCGGCCCCGGGAAGTACCCGGTCGTCCAGGCGTGGCATACGGTCACGATGGTCCCGCGCCAGCGGGCCTCGCGTGCTGCCCACAGCAGCGCCTGCTCACTGCTGGCCGAGCCGTCGTACCCGACCAAGATCCCATGAATGGTGCTGGTCATGATCGGCCTCCCTTCGATGGGGGACCGCCTCGCCGGGCCCGGTTATTCCCGTGTACCCAGGCACCGCGGCGGGCCGACACGGCGGTGGCCGACCGGAACTCTGGCGGAACTCCCAGCCTCGGCCGCTCCCTAGTCGTCCAACTAGGTCCTCCTGCCATTAGGTCCTCCTGCCATCAGCGTCGCCCCAGGGCGCGCTCGCTGGTAGGGACTAAGTGCCCCAGCGCAAGGGCCAACGGCTGTCACTCCGGCAATGATCGGCCAGCGGCGCCTGGTCCACGGGAATCGGCGGCGCGCTGATCGACGTCGCTCTCGGCCATCAGGCTGGGCTGATCGTGGTCGGCACCCGGGGCCGCTGGCCGGCAGAGCGGCATCCTGGCTGGCGATCTCGTTCGACAGGCGGCCGAAGTCGAACTCGCAGCGGCGCAACTCGGCCATGAACTTGTCCTCGGGGTGGCGGGCAGCCATAGTCATGACCGAAGTCCCTGGTCAACGGGACATTCAGCCGTGATCAGGCTCGCCCGGCGGGCGGAATACTGGACGTAAGGGTCTACCCGAGGAGGTAAGGGCCATGACAGGCGGCGATACCCACACGGACGCCATGCTCCGCCACCTCGGCGCCGCGTACTACGAGTCCCTGCACGGCAGGGCCAGCGCGGCCGATGTGGCGCGAGCGCGCGCCGCCGTGGAGGAGCGCCTGGCCGAGGAGCCCGGCACCACCGGCCAGCCTGAGGCTGGCCACCGGCGTGGGGGGCAGGCTCGGCGCCTTCCGCACCATCACGGGCGGTTTCACAGCACGGTGCGCGATGTCATGACGACGGACGTCGTGACCGTTGACCGGATCACCTCGTACAAGGAGATTGCCCGCCTGCTGGCCGACCATCGCGTCAGCGCGGTGCCGGTGCTGGTCATGGGCCGGCACGTGGCCGGGGTAGTCTCCGAGGACGACCTGCTCGCCGTGCGGGACAGGGCCGCCCGGCAGGCGCAGAGCGGCAAGACCGGGCACCTGCCCTGGGCCCACCATCAGGGCAACCAGCATCCCAAGCTCACCGCGGGCGAGATCATGTCCTCGCCGGCGATCACGATTCACCCGGATGCGCCCATCCCCCGGGCGGCCCGGTTGCTGCACGATCGCCACATCAAGCGGCTGCCTGTGGTCGACCCTGACGGCAAGCTGATCGGCATCGTCAGTCGGCGCGACCTGCTGCGGGTCTTCCTGCGCCCGGACACGCTGATCGCCCAACAGGTCCGTGAGCTGATGGCCGAGATCCTGCTCACCGAGCCAGCCGCCGTCACCGCAACCGTCCACGGGGGCGTCGTGACTCTGGCCGGCCAGCCCATGCCGGAAGACCAGCGTGACCTCATCCCGGTTGCTGTCAGGCTGATCTGGGACATCGACGGCGTAGTGGACGTGGTAGACAAGCTCAGTGCCGTTGCACCCGCATCCGCCAGCAGCTAACGCATGCATGCTTTCGGTCGCCGTCGCTGGCGCCGATCAGGTGGTCGTGATTCTAGAGGAGCACTACTGTGAGTGAATAGACGGCTTCGTCGGTAGTCTGCTCGGTGTCGAAGAAATAGGTCGGCCCATAGGAGGCTAGCTTCTGGACATAGGCAAGCCGGAAGGTCGATGAATGGGCTGCCTGGTCTGGCGGCATCCAGGTGAGGGTGACTTCTCCCGAGTTAAGATCCACGTGCGCTTCGAGGGGAAAGTTGACATGGCTGCCACTGCTGAAGTCCAGGTGATAGGCGATTCCGCCCTTGCTGTGCAGTGACCCCCGGGCACCGGCCGGCGTGAACTGGCTGATATCCGCCCCGCCAAAGAGCGACCCCCCAGCAATTGGGCCGGTGAGCCGCGTAACGAGGAAGTTCGCCCCTTCGCCCGCGCCGGACCTGACCCAGTCGCTGATGGCCTGCAGCGCATGTACCAGGTTGATGTGTTCCTTCCTGAGATGAACATGCGCCAATACTTCTACATCTTCTCGGCGCTCGGTAGGTTCCATCGTGATTCCTTCCTCTCCCGTGGCTCAGCTCCCGGTTAGCCGCTGCGGACAAAGGCGCCGCTGCCGCGACGCTAACGCCCGATCCCGTCGCCAGGTGATCCCCCTGCTTCGACTAGATCATTTCCGGGATTTGCGCGGCGGCGTCGGCCGGCGCATACGGATACTTCCGCTGGATCAAGGCGTTCAGGCGGTCCCGGTCCGGGGCGAGGAGGGTCTTGACGCCTTCCGCGCTCACGTCGGCGACGATGATGTGGCCGACCTCGTCGTGGACGTCGCTGAAGAGGCCGTGCGTTTTCATCTTCTGGGCCTGGTAACGATTGTCGTCGGTGGGGCTGACGTAGTGGACCGCCCAGATCTTGTAGCGGTGGACCAGGAACAGGTGGTTCAGCGTCATCAGGCGCTTCTGGCGCAGGGCGCTGTCGAAGGTGTTCTGGTCGCGGACCGAGAGGATGTTGCGCCCCCGGCGATCCACGATCACGGCGAAGATGACGTTGGCGACCTTTTCCCCGCTTGTCTTGGACAGGGTGAGCTCCAGCAGCTCCGAGCCCGCCGTGTTCGGCCGCAGTCCGGCACGCAGCGGGCCCGGGATCTGGTGGCTTTCCGTCCACATGGCGAGCCATTCTTCGAGCAGCTTGACCGGCACCTCGGTCTGGACCAGGTGCTGGTGCTGCGTCGAGCCCTTGCCCATTGCCTTGGTGGCCGCCGTGCCGCCCGAGGAGGCCATGAGCGCCGCATCCAGCCGCGGCCCGCCCACGAGCGTCTGGGGCGTCCGGTAGGGCGATTCGACCAGCCGGAACTTTCGCTGCAGCCGGGCCAGGCAGAGCATGCCGTCCTGCTTGAGCGCGGTGGCGAACTCCTCCGCCGCCAGGCCGTCGATCTGATGCCCGCCGTAGGTGATGAAGTTGAAGACGAACCCCAGCTTGCCGAGCTCCTCCGGGAATCGCCTCATTTCCTCCTCGCTCATCCCGGTCGTGTCCCAGTTGAACGATGGTGACAGGTTGTAGGCGAGCATCTTGGAGGGGAACTCGGCGTGGATGGCCTCGGCGAAGCGCCGGGCGTCGGCCAGGTTCGCGGTCTTGGTTTCCATCCACAGGAGGTCGGCGAACGGGGCGACAGCCAGCGACCTGGCGACCGCGTAGTCGATTCCGCCCTGTATCTGGTAGTAGCCCTCGGCAGTCTTGGAAGCCTCGCAATCCCAGGCGATGTCGATGCCCATCGACTTGGCCCTGGCCCGGGCGGCGCGGAAGGACGTCTGGTTCGCGTAGGCCAGCCACTCCCCGGCGCTCATGTCGAAACGCTCACCCTCGCTGGCGCGGAACTCGATCACCTCCGCCACCGCCTGGGGGTAGCTCATCAGGTTGGCCTCGGACTGCCACGCCTCCAGGTACGCCGTCTCGGCACTCTCCAGCAGCGCTTCAGCCGGCGGACCGTCAGCCTGCTGGAACGCCTTCGCGCTCTCTTCGAGCACCCGCATCACGCCCGCCTGCTTGAGCCAGGCGCTGGCCTCCTCGTACTCCGCGGCAGAGATTTTGTACAGCAGATGACCGCGCGCGTCGTCGACGCCCAGCTCCCGGAGCTTGCTGAAGATGGCCAGGTAGCCGACCTTGTAGGTCGGCAGCTCAACGTTGGTAGCACCCAGGATGAACGGATGATCACGCTCGTCGCCGCGTCCCTCCAGGAAGGTGGCCGCTTCGGCGTCGGTCCGGGCGACGATGATCCCGGGCACCTTCATGACGTCCAGCTGGAAGCGCGCGGCGCTCAGCCGCTTGATCTGCTCGTCCACGCCGACGAGCACCTTACCCCCCTGGTGCCCGCACTTTTTGGCGCCGGGCTTCTGGTCCTCGATGTGGTAGCCCGGGACCCGGCCTCGACGAAACGACGGATCAGATTCCGCACGTGCGCGTCGCCGCCGTGTCCGGTGTCGGCGTCGGCGATGATGAACGGCCGGTAGTCGATCTCGGGCGAGGCGGCACGTTGCGCCTCGCTCAGGCGCGAGCGGGCGAAGCGCTGGTTCCGGTCCGCCGTGAGCAGGGCGCGCACGATCGGCGCGGCGTCGTCGGGCACCTGGGAGAGCGGATAGCTGGCCAGGTCGGGTCCCGGGTCCTCCGTCACCGATCCCCTGGCCGACGTGGCCCAGCCCCCCAGGTAGATGCCCTCGATACCCATCCGCTTCAGGGCCACCGCCTGACCAGGTGAATACGGACCGAAGGTGGTGATCTGCCTGCGCTCGGCGAAGAGCTGCCGGAGCCGCTCGTAGAACTGCCCGGCCGCCACCCTCGCCACGGTGTAGTCGGTGGGGATGGTGCCCCGCTGCTCCACCACCTGGCGCGCGGAATACAAACGCGTAATGCCCCCGAACCGAGGACCGGCAAACCATCTTGCGATCTCGCCGATCTCCGACTCGAACGCGTTCATGGCTGGCTTCTCGGCGACTTCCGAATCGAATGACCTCATGACTGGCTCCTGCCGCTCCTACACTGCTGCACTACTCGCGACCTCGAAATCTAGGTTCTGTGATGCCTTTGCGCGCACGCGTTGGGTTCGATCTGGGCTAGTCGCGTATGCGCCTGCCGGTGATCCGGCGCGGGATGATCCGCACGTACACATCGCGCGCGCCGCCCGCCCACGGCCGGACGCCGGCGTGCCGCTCAAGGTGGCGAACTTCCGCCTCGCTGGTCACGCGAACCGCGCGCCCGGTCACCAGCACACTCCAGCCTTGGCTAACCGCGCTTGCCCAGGTCGCCCGGTTCCCCGGCCGGCGGGAACGCCGCGCTGTCCTGCAGCCCGTCATCGGTTCTGGCCGCCTCCCGCGCAACCATGTCCTGGTCACCTCCCATTCCGCGCCGAAGCCATCGTGTCTCCAGGTGTACCGCCCCGTCTGGTGGCCCGCCATGCGCCAAGGTCCCGGGAAGCCTGGCCTTTCGGCCCTAACCGCATCTTCCGGGCCTCGCAACGCTGGACACCGTCCTCGCGTGGCGGGCGGTGGGGAACGACACTGAGCCAGCACGGCCGACTCACATCCCAGGCGCTGGCCATCGCCCCCAGACGGTTTTGGGCGCTATTAATTACCAGGTACCGGCGTCCCCCGTGCCGGAGGTTGCGGGCTCGGCTTGGCAAGATCACCGCTTATCGCACACTGGTAGGTGTGGTACAGCCTGCGGTCCTCGGCACAGTCTCGGCCGTAGCAGTCGTGCTCAAACTGGTGGTAATGCCAGGCCATGCGAGCCTGCTCGATTACGGCGTGCTGGCGACTGTTCATTTGCACACCTCCCTATCCCACTCGATACCGTTCTTGCCAGCTCCGCGGCAGGGCCATTCGCCCCAGTCTGCAGGGACGTCCTGCTCCCGCCAGCGGGAACTCTTACGCCGCGCGACCAACCAGATGGTCGGCAAGGTGGCATGCGCGGTGACGGTCAGGTTGGAGAACGCGGCGGCGATGCAGAGCCCAACGTCCTGACAAAAGACAAAGTCCTGGCAAAAGAGGTGCCAAGAGGCTTTAAGCAGCGGCCGGCCGATTCGGGTCCTGAGGCCCATGCCATTTGTGACCAAGGGCACTGATGCCGGTGTCCCGCGCAGGAGCAGCCTGACAGTGGGGAGGTGGAGGCGATGCACACTCGCAGAGACTTGACGGAGGGCGCCGCTCTGGCAGTCGCGGTGATCGCGGTAGCCGTCACGTACGCCATTCTGGCCGTCCACCCGTGGCCGGCCTCGCCGCTCGGCCAGTTCCTGGCCGCGTTCGGGCGGGCCAGTGCCGCGGTCTGGCCGATGCAGATCGTGTGGTACCTGGCCGCCGTGGCGATCGTCGCGCTGGCGCTGTGGCCGGTGCGCCGCTCGTCGCAGCTGATCTGCGCGCTGGTGGCGGCGTACTTCGGCTGGATCGGGATCGCTTACTTCGCCTGGCAGATGCCCGGCATGCACTATTTCTGGCTGTGGGCCACCGTGTTCACGCTGCAGGCGGTGCTGCTGGTGGTCGCGGGCATCGTGCGCAGCGACCTGGTGATCCGGCCCAGGTGGGACCTGGCCTCGGGACTGGGCGCGGTGTTCATCGCCTATGCGCTCATCGGGTACCCGCTGGTGGGGGTGCTGGGTGGGCACGCGCTGCGCGTGGTGCCAGTTTTCGGGGTGTCGCCGTGTGCGTCGGTCATCTTCTTCTTCGGCCTGCTGCTGTGGGCCGTCCCGCCGGCGCCGAAATATGTGCTGCTGCTGCCGCTGGCCTGGTCGCTGGGCGCCGCCCCGCCGGATCTGTCCAGGGGCGTCGCGGCCGACTACGGCATGCTCATCGCTGCGCTGATCACCGCGGGCCTGATCATCTGGCAGGACCGCACCTCCTCCCCGGCCTGGCAGACCGTGACCGCCGGGCTGCTGCTCGCCCTGATGATCGCCTGGTCCGGCCACGAGGACGTGCTGGCCGGCCTGGCAGTGGTGCTGGTTGCCGTGACGCTGGTGCAGGCCATCAAGGGCCATCACCGGCCACCACACGCAGGACCGATCCGCCCCGCTCAGGCGGGCAGACTCAAGGTCAGCTAGTGGGCACGCCCGTTAATTCGTCGGTGATGGGCCGGGAAGCCAGGCGGTAGGGTCGCCGAGGTAAAGGCCGCAGGCGCAGTCGAGGGCTTCTTCGGGGGTTCCGGAGGTCCAGCCGCTGGGCAGGATGCTGTCTTGGTAGTCGTCGTGGCTGGCCCGGTAGATCGCGAATCCCCAGCGGCTGGCCGATCCGCCGTAGCGCAGCCGGCACAACGGCTGTACCTCGCCGTCGGCCATGTGCCCGTCGACGTAGGCGAATTGCCCGCGGAACCGGACGCCGACCTTGCTCAGCGCGGGCCAGCGGCCGCGGGCGCGGGCGGACAGCCGTTGCCCGAGGCTGGTCTTGGTGGAGGCAGGCGGGGCGGGCATGACCTCATCATGCCGTGCCTGGCTTATGCCGCCGGGCGGAGTGCGCCAGCTGCCTCGCGGGCGGCGACGCGGGCCAGCAGGTCGTGCAGGTCGGCGCGGGTGAACCTCCAGCCGAACGGCCTGGCGGTGGCGTTGTAGCGGGGCTCGAAGGCCAGCAGCCGCGCGGCCAGGGCGTCCAGGTCAGCGAAGTCCGCCGGCTTGATCACTTTGCGCTGGATCACCGAGAAGACGATCTCGATCTGGTTCAGCCAGGACGCGTGCACCGGCAGGTGCACCAGCGTGGCGGCAGGCCAGGCTTTGCTCATCCGGCGGATCGAGGCCTGCCCGGCGTGGGAGGAGCCGTTGTCCACGACCCAGAACACCCGCCTGGCCGAGGCGTACGGCTCGGTGGTCATCACCCGCCGGGCCAGTTCGGAAAACGGGGCGATGCCGGTGGTGGGCGCGATCGTGCCCATCAGCTGCGCCCGGTGCACGTCATAGGCGGCGAGGTAAGCCAGCGTGCCGTGCCGCTCGTATTCGAACTCCACCCGGCCGGCGCGGCCGGGCCCGGCAGGCAGCCCGGCATGGCAGCGGGAGAGCGCCTGAAGCTGGGACTTCTCATCCGCACTGATCACATACTCATCCTCAGCCAGCGCCCGGCCTTCCCAGACCCGCTCATACAGATCCAGCACCCGGCCCGCCCTGGCCGCGAAGTCCGGGTCCCGGGGGAAGATCCACGACCGGTACTGCCACGGCTTGATCGCGTCTTCGGCCAGCCAGCGGCGCACTGTCGAGGCCGACACGCTATCTACCAGCCCTTCCGCGGCAGCCTGGCCGGCCAGCTCCGCCGAACTCCACCGCGACAGCGGCACCTCCCGCGCCGCCGGCGGCTCGCAGGCCATCGCCTTCACCTGGGCGACCACCGCAGCCGGAAACACTCGCGGCCGCCCAGCCCGCTTACGGTCGGCAAGCCCGCCCAGTCCCTGCTCCGCGAACCGTTTACGCCACTTCGACGCCACCCCAACGTGCACTCCCAGCCGCCGCGCGATCACAGCGTTCCGCTCGCCGTCAGCCGCCAGCAGGACGATCTTCGCCCGCACCACCTCGCCATGCGGCGCGGCATACGACCGGGCGCGTTCCTCCAGCACCCCACGGTCAGCGTCCGCCAACGTGATCACATACGGGGAAGACCGGCTCATCGGGCAGCCTCCGGGAACCATCACAGCATCACGGAGGCTCGGCGCTTCCCCTCGCCGAGACTGCAGGTGACCTTACACCGACGTAATTATCGGCACGACCACTAGCGCCAGCGCGGCAGCCTGATCCGTCACGTCACAGATGTTCGGAACGATCGTGAGCGGCATGGTCCGCGAGGCTGGCCAGTCCCGCGAAACCGATCAAGACCGCCTGCCCGTGCCGCAGCACCGCACGTTTGGCGGCTGTTCTTCGCCAACGCGCAGGGCACACCGGCCGGAAACGCTGGGCCAGAGGACCTGCTGATAGGTGACGTTCGGATTCTGGGCCCCTGCTTGGGGGGTGACTACCGTCAAGGATGAGAGGCGGCATAGCTGACTCGCCCGTCTGGGTTGATTGGAGATTGTGAGATGGCCGGCCGCATGGATATCCCCCTCGCAGCAAGATCACGTTCGGCGCCCCGACACCGTGGGATGCCCAGCCAAGCAGGCCCGGCGCGCCACGGTAGCGGCCGACTCGGGCACAACGGATCTGATCTTCCCGCCGAAATGAGCCGGAGAACGGAAGTGATTAACGGTGAGCACCCAAGTCAAGGACGTTATGACCGCCGACGCGATCGCCGTCGCGGAGACGGCGAACTACAAGCACCTGATCGAGATTATGCGGCGGGGGCGTATCAGCTCGGTGCCGGTGGTGGACGCGGCCGGGCACGTGAGCGGCGTGGTGTCCGAGGCTGACTTGCTGCTCAAGGAGGTCGGGCTAGATGCGCTAACCGGGCTGCGGGCGACCGGACGGCGCGGCGAGCTGGCCAAGGCAGCCGGGCTGACCGCGGAGGATCTGATGACCCAGCCGGCCGTGACGATCGGCCCGGAGGACAGCGTGGGAGACGCCGCCCGGCGGATGCACGACCACCGGATCAAGCACCTGCCCGTCGTCGGCCATGACGGTGCGCTGGTTGGCATCGTCAGCCGGATCGACCTGCTCAGCGTCTTCGACCGGCCCGACCAAGACATCCGTAGCGAGATAACCGAGAAGATCCTGGCCGGGCGGCCGGACCTGGACCCCACAGCCATCAGCGTGACCGTTGCCTCCGGCGTCGTCACAGTCAGCGGCCGCACACCCAGTGAAGCTGTCGCCGCGGAATTGATCGACGCTATCTGCCAGACCGGGGGTGTCGTCAATGTCCAGGACAAAATCAGCTGGCCACAGGCAGCCGTCTGACGATACCCACCGCTCCTATGCTGCTCCCAAGATCGGACACTGAGCGGCGCGCACGTCAAGACATCCTGCGCCAATGCTCTGGGATCCTTACCGGCGATAACCCGGCTATATCCCCATGCCGTGTGCCCGGTGAGGCTGGACGTTTCCGTGCCAAGGTGATGGTTGACACTGACCCCAGGAAACTGAGGCGACCATCCACGGCCGGTCGGCTTTGATGTTACGGGCTGGTGTGCTGGTGCGACGCGCGACCCGGCTTGCTGTGGCGGCGTGCCATTCGTTCCCGCGGGCTATGCCCTCGTTCCCGAGAGGATCGTTTGTGGTGGTGCCTTGGCGCTTGCTCGATGTTCCGCTTGAGGACGGCCAGCATGCGTGCCTGCATGGGCCAGACGAGAGGGATGTAGAGCCAGTAATTGGTGAAGCGTTCTATCCATCGGGGGCGGACGACTTGGTAGCCGCTGATCACCAGCCGAGTACGGCCGCTGGGCAGCTCTTTCAGCAGGAAACCCCAGAGTCCTTCGGTGTAGGCCGATGGCCGCGGCTGTTTTGGATCAAGTCTGTGGCCTCGCAGATCGCTCAGACCGTGCAGTCCCAGGAACCGGATCGGTTCAAGCGCCGCCACTTCCCACGCGTCCACCGGGCCGGTCCGTGTCGCGTACTTCACGTGGTCACCGAGGGCGAGATCTTGCCACTCCGGATGGACTTCCCGGGCACTTGGGCGGCCGCGGTTGTCGAGGCGATCCCAGGAGTACCAGCCGCCGCGGTCCCCGCCCATCTGGACCAGCCACGGCCAGACCTGGTCCGGCGGCGCGCCGATGGTGACGGCCATCGTCGCCGCCCTCTGGCCGCCGGGGATCAGCTCGGCGCCGGGATATGGTCCAGCGACTTCCTCATCGGAGGCGCCCCAGCGCATGAGCCGAGGGCGCACCCACGCTGCGTAGACCGCTTCGGCTGCTGCCATCCCGGCCGCGACCATAACCGCGGCCTTGCGTCCAACTGCCATACGAACAACAGTCGGAGGCGGTGCACGGTCTGGCAAGGGACCAACGTCACGATCTGTGCGGCCAGGTGATCGCTGATCACCTTCGCACAGGGCGGACGCAGCGGGCCAGGCTGCGTCGAGGGTGATAACGGTTGCCGCCACGGTCGAGGGATGAGGGATTGGCTGGCCGTCTTCGCGCAGGTCGGCTCGCTGCTGGCACGCTACGGGATCCCTGCGACAGTGGGGAGTCGCCCCGTCACTCCTCGTCCGCAGGCGCCCTTGACAGGTTCCGGCTGTCGTGAACACTCCTACAGCGGGTTCGGGGGAGGCCACCCACACTTTCGCCCGCATGCTCCTGACCTTCTGACGCAGATCAATGGAGCATGTCCGGTCAGTGCGTCGGAATCCGTATCCGCTGGTCAGCGTCCTGCCGGGTGTCCGGAATAGACGCCATGGTCCGGCACCGTCCGGTCAGTCCGTGAGAAAGCTGTGAGAGACTCCTGCTCGCCCTCGCCTCGCCCAGCCGGATGACCGTGCCGAGCGCAAGTCCTCGGGCAGCGACACTCGTTTCAGAACGACAGCGTCCCGCTCTCCGCGAACTTGTCCACCTCGTGGCGCGGGAATTGCGTGAGCGAGCAGCTGCCGTCGGGGTTGCGGGCCAAAAGCGCCACGGCGCTGACCGTCCCGGCGAAGCGGCCGGTCGCGCCGTGGAACTGCCCGGTGCCGCCGGTCACGTCCCAGCTAAGCTGCGACGTCCCGGTGAACAGGCAGCTGTGCGGGTTAACCGAGAATGACAACGGGTTCCCGAGCGTGCTGACCACGTGCATGGTGCCGCTGCGGAAGACTAGGTCGTCCTGGCTGACACCAGCAGCATTGGGGGGCACGAGCTCGACGACCCGGCCGACGCCTTTGAACACCCCCCTGGCGAGGACCGCGCTGCCGATGACCGTCCGGCTGTTCGTACCCGGCACGGCCACGAACACGATGGTGCCGCTGAGCGTCTCGGTCCCGTTCGCTGCCGCGGCCGCGGGCATGGCGGGCGCCGCGGAGATAGCCAGCGCGGTCCCAGCGGCCAGCAGCGCCCCTTTCACCAGTCGTTTCATGCTTCCCCTATTACCTGAATCCGCTCATGTATTCCTCTCATAGCGCCAGTTGTGACGCCCTACAGGGCGACATCTGACGTCAGGTAAGCCTCATCATGTAAAGCGCCGAGCGCCTCCTGTCACGGCCTGCTCAGGAGAGTGCTGGCAGCGGTCCCGTGATCTGCCAGGCCGTGGCGCAGGCCAGGAGGAGCGGGACCGCCAGCTCGCAAGCACGCTCGGCAAGATGGCCCGGCGAGAGCTGAAACGGTCCAGCGGCACCCGGAACCGCGGCCGATCGGACACGCAACGGGCACGACTGGGACCCACGGATTAAGACACAGACTCGCCCAGTGTTCAGGACTGATGTCCTTTTGTGCTCGTCTCGGGTTGGTCGGGGCAAAGCCCTCCGCGAACTCCACCCGAACCCGTGTAGCGCCTAGCCCTTGCCCAACTGTGGTGACGGCTGGGGTATGGCCGGAACTTCCATCCCTTGCTCTTCCATGTACTTCATGAGGTTGGCCATGGCGACGGGGAGTTCGCGGTTCGCGGTTCGCGGTTCGCGTCCTCGGTGCGCGTGAAATATACGATCTCGCACCCCGCGAAGATAATCGGCGTGTGCCCGGGTCCGATGAAGAACGCATCACCGGCCTCGAACACCTCCTCCATCCCCATCGGCTATCCGCATGCCGTACTTGCCTTTCAGCACGTAGCCTATGTGAGGCGCCTGGCACTGATCGTTCGGTGCGCCCTTAAAGAGAAACGCGGCGTCCAAGTCGTTCAAGTGGGTTTCCATGCTGATGGTCCAGCCATCGATTTCGGGGCGTCCCCGTCCACGTGCTCCGGAAGATCGCTGGGCACGGATCGCTGGTCACCACCCAGCGCTATCTGCGCCCCGACGCCCAGTCCATCGCGGACGCAGGGCACCGCACTGAGCGCGCACCTGACCGCGAGATGGTCCCCCAATGGTCCCCAGCTACGGCTGAAGGACAGCTAGGTATGGACGGCGCAGACATGAATATGCCCGCTGACCTCGGCGTTCCCCGTGATCAGCGGGCTGTGCGCTGCGTCGGGACGGCCGGATTTGAACCGGCGACCCCTTGACCCCCAGTCACGTCCCGGCCATCGCTGGACGTCGCCCGACAGGGCCCACTGGGCACTTGACCAGCCTAAACAATGGCCCGGCGTGGCTGACTGTCGCCTGAAGTCGGACCACGTTGGCTCTCCGAATGGCTCTCCTGGTCTGACGCGACGGATACGCAAGACCGCAAGGGAAGGGGATCGTCTGCCGGTAATGGACTTTGGCTGACGGCGCAGCACTGGTGGTAATGCGCAGCGCAGCGCGCGGCCCGTTTCTAAGCGAAGTCGCCCGCTTGGCCACCGCCCGGTATTTCAGTACGTGGTGCCGGTCTAGGCTGGCCGGCCGGGTGGGCCTGGACGATTGGGCGTACCGGCCGGCCAGCAAGGGCCGCGTCCTGGCATCGGTGCCGGATGCGGTGATCCGCGCGTTCTCCCCGCGCCGGCCCGAGATAGATCACGTGACGGCGGGCCTGGTGGCGCAGTACCGCGCCGAGCGCGGTCACGACCCGACGCGCCGCGCACTGACGAGCATGCGCCAGCACGCTGCTCAGCTGACGCGCAAAGGCAAGCCGGAAGGCGCGCTCGATTGCGCGCAGGCGCTGCGCGACTGGGAGCGCGTCTCGCGCACACCGAGCTGGGCACGCTGCGCACGCTGGCGCGGCGGATCTGGCACCGGGCCGGGGACGCGCCAGAGCCCGAGCCGGTGACGGCAGAACAGGCGCGGGCGGCGATGGCGGCCGCGCTCGCCGCAAGAGCACGTTCCAGGCCTGTTGACGGATTCTCCTAACCGGCGGGATCTACGTCTCGTCGGACCTCGGGCCGTTCGCCCAGAACCTCGCGCTCCCATTCGCCACTCGCGTCGGCCGGCGACCCGGCGCAGCGTGGTCTTTCCCCTACCGATCGAGACCCCGGAGATTCTCGGGCACCTCCGGTCCCGTTTGGAGAGCGGCGTGTTCCGGCCGATCATCGACCGCACGTACCCACTCGAGGACATCGTCGAGGCCCACCGCTACATCGAGAGCGCCAGAAGGTCGGCAACGTCGTCATCACCGTCCGGACCGACTGACGCCAGCGCCAAGCCCGCCGGGCCCGGCCGGCCCGGCCTGGCCCATGGACGCGCCTGCACGGATAGCCACACGCTGGGGCAGGGATCGGACCGTCGCGTCGGCGATGCGCAGGAAACGCAGCGGGAGGCGTACCCGCCAGGTCGGCCGTTCCGGGCGGTCGAGCGGCTCGACCCACATCCACACGGAGACGACCAGCATGACGGCCACGTGCCACGTCGGCGCGAGCAGGGACACGAGCATCAGCGCCCAACACGACCCGAGGCACCACGCGGCGTGCGTGCCGCCGAAACGGAGTGCGTCGCGGTCGGCGGCGCTGCCGAAGGACGAGATCGGTGGATGCGCACAGTGCCTGTTGAGGCAGTACTGCTTGAGCGGTGACAGCTGCCAGGCCAGGGCAGCATCGAGGCCGAGCAGCAGCGCGAGGTCCGGTTGCCCGGTGACCGACCGCAGCAATGACGCCAAGGCGAGGAGGATGATGCCTCCGACCGTCCAGACCGCCGCGTGGGCCACCGTCACGAGGCTCATTGCTCGCCAGCGACGGCTCCGCAGGCTCCGCGCGCGGACGTGCCGCAAGGCCGGTATCAGTAGCGGGGCCATCATCGCGGTCAGCATCAGTGCCCAGCCGATGAGGAGCCCGGCGGCGTTCTCGGTTAACGCATGCGACGCGGGCAACCCGGCGTCCACGACCGCGTGATGGGCACCGCACACGTGCGCCACCCTTGCAACAAGGGCCGCAAGGACCGGACCCCGCCCGGCCCCGGACCCAGGTGCGAACCCCGCCCCAGACCCGTACGCGGACCTGAGTGGGTCCGCGAGCAGGGTCACTGCCCACGCCACGGTAGTGACGGCGAGGACGGGCATCCGGATCCGCCGACGCTCGTGAGCTTCGGGCGTCATCGCCGGATCCGCGTCAGCGGCCCTGCCGGAAGATGCTGATGCGGCCGATGCTCAGCTGGGACTCCGTGCGGACCGGACGCACCGGCACAATCCGCACCGGCAGACTGTCAACGTCGAACCCGCCCTCGAGATGGAGCTGGTCGACGATATCGGTGATCTCGAGCACGAAGGTCAGACCCTGCCCGGCGTGCTCGTCGCCGGAGTCGCTCGCCTGGCTAACGCCGAACGGCGCGATGCTGCCGGCCAGCCGTTCGGGGTGCTCAGCCGGATCCTCCTCGTCGCTCAGGCCGAGGTACACGCGGAACGCGGTCGCGTCGGACTGACCGCGAACGTTCTCAAGATTGAGGAACACCCGGTCGGGAGCAGCCACTCCCTCCACATCACCGGCGGCCGGCGGGGCCAGGCTGGCTGCCACCCTTTGTCGTGCGGGGGCGTCGAGCCGGACCTGGGTCCGGCTCTCGCTGCCCACCACCGGCACCGTCTCGTCGTTGGCGCCGACAAGCTCGACGTTGGTCTCTTCTGGCACGGCCACACCTTCTTCTGCCGTCCGCCTCGCCGGGACCTCGAACCCGAGCCGGGCCAACCTGTCCTGGGGTGAAACCGGAGCGACCGCCGGAGTGAGGTCGTCGTACTCATAACCGAGGTCCCCGAGGTTCATCATCTCGCCGGGGGTGTACGTAAACGTCGTGCCATCCGGCATCGGTGCGCAGAACGCGCGCTCGCCGACGCTGGCCGGGCCCTGGAGCCACGTCGGCTGGGACGGGTCGAGGTGAACCGGGGGGCCAGCGTTCCAGCTCGCCCACAGCCTGTCGATGTTCGCGTGGTGCAGCCAGAAGATCGGGTCGAGGGCCGCCGTCCTCGGGTCCGCCATGGCGCCGGCCGGCGCAGGTGGCGGCGCGTCCCGACCGCCCACGAGGCCGTGCACCCAGTCGTGCGGCTGGGTCTCGATCCCACCGTGCACCTGGCCGCTGTGCGAGAAGCCCGTGTCCACCCCACCGAACCCGGGGCTTCCTCCGCTGGAGACCCCCGTGAAGTCCGGGTCACCCAACGCGTTGAGGTCGACCTGGTTGGTCGGCACGAACACGTCGCCGTCGCCGTTGGGGCCGTACCGCTGCTCGACGAACAGCGGGTTGTTTCCCACGCCGTCCGGCCAGTCCGGCCCGGCGAAGGCCGGAGGGATCGCCGCCTCGTTCGGCGCGAAGTAGTTCCAGTAGGGCAGCGCCCAGTCGGCCGGGCCGTTGAGCGCGACCACCTCGGCTCGGATGTTCGCCTCCAACGCCAGCACGTAGCCCCGGTGCCATGGCAGGAAGTACCAGCTGCCGTGTTGGCACTGATTCCAAAACGTGCTGAGCTGCGCCTGACTTGGCAGCTGGTCCGCGGGCAAGAGGTAGCCGAGCTGCTGCCACAGCGCCGAGCTGAAGCCGTGCATCCCGGCATAGAAGCGCCAGCTCGTTGGCTGGGCCAAGGCCCGGGCCTTCATGGCGGCCACCCCCCGGGCATACCAGAGGACCTCGTCGGCCCAGTCGCCACCCAGACCCCACACGTTGCGCCGGATGAACGTCATGTCCTCCCCGCCTCCCCGCGCCCCACGATGCCGTCGCCGGCCGACCAACGGGTGCGGCGGTCAGTCCCAGATCCCTGTGACGTGCATCACGTGCATGTAACGGTAACGCTGTCACCGGCCGTCGAGCCAGAACCCGGGCCCTCCCCAGCGCTCCGAGAGACCGTCCGATGCCGGGGCCAACGGACCATTGGTGGCCTCCCGGTAAGGCAGCCAACCGCACAGGTACCCAGATATCGCGTTTCCGGCTGGATTTCCAGGTTTATGGGTGTTCTTCGGATTCTGTCATGGCGTCTACGGCGGCATCGCCCAGCCGAAGGCCCAGTTCGGTATAGGCCGCGTACTCGTGGTCGTCGAACCACTGGTCGGCGGTGCTGTCGTGCGGGAACGTCGGTGTGTCTTGAGCGTATGCCATCAAAGGGTAGGGGAGGGCGGGCTATAGCGCTGCTTTCGCGACTATCTATTTGCCGCTCCGGCCTTCGGACTTACAGGAGGGGTATTCGAAATCGCCGGTGATAATCCCTGTCTGGGATAGTCTGGTGCTCAGTGCGGCTAGCGGATCTTTAGGCTGCAGGGCTTCCCCGCTGCCCGCCGTTGCTGTGCCCCAGGTATTGTCGGCCAGTGTGGTCCGCACCCCCAGCTCTTGATAGGCGAGGGTGAGCGCCCCGGCGAGCGTGGCTGCTGCTGGCGGGGAGTCTCCGGATGCATCTACGCAGTAGATGTGGGTACAGCCACGCCGGAACAGTTCGACGAGACCGAGGTTGTCGTAGAAGCCGCCGTCGGTCACCTGCAGAAGCTTTGCCTGCGGCCGGTGCACGCCGAAAAGTTCGAATAGTAGGTAGCGCGCGCGGCGCTTGCGCGGCAGCCGTTTCCGTTTGTTTGCTGCCGACCCGGTGTAATGCCTGATGATGAAGGCTGGGTTGGGCATCCATGCTCCCCGCTCGCCCTCGCCTATAAATGCGCCCGCCCGCCGTGGATGGCGCACTTGGTATCTCCGGGTGCGGCGGGGAGCTTGCATTGGCTGCCCTTTGTGGTGATTGCGATGCACCGCCAAGGGTCTGGGTCGGCTGGCGAGGATGCGATCTGTTCCTCCATCCGCTCCGACCATGCCGTAATCAGCGCCAGTTGAGTATCCAGCCAGCCGCCGCCTTCTCCGGCGGGCGGCACGGCCGGGGCGGCCGCGGGCTCATCTTCCTCCTGCGGCTGCGGGGCGGGCGGGGGCTCAGCTTCCTCCCGCGGCTGCGGGGCCGGCAGCACCCGCACAGCCGACGGCTTTGATGGCCCCAGCAATTCTGCTATCAGAGTTTCATCCGCCGGCTGGCGGTGGCGCCCCCGTCGGGTGAATACCGCCAGCCCGCCCAGTAACGCGAGCAACACCCAGGTGATCAGCCATCCCAATCCGCGTCCCTCCCTCCCCGGGTCCGCCCCGCGCTAGACGTGGAGGCGCATACATTCGGGGCTAACGTGACACGTCACCCTCTGGCCAGCAGGCTTGACACGGGACGTCACACAGCGCGCGGAGAAAAAAGACGGGCGCGGGCGTCGTGGCGTCTGCCCAGGTCAGAGCTACCTGCGCGAGGTGGTTGCCTCGTTGCTGCCGGTTAGGCCACGTGCTTGGCCCATAGCACTAAGACCAGTGCGATTGCCGAGCAGCCGAGCCACACCCACGACATTAAGTACCGCTTGTCTTTCCCGCTCACCCAGCCCAACCTAGCCGCAGGGGCCGGCTGGTCAGGCTGGTTCCATCCTGGCTGCGTCGCCGTTGTGACGTAAATCTCGTGCTGGCAGCGACGCACCCGGTCAGAATCTGGATCCGGGGCGGTTCACGCGTGCCCGGCGTGCCTTCCCGATTGCATGCCTCCTGTCCGCTGGAATCTCCTCATGGCTGACGACCCAGGGCAACCATCGACGCAGATGCCGTGGCCGCTGAGGATCTGGCCGCTGGCTGTCATGGCGGTTGCTGTCACAACAGCACTGGTGCTGTCATCGACATCGACCTGACGGTGGCCGACCCCGCGCGCGAGCAGGACTACGTGCCGGCGCTGGAGACGGCCGGGTTCCGGCTGATAATCCGCGAGCCCTGGTGGCACGGCCACCGGATGCTGCAGTCGGACCAGCCGCCCTGCAACCTGCACGTCTTCGGATTCGACAGCCCCGAGCTGATCAAGCACCGGATCTTCCGCGACTGGCTGCGGGGCAACCCCGGCGAGCGCGACCGCTACGCTGCCGCCAAGCGCCAGGCCGCGGCCGAGGCCAACGCAGCCGGGGAGCACGTCATGCAGTACAACGCCCGCAAGCAGCATGTCATCCGGGAGATCTATCGCCGGGCGTTCGCGGCCGCAGGCCTGCTCGAACCATGAGCCAATCTGCCTTGCCGCCGTACGGGTCGCACAGCAGCCCAGCAACATCAGCGAGATGCTCAACCAGGGACACCAGGCCCGCGGCGATGACGGCACCGGTCGTTGCCTCCAGCGCAGACCACGCCAGCGGCTAGGCTCACCCTCGCCAGCCGTTGACCGCCTGGGGGCGGCCTAGCAGGCCCTGATTGACGCGCACACTCCCGCCGATATGGGCGGCTGGCGCGTGCCAGGTGATCATCAGCTGAGGCGCACAGATGAGGTTGTTATGGCCTTTGCAGCGAAGGCTGGGCAGGGGTGCGGTGACGAGACCACCGTTGGCGGCTTTGGCCTGCCGTATGGGGTGTCTGGTTGGTGCGAGCGGGGTAGCTGTGGGGTCATTCCGCCCGCAGGGCAGGAGCCGCCGGGGTGCGGGCGGCGGCCCAGCCGGGTAGGGCCGCCACGAGGTTGACCAGGGCCAGGGTGCCGAGTGTGAGCAGGATAATCGCGGCGGCCGGGACGGTGGGTTGGGGTATCACGTAGATCTGCCGGGCGAACAGGGTCCATAGCCATCGGCCGAGGGTGATGCCAAGTGGCACGCCTGCTGCGATTCCGATGATCGCGGCCATGGTGGCCTGCCAGGCGATGGTGGCTGCCAGCTGGCGCCGGGTGAAGCCGATCGTTTTGAGCACGGCCAGCTCGCGCCTGCGCCGGCGGACGGATGCGAGCAGCGTCAGGCCGAGCCCAGCGATCGCTCCGGCGGCCAGGCCGGATGCCAGCAGAGCCGGGGTGGCCCCCATGGTGCGGTAGTTGGCGATCTGAGCCGGATGCTGTACCGACAGCATGCTGAGGGTGTCACCGTGGCATGGGTTGCTGGCGGGCGTGGCCGCGAGCGCGTGGTTGGCGCGGGAGGCGGCGCGCTGGACCGACGCGCGGCCAGCGGCGGTGCTCACTCCTGCGCGTAGGCTGATGAAGGCCATGCCTGGCGGCCCCGTGCAGCCGGCGGCGTTCGCTGGCATGAGCTGGTCAGATGCCAGCGCGCCGGTGCCCATCGAGGTGTGCAGCCCCTGCCAGAGCCCCACTGCGGGCATGGTCGCTGTGCCCACGATGGTCAGGCGGGCGTGGATGCTTGCCCCCGGCCCGGCTAGCTGGGCCATCGTTACGGTGCCGCCCAGGTGCTGGTGCAGCTGCGCCAGGGTGGCGGGGCCGAGGACGATCTGATTCCTGCCGTTGACCTGGTGGCCGGACAGGATGGGCGGGGTGAGCGCGGCGTGTGGGCTGGCGAACAGCACCGGGACGGCCCGCCCGTCCAGTCCGGCTGTGATGAAGGACACCCTGGTCCAGGCGGCGACGTCCGGGTCGGCGCGCAGGCTGTCCCCGACTTGCCGGGGTGGAATGGCGCCTATTCCCTGGTTGGCTGACAAGGCGTAGTTCCAGTTCCATCCATACAGCGGCGGATCGGAGACCAGCGTGGACAGGCTGCTGCCGAAGGTGAGGGTGGCCACCACCATCACCACGGCCAGCACGGTCCCGAAGATGGCCGAGCGGGTCGGTGCTGTGCTGCGGCCTTGTGCCGGGCCGAATGCGAAATTTACTCCGGCAACGGCGGCCGCCGGCAATCCCGAAGCGGCTGCCAGGCGCGCTGCCCGCGAGCCCTGGGCACCTATCAGCGCCGCTGGCCCGGCGCCGTGCCATGACGCGCTGCGGAAAGCGAGCGCCACCGCCACCGCGCCGAGGATCCCGGCTAGGGCCAGGAACCCGAACCCGAGCACGGTCCAGTCGAAGGCGATCCCCGGGGAGGGGTACACGGGGCGCACCGGCCCGATCGGGGCGACCGGCGACAGGGCGACCGCCACGCCGGCAGCTAGCAGCGAGCCGGTCACGACCGCGCCCAGGACGCCCAGCAGGCAATCCGCGGCGGCCATGGCACGGCCGGCGCCGAGGGCACGCAGCACTCGCATGTCGTCGCCATCGGCCCGGAGCTGGCGGGCGATGGCCTGGGCAGCGATGAGCAGCGCGGCGAGGGCGGCAATCACGGCGAATGCGGCGAGGGCGATCCAGTCCGGCTCGATCGCACTTTGCGCCTGTGCCTCATTGATCGAGGCGACATGAAACTGCGCCTCGCCTTGCCGGAGCAGGTGGTCGATCTCACGTTCCACCACCGCCACATCCCGGGCTCGGTGATCGAGCTGGAGCCCGTACCAGCTGATACCGCTGCTGGTGCCGGCCGCAAGCAGTGTCCGGGTGAGCGCGGGAGTGAGCAGCACATACCCCTGGGGACGGTCGATGTCGTCCTGGACCACCGCGTTGTTGAACTCGACCAGGCCCACGATCCTGGCCTCGATCCGGACCACCGGCCGCACACGCGGCGTCCCAAACTGAGGGGATAGCGCCTGCGCATTGGTATAGAAGCCCATCGGCACCTCGGCGCCAACGCGCAAGCCGAGCAGCCGGGCTGCCTGCGCACTCATGACCACCTGATCGGGCTTGCGTGGGTCGGCCATCTGGCCTTGGACGACGCTGACCCGGTCCTGGTTGAAATACAGGCCGTTAACACTGGCGACGGTTTCCACCCGGAAGCCTGCGGCCTTGCTCGCCCGCGTTGGGCTCCCATCCCGGCCCAGCACGTCCCCGATCGGCCAGACCGCGATCCCGGCCCGCCTGACGTAGGGCAGATGAGCCATCATCCGCGCGAATGGCGGCAGGCCAGCATAAAACGGCCCGCCGGTGAGAACGGTCAGGTCCGAGGGGCTGGTGCTGGCCAGGAAGACGGGAAACGACGACTCGGTCCGCCTGGCCGCCGCGGCCGACCCCAGCGCGACTCCGCCGGTCAGGCCGATCAGCAGCACCAGGCCAAGGTAGCCGCCCCACCGGCGGCCGAAGGTGGCCCTCGACCGGTACCAGGCGACCCGCAGGACCTGGCTGCTCAACACTGCACATCACCTCGCGCGCGGGCTTCCCTCAGCATTGCCCGTACCGCTTGCCCTATGGCAGTGTGGCCCGGCCATCCGCGCAGGCCAAGGGGGCCAGCCAGCACAACACCACTCGTGCCACCACCACACCCATGCGCCCGTGCAGCGAAACACGCTGGCCGTGCCCCCCGCCATCGTGCCGCGGACGCCCAGAGGTAGGTACCTGAACACGTGAACAGCGGGCCAAAATAACCGCGCGCCGACCCGCCGATCGGCGCGGCAACTCGGTCACAGTGTGACCGCCTGTGCCACGCCCGAACGGGGCGTTCTGCCGCTCAGATTGTCTGGGCGCGTTGGTGCTGCCCGCGCTGCTGGCCGAGGGCCGCGAGCGTGAATCCACGGTTGGCCAGCAATTTCCAGTAAGCCATCATCCACGCCCCTCCTTAGCGGACCGCGCTGAGGAGAAGCGGGCCGGTGTGCACCTGCCCGCTCGGCGGCTCCTTACCCTTACCCGCGCCCCAGCCTGGACGGCTGGAAACCTCGTCTGTGATGCAGCATTCCTGGGGTTAGGCGCAGACCTTCGGCTGCGGTTCGGGGAAGGCGTAGCGGTTCCATTCGTGCGGTGTCGGTGGCCCCGCGTCGGCGCACAGCTGCGCATAGGTGTGTGTGAATACCGATGTTTGCCACACGCGCACGGCGCCGTCGAGGCCGCCGCTGGCCAGCAGCTTGCCGTCGCGGCTGAACACCAGCACGAAGATGGGGTCCTGGGCGCCGGTCTGGATGGGCGCCCCGACGGGCTGGCGGGTGGCCGGGTTCCACGCCCGCACGGTGCCGTCCCCGGCGCCGGTGACCAGCAGCTTCCCGTCGGGGCTGAACGCTACCGCGTCCACGCTGCGCTGTGCGCTGGTGATGTGGAGGGTCGCGACGGGGTGACCGGTGGCCGGGTTCCACAGCCGCACCGTGCCGTCGCCGCAGCCGGCGGCCAGCAGCTTGCCGTCGGGGCTGAACGCCACCCCGTACACGCCGGTATAGGGGCCGGTGCCGGTCTGGAGCGGCGCTCTGACGGGGCGGCCGGTGGCCGGGTTCCACAGCCGGACCGTGCCGTCGCCGCCGCTGCTGGCCAGCAGCGTGCCGTCGTGGCTGAACGCCACCCCGTGAGAGCTGGCGCGGAGCGGCGCTGTGACCAGGTGGCCGGTGGCCGGGTTCCACAGCCGCACCATGTTGTCGCCGCCGGCGGTGGCCAGCAGCGAGCCGCGGGGGCTGAACGCTGCCACGGAGCCGCCGTGCCTGACCTGGAGGGTCGGGCCGGCGGGACGGCCGGTGGCCGGGTTCCACAGCCGGACGGTGCCGTCGGTGAGGGCGGTGGCCAGCAGCGTGCCGTCGGGGCTGAACGCCGCCGTCCACACGCCGCCATAAGGAGCGGAACCGGTCTGGATGGGCGCGCGGGTGGGCTGGCCGGTGACGGGAACCCACAGCCGCACCGTGCCGTCGCCGTCGCCGCCGGCCAGCAGCTTGCCGCCGGGGCTGAACGCCACCGCGGCCACCCCACCGCTGATCTGGAACGGCGCGCCGATGAGGCGGCCGGTGACCGGGTTCCACAGCCGCGCCGTGCCGTCGCCGAGGGCGCTGGCCAGCAGCGTGCCGTCGGGGCTGAACGCCACCCCGTGCACGCCGTTCAGTGGGTTGGTGGCCTGGATGGGTGCGCGGACGCGGCGGCCGGTGGCCGGGTTCCACAGCGGCATGGTGCCGTCGCCGTCGGCGGCGGCCAGCAGCGTGCCGTCGCGGCTGAACGCCACCGCGCGCACGCCGAACCCGGGGACGCTCCTCTGAAGCGGCGCGCCGTCGGGGCGGCCGGTGGCAGTGTGCCACAGCCGCACGGTGCCGTCGGCGCCGGCGCTGGCCAGCAGCTTGCCGTCGGGGCTGAACGCCACCCCGCCCGCGCCGAACAGGGCCGGAGCCGGTCTGGTGGGGCGCGCCGACGGGGCGGCGGGTGGCAGTGTTCCACAGCCGCACCGTGTTGTCGCCACCGACGGTGGCCAGCAGCGTGCCGTTGGGGCTGAACGCCACCGCGCGCACGCCATACCGGGCGGTGCTCCGGCCGCTGGCGTGCAGGGGCGCGCCGACGCGGCGGCGGGTGGCGGTGTTCCACAGCCGCGCCGTGCCGTCGCCGTCGGCGGTGGCCAGCAGCTTGCCGTTGGGGCTGAACGCCACCGCGTGCACACCTTGCCGGGCGCTGGCGTGGATGGGCGCGCCGGCCGGGCGGCGGGTGGCCGGGTTCCACAGCCGCACGGTGCCGTCGGCGCCGGCGGTGGCCAGCAGCTTGCCGCTCCGGCTGAACGCCACCGCGAACACGGTGGACGGGCCGGCGGGCAGCATGCCCTGTTGCTGCTGCTCGGCCAGCAGGGCCGTCATGGCCGATTTGGCCTGGCCGGTGTGGAAGACGGCCCAGGCGGCGGCGGCGGCGAGCCGGCGCGCCGTCACGGGGTTGGTGCCGTCGATGTTGAGGCTTTCTGCGGCGAGCTGGCGGGACAGGGCGATGGCGTGCTGGTGGCTGGTGCTGGCGGCGTTGTGGGCGGCGATCCCGGCGGCGGCGAGCGCGGTCAGGGTCAGGGCGAGCAGGCCAGCGATCACCGCCTGCCGCCGGCGGACGGTCCGGCGGTGCGCGTGGCTGCTGGCGTGCAGGAAGTCGCGTTCGGTCTGGCTGAGCGGCGGGTGGCGGGCGGGGTCGGCGCCGATCCGGCTTGCTGTGCCGGTCGCGGCGGCCAGCAGGCTGCCGCTGTAGAGGTAGGACGGGTCGCGGGAGTGGAGGGCCCAGTCGGCGGCGGTGGCATGCAGCCGGGTGCGGACGATCCGGTCGGCGTGGGTGTCGGCGAGCCAAGTGTCGCGCAGCAATGGCCAGGCGGTCAGCAGCGCCTCGTGGCTGAGTTCCACGGTGCCGGCAGCCAGGGTGAGCAGCCGTTCGGCGGCGAAGGCTTCCAGCACGGCCTCCACCTCCTGGGCCTCGGCTGGGCTTTTGCCTTCGGTCAGTTCCGCCTTGGTGGCGCGGTCGGCGGAGTCCACGCCCTCAGGGCTGGTGGCGGTCAGCCGCAGGAACACCTGCCGGGCGGCGGCTTGCTGGCCAGGCGTCAGCCGCTCGTAGGCGCGCTGCGCGCTGGCGGCGACCGCGCCGTCGATGCCGCCGGTGCGTTCATAGTCGGCCGATCGATCCGCGCGGCGCTGGCCCAGGAGCCGAATCACATTCTGTAACTAGCGCTGGTCAACGTCACCGCGCAATTAACCGCCGTTCTGCAGTGCCAGGGCTGGCAACCGGGTGGCGAGTGAAACAGCGCATATCGGGGTGATCTGGCTGGCGGTGGTGCGCGCCGCAGCACGGGGGGTTCTTGCGTGTCGTTCAGGTTGCGGCGAGGAGCTGCTGGTAGAGGTGGCGGGTGGCTGGGCTGGGTGAGACGCCGAGCTGGTCGCGCAGGCAGTCGCTGAGCTGGCCGTAGACGCTGAGGGCTTCGGCCAGGTTGTCCTGGGCGGCGAGGGCCTGCATGAGGTAGCGGTAGCCGCTTTCGCGCAAAGGAGCCAGGCGGGTGAGCTGGCGGCCGGCCCGGACCGCGCCGGCGAGTTCGGTTCCGCCGAGGCCCAGCCCGGCTGCTACGTAGCATTCCAGGGCGCGCAGGCGCAGTTCGGTCAGCTGGTGGCGGATGTCGTCGATCCAGGGGGCGTCTTCGCCGGGGAGGAAGTCGCGTTCGGCCACGAATAGTGCGGTGAGCGCTGGCCCCCACGCTCGCGTCCAGTCCTGCTGGGCGATAGAGGATTCGGCGCGGTGGATGGCCTCGGCGGCGGCTTCCAGGTCGACCCGGGCATCGGGCAGGCACAGCCGGATCGTGGAGCGCCCGTCCACGCTGTCGGCGCCGAAGACCCGGCGCAGCTTGGACAGCAGGGGGTTGAGCCGGGCATCGACCGCGGCGGGGTCGGGTTCGCGCCACAGGGCCTCGGCCAGCTCGTCGCGCGGCACGTGGCGGTGGCGGTTGACGACCAGGTAGGTGAACAGCAGCCGGCCCTGGCGGCCGGGCAGCCCGGCGTCTAGCCGCTGGCCGTCGCGCTCGATGGCCAGCGCCCCGCAGATCTGGATCCGCACCGGGCGCAAGGTCACGCCCACATCTTGGCAATATGCTGCGGTGGAGGCTAGGTGGGGAGACGCGATGGCGAAGCTGATCCGGTGCGAGTGCGGGTTTGTGGCCCGCGGCGATAGCGATGACCAGGTGGTCGGGGTGATCCGGGAGCACCTGGCCGCCGACCATCCGGCCCTGCTGGCCACGGTCAGCCAGGCGGACCTGCTCAGCTGGGTCCAGGCCGAATAGCCGGCCTGGACCCCTGAAGGGGCGCCAGCGCAAGCAGTCCCGGCCCGATACCGCTGATCAGCCGGCGTTCGTTGCCGCGCTGACGCCCGGGCCGCCAGCGCTGACTGCGGTTGGCGGCGCGGATCGCGGATAACGAAGCAGCCGGCCGTGTCACCGGCCCAGGAGAGCTTCCGGGCCAGTGATGAGCATCGGTGTCGCTCAGGAGAAGTTGTCGGCTCGCCGCACGTCGAGATTACGGAACACCGGCGGGCCGTCGCAGAGCCTGGCCAGCTTCTCGGCGAACTCACCGGTCTCCGGGAGGCCGGAGTTGGTCATGGCTTGTTGGTAGGAGGGGAACTCCACGATCTGGACGTAGGTGTTGGGCCGGTCGCGGTCCGCGGTGAGGGTAGAGCGATATGCGGTGCGCCTGCCTTCGGTTTTTGCGGACCACTCCTCCACCAGCGCCTGTATCTCCTCCGGGCGGGTAGTGGTGACCTCGATGATCTGGATGAACGCCATGGCTCCTCCTCAGGATCGGTGATGCGTCAGATGGCGGTTACTGTCGCTGGATTCCGCGGCTGGCAGCGTCCGGCGGGGTCGCTTATGGGCGCTCGACGGGGGCGCCGGCTGCGCAGCCCCACTCGGCCCATGACCCGTCGTAGACCCGGACGCGGTCGCGCCCGAGCAGGTGGGTGAGCACGAACCAGGCGGTGGCGGCGCGTCCCCCGATGGTGCAGTAGGTGATCAGCTCACGCCCGCCGCCGAAGATGGCCGGTGAGAACACGCCGCGCAACTCCGCGGCGGAGCGGAACGACCCATCGTGGTGGTAGAGGCCGTCGATGGGCTGGTGGACAGCCGACGGCACGTGACCGGCGCGGCCGCCTGGCTCCATGCCGCCGGAGGGCCAAAAGCACTCGCCCCGGTACTCGGCCGCTGAGCGCACATCCACCAGGGTCGTGCCCGGGTTGTCGATGGCGTCGTGCACCGCCGCGCGGTCCGCCCGGATGCGACGGTCCTCGCCGCCCAGGTGGTAGTCGGCGGCAGGCGGTTCGCTCGCGGCGGTGCTCCACGGGTGTCCTGCGGCCCGCCAGGTGTCACGGGAGCAATCGAGAATGCGCACATCGCAATGCCCGTAGAGCTTCATCAGCCACAAGCCCACGGCGGGCGCGTACCCGTAGAACACCACCGTCGAGTCCGGGCCGATCCCCGAGCGCGCCACCAGCCGCTCCAGCGCGGCGGTGCCCACGGTGCGGTACCCGGCATCCTTCACGTCGGTGTAGACGTTCCACAGCACGGCACCGTTGATGTGCCAGTCGTCGTAGGCGGCCGGGCTGACGTCCACTTCGACCACGCGCAGATCGGCGTCGTTGAGGTGCCCGGCCAGCCAGCCCGGGCCGACCAGCACCCCATCGCCGGGACCTGGCCCTGGCCTGGATGCAGCTTTCTGTGCTGCCGTTTTCATCTGAACCTCCCCGATTCCCGGATGTCTTCGGGGACAGTTCTACGACGGCGCCATTGCTGCAACATTGCCCCAACGTTGGCGAAACCTTGGCGTACCGGGGCCAGACCGGACCCGGCCCACTGCCATGTCGCTGAACATGACCGCCCAGCCCGGACCTGCTTGTCCACGCCAGGACGCTGGCGCACCTCGCGCGCATCACCTCGCGGCCGTTATGCACCCGATGACCCCAAGACAAGCCGGCGCAGGCAGAACCGGACCATCCGCGCGTGGCGACCGACGCGTACAGCACAATCCCCCACCGCGCCGAGCCGGCGATCACGAGCGGCATCCTGATGTTGCCGCGGCGGGATGCCGGCTTATGGCCGGCGTTCCGTGATGGCGGCCAGGTGCGTGGTCACGAGTAGCAGTAGGAGTCGCTGGAGGCGTCGCCGCCCTCGAGCCGGACCTGGTGGGTCCGGCGGCCGCGGAAGGCGTCGCCTTCGAGGAAGAACCGCTGGTCGAAGCCGATGCCGCCGCCGTCGGCGACGTCGAGCTTGGTCATCCAGGCGCCGACGCCGTCGGGGTAGAACTGCTCGTCGAGCACGCCGTACAGCGAATTGGTGAAGTAGACGCGCCTGCCGTCGCGGCTGACCTCGACCATCTGTGGGCCGCCGGCCAGGGGCTGGCCGGGCCGGGCCGGGTGCGGGACACGGCCGATGATGCCGCCGATCCGCACCGACCCGGTCTCGCGCGGGTGGAACGGATCGGTGACGTCGTACTGCTTCATCTCGCCGGTGCCCCAGCAGGAGACGTACAGGAACCGGTCGTCCACCGACAGGCCGATGTCGGTGACCAGCGGCGGGACCGCGCCGAATCCCTGCAGCAGCGGCGGGAGCTGGTCGGCGGGCGCGGGTTCGGCCGGGATGGTGATCACCTTGTCCGCCGCCCACGCCCCGTCCCGCTCGTGCCACAGCCAGATCGAGGCGGACAGGTCCTCGACGCTGATGACTACCCCGACGAAGCCGTACTTCTTCGCCGGGTCGTGGGCGGGCCGCAGCTCCAGCGCCATCTGGTGCTGATCACCGAGGTTGACGGTCTGCACGAGGCGCCGGGCTTCCATGTCCCAGAAGTGCAGCCGGTGACCGTACTTGCGGCCGAGCAGCAGCTCCGGCACTATCCCGTCCTCGATCATCGACGGGGTACCCCACTCGGAGGTGACCAGCACGTTGTGGTTGATGTGCCACCAAACGTCGTAGGCCAGGTACTGATCGCCCCGGTCGGCCTCGAACTGGCCGATCACCTCGAAGGAGGAGTGATCGAGCAGCGCGACCCCGCCGGGGCCGTCGTTGCCGTTGGCCCCGCCCAGGCACGACATGTACAGATAACCCGGGCCGCAGTGCACGGTGTGCGGGCGTGAGTAGCTGGCCCGCTTGGCCAGTTCTTCCGCGTCGAGCACTTTGACCACCTGCGGCGCGGCCGGGTCGGGCTGGGTGTCCAGGATGGAGATCCGCGACGAGCGGATCCCGGGCACCACCAGGTAGCGCCGGTCGCCGTGGGTGTGCGACCCGGTCGGGCAGAGCGCGGACGAGCAGGCGTTCCAGCCGAAGTGGTGCAGCTCATCGCCGGTGTGAGGCAGCTCGGTCAAACCCACCACCGACGCGTAGCTCGCCGACCCTGGGTCGGTGTCCACCACCGCGATCGCGTCCGGCTGGTCGGCGGGCTGGGAGAAGGTCGCCACGTAGGCGAGCGTTTCCGGCGGACCGGCGGCGGCGTCGCTGGGGGAGCGGTAGAACGTGGGGTCGTGGTGGTGGCTCTCATCCGCCATGGCGGGTCCCCTTTCACGGTGGTTTCACAGCGGAGCGGGTGCCGACGGAACCGAACCAACAGCCGCCGTCCCCCACAGCCGCCTCCGCCCAATAGTGACAGACGGAGATCTGCCTGGGGATCCCCCACCGGTGAAGCGGCCCAGGACTAACGACCAGGCCCGGCCAACGCCACGAACAGCCCGAGCGATCCCAGCCCAGACTCATTCTTAGGACGCCGCTGGCCGCCCAGACCTGGACATTCTGCGTGCAGGCTACCCGCCAGTCGCCTCATATCTCAGCCGCCCAGAGTCGGCAGGCGTCGGCGGATGCCGAGAGCCAACCGCCTCCTGCGTCACTCTGTGTGATCGGTGCTGCCCACCTCTTGACGCGCCTGATCCGCCTGATTGTGTTTCCGTTAGGCGTTGCGGATCTGGCCGGGATGGAAGTGCGTCAGGCCGTAGCGTTGAGAGGTCCCGGTCGGGCGGGCCCTCATATCCGCTGCCGGCCGTCGTGGTCTGGCTTTCGAACGATTTGCCAAGCCTGCCCGGGGCCTCGCCGTGGCGTGGCTCGTAAGAGGAGTGAACGCCAGGTCCCGGAATCAGGCATGCCCGCCACGGTTTGTTCCTCTCCCGGGCATGAGAAGGAGCCCGTTGATGGCGGCAGTGATGATCGGAGTGGACCCGCACAAGGCGTCGCATACTGCGGCAGCGATCGGCCGGGCCGGGGAGCCGCTCGGCGACATCCAGGTCCGGGCGGCGGCGTCGCAGGCAGAGCAGCTGCTGGCGTGGGCAGCGGCGTGGCCGGACCGGGCCTGGGCGGTCGAGGGTGCCAGCGGGCTGGGGCACCTGCTGGCCCAGCAGCTCGTCACCGCCGGCGAGCTGGTCCTGGACGTCCAGCCGAAAGTGGCCGCCCGGGTGCGGCTGCTCGCGTCCGGGAACACGAACAAGAACGATCCCAGCGACGCCCGGTCGGTGGCAGTCGCCGCGCTGCGCTCGCCGGCCCGGCGCCGGGTGACTGCGGAGGATCACACGGCGGTGCTGAAGGTGTGGTCCAAGCGGTACCGGGACCTGGGCCGGACCCGCACTCAGGTCGCCTGCCGGCTCCACGCTGTGCTCGCCGACCTGGTTCCCGGCGGCTTCAGCCGGGAGATCACCGCAGGTCAAGCCGCCAGCATGCTGAAACGAATCAGGCCGTCAGGCCCGGCCGCCCGGGCCCGCCGCGAGCTCGCCGCCGAGTTCCCCGGCCTGCGCCGCCTCGACACCCAGATCCGCGACACCAGGAACAAGCTCGCCGCTGCGGTGCAGGCATCGGGCACCACCTTGACCGAGATCTTCGGCATCGGCCCGGTCATTGCCGCCGCCATCCTCGGCACCGTCGGCGATCCGTCCCGGTTCGGTGACCGGGACCGGTTCGCCTCCTGCAACGGCACCGCCCCGATCGAGGTCTCCTCCGGCGGCCGGAAGATCCACCGGCTGTCACTGCGTGGCAACCGGCGCCTCAACCACGCCATCCACATGGCCGCGGTCACCCAGATCCGGCATGCCCACAGCCCCGGCCGCGCCTACTTCGACCGCAAGATCGCCGAGGGCAAGACCGGTAAGGAAGCGCTCCGCGCGCTCAAGCGCCAGCTCAGCGACGCCATCTACGCCCGGCTCCAGGCCGACGCCGCCCGCTGCGGGCGCGGCGCGCCCGTGGAAGCTGAGGGCCCGGGAGGGCAATCGGGGAACGGCTCTGTCTCCAGCGCGGCCGGCTCGCACCCCGGGCGCCGGCTCTTCGGACAAGCCACTCCCGGACCACAACCCAGCCTACGGCCAGCCGCCACAGCACGCCGGGCAGTGCAAGCAACCGCGTTCAAGACCTCGCGCAGAAGCCCTTGACAACAAAGAGGTCTTCGATCTGTACGCCAGCGGCTGCTCGGCACCGGGCTGGCGGTGGCGCCCAGAACGAGCAATCTGTCACGCCGGCGCCTGGGGTGCGGAGAGCCCCGAGATCGTCGGCTCGGCGACTCGCCCGTTGACAAAACGCTGGCCGGACAATCAGTCAGGGGCCGCCCCTTGTCACCTTTTCGGTGCCAGCGAGCCCGCAGGCGGTGACCGCACAGCGAATGCGGTCGGGTGGGCCATCGTCAGCTGCAACGGCGCTAATCGCGAGGTGCCCGGACTGAGTGTTGTGTCGTCGTCGCCGGCCGGGAGGTACCGCGGAAGGTCCTGCGGGTGGCGGCGGATAGCTTCCTCACGGCGCGGGCGCAAGTCCGTCAACTGGAGACGATGAGAACGCGTGATAGCCATGCGAGCTTGGTCACGGTTCCGCCTGCTGGGCGATGCTGCTGCGGGCTGGGAGCAGCAGGCCTGCTTACCTCAGCCCGATGGCGCTGAGGTTGGCCCATAGCAGTGATACGGCGAGCGCCGCGCCGAGGAGCACAGCCGCCGTCACGGCGAGGCGCCGGAGGGTCCATCGCTGAATGCGGATGGGTGCCCTGGCGGGTGCGAGCGCCCGGAAGGCGCCGGTCAGGTCGCGGCGGTCTTTGCGGATCTCGGCTCGCAGCTGGGAGGGCATGGTGATCCCGCGGGTGGCGGCGAACGCTTCGGCGATCTCCTCGGGGCTGAACAGTTGCTGTGCCTGCTGGTAGACCAGCTCCGGTGATGTGCGCAGGGCAAGGACCAGCATCATGTTCGCCAGGTCTACCACCTGGCGCCAGGGGGAGGGCCGCACCTGGCAGAACGCCACGTCGATCAGGAAGACCTTCCCGTCGCGGGCCAGCAGGTTGGAGGGCTTGATGTCGCGGTGGGCGATGCCGGCGTTCCACAGCCTGCGGATGATGGCCAGGGCGTCCCGGATCGTGGCCCGGCTGACCTCCGATTCCAGGATCTCTTTTCCCCCGGCGAGGAACTCGGCCACCAGCAGGTACTCCCGCTCGGGGGTGAGCTCGACGAACCCGTAGGCGGCGGCGGACGGGACGCCCACGTCGGCCATCAGCCGCAGCATGTAGTCCTCGTACTCCACCAGCCGCCGGACCGAGTTGAAGGGCTTTTCGTCTTCCAGCGCCCCGTACAGCATCATCCGGCCCAGCTTGTACCACCGGTCCGACCGCAGGTGGGTCAGGGCGTACAGCTTGCCGAACAGGGCGGCCTGGGGCTGACCAGCTACCTGGATGCGAAGCGGTGTGGAGCCGCCTGACCCCGCGGTCCCGAATGGCTCCACCCCGGCCACCGCGATGCCCAGCTGGTCGGCGAGGGCCGCGCGGATGGCCTGGCCCCGTGGCCCCTCGACGGGCAGATGGGCGCTTTTCCCGCGCCGGTAGGAGAGGGGAAACGAGCACTCGGGGGCGAGCAGCCGGAACAGCACCAGGGGGATCGCCACCCCGATGATCGCGCCGGTCACCACGCTCGACAGGTCGCGGCCGCCGGACAGCTGGGCCACACCGAGCGCGGCGATCAGGACGCCGCCGCCGGCAAGCGCCAGGCGGCGGGCGCGGCCCGGTGCCACCAGCGCGTAGGCGATGCCGACCACCGTCACCGCCAGCCCTGCCACGGCCGCAGACGGGCCCAGCGCACCGGCCACCACGCCCACACCCGTGGGTGAAGGTGTCCCCGGCGTCCATGCCGGGGTGGTCGCGTGGACGACCCACCCCACCACCAGCACCGAGCCGGCGAAGGCCAGCAGGTGCTGCCACCGCCGGAAGACGACCAGCACGGCGCAGGCCGCCAGCCGCAGAATGCCCAAGGTCCAGACCGAGCCGAGCAGGCTCACCGCCCCGACCAGCGCCGCGAGGCCCGCGGCATGGGCAGGCTCCAAAAGCTTCCGGGCAGCGTCGTTGATCTTGCCCACGTAACTCCCGCTGCCCCCCGCCGCGCCCAGCCCGAGGAACGGAGCCACCACCAGCAGCGAGATCATCACCAGCCAAAAACGCGCCGCCCCGCGCAGGTTCTTCGGAAGCGGCGGCCGCGCCCCGGACGGACGGCGGCGGATCACGCCGGCAGCCAGACCTGGCACGGCCGGCGGCCGTTCGCGGTGGATGGCCGGGCGATCCGGACCAATCCCGGCGCCGCTGCGAGGATGACCATCTTGGCCAGGTGTGCTCACTCCGCCACGCTTCCAACCGTCCAGGCAATCATGCGCCGCCCGCGGCCGGGCGGACAAGCCGCACGGTGGTGAGCCAGCAGGCATACCCCGGCAGCGGACAGCCATAGGGACGGTGAGGTGACGCCACCCAGCGCCACCCGCAACCACGCCACGCCTACCCGAAGGCTCTGGCTCTGGTTTCTGCATATGGGGTTGGCCGGGGGCGGGTCCGGGCAGCCCGGCTGGTGGTCTGCCGTGCCGCTGAGATCCGCCCTGGTGGGCTGGTCATCCTGCGGTGGTGCCGATCTCCCGCCGCGCGGTGACCATCGCGCCGCCGGTGGCCAGCACAATGGCATAACCGGAGAGGACGGTGAGCGCCGCGCCTGCGGGCAGCGTGGTGGCGGTGGCGCCGTGGAGGACGGCGTTGGCGGCGGCTTCGGGGAGCCAGCGGACCACGCCAGGCGCGTGGATCAGGACCGGGAGTATCCCTTCGACGACGAACGCCCACATCAGCGCCAGGCCGAGCGCGGCGGCGGTGTTGCGCAGCAGCAGCCCGAGGCCGGCGCCGAGCATGCCGTAGAGGGCGGCGAGCAGCGGCACGGTGATGACCGCGCCGGGCACGCCGGGCTGGGCCCAGTGCAGCGGCACGTGGTGTGCGGACAGCACGGCGGCGGAGGTGGCGGCGCTGAGCGCTTCGGCGAGCAGGCCGACCGCGATACCGGTCAGCGCGGCGGCGGCGAGTTTGGCGGACACGACGCGCAGCCGCCGGGGCTGGCCGAGGAAGGTGGTCACCGACGTGCGGTGCCGGAACTCCCCGGCAGACAGCACGATCCAGGCCAGCAGCACGGCACCGTCGACGAGCTGCCCACCGGAGGCGCGCAGCAGATCGGGCAGCGCGGCAGCAGACAGCGGTGGGTTGCCGCCGTGGCCGGCGGCTGAGGTGGTGGCTATGACGGCGAGCACGGCGGCTGCCAGCGCCACGGCGAGCGGGATCCAGGCGCTTCGGGTGCTGCGGAGCTTGAGCAGTTCCGCGGCGATCAGTGATCTCATGACAGGCTCCTTGGCCGGGTGAACGCGGGATGTGCGGATTGGGCGTCGGGGGAGGTGGCGCCGAGGAAGAAATCTTCGAGGGAGGAAGCCTGGCTGCGCTCGAGCAGGCCGGCCATCGGGCCCGCTGCCACGAGCCGGCCCCGGTTGATGATGACCACGTCGTCGGCGGTTTGTGCCAGCTCGGCGAGCTGGTGGCTGGAGACGAAGACGGTGCGGCCCTGGTCGGCGAGGCGGCGCAGCAGGCCGCGCAGCCAGGCCACACCCTCAGGGTCCAGGCCGCCGGCCGGCTCGTCGAGCACCAGGATCTGCGGGTCGCCGAGCAGCGCGGCGGCCAGCGCCAGCCGTTGCCGCATACCCAGCGAGTAGCCACCGACCCGGCGGTGCGCGGCGCTGGCGAGCCCGGTGAGATCGAGCACCTCCTCGACCCGCTGGCCGGGGATCCGGGCCGGGCGGGCGGCGATCCGCAGCGCCGTCCGGCCCGGGCGCCCGGGATGGAACACGTTCGGGTCGAGCAGCGCGCCAACCTGCCGGAGCGGGTCGCGCAGCTCGGCGTAGCGGCGCCCGTCGATGGTGGCGCGGCCAGAAGTCGGCCGGGCCAGGCCGAGCAGCACGCGGATGGTGGTCGATTTCCCGGCCCCGTTCGGGCCGAGGAACCCGGTGATCCGGCCCGGCGCCAGCCGGAACGTGAGGTCGTCGACCGCGGTGACGGTGCCATACCGCTTGGTCAGCGCCTCGACGGCGATGGTGCTCATGGTGGCTCCCCCTGAAGGTGATGAGGTGGACAGGTCCGACGCTAAGGAGCGCTGCCACATTCGGCATCGGCCGAGCGGACGCACTAGCGCATACGACCGCGGCCTACCGGATACACCCCGGGATGTATGCGGCCGGGGTATCCGGGTCAGCCGCCGGGGGCGATGAGCCCGGATTCGTAGGCGGCGATGACGAGCTGGGCCCGGTCGCGCAGGCCGAGCTTGGCCAGGATCCGGCTGACGTGGGTCTTGGCGGTCGCCGGGCTCACCACCAGCCGGCCGGCGATCTCGGCGTTGGACAGCCCCTGCGCGACCAGCCGCAGCACCTCGCGTTCCCGATCGGTAAGCCCGCCGACCAGCAGTGCGTCCGGGCGGCCCACGCTCGGCGAGGATATGAACGCGGCCACCAGGTGGCGGGTGGCCGCCGGGGCGAGCAGCGCCTCTCCGGCGGCGACCAGGCGGATCGCGGTGAGCAGCTCTTCCGGCGTCGCGTCCTTGAGCAGGAACCCGCTCGCCCCCGCGCGCAGCGCCGCGAACACGTACTCGTCCACGTCGAACGTCGTCAGCACCAGCACCCTGACACCCGACGTCTGCGGATCGGCGGTGATGCGCCGGGTGGCCTCGATGCCGTCCAGCACCGGCATCCGGACATCCATCAGCATCACATCCGGGTGCTCCCGCCGGGCGAGCGCGACCGCCTGCTCCCCGGTGGACGCCTCACCGGCGAACGCCATGTCGCCGGCCAGGCCGAGCTGGACCCGGAAGCCGTCGCGCACCAGCCACTGGTCATCGGCGATCGCCACCCGGACGCTCACGCCCCACCCCCTTCACCCACCCCGTCGTAGGGGATGCGGGCCCGGACCCGCCACCCCGGATGGTCCCCGGCCGGCCCGGCGCTTACCTCGCCGCCGAGCCCGGCGACACGTTCCTGCATGCCGGCCAGCCCATGGCCGCCCACCCCCTCGCCCGGCGGGGCCGCCTGCGGCGCATAATCCTCAACCGTGGCCAGCAGGGCACCCCCGGCCGCGGCCACCGCCACCGTCACCCGGCTCCCGGCGGCGTGCTTGACCGCGTTGGTCAGCGCCTCCTGTACCACCCGGTACGCGGCGAGGGAGGCAGCGCCGGGCACCTCACCGAGCTCGCCGACCGACAGCGTCACCGCCACCCCCCGCGCGCGCAGGCCCTCGACCAGATCGGGCAGGTCCCCCAGCCCCGGGACCGGGCCGTACTCGCCGGCGTCCCCGGCCCGGAGCACGCCCAGCAGCTGCCGCATCTCCGCCAGCGCGGCCCGGCTGGCCGACTCCAGCGCCGACAGCGCCGTCCGCGCCGCCTCCACCTGGCCCGCGTCCAGCGCCAGCCGCGCGGTGCTGGACTGCACAGCGATCCCGCTCAGCCCGTGGCCGACCAGGTCGTGCACGTCCCGCGCGATCCGCAGCCGCTCCTCAGCCGCGGCCCGGGCGGCGGCCGACTCCCGCTCCCGCTCCAGCGCCGCGGCACGATCACGCAGCGCGCCCAGCTGCGCCCGCCGCGACCGCACCAACGTCCCCAGCAGGGCGGCGGTCACGGTCACCGCGGTCAGCAGCACCAGCTCACCGGCCGTCTTCGGATATGCCAGGGCGCAGAACCCGAACACCAGCCCCAGGGCGACCGCCCCGGCCGCCGCCGCGTATCCCGCCCGGCGCCACCCGCGGGAGTAGGCACCCGCGGCATACAGCGCGACCCACCCCGCGTACGGCGGCACCCCCGGAACCACCGCCGCGTTGACCGCGTACGCCGCCACGCACACCGCCAGCACGCCGACCGGCCGACGGCGGCGCCACACCAACGCCACCCCCCCGATCAGCGCGGCAGCCGCCCCCAAAGTTTCGCCGGCCACCCCGGCCAGCAGGTCCGGCGCATGCCCCGGGCTGCCGGCCCGCGGCCCGGTCACCTGCAGCGCCGTGACCAGCACGACCAGCAGCACGTTCCCGGCGCGCGCCCACCCTTCGTGCGGCGCCGACGGCCTCACAGCGGCCCTCAGGCTCACACCGTCAGGGTACGAGCCCGGCGCATATCCACGCTGTGCCGTGGTTCGCCCTTTCCTATTCGGTCCTGAGGACGGTGGCGGACTGTATGCGCGCTGCTGCGCGCGCCGGGGCCGCCGCGATGAGGTTCGCCAGAACCAGTGCGGCGGGAATGGCGATAAGGATCGTGGTGAGCGGGACGGCTGGCTCGGGCAGCACACCGAGCTGGGCGGCGAAGACGCGCCACGCCCACCGGCCGCCCGCGATACCGGCGGGCAGCCCGATCAGCAGCGCGATCGCGACGACGGTGGTGGCCTGCCACGCGACGGCATGCCGGACCTGCCGCCGGGTGAACCCGAGTGACTTCAGAATCGCCAGGTCGCGGCGCCTTCTGCGGGTGGAGCTGATAAGCATATGGGCCAGCGTCCCGGCTGCGATCAGGGCCAGCAGCCCAGAAAGGGCGGTCGGCAGGCCCGCAATGCTGGCCAGGCTGACCACGTTCGCCGGACGCTCAGCGGCGGCGACGTACGGGCCCGGCAGGCCCTTGATGTCCTTGGCGACGGCGGCGAGCCCGGCGTCGCGGCTGACGCCGGGGGCGAAGCGCACCAGGAATGGCAGCCTGCCCGGCTGCCGGGCGGCGCCCGGATCGACCCGCAGATAGCCCCGCAACGTGACAGCGGCTCCTTCCCCCAGCTTGGTCACCAGGAAGGGGGTGGGCGGCACGATGACCGTCCCCACCACCCGCATGCGGACCGGCTTGGGGTGCCCTGCGGCCGGGTCGAGCACGACGGCCACGGTCCGGCCGATCGCCGTGTGGACCTCGCGCATGGTCGATGCGCCGAGCGCAACCTCGTCGCCGGCCGCCGGCGCAACCCCGGCCGTGATCACCGGCCGGGCCGGTCCCGATCCGCCGAGAACCAGCGCCATGACCTTGACCTGGCCGATGCGCACGCCGGTGAAGCCCCCGCGGGTGTAGCCGGCGATCTTTGGATCGGCTCGCAGCGCCGCGGCGGCTTTGGGCAGCCCACCTTCGACCGACACGAAGGCGTCCCAGGTGAACCCCGACAGCCGGGGCGTGTCCAGCAGGTGGCCGAGGCTGGCGGAAAACACCAGCGAGGCAGTTACGGCGGCGACGCCGAGGGTGACGCCGAAGATCGCCGAGCGCACCGGGACCGCGGTCCGGCCCCGGCCGGGCTGCAGCGCCATCCGGATCCCGGTGGCCGCGGCGGGCGAGCCCCAGGCCCGGGGCAGCGCGTGCGTGAACGCCAGGGATCGCCTGAGAGCCGGCCCTGGGCCTTCCCGTCTTGCCATCGCCGTTTGCGCGGCGGTCCACGCCGGGACCGCGGAGACCAGCATGGTCAGGGCAGCGGCCAAGACCGCGCCGAGAACCAGCGGCAAGCCGTCCACGGCGAATCCCGGGTCCGGCTCGGCGATCCTGGCCAGGCCGACCGGGGCGAGCGGCGAGAGCAGGACAGCTACTGGGACAACCACGCACGCAGAAGCCGTCCCGATGATCGTGGCCCGGGCCATGCCCAGCGAAAACAACTGGGCCCGGGAAAAGCCGAGCGCCCGCAAGACGTGAAGATCGGCCGAGTCCAGGTAGGTCTGCCGCGCCAGCGACTGCCCCACGACGGCAAACGCCGCCAGCCCGGTAAGAACACAAAGCGCCCACAGCGCCTGGGACTCCAGCCGGATCGATCGCTGGATCCCGGCGGTCTGCACCCGCTGCACTTCGGGAATGTCGACGCCACCCAGGCCCGCGGCCCGCATCTGCCGCAGAAACGCCGCACGGCCCGCGGCGCCGCGGCGGAGTCTGATCAGCAGCCCCGCATCGCCCGGCGATGGCCTGATGCCATTCGACAAGACGAAGGCAGGTGTCACGTAGACGCTGCCAGAGGCCGACGACGCGCCGACCGCCGGGAACTGCCCGGGAGAGGCCACGATCCCCACGATGTGAACCGCGGCCAGCCTCGGGCGTTTGGCGTTCGGATCGCCCACGATGAACCTGATGACGCTGCCCACCCGCAGGCCCTCACGGTCGGCAGTGGGGAAATCGATCATCGCCTCGCCGGGTGCCCGCAGGCTCACCATCCGGCCGGAGATCACCTTGAACCGGTTAAGCCGGAAACCCGCCCGTCCCCTCAGATCGGTGACGGCCATCAGTTCCGGCGCCGGCGCCACGCGGCCAGACGGCAAAATGGCCGTCGATGCCGCCACATCGATGCGGGCCCACTGCGCGACCTCGGGCAGCGCCTCGATCTGCGCCAGCGCCCGCGCCGGATCAATGTTCCCTGAGGAGCCGCCGGTGATCAGGTCGTAACCGTTCTGCGCCTGCACGAACCTCGGATAGGCCGTCTCAGTGCGCCGTGCACCCGCCGCGGCCGCCACGGCCGCCGCCCCCGCCAGGCCGATCAGCAGAGCCAGGCCCAGCCACGACCGCCACCGGGCCCGCAGCTCCGAGCGGAGCCGCATCCGCACCGCGCTCACACCATCGCCGCCTCCGGCCGGCACCCCTGCAGCCCATTGTCTCGGCACCACTCCGCAGCCGGGAAGCAGGTCAGCACCGCTATCCCCGGTGGTACTTACACCACCCCGGGCAGCCCGCCCGAACGTGGCCGGCTGAGCCTGCGAAGGGCTCGGCAACTCGCGGGGCACCCGTTGACTGGGCGTAGGCGGCCGGCCTGTAAGCCTTAAGGACGATGACCGCGGACGGTGCCGTTCACCACAGCTCCCCCCGGCGCCACCGGGGGCGCGCCGGCCGTTCCCGGGCCCAGCTGCTCATCACAGGGCCTCGATGACGACGGACCCGCCGCCGTCGGGCTGCAGCTCCGGCTCGGGCTCGGCGATCCGGCCGTCGCGCATCCGGACCACCAGCCCGGCGGCGGCGGCGACGCTGGCGTCGTGGGTGACCAGGACGATCGTCTGGCCGCCGCCGTGCAGCCGGCGCAGCAGCTCGATGACCTCATCCCCGCCCTCGGAGTCGAGCGCGCCGGTCGGCTCGTCGGCCAGCAGCAGGGTGGGCTCGTTCGCCAGGGCGCGGGCGATCGCCAGCCGCTGGCGCTGGCCACCGGACAGCACGCCGGGCACCGCGCGGGCCTTGTCGGCGATGCCGAGCAGGTCGAGCAGGTCGGCGGCCCGGGTCTCGGCCATCTTGCGCCTGCGGCCGGCGATGACGGCCGGCAGCGCGACGTTCTCGAGCACGGTCATGCCCTCGAGCAGGTTGAAGAACTGGAAGACCAGCCCGATGTGGCGGCGGCGCAGCCGGGCCAGGTCGTCCTCGCTGCGGCCGGTGACCTGCTCGCCCGCCACGCTGATTTCCCCCTCGTCGGCGGTGTCCAGCCCGGCGACCAGGTTCAGCAGGGTGGACTTGCCGCACCCCGACGGTCCCATCAGGGCCACGAACTCGCCTTCGCTCACCGTCAGGTCCACACCGCGCAGGGCGCGGACCGGCGCGTTCTCTGCCTCGAAGGTCTTACGTACACCGCGTACAGTAAGCGCGGCCTGGCTCTCAGACATAACCCCCCCATCCTGGATGTACTGTTGCTCGCCGGGCCGGGGTCGGCCGGGCCCTCGGCCAGCAGTGAGACCGCGTACTCGGGGTCCTCGTGCTGCGACAGCACCACGATCCCGGTGCCGGGATGGCGCTTGCGCACCTCCTTGGCCGCGTCGATGCCCTCGCGCTGGAAGGCCGGCGGCAGCCGGATATCGGTGACCAGCACCTGCGGGCTGGCGGCGGTGGCCCCGCTGACCACCCCGTCGTAGTCCTCGGCCACGCCGACCACCTCGAGATCGGGGTGCCGGTTGATGACGGCGCGCACACCCTCACGCACGATCAGGTTGTCGTCTGCGAGGAAGACCGTGATCGTGCCCGGCCCGGCGTCATGGTGGTCCATCTACCCAGTTGTCGCATACGTGGGTGCCGGCCCGCCAGTGGGCAGGCATGTGCAGTCCGGTGGTGCTAGGCACACCCGGTGCCCAGGGCGAGCACCTGGCCGTGCCGGGGCCGGCTGCCTACCCTCGACTCATGCACCACATCACCGGTCACCGGCCGCGGAACGCTTGAGCGGATGAGGGCGGTCCTGCGCGTCGCCGCGCACATGCTCCGGACCCGCTGGCGCGGCTGGGCGCTGCTCGCCCTGCTGGTGGCCGTCGGCGGGGGCGCTGTCCTGGCCGCCGCCGCGGGGGCGTGGCGGACCAGCAGCGCCTATCCGCGTTTTCTCAGCGCGTCGAAGGCCTCGGATGTGATTGTCTCGTCGGGCTTGTCGGTGCTGGGCGGCTACTACCGTGCGCTGGGCTCATCTGCCGGGTGCCGCCGCCGTGGCCTCGGGAGTCGGCCTGAACATCCAGCCAGCCAGGGCACTCGCCGGCGGTGGGGTCGCCGAGGTGGCCGCCGACGGGCGGCTCTGGCACCAGGTTGACATACCCAAGGTGCTGGCCGGCCGGATGCCACGGGCCGACCGGGCGGGCGAGATCGCCGTTGACCAGAATGGGGCGGCGCTCCTGCACCTGCGTGTGGGCAGCACGCTCGCGATGGTGGCCCTGCCCAATGTGCCACCGGATGCGGCAGGAAGCGGTCCCACCAGGATCCGTAAGCTGGCCGAGCGTGTTGTCGGCATCGTCGTCACACGGTCATCGGTGGATCCGGTCACCAACCTCGACAAAGTCCCGCTCATCATCGCCACGCCGGCCTCTGGCATCGTCTCGGCGACAACTACCTGGCCTTCGACGACGCGGATGTCCGGCTCCGGCCAGGCGTCACGCCCGGTGAGTTCGGCCGCCGGGCGCAAGTGATCGCCGTATGGCTGGAGCCGCTGTTGCCGAGGATCTGCCGGCACAGCCGGATGCCGTCGTCCTCGCCGTCGGCGGTGAACAGCGACAGCGGGGCGCGTTTTCCCCTTGCCGTCGGAACCTGACACGGCGTGGCGGGGCATGGGAGCGACGAGCAGGCGGGTGCGGGCCGGGACCTTGGTGTCTGCGGCCGCCGCCGCGGTGGTGGTGCCTGCTCGCCCGGGGGGCGATGGGGTAGCACCATGGGATCCGCGGCTGCAGTTCCCTATTGTCGAATGATGGCACCCATGATGGGACCGGTCCGGGTCTGGCGGCTTGCGGCCACATGGCCTGGCGGGTGAGTGCCGGTGCGGGCGGTGCTGCGCCTGGTCGCGCATGAGCTTTTGGCCCGGTGGCGCGGTTGGGTGCTGCTGGGGCTGCTGGTGGGCGTCGCGGGTGGCGCTGTGCTGACCGCGGCCGCTGGAGCGCGGCGGACCGACAGTGCCTACTCGCGGTTCCTGGTGGCCTCGCGGGCGGCTGACGTGTTCGTCGCGCCGTTCAATACGGGCCTGGATGGCTATTACCGGGCTCTTGCTCAGCTGCCGGACGTGGCTGTGGTGGCGCCGCTGGTGGGTGTGAACGCGACACCGCTGCGACCAGATGGCAGGCCGGTGACGAGCGGCCCGGTGGTGGTCCCTGCTGATGGCAGGTTCGGGCTCCAGCTGGAGATCCCGAAGCTGCTGGCCGGGCGGCTGCCGCGCCCGGACCGCCCGGGTGAGGTCGCGGTCAGCCAGATTGGCGCGAGCAGCATGCACCTGCACGTCGGCAGTACGCTCGTGCTCGGGGCCTGCGCTGGCCAGGTGTGCAACCGGGCGAATAGCCGGCGCCTCAGTGAGCGGGTGGTCGGCATTGTCGTCACCCGGAGTTCAGTGGTGCCGGTCACCGATATCGACAAGCTGGGGCTGATATTGGCCAGCCCAGCCCTGCTTGATCAGCTCGTTCATCAGCTCGGCCCGGGCATCCGGGGGTTCGACGCCGCCTATGTGAAGCTGCGGCCCGGGGTCAGCACGGAGCGGTTCGCCCGCCAGGCGCAGGCGCTGTCCCGGACCTTTCCTGGCACGGGCGGCCAGGTGTTCGTGGCCGGCGAGGCAGCGCAGGCAACGACGATTGAGCGCTCGATCCGCCCGCAGGCGCTGGCGCTGGCGATCTTCGCGCTGGTGCTGGCGGTCACCGCCTTGCTGATCGTCGGCTATGTCGCCTCGCGGCTGCTGCTGGCCGCATCCTCGGGCTACCCGACCCTGGTGGCGCTGGGGATGACCCGGGGCCAGCTGCTGGCGGCGGGCCTGGCGGAGGTCGGAGTGGCCGCACTGGCCGGGGCGGTGGCCGCGGCCGGCGCGGCGGTCGCGGCGTCACCGCTGATGCCGATCGGCGCGGCGCGGCTGGCCGAGCCGTCCCCCGGGGTCAGCGCCGACACGACGGTGCTCGCGGCCGGCGCGGCGCTGATCACGGTCTTGATGCTGGCGCGGGCCGCCTGGCCAGCCTGGCGCCTGGCTTCAGCGCGCCGCGCAGGTGCACCCGGCCCGGCGGCAACCCGCCATTCACTGGCGGCCCGGTGGCTGGCGGGCGCCGGCGCGCCCGTGACCGCAGTGACCGGGGTCCATCTCGCGCTCGAGCCTGGCCGCGGCCGCAGCGCCATGCCGATACGCAGTGCCCTGGCCGGCACCGCGCTGCCGGTGCTCGCGGTCGCCGCCGCGTTCACCTTCGGCGCGAACCTGCTGCACCTGGTGCACTCACCCCGCCTGTACGGGCAGAGCTGGGACGCCGCGATCGACTTGCAGTTCCAGACGATCACACCCCAGCAGGCTCAGCAGCTGGTTGGCAGAGCGGCCCGCCTGTCTAGCTGGAGCTTCGGTGACCTGGGCGTGGTGGGGATCAACGGCCAGATCGTTCCGGCCATCGGGGTAGCTCCGGGCCGGGGCCCGCTGGTGTCGCCGACCCTGCTCAGCGGCCAGCCGCCCCGCACGGGCCACCAGATCGTGCTCGGCACCTCGGTACTGCGCCAGATCGGCCGCACGGTCGGCCAGATGGTCACCGTCACGGTCAGCGGCCACCAGCAGCAGGACCGCATCGTCGGCCGGGCGGTGTTCCCGGACTTCGGCCAGGGCAGCTTCACCCCCACCGACCTCGGCCTCGGAGCCGAGACCACCGCGGCAGTCCTTCAGCGGCAGGCATCCTTTACAGGCCGGGGGCCGCACTACGACTTCGTGCTGCTGCGTTTCGCACCCGGCCCGCACCGGGCCACCGACATCGCCAGCTTCACCAGGTCCATGGCCCGCTTCTGCGGAACGGTCCAGCAGACCACGTGCGTGGTGACCGACCAGCGGCCCTACGGCATTACCACCTACCTGGCCATCGACGCCACACCGGAGGTCCTCGCCGTCCTCCTCGCCGGGCTCGGCCTCGCCGTCCTCGGGCAGCTGATCGTGATGTCAGGCCGCCGCCGGCGGCGCGACTTCGCCATCATGAAGGCCCTCGGGCTGCTCCGGCGCCAGGTCAGATGGATCACCGCCTGGCAGATGACGACCCTGACCATGCTCGCCCTGCTGATCGGCCTGCCGCTGGGCATCGCGCTGGGACGCTGGGCCTGGGCGCTGTTCGCCACCGCGCTCGGCATCGCCGGCGACACCGTTACCCCGGTCACAATCATGCTGCTGATGGTGCCCGCCGCCGTCCTGGCCGCGAACACAATAGCGTTCTGGCCAGCCCGCACAGCCGCGCGGCTGAGCCCGGCGCAGATCCTGCACACGGAGTGAGGCGCAGCAAGCCATGCCCTGCCCGCCGCGCGCGATGAGCACCGGGCGCCCCCCCAGGCCGCTGCCCACCCGGGCTCGCCGCGATGAGATTCGCCAGCAACGGCGCGGCCAGGATGGACCAGCAGCGCCAGCGGCACGAGAACATCAGCACTCCCGCCGCGGCATTCTTGGCTGCACGGGCTGGTTGTCGCCTGGATGTTCCTGTGGCCGCCGAGCATAGTCAAGTAGCTGCGGCGGCGGGGATGCTGGCACGAGCCATAGGGTGCGGGTGACCTCCTTGCCCGCCGCCGCTGGCCAGGCAACACTGCAGGTGATGATGCGGGTAGCCGCGCCGGCTCCGCCTGGGCGCTGCCCGGGTCTTCCAAACCGGCGGCCGGCGGCGGCAGGACCGGTAGGTGGGGAAGGGCGATGAGGGTCGTGACAGCCCGGTGGGTGGCTGGCTGTATCGCGGCGGGGTCGATCGCGCTGATGGCCGTTGCGCTGGTGCTGGACTACGCGGACCGGGATCTGCTGCCCGCGAGCATGACGGGCTGGACCTTCGGCAACGTGTCCGGGCAGGTGGTGAACCTGGCGGTCCCGGTGGTGGGCTTCGTTCTTGCGTCCCGGCGGCCCGCGAACCGGATCGGCTGGCTGTTCCTGACGGCGGGCGTGGTGCTGGCCGTTGATGCTTTCGGTACCCAGTACGGGCTGCGTGCCCTGGTCGCGGCGCCGGGGTCGTTGCCAGCGGGCCGGGCGGTCGCCTGGTTCGCCAACTGGCTGTGGGTGTTTTCCGTCGCCGTGCTCGCGTTCGTGTTCCTGCTCTTCCCGACCGGGCACCTGCGGTCCCGGCGGTGGCGCCCGGCCGCCTGGTCCGTGGCTGCGGTGTTCGCGCTCGCCGCGGTGGTCGTGCTCGTCACCGCCACCCGCTACTGGTCCCACCCGTTCAACTCGTTCAGTAGCGGGACCCCGGCTTATCTGACCGCGACCTTCCTCCTCATGGCCGCGGCGCTGGTGGTCAGTGTGACGGCGGTGGTGGTGCGGTTTGCCCGGTCATCGGGTGAGGAGCGGCTGCAGCTGAAGTGGTTCGCGGCCGCTGCGCTGCTGGTGGTCGTCACGCTGATCGCGTCGTTCCTGGCGAATGTGGCGGTCGCGAACGTGCTCAGCAACCTGGCGTTCGTGTGCCTGCTCGCGGCGATCGCGATCGCGGTGCTGAAGTACCGGCTCTATGACATCGACATCGTGATCAGCAAGGCGGTCCTGTACGGCTCGCTGGCGGTGTTCATCACCGCTGTCTACGCGGCCCTGGTCGTCGGGATAGGGACACTGGCGGGCAACCCGCGCAGCCCGCTGCTGACGGCGCTGGCGGCCGCGGTGGTGGCGGTCGCGTTCCAGCCCGCCCGCCAGTGGGCCGGGCGGCTGGCTAACCGGGTCGTGTACGGCCGACGGGCTACCCCATACCAGGTGCTGTCGGACTTCGCCCGGCGCATCGGCGGCACCTACGCGGCCGGGGAGGTGCTGCCGCAGATGGCGCAGATCGTGGCGGCCGGCACCGGCGCCAACAAGGTGGTGATCTGGCTGCGGGTAGGCGACGAACTCCACCCTGAGGCTTCCTCAGGCGGCGACCCGCGCGAAGGCCCGCTGCCGGTTGATGGCCAGGTCCTGCCGCCGCTGCCGGACAGTGACATCAGCGTCCCGGTAGTGCACCAGGGTGAGCTGCTGGGCGCGATCTCGATCACCATGCCCAAAGACGAGCCGCTGCGCCCAGCCGGACAGCAGCTGGTCACCGACGTCGCCTCCCAGGCCGGGCTGGCGCTTGCGAATGCCGGGCTGATCGAGGACCTGCGGGCCTCCCGGCAGCGGCTGGTCACCGCCCAGGACGAGGCCCGGCGCCGGCTGGAACGCAACATCCACGACGGGGCCCAGCAGGACCTGGTCGCCCTGGCCATCAAGCTCCAGCTGGCCGAGACCACCGTCGCCGCGGATCCGGCCCAGACCGGGCCGGTCTTCGGCGACCTCAAGGCAGGCGCCGCGGGCGCGCTGGAAAACCTGCGTGACCTCGCCCGCGGGATCTACCCGCCGCTGCTGGCCGACCTGGGCCTGGCCGCCGCGCTCAACGCCCAGGCCAGCAAGTCGCCCCTGCCGGTCACGGTCGAAGCCGACGGGATCGGGCGATTCGGCCAAGACACCGAGGCGGCGGTGTACTTCTGCTGCCTGGAGGCGCTGCAAAACACCGCCAAATACGCCCACGCCACCCAGGCCCGGATCTGCCTGCAAGCGCACAACGGAACCCTGCGGTTCACCGTGTCCGACGACGGGACCGGCTACGACACCCGCCACATCCCGATGGGCTCGGGCCAGCGGAACATGGCCGACCGGCTCGCCGCACTCAGCGGCCAGCTCGAGATCCGGTCCGCCCCCAGCCGCGGCACCACCATCACCGGGCACCTCCCCACCACGCCGTCACCAGCCGCGATCATCAGATCCTGACGCTGCCAACCAAAGATCACCTCACCCCCGAACCGATCCCGGCCCGCGTTGGCTTTGCCGACGCCACCGGCTGGGTTCCTGCTCTGCCCCGTCTTGCCCGCAGCCGCCAATCCCATGCGAGAGGACGGCAGGTCCAGAGGCGGCGTAAGCCGATCGCGAGAGACAGCCCACACGGCCGCTCTTGACGCGCCGCCCGCGAGCTGGACACTAGTCCTACTGTGCTGCCCGCCGCTGCGGTGAACGTCACGGGCCGCTCAGCCCCGCGCACGCAGAACCGGATAATCTGCGTACGCTCACGGCAGTGACCGGCACATCGGCCCAGCGCACCCAGGGGGTCGGCAAAGTTCTGGCTGATGTGATTTGAGGAGGCTTCGTCAGTGGGTTATCTGAGCGGTTACTACCGGCGGCATGGGGCAGCCCGGCTGGCCTCACGGAGGTCACCTGCGAGCGCCCGGTGTCAGGCTGGTCATGGCGGCGAGTCGCCGCGGGCCCACGGTGGAATCCAGCCGGACAGATTTTTCCCGCTTGCGAGGCGGTCCTGAAGGGCGAGTTCCCTGCGGCTGAACTCGTCCTCGGTGAGGAGCCCGAGGCCTGGGTAGTGGGTTTCGTCGTCGTCGGGAACGCTGAACCCGACCGCGTAGGTGGCCGGCTCGTCTTCCAGGCTGGCCCAGGTTACCTGGACATGCTGAACGAGGGTGCTCCAGATCCGTCCCGGGTGGCCCGAGTACAGGACCATGCCGATCGCCTGCAGCTTCTCGTCCAGCACAGGGATCGGGTCGGACTTGCCTAGGTACTCGACCGGAAGCCCGGCGCGAAGGTCTGTGACCTTGACATACGACGGTGTCATGCGAGCCTCCGTCCTGCCGCACCGCAGGCAATGAGCCCTTTCATTCTTTCATCTCGCGGGCTTGGATCAGGGCCCGGTTACGTCGTTCAGCAGTTCATGATCGTTCGCAGGGGGCGGTCCGGGCGGCGGGCGTGGTGGCGGAGGGCGGAGGCGATGCTGGCGTGTCCGGCCAGCCGCAAGATGGTGATGGCGAGGTTGCGGAGGCTGGCCATGACGCGGGGCCCGCTGGCGGTGCGGGTCTGGGAGCGGTCCTCGTCAAAGTCCATGTCGCGGACCCAGTGCAGCCGGTCCTCGATCGCCCAGTGGCTGCGGATGATGGCTGCGAGCTGTGCCGGGCTGGCCTGGGAGGCGGTCAGCGTGGTGATGGCGTAGCAGGTCTCGGCGGACCGCTTCCTCTTCCCGGCCAGCTTGCGGCGGCGCACGATCTGGATGGCCTGGGCGGCGTGCGGGAAGGCCAGCCCGCGGGCGACGGCGGTGACCTTGAGGGTGCGCCGCTCAGCCCGCCCGTGGCCGCGCTCGCGGGTTTCGCAGGCGACGGGGACCTGGCGCCAGGGCAGGGCCGCGAGCTGGGCGTGCAAGCCAGGCTGGTTGCGCTTGACGGTGAACAGGTAATGCGCGCCGCGCCCGGCCAGGTAGATGGCATGGGAGCGCTGGGCGTGCATCGCATCGGCGGTGATAACCGCGCTGCTGACCTCTATGTGATCCAGCAGCGCGGGGAACATGGGGATCTCGTTCGTCTTGGCGCCGACCTCCACCTGGCCCAAGACGGCGCCGTGAGCATGGTCAAGAGCCGCCAGAAGGTGACGGCCGTCCTCCCCGCTGTGAGCGGAACCTCGTAAGGTCTTGCCGTCCACCGCGATGACCCGCCGCTGTTTCGGCCCGGGCCTGGTGGCTCGCTGCGCCCAGGCGCCAGCCAGGTCATCAAACCCGTCCGCATCCAGGCGCTGCAAGGTCCGCCGGAACGTCGATTCCGACGGCACCCGCCCCGCAGCCCCGAGCACGCGCAGGGTCTGCTCGTCCGCGTCAGCGGCCCATTCCGCGATCGCGGTGAACGACCGCGCCCCGGCCACCACCGCGCACAACGCCAGGCCCAAGATCACCGCCAGCCGGTGGCGCACGCCCCGCCGGTGCCGCGGATCAGCCACCCTGGCCAGCACCGTCAGCAAGCCCGGCGGATCCGCGGATTCTGCGGCCAGCTCAACCAGGTGGCCGACAGCAGGATCGATCAGTGATGATGGCGGCGCGGGCATGGCCCCTCTGCGGTGAACCTGGCTGGCGTAGGAACCGCCATGATCACCACAAGGGCCATGCCCGCACCGCTACCCGCCCATCACCGGCGTGTCGCCACCGAGGCCGCCATCAAGAATGACTTTGCCGACCCCCTGGGCCCGGACCCGCTGGCAATGGTGTCCCGTCTCACTGAATCTGCTCCAGCCGCGGCGTTCTGACCTGCTCCAGACCAGAGTCAGCGAGACAAGCCGAGCGAGGTTGTCTCAGTGAATGTGGTCCGTGCCGACCGGATCCGCCTCAGTGCCTCACGGAGCCTGGTCCGTGATCTTGGAATGACCAGGCTGTGGTCCATCGGCCAAGTGGGGTCGCTCCGGAGGGCTTGTGCCGTGCGCGGCACGAGCCTGGGCGTCGGTGCGCTGTGATGCACGGCCGCACTGAAGGCGGCCGCTGAGCGATTCGGGGTACGAGGCTGTCGGCGCGTGTGGCGGGCTGGCGTCTAGAGCCCCGCGGCGGGAAGACTGCTGGTGTGTTTGTCGTCGATGACCTGCTGGGGTGGCTGATCGGGCAGCTGGCCAACGCCGGTTATAAGAAGCTGACTATTTTGCTGCGCGGCAGTGACCAGGCACGTGCGCTGAAGGAGGCGGTTACGGCCGCCGTGCAGGTCACGGTAGGCGAGATCGGCCCTTCCGACGGAGTGCCGGCAGACGAGGTCGCAGATCAGATCAACAAGGCGTTCCGTCGCCGGGATCCGGTTCCGCTGCCGCCGGGACAGCCCACGCTGCTGGAGGCGTTGCAGGCCGGGATCGCCGGGCAGCTGTCTGTTCTGGATGATGCAGGGCAGCCAGTTCTGAGTCTGCCGGGAGTCCAGGTGAGCGAGGTGGCGGCCAAGCTGACCGGCCACCTGGTCCGCGAGATCATGATCCGCGGTTCCCAGGGCGGGCCGCTGACTCCGCTGGCCGACCAGCTCAATCATGACCTGACCCACCTGCAGGGGCAGCGGATCGAAGGCCAGGGGCAGCGGGTCGAAGGCATGCTCGCCCAGGTACTGGACCGGCTGGGTAACGGGCAGGCCGCGCCGGGTGGCGCGGCGGGGCCGGTGGGGTGGCCGCTGGCCGAGGTGGGTGACCCGTTCGCACTGGAGGTGCACAGGCCCGTCGAGCCTGACGTCCCACAGCCGGGACTGCCGGTGCTGCCGGTGTATGTGCCGCGCGACCATGACGCCGCCCTGGCGCAGGTGGTGACGGCGGCGGCCACTGGGACCAGCGGGATCGTGGTGCTGGTGGGCGGGTCGTTGACCGGCAAGACGCGGGCGTGCTGGCAGGCGCTGGGGCTGCTGCGCGGCCGGGAGCGGGGGTGGCGGCTGTGGCATCCTATCGACCCGCAGGCGGCGCTGGCCGGGCTGCCCCGTGCCGGGCCGCGGACCGTGCTGTGGCTGAACGACGCCGAGCGGTACCTTGACACCGCCGACGCCGCGGGCGAACAAGTGGCCGCCAGGTTGCGGGAACTGCTACAGGACCAGGACCGGGGCCCGGTGCTGGTGCTGGGCACGCTGTGGCCGGAGTTTTGGACTAAACTAACCGCCCGCCTATCGGGAGACGCGGACCCGCACGCCCAGGCGCGCGAGCTGCTGGCCGACCACGACATTCCCGTGCCCGCCGCGTTCACCGACGAGCAGCTGGGGCAGCTGTGGGACGCGGATGATCCGCGGCTGGCCCAGGCGGCCGCCGGGAGCCGGGACGGGCAGGTGATCCAGTACCTGACCGGGGCGCCGGAGCTGCTAGACCGTTACCACAACGCACCACCGGTCGCCCGCGCGCTCATTGACGCCGCGATGGATGGGCGTCGGCTGGGCATGCCCGCCACCTTGTCCCAGGCCTTCCTGGAGACGGCGGCACCGGGGTATCTGACCGACACCGACTGGGACCTGCTGGGCGACGACTGGCTCGAGGAGGGGCTGCGTTACACCAAAATGCCCGCTAAGGGGGTTCGCGGGCCGCTGGCACCAATCCGCCCCCGCCCTGCATCCGATGTCCCAGCCGGCCCCGGCGACGGGCCCGGCTGGCAGCTAGCCGACTACCTCGACCAGTATGGCCGCCGCACCCGCCAGGACCAGCTCGGCCCGGCATCTCTCTGGGACGCGCTGGCCACCCACACCACCAGCGGCGCTGAGCTGTACCGTCTCGCCCAGGCCGCGGCCTTGCGCGGCCTGTACCGCCACGCCGCAGCGCTTTGGACCAAAGCCACCGCCCTCGGCAGCACAGACGCCGCCAACCGGCTCATCGTCTTTGTCTTGGCCCAGGTCATCCCTGGCGATCCCTCCCGCGCCGCCAACTGGGCAGCGCCCCACGCCAGATTCGAAGGCCGGTCGTTCTTCGAGCTGCTGGCGAACCTGCGCGAGGCCGGGGCTGATGACGCGGCCCAGACCCTGGCGGACCGGCTCGCCCGTGTGGTCAGTCTCGACGACCCGGTGGTCATCGCCTCGATAATGGAGGACCTGCACGGAGCCGAAGCCGATGACGCCGTCCAGACGCTGCTGGCCCGCCACCCCGCTACCCATGCCTGCCTCGACGACCCCGGGGCGGTCGCTTACCTGGTAAGGGTGCTGCGCGCAGCCAAGGCCGATGACGCGGTCCAGACGCTGCTGGCCCGCGACCCCGCCCGACACGCCCGCCTCGGCCCCCAGTACGACGCCGCCCGCCTGATAAGGCAGCTGCGCGAGGCTGGAGCTGATGGCCCGGCCCTGGCCCTGGCGGACCGGATCGCCCGCGAGGTCAGCATCGACGACCCTGCGGCCGTCGCCGGGCGGCTAGAAGGGCTGCGCTACGCCTCGGCTGACGACGCCGTCCACGTCCTGCTGGCCCGCGACCCCGCCCAACACGCCCGCCTCGACAACCTCATGGACGTCGCCAAGCTGCTGGATGCACTGCGGGAGGCCCGGGCCGACCGTGCGGTCCAGACCCTCCTGGCTCGCGACCCTGCCCAATACGCCCGCCTCGACGGCCGGTACGACATCAACGGAATGCTGCGGGTCGCCTGGCTGCTCCGGGCGCTGGGTCGGGCCGGGGCCGGCGACGCCGTCCAGACCCTGGCTAGGTGGGCCGCTGATCATGTGAACCCCGACGAGGCGTTTGGCCTCGGCAGCCTGTTCAACGCCATTTGTGAGGCCGGGGCCCGCGATGCGGCCCTGGCCCTGGCGGACCGGGCCGCCCGCGAGGTCAGCATCGACGACACTGCCGCCGTCGCCTCGTGGCTCGGGAGGTTGCGCGAGGCGAAGGCCGACGGCCCGGTCCAGACGCTGCTGGGCCGTGACCCCGCCGCCCATGCCAGGCTTGATGACCCTGGGGCCGTCGCTTACCTGATCAGGGAGCTGCGCGCAGCCAAGGCCGCTGACGCGGCCCTGGCCCTGGCCGTCCAGGCCGCCCGCGAAGTCAGCCTCGACAACCCTCGGGGGGTCGCCGACCTGCTGGTAACGCTGCGGAAGGCCAGGGCCGACGGCCCGGTCCAGATACTGCTGGGCCGTGACCCCGCCGCCCATGCCAGGCTTGATGACCCTGGGGCCGTCGCTTACCTGATCAGGGAGCTGCGCGTAGCCAAGGCCGCTGACGCGGCCCTGGCCCTGGCCGTCCAGGCCGCCCGCGAAGTCAACCTCGACGACCCTCGGGGCGTCGCCGACCTGATCAGGGAACTGCGCGCAGCCCGGGCAGATCCCGCCGTCCAGGCCCTGCTGGCCCGCCACCCTGCCACCCATGCCCAGCTCGACAATCAGGAGGGCATCCAGGATCTGCTCGATCAGCTAGATGAAGCCGGAGCTGATGACGCAGCCCAAGCGCTGGCCGGCCGGGCCGCCAACGGCGGCGGGTTCGATCTCTTCCTGGACCACAGCCCCGACTTGGAAGACAGGTACCGGTTCGGGCGCGAGCCAGACGGCAAGCCATCGCAACCCTGGATGTGGCAAGAGCCGGCCAATCAGAACCGCGGTATGCGGGCAGGACAGCCGGGAGAGTAAGCGGTCGAGCACCGGCCGCAGCCGTGTCCCACCAGAGACTGACGCATCAGACCAGATTCAGTGAGACAAATCAGTGAATCGGACCAGATTCAGTGAGACCGGGCCAGATTCGATGAGACAGGACAAATGGCTCAGGTTCGTTGGCACAGGACACTCGTCCGTCTCGCCGGATCGCCTGATCACGTGCCCGCACTCTGCGCCACCACCCTGACCCTTGTTTCCCCATATCAGGCCCCACATCCGGGCTCTTAACGATCTTGCAACCAGCGAGGGGCGGCGAGCGGTGCCAGCCTGAAGGCCGAAAGTCCAAAGCAGCGGACCATTGCCGTACAACTGATCTCGGTCAGTCAAGATCAAGACCACAAGGCCAGGGTCAAGACCCGGCTCACCGGTCAGATCCGTCGGCACATCAGCGTCAAATCCTGGACGCTCAACCCTCCCTGGGACCACACCCAACACCCCGAGTTTGCCCACCTCAGCCGCCCAACCGCAGCCCATACCGATCTTGCTACCAGCAGAGAACCGCCAGGCTTGCCAGGCTGTAAAGGCAATCACACCCAGGCATCATCTGATGATCATGGCGGCGTTGGGCTTCGCGGAGCCGGTAAGGCAGTGATCATGAATGCGCAGAAAGCGTGAACCAAGACCTCGCCGCTACCACCTGAGGTGGGCAAGCCTCATCGACCCCGCGGCCCGAGAGGGCGGCCCGGCGTCAGGCGTCCCGGATCTCGCGCACAGTGATGGTGACTGAGCCTTCTTCGCTGGCGGTGGGTGCCGGGGTGGCGTCCCAGGGGTGGAAGCGTGGTGGTAGCTCGTCTTCGGGCTGGGAGGTGCATAGCCAGCAGATGAACCGGGCCCGGTTGAGCTCGTCCCAGGAGGTGGGCGGGTAGAGGGGTGGCTCGCTGGCGGTGCTTTCGGCGGCGAGGGTGGCGGCCGATGGTGGCCCGTCGCCGTCGAACCGGGTCCAGTCCATATGGCTGATCGGCCCGCGGCCGCCGCCGTGCAGGACCCAGTGCCAGGTGCGGGCGACGAGGCTGTTGTCGCCGAACTCTTCCAGGTGGCGTTCGATGAGGAACTCGATGACGTCGCGGTCTGGGGTGATCACGGGCGGCAGCGGGTCGGGGATGTCGATCGCGGGCATCGCTGGTCACCTCCTCGCTTTACTCATGATGTGCCCCGGGGCTGTCAGTCGGCGGCCTCCCAGCCTGCCTCCGGCTCCTTGGCCAGCTCGAGGATCTTCGCCGATGGCTGGATCTCGGGCTTGGGTGGCTGCAGGATCGCGTCCTTCTCGGGTGGGTTCCACGTGGGGAAGGCGTGGCCGAGGTCTTCGAAGTCGGGGTCTTCGGCCGGGACCTTGAGGGCTTGGCGCTCTTCGATTTTCTCTTTGAAGGCTTGCCGCTGGGCGGCCAGGCCGCTGACCCAGGCGCTCATCTGGCTGATCTTCTCATCCGGCGCCAATGTCAGCTGCTCGCGGTCAGCCTCTCCGGCGGGGGCGGGTTCGGCGGAGCGCAGCCGCCCGATCTGGTGGTCGGGGTGGCGGTGGCGCAGCTCGGCGTCGGCGGCGACGGCGAGGTGACGGCTGTGCTCGGTGGCGTGCTCCCATTCGGTCCGGTCTTCCATGGTCTGGGCGAAGATCTGTTCCTGGGCCTGGTAGCGGTCGCGCATCGCCCGGTAGGAGGCGGCCCAGGCCTCGTGCCGTCCGGCGCGGTCGTGGTCGCCGGCCTTGCGGGCGGCATCGGCTTCGGCGCCGGCGCGGATGGCGTCGAGTTCGGCGTTGGCGGCGCCGAGGCGGACTAGCCGCAGTTCCTTGCCGACGTGGCGGGGGTGCCCAGCAGGTTTCGGCGGTGTAGGTGTCGCGGATCAGCCACAGCCGGCCGTCGGGCATGGCGCGCACGTCCGGGCCGTCGGCGGGGCCGAGGGCGAGGAAGGCTTCGTGCCAGGCGGCGCGCTGGTCGGGGGAGTCGTGGGTGGGCTCGGGTCCGATCGGGTCGGCGGGGTGCTGGTGGCGGTACATCTCCCAGTAGGCGCCGACCGAGGACGCTTTGCGCTGCCACTCTTGCCGGGCGGCAGGATCTAGCGGGACCGGGCCGAGGGCCTTGACTGCCCACGCGGGGGCGTGCTGGGCGGCGTGCTCGCCGAGGCGGTGCTTGCGGTCGTCCATCATGGTGGCGATCTTGGCCAGGTGCGCTTGCCGCTGTGGGTCGGGTAGCTGGGGGACACGGCCGGCCCAGGGGCCTTGGGGCTGGGGGAGCAGCGGGTAGATGCGCTGGCGGATGCGGGCGTCGATGACGGCCGCGATGTTGCGCGCGCCGGCCAGGTCCCGGGACTCGATGGCCGACCGGGTCACCTCGGCCGGGTCCAGCCCGGCCAGTTCCGCCGAGCGCAGCGTCCGGTACAGCCACCTCGCTTCGTTGGACAACTCATGCCGGTAGCCGGGCGGGAGCGCAGCCATCACCAGGTCCCGGTAGCGGGCGTCCTGGGCTTGCCTAGTTTCGGCCGCCCAGATCGCGCCCCAGATGGCGAGGTTATCGGCGTTGGCCAGGTTGCGCTGGCGGGTTTCGGTCGCCGAGAGCTCGGCGCCGTCGCGGTCGAGGATGTCGGCGAGCACCGCGATCGGCTCGCGGGGGTCCGCCCCACCCGGAGTGGCTGGCCGCTGGGCAGGGAGGTAGCCCTGCCGTTCCTGCCGGTTCCGCTCGTGCCGTTCCAGCTCGGGGGCGGGCCGGGTGCCGGGGGCGGGGTCGGCGACCCTGGCCGGGGTGGTGGACACGAACACCAGGTTGGTGTCGGTGCCGCGGGTGAGCGCCGCATACAGCCACTGCCGGTCCTCATTCCCGGTGACCAGGGTGATCCCGGTGTGCACGGTGCCGCCCTGCGCCGAATGCCCGCTGACAGCGTAGGCGAGGTCACAGGTCCGGTAGCCCTGGTAGTGGAAAGCCTGCTCGGTGAACCGCCGCTGCCCGGTGCCCGGTTCGGGTTCGAGCAGGCGCCGGACCACCAGTCCACCACTGGTGATGGCCTCGATCCGAAGGATGTCCCCGTTGGCCAGCCCCCGACCCAGCTCCCCGGCCTGGAGGCGGTGGTTGTTGGCGCGGCAGATGACCAGATCCCCCACGGATGCTTCGGCTCCTTCGGCGATCGGCACGCTCTGGCTGTCGTCGATGTGGCCGAGGTGGATCAGGTCGTCGCGGATGCGCATCGACAGCTCGCGGCAGCGGGCCCAGTCGGTGGCGGTGAGGATGACATCGTGCCCGGCGAGGTAGCTGGCGACGTAGGACTTGGCGGCCTGGTCCATCGCCTCATCGGGCGGGGCGCCGCGGATGCGGCCATGCTGATCATAGTCGTCCAGCGCGGTCGGATCGCCTTGGCGCAGCCGCAGGGAGGCGTCGCGTTCCCAGGCGGCGGTGAACCGGACCGGCTCGGCCAGCTGCACATACCCCAGCCGGCCGGCCAGCAGCATCATGGCGCCGCCGCCCTCGACCGCGGCGAGCTGCTCCTGGTCCCCGGCCAGCACCAGCTTGCAGTCGTTGCGGGCCGCGTGATCGACCAGCGTGGCCAGGTGCGTGACCGCCACCATGGAGCCCTCGTCCACGACAATCAGCGACCCAGAGCGGATGCTGCCGAGGTTCGCCAGCAGCTGGGTGGTGTTCGCCGCCACCGTGACCCCCGCCTGGCGGAGCTCGTTGGTGGCGTTCTGGGACGTGGCGGTCCCAACCACCGGCCCGCCCCAGGCGTGGGCGGCGGCGGCCAGGACCCGGGTCTTGCCGGTCCCGGCCGGGCCGGTGATCACCTCCGCGGTCCGCGGCGAGGTGAGCACGTGCCAGATGGCGGCGGCCTGGTCCAGCCGCAGGCCGCCGTGTGTGGCGTGCGTGCGTGCGTCGTGCGCGCGCCCGCGCAGCTGCGCCTCCAGCAGCGCGGCATCGGCACCGAGCCGCCGCGCCGCTTGTTCGCGCGGCAGCCGCGGCGCAGCTTCCGCCTTCGCCTGCGCGACCAGCTTGGCTTCCATCGACAGCTGCGCGGCGGTCGCGTACCGCGCCACGCCGGGCCGAGTGTAGACGCTGCGCCCATCCAGCTCCCGGCGCAGCGACGCCGGCAGCGGCGGCCACTCCGGCGCCTCCAGCGAGACGACGTCCCGGGCCCGGCCAGACACCGCCTCCTCGGCCAGGCCGAGCAGCAGCTCCTGCGCGGCTTGCGCGTCCATCCGCCGGGTCTCGGTGGGCATCACCAGCGCCAGCTGCTTGAGCAGGTCGTGCCGGGTCCAGGCCGGGTGCTTCTCCGACACCAGCACCAGCGCCTTGTGGACCGCGCGCTCCTGCGCCGCGCGGGACGGCGGGCCGCCGGGCTCCGTGCCGCCCGGCTCCACACCAGCACTCGCCCCGGGTGCGCCTGCGTCGGGACCGCACGCGTTCGACACCGCATGCGCGATGCCCGCCAGCTCGCCGCCGATGGTGGCATCCCACCGCCGCGCGAGCTCATCCCAGTCGATCTCGCCTGCGTCTTTCCCCTTGCGCGACTGCAGGGTCGCGTCATTGGCAATGTGCAGTAATTGGCGTGAATTCGGCGCGCGCCCGTTTCTGCGCTCCCAAGCTTGCGCGAGTTCGCGTTCCTTCTCATGCACCGCGACGGTCCGCGTGGAATAGGCGTCCATCTGCGCCCGCGTCACACCCTTGATCTCGTTGCCGCGCCCATCTGCGCGCGGCACCCACTCCACGCCGAACTCACGCGTCAGCTCACACTCCACCGCGGTCGCCGCAATGCCCTGCAGAGCGCCGATGACCGCGCGCAGGCTCGCGGTGTCGTGCGCCCGCCACTTCTCGTCGCCAAACGTCTTGGTGATCCGGGCGATCTGGTTGTGGATGTGGTCCTGGGGGTCGCCGTCGCGACTGGTGCCCTGCAGCCAGCTCGTGACGATCAGCCCCGCCAGCTCGAACCGGCCCGGCTCCTGCCCGTCCACCCGCACCCCGTGATAGCCGGTCCGGGTCACCCCGGCCCAGGTCTGCAGGTACTCCAGCGCCGCCCGGTTGGCCGAGTGCAGGATCTCCTGGAACTTCGCCTCCCTCCCCACCCAGTAGGCTTCGGTCCGCTGGTCACCGGCCAGGCGGCCGCGGCGGGCGTTTTCCCTGATCGAGGCGTGCAGCACCGAGATCGACTTGGAAAACGACACCGTCACGTCGGTGTAGGCGGCGGGCTGGCGCGTCGCCTTCGCCGCCTCCCGCTCCAGCTCGATCAGGCGCTCGGCGGTAGCGTGCGGCTCGGCCGCCCGCAGCCGGGCCAGATGATCGGCGAACTTCCCATAATTCCCGCGGGCACGGCCGAGCTTCTCCCCAGTGACCGGGTCACGCTGCTGGTACACCGCGTCGTAGGGTCCCCGCTCGACGGTCTGGCCGCGAGTGAAGCCGAGCGCTTGCGCTCCCGGCCCCCACCAGCGGCCGGGCGGCTCCCCAGCCTGGGCGGCATTGATGTAATAACCGCCCACCGCCTGCTCCGCCCCCTCCTTGTGGGCCTGGTTCTTCCACACGTAGCCGAGGTCGTAACCCTTGGCGACGGTCACGACCACGGCCATCGGCCTTCCTCCTCTCCAAGATCATCCGCAGCGGAGCTGACCATGATCATTTGGTAATGCAATGGTCTGCGCGGCTGTGAATCATGGTGGCGAGGATCAGGACAAGATCGTTTGGATCATGGAGGGAAGAGAGGGTCAAAGGAGGGTTGAAATACGTATTGAGCAGGGGAACAAGAATTTTCAAGGAGGCGGTGAAATTGTCGCTTCGACCGGGGGGCCAAGACCCGAACTGTGGTCGGCGGTGTCCTGTCGCAGGCAAGGCGAGCCAGTGTCAAGGTTCTTGGGCCATTGGCTGTTCGGCCTGAGTAAGTTGGGCCGCTGGGTGGCGCTGCGGCGGTGGCTGTCCGGTCCGGGGTGAAGGAAGCGAGCGGTTTTGCGGCGTCCAGATGTGGGTTGCGGAGTCGCTGGCAGGATGTGGCCGCCCGGCGGCTAATCTGCGCCGCTCATCCTTAGGCAGGACCAGCCGCGCCAGGGTGGGCGCCGTCGGCGCCGTCCACCGGTCACGGCCGACGGTGCTGGCACCGTGGGGATCCGGCGTAGCGTGGGCTGGGAGCAACAGGTCCTGGGCGCGGGAGCGTCGAGGTTCCCGGCCTGTGCCGGTCCGTACGGGCAGAATGCGGTCAGCCCGAGGAAGGGGGGTCCGGCACCATGAGCGAGCCGAAGACCTACATACTGGAGGCGCCGGGCGCCGTGGTGTGCTATGACGTGCGGGAGGGTGGCGGCGCGGGGCAGCCGGTGCTGAACCAGGCCCGGGCGTACACCTACGCGTCACGTGTGCCAGGTCTCGTTGACGCGCACCGCGTGTGCTGCGGTTTACCCGTCCCGGGGCCGGTAGCCAGCGGCGTGGCGCGCAAGGGCCACATACGCAGCCCAATCCTCCGGGCGGCCCGTAGCACGCCAGCGGGCCATGGCCACGATCAGCCGCGCCGAATGCTCACGGCGAGCCTTCATCGCCGGCGTCCCCTCGCTCCACCGGCCAGCCTTCGCTAGCCGCTCCAGGATCGACCCTGCCGGCGGCTCCTCACGACGCGGCGGCGCAGGTGCGGGCACGCGGCGGACCTCCCACCGGCCGCCGTCACGCATCCATGCTTCAACCGACTCCCGGGTGACCTGCCGGCAGCGGCTCAGGCCGTTCAGGTGCAACACCAAGTCATCGCCGATGTCGAGCAGAACCGTCCGGCGGCACACCCCGGCCGACCGGCGGGCGTAGCTCCACCTCAGCCGATCCCACTCACCGTCGCCGTGGTCGACGCTGATCCGGCCAGCGGCGTATGCCTCCGTCGCATCGAAGATCCACGCCATCCGCTGCCCATAGAATCCCTCGCGATCTTCGATGACCTCGGGCGAGATCGGCGAATGCTGCAGCTCAACGACCCCATCGGAGGCGGTCACGACGTCGGCACGGTGCGGGCCGATCACCACTTCGCGGCGCTCCGGCGGTACCGCGAGCTTCCAGCCGCGGTGCCACTCGCTCTCCGGCTCGGACCACGGGTCGCAGTCAGTACGGGCATAGTGTGCCCAGTGGTGGACCACGATGCTGCCGCACTTGGGCCGGACCGGGTGCCGGCAGACCGGGCAGGTTCCTTCCCCCCCGGGCGTCGCCTCTGCCCGCCCGGCGGCGGTGTCGGCGTACATCACGGCGGCGAACCTCCATGCGTGGCGCCCGGCAAAAGCGAGCCTGAGCAACTCCAGCCTGCCAGTGGCTTACGACAGCAGCCGGTGATTACCGCCGGGGCATGCTGGTCAGTAGGCTCCCGCGTTCTAGCGGCGCACACGGGTGGGCGCCATCCGCGGGACGGTCGGCGCGCCGGTCGACAGCCCGCCGAGCAGTTCCCCGAGCGCGAGGCTGACTGCCTGGAACAGGTTCCCGCCATTGGGCAGGGATACCGCCGGTGCTCATCCCACGAATCGTCGCACCGCATCCAGTGCTGGACCCTGGGATCCGCCACAGTAGGCGGCGGAGACTGTCCAGGGAGAACGCGCGCCGAGCCGCCGATCTGGATGGCTGGCCGAAGGCCGAGCGTGCAGGCCTGTGCCGCGCGGTAGTGAATGATCTGCGCGACGCGTCAGCGTCCGGCGTTGCCCGGTGGGCCGCTTTGGCGGTGAGGAACGCACGGTTGGGATCGCCGTTGGGGACCTGGCGCGACTATGCGTCACCGGAACCGTGGCACGGCTCCTGTGACCTTTGCCTCTACCCGGTGTGCCAGGGGCCGGCTGTGCTCGGCATTGACGCAGGGCAGGGGAACGGCATGGCAGGGATTAGGGGCGAGATCATCATTGCCCGGCCGGTGGATGTGGTGTTCGACTACGTCGCTGACCAGAGCAACGAGCCACGGTACAACCCGCAGATGGTGCGGGCGGAGAAGATCACCGCGGGGCCGGTCGGGAAGGGAACACAGTTCCGCTCGGCGGTGGTGTCGATGGGGCGCACAGCGGAGATGCTGATCGAGTGCACCGGCTATGACAGGCCGAAGCTGTTCGCCACCACTACGACGATGCGGCAGGCCGATATCAGCTACACGCTGCGGTTCGATCCTGCCGGCGGGGGCACCCGGATGCGGTGGGCCGGGGAGGTGCGGCCCAAGGGGGCGTTCGGGCTGCTGGGCCCGCTGATCACCTGGCTGGGAAGCCGCCAGGAGCAGCGGATCTGGGCCAGCCTGAAACAGCACTTGGAACAGGCCTGATGGCCGGTGTGGAGATCTTGGCCCGCGCGGCCTGGTCCTGCCTGCGGCACCACCAGGCCGCGGGCGCTGGCCGGGGTGGTCGCCCACGACGCGATGCGTGCCTAGGCTGGGCGCACGGCACAGACGAGGACGATGGTGACCCGCCCGCGGCGGCGACACCGGTGAGCAGGGCACGGTGCGGTTCCCGCCGCCGCGGCTGACGTGTGCGTGTGAGCCGCATCCTGCCCGGCTGAGGGCACTGTTCGCCGACGGCGCGGTCACCGATGATCTGCTGGCGGTGCGGGCTGGGGCCCGGCCGGGACTGGGCTATGCCCGGCTGGATGCGCCGATCTCATCGAGGCGGAACACCGGATGGGTCGCTGGGATCGGGCAGTTGGGTGAAACACGGGTCCACGGTGCGTCCGCAGACCTTCCGGTAGGCCGCGATGATGGCTGCCCGGCCCGGGACCGTTACCTCGCTCGCCTGGAAGGTCTCCACCTTGCCCTTGCGGGTGAGCGTGGCCTTGCCGGCCGCGCGCAGATTGCGGACCCACTGCGATTCGCCATACGGGGACACCAGGTACCGGATGCCCTCGACCTCGACCGGGATGACCGGCACCGTGCGGGCCCGGCCTGTGCGCCGGCCGGGCACCGTCAGCGTGGCGACGCCGCCGGTGTGAAGCCTCGATACCAAAGGGTTGACCACGTGCCGGGTGAACGCCGGCGGCTTCAGGTAGGCCACTGCCACCCCTCCCTCACCGGATCGCCTATTTCGCTACCAACGTGCGCCTGCCGCCCCGGCCCAGGGCAGGGCCATTAGTCCCCACAGTGAAAGCGAGTTCACGCTCCGGCCGGGGATTGGCTGCAGAATCGGGAACGCGCTGAAGCTGCCGTGGCCAGCCGGCAGCTATAGAGCAGAGCAGCCATCCTCAAGTGCCGCTGCCTGGGCGGTTGTCCTCGGCTGGCGCGTGGGGCGGTTGCCCCGGTCAGGAAGAGCGAGCGACTTCGTCGTTTTCCAGCATGTGCTTCAACCCGGTCCAGATCCTGCGCTCCATCCGGCCACCGAGGGGCCCGGCCAGCGGGCCGAGTGCCCGGAGCCAGCCCTTCGGGCGCACCTGCCAGTCCCAGCCCATGACCGTGCCGTCTCTGTCGGCGGTGAAGGTCAGCGCCCCGGAGGTTTGCATCATCGAGCTGGTGGTGCGCGAGCCGAGCCGGTGCGGCCGGTCGAACTCGGTCAGCTCCACCCCCATCGGCGTGCCCGCCCTGCCCATGCGGGCGCGGAACCGTGTCCCCACCCCGATAGGCAGCGGGGTGAGCAACTCCACACCAGCCATCGCCGGGTTGAACGACGGTTCGTTGCGCGAGTCGGCGACGAAATCGAACACTTCCTCCACGGGCCGGCCGATCAGGATCTGGCCCTCAATCGTGGCCATGCCGCACCTCCACGTGCTCGCCGCGCCCGTTCGGCGGCGGGCTTTCCGGTCGCTGCACCGACCATCCGGGGCGTTCTGGCTCTGCGCTCTCGTTCTGACTGGGTGTGTCCCCAGTCGGGCGCTTCTCGGCCGTCCCGGTGGCCGTCCGTGCTCTGGCACCCAGAACGGCTATCCGGCGCTGACCGTTTGCTCAGCGCCGTGCCGCCTCCTGGCTGTGCCGCGGCGGCGTGACCGGCGTGACCTCAGCCCCGCGTGGCCCCTTCCACGCATGCCAGACGATCAGCAACCCGACCAGGCTCGCGACGATGACGACGAAGTTCGCCCCGGCGGACATCCAGGCTGGCTGACCGAGCAGGATGGAGATCCCGGTCACCACGGTGAGCGCACCGAGCACCCCACTCGCCCAGCGGCTGACGGCATCCTTAAGGACCAGCGTCAGATACGCCATGGCCATGGGGGCCAGGAAGAAGAGCGCGGTGTTGATTTGGACCCCGGCACTGTGGATGTCCGCTCCCCACAGCTGTCCGGCCATCAGGCCGTGGATCACCCCGGGCTCGAACATGACCATTGCAAATGCGGCCGCCTGGCAGACCGCCAGGAAGATCCACAAGACCGTGATCCGCAGTTTCCAGGTGAGCATCGAAACCACCTCCCGGCGGGTGGCCCGACTCCCGGAGCGGGGGCCCGTCCACCCGCAACGTCCGGCCCTTTCACGGTGACAGCCACCGACAGGTGACGGCAGAGGCGAAGGGCTTCTTTCCACAGGCCGGATAGCCCTCATGCCGAAGCGTCAGTGACGCGAGGTGACCAGGTGCTCCTCCGTTGCCCGGCGTGGCCAGGCTCACTAGACGATCCGCTACCGGCACGGCGCGCGTCAGCGCATCGGCTGACGGATGATCGTCTTGAGCTTCTCCGGTGCCGAGCGGCGCGGGTCGCCGAGATAGATCTCGTGATGCTTGCCAGCGAGCTCGCGGCCCTGCTCGGCGATGAACGCGTGCAGGCTCGCGATCGTCGGCCCCTCAGCGCTGTACGGACCCACGTGCAGGACCTGGGCGGCCAGGCCCTCGGCAAAGCGCTCCAGTCGCAGCCGCCCGAGGGCCGTTGCCGGCACCTTCGCGGCCGCCCTGGCCTTGGCGTCGGCGAGCACGTCCGCGGTCACCTCATCCGGCTGCATGATCACCATCGTCCAATCCCACGCCGACTTGTCCCCGCTCGAGAACGCCGACATGTCGCCCGCCCACCACAGCCCCTCCAACGGCATCACCCCGAAGCCGATGACGCCCGCGCGCTTGAGCGCGAACCGGGCCGCGTAGGAGACGGAGAACAGCGCCGACACCGCGTCGCGGTACTCCCCGGAGGTGTTCGGGTCGCCGTGCCCGTCGATCATCAAGAACGCCAGCTCGGGCACCTGGACCACCGCCGGCGAGCGTCTCGCGGCGTAGAACTCAGTCAGCTCGCGCTTGAAGTCGACCTTCGCGGCCACCACAACCTCCTCCTCACCGGTATCGCACGGAGCCTACGGCCCTGCGCCGTCCACGGCATCCGTAGCGATCTCGCCCGAGCGGCGAACCGGGTGCGACGGGCTTCACCCATCGAAGCTCGGTCCGGTCAGCGTCTGGCTGAATGATCTCGCGGCGGACGGCGCGTTGTCAGACCTGCGGGTGACAATGAGTCGATGAGCCACGATCTGCCTCTTGCCAACATCATCACGCTCGGGGTCTCGGACGTCGCGGCCGAGCGCGATTTCTACCGCCGACTGGGCTGGCCGCTGGCCCTGGATACCGACGACTTCGTCGTCTTCGAACTTCGCGGCGCGCTGCTCGCCCTGTTCGGCGTTGACGACCTGGGCCGGGACGCCCACGCCGAGCCGGAGCGCGGCCGCGGCGGCATCCGCAGCTCGGTCATCATCACTGTCGACCGGCCCGAGGACGTAGACGAGCTGACCGAACGCGCTCGGGCGGCCGGCGCACGCATCACCAAGGCCCCGGTCGCCGCCGAGTTCTTCGACGGCCGTGATGCCTACTTCGCTGACCCGGAGGGCAACTACTGGGAAGTTGCGTGGTCGGCCAGCGACAACCCGGTTACCGCCGCCGCCCGCCGCGCCGCCGGTCAGTGAACGTCCCTCGGGCTGTGCCGCACCGGGATCCTCTTGCGGAACACTCCAGGCGATGATCGGTGGCAGGAAACAGAACTGGTCGATCGGGCGCCCTGGCCACGGCCTGGAGGTTGTCAGCGGAAACGCGCCGAGTCGGCGCTCGGTGCAGCATTGCTCGGCTATTCCTGCTCACGGCGTGTAATCCGCCCTGGACTGGGGTTGAGCGCACCTTATAGCGCCAGCTTCCCGCCGTACTTGCGGGCCGGCCAGTGGCGCCGGGCGGGCGCGGCGGCGGCCCCGGAGCGGCTTGGCTGCTCAATGCATGGGCATGGTGCCGTGCATCCCGGATGGATATGGCCAGGCCGAGGACGATGAAAAGGATGCCCAAGATCACTGCGGTCCGGCCGAGTGTCAAGCCCGCCAGCGCCAGGCCCGCTCCTTGTTCTCCGGTGCGCTTGATCTGGCTGCGGGCCATGTGGCCGCACACGATCGCCGGGATGGTCGCCAGCGGCCCGAACGCGAACTGCGCGAGCCCGCAGGCCAGGCTCGCTATGGCGAGCCCGTTGGTCTTGGCCGCGGTGGTGACCACGGTGGCTGGCGCGACGGGCAGGTCGGTCACGACCTGGTCCAGGTCGGCGTAGGTGCGCGCGGACAAGGCGCTGGGGATACGGACGGGTGGGATACGGCCCGTTCCGAGTCCGTCGTGTGCTCGACGCTGTGCCGAACGCCGACGCCGACTTCAAGCCGCCGCCGGCACAGCTGTTGAAGGGCGGCCGGTCGATGGGTATGCGTGCCTGGGCGACCACGGTATCGCCAGGCTGCCGCACCTCGGACCTGCGTTCGCCACCAAGTTCCTGTACTTCTGTTCCGCGACCAGTAGCCAGCCAGTCCTTATCCTCGACTGGCTCGTAGCGCGCTGGCTCCGCGAGAACGCCGGTCTGCCGCTCAACGAGCTCCGGTGGTCCGTCTCCACCTATGTGCGCTACCTCGAGATCATGTTTGGATGGGCTGACGAACTGGCTCTCGCCGCCGACGAGCTCGAACTCTGCATCTTCTCTACACAGGCCGGGGGGGATCGGTGATAGCCAATGGGCTCCGGGCTGAGTACAACAGCGATCGCGATTGCGCTCGGCTGGTGGCTTGGAGTGATGCACTCCAAGCGAGACGGCGGGTACACCAGCGGCGCACGTTGCCGCTGACGCCCGGCTCGAGGAGACCTGCGCGCTGCGCCGTACGCTCGGAACCGGACCCACCGGCTCTCGCTCGAGCCCGGTGTGCTGAGCGAAGCGACGGACTGGATGGATCGCAAGCGCGCCTGTGGGGTCGCCTGTGCGACATCGTCAACGAGTATCTGAGGGAGGACAGGCCACGATGAAGACTCCGCCGATCGTGTCACCGCAGGAGTGGAATGCCGCCCGCAAGGAGTTGCTGGTCGAGGAGAAGAAGCTGACCCGCGCCCGCGATGCGCTGGCCGCCAAGCGCCGCCGGATGCCGTGGATGGCGGTGGAAAAGGAGTACCGCTTCGACGGCCCGGAGGGCCCGGTGAGCCTTCTCGACCTGTTCGAGGGTCGCCGGCAGCTGATCGTCTACCGTGCCTTCTACGCGCCAGACGTCACCACATACCCACAGGGGGGCGGCGCTTACCCAGAGCGTGCCTGTGTGGGCTGCTCATTCCTCGCCGACCAGATCGCGCACCCCGCCCACCTGAACGCGCGGGACACGACGCTGGCGTTCGCTTCGCGCGCCCCCCAAGCCGAGATCCAGGGCCTGAAGGAGCGCATGGGCTGGGAGCTGATCCCCTGGTACACGATCACCGACGACTTTGACAAAGACTTCGGCGTGGACGAGTGGCACGGGACCAACGCGTTCATCAGGGACGGCGAGCGGATCTACCGGACCTACTTCGTCAACCTCCGGGGCGACGAGGCGATGGGAGGCACCTGGAGCTACCTCGATCTCACGGCGCTCGGCCGCCAGGAGGAGTGGGAGGACTCGCCGGAGGGCTATCCGCAGACCCCGCCGTACGTGTGGTGGAACTACCACGACGCGTACGGCAAGACCCCATAATCGCCGTCGCGGCAGCCTTGAGCGTGGGTCCGATGAGTTCTCAACACGGGAGACGTCAAAGCCGTCATGACGACGATGCACAGACTTGAAACCGCCGAGGCCGACATCGCCTACGATGTCCACGGCCCCCTGCCTACCGCCGACGGACGCCCACTGCTGTTCATGATCGGCCAGCCCATGGACGCCAGCGGCTTCGGCACGTTGGCATCACTGTTCCCCGACCGCACGGTGATCACCTATGACCCGCGCGGCCTCGGCCGCAGCACCCGCAAAGACGGCCGGGTCAACAACACCCCCACGCTCCAGGCGGACGACGTGCATGTCGTGATCGAAGCACTCGGCGCCGGCCCGGTCGAGATGTTCGCCAGCAGTGGCGGCGCGGTGACCGCGCTCGCGCTCGTGGCGACCTACCCCAACGACGTGACCACGCTGGTGGCGCACGAGCCGCCGCTCCTCGCGCTGCTGCCCGACGCCGCAGCCGCGGAGCGCGCCCAGCGCGGCGTGCGGGACGCATATCAGGCCAAGGGGTCGGGTGCGGGCATGGCGGCCTTCATGGCCATGTCGTCGTGGCGAGGCGAGTACACCGACGACTACTTCGCCCAGCCCGCGCCGGATCCCGCCATGTTCGGGATGTCGGCCGGGGACGACGGTACCCGGGAGGACCCGCTGCTCTCCGACCGATCCTGGGCGATCACCAGCTACCGGCCCGACGTCGACGCGCTGCGTGCGGCACCGACGCGGGTGATCATCGCGGTGGGCGAGGAGTCCGCGGGCACGGTCACGGCACGCACGTCGGCTGCCATTGCTGAGCTCCTCGGGCAGCAGCCGACCGTGTTCCCGAGCCACCACGGCGGCTTCGTCGGCGGCGAGTCCGGATACGCAGGCCAGCCCGAGGCCTTCGCGCGGAGACTGCGCGAGGTCCTCGACGACGGCACGTGACGCCGGGCACCGTTGTTCACGACCACGACTGGGTCAGCTTGCGGCCTTCGGCCCGCGCGGCTCGTCGTCCATGGCATCGCTCGCCGTTGCCGTGGTGTAGTCGAGGCACGCAGCGATCTGGCGGGTATCGAGTACCTGCCCCGCCTTGGGCTCGAGCCGTATCCGAATCACATCACGGGTGTGCTGCACGTCCATCAAGGCGAGCTTCTGATACTCGTCGGTGGGGCACGAGCACTGTCCTGCCTGGCACTCGCCGAAGGCTTCGAGCAGCTCCTGCTCCTGACCGGCAACGTCGGTCACTTCGATGGAGACCGAGGCATCCTCGTCGTCTATCCGATAGCGGGCCATAAGCATCAAGGTGGGATCCGCCCTTCGTTCCGGGAAGGGCCGAAGGTCCCGCGCTCCCGCACCGTTGAAGAATTCTGCCGAGACTCTCACCGATGAGCATGGCGGCCATGTGCAGTCTGACCTGGTGACGGCTACCGAGACCGGCTCGATGGAGAAGCGATGACCACAAACCGGCACTTTCACCGTTGCAGTTCCTCGCCGGCGCCTGGGACATGAGCTGGCGCGCGCCCCTATGCGGCATGTGAGTGTGTTGGCTGCGGCAGGTGTCTGATCCTCGGGTTGCGGCGGGCCAGGTGCGGGGCGAATACAGACGATGGCAGTGGTACAAGTCAGTGCGGTGCCACACACAGGGTCTGCCCGGTGACTCTCGTCCATGGCGAAGTAAGCTGACGACCTCTATGGAATCTCTGAGATCAGCTCGCCGATAGCTTCGGCTATTTCTTGGAAAGCTTCTTCCCGGTACCGGTTTTTTGCAAGGTCAGTATCAGCGATTCTACCCGGTTCCCCTATATCAGCCACTGCCCATATACGCGTGCCGGCCGGGAGGGTGACGAGCTGCTGGCATTCGTCATAAACTCTCTGATTCATGCAGATGACAAGGTCAGCCCCGTCCAGGCGCGACTGGGTCAGCTGGTCTCCATAGCCGGCTCTGGCAAATTCCCGAATACCATTCTTCCCAAGAAGCCCGAGTGTCTCAGTGTAGGCTGCCAGGCTTCCCGATTTATCCACTGCCGCAGCCGTCCCGCTTGACATAGCTATCAGCTTCTCAGACTTCAGTGAGTTGAGATAGGCCTCGGCGATGATGCTCCTAAATGAGTTGCCCCGGCAAATAAAGTGGATCATCATCGCCGTCATAGTAGCAGCTGGCAACCGGAAATTGCGCTTACGCTGCCTCCCGCCGCGCCACATGACCACCCGGGCGCGACAGGGCCGGCTGGGCGACCGCCGAAGCACCCCCGGGGCGCCGCGAGCCTCATGATCACCTCCATATCAGGCATTGAGAGTGCGCCACGATGCCCGTCATCCTGCCAGCCGGGCCGCCTGTCGCTGCTCTTGCCTACCCTTGGCGTGTGGACACGCGACAGGCAGCCCGGCGGTGGGCCGACGTATGGGAGCGCGGCTGGCCCGAGCATGACGCGGCCGCTATCGCCGCGCTGTATGCCGACGGCGCATTCTGGCAGCAGCATCCGTTCCGCGAGCCGGAGCCGGGCTACCTGGCCCGGGTGTTCGCAGAGGAAGAGTCGGCCCAGTGCCGGTTTGGCACGCCGATCGTCGATGGCGATCAGGCTGCTGTGCCCTGGAGCGCACAGACCAGGCTGACCGATGGCGGCACCGAGGACCTGGCCGGGGTGTCGTTGCTGCGCTTTAGCGCCGACGGGCTCGTCATCGAACAGCGCGACTTCTGGAACCACGGCTGATGCACACCCGGCAGCCCCGCCCCTCCCGGAGACCCCCGCCCACCTCGCGGCATTATGTGGGTGATCGAAGATCACCTTCGCCCCCTACGGGCCACATAATGCCTGATCATGCAGGTGATCGAGGCGCAGAGCTCCTGGTCTTGGCGCCTCACGATCACCTGCATATCAATCAGAACAGGGCGTTGCGCTCGTGCCGCCCGGTGGTCGTTGGTGACGCTGGCGGGCTGTGGTCAGGTCTTTTCCATTGGTTCAATGGTTATCGGGGACCCAGCCTTCCTGGCCTTGGCCGTTGCGGACCCAGGTCCACCCGCTACCGTCGATGGCACGGCTCACCGAATGAGATCAATCTGGTTGGAAGGTCAGCACGGGCAGCGGGGGGAGGAGGGATACATGACCGAGATCGAGCCGGCCGCTTACCTAGTCGAGGAGTTCAGTGACCCGGATGCTACGGCCCTACCCTGGTCGGAGGTCGTCGCTGTGCTGGAGTCGTCAGAGATGTTCTGGTTGTCGACGGTGCGGCGCGACGGTCGTCCGCACGTCGCTCCGCTTCCGGCGATGTGGCTAGGCGGCAAACTTCACTTCTGCACCGGCGCCCACGAGCAGAAGGCGAAGAACATCGAAGCAAACGCCAACTGCGTCATCACCACTGGAACGAACTCGTATCGCTCTGGCCTCGACGTCGTGGTCGAAGGCACTGCCGGGAGGGTCACCGATAACGGCACGCTTGCCCGCCTGGCACAGATATGGAAGAACAAGATCGACTGGGTTTTCGAGGTTGGTGACGGCGTCTTCCTCGACACCGAAGCGGCGAGATATCCAGCGCTGGTCTTTGCTGTCACGCCATCGAAGATCCTGGCGTTCAGGAAGGCTCCATACAGCCAAACGCGCTACGTAATGTGACGTATCCGCTCATCATGCATGAGCGGGCGTCGGCCTTCCCAACCGCGCAGCGTTGACCGGCCATTTAGGCCAGCGGCCGCCCACGGATTGGTTCGGGTCGGCGATGAGTCAGGTCGGCGCCACCACCCTCCCGTGGCGGTTTGGTACTGCTGGACAATGCTGGCGGGGATGCGGCCGCGGTCGCTGAGCGCGATGCCCTGGTCTTTGGCCAGGCTCCGAAGTCGGCGCTCCCGGCTGGCGGCAGTCAGCCCCGGCGGTGCCAGTGTCTGCTGCCAGCACGGCGGGCGTGTTCTATGTAGGGGACGAGCTGGTGACGGAGAGCGCGGGGCGTTCTTGGCGTTCAGGTCGATCTCGTAGCCGGTACCGCCGATGGCGAACCGGACCATCTCATCCGCCAGTCCGCCGTCGAGGTCGTTTCGAGGACGACGGTTATCTTCGTTACCATCGTTGGCCCCATGTCAGTGATGGGCTACCTGCACGGTACCCATCAGCTTTCCTAACGTGATCAACCGCACCGCGTCGGCCGTCGCCCGGCGCCGATTCCGGGGAGCCAAACGGGGAGCCAACGTCGGCAGACGTCAGGCCACACCAGGCGACAACCAGCCATAGTTGTTGCAGCTAGATCGCCCATCAGGCCACATCCAGCCACACGCAGCGACGTCGCGAATGCGCCTGAAAATCGGAAGCTTGCGTCGGCCGGGCGGAGTCTGATCAATCAGGCTCGGTGGCGGGCAAGACCGCGGGACAGGCGATGGCCCGGTGTGTGAGCGGGCGAGGCGGGGTGTGGGACGCTGGATTGGTGGCGGTGGGTGCGCGGGTGGAGCACGTGGGGAGCCTGCTGCGCCCGCGGTTCTTGCGCGATGCGCGCGAAGCCTATGCACGGGGGGAGCTCACGCCGGTTGAGCTGAAGGCGGCCGAGGACCGGGCGGTCCGCGAGGTCGTCGCTTTGCAGGAGGAAGTCGGCCTGCCGGTCGTCAATGATGGCGAGATGCGGCGCGAGTCCTTCCAGGGCGAGCTCACCGCTGCCTGCGACGGCTTTACCGGCGTGGACGTTAACGCCTGGCTATGGGGGCAGTGGCATTCGTCCGAGGTGGGTGATGCCACGATCGCCCGGCCGGAGGAGCTGGCGGTCATCGCGCCACTGCGCAAGCGCCGTAACCTTGCCGCGGAGGAGTACACCTTCGTGCGCGGCTGCACCGGCCGGCAGGCGAAGGTCACGCTGCCGAGCCCGTCGCTGTTCGCCAACTTGTGGTCGCCGCAGCGCTCGGTGGCCGCGTACCCGACGCTGGATGCGTTTCTGGCCGATGTGGTGCAGGTGCTGTGTGACGAGGTCGCCGAGCTGGTGCGGCTGGGCTGCAGCTACATTCAGCTGGACGCGCCGCACTACCCGCTGCTGATCGACCCGGCCTGGCGCGCGTTCTATGAGGAGCGCGGCTGGCCGCTGGCACGCTGGCTGGGGTACGGGATCGAGCTGGACAACGCGGTGATCGACGCCGGGCGCCCAGCCACGTTCGGGTTCCATCTGTGCCGCGGCAACCAGCTCAGCCGCTGGCTGGTGGCCGGCGGGTACGACGCGATCGCCGCCCCGGTGTTCGGCGGTGTGCACGCCGACCGGCTGCTGCTGGAGTACGACGACGAGCGCTCGGGCACCTTTGACCCGCTGCGGCTGGTCCCCGGCGACAAGATCGTGGTGCTGGGCCTGGTCACGACAAAGACCTCGCGGATCGAGCCGCTGGAACAGATCAAGGCCCGGCTGGATGAGGCGAGCTCGCTGATCGATCCCGAGCGGCTTGCGCTCAGCCCGCAGTGCGGCTTTGCCACCTCGGTGGCCGGCAACGCCATCACCTCCCAGGCGCAGCGCGCCAAACTTGCCCTGCTGGTCCGCGCCGCCCACGACTTCCTGCCCGCCCCAGCCACCTGAACATCTGGCACCGACGCGGCGTGGCCAGGCGCGGTACTCCAACCCGCGCCGTGATGCTTATGTCGCTCGAGGCCAGTCCGCACTCGCGGCCTGGATGCGGTCACTCATCAGGTTCTTGATCATCGGGACATACCCCATCGCGGCAGAAGCGGTCGTTCACGCCGAGCGCGTGTGCGATGGACATCAAAGCCGGCGGCCGTGGATGCTGGCTCTTGTGGACAGGAGCCCCAGCGGTGACGGTGACGGTCCCCCCGCCGTTCCAGCTGTGTACCGCGGAACGGAGGGAAGGCCCGGGCCGGTGTTGTTCACCCTCGACGTCGATGGCGAACGGTTCGCCATTCGCCGAGCTGGAGAGGGCGGCACCGCCTACGCCTGGCTGAGCGGGCCTGACGAGGGCTACGGATTCGGGTCGAGCGGGACGCCGAATCGGTCGGTGGAGGAGCACCGGGAGAGCATCCGCGCCTTCCTCGCCATGATCGATCCCAATACGGGCTACATGGGGGACGGCTGAGGGGAGCGTGTCATCCGCCTGGGCCCTTACCAGACACAGACATCGGCATGAGCGCGTCGTCGAACTGGCACTACCGCTCGGTCGTGGCCGGTGCCTAACGCCGCTCGGTCAGCGGCATGTGAGGAATGCGATGGCCAGCGGGCAGCATCATGCGGTCGGCCGATGCCTGCGGCCCACTCTGGCCGGAGGACGATCTGACTATGACAGAACTGACCGCCGCGCAGGTGCTAGCGCTATCGGCCCTGGCAGAAGGCCGCCCGATGACCACTGCCGAACTGGCCCGTGCCGTGGCGGACATGGGTATGCACCTTGGCGGGGAGGATGCCGCAGCCACGGTCCGGAGCCTGACCGGACAGGGTATGGCTGAGCGGACCCCGGCGGCGAGCTTGGGCAAGTACCGGAGCACCGCACATGGCCGGGCGTGGCTCGCTTCCCACACCTCGCCTGAGCAGAGCGAAAGCTGAAGCAAGGCGCGGTCGTGAACCGCCGAGAAATCTCAGGTCACGCTCGGTCGGCGGCAATAGCGGTTGAGGAGAGGCCGGCCGGATTTCGGTCGGCGCGATGGCTGCGCGGTTGCTATTTGGTGGCGGTCACTGCCTGGATGATGACGGTGTCGAGGCGGTGCCAGCGCGGCGCGTGCAATCCCGCCGCCGTCAGCAGCTGGGTTGCCCGCCGTTTCGTGCGCGCTTTGCCCCGCCGCCCTGCCACCAGGGTCGGCAGCAGCAGCAGGGAGAACAGGTCGGCCAGCACCAGGCAGCCGCCGGGCGCCAGCACCCGGGCGCACTGAGCTAGTCCCGCCCGCTGGTCCGCCCAGTGATCGAACGAGGTGGTGCTGACCACCAGGTCGAAGGTCTGGCCGGGCCAGGGCAGCTGCTCGGCGGTACCTACCACAAACCGCAGTCGGGCGTCGGTGGCCGCGCTGGTGGCGACCTGGATCATGGCCGGTGCCGCGTCGATTCCGGCCAGGACGCGCGCCTGCGCGACGCGGCCGGCAAGCCGGCCCAGCAGGTAGCCGGTCCCGCACCCGACGTCGAGGATCTGCGCCGGGGCTGGCACGCAGGCCAGGGCCAGGTCCGCTGTGCGGTCAGCGATCTGGTGATGCAACCGGCCGCGCCAGTCCCCGTCATAGCGTTGCGCGCGTTCGCCGAACGCAGCGACGTCACGATCACGGGCCATACCCCGATTCTGGCACCGGCCGCACCAGCAAGTGCCGCCCGGCCACGGGACAACACGGGCACCCGACCAGCGGCAGATGCGGGTGTTCCCGGTACCGGGCGGTCATGCATCGTCATGCATGCTGGGTCGCGGATAGTGGTCATGCCGAAACCTGGGTTGCCGGTTCACGGCACCGTAATGGGCCACTAGCTGGACGCGGACCGGGGCTTCGGCCGGCGCGGCGCTTGGCGCGAAACAGCGACGATCGTGATGGGCGCAGATCTGGCTGATCTGCGTGCGCCCACAAGCGCGGGTGCCACTCCTCGCGCGAGCGTCCGCGGCCAATCACTGTTAGCCGCGGATGAGGCCGAGGGAGCGGGCCCGGCTGACCGCCTCGTCCCGGCTGTGGACGCCGAGTCTTTTATACAGACGTGCCGCTCGCTCCTTGGCTGCTGACCGGGAGATGCCCAGCTTGTCGGCGATGACGGAGAAGGGGAGTGGTTTGGGGAGGTATCGCAGAATCTGGGCCTCGGCCATAGTGATCGACGCCGCCCTGACCCGTTCCTGGGCTTCGCCGGTGGCTTCGGCTGCCACCTCGTCGGCGGCGGCGATGGTGGCGAGGGATTCCGCCAGGGACGCGGCGGTCACTTCGTCGGCGGCTCCCACAGTAGCGGCGTCTTCGGCTACGGCGTCAGCGGCGGCCTGGCCGGCGGCGGCCACGATCAGGCCAGCCGTGGTCAGCGCCGAGACCGCCTCGTGGGCGGCCGCCTCCTCCACTAGCCCAGCAGTGATCAGCGCCCGGACGGCGGCAGCGGCAGCGGCGGACTGGATCCGCTCCGAATCGGCCACCGCTGCGGCCGCTTCGGCTTCGGCCGCCATCACCGCGAGCAAGGCGCCGGCCTCATCGGCCTGGGCCTGGGCGATCACCTCAGATGCCTCCTCCATGGCGGCGACCTCGGCTCCCACCACCAGCCCGGTCTCGGAGGTCAGGAAGCCCTCGCCGATCAGCGTGCCGCCGGTCTCGGCGATCGCGTCAAAAAGCTGGGCGGCCCAGTGGTGCTCCACGAGCAAGAAGGCCAAGGCGGTCCCCGGCTGGAGAGAATCGGCCAGCACCTGCGCATCGGCCGGGTCAAAGGCTGGGCCGCCAGCTGGCGTCGGCACGGCCGGACCACCGCCCGCAACGGGAACGACCGCCGCCAGGAGCGAGCCGAAATCCTCGTCATCACCGATGGTCAGCCGTTCGATGATGCCGTCCTGGCTTTTAGCCACGAAGAGCATGTCCAGCAGACGAAGAACTCCCCGGCCGCGGAGACGATCGACCTCGGCCAGGATCCGGTCCTCGGCACCGGCGCCGCGGCTGAAGCTCAAGGCGATCACCTGGAGCGGTGCGGTCATCGTTGCCTCCTTTGTTCCGGCCCGTAATGTCGCCGACCGTACCACCAACCGGCGTCACCACCAGCGGTGCATCCGCACCTCTGCCGGGCAGGGCAACCCGGAAAGCGAGGACAACCACCCCATCACCGACATGGGCTAGGTCGTCCCCAGCGACCGCGCGACCAGCGGCAGAATAGTGAGTTCTCGACGCAGGCGGCGATGTATAAAAATACAGCCCGGCCGACTGTCCGCCGGACTGTAGCCGGGGGACCGCTACGCGGTCAACGACGTCCTGAGCTCGTGATAACCGCGCGCCGACCCGCCGTTAGGCGCGGCATGGCCTTGTCGGAAGTTCCTCAGCTGGGGCGTGCAGATCGGGTCGATCTGGCGGGTCATGTCTCCGCGGGGCCGTGAGGCGAACGGCCTGGTGTTGTGAGCGTGTTCTGCTGGCGGAGATTTCGGCGTCCTGGCGCATTGTGAGGCGGGGCGAGGCTGGCTGGCGGGGTCACACCGCGGTCCAGCCGCCGTCGATGACCAGGACCTGGCCGGTCATGTAGCTGGAGGCGGCGGTGGCCAGGAACAGCAGCGGGCCGTCGAGTTCGTGCATTTCGGGGGTGCGCGCGAGCAGCGTGTGCTCGCGGATGGACCGGGCGAAGCCGGCGTCGGCCAGGTGGCCGGTCAGCTCGGTCGGGAAGTAGCCGGGGGCCAGCGCGTTGACCCGCACGCCGCGCTCGCCCCACTGGGCGGCCAGCTGCCGGGTGAGGTTGACCAGGGCGCCTTTGGTGGCGTTGTAGGCGGCCATCGGCCCGCGGGAGGCGACGATGCCGTACATGGAGGCGACGTTGATCACGCTGGCAGCGGGGGCAGCCAGCAGCAGCGGGGCGGTCAGCCGGCACATGTCGAGCACGCTGATCAGGTTGACCTCGATGACCTGGCGGAGTTCTTCCAGCGACTGCTCCTCGATCGGCCCGTCGTCGCAGATCCCGGCGTTGTTGACCAGCACATCGAGGTGGCCGCGCGATTCCAGCCGCCCGGCCAGCGCCTGCCGGTGAGAGGCGTCGGTGATGTCGCCGGGCATCACCTCGATCCGCTCGCCGCACTCGCGGGCCAGTTCGTCGAGGAGGTCGGCGCGGCGGGCGGTGGCCAGCACGTGCGCGCCCGCCTGGTGCAGCACGCGCGCGAACCGCGCGCCCAGGCCCGCTGAGGCGCCGGTTACCAGGGCGACCCGGCCATCGAGGCGCCACAGGTCACCGCCGACAGGACGGGACGGCGTCAGCCCGGTTCCGCCCACCTACACCCCCCAATGAACCCGGCCGGCCAGCCCGGCCCGGGCACTGCCACCGCAGCGTGAAGTCCACTATGCGCCAGACCGCGGCGTCCAGGCCAGGAGAACGGCCCGCTCCGGCTGGCGACAGAACGCCCAGGCCTGGCCTGCGAGGCTGCGCCAGTCCCGGACCGCGCGGCGCCGTCGACGCGGCCTGGCGTGGTATTTGCTGGCGCAGCGCCGCACGGTTGGTACGTCAGTCATCTGGCGGTGCTGGTTTCACCGGGCCTTCTGGCATGGTTATGCGGGAGACGGCTGCTGCACGACGGAGTCTGCGAGTCTTTCGCAGTCACGTTGGAGTGGTTGTTGTTGATGTGCTGCAAGCGGATTCTTTGCGCATCCTGGGCGTCATGAGCGATCAGCAAACTGACCACAGCGGCCCCGATCACGCCCACGGGCACGGGCACGCTCATGCCAGCAGCCCAGGAGTGATCGAACGGCTCCGGCATGTGCTGCGCCCGCATTCCCACGATGCCACCGGCAAGGTGGATGCGGCGATGGAGGCCAGCGCCGAGGGCATCCGGGCGCTGTGGATCTCCCTTGCCGTGCTCGGTGCCACCGCGCTGCTCCAGGCGGCGGTGGTGGCCATCTCGGGTTCGGTCGCGCTGCTGGGTGACACGCTGCACAACGCCGCGGACGCGCTGACCGCGGTGCCGCTGGGTATCGCGTTCGTGGTGGGCAGGCGGCCACCCACCCGCCGCTACACCTACGGCTACGGGCGGGCCGAGGACCTGGCCGGGATTGTGATCGTGCTGATCATCGCGGCGTCATCGGCGCTGGCCGCCTATGAGGCGGTGACCCGGCTAGCGCACCCGCGGCCGGTGACTAACCTGGTCGCGGTCGCGATAGCGGCGGTGATCGGGTTCACGGGCAATGAGCTGGTCGCCCGGTACCGGATCGGTGTCGGGCGCAAGATCGGCTCGGCGGCGCTGGTCGCCGATGGGCTGCATGCCCGCACCGACGGGTTCACGTCGCTGGCGGTCCTGCTGGGAGTGGGCGGGGTGGCAGTCGGCTGGGACTGGGCCGACCCGGTGGTTGGGCTGGTGATCACGGTGGCGATCTTGGCCGTGCTGCGGCAGGCGGCCCGGGAGATCTACCGGCGCCTGATGGATGCCGTCGATCCCGTCCTGGTCGATCAGGTTGAGCAGAGTCTGCGCGCGACGCCTGGGGTGCTGGGGGTGGGCCAGGTCCGGCTGCGCTGGATCGGGCACCATCTGCGCGCCGAATGCGAGGTCATCGTTGATGCCGGTGCCAGCGCGGTCCAGGCTCACCAGGTCGCGGTCGACGCCGAGCACAATCTGCTGCACGCGCTGCCGCGGCTGGCCGCCGCGCTGGTGCACGCTGATCCGCAGGCTCAGGCAGGCGATGATCACCACGCCGTGCTGGCTTCCCATCGGTGAGAAGGACGCCGATGCGGCTGGCCTGCTAGCCGTGCTGGCTGAGGTACCCGGGTGGGGTACGCTCCCGGGACGGCACTGGTCCAGCCTGCCCGGCGCAACGAGCCAGGCCGGGACTGCTGGCTGGGCCCGCCCGCAGCCCGCCTGCCGGGCGGCTGTGATCTGCCTACGTGGTCTGTGGTGATGGAGAACTTAGCGATGCGTCTGATCATTGCAATCACCGTTGCCGCTGCGGTCCTGCTCACGGTGGGCTCCACGGCGGGCACGGGTCATCCGGCCGCATCCCCGGCACCGCTGCCAGCGGATCCGCATACCGCAGCGGCTTTGCTCAAGATCGCCGCGGCGTTCAACCACGACTACGACACCGGTGATTACGGGCCTGTGTACACGCGGTGGGATGCGCGCAGCCAGGCGATCATCACCCGCGCCGACTACATCAAGCGGCACAAGGACTGCCCCAGCGGTTCGCACACGCTGTCGCAGACTGAAAGCGTGAACCCTGGCGGCCCGGATGGGGCGTGGCTGGTGCATTACGAAATCAGCGGCCAGCAGCTGAACGACTACTGGTTCTATGTCCACCACCGGTGGGCGTTCGACCTGGTGCTCAGCAACCCCGACGCGGTCAAGCTCTACCGGATGTCCCCGCAGCAGTATGTCGCGACGCTCGGATGTAACCACTGAGCCGCCCGGAAGAGGGACAGGCAGGCAAGGGGGCTGGCTAGGCGGGTGGTCGGCCGGTCATGAGCTGGCGGCGGGTGTGCTCGTACAGTCCGTCGAAGAGCCGGTCGGTGATGGTCAGGGTGTCGTGGTCGGAGCCGCTGGTCAGGGTGAGGCCGCGGATCAGCACGTCCAGGCCCACGGCGGTGGGGGCGTCGTAGCATTCGTCGGCCAGATCGGCTTCGTGGACGATGCGGCCGATCTCTTCCAGCGCCAGGTCGGCCTCCAGACCGAACGATGTGAGGGCGGTCTCGAACGAGCACCGGCCCTGGTGATGCCCGAGCGCGGCGCCGCGCATGTCGAACGGGGTGACCCCAGCGGGGATGGCCGCTGGATCGGCAGCAAAGACGAAATCGGCATCAGGGTCGATGAAGCGGCGGATCAGCCACGCGCAGGCGGCCCGGTTGACGTGGACGCCAGGGCGGGTTGCCCACTTCATGTGCGCGCCCCCGCCGGGTCGGCTGCTGCCAGCTGCTCGACCGCGCGCCGGGCCGCCTCACCCTGCGGGCAGGTGAAGAAGTCGCGGCCAGCGATGCGGTGCAGTTCCCGGCGCAGCCGCGCCACCGCCCGCCGCCGCGCCACCACATCGGCGGTCCGTATGGCTGCCGCTTCGGCTGCCACCGCCTCGTATTCGGCGGCGACCGCGGCGGTCATCCGGCTCACCACGACCGATGCGGCGTTGGTGTCGAGGGGGCGGCCCAGCCAGAGGGTCGCTTCGCCGTCGTGGTCGGTGACTTCCTCGGCGACCCACTCCAGCTGCTCGCGGGTACGCGGGTCGGCAGGGAGGGCCACCAGTCCGTCGGCGATCCAGGCCACACCTAGCCGTTTGAGCTTGCGCCACACGGCCGAGCGTGGTGTGGATGGCACCCGGGGCAGCCGGTAGGCCAGCAGTACCCAGTCGTCGGCTTGGCTCATGCCCATCACCCTGGCGGCGATTGTAGCTGAGCTGCAACCGAGGTTGCATAAGTGCGACCGTGGTTGCAGAATAAGTTGGGTGCGCAGGCTAGACATCCACGGCCGTAGCGGCCTGGTGGTGACTCGGTGAGGTCGCGGCGGCCGGGTTTGACCGGGGATGCGCGGCTGCTGGTGGCCGGGCAGGGGGTGCGGGCCGCCGGGTACGGGTTTACCGCGGTCTTGCTCGGGGTCCTGCTCGCTGCCCGCGGGTTCACCAGCGTGCAGGTGGGCGTGGTGCTGACCGCGCTGATCGCGGGGACGGCGCTGGCCAGCCTGGCGGTCGGCAGGTTCGGTGACCGGTTCGGCCGCCGCCGCTCCTATGCAGTGTTCTTCGGCGGGATCGCTGTCGCGGGGGTGGTGGTCGCGGCGGGCGCGCCGCTGTGGCTGCTGCTGGTGGTTGCGCTCACCGGCACCCTGTCCACAGACGTTGTGGATAACGGCCCGGCGACCACGCTGGAGCAGGCGATGCTCGCCACCGAGGATGCGGGCACGGCCGCGGTGTACGGGCGGTACAACGCGGTCGGCGCCGCCGCAGGGGCGCTTGGCTCGCTGGCTGTGATCCTTACCGGGCTTGGCCCACATGGCGCGTCCGGGGGAGTGCACGCGTGGCTGTTTTTGGTCCTGGTCCCGGTCGGGATCACTGGTGCGGTCCTTGCCGCCCGCCTGTCCCCTGCTGTTGAGGCTTCACCGGACAAGGCCTCGCCGCTAGGGCCGGTGACCCGGGCACGCACGCGGCTTGGCCCCTCCCGGTCGGTGGTGCGGCGGCTGGCCGGGCTGTTCGCCGTCGACGCCGCGGGCGGCGGCCTGGTCACGACCGGGTTCTTGTCCTACTACTTCGCCGAGCGGTATCACGTCTCGGTGGTCGCGCTCGGCTGGCTGTTTTTCGCCGTCTCGGTAGTGCAGGCGGTCTCGGTCGCGCTCGCGCCGCTGCTGGCCCGCCGGTTCGGCCTGATCGCCACCATGGTCGGCACCCACCTGCCCAGCAACGTGCTGCTGGCCGCGGTCGCCTTCGCGCCCACCTTCGGTGTCGCGGCGGTGCTGCTGCTCGCGCGCACCACGCTGTCGCAGATGGACGTGCCCACCCGCCAGGCACTGGTCATGACCGTCGTCACCCCCGAGGAAAGAACCGCAGCAGCGGCAGTCACCAACGCCTCCCGCTACACGGTCCGGCCGATCGGCCCGCTGATCGCGGGGCTGGTGCAGCAGTTCGCCCTCGGCGCGCCGCTGGTGGTCGCCGGGGTGGTCAAGGCCGGGTACGACGTGACGTTGTGGGGCTGGGCCCGTCACCTCGGCCTGGCCTCCCGAATCAGCACTCGCCCGCCTAGCGCTGCTGCCGGTGCTGCCATGACCGCATCCTCTGAGGAGTCGCCGTGATTGTCTGCCTGCGCACCGTTGTGGTCCCGCCCGAATGGCGGGAGCGGTATCTGGCCTGGATCGCTGATGGCCGTGCCATCCGCCAGCAGCACGGCATCCTCACCGAGCTGGTCTGCGAACCCGCCACCCCCGGCGGCGAGACCGTGGTGATCACCGTCTGGCCCAGTCACGAGGTCTTCGACGCGTGGATCGCCACCCCGCACCGCGACGCCCTCACCGCCAGCGAGGTCCACCGGGCCGTCTCTTACCGGCCGATCACCCGTTATGAGGTGACCGGGGGGTACCTGAACCTGCCCGGCCTCACCGTCCACGACCCTTCTCCCGAACCCATACCTGAGGAGCCGTCATGAAATGGATCACCCGCGCCCGCCCCAAGACCGACCGGATCGCCTGCCCCTGGCTGATCGCCAAGTTCATCGACCCCGACGCCGAGATCCTCTACGTCCCCGCCGACCAGATCCTGGACACCGCCGCCCGCGAGGACGCCATCAGCTTCGACGCCCCCGGCGCCCGCTACACCCACCGCGACGGCAAATGCACCTTCGAGGTCCTGATCGAGGACTACCACCTGGGCAACGACCCAGCGCTGGTGCGGCTGGCCAAGATCGTGCACGCCGCCGACATCGCCGCCGACCTGGACACCGACCCGGCCGGGCCCGGGCTGCTGGCGATCGGGCTGGGTGGGCTCGACGTCGAAGCCGACGACCAGCGGCTGCTCGATCGCGGCACCTTCGTCTATGACGCCCTCTACGCCTGGTGCCAGCGCCAGGTACCCGCCCCAGCATGAGCGGCACCATCGGGTACGAGGAACTGCGGGCGGGCACCGTCCGTCAGGTCGCCCAGCTGATGGCCGCCGCCGCGATCACCGCCCCCAAATCCGGCGGCCAGCTGTTCCTCGCGGGCAAGCCGAACTTCATGGAAACCGTCATCACCGACGACCCCGCCACCCGCGGCCAGCTCGCCGCCTGGATGCGGGCCCGCGGCAAGGAACGCCGCGAGCGGATCTGGTTCCGCGACGCCGACGCCGCCGAAGCCGTCGACGCCATCCTGTTCGTCGGCCTGCTCCCGGGCTGGTACCCGCCCAACTACGACTGCGGCGCCTGCGGCTACGCCACCTGCGCCGAATTCCTCCACCACACCAACACTTTGCGCGGCCAGTCCGCCGAGCTCGAATTCACCGGACCGGTGTGCAACCTGCGCGACATCGACCTCGGCATCGCCGTCGGCTCCGCGGCCAAAACCGCCGCCCTCCACTCCATCGACTGCCGCTGCCAGACCCGCGTCGCCACCGCCGCCCGCAAACTCGGCCTCATCCAGGCCGACCACGCCGTCGCCCTGTCGCTGTCGATGACCCACAAAGCCGTCGGCTTCGACCGGCCCATGCCCGACGCCGACTTCGACCATCTCGACCTACCGTCTACCGGAACACTGCCTACCGGCGTCCCCGGCGCCACCCGCCACGGCGGCGCCAGAAACCGCCAAGCCCCCCGTCAGCCCATCCGCCACACCCAGCCCTAACGCCAGGCCGAGGATCTGGCTTGCACAGCGTCGGCTCAGCGTGACGGTACAGCCCTGGAGGACAGCAAATGACTTACAACAGCCACAGCCCAGAAATGGCTGATCTGTGTGAGCCCACCAGCCCAGTCGGCACAGTTGGCAGCCGCACGTAGTCGGCGTTAGGCGCGTCCGATCACCGGCGCAGGCTAGCCCCGCCCCAGGGACATGAGCCGCCAGCAGTGAGGCAAGTTAATAGGGCTTTGCTTGCAATCTCGGGAAGCTAAGCCTGGCGAGTTCGTCTCCGGCCCTGCGACGTGAGGTACCGGCGGGTATGGCGAGGCTGCGGCCACGGGGTTATCCCCTCCCCCTTGATTCGGGACCGAAAAGTATGAGCTGGGCCAGGGCGCTGATTGTCAGGCTCCGCAGATATGCGACACCGTGGCTTCACTTGATGCGCGACACTCCCGCTATGCTCCAGGAGCTGAACGTGGCCGGGCAGAGATACCGGGCTTGACGGTGATCTGGCCTTGTCTCAGAACTCGTTCCTGAGCTTGTCGGCCTCGCCTCTCAGTTCACGGAGCCGCTGGTACGCGGGCCGCTCGCGGATGCGGTCCAGGGCCCACCGTATGGCCTCCGCGCGGGTGGCCGCGGTTCCCGCCATGATCAGCGTGTCCAGCGTTTCCAGGCCAGCCGGTCCCAGCCGGGTCAGCTCCCGGGTGGTCTCGCCGCGCTCCCACTCCTGGGTGTCCGGCAGCCGCTCCCCGACGAGATTGCTCACCCGGGGCCCGTGGCCGTCGCGGGTGACGGGGTTAGGGTTGCTGAAGGTGTACTCGACCAGCCTGATCTCCGGGAGTTTTTCGGCCAGGTAGCCCGCGAACTGGTCGCGCGCTGTCTCCCCGGCCAGCAGGAATGCCGTCAGGGTCGGCTCGTAGTCCTGCGGGCCGTCCGCGTCGAGCAGCACCCGGACCCACAGGTCCCCCGGCCCGATTTCCGGGTCGTCGCCGTATTGCAGCAGCACAGCCTGCCGCACCGCGGTGCCGGGGAAGCGCGCCCGCGCCTCCTGGTCGATCTCGCGCTCGATCGCATCCACCACGTCGCGGGCCATGACCTCGGCGTCGCCTCTCAGTTGACCCACCCGCCGGTACTCTGGCCCCTCGCGGACGCGGTCCACGGCCCACCGCATGGCCTCCGCGCGGGTGGCCGCGATTCCCGCCATGATCAGCGTGTCCACCGTCTCCAGGCCAGCCGGTCCCAGCGCGGCCAGCACGAAGGTGGCCTCGCCGTGCTCCCACTCGCTGATGTCCGACAGCCGCTGCGCGACGGGCATGCCCCCGCGGGGTCCCTCGCCGTCCCAGGTGACGGTGTTGCTGAACACGTACTCGACCGCCATGATCTCCCGGAGCTTTGCCGCCAGGTAGCCCCGGAACTGCTCCATCGCCGTCTCGTTGGCCTGCTCGAATGCCGTCAGGGCCGGCCCCCAGTCGTCCTCCGGCCCGTCCGGCTCGTCGAGCAGCACACGGACCCCCAGGTCCCCCGGCTCGATTAGCGGGTCGTCGCCGTATTGCAGCAGCACAGCTTGGCGCACCGCGGTGCCGGGGAAGCGCGCCCGCGCCTCCTCGTCAATCTCGCGCTCGATCACATCCAGCACATCGCGGTCCATCTCGGCCTCCCTCAGCGCCAGAATCTGAGGGTATTTCCGCAGCCTCCTCCCCGGCCAGGCAATATTCACGCTGCCCCGGAGCGCGAGGGCGCGCCGTCGTCGTTACCGGTGGCGGCCCGGCTTCCGGCCGTCGTCTCCAGGCGGAGATAGGTCGCCGCGATTTCGCGTTGCATCGGAGCGAGCACAGGAAAACTAGGGTGTGTCGCACATCAACCGGGGCCGATGTGTCGCGCATCAAGTGGAGCTAGGCAGCCAGGGCGCTGATCGGGACGTCGGGGGTCGGGGGCCGACAACGATCATGTCCGCCTCGGGACGCTTTGGGATCGCGATCACTTCCGTTGCCGTACTCGCTGCTCCAGCTCTGTAGGGATACCTAGCTCTTCCGTAGAACAGATTCCGCTGGTTGCGCGGTGGTTATGGGATCGGCGTGCCGATGGACCAGCTTCCAGCTGCCTTCTTCCTGGCGAAAGATGCTCGTGACCCGCAGATGTACCGGTGAGACATCCTCGCGCCCGCCCACCTTGGACTCAAAGCGCTCGACTTCGACGAGGTACGCAAGATCGGGGGTGACGTACTTCGCGATGGTGTCGAAGCCGGCCGCACCGCCATCCCGGTAGTGCGAAGCGGCCCGCTCCGTCGTCTCAGCGACTTGCGCCAATCCGCGTACGAAGACGCCGAAAGGGTTGCCGAGGGTGACATCCTCGCGTTCGGAGAACAGCCGCATGGCGGGCTCGCAGTCTCCCTTCATGAACTCCCCGAGCGCCCGGTGATACTGCTCGACTACCTGGCCGAAATCGCCGGTCACGCTTCTGGTGTTCATCATCTCGCCCCTTCGTCTTCCCGCCCGGCGGCGCGGAGGTGAGCCTGCCCGGCAGTCACAGCCCCAGCAGGTGGTCGAGCACAGCCGGGTTGGCATCGGCCACGTCGACTACCTTCATCCGGCTTGACGTCCCCGCGACCAGCGTCACTGCATGATGGCGGACACCGAACGCGGCGGCCAGTGCGGCCAGGGCGGCCGCGGTGGCCCGGCCGTCCACGGCACGCTCGCTGACCCGCACGACCAGTGCGCCATCGTGCTCGCCGCCGACGCCGGGACGGGCAGAGCCGGGCCGGACCCGGATGGTAATGCGCACCACCTCAGTGTGCGCCCCGGCCAGCCGCACCCCCGCGCCAGCCAGCAGGCCCGTCGCTGAAGCGGGTGCTAGAGGCGGGCACTTCTGCCGCCAGGTGCGTGGCCGGCCCGGCTTGCCAATTGGGCGGCCCGCAGCGCCCGGACCGGGCCCATACGCTGCTACGCGTGAAGCGAGTTCTCCTGACTGGGATGTCGGGAACCGGGAAGTCGAGCGTTGCCCGTGAGCTGGCCGCTCGCGGGTTCAAGGCTGTCGACACCGACGACGGGTGGTCCGAGCCCCTGCCAGACGGCCGTCAGATGTGGCGGGAAGACGCCATCCAGGCTCTGCTGGCCACAGAAGACGCCGACGTGCTGTTCGTCGCCGGTTGCGAGGAGAACCAGGCGCGATTCCATGCCCAGTTCGACCACATCATTCTGCTGAGCGCTCCGCTCGAGGTTCTGGTGGGGCGGCTGGCCACCAGGACCAGCAACCCTTACGGCAAGGCGCCCGAAGAGCTCAGCCGCGTCGCTGATGACCTCCAAACCGTTGAGCCCTTGCTGCGGCGAGTGGCCGATCACGAGGTCCGGACAACCATCCCCCTGGACGAGGTGGTGACGACCATCTTGTGTCTCGTCGATGCGTGACCAGATGCACGCGTCCGTGCAGACGCGCGCGACGACGCCCGGCCCGAGATATCCGCTCGTGCCGCATAGGGCGCGCGCCAGATCAGGCGGGTCAAGCAAGCCGCAGCCGGGCCGTTCGTTCACCGCACCGACGGGCTTGCCGCCGACGGCGGCCTTCAGGCCAGCCACACCGCACAGGGTTGGCGGCCGGCATCGGGCTCCGCCCATGGGACGACATCACGCTGGGTGATGGAGAAGGCCAGGGAGAACGCGCGCCGAGCCGCCGTTATGGCGCAGGTCCCTGCCGGCCAGCATGGTTGACTCCGGCGCGCAGATTTGGGTGATCTGCGCACCGCCCGTGTGGTCGACAGGGTTGAACCTGTCAATGGTCAGGTTGCGGTGGCTCTGGCCCAATTGCCGTGACGGGTCAGTCGGCGAGCAGGACACGCTTGCGGAGCAGGTCGGGTTTCGCCCGCCCGTACATCTGTCTTTGGGATCATTTTGATGCGGTTGACGTGGCCTTCGACGGCGCCGGAGTTGTAGGGCGTGGTGAGCTCGGTGATGGCGGCCCAGTCCTTGCGGAGTCCTTTGGCGAAGCCGCGCAGCTCGCTGACCGCGCTGCCCTGGGCCTGGGCAGCCCAGCTTCCAGGCGCTCGCCGCGCTGGTCGCAGAGCATATCGGCGAAGTCGCGGACCAGGTCGCGGGTGGCGGTGAGCACGAAGCCGGGAGGGTGCATTCCGGCGGCGCGCAGTACGGCCGCGGCTGATCAGGTGCTGCACCGGGGAGTTCTTCCCGCGAGACGACACGCCTGGCTGATCTGGCCGCTGCTGCCTACGGATGCCGAGACGCTGCGCGAGGTGTTCTGCCGGCCGGCTGGCAGCGGCGCCGGCTGATCTGGCGGCGCAGGATCGCGTCTCGTGGCGGAGCACCAGGAGTTCGGCATCCTTGGATATCTCACGCCGGGCCAGCACCGTCCGGAAGCTGAGCAGACAGCGCACGAGCAGGCAGGCGACAGGGAAGATCCCTCAGCGGTGATCTCAGTCCGGAAGCCTCCACCAGCCAGGCCAGATCGAGTAATCGAGCCCTACAGGTCACCACTCAGAGGATTCACGTCGGCATCCTGCATGTTGCCAATGCCGTTGCTGCGGCCGGACGACCAGCCGCCCTGGCCCGGCTCGGTCAGCTGGCGGTCTGAGGGCGAACGCGGCGCTGTCGCGCTTCGGTGATGTAGCGCAAGTCTTCGACGACCTTGCCGGTCGCCTCGACGACGCTGCTGACGGTCCCGGCCAGGGAAAAGCCGGACTTGACGGCGATCCGCTGACAGGCTGGGGAATCGCGGCCAGACCGAAGCTCCACCACGTCGGCGCCACGCTCGCGGATAAGCCACCTGGTGGCCAGCACGACGGCCCGGGTCGCCAGGCCCTGGCCCCGCCAGGGCGGCTCCACACCGTAGGCAAGCCCGGTTGTGCCCGCACCCCGGGAGACAAACCCGACCATGCCGACCGGCCATGGGCTCTGGGCGATCGTCAGGAGGAGCGCGGGCCCGTTGTAGCTGTCTTCGCCAGCCCACCCGGCCAGCCAGTCGGCGACCATCCACAAGCAGCGCTCCCTCGACGCACCGGCATAAAGCGGCGGGAGCCATGCCTCGCCCCGGCCGCGGTCTTGCCCGGCGGCGTAGCTGACAAGGGCGTCGACATCCCCGGCCGACGGGACACGCAGCGATACGACGCCATCCGTCAAGACGCCCTCCGGCGGCCGCAAGGACGGCATGCCATCACTATGCGTCCAGCCGGGGTTCCTGGCGGGCTGGGCCTGGGGCGTGCGGCTGGCCCGGCTGGAGGGAAGGTTCGCCTCGAAGAGCGCGCTCCACCCAGCTGGGTGGGTCCTGGCGTCCCCGCAGCGCTCCTGGAGCCGGTGCAGTGACTCGCTATCGCCAAGATGGAATGCCGCCTCCAGGCGTGCGCTTTCTATCACCTCGGGAAGGTCCAGCACAGCATCGACCAGGCTCGACCGGCGGCCCGGGGTGATGTGCCCCGGGTCGGCGTGCAAAGACACCCGGGCGGTGCCTCCAGATCCTTCGGAGGTGGTCACCTCGGCCGTGGCGACGGTGCGGTCATCATCGCTGACCTCGACGCGCTGACGCAGATCAGGCTCAGCCCCGTGGTACCTCCAGCTGCGGATTCCTGGTACGGACTCGGGCGCGATCTTCTTGGTGGTATTCATGGTCGGCTGCCGGCCGCAGCTGAGTTCGCTGATACGGGCGGATCGGCGGGAAGGTCGGAGGCGGACTGGCCGTCCCGTGACTCTGGGTGCCTGCCTGCGGCCCGCTGGGGTGCGGGGCGGCGTCCGAACAGGTGCAGCCGGTTCCCGCGGCTGCCACTCGTGTCCGGTTGGTGGCCGCCGCCCGGCGTGCCGTTTCCCAGACTGCTCGCGGTGTATGCGCGGGCGGTGTCGCGCTGGTCGATCAGGTCGTCGCGGGCCTGGCTGGCGGCGGCAGTCTCGCGGCGGGACTGCTTGAGCCCGGGACGTGCTTGGCGGCCGCGGCGGGCGGTGCGCCGCGCACCGGCCAGCAGCAGGCTCAGGCCGAGCAAGCCGGCCACCCCGACCACGATGCCGTAGAGGAACAGCGTCCCGGTGGAGCCAGTCACGTGGTAGCCGAACACCGCGAACCCGTGGGTGAGGGCGTGGCCACTTCCGCTGTTGCTGAGAACGCCGGCCACGCCGGCGATCACGGCAGCGACCAGGATGACGAGACCGAGAATAATGATCATGGTTGACTCCGGGGATTTACGCTGTTACCCACAGTAAACGCTACGAAGCGATCACTGTCAACACTGTTGACCTACACTGTTGACCTACATTGGTAACATAAGGTGGTCCTGAGCTGGCTCCGGCCCGCGGGTCAAGGGTCCTCACCCAGCTGCCGGGGTGGGCCCGTTCACCGCGCTGGTCATTCTCGCCGAGATCGGTGACGTGAGCCGGTTCGGCGGCTCGGCGCGCAAGCTGGCGTTCTGGGCCGGGCCCACCACCGGCTGTCCGCGGCAGCGACCACGCCGCTCACTACGGGCACATCTGGAAAGCAGGGCCCGGTATGGCTGCGGTGGGTGCTGTGCGAGGCGGCGCAGACCGCCAAGCGCTCCCCCCAGTTCGCCGCCACCTTCCAGGCCATCGCGAAACGCCGCGGGAAGAAGATCGCTACCACGGCGGCCGCCCGCAAGCTGGCCACCCGCGTCTGGCACCTGCGCGTGCCGATAACCTCGTCCACGTCATTCCACCAGGCGGTATTCGTTGATCAGGCCACCGACCCGAGCTTGTCTTCGGATGCGGTACAGGCCGAGATCGATGGCCGGAATCCCTGGGGATCGCCGAGATCCCGGAAACGGAGAAGATCATGCCAGAAACCTCTGCGCAGGAGCCGTCCCTGCCACCTGTCCCGGCCACCGTCGCAGACATTATGCGGCCACCGCTGACGACAGTCCAGCCGAATGATCACGTGGCCGGGGCCGCATACCTGATGAGACACGAGGCTGCGACCGCGCTCGTGGTCCTGGACCCGCAGACCAACCGGCCGATGGGTCTCATCACGGAAGCTGACATTGTCCAGCTGGTGGCGGATGGAAGGGACGCGGATGCTGTCCGGATCTATGACCTGATGACCACTCGCCTGAGCGTCATCAATGCGACGGCGAGCATCCGTGACGCGGCTAACACCATGATAACCAGCCGTTTCCGGCATCTGCCGGTGGTCGAAGAGGCCGGTCTCATCGGGATGATCGACATCACAGATGTTTGCCGCGCGTTGCTTGACGCACCTGGGGGATGATCTGCCGGTCATCCACGACTGGCATGTCAGAGCACCCGGACGTGGGTCAAGTCCCCGGGCGTGGTGTTTCGCGGTTAGCGCGTGATTCTTTGGCTGGGATCAGGCGCTGAGCGCCTGGAGGTCGTCGGCCTGGTTCACCTCGATTCTGGTGGCAGTGTCGCTGCCGGGGCCCGGGGCGAGGGTGACGCGGGAACGGGCCAGGACGTCGAGGCCGAGGTAACGGCGGCCTTCGGTCCATTCGTCGTGCTGCTCGGCCAGAACCGCGCCGACGAGACGGATCAGGGCGTCACGGGCGGGGAAGATCCCCACGACGTCGGTTCGCCTGCGGATTTCACGGTTCAGCCGTTCCTGCGGATTGTTGGACCAGATCTGGCGCCAGATTTCTTTTGGGAAGCTTGTGAACGCGAGCACATCGGCACGGGCTGCATCCAGGTGGGCGGCTACTTTGGGGAGCTTGCCGGCGACTGTTTCGACGAGCCGGTCGTACTGGGCGTGCACGGAGGCGGCGTCGGGCTGGTCATAGACCGAGTGCAGCATCGTCTTGACCCACGGCCAGGACGCCTTCGGCGTCACCGACATCAAATTCGCCGCATAGTGAGTCCGGCACCGCTGCCAGGACGCGCCGGGCAGCGTCGCACCGATGGCCTCGACCAGGCCGCGGTGGGCGTCGGAGGTGACCAGCGCGACGCCAGCCAGGCCGCGGGCGGTGAGGTCCCGGAAGAACGCCAGCCACCCGGCGCCGTCCTCAGCGGAGGTGACCTGCAGGCCCAGGATTTCCCGGTGGCCGTCGGCGTTCACCCCGGCCGCGAGCAGGGCGTGGACGTTGACGACCCGGCCGCCTTCGCGGACCTTCAGCACCAGGGCATCCGCGGCCACGAACGTATAGGGCCCGGCGTCCAGCGGACGGGTCCGGAAGTCCTCCACGACCGCGTCCAGCTCGGCGGCCATCACCGACACCTGAGACTTGCTCAGCCTCGTAATGCCCAGCGACTCGACCAGCTTTTCCATCCGCCGGGTGGAGACGCCGAGCAGGTAGCAGGTCGCCACCACCGACGTCAGGGCTGCCTCCGCCCGCCGCCGGCGTTCCAGCAGCCAGTCCGGGAAATAGCTGCCCGAGCGGAGCTTCGGGATCGCCACCTCCAAAGTGCCGGCCCGGGTGTCGAAGTCACGGTGGCGGTAGCCGTTGCGGACGTTAACCCGGTCCGGGCCCGGCATCCCGTACGGGGCACCGCAAACTGCGTCGGCTTCGGCGGACATGAGCGCGTTGATGAACGTGGTCACCATCGAGCGCAGCAGGTCCGGCGACGCGGACGCCAGCTGGTCGTGCAGAAAGCGGGCAGGGTCGATACTGCTGGGAGCGGTCATCGTCGTGTCTCCTTCGGAAGCACTGTGAGAGGTCTTCCAAAGAATCACGCGGTGGCCGCCTTCACGTCCCTACGCCACGCCCACCTGCAGGCCCGGTCGGTACACCACTCTGATGGACGCAACTCGGACGTGACAGCGCTGGCCCAGGACGCGTTGGGGTCAACCAACAGAGCAGAACAGGCCGTTCGGTGCCTGCAAGGCGCTGACCGCCGGGCACGAAGAGGCACAAGTATTCGGCGATCTGGCCCACCCAGAGGTGGGTACCAGTGCTCAGCCATGGACCTCTCACAGCATTGCTGATCGCGAATGGAGATACTGATCTCTGCATAAGAATGCGCAGACGGAACTCGCTCACATCGGCTTCTTGTTCACTAGGACTCACAGCTGGCCTGGCAGGGTTGGCTGAGGTGCCCGGCGGGACGCTCTCTTTTCGGCTGCCCACTGATCTTGGTGTGGCTCTCACATGGCATGCGTCCTCGCCGGGCGCCGTGGCGGGGAGTGGCTCAAGAGGGGCCTGTTCTGCTCGAAGAAGCGTTGCCCTCCTCGCCTTCTGGCTGGGGTTGCCTGGAGCGAGGAGGGTGGCGTGAGCGGGATCATCATCGGTGTGGATTCGCACAAGGTGTCGGCGACGATCGAGGTTCTTGGCGATGGGGAGCAGGTCCTGAAGACGGGCCGGTTCGGGACTGACCGCGCCGGCTTGCGGGCGATGCTCGCGGCGGGGCGGGTCTGGCCTGAGCGGATCTGGGCAGTCGAAGGCTGCCAGGGGATAGGGCGGCATGTCGCGCAGCGGCTGGTCGCCGACGGCGAGACCGTGGTGGATGTGCCAGCGAAGCTGTCGGCGCGAGCCCGGGTGTTCTCCACCGGGCAGGGTCGCAAGACGGACGCCACTGACGCGCACTCCATCGCGGTGGTCGCGGCCCGCACTACGGCCCTGCGGCCAGTCGCGCGTGAGGATGAGCTGATGGCGCTGCGGCTGCTCGCCGATCGCCGCGAAGAATTGGCGAACGCCCGCACCCAGGCGGTATCGCGGCTGCATCGGCTGCTGCCCGGCCTCATCCCGGGCGGAGCACCGCGGTTCTTGTCCGCAGCCCAGGCCAGGGCGCTGCTGGCCACCGTGCGGCCGCGTGAGATCGCGGGCCGGACCCGCCGGCAGATCGCAGCCGAGCTGCTGGCCGAGATCGTGGTCTTGGACCGCAAGCTCAAAGACAGCGACAAGGCGCTGCGGCAGGCAGTCGCCGCCACCGGCACCGCCCTGATGAACCTGCATGGCCTGGGCCCGGTCGGCGCGGCCCGGGTGCTTAGCGACGTCGCCGGTGTAGCGCGGTTCCCCACCAGGGCGCACTTCGCGTCCTGGAACGGCACCGCCCCGATCGATGCCTCCAGCGGCGAACAGATCCGCCACCGCCTGTCGCGGGCAGGGAACCGGCGGATCAACCGCGTGCTGCACATCATGGCCATCGTCCAGCTGCGCAACGACACAGAAGGCCGGGCCTACTTCCGGCGCAAGGTCGCCGCCGGAAAGACGAAGATGGAAGCCCTGCGGTGCCTCAAGCGGCGGCTACCCGGCGTGGTCTACCGCCAGCTCGCCGCCGAGGCCAAGACAGCCGCCCCAGCCCAGCAGGCACCCGCCGGCCCAATGGAAACGGGCCCGGGAGGACACGTGGGGGCGGCTACGAAATCCAGCGCGGCCGGCCTCAACCCCATGGCCGGCTCTTCGGATAAGTCACTTCCCGGACCCGCCAGCAGCAACGCTACGCCCAGCCGGCAGATCTCCAGAACTCCCTCATTGACATAGAGGGGAGCCATGTGCGGGCGGCGGGGAAACTCCCGCGATCCGGGCCTGCGTGTCGCCTGCCAGGAGCATGGGACCACTCTGCGGTGTTTCTGCCACGCTGGCAAGCGACACCTGCGTCAGAGTCCTTCTGTGGCCGCTTCGTATTGCTCAATGACACTGACGGGGATGCGCCCGCGGTCGCTGACCGCGGTGCCCACCTCTTTCGCCCATGCGCCCGGATACCGCTGCACTCCCAGCTTGATGCGGTACGCCCGGACCGTCGGCGTGGTCCCCGACTGGCCTTGCGAGCGTGCTCGATGAAGGGTGCGAGCTTGTGCCGGAACGCGGTGGCGTTCTTGCGCTCAGATCGATCTCGTACTCAGCGCCGTTAGTCGACGAGTACCGATCACTTCATAAGTAAGTTGACGGAATTTATGGTGAAGTGGCCCAATATCGGCGGGCAGTGATCAGGTGTCACGGATGCGATGAACTACGGTCAGCGTGCCTGATGGGGCTATCGCATCGTTTGCTACCAGTGCGTCTAGCCCTCAGATACAAGAGGGTGTTCATATAGGCCATGGGGCCTGCGGCCGGGGAAGGAGAGGCTGCTGCTCAGGACCGTTCCGGGGTGGTAAGCGGACCAACGCTAAGCTTCACCATAAGGCCAGCCGTAGCCGTCGAACCCAGGCTAGGACAAAGAGCGCAAAAGCCAGAGAGTCGGCCACTTGCCAGAATGGCCACATTAGGATTATAGTTGAGGATCGAGGACGAGAAATGCCAGAGGTCATTGGCGAGGGGTTTGAGGAGCTCGCCGACCGCATCGCACAACTGTCGGAGCGTCAGGCCACGAACGCGCGGATCTTGCTTGAGGAGATCCAGCGGCGCCGCAATGAAGCCCGCGAGCAAGGCCGTAACTTCTCTGCCCCCACCGGAGCCCAGGTCCTGGACCAACTGGAGGGCCGCACGTTAACGCCGCATTCGAGAGGACGGAACCATGGCAGAATTCATTGGCGAGGGGTTTGAGGAGCTCGCCGACCGCATCGCACAACTGTCGGAGCGTCAGGCCACGAACGCGCGGATCTTGCTTGAGGAGATCCAGCGGCGCCGCAATGAAGCCCGCGAGCAAGGCCGTAACTTCTCTGCTCCCACCGGAGCCCAGGTCTTGGACCGGCTACTGAGTGCCCACAGCCCGATGATCTTTTTCCTTTCGTGGAACACATCAACTTCCTCGCCTGGAACGATCAACCTGACCGTTGGCGTGTTTAATCCGGACCCGGTGACGCAGGGTTCGCTGGAAGTGTACGTATTCGTCGGGCCGGCGACCGTTGTGGCAGACGTCGGACAGGCGCTCGCGGTGGCGGATACACGGTTCCAGAACCTGACCGAGCCACCAGCCTTCGGCCTCACCCTCAACCCCTCGACATCGGCGGACCTGAACTTCGCCGTCGAGGTCCCGGCCAACATCGCGTCCAGCAACTACATAGGGAATGCATTCCTTTTCCGCGATAACAGCTTCGAGGTCAGCGACTTCCTCTCTCGTGGAGACTTCATCTTCCAGGTGACCTGACCAGGCTGCCGCGCGTACCTGACGGGTGCTCCATCGCCCGCGGCCGGCGAACGCACGGCCGCCGGGCCGCTGAGCCTGACCTTGTCCGGCGAGACAATCGGCGCGGGCTGGGGCTAGTCGCAGCGCGACGAGGCCGATGGCCAGGCGCATCCTGGCCCATTCCACAGAGCATGTCGGCACCCTGGTGGCCGCTGGCAACGCACAGACCCCACCACCCGCACCAGCCTCCGGATATCACTCGGGGCGTGCCTGGCCACCGCCGCCCCGGTATCGCGGAGATCCAGATCCGATACCGCGGCGGGTGGTACCACAACATCGAGCCCCGCCGGTTCCCCGTATACGCGTGGCCCGGCGCCGACCCCGAATGCACCACTCAGGCAGCGCACTGGTGCTGGACCTGTCCGCCGCCCACGAAGCGGTCGTACCCCAGCGACCCAGCCCATGGCCAGAAGGCCCACACCTCCGATAGAAACATCCTAGGCGCGGCAAGAGCGGACGTTCACGCCCAGCGCCGCCGATGCATAGACATACGGCCCGGCCGCCTGTCTGCTCGGCCGTGGCCGGGATTGCCAAGGTGTGGAGAGCTCTTGATAACCGCGCGCCGACCCGCCGCTATGTGCGGCCGGGGTCAGGTGGGCTGGCGCCGGTTCAGATCTGGTGAATCTGGGCGGCGGTTGCATGGGTTGTCTGGCCGGCGGGACGATGCGTGAGTGCGCGGAGACGATGTGCGTGCGGCCGGGGGGACTTCGATGCTGGAGCTGGGTCTGCTTGGCCCGGTGCGGGCGGTCCGGGCCGGGCGGGAACTGCCGCTCGGCGGGCCGCGGCAGCGGGCGGTGCTGGCGCTGTTGCTGGTTGAGGCGGGCCAGGTGGTACCCGCCGGGCGGCTGATTGAGGAGCTGTGGCGGGGCGGCCCGCCGCCGGGGGCGGCGACCACCTTGCGGTCGTATATGTCGCGGTTGCGGGCGATGCTGGCGCCCGATGCCACGCTGGTGGCGCGCGGCGGCGGTTATGTGCTTACGCTCGGGCCGGGGCGGCTGGATGCCGAGGAGTTTGAGCGGCTGGCCGGGGCGGGCCGGGCGGCGCTGGCCGCGGGTGAGGCGGCGGCCGCCGCGAACCGGTTCCGGGAGGCGCTGGGGCTGTGGCGGGGCCGGGCGCTGGCCGATGTCGGTGGGGTGGAGCCGCTGGCGCTGGAGGCCGCCCGGCTGGAGGAGGTGCGGCTGGCCGCGGTGGAGGGCCGGATCGAGGCCGACCTGGCGTTGGGGCTGCACGCGGAGGTGGTGGGGGAGCTTGACCGGCTGGTGGCTGAGTATCCGGTCCGGGAGCGGCTGTGGCGGCTGCTGGTGGTGGCGTTGTACCGGGCCGAGCGGCAGGCGGACGCGCTGGCGGCCTGCCGCCGGGCCCGGGAGATGCTGGCCGAGGAGCTGGGCCTGGATCCCGGCGAGGAGTTGCAGCGGCTGGAGCAGCAGGTGCTGCGGCACGAAGTCCCGCCGGTGCCGCCGCCCGCGCGCCGGGGCAATCTGCCAGCACCGCTGACCAGCCTGGTGGGGCGGGAACCGGACCTGGCTGCCGTGGGCGGGCTCCTCGGCGAGACCCGGCTGGTCACGCTGACCGGGCCGGGCGGTTCGGGCAAGACGCGGCTGGCCCTCGAGGCCGCCGCGCGGGCCACGGACCGGTTCTGTGACGGCGTCTGGCTGGCCGGTCTGGCCGGGATCGCCAGCCCTGGGCTGGTCGCGTTCCGGGTGATGGAGGCGCTGGGGGTGCGGCAGGCCGGCGACCTGCCGGTGATCGAAACGCTGATTTACCGGCTGCGCCCGGCGGAGTTGCTGCTGGTACTGGACAACTGTGAGCACCTGCTCGATGCCTGCGCGGGACTGGCTGAGACGCTGCTGGCCGGCGCCCCCGGGCTGCGGGTGCTGGCCACCAGCCGCGAGCCGCTGGGGGTCCCCGGCGAGGCCGCCTACCTGGTGCCGCCGCTGGAACTGCCGCCCGAGTCCGCCGGCCCCCAGGCCATCGCGCGGGCGCCAGCGGTGCAGCTGTTCGTGGACCGCTCCTCGGCCGCCCGGGCCGCGGCTACCGCCGACGCGCCGGTTGACGCGATCGCCAGGATCTGCCGCGCCCTGGACGGCCTGCCGCTGGCGATCGAGCTGGCCGCCGCGCGCACCACCACCTTGTCGGCCGCGGAGATCGAGGCGCACCTGGCCGACAAGTTCGCCTTCCTGCGGCACCGGCGGCCGGTCGCCGACCCGCGCCACCAGACCCTGAAGACGGCGATCGACTGGAGCTACGAGCTGCTCACACAAGACGAACGCCGCGTCTTCGCCGAACTGTCAGTATTCGCCGGCGGCTTCAGTCTGCCCGCCGCAGCGGCCGTGTGCAGCGGCAGCGACGAGGCCGCCGCCCTGGACCTCATCGACCAGCTGGCCGCCAAATCGCTGCTCACCGCCCAGACCACAGCCAGCGGCACCCGGTACCAGATGCTGGAAACCATCCGCGACTACGCCGCCAGCCGCCTGACCGAGGCGGGCCAGGACGGGCCGGCCCAGCCGCGGCACGCCGGGGCGTTTCTGGACCTGGCCGAGCGGGAACCCGGCCTGGCCATCCTGGCCGCCGAGCAGGACAACTTCCGCGCCGCCCTCGCCTGGTCCTTCACCCATAACAGCCAGACCGGGCCGCGGCTGGCCCGCGCGCTGGGCGACTTCTGGCTGGCCCGCGGATTCCTCCAGGAAGCACAAGACTGGCTGGAGCGCGCAGTGGCTGCTGGTTCAGCAGACCGGCGGCTGCACGCCGACCTGCTGCGGCTGCTCGGGGCGGTGCTGTACCAGGCCGGTGACCTGGAGCGCGCGGAGGCAGTGCTGTCCGAAGGCTCCCAGGCCGCGTCGGCGGCCGGCGAACGGTCGGTCCAGGCCCGGATCCGCGTACAGCTGGCGGAGATCCACGACATCCAAGGCGGAACCGACGAAGCACCCGCCGAATGCGAGGCGGCCGCGGCGACCCTCGAATCGGAGGGCGACCTGGAGGGCTTGGCCGAGGCGTGGCTGGCGATAGCCAAACTGCGGTTCTTCCTCGGCGACCCACCTGCAGGCGCGCAGGCCCTTGAGCGCGCCGCGGCGTACGCGGCCCAAAGCGGCAGCCACTACGTGTGGCGAGAGGCCACGGGCTGGCTGGTAGTCACCTTCTGGCAGCTGCCCATCCCAGCTGACGTCGCGATCGGCCGCACCCAGCAGCTGCTTAAAGCGGTCTCCGGCGACCCGTGGGCCGAGGCCTGGATAATCCAGCCCCTCTCGGTGATCTACGCGTATGTTGGCCGCTTCGCCGACGCCCGCGCCGCGATGGCGCGATACCAGGCGATGTTCTCCAGCCCTTTGGGCATGGCCATAACCGCCACCGCGGCCGGGCAGGTCGAGCTGATCGCCGGAGATCCCGCCGCGGCCGAGCGGGTGCTGACGCAAGGATGCCAGGCGCTGCGGGCGATGGGCGATCGCGGCTACCTTTCCACCCAGCTGGCCATGCTCGCCGAGGCGGTCTACGCGCAAGGGCGCCTTGCCGAGGCCCAGGCGCTGACCGAGGAAGCCCAGGCCGCCGCCGCGCCCGGTGACGTTGACTCCCAGGCCCGCTGGCGGGCGACAAAAGCCAAGCTGCTCGCCCGCCAGGGCCATTTCACCGCCGCCCAGGAACTGGCAAGCGAAGCGTTGGCACTGGCCGCGGCAACCTCCTTCGCCGCCCTGCGGGCCGAGATGCTGCTGGCCAGCGCCGAGGTGTCCCGGCTCACCGGAGCGCCCGGTGAAGCCGAAGCCAGCCTGCGCCAGGCGCTGCGGATCTATGAGGACGGGCGGGCGGTGGCCCTGGCCGACCGGACCCGGGCCGCGCTGGCCCGCCTTGCTGCTCGCTCGGGCACCGGGCCGGCCTGACCGCCAGCCAGCCGGGTTCAACAGCATTTCAACAAGCCTTCAACCCCCTTCGCGGAGGCTCATCTCAAACGCCGGGGCGATCACGCCCGGCGAACACAGCAGAAGCCACCCGAGGGGGCCCGGCCATGTACGTCCACGACCAGCTCATGAAAGCCCGCCACGACGACCAACTGCGCGCAGCAGCCCGCGACCGGCTCGCCGCCCAGGCCCGCCGGGCACGCACCTCGCGGGCCCACCCGAAGGCCGCACCGGCGCGGCGCCCGGCAGTCATGCGCCTGCGCCAGCTCTTCTCCTAACCCGTTCACTCTGAAGGAGGACACCATGAACCGCATCCGCCACATTCTGGCCGCCGTAGCCACGCTCGCCGGGGCCCTGACCGCCGTGGCCGCCGCACCCGCCGCCTACGCGTCGCTGCCGCCGCACGGCGGCGGCCCCGCCGGCACGCACACCACGGTCCGCGTCATCGCCACCGGTGGCATGCCCGGCTGGCAGATCACCCTGATCGCCGCCGTGGCCGCGCTAGCCGCCGCCACCGTGGCCGTGCTCATCGACCGTGCCCGGGCGGCACGCAAGATGCACGCCACCACCGCCTGACCCCAGGGTGGGGAGGAGCAGGCCGCGCGGCTGCCGGGCAACGGCCGCGCGGCCTGCTGTCGCCCGCAGGATGATTGCCAAGCTGGGAATCAGATCACTGCTGCGGCAACACGGTCCTTTGCGCTCTCGCCAGCGTGTTTGCCACCTTCATGGATCGATCGTGTCGCTGGCTCACAAGGCGCTCATAACTGGACGATTTGCATGAGCGGCACATATCCGTGGCACAGCTTTCCGCCACCCGTAATCGGCAGGGCCGCCTCAGCATCGGGTCAAGCGCTTGGCCCGGTACCTCCGGCTGGATTGCGACAGCGAATTAACATGCTGATCTACGCATAAGTATGTACTAGCGCAACGCGCTCAATTCGGCATGAGCGGTAAATCCTGCCTGTCCGCGCCCGTCCGGCATCACCGCTCAGCTAGATCATCTGACCGGCTTGGCGTGCCTGGTAGGCGCGCAGAAGGTCCGGATCCGGACCGGCGCCCGACTGGTTATCGAACTTGTGTTCTAGTCTGGGCTGATGGCGCCGGAGCCGCCCTACTGTCCTCCGGTGGTCGGCCTGGCCAGCGGCCCCATCGGCCATCTGCTGTGCTGGGAGCGGCACGAGCGCGATGGCTCGTGGTGGGCCTGGGTGTCGTGGATTCAGCAGGCCAGCCACCGCGCCGTGCACAAGATCGTCTGTGTCCCGGCGCGGTCGCTGACCCCGCTGGAGGCTCCGGAGGCGTACCGGCAGGTACCCCGGCGGATCTTCGGCAACGATGGGCGGATCAGGCCGTGGTCGTACCGCTAGCCCGTGCCCCACCCGCCAGCCGTCTACGGTGCTGCCAGCCCTGGCGGATAGCTCTTGGCCTCGGCTCTTTATCAGCCCTGGCCTGCCCACCTGGCCCGGATACCGCGGAGGTACGGGCGGGCAGGCGCGCGCCGTGGCGTGGGTGATCTCAGCCAAAGACCGGCATGGCAGCGGCACGGCGGGGCACTACCCGCTCATGCGGTACGTGGAGCTGCGCCGGCACACCGATAACGACGGTGATCACCTGACCCCGCGGAGAGTCTCGGACGCCGAGGTGATCGGCCGCGACGGGCTGCATCCGCCGTACGCGGCGTTTGTGTCCACCGGCGCTGAGCGCGCTACCCAGATGCTGGAGATCTTGCGGCACGCGGCGGGCCAGGACCAGCTGCCGATCACCGTGGCGGCCGGGTTGCGGTCAGCGGTGGAAGACCGCTGGCGGCAGGCGGCCAAGGTGGCGGGGAAGGGAGCGGACCTGGAAGCGATGCGGGCGCTCGACCGGGACCTGGTCGAACGGGAATCGTGGCTGCTCGGGTCGATCTTGCGGCAGATCGTCGAGGGGCTGCCCGCGGGCGGCCGGGCGCTGGTGGTGGGCCACAGCCCCACCAACGAGGCGGCCGTGCTCGGGCTCACTAACCGGGTCGTCTCGCCGCTGGGCAAGGGCGAAGGGGTGCTGCTGACCGAAGATGGCGGCCATTACCGGGTCGAGCCGCTCGGCTAGCCGCGGCCACCGTGTTGCCACTAGTCCGCTGGTGCGTTCGATCATTCGAACATGAGCGAGGCTCACCGGATGCGGGGAGCCAAACGGGGAGCCAACACCAGCAGATACCGGGCGACACCGGGCCACGGCCAGCCACTGTCGGTGCAGCTCAACGGCATGTCGGGCCACATCCAGCGGCACCGGGCGACGTCCGGGGAATGCCTCCTAAGCAGTCGCTCGTGCGCTCGGATCCCAGTAGCTGGGCCCATCGCCGCATCCCTCGCGTTCTTCCAATCGGCCAGTTCCCAGCCATCAGCACCCACCCGGGTTCAATAACTGCGGCGTTTCCGCACTTAGCGCACGCAGGCGCGCTACTGAAAGAGCTGGTCCATGATCTCGGCGCCCTTGGTCAGGGACGGCCGGATCTCGTGCCGGTAGACGCGCTCAGTGACGGCTGTGCCGCTGTGACCGACCAGGCGTGCGATGTCTTCAAGGTTGACGTCGTTGGCGCTCAGCAGGCTGACGAAGGTATGCCGGAGTTCTCGGGGCGTCCACTCCTCGCCGAGCCCAGCGGTCTTGGTGATCGTGCGGAATGAGCGGCGCACGTTGTAACGGTCCAGGGGAGTGCCGACGGCCGATGTGAAGATCAGGCCGTGATCTTGCCACAGTGACCCGGCCTTGAGCCGGGCGGCCACTTGCTGGACGCGCTGGTCATTCAGCGCGTCCACGGCCTTGATAGGCAGTTTCAGGACGCGCCTGCTCTTCGGCGTCTTGGTGTCGCCCGAGGCGCGGACGCTGCGGTAGACCGCCAGGGTTCCCGCGTCCAGGTCGACGTCTGCCCACGGGAGCGATCTGAGCTCCTCGGTGCGCAGGCCAGCCAGCAGCGACAGCACTACGTAGGCATGAAGCGGGGATTGTTCCGCGGCTTCAAGGACCGCGACGGCCTGGTCCAGCGTGAGGGACCGCGACGGCCTGCCGCCCTTGCCTTCGGGCGCGTCTACCAGCGACGCGACGTTGCGGCCGACGAGGTCTGCTGCCTGGGCATGCCGAATGGCTCGCTCGATGACCTGATGGACCAGCCGCAGCGATCGTGTGGATAGCGAGCCAGACAGGTCCATCAGGGCCTTCTGGACGTGCCTGGCGGTCAGGTCCCGGAGCTTGACAGCTCCCAGCTTTGAGATGGCGTGCCCGGCGAGGTACCGGTAGTTGGCGACCGTGCTGGGACTGAGCCTGGTGAGGCCCTGGGAGAGCCAATCCTCGATACAAAGAGCCATCGTGTAGGACGGCGATGAGTGGATCCCGGCGTCCATCTCGCGGCGCAGCGTCTTGAGCTTGTCCTTGACCTCGGTCTTGGTCTTGCCGGTCACCTTGCGCCGGACGCGCCGCGTACCGTCCGGTGTGTAGCCCAGGGAGACAGCACCGGTCCAGCGTTGCTTGACCGCGTCGAAGTAGATCGAGTCGTCGCCGTGACCGCGACGGGCCGCCGTCGCCATGGCCGGATCGTAACAGAATGGCTCTCCGTTTGGCTCTCCGGAAGCCCTATCTGAGCCGCTACAAGCCTCTGACCAGTCGGGACGGCCGGATTTGAACCGGCGACCCCTTGACCCCCAGTCAAGTGCGCTACCAAACTGCGCCACGTCCCGCCCGTCCCATGACGGACTCTAAGACGATAGCGCAATCCGGGAGCGGGCACCTCCAGCGATGTCACGATCGTTGGATCATCGGATGTGCGGGGTATGAACCCTGCTGACTCCGGTTCACCGGGCGCGGATGACAGGGTGAGCATGGCAAGTCGTGGTTCCTCGTGGGAGAGTGCGCCGACGTCGCCCTTGCCCGCTGGCCCGTACCTGGGGGATACCGGGCTGCCCTCCGGCGGCCAGGCGGGGGAGTGGCGCGCGGGCGGCCCGCCACCGGGCCGGGGCCGGGCCAAGCGCCGCCGCCGGTGGCTGGCCCGCGTCGTGACCGTGGTGGTGGGGCTGATCCTGCTCGTGGCCCTCGGGCTGGGAGCGCTGATGCTGGTGACCCCATCGGTCGGCGACGCACAGGCCCGTGCCCAGGCAATGGACCGGCAGCACCATGCCGCCTATCCCGGGCCCGCGGTCCCCGGCCGGTTCGCGGCCGCCCTGGTGTCTACCGAGGATCACCGGTTCTACTCCGAGCCGGGCATCGACCTGTTCGCCATCGCCCGGCTGATCGAGGGCCGGCTCACCGGCCGCCCGGACCAGGGCGGTGCCACTTTGTACCAGCAGCTGGCCAAGATGCTCTACACGCCGGGACGCTCGGGGATCTCGGTCGAGGCGGAACAGGTGGCGCTGGGCATCAAGCTGTACCTGGCCTACCCGAAACCGCTGATCCTGCGGATGTACGCCGACGTCGCCTACTTCGGGAACGACTACTACGGGCTGCGCCAGGCGAGCTGCGGCTACTTCGGCGTCAGGCCGGCCGAGCTCAGCTGGCCACAGGCGGCGATGCTGGCGGGCCTGGTCCAGGCGCCCACGGCCTACGACCCGATGACCCACTTCACGGCGGCGCGGGCCAGGCAGTCACATGTGCTGAGCCGGCTGGTCGCCACCGGCCGGCTCAGCCAGGCGGGGGCCGACAGCGCCTACCGGCAGCCGCTGGACCTGATCGGCGGGCCCCCCGGGACGTGCCCGGCCCGTTGAGTGCCTAACGGCGGTGCCGGGCACCCGCCTGCCCGCGGCCTGGGGCCTGCGCCGCTAGCTGTCCCAGCCGGTGCGCCGCGCGCTCTGGTCGCTGTCCCGGTGGCCGTTCGCGTGCAGGAGGTCGGGCGCGTGGCCGTCCCCGTTCCGGTCCGGCGCGGGCGGGCGGGTCGCTGAGTGCGCCATCGGGGGGGCGGCCGGACTGGCCGGCCACGGCTGGCGCCCACCGGCGCCAGCCTCGGCTCCGTCTGCGGGGGCGGCCCACACCCATCTGCGGTAGGACCAGAACCTGAACAAGGTGGCCAGCGCGATGCCGACGTTGAGCGCGATGAACTCGGCGGCCTTGTTGTGCCCGTTACCCAGGATGTAGAAGTTGAAGGCGACCGCGGCGTCCTGGATCAGCAGCCCGATGCCGTTGAGCACGAAGAAGATCACGCCCTCGCGGGCCACGCTGGTGCGTTCCCGGTGCCGGAATGACCAGTAGCGGTTGGCCACATAGGAGACCGCGGTGGCGACGATGGTGGCGATGGTGGTGGCCGTGACCGGGCCGGTGCCGAACCTGGTGTGCAGCAGGGCGTAGCCGACGTTGGTGATGAGCACCCCGACGACCCCGACCACGCCGAACTTGGCCGCCTCGTGGATCAGCTGCCGGAACCGTCCGTACAACCCGCGGACGACAGTCACCAGGTGCCCACCTCTCGCGTGTCCCCCCACCGCCGTGATCGTGACCCTTGAGACAGTACCGCTTCCGCGAGTGCTCCCGGGCCAGCGGACCAGACCCGGGCAGCGAATCCCGGATAGCTCCAGAAAAATACTAGTGGGAGAATGTCTGGCCTGCCCGGTAGCCTCACGTGAGTGTGCGCCGTTGACCCGCTGATCCGCGCCCGCGGCCTAGTCAAGCGGTTCGGCAGCTTCACGGCGGTGAACGGGATCGACTTCGACCTGGAGCGCGGCGAGGCGTTCGGCTTCCTCGGGCCGAACGGCGCGGGCAAGTCGTTGACCATGCGGATGATCGGCTGCGTGTCCCCGCCGAGCGCGGGCGAGCTGTCCATCCTGGGCCTGGACCCGGTCAGGGACGGCCGGGAGATCCGCTCCCGGCTCGGCGTGGTGCCGCAGGACGACACCCTCGATGTGGAGCTGACCGTCCGCGAGAACCTGCTCATCTACGGGCGGTACTTCGGGCTGCCGCGGGACGTGATCCGGGAGCGGACCGCCCGCCTGCTGGAGTTCGTCCAGCTCAGCGACCGGGCCGACGACCAGGTCGAGCCTTTGTCGGGCGGGATGAAGCGGCGGCTCACCATCGCCCGGTCGCTGATCAACGAGCCGGACATCATGCTGCTCGACGAGCCGACCACCGGGCTCGACCCGCAGGCCCGGCACGCAGTCTGGGACCGGTTGTTCCGGCTCAAGCAGCAGGGGGTCACGCTGGTCCTGACCACCCACTACATGGACGAGGCCGAGCAGTTGTGCGACCGGCTCGTGGTGATGGACGCGGGGAAGATCGCGGCCGGGGGGACGCCCCGGGAGCTGATCGAGCGGTACTCCAGCCCGGAGGTGCTGGAGCTGCGGTTCGATCCGGCCGATCACCAGCAGTCCGCCGAGAAGCTGGCGAGCGTGCCCGCGCAGCGCCGGGAGGTGCTCGCCGACCGGGTGCTGCTGTACGTCGAGGACGGTGACCACGCCCTGGCGGCGGTCCGCGCGCTGGGCGTTGAGCCGCTGACCTCGCTGGTCCGCCGCGGCACGCTGGAGGACGTCTTCCTGCGCCTGACCGGCCGCGAACTGGGGAGTGAGTGATGGCGGGCGCCGTGACCGGGGCGCCGGGGACGGCACCGCCCCGGCTGGCCCCGTCCGGCTGGTCGCTGGCCGGGCGGCAGCTGCGGTTCTGGCTGACCAACTACCGCCGGACCTGGCGCGGCTCCATCTTCAGCAGCGTGCTGAACCCCGTGCTGTTCCTGGGATCGATCGGCCTGGGGCTGGGCACCCTGGTCAACAGGCACCTGGTCAACGCGCACGGCGTGGCCCAGCTGGGCGGGGTGAGCTACCTGACCTTCCTGGCCCCGGGCCTGCTGGCGGCCGCCGCCATGGAGACCGCGGTGGGCGAGTCGACCTACCCGGTGTACGGCTCGGTCAAGTGGGACAAGACCTACCAGGCCGCGGTGGCGTCACCGCTGCGCCCGGCCGACATCTTCCACGGCCACGTGCTGTTCCTCACGTTGCGGCTGGCCATGAACTGCGCGATCTTCCTGGCCGTGGCGGCCGCGTTCGGCGCGATCCGCTCGGCGTGGATGATCGCGGCACTGCCGGTGGCGGTGCTCACCGGGCTGGCGTTCGCGACCCCGATCGAGGCGTGGGCGGTGACCCGCACCAGGGACACCTCGTTCACCATGATCTTCCGGTTCTTCATGATCCCGCTGTTCCTGTTCTCCGGCACGTTCTTCCCGATCACCCAGCTTCCCGTGTGGCTCCGGCCGGTCGCCTACCTCACGCCGCTCTGGCACGGGGTGTCGCTGTGCCGGGCGCTCAACCTGGGCACGGTGGATCCGGGGCAGGCGGTCGTCGACCTGGCCTACCTCGCCGCGCTGGCCACGGCCGGCCTGCTGGCCGGGCACCGCAGCTACCGGCGGCGGCTCTATGTCTAGCGGCCTGCCCGGCGCGGATGCGCCCGCGCGGGTACTGCCGCTGCGGGTGGTCCCCCTTCCCACGCTGCTCGCCACTCTGTCCAGATCGCTGGGCGGGAAGGGCAGCCTGCACCTGATCGAGCGGCACGCCCGTGCCTACCGGCATGTCTGGCTGGTGTTCGTCTCCGGCCTGGCCGAGCCGCTGTTCTACCTGCTGTCGCTCGGCGTCGGGCTCGGGCATCTGGTCGGCACGGTCACCGGGCCCACCGGCCAGCCGGTCACTTACACCGCGTTCGTGGGGCCCGCCCTGCTGGCCACCTCGTCGATGAACGGCGCGATCTACGACTCCACCTTCGGGGTCTTCTTCCTGCTCAAGTACGCCAAGGTTTTTAACGCGATCCTGGCCACCCCGATGCGCGCCGCGGACGTCGCGCTCGGGCAGATCGGCTGGGCGCTGATCCGCGGCAGCCTGTACGCGTTCGCCTTCATGCTGGTCATGCTCGGGATGGGCCTGCTGAAATCGGGATGGGCGGTGCTGGCGCTGCCCGCCGCCATCCTCACCGGGTTCGCGTTCGCCGCCGCCGGGATGGCCGCCACCACGTTCATGCGCAGCTGGCAGGACTTCGAGTTCGTGATGCTGGTGAGCCTGCCGATGTTCCTGTTCTCCACGACGTTCTACCCGCTCAGCGTCTACCCGCGGGCGTTGCAGGTGGTGGTGGAGTGCCTGCCGCTCTACCAGGCGATCACGCTGCTCCGCGGGCTCACCCTCGGGGTGGTCGGCCCGGCCCTGCTGGTCCCCGTGGCCTACCTGGCGCTCATGGGCGTGGCCGGCCTGGTGATCGCGGGCCGCCGGGTCAACCGCCTGCTGCTGACCTGACGCGGCCGGACCTGGGTACCGTGGCCACGTAGGCACGGGGAAGGAGCACCGATGGTGGACAGCGGCGTCGTGCGCGAGATCACGACCGAGGCGGAGCTGCGGGACGTGCTGGGGTTCCCGGCGGCCCGGGTGCTCACGAAGGACCGCACGGCCCTGCACCCGCGGGACCGGCAGTGGCTGGCCGCGTCGCCGTTCTGGTCGGCATCGAGCAGATCTTCTTCCACTGCATGAAGGCCTTCATGCGCTCTCAGCTGTGGGAACCGCAGACCTGGGCGCCCGACGTCTTCCCGTCCCACGCCCAGCTGGTCAAGAGCGTCCAGCCCACCGACGAGACGCTGGAGGAACTCGAGCGCTACTACGGCGCCGGCTACGCCAAGGGCCTGTACGGGTAGGGCGGAGCGCGAGGCGGACAATGTTTACGTCTTCCGCCGTACCGCGAACGGTCCGAGGCTGAGCTAGTCGTGGGCACGACCCGCCCGGAGCCCGCGGCAGCCGTGGATACTCGCGAGTAGGTAAAGTTCTGACCGGACCGCCGGGAGGGCGCCGTGGACTTCGCGTACGACGACCGCACGCAGGAATGGCGCGAGCGGCTGCTCGCCTTCATGGCCGAGCACGTCTTCCCGGCCGAGCCGGTCTTCGCCGAGCAGGCCGCGGCGGCGTCGAGGTCCGGGTTCCCCTGGCAGCGGCCGGCCGTCGTCGCCGAGCTCAAGGCCGAGGCCCGCCGCCGGGGGCTGTGGAACCTCTTTCTGGCCGGCCACCCCGAGGGCGCCGGGCTGACCAACCTCCAGTACGCCCCGCTGGCCGAGATCACCGGGCACAGCCCGGCGATCGCCCCGGAGGCGCTGAACTGCGCCGCCCCCGACACCGGCAACATGGAACTGCTGGCCGAGTTCGGCACCCAGGAGCAGCGCGAGCAGTGGCTGCGCCCGCTGCTGGCCGGGGAGATCCGCTCGGCGTTCTGCATGACCGAGCCGGAGGTCGCCTCGTCCGACGCCACCAACATCGCGACCAGGATCGAGCGCGACGGCGACAAGTACGTGATCAACGGCCGGAAGTGGTGGTCGTCGGGGGCGATGGACCCGGCCTGCCAGATCCTCATCGTGATGGGCAAGACCGCGCCCGGCGCGGACCGGCACAGGCAGCAGTCGATGATCCTGGTGCCGCGCGACACCCCCGGGGTCACCGTCAGGCGCGGGACGAGCCTGTTCGGGTTCACCGACGCGCCGCACGGCGGTCACGCCGAGGTCGAGTTCGCGGGCGTCACCGTCCCGGCCACCAGCCTGATCGGCGGCGAGGGGGACGGGTTCGCGATCGCGCAGGCCCGGCTCGGCCCTGGCCGGATCCACCACTGCATGCGGCTGATCGGCGCGGCCGAGCGGGCGCTGGAACTGATGTGCCGGCGCGTCACGAGCCGCACCGCGTTCGGCCGGCCGCTGGCCGAGCAGGGGGTCATCCAGGACTGGATCGCGGAGTCCCGGGTCAGGATCGAGTCCGCCCGGCTGCTGGTGCTCAAGACCGCCTGGCTGATGGACACGGTCGGCAACAAGGGGGCGCACACCGAGATCCAGGCGATCAAGATAGCGACCCCGGCGATGGCGGAATGGGTGATCGACAAAGCGATCCAGGCGCATGGCGCGGCCGGGGTCAGCCAGGATCTCCCGCTGGCGCATCTGTGGGCATCCGCCCGCTCGCTTCGGTTCGCCGACGGGCCCGACGAGGTGCACAAGCGTTCCCTCGCGCGCCGGGAACTGCGGCATTACACCGATGGCGGCTAGCTTGCCACGGCAGCCGGGCCGGGCCGCGGCCAGGAAGGCAGCGCCGCCGCGGCCGGGCTGAACGGGCTGCGCGCCGCAGGGACCACGAATATCCCGGCCACGACCGGCACCTGAGAAGAGGGAGAACGAGCAATATGGCACAGGACGCACAGCGGGTCGCGATCGTGACCGGCGCCGCCCGGGGCATCGGGGCGGCCACCGCACGCAGGCTGGCCGCCGACGGGATAGCGGTAGCCGTGCTCGACCTGGACGCGGCCGCCTGCGCGGACACCGTAGACGCGATCACCGGCGCGGGCGGCCGCGCACTGGCCGTGGGCGCCGACGTCAGCAAGGCCGACCAGGTGGAGGCCGCGGTCAGCAAGGTGGCCGCCGACCTCGGGCCGCCGGCGGTCCTGATCAACAACGCCGGGATCATCCGCGACAACCTGCTGTTCAAGATGACCGAGGACGACTGGGACATGGTGCTCGGTGTGCACCTGCGCGGCGCGTTCCTGATGAGCCGCGCGGCCCAGAGGCACATGGTGGAACAGCGGTACGGCCGGATCGTCAACCTGTCCTCCAGCTCCGCGCTGGGCAACCGCGGTCAGGTCAACTACTCCGCCGCCAAGGCCGGCATGCAGGGCCTGACCAAGACCCTCGCGATCGAGCTGGGCCAGTTCGGGATCACCGCCAACGCAGTGGCGCCCGGCTTCATCGTCACCGACATGACCGCCGCCACCGCGGCCAGGATCGGCATGGGCTTCGAGGAGTTCCAGGCGGCCGCCGCCAGCCAGATCCCGGTCCGCCGGGTCGGGCAGGTCGAGGACGTCGCGCACGTCATCTCGTTCCTGTGCAGCGAGGGAGCCGGGTTCGTGTCCGGCCAGGTGATCTACGTGGCGGGCGGCCCGCTGTGCTGACCGGGGCCGGCTCCGCCGACGCGGACGCGCTGCGCCAGCGGGCCGCCGACTTCCTGCTCGGCCACGACCCGGGCTCGCTGCCCCGGCTGGACTTCCTGCGGGCCCGCTTCGACGCCGGGCTGGCCTGGGTGCACTACCCACCCGGCCTCGGCGGCCTGGGCCTGCCCCGCTCGCTCCAGTCGGTCGTGGACGCCGAGTTCGCGGCCGCTGGCGCGCCCGACAACGAGCCGATCCGCAACACGATCGGCCTGGGCATGGCGGCGCCGACGATCCTCGCGTTCGGCACCGACGAGCAGAAGGCCCGCTGGCTGCGCCCGCTGTGGACCGGCGAGGAGATCTGGTGCCAGCTGTTCAGCGAGCCCGGCGCCGGGTCCGACCTGGCCGGCCTGGCCACCCGCGCGGTCAGGGACGAGGCCGGCGGCACCTGGCGGGTCGGCGGGCAGAAGGTGTGGACCTCGCTGGCCCACCGGGCCCGCTGGGGGCTGCTGGTCGCGCGCACCGACCCGGACGTGCCCAAGCACGCCGGGCTCACCTACTTCGCCTGCGACATGACCGATCCCGGCGTCGAGGTGAGGCCGCTGCGGCAGCTCACCGGCGAGGCCGAGTTCAACGAGGTGTTCCTGACCGACGTGGTGGTACGCGACGGCGACCGCATCGGCGAGGTCGGGGACGGCTGGCGGGTCGCCCAGGGCACGCTGATGAATGAGCGGGTCGCCATCGGCGGCGCGGCGCTGCCCCGCGAAGGCGGCATGGTCGGCATCGTCGCGGCCGCCTGGCGGGAGCACCCTGAGCTCCGCACCCCAGGGCTGCACGACCGGCTGATCAGGCTGTGGGCCGACGCCGAGGTCGCGCGCTTGTCCGGCGAACGGCTGCGCCAGCAGCTCGCGGCGGGGCAGCCCGGCCCGGAGGGCTCGGCCGCGAAGGTCGTCTTCGCCCGGCTGAACCAGGAACTGTCCGCGCTCGAGCTCGAGCTGTCCGGTGCCGACGGGCTGCGCTACGACGACTGGAGCCTGCGCCGGCCGGAGGCGGTCAGCTTCCTGACCCGCGGCCCCGGCTACCGGTACCTGCGCGCCCGCGGGAACTCCATCGAGGGAGGCACCTCGGAGATCCTGCGCAACATCATCGCCGAGCGGGTGCTCGGCCTGCCCGCCGAGCCCCGGACCGATACCCGCGTGCCCTGGAAGGACCTGCCCCGGTGACCTCCACTGACTCCGGCCGGCCCGCCGCGCCCGCGCCCGCCGCCACGCCCCGCGCACCGTCGGCGCCGCGCCTTCCGGACCTGCGCTACCAGGAGGCGGAAGAGGACCTCCGGTCCGCGGTCCGCGACCTGCTCGACGACCGCAGCCCGTGGCCGGCGGTGCTGGCCAGGATCGAGACCAGCGAGCCCAACGACGCTGCGCTCTGGCACTCGCTGGCCGCCGAACTCGGCTGCGCCGGGCTGCTCATACCCGAGAGCCATGGCGGCGCCGGCGCGACCTACCGGGAAGCGGCCGTCGTGGCCGAGGAAACCGGCCGGGCGGTCGCTCCCGTCCCGTACCTGGGCTCCGCCGTGGTCGCCACGGCCGCGCTGCTGGGCAGCGGCGACGAGCTGCTGACGGGGCTGGCCGAGGGCGCTGTGACCGCCGCGCTGGCGGTGGGGTTCGCCCGGATGCCGCCCGCGCCCATACCTGGCGCGCGGGACGCCGCAGGCGCGGGGCTGGCCACCGGGGTGCGGGTGGGCGCCGCGCAGCCTGGTGACGAGCCCGGCCAGGCCAGGCTGACCGGCACCGTGACCAGCGTCGCGGACGCGCTGATCGCCGACGTGCTCCTGGTGCCCGCCGAGGGGGTGCCGTTCGGCCTGTACGCGGTCAACGCCGGTGTGCCCGGCGTCACCAGGACGGCGGTGGTCTCCCTGGACGCCACCCGCCCGCTGTGCGACCTGGCCTTCGACTCGGCGGCCGCCCGGGCCGTGGCGACCGGCGACGCGGCCGCCCAGGCGGTGACGTCGGCGCTGGCCGCGGGGGCGGCCGTGCTCGCCTCCGAGCAGCTGGGCGTCGCGCAGCGCTGCCTGGACATGACCGTCACCTACCTGAAGGAACGGCGGCAGTTCGCCCGCCCGGTCGGCTCCTTCCAGGCGCTGAAGCACCGGGTCGCCGACGCGTGGATACAGGTGACCCAGGCCCGGGCCGCCGCCAGGTACGCGGCAGCCTGCCTGGCCGACGGCGACCCCGACACGCAAGTCGCGATCGCCCTGGCCAAGGCTGCCTGCGGCGACGCCGCGGTGCACGCGGCGCAGGAGTGCGTGCAGATGCACGGCGGCATCGGGTTCACCTGGGAGCACCCCGCGCACCTGCTGCTCAAGCGGGCCAAGGGCGGGTCGATGGCGTTCGGCACGCCGGACCGGCACCGGGCCGCCCTGGCCCGCCTGGTCAACCTTGCTCCCGCCGCCGGCAACTGAGCTCCCAGCCAGGCGCTGGCCTCGTGCAGGGGGCCGGCAGCCTCATGAGCTCTCCTTCACCTGGCGATCGTCTCCCGCCAGGCGGCTGGTTCGGCCGGTTCAAGATTACAAAAGCGCATACTTCCCAGGACACTCATTGCCACACGCTGCCCGTTACGAGAAGATCGGCGGTCAGCACCCCAAATCGGTGGCACATGTCCGTTCACTGCTTGTTCACCTTGTGTGAGAGCTGATGACCTCAGCCGGTCGAAGCACAGGCTCGACGCATGGCCAGGGGAACCTGGCCGGGATGTCTGCCTTGCCGTCGGCTGGGAGAGTTGGTGAGGCAGAGGAGGACGTTTAACTGCTTGGCGGGCATGCCACAAGGAGACCCGCCGGTGATGAAAGGACAGACGTTTGAAGCGCCATGCTATGGCTGTGATCAGCCTCCTGAGCTTCCTCGTCCTCGCGGCTGGCTCGCTTCCCGCGAGCGCCGCGATCCGTGCCAATTCACACGCCCAGGCACGGAGCGCCTCGAAGAGCTACAACGAACCTCTGTGCCAGAGCAGTAAGTCACTGTGCGCCGATGCTTTCAACAATCCCGGGGGAGAGTACGTCGGCCACGACGAGCCGTCGCTCTTGTTCAAGTCCGGCCTCGCCGGGTCCGGCAATAACATGACCTACACGATCACGCTGCCCAGGGATCCGAAGAAGCAGCCGAACGCGTCAGGTAAGGGCGGCTCGACCTGGAATTTCCAGCTGCGGCCCACGTTCTGGTTCGGCATGACGCTGTGCGACACCCAGTCCGCGCCCGAGTTCACCCGCAAGTGCACGCCCGACTCCGACAGCAACAACCTGGTCGGCGCGAACCCCGCGGCGCCGAACTACATCGGGAAGCACCCCGGTAACGCCTTCATGGAGCTTCAGTTCTACGGCCCGGGATACGTCCCCCAGTTCGAGGGGTTCGGCTGCACCGCGCACCAGTACTGCGCGGCGATGACCATCGACAGCTTCGTGTCGAACCAGAACACCGGCATCGACAACACCAGCGCCTGCAACAACTACATCCTCGGCGGGGTCGAGCCCATCAACTGGGCCTACATCACCAGGAGCGGGAAGTCCCAGGCACCGGCGAACCCGCTGTTCACCGGGACGTTCACCAGCCCGAACCTCAGCGCGGTGAACCCGAATCCGGGCAAGGACCTGTTCATGAACCCCGGCGACCGCGTCCGGATCCATCTGCACGACACAGCCGCCGGGCTGCAGGCCAACCTCACCGACCTGACCACCGGCCAGGCCGGCTCGATGACCGCGTCGAAGGCCAACGGGTTCGGCCACATCCTGTACACCCCGAACTCGAGCACCTGCCACGTGGCGCCGTACGCGTTCCACCCCGAGTACTCGACCGCGAACCCGCGTGGGAACACCTGGTCGGCGCACACCTACAACATCGCCATGTCCGATGAGATCGGCCACTTCGAGAACTGCCTGCAGCTCGATGCGAACTTCAACTGCGCCACGCCCGGCAACCAGGACGCCAGCGGTCTGGACTCGGACGACGTCGGCTGCGTGCCGGGAACCGACTCGACGGTTGTGCACATCAACGGGTGCTTCGGCTCCGATGAGGATTTCGACGGGCAGTCCTACCGCAACGACTGGCCGGGCACGAACCCGAACGTCGCCAGGGACCGCGCCCTGCACCCGACCCCGGTTCTGTTCACGAGCCCGACCACCCGCGGGAGGAACTACTCGAAGATCGCTTTCGAGACCGATCTGCCGCGGATCGAGGCATCGGACTCGCAGGCCAACCCGCCGTTCTGCGACCGGACCACCGGCGCCAATTGTGTGAACCCGCCGAATGGCGCGCAGTTCTACCCGTTCTACTCAACGACGGTCAGGCACGGGACGTGCACGTGGCAGGAGGGCGGCAAGTTCCTCCCCGGCACCACGAACGACTTCGGCGGCAGTTCCACGACCGAATTCGGCCCGCTGCTGAAGACCATCTATCCCACCGCCGGATTCACCATCGAAAGGCTGATTGACAACTTCAACAGCGGGAGCATGCCGAACCCCTGCCCGGTTCGGTAACGCACCCGTTCGATCATCCATAACCGCGCTGCGTGGCCCCGGACGGCCGTCCGGGGCCACGCAGCGCGAGGAGCCTCTGTTGCCGCGGGGGCATCAGCGGAGCGCGGCGTTCCGGCGGCAGGCGCGGTCACGGCGTCGGCACGCTGCTCGGGTGGGTGCCGGGGATCGGCTTGCCTTTGCCGCCAACCGCCTCGCTCAGCAGCCGTCCGGACCGGCTACGGACCAGGCGTCTCGGCATCGTGATCATGGGATCGGTGCCGTTCTCTTTGCCCACCGCGCATCGCGCCCGTGTCGCCGCGTGTAGCAGAGCCTTTGACGTGGCCGTGAGAGTTAGTCTGCCCTCATGAGTACTTCGCCGTTGTCCCCGGAGGACATCCGCGCCGCCGCCGGCGCGCACCATGAGCTGGGCCCCGAGTACAGCGACGCGGTCGTGGCCTCGTTCCTTGCGAAAGTTGACCAGGAGATCGCCGCACGTGTTGATGAGCGCCTGGCCGCCAGCAGGCCCCGGGCACGCCCGGTGGAGCCGGAGAGCCGCCGGGCGCTGCTGAAGGGTTTCGCGATCGGCGTGGCCTCCAGCGCCGCCGTTGTCCTCCTGATCGGGGGGGCCAGGCCGGGACATCACGCGCTTCTCCTGCTGTTTGTCCTGGCGGTGGTCTGCGGCGCTGGCTCACTCTGGGCCAGCCGGGCATCGGGCGGGCCGCCGGGCGGCGCTGCGGCCGGGGCCCCGCGCCGCCGCTGGCGGCGACTACCGCCGTTTGATCTAACTGCCACAGATCAGCAGTTCAGTAGATCGTCAGGCGGTGGCCCTGGCCGGCGGGGCCGGCATCCTTGCGATGCCCCGCTCATCAATGGGATTCCGGTCAGCGGATGTTCATTATCTTGGCTACGCTCGGCGTACCGTGAGCATCCAGGGCGAACAGCATGTAGTTACCGGGGGAGCAGGACGCCCTTATCGCTGGGCAGGTGGAGCTTGTAGGTTGTCGTGTTCACTTTCGTCGGGGTCAGCGGGATGAGGCGCTGGTCGTTGTTGACCGAGTGTGTAACCGCTGACATGAAGGATCCCCCGAATTTATCGCGTGCGCCCACCCTGAGAGGGCTGGACTCTATCAGGCGGCAAGCGTTGGGGTACGGCAGTTGAGCGGGACGCCTGGCCTCGCCGCAAACCGGGCGATCTATTCCAGGGGAGCCGGACGTGCTCACCCTGGACCAGCTCGCTGCCGTGAGGCGACGGGCACGGGACAACCCGGCGGCGAGGCCGCAAACTTACATTCAGGGCCAGCGATGGAGGGAAGCCGGGATGGAATCGGTGAGCGGCGCGGGCGTGGTGGTCACCGGCGCGGCCAGCGGCATCGGCGCTGCGCTCGCCCGCCGGTTCGCCGCCGAGGGCGGCCGAGTGGTCGTCAACGACATCGACGCCGGGGCGGCGGCCGCGGTGGCTGCCTCGTGCGGGGCCACCGCGGTGCCCGGCGACGCCGCCACCGAGGACGGCACGGCCGCGCTGATCGGCGTGGGCCGGGAGGTGCTGGGCGAGATCGACCTGTTCTGCGCGAACGCGGGGGTGGCCCGGGCTGGCGGCGAGCAGGCGGGCGAGCCGGACTGGGACGCCTCGTGGCAGGTCAACGTGATGGCGCACGTGCGGGCCGCGCGGCTGCTGCTGCCGGGCTGGCTGGAGCGCGGCCGCGGCCACCTGATCTGCACCGTGTCCGCGGCCGGGCTGCTCACGATGCTGGGCTCGGCGCCCTATTCGGTCACCAAGCACGCGGCGCTGGGTTTCGCCGAGTGGCTGGCGGCGACCTATGCCCACCGGGGCATCACCGTGCAGGCGATCTGCCCGCAGGGGGTGCGGACCCCCATGCTGGCCGGGGGCTCGGCCGCCGAGAGGCTGCTCCTCAGCGATTCCGCCATCGCGCCGGAGGCGGTGGCGGATGCGGTGATGGCCGGGATCGCCGACGGGCGGTTCCTCATCCTGCCCCACCCGGAGGTGGCCCGGATGTACGCGGGCCGGGCCAGCGACCCCGACCGCTGGCTGGCCGGCATGAACAAGCTCCAGCGGAAGATCGAGGCGGCTCCCTGAGTCCTGGCGGGTGGCCCGTGAGACAGCTGGGGCCCCAGCGCCCCAGCCGGGCTGGCCCATATCGGCCTGACCAGTGAAAATAGTGGGGTCCTGGCTCCTCCGGGCGGCACGCCTGGCATGCTGTCGGAATGGATCTCGCTGGCACAGGAATGCTGCATCACATCGAGCTGTGGGTGCCTGACCTGACCAAAGCCGAGGCCAGCTGGGGATGGCTGCTCGAGAATATGGGCTATCGCATCTACCAGCAGTGGCCAGAAGGCCAGAGCTGGCGGGCGGGCGTGACCTACATCGTCATCGAGCAATCACCCGACCGGGTTGCGGGGCGGCACGACCGCTGCCGGCCGGGACTCAACCATCTCGCGTTCCATATCGGGTCCAGGGAAGAGCTCGACGAGATCGTCCTGCACGCGCCCGATCACGGCTGGCGGCTGCTTTACCCCGACCGGCACCCCTATGCGGGCGGGGTCGATCATTACGCCGCCTACCTGGAGAACCGGGACGGCTACGAGGTTGAGCTGGTCGCGCCCGCGACCACCTGACGGCCCGGCTGGTCGGCGCAGGCCACCCGCCCTGCGCACCCTGGCCCGGCTGGGTGACCCGGTGTGCCCGCGCCTTCGCCGGATGTGAGCCCACCGCGGTGCTGGTCAGCCGCAGGTAATGGCGACCCCTAGCCGCAGGTCCCGTGAGGACCTGCCCAGCTCGATCGTGAAGGTGCCCCGCGGCCAGGCCCAGCCACCCGCGGCCTGATCCCAGACGGCCAGGACCCGGGCGGGCACCGTGAGCACCACGTCCGCCCGCTCGCCGGGCGTCGCGACGGCCGCGCCAAAGGCCCCGAGCACCCGGACCGGCCGCCCGGCGCCTGCGACCGGGCTGGCGACGTAGGCCTGGACGATCTCACGGCCCGGCCGTGAACCGGTGTTGCGCACCACCACCCGGATTCGGACATCCTCGCCAGGCCCGGGCATGGGCCCGGCGACCGAGGCGCTCTCGTAGGCCCACTGGGTGTACCCAAGCCCATGGCCGAACGCGAACATCGGGGTGATGCCCGCCGCGTCGTAGCCGCGGTAGCCGACCAGGAGCCCTTCGGCGTAGTCGACGCGGCCGTCGCGGGGCACAACGTGCAGGACGGGGCAGTCGGACTCGCGGGCAGGCAGGGTGACGGGCAGTCTGCCGCCCGGCTCCGCCCGGCCGAGCAGGACGTCCGCGAGCGCCTCGCCCATGGCCTGGCCCGGCAGCCACGCGTAGACCACCGCGGCGACGTCGCCCGCCCAGGGCATGAGCACCGGCATGCCCGCGTTCACCACGACCACGGTCCTGGGGTTCACCGCGGCCACCCGGGCGACCAGTTCGTCCTGCCGCCCGGGCAGGGCGAGGGTCTCCCGGTCGTAACCCTCGCTCTCGGCCGCCTCCGCCGAGCCGACGACCACCACGGCGGCGGCCGAGCGGGCGGCCGCCCGCACCGCCGCCGCGATCATGGTGTCCTCGTCCTCCTCCGCCGCGATGCCGAGCGAGACGGCCAGCGGGGCGTCGACGCCCGCGGCGGGCTGGAAGTCCAGCCTGATCTCCGCTTCCTGGCCGGCCCGGAGATCGACCACGGCCCGGACCTCACCGGGACGCGTCATGGTCTGCACCGGGTCATCCGGCACCGGGGTGACCTGGTCGGCCACGACCGTGCCGTCGACGGCCAGGGTGAGATGGCCGACGCCGGCCGCGCCGATCAGGTACGGGCCGGCCGCGCTGGCCCGGAACCGGGTACGCGCGACGATCGTCCCGTCCTCGCCCCACCCCACGCCGGGCGGCAGTCCCTCGTCCCACCAGGCGAGCTTGGTGGAGATCCGGTGCTCGTGGCCGATCAGTGTCCCGTCGCCGCCGCGGAACTCCAGCCGCAGCCCCGGCTCGCCGGTCAGCGGGTCACGGATCGACCCGGCCACCGGCTCGGGCACCGTCGTCCAGGTCCGGCATCCCGGCGCCACGGTGACCGTGGCCTGGCCCGCCAGGGCGGCCTGGAGCGCCGCCGCGGGGGTGGACACCGTGACCGGCGCGACGATCGCGCTTCCCCCACCCTGGATCACCGGGTAGACCGCGTTGGGGCCGATGAGCGCGATGCTGCCGATACGGCCGGCGTCGAAAGGAAGCACCGGCCCCTCGTTGCGGAGCAGGACGAAGGAGGCTGCCGCCACTTTGCGCACCAGGCCCGGGTCGACCAGGACGGCCCGGTCCCCAGCCGGTCCCCCGTCCGGTACCGGGCTGCTGTCCAGGACGGGCCCGCCGTTTCCAGCCGGGACCGGGTCGGCCGCCTCCGGCCCGTCCGGCGCGGCCAGGGCGCCGACCCGGCGGGCCAGCCGCATGATGCGGGCCACCTTGTCGTCGATGTCGGCTTCGGGGACCACCCCGTCCAGGACCGCCTGGACCAGGTCCGGCCCCCAGGGCCCGTCCGGGCCGGGCATCGCCAGGTCCAGCCCGGCCACGGCGGTCGCCACCGTGGTCCTGGCCGCGCTCCAGTCCGAGACGACCACGCCGTCGAACCCCCATTCCCCCTTGAGGATCTTCCTCAGCAGCCAGGGGTGCTCGGTGGCGGAAGTGCCGTTGACCTTGTTGTAGGCGGCCATGACCACAGCGGTGCCCGCTTCGCGCACGCAGGCCTCGAACGGCGCCAGGTACAGCTCGCGCAGGACATGCTCGGTGATGATCGCGTCGTAGGTCCAGCGCTCGGTCTCGGAGTCGTTGCCGACGAAGTGCTTGACCGTGGCCGCCACCCCGGCCGACTGCAGGCCGGTGATGAAGGCGACGGCCATCCGGGCGGTCAGCACCGGATCCTCGGAGAAACACTCGAACCCGCGGCCGCCCATCGGCGTGCGCATCAGGTTGATCGTGGGCGCCAGCAGCACGTCCACGCCCTTGCCGCGAGCCTCCGCGCCGAGCGCGGCCGCGAGCTCGGTGATCAGCTCGGTGTCCCAGGTCGCACCCGTCGCGGACGGGCACGGGAGGCAGGTCGAAGGATGACGCTCATCCTTGGTGACGCCCCGGACCCCGGAGGGCCCGTCCGACACGATCATCGGGCGCAGGCCGATCGCGGGGGCGCCGTGGGTACGCCAGTTGGCCGCACCGGTCAGCAGGCGCACCTTGTCCTGCACGGAAAGCTCGGCGAGCAGGGCTCGCTCGGCCGGCGCCCGGGTGCCGGACGCAGGCGCCGCGCCGTTGACCGTGCTGGTGGGGTGCTCGGTGTGGGCCGGGCCGGCGGTCATCGGCGGCCGTACCCGGTCGTGTGGGCACCTGCCCGGCCGGTTGCCCGGCCGGGCAGGTTCAGCCCCGCGTGAGCGGTACTCATGGGTGGAGTTGTCGTCCTTTCCGGGGCCGGTCGCGGTTACGAGGCCGGCTTGAGGTGCAGGACGACCTGCTCCAGGTACGGGCTGTTCGGGATCGGTGTCATGTAGGCGTTGCCGTCGGTCGGCCAGCCCTGGTAGTTCCGCGTCGAGATCTCGCTCCAGGCGGCGCCGTACAGCAGCGGCGTCATCGGCACCTGGGTCGACATGATCTTCTGCAGAGAGGTGATGGCCGCCTTCTGGGTGGCCGGGTCGTTGGTACCGGCGAACTGGGCCAGCGCGGCCTGGGCGGCCGGGTCCTTGAACCGGCCGTTGTCACCGGCGGCCGGCTTGCCGATCGGCGCCGAGAACGTGCTGTCGATCCAGTTCTCGTAGTAGTAGAACGGGTTCGGTCCCTGGTTGCTCCAGTGGATCGTGGCGTCGAACGCCCCGTTGTTGAAGTCGGCCTGCCAGGCCGTGGGGGATCCGTTGCCGTTGACCTTCACGTTGAAGCCGAGCTTGTTGAGCTGGCTCGCGATGAGCTGGTCGTCGGTGTAGTAGTCGGAGTAGGCGATGGGGTCGGTGATCGAGAACGTGATCTGCTGGCCGTTCTTGGTCCACTTGCCGCCGACCTTGGTGTAGCCGTCCTTGGTCAGGATGCTGGCCACCTTGGCCGGGTCACCGGCGGCCGGCAGATCGCCCTGCACCGACGGGTCGACGAAGGTGTTGTCGATCGGCAGGAGCAGGCCGCCCGACGACGTCGCCGGGGCCTCGTAACCGGACTCGCCCTGGGTGGACAGCTGCTGCCGGTTGATCCCGTAGCCAATGGCCTGCCGCACGGCGGGGTCGTTCAGCGGTGCCTTGGTGACGTTGAACCACAGGGTGACCACGTTGTTGGCGGCGAAGTAGGGCTGGCTGTTGAGCCAGGTGGTGTTCTCGCTGCTCTTGCCCAGGTAGTTCGAGCTGAGGCCGGGCCCCAGGTTGCTGCCGGCCCAGTCGATCTGGCCGCTGGAGATCGGCGGCACCAGGTTGGCGTTGCTGCTGTAGAACGGGAAGTCCACGGCCGAGACCTTGACCGCGCTCTTGTTCCAGTAGCTCGGGTTCTGCTTGAGCAGGAAGCCGTGCGAGGAGTAGGTCTGCAGCATGTACGGGCCGGTGCCGACCGGGTTGGAGTCGGTGTAGGTAACCGGGTTGCTGACCGAGCTCCAGACGTGCTGCGGCACGATGTAGACCTGACCGATGAGGAACAGGTTGGCGAACTGCGCCGAGGGGAAGTTCAGCGTGACCGAGGTCGGGCTGGTCGCGGTCGCGCTCGTGACCAGCGGCGCGCTTGCGGTGTAGAGCGTCGGGTTCTTCTTGATCAGGTTGTAGGTGAAGGCGACGTCGCTCGCGGTGAACGGCTTGCCGTCGTTCCATTTGACGCCAGAACGGATTGGCACGGTCAGCGTCTTGCCGCCGTTGGACCAGGTCGGCTGCCCGGAGGCCAGCACCGGAACCGGCGTCTGGGTCGGGTTCATCACGTTGAAGATGTAGAGCGGCTCGTAGGTCAGGCCGGTGGCCTGGGCCGAGTACGCGGTGGCGCTCTGGACGTATGGGTTGAAATTCTGGCTGGGCGCCGTGACCGAGGTGCTCTCGATGACCAGCGTCTTGCCGGTGGCGGCGTTGCCGGAACCGGACGATGAGCTGGAACTCGAGCAGGCCGCGATGCCCAGACTGAGGATGCCCGCGAGTGCGAGGCTCTTCATGACCGCATGTTGCATTGCTTAAACTCCATTGTGCCCGGCCGGCTCGTCGCCGGCCTCTTTTGACTGACCATGACGGGGTCGAGAAAAAGGTGGATGGCGCAGGGCCGGCCGGGTCCGGCGTCCCTGCTGGTGGGATGGGTCATCCGCTAGCTGGGTCGGTGGGCCATCGGGTCTCCTTTCCGGTAGGTCCGCCGCGTGGGCCGGGCGCTCCGGTGCGTGCAGCCAGCAGGCGCTGACATGCCCGGGGGCGACCTCGGCCGGTGGCGGCGCGAGTTGTGAGCAGACGTTCATCGCGTGCGGGCAGCGCGGATGGAACCGGCAGCCGGGTGGCGGCGTGAGCAGGCTGGGCACCGCGCCGCGGCCGGAAAGCTGCACCGGCTCCGGCCGGTCGGGGTCGGGTGCGGCGCTCAGCAGGAGCTGGGTGTAAGGGTGCGCCGGCTGATCGGTGACCGAGATCGCGGGGGCCGACTCCACCAGCCGCCCCGCGTACATGACCGCGATCTCGTCGGCCAGGTACCGGGCCGAGGCGATGTCGTGGGTGATGTAGAGGATCGTCATGCCCTCGTTCTCGCGCAGGTCGCCGAGCAGGTTGAGGATGCCAAGCCGGATGGACACGTCCAGCATCGACACCGGCTCGTCGGCGAGCAGCACCTGCGGCCGCACCGCGAGCGCCCGGGCGATCGCCACCCGCTGCCGCTGCCCCCCGGACAGCTCGTGCGGGTACTTGCGCAGGAACCGCTCGGGCGGGGTGAGCGCGACCCGCTCGAGCAGGCCGGCGAGCGTCTCATCCAGGCGGCCCGCGGTGCCGAGCCCGTGCACCTTCAGCGGCCGGGTCAGGTGGTACCGCACGTCGTGCACCGGGTTGAGCGAGGCGAACGGGTCCTGCAGCACCATCTGCACCTGCTGGGCGTACCGCCTCCGCCGGCCGCGGCCCGGGGGCGCAACCTGGCCGTCGAGCAGCAACTGGCCCGAGGTCGGCTTCAGCAGCTGGGCGAACAGCCGGGCCAACGTGGACTTGCCGGAGCCGCTCTCGCCGACGATCGCGGTGATCCGGCCGGCGGGCAGCGCGAGCGAGACGCCGTCCACCGCGTGGACCACACCGCGCCGGCCGGCCGGGAAGTGCTTGGTGATCTCCCGTGCCTCGAGCAGCGCGGGGCGGCTGGCGACCGCCGCGGCGGAGGCCGCGCCCGCGCCGTCCGGGAAACCGCGCCCAGCTGAGGTGGTCATGACACCGGCCCCGTCGCTCTCGTCGTGCCCGCCGCGTCCGGCAGCGCGGCGGCGCCCGGTGGGACGGCTGCCGTCAGCGGCGCCAGCGCGGCCGGCGTCCCCCCCGGCCCGGGTCCGGCCCTACGTCCGGACCCGGGCTCCGGTACGGCCAGTTCCGCCGGGACCTCATGCGCCCCGTCCTGCAGCCAGCAGGCCGCCGAACGCACGCCGCCCGCGCTAAGAGACCCTGGCGATAGGACTGCTGGGCTCGCGGGCCCCCGCATGCCGCCCGGCGGCGTGTCCGCCTTGCCATCCGGGCGCGGATGACCCGCTCCCCGCTTCGGCGCCCTGTCGCCGGGGCCTCTAAGCCGGAACGCCGCCGGCATCTCCGTCCGGCAGATGTCCATGGCGAAGCCGCACCGGGGGTGGAACGGGCAGCCTGTCGGCGGGGTGCGCAGATCCGGCGGCGATCCCGGGATCCCGGCCAGCGGCTTCCGCGCGCCGTGCAGCGGCGGGAACGAGCGCAGCAGACCCAGCGTGTACGGGTGCCGCGGCGCCCGGTAGAGGTCGGTGGCGGCTGCCTGCTCCAGGAGCCGCCCGGCGTACATGACCGCGATCGAGTCCGCGAGCTCGACCAGCAGCGACAGGTCGTGGGTGATGAACAGCACCGCGAACGACAGGTCGCGCTGCAGCGCGGCGAGCTCGGTCAGGATCTCGTGCTGCGTCACCACGTCGAGGGCGGTCGTCGGCTCGTCCATGATCACTACCGCGGGCTCCAGGGCCAGCGCCATGGCGATCATCACCCGCTGCCGCATGCCGCCAGAAAGCTGGTGCGGGTACCGGCGCAGGTTGTCGGCGGAGATCCCGACCATCTCGAGCAGGAAGGCGGCCCGCTGGCGGCGATCCGTTTTGTCCATCTTGAGGCGGTGCGCCTGCAGCACGTCGGTCAGCTGGGCGCCGATCGTCACCACCGGGTTGAGCGCGTGCATGGCGCTTTGCATCACCACCGCGATGCGGGACCAGCGGAGCCCGCGCAGCTGCCGCTCGTCCGCGGCCAGCAGGTCGATCGCGCCCGCCTGCGCTGGCCCGCCCGCCGCCTGCGCTCGCTTGCCGCCCGCCCGCGTCGGCTTCCCGCCCGCCTGTGCTATCGGCTTCCCGCCTGCCGGCGCCGCCGGCCCCCGGCTTGCCCGGTGCCGCCGTGCAGCAGTACCTGGCCGCCGGTGATGATCCCGGGTGCGCGCAGCAGCCGGGTCATCGCGTAGGCCAGCGTCGACTTGCCGCTGCCGCTCTCGCCGGCCAGCCCGAGCACGGCCCCGCTGACCAGCGTGAGGTCGGCGTCGATGACGGCGTGCACCGCGTCTGGCCCGAGTCCGTAGTCCACCCGCAGCCCGCGTACCTCGATCAGCGGGCCGCCGCCGGGGCCGAGCGCATCCTGGCCGGTCATCGCGTCTCCACCTGCCCGGCGCCCGCGGGCGGCCGCACGGCCGGGGGATCGGCGGCCGGCCGCCCGGCTGGGGGGCTGGCGGGCAGCCGGACCACGGGGGTGACGCCGAGCGGGAACCGGGCCGGTATGCCCGCCTGCCGGGCCCGGCGCCGGGTCAGCCCGGCGGCCCGCAGCCGCGGGTTGATGAACTCGTCGATGCCGAAGTTGAGCAGCGCCAGCGCGGTGCCGAGCAGCGCCACCGCGAGCCCTGGCGGGATGTACCACCACCAGTACCCGTTGACCTGGGCGTTCACCGACTGGGCCCAGAACAGCATGCCGCCCCAGCTCCAGTGCGGGTCGATGTTTACCAGGCCGAGATAGGCGATCGCGGTGTAGGTGCCGACGCCGTAGAGCACGGTGAACAGGAACGAGGACGCGATGATCGGCAGCAGGTTGGGCACGATCTCCCAGCCGATGATCCGGACGGTGCTCTCGCCGGTGATCCGGGCCGACTCCACGAAGTCCCGGTTGCGCAGCGAGAGCGTCTGCGCGCGGAGCACCCGCGCGCCCCACGCCCAGCCGGTCAGCGCGATGATCGCACCGATCAGCAGGTCGTCGCTGGAGGCCGGCAGGAAGCCGAAGATCACGATCAGCAGCAGCAGCGCGGGCATGACCAGGAAGATGTTGGCCAGCATCGAGAGCAGGTCGTCGGCCAGCCCGCCGAGGTAGCCGGCGGTCACGCCGACCACCACCGCGATGACCGTCGCCACCACGCCGGCCAGGAACGCCACCACGATCGTGCTCCGGCCGCCGGCCAGTAGCTGGGACAGCACGTCCTGCTGGGTCTGAGTGGTGCCGAGCCAGTGCGCGGCCGACGGTGGCTGTGGCGTTCCGCTCGCCGCCAGGTCGGCCGACGGGTTGTAGGGGGCGATGAGCGGGCCGATGACAGCGAGGATCAGGAACGCGATAAGCAGGCCCAGGCCGATCAGCACCTTGGGGGAGCGCGGCAGCTTGAGCTGGCGCGCCCGCAGCGGGGCGGCCGCCTCGACCGCGACGGCGGCCGGCTCGGTCGTGGACACGGCCATCGCTACGCCTCCTGCCGGGTGCGCGGGTCGAGGATCAGGTAGGCGAAGTCGGCGATCAGGTTCGCGGCCAGGACGGCGATCGTGATGACCAGGAAGATGCCCTGCATCAGCGGCGCGTCGTGGTTGATGACCGCCTGGTAGAGAACGAAGCCGATCCCCGGGTAGGAGAAGACGATCTCGGTCAGCAGCGCCCCGGACACCACGAACCCGATCGCCAGCGAGAAGCCGGACACGCTCGGCAGGATCGCGTTCCGCGCCGCGTACCAGATCACCTTCTGCTTGGGCAGGCCCTTGGCCTGCGCGATCAGCACGTAGTCCTCGTCCATGGTGGTGAGCATCTGGTTCCGCATGCCGACCATCCAGCCGGCCGCGGAGGCGACCACGATGGTGAGCGCCGGCAGCGCCGCGTGGTCGAGCACGTCCGCGATGTGCCCCGGCGCCAGGCCGGTCTGGTAGTCCAGCTGGTTCTGCCCCAGCCCGTAGGGGAACCAGCCGAGCTTGACCGCGAACAGCTCGATGGCCAGGAAGGCGAGGAAGAAGTACGGCGCCGCCTGGAAGAACGTGGTGACCGGGAGCAGGCTGTCCAGCCAGGTCCCGCGCCGCCAGGCGATCAGGACGCCGATCCCGGTGCCGAGCACGAAGCTGATCACGGTCGCGACGCCGACCAGCGCGACCGTCCACGGCAGCGCGGTGGCGATCACCGAGGTGACCGGCGTTGGGAAGGAGCTGGTCGAGACGCCGAGGTTGCCGTGCAGCAGGCTCACCCAGAACTGCGCGTACTGGGACGGCAGGCTGGCGGGGTTGTCGATCCCGTAGAGCTTCTCCAGCGAGTGCAGCGCCTGCGGGCTGCCCATCTGGCTGCCCGCCTTGGCGAGCACCGCGTCCAGCGCGTTGCCCGGCATCAGCCGCGGGATGAAGAAGTCGATGGTGATCGCGATCACGAAGGTGATCACGTAGAACGGCAGCTTGCGGGCGAGCAGGCGCATGACGGCCCCCTATCCCGCGGCTAGCCGGGCGGCCGGTGCGGGCCCGGCGGCGCACCCGCAGCTTTCCCGGGGGATGAGGGTGGTGGGCAGCATGATGCTGCGGCCGGCCGCCTCGCCGTGGCACACCATGGCGTAAAGAGCCTCGAAGGCGGTCGCGCCGAGCTGCTGGATCGGCTGCCGCACGGTGGTCAGCAGCGGCCGCAGGTGCCGGGCGACCGGGATGTCGTCGAACCCGGTGACCGCGATGTCCCCGGGCACGTCGAGCCCGTGCTGGGTGAGCGCGTGGACGACCCCCAGCGCGCTCTGGTCGTTCGCGCACGCGATGGCCTCGGGCAGGTCGGCGCCCTCGCTGAGCAGCCGCTCGATCACCCGGGCGCCGCCCGCCGCGAAGTAATTGCCCTGCCACTGCGGGCCGTCGGTGAAGGTCGCCCCGTGGGCGGTGACCGCCGCGCTGAACGCGGCGTGCCGGGTGATGCTGTCCGGGCTGTTCGCGTGGCCGCCGAGGTAGGCCAGGGTGCGCAGGCCGTGGTCGAGGATCAGGTGGCGGGCGAGCTCGCGCATGCCGGCGACGTTGTCCCCGCCCACGTTGGTCGTGGTCGGCGTCTGCACGCCAGCCAGGGTGACGATCGGGACCTGCCGGGACAGGCGCTCCAGCTGGTCGGGCTCGAGCACCTGGTCATGCAGGATCAGCCCGTCGCTCTTGCGGGCCAGCGCGAAGATGCGCCGAGAGTAGTCGTGGTCGTCCACGTCGACCGAGGACACCAGCAGGTTGAAGTCGCGGTGCTGGGCCGCCACCTCGATGCCCCGGTTGATCAGGTCGGGGAACTGGAGGCTCTCGTCCTCGTCGGCGTAGAAGTCATCGCTGGGCACGGTTGCCGTGGGACGGCGGATGACCACGCCGACGATTTCCTTGAGCCTGCCGCTCAGCGCCCGCGCCGCCCCATCGGGGATGAAACCAAGCTCGGCGACGGCCTGCATCACCCGTGCCTTGGTCTCCGGGAGCGTGCTGCGGCGATCGTTGAGCACCCGCGATACCGACGCGATCGACACGCCCGCCGCCCGGGCGACGTCGTAGATGGTCGGCTGCGTGTGCGCCGCCTCGCCGTTGTCCACCAGCCGCTCCCTGCTGGATCCAGGTCGGGTGGTAAGCGCTTACCCGAAGAGCCGGACCGGTGTGGAAAGCGCTTACCAACCGGATTGACTCGGAGCGTATGCCTGAGCCCGGCCATGCTCAAGACCCTTCCGGGACGTCGTTACCGGAACGTGACCTAAAGGCGACCTGCTGCTTCCTGTGTGCCGGGGCACGCGGGTCGGGATGACGGGCGCGGAGCACGGGGTGCGGGCACGGGGTGCGGGCACGGGGTGCGGGCACGGGGTGCGGGCAGCGGGCGGAGGGTGCGGGGTGCGGGCAGCGGGCGCAGGGTGCGGGCAGCGGGCGGAGGGTGCGGGCAGCGGGCGGAGGGTGCGAGCAGCGGGCGGAGGGTGGGGCGGCGGGCGCGGGCCTCGGCGTCGGCAGCGCGGCATCACAACAGCTGGGATCCGTGAGTTAGAGACAGGCCGAAATATGCACGTAATCCTGCATGACCAGGACCGAGACACGTTGTCGGCGGTGTAACAGCCGGGAAACGTGTCCGAAACCCGCCCATGGGAAATATGAACCGTCCTTGACCGACACCTGCGGCCGGTTGAGCCCAGAGAGGCGGAGAGCAGTGGTTCCCTATCCGAGTTGGCTGAACGCCGGGGACACCTCCTGGCAGTTGACGGCCGCTACCCTGGTCGGCCTGATGAGCCTGCCCGGCCTGGCCGTCCTGTACGGGGGCCTGGTCCAGCGCAAGTGGGCCGTCAACACCATGATCATGGCCTTCAGCGGGTTCTGCCTGGTTCTCATCGTGTGGGTCCTGTGGGTCTTCAAGATGGGTTTCGGCCAGGCGTGGATCGGCACCTTCGTCGGCCATCCCGGCCCGGTCATCGGCGCGGCCAGCGAGCAGGGCCAGGGCAATATCCCGAGCGTGAGCGGCGCCGGGCTGATGCCCCACTTCCGCTTCCCGCAGTCCGCGCTGGTCTACTTCCAGTTCGTGTTCGCGGCGATCACGCCGCTGCTGTTCCTGGGCAGCGTGGTCGGCCGGATCAGCTTCAAGGTGTGGCTCATCTTCGTCCCGCTCTGGTCGACCTTCGCCTACGCCGTGAACGCGTTCCTGCTGTGGGGCGGCGGCTGGTGGGCCGCCCACGGCGCGCTGGACTTCAGCGGCGGCTACGTGATCCACCTGGCGGCCGGCGTATCCGGCTTCGTCGCGGCGGCGGTGATCGGGCCGCGGCTGAAGCGGGACCGCCAGCACGGCGTGCCCAACAACCTGCTGCTGGTCTCGGTCGGCGCGGGCATCTTGTGGCTGGGCTGGAACGGGTTCAACGGCGGTGACCCGTACTTCGCGGGGTCGGACGCCGCGGCGGCGGTGCTCAACACCAACCTGGCCACGGCCGTGGCCATGATGACCTGGATCATCATGGACATGCTGCTGACCAAGGAGAAGAAGGCGACCTTCCTCGGCGGCATCAACGGCATGATCGTCGGCCTGGTCGGGATCACCCCGGCGGCCGGTTACGTGAACGGCCTGGGCGCCATCGCGATCGGCCTGTTCGGGTCGGCCATCGTCTGGGTGGCCTGGAACTACCTGAGCAAGGTGCCGCCGTTCAGCAAGGTCGATGACGCGCTCGGCGTGGTGTACACGCACGGCATCGCCGGCCTGGCCGGTGGCCTGATGGTCGGCCTCTTCGCGGACCCCCACATGATCGTCTACCTGGGGCTGGGCAAGAACCCGGACGTCACCACCGCGGGGTTGTTCTACGGCCACCCGAAGCAGCTGCTCATCCAGGCCGGGGCGGCGCTGACCGTCATCGTGTGGGACGGGCTGGTCACCTTCCTCATCCTCAGGGGCATAGGCCTGTTCATGAAGCTGCGGCTGCCGGACGAGGTGCTGGAGATCGGCGACGTGGCGATCCACAACGAGGAGGTCTATCCCTCCGAGACACTGACCCGGGTCGGCTCGGGCCTGACGGCCCCGCCGTCGGTCCCGTCGGCCGCGGACAAGCAGGACAAGGTCCCGAGCGATAGCGGCTGAACCCGCTCCGCCGCCTGGCCGGCCGTCCTCCCGCACCTCCCAGGGCGGGCGGCCAGCTGGCCGGCCCGCGACATGCCACGGATCTGCGTCACGCAAACCGTGACGAAACGGATGTGATCATGACGCAGGTTCGTGGCAAGTGCGATGTTGCTGGCGGTGGGCGCCGTTTCTCGGTCAGTCCGCGGGAGCCTGGCCGGGCGGGTGGGGGAGGCGGGCCTCGATACCGTCCAGCAGGCAGCCGGGGCCGAATTCGAACCTGGCGTCCCTGGTCTCCGCCGCGTCCGGGTCGATGCCCCCTTCGATCAGCGCGGCCATGTGCGGGTAGCGCCCCGAGGCCTGGATCCGGCTGACGAAATCGCGCAGTATCGCGTCCCGCTCCTCATCGGCGATGCCCGCGAACTGCTGTTCCAGGTTGCGCTCCCCGTTGACCTCCTGCGCCTCACGCAGCACGGCGCCCAGCGCGTAGGTGTTGACCGTCATCACGATGGTCATGGCGGTGGCCTTGTCCAGGCCCAGCCCGTCCAGCGAGGCGAGGCAGCATCCCGAGCTGGCCGTGCTGGGGTGGTCGGCGGGTCCTGCTGGCGATCTTCGCCCCGCTGGCGGTGCACCTGTACCGGCACAAGGCACGCTGACGTATCCGCCGCGGGACCTTCACAACCGTCGTGCTGGTCCGCCCGGACGTGTTTACTGCCGTCGCCGCGTTCAGCGCCGGGGCCGTCCCGGACCAGATCACCAGCCGCGCCCGCACGGCCCGCGTCCGCCACCATCTCGCCGCCACGCCGCTTGAGACGGTTTCCGCCTGGCGACCCGGCAGTGGGCGGAACGGCTGCACTGCGCCGGGCTCCCGTGCCACAATCAGGAGTGGGTCGGCGGGGATGACCACTTCTGGTGGGACCAGCAACGGCCCGTCGCCCTGGCCTGGCTGCTGGCAACGCCATGGGCACCGGTGCGCTGCTGCCGCAGGAGTGCTCGCTGGTGCGGACCGATATCTGGTGCGAAGGAGCAACCATGAGATCGCCAAGCGGGTCCCGCCGATACACACGGCGGGTCCGTCGGTATGTGCAGTCCTTCCCCACCGTGGCCATTGCGGCGTGCGCGGTCCTCGTTGTCGCCGTCGGCTGCTCCAACGGGGGCGCGCCACTCACCCCGGCCGCGCCACCGGCGGTGGCGCAAGCGGCTCCCGGGGTACCCCTCTACAGCATCGAGACGAGAAACCTCAACTTTGACGCCTTTCCGTCGATCGTGCCGGCGAACCACGAGTTCCAGCTGGCGATGTTCAACGATGAGACGTTCAAGACCACCGACAATTTGGTGGTGCTGAGGCTGCCCGCCGGCAAGACCGCCCAGGACGTGGTCAACGACGCCAAGAGTAAGGGCGTCAAGGCCGAGAGTGACTGGGCCCAGGTCGGCAACAGCAGCGACCCGCTGCCCGTCCACGCCAGCGCCGTGGTCACCCTGGATCTGCGGCCCGGGAACTACGTGGCGACCTCCTGGACGACCGGCAAGGCCGGCGGCGGCACCGGCCCGCCGCACGTCGCTATGGGCATGATCGCGCCGTTCAGCGCCTCCGCCGCCGCGTCCGCCGCGGCCACCGCCGCGCCGCCCGGGCCCATGTACAGCGTCTCGGTCAAGAACTTCACCTACCAGGGCATACCGGCGACCGTGCCGGCGAACCGGCCGTTCGCGGTGACGTTCATCAACGACGAGGCGTTCCCGATCAAGCACGAGTTCGTGGTGCTGTGGCTGCCCCCCGGCGACACCGCCCAGACCGTGGTCGACGACGCCATTAAGCAGGGCCCCAACGCCGAGGGCGACTGGGTCCACGTCGGCGACAGCGGCGCGGCGCTGCCCATCGGCGGCAGTGCCGTGATCCGCATGAATCTGAAGCCCGGGAACTACGTTGTGACCTGCTGGCAGACCGGCAAGCCCGGGGGCGGCACAGGTCACCCGCACCTCATGCTCGGCATGATCACGCCGTTCACCGCTGTGAGCCACTAATGAGGCCGCACATGACGACGCCAGGGTCCGGGGACAAGGGCCGCGGGGCCCCTGGCCCTGCTGATGGTCTTCGCCCGCTGGCGGTGTTCCTGTACCGGCGCAAGTCAGCGGGCTGACCGTCGGCCTCCGGGCCAGCCTGACCGGCCGGGCTCAGTGGCCGCGGAACGCCTCTTCCAGCCACCACGAGCCGCTGCCCGAGGTGACCTTCGCGTCGATGACCAACGGCCGGTCGCGCGGCCCGCTTAGCCACTCCCGCACCGGTGCCAGGTCCTGCGGGCCGCGGATGGTCACCCCGGCGCAGCCGAAACCGCGGCCGATGGCGGCGAGGTCGGCGGGCGGGAACCGGACCGTGTCCAGCGCCTGCCCGGCCGGCCCGAAGTGATGCACCTCGGCCCCGTACGCCTCGTCGTCGTAGACCACGATCACCATCGGCAGCCGCAGCCGGACCACGGTCTCCAGCTCGCTGACCCCCATCAGCGCCCCGCCGTCGCCGAGCGCGGCGACCGGCAGCCGGTCCGGCTGGGCGAGTGCGGCCCCGATCGCCGAGGCTAGGCCGAGCCCGACCGACTGGTAGGCCTGGGTGAAGCAGAACGCGCGCGCGTCCGGCACGGACAGGAACATGCTCGGGTAGCCCATAAAGTTCCCCGAGTCGACGGCGACCATCCGCTCGGCGGGAAGCAGGTCATCCAGGGCGATGGTGAGAGTGCGCGGGTCTATCCGCGCCCCGCCGTCCGCGTCGGGGCCACTCCCGCCCCGGGTTCCCTCGTCGGGGTAGGGGACATCACGCCAGCGTCCCTCGCGGGCGACGCGTGCCTGCAGCTCGGGGGACCGGTACCCGGGCCCGGCCGATCCGGCCAGTTCCGCCAGCACGGCCCGGCACGTCTGGGCGACATCGCCCAGCACCGCCAGGTCGACCGGCCGGTGCGCGCCGATCGCGGATACCTCGTCGTCCACCTGCACGACCGTCGCACCCGGCCCGATGAGCCGGCCGTGGCGCATCGTCCACATGTTGAGCGAGCATCCCCAGCCGACGATCAGGTCGGCGGCGCCGATCAGCTCGGCCGCGAGCGGCGTGGCGAAGCCGCCGCTCACGTCGAGGTCCCAGGGGTTCCCACGGAACAGGCCCTTGGCCGCGGCCGACGTGGCGAGCAGCGCCCCGCAGGCGTCGGCGAGCCGCTCCAGGTCGGCCCGGGCGCCGGCCACCCGCGCGCCCCGGCCGGCGACGAACACCGGCCGCTGCGCGGCGGCCAGGGCAGCGGCCAGCTCGGTCACCGACTCCATCGCGGGCGCGCAGGGCCGCAGCGGCGGCGACCGTGGGATCAGCGGCGGGTCACACTCGGCCGCCTGCACGTCGAGCGGCATCGCCAGCACCACCGTCCGGCGCTGCGCCTGCGCGGTCCGGTAGGCGCGCACCACGTCGGCGACGGCCGAGCCGGGGGAGTGCAGCCGCCCGGCCTCCGCCCCGACCGAGGCGGCGAGCGCCGCGACGTCGATCCGGAAGTTGGACCGCACGGCCGAGCCGGCCACGTCCGCCGCGAGCACCAGCAGCGGCGTGCGGCTCTTGGCCGCCTCGGTGATGCCGGTCATCGCATTGGTCAGCCCGGGCCCCTGATGGACCGACAGCAGGCCCACCTCACCGGTGGCCCGCGCCCAGCCGTCGGCCATGCAGGCGGCGCCCCCTTCGTGGCGGGCGGCGACGAACCGGGCGCCGCCGGCGATGAGGGCGTTGGTCACGTGGAAGTTACCGCTGCCGACCACGCCGAACACGGTGGTGGCGCCGAGGCGGGTGAGGACCGTCCCGGCCGCCTCGCTGACCAGCATCCGGGGCCGCCCGGTCAGGCCCGCTCCACCAGGGCGAGTGCCCGGCAGGGACTGCCCGAGCCGCCGGTGATCGGCAGCGGCGCCACGATGAGCACCGCGCCCTGCGGCGGCAGCAGGGCCAGGTTCTGCAGCTGGGTGAGCCCGTACTTGCCTGCCCCGAGCAGCGACGCGTGGCACGGGAACGGCGGGTCGAATGAGTGTGCCGTCCCGGCGTCGGTGCCGACGGTCTCCACCCCGAACCCGATCACCGGTGCCTCCTCCGCGATCCAGCGGGCGCACTCGACCGACACCCCGGGCGTGTGCGGACCGGTCTCGTTCGCGTTCAGGAAGCGCTGCTGGTCGTCCGAACGGGCGTCCCAGCCGGTCCGGTACAGCAGCCAGCCGCCCTCCGGCAGCGTGCCATGCTGGCTCTCCCATTCCTTGATGTGGTCCACCTCGAGCAGGAAGTCGGCGTCGGCGGCGGCCCGCTCGCTGAAGTCGAGCACCGCGGCCGGCCCGATCAGCCTGGGCGTCGGCACCTGCGACACGTCCTGGCCGTCGCGCCCGGTCACCCAGTGCACCGGGGCGTCGAAATGCGTGCCGCTGTGCTCACCGGTGGTGATGTCGTTCCAGTACCAGGCCGGGCCCCGCTCGTCATACCGGCTGATCTCATGCAGGGAGAAAGAGACCGTGTTGCTGAACGGTTCCGGGAGCTTGATCACCGGTGTCGATGCCGACAGGGGGGCGGTGAGATCGATGACCTCGACCGAAGCGCTGCGGATCGCCTCGGCGAGGGCGCTGAGCACGGACATGAGGGCTCCTGTCCCGGTCTGCGGCCGTGAGGCCGGAGGTGGCTGGGGGCGTGGCGCTGGCCCTGCCGTTCTATCACCCCACGTCCCGGCATCACGCGCCTGCTCACGACGCTGGGCGTACGGGTGCCGGTGCTGGCGCCGTGAGCAGACGCCAGCCGCGGCCCGCTGGCGTCCGGGTCACAGGCTGGCGACGGCGGGGATCACCTCGCTGCCGATGACCTCCAGCGGGGTCACGTCCCAGACGTTGGCCACCGCGCCGATCGCGGCCTTGAATCCCATCTCGGCGAGCCTGCCCAGCTGATCGACGGCCTCGCCCGCCTTCTCGCCCTTGTCCCCGACGTCGAAGATGAAATAGCAGGTCTTGGTGATGTCGTCGTAATCACGGCCCTCGGCCTCGCAGTGGGCGCGCAGGACGTCGAGCTTGCGGGAGAGCTCCGGGCTGGGGAACAGGTTGCAGGCCTGGGCGTAGCGGGCCACGAACCGCAGCGTCTTCCGCTCACCCGATCCCCCGATCATGATCGGCGGGTGCGGGGAGGACAGGGCCTGCGGCGAGTTGATCGGCCGCTCCAGCTGGTAGTGCTCGCCGTGGTAGGGGCTCTCGTCGCCGCGCCACATCTGCAGGCAGATCTGGAGTGTCTCCTCCAGCCGCTCGAACCGCTCCGCGACCGGTGGGAAGGGGATGCCGAGCCCGCGGGATTCCTCCTCGTTCCAGGCGGCTCCGATGCCGAGCCAGGCCCGGCCGCCGGACAGCACGTCGAGCGTGGTCACGATCTTGGCCAGGATCCCGGGGTGGCGGTAGACGGTGCCGGTCACCAAGGTCAGCAGCTTGGCCCGCGACGTGCACGCGGCGAGGTAGCCCAGGGTCGTGTAGGCCTCGAGCATTTCCCGTTCCGGCGGGCCGATGGCCCCGATCTGGAAGAAATGATCCATCACCGCGACGAACTCGAAACCGGCGTCGTCCGCCGTGCGGGCCACCGTGGCCAGGTCCGCGCCCAGCCGGGCGGGGCCGGCCGGGCTGGTGAAGTCCGGGATCTGCAGGCCAATCTTCACGCTGCCACCTCCATCGACGAGGCTCTCATACCGGCGGTGCCCGCGGCGGCCCGGGACCAGGCCGATCCGCCGGGTTTCGCTGTCAGCGATCTGCGCCGGCGGGCAGCTGGGTTCGCGGCCCGAATGGCCACTGGCCAGGCGCGATGGCTGGGTTCGCGGCCCGGCGGCCGGCTTGTTCGCCCCGGCGGGCGCGGCAGGTCACCGCGCCGGGTCACGCACAATGGGTAGATGAGGGGACCTGTGCCGAAAGCCCGGACGCTGGTGACCGACGACGGCGTGCCGATTGATGCCGCGCACCTGCCGGGCGACCGCGAGCTGGCGATCGTGATGGCTCACGGCTTCACCTTGTCGTGGTCGCGGCCCTACGTCTGGCGCGTGGCCACCTGGCTGAACGGGCATGGCGGCGTGGTCACGTTCGACTTCCGCGGGCACGGCCGGTCCGGCGGGCTGTCCACCATGGGTGACCGGGAGATCCGTGACCTAGATGTGGCGGTGGCTTACGCGCGCGAGCTGGGCTACCAGCGGGTCGCCGCGGTCGGGTTCTCGATGGGCGCCTCGGTCGTGGTGCGCTACGCGGGCCTGGTCGGCGGCCTCGACGCGGCCGTCTCGGTCAGCGGTCCGGGGCGCTGGTACTACCGGGGCACCATGCCCATGCGCCGGGTGCACTGGGCGGTGGAGCGCCGGGCGGGCCGACTGATCACCCGGACCTGGCTGAAGACCCGGGTGAGCCCTGACCGCTGGAATCCGGTGCCGGCCTCCCCGGCGGAGGCGGCGGCCAAGGTGGCGCCGACCCCCTTCCTGATCGTCCACGGCGACCAGGACGAGTTCTTCCCGGTGGAGCACGCCCGTCAGCTCTACGAGGCGGCCCGCGACCCGAAGGAACTGTGGGTCATCCCCGGGTTCGGCCATGCCGAAAGGGGCGTGAACCAGGCTCTCGTTGACCGGATCGGCCGCTGGGTACAGCAGGCGGCCAACCCCCCGGAAGTGCTGACCACCGAGTCGGCGGCCGGCGATCAGCCGTCCTCGGAGCCGGCCGGCTGCGCCGACTCGGCTTAACGGCCCCACGGCCCGGCCACCGTGGCGTAGCTACGGGTTGGCGGCCGGGGCGGATGCCAGGTCGCAGGCGCCCCGGGCCCGGCCGCCTCATCGTGCGATCAGGCGCGTTCCGGCTCAGCCGCGCAGGCTGGCGCCGGTGGCCGGGTCGAAGAAGTGAAGCGCGGCCACGTCCACCTTCACCCGCGCCTGCTCGCCCACCTGCAGGGTGGTCCGGGGGTCCACGCGCGCCACGATCGTCGCCGCCAGCGCGCCCGCCGGGGCCGCCGGGGCCGCCGGGGCCGCCGGGTCGGGCTGGTCGGCGATCCGAATCTGTCCCGCGCCCGCCGTCTGTCCCGCGCCCGCTGTCTCTTCCGCGCCGGCCGCGCGGGCCCCATCCGCCGCCTCGTCCGCCTCGTCAGGGCCGAGCCCGGCCGGGTGCAGCGGCGCCACTCCCACGGCGCAGTGCAGATCCACCTCGGAGCCGAGTTCCTCGCGCAGTTCCACCGACACGTCGATCACGGACCCCGCAGTGGCGTCGCCGGACAGCGAGGCGTCCTCCAGATGCTCGGGCCGGATGCCGAACACCACCTTCCGGCCCAGGTAGCGCTCCAGGGCCGGGTGCTCCCCGACCGCCTTTTCCGCGACGGCGAGCCGGTGCGGCCCGAAGCGCAGGTACGGGCCGCCATCGCCGCGCTCCACGCTCGCCTCGACCAGGTTCATGGCCGGTGAGCCGATGAACGAGGCCACGAACATGTTGGCCGGCCGCAAGTAGAGCTCTTGCGGCGGCGCCACCTGCTGCACTTCCCCCAGCCGGATCACGGCCACCCGGCTGCCCAGGGTCATCGCCTCGGTCTGGTCGTGCGTGACGTAGATGGTGGTGACCCCGAGTGAGCGCTGGAGGCGGGCGATCTCCGCCCTCATCTGCACCCGCAGCTTGGCGTCGAGATTGGACAGCGGCTCGTCCATCAGGAATGCCTGCGGCTGCCGCACGATCGCCCGGCCCATCGCCACCCGCTGGCGCTGGCCGCCCGACAGCTGGCGCGGCTTGCGCTCCAGCAGCGGCTCCAGTTCCAGGATGCGCGCTGCCTCGTCGACCCGGCGCTTGATCTCGTCCTTGCCGCTGCCCCCGCGGTACTTAAGGCTGAACGCCATGTTCTGGCGCACGGTCAGGTGGGGGTAGAGCGCGTAGCTCTGGAACACCATGGCGATATCCCGGTCCCGTGGCTCCACGTCGTTGACCGGGCGGTCGCCGATGTAAATGGTGCCCTCGGTGACTTCCTCCAGCCCGGCCACCAGGCGCAGCGCGGTGGTCTTGCCGCACCCCGACGGGCCGACGAGCACCATCAGTTCCCCGTCGGCGATCGACAGGTCCAGCGACCTGACCGCCGTCGTCCCGTCCGGGAACTGCTTGGTGATGCCATCCAGCACGATCGTGGCCACCGTCACTCCTTCCCCGGGCCCATGCCGCCCACCGCGCCCGTGCCCTAGCCCGCGAACACGCCCGCCGGGGACCCGTCGATCCCTGGCCGCGTGCGCAGCAGGTGGCCCGCGAGCGGCTCGGCCGCCCGCTGCTGGTCGTCCAGGCCCTGCCAGGCGGTGGTCAGGTACAGGTCCGTGAGGTCGGGGCCGCCGAAGGCCGGGCAGGTGGGCTGGGACACCGGCACCGGGAAGGTGGCCAGCAGGCCACCGGACGGGGCGTACCGGCGCACCTCGCCGCCGCCCCACATCGCCACCCACAGGCATCCCTCGGCGTCCACTGCCAGCCCGTCCGGCACCGCCTTCCCGGGCGGGAACGGGATCAGGTCGTACGGCTCCCAGCCGATCCGGCCGGTGTCAGGGTCGTAGTCGAACGCCCGCACCCGCGGCTCGGGTTCGCCCGAGTCGATGAAATACAGGACGGCGCCATCGGGACTCCAGCCGAGCCCGTTCGACTCGGTGACCCCTTCCAGCACGGTGGTGATGGTGCCGTCCGGGTCGAGGCGGTACAGCGCCCCCGCGCCCGGCCTGACGTCATGGGCCACTGTCCCGGCCCAGAACCGGCCGGCCGGGTCGCACGCGCCGTCGTTGAAGCGGACGTCATCGGGCATGTCCGGCGGGCGCCACGGGCCGGCCTGGATGCGGCCGCCGGGGTCGGCGAGCCGGAAGCCGTCGGCGGCCGCGAGCACGTACCCGCCCGAGCCGCGGTGGGCCGCGGCGCCGATCGGGACCGGCCGCCCGTCCGCCGACAGCTCGAGCACCACGTCGTCCCCCTGGCCGGGGGTGTACCGGTGCAGCCGCCCGGCCTTGATGTCCACCCAGGTCAGGGACGACCCGCCCGGATCCCAGACCGGCCGTTCGCCCAGCTCGGCGCCGGCCTCGGCCACCACCTCCCACGGGGGCGGCTGGGCCGGCTCCCAGGGCGGTTCCTGCGGCCGTGCCGGGCCAGGGTCGTCGGTCTGGTCGCTCATTTGCCCATCCCTAGGGTGAGGCCTCTCACCAGGTACCGCTGGAAGATGAGGAAGACGATGATGGCGGGCAGCGCGCTGATGAACGAGCCTGCCATCAGCACCGGGATGCTCGTGGTCCGGCCCGCCGACAGCGCGGCGAGCCCGACCGTGATCGTCCGCTGCTGCGGGTTCTGCAGGAACAGCAGCCCGACCAGCAGATCGTCCCAGATCTGGATGAACTGCAGCACGGTTATGGTGGCGATAGCCGGCCAGGACAGGGGCAGCGCGATCCGCAGGAAGGTCTGGCCGTAGCCGAGCCCGTCCATGACGGCGGCCTCGATCAGGTCGTCGGAGATCCCGCGGTAGTAGGTCGCCATCAGGAACGTGGCGAACGGTATCCCGAGCGCCACGTAGACGCAGATGGCGCCGAGGTAGGTGTTGATGAGGCCCAGCTTCCCGAGGTTGACGTACTCGGGAATGATGATCGACTGCAGCGGGACCATGAGCGCGGCGACGACGGCCAGGAACACCGTGCCGCTGCCCCGGTAGCGGAGCTTGGCGAACGCGAACCCGGCGGTGGTGGCGACGGCCAGGATGAGCGCGATGGCGGTCACGCAGATGATCGTCGAGTTGAGCAGTTCCCGCCACACCGGCAGCTCGGTGAACAGCTGCGACCAGCTGATCGCGGAATGGCCACCCTGCTGCTCAAACTGCGTCTGGGTGCGGAACGCGTTGTTGAGCATGTAGTAGAACGGGTAGAGCATCACGACCGCGACCACGACCATCAGCGCGAAGAGCGTGGCCACGCGCAGCCGCCGGCGCACGGTCGCCGCGGTGGAGCGGCCCGGCCGGGTCACCCCGGCTGACGCCGCGGTCACCAGCCCTCCCCGTCCTCGGACCGGATCAGCCGGAGCTGGACCAGCCCGACGGTGATCATGATGATGAACAGGATGATCCCGTACAGGGCGCCGGTCCCGAACTGGCCCTGGGAGAAGGCGGACTGGTAGACGAAGAACTCCAGGGTGGTGGTGCCGAACCCGGGCCCGCCGTTGGTCATCACGAAGATCAGGCTGAACAGCGCCGAGAACGCGCTGATGACCGTGATCACGAACGAGAACTGGATGAACCGCTTGAGCAGTGGCACGGTGACCCGGGAGAAGATCTGCCAGCGGCTCAGGCCGTCCACCCGGGCCGCCTCGATCAGCGTCTGGTCCAGGGTGGCCATCCCGGTCAGGAAGATGATGATGTTCGTCCCGAGCATGGACCAGATGAACGTGATCGCCACCGCGGCCAGGGCGCTGTACTGCCCGGCCAGCATGTCGGTCTGCAGCGCGCCGAGCCCGACCGCGGCGAGGATCCTGTTCATCAGCCCGGACAGCGCGAAGAACTGCACCGCGACCATGCCGATGACCACCCAGGAGATGGCGGTGGGCAGGAAGTACACCGACCGGAAGAAGCGCCACCCGCGTACGTGCTCGTGCAGCAGCGCGGCGATCCCCAGCGGGATGCCGATGGCGAACGGGATGGACAGCAGCAGCAGGGCGTTGTTCTCGATCACCCGCCAGAAGATCGGGTCGGTGAGCGCGCTGACGTAGGCGCTCGGCCCGATCCAGGTCGCGGTGATGCCGTCCCAGGTGGTCATCGAGTAGTAGACGGCCTGCCCGATCGGGATCCCGAGCAGCGCGACGACCACGATCACCGCCGGCAGGCTCAGCACGATCCCGGCCCGGCGCCTGCGGCGGGCCAGCCGGCTGGAGCCCGTGGGGCTGCCGCGCCTGCCGCCCCGCCCGCGCCGGGCCAGCGCCGACTCGGCGGCCGCCTCCTCGGCGGCCTGGATCGCGCTCATCTGGCCCCTTCTCTGCCGGTCACCTGGCCCGCTTCCTACCGGTCATCGGGCCTCTGCCTGCCGGTCACCGGGCCCTGTCCCTATCGTCGTGGTCCCGGTGCGGCGGCGGCGGCCGCCGCACCGGGACGCTGTGGGGTTACGGGTAACTCGTGCCGCGGCTGGTGGACGGCAGCTGTCCGAACGTGGTCTGCATGTTCTGCAGCGCCGCACTGGGTGCCATGCTGCCGTTGAGCACCGACGGCAGGACCTTGCTGCCGGTCGTGACCACCTCGGGCTGCACCACGTTGTCCAGCATCGGGTACGCCGTCAGGTGGTCCTGGCTGACGAAGTCGAGCATCTGCTGGTTCACCGGGTTGCTCGTCGACATGCCCTTGATGGCCGGGATCAGGCCGGCCGCGTTGACGATCGCGCCGGCCTGCTGGGTCGTCATGAACGTCAGGAACTGCGCCGCCTGGGTGGGGTGCTTGGTGTAAGTGGTCATCGACAGGCCATCGCCCGCGAAGTCCACCACGCCCTTGATGGGGGCGTTCGAGAACGGCGGGACGAACGCGGCGACCTTGTCACCCAGGGCGCTGGTGAACTTCTGGGTGTCCCAGGTGCCATCGATCATCATGGCGGCCTTGCCAGTCTCGAAGTCGCCCAGGTTGTTGGTCTTGGTCAGCACGTCGCTGTTCGTGCAGCCGGAGCTCTTCAGCTTGGCCCAGGTGCTGAGCTGGGCGGAGACCGTCGGCGACGTCCACGGGATCTGCCCGCTGTAGAGCTTCTGCCATTGGGTCACCGGGTAGGAGCCGATCATCATGTAGCTCATGTCGTACCAGGGGTAGAACTCGGCCCCCAGCGGCTGCCCGCCGTTGCCATAGGTCATCGGCATGTACCCGGCGGCCTTCAGCTTCTGGCAGGCGGCGAACAGCTGGCTCCAGTCGGTCGGCACCGAGGTCACCCCGGCCTTGGCGAAGTCGGCCTTGTTGTAGAAGCCGATGTAGAACTGGTTCTCCAGCGGGATCACGTAGGGCCCGTTGGACGGGTTGAAGTCGTTCGAGGTCCACTTGAGCGCGTCGGGATCGATCCGCGCCAGCGCGGCGGCCGGGACCTTGCCCTGCAGGTTGGTGAGGAAGTCCTTGTACTGCAGGGTGAACAGCCCGGTCCACATGACCGCCAGGTCAGGCCCGGTCTTGGAGACCGCGGCCGCCTGGAGCAGCGCGAAATAGTTGTCGGCCGGCTGGCTGACCACGTTCACTGTGATGTTCGGGTGCAGCTTGTGGAACGCCGCGGCCATATTCTTCAGCGCGGTCGCGTTCTGCTCGGTGCCATAGTTCTCCCAGACGGTGAGGGTCACCGGGCCCGACGCGGAGTTCGAGCTGGTTCCCCCACTGCTACATGCGGTGGCGAGCATGGCCGCCACGGCCACCCCCGCCACCAGGATCCATCGCCTCACGGCTTTCTCCCTTCGATGACATCCTGCCTATGAATCATTGAGGTCAGGACCTCCCGACCACCGGCTCAACGAACCTGCGGTGCGCTGGTGTCGGTGCGAGCAGGAAGTCCAGGTCGCACCCTTCGGGTGCCTGCAGCACGTGGTCGCGGTACAGGGCGGGCCAGCCCCGCAGGTGCGGCGAGGCAGGCGGTGACCAGGCCGCCCGCCGCCGGGTGAGTTCCCCGCCGGGCACCTCCAGGCAAATCGATCCGGCGGCGGCGTCGACGCTGATCGGGTCCCCGTCGGCGACCAGGGCCAGCGGGCCGCCGACGGCGGCTTCCGGGGCGGCGTGCAGGAACACCGTGCCGAAGCTGGTGCCGCTCATCCGGGCGTCGGTGACCCGGACCATGTCGGTGACACCGCCGGCGGCGAGCTTGGCGGGAATGGGGATCATGCCCCATTCCGGCATCCCGGGGCCGCCGACCGGCCCGCAGCCCGCCAGCACCAGCACGCTGTCGGCGGTGACCGGCAGCGCGGGGTCGTCGACCCGGCGGCGCATGTCCTCGTAGCCGCGGAACACCACCGCCGGGCCCCGGTGGCGCAGCAGGCCCGGGGTGGCCGCGGACGTCTTGACGATCGCGCCGTCGGGCGCCAGCGACCCACGGACGACCGCGAACGCACCGCCGTTATGCAGCGGCTGGCTGAGCGGGCGGATGGCGCCGCTGGCAGCGGGCGCGGCCGCGGCGATCTCGCCGATGGTCTGGCCGCTGACCGTGCCCGCATCCACCTCGAGCAGCCCGGACAGCTCGCGCATGAGGGCCGGCAGCCCGCCGGCGGCGTCGAAGTCCTGCATGAGGCCCGCGCCGGACGGCTGGACGTCGGCGAGCACCGGCACGTCGGCGCCGAGCCGGGCCAGCTCATCCAGGGGCAGGGCGACGCCGGCCCGGCCCGCGATCGCCGTCAGGTGGATGACCGCGTTGGTGGAGCCGCCGATCGCGTGCAGGACCCGGATCGCGTTGGCGAAGGCGGCGGGGGACAGCAGCACCGAGGGCGCCCGGCCCGCGGCGACCGCCGCCACCGCCTGCCTGCCCGCCCGGGCCGCGGCGGCCAGGCCGCGCGGATCGCCGGCCGGGATCGTGCTCGCCCCCGGGATCATCAGCCCCAGCGCCTCCGCCAGCAGGGCGACCGTGGACGCGGTCCCCATCGTGTTGCAGGCCCCGGTGCCGCAGGCCAGGCAGGCCTCCAGCGCCCGCCAGCCATCGTCGCCGAGGCGGCCGGTGCGGCGCTCGTCCCAGAGCCGCCACAGCGCGGTCCCGGTCCCGATCCGCTCCCCCCGGAAGACGGCGGCCGGCCGGGCGCCGCCGGTGACCACCACGGTGGGGATGTCCGCGCTGGTGGCGCCCATGATCGCGCCCGGCACGGTCTTGTCGCAGTTGGCGAGGATGACGATCCCGTCCAGCGGGTTGGCGCGGATCATCTCCTCGATCTCGATCGCGAGCAGGTTGCGGTAGAGCATGGCGGTCGGCTTCATCAGGTCCTCGCCGAGCGAGATCGAGCCGAACTCGGCCGGGACGCCGCCCGCCTCGAGCACGCCGCTGCGCACTGCCCCGGCCAGCTCGCGCAGGGGCAGGTTGCAGGGGTTCAGCTCGCTCGCCGAGTTCGCGATCCCGATCACCGGCCTGCCGCCCCGCCGGCTGACCTCGAGGCCGGCCGAGGCGAAGGCGACCCGGTGGGCCATGGCCACCTCGTCGTCGCCGGTGAACCAGGCGTCACTGCGCAGCCGAAGGCGCGGGCCAGCACTGCGCAGCCGAAGGCGCGGGCCAGCACCGTGGAGCGGGGGGCGCGGCCCGGCGGGCGTGCCTGCGCCGGCCGTGGCCCCGGGCTCTCGCTGGGTCATGTCTATGGCTCCGGGACCCCGAGGCCGACCGCGCCGGGTGGCGACTGCGCCAGGCCCAGCCCGCTGCGCTCCATCCACTCCAGGGCCACCCGGGCGCGGTGCACCTTCTCCCGGGCGATCGCGACCGCCTCGTCCACCAGATGCAGGCCGCTGGGGTAGAGCAGCCGCGAGTTCCGCAGCCCGAACTTCACGTACATGGGCGCGGCCACGGCTACCAGGTCGGCCGCTTCCTGGCCGCGGACCACCCCGCCCATGCCGGTCGGCGCCTCCACGTACAGGTCGAGGGGGAGCGAGGTCGCCGACCGCATCTCCGCCAGCTGCCCGAGCGTGACATCGGCGGGCACGTTGATGGTCGAGGCGCCCAGCCGTTCCAGCTGGGTCACGGTCAGCGGGTTGGCCGGGGCGAGCATGGCCGAGACCTTCCACACCACCGACGCCGGGATCTCGCCGCCCGACTGCATCTCGGCGAGCAGCTCCAGCAGGCCCGCGTCGGCGACCAGGAAGCCCCTGATCCCGTGGTCGACCCCGCGCAGCACGTCGTCGACCGCATAACGGAGCTGGCGCACCCCGCGGATCAGCCCGGCCCGGCTGGGGCCGTCGCCGGACTGGGCCACGCTGCCGACGTCCCACTCCTCGCGGGGCCCGATGAACAGCGAGACCTCGAGGCCGCTGTCGGCCCCGATCCGGGCCATCTCGGCCAGCTCGGGCGCGGACAGCAGCATGGCGCCGCTGCCCTGGGACACCCGGTTCACCGTGATGCCCTCCGCCGCGGCCTGGGCCACGACCGCCCGCAGCACGGCCGGGCCCTCGACGCTGGGGATCTCGATCCGGTGATGGGCCCCATCGGGGAACCTGCGCTCGCTGGGGGCGGGCGCGGGCTCGGCGGAGATGCCCCGGCGGGCGAGGACGTCGGCGCCAGTCACCGCGCGGACATCCGCCCCCGCCCCGTCCGGGCTCACCACAGCACTCATCTCATGGCCTCCCTCGCGGTGCATCGTGCCGGAGGCGCGCCAGCCAGCACCTCGCCTGGTCCTGCCGGAAGCGCGCCATGCGATACCGCGGGAGGCGGGTCGTCGGCGCCGGGACACCGCTGGCGCTGGGTCGTGCCGGAGGCGCGCCAGCAAACGCTGTGGCCCGGCGCCTGCGGCACTGGGCCTGAGGCCGGCCAGCGGCATCTCATCGTCTATACCTCCAGCACGGCCGGGCGTGGCGGCACCATGTCGTCACCGTCCTCCACCGGCCAGGCCGGGCCAGTGGGGCCCGCCCGGCCGGTGGTGACGCGCTCTATCCCGTCCTCGCGGACGAGATAGGTGTCCTCGGCCTTCGCGCCGCCCGGCAGGCTGGGATTCCAGGCGACCGCGTGACCGGCCTCGATGCGCGCCCCGTACCAGCGGGAATCGCGCTGGCACGGGGCGATCTCGAACTCGCGCTGGGCGAATCCGATCGGGCCGCCCTGGTAATGGCCCGCCCATCCGCCTGCCGCGCCTTCCCGGGCGTAGCCCTCGTCCAGCGCGCTGAGCGCCTGCCCGTAGCTGTTCGCCTGGCTCGCCGCCAGCGTGTCCCGCTCGATCCGGCCCACCCGGGCCCGCAGCGCGCGCAGCTCCGGCGGCAGCGGGCCCGCGCACGCGAACCGGGTGGCGGCGGCGTGCAGCCCGGCCCGGCGCGCCACCACCACGGCCATGACCAGGTGGCGCGCTGGCGCACCGACCGCCATCGGGTGCCGGTACCGGCGCACCCGGTCGTCGCCGCCGACGATCAGGACCGGCGCGTCCGCGCCGCGCCCTTCCAGTGACGCCGCCACCCGGGCCTGCACATCCAGGTCGCGCTCGCCGGGAGCCCAGGAGATGAGCGCGTCTTCGAGCGCCGTGGCGGCGTCGGCGCCGAGGGCGCGCAGCTCCTCGCGCTCCGGGCCGGACAGCGCCAGGCGCAGGCCGGTCAGGTCGCCGGAGGCGTCCACGCCGAACGCCGGGTGGCCGTCGGCGGCCAGCCGGCTGGCGGGCGCTCCGGCCAGTTCCTCGGCGGCCCGGACGAACTCCTCCGGCCGGTACCAGGGGACCGCGGCCAGCTCCGTGAAACCGTGCCGGGCCGGCTGGTACTCCTCGGCGATCCGGTCCGCTTCCACCTCGGTGGTTATCAGGCCGGCGCCCGCGGGCGTGATCACGGCCCAGACCAGGTCCACGTCCGCGCTCCGGTCCACGGGCGGGGCGACACCGCCGGTCGCCCACGCCACCGCCGCCGGGCGGGTCAGCACCAGCCCGGCCGGGGACCCGGGTGCCGCCAGCCAGCGGGCGAGGCGGTCGCGAGCGGCGTCCGCACGAAGAGCGCTCTGCGAATGGCGTTCTGCTCTTCCGAACTCTGTTTTGTGATATAGAATCACGCGAGTTATGGAAGCACCCTGGTTTGGGTGTGTCAATGACTTCCCGGTGACGTCGTCCTGCATAGACGGACGATGAGCGGAAGGTGACTGGGTAGTGACCGAGGTAGACCGCCAGATCGCTGGCCGGTACACCGTGCAGAGCGTGGCCCGGGCGCTGCGGCTGGTCGAGATCGTGGCGGGCGGCCCGCCGGACGGGCTCTCACTCAGCCAGCTGTCCAGGACCCTGGGCACCTCCAAGAGCAGCACCCTGTCCCTGGCCCGGACGCTGGTCGCGTTCGGCTACCTGCGCGACGCGCACCCCGGGCCGGGCTACACCCTGGGAACGGGACTGATCAGGCTGGGCGACATCGTCGGCAGGCAGCTCCCGCTCGGTAACATGTGCCGCCCGGTGATCGAGGGCCTGTCGCGGGACACCAAGATGACCTCGCGCGTGGCCATCAGCGACGAGGGGTACCCGGTCTTCGTCGACCGGGTGGACGGCCCCGGCAGCGTCCGCTTCCACACCCCGCTCGGCCAGCGGGAACTGCCCCACGCATCGGCGGCGGGCAAGGCCATCCTCTCGGCCATGGACGAGGACGGCATCCGGCGCATCTGCGCCGAGACCGGGCTGGCCTCCCGCACCGCGCACACCATCACCGACCTCGGCACGCTGCTGGACAACCTGGCCGTGGCCAGGCGGCTCGGCTTCGCCGTCGACGACGAGGAGGACGCGGAGGGCGTGTTCTGCGTGGGCGCGGCCTTCTTCGGCCACGACGGGTCCTGCGCTGGCGCGGTCAGCGTGACCGGCATCAAGGGCGATCTGCCCACCTGGCGCATCAACGAGCTCGGGCGCACCGTACGCCGCTACGCCGATCAGGTCTCCGGCATGCTCGGGGGCAGTCCGTACACCAACCTCGGCCTGGCGGCGGCGGAGTGGATGCCAGCGGAGCGGGCCCGGGTGTGACCGGGGAGAGCGGCCCGGCACTGGTGGTGCGCCAGCCGGGCGAGGTGGTGCTGGAGGAGCGTGGCGTCCCCCGCACCGGGCCCGGCGAGGTGCTGATCCGGCCGGAGGTGGTCGGCCTGTGCGGAACCGACCTGGACATCGTGGCCGGGCGGATCGACCCCGCCTACATCCGCTACCCGCTGGTCCTGGGGCACGAGTGGTCGGGGAGAGTGGCCGCGGGGCCGGGGCCGGGCCCAGATGCACCGGCCGGGGAAGCCCCGGCCGGGGGGCTGACGGCGGGCTCCCGCGTGGTCGGTGAGGGCATCGTGCCGTGCGGGCACTGCCCCCGCTGCCGCGCGGGCGAGACGAACCTGTGCCTGACCTACGACGAGCTGGGCTTCACCCGCGACGGCGCCGCCGCCGGGTTCCTGGCCGTCCAGCGGTCGCTGGTGCACCCGCTGGCGCCCGGTGTCACCGCGCAGGACGCGGCCCTGGCCGAGCCGGCCTCGGTCGTGTACCGGGGGCTGGCGGGCGCCGGGATCGCGCCGGGCTGGCGGGCGCTGGTGGTCGGCGACGGCACGGTGGCGCTGCTGGCGGTGCGGCTGCTGGGCCTCTGGTCTCCGGCGGAGACGGTCGTACTGGGCCGCCGGGAGGGTCAGGCGGCGCTCGCCGCCCAGGCCGGCGCGGCCCGGTTCGAAACCGACCACCGCGCCGCCGGCACCGGTTACGACCTGGTCGTCGAGGCGGCGGGCACCACCGGCGCGGTCCTGTCCGCGCTGGCCGCCGCCCGCCGGGGCGGCCGGGTCGTGCTGCTCGGCCTCCCGCCGCACGGTGAGACCGCGGCGGTGCCGGTCGACGACGTCGTCAACAACGACCTGATCATCCGGGGCAGCTTCGGGTACACCTCGGCCGCCTGGCGCGAGGTGGTCACGCTGCTCAACGCGGGCCTGCTCGAGCTGGGCTTCCTGGTCACCCATTGGTTCCCGCTCACGGAGTGGGCGGCGGCGCTCGATACCCTGCGCGGCTCGGCGAGCCCGCGCGGCAAGGTCATGCTGACCGTCGGCAGCGAGTGATGAAGCGCCGCTCGTTCCAGCCCACCACCGGCCGGAGCGCGCCGCGGCCCACCAGCCTCAGCCAGCACATCGCGCTGCGGCTGGTGCTGATCGTGTTCGTCGTGCTGTTCCTGCTCGTGTTCGTGCCCGCGCCATGGGCGTTCCACATCGGGAGCCGGTTCACCCCGTTCGGGCAGTGGGACGGCTACGGCCCGGTGCAGGCCAGCAACGGCGGCCGCTATCTGCTGTTCACCCATATCCAGGGCGGCATCATCGGCCGCGCCGTCCGCCCCGGATGCACCTTTCACGGCAGCTGCGGCACCCTGCGCGGCAGCGCGAAGCTGTGCACCGAGAGCGGGCGGGTGTACTCGTTCGGCCTGAGCGGCACGATGCACGGCTGGCTGACCACCGATCGGTCACCCACCGACATCGATCTGTCCGGCGGCTCGCCGGTGCCGCTGCAGCATGGGCAGGTGGTCGCGTTCCACGGCGTCTGGCACGGACCGGCGCTGCCGGTCGCCAGCATGGACGGCTCCTTCACCGCGGCTTTCACCCCGGCCGGGACCATCAGGAAGGTCACCGCCAACGCGGGCGCTGGCACCGCCAGTGGCACCCTGCGTTCCGGCTCGTCGGCGGCCTTCGACCAGGCCTGCCACGCACTGGCCGCCAGCGCGCATTAGTACGCGGCATGTCACCGCCTTAAGGGGGGACGGCCTTGGCCAGAGCGATAGGCAGGTTATGACTAACCTAGCTCAACCGACACCGGGCAGTAGTGGTCTACTGCGCGTGTCCCAGGATCGCACCGTCCCAGGACAGTCCAGGATCACAGTCGTACCACGGCCCTGTCGCACCACGGCCTGAGTGCCGAATTGAGCTGCATTTAGAACAAGCGGCGCCGCGCAGCGGCGCCGGGTCCGGCGCTCCCCGCGCCGGGCTCTGGCCTTTGGGAGGCCCCGCCCGGCACGCCCGCGTCGTCCCAGCCGGAGTGACGTCAACGATCTACAGGACCAATAGACGAGCCACCGAAGTGCGGCGCACGCCCGTCATCCTCGGCACTGATTGTCCGGCTCGTGGCAGCCGCGTCAAGACCGCCTAGCGGCGCCCTTCGGGTCGGCTCCGCCGCATCTTGACCCAGCTGCCACTCACCAGGTTTTCGCACCAGCGAGGACGACGAGCCAGAACAGTCAGCCATGTCGGACGGCGTGACCGGGGACCACATGCCGAACCACTGCTCGGCGCCGTAGGCTTCGAACCGCTCTACCTCGGTGAACCCCAGCTTCGCCGCGAGGCGCATCGAGCGGGCGTTGGCGGTCTGGGTAAAGAGCACCACCGGCTCGCCGGGAAGCTCGCCGGCGAACCAGCCGAGTGCCGCTGCGCACGCCTCGGCGGCGTACCCGAATCCCCACGCCTCCGGCAGGAACAGGTAGCCGAGCTCGGCCTCCCCGGCAGCAGCCGCAGGACCGTGCCCCGTTGCTCTCCTGAGAATGACCTGGCCGATCATGGCTCCGTCGAGATCGACTATGAAAAGGCCGGGGCGCCGCTCGGGCGCCCCGGGCATCGCGCGTTCAAGCTCGTCACGCGGCCGGGGGCCACCGAGGTAGGTGCCTACCTCTGGTGAGGCCAGCAGCTCGATGCATGCTGCACGGTCCCGGGCCTCGGGCTCACGGAGCACGAGCCGCTCGGTCCTGATCGGCTCAGGCGGCCAGACCACGGGCCCCAGGTCTGCCATGCGCGCAGGCTAGCAGCGACTAAACGAACCTGCCGCGATTCCGGTCCTGACAACCGCTAATGCCGCGAGTTCCGCGTGACCAACCTTCAGTACGGCTGAACTCAGCGCAATGCCGAGGCCATCGCCGCCCTCTACGCCGACACGGCCGTGCATCGTTCACCCGCCAGCCGGACTTGGGCCTGGCGGGCGTCCGCCGCTATCTCCCGGTCAGGAACGATTCGATGAGGGAAGCGAAGCGCGTTCCTTCCTGGAACAGGAACCCATGCCCGGCATCGGGATAGAGCACCAGTCTTGACCGGGGGATGAGGCGGCCGAGGGTGTGGTCATTGGCGACCGGGTCGAGCTGGTCGTCGGTACCGTCAGCGATCAGCGTGGGCACTGAGATCCTGGCGATCTTGCGTCCGGCTGCGTCGGTACCGTCCCACCACTTGGTTACGGCGGCCGCCTGAGCCGTTTTCGCCTCGGCCGGCGCGGCGGGGGCGGCTGGGTATTCCGCGATCGCTGCTGTGAACGCGTCGTAGGCGCTGACCTGGTTAGCAGGAAAAAGGCTGCCGGTCTGGATTGCCTCTTGCGAGGGTACGACCGTGCCGGTCCCGGGATAGGTGGCGCACAGCACCAGGCGGCGCACCTGGGCCGGGTGCAGGACCGCCAGGGCCTGGGCGATCATGCCGCCCATCGACCAGCCCAGTACGTCCGGCCTGCCGAGGCCAAGGGTCTCGATGAGCGCACTGGTCTGGCCGGCCATGGCGTCGATGGTGAGTCCCGCGGTCGGTTCCCCGGGCAGTGGCTGCGTGCGGCCAATTCCGGCGTTGTCGAACATCACCACCCGGTGGTGTCGGGCGAGGGCGTGAACCAGCCGCGGATCCCAGACCTCCATGGTCCCGGCGTAGCCCATGATCAAGACCAGCGGAGGGCCGCTCCCGACGACCCGGTACCCGACGGCGCCGAGCCTGGTGTGAGCGATTCGCACGGGCGCCGACACGACTGAGGCCGTCCCCGGTGCTATCCCCGGTGAGGAGCCGCACGCGCTCAGCGCGAAGGACACCAGCACCGCAACCAGGCCCAGCACGGCGCCGCCGGTCAGCCGGTAGTGTTCTTCGTCACAGGCCAGATCCGGCGGCATGCCGCTATGGTCCACCCAGCGAGCCGACACCGCCAGCACCCAGTGGGCTTGGGGGTAGTCGAGAGGGTGCCGACCCGGGAGTTGACCTGGCGCCGTGCCTTAACAACGGTCAAGAGCGGCACAGAGCAGCCACCACCGGGCCACAAGTTGGCAGGTCAGACCCAACGACGGCGTGTTTCGTTCAGATTCCCAAGCTGATAGTGCGGTTCGATTCCCGTCACCCGCTCCAGGTTGTGGATTCCCAGCTCATGTAGCCTTTCGGCCAGCGTTCCAGCCGTTCAGAGCTTCCGCTGCCGGGGCTGCAGACGGCACTTCGGTCGATCAGGCATCACCGGTGGGTCTATCTCGCTAACAGTGTTTCCGGCGGTTGGGTCAGCTGGGCTCGGCGGCGGCACGCGGGCCCAGTGCGGCCAGCTGCTCGGCCGCGGACAGGCGCACCTCGTCACCCACTCCGTCATCGCAGGCGATGGCACGGAAGGCGTCGGCGGCGGCACGCGGCGCGACGGCGGGCAGCTGCTCGGCCGCGGACAGGCGGACCTCGTCGGCGACGCCATGGTCGCAGGCGATGGCCAGGCAGCGCTTTGGGGACCCGCGGCCGATCACACCGAACACCTGGACAACGAGGTTGAGCGCACCTGCCGGGGCTGCCTGGAGGCGGCCAGGCGGGAGGCGCTGCTGACGGGGCCGCCGAGATGGGCACCCATCACCAGCTGATCGGAGTTTTCCATGAGGGGGTAGCCGCCGCCGTTCTGGAGGAGCTGGGAGTGCGGGCCGACGCGGTACGCGCCGCCGCGCGAGAACTGTTCTCAGGAGGAGGAGGTCGGCCCGGCGGGCGGCCGCCACAGGAGTCGGCCGAGGCCCGTGAGGCGATCCAGCGTGCGGCCGCGATTGCCCAGCAGGCCGGGCGGGGCGAGGTGGGCACCGAGCACCTGCTCGCCGCGCTGGCGCTTGATCCTGGTTCGCGTGCCCGGCGGGTGCTCAGCCACCTGGGCGTGAGCATCGCCGCCATCAACAGAGGACTCGACTGTTACGTCGGCCCCGGGAAGCAGCGCCGCCGCAAATGAGGCAAAGTTGATCCCGCCTGCTCGTTTTGCGGAAAGAGCCAGAACAGGTCAAAAAGCTCGTTGCCGGTCCCGGCGTGTATGTCTGCGACGAGTGCATCGATCTGTGCAATGAGATCGTCGCCGAAGAATGAGACGTGTCGGGCGCACGGCGCCGACAGCAACGATGACAGCAACAGCAGCGGCCAACAGCGACCGGCGACAGCGCATAACGCTCGCACGGTGCGCCTCGAACAAATGAAAAGCGGGCCGGAGGCAACGCTGGAGCGCCCCCAGTCGTCCTTGGCTGGTGACGGCGGGAGGTGGTTGTGTGGGAGGCGATCCGGATGGCGGGAGCCTGGAGCGGCTGTTCGAGGAGCGCGGGAAGCACCTTCTGCGCGCTGCGGTCGCCCTGACGGGCAGCCGCGCTGATGGCGAGGACCTGCTGCAGGCCGCCCTGGAGCGGCTGCTGCGGAACCAGCGCCGGGTCGAGACTGACCCCGAGGCATACCTGCGGCGCACTCTGTACCACCTGGCCGCCGACGGCTGGCGCGTCCGGGACCGGTGGCGCGGCAGGCTCGCGGCGCTGCGCGCTCAGGCACGCCCGGCGACTGGCGTCGAGGACCTGGCCGTGGTGGACATGCGCGATCAGCTGGTCCGCCTGCTGGACCAGCTGCCGCCGCGGCAGCGGGCGGTGATCGTGCTGCGGTACTGGGAGCAGCGCACCGAGGCCGAAACCGCGGCGCTGCTCGGCTGCTCCGAGGGCACAGTCAAATCCGCCACGTCGCGGGGGCTGCGGCGGCTGCGGGAGCTGGCCGGGGCATGGCCGGAGCCAGAGAGCGGGCCCGCGCGAGGCAGCAAAAGCGGGCCAGGAACCGGAATCAAGCTAGCGGAGGGAAGATCATGAACGGGGACGTGGAGGAGCTGGTGCGCGAGGGCCTGGACCGGCTCACCGCGGACGTGCGGGTTCCGGCAGAGATGGTGGCCAGGGCGCGCACGCGTGTGCGGCGCAGGAAGATCGCGGCCAGGGCCGCGCTGGCCTGCGGGACCGCCGCGGTCACCGCGGCCGCCGTGATCGCAGCGACCGGCGTGGGCGCACCACCGGGCACCGGCGGCGCCACGAACGCGCGGACCACCGCGTACGTGATCAAGCGGGTGCAGAACGCGCTGGCCGCCGAGAACTTCGTGATCCAGGGACAGGCGACCGGGAGCATGACCGTCTCGGTTCACGGCCACCAAGTCCGCAGTAGCAACGGGACATCCATGAGCTGGAGCTACGGCAACCGGAGCCGGTTTGTGGAGTTCACCGGGCGCAGCTGCGGTCAGGCCACCTCCAACGGGTGCACCCACCGGGGCGGCTCCCAGCTCTACCTGGCCGATGGGACTGCCCTCATCGGCGGCAAACTCACCGGGGCCTACGTCACCTATTTCGACCACAAATACAGCCTGCACCCCCTGGGCCAGGACCAGGTGAAGGCGTGCTCGCGCACGGCCCAGCTCGCACTGGGCGCGCCCGCGGTCACCATGCCCAACTGGCCAGCCTTCATCAAGGCGATGCTCGGCTGCGGAGCCGCCACCGTGACCGGGCATGCCCGGATCGGTGGCGTGGAGACCACCGTGATCAGCGGGTCGATCGACCTCCCGCTGCCCAAGGGTTATGCCAGGACCATCAAGGAAGCACGGGAGCGCGTGCGGTACACCCTGTACGTGGACTCCGCGACCTACCTTCCCGTGCGGGCCTACGGCTCCGACGAAACCTACGGCGGCGCGAACGGCCCCACAGTTTCCGCGTCCGTGACCAACGTGCAGTGGCTGCCGCCGACCCCGGCCAACCTCGCCAAGGCACTGATCACCATCCCCCCCGGCTACACGCAGGTGAGCTCCCCGGCCCAGCAGTAGCCGCTGGCACGGCAGGCCAGCTCACGGTTGATCCGGCCCGGCGCCACCCAGGTCGCCGGGCCGGAAGCCATCTCCGGAGAGCCGCCCCAGCGGGTGAACATCATGCTGGCGGCCGCCCTCGCGCTACCTGGCCGGCCGAATCGCCAGCGGTCCCACTCTCACCGCCGCAGCATGATCCGGAACAGACCCGGAATGGCAAGGACGAGACCACCTTCGGTAAATCGATCCACACAGGCCGGAAGCAGGCCGTCCCAAATGGGGACTGCAGCCTCCGGAGCCGTGAGCGCAGGTCCGCGACTTCGCTACCCCGAGCGGGACTCCTACAGGCCATGAGGTGCTAAAAGGGGAGCGGATATATAGGGCTATCCGCTCCCCCGCTTAGCCGCCGAGCGTGCAGGCGGTCAGACCTCCAGCATCACCCGGGCCAGCCCGGCGCTGACTGGCATGGCGTGGCCGGGCAGCCCCAGGGCGAGCGCACCACAGCGCTCTCTTAATTCCGGCCTATCTGGCCCGGACGCGGCCGGAGGACGGGAATGCCCAGGGCACCTTCACCGTGCCCAGCGTGTACGACTTGTCATACCCTGGCCACACCCTCCGTCAAGATGACAAGCGAGGCCTGCTGCACGGTGCTCGTTTCCCGGTGCTCGGCAGACAGCGGGATACCTGCTACGCACTGTGAGATAGGGCGGTAGTCCCATGCGCTAGCAGGAATGCCTATCGCCGATTAGGAATGCCTACTGAAGCAATAGGCATATGTGAGCCTATGCGCGCATAACGTCCGTTCGGGACGCATGCACCATGACCAGGCCGACCGGACCCGGGTCCGGAAGGGCGGGTCAGCGCAGGTCCGCGCAGGATCGCATTACGGGCGGCTGCGGAAGATTGACATGGAGCCGGCCTGGAAGAGGTCCGTGACATAGATGGTTCTGGTCTGCTGGTTGACGCCGACGCCGATGGGGGTGGAGCCGACCGGTTGCGTGGTCACCGCGCGGCGGCAGCCGCGTGTCATCCCGGCCCGGCACTTGGCGCCGTTGAGCACCGTGACGGCGGCGCTGAACTCGTCGGCGGTGTAGATGATGTCGGCGCGGGTATCCACCACGATCACGCCGGGCGACCGGCCGGCGGGAGCGGTGGGTACGCGCCCGGCGCAGCCCACGGTGTGGGAGCCGTTGCAGGCCGCCGCGTTGATGACCGAGACCGTGCCCGGCGTGCCGCCGAGGGTGTTGTTGGTCACGTACACGGTGTGGGTCTGGTCGTTGACGGCGACGCCGAGTGGAGCGAGCCCGACATGGACGGTGGCGGCCAGGTGGCCGCAGCCGGAATGGTTGGTTGCGTTGCAGGTGGCGCCGTTGATCACGGCGACGGTGTGGCCGTTGAAGGCGGCGCCCGTGGCGGGTGCGTAGACGGTGTCGGTCTTCACGCTGACCGCGAGGTCGAACGTGCCTTTGCCGACCGTGACCACGGCCGGGGCCTGCCCGCAGCCGGAGGTGTGCATGGCGTTGCAGGTCGCGGCGTTCACGACCGCGACCCGGTTGGCTACGGTGCCGTAGGGGATGTAGAGGGTGCGGGTGGCCGGATCGAGCACCGGCGGGCCGGGGCCTGGGCCGATCGTGATCGTTGGGACGGCGTTGGCGCACCCGGCGGTGTGGGTGGCGTTGCAGGCCGCGGTGTTGATCACCGAAACGGTATTGGAGAATGGGTCGGACGCGTACAGCGTGTGGGTGGCCTCATCGATGCTGCCCACTCTCACGTTGGCCTGCGGGTCTTTCATCGGGATCTTCGCCACCGGAGCACAGCCGGACAGGTCGCCGGCGTGGCAGGTGGCACCGTTGATCACATCAATAAAGCCCGGCGCCGGCGGCAGGTTGAAGTTGCCGGCATAGATGGTGTCGGTGGCGGGGTCGACGGAGAGCAAGACCTCCGAGTCCGGCACGCTGGGCGCCTCCCGGCGGCAGCCGGAGGTGTGGATGGCGTCGCAGCGGCCGGGGTTGATTACCGTCAGGATGTCGCTGCCGCCGACGCTGACCAGGTACAGGGAGCTGATCTGGGGGATCAGCGCGAACGCGCTGGGGAAGGGGTTGTAGGCGGGGCCCTGGTTGGGCGCGGCCAGCTGGGCGGGTGCGCGCGGGGGGCAGCCCGAGGTCATGCCGCCCCGGCAGGTTCGGGTGTTGACCGCCGACAGCGTGTCGTCCTTCTGGTTCATCGCGAACAGGGTGTGCACCGGGGCGTCGAGGCCGGTGAAGGAGGCCCCGGCGCCGGTGGTCACCGCGGGCGGGGTGTGCGCGCAGCCAGAGGTCACGGTGGCGTTGCAGGTGGCGCCGTTGATGACCGAGACCGTGCCGTCGTTGGAGTTGGCGACGTAGACGGTGCCGGTGGCCTGGTCGACCACGTCCCAGTTAGGGTTGACGCCGACCTTGACGGTGGGTGGTTTCTGGCCGCAGCCGGTGCCGGTGCTGCCGTTGCAGGTGGCCCCGTTGATGACCGAAACGGTGTCGCCGTTGCCGGTCGGCCCCCCGTTGGCGGCGTACACGGTGTCGGTGGCCACATCCACATCTAGGGCCGCGGGGACGAGGGGGTCGTTTACCGCCTTGACCGGCTCTCCGCAGCCTGACGTGATCACGGCGTTGCACCGGGCGGCGTCGATCACGAAGACCTTCCCGGCCGGCGGGCTGGCCACATACACGGTGCGGGTCTTGGGGTCGAACGCCGCCGCCACGCCGGGCCCGCCGGTCTTGATGGTCGCCAGCGGCTTGGCGCAGCCGCTGGTCACCGCCGCGTTGCACCGGGCGCCGTTGACCACCGTGACGGTCCCGCCGCCGTCGGCCACGTAGATGGTGCCGGTCTGCGCGTCCAGGGCCGCCGCGGTCGGCGCGGTGCCGGCCGCGGCCCGGGCGACCACCCGGCAGCCCGAGGTGACCTTCGTGTTGCACGTCGCGGCGCTGATGATGTCCATGACATGCTCGGGCGCGGTGCAGGAGCTGCTCGTGCACTGGATCGGCACGTAGACCGTCGCTGTCTTTGGGTTGGCCAGCGGGACACCCGGGCTGCCGCCGAGCACGACCGACCCGGCCGGCCGGGCCGCACTTCGCTGAGCCAGCCGGCCCGATTGCGCCGGCATCGCCTCGCCCAGGCCACCGAGGCGGTGTGCCCCGGTCCTTGCAACCTCGAATCGTGCCAGCGCCGCGCGGTGCGGAACTGGCCGGGCGATGGCCGCGGCGCCCACTGGCACAAGACTGGCTACAGCGCACGCCGTGACCGCAAGCGCCGCCAGTGCCCGCCGTCCCATACGTGCCCCCACCGAGCAGGATGTGTTCTTCATCGTTCCGCTCCCAAGCTTCCGCCTTCTTGTCCCTGAGGGCCTGGCTCAGCCCGCCCAGCGAGGCCCGCCACCGGAAGATGCTGTGGCCAGTCCGCCCGCCGGCTTGATTCTTGTACCACGACCTCACAAAAAGCTCACATGGGCTCCGAGCAGGGCTGCTGCACCGGCTTCCGTAACCGCTGCGCCGGGCGTGACGCTCGGCAGAGCGGGCTTGACCGCGTGTGGGGGACTTTGGCAGTGATCGATTACCGGCTGCTCGGGCCGATAGAGGCGGACGTTGACGGCCGGCCCCTGGCCATCGGCGGCCGCAAGCAGCGGGCGCTGCTCGCGGTTCTGCTTCTGAGCGCGAACGAGCCCGTGTCCCGCGATTGCCTGGCCCAGCAGTTGTGGGGAAAGCATCCTCCCGCTGCCCTCGTCACCGCCCTCGCCGAACATGGGATCGCCGCCCACGGCCGATCCGGGCTTGGCGTGTGGATCCCCGTTCAGGAGGAAACGGTGATCGTGCAGGCGCTCGGCGAACAAGGCTGGGCCGTCAGCCCCGGCGAGCGCTTCCGCTACCGCACCGCGCCCGGCATCCGCGTCACCACCGTCACCCTGCAGCCCGCCGATGCCCGCCGCCTCGCCAGCGACATCGCCACGGCCGTCGGCCACCGGGCCACCACCTACGCCGGATAATTTCCCCCGCCCGCACCCGCTGGATAACTCTCCTCACGACGATCGGAGCGGCACACAGATCGACCGGATCTGCTCCCGCATCAACCTGCCTGACGCGACCGCTTACCAGCGCCAGATCGGCGGGTCGGCGCGCGCTGGCGCGCCGACCGGCCGCTGGTCGCCGAGTGCCACCAGGCTCTTGCCCCGATCTCGCACGGATCGCCGATTCTTTCCGGACGGCCGACTGTCCGATGATCGCAGTGCGGTGGCGAGATCAGGGGCTTTGTCAGGCGGTGCTGACGGCTGTGATAACCGGTGCCGCCTCAGAGGGGCCGGTACATGATGTGCAGGCCGACCAGGCCGTGCTCGGGGTGATCGAAGGACTCGGGCACCGTGCCGATGATCTGGAATCTGAGCGACTGCCACAGGTGCACGGCCGGGGTGTTCGACTCGACGACCGCGTTGAACTGAATGCTCGCAAAGCCCGCCGAGCGGCACCACTCCAGGACGTATTCCCCGAGGGCGCGGCCCACCCCCTTGCCCTGGCAGGCTGGATCAACAAGGAACGACGCCGTCGCTACGTGCGACCCGCGGCCGGGCCGGTTGGGGCCCATCTTTGCCGAGCCTACGATGGCGCCGTCGCTGACGGCTACCACCGTCTGGCCGGGCGGTTGCTCCATCCACCAGGGCCGGGCCTCCTCACGGGTCTGGTGCTCGGGGAACGGATAGGTCTTGCCCTCGGCCATGATCGCTGCATAGAAGGGATAGATCAGCGGCCAGTCCTGATCGGTGGCCTGCCGGATGTTCACGACCCGAACAGTACCGCCTGGGCCCGTGGCCGCCCGCCCGCTTGCGGTCGGCTCAGGTGACTACATACAGATCGGCCAGATCTGGCCGGTCGTCTGTCCAGCCGGTCCCGATCCCGCAACCAACCAGATCGGCGGGCTAGGCGCGGACCAGCGCTAGTTACGATACGTAATTAAGTATCGGACACAGCGTGACGCCAGATCGCCGAGTATGGCTCCTGCCGACGACTCGAGGACTGCCGGTCGCTGAACCCAGAACGCCCCGTTATGGGCGTCGCACCGGACCCTTCAACTCAAGCGTCGGCTTCACCTACGACGCTATGGGCATCGTTCCCCGAAGTCGACGTCGGCGCAGCGGCGAAGCTCTACAGTCTCCGCACACAGGACCTGGCGGCGCTGCGATGTATAGACTAGACGTATACATTCAGTGTATTCTCCCGGATATGAGCGTCCCCATGGCCCTCCTCGGGCTCCTCGATCGTGAACCGAGCCACGGCTACGACCTGAAGCGTGACTACGACACCTACTTCGGCCGCGGCAGGCCCCTGCCGTTTGGCCAGGTCTACGCCACCCTCGCCCGGCTGGCGCGGGACGGAAAGGCGACCGCTGGAGCGGTTGAAGCCGGCGCCGGCCCGGACCGCAAGCGCTACACCATCACCGAGACGGGGAAGGGCCAGGTGGAGGCATGGCTCGCGGAGCCGATCCCCGCCGAGCCCCACCTCCAGAGCGACCTCTTCGTGAAGGTCGTGCTCTCCCTCATGCTCGGTCGGCCTGCGGAGGAGTACCTCGACGTGCAGCGGGCCGCGCACCTCGCTCGGATGCGCGAGCTCACCGAGCTCAAGCAACGCGGCAACCTCGTTGATGCCCTACTCGCCGACCACGGCCTGTTCCATCTCGAGGCCGACCTGCGCTGGATCGACCTCACCGCGGCACGAATCACCGCGCTCGCGGAGGAGGTGGCGTCGTGAACGGTGCGAACGGCTCCTCTGTGGTCGGGGGCGGAGGCGTGATCGTCGAGGCACGAGACCTCGTGCTCTCCTTCGGCGAGACCCCTGCCCTTCGCGGAGCGAGCGTGTCGGTGAAACGAGGCGAGATCCTCGCCGTGATGGGCCCCAGCGGCTCGGGCAAGTCCACGCTGCTCCACTGCCTGGCGGGCATCCTCGTCCCGGACTCCGGCGAGGTCACCTTCGACGGCCAGCGCCTCGACACGATGCGGGAGGCGGAGCGTTCCAAGCTGCGGCGCGAGCGCTTCGGCTTTGTCTTCCAGTTCGGCCAGCTCGTGCCGGAGCTGACCGCCGAGGAGAACGTCGCCCTGCCGCTATTGCTCGGTGGCACGCACCGTGACCAGGCCCTCCGTGCGGCGCGGAGCTGGTTCGAGCTCCTCGAGCTCCACGGCATGGAGCGCCACCGCACCGGAGAGATGTCCGGCGGCCAGTCGCAGCGCGTCGCGCTGGCGCGCGGCCTCGTTGCCCATCCCGACGTGCTCTTCGCCGACGAACCCACCGGGTCACTCGACTCGCTGAGCGGGGAGCTGGTCATGGGGCTGTTGACCCGTGCCGCACGTGAGCAGGGAACGACGGTGATCCTCGTCACCCACGAGCCCCGCGTGGCCGCCTATGCCGACCGAGAGGTGATCGTGCGCGACGGGCTCGTGATCTCGACGGAAGCGGCCCTGCGATGATCCGCCTTGGTCTTCGCTTGACGCTGCAGAGCGGTCGCGAACCGATGCTGCGCGTCCTCGTCACTGCGGCAGCCGTCGCCTTCGGCGTCGGCCTGCTGCTGGCTGCACTGGCCGGTGTCAACGGGCTACACGCCCAGACCGACCGTGGTGCGTGGCTCGACACCTCGGCGCAGGCGTCACGACCGACCTCGACATCCGGCCGGCTGTGGTGGCTGTCCAGCACCGACCAGTTCGGCAACCAGGCGATCGACCGGATCGACGTTGCCGCGACCGGGCCGAACGCTCCGGTCCCGCCAGGGCTTCCCCACCTGCCAGGACCGGGTGACTACTTCGCCTCGCCCGCCCTCACGACCCTTCTTCGGTCCGAACCGGCGAATGAGCTGCGCGACCGGTTTCCGGGCCGAGAGATCGGGACCATCGGCGCAGCGGCGCTGCCGTCCCCGAACTCGCTGATCATCGTCATCGGCCACACCACGCGCCAGCTCTCGCAGGCACCTGGTGCGGTCGAAGTCGGAGCCATCCAACGCACGCCGGCCAACTGCTACGCCTGCCAGAGCACCATCGGGAGCGGACCCGTTCTGCAGTTCATCCTGGCCGGCGGAGCCGTCGCGCTCTTGCTGCCAGTGCTGATCCTGATCGCGACCGCCAGCCGGCTGTCGGCCGCGCGGCGCGAGGAGCGCTTCGCCGCGATGCGCCTCGTCGGCGCCACGCCGCATCAGATTTCTGTGGTCTCCGCGGTGGAGGCAGTGGTCGCGGCCGTCGCGGGCGTCGCAGTCGGCTTCGCACTCTTCTTCGTCTTCCGACCGCTGCTCTACCACGTGCCGTTCACCGGAGCGCCCCTCGCTCAAGGCGACCTCTCGCTGCACTCGACCGACATCGTGCTCGCCGTGATCGGCGTCCCGGTCGCCGCTGTCGTGTCCGCTCGCCTCGCGCTTCGCAGAGTCCAGATATCGCCGCTCGGCGTGACCCGGCGAGCGTCGTCCCGCCCACCGCGGATCGCACGGATCATCCCGCTACTCGCCGGCATCGCCGTGCTCGCGTACTTCGACGCCGCTGGCAAGCCGGGCGCCATCGGCGGCCAGCTTCTCGAGCTGCTCGCGGGCTTCGTACTCCTAGTGGTGGGGCTCGTGCTCGCCGGACCGTGGTTCACGACCGCGGGTGCGCGGCTCATGGCCAACCGGGCAAGCCGTCCTTCTACCCTTATCGCCGGCCGCCGGCTCCTCGACAATCCCAAGGCGGCCTTCCGGTTCATCAGTGGGCTCGTGATCGCCCTCTTCGTCACCAGCGCCGTGATCGGGGCGCTCAGCTCCATCGGCGCCGACAGCAGCTCCGGCGGAGGCAGCGCGGGGAAAGACACCCTCGCCGACCCCTTCTGCAGCTTCTCGACGTCGAATTGTCCTGCTTCCGCCCAAGTTCGTTCCGTCCCAGGCCAGGTGCTTGCCGAGCTCCGCACGACGCCGGGAGTACGCAGTGTGACGGTGGTCCACCAGAGCCCATCCCAAGCTCCGCTGAGGAACTCGTTCGGGGTCGTCGCGTGCGGCCAGTTGGCAAGGACGCCCGCGATCGGCAAGTGCGCGCCGGGAACGCCGGTGGCGAGCATCGGCTACTTCCTTTCGAACCTCCTCGGGCACAACTCGCACGCGTCGTCGACGGTCTGGCCGTCCGCGAGCCTGTCGGTGGCGAGCGCAGCGCGTCTTCCCGCTGACGCAGTCGTCGTCGCCACGGACGGGTCGTCCGGCTCCCTCGAACGGGCACGGACCTCGCTCGAACGGGCCTTTCCCTTCCAGGGCACGCCGGTCGCAGTCGAGGCGTTCGATCCGTCGACCGCGCGCCTCCTCACAATGATCCAGGACATGACCGACGTGGTCATCGTGGCGAGCCTCATCATCGCCGCCTGCAGTCTCGCCGTGAACATCGCCGCCGGGTTGGGCGAGCGGAAGCGCCCGTTCAGCTTGCTCAGGCTCACCGGTGTCCCCACCGCGCTCTTGCATCGTGTCGTCGCGCTGGAGAGTGCGCTGCCGCTCCTGCTCGTCGCCGCGGTGTCGATCGTGGTCGGCCTCGTGTCGGCTGCCCTCTACCTCCACTCCCAGGTCGGCATCGCGTTCAGCATCCCGGGAATCGCGTACTGGGCCACTGTCATCGGCGGACTTGCGGCTTCGCTCGCGATCATCGCCTCGACGTTCCCACTACTGAATCGCATCACGGGACCCGAGGTAGCGCGAAACGAGTGAAGCTCACACCCGTCCAACAGTCCGCACCCGGGCAACGGCGCTTCAGGGTGCACGACTCCCGCTCGCCGCGTCGGTCGTGAACAGAACGCCCAATACAGCGCTCGGGGGTGCGTTGGCGCCACCCGACCAGATCGGCGGATCTAGTGCGTGTCAGGCCGTCGCTGCGTGCCTTACTAACTGACGCCCGCGGCCGGCCTTTTAGCTCGCTGAGTTCGGGGCTTGGGGCGTGCCCGCGGTGGGCAGGCTTGGGTGTTCGGGCGTGCCCGCCGTCAGCGGTACCGCTCCGGACCGCACCAGCCCCAGCTGCACGAGCTGCCGGGAGAGAACGGCGTCGAGCGCCCAGGCGGTGGCGATGCGTGCCCGGTTGGCCGGCATGGCCTGCAGGTGGTATCCGCGGGTGAGCGCTTTGGCGGGGAGACCGGAAAGCCGCACTCCCAGCGGATCCGCGGCGGCCTTGAGCCCGCCAAGGTCCACCACGAAGCCGAGATCATGATGCCGGTACGGGTGGCGCCGTATCCTGCCGCCGCCCAGGCCATAAGAGGCGGCGATGTTGTCCGCGACGAGCTTGCCCTGGCGCTGCGCGTGCTGCGCGGTCATCGCGGTCACCGAGCCGGGGCGGGTGAGATCGGGTACCGCGGCCGCATCGCCGCAGGCGTGAATCTCGGGGTGACCGGGCACCGTCAGGTATTCATCCACCGTGAGCCGGCCCCGCTGCATCGGCAGCCCGAGCCGGGCCACCATCGGGTCGGGGCGCACACCGACGCACCAGATCAGCGACCTGGTGGGCACGAATTCGCCGTTGGACAGCTTCACCCCATCCACGGTGGCGTGCTCCACGCTGGTGCCGGTGCGGATCTCGACCCCGCGCGCCGACAGCACCTTGGTGGCGACGGCCGACAGCCGGGGGTCAAGCTCGGGCATAATCCGTGGCGCAATGTCAAGCAGCATCCAGCGCAGGTTGTGGCCGGCCAGGCTGGCGCGGCGGCGCGCCGCGATCCGGGAGAGCAGCTGCATCTGGGCCGCCACCTCGGTGCCGGTGTAGCCGGCGCCCACCACCACGAAGGTGCAGCGCGCGTCCCGTTCGGCCCGATCATCGGAAAGGTCGGCCAGCTCGATCTGACGGAGCAGGTGATCCCGCAGGTACATCGCTTCGGCCAGGCTCCGGAACCCGTGCGCGTGGTCGCCCACACCGGGGATGGGCAAGAGCTTGTTGACACTGCCCAGCGCGATCACCAGCTGGTCGTAGCCAACCGTCCGCCGCTGGCCTTCCGGATCGGACACGATCAGTTGCCGGCCGCCGGTGTCGATATCGGTGACAGCGCCCAGGACGTGCCGCACCCGGCGGCCGGTGGCAGCGAGCGGCGCGGCGACCGTGCGCGGATCCAAGATTCCAGCCGCCACCTCCGGCAGCAACGGCAGATAAAGAAAGTAGTCGGTCGGGTTAACCAGCACCACTTCCAGGCTCCCCTTGGCCAGCCGCCCCAGCCTGCGGGCGGCGTGAAAGCCAGCAAACCCCCCGCCGGCGATGACCACCCGCGGGCGGGCGGCGACAGTGCCATGCGCGCCCATGAGCCAACCATTGCCAGGCCATGCGCGCCCAAACCAGCAGCCAGCAAGCGGCCCGGCGAGCCCCAGAGCGATCTTGGCACGAGTCAGCTCACCGGCAAGGTCGCCAGTGCTCATCCCATTCTCACGGCCAGCCAGCTCGCACGCATCACCCGTTCGGGCGCGGCACACGCGAGCTGCGCTGCCGACTAGGCTAGCGGCCCAGACCGGGGGGACAGCGCGCCCTGCTCGCCCCCGGGTTTGATCACGGTGTGAGTGGCGAGCCGGTTGCCTGCGGCTTGTTGTTAGGCGGTCTGACCGGCACGGCCGGGAGGGCGCACCTGGGGTGGATGATCGGGGCAAGAGGGGCATGACAGCGCCGCAGTTGGGCACGACCTGCTCGTGCGGTATGTGGAGTTGCGCCGGCACACTGAGAACGACGGTGATCGCCTGACACCACGGGGAATGGCGGATGTGGAGCTGATTGGCCGGGACTGGCTGCACCCGCCGTATGCGGCGTTCGTCTCCACTGGCGCGGCCCGCGCCACCCAGATGCTGGAGATCTTGCGGCACGCGGCGGGCCAGGACCAGACGCCGATCACCGTGGCGCCGGGGTTGCGGTCATCGGTGGAGGACCGCTGGCGCGAAGCGGCCAGGGCGGCGGGGAAGGACGCGGACCTGGATGCCCTGCGGGCACTCGACCCGGACCTGGTCAAGCGGGAGTCGTGGCTGCTCGGCTGCAACTGCGGCAGATGGTCTGGTTGGCTACACGCTGCGGGCCAAGCCTTTCGCCCGCGACTACTGGACCCTGTCAGTCTGGAAAGACGACAGGGCGCTCCGGGAGTTCATACGGACGCCGCCGCATGTCCAGATCATGACCTCTCTCAAGCCGTTCATGGGACCGACGAAGTTCGTCACGTGGAAGATCTCCGCAGCTGATGGCCGGCCCAGTATGACCGGCGCCCTCGAGCACCTGGCTTCCGGATAGCACTCGTGGCTGGCGGGCCCAGCGAGCAATCCGTCGCCAGCGGCGGCCCGCTCACTGAGCAGAGAGAAGGCTGCTCAGCAACGCAGCCGAACCGTCTGACCTGCGTGCAGCACCGGCCACGACCAGAGCAGCCGCCGGGCGTACCTATCGGCGGATCCGGCGCGCCCGTTTGGCTGGCGTGGACGTGCTGTCGCGGCTCACCCGGGCGGCGGCCTCCCCAAGGCCACGGCTGTTCACCAGCGACGAATGACCGCTGATCACGACGGCAATCGTGATCACAGGCACGATGATCTTGTCTGGCGAGCTGAATGGAAGCGGCCGGCAGGCTTGGGCCGGCGAACGCAAATCACCCTGGGTCGCGGGTACCGGTAGGGACGCCGCGATGCCCTCCGAAGCCCCCCTGCCCCGGGACGGGCCCGGGGGCTGGCGCATCCCGCGGCAGCGGGGAATGGGAGGAAGCTACGCCCGGGCAGGGTGGCGCAACCGGGGTCCTTGCCGGGCCTGACCGGGGTCTGCCCGTCGTCTGCCGCACCGGCCAGGCGCAGAATGGGCTGATGAGGGTCGTGGCGACCCGGATCGAACAAGACGGCACCATGCAGCGCCGCATGGTGGACACCGCCCACTGTAGCGATGGCCCCCGGTGGGAAGAACTGGCCCGCCGCGCAATGGCCGCCCCGCCGCCGTACCGGCCGGTTCCCGGCACCCCCATCTATCACGTCAGCCTGGATGGCGGCCGGCAGGTGCTGGTGGCCGAGCATGATCTTGGCGGGGCGCTGCTGGATCTGGTCACCGCCGTGCTCACGATAGGGGAGGAGGCTGGGCACGCCCGGCCCCCGGTACCCGGTTTCGCCGGTCGCCGCGTCGCTGCCGTGACCGGCGCAGGCGGCCCGCCGGGCTGGCGGGAGCTGGAGCTGGGTGCGCCGACGATCGCCCGGCTCGGCCTGACCCGGCTGAGCTGCCCGCGGGTCGCGCTGCTGGGCACGTTGCGACGTGACGCCTCGCCGCGCATCAGCCCGGTGGAGCCGTGTATCGCGGAGGGCCAGCTGCTGATCGGCGCCATGGCGTGGTCGGGGAAAGCCGCCGACCTGCGGCGCGACCCGCGGTATGTGCTGCACAGCGCGGTGACCGACCCCGACAGCGGCGAGGGAGAACTCAAGCTGTCCGGAGCGGCCGTGGAGGCCGGCCACCACCATCGCAACGGCGCGGAAGCGTGGTGGTCGGCCTGGCCGCCGGATAAGGCGGTCGTGTTCTGCCTGGGCGTCGAGCAGGCCGTCTTTGTCGAGTGGGACACCGGGCACGCCCTGATGACGGTCCACCGTTGGTCCCCGCGCGGCGGCTACACCCACTCGCGCCGTCATTATCCCTAGCACGAGCTCGCCGCGATGGCCCGCGACCAGCAGGGCTGTGACCGGCCCGCAGCCCGGCGCAGCTGCACGAGTCAGACCCGCGGATCAAAGACGGGCCTGGTCAGTGCCGGAACCGTCTGAGGCGGCTGGGTGTTTCGGGTCATCAGCGCCGAGGTGTGCCTGCTGGCAGGCTGGATTCAGGACGTAAGCCCGCCGATGCCCTTGCCCAGCAGGACGACGCCGATCACCAGCAACAGCACGGCCATCACCGTGGCGTTGTTCTGCGTCAGCCAGTCGCGCAGGCTATCCAGCGGCCCGGTCATCTTGCTGCGGGCCGTCAGGTAGCCGATGACCGGAACTGCCACCGTGCTGGCCGCGATTAGCGTGAACACCACCACCGCCACCACGTCCTCGCCACCGGACAGGTGCGCGGCACCGATAGTGGCTCCCGGCCCCCAGGCACATCAGCAGGTTCTTCGGATTAACCCCCGATAGCGCGAACCCCAGGCCGAGTGCCTTGCCGAAAGTGAACGAGTCGATCGTGCTCATCCACTTCGGCAGCTCTGCAGCCTCACCCGGCTTGGGCCGCTCCCGCCACTGCCGCACCGCCAGCACCAGCAGCAGCACCCCGAAAACCAGCTTCAGCACCGATGACACGGTAGATGGCTTCCCAGTGGAAGTGTTGCCCGCCTGGCCCACGAGCAGGAGCACGACCACCGTCACCACGACGATCCCGGCTACCCATCCGGCCAGAAACCCGGTGCTTGTCCTGGCCGCCTGCCGGGACAGCAGCATCAAGATGACTGCGATGATCGGGATCGGGCTGATCGCCACGCCAAGCCCGAGCGGGAGCAGGTCACCGATTACCGCGCCCACGCCACCTCCTTCCCGGCCTGCGCCTCGACGGGCGTGGGCTGAGGCTGCACGGCGTATGCGACAGTCCTCAGTTCGGGTCGGCGGAGGGCTCTGCGCGGAGCACGTCGGCTGCGGCCGGCAGCCGTTCACGGGAGCTGTCGACCAACAGGGGAGCATCCAGTTCCGCCTCCAGGGCGCCGGGTCCCTGATCGTCAGCGGGTTCGAGCGTGTGCAGGAGCACTTTCACGAATGCCTCTGGCCGGTCGACCTGCAGATAGTGATTCGCGTCCGGGATGAAGTACAAGCGGTTGCCGCCGGGCTTGAGCATCAGGTACTGGTTCCACACGTAGCTCGCGACCCGCGGCGGCGAAACCGTGTCGTACAGGCCCCAGATCACGGTCACCGGGAACGGAGCCTCGGCGAGCGCCGTCAGCCACCTCTGCTCGTCCTTCGACCGCTCGACCAGGTACTGGATCCCCTCGTGCAGAACCTTGATGCCGTTGTCGTAGGCGAAAGTGGCCGTCAGAGCCTCGACCTCGGGATCACCGGCCTTGCGCGGCGGGGTGAACATCGTGGCGCCCATGCCTTCGGCCAGGAGCGAGGGAGTCACCACCGCCGCGGCCTTCGACCAGGACTCTGCGTCGAGTGCCTGCCGCTGCGCCCCGGTCAGGTTCGACAGCGGCAGGAAGATGTTGGCGTTCGACAGGACCAAGTGCTCCAGCCGCATCGCCGACCGGCCTTCAGCGCACCGGGCCGCATGCAACAGCGCCACGCTGTCACCGCGATCGTGCGCGACCACCACACCGGCGTCGGCGCCGATCACCTTCGCTAAGTAGTACTCGATGAGTTCCTCATCTCGCGTGAGGCTGTAGCCCCACCCCGGCGGCTTGTCGGAGAATCCGTAGCCGGGGAAGTCCAGCGCGCAGACGCGGAATCTCCCGCTCAGCTGGTTGGCGACCTCAAACCAGTCGATGCTGCTGGTGGGCCAGCCGTGTACGAGCAGCAGCACCGGAGCGCCGGGGTCGCCCATCTCAACGTGGAATATCTCCACCGACGAGGCGTTCCCCTCCGCCGGCCGCCATGAGAAATGGCCACCACGGTTTCGCCATTCGTCAGCTCGCAGCGTGTTCATGATTCCGGCCCCTTCGGATGGCCCCGGGGCCCCGGCGTGGGATCCCCCGCGGATTGATGCGAACTTCGCCCAGTTGGGCTGAGCCCGGTCGCCTCGCGCGCAGCTCCGGCCACGACGGCTATCCGCCTGCGCGCCGACGCAACCGTTTTGATCCCCCTCGAACTAAATGCCTGATCCTGGGCGCGGCGCCTCCCCGTCCCGGGTTTCCCCGGCAGCTGCCAGTCAACGCTGGTCTCGCGGCTGGGTCAACATCCGATGGCCTGGCCCGGCTAGAGCAGCGGGGGGACGGCGGCCTCGATCAGGTGCGGGCCGGGTTCGGCGTAGGCGCGGCGGAGCGCGGCGACGAGCTCGTCAGCCGTGGAGACCGCCACGGCATCGACCCCGAAACCCTCGGCGATCGCGGTGTGGTTGATCGACGGGCCGGACAGGTCCAGCATGCGCCTGGCGGCGGGCCCGGCCTCGCCCGCCGGGCCGGCGCCAACGCGCTGCAGCTCCAGGCGCAAGATGGCGTAGGCGTCGTTGTTGATCAGAATGGTGGTCACGTTGGCCTGCTCGCGGGCCATCGTCCACAGCGCCTGTTGGGTGTAAAGGGAGCTGCCGTCGGCTTGCACGCACAACACCTGCCGGCCGGGGGCGGCGATCGCAGCGCCGAGTGCGGTGGGCAGGCCCTGCCCGATCGCCCCGCCGGTCTCGGTGATCCAGTCGTGGCGTGCCGCGTTCGCGGTGGCGGCCGGCAGGCCGAGGCTGGAGCTCTGCGCCTCGTTGACGACGATCGCGTTCTCCGGCAAAGTGGCGCCGACGGCCGCGGCCAGGGTGCTGACGTCGAGCGCCCCGGCCGGGGCGGCGGGCGGGGCCAGGTCCGCGAGCTGGGGGGCGGTGCCGGCGGCGACGCGGTCGGCGAGGGCCTCGAGGGTAGCGGTGACGTCCTCGGTCCCGTCGGCCAGGATGTGCACGGACGCGCCGTCGGGGACCAGGTCGGACGGCCGTCCCGGGTAGGCGAAGAACGATACCGGTGAGCGGGCCCCGGCCAGCACGATGTGCCGGATGCCCTGCAGCTGCTTTTGCGCGGCCTCGGCCAGGTAGGCCAGCCGCTCCAGCGGCGGGACGCCCGCGCCGCGTGCCTGCCGGGCCGGGAACACCTCTCCCAGCATCTGCGCCCCGGTCGCGGCGCAGATGCGGCTGGCCGCCCGCAACCCGGGCTCACCAGTGCCGGCGCCGCCGAGCAGCAGCAGGGCCGGCTCCTGCGAGGTCAGCACCGCGGCCGCCCGGTTGACCGCCTTGTCATCGACCGGCTGGGCGGGAGGCAGCGCGCGAGGCCGCGCCGGGACCGCACCCTCGCTCCATGACACATCGGCAGGCAGTACCAGCGTCACCACCTGACCCGGGGGCTGCAGGGATGCCGCCACCGCCGCTGCGGCGTCGCGGCCCACATCCCGTGGGAAAGCCGAGGCGCGATACCAGCCCGAGACATTGCGGGCCACGCCCTCGATGTCCGACTGCAAAGGCGCGTCATAGTGCTCGTGGTAGGTCGCGTGCGCGCCGACGATGGCGACGACCGGAGTATGGGCGCGCCGGGCGTTGTGCAGGTTGGCCAGCCCGTTCCCCAGCCCCGGGCCCAGGTGCAGCAGGACTGCCGCCGGCCGGCCAGTCACCCGGGCGTAGCCGTCGGCCGCGCCGGTGGCCACCCCTTCAAACAGAGCCAGCACCCCACGCATCTGCGGCACCGCGTCCAGCTCATGCACGAAGTACATCTCCGAGGTGCCCGGATTCATGAAACACACGTCCACACCCGAGTCCACCAAGGTCTGGATTAATGCCCGCGCCCCGATCACGTCACGCCCCCGTATGTGTGCGGTCCGTGGACCTTCACTGTGACAGTGTCAGGGCCCTGCCGGCAACGCCTGGCGCCGCATCCTCTTGCCAGCTGGTGGAAGGTCAGTTCACGCTCGCTAACGATCCGGAGGAAGCCGGCGACGACCTGAACAGTCAACTGCTCCCCGGCAGAGCGGCCATAGCCGAAGCCGGACGGCGCGCAGCCGGCGTAGCGCGCAACCGGCGGAGTCCGGCCGTTGACCCGGCTGTAGATGGTGCTGTAGACACTGTTGGTGAGTTCACCCGCGCGGCCGTGCGCACGCGGACTCGCACGTAGTTCTGATAGACGACCCGGAACGTCGGGAACCAGAGCCCAATCGCGGCCTTGAACACACGTCCGATATCGCGGATCTGCGCCGGGACCGAATCGCCGCCCAGAAGTGCCGGTTCGGCGCCGCGACCACTGTCACCCAGTGAACAGGGACTGCCGCACAGATCGTTGCGGTTCTGGTGCGCCCGGGGAGGCCGGGCCGCTGTCCGGCCCCCGGACGGCTTGGCGCGATCACGAACGTCACGGACTGACTTGGGCGGCCGGGCGGGTGCTTTCCAGCAGCTCTTTGAGCGTGCGGAGGTTACGTGCGACCCCGGCCTTGACTCCGGGTACCGCCAGCGGGCCGATCGGCCGTAGCAGGGCCGATATGGGTTCCAGCTCGACATCGTTGGCCAGCCGGGTCCCGCTCGGCACTGGCTCGAGCAGGTAGCTGGCCGTGGCGCGGAACGGGCCGAGCTGTCCCTGGACGGCGAGGCGGGTGGGCGGCTGGAAGACGGTGATCTGGAGACTCTCCTCGCTGCGGCGGGGGATGGTGCGGGTCTGGCGGTAGGTGGCGCCCGCCCCGGGCGGGCCCGGCGAGGTGGGTACGGTGCGCGCGATCGCGTAGTTCCATCGCGGGATGTTCCGCAGGTCGGCCAGGAACGCGAAGACCTCGCCGACGGGCCGGGCGATCGTGACAGTGTTCTGGAAGGTCTGCATCGTGGTCTCCGGGGTCAGCTGTCCAGCAGCCGCCGGGCGGCGGTGGGATCGTGGGCGGGCAGCACGATCAGGCCGGGCTGCTGCCCGGCGAGCGCGCGGACTTTGCCGGTGGACTCGGCGAGCTGGCGGCGGTGGCCGACGCCGGGGAGCTGGCCGCGTTGCAGGATGTCAGCGCCGTAGGTGAGGTCCCCGGCCAGCAGTAGCGGCGGCCGATGGGCGCGGCGGATCAGCAGGGACACCGACCCGGCCGTATGGCCGGGGGTGGGCAGCAGCGTCAGCGACCCGTCGCCCATCACGTCCAGCGATTCGGTGAACGGCGCCAGACCGGGATCCTTCGCGGGCTCCATGGTGACCTGGCGCCAGTGCAGGCCGGGCAGCTGGATGTGGCTGCGCATAAAGCCGCGCAGCTGCGGGCCGGGCTTGGCCAGCTCGGCCCATTCGGCGGCGGACACCAGCAGGTCGGCGGCGGTCAGCTCGGCCAATCCGCCGATGTGGTCCTGGTGGAGGTGAGACAGGACGGCGGTATCCACGTCGGAAGGGGCGTAGCCGAGCGTGGCGAGCTGCGCGGACAGAGTGTCCTGCTGGCCGATATCGAACCGGGCGAGCCGGTCGTACAGGTAGCCGGTGAGGCCTCCGGGGAAATAATGGTCATCGGTGACCGAGGCGCGGTCCTGCCCGGTGTCGAACAGGATCAGCCCGCGGGTGTGCTCGATGACGTAGACGTTGATCGGCCGTGGCGGGGTCCACTGCCGGGATGTCAGCAGCCACCAGTACATCGGCTTACGGCTGCCGTAGGGGTGTTCGGGCCGGATCTGCACGGTCCCGGTGCTGATCACCGACACCGCCTTGACCGCGCCCGCTGATCCGGGCTCGGTCCGTGACATTGCGGTCGGGGTGTTCATCGCTTGACCCTCGTTTCGGTACTCCTCGCCCGGGTCGTCCCGGGCCTTACATCACCCAGGCTCCCGCCAGCGGGCGGGCATGTCAGTGATGTCAGTTGCGGCCCGGGCGACCAAAGTCACAGGCCGGCGGATCCCCCGGACTCGGCGTACAACCGGGTCGCATCCAGGATCACGATGCGGTCCGCCGCGGTCGCGATGACTCCGGCGACCCGTAGCTCGCGCAGCACCCGGGCCACCACCTCGCGGACCGACCCGACCGCGTCGGCCAGCTCCTGCTGCGAGACGCGGGCGGCCAGGCCGGCCGACTCCTGCTGGGCGGAGGCAAGATCGAGAAGATGCGCGGCGACCCGCTGGCGCACCGAGCCGAACGCGTTGACCGCGGTTTGCTCCAAGGTGTCATACAGCCGGCGGTTCAGCTCCCCGGCGATCGCCCAGGACACCCGGGCATCGCGGCGGGCAGCGGCGAGCAGCGTGCGGGAGCTGAGCCGGAACAGGCCCGATGGCTCCACCGCCTGCACCCCGACGCTGACCGGGCCGCCCACCAGCACCGCGATGCCCAGCACGTCGCCGGGCCGGGCGTACCGGACCGTGACCTGCCGGCCCTCCAGCGACGCCAGGAACACTCGGAGCAGGCCCCGGACGACCAGGGCCGCGCGCGGCTCCGATCCGGGCTGGTAGACCGTGGTGCCCGCGGGGTAGTCGGCGCGCTCTCCGCCGACCCGCAGCTCACTGATCACCTCGGCTGGCAGTTCCGCCAGGAAGCTGTGCGCCAGGGCGTCCTCGGTCTCACAGTCAGCCACCGTCCACCATCCAGGCGGGACAAAGCGCGCAGATACGCCGGACCAGCAGTGTAATCCGGCCACGCACGTGCGGCCCGAGCATCATGCTCCTGCCGCGCCCGGATCTGCCCGGCAGACCTGGTGCTGGGCCAGGCCCGGCAGATCACCCCGGCTGCACAATGGGCACGAGCCAGTCCGCGAGGATCACATGGCACCCATCCCGCAGATCGCGTGCCGAGACCTCGCGGCAGATCAGGCTGCGCCATCTGCCCGCCAGCGATTTCTGCGACCCCCCATGCTCACCGTCGCGGGCACACCAGCTTCCCGATAGCCCTCTTTCCATGCGGCGGGCTTCCAATTCGGCCCGCACCTTCGGCGGCTACGAGCCAACCGGCCATGCGTGCATCTCGACCCGTTCTCGCGCGCAATGACGACGGCATCCGCCGACCCCTGAGCGCACGTAACGGCGGATAGCTCATCACGCCTTCCTGATCGGGTGCTCACATGGAGTGGCTTGTGGCCATCGGCTGGCACAGATGGCCGCTGTCCGGGCGTCAGTAGGATCATGGGACCCGCCCGAACGCGCGCGCCGCTCGCGGTACCGGGTACTAGACCGGGGGAGGTAGCCGTGCCGGAGGCATTCGCGGATCTGCCCACACCGCTGGTGGCTGATGCCTGCTTGCGCTGTGATGTTCCGGTGCGGGCCGCCGATTCGGGAATCCGGGCGGTCGTGGCCGGCCAGCGGATCGCTGGGCGGGTCCTGCCAGTGCGGCATTACGGCAGCGTGGACGTGTTCCTGGAGGCATTCGGCCGGGCCGAAGCCGGCGACGTGCTGGTCATCGACAACGGCGGCCGCTCGGACGAGGCCTGCGTCGGCGACCTGGCCGTACTGGAGGCTGAGGCCGCCGGAGTGGCAGGCCTGGTGGTGTGGGGCCTGCACCGCGACACGCCGGAACTCGCCGCGATCGGCCTTCCGGTCTTCAGCTACGGCAGCTACCCGGGCGGGCCGGTGCGGCTGGACGAGCGGGAGCCCGGGGCGCTGGTCACCGCTCGGTTCGGGCCGCACCTGGTCAGCGCCGGGGACATCGTCTTCGCCGATGACGACGGAGTGTTGTTCGTCGCGGCAGAGCGCGCCGAGCAGGTGCTGGTCACCGCGCACCAGATCTGGCAGACCGAGCGGGACCAGGCCCGCCGGATCCGGGAGGGTCAGACACTGCGCCAGCAGACCGCCTTCGATGACTACCTGGCCCGCCGCGCCGCTGACCCGTCATACACCTTCCGGCGGCATCTGCGCCGCATCGGCGGCGCCATCGAAGAATAGGATCTCCTAGGCGCCGGGCCTGACCCCGCTCAGGGCCTGTCACCGCCAATTGACCGCACCCGATCACCGGAGACCGGATCCGGCGACGGCCATCTTCCGGCAGCCCGCGATGTGGCACACGGTCCGGGCAGATGCCAGGCCGGACGTTCAGCCACCGTCATCCCACCCGGCTGCGGGCCGCCAAGATCACCGGACGCCACCGTCTTGACCGCTGCCCTCACGCGCAGCACTGCGGCAAGCCCGCTGCCGACAGCCGCCCAGGGAACCCGCCAGCCAGCAGACCCAGAACGACCCCTCCGGGATCACGTTGCCCGCCATTCCGACCGGCCCGACCCAGCGCCAGGGGGGCGGGGACTCGCGGAGCTGAATGGGATCGTCTGTCACTACGTCTGGTGACCAAGCGGGGCGCATGGTAGCTGCCGGGGGTCGGCCAGCCGATGGCATTATCCGGCCGGCGGCTGGCGATCAGGTGGCCGACGCCCGCATACACCACGACCGCAGCGGCACCGGCACAGTACAGGCCGATCCGGCTGGCGGCCATCCTGCTCCCATCGAGCCCGAGCAGCACCAGTGCCGCCACCAGCACCAGCACCGTGAACCCGGACCCGGCGATCACGCCGCCCGTAGCGGCGGCTCCGCGCGCTATCACCATGGTCGCCACGCTCCGTGGCCAAATCGCGCGTGCGGCGGCAGCACGCAACGGGCGGGGGTCATGTCTCCAGCCCGGGACCACCCATCCAGCGGATTGCCGTCCCTGGCGAACCTGTACCAGCGGCGACTGCCTGGCAAACCCGAGATCAGCTCCCAGCCGCGCCTGGTGCGCGGTACTCGACACCGCCGCCCCGGCGCAGGGCACCGAGTGCCTCTTCGACCGTGAGCAGCTTGGTGGTCGATACATTCGTGAACGCCCCCGTGGAGGCCACCCGGACAAGCAGTCCAGCCGTCATGACGTCGTCGGGGGCCTCAAAGAGCACGAACCCGTCGGCGTCCCCGAATGCATACCAATAGCCGTGCAGCTTTCCGCCAGCGGCTTCGAAGACCGGGCCAAGCACTGCACGCCGATCCTCCGGATTGGCCAGCAACCCGGCCCAGGTCTCGGGTGTGTGGCTGAACTTGGTCAGATACATCCCCATGATCATCCTCCCCTCTACCGGCTTTGCCTGGCCACCATGTCCGAGGCGTCGCGCGCGGACAAGGCGGAACGACGTCCGTGGCCGCATAGCACTTGGGCTGGCACTGCACGCCGTAACCAGCAACAACACCGGACACGAAAACGCCAGCGACCACCCCCGCGCCGTGACCGCCACCGGAGCGGCATGACGGCTTGACCACCGCCCAACGATCATGTCACAACTCGGTGGAGACCCTTGGTCAGACGCTCAGCCAGAGATCTCCGCCCGCAGCCAGGACATAGGCACCGCCGCTCAACGACGCCGCCAGCGCTACCCTCACGGCCGGTCGCCAGCACGATGATCCGTTACCGCCCAGCCGTGACACACCCGGCCTGGCTTATCCACCCCAGACTGACCGGTTATGCGCGGCCACCGACGCAACCGTGCCAACCAGCGGGCGCAGTGCCCTCCGGGCGCTGGGGCTGCGGTGGGCCCGTGGCAGGGCCGTTGACGGTTGTGCCTTGGTGCACACCGTCGAGGTCATCGACGCCTCGATAGGCTGTCTCCCGCCCACTATGCTTGCCGTGCCACCAGCGGTGGCCGACAGAGAACCAATCACCGCCACCATCGCATTGCGGGTAAGCAAACCTCTTACGCGGAGGAGATAGCGGTCTTCCCTTAAGGTTAACCATTGCTTGCCGAAAAGCCAGTTCCGGCCCGGGAGGCCGCCTCAAGGTCCTTCGCCTCTTGCGGCACCCGCATTCAGCCGCGTGTAATAGTGTTTTGCGGCTCGGGGGGTGGTGAGTGATTATGACACAGACAGGCTATGACGACGAGGAGAGCTGGAGCTTCATTCCGGCGGCGCCAGCGTGCCAGATCACATATCTGAGTGATGGGCAGGGTACTCCACACAGGATTGCCGAAGAAGACAGGAAGCCGCTCGTCGAGGCGGGCCGCAGCTTGCTTGACGCGAGCGGCGGTGACGCGTGCCTGTTGCTTGCCGGGCCGCTGGTATCGCCGCTTGGCAACGAGGACAACAGCACGGAAAACGCGGTCGCACGCTGCTGCACGGGCCGTTTCGGGTATCCGGCGCAGCCGACGGTCCAGACAATCGACGTCGTACTCGACACCTATGGTGGTTCTCTGGACAGCGCCTTCAAGACCGTGCTGTTCCTCTCCCGCTTCGCGGAAAGAATTAGGGTGTTCGTTCCGCGACGCGCGAAGAGTGCCGGAACCTTGATCGCGATAGGTGCTCACGAACTGAAGATGTCAGCATTCGCGGAGCTGGGCCCGCTGGACACCCAGATTGTGGATCCAAGGAACCCGACAGAACTAGTGTCGGCGCTTGACTGCTACCAGAGCGTGGATTACGTGCGGGCATTCGGGTTGACCACCCTGCGCCGAACGCTCGTCGCGCTGGCCAAAGAAATGCAGACCGGCATTCCATTGTCTGAGCTGGTAAATACTGCGGAGCATCTCAGCACGGGAAGCATTACCTCGATGCTTGCGCAGATCAAAGCCCTGGACTTCGGCGGCTGGGGACGGACGCTAAAAATCGGCGAACTGTACGCCAAGTCTCTTTTGACCCGGGTCGGGTACACCCCGGCAGAGGCCGGGCGGATCGCCTATCAATTGGTCTACGGCTACACGCACCACCCGTTCCCAATCGATCTGAACGAGGCTGCGCGGGTAGGTCTGCGGCCACAGCACATGGACAAGCAAGAGCACGCCGTGGCAGCTGAGCTGCTCGCCTACTGCGCCGGGGATGACCTTTTCGTCGGCTTCGTCGATGAGTATGCAGACTCCCACCGTCGGGAGACCGCTCTCACGCCACAGGTCCAGGTCAAGGCCGATCAGCAGTCTCCGCCGCCGCCTGGGGCCGCGCAGGACGGGGAAGATCAGGCAATTGCCCTCCCGCGCGATCAGGTGACCGGGGCGGTCGAGGAAGGCCAGCGCCTCACCTCTTCTCGTCGCCCTGCCACCCCAAACACGCCAGGTAGCTGATCACGGACGTTGGCGGGTTGTCATGTTCACGTGGGCTGGCCCGGTCTCCGCTGGGGCTTAGATGTTGGCGTCAAGCCTGACCTCAGTGGACAACATGATCACCAAGACGGCAATCGCTGTGGCGATCACGATCGCCTTTTTGGTGATCGTCGGATGGCTGCCCTGGGCATGGCTGCACCGCAGGCGCGCGCAAGTTGTCATCGAGAACGTGGCCGCCGGGGAGGGAATCCCACAATCGGCGACCTCTGGCCTGTCGCCACAGCTTCGGCAGGCGGTCTCGCGGCTTCTGGTCTACGAGAAGGAACGCGGCGACGCGTCCTATGCGGTCCTCAAGACGCTGAAGCAGGACATCGACGACGGGCTGCTGCGTACTCACGGCCATGTCCAGATGCGGACGATTGCCGCGGAGCTTCGCTCCTCGACCGAGGACTCGCTGGCCACCCTTACGGCTGGCATCCGCGCAGTGGCGCCCTCGCAGGCTGAAGGGCTGGTGGCGGTGCTCGGCGCGGTCCTGCCGTCGCAGCGCGGCTGGGTGGTTCGCGCCTATCCCATGCTTCGCGGTGAGGGCGGCGACGCCGATATCGGGCTGACACTTGAGCTCGCACAGTTCGAGCATGCGCCAGATGCGGTGACGAGCTTCTGGGCCAGTTCAGATGCGTTGCGCAAGGCGAAGACTGAAGCCGCGCAGGCAACCGCCATGCGGTCGCTGCTGCACCAACTGCTTGAGCCGGCCGCCCTGTGGATCGAGACCCGCCTGGTGGTACGGCAGCTGGCACAGTCCAGCGTTCCGATGAGCTGGCGACTGCTGTTTGGGTCCAAGAGGCGCCAGGAGCTGGCCGGGCTGCAAATGCAGCTCGCCGGCCAGATGTCGCTCTATGCAGCGGCCGAGCAGGAGGTGTTCTACCAAGGATTCGCCGACCAGGCCCTCACTGACCTCGCCGAGGCGGCCTGGCGGCTGCCGACGTACTTCAGGCCGCACAGTACGGCTGCCGCGGTGCACGAACGGCTCGGCTGGGGGTACCGGCGCAGCGACGATCTGGCCAGGGCAGCGGACGAGTTCGAGCGCGCAGTCCGGCGGTATGACACAGCGGCGGAGCGGCTCGCCGCGGCATCCGGCACTGCGCCAGAGCCCAGGGACGCGGCGCTGGAGCGGGTCAAAGTGCGCCGGGCAAAGTGCCGGCTGCTGTCCGGTGATCGCAGTCACCTCGAGATCGCGCAGCGAGAGCTTGCCCAACTGCTGCCCATTACTGGCTCGACGGCGGTAGAGCTTTATAACAGCGCCTGTATGTTCGCAGTTGCCATGAGCTGCCCGGACGTGCAAGAAGAGGTGCGGCCGACCTACGCACCGCATGCCTGGCACCTGCTCGGCCGGGCGCTGCTTGCCGAAGGCGCCGACGGCCCGTGGGGAAACGTGATGACAGATATTGAGCTAGGTGCACTGGACCAGCAAAAACGCCGCGATTTCTGCATCGAGCTGAAGGCACGGCACGCTGAGCTTACACCCCTGAATGGGGAGGCAGCTCACATGGTGGTGAAGCAAGCAATGCACGCGATCGGAATCGAGCCACCCAGCAATCAGTAATGCTCGTGCCCACGCTTAAGCACGGCCGCGTTGTTGCCAGGTGGTAGAGAAAGGGCGGGCCTTGCGTTGAGTTCCTCCTCATCGCTGGGGCCGCAGCCGGCCCAGCCTCAGGACTCCTCTGGACGGGGGGCTGCCGTTCGGTCGTGCAGCCCTGGTGGGTGCGCGACCGGTTCGGCTATCGGCGTTTGGCCTCGATGTGGGCGGCCAGGCGGTTGAGCAGGAAGGCTTCGGTTCCGGCCAGGCCGACCGAGAAGAACAGCGCGATTTGATCTGTCCCGGGTGGAGGGACCTCGCCAGCACGGACTGCTCCCAGGGAGACGAGCCGCTGGCGGTGCGGGGTACCGGCCAGCATGTTCGGCGGGTGGTAGGCGCCGATCTGGTCCAGGGAGTCGGTGACCAGCAGCGGCGCAGCGTCAGGCAGGTCCAGGCCGAACTCGGCGCGGCCCTGCTGTTTGGGGCCAAGTGTGGTGACGTAGCTGCCCGGGGCGATCCAGGCAGCGTCGATAACCGGGGCTGGGCTGCTGGTGGCCAGGATCACGATGTGAGCGCCTTCCACCGCGGCGCGGGCGTCGTGAGCCGGCCGGCACAGGCCAGATACCAGGTGCTGCGCCCGGGCGGCGAAGGAATTGCGGCGCGCCGGGTCCCGGGAGTACACCCGCACCTCCCGCAGGTCCCGGACAGCGGCCAGCGCCCACAGCTGGGTGTAGGCCTGGGTGCCCGAGCCGATGATGGCGGCGATCCGGGCGCCGGGCGGGGCAAGGGCATCGGCCGCTACCGCCCCGATGGCTCCGGTCCGGCCGGGGCCGAGTTCGTTGCCGATGGCAACCGCCCGGACCTGGCCGGACCTCTCGTCGTGGACGACGACCACCTGGGCGCCGGGGTCGGCGGGAAAGGTGTCGTAGGAGCGGTATCCGAACCACGACCCGCGCAGGTGACCGGTGGTGAACACGAGCCGGCTGTCACCGAAGTCCGCATGGATCCGCGCGGGCGCGACCAGCTCACCACGATGGTGAGCGTCAACCGCCTCACCCGCCCACCGCACAGCATCCGCGGCGGTCAGCCACCTCAGCACGTCAAGGTCGTGCAAGACCAATTCCACCAAGACATCCTGGCGCACCGGCCCCCCGGGCCGCGACACACGCCCGGAGGCTGGGCTTGACCGTGCTCTTGGGGAAGGGGGGATCATCGGCGACGTGACACCGGACTACGCCACCGCAGGCGATCGGCGACGGCGAGCTGATCTGCGACATCGCGTACCCGCTCGGCTAGAGCCGCCAGGTCCGGGTAGGGACAGCGGATGACCCGGTCTTTGAGATTCGGGCTGGTCGGCACCGGCCACTGGGCGCGGATCACGCACGCGCCCGCGCTCGCCTCCACCGCCGGCATCGAGTTCGCGGCGGTGTGGGGCCGCAACGCTGACGCCGCGGCCGGCCTGGCCGCCAGCTACGGCGTGACGGCGCACCACGATCTCGCCGCGTTCCTGGCCGGCGTCAACGCGGTCGCCTTCGCGGTGCCACCGGGCGTGCAGGCCCCGATCGCCATCCGCGCGGCCAGCGCCGGCAAGCACCTGCTGCTGGAAAAGCCCATCGCCATGGCCGCGGCGGACGCGGATGCGCTGGCCAGCGCGGTGGAGCGGGCCCAGGTCGCGTCCGTCGTCTTCTTCACCGCCCGGTTCCAGGCCGACACACGGGCCTGGCTGGCCGAGGTGACCGCCACCGGCGGATGGGCCGGCGGGTGCGCGGTCTGGCTGGGCACGGCCCTGCAGGCGGGCAACCCGTTCAACACGCCGTGGCGCCGGGACAAGGGCGGGTTGTGGGATCTCGGCCCGCACGTGATCTCGCTGCTGTGGGCCAGCCTTGGCCCGGTGCGCTCGGTGACCGCCCGCGCTGGCCTGGCCGACGTCACCCATCTTGTCCTGCGGCATGAGAGCGGCGCGACCAGCACGGCGACCGTGACCCTCAGCGCCCCCCGGAGCGCTGCCTTCGCCGACCTGTACCTCTGGGGGCGGGCCGGCCGGTCACCGGCACCGGTGGAGACGCAGGAGCCGGTAACGCCGCTGCGGACCGCCCTCACCGAGCTGGCCGCCAATGCCCGGTCGGGGCAGGCCGGTCACCCCTGTGACGTGCAGTTCGGCCGCGAAATAGGACGGGTCCTGGCCGAAGCGCAACGCCAGATCGACGCACACCCGCGCCCGTGACGGCCGGCCGGACGGCCTCCGGCCGGCCATCCTGCGCAGATCCGGGCGCCGCTGAGCGGGCGGCCTACCAGCTGATGGGGAGCGGCATGCCCTCGCTGTAGCCGGCCGCGCTCTGTACCCCGACCACCGCCCGCTCGTGAAGCTCCGCCAGGCTGCTGGCACCGGCGTAGGTGCAGGCGCTGCGCAGCCCGGCGGTGATCTGGTCGATCAGGTCCTCCACCCCGGGCCGTTGCGGGTCCAGGTACATGCGGGCGGTCGAGATGCCCTCCTCGAACAGCTCCTTGCGGGCGCGGTCGAACGGCGAGTCGGCCACAGCCCGGAGCCTGACCGCCCGGGCCGAGGCCATCCCGAAGCTCTCCTTGTAGAGCCGGCCGTCGGCGTCGCGGAAGGCGTCGCCGGGCGACTCGTAGGTGCCGGCGAACCACGACCCGATCATGACGTTGGCCGCCCCCGCCGCCAGCGCCAGCGCGACGTCCCGCGGGTGCCGGACGCCGCCGTCCGCCCAGACGTGCGCCCCCAGCCGCCGCGCCTCGTCCGCGCACTCCAGCACCGCGCTGAACTGCGGCCGCCCGACCCCGGTCATCATCCGGGTGGTGCACATCGCACCCGGCCCGACACCCACCTTCACGATGTCGGCGCCGGCGCCCACCAGGTCCCGCACGCCCTCTGCGGTGACCACGTTGCCCGCCGCGACCGGCACCGAAGGGCCGGCCTCGCGCACCGTCCGCAGCGCGCCGATCATCTTGTCCTGGTGGCCGTGGGCGGTGTCCACCACGAGGATGTCCACCCCCGCCGCGACCAGCTGTTTCGCCTTCCCGGCAACGTCGCCGTTGATGCCGACCGCGGCGCCGATCCGCAGCCGTCCCTCCCGGTCGGTGGCTGGCTGGTAGAGCGTCGCGCGCAGCGCGCCGGTACGGGTCAGGATGCCGACCAGGCTGCCGGTCCCGTCTACCACCGGGGCCAGCCGGTGCCGCGCCTCGTGCAGCAGGCCGAACGCCTGCTGCGGGTCGGTGCCGGCCGCCAGCGTGAGCAGGTCGGTGGACATGACCTGGCGGAGCTGGGTGAACCGGTCCACGCCCTCGCAGTCCGCCTCGGTCACCACCCCGACCGGGCGGCCGTCCTCCACGACCACGACCGCGCCGTGCGCCCGCTTGGGCAGCAGGCCGAGCGCCTCGCCCGTGGTATCGCCGGGGCCCAGGGTGATCGCGGTGTCATGGACCAGGTCCCGGCTCTTGACCCAGGACACCACCTCGGCGACGACGTCCAGGGGGATGTCTTGCGGGAGGATGGCGATGCCGCCGCGGCGGGCAACCGTCTCGGCCATCCGGCGGCCCGACACCGCCGTCATGTTCGACACCACCACCGGGATGGTAGTGCCGCTCCCGTCGCTGGCCGCCAGGCTCACATCCAGCCGGGACTCCACCGACGACAGGCACGGGACGAGGAACACGTCGCTGTAGGTCAGGTCGTGCGGCACGGCCTGGGGGGAAAGGAATCGCACTTCATCGATTCTGCCCGACGCGGTGGGCCGCCCGGCCCGTTTGTGCTGAGGGCGGCCGCCGGCGGCCGCCCCGCCCGGCGGCCTCGTGAGCCCGGCGGCCTCGTGAGCCCGGCCGCCTCCGCCTATCCTTGCTGCGGTGACCGCTGAGCCGCCCGCCCCGGCCGCTGGCCGTTTCCCCGCCCAGCCCGGGGCCGCGGGCCGGACCCTGCGGCTGGGCAGCCGGGAGTGGCCGCCAGGATCGTTCGGCATCATGGCCGTGATCAACCGGACCCCGGACTCCTTCTTCGATCAGGGCACCACCTACGATCTCGGTGCGGCGCTGGCCGCGGCGGACCGGGCGGTCGCGGACGGGGCCGACATCCTGGACATCGGCGGGGTGAGGGCAGGCCCGGGGGAGGACGTGAGCGCGGCGGAGGAGATCCGCCGCGTGGCCGGCCTGGTGGGCGCCGTGCGGGCCCAGCATCCCGGGGCGGTCATCAGCGTGGATACCTGGCGCGCGGAGGTGGGCCGGGCGGTCGCCCGGGCCGGCGCGGACCTGCTCAACGACGCGTGGGGCGGCGCCGACCCGGCCCTGGCGCAGGTCGCCGCCTCCTACGGCCTCGGGCTTGTCTGCTCGCACGCGGGCGGCCTGGCGCCGCGGACCCGGCCGCACCGGCCCGCCTACGCCGACGTGGTGGCGGAGGTCCGGGATTATGTCACGAGGCAAGCGGAACGGGCGGTCGCGGCGGGCGTGCGCCCCGACGGGATCGTCATCGACCCCGCGCACGACTTCGGCAAGAACACCTGGCACTCGCTCCAGCTGACCCGGCGGACGGCCGAGCTGGTGGCGACCGGCTGGCCGGTGCTGATCGCGGTCTCGAACAAGGATTTCGTGGGGGAGACCCTCGGCCTGCCGGTCGCCGAACGGGCCGAGGGCACGCTCGCGGCCCTGGCGGTGTGCGCGTGGGAGGGGGCGCGGCTGTTCCGGGTGCACGACGTGCGCGCCGCCCGCGACGCGCTGGCGGCGGTCTCGGCGCTGCGGGCGGCGGAGGAGCGGGCGGCGCTCCCGCCGGCCGGGGCGAACCCGGCGGCCCGGGGAACGGCCGGGTTTACGGGGAGTGGAAGGCCGCGAAAATGATCGCGGTGAGCCTGTCCACCATCTCTTCCCTGGGCAGCCTCACCTCCACACTGAGCAGGTAGTTCACCCGCTCCAGCATCATCAGGCAGGCCACCGCGGTGAGTTCGGCGTGCCCGGCCGGTGCGGCCATCCCGGCGGCGCCGGCCGCCTCGCCGTCACCGGCGGTGTCCCGGGCCGGCGCGGTGGCCTGCCACTGCGGTGAGGCGGCGGTCATCCCCTGGGTGATGGCCTCGGCGAGCCGGAACAGCAACTGCAGCCCGTCACCCCAGACCTCCTCGCCGACCAGGTCGGCCTGGCTGAGGATCCTGATCACCGCGGCGTGCGCGGCGTAGGTCTCGCAGAACCTGTGGACCCACTGGCGCAGCGCCGCCCGTCCGGCGTCGTTGCGGGTGACGACCGGGAAAGCGTCCGTGATCACGCCCATGTCGTCCAGCGCGTCCCGCAGCAACGTCTTGAAGAAGTCGTCCTTGTTCGCGAAGTACAGGTAGAAGGTGCCGTGCGAGGTCCGCGCCCGGCGGACGATGTCGTCCACCCGGACGGCCTGGTACCCGCGTTCGTCGAACTCGGCCAGGCCGGCCTCCAGCAGCCTGCGCACCGTCTGGCGGCCCTGCGCGCGCAGCTCACGGTGCTGGGCCGGCCTGCCGCCGCCGAGAGACGGACGCTTCGGCCTGCCCGTGCCGCCCCGGCTGCGGGCGGCGGGCCTCGCTTGCTTGGCGGCTGGTTCCCCCTCCGCCTCCTCCGGCACCGCGCCGGGGAAAGCTTCCCGACTCATGATCGCAGACTAGCCTGGCCGGCCCCGGCCAGGCCGGGTTTATCGGCCCTGAGGGCAACGTGGCGTCCGCGAGCCGCTGGCCGGTGAGAGCTGCTGGTGGCCGGCGGGGCTATCGGTGTCCGCTGCATGCCTTACCCCTTCCTCCGGACGGACAGCTTCAGTCCTGCTGCACCCCGGGAGATGCCGGGCATGCCGGGACCTTATCCCAGGGCGCGCCGCCGGCCACGGCCGCCCCACCCGGGGCCACGTGGTCACGGCCGGCCCGCCCGCCGGGGCGCCTGAGCCGGCCCCGCCCGGCCACGCCGGTCAGCACGGCGCCGAGCCCGCAGGCGGCCGCGAGCAGATAGCCCCATCGCGCGCCATAGGCGTCGATCAGATGGCCGGCCAGGGGTGAGCCGACCGCCACCCCCACCGAGATCGCCGACGAGAGCCAGGTCATGCCCTCGGTCCGCCGTTCCGGCGGGGCCTGCCGCTCGATCAGGCCGTAACCGGCGATCAGGGTTGGCGCGATGCTCATCCCCGCGACGATGATGACCGCGAGCAGGGACGCGAACCCCGGCTGGAGCCAGAACGTCGCCACCCCGGCCACGGTGCAGCCGAGCGTGATCACGAACCGCCGCTCCAGCGGCGCCCGCCAGACCCGGGTCCCGTACCACAGGCCGCCGATGGCACTGCCCAGCGCGTAGGTGCCGAGCACCAATCCCGCTACCGCGATGTGCCCGTGCTCGGCCGCGAAGCCGACCGTGCTCAGGTCGATGGTGGCGAACATGGCGCCCAGGAACCAGTACACCGGGACCAGCGTCGCCAGTCCGGGCACGGCGGCCCAGGTGCCCGCGCGCCGCGGCGGTGGCGCCGGCGGGATCCGGCTTTCCCGGTCGCGCCGCGGCGGCGGCCTGCGCGGCTGCGGCTGGGTGCGCCGCTGGGCGGCGAACAGCAGTGTCCCCGTCACGCACAGCACCATCGCGGCGCCCACGCCGGCCGCCGGGTACACGGCGGTGGCGAGCAGCGCGACCAGCGCTGGGCCCACCACGAAGATGATCTCGTCGGCGACCGACTCCAGCGAGAAGGCGGTGTGCAGGCGGCCGGTCCCGGCCAGCAGCACGCTCCACCGTGCCCGGACCATCGACCCCACCGACGGCATGGTGGCACCCGCGAGCGCGCCGGGCACCATGACCGCGGCCAGGGGGGCCCCCAGTTCGGCCAGGGTCATGAAGGCGACGGTCGCGACGCCGAACACCGCCACCTGCGGCCGCAGCACACGCCGCTGGCCGAACCGGTCACTGAGCCTGGCGAATTGCGGCGCAGCCAGCGCGTAGCTCACCGAGCCAGCCGCCGCCACCAGTCCCGCCAGGCCATACCGGCCGGTGACGGCGGCGATGAGCAGGACCGTGCCCAGGCCGAACATCGACATCGGCATCCGCGCCAGGAAGCCCGCGGCCGAGAACGCCAGGGCTCCGGGCAGCCGCAGGATTTCCAGATAGGGGTTGGCCTGCCGCCTGCCGCCGGGCTCGCTGGCCAGTCCGTGGTGACCGTCTCCATCGTTCCGCCCCGGCCGCCGCGCCCCGGCCCGCGTCATCGCCGCTTCCTCCTGTCTGACCGCTGCCTGTCTGGCCGCTGCCTGTCTGAGCGCTGTCGCCGGGCGATCTGTTTCCTGCCCGTTTGCTCATGCCCCTCTTTAGTCGTGCCGACGCTCCGGTTAGGGTTGTGCCTTGTGAGCCGCCTACTGCGGCGCTGGGTGCCGCCTCCGGCCGTTATCGGCCTGCGCGCGTGGCGTTGCGCGGCGGCCACCGGGGCGATCGCGGTAGTGCTGGCCGTGGTGCCGCTCACGGCGGCGCCCAGCCAGGCCAGTTCCAGGCCGCTGCGGGCCGCTGCGGCGCCTGCCGTCGCGGTGCCGCCCGGAGCGGGGCCGGCCAGCGGGCTGGCGGGGACGCAGGAGGCCGGCCACGGCCCCGGGTTCCGGCAGATCATCCTGCCTGACCTCGCCGTGATCGAGCCGCACGGTCTCAGCGCCGCCCAGGTCGCCGCGCTGCGGAAGCTGCGCGGGGTCAGCGACGTGCTCGCGATCGACGGCGCGTCCATCAAGGCCCGCGGGCGGCAGGTCAACGTGGTCGGGGTGAACCCTCAGCAGTTCCGGTCCTGGACCCCCCTGGCCACCGCCTCCGACCAGCACCTGTGGGCGGCGCTGGCCAGCGGGGCCTTCGCCGCGTCCGGGGACGCGGGTCACCTGCTGCGGCTGCACCGGGGAGACCGCTACCAGCTGACGGGTGCCTCCCGCGTCACCCTGCCCTACGGCGGCGCCGCCTCGTTCGGGATCGCCGGCGTCAACCTGGTGGTCAGCACCGCGGCTTCCGCCTCACTCGGGCTGATCCACAACGTCGGCGCCCTGATCAGCGCGCCCGGCGTCGCGATGACCACCCTCAAGCACGACGTCCGGGCCCTGCTCGGGCGCGGCGGAAGGGTGGTCAGCCTGCGTGAGCCGAAGCTTCCGGTGGACACGGCGACCTCCCAGGGCAAGCCCGGCACCTACATCGAGCTGTTCCGCGAGTCGGCGGCCCGCTACTGCCCGGGCATGTCCTGGACCGTGCTCGCCGCCATCGGCCAGATCGAGAGCGGAGACGGGGCCAACAACGGCCCGTCCAGCGCGGGCGCGGCCGGGCCGATGCAGTTCCTGCCGTCGACCTGGGCGGTGTGGGGGATCACCGCGTTCGGCGAGCCCGGCCCGCCCAACATCATGGATCCCTATGACGCGGTCCCGTCCGCCGCCCGCTATCTGTGCGCGGCCGGGGCCGGCACCCCGGCCGGGCTGCCCGCCGCCATCTTCGCCTACAACCACGCCAGCTGGTACGTGGCGGAGGTGCTCGCGCTGGCCCGGGAGTACGCGCGGCTCTACGGCTGACCCGCCGGGCCCGGCGCCAGGCGCCACCGGGCCGGGCCAGACCCGACTGAGCCGGCCGGACGCGCAGGCCGGCGGCCTACCCGCTGAGCCCGGCCGCCCGGGTGGGCGTCGGCTGGTTGGATGGTCGCATGGCGGACTACGACGCGTTCGTGCTCGTTTCCTTCGGCGGTCCCGAAGGGCCAGCGGACGTCATGCCGTTCCTGGAGAACGTCACGCGCGGCCGCGGGGTGCCCCGTGAGCGGCTGGCGGAGGTCGCCCACCACTACGAGCTGTTCGGCGGGGTCAGCCCGATCAACCAGCAATGCCGGGATCTGCTCGTGGCCATCGAGAAGGACTTCGCCGTCAGCGGGCTGGACCTGCCCCTGTACTGGGGCAACCGGAACTGGCACCCCTACCTGGCCGATACGGTGGGCGCGATGGCGGCGGACGGCGTACGGCACGCGATCGCCTTCGTGACCTCCGCATACGGGTCCTATTCGAGCTGCCGCCAGTACCTCGACGACATCGAGGCGGCCCGGCAGCAGGCCGGCCCGGGCGCGCCGAGGATCGACAAGATCCGGCACTTCTTCAACCACCCCGGGTTCATCGGCCCCTTCGTCGAGTCCACCCGGGCGGCCATCGAGTCGCTGCCGCCAGCCGCCCAGCCGGGTGCCCCGCTGGTGTTCACGGCGCACAGCGTGCCGGAGTCAATGGCGGCGGCCAGCGGGCCGGCCGGTGGCCTGTACCCGGCGCAGCTGGCCGAGGCCGCGCGGCTGGTCGCCGGCGGCGTCGCCGCGGGCGGCCGCGAGCGGCCCTGGCGGCTGGTCTACCAGAGCCGGAGTGGCCCGCCGTCGGTGCCGTGGCTCGGCCCGGACGTGTGCGACCACCTCGCTGGCCTCGCCGCCGCCGGGGCGCCGGGCGCCGTCCTGGTCCCGGTGGGCTTCGTCTCCGATCACGTGGAAGTCCGCTACGACCTCGACGTGGAAGCCGCGCAGCTGGGCCAGCGGCTCGGTCTGCCGCTGGCGCGGGCCGCGACGCCGGGCACGCATCCCCGTTTTGTCTCGATGATCACGGAACTGGTGCGCGAGCGCGCGGGCGGCACAGGACCGGCGTACGGGCGGGCGGGCGGCCCGGGACCCGTGCCGGGGGACGAGCGCGCGCTCGGGGTCATGGAGCCGGGCCCTGACCGGTGCCCGGACGCATGCTGCCGCCCTCAGGCGGCGGCCCACGGCGCGGCCCGGCCCGGGGGCAGTACGTGACGGACGACACCCCTGCGGGGCTGCTCGGCCTGGCCCGTGACGCGGCCATGGAGGCGGGCCGGATGCTGGCCGCCCGGCGGCCGCCGGGCCGGGCCGGGCGGCCGGAGGTGACCGGCACCAAATCGAGCCCGACCGATGTGGTCACCGAGATGGACCGGGCCGCGGAGGCGCTGATCACTGACCGGCTGCGGGCACAGCGGCCGGGCGATGCGTTCCTCGGCGAGGAGGGCGGGGCGTCGGGGCAGGGCCGGGTGCGGTGGATCATCGACCCGCTGGACGGGACCGTCAACTACCTGTACGGGCTGGCGGACTGGGCGGTCAGCATCGCCGCCGAGGTCGACGGGGCGCTGGTCGCGGGGGTGGTGGCGGTGCCCGTCCGGGGCGAGGTCTTCACCGCTGTCTCGGGCGGGGGCGCCTGGCTGCTGGCCGGAGACGAACCCCCGGTAATGCTGCGCTGCAACACCGCGGTTCCGCTGGCCGAGGCGCTGGTGGCAACGGGGTTCGGGTACGCGGCCGCGCGGCGGGCGGTGCAGGGCGAGGTGGTCGCCGCGGTCCTGCCCCAGGTGCGGGACATCCGCCGGGGCGGCTCGGCCGCCGTGGACCTGTGCTCGGTCGCGGCCGGCCGGGTGGACGCCTTCTACGAACGGGGCCTCAACTACTGGGACTACGCCGCTGGCGGCCTCATCGCGACCGAGGCGGGAGCACGGCTGGGCGGCCTGGCGGGCGGGCCAGCCAGCCCGGAGCTGGCGATCGCGGCCGAACCGGTGCTGTTCGGCCAGCTGCACGGCCTGCTCGCAGGCCTGCATCCGGACCGCGACGCCAGTGATCGGTGAGCCCGGCCGGCCTAGGAGCTGCGGGTCAGCGTACCGGTCGGGTTGCTGCCGCCCGGCCGCTGGAACGTGAAGGCGACGGTCTCGCCGGGCCCGGAGATCATGGTGATGACGCCGTCGGGGCAGTTGCTCCGCCCGCTGCTGATGGTCTGGTCCAGGGTGACCCGGTCGCTCCCTACGGAGACGATGGCCAGCTTGCCCGAGCAACTCAGCGACGGGTAGCTGATGGCGCCCGTGGCCGAGCGCGCCGGGAGCGAGATCCGCACGCTTACCGTGAGCACCGGGTTGTTCTGGTGAATCGGGCCCGCCCAGCTGCCCGTCAGTGAGGCCGGGGCGCTGGCCGAGGGCAGCGGCCGGGGCAGCCTGGTGGCGTTCACCCGGGAGGTGGCCGTGCTGAGCGTGCCCGGCTGGGCAGCGGTGGGCCCGTGGCGGGGGCGGAAGACAAAGACCGCTCCCGCCACGATCGCGACCACGCACACGGTGCAGGCGGCGGCCCACATGATGACGCCGGAGCGGGACCGGATCGGCGCGGGCTGGCGGATGACCGGGGTGATGCTGACCGGTACCCTGGCGGCCGCCCTGGCCTGCTTGGTCCCCACGGCGAGCAGGCCGGATGAGAGATCGTGCTGGCGGAGGAGCCTGGTGAGAACGGCCCGCGCCACCGGGCGGGCCGCCAGGTCGGGTGCCAGGCAGGCGGCCACGACCTCGCGCAGGTCATCCGGGAGCGCGGCCAGATCCCGTGGCCCGGCCGGCGGGCGTCCCACCGCGGCGAAGATGACGGTGTCCGCCCAGGCCTTCAGGTCCGCGGCGGGCGTGGCCGCGCCGTAGGGCGGGGTGATGCCGAAGTGGGTCAACCGCGGCCCGTCCGGGCCGAGCACCACGTGGTCGGGGCCGAGGTTCCCGTGGACCAGCCCGGTCTGGTGGATCGCCATCAGCCCGGTCGCGGTGCCGATCGCCAGCGCTTCCAGGGCCGTGGGCGGCATCGGCCCCTCGTGCCCGACGGCCTCGGCGAGGGTGGGCCCGGGCACATACTCGGCCACCAGGTAGGGCTCGTCGTGCTCGATGCCCGCGTCGATGATCCGGGCGGCGCAGAACGGGGCGACCCGGCGGGCCACCCGCGCCTCCGCGGTGAACCGGTCCCTGGCGGCCGCGTCCGCTACCCGCTCCGGGCCCAGCAGCGTGACGATGACAGTGCCGTTGTCGACCCGCTTGGCCAGGAACACCCGTGGCGTGCTGCCGTCCGCCTCCGTCCGGCTCTCCATCCGGCCGGTGAGCCGGTAGCGGCCCACCCGTCGCGGGTCGTCGGCCTGCAACGGCATGACGTAGGGCATGCTGCGCCTTGCTCTTCCCGGTCCTGTTGGGGCGGCTGATTCAGGGCTGGCGAGAAACGCCGTTCGTACCCTACGCACTTTTCGCTGGTTAACGGCGGCCAACCGGGGAACTTGGTGTACGTGTACGTCTCCGGTGGCGCTGCATGCCGATGATCGCCGGGGAAGCTGGCCACGGCCGCGACACGGCACCGTCACGCTTACGTGTGCCGGGCGGCCGGACGTGACAGAATTCCCCGCCGGATTCGGGCACAACCGCGGGGCCCTGAGCGTTACACGTTGGCGCACGGAGATGGAGGGGGTGCAGGACCCAGATGGCCACTGACTATGACAGCCCGCGCAAGACCGACGAGGAAATCACCGAGGACAGCCTGCAAGAGCTGCAGGCCCGCCGGATGGACAAGTCCTCCAGCACGATCGACGTTGACCCTGACGACGTTGCCGAGTCGCTGGAGCTGCCTGGTGCCGACCTGTCCAACGAGGAACTGTCGTTCCGGGTGATCCCTCGCCAGGCTGACGAGTTCACTTGCTCGCGCTGCTTCCTGGTGCACCATCGCAGCCAGCTGGCGGATGACAGGAACGGCCAGCCGATCTGCCGCGAATGCGCGGCCTGACCGGGCGGGCGGGAACGGCGCTTATCCGTCCCGCCTGACCCGGTCACGCCGCGGTCTTCTGCGCCCTTGGCCAGGGCATTCCTCCTCCGCCGCACGTGCCAGCGCACTTCTCACCCGCCCCACCTGCACGCCGCCATCGCATGGCTGTAATCTTGTAAGCCGTATGCCAGCAGCCACTGTGGGCTAGGACGCCTCTCTTTTGAGGAGCCGATGGAATCGACCACGCTCGGCCGCGGCGGGCCGGTGGTCTCCCGGGCCGGTCTCGGCTTGATGGGGATGTCCGGGATCTACGGGCCCGCCGATGACGCCGAGAGCACGGCCACCATCCGCGCCGCCCTCGACGCCGGGATCACCCTGCTGGACACCGGCGACTTCTACGGCATGGGCCACAACGAGATGCTGCTGGCCAGCGCCCTGCGGGGGGTGCCGAGGGACAGCGTGTTCATCCAGGTCAAGTTCGGGGGCCAGCGCGATCCCGCGGGCCGGTTCGTCGGCCACGACGCGAGCCCGGCCGCCGTCAAGACCTCGCTGGCCTACTCGCTGCAGCGGCTTCGCACGGATTACGTCGACCTCTACCAGCCCGCCCGGCTCGACCCGCGGGTGCCGATCGAGGACACGGTCGGCGCGATCGCGGAGATGGTCGCGGCGGGTTACGTCCGTTACGTGGGGCTGTCGGAGATGGGGGCCGGTACCATCCGCCGGGCCCAGGCGGTCCACCCGATCGCCGCCCTGCAGATCGAGTACTCGCTGATGAGCCGGGGCATCGAAAGGCGCATGCTGCCGTTCCTGCGTGAGCAGGGGATCGCGGTCACGGCCTACGGCGTGCTGTCCCGCGGCCTGCTCAGCCCGGCGACCGCGCGGCTCGCGGGCCCGGCCGACCCGCGCCGCCGTTTTCCCCGGTTCCAGGAACAGAACCTGGACCAGAACCTGGGCCTGGTCAGCGACCTGGAGCAGATCGCCGCGCAGCGGGGCGTCACCGCCGCGCAGCTGGCGATCGCCTGGGTGCTCGCACGCGGCAGCGACATCATCCCGCTCATCGGCACCAAACGGCGCAGCCGGCTGGCCGAGGCGCTCGGGGCCCTCGAGCTGACGCTCACGGCCGGTGAGCTCGCCGAGATCGAGGCCGCGGTGCCGGCCGGTGCGGTTGCGGGCGACCGTTACGACGAGAACGGAATGGCCACCCTGGACAGCGAGCGGGCCTGACCATCCGGGCGCCCGGGCCTGGCCGCTCAGGTGCCCCGTTCAGCTGCCCCGGTAGGCGGCGGCAAGCTCGCTGAGCCGGGTGTGCGCGCCGTCCATCGCGGGCGCCTGCGGCAGGTACCGCTTGTCCAGCTTCGCCACGCTGGTGTAGTTCGGGTCGCAGACATTGGCCAGCGGCGACTCCACCGTCTGCGTGATCAGCTGGTACGCGTCGAGCGGGTCGAGCCCGCAGTCGGAGCCGAGCCACTGCACCAGGTCGAGCTGCGCGATCCGGAACGCGTCCTCCAGCGGGCGCGCGGACCCGGCCGTCATGATGTGGGTGGCCGACTCCAGCCGGGGCCAGGCGCACGGCCGGCCCTTGATCAGGTCGACCGCGAGCACGGTGTTCATGGCGCATTCCACGGCCACGCCGCAGGTCTCGCCCTCGCCCTGCCGGGCGTGGCCGTCGCCGAGCGAGAACAGCGCGCCCTCCACGTTGACCCCGAGATAGCAGGTGACCCCGGCCCGCATCTCGGGCGTGTCCATGTTGCCGCCGAACGCGTCCGGCACCAGGGCGCTGCGCACCTCCAGGTTGGCCGGGGCGACCCCGACCGTGCCGTGCATGGGGTTCATCGGCAGGTCCACCGTGTAGTCACCACGGCGGGCGGTGAACCGGCAGGTCCGTTGGGCGCGGTCGAACTGCCACATCCAGACCAGTTCCGGCAGCGGCTCGTGCAGCAGCGCGGTGACGTGCGTGGCCGACAGCGCGCCGAACAGCGGCACGGTGGTGGACGCGCCCCAGTCCCGGGCGGGCTCGATCGAGATGAAGTGCACGGCCAGCGTGTCGCCCGGCTCCGCCCCCTCGATGTAGAACGGGCCGGTCTGCGGGTTGAGGTAGGGGAACTCGCACACCCGCGAGACCAGGTCGTTCTCACCCCGCACCTGGCCCGCGAAGCAGTCCTCGGTGAACACCTCCAGGATCGCCGGCGGCGTGACGCGGGCCGCGGGCGCCGCGCCGCCGAACGTCCAGGCGTACTCGCCGGGCTCCGGCCGGAGGGTGACGACCTGCGGATCAGCCATCCGTGGCCTCGTACTCCTCGATCGGGTCGAGATGCACGAGCCCGACCTCCTCTACCCGGCGCGGGTGGCGCCGGTACAGGTAGATCAGGTAGATCACGCCGATGATCATGAACCCGGCCACGCCCGGGCCCATGTACGAGATCGGTGGCGCAAACGGGGTGATGTACTTGGGGGCCACGTCGATGCCGGCGGCGGTGAGCCAGGCGGGGACGAAGAAGATGATGCCGACCACCGGGATGACCCCGTGCAGCCAAGGGTTGAAGCGGTGGCCCGGGCGGGCGAAGAAGCCGATGCAGGCCGCGTTCATCAGGATGTAGACGGCGACGATGACGATGACCAGGGCGGTGGCGACCATGACGAAGGCCACGGTCGGGGTGTATTTGAGGCCGAGGCCCAGGGTCACCGCGACGGTGATCACAAAGGCGGTCAGGAGGGCCGGCACCGGGGAGCGGTGCTTCGGGTGCACCCGCGCCAGGAAGTGCGGGAAGGCGCCGATCCGGCCCATCGCGTAGGCGGTCCTGGTGGAGACGTTCACGCCCGCGTTCGCGTTGGCGATGGTCGAGTTGACGATGCCGAGGAACACGAAGAACCAGAACGCGCCGTACAGCGAGCGCGCCATGCCCACCCAGGATGCGGCCCCGGTGCCGGTGGTGAAGTTGTGAAACTGGGAGGGCCCGTACGCGACGTCAACGGCGTAGGTGGTGAACACGTACAGGATGCCGATGCCCAGGGTGGCCAGCATGATCGCGCGGGGGATGGTCTTGCGCGGGTTCCTGGCCTCCTCGGCCAGGGGCGCGGCGCCCTCGAACCCGCCGAAGGCCAGGATCGTGTAGACCGAGCCGGCGATTACCCCGGCGATGCTGTGGTAGCCGGCCGGCGTGTACTTGGTGGTGAAGACGCTCAGCGTGTTGGCGCTGCCCGCGTGGACGATGAAGAAGACCGCGAGCACGACGAACACCCCGATCTCGAACACGCCGAGGGCGGTGCCCAGCCCGGCCGACGTGCGGATGCCGTAGAAGCCGGCCGCGAGTACTATCACCGCCCCGAGCAGCGCCCACGGCCACCACAGGTTCGCCGGGTACCCGTGGAACTCCGCGTTCAGGGTGGCCGCGGTGGTGAACCCGAGCTGGAGCAGCACCAGCGGCGGGATCAGGAATCCGACCAGCACGTACCCCCAGGCCACCAGGAACCCGACCGAGGGGTGCAGGCCGCGCGCGGCGTAGGTGGCCACCGACCCCGCGGCCGGCAGCTCTCGGGCCAGCTGGCCGATGCTCACCGCGCAGAACAGGCACGCAATCAGGGCGAAGACGACCGCGAGCGGCAGCGCGCCGCCCGCGAAGGCGACGCCGGCGGGGATCGACGCGGCGATGGCCGCGCCGGGGGCCATGTCGGTGATGCTCTGGAACGTCACCTCGCGCAGGCCGATGGCGTTCCGCCGCAGGCCGGTCGTGGTTTCCTTGGCTGTCTCGGTCGCCATTTGACGTCCTCCCGGGCCGCAGACGATCAATGCCCGGATGGTCTCACGGACGACATGGGTCACACCAGGGCATATCTAGCGGATCTTTTTACCGGCCGGCCCGGGGCGAAGCTGCGGCCTAGCGGCGGTCCTCGTGACCGTTCGCGCTGAACGCGGCCGGGTCCAGCCCCTGGTGGGGAAGTGAGACCTCGGCCGTGACGTCGGCGGCCAGCCTGACCCGGTCGCCGTCGCGCAGGCGCGCCTCGGTGCCGGGCAGCACCCGGTCACCGTTGATGAACGTGCCGTTGGTCGACCGCTCGTCGCGGATGGTCGCCTCCCCGGCGTCGGTGACGGCGACCGTGGCGTGACGCCGTGACACGTTCTCGTACTGGAAGAAGGCGGCGGCAACCAGGGATTCCCCGGGGTCGCGGCCGAGCACGAGCGAGGTGCCCGCGGGCACGTCCACGTTGCCGGTCGGGAACGACAGCCGCAGGACCACCGCCGAGATCGGGCCCGAGGACCGGGGCAGCGGCCGTTTGCAGGCGGGACAGGCCAGCATCGACCGGTCGGGGACAGCCGCCCCGCATCGTGGGCATTCGGCCGGGGCCAGCGATGAGGCGGTGGCGCCGTCGCGGCGCAGGGACTCCTGCATCACCGTCGGCGGGGTAGTCGGCTCATCCGGCTGGTCCGGCCGGGGCAGGTTCGTCCCGCACGTGAAGCAGATGAGATCGTCCCGTTGGACCACAGCGGCGCAGCCGGGGCAGGTGAGGGTCGCCAAGACGTCCTCCGGAGGGCGGCAGAGCGGCTAAAGAGGTGTCCCTCTGAGACTAGGGCATGTCCGGAGCGTGTCTGCGCCGGATCCCGGCCGGACGAGCGGCTATCTCCGGGCTTCGCACCGGGCCAGTAGCATCACAGACGTCGGGGCCTGTTTCCCGTCACCCATCCGGGGCAGGTCGGCGGCGTCCACGAGCAGCGATCCTGCGGAGGGCAGCCATGATCAGCTACCGGCTTGAGGACTACCACGAGGAACTCCGGGCGACGGTCGCCGGGTTCGCCCGAGACGTGGTGGCACCGGTGATCGGCGACTACTACGAACGGAGGGAGTTTCCCTACGAGATCGTGGCCCGGATGGCCAAACTCGGCCTGTTCGGCCTGCCGTTCCCGGAGGAGTACGGCGGCATGGGGGGCGACCTGTTCGCGTTCTGCCTCGCGCTGGAAGAACTCGCCCGGGTCGACTCCTCGGTGGCGATCACGCTGGAGGCGGCGGTGGCCCTCGGCGCCATGCCGATCTACCGGTTCGGCAGCGAGGAGCAGCGGCGCCGGTGGCTGCCCGACCTGTGCGCGGGGGAGCGGCTGGCGGCGTTCGGGCTGACCGAGCCCGGCGGGGGATCGGACATCCCCGGTGGCATGCGCACCACGGCCGGGTTCGACGGTGGCGAGTGGGTCATCGACGGGTCGAAGTCCTTCATCACCAACGCTGGTACGGCCATCACCTCGCTGGTGACGGTGCTGGCCATCACCGAGGGCCGGCCGGGCCGGGCGGGCGGCCGGCCCGGGGACGGGGATGGCGATGGAGCCGGGGAGCGGCCGGAGATCTCCGCCATCATCGTGCCGGCCGGCACGCCCGGCTTCACGGTGGGACGTGAGTACTCCAAGGTGGGCTGGTGCGCCTCGGACACGCGGGAACTGGCCTTCGCCTCCTGCCGGGTGCCCGCGGATCACCTGCTCGGGGAGCGCGGCCGGGGCTACGCCCAGTTCCTGCAGATCCTGGACGAGGGACGGGTGGCGATCGCGGCCCTGGCGACCGGCCTGGCGGCAGGCTGCGTGTCGGAATGCCTGCGGCAGGTGGCGCAGCGCGAGGCATTCGGCCACCGGCTCGGCTACTACCAGGGGATCCAGTTCAAGCTGGCGGACATGGAAGCCAGGGTCCACTGCGCCCGGCTCGCCTGGTACGACGCGGCGGCCAGGCTGGCCGCCGGTGAGCCCGCGAAGAAGCAGGCGGCCATCGCGAAGCTGACCGCCTCGAACGCGGCCATGGACAACGCGCGTGACGCCACCCAGATCTTCGGCGGCTACGGCTATATGAATGAGTACCCGGTCGCCCGCTTCTACCGCGACGCCAAAGTGCTGGAGATCGGTGAGGGCACCTCAGAGGTGCAGCGGATGATCATTGCCCGCGACCTCGGCCTGGCCGATATGCCCTAGTAGTGCCGATATGCCCTAGTAGTAGAGCATGGCCTTCACGGAGGGCTGGTTGGGGATCGCGTTGAAGAAGAGCATCAGGCTGATCACCCGCTGCAGGTCACTCGCGCTCACCGTGTGGGGTACTGGCCGATGGTGAGCAGCGAAGCGTCCTGCCTCGACATCTCTTCCGATCCTTCCGGCGTCGACGGACCGGTGCCGACTGACTGCTGGCCTGTGCCTGTGCGTAGAACATGTCGGCGCAGTCGCCGAACGCGACGTCCACGGCCCCGGCCCACAGGGCATTCAGTTCAGCCCTGGCCGGGGGTAGTTGGTGAGGTGGACGTCGAGGCGGCCCGGCGGAACAGCCCCTGCTGGAAGGCGAGGATGAGCGGCGTCGCCAACGCCCGGTGTCTCCGCCACGGTGATCTTTGGGGCGTTGGCCTGCCCCGCGGGCGCGGCCGTGGACGAGCCGTCACCCGGGCATCTCGCTGCCACCAGCAGGCCCGCCACCAGGGCTGTCATGCTGGCAAGGACGCGGCCCGGACGGCCAGCCGTCCGGTGGTCCGCGGTCTGGCCGCCGATCGGGACGAGCCTCACTACCTCCTTGGCGCAAAGATGCAGGACGGTTGCGGACAGTTCGGAACATTCCGTAGCGCCAGGGAGTACCCTGCTACCGGTGGCCGGCAGGGCAAACGTCCGTTACATCGGTTTTTCCCGGTCATGCGGGAATTGCTGCCTGTTGGCCGGTTAGCGGTTAGGGTTAGCCCCTAGCCGCGCTGTCCTGCAGAGCCCGAACAATCGTCACCCGCAAAGGGGTGCGCCATGTCGGTTCCGCCGCAACACCCGCTGGCCTGCGGGCTGGTTACGGCTCGTAGGTGAGAGGTCTACACGCAGTGCGCTCCCGTAGCAATAAGACCCCCGGCAGCAGCCACGTGGCTGAGGGTGAGCAGGCGCCTGACGGCTCTGCGTTCAGCCACGATCCAGGGCCCGGAAACGGGCAGAACGGGCGAGCCAGTGAGCCGCGCCTGGATGGAGTGCCCCAGCCTGAGGTGGCGGCAGCCAGCCAGCCATCACGCCATGGGCTGAAGAACTGGCGCGTCCGTTCCCGCCTCCTCCTGCTGATTGCCATCCCGACCCTGACCGCCGTCGCGCTTGGCGGCGTCCGTGTCTGGTCATCGATCCAGAGCGCCGCGACCTATCAGCGAGTGCAACAGCTGGCCAACGCCAACTCGGACATCACCACCCTGGTCCAGCGGCTCCAGGATGAGCGCGACCAGACCGCGTACTTCATCGCGCAGGGCAACGTCAGCCCGGGCAGCCGGACCGCCGGGCTGCAGGTGCTGTACACACAGCGCCGCGACACCGAACGGGCCGCGGCCGAGGTGACGACGCGTCTGGAGCAGATCGGCGGATCGCTCTCACCGCTGGACCGGCAGGAGGCGCAGGAAGCGCTCGACGACTTGGAAAACCTGCCCGCCGTGCGGCTGGACGCGGAGCAGAGCCAGCTGATCCCCCCGATCATGCAGAGGTACAGCAGGATCATCACCGACCTGCTGGTGCTCGAGCAGAACACCGCGCAGGGGGTCAGCGATGAGACCCTGGTGCAGAACGTGGGCCTGCTCGTCCTGGTGTCGCGGATGAAAGAAGATGCCTCCCAGCAGCGGGCCATCCTCACCGCGGCCCTGATCCGGCACGTCCTGGATCCGGGCGCCAGGACCGCGCTGTTGACCGCGCAGTCGGACCAACAGGCCAACATCGTCTCGTTCAGCCTGTCGGCCACCAACGCCCAGCGCCAGCTGTTCCAGAAGAGCGTGACCCGGTCGTTCGTCCCCCTCGCGAACTCGGAGGAGGATCAGGCGCTGTCCATGGCCACGTCGCTCACGGGCAGCACGTCGCTGAAGAACGACCCAACGACGCCGGACGACTTCTATGGCGCCATGACGAACGAGATCGACAGCCAGCTGGGGTCGGTCCAGCGGAACCTGGTGAACAGTATTATCGCCCGGACGGCCGAGCTGCATAACGCCGCCATCGTTTCGGCCCTCTTGGTCGCGATCGCGGTGCTGCTGCTCCTCGGGCTCGCTTCGCTGTTCACCGTCGTGGTGGTCCGGTCGATGGTGCGTCCGCTGCAGCGGCTGCGGGTGGGCGCGCTGGAGGTAGCCGGGGTGCGGCTGCCCGAGACGGTCCGGCGGATGAGCGAGTCCGAAGGCGCCGTCGCCCCGGTAGAGGTCGAGCCCATCGACGTGGATTCCTCCGACGAGATCGGTGAAGTCGCGCGGGCGTTCGACCAGGTCCACCGGGAAGCCCTGCGGCTGGCCTCCAATGAGGCGGCCCTGCGCGGCAACGTCAACGCCATGTTCGTCAACCTCTCCCGCCGCAGCCAGTCGCTGGTGGAACGCCAGATCCGCCTGATCGATGACCTGGAGCAAGGTGAGCAGGACGCGGAGCGGCTCGCGAACCTGTTCCAGATGGACCACCTGGCCACCCGGATGCGCCGCAACTCCGAGAACCTGCTGGTCCTCGCCGGTCACGAGGTGTCCCGGCGGTGGACCCAGTCGGTGGCGCTGGTGGACGTGCTCCGGGCGGCGGTGTCCGAGATCGAGCAGTACGAGCGGGTGACGCTGAACGTCCAGCCCGGCATCTCGGTCCGCGGCCAGGCCGTCAACGACGTGGTGCACCTGATCGCCGAGCTGGCGGAGAACGCCTCTTCCTTCTCGGCGGCCGAAACGCCGGTCAAGGTGTCCGGCCATCTGCTCAACAGCGGCGGGGTGCTGCTCGACATCACCGACCAGGGCGTCGGGATGGGGGCCGAGGAAATGGCCCACGCCAACTGGCGGCTGGACAACCCACCGGTGGTGGACGTCGCTGTCTCCCGGCGGATGGGGCTGTTCGTGGTTGCCCGGCTGGCCGCCCGGCACGGTATCCGGGTGCGGCTCCGCCCGGCTGCGGCGGGTGGCCTTACCTCGCTGGTGTGGCTGCCCGACGAAGTGATCTCGCACGACTCGGCGGCGGCCTCTCCCACCGGCATGCGCCGGTTCGATGTGGCAGCGCCCGGCACCGGCACCACGGCCGCGGCGGCCAGCGCCCCCGACTGGCCGCTGGACAGTGGCGTGACCGACAGCCGCTCCGCCGCGGCGAGCGCGGTGAGTGCTGCCCGGGCGCCGCGCTTCGCGCCACTGCGTCCCGACCTCGGGGACACGGCGGCCTTCTCGGCGCTTGGCTCCGATCTGGACGCGCCCGCCCCGGCCGAGACGGCGGCCCTGCCGAGCCGTGACACGGGCCTGCCGGGCCATGACACGGCCCTGCCGAGCCGTGACACCGGCCTGCCGGGCCGTGACACGGCCCTGCCGAGCCATGACACCGGCCTGCCGGGCCGTGACACGGGCCTGCCGAGCCGTGACACGGCCCTGCCGAGCCATGACACCGGCCTGCCGGGCTATGACACGGGCTTGCCGAGCCGTGACACGGGCTTGCCGAGCCGTGACACGGGCTTGCCGAGCCGTGACACGGGCCCGCCGAGCCATGACACGGAGAGCATGCCGGATAGGGACACGAGCTCGGTGCCCGCCTACGACACCAGCGCCGCCCCCGTGTTCGACCTGGGTACCGCGCCGGCCTATGACGCTGGCGGCACGTCCGCGGTGGAGGACAGCCCACTGCCCCCAGCGCCGGCCAACGGCCCGCTGCCTGTGTACGGCGCCCCGACCCGCGGCGAACGGCCCGTCTCCGCGGAGGTGGAAGGCAGCAACGGCAACGAACTGCCTTTCCGGACCCAGCCGAGCCAGCCGATGCGCGGCATCATCGTGCCGCCTGCGGCCAGCGCCGGGGCCGGGGAGGAGCACCGGCTGCCTATCTTCGAGTCGGTGGAATCCGACTGGTTCCGTCGTGGCAGGCACGGAGCCAGCCGGGCCGAGCAGGTGAACAGCGTGGCCAGCGGCGGCTGGACCTCCCCCGCGGATGACGGCTGGCGGGCGGCGGAGGCGGCGCACGTGCCCACGGCCGGGGGAGTCACGCTGTCGGGGCTGCCCAAGAGAGTGCCGCGGGCGAACCTTGTCCCTGGGACCGTAGGTGTGGAGACGGCCAGAACGGCCGCACCCGCGCCTGCCAGGCCGGCTACGGCGGCAAGAGATCGGCTGGCTAGTTTCCAGCGAGGCATGAGAGAGGGACGGGCAGCCGCTCATGACAGCGAGGTGGCCAGCGGTGAGGACAACAGTGCTATCTAACGCTCCAGAACGCAGTCTTCGTGTCGTGATCAAGGTGGTCACACTCAAGCCACGGAGAGAGGGGGATCAGTGAGCCCGCTAGCCCGCCCGGTGCAGGACCTGAACTGGCTAATCACGAACTTCGTCGAGCGAGTCGCGTCAGTCGCGCACGCGATTGTCGTTTCGGCTGATGGTCTTCCCATGGCATTCTCCAACGGCTTCCCGTCGGACCGCGTGGACCAACTCGCGGCCGTCACATCGGGGCTGACCAGCTTGACGCAGGGTGCTGCGCGGGTCTTCGAGGGCGGCCCGGTCAGCCAGACGGTCGTGGAGATGGAGCGTGGTCTGCTGCTCGTAATGGCGATCAGCGACGGATCGAGCCTAGCGGTCCTCGCAGCCGCTGATTGCGACATGGGCTTGGTGGCCTATGAGATGGCGCTGCTCGTCGAGCGGGTAGGGCGTGCGCTCACCCCCGACAGGCGCAGCGTCCTTCGGTCGGAGGGTAGCAGGTAGTGACTGGAGAGGCTCGTGGCCGGCCCCGGCCCGGATGAGTGGCCGCTGGCCGGCGGAAAACGTGGATCCCAGAATGGAATGCGCGGGTCCAGCAGCGACAATCCTGGGAGTTCCCTAGTCCGGCCGTACGCGGTTACTGGTGGGCGTACCAAACCCCGGTATCAGCTTCAGATCGAGGCCATGGTCGCCGCGTCCCATTACGAGGCGCGCGACCTGTCGGTCCTCAGTCCTGAGTGTCAGGCGATCCTGGGCTTCTGCCGGGACTGGCGCTCGGTGGCGGAAATATCCGCAGTGCTCAGGATGCCTTTGGGTGTCGCTCGTGTCCTCATCGCCGACATGGCGGTGGAGGGGTTGGTCCGGGTTCACCAGCTCGACCACGCTCAGGGCCGCCCGGATCTCAACCTGCTCGAAAGGGTGCTCAGTGGACTTCGCAAGCTCTAGGCCCGCCCCGAGCGATACGGGCGAGACCGCGATGACCTCGGTCAAGATCGTGGTCGCTGGCGGTTTTGGCGTGGGCAAGACCACTTTCGTCGGGTCGGTTTCGGAGATCACCCCCCTGACCACGGAGGCGGTCATGACCTCCGCGAGCGCCGGAGTCGACGACCTCTCGCACGTACCCGACAAGACGACCACCACGGTCGCGATGGACTTCGGCCGGGTGACCCTGGACGCCGGGCTCATCCTGTACCTCTTCGGGACTCCTGGGCAGCACCGTTTCTGGTTCATGTGGGACGACCTCATCCAGGGTGCAATCGGAGCGGTGGTGCTGGTTGACACCAGGCGGCTCGCTGATTCCTTCCCGGCGGTTGACTATTTCGAGACGGCCGGGCTGCCCTTCATCGTGGCGATCAACGGCTTCCACGGCGAGTTCCCGCACACCATGCAGGACGTCCAGGAGGCTCTGTCGGTCAGCCCGAACGTGCCGATCGTCGAATGCGACGCCCGCGGCCGGGCCTCCACCAAGGCGACGCTGATCTCCCTGGTCGAGCACGCGATGACGGTGCAGATGAGCATGCGGTAACGCCCGCGGCCGCTCGTCGCCACGGCGTGGCTACGGTAGGGTGCACGCGCATGTGCGGGGCGGTAGCTCAGCCGGTCAGAGCAGCGGACTCATAATCCGTCGGTCGTGGGTTCGAGCCCCACCCGCCCCACTCACCAGAACCGCAGATTATGCCCTTTGACCTGCGGATATCGCTGAGCTAGTTGATCTTCCGTTCTGGACCGATGTGCAGCTGTATGCGGCCCGAGGCTGTGATCTGCGGCTCTCTGTGCCCAATACGTGCCCAAGTCCAAGATCACTGCGGTGACGGTCTCAATGCCTCACCGCTGGCCGTACGGACGAATTAGTCCTGCCAGCCGTGCGGTAACGTTCCCGGAACGATCCGTGCGTAGGGTCTGCTTTCGTGGGGGAGGCGCAGCCAGCGGCGGGGCAGGCACCGGTGACGGCGGAGGTCACGGCGCGCCGTTTCGGGGTGGCCTCGCCGAGGACGGTCTTGGGGCTGGGTGCGCTGATCCTCGTGCTGGTTGCCCTCGACGCGTTGCTCGGCCACGCGGCTCATGGAGGAGGGGCGGGCCTGTGGTTCGTGGCCCTGCTGATTGCCGCTCTTGGGCTGGTGGTCGTCCGGCGCCAGCCTGCCAATCCCCTCGGCTGGTTGCTGGTGGGATTCAGCGTGTGGGTCGCCTTGTACGACAGTGCTGGGGCTTACGCGGTCTGGGACTACCGCTTCCACCGCGGCGACCTGCCGCTCGGCGCGGTGGCGGTGCTGATTGCCTCGGAACTGTGGATCGTCATGTTCCTGATGCTGCCCCTGGTCATCCTGCTCTTCCCCGACGGTCGGCTGCCATCGCGCTGGCGGATCGTCTTGTGGGCGTACCTGGCCATCTGCGCGCTGCTCATCGCAGCCTTGCTGGATGCCGGGGCATGGGAGATGGCCGGTGCGCGGATTGTGGTGACCGGCAAGGGGCAGATGGTCAGCAACCCTGGCCCCTCCGGTGCCGTCGGCGCGGCGTTTGTCATCCTGCTGGCCGCCGTGCCCGTGTTCTGGGCTTCGTTCGTGGCCCGCCAGATACTCAGCTGGCGGCAGGCCACCGGCGAGCGGAGGGCGCAGCTCAAGTGGCTTATGGCGGGTGGCGCCCTCACGGTCGCCGGCCTGGCCGGGGGGTTCCTGTTCGCCCAGTCTTCCGTTCCGCTGGCGACTGCGCTGAGCAATATCTCGCTGGCCGTCGGGGTGTTCAGCCTGCCAGTCGGCATCAGCATCGGCATCTTGAAGTACCACCTGTACGACATCGACCGGATCATCAGCCGCACGCTGGCGTATGCGATCGTGACCGGCCTGCTGATCGGCGTCTACGCCGGTGTCGTGCTGCTGGCGACCCGGGTGCTGCCGTTCCGCACACCGGTGGCGGTGGCGGGCGCCACCCTGCTCGCCGCGGCGTTGTTCAACCCGCTGCGCCGCCGTGTCCAGCGCGCGGTGGACCGCCGGTTCAATCGGGCCCGCTATGACGCCGACAAGACCATCGCCGCGTTCGCAGCCCGGCTGCAGGACGCGGTGGACCTGGACGCGGTCCAAGACGACCTGGCCGGTGTCGTGCACCAGGTCCTGGAACCCGCCCGCGTATCGGTATGGATCAGCCAACGCGACTGAGGCTGGCTTCCGCCAACTCCGCCGGCCTGTCCCGCCCGATCTTGAGCCAGGCGGGCTTCACCGTGGAAGAGTTACGGGCGGTGTCGTGACAGGATGAATCCGATGCGCACGTACACGATCGTCGTGGAGCCCGAGGATGGCGGCGGCTACTTTGTGACCGTCCCCGCCCTGCCTGGATGCTTCACCCGTGGCCGCACGGTCGACGAATGCCGCGAGCGAGCGGTTGAGACCATCGAGGTTCACATCGCAGGCCTGCGGGCCGATGACGAGCCGGTTCCCGACGAGGTTGGGGCACCCCAACTGCTGGCCGTCACGGTCGCGGCCTGATACCACTGCCTGCTGCAACACGCCGGGATCAGCTGGCGGGCTAGCGATATCAGTCCTGGCGCAGCGCTTCGCTGATCCGGCGTTTGGCGAGCTCGTCCTGGCCCACGACGCACTTGGCGTAGATCCGCAGGAGCACGTCCACGCCGTGACCGGCCCACTCCGCTACCTGGGTGGGGTAGACGCCGCCATTCAGCCAGGTGGACAGGCAGGCATGCCGAAGGTCATACGGCCGGCGCGCTAGCGGTGAGGCTTGCTCAGCCGCGGTGAGCGCCGTCTGGCGCGCTTTGATCCAGGCGCGCCGGTAGGTGATCGTCGGCAGTTCGCCGCCCCGCACGCCACCGAAGAGCCGGCCGTCGAGGGCTGTGCCGAACTTCGCAAGGTGGTCCCGGAGCAGCTGTGTCAGCTCGGGATGGGTCGGCACGATGCGGGTGTCTCCCTCGGCCCTGTGCTTCAGCTGCCTCCGCTCCCGCGGGCTCCCGTCATCGGTCCACTCGCTGCCCGCATCGGGCGTTGCGGTGCGCAGATGCAACTCGCCCCAGTCGCCATCCTCGGGCGGGTCCTGCCACAGCTGGCGTTCGGCGTCCCATGCCCGAGGCGGCAGGATGATGTTGTCGGCGCTGAGATTGATGGCTTCCTCCGGACGCAGCCCGGCGTAATACATCACCGCGAAGAAGGCGACCAGCCGTGGCCCGCTGGGCTGCTGGGCGCGGACGACATCAAGCAGCGCCCGCGCCTGCTGAGGATTGACCACGCTTCGCCGGTCCACCTGGCTGGATACCTTGGGCGCCGTCCACTTGAGCACCCGGATCGGGTTCGTCGCCAGCAGGCCGCGTTCGACCGCGTAGTCCATGGCGTTGGCCAGGATGATGCGGTGCCTGCGGGCTGTACTCGCGGCCGCGTTCCTGCCATCCACGGTGCCAGTGGCCAAATCGAGCATTCGGCGGGCGGTCGCGGGTTCGGTCAGCGCGGAGACCGGAGCGGTATTGCGGGCCACCCAGGCCAGAACCTCGGCCGAATCGTCCGGCGGGTCCGAGCGCTGCTTGGTGTTGAATCCCCACCGCACCAGCGCGCGGCGGATGCTCGCATCATCTGGCCGTCCACGTGCCTCGGCCAGCATCGCCGGAGTGGCCGCGGTCAGCGCCCGGGCGATGTCCTTGCGGTACTTGGCGGAGGCCTGCTTCCACTTCATGTCCACATAGGCGCAGGCGAACTCGTACCAGCTGATGTTGGCCTTAGCCCGCTCCCAGGCCGTCGGCCTGCCGGTAGCGAGGCTGAACGCCTCACCTTTCCGGGCAGCGGTCAGTAAGGCGCTGCGGAAACTGTCGGCCTGCGCGGCGTTGCGGAAGCCTTCCTTCCACAGCCTGGCGCCCACCTTCCACCGAACCTTGTACGTGGTTACCTCGGCGCCCCTGTAGACCTCGGTCCGGTAGACCCGCACATCGAAGGTCGTTCCGTCGGCACTCATCAGGCAGCTTCCTCATGTGCGGCCAGCCAGCGCTGGTATTCGGATCGCCGGATGCGCAGGCTGCGGTTCGGCAGCGTGATGCACCTGGGCGCCTTGCCCTTCGCCCGCCATTCGTAGAACGTCCGGCGGCTGATGCCGAGATCGGCGCACACCTCCGCGATGGTGAGCTTGTCCCGCTCCCGGGCACCGCGGAGCTGACCCGCGCTAGCCATGACGATGCCTCGCAGTCGCAACGCCGCGCCAGTCATCCGGCGCGGACCGCCGAACCGACCGGCACAGCCGCTTGTCCATCGTGACTCTCCTTCCGTGGGGATGGGCAGCAAAGGGGGTTCCTCGCCGGGACGCGTCATCGTTGGCGGCGGGGGTGCTGGCCCCGCCGACGCGTTCCGCAACAGTCGGCCCCTGCTTGCCCTGGGTCACCCAGGAAGCAGATGTCAGGCGATTGCTTCAGGCGATAGGGGAGTGGACGGGGGACGAAACCCCGCAGCTAAGCACGTCCCATAGCGGGACGGCGATCTTGAACTTGCCGGTGCCCCTGGGCTCTCAGCCCGGCACCTTCGGCGGCCCTCTCCTGGCTCCGGTATCCACTGTGCAGCCGATGTCCGCCAGATGCAAACACCGGCGGCTCGCGTCGGCCAGGTCGCGAGCGGCCGCGGAAGACCGTAGGCGCCCATTGCTGTCCGTCACAGACCATCCGGCTCGAAAAATATGACCCAAGTCACATGACGAAGAAGCCGCAGGGCCCGATCTGCGGTGCCCACTGCAAGTCGGCCGGGAGAGACTGGCAACTCGGGTTGTCATACCTCGCCCGCATCCTGGATCGCGTGGGACGAGCAAAGCGCCGATCGAGCCCGAGAGCGAAGCGGGTGCAGCCCGGGCGGCGGCAACGAGCGCCAGCGCAGTCGCCAGGCCAAACGCAGCCGACTTCCAGGATGCCTGCCGCCCAACTGCTAGAGCAGATCGAGCGCACCCGGATTGCACAGCAGAGGGCAGAAGCGGCACTGGCGAAGCTGGTTGACCAGGCTGTTGGCCTGGGCATCGGGTGGCCAGAGATCGCCACCCGGCTGGGTGTGACCAGGCAGGCCGCCCGTCAGCACTACCGGCGCCGCCATCGTGGCAGCGTGAGTGTTCAGGATCGACGCAGGTGACCAGCGGCAACAGCAGCCAGTGTCAAGGATCAGGTGGCACTGACAACATCTGTTGCCAGGCTCGTACCGGCCAGCAACGCTGCCCGATTCGACACCTGACCAGCGGAAACGGTCGTGATCACAGCGTTGACAACGGATGTTGTCCAAATTGGTGATAACTATCTTTACGTCTTCAAGGGCGCGCGGAGCGCGCCGTGCCCGGGCTGGCCGCCGATCTTGGCAAGCGCCGCGCGCAGGTTGCGCTGGCCGGTACGTGGCGCAGCTCCTGCCGGCCGCTCGGCGGGTCTTCCGAGGGAAACGTTGCGCGCCTGGGCGCCGCCTGCCGCTCTTAGGCCCTGCCGGGCCACGGCGGCGTCGGCGCGCGAGTCGTCCCCGCGGCCCGCCGCACCGGCTCAGCGCCGCAACGATCAGCGCCAGGCGCGCGAACTGCAGGAGCGGCCATCCTCCCGGCGCTCCAGTGTGAAGCCGAGCAAGATCACGCGCAAGAGCGCTTCGCGTCACACGTGATGGCCTACGGCCACTCCTGCGCGTGATCTTCCCCGGCTCGAGTTGGCGCCTATCGGAAGGATGCCAGCAGTGGAGCCGGGTCAGACCCGCCGAGATCGTCGCCAGTGGGGCGCTTTCTGGCGCACGCGTTAAACCATTGGTCCAGTTGGCCCGCGGGGTGGGGGAACTCCCAGATTTCTCCTGGCCCCAAGGGCCCCATGTGGGGGCGGGCCTCGGTCCATTCATCGTTCTGCTCGGCCAGGACCGCGCCGACGGGGCGGATGATGGCGTCCGGCCGGGGAAGGTGCCGACCACGTCGGTTCGCCTGCGTACCTCTTTATTCAGTCGCTCCTGGGGGTTGTTGCTCAAGCCCTGGCGCCAGACCTCGCGACGGAAATTCCGATTCGCATCTGCCAGGAGTAGTCCATGTGGCCGCTGGGTTATTATTATCGAAGCCGTATGTAATTTCGCACACCAACTCAGCGGAAGTTGGACGCAGCCATCGATAGGCAGGATCATCAGCCAGGTCGAACTCTATATCGAAATCGATCCTCTGTCCTCGGGTTAGGAGATGGGGTAGCGGATCGCGTGGAGTCACTTCGAAGGAGGGGTCCAAGGGAAGTACCTTACTTTGTGGAAAGCCGATGCTGCCACTTTCCAGCACCACTTTGAAAACATAGATAAATTGCGAGTTACTCTTAAGCTTAAGCGTAAGAACGATTCCTCTAGCAGATACACTCGCCGATAGGTCGAAATCTATGTCGGAACCAGCCTCAGCCACGGCGGCTGACCTGGCGGTGGCGTCGGCAGCTCTACTCGCTGCCGCCGCTGCTTGCTCGGCAGCAGCTGAACTCCGCTTCGCTTCCACTGCTGCTTTCTCAGCAGCCACTGCGCTACGCTTCGCTGCAATCGCCAGGAAGCCCGTTAGGACAACGTAAATCGCTGTGATGACAACCAGCACAATCGTAGCCACGGTGGTCACCTGCGCCGATGTGATGCCGGAGCCTGCCAGGACCACCAGAATCGCCCCCCTATACCGTCTTTAGACTGCTCCGCCCGGATGGGGCGCGTCAATGCGGCAACGCCCGGCCGAGGACCAACAGGCACCGGGATCAGCTGCGTGGTCAAAAACCTGACGTCCGATCCGAAGCATCTGGCTGAATTGGAACTTGGGTTCGCACCTCCCGTGACCGGAACCACGACCTCCGTGCGCAAGTGATCAATCCATGCTGCGCTGGCCGTACAGTACGCAAGTGCAGCAACGCGGTCGGCCGTGAACGCCTCCGACAAGCTGCCAGCGGACTTTGACCTGCCCCAAAGACCCCGAACGACCTCGCCGCCAGGAGTTCGCATCGAGGGGCGCGGGCGCTCGCACGGGCACATAGTGGATCACTTCCAGTTGCAGTTCTAGTTGCAGTTCGCCCTCGTGCATGCCTGTTCGCAGGCGTACGCATCACCGAGCTGACCTGTGCAGTGGCCTCGGGCGAACCGAGACGAACTCGGCCCGATCAAGCTTTTAATCCGCGGGTCGGAGTCGGGGTTCCTGGCGGCCCTGCAATTGCTGAATTGCGGTCCTGCCTCTGGTGACAACGGCGTGCCAAAGGCGAGGCCGGGAGGAGATCGCTCACAGCTCGACGGGGGCCATGATCCAGCCGTACTGCTCGCGCTTCATCATGCCGTTCATGTTGGCCATGGCGCGGTTAACCTCGATCTAATGAGAGCCAACGGGTCGCCGTCCGGCAGACTCGGACCTGGTAGCCGCCGGCAGGTGAGCACTCCCTCCATCTGGACCGTGAGTCCTGACGAAAGACCGTGCCCCTGCCGGTAGCCGGGAGAGTTGATCGCTGATGGGATGTCGTGCCCGGCCCTGGTGAGGGGGCGTGAGCACTGCTTCATTAGGTCGCTGATGGTTCTCCCGAACGGCTGCCAAGACTGACCGGCATCGAGGGGCGGGAGAGGCGTTGCGACTGTTTGTCGGCGATGACTGGGCCGAGGACCACCACGACGTGGAGCTGATGGACGTGGCGGGGCGGGTGCTGGCCAAGGCAAGGCTGCCCGAGGGGATCGCGGGGATGACCCGGCTGCACGCGATGGTCGCTGAGCAGCTCGGTGACGCCGGCCCCGATGAGGCCCGGGTACTGGTCGGGATCGAGACTGACCGGGGCCCGTGGGTGGCCGCGCTGGCCGCGGCCGGGTATGAGGTGTTCGCGGTCAACCCGCTGCAGGCGGTTCAGTACCGCAAGAGGCACGCGGTGTCGGGCGCCAAGAGCGACGCGGGTGACGCGCATGTGCTGGCCGACATGGTCCGCACCGACGCTCACCAGCTGCGGCCAGTCGCCGCTGACAGCGCGCAGGCCGAAGCGGTCAAGGTTGTCACCCGGATGCACAAGACGTTGATCTGGGAGCGCACCCGCCACACCCAGCGGCTGCGGCACGCCTTGCGCGGGTACTTCCCCGCCGCTCTGGAGGCGTTCGAGGACCTGGACGCCGCCGACACCTTGGAGCTGCTGGCCAAGGCCCCCGACCCTGCCTCGGCGGCGAGGCTGACCATCAGCCAGATCAGCGCCGCGCTCAAGCGCGCCCGCCGCCGCGGCATCACGGGCAAGGCCGCTGCGATCCAGGCTGCCCTGCGGGCCGGGCATCTGGGCCAGCCCACTGTGGTCACTGCCGCCTACGCCGCCTCGGTCCGTGCCCTGGCCGCGCTCCTGGTCACCCTCAATGAGCAGATCACAGCGTTGCAGGGGCAGGTGGAGGACCATTTTGGGCAGCACCCGGCCGCTGAGATCATCCTCAGCCAGCCCGGCCTGGGGCCGATCCTCGGCGCCCGGGTGCTCGCGGAGTTCGGCGATGACCCGCACCGCTACGCCTCGGCCAAGGCCCGCAAGAACTACGCAGGCACCTCGCCGATCACCCGCGCCTCCGGCAAGAAGAAGGTCGCCCTGGCCCGGTTCGTGCACAATGACCGGCTCATCGACGCCCTCATGGCCCAGGCCTTCTCTGCCCTCAAGAGCTCGCCCGGCGCCCGCGCCTACTACGGCAAGCAGCGAGCCCGCGGTGCCGAATACAACGCCGCCCTGCGCCAGCTCGCCAACCGCCTGGCCGGCATCCTGCACGGCTGCCTCAAAACCGGCACCCTCTACGACGAGGCAACCGCCTGGTCGCACCACTCCGAGAAGATCGCGGCTTGACATTTCAGCTCATGGGATGTCTTTCGTGATCTTGGGTTGGTGGCTTGATGTTGCGGCTGGCCACTGTCTTTTAGCCCGTGGTCATGCCTGGTGGCCCGGCTTTCGCGCCGGGTGGGCGGGGTTCCACGGGCCCGCGTTGTCCTTTCTGTCGTAGGTGCTGGTCCGGCTGGTCAGCCGGGTGCCAGGGCGTGGAGTCTGCCGAGCGCGGCGGTGACCTGGCTGGCCCATGGCCAGCTGGCGTTGAGGCGCAGCCGGAGACGCCGGCCGCCGCGGACGATGCGCCCGGCGACAGCGAACAGCCGCAGTCGCAGCCGTTTCGGTTCCCATCGGCGGGCGGGGCCGGTGAGGGCGAGCAGCTGCATCCAGGCGAGTAGCTCGCAGGCCAAGGTGACGATCTCGCACCAGATCTGGTTCTGGGCGTAGCCGTGCAGCGGCAGGTTGCGCAGGCCGGTGTCCTTGGCGGCCCGGATGCGGTCCTCGCACCGGGCCCGTCGGCGGTGGCGCAGTTCCAGGTCGGCGAGCTGCCTACCGCGGGTGCTGGTGGCAAAGCAGGTGAACCGGTGGCCGTCGAGGTCGGTGAACCGCAGCTGGGCGCCGGGGTGGGGGCGTTCCTTGCGGACGATCACCCGCATACCCGCAGGCCAGGACGACAGGTCCAGCATGCCGGTCAGCTCGGCCACCCACGCACCGGGGCGCACCCGCCGTTCGCTGTCGTAGGCGGGAGTCCAGGCGCGGGCGGGGAGCTGGAGAATCGCCTGCCCGATGTCTTCGGTGATGGTGAACCCGGCCGAATAGGCCAGGCGGCGGCCCGGCCGGGTGAGCCAGGCCAGGAACTCATGGGTGCCGCCGCCAGAGTCAGCGCGGATCAGCACCCGCCGCCGCAGGTGGCGGGGCAGCTGCGCCAGGGCCAGCCGCGCCGCCTCGATGTGATCGGCGGCCGTGTTCGACCCGGCGTTGCCTGGGCGCAGCACGATGGCCAGCGGCTCTCCGGACCCCTGGGCGCCGTGGTCCGCGAACACGGTCAGCGGGTGGAACCCGAACGTCTTCTTCCAGGTGGCCGCGGCCTGCTCCTTCTCCGAGCAGGCGGTCACGATAGTCGCGTCGATGTCCACCAGGATCAGCCCGTCCGCCGTCCCGGGGGCGGCGTCACCGGCCAGTTCCCAGGCCCGCTGGCGGGCGGCAGCCCGCGCCCCGCGGATCGCCTTCAGCGCCCTGGGCGCGTCCGCGGCCAGACGGGCCACCAGCCGGGAGACCACCGGATCGGAGGCCACCGGGCCGAACAGCTCCGGCTGCGCGCGCAGCATCGCCACATCAGCCAGGCAGTCCCCGCCCAGCGCCACCGCGACCGCCAGGTCGGTGATGATCTTCCCCGGGTCGTGCGCCGCCCGGCCCGGCCGCCACCGGTCCAGCGCCGTCGGCACACTGCGGTCCAGGCCCGTTGCCCGCAGCGTCTGGGTCAGCAGCAGCGCCCCGGCCTGGGACACGATCCCCGGCCCATCAGCAGACACTGTGATCTTGGGGCGGAGGGCGGTAATCTTCATCTGAAAAGTGCCTTCGGCTGGGTGCGGACAGGACCTTCGACAAGCCCTATCCTCCCAGTTCAAAGCAATGCCGGTGAGTTAAGGCGTTTGCGCTGGTGAGGATGCTTTCCGGCTGACTTTGATCTTGTAGGTGATCCGGCTGGGTGGCCTTTCCTGTCTTCGTTTCATTGCTGGGAAGTTGTTCTTCGGTTGTTTCCTGACGCGTTCGTATTGCCGGTCCCGGCGGCGGGGCAGGATGTCGCCGAGGAGATCGCCGATGGCCTGGCGGCGTGCCAGGTCCAGGCTGCGCGGGGTGATGATGGCATGGCTGGCGGCGTGGTCGCGGGCGACGCGGACGGTTACCGTGAAGGAGATCCGGTCGGGGTCGATGCCGGCCTGCCGCGCGGCTTCGGCTTCCAGGGCGCATAGCGCCTGGTAGACGGTGAGGAGCGCGAACAGTTCCTGGTGGACCAGTTCGGGTGAGCGGGAGCGCAGGATGAACGCAGCGCCGCGGAGCCGGGTCTTCAGCTCGGCGTAGCCGTTCTCGCTTTCCCACCGTTGGTGGTAGAGGGCCGCGAGGTCGGCGGCCGGTGCCCGCTGGTGATCCAGCAAGGTGGTGGCCAGGCGGAACGGCTCGATCCTGGTGGTGCCGTCAGCGGCGCGGACCGTGACGGTGTACTCGATGATCCGCACGGTGTGGCCCTCGGGCGGGCCGGGCGGGATCCGGCCGGCGGCGCGGGCCTGGCCGAGGCGGAGGTTCTCAGCCGGAGTAGGCATCACCGATAGGAACGACCCGTCCGGCAGCACCTTTAAAGGCGTGAACACCAGGTTCTTCTTGATCCTCCAGGCGAGGTCGGCGCCGGTCCCGGCGGCCAGCCCCCACAGCTCCCAGCCGGGGAAGTTACGGTCGGCCAGCAGCAGCATCCCGGGGCCGAGCGCAGGCAGCAGCCGCCGGGCGAGCTTCTGCTCACTCGCCCTGGCCACGCCGTCGAAGACCGCGTCGATCAGGGCATGGGTGCCGCACTCGATCAGGGCCAGCAGCCGTAGCTGCGGGCCGCCGCCCTGAACCCCGCCGAACGCCGCGGCGTTAGCAGGGGTATCGGCCGCGTCTATCCCGGTCCCGTCCCAGGCCACCAGCCGCAGCCCGAACGCGAACGCACCCGGCGTCCCCGCCACCGCCAGCGCCCCGCGCCGCAGGCCGAACAGCAGCTCAAGCGGCCTGGCTCCCAGCCGCTGCCTGGCTCTGGTCAGCGCCGAGCTGGTCGGCAGCACCACGCCGTCCAGGTGCCGCAGCCCGTTGGTCAGCCAGCGCATCACCGACCGGTACCCCGGCGGCCCCATGCTGTCCGCACCGCTGAACAGGCACAGCCCCAGCACGAAATACACCACCGTCCGCGCCGGCAGCAGCCGGCGCCGCTTCTCACGGCACCCGGCCAGCCCAATGACCTCATCCACCATGCCCGGGCTGATCTCCCCGGTCAGCACCCCCAGCCCGACCGGGCACAGCTGGTCAGGCACGCGTTCTTGAACCGGCAGCCCTGGACCGTCATCGGCGGAAAGCGGCAGCACGGGCATGACACACTGAGCGGGCAACGGAGTTCCTCGGCAGGCGAATGCGATCTTGGTCGACCGCAGTCCTACCGGGGACTTCGTTGCCTACAGGCCGCGACGCACCGGCCGTCACCAAATCGCGATATCTGCCCGCGTCAGGCAGCTCCCGCGCCATCACGTGCCCGCCGCTACCAGCGCAAACGCCTTAACTCACCGGCATTGCAGTTCAAA
>CAVSQL010000005.1:0-15539 GCA_963730065.1 uncultured Actinomycetes bacterium | reverse complement strand
CCGACTATGGCCAGGCGCCGACGACGCAGACAATGGCGTCGCAGTCGGGGAAGATGCCGACGACGTCGGTTCTCCTGGGGATCTCCTTGTTCAGACTGGGGGTTGTTGGACCAGATCTGGCGCTAGATCTCGCGGGGGAAGGCGGTGAAGGCCAGGATGTGGTCGCGGGACTCGTCCAAGTAGGCCGCCGCGGCCGGGGCAGCAGGTAGCAGAGCAGTTCCTAGCGATCCTCGGTCCCCAACTTCTGCACACTTGAGTCAAGTTTTCGGGGGGCGTACCGTCGAAGACGTCCGCTCCACATTTGCAGGCAGAGTCCTGACCAGCCACTTTGGGTGGCACGACCGGTCGCATACGTCGGCCGGACCTTGGCGCAGCGGGCGGCGGCGGTCAGCCGATCTTGACCGCAGGTCCTGCGTTAGCTTGCGCCCAATTCGACCGTTACGCTATTCACGCAGGTCAGCCAGCTGACTTGGCGGTCCGAGGCGGAGCCTCACTGGTACGGCAGCGTCACTTCGTGATCTTTGATGTATCGGGGGTGAACGGCGCGGCCACCGCGTGATCATGCGGGGTTGTGTGGACGCCCGATGATGGTGCGGTGGCCGCTGGCCACAGCGTAGACCCCGCCAGCTGGCGGGTGCTGTTCGATGAGCTGATGTTCCTGGTCGCGGGCCGGTTTGGGCGGGTAGAGCCCCGCCGCACGGCGCGGGAGTTCGTGCTGGGACTGCTGTCACCGGCGCAGCGGAAGAACTGCTGGTGGCTGGCGGAGCAGGCCGGGCACCACGATCCGCAGGCGATGCAGCGGCTGCTGCGCACCGCGGTGTGGGACGCCGATCTGGTCCGCGATGACCTGCGCGGGTTCGTGGCTGCCCAGCTCGGCGATGCGGCCGGGGTGCTGATCTGTGATGAGACGGGGTTCTTGAAGAAAGGCACCGGCTCGGTGGGGGTGCAGCGCCAATACAGCGGCACCGCCGGACGGATCGAGAACTCCCAGGTGGGAGTGTTCCTCAGCTACGCCTCGGTGCGGGGCCGGGCGCTGATCGACCGCCGGATCTACCTGCCGAGGTCATGGACCGGTGACCCGCAGCGGTGCGTGGCCGCCGGCGTCCCCGCCGATGCCCAGTTCCTGACCAAGCCGGAGCTGGCCCTGGAGATGATCACCGAGGCGGTGGCGGCTGGCACGCCCGCAGCCTGGGTGGCCAGCGACGAGGCCTACGGTGACAACGGCGCCTTCCGTGCCGGGGTCGCCAAGCTGGGCCTGGGTTATGTGCTGGCGGTCTCCTGCACCCACCGCATCCCGGCCTGGCCCGGTGGCAGACGCCGGCTGCGCGCCGATCACCTCGCCGCCGCCCTGCCGCGCGCCTGCTGGCACCGCATCAGCGCAGGCACCGGCTCCAAGGGCCCGCGCTGGTATGACTGGGCCTGGGTCAGCGCCCACCAGCGCGGCCACAGCCTGCTGATCCGCCGCGGCAGCGACGGCACCCTGGCCTTCTACCGGTGCTGGTCACCGGCCCCGATCCCGCTGGCCACCCTGGTTGGTGTCGCTGGCACGCGCTGGAGCATTGAAGAACAATTCCAGGCCGCCAAGAGCCAGGCCGGCCTGGACCACTACCAGGTGCGGACCTGGACCGGCTGGCACCGGCACGTCACCCTGGCCATGCTCGCCCTGGCCTTCCTGATGACCTGCGCCGCGGCCGCGGCACCCGCGCCGCCCGCCGATCCCTGGCACCACGCCCGGCACCGCGAGCCGATCGCGCTGACCGCTGCCGAGATCCGCCGCCTGTTCAACGGCCTGGTCATCACCCCGCTCCAGGCCCGCATCGCCATCCCGCTACGCGCCATCAGCGACATCCAGCACTGGTCCAGCTGGCGCCGCCACCACCAAGGCCAAGCCCGCCGCAGCCACTACCAGCACAGACTCGCCACCGAACGCGGCCCATAACGAAGTGACACTGCCGTACCAGTGAGGCTCCGCCTCGGACCGCCAAGTCAGCTGGCTGACCTGCGTGAATAGCGTAACGGCCGAATTGGGCGCAAGCTGACGCAGGACCTGCGGTCAAGATCGACTGACCGCCGCCGCCCGCTGCGCCAAGGTCCGGCCGACGTATGCGACCGGTCGTGCCACCCAAAGTGGCTGGTCAGGACTCTGCCTGCAAATGTGGAGCGGACGTCTTCGACGGTACGCCCCCCGAAAACTTGACTCAAGTGTGCAGAAGTTGGGGACCGAGGATCGCTAGGTGCGCCGGGCCGGCATTTCAACAGCCAAGGACCCTCCGCCACGACCAGGGCTGCGCGTGATGTGGAGGCGGCAGAGCAACTCGACCCTGAGCCGGATGTCACTAGGCACGGCCGCCGGTCGGCCGCGCGCCATGTCTCGGCGCCAGGGAACTTCATCTCTGGTCTGGCCATTGCTTTCGCAGAACTACTCAAGCCTCGTCTGTGCATCCGACGCAGCCGTCACCCCGATATGACGGACATCTGGATACGTTGCGGCAGGTGGGTCCAGGCACTCGATGTCCAGCGCCGTGTGGCCATCCAGCGCTTCCGTAACGGTGACACATGCGACATAACAACCGCCCTACTCAGCCCACCATTACGGTCCCAGACTGAACCTGGCCGCACCGCTGAGCAGGCAGAGACCGTCAACCTCGGCGGTCAGAGGCGGAGGATCGCTGGGACACCGGTCGATGATTCGGCCACTGAACGGACTGCATCACCAGACTCTGAGTATGCGGCACCAAATTTGGCTAATTGCGGGCAATCGCCTCGATAGCCAGGCATGTGCCTGGCCTGACGCTGGCACGCCGGGATGTCACCCCCTCGCTGACGCGCTTTCATCCCTACCCCGCGCCGTTCCATACGGCTAATATTGGGAGGGGCGGAGCCGATGGCTCCGTTTGGGGGGCTGGATCATGCGTATCAGCACGGGCCTGCTAAGGCTGACAGCGGCGGAGAGAAAGCTGATCCGGGCGGCTGCCGTGGACGCCGAGGCCGGATTGTCCGCACGCCGGAACGGTCAGCAGCCGGTAATCCGCGCTGAGGTGCTGCGTGCCCTGTGCACCGGCGCTTGTCAGAAGTGGCCGGTCAAGAACCGCATCCGTATGGCCGGCGGTCGTGTGCGCGGTCCTCTTGACCTGTCCGGCGCCCATCTTGCGTACGCCTTGCGTTTCACCGGCTGCGTGTTCGATGACCGGGTGGACCTGACGCGGGCACGGGCAGACAAGCCGGTCGAGTGGGAGGGCGGCCAGATCGACTCGATTCTCGCCGACCATTTCTCCAGTGCGACCGACCTCGTCATCCGGAATGCCACGGTCACCGGGCTCATCTCCCTGCAAGGGGCCTGGGTGCGCGGTGATGTGAGGCTGTCGGGCAACCACCTGTCGCCGCAGTCCGGGCAGGCGATCTGCGCCAATCACCTCCGGGTCGGCGGCACGCTCTTCCTGAACGGCGAGGATTTCCAGGCCCGGGGCGAAGTCTGCCTGCGTTCTGCGCGGATCGAAGACCAGCTCAACTGCAGACACGCCAGCTTCACCAACCCGTCAGGACACAGCATCAACGCCGACCACATCGTGGTGGGCAGGGACGTCCTGCTGGACGGGGGCTTTTGTGCCGACGGGGAGGTCTGCGTGCAGTGGGCCAGGGTCGGCCGGCTGCGGGCGACCGGCGGCAACTTCGTCAGCGCCACCACCTTTGCGCTGCACGCGGATGCGCTGCGCGCCCAGAACGGCGTGTACCTGGACCGGGGCTTTCGCGCCACCGCCACGGTGCGGCTGGTCGGCGCGAACATCACCGGCGAGCTGTGCTGCACCGGGGGTTCCTTCGACAATCCCAGCAGCCGGGCCCTGGACGCGGAGCGGATCGTGGCCGAGGACGTCTACCTTGACAAGGGCTTCACCGCCCGCGGTGAGGTCCGGTTCAATGACGCCAAGGTCAGCCGCCAGTTCAACGCCACCAATGGCGAATTCCAGAACGACCGCAGCGGCGAGTACGCGCTCGATTGTGATGGCTTGCGCTGCGCTGGCGACGTTTTCCTCAACGGGGGGTTCCGCGCTGCCGGCACGGTGAGCCTGACCGGCGCCGAGATCGGGAACCAGCTGAATTGCACTGCCGGATTGTTCAATACTCCCGGTGGCCACGCCCTGTTCGCGGACGGGATGACCACCCCAGGCTTCGTCTACCTGGATCGCGGTTTCCGGGCGATGGGCGAGGTCCGGTTCGCCCGGGCAACGATCGGCCGCCAGCTTGTATGCACGGAGGGAGTCTTCGACAACCAGCACGGCACCGCACTCGACCTTACAGGCCTCATCACGCCCGGCGACGTGCTGGCCAATGAGGGCTTCCGCGCTACCGGCGAGGTGCGGATGCGTAACGCGGACATCACTCGCGATCTGAACTTCAGAAGCGCCCAGCTGCACGGCGGGGAAGGGCTGGATGCGCGCGGATTTAGGGTCGGCGGCCGCCTGATCTGGAAACTGGATCAATCCCCCGAAGGGCCGGTGGATCTGTCCTCCGGCCAGGTCAGTCGGCTCGACGACACGATGCAAAGCTGGCCGGAAGGGAACTATGTGCTGCTAGGCCTGGGCTACCGCCCGGCCATGGACGGCAAGGATCAGGTAACGGTGAACCAGCGCATTGCCTGGCTCGGCAAGACCAAGGGCTACGCCGGGACCGCCTACCAGCAGCTCGCCGAGGCCTACCGGCTCAGCGGCCAGGAAGGCACCGCTGAGGAGGTCTCCATCGCGAGTCTGCGCGACCTGCGTAAACGCGGCAATCTTCGTCGGCGTTCCCGGGCATGGAACAGGTTCCTGGACTGGACGGTCGGCTACGGTTACCGGCTGCACCGGCCCTTCCTGGCCCTGTTGGTGCTGGGGCTATTCGGGGGGCTCCTTTACTACCTGGGTGAACACGCGGGCGTGATCTTCGCCACCCAGGGCAGTGATCACGTGCCGGCGAACGGAATGTGCCCGGCTGGCTATCCGTGCTTCAACCCGTTCGTCTACTCGTTCCAGCTCCTGATCCCCGGCCTCGATCTGCGTGAGGCCACGTACTGGTGGCCGGACGCCACGATTGCCCCGTGGGGACTCCCGCTCGTGCTCTACACCTGGTTGATGATCATCCTCGGCTGGGTGCTGGCCACTGCGGTGTTTGCGGGCATAACCCAGCTGTTCCGCAGGCGGTGAGGCGGTACCCGCCGTCGGGAAAGCTGAGTCCCGGCCTGGATGGGCACCGGGCACTTGTGCATGGCCGCGCCCTTGAGTTACCAGGACCGCCCGCGCCCATGTTCCTTTTCGACCTCGACGGGACGCTCATCGACGGGCTGAGGAACGATCGCGCCAGCGTCCATCGCCGATTGCAGCGCGAGCTGGCCCAGGCCGAGACCGTAGCGACCGGCCGGGTCCGATTACCTGATCGAGGTTGAAGCGATCGCGGTTGACGGCGGAAGCCAGCCGACGTGTACCTGCACTTGGGCTTTGACTTTGCCGAGGAGCGCGGTGGATGGGAACGCATCCCCGTCACATATGGCCACCAACACGACAGACATCCCAGATCTGCGCGCGTCGCGGGCAACGCCGTCACGCCCGGTCGGCCGCCCCGAATGGGCGGCAGTGTGCGCCCCTGCTCCGAGGCGAGGGCTGATTACGCAGCGTAGAGAAGTGTGCCGTCTGCAGCATCGTTGCCGGTTCGGCGCTTGCGGCGGGATCCCGGCTGGCGCCAGCCCCATCCGGCCGGTCAGCTAGTTCTGTGGGCTCCGGCTCGGCTGTTTTGCCCTGTGACGGCCGGCAACCCTGCCTGCTGGCTTGTGCCAGCGAGCGCTGCAGGCGGCTGATAGCCCGTCCGGCGGCGGGTTGTGTGATAGTCGGGTGATGGCCTCTGGCGGGGAGCGTGGTCGGGGACGGCGGGCATCAGCGGAGCTGCCGCTGTATGGGGTGGCGGGCTGGCCTGGTCAGCGTCAGGTCAGTTCGTTCAGCTGGGCCGGCCGTGGCGGTGGGGAAGGGACGCTCATGTCGGTGGGGGTGAGCCACAGCCACCGGGACGCAGCCATCACGGTCACTTCCCACCGCCGGCAAGACGACGGTCTTGCGTCGCTTCGGCGGTGGGTATCCCACAACGCTGCCGGTGCCGCGTTGCGCGAGCATGCCGATGACGAGTCGCCTCAGCTTGCCCGTGCCCAGGAGGTGGAGCGGCTCCAGTCCGCGGCCTGGTTGGACGAGCTGAGCTGGGAGAACGTGACGATCGCCGTCGATGGTCAGGCCACGCCGTTCCAGCTCTGCCACGTGCAGGACGACTGGTGGGTGGCGGTGGGCCGGGGCGCAGATGCTGATCTGACCCTCGACAGCCGGCACGTCCCGCTGGCCGGGCTCACGCTGGTCGATGTCACCGGCCTGCCCCTGCCCGAGCCGCGGCTGCCCCTGGAACGGCCGGAAACACCAGCCCGGCGGTTCCCGGCCGATGCCGGTCCAGCTGGCGTCATCGTCCCCGGCCACGCCCGCGTTGACCTCACCTTCGAGCGCTCCCGGCTGCTCAGCGGGTCAGTCGGCGGGCAGCCCGTCCGCCTGGACCTGAACGTGCCCACCCATGACGGTGCCGCCGCCGGCACGTTCGCCGCGATACCGGTGGCCGCCAGCTGGCAGAACGGGGACAACTACCGCATCTACCCGGACGTGCCCTCGGACCTGGAAGGGTCATTCGCGGGGCAGCCCGCCGAACTGCACGCCACCTTTCACCTCGAGCCCGGCTACTTCTTCGGCCAGGGCACGATCACCGGGCACATCGGGGCCGAGGACCTCCACGCCACTGCCGAGCGCGCTTCCGGCGGGCTGGGCGGCACCCGAACGGTCGCCGTTGACGGGACGCTCGGCCGCACCGAGTTCACCATCTACGCCACCATCGACGGGCCGCTCACGTCCGGGCAGATCCGCGGAACCGTGGCGGGCACCCCGATCCGCATCGACGCGGCACGCACCCGCGATCCACACGGCGGGCAAACCCGCCTCACCGGCAGCTACCAGGGCCCCCCGGCACTGCTCGCGCTGGCCACAGGAGCGCTCCTGCACTTCATCTGACAGCGAGCCAACAAGCCCGGCGAGCCCGGCGGCCGACCCTGCCACAGCAGCGCCGGAGTGTGCCCATTGCCAATGAGGATCGTCTTGTCGTACCTGACACTTTGGGCACAACGATCAAGCTCAGCTTCCTGGAGGGGCCCGCCCGCTTGGCGCCAGCGGGGCTCGTGCTGTCACCTATATAGAGAGCCGGCCCTCGTGACGTGCCCCGAGATCCGCTGCTCCAGGGCCTGCTGATTGAGCGGACCGGCTCTCTGTCGTTACGGCCAGCCGAGGGCGGGGCGGCCGGCTACCGAATGTGAGCGCGGCCGGGGTCTCTCAGCGCTCGCAGGCACGGCTAACGCCGACTAGGCGCTGCATGGGGATGACGAGTTCCCTGTGGCCAGGCGGCACAGAATGATCAGTTATGGCTTTGCCTTTCCGGCGCTGTCTGGCCGAGATCTGAACGACAGCGGGGAGTTGTTCAGCAGGCTGGGTCCGGCGCGTCCGCGCGCCGGGTGCGTCCTCGGCCGTGGCCGCGATCCCGAAGTCGTGCGCCTTGAGCAGGCGGACAAGCCGTCCCTCAGGAGGAACAGGTCCTCGGCGAGGACAGCGCGCACGGCACCTCGATGACGATCATGGTCGGGCCGCCGGGTGGGCTGCTGACGGCCAGGATGCCGTCGAATGTGCCCAGCCGCCGCTCGATCCCGGCCAGGCCGCTGCCCTGGGCCGGGTCGGCGCCGCCGCAGCCGTCGTCGGTGACCTCGACCCGCAGCATGCCGCGGGCGTGCCGGATCCGGACCTGGGCGTGGCGGGCGCCGGAGTGCTTGACCGCGTTGGTGAGCGCCTCGGCGACCGCGAAGTAGCACGCGGACTCGACCGGCGCGTCGAGCCGTCCGGGCAGGACGATGTCGGTCTCGGTGCGCAGCGGCGTGTCCAGGGTCAGCGCCCGGACCGCCTCGCCCAGGCCGCGGTCGGCCAGCACCGGGGGGTAGATGCCGCGGACCAGGTTGCGCAGCTCGGTGAGAGCCGTGGACGAGGCTTCCCTGGCCTCGGCCACCAGCGCGACCGCGGCCTGTGGGCTGGTCGGGATCAGGTGCTCGGCGGCCCGCAGGCTCATGCCCAGGGCGACCAGCCGGGCCTGCGCCCCGTCGTGCAGGTCCCGCTCCACCCGCCGCAGCTCGGCCGCGGCGCTGCCCACCGCGTCGGCCCGGGTCTGGGTCAGCTGCTCCACCCGCCCGGCCAGGTCGGCGCCGGGTTCGCGCCGCAGCAGGACGCGTGCGTGCGGGATGACCGTGCGGGGCACCAGCCAGAGCCCCAAGGCCAGCATCAGGCCCCCCTCGAGGCCGGCCCCGGCGGCCCAGGTCGGGTTGTCGACCAGCACGGCGCCGAATCTCAGCGTGCCGCCATACGTGACGAACGGCGCAGAGGGCCAGGACAAGGCGAGCGCGATCCCATAGAGCCCCAGGACTATCAGGCCGGCGACCGCCAGATCCGCCGCGACGGCCGGGAACCACCACACGATGAGCAGCACGGCCGCCGCGGCGGCCAGATTCCACAAGATGCTCCACCAGCCCGGGCTGAACCCATAGTCCGGGCCGGCCAGCTCGATGGCCACCGCGGCCACCGGCAGGAGCAGCAGGCCCCACCATGGCTTGCGCCCGGGCAGCAGCTTGACCAGGCCGGACTGCCGGCCCGCGGTCCGCCAGAGCAGCCACAGGCCGAGGGCCAGGAACACGTAGGTCTGCGGCAGCACGAACTCGGTCCGGTACGAGCCGGCGCCCGCCAGCACCAGGCCATACAGCTTCTGGACGGGGTCACCGCGCTGGTAGGCCCGGACCAGCAGGAAGCCGTACAGCCCGAGCGTGATCAGCATGACCGCCACCAGCCACGCTGCCTGCCGTGGCAGCAGAACCAGCACCAGCCCGGCGCTCAGTATCGCGATCAGGGTGGGCCAGTGATTCACCCCGTTCAGCCCGAACAGGCTGACGGTCAGGGCCAGCAGGGCGAGGCCCCAGCCCATCTCCCGCAGACGGCCCCGCGGGGTCATCGGCCCTGCGCCGGAGGCCTCCATCCGGCGCATGCTCAGCCAGATGCACCCCGCGGTGTACGCCGCGATGAAGATCGTCCACTTCACCATGCCGGGCTCCTGCCGCGCCGCGGCCGGCTGGCCGCCGATAGCCCTCCATAATGGCGGAAACGGCGCAGGCCACGCCATAGGCCGACGCCCACCCAGGCGGTAGGTAAACCCCTACCACAGGAGGCATGTGACTCGGGAGACCCGTGGTCAGGAAGACAAGCCGGCCGGGATCTCCTCCAGCCGGGCGACGTGCCCGGCGATCCACCGCAGCGCCAGCGGGTCCAGCGCGGCCACCGCCTCCTCCGGCCGGGCCTGGCTGTCCCCTACAGCGACCGGTGGCCAGCCGCAGCGCCTGCGGGCTCTCGCCGAACGCGCTGCCGGGCAGCGTCCCCGCGTACCGTTCCCAGCAGCAGCCCGGCAGGAGCCAGACACCAGATCCACACTCGCGGTATGGGCCACGAGGGCCCGGCCGTGCCCGCCACGCGCCCGTCAGCAGGGTCACGCACGGTGATTCACGGAGCAACAGGCATTGCTCTTGACCTGTGCGGGTGGACACCGCTGGCCGGTCTGCCCAAGGCTACGGAACACAAGGTCACCCTTGCGGCGTACATGGCCAACCAATGCTTATAGCAGCGCCGAACATCTAGATATCCGCGAGCCATATCCTGACAGGCATCGAGGCGGTATCGGCGCCGAACGGCGGCTCGGCGCGCGTTCTCCCAGGAACAGTTCTCCATCACTTACTGTGAATAGTGGAGCAGGGAGGTGCGGTAGCCAAGCCGCTCCGCGGCTGACCTTAGCTGACCGTTCACCACTTGCGGCCAGCATAAGCACCGTCAGCGACCTTCTGGCCGCAAGTTCACGCCAAGGGGATCACTGGGTTCTTTCCCCCGTATCGGCCGCCAGGTCAACGTCTTGATCCAGTTGCTGAGCAGACCTGGCAACGGTTCTAGCGTTCAGGGGTAAGGCAGGGGTGGGACGCCGCCTGCGGCGTTCGCAATCCCCGGGAAGACCGTGATGTCATTGACCGTGCCAGCCAGCCAGGGCAACTGCCGGGTGACCCGGCCGTTGTCCAGCACGATGACGTAGGTCACGGTCACCGCCTTCCGTGTGGCCGTGGCGGGCCGGTGCTGGAAGCAGTACAGCAGCAGCGTGTGGCCGGAGTCGCTGATCCAGGGCGGGTCGTTACAGGCGCTGTCCTGGCGGCGGCTGGATGTGCCGGGAATGGGAGGCTCTTGGTAGAGGACCCTGGCACTGCCGGTGGGAGCAGAGAACTCGATCACCGATCCGAGCGCGGCCCGGTGCCCTTGCACGATGCCGGGGCTGCCCGGCCCGCAGCCTGGCAGGCATTGTTCGATGCCGATCACCGCGTGCCCGTCGGGGCTGATCGTGTAGCTGAAATCGCCTGCCCGGTTGAAGGTCCGCAAGACCGGTCTGCTGGCCAGCAGGTCGTCGCCGGGCGCCACGGTGTCGAGCAGGCGCAGGGACGTCGACGGTGACGTCTCGGCGGCCCCTGTCCAGGTGAAGGCGAGTGTCTTTCCGTCGGCGAGCCAGTTCATCACCCCCAAGGAGCCCTGCCGGTCCCGCGCCGGGGTCAGCCACCGGCGCTCGGCGCCGGTGGCCGTGGACGCCACGATGAGGTTCTGGATGTTGTATGCGGCGCCATACGGCAGGGGCATGCGGGGCGCGAAGGTGGAGATCGCGAGCTTGCTGCCATCCGGTGACGCCGCGATGAACCCGATCGGCGCGGTCACCGGCGGGATCGGCAGCTCGGCCGCCCGCGCGCCGGTGCCACCGGCGGCCAGCCGGATCTCGTAGAAGCTCTTTTGGCGCCCGCGGGCGGTGGCGGCGAAGAACGCTCCCTTACTCGCCGCGATGGCGGCCACCCGGCCAGGCAGCCTGACGGTGGCCACGGTTTGCCCGGTCGCTGTTGACATGATCCGCAGCGTCCCGCCGTGTGAGGCAAAGGGGGCCGGGATCTCCGCGAAGTAGGCAGGGAGCCCATCCGCGGTGAGGGGCAGCGGAGCCGCCGTTGACATGCCTTGTGGGCTGCTGCCGCCGGGTCGCACGGTGGTCGGCGCGATCACGTTGGCGAGCAGGACCGAGCCCGCGACTACCCCGACCACCGCGGCCGCCGCAGCCAGCGGCGCGATCCGCCCGGGCCAGGTGCGCGGCGCGCCATCGGCGCGGTACCGGAAGCCGCGCGGCCCTCCCGGCGGCGCGACACGGGCACGTGAGCGGACGGCCAGCAGCATCTCCCCCGGGTCGGGAGCGTGGCGTTCCAGCGCGCGCAGCGCGGCCCGAAGATCCTCTTCTTCTCGCATCAGCTCTCCACCTCCGTTTCAGGCACGTGCCCTTGGCCGCGGGCCCATCTCCACCCGCAGCGCCGCGAGCGCCCGGGACGCGTAGCCGCGGACCGTGCCCGGGGTACAGCCGAGGAGCTCGGCGATCTCGGCGTCACCACGGTCTTCGTAATAGCGCAGCACGAGCACAGCACGCTGCCGCCGGGGCAGCTTGGCAAGTTCAGCGAGCAGCGCCTGACGCTCGGCATACACCTGGGCGTGATCTGGTGCCGTGCTCGCGGACTCGCCGACTGCGCCGCCGGGCAGGACCTGGCGCACAGACCGGCGGCGCCAGGACAGGAACTCATTGAGGATCATCTTGCGAACGTAGAAATCCGGCCGGTCCAAGCAGCCGATCATGTCCCACCGGGAGTACGCGCGGATCAGCACCTCCTGCGCCAAGTCCTCCGCGACCGCCCGGTCGCCGGCCAGGACCGCGGCGAACCTGAGCACCGCCGGCATCCGCGTGGCAGCGAACTCCTCGAAGGTCATCCCGCCTCCGCCGTCATGGTCCTCGCCTAGCTAATACACGCATCTCGACCCACCATGTGTTGCGTGCCCGGCCGATTTCCAGCTCGGCGCGCAGAGTGGTTGCTGTTGGAGTTCGCATCGAGAGGGATGCCTGGTGACGATCGGGAGCAGCGACCAGGGTTGCAATCGGGGTTGCAGTTCACCGCCGTCTGGGCCCGTTCAGCCGAGTACGCGCCTCCTGGCTGACCTGCGGCGCGAACAGTCGTGAACCCGGTGAACTGGCCCCGCTCAAGCTTTAATCCGTGGGTTCAAGGTTCGAGCCCCACCTGCGAAACGCCACTTGTTGATCTTGTTTCGTCTACCTTGCCTGCCAGGGAGACATTCGATCACGCAAAGTGACTGCCAGCCCGAGCCACCGGAACCAGTGCCGACTCGGTGCGCCTGGGGATCGACTCGACGGCGCGTATCGCCGCGGACAGATCCGCCAGTTCGGGGCGCTGTCAGATGCCGCAAGGGGCCGGCCATCTCCTTGGCGACGCAACTCTGCTGCGGCAGACACCAACGTTTGTGCTCCTGGTGAGTCCTTGCGCTGGCGGCCGGCCACCGGCCCGGCGGCGCTCTGCGATCAGGGTTAGCGTCCCAGCCGACATCGGCTGGCGTGCCCAAGCGGATGTTCCTCATCGGGGCCGGTACCGGGGATTGGTGCTAGCACTCCTAGCGGGTGTGGGCTGGCGCCCTTGGCAGTGCGGGGCCTGCGCGCGACACTTTTGTGCAGGCTGACCGGGAGGGAGCCGGCGTGGGTGCGGTGAGGCTGGCGTTCGGGGCGGAGTGCCGGCAGCAGTGGCGCTCGTGGGGGGCCGTCGCGTTGCTCATTGCGGTGGTCGGCGGGATTGTTGTGGGCCTGGCGGCTGCCGGGTACCGGACGGCGAGCGCGTATCCGCGGTTTGTCGCGGCCACGCATGGGATGGATGCCTCGGTTTACGATTCCCGCGGTTTTAGCCCGGCGGTGGCGGCGGTGAGCCGGCTGCCGCAGGTGACCGCGTCTGCGCCGGTGACGTTCTTGCCTGCGGTGGTCACGGCGGGCGGGCATCAGTTCTCCAATTGGACGGTCCTGGGCTCTGCCGGGACCGCGCTTGGCCGGTCGTTCAACCGGGCGAAGATCCTCGCCGGGCGCCTGCCCGGCCCGGGCCGCCCCGGTGAGGCGATGGTCGCCTTCGGCGCGGTCCCGGGGATTGGCCTGGGATCGGTCCTGCACCTGGCGTTTTACGGGCCCGGCCAGGCGGGGGCCCTGTTCGCCGGGCTCGGGCGGCTGCCGCCCGCGCCCGATGGTCCCGCGGCGACCGTCCGGGTGGTTGGCATCGAGGCATCTGTGGGTGACTTTGGGCCCGGGGCCGCCGCGCCCGCCGACGTGTACCTGAGCCCGGCGCTGGTGCGGCGGATCCGCAGCACCGCGCTGGCTGGCAACATCGAGGAGGTCCGGCTGCGGCACGGCGCCGCCAGCATTCCTGCCTTCCAGGCGGCGATCAGCCGGTTTGGCGGCGGCAATTCCGGCCTGCAGACGCAGAACGTCGCCGGCGAGGGTCAGCTGGTGGAGCGCTCGATCCACCTGCAGGCCGTGGGGTGGTGGCTGCTCGCTGCGGTGGCCGGGCTGGCCGGGATCGCGGTGGCCGGCCAGATCCTGGCCCGGCAGGCGGCCGCGGACGCCGCCGACTACCCGGTGCTGCGGGCGCTGGGCATGTCCTCGGGCCGGCTGTTCATGCTGGGCATGACCCGGGTGTCGGCGATGGCGGCCGCGGGGGCGGCCGCATCGGTCGCGGTTGCCTTCGCGCTGTCGCCGCTGGCGCCGCTGGGGGAAGCGGCCATCGCCGAGCCGTCCCCGGGCTTTCGTTTCGATACCGCCGTGCTGCTGTGGGGCCTGCTGGCCGTGCTGGTCATCGTGGTGGCGGTGGCTGCCGGGCCCGTGCTCGCCCAGGCCCGGCGGCGCGGGGTACCGGGAAGCCGGCCGGGGAAGCCGGCGCCTCCCCGCCGTCGAGGGTCGTGGCCTGGCTGGCCCAGGCCGGTGCCCCGGCCAGCGCGCTGGTCGGCGTCCGCGGCGCACTGGAACGGGGCCGCGGGCGGGAGGCTGTGCCGACGGCCACCGTCTTTGTGTGCACGGTCCTGGGCACGGCGGCGCTGACCGGGGGCATCGTGTTCGGCGCGAGCCTCACCCACCTGCTCAGCACGCCCCGCCTGTACGGCGTCTCCTATGACTTCGAGATCAGCAGCGACCAGCTGAACGTCACCCCGGTGCTGCGGACGCTGCTGCGCGACCGCCGGGTCAGCGCGATCACCGGCGGGGTCGAGGGGCCGCTGCGCATCGGCGACCTGACCGTGTACACGGTGGCCGGCGGCAGCTACAAGGGGCCGGTGCTGCTGACCGTGACGGCGGGCCGCTACCCGTCCCGCCCGGGCCAGATCACGCTCGGCGCGGCCACACTCCGCCAGCTCGGCGCCCACATCGGCAGCCGGGTGCCGGTCACCATCGGGCGGCGCACCCTGCCCTTCACAGTGGTGGGGACGGCGGTGTTCCCCGAGTTCGGCTCCACCACTGCGCTCGGCACCGGGGCCGTCATGACCCTCGCCGGTTATCGTGCGGCAGCCTGCCCACCCGGCACCCGGACGCCCGGATGCCCCGTCGTGCCGGACGGCATCCTGGTCCGGCTGGCGCCCGGGCCCGGGCACGCGGCAGCCCTGTCCCAGATGCAGCGCACGTACGCCACCAGCTTCGCCGCACCGGTCAAACCCGCCAGCCTGGTCAACTTCGGGCAGGTGGTAAGCCTCCCGCTGCTCCTCGGCCTCGCGGTCGCCGTCTTCGGCGCGGCCACCCTCCTGCACTTCCTGCTCGTCACCGTGGCCCGGCGGCGGCGCCAGGTGGGCACCCTCAAGGCCCTTGGGTTCCTGCGGCGGCAGGTCGCCGCGGCCATCACCTGGCAGGCGGAAACGGTCGCGGTCGTGGCCCTCGTGCTGGGGGTGCCGCTCGGCCTGGCGGCGGGCCGCCTGGCGTGGCACCTGGCCGCCTCCGACTTCGGCGTCCCCACCGTCGTGATAGCCCCCTGGGCCGCCCTGGCCGCCGCTTCGGCCGGGACGCTCGCCGCCGCCGCCGTCATCGCCGCCGGGCCGGCCATATTCGCGACCCGCCTGCACCCGGCCGCCCTCCTGCGCTCGGAATAGCCAATACCACGAGCGCATGTCTTGCCGCCGGGGTGCCGACGGTGCCCACCGCCCGGGTACCAGGCAGGCTGCAGCCAACATCGCCTACCCAGCGGAACCCGGGTGCGGATCGCAGCACCGGCCACGCGTGGCCGCATACGGAACTCCCAATATGTGACTGCTTTGCTGGCTCACCACAGGACAGTTGTTGGCGCCATATCGGCGGCTCGGCGCGCGTTCTCCCCGGCCTTCTCCATCACCCAATGATGTCGTCCCATCGGCGGAGCCCGATGCCGACCACAGATCCTGTGCGGTGTGGCTGGACTGAAGGCCGCCGTCGGGCGACAAGCCCGTCGATGCTGTGAACGAACGGCCCGGCTGCCGCTCGTTTGACCCGCCTGATCTGGCGCGCGCCCTATG
>CAVSQL010000004.1:0-57063 GCA_963730065.1 uncultured Actinomycetes bacterium | reverse complement strand
CCAAGGCGCGCCTGTCTGAGCTGGCCAGGCGAGTACGCCAGCAACACGAGCGGATCACCTTGACCCGCAACGGCGAACCTGAGGCTGTCTTGCTGTCGGTGGACGACCTTGAGGGGCTGGAGATGACCCTGGAAATCCTCGGTGACACCGAGGCTGTCGCGCGTATCTCGGAGAGCCTGGCAGCTCTGGGGCGTGGTGAGCCTGGCGCCGACATGGCCACGGTTCGCCAGGATCTGGCCCGGCGCCGCGTCACCGGCGCGTGACGACCGAACCTGCGCAGCGGTACGAGATCCGGTTCCAGTCTGCCGCACGGCGAGCGATCGCCCAGCGGCTCCCGGAAGCCGTTGCCGCCGCCGTGCTGGAGTTTTGCGATGCCACGCTGGCGGTCAACCCACAGCGGGTCGGTAAGCCGCTGTTCGGGCCACTCGCCGGCTGTCACGGCGCCCGGCGCGGCACCTATCGCATCGTCTACCGGATCGACGAGAACAGCCGCGTTGTCCACGTCCTCGATATTGACCACCGCTCGGAGATCTACCACCGCCCGCAACGATGATCATCGATACCGGGCTGCATCGAGCTTGATCATGCCAAATACGTGCCCAAATCGGGCTGAGCATGATCGCGCAGACCCGTGTCTGCCCAGGTCAGCCAGCCTGACGTGGGCTGCTGGCGGGCTGGACTCATAATCCGTCGGTCGTAGGTTCGAGCCCCACCCGCCCCACTCACCATCGTTCGCGGCTACGTGTCGAGTGCCGAAGTCGAGCCGGTCGTCGTCGCTGAGGCAGCTCGGGATCAGGGTATTGGCCGCATCCTCATCAGCCGGGTTGTCGAGGAGGCCCGGGCCCGTGGTTACGAGTACCTGGCCATCCGCCCCGCGGCTCGCAACGTCGCCGCCGTACGCCGGTTCCATGCCGCTGGGTTCCGAACACTGGGGGGGCACATCGACCTCACGATGGACCTGGCTGCACGCGACAGGAGTGGCTGCCGGGAGGCAGCCTGCACGGTCTCGACTTCGACTACTGAAAGGTGCTGGAGAACCAGCACGGGAGCGAGCCCGGCCGCGTGCTCGGGATTGTGGTGCTGAAGGGTTATGAGGCGGGAACGTCACGCATCAAGCGGAGCCGGACAACGGGTGTTGTCCAATGCCTAGTTCCAGCTGTTCGTTGACGGGGCGGATTCAGGTGATGCTCGACGGTTTCTGGGGTCTGGCGGGACTGCCGGGCTGATTGATCGGCTTGCTGGCTCGGCTCGCGGCGGAGCTAGCCAACGTGTGGGAGAGTATCGCGTCGACCACTTGGTCGAGGGGCTGCCTGGCGTCGATGGGGATCGCTCCGAATGCCAGCAGGCGGTCCTGGTATCCCCGCAGAAAGCGGCGTAGGTACTCGCGCGTGTCCCCGATATGGCCCAGTCGTGGTAGTCCCGGCGCGCATCCAGCCGGGCCAGCATGGTGGGCTCGTCAATCTCCAGCAAGAACACCTGAGTGAAGCGATCGGCCAGCTCTAGCTCATTGGCCGCACCGCCGCAGACGTACAGCGTCGCTGGCGCCGCGGCCCGGATCAGTTCGTCCAGGCGGGCCGGATTCCATGCCCAGCTATGCCGGGCAAGCCAGGCCAAGTCCGGCGCCGCCGGCTCTTCCACCACCACGGCGCCGGTAGGGTCAACGAACCGCGCAAGCGAAGGGTCGTCGTCGGCATCGATGGATGCTAGGCCCCGGCGGGCAAACACGGCGGCGATCGTGGACTTCCCGGCGCCGGAACAGCCTGTGATCAACACTGCGCTCGTCGGTGCCTATCGTCGGCCCGCCTTGAAGGCGGCGCAAACGAGTTTGTGATCCCGCGCGGACGGGGCGGTGACTCTCGTGCTGCCCCAATACCTAGGTTCAGGTGATCGTTGACGGGGCGCGTTCAGGTGAGGCTTGACGGTTCCTGGGTCTGGCAGACGGTCGGAGACGGCCGCGGTCCAAGTCTATGGTCTCGGGCGGTCGAAGATCAGCCGGAGACCATAGCCGATGATGAAGACGATCACGCCGGTCAGGATGCCGCCACCGAGGGAGAACAGGGTCGGCAGGCCGGTCGCGTAACAGATCGCGATCCAGAGCGCAGCGCAGATAACCGCAGGAAGAAGTGCGCTGCCGAGGGTCGTTTGCAGGAACTGGCGAAGACCGCTCGGAGATGCAGATAGCGGGGGAGTGATGTTGTCAGCCGGTGCGTGCATGAGATGCCTCGGTTCCTTTGCTGACCCCTCGAGCACCCCTGGCGGTCAGCGACAGCTGGGCCTCGCTGTTGCTACGACCGACGCTACACTTGAATCAGAAGTCTAGCAAATGATTTCTAGAATAATGAACCGCTTAAATGCGTCCGAGCTGAACTTGCCGCACTAGGCGTGCCCCAAGGTCTAGCCGGGTGCCTGCAGCCGGGGAGAGGTATTGCCTTCGGGTCATCTGCGCGGGGGGTGTCCCCATGTTCTTTGTCAAGCCTGTCGGGTGGTTCGGGGCCGGCTTGGCTGGGTCAGGCCGCTTTGGCCAGGCTGGGTGCGGAGCGGGCAGGCTGGTAGGGCTGGTGGGTGCGGAGCATGGCGAGGATGACGTCGCAGCGGCGGCGGGCCAGGCAGATGAGGGCGGCGTTATGGCGTTTGCCTTCGGCGCGTTTGCGGTCGTAGAAGGCCTTGGACGCGGGGTCGCGCAGGGCGGCGAAGGCGGCCAGGAACATGGCGTTTTTGAGCCGGTGGTTGCCTCTGCGGGAGCGGGTCTCGCCGGCCAGGGTGGTGCCGGACTGGCGGGTGACGGGGGCCAGGCCGGCGTAGGCGGCGAGTTTGCTGCCGGTGGTGAAGGCCGGGCCGTCGCCGATCTCGGCGAGGATGCGGGGGCCGGTCCGTGGCCCGATCCCTGGCATCGTGGCCAGCAGCTCACCGAAAGGGTGGGCCAGGAATGCCTCCTCGATCTCGGCGGCCAGGACGTCGCGGCGGCCGTAGACGCGGTCCAGCTCGGCGGCCAGCTCCGCGATCACCCGGCCGGTGGCGGCCTCGGCCGGGACGGTGAGGTCCTGGGCGGCCAGGGCCGCGGCGAGGGCGGCGGTGACCCTTGGCCGCGATCCGGGGCGAGCGTGCTTTGATGGTGCGTTCGATGCGGGACTGGCTGACGGCGCGCAGCGCGGTCAGCGTCGGGTATGCGGCGAGCAGGTCACGCACTCCGGCCTGGTGGAGGCGCTTGCCGACCGCACGTTCCAGCGCCGGGGAGATGCTGGTCAGGGCATCGCGCAGGCGGTTGGCCAGCCGCGTCTGATCGGCGGCCAGGTCGATGTCGAAGCCATTGAGCACCCGCAGCTGCGCCAGCAGGTCATCAGAGCCGGCATCCAGCCAGTGGACCTGCTTGCGCCGGGTCCGGCCGGTATCGGCCAGCACGTAGGCATCGCGGCGGTCGGTTTTGGCCTCGCCCGGATACAGGTCGGCGGCACGGCGCATCACCAGCCCCGGCACATACGCCACCGGCACACCGCGGCCGGGCGGCCACCGCCAGTGCGAGCTGGGCGATCGAGCCTGGCTGGTCGATCACCAGGCCCGGTGTCCCGTGCCGGGCGGCACGGTCCAGCAGCGCCTCCAGGTCCGCCTGATCGTTGGCCACGGCCCGGGCGAACAGCCGCTCCCCGTCATTGTCCAGGACATCGGCGAAGTGCTCGCCCTTGCCAACGTCCAGCCCGACCCACACATCCACCTGCGCCGGTGTGGCCACCGAAGCCCCTTCCTCCACTGTTCTGCCTGGTCAGGTGCGCGGGAAGGCCGCCGGTGGTGCGCTCGCCGTCATCCACCTTACGAATCAGCGATCAAGCCGCATGTCCCCATCAGAGGTTCACGCACCAGCGGTGCCGGCGGCAACACCCCCCAGGCCATCACGACTGCAGGGGGCAAATGAGCCATACCGGCACCGCCGGACTTCCCAGGCCCAGACCGTAGTGGCCCGGGCCCACGAAGAAGGTAAGGGGGCCGCCGAGGTCCAGTTCGCCGAGGACGGGCTGACCATTGACTGCCCCTGGCACTGCCCTGGCCCGGCGTAGGCTCGGCTGGCCGGGAGGGCCGCCGCCTGGGGAGCGGAGTGGTTGAGGCACCTGGCCAAGCCGGGGAGGTCAGGCTGCGCAAGATCTTGCGAACAGCGACAGCGTGAGGTGACGGGCCCGGACCTGGCCGCCGATCGTCACGTCGAGTGGCACGCAGCCGCGGAACGGCGGGCGGGTGAAGGCGAAGCCCTGGGCGAAGAATCCGCCCGCCTTGCGGCAGGCATGGTAGGTCGCCGACGTCACCCCGCCGGGGCCGGTGGCGATCACCGCGTGGCCGCGGGCGCTGGCCCCGATTGTCACGGTGACCGTCGCGCCCGGCCGGACCACCAGGGGGAGCTTGTAGAACCTGCCCTGCCGCCCGAACGGCGCATAGCCGTACTGGGCGGGCGTGTAGGTGGCGAGAGCGAGGCCGCCGGGGAAGTACATCGGCCCGACGGCCAGGTCATGCGGCCCTGGGGTGACTGGCGCCGGGGGGTCTGGGTAGCCAGGCCAGGCCTCCGCGGCGCACGACAGCACTAGCGGGTTGCCAGGGCTGCCGAGCGGGCCGGTGACGTGCAGGCTGCTGGCCGGGGATTGCGCGGGCGATGAAGTTGCTGTCCGATTCGTGTTGGACGTGCTGGTTCCCGTGCAGCCCGCGAGGATGGCGCAGGTCAGCGTGGCCAAGGTGAACGTAAGGAACAATGGCCGACTGCGCACATGACCTATTCTGCTGGTCATCGCGCAGCTTGTAACCGGTCTGGCGGGCGAGTTTTCGCTGAGTAGAACGCGGCAACACGAGCGAGCTTCTGCCCGGGGGAACGCCATCTAGCGTGCGGTTTAGTACGGTGCCGGGCCGAACAGGGACTCGCTGTCGCTGCCGCCGAGCAGGAAGGCGAAGCGGTCCAGGCCCTCGCGCAGCTGACCGATGCCATAGGCGGTGTGGCCGGTGAACTCTTCCAGGGAGGCGGCCAGGCGGGTGGGGTCGCGGGCCAGCCACGCCGCCAGAGGATGCGGCCAAGGCGATTGAGTCACTCCTCACGCCGACAGATGCCGCGGCCCTGCACGGCGAGCTGGCCGAATACCTGACCTTCTCCGAGCGCGACGGTCTGGCGCCCGGCAGCCAGGGATGGTGGGACGACAACTGCATCCTCAGGCCGTGGGGATTCGACCTGGCCGACATCACTGTCCCGGTCCTGTTGCTGCACGGCAGGCAGGACATGTTCGTGCCGTTCGGCCACGGCGAATGGCACGCCGCGCACATTCCCGGCGTCGAGGCCCGGCTGCTCGACGACGATGGCCACCTGACGCTACTGCAGAATCGTGTACCTGAGGTGCATGCCTGGCTATCAGAACACCTATAGCGCGCCGGTGAGCCTCTGCCTTGTTGCCGGTCAATAGGCCGGGGCAGGGTAAGCAAGCTGGGGATAGTCGGTCACCGCGTGCTGCCTGCCCTAGCCGCGTAGGCCTTGTAGCGGTGGATCTCGCGCGTGGAACTAAATCCGAAGGTCAACGGCCCTTCCTGTGCGAAACGCCTGGCTGCCTAAACGGGTAGGGCAGTTCGTCAACGGCAGGGGCAAGAACTCAGTGTCGCCCCACCGCGCGGACTAGCGTGCTGTTGGGCCGGCTGGATTCTGCGGCGATGTGCTGGGTGCTAGGCATCGCGGCGGGTGACCGCGATAGCGGTCACGGCGATGAGGGCGGCTGCGAGGAGCACGAAGATGCCGGTCTCGATGCCCTGGAATGCCCAGTACCGGCTGGCGGGCTGGTAGCTGATGAACGCGTGGTATCCGTGAGCAGCCAGGCAGGAACCGAACCTGTGCGGGTTCTGGAAGACAAGCTTCTGGCACGTGGACGGCAGGTTGGCGATGGGCACGGGCACGCCGCCGAAGGAAACGCCGACGCCGCCGATGTGGCTGCCGGGTACCTGGCCGCCCGGGCCAACGACGCCCCCCGAGACCAGCCAGTAGGACCCTGTTGGCAGGGGCGGTGGGTGCAGGAAGCTGAACGTCTTGGTGAGCGCGGTCAGGTAGTGCGAGCGGAGGTCTTGGCCGATCACCAGGCGCAGGAAGGTAAAGACCCCGATGGTGATGGCCAGCGCGGGCAGGGTGCGGCGGAGCAGCGTGCCCGCGGCGATGCCGAGGGCCACCGCGAACAGCGCGTAGCCGACGGGGACGATGCCCTGGATGTCGAACTGGCCGGGCTGGAAGTTCTGGTGCTTCAGGGCGTTCACCGGGCTGGACCACCAGGTGACCAGGGCCGAGACGGCGCCGCCCCAGGCGGCTGCGGCGAGCAGTACCCAGCCGACCTTGACGGTGAGCCAGCGGCTGCGGGTGATGCTCTGCGTCCAGGCGAACTGGCTGGTGCCGGTTTCGAGTTCCCGGGCCACCAGCGGTCCGCCCCAGAACACTCCCAGCAGGCACGGCACCACCACGGTCAGCGTGACCAGCAAGAACATCACTGGGGTACCCAGGATCAGCGTATTCGCGAGGTTGCCGCAGCTATGGCTGGCGGCGCACGAGGTGAGGGCGGAATGATAGTGCGACGCCATCTGCCGGCCGGTGACCAGCAGCAGGACCGCGAACGCGGCGAGGGCGGCGGCCGCGCGATACGCCTGGTTGCGGTGCTGGCGCCAGACAACCCAGGTCATTGATCTTCTCCGATCGTGGTCAGGTGCGCCGGCGCCGACCCGGCGTACTGGCCCATGTAGCCGAGCACCAGCTCTTCCAGGCCGACGTCGGCGGCCTCGAAAGCAGGGTCGATGACAGGCCCGTTCCGGCGGATGAGCAGGGTGGTCTGGCGGGGGGTGCGCACGGCCTGTACGAGGGTGTGGTCGCGCTCGATAGCGGTGGTGTCCTTGCGCGGGCCGACCAGGACCTGATGCTCGGCGAGCAGGGTGTCGATTTCGCCGCACAGCTGGACCCGGGATGCGGCCAGCAGGATGAGGTGGTCGCAGACCCGTTCGATGTCGGCGAGCAGATGCGAGGACAGCACGACGGTCAGCCCGCCGATGGCCACCGCGTCGGCCAGGGTGGCCAGGAACTGCCGCCGGGCGAGCGGGTCGAGCGCCGCGACGGGCTCGTCGAGCAGCAGCAGCCGGGGCCGTTTGGCCAGCGTCAGCGACAGCGCCACCTGGGCCCGCTGGCCCCCGGACAGCGTGCCCACTTTCTGGTCAAGCGGGATGTTCAGGCTGTTCAGCCGCTGCCGCACGGACGTGGCATCCCAGCGGGGGTTGAGGTGCGCGCCGGCGGCGATGTGATCCTCGGCGGACAGGCGCCGGTACAGCGGGATCTCCTGGGCGAGGAAGCCGATCTCGGCCAGGAAGGCCGGGTCCTGGCGCGGTGTGCCGCCGAGCACCGCGACGTCGCCGCCGCTGGGTTTGGCCAGCCCGCTGAGCACTCGCAGCAGCGTGGTCTTGCCGGCTCCGTTCGGGCCGATCAGCGCGGATATCCGGCCCTCGGGAACGGTGATGGTGCAATCGGTGAGGGCGGTGACCTTGCGGTAGCGTTTCGTCAGCCCGCGGGTCTCGATCACGGGAGGGGCTGCGTCCTGGGGGTCCATCACGCGATCTCCTCCTCGGCCGCTGCCTGCAGCGTGACGCGCAGCAGCGATTCGATCGACTCGTCATCCAGCCCGGCCTCGCGGGCGCCCCGCACCCATTGCGCCAGGCTGCGGGCCAGCCGTGAATGCGTGCCGGGAGGCGGACCGGACGGGCGGCCCACCACGAACGTGCCATGACCGGCCCGCGGCTCGACCAGGCCGTCGCGCTCCAGGTCGCGGTAGGCCTTGAGCACGGTGTTGGGGTTGACCGCCGTCGCCGCCACGACTTCCCGCACCGTGGGGAGCTTGTCGCCCACGTCGAGCACGCCCATCCGGAGCGCCTGCCGGACCTGCTGGACGATCTGCAGGTACGGGGGCACGACCGAACGGCCATCGAGCCGGAAGCTGATCACGTTGCCTTCCTCAAAGTACTACGGTGTTAAGACTTTAGATCCATCCAGAACCCCTGTCAACGAGCAGCTCCGGCTCCGCGGTACAGCACAGCCGTACAGCAACATCCGTGACCAGCAACGTCCGGCATGACCCGGAGAGGTTAAGCAGTCAGCTGGTATGAACCTCCAGCGACCAATCCGGCACGACGGGCGTCATGTACCGCTCTCCTGGCCGTCATCGGCGTCTTGCTAGAGCAGTCCGGCCATGCGCTCGGCGGCCTCACAGGAGACCTTGGGAGCGACGCGACTGTAGGTGTTCGGTGCTTCGCCAAGCTGGCAGCGACGAGTTGGGCGGCAGAGGTTTAATGATTGTCGAGGCCCTGAGCCAGGTGTGGGGCGTCGTTCAAGATCTTGATGGCGGCAAAGCGACTTGGCCAGGACGACTTTGTGAGGTGAGGCCGATGCAACAGATCGCCGACAACATCGCCGAGATGCGCCGGATCATCGAACGCCGTGGCTGGTGTCAAGGCGTCGTCATGAACAGCAGCGGTCAGGTCTGCCTGCTCGGCGCCAGGGCAGTCGCCTTGGGCCTCATCAGGTCTGGCGGCGCCAGGCCGATTGAGTTCCTTCTCCGCGAGGATGCGACGATCCAGTTCTTGACTGCCCGGGCCCGCGGGTCTCTGCCGTCGCTCAATGATCGGGCTCTCGACCACGGCGTGATCATGGAATTTCTGATTGAAGCCCAACTGGCCGCCATGAGTGGTCAGGCGCCATCCGTGGAGGCAGACCAGGAGCCGCCCGATGATGCCGTGATGGCTCTTCTGGTCTAGCTTTCCGGCCGTCATCGGCGTGCCGATGCTAAATGACGTCCAGGCCGGCCGACGCGGGCCGGCCTGGACGTCATGATCAGACGAGGTCGAACCGGTCGAGGTTCATCACCTTGCCCCACGCCGCGGCGAAGTCGTTCACGAACTTCTCCTTCGCATCGTCGCTCGCGTAGACCTCCGCGAGCGCGCGCAGCTCGGAGTTCGACCCGAATACAAGGTCGGCACGGCTCCCGGTCCACTTGACCTTGCCCGTGGCGGCGTCGCGGCCCTCGAACGTGTTCGTGTCCTCGGACGTCGCCTTCCACGTCGTGCCCATGTCGAGCAGGTTGACGAAAAAGTCGTTGGTCAAAGACCCGGGGGTGGTGGTGAAGACGCCGAGCGGCGACTGCTGGTAGTTCGCGCCGAGGACGCGGAGGCCACCGACAAGGACCGTCATCTCGGGGGCGCTCAGGTTCAGCAGGTTGGCCCGGTCGATCAGCAGGTACTCAGCTGGCAGTCGGCTGCCCTTGCCGAGGTAGTTGCGGAACCCGTCCGCCTTCGGCTCGAGCACCGCGAACGACTCCACGTCGGTCTGCTCCTGCGACGCGTCCGCGCGGCCCGGCGTGAAGGGGACCTCGACGTCGAAGCCGGCGTCCTTGGCGGCCTGCTCGACGGCTGCACCACCAGCGAGCACGATCAGGTCGGCCAGCGAGACCTGCTTGCCGCCGGTCTGGGCGGCGTTGAAGGCCTGCTGGATTCCTTCCAGGGTGCGCAGCACCGTCGCCAGCTGGTCGGGGTGGTTGACCTCCCATCCGCTCTGCGGCTCGAGGCGGATGCGCGCGCCGTTGGCGCCGCCGCGCTTGTCGCTGCCACGGAAAGACGAGGCCGACGCCCATGCGGTGGACACGAGCTGGGACACCCGCAGGCCCGAGGCCACGATCTGGCCCTTGAGGGCGGCGATGTCCGCGGCGTCGACGAGTTCGTGGTCCACCGCCGGAACGGGGTCCTGCCAGATCAGCGCCTCGGCCGGGACCTCCGGGCCGAGGTAGCGCACGATCGGGCCCATGTCGCGGTGGGTCAGCTTGAACCACGCCCGGGCGAAGGCGTCCGCGAGCTCGTCAGGGTTCTCGAGGAAGCGCCGCGTGATCTGCTCGTAGACCGGGTCCATGCGGAGCGAGAGGTCGGTCGTCAGCATCGTCGGGGGGTGGCTCCCCGACGGGTCGTGGGCGTCTGGGACGGTACCCGCCCCGGCGCCGTCCTTCGGCTTCCACTGGTGCGCGCCGGCGGGGCTTTTGGTCAGCTCCCACTCGTAGCCGTAGAGGGTCTCGAGGAAGCTGTTGTCCCAGGTGATCGGGGTTGGCGTCCACGTGACTTCGAGGCCGCTGGTGATGGCGTCGCCGCCTTTGCCGGTGCGGTAGGTGCTCCTCCAGCCGAGGCCCTGCTGCTCGAGCGGGGCCGCCTCGGGGTCGGGGCCGACGTTTTCCTCCGGGCCCGCACCGTGGGTCTTGCCGAAGGTGTGACCGCCCGCGATCAGGGCGACCGTCTCCTCGTCGTTCATCGCCATCCGGCGGAACGTCTCGCGGATGTCGCGGGCCGCGGTGATCGGGTCCGGGTTGCCGTTCGGGCCCTGCGGGTTGACGTAGATGAGCCCCATCTGGACCGCGCCGAAGGGCTCCGCGAGCTCCCGGTCGCCGCTGTAGCGCTCGTCATCGAGCCAGGTGGTCTCGGGACCCCAGTAGACGTCGTCGTCCGGCTCCCAGACGTCCGCGCGGCCGCCGCCGAAGCCGAAGGTCCTGAAGCCCATCGACTCCAGGGCGACGTTGCCGGTGAGGACCATCAGGTCGGCCCACGAGATCTTCTGGCCGTACTTCTTCTTGACCGGCCACAGCAGCCGGCGGGCCTTGTCGAGGCTGACGTTGTCCGGCCAGCTGTTGAGCGGCGCGAAGCGCTGCTGACCGGAACCCGCGCCACCGCGGCCGTCGCTGATGCGGTAGGTGCCCGCGCCGTGCCACGCCATCCGGATCATGAGCGGGCCGTAGTGGCCGAAGTCAGCCGGCCACCAGTCCTGCGAGGTCGTCAGCACCGCCGCGATGTCCCGCTTCACGGCCGCGAGGTCGAGGGTCTTGAACGCCTCGGCGTAGTTGAACTCCTCGCCGAGGGGACTGGCCACGGCCGGGTTCTTGGTGAGGATCTTCAGGTTGAGCTTGTTCGGCCACCACTCGCGGTTGGCGTCACCCATGGTGGGATGCGTGAGGCCTGCGGGCACGACCGGGCATCCCCCGCTCTCCGGGGTCGGGCCTTCGGCGACTACTGGATCATGGTTCTCAGACATGGGAATCCTTCCGGACTAGGCGGATCACAGGGCTCCGGAACTGCGGGCGGTGGAACAGTCGGGGCACAGGCCCCAGTAGATGACCTCGGCCTCGTCGATCGAGAAGCCGTGGTCGTCGGACGCGGTCAGGCAGGGCGCCTCGCCTACCGCGCAGTCGACGTCAGCGACGGCACCGCACGACCGGCACACGACGTGGTGGTGGTTGTCCCCGACGCGCCGCTCGAACCGGGCTGGGCTGTCGGCCGGTTCGATGCGGCGTACGAGTCCCGCCGCGGTGAGCGCGTGGAGGGCGTCATACACGGCTTGAAGGGAGACATGGCCTATGCGCTCGCGCACCCCGGAGGCGATCGCCTCGATGCGGAGGTGGTCACCGTCCCGGATGGTCTCGAGCAGCGCGACGCGGGCGGCCGTCACCCGCAGGCCGGCCCCGCGCAGATCCTCGGCGCTGGTCGGAGTCTGGGATGCGGTCATAGCGCCAACCTATCTTCGTAAACACGAATATTACAAGACAACTAATTGTCCAAGTTTGTGTCAGGTCAGTCCTGGCGGCCGCACTTCGTGATGCTGCCGGCGTGGCGTGAGTGCGGCAGCTTGCCCCGGTCTGGTGCCTGCTCCCGCAACCTTTGGGGGTCATCTCCTGAGGCGTAGGGTGCCGGGGTGAATCAGCTCCTGCTTGGCCGCCCTGACTGGCTGGACTGGGGCTGGGCGCTGAGTGTGCTGGACCAGGAGGTCCGCCTGGCCGGCGAGGAGGTTCGTCCCGCCGATGGCGTGATCGCCACGCCATACCTGCTGGCGGACGGGCCGCTGGTCATTTCCGTGCGGGCAGCCGGGAGCCACCTGGCGGTGACGCCATCGGCGCCTGCGCTGGGGGAATTGGTGATCCGCCGGTTCCACCTTGACCTGGACGAGATGGCGGTGTCCGCGGCGCCCGCGGCGGTGCGTGCGAAGGCGGGCCCGGGGTCAGATCTGGGACCAGGCTTCGGTCAGCACCGCGCGCAGGATCTGCTCCATCTCGTCGAAGTGCTCCCGGGTGCAGGTGAGCGGGGGCGCCAGCTGGATGACCGGGTCGCCACGGTCGTCCGCCCGGCAGACCAGGCCCGCCTCGAACAGCGCCGGGGACAGGTACCCGCGCAGCAGCCACTCGGACTCCTCGTCGTTGAAGGTCTCCCGGGTGGCCTTGTCCTTGACCAGCTCGATCCCGTAGAAGTAGCCATCGCCACGGACATCGCCCACGATCGGCAGGTCGTTCAGCTTCTCCAGCGTGGCGCGGAAGGCCCCCTCGTTCGCGCGGACGTTCCCGAGCAGGTCTTCTTTCTCGAATACGTCCAGGTTGGCCAGGGCGACCGCGGCCGAGACCGGGTGCCCGGCGAAGGTGACCCCGTGCAGGAACGTGGCGGTGCCGCCGGGCCCGGCCCCATCCGGGTGCCCAGCGTGCCGCGGGGACTGGTAGCCGCTGCTGTCCGTGTGGCCCGCGCCGAACGGTTCCATCAGGGCGTCGCTTGCGATCATGCCGCCGAGCGGGGAGTAGCCCGAGGTCACGCCCTTGGCAAAGGTGATGATGTCGGGCTCGTAGCCGTAACGCTGCGAGCCGAAGTAGTAGCCCAGCCGGCCGAAGGCACAGATGACCTCATCGGAGACCAGCAGCACCCCGTACTGGTCGCAGATCTCCCGCACCCGGGCGAAGTAGCCGGGCGGGGGCGGGAAGCAGCCGCCGGAGTTCTGCACCGGCTCCAGGAACACGGCCGCGACCGACTCCGGGCCCTCGCGCTCGATCGCCCGCCCGATCTCGTCCGCCGCCCACCGGCCGAACCCCTCCAGATCGGCCGCGACGAAGTCGGGTGCCCGGTAGAAGTTGGTGTTCGGCACCCGTACCCCGCCCGGCACCATCGGCTCGAACGGTTCCTTGATGCCGGGGAGCCCGGTGATCGCGAGCGCCCCCATGGACGTGCCGTGGTAGGCGATGTCGCGGCTGATCACCTTGTACCGCCCGGGCTGGCCGATGGCCTTGAAGTACTGCTTGGCCAGCTTCCAGGCGGACTCGACCGCCTCCGAGCCGCTGGTGGTGAAGAAGACGCGGTTCAGCTGGCCTGGCGCCAGCGCCGCCAGCCGTTCGGCCAGCTCGATCGCCCGCGGGTGCGCGTACGACCAGAGCGGAAAGTAGGCGAGCTCCGCGGCCTGGCGCGCGCCGGCCTCGGCCACCTCGGCACGGCCGTGCCCGATCTGGCTCACGAACAGCCCGGACAGGCCGTCCAGGTAACGCTTGCCGTGCTGGTCGTAGACGTACTGCCCGGACCCACGGACGATCAGGGGCATGTCGCCTTCGGCATAGGACGACATGCGGGTGAAGTGCAGCCACAGGTGGCGGTGGGCGGCCGCCTGCAAGTGGCGGTTGATGGCCTGCGGGGCCGCACCACTGGGGTCGCCGGCGGGTTGCGGAGTGCTCATCTGGTCCCCCAGCTGTAGGTTTGCTTGCGCAGTTTCAGGTACACGAAGGTCTCGGTGCTGGTCACGGTGGGCACCATCCGCACCCGGCTGAGGATTTCCAGCAGGTGGTCGTCGTCCTCGCAGACGACCTCCACCAAGAGGTCGAATGACCCCGAGGTGATCACCACGTAATCGATCTCATCCATTCCCGCCAGATGGTCGGCTACCCGTTCGAGATCGCCCTCGCACTTGATGCCGATCATGGTCTGCCGGTGGAAACCGAGCGTCATCGGGTCGGTCACGGCGACGATCTGCATGACGCCGCCGTCGATGAGACGCTGCACCCGCTGCCGGACGGCGGCCTCGGACAGGCCGACGACCTTCCCGATGGCGGCGTACGAGCGCCGGCCGTCCTGCTGCAGTTGCTCGACGATCCGTTTGGACGTCTCGTCGAGGACGATCCTCATGCCGCCGCGGCCACGGTCCCGGCCGAGCCGGTCGTGCCGGTCTGGCCGGTCGTGCCGGTCTGGCCGGTCGTATCGCTCCAGCCGGTCTGGCCGCTCACCCCGGCCCCGGCGGCTCCCATCGGAACTCTCTCCGCCCGGGATGGTGGCAGTCCCTGGCGTGTGAGCCATGCGGTTGCCTCCTTCGCAAAGGCAATCGTGCCATGCATCCGATGCCTGTCAACTGATTCCGTCGGTTCAGATGCTATCTGCTACGGAATCACTTGTGGGCGATCTGATTCTCTGCCAGTGTCGGACCAGAGCAAACGAGGACGGGATCAGCGGATCCCCGCGCCAGGAGGCCGCCGTTGACAGCGACCGCGCACCCAGCCGCCCGCGTGCAGGAACTGGCCAACTTCGTCAACGGCGGGCACGTGCCGCCCTCCTCTGGCCAGGCGAGTGACGTCGTTGACCCCAGCACGGGCGAGGTGTACGCGCGGGCCCCGGTTTCCGGTCCCGCGGACGTGGACGCGGCGCTCAGGGCGGCCGCGGCCGCCCAGGAGGGATGGCGCGACGCCACCCCGGCGGAGCGCAGCCTCGCCCTGCTCAGGCTGGCCGGCGCGATCGAAGCGCGGGGCGAGCAGATCGTGGCCGCCGAGTGCCGCAACACCGGCAAGCCGGTCGGCCTCACGATGGCCGAGGAACTCCCGCCGCTGGTGGACGAGATCAGGTTCTTCGCGGGCGCGGCCCGCATCCTGCAGGGCACCGCGGCCGGGGAGTACCTGGCCGGCCATACCTCGTTCATCCGGCGTGAGCCGGTCGGGGTGTGCGCGCAGGTGACGCCGTGGAACTACCCCATGATGATGGCGGTCTGGAAGTTCGCGCCCGCCCTCGCCGCGGGCAACACGGTGGTGCTCAAGCCGTCCGACACCACCCCGGTGACCACGCTGATGCTGGCCGAGATCGCCGCCGAGTTCCTGCCGCCCGGCGTGTTCAACGTGGTCTGCGGCGACGCCGCCACCGGGCGGGCCCTGGTCGGCCACGACATCCCGCAGATGGTGTCGATCACCGGGTCGGTGCGGGCCGGCACCGAGGTGGCGCGCGCGGCCGCGGGCGGGCTGAAGCGGGTCCACCTGGAACTCGGCGGCAAGGCGCCGGTCGTGGTGTTCGACGACGCCGACGTCGCGACCGCGGCCGCGGGCATCGCCAGCGCCGGGTACTTCAACGCCGGCCAGGACTGCACCGCCGCCACCCGGGTGCTGGCCGGCCCTTCCATACATAACGACCTGGCGGACGCGCTCGCCGAGCAGGCCCGGGGCACCACCGTGGGCGGGCTGGATGTGCCGGACGCCGACTACGGCCCGCTGAACAACCCGGTGCAGCTATCCCGGGTGCAGGGTTTCCTCGGCCGGCGGCCGGATCACGCCGACGTCGTGACCGGGGGCCACCAGGTGGGGGAGCGCGGCTACTGCTTCGCGCCGACCGTGGTCACCGGGCTGCGGCAGGACGACGAGATGATCCAGGAGGAGATCTTCGGCCCGGTCATCACCGTGCAGCGGTTCGGCTCCGAGGACGAGGCGGTGCGCTGGGCGAACGGCGTGAAGTACGGCCTGGCCGCGAGCGTCTGGACCCGGGACCACGGCCGGGCCATGCGGGTGGCCCGGCGGCTGGACTTCGGCGCAGTGTGGATCAACACCCACATCCCGTTCGTCTCCGAGATGCCGCACGGCGGCTTCAAGCACTCCGGGTACGGTAAGGATCTATCGATGTACGGATTCGAGGACTACACCCGGGTCAAGCACGTGATGAGCTACTTCGGTGACTGAGGTGACAGGCGCGACCGGAACGTTATCTGTTGGGTGGTCAGCTTTGCTAAATCCGTTGTATCGTACGGAACGCACAACTGATTCGGTTGTGCCGGACGTGTATCCGCGAAGATCGTCTCGTTCCACGCTGGCCGACGGTGCCCCCCGCTCCCCGGCCGCTGGCCCGGGTGCGGAAGCTGCGACCCCAGCGGGAAGAGGGATACCAGCCTGAGATGACCGAAAGGCATGTGCCCGCCCTGGCGGGAACAGATGCGGCGGGCACGTCGGCCCTGGCCATGTCGGCCACGGAGTCGGCGCGCGCCCGGGCGGCGGCGGCAGAGCGCGCATCCCTGCCAGCGATCGAGCTGTCCGGGGTGGTCAAGGAGTTCCGCGCGCGTGGCGAGGTCGTCGTCGCCGTGGCCGGCATCGATCTGGACATCGCCGAAGGGGAGTTCTTCTCCCTGCTGGGCCCGTCCGGGTGCGGGAAGACCACCACGATGCGGATGGTCGCCGGATTCGAGGAACCCACCGAGGGCGCAATCCGGCTGCACGGCCGCGACGTCACGGGCGTCCCGCCGAACAAGCGCGACGTCAACATGGTGTTCCAGTCCTACGCCCTGTTCCCGCACATGAACGTGTTCGAGAACGTGGCGTTCGGGCTGCGCCGCAAGTCGGTCGCCAAGCCCGAGATCACCCGCCGGGTCGGCGAGATGCTCGAGATCGTCGACCTGGCCGGGCGGGGCGAGCGGCGCCCCCGGGAACTGTCCGGCGGCCAGCAGCAGCGGGTGGCGCTGGCCCGGGCGCTGGTCAACAACCCGCGTGCGCTGCTGCTCGACGAGCCGCTGGGCGCGCTTGACCTCAAGCTCCGCCAGGCCATGCAGGTCGAGCTGAAGCGGATCCAGCGCGAGGTCGGCATCACGTTCGTGTACGTGACGCACGACCAGGGCGAGGCGCTCACCATGTCGGACCGGATCGCGGTCATGGACGACGGGAAGGTCGAGCAGCTCGGGACGCCCCGGGAGATCTACGAGCACCCGAGGACCCGGTTCGTCGCGGGCTTCATCGGCACCTCCAACCTGCTCACCGGCACCGTCACCCGGATAGATGGCGACCGCGCCGTCATCGAGCTCGGCCCGGGCGAGCGGATCATCATGCCGGTGCAGGACCGGGTGGTGAGCGAGGGCTCCAGGCTCGAGCTCACGGTCCGGCCCGAGAAGATCGACCTGGCTACCGCGCAGCCGGCCGGGGAGGGCTGCGCCCTGCGCGGGACCGTGACCGAGGTGGTTTACCTCGGCACATCGACCAACTTCACCGTTTCCACGACGGCCGGCTCGGACATGGTCGTCTTCCAGCAGAACTCAGCCTCCGCTGCCATGGTGGCCGACCGGGGAGACAGCGTCTGGCTTTCCTGGCAGCCCGAACACTCTTACCCGATCGGCTAGCCGGTCGCCCCCGCCAAGGAGGAACACATGAAGGAACAGGACACCCCTGGGCCCAAGCAGCCGGAGGCTCATGCCGACCCGTCCCTGTTGCGGGGTCTGACCCAGTCACGGCTTTCCCGCCGGCAGATGCTGACCACGACGGGCGCTGGGGCCGCAGCGGCGTTCCTGGCCGCCTGCGGCGTGAAGGGCACCGCAGCGCCCGCGGGCTCGTCCAGCCCGGCCGGCGGCGTCGGCACCGCGTCGTGGTGGAGCAAGCAGAAGCTGAACAAGACGGTCAACTTCGCGAACTGGCCGTACTACCTCGACGTGCTCAACGGCAAGCACCCCTCGCTGGAGCACTTCACCCAGACCACCGGCATCAAGGTCAACTACACGGAGCCGATCAGCGACAACGTGGCCTTCTACGCCAAGATCCGGCCGTCGCTGGCGGCCAAGCAGTACACCGGCTTCGACATCATCGTGATGACCGACAGCACCCCCAACGCGCTGGGCTACCTGCTGCAGAACGGCTGGCTCATCCCGCTCGACCAGTCGATGATGACGAACTTCCGCAAGTACGCCAGCAAGCTGGTCACGACCTTCCCCTGGGACCCGGGCAACAAGTACACGATGGCCTGGCAGTCGGGTTTCACCGCGATCGGCTACAACTCGTCGGTGATCAAGAGCCCGCCGAACACTGTGGACATCCTGTTCGACAAGAAGTACGCCGGGAAGGTCGGCATGATGTCCGACCCCATCGAACTCGGCAGCGTCGGGCTGCTGGCGCTCGGGATCGACCCCGCCACCTCCAGCGAGTCCGAGTGGGCGAAGGCGGCCAAGAAGCTGCAGCAGCAGAAGAGCGACGGCATCGTCCGCGCCTACTACGACCAGAGCTACATCGGCCACCTCAAGAACGGCGATACCGTGGTCACCCAGGCCTGGTCGGGCGACATCTTCCAGGCCGACCTGAACAGCAAGTACGCCGACCTCAAGTTCCTGGTCCCCGAGCAGGGCATGATGTTCTGGACCGACAACATGTGCATCCCGCTGTATGCGCAGAATCCCAAGGATGCCATGGCGCTGATGGACTACTACTACTCCCCGGACGTGCAGGCCGTGGTCGAGTACTACAACGACTACGTGTGCCCGGTGCCCTCGGCCCAGCAGGTGCTGCTGAACCCGACCGGCTGGGCGGCGGAGACGATCAAGGCGATGAAGCCCGAGATCGGCCTGCCGACGTCGGTGACGGCGAACGCGCCGACCGTGTTCCCCACTGAGGAGTACCTGAAGGCCTCCAGGAACTACTTCCCGTTCAAGCACCCGGAAGAGCTGACCGCGTGGAACAACCTGTTCGTGCCGATCACGCAGGGCAGCTAGCCGTCCACCGCCGGCGGTTCAGGCCCGGGAAGTTCCTCGCGCCTTACCTCCTGAGCCTGCCCGCCGGGCTGTGGCTGCTGATACTGTTCCTCATCCCGCTGATCGTGATGCTGTCGCTGTCGCTGCAGACCTGCAACCCGGCCACCGGGGCCTGCGTCATGACCTGGCACTGGGCCGAGTTCGGCCAGCAGCTCAGCCTGTACCACGCCCAGTTCCTGATCAGCATCTGGTTCGCGGGCGCCGCGACCCTGATCTGCCTGGTGGTGTCGTTCCCGATCGCCTACTGGATTGCCTTCTACGGCGGCCGGAGAAAGAACTTCTTCCTGCTCATGCTGCTGGTGCCGTTCTTCGTGTCGTTCGTGATCCGCACCGTGGTGTGGGAGTTCATCCTGTCCGACCAGGGCGTCATCCTGGGTGCCCTGAAGCACATCGGCCTGCTGCCGCAGGACTTCCACATCCTCGCGACCGGGTGGGCGGTGATCGCCGGGCTCTCCTACAACTACCTCCCGTTTACCGCGCTCCCGCTGTACGTGGCGATCGAGCGGATCGACAAGCGGGTGCTCGACGCCGCCTACGACCTGTACGCGACCAAGCGGGAGGCGTTCCTGCGGGTCATCCTGCCGCTGACCATCCCGGGCGTGTTCGCGGCGTTCCTGCTCACCTTCATCCCGGCCCTCGGCGACTACGTGAACCAGCAGATCCTCGGGGGCACCGGCGACACGATGATCGGGACGGTCATCCAGACCTCGTTCCTGACGACGCTCGACTACCCGGGCGGGTCCGCGCTGTCGACCGTGCTGATGGCCGTTGCCCTCCTCGGCATCTTCGCGTACGCGCGGATACTCGGCTCCCGCACGATTGAGGAATACCTGTGACCGCGCCTGCGAGTGCAGTCTCCACTGCCACCACCATCGAGACCCGGGTGGCCGGGCCGGGCCGACGGCGGCGCCGGTGGACCCGGTTCATCCTGCCCGCCTACTCCTGGCTGGTCATCGCCTACCTGGTCATCCCGATCTTGGTGATGATCCTTTACAGCTTCAACAAGGTCACCACCGGGCTGCCCCAGGTGAGCTTCGCCTGGAACGGGTTCACGCTGCAGTGGTACAAGGAGTGGAGCAACATCCCCGGGCTCACGGCCGCGTTCTGGCTGTCGATCCGGCTGTCGCTCGCGAACACCGTGTTCGCGACGGTGATCGGCACCATGCTGGCGCTGGCGCTGGTGCGCTACCAGGGGCGGCGTTTCCGCGGCAAGACGCTGGTCGAGCAGACGATGTTCCTCAATATCGCCGCCCCCGAGGTCGTGATCGGCGCCTCGCTGCTGGGGTTGTTCGTGACCATCAACCTGGCCCGCGGCTTCGTCACGCTGCTGCTGGCGCACGTCGCGTTCAGCATCGCGTACGTCGCGGTCACGGTCCGGGCGCGGATGAGTGGCTTCGACCGGTCGCTGGAGGAGGCCGCGTCGGACCTCGGGGCGAACTCCTGGGTCATCTTCCGCAAGATCACTTTCCCGCTCATTAGGCCCGGCATCCTAGCTGGCGCGCTCATGGCTTTTGCTTTGTCCATCGATGACTTTGTGACATCGAACTTCGTCAGCGGCGCCGCGACACCGTTCCCCGTGTGGGTGTACGGCGCGACCCGGATCGGCATCCCGCCGCAGGTATTCGTTTTCGGCACGGCAATTTTCACAGTTGGCATACTTTGCGCGATCTCCAGCGTAATAATCGGGTGGCGGAAGCCGACCTGATCCAAGGCAGGATCCTGTGCGCAACAAATCCCCGCTAGGCGGCACGGGCTACCGGCGCCGCGATGCTCTCGCGCTCGCCGGGCTGACCGGGCTGGCCGCCGGGCTCGCTGTCGCCGGCTGCGGTACCGAGCCTGCGCCGGCTCCCCGGCCCAGTGCCCCGCCCGGCTCAGCCGGTTTCTGGGCCCGCCAGACCAGACACGGTCACGTGAACTTCGCCAACTGGCCCTACTACATCGATGCCTCGCACACCACGCTGCACGAGTTCACCGCGGCGACCGGCATCACGGTGACGTACACCGAGGTCATCCAGGACGACCCGTCCTGGTTCGAGAAGATCAGCCCGATCCTCGCCAAGGGCGAGTCCATTGGGTACGACGTCATGGTCATCACCGACGGCTTCCAGTTCTCCCAGCTGGTGGCGATGAATCAGCTGACGCCGCTCGACCAGCACCTGATGCCGAACTTCTACGCCCACGCCGGGGCCGCGTTCAAGCAGCGGTCGTTCGACCCGGGGAACACCTACAGCATGCCGTGGGCCGCGGGCAGCACCGGCATCGCGTGGAACCCGCAGCACATCAGCGACCCGATCACCAGCATCCACGACCTGTGGAACCCCGCCTACAAGGGCAAGGTCGGGATGATGTCCGACCTGCAGGACCTGGGGAACTTCGGGATGATCAGGCTCGGGATCGACCCCGAGACGTCCGGTCCCGCGGACTGGCGCGCGGCCGCCAAGGTGCTCACCCAGCAGCGGGACGCCGGCCTGGTCCAGGGCTATTACCAGCAGCCGTACCTGCAGGCGCTGGCCAGCGGCCAGACCTGGATCTCGATGGCGTGGTCCGGGGACATCTTCCAGCAGAACCTGTCCGGGGGAACGAACCTGAAGTTCGTGATCCCGAAAGAGGGCGGCAACATCTGGACCGACAACATGGTGATCCCCCGGGGCGCGCAGAACCCGGTCGACGCCATGATGCTGATGGACTGGTACTACCAGCCGAAGATCGCGGCCCAGCTGACCGAGGCGGTCAACTACATCACCCCCGTCCCCTCCGCGCAGGCCATCATCGCGGCGGACGCCACCAAGGCGAAGGGCGCGCAGAAGCAACTGCTTAACGAGGTTGCCACCAGTAACCTGGTCTGGCTGACGCGGGCCGAGTTCGCCCGGCTGCACAACTACGCGGACGTGAGCGGCAAGCGGCAGCAGGACTACCTGTCCGTCTTCCAGCCCGTCGCCAGCAACCTCTAGCCGCCCGGACCACCCCCTAGGCGGCCCGCCCACGGCCGGCCGGGGGTTGTCCCGTTGGCCGGCCACTAAGCTTGGCTGGCGTGCCGACGATCCTCATCACCGGGGCGGCCGGCCGGATCGGGACCATGCTGCGGCCCCGGCTGGCCCGGCCCGGCCGCACCCTGCGCCTGCTGGACACCGCGCCCCTGCCCGCCGGGCCCGCCCGGTCCGGCGAGGAGAGCGTGACCGCTTCCGTCACCGACCTCGGCGCCATGACCGCCGCCTGCGCCGGCGTGGACGCCGTCATCCACCTGGCGGCGATCGCGGGGGAGGCGGCGTGGGAGCGCATCCTGCCGGTGAACATCGAGGGCGCCTACACGGCGTTCGAAGCGGCCCGCCGGGCGGGTGTGCCGCGCGTCATCTACGCCTCCTCCAATCACGCGGTCGGCTTCACCCCCCGCTCGGCGTTCCCGGCGCCCGACTACGCCTTCCCCGCGCCGGACACCTATTACGGCGTGGCCAAGGTGACCGGGGAGGCGCTGGCCGCGCTCTACCATCACCGCTATGGCATGGCCACGATCTGCCTGCGGATCCTGACCTGCTACGACAAGCCGCCAAGCGCGCGGTCGCTGTCCACCTGGCTTTCCCCGGACGACGCCGGGCGGCTGTTCGAGGCCTGCCTGACCGTGCCAGACCCCGGCTTCCGGGTGGCCTACGGGATCTCGGCCAACACCCGGGGCGGATGGGTCAGCCTGGCGGAGGCCCGGTCGCTGGGGTACGAGCCCCGTGACGACGCCGAGGTCTACGCGGCCGAGGTCATCGCCGAGCACGGGGAGCCTGACCCGGCCGACCCCGTGCTCGCCTACCTCGGCGGCGAGTACACCCTGCCCGCCTACGATGCCGATCACCTGACGTGAGCCGCGCACCAGCGCACCAGCGCCGCGCCCAGGCGCACCGGAGAGACGAGGATGGCCCAGGATGATCCAGGGATACGACCCCCGCACGGGGGAGCCCGCCGGGGACCCGGTGGCGGAGACGGCCGACGCCCAGGTGGACGCCGCCGCGGAGGCTGCCGCGGCGGCCTGCGGCCCGTGGGAGCAGGCCGGGCCGGGCGCGCGCGCGGCGGCCCTGGAGGCGGTGGCCTCCGCCCTGGACGGCGCCGCGGCCGAGCTGGTGGCGGCCGCGGACACCGAGACCGCGCTGGGCATCGCCCGGCTGACCGGTGAGGTCGCCCGGGCCACCGGGCAGCTGCGCCACTTCGCGGGCGTGCTGGCCGACGGCGGGTACGCCGATGCCGTGGCCAGCCCGGGCGGTGACGGCGGGCCGGGGCTGCGCCGGGTGAACCGGCCCATCGGGCCGGTGGCGGTGTTCGCGGCGTCGAACTTCCCGTTCGCGTTCTCGGTCGCCGGGAATGACACCGCCTCGGCCCTCGCGGCCGGCTGCCCGGTCGTGGTCAAGGCCCACGAAGGTCACCCGCGGACGTCGGTGCTGACCGCCCGGATCGTCACCGAGGCGCTGGCCGGGGCGGGCGCGCCCGCCGGGACCTTCGCGGTGGTGTACGGCGTGGAGGCGGGCGTGCGGCTGCTGAAGCACCCAGCGATCGCCGCCGCCGGGTTCACCGGGTCGGCGCGAGGCGGGCTGGCCCTGGCCGCCATCTGTGCCCAGCGGCCGGTCCCGATCCCGTTCTTCGGCGAACTCGGGTCGGTCAACCCGGTGGTCATCCTGCCCGGAGCGGAGGCCGCCCGGCCCGACGGCATCGCCGGCGGCTACGCGGCATCACTCACCCTGGGCGTCGGCCAGTTCTGCACGAACCCAGGGCTGCTGTTCGTCCCCGCCTCCGGCGATCGCCTGCTGCCGGCGATCGCCGCGGCCGTCCAGGCCAGCGCCGGCGGCCCGATGCTGACGGCCCGGATTCACGACTCGTTCTCCGCCGCCGTCGCCGAGCTCGGCGCCCGGCCGGATGTGGCCGAGCTGGCCGAGGGCCAGCCGGGAGAAGGCCCCTGGTCGGCCACGCCGGAGGTGTTCCAGGTCGGCCTGGCCGAGTTCGCGGCCGGGCTGCCCGGACTCGCGCAGGAGCGGTTCGGGCCGGTCGGGCTGGTGATCACCTACTCGTCGGTCGCGGACCTGCTGCCGGTGCTGGCCCGGCTCGGCGGGAACCTGGCCGGTGTGGTGCACGCCGACGAGACGTCGGGCGCCGACATGGAACTGGCTGGCCAGGTGACTGACGTCCTGGCCAGGACCGTCGGCCGGGTGGTCTTCAACGGCTGGCCGACCGGGGTGGCGGTGACCAGCGCCCAGCACCACGGAGGGCCCTGGCCAGCCAGCACCGCCCCGGCCTATACCTCGGTCGGCGCCGCCGCGATCCGCCGCTGGCTCATCCCGGTCGCTTACCAGGACTTCCCGGCCCAGCTGCTCCCGGCCGCCCTCAGCTCCGAGGGCTGAGCTCGTTCTTGCCGGGGAGCAGGGCCCGGCGCCGGACTATCCACGCGTGCAGGCGGTGCTCCATCTCCTGGGCCAGCTCGCTCGGCGGCACGACGAGGACGGGGCAGGCCGCGTGGATCAGGCAGTAGCGGCCCACCTGGCGGCGCAGCAGCCGCCCGGGCACTCCCCGCCGTCCCGCGCCGACCACCAGCAGGTCGTCCTCCTGGCTGGCCGTCGCGACCAGGACGCGGCCCGGGTCGCCGCGGACCGCGGTCGCCTCCACGTGCAGGTCGGGCGGCAGCCCGCCGAGCGCGGCGTCGAAGGCGTCCCACAGCCGGCGCCACGCCGCGTTCTGCCAAACCTGGCGCAGCTCGGGTATCGGGCACTGCCGTTCAGCCAGCTCACCGCCGGGGGGAACCCAGGCGTGCACGGCCAGCAGGGGGACCTCACGCCTGCGTGCCTCCGCCGCCGCGCAGCGCAGCGCCTGCAGGTTGCCGACGGAGCCGGTGACGCCGGCTGATGACCCGCTGCCCGCCATCCACGGCACAGCTCCTCCGGGTGCGTGCTCAGTTACTCCCACTCCATGAAACCCCATCGGGCCCGAAATTGGGCAGTCGCCAGCAGCTTCCCGGCATACACGGGATGAAACCATCCGATGTGCCTATGGCCAATGGCCAGGCCGGCCTAGTCGGCCGGCGATGGCGGCCCCGCCGGCTGGTGCGATTGCGAGGCGCGGGCCAGCAGGGCGACGTGCAGGGAGGCACGCGACTCCGCGGCGTCCAGCGACACCCCCAGGATCCGCTCGATGTGCCGCAGCCGCTCATACAGGGTGGGCCGGGCCAGGTGCGCGCGGGCCGCCGCCAGCGCCTTGTTGCCGCCGGCCGCCAGATAGACCGCCAGCACCCCGGTCAGGTCGCTGCCGTGGTCGGCGTCATAGGCGACCAGCGGCCCGAGCTCGCGGTCGACGAAGGTGGCCAGCCTGCTGTCGCCGGCCAGCAGGTAAAGCAGCCCGCGCAGCCGCAGGTCGGCCAGCCGGTAGAAGGGCAAGTCCTCGCCCGGCGGGGCCGCGGCGGCCTGAGCGGCGGCGTCGGCCACCTGCTGCGCCTCCAGCAGCGACCGCCGGACCTCGCGCATAGACGGCGCAGCCGACCCGATCCCGATCACCGGCTCCCGCGAGGCCGGCCCAGCTGGCCCGGCCGGGCCGGCCGGCGTCCGCGGGCGGTAGGCCAGCCGCTGCCTGGCTCCGGCGCATACCGCCGTGAGCACCTGGTCCGGGTTGGCCTGGCGCTCCAGCGACAGCAAAGCACCGGCCCGGACGTCGTCGAGCGGTCCCACCAGGGCCGGGATGCGCTCGGCGCGGCAGGCGTCGGCCATCGCCTCGGCCACCTCCAGCACCCGGGCCTGCGCGGGCAGCCCGGGGGTTCCCGGCCCGCCCTGGCGGAACCTGAGCACGGCGGTGACGAGCAGCCGCCCGCTGACCGGGATGCCCAGCGCCCGGGCCCGGACCGCCGCCTCGTCCGGGTCGGTGTGCGCCTGGGTCAGGATGGCGCTGATCAGCGTGGCGTGCGCCTGCTGCTGGAGGCTCTGCTGCTGGCGGGTGAGCAGCCGGCCGAGCGCGAGCGTGGTCGCCATCCGTTCCACCAGCACCATGTCGCCCGGAGCCGGGGGAGTGCCGCAGACGAGGATGACCCGCCCCCAGTCCTCCCCCCGCGCCCCCACCACCGTGATCAGCCATCCCGAGGGCTCGTCGTACGCGGTCCGCGCCGCCAGGGCGACCGCCCGCGACCGCCCCTCGAAACCGTTCAGCAGCCGTCCCGGATCCGCCCCCGCCGCCTCGAACGCGAGCACCCGATGGGACAGATCCTCCAAGATGACCGGCCGCCCCGCCAGCAGCGCCCCCTGCCGCAGGACCTCATCCGGCCCCGCCCCCGCCACCGCCAGGTCGGTGAACACCTCATGCAGCCGCGCCGACGCCCGCAGCTCGTCGTGCTGATCGTTGACGATCCGTGCGTGCACCGCCTCGGTGATCGCGATAAACGGCACCTCCCGCTCAAACACAATCAGCGGCAGCCCCCGCCCGGCCGCCGCCGTAGTAAAACTGTCCGGCAGGCCAGCGGTATACCTCCGACCGAGCTCAACCGCGAGCGCACTCACCCCCACCCCAGCCAGCTCCGCCACGTATGTGCCGAGCAGCTCCTCCTCGTCAGGCAGGGCGATCCCGGTCGTCAGCACCAGCTCCCCACCCCGCAGCATCCGCGCCGCATCCGACAGCTCGATCACATGCACCCACCGCACCGGCCGGCCCAGCGACTCCTCGCCCGCCACCACCCGCGGCTCCCCCGCCCGAAGCGCATCCATAGCCAGCACCTGAGCAACCGTAGGCAGCAAGGCAGCCTCCTACCCCAACGTGGCCGCACGACAAAATGTAAGGATCTACCGAGATTATCTGTCACTCTGCATGCCTCTCTACCGATCGGTAGGGCCCAGACTGGGGTACATGTCTGAACTCCTCGACCGCCACCGCGCCGTCCTCCCGACCTGGATGGCGCTCTACTACGAGCACCCGCTGGAACTCGTCAGCGGCAGCGGCAGCCGCGTCACCGACGCCGACGGCCGCACCTACCTGGACTTCTTCTGCGGCATCCTCACGAACATGCTCGGCTACGACATCCCCGAGGTACGCGAGGCCGTCGAGCGCCAGCTGGCCACCGGCATCGTGCACACCTCGACCCTGTACCTGATCCGCCGCCAGGTGGAGCTGGCGGAGAAGCTGGCCCGGCTGTCCGGGATCGAGGGTGCCAAGGTGTTCTTCACCAACTCCGGCACCGAGGCGAACGAGACCGCGCTCATGCTGGCCACCGCCGCCCGGGGTTCGAACCAGGTGCTGGCGATGCGCAACAGCTACCACGGCCGCTCGTTCGGCGCCGTCGCGATCACCGGCAACCTGGCGTGGAAGAGCTCCCCGCTGGCCCCGTTCGGCGTCCACTACCTGCACGGCACGGACCGGGAACTGCCCGCCTTCGCGCGGCTGACCGACGCCGAGTACACCGCCGCCTGCGTGGCCGACCTGCGGCATCTGCTCGCCGCCGGGGCCGCCCGCGACGTAGCGTGCCTGATCGCCGAGCCGGTGCAGGGCGTGGGCGGCTTCACCATGCCCCCCGACGGACTGTTCGGCGAGTACAAGAAGGTCCTCGACTCCCATGGCATCTTGTTCATCTCCGACGAGGTGCAGACCGGCTGGGGGCGGACCGGCGAGCACTTCTGGGGCTTCGGCGCGCACGGGATGACCCCAGACATGATCACGTTCGCCAAGGGGCTCGGCAACGGTTTCGCGATCGGCGGGGTCATCGCCCGCGGCGACCTGATGGACGGCCTGCCGGGCAGCGGCATCTCCACCTTCGGCGGCAACCCGCTGTCCACCACCGCGGCCAGCGCCACCCTCGACTACCTGCTCGACCACGACCTGCAGCGCAACGCCGCCACGCTCGGGAGCATGATCATCGGCGGGCTCGCGGAGGCGGCCGCGCCGCTGGCGGCGGTCGGCGGCGTGCGGGGCAAGGGCCTCATGTTCGCCGTGGACCTGGTCGACCCGCGGACCGGCGCGCCGAGCCCGGCCCTGGCCACCCGGGTGCTCGAGGAGAGCCGCGAGCGGGGGCTGCTCATCGGCAAGGGCGGGCTGTACGGCCACGCGCTGCGGATGGCGCCGCCAATGACCCTGTCCGAGGGCGACGCGAAGGAAGGCATGGGCATCCTGATCGACGCGCTGCGGGCGGCCGACGCGGAGGCGGCCCGGTGACCCGGCGCAACCGGCCGGAGGAGCGGAGGCGCAAGCCATGAAGCCCGCGAGCGACGCGCCGAAGGAGCGGAGAAGCGAGCAATGAAGCACTGTACCCACTGGATCGGCGGCCAGCCGTGGGACGGCGCCGCCGACCGCCACGGCGACATCTACGACCCCGCGACCGGTGAGGTGACCGGCACCGTTGACTTCGCCTCCGCCGCCGTGGTCGGCGACGCGGTCGCCGCCGCCGCCAAGGCCTTCCCCGGCTGGCGGGCCACGTCGATCACCAAGCGGACCCAGATCATGTTCGCGTTCCGTGAGCTGATCCGCGGCCACCAGCAGGAGCTCGCCGAGCTGATCAGCTCCGAGCACGGCAAGGTCGCCTCGGACGCGGCCGGCGAGGTCGCCCGCGGGATGGAGGTGGTCGAGTTCGCGTGCGGGCTCGGCCACCTGCTCAAGGGCGGCTTCTCGGAGAACGTCTCCACCGGGGTGGACGCCTACTCGATCCGCCAGCCGGTGGGCGTGGTGGCCGGCATCACCCCGTTCAACTTCCCGGCCATGGTGCCGATGTGGATGTTCCCGGTCGCCATCGGCTGCGGCAACGCCTTCGTGCTCAAGCCGTCCGAGAAGGACCCGTCGGCGTCACTGCTGCTGGCCCGGCTGTGGGCCGAGGCGGGCCTGCCCGAGGGCGTGTTCAACGTCGTGCAGGGCGACAAGGAGGCGGTGGACGCGCTGCTGGCCCACCCTGACGTCCGCGCGGCCAGCTTCGTGGGATCCACCCCGATCGCCCGTTATGTATATGAGAAGGGCACGTCCGCGGGCAAGCGGGTGCAGGCGCTGGGCGGGGCCAAGAACCACATGGTCGTGCTGCCCGACGCGGACCTGGACCTGGCCGCCGACGCGGCGGTGTCGGCCGGATTCGGCTCCGCGGGCGAGCGGTGCATGGCGGTCTCGGTGGTGGTCGCGGTCGGCCCGGCGGGTGACGAGCTGGTCGCGGGGATCACCAGGCGGATCGGGGGGCTGCGGGTCGGCCCGGGCACCGACGAGCGCTCCGAGATGGGCCCGCTGGTCACCGCCGCGCACCGGGACAAGGTCGCGTCCTACCTCGACTCCGGCGTCCGGGAGGGGGCGACGCTCGCGGTGGACGGCCGGGTGCACCCGGTGATCGGCGGCGCCGGCGACGGCTTCTGGCTCGGCCCCAGCGTGCTCGACCACGTCACCCCGCAGATGAGCTGCTACCGCGACGAGATCTTCGGCCCGGTCCTGTCCGTCGTGCGGGCAGCCAGCTACGACGAGGCGCTCGCGCTGGTGAGCGAGAACCCGTACGGCAACGGCGTCGCCATATTCACCAACGACGGGGGAGCGGCCCGGCGGTTCGTGTCCGAGGTCGAGGTGGGCATGGTCGGGGTCAACGTGCCGATCCCGGTGCCGATGGCGTACTACTCGTTCGGCGGGTGGAAGGCGTCGCTGTTCGGGGACACCCACATGCACGGAGCGGAGGGCATCCACTTCTACACCCGCGGCAAGGCCGTCACGTCCCGGTGGCTCGACCCCAGCCATGGCGGGGTCAGCCTGGGCTTCCCGGTCAACCGGTAGCGCCCGCTACCCGGGTGCCCGGGTCACGGCACGCCCGGCCCGGCGGCAGGCGGCCGCGAACGCGGCCGAGTCGGCGACGGCCGCCCCGCCCGGGTCGTTGTTGAAGTAGGCGTACACGGTCGCCTCGTCCGGCCACGTGGCGGCCACCCGCTCCAGCCAGGCGCGCAGCGCGCGCGGCCCGTAGCGCGGCCAGGGCCGCGCCGCCCCCTGGTGGAAGCGGAGATAGCCCCAGCCAGCCGTCCGCCACAACGGCGTGACCGGACGGCTGAGCTGGTCCGCCCAGCACAGCGCGGCGCCGTGCTCGGCGAGCACCTGCCGCACCTCCCCGGTCCACCAGGACGGGTGGCGCGGCTCCACCGCGACCCGGATGCCTGCGGCCGGGCCCGGTTCACCTGGCCCGCCCGGCCTGGTGCCGCGGTGCCGGGCGAACGCCGCCAGGCAGGCCGCCAGCCGCCCCGGGTCGGCGGTCAGGTTCGGCGGGAGCTGCAGCAGCACGGGACCCAGCCGCCCGCCCAGCCCGGCGGCCGCCGCCATCAGCTTGGCGACCGGCTCCTCCGGGTCCCGCAGGCGCTTGACGTGGGTGAGGTACCGGCTCGCTTTTATCGCCATAACGAAATCGCCCGGGGTTCTCGCCTGCCAGTCCTCGAACGTGTCCCGGGCCGGGAGCCGGTAGAAGGTGCTGTTGTTCTCGACCGTGGCGTACTGGCTGGCGTAATGCGCCAGCCAGTCGCGGGCCGGCAGATCCGCTGGGTACAGTCGGCCGCGCCAGTCCCGGTACTGCCAGCCCGAGGTGCCCACGACGACGGGCATGGCCTAGGGCACGTCTGCTGGAGCTCGACGAGGCATGACATCAATGTGCCCGCTCCGGGGCCGGGGACCCCGGAGCGGGCACGGTCATGTTCGGGTGCGCCGCGCGTCAGCCCGCCTGGAGCCGGGCGAGCAGCTCGGTCAGGCGCTCGTCGGAGTCGTGGACGCCCCGCTCCATGCCGGAGGCGATCATCGCGTCCCGGTCCTCCACCGCCTGGAAGCTCGACACCGTGCGCACCAGCGTCCGGCCGTCGCGTTCGGTCAGGGTGAGCGTTTCCATCGACACGTGGCCCGGGGCGCCCTCGTACTCGAAGGTCCGCACGATGCCGTCCGGCGACGGGGTGCCGTGGAAGACGCCGTGGAAACCGTGCTCATGGCCCGCGGCGTCGGTGTGCACGAACCGCCACTGGCCGCCGTCGCGGATGTCGTTCTGGATGACCGTCATGGTCAGGTCGCGGGGGCCGAGCCACTGCTGCAGCAGCTCCGGGTCGGTGTACGCGCGGAACACCAGGTCCCGTGGCGCGCCGAACTCACAGGTCATGATGATCTGCGGAATGCCGGGCTCGGCGGTGATCTGGGTCTTGGCCATCGTCTCTTCCCTCCGTCCGGGCCCTTGACGATCTGTCAAGGGCCGTCGTCGTCTGCCGGTTCCCCGTGCAGCGCCGCGAGCAGCTCGTCGAGCCGCTCGTGGCTCTCGTCCCAGAACCGCTGGTAGCGGGCCAGCCAGGTGGTCACCTCGCGGAGCGGCTCGGCCTCCAGGTGGCTGAGCCGGGCGGTGGCGCGCCGGGTCCGGGTCAGCAGGCCCGCCCGCTCCAGCACCTTCAGGTGCCGGGAGATCGCCGGCTGGGACATGCTGAACGGCGCGGCGAGCTCCGCGACGGTCGCGTCGCCCTCGGTCAGCCGGGTCAGGATCGCCCGCCGGGTCGGATCCGCCAGCGCCCCGAACACCAGGCTGATCTGGTCCGTCTCTTTCATAACCATCCTGTTCTAGAACGAACAAGTTAAGAATGCATCACGGGCGCCTTCGTTGTCAAGGGGAGGCGTCGGCACCGAGGTGCGCTGTCCCGGCATACCGAAACGCCGGGCCAGCACACCCCCCTGCCAACGTGTTACGGAGGACGTCACCGGCGCTTCTGTGGAAGGTGGCGGAACCGGCGGAAGACCGGGACGGGCCGGTCCCTCGCCAGGGGTCGGCCCGTCCATAGGGTGGAGGATGATCAGCTGCTGGTGGCCGCGCCGGCCATCTCCTTCCGGCCGGCGTCGTCGATGGCCGGGACGGCCTTCTGCCGGCCGGGCAGCCAGGACAGCCAGCCGGGCAGGTACCAGTTGCGCTCGCCGAGCAGCGCCATCGCCGCGGGCATGAGCACGCCGCGGACCACGGTGGCGTCGATGAGGACGGCCGCCGCGAGGGCCACGCCGAACATCTTGAACTCGATCACCGACAGCGTGGCGAAGATGGAGAACACCGCGACCATGATCACCGCCGCGCTGGTCACCACGCCCGCGCTGCCGCCGATCCCGCCGGTGATCGCCGCGGGCGTGGGCCATCCCCGCAGCCGCAGTTCCCTGATCCGGGACAGGATGAACACGTGGTAGTCCATGCTGAGCCCGAACAGCAGCACGAACAGGAACAGCGGCAGCCAGGTCACGATCCCGCCGTAGGGACTGAACCCCAGCAGGCCGCTCAGGTGGCCGTCCTGGAAGATCAGCGTCAGCAGGCCGTAGGCGGCGCCGACCGACAGCAGGTTCAGCGCGATCGACATGAGCGGGATCGCGAGCGAGTGGAAGGTGACCAGCAGCAGCAGGAACGCCAGCCCGAGCACGAACGCGAACACGATCGGCGCCCGGCTGTGCAACTGGGCCGAGAAATCATGGGTGCCGGCCGTGTTGCCGGTGACCGCGTAGCTGATGCCGCTGACCTGGCCCAGGGTTGCGGGCAGGGCATGATCGCGCAGCGTGGCCAGCGCGTTCATCGATGTGTGGTTCGTGCCATCGCCCGCCAGCGGCACGGAGACGACCAGCACCTGACCATGGTCGAGCACGGTCGCCGTGACCGGCTCCCGGAGCGGCCCGCTCGTCCCTGCCCGCCCCTGCAGGGCAGCGACCGCCTGGCGGACCGGCTGGCCGGACAGGTCATGGCCGGTGACGACGACCTCCGCGGGCTGCGGCCCGCCGGGGAAGGCGTCCTGGATCGCCACCAGGTTGCGGACCACCGGGATGCTGGTGGGCAGGTCATGGAGCCCGGGGTCGGCCAGCCGCAGGCTGAAGGCCGGGGCGGCCAGCGCGAGCAGCGCCAGCGCGGCGGTGCCACCCCACAGGACCGGCCGGGCCACCACCCGGCGGGTGAGCGCGTTCCAGAACGCCGAGCGCCGGGCCGCGGTCCGCCGCCGCCCCAGGAACGGGATCTTGCCCTTGTCCACCCACGCGCCCAGCAGGGACAGCAGCGCGGGCAGCGCGGTCAGCGAGCCGATGACCGCCACCCCGACCACGGTGATCGTGCCGACCGCGATCCCGGTGAAGACGTCGATGCCGGTCAGGAACAGGCCCGCCAGGGAGACCATCACGGTCAGCCCGGCCGCCACGATGGCGCGCCCGGAGGTGGCGGCCGCGGTCCGCAGCGCCTCGGCCTGGCTCGCGCCCGCCGCCCGCTCCTCCCGCTCCCGGCGCAGGTAGAACAGCGAGTAGTCGATGCCCACGGCCATCCCGACCAGCAGCACCACCGATGATGTGGTTTGGCCGATCGGCAGCCAGCGGCTGGGGATGGCGAGCAGCGAGATGGCGGTGGCGACCGCCGTGCCGGCCAGCAGCAGCGGGATGCCCGCGGCGATCAGCGCGCCGAACACCACCAGCAGCAGGATCAGGGTGACCGGCACCGAGGTCTCCTCGGCGCGGCGGAAGTCGGCGCTCACGATGTTGCTGGTGGCCCGGTCGACGCTGGCGTCGCCCGCCTCCGCGATCCGCAGGCTGGGGTGGGCGGCCTGCACCGCCGCCACCGCGCGCTGGGCGCCGGTCACGATCTGGTCGGCGTTGCTGGCGCTGCCCGCCACCTCGAACGTGACCAGGGCGGACCGGCCGTCACGCGAGATCAGCCCGTGGCCGCCCGGCACCAGGCCGGTGCCGCCCGGCACCAGCGGCGACTGGACGTCGGTGGCGACCCCGGGCATGCGCTGCAGCGCCACGGTCACCTGCCTGATGGCCTCCCGCGCCTGCGGGTCGGTGGCCACGGTGTGCCCGGCGCGCGTCTGGATGAGCACGCTCTCCGCGGCCCGCTGGCTCACGCCGGGCCTGCTGAGCACCCGTTCGGCCTGTCCGGCCTGACCTGGGTCGTAGCTGTTCAGGTTCTTGGTCCCGAGCGTGCTGCCGATCATCACCGCGCCGGCGACCAGCAGGAGCCAGCCGACGAGCGCGATGGCACGGTGCCGGGTGCTCCAGCCCGCGATCCGCTCGACCACGGGCGGGCGGATCCGGCGGCGGGATGGCGGCCCGGGTGCGGGTGTCTGCATGAGGGTGGATGGGGTGTTCATGCCGGTCTCCGTCATTGGGTTAGCTGGCAGGACACTGCGCTGAAAAGCCTCGCCGCGCGGGCCGCGGAGCGGCATCCCGCTGGCCACCGAATCCGGGGTAGGGATAACCTCCGGGCGCAGAAGGGGGTCAGCGGTATGGGCGGGCCAGCGCCCGGTGCGTAGGGTCAGCGGGAGCAACATCACAGCGGCGAGGAGGCACGCAGATGGCGGCAGCCGGAGCCGGTTCCGGGGCCCCGCCCGGAACCGGGGTGGAGGCCGCGGCCACTGGCCGCGCCTCCCCGGGCGGCCTGCCGTCGGCCCTGGCCGCCCTGGTGTCCCCGCGGACCTGGCTGGCCGTCATCCACCTGCTGGTGGGACTGGTGATCGGCCTGGTCTCGTGCACAGTAGTGGTGATCGGCGTCAGCGTGGGCATCGGGCTGCTGCCCGTCTTCCTGGTCGGCATCCCGGTGCTGGTCGGCGTCATCTGGCTGGCGGGCCTGATCGCCCGCGCCGAGCGGGCCAGGTTCGCGGTCCTGCTGGGGGTCGTCATCCCCCCTCCCGCGCCGGTGCCGGCTGAACCGAGGGGCTGGCGCCGGGTGAACCTTCTCTTCCTGGCCCGCTCCACCTGGCTGCCTGTCGTGTACGCGCTGGTCAGGCTGCTGCTGAGCGTAATTCAGGCGGTTGTGGTCGCCGCCGTGTGGGGGGTCGGGCTCGCCCTGGTCGCGCTGCCCGCCTACAACGGCGCGCTGCCGGGCGGCAGCGCCCACCTGGGCGCCTTCGCGCTGAACAACGTGTCCTGGGTGGCCCTGGGGGTGGTCATCGGCGTGGCGATGCTGCTGGGCGCACCGCCCCTCACCCGGGCCCTGGCGGCGGGGGACGCGGTGGTGGCCAGGTGGCTGCTGGGGCCGGGCCGGCGCGCCAGGCTGGCCGCCAGGATCGGCGAGCTGGAGACCAGCCGGGCCGGGGTGGTCGACGCCGCGGAGACCGAACGCCGCCGGATCGAGCGGGATCTGCACGACGGCGCCCAGCAGCGGCTGGTATCGCTGGCGATGGAGCTCGGGCGGGCCAGGGCCAAGTTCGCCTCGGACCCCGACGCGGCCGAGGCCATCGTCGGCCAGGCCCACGAGCAGGCGAAGGAGGCGCTGACGGAGCTGCGGAACCTGGTCCGCGGGGTGCATCCGCCGGTGCTGTCGGACCGCGGCCTCGACGCCGCCCTGTCCGGGCTGGCCGCGCTCAGCTCGGTGCCGGTCACGGTCCGGGTCGACCTGGCCAAGCGGCCGCCGGCCGGGGTCGAGGCGATCGCCTACTTCGTCGTCGCGGAGGCGCTGACCAACGTGGCCAAGCACGCCAAAGCCAGCCGGGCGCTGGTCACCGTGACCCGGTCGGGTGACCTGCTGAGCGTGGCCGTCAGCGACGACGGCATCGGCGGCGCCAGCCCGGCCGGCCGGGGCCTGTCCGGGCTGGCGGCCCGGGCCGCGGGCATCGACGGGCGGCTCCTGGTGACCAGCCCGGACGGGGGACCCACCGTGATCGAGGCGGTGCTGCCATGCGGGTAGTGATCGCCGAGGACTCGGTGCTGCTGCGGGAGGGCCTGACCCGGCTGCTCACCGAGGCCGGCCACGTGGTCGAGGCGGCGGCCGGGGAGGCCGAGGAGTTCCTGCGCGAGGTCGCCGCCCACCGGCCCGACGTGGTGGTGGTGGACGTCCGGATGCCGCCGACCTTCACCGACGAGGGCCTGCGCGCCGCGCTGGTGGTCCGCAGCACCTGGCCCGACGTCGGGGTGCTCGTGCTGTCCCAGTACGTGGAGGAGCGTTACGCCACCGAGCTGCTGTCCGACCGGCCGCAGGGCATCGGCTACCTGCTCAAGGACCGGGTCGCCGACCTGACGGAGTTCCTCGGCGCGCTGGAGCGGGTGGCCGCCGGGGGCAGCGCCCTCGACCCCGAGGTGGTCGCGCAGCTGCTCGCGCGCAGCCGTCATCCGCTGGCGGCCCTCACCCCGCGCGAGCGCGACGTGCTCGCCCTGATGGCGGAGGGCCGATCCAACGCCGCGATCGCCGCCGAGCTGGTGGTCAGCGACGGCGCGGTGGAGAAGCACATCAACAGCATCTTCGGCAAGCTCGGGCTGGCGCCCGCCGACCGCGACCACCGGCGGGTCCTGGCGGTGCTGCGCTACCTGGGGGCGGAGGGGACATGACAAGCTCGCTGCCGATGACGCCCGGGCGCTGGGTGGTGCTGGCCATCGGGACCCCGCTGGCCCTGCTGGTCATCGGCTGGACCGCCCTGACCGCGGTCGCCTGGGCCGGGCTGGGAAGTTACCGGGTCAACATGGCCGTGCCCCTGCACGGCCGCACCGCCGCGGTGAGCGTGGACTCGGGGGACATCAGCGTCGGCCCCGGGCCGGCCTGCTGCGGGTGCGCGGGACCATCCGCTACTCGCTGGTCCGCCCCCCGCTCCACTGGCAGCACTCCCCGTCCGGGATCGCCTTCCACTCGCACTGCCCGGTGCCGACCGGGGAGTGCTCGTTCGACTACACGGTCACCGTCCCCGCGGCCGCCCGGTCGGACGTCTCCACCGCGTCAGGCGACGTGACCGCGGCCGGCCTGACGGGCACGACCGTGCTGAACACGTCCTCGGGGGACATCCAGGCCACGCGGATCTCCGGCAGCACCACGATCAATGACCAATCCGGCGACATCACCGTGAGAACCCTGTCCGGGGCGCAGGTGCTGATCATGAACGACTCGGGGAACATCACCGGCAACGGCGTGTCCAGCCGGCATCTGACCGCGCAGGACCAGTCGGGGGACATCACCGTGGTGTTCACCAAGGTCCCGGACCGGATCCAGGTCAGCGACTTGTCCGGCGACATCACGCTGGTGCTCCCGCCGGGGCCGACCACGTACCGGGTCAGCGCGAGCACCTCGTCCGGCTCGACCTCGATCAACGTGCCGCAAGGCCCGACGTCGCCGCATGTGATCTTGGCGACCGACCAGTCGGGAGACATCACCATCGGCTAGTGAGCAGCCGCGCCGCGGGCCGGCCGGTTCACACGCTGGCGAAGGCGTCCTCCAGGATCGACAGGCCCTCCTCGAGCAGGTCCTCGCCGATCACCAGCGGGGGCAGGAACCGCAGCACGTTGCCGAACGTCCCGCAGGTCAGGGTGACCAGCCCGTTGGCGTGGCAGGCCCTGGCCACCTGGCCGGTGGTGGCCGCGTCCGGCTCCAGGCTGCCCGGCTGGGCGAGCTCGATCGCGAGCATCGCGCCACGTCCCCGGACATCCGCGATGATCGGGTAGGCGTCGGCCAGCTTGCGGAGCCGGGGGAGCATGATCTCGCCGATCCGGCGGGCCCGCCCGGCCAGGTCCTCGGCCCCCATCGTCTCGATCGCCCCGAGCGCGGCGGCGCAGGCAACCGGGTTGCCGCCGAAGGTCCCGCCGAGCCCGCTCGGGTGCACCGAGTCCATCACCTCGGCCCGCCCGGTGACCCCGGCCAGCGGCATCCCGCCGGCGATCCCCTTGGCCGTGGTGATCAGGTCCGGCACGACCCCCTCGTGGTCGCAGGCGAACCAGTCGCCGGTCCGGCAGAACCCGGTCTGGATCTCATCGGCGATCAGCAGGATCCCGTGCTGACGGCAGAACTCCGCCAGCCCGGGCAGGAAGCCGTCCGGCGGGACCACGAAGCCGCCCTCGCCCTGGATCGGCTCGATGATCACCGCGGCCACGTTGTCCTCGCCGACCTGCGTGTGGATGAGCGTGGAGATCACGTCCAGGGCTTCCTTGGCGCACTGGCCGGGGCCGCCGGGCCAGCGCAGCGGGTAGGCCATCGGCATCCGGTAGATCTCGCCGGCGAACGGCCCGAACTTGTCCTTGTAGGGCATGTTCTTCGCGGTCAGCGCCATGGTCAGGTTGGTGCGCCCATGGTAGGCGTGGTCGAACGTGATCACGGCCTGGCGGTGGGTGAAGTGCCGGGCGATCTTGACCGCGTTCTCCACCGCCTCGGCGCCCGAGTTGAACAGCGCCGACCGCTTCTCGTGGCCGCCCGGCGTGTGCGTGGCCAGCTCCTCGCACACCGCGACGTACCCCTCGTAGGGCGTGACCATGAAGCAGGTGTGGGTGAACCGGGCCGCCTGCTCGCGGACGCGCTCGGCGACCCGGGGCGCGCTGTTGCCGACCGAGACCACGGCGATGCCGGACCCGAAGTCGATGAGGGAGTTGCCGTCGGCGTCCACCAGCACGCCGCCGCCGGCGGCGGTGATGAACACGGGCAGGATGCTGCTGACGCCACGGGCGACCGCGCTCTCGCGCCGCGCGAGCAGCTCGCGGGAGGCGGGCCCGGGAATCTCGGTGACAAGGCGGCGCTGCTGGGGCAGCCCAGGGCCGCCGCTTGCTGGCGGGTGCGTGGTCATAGACCCGACGTTACAACGCCCCCGGCTGATGGTTGTCCAGAGTTGCCCCCCGTGGTGTGCCGGGCACCACGAGCGAAAATCTGCAATCGTGAGCACTGCGCGTAACCCCGACGTACCCGTCCGCAACCGGCTAACGTGGCCGATTTCCGCGCGCAACGGCGTGCCGGGCGTGCCAGGATCGGACGGTGCGGACCCAGACGTCAGCTGACGGCGCCGCCCCGGCCGTGGGCCGACCGGCCGGTCCGGCAACGGGCTGACCTGCCGGTCCGCCCATCCCGCTGGCTCACCGGGATCGCGATGCGAGACGATTGCAGGCAGGGACCGCGTGGGAGCGGAGATCGCCGGGCAGGGATGACGGGCGATGGCACGGTGGTGGTGCGGCCGTGCTTGCGCGCCCGCGTGATGGGTAGTGTTCGTGCCCGGGTACCCGCCCACCAGCACCGGAGGGCCAGCATGGACGACACGGAGCGCGCGGCGCAGGGCATGGCGGTCCGGCGGGAGGTGCTGGGTGACGCCCACGTTGACCGGGCCGTGGCCGGCACCACCGCGTTCACCGGTGACTTCCAGGACTTCATCACCCGGTACGCGTGGGGCGAGATCTGGTCCCGGCCGGGCCTGTCCCGCGCCGAGCGCAGCATGATCACGCTGACCGCGCTCGTCGTGCTGCGGCAGGACGCGGAACTGGCCCTGCACCTGCGGGGCGCCCTGCGCAACGGGCTCACCGCGGAGCAGATCGCCGAGGTGTTCCTTCACGTGGGCATCTATGCGGGCGTGCCCGCAGTCAACCGCGCCTTTGCGGTCGCACAGCAGGTTCTGGCGGAGGCGGGCTGAGTGCGCGCGGAGCACTTACGGATCACGGCATCGCCCAGATACAGTGTCCGTATCCCGCACGATTGTGCTGATTGCGTGCAAAATTGAATATGACCATTATGATTATGATGAAAATTGGATGAAGGCGGAGGAGGGAATGGCGGAGATCGTGTCACTTGCCGACGCTGTGGCCGCGGCCATCTGCGACGGCGACGCGGTGGCGATGGAGGGCTTCACGCACCTCATCCCCTTCGCGGCCGGGCACGAAGTCATCAGGCAGGGACGCCGTGATCTGACCTTGATCCGGATGACCCCGGATGTGATCTATGACCAGATCATCGGGGCCGGATGCGCGAGCGAGCTGATCTTCTCCTGGGGCGGGAACCCCGGGGTCGGCTCGCTGCACAGATTTCGCGACGCGGTGGAGAATGGGTGGCCGGGGCCACTCAAGCTGGAGGAGCATAGCCACGCCGGAATGGCCAACCGGTACGTCGCTGGCGCGGCCGGCGTCCCCTTCGCGGTCCTGCGGGGCTACCGGGGCACCGGCCTGGAGGGCCTGGCCGGGCTGGACGGCCAGCCGGCTGTCCGGCCGATCACCTGCCCGTTCACCGGGGAGACGCTGACCGCGGTGGCCGCGCTCCGCCCCGACGTGGCGGTCATCCATGCGCAGCGGGCCGACCGCGCGGGGAACGTCCAGCTGTGGGGCATCACCGGGGTGCAGAAGGAAGCGGTGCTCAGTGCCCGGCGGGCGGTGGTCACCGTCGAGGAGATCGTGCCAGAGCTATGCCCGCAGCCGGGCGCGATCGTGCTGCCCGGCTGGGCGGTCGACTACATCGCCGAGGTGCCGGGCGGGGCGCACCCCTCCTACGCGCTCGGCTACTCCCAGCGTGACAACGACTTCTACGTCGCCTGGGATGCCATCAGCCGGGAGCGGGAGAGCTTCCTGCGGTGGCTGGACACTGACGTCTTCGCCCTTGCCGGGACGGCAAGGGCCGGGACGGCAACGGCAAGGCCCGGGACGGCCGGGGAGGGCGGATCGGGATGAGCGCGCCTGGCACCGCGGTGACCGGGGGCAGCGCGGTCACCGCTGACGAGATGATGACCGCCTGCGCCGCCCGGGCGCTGCGCGACGGCATGACCTGCTTCGTGGGCATCGGGCTGCCCAGCGTGGCGGCCAACCTCGCGCGGGCCACCCATGCCCCGAGCCTGGTGCTGATCTACGAGTCGGGCACGATCGGCGCCAAGCCTGGCTCGCTGCCGCTGTCGATCGGCGACGGGGTGCTCGCGGAGACCGCGGACGCGGTGGTGAGCGTGCCGGAGATCTTCAACTACTGGCTGCAGTCCGGCCGGATCGACGTGGGCTTCCTCGGTGCCGCCCAGCTCGACCGGTTCGGCAACATCAACACCACCGTGATCGGCTCGTCCTACGCCGACCCGAAGGTGCGGCTGCCCGGCGCGGGCGGCGCCCCCGAGATCGCCGCCTCCTGCCGGGAGGTGATCGTGGTGGCCCGGCAGTCCCTCCGCTCGTTCGTCGGCCGGGTGGACTTCGTCACGTCGGTCGGTTACGGGGTGGGCGCCGGGCACCGGGAACGGCTGGGGTTGACCGGCGCCGGGCCGCGGAAGGTGATCACCGATCTGGGTATCCTCGAGCCCGACCCGCACACCTGCGAGCTCACCCTGACCGGGATCTTCCCGGGGGTCAAGGTCGCCGACGTGGAGGCCAAGACCAGCTGGGATCTCGCCGTGTCGGACCGCCTCGCCGTCCTCTCACCGCCATCTGAAGCCGAGCTCACCGCCCTGCGCGCGCTGCAGGCGGCCATCCCCGCCAGTGAAAGAGCAGCCTGATGACGATCCGCACGCCCGCTGCCCCGGGCCGGTTCGCCCTGCCCGCCTACGAGCGCCCGGTGGATGTCAACCCCCCGCGAGACCGTCTTCTTCGATGTCTGAACGACCACCCGCCCGGAGAGGAGCATTCACGTGCCGCTAGTTGTGCAGAACACCCCCCGGACAGATCTTGAGGTCGTGGACGGCCTGGCGGGCGCCGGGGTGGCGACGGTACACGAGGCACAGGGCCGGACCGGGCTGCTCCGCTGCGACATCCGCCCGGTCTTCCGCCCCGCCCGGATCGCGGGCAACGCGCTGACCTGCGAGGTCGCCCCGGGCGACAACTGGTCGATTCACATTGCCGTCGAGCAGGCGCGGCCCGGCGACGTGCTCGTCGTCACCCCCACGAGCCCGTGCGATGACGGATACGTGGGCGACCTGCTGGCCGGGAGCCTGCGGGCGCACGGCGTCCGGGGAGTGGTCATCGACGCCGGTGTGCGTGACGTGGCGACGCTGACCGAGATGGGCTTCCCGGTCTGGTCGAAGGCGATCTCCGCCAAGGGCACAGTGAAGGAGACGCCCGGGAACGTGCAGACCCCTATCGTCTGCGCTGGCGCGTATGTCCGGCCGGGTGATGTGATCGTCGCTGACGACGACGGTGTCGTGGTGGTGCCGCGCGAGCAGGCCGCGACGGTGCTCAAGGCGGCCCGGGACCGCGAGGCCAGCGAGGCCTCGAAACGGCCGCGGCTGACCGGCGGCGAGCTCGGCCTCGACATCTACGACATGCGCGGCCGGCTCGCCGACCGGGGACTGCGCTACGTCAACTACGTGGAGCCGTCGCAGTGACCCAGACCGCCATCTCCTGCGCCGTCATGCGGGGCGGAACCTCCAAGGGCCTGATGTTTCTCGCCGGCGACCTGCCCGGCGACCGCGCGACCCGTGACGCGGTGCTGCTCGCCGCGATGGGATCCCCGGACAAGCGGCAGATCGACGGCATGGGGGGCGCTCACCCGCTGACCTCGAAGGTGGCCGTGGTGAGTTTGTCGCCACGCGACAACGCGGACGTCGAGTATCTGTTCCTGCAGGTCTGGCCAGACCGGCCGGAGGTCTCCGACAGTCAGAACTGTGGCAACATGCTCGCCGCCGTCGGGCCGTTCGCGATCGAGCAGGGACTCGTGGCCGCGGGAGACCCGGTGACGCCCGTCAAGATCTGGATGCGCAACACGCAGACCCTCGCGACCGCGTTCGTCCAGACCCCAGGCGGGCGGGTCCGCTACGACGGGCCCGCCCGCATCGACGGCGTTCCCGGCACCCACGCGCCCATCCCCATCGAGTTCGCCGACGTCGCCGGGTCCTCGTGCGGCGCGCTGCTCCCGACCGGGAATGTCACCGATGTCGTCGAGGGAACGACGGTGACCTGCATCGACAACGGCATGCCGGTCGTGTGCATGGCCGCTGCCGACCTCGGGCTGTCCGGGCAGGAGACGCCGGCCGAGCTCGAGGGCGACGCCGAGGTGACCCGGCGGGTGGAGGCGATCCGGCTCGCCGCCGGGCCGCTGATGAACCTCGGCGATGTGACCAGCGCGACCGTGCCGAAGATGAGCCTGCTGTCGCCGCCAGCACACGGCGGCGCCATCTCGACCCGGACGTTCATCCCCCGCCGCGTCCACGAGGCGATCGGGGTGCTGGGCGCGGTGTCCGTCGCCACAGCGTGCATGCTGCCCGGGTCGGTCGCCCACACGATCGCGGTCATCAAGGAGGAGACCGGCGGCTCCACCGACGTCGAGGTCGAGCACCCGACCGGTTTCTTCACCGTCACCCTTGGGGTGGAAGCGTCCGGCGGCACCTTCACCGTGACCAGGTCGGCGCTACTGCGCACCGCCCGCCTGCTCATGCGCGGCGAGGTCCTGGTGCCGTCGTCGGTGTGGGACCCGGCATGACCCGCGTCACGCTCATCGGCCTCGGTGAGGTCGGGACGGTGTTCGCGGAGGACCTCGCGGCCCGGGGCCATGCCGATCTCGTCGCCTGGGACATCGCGTTCGCCGACCCGGGCAGCCCGGCCGCACGCGCCGCCGCCGTCCTCCCGGTCGCCACCGCGGAGGCCGCCGCCACGGCCGCCTCCGGCGCCGGCCTGATCATCAGCGCCGTGACCGCGGCGAACTGCCAGCCGGCCGCGGCCGCCGTGGCCCCCGGCCTGCGCCCCGGGGCCTGGTTCTTCGACCTGAACTCGAGCTCGCCCGGCCACAAGAAACAGGCCGCACGCGCCGTGGAGCAGGCCGGCGGGCGTTACGTGGAGGCCGCGCTGATGTCGCCCATCGCCTCCCGGCGCCTTGCCTCGCCATTCCTGCTCGGCGGCCCGCACGCGGCGGAGTTCGCGCTGGCCGCCGGCGCGTGGGGCCTGTCCGGCCTCACCGTGTACTCGGAGGAGGTCGGCCGGGCGGCCGCGAGCAAGCTCTGCCGTTCGGTCATCGTCAAGGGGTTTGAATCCCTGCTGACCGAGTCGCTGCTCGCGGCACATCACTACGGGGTGGAAAAGGAGGTACTCGACTCGCTCTCGAACATCCTCCCCGAAGCCGACTGGCAGGCCGTGGCGACGTACTTCATCTCCCGCTCGCTGCGGCACGGCCGGCGCCGCTCCGAGGAGATGGCCGAGGCCGCGGCCACCGTCGCGGAGGCCGGCGTGGAGCCCCTGATGTCGCTCGCCGCGTCGGAGCGGCAGCGGCGGGCGGCCGGCCACGCCGACGCCCTCACCGAGGCCGATCTGGCCGCGGTCATCGACCGCATCCGCCGTTCGCAGGCCGTCGCGACGGCCGGCCGCAGCTCCCAGGGGACTCCGCTGTGATCATCGACTGCCACGGGCACTACACCACCGCTCCCGGGCCGCACACCGACTGGCGGGCCAGCCAGCTCGCGGCGTTCCGGGAGGGCCGCCGGGCACCGGCTTACCCCGCCATCTCCGACGACGAGATCCGCGAGTCGATCGAGCAGAACCAGCTCCGGCTGCTCCGTGAGCGCGGAGCCGACATGACGATCTTCTCGCCGCGGGCGTCCGCCATGGCCCACCACGAGGGCGACGAGCGGGTCAGCGAACAGTGGGCGCGAGCGTGCAACGACCTCATCGCGCGCGTCGCCGGGCTGTTCCCGGCGACGTTCGCCGGCGTCTGCCAGCTGCCGCAATCACCCGGCGCCGGGCTGGGCTCGTCCGTCGCCGAGCTCGAGCGCTGCGTCACCGAGCTCGGGTTCGTCGGCTGCAACCTCAACCCGGACCCGAGCGGGGGGAGGTGGACCGCCCCGCCGCTCACCGACAAGTACTGGTATCCCATCTTCGAGAAGATGACCGAGCTCGACGTGCCCGCGATGGTGCACGTCTCGAGCAGCTGCAACCCCGTCTTCCACGCCACCGGCGCGCACTACATCAACGCCGACACCACGGCGTTCATGCAGCTCATCCAAGGTGACCTCTTCGCCGACTTCCCCGACCTGCGGCTGGTGATCCCGCACGGCGGCGGTGCCGTCCCGTACCACTGGGGCCGTTACCGCGGGCTGGCCGACATGCTGGGCCAGCCGCCGCTGAACGAGCACGTCATGAGCAACGTGTTCTTTGACACGTGCGTCTACCACCAGCCCGGCATCGACCTGCTCTTCGAGGTGATCGACACCGGCAACATCCTGTTCGGATCCGAGATGGTGGGCGCCGTGCGGGGGATCGATCCCGAGACCGGCCACTATTTTGACGATACAAAACGATATGTCGACAAACTCGGCCTGCCCGAGGCTGACCGCGCGAAGGTGTACTCGGGCAACGCGAGGCGGGTATACCCCCGCCTCGATCAGGCCCTGCGCGAACGAGGACTGTGATGACCCCCGCCTTCACGCCCGACGCCGACTGGCTCGCGTTCGACCCGAGCCCCAGCAAGCCGAGGTATACGCCGCCGCCGGGCGCGGTGGACGCCCACTGCCACGTCTTCGGTCCCAGCGATACGTTCCCCTACGCGCCGGAGCGGAAGTACACCCCGGTCGACGCCGGCAAGGAGCAGCTGTTCGCGCTGCGCGACTTCCTCGGCTTCGACCGTAACGTCATCGTCCAGGCGACCTGCCACGGTGCCGACAACAGCGCCCTGGTGGACGCGCTGCTCGCGACGGGGGACCGGGCACGGGGCGTGGCCACCGTCCGGGCCGGCGTGTCCCGCGCGGAGCTCGCCGACCTGCACGCGGCCGGCGTCCGCGGCATCCGCTTCAACTTCGTCAAGCGCCTCGCCGACCCCAAGCCGGACGACTACTACCTGCGCCTGGCCGAGGCGGTGGCCGAGCTCGGCTGGCACATCGTGGTGTACTTCGAGGCACCCGACCTGGCCGAGCGCTGGCCGTTGTTCACCAGCCTGCCCACGGTCGTCGTGGTCGACCACATGGGCCGGCCCGATGTGTCGCAGCCCGTCGACGGCCCCGATTTCGCGCGGTTCACCCGCTTCATGCGCGAGCACGAGAACGTCTGGTCCAAGGTGAGCGGCGCGGAACGCCTGTCGATCTCCGGCCCGCCGGAGTACGCCGACGTCGTCCCGTTCGCGCGCCATATCGTCGAGACGTTCCCGGACCGCGTCATCTGGGGGACCGACTGGCCGCACCCGAACATGAAGAGCCACATGCCGGACGACGGCAACCTCGTCAACGTCGTCCCGCGCATCGCCCCCGCCGAGGACCTGCAGCACCGGCTGCTGGTCGACAACCCCATGCGCTTGTACTGGGAGTCCCGTTGACTACGTACACGTCAGAGTTTGACGACATCCCCGGCACCCGGGTGTTCACCGCGCAGCGCGCGAAACAGGGCTACCACCTGAACCAGTTCTGCATGAGCCTGATGAAGGCCGAGAACCGGGAGCGGTTCAAGGCCGATGAGCGCGCCTATCTCGGCGAGTGGCCGATGACTGAGGCCCAGAAGCAGGCCGTGCTCGACCGCGACTACAACGCGCTGCTCGACCTCGGCGGCAACATCTACTTCCTGGCCAAGATCTTCGCCACCGACGGGCTCAGCTACGTCCAGGCGGTGAGCACGATGACCGGCATGTCGGTGCCGGACTATCAGCAGATGATGCTGAGCGGCGGGCGCTCGCCGGAAGGCTGGCGTTCGGTCAAGGAGGGTAAGTGACCATGGCCCGCATCACCGCCGGCTTGACCACCAGCCACATCCCGGCCATCGGCGCCGCGATCGACCTCGGCAAGACCGAGGAGCCCTACTGGAAGCCGCTGTTCGCCGGGTACGAGTGGACCAAGGCGTGGGCGGCCAGGGAGGTCCCGGACGTGGTGATCCTGGTCTACAACGACCACGCGTCCGCGTTCACCCCGGAAGTGGTGCCCACGTTCGCGCTCGGCTGCGCCGACGAGTTCAAGCCCGCCGACGAAGGATACGGGCCCCGGCCGGTGCCGGTCGTCCGCGGTAACGCCGATCTGGCGGCCCACCTGGCGCAGTCGCTCATCCTCGACGAGTTCGACCTCACCCTCATGTACAAGCTCGACGTCGACCACGGCCTCACCGTCCCGCTGTCCCTGGTCTACGGCCAGCCGGACGAGTGGCCGGTGCGGGTCATCCCGCTGGCCGTGAACGTGGTGCAGTACCCGCCGCCGACCGGCCACCGCTGCTTCATGCTGGGCCAGGCCATCCGCCGGGCCGTGCAGAGCTACCGGGAGGACCTCACGGTCCACGTCTGGGGCACCGGCGGCATGAGCCATCAGCTGCAGGGGCCCCGCGCGGGCTTCATCAACAAAGAGTTCGACGCCGCGTTCCTCGACCGGCTGGTCGCCGACCCGGAGAGCCAGGCGCGCGTGCCCCACATCGAGTACGTGCGCGAAGCGGGCTCCGAGGGCATCGAGCTGGTCATGCAGCTGATCATGCGTGGCGCCATGGGCCCCCAGGTCGAGGAGCTCTACCGCTTCTACCACGTCCCCGGATCCAACACCGCGGTCGGGCACATCGTGCTGCGGCCCGCCGGCCCGGCTGAGCAGGAGGCGAGCTGACCCATGCGGATCGCGCTCGCCGGGACCGGCGCCTTCGGCATCAAGCACCTCGACGGTCTCGCCCTCATCGACGGCGTCACGGTCACGGCCGTGGTCAGCCGCAGGCTCGAGCAGGCCGAGGAGGTCGCGCGGAAGTACGGCGTGGGCCACGCCTCAACCGACCTGGACGAGGTCCTCGCCCGCGACGACGTTGACGCCGTCATCCTGTGCACCCCGACCCAGCTGCACGCGCGGCAGGCCATCGCCGCGATGCGCTCGGGCAAGCACGTCCAGGTCGAGATACCGCTCGCGGACAGCTGGGCCGACGCGCAGCAGGTCGACCGCACGGCGTGGGAGACCGGCCTGGTCTGCATGGTCGGGCACACCCGCCGGTTCAACCCCTCGCACCAGTGGATCCACCGCCGCATCGGCGCGGGCGAGCTGTCGATCCAGCAGATGGACGTGCAGACGTACTTCTTCCGCCGGACGAACATGAACGCCCTCGGCCAGCCCCGCAGCTGGACCGACCACCTGCTCTGGCACCACGCCGCCCACACCGTCGACCTGTTCCAGTACCAGACCGGCGAGGACGTCCAGATCGCCCATGCCGTGCAGGGGCCGGTCCACCCCGAGCTCGGCATCGCGATGGACATGTCCATCCAGCTGCGCACGCCGCAGGGCCGCATCTGCACCCTCTCGCTGAGCTTCAACAACGACGGCCCGCTCGGCACCTTCTTCCGCTACATCTGCGACAACGGCACCTACATCGCCCGGTACGACGACCTGGTCACCGGGCGCGAGGAGCCGGTCGATGTGTCGGCGGTCGACGTCTCCACCAACGGCATCGAGCTGCAGGACCGCGAGTTCGTCGCGGCGCTCCGCGAGGGACGCGAACCGAACTCCAGCGTCAGCGACGTCCTGCCCTGCTACCGGGTTCTCGGCGAGCTCGACACCCAGCTCGCCAGGCAGCGGTAGCCAGATGCCCGAGAGGCTGGTCGCGGGGGCGTAGGACCCGGCGACCCCGCCCTGGCACGCGGCCACCATAGCCTCAGGCGTCAGCTGTTCCCGCCTCCGGGTGATACGGGGCGGGGCGCACCTCGCCAACGTCTCCCATCCCGGCGAGGTCACCGCCGCCCTCATGGAGCACCTGACCAGCCCGGTGCGCCGCAGGCCCTGGCCCTGACCGGGGCCGCCCGCCCAGCAGCACCCGGGTGAGCTGGTTCCGGGTGTCGAGCAGCTGGTCGAGCGCGGCGGCCAGGTGCGCGTCGGTGACCCGGATCGGCGTGCTGGCGTCCTCGTGCTCCGACTCGCCGGCGGCGCGCAGGGCGGCCCGGCGCGTGCGCCATCCAGCCGCTGCGGCTTCGCATGCCAGCAGGATAGGCGGGCCGGTGCGGTGTCAGTGCATCAATTCCCGGGCGGCCGTCTCGATGCTCTGCTGGGAGAGCAGCACGGCATCCGCTGCGTCGCCAAGCGGGACGAAGCTGTCCTCGCTCGTCACCCGCTTCACCCAGCCGCCGAAGCGGTCATCGGCGAGGATCGTGAGGACCCCCTCCGACACCCCCCCGGTGCGCCGGGTCTCGTCCGCGATCAGGACCCGCCCGGTCGCCCTCGCCTCGCGCAGGATGTCCTCGGCCGGCAGCGGCGCCAGCCAGCGCAGGTCCATCACCCGGCAGCGGATGCCCTCCAGCGAGAGCCGGGCCGCCGCCCGCAGGCTCAGCCGCAGCCCGTTGCCGAACGTCATGATCGTCAGGTCGGTGCCATTCCCGTGGATCCGGGCCCGGCCGACCGGAACGTGGCCCGGCGTCCAGCCCTCGGGCGGCTCGTAGGGGGCCCGCCACGCGCCGTCCTCGGTCTTGTACAGGTCCCGCGCGTGATACAGCGCGATCGGTTCCAGGAACACGCAGATGCTGCCGTCGGCGGCCGCGGCGGCCAGGCAGGTGCGCAGCATCGCGGCCGCGTCCTCGGGCCGGGCGGGCGAGGCGATGATCAGGCCCGGGATGTCCCGCAGCGCTGCCACCGCGTTGTCATTGTGGAAGTGGCCGCCAAAGCCTTCCTGGTAGGCGTAGCCGGCGATCCGCACCACCAGCGGGTTGCGGTACTGGCCCTGGGAGAAGAAGGGCAGGGTGGCGCCCTCGCCGCGGATCTGGTCGGCGGCGTTGTGCAGGTAGGCGAGGTACTGGATCTCCGGCACCGGCAGCAGCCCGGCCAGGCCGGCGCCCAGCGCCAGGCCGAGTATCGCCTGCTCGTCCAGGAGCGTGTCGAACACCCGGCCGGCGCCGAACCGGGACAGCAGCCCGCGGGTCACCCCGTACACCCCGCCCTTGCGGGCGACATCCTGGCCGAACACCAGCATCTCCGGCCGGGCGGCCATCGCGTCGATGAGCGTGGCATTGATGGTCTGGGCCAGCGTGAGCGGGCCGGCCGACTCCGGCAGGCGCCCGCCGAACGCGGCGCGCCGCTTGTCCTCGTCGGCGCTGGCCAGGATCGCGTCCGCCCAGACAGCCTCCGGGTTGCGCGGCGCCAGCGGCGCCATCACCTGCGCCGCGGTGGTCAGCCGCGGGGCGCCGGCCACCTCCTGGGCGCGTTCCAGCACCCGGGCGCGGCTGCGCTCGTAGCGGTCGAGCACCTCGGCCGGGGTGAGCAGGCCCGCCTCGACGAGCAGCCGGGCGGTGCCGACCAGCGGGTCGGCGGCGAAGTCCGCGGTGACGTCGTCGCGGCCACGGTAAGCGGTCTCGGCGTCCGCTCCCGCGTGCCCGCCGAGGCGCACCATCGACAGATGCAGGAACGCGGGGGAGCGGCGGTCCCTGGCCCAGGCGGCGGCGGCCAGCGTGGTGTCGTAGACGTCGGCGAGGTCGGACCCGTCGGCGTGGAAGTAGGTGATGCCGGGCCGGGCCGCGGCGGCGGCCGCGACCCATCCGGGCGGTGTGCGCACGCTGATGCCGAGGCCGTTGTCCTCGCACACGATCAGCAGGGGGAGCGGCAGGCGCTGGTAGGCGCAGTACCCGGCAGTGTTGAGCGCGCCCACCGCGGTGGAGTGGTTGATCGAGGCGTCACCCAGGCTGGCCACCACGATCGCATCGCCGGGCCAGCGGCGGGCGGCGCCGAGCCGCGCGGCGCGGTCCAGCGCGAAGGCGAGCCCGACCGCGCGCGGCAGATGCGAGGCGATGGTGGAGGTCTGCGGGATGATGTGAAGGTCGGCGTGGCCGATCACCTTGTGCCGCCCGCCCGAGATCGGCTCGGTCGCCGCCGCGACCAGCCCGAGCAGCATGTCGTGCACACCGTCCCTGGGCGGGCTGGCGCTGGCCGCGCGCGCCAGGTAGAACGCCCCGGACCGGTAGTGCAGCAGGGCCGGGTCATCCGCCCGCAGCGCCGCGGCCACCGCCGCGTTGCCCTCGTGGCCGGAGGAGCCGATGGTGTAGAAACCGGCCCCGCGCTGGCGCAGCCACCGCGCGGCCAGGTCGAGGTGGCGGCTGGCGAGCTGGGCGTCGAACAGCTCCAGGCAGCGCTGCCCGGTCAGCGCCGAGCCCGCCCGGACGATGCCGAGCAGATCCTGGTCGCCGAGCGAAGCCGGCGAGGGGAGCGCCCGCAGCTTCAGGACGGAGTCGGCGAAGTGCTGCTCGACCTCGTCGCGGCTGTCAGCCGGGTGGCTCATGATGTCTACGGTAAAGCCGCTGCGCCGGATCTCCCCAGCGGAACCGGTCTGCCGGGCCATCCGTCCAAGTGACATGAACTCCCTGCCTCGCCGCCCCCCCTCGCCACGGTAGCCGTTCTTGGCCCCGCCGTCACCGGATGTGCCACCCCACCTGGCCGGTGACGCCGCGCACGCGGGAGGATCGGGACAGGACCGACGCTCCCGCCGCTGAGGAGGCCCCATGCTGCCCTGGTCCGCAGAGCTGGCCGGACGGATCGACGAGCATGTGATCACGAGCGAGCTGCTGCGGGGCAACCCGCTGGGTGACCCCTGGGAACGGCCGCTCTGGGTCTACCTGCCGCCGGGTTACGACGACGAGCCCGCCCGTGCCTACCCGTCGGTGTATGTGATCCAGGGCTACACCGGCCAGGTCGCGATGTGGCGCAACCGGTCGGCCTACCGGCAGCCGTTCCCCGAGACCGCCGACGCCGTGTTTGCGGACGGCCAGGCGCCGCCGGCCATCGTCGTCTACGTCGACGCGTGGACCGCCTACGGGGGCAGCCAGTTCGTCGACTCGCCCGGCACCGGCCGTTACCACTCCTACCTGTGCGACGAGGTCGTGCCCTGGGTGGACGGGCGGTACCGGACCATGGCCGACGCCGGCCACCGGGCGATCATGGGCAAGTCCAGCGGCGGGTTCGGGGCGATGATCACTCCCATGCTGCGGCCGGACCTGTTCGGCGCGCTGGCCACCCACGCGGGCGACTCGCTGTACGAGTTCTGCTACGTCCCCGAGTTCGGCAAGGCCGTGCGCCACCTGCGTGCCTACGACGGGGACATCTGGCGCTGGTGGGCCGACTTCCGGTCCCGTACCTCCTTCACCAAGGAGGCCGACATGGAACTGCTGATGCTGCTCGGCGTATCGGCCTGCTTCTCGGCCGACCCGGACGGCACCGTTCAGCTGCCGTTCGACCCGCGCACCGGGGTGCTGCGCCCGCAGGTGTGGCAGCGCTGGCTGGACTGGGACCCGGTCCGGATGGTGCCGCGTTACACCGCCCAGCTGAGGCCGCTGCGGGCGGTCTGGATCGACGGTGGTACCCGGGACGAGTGGTTCCTCGACATCGGGGCGGAGGCGTTCCGCGCGGCCCTGCGGGAGGCGGGCGTGCCCGACGAAGTGATCCACTTCGAGCTGTTCGACGCCACCCACATGGGCATCGACTACCGCTACCCGCTGTCGCTCGCCTGGCTCTGCCAGCGCATTTCGCCCTGACCGCGCCGGACACGGTGGCGGCCATCACGCCGATGCGCGTCACCCGCGGGCGAATGGCCTGACCGCCCGGCCGGTGCGGCTCAGCCCGTCTCGCCGAACAGGTGGCTGCTGACCCGGGCCAGGTGCGTGCGCATCGCCTCGACCGCACGGTCGGCGTCCCTGGCCCGCAGCGCGGCGACGAGTTCGGAGTGGTCGGCCCGGTAGAGGCGCTGGCGTTCCCTGGACGCGCTGCGGCGCTTGAGCTCGCCCCAGGACTGCCCGTGCCGGGCCTGGCCGATGACCGCGTACAGCCGCACGAGCAGCGGGCTGTGGCTGGCGGCCACGATGCAGCGGTGCAGGGCGAGGTCCCACAGCTCGAATTCGTCGTAGCTGGCCGCCTGCTCCCCGCCGGCCAGGCAGCGGTCCATCTCCTGGAAGTCGGCGGCCGTCGCCCACGCCACCACCAGCCCCATCGCGGACGGCTCGAGCATCCGCCGGATGGCCATCACGTCGGCAGGCGCGAACTCGGCGGAGCCGCCCGGCCCGGCGGCGGCCGCCGCTGTCCCGGGCACCGGCCCGCCGTCCGCGCCGCCTTCGCCATCCGCACTGGCCCGGGCCCAGCGTGCGTCGCGCAGGAAGGTACCCCGGCCGACCTCGCGTGAGATGTGGCCCTCGGCTTCGAGCACCGCGAGGGCACGCCGGACGGTGGTGCGGGTGGCGCCGAGGTCGGCCGCCAGCTGGCGCTCGGTGGGCAGCCGCGACCCCGGCCCCATGCCGGGCCGCCGTGAGCCGGCGAGGATCACCTCGGCCAGCCGGCGTCCCCGGTCAGCCGGAATCGCGCGGGTGTCCCCGGTTGCTCTGGCCATCGGCCTCCACTCCGGTCTCTGGCCGGACATCGCCCGTACAACCAATCATACCAATCGATACCATACTGTGACCCATCTGGCTGGGTTTAATCTTAGTAAACGCTCTTGACCCTCTTGGTAGGCAGACCTACGCTCAACCAATCTGCATCAGTCAACCAATCACCGGCCAGCGCTGCCCTACCCGCCCGGCGTCACCGCGGCAGCCGGCCGGGCCGCGCCCACGTCCTCGCCGGCCGGGCATCACCCCCCATGCCCGGCCGGCGTCGTCACCCGCCACCCACCCGAGATCGCCACTCGGCCCGCACGAAGGAGATCCGGCACGTGAGGCTAGCCACGATTGCGACCGCCCAGGGACCGCGGCTGCACGTCAGGGGCCGCTCCGGCTACGTTGACGTCGCCGACGCCACCGGCGATCCCCGGATGTCAGCGCTGAAATACGTGCTCGACACGGGGGAGCCGGCCATGGGCGCCATCCGCGGGCTCGAAAGCCAGGACGGCCGCGAGATCGCCCCCGCCGACTTCGCGGCCGCGATCCCCGCCCCGCCGCGCATCCTCTGCCTGGGGCTGAACTACAGCGAGCATGCGCTGGAGGGCGGCCGGGCGGTGCCGACCTGGCCGGACGCGTTCGTGCGCGGTGCCGACAGCGTGCTCGGGCCCTATGCCGACCTGGTGAAGCCCGCGCTGACCACCCGGTTCGACTACGAGGCCGAGCTCGGGATCGTGATCGGGGCTGGCGGCCGCTACATCCGCGCCGAGGACGCGCTCGACGCCATCGCGGGCTTCGTGGTGCTCAACGACGCGTCGTGCCGGGACTGGCAGCGGGCCGCCACCCAGTGGACCGCTGGCAAGAACTTCGTGGGCAGCATGCCGATCGGCCCCGAGCTGGTGACCGCCGACGAGGTGGACGTCAGCGACCTGGCCATCAGCTCGACCCTCAACGGCACCGTGATGCAGTCGGCGCGCACCTCCCAGATGCTCGTCACCGTCCCGGCCGCCGTGGAGTTCTTCTCCTCGTTCACCCACCTGGCCCCCGGAGATGTCATCGCCACCGGCACCCCGGGCGGCGTTGGCTTCGCCCGGACGCCGCCGGTGTGGATGGAGCCCGGCGACGTGATCGAGGTCACGGTCGAGAAGGTGGGCACCATCCGCAACCGCGTCGTCGCCGAACAGGGTGCCCCCGCCGACTGGCGGTGGCGCCCCGCCGATAAGCCGGTCACCGGGTTCTAACCCGGCGGCCGGAGCCGACCTCCCACCGGTGGTCACCCGATTCCACCAACGCAGCATGGAGGGGACTATGAAGTCCAGGATGTTCAGACCCGCGACCCCGGCCGCGGGTGACCGCAGACCCTCGCCGGGCCCGCGGGCCAGGCACCAGCGGCCGGGCCGACTGCTGGCGGCGGCCATTACGGCGGCGGCCGCGTTCGTGCTCGCCGCCTGCAGCAGCGGCGGCTCCAGCACGGCATCCAGCTCGGCCAGCCCCGGCTCCGGGTCCAAGCTGACCGTCGCCGACGTCGCCCCGTTCAGCGGCCCGGACGCCGCGCTCGGGCCGACCTACCTGGCTTCCTGCTACGGCGCGACCAGCGCCATCAACGCTGCGGGCGGCGTGCTCGGCCACATGCTGACCTGCAAGAGCGTGGACACCCGGGGTGACCCGGCGGACGCCGTCCCGGCCGTCAACCAGATGTTCGCCTCCACGCCCAATCTGGCCCTGGTCATCGGCTGCACCTCGGACGAGGCGGCCTCGGTAGCGCCGATCATCAACAGCCACAAGATGGCCATGTTCTGCATGACCGGGCAGTCGGAGTTCGACCACACGCACTTCCCGTACTTCTACCGGCTGGTGCCGCCAGACCTCGAAGAGTCCTACGCGATGACGGTCATCGCCCAGAAGCTCGGCTACAAGCGGATCGCACTCGCGTTCGGCAACGACATCGGCTCGCAGACCTTCATCCAGCCCGCGATCGCCGCGCTCAAGAAGGCCGGGATCACGCTGACCACCAACCAGTCGCTGGACCTGAAGGCCACCACCTTCCGGACCGAGGCGGCGGCGATCGTCCAGTCCCACCCGGACGCGATCATGACCGAGGCGCTCGGGTCGGCCGACCCGACGCTGTTCTCCGAGATCAAGCAGCTCAACGGCGGCAAGATCATCCCGATCATCGGCACCTCGGCGGCCATCTCGCCGGCCTTCTACAAGTCCTCAGCCGCGGCTGTGGGCGCGAACGCGTTCTCCAGCAACTTCCACGCCGACAACCTGGTGGTCCTGTCGAGCGGCCCGGCCTACCAGGCCTTCTCCAAGGCGCTGCTGTCGCAGCAGGGCAAGGTTCCCGGCGCCACCGGCAACTTCACCACCTACCTGAGCGCGCCCGGAGGGGTGCATCTCTACGACGGGATGAACCTGGCGGCGCTCGCGATGATCATGTCGAAGAGCACCAACCCGAGCGTGTACGGGCCGGACATCGTCAAGATCGGTGATGGCGTGGCGGGCGCGACGGTGTGCTACTCGTTCGCCCAGTGCGCGCCGCTGGTCAAGGCGGGCAAGGCGGTCAAGTACGTGGGGCCGGGCGGCCCGACCAGCTTCGACAGCTTCCACGACTCTACCGGCATCTTCCAGATCGACACCTACACCCCGAGCGGGCAGGTCAAGACGGTCGGCACCATCTCGCCCGCGGAGCTGAGGGCCCTGACCGGATGACCTCACGCACCAGCAGTCTCCCGCCCGCCCAGGTGCCGGTAGTCCCGGTGGGACCCCTGGGCGGGCGGGGATGCCGGGCCCGGCCGCGGTACCGCCAGGTGCGGCGCCAGTGACGCTCTTCGTCGCCTCGCTCGGGTTCGGCCTGGTCACCGCCTCGGTCCTGGCGATCGCCGCGGTCGGCTTCACCCTCCAGTTCGGGGTGACCGACGTGCTCAACCTCGCCTACGGCGCGATCATGATCTTCGGGGCGTTCGTCGCCTACGCGGTCAACAGCGCCGGCTATTCGGTGTGGCTGGGCCTGCCGGTCGCGGTGATCGCCTGCGCGCTGCTGTCCACGCTGGTGAACTCGGGCGTGTACGCGCCGTTCCAGCGACGCGGCGCGTCCCCGATCACCTTGGTGATCGTGTCGCTCGGGATGACCCTCATCATCGAGTTCGGCGTGCAGGCGGTGGCCGGCGGGGTCGCGGTCTCCTACACCATGGGGCAGGGGCCCACCTTCCAGGCTGGCGGGCTGAGTCTGACCGGCCTCCAGCTGGGCATCATCGCCACCTCCGTGGTGGTGATGGCGGGCGTGCATGTGCTGCTCCGCTACACCAAGCTCGGCAAGGCGATGCGGGCGACCGCCGCCAACCGGACGCTGGCCCGCAACTGCGGTATCCGGACCGGCCGGGTGATCACCGCGACCTGGGCGCTGACCGGCGCGCTGTGCGGGCTGGCCGGCGTCGTCTTCGCGATGGACGCGGGCAGCTTCGACGCCACCTCTACCGACCTGTTCCTGGTGCTCATCCTGGCCGCGGTCTTCCTCGGCGGGCCGGGCCAGGCGTACGGCGCGATGCTCGGCGCGGTCGTCATCGGCATCGCCACCGAGGTCAGCGCCGTGTTCATCCAGGCCGACTATAAATACGTCATCGCGTTCGTGGCGCTGCTGGTCATGCTCGGCGTGCGCCCCACCGGGCTGCTGGGTGCGCGGACATGACCGCCGGACGGGACCGCGGATGACCTTCTACACGATCAACCTGCTGATCTACGCGGCCGTCAACGCCATGGCCTGCCTCGGGCTCAGCCAGCAGTTCGGGATAGCGGGCGTCACCAACTTCGGGTTCATCATCTTCCAGGCGGCGGGCGGGTACGCGGCGGCGATCCTGGCCATGCCGCCCCAGACCGCGAACGGCGGGTTCCAGACCTACATCGGCGGGTGGAACCTGCCCTTCCCGATCCCGTGGATCGGCGCCGCAGTCGTCGGCGGGGTGATCGCGCTGCCGTTCACGTTTTTGGTCGGCAGGCGGCTGCGCGGCGACTTCGCCGCGGTGGGCCTGCTGGTCACGGCGGTGCTGCTGAACCTGGTGGCCACCAACTTCCGGCCGGCCCTCAACGGGGACGCCGGGCTGTCACTGATCCCGCAGCCGCTGCAGGGGCAGTACAACCCGGCGACGGCCAGCTACCAGTGGGTGTTCGCGGCGGTCGCGATCGTCCTGTGCCTGGGCGTCTACCTGTTCGTGCGCCGGATCACCGAGTCGCCCTACGGCCGCTCGCTGCGGGCCATGCGCGACAACGACCTGGTGGCCGACTCGCTCGGCAAGAGCCTGCTGTCGATGCGGACCGTGATGCTCGTCGTCGGCGGGGCGATCGCCGGCCTGTCCGGCGGGGTGCTCGTCTCCTACATCACCACCTGGTCGCCGGCGGCTTGGGGTTACGCCGAGACGGTGGTGCTGTTCGCGGCAGTCATCATCGGCGGCGCGGGTAACCACGTGGGCGCGGTGCTCGGGGCGATCCTGGTGCCGGTGGGTTTCGAGGAGGTGACCAGGTTCATCCCGACGTCGAACAGCCTCCCGCCGAACCTGATCCCGTCGCTCGAATGGGTGGCGATCGGGCTGCTCATCGTGATCTTCCTGTGGGTGAGGCCGCAGGGGATCCTGCCGGAGCGGAAGCGGGTCATCCGGGCTGGTCCGGCCGTGGC
>CAVSQL010000003.1:0-35707 GCA_963730065.1 uncultured Actinomycetes bacterium | reverse complement strand
CGTCCGGGGCATCACCCCGACCGGGTGATAGCGATTGCCCCGGTCCGGGACGGCGCTCACCCGAACCGTCTTTACCATTTTTTTACTAAGAATCGGGTAGGTTTTCACCCTCTCCATCGGGTAGCGGTTTTCACCCTCTCCAGGGGATGGCCGCACGCCCTGAAGCCGCGATAGTGGACCACGTGGCTGAGAACTATGACGTGATCATCATCGGGTCCGGTGCGGGCGGCGGCACGCTGGCCCACACGCTAGCGGCGTCGGGGAAGCGCATCCTACTGCTGGAGCGGGGGGACTTCCTGGCCCGGGAGATGGACAACTGGGACCCGAAGCCGGTGTTCGTCAACGGGAAGTACATCTCCAAGGACACCTGGTACGACGGCGACGGCAAGCCGTTCCAGCCGCAGGTGCACTACTTCGTGGGCGGGGCGACCAAGATGTACGGCGCGGCGCTGTACCGGCTGCGCCCGCAGGATTTCGGGGAGATCAAGCACGTCAACGGGATCTCCCCGGCCTGGCCGCTGGACTACGGCGACTTCGAGCCGTGGTACTCGAAGGCCGAGCACATGTACCAGGTGCACGGCAACGGCGGTGAGGATCCGACCGAGGGCCACCGCAGCGAGCCCTACCCGTGGCCCGCGGTCTCCCACGAGCCACGGATCCAGCAGATCTCCGATGGGCTGGAAAAGGGCGGCTACCACCCGTTCCACGCCCCGTGCGGGATCATGCTGAACGAGGCCGACCGGCCGCGCAGCACCTGCATCCGCTGCACCTGGTGCGACGGCTACCCCTGCCTGGTGCACGCCAAATCCGACGCCGACGTGATCGCGGTCCGGCCCCTGCTGGACAAGGACAACGTCACCCTGGTCACCGGGGCCGAGGTGACGAAGCTGGAGACCGACCCCTCGGGCCGGACGGTGACCGGGGTGGAGGTCTCCCGCGGCGGCGAGCGGGAGGTCTACACCGGCGACATCGTGGTTGTCTCCGCTGGGGCGGCCAACAGCGCCAAGATCCTGCTCAACTCGGCCAGCGACAAGCACCCGAACGGCCTGGCGAACGGGTCTGACCAGGTCGGGCGCAACTACATGTTCCACAACTGCAAGGCGGTTGTGGCCCTGGCCAAGGAGCCCAACGACACGGTCTTCCAGAAGACGCTGGGGATCAACGACTTCTACTTCCCCACCAAGGACTACGCGTACCCGATGGGCAACATCCAGATGATCGGCAAGTCCAATGCCGAGGCCATGCGCGGCGAAAAGCCCAAGGCCACGATGATCTCCCCCGAGTGGACCCTGTCCGACGTGGCCAAGCACGCGGTGGACTTCTGGCTCACCACCGAAGACCTGCCCAAGCCGGAGAACCGGGTCACGACCGACGCCGGCGGCAACGTCCACCTGGCATACGAGATGACCAACGACGACGAGGCCTTCCGCCTGTATGGCGAGCTAAGGAAGATCTTGAACCACACCGGGATGGCCGAGCATCATGTGCTGCGCAAGAACTTCTACATGGACATGGACATCCCGGTCGCGGGCTGCGCGCACCAGGCCGGCACCTGCCGGTTCGGCACCGACCCCGCCACCTCCGCGCTCGATACCAACTGCAAGGCCCACGAGCTCGACAACCTGTACGTGGTCGACACCAGCTTCTTCCCGAGCATCGGCGCGGTGAACCCGGCGCTGACCGCGATGGCCAATGCGATCCGGGTCGGCGAGCACCTGGGGGAGCGGCTGGGATAGCCCGCTGCGGGTGAGGTCCCGCGGCCAGTGGTAGACGAACCTTGGGGAACATGAGACCACTAGTGCCCAGCCGGGCCCCCTGGAAGGTCGTCCCGATCGCGCTCGGGACGGCGTTGCTCGTAGCCGCCTGCAGTTCGGGCAGCAGTTCGTCCGGCGCGGCCAGCGCGCCGGCTACCTCCGCGGCCGCGTCCACATCCGCCTCTGCTGCCGCGTCGGCGGCGCCGAGCCCGACCTCGGTGCTGTGTCAGGACGTGACTGCCCTGCGCGCCTCGCTCAGCAATCTCACCCACATCCACGTCACCAAGGGCGCGGCGGACGAGATCAAATCTGACCTGGCCGATGTCAAGACGAAGCTGACCGCTCTGACGACGAACGCCCAAGGCCAGTGGCAGTCCCAGACCAGCGACCTGAAGGCCGCGCTCGGCAAGCTCCAGACCGCGACGTCGGACCTCGCCGCCAACCCCAGCGTCAGCACGGTGTCCGGCGTGGTGACTGCGCTGGGCGGGGTCACCACCGCCGCCAGCAAGCTGCTCGCCGCGACGAGCACCGACTGCTCGTCCGCATCCGTATCCGCCTCACCCGGCATGTAGCCGCTGTCGCGGCTGAGCCGGCGCCAGAAAGGTTCGCCCGCCACCGCCCGGCCCAGTTCCGTGATCGCCGAGCCCGGCAAACGCCGGAGCCGTACCCGTCCGCCGCGCTGGCCACGGCTGGACGGCAGGGGGCGCTCACCCCTACGGGGTGACGCGGCAGCGCAGATCGGTCGTTACGGTCGCACTGTAGGTCACAAGGCACGACGTTCAGTCTGGTATTTCGAGAGGTCAGGCACCGATGAGCACATTTCCGCCCATTGCCGAGTATGGGTTGCTGTCGAATTGTGAGCAGAGTTGCCTGGTCGCGCCGGATGGGTCGGTGGAGTGGCTGTGCCTGCCACGCCCGGATTCGCCGAGTGTGTTCGCGGCGTTGCTGGACCGGGCGGCTGGTTTGTTCCGGTTCGGCCCGAGCAATGCCCTGGTGCCGCAGCACCGGCGGTATGTGCCGGGGACGATGGTGCTGGAAACCACCTGGCAGACCGGCACGGGGTGGATGATCGTGCAGGATTTCCTGGCGATGGGCCCGGCCGAAGATGGGGCGCGGCGGCCGGACTACCGGCGGGCGCCGACCGATACCGGCGCGGTCGGCGCGCTGGTGCGGATCGCGACCTGTATCAGCGGCCATATTGAGGTGATGGTGAACTGTGCCCCGCTGTTCAACTACGGGACCGCTGGCGCTACCTGGAGCTACCGGGGCGAGGGGTATGACGCGATGACGGCCGCCGCTAAAGAGGGGGATGTGCAACTCGAGCTGGCGGGCAGCATCCAGCTGGGCGTGATGGGCGCGCGCGGTTACGGCCGGACCACGCTGACCCAGGGCGAGTCGGCGTATGTGGTGCTGTCGTGGGGGGACGCGAAGGTCCCGGCCAGCCTCGAGGAGGCTTCCGCGGCGCTGGACACCACGGTCGATTTCTGGCGCGACTGGCTGGCCGCGGCCACGGTCCCCGACCACCCGTGGAAGCCGTACCTGGACCGCAGCGCGCTCACCTTGAAGGCGCTCAGCTACAAGCCCACCGGCGCGATCATGGCGGCGGCGACGACGTCGCTGCCGGAAACGCCCGGCGGGGCGCGGAACTGGGACTACCGGTTCACCTGGATCCGGGATTCCTCGTTCATGCTCCGTGCGCTGTACCGGCTGGGCTTCGACTGGGAGGCGCTCGAGTACTTCGGCTTCATCATCGACGCCGTCAGCGGCGGTGACCTGAACCGGAAGCTCGAGCTGCAGATCATGTACGGCATCGGCGGCGAACGCGACCTGACCGAGCGAACCCTGGACCACCTGTCCGGCTATGGGGGGGCGCGCCCGGTCCGGGTCGGCAACGGCGCCTGGAACCAGCAGCAGCACGACGTGTGGGGGATGATCCTCGACGCCCTCGACGTCGAGTTCCGCCGGGCCGCGGACCAGATCGTGGCGCCGGTGTGGGAGGGGCTGGCCGGGTTCGTGGAGGCCGCGCTGGAGCACTGGCGTGAGCCCGATCAGGGGATCTGGGAGGTCCGCGGCGAGCCCAAGCACTTCACCGCGTCCAAGGTGATGTGCTGGGTGGCGGCCGCGCGCGGCGCCGACCTGGCTGAGGAACGCGGCGACGAGCAGCGCGCCAAGCGATGGCGGGCCGGCGCCGACAAGATCAAGGCCGACGTGCTGGCCAAGGACGTGTCGAAACGGGGCGTGTTCCGCCAGCACGACAAGACCGACGACCTGGACGCCTCGCTGCTGCTGCTGCCCATCATGGGGTTCTTGCCCCCCGACGATGAGCGGATCAAGGCGACCGTGCTGGCCATCGCCGACGAGCTGACCGAAGACGGCCTGGTCCTGCGCTACCGGACCGACCAGACCGACACCGGCTTTTCCGGCAAGGAAGGCACCTTCACCATCTGCTCGTTCTGGCTGGTGAGCTCGCTGGCCATGATCGGCGAAACCAAACGCGCCCACGCCCTGTGCCAAAAGCTGCTCTCGTTCGCCGGGCCGCTGCTGCTCTACGCCGAGGAAATCGACGCCACCACCGGCCAGCACCTGGGGAACTTCCCCCAGGCCTTCACCCACCTGGCCCTTATCGACGCCGTCACCAGGCTCATCGAACTGGAGCAGACCCAGTCGTAGGAAGGCCCCGCGCCGGCGACGGCCTGACCCCCCGGGCCCGGCCGCCGAGTTCGAGGCGGGCCCGGGCGGGTCGGCCAGGGGCGCTGACCTGCCGATGCAGACCAAGACGGACTGACCCGTTGACCCTGCCGGTGTCGCCGGGCCCAGCCTCTGTGAGCGGCCTGGCCGGTGGTGGCCGGCCATGGGGCCGGCCTGCCATAGACTTGGCCGCCGTAGCCGCCCGAAGCCGCGTCGGCCAGCGACGCCGCGCCCGCGCGACTGTGGCGGGCGGATCGCAGGCGACCAGGGAGTGACGCCGCCGTGAAGACCGATGTCGAGGAGCTCAGCCCGACCCGGGTCAAGCTGACTATCGAGGTTTCGTTTTCCGAGCTCAAGGCCAGCCTCGACAAGGCCTACCGGGAGGTCTCGAAACAGGTCAGGATCCCCGGCTTCCGGCCGGGGCACGTTCCGCCGCGGGTCATCGACCAGCGGCTCGGCCGGGGCGTGGTGCTGGAACAGGCCGTCAACGACGCCGTCCCGGAGCTGTACGGCAAGGCGCTGGAGGACAACGACGTCCTCGCGCTCGGCCAGCCGGACCTGGAGATCACCCAGCTCGATGACGGGCAGCAGCTCGCCTTCACCGCCGAGGTCAACGTCCGCCCGAAGTTCGAGCTGCCCGACGTCACCGGAATGCCGGTGACGGTGGACAACGCCGATGTCACCCCGGACGAGGTGGAGGAGTACATCGCCGGCCTGCGGGAGCGCTTCGCGTCGCTGCGTGGGGTCGACCGCCCCGTCGAAACGGGCGACTACGTGTCCATCGACCTGTACGCCTCGGTGGACGGCAAGCCGGTGGAGGACGCGCAGGCGAGCGGGATCTCCTACGAGGTCGGCAGCGGCTCGCTGCTGGACGGCCTGGACGAGGCGCTGACCGGGATGTCGGCCGGGGACGCCGGAACCTTCACGGCCGAGCTGGCGGGCGGGGAGCAGGCTGGGAAGCAGGCCGAGGTCGCGGTGACCGTGCACAGCGTCAAGGTCAAGGAACTGCCCGAGCTGGACGACGAGTTCGCGCAGTCGGCCAGCGAGTACGACACCCTCGGCGAGTTCCGGGCCGGGACCCGCGCCCGGCTGGAATCGGTCAAGCGGATGCAGCAGGCGAGCCAGGCCCGGGAGCGGGCCCTGGATGCGCTGCTGGACAGGCTCGACATGCCGCTGCCCGAGCGGCTCGTGGCCGAGGAGATCGAGCGGCGCGGCAGCTCCCTGGACGAGCAGCTGGAACGGGCCGGCCTGACCAGGGACGCCTACCTCGCCTCGCGTGAGCTCACCGCGGAGGCCCTGGACGCGGAGATCGCCACCGACGCCCGCCGCTTCGTGAAGGCCGGTTTCGTCCTCGACCAGGTCGCCCGCACCGAGGAGCTGGGGATCGAGCAGGAGGAGCTGAACGCCTACATCGTGGAGCAGGCCTACCGGCTCGGCGTGCCCCCCGACCGGCTGGCCAAGGAGGTCGTGGACCGGGGCCAGCTCGGCGTCGCGGTCACCGAGGTGCTGCGCTCCAAGGCCCTTGATCTGCTCGCCGAGCGGGCGGCGGTCACCGACCAGGCGGGGAACGCCGTTGAACGTCAAGGCGATCGTGCAGGAGGCCGGCGGCGGAGGCGAGTCCGGCGAGGCGGAGACCGCCGTTGAAGCGGAGCCCGGCAGTGAGACGGAGACCGTCGCCGAGGCCTCCGGCGAGGCGGAGGCTGACAGCGCGGCCGGGGACGAGGCGGAGGCCGCCGCCGGCGCCGCCGAGGCCGCGGACGCCGGGGCCGGGGTGGCCCAGGCCGGCGCAGCTCAGCCGGCCGCCGGCGAGGCGGCGGCCGAGTAGCGGGCCGGGCCCGCGGTCGGCCTGCGCCGACAGCGAACACCGCGTTCTGGCGGAGGTTTCGGGCGCGCCCCCGCGTTAGGGTCACTGCTAGTGGCACACCGGTCAAAAGCACAGTGAAAGCAAGCGAGGAGAGCACCGTGAGCGACGCGGCGCAGCGCCGAGAGGCGGACCAGCACAGCAGCGCGGGCAGCCCGTCGCGGCTTCATCAGGTGACGCCCGTCGTGGCGCGCACCACGGAAGCGCCGCTGATGCCCCTGGGCGACCAGCTCTTCCAGCGGCTGCTCCGGCACCGGATCATCTTCCTCGGCCAGCAGGTGGACGACGACATCGCCAACCGGATCTGCGCCGAGCTCGTGCTGCTCGCCTCCGAGGACCCCAAGCGCGACATCAGCCTCTACATCAACTCGCCCGGCGGCTCGGTCAGCGCCGGGCTGGCCATCTACGACGTGATGCAGTACGTGCCGAACGACATCGCCACCTACGCGATGGGCATGGCCGCGTCCATGGGCCAGTTCCTGCTGTGCGCCGGCACCCGCGGCAAGCGGTACGCCCTGCCGCACGCCCAGGTCCTGATGCACCAGCCCTCGGGCGGGATCGGCGGCACCGCCACCGACATCAGGATCCAGGCCGAGCAGATGCTCTACATCAAGCGGACCCTGGCCGAGCGGATCGCCTTCCACACCGGGCAGACCGTCGAGCAGATCGAGACCGACTCCGACCGCGACCGCTGGTTCACCGCGGACGAGGCCAGGGACTACGGCTTCGTCGACGAGGTGGTCCGCGACGCCGCCCAGGTCCTGACGGCCGGGCCAGTCTCCTGACCTTTGACCCGGAAGCGGAGGAACGCACCGTGAGCACCACCCACCGGCCACTGGCCCAGGCCCACGCGGCTGACCCGGCCGACCGCGCCGATCTCGTGGCCACCCTGCTGCAGCCGGCGCAAGCCCGTTATGTACTGCCGTCGTTCGTGGAGCGGACGTCGTACGGGATCAAGGAGATGAACCCGTACAACAAGCTGTTCGAGGAGCGGATCATCTTCCTCGGCGTGCAGATCGACGACGCTTCGGCCAACGATGTCATCGCGCAGCTCATCGCGCTGGAGTCGATGGACCCCGACCGCGACATCACCATGTACATCAACTCGCCGGGCGGGTCGGTCACCTCGATGATGGCGATCTACGACACGATGCAGTTCGTCCAGCCGGAGATCGCGACCGTCTGCATCGGCCAGGCCGCCTCGGCGGCGGCGGTGCTGCTGGCCGCGGGCACCAAGGACAAGCGGATGGCGCTGCCGAACGCGCGGATCCTGCTGCACCAGCCCGCCACCGAAGGCGGCTACGGCCAGTCGAGCGACCTGGAGATCCAGGCCCGCGAGATCCTGCGGATGCGGACCGCGATGGAGCGCATCATCGCCCTGCACAGCGGCCGGAACGAGGAGCAGGTGCGCCGGGACGTTGAGCGGGACAAGTACTTCTCGGCGGAGGAAGCCAAGGATTACGGCATCGTCGACGAGGTTCTGACGAGCCTCAAGCGCCGGGCCGAGGTAGGGTCGTCCTAAGCGGAGGGAGTCGGCGGGGGACCGGCGACCGCCGCGCCGGTGGTCGGTAACTTCGCGCCGGGGGCCGCGAGCGGTACCGTCGAGTATCGAGTACAGGGTAGACCGGCGGGGCCTGGCTGGCCCATGATGGCAGGACCGCCGACAGCGGCCGGGCCGCCGCGGCGGCCGGTGTAAAGGAGTCATCTGGTGGCACGTATTGGGGATGGTGGTGACCTCCTCAAGTGCTCTTTCTGCGGAAAGAGCCAGAAGCAGGTCAAGAAGCTCATCGCTGGCCCCGGCGTGTACATCTGTGACGAGTGCATCGATCTCTGCAACGAGATCATCGAAGAGGAACTGGCTGAGCCTTCCGAGCTCAAATGGGACAGCCTGCCCAAGCCGCGCGAGATCTACGAGTTCCTCGACGACTACGTGATCGGCCAGGAAAAGGCCAAGAAGGCGCTGTCGGTCGCGGTCTACAACCATTACAAGCGGGTCCAGTCGGGCGGCGACATCCGGCCTGGTGAGGACGGCGTCGAGCTGGCCAAGTCCAACATCCTGCTGCTCGGCCCCACCGGGTCCGGCAAGACGCTGCTCGCCCAGACCCTGGCCCGCCTGCTCAACGTGCCGTTCGCCATCGCCGACGCCACCGCCCTGACCGAGGCCGGCTACGTCGGCGAGGACGTCGAGAACATCCTGCTCAAGCTCATCCAGGCCTCGGAGTACGACGTCAAGAAGGCCGAGACGGGCATCATCTACATCGACGAGATCGACAAGATCGCCCGCAAGAGCGAGAACCCGTCCATCACCCGGGACGTGTCCGGTGAGGGCGTGCAGCAGGCGCTGCTGAAGATCCTGGAGGGGACGACCGCGTCGGTCCCCCCGCAGGGCGGGCGTAAGCACCCGCACCAGGAGTTCATCCAGATCGACACCACCAACGTGCTGTTCATCTGCGGCGGGTCGTTCTCCGGGCTGGAGAAGATCATCGAGCAGCGGGTCGGCAAGAGCGGGATGGGCTTCGGCGCCAAGCTGCGGGTCCGCAGCGACCTGCCCGCGGCCGACGCGTTCGCCGAGGTCATGCCCGAGGACCTGCTCAAGTTCGGCATGATCCCCGAGTTCGTCGGCCGCCTGCCCGTCATCACCAGCGTCCACAACCTCGACCGCGAGGCGCTCATCCTCATCCTTACCGAGCCGAGGAACGCGCTGGTCAAGCAGTACCGGCGGCTGTTCGAGCTGGACGGGGTGGACCTGGAGTTCACCCCCGACGCGCTCGAGGCCGTCGCCGACCAGGCCATCTTGCGCGGCACCGGCGCCCGCGGCCTGCGGGCCATCCTGGAAGAGGTCCTGCTGTCGGTGATGTATGAGGTGCCCAGCCGCAAGGACGTGGAGCGCGTCGTCATCACCGGCCCGGTCGTGCTCGAGCACGTCAACCCCACCATCGTCCCCCGCGGGACGCGCAGCCGCACCCCCCGCGAGAAGTCCGCATAACGCGAGCGCGCAGGCGGCTGCCGTGCCCAAAGGCGGCCCGGGGGACTACTAGACTCACCTGACGTGACCGGAGACGACCGAATCCAGCTCCCGCCCCAATATTCGCCTGGCGACGTGGAGAAGCGGCGCTATGACAGGTGGGTAGAGCGGGGGCTGTTCGGGGCCGACGCCAGCGCGCCGGGGCCGGCCTACTGCATCGTGATCCCGCCGCCGAACGTCACCGGCTCCCTGCACATGGGCCACGCGCTCGACCACACGCTGATAGATGCCCTCGTCCGGCGGCGCCGGATGCAGGGGTACGTCACGCTGTGGCTGCCCGGCATGGACCACGCGGGCATCGCCACCCAGAACGTGGTCGAGCGCGAGCTCGCCAGGCAGGGCCTGTCCCGGCATGATCTGGGCCGGGAGGCGTTCGTCGAGCGGGTGTGGCAGTGGAAGGCCGAATCCGGCGGCATGATCCTCGGCCAGATGCGCCGGCTCGGCGACAGCGTGGACTGGTCCCGCGAGCGCTTCACCATGGACGAGGGCCTGTCCCGGGCGGTGCTCACCATCTTCAAGCGCCTGTACGACGACGGCCTCATCTACCGCGCGGAACGGATCATCAACTGGTGCCCGCGCTGCCTGACCGCGCTGTCCGACATCGAGGTCGACCACACCGATGAGGACGGCGAGCTGATCTCCATCCGGTACGGCGACGGCCCGGATTCGGTCGTGGTCGCCACCACCCGCGCGGAGACGATGCTGGGCGACACCGCGGTCGCCGTCCATCCCGACGACCCGCGCTACGCCCACCTGGTCGGCCGGGAGGTCGACCTGCCCCTGTCCGGCCGCCGCATCCCCGTGGTGGCGGACCCGCACGTGGACCCCGAGTTCGGCACCGGCGCGGTCAAGGTGACCCCGGCCCACGACCCCGACGACTTCGAGATCGGCCGCCGTCACGCGCTGCCGAGCCTGTCCATCATGGACGAGCGCGGGGTGATCACCGTGCCCGGGCCGTTCGAGGGCCTGGACCGGTTCGAGGCCCGGCCAGCGGTGGTGGCCGCGCTGCGCGAGCAGGGCCGGATCATCGCCGAGACCCGCCCCTACGCGCACGCGGTCGGGCACTGCAGCCGGTGCGGCACGATCGTCGAGCCGCGGCTGTCCCTGCAGTGGTTCGTCAAGGTCGAGCCGCTGGCCAAGGCGGCCGGCGACGCGGTCAGGGACGGCCGGGTCAAGATCCACCCGGCCGACATGGCGGTCCGCTACTTCGACTGGGTCGACAACATGCACGACTGGTGCATCAGCCGCCAGCTGTGGTGGGGGCACCGGATCCCGGTCTGGTACGGGCCGCATGGCGAGGTCCGCGTCGTCGGCCCCGGCGAGCAGCCCCCGGCCGGCCAGGACTGGCGCCAGGACCCCGACGTGCTCGACACCTGGTTCTCCTCCGCGCTGTGGCCGTTCTCCACCCTGGGCTGGCCCGACGACACCGCGGACCTGCGCCGCTTCTACCCGACGTCGGTCCTGGTCACCGGCTACGACATCCTGTTCTTCTGGGTCGCCAGGATGATGATGTTCGGCCTGTACGCGATGAGCGGCCGCGACCCGGCCGAGGCGGTGCCGTTCCGCCACGTCGCCCTGCATGGCCTGATCCGCGACGCCCACGGCCGCAAGATGTCCAAGTCGCGCGGCAACACGGTGGACCCGCTGGACTGGATCGACCGCTTCGGCGCCGACGCCACCCGGTTCACCCTGGCCCGCGGGGCCAGCCCCGGCGGGGATATCGCGGTCAGCGAGGAATGGGTCACCGGCGCCCGCAACTTCTGCAACAAGCTCTGGAACGCCACCCGTTTCGCGCTGCTGAACGGCGCCCGCGTGCCGGACGCGCTGCCAGCGGCGGTGAACCTGGCCACCGCGGACCGGTGGATCCTCTCCCGGCTGGCGGCGGTCACCGCCGAGGTGGACGGGCTGTACGAGGAGTTCGAGTTCGGCAAGATCTGCGAGACGCTCTACCACTTCGCCTGGGACGAGGTCTGCGACTGGTACCTGGAGCTGGCCAAGGCCGCCCTGTCCGGGCCAGACGGGCAGGCGGCACCGGTCACCCGCGACGTGCTCGGCTACCTGCTCGACCGGCTGCTGCGGCTGCTCCACCCGGTGATCCCGTTCGTCACCGAGGAACTGTGGACCGCTCTCACCGGCGGTGATTCGGTCATGAGCGCCCCCTGGCCAGGCGAGCGGGCCGGCCAGGCGGCTGCGCAGCCCGCGCGCGACCCGGCGGCCGAGGCCGAGATCAGCTCGCTCATGGCGCTGGTGACCGAGGTGCGCAGGTTCCGTTCCGACCAGGGCCTGCGGCCGGGCCAGCCGGTCCCCGCCGTGCTGGCCGGGATCGGCGCCACCCCCCTGGCCGCCCACGAGGGCGCCATCCGGTCGCTGCTGCGGCTGACCGCGCCCGGCGACGGCTTCGCCCCGACCGCGTCGCTGCAGGCCGAGGGGGTCATGGTGGAGCTTGACACGGCGGCCGCGATCGACGTCGCCGCGGAGCGGCGCCGGATGGAGAAGGATCTCGCCGCTGCCCGCAAAGAAGCTGATCAGGCCGAACGCAAGCTGGCCAACGACGCCTTCCTGGCCAAGGCACCCGGCGACGTGGTGGAGGCGACCCGGCGCCGGCTCGTGGCCGCCCAGGCCGACGTGGCCCGGATCTCCGGCCGCCTGGCCGAGCTGGGCCAGGGGCCGGCTTGACCGGCGAGGAGGGCCGGCCCGCCCGGCCCGAACGGCCTGACCGGCCCCGGCCGCCGCAGGACTCCGCCCTGGCCCGGCGCCTGCGCGAGGTGGAGGGGGAGATCTTCGCCCGCCGTCCCGAGCACGCGGTCGAGCCCACCCTGGACCGGATCAGCGCGCTCGCCACGCTGCTCGGCGACCCGCAGCGCGCCTACCCGGTCATCCACGTCACCGGCACCAACGGCAAGACGTCCACCGCCCGCATGATCGAGACACTGCTGCGGGCCCGCGGGCTGCGCACCGGCCTGTTCACCAGCCCGCACCTGAGCAACGTCCGGGAGCGGATCGCCGTCGAACGGGGAGCCGCTGTCGGTGGAGGCGTTCCTGGCCAGCTACGGCGACGTCGCGCCGTATGTGGCGCTGGTCGAACGAGCGCGAGCCGCTGCGGCTGTCCTTCTTCGAGGTGCTGACCGCGATGGCGTTCGCCGCGTTCGCTGACGCGCCCGTGGACGTGGCGGTGATCGAGGTCGGCCTGGGCGGGACCTGGGACGCGACCAACATCGCCGACGGCGCGGTCGCGGTGGTGACGCCGGTCTCCATCGACCACACCCGCTACCTCGGCTCCACCATCGAGGAGATCGCCGGGGAGAAGGCGGGCATCATCAAGCCCGGCGCGGTCGCCATCCTCGGCCAGCAGCCGCTCGCCGCGGCCGAGGTGCTGCTGCGCCACGCGGCCGAGGTGGAAGCGGCCGTCGCCCGGGAGGGACTCGAGTTCGGCGTCGTTGCGCGCGAGCTCGCCGTCGGCGGGCAGGTCCTCACCTTGCGGGGGCTGGCCGGGGAGTACCACGACCTGCTGATGCCGCTGTTCGGTGACTACCAGGCCGAGAACGCCGCCTGCGCACTGGCGGCGGTGGAGGCGTTTGGTGTTGCTGGGACGCTGAGCGAGGAGTTGGTGCGGGAGGCGTTCGCGACGATGACGTCGCCGGGGCGGCTGGAGGTGGTGCGGCGCAGCCCGGTGGTGATCGCCGACTCCGCGCACAACCCGGCCGGCATGGCGGCCAGCCTGGCGGCGGTGACCGAGGCGTTCTCCTTCCGGATCCTGATCGTGGTCCTCGCGATCAGCGAGGACAAGGACGTGCCGGCCGTCCTCGACCAGCTGGAGCCGGTTGCCGACGGGCTCGTGGTGACGCGCAACTCCTCGGACCGCTCGATGGACCCCGGCAAGCTCGCGGACCTCGCGGCGGGAGTCTTCGGGCCGGACCGGGCGCGGGTGGCGGACCGGCTCGACGACGCGATCGACATCGCGGTGGGCCTGGCCGACGAGGCGGCCGCCGACGGCCTGGGCGGCTCCGGTGTGCTGGTGACCGGATCGGTGGTGACCGCGGGCGACGCACGGTCGCTGCTCGGCGGGGCCGAGCCCGGGTGAGGCGGCCTCGGTGAGGCGGACCAGATGAGGCGGCTCTGCGCCACCGTGCTGATCTTCGAGGCGATCGTGATCGGCCTGGCCATCCCGGTGGCCATCACCATCGAGCACGAGCCGCATCTGTCGGCCGGCGTGGCCGGCGGTGCGCTGGCGGGCGTCGCGGTGCTGCTGGCGGCGGTGGTGGGCCGGCCCGGGCAGGGCTGGGCGCTGGCCGCGGGCAGCCTGCTGCAGGTGGCGATGATCGCGGCCGGGCTGGTGGTCCCGGCGATGTTCGTGCTGGGCGCGATCTTCGCCGCCCTGTGGGCCGTCGCGATCTGGCTGGGGCGGCGGTACCGCGAGGCTTCCTGACCGTCGGCAGTCGCTCAGCCTGGGCATTTTCCGCAAATCGCGGGCGTGCCGAGACCCCTTCGCCGCCCACTCGCACCGGTAGAATTGCGCACGCACACGAGTTGGTTCTGATCACTCCGCGATCGCCAGCGGGGGCTGGCCGCGAGGGGGAATAGACGTGACCGATCGAACTCTGCTCTCGATCAGGCCGGACGGGGCGCACCGTTACGCCGCTGGTCCGGCGCGCGCAGCCCCGGGCACGATCCGGGGCGATCATGCGTTGGAACTGCAGGAGAACACCGCGCACGGATCGCACTGGCCAGGCTCAGCCGCCCGGGAAACTAAGATCTTCTCTCCCGACCTCGTTTAGCCAGCCCGGGCCTGGTCCATGTAGGACACAAAGGCCGCGTTCGATCTCGCGGTGGGCTCCAGCCGCGGCCGCAATATAACTGAGCAGGACCCTTCTGGAAGGTTCTCGTTCCCTATGAGCAACGCGCTGGCTTTCCTAGGCCGTGACATGGCCGTCGATCTGGGCACCGCGAACACCCTGGTATACGTCCGTGGGCGCGGGATTGTCCTCAACGAGCCGTCGGTGGTGGCCCTCAACACGAACAATGGCCAGATCGTGGCGGTCGGGGTGGAGGCCAAACGGATGATCGGCAGGACGCCCGGCAACATCGTGGCGGTCCGGCCGCTCAAGGACGGGGTCATTGCGGACTTCGACGTGACCGAGCGCATGCTGCGCTATTTCATCCAGAAGGTGCACCGGCGCAGTCATCTGGCCAAGCCGCGGGTCGTGGTGGCGGTGCCGAGCGGCATCACCGGGGTGGAGCAGAGCGCGGTGAAGGAGGCTGGCCACCAGGCGGGCGCCCGCCGGGTCTACATCATCGAGGAACCGATGGCCGCGGCCATCGGGGCCGGCCTGCCGGTCAACGAGCCGACCGGCAACATGGTGGTGGACATCGGCGGCGGCACCACCGAGGTCGCCGTGATCTCGCTGGGCGGGATCGTGACCTCCCAGTCGATCCGGATCGGCGGGGACGAACTCGACCAGGCCATCATCACCTTCGGCAAGAAGGAGTACTCGCTCATGCTGGGCGAGCGGACCGCCGAAGAGATCAAGATGGCGCTCGGGTCGGCTTTCCCCTCGGCCGACGAGCCGCACGCCGAGATCCGCGGCCGGGATCTGGTCAGCGGGCTGCCGAAGACGATCGTGATCTCGGCGGAGGAGATCCGCCGGGCCATCGAGGAGCCGCTCGCGCTCATCGTAGACGCGGTCAAGACGACGCTCGATAAGTGCCCGCCCGAGCTGGCCGGCGACGTCATGGACCGGGGGATCGCGCTGACCGGAGGCGGAGCGTTGCTGCGCGGGCTGGACGAGCGCCTGCGCGAGGAAACTGGGATGCCCATCCACATGGCCGACAACCCGCTTGATTCCGTGGTACTGGGTACCGGCAAGTGCGTGGAGGATTTCGACACGCTGCGGCAGGTGCTGGTGCCGGAGTCCAGGCGCTGACCGCACAGCTGGCGGCCAGCCGCGGCGGCGGCGTGGATGAGGAGGCGCGGTGCACGACACGCGGCGGACCCGCCTGGTTCTTGGCGTGCTGCTGGTCGCGGCCCTGGCGCTGATCACCGTCGATGCGCGGGGCGGGACCGCTGCGCCGGTCAGCGGCCTGCGGGGGATCGGCGGGACGGTCTTCGGGTCGGCCGAGAGCCTGGTGGGTATGGTGACCCGGCCGGTGGCCGCTTTGTTCGACAATGTCACCGGCGCGCCTGCGTCGCAGCAGAAGATGCTGAGCCTGCAGCGCGAGGTCGTCCGGCTGCGCGCGGAACTGAGCCAGGCCCAGCTCAGCCGGGCCCAGGAGGCCCAGTTGCGCAGCCTGCTGGCCCTGGCTGGGCGGGGCGGTTACCGGATCGTCGCGGCCAACGTGATCGCGGCCGGCCCCGGGTACAGCAGCTCGGTCACCATCGACGCCGGCCGGGACGACGGCATCAGGCCCGACGAGACGGTGCTGAACGGGCAGGGCCTGGTCGGGACCGTCACCTCGGCGGCCGCGCACACATCGACCGTGCTGCTCACGACCGATGCCTCGTCCACGGTGGGAGTGCGGCTGGCCGGCACCGGGCAGATCGGGGCGGTCACCGGCACCGGCCGGTCCCGGCCCGGTCCCGCGCTGCTGCGGCTGCAGGTCTTCGACGCGAGCGCCGTGCTCCAGCCCGGGCAGCAGCTGGTGACGTTCGGCTCGGTTCACGGGCAGCCGTTCGTGCCCGGTGTCCCCGTCGGGGTGATCACGCAGGTGCAGGCGAGTGCCGCCTCGCTCACCAAGCTCGCCTTCGTGCGGCCCTACGCCGATGACAGCGCGCTCGGCGTCGTGGGCGTCGTGATCGTCCCGCCCCGCACGAACCCGCGTGACTCCGTGCTGCCGCCCAGCCCGGCGCCCAGCGCCCGGCATTCCCGTCCGGCCCCCAGCCCGGCGGCCACCGCAGGCGCTGGCGGCTGAGGTGCGGCGGTTCACGTTCGCCCTCGTCGCCATCGTGGTCGCCGTGGTGCTTCAGACGGCGCTGCTGGACCGGCTGCCCTTGCCCGGCGGGTCAGCGCCCGACCTGGTCCTGGTGCTGGTGGTCACGCTCGCGCTCGCCAGCGGCCCGATGGAGGGGATGCTGGTCGGGTTCGCCGCCGGCCTGGCGCTGGACGTGGCACCGCCCGCCAGCAATCTGCTGGGGCTGAGCGCCCTGGTGTTCTGCCTGGTCGGCTACGGGTGCGGGCGGCTGCGCGGGCCGCTGGAGCGTTCGGGCTGGCTGCCCCTGGCCGTGATCGCGCTCGGCGTCACGGCCGGTGAGGTCCTGTACGCGCTGGTCGCCATGATGTTCGGTGATCCGGACATCACCTGGCCGTCGGTCCGGCTGGTGCTGCCCGTGTCGGTGGCCTACGACCTCCTGCTCTGCCCGTTCGTGGTGTACGTGGTCGTCCGGCTCGGCGGCTACGGCGGCTGGGCGGCGGCCGGCGGTCGCGGGCCCGAGCGGGCTGGCCGGGATCTCGCAGGTGCCGGGCTGCTCGGCGGCGCGACGGCGGCCGCCGCCGTCGCGACCGGGGCCGCTGTCCGGGACACCAGGAGCGGGCGTGACCCGCGGCTGCGAGCCGCGGCCGGCCGTGGTGCCGACGGCTGGATCGGTGGCCACCAGAGCGGGCCCGGGCCGCGGGCCGGCCCCTGGGTACACCGCCGCCGTCCGCTGCGGCTGCGGGCCCGCGGCGGCGTCGCTGGGTCCGCCGCTGGGGCGGGGTTGGGCGGGCGGCCCGGCCATCCCGCCCCGGGCCGGCCGGTGCACCTGCGGCTGGGCGCGCCGCGGCGCGGTGACGGGGTACTGGGCGGCTCGCTGCGCAGCCTGCTCGGCGGCGGCCCGGACGGCCTGCTGGGCAGCTCCGGCCGGGAATCCCGGATGCGGGGGGCCGCGTTCCGGGGATCCATCGGCCTGATCGGCGCCGGCTCGGCGGGAGGCGGGCCCCGGCCCGGGTCGGCCCGGCTGTCGGCCCGGGCCTTCCGCGGCTCCGGTGGCCCGGCCAGGACGCTGGGTGACGGGTCGTCGCGTGGCCCGCTGACGCGGCCCCGGCGGCGGTCACGCGCCTTCCGCGGCGGCCCTTCGGCCCTGCCCGTGGCGGGCACCGGAGGGCTGGGACGGGCCACTTCGCTGCGCCTGCGTGGTCGGCGCCGGGACGGGGTGGTGGGCGGTGGCGTGCTCGGCAGCCGGGTGCCGGGGCGGCGGGGCGGCGGCCGCACGATGTCGCGGGCGGCCTTCGTAGCCCGTGGCTCCGGCCTCGGCCAGGGAGCGGTTCCCCGGTTCCGGAGCGGCGGCCTGCGGCGCTGGGCTGACCGCGCCCGGCCCGGGCGCCGGGGCTCACTGCCCGGCGGCGGTGGTCCCGGCGGGCGGCGCGGCTTCGGCGGGCGGCGGCGCGGTTTCGGCGGGAGCCGGGGCGCGGGGATCGGGCCGCGGCGCCGCTGGGCGCTGTGGCGCAGGGGAACCAGACGGACGGGAGGACTGCCATGATCCCCGCGGCGCGCCGGCGCCTGATGGTCCTGTACGTGGTGATCGCCGCACTGCTGATCTCGCTGGGCGGCCGGCTCTGGTATCTGCAGGTCATGACGGGGGTCTCCTACGCCAGCGCGGCGGCACAGGACCAGACCAGGACGGTGATCGTGCCGTCGGTCCGGGGCGGGATCCTCGACGATGTCGGCCAGCCGCTGGTCGACAACAAGACCTCGCTGGTGGTCTCCGTCAACCGGGCGCTGGTCGCGCAGCAGCCCGACGGCGGCGTGGCCGAACTGCACCGGCTCGCGAAGCTGCTGCACCTGGACTACAGCGTGCTCCAGCAGCGGATCCGGCTGTGCGGTCCCACCGTGTCCCAGCCGTGCTGGCGGGGCTCCCCCTACCAGCCGATCCCGGTGGACCAGCAGGTGTCCGACACCGTCGCTCTCCAGATCATGGAGAGCCAGCGCGACTTCCCCGGGGTGACCGCGCAGGTCCAGCCGGTGATCCACTACCAGCAGCCGTACGGCACGGCCGCCGCGCAGATGCTCGGGTACCTGCAGCCCATCACCCCGCAGGAGGTGGCGCAGCGGCATCTCCCGGTGACCGGCTTCTCGGGCGTGGACCTGGTGGGGCAGGCCGGGCTGGAGGAGCAGTACGACCAGCAGCTGCGCGGCCAGGCGGGCCAGCAGGTGCTGTCGGTCAACGCCGCCGGCGAGGTGACCGCGATTCACCACCAGACCCCGGCCGTGCCCGGTGACACGCTCGTGACCAGCCTCAACTCCCAGCTCCAGCTGGACACGCAGAAGGCCCTGGCCCAGGCCATCAGCCGCGCGCAGGCGGAGGGCAACCCCGGGGCGACCACCGGCGCGGCGGTAGTGATGACCACCAAGGGCCGGGTGGTCGCGATGGCCAGCTACCCGACCTACAACCCCAGCATCTGGACCGGCGGCATCTCCAGCCGGGAGTTCCGCGACCTGTTCGGGACCGCCCACGGGGAGCCGATCCTGAATCGGGCCACCCAGGGCGAGTACGGCCCCGGGTCCACCTGGAAGGTCACGTCAACGGCGGCCGCGCTGAAGAACGGGCTCTCGGCGGCCGGTCCCTACAGCTGCCCGGGCGCGGTGACGATCGCCGGCCACACCTTCAACAACTGGACCACGCAGAACCTCGGCCCGATGTCCCTGCACGAGGCGCTGGTCATGTCCTGCGACACGGTCTTCTACCAGATCGCCTACCAGATGTACCTGCACGACAAGTACAACGCGAACTTCGTCGCGAGCCCCAAGGCGCCGATCCAGAAGATGCAGAAGATGGAGGTGGCCTGGGGGTTCGGCCGCGACACCGGGATCGACCTGCCGGAGGAGTCAACGGGTACCGTGCCCACCCGCCAGTGGCTGTACAACTACTGGGCGCAGTACAAGGACTACTGGTGCAAGCACGGCAACGCGAACGGCAGCTATCTGCAGCAGATCGCCTACGACGACTGCCGGACCGGATATCAGTGGACGCCCGGGCAGGCCGCCATCGCCGCCATCGGCCAGGGCTACGTGACGGTCACCCCGCTGCAGCTCGCGCGGGCCTACGCCGCGCTCGCCAACGGCGGCACCCTGTACAGCCCGCGGATCGGCGAGGCCCTGCTTTCGCCCGCGGGGAAGGTCGTCCAGCGGATCACGCCGCCGGTGGCCGGGCACCTGCCCGTGTCCCGTTCCACGCTGGACTACATCCACAGCGCGCTGATCGACGTCGTCACCCAGGGGACCGCCGCGGGCGCGTTCGCGGGGTTCCCGCTGGATAAGCTGCAGGTGGCGGCCAAGACCGGGACCGCTGAGGTGTTCGGGGGCCAGGCCACCTCGGTGTTCGCCTCGTTCGCGCCGGCGAGCCACCCCCAGTACGTGGTGGTGGTGATGGTGCCGAAGTCAGGTGAGGGCGCGGACGTCTCCGCGCCCTGCGCCCGGCAGATCTGGGACTCGATCTACGGGCTGGAGGGCCACCGCGCCGCCTTCCCCGGCGGCCGGGCACCCCACCGGCTGCCGCAGCTGTCGGCGACCGGCGCGATCGCCGCGCCCGCCGGGTACGCGGGGAGCAAGTGATGAGCGGCTACGGCCGGCTCGCCCCCGTCCGCCGGGGGCCGGGCGCCGCCGGCGGGCCCGGCGGGCCCGCGCTCGGCCCGGGCAGCCTCCGGAAACGGGCACTGGCCAAGGATTCCGTTGTGCGCCATATGGACTGGGCCCTGATCGCGGCGGTGCTCGCCCTGGCCATGATCGGCACGCTGCTCGTCTGGTCCGCGACCCGGGTGGAGCTGGCGCACGCGGGCGCCAATCCCAACACCTACCTGGAGAAGCAGCTGCTCAACATCGCGATCGGGCTGGCGCTCATGATCGCGGTCAGCCTGATCGACTACCGGCTCCTGCGGGTGTATACGCCGGTGGTCTACGTGGCGGCCTGCCTGGGCCTGCTGGCGGTGCTCAGCCCGCTCGGCACCACGGTCAACGGCGCGCACTCCTGGATCTCGCTGCCCGGCGGGTTCCAGGTCGAGCCGTCGGAGTACGCCAAGATCGGGATGATCATGATGCTCGCGGTGATCCTCGGCGAGCTGCGTGACCGGGCCACGCACCCCCGGCTGCCGCAGGTGGGCCTGGCGCTCGCCTGCGGTGCCGTGCCGCTGCTCCTGGTGGCCCTGCAGCCCGACCTGGGGGTCGTCGTCCTGCTGCTGGTGCTGCTGGTGGGCATCATCGCCGTGTCCGGCATCAGGCTGCGGTGGCTCGCGGCGCTCGGGGTGGCCGGGGGGCTGGCCGCGCTGGTCATCTGGAGCATGCACCTGCTCAAGCCCTACCAGGTGCAGCGGCTCACCGCGTTCGTCAACCCGTCCGCCGACCCCCGCGGCACCGGCTACAGCGCCGCCCAGGCCAAGATCGCGATCGGCTCAGGCCGGATGTTCGGCCAGGGCCTGTTCCACGGGCAGCTGGTGGCCGGCAACTTCGTGCCCGAGCAGCACACCGACTTCATCTTCTCGGTGGCCGGGGAGGAACTCGGCTTCGCAGGCGCCGTCACCATCATCGCGCTGCTCGCGATCGTGCTGGTGCGGGCGATCCGGATCGCGGCCCGCGCCGATGACATGTTCGGCCTGCTAGTGGCGTCCGGGATCGCGATCTGGTTCGGGGTCCAGTCCTTCATCAACATCGGGATGACCATCGGTATCACCCCGGTGACCGGGCTCCCGCTGCCGTTCGTCTCCTACGGCGGCTCGGCCATGTTCGCTGACATGATCGCTATCGGCGTACTCCTGGCCATTCACCGCCGCCACCGCGTCTTCGACTGACCGGCACCAGCCGCCAGGCGGGCCACGCACCGCGCCGGCTGTACCTCGGTAAGCTGTGGGGATGCCTGTTGAATCGGTTTACCCCCGGCTGGAGCCGCTGCTCCCGCTGGTGCGCAAGCCGGTCCAGTACGTCGGCGGCGAGCTCAACGCGGTAGTGAAGGACTGGGACGCGGCGGACGTGCGGTGGGCGCTGATGTACCCGGACGCCTACGAGGTGGGCATCGCCAACCAGGGCATCCAGATCCTCTACGAGGTGCTGAACGAATGCCCCGGGGTGCTCGCCGAGCGCACCTACAGCGTGTGGCCGGACATGGAAGACCTGCTGCGTGCCCACGGCATCGGGCAGTTCACGGTGGACGGGCACCGGCCGGTGCGGGCCTTCGACGTGCTCGGCGTGAGCTTCGCGACCGAGCTGGGCTACACCAACCTGCTCACCGCGCTCGACCTGGCCGGCATCCCGCTGCTGGCGGCGCAGCGGGGCGAAGGGGATCCGCTGGTGATCGCGGGCGGCCACGCCGCCTTCAACCCGGAGCCGATCGCCGAGTTCTGCGACGGGGCGGTGCTCGGCGACGGCGAGCAGGCGGTCCTGGCGATCACCGAGCTGATCAGGGACTGGAAGCGGGCCGGGCGCCCGGGCGGCCGGGATGGCCTGCTGGCGGCGCTGGCCGCCGACGGCGGGGTGTACGTGCCGCGCTTCTACGACGTGGACTACCTGCCGGACGGGCGGATCAGGCGGGTCGCCCCGAACCGGGCGGAGGCGCCGTTCACCGTCGCCAAGCACACCGTGATGGACCTCGACGACTGGCAGTACCCGCGACGGCCGATCGTCCCGCTGGCCGAGTCGGTGCATGAGAGGTTCAGCGTGGAGATCTTCCGCGGCTGCACCCGGGGCTGCCGGTTCTGCCAGGCGGGGATGATCACCCGGCCGGTCCGCGAGCGGAGCGTCACCGCGATCGGGGAGATGGTCGAGCGCGGGCTCGCCGCCAGCGGCTTCGACGAGGTCGGCCTGCTGTCGCTGTCCAGCGCGGACCACAGCGAGATCAACGAGATCGCGACCGGCCTGGCTGACCGTTACGAGGGCACCAGCACCGGGCTTTCCCTGCCCTCGACCCGGGTGGATGCCTTCAACATCACCCTGGCCAACGAGCTGAGCCGCAACGGCCGCCGCTCGGGGCTGACGTTCGCCCCTGAGGGCGGCTCGGAGCGGATGCGCAAAGTGATCAACAAGATGGTCACCGAGGAGGACCTCATCCGCACCGTGACCACCGCCTACGGCAGCGGATGGCGCCAGGTGAAGCTGTATTTCATGTGTGGCCTGCCCACCGAGACCGATGAGGATGTGCTGGCCATCGCGGACCTCGCGCGGAAGGTGATCAAGGCGGGGCGGGAGGCGACCGGCCGCCGGGACATCCGCTGCACGGTATCGATCGGCGGGTTCGTGCCCAAGCCCCACACCCCCTTCCAGTGGGCCGCCCAGTGCGACCACGAGACGGTGGACGCCCGGCTGCGCGCGCTCGGCGGCGCGCTGCGCTCGGCTCCCGGTTACGGCCGGGCGGTGGGCTACCGGTATCACGACGGCCAGCCGTCGATCATCGAGGGCCTGCTGTCGCGCGGGGACCGCCGGGTCGGCGCCGTGATCAGGGCGGCATGGCAGGCCGGGGCGCGGTTCGACGGCTGGAGCGAGCGCTTCTCCTTCGAGCGCTGGCAGCGCGCGGCAGCGGAAGGGCTCGCCGGCCAGCCCGTTGACCTGGACTGGTACACCACGCGCCAGCGCGAGTACAGCGAGGTGCTGCCGTGGGATCACCTCGACGCCGGGCTCGACCGCGACTGGCTCTGGCAGGACTGGCAGGACGCGGTGGACCCGGCCGGGGCCGCCGAGGTGGAGGACTGCCGGTGGACGCCGTGTTACGACTGTGGCGTCTGCCCGGCCATGGGTACCGAGATCCAGACCGGGCCGACCGGGGCCAAGCTCCTGCCGCTGACGGTCGTCTCCGCCGGGGCCGCAGCCGAGGCCGGAACCGGGGCCGGAACCGGAGGCGGCGCCTGATGGGCGGCCCCAGCGTCCCCGCCACGCCGGACTCGTCGCGTGTGCTTCCCATCACTGCCCGGCTGATCGTCCGGTACGCTAAGAGAGGCAGGATGCGTTTCGCCAGCCACAGGGATATCGCACGCGCCGTTGAACGGGGAGTTCGCCGGGCAGGCTTGCCGGTCGCCTATTCCGCCGGGTTCACGCCGCACCCGAAAATCTCTTACGCTGGCGCTGCCCCCACCGGGACAGCGAGTGAGGCCGAGTACTTGGAGATTGGCTTCACCGAGACGTGCGCCGCTTCCGACGTACGGGACCGGCTCGATGCGGCCCTGCCGGACGGGATAGATGTGATCGACGTGATCGAGGGTCCGGCATCCCTCGCTGACCTCCGGCTGGAGGCGTCGCACTGGCAGGTTGTTCTTCCCGGGGTCGAACCGGAGGACGCGGGCCGTGCTGCTGACGCCTTCCTCGCCAGCGGCAGCGTGGAAGTCGAGCGTCTCACCGCCAAGGGAAGCAGACGGATGGACGCCCGGGCCGCAGTGATCACGATGGAGACCGACCGGTGCGCCGCCGATACGCAGGCCACCGGGAATGCCATACTTCGAATGGTTGTTCGGCATGTGATACCTGCCGTACGGCCTGACGACATCCTGGTCGCGCTCCGCCAGGTGGCCGATCTCGCCCCGTCGTCACCAGCGTTGGTGACGCGGCTGGCGCAAGGGCCGCTTGACCCGGAGGCCGCCAGTGCCCCTGCCGGGGACACCGGGCGTGACGTGCCCGGCGGCCCGCGGCAGCCGTCCGGGGCGGCCATGCGGCGGCGCGCCCCGGGCCGGGCAAATGGACAAATAGAGACAACGCGTCTCGGAGCGGAGCCGGCCGGCGTGGCCGGCGCCCTCCCAGCGGGCGCGTGCGACCAGCTCCTGCGCGGAGCGGAGGAGCCCATGCGGTCCTCTGCGCCCGGGAGCTTGACGGGAGATTACCCGGATGCTCGAGACCGAGCTGAACGATACAGAGCCCAGCGATGAGGGGCGCAGTGGCGCTCGCTCGCCAGAGATAGACACAGCGGCCGGCCACGCACCGGCCGGCCACGCACCGGCCGACTCCCCCCCGGCCGAATCCCCGTCTCCGGCCGGGCCGGCCGGGGACGACCAGGCTCCGGCGGCCAAGGGACGCCGCCGGGCCAGTCGGCCGACCCGCCGTCGCACCGGCGCCACCGCGTCCGGGACCGGAACGTCCGCCGAGGAAGCCGCACCGGACACGGCGCCGGCCGCGGGCGGTGCGCCGTCTGCTGACGGGGCCGCCGCAGGCCCTGCGGCCGAGCGGACGGCTGTCCCGGCCGCGACCTTCCAGCCACCCCAGGTGATCTTCCAGCCGCCTGCCGAGGGGCACGCGGGGGATGCCGGTGGCCGTGGCCGCACGCCCGCCGAGAGCACCGGCGACGACGAGGCCGGCGGGGCAGGTCACCAGCCGCCCGACCACGACGACGGCGAGACGGACGGCCAGGGCCGCCGCCGCCGTCGGCGGGGTGGCCGCTCACGCGGCCACGGTGCCGACACCGAAGCGGCCACCGAGGCCGGGGGGCAGGCGGGCCCCGCCGGCGGGGGCGAGGCCGCCGGGAACGGCGAGCAGGCCGCTCCGGACGCGAACGGCGCGGGGACCGAGGACGCCGACGATGCCCAGGCCGAGGACGGGGAAGGGTCGCGCCGGCGCCGGCGCCGGCGCCGGCGCAGCACCTCGCCGGACGCCGACCAGGCGAGCCCGGACGAGCCGCCGAACACCGTCGTGCACGTGCGGCCCGGCCGTTCCGCCGACGAGCCAGCCGGCGAGGTCCAGCCGGTCCGGGGATCCACCCGGCTGGAGGCCAAGCGGCAGCGCCGCCGGGAAGGCCGCGACTCGGGCCGGAGACGCCCGCCGATCATCACCGAGTCGGAGTTCCTGGCCCGGCGCGAGGCGGTGGACCGGGTCATGGTCGTCCGCCAACGCGGCGAGCGCACCCAGATCGGGGTGCTCGAAGATGGCGTGCTCGTCGAGCACTACGTGGACAAGGCCAGCCACCAGTCCTTCGTCGGCAACGTGTACCTCGGCAAGGTGCAGAACGTGCTGCCCTCGATGGAGGCCGCCTTCGTTGACATCGGCAAGGGGCGCAACGCCGTTCTGTACGCGGGCGAGGTGAATTTCGACGCCAGCGGCCTGGAGGGTGAGTCCAAGCGGATCGAGTCCGCGCTCAAGTCCGGCCAGTCCGTGCTGGTCCAGGTCACCAAGGACCCGGTTGGCCACAAGGGTGCCCGGCTGACCAGCCAGGTGAGCCTGCCCGGCCGTTACCTGGTGTACGTGCCCGGCGGCTCCATGATGGGGATCAGCCGCAAGCTGCCTGACAAGGAGCGGGCCCGGCTCAAGCAGATCCTCAAGCAGGTGATGCCCGAGGGTGCGGGGGTCATCGTGCGCACGGCGGCCGAGGGCGCGTCCGAGGATGAGCTCGCCCACGACGTCTCGCGGCTGTCGGCGCAGTGGGAGAGCATCGACCGCAAGGCGAAGTCGGCGAACGCGCCCGAACTGCTCTACAGCGAGCCCGATCTCACCATCCGGGTGATCAGGGACATCTTCAACGAGGACTTCAGCAAGCTGGTGGTCTCCGGCAATGAGGGCTGGGACCTGGTCGACGAGTACGTCCGCTATGTCGCGCCGCACCTGGCCGACCGGCTTGAGCACTGGCAGGAGGACGAGGACGCGTTCGCCCACTACCGTGTCGACGAGCAGCTCACCAAGGCCCTCGACCGTAAGGTGTGGCTGCCCAGCGGGGGCTCGCTGGTCATCGACACCACCGAGGCGATGACCGTCGTCAACGTCAACACCGGGAAGTTCACCGGCCAGGGCGGCAACCTGGAGGAGACCGTCACCCGCAACAACCTGGAGGCCGCCGAGGAGATCGTCCGGCAGCTGAGGTTGCGTGACGTCGGCGGGATCATTGTGATCGACTTCATCGACATGGTGCTGGAGAGCAACCGCGAGCTCGTGCTGAGGCGGCTGCTCGAGTGCCTGGCCAGGGACCGGACCAAGCACCAGGTCGCCGAGGTGACCTCGCTCGGGCTGGTGCAGATGACCCGCAAGCGGGTCGGCTCCGGCCTGCTGGAGGCGTTCTCCGAGCCATGCGAATGCTGCAACGGGCGCGGGGTGATCGTTTCGCTCGATCTGACCGATCGACCGGGCGGCGGCCGCGGGCGGGGCGACGGCCGGGCGGCGAAGGGTGGCCGCCAGTCCAGGAACGGCAAGAACGGCAAGGACTCCGGCCGCCACGTGCCCGAGCCGGCCATCGCCGAGCCGGCCAGCGGCAGCGGCGGCAGTGACAACGGCGGCGCGGCCCTGGATGAGGCCGGACTTGACGGCACCGGAACTGACGGACCAGCGGCCGAGAGCGCCGAGGCCGATGGCGCCGCCGGGGCGGACGGCGACCGGCCGGACGGCGACAGGGCAGACGGCGACCGGGCGCCACACCCGTCAGGTGGGCGCCGCCGGCGCCGGGCCGCCACCCGCCAGCAAGGCCCGCCGGAGCCCGTCAGCCAGCTGCCCGACACCGAGCCGCCGGCTCCTCCCGAGCCGGGCGGCCAGGAGTCAATCGCCGCGGTGCCGGGCCTGCTGCTGCCCGCTACCGAGGAGCCAGTTGCCCCGGTGCCTGGCGTGCAGGCGCCGGGTACCGACGCCGCCGGCATCCAGGCGCCCGATGGCGGCAGCCTCGACGGTGAGGTCACCGGGACCCCGCTGGCCGATCCGCCGGCTGGCGATGGGCAACCAGCGGAGCCAGCGACGGGCTGAGTACGGCGTAGGGCGTTCCTGGTGTCTGATAATCTTGCCCACAGGATGGATCCGGGGTAGGGGGCCCCTAGGCCAGCCGTGTGCTAAGGCAGGCGAGCCCCCTCGTGTCGCTTAGGTCCGGTGAGCGGATCGGCGCCGATCGGTGCGGAGCCCGCACCGAGGAAGCCCGCACAAGGCAGAGAGAGAGTTCTCGGGTGTACGCGATCGTGCGCTGCGGTGGCAGGCAGGAGAAAGCGGTGGTGGACGACGTCCTCACCGTCGACACGCTGGCCGGTGAGGTCGGTTCCAGCGTGACGCTGCCCGCCGTTCTCGTCGTCGATGACGGCAAGGTCATCAGCGACCCCACCGAGCTGGGCCACTACCTGGTCACCGCCGAGATCATGGGGGCGATCGCCGGCCCCAAGATCAACATGATTCATTACAAGAACAAGACCGGCTACCGGCGCCGGCTGGGCCACCGCCAGCGGTACACCCAGGTGAGGATCACTGGCATCTCGACCGGGAAGGGTAGCCCGGCCAAGGCGGGCGCGGCGAAGTCCAGCGCCGCGAAGCCGGGCGCCGCGAAGTCCAGCGCCGCGAAGCCCGGCCCCCAGCAGGCCAGCCCGGAGAAGACGAGCGCGGCGAAGAGCAAGGCCGCACCGAAGGCCGGGGCCGCGGCCGGGAAGAAGAGCTGACGATGGCACACAAGAAGGGCGCGTCGTCCAGCCGCAACGGGCGCGACTCCGCGGCTCAGCGGCTGGGCGTGAAGCGGTTCGGCGGTCAGCGGGTCAACGCGGGCGAGATCCTGGTCCGCCAGCGCGGCACCCATTTCCACCCCGGGCCCGGAGTCGGCCGCGGCGGTGATGACACCTTGTTCGCGCTGGTCAGCGGCGTCGTCACCTTCGGCAGCGTGCGTCGCAGGCGGGCCGTGAGCATCGTCGCCCAGCCAGCGGCCGAAGACGCCGCCCCGGCAGCGAAGTAGGGCGAGGCACGCGAGGGCACGTCCCGCCAAGCGTCAACATCCAGGCCAAACGTCAAGGGGCGGACCGCCAGCCGGTCCGCCCCTGACGCGTCTGGGCGCCGGCGGGGTCCCGCCGGTCCGGGGATCCACCCGGCTGGAGGCCAAGCGGCAGCGCCGCCGGGAAGGAAGGAAGCAGTGGCCGAGTTCGCCGACCAGGTCGCCCTGCGGGTGAAGGCGGGCGACGGCGGGCACGGCTGTGCCTCGGTCCGGCGGGAGAAGTTCAAGCCGCTGGGCGGGCCGGACGGCGGCAACGGCGGCCGCGGCGGCAGCGTGATCCTGGAGGTGGACCCGGGGACCGCCACCTTGCTTGACCTCCACCGGCGCCCGGTACGCCGGGCGGGCAGCGGCAAGCAGGGATCCGGCTCGAACCGCAACGGCGCCGAGGGAGCCGACCTGATCGTCCGGGTGCCCGACGGCACCGTGGTGAAGACCGAGGACGGTGAGGTGCTCGCCGACCTCGTCGGGACCGGCACCAGGTTCGTCGCCGCCCAGGGCGGGCGCGGCGGGCTCGGCAACGCCGCGCTCGCCTCACCGCGCCGCAAGGCGCCGGGGTTCGCCCTGCGCGGTGAGCCCGGGATCGGACGCTCACTGGTCCTCGAGCTGAAGACCGTGGCCGACGCCGGCCTGATCGGCTATCCCAACGCGGGCAAGTCGTCACTGATCGCGGCCATGTCGGCGGCCCGGCCCAAGATCGGCGACTACCCGTTCACCACACTCACCCCGCACCTAGGCGTGGTCGAGGCCGGCCAGACCCAGTTCGTGGTGGCGGACGTGCCGGGCCTCATTCCGGGGGCGAGCCGGGGCAAGGGCCTGGGCCTGGACTTCCTGCGGCACGTGGAGCGCTGTGCGGTGCTGGTGCATGTGCTCGACTGCGCCGCTGGCCCGGCCGGGGAGCCGGGCCGCGAGCCGGTCGCTGACCTGGACGTCATCGAGGCGGAACTCGCCGCATACCAGGCCGCCACCGGAGCCGACCTGGCCGACCGGCCACGGGTGGTCGCCCTCAACAAGATCGACGTGTCGGCCGCGCGGGACATGGCGGAGCGCGCCGCCGTGGTGCTGGCCGGCCGGGGACTGACCGTCTGCCAGGTCTCGGCGGCCAGCCACGAGGGACTGCGCGAGCTCGCTTACGCGGTCGGCGGTGTGGTGGCGGCGGCTCGGGCGGCGGCCCCGCCGCCCGAGCCGACCCGGCAGGTGATCAGGCCGGTCCCGGCGGGCGGGCCCGAGTTCGAGATCGTCCGGGAGGGCGACAACTCCTTCGTCGTGCTGGGTGAGAAACCCCGGCGCTGGGTCCTGCAGACCGACTTCGGCAACGAGGAGGCCATCGGGTATCTCGCGGACCGGCTGGCCCGGATCGGGGTGGAAGAGGCACTCGCCGCCGCCGGTGCCACGGCCGACGCCGAGGTCGTGATCGGGGACGGGCCGGACGCCGTCGTGTTCGACTGGGACCCCGACATCCCGGCTGGCTCGCAGCACAGGTTCGGGCCGCGCGGCACCGACCGGAGGCTCTCCCCATGACGCCGCCGGGCGCCGCGATGACGGGCGGGCGGCCCGATATCGCGGCGGCCGGCCGCGTCGTGGTCAAGGTCGGCTCGTCGTCGCTCACGTCCGCCGACGGCGCGATCGACGACCAGCGCATCGCCGGGCTCGCGGAGGTGCTGGTCGAGCGGGTCCGGGCCGGCGGCCAGGCGGTGCTGGTGTCCTCCGGCGCGATCGCGTCCGGGCTCGCGCCGCTGGGGCTGCCCCGCCGCCCCCGGGACCTGGCCACCCAGCAGGCGGCCGCCAGTGTGGGACAGGGGCTGCTGATGGCCCGGTATTCCGCCGCCTTGGCCGCGCGGGGTGTCCAGGCCGGGCAGATCCTGCTCACCGCCGACGACCTGATGCGGCGCGCCCACTACCGCAATGCCCAGCGCACCCTCGGCCGCCTGCTCGAACTGGGCATCCTGCCGGTGGTCAACGAGAACGACACGGTCGCCACCGACGAGATCCGGTTCGGCGACAACGACCGGCTCGCGGCGCTCGTCGCCCACGTGATCCGGGCCGGCGCGCTGATCCTGCTCTCCGACGTGGACGGCCTCTACGACACCGACCCGCGCCAGCCCGGCGCCCGCCGGATCGGCCGGGTCAGCAGCCGGGCCGACCTCGCCGGGGTGAACCTGGGCCGGGCCCGCGCGGGCACCGGCGGGATGATCACGAAGGTGGACGCGGCCATGATCGCGACCGAGGCCGGCATACCCACCGTGGTGGCCCGGGCCGACCAGGCCGCCGCCGCGCTGGCCGGCGAGCCGGTCGGCACGTATTTCGGCGCGCATGACCGCCGGCCAACCACCCGCCAGCTCTGGCTCGCCCACGCCGCGGCGGCGCGCGGCCGGCTCGTGCTCGACGCGGGGGCGGTGCGCGCGGTCCTGGGGGGCCGCGCCTCGCTCCTGCCAGCGGGCATCACCGGGGTCGAGGGGGAGTTCGACGTGGGCGACCCGGTCGACCTGTGCGACACCGGCGGCCAGGTAGTCGCGCGCGGGCTGGTCAACTACGACGTGGCCGAGATCCCAGCGCTCATGGGGCGCTCCACCCGTTCCCTGGCGGCGGAACTGGGCCCGGAGTACGAGCGTGAGGTCGTCCACCGCGACGATCTGGTCATCATGGTCCGGCCCGGCCACCGCAGCCGCTCATCGTGATCACGACTTGGCTGTCGTTCCAACGGCACCTAAGTCATGATCACTAGGCGGGGCTGGCGGTCTGGCGTCCCGCAGGCGGCCGGCGAGACAGCGGCCTCAGCGTGGTGGCAGCCGGGGCCGGAACCGGCTCCCGGCTGACCGGCCGGGGACGCGTGGGCTCAGGGCTCCTCGTCGTCTTCGCCGTCGCCGTTCCCGTTCCCGGTGGCGTCGCGGCGGCCGAACACGCCGCTGAACAGCGTCGCGCCCGCCCCGGCGGCGGTCTCGGCGAAGCCCTTGACCAGGCCGACGAGCGGGTCCGCGGAACGGTTCCAGGACTCCTGATAGGCACGCGCGGCCGCCTTGGCCTCTTCGCTCACCGACGCCTGGTCGTCGTCCTCGCGGCGCGGGTACTGGCCGGCCAGGATGTCCCGGTATTCGCCCTCGGCGACCCACCGGTCCAGTTCCGCGAAACGGATCACCGCGAAGGGGTGCGTGGTCCCCTGCATCTGCAGCAGCTTGATCAGGCCCTCCCGCACGTCGGGGACGGCGTCGTACTCGCGGGCCTGCTGGTGGAACGCGTCGTGGCTGAGCTCGTGCATCCGCGATCCGCCGGCCAGCTTCATCAGCGCCCGCCGCGCCGCCGCCGGGTCCTGCCCGCCCAGCACGCCGGCCCGGTCACACGACAGCTCCGACTTGCGGTACCACTCCTCCAGCGCCGCGATGATCACCCGCAGCGTGATATAGCCAACGGCGAACCAGGCCAGCCGGGTGGCGAGCCGGGTCAGGTGGAAGAGCATGGTCCGGTAGACGGCGTGGCCGGACAGCGCGTGCCCGAGCTCATGTGAGATCGCGAACCGCATCTCCTCGGGGTCGTACAGGTTGACCAGGCCGGTCGTGATCACGATGAACGGCTTGTCGGAGCCGAGCGTCATCGCGTTGGGCAGCGGGTCCTGGCTGATGAACAGCTCGGGGACCTCCGCCATGTCCAGTACGGAGGCGCCGTCCAACAGCAGTTCGTACAGGTGCGGGAACTGTTCCTGCGAGGCCCGCACCGAGCTGGCCAGGAACAGCAGCCGCAGGCTGCGGTCGCTGAACAGCGACGCAAGCCGGCGCAGCAGCACGTCGAAACCCGTGAGTTTGCGCATGGCCACCAGAGCCGACCGGTCGGCAGGGTGCTCATACGCCCGGGAGCTGATCCCGGGCAGGCGTACCCGGGCACGATCGGGCGGAGTCGTCATGCTCGCCATGGTAGGCCCCTTGTGGACCGATGACTCCCCCCGCGGGCTCCGCGCGGGCAAAGAGTGGGGCTTTGCCTACCAAAGAAATGGAACTTTACCTACCTGTCCGCCGCCCGGCCGCACCGGGCCGGCCGGGCGGCTTCGCCGGCGAACCGTGGCAGGCCGATCATGGGATGGTCGATCATGGCACAGGGGCGGGTCTGGCCCGGGCAATATGGCCCGGCAGGCCAGGCCGGCCAGCAGGCCCGGAGGTGAGGCACATGTTCGAGCCCGACGCGGAAGCGATGCCGCCCGGCCAGCGCGAGCAGCTGCAACTCGGCCGGCTGCGCGGGCTGGTAGACCGGCTGCTCGCGCTGGGCGGCGTCCAGGCCGAACGCCTGCGGGCCGCGGGCGTCCAGGGCGGCAGCGACATCGCCGCGCTGGCGGATCTGCCCCGGCTGCCGATGACCGTGAAAAGCGACTTGTGGGACGCGTATCCGTTTGGCATGGTCGGGGTCCCGGCGGCGGACGTCGTGGCCGTGCACGGTTCCAGCGGAACCGGCGGCCGGCCGACCCTGGTCGCCTATACCCGTGCTGACCTGGCGCTGTGGGCGCGGATGTGTGCGCGGGCGCTGGCGGCGGCCGGCGCAACCCGGGCCAGCCTCATGCATAACGCCTACGGGTACGGGCTGTTCACCGGCGGTATCGGCTTCCACCAGGGGGCGGTCGAGCTCGGCGCGGCCGTGGTGCCGGCCTCCGGCGGGATGACGCAGCGGCAGGTGACGCTCATCCGTGACCTGCGCCCGGACATCCTCGCCTGCACCCCCTCGTACGCGATCAGGCTCGGCGAAGCACTGGCGGAAGCGGGCGTGCGGCCCGGGGACGGGCTGGCCCTCAAGGCGGGGCTGTTCGGCGCCGAACCCTGGTCCGAGCAGATGCGGGCCCGGATCGAGGAGCTGCTCGGCCTGCGGGCGCTGGACGTCTACGGGCTGTCGGAGGTGATCGGCCCCGGGGTGGCCGCGGAGTGCCTCGAGGCGGCGGACGGGCTGCACGTCAACGAGGACCACTTCCTGGTGGAGACGGTCGACGGGGCCACCGGCGGGCCCGTTCCCGACGGCGCCCTCGGTGAGCTGGTGTTCTCCAGCCTCACCCGGGAGGCGCTGCCGCTGCTGCGCTACCGGACCGGGGACGTCGCCTCGCTGCGCCGCGGCACCTGCGTATGCGGCCGCACCCTGGTCAAGATGAGCAAGGTCACGGGCCGCCGCGACGACATGCTGGTCGTGCGCGGCGTGAACGTGTACCCGAGCGAGGTGGAGCGGGTCCTGCTCGCCGAGCCCGGGATCCACCCGGACTACCTGCTGGTCCTGGACGAACGGGAGGCCGCCAGCCGCCTCATCGCCTGCTGTGAGTACCTAACGGCCGGCGGTGCGGGCTCGCCTGCCCGGGCGCCGGGCACGGCGGGGCCGCCGGAGTGGGGCCTGCCGGCCGAGGGCGAGCTGGAGTCCCGGCTCCGCAGCGAGCTCGGGGTGAGCGTGCGGGTGCGGGTGCTGCCGCCGGGCACGGTGCCGCGTACCGAGGTCGGCAAGGCGGTGCGGCTGGTGCGCTGGCGGGACGGCGACCCGCCGCTGCCGGGCCTGGAGGAAGACGGTTCCAGCTAAAGTCGGCGCATGGGCGATGCGCAGCGGATCGGGGTGATGGGCGGCACCTTCGATCCCATCCATCACGGCCACCTGGTGGCGGCGAGTGAGGTGGCGCAGGTCTTCGCGCTGGACGAGGTCGTGTTCGTGCCCACCGGCCAGCCGTGGCAGAAGGAAGACCGGCAGGTGTCGCCGTCGGAGGACCGTTACCTGATGACGGTGATCGCGACCGCGTCGAATCCGCGGTTTTCGGTCAGCCGGATCGACATCGACCGTGGCGGCCCCACGTACACGATCGATACGTTGCGCGACTTGCGGGCCGAGCGCGGGGACGAGGCGGAGCTGTTCTTCATCACCGGCGCGGACGCGCTGGAGCAGATCATGTCCTGGCAGGACGTGAACGAGCTGTTCAAGCTCGCGCACTTCGTCGGCTGTACCCGCCCCGGGCACCGGCTGACCGGGCACGGGCTGCCGGAGGACCGGGTCAGCCTGGTGGAGATCCCGGCGCTGGCGATCTCCTCGACCAACTGCCGCCAGCGGGTCGGCCGAGGGGAACCCATCTGGTACCTGGTTCCGGACGGGATCGTGCAGTACATCGCCAAACGCCGGCTGTACCGGGGTAGCGATTGACCAGGGCATATGCCGCCCGTCCCGGCCCGGCGGCCGGGTTGGCGGACAGGCCGCGAAACGCTGGCCCGGCCAGCGGGGGGTGGCCGGGCGGGCCTGGCGGGCTATTCTGAATGAGATCCCCGGCCGCGCAGGCACCAGCGGCACGGGGCGGGGAAGGGCATACCGGAGGAGAACGAGCTGCACACGTGACCGCTACAGCCAGGGCCGTCGAGCTTGCCGGGATCGCGGCCGAGGCCGCAGCCGACAAGCTCGCCACCGACATCATCGCGTACGACGTGAGTGAGCAGCTCGTCATCACCGACGTGTTTCTGCTGTGCTCGGCCACCAACGACCGCCAGGTGCGGGCCGTTGTCGAAGAAATCGAGGAGAGGTTGCGCAAGGCCGGTGTCCGGCCGGTGCGCCGGGAGGGCGAGCGCGAAGGGCGCTGGGTCCTCCTCGACTACCTCGACCTCGTCATCCATGTGCAGCACTCCGAAGAGCGCATCTACTACGCGCTGGAGCGGCTCTGGAAGGACTGCCCGCGGCTTCCGCTGCCGGAACCGGTCGGGGTCGGGCCGCGCGCCGCTGACGGGCCCACCGGCGGCGCGGGGCGTCGCTGACCGTGGTTCAGGTGCGGGCGGGGGCCGGCGCTGCGGAACGATCGCCGGAGGCCGGTGCCGCGGGGCCGGGAGCCAGCGGCGCCGGTGACGCCGCCCAGGCTGCGCCGGGCGGTCCTGCTGACGCCACCCCGGGCTCCGCTGGTGGCGCCGCCGCGCCCGCTGAGGCGCCCCGCGGCGAGGCGCCGCGGTATTACGAGCAGTCGGTCCGGCTGGTGCTGTGGCGGCACGGGCAGACCCAGTGGAACGCCGAAGGCCGCTTCCAGGGGCAGAGCGACATCGCGCTGGACGCGGTGGGGGAGCAGCAGGCCGAGCGGGCCGCACGTCTGCTGGCTGCCCTGCGGCCGGCCGGCATCGTGTCCTCCGACCTGGGGCGGGCGATGGCCACGGCGGCGCCGCTGGCCCGGCTGACCGGGCTGACCGTGACGACCGACAAGGACCTGCGGGAGCGGTACGGCGGGCTGTGGGAAGGCCTGACCGACAGCGAGATCCGCGCCCGCTACCCGGCCGAGCACGCGGTGTGGCAGCCGCCCGAGGGCGAGTCGTCGGCCGCCGTCGCCGATCGGACGGGCGCGGCGCTGGAGCGGATCGCCACCGGCCTGGCGCCCGGGACGCTGGTGGTCGTGGTCAGCCACGGTGCGGCGATCCGCCTGGGCGCGGCCCGCCTGCTCGGGTTCCCCGAAGACCTGTGGGGCGCCGTCGGTCCGCTCGCCAACTGCGCATGGTCGATCCTGGGCCGGCGCTGCAGCCGGTGGCGGCTGCTGGAGCACAACGCCGGCACCCTGCCCGAGCCCGTGCTCAGCGACGACCGCTGACACGCCCGGGCATCCCCGGCGAGGGTGCCTGGCTCGCCGCCGTGACCGAGTCTGGCCGGCGAGCAATGGCGGGGTCTGTTTTGCAGCCGGTGACGGCGCTCAGGCGGGACTGGCGACCCTGTGGGTCTTGTACACTAGCGGGGCGCCATCGGCGGTTAGCCTGCGGCTCGGAGGGGCTATAGCTCAGTTGGTAGAGCGCTTGCATGGCATGCAAGAGGTCCGGGGTTCGAATCCCCGTAGCTCC
>CAVSQL010000002.1:0-26127 GCA_963730065.1 uncultured Actinomycetes bacterium | reverse complement strand
GGCGTTAGGCGTGCCTGCGAGCGCTGAGAGACCCCGGGCCGCGCTCACATTCGGTAGCCGGCCGCCCGGCCCTCGGCTGGCCGTAACGACAGAGAGCCGGTCCGCTAAATCACAGGCCCTGGAGCAGCGGATCTCGGGGCACGTCACGACGGTCGGTCCTCTATATAGGTGACAGCAGCTGCCCCGCTGGCTGTAGTCCGTGGGCGCCAAGCGAGCGGCCCCTCCAGGAAGCTGAGCTTGATCGTTGTGCCCAAAGTGTCAGGTACGACAAGACGATCCTCATTGGCAATGGGCACACTCCGGCGCTGCTGTGGCAGGGTCGGCCGCCGGGCTCGCCGGGCTCGTTGGCTCGCTGTCAGATGAAGTGCAGGAGCGCTCCTGTGGCCAGCGCGAGCAGTGCCGGGGGGCCCTGGTAGCTGCCGGTGAGGCGGGTTTGCCCGCCGTGTGGATCGCGGGTGCGTGCCGCGTCGATGCGGATCGGGGTGCCCGCCACGGTTCCGCGGATCTGCCCGGACGTGAGCGGCCCGTCGATGGTGGCGTAGATGGTGAACTCGGTGCGGCCGAGCGTCCCGTCAACGGCGACCGTTCGGGTGCCGCCCAGCCCGCCGGAAGCGCGCTCGGCAGTGGCGTGGAGGTCCTCGGCCCCGATGTGCCCGGTGATCGTGCCCTGGCCGAAGAAGTAGCCGGGCTCGAGGTGAAAGGTGGCATGCAGTTCGGCGGGCTGCCCCGCGAATGACCCTTCCAGGTCCGAGGGCACGTCCGGGTAGATGCGGTAGTTGTCCCCGTTCTGCCAGCTGGCGGCCACCGGTATCGCGGCGAACGTGCCGGCGGCGGCACCGTCATGGGTGGGCACGTTCAGGTCCAGGCGGACCGGCTGCCCGCCGACTGACCCGCTGAGCAGCCGGGAGCGCTCGAAGGTGAGGTCGACGCGGGCGTGGCCGGGGACGATGACGCCAGCTGGACCGGCATCGGCCGGGAACCGCCGGGCTGGTGTTTCCGGCCGTTCCAGGGGCAGCCGCGGCTCGGGCAGGGGCAGGCCGGTGACATCGACCAGCGTGAGCCCGGCCAGCGGGACGTGCCGGCTGTCGAGGGTCAGATCAGCATCTGCGCCCCGGCCCACCGCCACCCACCAGTCGTCCTGCACGTGGCAGAGCTGGAACGGCGTGGCCTGACCATCGACGGCGATCGTCACGTTCTCCCAGCTCAGCTCGTCCAACCAGGCCGCGGACTGGAGCCGCTCCACCTCCTGGGCACGGGCAAGCTGAGGCGACTCGTCATCGGCATGCTCGCGCAACGCGGCACCGGCAGCGTTGTGGGATACCCACCGCCGAAGCGACGCAAGACCGTCGTCTTGCCGGCGGTGGGAAGTGACCGTGATGGCTGCGTCCCGGTGGCTGTGGCTCACCCCCACCGACATGAGCGTCCCTTCCCCACCGCCACGGCCGGCCCAGCTGAACGAACTGACCTGACGCTGACCAGGCCAGCCCGCCACCCCATACAGCGGCAGCTCCGCTGATGCCCGCCGTCCCCGACCACGCTCCCCGCCAGAGGCCATCACCCGACTATCACACAACCCGCCGCCGGACGGGCTATCAGCCGCCTGCAGCGCTCGCTGGCACAAGCCAGCAGGCAGGGTTGCCGGCCGTCACAGGGCAAAACAGCCGAGCCGGAGCCCACAGAACTAGCTGACCGGCCGGATGGGGCTGGCGCCAGCCGGGATCCCGCCGCAAGCGCCGAACCGGCAACGATGCTGCAGACGGCACACTTCTCTACGCTGCGTAATCAGCCCTCGCCTCGGAGCAGGGGCGCACACTGCCGCCCGTTCGGCGCGGCTGTGGGATCCGGTTCCGGCACAGCGTCGGCCGCGCAGATCTGGGGTGATCTGCGCGGCGTCGCGGCCATAGGGCTACCGGCTCTACCAGATCGAGCGCGTTAAGAGCCCCGCCGAGGGTGCGCCGCGCCAACGAGCGGGCCGCCTGGCTGGCATCGGCTGCTTCATCGCTGTTTCGTGGCATCACGCGGCCGGTGCGGGCGCTAGGCAGGCTGTCCCCGGCCGCGGCGCGTGGCCTGCCCCGCCTGGCCTGACTGACAGGGGCTGTGCTGGCAGCAACAGCGGATGAGCATCAGTGCCTGGCCTAGCGTAGAGCCTTAAGCGAGTTTCCCTGGGAGGAACCATGGCCGTCGCGTTTCCTGGTGAGTCAGCCGAGTACCGGACGGCGCGGAACCGGCTGCTGGAGCAGGAGATCGAGCTGCGCCGTGCCACGGAGGCGGTGGCTGAGGCCCGGCGGCGGCTGCCGCCCGGCGGGGTAGTTCCGCAGGACTACATCTTCCAGACCCAAGGGCCAGGCGGCGGCCCGGCCGCGGTGCGGCTGTCGGAGCTGTTCGCGCCCGGCCAGGACTCGCTGGTGATCTACAGCATGATGTTCCCCCGCGCCCCGGGCGACGACCGGCCCGGCCCGGCAGGCGGGCAAACCGCGCTGCTGCCGCTGGCGCAGGGCCCGTGCCCGTCGTGCACCGCGTTCCTCGACCAGCTGGACGGCGCCGCCGAGCACGCCTCCCAGCACGTCAACCTCGCGGTCGCCGCCAAGGCGCCGATCGAACCCATCCTCACCTTCGCCGCCGAACGCGGCTGGCGGCGGCTGCGCTTGTTGTCCTCGGCCGGGACCACCTATAACCGCGACTACCTGGCCGAGACCCCCGACGGGGGGCAGCAGCCGATGCTGAACGTGTTCCACCGCGACGGGGACACCATCCGCCACTTCTGGGGCTCGGAACTGTTCTACGCGCCAGAGGACCCCGGGCAAGATCCCCGCCACGTCGGCACCCTCGAACCGGTCTGGAACCTGTACGACCTCACCCCTGAGGGGCGCGGAACCGACTGGGATGAGCAACTGAGCTACTGACAGCCGCCCGCTGATTCGTAGATACATGTCCGGCGTTCAATGTCGTCCATACCGGTTCGTGGGCTGGGGTGATGGCCAGCCGCCTGTCCATACCTGTCCGCCCTGGCGTGGGAAGTCGTTCGCCCAGGTGGCTCCCACGTTGGCTCCCAGTGGGCACACTGGCGCGACCGCCATCCCGCTGGCCTCTGATCTTGTCCATACACTGGGCCGTGTGGCTGAAGGGTGTAATCGCCCAGGCTATGGAAACGATGGCGCGACGACGACCGGCGACGCTGGCCGGTGGCACGCCGCAGGGTCCAGTGCAGGTCGAGCCGCTACGGGTGGAAGATGTCGCCTCTGCCGTCGAGCTGGTCACCCGTGTCCAGCGGGTGGATCCCGGAGACCTCGGCGAGCAGTTCGCATCCGACATCACCGGTGACTCGCGCCAGATGTTCGTGGCCAAAGCCAACGGCCACGTCATCGCCTACGGGCGGGTAGCCGAGCTGGCGGCGGGCGAGGCGGCCCCAGGTACCCCGGCAGGCTGCTATCTCAGTGGCGTCCTGGTGGACCCGGCGTGGCGGCGCCGGGGTGTCGCCACGGCGCTGACGCGGGCCCGCCTGCGCTGGGTGTTCGCCCGCACCGACCAGGCGCTCTACGTCGCCGGGGCGGCCAACATCGCCTCCCTGCACCTTCACGCGGCGCTCGGTTTCCAGGAAATGAAACGCTTCGGCAGCGACCGGTCCGCTTCTGGCGTGGACGTGCTGTCGCGGCTTACCAGAGCGGCGGCCTCTCCTGATATGTGCCCGTTCACCGGCGACGAGCCTTCCGGGCGGGTCTGAAGATCAGGCGGGTCTCGCCGCTGGCGGTGGCACCTATTGTGGGGGTGTTGTCGCCGGTGTCTGGGTCCGGCAGAGCTTGCCTGGCCGGTCTGTACACCAGCCGCCGGCATCTGCCTGAAGGGCGGCGGAGGATGTTTGAGCGGTTTACCGACCGGGCCCGGAGAGTGGTGGTCCTGGCGCAGGAAGAAGCCAGGATGCTCAACCACAATTACATCGGCACCGAGCATCTGCTGCTGGGCCTGATCTACGAGGGCGAGGGGGTTGCGGCCAGGGCGCTGGAGTCGCTGGGGATCAGCCTGGAGGCGGTGCGGCAGCAGGTTGAGGAGATCATCGGCCACGGGCAGGAGACGCTGTCCGGGCACATCCCGTTCACCCCGCGGGCCAAGAAGGTGCTGGAGCTCTCGCTGCGGGAGGCCTTGCAACTGGGCCATAACTACATCGGCACCGAGCACATCCTGCTGGGCCTGATCCGCGAGGGCGAGGGCGTCGCCGCCCAGGTGCTGGTCAGGCTGGGCGCCGACCTGAACCGGGTCCGCCAGCAGGTGATCCAGCTGCTCCACGGCCACCAGGGTAAGGAGCCGACGTCCGCCGGCGCCGGGCTATCAGAGTGGGGATTGGCTGCTGACCTGCTGCCCCGCATCGACGCGATCGAGCCGCGCCTGCTGGCGGTGGAGCAGCGGGTGGGTACCGGGCCGGACACCGGTGATCTCGACCGGCAGATCAGGCAGCTCCGCCGCGAACGAGTTGCCGCCGCCGACGCCGAGGACTATGAGCGGGCCGCGTCGTTGCGCGACCGGGAAAAGGAACTGCTCGCCGAGCAGAAGTCCCGCCATCAGGAATGGGGGGCCGCGCACCCGGACCTGCCGGCGCTGGCCGAAAAGGTCCGCCAGCTCAGCGAAGAGGTTGACCGGCTTGGTGACCTGCTCCGCCGGCATGGCACCGAACCGGAGGAGGGCACGGCCTGACCCGGATCGGCTGCGACGTCATCCTCGCCATGGCCAGCACCCGCCAGCCCTGCCAGCCCCCCGGCGGCCAGCCGATCGGACTCATCGATGCAGCCTGACCGTCGCGCCCTCACCGCGGAAGATGTCCTCGCCCACGGCGGCTGGCATCCCCGCTACGCCCGCGTCATCGCTGTCACCAGCGACGGCGACTATGGCTTCGCTCTGATCGATGGCAACGGCGATGGCCGCGAGCTCGAAACCGAAATCTGGACCTGGCAAGACGGCACCTGGACCGCCGGCAGTTCCTCCGGCGCAGGCCCCCTCCAAGACGTCGGCCCGGTGCAAACAGGCGGCCAGGTCGGCCACGCCTACTTCGCCTACGGCAGCGCCCCAGGACGCCAGGCCATCACCATCACCTTCGACGGCCAGCTCCACACCACCCCCGTCAACAGCTTCGGCATCTGGGCATTCATCAAAATCCGGTCCCGCCCGCACAGCCACGGATACCCGACCCCGGAGACCTGACAAGAACATCGGGACACCCCCGGGTCTTCAGCGTTGCGATGAGCGCGCAGCCGGATCACGCTCAGTCACTTGCGCTGGTGAGCGCCCGGTGCGCAAGTAACCGCCGTTCGGGGCGGAAATTTGGAGGCTAGCGTGGCCGCCTATCCTGCGTCTGATCACGACGATCTGTACGGCATGGCCGACGTGGATGATCGGTGCCCGAAGCCGATACGCATCCGTCCTGGTCCTGCCGATTGGGTGTTCGCCCGGGCTATCTGCCGGTGGTTGCGGTGGCCGCTGGCGATCTGTGATCGTGCCCGCTAGTGACTGCCGCTGGTGGCGGGGATGGGGAGGTGCCCGGTGATGGTGGTGCCCTGGCCGGGAGTGGACTGGATCTCGAGTCGGCCGCCGAGCGCGGCGAGACGGTCGGCCATGTTCCGCAGGCCCGAGCCCATCGGGGTATGGCGGACGTCGTAACCGCTCCCGTCGTCGGACACGGTGAAGCACAGCGTCCCGTTCTGCGTCTGCAGGCAGATGCGGGCCTGGGTGGCGTGGGCGTACTTGGCGGTGTTTTGCAGCGCTTCCAGACAGCAGAAATACACCGCCGCCTCGGTGTCTTGCGGAAACCGGCCGACCCCATCCGCCTGGACGGTGACCGGCAGCGCGGACTTGCCGGCCTGGGCGCCCAGTGCGGCGGCCAGCCCCAAGTCGGCCAGCAGCGGCGGGTAGATCCCGCGGGCGAGTTCGCGCAGGTTCTCCAGCGCCCCCACCGCGTCAGCCTGCAGCTCGCTGAGGATCTGTTTGGCCGGATCATCGCCGAGGGTCGTCGCGGCGAGCTTGGCCTTGATGGCCAGGGCGACCAGGTCCTGCTGCGCGCCGTCGTGGATGTTGCGTTCCAGCCGCCGCCGCGCCTCGTCTTGGGCGGTGACCAGCCGCTGCCGCGACGCCCGCAGGTCCTCGATCAGCCCGGCGTTGGCCAGCACCAGCCCGGCCTGCGAGGCCACGTCGGCGACCAGCTGCCGCCCGGCCGGGCGCAGCGGCTCGTCTTTGGGCATGGCGATCGCGATCGCGCCCAGCAGCTCACCCTGGTGCACGATGGGGACGTTCAGGTCCTTCCGGGCAAGGCCGGCAGCGCCTGGCCGTCGGCGGGCAGGCGTGGCGGAAGCGGGCCGACGCCTAAGGAGGCCTCGGGCCGGAACTCCTCACCTACCCGCAGCCACACCACGACGTTCTCGGCGCCAGTCCCGCCCGCCACGATGTGTGCCATCTGCGGTAGCACGTCCCCGGCCGCGTAGGTGCCGCCGATCCGCCCGGCGAAGTCCGACAGCACCTGGTAGGGGGTGGCCCGCCGGCCGTAGACGACCCGGTTGGCCAGCCGCCCGGCCCGCTGCCGGGCCGGCTGGAAGGCGACCGCCACCACCGCGGCGGCCAGCGCCGCCAGCAGCGGGCTGCGCGTGTTGCCGGCCAGCGTCCCCACCCCGACCACCAGGGCGGCGTAGACGGCGGTGATGAACACCGCCAGCGAGCCGTACAGGACCGCCTTGCTGATCACGATGTCGATGTCATACAGCCGGTACTTCAGCACCGCGATCGCGATAGCCACGAACAGGCACAAAAACGCCAGGTCCCCCACCAAGTTCGCGACCCCCGAATTCGTATCGAGCGTCGCGGTGAACGATACGAGCACCAGCACCGCGGCCGCGGCGAACCACTTCAGCTGCAGCCGCTCCTCACCCTTCGACCGGGCGAACCTCACCACCAGCGCGGCGACGCCGACCACCAGCGCGGCGAGCATGAGGACGTACGTCACGGCCACCAGAGCCGGATTCCCCAACTGGCGGTACGACGCGACGAACGGGTGCGACCAGATGCGGGTCGCGACCACGATCGCGGCCGCCGTGGCCAGCGCAAAAGCACCGCCCACGAACCACGCGGCCGGGCGCCACCGCGGTGAACGCAGCCGCCCGGTCGGGAACAGCAGGAACGCGAATGCCAGCATGGCCAGCGGGATCAACCAGATCCAGTTGGACACCCACATGGCCACCCGGCCCCCCGGCAGCGATCCCGGCGCCGCGACCAGGGCGTACAGCCCATAGTGATGCGCGAACGCCCGCAGCGCCAGCGCCAGGGCCGCCGTCAGGAACAGCCAGCCGATCCGGTTCCCGGGCCGCCGGGACGCAAGCACGAAACCCACCACCGGGACGGCCAGGTCCGTCACCAGCCCGAAGACATCATCCCAGCCGGTCAGCCCGGCGGACACCCGCTGACGGCCAAGAAATGCCAGCACCAGCGCGCCAGCTATCAGCGCGACCGACACCGCCGCCACACAGCCCGCCACCCGCCGCGCGGTCACCACCCTCATTCCCACCCCCAGGCACCGACCCGCCCCCAGATCCCCCATGGGGAAGACCCGCGCCGAAAGCGAGCGCAGCCAATATGCCCGATCCGGGTTTCTTGTCAGACCCTGGCCAGAGCCCGGGCCCGTTCGTGGCCGAGTTCGGCTGGCGCGGGGTCGGGTGTGTGGGCGAGTTTGCTGGGCCACCACATCCAGCGGCCGATGTCGAGGTTGAGCGCGGTGACCAGGACGGAGCGGACGATGATGGTGTCGAGCAGGATGCCGAACGCGACCGCGAATCCCAGCTCGGTCGTGAACGTCAACGGCAGGGTGGCCAGGGCGGCGAAGGTGCCGGCTAGCACGAAGCCGGCCGAGGTGATCACCCCGCCGGTGGCTGCCAGCCCGGTGATCGCGCCGTGGCGGGTGTCGCGCCGGTGGGCTTCTTCGCGGACCCGGGTCATCAGGAAGATGTTGTAGTCGATGCCGAGCGCGACCAGGAACACATACACCAGCAGCGGGAAGGAGGTGTCGGCACCGCCGAAGCCGAACACGTGGTTGAAGAAGAAGGCGCTGACGCCCAGGGCGGCGGCGAAGGACAGCACGACGGTGGCGGTCAGGATCAGCGGCGCGACCAGCGCCCGCAGCAAGATCGCCAGGATGATGAACACCACGGCCAGGATCAGCGGCAGGAGCAGCTTGTTGTCGTGCGCGGCGGCGCGGGCGATGTCCAGGTTGACCGCGGTGTTGCCCCCGACCAGGGCGTGGCCGCCGGGGACGGCGTGCACCTTGGCCCGGACCCGGTCGATGGTGGCGTAGGCGGCCTGGCCGTCCGGCGGCACGGTCAGCGTGCCTTGCAGGTAGACGTACCCGCCCCGGACCACTGGGGGCGTCACGTAGGCGATGCCGGGGGTGGTGGCGAACGCGGCCCGCAGCGAGGCGGCCGCGGCCGGGCTGCCGATGACGACGACCGGCTGGCCTGCCCCGGCCGGGAAGTGGGCCGCGAGCAGCGTTTCACCGGTTACCGAGTCGGGGTGGCCGCGGAAGCTCTGGGCGTTGGTCAGGCCGTTGGCCTTCAGGCCGGTCAGCCCCAGCGCGAGGATGCCCAGGATCACCGCGGTGGTGATCCAGACCAGCCGCGGCCGGGGAGCGATGCTCCAGCCGACCCGCGCCCACACTCCGCGGGTGGTCGGCTCGGCCGAGCCGTAGGTGGGCTTGTACGGCCAGAACACGCCGCGGGGGAAGATCACCAGCAGGGCCGGCAGCAGCGTGAGCATGGCGAGCATGCCCACGGCGATGCCGATGGCCAGTACCGGGCCCAGCCCCTTGGTCGAGCCCAGCTCCGCGAACGACAGCATCAGCAGCGCGATGACGACCGTGCTGCCGCTGGCGATGATCGCCGGCCCCGCGCGCCGCAACGCCTCGGCCATCGCCAGGTGACGGCGGTCGTGCCGGCGCAGTTCCTCCCGGTAGCGGGCGACGATCAGCAGCGCATAGTCGGTACTGGCGCCGAAGACCAGCACATCCAGGATGGCCCCGCTTTCCTCGTTGACCGTCAGGCCCGCGTGCGCCGCCAGCAGGTAGACCACCGCCTCGGCGGTGAACAGCGCCACCACCGAGGAGATCACCGGCAGCAGCCACAGCACCGGGCTCCGGTAGGAGATCAGCAAGATCACGATCACCACCGCCAGCGCTACGTACAGCAGCGTGCCGGTGACGCCCTTGTACACCTTCGCGTTATCGGCCGCATACCCCAGCGGCCCGGTGACATGGGTCGTCATCCCGTTCGCCCCGGCCCGGGCGATCGCCCGCGTGGAGCCAACCGGCGTGATCGCGCCGTTCCACCCCTGCTTGCCCACGTTGACCACCACGGTGGTCTGCATCGCCTTGCCATCCGCCGAGGGGATCGGGCCGGTCACCTGACCGCGCACCACGCCATGCAGCCCGGCGAACCTGCGGGCGTCGGCGGCCGCCTTGGCCCGATCCGCCGCGGTCAAACCGGAGGCGCGGTAGTAGACCACCACCCCGGGATAGTCGTTGGGCGACTGGAAGCGCTGCTGCACGTCCAGCACCTTGACCGACTCCGCGCTGGCGGGCAGCCAGGCCGACGCGTTGTTCTTCTCCGCGGCGGTGAGTTTGGTGGACAGCGGGTAAAGGACGGCGACCACGACCACCCAAAAACCCACCACCAGCCACTTGGTCCAGCTCCCCGCCGGAATCTCGGCGATCTTGCCCAGCTTGCTCATCGATCCCCCCCAGGTCGTGCTGGCGGTCCCGGTCAGCCGTCACCGCTCGTTATCTTCAAGATCAGCCGTTGACGCAGTCGGCCAGCCAGCCCCTGGAACCCATGACTCACCTGCGCACAAGCTAAGCCCAACCGGGTGTCCCCGCAATGGCGAAGGGGCATCAGCACCAGGCGCTACGCCTGGGCGCGACCCCAGCAGCACGCCGGCCGCCAGGACAGCTGGAACCCGTCCCGGAACCGTCCGCTCCCGGGCGCCTCAGGTGGATACCTTGGGCAAACGGGTGTAGTCGCTGGTGAGGGAGTCGGCGTAGGTGGTGGTGAGCGGCCGGGTGCGGCCGCCCAGAAACGGCGATCTGTGTGCAGCCTCAAATGCAATTGAGCTGGACCGCGAGCCGCGCATACTCGGCGCTCGGCGCGGCATCGGGCTAGGAACCGGGTCACAGTCCGTAGCAAGCGCTGGTCAGCGCCAACGCGCAAGTAGCCGCCGATCGGTGTGGCTGCTTGTTTGGTGGCGACCTCGATGCTGGCGCGCCAGAACCGGGTGTTCGGCGCTGGAGGCTTTAGGAGTGCGGCCGGGCCTCTCGTTGGCGGGCTTGCGCGACGGCAGACTGCCGGTGCCGCTTCCTACCGGGCTAACGGCCTTGGCAGGCTCGTTGGCGCTTGGCATCGGAGCGGCTGGCTTCGACGGAGGCATGCTCGCACCCGGGCGTAGTTCTCGATGTCCTGCTCGAACTCGGCCACGATCTTCGAAGGCACTTCGGAGATCAGCGCCTGATCATCAGCCCAGCCCTCACCGGCCTGGAGGTCCGCTAGCTCGCTGGCCTGCCGTCGGCTGGCTCGCCTGCCGGTGGCTCGTCGGCCCCGACACCCGCCACTGGCTTGATGGCCGCGGAACGGCGAGCAGAGGGCGAGCAGCGCCGAATGGCCGGGAGGCATTTATTGTTTCGTGATGTTGGGCGGTCACCCTCGTCCTAGGCGAATATGTCAGTTTCGTCGCATGAACGGCATGGGGGGATCACCGTATGAACGCCAGCGACTGGATAGCAGTGTCGAGCGCCGGCTTCGCGGCACTCGCGTTCGGGATCAGCCTTCTTACCCTGCGGCTCCAGCGGGCCGGGGCGGAGGCCGGCACTCAGCAGCAGTTCGACGAGCTCGTGCACCAGCTATGGCTGGCGCTTGGCAAGACGTTCGGGTACGCGGGGAGCCCGGAACAAGCCCCCGGCGGGACCCTTCCCAACGCCTCAGCGGCCATGGGTGAGATCCAGACGCTTGCCCTTCAGGCCGACGAGCTCCTCCAACCTCCGTCGGACGGCGACGGTTCACATGATGCCGCCTACCGGCGCCTATTCCGGCGGCTCTGGATTTCGTCCAGCGACCCACCGGTGGCAGGCTGGTTCGACGTGATGGTCCTAGCCACCTCGTTCGCCCAGGTCTGGGACGTCGAACGGGCACGTTACTACTGGAAACTCGCTGGCAAGACGGTCCAGCGGAAAGATTCCAGGATCGATTCCAGCGCCAAGATTCTTACGCTGCGTTCGGTCGGCATGTTCTATTACCTCAGCAACACCGACGAGGACCTGAAGAGCGCGCGGGAGATGTTCGGGACCTCGCTGGCCATTCTGGACCCCGATGCCGACGGCCCCGACCTGACGCATGGGATGAACTCCCAAACGCTGTTCCTCCAGGCGCAGCAGGAAGACATGCTGGGCAACACCGCGGAGGCGGCGCGACGACTGCGCGAGGCCTGGGATCTGGCCACACAGATGAAGGCCACTTGGCGGCGTCAGCAATCGAAGTTCCAGTTCGCCTCCTTCGTGGCGTTCGGGACGTATTACGAAAGCGATCCGGGCCGCTTCGGGCCGTACGGCGGGCTGCCCCAGGAGATCGCTGACGAGGTGGCGAAGCTGCGGACACCGCAACAGCAGCAACCGGCGGTACAGCAGCTGATGGCCGCTGCCTGGCAGCAGGGATTCATCGCCGGCCAGGGCGTGGCCGCCGGCCAAAACCTCGCCGGACCCCGGGCCTGGGCCCCGCAAGGGATACCCACCCCGCAAGGAGTGCCGGGCTCGCCGTCGCCGTAGGCAGTCCGCGGCCAGCCAGCACCCGGCCCGGCGCCTGCCAACGACGCCGCGGCGGCGGCCCAGTCCCCGTACCTCTATTGATGCCAGGACTGCCCCGCCTGCGGCCCAGGTAGCCCCGGACCGGACCGTGATCACCACCGGCCTGAGCAAGAGTCTGGCACTAGGCGGGCGGCGGATTGGCGTGACCGGATGCCTGCCAGGCCGCTCGGCCGCCGACTGCGCCGCGCGCTGCTGGCGCCCGCAGTGAGATCTGGTCGGCGCCCAGCGTGCTCGTCCAGCACGCCGCCGCCGTGATCGCAGCCAGCCGCGCCCTGCACGCCACCGTCGCGGCCGTGTGCGCTACCGCCGGATGGTCGTCCCGCCGCCACAGGCCGACTTCTACATCTACTCCGATTTCGAGCCCTGGCCCGAACACCTGCGCCGCCTGCACCTGGTCACCACCACCGCCGCCCCGGCCTGGCTGCTCCTGGAACGCTACGGCGCCGCGCCCCTGCCCGGCAGCGCGTTTGGCAAGTCCCGCCGCGCTGCGGCTCCGGCTGGTCAGCCCTCTGCAATACGGCAACACTCTCCAGTAGCAGGAAGCAGCCCTCGCCGCCCCCGACCCCACTGCGCTGCCACTCATCGCCGCTGCGCTGACCCGGCTCAGCGAGAACTCATCGACGTGCCTAACCCAGCCTCAGGCGCCGTCCGTTCCCGGGCCAAGCGCGCAGAACCAGCGGATCTGGCGGTCCCCCGCACGTGATCGGCCGACCAGCTACCCCGCCCAGAGTCGGCGATATGGCGTCACTCTGCGGTAGATCATTAATCACGTACCGTGACTGGCACTGCTCCGCTCCTGGCGCGCAAGTATCCGCCTGATTCGGCGCCGATACCGCCTCGATGCCTGTCAGGATATGGCTCGCGGATATCTAGATGTTCGGCGCTGCTATAAGCATTGGTTGGCGGCCATGTACGCCGCAAGGGGTGACCTTGTGTTCCGTAGCCTTGGGCAGACCGGCCAGCGGTGTCCACCCGCACAGGTCAAGAGCAATGCCTGTTGCTCCGTGAATCACCGTGCGTGACCCTGCTGACGGGCGCGTGGCGGGCACGGCCCTCGTGGCCCATACCGCGAGTGTGGATCTGGTGTCTGGCTCCTGCCGGGCTGCTGCTGGGAACGGTACGCGGGGACGCTGCCCGGCAGCGCGTTGGGCGAGAGCCCGCAGGCGCTGCGGCTGGCCACCGGTCGCTGTAGGGGACAGCCAGGCCCGGCCGGAGGGGGCGGTGGCCGCGCTGGACCCGCTGGCGCTGCGGTGGATCGCCGGGCACGTCGCCCGGCTGGAGGAGATCCCGGCCGGCTTGTCTTCCTGACCACGGGTCTCCCGAGTCACATGCCTCCTGTGGTAGGGGTTTACCTACCGCCTGGGTGGGCGTCGGCCTATGGCGTGGCCTGCGCCGTTTCCGCCATTATGGAGGGCTATCGGCGGCCAGCCGGCCGCGGCGCGGCAGGAGCCCGGCATGGTGAAGTGGACGATCTTCATCGCGGCGTACACCGCGGGGTGCATCTGGCTGAGCATGCGCCGGATGGAGGCCTCCGGCGCAGGGCCGATGACCCCGCGGGGCCGTCTGCGGGAGATGGGCTGGGGCCTCGCCCTGCTGGCCCTGACCGTCAGCCTGTTCGGGCTGAACGGGGTGAATCACTGGCCCACCCTGATCGCGATACTGAGCGCCGGGCTGGTGCTGGTTCTGCTGCCACGGCAGGCAGCGTGGCTGGTGGCGGTCATGCTGATCACGCTCGGGCTGTACGGCTTCCTGCTGGTCCGGGCCTACCAGCGCGGTGACCCCGTCCAGAAGCTGTATGGCCTGGTGCTGGCGGGCGCCGGCTCGTACCGGACCGAGTTCGTGCTGCCGCAGACCTATGTGTTCCTGGCCCTCGGCCTGTGGCTGCTCTGGCGGACCGCGGGCCGGCAGTCCGGCCTGGTCAAGCTGCTGCCCGGGCGCAAGCCATGGTGGGGCCTGCTGCTCCTGCCGGTGGCCGCGGTGGCCATCGAGCTGGCCGGCCCGGACTATGGGTTCAGCCCGGGCTGGTGGAGCATCTTGTGGAATCTGGCCGCCGCGGCGGCCGTGCTGCTCATCGTGTGGTGGTTCCCGGCCGTCGCGGCGGATCTGGCGGTAGCCGGCCTGATAGTCCTGGGGCTCTATGGGATCGCGCTCGCCTTGTCCTGGCCCTCTGCGCCGTTCGTCACGTATGGCGGCACGCTGAGATTCGGCGCCGTGCTGGTCGACAACCCGACCTGGGCCGCCGGGGCCGGCCTCGAGGGGGGCCTGATGCTGGCCTTGGGGCTCTGGCTGGTGCCCCGCACGGTCATCCCGCACGCACGCGTCCTGCTGCGGCGCGAACCCGGCGCCGACCTGGCCGGGCGGGTGGAGCAGCTGACCCAGACCCGGGCCGACGCGGTGGGCAGCGCCGCGGCCGAGCTGCGGCGGGTGGAGCGGGACCTGCACGACGGGGCGCAGGCCCGGCTGGTCGCCCTGGGCATGAGCCTGCGGGCCGCCGAGCACCTGATCCCGACCAGCCCACAGGCCGCGGTCGCGCTGGTGGCCGAGGCCAGGGAAGCCTCGTCCACGGCTCTCACCGAGCTGCGCAACCTGGTCCGCGGCATCTACCCCCCGGTGCTGGCCGACCGCGGCCTGGGCGAGGCGGTCCGGGCGCTGACCCTGGACACGCCGCTGCGCACCGAGACCGACATCGTCCTGCCCGGACGGCTCGACGCGCCGGTCGAGTCCGCGTGCTACTTCGCGGTCGCCGAGGCGCTCACCAACGCGGTCAAGCACTCCGGCGCCCGCCACGCCCAGGTCCGGATCCGGCACGCCCGCGGCATGCTGCGGGTCGAGGTCACCGACGACGGCTGCGGCGGCGCCGACCCGGCCCAGGGCAGCGGCCTGGCCGGGATCGAGCGGCGGCTGGGCACATTCGACGGCATCCTGGCCGTCAGCAGCCCACCCGGCGGCCCGACCATGATCGTCATCGAGGTGCCGTGCGCGCTGTCCTCGCCGAGGACCTGTTCCTCCTGAGGGACGGCTTGTCCGCCTGCTCAAGGCGCACGACTTCGAGATCGCGGCCACGGCCGAGGACGCACCCGGCGCGCGGACGCGCCGGACCCAGCCTGCTGAACAACTCCCCGCTGTCGTTCAGATCTCGGCCAGACAGCGCCGGAAAGGCAAAGCCATAACTGATCATTCTGTGCCGCCTGGCCACAGGGAACTCGTCATCCCCATGCAGCGCCTAGTCGGCGTTAGCCGTGCCTGCGAGCGCTGAGAGACCCCGGCCGCGCTCACATTCGGTAGCCGGCCGCCCGGCCCTCGGCTGGCCGTAACGACAGAGAGCCGGTCCGCTCAATCAGCAGGCCCTGGAGCAGCGGATCTCGGGGCACGTCACGAGGGCCGGCCCTCTATATAGGTGACAGCACGAGCCCCGCTGGCGCCAAGCGGGCGGGCCCCTCCAGGAAGCTGAGCTTGATCGTTGTGCCCAAAGTTTCAGTTACGACAAGACGATTCTCGTTGGCAATGGGCACGCCTGGGGCTCGCGGCGCGGGGTTGAGCGTGGTGGCAGGCAGCCTGTGGCCGGAAGCAATCAAGATCATCCACTGGCGTCCGCCGGCCGTGGCACCTAGCCGGCGGCGGGCCCGCTCTCAGCCGGCCTGGCCGGTCACCACGCTGCGCAAGTGCGTCCGTTGGCCGGGGCCGCGTGCGGGCGGCAATGGACGGCGCGCACACTGGTGGTAGCAGGTCGGCCGGCGCCGCTGGAGGTGGCCGTGTCTGGTGACCGAACTCACCCGCCGGAGATGGTCCCGGTGCTGTCCCGCGGCAAGCACCGCGGCCCGCGCCAGGGGGCGTGTTTCATGGAGCTGGCGTCGTATCTGGCTGGGGAGCGGTGGAGTGATGATCCGGCCTGCACGCATCCGCTGCTGGCCGCTCTCGCCCGCGATGTCAACGACTACACCTCCGACGCCGGCCGGGCCCGGCTGGTCCCGCTGATCCCGTCGGTGATCGGGCTGGCCAGCGAGGATCTGCATATCGACGCGCGGATCGCGCTGATCTGCGCGCGGATGGCGCTGCCGGTGGTGGCGGCCACCCAGCAGCAGGTCATGGCGGTATCGGTGCTGGCGTGTGAGCGCGTGCTGGCCGGCCTGGACGGGCGGCCTCCCGGCTGGCTGGACGAACAAAGCCGGGCCGTGCTGGCGCACGTTCCGCACGCTGCCCGGTGGGCCCGCGGCTTCACCGGCGGCACCGCGATCTCGCCGAAGGCCTTCCGCCACCACTCCGCGCCCGCCACCGTGCATGCCGCGGTCGAGGGGATCGCGCAGGCGTGCGTCCTCCAGCCCGACCAGATGCTCCATGACCTGCTCGCCAGCGCGATAGACGACTGCGCCACCTGGAGCAGCCCGGACGCGCATCACGGCATCCGGCGCGACACCACCATGGTGGCCGCCGCCCACTGACGCGACGGCCGTCTTCCCAGCCGGTCACGGACGGTCACCAGCACCAGGCCGCCCGTGCGCGCACAGCCGGCCGTTAGGTGCGGCTCCGGCGTTGCCTTGTCTCCTTGCCAGTGCGTGCAGAACTAGGCGTTCTGCGCGCGCGCCCGCTGCCTGTAACGGATCATGGGGCTGGAGCCTCGCGCTGCGCCCCTGGCGAGGGACTGGTTCCGTCGAGGCGTGCTGGCTGGACGGGGGACCTGCAGCCTTGACCGATGGGCGTGAAGGCGTATCGGTAAGCTCGGGGCCGTCGGCCTGGCAGGGGCGATCGCTCACGCTATGCACCATGCCACCGCCAACCTCGTCCGGCAGCTCCCGGGCTCTTGTGATGGGCCAGCTCCCGGGTCTGGCTGGGATCGGCTGAACGCCGAGAGCGGGGCGTCGCGCAGTAGGGTGACTGGGTGTGCAGGGCCGGTGGGAACATCGCTCGCGGTTTTCTCCTGACGCCGCTGCTGCTGGCGCCGCTGGTGGTGGTTCTGGATCGGCTCGACGCCGTCGGCGAGCTGCCATTGTTTGTGCTGGCCGGCGTGGCGCTGATCCCGCTTTCCTGGCTGATCGGCGAGGCGACGGACAACCTGGCCCGCCACACCGGTCCCGGGGTCGGCGGCTTCTTGAACGCGGCGTTCGGTAACGCGCCGGAGCTGATCATTGCGATCATCGCCGTTTCCGGGGGGCTGGCCGTGATCGTCAGGGCGTCGCTCGTCGGCTCGATCGCCAGCAACCTGCTGCTCGTCCTCGGCTTCACGCTTCTGTTCGGCCAGCGCGGCTTCATCGATCGCCGGTCTGCCTACATCTCGCTCGGCCTGGTCGGATTCACCACCGTTGTGGTGCTCGCCGCTGCCGCGCCGGGGTTTCACGGCGATCCGGAACGTCGCTCGCTCGCCGAGCTCTCGGTTCCTGTCGCCATCCTGCTCCTGGCCGTCGGCGTGATCGTGACCCGGTATGCGCTGCGCCGCCAGTGGCAGCTGTTTAGGTCGGCTGAATCCGAGGGCACCGGCTGGTCCTTGGCTGCCGCCCTGGTGGTGCTCGGCGTTGCGACGGTCGTTACCGCCTTGGTCAGCGAAACGCTCGTCGGCGCGCTGCGCGCCTTCGCCTCCACCGTGCACCTGTCGGAGTTCTTTGTCGCGTTCGTGATCGTTGCGATCGTCGGAAACGCGACCGAGCACGGCAGCGCGGTGCTGCTGGCGCGGCGCGGCCGGGTCAAGCTGGCAACCGAGATCCCGCTGGCCTCAAGCGCCCAGATCGCCGGCTTGGTGATACCCCTGGTCGCGCTCATCTCGTGGGGTTTCACGCCGCTTGCCCTCAGTTTCCGGCCCATCGAGCTCGCGGCCATGGCAGCAGCGGCTGCTCTTCCGGCGCTCGTTTTGCGGACTGGCAGAACGACCCGGCTCAGCGGAGCGATCCTCCTGGCCGCCTACTCCGCTCTCGCCGTCACCGCCTACCTCTCCGGCGACCGATGACACGTGCGCGCCGCCTGTGGACATCGATCGCCCGGACGGGCGGACCTGCCCGCAGCCGGAGAGGAGCAGCGCCAGCGAACCGATCAGCCTGGGCGTGGAGCGCAACCTCATGCTTTGTGTTAGGCCCACCCGCCACTTGCCGAACAATCGCCGCCGTTCGGCGCCGATACCGCCTCGATGCCAGTCGGATGTGGCTCGCGCATATCTGGATGTTCGGCGCTGCTATGAGCATTGGCCGGCCTCCAGGTACGCGGCGAGCGTGAGCTTTTGTTCCGTGGCAAGATTCTGGCCGTCCAGACCAGTTCGTGGTTGTCGGACAGGCCTGCCCGCAGGGGGTTGCGGCGGTTGCCTGATCCGGCTCCATCCGGGGTTGTCCATCTTCGTTGTCTGCAGATCCGTGAGCAAGATCAGCTCGCGAGTGGCGCGGGAGACCCGGGCGCTGTCACCGAGCACCATGTTGACCGGAGGGCCGGCCTGGGACTGTTCTCGCCGGCGCGGCATCCTGACCGAATGAGCGCATCTTTATCAGCACGGGGGCACAGACCGGCCGCCGGGTTGTGAGCCGCTACCGGTGGTAGCCACAATGCGCTGGGTAGGCCCCACCGCTGGCCGGGTTTGCTGCTGCTTCGGCTGTCACTGGCTCGGCTTGGTGCCCGGGCCGGCCGCGAAGATGACCAGCCGTTGCCCCTTGCGCCGCCGCAGCTGATGAATCGGGTCCACGTGCAGGCTGCGCGCCAGCCAGCTGCCGCCCTGGCGGCCGGTCGCCACGATCACCTCGTCATAGTCGTGCGCACGGGTCTCGGCCCGCACCGCCTTCACCAGTTCCTGGTCGCTGATCACGCCACTTGCCCGGTAGCCGATGGTCTTCAGCTGCCGCACGGCCCGGTTCATGCGCTGCTCGGCGGCGGCAGTGACATCGTGGCCCGGCTGGGGCGCTGTGGGGTACTTGGCCGGGGCAGACTGGCCGTGGGCGGTAGCAGCGCCCAAAAGCAGCTCCAGCGGCGATAGCTTCACCTGGCGGCTGGCGGCCACCGACAGCACGACGACTTCACCCCGCTCCTGATCGTGCCGCGCGGCCAGGTAGTTGATCGGCTCCAGGTCAAGTTCCTCACCCAGGCCAAGCAGATCCATGTCCAGCACCAGCAGGCACCGCCGCACGGCCATCACCTCCTCAAAAGCTGATGGCAGCCCCGTCCCGCCGCCGCCCACCCACTGCCCGGCCGCGAGCTACGCCATCGTTACCACCCGCCCACCAACTCCCCCCGGCGGCAGAGGCGGCTCGCGCCGGTAACCGGCAGGCGACATCGACAGCGATCTCAACGCGATGACCAAGATGACCGCGGCCGCGCACCCACGACCCAGGTCTGTGCCGCGCCACTGAGCAGTTCACCGGCCTTCGGCATCAACGCCGCGCTGGGATGTTCCACCACGATCCTCCCCTCCCCTCCCCTCCCCTCCGCCGCAGGCAGAGCGGCCGTAACGACAGCGGGCCAGACCTATGTGAAGGGCGGTTGCAGACGGTGTGGAGATCACCTGAAGGTGTGCACCGCGATGGCTGACCGCGCCGACCAGAAGCTCGGGGCGAGGGAACGACGGATCTCCAAGCTCGCCGCGGCGGCAGGCCTCATAGATGGGCCGGCGGAACTGCCCGTTGACCGCACCCGGCTGGAGCCACCTGAGCAGGCTCGCTCCAGGCGGGCTTCGTGATGATCTTGACCGGGCGTACCCAACGCATCAGTTACGACAAGACGATCCCCGTTGGCACTTGGCACACCTGAGCGCCGCGGCGCGGGTCCGGGACGACCCCACCAGGGTGGTAATGAAGGCGGCCAGATAGTCGCGGAGCGTGGCCGACGCATGGTGACGGGACGCGCGAGATCCGCCGGTCTGGGCGCTCTGCCGAAGGTCGTCGCCAGCAATCGGCTGGGCGCATGACGGGGTGATCTGCGCGCGGCCGCCAGGACGTCTGTTGGGAGCCTGGCGGGCGCGCGCGGCGCTGATGTGGAGGGCCTGATCCTTGATCGCCTTGCTCGCTAGGGTGCCCGGGCTGTCAGGCTCCACCTGGTTGCGGCGGCTCGCGCCGGCGACGACCAGCAGGTGCTCGTCCACCCAGCAGACCTCGGGGCTGGGCAGCCGGGCCAGGAAGGTCGCGGTGGACGCGCGCAGCTCCTGCGGGGTGTAGCGGGAGAAGGTCGAGTAGTGGTGTCCCTCGGCCTGGGCCTGGAGCCGCTCGGCCGTGCTCGTGCGCGGATGTTTGAAGGTCTGTGTTGCGATCATCGTGAGCCCGCCGGTCCGGCTGATGGCGTCCCGGATCGCGGCCTGGGTGTGCAGCCGCTGTTCGTGTTCGGTGAAGCCCGGGAAGTAGCGGCCCCAGATCGTCCGCGCGTTCTGCTGCGGGGTGCGGGTGTAGATGAACAGCTGGCCGCCGGGCGCCAGCACCCGGGCGGCGGCGGTCAGGAAGCGGCCGAGGTCGAAGTGGTGAACGCAGTTGAACGCGGTAACCACATCGAGGCTGGCGGTCCGTAACGGCAGCTGTTCGGCGGCTGCTAGCAGCGGCACCACCCCACCGGCGTGGCCGCGGTTGCCGGCCTGGAGCTGTGCCAGCATGGCCGCCGAGACATCGCTGGCGGCCAGCCGCGAGCCGTCCGGCAGCAGGGCGCGCAGCAGCCGCGTGTACCGTCCCGTCCCGCAGCCGATATCCAGGCCGGTGACGGGGCGGTCAGGCAGCAGCTGGCCGATCGCGCGCACCGGCGCCTGGTCGGTGGTGCGCAGCGATTCGTAGACGCCGGCTACCCGCTCGAAATGATCGCCCACGCTCACCTGCGGCACCTCCCCTGCGCTGGGCCTGCTGGCGGCCATCATGTGCTCGCCTTGCTCAGTTCACACACTGTTCACCCGCACGGCAAGACCAGGAGCCCTCATGGGTGCCGCGTGGGCGTGTGTGTGGCGCACGGCAAGGTCATTGCGGCGGGGCTGGCATCAAAGAGGTGATGAGCAATTCAAGGTCCCGCCGCTTCCCTGTGACCGTTACCTATCTTCCGGTCACGCGCTGCCAGATCCGCCACCGCACCGCCGCCTGCCGGCCCGGCAACCTCAGCGAGGACTTGACCGGGCACCACCGCCGGGCCCACCCCGACGCGCTCGGCCCCCGTTCCCGGTAGCCGGCCGCGGAGACCCTCAGCGCCATCCGCAGATGCCACCACGAGCCCGCCCACCCGGGACCAACTTGCCGCAGGGCTTGACCGGAAGACGCCAGCGGTCACGGAACGTGGCCGATCATGGTGACGGCGCACACGAAGAACCGCCTTATCTGTATGCATTGCGAGGCGGCGGACGGGTCTAATGCGGCCGACCAGACCAGGTGATCTATGTGCGGCCAGGCGCGTGGCCGACACGGCTGACCGGCGCCCGATTCAACAAGCGGCCGAGATGAGTGCGCCGCGCACGTGCTCGGATCGCGTGCGGGGCTGTCCGGCGGTGGTTGATTCCGGTCTCGGCGAGGGGGTGGATGCGGGCCGTTCCTGCGTTGTGACAGCAGGCGGCCGCAGCATCGGCCGCGTGCCCGTCAAGCGACTCGCGCGAGATCCCGAAGAGATGATCACGGGCGCCCCGGTGACGTGGACGCATGCGTCAAGACCGCCCATGAACGCGCCGCCCAAGCCCGCTCCTAGCCGCGACGCGGCCGCCTTGGCGCGGGTTCCCAGGCCCGGCGTTCCTTACCGACTTCGCCGCGCCCGCCGCTCTGCGGGTCGCGATACCCGAGCCCGGCCAGTGCCCGGGGATCCAGCGCCGATCATCTACCGAGCAACCGCGGGTTGAAGTAATAGCCTGGGGGTGCCGGTGGGCACACGATCAGTCCCGCACCGGTGTCTGGGAGGGCCGGATGCGTATCAGCGACGTACTTCGCGTCAAGGGCGGGCAGGTCGTCACCGTCACCCCGGACACCGACGTGCGGCACCTTCTCACGGTGCTCGCCGAACACCGGATCGGTGCTGTCGTCATCTCTCACAACGGCACCTCGGTCAACGGAATCGCCAGTGAGCGGGACATCGTCCGGGCGCTGGCCCAGCGAGGCGCCACGGTGCTGTCTGAGCCGATCACGGCTATCTACACCGCCGAGGTGCACACGGTTACGCCAGAGACCCCAGTTGAGGAGGTCATGCGCATCATGACCGAGCACCGGGTCCGGCACGCGCCGGTCGTGGTCGACGGCGGCTTGCGAGGGATCGTGAGCATCGGCGACGTGGTCAAGAACCGCATCGACGAACTCGAAACCGAGCGAGCGCATTTGACCAGCTACATCACAGATACCCGCTAACCCGCCGGCGCAGCCTGCAGACGCCTCCAACGATCTCTCGAGAGCCCTCGCAGAGGCAACATCCGCAAAGTAGCCGCGATGAGGTCCGTGCCAGCGAGCAGGCATCGATGATGCGGCCCATCGAGGTCGCCGCCGCCTCCGGCCGCCCAGACCCAGTCGGTCACGTCAAGTGGCTTCGGTGATTGGTCACTGAACGTGGCAGCGCTTCCAGTAAGGCGGGCGCGCGTAGCCGCCGTTCGGCATGCCCGTCGCGGTCTGCTGGTCGTCTCTCAGCACCGCTTCAGAAAGGTCGTTCTGTACGCAAGTCTCTTTCAGTGATTGGCGGCAATCGGTAGCGGGCGGGGTGATCGTGCTGATGAGGGCGCCGGGCTGATGTTCGCCCTGTACTGGTGGGAGACGCGTGGCTAGGGTCAGCAGGTGGTTATCGCTCATGATGTGGCTGGGGATGGCCCAGCTGTGGTCCTGCTACATGCGGGTGTGTGCGACCGGCGGATGTGGAATCCGCAGTGGCCGGCCGTGGTGGAGGCGGGTTACCGTGCGGTGCGCTGCGATTTCCGCGGCTTCGGCGACACGCCGGTGGCAGACCGGCCCTACGCGGACGCGGACGATGTCATTGGCCTGATGGATGCGCTGGCGATCGGGCAGGCAGTACTGGTAGGTGCCTCCTATGGCGGGCAGATCGCAGTGGAGATCGCCGGGCGGTGCCCGGACAGGGTGACCGCTCTGGTACTGATCTGTGCGGGGCTGTCTGGTCATGAGCCAGGTGCTGAGCTGCGTTCATTCGGTGAGCGTGAGGAGGCGCTGCTCGATGCTGGCGACATCGTGGCGGCGGTGGACCTGAACGTGGCCACCTGGCTGGGGCCGGAGGCCAGTCCCACCATCCGCGAGCAGGTCTGGCAGATGCAAAGACGTGCCTTCGATTTGCAGCTCGCCGGGAAGTTCGCGCCCGATCATGCCCGCATCGACCTGTCGGCGATCCGCGCGCCCTGCCTTGCCTTGTCCGGCGGCCACGACATTCCCGACTTCCGGCAGATCGCGGCCAGCCTGCCGGGCTTGCTTCCAGGCGCCCGTCACGTTGAGCTGCGCTGGGCGGGACACCTTCCCAGCATGGAACGCCCCGCTGAGGTCACTCCCCTGCTGATGGGTTTCCTGGCTGAATGGACCCGGCCACGCCGGTAATTGCCCGACAGAACTGGGCAGCCGCGCGCCGGCTGCGGCGCCGGGGTCGTCAGCGGCCACACGCGCCGATTCGGCGCGAGGAGCCGGTGTTCTCCCATCACGCTCTGTAGTTCAAGCTGCTTGCGGCTCGACAACCCGTATCCGCCGCTATGGGTGGCTGCGCAGTTCCGCTCGGGTAGACCGGCGATTGTGCAGATCCGGATGCTCTGTAGGTCCTGCTGCGCTTCGCGCCTGGCGTCCTGGTGGTGCCGGTGTGCAGAACTACTGTGCGGCGTTCCAGATCGTGTGCGGGCTATGTCTCGGCGAGTTCGCGTCCGGTCGTGCTGGTGATGAATTCGGTGATGACCGGCCAGTAGCGGTCTGGGGCGTCCTTCCACGTGAAGTGGCCTGCCCTGTTGATGATCTTGAGCTGGGCGGTGCCTTCGGGCAGCGCGGCGGCGATCTCTTCGGCGGCGGCGACGGGGGTGATGGGGTCGAGCTGGCCGACGCAGACGAGCGCCGGTGAGCCGATGCGGCTCAGCTGATCGACGATGTCGAGTCGGCGGATGAGTTCCATCCCGTGCGAGTTGAGCTCGAGATTCTTCGGCGTGCCAGCCTCGCGCTCTTCATCGGGGAGCTGGGGGCCGAAGGCGGCAAAGACACGCGCCCGCTGCTCCTCGGGTACCTCCTCGCCGGCGTAGCTGCGCCGGGCGATCTGTGCGACCTCATCGCCTGCCACGCGGCGGAAACCCTCGACCATCCGCGGTGGGTCCCACCGTGCGAACCCGGACTGGACGATGAGCCCGGCCGCATGCCCGGGGTGGCGCGCCCCGTAGAGCAGCACGATCGGGCCGCCCATCGAGTGCCCGAAGACGATCGGCCTGGCTATCCCGGCGGTGTCACAGAAGGCGCGGACGTCGTCGGCGCATGCCTGGAAGCTCCACCCGGCTGCCTCACCCCAGGCCGACCTCCCGTGCCCACGCAGATCGAGGTAGACGACCTGAGCATGCTCGGTGAGCCGGGCGAAGTGCGGCTTGAAGTAGGAGTGGTCGTAAACCCCGGGGCCGCCGTGAACCAGCACCAGCGTCGGCCGCTGCCGCATCTGGTTCCCATCAGGCACCAGTGCCGGGCCATCCACGTCGAACCACAGCCGCGTCCCATTCACGTCGACGTGCACCGGGCTGGCCCCTTCCCAGGCGTGCGCGCCTGCCGCGATCATAAGCAGGCAGACCCAGAACCGACCGCTGCTGCTGCTGAGCACTCCGCTTCCCGGGGAAGCGAGCGCCCGGTTACCGGCCGCGCCGCGGCAATCCCCAGACCATGTCGTAGAGCACCCGCGGCCGGCCGGCTGCGCCGAACGCTCCGAAAGTCACCGCCGGGTTATCCGGATCCGCGGGGTCGGTGACGAAGGTCCGCTCATCGAGCGGGAGCGCCTCGGTCTGGCCGTCCTCGCTGCCGATCAGCAGGCCGTTCGCGGTGGCCGCGACTTCGACCTGCCGGTCCGGCCAGGCGTAGACGCCGGCGAAGCGCGACAGGTCCCCGGCCACGCCGACTGCAGCGTCCAGGACCAGCGGCGGCACGCTGATCGCGAACAGCGACGCCATCAGATCGGCGAACAGCGAGCGGTACATCGCCCGCCCGGTGCTGCCGTTGGTCATCAGCACGGCCGCGGCCTGGCGCCCGGGCACGATCCGCAGCACTGATCGCTCGCCGTTGACCAGGCCGTCCCACCCCCACACCGGGCCGCCCTCCCAGTCGAACCGGGCCCAGCCCAGGCACCAGGAATCGAGCCAGCCGTAGATCGGAACTTCCGCGTGCACGGCACGCAGCACGCCGAGCGAGGGGTCTTGCAGGTGCAAGGCGGCGAACCGGAGCAGATCGGTGACCGTCGTGACCGCGCTGGTACCGGCCGGCCCGTAGGCGCGTGCGGTCAGCGGCTCGACCGGGACCGGTCCGTCAGCGGTGATTTCATGCCCGGTCGCGCGGCCCTTCGGAGCGCCCCCGGTCACGAAGATCGTCTCACTCATACCTGCCCTGTCGAAAAGGTGGCGCCGCATGGCTTCCTCCCAGGCAGCACCCGTCGCGGTCTCGATCACCCGCCCGAGCACGCACCACCCCACGTTGGTGTACGACCAGAAATCGCCCGCAGGCGCGCCTCTGGCGGCATCGGTCACCAGCCGCGCGAGCGCGCCGCCGTCGTGGTCCTTCCGGCCGGCGAAGCCGAACTCCAGCCCGGCGCGCAGCGGGAGCCCGGAACGATTGGCGAGCAGGTCGCGCACTGTCGCGCGTCCGGCCCACCCGTCTGCGCGCAGCTCCGGCACGTGCGCGGCCACCGGGTCATCCAGCGACAACCGGCCTGCCTCCGCCAGACCAGCGATCACCGTCGCGACCATCGACTTGGTCAACGAGCCAACGCTAAAACGCGTCCCGGAGGTGACCGGCTCGCCGGTCCTCACGTCCGCGGCTCCGTAACAGGCGGCCGTGGCCGTCCCTTCGCGCAAGACCCCGATTGCCGCCCCCGGCACCAAATGCCGCACAGCATGCCGCCGCAGCAGCGCCGCCAGATCCCCCTCGTCCACGCGACAACCCTAACGACGCACCAGGCGCGCTCGCTCTCCTACGCACGCGCGCCATAACGGCACCCTCCACCCGGCCACGCCGAACGAGTAGTTCTGCGCCGCCAATCGCGGCGGATCCCTATCTTCAATCCAAAGCGCATAGTCGGCGTTAGGCGTGCCTGCGAGCACTGAGAGACCCCGGCCGCGCTCACATTCCGTAGCCGGCCGCCCGGCCCGCGGCTGACTGTAACGAGACGGAGCCGGTCCGCCAAACCACAAGCCCGGGGGCCAG
>CAVSQL010000001.1:0-368141 GCA_963730065.1 uncultured Actinomycetes bacterium | reverse complement strand
TGCGGCAGCCCAACATCGCCCGCCTTGAGGCCGGCGACCGCGAGCCGTCGCTGTCAACGCTCTCCCGGCTGTCCGCGGCGCTCGGCCAGGACTTCAGCGTTGACGTGAAGCCAGACCACATGAAGCTCCGGTACGCAGTTCGCGACAGCGACCTAGGCACGCACGAGCGCAAGCGGGCCTGACTCAGACCAGCCTCGCGCCGCGTCTGCGCTGCTGGCCGCCGCGGCGCGAATGATGCGGTGTGCCGTCACAATCGTGACGATCGTGACGCCAGCACCGTCACACCATCACGTACCAGGACACGACAGCCCAGCGCAGGAGAGATCGAGACACGGCACCGCCACCGTGGCCGCCGCTTCCGCCTCGGCCGGATCGCCCGTGACGGCCGACGCGGAAGGGCCGTTTCTGCGCCAGCAGCGTGCCTACCCAACCGCATTGGGGAATGCAGATGCCTGCCGTTGACGTGCCGTAATGCTGGCCGATCGTCCCATGATGGCCCTCCGGATGTGGCTGCTGACAGCCCCCTGCTGCCTGCCGCAGACCCTACCCGGGGCACCCCCACCCCCGCCGGGCGCGGCGGCCAGCGCCAGAGTGGCCCGTGTCCAACCAGGTGAATATCGGGGGACTGTGCGTCACGCCGCTAACGGGCTGGGCGAAATTTCCGTCACACTTGTCCCGGGACTATTCCGTGACGGAGGTGGCCGGTGGCTCTGTCTGATGCCGAACGAGCGCGGCGGTATCGCCGGAGGCGCAAAGGTGCGGCTGGGGCGCCGCTGGCGATGGTTGGGCGGCCGATTGGGAACCGGAACGCGGAGCTTCATGGGGCGTGGGCCTCAGATGTGCCTGCGGCTGTGGACGAGCGGCTGGCCGATCCGGCGTTGCCTGATTACATCCGGCTGCCGGTGTTCCCGGCCTGCTGCGATTGTGATGCGGCGGCTGGTGCAGGCGGAGCGGGTCGGCGCGTGGGTGGAGTCGCTGTCGCCGGAGGAGCAGCAGAGCACCGCGGCGGGCGGGTTCGAGTTCGCCTCGTGAGATTGCACGCGCGCCGTCTCGATGACTCGGCGCTCCGGGGCCTGGCGCAGCTGGGCCTGACGCCTCACGCGATGGCCAGGTTCGGCCGGATGCTCGAGGAGCGGCAGCAACTGGATATCGCGCTGTTGAAGGCGGCGTGGGATGAGCGGGAGGACGAGGGTGCCTGAGCACGGCGCAGGGGGATTTCCTGCGGACGGCCGCGAGCATGGTGGAGGGGTTCGCTGCGGATGATCTGGTGCAGCGGGCTACTGCGATGGTTAGGGCGGTGGGGCCAGGTCATGCTGAGTGCCCGCTGATGCCGGTGGTGACGTTTCTGGCAGGCAGGCTGGCGGATCTGGCTGAGGCTGCGGAGGCGGATTTGGGCGCGGTGCTGGCGCAGTGGCGGGAGACGGCGGAGCTGATGGACCGGGCGGGGAGCGCGGGCCTGAACTGAGGCGGGACGGGATGGCAGCGGGCCGAGTGCCGAGACGGGACCTGTCCACCGCGCGGGCACCCGGCCCGCCGTATCGCTCCCCTCGGGGGCTGCGGGGAGCTGCCTCCACCGTGGGCACCCGCGAAGGTAAAGCACCAGGGCCGAACGTCCCCCCGCGGTCACCCGTGGAAGGACGCGCACTCCACACCGGCAGCGCCAGCCCCGCGCCGTTGACGTGGGCAAACTGGTGTGCTGATTTTCCGTCTTACCTTCCCGCTACGATTGCCTTACCTTCCTTCGTGGGCGGTGCTGTGGGTTGTCCCGGGCTGGGCTGGTACGCCTGGCCCGGGCGCCGCGGAGCCTGGTCTGCGGGGGGACCACGGATGCACCAGGAGGATTCATGGACGATCGGCACGTGTGCAGGCACGAGACCGTCGAGTTGCGGTTGCGGGAGGCCGCGGGCCAGGCAGAGCAATCCTGCGGTGGCGTCGGAGACAGTGCGCCTCAGGCCGCTGGAGGCGCTGTACCGCAACGGTGGGACGCCGACCGCTGATGACGTCGAGTTCCTGGCAAAGGGTGTCCGTGAGACGCGGAATTCGGGAGACGCGGGCAGGCTGCTTATCGCGTTCGGCGAGCGGGGCCACGTGGCTGGTTACACCCCGCGCAGCAACCGGCGGAGGGTCGCATGAGTGGCGTGGTGCAGGTGACGGGCAACGGTGGCCTGTCGGTGTTCGGGGTGTCGGATTCGGTGAGCTTGCGGGCGAGGCTCGCGAGCAACCTGGATCCGCTGCGGGAAGCGACCGCGGATGAGGTCGCGGCGTCGCGCCGCGAGTATGACGAGCTGATGCGCCAGGCCGGGATCCCGCCGGGAGGTGTGTGATGGCGGCCCAGGCGGATGCCGATGGACGGCGACGATGACCAGGTGTCCGGTGTCACCCGCCACATGTCCACCACGCCGGGGGACGTCGGGCGGCTACCCGACAGCCACGGACGCTGAGGGGACCGGGATCGACCGGTCGCAGGTGCAGGATCAGTCCTTGTTCAGCGGCACCTATGCGCAGTCGCAGCACGCGGGTGGCGGCGTCTCGCCGTACCGCTGAGGGCCGTTGAGACCGTGGCGCTCCCACCGGCCTGAGCTTCGCCCAGCGGCGTTAACGCGGACTTTCGGCCTCCTTGACCGCCAAGGGCGGCTGCTTCACCACCCGCGGCCTGCGCCGCTGACGGATGAGAGCCCGCCCCGGGATCGCCCGGACCCGGGGCGGGCTCTCGCTGCTATGTTCTAATTATCCGCATGGCGTTGGTACGTCCGGATTGGTGGTGTTATCCGGAGCGGTGCGAGAACGGCCACGAATGGGGGCCCGGCCTGATCATCGTGTCGTGGTCGCTGTGCGACTGCCCGCCGGCGGTCGCGGCGAGCGGCGGCGGGGCGTCTGGGCATCTGGCGGTGTACTGCGCGGCGTCGCCGGGGTGCCGGTCGGTGTGGTACCGGCCACGCCATCAGCCAAGAGCGTTAGGTCCCACCAGGTAAATCCCAAGCAAACGACGGATTTCGCCAGCGCGGATGGGCGTAACGTCGAAGTCCAGGTGACCCGGGTCGGTTAGGTCCCTTGTCCCGGCACCGGTCGTCCCCCCGGCTCCCTCGCTTGGGGCGGACGCGCGGCCCGCGCCACTCCCGTGGGAGCGAGGATGTGGCGCGGGCTGCCTCGTGCTCCCACTCCGGCGGTCGGTGTGGTACCGGCCCCGGTGCGAGCGGCTCCCCTGACCTCGTTGCGTCAGCTAAGTGAGTGTTTGGAGATTCGGCGGCTGGTGCCGCGGCTGGGGTGGCTCATCGTGGCTGGGGGGGTGTCGTTCACCTGGATCATGGAGGCGCGCCATGATCCCGATTTGTGACGATCCGAGGTTGTACCAGGGCCTCCGGCCCGTTGCAGCACGTCATCACGCGGCGTAGCGTCGGGCTTAGGCACTCGATTTAGGGGGAAACCATGCGTCGTGCCCTGTTTACGCTGTGCGTTGCTACCTCTAGCGGTCATCGGTACAGCAATTCCTGCAAGCGCCACAGTGAGCCACTTCAAGGTCAACCAGCAAATTCCGTTTGCTGGATTCCAGGTTTTCGTGCCCTGTACCGGGGACACCATCACCTTCACCCAAGGCTCGCTGCACGACATGTTCTATCTGACAGTGAACGGCTCACACTTCTCGATGACCACGCACGACCAGCCGCACAGCCTCATGGGGACTGATACGAGTTGGCCGTCGCTACGAGGGCGTCGGCATCACCAGAGAGCACGATTCGGGCAGCTTCGTCAACGGCCAGGCAGTAACCACCTTCGTGAACAACTTCAACATGATCGGCAAGGCTGGCGCCCCGAGCTTCAAGACGCACGAAACGTTCCACGTAACGTTCACGCCGTCTGGGAACATCACCGCCTCCCACGACAGCCTTCGGATCACCTGCGGCTAAGAGCAGCGGGGCGGCCCGCACCATTGGGGGTGATTGGGCGCGGGCCGCGTCTCTCGCCGCCAGCGGCGCCACCGCCCCTGAGGCAGGCACCGGCCTGACGGCCAGCCCTTCCGGTGGCGCCTACGTTCGCCACTACCACGGTCAGGAGCGTGTTGAACGGCCAGGCCATCGCCGGGGTGCCGGTGAGTGGTGCCGGCCAGTGTGAGCGTCGGACGTAAGAGCCTCGGGGGTGGGCCGTTCGGCCCTAACCGGCACCGGCGGCAGTAATGCGATGGGACAAACAGACGTGGGTGGTCAGCGTTGGGGGGGTTGCTGACGCGCGTGCCGGGGGCGGGAGCCCTCGGCACGTGCCCCGGCGTCGAGCCTCCCCCGCGGCGTGGCCCAGGGCGGCGTCACCACTCCGGCTCCGGCCCTGGGCCACGTTACGAACGGCCGGGGCCCGTTCCCTTGGCGGCGCAGAGGGAACGGGCCCCAGCTTGCTGGATGGCCCAGGGCGGCGGCAGCTACTGGCCGCCGCGCAGCTGCCGCATCACCTCGGCCCGCTCCGGGCTGAGGCCGCCGAGGTGCAGGTGCAGGTGCTCCCGCCCGCCGTCCAGGCTGGCCGCAGGCGGCTGCTCGGGCGGGGAACTGCTGCCGCTGCGGCTGGGGCTGCATCCACGGCATGTAGCGGCCTTGCGGGAGCGCCTGGCGCTGGCGCCAGCGGCGCCGCACCACCAACCCTGCGGTGATAGCGGTGCCGACGCCTATGCAGGCGAGGGCGATCTCCAGCCAGTGCAGCAGCGGGCCGAGGACGACGGCGGCGATCATCGCGGCGAAGATGGCGGCGATGGGGCCGCCCCGGCCTCCGCCGGAGCTGTGGTGTTCGGGGTAGCGGCAGTTCATGTCAGTCTCCTTCGGTTGTGCGGGCTACTTCTTGCTTGCTGGCGCGGCGCCGCTCCATGAGCCGGTCTCCGGCCACCGACCACCAGAACCGGTGCACCGCGGTGGCGCCGGACGTGCGGCCGGTTGCCCGGCACCGCTTACACCGGCCGGGCCGGCCGTTCTTGATGACGACCCGGCCGCCCTTGCATTTCGGGCAGCGCCGGGTCGGCGAGGCGAGGCAGGCCAGGGCGTAGACAGCCAGCACCGCGGCGAGAACCAGGACCACCGTGACCGGGCTGACGTGGTGCCCGGTCGGGGCGAGCGCGGCGCTAGCGGCTGCTAGGCGTGGCGGATGTGACGCCAGCGGCGAAACCCTCCGCGTAGGCGACCGGGTAGCAGTCAGTCCCAGCCCTCGGCATAGCCGAGCTCGAATCCGCGTCGCAGGCCCTCCTTGTAGACCCGGCACGGGAAGCGAGGACAGTCCTGGTCCTCACAGTCGCGGTAGTCGGGGTGATCGTCGGGCATCCGTCCTCCGTTGCGTTGCGCCCCGCGCTGGTCACACGCGGCACTCGTCTAGGCGCTGATCCGCGGGGCCAGCGGCCGGATCTGCCGCTACACCGCTACACGGCAGGCCAGCGCGTTGCGGCGGGCTGGCTATGTCGCGGCTGGCGACGGTGCTGGTCAGCGCGTTGCGGAAGCGCGACGGTTCCCGGGCTCTGGTGCTACGCATCGCCGGTCTCCGTCACTGCCTCGACGGCCGCCGCTCGCACCCTTTCCGGGGCGGCTTGCCGGTCTCCCGAACGTCCTTGACGGTCACCGCGGCCGCGCGCAACTGGCTCGCCACGGCATCCTGCGTGATGGCGGAGTAGACGCCAGGAATCTGCTCGCGCAGCCGGGTGGCGATCGTCTCGGTCCACAGCTTGGTGTCGGCGCCGAAGATGCTCGGCGCGTCGGCGGCGAAGCTGCGCACCTCCTCGCTGACGTCCTGCCCCGGCCGCGTACCCGGACAGCGTTCCGGCCGCCTGCCGGAGCGCCCGGGCGCGCAGCCCGATCCGGTCGGCCATCACCTGGCGTCGATGTAGTACGTGAGCGCGTGACCTGGACGTCATCGGCGTGACCGGCGAGATAGCCGATCCCCTTGTCGGACTCGGCGAAGTTCACCGCGTTGTACCCGGCTTGCGCTCATCCCGTCGCCGAGCACCATGTTGTTCTCCCGCCAGCCCAGGACCCGCAGGCAGAACCGCACACCCATGTTCGACGCGATGGCCGGAGGCAGTGACTTGGCGTCCGGCCGCTGGGTGGCCAGCAGCAAGATGATGCCGAGCGCGGGGCCGCGCTTGGCGATCCTGCTGACCTTGAACTCGAACTCCGCGGCCAGCTCGGGATCGCTGAACGCCTCCTGGCACTCGTCGATGATGAGCACCTCGGGGAACAGGCCCAGGCTGCGCCTGGCCGACAGCGCCGGCGTGACCTTGTTCTCGGGTGCCTGCTCTTTCGGCAGTTCCCGGATGGTCTTCGCGCGGACGTCCAGCTCGTGTAGATCTTCCGCACCGACTTCAGGCAGCCGCGCAGTGTCGCGTCATCGGCGCCGGACCCGTACTCGTGCGCCACGGGCTCCAGGCGGACAAGTCTCCGGTGCCCTTCAATTCCCAGGCGCGGATCCGCGCCGTGGGGTCAAGCGCGCAGGCCAGCGCGAGGATCCGCAGCGCCATCGTCTTGCCCATCCTGGGCTTGGAGCCGATCAGCACGGACGCGAACATCAGCAGGATGGACACGGGCTTGATGCGCTGGTCACCGCCGAACGGCACCGGCTCGAACAGGTCTGACCTGCCCGCCGCGCAGCAGCGGCCACCGTCCCACCTGCTGCTTGTTCAGCGCGCCGGAATCCCGATCCCACAGCTCCACCCGGCCGGGATGCTCGTTCGGCACCGTCGCCGGCCAGCGTCGCCGACAGCGGGCGGCGCAGCCCGGAGGCGAGCTTGTCCCGCTTGTCGATGACATCCACCGCGGTGACGCCTTTGGGCAGGTCGACTCTGCACGCACCAGCCCGGCCCGTCGCGGTGGATCGGCGTCATGAAGTCCACGCCCCGGCCCTCGGTGACCGCCTTGGTCAGCGCCGGGATGCCCAGCCCGGACAGCGCGTCAAGGATGATGTCCTGCGACGGCTCGGCATACCTGCCAGGCACCACAGCACGCTGGACGATCGGGCAGCAGGCCGGGCGCCCGTGCCGCGCGAGCACGAGGACACCGGCCACGGCGAAGACCAGCCACGCCTGCCCGGGCAGCGCCCGGGTCAGCGCGAGGACCAGGACCAGCGCGACAGCGGCGCAGACCGCCACGATCCGGCCCCGGGTGCCCCGGGTCTTCTTGCCCTCGGTATGGGCGCGCATCGCGTCGTGATGACCCGCCCGGCCCGCGGCGACCGCCTGGCTCTCCAGGGTCTTGCCATCAGCCCATCCCCACCATGCCGGAGAGGCGCCCGGCGAGCACGTGCGCACCGCGGACGGCATACCAGACGGTCAGAAACAGGTACGCCGGAGCGCGGATGCCGTGGTAGGCGGCCCGGTACGCTTGCAGCCCGGCCGCCTGCCGGATGGTGCCGCCGATGTTGCCGGGCTGCCACTGCGCCGGGATGACCGGGCGCCGCTTGCCGGGCGCCTCGGCCACGTGCGCCGGCCGGAGGCACCTCGGTGAGCGGGGTGCGATCCGGGTGGAGCTGGACGACGTTGCTGCCTTCGCTGCCGTCGATCGGTTCGGTTGACATAGTGGAGATCCCTCCTTCGGGATGGGAGACCCGGCCCGGGTGCTGTGCCCCGTCAAGCGCTCACACCCGGGCCGGGGGCTTTATTCGTTGGGGTGGCCGTTGCTCGCGGCCGTGAGGCGTGTCCGGTAGCGGCGGGCTGTCCGGGTGGACACCCCAACCGCCTCGGCCAGTTGCTCGTTAGTCATGTCCTGATCGGTGGCCAGGGTGGCCAGGACGGCGGCCTCTGTGTCCGCTGCCGCTGGCCGCTTGGTGGCCATCCGCTTTGGCTGCGCAGGTGCCGCGTCCTCTCTCCGCTCCGTGGCCACCCTGCGGCGGGACATGGCGATGGCTGTCTCCGCGGAGATGACGAACGCGACCGCTGGCCACCCGGCCAGCAGCGCACCCGGCCACCCGTGCGCCGCGCCGCTGGCCACGTTCGCGGCCAAGGTGGCCACGACTGCCAGCACGAGCCCGGTCCTGGCCAGCCATGGGGCGGACACCCCCGCCCTGGCCGAGCGCAGCAGCACGAGGCTGGAGGTGGCCACCAGGCCGTCGATCGACAGGGGCAGCAGGTACGCGGCCAAAGGCGGCTGGCCGTATGCCAGCGCCAGGGTGGCCACGTGCATGTAGGACACGACCGCGGCGATCGTGGCCACCAGCAGCACCGCGGCAGCGGTCAGCGGCCGGTATCTATCGCCTGTCATCGGACGGCCCTGAGCGGATGTGGCCATGCGAGGCGGATTTGTGGCAGTTGGGCGCGCCGAACCAGGCGTGGCGAATGATCGCAGCTGCCCTCGTCGCCTGCTTCTGCGCCTGCGCCACGGCAAGCAAATGCCGGTTCAGCGGCCTGCATCGGGTCTACGATGACCGCATGCTGTTCACAGCTTCGATTCTTATGTCGATCGGCGGCGTTGCCGTTATCGCCGGAGCGTTCGTCCAGCTTGATAGGGCATACGGGCTCTTCATACAGCACGAGCATGTTCATGTTTCGGATGTGAACCATCCGGGTCCCGAGAACGTCGTAATCTGCCGTGAGACGCATTATGATATGCCGCCAAGCGGCCCAGAAACGTTGCCTAAGTTTCTGAATCCCCGCAGCTTGCTCACCCGGTCGTTCGCAGGCATCAATGGCTGGAGTCTGATTCTTGCAGGAGGATTCCTTGTCCTGGCTGGGTCGGTCGTCTCGGCCATCGCCACTGCACCTTAGCCAGCCAGGCCAAGCCCAAATAGGCGCAGATGGCACCAGGGTCTTGCGCGACTGGACCACTGATCGACGGTCATGACGCCACCGCGATCCCGGTAGGGGCGAGCGGGTCCGGGTCGATACCGGTGCCCTGGCAGCGCAGGCACGGGCCGCCCGTCCGGGTTGAAGCCATCGCCGACGCACGCCACACATATCGGGGCGGGTCCGGCGCCTAGTCGCTGCCGGGTCTGGCATCTTGTTTTGCATGGTCCTGTCCTCTCCGCGTAGGGGATGGGATCTAGGGCCGCCGCAGCGTTCTGAGCGCATGAGGCGGCCCGCCTTGTAACTGGGTGTGTGATGGGCCATTGATGGCCCCACAGGGTCGGCGGCCGTCGTGTGAGGCCAGCAGCGGCCAGCAGCGGCCATGGTCGCTGACCTGCACATTCAGTAGTAGCCGGTAGCGGCCAGAAGCGGTCAGCAGGGAGGGGAGAGGACTGCTAATGCGGTTAGGGTTCGCGCCCTTCCGGGGTTCAAATCCCCGAGCCTCCGCCCTCTGAGCAGCGGTTTCCCCAGGGTCAACGACTCTGGGGGACCGCTGCTTTTGCGTTCCCAGGGTCCATGTGCGCACAGATTGCGCACAGACCCGTCCCCGGAAGGCCTTAACGCCATCTCTTCGGCCGCCTGCGCGCCCGGCGTGCGGAGGCGGCATCCCCAACCCAAGCGGCCCCGCCGCGGCGCGAGCACGCCCAGGCGGGGCCTAGCCCCATCCAACCGAGGAGGACAGGACCATGACCGAACCGTACGAGACCGAGCGGCAGGCCCACGGATCGGCCCGCCACATCACCGATAGCCCGTCAGGGTCATGGCAGGACGGACTGCAGCGGCTGCTAGAGGACGCTTGCACCGCCGCCGGGGTCCAGCTGGGGGCTTACGATCAGCGGATCTTGCGCTGGCTGGCCGGGTGGGAGCCGGCCACGTGCGCGGTGGTCGCTGGGCTTATCAGCCGGGCACACGCCCGCCACGCCACCACTAACGTCGTCGTGTTCCCGGAAGGACCTCGGCAGACGATGCTGGCCGCGCTCGCCGACGCGGTGGCCTATCGTACGGCCGGGCCGGATGCGCGGTGCGAGGACTGCATGGCCCACCCTGCCGGGTGCTGTGATCGCCACGCTGACGACCTGGACGCCGCTGACCGGTACCGGCAGCTGGCCCGCGAGATCGGGGGCCAGCGGTGACCGGTCAGGCCGGCAGCGGCGGCCGGGAGGCCGGGCCGATCACCTACCACGAGGCGTCCAGCGCGTACCCCTCCACCACACCGGCCCGGGAACGGCGCGACGAACTGGCCATGCGCGGGGAGCTGGCCCGCGCCTACGCTGCGCTGAGGGCCCGCGGCGAGTACGACCCCGCCAAGCACGGGCCCGGCGACGATGAGCCGCTGACCCTGGCCGAGCGCCTGGAGGTGCTCGCCACCGGCGAAGTCGTGGCGCGCATATACCGGCACCCGGCGCACGTGGACCGGGCCCTGCAGGCGGGCGCGACCTGGGCGCAGGTGGCGGGCGCCCGGGGCTGCACCGAGGGCCAGGCACGGCAGGAGTACCGGGACTGGGCCGAGGGCCAGCACCGGCTGTGGACCGGCGAGCTGGGCGGCAGGTCCGGCAGGTCCGGCATGGATGACGCCGAGTACGCCGCGGCGATCGCCCGGGCGGGCGAGCCGGACCCCGGCGCCATGAAGGCCTACGCGGCCACACACCGGGTGCTGTGCGCTCACGCCGGCGACGCCGGCCAGGGCGCGCACTGGCTGGAGCCCGGCGAGAAGTGCACGCGCCAGGGCTGAGCTTCGGGCGCGGCTCGAGGCCCCGTCATCCCTGGGAGGCGGGGCCTCGCCATGTCCGCGGCAGTCCGCTGCGGCGTACGCCGCCGTTGTCCGGAAGCGCACCTAGGGCTCCGTACCTGTGGCGCACTTGTCGCCGTACCTCCTGCCCGCACCCAAGGCCGTACCTTCGGCCGTACCCGGAATGCCATCCGAGGCGTACCCCGGCCGTACCTTGGGCCGTACCTGAGGGCCGTACCACCTGTACCTGACGGGTCGTGCCCACTCGCCGGGTGGGGAGATGCCAAGCGGCCTAGCGTGACCCGGTTTAACGAGGTGCCTGGGTCTCGGCTTGACGGTGTTGACTGCCACGCCCGTGGCCTCGGCGAAGTCCTCTTGGGTGAGCCCGGCCGTTCGCCGGGCTGCGGCCAGGACCGCGCCGGCGATAACACCCTTTGCGGGCTCCCGCGCAGTCGGCCGACACCTAACGCGGCCCGCCGGGCACGGCGACCCGTGCGGCCGAGATCACCGCAGACCTGCACCTGCAGCTAGGAATCGTCCCAGACTGGGCCTCACTCATCCTCGCCGCGTCCTCACCCGCTCCGGGCCTGCGGCGATGAGGAAGCTCCTGGTGATACAGGAACCGACCTGTGGGTGCGGCACGTTCGCATCAAGCCGGCCGGGGATCGTTCAGGAGGGCAGGCGGTGATTCCTACCGGTTGCCATGAGTCCTGCTGGCCAAGGTCGATGATGCATCACGCTGAGTAACGCAGAGGGCCAGGGAGAACGTGCGCCGAGCCGCCTTACCTGTATCGGGTGACGCCGCAAGGTGGTTCGGCCTGGGCGTTGCGGCCCCATGAGCTGCTCTGTGTGGGCATGGTTAAGTTGGCTCCCTGCCCCTGATAGCTGCCGGGCCTGCGACCGGGCGGGCGGGTCAAGGACCGGGCGGGAGCCCGGTCGGCGTAGCCGGCGCCGTTAGGCGTCCTTGAGGCGGCCGCCCGGGAGCGGATCATTGCCAGGCGGCAGGGCAGGGAGCCGTGGTGGTGCGTGGGTGTGGTCAGCGGTTCAGGCCGGGGCCTTTCTGTGCGGGTGACCAGCCGTGGTGGGCGGGGCCGGGGGGAGGAGCAGCCAGCCTTACCTGGGTCCACGGGGCTTGGGCGCTGCCCCGGCGACAAGATGATTGATTGGGTGTCCCCGGCTTGCGGGGATGCGGCCGCTCAGTCTGATCAGGCCGCCCGCCTGGCCCTTGGTGGCAAGGCCGGCAGCGGCTGACAGCGGCTCGCGGGAGCTGGCCGCGGTGGTTCCCCATCGGGTGAAGTGTGGCTGCGGTGTGCCCGCCCGGCGCCGGCGCGTCGCGGGGCTGGTGACCATCGGCATGGGTGAGGGGTTAGGCGGCGGTGAGCGCGTCGTCGCCAAGTTCGGTCAGGATGTGGCAGGCCTGCCGGACGATCTTGCGGGCCTCCGGCAAGGCCGCGCGCTTGCTGTTCTTGCGGTCCTTGACGGCGGCGTAGTAGCCGTGGTCGGGGGCCGAAGCGCGGGCGTGGGTCTTGCCGGCCTCATACACCGCCCAGCGCAGCACCGGTGGCCCCTGCCGGGACAGGCGCCCGGGCGGGCCTTTGCGGTCCGAAGACCAGACGGTGATGTCCAGTCCGGTGAACCGGACCGCCTTGCGGGAGGAGGAGAACCGGCCTTCCCCGGCCAGCCAGCAGGTCAGCGCCAGCGCGGTGACCGGGCCGACCCCATACAGCCGCGCGGCGAGGACCTTCGCGCCGGTGAGGTGCCGGGCGGCATAACGCAGCTGCGTGCGCAGTACCTCCATGCGGGCTTCGATGGCGGCGAGCATGTCCAGGGCGGTGGCGACCTGCAGCTGCCCGCCCGGCGACAGGTGCGCGGCCGCGGCCTCGCGCAGCGCGGCCAGGCCCTGCTCGGTACGCAGCGCGCCTTCGCCCAGCGCTGGCGCGCCCTGGTGGAAGAAGACCGCGTGGATGCGCTGCACCCAGGCGGTGTGCTCGCGGCGCACGTCGTGGTAGGTCTCCAGCAGCGCCCGGTACTCCAGGATCTGCGCCGGCGGGACCCAGCACTCCGGCAGCCTGCCCTCGGCCAGCAGCCGGCGCAAGTGCGCGGAGTCGGTCTTGTCGGTCTTGGCATGCCGCTTGCGGCCACGGGCAGCGGCGGTGTCGGCCGGCTCGCCCACATGCGCGGCGATCCCGGCCGCGGCCAGCTCCTCGGCGACATACCGCCACCCCGTGCACCCCTCCACCGCGAACGCGACGTCGCCGCGCCCAGCGAACCGCACCAGCCAAGCCCGCAGGTGCTCCCGGCCGGCCGGGGCGATCTGGCCGCGCCGCACCTCCCCGGTCACCGTGCCGGGATAGTCGAACGTCAGCTGCTTCCGGTGGATATCCAGCCCGCCTACGATGGGCATCGGGACCTCCTCACGCTCCGAAGGGGCGCACGCGCCCCATGCGAAATGCCTACGCGGTCAAGCCTGACCCGCGTCTGAGCTGGGGAGGTCTCCAGCACCCGGCCAGCGACCTCAGCCCGGCCCGATGCATGTCATCTAATAGGGACTGAGGTTGACGTTGCGGTGTTTGCCGTAGCGTTCAGAGGTCCGATGGGCTGGCTCCCGAACCGCCTGCCGGCCGCGCTGCGGTCTGGCTTTAGAACGAGGTGCCGGCCTGTCGGTTCTCGCCGTGGCGTGGCTCGAAAGACATCGCATGCCGTTAGCGGTCAAGCGGGTTGTGCCTCGGTCTTTCGACAGGCCTGGTCGGCCGGAGGCGCGAAAGAGGTCACTGGCCGCTGGTCGTGGCGTGCTGGTGCGGGTGGGGGTGTGCCTCGGTCTCTTGATAGGCCTGGCCGGCCAAGGGTCTGTCAGAGGTCACAAGCTGGGCAGGGTGGCCGGGGAATGCGCGGGTTTCGTTGTAGTGCTGGCGGGTCTGCAGGCAGTGGTGCAGCATGCCGATGCCTCGGTTGGTGAGGTTGCGGGCGGCGGCGCTGTAGCTGTCGCCGCGTTCGCGGCGGGCGGTGAAGTGGGCGTGGGCGGCGGGTGAGTGGGCGATCATGGGCAGCGCCCAGAGGTAGGCGGCCTGGCCGAGGTTTGCTTGCTGGCCCTGCGCGTGGCCCGGCCAGCGTCGGCAGGTGAACGGTGCCGGGATGCGCGAGGGTGAGCGCTGGGGACATGGTCGCCTGGGTTCTGCCGTGCCGTCTGGGTCATGCATGGTTCGTGCCGCCGCGGTCTGCGGGTCTTACCGGTGCGTCACCGACAGTCCTGCTGGGGTTGGGCGATGCCTTCCGCCAGGGCCTGTGCCGACAGCGCCGGGGTGGAGCATCTCGGTAGCATGGTGGGCATGGTCCCGGCGGATCCCCGGGTGGGCGGGACCCCTGCCGCTGCCCCGCTTGATGATGAGTCAGCCGAGTGGCTGCGGGGGCTTGGCGAGGCTGGCCCGGGGCGGGAGGCGGCGCTGGCACGGCTGCATGAGCTGCTGGTGCGCATCGCCCGGGGGGAGGTCGCCCGGCGCGGGCCGCGACTGCGGATCTCCGGCCCCGAACTCGATGACCTGGCCTGCCAGGCGGCGGCGGATGCGCTGATGGCCATTACCGGCAAACTCGGCCAGTTCCGGGGCGAGAGCCGCTTCACGACCTGGGCGTGCAAGTTCGTGATCTTCGAGGTGTCGGCCAAGATCGGGCGGCACTTCTGGCGACACCCCAGCGTGCCGCTGGACGCCGAAGACTGGGATCGGCTGCCAGGCCACTTCGGTTTCGACCCCGCGTATCAGGCCGAGTGGCGGGAGCTGTTCGCCGCGCTGCGCCGGGCGGTGGACACCGAACTCACCCCGCGGCAGCGTGAGGTCTTCGTCGCGATCGTGCTCAACGAAGTCCCGCTGGATACCCTGGTCCTTTCGCTGGCTTCCAGCCGCAACGCGATCTACAAAATGTTGTTCGACGCCCGGCGTAAGCTCCGGGCCGCTCTTGCCGCTAACGGGTATCTACACGATGAACCTTCGAGGCGCTCATGAATGGCCGGTCAGAACTGGACCGCTTCTTGCGGACTGATCCGCGCGATGTGGGCTGCGGCGAGGCGATGGAGATGCTGCACGTCTATGCCGAACTGGTCGCTGCCGGCGCCCCGGCGGAGCAGCGGTACCCGGGCATCGCGGCGCATCTGCGCGCGTGTGGCCCGTGCGGTGAGGACTTCGAAGGGCTGCTAGCCGCGGTGCGCGACGACGCGCACTGACCGCCACCCGCTGCTGGGCGCCCCGCTTAGCCAGGCCGCAATCAGTCCTCGCTCACCGCTGGACAGGCGGCCGCGCCCGCTCTCTGGTGACACCCTCTGGCGAACCATGACCGGTTCGCGTCTGCCCGCCGGGCGGGTTGCGGAGCTGGGCAGCGAGGGCGCGGCGCAGAAGGCACGGATCGGCCGCGCCATGACACCAATCCCAGGACGCTGACCCCGGCCGCGACGGTAAGAGCGGTGCCTGCCGAGGCGCTAATGAGGTGCGGGAGCTTCGCTGGCGTCCAGGTGTCCCGCTGTACCGGATCTCCGGGAAGGAGCGAGCAGATGGCTGTTTCGCGCACCCCTGCGCCGACGGATTGCGGGCCGGCCTCGCACATTCTAGACGCGGCCGCTGCCCGGCCGCCGTATCCGCCTGTGCCCGTCCCGTTCACCGATCAGGCCCCCTGGGCCCGGGTCATCAGGCACGTCCGGTGCGCTGACAGCAGCCTTGACCCTGACCAGTGGTTCCCGGTCAGTGTGGAGACCGACAAGGCCCGCCGGGAGGCGGCCACGGCGATCGCCGTCTGCACCGGCTGCCTGGTACGCGCCCAGTGCCTGGAGTTGTCGCTGCGGCACTGGGATATCGGCCGGCATGGCGTCTGGGGCGGCCTGGTCGCCGCCGAACGCGCGGCATTGCGCCGCCGGAGGCACCTGAGCATAATCCGCTAGGCCACGTGCGTAGTCCTCACTGACGGCGCGGGCCTAGATGTGGCCGTGCGCAGCTCACCAGGGGAGATCGTGAGACCGCGGGCGGATCAAGTGCCCGCCACCATAGCGGCCCTCGTGACCGCAGCCCTTGAAGGCTCTCCGGCATCGCAGCGAGTGCCGGTTTGGCGTCGCCCTGGGTGTGGCCATCCGCACTGATGGAGACGGCGGGCCCCGGCTTGGGGCCCGCCGTTGCTCGTGGGGGTGTGGTTAGCGTGGAGGGAATTGGGAGTTGGGGGCGGGCGGGGCGAGGTTGGCGGTGGGGGCCTGGGCGGTGAAGCCGATCACCGCGCAGTTGATGTTGACCCCGACCGAGCCGTAGGGGGCGGGCTGCCCGGTGGCTGGGTTGACACCGGTGAGCAGGTCGGGCCGGGTGGCGGCCAGGTTGAACACGACGTTCTCGTCGATCTGGCGGGTGTTCAGTCCTTCGCTGACCGCCTTGGGGGTCCACAGGCCGAGCTGGGCGTCCCACAGCGGGCTGTAGGCGTCGGCGTGCCGGGGGTCTTTCAGAGTCGGGAAGTCGCCGAACACGTTCAGCAGGTCCCCGCCGTTGCGCAGGGCGTTGATCATCGCGGTGTTAGCGGCGGAGGCGTCCGCTGAGGCGAACCCGTCCTTGACCAGGTGCACGAACCCCTGCGCCTGCGGGTTGCTGGCGCCGGTCTGACCGTTGATGAAGCCGAACAGCCGCTCGCGGGCCGACCCGAGGAAGTCATCGCCGCCGTTGAACGACGCGTTGTTCAGCGCGGGCACGTAGGTGGAGCGCTCCAGCACCGCGGTCAGCGGCTGGCCGGCGTCGGTGCTGAGGTAGAGGATTGGCTGGCCGGCGTCGAAGCCCTTGACGAACAGCATGTCCACCCACGACTCGGCGAACTGGCCGGGCTTGGACGGGCCCGCGATGTGGATGCCCAGGACGCGGTCCTCGGTGTTGGTGTGGTGCACCACGTCGAAGGGGCCGTTGCCGACCGCGACGATCGGCGCGTTGTAGACGACGTCCGAGCCGGCGATCTTGATGAACGGGCTGTACCCTGGGCCGGCCACAGAACCGGGAGCGAACTTGGCCAGCGGGAACCCGCTCGGCCCGGGCGTCGCGATCCGGGTCGGGCTGAAGTCCGGCGCGCCAGCGAAATTCACCGTCGCCGGGCCGAACGGGTTCTCCTGCGGCGTCGGCGAGCCGAGCGTCACGGTCTGCACCGCGGCCGGGTCGCTGATCGCGATGTTGGCGAGCTTGGGCGCGTAGTTCACGCCCAGGTCGTGCGCCAGCCCGGCGTCGGAGGCGTCCAGCAGGACGTACCACACTTTCTGCCCGTGCGCGGTGCCCGGGTACAGCGGCAGCCGCACCGTCTCCTTGGACAGGTTGACCTGGAGCGCGCTTTCCAGGGTCAGGTGATTGCGGGGCAGCAGTCCCGATGACTGGCCCAGGCCGCCGGGCTGGGAGGACGTCGCGCCCGCCCCGGCGGATGCCACGGTGGCGAGCACCGCCGAGACGGCGACCGCCGCGGCGGCGATGCTCGCCAGCCACCACCGGCGTGAGGTGATCTTCATCTGATTTTCTCCTGCTCTTCCGGCGGCGAGGCCGGGATCCTGGCCAGCGGCGAACCGCGGCCACGCTGTTTCGCTGTCCCTTGTTGGCGTGCGCGGAGGCAGAGATTCTTACCTCGCCTCCGCCCACGCATGAGAACGCGGCGGGCCCCGCTGCCGTCGAGACGGGTAAACGCCGGGCGCACAGCGGGCACGGCCACCCGGTACCGGCGTTAACTCGTGGCGTGCCACACCGGCCGCAGAGCCGGCGACGCAGTCCCGCCCCGCCCGGGCCGCTGCGGCCCTGATCACCGCAGGTGGGAGGCGGCGGCGCCGACACTACGGGCCGCGGTCATTCCGGCTTGGCTTCCCCGGTCGCCGCCCCGCGGAAGGGACGGCAGCTGGCGCCGGTAACCGTCTTGCTTCTGTACCTTTGCGGGTCTAGCTGCGGTCCCGCTTACCGATGGTGACGCACAGCACGCGCGGTCCGCTTCTCGAGGTAGCGCCGGTGGTACACCTCGGTTCGGTAGAACGCTGAGGCGCGGTGATCTCGGATGACGGTCGGCCTGGTCAGTGATGGCTGCTCGTCGTCGCGTCGGGCGATCGCGAGCGCCTGCTGGTCAGCGCTGTGGGCGAAGATCGCTGAACGGTACTGGCAGCGGAGGAGGCTGGGCCTGGCGGCCGGCGGGCTTCTGGTTCCGGAGCTTGAACGTGGCGGGTCCATCTTGATCTGAACGCAATGCACACTCAGCGCCGGGCCGGCGCCACCAGTTCCCGCTGGGGCTGGGCTGTGCGCTCGGCAGCGAGATCTGCCTCGCGGCGCTCGAGCAGTTTCAGCCAGATCTCGCTGCGGGTGGGGAAGGCGGGAACCGCCTGCCACAACAGCTCGACCGGTGTCTTGCTGACGATGGCGATCGTCGCCGCCTGCAGCCACTCCGCGACCTCGCTGCCGGTGAACGTGGCGCCGACGATCACTCCCCGGCTCTCGTCGACGACGATCCGCGCGGTCCCCGGCGTGCCGGTCCCGTGGAACGTCCCGCCGGCCGTGCCCGAGCTGGGCACGTCGTAGGCACGCGCGTCCGCTCCCTGACCGCGGGCGGCCCTGAGAGTGAGCCCGATGGCGGCGACCTGGGGGTCGGTGAAGATCACCCGGGGGACGGCTGTGTCATCGCCGCCGGCCGTGGCCGGCTGTCCGTCGAGGATTTCCGAGAGCACGTGTGCCTGGTACTTGCCCATGTGAGTCAGTAGCGAGCGCCCGTTGACGTCGCCGATCGCATACAGCCACGGCAGGCCGGGAACGGCGAGCCGGTCGTCGACCTCGACCGGCCGCCCGGGCTGCAGGCCGACGGTCTCCAGGCCCAGGTCCTGCGTCCGCGGGCGCCGGCCGACCGCCACCAAGATCTCATCACCAGCCACGGCCGACCCGTAGCTGAGGGTCACGGTCACGTCCGGGCCGTCCCGGCGGACCGTCTCGGCCCGCACGCCGGTCCGCACGTCGACCCCCTGCTGAGTCAGTGCCTGACGCAGTTGCTGGCCGGCGAACGGCTCCTCACCCGCGATCAAGCGCTCCCCGGCCTCGATCACGGTGACCCGCGAGCCCAGCGTGGCGTACGCCTGGGCCATCTCGACGCCCACCACGCCACCGCCGAGGACCAGCAGCCGCCCGGGGATCTTGCTAGCGGTAGTGACCTCCCGGTTCGTCCACGGCCTGGACTTGGCCAGGCCCGGGATCGGCGGCATGGCCGCGCCGCTGCCGGTCGCGATCACCACGGCCCTGAGCGCATGGAGCACCTGGTCGCCGACGCGCACCCGGCGCTCGCCTTCCAGCCGGCCGTGGCCGCGGATCAGCGTCACACCCCGGCTCTCCAGCCACGGGACCTGCCCGGAGTCGTCGAGACCGCCGATGAGCTCGTCACGGCGAGCCAGGACCGCCTGCACGTCGAGCTCGCCGGTAATCGCCTGCGCTGCCCCGGGCACGCGGCGCGCCTCAGCCAGCGCCTCAGCCGGGCGCAGCAGCGCCTTCGACGGTATGCACGCGTAGTACGAGCACTCACCCCCAACCAGCTCTGCCTCCACAACGGCCACGTCATGGCCCCGCCCGGCCAGCCGCCCGGCCAGTACCTCACCGGCCGGCCCGGCCCCGATCACGATCACCTCGAACGTCCTGCCGCCCATGGCCTTCCCCTCGCTCATGGCCTCTCCTTCCGCGACGTTGTGTCACGCCGGCAATTTGGCCGCCAGCACGTCGATGGGCTTAATGTCGGGGGGCGACGCAAGCAGCTCATCCGCCCGCTGCATCAGCGCAGCAGCGATCGGGCCGTCCAGATGCGCCTGGCGCCCCCCCGCATCAGGGAAAACGTCAACAATCCCCAAAGTCGAGGCATCGATCTTGATGGCGAACCAGGCGATCGTCTCGGGCTCGGCCTGCGCAAGCGGCAGGGCGCCAGCGAGAAACGAGGCGAGCTCGTCTTCCTTGCCTGGTTTAGCCTCCAGCGTGACCAGCAGTCCCACAGTTACCATCGCTATCTCCTCAGTTTCGGCGGGCATCCGCCTGCAGGGTGGACACGGCACGTAGCCCAGGGCCGGGCTGGCCGGCGGGGAGGCGTCGCCCCGCTGTTTGACTCGCCCCTTATTGGCGTCCGCGGCGGCCAGGGATCTTACGTCTTGCCGGCCCACAGATGAGGACGTCGTGGGCTGCCGCACCCCAGCGCCGGGCACCGGCCTGATCCATGCCCTGCATGGGCAGCGGGGCGCCCACGCCGACTGTTGCGCGGCTGAGGCGAGGCGGGGACGTAAGCTCCCGGGCACTCTCGCCCACTAACAACGTCAGGAAGCCGGAAGCATACCGAGGGAGCTTCGCAGTGAACGACTACCCGGCGATGATCGCCACTGCCAACCACACCGAACCGGTACCGCGCCGCATCCGGGCCTTCCTGGCCCGCGAGAAGGTACTCGACACCACCCGGGCGCTGTATGTGTGGGAATGGCCCAACTACCCCCAGTACTACATCCCCCTCGCCGACGTCCGCCACGACCTTCTCAGCCCGGAGGGCCACAGCCAGCAGAGCCGCCGCGGCACCTTCGAGGCCCATGCGCTGCGGGCCGGCGAGGTCCACCGGCCCGGCGGAGCCCGGCTGCTCACCGACTCCCCCGTCCCCGGGCTCAGCGGCACCGTCCGATTCGACTGGGCAGCGCTAGATGCCTGGTTCGAAGAAGACGAGCAGGTGTTCGTCCACCCCCGCAACCCCTACGTGCGGGTCGACGCGCTGCGCTCGACCCGCCCGGTTCGCGTCGAGCTCGACGGGGTGGTTCTCGCCGAATCGCCCTCACCGGTCATGGTCTTCGAGACCGGGCTGCCCACCAGGTACTACCTCAACCCGACCGAGATCAACTCCAACCACCTCGTCGCCAGCGACACCGTCACCGCCTGCCCCTACAAGGGCACCACCAGCAGATACTGGTCGATCCGCATCGGCGGCACCGTGCACCAAGACCTCGCCTGGGCCTATGACTTTCCAATCCGTCAGCTCCAGCCCATCGCCGGTCTGGTCGCTTTCTACAACGAAAGGTGGACTTGTACCTCTCCGGCCAGCTGCTCCACCGGCCCAAGACACCCTTGTCGCATCGGCCAACGGGCCGGCCACCAGGTAAGTGCGGCAGCAAGACAGCGTCGGCACGCAGCCTGCGGCCGGTCTCGACGGATTGTCTGCCGCGGCGATCACGGCGTCCCCCACCAGTCTGTGGTCTCAGCGTCATCGGCGGGGGTCCGTTCTGCACGCTGGGGCGGCGTGAACATGCCACGAGTCCTATACGTGATAGTAGAGGGGTCGGCATCGCCGGCCAGATCCAGTGCCATTCGGCCAGCGAAGGACTGCAGGTGGGTCAGGCCGGGCGCATCAGGACCCATCGAGGTAGCACCATGACCGCCTGCCGACCGGCCGGGGCTATTTCGTGTCGTGGTGGCCCGCGCAGAATCCGAACCTGGGAGGGCGACGGCATGGTTTACAGAGCTGCCAGCATTGGCGGTCCCGGCCGCTGGACATCCCGCCGCAGGCGAAGAGCCGGGGCCTCCTTCATTCTCCTTCTTCTCATCATCGGGCTGGGTCTATGGCTGGCGGGTTGCGGCGACGGCGCGCCCGCCGCGGCCAGGGCTCGCGCCACCTTCCCTGCCCGCTGGGTGCGCTTCCGCCACGTTCCGGGCGTGGTCGACCTCACCGGCCCGCGAGGCGATGGGCGGCTCACGGTCGCGGCCGCCGGCGCTGTTCCTGCTCAGCACGTCTGGGCAGCCAGTGCCGTTCGCGCGCGGAAGCGGTGGCTACACCACCGCTGTTGGGCCCGAGCCGTACATCGCCATGCCGGCGGGCAGGCGGGTCACTGGGCTGGGCTGCTCGTTCGGCAAGGATGCCACGTACGCCCTCGAGCCGAACGGCTCCCCGGGTGTGATCAGCATCGACAAGCAGGGGCAGACACGGCGTTTCGCAAGCCTTCCCGGTGTGCGGCCGGACGGGATCGCGTTCGACGACGTCGGCCGGTTCGGTTACCGCCTGCTGGTCACCGCGACGGTGCGGGGCGGCACGACCGTTTTCGGGGTGGACTGCGCGGGCCGGGTCACCACGATTGCCTCACACGCGCCGAGGGTCGAGGGAGGGATCGCGGTCGCACCATTGTCGTTCGGCTCCTTCGGTGGTGACCTGGTTGCCCCCGACGAGACGACCGGGCGGGTCTGGGCGATCGGTCCCGGCGGGAAGACCAGGCTCATCGCCCGGTCACCGTTGGCGGCGGGCGGCGACATCGGAGTGGAAAGCGCCGCGTTCGTTCCGGCCGGCTTCAGCCGGGCCTGGGCCGCGTATGTGGCCGATCGCCGCTCACCGGGCAACCGCCATCCCGGCACGAACAGCATCCTGCGGCTGCCGGGGGCGGAGCTGACCAGGGCGGGGATACACGGGGGCGAGCTTGTCGTCGCCAGCGAGGGCGGCGCCCAGACGATCGTCATCGACTGCTCCGCAACAGCCTGCACGGTCCGGCACATCGCGGACGGGCCGACGGCGGCCCACGTCGAGGGCCACATCGTCTTCGCCCCGCCCAGCTGACCCAGCGGTCCTTAGGTGACCGGCTCAATTGAGAGGTGCACGCGGTGTCCAAGGGCAGCAGGAACCGGCAGCAGGCCCGGGAGAAGATCACCAAGATGCGAGCCCTGGAGGCGCGGCGGAGGCGGCGTCGCAGTTGGGTGGCCGGGATCGGCGTGGCGGTCGTGGTGACCGCCGCGGCTGTGGGCATCACGCTCGCGGTCGCCGGGAGCGGCGGCGGCTCGAACCTGGGGACTGGCGGCACGCCGCAGCTGAAGCTCTCCTCGCTCGCCTCGCTGGGGACCCTCCGGCCGCCCGGCTCTCCCGGGCCGGCGGGACCCGAAGGCGTCCCGATCCCCCGCGCCGCGCCGCTGGCGAGCACCGCCGCCGCTGCCACCGGTACGGACGTCGACGGGATCGGCTGCCAGTCCAGTGAGCAGACCGTCTTCCACATCCACGCCCACCTGACCATCTTCGTGAACGGCTCGCCCCGCCAGGTCCCCGCCGGGATCGGGGTCCCCGGCGCACAGGCCCAGAGCACCGCGCAGGGCCCGTTCGTCTCCAGCGGCACCTGCTTCTACTGGCTGCACACCCATGCCGCCGATGGCATCATTCACATCGAGTCCCCGATCCGGCGCACCTACACCCTGGGCGACTTCTTCGACGAGTGGGGCCAGCCCCTTGGGCCACATCAGCTGGGCCCGGCCACCGGCCGTGTTGTCGCGATCTATAACGGCCAGCGCTACGCGGGCAACCCCCGCGGCATTCCCCTCAACCGGCACGCCCAGATCCAGCTTGAGATCGGAACCCCGCTAGTCGCTCCCGAGACGATTACCTTCCCCCGCGGCCTGTAGGGGACCTTCTTCCAGCCTCCAGGGCGGCAGTGCGCTCGCTGTGCCGGACGCCCAGCGCAGGCCTGGCATCTGCGCGGGCGCCGCGCGCGTCGTGGGCGGGTGTAGGGGCAGAGGCGAGGTGGCTCATCGGGTGGTCCCTGGTTATGACGCAGGAGTTTTCGGTGTGTTGTCCTGCCTGCCCGGTCCGGCCGGCTGTGGCCAGGACAGCCACGGTCAGCAGTACCCCTAGGGCGGCGGTGGCGATGTCGGGGATCGTGTATGGGCTGTGGAAGCCGGACGCGGCCGCTTGTGGTGCCGACATGGCGCCGATCAGCAGTGCCGCCCAGCTTGACCAGCGCCATCCGGCCTGGCATCCCCGCGCGGTCCGCACGCTCAGGGCGGCTGCGGCAAGCCCGGCCGCGATCAGCCCAGCGGCCGGCGCCGGGTGCGGGGCCGCCATAGGGACAAGGCTGCACCGGATCAGGTCCAGCGCCGCCGCGGCGAGCAGCAGAACGGCGGTCAGGCGCTGGACGGGCCGGCTGCCGGGGGCCGGTGAGGCCGTCTTGCTGGAGGCATCGGCGGCCGCGATGTCCTCGGGCAGGCGGCTGTTCATCAGCACGCGATCGCGTCGTGGTCTTGCAGCTGCTGGCGCAGTGCATGCAGCGCGTAGTGGAGCCGTGATCTGGCCGTGCCGTGCGGTATGCCGAGCTCGCGGGCGACCGTCGACAGGGTCCCCCCGTGGTAAAAGGTCTGCACGAGCACGGCCTGGTGGGCGGGCGATAGCTGCTGGAGGGCGGCGGAAACGAGTTCCCGGTCAAGGACCTGGTCAAGCCCGGGATCGGTCCCGGCTTCCTCGTCCGGCTGTTCTTGCACGGTCACCGGCCGGGCCCGTGCGGCCCGGTCAGCGTCGATCAGCAAGTTGCGCGCGACCCGGAACAGCCATGGCCGGATGGGCCGGTCATCGGCGCTCAGCTGCGGCAGGTGGCGCCAGGCCCGGATGAAGGTTTCCTGCACGATGTCATCCGAGCTCGCCCCGTCCGGGCAGAAATGCTCGACGTAGCCGTGGAGGGCCTTGGCGTGATGGGAGTACAGCTGGCGGATCGCGGCATCGGCGTCGCCGGGTAGCTGGCCGCTGGGAGCATTCGCGAAAGCAGACATACCTACTATCACGAATAGTAGATGGGTTTGGTTCACCGCAGCTGGTGCTGCGACCGCGGGCAGCGCCGACGGCACTCCGGCAGTGCCCAAATGGCTTCCTGAGACCAGCGGGGCCGGTCTTGAACAGGCATAAGCCATAGACGGCCCAGCGATGTGGCCCGGCCGACCCGGCCGGCACGGAGGCTGGACGGAAGAAATCTGGCATGCGCCTGAACCGCTGGCTTAATCTATGCGTGATAGTAGGTGACGGCGCGCACGTCGCCGGCCTGCCATGCCCGGGAGTGAGGGATGCGACGATTCGGTGAGCTGGAAGCCGTGATCATGGACCGGTTGTGGGAGCGGGGCCGGCCGACGCTGGTCCGCGAGATGGTTGAGGATCTGCGTGAGGACCGGGCGCTGGCTTACACCACCGTGATGACGGTGATGGACAACCTGTACCGCAAGGGGTGGCTGCGGCGGGAGCGGGACGGCCGGGCCTGGCGCTACGAGCCCACCGGTTCCCGGTCCGGGTACACCGCAGCGCTGATGAACGACGCGCTGGCCACCAGCGCGGACCGGCGCACGGCCCTGGCGCATTTCGCGCTTCAGATGAGCCCGCATGACGCTGCGCTGCTGCGCGAGGCGCTCGACCAGGCGCTCGGTGAGCCTGAGGCCGGGGAGGCCGGGTGACCGTCGCCGCGGTGCTGGTTGGGTACGCGGCCGGTGTCGGCACGCTGGGCTCGCGGATGCTGAGCCGGGCCAGGTGGCCGGACCGGGCGCCGCTGCTGGCCATCCTCACCTACCTGGCTGCCGGATGGTCGGCCGTGGCCGCGCTGGGGCTGGCCGGCCTGACGCTGTCGGTCCACGCGACCGCGCTCGGCGGCGGGCTGAGCCACCTGATCGGGGCCTGCGTGCTGCGGCTTCGTGCCACCTACGGCACGCCTGGCGGCGCTACGGTCGGCGCGCTTGGCCTGTCTCTGGCGGGCGCTGTCGTCGCCCGGACCGGGCTCACCGCGATGACTCACTTCCGCGCCGCTGGGCGGCAGGCGCTGCGGCATGCGCAGACGGCGCGGCTGGTTGGCCATCCCGAGCCAGCCCTGGGGGCGGTGCTGGTGGAGCATGCGCAGCCGCACGCGTACTGCGTCGCCGGCCGGCACCCGACGGTAATCCTGACCACCGGCGCGGTGCGGGCGCTGGATCCCGGCCAGCTGGATGCGGTCCTGGCGCACGAGCGTGCTCACCTGGCCGGCCACCACCACCGGCTGCTGGCCCTGGCGCGGATCGGCCGCCTGGTGCTCCCGTTCCTGCCGCTGATGCGGGACGCCGACGAGCAGGTAGCCCGGCTGGTTGAGCTGCACGCTGACGATGCGGCGGCACGGGCCCGCGATCCGCGGTTGCTCGCCACCGCCCTGGTCGTCCTCGCTACCACTGCCAGTCCCGCCCCGGCCCTCGCCGCGGCGGCTACCGACTCGGTGCGGCGGATCCACCGGCTGCTGGGCCCGGCCGAGCCTCTGGGCCGCGCACGCCGGCGGCTGCTTGGCACCATCGCCGCCGCGCTCGCCCTGACCCCGGTAGTGCTGGCCCTGGCCCCAGCCGTACTCGCACTCGCGCTAGGACGGCTTCCAGCCGCCTAGCAGACTGGCGCAATCGGCAGCTCGCCAGCCGCACTCTGGTGTCCAGCCGGCTGGTCCTATTTCGTTGCCGGCCGAAACGTCCGCCCGGCAGCCGACGGTGAACAACCTCCCGGCCAGCCCCGTGTTGCCAGGTATGAGGATCCATCGCCGGCGCGGCCAGCCGGGCGTGCCCGCCGGCCGGCAGGACCACACGACGGGCACCCCGGCCCAACGCCGCCGCTGGCGGCCACGCCGTCGCGTGGACCGCGGGAACGCCCGGCGCGCCACAGGCACCGGCCTGGACCAGACCGCGCCCGGCAAGAGCGCGCCCGGCGACACCCTGGCAGCGGCCATGCAACTGGCGATCGGGCTCTTGACCGCGAGTCTCGACTCGCCCGAGCTGGAAGCCTGGGCGGTAGAAGCGCTCACTCCGCACGACGCAGACGGCCTGGGTAATTTCATGGCTGGCTTGCACGTGGTCTCCGAGCTGCTTCTGCACGAGCTGCACGAGGCAACGGGAGAGGCGCCGGAAGCCACCTTGCAGAGGCTGGCGATCCTGGCGGAGCACCGGCGAGGGACGACCCCCTCCGCCGGCTAGAGCAGCCTCTCGCGCCCCGATGCAGCGCAGCGCGATTGCCATGCCGCCGCGCGCCGCTGATCGTCAGCTGCCCACAATGAACAGCCCCCAACTCCTATCCGTGTTAGTAGACGAGCGGCTGAGGATCGCCGGGCAAGCCCGGCATGCTCAGCCGGACAGTGGCGACGGTGGCCGGGTCGCCGTGAAACCTGAGGAGCTGATTCGTTTGGCTGGCACGAAGTTCCGTACTGTCTTCGGCCGCCGGTGCCCTGAGCCCGGGGAGCCCGGCCGCGGGTCAGGAGTGCCACGGTGACGGCGGATCTGTCTGGTGCCACTACCGGGCTTATCGAGCGCTCGGCGGCTGCGTATGTGTCCGGTGTGCCAGAAGATGCCGCAGACGATGGACTTTTCGGGCCTGCCAGCGTCACGTGGCAGGTGAGCAGGGACCTGGCCGCGCCGGTGGCGGGGTTGCGGTCTCTGCTGATGCAGGCGCTGCATCCGCTGGCGATGGCCGGTGTCGATCAGCACAGTGGCTGGCGCCGGGATCCGGTCGGCAGGCTCGCCGCCACCTCGGCCTACCTGGCCACGATCACCTTCGGCGAGCGGGCGGTGGCCGAGCGGGCCGCGGCCCGGGTGCGCCGCATCCATGATCATGTCCGCGGCGTCAACACGGTCACCGGCCGCCCGTACGCGGCGGGCGACCCGGCTCTGCTGCTGTGGGTGCATGTGGCCCTGGTCCAGTCCAGCCTGGCTGCCAGCTGGGCGTTCGGGACGCCGCTGTCGGCTGTGGACAGTGACCGCTACGTCGCGGAGATGGTGGTCGCGGCCGAGCTTGCTGGCGTGCCCCGGCCGCTGGTCCCCGCCAGTGTCGCGGACCTCGAACGGTACGTCGCGTCGGTCCGGTCTGAGCTGCGCTGCACGCCAGCGGCCGCCGAGTCAATGGCCTACCTGCTCGATCCGCCGGGCCTGGACGGGGAGGCCGCCGGGTTCTGGCAGGATGTCCGCGACGCCGCCATCGCCGTGCTCCCGGCGTGGGCGCGGCAGATGTACGGCTACGACGCGCCGCCGCTGCCGCCGGGCCGCCGGGCGGAATTCCGGCAGTCGCTCGGCGTCCTTGATGCCATGTTCCTTGGTGAGCCTGGCGTGCTCGAGGCGCGGCAGCGGATCACCCTGCGGATGCGCGCGGCGCGGTCCGCATGAAGGCCAGAAAGCTCCTCGCCACGGTAATGGCCGGCGGCGCGACGGTGGCCCTGACCATGGGCCTGCTCCATCGGCGTGGAGGGCTGCGGCTTGATCGCGCGCGGGCGGCGCTCCGGCTGGCCGTGCGCGGCGGGGCCCGCTACGCGGCCAGCGCGCCGCGGCTGTTCGCGGCTGCGGGTGAGCAGCGCCAGCTGCTGCGAGAGGATCTGGCCCTGCGGACCGCCGAAGACGTCGCCGACACCCTGGGGACCATGAAGGGCGTCATGATGAAGATCGGCCAGATGGCCAGCTACGTCGACGACGGCCTGTCCCCCGGCGTCCGCCGCACTTTGGCCCGCCTGCAGGACAGCGTCCCGCCGATGAGCGGCGAGCTCGCCGCGCAGGTCGTTAGGCAAGAACTGGGGCTGCCGCCGGAGCGGGCGTTCGCGCGCTGGGATCCGGTACCCATCGCCGCCGCCTCGATCGGGCAGGTGCACCGTGCGGTCACCCTCGACGGCCGCGCGGTCGCCGTCAAGGTCCAGTACCCAGGCATCGCCGAGACCATCGCGGCCGACCTGCGCAACGTCGCGCTGCTGCGCCGGATGCTGCGCATCACCGCGCCGGCCCAGGACGTCGACGCGCTGATAGCCGAGCTGCGGGACCGGGTGGTGGAGGAACTTGACTACCGTCGCGAGGCCGCCAACCAGCGTCTCCTGGCCGCCTACTACGACGGCCATCCCACCATCCATGTCCCGGGGATCATCAGCGAGCTGTCCACCCGCAGGATGGTGACCAGCGAGCTGTCCGGCGGGGCCCGCTTCGCCGAACTCGCCAGCTGGCCCCAGCAAGAACGCGATCTGGCCGCCGAGACGATCTACCGGTTCGTGTTCCGCAGCCTGTACGAGGTCCGCGCCTTCAACGGCGACCCGCACCCGGGCAACTACCTGTTCCACCGCGGCGGCCGGGTCACCTTCCTCGACTTCGGGCTCGTCAAGCACTTCACCCCCGCCGAACTGCAGCCGCTCCTGCAGATGGCCCGCAATGTATGCGTCGAGCATGACTTGGAGGCATTCCGCCGCAGCCTGGAGAACGCCGGATTCCTGCGCCCCGGCGCGCCGCTCAGCACCCAGGCGATCGTCGAGCACCTGGCTGTCTTCTACGACACCATCCGCGAACCGGGGCCCCTGACGATCACCAGCGACTACGCCTCAGCCGTCGTGCGCCGCTTCTTCGACGTGCGCAGCCCTGTCGCCGACTACATCAGCGTCCCGCGGTCATACGTGATCCTCCAGCGCATCAACCTGGGCCTGTTCGCAGTACTCGGCGAGCTGTCCGCCACCGCCAACTGGCGCGCCATCGCCGAGGAGATCTGGCCCTTTACCCACGGCCCGGCCTCCACCCCGATGGGAGAAGCCGAGGCCGCGTGGCGGGCACGGCGCCAGCCGATCGCGGCGTAGCTGGCCTGCGCCCCCACCCGGATGCTCCGCGCCTGTAGCCGTACCGAAGATACGATTCAGCGAGCCGCCCGCTGGACTTGGGCCATGTTGATCGCGGGTGGACTTGCTATCCGATGAGTCGCTCGCCGGCGACCGGATCCCCTGGGTGCCGCCTCCTTCGCGGCCGCAGCACGCCAGCACACAGATGGGCCTGGCCGCTCGCCTCTGGTGAACAGAGGAGATCTCCTAACCGTGTTAGTAAAGGGTCGGCTGCATGGGCCTGCCGGGGAGGCGGGCGGGACATCTGGCCGTGGAGCCGTCGGCTGGCTGACCCGGCAAGCGAAGGAGATGCCCATGACCGCGACGACGCCCGGCATTGAGCTCCTACCGGGTGGGCAGCCCAGGTTGGCCGCGGGCAGCTGGCGGGTCGATCCGGCGCGCTCATATGCCTCGTTTGCCGCGCGGGTCGCCGGCTGGCCGGTGCGAGGGCGCCTGCCGCTAACCGGCGGGGTGCTGATTAGGGAGCCGGTCGAGGATTCAACAGCGCGGCTGGCCGCCCGGGCGAGCGCGGTCAGCACCGGGTCACCGGTGCTCGACCGGTTGCTGGCGGGTCCCGGCTTCCTGGATGCCGGGACCTTCCCTGAGATCAGTTTCCGGTCAGAGCTGCTGGTCTGGGTCCCGGCTGGATGGCGGGCCGTCGGCCGCCTGCAGGTCAAGGACGCTGAGCATGAACTGGCCTGCCAGCTCGATCTGCATTGTGGCGAGACGCGGCCGGGCGGCTCCCGGCGCGTCATTATCGTCAGCAGCTGGGTGATCGACGCCAGGTGGGTGACCAGCCAGCGGGTTCCCGGACTTGGCCGCCGCATCGTGATGACGTGCTCATCTTCCCTCGAACCGGGCACGTGAGCGGCTGGGCGTCACCTTCGTCCGCCCTGCGGGCCGTTCCCTGCGACAGCCGCCTGGTGGCTTAGTCCGGATGCGTTGCCGCCTCGCCCGCCGTAAGTGCGGGTCCGCCCCACACCGCGGGGCTGCTGCGCAGGTTTCGCAAGGCATCCCGGCTCGCCTGCCCGCCGCGAACTTTCACGGTGTTGCCACCCAGCGGATGCCGCGGCCGGTGGATATCGCGATGATCCGTGCGGTCAGACCCGGACTCGGGGTGATTCCGGTGCCGCATCCAGGCGGTGTGATGCATGTCGCACCCCGCCGGCTCTGTCCCCGCTGAACCCACCATATCTCCTATACGTGTTAGTAGTTGAGAGTGGGACTAACGCCCGTTGCGGCGCCAGGCCCGCGGGAACGGACTACGGGAGGACATCAATGTTTGCTCGTCTTGGCCAACCACAGCCGGCGCAGGGCGCGGATGTGGTCGCGCGCGCGGTGGGTGCGCTGGCGCTGGCCGCGCTGGCGGTGATCCACGTGGTCGACCTGCCGCCCACGCTGGGCCCGACCCCACTGGTCGGCATCGGGTATTTGGGGATCATCGCTGCCGCGGTCCTGGTCGGCGGGGTGATGATCGCCCGGTCGCACTGGCTGGCGTGGGCCGCCGCCGGCGCCGTGGCCATCTCGGCGATGGGCGGCTACATGCTGACCCGCGCCCTGCCGGGGGGATTCCTCGGCGATCACGGCGATGTCGGTAACTGGCGCTGCCCGCTGGGCATCGCCGCGCTCAGCGTGGAGACCCTCATCATCCTGCTCGTGGTGCTCGCCGCCTGGCAGGCACGCAGCCGCGCCGCGAACCTGGCTGCGGCGCCCCGTCCCGTCGAGCGGCGGGCACCCGAATACAGCCGCGCCGGCTAACCAGCCCCCGCCGGGCCGGCCGACCCCCCGGCCCGGCGGGCTCGCCGCTACCCAGACCCAGCCAGGTGCCCCGGGGTACCTCGAAGGAGCATTGTGATGCGCATGTCCCAGCCTGGCCCGGGAGGCCAGGCCAACGTGGCCCCGTGGCGACGGTGGCTGCTCCCGGCGGCTGTCACGGGCGGCCTGGTGGCGCTGCTGGCGCTGGCGCGTGGCGCAGCCCCGGGTATGGCGCTGAGCTATACCCGGTTTGTGGCCGATGTCGGCGCCGGGACGGTCCGCGCGGTGACCATCGGCCCGGCGGGCCAGGTGACCGGCAGCCTCACCAGCGGGCAGCCGTTCACCACCACCATCCCGGTCGCGCTCGGCGGCAACGGCCTGGCCGGTGACCTGGCTGCCCATCACGTCCAGGTCACCGCCACCGCTGCCATGCCCTCCTCGCTGGCCTCGGTGCTGGTCGGGCTGCTGCCGCTGCTGCTGATCGGCGGCCTGCTCTATATCGGCATCCGCAGCGCCCGCCGGCAGGCCGCCAGCATGAGCGGACTGGGCGGCCTGGCCAAGGCGAAGGCGCGGGTCATCGACGCCGAGCGGCCGGCCACCCGGTTCACCGACGTGGCCGGCTACCCCGCGGTCAAGACGGAAATCAGCGAGGTCGTCGACTACCTGCGCGACCCCGGCCGCTACCACCGGGCCGGGGCGCGCGGGCCGCGTGGCGTGCTGATGGCCGGGCCACCCGGCACCGGCAAGACCCTGCTCGCCCGCGCAGTCGCGGGCGAAGCCCACGTCCCCTTCTTCTCCATCTCGGGTTCGGCCTTCGTGGAGACGTTCGTCGGCGTGGGGGCGGCCCGGGTCCGGGACCTGTTCGAGCAGGCCCGCACCCGCGCACCGGCGATCGTGTTCATCGACGAGATCGATGCCCTCGGCGCCCGCCGCGACCACGGCGGCTTCGCCGGCAGTGACGAGCGGGAGCAGACTCTCAACCAACTGCTCGCCGAGATGGACGGATTCGAGCAGTCCGGCGGGGTCGTGGTGCTGGCGGCCACCAACCGGCCGGACGCGCTGGACCCCGCGCTGCGGCGGCCCGGCCGGTTCGACCGCGAGGTCATCGTCCCGCTGCCCGGCCGGGCCGAACGGCGGGCCATCCTGGCCTCTCATGCCCGCGGCAAGAACCTCGGCCCAGACGCCGACTTCGACCAGGTCGCCGCCGCCACCCCGGGTTTCTCTGGCGCCGACCTGGCCAACCTGGTCAACGAGGCCGCCCTGACCGCGGTCCGGGCCGGCCGCACCATGCTCACCGCCGACGACTTCGCCGACGCCCGCGACCGGGTACTGCTCGGCACCCGCCATACCAGCCCGCTCGCCCCCGGCGAACTCGCCACCGTCGCCGTCCACGAGGCCGGGCACGCGCTGGTCGCCGTCCTGTCCCCGCACGCCGACCCGGTCAGCCGGGTCACCGTCCTGGGCGCCGGGCAGGCACTCGGGCTCACCGAGATGCTCCCCGCCGACGACCGGCGGCTGTACGGGGAAAGCTACCTCGCCGATACCCTTGCCGTGCGCCTCGGCGGCCGGGCCGCCGAACGCCTGATACGCGGCGAGGCCTCCACTGGCGCCGCCGACGACCTGTCCTCCGCCACCGCCCTGGCCACCCAGATGGTCCGCGAGTACGGCCTCAGCGACAAGATCGGACCGGTCAGCTACAGCGGCCCTCCCGGCCATCCTGCGCTCGTCGCATCGCGCGGCTACTCCGAGCACACCCAGTGGCTAGTCGACCAGGAGGTCGCCGCCCTGCTGACCAAGGCGGAAACCCGCGCCAGGGAGCTGCTCACCCGCCACCGGGAGGCCCTCACCCAGCTCACTGCCGCCCTGCTCAAGCAGGAAACCATTACCGGCGACCAGGTCCGCGCCCTCGTCCAAGCCGCCAGCCCTTCGTCCCTTCCGGCCCGCACGCGCGCATCCCTCCCAGCCGGGAACCCGCCCGCCCGCGCGGCTAGCCACCAGCGATAACCATGGGCTGGAGAGCATCCGCCGCAAGCCTCGGTCATGCGCCCGCGGACGGATCGGTCATGTCCCGGTCGCCGCGGTGGCCCGCAAGCCGTCTGCCTCCGCAGCGGTGGATGCCCAGGCACCCCGGCCCGGGGCGCCATCAGGCGCGGCTGATCTTCTCCGGCCTGATGCTAGGCATGCTGCTCGCCGCGCTCGATCAGACGATCGTCGCCACGGCACTGCCGACCATCACTGGCGACCGGCACGGGTTGAACCACATCGGCTGGGTGGTCACCGCCTACCTCTTGGCAGTGGCCGTGGTGATGCCGATCTACGGGAAGACCGGCGACCTGTTCGGCCGCAAGCCGGTATTCCAGTTCGCGATCGCCGTCTTCCTGGCCGGCCTCGGCCACCTTGCCGCCCCCTCAGGCACGCCATTGCGGCGGCATTCGCAGAAGCGCTCCCGCCCATCTACGCCTATCTGATTCCGCTGCTGGCCGTGGCATTCGTGCTCGCGCTGATCCTCAAGGAGATCCCGCTGCACACACATGCCCGCCAGGACACCGCACGGTCACACCCCCCACCAGCAGACACGCCCGCGGGCGCCGGAGCCACCACGCCCGGCCGGTCCCGATCCCATCACAGGCCGCGCCCACGGCGACTACATGCGGGCGCTCTCAGCAGGGCGTGCCAGCCGGTTGCCTATGCCGCCGCCACGATGACCGGCCACCCGGTGAACCCCGCAGCTCTACTATCCGTGTTAGTAGATAGCAGAGCGTCAAACAACAAGGAGCTAACCATGCGACACCCCAGAATCATCATCGCCGGGATCGGCCTCGCTGCCGTGGCCGCCGTCGGCGGGGTCACCGCCGCGTCCGCAGGCGGCTCAACCGCCAGCAGCACACCCTCCGCGAGCCCGGCCGCCATGGCGGCCACGGTGCGTACCGTGCCAGCGAATGTCGCAGGCACGAGCGAGACCATCCTGGTCAACGCCCATGGCCTCCCCTTGTACTTCTACCGGCCCGACACCGCGGCGAAGTCGTTGGTCACAGGAAGCCTGGCCCGTCTGTGGCCGCCGCTGACCTCGGCCGCGCCCAGCGCAGCCGGAGCGAACGGCAAGCTCAGCGTGCTCAACGACGTCAACGGCCACCAGGTCACCTACAACGGCCACCCGCTGTACACCTTCGCCGGCGACCATGCCGGCCAGGTAACCGGCCAGGGCGTCCAGAACTTCTTCGTGGCCACCCCCGGCCTTACCCCGCTCACCATGTCTTCGGCGGGAACGGCCCCAGCCGCCCAGGCCGGCGGTGGCCTCGGCTACTGAGACCGTGAGCTGACCCGGTGCAGAGCGCGCCCGCGGCTCCGCCAGGGTTTCCGGCATCTCCACTGCTGCGGTAACCCCGCCGGCAGCACCCGCCTCATGCGGGCGCTCAATGGGCCCCGCGGCCGGAGATAGGCAGACATGACAGTGACCAGATCCGAATCAGCCAGCGCCCGGCGGACCCGGCTCCGGCCGGCGCCGCCGTGCCGCGCCGGCACCACCGGAGCGCCAGGCACCGCGGGAACACCTCAGCACCGGGCCGGTAAACGCATGGCCCGCGCCGCGGCCGCCGCCTTTGCGGTGGCGGCGCTGGCGGCCGAAGGGGTGACCCAGTGGGCCGGGCTCACCACATCATTCGCGGTGCTGGGTCACCTGCGCTGGCTCTGCATCCCGGCCGCCATCGTGCTGGAATCGGTGTCCATGGCCGCCTTCGCGATCATGCTGCGCCGGCTCCTCGCTGCCGGCGGCGCCAGCGTCGGTGTCCGGCCGATGCTTGCCACCGCCTATGCAGCCAACGCGGTGTCGGTCTCGGTTCCGCTGGCCGGACCCGGGCTGGCCACGGGCTTCATCTTCCGCCGCTTCACCCGGCAGGGCGCGGATGCTCCGCTGGCCAGCTGGTCACTGCTGGCCGGCGGGGTGGCCTCCTCGGCCGCCGCGGCCCTCGTCGTGGTCGGCGGCGGGCTGGCGTCCGGGAAAATCCTGGTCGCAGCGGTCGCCGTGCCCGGAGGCGTGCTCGCCGTAGCGGCCCTGGTCATGGTCGCCGCAGCCACGCGCTGGCCGCGGCTGCGCGGCGCGCTCGAACGGCCCGCCGCATGGACGCTACGGCACGGGTCCAGGCTGCTGCGCCGGGACGCCCACGATCCCCATAAGACCATCCGGGCCTGGGCTGAGCGGCTCGGCTCGCTCCAGCTTCCCCCGTCCGGCTGGATGACGGTGACCGGCCTGGCCCTGGCCAACTGGCTCGCCGACGCAGCAGTCCTTGCCGTGAGCATCCGCGCCACCGGCGCCGCTGTGCCCTGGCACGACCTCCTGCTGGTCTACGGCTCGGGAATCGCCGCGCAAGGCCTCAACATCACACCCGGCGGCCTCGGAGTCGCCGAAGGAACGCTCAGCCTCGCTCTGATCGCCACCGGCCTGCGCGGCGGCCAGGCACTGGCTGCGGTGCTGCTTTACCGCCTCGCCAGTTTCTGGCTGGTTGCGTTCGCCGGATGGCTGATTCTCCTCTGGCTGCACCGCGCACGGCATAACGCCGGCTCCGTGGGAACCATGTCATCCCCAACCATCCCGGCCGGCCGATCCGGCGGGCCACCGACGTCGGGACGGCAGCCGGCAACGGAGATGAACCTGCCGGGCGCGCCGCGCGCGGAACACCTCCTCCTGGCCGCTGACGCCGGAACCACCTATATGCCAGCCAAGCTGGGTGCTCACGAGCTGGTGCTATTGCACGGGCAGCCGGGCTCGGCCGCTGACTGGCTGCAGGTGGCCGGGCGGCTGCCAGTCCAGCTCCATGCCATCGCGGCTGACCGGCCGGGATACGGCTCCAGCCAGCTTCGGGCCGGCGGGTTCGCCGCGAACGCGCACGCCGTGCTCGATGACCTGGACTCGCGCGGCATCAAGCGAGCGGTGCTGGTGGGGCACTCCTACGGCGGCGGGGTGGCATTGTCGGCGGCGAGCCTGGCTCCGCACCGGGTAGAGGCGGTGGTCCTGCTCGCCAGCGTCGGCCCCGGATGCGTGAACCGCTGGGACAGGCTGCTAGCCGCACCTCTGGTGGGGCCGTTGTGTGCTCTGGTGGCGTGGCGGCTGACGCCATGGATCGCCCGTGCCCGGCTGGCCCACATCGCCTGGCGGCGCGGCCGCTCGCCGCGCCCGGACGAGCACGTCAACTGGCAAGTCTGGGGCCAAGCGGGCCGCCAGCACACCCCGCTCTGGCGCACGTTCCTGACCGAGCAACGCGCCCTACTGCACGAACTGGGCGAGCTGGAGCATGCCATCCCGTCCGTCCAGCCGCCGGTGCTCCTGCTCGCCGACCCTCGGGACGCCCTGGTTCCCGTCGATACCGGCCGCCGGCTCGCCCGCGCTCTGCCAGACGCTCGCCTGCAGCTCGTGCCAGGCGCAGGTCATCACCTGCCCAGGCGCGCCCCGGATGCCGTCGCCGATGCCATAGCGGCGTTCCTGGCAGCGGTGGAAGATGCCGCCAGGCCAGGATGAGGCGCACAGCCTCACCTTCGGGACGGGTCGCGTCACGGCAAGCTTGTCCACGCCGACGGCCACGCCGCCGACCGACAATGGGGGAACCAGCAGTGAAGGGCGCACTCCGGACAGAAGCGCCGACATCCGGGCCCTCTAGTCACTGGTGGCGTGAACATCTGATGAGTCCTATCCGTGATAGTAGAACGAGGGCTGGCATATGCCGGTCAGACCCAGTGCCACGCAAAGCAGGCGTGTGCCGCCGGAGAGGGGCTGTTAGCAGTGATTGCCGCCATCGTGATCATTTTGGTGATACTTGCCGTGGCCGGCGCGGTCGCGGTTGGGCGTTCGGTGCGGGTGGTGCAGCAGTTCGAGCAGGGCATCGTGTTCAGGTTCGGCAAGATCCAGTCGCCGCCCCGCAGCGCGGGACTGACGGTGATCAGGCCGGTCGGTGACCGGATGCAGAAGGTCAACATGCAGATCATCGCGATGGCGGTCCCGGCGCAGGACGGTATCACCAGGGACAACGTGACCGTCCGGGTCGACGCGGTGGTCTACTTCCGGGTGGTGGACCCGATCAAGGCCACGGTGAACGTGCAGAACTACCTGTTCGCGGTGTCCCAGCAGGCGCAGACCTCGCTGCGGTCGATCATCGGCCAGTCGGAGATGGACCAGCTGCTGTCGGAGCGCGACACGGTCAACCGGGAGCTGCGCCGGATCATCGATGAACCGACCGAGGGGCCGTGGGGGATCCGGGTCGAGCGGGTGGAGATCAAGGACGTCTCGCTGCCCGAGAGCATGAAGCGGTCGATGTCGCGGCAGGCCGAGGCAGAACGTGAGCGGCGGGCCCGGATCATCACCGCTGACGGCGAGTACCAGGCGTCCAAGCGGCTCGCCGCGGCGGCCAACGTGATGGCCCGCGACCCGGCGGCGCTGCAGCTGCGGCTGCTGCAGACCGTGGTCGAGGTGGCGGGGGAGAAGAACAGCACGCTGGTCATGCCGGTCCCGGTCGAGCTGCTGCGGTTCTTCGAGAAGATGACGCCCGCCGGGCCAGCTGCCGGGCCTTCGGCCTCACTCGCCGACTTCGGCGACGCCGAGGCGGGGGCCGACATCGAGGCCCACCCGGCCACCGCCCGGCCGGGGGCCATACCACCGGTAGAGTCGACCGCTATACCGCTGGTGGAGACGATCAGCATCCCCTCGGTGCAGGCACCAGAAATCAAAGTTCCCCACCGCACCCCGGACACCGAGCACGTCGTACGGCCGTAGGCGGCGGCAGGGCAGGAGCCTAGAGCGTGTCCTATAGATCATGGACGGGGTTTCGGAGCCAGATCCTGATCGAGGCGACGTTGACGGTTTGGTGCCTGCTGTCGAGCTACAGATCGGTCAGATCTGGACGGCCGGCGCCTTGATCGGCTTCGAGGGGACCAGTAGGCCCGTCGATGAGCAGGGTTAGTTCGGGGGTGGTTTGGCTGGGTTGGCCAGGTGGTGCGCGACGGCGAGTCCCCAGGGGACGGCGAGCAGGAGAACGAGCGCCAGGCCGAGGAGAAGCGGCGTTGGCCGTGCGGCGCCGACGCCGAGGCAGGCGCCGGCTACTGCGGCGCGCGTGCGGGTGAGCGGCTGGTACAGGGCTGGGTCGTGTTGCCGGGCTTGCAGGCTTGCGGATATCAGCATCGTCGCGCACAGCACGACGGCGGCGCCCGCGCACAGTACCCATGCCGTGGCGACGGGGGTGCGGCCGTCGTGGGCGTGGTCGACGAGGCTGATCATCGCGGCGCCCATGGCGGCGATGGCGGCGGTGAGGGGTAGGTGGCTGAGCATCCACTGGGCTGTGGCCGGCCGTGTGGGCCTGGGGTGGCGCTGTCCGGCGAAGTCGAAGTATGTCCACCAGGCGCCGAAGCCGACCACGACGGCGATCAGCCCGACGCTGAGGGTGAGCCCGCTGATCGGCTGGCTCGCCAGTCCGGCGACGACACCGGTGAGGGTTTCGCCGAGCACGATGATGGTGAGCGTCCCGAACCGTTCGATGAGCGCGTCGGTGACGGTCAGCGAGGCCCCGGGGCTGGCCGTCAGGATCACGGCGGCGAATACGGCCAGGTAGGCGGCGTCGAGCAGGCCCCAGGCCGGCACGCGAGCGCTGGCGGGCAGCAGGGCGGTGCCAGCTAGCAGGACGGCGCAGGCAGCGGTCCCGGCGACATACAGCCGGCTCGGCCGGCGGTATTCGGGGCGGTCGCCGCGCGCGGCCAGCAGCCAGAGTATGGCCAGTACCGCGAACAACACCGCTGCGGCGGCGGCGAACGCTGCTCCGCGCGCTCCCCCGGCCTCGGGGATGCAGGCGCCCATCGCGGCGAGCACGAGGATCTGGACCAGGAACGTGCTGCGGCTGCGGGCGTCATCGTGTCCGTGCAGCTCGTGGTGGAGACTGCCGTTGGCCCAGGCGATCCACACCAGCGTGAACACCACGGCGAACTCGCCCAGGCCGTGCCAGGTCAGGTGCCCGGCGAGATGGCGGGCGGCCTGGGCGACCAGCACGACCACGGCCAGGTCGTAGAACAGTTCGAGCGGGCCTACCACGCGCTCACGCGGCTGCTCGCCGTGCGGGCGGGGCGGCTGCCACAGCGAGCGGCGCAGCCGGGCCCAAAGATCTCGGCGAGTGGTTGGGCCGGCGCCGGGTCCGGGCACTGGCAGGGTCGTCAGGTCACGAACGGCCGGGTTTCGGTCCAGTTGACCATCAGCCGGCGTTCGGCGAACAGCCACTGGCCGTCCTGCTTGACTAGTTCGTCGAGATAGCGGATGGACGCGATCATCATCGTGCGCTGCCCGTCCTGGCCCACCTTGAGGTGATGGGCCAGGCAGTAGCTCTCGCCGTTCGCCCGGTCCCCGTCCAGCAAGATGGTGCTCTGCCCGTTGAAGTGCATGGTGGCGACGTACTGGTTGAGGTCGTCGAACACCGGGGCCAGCGACTCACGTCCGTGCAGCTCCTGAGTCGGCTCCGCGGCGGTCGCGTCCATGAACACCAGAAAGCGGGTGTCGCCGGTGAACAGGGCCATCTGGCCCTTGGCGTCGCGCCGGTCGGCACAGCGCGCGTAGGCGTCGATCAGTTCGCGGATCGCCAGCCGGTCCGCGGCTTCCAGCGGTGAGATCGCCGCATGGGATGTCATGGCGGGCCCCTTCGTGCAACTATTTGACATGTGTATAAGAACATGCTGACGTGGCATGGTGCAAGCTGGGGGAGAGCGGCGTCCGGCTTTGAACGACAATCGGCCATCCGGCGGTTCTGGCACGATCTGGGAGCGCAGCACGATGGCTGACCACACCGACCCGCGCATCACCCGCACAGCCCACGCCTTTGAGCAGGCAGTCGTTGAACTCGCCTCACAGCGGCCCGTCTCCCAGATCACCGTCGCTGAGCTGGCCGACCGCGCCGGGATGACCCGCGCGACGTTCTACAACCGCTTCAGCAGCCCCCTTGGGCTGCTCATCCACGTGCTCGACACCGACCTGGAGCGCGGGCACCGCGCGGAGGACGCGCGCCGGGCCGAGGGCCGGTACTCGGCCGCGGAGATGCTGCGCCTGGCCACCGCTGATGTCGCCGACCACGTCGAGCGGTTCCTGGCCGTATACCGGCACGCCCTGCACGATCCGGCAGACGGAGGAGTGTACGAGGCGCTGGTACGCCACTTCGCCGACTACAGCGTGGCGTTCATCGCCCGGTCCACCCACCCCGGCCTCCCCGACGCCAACCATCAGGTCATCGCGCAGTTCGTCGCCCACGGATTCGCCGGAGCCATCAGGGCCTGGCTCGGCGACGACTCGGTGACGAAAGCGGACCTGGTCGAGGCCGCCGTCGCCTGCGCACCGACCTGGTGGAGCTGACGCGCACTCCGGTGCGGGTGACTGAGGAGCGCGAGGGCATCCCGGGTTACCCGGCGCAGCATGCCGGTGTCCGCGTCGGCGAGCAGCAGGTCGCCGCCGCGGCTGGCCTGGTCCCATCGGTGTCGGCGCTCATTATCAGCCGAGCCTGGGCCGCGGGGCGCGTTCTCCATTGGTCGCTCGTCACGAACCGGGGCCGGGGGTGGTCCACCGGCACAGGCTTTCGCTATCGGAGTGTCCTATCCGCGGCTGGCGCTCGTCGCGGCGTGCGCGGCCGCCGTAGCCAGGCGATGGCCACCGTGCCGACGGCGATGGCCGCCCACAACAGCATCACCAGCGTGGCTGGGTGATATTCGCGTTGTGGAAGTAAGCCACGCTGCGGGTGACGTCCACGGCCTTGTCGGCCTCGCGTTCCTTGGCGAAGGTCTTGGCGCTCTGTACCTGACCGCGGATGTCGCGATAGCAGGCACGGAAGCGCCTAACGCCATCCTTGGTCTTCCTCTTCTTGGTCCAGCCCACCCGCCTGGCAGCAGTCCGCCGCCCGCCAGGACGGCCGCGCAGCCGGCAGCCGGGCGGCATCAACCTGGGCGGGCGTGCGCAGATCACCCAGATCGGCTTAGCCAGTGCCTTGATCGGCACCGCGCCGACGGCAGCGCAGAGCGGCGGGTCGGCGCGCGTTCTCGCGAACCTCCCTGCAAGCCGGAGTGGTGGCCGTCTATACGCATCGCGGATCGGGTGCGGCGTTCCGGTGAGGCTGGGTCAGCGCGTCAGGCCGGCCGCGATTGCGGCTGCCCAGCGGCTCACCAGTTCCGGGTCAGGTCGCCGGCCGGGTCGTGGTCGGGGTTGACCTCGGTGAGCGTCAGGCAGGCCTGCCCGGGGTGCGCGGCGGCGGCGCTGACGGCGTCGAAGGTGCGTGCACAAACCCCCGCTGACCCAGGTACAGCGGGGCGGCTAGGACGAGGGTGGCGGCCTCCGGCGGCGCCGCCGAAGGCCGCGCCAGCCTTCGCTGGTGACGCCGTAGAACACCGGCAGGGCGCACAAGATCACCAGGCTTGCAACCGGTTCCCAGAGCGCGACCAGGATGGCGAGGAGATAGCTGGCTATGCCGAGCAGCGCCCGGCGGCGCTCACTGGCGAAGAACGCCACCGAGGCGCGCCGGGCCAGCAAGCGCTCATTCATGAACAGGTGGTGGTACAAGGCCAGCCAGGCCGCCGAGTTGAGCGTGACGGCCAGCGCGTAAAAGATGCACGCCGTTGTCTCGTCGAAGCGGTTCCCGTGCTGAAACGCGTTGCTGAGCACGGCCGTCGGGAACGGGAGCACCGATACCGTCAGCAGCAGGGCCAGGTTGCGCCACAGCAATCCGGTATCGACGGCGGCAATCCGGGTGAACAGCTGGTGATGATTAACCCAGATCACCCCGATGAGACCGAAGGATGCCAGGTACGCCAGGTACGCCGGCCACTGCCGGAGCAGGTCGGCCAGCACGTGGCCGGGGGTGCTGCGGGAACTCAGGTCCAGCACGAGCAAGGTGATTGCGATGGCCAGCACGCCGTCGCTGAACGCCTCGACCCGTGCGCTCTCGTAGAGCCGGACTTGCTCAACGCCGTCGGCGTCGCCGCCGTCGCCGGTGTCACCCGCTCCTGCGTGTTCGCGAGGGTCCATCGTGCTCTGCCGCCCCTTCCGCTTTGCCTGGCCAGCCACCTACCCGATGGCAAGCCGATCCGGCCAGTATGCAGGCGCACACGGTCACATGGTGATGACGAGCTTTCCGCATAGCCTGCGCGTGCTCGACGAGAGATGCGCATTCTCGGCCTGCCGCCGAGACCTGGCCTGGTCGCGGTATTGGGCGGAACGACCATCAAGAGTGTGCGGCCCGGCGATGCCCGTCTGGGCAGTCTTGGCCGCCTGTGCTGCGCCGAACCGGGTGGTGTGTCCGACCGCGCCTGACCGGGCACGGCTGATCAAGGTCCGATTCTGCCCGAAAGTAGTGCGTTGAGCGCGTTCGTGTTCTTGGCCTCTGGGCACGCTCGGTGAGTCCTTGCGGTCGTGGGGCCTTTGCATGCCGACCAGTTGCGCGGTGCGGATCGACGGCGGCGCGACGTTGACCACGGGTCATGAGCTTGGCCGTCGGAAACGCCCTCAGCGGAGCCGGCCGCTTTGAGCCATTCAGAGGTTTGCTTGCTGGCATGGGCCGGCCCTTGTGTGAGTGCGGGCCAATCGGTGCCTACGCGGCGACCGCCGGCTTGAGCACCTCTTCGCACCATTGGCGAAAGCTGGTCGGCGTCGAGTTCTCCGGGGTGCGCTGAACGCCGTTGTCCAGGCCCTCGTTCTTCGCCCGGGCCATGTCGGCATACCCCTGAGCCATCGCGTCGGACATGCCGAGGCGAACGAACCTGTCCTTGTAGGCCTCTGACGTGATCTGCTGGAAGCGCACGTCCTTGCCGAGCACCTGCGACATGATCTCGGCCATATCGTTGAAAGACAGATCCTCGGGTCCGAGCAGCGGGACCTCGCCGGCACCGCTCCAGCGTGCGTCGAGCAGCAGCCGCGCGGCCGCGGTGGCGATGTCGCGGGTGGCGACGGCCGGCAGCTTCCGATCGCCGGCGATCGGATAGGAGAACACGCCCTGGTTCTTGATCGACTCGGCCTGGCGAACCGTATCTTCCATGAAATAGGGGTTGGTCAGCGCGCGGTAAGTCACCCCGCTGGCCGCGATGAGGTCGTCCATCGCCAGCGAGGCGGTGACGAAGCCAGCCCGGCCGGCCCAGGGCGTGCCGCGGCCGAGCATGGAGACTCCGACCACGCGCCCGACGCCGTGCCTCTTGAACGCCTCGGCGGCGGGCCGGGTGAAGCCGGCAAAGGCGGCTTCGACCGACGGCGCCCGGGGGTCCGCCGGCGTCAGCCAGAAAACGGCGTCGGCGCCGGCGAATGCCTTGTCCACAACCGCCGCGTCGCCATGCGAGCCCTCGACAATGTCGAGGTCGTCGCGGACCTCGGCCGGGAGCTGTGACGGATCGCGGGTGATGACCCGGAGCTGTTCGCCGCTATCGAGCAGGTTGCCGAGCACCTGGCGGCCGATCTGGCCGGTGGGGGTGGTGATGACGATCATGGGAACCTCCAAGGCATGATCGTGATGAGGATCGCGATCACGCCGTCGCTGAATGCCTCAAGCCTGTTCTTGGGGCATGGTCTATCCGGGGGCGGCTAGGTGAAGGAGTACCGGCGACACGGGAGCCGTTGCTTGCCTGGCTGCCGTTCGGTTTGCGGGTTTGTCTCGGTGCGTGGCGGAAGGCGACCGGGCAGGCGAGGTGGGGCACCGGAGTTTGAATGAGCGCCAGCCGTCGCGCCGGGGTGCGGCGGCCAGGCCCGGTGATGAAGGTTGCGGCGAGCAGCGCGGCGCAGGCGAACGCTGCCGCGCAGATCCAGCTGATCTGGGCGAAGCTGAAGCGGAACTGGACCGGGTCGGTGTAGGTGCCACCGGTGAGGCCGGTGAGAGGCGGCAGCGCGGCGATCCAGAGCAGGCCCGCGACCCGCGCCACAGCGTTGTTCACCCCCGAGGCCAGGCCCGCCAGGGAGTCGGGGGCGGAGTTCATCGCGGTAGCGGTCAGGGGTGGCAGGAGGGACGCCAGGCCAAGGCCGAACAGCAAGGCCACCGGCAATACGGCCGTCCAGTAGTCGGCGTGGGGGCCGATGCGCACGGCGAGCATGGACGCAGCCGTGCACAGCAGGCAGCCCGCCACCAGTGGCGGCCGGGGGCCGATCCGCTGTGCCAGCCGGCCGCTGGTGCCCGACAGCAGCAAGGTCACGGCGGTGACCGGCACCAGTGCCGAGCCCGCCACCACCGGGCTGTAGCCGGCGATGATCTCAAGGGCGGGGATGAACACGAACGCGAAGCCGCCGAGGGCGCCGTTGACGACGAAGGTGACGGCATTCGCGGCGCGGAACTGCGCCGGGGCGAAGATCGCCGGCGGGAGCATGGGATGGCTCCCACGCATTTCGGCGACGGCGAAGGTGGCCGAAAACAGCAGGGCAAGCACCGCGGCAGCGGCGAACCGCGGCGAAGCGACGCCCGCGCCAGGCAGAACGATGATCGCGTACGTCATCGTGGCCAGCGCGCCGACGCCGGCCAGCGCGCCGAGCCAGTCGGCCCGCCCCGACAGCGAGGTGTCCCGGGATTCGGGGACGTGGCGCAGCGTCATCCACGCGACCACCGCGGCGACCGGGACGTTGATCAGGAAGATCGGCCGCCAGCTGCCGGCTTGCAGCAGCCACCCGCCGAGGAAGGGCGCGATCGCGGCGGACACCCCGCTGAATCCGGCCCATGTCCCGATCGCGTGCGTGCGGTCGCTGGGCTGGAAGGCCGCTTCGATGATCGCCAGGCTGGCCGGTGTCATCAGCGCGCCTCCGATGCCCTGCAGCGCCCGCGCGACGATGAGCCAGCCGATGCCGGGCGCGGCCGCGCACAGCACCGACGCCAGGGTGAACCAGCCCAGCCCGGCCAGGAAGACCCGCCGCCGCCCCCAGCGGTCGCTGAGCGAGCCGGCCAGCAGAATCAGCGAGGCCAGCGTCAGCGTGTAGGCCGTGACGGTCCATTGCAGGTCCTGGAAACCGGTGTGCAGGTTCCGCCCGATCGCTGGCAGCGCGACGGCGACCACCGTGGAGTCGATCCCTGCCACCGACGACCCGAAGATCATCGCCGCGACCACCCACCGGCCTTGCGCGGAGCGGTAGGCGAGCAGGTCACGCGGGCCGGCGCCGCCAGCCCGGCTCAGCCCGCCCGGCTGAGCGCCCGCATCTGGTGTCACTGGCCGCCCCTCCACGTCGGTCCGGTCGGCATGGCACGGGCGGCCGGCCTGGCCGCCGCTGTGCCGCCCGCGCTAGGGCAGGGTGAGGATGATGCGCTCGTGGACGGTGCCGCTTTCCAGCTGGCGGTGGGCCTCGGCGGCCTGCTGCATCGGCATGGACTTGTGTGCGCGCAGGCGGAGCCGCCCCTCGGTCAGCAGGGCGATCGTCTCATCCAGGGCACCGGGAGCACGGTCGGGCGTGGGCTCAGACAGCGTGACGCCGAAGTCAGCGGCGGCCGGGTCTGACAAGGTGATGACCCGCTTGGGCCCGCCAGCCAGGGCGATCGCGTCGGCCAGGACACCGGTGCCGGCCGCGTCGAACACGGCGTCCACCGTGCCCAGGGCGCGGACCCGGCCGGCCACGCCCGGGCCGTAGCGCACCGGCGTCGCTCCCAGCTCGCGGGCGAGCGTTTCGTCGTGCTCGCCGACCGCGCTGATCACCGTGACCCCCCGGGCGACCGCGAGCTGCGTCGCGATGATGCCGACCGATCCGCCGCCGCCGAACAGCAGCAGCGTCTCACCGCTGGTGACGTCCAGCTGCCGGAGCACACCGATGGCCGCCTCGGCCGAGCTGGGCAGCGCGGCGGCATCGATCCACGAGACGGTGTCCGGCTTGCCGGCCCAGATCGACGCCACCGCGTACTGGGCGTAACCGCCCAGGCCGAACAGCAGGGCCGTGACGCCGTCGCCGGTAGACGTGCCGGTGACACCGGGCCCAACCGCGTTGACGGTGCCGGCTGCCTCGAAGCCGAGCACGGCGTCAGGGGGCAGCGGGACGGCCTTGAGATAGCCGGCCCGCAGGGCGAGATCGGTCGGGCTGACGCCGGCCGCCTTGACCTTGATCCTGATCTGTCCTTCACCCGGCTCGGCCAGCGGGACCCCGGCCCACTTCAGCACCTCAGGCGGTCCGTACCCGGTCATCACAACCGCGTTGGGCATGACAGTTCCTTCCTGGTAGTTGGGCATAACAGTTCCTTCCTGGCAGCGGCCGGCATGGCCGCGAACGGCAACTTCAGCGTGGTCGTTGTGCGGTGTCCCCTGCTCCACCGGCCGCGCCGGGCGACAGCGCCGGCGCTTCCCGGCCCGGCTCGCGGGCCAGATCGGCGGAGCCGGCTGGCGGAGAGCTGATGGCCGCGCCGGCCCGGCCCAGCAGCGTGAGCGATCCAGCGGCCGCGACGGCCGCAGCCACCGCGAGCACGCCGCCCGGTCCTTTGGCGTCATAGATCACGCCGCCGGCCGCCGAGCCGGCGGCCAGCGAGCCTTGCAGCGCCGACACGAACAGGGCCAGGCCTCCTTCGAGGTTGGCCGGCATCGCCCGGGCCATCCAGCTCTGCGCGGCGACCGGCACCGCCCCGAAGCCCAGGCCCCAGACCGCCACCAGCGCGATGGTCACCGGCCGTGCGCCGGTCACCGCCGCGAGCAGCAGCGCGCTGACGGCGATGAGCAGGCCCGAGCCCATCAAGGTGGCCCGCAGGTGCCCGCGCACGGTGACGCCAGCGGTGAAGTTGCCGGCCGCGCCGGCCAGGCCGAACCCGAGCAGCACCAGCGGAATCGCGCTGGCGGCCAGGCCAGCCCGGGTGTGCAGCAGCGGGCCGATGTAGGTGTAGGCGGCGAAGTTGGCGAAGAAGATCGCGCCCGCCGCCACCAGGCCTATCCGTGAGACCGGCCGGGTGACCACCGTCAGCAGCGACCTCGGCCGGACCCGGCCGCCGGGGCCCAGCCGCGGCACCGCGGCGAGCTGGGCCGCCACGGCGATCACCGCGAAGACGGCCGCGACCGCAAACGCAGCCCGCCACGTGGTGAGGGTGCCGATCAGCGACGCCGCCGGCAAGCTGGCGACGGTCGCGATGAAGATCCCCGAGCTGACCACCGCCATCGCGGTGCCCCGCGCCTGCTCGCTCACGAGGCTGATCGCGGCCCCGGCCCCGAACACCCAGAACCCGCCCACGCCTATCCCCAGCACGGCGCGGGCCGCGAGCATCACCCCGAAGCCCGGCGCGAGACCGGCGATCACGTCGGAGACCAGGACCAGCGCGCTCAGGCCGACCAGCACCCTGCGCCGCTCCAGCCGGGCCGAGCACAGGGTCAGCACCGGCGCGGCGACCGCGGCCGCGACGGCCGGCACCACCACCATCAGCCCGCCGGTCCCGACCGACACGCCCAGGTGCCCACTGATGTCCCCGAGCAGCCCCACCGGGATCACCTCTGAGAACACCAGCGCGAACGACCCCAGCGCGATGGAGACCACCGCCGGCCACGCGTCGCGCTCCCCAGCCCGCGACCGGTCGCCGATGCGGCAGGCTAGGGCCGCCGGCACCACCCGGTCAACCACGGTGCCCCCGCGCGCCTGGCCGCCCCCGGAGGTAAAGGTGCCGGTACCCCGCCTCGCCAGCTCGCAGTTGCGCTTTGTCATGTCCAGGCTCCCGGCGGCCGGTGGTCACGTGTCCCGGCCCCGGCAGGCCGGCCACCTTCTTTTCGGCAAGCTACGTGATATATCACGTAACTGTCAACATGATATGTCACGTAATTACCGGCTGGGAGGCGTGACGGCGTGCCCGGTTGCCTGCCTGTGCCGCTGCCCTGGGCATCCGCGGGGCAGGCGCAAGCGCTTCGCGGCGCTTAACGGGGGCCGTGCTTCCGCCAGATCCGCTGGCAGCATCGGCGATCTTGCCGAAGGGACTGGGCCGCCGGATTTCGGCTTCCAGGCCCCCGGCATGCACGCGGCAGGCGGGATCTCCGGTCACGGTGCCCGGCGGCGGCGCGCGGATGCCGACCGCGTCGGGGTCCAGGCCAGGCGCGGCGGTTGCCTGCCGGCGCAGGACCGAGGCGGCAGGGCGGGGCCTTGTCAGCCCTCCGCCGGGTGCCAGTCGACCGGCGGCGGGAGCGAGCCCTGTTTGATGATGTTGGCGTACACGCTTTCCAGTGCCTCGCTGAGCGGCCCCACCAGGCCCTCGGGCAGCCCCTCGAAGAACAGGCGCCGGACCAGCTCCACGTGCCCGGCCGCCGCTTCCTCCTGAGCCTGCCGCCCGCGGGCGGTCAGGGTCACCTCGGTGACCCGCCGGTCGGCGGCGGACAGGCCGCACGTCACCAGGCCCCGGGCGCTCATCCGCCGCACGTGGTGAGACACCCGGCTGCGCTCCCAGCCGATCTGGGCGGCCAGCACCGTGATCGGCATCCGCCCCCCTTCAGCAACGCTCAGCCCCGTCAGCACGTCGTAATCGGGCAGCGACATGCCGCTATCGGCGAGGAGCTGGCGGTTCATCTCGTACGCCAGGCGCAGCTGCACCCGGATATAGGCCAGCCACGCCCGCTGCTGCTCCCCGTCGAGCCACCCCCCGGCAGGCGCCGGGGCGGTCTTGCCGTTACGTGACATATCACATGAGCTTACTGCTCGCCGCCGCCGCGCGCACGATTGCGGTGCAGGCCACCCTCGGGGGCTCCTCCGGCATGGGTGCGCGGTTCTGGGGGGTCGCGCACTTGGTGTCCGGGTCGTCTGGGTCGTCTGGGTCAGCATGATTCGGCGGCTCTTGGCTATTCTGCCCTCGAGACCGCGTGGTCGTGCTGGCCTTCCGTCTTGCGGCGGTCCAAGCTGGGACGATGCCGACTGGGAGGACTGGACTGGTGGGATGGCTAGAGGGTGATGCGGCGCTGGTGACCGGCGGCGGTTCCGGGCTCGGCTTGGCGCTGGTGGAGCGTTTTGTGCATGAAGGAGCGCGCGTCGCGGTTTTCGATCGATCCGAGGAGCGGGTCAACGCGGTGGTGGAGCGGCTGGGTGACTCGGTTGTCGGCATCGTCGGAGATGTGACCACGGTGGCTGACAATGAACGAGCGGTGGCTACCGCGGTAACTGCGTTCGGCAAGCTGGATATCTTTGTCGGCAACGCGGGCATTTTCGACTACTTCGCCGACCTCATGGGAAGCCCCGCCGATGCGTTGGGGCGCGCGTTCGACGAGGTGTTTGCCATCAATGTGAAGGGCTACCTGCTCGGGGCCAAAGCAGCCGCTCCTCATCTGCTCAAGTGTGACGGCTGCATTATTCTGACCGCATCGATGGCATCGTTCTATGCGGGCACTGGGGGGATCGTATACGCGGCTTCCAAGCACGCGGTCGTCGGCTTGGTCAGGCAGCTGGCCTACGAACTGGCCCCTCACGTTCGGGTCAATGGGGTCGCTCCGGGCCCAATGCTCACCGACGTTCGGGGACCACAGGCGCTCGGGCTTGACCAGCAGACCTTGTCAGCGGTGCCAGGTATTGACGAGCTCGCGCGGGCGGCGTTGCCATTGCAGTTCCTGGCTTCACCGGAGGACTACACCGGACATTACGTGCAGCTCGCGTCGCGGGCCAATGCCCGGGCGACTACCGGGGTGGTCGTCAGTTGTGACGGTGGTCTTGGGGTGCGCGGGCTGCAGCAGCCGGCCGGTGGGGGTCAGCAGGCCTTGAGGTGATGGGCTGGCGATTAGTTCCTGCCGAGGGCCAGATCGATGGCCTGGGCCGTCGTCAATTGCTGGCCCGCGGACAGCTCGCGTTCGGCGAGATCGGTGCCCAGTTTGTCTGCGATTGCCGTTCGTATGGGACCCAGCTCGCGCTCCTCGCGTGGTGAGGCCGCGGCGCCGAGTGTGCCACGCAATCGCTGGGCAGCGCCAAGCAGGCGGGCGGCCCGCTGGTGCCCGTCAGCGGCGATCGTCGCGGCCGCTATGCCTTCCAGAGAATTGGCTGTGCCAAGTGAATCCCCAATCTGGGCTCGCAGGGCAAGCGAGCGCGCATTCAATGCGGCCGCCCTGGAAAGGTCACTCTCGGCGATGGCGACATCTGCGAGGCCCCGAAGAGCAAGGGCTTGGATACGTGGCGATGACGACGCTTCCGCTTCGGTGAGGTCCGTCTGGTAGTGGGCTCGTGCCTGCTCCATGTCGCCCTTCGCCCGCGCCACTTCGCCTTGCACCCAGCAGTGGGTAGCCCGTCTCATGGTGTGCCTGAGTGGCTTGAGCGCCAGCAGCTCTTCGACGAGCCGCCCTGCCTCATCGAAGCTCGTTCGATCGAGGGCCAAACATGCCTGCGAGCACAAGACCCCCGCGATCTCGGCTGGTGCGGCCAACTGACGTGCGAGCTCAAGCGACCGGTCGAGAAGCTGGCGAGCTTCCTGATAGGCGCCTTGGCACGCGGAGAGCTCGCCCATGAGCCGGAGCCCACCAGCCCAGACCCGTTTGTTGCCGGCGGCTGCGGCGGCCGAAACGGCCTCCGCCGCGCACGTTCGGGCTTCGCCGTACTCGCCGCGCAGAAAGCCGATCCAGCCAAGATCGGCAAGGAGCGAGGCCCGGCCCGACTGGTCGCCGATCTCGCCAGCGAGCTGCAGTGCCTCTGCGTACTGGTCCCGGGCAAGGGCGTAGCGCCCCATCCAGAGGTTCATCTCCGCCGCGGAGCTGAGAAGCAAGCGGCGCGTTTGCTCGTCGCGCCCCTTCGAGGCGAGGGCCAGCCCCTCGTCAAGAAGGTCGGCGCAGCGTTGCTGGTCACCCCGTGCGCCCGCGGAGATGGCCAGGCTGCGTAGCACGGTCGCGGCGACACGACTGTCGCCTGCCTTCCTGCTCGCGTCCAGGGCCTCGGTCCATAGCGCCTCCGCCTCCTCCTGACGGGACCTGCGGAAGGCGATGTAACCCAGACCGGACAGGCATTGAGCCAAGATACCGGCGTCCCCGGCGGCGCGGGCATGAGTGCGTGCCCGTTCAAGCAGCGCCTCTGACCTGGCGTAGTCGCCGCGCAGCAGGAACATATTGCCGGCAGCCACCAGCGCTTTGCCCAGGTGCGGCACATCGTCGGAGGCCAGCGGCAACAGCTCCTCAAAGTACCCGCATGCCTCCTTCCAGTTGCCATGCGAAGTCCAGAACGGTGCCAATGCGGCGGCGAGCCGCAGCCCACGGTCGACCGCGCCTGTCTCGACGCTGTGATCCAGCGCGCGGCGGAAGTTCTCCTGGTCAGCCTCCAAGGACCGCATGAGACGCCCGCGTCCAGGCCCAGCGAGCTGGGACTCGGCCAGCTCGGCTAGATCCAGAAACCATGCCAGGTGCCGGCCGGGCAGTTCAGCTTGTTCGCCAGTGCCGCTAAGTTTGCCGGCTGCGTAGGCCCGAATGGTTTCCAGGAGCCGGTAGCGCTGGCTGTTGCCTTGCCCGGTGACTACGACGAGCGACTTGGCGGCCAGGTCAGCGACCAGGTCCAGGATGTCGCCGGGATCCAGGCCGGGGCCGGTGGTGACCGCCTCGGCGGCCTCCAAGCTGAACCCGCCAGCGAAAATGGAGAGCCGCCGGAACAGGGCGCGTTCGAGGTCGCTTAGCAGGTCATAGCTCCAGTCGATGGCGCCAGCCAGTGTCTGCTGGCGGGGCTGGGCGGTGCGGGGCCCGCGACTGAGGAGGCCGAAACGATCATCGAGGCGGGTGGCGATTTGGGCCAGGCTCAACATGCCGGCCCGCGCGGCCGCCAGCTCAAGGGCGAGAGGGATGCCGTCGAGGCGGGAGACGATCTCGGCCAGGACGGCAATGTCCTCGTCGCCGACTACCAGGTCGGCCCGGACCGCCCGGGCTCGATCGAGGAACAACCGGGCCGACTCGGAACCTATCACCACGTCGGGCGAGGCGCCCCGCTCCGGGAGGGACAGAGACGGCACTGGCCAAACCCGCTCGCCCGGCAAACCGAGGGTTTCGCGGCTAGTGGCCAGGATCCGCACGCCAGGGCCCGCCGTGAGCAAGTGTTCGATCAAGACAGCGCAGGCGTGGATGAGGTGCTCACAGTTGTCGACCACAATCAGCAGCTCCCGGGGGGCCACGAAGCCCACCAAGGTGTCGAACACCAGTCGTCCCGGTTCCTCCCGTGCGCCAAGAGCGTGAGCCACGGTCTGGCCGACCAGCTGCGGGTCCGATAGAGGGGCCAGGTCGACAAACCACACCCCGTCGGCGAAAAGATCGAGCTTCCGGGCGGCGACTTCAAGGGCCAGGCGGGTCTTACCACACCCGCCAGCGCCGGTGAGCGTGACCAGACGGCCAGCGACCAGCAACTCTTCGACCTCGGCGATCTCCCGCTCCCTGCCGATAAAGCTGCTAAGACTCGCGGGCAGGTTACGAACCTCCGCCGGAGACACCCGCGGGGGCGCAAAATCCCGGGGCAGATCCGGATGACAGACCTGGAACAGCATGAGCGGAGTGTCGAAGTCTTTGAGGCGATACATCCCCAGTCGCTGCATCGACGAGGAGGCTGGGAGTGCTTCTGTTACCGCAGCGGCTGTCGCGTCCGATACCAGGACCTGTCCGCCGTGAGCCGCGCTGGCCACCCGGGCAGCCTGATGAACAGCCAGTGCCACATACCTCCCGTCAACTGGTATTGCCTCACCAGTGTGCAGACCCATGCGCACACGGACAGTCACGTCAGAAGGCCACGGCTCGGTGAGCAGCGCTCGCTGTCCGGCAATGCAAGCGGCGACAGCCGACTTGGCCCCAGCGAACGCGAAGAACAATCCATCGCCCTCCGAGTCCACCTCCACGCCGCCCTGGCTGGCCACAGCGCCCCGGAGGAGCTCGCGGTGCCTCTCCAGTACTCCGGCGTACCGGTCCCCGATACGCCGAAGCAACCGAGTCGATCCCTCGATGTCAGTGAACACAAAGGTCACGGTCCCGCCGGGAAAGGGGGTATCGACGCGTAGCCGGACCGGATCGCCCGTCCCCCGAGCCGAGCGGCATCCGCGCATCCCGGGATCCGACGCAAGCCTGCCAGCCCCCTGCGGGTCTGACTTCTCATCCACGATGACCTCGCGGGCTTACAAGCCGACCGCCGCTGCGACCGGTCCGACGGAGTTTAGACCTGACCCCGCCCAACCCCATCAGGTCCGGGCCTGGCACCCACACCCCCCACCTCGCATTATGCCCGGGCAACGTGCCCCCTCCAAGGCGGTCTGCGCTACAGGCGGAAGCGCAGCAAGACCCAGAACCGCACCCAGAACCGGCGGATCTGCGTGCGTCAGCGCGGCGCCACAGGCACGACTCTCGCCGCCCCGACTCGGCGATAGGCGCGCCTGCGGATGCTCAAGGACGACCACAGGAGTCACAGCGAGTAGCGGGCAACTCACCGCTCCCGCAGCCCGTCGAGGCCATACGATCGACCAGCTTCTCGGATCGCTGACTTTCCGTTTTTCAGGCGCATCTGCCGCGTCGCTGCGCGGTGCTGGGCGGCGCCTGATAGGCCAGCTAGCTGCGGAAACTATGGCCCGAGGTTGCCTGATGTGGCCTGACGTGTGCCGGCACTGGCTCCCCGTCTGGCTCCCCTGAACCTCGTTAGCACAGCTAACGTTCACCGTGCCGATGGCGCGCGGTGGCCGCATGCCAGGCACCGGCCGCGATGAGGGCAGCTGACGCCGCCAGGTTGACGCCGATCGCGAGGCGGGCCGCCGGGGACCAAGATCGTGGCCGGCGGGTCACGGGCTCGATGAGGGTGCCGGCGATGCATCCCAGGCCGATCGCGGCGCAGACCGCTCCCGGGCGCACGCTCGGCTCCCGGTGCCGGGCTGTTGCCGCTGCCGTGACGGCTGCCACCGGCATCGGCCATGGCGCCGCGACCGCGGCCCCCCATCCGGCCAGCAGCCCGGCCGGCACCGACAGCGGGATGCTCACCCCGAGCGGCTCACCGGGAAGCTGATCGCGGATCGCCACCACGCTGCCCAGCGCGGCCGCGCCAGCGAAGGCGAGCGAGGCGCCCAGCAGCGCACGATCTGGGTCCGCCCGCATCCGGTGCCTCCCGCCTGCTGGTACCGGCCGGACCTCAGGCTAGCGGCCACCCGGCCCGGTCTCATGGCCGGCAGTACCCGGATCCGGTGGTGCCAGCCCGGCGAGCGCAAGCACCGCTGGATCTGGGGTGGTGCGGCCGTGGGGGTGAGAATACTCGCGATAGATCCGCGGTAGCTGCGCATCCGGCCGAGCGGCCCGAGCAGCCCGAACATCACCTGCTGGACCGCGTGCGGCGGCTTGGCGAACTGGATGACGTCCTGGAACTCCCGGCCGATCATCGCCAGCTGCAGCAGGCTGGGCATCCCCTTCGCGTTGGTCCTGCCCGCGTTCGCCAGCCCGTACATCGTCCCGATCATCAGCTCAAACCGGGGATCCAGCGGCGAGAGCTCCAGCAGCACGTGGGCTTCCTCCCCGGCCAGGGTTCCAGAGGTCGTGCACCGTGCCCGGCACCGCTGCTGCCTCCTCACCGGCGGCCAGGGTCCGCTCGACCCCGCCCACCCGCGTGCCGAGCCGGCCCGAGATGACCCGGAACCGCTCCCGGAACCGCGGGTGGATGTGCTCACCGACCACCGCTCCATGCGGGCAGACGATCAGGTGCACCAGAGCCGATTGCCCGCCACTGTCCTCATCGCCACGCAGCACTACCGCCCGCTCACCGGTGACCTTGTTCTCATAAACGTCCCCGCAACGCGATACGCAAGCCCCTCAGCCGATCTCGATTTCAAAGCCCCCGGCTGGGGCACCACATATCCGCAGACAATGCTCAATCGCACGAGCACCCCGGTCAAGACCGGCCAGCGGGAACGGCCAAGACAGCCCAGGCCGCTTCCCACGAACCTCATGGTCAGCGAAACGGAAACCGGGCCGAGCGGCAGCGCCCCGTGATGGAGGCGAGAGTCCAGCACAGGTAGAGCTTGACGTCCTGGCCGGCGGCGGCGATCAGCGCCCCCGCGGCCATGATCGACGCCTACCACCGCGTACACCAGCAGGGCCGCAGGCCCGGCCCCGCCATCGGGAACGGCAGAGTTGCGAGCAAGGAAGGACAAGGCGACTCCGACGACCGCCAGGGCCAGCACCAGTGGCGAAACGAGGGACAGCCGGCACCGTGACTCAGGACACGGTCCAGCTGAGCCAAACGGGCAGAACGGGCGGCCGGATCAGGGCCAGAAATTTGCGCAGGTGGGAAGGAGGGTAGGTTGCGGCCGGGCCTGGATTGGAGCCGGATGGCGTGGACGCAATACTGGTGGGCAACATTGGCTCACGCCCGATTTGCGTCCTGAACTGAGGTGGTTGTGATGGCGAAGTACCTGTGTCTGTTCAACCTCACAGGCGAGACGATCAAGCGGTTCATCGCGAATCCCTCGGACCGGGCGGCTGCCATCCGGAGGGTGATAGAACCGGCTGGGGCTGGCCTCGAGTCCTACTACTGGGTGTTCGGGCAGTACGACGGGATGGCGATCATCGAGGCGCCTGACTCGCGGACCATAGCCGCGCTGAGCCTGGCGGTCAGCAGCTCGGGCGCCTTCGCGCATTTCGAGACGCACGAGCTGATCGAGAACAGCGATCTTGCCGGGATAGCGGAGCGAGCGAGGGAGATCGCCTACACGCCGCCAGGCGCCTGACAACCATGCAGGTTGCTTACCGCGCTTCCCTTAGCGCCCTGGAGGCAAGTACCCGCCAGGCAGTCGCGGCCTGGCCCGTGTGTGATCGCTCCATGCAGCCAGCTGAAGGTGACCGAGATCCCACCCTGCACCAAGCTTGAACGGAGGAGTGCCGACCTGGCCGCACACCATCCATTCCTTCGCCTTGACCAGGTGCGGCGCAGGTTTTCGACATCGCGCTGGAGGAGGCAGCTAACGCCCCCGCGATTGACGGCCGCTTCCGCAGTGGGCCGCTGATGGGCCAGACGGTCAACATTAAGTTGTACCTCAAACATTAAGTTGTACCTCAAACAGGGAGGGCTGCTCGATATGACCGAGTCGGCGGCCATCGATTTCTATCTGGTGCTGACTGGCCCGCACGCGGCGGCTGTGAGCACCCGCTCCTCGACCCGGCCGTGGCGAATTGATGCCGTCTACCTGTTCCACACTGCGGACCTGCTAGAACAGCAGCAAGAAGCCTGGAAACTCGGGCTAGGAACTGGCATGCCTCAGTGACCGACCATGCTCTGGCCTTGCCAACCGGGCCGGACGGCAGCCGGATCATTGCGGCGACGTTCCGGCTTGTCAGTTCATCCTCGTTAACAGCATGGGTCAGCGCGGCGCGCAGCGTGGCCCGGGCGCCTTTCACCGTCCGTTGCGAGGGGGCCTGGTGGCGGCATTTGCCGATCGCGCAGCAGCGACGGCGCTCCTCGGGCCGACGGGCGTCCTTACCCTGGGCGCAAGCACTGACACATCTGGCGGATCTGGTTCAGCCAAAGCCGGACGTCGGGAGCTGTCAGCTTGTCAAGCCGCTGGGCACCCAGGTGCGGGTTTGACGTAGAGGCGGGCGAGCAGCTGACGTCAAGAACATCACCGTCATGAGCTGCTTGCCTGGCGCGGCATGGGTGTGCCAAGCGTGCTAAGGGCCGCGGTGGTGATGATCTCGATGTAACGGTCGGGTGCGATCTGGGCGTCGTTGACCAGGTCGTCCCAGACGTGGAACGAGGTCAGCTCCCACAGCAGGGCTGCGGCCTCGGTGGTGGTCCAGGTCGGGTCGAGCCGCCCTTCTGCGCGCAGCCGCTCGATGATGGAGATGGCTCCGCGCATACGGTTGCCGGTCCGGTCACGCCAGGCGGCAGAGGCGGCCGGGTCGGTGTGCCGGGAGTCGTCCAGGGCCCGGGCCAGCGCCGCGATCTTCGGGTTGTGCCAGGCCTGCATGTGGGCCCAGGCCCGGATCGAGCCGGCGGCGTCGGGGGCTTGGCGGACGGCGGCGATGCCGTCCTGGAGTTGCTCCTTCTCATCGATGTGCGCGACGAGGGCGAGCAGCAGGGTGGCACGGTCGGGGAAATGCAGGTATAGCGCCTGGCGGGAGATGCCGACCGCGCGCGCCAGCGCCGACATGGTGGGGGCCGTGCCGTGCTGTTCGGTGAGCTCCCGCGCGGTGCCGAGAATCCGCGCCCGCGTGCTTGACACCTGTCAAGCATAGCTCCTACTCTCGGGCTTGACACCTGTCAAGGAGGTTGCCGTGAACCAGCAAGCAGCACCGTATGTGCTGGCGCCGGGCCAGGCCCGCAGCCACCCGGGTACCTTCCCGACGATCAAGGCCGGAGCGGCCGACACCGGCGGCCTGCTCACCGTGTCCGAGGGCGTGCTGGGGCCAATGACCCCGGGGCCGCCGCTGCACGTCCACGAGGCTGCCGACGAGTGCTTTTATGTGGTCGAAGGCCACCTGCTGATCCAGGTAGGCGAGGAGCGGCACGACCTGGGCCCGGGCTGCTTCGCCTGGCTGCCCCGGCAGGTCCCGCACACCTTCGCCAATGTCTCCGCCAGCCCGGTGCACCTCGTCGGGGCAGCCATGCCCGCCGGGATGGAGGAGTTCTTCGCCGCGCAGACCGCCTACTTCGCCCAGCTGCAGGGACCACTGGACCTGGAGCAGCTCGCAGCCATCGCGGCCCGCCACGGCGCCCGGATGGTCGGCCCGCCGATCCACATCGACGCAGCAGCTGAAGCGGTCCGAGTAATCGATGCCCAGCACCGGTCGTAACACTCCACGGCTCCGGGCGCGCTCGAGCACGAGCCGCTGCGCGCGACCAGGCTCAAGACCGCGCCCATCGGCTCACCAGCCCCCCAAGCAACCACCCGGGTGCTCACCCATAGCTTTGAGGGTAGATACGGCGCGCGAAGCCTTCCATGGTGCTTCCCCTCGCGTGCGTCAGCCGAGCGAGCACCACGGCCGCTCTTGGTGCTCCCACTCCAGCCTGTTCGGCCAGTGACCGCACCACCCAGCTCTGCAGTGGAGGTGGTGGCCGTGTCGTCCAGCCGGTGCGCCACGGCCACCGAAACATCCGCATCGAGGCACTAGCCAGCAAGACCAAGGACGGGCTGGGTGCGGTCCTGCGGCGCACCCCGGGACGGCGCCGCGCCGCATGCCGTGGCGCGCCAGCACCACCCCGGCAGGGGTGCCTGCATCCTTGACGGTGACTGCTGCTGGTAGCTGAATCTGCTCATGGGGTCGGTCTGGCTTGCCCTGCGGGCGGGGCTGCGGTCGCGGTGGCGGCCGCTGCTGGGGCTGGCGCTGTTACTTGGGCTGATTGGCGGTGTGGTGCTGACGGCGGCGGCCGGCGCGCGGACTCACCGGCCACGTCCGAGTCGGACCAGCCGAACTTGTAACGATCAAGCCCCTCGAGTTCGGCGTGCGCGATTGTCGTCATGCCGGGATCCCTCCGGACTCAGTTGGTGTTGCGTCGGCGGCGGCGATGGCCCCAGGCAGGTTTCCTCTGGTCAGCTGTCTCCCTGCGCTGGCGCCCGCGAGGAGGGCGAGGACCTCGCCGATGGCGGGTTCCTGGCTGGTGGGTTCGGGCAGCGGGAGGTGGGCCTGGATCTGGTAGCGGTTGCGGCGGCCGTCTTTCTGCTTCAGCACGTAGCCAGCTGTGGCCAGGTCGGTGACGATGCCGTGGGCGCTGCGTTCGGTGATGCCCAGGCTGGCCGCGAGGTCGCGCAGCCGCATGCCCGGGTCGCCCGCGATGCACAGCAGCACCCGGGCGTGGTTGGTCAGGAAACTCCAGCTCGTCACCCTTCAGACTTTACCACATTTTCTAGAAATATATTGCTAGTTTTAAATTGCAGATATAGGCTGAGGGCAGCCCCAGGGAATCGGTCGCCGAAGCTGCCGGCCGGAGCGGGCCATGTTCAGCGCCTGATCATCATCGCCTGGGCGTCGCGCAGGCTGCGGGTGCGCGGCATGAGTTCGCCGGGCCAGACCCTGGCCAGGCGCCTGCTGACGTGAAAGCGGCGGCACCACGAACGCCTTCAACGACCTCGAGGTCCGGCCCTACACCGGACTCACCGAAGGATGAATCACGATGGAGATCACCGAGCACGAGCGCGTGCTGCTGGTCAACTCGCTTATCCAGACGATCAGCGAGCTCTACGAGCACGACGGGGACAAGGACCGCGCCGCGCTCGGAGCGCTGCTTGCCCGCATGATGGCGGCCTACCAGGGACCCGTGCGACACCTGCGGGAAGTCGCATGAGCCGTTCTAAACATGAGCCGTTCTAAATCGGCTCATGGGCGTGCGGCGTCCCGCGTGGTGGAGCTATCCAGACCGGTGCGAGAACGGGCACGAGTGGGCGCCGGGCCTGATCACGGTCAGCTAGTCCCTATGTGACTGCCCTGCGGCGATGGCGGCCACTGCTGGCGGCGGGGCGCCGGGGCATCTGGCGGTGCATTGCGCGGCCTCGCCGGGCTGCTGGTCGGTCTGGTACAGGCCGCGGCACGAGCCGGGGACATGGGTGCCCATGGGCGGGCCTTTACGCCTTGACGGGCCGGTAGTGCCGTCGTGCAATGGAACGTAAGCGGACGGTAAGCATCCAGTATGTGATGTGACGCCCGCTGGGTGAAGGCGGACATGAGCGCATGGTGGTGGGTGCCGATCGGCCTTGTCGCCTGGCCCGGTATCTCGCTAGCAGTGGGGCTGTGGCTCGGCCCGGGGTTTCAGGCGCTCCTCACGGGCCCGGGAAGCTCTAGACGCGCACACGGAGGAGACACCACCTAGGCGCCAAGAGCCGCCTCAGGATGGGCCACACGCCGCCTAGACGCAACTAAACGCGGGCGCCAGGGCACATGGCCGTGTCCCGTGCGGCGGTGCCTGGCCGGTCGGTGGGTACCGGCCCAGGGCACGAACCGGGGCACGAAGGTTAGCGGGAATCCCTACAGTCCGTTAACCGCAGCCACCCTGCTCAGGGGCGAGACTGGCCCGGCTTGAAGGGCAACGGACGGAGATGGCATGGTCTTTCTGCTGTCTACTTTGCTACTCACGGGCAGGTGGCGACCACCTGCGGCTGACCAGGTCATAGCGAAGAGCGATTTTGCCGGTCCTTAGCGCTTGCGCGATCCACTGCTGGTGTGCCGGGTGGCAGACTCCGCGTAACGGAGCGTCTGGCTGAGTTTTTGGGCCCTGCGAGGGCTGGACCTGCTGCCAGGTCAGGGCTGGATGCGTCACGAGCTGGCTGGTGACGGGCCGGGGTTCTCAGACTGTGGCGACGGTGGGGAGTGCGGGTGTGCCACCGGGCGGGGTGCCTGCTCGCACCGGTTTGCGGCGTCTGCCCGGCTTTGCCAGTCTCTGGCTGCCGATTTTCGGCGTTTCGCTGGTGCTGTTCCTCGTCCGTTTCCTGGTTCCCACGCCGGTAGGCCAGGCTGACAACCACGATGGCCGTCGGCTGATGTGCCGGCTGGGCGTACGGGCTGTCGTCCCCCCCGGCTACGCCCGCTTTTACAGCTACGCCTACTTCGAATACGCCCCGTATCATGGCTGCGCAAGACATCCCACGTACCCGTCGTCGCAGCTTGTGCCGCTGGAGCTGGCCAGGCTGCTGACGCCGGTGCTGGGCCTGTCCGGCACCCTGAACCTGATCGCGCTCGGCCTGCTGAGCTGTGTGGTCGTCTCGTTCGGGATCGCCAGCCTGGCAACTGGCCTGCGGCTGAGACCGTGGGCTCAGCTGGCAGTCGCAGCATGCGTGTGGCTGATCATGGCCGATGCGGCATTTTTCGATGTCTATGCCAGCCCGTTTGGCGAACCCGCCGCGCTGATCGGCTTGCTGCTGGTGGCCGCTGGTGTGGTGTACCTGGGGCGGGGCACACGCGAAACGGTATTCGGCCTGGTCTTGGCCGGGTCGGGAGGGCTTCTTGCCGCCCTGGCGAAAGAGCAGTATCTGGTTCTGGCCGTGCCTATCTGCCTTACCCTGCTGCTGGCCGGCGTGGCCCGAGGTGGCGGGCGTGGGCTTGGAAGGCTTCGGACCTGGCAGGCGGGAGCGGCACTTGCGGCTGCCGGGGTTATCGCCGTGCCGGCTGTGGGCTATTGGCTGTGGGACAGCACCAGCCGCTACGCCGCGCGGTTGCATCATGAGCAGGCCATCGACATGATCTTCCGGGACATCGTGAACAGGCATGACAATGCCCTCGCCGATCTACGCGCACTCGGGCTGCCTGCCAGCTGGGCCAAGTACGCCCGCCACAGTTCCTGGAGCAAGGTGAACCCCCGGCATGATCTGCTGTATCACCGGTATGAGGCAAAGCTGTCCGAGAGCAACATCGCGCATTTCCTGCTGACCCACCCGGCCAGCATCATCAGGGTCGGGCAGCGCGCAGCTGTCTTCGCCCAGCAATTCCGGGTCACCTACCTGGGCAGCTACCAGCCCAACACAGGCCACCCGCCGCGCGCCCTGGAATCGCGCGTGGTGGTCATCACCTGGCTGATGCACCAACTCCCGCCGCGCCTCGGCCTGCTCTGGCTAGCCCCGCTGTGGGCCCTGATGGCCGCGGTAGCCATCACCACGCTGCTCCTGCGGCACGGCAGCACCTGGCACCGCGACGCTGCGGTCCTGGTGCTGTGCATGACCGGATGCGCCATCGCCGCGTTCATCCCAGCCGCCTATTTCGCCGGGATCACAATCACCAGGCACATGGCCGGCATGAACCTGGCCACCGCACTGGCCGTCCCGATCAGCATCGCGCTCATCATCTCGCTGGCGGCCGGTGTGGTGCCGGCCGCGGCATGCGCCGGAGGGCTAGCTGAGCCCTAGCCTCAGTCAGCAGCTTGGCCGCTCTGGCAGAAGCTCCCGAGAGGTAGTGGAGAGCATCAGCAGAGCCGCGCGGCGTTCACTGGCAAGGTACGCGGTGCCGGGATCACTGCCCCCGTCCGCCTGATAGGTGGCTGTCCCCGCTCTGGTCTCGGCCCGCGTTTGGGAGAGGGACCGGGTCTGGGTCAGCGACGATGGCCCGGTCCTTCGCCTTCGGCAGCACTGCCCGGCCAGGCCTGCGGGCGGGTGATCCTGCCTCCTCCGGGGTAGATGGCTGGGCGTTGGTGCTTGCTGGCGAATGGCAGCGGCGATGTCCTCGGCGCTCACGCCGTGCAGGTGCAGGTGGACCTCTTGCGGGCGCTCGATCGCGGGCCGCGGCGCGCTTGCGCACCCTCGCGGTGTACTGCGACGCGCCGGGCTGCCGGTCGGTGTGGTACCGGCCCCGATGCGAGCCGGAGACCGCCTGACCGTACCCGCCACACAAGCGCTTTGACGCGAGCTGACCCCCTGCTTGCAAAGGAGGTGACCGCGTTCGCAGGACCTGCGGCTGCACAGGTCAAGACCAGTGCTGGTTGCTCCGTGGGTGACCGTGAGTCGCCGTGGGTGACCCCTCTTACGGGCACGTGGCGGGCACGGCCCGGCTCCCACCGTCGCCTGCTCCTCTCATCGTGGACCTGGGCGGCGCCGGGACCGCCCGGTTGCGCACTGTCCTGGTGCCCGCCACATCCCGGCCGCGCGGGACCAGAGGCCAGGCACGGGCGCCGGTGTGGCACCCGGCATTACCCCCCCGGAGCCTGGCATCACGCTGCCGGCGCCACACATACCGCACGGTGTTGTAAAGGGTGCTTGACAACCCTGGTGAAGTAAAGGTACCTTGACATCATGCGGAACCGGGTCAGAGAGCAGCGCACCCAGCGGGAGATGTCGCAGGCCGAGCTGGCGGCGGCGCTGGGCGTGTCGCGCCAGACGGTGATCTCCATCGAGGGCGGCCGCTACCTGCCGTCGCTGCCGCTGGCGTTCACGATCGCGCGGTTCTTCGGCCTGACAGTCGACAAAATGTTCGACCCCGAGGATGAGGAGGCAGGCACATGATGGCACTCATCCGCCCGCGGCTGCGCAAGCCGCTGGGGATCGCCCTGGCCGGGACGGTGTTCGCCGCCGCGTGGGCCCTGCGCGGCGGCCACGCCTGGCAGCTCTCGGTCGCCATGGAGGTGACCGTGCTCGTCGCCGCGATCACCACCTACGTACGGGCCGGGCAAGACAACGACGAGGGCGCGCTGGCCGGTTCCCGCGCCGACGAGCGCCAGAAGCTGCTCAGCCTGCGGTCGCGGGCCCTGGGCTGGAATTTCGCCATGGTCGCCGCCTTCACCGGCGTGACCATCGGGGTCGCGGTCAAGGCCACCTGGTGGTGGCCATTCCTGGTGATTTTCGCCGTCGCCGGCTTTGGGCAACTGCTCGGCTGGTCGACCTACACCACCGCAGAAGAAGGCCCAGCCGACGACGCCAGCCCCCAGCACGAAGCACGATCCCCGGCCAGCTGATGATCTGCTACCGCCCTCACCCGGCCCGGTTCCGCACCCCACCGATCCGGTGCCTGACAGCGCCGCCGCTGATCGTGCCGCCCTCAGCCTTGCGTCACAGCCAATTACCGCGATCTTCACCTCCGCCCCCGGGCTGCCGCCCGGGCACACAGCACGCCAAGCCAGCAGCGATACCGGACGGGCGCTGCACCTGGCGGCTCAGCGGCTGCGTGCCCACGGCTATCCGGGAGCGCGTGACGGTGGAGCGGGTGACGGGGAACTGAACCCGCGCTATCAGCTTGGGAAGCCTGTGGCGCAGTAACGCTGCCACCTGCTGACTCCGTGACCTGCGGGGATCTTGGTGCTCTGTCTCTGAGTGGCCGTGACTACCCGCGAGTCCTCCTCCCGTCGGGCACCCAGCGGGCACGGCTGGTGTGATCTTGATCGTGGAGATTCTGTCGGGAGGTCGGGGCTGGCCGCCTGCTGGGACTCGAGCGCTGATCTCTCGGACGGCCACGATCATTCCGCGTATATTCCGGATTCTTGCACCGTCGACCCGCCGCAGGGTGTGGCCAGCGTGGCTAATCCGGCCCGGCGAAATGGGCGGCGCCGGGCCGGATCAGCGGTGAGTTAACTTGCGGTGCCGCCTGGCTGCTGGCTGGCGGGCGAGCTCACCTGCTGGTAGCCGGGGGGGATGGTGACCAGTGTCTTGGCGATGTTGGCCGTGGTCGGCGGCAGCCACCGCACCTGGGTCACGTACGCGTTAGCAGTGGGACCGGCCGCGCCGCCGTAGGTCTGGGTCGAGCCGTAGACACGCACCGGGAGATAGGTCGCGGAGTCCACGTACAGGGCGTACCGGACGCGCACCCGGGCTTCGTGGACCAGGCTGGCATAGCCTTTCGACAGTGGGATGTCTATCAGCCCGCTGATCACGGTGGTCTGCACCCCGCCGATCTGGGCGTGTCCGGTCACGGTGGCCGGTTGGCAGCCGAGCATCGCCTTGATGAAGGCCGGCCAGTTGGGAATCGTGACCGCCGGGCCGCCCAATCCGAGCTGGGCCGTCTTCGAGCAGGCGTTCAGGTGCGAGTGGCCCAGGGGCGACAGGCTGTACCTGTGGTCGTAATAGGTGAGGTACGCGGTGAGGAGCCGTCCGCCGACCAGGGCGGTTCCCTGAGCAATATAGGGCTCAGAGCCGCCATGGTTGGTGCAGACTCCGTTGGGCAGGGCGTGACCGCAGCTGTTCGCGGTGAACTCTTCCATCCGCCACCGGTTGCGGTAGGTCCAGCTGCTGGTCGGCTCGGTACTGCTGCGGACCCGGTGGCCCTGAACCGAGAAGGTCATGGTCCCGGTCGCCTGTTCCTGGATCACGAAGTTCTCGGCGGCCAGCGCATTTTGCACCCGCTTGATCACGTACGCCGTGGTCCGCGCGTTCGTGATGCCGCCGGCGCCAGGACCTGTGCCCGGGCCGGTCACTGCGATCACGGCGGCCGCGGTGAGCGCGGCCGTGCCTGCCGCCACTGCGCCGCAGATGGTCATCCGCCGACGGCGGACCCGAGCGGCCCGGTGAGCCAGGCCCCTGGGGACGGGGACCTGTTCGGTGAACCGCTCCATGCCCTCACGCAGCAGATCTTCCACTTCTATGTTCATGATCCTTCCTCCGTGGTTCGCGCTGTCACGTCGTGCAGGTGCGCTCCGGTGAATTGCCATGAGCCGGCAAGTTCGCGGAGCCGCCGCAGCCCGCGCGACGCGGCGGACTTGACCGCGTCCTCCGAGCAGCCGAGCAGCTTCGCCGTTTCCGCCCCGCTCAGCTGCTCCCAATAGCGCAGCACCAGCACCGTGCGCTGCTGCGGCGGCAGCTGGACGAGCAGGCGCATCAGCGCGTCTCGCAGGTCTACCTCGGCGGTCGCATCGGCTGGCGCGTCCGCCTCGGTCTGCAGAATGAGAAGCTTGCGCCGCCACCTGCCCTGCCGCCGGTACCCGTCCGTGGCCAGGTTGCACAGCGTGCGACGCAGATACCCCTCTGGGTCGCCGTCGAGCCGGCGCCCCCGCCGGAGCAGCCGCTCGATCGCACTCTGCAGCAGGTCCTCGCCAGCCTCGATGCTCCCGGTGAGCAGGACCGCAGTGCGCAGCAGGGCTTGCCCGCGCTGGGCAAGGAACCGTTCCAGGTCCTCGACCCGCTGATCTCGCACCACGAAGGTTGCCTCCTTCTGTCACTATCCAAGTACGAAGAAAGCAGGCTCCCGGTGACGTTGCATCTGGCCAAGCTACCCAGCAAAAGAGCCGAGTCGATGACAACCGCTCCTTCGCCGTTGACAAAGGGCCGCTGATCCGCAGGTGCAGGCCGAGGCCCTTGGCCTGCTCGGCGATCAGCCCGTTGAGGCACTAGCCCTTGCTGCCCTTGTCCGTCTTCGCCGCAGGCGCCAAGATCCGTGCGAGTGGCCACCGGGTCCAGGGTCGGCGGTAGCCGATCGCGCCAGCGGCGGTCCGCAGGGCGGTCTAGACACGGTGACCGCGAGCTGGACAATTGAGTGCGAGGCAAGACGGCTGTGTGCACCACCTGGTCTGTATGGTGTTTGAGGCATCTTGGTCTGCGGCCCTGAAGGCGTGGCCCGGCTTGCGCCGGGCGGGCCTCCCCAAGGCTGAGCCCGGCGCGGGATACCCGTCTCCCCGCTTACAGGGACGCCTCCTCTTCGAGGCGCTCCACCAGCGCCTCCGGGCTGGCCTCGTTCAGTACCTGGCCGCTGCCGTCCCAGCGCCTGGCGCACCAGGTCATGCCGCCAACCGCACGGGGGACGTACCAGACCTGCCAGTTCGGCCAGTCGGCTTCGAGCTGCGCCACGATCGCCTCAAAATGGTTCATAGCCGCCTCCTTGGTGGCGGTCAGGCCCCGGGTAGCGGTGTTCACGCACCGTCCGGGGCCGCTTCGCTGCTTACCAGAGCCAAGCGCATCAAAGGGTATCATACTAGAGATAGGAGCTACTTGTGGCCTCTAGGTAAGGTCGGGTATCACCGTGTCGTGATCACCCGTGGCACGCCGGTCCCGCCGTACCGCCAGTTGGCGGCCATCCTCCGAGGCCAGATCGAGGCCGGGGAGCTGGCACCAGGTCAGCAGTTGCCGTCCGTGGTCACCCTGGCCGCCGACTACCAGATCGCGGTTCCCACAGTCCGCAAGGCGATCAGCCTGCTGAAGGCCGAGGGCCTGGTGACCGGGGTGGCCGGTTACGGGACGTTCGTGGCGGAGAAATAGGAATACGCACGAGAGCGCCTCGCCAGTCTCAGCCAGTCGGGCGGCTATTTCAGTCGCGCCAACTGGGGTCAAGGGTCAGACTCTGAGGTTGTGACCACGCGGCCAGACGATGAGCACCTCGATCCGTTTGAGCTGTGGGCGCGAGATCGCCTTGAGCCGCTCCTAGGGCCGTTGCGCTTCATTGACAGGAAAGGTGGGCCGCCGCCCGGGCTGCACGACTTCGAGGCCGTGCCTGGCTGGGTGACCCAGGGGTTGCAGTCCCCCCACCACCGTCGCCCTGGACGCGGGCACATGGGTACGACCCGTACGCTCGCTCACCTTGAGAGTCCATCCGTGCAGGTCAGCAGCACTCCTTACTGAGCGGATTGGTATCCTCATCCCATGACCCCGCAAGACCTCGCCAACCTCGCGCACCTGCGCCGCGCTCGGGATCTGATCGACCGGGAGTACGCACGTCCGCTCGACGTGCCCACGATGGCTCGCCACGCGCTCATGTCGCCAGCGCACTTCTCGCGGCAGTTCCGGGCGGCTTATGGCGAGACCCCGTACAGCTACCTCATGACCCGTCGGATCGAGCGGGCGATGGCGCTGCTGCGCGCGGGGATGAGCGTGACCGACGCGTGCATGACGGTCGGCTGTACCTCGCTCGGCTCGTTCAGCTCGCGATTCACTGAGCTCGTGGGGGAGACGCCGAGCGCGTACCGCATCCGGGAGCACCGCGCCGTGACGGCGATGCCCGCGTGCGTGGCGAAGGCGCGCACCCGGCCGACCAGAGATGTACCGAGCAGGATCTGAGAAGCGGAACGCGCAGCCACCGCCTAGCGTTGGCCCCATGACCATCGCACTCCAGTACTGCCATGTCACCGTCAACGACCTGGACGAGTCGCTCGCCTTCTACCGCGACGCGCTCGGCCTCGAGGTGCGCAACGACGTCGCTTCGGGCGGATTCCGCTGGGTCACCCTCGGCAGCGCGACCCAGCCGGACCTTGCGATCGTGCTCTCGGAACCGCACGCCGGCCGATCCCAGGCGGACGGCGACACCCTGCAGGAGCTGCTCACCAAGGGTGTCTTGCCGATGACCATCTTCCGCACTGACGATCTCGACGCAACCTTCGAGAAGGTACGCGCATCCGGCGCCGAGGTGCTGCAGGAGCCCATCGACCAGCCCTGGGGTCCGCGCGACTGCGCGTTCCGCGACCCCTCGGGCAACATGGTCCGGATCTCGCAGGGACCGAAGGCATAGCCGCCGAGGGCGTTCGGTTCCCGCCGGTCAGGCGGCACCGCGCGAGTGCCGTGCAGTATTAACTCGGTTAGAACTGGGCCTTGAGCTGGTCGATCTCGTGTACTCGCTGCTGGAGCTGGGCGTATGCCGGGTGCTCGCGGATGCGGCCCACGGCCCAGCGCAGAACCTCCGCGCGGCTGTTCGCGATGCCTGCGGTGATCAGGGTGTCCACGGTGGCCAGATCGGCGGGCCCGAGCCGAGTCATTACCGGGGTGAGTTCTTCCGACATTTCGTCTGGCGTCCTGGCCCGTCCCCCGCGCCCGCCGATCCTGAGGATGGGGCCATGTGGCCTCCCTGCTGCCCCGCTTGGCCTGTCCGGGAGGATCTCGATCCACTGGATGAAGCGGGGCAGCGCGTCGCGCACCTTCTTGATCGCCGCGCCGTTGGCCTCCTTGAACGCCTCTACGGTCTCCTCGTCGGCCTCCTTGCCTTCCGGCCGGCCTGCCCGGGCGATGAAAGCCCGGACCGCGGTCTCTCCTGGCTCGACCTCCGGGTCGTCGCCGTACTCCAGCACCTGAACCCGCTCGATAGCGCCCGCGGGGAAGGCCGACCTCAGCTGCTCCTCGATGCGGTCAGTCACCGCTTGATCCATGTCCTCCTCCTCATGTTGCCCGTCATTCGTGTGTTGCTTGTATAAGGACCGTAACACAGGAAACATTGGCCAGGAACGCGCCCGAGGTCGCGGACTGCTCTGACCGGAGCTGGAAGCCCACACGGGTATCTGCGGGTCAGGTGGTGAACTGCGTGCTGCCCACGCTCGCTCATCCACACCCAGACTTGGGCAGGCTCGAGGGCGGGCCCGGCCGGCCTGAGGAGCACGGCCACGCGCACAGTCGCCCCAATTGTCCCGTTGTAAACCGTAAGCGCAGCATGCGCGTCCTTTTACCACGCCCCCTTGCAGACAGGAACACGCGGCCCGTGAGTCTCACTGAGCACAAGCATGGCAGTGTCCTCGGCCTGCCTACCCCGCTCGCCCGCCTCTATGGCACCGCCATGGCGCTTGGCATCGAAGTCCGTGACTTCCCCTGCGACAGCCTCTCCCCAGCCGACAACACCGCCGCCGTCGTTATCTGCGGTGCCAGTATCGCCATCAACCCGGCCCTCGAGGGTGACGATCTCCGCGCCGACGTGCTCGCCATGGCCCTGGAAATCGCCGCCATCATGACCAACTGCGACACCGGCGATCCCAGTGAGGTCTATGCCCCCGGCGGGTTCGTCGTTATCACCCGCCGCCGGGTCCCGGCGCCCGAGACTGGGCCCGGCGCGCTCGCCACCGCGGTGGCCCGCAAATGTGGCCGGGACACCGCCTCGGCCGCGTTCGAGTTCTACGTCCCCGAGTTCGAATTCCGCGCCCCTGGCCTCGCGGACGGCAGCCAGGACATGCTCTAGACGGGTATCAGGCGGAGCTCGCTGATGCCGTCCAGCGGTCGCTAGAGCCCGCCCACGTCTGGGTGTGGATCAGGCAACCCGAATAAAGCGCTCCTATCGTCCCGGCTCGTGCCGGGGCAGGTACCAGACCGACCGGCAGCCCGGCGCCTGGCAGTGCACCGCCACATGCCCCGCCGGGCCCGCCGTACTGGCGGCCCGCGCCGGCGGGCAGTCGCACAGCGACCACGAAACGATGATCCTGCCGGGCCCCCACTCGTGCCCGTTCTCGCACCTCTCCGGGTAACACCACCACTCCGGCCGGTACACGCCCACGGCACGATTAGAACATAAGTACGAATCTGGGGCGGGACGTTTGCCCGAGCTCGATGTCGGCGCGCGGTGGCCGGCCCGCCGATCCGTGTGCTCAGGCCGGGGCGGGCGGGACCACGACGACCATGGTCAGCAGCACGGGCTGCGTGCCCTCGTTGGCGTACGCGTGCGGCAGGCCGGCGGGGAAGCGCGCGCATTGGCCCGGCCCGACCAGGTAGTGTGCGCCGGCCACGGTCAGAGTCAGGCTGCCCTCTTCCACCCAGACCATCTCCCTGGTCGCGGGGGCATGGGCATCGCCGCCGAACGACTCGCCGGGCATGAGCGCCCACCGCCACAGCTCGGCCGCCCAGGGTGCCTCGGTGGCGGCGATGATCGTCCCTGTCCCGCCGGAGGGCCCATGCCACAGGGTCCGCGCCTGGTCCGGGCCGGTCACCCGGACGCTGGGCTCGGCGGGCACGTCCAGGAGGTAGGTCAGCGGCACGCCGAACGCATCGCTGATCTTGGCCAGGGTGGCCAGGTTCGGGTTGGAGCGTGCCTGCTCCAGCGCGACCAGGACACCTTTGCTCACACCCGAGCGGCCGGCGAGATGGTCCAGCGACCAGCCGCGTTCGGCGCGCAGCGACTGCACGGTGCGCGCGAGCGCAGCGCCGAGATCGCTGGCGGCCACGGATAACCACCCGCTTCCGTGCGGTCGGTATATTGAACTATACGTTATATCATTCCGACCGGCGGAGACGGCAGGACGGGCAAGGAGATCAGCGGTGTTAATGGCATTCGCGCTGGCCGCGGCGGCGCTGTACGGCAGCGCCGACTTCCTCGGCGGTGTCGCGTCGCGCCGGGCCAGGTCCGCGTCGGTGCTGGTGATCTCCGCTCCGGTCGGCGTGGTGGTCATGCTCGCCGCCGCCCTGCTCGCCGGCGGCCCGTTCCAGGTCACGGGGATGGGCTGGGCGCTCGCCGCGGGCGCGGTCGGCGGGGCCGGGCTGATCATCTTCTACGCGGGCCTGGCCGCGGGCCCGATGAGCGTGGTCGCCCCGGTCTCCGCGCTGGTCTCCACCGCGCTGCCGGTCGGCGTGGCGCTGGCCATGGGCGAGCGGGCGGGCGCGGCCGTGTACGCCGGTGCGGTCCTGTGCCTGGTCGCGATCGTGCTGGTCAGCATGGAGGGGATGCCGCCAGCCAGGCTGGTCATGCGGGTCAGGCCGGCCCGGCTGGTCCGGACGGCCCGGCAGGCCACCCGGCGTGTGCTGGCGCGGCTGGCCACACCGGCGGCGGGCGGCCCCGCCCACCCGGGCCGCCCAGCCCGGCAGGACGGCGGGCCGGGCCAGGCCCGCCGTTACGCGGCCGTCCGCGGGCTTGGATACGGCACCGTGTCGGGACTCTCGTTTGGCATGTTCTTTCTGCTCATCCGCAACGCGGGCGCATCGAGCGTCCTGTGGCCGGTGTTCGAGGCGCGGGTGGCCGGAACCGTGATCATCCTGGGCGCCGCCGTGTGCCTCGGCACCAGGCCCCCCGGGCCCGGTGCCGGGCGCTGGGTACGGCCGGCGGCGGCCGCGGCGGGCGTCCTGGACGCCACCGCGAACGCCTGCTACCTGCTCGCCGCCCGGGCCGGGCTGTTCGGCGTGGCGATCGTGATCATCTCGCTGTACCCGGGCCTCACGGTGCTGCTGGCCCGGGTCATGCTGGGCGAGCGGATGAAGATGGTGCAGCGGGTCGGACTGGTCCTCGCGGCAGCGGGAGTGGCCCTCGTGACCTTCTGAGAACCACGGGCCTACCGGGCCTGGGGCGGGCGCGGGGCGGGATCCGGGCAGGCTCATGCGGCCGGATGCTGAGATGTGGTCATCCGGCCGCACGAACCCCGGGGAAGGGATTATCGCTGGCCTGGCTGGTCAGTCGTCGCCTGGGTCCTCGAGCGGCCTGTTCCTGTTCGTGTGCTCGATAGGTGGGCTCAGGTCCACAAGAGGCGGGCCCATGTCCTCGAGCGGCGGGCCGGGGTAGCGGCACTCCCTCGGCGGGGGGTCGCCCCCTCCGCCCCCGCCTCCTCCGTCGTCACTTCCGCCTGAGTCGCCCGGGAAGAGCAGGTTGCACACCTCGAGGTAAAGCTGCTCGGGGTACGGGATGAAGGGGATGTTGCGGAGCGCCTGGTCCTGGCCCGCCGATTCGATGATGAACTCACCATACCCGAGCAGGCGCCCCCCGAAGGAGCGCTGGAAACTCATGTCCGTCACCTTGTTCAGCGGCATCATCGCCACCTTGCGGTTCAGCAGCCCGGAGGTCAGGATCATCCGCTGCGAGGTGACGACGAAGTAGTCAACCGCCCAGCTCGCGGCGAACCACAGGGCCCGCAGGAAGAGGATCCCCCACAAGATCCAGATGATCGCCATGAGGCCGCTCTGGGCCTTCAGGATGCTGCCCTGCAGCACGACCGTGAGCACCAGCCCGCCCAGGGCGACCACTACCGGTCCCATCAGGACGGCTGGGTGCATGCGCACCGTGATCACCTGATGCTCGTGCAGCAGCAGGTATTTGTTGACTTCGCGTGGGGGAGTTCCCCTCCCGCCTGGAGCGATCAGCCTCATATGCCCATCGCCTCACATGTCACAGTGAGGTGAAGAATGTGGCCAGTGAGTTCCCAACTCCCTTGAGAGCGTTCAGGAGGTTGGTCATGGCGTGGGCCGCGCCGGTCGGGTTGGAGATCAGGAACCACGCAAGGAAGATGACGGTCGCCCACCCGAGGACCTTCTTGATGTTCATGATCAGCACTCCGGGATCTCATATGCCGGTCTGTTAGCCCAGCTTAGCTTAGGGTGATCGCATCACCAACGGCCGTGAGCAGCAAGGACACGGTACCTCCACGGGGGGACCGGATGGGTCTCCCGCGCCGATCCGTGGCAAATCGGCCCCCGAACATATGTAACGGGCTGTCACATCGATTACCATAAGTGATGAAGTTAGGGCTGGAGGTGGTGGGATTCCGGCGCAGGTGCCCGCGGTGCCAACCCTGGAATCGCGGACACGGCGATGACCCATCTGACACCATTCCTACCTGGCCACACCACTGATGGAGCGACGATGACGGACACCGGCAGCGATGACGTCGCCGTCCTCGTCTACCGCGAGGAGGAGGACGCCTGGGAGGCGGACGTCCTGCCGACGGCGCTCACCGAGGATCTCGCCGGGCTGATCCAGGCGCTGCGCCAGCAGCCCAGCATGGGCGGGACGTTCGGGCTGGCGGCGGTCGGTGATGATTTCTTCGTGGCGCTGCGGGCCATCGGCGGGCAGGTGTCGGTGTTCCTCTCCGACCTCACCGCGGCGGTGGACTGGGCGCTCGCCCGCCAGGTGCTCGAGCACCTGGAGATCGAGCTGCCCGAAGACGAGGATCTCGACCAGGTGCTGCCCGCCGGTGACCTGTCGATCTTCGCCGACCTCGGCATCGACGAGATGGACCTGGGGATGCTCGCGGGTGACCTGGATCTTTTCCCTGACGAGGCGCTCGCCATCATCGCCCGCAAGCTGGGGTTCGGCCACGCACTGGACCGGGCCCTGGATGAGGCGCTCGGACGATAGCCTCGCCGCCGTGAGCACCGGGTTCCGCGCCGGTTTCGAGCCCGCGATGCGGGCGGCGCTGGAGGAGGCGGCCATCCCCGGCGCGCCGCGCCGCGAGGTGCCCGTCGGGGCGGTCGTCCTCGACCCGGCCGGCGCGCTGATAGCCAGGGCGCACAACCAGCGGGAAACAGACGCCGATCCCACCGCGCACGCCGAGATCGTCGCCATCCGGGCGGCGGGGCACGCGCTCGGGTCCTGGCACCTGGACGGCTGCACCCTGGTGGTCACGCTCGAGCCGTGCACCATGTGCGCCGGGGCGGTGGTAGCGGCCCGGATCGGGCGGGTCGTCTACGGGGCGGCCGACCCGAAGGCGGGTGCGGCGGGCTCGCTCTGGGACGTCCTGCGCGACCGCAGGCTCAACCACCGGGCCGAGGTGGTGGGGGGGATCCTGGCCGAGGAGTGCGGCGCCCTGCTCCGCGAGTTCTTCGCCGAGCGCCGGGCCTGAAGGCCGCCGGCCCGGCCATCTCCATCTGCCCGGGCCAGCGATCTGCCCAGCGCGCGTCGGGTAGGCTCAGCGGCGGTGGAGTCGCCTAGTGGCCGAGGGCGCACGCCTCGAAAGCGTGTGAAGGGGCAACCCTTCCGTGGGTTCAAATCCCACCTCCACCGCCGCTGACCTGCAAGAACATCGATCCTGGCCGCCGATAGGCGGGCGCGTCGTTCTCCCCTGGTCTCATTTGGTGGTCTCAGTTACGAGCCCGCATGCGGCCCCATCGCCGGGCTCCGCCGCAGCTATTGTGCCTGGTCACGACCATCGCGGACGACCCTGAACACAAGCGCGCACGCCGCCAAGGCGTGCACGAGGCAACCCTTGCGCGTTCGAATCTCGCATCCTCCGCCCCATGGGCTGACTGCCTGTATCCGCAACCGGCGGCAGATGGCCGCTGTAGTTGCGCCTGGGCCACAGCCGGGTCGGCAGGCATGCCGACCCAGAGGCCTTAACGGACCCACAGCTGGTCGATGAGCACGGACCAGTATGGGTCGAACTGGTAGTTGCCGACCCGGCGCGAGAGCACCACCAGAGAGCGCGGGTTGTAGACCGGCACCCAGGGTGCCTGGCCGACGATCTCCTGGTCGATGTGCGCCCAAAGTGATCCGGCAGCGTTGGGGGCGCTGGGCTGGAGGGCGAGGGCCTGTGTGGCCTGGGCGTCGATCCGCTGGTTGCAGAACTCGGCGGCGTTGAGGTTGCCCGGGTTGTCGGGGACGAAGGAGTGGCATGTGAGGAGCGGGCTGATGAAGTCTGACGGTGCCGGGTAGTCCTGGTACCAGGCGAACCAGCCGACTTGCATGCGCTGGCGGGAGTCGTAGAGCCGCCGGTTGTATGCGTTCCACCCGGTGATCACCTGCAGCGATGCCCGGTACCCGAGCTGGTCGAGGACCGACACCAGGTAGCGGCCGGTCGTCTGGACAGGGATCCCCATGCCGAAGGCGCCGGTGACGGTTACCTTCGCGCCGCGGGTGCCGGAGGCGCGGACGAGTTGCTCAGCCCTGGCGAGGTCGGGGGCCATCCAGCTACCGCTCCGGCTGGGGTTGATCGTGTAGGGGCAGTACGGCCGGTAGCCGGGCATGGCCGGGGGGAGGATCTGGCAGGTTGGCTGCTCCATCAGCGGCCCGCCGATCAACTGGATCAGGGTGGCCCTGTCGATGGCGTAGTTGAGGGCCTGCCGCGCGGCGAGAACATTGAACGGCCAGACGCGAGTATTGAGGACGAGGCCGATCGTGGCGCCCTCAGGGCCGCTGTGCAGCTCGCCTGGATAACGCGTCGCCAGCTCGTGGATCCTGGCCTGGGGAGGGGAGAGGAGCACATCGGCGCGGTTGTGCTCGACCGCGTTGACCGCTGGCCCGGGAGGAATGTCGAGCCGCAGGATGATCCGGCTGGGGTAGCCGCCTGGCTGCGCCTGGTTCGACCACTGGTGAAATCTTGGGTTGCGGACCAGCACCCACCGGTGCAACGGCACGAACGACTGCGTCATGTAGGGGCCGGTTGCGGGGAGCTGGGCCGGGCTGACCTGGTGATCGGGTGTTCCGGGTGGGACCGCGTCAGCGAGCGGGAAGGCGAGCTTGTACAGGAACTCCGGGTCCGGCGCGGTGAGGTGGAAGGTGACCGTGTCCGCCTGGTCGTTGACGACGATCCCGCGTACCAGATGACAGTGCCTTGGCGTCCGCTCACACTGGACGGCGCCGATGATGCCGGTGTAGTACGCGGCCGGGCCGACGTTGATGGCGAAACCGCGCTCGATCGCGCGGCGGAAATCTTCTGGTCTGACCGGCGTCCCGTCGGAGTACCTGATGCCCGGGCGGAGGTGGAAGGTATAGGTCGTGCCGCGGTTGACCGGCGCCGGTAGTGCTGTCGCCAGGTCGGGGACGAGGGTGTTGCCGGCCGGCCCGCCGGTGCGCCGGTAACCGACGAGCCCATCGTTGGTCACGCTCAGCATCTGCCACATGGGAATCGAATAGGCGGCCGCGGGATCGGTGGCCTGGTCGTGCGGCGGCAGCTGTGCGATCAGCGTGAGGGTGCCGCCACGGTGGCTGGCAAGCGACGGCAGCACCGTCACCAGCACGCCACCACCCGCGGGCGCGAGCATGGCTGGCTCGTTGCCGACGGGGATGGGCCGCACTGAGCCGGTCTGCGGGTCGATCCGCCACACGGTGCCGCCCTGGCTGTCCGCGACCCATACGGCGCTGTCGGCGTAGGCGATGCCGTCCGGTGAGCCACCGGCCCTGACCTTCCGCACGCGGCCGGTCACCGGATCCACCCGCGCCACCGCGCCGCCCGAATCACCGACCCAGACGCTGCCCGCGCCAACGGCCACCCCGGCCGATGAGATGCCGACTGGGAAGGAACGGGAGACCCGGTTGCTGTGCGGATCAACCAGTAGCAGCTGCCCGCTGTCTGGGCTCGTCACCCAGATCCCACGTGCCCCGACCGCGAGGCCTGCCGGGGTTGCGCCTAGGGGGATGGTGGCCAGCGGGCGGCCGCTTCCCGGGTCGATCCTCGACAGCGTGGCATCGGTCGCGTTGGCGACCCACACCGACCGGTAGCCGAATGCGACCGCATCCGGGCCGTTCCCCACGCCGATCTTCGCAACCGGAACCCCCGCCGCCGGGTTGACCTCCCAGACGGTGCCATCGAGCTGGTTGGCGACCCAGACCTCCCCATCCCCGAAAGCCACGCCGCCGGGGCCGCGCCCGACCGGGATCCGGTCCACCACCTGGCCCGTGTGGTTAACCCGCAACAGCTGGTTATCAGCGGTGTCAGTGATCCAGGTGGCGCCTGCCCCGTAGGCGATCCCGCCGGGTCTCCCGGTACCGGTCACGACCGCGCTCAGCACGTCGTGGCTGCCATCGATGACGCCGACCGTATCCGGCCCGGCCGTCAGGGACGCAGCAGGTCCCCGGGATGCGGAGGAGCCGCCCAGCAGCAGCGCGACCGTGACGGCCAAGACTGCCGCGGCCGCGGTCAGCAGCCGGCCCGGTGGGCGGCAGCCACCGGTGGGGACCGTTCAGCCTCAACGGCGGCAATGGCCGGGGCGTCGAGCGAGACGTCCTGCTGCAGGATGGCGCGCTCAACGCGTTTCAGATCCGGGCCCGGTTCAATGCCCAGTTCCTCCACCAGCGTCTTGCGTGCCGAGTAATAGACGGCCAGTGCCTCCGCCTGCCGCCCGCAACGGTAGAGCGCGATCATCAGTTGCTGGTAAAGCCGCTCTCGCAGGGGGTGCGCGGCGGCAAGCGCTTCCAGCTCACCGACCACATCCCCGTGACGGCCACGCGCGAGATCGGCTTCGATCCGGTCCTCGATGGCGCCGGCCCGCAACTCCTCCAGCCGCGCGATCTCCGCCTGCGCGAACGGCTCATCGCTGACATCGGCCAGCGGCGCCCCCCGCCACAGCGCCAGCGCCTCGCGAAGATCCGCCGCCGCCCGGCCCGGCGCATCTTCCGCTAGCGCTTGACGGCCCTCACCGGCGAGACGCTCGAAACGGCGCATGTCGATACGCTCCCCGGCGGCCTGCAGAACGTAGGCACCGGCGCGGGTCAGCACCACCGGGCCACCGGCTGCTGGTTCGAGGGCCTTGCGGAGCCGGGAGATGTACACCTCGAGCGTATGCTGGGCGCCCGCGGGCGGGCGCTCCCCCCACAGCCGGTTGACCAGCACGTCGCGCGACACCGGCTGGTTCGCGCTCAGAACAAGCACCGCCAGCAGCGCCCGCTGCTTCTGGCCGCCGATGTCGAGGACACGGCCGTCGATGCCGGCCTCAATCGGCCCCAGTAGCCGGTAATCAATCACCGCAGCGCCCCCCACCGAGTACGCGCCCAAGCACCGCTTGGCCCGACTGTACGCCCCGGAACGGCAGGTCAGAAAGCCGTGTCAGCCCCGTATCAGCCCGTGCGAGCTTCTTAGGTCAGCTTCCTGAGGGGATGTGAGCTTTTTGTGAGGTCACGGTGCAAGGGTTCGGGCGCCGGTGTCCAGGTCTGGGCGGGTTCGGGGAGGGGATGGCCATGAAGAGGTCGATCTTGCTGGTGGCCGCGGTACTTCTGGTCGGTGGCCTCGCCAGTCCGGCGAGTGCTTCGGGGGCGGCGGGATGGTCGATCACACCGAGCCCGAACCCCGCGGTGCCGACGGGCCAGCTGTTCTGGGAGTCCTGCACCGCCGCAACCTCGTGCACGGCCGTCGGCACCTATGTCAAGGCCTCCGGGGTGGCAGTTACCCTGGCTGAGCGGTGGAATGGCAGCCAGTGGCTCATCCAGCCCACGCCTAACCCGCAGGGGGCGGCGGACAGTTCCCTGTTCGGTGTCTCATGCACCGCGTCGTCGGCGTGCACGGCGGTGGGGAACAGCGTCAACCAGGCCGGTGCCTCCCAGTCCCTGGCGGAGCGGTGGGATGGCACCCGGTGGACTATCCAGCCCACCCCCAGCCCGTCCCAGGGCGGCGGATTCCTCAATGGAGTAGCGTGCCCGTCGGCCTCATCGTGCACCGCGGTCGGGGTCTCAAACGCTGGGCCGCTGGCGGAGCGGTGGGATGGCACCCGGTGGACCATCCAGTCCACCCCCAGCCCTTCGCAGGGCGGCGGCGGGCTGTCTGGCGTGGCGTGCCCGTCGGTCTCATCGTGCACCGCGGTCGGGAGCTCGAGCGCCGGGACACTGGCGGAGCGGTGGGACGGCACCCGGTGGACCATTCAGCCCACCCCTAACCCCTCGCAGGGTGCGAGCTTCCTCACCAGCGTGGCGTGCCCATCGGTCTCATCGTGCACCGCGGTCGGAGGCTCGAGCGCCGGGACGCTGGCGGAGCGGTGGAACGGCACGAACTGGGCCATCCAGGCCACCCCCAGCCCCGCCGGGGGGCAGTCCGCGTTCTTGAACACCGTGGCGTGCGCATCGGCGTCGGCGTGCACGGCCACGGGGGCCTACAGCAACAGCTCGGGCACGTCCCAGACCCTGGCCGAGCAGCGGAACGGCACGAACTGGACCATCCAGCCCACCCCCAACCGCGCGGGCGGGCCGAATTTCCTGCTCGGCGTGGCCTGCCCGGCCTCCTCGGCCTGCGCCGCGGCCGGGTACTCCATCGACAGCTCGGGTACATTCCGCACCCTGGACGAACGGTGGAACGGCACGAACTGGACCATCCAGTCCACCCCCAACCCGACCGGGGCGGCGCCGAGCGTTCTGGACGGCGTGTCCTGCGCCGCGCCTTCGGCCTGCACGGCCACCGGCACATCGGCAAACGGGCCGCTGGCGGAGCGGTGGGATGGCATGACCTGGCGCATCCAGCACACCCCGAGCCCAGCGGGCGGTGGCTTCCTGGCCGCGGTGTCGTGCACGTCGGCCGTGGCCTGCGCCGCCGTGGGCGCCCGGACCGACAGCTTCGGCAACCCCACTGCCACCCTGGCCGAGCAGTGGGACGGCACGAACTGGACCATTCAGCCCACCCCCAGCCCCACCGGGGCACCGGGCAGCGCCCTGTTCGGGGTCTCCTGCACGGCCAGCACGTTCTGCATGGCCGTCGGGACGTCCTTCGACAACTCGGGCTTCCCCACCGGGCTCGTGACGCAGCGGTGGGACGGCACGCGATGGCAGATCCAGCCCGTCCCCACGCCCTCGGGGGCGGCGGGCAGCTTCTTCGCCGGCGTTTCCTGCACCTCGCCCTCCTTCTGCACCGCCGTGGGCGCCCGGACCGACAGCGCTGGCAACCCGGTAGGCACGCTCGCCGAGCGGTGGAACGGCGCGAACTGGACCATCCAGCCCACCCCCAACCCGCCGCCAGGTGGCGTCCTGGCCGCGGTGTCCTGCACGACCCCGGCCGCCTGCACCGCCGCCGGAAACCTGAACGCGACGTCGAGCTCCGGAACCACGACCCTGGCGGAGCGGTGGAACGGAACGACCTGGGCCATCCAGCCCACCCCCGTACTGTCCGCAGGCCAGGGCAGCTTCTTCAACGGGGTGGCATGCCAAGCCACCGCCTGCACGGCGGTGGGGCTCAACCTGGCCAATACCGGCCCGAGCATGCTGGCCGAGCGGTGGGACGGCAAGACCTGGCAGATCCAGCCCATGCCCACCCCCCCAAGCGCGCCGGACATCGATCCTCCCGCCGTGGCATGCCCCACCTCCTCGGTATGCATGGCCGCCGGTGGTTACACCACCGTCGGCCAGAAGCTGACCCTGGCCGAGCAGTGGAACAGCACCAGCAGCGCCGCCCAGCCCACGGCCAGTCGGCTGGCGCCGGTCAGCCCGCCCCCCGCGTGTCTTGGCGCCCCGCCCTTTAAGCCACCGCCCGCTGGGGTGCGAACCTCGGAATCGGCCTGGCACTGGCCGCAAGCGAAAGCCTTCTCCGCCCACGCCAGCACAACGTGGCTACCCTCGCTTCTCCGGTGCCGAGCCGGGTGACGCCCGCGGACCACGGCGAACCCGGAAGTAACCTGCACCTGCCAGTAGAGTGCTGTCCAGGAGCATCGCGCCGCGCGCAGGCAGGTGCCGTACCGGGCTGACGCCACGCTCGCCCAGGCGACGACGCGAGACGCCGTCACCGGCACCGGCCAACGCAATGGAGCAGGGGACGTACATAACTGGATGATCGGCATGCAATTACCAAACCCACCCACCGCCACAGCAGTCGCAAATAGTCGGCGATCCGGTGCTTAGCCTCCCTATGTACCCGTCACGGTCAGTGATCCTGCCTCGAGATTTGGGAAGCGCGGGGTGCCCCCGTTCGGTGCGGGGCAGGGCGGCTCCGGCTGTTTTGTTGTGCTCAGCTGAAGCGCCAGCCGCGAAGATGAGGCCGTCTGTCCTTCGAACCGGTCCAGCCGCAGGTAGGCAGTGTGAGTGGAGTCGGCCCGGCATGCCGCTGACCGGGGGTAGGAGAATGTGCGTCAGGGCCGTTGGGCAGTCACGGAGCGTGGCGCCGTCTGTTGTGTCGGTGTGCCTTGCTGGGCGCCGGGGTGGCCGTTGCGCTGTACGTGGCTGGCAGGCTGTACACCCCCAACTACAACTTCAGCCTGTTCGGCCGGGTTGGGCTGGGCGCAGTCATGCTCAAGTCCACGCTGGCATCTATCGCCCTTGGCGCCGCGGTGCTGCAGGTGCTTTGGCCCTGTGGATCTACCGCAAACTGCCGCTGGCGGGCCACCTCGCTCAGCCAGCGCAGCGGACAGATGCCTGGCGGGGCGCAGGCGAGGTACGAGTCCAGGTGATCGCTTCGGCCGCAATGAGCAAACCGGTGCCCGGCACCGGCAGCCTGGCAGTCCTCGCCGTCGGCGGGCGCCCGCTGCCCGCCCAGGCTGGGCCGGCATCATCGCCCGCGCTGTCAGTAGCCGCCCCCGCCGCCGGAGCTGGCTGACGGGCTGGAGGCAGGCGCGGCCGCGCCGGACGCGGTCACCTCGTGCCACACCCCGCCGGAGGCGTTGATGCCGTTGCCATTGGCCTGGCCGGGGGCGGTGTCCGCGGTGTAGGTGTACAGCGGATGCCCATCGTAGGTGGCCTGTGTCGAGCCGTCGGACCGCGTGATCGTGCCGAGCTTGCCGGTGACGCCCGACCCGGCCGTCGCGGGCCCCGTCACCGGCGGCCAGATCTGGGCGCAGCTGCCGTTGCAGTTCGACTTGGTGCTGGTGTCTGGCACGAACCAGTACAGGGTGAAGCCCTTGGCGTTGGTGAGCACGGTCACGCCACTTATCTGCGTGGTCTTCAAGGCGGAGCCGGAGGAGGCGGGGCTCGAAGACGTGCCGCTTGTGCCGCCCGAGCCCGGCGACGAACTGCCGCACGCGGCAGCAAGCAACGCGGCCGCCATCAACACCATCGCCGCAAGCAATCTGTTCCGCATTGATGTCTCCCTTCACCAGGAACGGTCCACCCGGGGTACCTGGGCAGCCCGCGGCCGCATCACGCATCCGCTGGCATACACGTCCGAACTCCCCAGCGTCCCCCGATTGACACGACACGTATCCCTACACCTGGCAGGCCGACCTGCCGCCTCCTGCGCTGCACCCCTGCCCGATCTGAGGATGAACCTGGCGAAGGGGCAACGAGATGTCGCCTCACCTGCGCGCAGGTCTTCAAACCTAGCCTCAGGGCGCCCCGGTCGCAGCACCCGGGGTCCCGCGTAGCCAGATTTAGGCGCCAACTCTTGACGGGAATCACCGCGCGCTGGCGGAGCTGGCCGAGGCCTGGCCGGCCGGCTCCCAGTCGGCCCGCCACCGCCCGGGCCACTCCTGGTGGGCAGTCGGCTAGCGGAGTGGTTCGGACAGCTGTCAAGGACCTGCCAGCGAGCTTGCCGCAACGAAGGAGCCACTTGAGCGCTGGGCGGCAGGCAGAATCGCGCCCAGGTGCAAGATGTCCAGGAGCCACCGCACCTGCTGGGACGGCGCCAGCAGCGACAGGTCACCTCCCGCTTCCCGCGCCCGGTTAGCCGCGGCGACCAGGACGCCGATCCCGGCGGCGCCGATGAAGGTGACGCCGGACATGTCGACGGCCAGATGGACGTCCCCGCCGCTGATCGCCGCCATGAGGAAGCGCCGGATGGCTGGGGCGGTGGCGATGTCGATCTCCCCGTCGAGGACGACGGTAGCTGAGGGTGGATCCGAAACGACGGTCATGGCGATGGCACCCCTCCCCGCTTTCATGAGGGGGTGACCGGCGAGGTCCAGACCGCGTGTGCCGACGATCTTACGCCTGGCGGCCGGGACCTGGCTACGCCCGGTGGCCGCGCCGGGCCCGGGCCGGGTTACGCCCACCGCCTCGCCAGGCGCCGCTAGCTGTCAGGCGGGCGAGGAGACGCTGCCTGTGCGCACACCTCGGCGCCGCCGCGGCGAGGAGCCGGGCGGTTACTCACCTGGTTCCCGCAGGCCCGGGCGCTGGGGCCGGCCGGGTGGCGAGGGCTCACCTGCTGGCGCCTGGATGCCGGCTCAGCGCCGTGGGTGCTTTGCCCTGCCCGCCGCGACGGCCTCGCGATAGGGCGCCTGCTCTCTTCGCAGGAGGTCGGGGTTGGTCTTTCGCGCGTGGACCAAGCCGATGGTCAGCAGCTGCAAGGCGACGGCGCCGCCGAGCAGGGAGGTCACCAGTTCGGGCAGCGCAGCATGCGGGATCACCAGCTTGCCGGCGGTGACGTCCTCGCCACCGATCGCGCCTGCCAGGCCCGGGCTGAGGATCGCTGCTGTGCGCAGCCCGATCCGGCGGGCCGCCATCAGCAGCTCGTGCGCCCCCTGGGCCGCGCGATCGGCGCCCGGGCCCCCGGTGGCGACGACGACCAGCGCGCTGTTCTCGTCATGGGCGACCAGGTGACCGTGCAGCGTGTCCTCCACCCCAAGCATGGTGGTGGGGACCCACGCGCCCTCCGCGGCTTTCAGCGCCAGCTCCCGCGCCGTGGGAACGTCGATGAGGCTTCCCGCCGCGACGAGCCGCTCAGCCTTTCCCAGCGCGCCGCCGACCTCCAGCGCCCGGGTACGCATCATCAGCAGCTCACCCAGGTACCCGGCGAGGCCAGCCGCCGGGAACTCTTCCCCGCGGTAGGCCGAGGCGAGGTAGAACCCGGTCAGCATCGGCGAGGTGTAACCGACCGTGTGACAGTAGGACTTGTCGCGCAGCGGGGTCACCAGCACGACGTCGGCGGTGTCCCGGGCGGGCGTGCTGCCGGCCGCCGTGATCAACGCGGTCTTCGCGCCAGCCTCGCGAGCGGCAGCCAGCGCCCGCACCGTCGAGGCCGACAGCCCGCCGTGCGAGATCGCGATGCACAGGCCCCTCCGGCGAGGGGCCAGAGCCTGGTCGGCGGACTCGCGCGCCTCGGCCGGGCCCGCCGCGACCGCCGACTCTCCGATGGCGTCGTTGAGGATCAGCGCCACCGCGCGTGCACTATGTCCCGACGTGCCCACCGCCGACACCACGATCGGCTCACCGGCGCCGGCGGCCGCGTGCAGCATCTCCACCAGCCGCGGCGCTGAGCTGGCCAGGGAGCCGCCCAGCGCCTCCGGCAGCATCACCTGCGCTTCGACCATGTCTTCCATGACCCAGGGGGCAGCGCGGCGCAGTTCGGGATAGACCGCCGGGTCATACCAGCCAGAAGCCTCAGCCACACCCACCACTGCCCTCTCCACACTCCGTCTGGGCTTCCCCCGGTTCCCGGACACAGAAACGTCAAGCCCACACACACGCTGAACGAGCTCCGTGATGCGGCACTACGCCCGCCTACCACCAAGCACCGTGCGTGACAAACGCGACGGCGAACTCGCCGTCCGCCCCCGCCAGCCAGGCTGTGGCGCGGCAGGGACGTGGCTATCGCAGGCTTGCCTGGCCCGGCTCGTCCACTGCGTGCGGCAGGCCGTACTTGACGGTGGCGTTCACTGCTATACCTTTGTCCTATGGATATAGATAAAGATATCAGCGCTGGGGCGGGGCAGCCCGGCGGTGTCTCCCTGCCGGGCGCTGACGGCGGGGATCGGAGCACGGCCCAATCCTGGCGGGCCGCGGCCGGGGTCGCCGATCGAGTTCCGGCTGGATGCGGCCTCGGGGGTGCCGACCTACCTGCAGCTTGTGCACCAGGTGGAGCATGCGCTGCGGCTGGGTTATCTCACGCTGGGCGATCAGCTGCCGAAGGTCCGGGACGTGGTCGCCGCGCTGGCGATCAACCCGAACACGGTGCTGAAGGCCTATAAGGAGCTGGAGACCAAGGGCCTGACGGCCAGGCCCGGCCAGGGCACGTTCATCCAGGCCACGCTGAGCCAGGTCGCTCTTCCGGAACTCGCCGGGCTGCACAAGTCCCTGCTCGGCTGGCTGACCGCCGCGGACGGGGCGGGCCTGGACGAGGACGGGATCGTGGCGCTGTTCACCAGCGCGCTGCGGGATTTCCATGAGCGCCGCAACGGGCCGCGCACCCGCGGCGGCGCGGCGGCCGGCGAAGCGGAGGGTGTCGCATGAACGTGAACGTCATCGAGGCCAGCGGCCTGGGCAAGCGGTACGGCAGCACGTGGGCGCTGCGCGGGTGCTCGCTGGCGATCCCGGCCGGGCACGTGGCCGCGCTGGTCGGGCCGAACGGCGCCGGCAAGACCACGCTGCTGAACCTGGCGGTCGGCCTGGCCGAACCGTCCGCGGGCGGCGTCACTGTGCTCGGCGGCCTGGCCGCGGGGTCCCCGGCCGGGCTGGACGGCATCGCGTTCGTCGCCCAGGACACGCCGCTGTACAAGAACCTGTCCGCCGCCGGCATGCTGCACCTGACCCGCAACCTGAACCGCCGTTTCGACCAGCACTACGCGCAGGCCCGGCTGGCCGATCTCGGCATCCCGCTGCACCTCCGTGGGTTCAAATCCCACCTCCACCGCCACTGATCTGCGAGAACACCGATCCTGGCAGCCGATAGGCGGGCGCGTCGTGCCCCCTTGGTCTTATTTGGTGGTCTCAGTTACGAGCCGCATGCGGTCCCATCGCCGGGGCTCAGCCTCAGCTATCGTGCCTGGTCACGGCCATCGCGGACGACCCTGAACAGAAGCGCGCACGCCGCCGAAGCGTGCGCCCTCAGGCGTCGCGGAAGCGGAAGATCAGGGCGCCGATGGTGAACGCTCCGGCGGCCCACAAGGCGAGCACGCCGAGGCCCTGCCAGGGGGTGAGCGGCAGGCTGCGCAGGTTGGCCGTGGCCTGGATGTAGAGGCCGGCGGTCATCGGCCCGATCTGCTCCAGGTGCCGTTGCCAGTGCTGGTTGCTGACCACGCTGGTCACGACCGGGAAGATGTACAGCACGCCGAGGACGAGCCCGATCGCCACCGCCGACTCCCGCACAGCAGTCGCGACGCCGAGGCTGAGCAGCGCGATCAGGGCGAGGTAGAGGACCGAGCCACAGGCGGCCCGCAGTACCGGCCCCTGGTCCAGGGACAGCGGCGGGTAGCCGTTCGCCGGGGTGAAGCCGTGCCCGGGCAAGATCAGCCTTCCGGCCAGCACGGACGCAAGCACGGCCACGGCGGCCGCCGCCACGACCAGGCCGGTGGTGAGCGTGGCCTTGGCCGCTAGCACTGTCAGGCGGCGAGGCATCGCGGTCAGCGTGATGCGGATCATGCCGGTGCTGTACTCGCCGCTGATCGCCAGTACGGCGATGATCACGACGATCGCCTGGCCGGCCTGGACGCCGGTGAGGCTGAGCTTGGCGGGGTCCGCCTGACAGCCGCCGGACGGGCAGGTCGCGGCGGCGTCCGCGGCAGCGCTTACCGCGATGGTGAGCGCGGCCGCGGCGAGCAGCAGCCAGCCGGCGCTGGCGAGGGTGCGCAGCTTGGTCCATTCCGCGTGCAGCGCCTCCGCGAACCGCGAACCGCTGGCGGCGCGTGTCGTGCCACCGCCACCGGAGCGGGCGGAGCCAGTCCCCGGATCCGGTTCCTGCCGGGCCGCTCGTACCGCCTGCTCACGCGTCCCTGCGCTTCAGGAGGTATGCGGCGGCGGCGAGCGCGATCGCGGTCCAGGCGCACAGCACCGCGAAACCGGTCCACGGCGCCAGCGGGTAGTAGCCGGTCGGCGGGATGTAATTGGCCTGGACCTGGTAGTACTGCGGCGCGGGCTGCTGGAGGGCGAAGGCAGCGGCCGGGGTGATCCGCAGCAGCCAGTCGGTGACGCCTGCCGGTATCCCCGGAGGGGCCGACAGCACGAAGGGGATCACCATCGTCACGATCACAATGAGGATCGCGGTGGCGCTGCGGCGCACGATGGTGGCGATGGCGAGGGTGAAGACGGCGGCCACGGCGACCAGCGCTGCGGTGCCGACGATGATGCGCAGTTCGGTCGGCCACGGCTCAGGGAACAGGGAGGAGCCGCCGTTGTGCGCTATCGGCGTAGCGATGAGCACCGCCCCCGCGGCGGCGGCCAGACCGGCCACGAAGGCGGCCGAGCCGATCACGATCGCCTTTGCCGCGAGCACCCGGCCCCGGTTCGGGCTCGCGGCCAGCGTGGTGCGGATCAGGCCCCGCCGGTATTCGGCGGTCATGAACAGCGTCGCGACCACGGCCACCGCGATCAGCCCGGCGAACGTGCCCAGCAGGAAGTCCCTGACGGTGACGTTGGGGCCGTGGTTCAGAGGTCCGGCGATGAGAGGCGCGATGTCACCAGACCCGCTCACCGTGAACCGGCCGGCCGCCTGGTGATACGGGGGCACCTGCGCGACCCCGAGGTTTCCCGCGCCGACGTCATCGCCGGTCCACGTGCTGGCAGGCCACGTGCCTGTCCGGCTGACGTGATCGAAGACGGCGGCGGCCCGGGTGGAGCTGTTGGATGCGTTGCCGACTCCGAGGCTCGACGAGTACGTCGTGTACAGCGGTGAGGTGACGAAGAGCCCGGCCTGGACGGTGGACGGCAGGCCAGCCAGCGCGACGGTGCCGACTCGCGTCCAGTGCGTGCCGTCGGCTGAGTCGTAGCCGGTGATCGTGTCGCCGTCACGGGTGAGCCGCAGCCAGCGCGGGCTCGCCGCTGAGACGGCGCCGGGGAGGCCTGCCGTGTCCCCGGTATAGTTCCACTGCATCCGCACCCCGTTGCCGCCGGTGACCATCATGGCCGCATACGCAGAGCCCTGCCTGGTGCCGTCCTTGATGATGATCCCGGCCTTGGACCACGGCACGCGGAGGGAGCCCACGGGCTGTCCGTTGATCTCCTCACTGCCCAGCCCGGTCAGCGAGGTCACCTGGACCGTGATGCTGCCGTTGCCGGCGAGCGGCTGTCGCACGAAGTAGAACTCATCCTGCACCAGCACGCCACCCGGCCCCACCGTGTAAATCGGCTGGCCGCAGGCCGCGCCGTGCTGGACCGGACCCTGCTGGCCCGAGCTGGTCTGACTCGCACACGAGGGGACGCCGCTCTTGGCGACGAACACGCCGAGCCCGGCCGTTACCAGGACCGCGAGGATCATGCCGGCGACCCAGCCGCGCACGGTGCGGAACTTGGTCCACTCCGCGTGCAGCAACTGGCCGAAACCATCCCGCGCGTCCCGCGCGGTTGAGCGATAGGGAAGGACGGTCGTCATTGCGCCGCTCCCCCGGCCGCCGGGGCGGCGCGGAATTCCACCGCGTCGCGGGTGAGCTCCATGTAGGCCTCCTCTAGAGTCGCCCGGTGGGCGCCTACCTCGGTGAAGGGGACATGGTTGGCAGTGAGTGCCGCCACGGTCCGTTCTGCGGAAAGGCCTTTGACCGTGAGGACATCGTGCGCGGTCGCGGTCACCTCAGCGCCCGCGTTAGCCAGGACGGTCATGGCCTCGTCGCGCGCCGCGGTGCGCAGCTCGACCAGGTCCCCGGACGCGGCCACGATCATGTCCCTGACGCTCGCGTCGGCGATGACCTGGCCGCGGCCGATCACCACAAGGTGGTCGGCGGCGTCCTCCAGCTCGCTCATCAGGTGGCTGGAGACGAGCACGGCGCGGCCTTCGGCGGCCAGCGCGCGCAGGAAACCCCGCATCCACACGATGCCCTCGGGGTCCATGCCGTTGAACGGCTCGTCCATCATCAGCACCGGCGGGTCGCCGAGCAGCGCGGCGGCGATGCCGAGGCGCTGCCGCATGCCCAGGGAGTAGCCACCGGCCTTGCGGCGGATGACTGACCGCAGCCCGGCCTGCTCGACCACCTCGTCGACCCGCTTGTCGCCCAGGCCCTGCGAGTGGGCCAGCCACAGCAGGTGGTTGCGGGCGCTGCGGCCGGGCTGCAGCGCGCCGGCGTCCAGCAGCGCGCCGACCTGGCTCAGCGGGTGCCGCAGCGTCCGGTACGGCTGCCCGCCGACCAGGGCGGTGCCCCCGTCGGCCGCGTCCAGGCCGAGGATCACCCGCATCGTAGTGGTTTTCCCGGCGCCGTTGGGGCCGACGAAGCCGGTGACCTGCCCGGGCAGCACGCTGAACGTCATCCCGTCAAGCGCCAGCGTCGGCCCGAACCGCTTGCGCAGGCCGGTCACTTCGATCGTTGCTTCCATGCACGGCAGGCTAGAGACTCCTCCTCCGGGGAGTCGTCACGCCGGGGAGCCATCTTCCGCGTCCCGCTGCGTCACTGGCTAGCGGGACGCCTGTCCCTCGTGCGGGGGATGCGTGGATGGCTTGTCAGGGGGACGCGATGGTCCTGGCCAGCGGCGACAATGGGAGGCATGAGCCTGGCAGCTGACTGGCGTGCCGGATGGGCAGGCCGGGCAGAACAGATCACCGCCGCCCGGCACGGGCTCGCCGTGACCACGGGGCTGCTCGGGCTGGCCGCGGTCATCGAGGCGCTCGCCCGGGCTGCGATGATCCATGCCGTCGCGCCTGGGGTCGGGCAGAACCAGTTCTTCGCGCTGGGCCTGCTGTACTGCGTGCTCGGCCTGGCGACCACGCTGCCGCTGGCGTTCCTCCGCCCGGCCCCGGCGGCCGTCGTCTTGTCGGCGGCAAGCCTGGTTTCGCTGGGCCTGTTCGACTTCCTCACCATGGCAGGCGCGGCCGCCGAGCTGGTCGCGGTGTACCGGCTCTGCCGCGGCGGCACCCGGCGTGGCGGCGGCGTCCGCGGCGACGGCGCGCAGTATGCCGCGCTTGGGCTGACCGTGCCGTTCCTGGTCCTGGCGCTCGCCACCAGCGCTGCGGTGGGGACGGAGACCTGGGTGCTCACGGTCGTGCTGGCGGCGCTGGTCCCGGCGGCGGCGTGGGCCGGGGTAGCCCGGCGCTGGCGCGCCGAGGCTCTGCTGCACACCGCCGCGACGCAGGTCATCGCGGGCACGCTGGTGGAGCACACGGCCCGCGGCGAGCGGGCACGCATCGCCCGTGAGCTGCACGACGTGGTCGCGCACCACATCTCTATGATCGCCGTCCAGGCGGAGACCGCCCGGCTGACCACACCCGGGATGCCGACCGCCGGGGCGCGGCGGCTGTCGGAGATCGGGGACACGGCGCGGGCCGGGCTGACGGAGATGCGGCGGCTGCTCGGCGTGCTGCGCGAGGACGCCCAGGCCGAGGCGGCGGACCGGCATCCCCAGCCCGCCCTTGAGCAGCTCCCCGGGCTTGTCGACGAGGCCAGGGAGTCTTCCGGCGCCGGGTGCAGGCTCATCATCTCCGGGGCGCCGGTCACGGTCGACCCGGGCGTGGGGCTCGCCGCCTACCGCATCGTCCAGGAGGCGCTCACCAACGCGCGGCGGCACGCTCCGGGGGCAGCCGTCGACGTGGAACTGCGCTACGGCGACGGCGAGCTGCGGCTGGTCATCCGCGACAACGGGCCGGGACCGCAGCGGACGGCGCCGGCTGGCGGCCACGGGCTGCACGGCATGCGGGAACGCGCGGCGGCGGTGGGCGGTGAGCTGCGCGCCGGGGCCGCGACCGTCGGCGGCTTCCTCGTGGAGGCCCGCCTGCCCGGCAAGTGCGAGACGGGCGGATGAGCGCGCCTGCCGCGCCGGTCCGCATCGTCGTGGCCGATGACCATCAGATAGTGCGTAGCGGGTTCGCCGGGCTGCTCGGTACGCAGCCGGACTTCACGGTCGTCGGGATCGCCGAGGACGGCGCGGAAGCGGTCCGCGTCTGCCGGGAGACCTCCCCCGACGTCGTCCTGATGGACGTCCGCATGCCGCACATCGACGGCATCGAGGCGACCAGGCAGCTGACCGGCTCCGGCTCCGGGAATGACCGGCCGCGCGTCCTCATCCTGACTACCTTCGACTTGGATGAGTACGTGTACGACGCGCTGTGCGCCGGGGCCAGCGGTTTCCTGCTCAAGGACGTCACCGCCGAGCAGCTCTTCGACGCCGTGCGGGTCATTGCGGCGGGCGAGGCGCTGCTCGCCCCGACCGTGACCCGTCGCCTCATCAGCGAGTTCGCCAGGCAGCGGCCCCGGACGGACAGCTCGCGCGCTGCCCGGCTGGCGACGCTCACGCCGCGCGAGATGCAGGTCCTGCGGCTGGTCGCCGAGGGGCTGTCCAACCCGGAGATCGCCGCCCGCGTCACGGTTACCGAGGAGACCGTGAAAACGCACGTCAGCCGCGTACTGGCGAAGCTTGGGCTGCGCGACAGGACGCAGGCCGTGGTCACCGCTTACGAAACGGGCCTGGTCGTTCCCGGCTCCCGCGCGCCGGGCTAGCGGGCGTGGAAGCCCGGCACGGGCTCCGCAGGTCACTGATAGGGGGTACCTGGCAAGCATCGGCTGACATCTCGCGTACACGCCGGCGGTATGCGCACTTCGGCGGAGGAACCAGGCGCGCAAGCCGGTTAACCACATCACAGATGATCTCGGGCGTAGCATCGGGCCATGACAACGCCAGAAGAGGCCCTCGCGCAGGTCTCGCTGTTCTCGATGCTGCCGAAGAAGGAACTGGCCAGGCTCGCGAGCCAGGCGCATGACCGGACCTTTCCCGCGGGTGCGGTGCTGACCGCCGAGGAGGAGGGCGGCACCACCTTCGGCGTTATCGTGGAGGGACAGGCGGCGGTGAACGTGCACGGGCGGCCCGCCCGCACCCTTGGCCCCAGTGACTATTTCGGCGAGATGGCGCTGATCGACCACTCCTACCGGTCGGCGACGGTCACGGCCGAGACACCGTTGCGGTGTTTGCTGTTCGTGGCGTGGGTCTTCCGCCCGTTCGCGATGGATCATCCCGAGACGGCCTGGGCGCTGCTGGAAGCGATGGTGCAGCGGGTCCGTACTGCCGAGGCCCGCTAAGAACGGCCCGCGGCCGGTCGCAGGCCATCAGGCTAGAGGGATCCGACGGCGTACAGCCGACATTGCCCCGGCACGCGTTTCAGCTCCGCCAGGCCGCGGTCCTCGAAGCTGATTCCCGGCCCGGCGTACGATCAGATCAGACCCAGGCCTCCCAGGTCATGATCCGGCGAGCGCGGTTGCCTCTGCCAGCAGGCGGTTGGCGTCGGCGAGGACGGGGTTGGCACCGAGCGAGGCGAAGATATCCCGTGCCGCGCGCAGCGGCTCTCGGGCCTCGGCCGCCCGACCGAGCGGGATCAGGCATCGTCCCTGCCCCAGGAGCGCCTGCGCCTGTTCCCACGGCACCTCGAATCGCTCCCACAGACGGGCGGCGTCCATAAACAGGGCCGCAGCCTCAGCGTGCTTGCCATGCTGCTCGGCCAGCAGAGCGCGGACGGTCACTGCCGCGTGCTGATCGAGCCGATACACCGGTTCGAGCCCGTCGGCGAGCCGCGCCCCGAGATCCGGCTTACCGGCCGCAATCGCAACCCGTACCAAGTCCGGGAGGCTCCGCATGTAGTCCAGCGTGTGCCGGACGTTGGGTACCTGTTCGAGTTCGGTAAGCAGGGGAGCGGCGGCGCGAGCTTCCCCGACAGCCGTCCGGGCTATTGCGGCGAGTGCGAGGAGCCCGCCCAGGTATTGCGGTTCGCCCAGCTCCCGCGCTTTCGCCACCGCCTGCTGGATCCAGTCCATGAGGCCCGTATGGGAGAGCTCGCCGCCGCGGGCCAGCATTCGAGCTTCAGCAGAGCGCAGGTCCACTTGGCCCATCCAGTCCTCCCCGGCAACATGGCTGAGGGCAGTTGCCATCAAGGTCTGGGCCTGTTCGATCAGGCCTAGGTCGGCCAGTGCCTCAACGGCGGCACCCTCGAGCATCGGCACCCACTCCGCGATCCCATGGCGCCGGGCAAAGGTGGCGCCCTGTTGGGCCAGCTCCCACTCGGCTCGTGGTCCCTCGGCCCGGCACAAGGACACAGCCAGGTTGTAATAGAGCACGGCTGCCTCGCGTCCAAGGCCCTGAGCGGTAGCGGCCCCCAGCGCACGGCGCATGTCATCAAGTCCTGCCGCCTCGCCGAGTGCGAACCGGGCGCAGCCACGGAACCCGAGCGCCCGCGCCGGCACCGGGAGGCCGAGTTCAGCGGCGAGTTCCACCGCGCGCTCGGCGAGGGCGGCCGCCTCCGCATGCTGGCCGGACAGAAAGCTCGCCGCGGCGCGGTCGGCCAGCGTCTCTGCCAGCTCGGGGGAGGGGCCGAGCGGCTCCAGCATTCCCAGCGCTGTGTCCGCGGCATCTGGATACCGGCGGTCACCGATCCGGTGAAGGAGCATCGAGTATCGGCTCGTCGCCATGGCCGCTCTGCGGACATCCCCATTGCGGTGGAACGCCGCGATCGCCTGCTCGAATACGGCTGCCGCTTCGCGGAACCGGGCCCGCAGGCGCAGCGTCTCGCCATGGCGGGCCAGCAGTTCGGCGCGGACGGGTTGATCGGGTCCAGTCAAGGCCAATGCCTTGGCGTAGTGACGTTCGGCAGCTTCCACGTCGATGCCCGTGGCCCGGTCCCCGGCCAGCATCAGGTAGCGAGTCGCGCCGGCGGCGAGCTCCCCGGCCAGCGGATCCTTGGCCGCCTGCGACAGTTCCAGGGCGGTGGTGTAGTGGGCGGCGATGATCTCGGCGTGGTCGGCGGCCCGCTCCCCGGCCATCCGCTCGCTCCAGGCCGCCGCCCGGCAGTGACGCTGGGCGCGCTCGGCTCGCGGGATCTGTGCATAGCAGACATCGCGGATCAGCACATGGGCGAAGGAGTATTCGGCCTGGCCCGCCATTGACGAGCGCCGCGCCGGGTGGACCAGCTCCTTGCGCGTCAGCTCGTGCAGCACAGCCTGCACCTGTTCTTGGTCCTGGTTGCCCATCTCCTTGACAGCGCCGGCCCAGAACACCTCACCGACCACCGCGGCATCTTGCAGCAGCCGTTTGCGCGCTGAACCGAGGGTGTCGAGCCGCGCCGCGATCAGCCCATGCACGCCCGGTGGCAGCGGGATCTCCGCATTGGTATCGATGCTCCACTCGGCGTCCGCCTGCCGCAGGATCTCCTGATCTTTGAGCAGGCGCACGAACTCCTCCGCGTACAGCGGGTTGCCGCCCGCGCGGTCAAAGATCGCCTGCTGCACCTGCGCTGGAAGCTCCGCCGTGCCCAGCAGGTTAGAGATCAGCCGCGCGGTCTCCGCCGCGGTCAAGGGCCGCAGGTTCACCCGGGCAACGTTGCGCGCCGAGGCCGCCCATCCCGCTGCCCGCTCATACAGTTCCGGGCGCGCCGTGCCCACCAGCAGCAGCGGGATCCCCTCGGCGTAGTCGGCCAGGTTTTCCACAAAATCCAGCAGCGCCTCATCGGCCCAGTGCAAATCCTCAAACACCAGCACCGTCGGACGGCCCTCGGCCAGCAGTTCCACAAACGCCCGCCACGCCGCAAAGTTCTCCTCCAGAGCGGCCTCCGGGGCCGGCAGCCCGGCCAAGGGCCGCAACCGCGCCCTAAGCCACGGCGCGTCCGGCGCGTCGTCGGGGATCACCGCGTCGATCTTGGCGGCGGCCACCTCCGGCGGGTCGGTTTCCAAGATCCCCGCCTCCGCCTTGACGATCTCCCCCAGCGCCCAAAACGTGATTCCATCCCCGTAGGGAAGGCACCGGCCCTGGCGCCAGCGGACCTGCTCCGGCCACGAATCAACAAACGAGCCGAGCTCGGCAACGAGCCGTGACTTGCCGACCCCCGGCTCCCCGGCCACCACCACCAGCTGCACCGTCGATTCCTGCACCGCCTTTTGAAAGGCGCCGGTGACAATGCCGAAGTCGATCTGGCGGCCCACCATCGGCGTGCCGAGCGACCGGGTCAGATCGGCCCCGAACCGGGCACGTGGCGCCAGCGCATGAAACACCGCCACCGGCTCGGCCTTGCCATTCAGCGCCACCGGCGTCAGCGCCCGGTAGTCGAATACCTGGCGGGTCGCCGCGTACGTCTGCGGCCCAACCAGCACCCCGCCCACCGGCGCTGCCCCCTGCAGCCGCGACGCCGTGTTCACCACATCCCCCGCGACCAGCCCTTCCCCCCGCTCGGGACGCGCGTCCAGCGCCACCACTGCCTCGCCCGACTCCACCCCGACCCGCACCGCCAAGTGGAGCTCCGCGTCCTCTTCGTTCAGGTCGGCGATCGCCTCCAAGATGCGCAAGCCCGCCCGTACCGCCCGCTCCGGGTCATCCTCATGGGCCATCGGCGCGCCGAATACAGCCATCACCGCGTCGCCGATGAACTTCTCCACCGTCCCCCCGAACCTCTCCACCTCCCGCCGCAGCCGCGCGTGATACGGGCGGATCCGGGCCCGCACGTCCTCCGGGTCAGCATGATCGGAGGCGGCGGTGAACCCGACGAGATCGCAAAACAAGACGGTGACCGTCTTGCGCTCCTCGGTCGGCCGGCCAGCGTCCTGTTCGATAAGAGCGCCGCACGTCAGGCAATACCGCGCGATCTCCGGGTTCACCTGCCCACATGCACGACATGCCGCCACCACAGCCGCCTAAACGCCGACCGTCAGCAAGACAGGGACCGCAGAGCCCAGTAGCGCCACTGATGACGTGAGTTCACAAGGCTTCGGTGGAAGTGCGTCACCCGCCATAGTGGGCCTGGGCCAGCCGGCGCCGGGTGCGGGCCAGCGGCCCGGTCTTCATCTGCTTGCGCCAGTCGGGGAACTCGTCGCCGAACTTCTGCTGCTCCTTGCCCGCGGCTTCATACACCACGTAGCCGCCCTTGAGAATGCTGAACGCGGCAGTGAGCTGGCCCAGCTTGTCGAACTGGGCGTTCGCCGCGGCCAGCGGGTCGAACCAGGACGGGGTCACGAAGTTCGACACCGACACACCGCTGACCGTGTAGCTGGGCGCCTCGACCGGGTCGCACACCTCGAAGCTGTAGGCCGACCCCTTGTTGTTGTCGGCCCACAGGTTGCAGTTGGGGTCGACGAACATCTCGAGCACCTCATGCGACAGCACGCTGGACACGCTCCAGTCGCCGGTGAGCACCTGCCCGCCGTTGTCAAGCTCCGGCTTGGCCGCCACCACCCCCCACAGCTTGCCGCCCTGGTCCTCGGTGTGGAACCCGAGCACGCCCTGGGGCTGGTCCTGGATGGTGTCCACCAGCGCGATACCGTGCGCCGTCGCCGGCACCGCGGCCGGGTCGGTGTAGAACACCACCGCCGCGGGCGACCGGTCCCACAGCGGCGCCGCGTCCAGCCGGACCTGGCTGGCGATCGCCTGGGTCATCGTCGCGGCGTCCGCATCGGTTACCAGGGTTGACTGGTTAAGAATGGCAATCAGCATTCCGGCCCCCTCCTCGCCCCTCACGCCAAGATGGCGTCACATCCGCCATCTCCCACGTGCCTGGCCCATGTTCTCCCAAGCCAGCGGTCCCTGACAAGGCTCTCCCAACCAATGATCATCCGGTCATGACCCGGATTGTGAGGGCCTGATCCAGCTGGACGCGCTCAACCCGGACGATCCCGAGTTCGTCGCGGCCAGCGAGGGGGCCTACGGGCTACTGACCGCGACGATCGAGCGCTGTCGCGCCGCCGGCCGCCTGCACGGGCGTTCCCCCGAGGTCGTAGCGGTCAGCGCTTGGTCGCTGGTGCACGGCCTGTCCGCCTTGTGGCTCAGCGGACGCCTGGCCGAGCGCATCACCGAGCAGGATCCGCAGCGGCTGGCGGCCGCCGTCTCGGACCTATTCGTCGACGCCGTCCTGCCGCCGCCGGAGCGCGCCGCGGGCAAGGCCGCTGACCTGGCATCGCGGGCCGGCCGCGGTTGATCACCGGCGAGCGGGGCGGGCCGCGGCGCAAAGGACTTGCTCATTACCTCTACAGCGCCGACTCGCAAACCAAAGGCTGTGCCTCAGTCTGTGGCTCATTCACCCCGTCACGGTCGGCTGCCGGACCGGGTGTCGGACATCGGCGTGTTGACCGTGATCTCGCCGGTGTAGGCGCGGAAGTGCAGCGCCGACTCGTGACCCTGTCCGTGGTGCAGGGTGAGGTGCGCGATCGGGCCGTCGGTGGCCAGGTCGTTCCGGTCGCCGGCATGCCAGTTGCGGTCCGCGAGCGGGAAGTTGGAGCCTGCGATCTCGATGCGGATCCGGTGGCCAGCCGGGAAGTAGTTCGCGGTGGTGATGCCGCCGATCCGGACCCGGTGGATCTCGCCGGGCACGAGCTTGGCTGGCTGCTCGAAGCCGCCGCGGTAGCGGAGCCGCAAGCAGCTGTCGGCGAGGTTGTAGGCGGTCCCGTCCGGATAGACGTCCACGAGCTTGACGAAGACATCCGCGTCCTCGACGTCGGCTGACACGTAGAGTTCCGCGCTGACGTCGCCGACGATGGCTATCGGCTCTGTCAGCACGGGCGTGCTGTACACAAGCACATCGGCCCGGCACTCGATCACCCGCTGATCCACGCAGATCGGGTCATTGGTGGCGAGGTCGCCGCCGAGCGACTGCACGGGATTGTGCGGGTCAGCGATGAACTCGTCGATCCCGGCGCCGCGGCCGGCCGGCACCAGGGCACCGTCGCCCCATAGCGTGCTGGCGGACTTGTCACTGGCCAGGAAGAGCGTCCGCGTCTCAGTCTCGGGCAGCGGCCAGGACTCGCCGGTGAGCCAGGTGCACGCGCCCATGAGGAAGACCTGCACTTTCGGCATCGGCTGCCAGGCGTCTGCCTCATCGCAGAGGAACCGGTCGAACCACGAGATGATGATCTCGTCGTAGGGGAACCGGGTGTCGCCCATGGGCCGCTGGCCCAGGCGGGCCTCCGGGCCGGTCGCCAGCATCCGGCAGTGCTCCGTCGGCGCCATGATCAGGTACTGGTCGGGATGATGCTGCTGGAACTCGAATAGCTTGACGGTCTGGTGCGAGCCGACGTCCATCCAGCCATTGATGTTGATGGACGGCGTCGCGCCGGTGTGGCTGGCGTTGATCAGGTCAACGACCTTCCAGGCCGGGCTGGTCGGCCCGTCGGCCATGAAGGTCTCGTAGCCCGTCAGCGGCGAGCCCAGCCGCCGCAATATGCGTCCGCTCGGCGCTTGCAACGTCGCCTTATTGAGGGCTTCGGTGTACTCGGGACTGCGGAAGTCCGGCACGGTCACCGAGTACTGGCGGAAGATCCGGGCCAGCTCGTCGCCCTCGGCGTCGGCGGGCAGTTTCGGTCGCTGCCGGATCCCGAACGGGCCATACCAGAGTGCCCATGTCTTGATCATGGGAACGCCGCCGCGGAAGAAGCAGCCGTTCGATCCCTCCGCACCCGGGATGTCGCCGACGCCCGCGCCTGAGCTCATCGGCACGCAAGCGCGCAGCGCCGGATGGCCGATGGCGCCGAGTTTCAGCTGGTTCTCGGCGGTCGAGGAGCAGCCGTGCAGGCCCACCTTGCCGTTGGACCATTCCTGCGCGCTGATCCAGTCGAGGGTGTCCTGCGCGTCCGCGGTGGTGGTGGTCAGGAAGCCGAAGTCGCCTTCTGACCATTCGCTGCCGCGCTCGTTCTGCATGATCAGCACGTAGTTCTTCTTGAACTGCGCGGTGTGCATGGCCTTGAGCTGTTCGGGGATGGCGGCCGCGTACGGCGACCGGACCAGAAGGGTGGGATAGCGGCCTTCGGCGCGCGGCCGGAAGACGACGGTCGCCAGCCGGATTCCGTCGCGCATCGGCAGCATGATGTAGTCGACGCGGTAGCGGATAGTGTCCGCTCCGAGGGCGCGGACAGCCGACTCGAGCTCTGTGGGCGGCCGGAACTCCCCGGGCCTGTCATCGGCTCCTGTCATGCTCGGTCGACCTCCAGCGGTGGTTATGCGATCAACGCATCGGTGTGCCGCCCATTATCGATGTTGCGGCACTGGCGGCCGCGGAGCCGCCCGGCTCGAAGGCTTCGCTGCCGGTCTGCCGGGACCGGATCCTTGCCGTCGCCGAGGCCGACCGAGCTTAAGCGCTTCGTTCCGCTCGGGTCCGCCACTGACCAGCAAGAACGCTGATCCTGGCGGCCGACGGGACACTGGCAGGTCGTCGGGAAAGCTGCCGGTTATGCGCGTTCTGCTCGTTCGGGTTTGCGGGCCAGGTAGCCCACGACGTTGATTTCGGCCCGGAGCGGCAAGCCGTCCCGCAGCTGCCCCTGAGCCTGCTCGACGGCCGCGCGATGGAACTCAGCCTCGCCGACGTTCTGGATGGCTTCAAAAGCGGGACCGGTAGAGGCCAGCCCGCGCGCGTACAGTTCTGGGTCCGCGTACTCCAAGGCGAACGGAACGTCCACGCGCTCGATATCGACGAATCCGTGCGCCGCGAGGAGTCGTTCGCCCGCACCAGGCCGGCCGAGTGACACCATCGCCGCCTGGTTGTCGACCTTCTCCTCCGCAGCCAGGCGGAACGGCGCCAGCGCCCAGGCTCCAGGAGAAATCTTCAGGTGACCCCACACCGTTATCCCGAGGCGTCCGCCGGGGCGAAGGACTCGATGTATCTCGGCAACCGCCTCGGGTGTGGTGCCCCAGATCCCCCGGAAGCTGGTGGCAACGTCGAACGACGCCGGGTCCCACGGCAGGGCGCGCATATCGCCGATCCTGATGTCGCCTTCGGGGTTCCGGTCCCGGGCCACCGCGACCAGCCGGGCCGAGGCGTCGACACCACAGCAGATAGCGCCGCGGAGGCGAGCCAGCTCGATCGCGAGCCCGGACCCGCAAGCCACGTCGAGCAGCCGGTCGTCGGCATCGACGCCCAGCCGGTGGTGCACAGCGACATACTCCCGGCAGTTGCTCGGCTCGCTGAGCGTCGCGAAGTCCACCGCCTGGCGGCCCCAGCCCTCGTCCACCGTCTCCCACTGGGGAAGGCCCGTGCCCGGCCTCGTCATCGCTGCCCCCTTATGGATGATGCCCGGCACCGGCCGGCTCGGCTGGCTGTCCTCGGCGGCTGCTGAGGAAGGAGCGCAGGTGGTCAGCCAGGGCCTCGGAGTCCGCGCCCGCGCCGTGGATGTAGGTGGAGGCGCGGGTGCGGAGCACCGGCATGCCGAGGACGTAGAGGCCGGGGGCGCCGGCGACCACGCCGCCGTCGTGCCGGAGGTGGCCGGTGCGGTCACGCACTGGGATGTCGAGCCAAGAGTAGTCGGGCCGGAAGCCCGTCGCCCACAGCACCGTGGTGATCCCCCCGCCCCGCAGATCCAGCTCCAGGGGCGAGCGGGGGTCAACGCGGGTGGGTGTGAAGCGGTGCGGCGGCGGGAGCTCACCGCCGAGCCCCGAGGCGGTGGCCCACTCGTCGGAACGGTTCAAGAACCGGTTCATCTTCAGGTCGGCGAGGGCGCAGGTATTGGCGAGCGACCCGGAGAACTGGGCCACGCCGCCGGTGATGCGCCCGAGGCGGCCGACGATGCGGATCCCCAGCGCCGTGAGCGCGTTGAGGTCGGTCATCGAGGCTTCGGGGGTGCCGGTGAGCTGGGGGGAGGGCAGGTGGCGGGCCCGGGTGAGGTCGTCGATCTCGTCATAGCGCTCGGCCAGCAGGCCCGTCGCCTCCAGCCACCAGAAGATGTCGCGGCCGCGGTAGGTGCGGGGCAGCCGCACGTGTTCGCCGACCGAAAGGGTCACCGGGCGGCCCGACCGGTGGATCTGATCGGCGAGCTGGACGCCGGTGGCTGACGCGCCGACGACGAGGACCCCACCGTCGGGGAGCTGGCCGGGATCGCGGTAGGCGAGCGGGGTGATCGTCGTGATCGACGGGGGGACGGCGCCGGCGATGGCGGGGATCGCTGGCAGATTGCACGCCCCGGTCGCCACCACCACGGCCCTGGCGCAGAGGAGGTCGTCGTTGGCCTGGATCTCGAAGCCCTGCGACACGGCGCGCAAGGTGCGCACCGTCGTGGCGGTGCGCACCGGTGCGCCGACGAGACGGGCGTAGCGGGTGAGGGTGGTCACGACGTCAGCGACAGGCATGAACCCGCCGGGGTCATCGCCGGTGTAGTCGTGGCCAGGGAGCCGGGTCTGGCAGTTCGGGGTGAGCAGCCGCAGACTCGGCCAGCGTTGCGTCCGCCACGAGTTCGCCACCTCACCACGCTCGAGGACGACGTGGTCGATCGAGCGTTCGGTGAGGCGGCGGCTCATGGCCAGGCCGGCATGGCCGGCGCCGATGACGACTGCCGTGGTCTGCATCACGCGGGCGTTCTGCCGTGGTTGTCAGGCCAGCTCGACGAGCACTTTCGTCGGGTTGGTCACGATGTCGAAGACCGCCGAGCGCTTCTGCGCCTGGGCGATCAGCGCCTCGAGGTCGTCGCGGGAGGCGTCGGCGTCGATGGTGAACCGGACCGTGACATCCTCGAAGCCGTTGCGGACGTCAGGGTCGGCGCCCAGGATGCCCAGGACGCTCATCTTGCCTTCGATCGTGGCGGTGACCGAGCGAAGCTGGATGCCCCGGAACTGGGCGACCGAGGCGACGCCCGCGGTCAGGCACCCGACCAGGCCGACCAGCACGATCTCCACCGGCGTAGCCCCGTTGTCCTCGGACGCGAAGCACTCGGGGTGGTCGACGTCGAACTCATACGTGCTACGGTGCTGCTGCTCGGCGCCCAGGCCGGTGAAGTCGGTGACGGTGGAGCGGCTGTGGGTACCCTTGCGCCAGGCACAGCTGGCCCGCCAGGTGAACTGCGCCGCCTCCGGTGCGGCGGACAGCGCCTCACGCGCCCCGAGCAGGGCCTCGACGTTCACTCCATTGTCGACGGGACTGTCGGTGATGGTCATTGGTGTCTCCTTTGTTTCGATGGGATCGGGTCGTTGTTCATCTGTTGACTTCGGCTGGGACCGAGGACGACGGGGAGCGAGGCGAGGCCGCGCAGGACGAGACCGTCGCCATGCGCCCAGGCGAGCGCGTCACGGCCGGTGGCGAGCCGCAAGCCCGGGTAACGGCCGAGCAGCTCTTCGAAAGCGACCCTGGCTTCGAGCCGGGCCAGGGGCGCGCCAAGGCAGTAATGGATCCCGTGGCCGAACCCGAGGTTTGGCCCGTCGTTGCGGCCGATGTCGAGGACATCGGGAGCTGGGAAGCGGCCCGGATCGCGGTTGGCCGAGCCGAGGCATACCAGCACCTGTTCGTGCGCGGGGATCTCCGCACCGTCGAGAGTCACCGGCTCGGCCGTCACCCGGAACGTGGCATGGGGGACCGGGGCGGTGAAACGGATGAGCTCGTCGACCGCGACGGGAAGCAGCCCGGGATCGGCCAGCAGCGCTGCGAGCTGGCCAGGGTGATCAAGCAGAGCCACCACCCCGTTGCCGATGAGGCTGGCCGTGGTGTCATGGCCGGCGACCACGAGCTGGAACAGGCTCGACAGCAGCTCTTGCGTGGTGAGCGCGTCGTCTTCGGCGGCGACCAGGACGCTGACCAGGTCGTCGGCTGGGTTCTGGCGCTTGGCATCGACCAGCTCGCGCAGGTAGGCGACGATGCCGTCCGATGCCTCGACCGCCTCCGGCGGTGGCTCACCGGACCACCCGGTCAGCAGCACCTGGAACCAGGCGTGCAGGCGCGGCCGGTCGGCCGCGGGGATGCCCAGCAACTCGCCGATCACCCGGAACGGCAGGGGGTAGGCGTATCCCTCGATGAGGTCGACGGTGGCGCCAGGGCCGGCGGCGTCCAGCTCGTCGAGGAGGTTGCTGGCGATGGCCCGGATGGCCGGCTCCAGCGCGGCGATCCGGGCAGGCACGAAGGCCCGTGACACCAGCCGCCGCAGCCGGGTGTGGTCAGGCGGGTCGACGTTGAGCATGTGCCGGGAGAACTCCGGTCCGGGCAGGCCCTCGGCTACCACGTCGCCGTTGGCTTCGAGGGCGGCGAGCATGTCCTTGGAGATGCGGGGATCGTGGAGCGCCTGCCGGGCCGCGTCGTAGCCGAGCACGACCCAGGCCGGGTGACCATCGGCCAGGCGCACCTTCTGCACCGGGCACCGGGCCCGGGCCTGCGCGAAGTGATCGAACGGGTCGTCACGGACCGCCGGCTCCCAGCCGCCCCAGGTGGTCAGCGTGTCAGCCATCGTCGTCCTCGGGCCGGTAGCCCGTGCAGAGCAGGTCGAGCCGGGCGATGCGCCCGCCGTCGGCGGTGTCGGCGTAGGCCTGCTGCTCGACAGTGAACCAGCCGGTGCCGAGCCGCTCCGCCCGGAGCCGGAGCCGCCAGTGCAGGTGCAAGCGGCCACCGACTTCGCCGACAGCGGCATCGACGAGCTCGAAGTCCTCGGTGTCGCCGAACCAGCACGCGAACTGGGCGGCGATCGCCTCGGCGCCGGCCCACTCCCGGGACCCCCCGGGCAGCAGCGCGCGCAGCCTGACGTCGGCGGTGAGCGCGTCACCGAGCCGGGCGTAGTCCTGAGCGGCGAGGCCCTCAAGGAACGACCCGGCGTGGGCGAACCGCGGCGCCGCAGTAGCTGCGCCGGGCTGAGGTGCTGTCGTGGCCACGGATCAGTTGTACGGGCTAGGACTCCGATCCCGGTATCGGGGAATTCCCCTACATGAGTCATTTGCGTGATCCCGGCTGTGAAGCTCAGCGCAACCGCGCTCGGCGTTCGTATGCTCGGGTATGGCCTGCTGGCGGCGCGAATAAGGGCCATGGGGGGGAAGGATGCGAGACGCGAGGCGGGCACCGCACGCTGACCTGCCGTCGCCTGCCGACCTCTTTGTCGGCCGGGACGGCGAGCTGGTGGCCGTGTCCCGGATGCTCGCACATGCCCAGACCCGGCTGGTCACGCTCACCGGGCCGCCGGGCATTGGCAAGACCCGACTCGGCGTCGCGTGTGCGTCGGCTTACGCCCAGCGCAGCGGATGCGCCACGGTGTTCGTTGACCTGGCACCGGTGCGAGATCCGGCGCTGGTGATGGCGGAGCTCGCCCAGGCGGTGGGCGTCGAGCCGCGGGGCGGCATGGATGTGACCGGCCAGCTGGCTGCGGCGCTGGGCGACGAGGAGCGGCTCGTGGTCCTGGACAACTGCGAGCACGTGCTGGCCGCAGCGCCGGACGTCGGCCAGGTGCTCGCTGCCTGCCCGCGGCTGCGGGTGCTCGCTACCAGCCGGGAGCGGCTCCGGCTGTCCGCCGAGCAGGAGTTTCCGGTTCCGCCGCTCGCCATGCCCGCGCCGGCGGATGTGGCCGACCTCGGTGGCCTGGCGGCGAACCCCTCGGTCGCGCTGCTGCTGGATCGCGCCCGCCGGACCAACCCGAGCTTTGATCTCACTTCGGCTAATGCGCTGCTGCTGGCCAGCGTCTGCATCCGGCTGGAAGGCCTGCCGCTGGCTATCGAACTGGCCGCGGCCCGGCTGAAGGTCCTGACCCCGGGGGAGATGCTGTTCCGGCTCGGCAGCAGGATGGAGGTGCTGGCCGGGAGCACGCGGGATGTGCCGGTCCGGCAGCGTGCGCTACGCAACGCCATCGCCTGGAGCTATGACCTGCTCGACCCCGGCGAGCGGGCACTGTTTCGCAGACTGTCGGTGTTTGCTGGCGGCTGGACACTGGCCGACGTGGCCAGCGTTTGCGCAGTTTCCGACGGTGACGCGCTCGCCGTCGTGGAGTCGCTGCTCGACAAGAGCCTGATCCGGCGGCTGCCCGGGGACGAGGAGACCGCTGAGTTCGCCATGCTGGAAAGCCTGCGTGAGTACGCGGCCGAGCAGCTGGCGTCCCATGCCGAAGCCGAGGAGATGAGGGCCAGGCACGCGGGCCACTACGCGGGGCTGGCGACGCAGTTCGAGGCCGCCATCGGCCTGCCGGAGGAGCACACCTGGATGCTGTGGGTCCTCCGCCATCACGTGGACCTGCGCTCCGCGCTGGATTACTGTCTGGGCGCGGGGCAGGATGGCTGGGCGCTTTCGCTGGCCACTGCGCTCGGCTGGTACCACTACACCCGTGGCGACCTCGGTCAGGGCCAGGTTCTCGTGGACAGGGTCCTTTCCCTGGGCCCAGGTCAGCATGACCCGGCAACGATGAGCGATGACGCCATGGCGGACGGCTTGGCCGGCGCGCTCATCGTGGCCGGGGTTCTGGCCTGGGCGACAGGGGAGGCCGACCGCTCCCAGGACCTCCTGCTCCGCGCTCTTGAGCGCAGCGAGGAGCGTGCTGATACGCGCCGCGCGGCGATCGCGTGCGCCTTTCTCGGCAACTGGGCCCGTGTCGGCGGCGAGTGGGACGCGTCTGCTGGCTGGCATCGGCGGGCGGAGGCGGGCTTCCGCGATGGGGGCAACACGCAGGGGGTGGCATGGGCGCGGCACGACCTTGGGCTGCTTGCCCGGGACCACGGCGACCTGGAGAGCGCCGCGGAACTGCTCCGGGCGAGCCTGCGAGACTTCCGCGAACTGGACTATCCGTGGGCATTGGCATGGTCGGCATGGGGTCTGGGCACAACGCTGAGCGCTCAGGGCCGGCTGGAGGAAGCGCGTCCGCTGCTGGCTGAGGCTCTGCGGATCTACACAGAAGTCAACGACCCCAGGGGTGTCGCCCACTGCCTGGAGGCGCTGGCCTGGGTCGCCAGTGAACAGGCTCATTATGAGTCTGCCGCACGGCTGATCGGCGCGGCCGCGGCGCTGCGCGTGCGGGAGGCCGCCCGCCCGCCCGACATCGAGCAGGCCAGGAACTCGGCAGTCGAGCGGGTGCTCGCTCAGGCGCTAGGGCCTCAGGACGCTGACCGGCTCATCCACGCCGGCCGGACCATGCCCGCCCAGCAGGCTGCGGATCTCGCGATGGCAGTCGCTTCGGGTGCCGCACCCGGTGATCCGGACCGCACCCAGCAAGTGCCGCTCACCCCGCGAGAGCGGCAGGTGGCCACGCTGGTTGCCTCGGGCCGGACCAACCGGCAGATCGGCAGGGTGCTCGGCATCTCCGAAAAGACCGCCGAAGTCCACCTGCATCATGTGATGTCCAAACTGGACGTCCGCAGCCGGGCCGAAGTAGCCGCCTGGGCCGTCACCCAGCACCTGTCCCCGCCAGCGCGGTTAAGTGCCCGGGCCAAGCCGGCGCGCCCAGCCGGATCAGCCAGTGGACCGAGGCTGGCCAGGAGCCGCGGCCGCATGGAACCTAGTGGTTTTCCCCAATAGCGCTGTCCGGGCTGCGTTGGCCACGATGGTGGCGGTCCACGTCGCCGGCTGAAGGCCGGGATCGATGCGGTGGGCCTCCTCCGCTGGCCAGCGGCTCGCTGAAGGGGTGCAACTGATGCGCGCACGGCTACCCGATGAGTCGGGTTACGTTGTCAACTCAGGCGTGCGGATTCACTACGAGGTGCACGGCACCGGTCAGCCGACCATCCTGCTGCTGCCCACGTGGGCGATCGTGGACTCCAGGCACTGGAAGATGCAGGTGCCGTTCCTGGCCCGGGACTACCGTGTGATCACCTTCGACCCGCGCGGCAACGGCCGGTCCGACCGGCCCAAGAACCCGGCCGCCTACGCCGACACCGCCTTCGCGAGCGACATCGCGGCCGTGCTCGACGCGACCGGCACCGAGCGGGCGTTGCTCGCGGCGTTCTGCAGCGGCTTCCCCTGGGCGCTGCTGTTCGCGGCGGAGCGCCCGCAGCGGGTGACCGGCATCGTGACCATCGCGCCGACGCTGCCGATCCCGCCAGCGGAGCCCTGGGAGCGGTACGAGGGCTCCTTCGACGACATCCTCGACACCACCGAGGGGTGGGCGAAGGAGAACCGGCACTACTGGCGGCGGGACTGGCGAGGATACGTCGAGTTCTTCATGTCCCAGATCACCACCGAGCCGCACTCCACCAAGCCCTACGACGACCTCGTCGAGTGGGGCATGCAAACCGACGCCGAGACCATGCTCTGCGACGCCGATGCCCCCCAGCAGATCACCGATGAGAAGGAGGCGGCCCGCCTGTGCCGTGAGCTGGCCTGCCCGGTACTCGTGATCGGCGGCGACCAGGACAAGATCGTCCCGCCGGAGCGAGCGCGGCGGATCGCCGAGCTGACGAACGCCGGCCTGCTCCTGATCGAGGGCGGCGGGCATGCGCCGCACGTCCGGTATCCAGTCGCGGTGAACCACGCCATCCGGGACTTCGTGGACCGGTGGGTGCCGCCGCCGCCGAAGCGGACCGCCTGGCGGGCTACGCACGGCCGCGGCCGCCGGGCGCTGTGGATCTCCTCCCCCATTGGCCTCGGCCACGTTCAGCGGGACCTGGCCATCGCCCGGGCCGTCCGGAAACGGGTACCGGACCTGGAGATCCACTGGTGGGCGCAGCCACCGGTGACCAGCGTGCTGGCCGACGCCGGGGAGATCATCCACCCGGCCAGCTCCGAACTGGCCTGCGAGTCGGCGCACTGGGAATCAGAAGCCACGGACCACGACCTGCCCGCCTTCTACGCCTTCCGGCGGATGGACGAGATCCTCTGCGCGAACTACATGCTGTTCGACGACGTCGTCCGGGACACCAGCTACGACCTCTGGGTCGGCGACGAATGCTGGGAGATCGACTACTTCCTGCACGAGAACCCCGAGCGGAAGATCGCCCCGTACGTATTCATGACCGACGTGATCGGCTTCCTGCCCACCGACCCCGGCGACCCACGAGAAGCCGAGCTGTGCGCGGACTACAACGCCGACTCCATCGAAAAGCGCGAGCGGTTCCCCCGGCTGCGCGACCTGTCCATGTTCATCGGATCCTTCGACGAGCTTCCCGATGTCCCGTTCGGGCCCGGCCTTCCGGGCATCCGGTCATGGTCCCGCCGGTGGTTCTGCTCGGTGCCCTACGTCGTGCCCTTCAACCCCGGCGCCTACTGCGACCGCGCCCGGTTGCGCCGCCGGCTCGGCTATCCGCAGGATCAGCCGCTACTCGTCGCCGCGGTAGGAGGCACGACGGCGGGCGTCAGCCTGCTGGAACTGACCTGCGACGCGTTCGCGCGACTACGCAAGCAGGTGCCGGACGCGCGCATGCTTCTGGTCACCGGCCCGCGCATCGATCCCCGGCTGCTGCCGGACACCGAGGGCATGGACAAGCGCGGCTATGTGCCCGATCTCTTCGAGCACCTGGCGTGTGCCGACGCGGCCATCGTGCAAGGCGGGCTGTCCACGACGATGGAACTGGTCGCCACCGGGCGGCCGTTCATCTACTTCCCCCTCCGCCGCCACTGGGAACAGCAGCACTTCGTCACCCACCGGCTCAGCCACTACCGGGCCGGCCTCCGGATGGACTACGCGGCAACCACAGCCGACGACTTGGCCACCGCGATGCGGACAGCCCTGGCGGACAACAACACCAGGCCCGGCTACCGGAAGGTCCCGCGAGGTGGCGCGACCCGGACTGCCGCGCGTATCGCCGCGCTGCTGGCTGGCGGGCCGCACACATTTCGAGGCTGACGTCCGGGACAACAGGAGAACGAGATGGCTGTCACTGGTAACGAGGATGCGGTCCGGTCGGTCGTCATGGATTACGTGGAGGGGTGGTTCGAGGGCGACGCGGGTCGAATGGAGCGCGCGCTTCATCCTGAGCTGGTGAAGCGCTGCCGGGGGATCGAGGGTGCTGACCCGGATGCGCGGGCCTGAACGAGACAGTGCACCAGCGGCACAGGCTTGGCATCCTGGCGATCACCTCGCGGTCGCGGCAGGCGGACTTCGGCTACCTGCAGGAGACGCTGGGCCTGACCTCGGGGAACTTGTCGAGACATCTGATGGTGCTGGAAGATGCGGGCCTGGTCCGGGTGGAGAAGGGCTACCGGGGCCGCCGTCCGCGGACCTGGGTGAGCATCACCCGCCAGGGCCGCGCGGCCCTGGCGGCCGAGATGGAAGCGCTGACGCGGCTCGTCCGCGAGCACGACGGAGCACAGGGCACCGAAATTGCTGGAGGCAGCAGTGAGCGAGACAGCTGAGCATACGGCTGCAGGAGACGGAGAAGGCCTCACGCCTGCGCAGCTGATCGGCGAGATGAATGCTCTTCGCGGCCGGGCCAGCGCCGCCGCGCGCGGCTACTGGCTGCCGCTGCTGCTGTTCGGCGCGCTGATCTGCGGCTCGCTGCCTTTCTACCAGCGACTGGCGCGGGCGCGGCCGGGCCTGGCCAGGCCCACCGCGGCTGCCCCCTGCCGGGCCATCGTGAATCAACCCTGCCATGTGACGGTCGCAGCGGCACACGTCACGGTCGTGGTGGTGGCACTGGGCTACTACTGGCAGATCGCTATCCCGGCAGGCGTCCTGCTGACCGTGCTCTGGTACCGGTGGCGCGGCAACAGGGTCGGGCTGCGGACGCCAGCGCGCGGCTTCCTCATCACCGGCCTGGTCCTGGGCGAGGCGGTGCTCCTCGTGCCGCTCCTCGCAGGCCAGTCCAACTCACTGACTTTGCACCGGCTGATGCACGACACGCACCAGGCAGGCCCGCTAGTGATCATTGCGGCTCTGCTGTGGGTACTGGCCTGGGCCGAGCGCAGCCCGGCACTGGCCATCATCGTGGCCATTTACCTCGCGACCGCGCTGGTGGTCACCCAGTTCACCAACGGTGGCCTGGCAGGCGGCGACACCGGCGCCGCCGACCTGGCCATGCCGCAGCTGCGGCTGCTCGGCCTGCTGCCAGCGCTGGTACTGCTGGCCGCCGGGGCCGGGGCCTGGCTCGCCCAGCGGCTGCACCTGCGGTCACATACCCCTGCCAGCGGCGATTGAGCCAGCGGGAATCGAGCACCGCAAATCGCCCAGAACTGACTCTATGGGGGCCGGGCGTGAGGCCGGACCCCTTTCCTGCTCAGCCCGGGAGCGTCGCGCTACCGGTGAAAGACGAGCTCGGGCAGGAGGCCCGGTGATGTCTGTCTTCGTTGGTATCGACGTGCACCGCAAGCCCTCCCGGGTGGCGGTCATCGGGCACCAGTGGCGAGGTGGGTATTTTCTGGGACTGGCCGGGCGACACCGAGGTGGTAATGGCCGTTGTACCAGTTCAGGCCCGCAGACGCCATTGACGACCACCTGCGGCTCGCCGGACTCTCACCAGCCATCGCCGGTGGTCTGGCCCTGCGGGAAGGCGGTCAAGGCCTGTCGATCTGGCTGGCGGCCGTTCGTATAGATGTTGAGATTCTTCCGCCGTGCTGACGTAGGAGAAGGGCTGTGATGAGGGTGAACGAGGTACGGACGCTGCTCACCGGCCGGGGGCTGGTCGAGTCGCCGCGCTGGCATGGTGACCGGTTGTATTTCTCCGATTGGTCTGCGGGTGAGGTGGTCGCCGTCGGTCTTGCCGGCCACAGCGAGGTGATCGCGCACGTGCAGTCGCTGCCGCTGTGCACCGCCTGGCTCCCGGACGGCCGGCTGGTGATGGTCTCGTCCCCGGACGGGCGGCTGCTGCGCCGGGAGCCCGACGGGTCCCTGGTCACTCACGCGGACCTCGGCAGGCCGGGCTGGAACGACATCGTGGTGGACGGCCGCGGCAACGCTTACGTCAACCGGGCCGGCTTCAACCCGGTGGCCGGGGAGGCGTTCCAGCCGGGGTCAGTCTTCCACGTCGCGGCGGACGGCCCGGTCCGCCAAGTGGCCGGCGACATCGCTTTCCCGAACGGGATGGCGGTGACCGCCGACAACTCCACCCTGATCGTCGCCGACTCCTACCGGCATGCCCTGGTGGCCTTCGACATCGGCGCCGGCGGCGGGCTGTCTAACCGGCGGGTCTGGGCCGACCTCGGCGAGGGGACCCCCGACGGCATCTGCGCCGACGCGCAGAACGCCATCTGGTACGCCGACGTGCCCAACGAGCGGTGCGTGCGCGTCGCTGAGGGCGGCACGGTGCTGCAGACCATCGAATTGGACCGCGGTGGCTTCGCCTGCGCTCTTGGCGGGCCCGGACGGACAACGCTGTTCATCGTGGCCGCCGAATGGCGGGGCATGACCGAGCCGCAGATGGTGGCCCCCGGCAGCGGCCAGGTCCTCATCACCGAGGTCCACGTGCCGGGGGCGGGCTGGCCGTGACGCCTTGTGGCGGAAGACACGACGAAGGCCGCAAGCGACCATGTCGTTACGTCTGGCGTGGCTAGTGATGGAAGTGGACGCCAGTGGCGATTAGGAGCACGAGGATCGCCGCGGCGACCCAGTCCACGACGAGGCAGAACGGTGGCCACCAACGGGTGTTGGCGACATAGTGATGGCGGTGCTGCCAGAGGTCTTTGAGCCCGTGGCCAGTGAAGCCGGCCACTAGCAGCCACGCGGGTCCGGTGACGGCCGCTGCGGCGACGACCACGAAGAGGCCTGCGACGCTGGCCTCGACAGCGACGATCTTTGGCCGTCCGTCGGCTATGGCGAAGCCGATGTAGACCGCGGCGATCAGCGTCAGTGAGAGCGCGTATACGGCCGCTGGGTCGAGCCACCAGAAGCCGAGCGGCGACGCGGCCTGGATGAGGCCGAACGCGGCTCCCCATAGCACGGGCGCGCGCAGCGGATGCTCCGCGAGGGGGCGGGCGAGGTGCCCGGTTGTCATCGTCGGCTCCTTCTGGCGGCCGCTGGGAGAAGCCTGCCGCCGGCACGGGACAGGCCCGCATCAGCTGGCTGCCTGCACGCCCGATGCCGCGGGGGTGCGGGCGGCCGGGCCTGGGTCCGGCCGTTCATCTGCGCGGGATGTGATCTGCTCGGCGAGGAAGGCCGCGTCGTTGCGCACCCAGCCCAGCAGCGCCGAGGTTCTGGTGTGCTGCCAGGTGAGGCCCAGCAGGTACAGCCCGGGCGAGGGCGTGACGCCGCGCCGGTGCAGGATGCCCCCCCGTTCGTCTGCCACGCCTGGGACGTCGATCCATGAGTGGTCGGTCGTGAATCCGGTCGCCCATACCACGGCGTCGAATTCGGCAGCGGCCCCGTCGGCGAACCTCACTGCCCGGCCGGCCGCGCCCGTCGCGCGGGGGCGGATCCGGACGCCGTGGCGGCGGGCGAGCTGCCGCGGGCCGGCGCCGATCACCTGGTCGCGCCCGGCCAGCCGCCGTCCCAGCCGCGAGCCGGCCGTCACCCGGTCCAGCCCCAGCAGGCTCGCCCACCACCACACGTCGCGGCCCAGCGGCCGCTGGGGGACCGTCGGCATCCGCTGGCCGGCCGCCAGCTCCACCTTGTGGGTGGCCGATAGCTCCTCGGCGATCTGGCAGCCGGAGTTCGCGGCGCCGACGACCAGGACCCTGCCGGGCGGCATGGTTGCCGGGTTGCGGTACTCGACGCTGTGTAGTTGGCGGACGCCGGGGTCAAGCTCCTTGGCGATGGGCGGGATGAACGGAACCTGGAAGGGCCCGGTGGCGACCACGACCTGCCGGGCTTTCCATGCCTCCGCTTCGGCCCGGACGAGATAGACGCCGTTGCTTCGGGTGAGCGAGGTCACCCGGGTGCCGGGCCGCACCGGCAGCTCGAAGCGTGCCGCGTAGGTCTGGAGGTAGTTGGCAACGTCGTCTTTGCCGGGATAGGCGTCGGGTGCGGCGGGGAAGGCCAGGCCGGGCAGGTTGTCGTACTGGGCTGGGGTGAACGCCCGCAGAGAATCCCATCGCGAGCGCCAGGTGGCGCCGATCTCGGCCGCGGCGTCCACGATCTGGAAGTGCAGTCCGCGCTGCGCCAGGTGGTAGCCCATGGCCAGGCCGGCCTGACCGCCGCCGATCACCAGCACGTCCAGGACAGGTGCTGCCGGTGCCGGGTTCATCGGGCCAGCTCCGGGGCGCGGGCCACGTTGAAGCTGAACATCATGCCGCTCTGGTTGTGTTCGGCGATGTGGCAGTGCGCCATCCACAGGCCGGGGTTGGAGACGTCGAGCAGGATGTCGACGGTCTCGCCGCTGCGCAGCAGCACGGTGTCCTTCCACACCAGGTTGGGCTCGGGCTGGCCGCCGCGGGACAGGACCAGGAAGCGCCCCGCTCCATGGACGTGGAAGGGGTGGTGCATGGGGTGGTCGGCGTCCATCTCGTTGACCAGCCGGATCTTGACCCGGTCGCCCACCGTGAAGGCCCAGTCGATGTCCGCGTTCTTCGCGCCGGTCTGGCGGTCGATGAGCTGCCAGATCATGTTGCCCGAATCCGACGCCTGGTTGATCTCCGGCATCAGATCCTCCCACTCCAGGCCGTCACCGTGGTCGTGGCTATGAGCCGCGCCCTGGTCCGGCTCCGAAGGGGGTGCTGGCGCGGCATCGGAGGGCACCAGTTTCATCCCGCACTCCGGGCAGGTCCCCGGCTCGGTCGCGGTGACCTCGGGGTGCATCGGGCAGGCGTAGGCGGACGCCGGGGTGTTGTCGCTCCCGTAGAGCAGCGGCATCAAGGAGAAGAACGCAAGCACCTGGTCGGGCGGGCGTTCCAGGTCGTGGGCGAGCGATTGGCGCTGGGCGGTGAGTTCGGGGTCGGTGCGCAGTTGCTCGAACGCCCCCGCGGCAGTGCCGGCCGGGCCATCTGCGACCGAGAACCCGCCGAGCTGGTAGATGTGGCCGGGGGTGCGGTGCTCCAGCCGCACCTGCCCTGGGGTGTCGAACAGCACGTCGATGACTGCCCGTTCCGAGGGCGCGAGCAGTACTTCCTCGGCGAAGGTCTCGCGCTCGTACCGGCCGCTGTCACTGCCGACCAGCTTGCCGCGGGCGCCGTGGATGGCGAAGTTGAAGACCCGCGTGTTGGCGGTGTTGACCAGATACAGGCGCACGACCTCACCCACCGCCGCCTCGCCGGCGAACTCGGTCTCGCCGTTGATGAGCATCACGTTGCCGAACCGGCCCATCGCGACGTAGTTCGGCCCGGAGCGGCGGAACGGCGCGATATGCCCGTCCTCGACCAGCAGGTCGTCCATGGTCAAGGTGAGCTGCCGGTCGGCTGGTGGCCAATACGACGGGTCGGCGGGCTCGACCACGATCGTGCCGTAGAGCCCCATCTCCAGGCCGAAGTCCTCCCTGATGTGCGGGTGGTACCAGTAGATGCCGGCGTCGGGGAACTGGATCTGGTAGGTGAACGACCCGCCGATCGGGATCGGCTCCTGGGTCTCGTGGGGGACGCCGTCGTAGCGGTTTTCCAGCCGCAGGCCATGCCAGTGCACGGTCGCCTCGACGTCGCCGTCGTTGCGCACCTCCACGGTAATCTGCGACCCCTGATCGACGTGCAGGACCGGGCCGGGGATCGACCCGTTATAGGCGAGCATGCGGAGGTCGGCGTCTTCGATGCGCTTGCGCACCGGGCCAATGCGCAGGTCGAGGTGATCACCGTCACGCAGCCGGGCGACGCCCGGACGTAACACCTCCGGCAGCCCCGCGGTCTCGGTGGTGAACACGTCCTGCGGATCAGTCACGGTCATCCCCGCCTTCCCGTTAGGTGACTCCGTCCCCCATTGCAACGTTGGTACGGCGACACAGCCCCGGCTTGTTACCTACAGGCCAACACCCGCGCGTGAAGGCGCCGCATCAATGCCACGCAGATGGTGTGGAGAAACGGATCGCCAGCGCCGGCATCCGGCCACCCCGCGGGCTGACCGCCGGGCGGCACCGGCTGTCGGTCAAGGCGAGCTTCCAGTCATGGGATCGCTGGCAGGCGCGCAGCAGATCCTCGCCGCCGATGCCAGGGCGGGCTCTAGATCTTGCTTGGTCTTATGCGGCGCGCCCGGTAGCTTTCTCCACCACCATCCGCACGACCACGCGCACCGCGCCAGGTCGGTCCTCGCCAGGATCCTTACCGTCGTACTTCCATGACAGCTGAACGTGCAACCGCCGGCCAGGGTCCGGTGTCATCGACACCCGGCCCCGCAACTCGACGTAGTTCTCCGGGTCCAGGGAATCAAGCACTGTGACGCTGACGCGCGGGTCGCGCCGCATATTGCGGTGCTTCACCCGTCCCTCCACGGTCGAGAACAGCAGGTCGCCGCCGTCGCGGCCGACCCACATGGCGGAGGTCTGCGGGCTGCCATCACGATTCACCGTCGCCAGGACCGCGTAGTTCTTCCCATCGAGCAGCCTGAGCGTCGCTTCACTGAGCGAGATAGCCATGGCGGCACCGTAACAAGCGCAGGGCAGCTCCCGCGATACGCGCAGTGCCGGAGCGCTCTCCGGCACGCGCTACCCCGAGACCGTCAGACTCGCCACCGAACGTGCAGCAAGCCCGGACATGGTCACGCCGGAACCACCTGGCCGTGGCTCACCGAGCGTTGGTAGGCACCCGTCCGCGAGGAGGGATGGGCGCTATTTCAGCTCATGGAGCGCCGCGGCTGGTCATCCCCGGCAGGCGGGAAGACGGCGACGGCGCATTATCAACCTTGCCTGAGTCTTGAGGTGGTTCGAGTTGCCGGCCGGGTCTTGCGGCGGCGGGACGGGCGGGCCTGCCGACGGTGTTGAGATGGCGGAGGGCCTGGGCGTAGGAGCCCAGCAGGCTGCTCTGGCAGTAAGGCAGGTCCCGCTCCAGGCAGAACTCCCTGATCAGAGCCTGGGAGTGCCGCAGGTTGGGGCGGGGCATGGAGGGAAACAGGTGGTGTTCGATCTGGTAGTTCAGGCCGCCCAATGCGAAGTCGGTCAGCCAGCCGCCGCGGACGTTGCGGGAGGTGAGTACCTGGCGGCGCAGGAAGTCAGTCCGATCGGCAGCGGGCAGGATCGGCATGCCCTTGTGGTTGGGGGCGAAGGAGGAGCCCAGGTACAGGCCGAACAGGCCTTGCTGGACCAGGATGAACACCACGGCTTTGACGGGTGAGAGCACCAGCAGCACGATGGCGAAGTAGCTGGCTGCATGGGCGGCGAGCAGCGCCGTCTCCCAGGCCCGGTAGCGGGAGCCCCGGCTGGCCAGCGCGCGGATGCTCGCGACATGCAGGCTGAACGCTTCCAGCAGCAGCATCGGGAAGAACAGGTACGCCTGGTAGCGGAGCACCAGCCGGGTCGCCCAGCTTCCGGTGCGCACCTGGGCGCCGGTGAAGGCCAGCACGCTGAGCGTGATGTCAGGGTCGGCGTCCACGGTGTTGGGGTGGGCGTGGTGCCGGTTGTGCTTGCTCACCCACCAGCCGTAGCTCAGACCAATGGCGAGGTTGCCGCACAGGATGCCGAGAATGTAGTTGGCCCGCTTCGTGCGGCAGATCTGCCGGTGCCCGGCGTCGTGCCCCAGGAAGCCGGCCTGGGTGAACATCACGGCCAGGAACGCGGCGGGCGCCAGAGTCCACCACGAGTCGCCCACCAGCACGAAAGCCGTCCAGCCGGCCGCCAGGGCCGCAGCGGTAAAAATGATCTTCCCGGTGTAGTAGGCGGGGCGCCGTTGCAGCAGCCCCGCCTGCTTGATCTGCCGGGACAGCTGGGCATATTCGCTGACTCGGGTCTTTGCTGGCGCGGGGGATCGAAGGTGCTGCCGGGTCAGGGCAGGTTCTGCTGCAGGGACTCGCACCGCAAGGACTCCTTGGAGGCACATCGGAAGTGGGCTGGTGATGTGCCGCCGAGGTCCAGGGCGGCGGCCGCCCGGGCCGCGTAGCGGTGCCATGAATACGCCTTCGGCCCGGAAGGGCTATACCCCTCGATCGTACCGGGCCGCTCAGCGCCTGCGCCCGGCGATGCGGCCGCCGCCAGGCGCCGCGCCAAGTGCCTGCTCGTCAACGGCCGGTTCGTCGATGAGCTCGATGGCCGCCCTCGTTGCCGGCGGGCATTCTGCTGATCACCAGGGCAGGATGAGCAGGTCCGGCCCCCGGCCAGCGGGCACCCACGGCTGGATGGAGGCGGGACGCGGGCGCCGCCCGGGCGTTATGGGCTGTTTTCGTTACGTCTCATCCGGGTGTGTGCGGGCCGGTACACTGACGTCCGCGTGCAGGTGGAGACCGAGGCCGCCGCCTGGGTCACAGACCTCGAAGGCGTGTGCGGGCGGCCTCCATGGGTCACATCCCACCGCCATGTGCCGCCGATGGGGTGCGGCCACCGTGGGCCACGGCGGTCCCAGCGGGCCCCGCCCTCTGCTGGGAGCCAACCTTGGCTGGGGAGTAGAGCGATGGAGCCGCAGAGCACCGGGCTGTTCATCCTGCTGATGGCGGTGTTCTGCGCTCTGCTGGTCTGGGTGGCATTGGCCAAGCAGCCGGTCTTCCGTGTCCTGGCCGCCTGCCTGGCGTTCATCCCGGCCATGCTGTTCGGGGTGGCGGCGGTCAACAAGTATTACGACTACTACCAGACCTGGGGCTCGGCGGTCTCCGACCTCAGCGGCCAGAGCCTGAACACGGTGCCGGCCCTTCCCCGCGGCGTCCCCACGCAGCAGCTGACGGCGATCCTGGGCAAGGTGACGGGCAGCAAGACCGCGGCCCAGCTTGGTGAGACCGTCCGCCTCTCGGTCACCGGCAGCCGCACCCATATCGTCAGGACCGTCTATGTCTTCCTGCCGCCGCAGTACTTCCAGGCGGCGTTCCGCAGCCGTCGTTTCCCGGCGATCGAGCTCATCAACGGGTATCCCGGACAGCCGCAAGCCTGGATCAACGTGGTGAACATCGTCCAGGCCTACGAGACGCTGCTGCGCGACCACCTGGTCCGGCCGGTGGCCCTGGTCATGCCCGACCCCAACGGCAGCCCGCAGGTCTCGCTGCAGTGCCTCAACGTCGTGCACGGCCCGCAGGACGCCACCTACCTCGCGCGGGACCTGCCGGACTATCTGTCGCAGACGCTGCGACTGCAGCGGCCCGGGCCGGCCTGGGGCATCGCTGGCTACTCGGAGGGGGGCTACTGCGCGGCGAATCTCGCCCTGCTGTACCCGCAGCGGTACGGGTACGTGGGCGTGCTCAGTGGGTACTTCGTGCCGTCGGACGACCGGCTGGGCAATCCCGTGCGGATCGTCAACCCGTTCCGGGGCAGCACCAAGCTGCGCAGGGTGAACACCCCGCAGGACCGGGTGACCGCGCTCTCGGTGGCGGTCAAGATCCCCCAGTTCTGGCTCGGGGCAGGCAGCTCCAGCCATCACGATGTGACAGCGGCGCAGAAATTCCAGCAGGTGGTCCTGACGCGTCAGCCGAACGTGGTGCTCGACATCGAGCCGGGTGGCGCGCACACCATGGCGACCTGGCGGGCCCTGGTCCCGCCGCTGCTGGAGTGGATGACACCCAATCTCGAACAGGCGGCGCTGCATCCGCGGCCGGTGCAGGTCGCGGGCCACGCGAAACCCCGGGCCAAGGCCCGTGTCCACGCCGCGATCAGCGTCCACACCGCAGCGCCTTAACGGTGCGGGGATCGTCGTAGGCGGTTGGCCGGCCCGGGCGGGCGAGGCAGTCCGGGCTCGCTGGCCACCATCCGCACCTGCGGCTGGCACGCCGCCGTTCGCGGCTCGGATGCGGCCGCTGCGCCCGGCGGTGTCCCGTTGATGCGATCTTGAGCAGGGGGGTACGCTCGGGAGAGTGAAGCCGGAGTCCTCGATGAGCCTTCCGTGATCTCTGGCAGCCGGGCCGCTCCGCGGCTCGGCTTCGAACTTTCTGAGTCGAAATTCCAGCCCCCCGCGGCCCGTCCCGGGATCGTGGCCCGGACCGCCCTGGTCAACCGGCTTGCTGCCGCGCGGGCGCCGGTGATCACCGTGGTCGCGCCGCCCGGCTACGGCAAGACAACGCTGATGGCGCAGTGGGCCGAACGGATCGGGCCCCGCGTGGCGTGGGTCTCCTGTGACGAGAAGGACAACGATCCGGTTGTGCTGCTGAGCGCGCTCGCGGTGGCGGTGGACCGGATCGAGCCCGTCAACCCGGCCATCTTCTGGGCGCTGGCGTCCTCGGGCGCCGACATCACCGTGGTCCCCAGGTTCGTGTCCGCCATCACCTTGATGCAGCGGCCGGTCACTGTGGTGCTCGACCATGCCGAGGCGGTCACGAACAAGCAGTGCCTTCTCGCGATCGCCGAGCTCGTGCTGCATCTCCCGCCCGGATGGCAGTTCGCGCTGGCTTCGCGGGCCGGGGTGCCGCTGCCGGCCGCGCGCCTGCGCGCCCAGGGCGGGATCGTCGAGATCAGCGCCGGGGACCTGGCGATGGGGCCGCTGGAAGCGTCCTATCTGCTGAAAGGCGCGGGCGCCGAGGTCAGCGAGGCGGGCGTCCACGATCTCCTGCAGCAGACCGAGGGGTGGCCGGCCGGGCTGTATATCGCCGCGCTGGCCATGAAATCCGGCACCCGGCGGAGCGAAGCCGGCTTCACCCTCACCGGCGATGACATCTTCATGGGCGACTACCTGCGTTCTGAGCTGCTCGACCGGGTCTCAGGCGCGGAAGCGTCCTTCCTCGTCCGCACCTCGGTCCTGGACCGGATGTGCGGGCCGCTCTGTGACGCGATCCTGGGCGAGAAGGGATCCGCGCGCGCCCTCGACCGGATGGAGAGCCGGAACCTGCTTGTGATCCCCCTCGACCGCCGGCGTGAGTGGTACCGCTACCACCATCTGCTCCGGGAGCTGCTGCAGTCGGAACTGCGCCGGCGGGAGCCCGAGCTGGTCGCCGATCTCCATTTCCGGGCGGCCGCGTGGTTCGAGGCGAACGGGATGCTGGAGGCCGCGGTCGAGCATGCCCACGCCGCCGGGGACTATGACCGGCTGGCCCGGCTGGTCCTGGGACTCCAGCAGCGGGTCTGGGCCAGTGGCCGGGTGGAGACGGTGCTGCGCTGGATGGAGTGGCTCAGGGACATAACCTCAGCCGAGCATTACGGCGCGATCGCCGTGCACGGCTCGCTGATCTTCGCGCTCCTCGGCCGCCCGGCCGAGGCCGAGCGCTGGGCCGCCTCCGCCGAACGCGCGTCCCCCGCGGGGATCCTCCCGGACGGGAGCACGATGGAGAGCACGCTGGCGTACCTGCGGGCGATCTTGTGCCGCGATGGTGTCGGCGAGATGAGGCGCAACGCGCAGATCGCCTGGGAGGGGCTGAGCCCGGCGAGCCCGTACCGCGCGACGATGCTCTACACCGAGGGCATCTCCTACCTGCTGGAGGGCGACCCGGCGCGGGCTGACCCTATCCTCGCCCGCGCGGTCGAGGTCGCGGTTGGCGCTGGCTCCCAGCCGCTGGCGGCGCTCATCCTCGCCGAGCAGTGCGGCGTGGCCGCCGAGCGCGACGACTGGGCGGAGGTGACGGCGCTCGCGCGGCGCGCGGTCGCGATCGTGGAGGACGGCTGTCTGGGCGATTACTGGACCAGCGCCCTCGTCTACGCGTGGGCGGCCCGGGCCGCGCTGCACCACCGGGATATCCCCCAGGCGCGGTTCCACCTGGGGCGCGCCTCCCGGCTGCGGCCCCTGCTGACCTACGTGCTGCCCGTGGTGTCGGTCCAGGCACTGCTGGAGATGGCGTGCTCATACATGACGCTCGCCGACCCGGGAGGCGCCGCGGCGGTCCTGGCGCAGGCCAACGACATCCTGCAGCAAAGGCCGGATCTCGGCGTTCTCCCCCAGCTCGCCGCCGGGCTGGGGTCCAAGCTCGCCACGATCAAGGCGGGCGCGGCCGGCGCGTCGTCGCTGACCGCGGCGGAGCTGCGGCTGCTGCCGCTGCTGTCCACGCACCTGTCGTTCCGGGAGATCGGCGAGCGGCTGTTCGTCTCCTCGCACACGGTCAAGACCCAGGCGTACTCCGCGTACCGCAAGCTCGGGGTCTCCTCGCGCAGCGAGGCGGTCGCCCGTGCGCGCGAGCTCGGCCTGGACGCCCTCTGACTCTGGCCGCTTGACCATCCAGTGCTAAAAGGGAAGCAAAGAGCATCGAGGGTGGTGCGGGGCGTAAGCGGTCAAAGGTTCGGTTTCATACCAATCGGATGATGCGCCCCCCGGGCCGGCTGGCGTTGGGTAGTGGCGAGGGCGAAGCGCTCTCCATGGCGGCCGGGCGCCGTGCCCTGCCGACATGCCCAGGTGTGATCTCCCATGGCGGGCGGCCGCCCGGCCGCCGGAGAGAGCGGAGAGACCCCCGGTGGCGACCCACGTTGCCGAGCAGGAGGCGGTCCCGGCTTGCGGCCTGGCCGCCGCTGGCGTCCCGGAAACCGCCGCTGGCGTCCCGGAAGCCACCGCTGGCGTCCCGATCCTGGCCTCGAAGATCACGGCGCCGGGCGTGCCGGACTGGGCGGTGCAGCGGCCACGGATCACCAAGCTCATCGCCGAGGGCACGCGGTCGTGCCCGCTGACCGTCGTCACCGGACCTCCCGGCGCGGGCAAGACGGTGGCCCTGGCGTTGTGGGCGGCGGCCGAGCCGGGGGCCGTGGCCTGGGTTTCCCTGGACGACTGGGACAACCAGCCGGGGGTCTTCTGGTCCTACGTCATCGCGGCGTTGCGCCGGTCCGGCGTTGCCGTTCCAGCAGTGCTGTCGGCTGCCCCGCGGGGGCGGGCAGCCGATCATGCATTCCTGCTGCGGCTCGCGTCGGCGCTGGCGGCCCAGCATCCGCCGGTGACGCTGGTCGTCGACGACCTGCACCTGCTGACCGGCCCACCGGTGCTGAACGAGCTTGACTTCATGCTCCGGCACGCGGGGCCCGGTCTGCGGATGGTGGTCTCCTCGCGGGCGGATCCGCTGCTGCCGCTGCACCGCTACCGGCTGGCCGGCGAACTGACCGAGATCCGGGTCAGTGACCTCGCTTTCAGCGCTGCCGAAGCCGGCGTGCTCACGGCCCAGCACGGCGGCACCCTGTCGGCGGACTCGCTGGAATGCCTCACGCTGCGGACCGAGGGCTGGGCGGCCGGGATCCGCCTGGCCGCGATCTCCATGGGCGCCCATCCCGACCCGGACCAGTTCATCAAGGAGCTGGTCACCGAGGACAGCGCCCTGACCGGCTATCTGGTGGAGGAGGTTCTCAGTACCCAGCCGCCCGGGGCGCGGGAGGTCCTGCTGAGCACCTCCATCCTGGAGCAGGTCAGCGCCGAAGCCGCCAACGAGCTGACCGGCAGCGAGCAGGCCGGCCGGATCTTGCTGGACGTGGCGCACGCGAACGCGTTTGTCCAGCCGGCCGGTGGCGGGTGGTACCGCTACCACACCTTGTTCGCGGAGGTGCTGCGCCTGAAGCTGAGGCGCGATTATCCGGACCGGGTAGCCGCCCTGCACCGGCGGGCCGCCCGGTGGTACCAGCGGAACGGCCGGCTCACCGACGGCGTGCGGCACGCCGCCCAGGCCGGCGACTGGCAACTCGCCGCCAGCATGGTCATCGACGGGCTGGCGATCAGCGAGATCATGGAACCTCGGGGCGGCCGGCCGCTGGCGGAGGAATTTCGCGGCATGCCGGACGGCGAGGCCTGGACCGGGCCGCACCCATCCCTGGTCTCCGCGGCGGCGGCGGTGTCCGCCCGCCGCTACGAATCATCCGCCGCGGCGCTGGCGGCCGCTGAGGGAATGCTGGAGCAGATTCCCGCCGACCAGCAGGCGCCGGGCCGCCTGGCTGCCGCGATGATCCGCCTGGCCGCCTCGCGCCGCACCGGTGACCTCACCGCGGCGGCGGCTGCCGCCTCCCGTGCGGAGGCGCTGGTCAGCAAGGTGCCGAACGGCGAGTTCGCCCAGCATCGACAGATCCGGGCCCGAGTGCTGTGCGGGCGCGGGGCCGTCGAGTTGTGGTCGGGGCGTCTCGACGAGGCGGCCCGCGTCCTCGACGCTGGTGTGGCCGCCGCGGCCGACCCGGGCGGGGAGCGCGAACAGGCCGACTGCCTTGGGCATCTCGCGCTGGTAGAGGCGCTGCGCGGCCGCCTGCGCAGCGCCGCCAAGCAGGCCGGCCGGGCGGCCGCGGCTGTGGGCCCTGAGGAACAGCTGTCCGCCCAGCACCCGGGCCCCGCCGCGCTCGTCGCATTCGCCTGGGTGCACCTGGAACGCAACGAGCTGCGCGGGGCGCGCAACCGCCTCAGGCAGGCGGACGCCGCCCTTGGCGCCAGCCCGGACCGGCTCATCGGGGCGCTGGCCTGCCTGGTGGCGGCGTGCGCTGGGCTGGCTGAGGGACGCGGCGACGTGGCCGGGCAGCTCGCAGGCCGGGCACGGTCCGGGTGGTCCGTCCCGGCCTGGCTTGACCAGCGGCTCAGCCTGGTCGAGTCGCGGGCCTGCGCGGTGGCCGGTGACATCCCGGCCGCACTCGCCGCGGCCGAGCGGGCCGGGCAGGCCGCGCACGCCTCGCACGCCGAGCAGGCGGGGCAGACCGGCTGCGATACACCGCTGCAGGCGGCGGTCGCACGCGCGCACGCGTGGGTGGCCGCCGGGGACGGCGCGAACGCCAGGCACGCGCTCGCACCCGCGCTGGCGGCCGGCAGCGCGGCATCCGAACGGGTGCGGCTGCAGGCGTGGCTGGTTGACGCGCGGCTCAGCTACGGCTGCGGTGACAGCGCGCGAGGCCGCCGGTCACTCACGTCCGCGCTGCGACTGGCTGAACGGGAGCAAATGCGGCTGCCGTTCGTCATGGAGCGGGGCTGGATCGGGCCGGTGCTGCGGCGTGACCCCGAACTTGCCCGCACCCACCAGCGCCTGTTGGCGCCGGCCCAGCGCCGCGATCAGCCCCCGGCTTCACCGGATGTCGCCAGGCAGGCCACGGCCATAGCGGTGGAGCCGCTCACCGAGCGCGAGCGGGAGGTGCTGCGGCACGTGTCCGGCATGCTGAACACCGCTGAGGTGGCCAGCGAGATGTACATCTCCGTCAACACGGTCAAGTCGCACCTCAAGAGCATTTACCGCAAGCTGGCGGCGGCTCACCGCGGCGAGGCGGTCCGCCGGGCCCGCCAGCTTGAGCTGATCTGACCTGATCACGCGGCGCGGGTGATCGCCGCGACCTCGCCGGGGCTCAGCTCGATCGAGGCGGCCGCGACGTTGGTCTCGGCGTGCTCAGGCGACCCGGTGCCCGGGATCGGCAGCATCTGCGGCGACCTGGCCAGCAGCCAGGCCAGGACGATCTGCCGCGGGCTGGCGCCGTGCCGATTGGCCGCCTCGGCCACCGCCGGGCTGCTGTCGGCCTGCTGGATCGGCGCCCACGGCAGGAACGCGATCTGCTGCAGCTCGCACACGTCCACCATCGACTCCGACTTGCGGTCGGCCGCGTTGTACCGGTTCTGCACCGAAACGACCGGGGTGAGCTGCTGCGCCGCCCGCAGCTGAGCCTCGGACACGTTCGAGATCCCGATGTGCCGGATCTTGCCCTCGGCCTTGAGATCCACGAGTGTCCCGAGTGAGTCGGCCAGCGGCACGCGACGGTCGGGCCGGTGGAACTGGTACAGCGGGATCTGGTCCAGTCGCAGCCGCCGCAAGCTGCCCTCGCAGGCCGCGCGCAGGTGCTCGGGCCTGCCGTCGGCATCCCACCGGCCCGGGCCCGGCCGCACCAGGCCGCCCTTGGTGGCGATGACAAGATCGTCGGGATAGGGGTGCAGGGCCTCGGCGATCAGCCGCTCACTGACCTCCGGGCCGTAGGAGTCGGCGGTGTCGATGAAGTTGACGCCGAGCTCCACCACCCGCCGCAGCGTCGCCTTGGCCTGTCCCTCGTCCGGCGGATCACCCCAGATGCCGTTGCCGGTGATCCGCATCGCCCCGAAGCCCAGCCGCCGCACCACCATGTCGCCGCCGATCTCAATGGTGCCCGCGGCTGCCGCGCTGGCCGGACCAGTCATAGGTCGCCTCCCGACGTCTGCCCGCTCCAGTCACGCAGCCTAAGACCCTGGCCCCGCCCGCCAGCCCGGCGGGCCGGCGGGCGGGCAGGCCGGGGGAGGCGGCGATGCCGCGGGTGTGCGCCGGGCTGCCGCCGGGCCTGAGCACCGGCACACGAAGCCAGCTGGTGCCGGGCCGAAGTGGACGGCAGCCGGTGAGTTCAGCCGTGGTAGGTGTCCACCTCGAAGTACGTGAAACCGTGGTCGACGTTGGTGTCGCCGACGAAGAAGTTGAACCCGATCCCCGGGCTGCCCTGGCCGAAGACGTCATCGGTGGCGGAGATCGTCTCCACGCCGTTGATGTAGCCCTTGATGACGTGGCCGACGATGCTCGCCTCAATGACGTCGCCGTCCTCGACTCCGTACTGCGGGCCGGAGAGCTTGGCCAGCGAGGTGAAGTCCCCGATCTTCCCGTTCCAGCGCACGATCTCCGCGTAGCCGTCCTCGGTCTTCAGGCACCGGAAGAACACCTCGTAGCCGGTGCACAGATGCGGCGCGATCGTGCTCCGCAGGCGGATCTCGACCTCCTGGAAGTACTCGTCCGTCGGGTTCCGGCTGAACACCCCCGCCTTCGCGTACTGGCTCGGTCCCCACACGCCCGCGAGCACAGCGGTCGGATCGTCGTAGTCGCCCTCCGGGGCCGCTTCCTCCTGGCGGCGGGATCACCGGCACGCGCGCGCCCCGGCTCGACCGTGGCTACCCTGCGCAGCCTTGACGTCCGGATGTCGTCATACCGTCGACGCAAGCAGAAGGGACATACCCGGTCAATATCCCCGCCGCGACCCGGGGCGGGTCAGCTGGGACGATCCAGGTCCTGACGGCCAGGGCGGGATCGCGGCGGCCAGGTGCCGATGCTGGGGCTGCTGGCGGGAGCGCTCAGGTGTCGATGTTGGGATTGCCGGCCGGGAGCGGGACCAGGTGCGCCGGCGGGTCGGTGATCACCACGGCCGACTCGACGCTCAGGTCGGGACGGACGTGGACCAGCTCACCGGAGGCCAGCATGCGCCAGCCGCGCTCCCCGTCGAGTTCCTCCGACGCGACGACCACCGACGGAAGCGTCTGCAGCGCGGGTGCGTGCACCGATGACGTCGAACTGCGGACGTGCAGGCCGGAGCCGGCCGCGGCGCCGATGGCCGCCGCGCCGCCGCCGGCCGTGGCCGCGGGGTCGCTCGTCCCGGCCGGCCGCTCGATGATGTGCAGCGCATGCTGCCCGGGATAACGCAGCGCCCACAGCTCGCCGGGCGCGGCGACCACCGTGTTCAGCGACGAGACCGGCAGGTGGGCGCCGATCCACCGGGCGGCGGCCGCGATGCCCGCTCCGACGTCGCCGCCGTGAGCGTCGATCTGCTGTGTGATCAGCGCGAAGTAGCGCTCGGAGTCGGTGTCCCCGAGCACCAGCTCGCGATAGTGGCCCAGCCGCTCCTCCACCCGCTGGGGTTCGCCGAAACCTCCGTTATGCGCCATGATCCGGCCCTGCATCGTGAACGGATGGGTGTTCTGCACGCTCCGGCCGCCCGCGGTCGCCCAGCGCACGTGGGCGACGAACACCGCGGACTCGGCCTGCTTCGCCTCCCGGATGAACTCCTCGTCCTGGAACGCCGCCTCGGGCTGCTTGTCGAGCACCGGTGCCCCCGAGGGCCCGAAGAAGCCGATCCCGCTCCCGTTGACGTTGCGGTGGCTCTGCACCTCCAGCGAATCCGGCGCGTCGATCAGCCAGAAGGTCGCGTGGACAGGTTCGCTCCCGGCGGTCAGCCCCAGCAGCCTGCACATGACACAGCTCCGATCCGCGGCCGGCTCAGCCAGACGCCGGCGGCTCGCCCGCGAGGCCGTCCAGGAAGGCGATGAGGCCGGCGAAGTAGGTCCGCTGGTCGTCGTACATGGCCAGGTGGCTGCCGTCCGGGCAGTACAGGTATTGCCCGGCCGGCAGGCGGCTGGCCATCATCTTCATATGGGCGGGGTCCATCGTGTCGTGCCGGGCGCCGATGACCAGGGCCGGCACCGTGATCGACGCGAGGTCGGCGACCCGGTCCCACTGGACGAGCTTGGCGTCGGCACTGATCCCCAGCTCGCTCGGGCCCTGCATCGACACGTAGATGGCCGGGTTGATGTGGGCCAGGCCGCGCTGCGCCGGATCGGGCCAGTCCCCGACCGGCATCCGCAGCACGTGATGGACGTAGTGCTGCTCGTTCAGCAACTCCATGTACCGGGGGTTGCCGGTATCGCCGCTGGCCTCCAGCGCCTTGATCTCGGCCAGCGCCGCCTGGTCCATCTCCGGCATCAGGACCTGCTCGGCGTAGGCGTTGTAGGCCGGGACGCTGGCCATCATGTTGGAGATGACAAGCCCGCGCAGGTGCTGCTGGTGGGCCAGGGCGTACTCGATGGCCAGGATCCCGCCCCATGAGTGGCCGTAGAGGACGAAGTTGCCCCGGTCCAGGCCCAGCGCGCGGCGGACCTGCTCCACCTCGTCGACAAAACGGTCGAGCTCCCACAGCGACGGCTCGTCAGGCTGGTCGCTGAAACCCGACCCGAGCTGGTCGTAGTAGTAGTACTCCACCCCGGCGGCGGGCAGGTAGCTGTCGCAGGCCTCCAGGTACTCATGGGTGGCCCCCGGCCCGCCGTGCAGCAGCAGCACCCTGAGACGGGGGTTGTTGCCGGTCCGCTTCACCCAGACCCGGTAGGTGCCCAGCGGCGTGCTCACCGGGATCATCCGCGCGCCCCCGCCCAGCACATCGTCCCGGCCGGAATTGTCCAGATAGCTGCTCATCGACCGCGTACCCCTCCCTCTCCTTGCGCCTAACGCCTGCCGGCCCCGGCCGCCCCGGATATCCTCGGCCGCCGCGCCGCCCCGGCGGTCCGCGGGCGTCCGTCAGCAGCTTAGGCCGGTGGGCCGGCCCGGCCCCGGCCCGCCCTCGCGCGGCGCGGTTGGCCCGCCTTTACTACACCAGCGGGGAATGCCAGCCTGGACGGATGATGCCGGCGATCAGGTACTGCGCCACGCCCGCGGGCCGGGTCGCTCGCGCGCCCAGATCGCCGCGTGGATAACGGAGCACCGCCAGGCGGCCGAGCGCGCGCCGGGCCGCGAGCTCGCCGGCGGCTGACTACCGGGGCTGACCCCCGGCGGCTGACTACCGGCGACTGACCCCGGCGACTGACCCCGGCGACTGACCACCGGCCAGCGGCGGAGCTCCGGCCGTGCGGCTGGCCGCATAGGTAGTTCACCTGATGCGCAGCTGGGCCTGCCGGCGCTGGCCGCCCGGGACGCCGCCGGTTGCCGGTAGATCACCCGATAGCGGCGCTGGGCTGGGCAATCCTAGGGTCGGGGCATGGCCAACACCAGGCAGCCCACCGGAACGTGACACCGAGCGCGACCTGGGCGGGGCGTACCGCGCCTACCGGGCCCGCGTGCCCACGCTGATCCCCCGACCCCACCGGAATGCGGGAAGCCAATGACCGGAGACAGCATGAACCGGGCAACCGCGGGCCAGACGGCAGGCACGGCGGACGCGGGCGGCCAGCCGGCCGGGTCGCCGCGGGTCGGCATGTTTCCGCCCTACGACCTGCTGGAGCAGGGACCCGAGACCGCCCGGGCGTTTCTGGCGCGGGCCGGTGAGGCGGGCATCGACCATGTCTGCTGCGGGGACCATGTGAGCTTCTTCGCCGGCCTGGGGTTCGACGGGCTTGTGCAGGCCACCGCGCTGGCGATGCTCCACCCCACGCTGCCCGTCTACAGCGGGGTGTACCAGCTGCCGCTGCGTCATCCGGTGCTGGTGGCCCGCCAGCTCGCCGACATCGGACGGCTCGCTCCTGGGCGGCTCATCTTCGGGGTCGGGGTGGGCGGTGAGGACCGCCACGAGGCCGCGGTCTGCGGGGTCAACCCGGCCACCCGGGGCCTGCGGATGAACGAGTGCCTCACCATCGTGCGCCAGCTCCTGACCGGCACGGCCGTCACCTTCCACGGCACGTTCTTCGACCTGGAGGAGGCGGTCATCGCCCCCGCGCCGGCCACGGCGATTCCCATCGTCATCGGCGGCCGTCCGGAAGCTACTGGCGCAGGCATGAAGAACTCCCTCGTGGGCGTTCACAGCGGCCGGCCAGGCGGTCGGCGTCGCGCGGGCGACCTGGATCCGCCTCGCGTGATCCCGGCCGGCCCGGTGGCCCGGCTCGTCAGCGCCCGCCGTCCGGCGGGCGCTCGCTGGCCAGCTCCTGCCAGGTCCGGCCGGTGCGCACGCTCGCGGGGCGTTCGGCGGCGATGTCCGAGCCCGGCCGCGCATGCTCATCGCGGACCTTGACGAGAATCCAGCGGCGCTCACCGGTGCGGGTGAGGCCGAACCGGCCGCGGAGCTTGTGCCCATGCAGGGCGAAGGACAGATGGCCGGGCTCGTCGCGGAGGATCTCAGCGCCGCCTTCATCCCAGACGATCACAGCGCCGCTGCCCCTCGCCTGCCCCTCATGCACACCCTCGAAGTCACCCGCTGACAGGGCATGATCCTCGACCGGCACGGCCAGCCGCCTGACGCCGGGATCGAGCGACGGGCCCTTGGGCACCGCCCATGAGCGCAGGACGCCGCCGACCTGGATGCGCAAGTCGAAATGCAGCGCCGTCGCATCATGAAGCTGCACCACGAAGCGCGACATCGTCACGCCTGGACGCTACCGCCCGTGCGCCCGCCCGCAAGTGCGGGTGGTGGGCCGGCGCGTACGCTGAAACCGGCCCGGTGCCGGCTGCCGCGTCTGTTTCGCGCCCGGACGGCCTGATCCGAGGAAGGGAACAGATGACTGCCTACGTGATCGCCGATATCGACGTCCACGACCAGGATGCGTACCGGGAGTACGCGGCGCTCGTCCCGGGCACGCTCGAGCCGCACGGGGGACGGTTCCTCGTCCGCGGCGGCGCCCATGAGACGCTCGAAGGCGACTGGCAGCCGCGGCGGATGGTGGTGCTGGAGTTCCCCAGCGCCGACGCCGCCAGGCGCTGGCACGGCTCGCAGGAGTACGCCGCGGCGCTGGCGATGCGCCAGCGCGCTTCGGCGGGCAGCTTGGTGCTGGTGGAGGGAACGGCTTAACACGGGTGGCTGACCAGGCGGCGGCCCTGGCTGTCACGTGATCGACCTTGACCAGGGCTGGCGGACCGAGCGGCTCGATCTTGAGCCGCTCGCCGTGCCCCACGCCGCCGAGCTGGCGCCGCTGCTCGACGACACCCGGCTGCATGAGTTCACTGGCGGCGCGCCGCTGAGCGCGGCGGCCCTGGCCGCCCACTACGCGCGCCTGGCCGAGCGCCGCTCGCCCGGTGGTGACCGGCTGTGGGGCAACTGGGTGCTGCGCCTGCGCGGCACCGGCGCGGCGGTGGGGACCGTTCAGGCCACGCTGCCCGCGGCCGGTCCCGCGGCCGGCCCGGCCGAGGTCGCCTGGGTGGTCGCGTTCGCCGCGCAGGGCCGCGGCTACGCGACGGAGGCGGCGTGCAGCCTGGTGGGCCGCCTGCACGAAGCCGGGTGGGCCGTCGTGGCGCACATCCATCCCGGCCATCTTGCCTCCCAGCGGGTCGCCCGCGCCGCCGGGCTGGTGCCGGGCGGCGACGTCCGCGGCGATGGCGAGGTGCGCTGGGTCAGGCGGCCGGGGCCGGTGGAGGCGCGGTGATGGCCCAGCGGATGGCGTGGACCAGCGCGTGGCCGGCCGGGCGGACCACCGCGGCCTCGGTCACCGGCAGGCGGGGCAGGTACAGCGGCCGTCGGGCCCATCCGGGCAGAAGCGATACCGCCGCCGCGGCCAGCACCCCGTAGGGCGCCCGGGCGACGAGCGGCAGCGGCGGGTTGAGCAGCAGGAACCGGGCGGCTTCGCGGGCCTGGGCGGTGCCGGCCAGCTCGGCCCGGTACCGGGCGATCCGGGCGGCGAGCTCGGCTTCGGTGCGCGGCGGGTCGGGCACGCCGAGCGCGGCGCCGATCCGGGCCAGGTCGGCGACGTAGCCGTCGCGCCCGGCCTGGTCCAGCGGCTGGGCGCCGAAGCGGGAGTGGGCGCGCAGGAAGCTGTCGGCCTCGGCGATGTGCACCCAGGTCAGCAGGTGCGGGTCGGAGGCCGCGTACGGCCGTCCGTCGGGCGCGGTCCCGGTGACCCGCTGGTGGATCGCCCGGACCCGCGCAATCGCCTCCTGCGCGTCGCTGGCCCGGCCGAAGGTCGTGACGGCCAGGAAGTAGCTGGTCCGCTGCAGCCGCCCCCACGGGTCGCCGCGGTAACCCGAGTGCCCGGCCACGGCGGCCATGGCCAGCGGGTGCAGCGACTGCAGCAGCAGGGTGCTGATCCCGCCGATGAACATCGACGAGTCCCCGTGCACGCGGCGGATCGGGCGGCCTTCGCCGAACCAGCGCTCGCCCCCGGCCGTGTTGATCACCCGCCGGCGGGACGGGCCCTCCGGCCCCGCGACCCGCGCGAAGATGGCCGCACCGATGCGGCTGCGGACCGACCCGGCGCCGTCATGACCGCTCACCTTCTCATTATCCCGCGGGCGCGGCCAGCACCGCCCGCGCCCGCTGCCGCCCGCGCCACCCGGCCCGCGCCCACCCCGGCTCGCGCCCACCCCGGCCTGTGCCCAGCCGGCCCGTGCCCACCCCGGCCTGTGCCCAGCCGGCCCGTGCCCACCCCGGCCTGTGCCCAGCCGGCCTGAACCCCGCCCTGGGCGCCTGGCCGCGATCGGGTTGCCCTGCGGAAGCGGCCAGGCTGTATTTGCGGGACAAGATCGCGCAGAGCTGCCCGGCGGGAGTGGATTCTCGTACGCTTAATGCGTGCTCGGTCTCCCTGATGGCACTCGCGGCTGCCTTTTCGACCTCGACGGTGTTCTCACCCAGACGGCGAAGGTGCACGCCGCCGCGTGGAAGCAGATGTTCGACGACTACCTGCGGGAGCGGTCCCGGCGGACCGGCGAGCCGTTCGTGCCGTTCGACCCCGTTAAGGACTACGACGAATACGTCGATGGGAAGCCCCGCTACGACGGGACACGTTCGTTCCTCGCTTCCCGGGGCATCGAGCTGCCCGAAGGCGGCAAGGACGACCCCCCCGCCGCGGAAACGGTCCACGGGCTCGGCAACCGCAAGAACGAGCTTGTGCAGCAGCTGATCCGCGAGGGCGGGGTGGAGGCCTATGAAGGCTCGGTCCGCTATGTCCGGGCGGCCCTGGACGCGGGCCTGCGCCGCGCCGTCGTGTCGTCCAGCGCCAACTGCCGTGACGTGCTCGTCGCCGCGGGCATCGAGGATCTGTTCGAGGTGCGGATCGACGGCATTGTCGCCGAGCGTGAGCACCTGCGCGGCAAGCCGGCCCCGGACACGTTCCTGGCCGGGGCGCGGGCACTCGGGCTGGAAGCTCAGGAGGCCGTGGTTTTCGAGGACGCGCTGGCCGGCGTGGAAGCCGGCCGGGCCGGGCACTTCCGTTATGTGGTGGGGGTTGATCGCATGGGGCAGGCGGATGCCCTGAAATCGCACGGCGCAGACACCGTCGTGACTGATCTCGCCGAGCTGCTGGACCACTCATGATCAAGCAGCCGACCTTCAGCGTGGAGCCCTGGTGCCTGCGCGAGACCACGCTGAACCTCGACATGCTGGCCCAGACCGAGTCGGTGTTCGCGCTGTCCAACGGCCACCTCGGCTGGCGCGGGAACCTGGACGAGGGCGAGCCGCACGGCCTGCCGGGGACCTACCTCAACGGGGTCTATGAACGGCGGCCGCTGCCTTACGCCGAGGCGTCGTACGGGCTGCCGGAGACCGGGCAGACCGTCATCAACGTCACCAACGGCAAGCTGATCAGGCTGTTCGTCGACGACGAGCCCTTCGACGTCCGCTACGGCGACCTGCGCGCCCACGAGCGCCTGCTGGATTTCCGCACCGGCCTGCTCAGCCGCCAGGCCGAATGGGTGTCACCGGCCGGCGGGGCGGTCCGCGTCTCGGCCACCCGGCTGGTGTCGTTCACCCAGCGCGCGATCGCCGCGATCCGCTACGAGGTGGAGCCGCTGGAGAACCCGGCGCGGATCGCGCTCCAGTCCGAACTGCTCGCGAACGAGCAAATGCCCCTGTCCGGCGGCGATCCCCGGCTCGGCGCTGCGCTGGACCACCCGCTGGAGGAGGAGTGGCAGGGCGGGAACGGGCCGGCCGCATTGCTGGTGCACCGGACCAAGCTCAGCGAGCTGCGTATCGGCGCCGGGATGGATCACCAGATCGACGGGCCCGACGTGCATGTCGAATCCCGGGTGTTTCCCGACGGCGCCGTGACCACGGCGACCGCGCTCGTGCGGCCCGGGCAGCGGCTGCAGCTGATCAAGTTCGTCGCCTATGGCTGGTCGGGCGCCCGGACCCTGCCCGCGGTCCGGGATCAGGTGTGGGCGGCGCTGAGCAGCGCCCGGCAGACGGGCTGGGACGGCCTGGTCGCCGAGCAGCGCGGGTACCTTGACGACTTCTGGCACGGCGCCGACGTGGAGATCGAGGGAGACGCCGAGGTCCAGCAGGCGGTGCGGTTCGCGCTGTTCCACGTGCTGCAGGCCGGCGCCCGCGGGGAGAACCGGCCGATCCCGGCGAAGGGCCTGACCGGGCCCGGCTACGACGGGCACACGTTCTGGGACACCGAGACCTTCGTCCTGCCGGTCCTCACACTGACCGCTCCGGACGCGGCCGCCAGCGCCCTGCAGTGGCGGCACAGCACGCTCCCGACGGCCGTCGAGCGGGCCGCCCAGCTCGGGCTCAAGGGCGCCGCCTTCCCGTGGCGGACGATCACCGGGGCGGAGTGCTCAGGCTACTGGCCCGCGGGCACCGCCGCGTTCCACATCAACGCGGACATCGCCGACGCGGTCATCCGCTACGTCAACGCGACCGGCGACGAGGCGTTCCACAGCGGGCCGGGGATGGAACTGCTCACGCAGACCGCCCGGCTCTGGCGCTCGCTGGGCCACCACGACGCCCACGGCCGGTTCCACATCGACGGCGTCACCGGCCCGGATGAGTACAGCGCGCTCGCCGACGACAACGTCTACACCAACCTGATGGCCCGGCAGAATCTGCTGGCCGCCGCGGATGCGGCCAAGCGCTATCCCGACCGCGCCCGCGAGCTCGGCATCGACCTGGAGGAGTCGGCCAGCTGGCGCGATGCCGCCAAGGACATGTACATCCCCTATGACGAGGACCTCGGTGTGCACCAGCAGGCCGAGGGGTTCACGCGGCACCAGGTCTGGGATTTCGCCAACACCCCGCCGGACGACTATCCGCTGCTGCTGCATTTTCCCTACCTCCAGCTGTACCGCAAGCAGGTCGTCAAGCAGGCCGACCTGGTGCTGGCCATGCACCTGTGCTCGGACGACTTCACCGCCGAGCAGAAGGTGCGGAACTTCGACTATTACGAACCGCTCACCGTGCGGGACTCGTCGCTGTCCGCCTGCACCCAGGCGGTGATGGCCGCCGAAGTCGGGCACCTCGGCCTGGCCTACGACTACCTGGGCGAGGCCGCCTTCATGGACCTGCGCGACCTTGAGCACAACACCCGCGACGGCGTGCACATCGCATCACTGGCGGGCGCGTGGGTCGCGCTCGTCGGCGGCTTCGCGGGCTTGCGTCACCGGGACGGGACGGTCAGTTTCGCGCCGCGCCTGCCCGAAGGGCTCACCAGGCTGGCGTTCAGCCTCCTCATCCGGGGCCAGCGCCTGCGGGTGGAGGTCAACCACGCCTCGGCCCGCTACCTCCTGGAGGACGGCAAGCAGCTGGAGATCGCCCACCACGGCAAGCGGGTCAAGCTCTCGGCCGGTAAGCCGGAGGAGCGGCCGATCGCCGCGATACCACCCCGCCCCCAGCCCAGCCAGCCGCCGGGGCGGGAGCCAGCAGCGCGCCTCGATCAGCGGTAATCCCGGGTAACCGGCCAGCGCCGTAGCGGCAATCCCCGGCGGATGCCGAGCCGGGCGGCTCACCCCGCCCCGCAGGCTGCCTGCGGGGCGGTAGCCCCACGCAATTCCCATCGGCCGCAGCGCTTTGGCGTGCCCGCGGCACGGGCCGCCCGGCGCTGCGGCGGGCCTCCCCGCCGCTCAGAGACGCATGAACGGAGCGCCATCCCTGAGGGCCGATGGTCAGCTGGCACTCGTGAACTATCCAGATTATCTACAGTATTTCTCCAGCATATGATCAGGTTGGTTGGTGATATTTGTGGTGGCTCCTCCCGGCGGGGGCCACCAGCCGAGCCGGGAGTGCCGCAGAGCGCGCCCCGCCGGCCAGCGCCACTCCCTGAGCCGGCGGGGCGTCTCCATTCGTGGAGGCGTCCTTCACCCGGGGGGGCCTTCAGCCGCGGGCGTCCTCTACCCGCCAGGGCCAATCCCTGGTCAGTCGCGGGCCGCGGGGGGCGCCGGGCGGGGAGGCGATGAGCCGCCGGCCACCGGCGGGCGGCCGGTGATCAGCTTGGCGCCCATCTTGACCGCCTTGACCGCACTCGTGGTGCCCGCCTGCAAGGTCAGGCCGATCAGGAACACGATGATGCCCGGGATGAACAGCGCGCGGGAGGCCAGCATGAGCAGCCCGATGCGGCCGAGCAGGTAGGGCGGAGTGCAGACCACGGCCCCGATGGCCCCGCCCACGGCGGCGGCGGCCAGCTTGTCCCGTTTGGAATGGGTGGGCTTCACGCCGATGAGCCGGGAGGGCACGGCGACATAGGCGACCATCATGACGGCGATGACGATGCTCAGCGAGAGCGCGAACCACCAGAGGCCCCAGCGGATGAAGACCCCGGTGGACAGGCCCAGGCAGAGGCCGACCACGGCGCCCGAGCCCAGGACGACGGCGAGGTGCGACCGGGCCTGGCGGAACGCCGGCCGGATCAGCGGCGGGCCGGGCTGGGCGATCGCGAACGCGAACACGGCATTCAGGAAGAAGCTCGCCATGGTGATCGCGGTGATGGCGAGCACGATCGGGATCCGGGCCGCGCCCTGCACGACGTGGTAGGACTTTCCGTAGAAAACGTGGACCTTCAGGTCGTACATGGCGGCCCAGATCCACATCGCGGGGAGCAGCTGGATCAGCGTCAGCCGCCAGTTGGAGAACAGCAGCTTGAGTCCCTCGAACAGCATGACGACGGCGCCGACCGCCAGCGCGAAGGGAGCGAACAGCCGCCGGGAGCGGCTGAGCCGCAGAACGGCCTCCTCCACGGCTGCGTCGTCGCTGTCCCGGATGACCTGGACCAGCCAGCGGGCCCGCGCCGCCACCGCGGCCAGCTTCCGTCCGGGCGCGGCGGGCGGGCCGGGCGCCGCTGGGGGAAGCGCGGCCGGGGCTGGCTCGTCGCGGTGCGCATCTCTGTCAACGGCCACGGCATGATCCCCTCACGGATCGTATCCCGCCGCGCTGGTCACGCGAGCTTACCGCCGCGCCCGGGGCCCGTCGTGAGGTGTCCGTGAATGGTGGCCGGGTGATGCCGGTGCGCCGCCGGGCCGTAATTTATACGGCTTTCCCCGCTGACCGGCGGGTACCGCGCCGGACGGGAGGTCGCGGGGCGCTGGCTCGGTCAGCTGCTCGTCTCCGCGGCCTCCTTCTGCTCGACGATCTCACCCTCGATCGTGATCTGGATCTCCTCGCTGACGACGAGCCGGCCATCCAGGATCGGGTTGAAGGTCAGGCCGAAGTCCTTCCGGTTGATCTTGGTGGTGGCGCCGTAGGCGATCCGGTGCCCCATCATCCCCGGGTCGTTGAACTCGCCGTACCTCGTCACCTCGAGGGATACGGGGTGGGTCTTGCCCTTGATGGTCAGGTCACCGGTCAGCGTGTAGCGGTCCGTACCGGACGCCTTGACGCCGGTGCTCTTGAACGTGATCACCGGGAACTTGTCCACCTCCAGGAAGTTCGAGGAGCGGATGTCGTTGTCCCTGATCCCGTTGTTGGTGCGGATGCTGGCCGTCGAGATGGTCGCCTCGACCGACGCCGTCTCCGGGTGGTCGGGGTCGATGTCGGCGGTGGTGCTGACCTCGTCGAAGTAGCCCCGTACGGTCATCATCCCGAGGTGTCTCGCCGAGAACTCGACCTGCGTGTGATACGGGTCCAGCTGCCAGTTGCCCATGGGGGAACCTCCAAGCGTCACGGTCCCCCCTGGGATAGAGGTGGCGGCGCGCGGCCGCCACTTGTGACCCTGACCCGACCCTAGCGGACGCGCGCGTACTTGTGGAGGCCACCCTCCAGATAAGCCGCGAACCGGGCGTGACTTCCTGGCGCCGGCCCGTGGATGTGTGGCGCTGCCCGTCTCCCGTCCATGAACGGCCTGGCGGCCGGCCCCGCCTATCGATGCCCTGGCTGCGGGCTGACATCCCGCTGGCTGGATGCCGCCCATTTGGCGTGCTCTTGTGAGAGCAGGGGTGTTGACCCGCTCGGCCAGCAGGCGGTCCGGGTCGGCGTCGTCGTAGGGCCCGGCCTTGGCGAGGTAGAGGTAGCGCTCGCGTTTCAGCGCCTCGGCCGTGGAGCGGTAGGTGATCCAGTGCTCCTGGAACTGGAAGATGTGCTGGACTCCCTCCAGCACCACCACCACCACCACCCCGCCAGCCCGCCGGTCACCCAGACCGGGCTGTGCACGCCGGCCACCACCGGCAGCGTCGCGGCGACCGCGATCTCCAGCACCTTGAGCCACTTGTAGCGCCACTGGCTCTTGCTGCTCTTGACGTCATACCACTCGAGCTGGCTCTCGAGCCGTTCCCAGGTCGGGTCCTTGGGGTCCGGGGTGGCACGGCCTCCATCGTCCGCGCCGGTACCGGCCCGTCGTCACGGCGGGTCATCCGCGTTCCTTCCGGTCGCCGCAGCTGAACATGCCGCTGCGAAGGTGAAGCCGCTTCGCTGATCATCGGGCCTCCGGTGCCGCGGCGGCAACGCCCGTGGGCCGGCGGGTCGGCGGCTGGGTGTCTTGGCAGGGACCGGAGCACGACGTTGGGTGCTGACGGGTGGATGTTCCCTCACACGTGTGCGAGCACACGGTCGAGCGGCCGGGGGACCTGATTGAGGTCGAGCGCGCCCACGAGCAGGCGCGCGTACTGGCTCTTGCGGCCGGACCGGGTCCCCATGAACCGGTGAAGCTGCCGGTCGGGGCTGTGGCCCTGCTGTGCGGGCTGCTGCTGGAGGATGCGCAACGACCGGATCTCACCCTGGGCCTGGATGACCTGCTCGACCGAGGCGGCACCCAGGGCGCGGATCAGTTCCTCCTCCAGATCGGCGGCGCACACGTAGAACCCGAGCGCTTCCATGCCGGCTCGGGACAGGCCAGAGCCCAGTCCGGCCCGCTCCAGCGCGCGCCGGAAGCAGCCTTCCTCGTCCGCGTCACACAGGCCGGCCAGCCTGACGCCGAGCCCACGGGGGCCGAGCAGATCCAGGAAGCGGCCGATGTTCGTCGCGCCCCCCATCGGCACGATGGCGACGCCCCGAGCGCCGAGCGCCCGGCCGCGCCGCTCCGCCAGCCTTTCGAGCGCGGCCTGGTCGCTCACGCCTTCGACCAGGATGACCGCCCGCGCTCGGGCGGCAAGGGCCAGATCGAAGTCCATGATCGGTGGGTTCCATCGGCGGCAGGCCTGTCGGCCGGGCGCCGCATCGGTATCCGGGCCTGATCGTACTGGGGCAGAGTCCGCGACGCCAGACCACCATTGTGGCCCGGCGCGGTGAGGCGGGGCGACGGGTTAACCGGCCCGCGGCTAGCCGGACTGGCGCCGAAGCCGCCTACACCCGCGCCAGCCCCCGGCCTAGCGGCGGACGTCGTTGGCGAAGTTGGAGATGCACGTGGCGATGGCCGCCCGGTCGTGGGCCTTGACGATGCACTTGTCGAAGCGGGTGAACGTGCTGGTGTTGCGGGCGGCCCAGGTCCCGACGTGTACGCCCAGGTAGGCCCCGATGACCAGCGCCAGAATGCTGCAGATCAGGCCCGTCGTGGCCTGGCCCGCGTTCGTCGCGCCCCGGGCCCGGCCGCCGGCGAGCGCGATGATCCCGATGATGAGACCCACCAGGCCGCCCAGCAGGGCTAGCGGGAACAAGAGGAAGGAGAGCCCCGCTACCAGGCTTGCCACCCCGATGACGAGCGCCGCGACCCCCAGGCCGTTGCGCGGCCGGGACGGGCTGGCAGGCTGGGACTGTGCGGAATACAGCGGCTCGGTTGCCCCCATGACTGTCTCCCTTTGTGCTGTGGCGGTCAGCTTGTCGTGCGGGCCACCCCTGACCTCGTGCTCGCAGCTGGCGCAGCTGACCCGGCAGACAGAGCCATCATCACACCGCGGCTGGCGGTTATCCAAAGCCGGTACCGGCGATCGCGCCGGCTGGAACCCGCCCTGCCGTTTTGCTTGCCGCAACAAAAGGACCCCAGAGTTCCCATTAATGAGCAGTAGTGCCTGATGAGGTACGCGCGGCGGCGAATACTGGCCTGCGCGTGGCGGCGAGCGCATGATGAGGAAGATGGCGCAGCGGCGGAATGTTCTCCAGGCAGCCTGTCTCGCGCTGGCTGTGCTGTGCTGTGCCTGCACGAACTCCGGCGACCAGGGCTCAGCCGCCCGGGTGCAGACGGCCGGTCATCCCGGCCCGGCGATAACGGTGGGGTCGTTTGACTTCCCCGAGAGCATCCTGCTCGCCTACACCTACGCGGGCGCTCTCGCGGCGAAGGGCTTTCCGGTCCGGGTCCTGCCGGATCTGGGCACCCGTGAGCTCGTCGACCCGGCCCTCATGAATGGCCTGATCCAGCTGGTGCCCGAATACTCGGGGTCGGCGCTGGATTTCATGAGCCTGGGGCGGCGCCCCGCCACCGCCGATGCGGCGGCGACCTACCGGTCTTTGACCCGGCTGGCGGCGAGCCGCGGTCTCGTGGCGGCGCAGCCTGCCCCGGCGCAGGACGCGAACGCGATCGTGGTCACCGCGGCGACCGCGGCCCGCTATCACCTGCGGTCGATCGCTGACCTCGCCCGGCCGGCCCGCGGCCTGGTGTTCGGCGGGCCGCCGGAATGCCAGGAGCGGGCCGATTGCCTGCTCGGGCTGGAGCGGGCCTACGGCCTGCGCTTCAAGGCCTTCGCCGCGACCGACGCCGGTGGCCCGCTCACCCGGCAGGCACTAGCTACGGGCCAGATCGGTGTGGGTCTGCTGTTCACCACCGACCCGAGCATCCCGTTGCGGCATCTGGTCATCCTGGCCGACAGCCGCGCCCTGCAGCCGGCCGAGAACATCACCCCGCTGGTCCGCCGGACCAGCATGGACCGGTACGGCCCGCGGCTGCTCGCCGTGCTCGATGCCGTTTCGGCCCGCCTGACAACCGATACGCTGCGCTCTCTCGACGCGCGGGTGGAGCTGACCGGGCTGGACCCGCGTAAAGTCGCGGACAGCTGGCTGCGCGCGCAGGCGCTGATCCCGGGAAGGCAGGGGGCGCGGTGAGCGAGAAAACAGGGCGCACCGCGCCTGGCCCCCCTGGCCCGGTCGGTCTTCCCAGGGACACCGCTGGCCAGCGGACGCGCCGCCGCCGCCGCCCGACCGGCGAGCCCCCGCCGCTGCCCCACCCGATCGCCATCAGCACCACCGCGTGGCTGCTCCTGGTGGTCGTCATCGTGGCCGGCGCGTTCCTGATCTCGGAGCGCACGCCCTGGCTCCGGCTGGGCGACCAGGCCAACACCCGGTTCCTGCGCCTGCTGGCGGACGTGCGGACCCCGTGGCTGACCAACATCGCCACCGCGATCAAGGTGGCTGGCACCGGATGGGCCGTCACGGTGCTCGGGCTGTCGGTCGTGGCGCTGACCATGATCTTCCGGCGCTGGCGGCACCTGCTGGTCTTCGTGGGCAGCTTCTTCTTCCTGCTGATAGTCGGCCAGCTGATCTACTACGGCCTGTCGCGGCCTCGCCCCTACGGCATCACCATCATCGGCAGCTGGGGCGGGTACTCGGCGCCCTCGCCCCCGGTCGCCACGCTGACCATCTTCCTCATGGGTGCTGTGTACTGCCTGGTCGTGCCGGGCCGCCCCCGCACCTACGCCAAGATCGTGGCTGCCGTGGTCATCGCCGCGTTCGGCCTGGCCCGCGTGTACCTGGCCATCGATCACCCCGATGACGTGCTTTTGGGCGCCGCGCTGGGGGTGGCGATCCCGGTCACGGCGTTCCGCTTCTTCACCCCGAACGAAGTGTTCCCGGTCGTCTACCGCCGGGGCAAGACCGCCCACGTGGATGTCGGCGGTCGGCGTGGCGAGGCGATCCGGGCGGCTGTGCGTGACCAGCTCGGGCTGAACGTGCTCGAGATCAAGCCGGTCGGCCTGGAATCGTCGGCCGGCTCCACGCCGCTGCGGCTGCGCGTCGAGGGCGGCCCCGACGAGTACCTGTTCGCGAAGCTGTACACCAAGGGCCACGTCCGCGCCGATCGCTGGTACAAGCTCTGGCGGACCATTCTCTACGGCTCCCTGGAAGATGAGTCCCCCTTCAAGACCGTGCGGCGGCTGACCGAGTACGAGGATCACATGCTGCGGCTCCTGCGGGACGTCGGGATCCGCACGGCGAAGCCGTACGGGATCGTGGAGATCACTCCCGAGCGCGAGTACATGCTCGTCACCGAGTTCTTCGCCGGCGCGGCCGAGATAGGCGACGCCGACGTCAGCGACGGCGTGATCGACCAGGGGCTGCTGCTGGTCCGCAAGCTCTGGGACGCCGGGATCGCCCACCGCGACATCAAGCCCGGCAACCTCATGGTCCGCCGCGGGGACCTGCTGCTGATCGACGTGGCCTTCGTCCAGGTGCGGCCGTCGCCGTGGCGGCAGGCGGTCGACCTCGGCAACATGATGCTGGTGCTCGCCGTCCGCACCGATCCGGACCGGGTCTACCGGCGGGCGCTGGCCTACTTCACGCCCGATGAGCTCGCTGAGGCGTTCGCCGCCACCCGCGGGGCAGCCAGCCCCACCCAGCTGCGCGCCTTCATGAAACGCGACCCGCGTGACCTGCTGGCCGCGTTCCGCGCCCTCGCACCGCCCAGGCAACCGATCCCGGTGCAGCGGTGGAGCATCCGGCGGGTGGGCGTGGCCCTGGCCATGTTCGGCGGCATCGCCCTGGTTATCTTCTACAGCGTCCAGACGTTCTTCCCGGCCGGGAACATCGGGTCCTTGCCTCCGCAGTGCGGCACCGGCCACACGATGATCCTGGCCGCCCAGGCGGTCCCGTCGGCGGCGCTGGTGCCCTGCGTGGCCTCGCTCCCGTCCGGCTGGAGCGTCGGTGGCGCCAACATCGCCAGCGGGCACGCCAGGTTCTGGCTCGACTCCGACCAGGCTGGCCCGCAGGCCGTGACCGTCACCCTGTCGGCGACCTGCGACCTTTCCGGCGCTCAGCAGATCCCGTCCGACCAGCCGGGGACGCGCCGGTTCGAGCGCCCGCTGAGCCTGCGCCCGCAGTTCACGGACCTGCGCTTCTACACCTTCTCCGGTGGCTGTGCCACCTACCGGTTCAGCTTCGCGGCCGGCAAGTCTCCCCTCCTGGCCATCCCGGTCGACAGCGCGGTGGCCTTCGTGCCCCGCGCCCGGCTCGTGGCATACATCAGGAGCACCGAGGGCCTGGCGCTGTGCGGGCGGGGTGCGCCATGTCCCGGATGAGCCGGTCGGCGGCGGCCCGGCCGCCCGAGCACCCGCTCGTGGCCTCGCCGGGCCGGGATATCGCGGTCACCGTGGTGACGCTGACCCTCACAGCGGTGGTGTTCGCCGCGGTGGCCGACAGCGGTGCGCTGGCCCATATCCAGCGCGTTGACGACTCGTGGCTGCGGCTCATGGTGTCCAGCCGTTCGGCCTCGGTGACGGCGGTCGCCAAGTTCTTCAACCTGCTCGGGCTGGTTTACGTCACGCTGCCGGTACGGATCGCCATCGCCGGGTTCCTCGCCTGGCGCCGCAGATGGTGGCATTTCGCCGCCTTTGCCGGGGCGGTCGTGATGTCGGAGATCCTGATCGGCACGCTGAAAGGAATCTACGACCGGGCCCGGCCTCCCGGCTCGCTGGTGGCCACCAGCGGTGCGTCGTTTCCCTCTGGGCACTCCATCGCCGCTTCCGTCACCATCGTCGCCGCGGTGATCGCGCTGGTCCCGCCGGGGCGGCGGCGCGCCTGGTGGGGCGCGGGCGCGGTGGCGTTCTCGGTCCTGATGGCCCTCTCGCGCGCCTACCTCGGCGCCCACTGGCTGTCCGATGCCATTGCCGGGGTTCTGCTCGGGACGTCGTGCGCCCTGCTGGTCGCGCTGGTGGTCGGCGCGCTCCAGCGCCGCTGGGGCGGGCGCGGGCCGAGCCCGCCGGCCCAGCCGGGCGGCCAGCCCACCGCGGATACGGCCTCGCCCGCGGACCAGCGATGAGCGGGCCGCCTGCCGGTGGCGATACTGAAGCGGTGAGCCCGCAGGTTGTGCGCTACAGCGAGCGGCCCCGCTCGATGCGCATCACCGGCACCGTCGGGGAGTGGGAATCCTGGACCGGGATGCAGTTCCCCGGGACCGGCGACTACGTCTTCCCGGCCGGCCTCGCCACCGTGCACATCGACCGTGACCGCGACCGCGGCGAGTACTGGGAACCCAATGTCTGGATCATCCACCCGCCCGTCGGCGGCACGCCGCGGTGACCGTGCCCGCGCTCAGCCCACGGCCGTGACGTGGCCGCCCACCCGCCGCAGCCGGCCCTCCCGGACCAGGCCGTCGACGAGCGTGTCCGTCCAGTACCACGCCCAGGAGAACCAGCGCCGCAGCTCATGCTCGGGCGCGACGACCGCGGCGCGCACGCCGGCGGCGACCAGGTCCCCGAGCGCACGGGCCGGATCGGTGCCCGCCTCGCCGGCGGCCGGGCAGACCTGATCCCAGCGCGCCAGCTCGCTGGAATGGAGGTGTCCCTGGCCGGCGGTCACCTCCAGTGACCGCGAGACGATCGCGCCGCACCGCTCCAGCGGCGACCGCATCGACCGCAGTTCCTGCCGCTTCAGCCCGAGCTCGGTGCGCAGGTCGTCGAGGCTGGACGGCCCGGCGGCGGCCAGATGGTCCAGCAGCCGGGCCCAGCCGCGGTCGGCGGTGCGCATGCGCTCGATCTCCGCGCGGCAGATCGGGTCGAGCAGGCGCGCCACCTCGCTGGTCACCATCAGGTTCTTGCCGCGGTGGACCGCGACGATCAGGTAGCCGCGCTCGCCGAGCTCGCCGAACCACGGCCACTTCGTCGCCGGCCAGGACGCGAAGCCATGGCCGCCCGGCTGATACGGGTCCTCATGGCACGCCTCGTACAGGCTCGGCAGCGCGCAGTCCGCGGTCCGGGTCAGCAGCCCGCGGCCCCGCAGGAAGGCATCCGCCTCCTCGAGCGTCCGCAGCGCCCGGTCGGGTGCCAGGCGGCACTCGAACACCCGCCGCACCCGCAGGTCGGTCAGCGATTCCACGGCACCAGCCCTCCGCTCTATATTCATTGTCGTGACAGAGCCGGCGGCACGCTCCAGTGTCCGCCTGGCTGAGCTGCTGGCTGCGCTGTCACTGGCGACCGATCTGGGCATGGGCCAGCCGATGGAGCACGTGCTGCGCCAGTGCCTGATCTCCCTGCGGCTGGCCCAGCGCCTGGGCCTGGACGAGGCCGACCGCGAGGTCGTGTACTACGCGGCCCTGCTCGCCTGGGTGGGCTGCCATGTGGATGCCTACGAGCAGGCGAAATGGTTCGGCGACGACACGGCGCTCAAGGCCGACTTCCGCCACACCGACTTCGCCACCCCCGTCGCCGGGTCGCTGTTCATGTTCCGCCATCTCGGTGCCGGCCGGCCCATGGCGGAACGGGCCAGGCTCGGGGTGACCTTCCTGGGTGACGGCCGCCGGAGCGCAGAGGCGATGCTGGAGAACCACTGGCTCGCCGCCGACGAGCTGGCGGCGCGGCTGGGGCTGGCCCAGCGGGTTCGCGACAGCGTTGAGCAGACCTTCGAGCGCTGGGACGGCAAAGGCGTCCCCAAGGGAGCGCGGGGGGAGGAGATCCTCCTCAGCTCCCGGCTGGTCACGCTGGCCGACGTGGTCGAGGTCTTCCATCGCGCCGGCGGGACCGGCGCCGCGATCGAGGTCGCCCGGCAGCGGCGCGGGACCCAGTTCGATCCGCAGGTGGTGGACGTCTTCGCCGCCGAGGCGGCGTCGCTCTTCGCCGGCCTCGACGAGGCCAGCAGCTGGGACGCCGTCATCACGGCGGAGCCGGCGCTGGCGGTGCGGCTGACCGACGCGGAGTTCGGGGCCGCGCTGGAGGCGATCGCCGACTTCGCCGACGTGAAGTCGCCCTACACCATTGGCCATTCGCGGGGGGTGGCCGACCTGGCCGGGGAAGCCGCGCGGATCTTCGGGCTCGGCGGCCAGGGCGTGACGCAGGTCCGCCGGGCCGGGCTGGTCCATGATCTCGGGCGCCTGGGCGTGCCGAACACGATCTGGGACAAGCCCGGCAAGCTGAGCCACGCCGAGGCCGAACGGGTGCGCCTCCACCCGTACCTCACCGAGCGCATGCTGGCGTCCTCGCCCGTGCTGGCCCCGCTGGCCGCCATCGCCGGCCAGCACCATGAGCGCCTGGACGGTTCCGGATACCCACGTGGGCTGTCCGGTGGTGCGGTGAGTCCCGGGGGCAGGGTGCTCGCCGCCGCCGACTTCTATCACGCGCGGACCGAGCCGCGGCCCCACCGGCCCGCCAGCACGGCGGAGGAGGTGGCCGCCCAGCTGCGGGCCGAGGCGCGGGCGGGCCGGCTGGACGGCGACGCGGTGGCCGCGGTGCTGTCCGCGGCCGGCCACCGTGCCCCCGCCGGCGGGCGAGGCCCGCGGGCCTGACCGGCCGGGAGGTCGAGGTCCTCCGGCTGCTGGCCCGTGGCCTGTCGAACAGGGAGATCGGCGAGCGCCTCGGCATCTCGCGCAAGACGGCCAGCCATCATGTCGAGCACATCTACACCAAGACCGGCACCGCCAACCGCGCGCTGGCCAGCCTGTTCGCCGCCAACCACGGGCTGATAGGCGGCTCATCCAGCGCCGACGGTGCGGGCGGTCCCGATGGCCCCGGCGGCGCGGGTGGCCGGTTAGGCCGGGCCGCTGCGCTGCCGCTGCCGTGACGGCGGCCCTGACGCCGCCCGTCAGGGTGCTGGTGGGCGCTGCTCTCCGGCCGGCTGGTATCCGGCGCAGAGGACCCGCATCCAGGCGATGCGCTCGCCGTCGGTGTCGTAATAGGCCTGCTGCTCCACCAGGTAGTCGGTTCCGGAGCGGCGCACACGCATCCGGTACGTGACGTGCTCGCGCTCGGACACCCGGCCGGTGGTGACAGAAACCAGTTCCAGGATGTGGTCCCCGGCGCCGAACCAGTGCCCCAGGATGATCTCCCCGACCACCTGGCTGCCAGTGGTGGCCTGCCAGTGGCGCCCGGGTGTCAGGGCCTGGAAGTCGACCGGATCGGCCAGCAGCGCGGACAGCGCGGCGCTGTCCTTGGCCGCGAGAGCCTGCGCGAACCGCTCACCCGCGGTGGTCATCGTCGTTCTCCTCCCGGCCGTGGTCAGTAGCTGAAGGTGGTCGCGGCCTCGTGGCCGATCCATTCCCACAGCGGCACGGTGCCGCCGAGCGTGGCGTTCGCCACCAGCGAGTCCTCGGTGAGGTGCCGGGCGTTGAAGCAGATCGGGCAGGCGAGATACCGGCCGTTGGCGCCCTCGAAGCGCTTGGCCAGCTCGGGCAGTGACGGGCATCCCTCGCAGGCCACGCCCTGGGCCACGCCCTCCAGCGCCAGCCGCACGGCTTCCTTGGTGAGGAACATCAGGGTCGGCCGCTGCTGCTCGGCCGCTGCCACGGCGACCAGAAAGGCGACGGTGACCTTTTCCGGGTCCTCCAGACCAGTCGTCAAGCTGATGACCGCCTTGCCGCTCATGTCGTCTCCTCTTCCCCGCCTGGGCCGGCATCGCCGCCGGGCTGACTGCTGCGGTTCTCCGGTGAGCGGCACCGCGGCCCCTCCCTCTCTGAGGGTCGCGGGCCGCGGGTGACCGGCGCATCGGGCAACTGCCCCATTTTTCGGTCCGGAGGAGATGCGGCCTGGCGTCAGCCGGGCAGTGGGAAACGGGCCGCCAGGGCGCGCCGAGGCGGGCACGCTCGGCCGTGGTGAGCCGAGCCCGGCCCACGGCCCGGCGGTGTCCCGCGGGTTCGATCGCGCGGCCCGCGGTCACGGCAGAGCCCACCGGTGACCGCGCGCTGCGCTCGCCGGCCAGCGAGAAGCGCCGGGCCAGCACCCGCGCCGCCGGTGCCCGCCGGCAGGCGAAACGGGACAGCCGCTGAGCGCTGGCCGGACGGCCCGCCCGGACCCGCGGATCATGCGGGCCCGGAGCCGGCCGGTCAGGTGGCCAGGACCTTGGCCTTCTCGCGTTCGAACTCCTCGGCCGAGATGACGCCCCGGTCGCGCAGGTCGGCCAGCTTCGACAGCTGGTCCGCCGTGCTGGCCGGTGCGCTCGCCGCGGCCTGCTGCACGTAGTGGCGGAATTCCTGATCCTGCTGCCGGGCGTTCTGCACCGCCCGCTCGTGCATCGAGCCGCCGCGGACGATCAGGTAGACCAGCACGCCGACCAGCGGGATGAACAGCACGAACAGGAACCACAGCGCCTTGGCCACGCCGGACAGGTCATGGCTGCGGAAGATGTCGATGAATATCCAGATCAGGATCCAGATCCAGATGATCCACAGAAACAGCTCGACGATCGTCCAGAAAATGTTCAGGAGCGGGTAGGACGAAGCGGCTATGGCGGTCATTCCTCCTCCTTCGCGCCAGCCAGGCCGTCGGCCACGCTGGCGGTGGGCCCGGTGCCCAGCGCAGGCTCAGCATTCGCCCAAGGTGAATCATTGGCATCACCCAGCACGGGTGAGGCACATGACCCCGGGCAGCGATGGAATTCCGGTATATCCCAGCCAGGCCCGCCTTCCGGAAGAGGTGATTGCGGTGTCTGAGGACCCGCCGCCACGGGACACTCCCGACCCTGCCGCCGACCGTGGCTCCGGCGACGCCAGCTTTCCCGATGGGGCGCGCATCACCGGCGCCATCACCGGCCATCTCACCAACCAGGCCCGCCGCACGGCCAGTGCCGCTAAGGCCCGGCGGGTGGTGAACGAGGACGGCGAGCCGGGCGTGCTCGACCTGACGCCGATGCGCGAGCTGCTCGCCGAGCTGATGGAGGAGTTCTCGAAGCTGAGGCTGCGGGACCGGATAGCCCAGGCGCTCCGGCAGGCGGCCGACATCATCGATCCGCAGACACCGAACCCCTGACATCGGCCCATCGTGCCCCCGCGCCGGGCATGGGCGCGGGGGTCCGCCAGCCAGGATCAGTGCGCGCAGCCGACAGCCGCGACGTACTGGCTCGGGGACAGCCGGTACAGCCGGACCGCGTCAGGGTTGCTGAGCACCAGGTCGAACACCCACCGGCGGTGGGCGTAGAACCAGTAGTCGGTCAGCTGCTGGCCGCCGATCTCGTAATGCACCAGCCACGCCCCGTGCGGGCCCGGGCTGACGCTTTCGGTCCGCGACAGGGCGTGTGAGCCGCTCGGGCAGTCCTTGTGCCGCCGGATGTAGCCGGCCCGGCTCATGATCGCCTGGCTGCGTGTATCCCAGCGCGCGTAAACATGCCCGTAGTCGCCGGTGTCGTACTCGTGGTTGAACACCGTGGCGATCTTGAGCAGGGCCGGCGCGGTGTGAGGATCGGCTGGCAACGGCGGCGGGGACGCGGCCGGATGGCCCGTGCCCGCGGTACAGCCCGTGGCGAGGAGCGCCACCGCCACGGCGACCGTGGTGAGCACACGCATCGCGACGTTCTCCATCACCCGCACCGCTGACGCTGACCGTCCGGGAGCGTACCCGACCTGGCGCACCGCCGCCTGGCGGGGTGTGGCCGGCCTGCCCGGCGGGGCCTAGCTCGCCGCGCTGTTCGTCCTGGTCAGGGTGATCATGGCCAGGAACGTGACCCTCATCGTCACCTCGGCGTCCGGCCCGGGCTGGCCGTTCAGCGCAGCAGGTCGGCGACGGCGGCGACACCGGGCTCGATGGCGCGCTCGCTGACGGCGCCGAAACCCACCACGAGCTGGGGTGGCGCGATCCCGGCGATGGCCCGGTAGCTGCCCATCCCGTATAGGCCGACGCGCCGCTCGCGCGCGGCCGCGACCACGGCCCGCTCGTCGGCCCGGGCTGGAAGGTGGGCGACGGCGTGGAACCCCGCGGCCAGGCCGGTCAGCCGTACGGCGGGTGCGTGCCGGGCCAGGGCGGCTATGAGCGTGGCGCGGCGGCGGGCGTAGACGGCCCGCATCCGGCGCAGGTGGCGGTCGTACCGGCCCGATTCGAGCAGGGCGGCCAGCGCCAGCTGGTCCAGGGTGGATGAGCCGCGGTCGTCGATCCGCTTCTCCTCCGCGACCGCGTCGGCCAGCGACGGCGGGGCCAGGACCCAGCCGAGCCGCACGGCCGGTGCCAGCGCCTTGCTGGCCGTTCCGATGGTGAAGACGCAGCCCGGGGCGATCCCCTGCAGCACGCCGACGGGCTCGCGGTCGTAGCGGAACTCGGAGTCGTAGTCGTCCTCGACGATGAAGGCGTCGCTGCGGCGCGCCCAGTCCAGCAGGGCGTGGCGCCGCCGGGCCGCGAGCACGACCCCGGTGGGTGACTGGTGCGCCGGGGTGACGACGGCCACCTGGGCGCCGCTCGCGTCGAGCGCCGTGACGTCGATCCCGAGGCCGTCGACGGGCACGTGGACGATGCGCAGGCCCATCGCCCCGGCGGCCCGCACGGTCTCGCTGGCCCCCGCGCTTCCATAGCCGGGATCCTCGAAGGCGGCGCACCGGACGCCGGCCTGGGCCAGCGCCCGCAGCACCAGGATGAGCCCCTGCGCGAAACCGGTGCTGACGATCACCCGCTCCTGGTCGGCGGCGGCGGCGCGCACGCGCCGCAGATACCCGGCGAGCACAGTGCGCAGAACGGCGCTGCCGCGCGGGTCGCCGTAGTCCAGATCGTCGGTGGCCATGCTGCCGCACGCCTCCCGGGTCGCCCACACCCAGTCTGCGCGCGGGAAGCCTGCCAGGTCGGGGACCCCGGCGCGGAAGTCCGCGATCAGACGCGGCGGCGGCTCCGGGCGCTGGACCGGCCCCGCCGGTGCCGCGTGCGCGCCGATGGCGACCCTGGTGGCTGAGCCGGTCTGGCTGGTCAGGTAGCCCTCGGACAGAAGCTGGCTGTAGCACTCCTGCACCAGGCCACGGGAGATGCTCAGCTCGCGCGCGAGCTCCCGCGATGACGGCAGCCGCTCGCCGCCCTGAAGCCGGCCGTCCCGGATCGCCTCGCGCAGGCCCGTTTCCAGCTGGGCGCGCAGCGGCTGGCCGCTGCCACGGTCGAGCCGCAGCAGCAGCTCTGGGCCCAAACCGGACCATTGAATCGCCATAGAATTGGACCTTATCAGTGCTCCACTTGGGCCATACGGTCGCAGGTATGAGTGCATTGACACACAGCGGGACCAGCCGGGACAGCAGCGGCGCGCCCGCGGCGAAGATCATCAGCGGCCCGCCCGCGGCGCGGATCATCAGCCGCCCGCTGGCGCTGGTGTTTGTGGCGGAATTTTGCGCGCTCACAGGGTTCTACCTGCTGCTTTCCGTGACGCCGATGTATGCGGCGGCCGCCGGGGCCGGCAGTGCGGGGGCGGGGCTCGTGACCGGCGTGCTGCTGCTGGGCACGGTGGCGGCCGAGCTGGCCGCGCCCACTTTCATGAAGCGGCATCAGCACCGGACGCTACTGGCAGCGGGGGCGGTGCTGCTGGGAGCGCCGGCCCTGGCGCTGCTGGCCGGCGGCCCGCTGGCCGTCATCATCGCCGTCAGCGTCGTCCGCGGTTTCGGCTTCGGCCTCTGCACCGTCATCACGGGCGCGCTTACCGCGGTGCTGCTGCCTCCCGAACGGCGCGGCGAAGGGCTCGGCCTCTTCGGGGTCGTGGCCTGCGTGCCGGGGGTCGTGGCTCTGCCGTCGGGTGTCTGGCTCGCCGGGCACTACGGCTACCCGGTGGTCGTCGGCCTGGCGGCCGCGGCCGCGCTCGTCCCGCTGGCGGCGTTCCCGTGGCTGCCCGGCGCGGCTGGCCGTCACGCGGCGGGAGCAGGTGCCGCCGCCGGGCAGCCGGCCGGGTTGCTGGCAGGCCTCCGCCATGACGGGCAGCTGCGGCTGTCGCTCATCTTCGCGGCCAGCACGGTGGCGGCCGGCGTGGTGGTCTCCTTCCTGCCGCTGGCCGCCGGCATGTCCGCCGCCGTCGCCACCATCGGCCTGCTCGCCCAGGCCCTGACCGCCACGATCAGCCGCTGGTGGGCGGGATGGCACGGCGACCGGCACGGCCACGCGCGGCTGCTGGTGCCGGGGCTGGCCATCGCGTCCCTCGGCATGGCCGCCATGATCTGGCTGGCGTCCCCGGCCGCCGTGATCGCGGGCATGTGCCTGTTCGGCACCGGCTTCGGGATCATCCAGAACGCGACCTTCGTGCTGATGATCGACCGTATACCGGCGTCCGGCGCCGGGACGGCCAGCGCCCTGTGGAACCTGGCCTACGACGCCGGGTACGGGGCGGGCCCCGCCGCGTTCGGCCTGTTCGTCGGGCACACCGGCTACCCGGCCGCCTTCGGCCTGACCGGCGTGCTGATGCTCGCCGCCCTGCCCGCTGCCCGGCGGGAGTCCGCTACCGCCCAAACCGGGGGATGACGAGGATCTCCTCGGGCAGGCCGGCCTGGCGGAAGCTACCGCTGGTCTTCCCGGTGATGGCCGGCGGCGAGCTCGCGCAGGTCATCGGGCGGGAGATCGGCAGCGCGGTAGGACACGATCCGGCAGTCCGTCAGGGCGCGGACCGTGGCGGTGCGCCGCCCCTGCTCAAGCGACGCGCGCTCGCCCAGGACGGCACCCGGGCCGAGCTGCGCCAGCACGGTGCCGCCAGCCTCCACCTCGACCATGCCATCGAGCAGCAGCATGATGTCGTCCGCTGCCTCCCCCTCGGCCAGGATCGTCGCACCGGTCTTGACCTTCGCCGGCACGGGCGCCGCGCCGCCGCGCATGATGGCCAGGGACAGGCGCCGCTCCAGCGGGGTCTCGGCCTCGGTCGCGGGCACGGCGTGGTCCTGGCCGTGCCAGGGTGACCGGGCCAGGGTGGCGGTCCGGTACCAGGTCTTGAAGTCAATCAGGGCCGATTTCCCGGCCAGCGCGCCGCCCGAGTCATAGACCCAGTGCCGGGGGAAGGAGCTGGAGCCGACGAGCTCGTGCCCGGTTGAGCCGTCGGCGTAGATGGTCAGCGCCAGCGTGGTCCACACGGCGGGTCCCTGGGTCTTCACAAACGGCGCCTCTTTGACCAGCCGGGGCGCGGGCATGCCGGCCCGCCCGCCCGCCGTCTGGGTGAACCGGACGAAGTCGTCACCGACCACCGGTTCCGGCCGCAGTTCCGGGTAGTCGACGGCCTCCACCAGGACCCGCATCCCGCCGAGGCGGAACAGGGTGTTGGAAACCCGTCCGCTACCGCGCTGCCCATGCGCGACGATCCTGCCGTCCTCCACCTCCACCCAGGCGCGCAGGTCGTTGGCGAACCGGGCGCCCTCCGGGCCGACCACCGCATCCAGGTCTTTCCATTCGTCGGGCGGAGGATCGTCGTAGTGCGTCACGCCGAGATCGAACGGGAGCCGGGTGACACCGGCGATGGCCTCCGACGGAATCCACGAGATGCTGGTCACTGACGACTCAATGCGCATAACCGAACCCCACCCTTCTGGCTGGCCCATCCACGGCGCAGCCACGCCGCGATGCGATCCAGGTTTCTCCCGACGCTGCGGCACCCCAGGTTGACGTACCCCGGTTCCGGCCTGGTCAGGCTGCGTACTTCAGCACCATCTCGCCGACGGCCGGGAGCGCGGCCTCGATGTGCTTGGCGGCGCTGCCGCGGACCGTGCCGTACGCCTTGATGATCGTGGGCCGGCCCGAAGCCGCCGCGTGGGCGTCGGTCACCGACAGCAGCGCCTGCGACACCTCATCGCCGCGCTTGGCCAGGTAGTCGCCGAACCCGGAGCCGCCGGAGCTGTTGAAGTCCGCCCAGAACGGCTCGAGCTGGTCCACCATCTCCGGCAGCAGCTTCCCCACCATTTTGCGGATGTGGCCCGGCATGAAGGTGTTCACCGTCTTGTAGGCGAGCTTGAGCGCGGCCCCGGAGATCCCTGACTTATCCGAGACCTGCTGCTCAATCAGGCTGAAGCAGTCGGCGACCACCTTGGGCTGGGTGTCCGGCGCGAGCAGGATCTGCTGAAGCGTAGCTGCCATCGGTCTGTTCTTCTCCTTGTTGCTGGGTACGGCCGGCTGGGTTCCGCACGCATGCTGCAATGCGCCGTCCGTCACTAGACGGCGAGCGCCCGCCTGGGGTTTACCGATCACCGGCATGACTGCGCGGCGGCCGCGCCAGCCAGCCAGCGCCGCCCGGCGCCTACCGGTTCCTGAAGATGGTGTAGAGCACCCGCAGGGCGAGGATGGCGGCCACGATGAGCAGGTTGTACCCGATCAGCTGGGCCAGGCTGATGTCGGAGGTGATCTTGGGGCCGCCGGGTATGCCGATCAGCAGCGCGGCGGTGATGCCGGACGCGGCGCCGAGGACCGTCAGGAGAAACTGATGGGCCAGGCCGGTGACCACCCGGCGGTCGCGCTCGTCGGCGAAGAGCCGCACGTTGAGGCTGAGCCGGCCCTGTTCCATCGCGCTGGTGACGCGGTCGAACCGGCGCGGCAGCCGGCGCAGCACCGGGAGCAGCCCCACTAGCTCCTCGGCGGCCGACCGGGGCGCGGCCGCCGGCGACAGCTGCGCGGCCACGTGGTCGGCGGCGTACTCACGCGCTTCCGCGGCGATGTCGATCCCGGGCGTCAGCAGGGAAAGGGTGCCCTCCAGGGTGGCGAGGGCGCGGAGGACGGTGGCGATCTCGGGCGGGATCGCCAGCTCGAAGCGGGCAGCCAGGCGGAACAGGTCGGTGAACATCTCCGCCGTCGGCGGGCTGGTGCCCATCAGGTGGCGGGCCACGAACTGGCCGAGGGCCCGCTCGAGCTGCCATTCGTCGATCTCGTCGGTGCGGGTGACCAGTTCCAGCAGGGCGTCACGGAGCGCCGCCGGGTCGCGGCGCCCGACCGCGAGCAGCAGGCCCTGCAGCCCGGACCGCTGCTGGGCGTCGAGGCGGCCGACCGAGCCGAAGTCGAGCAGGGCCAGGCGGCCGTCGGTGAGCAGCAGGACGTTGCCCGGATGCGGGTCGGCGTGAAACACGCCACCCTCGGTGATCTGGTACACCATGCTGCGCAGCAGCGCGCGGGTCAGCTTGGCCCGGTCAAGCCCCCGGTCATCGATCAGCTGCCCGGCCGCGCGCAGGCTGACCCCGTCCAGCCATTCGATGACCAGCACGTGCTCGGTGCACAGCTGCTCATGCACGGCGGGGAGCACCACCGCCACGCTGCCCCCGACGGCGCGCTGCTGGCCCGCCCAGCTGGCGGCGACGGCGGCCATGTTGCGCGCCTCCACCCGGAAGTCGAGCTCTTCCCGGATGGCGGCGGCGAAGCCCCGGGCCACGCCGACCGTGCCGACCGCCCGCGCCCAGTGGGCACGGTCCTCGAGCGTGACCGCCAGGCGCTGCAGGATGTCCAGGTCCTGTTCGACGGTGGCCCGGATCCCCGGGCGCTGAACCTTCACGGCCACCTCGGCGTCCGGGCCGTCGCCGCAGCGCAGCCGGGCCCGGTGAACCTGGGCGATCGACGCGGCCGCCGCCGGCTCCCGCTCCAGTTCCGCGAAAACCTGCTCCGCTGGCGCCCCCAGCGACTGGGTTAGCACCTCCGCTACCTGTTCCCACGGCGCTGGCTCGGCCCGGTCCTGAAGCTGGGCGAGCTCGGTAATGAACTCCTCCGGGAGCAGATCACGGCGGGTGGACAGCAACTGGCCCAGCTTGGTGAAGGTGACCCCGCCCTCCTCCAGGGCCTGCCGCAGCGACTGCGCGAGCTCCGTCCGCCCGGTCGCCGCGTCCGCGGGGCGCAGCCGCCGCCCGTGCAGGTAGGGGCCGAGCCCATGCCGCACCGCGATCCGGCTGATCTGCGAATAGCGCCGTGAGCGCGCGACCGCGCGCCGGGTCCCGAGGATCACATCCACCGGCCGCGGTGCCGTCCCGCTCGGCACCAGCGCCTCTGCCACCACGATGAAGATCATCGCGACGATCAGCGGGACGCCCAGCGCCACGGTAAGGAACGCGGCGGTATGCCCGGGCTGGGCCGCCCGCAGCGCACTGCCGAGAAAGTAGGCGGCGGCGAAGCCCAGCAGCCCGGCGATCAGCGCCCGCAGCGCCCCCACCGGCAACCCGACCAGCCGCCGCGACGCCGACGCCAGGACCGCTACGGCCGCCGTGCTGGTGATCAGCACGACCACCGCAAAGACAATCCCGCTCACCGGCGACGATTGCGCAGCCAGCATCGCTTCCTTCCCGGCGGCAGCCGCATGAGACCCGAAGCTGACACCCTGCCGCACCTAAAGGTATTCCGGTGCGGCAGCGATCAAAAGGTGGGCGCAGCGACCGGGAACCGGGCTCCGGCTGGGGCGGCTCGGAAGCGGCTGACCGGCGTGGGTGCGGGACTTTGGCCGCCGATGCCAGGACCTCGGCCTCTCGCGCCGGGCCCGCGGCCGGCGCATCGTGAAGGTAAGGGGAGGTAGGTGACTGTCATGCACAACCTGACCAGACCAGAGCTGCCCGCCGCCACCCCGGCGGGCCAGCCTGCCCAGCCGCGTGAGGCGGCCATCACCGAGCGGCCCCCGCTCGGCTACTGGGCGGCGCTGAAGGCGGTGACTGGCTGTGCCGTGACCACCGTGGGGCTGCTGTGGCAGCGGCGGCTCCATCTGCCCGCGGGGCACGTGGGCGCGCGGCTGCGTTTCGCCGACGGGACATCGGCGCGGGTGTACCGGGAGACCGTCGCCGAGCGGGACGCCACCGCGGACCCGTGCGTGCTGGCCGTCGAGTTCACGCTGCGGGCCGTGCGCGGCCGCGGGCACGCCGCCTTCCGCTGGGAAAGCCTGTTCAACACCCCGCTGTTCGCCGGCTTCCCGGGCTTCGTCTCGAAGCTGTGGCTGGCCCACGACGAGCACGGCCGCTACCGCGGCCTGTATGAATGGGACGGCCCGCGGCGCGCCGAGGCCTATGCGCGCGCCCTGTGGCGGGTGCTCGCGCTGGTGTCGGTCCCGGGCTCGATCCACTACATCGTGCTGCCCGGGCTGCGCCGCGACGAGCTGCTGGCCAGGCCGCAGGTTCTGGGCGGCGCGGCAGCGGATGAGCTGGCCTGGTGGCGCCCGGCCAAGGTCTCATGATGCGCACAGTCCGGCCCGCTGGCTTTCTCAACCGCCGGGACATGAGCCACAGTAGGACATATGAGGGGACCGGCCCAGGCTGGCGCGACGGACGAGATCCCGCGGATGCAGGAAGGCGTGCGGGACTGGGCGCGGCAGGCCGCCCGCCCGGCCGGGGACGGGCTGGACGGTTCGCCAGGCGCTCTCCTGTCGCTGCTGTGCGCGAGCGCGTTCTGCCCGCTGCTGATGGCCGGCGGTGCGGCGGCCGCAGATATCGCGGTCCTTTTCCCGGCTGATGGCAGGGCTCTGGCCCAGGCCGTCACGGACGCGCTCGCCCGCCAGCACGGGCCCGGTCAGGCCGGTGCGCCGTCGCGGGACGAGCTGCGGACGGCGATCGCCCGGGAAATCCAGCAGGCGCTGGCGGCCGGCGGCCAGCGTGCGGACGCGCTGCGGGGTGAGATCGCGTCGGTGCTGAAGGAAATCGATGCGGGCGGGACCGCGCTGCGGGCCGCGATGGAGGAGACCGGCGAACGGGCCCGCACCGATGTGATCGCCGAGATCAGCGTGATCAGCTCCGGCTTCAGCGAGCTGGAGTTCCTGATCAGGGACGCCGCGAAGGCAGCCGAGGAGATCCAGCGGCGCCTGGACGTGGAGGGCGCGAGCGCCCGGGCGGTCATCGAGCGGAATGAGCGGCAGTCAGCGGACGTCCGCCTGGTGCGCGAGGACCTGGCCGTCAAAGCGGCTGGGGCCGACGGCTCCGCGACCGGCCAGGATGACCAGGCCCCGCGCTGGGTGCGCGGATGCCCGTACCGGGGCCTGCTGCCCTTCAACGAGAGCGACGCGGAGGTGTTCTACGGCCGGGAGCGGCTGGCCGTAGAGCTGACCGTGCAGCTGGCCGCCCGGGTGACCCGCGGCGGGCTGGTTATCGTCACCGGCACATCGGGGGCGGGCAAGTCGTCGCTGCTGCGCGCCGGGCTGCTGCCCATCCTGGCCCGGGGGCAGCAGATACCCGGGTCCGGGCAGTGGCCCCGGGTGGTCATGACGCCGACCGAGGACCCGCTGACCGAGCTGGCCGTCCGCCTGGCGTCGCTCAGCGGCCAGAGCGCCGCCACGATCCGGGACGGGCTCGCCCGGCAGCCGGCCCAGGCGCACCTGGCCGTCTGGTCGGCGCTCCTGGCCACCGCTGCCCGCCCCGGCGAAGGACATCTGGCGCCCGGTGACCGTGCTGCCCGGCTGCTGCTGGTCGTCGACCAGTTCGAGGAGATCTTCACGCTGGGCACCGGCCCGGAAGAAGAGGCTGAGCGGCAGGCGTTCGTCACGGCATTGTGCACGGCGGCCACCAGCCCGGCCGGCCCGGGACAGGGGCCGCCCGCGCTGGTGGTGATCGCGGTGCGCGGCGATTTCTGGGACCGGTGCGCCGCCTACCCCGAACTCGCGCGCGCCCTGCAGGACGGGCAGTTCGTGGTCGGGCCCATGACCGGACCGGAGCTGCGGGCGGCGATCACCGGTCCCGCGGCCGCCGCCGGGCTGGACATCGATCCCGCGCTGACCGGCACCGTGCTGGCCGACCTGCGGGCGGTGGCCGGCGACGGTGCGGCGCCCGCCCTACCGCTGTTGTCCGAGGCCATGGCGCTCACCTGGGAAAAGCGCGAAGGGGACCGGCTGACCAGCGACGGCTATGCCCGGGCCGGCGGGGTGAGCCATGCCGTGCAGACCGGAGCCGACGAAGTCTACGACGCACTCCCCGCCGGGCGGCAGGCGCTGGCCCGGGATCTGCTCCGCCGCATGACCGTGGCCGACCGCGACGGCAGGCTTGCTCGCCGCCCGGTCACCCGGGACGAGCTCTACACCGGGCTCCCGGCCGCGGACCAGGCGCAGGGCGACGCCGTCCTGGAAGCGCTGGCTACCGGGCGGCTGGCGGTCATCGAAGACGGCAGGGCACGGATATCCCATGACATCCTGCTGCGCGCCTGGCCGAGGCTGCGCGGGTGGCTGGAAGAGGACCAGGCCAGCTCGGCCCTGCGCGGCCAGCGCGAATCGCTGGCGGCCGGCGAACGTGCCGCCGCCCGCAGCGGCGATCGATGGCGCCGCGCCGTCGCTCTCCTGGCCGTCGTGGCCCTGGTCGCCACCACCGCGCTGGTCGTCGTGTTCCTTCAGCGCAACAGCGCCCTCCAGCAACGTAACCAGGCCATCTACAACCAGACGGTCGCTGAGGCCCTCAAGTTCGGCACCACCAACACACCGCTCGCGGCCCAGCTCAACCTCGCCGCCTACCGCCTCCGGCCGAGCCAGGATCAAGCCTCACGGTTGCTGGACGCCGAAAACACCCCCCTGTCCTCGGCCCTGACCGTCGGCACCGGCGGGGTTGGCTCGGTGGCGTTCAGCCCCGGTGGCCACACGCTGGCCAGCGGCACCAACAACGGCACGGTCCGGCTCTGGGACGTCGCCGATCCGGTCCACCCCGAGCCGCTCGCCAAGCCCCTGACCGTCGGCAGCGCCGTCTTCTCGGTGGCGTTCAGCCCCGACGGCCAGACGCTGATCAGCGGCGACTACAACGGCACGATCCTGCTGTGGAACGTCGCCGATCCCAGGCGCCCGCTGGTCATCCCGCAGACCCTGGCCGCCGGCACCGGCGCCGTCTATTCGGTGGCGTTCACCCCCGACGGGCACACGCTGGCCAGCGGCGACATCGACGGCACGGTCCGGCTCTGGGACATGACCAACCCGGCGCACCCCGCTCAGCTCGGCCTGCCCCTGATCGGCGCCGGCCCCGTCCTCTCGGTGGCGTTCAGCCCCGATGGCCACCTGCTGGCCGCGGGCGGCGACGGCGGCACGGTCCAGCTGTGGGACGTCGCCAACCCGGCGCACCCCAAGCCGCTCGGCCGGCCCTGGCCGGCGCTGGCGACGTCTTCTCGCTGGCGTTCAGCTCTGACGGGCACACGCTGGCGGTGGGCGGCGACGGCGACACGATCCGGCTGTGGGACGTCGCCAACCCGGCGCACCCCAAGCCGCTCGGCCAGCCCCTGAGCGTCGGCAGCATCGTCGAGTCGGTGGCGTTCACCCCCGACGGTCACACGCTGGCCAGCGGCGACGGCGACGGCACCGTCCGGCTCTGGGACGTCGCCGACCCGGTTCACTCACGGCCGCTCGGCCAGCCCCTGACGGCCGGCACCAATGCCGTCCTCTGGGTGGCGTTCAGCCCCAGCGGGCGCATGCTGGCCGGCGGCAGCTACGACGGCGCGGTCCGGCTGTGGAGCCTGCCTCAGACCGTCCTGAACGGTGGCGGCGGCACCGTTAATTCGGTGGCGTACAGCCCCAATGGCCGCACGCTGGCCGCGGGCAGCGACGGCGCGGTCCAGCTGTGGAATGTCGCCGATCCGGCGCATCCCGTGCCGCTCGGCCAGCCCCTGACCGCCGGCGCCGTCAACTCGGTGGCGTTCAGCCCGGACGGCCGCACGCTGGCCAGCGGCACCAAGGCAGGCACGGTCCAGTTGTGGGATGTCGCCGACCCGGCGCACCCCGTGCCGCTCGGGCGGCCCTTGGCCGTGGGTGCCGTGGCCGTCGATTCGGTGGCGTTCAGCGCCAAGGGACACCTGCTGGCCAGCGGCAGCTACGACGGCACCGTCCGGCTGTGGGATGTCGCCGATCCGGCCCACCCCGTGCCGCTCGGCCTGCCGCTGGGCACCAGCGCCAGCGTCGTCTACACGGTGGCGTTCAGCCCCGATGGGCGCACGCTGGCCAGCGGCGGCGACGACGGCGCGGTCCGGCTGTGGGGCCTCGCCGATCCGGCTCACCCGGTGGCGCTCGGCCGGCCCCTGCCCGGCAGCGTCGGTGCCGTTGCCTCGGTGGCGTTCAGCCGGAATGGCCGCACGCTGGCCAGCGGCAGCTACGACGGCACGATCCGGCTGTGGAATGTCGCCGACCCGGCGCGCGCCCGGCGGCTCGGCCGGCCCGTGCACACCGGCGCCAACGTCGTCTATTCGGTGGCGTTCAGCCGCGATGGTCACACGCTGGCCAGCGGCGGCGACAACGGCGCGATCCGGCTGTGGGATGTCACCGATCCGGCGCATCCCCGGCGGCTCGGCCGATCCCTGACCGGCGGCACCGGCGTGGTCTATTCGGTGGCGTTCGGCCGTGACGGGCACACGCTGGCCAGCGGCACCTACGACGGCGCGGTCCAGCTGTGGAACCTGAACGTCAGTTACGCCATCCAGCGGATCTGCGCCACCGCCGGGGATCTCACGCCCCAGCAGTGGCGCGCCTACATCCCCCAGCTGCCGTACCAGCCATCGTGCGCCCGTTAGGGCCGACGGTCCGCGCGCGGCCCCGCCGGGAGCCGGTCCGGCCGGCTGCTTTCAGCTCACCTGATCGGTGGAACCCCGCTGCCCGCATCCCAGTACCCCGGCGGCGGCGTGCCGGGCCAGCTCAGCGGCGGTTGTACTCGTCGTCGGTGACGTGTTCCCCCCAGGCCGCTTTCGGTCGTCCAGGCCGAGCGGGTTCGGCCCGTTGCGCAGGTAACGCCCGTTCAGCTCGGCCGGCAGGCTGCCGGTGACCGGCAGGCCGAACGCGGTGATCTCCTCCTCTATCGGGGCCAACGGCCCTTCGAGGAAGCGATTGTGCTCAGGCATTGCCGGTTCCCTTCGGGTAAGCGGGCGCTGCGCCTACCGTGCCACAGCGGCCGGGGTGAAGTTCGCGGCGGCCAGCTGGCGATCTGGGACGATACTGAGATGAGCGAGGGTCCGGCAGTTGAGCCAGGCGTGATCGAGAGTCAGGTCGGGGCTGGGTTCCAGGCCATGGGGGCTGGCGACTGGTGTGGCGCACGTGATGCTTTTTCCGCTGTCCTTGAGGTGGCTGAGGCGCCCGAGGCGTTCTTCGGCTTGGCCAATGCGCTGTTCTGGCTGGGCGATATAGCCGGCACGATCGCCAACTGTGAGAAGGCGTATGTTGCTTTTCGCCGCCGCGGCGACTCGATGTTCGCAGCCGGAGCCGCCCTGTCGCTGGTGGGCTACAACAAGGGGTATCTCGGCAACACAGCTGCGGCCCGCGGATGGCTGTCACGTGCGGCACGGATCGTCGAGAACGAGGTTCCGGAACTGCGCGGAGAACTCCTCGGGGCCACCGCCTATGTCACCGACGACCCGGTGGAGAGCGAGGCGCTGGCCCGCCAGGCGGTCGAGATCGGACGCGCTAACGGTAACCCCGGCCTTGAGCTGATGGCGATGCACGCCGTCGGGCAGGCCCTGGTGCAGCAGGGCCGGACCGAGGAAGGCATGTCGCTTCTCGACGAGGCGATGGCGGGCGTGATCGGCGGTGAGGGCGGTGATCCGCTGACGGTCGCGCAGATGAGCTGCATGACGATGGTGGTGTGCGGCAGCTGTTTCGATCTCGAGCGGGCGACGCAGTGGGTGCAGTCGCTGCAGGGCTTCATTGACCGGTACGGGTGCCCGTTCTTGTATGCGGAGTGCCGCACCTACTACGGCCGGGTCCTGTTCGAGAACGGTGACTGGGGCGCCGCCGAGGCGTTCCTCGCCGAAGCGATCTCGATGTCGAAAGGTGTCTTCGCGGCGCCGCACGCGTTCGCCTGCGGGACGCTGGCCGAGCTCAGACTGGCGCAGGGACGGGCCGAAGAGGCGGCCAGGGTGCTGCGCGGCGTCGAGGGGCGTGAGGAAGCCGCCGCGGCGGTCGCCTCGTTGCACCTCGAACAGGGCGAATGTTCGGCGGCGGCGGCGGTCTTGCGGCGGCGGCTCGCCGCGACCAGCCCGGAGCGTCTCGATGTCGCCGCGGTGATCGGGTTGCTCGGCGAGGCCGAGATTGCGCTGCTCGACAGCGGCGCGGCCATCGAGCGGGGGCGTGCGCTCGTCGAGCTCGGCGCCGTCAACGGCTGTGACCTCATCGTCGCGCACGGCGAGCGTCTCCTGGGACACGCGCTCGCGTCGACGGACGTTCAAGCCGGGTGCACGCACCTGGAAACGGCGCTCGCGGCGTTCATCCAGGCCGGGATTCCCTATCGCGCCGCGCAGACGCGGCTGCTCCTCGCCCAGGTGCTCGCGCAGAACGACCGTGCGCTGGCTGGAGCCGAGGCGCGGGCGGCGCTGTCCGTCTTCGAGGATCTGGGAGCCGGCCGCGACGCGGACGCCGCCGCAAGGCTCCTGCGGGACCTCGGCGTGAGAGCGGCCAGGACCGGGCCGAAGAACGTCGGGCGGCTGACCAAGCGTGAGCAGGAAGTGCTCGCCCTGCTCGGCGAAGGGCTCTCCAACCCCGAGATCGCCGAACGCCTGTTTCTCTCCCGCAAAACGGTCGAGCATCACGTGGCGCGCATCCTGTCCAAGCTCGGCCTGCGCGGACGCGCCGAAGCCGCCGCTCTCGTGGCGCGCAGCCGTTAAGAAATAAGCCCGGTATAGGTGAGTTCCGCCGATGCGCCGGCGCCAGCTGGGGCGCGATCGTGGCTCCCATGACCACAGCGCGCGGGCGACCCCACGGGATGAAGGTGATCGACGTGCGGGCGTTCGTGCTCGAGACCAGTGGGCCGGGCCGGCGGGGCCTGGTTCCTGTGCTCGGGTGGAATGTGGGTCACTGATATGGTCGGAAGCGAAATTGGTTCGGCTCGTCCCTGGCCGGTGTCAGCGTCCGCCGGCGCGCTCTTCGTGCCGCCCATGGGCGGCAAGACGTCTGGTGGCGGTGTCTGGCCGCAGGAGGGGGTTGCGCGGGCACGCCTCCTGGCTTCACCGCCTGCGGGCACCGGCTCGCCAGCCTCCTCGATGCTCGACACCATCAAGACCGGTGACCCGCCGGGCTGTCGATCTGGGAGGCTTGACATGACTCATCAGGCTCAAAGTGGTCCCGATCCGGCCGCTGCCGGCCGGAAGTCATGACCAGCCCGGCCATCGTGCGGGTAGGCCGGCGCGAGTCGTTTAATGCGGCGCACCAGTTGTACGATCCGGGCTTATCGGATGCCGAGAACCAGCGCCTTTTTGGGAAATGTGCCAACCTCCACGGGCACAATTACGTGCTGGAGGTCGTCGTGGCTGGCCAGGTGGACCACTCCAGCGGCTACGTTCTCGACCTGAAGGTGCTTTCGGACGTCATCTGCCGTCGGGTCATCCAGGATGTGGATCATCGCAATCTGAATACCGACGTGCCCTGGCTTGATGGGTGCATCCCGACCGCCGAGAACCTCGCTTTGATCTTCTGGGAACGGCTCCGGCCAGAGCTCCCGGAAGGGCTCCTGCGGTCGGTGCGCGTGTGGGAGACGGAGAAGAACTGGGCCGAGGTCGGTGGTCAGGTCTGAGGATCCAGCCAGGCTGGGCCGGGAATTGCTGAGCCGCTACACCGCCGCGGACCTCGGCGTGCTTACCCACGATGAGGTGAGCCGCTTTGCCCGGGGCGGGGATGGTGATCCCCGGGCCGACATCACCTTGGCCTGGGAGCTGCTCTACCGGCTCGAACCGGAGCTCTATGACCGGCTGGTCAGCGCGGAGCGGCTGCATCCGGGCGTGCTGGGATGGCTGCCGCACCACGTGGACAGGATTGTCGAGGTGGGCGCGGGCGCGGGGCGGCTGACTCTGGAGCTGATCGGCCGCGGGCGGGAGGTGGTGGCGATCGAGCCGGCCATGCCGTTGCGTCAGATCCTGACGAGGAAGCTCGGGGAAGCGGATCATGGAGATCGCGCGCAGGTGATCCATGGTTTCTTCGATGCCCTGCCCGTCGCCAGCGGTTCCGCTGATCTGGTGGTCGCCTGCTCGGCCTTTACGCCCGACCCCGGGCATGGCGGCGAGACCGGCCTGTCCGAGATGGAGCGGGTATGCAGGCCAGGCGGCTGCGTCACCATCGTCTGGCCGAACAATCTCGACTGGCTCGCCGCTCACGGCTACGAGTACGTCTGCTTCGCCGGGCCGATGACGGCCGAGTTCGCCAGCCGCGAGGAGGCTGTTGAGCTGGCCAGGATCTTCTATCCCGGCGCCGCAGCGGAGGTCCGCCGCCGCGGCCGGCGGCGGGTCCCCTACGAAGTCCTGGGGATCAACCCACCGCGCGACCTCGCCTTCAAGACGGTAGGGCTATGAAGCTCGCAATCATCGCGCCGCTGGTGACAGCCATCAGCGAGCCGCAGCGCGGCGGCTCGCAGACATTCGTGTCCGATCTTGCGGTCGGCCTGATCCGCCGGGGGCACGACGTTCACGTCTACGCCGCCTCCGGATCGGACATACCGGGGGTCAAGGTGATCGACACCGGAATCGATCCGGAGTCCCTCGCGGCCACGCTGTACCGGGCGGCCGCGTCGGCCACGCCCGACCTGGCGCCTGCCGAGGCCGCCTTCGCCAGCGTGTATGCGAGAGTGCGGGGGACCCGGTACGACGTTGTCCACAATCACGCCTTCGATGCGCCCGCCATAACCCTCGCGGCTGAGCCGGGCGCGCCGGTCGTGCACACACTCCACCTGCCCCCGGATCGGACAGTAGCCGCGGCGCTTCGTTATGCAGAGCAGTGCGGGAAACCGCCGGTGGTTGCCGCCGTATCGGCAGCCCAGGCCCGGGCCTGGCGCCAGGTTGCCCGTGTGGACGCCATTCTGCCGCCGCTGGTGCCCACGGCCTTGATCGGCTGGTCCCGGCTGGCCGGGGAGGGCGCCGTGTTCGGCGGCCGGCTGAGCCCGGAGAAGGGAGCCGCCGAAGCCATCGACATCGCCCGCGCGGCGGGAGTCCCGATCGACGTCTACGGCGACGCCTACGACGCCGATTACGCCCGCGAACAGATCAGCCCGCGTCAGGCGCTGCCGGGCGTAACGGTGCATCGGGGGGTGCCGCGGGCGACGCTGTGGGCCGCGATGGCGCGCGCGGCTGTCGTTTTGTATCCCGTCCAGTGGGACGAGCCGTTCGGCATGGCCGCCGCCGAGGCGCAGGCCTGCGGGACGCCTGTGGTCGCGTTCAGGCGCGGTGCGCTCGGTGAGGTGATCGCCGACGGGCTGACCGGCTTCCTGGTCCCGCCCGGCGACGTGCAGGCGGCCGCCGACGCCGTTACGAAGACGGCTGAAATCTCGCGCCTGGCCTGCCGCGACCATGCCGCGTCCCATCTCGACCTGGAACAGAGCCTGGACGCGCACGAGCAGCTGTACCGGCGAGTGGCCGGTCTGAGCACCGGAGCGCAGGCCAGTGCGTGACCGGGGCCATTGGCTGGCCGGCCGGGTGGCAGTGGTCACGGGTGCGGGCCGGGGGATCGGGGCCGCCACCGCCGAAGCCATCGCTGCGGCGGGTGCCCATGTCGTCCTCGCCGCCCGCAGCCGCGAAGCTCTCGATGACATCGCCGGGCGCATCCGCCGGGCCGGCGGCGCGGCCACCCCGGTGCCCACCGACGTGAGCAAGACCGGGGACGTGGAGCGCCTGTTCACCACCGCCCAGGGGGTGGGCGTTCCCACCGCCCTGGTCTGCGCGGCAGCGGTGCTGGCCTCCGCCCCGTTCGCCGAAACCACCGCGGAAATGTGGGAGCAGACGCTCGGCATCAACCTGACCGGCTCATTCCTCTGCTGCCGGGCGGCGTTCACCGCCATGCGGCCGGCCGGCGAAGGGCGGATCGTCAACATCGCCTCACTCTCCGGCGTCTACGCCACGGAGAAGTTCCCCGGCCTGGCCGCGTACAACGTCTCCAAGTACGGGGTCATCGGCCTCACCGAAGCGATCGCGGTGGAAGGCAAGGAGCACGGCATCAGCGCCATCTGCGTGAGCCCGGGCGCGGTCGACACCCAGATGCTGCGTCAGGCCAACCCCGAGCTGCGCCCCGGCCTGACACCCGGCGATGTCGCGGAGCTCATCGTTGCGCTGCTCGACAGCCCGCTCGCCCCGGCCAGCGGGGCCAACATCCCCCTGTTCTCCAATGCCTGACCAGGCTGAGCCAGCGGGCTGATCGCGGGGACTGGCCGGTCACCGCACCAGCGACCAGAGGTCAACCTGCTCGTCGGACAGCAGGCCGGGCCCGGGCCGGGCGCGCTGGGCGACGAGCCGCGCGCCGGCCGCCATCTCGGAATCGCGATCCAGCTCAGGATCGCCGCCGCGGTCGAGGCCGACCGCGGCCCGCACCACCCCGGCGGACAGGTAGAAGCCGACCAGCCTGCCTTCCTCCAGACTCCCGCGGACCGCGAAGTCGTCCCAGCTGGTGGCGTGGCCGGCGTACTCGATCTTGTGCTCGTACTGGTCGGACCAGAAACTGTGGATGTAGTCATAGGGGGCGGTTGAGCCCAGCATTGCCCGGGCCGCCGCGGCTCCCTGCTTCTCGGCGTTGTTGAAATGCTCCACCCGGACCCGGCCGAAAACCGGGTGGAGATGGTTGGCCACGTCGCCGGCCGCGTAGACGTCAGCCGCGCTGGTCCGGCACTGTTCGTCGACCAGAATCCCGTTCTGCTGCGCGATGGCTGGCCCCGCGACCCCGGCCAGGTTGGGCTCTATCCCGACGCCGGCGACCGCGAAGTCGCACGCCACCCGCTCGCCGTCCGCGGTCACCACCGCCTCCAGCCGCTCGGTCCCTTCGAACGCGGCAACCTGGGCTCCGGCCAGCAGCCTGACGCCGTTTGAGCGGTGCATCGCGCCGATCAGTGCGCCGAGCTGTTCACCCAGCACCCGTTCCAGCGGGTTTCTCCCGGGAAAGACCGCGGTCACGTGGACCCCCAGCTGGGTCAGGGAGGCCGCCACCTCGCAGCCGATGAAACCCATGCCCACCACTACCGCGCGCCGGCCCGCCATGGCTTCGCGCTTGATCGCGTCGCACTCGGCTGCCGTCCGCAGATAGTGGATCCGCGGCAGCTCAGCCCCGGGAATCTTGAGGCGCCGGTTCTGCCCACCGGTCGCTATCAGGACCTTCTGGTACCCCAGCCTCCGGCCCGAGGCCAGGACCACCGAGTGGGCTGCCGCGTCAACAGCCACCACGCTGGATTCGAGGCGGTCGATGCCCTGCTCGTCATACCAGCTGGCGGGCCTGACATACCAGTCCGTGAGGTCCTCTTCCGAACGCAGGTAGGTCTTGGACAGCGGTGGACGGCCGAACGGGACACCCGGTTCCTGGCTGATGAGGACGACCGGGCCGCCGAAACCCTCGTCGCGGAGAGCCGCGGCGGCATTGCCCCCGGCGATGCCGCCACCGACGATCACTACCGGTTCCGGGCCGGTTCGCTCAGTCATGCCAGTACATTCTTCCGGACCGTTGACGCTGGTGCCCAGGGGGCCACCGCACTAACCAGGCGCGAGCCGGGCCCCCCGGTGAGACCCAGGGGACACAGATCGTGGCGATCTTGGCGGGTCCACACCGGTCATTGCGCTTTCACGCCCGCGCGCTCCAGCACGGCGAGCCCGAGCTCGCGGCGGCTCACCCGGTGTCTGTCACCGTGATGACGAGCTTTCCCCGGGCGTGTCCCGCTAGGAGTTCACGCATGGCGTCGGGCGCCTCGTGCAGCGGGTAGGTCTGGCCGACGACCGGGGTGAGTTCGCCCGCTTCGATGAGCTGGGCGAGACGCTCGAGGTCGGCCCGGGGCTGTTTGGAGGTGAGCATGGTGAGCCGCTGACGCACGAACGGTGACAGCGCAACGGCCCGCAACTGGCGGCCCATGCCGGTCCAGCGGCCGCCGTCTTCGCCGCCGACGATGACAAGCGTTCCGCCCGGGGTCAGTGCGCGCCGCAGCCGTGACAGCGCTGAATTACCTCCGGTGTCCAGGATGAGGTCATAGCGCTGAAGACCGGCCGCAAAGTCGTCTTGGGTGTAGTCGATGACGTGGTCGGCGCCGATCGAGGCGACCAGGCCGGTCTTGGCTGTGCTGCACACGCCGGTGACCTTTGCCCCAAAGGCCTTGGCGATCTGCACCGCAAACGTGCCGACGCCTCCCGACGCGCCGATGATCAGCACATGTTGCCCCGGTTCGACGCGCCCGGCGTCGCGAAGACCCTGCAAGGCGGTCATTCCGGAGACCGCCACGGCCGCGGCCTGATCAAAGGTGAGGTTCGCAGGCTTGCGCGCGAGCTTGTCCTGGCGGGCGCACGCGTACTCGGCGAAGGAACCCTCGCTGATGCCGAAGACCTCGTCGCCAGCCTCGAACCTGGTCACATCCGCGCCGGCCGCCACGACCGTGCCGGCGACGTCGAGTCCCGGAACACGGTTCCTGGGTGCGCGCAAGCCGAAGCCCATGAGGCGCATCAGGTATGGCTGGCCCGCCATCAGGTGCCACGTGCCCCGGTCGAGCCCGGCGGCGTGGACCCGGACCAGTATCTCGTCGTCCCCGATCGCTGGCCGGTCGATCTCCGCGAGACGCAGTACGTCTGCGGAGCCGTACTCGGCCTGCACGATCGCCTGCATCCGCTGCCGCAGCCCTGGCGGCGCGGCTCCGCCGCCGTTCCCGGCGGGCACAGCCCGGCCTGTCCGCCCCGTCGTTGCCTTCATGGCCGTCCCTCTCTGTCGATCCCACAGTGGAGGACCGGCACCACGAACAGGAGGTCGGCCCAGAGACCTGTCTTCAAAGCTACGGGCGCAACCAGAAACTAGCAATAGATTTCTAGAAATGATCCATGATAGTTTGCGGGCGTGGCGGACTGGAGCTTTTTGACCAACCACGCCCGGGTGCTGCTGTGCATCACCCACGACCCGGGCGTGCGGCTGCGCGACATCGCGGCCAGGGTGGGCATCACCGAGCGCAGCGCCTACGGCATCGTCACCGACCTCACCGGGGCCGGATACGTCGTGAAGGAGAGGGACGGCCGCCGGAATCGTTACCAGATCCAGGAGCACCTGCCGCTGCCAGAGACCGATAGCCGGGAACGCACCATCGGCGAAGTCCTGGCCCTCCTGGCCGGTGGGGGCCCCGGTGACGAAGAGACTGCATAGATCCCGCCGGTCAGCTGGCCGGGATGATGATTCCGTACTCGTGGATCTTGCGGTAGATCGTCGCCCGGGACATGCCCAGTGATCGAGCCCCCTTAGCCTTGTTGCCCCGGTGATCCAGCAGGCTCTGCACGATGGCATCGCGCTGTATGGACTCAAGTGGACTGAGCAGCCGCCGGCTCACGCTCCAGCATTCCGGTGGCAGGTCAGCTGGATGGATAGTCCCGATGCGCCGGTGCTGGACGACCCGCCTGAGGACCTGCCAGAGCTGCTCGGTGTTGCCCGGCCAGTTCGACCGCAGCAGCAGCTGCATCGCCTCGGGCGAGCAGGTCAAGGGGCTACGCCGGCTCAGCTTAGCCAGGAAGAACGGCACGAGGTTGTGCAGGTCCTCGATGTGGTGGCGGAGCGGGGGAAGCTCTACCGCGCTCGGGAAGAACTTCAGCAGCCCGCCAAGGTTGCCGCTGACCGGGCTCTGGCTGAGCGTGACCGCAACCCAGAGCGCTTGCTGCCGGCCCACGGCCAGCGCCTGTTCCAGCGCTATCCACAGCGCCTGCAGCCGCAGGACGCTGAGCCGGTCGACGTGCCGGATGACCAGGCCCCCCTCGCCCTCGAGCAGTTCGCCGAGCACCCGCACCATCCAGTTGTGATCGCCGGCCTCGGCGGCATCCAGAACATGGAACGCGCCGGCCGGGTTGTGGCGCCGGTAGACGGCCCGCAGCAGCGCCAGCTTGCCGGCTCCAGGCTCGCCCGCCAGCGATAGCCACTCGCCCGAGGCACAGGCCGCATCCACCTGACGGCACCCGCGGAGCCACAGCGGACCGGAGCCGACCAGGCTGGGCCCGAACCTCCGCGCCCACGGGCCTGCCCCGGCACCGGCTGCTGGCCCGCTGGCCAGCTCAAGCAGCTTCACACGCACCACGCCGCCAGCAAGCCGCCGTCGGCCTTTCCCGTGAAGAGGCCGGCAGTACATCCGCGCCCTGGGCCCGGTTGGCAGGCCGACATCCACCGGACCACGGAGGTCACCGGCCAGGGCCTCGGCTGCATGCCCGAGCAGCGCGGCCTGGTCGCCGGGATCGAGCACGTCTCGCGCATGGTCGTTCATCAGCACCAAGTCGCTGGTCAGCGCGATAACGATCCCGCTAGTGTGCCGGCAAGCCCGCAGATACTCCTGCAGCAGCTGGACCTCGCGCGCGCTGCTGTCGTTGAGCAGCCCCTGCGTGACCTGGCCGACCGTGCTCTGGGCGAGCGCGATCAGCAGCTGGCCAGCGTCCCTGCGCCAGGAGGTTAAAGCCACCGCCCCAATCACCTGGCCGGAGATCGGATGGCGGATCGGCACCCCGGCGTCGGCAAGATCCCCCAGTTGCTCGGTGTAGTGCTCGTGCCCGAACACGTGCGCCGCCTGGCCACTCTCCAGCGCCAGGCCGATCCCGTTGGTACCGACGAACTCCTCGGCGTAGCTGAAGCCCGGCGCCAGCTGGACGCCGTCGAGGTGCCGCTCCATATCACGGTCGGCTGTCAGCCTTGACAGGACCACGCCTGCCCCGTCAGCGAGGACGACGCTGACTGACTCGCCCGCCAGACTCTCGCGCAGGTTCTGCAGCACCGGCAGGGCGCTGCGGGCCAGCGGGGTGTCGCGGTCGGGATCGCGGACGTAGGAAAGGTCGATGCGGTCGGCCGCGACATGCCACTCCCGGCAGCGCCACCACGACGCCAGGATCGTGTCACGCACCAGGCCCGGCTCGATGGGCTGCGCGGTCAGAAAACGCTCCCGGGCCAGGACCAGCTGGGTGTCATCGCTCTCTTCCGGCCGCAAATTCACTCCGCGCGACATGCCCGCCGCCAGCCTGCCATCACCGCAAACGCCGGCTCGGCGCCCTTGAGGGAGGTAGGCCTCATGCCTAGCTGCTGGCGGGCGTGGCCCGGCGCTGCTGCGATTATCTCCGCCTGGCTGGCGGTCACCGGCCCGGCGTCGGCCAGCCATATCGCGTAACCGCCCTGGCCGTCGCTGGCCAGTGGTGGAGTCCACGATGGCGGCGCGCCGCCACCGTGCCGGACCGGGCCAGCAGGTCTGCGGCCTCCAGGTCGTCGGCGGTGAAGACGTTCATCGTGTCACCGCTTCCACGTCCGCAGCCACCAGGCCAGGGATCTGGCCCGGCGGCTTACAACGGGCACCGGCAGCCTCAGCCGGATACGCGGCACTGCGAGCGCCATGACCACGGCGATGGCGATGACCAGGCTGTGGGCGTGCGCTCCTCCGGTAGCCCCGGGTAGCTGGCCGCCCTTGGCGGCTGAGATCCGGTGCCTGTCTTGCACGCTACGCTCGCAGCAAGAAACTAGCAACTTATTTCCAGAATTGGTGGCCTATTGATGGTGGCGAACCGGGCCTTCCTGAGCAGCTACGCCCGGCCACCGCGATCTTCGAGTAGTTGGCCGCCAGCTCGAGGTGCTGCTGGTGCTCTTTGGGGCAGTAGTTGCCGCGGGCCAGGGTGAGGATGAGCGGATCGCGGCCCTGAAGCTCGCTGAGCGCATGCACCGTGCCGGTCTGGTCCGGGAGAGCATAATCAGGGAAGATGCCGCCAGGCCTGATGTCAGGACGCATCGGATGACTGCCTCTCATAGCCTCGAATGCCCAACCTGCATGGTGCCATTGTCAACTGCGTCACAACATCCCCGTTGCAGCCAGAAGCACCAGGCCGATACCCAGAGTAACGGAACTGACCCAGGGCGGGAGGAGGCCTAGATGAACAGGGCAATGGATCGTGACGCCAGGACCCGGGCCCGGCTGGAGGAGCACTGGGCGGCCTCCGACCGCGGGGACATCGACACTGAGCACGCGATCTACGCTGCGGACGCGATCCTGGATTACCCGCAGTCCGGGGAGCGCTTCCGGGGCCGGTCAAAGATCCAGGCGCAACGCGGCGGGCACCCGGCCGAACGCCACTTCACCATCCTGCGGATCCGGGGCGGTGGCGACCTTTGGGTGAGCGAGTGCGTGATCACCTATGACGGCGTGCCCACCTACGCGGTGAGCGTCATGGAGTTCACTGGCGATCTGGTCACCCACGAGACCCAGTACTTCGCCGACCCCTTCCAGGCGCCTGCCTGGCGGGCGGCGCTAGCTGAGCCGATCCCGGGCCGCGACCGATGAACCGATGCGGCTGCAGGGCGATGGGCAACATCGACCGCCAGGGATGACCGAACAGGTGACGCTGGTCCGGCCCGCCACCGGGCACAGGCACAGACTGCTCGCATCTGGACGGCCAGTCCGGCCGCCTGGAGGTCGTGTCAGGGGATCAGGTATGCCCGTTCAGCAGCCGTCGCATTGGCCGGGGGAGTTGTTGGCGAGGGTGGTGCTGGTCAGGGTGACCGGGTTGGTGGCGAAGATGCCGCCGCCCTGGAGCGTGATCCCGCTGTTTCCGCTGAGCACATTGTGAGTAATGGCGCTGTTGGTCAGGATGAGCGGCCCGCCGGGTGGCCCGTTGTTGGCCGACTCGTCAACGGCGAAGATGCCGCCGCCCTGCGCGGTGCCGGTGCGCCCGTTCGCCTGGCCGCGGTTCCCGCTGACGGCCGTGTTCCGGAGCGTCAGCGGCCCGCCGGATTGAAGGCCGCCGCCGACAAGGACCACGGTCCCCTTCGGGCTGGAAGCGGTGACGGTGTTGTCGCTGACGGTGCTGCCGGTCAGCGTCCCCGTGAAGATGGCCGCACCGGCGGCGGCGTCCGCGGTTCCGGCGGCCGATTTGACCGTGACGGAGTTGCCGGTGAAGCGGGTGTTGCTGATCGTGCCGGCCATCTCACCGGCGCCGGAATCGCCCTCGGCGTCGCCCGGTGAGCCCGGCAGCGTCGCGGAGTAGACGCTGTTGCCGGCGATGACGTCGTTGCTCAGTGTGAACACGCCGTCGGTGTGGAGGCCTCCGGAGAACGCCGACGTGCTGCCGGCGGTGTTCGTCATCTTGACGGAGTTGCCGGAGATGACGGTGTTGCTGACCGTCGCGGTCGTCACGTTGCTGGTGACATGGACCCCGCCGGCGACCGCGTTCAGCGAGACGCTGTCCGGCAGGGAGGCTGCGAGGCTGGCGCTGTTGCCGGTGACGGTGCTGTTGCTCATCGCCACCGTGCCGCCGTCCAGGAACATGGCACCCGAGTCGGCGAAGCGCCCGTTCGGCGCCGTCGCGCTCGCCTGGTTGCCGCTGATCGCCGAATTCCTGACTGTCAGCGCGCCCAGCTCGTTCGCGATTGCGCCGCCGTCGGCGTCACTGACGACGGCCGCCAGTCCCGTCGCCGAGCCGATGCGGTTGTTGCTGACCGTGGTGTTCGCCAGCGTGAGCGTGCCCCAGTTGTCGATACCGCCGCCCGCCGCTTGCGCGAACGGGCAGGAGACGCCTCCTGGGCAGGGCGGGCCGAGCGGAAGAGCGTGGGTGGGATCGGCGAGGTTACCGGTGATGACGCTGTTGGAGATCGTGACGGTCGCACCGCCGGTGAAGTCGGCGTTCGGCGGGATCTCCACCCCGCCGCCCCGGGCAATCACACCGTCCTGGCCGGTAAACGGCGCTGATACCGGGCTCGACCGCGTCACACCGCCGGTGATGGTCACCCCGGAGATCGAGACCGTGGGCTCGGCCGAGGCGCCGTAGGCGCCGATGGTCAGAACCGGACCGCCGCCGCGGATCACTGTCGAGCCGGCCCCGCCCCGGCGACCTTCACGCTCGCGTCGATCGTGACGCCGCCCGCGTATGTCCCCGATGCGATGGTGATCGTGTCGCCGCCCCGGGCGGCGTTGACCGCGGCCTGCAGGGTCGCGAAGCAGCCCGGCTTGCCGCCGACGCAAAGACTCGCTGCCAGCGCCGGCTGGGCGAACAGCACAGGCAGCACTCCCGTAAGCGAGATCGCCAAGACAGCGGAGGCCAGGCGCTTCATGACGGGCTTGGGGGTCATCTGCGCGCTCATGTGTCTTGGCCGCTGGGCCGCTGTCATCGCCCGCTCCTTGCCGCCGGTAGGTCCGATCTCATTGGCCCGCCCGCATCCACGTGCCAGCGAGAATTGCGATCCGGTCACCGCAGGGATCGTGGCCGGCCGGGCGGAGTGTGAGCGTCTTGCCGCCGTCCCCGACGGAGTAGGTCCAGGCCCACAGCGGGTCGGTGTCCCCGCAGAAGCCGCCGTTGTTGCTGTTCGGGTACGGCGGGTACTCGATGGTGCGGCGCATCTGCAGGCTTCCATCCGGCCGGTAGCCGACGTCGAAGAGCGCTCCAGCGCCCGTCGGGTCATGCAGCTGCCAGCCCATTGGGCTGATCCGGAGCCGCCAGCGACCGGGAGGTGGTGGCTGATCCGAGGTGGCTTTGCGCACGTCCGCAGGCGTGACGAGGCGTGTCCACATGACGCCGCGCAAGGCTGGCGGTGGAGCGGAGGGCGCGGTGACCGATGCCTTTACTGTGTCAGTGGCCGTGTGCCCGTCGGCGTCGATCACACGCACGGTGAAGGTGTGCTCGCCGGGCTTGAGGAAGGAGGTGACCAGCCAGTTGCCGTCATCGCCGTAGAAGTACGGCGTGTTGTGCTCGACCCAGCCGAGCCTGCCGTCGATCAGGAAGTCGACCTCGGTGACGTCCGCGGCTGGCGCGCTTGGGAAGGCCTGCCAGTGGATCCGGGGGGGCAGCGCGGCGTGCCCGTCGAGCGTCGAGGTCACCGACAGCTTCGCCGAACTGGCTGCCTGGCCCGTAGTGGCTGGCCCGTTCGCGGCCGCTCCCCTCGCGGAGGAGCACCCCGCCAGGACCAGGACCAGCAGCAGAGCCGCCCGCCCTGGCCTGGCCGGCCGCAGCAGCTCGGCTACCGAGCCCGGCGCTTGCCCTTTCGCCCCCGCCATCGCGGCCTCCGGTCTCCGGGAATGGGAGCAGCGTCCGGCCGCCTGATCGACAAACGGTCGCAGTTTGCTCGAAACGCAGGTCGCGGGCTGTTTCGCCGCCACCTGATCCCCGGCTGGCCAGGGCCTGCGGCCGGTGCTAGCGTGCAGCCATGGTGGGGGGCGGTGACCTCCAGTTCCGCGTGCTCGGGCCGGTCGAGGTCTCCGACGGCGGGCGGAGCCTCCCGCTGGGCGGGCCCAAGCAGCGGGCGCTGCTCGCCGATCTGATCCTGAACGCGGGAAGCATCGTTTCCACCGCGCGGCTGATCGACGACCTGTGGGGGGAAGATTCACCGCCGACCGCTGGCCACACGGTCGAGACCTACATCGCACGCCTCCGCCGTGTTCTCCGCGACGGTTCCGCGCCAGGCGTCCTGCTCACCAGGCCGCCGGGATACATCCTGGACGTCGACCCCGACCACGTTGATGCGTTCCGGTTCGAGCAGCTTGTCAGGGACAGCACGGCAGCCGCCGGGCGGGGGGACGACGTGGGGGCGTCAGCCCTGCTGCACGCCGCGCTTGCCCTGTGGCGCGGCCAGGCCCTCGCCGACGTCGCCGACATGCCGTTCGCCCGGGGCGCCGCGATGCGGCTCAACGACCAGCACCTGCTCGCCCTGGAACGGCGCATCGAGTCCGACCTCAGGCTTGGCCGGGCTCAGGACCTGGTCCCGGAGCTGGAGGCGCTGGCCGCCAGCCATCCGTATCACGAGCCGTTCCACCGGCAGCTCATGCTGGCCCTCTACCGGTCCGGGCGGCAGAGCGAGGCGCTGGCCGCGTTCCGCCGGGCGCGGGGCCTGCTGGCCGGTGAGCTGGGGATAGAGCCCGGGCCGGATCTGCGGAGGATGGAGCAGGCGATCCTGCGCCAGGATCCGGAACTCGAGCAGCCTCCGCCAGCCCATCCGCAGCTCCCCGGCCGGCTGGACCGTGCCCCGCCCAGCGGTCCGCCGGGCCCGACGGCGGCATCTGGCCGATGGCGGTCCCGCCGGTGGGCCCTCATCGCTGCCGGGCTGGCGCTCGCAGTCGCAGTCGCGGTCGCCGCGGGCGTGCCGCTGGCCCTGCGGGCGGCGGCGGGGGCGAGCGTCCCCGCGAACGGCATCGGGGTGCTGTCGGCATCCGGGACTTCGGTCACGTTGACGCTGGCCATGCCGTCGGCGCTGGCCAGCCTGGCCGTGGGCGGGGGCTCGGTGTGGGCGACGAGCCCGGAAGGCAACGCCGTCTACCGCATCGACCCTGCCACGCGGGCCATCACCCAGGCCATCGGAGTGGGCGCAGGGGCCGACGGCATCGCGTACGACGGCGATGACGTGTGGGTGGCGAACGCCGCCGACGGTACCGTGTCCCGGATCGACGGCTCGGCCGGCCAGGTGGTGCAGACGATCGGCGCGGGCTCCGAACCCACCGAGGTCGCGGCCGGCCTTGGGGCGGTGTGGGTCACCGATCCGGTGGGGAGCACCGTCTCCCGGATCGACCCGTTGTCCGGCCGGCTGACCCAGACGATCGGTCTCACCTCGGCGCCGTACGCCATCGCGCTCGGCGCGGGGTCAGTCTGGGTGACCAGCCCGGCCGGCGACAGCGTCACCCGGATCGACCCTGTGGCCGGGCAGCCCGTTCAGACCATTGCGGTCGGCGCGGACCCGGACGCGATCGCCTTCGGCTTCGGCTCGGTCTGGGTGGCGAACGGGCTGGACAGCACGGTGTCCAGAATCAACCCCAGCACCGGGACTGTCACCCAGACGATCACCGTCGGGAACGGCCCTTCAGCCCTGGCGGTAGCCGCCGCCGGCGTGTGGGTGGCGGACGCGGCGGCAGGCACGGTGGTGCGGATCGATCCCGCTACCGGCCGCGCGGTGTCAAGCCTGCACGTCGGTGATCCCCCGCTGGCCGTGGCCGTGGTCGGGGGAGCCCCCTGGGTGGGAGCTGGCGTCGGCTACGCCAGCAGGCACCGGGGCGGGACGTTCCGCCTGCTCTCATCGGCCTGGTTCGGGACGATCGATCCGGCGCTTAGCTACCCTGATCTCCCGCCTTCTTTCACCGAGGCCACCTACGACACGCTGGTGACGTTCCAGCGCACAGGCGGCAGCGCCGGCTTGCAGCTCGTCCCGGACCTTGCGCTCGCGCTCCCCGCGCCGCAAGCGGGCGGCACGCAGTACACGTTCGTGCTGCGCCCCGGCCTGCGCTATTCGAACGGGACGCCGGTGCGGCCGCAGGATTTCCGTTATGCCCTTGAGCGCGTCTTCGAGCTCAATGCGGAGGCACGCTCGTTCTTCACCGGGCTCGTCGGCGCGGATGCGTGCCATAGCGGCTCACCCTGTGACCTGTCGCGCGCCATCACGGTGGACGATCACGCCCGGACGGTGACGTTCCATCTCACCGCGCCCGACGGAGACTTCCTGTACAAGCTGGCCTTCCCGTTCACCGCGCCGGTCCCCGCCAGCGTGCCCGCCCACGACGTGGGGACCAGCCCGGTCCCGGCGACCGGGCCATACATGATCACGCGCGACGTCCCCGGGCGGGAAGTCGACCTGGCCCGGAACCCGGAGTTCCGCCAGTGGTCGGCGGCGGCGCAGCCGGACGGGTTCCCGGACCGGATCGTGTGGAGGTTCGGGCTCACCCCCGGGCAGGAGGTCACCGCGATCGAGGCGGGCCGTGCGGACTGGATGGCCGACCCACCACCCGATGTCGCGAGCCTCACCGCCCGGTACGACCGGCAGGTGCATATCAACCCGCTGCCCGGCATCGCCTACGCCGCGTTCAACGTGACCGTGCCGCCGTTCGATGACCTGAAGGTCCGGCAGGCGGTGAGCCTGGCCGCCGACCGGAACAAGGCAGTCTCGGCCCTGGGCGGTCCTGGCGCCGCGCAGCCCACCTGCCAGATCCTCCCCCCCGGCGTGCCCGGGTACCGGCCGTACTGCCCATTCACCGTCGATCCCGACGCCAGCGGGGCGTGGATCGGCCCCGACCTCGCCCGGGCCCGGCGCCTGGTGGCCGCCTCGCACACCGAGGGGATGCGCGTGGTCGTGTGGGCGCACCAGTTCGATGGCCCGCTTGGGCCCTACTTCGTCGGGGTGCTCCGCGAGCTGGGATACCGCGCGTCGCTGCGGGTGGCCTCGGTGGCCGCGTTCACGCACAACGTGAACGACACCCGTCGCCGGGTCCAGGCCTCCGTGGGAAGCTGGATCGCGGACTACCCGTCCGCATCTGACTTCTTCGACGTGTTCTTCCAGTGCTCGGCCTTCCGCCCGGCCGACCCCGCCGACACCAGGAGCGGCTCTTTCTTCTGCCACCCCAACATCGACCGCCAGATGAACCGGGCCGGCCAGCTCCAGATAAGCAATCCGCAAGCCGCCGCCAAGGTCTGGGCGAGGGTCGACCGCGAAGTCACCCATCTCGCGCCGTGGGTGCCCTTCGCCAGTCTGCGCTTCGCCGACTTCACCTCCGCCCGGGTGGGCGATTACCAGTACAACCCGATCTGGGGCATCCTGCTCGACCAACTCTGGGTGCGGTGAGCGTGCCGCGAGATCCTGGTTCCGGCACAGGTCAGCGGCATGTGCAAGCGCTTGAATCGGTACTGCAGAATTGCGCCTAACGGCCGACGCCATGCCTGGCCGGGGTGGCCGCCATGGAGCCTGGGCGGAGGCCGGGCCTGCTCGTGTAGGGTGCTCACCGCTTCCCCGGGGGTACGTGGCGGAGCAGCCATTTCCTGGGCGAGGGCTACCGCTGCATCGATGGCGAGTCCCAGCGCGGCGCCGCCTGCGATGTCGAGCGGCAGGTGGGCGCCGACGTAGACCCGGGCCAGGCCCACGGCGGGAATGGCGCCCAGGGTGAGGGCGCGGCCGGCGGGGCCGAGGTGTGGCCAGGCGGCGGCGCCGAGGGCGGTGGCGACGCCGGCGTGCCCGGACAGGTATCCCAGGCCGGTGGCGTCGGGGCCGCGGCGGCGCGTGCCGGGGAGCAGGAGCGCCGGCCGGGGTCGGCGCACCATCTGCTTGACCAGCTTGGACAGCGCCCAGGTGCCGGTGCCGCCGGCCAGGAGCCGGGCCGCCAGCTGGCGGTTCCCGGCTAGCCAGGCCGCGCCGGCCGCTGCCGGGGCGGCGCCGAGGGTCCCCAGTTGCATGATGACCCAGGCGGGCGGGTAGAGCGAGTCGGGCAGGCCGTTGACCGCCCGGAACGCTGTGGCCTCACACGGGCTGACGTGGTTGCGGCGCGCGGCGATGGCCGTGGCCAGCATCACCGCCGTTCCCGCCCCGAGCCGGACCCGGGGATCGGCCAGCACGCCTGTGAGGGCACGCTTCTGGTTCCTGGCCGGGGACTGTGGCCGTGCCGATGTGGCGAGGCTGGGCGGCGACGCGCTGGCGGCCGTGAGCTTGTCGCCTTGATGGGCCGGCTCGGTATTCATGGAGGTCCCACCGATTCTTCCGTGGGACCCGCGCCGGGCGAACACCCGGGCCTCGGGTTCCGGCCGGCCGCTGCGGCCGCCTGCCTGGCCACCAGTGCTGGAACGGGCAGCATGACGTACACGAGCCCAAGGAGGCTGAGGACCTCTGCTCAGCCTGGGCACGCGGCACCTCGCCCGCACAGGGCAAGGCCCTCGGTGCGCCAGACAAAATCGACGAGCTCCGCCCGCGGCTGGAATGCGAGCGCGCTGTCGGCGGCGCCGGCCAGCGCGGGAGATGCGCCGGGCGCGAAGCTGAACCGGTAGGTGACGCAGCCGCCGGGGAAGGTGTAGAAGCGGAGGTCGGAGAACTGCGGCACCAGGCTCAGCGGACGCTCGAACCGCCGCATGCCGGGCTGGTCGGAGGGGATCTGCTGGGCGCCCGAGATGTCGCAGGTGGCCGTCAGGGTGACGGTGATGGCTCCCTGTCCCGCGCGATCGGAGTCCAGCCGCAGGCTGGACTTCCCGCTGGAGATGTCCGCACCGCCGATACTCCAGCCCGACGGGAGCGCGGCGATGCAGGGCAGCGTGGCCGCCGACGGGACTGCCTGGGCGGCCAGGATCATCGAGTGGCCGGTGCCGCAGCTGGGGGCGGAGGCACCCAGGTTCCCGGCTGGGAAGAAGGCCTGCACTCCGACATTCACGGCGAGGGCGGTGACGCCGAGCAGCCCAGCCGCCAGCGCAATCCGCCGGATGCTCCACCGCTGCAGCACGATCGGCGGCCGCTGTGGGGCGAGGGCGCGGAATTCGCCGAGCAGGTCGCGCGGGTCCCGCTTCATGAAGGCGCGCAGCTGCGTCGGGCTCGCCATCCCCCGGGTGGCGGCGAACGCTTCCGCGAGTTCGCTCTCGGTGAAGTAGTCCAGTGCCCGGCGGTAGACCCGCTGCGGGTCGCTGCGGACCGCGAGCACCAGCATCATGTTGCCCAGGTCGACCGCCTGCCGCCACGGCGATGGGCGCACCTGGACGAACGCCACGTCGATCAGCAGCAGCTCCCCGGAGCGGACCATCAGGTTGCCCGGCTTGATGTCGCGGTGGGCGATCCCGGCGTCCCATAGCATGCGGATCAGCACCAGCCCCTGGTCGATCACCATGTCATCGACCTCGGCCTCGCCGATTTCAACGGCACCGGCGAAGAACTCGGTGACGAGCAGGTACTCACGCTCCGGGGTGATCTCGACAACACCGTAGGGCCTGGCCGTGCGGGCCCCGATGTCCTGCAGCAGGCGCAGGGCATAGTCCTCATAGGTGACCAGGCGCCGCACCGTGTTGAACGGAGACTCATCCTCCAGGGAGCCATAGAGGATGCTCCGCCCCAGCTTGTACCAGCGGTCCGCGCGGACGTGGCCCTTGGTGTACAGCTTCGCGAACACGTACTCATCGGGGCCGCCCTCGACCCGCAGCCTCACGGGGGTGGAGCCCGCGGACGACTCAAGGCCGACCGGCTTGATCTCGGTTACGGTCAGCCCGAGCTGGTCGTGCACCGCCTGGCGGATCGCCTCCCCCCGCCGGCCGGTCACATCCACGTGCGCGGTCTTGCCGCGCCGGTACACGACCGGGAACACCTCGTTCGGGGTGAAGAAACGGAACGCGGTGACCGCGATCGCCACGGCAAACGCCGCGCCGAGCAGGACATCCCCCGGGTGATCGACCCCCAGGTACAGGCGGGCGAGACCAAACAGGGCGACCACGGCGGCCACAGCCACCTTGGTGTAGGAGCGGGCGCGGCCCGGCACGGCCAGGCAGTAGACGATGCCCATCAGGATGATCGTAAGGACCGCCACCGGGGGCGATCCCCCCGAATACCCGCCCCAGCTGGAGATGATCGGCACGCCGTACGGGCGTGGCCTGGACAGCGCGTCGTAGATCATACCTCCGGCGATCTCCAGGAAGAACAGGCTGCCCATGAACACCAGCAGGTGCCGCCAGCGGCGGAATGCCATGGTCAGGGCGACCACCGACAGGCCGACCACGGTGACCCCCCAGCTGGTGCCCGCCACCTTGATCGCGTTGGCCACATCGGTCAGCCACGGCGTCCGTATCCCGGTCAGCTGGCGCAGCACCCACGTGCTGACCCGGTCATCGATCCGGAGCCACGGCGTGTGCTGGCTGGCCACGAACGCACCAGCGAGGATCATGGCCATGAAGACCACCCACGCCGTGGTGGTGATGCTGACCGGGTGCGGCAGCGGCGGCGGCGCACCGGTCGGCCGGCGCTGACGGCGGGTCTTGTGGACGGCCGCTCCCGGTGGCGAGCTGGCTGGGCTGTCCCCGGCGGTCACGCGCCCGATGTCCTGACTCAACGTGCGTCACCCCCGGCCGGGATCAGCCCATGTGCGCGCAGCCAGCCGCCGGCCACCAGCCGGGGGTTCTGCCCGCGCCAGCTCAACCCGCGCGTCGAGGGCACGCAGCGTGCCGGTGTCCAGGAGGGCCGACACCCTGTTCAGCGCCGCGACCAGGTTGGGGCCGTAGCGGGCGACGACATCCCTGCGCAGCAGGGGAGTGATGTTCTCGGCCGGCTGCAGTCCACGATCGTCGGCCAGGACGACGAGATGCCGCGCCGGGATGTCCGGATCCGTGGTGAACAGCAACGCGACGTCGATATACCCCGCCTCCAGGGCCTGCCGGGTCAAGGGGCCGCCGGCGTCGAGCGGGACGAACGCCTTGAAATGCAGCCCGTAGGCCCGCTTCAGCCCTTGCAGGCAGTAGGCACGTCCCGGGCACTCGGGCGGCCCGCCGAATATCAGCCGCGGCGCCACGCCGGCGAGGTCGGCGATCGAGCGCAGGTCATAGCGGGCCGCGGTCGCGGCCGTCACCACGATCGCGTTGGCGTCCTGCGCAGGAGCCGGCCGCGCCGCCACGAGCCCGCGGCCCGCTACCGACCCCGCCAGTGCCTTATTGGCCACCCCGGCATTGGATGGGCCGGCCAGCCTTCCCAGGCTGAAAAATTCCAGTGCCGACCCCGCGTACTCGGGCACCAGCTGGACCAGGCCGTTCGTCAGCGCCGGATCCACCACCTCCCGGGGGCCCAGACTCGGCAGGATCCGGACCGGGAACTTGCCCGCCGCGAGGGCCCCGCCGTAGATCTCGGCGAGCAGGACGCTCTCGGGGAAATCGAACGACCCGACCGTGATGACCGCGCCGTGCTGGCCCGCTGGCCTGCCGGCGGCGGACGAGACGTGACCGCGTGAGGACGTACAGGCCGGCATGGCCACCGTCAGCCCGATGCAGGCCGCCATGAGCACCGCGCGCGGTTTCACACGTACTCACGCCGTAGCAGGGCGCGCCAGGACAGCCAGCCCGGCGCCACGGGCAGCCAGTAGGTGGCCAGCCGGTACAGCAGGACGGCGGAAACAGCGGGTCCCGCCTGCCATGCCGACACCGGTCAGCCCCGCCACCAGGGCCGCCTCGATAGCGCCCAGCCCGCCGGGGCTGGGGGCCGCGGCCGCGATCGCCGAGGCACCCATGTACACGGCGGCGACCAGGATGATGCCCGGGCCCCCGCCAAACGCCTGGATGGAGGCGGCGAGCGCGCCGATGTAGGCCAGCGTGATCAGCACCGACCCCCCGAACAGCATGGTCATCCTGCCCGGGTTCTGCGCCACCCGCCGGAGACTGGCGGCGGCCGACCTCAATCCGGGGATCAGCTTGCCCACGGCAAACCGGCGGCCCGGACGGGTCGCCAGCACGATGCCGACGATCGCCACGACGACGGCGAGAATCAGCAGCAGCTTGCTCCCCGACGGCAGCTTGAAGGCCTGAGCGATATTGCGGCCTGACCAGACGAAGAAGACCACCAGCAAAACCGGCATGCACGATGGCGCCCGCAAGGCTGTTGACTCCAACCGCGGCGACGCCGGCGCCGGCCTCCACCCCGGATTTCTGCAGGTACCGGGCATTCAACGCCATCCCGCCGACATTGGCCGGGGAGACGCGGTTGACAAACGATGAGGCAGCCTGAGCCAGCACGGTCGGCCAGAACCGGATCCGCGGCAGCACCGCGCCCATCAGCGCGACAGCGCTGGCCAGGTAGGTCACGGCCGACAAGGCGATGACCAGGGGCAGCCACGCCCAGTCGGCCGACTGGACGGCTTGCCAGCTGCTTCCCACCTGTGCCAGCTGAGGGAGCAGGTAGTAGAACGCGCCCGCGGCAGCGGCGATCGCCAGCAGCGTTCTTGGCCGGACGCGCTGGATGCGGGCCAGTTCCTGGTCTGGCCGGCCACTCGCCGCGGCGGCAGCCGCCCGGGTCTGGGTCAGCAGGCCGTCATGGCGTGCGATCGTGCGGCGTGTGCCGGCCGAAAGAGCAAGCGGCTGCAGCAACGGCACCGCGGCCCCGACGCCGTCAGGGCCGATGATCGCGACGGCGCAGGCGACTGCCCGGCCGGCCCCGATCATGACGGCCAACGAGGCCAGCAGCTCGGCGACGTCGAGCGCCATCTGGCGCTGCGTGGCACCCAGTTCGGAGAAACTGAAGTCAACGATCCAGGTACGGCAGGCACGGTCAACCACGATGTTGGCGGTCCGTAGCGAGCGGTGCGCGATTCTCGCCCGGTGCAGCCCGCCCACCTCTTTCCACAGCTCCCGGAGCATCGTGTCGGTCATCTCTGGCCCGGGGATCCGGTCGAGGGAGCTGCCGTTCACGCGTTCCATGGCCAGGAGCGCGGACCCATCGGCGGTCTTGATCACCTGGCGGACGGCGGGCACCGTCACCCCGGCCCGCTCGGCCATGACCGCGGCGAGCGCCTGGTGCTCGACGGCCTGGATCAGCGAGGCGGCGGGGCGGGTGTCGCCGATGTCGCGCAGCCGGATGAACCGGTAGGCGCGGTACAGCAGGTCGGCGTCCCGCTGATCCGATCCGAGGACCTTGATGAACAACGGCTCCCCGTCCTCGGCGACCGCGGTGAAAGGCCGCGAGCCCTTCGCCTCGACGGCGGCTGGCTCGACGTGAGCGACCGGCAGGCCAGCCGAGGCAAGTGCCGCCGCGATCTCGTCGGGGCCGATGCGCCGGTCGGGCACGCCGAACAGGACGAGCGCACCGGCGCCGACCGTTACCCCGGCTGCGAATGCCAGGACCACTTCCATCGGCGAGGCCGTGCCGGTGATCAGCCGCGCAACGGCGGCTAGCCACAGTGCGGCCCAGGCGGTGCGCCGCCACGGACGGCTGAGCCACGGCGCCGCGGCGACCGTGCCGGCCACGGCGGCGGCAAGAAGCGCGGGGCCCGCCAGCGACGCGCCGGTAAGCCACGACCACTGGCCGGCGCCGGCCGCCCGGGCCAGCGGACGCTCCCCGCCCGCGAGCTGAACGATTCCGATCAGCGCGGCGCCTGCCAATACCGCGACGCCCGCCAGGCTGGCCAGCAGCCGGAACCGGCGGTGATGCAACGTGACGGCTATCGCAGCGACGGCCGCTACGGCGAAGGCCGCCTGTACGAGCCCCGCCAGCACCCGGCCCGCCACGGTGGACGGCGCAACAGCAGTCACGGCAGCAGCGCTGGCACCCGCATACGTGGCATGCGTGATGACGGTAACCGCCAGCGCTCCGGCGAGTACCAGCCCAGCGAGGATCAGGCGGATGATGTCGCCCGGATGCCGGTACCGGGCCGGTGGCAGAAACCGGCCGCCCGGCTTCACGGCCACCACGGGTGGCCCGGCGTAGATTTCCGGCGACTTTGTCACGATTTCCCCCAGCTGACGCGCTCTGGCGGCGCGATCCGCCCGCGCCGGGGAGCACGGCCCAGACGGGCGGCCCCACGGTCACGGGCGACGTCCAGGATCAGGTCCAGCACGGCGGCGATCGCCAGGCCGATCGCCGCCCCGCCGACCACATCCAGCGGGTTGTGCGCCCCCAGATACACCCGCGCCAGCCCGTTGCACGCGGCCAGGACCAGCACGACGACCCCCCAGCGGCGCGGCAGCACCAGCACCAGCAGCCCGGCGATCGCGAAGGTGATGATGGCGTGCCCGGAGGTGAAGCTCAGCCCGCCATGCGGCACCCCATGGAGGATCGCATCGGGCACCGTCGTCCCGGGCCGCTGCCGCTGCACCAGCAGCTTGGCGACCTGCTCCAGGCCGAGCTTCAAGGGCACCACCAGCACCAGCGCGGCGGCCAGCCGCCAGCGCCGCCACGCCAGCGCGGCGACGGCGACCACCAGCGGCATCCCCAGCACCCCCAGGTACTGGGCGGCCAGCATCGGCTGGTACAGCCAGCTGGGCAGCCCGTTGATGGCGTGGAACACGGCCCGCTCGGCCGGCCCGACCCGCCCATCGGCCACGATCACCGCGCAGCCGGCGAAGACCGCCAGGCTGGCCGCCAGCATGATGAGGTCCCGCGGGACGCGTCTCACCGCACACGGCCCGCCTGCGGCGCCCGCGCCCTTGGCCGCCCAGGGCCAGCCGGCGGCAGGCCGGCCCGCCGGACGCCCTCGAGCGCGCCCACTGGGTGGATGGTCCGGGCGGAGCGGGCCGACGGCGATCCCTGGCCTGTCCGGTCGATGACGAGGGCCATGTTCATCTGGTCCTCCCCTTCTTGTGGCCAGCGCCGGGACGCGTGATGCGGACACCCGGATCCCGAGCGGGACATCGCCCAACCGGTCCTCGCTCTTGCCGGGATGAAGGCGCCGACGCAGCCGGCAAACTTAGGCCCCCTCTTACGTAGCAGGCCTACATCTGCATGAAGGCGCCATGCGGAACCCGTGTGGGTGGTGTGGAGATCTCCGCGATCGGGCTCCTGCTGGCCTGCTGCGGCCTCTCCATCCCGTCTCCACATGGACCGCACCTCGCCCGCAGCGGTGGCGGCTACCGTCACGGCATGGTGAACCAGACCAATGCGAGCCGCCCGGACGAGCTGTTCACAACGGAGCCGGATCAGGCGTAAATCAAAGGCGCCGGCCATGGGCGCGTCCGTACCCAGATCAAGTAGTTCTGCGCGCCGTTGCGCCTGCGACCGGATCGGCGTCAGACGGCAGGCCCACGAGTGGACCAGCGCCGTGGTGGAGCGTCTCCAGTGGCGTAAGGACCCCGCCGACCGTTGCTCGCGGGGGGTCCGTCGTCGCGGGATATTCTGAACGGATCTAGCATGTGGCCGGAGTTGGTCGGCTAGGGGGTGGTCGCCGGTGCGGTGCCCTCGGTGCAGCCAGGAGAATCCGGACGAGGCGCGCTTTTGCCTGCATTGTGGTGCGCAGCTGGCTCTTTCGTGCCCCGGCTGCGGCGCGGTGCAGCCGTCAGGCGCCAGGTTCTGCCCGGAATGTGGGCGCGCGGTTACCGCGGGGCCGGCTCCGGCGGGTTACACCCCGGTGCATATCAGCGAGCAGATCCTGGCCGTGCGGAGCGCCATCGAGGGTGAGCGCAAGCAGGTGAGCGTGCTGTTCTGCGACATAGTCCGCTCCAGCGCGCTGGCGGCGGAGCTGGGCCCGGAGGAGTTCCACCTGGTGATCGACCGCTTCTTCCGGGTCGCGCTGGCCGAGGTGCACCGGTATGAGGGCACGATCAACCAGTTCCTCGGCGATGGGTTCATGGCGCTGTTCGGGGCGCCGATCGCGCATGAGGACCACGCCCGGCACGCCGTCCTTGCCGCCCTCGGAATCGCAGCCCAGTCGGAGGTTCCGGTCCGGATCGGTATCAACAGCGGTCTGGTGGTGGTGGGGACGATCGGCGACGACCTGCGGGGGGATTACACGGCGTTCGGCGACACCACGGTGCTGGCCGCCCGGCTGCAGGCCGCGGCGGCGCCGGGCGCAGTGCTTGTGAGCCAGCGGACTGCCCAACTGGTGCGTGGCTACTTCCAGCTGGAGGAGGTCGCGCCGGTCCAGGTCAAGGAACGCACCGTCCGCCCGCTGCGGGTGACCGGGCTGGGCAGCCGCACGGCCCGGCTCGACTCCGGAAGTGGTCTGAGTCCCTTCACGGGCCGGGGCCGCGAGCTGGCCGAGCTGCGACGGATGCTGGAGATTGTCGTGAACGGTGAGGGCCAGGTGGTCGGCCTGGCCGGGGACCCGGGTCTGGGGAAGTCCCGGCTGGCCTGGGAGTTCTGCCGGCTGGCCGAGGACGATGCAGCCGTGCTGGAGGGCCGGTGCCGGTCCTACGGGGCTGCTATCGCCTACCTGCCGCTGTTCGAACTGGTACGCAACGCCTGCGGGATCGCCGCTGATGATGCCCCCGACCTGGTGGCGACCAAGATCGAGCGGAAGATCAAGACGCTCGAGCTGGACGTGTCGCTGGCGCATTACCTGCGGCACGCGTTTGGCCTGCCGACCGGTGACCCGGCGGTAGCCGCACTCGATCCGGTGGCCATCCGGGCCCGCACCTTCGCGGCGCTGCGGTGGCTGCTGGTGGCCGAGGCTTGGCACCGGCCGCTGGTCGTGCTGATCGAGGATCTGCACTGGATTGACCAGACATCGGAGGAATTCCTGGCGGGGTTCGTCGAAGAGCTGCCGTCGGTGCCGATCATGCTGCTGGTCACCTACCGCCCCGGTTACTCCTCGCCGTGGCCCGGCAAGTCGTTCACCTCCCAGCTGGCGCTGCGGCCGCTGTCACCGGCGGCCGGCGAAAAGATCGTGGCCTCGATACTCGACGTCGGGGACCCGGCTGCGGCAGCGATCGCCGAGCGGGGAGAAGGCAACCCGTTCTTCCTCGAGGAACTGGCCCGGGCCACCCGGGACCAGGTCGCCGATGAGGAGGGGGGCGCCGTGCCAGAGACGGTCCAGCAGGTGCTGGCCGCGCGTATCGACCGGCTGACCGCCGACCAGAAGGCGGCTCTGCAGGTGGCCGCGGTGCTCGGCCGGGAGTTCTCGCTGGACTTGGCCGAAGAGGTCTGGGACGGCGATGTGCCGCTGGAAGCGCGGCTGCAGGAGCTGAAAGGGCTCGAGTTTCTCCGGGAGCGGCACGGCGGCCCTGAGCGGATCTTCGTGTTCACGCATGCGCTGACCCGCGAGGTGGCCTATGACGGCATGCTGGAAGCGCGCCGCCGAGAACTGCACGGCCGGGTCGGCGCGTCCCTGGAGGATTCCCAGGCCAGCCAGCGCTTTGAGCACGCCGAGCTGCTTGCCTATCACTACGCCCGCAGCGCCGTCCCGGCACGAGCGATTCCCTACCTCGCCGCCGCGGGGGCCCGGGCCAAGGACAGGTACGCCAACGAGGAGGCAATCCGGCTGTACCGGAAGGCCTTGTCGATCGTCGGTGACTTGCCTGCTGGCAGCGACCGTGACCGCCAGGAGCTGGAAATCCTCGAAGCCGTTGGGCCGCCACTCACTGCCAGGTTGGGCTATGCCTCCCCGGAGGTGCATCGGACGTTCGAGCGTACGGTCGCCCTGGCCGAGTCGTTGGGCCGCAAGGACTCGACGGTCGCCGGCCTGGTCGCGCTATGGTCGTCGCGGTTCGTCCAGGGACGCACTGCCGATGCTTACCAGATAGCCAACCGCGCGCTGAGCATGGTCGACCCCAGCTCGCGGCTGAGGGGCCAGGTACATTTGGTCGTCGGTGGCTCAGCACTGAGTCTCGGGAGGCCGGCCGAGGGACTGCGCCATCTCGAGCTGGCCGCCGATCTGACGGACAGCCCGGCCTGGCTGATCACTGGTGTCAGGCCCGACCTATTCGGCATGGTCTGGGGGGCACAAGCTCACTGGCTCCTGGGCCACGACACCGAGGCCCGGTCCGCCTGCCACCAGGCCATCAAGCTGGCCAGGTCGATCGACAACCCGTTCTGCCTGGCCGTGGCGCTGGCATATAGCTGTATCACTTACCAGATGCGCCATGACCTGCCCGCGCTCGAGGGCGCCGTTGGCGAGCTGCGCGAGCTTTGTGACCGGCATGGGTTCGCCTACTACCGCGAGTGGGGACTGATCCTGGACGGCTGGTCGCGGATGGGCGAGCCGGGCATCGGCCTTGCCCAGCAGGGCATCGGCAACCTGAAGGCGGAAGGCTCCTATGCCCGCATGCCGTATTGGCTGTCGCTGCTGGCCGACCTGCTGGCCAGCAACGACCGGCCGGACGCGGCACAGGAGACCCTCGACGCCGCCCTGGCCGCCGCCAAGGCGCGCGACGATCTCTGGTGGCTACCAGAGGTGATGCGCATGCGTGGGTCCTACGACGAGAAGCAGGCCGCCATCTCACGACTGCGCTCCGCCGCCCAGCTGGCGTCGGCTCAGGGCAGTGTGGCGCTGCTCCGGCGCTGCGAGCATGACCTGGCCGGGCACGGCGTTCACCCCCTGCCCCCGGCATCCCCCATGACCTGACGCGCGCTACCGGGTGCCCTTGAGCGCAGCATTACAGACGCCTGCACCGGAGGGTAGATCAGCTCGTGATCGCGTGACAGCGACGCCTTGACGAACCGGGACCGCTCGTCAGCGAATACCTCGATCTCACTGGCCTCGACGCGTCGAAGGCCTGCTGGGCGGCCGACTCCGGGCTGCAAGCCGCCGCTTCTGACGGCCGCGATCACCCGCTGGTAGGCCCGACGTAGCCGCCCGGCAGGTGACGCCCGCGGTAAATACCGGGCGCAGCGGTAGAGTGCCAGTGCCGGGGGGTGGGGGCCAGTTGGTGCTCGAGATTTCACTGCTCGGTGAGCAGCGGGTCGCCGTGGACGGCTCGGTGGTGATGGCACTGAAGTCGCCACGGGCTATGGCCCTGCTCGGCTTCCTGCTGGTTCACGCGGGCGCGCCGCAGCGCCGGGACTACATCGCGGCCCAGTTCTGGCCGGATTGCCGCCAAGCCCAGGCCCGGGCGAACCTGCGCCGGGAGCTGCATGCGCTGCGGGCCGGGCTCCCCCAGGTGGAACGGTGGCTGGCCGCGCAAGGCGGCACGCTGCTGTGGCGGCTCGACCGCGACTGCCTGGTGGATGTTGCCGTCTTCGAGGCCGCCGCCGAAAAGGCGTCGGCCGCGCTCGCGGCGGCCGACGAGACCGCGTTCCGGCGGGCCGCGGCCGACGCCGTGCGGGCGTATCGCGGCGAGCTGATGCCCGCGCTGTATGACGACTGGGTCACCGTGGAGCGGGACCGGCTGCACCGCAGGTGCCTGGCGCTGCTGGACCAGCTGATCACGGCCGAGCGGAACGCCGGTGCCTATGGAGAGGCGATCGAGCGGGCACGCCGGCGGATCGATCTCGAGCCGCTTGAGGAGGTCGGGTACCGGACATTGCTGCAGCTGCAGGCCCTGTCCGGGGACCGGGCGGCCGCCATGCAGACCTACCACCGATGCACCTCGATTCTGGAGCGTGAGCTCGGGGTCGCGCCGGATCGGGCGACCACAGCCGAGTACGAGCGGCTGGCGAGCGGCCAGCCGCCCGCGGTGGCACGCGTGGCCTCGGCGGCGGCACTGGCCCGGATGGCCGGCCCGGTCCCGGCCGCCAGCCCGCTCCGGCTGGTTGGCCGCGAGCACGAGCTGGCGCTGCTGCAGGAACGCTGGGACCGGGCCATGGCCGGGCTGGCCGGCTTCGTCCTGGTCACCGGCGAGGCCGGCGTCGGCAAGAGCCGGCTGCTGGACGAGCTCTCCTCGCTGGTCCAGCGCGCCGGGTCCGATGCCATGCGCGCCCGCTGTTTCGCCGCCCGCGGGCGGCTTGCGCTCGCCCCGGTGTCGGAGTGGCTGCGCAGCCCGCCGCTGCGGTCGGCCCGCGACCGGCTGGACCCGGTGTGGGCCCGCGAGGTCGACCGGCTCGTGCCGCCGGCCAACGCCGACCCTATGGCTCCCCCGCGCCCGATGGCCGACGCCTGGCAGCGCCACCGGTTCTTGGAGGGCCTGGCCAGGGCGGTGCTGTCGGCTGACCGGCCCGCCCTGCTGGTGCTGGACGATCTCCAGTGGTGCGACGAGGACACCCTCGCCTGGCTGCAGCTGCTGCTGCACCTCGGCCAGGGTCACCCGCTGCTCGTGCTCGCCGCGGGCCGCCCGCAGGAGGCCGAGGGAAACGCCGAGCTCACCGAGACGCTGCGGGCGCTGCGCTCGGCAGGCCAGGTCACCGACGTGGACCTGGCGCCGCTGGACTCCGCTTGCTCCGCCGAGCTCGCGGGTGAGGTTCTCGGCACCGTGCCGGTCGGCCGGGACGCGGAGCGCCTGTACGCGGCCACCGGTGGGTACCCGCTGTTCGTCATCGAATCGATCCGGGCGTGGCAGCTGGGGCGGGCCGCCGGTCCACCTGCCCCTGCTGACCAGCCGGCGCCGCCGACCGACGACACCGGGCCCGGCGACCTCGATTCCCCCGACCCGGGGCCCCGGGTCCGCGCCATGCTGACCGACCGGATACGGCAGGCGGGCCCAGCCGCGCGCCAGGTCGCTGAGCTTGCCGCGGTGATCGGCCGCGACTTCTCCCTCGACCTGCTCACCGAGGCCAGCGATCTCGACAGCGACGCGGTGGTCGGGGCGGTGGACGAGCTGTGGCGGCGCCGCATCATCCGCGAGCACCCGCCGGCCAGCTACGACTTCTTCCACGACCTGCTGCGCGACGCCGCCTATGGCGAGATCAGCCCGCCGCGGCGGGCCCTCCTGCACCGCCGCGTGGCCCAGGCGCTGGAGCTGACCCACGCCGACGACCCAGCTGCCGCTGCGGCCATCGCCTACCACTACGAGGGGGCTGGCCGCGCGGCCCGCGCGGTGCCGTATCACGTGCGGGCCGCGGAAGTTGCCACGGGCGTGTTTGCCAACCAGAAGGCCATCCGCCACTACCGGCGGGCCGCCGAGCTACTGCGGCAGGCCCCAGCGGGCCGCGAGCGCGATGCCCAGGAGCTGGCCATCCTGCTGGCCATGGGCGCGCCGCTCACGGCGAAGTACAGCTACGCCTCGACCGAACTGCAACACGTCCTCGAACGTGCTCGCGACCTTACCGAGCAGCGAGGCGACACCCGGCTGCAGCTGCTCGTCCTCGTGGGGCTGTTCGGCGTCTGTTACGTGCAGGGGCACATCGCCGAGTCCTACGAGATCGCCAACCGCTGCCTGGAGCTGAGCCCCCTGCCCCCCGACGCCACCGGGCAGGCGCACTTCGCGGTGGCTGGGTCGGCGACCAGCCTGGGGCGGCACGAGCAGTCGCTGCCGCACTTCGCACTGGCCCACGAACTGTGCCAGGACGACCCACCGTACCTGCTCGGCACCAGGGTCGAGGTGCACGCACGGGCCTGGTCCGCGCACGCCTTCTGGCTGCTCGGCCGCGGCGAGGAGGCGCTGCACTGGTGCAACTGGGCGGTCAGCCGCGGCGAGGAGACAGAGCACCCCTACAGCCTCGCCGTCGCGCTATCCTACGCGGCGATCACCCACCAGCTGCGCGGCGACGCCGAGGCGACCATGGAGTTCGCCCGCCGGGTCCAGGAGATCTGCACCCGCTACGACTTCGCCTACTACGGCAACTGGGGCCTGATCCTGGCCGGCTGGTGCACCGGCGGCACCGAGGGCGCCGGCCAGATCCGCTACGGCCTGCGCCGGCTCCGGGACCAGGGCGCGCTGGCCCGCCAGCCGTATTACCTGTCGCTGCTGGCGGAGACCCTGCTCTCGGCCGGGCAGAGCGACGCGGCGGGCGCGGTGCTGGAATCGGCGCGCGCGGCGGCGGCCGTCCACGACGACCGCTGGTGGCTGCCGGAGCTGTACCGGATCGACGCCCAGCGCCACCGGGGCGCGGCAGCAGAGGATCTGCTGCGCCAGGCGATCAGCCTCGCCGAGGAGCAGGGCAGCGCGGCGCTAGTGCGGCGGGCCACCGCCGACCTGCAGCGGCGGCATGCGGCCAGAACGGACGGTGAACGCTTACCGAACGCCCCGCGGCATACCGTCCCGGCAGATGCCGAGCCGGTCAGGCGGCCGGCCGAGTTGGGAGGGGACTATGACCACCACCGCACAGCCAACCCCGTTCGACGAGCTCAAGCTGGGGATGCGAGGACCCGCAATCCAGCCCGGGGACGACAGCTACGACACGGCCCGGGCGGTCTACAACGCCATGATCGACCGGCGGCCGGCGGCAATCGCCCGCTGTGCCGACGTGGCCGACGTCATGACGGCGATCCGGTTCGCGGCCGGGAAGGGGCTGACCGTCTCCGTCCGCGGCGGCGGGCACAACGCCGGTGGCCTGGGCGTATGGGACGACGCCCTGGTCATCGACCTGTCAGCCATGCGCGGCATCCGGGTCGATCCGGCCACCAAGACGGTGCGCGCCCAGGGCGGGTGCGTCTGGGGCGATGTCGATCACGCCACCCACGCATTCGGCCTGGCCACCCCTTCCGGCATCCTGGGCACCACCGGCGTGGGCGGGCTCACGCTCGGCGGCGGGACCGGCCATCTCACCCGGCGCTACGGGCTCACCGTGGACAACCTGCTGTCCGCGGACGTGGTGCTCGCGGACGGCTCGTTCGTCACCGCCAGCGACGACGCGCATCCGGACCTGTTCTGGGCGCTGCGGGGCGGCGGCGGGAACTTCGGCGTGGTGACCTCGTTCGAATTCCGCTGCCACGACGTCGGCATGGTGGTCGCCGGGCCGGTGCTGTACGACATCGCCGACACCACCGAGGTCCTGCGCTGGTACCGCGAGGTCGAGCCCGGTCTGCCCGAGGAACTCAACGGCTGGTTCGCGCTGCTCACCATCCCGCCGGTCCCGCCGTTCCCGGAGGCGCTCTGGCTGCGCAAGGTGTGCGGGATCGTCTGGTGCTACAGCGGCCCGGCCGAGCGCGCCGACGAGGTGCTCGCGCCGGTCCGCGGTTTCGGCTCGCCGCTGCTCGACGCCGTCCAGCCGATGCCCTACCCCGTCCTGCAAGGCATGTTCGATGCGCTGTACCCGCCCGGGCTGCAGTGGTACTGGCGGGCCGATTTCTTCAACGAGATCCCCGATGCGGCCGTCGCCGTCCACCAGAAGTTCGGCGAGGCGCTGCCCACGCCCTATTCCACGATGCACCTGTATCCGATCGACGGTGCCGTGCATCGGGTCGGCACCGAGGCGACCGCGTTCGCCTACCGGGACGCGGGCTGGAACGGGGTCATCGTCGGGGTGGATCCCGACCCGGCCAACGCGGGCGCGATCAAGGACTGGGCGGTGGCGTACTGGGAGGCGCTGCACCCCACCTCCGCCGGCGGCGCGTACGTGAACTTCATGATGGACGAGGGGACCGACCGGGTGCGGGCTTCCTACGGCCCCAACTACGACCGGCTCGCCCGCATCAAGGCCAGCTACGACCCGGGGAACTTCTTCCGGGTCAACCAGAACATCCCGCCAGCCAGCTGACCGCGGCCACGGACGCCCCGGGCCGGAGGGGGCCTGCCCGGGGCACCCTGTCCGGGTGACACGCTCGCATCCGGTTGTCTGCCGGGCCGCCTGACCGGCGGCCCGGCGACGTCACCTTTGCCCATCGGCATGTGTGGCCATCTCGCCGGAGGCGCCCTGCCGTCCCGATGCCGGAGCCCCGCATCGGCCCGCGGGCCAGCCGGCAAGCCTCGCGACCGTCTCGGCTAGCCGCATCGAGTACCCGGCCTCGTTGTCGTACCAGGCAGCGACCGTGACGAGGTCATGATCGCTCACCGACGTCAGCTGCAGGTCGATGATCGAGGACCTGGTCTCGCCAACGATGCGCGCTGACGCGAAGCCGTCGTGCAGGACGCCGAGGATGCCGGCCAGTGGCCTGGCGCCGGCTGCGGCCACGAATGCCTGGTTGAGCTCAGCAGCAGTAGTCGGCTTGCTGGTGCGGACCGTCAGCTCGACAATGCTGCCGGTCCGGACGGGCACCCGGTAGGCCTTGCCGGTCACCTGCAGGTCGGGCCAGATGAACTTCAGCGCCTTCGCTGCCCCCGACGACGACGGGATGATGTTCTCCGCCGCCGCCCAGGAGTCGCGCCGCTCCTTCATCGGCTGGTCGGTCAGCGACTGCGTGCTGGTGTAGGCATGCACGGTGGAAAAGAAGCCATCCCGGATGCCGACCGTCTCCCGCAGCACCTTCACCACTGGCGCCAGCGCATTGGTCGTGCAGCTGGCCATGCTGACGATGCGGTGCCTGGCCGGATCGTAGGAGTCCAGGTTGATGCCCGGCAGCAGGACTGCGTCGCAGTCATCCAGTGTCTTGCTCGGAGCGCTGACCAGCACCCTGCTCGCGCCCGCGTCCAGGTGCGCTTGGGCCCCAGCGCGCGTCGTCGCGCGGCCCGTGCAGTCGAGCACGAGATCGACGCCGAGCGCCTTCCAGTCCGGCGCCCAGTTGCGGGCGTCGATCCAGCTGATCGTGGCGTCGCCGATGACCAGTCCGTCGGCCTCGGCGCTGACCGGGTCCCGCCAGCGGCCGTAGTTGCTGTCGAACTCGAACAGGGGCGCCATCGCGTCGGCGGAGACGATGTCAACGATCACCGACGGCGTGAACAGCTTCGCGCTCAGCCCGGCCTTCACCGTTGACCTGCCGATCCGGCCGAATCCCACGACCGCAGCCTTCGACATCCAGGCTCCCTTTCTCCGTGCCAGCGTCCAGCAAGCTGGCGCCGCCCGCCGCCTCGTCCTGCCCAGGCTCATCGTAACGAGCAGCGCCAACCCGGCGGCCGATGGTCGGCCCCTCACGCACCGGCGGTACAGTCCCTCACCCCGGGTGCTGCCGGCAGGGACGCTGTCTTGGTCGCGACAACCTAGAAGCTCCGCGTAGCCAAGCAGCGCGGTACAGAACCGCACGATCGGCGCGCCGCTAAGGCCGCGGCCACGTTGCCGAGCTAAGCACGGAATCGGTGATCCGGCCGCATGGCCGCCCGGCCTCGACGTCGCTGTCTGTGATCATTCCAGCTCCTGGTTGACGCGCGCCGGCCCGTTAGGTGCACCCGAACCGGGCGGCTTCCGCCGATCGGGGAGTGGAAGGCTTGCTGGAGCCGCACTGCGATCGGCTTCTTGGCCCGCCCAGTTCCCGCCCTTGACTTTGTGGTGCAAAGCGAGCTAGCTTTGAAGTACAAAGTTAAGGAGGCTGGAGCCATGGTGAAGATGACGCCTGAGCGGGAAGCGGCATACGCCCTGGACTTCGGCGTCGCCAGGAGCGACCTCCCGGAGAAAGCCCAGCTGGCCTATGACCGGCTGGCACAGCAGCGCGCCCGCGCCAGAGCTCAGGCACCCGCGCCCGCAGCAAGCACTGACAATCAGCCGCTCACCGTAACGAAGCGGGCAGCCACCGTCATCACCGCGCTGGGTATCCTCATCGGGCCAGGGCCAGGCATCCTCGTCGTGCTGCTGCCGTACCTGATAACCAACTGGAATCCCGGCGCGCCGTACCCGCTCGCGGTGCGGATCCTCGGCGTGGCCCTGATCGCCGCGGGCGGCATCCTGATGACCCTCACACTCCTGCGGTTCCCCGCCGAGGGCAGCGGCACGCCGCTGCCCACCAACCCACCCTCCTCCCAGAAAGTTCTCACCGGCGGCCCCTACCGGTACGTGCGCAACCCCCTGTACGTGTCCTACGTCCCGGCCATCGCCGGGCAGGCACTGCTCCTGAGCAGGCCGGTGCTGCTGATCTACACCGCCGCGCTGACAGCCTTCCTCATCGCGTTCGCCCGCCTCTACGAAGTGCCGACACTGACCAAGCGATACGGCACGCAGTACCAGGCCTACCGCAACCAGGTGCCCGGCTGGCTGCCGCGCCTGCCGCGCCGGACGCCCCGGCCCCTGCCGCACTGACGCGGCTCAACCGCTGCCGGCGGCACAGGCGCTCGACGCCGTATCGAGCTGCCGGTCTCGCATTGTCGCGCTCGAGCAGAGCGGGGAAGATCGCTGCATGACTCGCCACCAGCTCGACCCGTCACCGTCGACGACAGCAGACGTGTTCTCCCGTGACCTGCCGCCGGTACTGACCGTCAACCCCGGTGACACGATCGTGCTGCGCTCACTGAACGCGTCCGGGCACCTGCGGCCGCAGACGTTCCCTGGCGAGAAGGTGCCGACGATGGCCAGCAAGAGGCGCAGCGGCCATTGCCTGACAGGGCCGATCGCTGTTCGCGGTGCGGTGCCAGGTGAGGTGCTTGCGGTGCGCTTCATTTCCCTGCGGCCCGACACCTGGGGCTACACCGTCGCCGCGCGCCGCGACACCCCGCTGACCAGGCGACTCGGCCTGCATGAGGGCCCGCCTGCCTGGCTGCTCTGGCAGATTGACGCGGACGCGGGATTAGCTACCAGCGACCGAGGGCACACGGTGCGGATAGCCCCGTTTCACGGCGTGACGGGCGTCGCCTGGGACGAGCCAGGCGAGCACTCCACCATCCCGCCCAGGGCCGTCGGCGGCGGCAACATCGACTGCAAGGAACTGGTCGCCGGATCGATCCTGTACCTGCCGGTTGCCGTGCCTGGTGCGCTGCTGAGCATCGGCGACGGCCATGCTGCCCAGGGCGACGGGGAGGTGGCGGGTACCGCCATCGAGTGCGGTATGGCGACCGAGCTTCAGCTCGAGCTGGTCACGGAGCGGCCGGTTCCAGGAGTGCACGCGGAGACGCCGGCTGGCAAGATCACCTTTGGCTTCAGCCCGGATCTCAACGCGGCAATGGGGGATGCGCTCGACCCGATGCTGACCTGGCTGCAGGCCAGCTACGGAGTTGGCAAGGCAACGGCACTGGCGTTGGCCAGCCCTGTGCTCGACCTGAGGGTCACGCAGGTGGCGAACCAGTCCTGGGGCGTTCATGCGCTGCTTCCGGCGGGCGCGATCAGCTGACAGGAGGGCCAGCACCCCGCTGGCTCCGACCACGACGAGCGGGCTCAGGTCCGGCTCGACACGATGCCCAGCGCCAGCTCGGTCGCGGCCGGCACCGTCTGGCAGACGAGCACCCGCGGGCCCACTCGCGCGGCCAGGTCCCCATACGCGGCCGCGGTCGGGTCCCCGAAGCGCAGGCGCAGCTGGGCTGAGCCGAGCTCGACGCTGAAGACTCGTTCCGGCTAACACCGCTGGGCCAGTCCGCAGAAACTGTGACGCTCCTGCAATGCTGCACACATGTCCTTCCCGCCCAGCACGTCTGCCGAGGACGTCATCGGCCAGCCAGCACGCGCCCAGTTCGAGGCGTTCCTCGACGAGCACCGCAGCGATCTCAACCATTGCCTGGACGGGCTGACCGAGGAGCAAGCACGCCGATCGCTGGTGCCGTCCCGGACCACGCTCCTCGGCCTGGTAAAACACGCGACCTTCGTCGAGAAGGTCTGGTTCGACGAAGCCATCACCCGACGGCCGCGCGCCGAGATCGGCATCCCCGCAACGCCAGACGAGTCGTTCATTCTCGACGACACCGACACGGTCGCTTCCATCCGCCAAGCGCACCGCCAGGCCTGCGAGTCCTCACGCCGCGCGACCGCATCCCTGGGCTTGGACGACATGGTCTACGGCAACCGGCGCGGCCCGCTCCCGCTGCGCTGGGTCTACCTCCACATGCTGCGTGAGCTTGCCCAGCACTGCGGCCACGCCGACATCCTCCGAGAGCAGATCGTCAATCACGAGCCGTGCCCGTGACCGCATCGTAGGCGGACAGTTGCCCGTTGGTTATGCGGCAGACGGCACGCGGCCAGGGGGCCGCAACACGCGCTCATGCATGAGACCGCACGGCGCCGAACTGATGTTCTGCGAGTTCGTGCTGTGTCGTCCCACCGCGATAGCCAGCGTCCATAGTCGGCGAGATGTCACCGCGTGCGCAGTGCCACCTCTGCGGAGATGCTTGGCTTCCGTAACGGAGGTAGCCGCGGGATGGAGGGTCTTTCCACGGACCTGGCCGTGGCCCGTGCTCTGCGGGTCACGGCCAGAGGCCCAGTCGGGCCCGTCCCGCCGTCGGCAGAAGGGATCCTGATGCCTGTGCCTCGACATCCTCGCGCCGGTTCACGGTGGCTGCGGATCGTGGCCGACCCGCCCAGGCTGTCCTTGACGGTGACTTGACCCTGGGCTGGTGAAGGACGTGAAGGTCGTCGGGCCGGGCGGCACCCTGAGGTTGTTCTGGATGCCACCGTCCTGCCAGGCGCTGCTTTCGGTAAAGGTCCCGAGCTGCGTGCCGTTGGCGGTCACGAACACGGTGTAGGTGGCGCCGAAGTTGGCGTCGAACCCCTGGATCTGCAGCGTCTTGTTGACCGAGTGAGGTGACCAGATTGCCCTGGTCAGGTCGAGCCGTCGGCGGTGCCGCCAGTAGGCATTGACTGCCCCGAAAGGGGCCCAGGTCGTCATGGCGGTAGGCCCGGCGCCGTAACCGACGGTGACCCAAATTGTTGGGATGCTGCGACTCACCCCTCGTGATCGGCTCTGGCCTCGGGCGCGCGTACCCCTGCCGTTCGGCGGATGCCGGCGCGGCGCTGGCCGACGGGGCTGTCCGTATTTGGGCGTCTTGAGCGGTCGGAAGCGCCAGCCCCAGACTCCCCTGGACGCGGCGTTCACGCCGCGCTTGCCCGGCAGTGGGTAGGCCTAAGCCCACTGCGGATGTGGGTGCTACCCGATGGCTTGCCAGCGTGCCGCAGGCCGACAATTGCGTGCATGGGATTCTTTGACGACTTGCCGGCCCCCGAGCCTGCGCCTCCGCGAGTCCGAGCCGGCCGGGCCGCTGCCGTATCCGTCCGGCGGCAGCGGCGGACCGCACCCGTTCGTCTCCCGGTGGTGGACCCGGCCGGGAGGGGACTTTCGTCCCTGACTCCGGGCTGAGTGCCGTGCCATGCTAACCGGCACCCATTGACCCCGATAGCGGCGACCAGAAGGCGACGGCAAAGGGGGCATGGCCATGATTGAGGGCGCAACCCAGGCGGCGGCAGGTTCCAGCGCCGGGATCGAGGTCTTGCGCGCACCTAAGGAACTGGACCTGGCCACCGCCGACGGCCTGACAGCGCAGGGCTGCGCCATCGCCGTCCATGCCGGGTTGCTGCTGCTCGATCTGACCAGCCTGTCCTTCTGCGACGCCCGTGGGCTCAGCGCCTTCGTCCGGATCGCCAACCAGGCCGACAGGGCAGGATGCCGCTTGGCGCTCATCGCGCCACAGCCGCCAGTGGCGAAAGTGCTGCGCATCTGCCGGCTAGACCAACGGCTACCAGTCTTCGCCACCACAGGTCACGCCTTGGCGGGCCTAACGGCCGTGCCAGCACCGGCGTGACGTCTACCGCACAAGCCGAAATGAGTGCGTTGTGTGCCCGCATGTTTATGTGCTGATCGGCGTATTCACTTGTGGTCTTGAGGCTCAGCCCTTATCCCCTGTGCCGCGGCACTGTCATGCCGTGCCTGGGCAAGCCAGATCGATTATTCCCGTGTCTGCCGATGCCCTGACGAACGAGTTGGGCGTCGTTACGGCGCGCCCCTGAGTCAGCCTTGGAGGCACCCCGGCGCGAGTCAACGTTCGGGGCCATCTCCCGTCCGTCGATGCTCAAAGGGCTCGTGCAAGTAGGTCGAGTGGTTGCCGCCGGTAGCTCTTTGTGGGGCTTGAAGGCTACAGTTGCTGCGCCATGAGTGGGAGTTCGGAGATAGAGACCGAGTACCTGGTCATCGGGACGGGGGCGCTCGGGATGGGGTTCGTCGACACCCTGATCCAGAACTGCGACGCCGACGTCGTGATGATCGATCGGCAGCACCGGCCGGGTGGTCACTGGCTCGACTCCTACCCATTCGTCCAGTTGCACCAGCCGTCCATGAACTACGGCGTGAACTCGACCCTGCTCGGGCAGGACCGAGTTGACCCTGCCGGAAGAGACGCGGGCTTCTATGAGCGAGCCAGTGGAACAGAGATCTGCGGCTACTACGACGAGATCATGCGTCACCGATTGCTGGGGTCAGGCCGGGTGCGGTTCTTCCCGATGTGTGACTATCTCGGCGATCGGCGATTCCGATCCAGATTGACCGGCGTGGAGACGGGCGTGTCGGTGCGACGCAGGATCGTCAACGCCACCTATATGGCGTCTCGCGTTCCCGCCACTGACCCGCCACCGTTCGAAGTATCCGATGGGGCCACGTGTGTCCCAGTTGGTGCACTCACGAGCGTCACGAAGGTCCCCGCCGGCTACGTGATCATCGGCGGCGGCAAGACGGCCATGGACGCTGGGTGCTGGCTGCTGGATCAAGGTATTCCGCCCCACGACATCACCTGGATCCGTCCTCGCGACTCGTGGATCTTGAACCGCGCCTTCTTCCAGCCCGGTGAGGGGGTCCTTCCGACATTCGAAGGGGTCGTCCTGCAGCTGGAAGCCGTCGGCGAGTGCGACTCCATTGAGCAGGTCTACGAGCGACTGGAGGAACACCGCGTGATGATGCGCATCGACCGGTCCATCCAGCCCTCCATGCTCAAAGGCGCCACGGCCAGCCCCGGAGAACTCGACGAGCTGCGACGCATCGACAACGTGGTCAGACTCGGGCATGTCGAGCGCATCCAGCGGGATACGATAACCCTCCAGCAAGGATCGATCCCGACCAGTCCCGATCACTTGCACATCCACTGCGCGTCGGCCGGGCTGAGCGACAACCCGCCGAAGCCGATCTTCGCCGACGGTGACATTCTCCTTCAACCGGTAACCCGCGTCAGTCTCAGCCTTTCGGCGGGGCTGATCGGCTTCGTCGAAGCGTCAGGACGATCGACGGCGGAAAAGAATCGCCTCTGCCGGCCGAACGGGTGGGTTCACACGCCCTTCGACTGGACACGTCACCTGTTGACGGGGATGAGGACCGAAATGGAGTGGCAGGACGCTCCCGACGTCCTGGCCTGGGTGGAAACCTCGCGCCTCAATATCGTGAAGGGTCTCGATCAGCACCCCGACAAAGCCGCGGTGGCTGAACTGCAGCGCCGGTTCCTCACGGCGCTATTCCCCGCCCTGGCTAAGCTCGATGAGTTCGCTTCGCACGCCACACCCGCCGAGCGGGCACGGATGTTCGAGCCGGTCGCGTAACCCAGCAAGGACCCACCCCCCGCTGATGCACGGCGGACGGCGGATGCCCATTGAACTGACATGGGGTAGCCCGTCATCCTTCTCACCATGGCAGATGACGCTGACAACCATCTGATGGGGTCTTTGTTACTCATTTGCCCGGCGCAGTTCGGGTGCAACCGGGCCGGACCGGTTGGTGAGCCCGTTGAGCTCGATCATGGCTTCGCGTCGCCGGGCGGCACCGGCCGTGGCCGGCCGATATGGCCGATACTCAGATACATGATGCCGCCAAGCGGGCTCTGGATCAGGCAGATGAGCGCCCATGCCCACTTGGGCAGGTAGCGCACCTGCGCGGCCCGGGCGATGTCGACGAGGCAGAAGGCGTCAAAGCCGACGGCCAGGGGCAGGCCAAGCGTGACCAGCCAGATGGGCGGGTCAGGAAGCGTCCGCCCCAGCGTGATGACGCCGGCCACTATGACGAGCCAGACAGCGAGGCCGGCGACCGTGCGGACCGCCACGTCGGGAGGGCGAGTCTTCACGGCGCCCGTCCGCCACTGCGAGTTTCTGGTGCGCCGGGAACCGGCTCGCGCCGACCGGCTCAGCTGCCTGGTTGTCCTGGAGATGCCAATACAGAAGGTGAGCGCCCGCAGCGTGCGCAGGAACGACGGGCGGATGCTCTGATCGTCCAGGATGGCGGGCAGTTCGGCGGTCCACTCCCGGTACTGCTCGGCGCGCACGTCTGCTGGGAGCCGGCGGCAGGCGGTGCGGATGAGCCACTCGGCGATCCGCTGGGTGCGCGGGGCCTGGCTCATCGCGTGCCCCCTGGCGCGGGCCGCGTCGCACCAGTCCCGGCGCGACGCGCCGGGACGCCGGAGACCTGGGCAAGCTCGAGGCGGGCGACGCGGAGCCCTTCACCGGTCAGCCGGTAGTACTTGCGTGGCGGCCGCCCGCCAGCATCCGGCCGCTGTGCCTCCCACTCGGAGTCCACCAAGCCCTCTTGCTGCAGGCGGGCAAGCATCGGATACAGGGTGCCGCTTGGCAGCTTGGCTGCTTTCATCAGGTCGTAGCCGTAGTGCGGTGCGGCCGGGTCGGTAATCATCACCCTGAGCACGCGTTCCAATGGCCCGGTTAGCTTCACGCCAACAGTCTACACATGTAGTCTACATATGTCGAAGGCCGGCCGCGGGGCCGCCGCGGAGTGCGGGCATTGGCGGGAGGCACGGATGGCGGGGTTGCGGGCGGCGAGCGGCGGGCCTGCCGCAAGCCGGGGTGGCGGGTGCAGGATCATCACTGGCGGCGAGGATGGTGAGGGTTGATGAGCCTGCCGCCGGGATCTGCCGTGGCGATACCGGTTCTGGCCGCGGCGGTTGCGTTTGCTGCTTGGTGCCTGGTCGACGTGGCCCGGGCTGGCCAGGTGCGCTACCTGCCCAAGTGGGTGTGGGCGGTGGTCATCTGTGTCTCGGTGCCCGGGGGTGGCCTTGTTTACCTGATCTTCGGGAAGGCCCGGCCCGCGGCGAGCGTGCCCCGGAAGGCCGCCGTAGACGAGGAGGCAGGGATTGCCGCGAGCGGGCCGCTGTTTGCCCGGCGTGTTCCGGTCAGCCCGGTCGTGATCGAGGTAAACCAGCTGACCAAGCGCTTCGGGCCCGTCACGGCGGTGGATGCCCTGAGCTTCACGGTGCGCCCGGGGCATGTGACCGGGTTCTTGGGACCCAACGGTGCCGGGAAGACGACCACGATGCGGGTGATCTTGGGCCTGGACGCCCCGACGTCAGGCACGGCGCTGGTTGGCGGCCGCCGCTACCTGCAGATCACCCGCCCGCTGCACGTGGTCGGCTCGCTGCTGGACGCGACCGCTGTGCATGGGGGGCGAACCGCCTGGTTTCACCTGCTGTCAATAGCGCAAAGCAACGGGATCGGGCGGCACCGGGTAATGCAGGTGCTGGAGGCGACCGGGCTGGCGGCGGTGGCGGGCCGGCGCGTCAGGGAGTTCTCGCTGGGGATGAAGCAGCGGCTCGGCATCGCCGCGGCACTGCTCGCCGACCCCCTAGTGCTGATCTTCGATGAGCCGGTCAACGGGCTAGACGCCGCAGGCGTCCGCTGGATCCGGCAGCTGTTCAAGTCGATGGCCGCCGAGGGCCGCACCGTCTTGGTCTCCAGCCATCTGATGAGCGAGATCGCACTGACCGCCGATCACCTGATCATCATCGGCCGCGGCAGGCTGCTCGCCGATACCCCCACCGACCGGTTCGTGTCCGGTACGCGTCAGGACGTGCTGGTGCGCTCGCCCAGGGCCGGTGAGCTCGCCGGGCTGCTCACCGCCCGTGGGGCGGCCGTCCGGCCAGAAGGCGAGGGCGGGCTCGCCGTGACCGGCCTGGATGCGCCCGCGATCGGCGACCTGGCTGCCGGGCATTGGATCGCGGTGCACGAACTGGTGCCACGGCATGCCTCCCTCGAACAGGCCTACCTGGACCTCACCGGTGGCAGCACCGATTACCGCGCCGGAACTTCGGCACCGGAAGGGATGGCCGCCTCATGACCGCACCGCAGATCGCGGCGGCCGGCCGGGCTGCGCCATCACGGCTGGTCCGTGCCCGCGACGTGCTCGCCTTCGAGTGGACCAAGCTCCGCTCGGTCCGCTCGAACTACTGGACGCTGCTGATCGCGGCCGTGGTGACGCTCGGTGTCACCGCAATCGTGGCGCAGAGCATCGCATCCGCCCCGGCTCCGCCGCCCGGCGGCCCGATGAACCCGCTCACCAGCAGCTTCCTCGGCTATGGCGAGTACACCGTGCTGCCGGTCACCGTCTTGAGCGTGCTGACATTCACCTCCGAGTACGCCAGCGGCTTGATCCGCACCACGTTCACAGCAGTGCCCCAGCGCCGGGCGGTGCTCGCCGCCAAGGCAGCGGTCACCGGGGGCGCCGCCCTCACCGCCGGTGAACTGCTCGCCTTCGCCTGCTTCTTCTTCACCCAGGCGATCCTGTCTCGCCACCACCGCGGCCTGGCCCTGTCCCATCCCGGCGCGCTGCGGGCTGTGCTGGCCGCGGGCTTTGTCCTGGCCGCCTGCGCCGTAGCAGGCGTCGGGGTTAGCGCGGTTATCCGGCACACCGCAGGCGCCATCGCAGCGGCTGTCACAGTGATCTGCCTCCTGGCGGTGCTGTGCCTGGTCCTGCCATCCCCGTGGAACGTCAGGCTCGGCAGGTTCACCCTGCCCTTCGCCGCCTATCAGCTGGTCACCTTGCATCCTCAGCCAGGCCTGCTTTCCCCCGGCCTGTCCATGCTGGTCCTCATCGGCTGGCCAGCCGCCGCCCTGCTGGCCGCCGCCCTCGTGATCACCCGCCGCGATACATGACGCTCCTCGCCCCGGTGATCACAGCCTCATGAACCGACAGACCACGAGCATCAGAAAGAAGGGAACCCATGAAGACCTGGCGGCCCTGGGCATCGCCGATCAGCTCGTAGCGGGCGGCATGCCGAACACTCAGCGCGGCGCAGGCCGCGGCCATCATCCTCGACCAGGTGCGAGCCGGTGCCTGGCGCGTGCAAGTTCGTGCTCGTCGGCTTGGCCAACCACGCCGGGCCGGACGGCACGGGCGCGTTCCTACCTGCCCGCCAGATCGGCGCACTTGTCGTGCCGTGAGCGGGTGCGCCGGTCTAGCTCGTAGCCCGCACGGCTTCGGCCGCCGTCTTGATGAGCTGGGTCACGTCACCGGGATGGGAGACCATCGCGACGTGGCTGGCGGGGATCTCGACGGTGGTGGCGCCCATGCGGCTGGCGAACAGGCGCTCGGCATCGGGCGGGATCGCCTGGTCGTCGGTGGCGACCAGGTACCAGGACGGCAGCGTTTTCCAGGCCGGGACGCCCATCACGTCGCCGAAGGCGGACGTGGCCAGGGCTTGCTGCACGGCGTACATTACCTTGGCCTTGACCGGGTTGACGTCGGCGGCGAAGTGGCTGATGAAGTCGTCTTCGGACAGCCAGCCGAAGCCCTGTTTGTCGGTGAACAGGTGCGCCAGCGCCGGGGTCACCGGTCCCTGGGACAGCAGCGCGCCGAGCGATTCGCCCTGATCTAGGCCGAACGCCGCGATGTACACCAGGCCGGCGACGTTCGGCGCGTCCGGGCCCAGGGCGGTCATGACCTGGCCGCCGTAGGAGTGCCCGGCGACGATGGTGGGGCCGTCCTGCAGGTCCAGCACCTGGCGCAGCCGGGCGACGTCATCGGCCAGCGCGGTCAGCGGGAACTGGGGTGCGGTGACGTGGTAGCCGTCGGCCTGCAGGCGCTCGATGACGCCGCTCCAGCTGGAGCCGTCGGCCCATGCGCCGTGGACAAGCACGATGTTCGGTCGAGCATTCATCTCTGTGGTCCCTTCTCGGTCGGGTCTTACTGCCATCCTGTGAAGCGAGACCCGAGACGGGGTATCCGAAACATGACTGCACCTGGCGGATGCCTGTTGCGCGGTCAGCGGGGTGATACCGCCGGTCCCGGCGGCCGGGAAAGACCCGCGTAACTCCGGCCCGGCAGGAGTGCAGTCAGGTTACGGATACCCCCGGTACCCGTCCCGGAGGGACGCTGGCGTCATGACTTCGTTCACGCATGACACGGCGCCCACCCAGTACGCCGAGGGCGGGGGCGGACTGTCCGCTGGTCCCGAGCCCGTCGGGACCGTTGAGGCACATCAAGACTGGAAGGATTCTCCTCATGCCCATGATTGACGTCTACGCTGCGGCCGGCACGTTCGCCGACGAGCACCAGCTGGCCGTGGATCTCGCTACCGCCGTCATGACGATTGAGCAGGTCCCGGACATCCCGATGTTCCGCAAGAACACCGCGGCGTTCGTGCATGACCTCGACGCCGGCTGTCTGGCCAACGTCGAAGGCGACAGCAACTACGTCCGCGTTCAGGTCCTGACCAACGCCGGCGCGCTGGACCGCGACAAGCAGCTCGCGGTCGTCGGCCAGCTCACCGACATCATCGCCACCGCGGCCGGCGACCCCACCCTGGCCGGCCGGACCTGGGTGCTGCTGACCGAGGCGCCCGAGGGCGGATGGGGCCTGGCCGGGCATGCGAACACCAATGCCGAACTCGTCAGCGCCGCACGCGCCCAGATCGCAGAACTTAGCAAGAACCCGGCCGGCACATAGCCGTTATCCCGCCCCGCCCGCCGTGACCGCGACCGGACTGACGCAGTCCGGCGGCCCGGAAGCCGTTAAGGCCGCCACCGGCTGCGCGTCCCCGGCACCTACCATGGCGGGTCACCGCGCCTGCACGTACGGTCAGTCCACAGGAGTCCTGGTAACCGGGATGCCATCCACCGAGTGCGCGGACGTGCGTGCTTGTTTCGTCGAGGAAACCAGTTAAGGAAGAGTCTCGCTGCCGGCGTTTTGGTGTGCTGGCGTGGGCGTGCTGGCGCGGGCGATCACGTCGCGTAGCTGGTTTCGGCCGGCTACTCCGAGCTTGGGGTAGGACCGGTACAGGTGCGAGCTAACGGTGCGCGGTGAGAGGAAGAGCCGGTCGCCGATCTGGCGGTTGGTCAGGCCGTCGCTGGCCAGGCGGACGATCTGGCGCTGCTGGGGGGTTAGCTCCGACAGGGCGTCGCGTTCGGCCGGCGCGCCGGCGACAGCCACCCCGCACGCTCTGAGCTCTGCTTCTGCCCGCTGCGCCCATGACCGGGCCCTTAGTCGCCGGAAGGTTCCCAGAGCCTGCGTCAGCACAAGCTTGGCGTCGTTGATCCGGCGGCTCCGCCGCAGCCATTCGGCGTACTCGAGGCGAAGCTGTGCCCGTTCGAATGGCCACTGGTCTGCGGCGGGGTCGGAGAGCCCCTTGTCGGACCAGGCTTCTGCCTTGGCTGGGTCGGCGAGGATGCCGCGGGCCCGGGCGATGAGCTGCTCGAGCCGGGGAGAGGCCGTTCCGTTGAGATGGCTGAGTGCGTGCTCGATGACGTCGCGTCCTTCGATCCGCCGGTCGGCGCGGACCGCGGCGGCGGCGAGATCTGCCACACCGAGGTAGGAGGCGTAGTTGTGGAGGGGGGTGCCAGCGTCGCTGAACAGCCCGCGGAGCTGGGTGAACGCGAGGAGGTAGCTGCCGTCGGCGAGAGCCGCGACGCCCAGGGCACGCCGGGCCCGGGCGGCAATTAGTCCGCATTCTGCTGGATCGACGGCGGCGAGCGCCCTGGCCGCATGTCTGCGTGCCTCGGCGGAGTCGGCGCGCAGGGCGAGGACGGTGGCTGTGATCACGTCAGCGGATGCGGCGACGATGTCCATATGGTTCGCCTCGGCCATGCCGGCGGCCTCGGCGGCGACTTCCAGCGCCTCGTCCCAGCGGCCCGTGTCGATATATGCCCAGCCGAGCACGGTCAGGCCTCCGGCGCTGGTGCCTTGCACGCCGGGGGCACGGAGCCGGTGCATGGCGTGTTGCAGCCAGCGGACCGCGAGGTCGGTTTCGTCCAGGATCCACGCTGCGGAAGCTGTTCCCCACAAGGACGGCTCGTCAAGCGGCGAATCGGCGATCTCGCGCAGGTGGGGGATGAGCTGGTTTCTGCTGCCGGCCGGGTCGGTGCTGGCCCGTATCCAGAGCCTGTGCGAGCCGGCCTCGGCGCGCGGGCCATGGCCGGCCGAGGGGGGCCGCTGACTTTCCAGGAGTCCCAGAACGCGGCTTACGGCCTGCCGGCTGGCGGGTTTCCCGGTCTGGTAGGCGACGGTGGCTGCGTTCGAGAGCGCGTCCCAGGCGAGGGCCGGAAAGTCAGGCGATGCCTCTTCTGCGAGGGAGATGAGCGCTGACAGCGCGGCGGTCCGCCGGCCTGACCAGGCCAGCGCCCACGCGGCGTCGCGGCGGGCGGTCATCCGCAGTTCCGGGTCCGTCGTGATCACCAGGGCGCGGCTGGCGAGATCGTGGACCCAGTCCGCCTGGCCGGTGGGAACGGCGGCCGAGGCGGCGGCGGCCAGCCTGCGCGCCTGGTCTGCGCGGTCGGGGCTGAGTTCGGCGGCGCGTTCCATCGCCAGTGCCGCGGCGGCCGCGCCGCCGCGGTGTTGCGCCTGGTCAGCGGTGGCCTCGAGCAGCGAAGCCACGTGCTCGTCCGGACGCAGTGCCGCGGCGGCCAGGTGCCAGGCTCGCCGGTCTGGCTGGCCGTGCAGGCCTTCGGCGAGCTGGCGGTGTGCTGCTGCTCGTTGCGCGAAGGGCGCGGAGTGGTAGATGGCCGCACGGACGAGGGGATGGGAGAACTGCAAGCCGGTCCGGTCTACCTTGACCAGGCTCAGCTGCTCGGCCGGCGCCAGGGCCCGCGCATCCGGTCCGGCGCCGTGGCTGGCGGCCGCGGCCAGGTCCGGGCCGTCGGCCACCGCGGCCAGCAGCAGGGCGGCCTGCGCCTGCTCGGGCAGGGCGGCGTACCTGGAGGTGATGACGGCACTTAGCCGGTCCGTCGGGGGCAGGGGCTCGGCGGCCCACCGGCGGCTGGCAGCGGGATCGTCGGCGACCACCTTCGCCAGCTCGATCAGCGCCATGGGATTGCCCTCGGCCTGAGCGAGCACCTGCGCCCTGGCCCGCCCCCGAGGTGGCCGAGGCTGCCCGTCCAGCAGGCGGCCGGCGTCTGCCGCGGACAGCGGCTCAAGATGCAGTTCCGGGAATCCCCGATCGAAGGCGGAGGGCGGGGCCGGCCCCCGGGCGCCCAGCAGCAGCACGACCGGCTCGGCGTCGAGGCGGCTGCCGGCGAAGGCCAGGGCGTCCAGCGAGCTGCGGTCGAGCCACTGGGCGTCGTCGGCGACGACGAGGACCGGGGAGCGTTCCGAAAGGTCCGACAGCAGGGTGAGTACGGCGACCCCGGTGAGGAGCGGGTCGGGCGCAATGGGGTCCGCAGCAAGGCCGAGCGCGCTCAGCAGGGCCTGTGCCTGCCGGTCAGGAAGGCCGGTGACACCGGACAGCACTGGCCGCAGGAGCTGATGCAGCCCGGCGAACGCGAGTTTCGACTCCGATTCCCGGCCGGTGACCGACAGGACCCGCATGCCCGCCGACCGGGCCCGTCCGGCTGCGCCGGCCAGGAGCACGGTCTTGCCCATGCCCGCCTCGCCGGTGACGAGCAGGACCTGGCCTGCCCGCGGGACCGGCTCCACGAGTCCACGCAGCCGCGCAAGCCCGGGTTCCCGGCCAATGATGCGACCGGTCTGTGACGGGAGTTCGCCAGGGCCTGGCATGGGCCTGTCCTTACCTCGGCCAGTGCGTTCATCAACGCCGTCTCCAGGCTAATCAGCGTGACCATGGCCTGAGCATGCGGGCAGCGCCGCAAAGTGCAGTCCCAGGGCCGATCCTCCTGTGCCCGTCTGGAGCCACAGTGAAGGACTGACCAGGGCGTTGCCACTGCAGGCACTTATCGGCGAGGACCGCGATGCCCTTTGCCACTGTCGGACGTAGCGCGCTGAACCGGCACGCGTCGGAGAAACAGGGAGCAGCCATGCTGGCCGCCGGGCACCGGGTGATCACCTGCCGTCGGGGCTTTGGCCCCCGAGCCGACCGAGCGTGGGAGACGAATTCGTCACGCTGGCCACCGATCTTCATGTTCTGCTCAGCAGGCTCCGCCTGCGCGGGTGGTACTGGTGGGGACCGGTGAGGTGACCCGCTGCCTCGCAGTTCAGGGCGCAGGACGGGTCAGGGCAGCAGTGCTGGCTGCGCCGCTGCGGCCGTTCCTGCTCAACATGAACAACGGTCCTGAAGGTGTCGGCTGGAGCGTTTTCGACGCCCGCTGGCCGGGACGGGCACACTCCGCTCAATCACGGCAGCAGCGATCCGGCCCTCACGGGCCAGGAGAGTGCTTGGCAGGTCGCCAAGGTCGCTATCTAACGTCAGACCCGTGGCGGCGGCGCGCTGCACGGCGGTCATGGCCTGGAGGGCTACCCGGCGATCAAGTCGAACTCGTTGCCTTCGATGTCGGCGAAGGTCGTCCAGCGAGACTTGCCTGACTGCTGGTCGCCGAGCCTGTGAGCGCCCAGGCTCAGCAGGCGCTCACTCTCGCCGTCGAAGGTGTCGCTGATGAGGTCGAGGTGGAGACGGTTCTTGACGATCTTCGCCTCCGGGACCTTGTTGAATACGAAACATGGCTCGCAGGTGTCCCCGCCGCCGGCGAGCAGCACCGCGCGCTCGGCAGTGCAGCCTTCCGCAATCTGCCGCCCGAGGACATCGGCCCAGAATCGGGCCAGGGCAGCGGCGTCGGCGCAGTCAATAGCGACTGCGAACAGGGAGTTATTCACCATGGTTGGTATTACCTTTCATTAGTAGCGTCGGCTGTGCGGGAGTTCGCAAGGGTCCAGGGAGGACCACGTGGAGGCCCAGCCGGAAGGGATGGCGGCAGGGATCCTGTGTCGTTCCCGCCTGGTCGACCAGGTCATCCAGCTGGGCCGGGTCGGTGAGGTCGGCAGCGACGAACCGGGCCTTGCCGCCCGCGGCCGTGATGGTGTCGGCCACCGCGGAACCGCGGGGCGGTGTCCCGGCCGTGCACGACCACCTCGGCGCCGTGCCGGCCGAGCTCTTCGGCCGCTGCCTTGCCGATGCCCGAACTGGCGCCGGTAACCAGGGCACTGATGCCCTCAAGGTCACGCTGTTGATTCATCTCTTGTCCTTCCATGACTGAGTACCTCAACCATGGACGGCACCGGGCCCGCCGCGGTATCGGATGCATGACTGCACCTTGCCGATGCCTATTGCCGGTCAGCAGGGCAGTACGGCCGGCCCTGCGCGTCGTCGGCGGCAAGCTCGCCGAGTACTGGGCGCGGGCGTGCTCGGCCCGCTCATCCTGGCCGGAGTCGGCCTAGGCCTGGTGATCGCGCCGGTGATCAACACCGGCACCTTCGGCGTGGCCCCTCAGGAGGCGGGAGTTGCCTCCGCCACCGTCACCGTCGGCCAGCAACTCGGCGCCTCGGTCGGCACCTCGCTGCTGAACACCATCTTTGCCGCCGCCGTCACCGCCTACCTCACCGCCCACCTCGCCGCGGCCCGGCTCATCGGCCGCCCGGCCCTGACCGGGCTGGCGCTCGCGCACGGCTACGACACCGCGTTCTGGTGGACCGCCGGCATATTCGCCGCCGGCGCGTTCACCGCCGGCGTCCTGCTCCGCCCCGGGCCGCTGCGCTCGGTGAGCACGCCACCCCCGGCACACGCCGAAGTGACAACTGCACAAGCCAAGGCCGATCCCGCTCTTCCCGGGTGATGTCGCTGGCGCAGATTCTCGGTGTCCGCGAAGGATGTGACCGACGGACGTATGAGGGATATTTACGTGAACTGCCAAGTCGGGTGAACGGCGCCGGACGGAGGTGAATGAGACAGAAGCTGAGACTGTCGGCGGGCTGTGGCGTGGTCGCAGGTTCGTGTTCGCCGATGAGGCGGATCGGCTGGTCCGTTGAGCCAGGCCTGAACCAGGATCGTCTTATCGTCTGGGTGCCCACGCAGCGTCACCGCCCATATCAGAGCTGGTTTCTCCAGTAACGCCGTGGCGTCGTGGGAGTAGCATCGCTGCACCGGCAGAAGGGCCGGCCCGGTATTCCGGGCTGGCCGTCGGTCTCTCCCAGCCTGGCGGACTACTGGCCGCCGGGCGCTGGTTGCCGGGGCTGGAGGTTCGCCGATGCCGGGGGGCAGCAATACTGTGGCGCTGGCCGAGTTTCCGGCCGCCGGCATGTTGCGCCACATTTGCAGGCGGGGGGCGGCCCTGTGGCTGGCGTGCCCGGTCCCTGTCTTTGCCCGGTCGGTGCCGCCGGTTGTCCGCCGGGTCGCGCGCGTGCTGGGCCTGGAGCCTCTCGGCCACCTGCATCTGGGGGGTTTGTGATGAGGACCGGCGCCGCCCGCGGCCACGCAGGCCACTTCCATGAAGCCGGCTTCTACGGCTCCGAGACCGAGTTCCGCGCCCTGATCGTGCCGTTCGCCGAGGAGGGTATCGCGGCGGGCGAGCCGGTCATCGTCGGCTACGACAGCCGCAAGAACGCCCTGGTCCGCTCGTGGCTCACCGATCCGTCCGCGGTCACGTTCCCCGCCGACAGCGGCCTGTACGCGACGCCGGCCCGCGCGATCGCCGCCTACCGGCGGCTGTTTGAGCATCATGCCGCCCACGGCGCTAGGCAAATCCGGATCACCGGGGAACTGCCCCATCCCGGCAACGGAGGCAGATTCGACGGATGGGACCGCTACGAAGCGGCGGTCAACACCGTCTGGCAGGACTTCCCGGTCTGGGGCCTGTGCCTGTACGACACCGCGGCCGCGCCCGCCGCGGTGCTCGATGCCGCCGAGCGGACCCATCCCCGCATCGTCTCGCCCTCAGGCGCCCGCCGCGCGAACGGCCGCTTCCAGGAGGTCACAGATTTCGAAGCTCTCCCCCCCGTGCCCGATCCGCTGGAACAGACCACGCCCATGATCGAACTGGCCGGCAGCTCCGCAGCTCAGGCCCGGCAAGCGCTCACGCGGATCGGTCGCGGCCGCGTCGCCGACACGATCCTGGACGACTTGCTGCTCGGCGTCTCCGAGGCAGTCAGCAACGCCCTGATCCACGGCCGCCCACCGGCAACCGTGCGCATCTGGGCCACGCCGGATCGCATCGTGATCAGCGTGCATGACCAGGGCCGCGGCCCGGCCGATCCCCTGGCTGGCCTGGTTCCCGCCGCCAGCAATGCGGCAACGCTAGGGCTTGGGCTGTGGCTCATCCACCAGCTCGACATCGATGTCGCACTCAAGCACGCCGACGACGGCTTCACGGTAAGGCTGCGCGGCGGCACGACGATCGGATAAGCCACGCGGTACCGGCCGTTATGGCGCTGCATGGAGGGGTCACGCTGGACCCCAACTGTTGACCAGATCGGCGGGAGTGTGCGCGCCCGCTGTGAAGGACCTCGCTACGGTCCGGAACCGTTCGGCGCACACCGCTGAGGACGCGCAGCCGATGTCACAGACCGTCATGACCTACAGCGAAGCCAGCCCCGCAGACTTGGAAAGCGTGCTGGAGGCAGCCCCTCAGGAGTTCGAATCTCCCATCCTCCGCTGCCTGCGGCTACCAGTGGATCACGTGGTGCAGCATCAAATTACGGTCAACGACCCTGGCTGACCTTCCCACGTGCTCAGATTCCTCTAGAAGATCTTGCCGCAAGCAGATGGCGTGCAAGCGGTCAGGACCATGCCTGGCCCGCGCAAGACGACTTCCACGCCGCCGGGGCTGTGGCACGACTGCAGGAAACTCAGAGGAAACGGATAGACCCAGTCCACGTTACCGTTGTAGGTGAGGCGTATAGCGATCATGGCGGGTCGAGAGCGTCTGCCGAGAGAACTGGCGGGTCAGATGCGCGAATCTGGTGGAAGCAGCACAGGACACAATCGCGAGACAACAGGCCCGGCAAACGACTACCCCTTCACCGAGGGCCGCAGCCCGGCGCCGCCGCCGTTGACCGATCACACCAAGGGCCGCAGCCCGGCGCCGCCGCCGTTGACCGATCACACCAAGGGCCGCAGCCCGGCGCCGCCGCCGTTGACCGATCACACCAAGGGCCGCAGCCCGGCGCCGCCGCCGTTGACCGATCACACCAAGGGCCGCAGCCCGGCGCCGCCGCCGTTGACCGATCACACCAAGGGCCGCAGCCCGGCGCCGCCGCCGTTGACCGATCACACCAAGGGCCGCAGCCCGGCGCCGCCGCCGTTGACCGATCACACCAAGGGCCGCAGCCCGGCGCCGCCGCCGTTGACCGATCACACCAAGGGCCGCAGCCCGGCGCCGCCTCACCCTCCGGAGGGTGCATCGAAGGCGAGGCAAATCGAGCCGGTCTCACTGCCGGGCCAGGGTCCGCCAGCTGCCGGTTAGACGCGGCACAGACGCGTGAGCTTTCCTGATAAGGAAGAGATCGCGTTGGCTGCCTGGACCGTCCGTTGGCTACAACAACTCACCGGGCACTCAGAAAGCCCCACACTCTATGGAGTTATCAGCGACCAGACCACGCTAAGCATCATAGGTGATCAGCGTACACATGCCCGGTTGCGGTGCAATTGGGTATTTATCATCGTCTAGGTCTAGGCGGGCGCCTAGGGCACTAAAACCCAACTGCGCGCAACTCCCGCGAGCTGCACGCTAACAGCAGCATGCCAGGCAGGGGTAGCTGTCACAGTCGGTGAGCGGTCGCCGAGCGCCACCCGCCTGCGAGATCGCGCAGATCGCCTAATATTTGCGGCTCGCCTCGCATTGGCCTCAACGCGCTGGCGAGTGCAGAGCAGCCATTTCGGAGCGGTCCAAGTCCGGCCGGGCGGATCGGCCTTCTGGTGGCGGTCCTGCCTGGCAGTCCCGGGGACGCGCTTGGCGGCGGGTTTGGGCGCCTAGCCGATGGCTCCGGTATCGCCCGCTCTCGGCGGGCCGACTGAGCGGGTGGGTTCAGGCGATGCTTCCGCTAGCGCGTACTCAACGGCGCGGCTGCCTCCAAGGGACTGGCCCCGTGTCCAGGCCTGCTCGAATGCCGCATCTCCCATGCGGGAGCGCAGCGCGGCCAGGAAACCCTCGTCCGGGGCGGCGCGCGGCACGAGCGCGTGCAGCCAGCCACTGCCCTTGGCTTGCAGGAGCGCGCCTGCGGCAGCGAGCAGGCGCACGGCGCGCTCGAGGTTGTCCTGCCGCATGGTGACCGCGGCCAGCGCCTCGAGGTAGTAGGCGACGCTTGGTTCGTCCCCAGCCTCGGCCGACTGCGACACCCCTTCCTGCAGGCGTTCCGCCGCGCCGGCCAGATCGCCCCGTGCCTGGCTGCTGAGCGCCAGGTCGTAGAGCGAGACGAGGATGGTGAACCGGTCCTGCGCGCTGCGGGCCGCGTTCAGGGCCTCGGTGAACAGCTGCGCTGCGCGGTCGTGATCTCCCTGGCTGAGCCGGATCTGGCCGAGGAAATTGCACACGAGCGCCACGTCCAGCAGGTGCTGTGCACGCTCGGGTCCGGCGAGCCGGTCGTTGCCGGCCTCCCGCAGCGGGGCGAGCGTCTGTTCGAGCAGCTCGCTGGCCCGCGCGTCCTGGTGCTGCAATGCCAGGAGGTGACCCAGCATGGCTGCCGTCGTGGCTGCGCCCAGCATGTCCCCGGCCTGCCGGTACAGCGGCAGGCTCTGCTCCAGCAGCGGCTGCGCTGTGGCCTGGTCCCCGGACGCGAAGAGGCCGAAGCCGGTGCCGCTCAGCGCCAGGGCGCGCTGCCGCGGCGGCAGGTGTTCGCTCTTGGCCAGGATGTCCACGTAGGAGGCGAGTTCTTCGGCGTGGCCGCGCAGCCACCAGAACCTCCATGTCGCCCAGGACAGCTGTATCGCCGGCTCGAGCTGGTCTTGTTCCACCAGCCAGGACATCGCGGCGCCGAGGTTGCCGTGCTCGGTCTCGAGCCGGTCCAGCCACGCCAGCTGCCCGTGGCCCTGCAGCTCGGCTGGAGCCGGCTCGGCGAGCGCCCGGAAGTAGGCCGCGTGCCGGTCGTGCGCCTGCTGCCAGTCAGCGCCGTCGCGCAGGCGCTCCAGTGCGTACTCCCGGATGGTCTCCAGCAGCCTGAAGCGCGGCTCGCCGTTGCGGGTCTGCGGCCGCACCAGGCTGCTGTCCACCAGCGAGCCCAGCGTGTCCATGACGTGCCCGGCCCGGCCCGGGTCCGCCGGGGCAGCGGCGCCGACGGCCTCTGCGGCGGGCAGGTCGAAGGTTCCTGCAAACACCCCTAGGCGGGTGAATAGCGCCTGCTCGCGGGCAGACAGCAGGTCGAAGCTCCAGTCTAGGGTGTTTCGCAGTGTCTGCTGCCGCTCGGGCAGGTCGCGCGCTCCGCCCGTCAGCAGCCCCATCCTGTCGTCGAGCCGGGCCAGCAGGGCCTGCGGTGGCAGCAGCCTGACCCTGGCCGCGGCCAGCTCGATGGCCAGCGGCAGCCCGTCCAGCCGCCGGCAGATCTCGGTGACCGCCCCGGCATTGCCGCTGGTCAGCTCGAAACCCGCGGACGCGGCTTGCGCCCGCTGCACGAACAGGCGCACCGAGGCGCACCGCTGCACCTCCGCGGCGTCCCCGCCGGCCCCGATCGGCGGCACCGGGAGCGGCGGCACCGGGAACTCGTGCTCACCGCTGAGCCGCAACACCATCCGGCTGGTCACCAGCACCACCACGCCCGGAGCGGCGCGCAGCAGCTCAGCCACCAGCGGAGCCGCCCCTATCACCTGCTCGAAGTTGTCCAGCACCAGCACCAGCCGCCGGGCGCGCAGGTACGACTTCAGGTCGGTGATCGGCGCGCCGCCCGAGGTGTTCAGCCCCAGCGCGGCGGCGATCGCCGCCGTCACCAGCTCGGCCGCCCGGACCGAGCCGAGCTCAACGAACCGCACCCCGTCCTCGAAGCCCGCACCCAGCCGCTGCGCGACCTCCACCGCGAGCCTGCTTTTCCCGACCCCGCCCGGGCCGGTAAGGGTCACCAGGCGCACACCCTCGGCACGCACCAGGTCGCCCACCGCCGCGGCGTCATCGTCGCGGCCCACAAGCGGCGTCGCCGGCACCGGCACCGCCCCTGCCAGCGACGCCCCGCCCGCGGCGCCGTCCCCCGATGACGCCATCTCGAACCGCTCGCTCAGCAGCACGGCCAGGTCGTTCTCGACTAGGCGCTGCAGCTCGGCAGCAGCAGAAAAGCGCTGATAGGACACCTCACCGTCATCCCTGATCCGAGTCAGCATCTCCGCCAGCCGCGACTCACGCTCCGGCGCCGGCGACTTCACATAGATGAGCCTGGGCAGCCCCGCCGACAGCAGGTACTCATCCTCCAGCCCGGAAACCTGCTCCCCCGGCGCGACCCAGCCATAGCTCTGCCAGTACACGCCCACGAACACCTGGCTCTGCGCCAGGTAAGAGCGGTATACCTGCCGCGGCGGATGCGGCCGGGCGCCCCGCTCGAACATCACCGGCACCAGCCGCAGACGGGTCACCGCGTCCCGCACGGCCTGCCGCTCAGCGGCCAGTTCCTGCAGCGTGGAACTCACAAAGACCCGCAACCGCTGATCAGGCGTGCGGATCACATCCGTCTCGGCCATCACTCCACAGCCTAGGCAGGCGCAGCGGTCGGCAACAGATCCGGCCAGCCGGCGCCAGGGCCCTTACCCAGCGCGCCGCTTGGCCGGGCCAGGTCCCCCTCTGAGCGTGGCGCACCTGGTACGTGAGCCGGTCTGCCAGACGCCAGAGACCAGGCCGGTGATCTTCAGCAGGCGCACGCGGTCCCGAAGGACACGCCCAGATCAGGCTTCATCTGCGCGGCCGCCACTGCTTGCCAGCCACGGTGCCTAAGCATGCATAACGGCGGGACTGGCGCGCTTCGGGCCGTTGCGTTCGATGAACGCATTTGGCGGCCCCCCGATGCCAGGGAGGCTTGCTACGGGCTGGTGGCGAGGAACGCCATCGATCCCGGGGGCCTGTAACCAGTTCGAACGGACGTGCGAGCTTGGATACTGGCAGCCCCAAGACAGCAGGCGCGGCGCCAGGATGGAAACGGACGCCGGCGCGCACCGACCCCAGCCCGCGCCGCTCAGCCCCGCATCAGCGTTCGGCGAGGAACGCGGCGATCGCGGCGGTGAGCTCGGGCGCGGCGAAGGCGCTGCCATGATCGCCCGGCACGCGGACGAACCGGGCATCGTGCAAGAGCGCGGCCAACTCGTCGGCATCAGAACGCTCATCCTTCTCGCCGATCGCGACGAGTGTTGGGATCGCGATCTGGCGCAGCGCGTCCTCAGGCGTCGGAACAAGCGAGTTCAGCACATGCAACAACGCCACCGGGTCGGCGCCGAGCTGTGAGATCCAGTGCGCGATCCGCGCGTCGGGCGAGCCGGGCTCGATCGCGGTCCCGTCGACGAGAGCGGTCAGCGCGCGGTGGTTCACCCCGCCGCCCTGCGGGCCGCTCACCTTCGCCAGTCCCTGCCCGGCCACAATCGCGCGGCCCGGCTTGGCGCCTCGTGCGAGCATGCGCACCACGATCCGCCCGCCGAGCGAGTAGCCGCCAAGGTCGTAATCTCCATCGCCGAGCCTGAGATGCTCGACGAGCGCAAGCCCGTCGTCGGCCAGCACATCCGGCGGATAGGCGGCGGGATCGTGCGGCTTCGCGCTGTCCCCGTGGCCGCGGAAGTCCGGCACTATGACCCGATACCCCTGCCCGGCGAATCCACCGGCCCGGCCATAGTTGAGCATGTTCGAGCCCGCACCCATGAAACCGTGCAGCAGCACCAGCGGACGCCCGCACCCCGTCTCACGGCAAGCCAGCTCCACGCCTTCGCGCCCGGCGAATCGATAAACGCCCATACCGTGTTCGATCGTAGCCACCTGGGTCAGACCCTCGGCGCCACACCCGAGACCCCATCCGGCGTCCCGGCCGGCCACGCAGCGATCAGAATGCCGTCCAGATCGGCGATTCGTGGCCGCAGTCCCAGGTCCAGCGCGTATGCCTCGCGGGTCAGGCCGGTGTAACCGGCCAGGAACCCAGCCAAGGCAAGGCGTTCTGGCTCGGTGAACACCGGCTCGACAGTGGCAACGGCTGTGGACGTGGTGGCCATGGGCACCTCCCGGGTCGGGCTGAGGCCCGGGAAGCCTGGGCCCGCCGTGGCCCCAGCGACGCTGCTTCACCTCACCGGTAAGCCGACCCGCGTGATCACGCAAGGGTCACCACGGTGATCTTGATTCGTTGCTCCGGATCGCCGACTAGACGCGCCTGAGATCATGGATGTCGTGCAGTGCGGTCGCGCGCACATCGTCCAGTTCGGTCGCTGCCTGTGAGCCCTCGCTCGTGTCCGTGGCCCTGGGAAAGTTCTAGCTGGTGGCGGGCGCGTCGCGGCGGTTGCCGGTCTCACGCGTGAGAGATGGGAATGACCGCAGTCCGGTGTCGACGAGCTGGGCGGCGCGGTTGACCTCGGCGCTCACGGCCTGGTGGACCTGGGCAGGGGTGCGGGTGCCGTCCAGGTATTTCGACAGAGCCTGGAACTGAATGCGCCACAGGCCGAGCAAGGCGGTGGCCGCGATTTGCGGCTCTGGGTCGTCCGGGCTCATGCCGGCCCGCCCGGCCAGGATCTCGGCGGCCACTGCGACGAACTGGTCCATCATGTCGCTTTGATGGGCCCGCAGCGATGGTGAGGCCTGGATCAGGGTGCCGAAGCGCCGGATCGCGGCGCTGGCCTGGGCTAGGTCGTCCTGCCTGGTGAGCCAGGACGTCATAGCGCTCAGTTCGTCGTTCAGGATCCGCAGCGCTGCCTCGGCCGGCTCGGCTCCGGGCTGGGTCAGGCCGCTCTTGAGGGAGGCCATGGTGGACTCCAGGCGGTCCAGGATCAGCGACTCCTTGGTGGGGAAGTAGTTGAAGACCGTCTTCTCCGATACCCCGCACGCCTCGGCGATCTCTGTCACGCGGACCGCGTCGAAGCCCCGCTCCATGAACATCTGGGTCGCCGTGTCGGACAGCTGCTGGCGCATCAGCCGCTTCTTGCGTGCCCGCAGCCCCTCGGCTTCCGCTCCTGCGGTCCCCGGGGTGCGCGGTGCCGTCCAGTCCACCGTCCGCATGTTCATGTCCTCAGCATAGTCCAGTGTCAGGATTTTTTTTGTTACAGTAAATTTCTGGTAGCTAAAACATTGCCCTTGCTGCCACTGCGTCCACCGAGGAGATCCCGTGAGTGAGATCCACATCGTCTGTGACTACCCCCATCCCCCGGCGAAGGTCTGGCGTGCTTTGACCGATCCGGCGCTCGTCCCGCTGTGGACCGTGACCGGTTCCGGCGGCCGGCCGGAAGGGTTCGCCCCCGTTGCCGGCACGAAGTTCCGGCTCCTCGCCAAGCCCAAGCCCGGCTGGAGCGGCGTCGTTGACTGCGAGGTACTGGAGGTGAACGAGCCATCGCTGCTGCGCTACTCGTGGGCTGGCGACGAAGGCGGCGACGTGACAGAGGTCATCTACCGGCTCGAACCCCACGCCGGGGGCACCCGCTTCACCTACGACCACACCGGCTTCACCGGTATCGGCGGAGTCTTCATGGCCAAGCTGCTGGGCCACGTCCGCAGGAAGATGCTCCGCGTGGGCCTGCCGCCCGTGCTCGATGACCTTGACCAGGACGGCACCCTCCGCCCGGGCAGCACCCTCAGGCCCAAGTCCCTGGGGTGAGGCGAGCCGCCCAGCGCCGTAACGCTCACCGGCCAGCCCGCAGGCCTCAGCACAGCAGACATCGTGAACAGGGAGGGGAAGCGCAATCCCGCGCGCGGATCCTCTTGCGGTTCGCCGGCTGCGGGCAGGCAGGGTGCTAGTGATCCAGGTCCTCCGCAGCACAGCCCGCCCAGAAGGCCAGGCGCCAGCTGGCCAGCCGACCGGGCGGCGTTACTCCCCGCCGGGCGTTCCCCACGCACTGAGCAGCATGGGATAGGCAAAGACCGCCTGGTTCACTCGCAGGTCGTCTCTCAGCCGTTGCGCAAACGTCTCTACGCCTATCTCCTCGGCGGTGGCCACACCGGTGCGCTCGATCAGCGGCGCTGCGGTGCGAACGACCCCGGCTAGGCCGCCGGTGATAGCGCCGGGATCGTCGGGCCCAAAGTGCGGCTGGATCCCGAGCATCCCCAGCGGACGCAGTCCCGCCTCCCGCAAGATGGCCCACAGCCGTGTCCCCAGCGCGGGCTGGATCCCGCCCTTGCCGAAAGCCTCCACTACCCAGGCCAGCGCCTGGCTCACCAGCGGAGTCGCCGGCAGCGCCCGGGCCGCGGGAATGTCGAACTCTATCGGCACGGCCAGGCCGCCAGCGCGCAGCACCGTCGCCTGCCGCCGCAACACCGCGGCCGGGTCGGGAACGTACATCAGGATCAGCCGCCCGACGATCGCATCGAAAGGCCCGCCTGGCGCCGGGTCGTGGATGTCGCCCTCAACGAACTCCACCTGCCTCAGGCCGAGCTGTTCCGCCCGGAGCCGGGCCCGGCCGAGGGCGTCCGGCGCGCGGTCGACGCCGATAACAGAGCCCTCGGGTCCAACCAGGTCAGCCGCCACGAAAGCCACATCCCCTGCCCCGCAACCCAGATCCAGCACCCGCATGCCCGCCCGGATGCCCGCCGCGGCGAAGATCATGCGCGTAGCCGGGGCAAGCACCCTGCCCTGGACCTCCAGGCGCGCCAGCTCGTCGTCACCGCTGCCAAACTCGTACTCGGAGTCGCTGTCACCCATCGCATCCCCCTTGATGCCCACGACGAGTATCCCGCGCCTGGCCTCTGCGCTGGCAAGACCACAAGCCGTGGCCAGCTATCGACGCGGGGCGACGGGCCTGGAATATCAGCCCAGCACGTGACCAACACTGGACGGTTCTGGACGGTCCGCCCATGACTACGGATCTGAAGGCTGGGGTTCAAGTCCCTCCGAGCGCACCTCCGGGCGCGCGAAACTTTCCAGGTCAGAGCACTAGCCTGAGATGCCTGAATTTCAATTGGTGCGGTTGCCTGGCATCGGAGATGACTCGGACAACGACGAGTTCCTGCAGGTAGGTTGAGGTCGACATTGAGGGCCGAGGAGTTTGCCATCAATGCGCCGGTGCGAGGGGAGTGGATGTGTTGGCTGGGGATCATGAAAGCGAAGCTGACGACGAAATGCTGAAGGCCTTTCTGCGCGGTCAGCGCGAATCGGTGTTGGCGATCGTCGAGCGGCTGGACGAGGAGGCCTGGCACCGCTCGGTCGTGCCCACAGGCTGGACGCCGGCCGGGCTGCTCGAGCATCTGGGCGGCGCCGAGTGGCACTGGTTCCAAGGAGTGGTGGCGGGCAAGCAGCCGGAGCTGCCCGGCGATCTCGCCGAGGATCAGCCGCCGTACGACCCCCTGACGGTGGTGTTCAGCACCGACGCATCCTCGGCGGAGGTCGTCACCTTCTACCGCGACCAGTGCGCGCAGTCTGAGGCGGTGCTGGCGACAACCTCCCTCTCGGCGCCCCCACTGGGCAAGCACGGCCTTGGTGAATTCGAGCCACCGAATGTGCGTTGGGTCGTGTTGCACATGATCGAGGAGACGGCACGGCATGCCGGGCATCTGGACATCGCGAGGGAGCTCCTCGACGGCACGACCCGGCTGGGTGGCCGCTGACGGTGCCCAGCGGACATCCGAACTAGCTGGTCGGGCAGGTTCAGCGGCCGTATCGCGAAGCTTCCCAAGCTGATAGTGCGGGTTCGATACCCGTCACCCGCCCATGTTCAGGTCGGAGATCTTGGACATGTGCGGGGCGTCGCCTGGCGGCACCACGAAGTCGAGCACTAGCAGCCGTGCGCCGCGGCCGGCGGCGGCGATGTTGGCTAGGATGCGCTGGGCCTGCCAGTCGGGCCAGTCGTGCAGCACGAGCGAGAGCAGGTAGGCATCGCCGCTGGCCGGCACCGATTCGAAGAAGTCGCCGCCCAGGCATTCGGCCCGGTCTTCGACGCCCTGCCTGGCCAGGGTCTGGGGGCGGCGGTGATGACATAGCGGTACGGCGCGCGTTCTCCTCGAACTTCCCAATCACTCAGTGTGATGCCGTCTGTAAGTTGGCGGGTATCCGGCCGTACGTAACGGCGACCTGCACCCAGGTCGCGGACGGTCCCAGCCTGCCCTGAACGGTGGGGGCGCTACGCTTCGGCGGCGTGCGCCGTTCCGTTCAGGTATATCCGCGACGTCCCTGACCAGGTACAACGTGAGTCATCTCAGCGTGCCACCACACCGGTTTGTCCGGAATAAGACATATGGCCGGGGCTCAACTGAGACAGGAAATGAGACACATGCCTTGGGATGTAGCGCAGCGCGCGAACATGATCCAAGCGCGTCGTCGCAGGTCAACGTGGCGGAGGATGCGAGATTCGAACTCGCGAGGGGTTGCCCCCAGCACGCTTTCCAACAATGTGGGCCACTGTTCACCGGGGTCCGGGGCCGTCCGTGACCTGGGGCGGACTGTGACGGATGGGTCTCGGCGGGCGCCCGCGAACCCAGGCGAATGAGACCACATTTGAGACCAGCCGGACCCGCAGGCCCCCGCCAGCAGCGTGGACCTCATCCTGAGGCTTGCACCGTTCCGGTACTCGTATCCTCACCAGCGGGCCTCGCGGCCTGGCTGCACTGGCCGACGCGGAACCGGCCGTCATCATCGCGGGCTGGCTGATCTGCCCCGCCCAGATGAGCCAAGTTCCTGGTCACACGACGTCACTGGCGGTGGCGCACGGTCCACGCGCACCCAGCGCCAATTACGCGTGTTGCGGTCGGCGTGTTAGTAGCTGCGTTTAACCAACTTGAATTCGTAGAGATCGGGGTCGTGACGAGGGCTGGTTGCTGGCGTATGACGGGGGCATGAGGTATGCGCAACGAGGCGGGTATACACCCGCCGAGCAGCAGCGGCGCGAGCGGTTACGGCTGGTGGCCGCTAGGCGGTTCGCAGCCGGGGACAGTACCGGGGTGATCGCCTGCGATCTGCGGGTCTCGCCGGGCTCGGTGCGGCGGTGGCGGCGGGCCTGGGCCGAGGGCGGGGATGAGGCGCTGAAGTCGCGGGGGCCGGTGTCGGCCGAGCGGCTGAGCCCGCAGCAGTGGGCGCGGCTGGAGGCCGAGCTACGCCGCGGCCCGCTGGCGCATGGTTTCGCTGATGACCAGCGGTGGACGCTGGGCCGGATCAAGACGCTGATCGGCCGGCTGTTCCACGTCGGCTACACGATCGAAGGCGTGTGGAAGCTGATGCGCCGGCACGGCTGGTCGTGCCAGGTGCCTGTGCGCCAGGCGATGGAACGCGACGAGGCCGCGATCAAGATCTGGAAGGCCGAGGTGTGGCCGGAAATAAAAGCACCGCCCGCGACCTGGGCCATCTGCTTCGAGGACGAGGCAGGCCAGGGGCTGAGGCCGCCGAAGGGCCGTACCTGGGCGCCGCGCGGGGCCCGCCCGGTGGTGGCCGTGCGCGGCGCGGGCGGCGGGCGGGTCAGCATCGCCGGGGTGGTGTGCTACCGGCCCGGTGACCGGCCGCGGCTGTTCTACCAGTTGCTGGTGTGCCGGCGCCGCAAGGGCGAGCCGAAGGGGTTCACCTGGGACCAGTACCGGGACCTGATCATTGCTGCCCACCGGCAACTGGCCGCCCCGGTGGTGTGGTGCTGGGACAACCTGAACATCCACCTCGCGCCCGAACTCGCTGAATTCGCCGCTGAGAACAAGGACTGGCTGCGGATCTACCGGATGCCCGCCTACGCGCCCGAACTCAATCCCGGCGAGGGCATCTGGTCCCTGTTGAAACGGTCGATGGCCAACTTCGCCGCCCCGAACCTGGACCACCTGATCCGCATCATCAAGCGCAAGCTCAAGAAGATCCAGTACCGGCCCCACTTGATCGACGGCTGCCTCGCCAAGACCGGCCTGGCCATCGAGGCATGGTGACCTGCGGCCACGCCCCAGGGAACTCCTGTCTCAGGGAGCAGTGCCCGATCGCATTGGATCGCGCCGGTCCGGCACCCTCGTCCGGCTCGCGCGCGGTGTGCGGCGGCAGCGGTGCCGCGGTTCCGGGTTGCGCCAGCACTATCACTCTACTAGTCTACCGATAGATCAATAGCCCTGGGGGTGATGGTGTTCCGCATCGATGCCGGATCGGATATCCCGATCTACCGGCAGCTGGTCCAGCAGGTGCGCCGGGATGTGATGCTGGGCCGGCTGCAGCCGGGCGATCAGCTGCCCAGCGTGAAAGAGGTCGTGGACGCGCTGTCGGTCAATCCGAACACGGTGGTGAAGGCGTTCAGCGAGCTGGAGCACCAGGGGATGATCGTGCGCCGGCAGGGCGTGGGGACGTTCGTGGCGGCCACGCCGCCGCTGGCATCGCTGGCGGTGGCGCCGAGGCTGCTGGCCCCGCTGGCCCGCTGGGTGGAGCGGGCCAGGCGGGATGGCCTGTCCGCCGAGCAGATCCGGATGCTCCTGGAGGTGGCCCTCGGCGAACCGGCCGCCGGCGAGGATGACCGCCATGCGGCGGGCGGCGCCGCATGAGCGCGGCGCTGCGGTGCGCGGGCCTCGGGCACCGCTATGGCCGCCGCCTGTGGGGGCTGCGCGACTGCGACCTGGACGTGCCGGCCGGCCGCGTGGTGGCCCTGGTCGGGCCGAACGGTTCGGGCAAGACCACCCTGATGAGCATGGCAGCGGGCCTGCTTCCGGTCACCGCGGGAACGGTTGAGGCAGCCGGGGGCGCCCCGGCACGGCGGCTGGACCGGATCGGGTTCGTCGCCCAGGACGCGCCGCTGTGGCCGCGGCTGCGGGTCGCCGATGTCCTGGAGATAGGCCGCTGCATGAACCGCGGGTTCGATCCGGTCATGGCCGCGGAACGGGTCCGGCGGCTGGGCATCCGGCCCCGGGCGCGGATCAGCGCCCTCTCCGGCGGCGAACGGGCCCAGGTGGCGCTCACCCTGGTGCTGGCCAAAAGGCCCGAGCTGTTCCTGCTCGATGAGCCGATGGCCAACCTCGACCCGCTGGCCCGGCGGGAGTTCCTGGGCTCGATGTTCGAGGCCTGCCAGGAAACCAGCTCTACCGTCTTGTACTCCTCCCACGCCGTGGCTGAGCTGGAACGCGTCTGCGACTACCTGATCGTGCTGCGCACCGGGCGGGTGCGGCTCGCCGGCGATATCGACGAGCTGCGCTCGCGGCACCGGGTCATCCGCGGGCCGGACGGCTGGCCCGCCGGCGGCGGCTGGCAAGTGATCAGCCAGCACACCATGGCCGGCCAGACCACGGCACTGGTGCGCTGCGACGATGCCCGTCGGCCCGGCCCGGGCCTGCAGGACGCCGCGCCGGCCTTCGACGAGCTGGTCCTCGGCTACCTCGACGGCGATACCGCCACGCTCCCCGAGGAGGCCGCGGCATGACCTGCCTGATCTGGCGGCAGCACCGCGGCCAGGCCCTGTGGACGATCATCACCGTCACGGCCTTGTGCCTGCTCGCCCTCAACTTCGGGCTCAGCGCAGAGCACTGGCTGGCGGGCTACCACTCCTGGCTCCGCCAGCTGGCAGCCGCCGGATGCCCGCCGCCCACCGCGCACAGCGGCGTATTCCACGTCAACTCGCCCGCGACCTGCCTCGCCCTCAAAGGCCGTTACCCAGGCAGCCTGCAAGCCGCCTTCGCATCCCACTACAACTTCGCGATCCTGCTGTCACGGTACGGCCTGCCCGCCGTCTTCGCGCTCATCGGCGCGCTCATCGGCGCCCCGCTGGTCGCCAGGGAAGTCGAGCAGCGCACCCACCTGGCCGCCTGGACCCAGTCGGTGTCACGGCGCCGCTGGTATGCCGCCAAGACCTCGGCTTTGGCCGCCGGCCTGGCGGTGGCAGGCCTGATCGCCGGGATGGTCAACGCCTGGCTGCAGCACCAGCTCACCGCGGGCGACACCACAAGCTCGCGCTGGTCCTGGTTCGCCTCCGTCAACCTGGCCCTGGCCGGCGAGGCCGTGCTCGCCTTCACCTTGGCGGTGGCGTTCGGCGCCCTGCTGCGGCGCACGCTGCCCGCCATCGGCGCCGCCCTGGCCGGGTTCACCGTCCTGCTCCTCGCCGCCCGGTGGGCCGTGCAGGCCCTGACACCGGCCAGCAAGACAACCGGGCCGCACTTCACCGCCCCGCCCGGCAGCTGGATCCTTGGCTCCGGGACCAGTGCCCCGGTCCCCTACCACCCAGCCGGCCAGTACTGGCCGCTGCAGCTCATCCTGCTCACCGTCCTGCTCGCCCTCGCCGCGGCCGCCCTGGCAACGGGCTGGCACGCCACCCGGACACGCGCCGTCTAACCGGCGCCTCCCTGACAGCGGCCCCCGGCGCGGTCAAAACCTCACGAACATCGACCCCACCAAACAAGGCTGCGGTCGCCCCCGGCAAGCAACTGCGGTCAGTTCTCGCTAACGAAACCAGTGACCGATGAGCACTACGAGTTCAACCTGGTTAGTACGCCGATCGTCCAATTCTGTGCGTAGCTGGACCGGTGATCTGGCAGGCGTACCGCTGGTTTCGTTGATCGTTGCTCATATTGGTTCGGAGCCTGGCGACGACGAGCTTCCGATCAGGACATGACTGGGGCTAACACCCTCCCGATGACCTGTACGTGGAAAGCGCACCGGTCGGGCGGAGATTCTCACAGTCAGTCGACGGCCGTCAGGAATGACTGGGCGAGGGCTTGGCCGCGCCGTGGTGCCCGCCATGGTGGCCAGGGCGGGGCGGTCCGGGCAGGTTGGGTGTGGCCGATGCCGTCTGGAGCAGGGTGGGCATCGCTTTGAGTGCCTTGGCGAACGCGGCCTTGTACTCCCGCACCCCGGCGTTGAGCGCCTGCTGGTTGGTGCTGACGAACTGCTGCTCGTAGTTGGCCTGGACGGCGAAGTAGATCCCGGCCAGGTCGCTGGTCAGCGTGCAGTCCGCGTCGGCCACGGCCATCGCGATCTGCGCCTTGTTCTGCGCGGCGGTCGGCGCGCCGGGCGGCCCGCTGGGGTTCTGCCCTCCGCCCGGCCCGAGCCCGACTGTGTCCAGCGCCTGCGACCAGAACGCTTCCGCGTCGGGGGAGCTGAACCCGTTCTTGGCCATGCAGGCCGACCAGTCCCTATCTGCCTTTTTGAACTGGCTGTCCTGGATCACGTCGGTGCTGATGTAGTTATTCAGCGTCTCGATGATGGCCATGGAGTGAGCGAACTGGGCGTTGTTGAAGGCCTCCAGGATGTTGAAGCACTTGCCCGCGGCCGCTTGCGCCCCGGTGGGCAGGTTGCCGACCGGGCCGCCGCCTACCGAGATGCCGCCCCCTGGGCCGCTGGAGCCGCCGCTTCCGGCCAGGAAGCCGTCCTGAGCCGCCAGCACGGTCCCCACGTAGCCCCATGGCCCGAACGCCTGTGGGAAGCCCAGGCCGCGATTGGTGCGTGCCGGGTACGGCGCGTCGGCGGCGTACTGCCCATAGCCCGCGTCGTTCATGCAGGCGGTGTGCAGGGCGTCATAGGTGTCACCGGGCGCCAGCCCGTCGTTGTCAGCGGCGCCGAGCGCGGCGTAGGGCGTGAACGCCTCCGACGACATGGCCGCCGCGACGGAGGCCGGGGCGGGCGGCCTGCCGACGGCGGGTATTGTCACCGTCGCGGCAGGTCCCTTGGGCGCGTTGGCTGTGCAGGCGGTCAGGACCGCGCAGCAGATCAGGACACCGATGCCGGTGCGGATGCGCACTGTCCTGCCTTTCAAGTCAACCGGTGGTCAGGATGCGGCCCGCTTGGGCTTGCCTCTTGGGAACGGTTGGGCCTTCGCCGTCCGCAGCAGCGGCTGGAGCTGTTTCAGCTCTTTCTGGTAGGCGGCGCGGTACTGCTTGACGGCGGTGTTGAGCGCCTGCTGGTTCGTGTTGACGAGTTGCTGCTCGTAGCTGGCCTGGACGGCGAAGTAGATCCCGGCCAGGTCGGTGGACAGGGTGCAGTCGGAATCCGTGACGGCCGCCGCGAGCTGTGTCCGCTGAGCGGAAGGGCTTACCTGCTGCCCGGGGCTTATATTTATGCCTCCTCCTGCTTGCCCGGGGTCGTACATGTTATGCGCCTCCGTGAAGAACACATCCTGCGGATTGTGAAAGGCGAAGCCGTTCTTCGCCATGCAGGCGGTCCAGGCCCGCGTCGCGCTCTTCACCGCGGGGTCGTGCAGCACGTCGTTGGTGATGTCGGTGCTCAGCGTCTGGATGCCGGCCAGCGGTCCCTTCTGCACCGCGTTGCTGAAGTTCTGCTCGATGGTGGAGCACTTGAAAGCCGCGGACTGCTCCGCCTGGGGGAGGCTGGCAGGGCCGCCCGGCCCCAGGCCATTGATGCCCAGCTGGGTCAGTGCGCTGCCGGGGGGGACGTTGAAGCCGTACTGCTGGGCCTCGGTGGCGCCGAGATAACCCCACTCCCCCCACGGCTGCGCGAATGACAGGCTCGCGGGTCCGCCCATCCTGATACCGAACGGAACATCAGCATCGCTGACGTTCGGGTAGCCCGCGGCGCTCATGCACGCCCCGCCGAGGGCGAAACTCGACTCGTTGGGGGCCAGCCCGTCGTTGTTGGACAGGCCGAGCGCCGCGTAGGGGGTGAACGGCTCGCCGGACAGCGCCGTCTGGGCGGAGGCCGGTGGTGCCGGCCTGCCGACGCGGGGCGTGGTCACGGAGGCGTTCGGTCCCTGGTGCGGCTCGGCTGTGCAGGCGGCGAGCGCCGCGCAGCAGGCCAGCAGGCACAGGCCGGTGCGGATGTGCATGATCGTTCCTTTCAGGCGCGCCGCAGCGCCGCCAGCGGGCTGATCCGCGCCGCACGCAGCGCGGGATACGCGCCCGCCAGCAGGCCGACAACGCTGCCGATCAGCGGCGCGGGCAGCGTGTATACCGGGTTCAGCACGGCGGTCCAGTTCTTGGCCGCGGCGAAGATCACCACGATCGCGACGCCGATGCAGGTGCCGATCAGCCCGCCGAGCGTGCCGAGCGCGGTGGACTCGGCGAGGAACTGCGCGGCGATGTGCCGCGGCCGGGCGCCGACGGCGCGGCGCAGGCCGATCTCCTCGGTACGCTCGAGCACCGCGACCAGCGTCGTATTCGCGATCCCGACCGCGCCGATCAGCAGGCTGATCAGAGCGAGGATCAGGAACAGCCCGGCCAGGTCGCCGGTCACCTCGCCCTGCAGTTTCTGCGGGTTGGGCGGAGAGGTCACGACCAGCCGGCTCGGGTCGGCCGGCAGCTCGGCGGCGGCGATCTGCCGTGCCACCGCCTGCGCGGCGCCGATCTTGGTCGCGACGACCATCTGCGCCTCGTCCTGGTTCCCGATGCCAGGCTGCGGATTGCCGTAGTCGGCCAGGGCGGTGTTCTCCGGGATCAGCATCGCGCTCTCGCTGGACACCACGCGCTGCGCCGAGCTGTAGATGCCGACAACCGTGTAGGCCATGCCGTTGACGAACACCGCGGGATGGCTGGGCAGGCGCGCGGCGGAGATGCCGAGTGCATTCGCCGTGCTGGTGTCAATCATCGCGACGTGCTGGGTGGTGTCGTTCTCATACGTGCTCAGCGGCGAGCCCGCGACCAGCGTCAGCCCCATCGCCCGCACCGCGCCCGGCGAGGCGGCCAGCAGATTGATCGTCTGGGAGGCGGCGGCGGACAGCGCGAGCGAACTGGTGAAGTTCGTGCCCTCCGGGAGGAAGACCGGCCACCAGACACCCGCGGCGGCCACCCCGTTGATGTGGCCGGCGACAGTGTCCGCGTCGGCCGGGAAGCCGATGGCGGGATTGGTGCCGGGCGGGGCGACGTTATTGACCGGGCCGTTGTCCTCCACGGCGACCGTGGTGTCCTCGAGCACCGTGAACTGGTGCGAGATCTGACCGGCCCCCGTGGCGGTCAGGCCGAGCACGGCAACGAACGCGCCCACGCCGAGGACGGTGCCGAGCATGGTCAGCACGGCCCGCCCCGGCCGCTGCACGATCCCCGCGACCGCTTCGGCGGTCGCGTCCCGCGCGGCCAGCCGCGGCGACGGCAGGCCCGTGGCCGGGCTAGCCATGACCGGCCTCGATCCGTTCGGACAGCACCCCGTCGCTGATCGCGATCGTCCGGTTGGCGTGGCCCGCCACTGTCGCGTCGTGCGTGATCACCACGATCGTGAAACCGGTCGCGTTCAACTGGTCGAGCAGTTCCATCAGCGCGGTCGCGTTCCGCGAATCCAGGTTTCCCGTCGGCTCGTCGCACAGCAGCAGGCTCGGCCGGTTCACCAGCGCCCGCGCGATCGCGACCCGCTGGCTCTCCCCGCCGGACAGCGTGGTGGGCAGCGCGTCGAGCCGGTGTCCCAGCCCGACCGCGTCGAGCGCGTCAACCGCCGCCCGGAACCGGCCGCCGCGCGGCGTCTGGTTGTAAAGCTCGGCGAGCAGCACGTTTTCCAGCGCCGTCCGGTACGGCAGCAGGTGGAACGCCTGGAACACGATCCCGATCCGCCTGCCGCGCAGCGCGGACCGGTCCCGGTCGTTCAGCGTGCTGGTATCCAGGCCGTCCAGCAGGTAGCTGCCCTCGGTCGGTGCGTCGAGCAGGCCGAGCAGGTGCAGCAGCGTCGACTTGCCCGACCCGGACGGCCCGGTCACCGCGACGTAGCCGCTCGCCTCGATGACCAGGTCGGCCGGGTGCAGCGCCGGCACCGGCGGCGGCCCTGGGTAGGTGCGGGCCAGTCCACGCAGTTCGATCACCGGCGTGGTCATCAGCCGCTCACCACCACGTGGTCGCCGGCGGCGAGCTTTCCGGATTTCACCGCAGTCACCTGGACGTAGCCGTTCTCGGAAATGCCCGGCGTCACCGGGACCTCGGTCTGCTTCCCGTGCGCGCCCACCACGGTCACGTGGCTCGTGCCAGACGCCGTAGTGACGATCGCGGCGACCGGCACCGTGAGCACCGGCCCCTCGGTCTGCCCGGTCTCCACGGTGACCAGGACGTTCTCGCCGTTCAGGGCCGAAGCCAATGGCTTGGACGGATGCACGGTCAGCGGGACGAACGCCGTCGAGCCCGAGTTGCCAGAGCTGCTGGAGCCGCTGGAGCTGCTAGAGCCGCTGGAGCTGCTCGACCCGGAAGACCCGGAGCTGGCGGACCCTGCAGAGGCCGCCGAGCCCGAGCCGCCCCCGACGGCCACCACCGTTCCTGTCGGCGTTAGCGTGGTCGCCGGCCCCAGGCCGGTCACGGTTCCCGTCGCGTGGATGCCGGTCACCTCGTCATAGATCGTCACCTTCAGGCCGGACTTCACCTGACCGACATAGGCCGGCGGCAGTTCACCGGTCAGCGCCAGCGACCCGCGGGCGGCGAGTTCGAGGAACGGCTGGCCGGGCTGCTCGCCGGTCGCGCCATTCACGGCGACTACCGTCGCGGGCAGCGACGGCAGGAACACCACATCCGCCTGCGGCACGCCACCCGAGGACGGCGGGGTGTAGCCGAGGTGCTCGTAGTACAGGGACACCGCGTACTCGGTCGCCGGGCCGAAGTACCCCGGCGTGTCACCGTCGTCGTAGTAGCCGAGCGAGGCGAGAGCCTTTTGCAGCTCGGTCACGTCCGGGCCGCTCTCGCCCGGCGTCAGGTCCCGCCACGCCGGCACCGGGCCGGTGAGCGCGAACAGCGGCTCGCCGTCGATCTCGGCGAGCTCCCTGCCGTTGGTGATCGTGGTGCCGGCGGCGGCGTCCAGCTTCGATATGTACACCGCCCCGCTGCCGCCCGCCGTTGGCGATCCAGCTGCGGAGGATGAGCCGCCCGCGGCCGAGCCCGTATCCGCCGACGAAGACGAAGACGAACTCGACGACGGGGCGCTCGGGTACACGTCGTACTGGGCCGCCGGGTATACCAGGCCGCGCATCTGGACCGACGAGGTAAGGACCTGGGAGACGACGGTGGCCGTGGTAACCGTGGAGGGCGGCGGCGCGGTGTCGGCGGCGAGTTGCTGCGGTGACTTCACGAAAGAGGCGCCGATCAGCCCGCCGACGGCCAGCAAGGCCGCCGCGATGCCCACCCCCAGCAGGACGCGGCGCCGCCGGGACAGTCGTGATCCGCGCACCGCCTGCCGGCGGCCGCTGTCGTCGGGGCCGCTCTCCGTAGCCCGGGAGCCAAGTTGCGTCACGAGATCCTCCGATGCTTCACATGTGCCGCCCAGGATTCCGCAAGAAGCCGGAACACCCCCGAACCCGGGTATGGACCCAACCTTCTACCGTCGTTCTTAGGCATCTGCATGATCCTCGTGTGAGTTTCATGTCAACCCAGGCGGAAAGACCGCCTCGCCGCGGCCAGATCCCCTGGCGCGTCGGGCCTGCGCTCCCGCGAACCGCCGTCAGCGCGCGGCCGGAACCGGGCGGTCACGAAGATCACGAATCCGGCCGGGTAGGCAGATAGCCCGGTGATCGCCACGGCAGTCTGCTCGGTCCGCCCGAGCAGCAGGGTATTGACCGGTACCAGGCCGGGAAACTCCGCCTCGGGTGGCTGCCACGGATGGTGCGGCCGGGCGGCTCCGGCTCGGCGATCGGCACGTCGTCAAAAAGCCCATGCGGCCAATCGTGACCCCGAGTCGCGGCGGCGCGCCATGGGGCGGCACCCACACCGGCGGTAGGTCTTTGCCCACCGTGCGGGTTCATCAGGGTTCGCCACCGTCCGTGACCTGGGCTGACCGTAACGGATGGGTCTTGGCGGACGCCCGCGAACCCAGGCGAATGAGACAATTGAGACCAGCCGGACCTGCAGGCCGCTGCCAGCGGCGTGGACCCCATCCTGCGGCTGGCACGGTTCTCGTCCTTGTGTCCTGACCAGTGCGCCTCGCGGCCGGACGGGGCTGGCCAGCGCGGAACCGGCCGTCGTCGTCGCGGGCCGACTGATCTGCCCGGCCAGGGAGCCAAGCTCTCGGTCACACGGAGTCACTGGCGGAGGCGCGTGGCCCACGTGCGCCCAGCGCCTAACGGATATGCGCGGCAGATTTTGGTTCCCGCGGGCCCAGATCGGCCGATTCTGGCGGCCTCCGTCCGCATGCAGCTGTCGGCATCTGGCCGACCGGTGTCGGGCGGCCGACGCCCGGCTGTCTTACGTGCTTGTGGTTAGCCCGCCTCCAGGGCGGTCCAGAACGCGCAGTTGTGCGTGTTCGCGAAGTCGGTCTCGGTCTGCGGTGCCGGTGGTGTCAGTGACTGCATCTTGTGGGTGAGGTTGTTGAAGAGCGGCCAGAGCAGGGTGCCGGACGAGGCGGGGATTCCGCGGTTGGCAAAGTTCGTCCAGTATCCCTTCATGGTCGCCGCCAGTTGCTGCTGCTGTGCGGAGAGGGTCTTCGGGAAGGCGGCCGTCGGCAGGTCCATCACGTACTGGATCTCGGACGCGTGGGCCGCGCCGTAGGGGAAGCTGACCGGGGGGAGGAAGAGTTCGGGCGCGTTCTCGTCGTTGAATTCGTAGGCGAAGGTTGGCACGAAGCGCGAGATGGACTGATCGATGGTCAGCGCGGGGCAGGCGAAGATGGCGTCGGTGCCGACCGCGCCGAGGGCGATGGATGGGCTGGGGAATGCGGTCAGCGGGTACTTGGCCGCGATGACCGCCGCCACTGCCGTGGGAACCCCGAGCGTAGAGGAGATCATGCTCTGGTAGTTCGAGGCCGTGACCGGGTTGCCCGCTAGTTCGCTGAGCGCGACGAACAGCCGCCATTCATCGCGGTTCGTGCCGTTGATGATCGGGACGCGGTTGAAGTTGCCGGTGGCGAACGCCGTTCCCAGCGTCTCCGGCAGCACTTCGCTGTTGATGTTCGGCGTGTAGCCGGCCGCGTCCTGATTGGCCAGGATGGTTGAGACTGGCAGGCTTCGCAGGCAGGCTGCGGTCTGGCTCGCGCATCCCGCCTTGACCGCGAATGCCTGGCCGGCGGACTCGGCGCTCGCCAGCGATGCCTGCGTGAGGTTGTAGGACCCGCTCTCGACGATTGCCCGTTCGAACAATCCCCTGGCCTTCGGCGATGCAACCTGTGACAGCGTGGACAGGCCGCCCGCGGACTCGCCGAAGACGGTGACGTTGTGGGGATTGCCGCCGAAGCTGGCGATGTTGCGCTGCACCCAGCGCAGGGCGGCCTGCTGGTCCATGAGGCCATAGTCACCCGACTGGCCGTTCGCGTCGGCCAGGGCCGGGTGGGCCAGGAAGCCGAGCGCACCGAGCCGGTAGTTGATGGTGACCACGGTCACGCCGTCTGCCACCAGCGCTGCGGGGTCGTAGTCATTGCTCTCACCGCTCACCAGCGCGCCACCGTGGATCCACACCATGACGGGGAAGTGTGAACCGGCCTGGTGGTGGCTGGGCGTGAAGACGTTCAGGAACAGGCAGTCCTCCGACGTGCTCGCCTGGCCGAACGGCCCCGTCGGCTGCGGGCAGTGCGGCGCGAACCGCGTCGCGTCGCGCACGCCAGACCAGCTGGCGGCGGGTTGCGGCGGCTGCCACCGCAGCGCGCCGACCGGCGGTGCGGCGTACGGGATGCCGAGAAACTCATCGACCGGCCCATTGGCCAGGCCGCGAACTGGCCCATTGGCGGTGCCCGCTACCAGCCCGCTGACGCTGGCGGCAGCCCGCCCGCCGAGGGTGCTCGCGCTTACCGCGGGCGCAGCCGCGATCAGGGCACCTAGGGTGAGTCCGGCTATCGCCAGCCGGGTGCGGACCCGCCGTCGGTCCCAAGTCATGAACATCCAGGTCTCCCTTCACCGCTGAAGCGGGCTGTCACCTGGTCTAGCTGGGCCGCTCCTGCTCAAGAAGCGCGCGGCGCATCTCGTCCACGTCGCCGGTAACGACGGCGTACAAACCTGGCCGTGCGCCGCCCCCGTGGCGCCTGGCGATGATCGAGATGCCGTCCCATGTCTGCTGCGTGGCGAACTCGTAGCCAGGGAACTCAGCCGCCAGCTCGCTCAGTTCCGCTGCTGCGCCGGTCACGCGGACCCACGGGGTGCCTGCCGGGATCTGCATGTGCCTGTCGCTCATGAGGTCCGCCGTCGCTGCCATTGCCTCTGTTCCCGCCGCTGCGGTTGACGTATTCCACACGGCCGAACCGGACGCGGTTCTCGCGCCAGGGCAGGTGCTCTCGCGAACGCGTACGGGGCCAACCGAGCTCTCGCCAAAAGTACGAATCAGTACTTTAGAACTACGTCAGCTACTGTATGCCCGTGACCGACACCGGGCAAGGGGGGACTCTCGCCAGGACACACGAGGGAAAGCCAGGTCTTCCCCGCGGCAGGAGCCGCCTGCCGCTGCCGGCCGTACGCGCGTCGCAACGGGAACGGCTGCTGCGGTCGGTGATCGCCGCGGTATCGGAATCTGGCTATATGGCCGTAACGGTCGCCGACATCGTGCGGCGGGCCAGAGTGTCCCGGGCCGCCTTCTACGTCCACTTCGCGGACAAGGAGGACTGCTTCCTGGCCGCGACCGCCGAAGGCCGGGAGCTCATGATCTCCCAGGTAGTGTCCGCGACGCGCGCCCTGCCGGCCGGATCGTGCGACGAGGAGGTACTCCGGGTCGCGTGCCGCGCGTACCTCGCATTTCTCGCCAGCGAGCCGGCGTTCGCAAGGGTCTTCTATATCCACATGCCGGCGGCGGGTTCGCGCGCGGTGGACCGACTCGACGCCGCGGCCGGCCTGTTCGCTGATCTGAACCAGAAATGGCACCAGCGCGCGAGAGAGCATCATCCGGAATGGCCGTGCGTTCCTCCCGAGGCGTATCTCGCTCTCGCCGGAGCCGCAGATCAACTGGTGCGATCCACGGTCCGCGCGGGCCGGACCGACGCTCTTCCCGAACTTGAAGAAACACTCGTGTCGCTGCATCTAACGGTCCTGGCGGCCCGCCCCTGGCCTGCGGGAACCTGATCCGCAACACCGACCCGAAAGAGAGATCTTTAATGGCGGAGGTTACGGCCCTGATGATGGCCGAGCAGCGTAGGGATTCAGTTGAGTCGTCTGAGGCCTTGCGAACTTGCCGGTTTTGGCACTGGGGGTCGGGGGACCGTGGCGCAGGGGAGTTGCCGGGTGCTTCTTCGCGGCTTTGGCTTGTGCACCGCTGGCATTCCCGGCGCTGTAGCCGGTCTGCCCTGGTCCTGCGTCATTGGGAGGGCATCTGAATCCGACGTAGGCGAGCCCGGCTAAGGACGGCCCCGCTGGGTCTGCCGGGTGAAGGACCCTGGGCCGAAGCGGCCCCACGCCACGAAGGCGGCCATGGCGAGATAGACCAGGTCGCCGATGATCGTTGTCCTCTCGCCACGGCGCAGGCGCATGATCACCGCGCCAGCAAACAGCAACACCGCACCGGTAGCAGCCAGCGGCACCAGAACCGGCGCGATGCCGAGCGCGGCGGGCACGATCAGGCCGACCGCAGCCAGGAACTCGAGGGCTCCGATGGCCTTGAGGGCACCGGGGCTGAAGTCTTCAACCCATCTCGAGGCGGCGCCGCCCATACCGGCCAGCTTCTCCTTGGGCACGAACAGCTTAGTGCTGCTGGCGACGAGGAAGACAACGGCCAGGATTCCGGCAACGATCCACAGAGCGAGGTTTAGCTTGCGCTTCATGAGGATCTCCTTGAAAGGCATCGGCACCCATCGGGTACCCGATGCCCTTCCCACGGACGTCACCCCGTACGCACATGCTGTCGATCTCGACGATCAGGTGGCGGTACCGCTGTGGTAGGCACTGGTATCTGCGCGGGGCGGCGACGGCACGCAGATCGCCCAACTCGGCGCGCCGTACGCGCAGGGGTATGGGATGGCGTTGGTCGCCCATAGCGGCGGCTATTCGCGTTTGGCATCAGCGAGGGCCGGTCACGGAACGTGACGCGAGGGTGCTCGCGCGCTTACCGGCCACGGCGGTGGCAGGGATTGCTGCGCCTGCGGCACCCGCCCACCGTGGCATGGTGGAGATCCGTTACGCCAAGACCGCGTGAACCAGCCCCGATGAGCTCCAGCAAGGACGAGCCAGCCTCGCTCGTGGATCACGATGAAGCCGTTGTCGGCCAGAACCGCGCCTCCGGTCGTGCACGCTCGCGGTGGACGATCCATCTGGCCCTGCTGATCACGATCACTGTGGCGTTGGCGCCCCTGCTCCTGTTCGGCGTCAGCCCCCGGGTGACGGTCCACGTCGCCGTCGCCTGCGTGTTCTTGGGCCTGGTTATCGTCCACCTCGCGCAACGCCGCCACACGCTCAGAAGGCTGATCGCCCAACTCGGCCAGGCCGGTTCCCGGATGAAGGGAAGGCGGCTGGCCGTCTCCGACGCGATCTTTGCGTTCCTTGCCGCAAACGTCCTGGCCTCGGGCATCTACGACCTCGCCACAGGACACAACACCCGCGTCCCGCTGCCCGGCATCCATCTGTTCATTGGGTGGCATTCTCTTTCGAGCCTGCTGTTCCTCGGCTACCTCATCACGCACGTCATCCGCCGCCCGAAGCGACTACGACACTCGCGGATCCGCTGACCCCAAGGACTGGACAGCCCCACCGGTCCCGTGCCTTGGCCGGTGACGGCAGCGGCGGCAAGACCTCGCCTCACCAGGCGCGCGCCTTATGCGACATGACAGCGTGGGCAAATGGGTGCGTTCTCGTGGGATGAGTGCTTGCTGGCTACGACTCAGCCCGCATGCGGGCTTCGTAGGCGGCGAATAGTTCGAGCCCGGCTTCCGCGCGCCGCTCGTCCAGCCGTTGTGGATCTTCGATCGGGAAGGGCCCGGGTTCGGCCACTTAGTCGAGACAGAACTCGTTGCCCTCGATGTCCTGCATCACGATGCACGACTCGTTGTCGTCATCGGCAGGCAGTAGCCGCACGCGTACCGCGCCGAGCGCGACCAGTCGTGCGCATTCGGCCTCAAGCGCGGCCAGGCGCTGTTCACCCACGAGCCCGGTGCCGACCCGCACGTCAAGATGCAGCCGATTCTTGACGACCTTGCCTTCGGGAACGCGCTGGAAGAACAGTCGCGGGCCAACACCTGAGGGATCAATGCATGCGAACCATGAACCCTGATCCTCAGGCGGCAGCGCGCGATCGAAATCGTCCCAAGTAGCAAACCCCTCCGGTGCCGGCGGTACGACGTACCCCAGCACCTCGCACCAGAAACGAGCGACGCGCTCAGGTTCTGCGCAGTCGAAGGTGACTTGGATCTGCTTGACCGATGCCATCAGTCCACCGTAGAGGCGGGGGTCTGTCGTCGTCTCCACGGGTCCGCCCCTGGCTAGGTTGTGGCGCATGCGGCCGACTCTTGAAGATGAGTGGGACCTTGAGCCGTGGGATGACGATCCTGACGGTGTCGATGGTGAGTGATGCCATCCGGTGCCGCGATGACATCCGCGCGGTCCAGTTCTAGCGGCTCGCTGCCGGGATGCTCGATGAGAGCCGCTGTAGGCTGCCGCCATGAGCACGCGCGAGGATTACCCAGCGGGGGTGCCGTGCTGGGTTGACACCAACCAGCCCGACCCCGCTGACGCCGCCCGGTTCTACTCCGGGCTCTTCGGGTGGCAGACCGAGGACGCGATGCCCCCCGACGCGGGAGCTCACTACTACATGGCCCGCATCGACGGCCGGGACGTGGCCGCGATCTCCTCGCAGCCCCCCGGCGCACCGCCGCAGGCCATGTGGAACACCTACATCCGCGTCGAGTCCGCTGACGACGCCGCAGCCCGGGTGCGCGAGGCGGGCGGGCGGGTGCTCTCCGAGCCCTTCGACGTGTTTGACGCGGGGCGGATGGGCGTGTTCGCCGATCCCGAGGGCGCGGTCTTTTGCGTGTGGCAGCCCGGATCGCACCGCGGCTCGGCGGCGGTCAACGAGCATGGTGCTGTGAACTTCAACAATCTGCACACCGACGATGTCGAGGCCGCACGGGCCTTCTACGGCGCCGTGTTCGGCTGGACGACAATCGACGCCGGCTCGCCGATGTGGGCTCTGCCGGGCTACGGCGACCATCTCGAGGAGCTCAACCCCGGCTTGCGCGCGGGGATGAAGCAGATGGGCGCGCCCGAAGGCTTCGAGAACGTCGTGGCGACGATCCTGCCCCGCGAGGGAGGCCAAGCGCGCTGGAGCGTGACCTTCGCCGTCGACGACGTGGACGCGATTGCTGCGCGAGCGCGCGAGCTCGGAGGCTCGGTCATCGCCGAGCCGCAAAATGCGCCGTGGGTGCGATTCGCCGTCCTTGCCGATCCGGCTGGCGCGTCCTTCACCGCCAGCCAGTTCGTGGCGGAGAACCGCTAGACGATCCGCTTTCGGGATCGCCATTGGGTGCTGCGCATCCTAGGTTGCTTCCTGTCGTCCGATGGCTGCGACATCCGCTGCCAACATCGCCGAGGCCCTGGTCATCATCCCGCCGGGTTCCATCAGGTGGGCTCGCCGACCGACCAGTAGCCGCTGGCACCTGCAGGTTCGCTCACGGGAAGCCGTATCCGCCGGGCCGGCTCGCCAGTTCTGCGCACGAGACTCTTGGGATCGGCGCGAATCCGGCCCGGTCTCGCAGGAGCCCGCGCCTCCCGGGGACGCACCAGGCTGACACCCCCCGCTGACGGCCGGGAGCCTGCGGCTGGCTCGGTCATGGCTGTGCGCCGATGGCCGTGCCGCCCGCGCCGCGGGATTCCCGCAGTCCGGTCCGCAAGATGTCGATGCTGAGCAGCAAGATCCAGGCCGGGAACAGCAGCTCGACCCAGGGCGTCAGGCCCACGCTGACCAGCAAGACGGCGGCGACGGCGAAGCCGAGCATCCCGATCCATCTCGGAATGACCTTCGTCCGGAGCGTGATGGTCGCCGTGCTTATCGTGAACACCGCGGCCATCCGCATCGCATACACGCGCAGCAGCAGCCCGGTGATGTGGCGGCTGATGGCCAGCGTGTCGGGGCCGGGGGCCGCCGACCGCGCCGACACGCTGGCGGTCAGCCCGCCAGCGAAGGCGGCCCCGACGAACAGCATGGCGACAAACAGCAGCCCGCTACCCAAAAACACCGACGCGAAGAACCGGTCCTCTCGCTGCCCAATCCGGTCCCGCACCACCCCGATGAACCACAGGAAGGCGATCCCGGCGAACGGCACCAGGTTCAGCGCGAGCGCGATGGTGGCGCGCTGCGACGTATCTGTCAGCCACACGCCTTCGGTCGCGGTATCCGACGGTGCCGAGATGATCAGGAGCACAAGGGCCAGGCCGAGCAGCAGCGAGAAGACGATTCCCGCGGCCGCGGCGGCGCGCGGCGTGCGAAGGCTGGTGTCTGTTATGGGTTCCTGGTGAGCCATCATGTGGCGCGCCTCCTCGGGCCGGGGACCCCAGCTGGCTGGTCTGGCCTGGTCCTCCCCGTATTCTCCGCTCCGGCTTCCCCTAGCCGGGGGAGTTGACGTCAGGCACCCCCAGGGCGTCTTACGCCAGCCATCCCTATGACTGCTGCCCCCGGACCTGATGGCTCATTCGTGGGCAGGTGTTAGTGCAGGTGATGGGCGTGTGGATAGACCCCGCAGACCAGAGCCGGCCCACTCGCGGGGAGGCGTGCCGTCGTCGATGAACTGGCGCGCGAAGACGGCCACGGCGGTGGGCACCGGGACCGCGTCGGCCGGGCCGAGTTCGGCGGCCAGCCACCGGTTGTCGGCGTAGTCCCGCATGGAGGACGCGATGGTCTGGGTGGCCCAGCCTGCCAGCGGGTAACGCTTGCTGGCCGCAGGACATCCATCACCCCTGCCCGCGCGTCAATACATGGACAACCCGCGTCCGCGCCGCGCCGATCTTGCAAAGGAGGCGAACGACCACCATGGGTGTGCCGCCTTATCCGGCTATGACCATCACGAAGTGGTTCATCTTGTGGGCCGGGGCCGGGGAAGAGGAACTGTCCAGCCTCAAGCTCCACCAGCTCCTCAGCCGTGCTCAGCGCCACTATCTCGCCCGCTACGGCCGCTCGCTGCTGATCCAGCCCCACGGCGGCCCGGTGGTGCCGCAGGCCGGACACGCGGTCAAGATCTCCGGTGCCTGCCTGACCGGGCCTGGGAATGACGACGCGTCCGACGAGCACGATGTGGACCCGGCCACGGCCAGCTTCCTCGGCGAGATCTGGGACACCTACGGCGGCGGCTTCGCCGATGTGAAACTGGTGATTCCCGAGGGCCGTCGGCAGCTGCCCGGCACAGCACCTGACCGCGGTCAGGTGCCCGTCGGCGGCGCGGCTTAGCTGCCACCACGGCCGGGTTCAAATTCTGCGCCGCCGGCAGCCGCGGACACCCTGCGCCGATACGCGCTCCTGCCACCCCCAACACAACCCGCCAACGACTAGGAAGCTCTTAATAGGCGCGGCGGCCGCCAGAAAGGTCACAGCCGGGCAGGGCAAGCGGCAGTTCACTCAGCAGGCTCGACGCTACGAATTAGCCGCTGGCGCTCAGATCCGCCTTATGCCCTGCCCGACGGCACAAGAGCCAGCGCCTCGGAGCCGCCGCATAGTGGCTCGGCGCCCGGCGAGCGTGAACCGTCCGTACGGCCCGGAGATGCTGTTCAGGTCGATCCCCTTGTGCGAGGTGTAGACCGGCCGGTTCTCGTCCGGCGGGGTGAGCACGGCCACGTCGTCCTGGCCGATGTCCTCTTCCACGAAGTAGGAGACCGGCCGCTGGCGGGCGGCGCGGAAGAGCAGGGCGAGCTTGGCGCGTTGAGCGGGCTCGGCGCCCAGCCAGGTCGGCCATCAGCTTGCCGGTGACGGTGAGTAGTAGCCCAGCCTGGCAATGCCCGCGATGGTGAGGCGGGCGGTGGCCTCGTGCAGGGATCGGCAGCTACCTCATGAGCTCTCCATCACCCGGCGATCGTTGCCCGGGCAGGTGGCTGGTTCGGCCAGCTCAGGATTACAAAGACGCATACTTCTTGGGACATTCGTTGCCATCCGCTGCCCGCCACGGGAGGAGCGGTGGTCAGTGCGCCATATCAGCGGCACATGCCCGTTCGCTGCCCGCCCACCTGGTGGGCACCAATCCCGCCAAGCGGAACTACATCGGGAAGCACCCCGGTAACGCCTTCATGGAGCTTCAGTTCTACGGCCCGGGATACGTTCCCAGTTCGAGGGCTTCGGCTGCACCGCGCACCAGTACTGCGCGGCGATGACCATCGACAGCTTCGTGTCGAACCAGAACACCGGCGTCGACAACACCAGCGCCTGCAACAACTACATCCTCGGCGGGATCGAGCCCGCCAACTGGGCTTACATCACCAGGAGCGGGAAGTCCCAGGCACCGGCGAACCCCTTGTTCACAGGGACGTTCACCAGCCCGAACCTCAGCGCGGTGAACCCGAACCTGTCCAAGGACCTGTTCATGAACCCCGGCGACCGCGTCCGGATCCACATGCACGACACCTGGGCCGGGCTGCAGATCAACCTCACCGACCTCACCACCGGCCAGGCCGGCTCGATGACCGCGTCGAAGGCCAACGGGTTCGGGCACATCCTGTACACCCCGAACTCGAGCACCTGCCACGTGGCGCCGTACGCGTTCCACCCCGAGTACTCGACCGCGAACCCGCGTGGGGTCACCTGGACGCTGCACACCTACAACATCGCCATGTCCGACGAGATCGGCCACTTCGAGAACTGCCTGGCGATCGACTCGCTGGGCAACTGCACCAAGCCCGCCGGCAACGACAGCAGCCTGGACTCGGATGACACCGCGTGCGTGCCAGGGACCGACTCGACGGTGGTGCACATCGACGGGTGCTTCGGCGACGATGAGGATTTTGACGGGCAGTCCTACCGCAACGACTGGCCGGGCACGATCCCGAACGTGGCCAGGGACAAGGCCCTGCACCCGTCACCGGTGCTGTTCACCAGCCCACGGACGAATGGGAGGAACTTCTCGACCATCGCATTCGAGACCGACCTGCCAGGGATCGAGGTCCAAGGTGCGCAGGCCAACCCGCCGTTCTGCGACCCGCTCACCGGCGCCAACTGCGTGAACCCGCCAAGCGGCGCGCAGTTCTACCCGTTGTACTCGACGACGGTCAGGCACGGGACGTGCACGTGGCAGGAGGGTGGCAAGTACCTTCCCGGCACCACGAACGACTTCGGCGGCAGTTCCGCCACTGAATTCGGGCCGCTGCTGAAGACCGTTTTCCCGGAGGCGGGATTCACGACGGCTACCGCATTCGTCACCTTCAACAGTGGGGACATGGCTAACCCCTGCCCGGCACGATAAGGGGTTCTGTTCGGGCATCCATATCTGATGCGTGCCCCCGGACGGCGAGCTGGTTTGCGCCGTCCGGGGGCACGCATCAGGCTCTGTGGGGTGTGAGACGCGGTCACGGCCCCGTCGGCACGCTGCTGGGGTGTGTGCCGGGGACCAGCTTGCCCGTGCCGCCAACCGCCTCGCTCAGCATCCGCCCGAACTGCGGCGACCGCGACCACTGCCGGGTGGGCCCGGTCCCGGTGACACCATGGCAGCCGGAGTCCTGGATATGGACCGGCTGGAAGCCGCGCCCACCGGCCGCGAACACCAGCTGGACCACCCCACCGAAGTCGGCCGGGCAGTGCAGCCTGGCGGGCATGGGCGGGAGCGAGCAGAGGGCCGCTGCCAGGGCACGAACCTGGGTCGCGCCCCTGACCGTGATCCCGCGCGGGAGGATCTCACGGGGGGTGACGGTCACGGCCGATGTCCGGCTGACCACGACCCGGTCCACCTTCTGGGTGGCCGCGCAGAGCGGCGCGCCCGCCGCCGCGCTCACGGTGGCAGCCGGCGTGGTGGACTGGCCGGCGCCCGAGGCCGTCTGCCCGGCACCGCTGACCGTTGCGCTGCCGCACGCCGTCAGCCCGATCAGGGCGCTGATAGCGATGCTGGCGATCAGCACGACAGTCCGGGCTTGAGCGGACGCTGTGCCGTACCTGAACATTCCGCCTCCTGCACCGGCCAAGCGGCCACTACTCTGCCTGAAACGCCGCACTGCCCGCCTGGCACGACTTACCCCCAGCTGGCCCAGACCAGGCTGCAACCCTTAGACGGCCCGAAGGCGGCCACCGTTCCGCCCGCACATGACTTCCCACCAGATCCAGAGCAGGCCTCGTCCCGGTCACAAGATCGGCCATATCTGCCTGCCTGTGCCGGGAAACCCGCCCCCAGCCGTCATGGCTGCGGGACCGACGCCAGCCTTTCGTGCTCGGCCTGGTCCAGCACCCGACACCGCGCAGCTGTTCCGCAGAACGCTGGACAGCTACCGGGGGCGACTGTTGGGCCACCGTCGGTGATCGCACGCTCACCTTGTTCGACAGCCCGGGCGATCGGCTGCGCCGAGGCCGTGCGCGATGGCATGCGCGCCCGCAGTCTGCAGGTCGGCCCCAGGGCCACGAGCCCGCTGGATACAGGTTATGGAAGTACTTCCATAACCTGCAGCTCTGTGCCGCTTGACGGCAGCTGGCCGGCCATTGCCGGCAAGCACATACTCGGCAGCGCGTTGAGCACCCGGCGCCATCGCTGCGGAGATGCTCACCCATCGTGATGCCCAATGGGCGGCCACAACCGCAACAGCACCCAGAAGCGTGCGCCTGCACCAGCTATATGACCGTAAGGGTGGTTTTGAGCGATTTCTACCGATATGCGTAGATGAATGAGACCAAAACTGAGCCCAGGGCGGCTTCGTCGGGTGGGGCCGCTGGCTGGCTGTTCGCCCAGGTGATCGTGGTGGGCAGTTCGTCCTACGTCGCCCCCCGTGTCGTCGGCTCGGTTACCGTCAGCCCGGCCCGCCGCCGCCGGGCGATTAGACGCGGATCACCTCAACGCCTGGGATGGCGTCGTAGTCGCGGTCCTGGGTGACGACCGGGATCTGCTCCACAACGGCGGTGGCAGCTACGAGAGCGTCGAGGACGGGGACCCGCCGCCGGTTCGCCCGCAGGGCGCCAGCGATGTGCGCGAACTGGCGGGCCACCTCGGCGTCGATCGGCAAGGGATCCCACCTTGACTCGACCGCTGAAAGCGTCGCCACTCGTGTGGGTCGGTCGGAATCGTTGGCCATGAGCACGCCGACGGTCAGTTCGGCCAGCGTCACTACCGAGATCTCGGTCTCGGTCACCCCGCCCATGTCGCCCAGAGGCCGTCCCGATTCCGTCGCGACGAAGAACGAAGTGTCGAGTAGCGCCCTCATACGTCGTCGGTGGTGTCAGCCAGTAGGCCGCGCGCGTCTTCGAGGAGCCGCCGGTCCGCGGCGTGACGGGACGCGATGGCGAGCGCCTCGGCCGCTGGGACGGTCCGGCGGCGGCGCAGCGGCACGATCTCGGCGACCGGACGCCGATCGACCGTGACAGTCAGCCGTTCGCCGCTCTCGACCCGGCGCAGCACTTCGCTCACTGTGTTTCGCAAGTCGCGGACCGAGATGGAGCTAGCCATAACACAAGCGTAGCACATGTGTCCACATACGTACCGTGGCGATGCGGACCAAGGCAGCATCGGTGAGGCGTTGCTGGACGAGGAGCCCTCCTGGCATCCGGCACGCGGCAATAGCCGTCACCGATTGTGGTCGTCTCCGGCCGGGTCAAGGTGGTGGTTCGTTCTGCGGATGGCGGCGAGCTGACGCTGGCGGTCATCCAGCCCGGCGGGGTGCTCGGCGAGCTCAGTGTCACCGACGGCGGTCCCAGATCCGCCGACGCCGAAACCCTGGAGGAATGCCGTCTGCTGTTCGTCCCGCGCGACACGATCCACGACCTGTGCGCGCGCGTGCCGCCGGTCGCGCAGGCCCTGGCGAGTGCGCTCGCGGCCACCTTGCGGCGACAAAGCGCCCGCCCGGGCGCAGCACGTGCGGCCGGGCTGGTGACCGGGTTGCCGCCCTGATCAGGTCCTCGCTCGCGCTTGAGTAGCGGCGGATCAGTCTTGGCACAGAATTACCAACTCTGAGCGCCTCCCAATGACCGTACTTGCACACCCATGCCGCGCCAGATCGACGGGTCGGCGCGCGTTCTCCTAGAACTTCCCGATCACTCACTGTGATGCGGTATGTAGTTGGCGGGTATCTGGCCGGTGGCGAACGGCCCCGGCCAGCCCTGAACGGTAAGGCGCACGCTTCGGCGGCGTGCGGCCCTCCGTTCAGGGCCGTTCACAACGCCCGTGACCAGGCACAACAGCTGCGGCCGATCCTGGCGATGGCACCATCTACAGCTCAAAACTGAGACCACCAAATGAGACCGCACGAGCACAAGCCGCCCGCCCGGCGGTCGCCAGGACCCATGTTTTTGCAGGTCATCGTGGCGGAGGATAGGAGATTCGAACTCCTGAGGGGTTGCCCCCAACACGCTTTCCAAGTGTGCGCCCCAGCGTTCATAGCAGGCCGTGCCGGTCCGTGACCTGGGATGACCGTGACCGGTGAGTCTCAGCGGACGCTCGCGAATTCCGGTGAATGAGACTACGAATGAGACTGCGGCTGGAGCGGGAGGACTGACTCCGGCTAGCCCGGCCCACGCCGACGCGACCGGTGAGGTCGAGCTCGAGGGCCATACGCTGGTGCTGAAACAGATCTTCGTCGGTACCGCCTCTAATGGCCGACCCCGGCGCTGACCGGTCAGTCATCGACCGGGTAATGGGCTTTCACGCCGGTCATTGCCCCGTGGCGCGGTCCCTGCGGGGGGCGATCGACATCCCACCAGCATCGAGGTCATCAGCGCCTGACCGACCGCCGTCGCCGCGATGATCGCCGGCGCTACCCGGACATCGCGACCGGACCGCGCAGCGGGTCGGCGGCCCGGCGGGGACGGCGGCGCCCGGCGCGGGCGGCGGCGGTCGGCCGGCTGAGGCCAGGAAGCCGCCGGCGCGGCTGCGGCGGGAGGGGGATGCGGAAGGTCAGGCAGTCGCTGGAGTAGTCGGGGCGGGCGGTGGCCCAGCGCCTGACGATGATGCCGCGCATCAGCGTGTTGCCGTGCTGCACGTCCATGGTCAGCCAGGCCACACCGCGGGCCTGGGCGCGGCCGATCAGCGCCCGCAGCAGCGCTGATCCGATCCCCCGGCCCTGCCAGGCGTCGGCGACCACGACTCCGACGTCCGCGGTGGATCCGCGGCCGGGCCCGGCCTGGTCGACGGCCATGGCGTGCCCGATGATCACGCCGCCCTCGGTGGCAATCAGCGCATCGGTGTCGGCGCCGCCGGCCAGGCGGCGCAGCATCGACCCGGTCGGGGTGACCGCGGCGAAGAACCTCAGGTACCGGGTGCGCGGCGACAGCCCGGCGAAGAACTCGCCCAGTGCGGCCAGGTCCGTGGGCCGCGCGGGGCGGATCGCGGCGGAGGCGGGCCGTTGCGTCTGGTCCTGCCCCGACGCGGGCCGGGCCCCGCAGGAGGCGGGGTGCCGGGGCCGGTCCTGCGGCTCAGCGGGCCGGATCATGCCTGTGTTCCCGCCTGGTGCGGTGTGGCTTGGCCGACGATGAGCGGCCGGACGATCGGCGGCATTCGGCGCCACTGTCCCCGGTCGGTCAGAGTCACCGTGTAGCCGCGGTCGCGGAGCCGCTGAAGCGTTTGGCGGTTGCAGTTGCAGCCGGCCGCGAACGCCCGCCAGGGGCGGTGGAACCGATCCTGCCAGCGAGCAAGCCGACGCTCGTCCGAGCGCACATGCTCGAGGAACAGGAGCGAACCTGGGGGTCGCAACACTCGGCGGATCTCATTGAGCGTGGCTTGGGGGTTCGTGACGGTGCAGAGCACCAATGTCGAGACCACAGTGTCGAAGGTCTCGTCCTCGAAGGGCAGCGTCTCGGCGGTCGCGCGCACCACCTCGGCACGCCTGGTGAGCTGCGCGACGCGGCGCTCGAGTCGCCTGGCCATGTGTGGCTCGGGCTCGCAGAGCACCAGCCGGTCGAGCCCGTCTGGGTAGTAGGCCAGGTTCAATCCCGTGCCCGCCCCGATCTCGAGCACGGCGCCGCTGGTTCGGCTGACCAGCGCGCGCCTGCGCTCGGCCATGCCTGCTCTTTCGCCCAGCGCGAGCACGAAGTCGTAGATTCGGGCCGAGAACCAGCTGCCGTGCACCGCGTCGGCTTCGGCCGCGGGCGCGGCATCCGCGTGTGCCCGGCCTGGGATGCTCGCACTCTCGGAGGGTGAGAGCCTCGCGGAGCCGTGGCGGGCCTGTGGCGTGGTGGCGCCGTTGTCGTGACCGGAGCTGTCTGTCGCTGTGGTGTCCATGCGGCGAGTGTGGGTGGCGCGCCTGTCAGCTGGCTGTCACGTGTTGACGCCGCGGCGCGGGAGGCTGGCATGATGCCAACTGATGTTCTTGGTACTCGGCGCCGTTACCGTGGTCGGCCCGGACAGGCAGGCCGTCGCGCTCAGTGACCGCCAGCGGTCGCTGTTGGCCAGCCTGCTGGCCCGGGCCGGCGCTGTCGTGAGCGTTGACAACCTCGTGGACCTGGTCTGGCCGGAGGATCCGCCTCAGGATCCCGTGGCGGCGCTGCACAACCAGATGTCCCGGCTGCGCCGGGCCATTCCGTTCACGCGGATCGAGACCGTGGCTCCCGGCTACCGGTTGGCCGTTGGCCCGGACGATGTGGACAGTCAGCGGTTCGACCGGCTGGTGCGGGCAGACACTGCTGGGTCATTGAGCGAGGCTCTGAGCCTATGGCAGGGTGCGGCCTACGCCGAGTTCGCCGAGTCGCCAGTGGCCCGGTTTGAGGCGATCCGGCTCGAGGAGGCGCGCCGGCAGGCGACCGAGCGTTGGCATGAGCTTCGCCTGGACGAGGGCTCTCCCGACCTTCCGGCTCTGGAGGCGTTCGCCACCGAACATCCGCTCCGAGAACGTGCCCACCTCGTCCGCATGAGGGCCTTGTACGCGTATGGGCGCCAAGCCGACGCCCTCGCGGCGTACCAACGCTACGCCGGGCGGCTCGCCGACGAGCTCGGGCTCGAGCCTTCGGCCGCCATGCAGGAACTGCAGCTGCGTATACTCCGCCACAACGTTGCGCCGCCGACCCCGCTGCGAGCGATGCGCGTAGGTCACGTTTCCGCCGGCGACCGCCGAATCGCCGTTGCCACCGTCGGGAGTGGGCAGCCGCTGATCGCGCTGCCCGGCTGGGTATCGAACATCGACGTCATCGCCGCCGGCCGCGATCCGCGCTCCTCGGTGTTTCAACGGCTGGTCGGAACCCACGCGCTGGTCATGTACGACCGCTACGGGACCGGGCGCTCCCCCGGTCCGGTCGACGACTTCGGCCTGGACTTGAGCGTGGCCGAGCTGGCCGCCGTGGCGACCCACGCTGGAGCGCCGGTCGACCTGCTCGCCATGTCCCAGGCCGGACCGGTTGCCGTCGCGCTCGCCGCGACGCGGCCGGATCTGGTACGGCGACTGGTGTTCTTCGGGACCTACGCCAACGCCGAAGTTTTCACACGCCCAGACCTCAACGCCACCCTCATCGCGTTGGTACGCAGTCACTGGGGGCTCGGCTCCAAGCTGCTCGCCGACCTCTACCGGCCTGATCCGACCGACGCAGCGGCCGATCACATGGCCGCAGTGCTGCGAGACTCGGCCGACCGCGACGTGGCCGCCGGATATCTCGCGGCCATCTACGCCGCCGACGTCACCGCCCTCTTGCCGGCGGTGAGCGCACCCGCACTCGTGCTGCACTACCGAGGTGACCGCGTCATACCCCACCGCGGCGGGCTGCAGCTGGCCGAAGGCCTGCCCGACGCCCGGTTGGTCACCCTCGAAGGGCGCTATCACCTGCCCGACATCCGCGACCTCGACCACATTGTCGACACCATCACCGCATTCCTGTCCAGACCGCCCTAGTGGCGACCAATCGTGCCGATCGCCTAAGCGGTTACGCCAGAATGCGAGCACCGCGAGCCCGACATGTTGCTGCGCGGGGTCGCCTTCCGCATCGCTCGCGGAACGCCCTACAGTCAGCGCAGCATGGCGCGTTCGAGCAGGCCGATCACGCGGGTGACGTAGTCCTCATGGCGGCCATGGCGGCGAGTTGGTTGCTCAGAGTGGAACATCCAATGGACGGCTACAACCGCGATAGCAGTCAGAAGCGGCGCCTGCATCTTTGGGCGTTTTATACCGATATGTGTAGAATGAATGAGACTACACAGCCTTGCAAGCCCAGGCCGAACGCATGACCTGGGCTTGTGTATTGCCTGGTCAGAGGCGGCGGAGGATGCGAGATTCGAACTCGCGAGGGGTTGCCCCCAACACGCTTTCCAAGCGTGCGCCCTAGGCCACTAGGCGAATCCTCCGCCGGAAAGCTTACCCGTCCCGCCGCGGCAACCGGGATCGGGCGCAGACCTGTCGGCCTACGTGGATAGACTGGCGGCCGACCCCTCGCACGGCGTTATCTCGCCAACTCCCCCAGGGCCGGAAGGCAGCAAGGGTACGCGGGCTCTGTCGGGTGTGCGAGGGGTCCCTTCCCGTCCCGGCGAGGATGCAGACCATGGCAGGCGACGCGCCCGGCACCGTGCATGAGAACCCGGCCCGCGCCGGCGGGCCCTCGCCCGCTGCCCCGCTGGCGCTGTACCGCAAGTACCGGCCCGCCACCTTTGCCGAGGTCAAAGGCCAGGAACACGTAACGGAGCCGCTCCGCCAGGCCCTGCGCAACGGCCGCGTCCACCATGCCTACCTCTTCAGCGGCCCGCGGGGCTGCGGCAAGACCTCAAGCGCCCGGATCCTGGCGCGGTCGCTCAACTGTGAGCAGGGCCCGACCCCGGACCCGTGCGGTGTGTGCGCCTCCTGCGTGGCGCTGGCACCCTCCGGTCCCGGCAGCATTGATGTGATCGAGATCGACGCGGCCTCACACGGTGGCGTTGACGACGCCAGGGATCTGCGGGAGCGGGCGTTCTACGCGCCCGTCTCCGGCCGGTTCAAGATCTACATCATCGACGAAGCCCACATGGTCACCAGGGAGGGTTTCAACGCCCTGCTCAAGCTCGTGGAGGAACCGCCGCCGCACCTGAAGTTCGTGTTCGCCACTACCGAGCCGGAGAAGGTCATCGCGACGATCCGGTCGCGCACCCACCACTACCCGTTCCGGCTGGTGCCGCCGGCCGTGCTGCGCGAGCTGCTGGAAGAGATCCTGGCCGCCGAGGAGGTCAGCTTCCAGCCCGCGGTACTGCCGCTGGTGGTCAGGGCCGGCGCGGGCTCGGTCCGGGACGCGCTGTCCATCCTCGACCAGCTGCTCGCCGGCTCAGGACCCGAGGGCCTGACCTACGACCGGACCGTGGCCCTGCTCGGTTACACCGATGACAGCCTGCTGGACGAGATGGTGGACGCGTTCGCCACCGGGAACGGCGCGGCCGTGTTCGGCGCCGTGAACCGGGTGGTGGAGGGCGGGCACGACCCCCGCCGGTTCGCCGCCGACCTGCTCGACCGGCTCCGCGACCTGATCATCCTGGCGGCCGTCCCCGGAGCCGGGCAGAGCGGTCTGCTCGACGCGCCAGCCGACCGGCTGGAGCGCATGGCCGAGCAGGCCGGGCGGTTCGGCCAGGCCGAACTGACCCGCGCGGCGGAGATCATCAGCGAAGGGCTGATCCAGATGCGGGGGACGGCATCCCCACGGCTGCTGCTGGAGCTGATGTGCGCGCAGGTCCTGCTGCCCGCGGCCAGCACCGGCGAGAAGGCGCTGCTGGCGCGTCTGGAACGGCTGGAGCACCAGCTGGCGGCGGTGGAATCCGGGCCCAGCGAGCCCGTCGGCGGCCCAGCCCCGGCTCGCGACGCCCGGCAGGAAGCAGCCCCGTCCGGCGATGCTCCCGCCGAGGCCGCGCCCAGTGGCCAGCGTCCCCGCCCCGCGGCGCCTGACGGGCCAGCCTCCGAGGACAAAGCTCCAGATAGCAGTGGCCGGGCACGGCCGGCCACCAGCAGCGAGCCCCCGGACGCGCAAGCCGGGCCGGGCGGGCCGGGCACGGGCGGGGGCCGGAGCCAGCGGGCCGCCGACCAGGCGGGGCCAGCAGCTGGCCGGGCCGCCGGGCCGGTGGACGTCGAGGTGGTGCGCCAGCACTGGCCAGAGATCCTGGACCAGGTGCGGGACGAGCGCAAGGTGGCCTGGATGCTCCTGAACACGGCCAGTGTCCAGGACCTGCAGAACGGCGTGCTGACGATCACTTTCCCCAGCGAGGGCAACGCCAGGGGCTTCGCCAGCAGCGGGCATGACCAGGTCCTGACCAGTGCACTCGCGGCCATGCTGGGGCTCAACGTGCGGGTGAAGGCGGTGGCCGGCGGCCCGCAAGCCGCCGCCCCGGCGGCCGCGGGCCGTGCCGCACAGGGCCGCACCGCCCCCGGCCATCCACAAGCAGACCCCGCCGCCGTCAGCTCACCCGCTCCTGGCCGGCCCGCCTCCGGTGCGTCGTCCCCAGATCCGCCCGTTCCGGGGACGCCCGGCGAACCTCGGCCGGAGAGTCGCACCCGCCGGCCGGCCGCGGCGCCGGGCAACGACCGTTCCGCCCCCGGCGCCAAGGCTCCTGGTGCCCCGCCCGCCGGGCCGTCGGCCCCCAGCGGGCGCCAGGCTGGGGGCGCCCGCTCTCGCCCGGCGCCGCGCCAATCGCAGGCCGGCGCTCCGGCCGACGAGGAGTGGCCGGATGATGCCGGCGAGGCCACCAGCTCCGGGGCCGAAGACCTGACCGGCATGGAGCTCATCCGGCGCCAGCTCGGCGGCCGCGTGATCCAGGAGATCGAGGACAGCTAGCGTCGGCGCGGGGCCACGGCGGAAGCGCTGCGTGCCCTGGACCGCATCCACCGGCAGTGCCATGGCAGGCCGCCCGAGGTGACCCACGGAGGCTGGACGGCGGCGAGCCGATCTCGCGGCCTGCCGGCCGGCGCGCTGGTCTCCGGCGGCACCGCGAGGCCGTAGGCTCGAAACGACAACCGAGCGTGCCGGAAGCAGGCGCAGGGCGGACTGGGCGCCCGGCGCGCCGGCCCGGCCGTGACAGCGGCTGACCCAACCTAGTGGGGGCCACAGTGGATCCAAGCGGCCAGATGGATATGCAGCAGCTGCTCGCCGCCGCGCAGCAGATGCAGCACCAGCTCATGAGCGCCCAGCAGGAGCTGGCGGACACCGAGGTGGAAGGGACCGCCGGCGGCGGGCTCGTCACCGCCACCGTCAACGGCCAGGGCGAGCTCGTGGACCTGGTGATCAGCGCGGCGGCGATAGATACGACCGACCCGGCCGAGACGGCGCAGTCCGTGGCCGATCTCGTGCTCGCGGCGGTCCGCGACGCCTACCGGGCGGCCGGGGAGCTCCAGCAGGAGAAGATGGGCCCGCTCGCAGCGCTCGGCGGCTCGGGCGAGGTGCCCGGGCTTACCGACTTCTTCGGCGGCGCCCCCACCGGCGGTGCAACCGGCGGCGATGAGCCGGATAGAGCCGATACGTGATCAACCCAGCGTGGCCCGCCCGGCCCGGCGGGACCCGGACCGTGAGGGCCTGACGTGTACGAAGGCGTGGTCCAGAGCCTCATCGACGAGCTCGGCCGGCTGCCCGGCGTCGGGCCCAAGAGCGCCCAGCGCATCGCTTTCCACCTGCTGGGCACCGATCCGGCCGACGTGCGGCGCCTCGCCGCGGTGCTGGTCGAGGTCACCGAGCGGGTGCGGTTCTGCCGGGTATGCGGCAACGTGGCCGAGGAGGAGGAGTGCCGGATATGCCGGGACCCCCGCCGTGACCTCTCGGTGATCTGCGTGGTCGAAGAGCCGAAAGACGTGGCTGCGATTGAGAAAATCCGCGAATTCCGCGGCCGCTACCATGTCCTGGGCGGGGCGATCAGTCCCATCGACGGGATCGGCCCGGAAGACCTGCGGACCAGGGAACTGATGGCGCGGCTGTCCGACGGCGGCGTCACCGAGCTGATCCTCGCGACCGACCCCAACCTGGAGGGGGAGGCGACCGCGACCTATCTGGCCCGGCTGGTCAAGCCGCTGGGGCTGCGGGTGACCAGGCCGGCGAGTGGGCTTCCGGTCGGGGGGGACCTGGAGTACGCGGACGAGGTGACTCTCGGGCGCGCGTTCGAAGGACGGAGGCTGCTTGATGTATAGCGCAGCGGCCCCGGGGCAGCACGGGGCCGGATCGGGCGACGGCTGGCAGCCGCTCGCCGAACGGGTCGCCGCCCAGGCCCGGGACTTCCTGGACGGGGTAGGCGCGCTGGCCACCGGCGAAGGCGGCGACGAGCTGGTGCCGCTGCTGCTGCTCGAGGTGTCACAGATCCTGCTGGCGGGGGCGCAGCTGGGCGCGAGCAAGGACGTGATCCCGCCCGGCAACTGGGAGCCCGACGTCGGCGCCGACCCGGATCTGGACGTCCTGCGGACCGGGCTCGCGCAGCGACTGGCGGCGTGCGACGAGTACGCGGAACTGTTCGACCCCTACGCGGACTCCCGCCCGACCCGTTTCCGGCTCTCGGACGATCTCGCGGCGGTGGCGGCGGACCTCATCCACGGGCTCCAGCACTACGAGGCGGGCCGGTTGCTGGAGGCGCTGTGGTGGTGGCAGTACTCCTACGTCAACCACTGGGGCACGCAGGCCGGGGCGGCGCTGCGCGCGCTGCACGCCATCGTGGCCCACGCCCTGCTCGACGTGGCCGAGGAGGTCACCCCCGGCTAGATCCGCCCTTCCGCCGTGCGGACGGGAAACCCGGAGGAGTTCCCCCGGCCCGGTAGGTACACTCAAGCCGCCAGCAGCCCATAGCGGGAGGAGCGGCGCGCCGGTGGCGCTTGTCGTCCAGAAATACGGTGGGTCGTCGGTGGCCAACGCCGATGGCATCAAGCGGGTGGCGCAGCGCATCGTCGCCAGCCGCAAGGCGGGCCATTCGGTGGTCGCGGTGGTGTCCGCGATGGGCGACACTACCGACGACCTGCACGATCTGGCCAAGCGGGTCAGCCCGTTGCCGCCGGCCCGGGAGCTCGACATGCTCCTGACCGCAGGCGAGCGGATCTCGATGGCGCTGCTGGCGATGGCGATCGCCAACCTGGGCCTGAGCGCGCGCTCGTTCACCGGGTCCCAGGCGGGGGTGATCACCGATGACACGCACGGCAGGGCGCGGATCATCAAATTGACCCCGGGCCGGATCGCCAGCGCGCTGGACGAGGGCCACATCCCGATCGTGGCCGGCTTCCAGGGCGTGTCCCAGAACGGGAAGGACATCACGACGCTGGGGCGGGGCGGCTCGGACACGACCGCGGTGGCGCTGGCCGCCGCCCTCGAGGCCGACGTCTGCGAGATCTACACCGACGTGGACGGCGTGTTCACCGCCGACCCGCGGATCGTGCCGACCGCCCGGCGGATCCCGGCGATCAGCTACGAGGAAATGATGGAGATGGCCGCCTGCGGCACGAAGGTGCTGCAGCTGCGCTGCGTCGAGTACGCGCGCCGGTACGGCATGCCGATCCACGTCAGGTCCTCGTTCAGCCAGCGCACGGGAACCTGGGTCAGCGGCACCGGGCCGGGGCCGGAAGAGGAGTCAGGAATGGAACAGCCGATCATCTCCGGGGTGCCGCGCGACATCACCGAGGCCAAGATCACGGTCGTTGGGGTGCCGGACGTCATCGGCGAGGCGGCGAAGATCTTCCGGGTCATCGCCGCCGCCGGGATCAACATCGACATGATCGTGCAGAACATCTCCGCCGCCGCCACCGGGCTCACCGACATCTCCTTCACCGCGCCGCGCGCGGACGGGGAGACGGCGCTGGCCGCACTCTGGGCGGCGCAGTCGGACATCGGCTTCGGCAACCTGCTCTACGACGACCGGATCGGCAAGGTGTCCCTGGTCGGCGCCGGGATGAAGTCGCATCCGGGGGTGAGCGCCACCTTCTTCAGCGCGCTCGCCGAGGCCAGGGTGAACATCGAGATGATCTCCACATCGGAGATCAGGATCTCGGTCGTGGTGGACCAGAACGACGTGGACGCCGCGGTAGCCGCAGTGCACAAGGCGTTCGACCTGGACGGCGACGAGGTGGAGGCGGTCGTGTACGGGGGGACAGGCCGGTGACCAGCCAAGCCGGCCGGGCCCGCCCGTCCCTGGCGGTGGTCGGCGCGACCGGGGCGGTCGGGACCGTCATGCTCGACCTGCTGTCCACCCGCGACGACGTGTGGGGGGAGATCCGGCTGATCGCCTCGCCGCGGTCGGCGGGCCGGCGCCTGCGGGTACGGGGGCAGGAACTGGAGGTCCAGGCCCTGGCCGAGGACTGCTTCGACGGCGTGGACGTCGCCATGTTCGACGTGCCCGACGAGGTGTCGGCGCAGTGGGCGCCGGTGGCGGCCGGGCGGGGCGCGGTGGTGGTGGACAACTCGGGCGCGTTTCGCATGGACCCCGACGTCCCGCTGGTGGTCCCCGAGATCAACCCGGAGCAGGCCGCCCGGCGGCCCCGGGGGATCATCGCCAACCCGAACTGCACCACGCTGTCGCTGATTGTCGCCGTGGGCGCGCTGCACCGGGCGTTCGGCCTGCAGGAGATGGTCGTCGCCTCCTACCAGGCCGCGTCCGGCGCCGGCCAGGCCGGGATCGACACCCTGTACGCGCAGCTGGACAAGGTCGCGGGTTCGCGGATGCTCGGCCAGCGGGCCGGTGACCTGCGGGCCGCGGTCGGCGACTTCGGCCCGTTCCCGGCCCCGCTGGCCCTCAACGTGGTCCCGTTCGCGGGCTCGCTCAAGGCCGACGGCTGGTCATCGGAGGAACTCAAGATCCGCAGCGAGTCGCGGAAGATCCTCGGCCTGCCCGGGCTCAAGGTCCACGCGACCTGCGTCCGGGTGCCGGTGGTCACCACCCACGCGGTGGCCGCGCACGCGGTGTTCAGCCGCGAGGTCACCCGGGAAGGTGCGCAGCGCGCGCTGAGCCGCGCCCCCGGCGTGGTGCTTAACGATGACCCGGGGCGGGCCGAGTTCCCCACCCCGGCCGACGTGGTAGGGACCGACCCGACCTGGGTGGGCCGGGTGCGCCGGTCGCTGGACGACCCCCATGCGGTCGAGTTCTTCGTCTGCGGCGACAACCTCCGCAAGGGCGCCGCGCTCAACACCGCGCAAATCGCCGAGCTCGTCGCCGCGGAACTCACGGCCCGCTGACCGGAGGGCGGGGGACGTGGGCGGGCCCGGCCTGGCGCCGGGGTCGGTGCTGTTCACCACCTATAACCTGCTCGACCTGGGCGCCGAAGACTCGGCCAGCGGCACCGAGCACTACGCCGCGGTGGCCGAGTCGATCCGGGCGCTGCACACCGACGTGCTCGCCGTCCAGGAGATCTGCGCGCCCGGCATCCCGGCGGCCAGCCAGCTGCTGCGGCGGCTCGCCGACGACACCGGCCTGCGCTGCCTGGTGGACGGCCCGGGCGGCGAGATAGCGCCCGCGCTGTGCCCGGGAGCGCGGGGCTACCACCTCGGCCTGCTGTGGCGGCCCGGCATCGAGCCGGTGCCGGGGACGTTCCGCAGCCGCAACGCGGATTTCTGGCACGCCCTGGGCTGCGTCACCCTGGACGTCGGCGGGCCGGCGGTGCGGCACGCGGTGTACCACGCACCGCCGTTTGGCAAGAAAATACGGGTGGACCAGAACGAGATCGTGGTGGCGAACCTGGCCCGGACCGGCGGTCCGGGCGCCCGGGTGCCGGCGCTGGTCGGGGCGGACTGGAACGGCCAGGGGGCCGACCGGGTCCGTGACCCGGGCACCGGGCGGTGGGAGCTGTACGAGCCCGCCGACCCGTTCGCCGCGGTGGACTGGTTCGAGCCCCTGGTCCACCAGTGCGAATGGGACTACGACGAGCAGGGGCGGCGGCGGCACCGGGTGGACCTCGCCGCCGGTGAGGTGCTCTGGGCCGGCGGGCTGCACGATGCGGCGGCCGTGCTGCGCGCGCCCTGGCAGCCGACGGCCGGCCACTACCCCGGCGACCCGTTCGCGGCCCGGGGGGTCAGGCGGCGGATCGACGCGATCCGGGTCACGCCCGAGGTGATCCCGGCGCTGCGCGCCCACTGGGTGACCGACACCGGCCTCACCCGCCGGGCGTCCGATCATCTGCCGGTGACGGTGGCGTACCTGCCGGCCGCCATTGCGTCAGCCAGGTCACCAGCGTCCGCCTGACCACATCTGGCCACATCTGCACCCCCGCTCACGTGGGGAAACGTGACGTAACAGTAGTTTCTATATGCGAACCGTTGGCGGCGCAGATTCCACCGCGATACGATCGTTATCGGCATGCCGGTGGGGGCCCGAGACCCGCTGAATTATGCCTATGCCCGCATTCTCTGGTTAACAGCACATAGCTTGCTTTAACGTGCTTTTACCAAACCTTTAACCCGCCGGAGGGAAGTGTGTCGTTGGGGCGTGGCCGTTCCGGCGGACGTTCGCGTCCTGGCCGGTACGGCAGCCGCCACCCGATGGCACGCGGAAGGCCCACCGGCCAGTGGGCGCTCGCCATTTGTTTTGGCGTGGTTGGTTTTACTGGTGCGCTAGCCGTCGCCGGAATGACCGGTCCCGGCCACACCATCGATATGGCGGTCATGCACTTCCTGCTTTTTTATGCTGGAGTGTTCGCGCTTATCGGGCTCACCGCGGCGGTGGGGCCGGCCTGCTCGCGGCCGACCGCATCATCATGACCCCGAACCGCCGGATCATCGCCCAGGCGGTGCACCGCGCCGTCTCGTTCGGCGCCGTGGGCTTCCTGGTGATCCACATCGTGACGGAGATAATCGCCGGGCGCTCGCATCCCGTCGATGCCGTGGTGCCCTTCCTCGGCGAGCGGCGCGCCCTCTACCTGGGCATGGGCACGATCGCGTCGGACCTGTTCCTGCTGGTCCTGGTGACGGGGATCATGCGCGGGCGGTTTGCCACCCTCCGCCCGACCTGGATGTGGCGCGCCCTGCACGCCGTCGCCTACCTGGCCTGGCCGCTGGGCATTCTGCACGGGCTGCTCGACGGCCGCACGGCCAAACCCTATGTGGACTGGAGCTATGGGGCATGCGTGGCAGCGGTCGGGCTCGCGCTCATCACCCGGCTGGTCATGGCCGCGCGGGTGCAGGAGACGGCGGGCAGCCCGGTTCCGGCCGCGCCGCCCTGGCTGAGCGCCGGGGGTGGGGGCGCGTGGCTGCCCGGGGGATCGGTCGCCCAGATAGAGCCCGCTCGCGCGTATCCGAGGGCGGTCGCCCGGCCACCGCTGGCCCTTCCGCCCGCCCCGGCCCACGGCATGTCCACCCCCCCGCGCGGTATGCCCGTGCCTCCAGGCGGTATGCCCACCCCCCCGCGCGGCATGTCAACGCCTCCGCGCGGTATGCCCGTGCGTCCGGGCAGCACGTCTGTCCCCCCGGGCGGTATGCCCATGCCACCGCGGGGGATGCCGATGCCTCCGGGCCGTATGTCCGTGCCTCCGGGCGGCCTGCCTCAGCCCCCGCCCTCCCCCCCGCTCGGCATGCCGGCTTTCCCCCAGTACGCCGCCGGTGACGATGACTACCCCGGCCCGGATGACGCAGCGGATTACTACCACGGGCCGGATGACGAGGACGAGGACCCCGAGTGGGCCGATGCTGAGTACCTCGATGGCGAGTATCTCGACGCTGAAGATGACGACTCCGGCGAGCTCGCCGAGGACGATGACCCCGAATGGGATGACGAGGAGGATGACGGCCCCGGTCCCGGCTGGGGTTATCCGCATGCCGATGCCTCCCGCCCCGGCTGGACCCGGTGAGTCCCCGCACGCTGCCTGAGGTGATGCGGATTTCGCAGGCCCGTCTGACCGCGGGGCTCGACCGCTTCGCGCGCATCGACCTGGCCACCCATCAGCAGATATTCGGCCCGATGCAGCGGATGACGGCCAGGCAGCTGGTCGAGGCGGCCGAGCGTGTCGATCTGCGGGGCCGTGGCGGGGCCGCGTTCCCCTTCGCCCGCAAGCTGCGGGCCGTCATGGACTCGGCCACCGCCCGCAGGCGCAGGACGGTGATCCTGGTCAACGGGGCAGAAGGTGAGCCCGGCAGCGTCAAGGACGCGATGCTTCTCCTCCGGTCGCCCTATCTCGTCCTCGGTGGCGCGCTCCTGGCCTGCCGGGCCCTGGGCGCGAAGGAGATCGTGGTGGGGGTGGCGGGCGCGGGGCCGGTCTCCCGGTCGGTCACCGAGGCGGTCAGGGCCGAGCCGGAGCTGAATGCCCTGGTCCGGGTGGTCGAGGTGCCGGACAGGTTCGTGTCGGGCGAGGGCGGCGCCCTCGTCAACGCGGTCAACGGCAAGGCGGCTCTGCCGCCCGGGCGCAAGCGGCGGGCCAGCGACAGCGGCGTGGACAGCCTGCCCACCCTGCTGTCCAACGCGGAGACCTTCGCGCAGCTGGCCGTGCTCTCCTTGCTCGGCCCCGACTGCTACGCCTCGGCCGGCCTCCCCGCCGAGCCGGGCACCGTGCTGCTGACCGTGGGCGGATCGGTGTCCCGGCCCGCGGTCGTCGAGGTCCCCACCGGGGTGCCCCTGGGCGCGGTGCTCGACATCTGCGGAGCGAGGGTCGCCGATGGGGTTCTGGTGGGCGGCTATCACGGGAAATGGCTGCCGCGCGACATCGCCTACGACGTCCCGGTCTCACGGGCCGGGCTGGAGGCGGCGGGCGGCGCGCTCGGGGCCGGGATCGTGCTGCCGCTAGGCGAGGGAACCTGCCCGGTGGGGGAGGTGGCGCGGATCGCGCGCTACCTGGCCAAGGAGTCATCGGGCCAGTGCGGCCCGTGCCAGCTGGGCCTCCCGGGCATCGCACGCTCGCTGAGCGCCCTGGCCGAGGGCTCGGGAGGAATGGACGCGCTGGACACCGCGCGCCGCGCCGCGTCGGCGGTGCGTGGCCGGGGGGCCTGCAACCACCCGGACGGGACGTCCAGGTTCGTTTTCTCGGCCATGGACGTGTTCACGGACGACATGGCCGCTCACGTGTTCCGCGGCGGCTGCGGCCGGCCGGTGCTCGGCATCCTGCCGCTCGATCCCGAGCACAACGAGGCCCGCCTGACGGTGGACTGGACCAGATGCCAGGGACACGGCCTGTGCAGCCGGCTGGTGCCCGAGCTGGTGCAGCTCGATTCCCAGGGTTTCCCGGTCTTCCTGGACATGCCGGTGCCGTTCTGGCTGGTCCAGGACGCGGCCCAGGCGGTGCAGATGTGCCCGGCCCTGGCGCTGCGGCTCGAGCCGGTGGATCCGCCCCCGGCGCCGGCCGCGCTGCCCCCCGGCGGGGCCCCGCCCGTGCGCGGCGTGCTCCTGGCCTGACGCCGGCGTGCCCCGGCTCCCGCGTGCCCCCTCCGCAGCACCCCTAGGCTGGCTGGGGAGCAGGAAAGGCCAGGGCGCATGAAGGCGGCGCGATTGCATGCGGCCGGAGATCTCCGGCTGGAAGACGAGCCGGTGCCCGAGCCCGGCCCGGGGATGAGCCTGGTGCGGGTGACCGCGGTCGGCATCTGCGGCTCGGACCTGCACTGGTGGGGCGAGGGCGGGATCGGGGACGCGATCCTGACCCGGCCGCTGGTGCTCGGGCATGAGGCCGCCGGCGTGATCGAGGACGGCCCCCGCCGCGGTGAGCGGGTGGCGATCGACCCGGCCATCTGGTGCGGCACCTGCCGGCCCTGCCGCGACGGCTACCGCAATCTCTGCACCCGCATCCAGTTCGCGGGCCACGGCAGCCAGGACGGGGCGATGCGCGAGTTCATGGCCTGGCCGGAGCACCTGCTGCACCCGCTGCCGGGCAACCTCACCGACGCCGACGGGGCGGTGCTCGAGCCGCTCGGCGTCGCCATCCACGCACTCGACCTCGGCCACGTCCGGCTCGGCGCCGCCACCGCGGTCGTGGGCTGCGGCCCGATCGGGCTGCTGCTGATCCAGGTGCTGCGGGCGGCCGGGGCGGGCCTGATCGCCGCGTTCGACCCGCTGCCGCACCGGCGGGCCGCCGCCACGAGGTTCGGCGCCTCCGCCGCCCTCGATCCGGCGGGCATCCAGGCCCCCGCCGACCTCTGGGAGGCCACCGGGGAAGGGGCCGACGTGGCATTCGAGATGGCGGGCACCGACGAGGCGGTGCCGCTGGCGATGATGGCCACGCGGCCCGGCGGGCGGGTGGTGCTCGGCGGCATTCCCGCCAGCGACCAGATCACCTTCCCGGCGTCGGCCGCCCGCCGCAAAGGCCTCACCATCGCCATGGTCCGCCGGATGAACGACGTCTATCCGCGGGCGATCGGGCTCGCCGCGGGCGGCCAGGTGGAACTCGCCTCCCTCGTCACCGGCCGGTTCGGCCTGGCCAAGGCGCCGGAAGCGATGGCCGCCGCGGTCGCCCGCACCGGCCTGAAGGTCATCGTCACCCCGTCCGCCTGACGTCAGAGCAGGCGCTTTAGTTCTTCTGCGGTTATGCCGACGTCGGATAAGATCCCGCGCAGCGTTCCTTTGGCCACGTCGCGGCCGTGGTGCACCGGGACTGTCGTGCCTCGACCATCAGGATGCCGCATGATGTGGTGGCTCCCCGTTACGCGAGCCACCTTGAACCTGCTCTTTGTAACGCCCGGACGACTTGCTCGCCACGAACAGATGGCACTGCTGGCATCAAGCCACATCAACCGTGAGAGTCAGCTCGTCGGGCGCGCCGAACTCGGCGATCAGTCCCTCAAGCGCCTCGCGTAGGTCCGCGATCGCAGCTTCTCGCGTGTCCCCCTCGCCGTTCGCCCCTACGCCCGGCCGCAACTGCGCGTGGGCACACCAGATACCGTCCTCGTCCTGTTCAACGGTGTAAGGGACATGCACGGCGCGGGTCAATACTCTTGGCTCCCTCAAGCTGATCTTCCTATCGTAGCCCGGCTGCGCGACGGGCACCCGGCCCAGACACTCGATCCAGTAATCGAGTGGACTGCCGACTTCTAATAACATCCAGCCGTGGCTGATAGTTTCTATGTTCCTCTCGGAGAGGACACGTGGCTGGCCACGTCCCACACGACTGGGCCGTGGGATGCGGGGGCCCAGCACGGCGGGCCGCCGAGCGCGCTTCTGGGCCGGGCGATCCAGCGGTGCGGGCCCCGCGACGACATGATCATCGCCCGCTTCACCTGTGAGATCCTGCGCGCCGTCCCGGTGGGGGAGATCGGTGTGCGGGCGCGCCTGGCGCGTCCCGGCCGCAGCGTGGAAATGCTGGAGGCAGTGGCCAGCGCGGACGGCCGCGACGTCGCCAGGGCCACCGCGTGGCGGGTGAGGCGCACGGAAAGCCCGGCGGTCGCGCCCCGCCAGGCGGAACCGCCGCCGCTGCCGAGCGAGCAGCCGCCCCCGCTGTCCGGTGAGTTGGCGCCAGCGGCGCGCGGATGGGTGGACGGGTATCTGTCGGCCATCGAATGGCGCCCGGTGCGCGGTCATTTCACCGAGGCGGGCCCGGCCACCGTGTGGGCGAGGATGCGCTACCCGCTCGTGCCCGACGAGGAGCCCGGCCCGCTGGAGCGGGTGCTCGCCATCGCCGACAGCGGGAACGGTATCTCCAGCGCGCTCGATATCCGGCGCTGGCAGTTCATCAACCCCGAACTCACCGTCCACCTGCACCGCGAGGCGGCCGGGGAATGGATCTGCCTGGACGCCCAGACCGTCATCTCCACCGGCGGGGCAGGCCTGGCGACATCGGCCCTTTCCGACCTCGACGGCCCGATCGGCGTCGGCGCCCAGTCCCTGCTCGTCACCCCCCGCAGCCCCGGCTGAGCCGGGGGGCCACGCGGTGGTCAGCGGTCCTGGCTGGCCTTCGCTTCCGCCCGGGCCAGGCGCCGGAGCGCGCCATCGAGCGCCCGGGCGGCCACGTCACGGCTCCGCTGGGCGTGCCTGAGGGCCCGCAGGCCCTCGGCCGACTCCGCTTGCAACTGCGCCAGCTGCCGCTCCAGTTCGTCGATCTGCCGCTGCAGGGCCTCGTGCTTATCGCGTGCGCTGGCCACCTCGCGGTCAGCCTCGTCCAGGGTGGCCTGGGCTCCGCGGGCGTCCTCGGCGGCGTCCTGCCGGTTACGCTCGGCCGCTTCGGCGTCCCGCTGCGCACGTTCCGCTGCCTCGGCCTCCCGCCTGGCACGCTCGGCCGCCGCCGCTTCCTGCCGGTCACGCTGGGCGGTTCCGGCTTCCCGCGCGGGCCGCTGCGCCGCGGCCGGGCGGCGCGCCTCCTGCTCGCGGTCGCCAGCCGGGGCCGGGCGGCGGCGCGGCTGGTCCACCGGCTCCGGCCAGACGGCAACGGCGCCGTGGACGTTGACGCTCGCCCCCAGCCCCGCGTAGGAAAGCGCGGTGGTCAGCCGGCCAGAACGGACCGCCTCAGCGATGGCCGGATCGGCGAGCGCCGCCTCAAGGGTCTCCTGCACCTCGCGCTCAGCCTGCGCGGCGAGCGGCTGGCCCGCCTGCTCCGCCAGCCGCCTGGCCTCCTGGGCCAGCCCGGTGACCAGCCGCCGGCGCTGCGCGGACAGCTCTCGCAGCCGGTCGCCCGCGAGGGCCTGCTGTGCCTCGCGCAGCGACGCGCCGAGCTCCAGCAGCTCGTCCACCTGGCCGGGAGCCTCGCGGGCCAGCAGGTTCACCACGAATGCGCTCACCGTCGGCCGGCGCAGCTTCCTGATCGCGGCCGCGAGATCCTTGTCCCCGGCCGCGCGCGCCTGGTCGGCCCGCTCGTCACGGGCCTGTATGAATGCGCTGGGCGGGAGGCCATAGAGCTCGTCCGCCACCTGCGCGAGGTTCAGCGCCTGCACAGACCGAGATGGTATGCGAGCGGGAGCGGATTCATCTGCCTGGGGTGATGAGCCCGGCCGCAGGCCGCGGGCAGGCTGGCGGCGGCACCAGGACCGTTGGTCGGTGAGCGGCGGAGATGCGATGACTGGGTGGCCGGAACAACCAGTGATCTACGAGGTCAACACCGCGGTCTGGCTCGACGCGTTATCGCGGGCGGCCGGCCGGCGGCTGACGCTGGCCGATGTGCCCGCTTCCAGCTGGGACGAGATCACCCCGGCCGGCGCCGACGCGGTCTGGCTGATGGGCGTGTGGGAGCGGAGCCCGGCCGGGCTGGCGCTGGCGAACGCGAATGCCGGGCTGCAGGCCTCGTTCCGGGACGCGCTGCCTGACCTGCGGGCTGAGGACGTCATCGGGTCGCCCTACTGCGTGCGCCGGTACGTGGCCGACCCGGCCTTCGGCGGCCGGGTGGGGCTGGCCGAGGCGCGGGCCGCCCTGGCCGCCCGTGGCGTGCGGCTGCTCCTCGACTACGTGCCCAACCACGTCGCCCCGGACCACCCCTGGGTGGTGAGCGAGCCGGAGCTGTTCGTGCGCGGCGGCGAACACGACCTCCAGGCCGAACCGGGGAGCTGGGTGGCGGCCGGCGGGCACGTGCTGGCCCACGGGCGCGACCCGTACTTCCCGCCCTGGCCCGACGTGGTGCAGCTCGACGCGTTCTCACCCGCCGTGCGCGCCGCGACGGCCGGGACGCTGGCGGACATCGCCGACCAGTGCGACGGGATCCGCTGCGACATGGCCATGCTGATGACCAATCACGTATTCGCCATGACCTGGGGCGGCCGGACCGGGCCCGAGCCCGGTGAGGAGTTCTGGCCGGCCGTGACAGCCCGCCTGCGTGGCCGGCACCCGGAGACCGTGCTGGTCGCCGAGGCCTACTGGGACCTGGAGTGGGAACTCCAGCAGCAGGGGTTCGACTTCTGCTACGACAAGCGGCTCTACGACCGCATCGTCGGCGGGGACGCGGCCGCCGTCCGCGGCCACCTGCGGGCCGGCCTGGGCTACCAGTCGCGGCTGCTGCGGTTCCTGGAAAATCATGACGAGCCGCGTATCGCCAGCCGGCTGCCGGCCGGCGCCGAACGGGCCGCGGCCGTCGCCGTCGCGACGCTGCCCGGTGCGACCCTGTGGCACGAAGGGCAGTTCGAGGGCCGCCGGGTGCGGCCACCGGTCTTCCTCGCGCGGCGGCCGGACGAACCGCTGGACGCCGGCCTGGCCGGCTGGTACCGGCGGCTGCTGGCCGCGGTCGCCAGCCAGCACGTGCGGGCGGGCGAATGGCGGCTGCTGGAGGCCAGCGGCTGGCCCGACAACCAGTCCGGCCGCAACCTCCTCGCCTGGTCCTGGGCTGGTGGCGGTGCCGGTAACGGCGGCGGTGACCGGCACGTGGTGGTGGTCAACCTGTCCGGGCAGCCCGCGCAGGGACGGATCCCGCTGGGCGGGGCGGACCTGCGCGGCCGCGGCTGGCGCCTCGCGGACCTGCTCGGGGACGCGGTGTTCGAGCGTGACGGCGACGAGCTGGCGGGCCCGGGGCTGTTCGTCGACCTGGCGCCGTGGCAGTTCCACCTGCTCGCCCTGCGGGCGCGATGACGCGGGCGGGCCTCAGTGCAGATGGATGAGGACCACGTCCTTGAGCGCGATCATCACCAGCCCCACTGCCGCCGCGATCGACGTGGCGAGCAGGAGCTGCCGTCCCCGCAGCCGGGACGCGCAGCCACCGTCAGAAGCCACCGGAAGCGGGCGGGAATCACCCCTTGGCGGGTGACGACACCGCGAGACGGCGCAAGCCAGGATCGTGTGAACCGTCCCGGACACAACGGGAGTCTCGAGACCTACTGCTGAGGGGAAACGATGACTGACGCGGCTGCGTCCGAGGCGGCGGCCCGGGCCCGGGGCCGGGCGATGATCCTGCCGCTGGCGCTGGCGCAGTTCATCGCCAGCTACGCGGCCACGAACATGAACGTGGCCATCAGCGCGATCGCCAAGGACCTGGGCACCGACGTGGCCGGTGTGCAGACGGCGATCACGCTGTTCACCCTGACGATGGCAGCGCTGATGATCCCGGGCAGCAAGCTGACCGATATCTGGGGCCGCAAGCGGTGCTTCATCATCGGCCTGATCATCTACGCGGTCGGCGGGGTGCTGGCGCTGCTGGCGCAGGGGCTGCCGCTGCTGATCGTGGGGTACTCGCTGGGTGAGGGCGTGGGGTCGGCGCTGATGATCCCGCCTATCTACATCCTGGTCACGGTGGCCTTCCCGGATATCAAGTCGCGGGCGCGGTATTTCGGCGTGGTCAGCGGGGCGGGCGGGCTGGGAGCGGCCGCCGGGCCGCTGATCGGTGGTGTGGTCACCAGCGCAATCAGCTGGCGCGCCTCGTTCGGTCTGCAGGTGCTGGTGGTGGCGTGGATCATCTGGCTCGGCCGCAAGATCGCCGACCCGGGCCCGGCGGAGCCGCGGCCGCGGTTCGACCTGACCGGGGCCATCTTGTCAGCGGCGGGCCTGTTCTTCGTGGTGCTCGGGCTGTTGCAGTCGCGGACCTACGGTTTTGGCGCCTCCCGGCAGGACTTCACCATTGGGAACACGGTGGTGATCCCCAAGGGCTCCATTTCCCCGGTGTGGCTGTACGTGGCGATCGGCGGACTGTTCTTGCTCTGGTTCTTCCTGCACGTCCGCGCCGGTGAGAAAAAGGGCCGGGCAGTACTGCTCCCGCTGCGGCTGTTCCGCAACAAGATCTCCAACCTGGGGCTGGGGACCCAGGTCATCCAGTGGCTGATCCTGCAGGGGACCTTCTTCGTGGTCTCCGTCTACCTGCAGGAAGTCTGGAAGTACAACGCCATCCAGACCGGCCTGATACTCACCCCGGGCACCATCGGGATCCTGATCGCCTCCGCGGGCGCCGACCGGTTCGCCCGGCGCCACCCGCAGCGATGGCTGATCATCGCCGGGTTCCTGGTCACCGCCGTCGGCATGGCCTTGCTGCTGGCCCTGGTCCGGGAGCATTCGGGCATCTGGACCTGGATACCGGGGCTGTTCCTGTTCGGCGCCGGGGTCGGGGTCATGCTGACCTCGTCGGTCAACGTCGTCCAGTCGAGCTTCCCCGACACCGACCAGGGTGACATCTCCGGCCTGTCCCGCAGCGTCTCCAACCTGGGATCATCGTTTGGCACCGCCCTGGTCGGCTCGTTCCTGGTCGCCGTCAAGCTGCCCGCGGGCAAACCCTTCGCCGTCGCTCTCACCATGATGCTCGTGTTCACGCTGATCGGCCTCGTCCTCGGGATCCTTATCCCGCGCCGGCCGGTCGATGCCACCGAGGCAGCAGAGGAGAGCGCGACGCCTGCGGCATAACCGCCGTCACGATGGGAGGACGCGATCGCGTTCGGGGTATACAGGGGACACGTGAGCGCCGGTCGCTGTTTCGTGCTGACCGTGAGCGTGCTGGTCCTGTTCACCGTCGCGCGCTCGTTCGGGCTGCTGGGCCCGAACGTGGTTGCTGTCAGCCTGCTCGTCGCAGCGCTGATCCTGATCGCCTGGAGTTCGGGCGCGACCCTGGCTGACCTCGGGCTGGGCCGGGCCGATATGGGCGCGGGCTTGCTCTACGGAGCCGGCGCCTTCGGGGTCGTCCTGCTGGTCCTGCTGGTGGCGGCCGCGGTCCCGGCGACGAACGGCTTCCTTCACGACTCGCGAGCGCAGATCGATGGCGGTCGGCTGCTTTACGAGCTGGGGGTTTCGATCGTGCTGCTGACGGCGATCCCGGAGGAGTTCGCCTTCCGCGGTGTGCTCCTGGGGTCGGCGCTGAGGCTGTGGGGTCCATGGCGCGCGAGCCTGATCACCTCGGCGCTGTTCGGCCTGTGGCACATCGCGCCGACCTTGCACACGATGTCGGACAACCACATTTTCAGGGGCGAGGCCTCCAGCGTCGCCGGGCAAGTGCTGCTGGTACTCGGCTCCATCGCGGTGACGTTCGTCGCTGGGCTCGTCTTCTGCTGGCTCAGGCTGCGGTCCAGGAGCCTGATCGCCCCGGTTATGGCTCACATCGCGACCAACGCCATCGCCCTCACCGTCGCGTGGTTGGCCATCCACTACCTGCCGGGCGGTGTGTGATTTCGCGATAGGCAGGCTGGCTTGACGCGTCACGTCGGCCGTGTTCACCTCACGGCCGAGATGATCTTCCTGAGATCGGTCAGATCCTGCGGGGTGATACCGGCGGGCCGCATGACGGCATTCCACCCGTCGACGTACTCGGCCGAGTACCTGTGGCCGTGGCCATCTGGAACGCCAGTGGCGAACGGGAGATCGGCGGTGACCTGCCAGAAGGTGATGAAGGGCATCCAGAACATGGTCTTGAGCACGTCCTTGCCGGGGGGCTCGCTGATCCAGTCGGGCTTGCTGAAGATCAGATGCGGGCTCCACCAGACGATCGGGTCGGACGGATGCATCATGTACAGGACCCGGCTGCCTTCCCAGGGCTGGCCCTGCGGGGGAATGCCCGTGGTCGTGTCATTCGCGAACCGCACGATCCGCCCGTCCTGGTAGATGGGCTGGACCTCGGGGCTGCCGGCGTCGCGGTGGTCGCTGAATTGCCGGAACAGCGTGTTGAAGTTCGGCGGCCCCGCGAACAGCGCGCCGTCGGTGCGGTTGGCGATGTCGTTCTCGCCGGTAAAGGCCGCTTCGCCGCCGAACGACCCCAGGCTTTCCCCGGCGACGAACAGCCGGGGACGGTGGTCCGGGGGCATCTTCGCCCACACGCCGTAGACCGCGTCGAAGAGCGCACGGCCCGCCGCGAGGGCCTTCGACTGGTCGACCAGGTAGGAAATCCACGACGGCAGGTAGGAGTACTGGATCGCCACGGTCGCGCAGTCGCCGCCGCTGAGATACTCGGCCGTGTCCACCAGTGCCGGGTTGACCCAGCCGCTGCCGGTCGTCGTCACCACGACCAGGTACTTGCGCTGGAAACCGCCCGCGCGCTGGAGGTCGTCGACCGCCAGGGCGGCCTGGGCCTGCGCCCCGTGGGCCGATGCCAGCCCGGCGTAGATCCGGATCGGCTCCGTGGCCGGCTGGTGGGTGAACTTTCCGATGTCACTCACCGAGGGGCCCTTGCCGATGAAGTTGCGGCCCTGGTATCCCAGCGAATCCCACGGTACGAGCGAGCCCGGTCCCCCCGAGCGCAGGCTGGTCGTCGGCTTGTGCACCCCTTCCGCGGTCGTCGTGTCGCGCACCGAATACGCCTTGTTCATGAGGCTGACAAAGCCATTGAGCAGCAGGCCGCTGACAACCACATAGGTGAGGCCGACCACCAGGACCCAGCCGACCGCCTTCGCCGCGCGCTGCCCGATCCAGCGGTTGAGCAGCTTCGCGAGCCAGCGGTACAGGCCGTGGAGGCCGCGCCCGATCAGCAGGAGGACGCAGAAGATCAGTGCCGCGATGAAGGGCGAGGCAACAACGAGCGGGATGTTGTAGTCGGTCACCCCCATCAGCTTGCGGATCTCGTACTGCCAGTACTGCCCGAGCCCGAAGGCCACGGCGAGCAGGACACCGCCGGTGATGAAGAATGTGAGCCAGGCCCAGCGCCGCGGGCGCCGGGGGTCACGATCCGCGAAAGCCCGCCAGACCCATGCGGCGAGCACTCCCAGCCCGTAGCCGATGGCGGCGGTGATGCCCCAGACCAGGCCCTGGACGATCCCGCCGCGCGGGAGCAGCGACGGCGTGAAGGAAAGGCACGCGAAGATGAGCGCACCCCAGCAGCCGGGGAGCGTGGCAAAGAGCAGCTTCCGGGGTTTCCCGGTCCTCGGCGATGGCGGCCGGCCTTCAGCCGCTGCTACGGCCGGAGGGGCTTCGCCCGCTGGTACGGCCGGGGAGGCTGCGACGGCCTCGGCCGGCTGGCTGGCCGCCGTTGGCGGGGCGGCGACGGTCACCGGCGGCTCATCGGCCTCGACCGGACCGGCGGCACGCTGGCCCGCCACAGTGGGCTGGTCACCCGGTGACGGACCAGCCGGTGGCCCCGGCATGTCCCGCGCCATGGCTACCCTCCTCCGGCCTTGATCTCAGGTCCCGTCCTTCAGGCTCGCCATACGCCCCGACACTCCCGAGCGCATCATCTGTCGCGTGCCCTTAACCGCACGGCCTTGAGCCTTAGCCTTGCGCTCGAGGCGCTGGACCTGCCGTTTGTCCCATGCAGCCAGGCGCGCTTTGGTGCTGGCCTGGTTCTGCTGGCCAATCTGCCCCACCGCCGCCAGGGCGACGGCCACGGTACCCACCCGCTCGTAGAAGCGGCGGCTTCGCAGCATATGGGCCACCGAGGCCAGCGCGATCAAGCGCATGGCCGTCCGGTGTTCAGGCCGCCCCGGCCTCCTGCTGCCCGCCGGGGTCATGGCTTGCGGCGGCCTGCGGGCATCCCGTCCTGAGCTTGTCATTTTCGCCACCTGGGCCTTTCCTGGCTGTCTAGAACGGCGTCGGGATGTACCGCAACGGCAGGTCCGGCTCCACGTAGCCGCCGGCCCGCTGCCGCCTGGGCAGCGTGATGTCCCGGGCGGGGAACGGCTTGTACGGGACCTGGCTGAGCAGGTGGTGGATGATGTTGAGCCGACCGCGCTTTTTGTCGTCGGTGTGCGCGATGTACCAGGGCGCCCACGCGGTGTCGGTGGCGGCGAACATCGCGTCGCGGGCCCGGGAGTAGGCGTACCAGCGGCTGTAGGACTTCAGGTCCATGTCCGACAGCTTCCAGATCTTGCGCGGGTCGTGGATGCGGCTCTCCAGCCGCCGGGTCTGCTCGTCGGCGCTGACTTCGAGCCAGTACTTCAGCAGCAGGATCCCGTTGTCGGCCATGGCCTTCTCGACCCCGGGCACCAGCTCCAGGAACCGGTCGGTCTCCTCCGGTGTGCAAAAGCCCATCACCCGCTCCACGCCCGCCCGGTTGTACCAGCTGCGGTCGAAGATCACGACCTCGCCGCCGGCCGGGAAGCGCTCGATGTAGCGCTGGACGTACATCTGCGACTTCTCGCGCTCGGTCGGGGCGGGCAGGGCAACGACCCGGAAGACACGCGGGCTGACCCGCTCGGTGATCCGCTTGATCGTGCCCCCCTTCCCGGCGGTGTCCCGGCCCTCGAACACGATGCAGATCTTGGCGCCCGACTCCTTGACCCACTCCTGCATGGCGACCAGCTCGCCGTGCAGGACTCTCATCTCCCGCTCGTACGGCTTGCGCTTCAGCTTCGGGAGCGGGCCGCTCGCGGCCTCCTGCCGCGCAGATGGCGGCGGCGCCTGGTTCTCCGCGTCGTGCCGCTTGTGCTTGTTCTTCGTCTTGGCCATGCCGGTTACCTCCAGCCATCGGTACCAAACGCTATCGGTCCCGCGCCGGAGCCGCCCGGGCCGCTCTCATCGGTCCACCTGCTGTGAACCAAGGGCCCGGGTACGGCTCTGGCGCGGGAGCCGACTGCGCGTGCGGGCTACTCGGCGGCTGCCCCGCCTCCGTGCAGCGCGTCCTGGAGCTCCTTCTCGTCGTCCTTGGACAGCGAGGTCTTCAGCACGGTGCCGCCGTACTTGCTCATCGCGTCCACGGCCTTGTCCGGGGTGACCTTCTCCAGCATCAAAAACAGCGCCGAGGTGCCCGGCTTGATCATGTCGCGGACCTGGTCCTGGAACTGCTTGTCGATGCTGGACTTGGTGATCTTGCCCATCAGCGCGCCCATGCCGGCGCCGATCGCCATCCCGAACACCGGGATGAAGAACAGCAGCCCGAACAGCAACCCCCAGAACATGCCCCAGGTCGCCCCGGCGCCGACCATGTGATGGTTCGTGTGCACCTTGTAGCTGCCGTCCTTGTCGCGGATGATCACCGCGATCGCATCCGGCTGGATGATCAGGTCCTGAGCCAGCCGCCGCGCCTCATCGGCGGCGGCCGTCGCGGTCGTCTCATCCGGGTATCCAATGGCGATCAGATCAGCCATGGCGTTTCCTTTCTCATGTGTCGTCTTCCCGCCGCGGGAGGGCGCCGGGGTGGTGCTAGCCGAGGGTGGCGACGAGGATCGCCTTGATGGTGTGGAGGCGGTTCTCGGCCTGGTCGAACACGATGCTGGCGGCCGATTCGAAGACCTCGCCGGTCACCTCCAGGCCGGAGGTCATGCCGGTGTGCTCCATCATGTCGCGGCCGACGGTGGTGTTGGGGTCGTGAAACGCGGGCAGGCAGTGCATGAACTTGACCTTGGGGTTGCCGGCCGCGGTCATGAGCGCGGTGTTGACCTGGTACGGCGACAGTAGCGTGACCCGCTCGGTCCACACGTCTTTGGGCTCACCCATCGACACCCACACGTCGGTGTGGATGAAGTCCACGCCCGACACGGCCTCGGCCGCATCGTCGGTGATCGTGATCCGCGCACCGGTCTGGCCCGCCACCTGGTGGGCCAGATCGACCACGTCTTTGGGTGGCTGCAGCTCGGCCGGGCCGCCTAGCCGCACGTCGCTGCCCATCAGCGCGCCCATCACTAGCAGCGACCGGCCCATGTTGAACCGGCAGTCCCCCACGAACGCATACGCGAGGGTGTCGTAGGGCTTGTTGCTGGACTCGTGCATGGTCAAAAAGTCGGCCAGCATCTGCGTGGGGTGCCATTCGTCGGTCAGCCCGTTGTAGACCGGCACCCCGGCATATTCGGCCAGGGTCTCGACGTCGGCCTGCCGGTTGCCGCGGTACTCGATCGCGTCATACATCCGGCCCAGCACCCGCGCGGTGTCGGCGATCGACTCCTTGTGCCCCAGCTGCGACCCCGACGGATCCAGGTAGGTCACATGCGCACCCTGGTCATAGGAGGCGACCTCGAACGCCGACCGGGTCCGGGTCGAGGTCTTCTCGAAGATCAGCGCGATCTCCTGGCCCACCAGCCGCTGGGCCTCGGTGCCGGCGTATCTGGCCGTCTTGAGCGCCCCGGCCAGCTGGAGCAGGAAGCGCAGCTCACGCGGCTCGAAGTCGATCTCCTTGAGGAAGCTGCGGTTACGCAGGTTGAACGCCATCTCATCTCCTCAGAACGCACAGCCTGTCCAATTCGGAGTACACCTCATACGGCATGTTGATCACCTCGTTACGCGGTAGCGGGAGACTTGCTGGCCCGGGCGGCTGACCGCCGGGCGATGAGCTTGCCGAGTTCCCAGAGCACGAGCAGCGCGAGGGCGGGCACCAGCGCCCAGCCGAACTGCCGCAGGTTGATGTCGACCGTCCCGAGCAGGCGGTGGAAGACGTCCATCTGGGTCACCAGCACCGCGAGCACGAACTCCCCGAGCATCGCCCAGTTCATCTGCTTGCTGTTGAACGTGTCGACCGTCAGGGCGGTGGCGGTCTGGCTGCGGCACTCCACGGCGGCCACGATCAGCGCCAGCGCGAACGCGGTGAAGGCGATCGAGTTGCCGATGTGCTCGCTGTGGAAGTGGGAGGTGCCGTACTGGATGAGTGAGAGCAGGCCGATGGTGATGGCCAGCCCGGTCAGCCCGACGGTGACGATCACCGGTGTGGTCAGCACCGACTCGCCTCGCGGTCTGGGCCGGCGCGCCATCAGCCCGGGGGTCTCCCGGTCGAAGCCGAGCGCGAAGCCGAACGGGGCGTTGACGATGAAGTGGATCCACAGCACCTGCGCGGGCGAGAACGGCTCGCTGTTGGCGATGTTGAACAAGGTCGCGCCCAGGAACGTCAGGACGAAGACGACCAGCAAGATCAGTACAAAGCGGATGTACTTGGTGAGGTTGTCATAGATCTTGCGGCCCTGCTCCACCGCGAAGACGATCGTGGCGAAGTTGTCGTCGGACAGGATCATCCGGCCGGCGTTCTTGGCCACCTCGGTGCCCGAGCCCATGGCGATTCCGATGTCGGCCGCCTTGATGGCGGGTGCGTCGTTGACGCCGTCACCGGTCATGGCCACCACGTAGCCCTTTTTCTTCAGCGTGTCGGCGAGGAGCACCTTGTGCTCAGGCGCGACCCGGCCGACCACCCCGATGTCGTCGATGCGGGCCAGCCGCTCCTCCTCCGTCATCTCAGCGAAGTCCGCGCCCAAGATGGCCTCGCCGCCGATCCCGACCTGCTTGGCGATGGCCGCGCCGGTGATCACGTCGTCCCCGGTCACCATCCGGACCCGGATGTGGGCCGCCTGCGCGCTGGCCACCGCGTCCTTGGACTCGTCCCGCGCCGGGTCGACCATCCCGACCAGGCTGGTCATCTGCAGGTCGGTGATGTAGCCGAGCAGGTCGCCGCCCGGGTCGAACCTGGCTGGGTCGAGATCACGGGTGGCGGCGGCCATCACCCGTCGGCCGTCGCCCTCCATGCGTTCCATGTGTTCCCGGTGCTGCCCGCTCAGCTCGGCATCCCACGCGATGCTGGTTCCGCCGGCCAGGGCGGTCGCCGCCCGCGCCATCACCGCCGGTGCCGCGCCCTTGACGAAGCACCGCACGACCGGCCGGCCCGCGGCGTCGGTGGCCGAGTTGAAGGTGGCCATCAGCTTGTAGGTCGGGTCGAACGGCAGCGTGGCCAGCCGGGGCAGCGCGCCGCGGGTCTGGTCGATGTCCATCCCGGCCTTGAAGCCCATCACGAGCAGGGCACCCTCGGTGGGGTCGCCCACGACCTTGCCGTCCACGAGCTTGGCGTCGCTGGCCACGAGATAGGGCAGGATCGCGTCCTCGATGGTGGGCGCGGCACCCGCGGCGTGATGGACCTGGCCGTCCAGGCCGTAGCCGATGCCCGAGATCGTGTAGCGGTCGGTCGGGTTGACCACCTCGACGGCGGTCATCTGGTTCATGGTCAGGGTGCCGGTCTTGTCGGAGTTGATCGCCGAGGTGAACCCCAGCGTCTCGACCGAGGGCAGGTCCTTCACGATCGCGTTGCGCTTGGCCAGGTCGACCCCGCCGATCGACAGGATCGTCTGCGACACCGTCGGCAGCGCCTCGGGGATGGCCGCGATGGCCAGCGTGACGGCGCTGACGAACAGCGCGTCCCACGCCAGGCCACGCTGACGGCCGAGGATGAACATCACGATCATGGTCAGGCCGGCCGCCGCCGCGATCCACAGGGTGAGCTTGTTCAGTTCCTTGGTCAGCGGCGACTCCTCCGTGGCGGTGGCCGCCAGCATCCCGGAGATCTTCCCGAGCTCGGTGCCGGCGCCCGTCCCGGTAATGATCACGGTGCCGCTGCCGTGCGTGACCGGCGTGTTCATGAACGCCATGTTCGTCTGGTCGCCCGGGTTCAGCTCGCCACCGGGCAGCGTCTCGGCGTCCTTGTCCGCGGGCAGGCTCTCGCCGGTCAGCGCCGACTCGTCGATCTGCAGCGCGCTGGCCGCGATGATCCGGCCGTCCGCGGGCACCTCGTCCCCGGCGGCGATGAGCACCACGTCGCCCACGACCACCTGCTCGGCCGGGATCTCGGACTCGGTCCCGCCCCGCCGCACCCGGGCGGTCGCCTTCATCATCGACTTGAGGGCGTTCATGGCGCTCTCGGCCTTGCCCTCCTGGCGCACCCCGATCACCGCGTTCAGGATCGTCAGCGCCACCAGCAGAACGGCGGTGCTCCACTCCTTGACCAGCAGGGACACCACCGCGGCGACGACCAGGATTATCTGCATATAGGCGCGGTACTGCTCGGCGAACCGGCGCCAGCCCGGCTTCGGCTTCTCCTCCGGCAGCGCGTTCGGTCCTTTCGCGGCGAGCAGTTCGGCCGCACGCGCAGCGGTCAGCCCAGTGGCCGGATCGACGCCCAGGGCGGTGGCCACCTCATCCGTTGAGCGCGAATACCAGTTCTGGTCCGCCGTGGCCGGCTTTCCCGCGGGGTCGGCTTGCACCGCCATGTCCTATGCCTCCGGTCCGGCCACCCGCTGGCCCGGCTGGGCCTTGCGCTGACGGGAGAGCTGGATGGCCTTGTCCACCCCTACCACGGCCGGGGCGAGAAGCGACAGGGCGAGCACGACCACCCACTGCCGGCCGGAGAGCGACTGGGTGTCGAGCAGGCGCTGGAGCATGTGAAGCTCCACGGCGGCCCAGGTGAGGATCCAGCCGAGGATGATCCAGCCCAGGAAGGGGAACACCGGCGGCGCCCACGGCGCCTCGCGCTCGCGCCGCAGGACCAGGCCGATGTTCACCGCGCTGAGCGAGACGATGGCGAACGCCATGGTCATGGAGGCCGACGGGTGCGTGGTGCTCGGCTGGCCGGGCCCCCACTCGAGCACGGCGAGGGCGGTAACCGCCACCACGAACCCGCTGACCACCCAGCGGATGATCTGCGGCTGGTTGACGATCTTCGTGCCGGGCATGCGCGGCGGCCGCTGCATCACCCCGGGGTCGGGGACGTCGACGATGAACCCGATCACCACGGTGATGACGACGAAGAACTTGCAGAACAGCAGCTGCAGCGGGAACAGGGCGACGCCGCCGTTGATGTTGAAGATGGTGGCGTACACCATCAGCTGCAGCACCGACGACAGGATCGTCAGCTGCAGCCTGACGTAGGTGGAGATCCGCCGGTAGATGTCGCGGCCCAGGTCGACGGCGCGGACCAGCGTCGCGAAGTTGTCGTCGGTCAGCACGATCTTCGCCGCCTGCTTGGACACCTCCGAGCCGCTGCCCATGGCGACGCCGACGTCGGCCTGCTTGAGCGCCGCCGCGTCGTTGACGGCGTCGCCGGTCATCGCGACCACCTCGCCGGACTCCTGCATGAGCCGCGCCAGCCGCAGCTTGTCCTCGGGCGCCACCCGCCCGAACACGTGCAGCTCGGGAAGCCGTTCGAGCACTTCGGGGTCGGTCAGGTGCTGCAGCTCGGTGCCGGTGATCACGCCGGGCCCGAGCCCCAGCTCGTCCGCGATGGCACGGGCGGTCACGGTGTGGTCGCCGGTGATCATCCGCACGTCGATCCCGGCGTTAAGGGCGACATGCACCGCGTCCTTGGCCTCGGTGCGCAGCGGATCCACGATCCCGACGAGCGCCACGAAGACGAGATCGGTGACGGCGGCCATTGGGTCGGCCACCGCCGCCGCCATCGCCGCGTCGTCGAGGTCACGGGCGGCGAAGGCGAGCACCCGCAGCCCGCGCTCGGAGAGCTGGCGGTTGGCGGCCAGGATCTCGTCGCGGACGGTGCCGATCGGCACCTGCTCGCCGTGCCACAGCGCCCGGCCGCAGCGCTCCACGACCACGTCGGGCGCACCCTTCACCGTGGCGAAATGCGGCTGCTGCAAGATCCCGCCGTCAAGCAAGGCGGGGCGGTCGTGGAACGTGGCCATGAACTTGTACTCGGAATCGAACGGCACCTCGGCCCGGCGGGGCAGGGCCTGCCGGGTCTCCTGGGCGCCGGCGCCCATCTTCGCGGCGAGCACCACGAACGCCGCTTCCGTCGGATCACCGATGACCGAGCCGTCGTCACCGACGGTGGCGTCGGTACACAGGAGCAGGCCCAGGGAGAGGCGGCGGAAGTCCGGCAGCTCTCCCCCCGCCACCCCCAGGATCGCGCCCGTCTTCTGGTAGCCGGGGCCTTCGATCTTGAACCAGTCACCGCCGGCCAGCATCGTGGTCGCGGTCATCGCGTTCATCGTCAGCGTGCCGGTCTTGTCGCTGTTGATGACCGTGGTGCCGCCCAGGGTCTCGACGTCGGTCAGCGACTTGACCACCGCCTTGGACTCGGCCAGGCGCCGCGCCCCGGACGACAGCATGGCCTGCACGAACGTCGGCAGGCCGGTCGGGATGGAGGCGATCGCGGTGGAAATGCACAGCAGCACGAGGGTGGAGCCCTCCTGGCCCCGTGCGATGCCGAAGATGGCGATCACCGCCACGGCCAGCCAGGCGATCAGGCCGAACACCTTGGTCATGCCGTCGAGCTCGCGCTGCAGCGGCGAGCGTGAGCGCTTGGTGGCCGTGACCAGGCCGGCGATCTTGCCCATCTCGGTCGCCGCGCCGGTCGCGGTCACCACGATCGCCGCCGAGCCGCGGGTGACCTGAGTGTTCTGGAACACCAGATTCGTGCGGTCGCCGAGCGCGACCTCCCCGGCCGGGAGGGTTATCCGGTCCTTGGCGATCGGCGCGCTCTCCCCGGTGAGCGCGGCTTCCTGCACCTCGAGCGAGGCCGAGGAGAGGATCCGCCCGTCCGCCGGCACGACGTCACCCGCCTCGAGCAGCACGATGTCACCGGGCACGAGCTGGGTCGATTCGACCTCATCGACCCGGCCGGATCGCCGCACCCGGGCCCGGGGGACCTGGAGCTGCGCCAGCGCCTCGACGCTGGCCCGGGCCTTCATCTCCTGGGCCGTGCCCATGACGACGTTGAACGTCACCAGCCCCAGCACCACGACGCCGGTCGCCACCTGCGCGATGGCGAAGCTGGCCACGCAGACGATCAGCAGCATGATGTTCATCGGGTTGGCCAGCTGGCCCCGCGCGACCGCCCAGACGCTCGGCGGCGGCTCGGTCGGCAGCTCGTTGGGCCCGTAGGTGGCCAGCCGCCGCACCGCCTCCTCGGCAGCCAGGCCCTGATCCGGGTCCACCCCCAGCTGCGCTGCCGCCAGGTCCGGCGGCAGGGCATACCAGGCGACGTTCTCGATGGGCTGCTTGGTAGTGGTCATCTCAGCCTCTCCGGCGGCCTAGTGCCCGGCCTGGGCATCGCTCGTGGTGCCGTGCGCCACCAGGAACAGGTTGGCGGCGTCGATGCGGTGCAGCAGCGCCGCCGCGTCCGGCCTGGCGGTGACCGCCGCGCACGCGTCCTCGGTCAGCTCGCCGAGAACGGAGGTGTCGAGCATGAATTGGGCAACCTCCGGTGGCTGCTGCTCGAGAACCTCGGCGATGAAGTACTCAGCGATGGCGTGGCTGCGCACATCAAGCGCCCGCACCGCCCGCACCGGGTCGGTGGTGGCGCGCAGCGACAGCGCCGCCATCTGAAGCGCCGCGGCCCACCCCTCGCTGCGCTTATGAAGCAGCGCCAGCTCACCGGCGGCGACTTCGACGCCGAAGTTCGCCATCAGGTCACGGCATTCGCTCAGCGAGAAGTACAGGTCGCGGTCGCGGAGCTCGCGCAGCTCACCCGACATCCGGAGCCGGTGCAGCCGCAGCGGAGGGTCGACCCGGGTCGCCAGCACCAGCTGGATGGTCCCAGCCGGCCAGCACGCGACAAGGTCGGTCATGTCCCCGCAGACCGCGGCCGTCGCGGCGTGGAAGTCGTCAACGATGATCGCTGAGTCGGCGGGCAGCTTCGCGGCATCGTTGGCGATGGAGGCGGTGACGTCGGCCGACATGGCCTTGTCCATTGCGAGCAGGCCGGTGGCATCGGCGCCGAATCCCGGTGCGAGAACCCCGGCGGCCTCGATGAAGCCGGTCCAGAAGCGGACCGGGTCAGCGTCGGCGCCACGTTCCCACGTCGCGCTCTTTAACACAGGCACCACTCCCGCGGGTTTTCACCCCAGGGGTAGCCAACAGACCCGCTCTTTACGGATTCTATGCTTTGACGAGGTCACAGGGGCCATGTGGTCAACATCCGGCGCGTGAACGTTGACCCTCCTGACGGGGTCTCACCGCCGTCCATCGTGTGTACGTTGATCTTCAGGCCGGATCACATGTCACCCTCAGTGAGGTGATGACACCGGCCCCCGCCGCTGGGCACGCCGTTGCGGTGTCTGACCACGGCCTGGGCGTGGTGTCTCCGCACCAGGAGGACCGGGCATGGGCGTTGGCAGCCGGGAAGCCGGCGGGCTGGCCCACGGGGTGGTCGGGTCGGCGCGGGTGATCGCGTTTGGCGCGAGCAACGTGGCCCCGCTGGCATCCTCCGGGCCCGGCGGCCCGCCAGCTTCGCGACACTGGGCCGGGTGTTCATGCCAGCCGACGGCAGTCAGGAGGACTCAGCCCGCGCGTCGGCCTGACCGGCCACACCCAGCCCCCGCCTGGCCGGGCGCCCGGCGTGCCGGTCCCGGGTATTGTGGCCACAGATGGCGGTGGGACCCGCCTCTAACTGCGGCACCGCCGCCGATGGTCCCTGCCTGCGAGGGTAGGAGGCCATGTGCGCAGACCAGACGACAGCGGCGGCCCTCTGCTCGCGGCCCTGGACGAGCTGTCCCGCCTGGGCGCCGACGGCGACCGCGCCACGCTGGACGCCCTGCGAGGCCGGCTGGCCGGCCAGCGGCTGCGGGTGCTGGTCGCCGGGGAAGCCAAACGCGGCAAGAGCACGCTGGTCAACGCGCTGCTCGGCCGGGCGCTGCTGCCGGTGGGGGTGACGCCGCTGACGGCGCTGGCCACGACGGTCCGCTACGGCCGGGACGAGGGCGTCAGCGCCGTCTTCCGTGACGGCGGCGTGGAGAGCTTCCCGCTGGCGGCGCTCGGCGACCTGGTGACCGAACGCGGGAACCCGGGCAACCGCCGCAACCTGGCGTCGGTCACCGTCGTGGCCGATGCGCCGGTGCTGGCGCGGGGGGTGGAGCTGGTGGACACGCCCGGCACCGGCTCGGTCTACGCGCACAACACGCAGGAGGCGGAGGCGGCCCTGGACACGATGGACGCCGCCGTGTTCGTGCTCACCGCCGACCCGCCGGTCTCGGCGAGCGAACGCGAGCTGATGGCCCGCGTGGCGGAGCTGTCAGTGACCATGTTCGTCGTGCTCAACAAGGCGGACTACCTGGCCGGCTACGGCACGGACGGGGACGGCGACCTCGCCGAGGCGCTGGAGTTCACCGCGCGGGTGGCCGCCCAGGCCGCCGGGCGGCCGGTCCGGCTCTACCCGCTGTCGGCGCGCGCGGCGCTCACCGGCCGCGGCGACCCGGGGTTCGCCGTGTTCGCGGAGGACTTCGCCGGCTGACCTGGCCCGGGGACGGGCGGCGGACCTGGCCGCGCCGGCCGCGGAGCGTGGCCACCACCGCCGCGACGGGGAGAGCGATCAGGGCCAGGGCGGCCAGCAGGACGAGGACCCGCGCCCACCACGGGCCGACCGGCTCCAGAACGGGGGCGAACTCGTCTTGCGGGCGGCGCCTGCGTCGCCCGCTGAGCAGCACCAGCAGCCCAGCCAGGACCAGGCACGCGGCGGCGACGGCGATGACGCCGACGATGAAGGGCACCGAGCCGGTGCCCGCGGCCAGCGTCCCGGTGGTGGACAGATGAGTGATCCCGCGCGCCGCGCAGCCCAGGGCGGCGAGGACCAGCAGAAGCACGACGCCGGCCAGGCGCACCGCCGGCCCGCTCGGGCGGCGCAGCCGCCTGTCAGCCACGCCTCCGCGTCCGGCCGCGCGCATCTGGCCTCCCGCCTGTGCCGGGCAGGGACCGTTGGCGGCAGCCGCCGCAGTTACTGACGGCGGGCCCCACCGCCGTGCCCTCACAGCGTAACCGGGCCGGCCCGAGACGATCATCGGCCTATGTCACGCGCCAGGTCCAGGCCGAGGATGCGGTCGGCGTACACGAAGGTCTCGAACTTGGCGCCCGCCGGCACGCTCGCGTCCACCACCAGGCCGCGCAACATCGCCAGCACGGACACGGTGTCGAGATCGCTGAAGGCCGCCCGGGCCGCCTCCGCGAGGGGAGTGGGCACCGGCCGCGAGGGCGACTCCGCCCACTGGGCCACCCGCTCCCGCCAGTACGTGAGCGTCTCGCCCGCGCGCACCAGTTCGTCGTCGGTCAGGGCAGCTGCCTGGTCGCCGGGGAATGACATCAGCGCGAGCCGGACGGCGAGAGGGTTGCCCCGGTGACCGGTGAGCAACCCGCCACCGGCGCCAGGATCGCTATCAGCGCGGTCCAGCCGCGCGGCACCGACCATGACGAACAGCCCGTCCTGGCCCGGGTCCAGATGGTCGTCGTGGCTGACCAGGTGCACGTTGACCGGGCCGCCCAGAGACGATGGGGCATCGTGACAGCTGGCATGCGCGGCGGGCGGGTGGATGCCGAGCGCGCCGGCGTCATCGCCGATGGCCACCGCCTGCGCGGGCGAGCTGCTGGTGAGGTCGAGGGCTGTGAGCACCTGCAGACCGCCCAGCTCGGCCGTCCGGGACAGCAGGTCGGCCGTGAGCAGCGTGCGCAGGGCGGTGACGTCAGATCCGCTGGCCCGCGGCGCGTGCACGCAGACGCGCAGCACGCCCTGGCGGGCTGGCCCGACCTCCGCGCGCGAGCCGGTCCGGGCATCGAGCAGGCGAAGCACGTCCGCCAGGGTATCGACAGCGGCGGCCGCCTCGATGGGCGCCCAGACGCGGCCGTGAGAAACCGGCATGCTCACCAGGGAGTTCCGCACCGTCGTGAGTAAGGTGGGGACGCGGCGGCGCCGGGAAGTCTGGTCGGCAACGGTTCCTGGGATCGATCTTGCGAGGTCGGCGTGCGTAGCGTTGAGGCGGTTCTGCTTCTCGTGGTGCTGGGCACCGTCGTGGCGGCCTTCGCCAAGCGGCTGCGCGTCCCGGCCCCGTCTCTGCTCGTGGTGGTCGGCGTCGCCGTCGGCCTGCTGCCCGGGGTGCCGCCGGTCCACGTGCCGCCCGATGTGATCAGCCTGGTGGTGCTGCCCCCGCTGCTGTACGCGGCCAGCGAGGAACTGCCCTGGCGTGACCTGCGGGCCGTCTGGCGGCCGGTGATCGTCCTTGCGGTGGGCCTGGTGCTGGCGTCGGCGTGTGCGGTGGCCGCCGTGACCGTCGCGGTGGCGTCCGTCCCGGTGAGCATGGCGTTCGTGCTCGGCGCCGTGCTGGCGAGCACGGACCCGGTGGCGGTCAGCGCGCTCGGGCGGCGGCTGTCCCTCCCGGCCCGGGTACAGGCGGTCGTTCAGGGGGAGAGCCTGTTCAACGACGGGACCAGCCTGGTGCTGTTCCAGATCGCGGTCTCGTTCGCGGTCGCGGGCACGGCCGTGGCCAGCGCCGCCGGGGTGGTCCTGCACGGGGCTGGGGAGTTCGCCGTGCTGGCCGGTGGCGGTGTGCTGGCCGGCGCGGTGGTCGCGGCCGGGGTCATCGCCGTGCGCAGCAAGATCACTGACCCGGTGCTGGAGACCGTGGTGGCGCTGATCACCCCCTACGTGGCGTACGTGCTTGGCACGGCGCTTCACGTCTCAGGGGTGATGGCGGTGATCGTGGCGGGCCTGGCCGCGGGGGCGCGGCGGACCCGCATCACCACGGCGCAGACCCGGCTGCAGCTGCACTCGGTCTACCAGACGCTGATCTTCCTGCTGGAGAGCGTCGTTTTCAGCCTCATCGGCCTGGAGCTGCCCACCCTCATCCGGTCGCTCTCCCACGCCGGGGACTGGCCGGTGGCGGCGCTGGCCATCGCCGGGACGCTCATCGCGGCGCGCGTCCTGTGGATCTTCCCATCGTGGCTCATCAGCCAGCGGCGGCGGGGCACACGCCGCCCGTCCTGGGCGGTGCCCGCCGTCGTGTCGTGGGCGGGCGCACGCGGCGTCGTGCCGCTCGCCGCCGCCCTGTCCATCCCGCTGACCACCTCGAGCGGGACCCCGCTGCCTCAGCGTGCTCTCATCCTGGTCCTGGCGGCCGCGGTGATCGTCATCTCGCTCATCGTGCAGGGGTTCACCCTGGAGCCGCTGGTGAAGTTCACCGGGATCGGGCGGCCCGCGGCCGGTGCCCGCCACGAGGAGACCATCGCCCGGCTGCGGCTGGCCGAGGCGGGCCTTGCCCGGCTCGACGAGCTGGCCGACGGCGGCGAAGTTCCCGACGCGGTGATCGACCGCCTGCGGGACGGCCTGCAGGCCCGCATCGGGCGGGACCACGCCCGCCTGGCGGCAGGTGCGGACACCGCGCCGCCGGCCCTGACCGAGCTGCAGGTGCGCCGTGAGCTCATTGCCGCGGAGCACGCGGAGCTTTCCCGGCTCTTCCGGAGTGGCACGATCAGCGGGCCCACCCGCAGCCAGTTGCAGCGCGCCCTGGATCTCGAGACGGCCAGGCTCGGTGACGGGCCGGGCTGACCTCCGCACGTGTGCCGGTGCGGGCACCAGCAGCAGAGGCACCTCCCCGGTCTGACACCAGGGGCAGGCCCGGGCTCGCCACGCTATGCCGGGCCGCTGCTGCTGGGCCGCTCCACTGGCCCGTGCCGGTGATGGATGATCGACAGATCCTCCTCGCCGAGCGCTTCCTCCTCCTCGGTGTCGAGGACCTTGGGCTGGAAGAGCTGCTGGGCGATCAGGGTCGGCACGAAGGCGGAGAGGATGACGACCGTCACCAGCTCGGTGTACTGGGTCCGGTTGATAAGACCGTGGGTGAGGCCGAACAGGGCGGCGATGGAGCCGAACGTGAGGCCGGTGGCCATCAGCAGCGTGGTGTAGGTGCGCTCCTGCCGCGGCAGCTTGAACGCGGCGGCCGTCGGCCAGACGCCGATCATCTTGGCCGCCAGCTTGACCAGCAGCAGGACCGCGATCACCCCGGCGCCGGAGATCAGCACCGGGGCCGAGATGAGCGTGCCGGCGCGCAGGAAGAAGAACGGGGTGAGCAGGGCGAAGGCGATCGAGCGCAGCCGGTCCATCAGCACCCGGTCATGCAGGAACACCCCGGCCACGACCAGGCCGGCGACATAGGCGGGCAGGACCGCCTCGCTGCCCGCCTGGGTGGCCAGGCCGCCGAGCCCGAACAGGACCACCAGCAGCAGCTTGATCTCCGGTTCGGAGACCCGGTGCCCGAAGCGGCTGATCGCCAGCCGGAGCAGCCGGGGCAGCAGCAGCACCGTGACCGCGCTGACCACCACGAAGACGATGAGCAGCCAGCTGTAGGTGGCGAACAGCGCTCCCAGGGCCAGCACGGTGCCCAGGTCGGTGATGAAGCACCCGGCCAGGATCAGCTTGCCGAGATCGCTGCGGTTCAGGCCGGTCTCGACCATCACCGCGTAGACAACCGCGACCGACGTGGTGCTCAGCGCGATGCCGCCGATCTCGGCGGCGTGCAGATGCCATCCGAGGACGAGCCCGCAGAACCCGAACGCCGCCACGAACGGGAGGGCGAACGAGACCGCGCCGATCGACAGGCTCGCCTTCCAGTGCCCGCGCAGGGACACCGGGTCGATCTCCGCCCCGGCCAGGAACGTCAGCACCAGCGAGCCCACGCTGGCCAGGAAGGTGACGATGTCCGTCTGGCTGACATGCTGGCTGATGCCGGGGATGTTGCCGGCCAGCGCGCCGATCACGATCTCGACCAGCGCGGCCGGCACCGCGATCCGGATGCTGACCACCGAGGCGAGCAGGGCCATGCCCAGCCAGATGGCCGCAACGTAGTAGATGTTCACTGCTGCTCCTGCCAGGTACGTCCTGGCAGGAGCCAGCGATCAGCGCCGGGCGGCTGCCAGGAGAGGATGCCCCTGGTAGAAGCCATCAGCCACGGCGGCGGTTCGGGCGCCAAGCCCGCCGGAGCTTCATCCGGCCACCTCGCATCATAGCGGCGGCGCCGGGGCCCGCGGTGCCAGCCGGGCCCGCCGCGCCGGGTGGGCCGGGCATCCCGCTGGGCCGCCGCGCCGGGGGGCCGGGCATCCTGCCGGGCCGGGACCCTGCCGGGCCACTTTCTATGAGCAAAGGTTATTGACTAAATTAGCGGGACGCGTCTATCGTCAAACTTAATATGTTTTAGAGCGGGGGTCCGATGAGCAAGCAGACGTTTCTGATCGTGGGCGCGAGCCTGGCTGGCGCCAAGGCCGCCGAGGAGCTGCGCACGCAAGGCTTCGACGGCCGGGTGATGCTGGTCGGCGCCGAGCCCGAGCGCCCGTACGAGCGGCCGCCGCTGACCAAGGACTACCTGCGCGGCGAGTCCGAGCGCGCGAAAGCCTATGTCCACCCGGACGGCTTCTACGCGCAGCAGGAGATCGAGCTCGTGACCGGCGTGACGGTGACCGCGATCGAGCCCGGCGCGTCGCGGGTGACGCTGGACGACGGCCGCCAGCTCGGCTACGACCGGCTGCTGCTCACGACCGGCGCCGAGCCGCGCCGCCTGCACATTCCCGGCGCTGATCTCGACGGGGTCTACTACCTGCGCACGCTCGCCGACTGTGACCTGCTGCGGTCGCGGCTCGACGCCGGCGGCCGGGTGGTGGTGGTCGGCGCGGGCTGGATCGGCAGCGAGGTCGCCGCCTCGGCGCGCCAGCGCGGGCTCGAGGTCACCGTCATCGACCCGCAGCCGCTGCCCAGCGAGCGGATCTTCGGCGCCGGCGTCGCGGCCTTCTACCGGGACGTGCACCGCCAGCACGGCGCCGAGCTCCTGCTCGGCGAGGGGGTCGACGCGTTCGAGGGCGACGGCGCGGTCGCCCGGGTCCGGACCGCCAGCGGCCGCCGGATCGAATGCGACTTCGCCGTCGTCGGCGTCGGCGTCGTGCCGCGCACCGCACTGGCCAGCGACGCCGGCCTGGAGGTCAGCAACGGCATTGTCGTCGACGCGCAGCTCCAGACGGCCGCGCCCGGCATCTTCGCGGCCGGCGACGTCGCGAACGCGTGGCACCCGTTCTACGATCAGCGGATCCGCATGGAGCACTGGGCCAACGCGCTCCACCAGGGCCCGGCCGCGGCCCGCGCGATGCTCGGCCAGCCGGCCAGCTACGACCGCATCCCGTACTTCTACTCCGACCAGTACGACGTCGGGATGGAGTACTCCGGGTACGCGCCGCAATGGGACGAGGTGATCTTCCGCGGCGACCGCGCGGGCGGCGAGTTCATCGCGTTCTGGCTGCGTGGCGGCTGCGTCGTGGCCGGCATGAACGTCAACGTGTGGGACGTGAACCCGCATATCGAAGCGCTGATCCGCGGCCGCCAGCCGGTCGAGGCGGGAGCGCTGGCCGATCCCGGCGTTACGCTGGACTCGCTGGCTGGCGAGCTTGCGGCCGGAAGCTGAGCGGGAGAACCACCATGGCGCCCAACCCCAACCTGCTGCGGCTTCGCGCGGCAGGCGTATCCATCTGGCTGGACACGCTGTCCCGCGATCTGCTCGACAGCGGCGGGTTCGCCGAGCTGATCCGCGACTACGGCGTCACCGGCGCGACGTCCAACCCCACGATCTTCGCCCAGGCGATCACCGCCTCGGACCGCTACGACGCCCAGCTGCGGCGGCTGGCCGCGGGCGGGGAACGCGACCCGCAGGAGCTGTTCTTCTCGCTCGCGCTCGACGACATCCGGGCCGCCGCCCGGCTGCTCCGCCCCGCCTATGAGAGCAGCGGCGGCAGCGACGGGTTCATCTCGTTCGAGTGCACGCCTGACCTCGCCGACGACACGGACGCGACCATCGCCCAGGCCACCGGCCTGTGGCAGCGGCTCGGCCAGCCGAATGTGATGATCAAGGTCCCCGGCACGGCCGCCGGGCTGCCGGCGATCGAGGAACTGACCCGCCGGGGCGTGAACGTCAACATCACGCTGCTGTTCTCCATCGAGCGCTACGAGCAGGTGATCGACGCCTACCTGCGTGGCCTGTCGGCGCGCGCCGACGCCGGTGAGCCGGTGGACAAGGTCGCTTCCGTGGCGTCGTTCTTCCTGTCCCGCATCGACACCAAGACCGACGCCCTGCTCAGCCCCCGGTCGCCGGCCCACGGCCAGGTCGCGCTGGCCAGCGCCCGCGTCGCGTACCAGCGCTACCGGGCCAAGTTCGCCGGCCCGGGCTGGGAGCGCCTGCGTGATCTCGGCGCCCGGCCGCAGCGGCCGCTGTGGGCGAGCACCGGAACCAAGAATCCCGCCTATTCCGACGTGCTCTACGTCTCGGAGCTGATCGGGCCGGACGTGATCAACACGATGCCCGAGAAAACGCTGCGTGCGTTCGGCGCGCACGGCGTGGTCGCGCGCACAGTCGACGCCGACCCGCAAGCCGCCGAACGGATCCTCGCCGCGGCCGCCGGAGCCGGGCTCGACCTGGCCGCCATCACCGCCCAGCTTGAGCGCGAGGGCGTCAGCTCGTTCTGCGACTCCTACCATCAGCTGCTGGGCTGCATCGAGCACAAGCTCGCCGCCGTGGACGCCCTCCCCGGGGGGTGAACAAGGCCGCCGCCCGGCCGTAACGCCGGCCCAGGGACATGCTCCCTGGCCGGGTGCCCGGCCGCCGTCTTGCCCGCTTTCCGCACCGCCTGCCTGCCGCCGGTGCCCGTCCGGGCGATGATGGCGTGGACGTGACAGGGAGGGCTGGGCATGAAGTTCCCGGACGTGGGCGCACTGGTGAACCGGGTCATCGCCTGGGCGGACCGCGTGCAGCGCCAGCACGGCGTGTTCGGGTTCCCGTACGCGGTGATCAAGAAGTACGGCGACGATGACGGCGGGCGCGAGGCCGCGCTCATCACGTACTACGGCTTCCTCAGCATCTTCCCGCTGCTGCTGCTCGGGGTGGCGATCCTGTCGCGGGTGCTGGCCTCGGACCCGGAACTGCGGCAGCGGCTCATCACCGAGATCGTGCCGCCGAAGCTGCAGTCCACGATCGAGCAGTCGGTGGCCCGCCTGCCGACGTTGACCGTCCCGTTCATCGCCGGCCTCATCGGCCTGCTGTTCTCCGGGACCGGTGTGGTGTTCTCCGCCTACCAGACGCTGAACAACGTCGCCGCGGTCCCGCGGCGCGGGCGGGCCGGGTTCTTCCCCCGGTACATCCGGGTGTTCGTGATGCTGGCAACGCTGCTGCTCGGGGCGCTGGCGGTCGGCGCGCTGACGGTGGCGTCCACGGCGCTGCCCGGGCTGCCCGGGGTGGAACGGACCGTGGCGGTGCTCGGGTCGGTCCTGGTCATCTTCGGCGTCCTGCTGCTCGGCGCCCGGCTGCTGCTGGTGCGGCACGCGCCGTTCCGCGCCCTGTGGCCGGGTGCCGTCATGGGCGCCCTGACGGTGGCCCTGGTGCTCAACCTCGGGGCGCCGCTGCTGGCCAGGCTGGTGGCCAAGGCCGGGCCGGTCTACGGCAGCTTCGCCACCGTGGCCGGCATGTTCGCCCTGCTCTACCTGGTCAGCCAGGCGCTGGTCTACTCGGCCGAGGTCGCGGCCGTCCGGTACGGCCACCTGTGGCCGCGGGCCCTGGACGTGAACAACCCCACCGCGGCCGACGTCCGGACCTACACTCTGCTCGCCCGCGAGCAGGAACGCATCCAGACCGCCCGCGTGGATCTCCGGTTCGTCCCCCGCGATCCGCCCGCGGCCGCCAGCGATTCACCTCCGGCCGCCCGCGATTCACCTCCGGCCGCCGGCGATACACCCACGGCCCCCCGCGACTCACCCGCGGCCGACGGAGGAGCGCCGCGATCGCGTCCTCCTTAGCTGCCCGGGCCGCTCCCGGTGCTGGGCACGTGCTGGACCGCGGCATGGCCAGTGCCGATGCTGGTCGTGTGGTGACAGCAGCGACCAGATCCCGGTCCTGGTACGGCCGGCCCGCGGCGCGGCAGTGGCGGTGCGCACCGCCCGCTGCCGACGCGTCCGCGTTCCACGCGGGCCTGCCCGGTTACCGGCCCACCGAGCTGCGCGAGCTGCCCGCCCTGGCCGGGGAGCTGCGGGTCGGCCGGGTGTTCGTCAAAGACGAGTCCGCACGCCTGGGCCTGCCGGCGTTCAAGGTGCTGGGGGCCTCGTGGGCGGTCGCGCGGGCCCTGGCCGGGTCCGCGTCCCCGGCCGCGGCCGGGGACCTGTCCGTCGCCGCGTTGCGCCGGGCGGCGGCCGGCCACCCGGCGGAGCTGGTGACGGCCACGGACGGCAACCACGGGCGGGCGGTGGCGTGGATGGGCCGGCTGCTCGGCCTGAGCGCCCGCGTCTTCGTGCCGCAGGCGGTCCCGGCGGGTGCCCGCACGGCGATCACCGCGGAAGGCGCCGCGGTGACGGTGGTGGACGGGCCGTACGACCAGGCGGTAGAGCGGGCCGCCGCCTACGCCGCGGCCGGGACCGGGCGCGCGCTGATGCAGGACTCCGCATGGCCGGGTCATGAGCAGGTGCCCGGCTGGATCGTGGAGGGCTACGGCACGTTGCTGCGCGAGGTCGACGCGCAACTGGCCGGGCACGGGCTGCCCGGCCCCGGCCTGGTCAGCGTGCCGGTCGGCGTCGGGTCGCTCGCCCAGGCGGTCGTGGCGCACTACCGCAGCCGCCCGCTACGGCGGAGCCCCGTCCCGGCGGTGCTGGCGGTGGAACCGGATACGGCCGCGTGCCTGCTGGCCAGCCTGCGCGGCGGCGCTTCGCGCTCGGTGCCCACCCCGGGCACGGTCATGGTCGGCCTGGACTGCGGCACCCTGTCCAGCCTCGCGTGGCCCGTGCTGGCCGCCGGGCTGGATGCGGCCATCGCCGTGCCTGACCGGGCCGCCCAGCGGGCCGTGGCCGATCTCGCCCGCCTGGGGGTCTCCGCCGGGCCGAGCGGGGCGGCGTCGCTGGCGGGCGCCCGCGCCGCGCTGACTGGCCCCGGCGCCCGGCAGCGCCGCGGCGACCTCGCGGTGACGCCGTCGTCGGTGCTGGTCCTGCTCAATACCGAAGGGTCTGCGGCGGTCGGCTGAATTCTTGACCGGGCCGATTATTTCCGCGCGGCTGGCGCGTCGAAGCTCCCAGGGGCTGTCCGAAGCCCGTCCCACCGCTCCAGGAGGTTGGCATGAGTCTTCCCGAGGTTGTGTCGCGCGAGCAGTGGCTCGAGGCCAGGGTGCGGCTCCTCGCCGATGAGAAAGAGCAGACCCGCAGGCGCGACGCGCTCAACGCCGAGCGGCGCCGGCTGCCCATGGTCCGGATCGAGAAGGAGTACGTCTTCGAAGGCGCACAGGGGCGAGCCGTGCTGGCCGGGCTGTTCGGCGACTGCAGGCAGCTGATCGTCCAGCACGTCATGTTCGGCCCCGACTGGGACGCGGCGTGCCCGGGCTGCACGGCCAGCGTCGATGAGCTGTCCGAGGCGGTGCTCACTCACCTGCGCTCCCGCGACACCGCCTTCACCCTCGTCTCCCGGGCGCCGCTGTCCAGGCTCGATGCGTACCGGGCCAGCCGGGGCTGGACGGTGCCCTGGTACTCCTCCCACGGCAGCGACTTCAACTACGACTTCCAGGTCTCACTGGATGCATCGCTGCCGCAGGTGCGGTACAACTACCGGCCCGAACCGGAACTGCTCGGCGGCGAGCGGTCCAGCGAGATGCCCGGTTTCAGCTGCTTCCTGCGTGAGGGCGACGAGATCTTCCACACCTACTCGACCTATGCCCGCGGCACCGAGTACATCGGCAACGCCTACACCCTGCTGGACCTGACCGCCCTCGGCAGGCAGGAAGACTGGGAGGAGCCCCAGGGCCGGGTCACCAAGCCGCACGGCGCGGACCCGACGTTCACCGACTGAAGTAGCGGCGCGCCCCGGACGCCAGCTCTGGCTCTGGCGGCGCGCGCTGCGCCGCAGCACCCAGGTCGCGATCACCAGGACGATGACCGTCCCGATCAGCGCGCTCAGGACGCCGCCCCAGTCGAAGATGTCGGTGTCACCGATGCCCAGCCCGACCGTGAAGATCAGGTAGCCGACCAGGGCCCCCAGCAGGCCCAGCCCGATCGACACCAGCCAGGACTTCGGGCCGCTCATCTGCCGGAAGGCATCGCCAGGGACGAGCATGCGGGCCACAACCCGCAGAACAGGCCGAGTAACAACGCGCCGATCATGATGACCCCCCGGTCTCGATCGAGTGACTCCCGGCAGTGGGCCGCAGGTCATGGCTACCTGCAGGAACATCGCCATCAGCCTGCTCTACCTTGCCGGGGCCACCACCCAGATCACCCGGACTTTTCAGGCGATCAGCCGTGACCGGTCCCGCATGCTCGCCTACCTTCCGCTATGAGACGGGGATCACAAACGACTTTGCCGATCCCGTGCTCCCGGACGGGTCCTGCGGCGGCCACGTATCAGGAGCGGGCCGGTCGTCTCCATGTCAGGTAAAGGCGCGGCGTATGCCACATGAACGAATGCCGCGCAACCGGGGGTGGGGCACGGCGGCCGGTCGTGCGCCGCCGCTCCGGCACCGGCAGGGGGAAGGTCGCCCGATGAACGGAAAATACGTCGGATACCTCGCGGGTCACGACCCGCTCCACGGCTTCCTGTGCGAGGTCATCCGCGATCGCATGGGGGTGCGCGAACCGCGGCCCGCGTTCCGCGTCTTCCGGCTGTGCGGCAGCAACGAGGTCTACGGGTACCAGGAGAAGTCCAGCGGCTCCAAGATCATCTGCAAGTTCTACGGCCGGAGATACGCGGACCTGGACAAGGCGGTATGGATGGCACGCCAGGAGTACGAGGCGCTCGAGACGCTGCGCCGGTACGACCTGGTCGGATCGCCGCACCACGTGATCCGCCCGCTGGGCGTCAGCCGCGACATCAACGGCATGCTGGCCGTCGAGCACTACTCCGGCGAGGAGTTCAGCCATGCGATCGCGCGCGCGACGCAGCACCACGACGACGGGCACCTGTACCGGCGGCTGACGGCCCTGGCGTACTTCCTCGCCACACAGCACAACCGGACGGCCAACGGGGCGGCCGTCGATTTCGACCCTGACTGCCGGTACTTCGACACGGTCGTCGGCAGGCTGGTGAAGGCCCACCGGATCGGGCCGCCGGACGTGGACGAGATCTCGTCGCTGCGCGACCGCTGGCGGGACCGGCCGGAGATGTGGCAGGACCAGCAGGTCTGGCTGCACGGCGACGCGACTCCGGCGAACTTCCTGTTCGGCGGGGGCATGGACGTCGCGGCGATCGATCTGGAACGCATGAAGCGCGGGGACCGGGTGTTCGATGTCGGGCGGGTCGCGGGCGAGCTTCAGCACGCGTTCATGAGGACGCTCGGTGACCGGCAGCGCGCGGAGCCGTTCATCGGTCACTTCCTCTGGGAGTACTGCTGCCACTTCCCCGACCGCGAGCGGACGTTCGAGTCGGTCACCGCGCGCGTGCCCTACTACATGGCGCTGAACCTGCTGCGGATCGCGCGGAACGACTACATCGGCCGGGGCTACGGCGCAAAGCTCGTGACGCAGGCCAAGGAGCTGCTCCGGGCCGCCTGACCGGCTGACGGACCGTCGGCGTGGCCGGACCCGCCACCTACACTGGCCGGGATGGACATCCGGGCGGTCGCCTTCGACGTGAACGGCACCCTGGTCAAGATCCTGACCGAGGAAGGCGCCGAGGAGATCTTCCGGTCGGCCGCGCACTTCCTCACCTACCAGGGCATAGACCTGCACCGGGACCAGGTCCGCGATCTCTATTTCCGGGTCATGAAGGAGCAGCTGCGGGCCAGTCCGGAGGAGTATCCCGAGGTCGACGCCGTCGGTATCTGGCGCGGCATCATCGAAGAGCACATGACGGACTTCACCCGCACCCTGCCGCCCGGGAAGCTCCGGCAGATGCCGCTGTTCCTGGCCGAGATGGCCCGCGGCACCTCGCGCCACCGGCTCGGTCTCTACCCGCACGTGCGCGAGGTGCTCGATGTCCTGCGCGAGCACTACCCGCTCGCGATCGTCACCGACGCGCAGAGCACGTACGCACGCGGCGAACTGCACAAGGTCGGCCTGCTCGGCTACTTCGACCCGGTCGTCGTCTCCGGCGACCACGGGTACCGCAAGCCTGACCGGCGGCTCTTCCAGCATGCGCTCGACGGGATGAGGGTGGCCGCGGGGAACGCGCTGTACGTCGGCAACGACATGTACCGCGACATCTTCGGGGCGCGCGAGGCCGGCCTGAGGACCGTGATGGTCGATTCCGATCAGGGCGCCAAGGCCTACCTGGATTGCGTGCCCGACTACACGATCACCGACTTGCGTGACCTGCTGAGAATTCTCGGCCTGGCGCCAGGTGCAGGCTGACCGCCCGACCGCCTCAGCAGCCGAAGCACTGATCGGGGCAGTTGTGCGCCACGAGCGTGTTCGTGAGGGTCACCGGGAAGCCGGGCGTGTAGATGCCGGCGCCCTGGAGCATGACCCCGGCGTTTCCGCCGAGCACGTTGCGCGTGACGAGGCTTCCGCGGAGCGTAAGCGGTGAGGTCGGGCCGCCGAAGAGGACCCCGTTCCAGATGCCAGCGCCGTCGACAGCGGGTCCGGCACCGCCTACATGTCGAACTTCAACAGCTTCGATGTGTCGGTGGTCCCGGTCGGCCGGTAACCGCTCCCGCGTGCCGGAGGGGGCGGCCCGGGCCCGCCGGGCCGGCCCGGGCCGCCACGGCGGTCAGATCCGGATGCGCAGGACCTGGCCCTCTCCCTTACCGAAGCCGAAGCCGTTGTTCGAGACGTAGAACGCCCCGTCGGGCCCGACCGTCATGCCGGTCGGGAACGACAGGCCCGAGACCACCGTCTTGGCCGGGCCGTGTGCGTTCACGCGCACGATCGCCCCGGTGTCCGGCGCTGGGGAGCCGCCCATCGTGCTCATCTCGAGCGCGTACAGCTGGCCGCCGCGGAAGGCGAGCCCGAGGACCTTCTCCACCCCGGTCGCGCGGACCTTCAGCGTGTCGTGCCGGGTGAGCTGCCACACGTGCTCGTCACCCGCGCCGTCAGTGGGATCGAACACGCCCAGGTTCGCGATGAAGGTCCCGCCGTGGTGGACGATCGCCGTGGGCACCACGTGCCCCTGGCTGGCCGAGATGTCGATCACTCGGCTGATGTGGCCGCTCCGGGTGACCCGGTCGAGCTCGCCGTGGTTGGAGTCCATCGGGTACAGCGCCCCGCCGATGGCGATCATGCTGTACCAGGTGCCGTCCGGCTCGAAGTCCTCCGGGTCGGGGTTGGCGACCGGGTGCGCCTTCTGGAAGGCGCTCAGGTTGGCGATCAGCCGCCAGTGGCCGTGCTGGCCGACCTTGATGACGCCGTTGGGGACGTTGGGCACGCCATGCGAGCAGCCCGCGCCGGACAGCAGCGCGTAGAGCTGGTGCCCGATGAACGCGACGCTCGAGACCCCGCTGACCAGGCTGCCCAGGGCCGGGCTGGTCTGGCTCGACGGCAGCGCCTTCACCACCGTCGTGACCTTCCCGGACCGGCTGATCTTCGCGATGCGCCCGCCGAGCGCCGGGTTGTTGGTGCTTCCGGTGTACGGGGCGGCCGCACCCGCGGCCTGCTGGCACTTGCCGACCGTGGAGTGGTGGCCGCCCAGGCCGCCCTCGGCGACGTAGAGGTTGCCGTCGGGGCCGAACGTCAGCCCGCGCGGGTTGTTCAGGCCGGCCGCGAAGACCGAGATATGCGGCCCGCCATGATGAGCCGCCGGCGGCTGGCTGGTGGATGCCTGGGCGCTTCCTAAGCCCAGGAAACCGACCAGTGAGACGGCAGACAGTACCGTCAGGAACCTTCTCATTTTCTCCCCCTTCACAAGGCAGCGTGACATGTGGACCCGGGGGAGGCGTTTGCGACGTTACCCGGGGGTGGCCGCGTAAGCAATGACATGGTCGAGTAAAAGCAAGGATCTATTCAAGTTAGCTGGTCAGTGTGGTTCAGTTGACGCCTGCCCGGGAGGGCGGGGCCCATGCGCACGATGCGGCGGCAGGTGCGGATGCGGCCGGGCGGGACCGGCGGGCGCGGGTACAGGCGCGGCCGTGCAGGTGGGACGGGCCATGGGCGGTACGGAGCCCGGCGGTGGGCATGGCGCGCCGGCGTGCGCCGCTTCAGCAACTGCGCTGGAAGACCAGTGCCTTGATGGTGGCCGCCCATTCGTAGGCGATCTCGTAGGGCCAGCCGTAAGCGCGCATCGATCCGGTCATCACGTAGACCTTGCCGCTGAAGCACCGCTCGACCCGCAGCCGGGCCCGCGAGTCCTGGGGGGTGATGGTCACCAGGACCACGGAGTGCCAGTGATACTTTGCCGCCAGGCGGCCGACCTCCTCCGCCTCGCCCTGGGTCGTGGCCGGGTCCGGGGGGAAGCAGAGCACCGTCACCCGCGGTATCGGCGGCCCGCACCGGAAAACTGGCTGGCTCCCCTGGGGCGTGGGGCCGGGGAACGATGATCCCAGGGAGATCACCAGATACGGCGCCCGGTGCTGGTAGGCGAGCTTCAGTGCCTCGTGGTAGCGATCGCCCCGGGCGCCCAGCATGACGATGGCGTCCACATGGGCGGGCATTCCCCGGGCCGGGACATGAACAGACGGGCAGTGGTGGCGCAGAACGCGACGAGGAGCACGGCCAGGGCGGCCGCGATGAACCGGCGGCGCCGGCGGCCCCGGTCCCGCGGCGCCGGGGCTTTTCCGGGATCCGGCCCGGATGCCAGCGGAGCCGCTGCCGGGCCGGAACGCATATCGGTCCCGGACAACGGCCGCGGCTCGCTCACGGGTTTCTCCTCAGCTTCGCGTCCGGGCCCGGAACAGGCGGCCCACGCGCCGCCCGTGGCCAGGGTATCGGCCTGCGGAGTGCGCCTGGCCCCGCCGCCCGGAGCACATGCACGGGTGCGACGTCATGGCCGAAGGGGGCGGGCGGGCCTGAGTTCGCCCCCCATCCCGATCGTCGTCATGGCCGGCCCCGCCCGGTGGCTGATCATGCTGTTCGACGCCGGGCGCCACCCCGGCTGGGACGGCCGCAGCCAGGCCCGTGAAGATGGCAAGCGCCACTGGTTTCACGCTGGTTGACAGGCCGGCCCGCTGGTGCACTTCGGAAGAGAGTGCCGATCATGAGCGATCACAGCGACAACGCACCGAAGATCCTCGATGTCCCCATTGGCCTGGATGCCACCGGGACGCGCCGGGAGTTCGACAGCCTGGGCGAGGTTCAGGTACCCGCCAACCGGTACTGGGGCGCGCAGACCCAGCGCAGCCTGGAGCACTTCAGCATCGGGGACGACCGGATGGACCGGATGCCGAAGGAGGTGTACCACGCCTACGGCTACGTGAAGAAGGCGGCCGCGCTGGTGAACACCAGGGGCGGCCGCCTGCCCGGGTGGATGGGGCAGCTTATCCAGCGCGTCTGCGACGAGGTGATCAGCGGGGCGCTGGATGAGGATTTCCCGCTGTACGTGTGGCAGACCGGCTCGGGGACCCAGTCCAACATGAACGTAAACGAGGTCATCGCCAACCGGTGCATCCAGCTGGTCGGGGGAACGCTCGGCTCACAGGCGCCGGTCCACCCCAACGATCACGTGAACATGAGCCAGTCGAGCAACGACACCTTCCCCACGGCCATGCATATCGCCGCGTACGCGATGGCCACGGACAAGACGATCCCCGCACTCAGGCGGCTCCGCGACGCTATCGACCGCAACGCAATCAAGTGGGCCGACGTCGTCAAGATCGGCCGGACCCACCTGGAGGACGCCACCCCGCTGACCGTCGGCCAGGAGTGGTCCGGCTACGTCAGCGCCCTCGACGACGCCATCGCCGAGGTCGAGCACGCCACGAACGGGCTGCTGGAGCTGGCCATGGGCGGCACCGCCGTCGGCACCGGGCTGAACGCCCCGCCGGGCTTCGGCGAGCAGGTCGCCGCGGAGATCGCGTCGATGACCGGCGCCAGCTTCCGGACCGCCGCCAACAAGTTCGCCGCCCAGGGCACGCTGGACCGCCTGGTGCGCGCACACGGCGGGCTCAAAGCGGCCGCGGTGACCCTGTTCAAGATCGCCAATGACCTGCGCTGGCTCGGTTCCGGCCCGCGGACCGGTCTCGGCGAGCTGCTCTTCCCGGCCAACGAACCGGGGTCGTCGATCATGCCGGGCAAGGTCAACCCGACCCAGGCCGAGGCCATGCTCATGGTCGCCATCCAGGTCATCGCCTCCGACGTCTCGGTCACCATGGGGGGCGCCGAGGGCAACTTCGAGCTGAACACCTTCCGCCCGATCCTGATCAGGAACTACCTGCACTCGGCACTGATCATGGCCGACATGTGCGACCACTTCCGGCAGTTCATGGTCGAGGGCACCAGGCTCAACGAGGCCAAGCTGACCGAGAACATCGGGCGCTCGGTGATGATGGTGACCGCGCTGTCGCCCATCATCGGCTATGACAAGGCCGCGGCCATCGCTCACTACGCCATCAACCACGACCTGACCCTCAAGCAGGCCGCCCTGGCCAACGGCGTCAGCGAGGAGGTGTTCGACCAGGTGGTCAACCCGCTCGCGCTCACCCGTCCCGGCTCGGCCGACCTGCCATCGGGCCCGGACAAAGGCTGATATGCGCGGGACCGTCGCGGACCCGGCACCTGTGACCGTTTTGGATCGTTGGGTGAGTGACGTGTAACCCGTGAGCAGGCGAAGGGCGCTGATTGCGGTGTGCGGCGCCAGCCGCGGGGGCCTCAGGGGCCGGCGAGCCGGCCGTCCTCCAGCGTGAGCACGTCGTCGGCGAGATCGGTGAGCTGGGCGTCGTGCGTCGCGACCAGGGCGGTGATGCCCTCCGACCGCACGACCGTCCGGAGCAGCCGCATGATCTGCCGGCCCGTCTCCGAATCCAGCTGCCCGGTGGGCTCGTCGGCGATCAGCAGCTTGGGGCTGGGGGCGAGCGCCCTGGCGATGGCGACCCGCTGCTGCTGGCCGCCCGACAGCTCGTTCGGCCGCTGCTTAGCGTGCTCTTCCAGCCCGACCACGCTGAGCAGCAGCCGTACCCTTTCCTCGCGCTGGCGCGGTTCCGTGCCGGTGATGCGCAGCGGGACCCCCACGTTCTCGGCCGCGGAGAGCATCGGGATAAGGCCGAAAGACTGGAAGATGAACGCCACCGTGCCGCGGCGCAACATCACCCGATCCCGTTCGGTCATCCCGGTGACGTCCTGCCCAGCCACGTGGACGGTGCCGCCGGTCGGGACATCGAGACCGCCGATGACGTTAAGCAGCGTGGTCTTGCCGGAACCCGACCGTCCGCGCACCGCGACGAGCTGGCCTTCCCCGACCGTTAGCGAGACACCGCGGAGCGCGTGCACGGCGGTATCGCCGCTGCCGAAGGTCCGTGACACATCGTGCGCCGACACCATGACGGCCGCGCGGCCGGCCGCGAGGCCAGCGGGCGCCGGGGCCTCAGCGCTACTCATCGCGCCCGCGCATGTCCGCGGCGTCCACATCGGGCCATACGCCGATGTGGTCCTCTCTCGCTTCCAGCCGGACCCGGTTGGCCATGCCGAGGGGTTCGGTCATCTCACGCGGCAGCTGGACCCGCCCGGCCCGGTCCATGACCGCGTACTCGACCGTGTGGTGGGTGGTGTCACCCTCCCCGCCGGCCGCGGCCCGCCGCAGGGTCTCGCTGCTCGTGCGGCCGTCACGTATCGCTATCGTGCGCCGGACCTGCGCCGACACCGTCGGGTCGTGCGTCACGACCAGGATGGTCGCCCCGAGCTCGCTGTTGGCCGTCTGCATGGCGGCGAACACATCGAGGGAGGTCGCGGTGTCCAGCTCGCCGGTCGGCTCGTCGGCGAGCAGCACCCGCGGCTGATTGGCCAGCGCCGTCGCGATGGCCGTGCGCTGCTGCTCGCCGCCGGACATCCTGTCCGGCGTGCGGTCGGAGCAGTGTGCCACGCCGAGTGTCTCAAGGAGCTGGCTGGCCCGCCGATCGCGCTCGCGCCTGCCGACCCGGCTGAAGCTCATCGGCATCATGACGTTCTGCCGCCCGGTCAGGTACGGGAGCAGGTTGCGTGAGGCCTGCTGCCACAGGAATCCCACCACCGAGCGCCGGTAGGCGAGCCGCTCCTTGGCGGTCATGGCGCCGAGGTCGTGCCCACTGACCCGGACCGTCCCCGCCGTCGGGGTATCGAGCCCGGCGAGGATGTTCATCAGCGTGGATTTGCCGCTGCCCGACGCGCCCACCAGGGCCGTCAGCTCACCCTCGCCGACCACCAGGTCGAGTCCCTGAAGGGCCTGGACCTCGATACCGTCCCCGGAATAGATCCGCACCACCCGGTCACAGACGATGAGCGCCCCTTCCCCGTAGGAGGCCCGGGCGCGGCGGGCCTCGGCGCCAAGCTCGTCGATCCCGGTGGCCGCCGCGACGGTGGCGCTGGCCTGCCCGTCGGAACCGGGGACCCGGCCTGGTTCCGCTCTGCTGGTCATCCGCGTCGCTCCTTCGGCATCTCAGTCCATTCTCAGGGTGCGGGCCACGCCGCGGCGGTCGGCGATGACGGTCTGGATGGCCAGCGCGGCGAACGCCACGGCCATCAGCCCGGCCGCGGCCGCGGCCAGCGGGGCCGGCTCGGCCTGGACGGGCACGGCGGCACTGGTTCCGGTGAACGCTGACAGGCTGATGGACGGGCCGATGAGCGAGGCCAGGGCCCAGGCGGACGCGACCCCACCGACGATGGCCGCCACGATCAGCGGCAGCGCCTCGGCCACCACCAGCCAGCGGGCCTGCGCCTGGGAAAGGCCCATCGCCGCCATCCGGGCCAGGGTCAGCTCCCTGGACCGGGCGCTGAGCACCAGCGTGATCAGCAGGATCACCAGGCTGAGCCCGGCGGCTGCGGCGGCGCCCACCGTGAGGGCCACGCTCCCGCCGTGCGGCAGCGGCGCACCGGTCAGCTCGGCCAGCGCCTGTGAGCGCAAGGTGACGGTGGCGGCGGGGAGGGCCCGCTGCGCGACCGAGACCAACTTCGGCCCATCGAGATGCGGGCCGATCACCAGCATCAGGGTGGGCGGCGGCGGCTTCGCGCCGAAGGCCCAGTCCGGCAGCACCACGACGGCGGGCCCGGCGACGCCGGGAACGCCGTTCACCGTCCCAACCACCCGGATGGCCAGTTTCAGCGTGCCTATCTGCAGGGCCGTGCTTCCGCGCCCGAGCTGGTAGGCCGCCGCGCGGGTGGCCAGCGCCGGGACCGTCCCCTGGTTCCCGGGGCCGGTGTGCCGCCTGGCCAGCGCCGCGGCCGGGAACCTGGGCGCCGGGGTGTCCGCGATCAGGGCCGCATACCGGGCCGGGTTCACCGCCGCGACCGCCAGCGCACCGCTGTTGGACGGCGATCCGGTCGTCACCAGGACGGTTGCCGTGCGCTCGATACCGGGCACCGCGGTGATCGCCCGCTGGACCGCCGCGCCGAACGGCAGGTACGAGCCCGACGCGTCCACCACCGCGTCCGCCCCGGTCTGCTGCCACGATGCGGCCACTTCGCCACGCACCACGGCGGCGTGCACCATGGCCCCGAACGCCACCACGGCGAGCCCCAGGATCAGCGCGAATATCGGCAGCATCGCGGTCCTCGGGCCGCGTGAGGATCGCGCCAGCCCCACATACGCGGTGACTCCGGGGCGCGCCCCGGCCAGAAGCATCAGCCAGCGGACCACGACCGGGTAGCAGCGCATCACCACGATGGCGGCCGGGATCGCGACGAGCACCGGCGCAGCCCGGGCGTAGATGTCGCTGCCGGCCGTGTGCGGCCCCTGCTCCCGCAGCACGAGGAGGCCCCCCACTGCCAGGGCGATCGCGGTAACCTCGGCGACCAGCCGCCGTGCCGCCCTCCGGCGGGCCACCCCGCGGCGCGGCTGCTGCCGGCTGGCACGGGCGGCCGGCCGGTGCGTATACACCACGATCAGCGGCAGCCCGGCCAGCGCCACGAGGACGACGGCGCCGCCCAGCCACCATTCCAGCGGCTCGCCGGCGCCGGGCGTCAGGCTCACCGCGAGCGCCGCACCCGCCACCGCGGCGGGGAGCGTGACGACGGCCCCCGCGCGCAGAGCGACCCGGGCGAGCTGCCGCAGGGATGCCCCCCGCGCGCGCATGACGGCGAACTCCTCGCTGCGGTGCTCGGCCACCAGCAGCGCTCCGAGCAGGACCGCGACCGCGCCGATGACGGTCAGGCTCACATAAAGCAGGCCGAGCACGCCGCCGACCGCGCGGTCCTCCTGGATGAACACGGCGACGACGCCGACCAGCCCCGCGGACATGCCCACCAGCGTGGGCTGGCCGTTGGTGCTGGTGACGAGCTGCCCCGCCTGGGTGAGTCCATTGGTCAGCTCATTCTCGAGCGCAGGCGCCTGGTCGGCCGTCAGGTGGCTGACGTTGAGCGGGTAATCCCAGGTCAGCTGCATACGGAAGGTGTTCAGCCGGGACAGGAAGGTCGGCATCCCGGCCTGGCCGACGAACGCCGCACCGAGCCAGTAGGTGGCTGCGACCGTATGGCCGCAGGAGTTCTGCGTGGGCGCGGCGGCATCAGGGTCCAGGGTCCAGAAGGGGGAGCCGGGGGAGACCGGGCGGACGATCCCGGTGACTAGCAGCGTGACCCCGGCCATGCCCAGGCGGCTGCCCGGTCTCAGCCCGAACCGGGCCGCGGTGGCTGGCGTGACGGCGACCGGCAAGATCGCCGGCTGGCCGCTGGCCGGGGCGCCCGGCAGCCGCCCGGAGACCAGCCGGGCGTAGCGGCTGAGCCGGTCGCGGTAGAGAACCTCCATCTCCGGGGGTGCGCAGCCCTTCGTTGCCCCCGGTCCGGCGCCTGACACCCGTGCGTAGGCCGAGGTCACGCCCGACCAGCTCGCACCGCGCGCGAGCGGCACCCGGGCCTTGGCCAGATTGGCGGCGAGTTCGTCCCGGGCCGCGGTGAGGTTGCTCACGGCGAACTGCCCACCCAGGGCACTGGCGAAGGTGGTGAAGTCAAGCGTCGCGGCCACGGATTTGGCGGTCACCGGTGTCGCGCTGAGCGCCTGCCGGAAGGCGTGCGTGCGTACGCCGAGGCTGTCACGCGGCCCGGCCACGGCCACGAAGACACAGAAGAACACCAGCAGGCCCAGGCTGACGCTGGCGGCGGCCCCGGTGCCGGTCAGGCCCGCCCACCTGGCCTTCAGCCGGCGCGCCGGCCCCATCACACCGCCTCCGCGGTGCGCAGCTGCGGTGCGGGGTCGGGCCGGAGGGCCACGGTGGCGGCGGCCGCGGCCACGGGGATCGCCGCGATCGCGAGCGCGAGCACGGCGGCCCAGCCCAGCGGGATCATCACCAGGACCGGTGGGACCGGGAGCGTGGCGGCGGTGGTGAGGGTGTCCGCGGGGACCACCAGGTGGGCTATGAGCACGCCGGCCAGCAGCCCGGTGCACGCCGCGGGCAGGCTCAGCAGCAGCTGCTCCAGGCACAGCTGGCTGGCCAGCCCGGCCCGGGACACGCCGAGCGCCGAGAGCACCGCCCTTTGCACCCGCCTGGCCCGCAGGCTCGCGGCCACGCTGACCGAGAAGCCGACGACCGCGAGCAGCACCGAGGCGACCGCGATCGCCAGCGCCGCCTGCTGCGGCGCTACCGAGAGCGGGTTGGTGAGCAGGGCCGTGGTCGCGCGCACACGGGTGGCAACGGCGGACCCGGGCGGAAGGCCGGCCGGGACCCGGCCGGCGGGCGTCCGCAGCAACCACTCGGTCACGGGCGGCGGCACCGCTCCCTTGCTGGCCAGCAGCCGCCCCAGCGCCGTCTGATCCACGATGAGCGCGCCGCCCGGACCGGTGATCGTCGGGAAGTCGGTCACCGTGGCCACGATCTTCACGGGAACCGCTACGCCGCCGAGACTGAGCGGCATGATCGTCCCCACGTGGGCGTGGCTGGAGCGCAGGAACGACGCCGTGGCAATCCCGGGAACGACCCTGACCGGGACGGGCGCGGCCATGGACATCACGCCCACGACATCTGCCGCGGTGGCCCCGTCCGCCTGCAGGGCCCCGGCGGCGGGGCTTTCGCCGGGCAGGAAGCTCAGCGACACCGCCCGGCCAGCGGCAGGTGCCCAGTCCGCGACCGAGGGCTGGAGCCCCAGGGCGCCCGGCCCGTCACCCCCGAAGTTGATGGCCGCCAGGCCGTTCAGTTCGGGCGATGTCACCGACGGCGTCCAGGCCCGCAGCGCGTTGCCTGCCGCGAACGCGGGGGCGAACGCCCCGGCCTCCGCCGATGCGGTGGCCAGGCTGCGAATCGTCAGCCCCGCTTCCGGGCGGGCGTACCGCTGGCCGGCGTAGGGCGGCAGCTGGTACTCCAGCGAAACCCCGAGCAGCCGCAGCGGGTAGACCGCCTGCCGCGTGCCGGAGAGCACGGCGATCAGCCGGTGCGCCCGGCCATCCGCGGGCAGCACCCCGGCCGGCACCTCGTAGTCGGTGCCGTGAGCATCCTGGATCGTCACGGTGGCCGGCGCCCGGCCGAGGCTGGCTGCCCCCGCCCCGCTGTCCAGGCTGGCGGTGATCGCGAGCCGGGCGGGGTGCCCGGGCAGGGGAATGCCCGCCGCCCATCTCGGTGTGATCCGTCTCCAGAGGGCGGCCGGGGGGAGCGGTGACAGGTCGCGGCGCAGCGGCACCACGGCCGTGGCCGTCCGCCCGTCGAGAGCGAGCACCTCGCCTCCGGAGCCCGGGCTGAACCGGGTGATGGGCGTGGCGGCGCTGACCCCCGGTGCCCGGGCCACGGCCCCGGCCGTGGCCAGCTGGGCCGGCCTCGATGTGGTCACCCGTACGTCCGCGCCGACCGCGAAGGCGGCCTGGTCGTGTGCGGATTGCTGCCAGCTCGCGCGCTGGGTGAGGGCCACCGTCCCGGTCGCGACGGCGAGGATGACGAGCAGGACGGGGCCGCTCTGGCTGACGGGCCGCCTGCTGATCTCCCAGCTCGCCAGCGCTGCGCCGAGCCGCCTTGTCCCCACGGTGATCCGGTTGACCGCCCGGGCCAGGAACGGGAGGACGCGGAGCGTGATCAGCGTGACGGCGGCCAGGGCGAGCGCGGGCGCGGCCACCGGCACCGGGTCGATGCCGATCCCGCCCGCTGTTGTGTGGGCGACGGCGGAATACGTGCGCAGCTCCAGGATCGCCACCAGCGCCAGGGCCAGCAGCGCGAGATCGCCGCCGGCGCGGGCGATCGACGCGATCGCTGCCTGCCTTCCCCGGCGGACTCTGGCCTCCCCCGGCGCCGCCGGTCTCAGCGCCGTCCCGAGCATGATCGCCGTGCAGAGCGTGAGGACGGCCAGCGCCGCCCACCACACCCCTGGCGGCAGCCCGGTCACGTGCAGGCCGGCCGCCCGCAGCACGGGGGTGTTCACCAGCAGGCCAGCCAGGCGGCTCCCGGCCAGCGCTCCCACCACGGCAGCGGTCCCGCCGAGCAGGACCGCCTCCGCCAGTCCGGGCGACACCAGCTGCCAGCGCCGGGCTCCCCGCGCGCTGAGCAGGGCGGATTCCTCGTCGCGGTGGCTGGCGAGCAGCCGGGCGGGCAGCACCAGCGCGGCGGCGGCCAGGAGCAGGAACTGCAGGGTGCCGATGGTCAGCAGCGACCGTGCCACCGCGAGGTTGAGGCCGGTACCGGTGAGCGCCTGCGGCATGCCGCTGCTGACCTGCAGCCCGCCCAGGCTCGCGGTGCCGCTGAGAAACGCCTCCGCATGGCCGATCCGGGTGGCCAGCTCCGCGACGCCGACGCCGATGCGCGCCGCGTCTGGCACGGCGACCCAGGACACCTGGCCAACCGTGAGGCCGCCGCGGCCGAAAGCCGCGGGGCTGACCACCAGCGGGCCGTAGGTCACGTACGGGGGCTGGACACTGATGCCGGATGTCCCCAGGGTGTCCAGGCCCCAGTAGAGCGCCCGCGGATCCCGCAGCCTGAACACGCCGGTGACCCGCAGCCGCACCGGTCTTTTCGTGTCGCGGTCTCGCGCCGCGAGCACGGTGCCGGGGCCCGCCCGCAGCTGGGTAGCGGCCGTCGCGGGCACGGCGACCGGGACGGGCCCGCCGGGTTTGGGCGGGCCGGGCCAAGCCCCGTTCACCAGCACGGTGTGGGTCCTGATCTGGCCGAGGGTGGCGGCCTCGGCGAGCTGGACGGTGCGGCCGTTCTGCGCTGCCGCCGGTGCGCCCTGGCCCGCCCTGGTCAGCCCGAGCGGGTCGGACCAGAGGGCGCCGCCGTACAGCCGGTACGGGATGTGGCCGAAAACGGTGCGCATCGTGGTGCGGACGGCAGGCTCATCGGCGGCGGCGGTGCGGGCGTTGACCTGGCCGCTGACGGCTATGGACATGCCCGGTGCCTGCCTCAGCTGGCCGTTGACCGCCTGGGCGAGGGCCTGCACCCAGAAGCTGGTCAGCGCCGCGATGAGCGCCGCTGTGATCGCGGTGGTGGCCAGGATGCAGCCAAGCAGCAGCCGCGACGACCCCATCCGGCGCACAATGAACGGCACTGCCAGGCCGCGCATCGCATCGCCCTCCGGACGCCGGGTCCTCCGTGGGATCTGCCCTGGCCGCAGCGGGAGCAAGCCGATACCAGGCGTCGGCAGTGTCCCTGTTCAGCAAGCTACGCCGTGATCGCGGCCGCGGGACCGGGTGAGCGTCAATGGTTATGTGACCGTTTGGCAATCGTTGTCGGCTTCTGGGATCCTGCGGCCGGTCACCGCCGCGGCCATCAGCTGGCCGGGACCCCGCCTCGTGCCCGGCGCGTTCCTTCGTGTCACTGTCCTTGATGGCGGCGCGGACTGGGCCACCGCGAGGTGGCCCGCAGGATCACCCGGGCCGACGACTCCACCGGGGATCAGGGATTGAGGTACGCGCATTTCCGCTGGGCGGCCTGGAACTGGGGCGGGCATCATCATCTCGTGCGGGCATCAAGGCAGCGCGTGGGCCGGGCGTGAGTTCAGGGTGAGTACCCGGCCCGGGACTGCCGACGGGCGCCGTTGCCGGTATCGGCATAGGTAACGGCATGGACCCGGGCCGCGGGCGGTTCGGCCGGGTCATGCTGGCGGCACGCTGGCACGGTCAAGGTGATCCGCAGTCCGTGCGGGTCGTTGAGTACGGCCTCGGCGGTGCCGTTGTGGGCCGTCGCGATCGCGGTGACGATGGCCAGGCCCAGGCCGGAGCCGGGACGGTGGGACGGGGCTGCGGCGCGGTAGAAACGTTCGAAGATGTGGGGAAGCTGGCCAGCGGGGACGCCGGGGCCGTCGTCGCTGATCTCGATGCTGACGGAGCCATTCCGCCTGGCCGCGGTGATGGTGGCGACGGCGTCGTCCGGGGTGTGGGCGTGCACGTTGGCGAGGAGGTTGTCGATTGCCCGGCGCAGCAGTTCCTCGTCGCCGGTGGCCTCCAGGCCGCCGGCGATGTGAGTGTGCCAGGTCCGCCTGGGATCGTTGGTCCGCGCCCGCTGGGCGCATTCGGTGACCAGAGCGGTGACATCGACCGGTTCGTGCTCGTGGCCTGGCTGCTGGTCGAGCCGGGCCAGCCGGAGCATGTCGTCGACCAGCCCGCTCATCCGCTGCGATTCGAGCGTGATCCGGCGCATCGCCTCGTCGACCTGCCGGCGATCGGGGAGCGCCCCCTGCTGGTAGAGCTCAGCGTTGGCGCGCAGCGACGCCAGCGGGGTGCGCAGCTCGTGGCTGGCATCGGCGAAGAACTGACGGGTGGCCTCCTGGCTCGACTCGCGCTCAGCCATGAAGTCCTCGATGCGGGCGAGCATCCCGTTGATGGCCGCGCCTAGGCGGCCGACCTCGGTCCGGGGATCGTGGGTGCTGACCCGGTCGGTGAGGTCGCCGGCGGTGATCTCGTCGGCCTGGGCGGCCATCGTCTCGATGGGCCGCAGGCCGCGCCGCATGATCCAGGCGACGCCCCCGGCGGCCAGCAGGCCGGCGACGGCCGAGCCGATGGCGAGGATGAGCTCGAGCTGGTCGATGGTCTTGTTGACCTTGTCGAGGCTGGTGGTGACCACGAGGATGCTGCCGCCTGGCTCCGGTACGGCCAGCAGCCGCAGCTGATCCTGCCCATTCCGGCTGGTCGCCGTCACTGTCCTGGGACTGACGGTCTCGGGGCCGGTACCGAACGCGCGCAGGTATGCCAGGCGCTGGGGCAGCAGGCCGGGATTCCCCCTGACGAACTCCCGGCTGGGCCTGAACCCGGCGCTGGTCCAAAGGGTGACCGAGAAGGGCTGGAAGATGGGTACGTCCACCCTGAAATGCGGGCCGGCGATCACCTGCTGGGGCGGGGGCTTGATAGCCCGCTGCGTCCGGCCCGGGACATAGGCCGGCGGCCGTACCGCGTGACCGGAGGCCGCCGGGGCCGACTGACCGGAAATCGGCGCGGCGGCAACCTGCGTGGTCATCGGCCGGTACAGGCGGCCAACCGCCTCCAGCTGTGAGTCGGTCTGGCCGAGCAGGTCGTGGCGCAGCCCGGTAACGGCGGCGATGTCGAAGCCGGCCAGCGCGAACAGCGTGACCAGCAGCACGCCGGCCAGGACACGGGTCCGGAGCTGGGGCCTGGGCGGGCGTCGGAGTCTCATCACTGCTCTCCTGGAGCGCCGGGCCGTGGCAGGCGGAGGCTGTAACCGACCCCGCGCTGGGTGTGGATCACATCTGGCCCGTGAGAGGCCAGCTTGCGCCGCAGGTAGGCAATGTAGGTGGCGACGACGGTGCTGGACCCGCCGAAGTCGTAATCCCACACGTGGTCCAGGAGCTGCGCCCGGGTCAGCACCCGTCCCGGGTTCTGCATCAGGTAGCGCAGCAGCCGGAACTCCGTCGGCGACAGCTCGATCAGCTGGCCCTGCCGGCGTACTTCGTAGCTGTCCTGGTCGAGCTCGATGTCGGCGAACGTGAGCACCGGGCCGCCTTCGCCATCCCGGCGGGTCCGGCGCAGCACGGTCCGGATCCTGGCCGCCAGCTCATCGAGGCCGAACGGCTTGGTCAGGTAGTCGTCGCCGCCGAGGGTGAGGCCGGCCACCTTGTCGCCCTCGGTGTCGCGGGCGGTCAGGAAGATCACCGGGACCCGGCTGCCGTCCCGGCGCAGCCGCCGGACCACCTCGAACCCGTCGGTGTCGGGCAGCATCACGTCCAGCACGACCAGGTCGAACCGGCCGTCCCGGGCCAGCCGCAGCGCGTCGCCGCCGTTGTCCGCGGTGGTCACCTCAAAGCCCAGGAACCGCAGCGACGCGGCGACCGCGTCGCGCAGGAACGGCTCGTCGTCAACCACCAGCAGCCCGCCGTGATCGGGGGGCAAGTCCGCCGCCAGCTCGCGCATCGCCACGCTCCCTCGCCTCTCCGACATCCGATCACCTCATCTCTAGGCCGGAGTGTGATCTGCGTGGGAATTTCATGTGAGTGGCACAGCCGTCTGGCGCCCGTTACTCACACCGAACTCACACGGAACCCCCGCGCCGGTCCGACGTCCGCGGCTGATGGGTGCCGCCTCGTCTCTTTCACCCAAACAATAAGGACAAATAGATGGTCGATGACACCGGCGCCCTCGCCGGGCTGCTGCCTGCTGTCCGCGCTGCCCGCCTCCCCGACCGAGGCGCTCTGGACGATCTGAGCCGCAGGGCCGGCCCCGGATGGGCACTTGGCCGAGCGGGACTCATCACGCCAGCAGCCAGTAGACCGCGGTCCACAGTTCGGCGGGATCGTCGCGGTGCGGCCGTAGATCTCCCACCGGGGGCCGGCCGTCCGCAGCCCCTGCGTGGCGCACCAGCCGAGCACGGCCCGATGGGCCGACGCCAGACCGGCATACGGCCCGCGGTGGACGGTCATGGCCGCCCGCCCCGCGGCCAGCGCCGACGCCACCACCCGTCCGGTGAGCGGGCATGGCTGGCCCAGCTCGACGCCGACCTCGACATGGGGCAGGTCGTCCCGGTACAGCATGACGTTACGGCAGCCGCCGTGAACGCCGCCCGCGCGCAGGCAGGCCCACACCTCGTCCAGCAGTTCCTTCCACAGCGCCGGGAACTCCTGCCACGTGGTCGCCGCGGCGACGACCGCGGTCGGACGGGCGGCCACGTCGGCGACGGTCACCAGGTCGCTCATTTTCCTCTTTCCAGTCCCCCAGGACGTTAACTGGCAGGCGTACGCGTCGCCACCACCGACGCCCCCAGGCGTCAGCGCCGCGGCCGGCGATCCTGGGCGCGGGCGGTGACCCTCAAGGGCGTGCGTGACCGATTGTTCCTGGCCCGGTTCGCGGAGCGCCGCTTCTCCTCCTCGTCAGCCAGCAGGTCGTCCGCCTCCAGGTACAGCTGCACGAACATCGGGTGCATGACGTCCTCCTCGGCTCAGCCGGTGGCCCCCTGCTGCCTGGCCGCTGCTTGCCGTCCCAGGGCGAGGCGGTCCATGCTCTCCGGAGCTCATCGCGTCGGCGGAAATACAAACTCGATGCTGAGACCGGCGACTGGCCGGAACTCATCGCAGCGGTTTCCCTGGGCCAGTCGGCGGTCCGGCGGAATTGTGACGAATGGTCCTCGCCACCCACAGTAAGCGCAGGACTTGGCCCGCAGTGGCCGGTCGGCGCCTCACCGCCGCCGGGCGGGTGCCGCCGCCAGGCGATGCTGCGATGATGGGGAAGCGCCCTCACACCGCTTGTCCCAGGGGAGGGAGAGCCCACGGATCGCCCACGGGCCAGCATCCGCCCTTACCGCCGGGGCGATCTTGACGCCTTGTACCGGATCTGCCTGCTGACCGGCGACGCCGGCCAGGACGGGACCTCGCTCTACCACGACCCCCGGCTGCTCGGGCACATCTTCGCCGCTCCCTACGGCTTGTTCGAGCCATCCCTGGCCTTCGTGGCCGAAGACACCGCGGGCGTGGGTGGTTACATCGTCGGCGCGCTGGATAGCCGGGCCTTCGAGGAACGGCTGGAAAGCGACTGGTGGCCCGGCCTGCGCACCCGCTATCCCGAACCCCCGCCCGGCCTTCCGGCGGAGCGGTGGACACCGGACCAGCAGATGGTGTCCATGATCCACCACCCCTGGCCCACCCCGGATGAGCTGGCCAGCCGCTACCCGTCGCACCTGCACATCAACCTGCTGCCACGCCTGCAGGCCAGCGGGTATGGGAGCCAGCTGACCAGGACGCTGATCGCCGCCCTGCGCGACCAGGGGTCCTGGGGAGTGCACCTGCACTTCCCCCGCCGCAACCGGCGTGCGGCCGGGTTCTACCGGCACATCGGCTTCACCGAACTCCGGGCCACCGACGCCGCGTTTCCCGCCCCCGGCGTGCGCCTTTTCGGCATGGACCTGCCAGAGGCGTCCTAGCGCGGCCATGGTGCGGCCTGACCACGCTGACCCGGTCCGGGCCGGTGGTGCCCGGCCCCGAACTGGTAGTGCAGGTCCGGGTCGTCGCTCTCCAGGACCCGACGTCAGACGTGCTAGTAAAGGTCGCTTGACATCGGAGGGAAGTAAAGCTACCTTGACATTATGCGGAACCGGGTCCGGGAGCAGCGTCTCCAGCGGGGACTGTCGCAGGCTGAGCTGGCGGCGGCGCTGGGCGTGTCGCGCCAGACGGTCATCTCGATCGAGAGCGGCCGCTACCTGCCGTCGCTGCCGCTGGCGTTCAAGGTCGCGCGGCTCTTTGACCTGACGGTGGACAAGATGTTCGACCCAGCCGACGAGGAGGCAGGCAGATGATGAGGTTCATTCGGCCGAGGCTGCGCAAGCCGGTGGGCATTGCCCTCGCCGGGACGCTGTGGGCCGCAGCGTGGGTTGTGCACGGCGGCAATGGGTGGCAGTGGGCGATCGTGGCCGAGCTGGGCGTAATCGCCCTCGCGATCGGGTGGTACGTGCGGGGTGGGCGGGACAACGACGAGGACGCGCTGGCCGGTTCCCGGCCTGATGAGCGCCAGCAGCTCCTGAGCCAGCGGTCGTGGGCTCTGGCTGGGAAGGTCGCCATGCTCGCCGCGTTCGCCGGCGTGACCATCGCGGTCGCGGCCAGGGCCGGCTGGTGGTGGCCGTTCGCAGCTATCTTCGCCGTCACAGGGTTTGGCTACCTCCTCGGCTTGTCGAACGACGGTGTCGGAGAAGAGGACCCGGCGGACGACGCGAACGACGGGCAGCAGGCGCGATCGCCGGTCCAGCGCTGACGGGAGCGTGAGAAATGACGACGCAACAGCTGAACCTGCTCGCCGTGATCAGCATCGCCGCGTGCTGGGTTGCAGTTGTCCTGGGCTGGCTGGCCGGTGCGATCTACTACCAGTCCCGGGAACCCGCGGAACGGACCCGCGCGTCGTACCTGTCCCCCCTGTGGATCACCACGATCATCGTGGTCGTCGTGTCCGCCGCGGTGCCCAGGGCAGACTGGGTCCCGCTAGAGGTGCACGCGCCGGGGATCCGCCTCCTGGGCCTGGCGGTCCTGCTGGCCGCCACGGCGCTGACGCTGTGGGCCAGGCTCGCGCTCGGCGCGATGTGGAGCGCCGCGCCCACGGTCAAGCAGGAGCACCAGCTGCGCACCAGCGGGCCGTACGCCATCACCAGGCACCCCATCTACACCGGGCTCCTGGGCATGTTGCTCGGCTCCGGGCTGCTGGCCGGGTCCGGGCGGTGGATCCTGTACTTCCCCGTTTACCTCGTGCTCCTCCAGTTCAAGATCCACACCGAAGAACGGCTGATGCTGGCCGAGTTCCCTGACGACTACCCGCGCTATCGCCAGCGGGTGCCCCAGCTGGCACCTGGCCTGCGCCTGATCAGCGGGCGCAAGGTCGCCAGCAGGTAGTCAGGAGGATCCCGCTGCCCGCGAGGGGAGTGGCTGAGACCGGACGGGAAACGCCGACGCTGGCCGGAGCATCACCGCTCTCCGTTCTGCTCCCCAGCTGCGGGACTACCTGGTAATCGTGTCGCCCGACGAGGCTGGGTACCGTTGTTCCGGTCCCGTCACGGCGGTCATTTGCCGGGCATGCCGGGTCTGGGTGATCAGCGAGAGCGCGAGCACAGCTCCCACGCCCTCGCCGGCACGCAGCCTCAGGTCGAGGAGCGGCTCTAGTCCCAGCGCATTGAGTACATGCCGGTGCGCAGGCTCCGCGCTGACCTGGCCCGCGACCAGATGAGCCTGGACCTGGGGCCGGTGCCGGACGGCGACGAGCGCGCTGACCGAGGTCAAGAGCCCGTCCAGCACCACGATTCCGCCGGCGCTGGCCACGCCTAGGCACACGCCAGTCAAGAGCGCCTGCTCGGGTCCTCCGATGCCAGCCAGCAGGTCGGTGACGTGGGTGATGGTGAGCGGGCCAGGGGGAGCATTCCGGTCGCCCATCCGGGTCAGGGCCTGCTCCACGATGAGCTGCTTGCGGGCGACGATGGCCGTGTCGCTGCCCGCGCCGCGCCCCATGACCTGGTCTGCAGGAATGGCCAGCAGAGCAGCGGCGAGCGCCGAGCCGACGGTGGTGTTGCCGATGCCGACTTCCCCCAGAGCCACGGGGCCGCGTGCCGCCAGATCGCGGCCCAGCCGCTCGCCCGCGGCGAGCAGCCATGTCACGGCGGCTGGCTCAAGCGCATCGGCGGTGGCCAGGTCGCCTCGCGCGCCACGCGGGCGCAGGTCCTGCCAGCCTTCGATCCCGGTGCCGTCGATGCCGCAGTCGGCCAGGAAGACCTGCAGCCCAGCCGCCGCGGCCATGGCCGTGCCCTGGCCCTTACCTTCGGCGAGCGCACGGGCTACCAGGCGGGTCGTGGCGCGCGGGAAGGCGCTGACTCCCAGGCCGGCGACGGGATGGTCGGCAGCGGCGATAACCAGCGTCCCGGGAGCGCCGTGTGCCGTGACGGACTCGACCCTCAAAAGCGTGTCGCCGAGTAGTCCCAGTGAACCCGGGGCAGCCAGCAGGCGGTCTTCACGGTCGCGCGCCGCGACCCGCGCGGTGCCCGCCGTTTCGGCTGCGCGGTCACGTGGCGGGGCCGGCGCATTTGCCTCCGGCCACCGGTCGCGGGCGACGACATCGGCGATGCTGAGCCGCCGCGACCACCCATGCCGTTCCAGTCCTGGGGCCGGCGGGAGCTCGTCGGGCCAGCCCAGGCAGAGCCATCCGAGTGTGACAACGCCCTCGGGGAGGTGCAGCAGAGCGTTCAGCTCCCCGGGGTCGAAGAGGGTGACCCATCCGAGCCCGAGCCCGCGGGCCCGCGCGGTGAGCCAGATGTTCTCGATTGCGCAGGCGCAGGACCACAGATCGGCATCGGGGAAGGTAGCCCGGCCCAGCACGCCGGCTGGCCGGCCCCGGCGGTCACAGCAGACCACGACGCCCACCGGCGCCTCCCGGATCCCTTCCAGCTGCAGGCTCCGCAGATGACGTGCGCTATCCGCGTCGAGCTGCTGGGCCTGCGCCAGTCGCGCACGGTCTGCCATCACCGCCGCGCTGGCCCGCAGCTGCGGGTCGGTCACGACGACGAAGCGCCACGGCTGGGAATGCCCGACGCTCGGCGCGGCATGACCGGCCGCCAGGAGCTCATCGATGATGTCGTCACCCACGGGGTCAGGACGGAACCGGCGTATGTCTCTGCGCGCAGCGATGACCTCGGCCAGGGCGGCGCGTGTCGCAGCCGGGAACGCCCAGCTCATGGGGTCGGCGGCCCGCTCGGCGCTGCTGCTGGCATCCCCGATCAGCGGCCGTGGCCGAGGCCAGGACCCCGGTTCCTCGCTACTCATTGCGCACTGCCACGGGAGGCCATCGTGCCCGAGCTCTGAGGACGAGCGCCGGGCACAAGCCCAGCACCGGGGTTCACCGTAGCTGGCTTCGTCTCGCACATGGCCCTGGTCAGTGGCAACCGTGTCCCTGCTGTCTGCTGCCCGACGGGATGCGGGGCCCGGGCTGCGGGGCTGGCTGGGCCGCAGACAGTACATAGCGCACGGCGGCCCTCCCGGTTGCCTATCGTAGTTTCCCGTGACCAGATCCCGTGCCTCCCGCCGCGGTCACCGGAGATTGTGTTCAGCGCCGGGCCGGCCATGAGCCCGCCTGCCAGCGGCCATGCGGGGTCGGGTGTGGCCCGCCGCATGCCAGCGGGGCCGGGCGCGGGCACCCAGCCACGCAACCGGGCGGTCTGGTGAAGGGGCGCGCTGCTGGTGGCCGGGACCAGCTCCGACGCGGGCAAGAGCGTGATCGCGGCCGGGCTGTGCCGCCGGCTGGCGCGGCAGGGTATCCCCGTGGCTCCGTTCAAAGCCCAGAACAAGTCCCGAGCAGGCCGAACGCGCTGGGGTGCAGGCCGCGGGCGCCGCAGTCGTTGATGATGATGTACTGCGGGTCGGCCAGCCACTGACGTGGCACAGGTCCGGCGGCCACGGGTCGCGGTGCCGGTTAGTGCGCGCACCGGGCCGGGGCGCGAAGTTTCGGGTGATGTCTGTGACAGCCTTGTGCCATGGATTTGGCCGCCCCCTTGCAAGTCATAGGTGTTGTGCGTACCGCCCATACCGAGCTCGCGACCACACCGATCCAGGCTGGTCTCAATCGTGCCGAGCACGGGACTATCGAAATCTCCGACCGCTACCTGGCGGGTCTGGACGGGCTAGCAGGGTTCGACTACGCCTGGCTGGTGACCTGGCTACACAAGCTGGCCGAGCCCGGCAACGACCCCCCGCTCAGGCAGGTTCCTTTCCTGTTGCGAAGCCAGCAGCGCGCGATGGGCATATTCGCCACCCGTGGGCCAAAGCGGGTCAACCCCATCGGGCTCAGCCTCATCCAGCTTCTCGATGTGACCGGCTCGGCCATAAGGTTCGCCGGCGTCAACCTTCTCGACGGGACACCCGTCATCGACCTCAAGCCGTACGTCACCCGTTTCGACCGGCCAGCGGGCGATCCGCGATGCGGCTGGTTCGATCATGTAGCGATGAGGGACGGCGCTACACCGGCACAGCTCGCCCCGCCCAAGCCACCAATCTGACCCGCACGTTGACCTGCTACGGCAAGGCCGAGTTGCTTGACCGCCTCCACGGTGATGGATGCCACCAGGCGAGGCCGAACGGCGGCTGAATCGGCCTGTGGTGGCTTGCCAGGCGACTGCGGCCACGCGGACACGCTCGATCGTGAGGATGGCGCTGGCTGGGACATATACGCGCCCTGGATCCGGCGAGCTGGGTGGCATGATGCCGTCCGTGATGGTGACTGGGCCGTTCCTGGCCACCGGCAATAGTGCTTGGCGTACCACCTGACATCATGAAGGCGCACCGGTTACCCGACTGATCAGCTCAACCGGCTGCGATGCGCCCGATGGAGGCAGACCCCATGAAATACCAGGTAGTAAACCCGGCAACCGGCCAGCTCGAAAGAGAGTTCCCGACCGCGACCGACGCCGAAATCGGCGAGGTGCTGGCTCGGGCGCAGCGGGGTTACTCGTCGTGGCGGCACACATCCAAGGCCGAGCGCGCGGACGTGCTGCGCCGGGTCGCCCAGCTCTACCGCGACCGCTCCGGCGACCTGGGCGCGATCATCACACGCGAGATGGGTAAGACCACCGCCGAGGCCAAGGGTGAACTGCAGTTCACCGTCGCCATCTACCGGTACTACGCCGAGCAAGGCCCGGAGCTGCTCAAGGATGAGCCGCTGCCCTCCAGGACGCCGGGAGCGGCATGGGTGCGGAAGTCCTCGATCGGGGCGCTGCTGGGCATCATGCCGTGGAACTATCCGTATTACCAGGTGGCCCGGTTCGCGGCCCCGAACCTGATGATCGGAAACACGATCGTCCTCAAGCACGCGCCGCAATGCCCTGAGTCGGCCCTGGCGATGGAGCAGATCTTCCGCGACGCGGGGCTGCCGGCCGACGCCTACATCAACGTCTTTGCCACCAACGAGCAGGTCGCCGCCATGATCGCCGATCCCAGGATATGCGGCGTGTCGGTGACCGGCAGTGAGCGCGCCGGTTCGGCCGTGGCCACACTGGCCGGCGAGCACCTGAAGAAGGTCGTGCTGGAGCTTGGTGGATCGGACCCCTTCATCGTGCTCGACAGCTCCGACCCCGCCGGTGTGGCGAAGGCGGCCGCCGCCGCCCGGATGGAGAACGCCGGCCAGGCTTGCAACGCATCGAAGCGGATGATCGTTGCCGACGGGGTCTACGACGAATTCATCCGGGAGTTCACCAAGGAGATGGCCGCCCAGGTAACAGGAGACCCGGCCGATCCGGCCACTACCTATGGACCGCTTTCCTCGGAGCGCGCGGCGCAGAACCTGATGGATCAGATCGACGACGCCGTCAGCAAGGGCGCGACCGTGCACACCGGAGGGCATCGCGTCGATCGGCCCGGGGCGTTCGTGGAGGCAACCGTGCTGTCCGGAGTAACCCCGGCCATGCGGGCCTACACCGAGGAGCTATTCGGGCCGGCGGCGGTGGTCTACCGGGTGGCCGACGCCGACGAGGCAGTCGAACTGGCCAACAGCAGCGCATACGGTCTGGGCGGGGCGGTCTTTAGCAGCGACGAGGCGCTCGCACTGGACGTTGCCGACCGCCTCGACGTTGGGATGGTGTGGATCAACCAGCCCGAAGGCGGTGGCCCGGAGCTGCCCTTTGGTGGCACCAAGCGTTCCGGTGTCGGCCGCGAACTCGGGCCCCTCGGCATCGATGAGTTCGTCAACAAGAAGCTCATCCATACACCGCCTGATGACGACTAATCCCGGCTCGCCCGATCCGCAGGAGCCCTGGGAGCCATGTCTGACGCTGGTATCGACAGTGCTGGCACCGGGCCGACGCTGCGGCGGCGGACCAGGGCCCAGCCCGAGGGCCGAGGGCCAGCCAGCGATCGGCCGGGCGACGGTGGCCAGCTTCGGTTGTCCCGAGACGTACTACTCCCGCGCTGTACTTCCAGCGGGCTGACCCCTTACTGGCAAAGATTGCGGGCCAGGCGGCCTGATAGCAGCCGGCGCGAGGAGCCGCGGCGGGCGAAAGCGTCAGTTGATGTCGAACTCGTTGCCCTCGGGGTCCTTCATCCCCACCGCGTAGTGATCCAGGCCGTCCTCGCTCAGGGCTCCGGTGAGCGTGGCCCCGAGGTCCGTCAGCCGCCTGGCCTCGGCGTCGACTCGCTGCATGCGGGTGGCGAGCGGGTCCGAACGGCTGCCGCTGACGTGGATGTCGAGGTGGAGGCGGTTCTTGACCACCTTGGCGTCCGGCATCACATGGAACCAGATGCGGGGGCCGTCACCGCGGGGATCGATGATGCTGTCCGCGCCGATTCCCAGCTCACTGTCGGGAAGCCCGATGTCGCGCCGCCAGTCGTCCCAGGTAGCGAACCCTTCGGGCGGCGGTTCAAGCACGTATCCCAGGGCAGCCGCCCAGAAGCGGGCAAGCAGCTCGGGGTCCCTGCAGTCGATGACGAGCTGGAATCGGGCAGGCATCGCGCTCCCATCGGCTCAGCAGTGTCCCGGGCCAGTATGTAACAGGGTGTTCCAGAGATCGCGTTTGGTGTAGAGCTGCTCGACCTCGTCCAGCTCGACGTCGGCGTCCTCCGCGCTGGCCGCGGCGCCGCCGGCGACCCGCCAGTCGGCGCCGGGCAGGCCGGCGGACAGGTAGGCACGAGTTCCGGGCTGCGGAGACTGGTGCGCGGGCCGTGGCTGGGCCAGGACTTCGCCGTGCGAGGGCTCCCACAGCCTGATCAAGCCGGCCTCCGCGCCGAGCACGACGGCGTCATACCACCGCCACACCACCGCCTCGGTGCCGTCCGGCGCGGTCGCGATGGCCACCAGGTGACCAGGTGACACCCGTTCGGTCCGCGGCGACGGAAACGGCGTTGCGTACCGAATGGAGCAGAGCTGCCGGTCCCTGACAATTTCGCAGGCATCCTCCCGGACACGCACGACGATGCCGCAGCGCAGCCGCGCGGGAACGAGGTCTTGGTTCGCCGGATCAGTCATCTGCTCAGCGTCCTGTGTTGACCGGGCGGCCGAGAAAGGCGACCAGCCGCTCGATGGCAGGGGCTTGTTCGGCGACGATCTGGGCCGGGCCGAAACGACCGGGGCGGGCTTGCTCGGTCAGCTGGGTGCGGGCGAACGCCAGCGACCCGTCCGGCGAGAGCAGCAGAGCCTCCGGGCCGTCGGGAGCGTTGCCGTTGCCCGGGTCCTCGCTGAATCCGGTCAGCTGCAGCCAGAACTGCGCCAGGCGGTAGGGATCAGCGCAGTCGAGGGTGATGCTCTTGATGCATACGGCCATGGGGCCACCTTTCGAAGGCGGCGCCACCTGCGGCTGCGCTCGGTCAGTCAGCTCTAGGAGGCGCGGAAACCAACATCGACACGGGTGTCGCACCTCCTCTCGGCTCAGCCCATACAGACTGCCAGAGACGCGACTGCCGTGTCACTAGCGGATCCCGCTGGAAGATCCGCTTACGGCACACCAGGCGATGACCGGGCAAAGAGCCAGAGAGAACAGAACTGGCAATATGCGCGCCGTCATGCGCCGCACGCAGCCGCCCTAGACTCGGCGATCTGGCCGCTGAGAGCGTCCATCGACGTCCGCGGAAGTCTCTGCAAGTACGCGGCGATCGTCACTCACTTAGTCACTCACTGGCTGCGGGCCGGATACTGGGCCGGGAGATTCCCGGTCTCAGCGCGTGCTAGATTGACCGAACTGGCGTTCGACATACTGGCGTTATGGGCGACCCGTCTCCGGCGCCGTCACGACAGCCGTGAGAGGCAGCATCGTCTAACATATTGTGTATCATCTAGCAATGGGCATTAGAAACTATCTGATTGAAGGCGTTTCCGGCACCGGCAAAACTTCGGTCTGCAAAGAATTGCAGCGGCGCGGCTACCATGCCATTAATGGTGACAATGAATTGGCTTATCAAGGCGATCCGGAAACTGGTAACCCGACGGATGGCGGCGGGCACGAGCACCACATTTGGCATGTAGATAAAGTAAAAGCCATAGTCGCCAACCAGGATGAGGCGGTAGCATTTTTCTGCGGTGGTTCCAGGAATTTTTCGAAATTCATAGATCTATTTGACGGCGTCTTTGTCCTTGAAGTTGACCTTGACACATTGAACCGGCGGCTTGACGAGCGATGCCGCGCTGATCCAGATGACTGGGGTGGAGAACCAGAAGAACGAGAACTCATTGTGCGATTGCATCAAACGAAAGAAGACACTCCGAAAAACGGTATTATAATCGACGCCACCGCGCCCATCGTGCGCGTCGTTGACGAGATCCTTCGTCACAGTCCGCGAGCCGGGAAGGACGCCGTGCATCGCAGCCGCGCGACGGATGAGCCTGACTGATTCGCGGAGTACATATGACTGTCCTCTGTGATCATGACGCTTTCCGGCAGATGAGCATCTGGGCGGCACCGATGTCCCAGTCCCCCGAAAGTGCGTCGGCGCAGGCCCTCAGTTCCTGGCGTGCTCTACGCCTTCGGCGGTTTCCGGAGGGATGTCAGGCACGTTCCCGCCGTCGGCGGTGAGGTAGGCGTGGCCCCGCAGGGGCAGGTCTTTGAGGAACCAGGTGAGGGCGAAGGCGAGCAGGGCGATGAGCGCGCCGATCAGGAAGACGGCGTGGAGTGAGTCGCTGAACGCCAGCACGTAGCCGTGGTGGATGGCGGGCGGGAGCGCGTCGAGCTGGGCGGGGCTGGCGGAGATGTTGCTGCCGTGGACGGCCCGCAGTGCGGACGGTGGAAGGTATTTCGGCAGGTTGGCGGCGAGGCGGTTGTTGAAGATCGCGCCGAAGACGGCGACGCCGAACGCGCCGCCGATGGAGCGGAAGAACGTGGAGGAGGAGGTTGCTGTGCCGAGCTGGCTTTGGGGGACGGCGTTCTGCACGGCGACGACCAGGACCTGCATGACGCAGCCGATGCCCAGGCCGAGGACGACCATGTAGATCGATGAGATGACCAGCGGGGTTGACGGCGTCAGGAGCGAGAACAGGAAAAGCCCGATGGACATCACCGCGGTGCCGATGACTGGGAAGATCTTGTATCTGCCCCATTTGGTCACCAGCCGCCCGCTGATCGTGAACGTGATGAGCATCCCGCACACCAGCGGCAGCAGCTGCAGTCCCGAGCTCGTCGGCGTGGCGGAGTGAACGGTCTGGAGGTAGAGCGGGATGTAGACGATCGCGCCGAACATCGCGAAGCCGACCATGAACCCGATCGAGTTCGACACCGTGAACACTGAGTTCCGGAACAGCCCGAGGGGAATGACCGGCTCGGCGGCGCGCACCTCTGCCCAGCAGAACAGGGCGACGCATACGACCGCGGCCGCCGCGAGCGCGATGATCGTCGCAGAACCCCAGGCGTAGGTCGTGCCGCCCCAGGTGGTGAGCAGGATGATGGCGGTGACCCCGGCTCCCAGCAGGGCAGTTCCGAGATAGTCGATCGCATGATGGGTGCGGTGGCGCGGCAGGTGCAGCACCACCGCGATGACGGCGAGCGCGACGGCGCCGATCGGCAGGTTGATGTAAAAGACCCACCGCCAGCTCAGGTGCTGGGTGATGAACCCGCCGGCGAGAGGGCCGATGACACTGGAGAGGCCGAAGACCGCGCCGAAATAACCCATGTAGCGGCCGCGCTGGCGGGGGCTGACGATGTCGCCGAGGATCGCCTGGGCGCCGACCATCAGCCCGCCGGCGCCGACTCCCTGCAGCGCCCGGAATCCGATCAGCTGGGCCATGTTCTGCGACAGCCCGGACAGCGCCGACCCGATAAGGAAGATCACGATCGCCGCCTGGAAGAGCTTCTTCCGGCCGTAGAGGTCACCCAGCTTGCCCCACAGCGGGGTCGAGATCGTCGCGGTGAGAATGTAGGCGGTCACCACCCACGACAGGTGGTTCAGGCCATGCAGATCGCCCGCGATCGTCGGCAGTGCGGTGGCGACGATCGTCTGGTCCAGCGCCGCCAAAAACATGCCGAGCATCAGCGCCCCGAGGATCACCAGGATCCTGCGATGCTCGGCCTGGCTGATCTCGCCGGTCTCGGCGGCCGCCACAGAACCGGGACTGTCACCCATCAAGCTCCCCTACCTGTCGGTGAATGTCGCCGGTGAACTGGCGGAGCAGGCGCGCGAACCCGATCTGGTCGGCCTCGGGCCAGCTGGAGAGAAGGCTCGTGAGCCAGGCCCGCCGGGCGGCGAGGAACCGGTTGATCGTCCGGCGGCCCTGGGTGGTGAGCCGCAGCCGGGTCGCCCTCCCGTCCTGGTGGTCAGCGGTCCGGCTGACCAGGCCGGACCGTTCGAGCTGCTGCGCCTTCCGGGTCACCGCTGGGGCGTCGATGCGCAGCTGCTCGGCCAGGTCAGTCACCCGCAGGCTCGTCCCGCACATGTGCAGCACATACAAGATGGCCAGGCCGGCCTGATCGGCATCGACGCGTGCCTGGGCGAGCAGGAACTCATGCAGCCGGGCCTGCTTGAGCGCGCGAGCCAGCGAGTGCAGCGCCGATTCAATCTCGCCGATCGCCTCGCCGGGCACGGGCTCGGTGGTAGCGGCCGATGAGTCCACGCTTCGCATAGCGGCCAGCATAGCATGATATTTACCTGCCGAAAGCAAACGGTTACCTTCTTGGTTGCCTGCGTCAATCAAATGGCTTAGGTTGGTGTGCCGGACGTTCCCGCCGCGGTCTCCCTGGTGTGTCGGCCAGGGGTATCTGGGCTGGTCTGCGGGTGAGCACCCATTGGCTCATCGCAGGTCGGCCTCCGGAACCTGCTAACGTGTTCCGGAGGCTACCCTCCACATAGTAGTGACCTGGCAGAGACGGAGAAGCCGTGAGCGAACGTCGCGACCGCATGGGGGCCCTCGCAGAGGCAGACGCCGGCGCGTTGCTGGATGACGGGACGGTGGCCGGCCGCTGGGTACTCGACCCGGCGGGATCGCGGGCCGAGTTCCACGTTAAGCATTTCTGGGGGGCCGTCACGGTCCACGGCTCGTTCGGCCAGATCACCGGCGAGGGCAGCGTCGGGCCGGATGGGACGGTGACCGGCCGGGTGTGCATCGAGGTGTCCTCGCTGAGCACCAGGAACAAGAAGCGGGATGAGCATCTGCGTTCGGCGGACTTCTTCGACGCCGGGCGCCACCCCCAGGTGGTGGTGACCGTGACCGCCGCCACCCCGGCCGGCCGGGCGGCCCTGGCCTGCCAGGGAAGCCTCGAGGCAGCTGGCCACGCTGAGCCGGTCGAGTTCACCGCGCACGTGGAGGATGCCAGCGCGGAAACCGTCGTAGTGCGCGCCGACCTTGTGGTTGACCGCACCCGGTTCGCCATGACGTGGAGCCCGCTGGGCATGGCCTCCGCCATGGCGCACGGCACCGTGGTGGCCCGGTTCGTGCGCCCGTGAGTCAGGCCTGTATCCCTGGGCCGAGCCGGTAACCCCAGGCCGCTGGCCGGACCGGCGCAACTTCAGACCAGCAGGCAAGCAACGGAAAGGACACGTGATGCGGAGCACACTGCTGCTCGGAGCCCGGGTGGTCGTGGGGGGATACCTGGCCGTCCACGGCGCTCAGAAGCTGTTCGGGGCCTTCGGTGGTCCCGGGCTGGCCAAGGCGGCAGCCGGGTTCGAGCGGATCGGGCTGGCACCGGGCAGGCAGATGGCCGCCCTCGCCGGCGCGGCCGAGCTGGGAGGTGGCCTGCTCACCGTGGCCGGCGCCGCTGATCCCGCCGGGCCGCTGGCGATCATCGGGACGATGGCGGTTGCGTCGGCCACCCACCGGGCGAACGGCCCGCTGGCACGCGACGGCGGGTTCGAGCTACCGCTGACCAACCTGGCCGCAGCTTCGGCGCTCGCCGCGGCCGGGCCGGGCCGGTTCAGACTCGGCCCGGCGCTGCCCCGGCCGCTGGCGGCGGCTGGTGCCGTCATCGGCGGGATACTGGCAGCGGGCTCGCTGGCCAAGATGATCGGGGCGGCGCGGACCGCCGGTGCCGCTCCAGCCAGCACGCCAGCCGCGGAGACTGACGACGCGGCCGGGCCCGCCCCGGCGGTGGACGACGGCCAGGTCGGCGCCGGGCGGTGACCTGCGGATGTCCCAGCCCGGTACGCGAAGGCGCTGAAGGCAGAGCGGGTCCGGCGGCGCGGGTGCCAGCTGGGGTGGATGGGACCCCTCCCAGGTCAGCGTGCATCCGTGCCCGCCTCGGCCATGCGCAGCACGAGGTCAGTGGCGCCCGCCTTGAGCAGCGTGGTGGTCTCGCTCACGGCGGGGTCGCTGACGATCACACGCAGCCGCCGGAGCCCCGCGGCAGCGGCGCGCGGCTCGTCGCGGGCACTGATGAGCGGCCTGGACCGGCTAGCCCCGGACGACAGGCCGTTCCCGGTACGCCCGGCCGGCCGGCTGAGGCAGAGGGTTTGGCGCCAACGGTGATTCCGGCATCTGTGCTGGGGTTGTAGCCGGTGCTGGTCGTGGCTTACGTCGCGCGGCGCTGTGTCATGACTGGGCCTTCGGCGGGTCGCCGGATGGATGGGATGAGCCGGCCGGGGCGTTATTGCGGCGGCTGTGGAACCGGTTGATTCCGGCGCGCGCGGTGCCGGTCTGGTCGGCGTTGCGCACGGCTTCGGTCTCGGCCGCGATGGCCTGCTCGATCGCGGCCAGAGGCGGCCGCAGCAGCTGGAGGTGCGCGGTCGTGGCTGCGCCGGGCCGCGTCCACCGGTGAACGATCGCGATGGCGGTGTCGATGAGGTCGGCCTCCTCGACGATCTCATCGAGCAGGCCGAAGGCGAGAGCATCGTGGGCGCTGATCCGGGCGGACTCCATGACCAGGCGCATCGCCTTGTGGCCGGCCAGCCGCGGCAGCAGCACGCTCGCCGCGTTGGAGATGGTCAGCCCGATGCTGTTTTCGGGGAGGAAGTACTCCGCGGCGGGAGTTCCGATACGGGTGTCGAAGCACAATGTCATCTCGCAGGCGCCGCCCACGGCGATCCCGTTGAGGGCGGCGACCGTCGGCACGCGTGTCTCCAGCGCCGCCCGGGTGATGTCGTGGAACAGTTCGACTTCGGAGACCAGGCCGCCCGGTGGCAGCGCTGCCGCCGCGTGCAGGTCCTCGCCGGCCGAGAACGCGCGGCCGGCGCCGGTGAGCACGATCCCTCGTACCGAGTCGCCGCTGCCGAAGTGACGCAGAATCGCGGCAAGTTCCCTGCGCATCCCAGCGGTGAGCGCGTTGAGTTTTTCCGGCCGGGCGAGCGTGACCACGGCGACGGCCTGCTGTATGGCCACGTCGATGTGGCCGGATTCGGTGCCCCAGGCAGCCATCGCGTCCTTCCTTTCTTTCTTTCGTTCATTCATATCCATGTGTTCGCTGCGACGTCGAGGACGCCCGTCCGCTGGTCGCGGTCCCGTCCGAGGAGCTTGCGCTCTTGGATCCGCGCCGACGGCGCCATGGGGAAGGGCCCGCGCTAAGCCTCCGCACGGTGCGGCGGCTCACCGCAGCTGCCCTTGCGACTGACGCTGTCTCCGCCGATGTGCCCATGCGGCTGAGGAAGAGGTCTTCCGGCCAGATATTTTGCGGGCTACTGTCGTGGCGCACCAGGTGTAGTCACAGGAGCTTTGATGGAGCGCCACGCAGCCGGCTGGGGATTGTTCAGCCCAGCTGCCGTTGACCGGGAGGACCGCACCGACGGGTCGGTCGTTTTGCGCAGCCGCCACCCGCTGGGTCCCTATCCGGCGGCCATTGTGGAGGTTTTCGCCGCGCGGGCGCGCGAGCACCCGGAGCGCCTCCTGGTCGCGCAGCGCGATGGCGGTGGCTGGCGTACGCTGTCGTGGGGCGAAGCTGCGGTTCAGGTTGAGACGCTCGCCCGGGGCTTGGCCGACCGCGGTGTTTCGGGCCGTCCGGTCATGATTTTGTCCGGCAACTCGATCGAGCACCTGCTGCTCACCCTCGCGGCGTTCACGGTGGGAAGCCCGGCCGTGCCGGTGAGCGTGGCGTACTCGCTGCAAAGCAGCGACCACGAGAAACTGCGCCGGATCGCGGCCCTGGTCACCCCCGTGATGGTGTTCGCCGACGACGCGGGCGCGTTCGGTCCTGCGCTTGCCGCGGTGCGCGATGGGTGTGCAGTCCGGGAGCCGGTTGGTGACCCGGCCGTGGTCACGATCACCGGCGGGGACGGCACCTTGGCGTGGCGGGAGCTGGCGGCAGCCCCGCCCGGGCCGGCCGCCGACGGTACCTTGGCTGGGGTGGGCCCTGACACGGTGGCCAAGCTGCTGTTCACCTCCGGGTTGACCGGGGAGCCCAAGGCGGTCATCACGACTCAGCGGATGCTGTGCGCCAACCAGCAGGCGATGCGCCAGGTGTGGCCGTTCCTGAACGAGCAGCCGCCGGTGCTGCTGGACTGGCTTCCGTGGAGCCATACCTTCGGTGGCAACCACAACGTGGGGATGGTTCTCTACAACGGCGGGAGCCTGTACATCGACGACGGGCGCCCCGTCCCCGCCCTGATCGACCGGACGCTGCGCAACCTGGAGGACGCCGCACCGACCGTGTACTTCAATGTGCCGGCCGGATACTCACTGCTGGTGCCACAGCTGAAGGCAGACCCCGCCCTCGCCAAGAGATTTTTCCGCGACCTGCAGATCGTGTTCTACGCCGGTGCCGCGCTGCCCCAGCAGGTCTGGGACGACCTACTGCACTTGGCCGGCGCCGCCGCCGGCCACCCAGTGGCGGTGACGACCTCGTGGGGGACGACGGAAACCGCACCCGCGGCGACCTCCGCGCACTTCCCGTCCGGCCGCTCCGACTGCATCGGTGTCCCGCTGCCCGGCGTGGAGGTCAAGCTCGCGCCCGATGGCGGCAAGCACGAGATCCGGGTGCGCGGCCCAAATGTCACCCCCGGCTACTACGCCCGGCCGGACCTCACCCACGCCGCCTTCGACGACGACGGCTACTACCGCACCGGGGACGCCGCCGAGCTGCTCGACCCCGCGCTCCCCGAACGGGGACTGCGCTTCGCTGGCCGCATCGCCGAGGACTTCAAACTCGGCACCGGAACCTGGGTCAACGTGGCAGCAGTCAAGTCCGCGCTGCTGTCAGCGTGCGGCGGCCTCCTGCAGGACTGCGTCATCGCCGGCCACGACCGAAAATACGTGTCGGCGATGGCGTGGCTCAACCCCCTAGCCGCCGCACAACTGACCGGCGAGCAGCACCCGGCCGCAGGTCACAGCCCAGCGCCGCTCGACGACCCACGGGTGCGCGCCTACCTGGCCAAGTCCCTGGCCACGCTCAACGCGGGAGCCGGATCGTCACGGCGCATCGAGCGGCTCATGCTGCTCAGCGACCCCCCTCAGCTCGATACGGGCGAGATAACCGACAAGGGCTACATCAACCAGCGCGCCTGCCTCACCAGCCGGGCAGCCGACGTAGCCGCGCTCTACGGCCCGGCCGGGCACCCGCGCGTTGTCCTGCCAGCCACCCCCTGAACAGACACCCCCAGCCACGCGAACAGCACCACGCGGCCGCGCCGCTAACTCGTTCCCCACCACGCGGGCGCACGCCCACAGCCCCCGCCGGAAGCCCAGCTGGACGGGTTCGCCCACATGCAGGCGGCAGTGGGTTAGAGAAACCCAAGCACCGCACCCATGGCTCAACGCCGGAGCCACGATAGGGTCAGCCCGGCGATCTGGGCCGGCGGTAATCCGCGCAGCGACAGCAGGACCATCACCGCCCGGGTGGCCTGCCGCCACCGGCCGTGCAGGTCATCCTGCGGCTGCCCGATCTCACTGGCTGGACCGTTGGCGAACACGCTGACCGGGCGCATGCTGATCACGACCTCGCCGGCTGGGTGGACGATGGCAGGCAACCTCGGTCCAACCCCCGGCGAGGCTGATGTCAACGCCCTCTCTGTCCCCTCTCAATAGACCTGGCACACATGCCGATCAGTGACCTGGGCTGCGCCAGTTTGACGGAGACGGCGCGGCCGGGTCCGTCTCAGGAATCACGGCACAGATCGCCGCCGACGCTGTCGGCTATGGTGAAGGCATGGGCTGCTTCGCTGCCATGACTACCCGGACCGCCGCTTAGCGGCGGTACCGAGGTTGCCGTAACCGCGGCCTCATTGCCTGCCCCTGCCGGGGGCAGTGCCAGGACGTACCGCCGGATCAGTGTCCTGCCGGCAGTCACTCGCGTATTCCCGTGCTGCCGGATCATCCTGCCTGATCAGGGAAGTCATGTCTCCGTCGCAGCGTTCCGGTCCACAGAGCGAAGAACCATTCCCATGTCCGTCCGCAGCCGGACCCGTCGTCACGCAGGAACCGCGTGCCGCCACCCTGATCCTGATGGTCGGGCTTCCCGCAGCCGGGAAAACCACCCGGGCCAAAGAACTCGCCGCAACGCACCGGGCGCTGCGGCTGACCCCCGATCACTGGATGATCCCGCTGTTCGGGGATTCGATGGCCGACGGCAAGCGCTGGGTGCTCGAAGGCCGGCTCATCTCGGTCGCCCTTCAGGCGCTGCGACTGGGGACCAGCGTCGTGCTCGACTACGGGCTCTGGGGCCGCGATGAACGGTCGGCACTGCGCTGGCTGGCCCGTTCGGCCGGGGCAGCATGCCAGGTGGCCTACCTGCCCGTGGACAAAAACGTCCAGCTCGCCCGCATCGCACACCGCCAGGAAACGGCACCGCACCAGACATTCCCGATGACCGAGGCCGACGTGAACGCGTGGCGGCAGCAATTCCAGGTGCCTGACGCCGCCGAACTCGACGGCGCAGAGATCCCCGCCCCGCCAGCAGGGTGGCCGGGCTGGCCAGAGTGGGCAGCAGACCACTGGCCCTCATGCACCGACAGCTAACCCAACTGTTCTGTCGGCGTTCGTGCTGGTCTGCTGAGACAACAAGCAGATGCGTCAGATTGGCTGAGGCTGAGACTCCAGGGTCCTGCCTCGCCAACGAGTGGCCAACAAATGATCTGTGGCATGATCGCCGCGCCTGGCGATCATGCCATCTGCCTGGAACTTCTCTGTCGGGGTGGCCGGATTTGAACCGGCGGCCTCTTCGTCCCGAACGGAGTTTATGCGTTCAAATCTATTCTGATTAGCTTCCCCTATTACTGCTAAGCTCCTGGTCAAAGGCCCTGTGCTGATGTCGAATGGTGACGGCGGGTGCCGCAGCGCCGAGACCGCAGGCCAGCACGACCGAAGCTGGCCAGGATTAGCCGTAAGGTGAGCGCGCTGCGGGCGGGCGGCGCGCAGGCGAACCCGGCGGTGGGGTCGCGGTAATCCTCGCGGGCAAGGTCATACTCCGCCCGTCGGCGGTTCTTGGGCATGACGCCGACCTTCCGACGGCAGCCCGCTTACTCGGCCGGGCTCCCTCGTTCCGGTTAAGACGGTCTGTGCGGGTAGGGGGGTGAGGAGCCCGCCGCACGGCGGTGGGCAAGCAGCGCTCGAGACCGGCGAACGGTCTTTCGCGGCAAGACGAGACCGGCGCCCACGATCGGCGGGACCGCTCTGCAAATCAGAAGAAGGGACGCTGGATATGTGGGTCTTCCTGTCCGCCAGGCTGCGGAGATGGCTGCTGATGGTCATCGCTTTGCCGCTAGCGCGGTTCCTGGTCCATCGCCTTGCCCTCGCCGCTGACCGCCGTGACGCCCGTTCGGCCAGACTGCTCCACCGGGCCGACTCGGCAGTGGCCGCGGTGTCCCGGCGAACTGCTCGCAGGGTCAGACGCTGAGACACCGCGAGGACGGCCAGTCGGCCGGATCGTCACCGGCCTCCTTCAGCGCCATCCTCAGCTCAGCAAAGGCACCCATGTCTGGCACGCTCATGTTCGACATCGACAGCACCTGGTCGACAGCAACTACCAGCACGCTCTGGCGTGGTACCGGGCCCTGCGCCGCTATCACGCTGGCAAGCTGGGTGTACCGACCTTCGCGGTGCGCACCGGCGGTTTCTCCGACACCGAACTGTGCGGCGCCCGTGCGATCACGGTCTACGATTTACTCTCCGGCCTGCAGGCCGACCTGGGCCGGATCATCGCCCGCAACTGACCAGGGTTCAGCGAATCCGGAAACGAACGTTCGCCTGCGCCGCGGCAGTGGCCTGAAATGCTAGTGCATCCAGCTCCGGTAGCGAGGGCGGGAAGCCCGATTCCAGGTCCGCCAAGCCTGGCCCAGAAGCCATTCACCGTCGCATACGTCGCGCCCGTACAGCAGGCCGTAGCTGAACGCGCTCTCGCCGGCCAGGTGCGCGCTTATGCCCAGTTCCCGCTCCACCTGGCGGGCGATGACGGTGTCCTGATGATCGCCGAGGACCGACTGGACGTTCTTCATCTGCCTGGCGAACCGGCGCGCCTTCATGCCGAGCGCCGGGGCCATTGCCTCACTGGCGTAACGGGCACGCTTAGCCGCTTTGCGCGCCTGATGCAGGGCCACGTCCCTGGCCTGGCCGGGTGACGCCCGCCGCGCATGGCGCATGCGCCCGCGTACCTGCCGGTAAGGACGCCGCGCCGCCGCCGGGAGGACGTCGGCAGCCGGCATCGCTGCCTGTGGGGTTAGTGGCGGCTCGGCCATCAGCTTGTCTAGTTCATCGAGAAGCGAGAAGTACCGCTGGGAGTCGAGCGCGGCGAGCAGTGCGGTGCGGGCGTCGGCGCGCGCCGACGCGAAGTGGGTCTGCACGTGTGCCTGGACCGGGCCGATGACGAGTTCCCCCTGGGTCTCGCGCAGCCCTGCCTTCAGGTGCCCGGCGAGCACTTCACCGTCGCGTGCCTCTCCGAGCACGGTGCCGAGCCACTTGAGCTCGGTGGCCAGCCGCTGCGTGCGGTCGCGGCGGATGATCTGGCCGAATGACCGCAGCGTGCTGCGCAGCCGTCGTGTGGCCACTCGCATCTGGTGCACGGCATCGGGCTCATCCCTGCGCACCATTGGATCGAGCGATTTCAGCCTTTCGGCGTGTGCCCGCAGGTAGGCCAGTACTACCTGGCCGGCCGTCGAGGAGGACGTCAGCGGCGCCTGGTGCGCCGGCTCCGGCAGCTGGCGGCCCAGGGCCCGTTCCAGCTTGGCCGACCGTCCTGCCGGGCGCAGACCGTCGTGCCGCAGCAGCTCATCGGCGGCCTCGAGCAGTTCCCGGTCGCCGCCGGTCAGTTCCACTTCGACCTCGTGCCAGCTGGATACGGCCGTGGTGACGCCTAGGATCTGGGCCGAGACATCATCGGCCGCTACCTCGGCGAGCGACTCGCCGCCCTGGCCGAGCAGGATCAGGCGCTGCCTTCTGGTTGTCATCCGGGCGACTGGCCTGAGCGGCTCGCCGCGGGTGTGCACGCGGACCAGTTCGGCTAGTTCACCCGGCACTCGCCGCCCGGCCCGGCCGGGCGGCAGCCGGATCTCGCGGCGGGTATCGGCATCGAGCGGCAGTTTCAGGTGCCATCCGGCGTCATCGCCGCCACGCCGCCGCCGCAGCGTGATTCCCGCGCGGATCAGCCGCAGGTCATCGGTGTCGTAGTACTCGGCCTCAAGTTGTTCCTCGTCGGGCCCGGAGGTGCCCGCCACCTGCGGCAAGCCGTCCAGGCGGGGCAAGGCTGCACCCGCGGGCGCGTCGTACTTGGCCTCGGTTTCGTTCACATTCACTGCCATACCGGCCCGCTACCCCCAGCAGGCCGGTCAATCCGGTTTCCCGCGATTCACCGCGGGAACCGACCGGCGGCGGGCAAGCGGCAGCACGAACCACAGGCCGGCGAAGAGGCAGACCACAAAGACCGTGATGATCACCGCTGGTGTTCCCCTGTCCACGTAGCTGACCACCAGCAGCACAGCGGTGGAGATGGCTAGGCCCACGGCGGCCAGGCCGCAGAGCGCCATGATGTTGGCGTCCTTGACCAGCACCTCCTTCTGGTGGCGGCGGAACACCAGCCGGTGGTAGGCGACCGGCCCCATCAGCAGTGCCGTGGAGATCGCGGCCAGCAGCAGGCTGGCCAGGTACAGATCGCGCTGCGGCTGGCTCAGCTTGACGAACCGGGTGGTGAAGGGAAGTGACAGCATGAAACCGAACAGCACCTGGACACCCAGGCCCGCCACGCGCAGTTCTTGCAGCAGTTCCAGGAGGTTACGGTCGTCCCGCTCCGCCTCGGTCTCGCCCGGGCGGTCGGTGTGGGTGTCGCCCGGGCGATCCGTCGTGTTCAGCGATGCAGGTGCGTTTCTAGCCACGTGCGCCTCCGGTGATGCAGGTCACGGCGACAGGGCTGGCCGCGCGAGAACCGGGCCGGTTGCCTGTTCCTGGGCCGGACGTGCGCGTGCCTTACGCTCGCGCTGCCAGAGCAGTCGGCGCTCTGCCTCCGTCGTTCCGCCCCATATCCCCTGGACGGGGCCGGCGTCGAGTGCGTAGCCGAGGCAGGCCTGCTGGGCATGGCAGCGAGTGCATATCGCTTTGGCCTGTGCCACTTGCCGCCGGGCCGGGCCGGACGAGGAGATGGGGAAGAACAGGTCGGGGTCGGCAGTCGAGCAGGCAGCGTCTGACCACCATTCGGCGTGGTTGTCGATAACGGTCATGGGTACCTCGGATGTCTTGGTGCGCTGATCGCACTGGCGGCCGGCCTCAGCAGCCATAAGCGATCCGGCTGCCCGCATCGAGCCGGGCTAACCATCCTTCGCTCAAGCTTTCCGGCGGCCGACGCGGCGGCCCCTGGTCGCTGTGGCATCGCCAGTGATGTTTGAACGCCGCCGCGTGGGCAGGGGCAACAGGCCGGTAAGTGGTCTGGGAGGGGTGCGGCGTGGCGGGACGGTCGACACGCACGACCGTGCTCATCGCTGGCGCCGCGAACATTTTCGTGGGGGCGATCAAGCTGGCGGCCGGGATCATGGTGGGCTCCAGCGCCATGCTCGCCGAAGCCGCCCATTCCGCCGCTGACACCCTCAACCAGGCCTTCCTGCTGGCATCGTTGCGCCGGGGCGAGCGCCCCGCCGACGCCCGGCACCCGTTCGGCTACGGGCAGGAACGCTACTTCTGGTCGCTGCTCGCGGCGTTCGGCATCTTCATCGCCGGGGCCGGATTCTCCTTTTTCGAGGGACTGCTCGCGCTGCGGCGGGGAAGCACCGAGAGCCCGTTCATCGCCTACGTGGTCCTGGCGGTCGCTGGCGTGGCGGAGGGGACTTCGCTGGTCCGGGTGCTCATCCAGTTCCGGGGTGAGGCCCGCCGCGACCACGTGGAAGTCCTTGATCACGTGCGGAGCAGCCCCGACACCACGGTCAAGGCGACGCTGTTCGAGGACAGCGCCGCGATGGCAGGCCTCGCGCTCGCCGCGCTCGGGCTGGCCCTGCGCCAGGTGACCGGGTCACCGGTCTGGGACGGCGCGGCCTCCATGGCCATCGGCTGCCTGCTCGTCGCGGTGGCCGTCCGGCTCGGCCTCGACAGCAAGAGCTTCCTCATCGGGCGCGCCGCCGATCCCAGGGACCTGGAGATGATACGGGCCGAGATCGAGGGCGCACCGGGCGTTGACGCGCTGGTCGACCTGCGTACCATGCACCTCGGGCCGGAGCACCTCATCGTCGCCGCACAAGTGGCCTTCAGCGATGACATCAGCGCCGACCGGGCCGAGGACGTCGCCGACGATATCGACCGGCGGCTCTGCGACCGGCTTCTCCTGGTCCCCCACGTGTTTCTCGATCCCACCCAGATCCCGTCCGGCTCCCACCCCGCGGCTCGCCATTCACCGTGTTAGCCCAGCAATCCCGGTCCCGGGGGGGCGGCCGACAGCCGGGCGGCGCACTCCAGCATCCCGGCGTGGACGAAGGCCTGGGGCAGATTGCCGCGCAGCTGGCGCTGGTGAACGTCGTACTCCTCGGTGTACAGGCCGGCCGGGCCGCAGGCGGCCCGGTTGCGCTCGAACCAGCGCGCCGCGGCGGCGCCGTCCCCGCAGGCTTGCGCGACCTGCGCCATCCAGAACCCGCAGAGCAGGAACGCGCCCTCGCTCTTATGCAGCGGCCGCCCGTCGTGGCGGAACCGGTACACGTACCCGTCCTCGGTGAGCTCGTCCTGCACCGCGCGGACGGTCGCGCGGATCCGCGGGTCGTCCGCGGGCAGGGTTCCGCGGATGACCGGCAGCAGCAGGGCGGCATCGACGCGCGGGTCGTCGGGTGAGCGCTGCCAGCGGCCGGTCGCATGCACCGCGTCGCCGAGGCTGGCCAGCACCGAGTCGGCCAGGGCGCTCCACCGGGCCGCCTGCCGGTGCCCGTGCCCGCCGGGCGGCCCTTGCGCCGCGGCCGCGAGGGCGCGCAGCCCGCTCACGCACGCGAGGCGGGAGTGCGTCCAGCGCCGGTCGCCGAGTTCCCAGATGCCCGCGTCGGGCTCGGGCCAGCGCTTCTCGATCGCCTCCGCCGCCGTCGCCGCCGCCTGCCAGTTCTCCTCCGCCAGCAAGCCCAGGCGGGCGGCCGCGGCGAACAGCTCGAGCGACTCACCCAGCCCGTCCAGCTGGAACTGGCCGATCACCCGGTTCCCGGCTCTCGCCGTCCCGCCCGGATACCCGCGCAGCCGCGGTCGCCGCTCACCGGGAATGGGCTCCCCGGTGACCGTGTAGGCGGGCATCAGGTCGGGGCCGTCGGCGAGGATCCGCTCGGTGAGGAACCGGACGGTTCCTTCCAGGAGCGGGTGCCGGCCGTGGGCCGCGACCGCCAGGCCCGCGTAGCACTGGTCGCGGATCCAGGCGTACCGGTAGTCGTAGTTACGCTCCCCCTCCAGGTGCTCCGGCAGCGACGTGGTCGCGGCGGCGACCATCGCGCCGCTGCCCGCCGTCAGCCCGCGCAGGACGGCGTAGGCATGGCGGGCGTCCCGGGCCGCGATGAGGTCCTCGCAGTCGGGCACCGCGGCGGACCAGGTTTCCTCGGTGGCCGCCCAGGCCTCGCGCGGGTCGGGCGCAGCGGCGTCGAGCGGGCGGTCGGACAGCTCCAGGACCAGGTCGTGATGGCCCCCCTCGGGGAGCGTCACGGTCAGGGCCAGCCCGTCAGCGCCGGGCCGCGCCTTCGCGGCGCCCGACCACCGGAACCTGATGGCGCCGCTCCGCCCGCTCCAGCACCCGCCCGCGCGGGACAGCCCGGTCATCCGGCTGCGCCCGAACCCGGCCCGGACGTCAAGCACCACATTGACCCGCGCCGGCCCGTCAACCGCCTCGATGCGCCGCAGGATCACCGCCCGGTGCGGATCGGCCGGCATGGCGAGCCCCTCCCGGCATTCGGTCCGCGACGAGCCAACCCAGCGGCTGCGCCAGATGAGGCTGCCGGTCTCGTAGTAGCCGCCCCACACATGCCAGGGATCCGCCGGGGTGACGGCGTAAGTGCCGCGGCCGCCGAGGAGCCCGCTGAAGACCGCGGGGCTGTCCCACCGTGGTGCGCACAGCCACGAGATTTCCCCGTTCGGGCCGATCACGGCGCCACGCTCGCCGTCGGCGATCAGGGAGTACTCGCGCAGTACGTGCGGCCGGATCGATCCGATCATGAGGGTGCTTCTGTCCGGCAGATCCCGGCCGAAACGCCTGGCCACGTGCGGCCGGACGCACCGCGGCAGGACCGGCCCCGGCCGTATCGCGCCGGGGCCGGTCACCGGCCGTGTGTTTGGCCTTCCCGGCGGCGGGCAGCCGGGAGCGTTACGAAACGACCGATGGGCGGGCCCTGGCAGTCCGCCCGACAGCCCCGGAGGGACGCCCTGCCCCGTCCTTGTCGTCCCGGACGGTGGAGGCCATCAGCGGTAGACGACCCGTTTACCCAGGAAGGCGGAGCACATGGATAACCAGATCGTTGTCGTCACCGGGGCGAGCGCCGGGATCGGGCGCGCCACCGCGCGCCTGTTCGGGGAGCGCGGCGCCAGTGTCGGCCTGATCGCCCGCGGCGAGGCCGGACTGGACGGTGCGGTACGCGACGTGGAGGAGGCCGGCGGGAAGGCGCTCGCGGTCACCGCGGACGTGGCCGACTACGCGCAGGTCACGGCCGCCGCCCGGCAGATCGAGGAGCACTTCGGGCCGATCGACGTGTGGGTCAACGTCGCGTTCACCTCGGTGTTCGCGCCGTTCTCCGAGATCAGGGCGGAGGAGTTCCGGCGGGTGACCGAGGTCAGCTACCTCGGGTTCGTGCACGGGACGATGGCGGCGCTCGCCCTGATGCGCCCCCGTGACCGGGGCACCATCGTGCAGGTCGGGTCGGCGCTCGGCGAGCGCAGCATCCCCCTGCAGTCGGCCTACTGCGGGGCCAAGCACGCCATCAACGGCTTCACCTCGTCGCTGCGCTGCGAGCTGCTGCACGAGAACTCGGGCGTGCACGTGACCGTGGTGCAGATGCCGGCCGTCAACACCCCGCAGTTCTCCTGGGTGCGGTCCCGGCTGCCGAAGCAGCCCCAGCCGGTGCCGCCGATCTACCAGCCCGAGGTCGCCGCCCGCGGCGTCGTGTTCGCCGCCGACCATCCCCGCCGGCGGCAGTACTGGGTCGGGGGGACCACGGCGGCCACCATCGCCGCCAACCGGCTGGCCCCGGCCCTGCTGGACAGGTACCTGGCCCGCACCGGCTACGGCGCCCAGCAGACCACGCAGCCCGCCAAGCCCGGCCGTCCTGACAACCTGGTTCAGCCGGTTGACGGGACCCGCGGGCACGATCACGGGTCACGCGGTGCCTTCGATGACAGGTCCCATCACCGCAGCCCGCAGCTGTGGATCTCACAGCACGCCCGCCTGTCCTCCGGGGTCCTCGCGGGGCGGTGGTCCTCGGGGCCTTCCTGGCCGCGCGGCTCGGGCGCCGCCGGTGACGGCCCGGCGACCGCGGACGTGCGCTTCAGCGGGCCCGTGTCGGCTACGGGACGGCCCTGGTGCTGGCGCCCGGCGTGGCGATCTTCCTGGTTACGGGCCGCCTGCCAGGCCGGCGGGCGCGCCGGGTGGCGCATCTGCTCGGTGCCCGCCACCTGGTCCAGGCCGCGCTGACCGCCCTCGCCCCGCTGCCTGCAGTATTCGGGGCGGGTGCGGAGGTTGACGCCCTGCACGCCGTGTCGATGCTGATGCTGGCCGCGGTCGACCGTGCCGCGCGGAGGGCCGCCCTGACGGATACCGTGGCGGAAGCGGCGTTCGCCGCCGCCGGGCTAGCCGCCGCTGCCTCGATGAGGAGGTCGCCCGGTGTGAGCGGGGCCCGAACGTTCTCGTGACCAGCCGACGTCCCGATGACCTGCCCGTCTTCTGCAAGACCTTCACCGAGGTGTTCGGCGCCAGCCGGTAGTTCTGTCGCCAGCCCTAAGACTGGTTCTCTCGGTCGTCCGGTTTTGCCGCCTGCCAGCTTGAGCAGGCGGGCCAGCCCCGGCGCCCGGCCGACCGCGTTCACCGCTGCCGGTGCCCAGGCGGCGAGCAGCGCGAGGACAGGCAGCCAGCCCTACGCGGATCCAGGGCTCGCGTTTGGCCCCGGCCTGTACAGGTAGCAGTGGGCCAGGAACAAGGGAACCTGAGCCAAAGGGGGCCCAGCCGTGCGCGATGACAGCCCGGCCGTCCAGGAAGTCACCACCGCCGTCTATGTGATCCCCACGGACGCGCCCGAGGCGGACGGGACACTTGCCTGGGACAAGACCACGATGGTGCTCGCCTTTGCCCGGGCGGGGGCGGAGCAGGGCATGGGCTGGACGTACGCGGCGGCCGCCGCCCAGAGCGTCATCGCCGATGTGCTGGCCGGCGCCGTGGTCGGCCGCAGCGCACTGGATGTGCCCGGAGCGGCCGAGGCGATGGCCCGGGCGGTGCGGAACATCGGGCGCCCCGGGGTCGCGGCGACGGCGATCTCCGCCGTGGACATCGCCCTGTGGGACCTTAAGGCGCGGCTGCTCGGCTGCTCGCTGGCCCGGTTGCTCGGCCAGGCGCGCGGCAGTGTCCCCGTCTACGGGAGCGGCGGTTTCACCAACTACGACGACGGCCAGACCCGCGAACAGCTGACCGGCTGGGTGGAGAAGGACCACATCCCGCGGGTGAAGATCAAGATCGGCGAGAGCTGGGGCGCCCGCCCGCACCGGGACCTCGAGCGGGTGGCCCTGGCCCGTGAGGTCATCGGGCCAGACACCGAGCTCTACGTGGACGCCAACGGCGGCTACACGGCCGGACAGGCGGTACGTATCGCCGGCCAGCTGGCTCAGTACGGCGTGACCTGGTTCGAGGAGCCGGTGTCGTCGCAGGACCTGGCCGGGCTCGCCGCGGTGCGCCGCCAGGTCCGGCCCGACGTCGCCGCGGGCGAGTACAGCTGGTCGCTGGCCGACTCGGCGCTGCTCATCGCCGCCGGCGCGGTGGACTGCCTGCAACTGGACGTCACCCGCTGCGGTGGCATCACCGAGTTCCTGCGCGGGTCGGCGCTGGCGGCAGCGCACAACCTCCAGGTCTCCGGGCACTGCGCACCCAACCTGCACGCACGCGTCGGCGTCGCCGTACCCAACCTCCGGCACGTCGAGTACTTCCACGATCACCAGCGGATCGAGCGGATGTTCTTCGACGGCGCCCTGCACCCGGACATCGGGGACCTGGCGCCCGATCCGGACCAGCCAGGCCTCGGCCTGGCGCTCCGGGCCTCCGATGCCGAATGCTACCGGCGTCGCTGACGGCCCGCTCAGAGTGTGGGCGCCATCGCAGATGTTGGTGGCAGCGCGTGAGACGATACCGCGACGTATCAAGGGCGGAGGGCATCGCGATCGTGTGGGAGCGGCTCGAGCATTACGAGCTGAAGCGCAGGGAGCGCGGCATCGGCCGCGAACCCACGCCGCGCCCGATGCCGTCGTTGCCTGCCGGGACCGATCTGCTGCCGCAGATCGAGCACATCGTCGTGCTGATGATGGAGAACCACTCCTACGACAACTACCTCGGCATGCTGCGGGGCCGCGGCGAGGGCTTGCCGCTCGGGGATGACGGCGAGCCTGCGGTGGTCAACGAGGACACGTGGCAGGTAATCAGTTGGTGGTGCCCGACGGTCGCCGTACGCGCGGCCCGGCTACGTCTGCTCCGAGGTGCTCGACCACACCTCGGTGCTCAAGCTGCTCGAGGAGAAGTGGAACCTGCCCGCGCTGACCGCGCGGGACGCGGCGGCGGCTTCGCCGCTCGGCGCGCTGGACCTGACCGGGCCGCCGGCCTTCCTCGACCCGCCGTCCCTGCCCGAACCTGGCCTGAGGTGGGGTTCCTGGTAGCCGGCCCGGGTGGCGGCGCCCGGGCGAGGTTTGACCGGGCGCCTGTGAGGAAGAGACGGGCATGCGATCAATGGCTGCCGCTCGTGCTTCTGGCACAGCGAGACGCGCATCAGATAGCCCCGCCGCGCGGGCGCTGGCCCGGGCGGGTCTGGCCGCGCGCGGGGTCCTCTACATCCTCATCGGCTGGATCGCGATCCTGGTCGCGCTCGGCCAGAGCTCGCAGCAGGCCGACCAGCAGGGCGCGCTGCAGCTGCTGGCCGGCCAGCCCTACGGCCTGGTCTCGCTGTGGCTGCTCGGCATCGGCTTCGCCGGGTACGCGCTGTGGCGGCTCAGCGAGGCCGCCTTCGGCGTCACCGGTGACGGCAACGGCGCCGGCCCCGGCTGAAGTCCCTGGTCCGGGCCGTGGTCTACGGCTTCTTCGCCTACCTGACCTTCAAGATCATCACCGGGGCGGGCGGCGGCAGCCAGACCGCCAAGCAGCAGGATCTGACCGCCACGGTCATGCATCACCCCGGCGGGCAGTGGCTGGTCGGCATCGCCGGCCTGGTCATCGTGATCGCCGGCCTGGTGCTCGTCTTCGAGGGCGTCCGCCGCAAGTTCCTGAAGTACCTGCAGCTCTCGCAGATGAGCCCACGGACGCGCCGCATCGTGGAGCGGCTCGGCATGATCGGGACCGCGGCCCGCGGCGCGGTGTTCGCGCTCGCCGGGGTGCTGGTGATCGAGGCGGCCGTCACCTACCAGCCGGCCAAGGCCGGCGGCATCGACAAGGCGCTGCTCACCCTGCGGAACCAGCCGTTCGGCGAGTTCCTGCTGATCCTCGCGGCGCTCGGCCTGATCATCTTCGGCATCTACGGCCTGTGCGAGGCCCGCTGGCGGAAGGTCTAGGCCCAGCCATGGGCCTGGCCCGCGACGCTGAAGAGGTGGCCGGCCAGCTCGACGAGCTGGTCAAGCCCGCCCGCGAGCCGGAGAACGCCGTGCTCACGGACAACGCGCGGGTGGTCAGGTGGGCGGGCCCGGCGTTCGTGGTGTTTTCGCTGATCCTGCTGCCGTGGATCGTCTACCTGGCGTATTCGCTTCCCTCACGCCAGGTGTCAGCCGATTACGGCGCCGCCTGGGCGGGCTTCGACGTCATGCTGCTGCTGGCTCTGGCCGGCACGGGTTACTTCGCGCTCCGCCGCTCCCGGTACCTGGCCACGGCCGCGGCCGCGGCGGCGACGCTGCTCGCCGTGGACGCCTGGTTCGATGTCATGACCACGCTGCCGGGCCAGCGTCTTGAGCCGGCCGTGCTGGCGGTGCTGGTTGAGCTGCCGCTGGCGTCGGTGTGTGCCTGGCTGAGCTTCCATACTCAGCAACTCGCCGAGCGGCGGCTGGTCCTGCTGCTGCGCCGCGGCCCGAAGACGGCGGCGCGTGAGCGCTGAGCGCCGCCCTCGCGGTCAGGCGGCGGCCGGGATCATCGAGGTCAGTAGCAGCCGTTTCCTCTCGCACGGCGGGTTCCTTCCCCGGGCTGGCCATTACCGGGAGGCCGCCAGCAGCTCAAGTGACGCCTGCATCGCCTTGAGCTGGGCGCTGAGGCCAGCGATGTCGCCCTTGCTCGCGCTCTGCTCTGCCTGCTTGAGCGTGAGCACCAGTTGCCCGTTCGGTTCCATCACGCCGGTCGCGATCTCCTTGACGTCGTCGCCGTTCTGCACCCGGATGGCGCGTTCCACGTCGACGGGCCGCAATGACAGGCGCCGCGCCGCTTTGGGGAGGAAGCGGCCGTCGTCAATAATGGTCGTTGGCTTGCCCTCGAGCACGCGTGCGGCCCGGTCACTGACGGCTACCAGCCGGTTCAGCCCTGCGTTGACGGCGACCAGCGTGGCCGCTCCGATGACTCCTCCCAGGAGACTGTTGTCGCTGCCGATGATGGCGTTCTGGACAACGTTGGACAGCAGGAACAGGACGACGAAATCGAACATGTTGAGGCTGGCCAGGTCGCGTTTCCCGGCCAGCCGGAACAAGATCAGGATCGTCGCGTAGACCAGGACGGTGCGCAAGATCTTCTCCGCGATCGGGATCTGGACAGCAAACATCGAGTGCCACACTGGACTCACTCCTCCTCTGGCGGCAGCACCCGGCGGTGGCCGGACGACTGTGGCATGTGGGCTTACCGGCGGGCCCGGGCGTCTGGCTGCCTGCCGGCCGCGTCCGGCCGCCGGCCCGCAGCGCGGTCGGCCCGGTGCCGCCGGACGTACCACCAGATCGCGATGATGAGGCCGATCACCACCAGGCCGGCGATGATGTAGGTGGGGCCGCGGAAGGCGCTGGCGATGGACTGCCAGTTGGCGCCGACGGCATAGCCGGCGCAGGCGAGCGCGGCGGTCCACGGAATGCAGCCGATGGTCGTGTAGATCCCGAACCGCCCGGGGTCCATTCTGGCGATGCCGGCGGGCAGTGAGATGAAGGTCCGCACGACCGGCAGGACGCGGCCGATCAGGACCGCCCTCGGGCCGTACCGGGCGAACCAGCTGATGGCCCGGTCCAGGTCGTGGTCGCGCAGCCAGAGCCGGTGCCCCCACCGCCGCAGCGCGGGCTGGCCGCCGTACCAGCCCACCGCCCACGCGATATAGCTGCCGACCACGTTGCCCGCCACCCCGGCGGCGATGACCGCGATGAGGTTGAGGCTGGTCCCGGGGACCGCGCCGGCGGCGAGCGCACCGGCGAAGGTCATGACCAGTTCGGAGGGGACCGGCAGGCACGCCGACTCCGCCACCATGAGCACGAACACAGCGACGTATCCGTAGGTGGCTATGAGGTGCTGCATGGGCCTCTTTCTTCCCACTGGGGAACTGCCTGGCGTGCCGGCCGACGGCCGGCGTCATGACGACCGGATCTACCCCGGCGCGGCCGGGCTACTCAGCCAGCGGACAGCTGGCGCAGGTTTGCCGTCACTATGCACGGGCAGTTCCCGCGGGTGCCTGAGCTGACCGGTATCTGGCGATGCAGGAGCTGAGCGGGCGGCGGGCCGGCCAGCGTCGGCGGCGTCAGCATGAGGTCCCGGCCGGCGCGGGTCGGCGCCTGGCTGATGTGGTGGGTTCTGCTCATGTCGCTGTGGGTCATCGTGGACGACTCGATCGCTCTGGATGAGCTGCTGGCCGGGTCCGGCGCCGCTGCCTTGGCGGCCTTCCTCGCCGAGCTGGTCACCTACCAGGCAGGCACCCGGTTCCGGATGCGGGCGCAGTGGCTGGTCCCTGCCCTCAGGCTGCCCGGTGAGGTCGCAGCTGACACGGTGATCGTCTTTGCGGCGCTGGGGCGGCGCCTGCTCCGCGACGAGCATCCACCCAGCGGATTCCGGGAGATCCCGGCCCGCTTTGGCGGCATCAGCGATGAAGATGTCACCCGACGGGTGCTTCTCATCGGTGGGCGGTCGGTCGCCCCCAACACCTTCGTGCTCGGGATCGACCGTGAGCGCGACGTCATGGTCGTCCACCAGCTGGTGGCGAACGAGGGAAGGCCTGCCCGGTGAGCGGTTTTGTGGTCGCGGCCATCGCCATGCTGATCGGGATCATCCCGTGCGCGATCGTGGTCTGGCGGGGCACGGCCATGGAGGCGCTCGTCGGGTACGAGGCGATCAGTTCGATCGCCGTCATGGTGCTGGTTCTCCTCGCCGAGGGCTTCAACCGCTTCGGTGAGCTGGAATTGCCCATCGTGCTGGCCGTGCTGCTGTTCGGCAGCGGGCTGGTGTTCGCCCACGCGCTGGAGCGCTGGCTGTGATCATCAGGGAGGTCTTCACCGACGCGCTGCTGGGGCTGGCGGTGGTGATCGTGCTCGCTTGCTCCGCCGGTGTGCTGGTGATGCGCGGCGCTGACGACAAGCTTCACTTCGTGACGCCGGCCGCCCTGGTCGCCCCCGTTCTGGTGACGCTGGCGGTGTTGGTGCATGCGGGTTTCTCCGCCGCCACCGGGGAGACGCTGCTGGCCTTGCTCTTCATGGTGATCGCCGGTCCCTTCCTGACCCATGCCACCATCCGGGCGGCACGTCTCCGGGCGGCGGGGACTGGCGGACTGGCCGGCGTGGCCGCGCCCACCGCGGTGAGGGACACCGGTGAGCGTGAGTGACCTGGTCGCGGTGATCCCGTATACGGCCCCGCTGGGCCTGATGGATGTCCTGCAGGTGACGATCCTGGTCCTGGTGGCGGCCGGCGCCACGGGCGTGGTGCTCGTCCGCGACCCGGTCCGCCAGGTCATCGCGCTGAGCGTTTACGGGGTGCTGCTGGCGATCTTGTTCCTGGCCTTCCAGGCGCCCGATGTCACCTTGTCCGAGCTGACGGTCGGCGCCGTGGTTCTCCCGCTGCTGCTGGTGCTGACCGTGGCGAAAGTCCGGAGGCGCGAGGAATGACCCCGGCCGTGCGCCGCCTCGTCTTCCTGGCCGGGATGGCCGGGCTTGCCGCGTTCTACCTGTGGGGCCTGACCGGCCTGCCCGGCTTCGGCAACTACCCCGGCCCGTACGGGGACATCATCAACCGGATCGCCGTGGCCCAGACCAAGGCGACCGGCGTGGTGTCGGCGGTGAATTTCGAGTATCGCGGCTTCGACACCGTGGGCGAGGAATTCATTCTTTTCGCCGCCGCCATCGGGGTTGCCACCGTGCTCCGCCACCTGCGTGGCGAGCGGGAGCGCGCGGCCCGCGACGAGGCGATGAACCGGAACGTGCCGCCGGTCAGCGACGCCGTCCGGATGGTGTCCCTGCTCCTGGTCGGGCCCACCCTGCTGGTGGGGTGGTACCTCGCTTCGCACGCCCAGACCAGCCCCTCCGGCGGCTTCCAGGGCGGGGTGGTGCTGGCCACCAGCCTCATCCTGATCTACCTGGCCGGGGAGTTCCTCGTCTTCAGGCGGATCAGCCCCGTGGACGTCACCGATGCCATGGGGGCGGTCGGAGCCGGCGGCTTCGCCGCCCTCGGTGTCACCGCGGTGGCCATGGGCTTGCCGTATCTATCCAACTTCCTGCCGCTAGGCGACACCCCGGGCGCGGTCAGCTCCTCCGGGACCATCGCGCTCATCAGCTTCTTCGTCGGCATCGAGGTCGCCGCCGCTTTCGTTTTGATCGTGAGCGAGCTGCTGGACCAGACGCTCCTGTTCCGACAGGAGAGCCGGTGATGCAGCTCTTCCCGTTCGTCGTCGTGGCGTGGATCGTTGCCGTCGGCCTCTACGGCATGGTCACCAGCCGCCACCTGGTGCATCAGATCGTCTGCCTGATCGTCGTCCAGTCCTCGACTTATGTGCTGCTGCTGGGCGTGGGCTACAAACGCGGTGCCGTCGCCCCCTACTTCTCCGACATACCGGTGCACACCCCCGCGGTCGATCCCGTGGTTCAGGCACTGGCGCTGACCGACGTGGTCGTCGAGGCGGCCGTGACCGCCCTGCTGCTCGCCTTCGCGATCCAGGCCCACAAGCGGTTCGGCACCCTCGACCCGCAAGAACTCGTCCAGTTCAAAGGCTGAAGGCGCCGCTGTGAACCCGCTGCTGGCTCTGGCCACCGTCCTGCCGCTTCTGGTGGCGGCGGCGATATCGGCGCTGAACATGCTGCTCCGCGGCAAACGGCGGACCCTGGACGCGACCGCCATCATCACCGCTGCCGCGGTCGCGGCCATCCTGGCGGTGATCATGGCGCGCACGGCCCACGGGGACGCGGTCTACTGGTTTGCCGGCTTCCGCCCATCCCACGGGATCGCCATCGGCATCGACTTCGCCGCCGGGCCGCTGAGCGCCGGGCTGGCCTGCCTGGCCGCCGTCCTCGTGACCGCAGCCATGATCTTTTCCTGGCGTTACTTCGAGCGGGTGGCCACCTACTACCACGTCCTCATGCTGACCTTCCTGGCGGGCATGGTCGGCTTCTGCCTCACCGGCGACATCTTCGATCTCTTCGTCTGGTTCGAGCTGATGGGGGTGTCGGCCTACGCCCTCACCGCCTACCGGCCCGAAGAACGCGGGTCGCTGCAGGGTGCCCTGAACTTCGCCATCACCAACAGCGTGGGCGCCTACCTGTCGCTGTCCGGCATCGCCATCATCTATGGGCGCACCGGGGCGCTGAACATGGCCCAGATCGGCGCCGCCATCGCCCGCTCCGGGCCAGACCGGCTGGTCGTGGTCGCCTTCGTCCTCATCATCACCGGATTCCTGATCAAGGGAGCGATTGTGCCCTTCCACTTCTGGCTGGCCGATGCCCACGCGGTCGCCCCGACGCCAGTCTGCGTGCTTCTGTCCGGCGTCATGGTGGAACTCGGGCTATACGGGATCGCCCGCGTCTACTGGTCCATGTTCGGCTTTTCGCTCGGCCACCGGACCGTCATCACCGGCACCTTCCTGGCGCTGGGGGTGCTGACCGCCGCGGTCGGCGCCCTGTTCTGCTTCCGCGAGCGGCACCTCAAACGGCTGCTCGCGTTCTCCACCATCAGCCACGCCGGCATGTTCCTGACCGGCATCGCCCTGCTCACCCCGCTCGGGCTGGCCGGCGCGGCCGTTTACGTGGCCGGTCACGCCCTGGTGAAGGCCGCGCTGTTCCTGTGCGTGGGCATCGTCTTGCACCGTCTCGGCTCAGTCAACGAGACCTGGCTGCACGGCCGGGGCCGCCGGCTGCGGGTCACGGGCGTGGTGTTCACCGTGGCCGGCCTCGGGCTTGCCGACATGCCCCCGTTCGCCCTGTTTCTGGGGAAGGGCTGGATCGAGGAGAGCGGCAGCTCACGCGGCCTGGCGTGGCTGACGGCCGTGCTGGTCATCTGCTCGGTACTGGTCGGCGGGGCCGTGCTGCGGGTGGCGGGGGGCGTCTTCTACGGCCTGGGCGACCCGCCCAGCGAGGACCCGCAGATGGCGGTGGAGGCCTCCGAGGAAACCAGCGAGACCGATCAGGCCAAACAGCGGACCCCGCTTTCCATGATCGTTCCGGCCGCGGTGCTCGCTGCGGCCGGCCTCGTCGCCGGCCTGCTGCCCGGCATCGGCCCGGCCGTCCAGGCGGCAGCGATGCGGTTTCAGGACCAGGCCGCCTACAACGCCACCGTCCTGTCCGGTGCGCACGTGGCCCATCCCTCGGCGCTGCTCCCGCCCGGGCCCACCGGGATCACCGCGGCGGGCCTGGCGACCGGTCTCGGGTCGGTTGCCGGGGCGCTCCTCCTCGCCTCGCTCGCCCTCTACTGGCAGCGCCTGCCACTGCTGCGCCGCGGCTTCGAGCCCGGCACCGGCCTGGTGCGGACCATCCGCCGCTTCCAGAGCGGGGTGGTCAACGACTACGTGACCTGGATCGTGATCGGCGTGGCTTGCGTAGGCGGAACCCTGGCGTTCTCCATCCGGTTACGGCCCTCGGTCACTCGCCGAAGCGAGGACTTATCGAGAGCAGGCTAAGGACGCCCCTCAGCGTGACCGCGGTGGCGAGATCTCTGAATACCATCTCCCGGCCAACGACAACAGGCCGGCGTATCGCGTTAGCCGTGAGCGGCACAGGGTAGCTGCGGTATCGCTGGGGAGGACGGTGTGGTGGAACAGCATTCCCGTGGCGGCCGGTGCCCCCGTTAGCAAGTCGCGGCACGCTGGTGCGCCCGAAGCCTGTCCGGGGGATCTCCGGTTCGCGGCAGCCGGACCGGCCGGGCTGGCCGGTCGGAGCCTCAGGCAGATGAATGGGTACCGGCCCCGGCCGATGACCGCATGCGTGAGGCCTTGGAGGTCGCGGCCGTCCAGGCCGAGGAGACCGGTGGGCTGGGGCGCCCGGGGCGGCCCGTTGACCGGCGGTCGCTGGGGGTGCCGACCCGCGAGCTGGTGCCCGGCGCGGTCCTCGGTGGCCTGGTGTGGACGGTGGCGCAGGCAATGGGCACGTATGTAGTGGGTCATTTCCGGCACACCGACGCGGTCTACGGCGCGTTCGCCACCGTCCTGGTGCTCATGGCCTGGATTTCCCTGAGCGTCGGAATCACCGTGTACGCCGCCGAGCTCAACGTCGTGCTGGCCCGGCGGCTGTGGCCGCGCTCCATCGTCCAGCCGCCGCTCACCGAAGCCGACCGTGCCGTCCTGGCCGCCCAGGCGCTGCAGAACCAGCGGCGCGACGACCAGCGCGTCCGCGTGTCCTACGACGACATGCCGCCCCACGCTGCCGCCTTATTTCCGCGCACACCGGATGAGATCATCCCGCCCGCACCATCCAACAGGGACGGCAAGACCGAGTAACGCCGCTCCCGCAGACGAGCCCAGGCGGCTGCGGGCGGACAGCGGCCCGTCACAGCGGCGCTGGGCCAGCGGGGTGATCATCGGCAACGTCGGCTCGCTGCAGGGCAACATCCGGCTGCTGCCGGACGCGGCACCCGATGACGGCGTCCTGGACGTGGCAGTCCTTGCCGCCCGGGGCTGGACCGGGTGGGTGCGGCTCGCCGCCGACGTGCTGCTGCGGCGCAGGACCGGCCGTCTGGGCCGGCTGGCCTGCCGTGACCTGGTCGTCGACGTCGGCCGTGCGCGGCCGTGGGAGGTGGATGGAGAGGTCGCCGGATGCACACGGCAGCTGAGAATCACCTTGCAGCCAGGGAACCTGCTGCTGCGTGTTGCCGCGACGGCTCGCCGCTTATCGGCCGGGCTGTCAGCGCTCCCGCGGCCTGCTCTTCGGATTGCGGCGCAGCAGCAAGTCCGCCTGCCGCCGGTGGGTTACTGGGTGTGGTAACTCAGCCATGCGCCAACCGACGCCGGCGGCAGCTCAACGAGCAGCGCCCAGGCGAGCGATTCACCACGCTGGCCCGGTGGCGGGTCATGACATCAAACCCGGCATTCACAACAAGGAGCGTTGCCGCCGCGGTCGCGGCTCGTCGCTGTGAGCGGGCGCGATACTTGGTCGTTGGGAGTAGCTGCCGATAGCCAGGCGGTCAGTCCATCGGCTGAGCCTTGACCGGCACTGGCGCAGTTGCGGTCAGCAGGCTGGCCGGGGGGCGGAGTACTGGCTGAAAAAGCGGGTGAACTCGGCGCTGGCGTTGGGTCCATGGGGGTCGGTGTAGGAGCCATGCGGGACGCCGCCGGACCAGGCATGCCCGCCCCGGTGGATGGTCCAGCGCTCGGCCAGGGTCGCGCCGTTGGGGCCCTGGTAGCAGGTGCGGGTGTAGGCGTGGCCGCCGGACACCTGCCCGGCGGTGGTCACCGCGGTGGGCATGGCGCCTGGGCTGGCTGCCGCCAGGGCGTGATCGATGAGGCCCGCGGCGTTGGCAGGGGCCACGGTCGTATCCCGGTCACCGTGGAAGACGATCAGTGGCAGCGGGCGCGCCGGGGGCCGGGCCGGCTGTGGTGGGCCTTGCCTCATCGCGGTGAACGCGGAGGCCAGGTCACCGGCGGTGCCGTAGGCCAGCCCGGAGTGCACGCCGACGGCGGCGTACAGATCGGGGTAGACCGCGGCCATCACCGCGGCCATCGCGCCCCCGGCAGAGAATCCGGCCACATACACCCGGGCGGCATCTGCCCCGTAGCGGTCGGTGACCTGGCCGGTGATCCCGGCGATCAGCGACGGCTCGCCCGCGCCGCGGCGCTGGTGACCGGGCGCAAACCAGTTCCAGTACCGGCCCGCGTTCGCCGAGGGGGCCTGTTCGGGGTAGACGACCAGGAACGTCTGATACTCGGCGATGTGGTTCATGGCAGTAGCGGACGCGAAGGCGGCGGCGTCTTGCGTGCCGCCGTGCAGCATCACGACCAAGGGCACGGGGCCGCCAGTGTGGCCGGTGGGGACATACAGCCGGTAGGCGCGGGTGCCGGCAGCGTTGGTGTAGGAGAAAGCACCAAACCGGCCCGCCGGCCGCCTGGCGGCCGGGGCCGCGGACCGGTGCGCGCGGTGCGGGGCCGGCGCCCCCCGGCTGGGGAGTGTGCCGAGGCGGGGAATCCGGCCAGAAGGAAGCCACCTCATCGGTGTCCCCTCGCGGGCGCGCAGCGCTGGTGTCGGCTCGCAGGAGCGGTCAGCCGCGCCACCGGTCTGCTCCTCGGCACATGGTGCATGCGCCGCACGCCGTGCCACCGCCGGGCCGGCCAGGGTTTGCTGGATCAGCGCGGTTGCCTCGATGAGGCGCCCCTGGCGGGTCAGGCGGGTGGCCTCAGCCATTGCCGCCATCTGGCGTGTATCCATGGCTTTATCCCTTCTTGTGGTTGTCTTCGCTGGTCTGCTGGCAGGCGGCGGCCCGGATCCGAGCTGGCGGTGGTCCGGGCAGCCGTGGTCATCGTGGCGGCTCAGGCGGTGCGGGCGGCCAGGGCGGCCTTCACCGCGGCGGGCGCGCGGAAGGCACCGAGCACCTCCACCGAGGCAATCGTGGCCAGGGCCAGCTGGGGGGAGACGTCGGCGGCGATGCTGGCCAGCCCGAGCACCCGGATCTGGATCATCTGCCCGGCGTCGCGGATCTCCTCCAGGTCGCGACGGGTGTAGTGACAGCTGCCCAGGGTGAGGGTGCGCCGGGCTGCTGTCTGATCGAGTGCCTCGCCCCGGGTGGCGAGCTGGGTACGGATGGCTGTACGGATGAAATCGGTGCGGTTGGTGTAGAAGCCTTCCTGGACCAGGAGATCGATCTGCCCCAGGTCCACCAATCCCAGGTTGATAGTGATCTTCTCGGTCTTCTCACCCTCACCGATGGCCATCCGTGGACCATCTCCTTACCATCTATATGGATGGTAACTTCAGGGGTGGTGCGCTGCAATAGGCCCGGCATGTGCCTGCCACCGTTCGTTTTTTAGCGCTCCACGAGGCTGGCGCTGGGTCAGGGGAGGCCGAGCTGCAGCTGGATGCTCTCGGATCCGGCCTTGTCCAGCGAGTGCTCCCAGGTGCGGTGTGGCCAGTGGTAGCGCGCGATGCCGTCGATGGGCCGGTACTCAGCGGTGTAAAGGGTCCCGAAGCCCTCGTGGAAGCGGGTGGCGTAGAGCGGGGAACGCAGGCAGGCCGCGATGAGGCCGGGCACGTCGGTGCCGTGCGCTAGCAGTTCCTCGAGCCGTTCTTGCCGCTCCACGCTGCGGATCGCCGCTGCGTACGGCGCCCATTCCACACTGCCCTGGTGGTTGGTCGTCACCGCCCGGTCGGTGACGCGGGCCGGCCGGTCCGGGGCGAGGTACACCGTGGCCCACCGGCCGTTACGGTCTATCGCGGTGACGTTGTAGGACATGTGCACCGGTACCCGGCGCAGCACGCGCACCGCCTCGTCAACGTTCCCGCAGACCTCGAGCACGTAGCGGATCACCAGCGGGATGCCGAAGCCCTCGCCGACCTCCAGCCGGCCCCCGAACGTCAGCGAGATGGCCAGCCCGGTGTCGTTGACCCCGTCGAGCAGCCCCCATAGGCAGTCGAGCATGCCGAGTACCCGGCGGCCGGTATATGCCGTCCGGGCCACGACACCGTCGAAGATGCGGTAGTCCCAGTCGTAGTTGCGGATCAGCGCCGGCCCGCCGTCCAGGACCGCGGCCTGCGAGCAGCCGGTGAGGAACGGCGGCGGGTTCCACAGCGCCAGCGCGGCGCCGGCGTCGGAGTCACCCGGGATCATCGCGGTCAGCCGCTCCCACGTGGGCACGAGTTCCGGCATGTGCTCCTCGAGCCGGGCCCTTGCCTCCCCGGCGGCCGGGCGGGTGTTCGCGCCGTCCCGCCACCACCGGTGGAAGGCCGGCCAGGTCGCCGCCAGCTGCTCACGGATCTGGTCACCGGGCTTGTCTTCCTCGTAGGCGCGGACGGTGAGGCTGACCGCGCCAGCCTGTGCTGTCCCCTGCCAGGGCGGTTCGGCCGCCTGCCCGGGTACCCAGTCCGTTGACGCGACGCGCTGCAGCCAGGAGCGCCAATCCGACCAGTCGATGCCCTCCACCCACCGCTGCCAGCCCTGCCAGTCAGAAGGCGCAGCGATGCGGTCACGATCCTCGGGAGTTTTCGCCACAACTGTCTCCGTTCAGACTGGGCTGGTAGCAGGAGTGCCCGGTGTCCGCGGCTTCCACGCATCTGCTCGCTGCCAGCACGCCCGGACCTGGTCCAGTGGCGGAGGGCTTGCTGGCGGGCATCAGCGCGGCCCAGCCTGGCCAGGTGGACCGGATAGCCGGGAGGGCACGGTCTTGATCCGCCGCGGGGATGGCCGGACCAGGGCGGTGTTGAGGGGACGATTCGGCCAGCTGGCGGTTCCTCGCCGGTCTGAGCGTCTGGCCATGCGCGAGGTGCGCCCGGTCACCGCGGTCATTGCCGAGTCGGCCTGGTGGAGCAGTTTCGCCGTACGGGCGGATGGATCACGCCGTTCATCGGCAACGGCGAGGCGATGGACAAGCAGCCGGGCCAGCGGCAGTGCGAGCGTATGGGCCGGCTGCCCGAGGCGTGAACTGCCTCTGGGTGAGATCGGCGAACTGCCTGATACCACTGCTGCGAGTCCGGCCTCAAGGCCACTCCGCAGGCACATCACCGAACATGGCTCTCCGGGTGCTGCGCTGGGCGGCGCAAGCGATCCAGCGCCCGTGTGCGTGCTGGACTGGTGGGCCGGTATCTTCGACCGGCCTGGTTAGGAGATGACTGCGTCGATGGTCTTCTTCAGTGCACTGGGCTGGGCAGGGGTTCTCGGCGCTTTGCGCCGGGCCTGCTCGAGCTTGGTCCCGATGTCCTGAAGCTGCTTGCGGCCAAGGCCGGCCCGTACCTTCGGGAACCAGTCTTGCTCTTCTTCCTCGATGTGATGGCTGACGTTCTCGATCAGTACCGTGGTCTTGGCGTCGAAGTGCTCCGCATCCGGCGCCATCGCCGACAGTTCCATGCACAGGACGTCGGCAACGTGATGCTCTTCGTAGGACTCGAGCACGTCGTCCTCAAGCTCGGGCAGCAGGGCGCGGACCTCGGGGTACATCACCTCGTTTTCGATGTAGGTGTGCACGGTCAGCTGTTCGATGATCTGCCCGGCGAGCCTGGCCTTTTTCTTGGTCGCCTTGTCACCGGCGCGCTGGAACTCGCGGAACAGGCGGCGGATTTCCTTGTGGTCGTCCTTCAGCAAGACGATTGCGTCAGATGTCATGGTGCCCCTTCGAGAGTGGCTGGTGCCTGGCACGCCGACCACTACCCCCACGCCTGCGGCTAAACGGCGCGCCTGGGCTTCCGGTCCTGGTTCTGGTCCGCCACCGGCCAACTCGGCACCTCTTGGCTCCGCGAGCGTGCATGGCGGTGCTGGGCGGCCGCGTATGCCGCAACCGCCGCTGCCCGCCGTGGCCAGCGAGCGATGCCCGGACGCAACAGCGTTATGCGGGGGAGTTCAGCTTCTGGGCGGTTGCCTGTGCCCGCGGATGTCCGGCCTGCGCGGCCGCTTCGCGTTCGGCTTCGGCGTTGATTTCGCCGCCAAGCAGCACGGCTATCCCGGTGAGGTAGAGCCAGAAGATCAAGATGACCACGCCGGCGAAGGCGCCGTAGGTCTTGCCGTAGGAGCCGAATTTGGCCACGTAGAACGAGAAGCCGAGCGACGCGAGCAGGAAGATGGCCGTGCCCACCAGGCCTCCCGGGCTGACCCACTGCCAGCGCGGCGATGCCCGGTTCGGCCCGTAGAAGTAATAGACCGAAAACAGCAGCGAGATCGCGATGATCGTGGCGATCCAGCGCACCACCGTCCATACGGCGATGAAGGCCGTCCCGGCCAGCGGCGTATGGCTTTGGATCACCGAGCCGAGGGGGGCGCTGAAGACGATCAGCCCGGAGGCGATCCCGCCGAGCACCACTGTGGCCAGCATCAGCGGGAAGGCGAGCAGCCGCTTGGCCAGGAACTTGCGGTCGGTAGGCACGTCATAGGCCACATCCAGCCCGGTCTCCAGCGCGGCCATGCCGCCCGAGGCACCCCACAGCGCCACCACCACGCCAATGATGACCGCCACCAGTGAGCCGGCCGACGACCGGCCGGCCGCGGACTGGACGGCCTGGCTGAACACTTCCGACGCCCCCGGCGGCAGCGCCGTGGCCAGGCCATCGACCAGCCGGTGCACCGTGCCGGCGCCGACCTGTATCAGGCTGGCCAGGCCCAGCAAGGCGATCAGCGCCGGGAACAGGGCCAGGAACCAGTAATAGGCCAGGCTGGCGGCCATCATCGTGCAGCGGTCGGCCTTGAACTCCTTGACGCTGCGCTTGAGGGTGTTGCGCCAGCCACTCCCACCAAGCTCCAGCGGCGTGTCCGGGCCACCAGAGCCCTCGGTCTGCGGCGGGATCGCCTCCACCGGGGCGCTGCTGCCACCCGCAGGGGCGCCGCGCTTGTCCTCGCGGCCTGTCATCTCACGCCGCCTGGCCGGATTGCCCGCCTTCATCACCGGGCCACACGCCGGTGACCTTGCGGGTACCCTCGGCGGCGCCGCGGCCGACAGCGGCCTTGACCACCGCGAAGATCGCGCCCTGCACGGCGGCGGCCAGCAGGACCTCCGCCCAGCCCCGCCGAGCATCGGTCGCCTTGGGCGTCTGGTCTTCCCGCGCAACGACCTGCCAGGCCTTTTTGAAGATCGCCCCGGCGGCTATCCCCTCCGAGCACGCTGACCAGCATGGTCATCGGCTTGTACAACAGCTTGATCATCGCCTTCCCCACCACCTGATCGCCAGGTAACCGGCAATGACCACACCGGCAGCCACTGCCAGCGGCACCCGGTGCTGCCTTGCGGTACTCGCTCCTCGCGCAACCGACCGCCGCAAGGGTTCTGGCGCGGCCTCCCACACCGGCGTCACCACTGCCGCCGTGCGGCCTTGCAGCTGGTCCTTACCGGCTCCGCCGGCGGACATGGCTTTCTGGCGGGCCGCCGCGGTCTTGGCCACAAGCTGGCTGCGCACACTCTCAGCGCCGGCGGCCACTTCGTTCTGCGCCTGGCTTGTCTTGCTCTTCACGCGCTCAGACACCTCGGCTGCCTTGGCCCGTGCCCGGCCCTTCACGTCTGCCTTGGCGGCCAGCTGCTCGACCGTCTCACCGAGCTGTTCGCGGGTCCGCTCAATCTCCTGCTCCACCTGCTGAACATCATCCGGCGCCGCCGGCAGCGCACCGGCCAGTGGGCCTTTTCCCGGTGCGCTATCGGCGGCTGCGGTATCCGGTGACTGGACCGCGTCCCATGTGGTGTCCGCCTCAGCGGCCCGCCGTCCCGCGGGTTTCCTTGCCCCTCCGCTGGTGGTCATCGCCGCGCCCTTTCCTTGATCTGTTCGACGTCGGATTTGATGCTGTCAACGGTCTCCTGCGGCACCGGAGGCGTGGCCTTCTGCAGGCGGCCCTTCCCCACCAGGGCGGCTACCGCGGCGGCCGCCAGCAAGGCCGCGCCCACGATCAGCGCCGCCAGCCACGCCGCCACCACCCCGCTGAGGGCGATGATCGCGCAGGCGATCAGGCAGCCCACGCCGTACAGGGCGATCAGGCCGCTGCCGCCCAGCATCCCGATGCCCGTCCCTGCTTGCTTGCCCTTGCGGGTCATCTCCAGCTGGGCGAGCTTCAGCTCATCGCGGACCAGCACCGACACCTGCTCAGACAGCGACTTGACCAGCTCACCAGTGGAGCGCTCCTGCACCGGAGGCGCCTTCCCGCCATCGCCAACGTGTTCCATGCTGCCCGCCCTTCCTGCAGGTGAGTGGCTGCCCCTACCCAGCCTTCGGCCGGCCTAACACGGCCGGTGCAGCAGAAGACCACCCGACCCCGCCAGACGGTGATGAGCGCCCGAGTGCTTCAGGTCCGGGTGCTCTCGAGAACTGCTCCGGCCACGGTGGCGGCGTTTCGGGTCGGCCTTGGCGGGTAGCCAGATGCCCGCCGACCAGGGCGGCAGATACGACCGCATACTCCGCGAGCAGATCGCTCAGCTCGCGGCCAGATCAGGCTCCGAAATCAGCCAGCGCCGTTCGCGGGCACGAGAGGGGGAACTAGGCCATGTACATCGGTATTGGGACGATAGTGATCATTGTGATCATCGTGCTTGTCATCCTTCTGCTGCGCAGACGTGTTTGACGAGGTCACCGCCTATTGCTGGTGCTTTGAGCCGGCCGCCAGATCGACTATCGCGACCTGGTCGTGGCAACGGGCTCCCATCCTGCGGTCCCACCAATCAAGGGCCTTGACAAGGTGACGGGCGGATCCGGTCAGCTGGCCCCCGCCCAGGTTTGGCCTCGTGAGTGTGGGTAGCGCCCTGGGAGCAGGTTTCGTGGCAGGAGGATGTAATGGCAGATGCAGCTACGAGGGGGCTGCAATGGGAACCAAGTCTGGCTAGCGGGGACGGCCAGTGCCGCCCGAGCGGCCTGGACTACGGCGCAGGGCCGGGCTGGCCGGGCGATGATGGCGCGGACGCCCGAGCTGCTGGCGATGGGCCTTGCGCCGGTACTGGGATGGCCGACAGTATGGCCGCCAGGTTCGACAGGCTCCGCGAAGCGGCGGCAGCCCACGACACGAGCGAACTGAACGACATCGCGACGCTAAGTTAGTCCAATCCGACCCGGGCCTTCGCACCGCGCATGGCGCGCTGTACGCCACGTACCGGCCCCGGCTCAGGCTGCGCTTTCGATGTTCGCAGGTATCTGCCCCGTTCGATCAGTCGCCACGGCTGCTGCCGGCTGACCTGCCGGGCTTTCAGGTTCAGTCGCAAGGGGGGCTGCGAGCGCTCTGGCGGTAAGGGATGCGGTAGCCGTCCGGGAAGCTGCCCGGTGTGCGTGGATTAGGTGGGCTGGCCGCAGGCTGCTCAGCGCGGGCGCGCGGGCCATCATGATCACGCCGGCCACGGTGGCGGCCAGCCCGGCCGCCTGCAGGGTGATCATGCCCGGGGAGACGCGGACCACGTCGCCGAACACCACGATGCCCAGCGCGATACCAGCGATCGGTTCCGCGGCCGTGATCGCCGGGAGCGACGCGTGCAGCGGCGCGGCGTTGAACGAGCTCTCCATCAGCCACAGCCCGATCAGGCTGGCAGCCACGAGGCAGTATCCCGGCCAGCTGGTCAGCACCGCTGCGAACGAATGGGCGTCGGCGATCTGTACCGTCCGGCGGGTCAGCGCGTCTGCGATCCCGAACACCAGCCCGGCTGCGCAGCCGGTCAGCGTCGCCCGTTGCTGGCCCGAGCGCCGACGGCCGGCCATCACCAGCAGCCACGCGGCGACCGCGATGCCGGCCGCGGTGGGCCAGTAGGCGAAGGAGCCGAATCTCACGCCTTGGCTGTTGACGCTGCGCGCCAACGACAGCGCCGTCACGCCCAGGCCCAGCACCAGGGCGCCGCCCAGTTCCATCGCACGCAGCGCCTGGCCGGATAGCGGCGCCGCGAGAAGCAGCGCGAAGATCAGGCTGGACGCCAGCAGCGGCTCGGCGACCGACAAAACCAGGTGACCGAGCACCCATACCGACAGCAGCTGGCCAGCGGCCATCACGGCTATTCCGGCGAGCCACCTTGGCCGGCGGATCAGCTCAGCGAACAGCCGCAGCCGCAGGAAAAGCGCCCTGGGCACCTGCTCGGCCGCGCGCTGCTGCAGCACCAGCCCAGCGCCGGCGAGCACCGCCGCCGCCAGGGCGATCAGCACGATCACAGGCCTGCACTACCCCCTCGCGCGGCTTCAGCCACTTCGCGGCCGCGTGGCGGCGAGCGTCCCGGCATCGTAGGCGTTTGGGCAGCAGCCAGATTGACATCAGCCCCGAACATCCTTTGGCTGTCAGCTGGCGGGTACTTCGCTCGCCGGACGGAACAGGCAGGCGCGCAGGTGGCTGAGCGCGCGGGCGAGCAGACGCGACACGTGCATCTGGGACATGCCAAGCTGCTCGCCGATCTCGGCCTGGTTCATGTTCCCGTAGAACCGCAGCAGCAGGATCCGCTGCTCGCGGGCGGGCAGGTCAGTCCAGTGCGCCAAGACCGCCTGCATCTGTACCGTGTGCTCAATCTGCGGGTCCTCCTCGCCCATCAGATCAGCGAGGCTGTCCTGCTCACAGCCAGCCAGCGGGGTGTCCAGCGACAGCGCCTGGAACACCCGCTCTGCGTGCCGGGCATCGGCGATGTCCTTCTCGCTCACCTTGAGGTGCCGGGCAAGTTCGTCATCGCGGGGGGTGCGGGACAGTTCCTGGGCAAGTTCGGGGGCTGCTTTCCTGGCGGCGAGCCGCAGCTCCTGGGCCGAGCGTTTGACGTGGACCTGCCAGCGGGTGTCCCGGAAATGCCGCTTGATCTCACCGGTGATACACGGCTGCGCGTAGACGGCCAGGTTCGTCCCGATCGCCGGATCGAAGTTGTTGATCGCCTTCAGCAGGCCCACATACCCGGCCTGCATCAGCTCCTCGGTCGTCTCGGGGGATTCCCGGTAGCGCAGCGCGCACGACCGCACCAGCGGCTGGTAGCGGACGATCAGCGCCTCACACGCCGCCTCGCGCTCGGCGCTGGCCCGCGGCAGCGACTGCACCTTCTGAACAAGCTCATGATCATCGCAACGATCGAGTACGCCTCGCGACCATGCGCCCGGGTCAGCAGCCGCCTTCATTCGTGATCACCTTCTCGGGGGTGAATGATCGTGCGTGCTCAGTTGGGAGCTTCACCAGCGTGAGGAAGAAGTCGTTGATCTGCCTGAGTGCCTCGCTGAAGTGCTCGAAGTCCATGGGCTTGGTGACGTAGGCATTGGCGTGCAGAGAGTAGCTGCGGATGATGTCTTCCTCGGCCTGCGAGGTGGTCAGAATTACCACGGGGATGGAGCGCAGGTCGTGGTCGGATTTCACATCGGCCAAGACCTCCAGGCCGCTGCGGCGCGGCAGGTTCAGGTCGAGCAGGATCAGCCCCGGCCTGGGCGCGCTGGTGAAGTCGCCGGTGCGGCGCAGGAACTGTATGGCCTGCTCGCCATCGCCCGCCACATGCACGGTGTCGTGGACGCGGTAACGTGCAAAGGCTTCGGTGGTCAGGAGCGCATCGCCGGCGTCGTCTTCGACCAGCAGGACGTCGGCGGTCCCGAGCGCGGGTTGGCCGGTCACCGGGCGCTCATGGCTGGCGGGCGGAGCAGAAAGCGTGAAACAAAACCTGCGGTCTGGCTTGGCTTTGCCCTCCGGCCTGGCGCTTCGCCGTCGTGGTCAATGATCTTGCCGGGGGAGAGGCAGAATTCAACGTTCGCGTCGGGCCAGAGCAGCCGGGTCAGGCGGATGAGGGCCGGGGGCGGGTCGTGCAGGATGAGGCGGGGGTAGGGAAGCTGCTGGGTAAGGGCGATGAGCTGGCGGGTAGCGGCGATGTCGATGAAATCCAGTGATGCGAGGTCGAGGTGGATTTCCGCGGCGGGCGGCAGGGCTGCGAGTGCCTCGCGGAGTCGGGGCTGTCCGGTGAGGTCCGCCTCGCCTTCGAGCCGCAGCCCGGCCCGGCCCGCCAGCGGGCGCACGGTGAGCGCACCGGGGCCCTGAGCGGGGCCGGGGACCTGGTCACGCCGGTGGGGCGCTCCGAAGTTCTTCACTACCCCGGATTCCTCAGTAGCTCGCTCGAACCTCTTCAATATCTGCCTACTCTCGTGGGCTGAACTGGCGAATATGAGTCAGCATAGTTGGGTATGTTTACCTTGTGAAGAGGATATGAAGAGTAAACTCATCACTTGACCAGATCGTGACGAGATGATGCAGGGGCTCCGCGGTTCGAAGGGCCGCGGGCCTGTAGGGTAGGGCCGTGAGCGGAACAGGGCGCGCCGTCTACAGCATTAGCGCCGTGTCCCGGATGATCGGCGTGCCCGTTGCCACGCTCCGGACCTGGGAAGACCGGTACGGACTGGTGATTCCCGACCGGAGCGCCAGCGGCCACAGGCTGTACCGGCGTGATCAGGTCGGGCAACTCAGATTCGTGCGGACGTGCATGGCCGAGGGTGCCAGTGCGGCTGATGCTCATCGCCTGCTGGCCGAACGGGCCGACGCCGGCCCGCCGGCGGCTGCCCAGGCTGGAGCGCGGGCACGGCTTGTCATCCTCCTGGCCGACCGCGACCCCTACGCGGCAGAGTTTCAGGAGTATTTCCTGAAGACCGAGGGATTCGAGGTCGAAGTGGCGCTGAGCGAGGAGGCGGCGCGGGAGTCCTTCAGCCAGAAGTCACCCTCGCTTGCGGTCGTTGAGCTTCTCATTTCGGGCGGGGCGGGGCTGGATCTCTGCCGCTTCTTCAAGGAACAGGGCAATGTGCTGATAGTCGCGGTGTCGGTCCTGGAGTCTCGGGACCTGGCGGTTGAAGCCGGCGCCGACGCCTTCCTGCTGAAACCGCTGGAACCCTTGCAGCTGGTATCTACCGTCAGGGATCTCCTCGGGTCGAGTGCGTTCCTTGGCCCGCTGCCGGAGGCCGGGTCATGAGTGACCGGCTGCTGAGCGGGCATGAACCGCTCGATGTGGTCCTGGGGGGAGGGCTGCCCGCGAACGCGATCAGCCTGATCACGGGCTTGCCCGGAACCGGCAAGACGATTATCGCGCAGCAGTACGTCTTCCAGAACGCGCGGCCGGAGCGTCCAGCGGTCTATTTCTCGACGGTCTCGGAGCCGCTGGAGAAGATCGTTCGCTTCGGCCAGAACCTGGACTTCTTCGACCGGGCTGCGGTCGGTAAATATGTTTTCTATGAGGATCTCGGGGCTGTGGTAAGCACCGGCGGCCTTGCCAGCGTTACCAAGCAGATCGCCGCGGTACTCAAGGAACGCCGCCCGCGGCTTGTCGTGATTGACAGCTTCAAGGCCCTGCACGCGTTCGCGGAGAGTAACAGCGATTTCCGGGCGTTTCTGTATGAACTCGCTGGCATGCTGAGTGCGCTCGCGGTCTCTTCCTTGTGGGTGGGTGAATATGAGGAAGCCGAGGTTGGCTCACTGGCCGAGTTTGCCGTAGCAGACGCGATCCTAAATCTGGTGGCTAAAGGGGTCGGCCAGCGAGAGATGCGCTTTCTTACGGTCCGGAAACTGCGCGGCAGCGGCTTCCGGTCCGGCCAGCATGCATACCGGCTCAGCAGCAGCGGCCTTCATCTGTCCCCCAGGTTCGCCAGCACGCTGATCGAGGCGGAGTACCGGCTAGGCGATGTGCGGGCGTCGTCGGGCATCCCCGCGCTAGATGAACTGCTCGGGTCCGGGTACTGGCCCGGTGCGTCAACGCTTATCGCCGGCCCGTCAGGCACGGGGAAGACGCTCATGGGCCTCCATTTCATCTTCAACGGCGCCCGCCAGGGAGAGCCCGGCGTGATCGCCTCCCTGCAGGAAAACAGAACGCAGCTCCAGCGGGTAGCCGCAGGTTTCGGCTGGTCCCTGAGCGAGCCGCATGTGGAGGTGATGTACCGCTCACCAGTCAACATCTATATCGACGAATGGGTCTATGAGCTAATCCAGGTGGTGGAGCGCACTGGAGCCAGGCGAGTACTCGTCGACAGCCTTGCCGATCTCAGGATTGCCGCGGCAGACGAGACAAGGTTCCAGGAATTCGTCTACTCGCTGGTGCAACTCTTTTCGCAACAAGGCGTAAGCATACTGATGACGCACGAAATCCGAGACCTTTTCCATGCCGAACGCCTCTCGGACTCCGCAATTTCTCATCTGTCCGACAACGTAGTGCTACTCAACTACATCAAAGAGGAAAAATCGATCAGCCGGGCCATGGCAGTCATCAAGTCCCGCGCAAGCTATCACGATCCCGGCATCCGTCAATTCAAGATCGGCCCTGACGGCATCGTGCTCGCCTGCAGCGCCCTGCCCCCCAGCGAGCCGGACGCCGATCCGGTCAACCCCGAACGCCGCACAGCGTCACGCCAAGCCAGCAAGCCGAAAACATAGCCGACAGCATTCCCACGCTTCACCCAGCGGCGGAGGTCGCCCAGAAGATTAGCCGCTCCACCAAGCCGGGCATGCCTGGTCCGGCGGCGTCCCGCATGGCTCCTACACCGACCCCACGGGCCCAACGCAAGCACCGAGTTCATCCGCTTCTTCGGCCAGCGTCCCGCCCCCGGCCGACTCGCCGACCCCGAACCGCCCCGGACCGTACCAGAACACCCACCGCGGACCAGCCCAGCTCCTGAGTAGGACAGCTGGTCCGAGTCGGCTTCCGCCAATCAGGATTCAGACTGGTGCGGCAGGAACTCCTGCATTTTGGTCTTGACGCCCTCCTTGATGACGCCCCACCGGTTCGGGTCGCCCTTCAGCAGCGCCGCCGCCGCGTCCTTCATCTGCTCGAAGGTGGCGTGCGGCGGGATCGGTGGCACGTCCGGGTCGGTCCGCGCGTCGATCACGACCGGCCGGTCGGCGGCCAGCGCGCGGTCCCAGGCGGGGCCGACCTGGTCCGGCTTGTCCACCGCGATGCCCTCCAGGCCCAGGCTGGTGGCGAAGGCCTCGAAGGACACGTCGGGCAGATGCTGGGATTCGGTGAACTTGGGTGCCCCCTCCATCGCCCGCATCTCCCAGGTGACCTGGTTGAGGTCGTTGTTGTGCAGGACGGCGACGATCAGCCGCGGGTCTTGCCATTCGTGCCAGTAGTGCTTGATAGTGATCAGCTCGGCAAGGCCGTTCATCTGCATCGCGCCGTCCCCGGCGAACACGATGACCGGCCGGCCGGGGTTGCCGAACTTCGCGCCGATGCCGTAGGGAACGCCCGGGCCCATCGTCGCCAGGTTCCCCGACAGCGAGCCACGGACGTCGCCGCGGAACTTCAGCTGCCGGGCGTACCAGTTCGCCGACGATCCGGAGTCGGCCGTCACGATGGCATCGTGTGGCAGCCGGACCGAGAGCTCGCGGAACAACAGCATCGGGTTGACCGGGTCGGCTTCGACGTCGGCTTCCATTTCCATCGTTTCCCACCAGCGGGCGACGCCGGCCTCGATGGCCTCCCGCCAGCTGCGGTCATCCTTGCGCCGCAGGCGGGGGATCAGCTCCCGGAGGGTGGCGGCCGCGTCCCCGATCAGGTTGACCTCGTACGGGTACCGCATGCCGATGAACCTGCCGTCGATGTCGATCTGCACCGCCCGGGCCTGATCGAACGCGGGCAGGAACTGGGTGTAGGGGAAGCTCGAGCCCACCGTCAGCAGCGTGTCGCAGTTCATCATCAGCTCGTAGCTCGGCCGCGTCCCCAGCAGGCCGATGGAGCCGGTGACGTAGGGCAGCTCGTCGGACAGCACGTCCTTGCCCAGCAGCGGCTTGGCGACCCCGGCCCCGAGCAGGTCGGCCACTTCCTCGAGCTCCCGCCGCGCCCCGCGGGCACCCTGGCCGGCCAGGATCGCGACCTTGCTGCCCGCGTTGAGGATCTCCGCCGCGCGCCGGATCGCGTCATCGCCCGCCGAGGTCACCGGCCATTCGGCGCCGATCGAGGACGGCACCATCTTGAACGCGTGGGTGGGCGCCGAGTACTCCAGTTCCTGCACGTCCGACGGGATGATGATCGCTGTCGGGGCGCGCCCGGCCTGGGCGGTGCGGATCGCCCGGTCCAGCACGTTGGGCAGTTGCTCCGGCACGGTCACCATCTGGACGTACTCACCCGCCACGTCCTTGAACAGCGAAAGCAGGTCCACTTCCTGCTGGTATGAGCCGCCCATCGCGCTGCGGCTCGTCTGGCCGACGATCGCCACCACCGGAACGTGATCCAGCTTCGCGTCGTACAGGCCGTTCAGCAGGTGGATCGCGCCGGGGCCGGACGTCGCCATGCACACGCCGACCCGGCCGGTGAACTTCGCGTAGCCGACGGCCTCGAAGGCCGCCATCTCCTCGTGCCGCGCCTGGACGAACTTCGGCTTGTTCTCCGCCCGTCCCCAGGCCGCGAGGATCCCGTTGATGCCGTCGCCGGCGTAGGCGAACACGTGATCGACGCCCCAGGCCCGCAGGCGCTCGAGCAGGTAGTCGGCAACGGTGGCAGCCATATGTGTTTCCTTCCTTGACAGATGGGATCTCAGCCGGCTCCGCCGCGTGCGCCAGAGATCAGGTGATCCGCGGACCGCGCGGCGACGGCCATGATCGTCAGAGCGGGGTTGGCGCTGCCCTGGGTGGGCAGGACGCTGCCGTCGGTGATGTAGAGGTTGGGCACAGCGAAGGTCCGGCACCTGCCGTCCACCACCCCGTTCCTTGCGTCCTTTGCCATCCGGGCGCCGCCCACCAGGTGGGCGTAACGCTTGATCGTGATGACCTCGTCGGCGCCGGCGGCGGTCAGGATGTCCTCCATGACGTGCTGCGCGGCCTCCATCAGGGCCCTGTCGTTGTCACCCTGCGAGTAGGCGAACCGCGCGACCGGCAGGCCGTGGGAGTCGGTCTCGTCGGCCAGCGTCACCCGGTTGCCGGCCAGCGGCAGGAACTCGCACAGCGACCCCAGGCACGCCCAGTGCACGTAGTCGCTCATGTAGTCACGCAGCGCCCGCCCCCAGTGCCCCTGCGCGGCGACATGCTCGGCCCAGGTGATCGGCAGCGGCGACACGGTCTGCACCGCGAACCCGCGCTTGTAGTCCTTGGCCGGGTCGGTCTCGTAGAACTCCTCGGTGCTCACCTCGGGCGGCGGCGCCTTGTACATCCGGACCTCCGCGTCGAAGCGGCCGGCGGTCTGCGGCGCGCCCTGCACCATGAGGTAGCGGCCGACCTGATCGAACTCGTTGCACAGGCCGTCCGGGTAACGCGGTGAGGCGGAGTTCAGCAGCAGCCGGGGCGTCTCGATCGAGTAGCCGGCGATGGCCACCATGGCGGCCCGCTGGAACCGGCTGGCGCCGTCCCGGACGTAGTGCACCCCGGTCGCGCGGCCGGTGCGCTCGTCCATCCCGACGCGGGTGACCATCGCCTCCGCCCGCACCTCGGCCCCGTGCGCGAGCGCGTCGGGGATGTGCGTGATGAGCGGCGACGCCTTGGCGTTCACCTTGCAGCCCTGCAGGCAGAACCCGCGGTAGATGCAGTGCGGCCGGTTCCCGAACCGGCCGTTCGCGATGGCGACCGGGCCGACCTTGGCCTCGATGCCGAGCTTTTCCGCCCCGCGCAGGAACAGCTCGCCGTTGCCGCCGACCGGGTGCGGCCGGTGCGGGTAGCCGTGCGGGTCGCCCCACGGCCAGTGCTCCCCGGCGACCGGCAGTTCCTGCTCGATGGCGGCGTAGTAGGGGCGCAGCTCGTCGTACGCGAAGGGCCAGTCGGCACCCACTCCGTCGTCGCTCAGGGTCGAGAAGTCGCTTGGGTGGAAACGTGGCGTGTAGCCCGCGTAGTGGACCATGGAGCCGCCCACGCCCCGGCCCGAGTTGTTGGAGCCCAGCGGCACCGGGTCGGCACCGGTGATCACCCGCGGGTCGGTCCAGTAGAGGTGATGTGAGCCGGCCTCGTCGCTGACCCAGTCGGTGTCGGGATCCCAGAACGGGCCCGCGTCCAGGGCCACGACCCGCCAGCCCGCCCTGGCCAGCCGCTGCGCCAGCACCGACCCGCCGGCGCCGCATCCAACGATGACCAGGTCAACCTCGTCATCGTCGCTGAACCGCCGCATGTCACGCCGGAGCCGATGGTTCGTCCGCGTCCCGTCGTTCGGCAGCAGCCACGCGGACTCGTTCCGTGCGCGCACGCCCGCCGTCACAGCCGCTCCCGGACCGGGTCCTGCGCGGGCCGGGCGTCCCGGACCTCGAAGGGCTCAAGGGCATCGACGCCGATGTTCTTGTAGCCGCGGGGGTACGCCGGGCCGGAGAAGCCGATCTCGTCCCACGCCGCGGGATGCGCGTAGAGCGCCGTGCACGCGTACCTGGTCCACAGGCTCCACACGTGGCCGGCCGGCAGGCCATGCCATTCGCGGGAACCGAGATCCTGGACGGCCTGGATAATGGACGCCTGCTCGGCGCCAGCGCAGGCGGCGAACCCGGCGCCGAACCGCTCCTTGGCGTCGGTGTCCAGGTGCGCCAGCGTGTCCCGCCAGGCCTGGCCGTCCTCTGGCATGTCCTCATACCGCCAGCCGTCGGTCTGCCCGTCTGCCAGCCTGGCGTCGATCATTTCCATGACCGGAACGCCTAGGTCATCGTGCGGCTGATCGAGAAGCTGGCCCACCAGTGCCCGCGCGGTAGCCTGCTCGGCTGCCGTGAAGAACCGCGGCGCGGCGGGCGGCGCGACCCGCGACCGGATGGTCAGCGCGGTCGCCTCATCCCAGCGTTGCGCCTGCCGCATGACGGCGAAGCCGGGGAACCGGTCCCGGGGATCGGGTGCTGTCACGGGGCTCTGGTTCACTTCTCGCGCCGCAGGATGGCGGCGAGCAGCCCCATGCCGCCCACCATGGTGACCAGCAGCGGCGCGAGCAGCGGCGGCCCCATCTCCATGTTGTACCTGGCGTTGGACCACCCGCCCGGCTTCTGGGAGATGCCCCGGGCGTGCAGGAAAACCCCCTGCAGCCCGTTGGCGACGATGGTGGCCGAGGCGACAGGCAGCGCGGTCTTCGCCATCCGCTGGCTGAAGAACCCGGCGACGCCCGCGGCCGCGCCGACCGGCCCGAGCGCCACCGGGATCCACATCATCTTGTTTCCGAAGCTCGCGCTGTCGTGCTCGAAAAAGATCTCCGCCGCCGTCACCAGCGCCCCGGCCGCGGTCAGTGCCGACAGGCTGCGCTCGAAACGCCCGGTCTCGACGTTGCGGACCATCCGGTCGATCCCGTGAGCCGCCTGCCTGGTCGCAGGCCGCCGCGCGCGGAACGCTGCCATGTCGTCGCTCCCCAACCGCCTGGCGCCAGGCGCTCGCCCGCTGGCGCCGCCTCGATTCGTGTGTTCGTCGGCATCTACCCGTGCGCAACCGGGCAAACATGGGCGGCAGGGAGAGCCCGCCGGAGATGGGCGCGATCGCGCCCTCAGGCGCGGGCGGCCGCCCGGCGGTGAGGCAGGCCCGCCACCTTCGCCTAGTACGCGGTCGACGGTGATCACGACGGCCAGTTGAGCCCCTACGACCCCGCCGACGCGATCTACAGCGCCGCCGCGATGCTGTGCGCCAACGGCGCCGCCTCCGGCACCGCGGCCGGGATCAGGCAGGCGGTCTTCGCCTACAACCACTCCCAGGCCTACGTCAACGACGTCCTGGGATGGGCCGCCCGCTACACCATCCCCGTCCCCTCCGGCGCGGCAGCCACCGCGCTCGCGTTCGCCCTGCGCCAGATCGGCAAGCCCTACCAGTGGGGCGCCACCGCTCCGGACGCCTACGCCGCTGCGGGCATCCACTTCGCCCGCATCACCTTCGGCTGGCGCCAAGACGGGCCCTACGGTTCCCCCTCACCCAGATCCAGCCCGGGGACCTGCTTGCCAGACAGGCGAGGACGTCCAGATCGACCCCCTCGACCTAGCCGGGGCCGTTGTGGCCACCCATCCCGCGGACCTGCCCCATCACGCCTGAACCACCAGGAGGAACTCCAGATGCCCGTCACCATCACCCAGCTGCGCGCCAGCGCGACCGTCAACCTGATGACCGCCGCGGCCGCGCTGGGCCTGGGCCACACCGTCGGCACCCGCCTCACCCGTCATGCGGCCCGTTTGTGGTGGGATTGCCGTCCGCGGCGAGCAGGTCGAGGAACGGGCCGACCCGAAGTCCTTCCTGGGCGGTGTGGCGGAACAGGTGGTTGCGGTTCACGGAGTACCGGGTGCGGCGGCCGGTCCGGGTACGGGTGAGGTAGCCCGCTGCTTCCAGGTCGGCCACGATGACCTGGACGGTGCGCTCGGTGAGGCCGACGGCGGCGCTGATGTCGCGGATCCGCGCGGTGGGGGTGCGGGCGATCTCCACCAGCACGTGCCCGTGCCCGGTCAGCAGTGTCCAGCTGCCGCCGCGCTCGTCAGCAACACTCATACCTGGTGAGTATATCCTCGCGAGAACATCCACGCGAGAACATCCACGCGAGAAACTACTCGCGAGAGAGATCCCGCGAAGTTTTTCTCGTGTTTCTATTGACAGGTCTCAGCCCGGCCTCGATCCTGGTAGTGCCCTGATCGGGTCACGGCCGCGCCAGTAGCCGGACCCCGGGCACAGGAGGTGACACAGATGCCTGAAGCCAGCTTCCCTGTTGAGGTGGTCAGCGGTGTGCCCGTCGTGACGGCGCCCGAGGAGATCGATATCACCAATGCCGCCGGACTGCGGGCGGCCCTGCTCGAAGCAGCCGCGCACGGGAGCGGGACGCTGGTGGCCGACATGGCCCAGACACAGTTTTGCGACTCGGCCGGGCTTAACGTCCTGGTGCGCGCGCACAAGCGGGCCCGGACCGAGGGCGGTGAGCTGCTGCTGGTCATCTGCGCCGCTGCCGTCCTGCGCATCTTCGCTGTCACCGGCATCGACCACCTGATCCCCACCTTCCCCACCCTGGAACAGGCCCTCGCGCCAGCGCCCGCGGTTCCCGATTGCACCAGCCCGCCCGGCGCGCTGGCTGCCGCGCCCGTGCCGCCCGCCACCCCCGAACCGCTGGGGACCCCCGGATGACCAGCTCAGCCCTGCTCGGCGCCGCCGATGTTCTCCTGGTCGAGGACGACCCCGGGGACGTGCTGCTGACCAGGGAAGCCTTCGAGGACCACCACCTGGGCCTGCAGCTCCACGTCGTCGGCGACGGCGAAACGGCGATGCGGTTCCTGCGCCGCACCGATGACTTCGCTGGCATGCCCCGCCCCGCCCTGGTCGTGCTCGACCTCAACCTGCCCCGCCGCAGCGGCCTGGAGGTTCTCGGCGAACTCAAGGCCGACCCCGGCCTGCACACCATCCCGGTGGTGGTGCTCACCACATCGCAGGCACAGGCCGACATTTTGCGCAGCTACGAGCTGCACGCCAACGCCTACGTCATCAAGCCATTCGACGCCGCCCAGTTCGCCGACGCGATCAGGCACATCGACGACTTCTTCCTGACCTTGGTGAAGCGCCCGCAGTAGGCGCTTCAGCCCGGCCGCACCCGGCCGCACCCGGCCGCGCAAGCGCTGACAGGCGCGCCCGCCCAGCCCGCTAAGGGACATGCAGATCGCCCTATTCGGCGCGGCGCTACCGACATCCCGGCACGCTGCGGCTGGCGCGCCTAAGGCGGTTACGCGCGCGGTTCTTCGCCATCGATCGCGACGCTGCGTCACTGCTGGCCTACACCGGCCCAGCTCTGCGGCAAAGTTGCCCCTCGGGGCTCGAAAGGCACGCGGCGCAGCCGCGGACGGTACAGGGTCTCCGTTACCGGGAAGGGAGGCCCAGCGTTTCGGGATGAGCCCGGCGGTAGTGCTCGGTCAGGACCTCGCTGATCTTGCCTGGCCGGTATACGACAGTGCAGTCGCGATCTTGACCGTGATCAGTCGGGGCGAGGATCATGACTCTGACGTGCTGGTTTGGGTGGAGCTGGAGGCTGACCCCTCGATGCGAACGAGGGTGAAGTCCAGTCAAGGTCGGGCTTGCAAAATCGGCAGCGGGGAGCCGTTCAACCCGCGAGGGCCGATGCCCTGACACGATGGCATTCTCTGCCGATCCTCCTCGCCGCGTACCGGACTCCAGGGTCCTGCCTCGCCAACGAGTGGCCAACAAATGATCAATGGCATGATCGCCGCGCCTGGCGATCATGCCATCTGCCTGGAACTTCTCTGTCGGGGTGGCC